>CAWAYH010000014.1:0-223374 GCA_963786195.1 uncultured Acidobacteriota bacterium | reverse complement strand
CTCGCCGAGTCGACGAACATCAACCGCGTGATGTACCGCGAGTGGTACCCGCAGATCATGTACAACCATCACCAGACCGGCCCGCAGGGCACGGTGATGTTCGCGCCGCCGTTCCGCGATCCGTTCAACTACTACCAGCACCCCTACGCCATCGCCGGCATCGACGTCGTCGGCGCGATGATGCATGGAGCGGTTCCTGACCGAGGGAAAGCCGGGCGTGACGCAGCGGCGCGGCGCGCCGTACTCGACGTGGTTCAACGGCGGCATCCGCACGACCGCGCACTTCCACAACATGATCGGCATCCTGACCGAGACGATCGGCAGTCCCGATCCGATCGCCATTCCGTTCGTGCCGGGCAAGCAGCTGCGCGACTCGAACATGTGGTGGCCGATCAAGCCGCAGACCGAATGGCACATGCGGCAGTCGATCGAGTACTCGATGACGGCCAACCGCGCGATTCTCGACTACGCGTCGCGGTACCGCGAGCGCGTGCTCTACAACATCTACAGGATGGGCAAGGACGAGATTACAGTGGGGCAGCGAGGATCACTGGACGTTCACGCCGCACGAGATGGCGCGCGTGCAGGACGGGCTCGTCGCCGCCGGGCCGATCGACGGCCGGCCGATTCCGGGCGCCGCGTCGACGATGAGCGCGGGCGGGCGTGGCGGACGTGGCGGTGGCGGTGGCGGTGGAGGCGCGGTGGCGGTCGTGGCGGACGAATCCGCTCTACACCGCGCTGACGTCGCCGGAGCTGCGCGATCCGCGCGGCTTCATCATCCCGGCCGATCAGCCGGACTTCGGCACCGCGACGCGGTTCGTCAACACGCTGATGAAGACCGGCATCACGATCCAGCGCGCCACGGCGCCGTTCACGGTGGACGGCAAGAGCTATCCCGCCAACTCGTACGTCGTGAAGACGGCGCAGGCGTTCCGGCCGCACGTGCTCGACATGTTCGAGCCGCAGGATCATCCCGGACGACATTCCGTACCCGGGTGGCGCGCCGACGCCGCCGTACGACTCGACCGGCTACACGCTGGCGTTCCAGATGGGCGTGAAGTTCGATCGCATCCTCGAAGACTTCGACGGCCCGTTCGGAGCGCTGACGGACTTCGCGAAGGTTCCGGCCGGCACGGATCAGCGACGTCCGCGGCGCCGGCCGGTTACTACTTCAGCCACCAGGCGAACGACAGCTTCATCGTCGTCAACCGGCTGCTTGAAGGCCGGCGAAGACGTGTCGTGGCTCGCAGAACGGGCCGATGGGCGCCGGGCACGTTCTACGTCGCCGCGAAGGCCGACGACGCGGGCGATCGTCGAGAAGGCGGCGGCGGAGCTCGGCGTCAGCTTCCAGCCGGCGGCGACGGCGCCGGCGGGACGCGTCGCGAAGCTGCGCGCGCCGCGCATCGCGCTGTTCGATCACGTACGGCAGCAACAACATGCCGTCGGGCTGGACGCGCCTCGTCCTCGAGAACTTCGAGTTCCCGTACGAGCGCGTGTTCCCGCCCGATCTCGACAAGGCGGACCTGCGCGCGAAGTACGACGTGATCGTGTTCAACGGCGCCGGGCTGCAGCGGTGGTGGCGGCCGCGGCGGACGCGGCGGCGGAGCCGCGGGTGACGCGCCGGGCGCAGCGCCGGCCGGCGCGCCGGAACCGGTCGCGGCCAGGGCGGCGGGCGCGGCCAGGGTGCGGGCGCGGCGGCCGCGCGGGTTCACGCCGCAGCCGATTCCGGAGGAGTTCGCGCGCCGTCAGGGCCAGGTGTCGGCGCAGACGCTCGCGCAGGTCGAAGCAGTTCGTGAAGAGGGCGGCACGCGTCATCGCGATCGGCGCCGCGGCGATGGGCGCGGTGCAGCAGTTCGGCCTGCCGGCGGCCAATCACCTGGTCGAGAACGGCACCGCGCTGCCGCGCGAGAAGTTCTACGTGCCGGGCGCGGTGCTGCGCGTCGCGGTCGACGACACGCAATCCGCTCGCGCACGGGCTCGACAAGCAGCTCGACGTCTTCTTCGACAACGATCCGGTGTTCAAGCTGGCCGCCGATGCCGCGGCGCAAAGGCGTGCGCCGATCGCCTGGTTCGCCGACGGCGACGCCGCTCCGCAGCGGCTGGGCGTGGGGCCAGCAGCTACCTCGACAAGGGCATCGCGATCATCGAGGCGACGCGTCGGCAAGGGCCGGCGTGTTCCTGATTCGCGCCGGAGATCCTCTTCCGCTCGCAGCCGCACGGCACCTACAAGCTGTTCTTCAACGGCCTGTATCTGTCGGTTGCGCCGGGCCTCACGGCGCCGTAGGCAACGCCGGCCACACGTCAGCGAGTGGCGTGTGGCCGGCGCCCATCACATGGACAACAGCCGCTCGAAGAACGACCGGTACCGCCGCATGGCGAGCCTGAGGTCCTCGGTCGACGCCTGCTCGGCTCGTTCCCACTGCGACTCGAGGTGGCTGCGCTGGGCGGTGAACAGCTCGGCGAGCTGTTTCATCAGCTCCACCACGAGCGCGTCGGCCTGTTCCACCGCTTTTCGCGGTTCGTCGACGAACCCGGTCTGTATTGCGCCCCAGCGCGTGCGATAGCCGGCCGCGTCCTCGGTGGCGAGGAGCGCCGCGGGCGCTTCGTCGTCCGCGCGCGGCGTGCCGGACGGCCGCAGTTGATGATCGACGTCGGTCGGATTCATAGTTACGCTCGCTTCCTTTCCAGTTCGCGCACTTCGAGCAGCTCCTCGAAGAGCGCGCGGTACGAGACCAGTGCCTGACGCAGGTCCTCTGTCGTGGCCGCGTTCTGCGCATGGCGGTCCGCAATGGCGTGCGCCTCACGGTAGTGCTGCACGACGTGCGGGTGATCGACCGAAAGATCTTCCGCGCGGCGGTCAAAGTCGGTCATCGGATACCCACGTACCGTCATGAGCTCGGTAACGAGGGTGTCAGCTTCCCTGACGGAAACAGCCGGGTCGTCGACGAACCGTGACTGCAGCAGTTGCCACGCAGTCCCGAACCGCTGGGCTTCTTCCGGCGACAGCGGTCGGATCTGGTATTTGCTGACTCGGCTTTCGCGGCGTTCCAGAAGCGATTCCGCGCGTCGCGTGTCTCCCGCGTCTCGCAGCGTACGCTCGTATTCCGGCCCGAACCGCGACTTGAGGTGTTCATGTCGACGTCGTGTCATCAGCAGCCACGCCGCAAACGCCACCACGATCACGACAGCAACGATCACGACGAGCATGGTATTGCTCATGGGGTGTTCATCTCCTGAGTGGAGCAGTCGCAATCGCGGTGCCACGTGCGGTGGAGTTTCGAGCTGCGCTGTTCCGGAGCGCGGTTCGGAGAGCTGAGGTCAGCCGCGCCGAGGGCCTGGAAGCGATCAGCGTCCGAGCGCCGCGAGCGGCGAGATCCCGCCGCCCGTCGCAGGGATGTAGGAGGCGAGGCAGTAAGCGTGCGGAAGGCGAGCCGGATATCCTGCATCACGTAAGTCTATGATGTCCGCAACCCGGGCCTGCCCGACCGGTGACGAACGGCAGGATTCCGGGGCCGCTACGATTCCTGAGACCATCAGTCATGCCTCGACAGAGCAAGACCAACGCATCTCCCATCGCGAAGATTCGGGCGCTGTGCCTGGGACTGGACGGGGCGTGGGAGAAGACGTCGCACGGGGAACCGACGTTCTGGGTCGGCAAGCGCATGTTCGCGACGTTTGCGGACGCGGCGAACCATCACGGCGCCGGGCGGCACGCGGTCTGGTGCCGTGCTACGCACACGACGCAGGACATGCTGATTTCGCGCGCGCCGGACCGGTACTTCAGTCCGCCCTACGTGGGGCCGTCCGGATGGGTGGGCGTGTATCTTGATAACCGTCCGAACTGGACGGAGGTCTCCGAGCGGCTGCAGCACGCGTACGAGCTGGCGGCCCCGCCCGCGCGGCGGCCCAGAAGGCCCACTCGTTCGTCGGGTTGACACTCGACCCGGCGTCCGCCATACTCGGGTTGGATGTCGACCCGAGACGACGAGGACTTCTCAGAAGAGATTCGAATCCCACCTCGATCTCGAGACCGACCGGCTCATCGCCGAGGGGCTCAGCCCCGGCGAGGCGCGCCACGCGGCCTCCAGAGCGTTCGGGAACGTCACCGTTGCCCGGGAGCGCTTCCATGACGCGACCCACCACGTGTGGCTCACGCGACGTGCTCGCGGCGAGCACGAGGTACGTCTCGTCCAAAGGCCGTCCGCTCGCGGCGGAGCTGGTCTCGGACAACTACTTCGAGGCGCTCGGCACGGTACCCAGGTGCTTACCGTTCGCTTGCGGCTGGCCTCAGGAAACACTGAACGGTCAGCGCGTCGGCATGCCGGCCTGCTCGCGCACGTACTGCGCGATGTCCGCGGCCGTGGCGAACCACACGCCGGGCTTCGACTTCATGTACGCGACGAATCGATCGAGATGCTGCATCGGCGCGCGATGCCCGCTGAGATACGGGTGCAGCGTCAGCACGAACATCGTGCGTTCCTCGTAGGCGCCGTCGAATTCATCCTTGTAGAGCTTGTAGAGCAGCTCGGGCTGCGGCATGCGGCCGTTCGAGCCCAGAAACGGCGTTTCCGTCAGCGTCCAGTCGATGGCGAGCTCCACGAGGCCGGTCGGCTTGCCGCGCGAGACCACTTCGTACGGTTCGTCCATGGCCTGCAGGCTGCTGTCGTACTGAAACCCCTTCTTCAGGATCAGATCGAGCGTGGCCGTGCTGAACGCCCATGACGGCGCGCGATACCCGATGGGCCGTTTGCCGGTGGCCTTCGTCAGGTAGCTGATGGCCTGATCGAGCAGCCGCTCCTCCTCGTCCGCGGTCAGCCGCGTGGGCGTCTCGTGAATCCACCCGTGAACCCCGATCTCGTGGCGGCCGCTCTTCTGGATGCCTGCCACCATCTCGGGGTGCAGCATGGCGTCGACCGCCGTCATGAAGAACGTCGCCGGCACCTGATGCCGATCGAGCATCGCGAGGATTCGCGTCATGCCCGTCAGCGCGCCGAACTCCGCCGCCGACAGCGCCGTCGGAGACGTCGTGCCGTCGCGCAGGTGCGGCGCCTCGGTGTCGGTGTCGAAACTCAGGCAGACCGCGACGCGGGCGCCGTTCGGCCACGACTTCGGCGTCAGCTTCCGGCCCGCCCTCGCGAGATCGATGACTTCGCGAAGCTGCGCCTCCGTCATTTTTGTCCCTGGCTGGTTCGGGGCCTGCTGCTGCGCTGACGGCCAGACCGTCAGGCCGATCGTCGTCGCCGCGGTAAGCAGGAGGCACGCCGAACGCGTCTTAGTCATCGAAGCTCCGGGGAAGGTTGTTCGGCTATTGTAGTGTCGGCCGGAGTGGAGTCGTGAGCAAACCGTGGAGTTGAGCAGATGATCCGCAAGCGCTGTCAGGACGGGACGTTGGGGCTCTTCATTCTTGGGCTCTTCATGATGGTGGCCGCGCTGGGCGCGCAGAACCAGCCGCAGCCTCCCGGCCGGTCGATAGGCACGGTCACGACCAGGGGGGACCTGATCGTCCTCGAACTGGACGCAGGCGTCATCGCGTCGCCCAACCTGTTCGATCTGGGCCGGCGGACGCTTCGCTTCACGCGTGACGGGGCCGGCTACCGCGCGCAGAACATGCCGGTCCAGTGGGACGCGGAGCTCGGCACCGAGCTGAAGGAGCCGCTGGTGACGCTCCGCAACTTCACGTTCCCATACTCGGGCAAGAGCTGGAACTCATTCGTCGTGGGGCAGACCGGGACGATCAGTTTCGGTGTCGATCCGCCACAGGGCCGGGGCGGCCGTGGCGGCGGTGGTGGCGGGGCGACGGTTGGCCGGTTCGCGGAGCTGCGAGAGGCCGCCAGCACCCTGGTCAACGCCAACCCCGCGATCGACGTGTTCCTCAAGCCACGCGTCTCCGGACCGCGCTTCGTCAAAGAGCTGGCGGATCGGGTCGTCGTGACGTGGACGCTCACGGAGCCCTCGGCTGGTGTGTTCGATTTCACGTGGGTGCCAACGGTGAACCGGTTCCAGGCGGTCTTGCGAAAGGACGGAGGCATCGATTTCTCGGTACGACGAGGTCGCGGTCAAGGACGCGATCGTCGGGTTGTATCCCATGGTGACGACCGGCGCCAAACGTCAGGTGGCCACGTTTGCGGATCCGGAGGATCCCGCGGTTGGGGCTCATCTCGACATCAGAAGCGTCAAGGCATCTGTCATCGACGGCCTATTTCTCGAGGTTGCCATCGAGACTCGCGGGCCGATCATTCCCCAAGGGGACGCCCAGCTGGGCGGCATCGCCTATCGTGTGGCGTTTGACTTCGACAAACCGTTTGCGACCGGTGTCGAGACGATGGATGCCGACGTCATGTGGACTATCCGAGGAACGACACAGGGCCGCGGCGGCGGTGGCGGTGGTGGCGGGACGCCTCGCTACGTCGCGTCCGGTACCGGCGCCTCGACCAGCGTCAGGATCGAGGGGAACACGATCTCCCTCGTCGGCACGTTGCCCAGAGCATTCAAGTCCGGCGAGCAGATCGGTATGGCGGTGGACGCGATGGCTGCCGGTACACCACCTGCGACCGTCGATCAGCTTCAACCGGTGGTCACGAAGCTCGATGGTCTGCGCAGCCCGGAGATCGACCTGTCCGCGGTGAACCGCCGCGACGGTCCGTTCTCGATCGTCTTCGAGTCGTTTCACCACGCCGGCCTGCCGCGTACCGCGGACATGGCCTGCTCGGTGATCAAGGCCCTCGGCGATCGGTTCGATTTCCTCGCGTGGTATTCGGACTTCCGCGTCGACAATCAGGAAGCGGGCACTCCCGCGACCGGACCGATGGACAACTCCATCACCGGATTCCGCCCGGGCGGCGGCGGACGCGGACCGGAGAGCTTCTGCAGCGGTGGCCGCCTTCAATCGACGTTCATTCAGCCGATCTACATCGGCTCCAACCAGGGGATGGAGCGATCGCCGGATGGAACGATGAACGGCTACAACCTCGGGATGTCGCAAATCGGGCACGAGCTCGGCCATCGCTGGGCGGCCTTCGCATCAGCCACCGTAAACGGCGAGACGTTTCCGCTCGGCCCGACGCACTGGGCGCGCGGGCTCCAGGTCCCGGCCGCGTATCCGTACCGCCGTCCCGTCGAAGCATCAGCGATGGGTGGCGGCGCGTGGAAGGACAACGGCGACGGCACGTTCACGCAGCTGGACGACGATTTCTACGTGCCCGCCAACGGTTATTCACACCTCGATCTCTACTTCATGGGGATTATTCCGGCGCCTGAGGTGCCCGACTTCTTTCTGCTTCGCAACCTCGTTGCAGCGGGGAAGGATGACAAGGGGAATCCCATCTTCCGCGCCGACAGGGTGAACATCAGAATTCAGGACGTGATTGCCGCGAACGGCCCGCGGATGCCGCCGTACGAGCAGGCCCGGAAACAGTTCAACACGGGCATCGTCGCGATTGTGATGAAGGGCTCGCCGCCGAGCCGCGAGCTGATCGAGCGCGCCAACGGCATCCGTCAGGAGTGGATCAACTACTGGTCGAAGACGACCGGCGGACGATCGACGATGACGACGAGCCCCCAGGGGGAGACGAAGTAAGGGGGCGGAGAGAACGGAGGGGATCACACACGGAGGCACGAAGCAACGAAGTATGGTCTTCTGGGAAACCCTAGTTGTCCTCCGCGTCTCCGCGTCTCCGTGTGTGATCTCCTTCCCTCCGCCCCCTCCGTTCACCGTGCGTTGAGGGCGCTCGCCGGATTGGTGAGTGCCGCGCGGCGCGCGGCGCAGAACACGGCGGCGAATCCAGCGGCCAGCAGCACCGTTGCTGCAAGACCGAACGTCGCAGCGTCGATGCTCTGTACGCCAAAGATCTGGCTGCTGAGCGCTCGCGATGTGATCGCGCCGCCGACGAGTCCCGTCAGCGTGCCCGCACAGAGGACCAGAGCACCCTCCCGCAGGAACATCCTCATGACCGCACGGTCGGACGCGCCGAGCGCGACCCGGATGGCGATTTCCTTGCGCCGCTGCTGCACCGCGTATGCGGTGACACCGTAGATGCCGAGCATCGCGAGACCGGCCGCGATGACGGCAAACCCCGTCAATAGAGAGGTCAGGAACTGCGTTCCGGCGAGCGCCTGATCGTCGCCGGCGACGAGTCGAGGCGGATCGATGACCGCATCGCGATCGATGGCAGCCGCGGCGCGGCGGACGTCCTCGTACAAGAGCGGCCCGGGCCGGCGCGTGCGGAGATAGAACGAACCGAACCGCCCATCGGGCGTCCTTGGCGAATAGAAATCACTCCGCTCGTCGTCATCGTAGGCCTGCCGCACATCGCCGGCGATCCCGACGATCGTGCGCCAGGGCCCCGGGGTGGGGCCACCCGGTGTCTGCTCCACTTCACGCACCGTCCGGCCGAGCGCGCCGCCCGCGGGCCAGAGCCGCCTGGCGAGCGTCTCGCTGACGAGGGCGACCGGCGACCCACTGGACGCTTCTTCCGCCGTGAACTCGCGCCCTTCGCGAATTGGGATACCAAAGGTCGAAAAGTATCCGGCGCTGACCGTGATGGCGCCGGCGTTCACCGCTGCATTTTCTGTGGCCGTCTCGATGAGGTGCGTGGGAGGGGGAACGAAGGGCGGCCAGCTGCTGAACACGACTGTCGACCCCACGGCGTCCGAGACGCCGGCAGCGAATCGTCCGTGGAACTGCCGAAACGCCGCGGCATCCGGGTAGTTTCGGGCGCGCAGCATGATCCGGGACCTGGCGAGCCCGTCCGTGTCGAACCCGAGATCCGTGTCAACCATCCTGATGACGCTGCGAATCATCAGCCCGCAGGCGATGAGCAGAACCAGCGAGCCCGCGACCTCGAATGCGATCAGCCCGCTCCGCAGGCGTCGCGTCGTTCGTCCTTCGCTTGCGACCCGTTCGTCCAGCCGCAGGGCATTCGTCAGGGCGCGACCCCAGGACGTGAGCGGCGCCAGCGAGAGTGCGATCACCACCAGCGCGGAGACGCCGCCGACGATCAGGAGGACCGTCGTATCAATCGTGATGCCGGTTGCAGCCGGCGCCGGCCGGGCAAGCTGCCTTTCGATGAGGGGCGCGAGCGCGGCGAGCAGCGCGGACGCGATGGCGACGCCGGCCACCGCGGCTAAGCCGCACACGAGTGAGGTTTCCATCAGGAGCATCCGCGCGATCTGCCACCATGCCGAGCCTAGCGCCAGACGCACGGCGACTTCCCTGCGGCGCTGCATCGAGCGGAGCAGCACGAGTACGGCGACGTTTGCGCAGACGATCACGAGCACGAGGCTCACGGCCACCGTCACGCCGAGCAGGACGGGCCGGAGGCTTCCAACCCAGCGATCGTGGGCGGACTCGAGCTGGACGCCGCTCCAGTCATCAGGAATCGGCGATGTCGCGGCGCGCCGCGCGGCGTCCGTGAGGCGGCGTTCCGCCGCGCCCGTCGGGACTCCATCCCGCAAGCGGACCATGTAGACCCGCAATGGAACGGTGTGCGCCACCAGCACTTCGACGCTCAGCCTGCTGTCACGGCCGTAGTAGAAACCTGGCTGAAGCACGCCGACGATCCGGAGCGTCTCGGCTCTGTCAGAAGCGGATTCCGGCGCGACGCGCATCGTGCGGCCGATCGCCCCGGGATCCGATCCGAACCGGTCGCGCCACACCGCATGCCCGATGAGCGCGACGGGTTCGCTGCCGTCGACGAAGTCCTCGGGCGTGAATCCTCGTCCCGCCGCGGCCAGGACGCCCAGGCCGTTCACGAAGCCACGCGTCACCCGCAGTCCTCGCAACGACACCGTGTAGCCGCCATCGCTGAAATAGAACGACTCACCAGACGCTGCGATGGGGAACTCGACGACGTCCTCGACCGACGTCCAGTCGAGCGCCGTCATCCCGCGCGGTTCCCACGGACCCGGCGGCGCGTACCGCACGTGGTACAGCCGGTCCGCTTCCGGATACGGCAGCGATCGGATCAGGTATGCGTTGACGACCGAGATGGTGGTCGTCGCGAGCGCGAGACCGACGGCCAGCGACAGGATTGCGACGAGCGTGAAGACCGGCGTTCGGCGAAGTCCGCGGGCGGCGAACCGACCATCACGGAACAAGGCAGCGAGGCCTGCCCAGCGCGAACCGTTGCCCATCCCGAACGCGAGGGTGCCACTGCCGGCCCAGGCGCGTCAAGCCAGATCGTCGCCAATCTGAGAACAGTCGCAGGTTATCGGTCTTCATGACGTGCGTGTTAGGCTGCGTGGCTTTCGGAGCGAACGGACGCAGCCATGCTCGTTGCGCAGATCATTCTTGTTGCCCTGGCCGCCATATCCGCGGCGGCGCAGGGGTCACCGGCGGCCCAGGATGAAGGCCGACGACTCTATCGTTCCGCGTGCGCCGCGTGCCATGGGCTCGACGGGCGCGGCCAACCGCGAACGACGGTGGGCTTCGACACGCCGCTGCCCGACCTCACGGACTGCGCGTTTTCCACGCCGGAAACCGACGCCGACTGGGCCGCGATCGTGCACATGGGCGGGCCGATTCGGGCGTTCGATCGCCGGATGCCCGCGTTCGGCGACGCGCTGTCGAGCCGAGACATCGAGCTGACGCTTGCTTACATCCGGAGTCTTTGCCAGAGCAAGGCCTGGCCGCGTGGCGAGCTCAATTTCCCGCGGCCGCTCCTGACCGAGAAAGCGTTCCCCGAGAACGAGACGGTTGTCAGCACCGCGATCGTCGGCGGCGAGGCTGTCGAAAACGAACTGCTTTACGAACAGCGCCTGGGCCCGCGCAGCCAGTTCGAGGTTGCGATTCCCGTGGCCGTCCAGAAGGATGTCAGCGGAGGTTGGCAGACCGGGCTTGGCGATGCGGCCTTCGCCTTCAAACACGTCCTGTATCACTCGCACGACGCCGGCACGATTGTGAGCGCCGCGGCGGAGTTGATCCTTCCGACCGGCAAGGAAAACGAGGGATTCGGACAGGGCGTGAAGGTGTTCGAGCCGTTCGTGGCCGTTGGGCAGAGCCTTCCCTCGGATGGCTTCGTGCAGTTCCAGGCGGGAGTCGAGCTCCCGTGGAACCGCGAGCAAGCCGACCGCGAGGCGTTCTGGCGAACCGCGTTCGGCAAGAGCTTCATGCAGGATCGCTTCGGCCGCTCCTGGACGCCAATCGTGGAGGTCGTCGGCGCGAGGGCGTTCGACAGCGATGAGCGCACGCAGTGGGATCTCGTCCCACAGCTGCAGGTGAGCCTCAGCCGGCGTCAACACATCCTGATCAATGCCGGCCTACGGATTCCGCTCACCGATCGCGCCGATCGGGATGTGCAAGTCTTGACCTACTTTCTCTGGGATTGGTTCGATGGCGGTCTGTTCGATGGCTGGCGCTAGGTTCGGCGTCCTGATCGGCGCACTCGGCGTTTGGCTCGGCGTGGTCATCTTCGCGCAGGGGCCCGGCCCGGAGCGGCGGAAGGACGCGTCGCTGACGCCACGCTTTCAGACCTCCGACAACTGTCTCGCGTGTCACAACAGCCTGACGTCGCCATCGGGCGAGGATGTCTCGATCGGGACCGCGTGGCGCGGATCGATCATGGCCAACTCGTCGCGCGATCCCTATTGGCAGGCGTCAGTCAGGCGAGAAACACTCGATCATCCATCCCAGGCAAAGGCGATCGAGGACGAATGCGCCACGTGCCACATGCCGATGGCGCGGACGCTGGCTCGATCGGCGGGCGCCGAAGGAGAGGTGTTCGCCCACCTGCCTGTCGGGCAGAAGGACTCGGACGGGGCTCGACTCGCCGCCGACGGTGTGTCCTGCACCCTCTGCCACCAGATTAGCCGCGAGCGGCTCGGCACGCCGGCGAGCTTCAGCGGAGGTTTTGTCGTCGCCCCTGCCGGGGATTCCGGAGCGACCATGTTCGGGCCATTCCAGGTGGACGCAGGCCGCCTGCGTGTGATGCATTCGGCAACCGCTGTCACCCCGACAGAAGCCAGCCACATCCAGGAGTCGTCGCTGTGCGCGACGTGTCACACGTTGTACACCAAGGCCCTCGGACCACGAGGCGAGGTCATCGGCTCACTCCCCGAGCAGGTTCCATATCTCGAGTGGCAACACAGTGCGTATCGCGAGGCGCGAAGCTGCCAGTCATGCCACATGCCGGAAGTGCCGGAACCGACGGCGATCGCGTCCGTCCTCGGCGAGCCCCGTCAGGGACTCAGCCGCCACACGTTTGTCGGCGGGAACGTCTTCATGCTTCGCATCCTGAACAGGTATCGGGCTGACCTGGGCGTCGACGCGCTTGCTGGCGAGCTCGATGCGAACGCCCGCGCAACCACGCTGCAGCTGCAGTCGAGCACCGCAGCCATCTCCGCAACCGCTTCGCGCGCGGAGAATGGTCTCCTGAGCGTCGACGTGCTGGTGCGGAATATGACCGGTCACAAGTTTCCGACTGGCTACCCCTCACGCCGAAGCTGGTTGCATGTGACCGTCCGGGACCAGACCGGTCGTGCAGTGTTCGAATCAGGCGCGGTGCAGTCCTCCGGGGCCATTGCCGGCAACGACAACGACGCGGACGCGAGCAGATACGAACCGCATCACGACGACATCAGCTCGGCAGACGAGGTGCAGATCTATGAGTCGATGATGGTCGACAGTGCCGGCGTGGTGACGACCGGCTTGCTGAAGGGCATCAGGTTCGTGAAGGACAACCGGCTGCTGCCTCGCGGCTTCGACAAGTCGAGCGCCGGCGACGATATCGCGGTCCGAGGAAGCGCCGCGACAGATCGCAACTTCACTGCCGACGGTGACCGCGTCCGGTATCGCGTGATACTCGGTGCTACGACCGGACCGCTCGACGTGGACGTCGTGCTCCGCTATCAGCCGATATCCTTCCGCTGGGCGCAGAACCTCGCACAGTACGATGCCGACGAACCGCGGCGCTTCGTCGGGTACTTCCGCGCGATGTCGGATCAGTCATCGATAGTCATCGCCCGGACTGCTCTGCGCGTGGAATAGGCCGGGTCACCAGGCCTTCAGTCGATCACGACGTAGCGCCAGAGCCGCTCGGTCTCGGTGGCGCCGACGTACTTGCCGATCTCCTTCAGGAACTGCTCCTTCGTCTTCCATGGACGGTACTCTTTGAATTCCCGAACCATCCGCTGACCCGCGCCGGGAATGCTCAGGATGTCGTCATCGCCCGCGGTGTTCAGACGAATCGGGATGAACGTGTACTGGGCGAGTTGGGCGGTCCTCTCGGCCCCGACGTATTTGCCGATTTCCTTGTCGAACTGCGCGTACGATTTCCACGGCCGATACTCGGCGAACTCGCGGACCATGCGCTTGCCGGCGCCCGGTACGAGCAGGATCTCCTCGGGTGTCGCAGTGTTCAGGTTGATGTGCACGAACGCCTTGCCGTAGAACTCCATCGCCTGCTCCTGCGTGAGCCCCTGGGCCAGGAAGTATCGGTTCAGGTCGGTAATGCTGGCGAAGGGCCGCTTCTCGATCAACCCCTTCACGCGGTCCGCGGTCATGTGCGGCATGCCGAGGAGATCCTTTTCAACGGCGGTGTTCGCGTCGACGACGCCCAGGGATTTCCCGACCTGCGCCTGCGACACGGCCGTGGTCAGCAGGACGAAGACGGCGAACGCGCGTGCCATTCTCATGGTGTGCTCCTCTTCACAAGGTGTACGTCGGTGCGCCACTGCAGCGCGGGATGTCGATACGTATAGAGCAGGCCGAGCAGGCCGAGCTGGATCAGGCCCGCCGGGGCGAGCGCCGGCGGTGCTTTCGCCGTCATCACTTTCACCACGAGCGCCCATCCCGCAATCGCGGGATCGATCTCGCGCTGGAATTCACTGTTCCCACCGTAATGGAGCAGCATGCCCACGCCGCCCGCCGCAATGAGACTGACCATCGCCAACCTCATCGCCGTGACGGCGCGCCATCCGCTGCTGACGACGAGCCAGGCGACAACCAGCAGGGCCAGGCCGATCAGCATCAGCGGCGCGAGCTGCCATCCGCTTTCGTAATGCGCCAGGAGCAAGAGGTCGGCCGCTGTTCCAAGCATCCCGAGGGTCACGACCATCAGGAGGAGTCGCCGCATGGTGGTCAGCGGAGCAGGTTCCGAGGGTCCTGAGTTGCTCATCGCGCATCTGGAGACGACGTCCGCAGTACCGGGCTCGGTCCGGCCCAGTATAGCTCTGCGATTGTCCGTTGGCCTCGTTCGTATAATGCGGACATGCTGGCGGTGATTCGGGACCTCTTCCGGCATCAGGCGTGGGCCGATGCATCGATGGTAAACGCGATCAGGCGGCACGACGCCGCCGCGCGCGATCCGGAGCTGCGCAAGCTCCTCCATCACGTGCTGCTCGCGCATCGATTCTGGATTCACCTCTGTCAGGGCCTGCCGTTTTCGGCGGATGCTGAAAGGGAGGTGCCTGAAACGCTCGAGCCGATCGTGGCGCGCTATCGCGAGACGCAGGATCAGGAACAGCGGTGGCTCGAGCGACTTCAGGAATCGGATCTCGCGCGGATGCTGGAGTCGCCGTACTTTGCAGATCGGCGCGTCGCGCTCAGTGACGCGCTGATGCAGGTCTGCCTGCACAGCCAGGGTCACCGATCGCAGTCCGCGACTCGCCTGCGGCAGCTCGGGGGCGAGCCTCCGACGCTGGACTACGTTCTGTGGCTGAAGGATCGGCCTGAGCCTCGATGGCCTGAATCATCGTCTTCCATTCCAGGGGCGTGAACGAACATCCGGTCGCTGTTGAGATAGACGCTTCGAGAATACGTGATAGCGCTCCCGCAGCGGCTCGTCGAATACTGCTCGCCCGGGGGGCGCCGTCTTCGGAGCGGGAGGCATCACGGCGGCGAGGATAACACGCGGCCGCGACTCGCGGGCGTCAGCGCGGGGGCGCGTCCGCGGCCGGCCGGAAGCGGCCCACGGTTGCAGCCGAGATCTTGCTCAGCCACGCCCTGGCGGAGTCACCGACGAGGACCCGCTCGAGCGCGTCGAACTGCACGTACGCCACCGGGACGAGCAGCAGGGTGAGGAAGAGGCACAGCGCCTGGCCGCCGATGATCGTCACGGCGATCGCCGCGCGGCCGGTGCCGCCGATGCCAATCCCGAGCGATGTCGGGATCAACCCCGCAATGATCGCCGAGGTCGTCATCAGAATCGGCCGCAGACGCGTGCGGCAGGATTCGACGATCGCCTCGCGCAGCGGCACGCCCTTCGCCCGCAGGACGTTCGCGTAGTCCACCTGCAGGATCGAGTTCTTCTTGACGATGCCGAGCAGCAGGAGCATGCCGAGCGCGCTCCAGAGGTTCAGGGTGCGGCCGGTCGCCCAGAGCGTGAAGAGCGCGAACGGCACGGCGATCGGCAGCACCAGCATGATGACGATCGGCTGCAGGAAGCTCTCGAACTGCGACGCGAGCACCATGTAGACGAAGATCATCGCGAGGCTGATCGCGAGGATCAGGTTCGCGGTCGTCTCGTCCAGGATCTTCGACTGGCCCTGGAGCCGGAACGACATCGTCGGCGGCATGTTGAGGCCGGCCAGGATGCGACGGACGTCGTTCGACGCTTCGTCGAGCGCGTGTCCCGGAGCCACATCGGACACGAACGTGACGCTGAACTGACGGTTCGACCGCTGCAGCGTGGTCGGGCCCAGACCGCGCTCGAGCCGGGCGATGTTGTCGATTCGGACCGGCCCCGTCGCCGAGGGGACTGTCAGCCGCCCTATCTCGGAAATGTCGCCGCGCTGGCTCTCGAGCACGCGGATCTTGACCGGATACTGCTCCTGACCTTCCTTGTAGAACGAGATCTGATCGTCCCCGGACACGGCCAGTCGGAGGGTATTGCCGATCGTCGCCATCCGCACGCCGAGATCGGCCGCGCGTTTGCGATCGACCGCGACGTGCACTTCGGGGTTCGACACGTTGAGCGCGATCTTCGTGTCCGTCAGGCTCGGGACGTTCTGCGCAGCGGCGAGCGCCCGCTTCGAATAGTCCGCAATCTGACCCGAGATCCGGACCGAGGATGTTGGCCGCGATCGCGAACCCACCAGAACCTTCGCCGCTGCCGAGCGCGTTGCGCGACGAGATAGTCGGCCGGTAGCCGGGATGCGCCGCAAGGCGGCGCCGCATCTCGGTGATGATCTCCGACTGCGTGTTCTTGCGCGCCTCCATGGGCAGCGCTTGACACAGGAAATGGATATGGGTCGGCGAGCTGGCGGCGAGCGAGGACACCCCGATGGAAGGCTCGATGTCCGCGACACCCTCGATGCCGCTCAACTCCTCGAGTATCTGAAACGCCACGTCGGTCGTACCGGAGAGCGACGTCCCCTCGGGCGCGTCGACGTGGACCGTCCATTCACCCATGTCCTCGTTGGGCACGAACTCCCGCCCGACGACGTGATTCAGAGGAATCGCCAGCAGCGCCGTGATTGCGGAGATCGCGACGATCAGCTTCGGATGATCGAGCGCCCAAGTCACACGCCGCGCGTACCAGCCGTCGAGCCAGTGGAAGAAGCCGCGTTCCTTCGTCTTCAGATCCGCGGTCGCGTCGGACAGCTTCAGGAAGCGCGAGCTCAGCATCGGCGTCAGCGTGAAGCTGACGAGCATCGAGACCAGGATCGCGAACGCCATCGTCCAGCCGAACGGGTTGATGAAGCGCTTCGCATACCCGTCCATGAACGCGATGGGCAGGAAGATGACGACCAGCGAGAGCGTCGTGGCCATGACGGCCAGCGCCACCTCCCTCGTGCCCTGGATCGCGGCCTCGTACGGCGTGCACCCCTTCTCCTCGATGTAGCGGAAGATGTTCTCGAGCACCACGATCGCGTCGTCGATGACGATGCCCACGGCGAGCGTGATGGCGAGCAGGGTCATGTTGTTCAGCGTGAACCCCATGATGCTCATCAGCGTGAACGACGAGATGATCGAGGCCGGGATCGCGAGCGCCGAGATGATGACGGCCCGGACGTTCCGGATGAAGAACATCACGACGATGGTGGCGAACAGCGCGCCGAAGATCAGATGCTCTTCGAGGGACGCAATCGATGCGTAGATGAACCGCGAGTCGTCGCGGACGACCGTTACCTTTACGGAAGAGGGCAGCGTCCGCTCGATGGTCGCGAGCTTTGCGCGCACGCCCTCGATGACGGCGACGGTGTTCTCGCCCATGGCGCGCCGGATGTCGAGCATGACGGCCGGCGTCTTCCCGAGCCAGACCGCGCTCGTCGGGCGCTCGAACGCGTCCTCCGCGTTTCCGATATCGGAGATGCGGATCGGGGTGCCGCCCTTCGTGGAGATGACGATGTTGTTGAAGTCCCCTGAGGCGTCGACGCGGCCGAGCGTCCGCAGGAGCAGCTGTCCCTTACCCTGCTCGACGGTGCCGCCCGGAATCTCCACGTTCTCGGCCACGACGGCGTCACGAACATCGGCCATCGAGAGGCCGTAGGAGTTGAGCTTCTCGATGTCGACGACGATGTGGATCTCGCGGGCGCGGCCGCCGCCGAGGGTGACCTCACCCACGCCGTTCACCGTCTGGATGACGCGCGCGATCTGCGTGTCGGTGAGCTCGGTCAGCGTGCGCAGGCTCATGCCCTGCGATGAGACGATGAGCGACATCACCGGATCGGCGTCGGGATCGACCTTCGTGATGACCGGCGGAAGGAGTTCGGGCGGCATGTTCCGGATCGCGCCGGCGACCTTCTCGCGGACGTCGTTCGAGGCGTCGGTGATGTCGCGTTCGAGCACGAAGCGCACCGTGATCTGTCCGCGGCCTTCCGAGATGCGCGCAGAGATCTCGTCGATGCCCGAGACGCCGCTGATCGCTTCCTCCATCGGCTCGATGACCGTCGTGGACATCTCGTCGGGGCTCGCGCCCGGGAGCGCCAGCGTGACGCTCACGGTGGCGGGATCGGCTTTCGGGAAGAGATCAACGCCCAGACCGCGGAAGGAGAAGATCCCAAGGACCACGAGCGACATCACGAGCATCGTGGCCGAGACCGGACGACGAACGCAGAGTTCAGAAAGCACGAGACGCTCCAGCTACTGGGTAACGGCGACGAGGAGGCCTTCTGTCAGCATATCGACGTCGGTGATGGCGACACGTTCGCCGGACTTGACGCCGGCTCGTGACCTCGATGCGATCGCCGAGACGCTCGCCGATCGTCAGCTCACGAACCGCCAGCCGGTTGCCGTCGACCACGAAGACCCGGTTGACGCCGTAGCGGTACTGGATGGCCGCGTAGGGCAGCGTCAGGATCTCGTCAACCTTGCCGATTTCGACGTGCACGCGAGCGAAGGTGCCGGGTTTCAGCGCGGCGTCCGCGTTGGGCACGAGCGCCTCGAAGGGAAACGCACGCGTCGCCGTGTTCACCGCGGGGCTGATGCGCGTCGACCTTCCCCGTGAAGGTGCGGCTTGGTACGCGTCGACGTGCAGCTCCACCGGACGCCCGTCGGTGATCCACGGCGTCATTTTTTCGGGGATCTCTGCCGTGACCTTCAACGGATCGAGCCGCACGATCGCCATCACCGGCATCTTCGCGCTGACCAGCTCGCCAAGATTCACCAGGCGTCGTTCGACGTAGCCGTCGAACGGCGCGCGGATGTCGGTATCGCGGAGTTGACGGCCCGCGAGCTTCATGGTGGCTTCGGAGGCCTGGATGCTGGCGCGGAGGTTCTTCCCGTTCTGCAGCGCCGACTCGTACCTCGCCTTCGCCGACTGAAGCGCTGCCTTCGCATCGTCGAGCGCCTGTTGGGACACCAGCGTACGCTTGAACAGCTCGTTGGCCCGATCGAAGGCCTGCGTTGCCTGGACGAGATCCGCGTTCGCACGCCGGACGTCGGGCGTGTTCTCGATTTCGGGCAGGTGCTGCACATCCGACGCGCCGTATTGCGCCAAGGAGCGGGTCAGCGCCGCCTGTTGCTGTTCGTAGGTGTACTGCTGTCGTTCGTTGTCGAGCTGCAGCAGGACCTGGCCGGATTTCACTCGATCGCCCAGGTCAGCCAGGATGGTGCGGACCTTCCCCTCGGCTTCAGACGAAATCGTGACCTGGTCGACGGCGGCCAGCGTGCCGACGACGTCCACGGAGCGGCGGATCGAATCCTGGCGGACGACCTCGACCTTGACCTGCTTGGCCGCTCCCTCACCAGTGCGGGCCTGGGCGGTTTCGGACCTGGAGCATCCCGCGGCGATCAGCGGAAGCGCGACGACGACAGCGATTCGGGACGCAGACTGAAGGCGGATGAAAGCCAATGCGCGCATAGAAGTGACCGCATACCGAAAGCGAATACCTTGAGTATACCGCGGCGATTTCGAGCCTGCCGAGCGCCCTTGACGGTGGAATTTCGGGCAGGATAGCCTTGCGCGCGTCCACCGAAACCGTATTCCCCAAGGAGCACCAATGAGGCCCAGACCTCCCGCTCGACTGTCCCGCGCGCTCCTCGCGCTCGTTCTGCTCGGTTCGGGCGCCTACCTCCAGACCGGCACGGCCCAGACAGCGAAGCCGGCGGCCCTGCCATCGCCGGAACAGTTCTTCGGGTTTCGAATGGGCGCCGACCGCAAGCTGGCGAACTGGGACAAGCTGCACGAGTACTACCACCGGCTGGCCGCGGGCTCGAACAGCGTCAAGCTGGTGGAGCTGGGCAAGTCGAGCGAGGGCCGTCCCTACATAGGTCTCTTCATTTCGTCACCGGCCAACCTCGCGAAGCTCGATCACTTCAGGCAGCTGAACGCCCGCCTGGCGGATCCGCGCGGACTCTCGGAAGCGGAGGCGAAGAAGATCGTCGCCGAGGGCAAGGCGGTCATCATCCAGTCCTTCGCGCTGCATTCGAGCGAAGTCGCCGCATCCCAGACGGCTGCGGAGTTCGTCTACGACAGCCTGACGCGAACCGACGAGGAAGCGCAACGGATGCTGGACAACGTCATCAGCATCGTCGTGCCGTCGATCAACCCTGACGGCACCCAGATGATCGCGGATTGGTACATGAAGTACGTCGGAACCCCGCACGAGGCGGCGGGCCTGCCGTGGCTCTATCAGAAGTATGCCGGGCACGACAACAATCGCGACGGCTTTGCGCTGAATCTTCCCGAGTCGCAGGCGCTCGGCAAACTGATGTACCGCGACTGGATGCCGCAGGCGTACGTCGATCACCATCAGATGGGCAGCGGCAACGCCCGGCTCTACATCCCGCCGTACGCCGAGCCGATTCGGCCGGACGCCGATCCGCTCGTCTGGCGTGAGATGGCCTGGTGGGGCGCCCATATGGGCAACCGGCTCGAGGCGGCGGGCAAGACCGGCGTGATCGGCGCGGCGATCTATTCCGGGTGGGGGCACATGGGCTTCCACTGGATCACGCCGTTCCACAACATCGCCGGCATGCTGACGGAATCGGCGAGCGCGCGCCTCGCGACGCCGATGTTCCTCCACCCGGATCAGCTGCGCGGCGGTCCGCGCAATCTGCCCGCGTACGAATCGCAAACCACAATGCCGAGCCTCTGGCCCGGCGGCTGGTGGCGGGTGCGCGACATCGTCGAGCAGCAGAAGATTGCCGCGTGGGCCACGGTCGATCTCGCCGCCCGCAACCGCGAGATCGTGCTCTGGAACATGTATTTGAAGGGGACGCGACAGTCAGAGCGGGGCGCAGCCGGACCGGTCAAGGCTTACGCAATCCCCGCGGCGCAGCACGACCCGCTCACGGCGCGCAAGCTCGTGAACATGCTGCTGAACTCGGGCGTCGAGGTGCATCAGGTGAAGGCGCAGCTCGTCGCCGACGGCAAAGTGTACGGGCCGGGTTCGTTCATCGTGTCGACGGCGCAGCCGAAGTCAGGGCTCGTGCGCTGGATGCTCGGCCGCACGTCGTACCCGGACAACTCCTATACCCGGGACCGCGAGGGCAATCCGATCCGGCCCTATGACATGTCCACCGATACGTTCGCCGAGTTCATGGGCGTTCGGTGCGATCCGATCGGCGACGCGATCGCAGCAGACATGACGAAGCTGGTCGCGGCTGCGACGCCGCCTGGCACCGTTGCATCGAGCGCCGCGAACGGCCTCGTACTGAGCACGAAGCTGAACGACAGCTTCCGCGCCGTCAACCTGCTGTTCGAGAAAGGTGTGTCGGTACGCCGTGTGCCGAATGGCGCGCGCTTCACGCCGGGAGACTTCATCGTCGCCGGCGCCGCGCAGAACGTCGTCGCCGACATCGCTAAAGTGACGGGCGTCGACTTCTCCGCGGCGCCCGCCGCTGCTCCGTCCGGCGCCTACGAGATCCGCAAGCCGCGCGTCGGCCTGTACCAGCACTACGCGGGAGGGAACGCGGACGAGGGGTGGACGCGGCTGATGTTCGAGCAGTTCAACGTCCCCTTCAAGACGCTGATGGACGCTGACATCAAGAAGGGCAGTCTCAATGCGGCCTACGACGTCATCCTGCTGCCGGCCGATTCGGTCGGTGCGATGACGGGCGAGCCTGGCGGCGGCGCTGGCGGTGGCGGGCGCGGCGAGGGCCGCGGCGGCGGGCGAGGTGGCGGCGGAGACGAAGGAGACACGACGCCGCCCGAATATCGCAGCGGCTTCGGCGCCGAGGGTGTCAAGGCGCTCCAGTCGTTCGTGCAGCAGGGGGGAACACTCGTCACGTTCGGGCAGGCGGGCGATCTGCCGATCCAGCGATTTGGCCTGCCGCTGCGCAACGTTGTCGCCGGGCTGGCGCCCAGGGACTTCTGGTCACCGGGATCGACGCTGCGCGTGCGGTTCGACACGCAGCACCCGCTCGCCTACGGCATGCCCGCCGAAGGGTACGCGCTGTTCCTGGCCGGTAGCCAGGCGTATGAGATCACGTCCACCCAGAACAGTCAGGATGTCGAAATCTTCTCGACCTTCGTCGATCGAGACATCCTGCAGAGCGGATGGCTGATCGGAGAGCAGGTGATCGCAAAGAAGGCGGCTGCGGTGTCGGTCAAATACGGGTCCGGGAGGGTCGTCTTGATTGGCTTCCGTCCGCAGCATCGCGATCAGACACACGGCACGTTCAAGCTCGTGTTCAACGCGTTGCTCAACGGACCGGCTTCGCGCACGACGGCGACAGCCGCGGCCGCGCAGCGATAATTGATCTGCGCAGCTCCTCGTCTCTCTCGGTGATGTCCAAACCCAGGTGGGGATCTCTGTTCGTGTGGATGTGGCTCGTGCCAGCGTCGGCCTCCTTATGGGGCCAGCCGGCTGCTCAGGTCCAGACCCAACCGGCGCCGCATCAGCATTCCAGCGCGCAGGACACGTCCGAGCTGTTTCCCGCGCGCGAGTCGTCTGGCACGGCCTGGCTCCCCGACGAGACGCCGATGTACGGCGTGCACCACGCGTGGCGCGTCTGGCAGGTGATGGTGCACGGCACGGCGTTCGCGCAATACCTCTACGAGCCGGATGATGTCCATCGGACCGGCGGCTTCAGCACGCATCAGTTCGGCAGCATCAACTGGGGGATGGCGATGTTCCGGCGTCCGCTTGGCAGCGGACGGCTGGGACTCCGCGCGATGGCCAGCCTGGAGCCCGTGACGCTGCCCGGATGCGGTTACCTGAACGTCCTGGCGACGGGAGAGATGTGCGATGGCGACACCATTCACGATCGTCAGCATCCGCACGATCTATTCATGGAGCTTGCCGCGGACTACGACCGGCCGGTCAGAGGATCGCTCCGTTGGCAGGTCTACGCAGGATTCGCTGGGGAGCCCGCGCTCGGCCCTCCGAGTTTCCCCCATCGCACGTCCGCGATGTCCAACCCGCTCGCGCCGATCTCCCACCATTGGATCGATTCCACGCACATCACGTTCGGCCTCGTCACGACAGGCGTGTACAACCGTCAATGGAAGGCGGAGATGTCGGTGTTCAATGCGCGCGAGCCGGACGAGCACCGCGCCGATCTCGACCTTGGCGCGCTCGACTCGATTTCAGGGCGCCTGACGTATTCGCCGAACGCGCGGCTCGTCATCCAGGCGTCAGCGGGTCACCTGCGCGAAGCCGAGGCGGAGTTTCCGCCTGAGCCGCGCGCGGACGTCAACCGCGGCTCAGCGTCGATCACGTACCACCGCCCGCGGGGCGATCGTGGCGTCTGGGCGACGACGCTCGCCTGGGGCGTCAACTCGGGCATCGAGATCGTTCCAGGTGGTGCATTCGATGCCGCCACACACGCCGTGCTGCTCGAGAGCACGCTGACCTTCGGCGATCGGCACACGTGGTTCG
Organism: uncultured Acidobacteriota bacterium; assembly: GCA_963786195.1. Classification (GTDB taxonomy): domain Bacteria; phylum Acidobacteriota; class Vicinamibacteria; order Vicinamibacterales; family 2-12-FULL-66-21; genus CAWAYH01. The sequence continues at coordinate 200,172 of CAWAYH010000014.1, read as the reverse complement.
GCAGGGGAGAGATCGTCGAAAAGCCGGCCCACGATCTGCACGCGCACGAGTTCCCCACGAGCGTCTTTACGCTCGGCAAGCTGGAAGGCGGATACGTGCGCTACTTCCGACCGTGGAAGGGGATGTCAGCCGGCGTCGGCGGCACGATTTCCGCTGCCATCGTGCCGCCGGAACTGGCCGTTCGTTACTACGGGCGCGTCGCGCCTGGATTCGGCGTCTTCCTGACGCTGCGGCCCTCGAGGCACAGCATGTAGCGTCATTTGGTCACGACGACGTAGTCCTTGAAGTAGCTCGCGTCGTAGGCGAACGATCCCGGAGCGTCCGATGACGAACCGGCTCACGCATCGCGACATGTCGAGCATCGACAGGAGTACGCTGCGACGGGTCGTCTGTCTACCTGTGTACGAGGGTGCGATTTCTGCAGTCGATCCTGGGCTCTGAAGGCACGTTCCGGGGCGCGCCGTAATAGCGGACTTTTTCGGGGAGACAAGGCCGCGAATGACTTTAGTTACCCGCTCGGCAGACTGTGTGCCGAATTGAGACGCGCCGCCGTAAATTTCACAAAGAAAATGGGGTTGCGGGGACGAACTAGCCTTGACGCCGACTCAGCCCACGCCCAGAATCGATGGTCCAAAGCTCACTCGAAGGGTCCAAAGCTCACTCAAGGACGGAGGTCTTGATGGGTATGCGTCGTATTCAGGTTTTCTCAGTTCTGCTCGCTGCTGCATTCTTCATCTCAGTTCCCAGGGCGGAAGCTGCTCGCATTTCGTTCCGGCGATGGAGACGACGGCATCGATCATCTGGGACGGCGCAGATGACGTGTCCTCGATGAATTCGGCTGCTGACTCAATCAACCCTGGCGTCTCACGGATGCAGCGATCTGGCCGTGACGTTCACCAGACGCGGGACGCCACTCACAGACGTGCCCAGGGTCTTCCTGATCGTTTACGGGCACGTCGCTCCTGCAAGTTTCAGACGCTGCAAAGCAGAGCTGTGCGATCCGGTCAGGCGGACGATGTGTGCCGACTTCACCGCGTGCTCCCGGGATCTGAAGGCAGAGCCGTCAACACACCGAGTTTTGACCCAACACAACGAAGGAACTTGGACCGCGACGCAATTCTCGGAACGCGAAACGACTCGCGTTCGGGCGTTTCTTACTCCGGACGCGCAAGGTCGTGTACAGACTTGGCGCAACGGGTCTGACTGCGTCAACGCGCTGCACCGTTGTTAGCTCGAACGGTCTTCATTTCGGCCTGTTGACGTTCCTCTCCGATGGCAATGTGGACCTGGACAACGCGACCGTTGTCGCCTTTGATCTCATCAACAGTCCAAGCAATCCCAACTCCCTCGCCCGTCCCCGAGCCCTCGTCGATGATCCTGCTCGGCACGGGTCTCGGCGGCAGCCGCGATGCGCCGGCGCAAGGCGCGCGCGCAGGCCTAACGCAAGGACGACAGATCCGGCAGGGGAGCCCAGCTCCCCGCGAATACGAACGCGGCCCAGTAGTACGGGTGAGCACGACCGGCGCGGCGCTGCATGGCGAGTTGAACGTCACGCAGCGCCGCCGCCCGTCCTTTTCCGGCAAGCAGCTCCCGGTAATAATCCACCATCAGCTCGCGCGTCGCCTGGTCGTCGACCTGCCACAGGCTCATGACCTGGCTGGCGGCCCCGGCGACCGCAAACGCGCGGCGCAGACCCTGCACGCCCTCACCGGTTCGCACTTCGCCAACGCCCGTTTCGCACGCTGACAGGACCACGAGCTGCGTGCCCGCGAGATCCAGGCCAGCCGCTTCGACGGCCGTCAGCAACCCGTCGTCTTTGGCGCCGCCCGCCGGTTGATTCGCGCCCGCCAGAGCCAGGCCGGATCGCACCAGCGCATCCGAGCTGCTGCCCGCTGACGTCGTCGGCCTCGACGTCAGGCCCCGAGTCTCGACACCTGCCGGCTTTCCTTCCGTCCGTCCAAAGAAGAATCCGTGCGTCGCGACGTGCAGCACGCCAGGGTGCTGCGCGGCCTTGAGCCGTGCCTCGGTGGCGTCAGCGCCGGTGACGATGGTCGCCTTGGGCATCAGTTTGCCGAGCGCCCTGGCTTCTTCCGCCGTCCCCGGCAGCCGCGAAAAGCCGAAGACCGCGGCGCCAGACGATGGGCTCGTGCCCGCGTCGAACGCCGGGTCTGCGATGACGAGCGCGGGGCCCATCGAAGGCGACGCCGCCGAGAGGCGCACGACGTCCCGGCCGCTCGACAGCAACACGATCTCGAGCGACTCGAGCCGGTGACGTCCCGCAGGACCGACCAGCGCCGCGAACGGCACGAGTGAGAGCGCGCCGTCGGGTGAAATCAGGAGCCTCGCGCGATCGCTGATCTGCTGCTCCAGCGGTTCGAGCACGAGCCGATCGACGTCACGACCGAGCTTGTCCACGTCTCCGCTCGAGCGCCGCGCGAGCGCGGCGCGCCAGTCGCCGATGGCCTTGTCGACTGCCCCGGCCTCGCCCAGCTCGACCCAGCACGGCGCCGACGCCCTGCCGGAGCATCATCGCGGCGTAGCGGGGCTGCCCGAAGCGGCCGCGTCGGCCGATCACCGTTTCGTCGAACGGGCGGTACTGCACGTACTCGACGAGGACGCCGTCGGCGGGAAGACGCGACGCGATATCGGAGATCGCCAGCAGTCGGCTCTCGGCTTTCACCGCCGCGCTCTGCTGGCTCAGGCGCGATTCAATCGACTGCACCTCCGCGTCGAGCGCGTCGAGGCGCTTGCGACGCTCGGCGACGATCGAGGCCGGGGGGCGGCTGGAGTGCGAGCGTGCCGATCTCGGAACGGGCGGCGCTCAGCCTGGTCAGCAGCGCGCGGTCCGCCTCGCTTGCGCCGCGGCCGGCCGACGCCATCGTGTCCACCATCGCGTCGAGCACGCGGCCCTTGCGCCGCAGCACCGTCGTCGCCGCCAGCTCAGCGAGCGTTGGATCGGCGAGCTTTGCCCGCAGGGTGAGCGTGATGTCGGTGTTCTCCCGCAGCGTCTCCATGAACAGCAGCTTCTGCTGCTCGGATCCGACGGTGAGCAGGTTCGTCAGGTGGCGATCGAAGATCTCGTTGGCTTCGCGTTCGCTGCGTGCCGCCTCGACCGGGCGCCCGCGGACCCAGTTGAGGATCGTCATCGCCTCGAGCGTCGCAGGCGACGCTCGGATGCCACTGGCCGAGCGAGTCTCGCCGGATCTCGAGCACGCGGGCGAACTGCGACTCCGCGGTGTCGTAATCCCGCTGGAGCACGTGCAGGACGCCGAGATTGTGCATCGTCGTCGCGATGCGGTCGGCCGGCGCATTGCCTTTCTCGTAGATTGCGAGCGCGCGTGAGTAGCTGGCTTCGGCCTTCGGGAGATCCGCCCGCTCCTGATACATCGCGGCCATGGCGCTGTGGACGGCGGCGATCTCTGGCGCGTCAGGCTTCAGGCGCTTCTCGCGGATCGCCAGCGAGCGCTGGTACGGCGCCTCGGCCTGCTCGAGCTCGCCGCGCGCGACGTAGAGGAGGCCCAGGTTGAGCAGGAACTGCGCGAGGTCGGGATTGTCCGGCCCCTGGTTCTTCTCCGACAGCGCCACCGACTGCTCCATGAGCTGTTTGGCCCTGTCGAAGTTGCCGACGCGACTGATACAAGCCGCCGAGGTTGTGCATGGCCCTGATGTAATTCTGCGAGCTCTCGCCAGACTGCTTGCGCTGGATCTCGAGACCACGCTCGAGAAGAGGCATGGCCTTCGCCGGATCGCCGAGCCTGATGTACACGAGCCCGAGGGTGTTCAGCGGGTCGCCGAGCTGTGGATTATCAGCGCCGCCGACCTTCTCGCGAATCGCGATCGCGCGCTCGAAGCGACTGGACGGCCTGCGCGTAGGCCCCCGCCCGATTCTGCAGCCGGCCGAGATACGCCAACGCGGACGCCGTCTCGTCGTGGTCGCCGCCGCGAGCCTGCTCGATGAGCGCCGCCGCCTTCGAGGCAGGCTGAATCGCCTCCTTGAACTTGCCCTCTTTTTCCAGCGCCCGCGCCTGCTCGACCAGCGTAGCGGCCTCATTCAGCCGCGCGTCCTCGTCCTGTGCGCGCGCGGGAGTGGTCAGCGCGAACACGAGCGCAAGGCAGACCACGACCGTGCCCAACGTAGGCGTTGGACCGGTCACGCGATCGTGACGCATCGATATCCTCCGTGGGGAAGGGGGGCTCGCAGCCGACAGCCTATCACGCCCAAAGCTGCCTACGCGCTCACTAACCGACAACCGACAACCGACAACCGATAACCGATAACCGATAACCGACAACCGACAACCGATCCTTAGCGCAGGTTCTTGTTGAAGAACTCGATCGTCCGTTCCCACGCAAGTTTGGCCGCAGCCTGGTCGTACCGGGGCGTCGTGTCGTTGTTGAACCCGTGCTGCGTGCCCGGGTAAATGTGCGCCGTGTACTTGACGTTGTTCGCCTTCAGCGCCGTCTCGTACGCCGGCCATCCGGCGTTCACCCCTTCGTCGTTCTCCGCGTAGTGGATGAGCAGCGGCGCTTTGATGCTTGGCACGTCCGCAGGCGCCGGCTGGCGCCCGTAGAAGGGAACGGCGGCGCCCAGATCCGGCATCCGGGTGGCGAGCATGTTCGCGATGCCGCCGCCGTAGCAGAAGCCCACCACGCCGATGCGGCCGGTGCATTCGGGGCGAGCCTTCAGGACGTTCGCGGCGGCGACGAAATCCTCGCGCGTCTTCGCCTGATCGAGTTTCGGGAAGAGCGCGCGCGCCTTGTCCTCGTCGCCGGGATATCCGCCCAGCGGCGCGAGCGCATCGGGCGCGAACGCGACGAAGTCCGCGACCGCCACGCGCCGCGCGATGTCCTCGATGTGCGGGTTGAGCCCGCGGTTCTCGTGCACGACCAGCACGCCTGGCAGCTTACCGGTGGCCTTCGCGGGCCGCACGAAGTAGCCGCGCATGGTGCCGTTCCCGTTGGGCGACGGATACTCGATTACCTCGGCCTTGATGCGCGGGTCGTCTTTCTGAACCTGCTGGCGCTCGAACTTCGGGCTCAGCGCGTCCAGGATCATCGGCGCGGTCATGCCGCCGACGGCGAACGTTGCCGCGCCCTCGAGGAATCCACGGCGATCGATCCCGCCGTGCACGTACCGATCGAACAGGTCGAGCAGCTCCTGATCGAATTCACTGGCTTTTGGTCTGTCCATGGCGGCCCTCCAACCGCTGAAGCATACCAACCACACAACAACACCGACAACCACCACAGACAACACGGACAACACGGATAGGGCCGGCTTGACGCTGCCCAGCTCGAGCGCGATAATCCGGGCGTCATTCACACCGACGTTGGCGCCCGACTCCCGACCGACGGCATCCGACGATCCATGTTCGCTTCAGGATCGGACTCACGAAAGAGAGTAGGCCGATGACCATCCAGAGGAAGGTTCTCCTGATTCTCTCGTCGGCGATTGTCCTCGCCGGGTTGTCGCTGACCGGAGCCCAGTCTCAGGTCGCGACCGGCTCGCCCCAGACGGCAGCGCTCACCGACACGATGCCTCTCGACCCGCGGATCACGACCGGCAGGTTCGACAACGGGCTCCGTTACTACGTCCGGGCGAACAAGCGGCCGGAGAACCGGGCCGAGCTCCGGCTGGCCGTCAACGTCGGCTCGATCGTCGAAGACGACGACCAGCTCGGGCTGGCGCATTTCGTCGAGCACATGGCGTTCAACGGCACGAAGCATTTTGCCAAGCAGGAGATCGTCAACTTCATGGAGTCGATCGGCATGCGGTTCGGCGCCGAGCCTGAACGCGTTCACGAGCTTCGACGAGACGATCTACATCCTGCAGATTCCCGCCGACAAGCCGGAGGTCATGGAGAAGGCGTTTCTCGTCCTCGAGGACTGGGCCCACAACCTCTCCTTCGATCCTGCAGAAATCGACAAGGAGCGCGGCGTCGTCATCGAGGAGTGGCGGACCGGCCGGGGCGCGGGCATGCGGATGCTGGACAAGCAGTTCCCGATCCTGCTCAAGGGGTCGCGCTATGCGGACCGGCTTCCGATCGGAAAGAAGGAAATCCTCGAGAGCTTCAAGCACGAGCGGGTCACGAAGTTCTATTCGGACTGGTACCGGCCCGATTTGATGGCCGTCATGGCCGTCGGCGATTTCGACGTGGCTCGGGTGGAGGGTTTGATCAAGAAGCACTTCGGCACGATTCCGATGCCGCCAAACCCGAGGGTCAGAGCGACGTACGACGTGCCCGATCACGCCGGCACCGTCTATGCCATCGCCACGGACAAGGAAGCGACGAACACGTCCGTCGAGATCGACCATCTGTTTCCTGCCCGCAAGCAGGGGACGGTGGGTGTCTACCGCGCCAGAATGCTCGATCGCCTCATCTCCGGGATGCTCTCGGCGCGGCTCGCGGAGCTGAGCCAGAAGCCGGACCCGCCGTTCGCGGCGGCGTTTGCCGGCCGGGGCGGCTTTCTCGCGCGCAACAAAGAGGCGGCGTCCCTCGGTGCGCTCGTCAAGGAGGGCGGCATCGAGCGCGGGTTCGACGCACTGGTGACGGAGGCGCAGCGGGTCGCACGCTACGGCTTCGTGGCCACTGAGCTGGATCGGCAGAAGGTGAACACCCTCCGTAACTACGAGCGCCTGCTCGCGGAGAAGGACACGCGCGACTCGTCTATCCTGATTAACGAGTACATCCGCAACTTCACGGTGAACGAGACCGTGCCGGGGATCGCCTACGAATACGCGCTGCACCAGCGTTTCCTGCCGGAGATGCCCCTGGACGAGGTCAACGCGCGCGTGAAGGAGTGGTTTCCCGAGTCGAACCGCGCCGTCCTCGTCAGCGCGGCGCAGAAGGGAGGCGCGCCGGTTCCCGACGAAGCCCAGCTCGCGGCGGTGCTGAAGACGGCAGCCGGCAGGGACATCAAGGCCTACGTCGACACGGTGGGCACAGCGACCCTGATGGACAGCGCGCCGGCGCCGGGAAAGGTCATCAGGACGACAACGAAGGATCCGTCACGAGATCACCGAGTGGGAGCTGGCCAACGGCGTCAAGGTCGTGTTGAAGCCCACCACGAACCGGCAGGATGAGATCGTCTTCCGCGCGATCAGTCCGGGAGGGACATCGCTGGCCAGCGACGCGGACTACATCCCGGCGAGTACCGCAGCGGTCGTCGTGTCCGCGGGAGGGCTCGGCAACTTCACGCCGACCGAACTGCGCAAAGTTCTGACCGGCACGGTGGCCAACGTCTCCCCGTTCATCAATGAGCTGGAGGAGGGCGTGTCGGGCAACGCCTCACCCAAGGACCTCGAGACGCTGTTCCAGCTGATTTACCTGACGTTCACGAAGCCGCGTGCCGACGCGGCGCTCTTCCAGGTTCTCACCGCGCAGCGCAAGGCGTTCCTCGCCAACCAGAGTGCGAGCCCGATCTTTGCGTTCAACGAAACGCTCCAGTCGACGCTGACGAAGAATCATCTGCGCGCGCGACCGATGACCGCGGCGCTCGTGGACGAGTGGAACCTCGACAAGTCGTTCGCGTTCTACAAGGACCGCTTTGCGGACGCGAGCGACTTCACGTTCGTGTTCGTCGGGAACATCGACCAACAGACGATGAAGCCGCTCGTCGAGCGGTATCTCGGGTCGCTGCCGTCGATCAATCGGAAGGAGAGCTGGAAGAACGTCGGCATCGATCCGCCCACCGGGGTCATCGAGAAGGTCGTGCGCAAGGGCATCGAGCCCAGCAGCCGCGCGGATATCGTGTTCACGGGCCCGTTCAAGAACTCGCCCCAGCAGCGCATCGCCATCCGCACGATGGCCCTGGTGCTTCAGACCAGGCTCCGAGAGACGTTGCGGGAAGACCTGGGTGGAACTTACGGGGTGGCGGTCATTCCGTCCTACACGAAGATACCGGACGAAGAGTACCGGCTCACGATCGATTTCGGCTGCGATCCGAAACGGACGGAGGAGCCGTCAAGACCGTGTTCCGCGAGATCGAGAGCCTGAAGGCCAACGGGCCCACGGAGCAGCAGACGTCCGATGTGCGAGAGAATCAGCTCCGCGACTACGAGACGAACGTCAAGCAGAACGCGTATCTCCTGGCGCAGATCTACCTGAAGTACCAGGTCGGAGAGGATCTCAAGGACTTCTTCGACCTGCCGGAGATGTACCAAGAAGCTGGACGCCGCCACGATTCACGCGGCGGCGCGTACGTATCTCAACACGAACAACTACGTCCGGGTCACGCTGTACCCGGAGGAGAAGAAGTAGATCCTCGCGCGGACGCGCAGCCGGGTCAGTCCAGGATGAACGTCACCATCATCGCGACGCGGAACGCGGTGATCTTGTTCTTCATGACGACCACTTTCTGTTCCTTGACCCACGCGCCTTCGATGTTGTGGACGGTTTCGGCGGCCTTCGAGATGCCGGTCTTGATGGCGTCCTCGAAGCTGTCCTTCGATTCCGACGTGATTTCAATCACCTTGGCAACGCTCACGTGCTCCTCCTTGATCAGCTGTCCAGGCCCCCCGGCCAATCCTGGAGTCTACACCGGGAGGGGAGTCTTGCCACAACCGCGAGCGGCAGAGAACAGTAGCGGCTCGTGAAGGAGGTGCTATGGAACATGTGCTGCGGTCGCTTCGCTCCTCAAATCTACGCGCTGTTGCGAATCGTCGCCGGATTGATGTTCGCCTGTCATGGCGCGCAGAAGCTGTTCGGCGTGCTGGGCGGCACGCAGATGCCCCTGATGTCGATGATGGGGCTTGGCCGGCGTCATCGAGTTCGCGGGCGGCCTGCTCATCGCCATCGGATTCCTCACGAGCGTGGCGGCGTTCATCGCCAGCGGCGAGATGGCCGGCGCCTATGTCATGGCGCACGCCCAACAGCGTGTGGCCGATTCGCAACGGCGGCGAGCTGGCGGCCCTGTATTGTTTTGTTTTTCTCTATATCGCATCGCGCGGGGCGGGACCCTGGAGTGTGGACGGTAAGTAGGTGCACGGGGCTCATCAGGTTCAGAGAGGCGGACGTATGCGGAAGTGGCTCGTGGCGGCGCTTGTTGTTGCGGCGGCATCGGGGAATGCCGGAAGGGCAACCGAGCTGACGCAGGCGCAGGGAGCGGCGCCTGGTGTCGTCGAGGCGCGGACGTGGTACTTCTACACGGTCAAGTGGGGCTCGCAGGACGAGTTCCTCGACCTGTTCCAGCGGAATCACTATCCCGTCCTGAAGGCGCGGATGGACGCCGGCGTCTATTCGTCAGTCAGGACGTACACGCCGCGCTATCACGGCGACGGCCGCGCGGACTGGACGTTTGCCGTCGAGCTGGTGGAACGCGTCGGCGTGACCAGCGTGCCGACCGAGGCGGAGGTCGTCAAGAAGCTGTATCCCGATCAGGCGACGTTTCGCAAGGAAGAAGCCCGCCGGTTCGAGCTCCTCACCGGACATTGGGACGTTCCGCTGACCCCCGTCGATTTCCAAACGCGGGCGCTCAGCCGGTAGGTCGGGGACACTCAACCGGGACAGTCACGGATGAGTGTCCCCGAGTGCCCCAACATTACGAAAACTGGACACGTCAACGAAGATTCTGCGGCGGTTACCGCTCTCCCCGGTGTCGTCGCTTCGTTTTCTGCCAGCCTGGTAGCAGATTCGACAATGCCTGCCAGGCTGGCGGCAGAGTGGGGACACTCAAACGTGACTGTCCCGTTTGAGTGTCCCCACCGTCTCAGAAGTTCATCCGCAGGACGATTTGGCCGATTCGACCCCCGGGATCGAACGTCGTGTTGATGTCCGTGTAGCCGCTGGTGACCTGGAAGACGGTGGCGCCACCGCCCGGGTTGAACTGCGAATTGAAGTTCACGTTGTCGAACGCGTTCAGCAGGTCGAGCTGCACGTCGAAGTGAACTGCGTGACGATCGGGAACCGCTTCCTGAAGCTGAAGTCGAACCGCGTGAACAGCGGGCTGCGCACGTAGAGGTTGTGCGGCTCTCCGCAGTCGCCCGTGACGACCTGCACGCAGTCCGGTGTGCTGGGCGGCGCGATGTAGCGGCCGGTCGGCACGCCGTCAGCCGAGAAGTAGCCGTCGGTGACGTCGGATCCGTGTTGAACGCACGTCGCGTGTTGTCGATGATGTCCTGCGGCAGGTTGAAGACGGTCACGGTGCCGCCGCGTTTCGCTCGATTCGGATCCTGAACGCGTCCTTGAGCTCGTCTTCGGTCATGCCCACGAGCCGCATGCCTTCGACGCGGAAGTCACGCACCTGCAACCTGCCGGTGCCCGAGAACTCCCAGTTGCCGATGACGCCGTTCACGCCACGGGTTGATGTTGGTGCCGAAGCGCTTGCCGCGGCCGACCGGGAGCTCGTAGTACCACGTCAGCTTGAACGCATGCGGCACGCCATCGTCGGTCAGAATCATGGACGCGATCGCGGCGCAGCGTGTCGAGATCGCGTCTCGAACGTCTGCGCGTAGGTGTAATTGGCCGAGATCGTCAGGCCGCGCGACAGGCGGCGGCGGTAGTCGATCTGCAGCGCGTCGTACTTGGTCCGCACGGAGTTGACGGTGATGTTGGCGTCATCCACGTCCGGGTTGAGGACGAAGAAGTTCGCCGGAAGGCCCGCGTTCACCGCGTTGGTGCGGAACGTCGTGTTCTCGTTCAGATCGTTGCCGCCGTCCAGCGGATCCGGCTCGTACAGGCCCAGATGGCCGGTCCAGGCGCTGTTGCTGAACTGTCGTCGGCCGTGTAGGCTGTCGGGTCGCCGGCCCGAGAGCCGGACAGGCCGCTGAAATAGGCGAGGTAGATCGGCAGCGGAGAGGTCCCCGTGCCCGGACCGCGATACGCGAACGAGCACGCCGGGTTGCCCGTCGTGCCGCATCCCGCGAGGACGTGCGCGCGCAGATTCGCCTGCGCGGCCTTGAACTCGTTGAGGAAGCCGTTCTCGAATACGTTGACCTCGTTCCAGTTCTCGGTCGCCCAGCCCCCGACGAGGCGCGTGCCGACGTAGCGGATGTCGACGGCGCTGTCACGCGAGATCGCGCGCTGGAGTCCGATCGACCACGAGCGCGTGCTCGGCACGCTGATCCGCGGGTCGAAGATATTCACGTCGTCGCCGGCGGCGAACGTCGGCGACAGCGGATACGCCGGGGTCGTCGGGATCGGCGGCGGACCGAGACGAGCCGTCTGGCTGAGCAGGATCGGCCAGCTCTCGCCGGGCAGCACGAGGTTGGTCTGATTCCCGGTGCGATTGGCGTTGATGGCGGCGCCGGGGTTCGCGCCGTAGAGGCCGGTGAAGCGATCCATGCGCTCGCGCGTGAACGCCAGCGAGTAGCCGGCGCGGACAGTCGCCTGTTCGGGGTCGCCGAGCAGCGTGCGCAGCCACCCGGTTTCGACGTTCGGCCGCCAGGCCACGCCGACGTTCGGCGCGAAATTGTTCCAGTCGGTGTCGTAGCCGGGGTTGCCGCTGTTGTACTGCACGTACTGTGGATGGATGCCGGTCAGGGTGTTGGGCATGAACAGGTTGCAGTCGCGTCCGCCCGGGCCCGATCCGGTGCCGGATACGCCGCACAGGTCCGCGAGCGTCGACATCGAGAACGAGTCGTTGCGCGGCTGCATCGGCAGCTGCAGTTCCCAGCGGACGCCGTAGTTCAGCGTCAGGGCGGGTGTGACCCGCCACGAGTCCTGCGCGAACAGGCCGATTTCGTTCATCCGCACGCGCTCGGTGCGCGGGCCGAGGTACTGGTACTGATTCGTGGTTTCGCTCAGCCGCGCGGTGCCGTTGATCGCCGTCATGCGACCCGTGAGGAGGCCGTAAAGGTTCCGCGCGTCGGTCAGGTTCGCCGTGGACGCGCCCGGGAGCGTCCCGTTGGCGCCGCCGGTGAACATTCCCGCGAGCGCTGCCGGGTCGCGGTCCTGGTCGGTACCGAACGTGATCTGCGGCACGGCGTTCCATACCGTTCTGACGTGGTTGATCTGCAGGAACGAGCCGCCGAGCGTGAAGCTGTGGTCGCGGCGCAGCCAGTTCAGCGTGTTCTCCAGGCTCCAGTTCGTGGTGTTGCGCTCTTCGAGGCCCGTCAGGTTCCCCGGCGTCGTCGTGCCAAGCATGTTGGCGCCGTTGTTGCCGTAGTTCCAGCCGAATCCACCCTGCTGCGCGAACTGGTCCGGCGTGACGTTCGTGGAGAACCAGAGCGGTGACCATTGCCAGCCGCCACGCAGCTCGTTGACCATGTTCGACGAAAGCGTCGAGCGCAGGCTGGTCGATCCAACGGTGCGATACGACGGCGTCTCGCCGATGTTCGGGAACCCCGGGAATGGCGCATCGTTGTTGTTCAGGATGTCCGGGCTCGTCAGGAGCTTGCCCCACGAATACGACCCGCTCAGCCGGTGGTTGTTCGTCAGGTTGACGTCGACGCGGCCGGTCGGCGCGTGCGTCGTGTTGGTGCCGGCGCTCTGATAGAAGTACTGCTGCGTGTTCGGGTTGGTCTGGTCGGTGATCGTTCCCGTCGTGCCGGCGGCCGACCGGATGCGGGCCAGCACGCTGCTCGTCGTCGGGTCCAGCGCCGTAATCTGGTTGAAACGCGCGGCCAGATCCAGCAGGTTCACGGATCTCGTCTGCTGAACGCCGTCAACCGTCACGTTGTACCTGAAGACGCCCTGTTGCGCGAGCGGGTGCAGGATCGAGCGCGTGCGCGAGGCTTCGGTCGGCTGGTAGAACTCCTCCTGGTTGAAGAAGAAGAACGCCCGGTTCCTGCCGTCGAACAGTCCCGGGATGACGATCGGTCCGCCGACGCGTCCCCCGTACTGATGCACGATGACCTCGTTGCGCTCGAGGCCGCGGATCTTGTTGAAATAGTAGTTCGAGTTCAGATCGGGATGGCGGAAGTAGTGGTAGAGGCTGCCATCGAGCTTGTTCGTGCCCGAGCGGGTGACGAACGAGACCTGCACGGCGCCCAGCGCCGCCTGATCGGCCGTCGGCGTTGCGCCCGTGACCGTGACTTCCTCGATCGCGTCCAGCCGCGGCGTAATCATCGAGAAGAATCCGTCGGTGGACTGGAAGTTGTTGTTCACGTTGACGCCGTCGATCATCACGCTGATCGTGTTCTGCGGCAGCCCCATGATCGTCGACCCGCGCGGCCCGCCCGACGTCTCGACGCCCGGCATGAACACGACGAAGTTCAACGCGTTTCGCGACACCAGCGGAAGGTTCGTGATCTGTTCCGTCGTGATCGTGGACGAGACGGTCGCTGTCTTGGTCTGAATCAGTTCGGTGCCGCCCTTGACCTCGACGGTCTCCGAGAGGCTGCCGACTTCGAGGACTGCCTTGATGTTTCCTGGATTGGCCGCGAGCAGCCTGACGTCGCTGATGACGACCGTACCGGAATCCGTCGAGCGAGATCGTGACCGTGTAGGTGCCCGGATCCAGCGCGGGGAGGGAGAACACTCCCGACGTGTTCGTGGTGGTCTCGAACGTCCCGCCCGTCGCGTTGTTCTTGACGACGACGTTCGCGCCCGGTACGACGCCGCCGGCCGTGTCCACCACGACGCCGGCCAGTGCTGAATTCGCCGTCCCCTGCGCACGCACCACTGCACCCGCGAGCGCAAACGCCATCAGCGCGGCTGCGCACATTACCTTGATGATTCGCATGAGTTGTTCCTCCCAACTCAAACAGGTTGTTCAGGTTCGAGTTACCAGTTCAGTCTGAAAACGACTTGCCCGAGCCGCCCGCCAGGATCGAACTGGTTGTTGAAGTCCTGGTACGCGGTGGTTGTCGTGAAGATGTTGGCGCCCGCGCCGGGTGTGTTGTTCGCGTTCGTCGTCGTGAAGTTGATGTTGTCGAACACGTTCAGCAGGTCGAACCGCAGCTCGAAATTCATCGCGCCGCGAACCGGGAAACGCTTGGTCAGCCCGATGTCGAAGCGAGTGAAGAACGGCGTGCGCACGAGTACCGTCCGCGGCGCGCAGTCGCCGGCCCGGAGCTGGATGCAGTCCGGACCGTTGGCGGGCGCGAAGTAGCGGCCCTCCGGCACGCCCAGGCTCGAGTAGCCGCTTGCCGACGTCGTGCTCAGGCTGAACGCCCGGCGCGTGTTGTCGATGATGTCCTGCGGCAGCAGGTAGACCGTCGGCGCTCCGCTCGTCGGGTTCGGTCGCACCTCGATACCTGTACAGCGTCGGTGACGTCGTCGACCGTCATGCCCACCAGGCGGACGTTGCCGAAGTTCACCATGCGACGCCTGGATCCGGCCCGCGCCGCTGAATTCCCAGCCGCCGACCACGCCATCGAGGATCGGGCTCAGGTCGGCGCCGAACCGCCGGCCGCGTCCGACTGGCACGCTGTAGTCCCATTGCGTCTTGATGGCATGCCTGACGTTGGCCGTCGGGTTCATCACGCGTCCGTAGCGCCGGCCCTGGTACGCCGAGCCGCCCTCGAGCGCGTACTGATAGCTGCCGTTGATCTGGAACCCGCGCGACAGGCGGCGCCGCAGCTCGATCTGCAGCGCGTGGTAGTCGCTGAACGCGGCGCTTTCGTAGACGTTCGACTCGTTGACGGCCGGGTTGATGACGAAGAAGTTCGGCGTCAGTCCGGCTCGCGCGGCGTTGTCGCGCCGCGTCTGGTTGCCGTCGAGGTCCCCGGCGGCGCCACCCGGATTCGGGCTCACGCGGACCAGGCGGCCGGCAAACGTCGTGTTGGTCCAGTTGGCGCCCGAGTAGGCCGCCGCGCTGTTGACGTCCGTCGATCCGTTGAAATACGCCAGGTAGATTGGCAGCGGGTTCGTTCCGCTGCCGGGTCCGAAGTAGGCGAACGATCCCGCCCGGTTCGTGATCCCCGAGGCGTTGTTCGCGTGCAGGTTCGCCATGGCGAGCTGGAACTCGTTGTAGAACCCGTTCTCGATGATGTTGCGGTCGTCGGCGCCGTTGTAGTTGACCTCGGTCCACTGGTTGACGCCGCGGGTTCCCACGTAGCGGATGTCGACGGCCATGTCACGCGACAGCGCCCGCTGGAAGCTGACGGTCCACGAGCGCGCGTAGGCGATCTGGATGTCCGGATGGAACGTGTTGATGCTGTCCGCCCGGTTCGCCCGCACCGGAATCGGGTACGACGGCGCCTCGGGAATGCAGCCCGCGTTGATGACTCCCGCGGGGCACGGACCTGGCGCCGGCAGGCGGCTCGAATCCCGCAGGAGCACAGGCCACGTCTGGCCGGAACCGGCGGGCACGAGCAGGCCGTTCGCTTCACTGCGGGTCAGGCTGAGCGTGCTGCCGGGATTGGCCCCGTACTGACCGGTGAAAATCGCCATGCCCTGGCGGTCGTACACCATCGAGAAGCCGGCGCGCACCGTCGCCTGCTCGGGATCGCCGAACAGCGTGCGGAGCCAGCCCTCCTGCACGTTCGGCCGCCACGCGACGCCCACGTTGGGCGCGACGTTGTTCCAGTCGGTCTTGTACCCGCGGCTGCCTGTGCTGAACTCGACGAAGTTCGGCGTCTTGCCGCCCGTCGCCGTCGGGTCGTAGAACCGGCAGTCGCCGTTCGGTGCGAACCCCGAGATGCCGCACGCGTCCGCCAGCGTCGATTGCGACAGGATGTCGTTCACGGGCGTGAACGGCATCTGCAGGTCCCACCGGACGCCCGCGTTGAGCGTGAGCGTCGGCGTCATGCGCCAGGAATCCTGCGCGAAGAGCGAGTACTCGTTCATCTTTCCGGCGCGCGTGCGCGTGCCGAGGTACTCGTAGACATTCGACTCCTCCCCGAGGACGGCCTGGCTGGTGAAGGAGTTCACGCGTCCCGTCAGCAGTGCGAACAGATCCTGCGCGTCACTCAGCGCCGCGTTCGACGCGCCCGGGACATTGGCCGCGCTGAACATGGCCGTGGCCGGATCGGCCGCCGCCATGTCGAACGTGATGCCGGGCACGACCTGCTGCGACTTCTCCCAGACGTGACCGAAGAACAGCGACCCGCCGAAGCTGAGGCTGTGGGTCCCACGCTGCCAGTTGAGCGTGTCGTCGATGTTCCAGCTCCACGCACTCCGCCAGTTCATGCCGTTCTGCTGGAACCAGTTGGTCAGGTTCAGGTCGTCGTTGTTCGAGAGGTCGATCGCGTAGAAATCGGACCCCTCGAACGTGTGGGCGCCGCTGCTGGCCTCCATGCCGAAGTAGCCGGGTCCCCAGCGGATTCCGCCGCGCAGCTCGTTGACGAGGTTCGATGACAGCGTGGATCGCAGCGTGCCCGACGACAGGGGCCGATACGATTCGTATCTCGCGTAGTTTGGAAATCCCGGGAAGCGGACGTCGTCGTTATTAAGGTGATCGGGATCGCGGATGACGACCTGCCAGTTGTAGACGCCGCTCAGCCGGTGCTTGTCGGTCAGGTTGTAGTCGATGCGGACGACCGGCTGTTTCTCGGTCTGGTTGCCGGGGCTCTGCCACACGTAGCTCGTCGTGTTCCGATCGCTCGTCGCGTTGATGACGCCGGTCGATCCCATCGCCGATCGGATCTGATTGAGCAGGGTGGCGACGAGCGGATCGGGCGTGCTGATGACGCCGTTGGCGGCGCCCATCGCCAGCAGGTCGCGCTCGACCGTCTGCGTCACGCCGCCCGATGTGACGTCCCACCTGAAAATGCCGCGCTGCGCGTCCGGATTCAGCACCGTCCGCGTCCGCGTCACGTTGTTCGGGAGCCGGAGCTCTTCGTAGTTGACGAAGAAGAAAGCCTTGCCGCGGCCGTCGTACAGCTTCGGGATGACGATGGGGCCGCCCTGCCGGAAGCCGTACTGATTCACCTTGACCTCGTTCTTGGGCAGGCTGTTGAGCGTGTTGAAGAAGTAGTTCGAGTTCAGCTCGGGCGCGCGGAAGTACTCGTAGGCGCTGCCGGTGAACCGGTTGGTGCCCGAGCGGGTCGCAAAGTTGATCGAGACGGCGCCATGCCCCCCGACGTCCGCCCCGCCGACGGCCGTCGTCACCGTGACCGCCTCGACCGCGTCCTGGCGCGGCGTCACCATCGCGAACAGACCCTCGGTCGACTTGTTGAAGTTGTCGTTGTTGTTCACGCCGTCCAGGCTGATCGCGACGAAGGAATCCGGGAGCCCGTTGAAGTTCGAGTCGCGGTTGATGCCCCTCGTGTTGACGCCAGGCAGGAACGTCACCGCGTTGAGCGCGTTCCGGGTCGACATCGGCAGCTTGTTGATCTGATCGACGTTGAGCGTCGCCGAGATGGTCGCGGTCTGCGTGTTCACGACGTCGCTGCTCGTCGTGACGATCACGGTCTCTTCGAGGCTGCCGACCTCGAGCGTCGCCTTGACGGCGGCGGGCGTGCCGAGCTGCAGCCGCACTTCGTTGAGGATGGCCGTCTTGAATCCGGCCAGCGACACGGTGACTGTGTATACGCCGGCGGGAAGCGCCGGCACGGAGAACACGCCGTCCGTGTTCGAGATCGTCTCGAAGCTCGAGCCGTTCCCGTTGTTCGTGACGACGACGGAGGCGCCGGGTACGACGCCGCCGCCCGTGTCGACGACGACGCCCGAGATGGACGAGGTCGCTGTACCTTGCGCGCTAAGGAGTGCGCTCGCGAACGTCGCGAGTACACACGTCAGCACCAGCCGTGAAAGACTGCGCTTCATGAAGTGCTCCTCCCATTCACTTCGAGACCAACTGACGAGGTATCACGCCACTTTAGGAAGCAGAGAGAAGCGGAATCAACGGAAATGGGCTGGATTTAGCGCAGAACGGGCTCGTTCCGCGAAGTGTTCTTCAGCGTTTTGAGGTCGCCCGCGCCGCCAGAAATGCCGTCCAACACTTCAGCACGACCATCGGTCACACGCTCTCGAGTGGGATGTGTCGGCGACGCCAAACAGGACTATTCTGTTGCGCATGAACCGTGACGCGCGCGCGCATGGACGACTCGTCCTCGGTGCCGCATGCGCGTGTGCCACGCTCGCCGCGGTGCCGTCATCGCATTCGCAGAGCAGTCAACCGTCGCGGCCGCTCGACACGATCGCTGTCGACTTCTACGCCGTCACGATCGACGGGCAGCCTGTCGCCGACTTGAAGCCCGAGGAAGTACAGGTCCGCGTCGATGGCCGGCCGCGCCAGTTGAAATGGCTCGAGTGGATCCCCGTCGCGGCGACACCGTCCGTCGATGGCGCTCCCGAAGCCGTCCCGCTTCCGCCGCCGTTCGGCAGCAACGCCGCTGCCGACGCCGGTCGATCGTTCGTGATTGCCATCGAGGACGATTCGTTCCGTCCGGGCCGGGAACGTCCGCTTCGCGCGGCCATCGAACGATTCCTCAAGAGCCTCTCACCGCGCGATCGCGTCGGGCTCGTCACGATGCCGTATGGCGGATTCAAGACAAACCTCACGACCGATCACGAGCGGGTTCGCGCCGAAATGTTGAAGATCGGCGGACAGGGGTCTCCGAACGAGGGCGGCTCCGAGATGGCGTGCCGTACGCGCCGCACGCTCGAATCGCTCACCGGCCTCGCATCGGGGCTCGGCGCGATCGAAGGGCCATCGACCGTGCTGTTCGTCTCGTCGGGGATGGCCGGTCCGCGGCGCGATTCGGTCATCACGCGCGCGCCCGGTCCATGCGAGCTGACGACGGAGATGTTCGCGCAGCTCGGCGACGCAGCGGGCGCGGCCCACGTCAGCTTCTATGTCATCCAGCCTGAAGACCTGATGATCAAGCCGGGCGCGGCGCAGACGGAGAACATCGCGGGCGCCGGCTTCGTCGGATCGGACAACCCGCTCGAGGGACTCGAGCATCTCGCCGGCGTGACCGGAGCCCATCGCATGTCGCTGGCCGCGAGCGGCGAATCGACGCTGGTCCGCATCGCGCGCGAAACGTCCGCGTACTACGTCCTCGGGTTCGAACCCAGCGCCGGCGACCGGAACGGCGTGAGCCGTCAGCTCGATGTGCGGGTCATCCGCGAAGGGCTGCTCGTGCGTGTGCGACCGCAAATCACGATGCCGAGGCCGTCGGACCGCGCCGGCAGCAAGCCGCAGACGCTCACGCCACGGACGATGCTGCGTGAAGGACGCGTGTTCCGCGATCTCCCGCTGCGGGGCGTCGGCTACGTGTCGACCAACCCCGAGGATGGGCGGCTGAAAGTCGTCTGCATCATGGAGCCCGTCGAGCCGACCGTGAAGCTCGCGGCGGCCGCGGCGGGTCTGTTCGACGAAAGCGGCCGGCTGACGTCGCAATGGACGGCTGAACCGCGAGATATCGCCGGTCCGATCGTCATGGGCGCGCTCGTCGCGCCGCGTCCCGGGACGTACCGCCTCCGCGTGGCGGCAACGGACGAATCCGGGCGCAGCGGCACCGCGGACTACGAAGTCGAGGCGGGCCTGGCGGCGGCCGGACCGTTGAAGGTCAGCGGGCTGGTGCTGGGTCTGTCGCGCCGTGGCGGCTTCGTGCCGCGGATGCAGTTCGGCGCGGAGCCGGTGGCCCTTGGCTACTTCGATGTGTACGGACGGGCGGGCGGCGCGCCGGTCTCGGTGACGGCGGAAATCGCCGGCACGATGAACGGGCCGGCGCTCCTCACGATCCCGGGTGCGATGAAACCCATTACCGGCGAGGATCGCTTCATCGGGACCTTTGCCATTCCGATTGGATCGCTCCACCCTGGCGACTACATCGTCCGCGCCACGGTCAGCGTGGAAGGGCAGTGGTCGGGGCGGATTACCCGGACGCTGCGAAAGACGCGCTAGACGAATTTCCTCTTGACATCGGCCCCCGCCTTGGCTAATTTGTCCCTACTTTAGCCAAAAGACGCGTCCCTTAAGCGTTACAGTAAGCGCTTTCGGACGTTACGGCGGATCAGACGACGGGTAGAAAACGATAATTCGTCATTGTCTTAGACTAATGCGAAAGATCGACCCGGGCCGCTTTCAAATCGCCACCCAGGGCACCTCCCGCGAAATCAATCGCCGGATCGTGCTCAACCTCGTCCGCGCCCATCAGCCCATCTCCCGCGCCGACCTCGCCCGCACCATGGGCGTCCGCCGCGGCTCGGTCAGCCTCATCGTCAACGACCTGCTCGACGCGGGGCTCGTCATCGAGGGCGCCAGCGGCGAAACCGTACGCGGCCGCCGCCCGACGTTCCTCTACATCGCCTCCCGCCGCCGGACGGTGATCGCCGTCGACATCCGATCGACCCAGACCTCTCTGATGCTGGCGGATCTGCTGGGCAAGCCCCTGAGCGGCGTCGTCGGGTTTCCGACCGTGCGCGACCCGCGCCAGCTGGTTCGGACTCTGGACCGTCGCATTCGCGCCATGCTCGAAGAGTTCGGCGGGCTCGAAGCCTGCGAGGGTGTTGGCGTGTCGGTCCCGGGGATGATCGAGCAGTCGACGCTGCGCGTGCTGCACGCGCCGACACTCGGCTGGCGCAACGTCGATCTGCTGGAACCCTTGACGCGCGCGCTCGGCGTGCCGGTGCACCTCGAGAACTCCGGCCGTGCCTGCGCGCTCGCGCAGTTGTGGGCCATGCACGCACAAGCTCCAACGGCGACGGGTGACCTCGTCTTCGTGACCGTGTCCGACGGCCTCGGCATTGGCGCCGTCATTCACGGGGAACTGCTCCGGGGACGGCACAACGTGGCCGGCGAGTTCGGTCACGTGCCGCTGGCGCTGGACGGTCCGCGCTGCTCGTGCGGCGCCAACGGGTGCTGGGAGGCCTACGTCTCCAACCGCGCGACGCTCGCGCGCTACTTCGGACATCCGGCGGAGCCGCCCGACGCCCTGCCGGAAGCCGAGCAGCTTTTCACCATGGAGGACCTCATCGCTCGCGCCCGCGGCGGAGACGCCAAGGCGCGCGCCGCGGTTCAGACGACGGGCCGGTACCTCGGCGTGGGACTCGTGTCGGTGGTGAACGTCTTCGATCCGGCCCGCGTGTATGTGGGCGGCGAGATCACCGCGGCCTGGGACCTGATCGAGGCGGACGTCCGCGCGGCGTTCAGAGAGCGGGCGCTGACGCCCAGCGCGGCGGCCACCGAGATTCTCCCGGTCCCCGCTTCGGAGTATCCGCGCCTCCAGGGCGCGGCTGCGCTGGTCACGGCGCCGGCGTTCGCGGCGCCGGTCGTGGCGTAGGTTGCGGGAACGAACATTTCGGCGTGCGGCAGGCGTTCTGCCGCGCGCAGACGCGAAGAAGTCGAACGCAGTGGACCGCATGCAACGGAACGATCCTGTGGGAGCATCCAAATGAGAGCCGCACAAATCGTTGGTGACATCGAGAAGCGCGCCGCGATGGAGCAGGTGCTGCAGAGCACGGCCTTCCTGCGCGCGAGCCAGGTCCGCAACTTCCTGCGCTACATCTGCGAGATGGAGCTGGCAGGGCGGGCGTCGGCGCTGCACGAGTATCTGATCGCCGTCGAGGCGATGGGACTTCCCAGCACGTATTCGACCGACGACGACTCGAGCGTGCGCCGGCGCGCGTACGCGCTGAGACAGAAGCTGGATTTCGTCTACGCGACGGAGCTGGCCGCGGCACCGATCCGCATCGAGGTGCCGAAGGGCAGTTACGTGCCGGTTTTCGTACCGGTCGCACCGGTCGAAGCCGCCGTGAACCCCCAATAGCCAGGAACGGAGAGCGCGCATGCGAACGAGCCGGCTCGGCATGCTGGCGGTCTGTACCTGCCTGGCCGCCGCGAGTTTCCACAACACCGGCGCCGCGTCGGCGCCGCAGGCCGCACCAGCCGAGAAGCCGGGCCAGGCCGATCCCGCGCAGAAGGAACGCCTCGCGTGGTTTCACGACGCGAAGTACGGCCTCTTCATCCACTGGGGGCTGTACGCAATTCCGGCCGGAACGTGGAAGGGTCAGCGCATCCCCGGGATCGGCGAGTGGATCATGAACCGCGCGCGGATTCCGGTCGCCGAGTACGAGCAGCTCGCAAAGCAGTTCAACCCGGTCAAGTTCAACGCGGACCAGTGGGTCCAGCTCGCCAGGGACGCGGGCATGAAGTACATCGTGATTACCTCGAAGCATCACGATGGCTTCGCGCTGTACGACTCCAAGGTCAGCAAGTACGACGTCGTCGACGCGACGCCATTCAAGCGGGACATCCTCAAAGAGCTGGCGGACGCGTGCGCGAAACACGGCATGCGGCTCGGCTTCTACTACTCCCAGGCACAGGACTGGCACGACCCGAACGGTGCAGGCAATTCCTGGGACTTCGGCCCGAACGAAAAGAAGGACTTCGACAAGTACCTGCGTGCGAAAGCGGAGCCGCAGGTGCGCGAGTTGCTGACCGGCTACGGCCCGGTCGCGCTGATCTGGTTCGACACGCCACAGATGATGACGCCGGAGCGCGCGCAGCGCTTCACGGACATCGTGCGATCCGCGCAGCCGAAAACCCTCATCGACGGCCGGCTCGGCGTCGCCGGCGACTACGTGACGACGGGGGACAACGTGATCCCGCCGGCAGCGCAGAACGACGCCTGGGAAGTGCCGGCCACGATCAACCACACGTGGGGCTACAAGACGTACGATCACGACTGGAAATCGCCGGGCCTCATCACGTTCAAGCTCGTCGACATCGTCAGCAAGGGCGGCAACTACCTGCTGAACGTCGGCCCGATGGCTGACGGCGTCATTCCGCAGCCCTCTCAGGACACGTTGCGTGCCGTGGGTGCCTGGCTGAAGGTCAACGGTGCGGCGGTTTACGGCGCCGGGGCGACGCCGTGGGGTGACGAGCTGGGAGAGCCGAGCTCGAAGGGGGCGAAGGATCTTCGCGGTCAGCCGCTCGCCCTGGCGCGGACCGAGTGGCGCGTGACGACGAAGCCGGGAAAGCTGTATTTCACGTTCTTCGTCGAGCCGCGCGTGCCGTTCGAGCTGCCGCCGATGAAGAACAAGGCCGTGCGGGCGTATCGACTGGCAGACAACGCGCCGATCGAGATGAAAGTCGAGAACGGCAAGACGATCCTCAACATCGAGCGGCCGATCTACGACCCGATGGCCACGGTCATCGTCGTCGAGATCGAAGGCGAACGCGTCGTCAGATAGCCGACGGCCGTCAACCATGAAAGGACTGAGCCGCCGCGATCTTCTGCGCCTCGCGGCGGCTGCGCCGGTGTCGGTCGTCGCCGGCGGCGCGGTCCGCGCGTGGCAGGGCGGCGGGCTCGATCGAAACGCGCTCGCGAACGCACCGTCGCGCGTCGTGGCGGCTGAAGGCGAGCGCGGCACCGACGGCCTGCGCGTCGAGCGCACCTGGGATGGTCCGGTCTGCCGATCGCGGCTCATCAACTCGAGCAACGCCGCCGTCCGTGTTCGGGAGATCGTGCTCTTCAGTCTTCAGCATCGACTCCCGCCCGCCACCCGGCTGTACGGCGAAGGGTTTCAGATGCTCACGCAGACGGGCGGCACGCTTGGCGAGCCCCTCGACCTGGGCAACTACACGGATCCGAAACACTATCGCCTGCCGGAGCCCGCCGGCGCGCGGACGGTGTACAGCCTGCTGACGCTCGCGCCGCCTGGCGGCGGACATCATCTGCTCGCCTTCACCTCCTGCCGACGGTTCAGCGGCGCGTTCCACGTCAGCGGCGGGTCCATCGATGTCGTGCTGGACGCAGAAGGGCTTCCGCTCGCGCCCGGCGAGGCGTGGACGCTCGAGGACTTCATTTACACCGCCGGCGCCGACCGCGAGCGTCTGCTCGACGATCTGTCACACCGGCTCGCCGCGAGTCATCGGCCAATCCTGACCTCCGCCCCGCCGTCCGGCTGGTGCTCGTGGTACTGCTTTGGACCGAAGGTCACGGCGGAGCAGGTGCTCGCGAATCTCGACAGGATCGCGCGCGAGATTCCAGGCCTCAGGTACATCCAGATCGACGATGGCTATCAGCCGGCGATGGGTGACTGGCTGGAGACCGGCGCGGCGTTCGGCGGCAACGTGCAGGCGGTGCTCGGGCAGATCCGTGCGCGCGGGTTTCAGCCGGCCATCTGGGTCGCGCCGTTCATTGCGGAGGCGGAGTCCCAGGTTTTCAAGCAGCATCCCGACTGGTTCGTGAAGGACGCCGACGGCGCACCGCTCAGGGCGGATCGCGTGACGTTCGGCGGCTGGCGGCGTGGCCCGTGGTACGCACTCGACGGCACGCATCCGGAGGCGCAGGTGCACCTCGAGCGCGTGTTCCGGACGATGCGACACGAGTGGGGCTGCACGTACTTCAAGCTGGACGCGAACTTCTGGGGCGCGATTCACGGTGGGCGCTTTCACGACCCGCGCGCGACTCGGATCGAAGCGTACCGCCGCGGAATGGAGGCAGTCCGGCGCGGCGCCGGTGACGCGTTCATTCTCGGCTGCAATCATCCGATCTGGCCTTCCCTCGGATTGATCCATGGATCGCGCAGCTCGAACGACATTCGTCGCGACTGGAAGCGCATCGAGACGACGGCGCGGCAGAACCTGATGCGCAACTGGCAGAACGGACGGCTGTGGTGGAACGATCCGGACGCCGTCGTGCTCACCGGGGAGCTCCCCGAGAACGAGTACCGGTTTCACGCCAGCGCGATCTACGCAACCGGTGGAATGATCCTGTCGGGCGACGACCTGACGAGCATCAGCCCCGAACGGCTCGCGATGCTGCGGAAGCTGCAGCCGCCAACCGGCGCCGCGGCGCGATTCGCTGACGATCGGCTGCAGGTCGGGATCGTGCAGTTCCAGGATCAGGGCCGGCGTGCTTTCTGTCTGCTCAACGCGCTCGACACGCCGCAGACGCTGTCGTTCGAGCTGTCAGCGCCAACGACCCTCCGCGACCTGTGGACCGGTGCGGACGCCCGTCATGAACGGGGAAAGGTCGACGTGATCGTGCCGGCTCGATCGGGGAAGGTGCTGGTCGACGGGTAGCGAACTGGGCGTAAACTACTTTTCAGCATGGACGCCCGCCGTCTGTCGCCCGTCGGTCAGATTGCTGCTGCTATGGGCGCGCTCGTCGTGGCCGTGGCCGGTCAGGCTCGCACGGCTCCGGCGGCAGCTCAGGCACGTCCCTCCATCGCGCTCTACGCGCCGGATCCCAACCACATCTGGAATCGGGTCCATCGCCAGCTTCACGTTCGCTCAGGTCCCGACGGGATCGTCGCAACCGACTCGGCGGCAAACGGATTCGACGAGGTCGATCCGCTCCTGTGGCGCGAGACGCGATATCTCCTGACCGAGCCATCGCACGCCGCGACCATCCGCCTGCTCGACGAATTCATGGCGCAGAACGCCGAGCGTCTGGTGACGGATCCGCTCAAGCGCGCGGTGTTTCAGCATGATCTGTGGGCCGTGTTCGAATGGCTGGCGGGTGACTCGGATCAGCACTCGAGCGGCCGAAAGGCCCTGATGCCGCGGCTGGCGCGCATGATTCGCCGTGTCGCGCTGACCTCCAAAGAGATTGCGAGGCCTTCCGGCGAACTACGATGCCGCCGTCGCATCACGCGCGTTCCCGACCGACTTCGATCCGTCGAATCCCGACCGCGCGTTCCTCCCGCGCGATCTGCTGACCTCCGGCGGAGCGTGGGTTGTCGTCAGTGGAACCCAACCGGTCGCGGCGCATCACGCAGGCGAGCTCGGGCGGTCCGCATTTTTCGTCATCTGGAGCGTTCCCGGCGGCGCGGCGCCGACGCGGGAGTACTTCAGGAGGCTCTGGGATTTTTCCGAACCCTACGTCGTCGATCCGTCCGTCACGGCATGGCGAAGCGGCGCGTGATGCTCAATCCGTCGCTCCCCGCCGTGCCTGCGGGTACACGCGTCGCGCTCGCCAGGCAGATGCTGCTCATCGACGACACTCTAAGGATCGTGCCGTCGAAGGTGACGGAGAGCGTCCAGTTGCGGATTCTGGGAGAGAACGACGCGCGCTTCTTCGAATTCCGCATGAGCCGGGCGCGCCTGTTTTCAGGCGAGGCAGGCGGCCTATGTGACCTCAAGCCGGGCGATCGGGCGTTCCTGACGTTCTCGTCTCAGGGGATCGATCCGTTCGAGAGGCCGATCGAAGGAAAGCCCGTCACCTCGCGCGACTGGTCCGGCGTGGAGGCGTTGTCCTCGACGGGTGCCGCAATTGTCATCAGGCCGTCGTCACGGAATCCGGATTCTCGTCCATCGTGCACACCAGCATCCAGACGGTCCAGAGCGTCCGGCTCCTCTCAAGCCGAACGCCGTCTTGACTCCAGACACGAGAGATGGAATCGATGGTTCACGCAGGGCGTCGTCGCGCGGAAGCGAAGAGCCGCCGCGAGGAGTGGGGACTGCTCCGCGGTCTCTGGGAAGTGAGCCCGCGGTAGGACCAGTCTGTGTTGTCCGTGTTGTCCGCGGACGGTGTTGTCCGCGGACTAGTTGCGTCCCGTGTCGGTGCTAGTCGTCACCTTCTTCTCCGGCTCGTCGCCCGGCGCCTTCTCCCACTCATACGGACGCTTCGTGGCGTGCTGCTCGAACCAGTCCAGCTCGACGTTCATCTTGAAGAGCGAATGGCGAAGCTCGGTCCAGCCGTGTCCCGCGCGCGGCGCGACGTAGAGATGCGTCGGCACGCCGTTGGACCTGAGCGCGCGGTACATCTCGACCGACTGCGGCATCGGCACGCGTTCATCGCGTTCGCCCACCAGGAAGATCGTCGGCGTCGTCACCGACGCGACGTACTTCAGCGGTGAATTGTCCCAGTAGACATCGATCGGCGCGTTCTTCCCCCACGGCGTGCCGCCGAACCACGGCGTGCGCTGCGTGCGCGTGTCGCTCTGCGCGTACATCGACACCCAGTTGGCGGCGCCGGCGCCGGACGAAGCGGCCTTGAAGCGGTTGGTGAAGGTGATGATCTTGTTGGTCATGTGGCCGCCGGCGCTCCAGCCCATCTTCACCATGCGATCGGGATCGGCGACGCCCATCTTGACGACGTGGTCCACGCCGGCCATCACGTCGAGGTGCGCGTTCTGGAAGTAGTGACCGATCATGTCCCGCAGGAACGCATCGCCATATCCCGTGCTGCCGCGGTAGTTGGGCCTCAGCACCGCATAGCCCTTCGCGGTGAGCACGGCAATGTACGAGGACCCGCCCGGGAATCCGAACTTGTCCGCCGACTGCGGTCCGCCATGGGTCTGCACGCACAGCGGGTAGCGCGTTCCAGCCTGATAGTCGAGCGGGTAGTACAGGATTCCTTCCACCGTGACGCCGTCAGCGCCCTTCCACTCGATGCGCTCCGCCTTCGGCAGCTTGTAGTCGCGCGCGAGCGAGTCGAAGACGCGTCGTCACCTTTCTCGGCTGGCCGCCGCCCGCGTCCATCACCCACACGTCGCCGGGCGAGGCCGGGCTTGCGATCGTCATGACGTGCATGCGCCCGCCGGCGTTCAGGTCCCAGTCGCCGATCGATTCCTGCGTGCGGCTTGTGATCTGCCGGGGCTTGCCGCCCGCCGCATCCATCTCGAACAGCTCGGTCTTCACGCCGATACCGGCTGCAAAGTAGATGGTTTTGCCGCCGCGCGCCCACGCCGCTCCCTCGACTGCGTAGGGCAAATCGGCGGTCAGAAGCCTGGGTTCGCCGCCGGCGGCGGGCACGCTGAAGATCTTGCGGTTGTGGTATCCCTCGAACTTCGCGTTGGCGGCCGAGGTGAAGAGAATCGTCGCGCCATCGGGCGACAGTTCCGCGCCGGTTTCGCCGACCTTGTTCCGCGTGACCTGCCGAGCGCTGCCGCCGGACGCGTCCATCGTCCAGATCTCGCTTTCGGCAGACGAGTCGAGCAGGGGATTGGGCTGGCGGTGGTGAACGATCGTCCTGCCGTCTTCCGAGAGGGAATATCCCGCGACCCAGAAGTTTCCATCCGTGATGCGCTGCTCGGAACCATCGGCGACCTTGATCTTCCAGAGGTGCTGCTGCTTGTAGTTCTCGTTGAACGCATACACGTCGTCTCGCACGCGGTCGCGCGCGCGTTCTGCGTCCGTCTTGGGATCGGCGGCCAGGAAGTAGATCGAGGCGCCGTCAGGTGACCAGGTGAGGTTCGAGACCGACGTCGAGTGCCGGGTCAATTGCCTGGCTTCACCACCTGTGTTCGGGATGAGGTGAATCTGCGTGGCCGTCGCTTCGTCTTCGCCACGGCGCGCGAGGAAGGCAATCGTCCGGCCATCCGGCGACCAGCGCGGGTTTGATTCGCCCTCGCGCCCGTTGGTGAGTTGAACGGAGTTGGCGCCGTCGAGATCGATGCGCCAGACATGGCTGATGCGACGGTTCTGCTTCCAGTCGGCCCTGGACAGCTGATACACGAGCTGACGCCCGTCAGGCGAGATCTGCGGTGCGCTGAGGTCCGGCACGTTCAGGAGGTCGACGAGCTTCATCGCGACCTGCGCGCGCGCCCCCGTCGCCTGCTGGCCATAGAGCGGCAGGGTAGCCAGGCCGACGAGGAGAACCAGACCGATCGTACGGATGCGGCAAAGCATGAGCGGGCCTCCTGAACGGAAAGGATGGGCCAAACTACCACAAGATCACGGAGAACGGTGCAGGGTGCACGGTGCACCGTGCAGGGTGCGGTGCTGTGCAAGGTGCCTGGGTGCAGCGTGCTGTTGCACCTGCACAGCACCGCACCCTGCACCGAGCACCGTGCACCTGCACCGCTCGCCATCAGAAAGGGGTAATATTCGCCTGTATGCCTGACAGATCACTCGCCCTTCCATCGAGGCCGGTCGCCCTTGCCGCGCTCATCGTCGTGGCGGCAACCGTGATGACGGTCGGGCAGAAGCTGCGGCCCGAATCGGCCATGGCCGGCGCGGCGAAATCCCTCATCGCGGCGCTCGACGAGGGCCAGCGCGGGAAGATCAACTTTCCATTCAACTCGGAAGAGCGATTCAACTGGCACTTCGTGCCGCTCGATCGGAAGGGGCTTGCGCTCAAGGACATGGACGAGAGCCAGCGGAACCTGGCGTTCGCGTTGCTCCGTGCCGGTCTGAGCGAGAAGGGCTTCAAGAAGGCCGAGACGATACGAAGCCTCGAGAACGTGCTGTTTGCGATCGAGAAGAGCGCTCGCCGCAACCCCGAGCTCTACGTCTTCACGATCTTCGGCGAGCCGACCGATCGCGGCGCGTGGGGATGGCGCTACGAGGGCCATCATGTCTCGCAGAACTGGACGATGGTCGACGGGAAGGCGATCGGCACGACGCCGGCGTTCTTCGGGGCGAACCCTGCGGAAGTGCCCGATGGTCCAATGAAAGGCACGCGTCCGCTGGCGGCAGAGGAGGATCTCGCCCGGGCGCTCCTCGCGGCGTTGACCGACGTCCAGCGTCAGCAGGCCGTGATTTCGACGACTGCGCCGGCGGACATCCTGACCGGCGATGCTCGAAAGGCCGCCATACTCGAGAACACCGGGCTCGTGGCCGGGACGCTGACGACGAAGCAGCAGGGTCTGTTGATGAGCCTGATCGAAGAGCACGCGCGTCGCAGGCGCCCGAGCTCGCCGCCCAGCGCCTCGCCCGCGTTCGCGCGGACGGCCTTCCCGCGATTCGTTTCGCGTGGATGGGGTCGACCGAAAAGGGACCCGGCATCGGTCACTATTACCGGATCCAGGGTCCATCGTTCCTCATCGAGTACGACAACACTCAGACCAAAGCCAACCATCAGCACATCGTCTGGCGCGATTTTACCGGTGATTTCGGTGTGGACGTGCTCGCCGAGCATTACGCGAAGGACCCGCAGCACGTCGCGACCCGCTGACCAGCTCAGCGGCCGCTGCTCTACTCCCGCCTGTATCCGTGTCATCAGTGTTGTCCGCGGATACACTGGGACGACATGGCTGATCCCGATATCCAGTTGCTCGCGGAGCCCCGCGGCTTCAAGAGCCTCACGACGCGCATCATCTTCTGGGTGCTGCTCGCCAGCGGCGCCGTGTTTCTCACCGCGATTGCGATCTCGGGCCGGCTGACGCGCGGCATTTCCGTTCACGCGGCAGAACAGGAAGCGCTGAACGCCGCGGACGCGGCACGGTATCGGGTTCTCACCGTTCTGGGCTCCGTGGAACGCAGCACGGAGCTGATGGCGGCGTCGATTGAAATGCTGCACCCGGATCCAACCGCGCTCGACACGCTGTTGCACCGCTTCGTGGGTGGGAACACGAACATCTATGGATCGACGGCATCGTTCGAGCCCTATGCCTTCGATCCGAAGCGCGAGCGCGTCGGGCCGTACGTCTATCGCAACGTGAAAGACCGCCGCGAGTACCTCACGGCGGATCTGGCGCTGCCGACCTACAAGTACTGGGAGCGGGACTGGTACCGCGGGGCGGTGCAGGCCAGAGCCGCCCGCTGGTCGGAGCCGTATCTGGACGAGGGTGGCGGCGGCACGGTGATGGTCACCTACGCGGTGCCGGTGATGCGGTACGACTCGAAGGCGCCGAACGATCACACGGTGCTCGGCGTCGTGACGGCCGATCTTCAGCTGGACTGGCTGCGGCAATTCATCGGCGAGGTCAAAATCGGCGCCACGGGGTACGGCGTCATGCTCTCGCGAGACGGCCGCGTCATCGCCCACCCGGATGCGTCGCTGCTCGCGCTCGCCGCAGACGAGACCAACGCGGAGGGGCGTCGACGGCTCGAGCCGCTGATGCAGCGCGCCGGCTCAGGCTCCGAAGGTTTCGAGCCGCTCGATGTCGACGGCCGCCGCTACCGCGTCGTGTTCCGGACGGTTGGCGAGGGGACGGGGTGGTCGCTGGCGGCGTTATATCCGGAGGACGAGCTCATGGCGGCCGCCCGCCGGATGCAGTGGATTCAGGCCGGGCTCGCGCTGGGCGGACTCGCGCTGCTGGCCGGGGTCGTTGTCGTCCTCTCGCGCCGCCTGACCGCGCCGCTGCACGTGCTGGCCGAACGCGCGCGGCACCTGGCGACCGGCGATCTGGATCTGGAGCTCCCGAGACCGCGCAGCCGCGACGAGATGGGCCAGTTGACGAACGCGTTTCACCACATGCGCGACTCGTTGAAAGAACACATCGCCGACCTGAAGGCCACCACGGCCGCCAAGGAGCGGCTCGAGAGCGAGCTGAAACTCGCCCGGAAGATTCAGATGGGGATGCTGCCGAGCGGCCACGCCGGCGGCCCGGCCGAGGGATATGAGGTCGCGGCGCACCTCGAACCCGCCCGCGCGGTCGGCGGCGATCTCTACGTACACTTCGTCGAGGGCGGCCGCGCGTACTTCATGCTGGGTGACGTCTCGGGCAAGGGCATGGGGGCCGCGCTCTTCATGGCGCGCACGAAAACGCTCTTCGACGCGCTGGCGCCGCACGCCACCGATCCCGGTTCGCTGCTGGAGGAGCTCAATCACCGCCTGTGCGCCGAAAACGAGCAGGGGATGTTCGTCACGGGCGTCTGCGGCGTGCTGGACCCGGGGAGCGGCGAGCTGCTGTTCGCGTCGGCCGGCCACGAGCCTCCGCTGCGCGTCGGTCCCAACGGTCCGCCCACGCCGCTCGAGGTCGATGGCGGCCCCATCCTCGGCCTGCTCGATCACGCGAAGTTTCCGCTCAACCGCACGCGGCTCAAGCGAGGCGAGTCTTTGCTGGCCTTCACCGACGGCGTGACGGATGCCGCGGACATCGCGAGGCGTGCTCTTCGGCGCCGAGCGGCTCGTGGACGCCGTCAACCAATCGGCGCCCAACGACGCGCAGGCACTCACGGAGACCGTCTTCAACGTCGTTCAGCAATTCGCGGAAGGCGCGCCGCAGGCCGACGACATCACCGTGCTGTCGATGCGGTTCATCGGACGCTGACGACCACGGACCACACGGACAACGCGGATCTTACTTGGCGCGCCGTTCGCTCGTGCTGCGCCGTCTGAGGTCCTGGCGGTGCGCGCGCTCGTAGGTCTGGATGTCCTTGAAACGACCCCTGCTGTCGCGGACGGCGTACAGCTTCTTGCCCGCAGTGCTCCGATGCGTCGTGCGTTTTGCCACGGCTGTCTCCTGATCTCCCACCCGGCGTCGCTGAGTCTACACGGATGACCGTCCAACCGGCTCAGCGCGATCAGCTCGGAAAAATCGCCGCATGCGGCTAGTTCCGCGGACCCGAGAACACGAAGCGTTTCTAGTTCCGCACACAAGAGAACACAGAAGCGTTTCTCAGATCGCTTTATACTGACGACCGATAGATGACACGCTCGAGCCGGTCACCTCGCGTCGTCGTCGTGGGCGCCGGCGCGTTTGGCGGCTGGACGGCGCTCGAGCTCGTCCGGCGCGGCGCGCGCGTCAGCCTGATCGATGCCTGGGGGCCGGGCAACATCCGCGCGAGCTCGGGCGGGGAGACCCGCGTGGTCCGCGCCGGATACGGCACGCGCGCGGTCTACACGAAGATGGCCTATCGCGCCCTCGACCTGTGGCGCGCGCACGATACGCGCTTCGGCCAGAGCTTCTTCCATCAGACGGGCGCGCTCTGGATGTTCGGCAGGGATGACAGCTTCGGGCGCGCGTCGGCCGCCGCGATCGTCGCTGAAGGGCGATCGATGGACGAAGTCCCGCGAGCCGAGGCCCGTCGGCGGTGGCCCCAGATCGACGTCACCGGCCTCGGCGCGATCTTCTTCGAGGCCGACGCCGGTTACCTGCTCGCGCGTCGCGCGTGCGAACACGTCGTCGTGCGCGTCGTGGCGGAAGGCGGGACCTACCGCCGGGACGCCGTTGCGTCGCCAGTACGTTTCGCGCGCGGACACCTGCAATCGCTGCCGACGGCCAGTGGCGTGCCGCTCTCGGGTGATGCGTTCGTGTTCGCGTGCGGACCCTGGCTCGGGACGCTGTTCCCGGACGTCGTTGGCGCCAACGTGACGTCGACGCGCCAGGAAGTCTTCTACTTCGGGACGCCGCCCGGAGACCCCCGCTACGACGCGGAGCAGCTTCCGGTCTGGGTGGAAGTACGCGACCCGGTCATGTACGGGATTCCCGGCAACGCGCATCGCGGGTTCAAGATTGCCGACGACACCTCAGGTCCGCGTTTCGATCCCACCACGGGCCAGCGGGACGTCAGCGCCCGGTCGGCTGCGCGCATGCGCAAGTTTCTCGCGCGCCGCTTTCCGGGCCTCGCGAAGGCGCCGCTGCTCGGCTCGGAGGTCTGTCAGTACGAAGCGTCGCCCGATTCGCACTACATCATCGATCGCCATCCGGGGGCGTCGAACGTCTGGATCGTCGGTGGCGGATCCGGGCACGGCTTCAAGATGGGACCGGTGATGGGGGAGCTGGTCGCCTCGCTCGTCCTCGGCTCGGAGAGCCCCGATCCGCTCTTCTCGCTGGCGAGGTTTGGAGGGAAGCGCAGCGTCAAGCCGCCGAAGTGGCGGTGACTAAATCCACAACAGCGGCTGCCGGATGAAATAGTTGCGGATCACCTCGTCCACGGTCGGATCGGGATCGAGCTTCCGCCACAGTTCGATGTAGTCCGGCCGATTGAGCGCGAGGCCCCCGAAGAGCAGCAGGCAGTGGCGCACGGGCCACTGATCGAAGTACATGACGTCGGGCTTGAACGGCCAGAACTGCTTGTTGGCGATGTAAGGCACGAGAAACGAGAGCGCCTTCCGCATTCCACGCCCGTCCGGCAGCTCCCACTTGAACAGGTCCTCTTCATCCGTTGACAGGATCTGGCAGACGGTCGCCATCGCATCGAGATTGAACAGTGAGTATCCGTACGGTTTCGTGCGCCGAAGCTCCTCCGGCATGCTGCCGTTCTCCGCGAGCTGACCGGGGACGATGACGGTCTTGAAACGATCGCGGCAGAAAGTCGTCAGGTCCGCGCGGCCCACGTATCGCGCGAACTCCGCGACCTGCATGACCCAGCACGTGCCGTGATTGTTCTTCGCGTCACGCTCTGCCTGACCGTACGCATGGGTCGTCATCCACGTGAGGTACTGATCGAACCAGCCGCGTATGCCGTTCCGCTCGGAAGCGGTAAGCACCCCGGCCTTGTCGATCGCGGGAATCGCGCGCACGACTTCTACGAGGTGAATCGTGTCGATGATCCCGATCCCGCGGCCAGTGCTGATCCCCTTGATTGCCTGCGCGTACAGAAGACTCGGGTTCATGCGCGTGCTGGCGTTCAGGAACCACGCCCGCAGGTGGCGCGCGGCGTGCGCGGCGTATCGGCGGTCGCCGGTCAGCTGCGTCGCGACAGCAAGTGCCGGAACGTGAAGGCTGAGACGGATGAGCGCGAGTCGATGCGCGACGAAGTTGTCCGGATTGCTCTGGCCGTCCTTCTGAATGTACGGGCCGGTGGGATTGGCCGGGTCGGGCCACCAGTAGTCGCCCTCGGAAAAATAGTCATGTCGTCCGCCCGCGCTGCGGGGGCTGCGCGAGGCGGTAATCGTGATGGGCTGCTCGGCGAGATACCGGGCAGCAGCCTTGAGCGCACGCGGTCGCTCGATGTCGACGGGGTCGAGTGAGAGGCTGCGGCGCACACCCTTGGGGGGATCGACGAGCTGAAGGCCAGGCATCGCGGCCGCCGCGAGGAGAAAGTCTCGTCGGGTCAACATGGGGTTCACGGCTCAGGGCTCAGGCGCACGACGAAACCGCCGGCTGACCGCATCGCAATCTCCAACGGACCGCCGCGCCGAACGTCACGCGTCTCGATCTCGATATCCCCGGGATCCGGCAGCTTGTCGCGTGCGATTGTCGCGCGGTATTTCGCGGAGCCGAGAAACGAGAGGTCGAGGTTCACCGTCTTCGCGCCCGGGCCGTTCATCGCCGCCACGAACCAGCGGTCGCCGCTTCGACGCGCGAAGATCGCCAGCTCGCCGATCTGCGATTGCGGCAGCACGAGGGTTTCGTCCCAGACGCTCGGGACGCTCTTGATGATATCGGAGGCCGGGTTGGCCAGCAGAGACGCCGGATGTCCACCGTAAACGAGGAGCGGTGAGGTGAGAATTACCGCGCTCGCGATCTGATGCGCCCAACTCGTTTCCCGGCGGCGTTCACCGAACACCACCGGCGTGTAGTCGGCATGCCCCGCGAGCATCCGCACGAACGGAAACGTCGCATTGAACGTGGCCCACCACGCTTCGTTGCGACGGTGCTCGAGGCCGTAAATCCCTTCGCGCGTCATCTCGTTGGGCCACGTGCGCGGCTCGCCGGTGGGCTTGTTGGCGCCGTGGAAGTTGACGAGCAGATGGAACTCAGCCGCGTCCCGAAGGATCGCGCGATAGAGGTCGATGACTTCTTTGGCTTCGTGATCGAGGAAGTCGACTTTCACGCCAACCACGCCGGCCTTCTGCAGCGAGGCAAACAGCGTCCTGCGTGCCGCGGGATCCTCCAGCGTATTGCGATGACGCCAGACGAGCAGCCCGACCCCGCGTGCCTTCGAAAACTCCACGACGTCCCGCAGTTCGGCCTCGCTCCATCGGGCCCACTGACCTTCGACGACCTGATACTCGAATCCGAGCTCCCCCGCGAGCCGCGAGAACTCCTTGATGCCATCCGGCGTGTTCTCACCTCCGTCGAGATACCGCCACACGGCGCGGCCCGGTTTCACCCACGACGTCCGGATGCCATCCGGGAACAGCCGGGCGTCAGGCGGCGGGCACAGGTTGGACACGAGGTCGCTGTTGACGAGCGTATTGAGGTCGCGGCCCATGATGACGACGCGCCATGGTGTCGTGATCTCTCCGTCGAACGCGGCCGGAACGGAGAGACGTTGGGCGTTGTCTTCCTTGAACCGGAGCAGATACGGGTAGCCCGGAGGATGCGAGTGCGCGAGGCGTTCGCGAAACCCGCCGCGACCGTCGGCCTGGAGCGCCATGCCAGGGTAGTTGCGGAGGTCGGCTTCGGTGATCGACGCGTAGCCGGCGTCGCGAGGCAGTTTGAACGTGACTGGCGGTGCAGCCCAGTCACCGTCCGCGATCGCCTCCACCGTGCGTCGTTCGTAGACCGCTTCGTAGTGGTCCCGCAGTCCGTGCGACCACACGACGCTCCCGGCAGGGAGGTGGAATCCCGAAGCCGCCTCAGGGACGTGGCGTCCCGCGCCGGCGACGCTGATCCTGAACGCGACCCCATCGTCTGCCGCCCGCGCGTCCACGACATAGGTCGTGTTCGTGGCCAGGTGTCTGACGGTGAATCGTGACCCATTTGCGCGGTTCACCGCCGTGCTGTGGACACCGCGCCACGGATACGTTTCGTCGACGCGGTACCGTTCGGCCTTCTGAATGTCTGCGCCGTCTCCGAGGTCCGTGCCGTCCAGCACGATGCCGAGCGCGGACGACTCGATGACCGGCGCTCCGTTGATCGCGGAGGACCATGTCAATCGGCCGGCGGCCTTCGTCTCGACAACGAAGGTGACACGGTTGTCCGGGCTGGTTACCGCGTGCGACGACGTCTGGGGCGGCGCGAGCGGCAGTCCGCCCGCCAGCGCGAGAACGGTGAGCACGCACAGCACTCTCGGCATGGTCGGATGCTCGATTTGCGGGCCTGGTTACTTTGCGACCTGCTCGTAGTTGATCATGATCACGAGGTCGTCCGGCCCCGTTCTGTTTGAGGCCATGCGAGCTTCCGGGGCGTGTCAGCACGGCGGTGCCAGGCGTGACGTCGAAGCTCTTGCCGTCGATCGTCATCACGCCGCGGCCGCTGAGCACGTAGTAGATCTCGTCTTCCTTCTGCTCGTGGTAGCCGATCCCCGAACCCGGCTTGAGCGCGCGCTTGCGGAAGACGAGCTTCAACCCCGGCGTCTTGGAGAAGAACGAATACCCGATCGTGTCGCCGCCGCCGCCGTGCGTGCCGGGCTCGGCCTTGGCAACCTCCGAATCCCGTTCGAGCACGTACCCACCGGGCTTGGTCTGTTGAAGGGCCGAGGCCTGTATCCACGCAGCCGCGAGAACAAAGGCCAGGAGAACGACCGCACGACGCTGCACCATGTCACACCTCTATCGAAAGCTGACGTTGTAGACCTTCCCAACCGAGAGCGTGGCGACTGCCACATCATCCTGCATTCGAAACGTCACCGCCGCGCCTCCGGTCTCGATGCGCGCTATACGCTGACCCGAGGGCGCGCGAATCCGCTGCGTTCCATCGATGGTCGGCCGCAGAATCAGACGGCTCGCACGGCTGCCGCTCCACATCAGGTCCAGTTCGATGCCGCCGCGCGCCCGCAGGCCCGTGAATTCGCCATCAGCCCACGCCTTGGGCAACGCGGGCAGCAGATGGAGCTCACCAGCATGGCTCTGCAGCAGCATTTCGGCGATGCCGGCAGCTCCGCCGAAGTTTCCGTCGATCTGAAACGGCGGATGCAGGTCCCACAGGTTGGGGAGCGTCGACTTCGCGAGCAGCGCCTGAAGATTCTCGTAGGCATGCTCACCGTCCTCGAGCCTCGCCCAGAAATTGATGATCCAGGCGCGGCTCCAGCCGGTGTGTCCGCCACCGTGTTGCAGCCGCCGCTCGATGGTCGCGCGCGCCGCGCGCGCCAGCTCCGGGGTCCCGCGCATCGTGATCTGATCGCCGGGATGCAGCGCAAAGAGCTGCGAAATGTGCCGATGTCCGGGCTCCGGTTCGTCATAGTCCTCGGCCCATTCCTGGATCTGCCCGAACCGGCCGATGGCAGGCGGAGGGAGACGACGACGGGCGGCAACAAGCTGTTGCCTGAAGGGTTCGTCGACACCCAGGATCTCGCTCGCGCGGATGCATTCGCTGAACAGGCCGCTGATGATCTGATGATCCATCGACGGCCCCATCGTCAGGATGCCGACGCGACCATTCGGGAGCCGGTAACGGTTCTCCGGCGAGACCGACGGCCCGCTCACGAGGCGACCCTTCGGATCCTCGACGAGATAGTCCAGGAAGAACTCGGCCGCCTCCTTCATCGTCGGGTAGGCTCGTTCGAGAAACTCGGCGATCCGGCTGAAACAGGTAGTGCTCCCACAGATGCTGCACGAGCCACGCCGCTCCGGTCGGCCACAGCCCGGATCGTGGAAGATCGCCCGGGCTCGTGAAGCCCCAGGTGTCGGTGATGTGGTGCGCGACGAATCCCCGCGCGCCGTAGTGAATGCGCGCCGTCTTCCGGCCAGGCTCGCGCAACGACTCGAGGAAGTCGAACAGCGGCAGATGCGTTTCCGCGAGGTTGGTGACCTCGGCCGGCCAGTAGTTCATCTGCAGGTTGATGTTGAGGTGATAGTCGCTGTCCCACGGCGGGCTCATGCTGTCGTTCCACAGGCCCTGCAGATTCGCGGGCAGATTGCCGGGCCGGCTGCTTGCGGCGAGCAGATAGCGGCCGTACTGGAAGTACAGCGCTTCGAGTCCCAGGTCCCGCTCGCCGCGTTGCACGCGTTCGAGCCGTTCGTCGGTCGGCTCACCGTAGTGTCCGGTTTCAGCCGGACCCGAGTCGCTGTAGCGTCCGGCTTTAGCCGGACCCGGGCCCAGCCTCAGCGACACACGCCGGAACAGACTCTGGTGGTCGGCGACGTGGCGGGCGCGAAGCTGCTCGTAGCTCTGGGTGGACGCAGCCGCCAGCTCGCGCTCGCACCGTTCATCGGGCTTGACGCCGCGGAAGCTGGTCGCGGCTGCCACCAGGATCGTGACCGATTTGGCGTTCTGCACCAGGACGCGCTCGGGATACGTCTCGAGCCTGCCTCCGTCGGGTATGACCTTCACGGAGGCTCGGAACGCGAGGCCCTGACCTCCCGCCAGCGCGCCCGCGAGGTTCAACCGGTCGTTTCCTGAGATCTCCGTGACCGCGTCCTGCGACCGATCGATCCAGACGGACACCGGCGTCATCGAAGGCGGATCGGCGGTCAACCGAACGGCGAGGACCTGCGAGGGATGGCTGACGAAGATCTCGCGCACGTACCGCACGCCGTCGACCGCATAGCTGATCCGTGCGATTCCGGTATCGAGATTCAGCTCACGGCGGTAGTCGGTGACGTTGCCCTCGTGATCGAACGCGATGCGCAGATCGCCGAGCGTCTGATACGACTCGAGGCGGGAGGGCCGGCCCATCAGCTTGCGTTCGGCGAGCGAGTACGCCTCGACCGGCTCGCCCGCAAAGAGCAGCCGCCGGACCTCCGGCAGGTTCGCGCGCGCGTCGGGATTGTCGCGTTCTCGCGGCCCACCCATCCAGAGCGACTCTTCGTTGATCTGGATTCGCTCGCGGCCGACGGTCCCGAAAACCATGGCGCCGATCCGGCCGTTCCCGAGCGGAAGGGCCTGGTTCCACTCCGGCGCCGCACGTCGATACCAGAGCGTCATCGCGGGCGCCGGGCCGTCCGCAGTCGTCGGCGTCTGCGGCGCAGGCGTGGCGGAGGCGAGCACGACACCACACGCTGCGGCGAGAAGACTCCGGCGGATCCTCATGATCCCTCGGTCCCGATTCCGGTGCGCGCCGGGCTCTCTGTCCACGCCGGTCCATCGGGAAATCTGTACTCGAGGCGAGACTCTTTCTTGATTTCAGTGCCGTATCCCGGCCTGACGGGCGGCTGATAGCGCGCGCGGCGGATCACGACCGGGTCGACGAAGTGCTCGTGCAGGTGATCGACGAACTCGGTCACCCGGTTCTCCATGGTGCCCGAGACCACGATGTAGTCGAACATCGAGAGGTGCTGGACCTGCTCGCAGAGGCCGACGCCGCCGGCGTGCGGGCAGACGGGGACGCCAAACTTCGCCGCCATCAGCAATACCGCGAGGTTCTCGTTCACGCCGCCGAGCCGGCAGCTGTCAATCTGGCAGAAGCTGATCGCATCCGCCTGCAGCAGTTGTTTGAAGATCACGCGGTTCGC
Organism: uncultured Acidobacteriota bacterium; assembly: GCA_963786195.1. Lineage (GTDB taxonomy): Bacteria > Acidobacteriota > Vicinamibacteria > Vicinamibacterales > 2-12-FULL-66-21 > CAWAYH01. The sequence goes on along the minus strand of CAWAYH010000014.1, from coordinate 160,553 downwards.
GCAATGCTCGCCCGTCGCGACGCCAATCGGCCGGATGGCCCTGGCAATCGTCGCGTGCCCCAGCACGTCGTCCGGGCTCGTCGGCTCCTCGATCCACAACGGGTTGAAGCGCGCGAGGTCGCGCATCCGATCGATCGCCTCCGGCACGCTCCAGCGCTGGTTGGCGTCGATCATCAGCACGCGATCGGGGCCGATCTCCCGCCTGACCATGCCGACCCGCCGGATGTCGTCCGCGGGATCGCCGCCGACTTTCACCTTGAAATGCGTCCAGCCGTCGGCCATCGCGTCGCGGCAGCCGGCGCGGACTTTCTCGTCCGAGTATCCCATCCAGCCCACGGATGTCGTGTAGGCGGGATACCCGGTTCGGAGCAACTCCGCTTCACGCTGACTCTTGGTCCGCTCGAGCCGCACGAGGATTTCAACCGCCTCCTCAGGCGTCAGCGCGTCCGTGATGTACCGGAAGTCGATGCACGACACGATTTCCTTCGGAGAAAGGTCGGACAGGAGCTTCCAGAGCGGCTTGCGCTCGACCCTGGCGTAAAGATCCCACACCGCGTTGACGATGGCTGCCAGGGCGAGGTGGACGACGCCCTTCTCGGGTCCCAGCCATCGCAGCTGTGAATCGCCGGCCAGCGTTCGCCAGAAACCGGCGAAGTCGGCGGTGATGTCCTCGAGGCGGCAGCCCACGACGAGATGACGGAACGCCTCGATCGCCGCGACGCAGATCTCATTCCCCCGGCCGATCGTGAACGCGAGCCCATGACCCTCGTGACCTTCGTCAGTTGCCAGGATGACGTACGCCGCGGAGTAGTCGGGATCCGTATGCATCGCGTCGGTCCCGGCGCTGGTCCGTGAAGTGGGGAACCGAAGGTCGAGGGTGTGGAGTGACGTGATGGTCATCAGGCTCTGGGCTCTACCGCGCCCCCTCCCTCCACCGATCGAGCGCGACCGCGAGCACGATGATGCCACCGGTGACGATCTGCTGCACCCAGTTCGGGAGGCCACGCTGCGAGCAACCGACGGCGATGACCGCCATCGTTGCCGCGCCGAGTATCGTGCCGGGGACGGTCCCCCGGCCGCCAGCGAGGCTTCCGCCGCCGATGATCACCGCCGCAATGACGTCGAGCTCGAGGCCGTCCGCGCCGGTGGGGTCGCCCACCGAAAGACGCGAGAAGAGGAGTATTCCTGCGACGCCTGCCAGCGCGGCGGCGATGGCGTAGACCGCCACCTTCGTGCGCTCGACGGCCACGCCGCACAGCCGCGCCGTCCGCTCGTTGGATCCGACCGAGAACACGTGACGGCCGAACCGTGTGTATTGGAGCGTCACGGCCACGACGATCGCCAGGGCCGCGACGAGCCAGATTCCGGACGGCACCAGGAATCCGCGTCCCGGCTCGACCGCTCTGAGCAAATCGTTGAGGCCGGTCGTCGGTGCCTCGAGCCGTCGATCGCCTGCGAGGCCCTTCGCGGCACCGCGCACGAGGATCATCATGCCCAGCGTGACGATGAAGGGTACGACTCGCAGCCGTGTGATGAGGAGGCCGGTCACGGCGCCACAGAGAGCTCCCGCACCGACACCCGCCAGAGCCGCCGTGAGCGGACCTGTGTCGGATCGCAGGCACATCGCGATGACGACCGTGCTCAGCGCCACAACTGAACCCACCGACAGGTCGATCCCACCGGCGACGATCACCATCGTCATTCCGAGCGCAGCGGTGCAGACGATTGCCGTCTGGCGCGCAATCAGCTCGAGGTTTCCGGTCCTGAAGAACTGCGGACCGACGAGCGCGCCGAAGATCAGTCCCACGAGCAACAGCCCGAGGAGCGGACCGCCTGACGCGAGCATCGCGCGCAGCTTCACGTAGCATCTCCGGTACCTGTCGCTTCGAGCATCAGGTCGTGCTCGGTCCACTCTTCAACCGGACGGGTTCGGCCCAGGCGTCCGCGGCACATCACCGCGATGCGATCGCACAGCCCGAGCAGTTCGGGGAGGTAGCTGCTGACGATCAGCACCGCGCGTGCCGGCGCGCCAGCGGTTCGCTCTGACACGAGGCTGTCGATGAGCCTGTAAAACTGCGCCTTGCTGGCCACATCGATCCCACGCGTGGGCTCGTCGAGCAGGAACACCTCGACGTCGTGGTGGAGGAGCCGAGCCAGCGCCACCTTCTGCTGGTTGCCGCCCGACAGCTCGACGACGGTCTGCCCGGCGTCACGACACTTGATCTCGAGCCGATCGATCCATCGGGCCGCCACCGACTGCTGGCGCCGCGGCAGCACGAACGGGCCAGGACCGAGCCCTTCGAGCCGCGACAGCGTCAGGTTGTCGGCGACCGACAATCCCGAGGCGAGCCCCTCTTCTTTGCGGTCCTCGCTGAGGAATCCCATGCCCTGGTCCCAGCGTCCATGCGGCCCCACCTCACCCGGAGATCCCCGAAACGACACGCGGCTGCTTCGGGCCGGTTCGAGACCAAAGATCGATCGTAGAAGCCGCGTTCGACCCGCGCCGAGGAGACCCGCGATCCCGAGGATCTCGCCGCTGTGGAGGACCAGCGACGCTCCGCCGTCACCGACGTTCGACAATTCCAGGACGGCATCACCGCGCGCGCGGGGAGAACGAGAGTACAAGTCGTCGACGGGGCGTCCGACCATCATTCCCACGATCGCGGACGCCGGCAGGTCCGCTGCCGCGCCAGCTCCCGCAACTTTCCCGTCGCGGAGCACGACGATGCGATCGGCGACTTCCTTGACCTCTTCGATGAAATGGGAAATGTAGACGATGGCGTGTCCGCGGCGCTTGAGGTCCGCGATCAGCGCGAACAGCCGCCGGACGTCGGCTCGACCGAGACTACTGGTCGGTTCGTCGAGCACGAGAACGCGGCAGCCCACGGCGAGCGATCTGGCGATTTCGACCAGCTGCTGTCCCGCCGGCGAGAGCGCGCCGACCGGCCGATCCACGGGGATGTCCGGGTGTCCCAGCTCGCTCAGCACGGTCCTGGCGATCGAGTGCATCTGATCGCGTCGAACGAAGCCGAATCGTGTCGGCTCCATGCCGAGCAGGATGTTCTCGGCGACCGACAGGTGCGGGGCGAGCGACAGTTCCTGGTAGATCATCGCGACGCCCGCGCGCCGGGCATCGAGCGGATGGGTGGGACGATACGGCGCGTTGTCGAGCGTCATCGCTCCGGCGTCTGGCTGCAGCGCGCCCGCCAGAATCGCCATCAGCGTGCTCTTGCCCGCGCCGTTCTGCCCGACCAGCGCGCACACATCGCCGGGCGCCACGGACAGATCGACGCCGTCGACGGCCACGGTGGCGCCGAACGCCTTCCGCATGCCGCGCATCTCGAACCGGCCGGTGCCTACTGCTTCAACCATCGATCGAGATCCGGTTGCAGCAGCTCCTTGATTTCGGGTGTGTCCATTTCGGCGGGGCGAACGACGCGCACACCGGTGTCGATGCGCCGCTCCACGGTCTCGCCCTTGAGGTGCGCGACCATCGTCTTGACGCCGAGATATCCCATGCGCATCGGGTCCTGGACGACGAGCGCGTCGATGCGTCCCGCACGAAGCGCCTTGACGAGATTGTCGGACGCGTCGAAGCCGACGAAGCGCACTTTCCCGGCCCATCCGTTGTCTTCGAGCACGCGCAGCATCGCCAGCGTGCTGGACTCGTTCGGACAGAAGATGCCGTCGATCGCCAGGCTGCCGTCCGGGCGTTTGTGCTGACTGAGCAGCGCCTCGGCTTTCTTGTAGGCGCCCTCGACGTCCGCGCCGCCGTACTGATTCGAGCTGACGACTTCGATGCCCGGTTGCGTCTGCATCGCGGCGAGAAACCCCTGCTCCCGCTTCGTCGTGCTGTCGTGGCCCTCGGCGTACCGCAGCAGGATGACACGGCCACGGCCCTGCAGCAGACCGGCGAGATGCTCGCCGCCGAGTCGTCCGCCAGCTTCGTTGTCGGTCGCGACGAAGCTGACGTAATCGTTGCCCTTCAAACCCGAGTCGAAGATGACGACGGGAATGTGCTGGCGCATGGCCGCGCTGACCGGCGCAACCAGGGCAGCCTCGTCCAGCGGCGCGAGCACGATGCCCGAGACGCCGCGGCCGACGGCGTTCTCGACCTCGGCTACCTGCGAATCGCGATCGTCCTCGCGGACCGGTCCGCGCCACGCGATGTCGACGCCGAGTTCGAGCGCTGCTTTTCGCGCGCCGGCGTGGATGCTCTGCCAGAACACGTGCGACGTCCCCTTGGGAATCACCGCGATCGTCAGCCGATCCGGCGTGCGGTTGCCGGAGCAGGCGGATACCGCAAGGGCGAGCACCAGGGCCGCTCGCACGGCGAGTCTGTTCATGAGTTCGACCTCGAGCTCTCCTGGAACTCGACGACCCGCTGACGCGAGCTGCCCAGCCCCGTGATCCCGAGCTCGACGACGTCGCCGGCCTGGAGGTATTTCGGTTCGGGCTTCATGCCGAGCGCCACGCCAGCCGGCGTGCCGGTGCTGATGACGTCACCAGGCAGCAGCGTCATGAAGTCGCTCACGTAGCTGACGAGGGTTGCGACATCGAAGATCATGTTCGCGGTCGAGCTGCGCTGCCGGTCCGCGCCGTTGACCGTCAACCACATCTCGAGCTGCTGGGGATCGCGGAATCTCGTCACGCGTCGCGAGGAACGGGCCGATCGGCGCGAAGGTGTCCGCGCTCTTGCCCTTCACCCACTGGCCGCCGCGCTCGAGTTGAAAGGCCCGCTCGGAGTAGTCGTTGTGCAGCGCGTATCCCGCGACGTACTCCAGCGCGCGGGCCAGCGGGACGTACGAGGCGCGTGCGCCGATGATCACCGCGAGCTCGACCTCCCAGTCCACCTTCGTCCCGCCGCGGGGGATGACGAGATCGTCGTTCGGACCGGTGACGGCGGTCGGCGATTTGAAGAAGATGACCGGTTCCTTCGGCAGATCCATTCCGCTTTCCGCGGCGTGATCCCGGTAGTTCAGGCCGATGCACACGATCTTGCCGGGCCGCCGAATCGGAGGCCCGAGACGCGCGCCGGGATCCACCCGCGGCGCGGAGGCGCCCTGCAGGTCCATCCACCGTCGCAGCTCGTTCAAGCCGCCGTTGGCGAAGAAACTCTCCTCGTAGTCGGCGCAGACCGCCCGCACGTCCACGCGCGCGCCATCGGTCAACTCGAGGCCCGGTGCTTCGGCGTCCGGTGAACCGTATCGAATGAGCTTCATAGTGTAATTGCCATCGCGAGCGTCGCGAATCCCGAGCTATGAGCTACCGAACGACGACCCGAGCGTGTTTATGTCCCACGCGCGTGACCACCGGCAAGCGCGCCGACGTTACCGCTTCTGACCCCGCCGGTAACAGTCAAGTCCTTGACTACAATAGCCTTGTGGCCATAGTTTCAAAGCCGACGATGTTCGAGTTGGCGGGCAAGACCGCGCTCGTGACGGGCGCGGGGTCCGGGATTGGCGCCGCCATCGCCGAGACCTTCGCTCGCGCGCGCGCCCGGGTCTTCGTCACCGACATCGACGGCCAGAGCGCCGGGCAGACCGCACGCCGCATTGTCGACGCCGGTGGTTCCGCCGACGCGTTCGTGCTCGACGTCACGGACCCCGCGGGATGTGCGCGGGCTGTCGAACAGGTCGCGGCTGCCGCAGGCTCACTCGATGTTCTGGTGAACAATGCCGGCGTTGGCCACGTCGGCACGGCTCTCCAGGCGACCGTCGAGGATCTGGATCGGCTGTACGCCGTCAACGTCCGCGGACTGTTCAATGTTACCAGAGCGTTTCTGCCTGGAATGGTCGGCAGGCGCGCGGGCGTCATCATCAATCTGGCGTCGGTCGGCGGGCTGGTCGGCATTCCCGATCGGGTGGCCTATTGCACCACGAAATTCGCCGTCGTCGGGCTGACGAAGAGCATGGCGCTCGATCACGCCGCGGACGGCGTCCGCGTCAACTGCATCTGTCCGGGACGGGTCGAGACGCCGTTCGTGACTGCCAGGCTTCGTGAGTACCCCGATCCGGAACGCGGCTATCGCGACATGTCCGCGACGCAGTCGGTCGGCCGGATGGGCAGACCCGAGGAGATTGCCGCCGCTGCGCTGTATCTCGCGAGCGACGAAGCCGCGTTCGTGACCGGAGCGGCACTGTCGATCGACGGCGGCTGGAAGGGCTAGCGTGACGAGGATCAAGGCGGCGCTGGTCGGCGGGCCGATGTACGACCCGCTGTACGAGTCGATTCCCCGGTTCACCCGCGACACCGGCATCGGCGTCGACGTCGTCGTCCGCCTCCCGCATCCCGAGCTGAACGTGTACGTCAAGCAGACGTTCGAGGCCGGTCAGCCCGATATCGATCTCCTGTCGACCCACACCAAGTACGCGCCGTCGCAGGCGCAGTGGCTGTCGCCGCTCGACGCGGTGCTGACGTCCGACGATCTCGACGACCTGCTTCCGCGGCCGGCCGCGCTGTCGCGGATCGACGGCCGTCTGCTCCAGGTCCCTCGGAACCTCGATGTGCGTCTGCTGCACTATCGCCGGGATCTGATCCAGAACGGGAGTCCCGGGAATCGTCCGGCGGGCGCGCACGCGCCGTCGGTGCCTGCCACGTGGCGGGACCTGGCGGATGCGGCGCGCGACGTCACGCACGAATCGGTCGCGGGCTTCCTGTTTCCCGGGCGCGAATCCGGGCTGTTCGGGACGTTCTACGAGCTGCTCGTCGGCGCCGGCGGCGCCCTGTTCGACGAGGGGCTGCGTCCCGCGTTCGAGAGCCCGGCCGGCGTCTGGGCCACGGCGTTCATCGCCGATCTGCACAATGTTCGGCGCGTGACGCCGCGCGCGTTACCGGAGTGGCACTACGACGAGATCTCCGCCGCGTTCCGCGCGGGCCGCGCCGCGATGGTCTGCGACTGGCCCGGCAGCTATCATCTCTACAAGGACCCGGAGACCTGTCTCGTCGCGGATCGTGTGGGGCTGGCGCTGCTGCCTGCCGGACCGTCAGGCATCCGTGCCGCCTACGCGGGCTGTCATTCCTTCGCGATCCCGCGCAGCGCCCGCAACCCGGAGGGCGCTGCGGCACTGCTGAGGTATCTGACGTCGTTCGACGCGCAGCTCGGCGAAGCACGGCAGGGAGCGATTCCCGGTCGCGCGAGTGCGCTCGCGAGAGTGCGCGAGGAAGCCGCCGGCGATCGCGCCGAAGCGTCACGCTGGCAGCTCCTGGCCGAGACCGAGAAGACCATGATCATCCCGCCGCGGTTCGCAGCGTATCCGCGCTGTGAGGACGCCATCTGGCAGGCGGTGCAGCAGGCGATGGTGGGGAAGTGGACGCCCGAACAGGCCATCGAGCGTGCGGCGGCCGAGGTCCAGGGCATCGTAGACACACACGCGCCGGCCCGGTAGATTCTGACCATGACGTTCGACGGCAAGACAGGTACTCGTGACCGGGGCGGCAAAAGGGATCGGCCTGGCGACCGCCAGGAAGTTCGCCGAGGCCGGTGCACGCGTCGCGCTCGTCGACAGCGATCGTGCGGGGCTGAGGGACGCAACGGACCGGTTCGCGTCGAACGGCCATGTGCTCGCGCTCGAAGCGGACGTGTCGGACGCAAAGAGCGTCGAGCGCGCCGTGCAGGAATCGATCGGCAGATTTGGCGGACTGGACGTCCTGGTCAACAACGCCGGCGTGCACTTCGCGCGCGGCATCGATGAATACACCTCGGAGGAAATCGATCGGATCCTCGGCGTCAACCTGAAGGGTGCGCTGCATGCCGTCCGCGCGGCGCTTCCGGCGCTGCGCCGCAGCCGGGGTGCCATCGTCTCGGTGTCGTCGATGACGGGTCTCGTCGGTCAGGATCGCGGCGCGGTCTACGTGGCCACAAAAGGCGCGCTGATCTCGCTGACCAAGGCGCTCGCGCTCGAGCTCGCGGCCGATGGCATCCGCGTCAACTGCGTCTGTCCGGCCGGAGTCGACACGCCGTTGATGCGATCGTGGGCGGCCACGCTGCCCGATCCCGAGGGCGTCCTTCGCGAGCAGGCGGCCATGCACCTGACGAACCGTCTCGCAAGTCCGGACGAGATTGCTGCGGTCATCCTGTTTCTTGCCTCGCCTGAGGCCTCCTTTATCACCGGCGTCGCGCTGCCTGTCGAAGGCGGCGCCACGCTGGGATATCGGAGGTGCTGAACCTGCTATCGCGGACGGCACAGCTCGAGGACCCGATGCGTGATCTCGCCGCTGGTCGGCGGATTCTCGCCGAGGCCGAGCGTGTGAAGCGCCTCGTGGATGAGCAAAGCCGTGGTCCGATGACGGTCGTTCTGCCACGACCGATAGAACCGCAGGCCACAGACATAGACGACCCGGCTTCGAGGCGCCGTAAACGCCACGACGTACGGGTCCTCACACGGCCCGCGTCCTGTGCCGTCCTTGAAGATGAGAAGCCGTAGGTAATCCGCGCCATCCACACCGAAGCTTGTGAGAGAGTCGCCGATCTGCCGGCCGTTCCCGTCACGAAACTCCGAAAACACCGCCGGACACTCACCATCTTTCAGCCAGCCGAACGCACCTTCCAGCGCCCACTCGACGGCCAGGCGGGTGAACCCGGCGGGAATGTAAATGCGAGTCCACGTGGAACCGGTCTCCGCAGCGCCGGCCACACGCGAGAACGAGAGGACAAACAACGCCGCGCCCACGAACAGAAACGTGCGCGAGCAGGCGAGCGCACACCGACGACCCAGGGGACGAGACATGAGCGGCTCCCTTCGTTGCAAGAGCCGCCCGGCCGGGCGTGAAGTATCGAACTTCGCCTATGAAGATAGTCCGTCCGGGGTGCCGAGTCCTGACGGAACCTTGACGAAATCTTGCTTTTTGAGGGGCTTCCGGCCTCCGGCCTCTGGCCCCTGGTCTCTGGCCTTCAGCGTTGGGGAGAATCCTCGTACCAGGCGTCGTGATCGGACCATTGCCCGCATTTGATGCACTGGGTCGCGGCCCACATCTTCTGACAGCCCGGGCAGAGACCGCCCGTCGAGAACGTGTTCCACGCGTGGCCGCAGCCGGGGGCACATGCCCACGTGTCCGTCCGGGCCGGGCGCCACTTGCAGGATGGACACCGGATGCCGGAATGGTCCTTGTCCAGATCGTCGATGACGAAGGGAAGCTTGTGGTCCTTGCCGCGGACGAACCCGAAGATCAACGGGAGAAGAAGTGCATGCTCGAACGCCATAACCCTACCTGACAGTTGTGATCGGGCGCCCCACGCGCGCCGATGCGTACATGGCCTGAACGATCTCTACGCTTCTGCGACCCTCGCGGCCGTCGCACGCCGGCGTGCCGTTGGTGCGGATCGCGTGGATGAAATCCTCGAGGACGCGGCGGTGGGGAGTCGCGTCCGATACGACGGCCGACGAGGTGTTCTGGGCTTCTCCCGTCGCGTCTGCCGGCGCTGCCGTCGGAGCTTCCTGCAGGTCGATCGCCGAGAGCCGATCGTGTTCGAGCACCAGCGTGCCCTTCGATCCTGTGAGCTCGACGCGCCGCGGATAGCCGGGAAAGATCGCCGTCGAGGCCTCGAATACTCCGAGCGCGCCGTTCTCGAACTCGAGCGCGGCAACCGCGGTGTCTTCCACCTCGATGTCGTGCAGCCGCGCGGCAACCCGCGCGTCCACGCTGTCGATCGATCCGAACAGCCAGAGGAGGAGATCGATCGTGTGGATGGCCTGATTGATCAGCGCACCGCCGCCATCGAGTGCCCAGGTTCCTCGCCAGCGCGATCCTGAATAGTAGTCGGGAGGCCGGTGCCACTTGACGCGCCCGGACCCGAGGATCGGCCGGCCCAGCGCGCCCTCGTCCACCAGGGCTTTCATGCGGACGATATCGGGCTTCAGTCGATCCTGGAAGAAGACGCCGAGCTTCACGCCGGCGCGATCGGTGGCGTCGATGAGCGCATCCGCGCGATCCGTCGTGATGTCGAGGGGCTTCTCAACGAGGACGTGCAGGCCGCGCCGGGCGGCCGCGATGCCGTGCTCGGCATGGAGGCCGGACGGGCTGCCGATGGCGACCAGATCCATCGGGCGATGATCGAGAAAGGCCTCGAGGTCGTCGAACGCTCGCGCGGCGTGCCGCTCCGCAAGCCGCGCGACTTTGTCGTGGTTCTGCCCGAAGACCGCGACGACGTCGACACCCGGAATAGCGGCCGCGGCCCGCGCATGCGTATCGCTGATGTTCCCGGCCCCGAGGATCCCAAGCTTCACAGGTATGCGATCGAGGTTACCACCTTTCGCTCGCTTTTCCCTTTACCCTTTGCCATTTGCCATTTGCCATTTGCCATTTGCCATTCGTTAGAACACCACCCTCACCGACGCCTGCATGATCCGCGGCGACCGCGTGCTGATGACCTGCCCGAACAGTCGCGTTCACCTGCTGGCCGGTCGCGTTGAACGTCGCCGTTGTGTTCACGCCGTTGAACTGGGTGTGGTTGAACACGTTGTAGATCTCCCAGCGGAGCTGGAAGTGGCGACGGCCGTCGCCGAAGGGCACGCGCTTGAAGAGCGTCACATCCGCGTTGTTGACGCCGGGCAGCCGGACGATGTCCTTGTGTCCCGTTGCCGACATCGCCGCGCGGCGGACGCGCGAAGACGCTCGTGTTGAACCACTGCGTGAAGCTGCGATCGCCACGGGACAGGACGGGGTCGCCCGTCACGATCACCCGCGTGCCGTCGCCGCCGCCCGTCAGGTCGGTGCCGGAATCCTGCGAGCGCGAGCGTGACGCCGGACGGCGTCCCGCTCGCGATCGCCGTAATGCCCGACAACTGCCAGTTGTCGAACACCGCCCGCATGACGGCGTTGTTCCAGAGCGTGCTGGCCTTCGGCAGGTCCCACGTGTAGTTGATCACCGCCACGTGGGTCTGGTCGAACGACGACAGCCCGTAGCGTCCAATCGTCAGGCGTTCTGATACGTCGGCAGACGCATGTTGGCGTCCGTGCCGGTCTCGGCGGCCGACGTGTAGTCCTTCGAGCGCGACAGCGTGTAGGCGACGCCGAACTGGAGACCGTGCGTAGAACCGGCGATTCGCCTGCACCTGCAACGCGTTGTAGTCCGCGATGCCGTTGTTCAGGAAGTAGTTGATGTCTCCGTAGCCCGGGTACGGACGGAAGAAGTTGTCCGGCAGCGGATTCCCGGGGCGCGTCGGATCCTGGTTCGCCGGATCGAACCGCGCGCCGTACGGCACGATGTTCAGGTTGACGCGTCTGCAGCAGGTGACCGCGTCTGCGATCCGACGTACGCGACGTCGACGACCGGTGTGCCAGCCGATGTCACGCTGGACGCCGACCGAGTAGCTGTAGAGTCGTCGGCGTCTGGATGTCTTGTCGAATCCCTGCACCGTGCTCGGGAACGTCGACGCCCGTCGACTGCAGCAGCGTCGCCATCGTCCCGTAGAACATCTGCGGGTTGAACTGCAGCGGCGGGTTGCGCGACGCCTGCCAGTTGACGTTGCCGGACACGCGCGTGTTGTGGAACACGCCGAAGCTCGCCCGCAGCGCCGTCTTGCCGTCGCCGGTCAGGTCGTACGCGATGCCCGACGCGCGGCTCCACGAGCACCGGCGCCAGTTCCCGGAAGCCGTTCGGATAGCTCGTGTCCGTGTCCGACGACGAGACCGTTGTTCGATATCGCCCGGTGTCGGGCACGAGCGCGCCAATCAGGACGGCCGGCAGCGATTTCGCCGGTCACGGGGTTGCGCGCGAGACGCACGCCGCTCTGACCAGCACGGGCTGATAGAGCTGCGGCGCCTTCGCTCGGATCGAACCGCTCGAGCGAGAAGGCCGCGGCGTCACCGTCCTTCTGCCGCCAGTGCGGTGTACCACGCGAAGCGCGCGCCGTAGTCGAGCGTCAGCTTGCGCGTCAGCTTTCCAGGTGTCCTGCGCGAACCACTCGAGCACGCTCGCCGTCCCGTCGCCGCCCGGCCGCGCCGACGACTCGGTGTACGAGCGGAACGCACCGATGCAGCGCGTTCGCGTAGGGATGCCGCGTGTCGAACGGGTTCGTCGTGTCGACGTTGAACTCGAAGTTGCCGTTGAACATCCCGGTCTTCCCTTCCTCGTTGCGGGCGTGCTCGAGGTAGAAGCCCGCCTTGAAGCGTGTGATTGCCGCGTGCGAGCGACGCGGTGTCGTTGACGGTGAACGAACGTGTCGGCGCCGGTCAGCGGGAAACGCCCTTCGAAGGTGATCGCCGCGGGGTTCGAGATCGCCGCCGGTGAACGACGCGCTCGGGATGATGCCGAGCGGGTTGATCGACGGCGCTGAACTGGCCCGAGCGTGTAGCCGATCTGGCTGCGCGTGACGGCGTCGAGACCGTCCTGCGTCAGCGCCGAGCCCGCCTCGGTGCTGTGCCGGTAGCCGACCGACAGCTCGTTCACGAGCGACGAGCTCAGACGATCCGCGTGTAGTTCACGATCAGGCTGATGTCCTTGAACGTGTAGTGCTGGCCGAGCAGCCCCCAGTTCGCGGCGCCGGCGGGACCGCGAAGCCCTGATTGTCGGCGTACCACGTCGAGAACCGTCCGTAGATGCGCGTCCTTCGCGCGTGGGGCGGACGTCGATGCGCGCCAGGTGCTGGTGCCGCGGGACCTCCAGGCTCTCCTGGAACTGGTAGTTGTAGTTGCCGCCGGTGATCGCTGCGGTCGAGCGCGTTCGGCAGCGGGAACACGTTCAACAGCGCCTGGCCGTTGGCGTTGATTCGGCCGCCGGGGATCAGGTTGCCGGGAAGGTGCTGACCGGTGACCGGATCCCGGAGCGACGATCAGCTGCGCCGCTCTGATTGACGCTCTGGGAGAAGTCGCCGTGCGCGTTCGAGCGCCGTCGGTACGGTCACCGTGCGGACCGGCTGCGGCACCTGTCGTGTCCCAGTTCTCGAACGAGTAGAAGAAGAACAGCTTGTCGCGCCAGCGCGCCTGGCACGGGGCCACCGAGCGTGGCGCCCACGCGTCGTGTAGCGGTAGAGCGGCTTGGCGATGCCGTTGCGATTGTTGAAGAAGTCGTTCGCGTTCAGCTTCTCGTGGCGCTTGTAGAGGTATCGCGGTGCCCTTGTAGTCCTTCGTTCCCGACTTGGTGACGATGCTGACCATGGCGCCGCCGTTGCGGCCGTTCTCCGCCTGGTAGTTGTTCAACTGCACCTTCACTTCGCTGATGGCGTCGAAGTTGATCGTGCCGCTGAAGATCTGCGGGCTCCCGAGGTCGTTGCCGACGAGGCCGTCGACCGTGACGGTGTTCCAGGAGTTTCGATTGCCGCTGATGTTCGGGCGTGGTCGTGCCGAAGCTGCCGCCCGGCGCCTCGCTCTCGCCCTGATACGCGACACGCCGGGCAGCACGCGCAGCAGCGACATCGACGTCGCGGCCGCGAACGGCGACCATCTCGAGCTGCGTCGACGTCAGGAGCGCCGAGCGATCCGAGCTGGTCGGTCTGAACGAACGCTGCCCTCCGCGATCGTGGTCACGGTCTCGGTCAATGCCGCCGATCGCCATCGTGACGGTGCCGAGCGACAGCCGCTCGTTGGCGGGCAGCGTGATGTTCTTCCGCTCGAAGGTGCTGAATCCGGACATCTCGATGCGACCGTGTAGCGACCGGGCTGCACGGAGGAGAAGACGAACGCGCCGGTGTCGTTGGTGGCACCGTCGCGCGGCGTCGTCCCGGTCTGCTCGTCGAGCAGCGTGACCGTCGCGCCTGGGCACGACCTGGTGCGTCTGGGATCGACGACCGTCCCGGAGATGCTGCCGGAGACGGACTGCGCCAGCGCGGACGCCGGTATCAGAACGAGCGACGCGGCGCTGCGGCAACACACGACGCGAGGTGACGCACACCTCCGACATGGCCTTCCTCCTCCGCGAGGCCCCCCGCGCAGCGCGGACGTCATATCAGAACTTTAGCGATAAAGTAAAAGATTGGCGTTACCGGAACCGTGATCTTGAGGCTCGCCGCTCCGAGTCCCGCCAGCGCCGGACTGCCGTTCCGGCCCCGTCGGGACGCCGTGATACCGTGTCGCGGTCGTGGCCGACGCGACGCTGATCGCGCCCCGGGCAACGCACCGTCATCCGTCGCGTGACCGCCGGCTCATCCCTTCGCCTTCATCTGCTACGTCGTCGCCTACATCGACCGCGTCAACATCGGCTTTGCCGCGACGGAGCTGCAGCGCGACCTCGGTCTGAGCGATGCCGCGTACGGGATCGGCGGCGGCCTGTTCTTCCTCGGTTACTGCGTCTTCGAGATTCCAAGCAACCTGATCCTCGAGCGTGTGGGCGCGCGCCTCTGGATCGCGCGCATCATGATCGGCTGGGGCCTCGTGTCCATGGGGATGATGTTCGTGACCGGCGCCACGAGCTTCTACGTCAGCGGCATCCTGCTCGGCATCGCGGAAGCCGGATTCTTTCCGGGGATGGTGCTGTATCTGACGTACTGGATTCCTGCGAGCGAACGGGCCCGGACGGGTGCCCTGTTCATGATGGCGGCGCCCGTCGCGATGCTGCTCGGCGCGCCTCTTCCGGCCGCGCTCGATGAAGCTCGACGGCCGGCTGGGTCTCTCGGGTGGCAGTGGCTGTTTTTGGGCGAGGGGCTGCCCGCCGTCGTGCTCGGCGTGATCGCCTGGGTTTCCTGACCGATGGTCCGGAGCACGCACCTGGCTGGACAGACGAGATCGCGAGTGGTTGTACGGCACCATGAGCCGGGAGCGAACCGAGCGTGCGGCGTCGGCGCACGGAGCCGCGCTCGCGCGGATGCATCCCCAAACGGACGTGGCTGCTGTGTTTCATCTATTTCCTGAACACGATCGTCACGTATGGCGTCTTTCTGTGGCTGCCGAAGATCCTGCGGCGACGTGTCAGGCTTCACCGGCTTCACGCTGGGCGCTATCACCGCCATACCGTTCTCGGTCGCGCTCGTCGGCATGGTCGTGATCGGCCGCCATTCCGATCGAACGGGCGAGCGGAAGGGCCATGTGGCGGCCTGCGCGCTGACGGGGGCGGTGGGTCTCGTGCTCGCCGCGACGTTTCAGCACAACGTCACGCTCGTGGTGTTGAGCTTCACGCTGTCGCAGCTCGGTCAGCGTTCGGTCATGAGCGTGTTCTGGGCGATTCCGCCCATGTTCCTCGGCGGTACGGCGGCTGCCGCAGGGATCGCGCTGATCAATTCGATTGGAAACCTCGGTGGCTTCGTCGGACCGACGATCGTGGGCTGGCTCCGCGGGAGCAGCGGGGGCTATACATCCGGGCTGCTGGTGCTTGCTGCGGCGCTCGTCATCGAAGCCGTGGTCGTGATGATGCTGCCGCTGCCTGCTCCGGCGGCGGCAGAACTGCGAGACACGCATGCGAATGAATCGACTGATGTCCGTGGCAGCGATCGGGTGGCTGGCCATCCAGACGTCGATCGCGGGGCAGGGGAGGACGCTCGACATCTACTGGATCGACGTTGAAGGCGGCGCGGCGACGCTGATCGTCACGCCGGCGGGCGAGTCGATCCTGATCGACACCGGGTATCCCGGCGATCGTGGTGCGCCTCGCATCCACAAAGTCGCGTCGGCTGCGGGCCTGAAGCGGATCGATCGCCTCGTCGTCACGCACTTTCACAACGATCACTTCGGCGGGGCCGCCGAACTGGCGGCGCTGATGCCGATCGGCCAGGTCCACGACAACGGGGCGCCATCGCCGCCGCCGTCCGAGAAGGATGCCCCCATCTTCGCGGCCTATCAGAAGGCGTTTCCGGGCCGTGCGGTCCTGAATCCGGGAGACGCCATCCCGCTCGCGCAGGCACGAGGTTCGGCTCGCATCTCGCTGAGATTGCTCGCCACGCGCCAGAAGCTCGTTGCGGCCCCTGCCGGCGCCAGCCAGAACGCGGAGTGCCAGGCGGCCACGACGAAGCCGGACGACACCTCTGACAACGCGAATAGGACCCGTCTGGGTGCTGGAGCTGGGATCGTTTCGCTTCTTCGACGCGGGCGACCTGACATGGAACACCGAAGCGCGGATCGCGTGTCCCGTCAACCTGGCCGGCGGCGTCGACGTCTATCAGGTGACGCATCACGGGCTCGACATGAGCAACAACCCGGTCCTCGTTCGCAGCCTGGCCCCAACGGTCG
Source organism: uncultured Acidobacteriota bacterium (assembly GCA_963786195.1). Lineage (GTDB taxonomy): Bacteria > Acidobacteriota > Vicinamibacteria > Vicinamibacterales > 2-12-FULL-66-21 > CAWAYH01. Next base: position 144,455 of record CAWAYH010000014.1, on the reverse strand, counting down.
CCGTCATGAACAACGGGCCGCGCAAGGGAACGGAACCGCAGACCGTTGCGGTGCTGAAGTCGCTGCCCTCGATCCGCGACGTGTATCAGGGCCACAAGAACCTGCGGGACGACAAGCAGAACGCCGCCGATGATGCGCACATCGCGAATCTCGAAGAGCAGTGCCAGGCGAACGACATCAAGATGAGCGTCGACCCGACGGGGAAGAGCTACACCATCGAGATTCCCGCCACGAAGTACACGCGAACGTACGCGACGCGTACGAAATAGGCTCTGGCCATCGGGCCATCAGGCCATTGCCATTTTTCATGCGCCCTTTGCCATTTTCCATGTGCCATTTCATGGCAGCGTCAGATCCAGTCGAGCGTTGCCGCCGCCGATCGTGGTGGCGAGCGTGCGGTACTTTGGCTCATTCCAGGCGACGGCCGCGCGGCGCAGGAGGGCGTGGATGGCGCCGGCCCGAAACGGCGTGATCTGCGGATAGGGCCACTTCGTGCCGGTGGCCGCGTATGACGCAAGAAAGTCCAGCGCCTTGCGCAGGCTTCGGCCGTCTGCGGTGCTGTAGTTCCAGAGGTCGACGCCTTCGCGTGTCGCCGAGCCGTGCGAGATCGAAGAATGCTCTCAGATTGAACTCGCTGTAGTCCCACGAGCGCGTCCGTTCGAGCTCGCGCGGCTGCCGGCCGTCCGGCTCGATCTGACGCGCGATGCGCCCGCGCGCGCCCGCCAGTGTCTGGAGACACAGTTCGCGCTGGCCCGTGTAGAGCGCCAGCGCGGCGACCTGCACGTCGTACCACGTTTCGTGATTGTTGCCGTTCTTCGCTTCTTCCTGGCCGTGGCTGCTCTCGCGCAGCCACTTCACATAAGCGGTCATCCACGCTTTCAAGCCGGCCTCGTCTGCGTCAGTCCACACGGCTGAGCCCGCGAGCAGCAGGACCCCATCGAGCATCTCCGGCAGCCCGCGAGTCTCGATGATGCCGATCCCGCGCCCGTCGTTGATGCCTGGAATGCCCTGGCCGAACTTCAGGTGCGGGTTCATCCTCGTCGCCGGATCGAGAAACCAGACGCGCACGAGCCGTGACGCGTGCGTGGCATATTCCTGTCGTCCCGTCAGGTAGAAGGCCAGCCCCAGCGTCGCGACCGCGCTCGTCAGGCGCCCGAGATTGTCGTGGTCGGTGATGCGATTGATCTCAGGGTTGCGTTCGCCATCGCGACGGATGTAAGGGCGGCCGTTCGGCTTCGCCGGGTCCGGCCACCAGTACGGCGCCTGGCTCATGTAGTCGTGCTTGTCACCACTCGGCGGCGAGACGGTCTTGTCCATCACCGAGACGGGCGCTATCGCCAGCGCTTTCGTGGCGTCCGCTTCGAGCGCCCCGAGCGCGGTCTTCAAACGTTGATCTCCGCCCGCGAGCCGAGCGCGCACGCTCGCGAGGTGCCGGCCGTCGATCAGCAGCAGTGGTGGCGCTTCGCGTGGTTGGGCACGAAGCGGGGCCCAGGCAGCACACCAGGCGGCGGCGAGCAGTGCAAGTGTCAGCCTGCGACCCATTTGACATGTCAGTGTAGCGGATCTATACCTGACCCTGAGCGCTGACCTTGTGAGCCCTGTGAGCCTCGCCGTCGAGGCCTACCACGCGATTCGCGACGAGATCCTCCGCGGGCAGCTCCGCCCGGGCACGCCGCTGTCGCGCCGTCGCCTCGCACGCCAACTGGGCATGAGTGTGCTTCCCGTGAGTGAGGCGCTCCGTCGGCTCGAAGAGGACGGGCTCGTCGAGAGCCGGCCGCGGGCCGGCACGCGCGTCCGTATTCCCACCGAGAACGACGTGCGCGAGCTGTACGAGCTGCGCGAGGCGCTCGAGACGCAGAGCTCGAGGCTGTTCGCCGTGCGTGCCACCCCGGCGCAACGTCGCGAACTGCGTCGCCTCGCCGCGGATGTCGACGTCCTGTTCAGCCGCCTGGCCGTCGATTCGGACGATCCCGCGTTTCGGTTCGCGGTCCACAGCCAGCACGTGCATTTTCACATGCAGATCGCCGAGTCTGCCGGCAGCCAGCTCCTCAAGCAGATGATCGAACGGAAGCACGTGCTCATCATGAACTGGCTGTTCGACGTGACCGGCCGCCGGACCCCACTGCCACCCGGGTTCCATTCCCGGCTGGCCGAGGCCCTCGTCTCCGGCGATCCGGAGCAGGCAGACGCTGCGATGCGTGCGCACGTCCGCTACGGGCTGGCGGAGGTCTCGGGTCAGATCGGCGCGCTCGCGCCGCCGGAGTGGCGCGAGCGGCGGCCCGCTCGCGCCCGAAGGAGCTGAGGCAGGACGCTACTCGTATCTCAGCGCCACCATCGGATCGACCTTCATCGCGCGCCGCGCCGGGAAGTAGCAGGCGGCGAGCCCCGCGAGCGTCAGCAGGAGGACGACCGCGGCGAGCGTGAGCGGATCGTGGCGCGAAATCCCCCAGAGCTGGGTCGCGATGACGCGCGTCACGAGCGCGCTCGCGAGCAGGCCGATGACGACACCGCCTGCGATCAGCCGCGAGCCCATCAGCCCGACCATGCGCAGGACGTCGACGCGCCGCGCGCCGAGCGCCATGCGGATGCCGATCTCGTGCGTCTGCCGCGAGACGGTGTAGGCGATCACGCTGTAGACGCCGATCGCGACGAGCATCAGGCCGACGCTGGCGAACACCGCCAGCAGCACCAGGCTGAACCGCGGCTCCGCGTACGAGAACTGCGTGAGGAAGTCGGTCAGCGTTCCTGTCAGCGTCAGCGCGACGCCGCGATCGACCGCCCAGATCTCGCGCCTGACGCTGTTGAGCAGCGCCTCGGGATTGCCGCTCGTTCTCACCAGAATGCCGCGCTCGAATGCGCCGGTAATCGTGTACGGGACGAAGACCTCGGGCCGGACGGGATCGCGGATGCCGTTGTTGGCGGCGTCGGAGATGACCCCGACGATCTCGAACACGGGATTCTCAACCGGTCCTTCGCGGAGCGTCTCGAGCATCTTCAGCTTGACCTGCCGGCCGAGCGGATCCTCGGGTCCGAAGAACCGCGTGACGAACGTCTGATTGACGACCGCCACCCGCCGGGCGGCGTTGACTTCGACGTCCGACAACATGCGACCGCGGATCAGGCGCAGGCCCAGCGTGGGGAAGTAGCCCTCGCTGCACAGCTGATAGATCGCTTCCCAGCGCTCCGAGTGCGTCTTGCCCAGGATGTCGATCTCGGTGCCGATGCCGCCATAGGGCGGGAGCGTGGACGTTTCGGTGGCGGCGACGACGCCTGGCAGCGCGTGGAGGCGCCGGAGCAACTCCTCGAAGAAGCGCTGTTTCGCGGCGGCCGTGGTGTACTGGCCGCGCGGCAGCGGCAGCCTCGCCACGAGGATGTTGTCCGGATTCAGCCCGAGGTCGACGGTCTGGAGCCGGACGAAGCTCCGCATCAGCAGGCCCGCGCCGACCAGCAGCACGAGCGACAGCGCGACTTCCACGACGACGAGCGCGCTGCGCAGCCGGCCGCGGCGGAATCCGCCGCTGACGCCTTTGCCCGAGTCCTTGAGCGGCTCCACCATGTTGCTCTTGGCCGATTGCATCGCCGGCACGAGCCCGAAGACGAGCGCCGTCAGCATCGCCACGGTCAGGCTGAAGACGAGGACCGGCACGTTGAGCCGGATCTCCGCCTCGCGCGGGATGTATCCGTCGGGAATCAGCAGCACCAGTCCCTTGAGGCCCACGTGCGCGATGACGCACCCGAGAATCGCCCCGCCGACCGCGAGGAGCAGGCTCTCGATCAGCAACTGACGCACCAGGCGCGATCGGCTCGCGCCGAGCGACGTGCGCATGGCCATCTCTTTTTCACGCGACGCCGCGCGCGCCAGCAGCATGTTCGCGACGTTGCTGCAGGCGATGAGCAACAGGAGGCCGACGGCCGCTGCGAGCGTGTAGAGCGTGGCGCGAAACGGACCGACGAGACTATCGACCCAGCTGACGACGTGCACCCCGAATTTCTTCGGATAGTTGTCGGGTACACCAGCGCGGCGCGGTGCCCGATGACGTCGAGCTCCGCCGAGGCCTGCTCCAGCGTGACGCCCGGCTTCAGCCGCGCCTGGAAGGTGAAGTAGCGCCGGCTCATGGCCGAGTCGGCACGATCGAGGTTGATGGGCCGCCACAGATCGGCGGCGAGCTTCGTCACCCGCTTCGGCATGATGCCGATGAGCGTCGTCGGCACGCCGTTGAGGACGAAGGTCTGGCCGAGGATGCCCGGATCGAGGTTGTACTGCCTGAGCCACATCTTGTGCGCCATGACGAACACCGGCGGCGCAGCGGGCTTCGCATCGTCCGGGGTGAAGGTCCGGCCCAGGGCTGCCGGCACGCCGAGAAACTGGAACGTGTTGCCGGTGGTGAGGCCGCCGACGAACTGCTCGGTGCCGTCGCCGGTCGACAGCAGGATGTCCTCGTTGGTGCCGCCGATGACGTCCTCGAAGACGTGACTCTGTTCCTGGTAGTCCAGGAACTCCGCCACCTGCAGCGCGCCGCGGCCGCCGCGGCTGTTGTTCAGGTCACGAATCTGGATGGCCGCCACCCGATGCGCGTTCGTATACGGGAACGGATCGAGCAGCACGTTGTGGATGACGCTGAAGATCGTGGTCGCCGCGCCGATGCCGAGCGCCAGCGTCAGGACGGCCAGGCACGCGAAGCCCGGCCGGTTGAGGATCCCGCGCCATCCGTAGCGGACGTCCTGCAGCAGCGTTTGCATGCGCAGTAGACGGTTACGGAGAAGACGGAGAAGACGGAGAAGAGCAAAAAAACACGGAGGCGCGGAGACGCGGAGGAATCCTCAAGTTGGTTCGGGGAGCTTCAAAATCTGGTCCGGGTAGCTTCACTCTGGTTCCGGTAGCTTCGTGTCCTCCGTAGAGCTAGGTGACCTCCGCGTCTCCGCGCCTCCGTGTTTTCTTGCTCTTCTCCGTTCCCTCCGCCCCCTCCGCTAGCGCCCATAACTCACCCGCCAGATCGTATTCGACCCATCGTCGCTCACGAGGAGCGCGCCGTCCTGTGCCACGGCGACGCCGACAGGGCGGCCCCACACGTAGCCGTCATTCGTCACGAAGCCGGTGAGGAAGTCCTCGTATTCTCCCGTGGCGGCGCCGCCCGTGAGCGGGACACGGATCACCTTGTAGCCGGTGCGAAGCGACCGGTTCCACGAGCCGTGCTGCGCCGCGAAGAGGCTGTCGCGGTGGGCTGCAGGAAAGAGCTTGCCCGTGTAGAAGACGAGCTGGAGCGACGCGCTGTGGGGCTGGACGAGCACGTCGGGAGTCTTGACCTTCGATTTGAGCTCGGGGTGCTTGCCGATGTGACGCGGATCTTCGTTGCCGCCCATGTAGAACCACGGCCAACCGAAGAAATCGCCATCCTCGACGCGCGTGATGTAGTCGGGGACGAGGTTGTCGCCGAGGCCGTCGCGTTCGTTGACCGAGGCCCAGAGCTGACCCGTCTGGGGATGGATCTCGAGTCCCACGGCGTTGCGGATACCCGATACGTACACGCGGCGTCCGGTTCCGTCCGGATTGAACTCGAGAATCGTTGCCCGATCTTTCTCGACCTGGTTGTTGTCGGTGTCGTCGTTGTTCGACATCGACCCGACCGAGACGTACATCTTGGACCCGTCGCGCGAAAACACGATATCGCGTGTCCAGTGACCGCCGCCCTGCAGCTGACCGCCCGCAGGGAGGTCCGGCACGACGACTTCGGACGGCCCGCTCGCTTTCAGATCCCCGGACTTGTACGGGAACTTGACGACCGAGTCGGTGTTGCCGATGTAGACGTGCGTCGGATCCGGACCGGGCGGGTAGAACGCGATGCCAAACGGGCGTTTCAGTCCACTCGCGAAGATCTCGACGGTGTGCGCCCGTCCGCCGGCCGCGAGACCTCGCGCGACCTTCACGCGGCCGGGTTCGCTCTCGGCGATGAAGAGGTCACCGTTGGGCGCGACCCTGATGAGACGCGGATTCTGGAGTCCCGTCGCGAGGTACTCGCTCACCGAATAGCCCGGCAGCGTCTTCGGCATCGCGCCCGGGGGTCTCGCCACCTTCGTCGATGGGTTGGTGACGTTGGCCGTTTCCCGCGGCTTGGGCAGGTCGGCGAGCGTGATGTGGTGCTTCGCACCGGCGATCTCGGTTCGGAAATCGGAGAACACGGGCCGTTTCGCCGGTGGCGCCGGCTTGGGCTTCGCGCCGTCCTGCGCGGCGAGCGCGGCGACGACGGCCGCGGCCGATCCGAGGGCGATGACGTGCGGGCGAATCGAGCGTGTCAGCATGATGGCCTCTTAGTGTGTCCTAAACGCGGTCGCTCCTCAACCGCGCAGCGCGGGTGGATCCGATGCTGATATTAAGAGAGGAATAACGATTGCGGACTGCGGATTGCGGACTGCGGATTGCGGACTGCGGATTGCGGACTGCGGATTGCTCACGGATTGTTGATTTGCGATTTGATTTCTACTACAGTGTGAGCCGAAATGCCCCGCGCCATCGGCGAGTTCGAACAACTGATTCTGCTCGCGCTCCTGCGGTTGGGCCCCGATCCCCACGGCGTGCTGATTCGACGCGAGATCGAAGCGCGGACGGGCCGCGCCGTGTCCGCGGGCGCGCTCTACACCGCGCTCGATCGGCTCGAGCGGCGTGGCTTCGTGTCGTCCCGCCTCGGTGAGCCGACACCCGAGCGCGGCGGCCGTCGCAAGCGACTCTATCGGCTGCAGCCCGCCGGCGAACGCGTGCTCGCGCGCGTCTATGAATCGCTGCAGCAGATGGCCAGCGGCGTGTCCGCCCGGTTGCGGACCGTCAAGGGTCGCGGGGGGCTCTGAACGTTCATGCATCCGACACCGCCGCGGCTCGCCAACGGTCTGCTCCAGCTGTTTCTCGGCGCGGAGGACTTCGAGATCGTCGCCGGTGATCTCGAAGAACAGTTCCACACCGATCTCGTGCCGTCCACCGGCGTGCGCGCGGCCAGAGCCTGGTATTGGCGTCAAGTTGTCAGCGTCATCGGTGGTCGTCTGGTGAACCTGCGCCAGCCGCGAATGGAAACTCCGCGACCGAAGGGAAGTGTCATGGCTGCGACCCGACAGGACCTCTCGTACGCGTTGCGCTCGCTCCGCAAGCAGCCGGGATTCACGGCCGTGGCCGTGCTGACGCTCGCGTTAGGCATCGGCGCGAACGTCGCGATCTTCTCGCTCGTGCACGCCGTGCTCTTCAAGACGCTGCCGTTCAGAGAGCCGGGCCGCCTGATGCTCGTTCACCTGCTCGTCCCCGAACGGGACGCCCCAGGCGTCTTCAGAAACGTCGTGTGGTCGTATCCGAAGTATCAGTCGTTCCGCGAGCAGCAGCGCTCGTTCGAGTCCACAGCGCTCTTTGTCGGCCGGGAGTGGAACCTGACCGGCTCGGACGCTCCCGAGCGCCTCCCCGGCGAGTTCGTCGACGCCAGCTATTTCGACGTCCTGGGCGTCGCGCCTCACGTCGGCCGGACGTTCTCCGCTGAGGAAACCAGGGCTCCCGGATCGCCCCCGACCGTGATACTCGGATACGGATTGTGGACGCGCAGGTTCGGCGCGGACCCCGGCGTGCTTGGCAAGACCATCGGCCTGAACGCGGTCTCTCACACTATCGTGGGCGTGCTGCCGCCGTCGTTCAGGGGCCTGAGCGGTCAGGCGGAAGTGTGGATCCCCTTGATGACGCTGCCGGCGAGCGACATCAACGAAGTGTGGAGTCACGTCGTATCGTCTGGTCGCTCGACGCAAGGCAGACGTCCCGGTCGCGCAGGCGCAGGCAGAGGCCACCGTGCTCGGCGCCCGCCTCGACGAACACTTCCAGGACACGCTCGTCGGTACGCATTGGGGCGCGGCGGCGATGCCGCTCGACGACGAGCGCGTCGATCCGCTGATTCGACGATCGGTGCTGCTGATGCTCGCTGCCGTCGCGTCGGTGCTGCTCATCGTCTGCGTCAACCTCGCCAACCTGACGCTGGTACGCGGCCTGGCGCGTCAACGCGAAGTCGCGATCAGGCTCGCCCTGGGCGCCAGCCGGGTTCGAATCGTCCGTCAGTTGATGACCGAGAGCCTTCTCATCGCGTCCGCCGGCGCACTCGCCGGTCTGCTCGTCGCGTTTGGCGCGGTGAGCGCCGCCGCGTCGGTCATGCCCGATCTCCGCACCGTGCTGCCGATGCAGACTGCCGGATTGACGCGCGTCGGCCTGAGCATGCTGGGCCTCGACGCCACGACGCTGCTTTTCACGGTAGCTAGTCGCCGTCGCGACCGCGATGCTGTTTGGCATGGGTCCGGCGTGGCGCGCGTCGCGGCGCGATCTGACCGCAACCATGAAGTCGGGTGCGTCGGGCGCCGTGTCCCAGGGCACGCGCGGCTTCGCGATCCGCAACGTCCTGATCGTCGGCGAGATGGCGCTCGCGCTCATGCTCGTTGTCGCTGCGGGTCTGATGCTCAAAAGTGTGGCGCGGCTGCAGGCAACCGAACTGGGCTTCAGGCCTGCGTCCCTGTTGACGTTCCGGCTGGCGCTGCCCGGCGCGCAGTACGATCCCCCTCGCGCGACAGCGTTCTTCGATCAGTTGCTTGGCCGGCTTGGCTCGCGTGCCGGTGTCGAGTCGGTTGGATACGGCAACTGCGCTCCGCTATCCGGCGGGTGCAACCTGACGTTCGCGAATTTCCCCGGCCGTCCGCCCGCCCCGAAGGGCTCCGGGCCGCTCGTCGGCGTGTATTGGGCATCGCCGCACTATTTCGACGCGCTGGGCATCCGCCTCGTGCGCGGCCGCGTCTTCACCGATCGCGATCGCGCAGGTCAGCCGAAAGTCGCCGTGATCAACGAGACGGCAGCGCGTCAGTTCTGGGGCAACGACGATCCGATCGGCAAGCACATCGGCGTGGGGCAGGGTGGATTTTCAGACGGTGCAGAAGTGGTCGGCATCGTCGGCGATGTTCGATACAACTCGGTCGAAACGGCCGTCATACCAGACGTCTACGTGCCGCTGCTGCAGTCGCCGCGCTCCGCCGGGCTGGTGTTCGTGAGAAGCGAGTCGTCGCCTCGGATGCTGATTCCCGAGATTCGTCAGGAGCTGCAGGCACTGGATCGCGATCTGCCCCTGATCGACGTCAAGACCATGGAGGGACGCTTCGGCGACGCCACGTGGCGCACACGCATGAGCGCCTGGTTGCTCGGCGTGTTCGGCGCGCTCGCCGTCGTGCTGGCCGCAGTCGGGATCTACGGCGTCATGGCACAGGGCGTCGAGCAGCGGAGGCGCGAAATCGGCGTGCGGATGGCGCTCGGTGCGGCGCCGTCCGACATCGTGCGACTGATCATGAGCCGCGCGTTCGTCATCGGCGTCGCGGGTGTCGCACTCGGCGTGGGGCTCGCCATTCCGACCATGCGGCTGCTGGTCGCGCTGTTGTATCAGGTCCAGCCCGGCGATCCAGTCGTGCTCGCCGTGCTCGCGTCGGTGGTCCTGCTTGTAGCGCTGGTCGCGAGCTACGTTCCCGCACGGCGCGCGACGCGGGTCGACCCGTTGACGACCTTGCGAACCGAGTGACGTTGGGTTCAAGAGGTCCGTGTTGTCCGTGTGATCCGCGGATCTAGTTCGTCCAGCTTCTATACGTCGTGTATCCGCCGATCGCGACCATGGCGACGCCCGCCAGGACCGTCAGCCCGACCAAGGTGGGTCGCATGCGGTACGGCCGGGGCATGAGCGCGCGATCCACCCACAACATCGCGAGGCACCACAGGCCGCAGCCCAGCACACCGCTCAGCGGAGACGTGATCCTGACGATCGTCACCGTCCTCAGCCCGGTCCACAGCAGGATCAACGCGCCGACTCCGGAGTACAGCGTGATCCAGAGCCGCACCCGCTCGTAGGATCCGATCCGTCCCGGAAAGATCGCGCGGCCCGTTTCGTACGCGGTGCGCGAGTAGATCTCGAACGTGCCGTAGATCGCGCCGAACATCGCGAAGAAGATGCCGGCTTTGTAGACAGCGACGAGCGACGGATGCACGAGCGCGAGGAACTGGGCCTGCTTGCTGTACAAGTCCCGGTCGGTCGGCACTTCCATCTGCGGATGCAGAACCGCGGCGCCGAGGATCATGAAGCAGGCGGTCAGCACGAGCACGCAGGCGAACGAGCACACGACGTCGAGCAACGGCGCGCGCAACCAGCGCATGCCTCGAGCGACCGACGATGGATCCATCGGAAGGACGTTCGGACTGCCGGATGCCAATCCCGACAGCCCCCACCGCTTCTCGCGAATGAGTCCGACATATCCGAGATAGTCCTGCACGCCGCCGCCGATGACGCCCATGAACACCGCAAGGTGGAAGAACGGCGTGCTCGCGATGATGTCCGGGTAGCGCCCGGCGACCCAACCGTCGTACGCCGGCAGGTGCGGGGTGACCAGACCGGCGAACGCCGCGCGCCAGTCAGGATGGATGACCACGATCGCTGCGAAGATGAACACGATCTTGAGGAACAGAAAACCCGCGGAGATGCGTTCGACGACGTTGTAGGTCTGGACGACGCTGAGCATCATGGCCGCGAGGATGATCGTCGTGCTCCACATGGGTCGTCCGAGCTGCAGGTCTGTTCCCACGCCGGTAACCCATCCGCAGAGGCTCGCCACGGCGTCCGATAGCGCAGCCACCCAGAGCGGAAACGAGATCATCGCGACGCCGCCAATCAGGATCGGCAGCCAGGCGCGAGGTCCGGGGAGTCGTGCCCACGCCTCCATCGGGTGCTCGCCGGTCAGCACGAGGTGACGGCCGCCTGTGTAAACGAGGACGGCTTTGAACACAACGGCCGCCACGATGATCCAGAGCACGGAGTAGCCGAAGATGGCGCCGAGCCGCGGCGAGAAGATCGTCTCGCCGGTGCCGACCGTCATCGACGCGATGACGGCGCCCGGTCCGAACACGCGGAGCAGCGGCAGCCAGCCGCCGGAAAGCTCCGATGGCAGATCGGGGAACCGGACCGTGGCCTTTACAGAAGCGCTGGAGGAAACGGCGGCCTGTTTCATTGGGTTTTCGACGATCCGCGGTGCCAAAGGTATCGGCTCGAGCGTTTACTTTACCGATAAAGGTGTAGTATCACGTCCCCCGTCCGGCGGCGCACGCCGACTTCCTCCTCCGGCGAGGCCCCGCGGCTGCTCTGGCCACTCGTCTCTCGAATCAACCGGCGGCTGACCTTCAGATGGGAGAAGTCATGAACCAGCCACGTGCGCGATTCAAAGGGAATCTCCGCCTGCTCCTGGTCGTAGCCATCGCCTGTGCACTGTCGCCGGTGGCGCGAGCTCAGGATTTCCGGGGCGCCATCACGGGGCGCATCACGGACGCCTCTGGCGGGCGCTTGCCCGGCGCGACCGTCACTGCCACGAATGTGGCGACGAATGTCCCCTCGGCCACGACTACCGACAGCGAGGGGGGCTACACGATTCTGTACCTCGCCCCGGGAGCCTACCGAGTGACGGTGGAACTGTCGGGCTTCAAGAAATTGGTGCGCGAGGGCATCGAGGTCCGCGTCGGCGATCGCATCACACTCGATTTGGGCCTTGCCGTGGGGCAGTTGGAAGAGACCGTCTCGGTCGTTGCGGAATCGCCGATGCTCGAAATGAGCACGGCGAACTCCGGTCAGGTCGTCGACGCGAAGCGGATTTCGATGCTGCCGCTGTCCGACGGGAACCCGTTCGTCCTGTCGAGGTTCGTGCCAGGAATCGCCTACACGGGCGATCTTCTCTTTTCCCGTCCGTTCGACAATGCGGGTTCATCGGCCATCGTCGCTGACGGCGCCAGCGGTGGCAACGAGTTCACCCTCGATGGCTCACCCAACATGACGAGCGGGCGTCGTGTCGCGTTCGTGCCGCCGGCAGGCGCGGTGCAGGAATTCAAGGTCGAGACGGCCAACTTCGATGCGGCCGACGGGCACACCGCCGGCGCCAACGTGAACGTGACGCTCAAGAGCGGGACCAATCTGCTTAAGGGCGAGGGCTACTACTACTCCCGCGACGAATCGCGGTCGGCTACCGATTTCTTTGTCAACCGGAGCGGCAGAGAAAAACCGACGCTCGGCTACGATCGGTTTGGCGGCCATCTGGGTGGGCCGATTCGGCTGCCGTCGCTGTACAACGGCCGGGATCGCACCTTCTTCTTCGGCGCGATTGAATGGCTGTACGACGAGTTCCCCGAGCCGCTGTTCCAGACCGTGCCGACCGACGCCATGCGCGGCGGGGACTTTTCGGCGCTCCTGGCGCAGGGCATCACGATCTACAACCCGACCACCGCCACGCAACAGGGCAATACCGTCGTCCGGACCCCATTCCAGGGCAACATCATTCCGAACGGGATGATCAATCCTGTCGCGCGCGAAGCGTTACGGTACTTTCCGGCGGCCAACACGCCAGCCGACTCTCAGGGGCGCAACAATTTCTTCTCCACCAACCCGCGGACCGACGACTTCTACTCGATTTCGGTGCGCGGCGATCACCGGCTCACCGACAAGCAGCAGATGTTCATCCGCTATACGCGGAACGACCGTACCGAAGCGCGCAACGCGATTTTCGGCGACGTCAGCGGCGTGATCCCCAGGGGTAACTTCCTGATTCGCAAGAATGACGGGATCACGGTCGACCATGTCTACACACGGAGTGCCAACTCGCTATGGAACGTGCGCGCGGGCTGGCAGCGTTTCCAGGAGCCGAACATCCGGCAGCACGAGGGGGTGTTCGAACCGGCTAGTCTGGGATTCTCGCCGACGACCGTCAGTTACTTTCAGGGGGCGCAGTACTTTCCGGTCTTCGACTTCGATCAATTCACGGATCTCGGCGACAACATCGCCGCCACGACCATTCACAGCATATACTCGGTGCAGCCGACCTTCACGCGCATGCTGGGCAAGCACTCGGTGCGTGTGGGCTACGACATGCGGCTCTACCGGGAGGAGGGCAGCGAGCCGGGGGCGGTGGCCGGCAGCTATACGTTCCGAGGGAACTTCACGCGGCAGTCCAGCACGTCGGCCGATCTCTTCGGTCAGGATTTCGCCAGCTTCCTCCTGGGGATTCCAACCGGCGGATCGCTGGCACGCAACGCCGAGCGTCTGAACCGGACGTGGTACAACGCCGTGTTTGTCCAGGATGATTGGCGAATCACCGACAAGCTGACCCTCAACCTCGGACTTCGGTACGAGTACGAGAAGGCAACCTCCGACTCAGAGAACCGGAACGTGCGAGGGTTCGATTCAAATGCCGCCGTGAGCATTGAGGCGGCGGCTGAGGCGGCTTACGCCCGGAACCCGATTCCGGAGGTTTCACCTGCGGCATTCAACGTCCGCGGCGGCCTCCAGTTCGCGTCGGACAGCACCCCCGGATTTTTTGACGCCGACGGCAACAACCTCCAGCCCCGCGCCGGTTTCGCCTACGCACTCGACTCGAGAACGGTTGTCCGCGGCGGCTGGGGCATCTACACGGTGCCGCACATCATTTTCGGCAACTTCCAGCCCGGTTTCTCTCAAACCACGCCGATTGTGGTGACCCAGGACACGGGGCTCACGTTCCGGGCCAACCTGACGAACCCCTATGCCGATGGCATCCTGCAGCCGGCAGGGGCGTCGCTCGGCGCGAACACGTTCCTGGGTCAGGACATCAGCCGCTTCGCGCCGATCGACTGGAGCGACGCTCAGAACATGCGCTACACGATCGGCGTGCAGCGCGAGCTGCCGGGTCAATGGCTGGTCGAAGCCGGATACGTCGGCAGCCGGGGCTGGGATCTGACGACGGGGGGTGGCGGCGCCGCGGGAGAGATCGATCTGAACTTCGTGCCGGCTCAGTATCTATCGACGAGCCGGCAGCGTGATCAGGCCGTTATCAATTTCCTCACAGGCACGGTGCCGAACCCGTTTGCGGGTCTTCTTCCCGGCACGGGCATCAATGGTGCTACCGTCCAACGCCTGCAGCTCCTGCGTCAATATCCCCACCTGCTGAACGTTCGCACTTGGAACTCTGACGGCACTAGCCGCTACAACTCGGCGCAATTCAAGATAGAGAAGCGCTTCACGCACGGATACACCGTTCTGGCGGGGTACACGTGGTCGAAGTTCACCGAGCGCGTGTTCCTGCTGAATCCGACCGACACCGAGTACGAAGAGCGCTTGTCCGAGGCGGATGTGCCGCATCGGTTTGTGTTCAGCGGCATCCTCGAGCTCCCCTTCGGACAAGGACGACGGTGGGCGAGCGACGTGAACCGGCTGGTGGATGGATTGATTGGTGGTTGGAGCGTGCAGGCTATCGGGCAGCTTCAGAGCGGCCGGCCCATCAGCTTCCATGACCGGAACATCTACTTCGACGGCGATCTGAACAGTCTGAAGACCAACTTCAAAGGCGACACGAACCTCCCGGTCTTCGACATCAGCGGCTTCTATTTCCATGACGCGCCTGTCCAGGCCAATGGCGTCGACAGCCCGGCCTTACAGCGGGCCGACCAGCGGATCCGGCTTGCGAACAACATCCGCTACTTTCCGTCGCGGGTGCCGGGCCTTCGCAGCCAGGGGCTCAACCTGTGGGACATGTCGTTCATCAAGCAGGTTCGCTTCAACGACCGTCTGCGCGCGCAGTTCCACATCGAGTTGCTGAACGCCTTCAATCATCCGATCTTCAGCAACCCGAACACGGATCCGACGAACGCGGACTTTGGCAAGGTCACGAGCCAGGCCAACCTGCCGCGGGACATCCAGCTGGCCGCGAAGTTCATCTTTTGAGCCGGGCCAGCGGCCCGTGCGAGGCGCGGAGTCGCCGGGTTTTGAGTCATGATGGGGCCGGGGCAGTATAGCCCCGGCCTTTCTTTTGAGGAGACCCATGTCGAAGACGCTGTCAGCGGCCGTCTTGTGTCCCGTGATGATCGGACTGATGCATACTGTGGGCTCGATGGCTTCCGGCACGATGTCTCAAACAGGCGGCGCGCCACGCATCGAGCGGCTCGACCCGGCGCTGGATCAACTGATTGCTCCCGATGAGAAGATCGAGATCCTCGCCGAGGGCTACGACTGGAGCGAAGGGCCGGTCTGGATCAAGGACGGCGGATACGTGCTCTTTTCCGACGTTCCTCAGAACGTCATCTTCCGCTGGAAGCAGGGAGAAGGCGCCAGGCCGTATCTCAAGCCGTCGGGCTATACGGGCTCGACGCCGCGCGGCGGCGAGATGGGATCGAACGGGCTGACGGTCGACAAGCTCGGCCGGCTGGTCATCTGCCAGCACGGCGACCGTCGTGTGGTTCGCATGGAGGCGCCGCTCGCCAATCCCCAGCCGAAATTCACCACGCTCGCCGATCGCTTCGAGGGCAAACGCTTCAACAGTCCGAACGACGCCGTGATCCACAGCAACGGAGAGTTGTACTTCACGGATCCGCCGTACGGGATGGTCAAGCAGTTCGACGATCCCGCTCGCGAGATCCCGTATCAGGGCGTTTACCGCCGCGCCACGAACGGCGTGGTCAGCCTCCTGACCCGCGACATGACGCGACCCAACGGGCTCGCATTCTCGCCCGACGAGAAGCGCCTCTACGTCGCACAGTCCGATCCGCAAGCCGCCATCTGGCGAGTGTTCGACATGAAGCCGGACGGAACGCTCGGTGCGGGCCGCGTGCTGTTCGATGCGACGCGCATGGTGAAGACGAGGGCCGGACTGCCGGACGGGTTGAAGGTCGACCGCATCGGCAACCTCTTCGCGACGGGACCGGGCGGGGTGCTGGTGATCTCACCCGAAGGGAAGCACCTGGGAACGATCCTGACGGGCCAGGCGACCAGCAACTGCGCGTTCGGCGATGACGGCGCCACGCTCTACATGACCGCGGACATGTACCTGATGCGCGTCCGGCTCAAGACGAAGGGCTTCTGAAGATACTTGCATTGGAGATTCGTTGATTGGGGATTGGGAGATTGATTGGAGATTGGAGATTGATGATTGGAGATTGATTCGGAGATTGGTGATTGCTAATCCGCAATCTCCGAATGCATCTTCAATCAACCATCTTCAATCGAACAATTAATCACCCAGTCCCCAATCAACGAATGTGCAATGACGATTCAGTGAATCTCCGGCTCGGCGATCGCCTCGGTGCCCTCGAGAAAATCGAAATCACATCCCTGATTCGCCTGCGTCACGTGGCGGGCGTACATGTGGCCGAACCCGCGCGGGTACGCCACCTCGCGCCGCGTCCATCCTGAGCGCCGCCGCGCGAGCTCCTCGTCCGACACACGCAGCTCGAGCCGCCGGCCGGGGACGTCCAGCTCGATCAGATCTCCGTCGCGCACGAATGCGAGCGGACCGCCGACGAACGACTCCGGCGCCACGTGCAGCACGCACGCGCCGTAACTCGTCCCGCTCATGCGTGCATCCGAGATGCGCACCATGTCCCTGACGCCCTGCGCGAGCAGCTTCTTCGGGATCGGCAGCATGCCCCACTCGGGCATGCCGGGCGCGCCGAGCGGACCCGCGTCCTGGAGGACGAGCACCGAGTCGGCCGTGACGGGCAGCGCGGGATCGTCGATCCTCGCCTCGAGGTCGTTGTAGTTGCGGAAGACGACGGCCGGACCGACGTGCTTCAGCAGACGACGGTTCCGCCGCGGTGTGCTTGATGACGGCGCCGTCGGGCGCGAGATTCCCGCGAAGCACCGCGACGCCACCCTCGGACCCCAGCGGCGCCTCCCGCGTCGCGATGACGTCGTTGTTGAACACGTCCGCGCCTTCCAGGTTCTCGGCGAGGCGGCGGCCGTTCACGGTGATGCAATCGGTATTCAGCAGCTCGCGCAGCCGGTCGAGCGTCCCGCGAAGACCGCCCGCGTAGAAGAAGTCCTCCATCAGGAACTGGCCGGACGGCCGGATGTTTGCGAGAAACGGCGTACGTCGCGAGAGTGCGTCGAAGCGATCCAGATCGAGCCGGGCGCCCGCGCGGCCCGCCATCGCGATCAGGTGGATGATCGCGTTCGTCGATCCGCCCAGCGACATCGTCGCAGTCACCGCATTCTCGAACGCCGGGGTCGTCAGGATGTCGCGTGGCCGCAGGTCCTCCCACACCATCTCGACGCTGCGGCGGCCCGCGGCGACCGCCATCCGGGCGTGCGCCGAATCGGACGCCGGAATGGACGATGCGCCGGGCAGCGTCATGCCGAGCGCGTCGGCCGCCGCGCCCATCGTCGACGCCGTGCCCATCGTCATGCACGTGCCGAAGGAGCGGGCGATTCCGTCCTCCATCTCGCGCCACGAGCACTCGTCGAGTCTGCCCGCGCGCCGCTCCGCCCAGTACTTCCAGCCGTCCGTGCCGGAGCCGAGCGTCTGCCCGCGCCAGTGTCCGCGGAGCATCGGGCCGGCCGGGACGAAGATCGCCGGCAGGTTCATGCTGGTGGCGCCCATGATGAGCGCGGGGACCGTCTTGTCGCAGCCGCCCATCAGCACCGCGCCGTCCGCCGGGTAGGATCGCAGCGCCTCCTCCGCCTCCATCGCCAGCAGGTTGCGATAGAGCATCGTCGTCGGCTTCATGAACATCTCGCCGAGCGTCAGGAGCGGGATTTCCATCGGGACGCCGCCGGCCTGCCAGACGCCGCGCTTGATCTCCTCGGCGCGAAGCCGGAAGTGCGCGTGGCACGGGTTCACGTCGCTCCAGGTGTTGAGGATGGCGATGACCGGCTTTCCGGTGAGGTCTTCGGTCGAGAATCCCGACTGCTTCGCGCGCGACCGGTGGCCCCACGATTGCAGGTCGTCGCGGCCGAACCATCGGTAGCTGCGCAGGTCTGCGGGTGTCTTCCTGGGTCGAGTCGCGCTCATGCGTCGAGTCTATCCGAGGGGCTTTGCCCCTCGGACTCCCCCACACGCTCTCTCGCGCGCTTCGTGGTTCGACTATGCTCACCACGCCCTGAGCGAAGTCGAAGGGCGCCGGCGCGCTCCGCTCGCGTGGCTCGCTCGCCATGCTCGCTCGCACCGTGGAACCAGGTAGTCAGGTTCATGAGACAGCTTCTAGTGTCCTGAGGGATACCGCCACAGGCGCAAGCTGCCGCAACTGGTCTTCGTCCAGCGGCGAGACGTACGGTGGAATCGGCCCCGTGGGTGCAATGCCGGCCAGTTCCGTCGCGTGATGGAGGACGCGCGCGGGACCCCAGCCGTCGCGCAGATCCTCGAGCGGCATGAAGTCGGCCCGTACCTGTTCAGCGAGCGCCCAGTCTTTTCGATCGCATGCTTCGAAGAGCGATTGACAGCGCCGTGGAGCGATGCACCCGGAGCCGGTCGTCAGGCCCCCGAGCGCGACGTCCCGCAGGTGCACGACGGCGGGCCGCTCGCCCATGCCGCTGATGACGCGGGAGCGATCCACTCGGCGCAGCAATCCGTCGAGGTAGCCGTCGCGCGCCGGATCGTCCCGTACGATGGCGTACTTGATTGCCGGACACACGCCGGAGTCGACCAGCCGCCCGATCGCGTCGAGGCCCCGCTCTTTGTCCGCGCCGAAGCCATCTTCGGACTTCAGATAAATGATGAGTGGCATGCCGGCGGCCGCCGCGATCTCGCGAACGCCGGCTTCCATACCGAGCGCGTCGCGCGGGTCGCTGCAGGGCAGCAGCATTGCCGCGGAGAACGCATGCCGCCGCAGGATGCACGCCTGATCCAGCGCGCGTCCGAATGATGGACCCAGGCTTGGAATGGCCCATCGTGAAGCGGGGAAGTCTGCCAGCCACGCCGCGAGGTCCTCATACTCGCCGAGCGTGATGTGATAGAGGAACGCGTTCCCGCCATAGAGAAAACGAGTGATGCCGCCCTCGCTGATGTGCCGCGCCACGCGCTCCGCCGCGTCGAGGTCGAGGCTGCGACGCGCGTCGGGCTTGCGGGGCAGCGGCGGGACGGCGTACACGCCTCTGAGGTTCTGCAGAGGTAACGGCTCGAGAGGCATGGTGGACGGAGTCTACCAAAGAAGCCCGGCTAAGATGTCCGGCTAGAGCCGGACGCCACGTTACGGGACATGCTGGTTGGCCGAATCGCTGCGGAGGATCCTGTGTTGTATACGCGACGCGAATTGGGAAAGCTCGCTCTGGCCTGCCCGCGACAAGTCTCTGGACCGCGCCTGCGGGATCGTGTCGCCGCGTCAGAAGCCGGACTCGAAGGTTGCGGGTGTCCAGATCGGCCTGAACGTTCCGTACAACTTCGGCGACCTCGCGATGAGCGGCGACGCGATCCTTCAGAACTGCCTCCAGCTCGGATGCAGCGCCGTCGAACTGCGATCGCAGCCGGTCGAGGCATTCATGGGATTGCCCGCCCCGCTCGTTCCGCCGCGCGGGAATCGCGGCATGCCGACGCCCGAGCAGGTCGCCGCGCAGAAGGCTGCCGCCGAGGCATTGCGCCAGTGGCGGGCCAGCGCGTCGATGGATCAGGTGCGGGCATTCCGGAAGAAGGACCGAGGACGCCGGCGTCCTGATCGAGATCGTGAAGTTCGACGGCATCTACGCGATGACGGACGAGGTCGTCGACTATTGTTTCACTCTGGCGAGGACGCTCGGCGCGAGGGCGATCTCGTGCGAGATCTCCGTCGCGGACGCGAAGCGGCTCGGCCAGTTTGCCGACAAACACAGGATGATGGTCGGTTATCACGGCCATGCCGCGACCAAACCGTTGGACTGGGAGACGGTCTTCGGCTACTCAAAATACAACGGCGCCAACGTGGACCTGGGTCATTTCATTGCCGGCAACACCACGTCACCGGTGCCATTCATCACACAGCACCACGATCGGATCACGCACGTGCATGTGAAGGACCGGACGTTCAAGGACGGCCCGAACGTCCCGTTTGGCGAGGGGGACACGCCGATCGTCGAGGTGCTGCGTCTGATCCGGGACAACAAGTGGCGGATTCAGGCCACGATCGAGTTCGAATACCCCGTCCCCCAGGGCTCCGACCGCATGGCCGAAATGGCCAAGTGTATGCGCTACTGCCGCGAAGCGCTTCGCTGAGTTGAGAGCGGTGCAGGTGCACCGTGCACCGTGCAACGTGCGGTGCTGTGCAAGGTGCCCAAGTGCACGCGCTGCACCGTGCACCGGCACAGCACCGCACTGTGCACCCTGCACGGTGCACCTGCACCGTTCACGATCACCGTCGCAGGACGCCGGCAGCGACGCCGCGCGCCATCAGCTCCGCAATCGCGGCTTCGCCTTCCTCACCGAGCCTGACCGAGTACTCGTTGACGTAGAGCTCGATGTGGCGCCGGCAGACTTCCGGGTCCATCTCCTGCGCGTGGGTCTCGGACGTACTCGGCGGAGAGGTCGGGCTCGCGCCTGCGCGGTCAGAATCGACTTGCGGATTCCTTCTTCGAGGACCTCGGCCAGTGACTGCCCGAGTTCGCGTTTCATTGCGATGATGCCGAGCGGCAACGGCAGATTCGTTTCGGCTTCCCACAGCGTCCCGAGGTCGGCGAGTTCCACCAGGCCGTAGCCGGGGTACGTGAAGCGGCCCTCGTGGATGATCACGCCCGCGTCCACATCGCCCGCGGCGACGGCCGGCATGATCGCTTCGAACCGCATCGGCACGACCTCGATAGTTTGGGGCGCGAAGATCCGCAGGAGCAGGTGGGCCGTCGTGTATCGCCCGGGAATCGCGACGCGGCGGCCGGCCAGCCGTGCGAGATCGCCGTCCTGCCTGGCGACGACCAGCGGGCCGCAGCCGCGGCCGAGCGCGGCGCCGCTCCGCAGCAGCGTGTATCGGTCCGCCGCGTACGCGTAACCGTGGACGCTGAGCTTCGTCACCGCCAGCGGATCGCTGGCGAGCGCCCGTTCGTTGAGCGCCTCGATATCTGCCAGCCACGGCGCGATCGAGTATCCCGGCAACGGCACCGCGCCGGAGACGAGCGCGTGAAACATGAACGTGTCGTTGGGGCAGGGCGAGAAGCCGAGGGTCAGCGGCGCGCTCACGTCACACCTTGGGTGCCCAGTCACTCGCCAACGTACGAACAGCTTCTGCCAACCGCTCGACGGCGCGGGGCAGATCCCAGCCCGCGGTCGGCCTGTCGCCCGTACGATTGCTGACGCACCGCAGCTGTACAGCCGGTACGTCGAAGTGTTGACAGACCTGCAGGACTGCGGCTCCTTCCATCGTCTCGACCTGCGCGCCGCTCCGCCGCGCGAGTGCGGTCCGCGAGGTCGTCGCGCCCGCTGCAGGTGCTGACGGTCGCGCCCGACACGATTGGGATGCCGAGACGGCTCGCGATCGTCTGCGCGAGCGCGGGGTCGCTCCGGAACGGACCCTCGTCGCCCAGTTCCATTGATGCTATCCCCTGAAAGCCGTCGCCGGCGAGCGCGACGCCCTCGTCTGCCAGTCGATCCTCTCCGACCACGCAGAGATCGCCGACCGCCAGACTGAGGCCCGGGGGTGCTGCCTGATACGCGCCGCAGACGCCGATCAGCAGCAGCCAGGAAGGGCGGCTGCGAATGAGCAGTTCCGTTGTGCGCATTGCCGCGGCGGTCTTGCCGACGCCAAGAACGGCATCGGCGACGCCGCGTCCTTCGATCGCCGCGGCGCACACAATGAAGGGGCGCGGGGTCATCTACTGCTGACTGCCGCGTCCTCCCGCCGGCTGGCCCATGAGGTGCTCCTTCGGCGGCTCGACGCCCATCAGCCACTTCACGAAGTAATCCCAGCGCCGGCGCATCATGTAGTTCGACGCGGCGCCGTAGCCGTGGTTCGGCGTTCGGCAGCATCAGCAGATCGAAGTCCTTGTTCGCCTTGATCAGCGCGTCGGCGATCAGCATCGTCTGATACGGCGGCACGTTCGTGTCCATCGTGCCGTGCGCGAGCAGCAGGTGGCCCTTCAGGTTCTTCGCGAAGTTCTGGTTCGCCTCGGCGTCGTAGCTGTCGGTGCCGTCGGCGTTCTTCACGACCAGCCCCTGATAGCGCTCGCCCCAGTCGTCCTCGTTCTCGCGCTGATCGTGATTGCCCGACTCGGCGATGCCGGCCTTGAAGAAGTCGGGGAAGCGGAACATCGCCGTGGTCGTCGCGAAGCCGCCGCCCGAGTGACCCCAGATGCCGGCGCGCGTCGATGTCGATCCACGGATACTTCTGCGCCAGCTCCTTCATGCCGGCGATCTGATCCGGAATCGTGTTGTCGCGTCCCATCGCGCCGTAGTACGCGTCCTGGAACGCCTTCGATCGGCCCGGCGTGCCCATGCCGTCGATCGTGACGACGATGAAGCCGAGCTCGGCGAGCGCCTGACGATCGCCGCGCGCCGGCGTGAACGCGCGGCTCCCGGTGCTGCCGGTCTGCGGACCGGGATAGACGTTGTTGACGATCGGATACTTCTTCGCCGGATCGAAGTTCGTCGGCCGGAACAGCAGGCCGTAGATGTCGGTCTTGCCGTCGTGCGCCGTCATCTTGATCGGCATCGGCGGCTTCCAGCCGGTCGCGAGCAGCTTCGAGATGTCCGCCTTCTCGAGCGGCATGCACCAGCTGTGCCGTCGCCGATCGCGCAGCGCGACGACCGGCGGCACGTCCGGCTTCGAGTACGTGTCGACGAGGTAGCGTGCCCGACGGCGACAGCTGCATCGTGTGCGTGCCGTCGTCCGGCGTCAGCGACACGTAGTTCTTGCCGTCGAGGCCGATGCGGTAGAAGTGCAGGAAGTACGGATCCTGTCCCTTCTCCCGGCCGTTCGCGCCGAACCACAGCGTGCGCGATCTTCTCGTCGATGCGCGCGATCTGCATCACCGGACCTTCGCCGGTCGTGATCTGGTTCTTCAGCTTGCCGGTCTGCGAGATCGTAGAGATAGAGCTGGCCCCAGTTGTCGCGCTCGGAGTACCAGATGACCTCGTTGGTGGCCCAGAGCACGCGCCAGCCGGTGCGCGACTCGAACTGCGTCGGCACCGTCTCGTCGAACACCGTGCGCACGGCGCCGGTCGCCGTGTCGGCGACGCGCAGCCAGACGTGCTTGTGATCGCGCGAGACCGAGGCGAGCGCCAGCTTCGAGCCGTCCGGGCTCCAGTTGTAGTCGTTCATGCTGATGTCGTCGCCGAGCGTGGCGCGATGGAAGTCGGGCTGCATCTGCAGGCGCGTGATCGCGCCGGTGTCGACGTCGATGACGACGCGGTGGAGCATCGCCATCACCGGGTCGCCGGGCAGCGGGAACTTCGACACGCGCAGCGTCGGATGACCGACGGCGGTGTTGACGAGGTACATCTCGCCGACCTTCGCGCTCGTCCTGCTGCTGCGTCGCGATCTTCTTCGAGTCGGGCGACCACGAGCACGATCGCGCGATCGCTCGCTGCTCCAGCCGGCGTTGTCGGTGGCGTAGCCGAAGTACTTCACGCCGTCGGTCGTGAGCTGGCGCTCCTGACGCGTCGCCACGTCGCGGACCCAGAGATTCCAGTCGCGGATGAAGACGCCGCGTTTGCCGTCGGGCGAAATCGTCAGCGGCTTGCCGTCGGACGACGTCGGGCCGCCGGCGCCGCCACGTCCGCCGCCCCGGCCCCTGCCGCCTGCACCGCGGCCGGCCGCCAGCGCGGGATCCGGTTGCTGCGGACGCGAATCCTCGGCGCACCCGGCGGCCTGGACGTCGCAGGCCCAGCGCTTCGGGCCGACGTTGAACGTCACCGAGCCGGCGTCTGGTGAGAGCTGGATCGATTCGAACGGCAGATGCAGCGCGTCGAAACTCGCGCCGGCGGCCGTCGAGAGAGCGACGGCGATCTTCGCGTGGTCGAACGCGCGCGCCCGCGTCTTCTTGACGGGATCGACGAGGATGAACTCTGCGCCGTCGGCCAGCGCGTTGCGGTACCAGAATCGCTCGTCGGGCAGCCAGTTCGCGGCGACGGTGCCGCCGACGACCAGACCGGTGAGATTCTGCGCGAGGAAACCCTCGCCGCGCGCGTAGTCGGCGCTGGTCAGCGCGGGCTGCTGCTGGGCCGCGAGGGGAACTGCGAGGACGGCACCGCCTAAGAGAAGTGTGAGGGGCCGGAAAGTCGATGCTCGCATAGTGGCCGCATGGTAACACGCGACCCACTCAGCGCTGGATGCGGGCCGACCCTCCTTTCGCGAACGCGCGGACCTGCTCCAGCGTCGCCATCGTCGTGTCGCCCGGAAAGGTCGTGAGGAGCGCGCCGTGAGCCCACCCGAGCCGCACGGCATCTTCCGGCGTCTCTCCTGCGATCAGCCCGTAGAAGAGACCGGATGCGAAGCCGTCACCGCCGCCGACTCGATCGTGGACGTCGAGCTGGCAGGTGGGTGAGAGGTAGGCGCGTCCGTCGATCCAGGCGACGGCGCCCCACGTGTGGCGGTTCGTGGAATGCACTTCCCGCAGCGTTGTCGCCACCACTTTGATCTGCGGGTACCGCTCGACGACCCGATCGATCATGCCGACGAATGTGGAGGGGTCCAGGGTGGACGCGCCACCGATTTCTGGTCCCGGGATGCCAAGACCCCGTTGAAGATCTTCCTCGTTGCCGACGAGCACGTCGACGAGTTTCGCGATACTCCCGAGCGTCGACGCGGCACGGCTCTTACCGCCTGATGCCGTCCACAGTTTCTCGCGGTAGTTGACGTCGAACGAGACGACGGCACCGTGGGCCCTGGCGACCTGCATGGCTTCCAGGAGCAGCTCGGCCGTGCCCTCGGAAAGCGACGCGAAGATGCCGCCGCTGTGGAACCAGCGGACACCGGCGCCGAAGATCGCCGGCCAGTCGAAGTCGCCGGGCTTCAACAGTGCAGCCGCCTCGTTCGCGCGGTTGTAGAACACGACGGGACCGCGCACGCCGTAGCCCTGGTCGCTGTACACGGCGGCCATGTTCGGGCCGCGCGCGCCGTCATGCGCGAAGCGTTTGTAGAACGCCCTCACGCCCATCGCGCGCACGCGCTCGGCGATGAGATCGCCGATCGGGTAATCGACCATCGCGCTCGCGATGGCGGTGCGCAGGCGAAAGCAGTCCGAGAGGTTCGCCGCGGTGTTGTACTCGCCGCCGCTGACGTGGATCGCGCAGGCTTGGGCTTTTCGAAAAGGCACCACGCCCGGATCGAGGCGATGAACGAGCGCGCCGAGCGAGAGGAAGTCGAGCGCCCCGTCGGCGGGAAGTCGAAGGCCCGCGCTCACGCTGACGCCCCGGCATCGGGCGGCTGGCCGACGCGGAACAACATCTCTCCGGCTCGCGGCACCATCATGTCGCCGTTCCGTGTGTCGGTGGGCCAGGCATCGAGATCGATACTCGAGGGCTCCGCGTAACCCAGGTTGATCCGCCCGCATCGCTCGCGCGCGATACCCGTGGCGAGCGTGACGGTGATCCGCGGCGACTCCCGGCCGCTTCGAGCATCGAAGGTGCCCAGCCCCTTGACGTGCGTCGAGTGCGCCAATATGCCTCCGGGGTATGCCGCGAAACGATCCCACTGCGCCAGGAAATAGTCGCGGCAGTGGTAGCCGATCTCCTCGATCAACCGGCCGTGCACATGGCTGACCTCGCGCACGTGCGGGGCGTAGATGATCACCTCGCCGCCGTCGGCCACGGCCGGCTCGGCTTTGTAGGCGCCCTTGGCTGCCGTCCACAAGTCGTCGTACATCGGCGGCATGACGGACAGCACGCGGTCGAACGGCTCGTCGACCCACACGATGTGACGCCGGGCTGACAGCCTGGCGGCTTCGCGCCAGGCCTCGTGAGGCTCGCCGCAGTACATCCCGGCCACGCCGTCGTGCGTGACGACGAGCGCGATCAGCGACACGGGGGTGTCGAGGAGACCCGCGGCGCGATCGATGACCGCACGCACCGGCGTATCCATCGTTCCGATGACCTCCGAGCTCGTGATCAATGCCCCGAGCCAGTGCGTGAAGTGGATGATCGGCGGCGCTGCGATTCCCGGGAACAGATACTTCGTACCGCCGGAGAACCCCACGACCTCGTGCGGGAACACGGGGCCGCAGATGAGCACGTGGTCGTACTCGGTGACGAGACGGTTCAGCGAGACTGGAACATCCTGGGAGAGATGCGAGCCCGTGAGTGCCGCGATCTCGGCTGCGGGAATCGTCCCGAGTTGCACGAACGTCGCAGGATCATCCCAGCGATGGTTGAAGATGCGCCGCGTGCCGGCGACGCCGCCGGCGACCGGCCGGCCGACGAGCCGCGTCAGCTGCGCGTCGCTCATCGGGGAGTGCGTGCCTAACGCCACCAGATAGTCGAGCGCGGCCACCCTCGATCCGAGCTCGCGCTCGAGGATCTCGAACATGAGCGGCATCGGCATGGTTCGCGTGCCGTCAGGAATGAGGACGATCACGCGCCGGCCGTCGAGGGGCAGCCGATCGAGCGCTTCACGCGCGACCCGCGAGACGTCGGCCGGTGTGAGATGACCCTCAGCGCGACCCTGACCGACGACCCCCATGCGTGGCCTCAGCGCGAGGAAGATGTAGGTGGCGCGGACGTGAACGCGCGGTATTCGCGCTCGATCGAATCCGTCGTCGCCGTCCCGTGGACAATCACGAGACGATGGCGGAACGTCACCGAGCGGCCCGGCTCGAGCGTCAGCGTCAGCTCGGGCTGCTTGTCGTCGAACACTTTTCGACCGAGCGGATTCGCCGCAAACAACCCGTATCCGCGGGCGTGCCAATAGGTGGGGGAGTTCGGATTCGATGGATGGTCGAGCAGGACGAGCGTCACCGGCTCGGACTCCACGGTTCCCGCCAGCTGCACCCATCGTCCGCGAGTGCCCCACACGGCGTCGCCTTTCAGGCCCTCGCTGCTGGTGTAGAGCCCGGTGACACCCTTGTTGTCGAGCACGGGGACGGCGGTGGCCTTCCCGCTCGCGTCGGTGAAGACTTCCGGCTTGTCCGCCGGCTGCTCGAGCGCGCGCGCGACCCGCAGGCCTATCGTCCCTTCCTTGTTATCGCGAAACACGACCCGCCGATCGAGCGCCGTCAGCGTCGTGATGCGTTCGACGCTCCGGTTGGTCGCGTCCCCGCGAAAGATGAATCGCGTCTGCTCGCGCAGCAGGGGATGACGCTCGGCGTCGACCCAGTCCATCTCGACCGCGAGCTCCCCGCGGTCCGCACCGTTCTTCGTCTCGACGACGCGGCGGTGCAGGATGGTGCCCATCTTCGGCGCCTGCTCCGGCTTGATCGCGTCCGAGTTGTTCCAGAAGTCGAGTCCGTTGACGTCCCCGAAGTTGAACCACATGCCGACGTGGTGCGGATGATCGACGCGCTCACCGGCCCGCGGATCGAGCGGAAAACCGCGCGTCACGAGCGTGCCCATCGCCGAGCGCAGCGGATAGAGAACCGGCTTCTTGAGCGTGTCGGGATAAATATAGGAGGTGAACGGCTTGCCGCCGATCGTGACGTCGACGCGCTTGCCCGCCTCGTTGGCGACCAGTTGCACGCCTGTCGACGGCGGAGATGATAGTCGCCGCACCTTGATGTTCCGGTACCACACGCGATCGCCATGGTCCTGGAGCAGGATGTGGCCGTTCTGCAGCTTGCCGAAGCGCGCAACGTCCTTGAACTTGCTGTCCGCGATGGCGGTCCGGAGCGCCGGGCTGTCCAGCTCGTACTGCAGCACGCGAGTGCCGTTCAGCCAGTGCTCGACGGTGCGGCCGTTCGAGACGATGCGTCCCTGGTTGAGTTGCCCGGCCGGATGCAGCTTGCGATTCGCCGGCGACAGCACGTCGTAGAACGCGCCGGTCTGCCGTTCGATGCCGATCTTGGCGTCGGGGTGCCGCTCGTCGTCGATGATCTGATACTCGTGGCCGATAGCGGCGTCCATATCCTCGAGGACGAAGTACTTGATGCCGCTGTTGCCACCCTCCGCGATGCGCCACTCGAACGTCAGCTCGAACCGGTCGAAGTGATCCGTGGAAATCAGGTCGAGCGCCCCGCGCGTATCGGTGCCGACGCTCTGGCCGACGGTCAGCATGCCGTCTTCCACCCGCCAGCGCGTGTTCGACGCGTCGGGCTTCTTGTAGCCGCGCCAGCCGTTGAGGGACGAGCCGTCGAAGAGGAGCGTCCATCCTGCGCGCTTCTCGTCGTCTGTCAGTTGATTCGGCGCGCGATTCTGTTGAGCCGCCATTGGAGAAATGAGTGCCGCCGCCATCAAACAGGCAGCCAGGGCTGCTGAAGAAACCTGCGTCTTCATATCTTCAACCTCAACGTGTTCACCAGGTAGTCGCGACAGATGATGGCGCTCTCCTTCGGCGTTCGCGCCCCGTCCGGCACCCGATCGAGCTCGACGACGGCCCAGCCGCGGAAGTTGATCGCGTCGAGCTCGGAGAAGACGCCCTTCAGGTTCACGTTGCCTCGGCCAAGCTCGACGAAGCGATAGGAGCGCGAGAGGTCGCCCGTCGCTCCAGGAACCGGGGTCTCGAGATCCTTGATGTGCAGGAAGAGAAGACGATCCCGGTATTCCTTGATGGCCGCGACAGGATCGCCGCCGCCCATCTGATAGTGCGCGGTGTCGAGCTGCAGCTTGACGTAACGCATGTCGGCCGCGTCGATGATCTGGCGGACTTCCTCGGGACGCTCGCCGAGGTTGTTCATGTGATTGTGGTAGCCGACGGGGATCCCGAGATCGGCGGTGCGCTTGCCGAGCTCAGTCAGGAGCTTGCCCAGACGCTTGTAGTCGTCCGCCGTGATGGGCCGTCCCTTGGGTCGCTCGTCCGTCATCTGCAGGTACACGCCGCCGACGTCGCGCACGAATTTCGCGTTCGCCGTGTGCTTGTCGAGGTCTTCGCGTTCAGACGCGGGGTCGAGCCGCATGTTGCCGCTGGAGAACGCGGTCATCGTCAGCTTGTGCTTGGCGAGCAGCTCGCGCAACTTGCCGGGATCGGATCCGAAGGGCTCCAGGGCGCTCGTCCTGAGCTGGATGCCGCGGAACCCGACGGCGGCGACGTCCTCGATGGCTTGCACGTCCTTGCCATCCCACGTGATCGCCGCATAGCCGAACTTGAGCTCCGCCGCAGCGTCGGCCGGCAGCTGCGCCAGTGACAACGCTCCGGCGGCGGCCGTCGTTTTCAGAAAGTCCCGGCGTGTCAGCATGGGTCCCACTTTACTTCAGCCGTGACGCTCGTGTCCTTTTCTGCCGCGGCTGCCTGTTACCCGCCGGCCGGCCGGCCCCGCAGGAGGCGCGAACGACGAGACGGGGCGGGATGATCACCCGCTTGAACGTGGTTGTCTCCTGGCTCGTGATCTGCTCCAGCAGCAGTTCGGCCGCCCGTCGGCCGAGTCCTTCTTTCGACCATCCCACGGTCGTCAGCGGCACGCGCAGCAGGTCGCCATGCGCGATGTCTCCGGCGCCCACGACCGCCACGTCGTCCGGGACGACGAGCCCGGCATCCCAGACGGCTTTCATCGCGCCGATCGCCGCCGGGTCGTTCACCGCGAAGACGGCGTCCACGGGCTGATCCAGCGACAGCAGCTTCCGCATCGCCTGGTAGCCGTCGGCTTCCATGAATCCGCTTCGGACGATCCACTCGGGCCGCGACTCCACACCGGCCGCACGAAGCGCGGCGAGGTAGCCGGCCTCGCGGCGACGCGCGTGCGTGATAGGCGGGCCGGCAATGTGCGCGACGGCGCGACGGCCGAGGGTGAGCAGGTGTTCCGTGGCCATCTTGCCGACGAGCTCGTCGTCGGTGAGCACGCGATGGCAGCGGACGCGCGGATGATCGTCACGGTCGATCATGACCAGGGCGCCGCCCAGCGCTGCGAGACGCTGGAGCAGTTCCGTGTTCCCCGACGCGTGTACCGAGGCCAGCACGATCCCGTCGACCTGGCGCGCGCGGAGCATCTCGAGCTCCGAACGTTCCTTGCGCGGATTCTCGCCGGAGCTGCACAGCAGGATGCCGTAGCCGCGCGCACTGGCCACGGACTCGAGGCCCGCCACGATCTCGACGAAGAACGAGTGCATCAGGTCGGGGATGACGACGCCCAGCGTGTGCGTGCGGCGGAGGGTGAGGCTGCGGGCGACGGCATTCGGCCGGTATCCGAGCTCCTCGACCCTCGCGAGCACTCGCGCGCGGGTCGCCTCGCCGATGTCGGCGTGGTGGTTGAGGACCTTGGACACGGTGGTGATGGACACGCCGAGATCCGCGGCGATCCGCTTCATGGTGGTCGAGGTCACATCACACTCCCGGTGTCCGGTCGAACCGCTGCAGGTAACGGGTGTTCGTTTACTTTACCGCTAAAGCCATGCTACTTACGGGCCGTCAAATCGACCGCATTCGAGGGAGGAGTCTAATGCAGGTCACCAGGCCCTGGACCATCGCGAGCGTGTGGCTGCTGGCGCTCGCCGTTACCGCTCCCGCGGCCGCCCAGAACACGGGCACTGTCTCGGGCACTATCGTGGACAATTCGGCACAGGTGGTGCCCGGCGCCACCGTCAGCCTGACGAACGAGCGCACCGCGGATACGCGGACGTCCACCACCGACGCGCGCGGCGAGTTTGCGTTCCGCGCCGTGCCCCCGGGTTCCTACGCGGTCAAAGTCGAGCTGTCCGGTTTCCGCACGCTCGAGACGCGCAGCAACATCCTGAACGCGAGCGGACAGCTGGACCTCGGGCAGATGAAGCTGGACGTCGGCGCGCTCAGCGAAATCGTCACCGTCGTCTCCGAAGGGACGGTCGTCGAGACGAAGAACAGCGACTACTCGGGCCTGCTGACCTCCACGCAGATTTCCCAGATCCAGACCAAGGGACGCGACGTCATGTCGCTGCTGCGGCTGCTGCCGGGCGTCAAGTACGAAAACGACGTCGAGGCCATGGGCGACAGCTTCGGCACCAACGTGCCGAACATCTCAGGCAACCGGCGCGCGTGGAATCAGGTGACGGTGGATGGCCTGAACGGCAACGAGCTCTCGGGCACCGCCCGATTCTCGTCGGCGATCAATCTCGACGCGATCGCCGAGGTGAAGGTCCTGTTGAACACGTACAAAGCCGAGTTCGGCCGGACCGGCGGCGCGAACATCCAGATTGTCAGCAAGAGCGGGACCAACCAGTATCGCGGCAGCGGTTACTGGTACGGCCGGCGCGAGGCCTGGAACGCGACGCCTTGGGAGAACAACCGCACGAACATCGACAAGCCGAAGTACCACTTCGACACATACGGCGCGAATATCGGCGGGCCGTTCCGGATCCCGGGCGTCGGCGAGAGCGGCGGCGACCGGCGGCTGTTCTTCTTCTACTCCCTCGAGGCGCCGCAGGTGCAGCGGCCGGGCCCGCTGCGGCTCTATCGGATGCCCACCGACCTCGAGCGAAACGGGGACTTCTCGCAGACCCGGAACGCGGCCGGGGGGCTGGTGTTCATCAAAGACCCAACGAGCACCGCGGCGTGCAATGTCACGACCGGCGGCCCGGGGTGTTTCCCGAACAACCGGATCCCCGACGGCATGATCGATCCGAACACGCGCAGGCTGCTCGCCATGCTGCCGCTGCCGAACCGGCTCGATCACAACGCCACCGCCAACTGGAACTTCGCGCGGCAGGAGACCTCCGACAATCCGCGATGGAACAACCTGCTGCGCATCGACGCGCGCCCGTCCGGCAACGACAACTTCTGGGGCGTGCTCCGGACGTTCAACTCGAACCAGTACGGATCGGAGATCACGGCGGGTCCGACCAAGTGGGGATACTTCAACGGCGCCTACATCTTCTCCGACAGCTCGATCAACGGCGGATGGAACAAGATCCTGGGCTCGTCGTTCGTCAACGAGCTGCAGACCGGCATTCGCAGGCAGACCGAGGGATTCCAGACGCACCAGGACAGCGACTGGACGCACGTGCGGCGGAGCGACATCGGCTGGAACGTGCCGCAGTACTTCCCGGACGTCAACACCCTGGACGTCATGCCGCGCGTCACGTTCGGCCTGACCGGGACGGGCATCGACAGCCCGGACTTCTCCTTCGACCAGCGGCTCGGCGAAACGGCACAAGACTGGTTGTACAGCATCCGGGACACCGCGACGTGGAACAAGGGCCGGCACACGATCAAGGCCGGCGGCTACTTCGAGTTCATGCACAACAACGAGGCGCGCGGCGGCGCGTGGATGGGCGAGTTCACGTTCAACAACAACACCAACAATCCGTTGAACACGAACCACGCGTTCGCGAACGCGCTGCTCGGCGTCTTCGGTAACTATCAGGAGACCGCGACGCCCGGCTCGACCCGCAACCGGGCCTGGATGTCGGAGTTCTACGCGCAGGACACCTGGCAGGTCAGCTCGCGGCTGACGCTCGACTACGGCGCGCGGTTCCTGTGGTACGCGCCCTACTGGCGCGTCGACGATCGCGTGTCCAACTTCGACGAGAATCTCTTCGACCCGGCCCGGGCGCCGCGGTTGTACCAGCCGGCGATCGTGAACGGCACGCGCGTGGCCTTCGACCCGGTGACCGGCCAGACGCAGCCGATTGTGTTCATCGGCGCGTACGTGCCGAATACGGGGAATCCGACCAACGGGCTGGTCAACGGGGGCGACGGCGTGCCGCGCGGCTTCCGCGAGACGCTCGCCCCGCAGATCGAGCCGCGCCTGGGCGCGACCTGGGACATCACCGGTGAAGGCACGACCGTCGTGCATGCGAGCACGGGCCTCTTCCACAACGCCCGGCTCGGTGGCGGATCGTTCGGCAACTTGCGCAACCCGCCGTTCTTCGTGACGCCCGCGCTCCCGAACGCGACGATCGGGACGATGTTCGCGCCGGGCGTATCGCTCTCACAGCGGCCGCCGAACATCAACGGCATCACCTGGGATTACGAGTCGCCCAGCACCTACAACTGGACCGTGGGGATCCGCAGGGATATCGGCTGGGGCACCGTCGTGGATGCGACCTACATCGGGAGCAAAGGCCGTCACCTGGAAGGGCAGTACAGACCTCAACGCGGTGCCCGAAGGCGCGCGATTCCTGGACGTCAACCCGCAGAACGACGATCCGTCGCAGGCAGGCCTCCAGGCGTTGGCCGCCGAGTTCCTGCGCCCGTATCGCGGCTACGGCACGATCCGCGTGCGCGGCAACTTCGGCGAGTCCGACTATCACTCGTTCCAGATCCAGGCGAACCGCCGGTACATCCGCGGCGTCCAGTTTGGCGGGTCGTACACCTGGCAGCGCGCGCGCGGCACCCAGGACGAGGACGGCGACGCACAATCGATCGCGCTCAGCCGGCCGATGGACTACTTCTATTCGGTGGTCGCTCAGAGCCAGGCCCACAGCGTGGTGATCAACTACACCTGGGATCTGCCCGAGACCAGCATGTCGAACCCCGTGCTGCGCGGGATTCTGAACGGCTGGCAGATCTCCGGCGTGAACGCGTTCGTCACCGGCGAGTGGGCCCCCGTGAATTTCTCGACGGTGGACAACTTCGATTTCACCGGCGGAGATGGCGGACAGGCCGGCGACGTCAACGGCATCCGGCTCGTGCGGCCGAACGTGACCGGCAATCCGATGGACGGAGGCGGCGACCCGATTACCGGCTGGTTCAACACGGCGGCGTTCAGCCGGCCCACCGGCCGCGGCGACATCGGCAACTCGAAGCGCAACGTCGTGCAGCGCCCCGGCATCAACAACTGGGACCTCGCTGTGTTCAAGAACTTCCGGTTCGCTGGCGGGCGCGCGTTCCAGTTCCGCGCCGAGGCGTACAACGTGCTCAATCACACGCAGTTCAACGACATCGATCGCGACGCGCAGTTCAACGCTGCCGGTCAGCAGATCGATCCGAATTTCGGAACCGCTATCGGAATTGGCAGCCCGACGCGTCCGCCGCGCATCATCCAGCTGTCGCTCCGCTTGAACTTCTGACGAGGCCCCGCGGCGCGACTCCCTCCCCGCGCCGCAACGGCCGGCACTCCGCGCCAGAGCGCGGCGTTCGACAAGGACGCCGCGCTTTTTTCGTAATCCTTCGACAGGTTCGCGCCGATAGTCCCCCACGTGAGGCGTGAATGATCTGGTGTTTCACACGCGGCGCCGCGCAGATCGACGTCGAAGTCCATCGGGGGCCTGAGCCAGACGCCTACACCCTTGCCGTCACGTATCCCGACGGCGCCGAACGCATCGAGCAGTTCCGGAACCCCGCGCGCCTCGTCACGCGGGCCCTGTCCGTCCAGCAACGGTTGATTGACGAGGGCTGGATGCCGGCAAGCCCTGCGACTGGCAAGATCATGCCCGCCGCGGCACGTCCGCCGTCGTCACGTCCGCCACGCCGCGGCTGCCGCGCGCCGCGCCGTCGCGCACATTCGCCAAAGCATCTCACGCCGTCTCGCCGCTTTCGGGCTCTAGCCGGGGACTGGGTCGAACGGTGCGCTGCCAGTACCCTTAGCACCCTCAGCACCCTGAGCACCTTCAGCACCTTCTGATTCAGCAGGTGTGGTACCATTTGCCCCCCAGCCTCAGAACTACCCATGTCCATCGATCTGCGGCCCCTGACCCTCGGCGAGCTGCTCGACCGATCGTTCAGCCTGTACCGCCGTCATTTCTGGCTGTTCGTCGGGGTGATGGCGTTGCCGTCGGTGCTCGCGCTCCTGTTCGGCGTGCTGGTGACGGTGTTTGCCGCTTCGTCCGGCAGTTTCGCCCGCGCGTCCGCACAACAGGATCCGACGTTGATGATCGGCGCGATCACGTGGATCTTCGCCGGCGTCATCGGCATGAGCATCATCTACTTCATCACCTATGCCGTGGCACTCGGCGCCACGACGGTGGCTGTCTCCCGCATCTACATGGACAAGCCCGTGTCGATACGGGCCGCCTACGAGCCTCTGCGTGGCCTGGTCGGGAGAATGGCGCTGCTGCTGTTTCTCATCGCGGTGCGCTTGTTCGGTGTCCTGATGGTGGCGATGGTCATCGTCCTCGTCGCGGGCGCCCTGACTGCCGTTGCCGTGCCCGTTCTTGGCGGCCTCATGGCGTTTGGGGGCGTGCTGCTGGCCTTCGCGCTCTCCGTGTGGGTGGCGCTTCGGTATGCCGTCGCGGTTCCTGCGGCCGTCCTCGAGGATCAAACCGCCACCGACTCGATTCAGCGGAGCGTCGAGCTGACGAAAGGGAGCCTCGGCAGGGTGTTCGTCCTGCTGTTCTTCACGATGGTCATCACATACGCCGTGCTGGGGATCTTTCAGGGGCCGTTCGAGATCGCGAAGTACGTCGCGGGTCCCGAGAGCGCGACGGCTTTCTGGTTCGAGCTCGGCGGCGTGGTCATGGGCTCGATCGGCGGCGCGTTGACGGCGCCGTTGATGATCGTGGCGTTTGCGGTGCTGTATTACGATCTGCGGGTCAGGAAAGAGGGGCTCGACCTACAGATGATGATCGCGAGCCTTGACGTGACATCGAACGAGCTCGATCGCCAGTCATCGGCCATTCAACCGGGCTGATCCTCCACGCTTGCGTCTCTTACTTTGTTTCCTGGCCTGTGTCCTGCTGGTCGAGACGGTGGGCGCTCAGCCCGCCCCGGAACCATCTCAGACGCTCAGCTTGCCCGGGTTCGTCGCCGAACTCGATCGGCTGATCGCCGCGGTCGAGTCTGCCGGGGTCGCGGACGCTGCGAGCCTTGCCGCGACCGTCCCCGCGCGCTGGTCGGTGGCGGCGCCGGATCCCATGGAGGTCGACACGCGATGGCTCGCGGACGGGCTCGCTGACGCAGCCGCTCATCCCGAGAAGTGGACCACGACGCGAGAAGGTCTGCGGCGGCGGTTGCACGCGATGCGCGCGCACGCGGCGGAGTTGGCGGAAGACTCGAACAACGAGGTCCAGCAACGAGCGCGGTCGGCGGTCCAGAAAATCCTCGAGCGCCCGGAGTTCCAGCGGAGCGCGGCCAGCATATGGCTGGAGCGGCTGCAGCGCCGCATCGGCGATTGGCTCGCCGACCTCCGGCAGAGACTTGGCCTGAGCCGGTCGACCGGTCTGCGGACGGCGCAGGCGCTGGCGTGGATGACCGCGCTGGTTGCCGCCGCAGGTCTGGGCGTCTGGCTCGCGCGCACGCTCGGACGCCGCCCGCGCGCTGCGGCCCTCGACCTCGGTGCGGGATACACCGCGCGACGACAAGCCAGGGAGTGGGCACTGCGGGCGGTGGCGGACGCTCGAGCGGGCAACCTGAAGGAGGCAGTACGGTCGGCCTATAAGGCTGCCGTGCTGCAACTCGAGGAACAGGGGGCGTGGCGCGTGGACGAGTCCCGTACGCCGCGCGAGTACCTGCGCATGCTGGCCAAGGGGGATTCGCGCACGCCGCTGATGATGGACTTGACCCAGCGGTTCGAACAGATCTGGTATGGCGATCGCGTGGTCTCACCCGACGACACGTCGCGCGTGACAGCTCATCTGGAGGCACTCGGATGCCTGCGTCCTGGCGAACGAGCGATGTAACCGTTCTCACGGTTGCGGGCGTCGGGACGGTGGTGCTCACTATCGCCGCGTTTCTCATCGATCCGCCCGACTCGGCGCCGCGAGACGACGGGTCGAGCTACGCCGCGCATACCGAGGGCAGCAAGGCCGCCTATCTGCTGCTGCGGGAGCTTGGCTACGACGTGCGGCGGTCGCACGAGCCGCTCACGGCGATCGTCGAGGAGCCCGCGGGCGTGACGCTCGTCCTTGCGAACCCGTCTGAAAAGCCGTCTCAGCTGGACGTGCGGGCTTTGCGCACGTTCGTCGAGAACGGCGGCGTCGTGCTGGCGACGGGCTCCGCGGGCGCGGCATTTCTGCCGGACCTGAC
Organism: uncultured Acidobacteriota bacterium; assembly: GCA_963786195.1. Taxonomy (GTDB): domain Bacteria; phylum Acidobacteriota; class Vicinamibacteria; order Vicinamibacterales; family 2-12-FULL-66-21; genus CAWAYH01. The sequence goes on along the minus strand of CAWAYH010000014.1, from coordinate 107,788 downwards.
GCCGCCGGGCGATCGACCGCGCAGCAGTGAGAGCCGGCCGATCACGCATACGGCATCGTTGCCAAGTCCGCTGTCGGCTGGCATCCCACGCATCGATATGCCGACTGGCCAGCAGCCTCTCCCTCCAGCCTCACCGTACCTTGCGGTGTTTGGCACGCAGAAGGCGCCCGCCGTCGCGGCTGCAAGATTTGGAGAAGGCGACTCCATATGGTGGGCGGGTTCGGGTCCGCTGACCAACGCCGGCATCGGCAACCCCGGGCACACCGAACTGCTGATCAACGCGCTGGGAGTCCCGGGCGTCCGCCCGGTACTCTGGGACGAGTTCTACCACGGCCACACGCGATCGTTCTGGTCGTACCTCGCAGACACGCCGTTGCCTTTCGCCGTCGCTCAACTCGGGTTCATCATTGCCGCTGCGTTGTTCGCGTATTCGCGGCGCCGTCGTCCGATTCGCGCGCGCGTCACCGAGCCGCGCACGTCGCCGCTCGAGTTCATCGATACGATGGGTGGGCTGTACGAGCGCGCGGGCGCGGCGTCCGCCGCGGTTGAGACCGTGCGGTCGCGGGTCAGGCACCGTGTGCTCACGACCCTGGGGTTGCCGCTGGCCACCGGCGACGATCAGCTCGTGCGTGTGTCAGCCGAACGACTGGCGGTGGACGGTCCGGCCCTGTCCGCGCTTCTTGCCCGCAGCCGGACGGCCGCGGCCGATCCCCGGCTGACCGCCGGTCAGGCGCTGCCGATCGTTGCCGGTCTGCAGAAGATCGCCACGCTGATGGACAGCCGCGCGCGCGGTCAACGGGACAAGGAACGCGGGAGAGAGACACGCTGATGCCAAGCACCCTCGAACAGGTAACGGGACAGGCCCGGCGCGAGCTGGCCAAGGTGATCGTCGGCCAGGCGGAGATGATCGACCTGCTCCTCCTGACCATCGTATGCGGCGGACACGCGCTCCTCGAAGGCGTGCCGGGTCTCGCCAAGACGCTGGCCGTCCGCACGCTCGCGCGCATCCTTCGCCTGCAGTTCCAGCGCGTGCAGTGCACGCCCGACCTCATGCCTGCCGACATCGTCGGCGCCAATGTGTTCAACATGAGCACGTCGGCGTTCACGCTGCACAAAGGGCCGATCTTCACCGACCTCCTGCTGGTCGATGAAATCAACCGCATGCCGCCCCGCACGCAGGCGGCACTGCTCGAAGCGATGGAAGAACGGCAGGTGACGATCGATGGCACGAGCCACCGGCTGTCTGCCGCGTTTGCCGCGTTTGCGACGCAGAATCCAGTCGAGTTCGAAGGCACCTATCCCTTGCCGGAAGCGGAGCTGGATCGATTTCTCGTCAAGATCAAGCTTGGCTACCCGGACGAAGGCGCGCGCGAGGAAGAAGCGATTCTCGAGCGGCATCATCACGGATTCGATTCCCGCGCGATCGAATCGCTCGATCTGGCTCCGCTCGAGTCCGCGCAGATCGACCAGGCACGACGCGAAGTCGCCGCGGTCAAAGTCGAAGCGCCGCTGTTCGCCTATATCGCCGCGGTCACGCGTCGAACCCGCGACTGGCCGTCGCTGACCTTGGGCGTGAGCCCGCGCGGGGCGGTGCACCTGATGCAGCTCGCCAAGGCCATCGCGGCCATGGACGGGCGGGACTACCTGCTCCCGGACGACGTGAAGCAGGCGGCGCCACCGGTGTTCCGGCACCGATTGATTCTCAAGCCCGACGCCGATCTCGAAGGCCTGACGCCTGATCAAGTGACGACGGATGTGCTCGCCGCCGTCGACGTACCGAAGTGACAACGACGCGTCTGGCCCCCGCGCCCGTCGTCGCCGAAGCGCACGCGAACGGTCCCGCATCGTTCGGCCTCGCGCCTCGCGCGTTCGTGTTGCTGGCGGCCGGTCTGCTCTGGCTCGCGCCGGCCTGGATCGATCGGCGGGCGATCCTCCTGATGTTCGGCTGGGACGCGATCGTGATCGCGCTTGCGATCCTCGACCTTCGTCGTTTGCCGCCTCCGTCACGCCTGACGGTTACGCGACGCTGGGCCGCGCCGTTGACGATCGGCGCGCCGGCGACTGTCGAGATCCAGGTCCACAATCGCGGAGCTGTGCCGATCGAGATCCGCCTGATGGATTACGCAGGCCCGGAATTGAGCCGGACCCTGCCCGAGCGCAGCCTGCGCGTGCGGAACGGCGAGACTGCGAGCGCGTCGTACGTCGTTGAACCACGCGAACGCGGCGATTCGGCGATGGGCGGGGTCGCGCTGGAATGGCAGGGCGACTGGCAGCTGGTGAGGCGATGGGGGATTGCGCCGCTGAGTCAGACCGCACGCGTGTATCCCGACTTGCAGGCGGCCCGTCAACATTCGATGTATCTGATCCGCAGCCGGCAGGTCGCGCTCGAAAAGCGCCGGGCCCGACGCCCCGGTGCCGGACGTGAGTTCGAGAGCCTGCGCGACTACCGGCCGGGTGACGAGCGGCGCGACGTCTGCTGGAGCGCGTCGGCGAAGCGCGGCAAGCTCGTCACGAAACTCTACCAGCCGGAACGCAGTCAGACGGTGTGGATCCTCGTCGACGCCGGACGCCTGCTGCGCGCCCGCGCGGCAGGGCAGACGCTGCTGGATCGCTCGGTCACGGGAGCGCTGTCGCTTGCGCAGGTCGCGCTGGCGTCGGGCGACCGCGTCGGGCTGCTGGCGTACGGCCGCCGCGTGCAGCAGCGCGTCGCTCCGGCGCGAGGCGCGAGCCACCTGCGCGGCCTCGTCGACGCGCTGGCGGTCGTGCGGGCCGAGGCATCCGAGGCCAACCACCGCGCGGCTGCCGCTGCGGTGATCAGCGCGCAGAAGCGCCGCGCTCTGATCGTGTGGCTGACCGAGGTCGCTGAAACGGCCGGCGTGCCCGACGTCATCGAGCACGCGCTGCGCATGACGCCGACGCACGTGCTGCTGTTCGCAGTGATGAGCCAGCCGGACATCCGCGCGCTCGCGGCCTCTTTGCCGGCATCCCCGACGGACATGTACCGTGTCATGGCCGCGCAGGAAACGCTCGGCCGTCGCGAGGCGCTGCTGCGCGGCGTCCGTCAGCGCGGAGCGCTCGTGCTCGAAGTGTCCCCCGGAGAGCTCTCAGGAGGGCTCGTGGACCGGTATCTGGAGGTCAAAGAGCGAGGGCTGCTGTAGGGGCTTCCTCCGGGGACGCTCCGCAGCGCAGAAGGTAGAGGGCGAGGAGCACTGCCAGCGATGCGGAGATGACGAACTTCGTCGCCGCAGGGATCGGAACCGGCGAAACGAAGCCTTCGATGACGCCGGCGACGATGAGCAGCGGGATCACGCCCAACAGCAGGCGAATCGCGCGGCCTCCTGCCTCGGCCAGCGCGTCGCGGCGCGCCAGCGTGCCGGGATCGAGCAGCCCGTGTCCCAGGACGAAGCCGGCGCCGCCCGCGATGAAGATGGCCGGGAGCTCGAGCGCTCCATGCGGTGCGACGAAGCTCCACAGCGAGAGGCTCATGCCGGCGCGCTCGCAGGCCGTACCGATCACGCCGATCATCAGGCCGTTGAACAGCATCATCCAGGCAGTGCCGATGCCGGCGGTAATCCCGCTCGCAAACGCGACGAACGACACGCTCAGGTTGTTGGTGAGGATGGCGCTCGACGCCAGCGGCTTGACCGCGAGGATGCTGTGGGTCCACATCTCGCGCCGCGAGATCGTGTCCATCATTTCGCCGCCGAGCACGAAGCGTTGGAAGCCTGGATCGGCGAGCGAGACCGCGGCGCCGGCGATTCCGCCGAGGACGAAGATCGCCGTCGCGGCCGCTGTGTACCGCCACGTCGCGCGAAACACCTGTGGGAAGGTTCGTGTGTAAAAACCGATGAGCCCGCGCGGCCGCGGCGCACGGCCCGAGTAGATCAAGTTGTGTGCGCGGCCCAGCAGCTGATTGAGGTAGCCGGCCAGCTGCGCGTCCGCCCGATGCTCGCGCGCGGTCGAAAGATCTGCCGCGGTCTGACGGTACAATAGCGCCAGCTCACGCAGCTCGTCGTGCGACAGAGTGGACACTCCACGACGCCCGCGGGCCACCAGCGACTCGAGCCGCGACCAGTGACCCTTGCGTTTCTCAATCCAGTGTGAGGAGAGTGCCGGTGCCGTCACCGGAAAAGCTTATCATCGACACGCCAGAGCAAATTGCGCTGGAGTTTCCCCTCGCGGGCGCGGGCAGCCGCTTCCTGGCGCTGACCATCGACACGCTGATTCAGATCGTGGTGTTCCTCGTCCTCGGGCTCATCGCGATTGGGGCGACGTGGTTCCGCGCGATCGGCCGCCGGGATCTCGAAACCTGGGTGCTGGCGGTGCTCGTGCTGCTCGGCTTCCTTCTGTACTACGGTTACTACGCGGCGTTCGAAGCGATGTGGGTCGGGCAGACGCCGGGAAAGCGCGCGGTCGGGCTGCGCGTCATCAGCGTGTCGGGCCAGCCGATTTCGACGTTCGATTCGATCCTGCGCAACCTTCTCCGGATCGTCGATCAACTCCCGGGCATCTACGCAGTCGGCCTGCTGTCGGTGTTCTTCACGGCACGCAATCAGCGTCTGGGAGACCTCGCGGCGGGCACCGTTGTCGTCCACGAGCGCGTCGTGGAGCGCGCGTCACGCCCGGAGGCGCCGCCTGCCTCCGTCCGGCTGGGTGCCGAACGGCTCACAGCCGAGGAGTTCGAGGTGATTGAAGCGTTCCTCGCCCGGCGTCAGGATCTGCCCGACCACCTGCGCATGCAGACCGCGCGTCAGCTCGCCCGCCGGATCCGCGAGAAACTCAACGTCGGGGCTGCCGCGCAGGTCAGAGACGAGGAGTTGATCGAAGCGGTCGCCGTCGAATACCGGGCCAGGCGCTGATCGACGTAGAGTCCGCGTTTTAGGCGGGGCCGTAGTGTCCGCCTTCAGGCGGACAAGCCGCGGATCTACAAGCTATCTCATCAACGCATCTGTGTTGTCCGTGTTGTCCGCGGAACTAATCTCCCGCGTATATCGCGGCCAGGATCAGCCAGGACGCCGAGGGCGGCTCCCGCGCCCACGGCCACGGCGATGCCGATGGTTCGTCCGGTCGATCCGCTGGTGGGCTGCTCGAGCTCGAGCGTCACCAGCTGATCGAACGGCATCTCGATCATCGGTTCCGGCACGCGCGTGCGCGGCTGCACGACAATCGCCGTGTCGGTGGCTCTCATCAACGTTCCCCGCACCGTTCGCGATCCGGCCATCGTCGCGCGAACGCGCGATCCGATGGGCAGCCCGCGCGCGAAGTCCGCCATGACCTGTCGAGCGGATGGCGTCAGTTCGGTCGCCGGGGTCGGTGATGCCTGTAGTCGTGGTGCCTGACTCGTCGCACACGCCGGCGCCATCAGCACCACCGTCAGCACGAGAGCAATTGCGCGTTTCATGGATCCTCCTGAAAGCTATCTGATCAACTCTTCTGGCGTTATCCGTGTTGTCCGTGTTGTCCGCGGTGAGAAATCCGTTATCCGTGTTGTGCGTGTTGTCAGTGGTTGAAGTCCGCACCGAAGCCAAAACGAAGAAGAACCTCGTCCACGCCTTTTCCGAAGACCAGGCGCATGTCCGATCGAAAGAACGCCCGCTGCGTCATGTACGCCTTGAAGCCGACGCCAAGATACGGACGGGCGTGGAAATCCGAGCGCGTCGGGAAGCTCTGTTCTTCCCTGGCGGGCAGGGTCTGCCGGGCCACCGGGTCGAAGATGAACAGCACATCGTCTTCCCGGTCCGTCTTCTCCCAGGTGAGGTCGAGCCCGCCTGCGACGTGCGGGTGAAACCAGACGTTTCGATACAGTTGGTATTGCTGGCCGAGCGTGACGCGCCGCGTGCTGAAGTGAAACGTCGACTCACGCGAGGTCTGCCGGCCGTCCACGACCACGACCGAGTAGACATCGCGCTCGGCTCTCGACGTGACGCCGACGTCGACTTCGGTCTTGAGGTTGTCCGTCCAGTACCAGCCGAGGGCCGCGCCGCCGTAGATGGCGCGGTTGTACCAGTTGTCGTACTCGCCGAGTTCGGCCTTGTCGGCGTTGAACCACGCGAGCACACCGGTCACGTCCATGCGGGCGACCGGGTTTGCGGGCTGCTGGATCTGGGCGCTCGCCCCGGGGGCTATCGCGAGCCAGACCGCCACGGTCATACACAGGCGTAGGGGACTCATGCCCCGTAATGTGCTGACGGCGGCCAAACCGGCTCACGGCCGGGGGCGGGCTACTTTCCCTTGTAATTTCGCAGCTCGCGCCGGATCTCGTTGATCAGGACTTCCGGGTCGAGCACGTCGTCTGACAGGAGCACGATGGGGAGATCGGCGGCCGTCGCGCGCCGCAGCTCGGCGGCGTCGGCGACTCGCGCGACGATGATGTCGGGACGAAGCGCGTCCATGACGCGGCTGGCTTCTTCGATGCTGCGGGTGGGCGCCACCGCGAAGTGAAGGCGGGCGAGGATAGCCTCGCAGCGTCCGTTGCTGTCGTCGTTGTCGTCAACGAGCAGGACGAGCGGCGCGTACCCCGCCTTGTCGGTCGCGCGCCGACCGCCGCGTCGCGTGCTGCGTCGATCGGGTCCGCGTCGGTGCTCGGGTGAGTCGTTCATGCGCCGGAAGGCAATGACGTTGCCCATTGGTAACCGTTGGACCTGATCATTCTTTCTACCTCGACCGTCAACGTCAAGCGGAGATCTGCCTGCCCTGAGCGAGCGCTCGCGAGTCGAAGGGGCCTGCCCTGAGCGAGCGCTCGCGAGTCGAAGGGGCCTGCCCTGAGCGAGCGCCAGCGAGTCGAAGGGTTATTCGGCCCGAAGCGCAATCAAGGGGTCCACCCGCGTCGCCCGGCGGGCGGGAACCCAGGTCGCTGCGCCGGCGACCAGGAGGATGACGACCCCGAGCGTCACGGCGGACAGCGCGTCGACGCCCTGGACGCCTGGGACGAGCGCCTTCAAAACCCGAGAAAGGAGGATCCCGCCGGCAACGCCCGCCGCCGTGCCGGCTGCCGCGAGCGTGAGGCCGCTCCGGAGGACCTGACGGTGGACGACCCCGGCGGACGCGCCGAGCGCCATGCGGATGCCGATTTCGCGCGCCCGGAGCTGCACGAGGTACGACACCACCCCGTACAGCCCTATCGTGGCCAGGGCGAACGCCAGCCCGCCAAAGACCAGCATCATCGTCATCGCAAAACGCCGGTCCGAGAGATATGTCGCGCGAATTTCGTCGAAGGTGCGGACGTTGTACAACGGAAGGTCGGGATCGATCGCAGCAACGGCCGATCGCACAGGGCCGACCGCTGTTCGAGGGTCGGTGCCCGTCTTGACGACGAGATAGAGCGTGCCGGAAGACGGGCTCTGGGCGTACGGGACGTAGATCTGTGGGCTGGCATTGCGCTCGGGCCCGCCCAACCGCACGTCCCGGACGACGCCCACGATGACGGCCCAGGATTGTTTTCCGCCGAAGCCAAGCTGGAGTCGGTGGCCCAGGATGGCTGCGGCATCGAGGTCGACCGCGCGCGCGAGCCGTTCGTTGACGAGCGCGACGGCGGGCGAGTCGGCGATATCGGTCATCTCGAAGGACCGTCCCGCGACCAGATCGATGCCTATCGCGCGAAAGTACCCGGGCGTGGCCAGAATGTGGCTGGCCGTAGGCCGGGATTCCGTCTCCGCCACGGGCGTCGACTCGACTTCGATTCTTCGGCCGACGCCGACTTCGCGCGTGCCGGGCATGTAGGTCGTGGCCCCGATCTCCTGCACGCCGGGCACCGCCCGCAGCGAGCCTTCGAGCCGATCGTAGAACTGCAGGATCTGCCACGACTGGGTGTATTTCGCCGTTGGCAGTGTGATTTCCGCCGCGAGCGCCCGCTCGCCACGTGCGCCGAGGTCGACGGACATCAGCGCGTTCACGGTTCTTACGATTGTGACCGCACCGATGAGCAGGACGAGCGCAATCGCGACCTCGAGCACCACGAGGCCGCCGCGAACCCTGCGCCAGAACGGATCGGCCGTGGACGATGACGCCCCGCGCAGGACGTCCGCCGTTGCGCGACCGCGGATCGAGAACGAGGGCGCGAGGCCAAACAGGAGCGCCGTCAGAACCGAGAGCGCGCCGGTGGCAGCCACCGCGCGAGCGTTCATCGCGATCTCCGTCACGCCGTGCATGGTCGGCGGGACCAGAACCCGCACGGCCTGGAGCGCGACGGATGCTGCCGGAATGGCGGCGAGGCCCGCAAGAGACGCGAGCACGAGGCTTTCGCTCACCACCTGACGCATGAGCCGGCCGCGTGAGGCGCCCAGGGCGCGCCGAACGGCGAACTCCCGCTCGCGTGACGCCACGCGGGCGAGCAGCAGGTTGGCGGCGTTGATGCACGCCACGAGCAGCACGAGCACCACGGCAGCGCCCACGAGCAGCACGATCGGACGGACGCCGCCGGTCAGGATGTCCCTGAGCGGCGTGAGCGTCGCCGGCGGAGACTTCCGGTCGGGATTGCCGGCTGAGATCCTGTCGTTGAGCCGATCCATCGTCGCCCGCCCGTGCTCGGGCGTAATCCCCGGCGCCAGCCGGACGATGACGGCAGGTGCGAATGCCCGTCCGGTGATCTGTCGATCGGAACCGGACGGAATCCAGACCTCCGACGCATTCGGAAAATCGACCCGGGGAGGCAGGACGCCTGTCACGACGAACGGCTTGCCGTTCAGCAGCACCGTGCGTCCAGGGATGCTGCGGTCGCTGTTGAAGCGTCGCGCCCAAAGACGGTGGCTGATGACCACGACCTGCGCGCTCGCGGTCATGTCATCGGCAGTGAACGTGCGCCCGACGGTCGGCGCGGCACCGAGCGCTGCAAAGAATCCCGGTGAGACGGCCGCGGCGCGGACGCGCTCGGCCGGTTCGCCACCGAGGTTGAGGCCGCCGTCTGCGTAGAGCCCGATGCCGGCGAATTCTGGAGCCTGCTCGACGACCCGGCCGAGCAACATGCCGCTGGGTGTAAACCTGAACGGCACTTCCGTCATGCGAAAGATGCGGTCCGGTTCGGGGTACGGAAGCGGCCGCAGCAGAACCGCGTCGATCACGCTGAACACCGCTGCGTTGGCGCCGATTCCGAGGGCGAGCGTCGTGACCGCGACCAGCGTGAACGCCGGATGCCTCGCGAGCGTGCGGAGCGAGAAACGCAGGTCGTGACTCATGGCAGGCTCATCATATCCGCGGACGAGGACGCATGTAGTGTCCGGCTTTAGCCTGGCTTTAGCCTGGCTTTAGCCGGACCACTCCTCATTCGTGCCGGAGCGTCGTCGCGGGATCGAGACGCAGAATGCTCAGAGCCGGCAGCACGCTCGCGGTGCTGGCGACAAGGAGCAAGAGGACAGTCACGGATACGAACGTGACCGGATCGCTGATCGTAATGCCCCACACGAACGACCGCATGAGGCGGGCGGCGGCACCCGCGGAAACCAGGCCGATCGCCGTGCCGATTGCGGCGAGCACGATTCCGGGGAGCGCGAGCGAGCGCAGCGCCTGAGCGAGCGTCGCCCCGAGCGCCAGCCGGATCCCCATCTCGCGCGTGCGCTCCGTGACAGACGATGCCATCAACCCGTGCAGGCCGATAGCCGCCAGCACGACGGCGGCAGCGGCCAGCCCCACGAGCAGCGCCATCAGCAGGCGCTGCTCAGCGAGCGCTGACGAACGGACCGTCGACATCGACCGCACTTCGGCAAACGGCAGCAGCGGGTCGACCGAGTCCAGCGCTCGGCGGACGACGGCTTCGCTTTCACTGACGGGCAACGACGCCCGAACGATGAACGTGGGCGAGAACCAGCCGTGGACCAGGCGCACGAACCCGTCGCTGACCTGCGTCAACGGGACGTACGCGAGCGGCATGGCCGCCAGCGGACCGTTGTCGCCCCAGCCCGGCTTCAGCTGCACGCTGCCGACGACGCCGATGACCTCGCGCGAGGCGCCCGACAGTCGGATGTGGCGGCCGATCGGATCGCCGTTGCCGTAGTAGGTCCGCGCGAACGCGTCGTTGACGATCACGACCGGTGTCGATCCCGCCCTGTCGCGTTCATCGAATTCACGTCCGCTGCGGACGGGCATTCGCATCGCTCGAAAGAAGCCCGAGCTGACATACGTGGCGCTCGTCATGTGGCCAGCCGATTCGGAGGCCTCCGGTCCGTCCGCGTGGCGGAACCCCATGTTCAGCAGCCGTTCGTACGGCAGGCCGAGAGAGACGGCAGCGGATTCCACGCCGCCGGCCTGCCGGACCTGGACGAGCGTGTCCTCGAACAGCCGGACAACGCTCGCGCCGTCCTGGTAGCGCGCGTCTTCGAGCGAGACCGACGCCGTCACCAGGTGCTCCGGATCGAATCCGGGGTCGAGGCTGCGGAGATGAGCGAACGTGCGCAGCAGCAGTCCGGCCGCCACGAGCAGCAGGACGCCAAGCGCGACCTGCGCGACGACGAGGATTCGCCGCGGCCAGCGGCTCGAACCCCCGGCGATGGAACGCGCGCCCATCATGATCATGCCGGCCCTGACATCGAGGCGTGAGGCCTGGATCGCCGGCGCGAGGCCGAAACAGATCCAGGCGGTCAGCGAGAGAGTCAACGCAGCCCCGATCGCACGAGGACCGACGGACACCGGCTGCCAGATGTCATAGATATCGGCGGCGAGCGAACGCATGGCGTCGAGCGCCAGGAACCCTGCCGCAATGCCGAGGATGCCGCCGGCGACCGCAAGCATGCCGGCTTCCACGAGCATCTGCCGGAGTACGGCGCTGCGCTCCGCTGCCCAGTGCCATCCGCGTCGCGATCTCGCGCGTGCGGGCGGCGCCGCGCGCGATGAGCAGCCCCGCGAGGTTCACGCACGCGACGAGCAGGACGATCCCGACTGCCGCCCACAGGATCACGAGCGGCTGTCTGAGCGACTCGGTCAGCCCGCGTTGGAGAGGCATGAGCGAAAAGGAAATCTCGCGGCCGGCCGTCAGCGGTCGTTCGCGCTGAAGCTCGTCCCCGGCCCGGGCGACTTCGCTGACGGCTTGCGGCCAGTCGGCGTCGCCCCGCACGCGGACCAGGACGTGGTAGTTCTCGCCGCCGCCCTCACCGGTCGTGGACGGCCGCAACGGCGTCCACAGGTCAGCGCGCGCGCTGCTGCGAAACCGTCCCGGCATCACGCCCACGACCGTGTGCGGCTCGCCACGCAGGACAACCGTCCGACCGACGACACCACGATCGGCGCCAAACGCAAGGCGCCAGAGCTCCGCGCTCAGGATGACGGCCGGCGGTCCGCCGGCGCGATCCTCGTCGGCGGTGAACTCGCGTCCGAGTTCCGGCGCCACGCCGAGCACGCGGAAAAACCCTGCGCCCACACGCTGCTGCTGCACGAATCGCGGCCGATCGGATCGACCGGTGGCGATGAGATTCACCCCAGTGGCCCACGTCGAGAAGGACGCGGCGTCCACGCTGCCGGCGCGATCGCGCACCAGCTCCCACGTGCGGCCGTCCACCGCATGGCCGGTGGCCTCCTGACTCGCGGCGCGTACAGCGCGCGACACGAGGGCCAGGTTTCCGGGGTGCGGATAGGGAAGCGGCTCGAGGAGCACGCCATCCACGATGCTGAACACAGCGGTGTTCACACCGATGGCGAGCGCCAGCGTGAGCACGGCCGTGAGCGTCCACGCGGGCGATTTGCGGAGGATCCGCGCGGCATACCGCACGTCGCGCCACGTGGACTCGAACATCGTCATGCCCGTTTGGACGGAATCAGGGCGGGAGGGTTTACTCGCCGGTGCGGATTTTCTTGATCTTGGCGTCGCGGTCGGTCGCAAACCGTTCGAGATCGCGCCGCAACTCGCCCTCGCGCTCCTCCAAAACGGCCGGGTCGAAGACAGCGACGACCGCCGACTGGTGCATGATCTTCCGCTCGGCCACGCGTGACTCGTAGACGTTTCGCGCTTCGGCGATCGCCGCCCGCTGCTCGCCGGTCAGGGCTTGCTCTTCCACACCCGCTTCCGCATCTTTTTTCTTGAGCCGCTCCATCACGATGTCGAGCGCGCTCTTGGGGGCATCGGACATGCTCGTTGTTGTATCACAGACGGCGTCATCTGGTAGCCTTTCGTCGAGTGGACCCAGAAGCGGTCTCAGAAACCTGCTGCTCGTTCCACGGTGCGAGCGAGCATGGCGAGCGAGCCACGCGAATGGAGCGCGCCGGCGAAGCGGCGCGAGCGTGTGGGGAAGTCCGAGGGGCGAAGCCCCTAGGAGGTAAACGATGAATCGCCGGGAGGTGCTGATGACGGCGTTGGCGGCGCTCGCCGCGCGCCCGTCGCGAGAAACGACGGATGCCCAGCCGGCGGCAGCCGAGGCCGCCGGAACCGCACCGGCCGCGATCGGCGCGGCGGACGGCGAGCTGGTCTACGTCGGCCGCGATCCGGTGCGGATCAAGATCAGCCCGCGCGGGGCGAAGGGACGCGTCGCCATGATTACGCAGGACGTCAGCCCGGGCACCTCCATCCCGATTCACCTCCACGAGAACGAAGACGAGGTGATCTTCATCCAGTCCGGACAAGGCGAGGCCACGCTCGGCGACTCGTCTGTCACGCTCGCGGCAGGCTCGACGTTGTACGTGCCGCAGGGCACGTGGCACGGCGGGCGCAACAGTGGCACCGAGACGTTGAAGTGGGTGGCGATCTACTCGCCCTCCGGATTCGAAGGCTACTTCCGCGAAATCGGTCGGCGCACGCCCGACGATCCGCCTCGCAGCCGGACGCCGCAAGAGCGTGAAGCGATGGATCGTCAGTACGGAATCCGTTATCGACGCTGACCCAGGGCGTTCCTCTACCGTTGCGCCGGCGCAGGCCGCGGGAGTTTCTCGTTGCGCATGGCCGCGTGGTACGCGAACGACGCCATGATGACCGCGGCCTGCTTCAGGTCCTGCTCTCGCACGCGCTCGAACGTGTCGACGTTCGTATGGTGCGTGCGCACGTCGTAGTCGACGTAGTCCTGAATCGGATTGAAGCCGGGTAGTCCAACCGCCGTGAAGCTCAGGTGATCGGTGCTGCCGATGCTCGCGGGGACGTTCTTGCGGGCGCCGAGATCCTTGAAAGGCGCCAGCCAGGCGTCAAAGATCGCCTGCGTCGTTGGTTTGCCCCTGGAGGAACCAGCCGTAGATCGGTCCCGTCCCGGGATCGATGTTGAAGTAGACGGAGAAGCGGTCGCGTGCGGCCGCGTTGGCGTCGCCCGCGAGATGCCGCCTCACATACTCGCGCGAGCCGAGCAGCCCTTCTTCTTCGCCGCTCCAGAGCGCCATCCGGATCGTGCGTTTCGGCTTGGCTCCGATTGCCGAGAGAATGCGCATGGCTTCCAGGACGATCGCCGATCCGTCCGCGTTGTCGGTCGCGCCCGGAGCGCTGTGATACGAATCGAGGTGGCCGCCGATCATGACGATCTCGTCTTTCAGCGCGGGGTCGGTTCCCGGCAGCTCGGCCAGCACGTTGTAGGCATTGCGATCGGTCTCCAGATATCGCGACCGGCTGTTCACGCGGAGCTTCACCGGACATGCCGGCGGCCAGCATCCGTACGATCATGTTGTAGTGCTCGCCGGCCACGATGATCGACGGGAGCGCGTTCTGCCCCTGGTCGCGGCCCAGCACGAACATGGTGCCGTGTTCACCGCGGCTCGTGCGGAGGATCACGGCCGCTCCGGCATCCCGGATGATCTGATTACGCTGCTGCGCGCCGCCGCGTCCGGCTCCCTGACCGCCGCGCCCGCGGCCCTCGGGAGTGTCCGGCGTCTGCCCGCGCTGCGGTGCCGGCTCCGGCGCGGCGTTCGGGTTCGTCGGCTGCACGCGGTCTTCGCGGATGAACGACGCCTGTAGCGGCTGCGCCAGCAGGATGGCGCCCTTGAGCGATCCCTTCATCGTCTCGAGCTGCTCGGTGGTTTTGTCACCGACGAAGATCGGCGCGGCGACGACCTCACCGGACATCGACGCGGACCATGCCTCCGGATAACCGATGAGCGGCATGTAGCGCGGCTCGACCATTTCGAGCGTGAACTGGTCGAGCTGCCAGCCGCGGCCGAACTCCCACGATTCGAGCCGCGCGTTCTGCAGACCCCAGCGCGTGAGCTGCTCGCGCGACCAGTCCGCGGCCGTCTTGAGCGCGGGTGTCGCGGTCAGGCGCGGGCCGATGACGTCGACGAAGTGCGAGAACGTCGCGTAGACCTTCGAGTTGTTCAGTCCCTCGTTGCGGATTTTCTCGACCACCGTGCGATCGACCGCGTCCTGGGCGGCAGGCGAGACACCCACGAGCAGGATGACGGCAGCAAACGTCGCGGCGAGGGTGGTGCGCATGGCGAGCATGATTATCCACGGAAAGCGGGTCCGGCCAAACGGGCGGGCGTGGCTCGACTACAATCAGCGCGTGGCATCTGGTGGACCGGGGCGATTTGGAGCCTTCGAGTTCGATTCGACTACCTCCGGCCGATGGACCATCGCCGCGGCCACTCTTGCGGTCGCGGCGGTCGGCCTGGCCCTGATCGTGGTGTCTCGCGATCACCTGTCGGCACGCGATCTCCCACGGTTGGCTGTTCTCCCATTCGAGACGGGCGATTCCGGGCTGGACGCGTCGGCGAAGGTCCTCGCCGAGGAAACGCTCGTCAGCCTCACCGAGTTGTCGGGGGGCCGGGCTACGGTCATCAGCGGCGCGGCGGTCGCACAGTATCGGGGGGCTGCCCGCGTTTTCGATCGAATCAAGCGCGACATCGACGCGGACTACTGGATCGACGGCAGCCTGCGTCGCGTGGGCAGCGGCCTGCGCCTTCATCTCAAAATTGCGCGCACTCGCGATTTCGTCCTGCCCTGGGGCGCCGACTACGACATGACGCCGGAACAGTTCAGCGAGATGCATCGCGGCATCGCGGAGGGGCTCGCGCGTCGTCTGCTCGTGGAATCCCGTCGCCGCGAGCGCATCGGTTCTCGAAGCATCGAGGCCGAGCTCGCGCTCGTATCGGGCCGTGCGCATCTGTCCGCCAACCCGCCGAACGTCTCAGCCGCGGTCGCCGAGTTCCAGCGCGCGGTCGGCGCCGCCGCTGCGGACGCCGAACCTCGCAGCGAGCTCGCCCGGGCCTGGATGTACCGCGCGTTGACGGATCCGAATGGGCGAGCCGAGGCCGAATCGCGAGCGCGAAAAGAGGCCCTCAAGGCCGCAGCGATGGATCGCTCGAGTGCACGGGCTCAGGCGGTGCTCGGCTACGTCCGTCTCCGGGCTGACTGGAACTGGTCTGCGGCGCGCGAGCATCTCGAGCGGGCTCTCACTATCAATCCCGAGCTGGCCGAGGCGCACGAATGGCTGGCGGAGATGTTCTCGGCGCTCGGACAAGCCGACAAGGCCCTCGTCCACGTCGAGCTCGCCCGAGACGCGGCACCGCTGTCGCCCTGGCTCGACGCCGTGCTGGCGCGCACCCTGGTTTTCGCGGGGCGTTATCCGGAAGCCGTGACGGCGGCCGACCGTGCGTTGACGTTTTATCCGGGATATGGTCCCGCTCTGCATTGGAAGCTCTCCGCACTCCGGGCGGGTGGAGAAGAGACGAAGGCGCAGGAAACCGTGACGCGGGAGCCGTTCGCCCGCGCGGTGACGTGTGGCCAACTCGGCGATCGCGCCTGCGCTCTGCGCTGGCTGACCGCTGCGGTCGACGGTCACGATCCCGCCGTCATTTATCTCCGCGTCCACCCTGCGTTTCGAACGTGGATCGGTGATGGCGACTTTCGCGCGCTGGCAACCCGCGTGGGGCTGCCCGCTGCGGCCGATCCCTCGCGGCCCGTGACGGACCCGCGCTGATGCGCGCTCACGAACACTCGCGCAGCTTTCTCGCGAGGAACCGTCGTTCGGGCTCGCTGCACGGACGTTCGAGCGCGGCCCTGAAGCAGGCCGCGGCGCCCGGACGATCGCCCATCTCCGCGAGCAGCCGTCCCTTGACCGACGGGAGCAGGTAGTAGTTCGCCAGCGATGGCTCGTGTTCCAGCGTGGAGATCGCCTCGAGCGCCGCCGCGGGTCCCGAAACGCGCGACATCGCCACGGCGCGATTCAGCTTGACGACGGGGGACGGGTTCAGCGACACCAGATCGTCGTACAGCGCGAGGATGTCGTGCCAGCGCGTTGCCTGCGGCGACTCGGCGCCGGCGTGGACGGCGGCAATCGCCGCCTGCACGTGGTACTCGGTGAGCGCCGGTCCTTCGGCGCTTCGTTCGAGGTGGTTGAAGCCCAGCGAGACAAGACGACGGTCCCAGAGGCTGCGATCCTGATCTTCGAGCAGGACCATCTCGTCGTCCGAGTCGACGCGCGCGGGCAGGCGCGCTGCCTGAAACGCGATCAACGCCACCAGCGCATGCGCCGACGGGGCGGCGATGGCTGGCGATCCCGCCACGAGCTGACCGAGACGGAGCGCCTCGCTACAGAGATCGAGCCTGATCAGATCCTCGCCGGTATGCGCGCTGTAGCCCTCGTTGAACATCAGGTAGATCACTTCGAGGACCGATTCGAGCCGCGTCGAGAGGTCGGCACCCTCCGGCAGATCGAGCCCGACCTGGTGATCGCGCAGATGACGCTTCGCCCGCACCAGGCGCTGCGCGATTGTCGCCTCTGCAGTCAGGAACGCCCTGGCGATTTCCGCCACGCTGAATCCGCCGGCTGTCTTCAGGCTGAGCGCCACCCGTGCGTCCGGCGTCAGGGACGGATGGCAGCACATGAAGACCATGCGCAGCTCGGCGTCTTCGACGGCCGATCGATCGAGATCCGTGAATTCGGACGCCTGACCGAGCGCGGCGGCAATGTCGTCCGACCGGTCGCGAAACGCCGTGTGGCGGCGCAGCGCGTCGAGCGCCCCGTTGCGGGCCACCCGAAACAGCCAGCCGCCGGGGTTGTCCGGAATGCCGGAGTACGGCCACTGCTGGAGCGCCTTGAGCAGCGCGTCCTGTACGACTTCCTCGGCAAGCTCGAGGTGGGCGGGACCAAAGATGCGGGTCAGCCACGCGACCATCTGCCCCGCGCGGCTGCGGAACAGATGGTCGACGAGCAGATGTGTCTGAGGTCGTTCGTGGGCGGGGTTGTCCGCCATCCCTCACATCATATCGATCTGACGTACCTCGATGGTTCCACCGTACTCGAGGTGCGGACAGTCGCGCGCGCGTTCGACCGCCTGCGCGTAGCTGTCGGTTTCGAGGATGTAGTAGCCACCCAGGATTTCCTTCGTCTCGCTGTACGGACCGTCGGTCACGCGCACCTGCCCATCCTTGCGTCGCATGATCTTGCCCGGATCCTCGGTCAGCTTGTCGCCCGCGCGCATGATGCCGGCGTCACGGAGCTTGTTCCCCCACTGCATGTACTTTTCGATCACTTTCTGCATCTGCTCCGGGCTGACGTTGGCAAACGCCGCCGGATTGTCGTGCAGCAACAGCATGTATTTCGGCATCGAATCCTCCGCTCTCTTCCGCACCTCAGCACCTTCAGCACCTCAGCACCCTCAGCACCTCAGCACTTTTTCGCACCTTCATTTGACCCTGGTGAACTTCTCCAGTTCCGTCATCGTCTTCTTGCCGTTCTCGAAGAACTCCCACGACGTCGTGAAATGATTCGCGTCGTCCAGGCGGTACAACGCGCGGCGCATGTGGCCCGCGTTCTTGCTGGACAGGTTCGACGCGCGCAGGAACTCGAACTGAATCTCGCCGGACGTCGCGTCGAACGTTTCGGCTTGCAGCGTCGGCTGGTTCTTCGCGATGCAGTAATGCGTCAGGATCAGCGCGGCCCCGTCGAGATGATACGCGCTGACCATGTGGCCGCCGCCCGGCAGCGCGGGATTCACGTATCGCTCGAGCAGCACCGTGTCGTTCGCCGTCAGTTCGAACGTCGTCGTTGCCTTCTTGCCGTTCGCGCCCGGTGCTTCCCACGTGCCTTGGAGCGACTTCAGCTTCTCGAAGGCCGCGGCTGCGTCGATCCCCGGCCCTCGACCGGCTGACTGCACGACGAGACCGGTGACGGCGATCAGTGTCAAAACCAATGTGGTCAGTGTGTTGCGCGGCTTCATACCTTGATGCCTCCTCATGGGCGCGGGACCATGTCCCGCGCGCGTATCGTCTGTTCGAGGCAAAGACGAACGAGGCCGCGGAAAATCGACACGGCAGGCACTGGGCTCCAGGCTCAGGCTCCGGACGTGAGCCTGTGCCGCACCGCTGGTCGTGGCACTTCCACGGCCGGGCGTGGGGACGATCTGGTCTACGATACTCGGCGATGAAGACGAAGATGAAGACGCTGATCGTTGCCTGCGGAGTCGGGCTGGCTGCGTATCCTCAGCAAACGCCTGCGCCTGACACGGAGATCTTTCTGGCGCGGGTGACGATACAAGGCGATAAGGTCGCGCTCGACGCGCCGGTCAACATCTCCGACAACGTCGGGTACGACAACCAGCCCTTCTTTACACCCGACGGCCGGGCCATCCTCTTCACCTCGGTCCGCGGCCATCGGCCCGCGCCCGCTGCCGGCAGCGCACAGACCGGGAGTGACATCTATCGGTACGACATCGACGCCAAGCGGGTCGTTCAGGTGACCGACACGCCGGAAAGTGAGTATTCGCCAACGGTTACGCCTGACGGGAAGCACTTTTCGGTCATCCGCGTGGAAGCCGACGGCACTCAGCGCCTGTGGCGCTTCACGATGGACGGCAAGGACCCCGAGCTCGTTTTGCGCGACGTCAAGCCGGTTGGTTATCACGCATGGGCGGCTGCCGGAACCGTCGCGTTGTTCGTGCTCGGTCAGCCCAGCACGCTCCAGGTTGCGGATACCGCCAGCGGCAAGGCGGACGTTGCCGCGAAGGACATCGGTCGATCGATCCAGCGGATGCCGACCGGTGCGATCAGCTTCGTTCAGCGCGAACGCGAGGCGGGACCCGACGCCAAGACTTCCACGTTGACTGTGAGCGAGTTGGATCCGGCGACTCGTCTGGTCAAGCCGTTGATCCGCGTGCCCACGGGCGCCGGCGAGCCAGATACAGCCTGGCTGCCGAACGGGACTCTGCTGGTGAGCTTTCAAGGGAAATTGTTGGGCTGGCGGCGCGGGGACACCGAGTTCACGCCACTGGCGGATCTGGAGGCGCTTGGTCTCAAAGGCGCGAGCCGTCTCGCGGTCAGCCCGAAAGGGGATCGCCTCGCCATCGTCGCCCAGCGTCCCTGACAGTCATCCGGCGGTATATCCCTTGCACTGCCGGGCGACGAAGCACGGAGGTGCACGATGGGCTTGAGGGATAAGTACACCTACGCCATTCAGACGGCGAAGGGAAAATTCGACGGCAACGCGCAGGAAAAAGACGGCAAGCTGCACTTTGTCGGCACCGTCAAGTCGGAGTCGGAGGCCAACGAAATCTGGATGGCCATCAAGACGATTCCGGACTGGCGCACCGACATCGTTGCCGACATCAAGGTCGTCGCGCCGCCGCCTGGCGCTGCGGCTGCCGCGAAAACCTACACCGTGCAGTCGGGCGATACGCTCAGCGCGATCGCCAAGAAGCAGCTGGGCGACGCCAACGCGTACATGAAGATCTTCGAGGCGAACAAGGATCAGCTGAGCGACCCGAACAAGATCAAGCCGGGTCAGGTGCTCAGGCTGCCGTAGGTTTCAGCAACACGTCAGGTCGGATCGAGCCGGTATCCGGCCTTTCGAACCGTCAGAATGTGGCGCGGGTGGGCCGGATTGTCTTCGAGCTTGCGCCTGAGCTCCGCGATGTGCGTGTCGACGGTCCGCGTCAGCACGGCCGACGAGTGTCCCCACACTTCGTGCAGCAGCTCGAGACGTGACGCAACCGCGCCGCGCCGTCGAAGCAGCGCCACCAGCAGATCGAACTCCATCGGCGTCAGCGCGACCGGCTCGCGGCGCCGGTGGACGCTTCGCGTCGCGGGATCGATGTCGATCTCGCCGAAGCGCTCGGCGAGCCGGTTGGTGTCGCTGCGGGCGCGCACGTTCGCCGGAGCAGCGCCTCGACGCGCGCGAGCAGCTCGAGAATCCCGAACGGCTTCGTGACGTAATCATCGGCGCCCAGCCGGAAGCCGCGGACCTTGTCCGCCTCCTGGCCGTGCGCGGTGAGAATCAGGACGGGGACGTCGATCGCTATCGTCGCGCAAGCGTTTTCAGCACGCGGTAGCCGTCCAGCCCCGGCAGCATCAGGTCCAGGATGATCAGGCTCGGCCTCAGCGCGCGCGCCTGCGCGAGCCCCGCGAGACCATCCCCGGCGACCTCCACGCTGTAGCCTTCGATCTCGAGGTTGTTGCGCAGGCCGTAGGCCAGGTCCGCGTTGTCCTCGACGAGGAGAATGCTCATCACGCAGTGACTCGCGATGGCGCGGGCGCTGGCGCGGCCGCATCGGATGCGATCGTCGCGTTGGGCAGTTCGACGACGAAGCGGGCGCCGCCGTGCGGCGCATCTTCCACCCGCGTGCTGCCGCCGTGGAGCGCGACCAGCTCGCGTACGACGGCGAGCCCGATTCCGGTTCCTGCGACCGCTGACGTTGCCGTCGACCCGAGCCGCGAATAGGGCAGCCAGATCTTCGCTCGCGCGCGTCGGCGGGCACGCCCGGACCCTGATCGTCGACGGTGAGCGTCGCGCGTCCCTCGCGACCCTCGATGCCGACGACGATCGCTCTGATCCGGCCGCCGTACTTGACGGCGTTGTCGAGCAGGTTCAGCAGCACCTGCCGGAACGCGCTGCGATCGACGTCGACGGTCACGTCCGTTCTGACGTCCAGCCGGACGGTCGCGCGACCCGAGCGCGCCAGCGGCGCGAAGGCGTCGATGATTTCCGCAACAAAGGGCGCGAGGTGCGTTCGGTCGCTGCGAGCCGCTGAGCGTTGTGCTCGGAGCGTGCGAAGTAGAGGACGTTCTCGACGAGATGACTCAGACGCCGCGATTCCTGCTGGATGATCTCCAGCGAGCGGCGGCCCTCGTCCTCCGATCGTACTCGTCCGAGGAGCAGTGTCTCGCTGAAAAGCCGGATCTGTGCGAGCGGCGTCCGCAGCTCGTGCGACACGCTGGCCACGAAATCCGCCCGCAGGCGCGACAGGTCGTGCTCGCGGCGAAGCTGCTGAATCGCGACGGCCAGGAGCCCGGCGGTCAGCGCGAGCAATCCGACGAGAAGCGGGCAGACGTGAGCGGGGGAGCCCGCCGATGACGAGCCGCTCAGCCGCCTCGGGTTTGAGCGACAACGTGTATTTCAGGCGGTCGAACGTCTCGTCCAGGTTCGCCTCGACGGCGATCGTGCTCGGCGGTCCCGGTTTCGACGATGGCGTCGACTCGAAGACGCTGACGTCATCCCGTGCATGGACGGACAGGTTGAGCAGATCGTTGCGCTCGCCGGCGAGCGTCGGCGGAAGCAGCGGCCTGTGCTTGAGGATGTGATCGAATGCGGGCGTCAGCACATCGGCTGCCGCCACGAAGCCGGCGATCTTCGTCGGTGCGCCGAACCGGTCGCGCACGTAGCCCGCGGCGAGCGCACGAGCCGCGCCATCCAGCATGCCGACGCGGAGCAGGTACGACGGCCGCTGCTGCGGAATCCTGATCCGCGCCGAGCCGAGGTCCGCGATGAGACTCGCCGCGTCCGGCCCGAGCTTCTCACCCGTCGTCGTCACCTCGCCCGAGGCCACGTCCACGACGAACAGCGAACGCGCCTTCAGATCGTCACACCGGCAGCCGCCACACGCGCCTAGCCGCGCCGGCTCCGGCAGCTCGCCCTTGGAAGCGGAGCAGCCGATCACGTCCAGCCAGCGTTCGAGCCTGGAACCGAGCTCGAGCCGCGCGGCGCGGGCGAACTCCAGGCCGGCGAACGACACGTAGTCACGCTGCACGCGCTCGGCAACGGCCTGATGCGACAGCGCGGCCTGGTGCGCCTGCCAGGCCAGTGCCGCGGCGACGCCCAGCGTGAGCACGAGCAGGCCGATGACGACCGTCAGGCGCGGCAGCCGGAATCCCGCACGCCGGGGCGCCTCAGGGCGGGCCATGACGGAATAGTAATTCGACTTGGGTTGCGGTGGGTGGAGCCGCGCTTGACCGATTCCTGACACGTTCCTGACAGAAGGTATACTGACCAGCCAACAGTTCCTGCGAGATAGAGTTCATCGTGCTGCTGTTTGCGGTTGCTGCTCCTCACAAGCCCCGTCCCACGCCCGTCCTCCTGCTGGTCGAGGACCATGCGGACACGCGTCAGTTGTATGCGGAGTTCCTGGGTGCGTCCTTCGAAGTGATCCAGGCAGCCAACGGTCAGGAGGCGCTCGACCTGATGAAGGGTCGGGTGCCGCAGGTCGTCATCACCGATTTCTCGCTTCCGGGCTTCGACGGATTCGAGTTGATCCGTCGAATCCGGGACAATCCCAGCACACGCGAGGTGCCGGTCATTTGCCTCAGCGGCTACGCCGGCGCGGCGCACGAGCGGAAAGCCCGCGCAGCGGGCTGCAATCGCGTCCTCGAGAAACCGTGCTTGCCCGACCTGCTCGCGCGGACGGCCAAAGAGGTACTGGGAGGGAGCTGAGCGCCTTCTGAGATCAGATTCGTAAGACCCTTCGACTCGCTAGCGCTCGCTCAGGGCATGCGACGGAAGTCAGCACTCAGCGTTTTTCATCGTTCCCTCACGACTCCAACCCTTCGCTGCCCGGTAGCCTGCAGGTGTGCCCCGGGCGATGTCTCGCGGTCGGCGATTCGCGTATCTCTCGCTCGTGTCCGCCGTCTGCGTTGCCGCCGCCGACGCGCAGCGCAATAGCGAGTTCTCTCTGCCGGGGTCGGTCCTGCTCCTGGGCGACTACAACGACCTGCGGATCGTGGCGCCGGACTGGAAGCAGCAACTGAGCCCGCCGGTCGATCTGAAATACAACGGCGGTTATTTCGCGTACCCCAGCCTTGACCGTTCCGGCGGCACGATTGCCTGGGGATTCGCGATGGAAGCCTCAGTCAATCGGGCGGCGCCTTGGGGCTCTCCAGGCAAGGTCCACCTGAGCTTCGCACTGGGCCTCTATTCCGTGATGGATCGCAAATGGAGGACCTTCGGGGATTTCGTCGACATCGGCAACACGACGTATTCCCCTACAGGCTCCAAGGTCGCGTTCATCGCGGATCGGACGAGTCGATCCCAGCCGGTAACCAAGCGTAAGTCTGAGCTGCTGATCTTTGACGTCGGGAAGGAGACTCTGACGACAGCACCCTACCCGTCAGGAGGCCTGAGGGTGAAATCCAACATGGCGTGGTCGCCTGACGAGACGCGCCTGGTCGTGCAGATCGAACGCGGCGGCCTGCCCTGGACTCCGAACATGTCCAAGGAGGACGAGGAGCGTCCTCCCGTGATTGGGATCCTCGAGATCGAAACCGGCGCCGTGCGGCTGCTGCGCGAAGGCTCCAGTCCCGCCTGGTCGCCGGACGGCGACTGGATCGCGTTCTACGACCTGTCCGGCAAGCGGTGCCTGTTGATGCATCCCGATGGAACGGGTCTGAAGACCGTCGCGAAGGCGGACGATTCCTGGTTTGCGGTGAGATGGTTCGGCGGCACCGGTCCCGTCTGGTCGCCGGATGGCACGCAACTCCTGCTGAACGTGATTAGAAACGAATCTTCCTACGAAATCGTTCTGCTCGACCTGGCGACCGGCCGGATGACGACCAAGTCGCGCGGCCGCTGGATGGCGTTCGGCTGGGCACCGCACCACGGTCGCGTGCTGCTTCAGTGACGGGTGGCGGTTTTGCGCGCCGCGGTGTAGTCCCGCGAGGGCAGTGGATGCCCGATGCGCGACTCGATGAAGCCCGACGCTTCGACCAGCGCCTTGAGGTCGACGCCCGTGAAGACGCCCAGGCCGTTGAGCATGTAGACCAGATCTTCCGTCGCCAGATTCCCAGTGGCCCCCGGCGCGTACGGACAGCCTCCCAGCCCGCCTGCTGACGCATCGAACGTCGTGACGCCGAGGTCGAGCGCAGCCAGAACGTTGGCCAGCGCAGTTCCGCGCGTGTCGTGAAAGTGCAGCGCGATCTTCGCCATTGGCACGCGTTCGGCGACCGCTCCCACCACGACCGGCACCTGACCCGGGTGCGCAATGCCGATCGTGTCGCTGACCGCCACCTCGAACGCGCCCATTTCGACGAGCGCGCTCGACACTTCAGCGACACGCGCGGGCGGGACCTCGCCCTCGAACGGGCAGCCAAACGCCGTCGACACGTAGCCGCGGACGCGCATCCCGAGCGTCCCCGCTCGCGCGCAGACCTCGCGATAGGTCTCCAACGATTCGGCGATGCCCTGGTTGATGTTGCGCCGGCTGAACGTCTCGGAGGCCGCGGCGAAGACCGCGACATCCGTCAGGCCGGCGCCGTGCGCGCGCTCGAGCCCGGCGAGATTCGGCACCAGCGCCGGGTAGCGCACGTGCGGCCAGCGCGTGATGCCGGCAAACACCTCGCCCGCGTCTGCCATCTGCGGCACGCGCTTCGGGCTGACGAAAGCCGAGACCTCGATCACCGGAAAGCCGGCACCGGTGAGCCGGTTGACGAACTGGATCTTGTCGGCCGTGGGAATCGTCGCCGACTCGTTCTGCAGTCCATCGCGCGGCCCGACTTCGACGATGGTGACTCTCGACGGGTAGCGCATGTCACTCCTCGTCCATGTCGACGAGCGTGACGCCCGGCTGCACGAGCTCGCCTTCGCGGCAGTGAACCGCCGCGATCCTCCCGGCCGCGTCCGCGCGCACCGGCAGCTCCATCTTCATCGCTTCGAGAATGACGAGCAGATCGCCTCGCTTCACCGTGTCACCGGCGCTCACGAGCACACGCCGGACTGTCGCCGGCATCGGTGCCGTGAGGGATCCAGGGTGCGCGCCGCCTCGCTTCCGCGCAGCACCGCGTTTGATGTCGAATTCGTACACGCGGCCGTCGAGGAACACCCACCGCGTGTCGCCGGCGGCGGCGGTCCAGGCTCGCTCGCTCCGGTCGCCGGCGATCCGCACGGATCCCATTCCGTCGCGCATCGACCTGGAGCGTCCGATCTCCAACCCGAACGGTTCCAGCGTCCACGATCGTCGAGCTGGTACTCGCGGTCGCCGTGCACGAGGGTGAGTGGTCGCCCGGCCATGCGCGGTCAGCGTCCCCAGCGTCGCAGCGAAGACCAGGGATCGGGCGTCGCGATGTCGGACGTTTGGCGGGACGCTGCGACAAGGACCGGTGCCGCGACGGCCGCGGCCGCAAGCGCCGCTTCGGGCGGGGCATCTTCCGCGGCCAGTTCGCTCAGGTGCGCGTCGACGAAGCCCGTATGCGTGCGGTTGTTGCGGAAGTCAGGATGCTCGAGCAGTCGAACGAGGAACGGTACGTTGGTCCGGATGCCCAGCACCGGGAACTCGCGCAGCGCGCCGATGGCGCGCGTGATTGCCGCGGCGCGCGTCTCTCCGTAGACGATCAGTTTGGCGAGCAGCGGATCGTAGTTGACGCCGATCTCGTCCCCGGCCCTGACGCCCGAGTCGACGCGGATTCCCGGACCCGCGGGCTCTCGATACACGAGCAGGCGTCCCGCCTGCGGCAGGAACCCGTTCCCCGGGTCCTCGGCGTAGACACGGCATTCGATCGCGTGGCCGCGCTGCGAAAGATCCGACTGCGTCCAGGGCAGACGTCCGCCGGCGGCCACAATGAACTGCGCCTGGACGAGATCCACGCCGGTAACGGTCTCTGTGACAGGGTGCTCTACCTGGAGACGGGTGTTCATTTCCAGGAAGTAGAAGCGCGCCGCGTCGCCGTCACCTTCCACGAGAAACTCGATGGTACCGGCGTTGCGGTACTGCGCCGCGCGAGCCGCAGCCGCGGCGGCTTCACCCATCCTCGCGCGAACGCCAGGCGTGATCGCCGGCGACGGGCTCTCTTCGATGATCTTCTGGTGCCGCCGCTGGAGCGAGCACTCGCGCTCGAAGAGGTGAACGACGTTGCCGTGGTTGTCGGCGAACACCTGGATCTCGATATGACGAGGCCGATCGATCAGCCTTTCGACATACAGGGTCCCGTCGCCGAATGCGGCCTCGGCCTCGCGGCGGGCCGCCGGGATCAGCTCCGCGGACTCGTCGTCAGTCCGCAGCACACGCATGCCCTTGCCGCCGCCGCCGGCGGACGCTTTGACCAGTGCCGGATACCCGATGCCCCGCGCGGCCGCACGCACGCCGTCGTCTGACTGATCGGAGGGCGTCTCGCCGGGCACGATCGGCACGCCGGCCCGCTGGATCAGCGCACGCGCGCCGATTTTCGATCCCATGCGCTCGATGGCGTCCGCGGTCGGTCCGATGAAGACGATGCCGGCCTGTTCGCACGCGCGCGCGAACTCCGGACGCTCCGAGAGAAACCCGTAGCCGGGATGAATGGCGTCAGCGCCCGCCTGGCGAGCGGCATCGATCAGCGCGGGGATCGACAGATAGCTGGCCGCCGGCGACGCCGGCCCGATGCGAATGGCCCGGTCCGCCTCGGTCACATGCATCGACTTGACGTCCGCGTCCGAATACACGGCGACGCTCTCGAGGCCCGCCTCCCGGCAGGCACGAATGATCCGGACCGCGATCTCGCCCCGATTGGCGATCAGTATTCGTTTCAACAATCCCCGAGCCCCGAGCCCCCGAACCCGACTTCCGAGCCCGAGCTACCGAACCCCGCTATTTCACCCAGTCGGGCTTTCGCTTCTCCAGAAACGCCCGCATGCCTTCCTGCCCTTCCGGCGACACGCGCTGGTCCGCAATTCTCCCCGTCGTCACGCCGATGACTTCGTCGGGCCGACGGCCCGTGATCTCGCGGATGAGCGCCTTTGCGGCGGCCATCGCGGCCGGTCCCGAGCTGCTCAACTCGGTCAGACATGCGTCGACCGCCGCATCGAGCTCGGCTTCGGGCACCAGCGTGTTGACGAGTCCGATCTCTCGTGCGCGCGCGGCGGAGAATCGAGCGCCGGTGAGGAACAGTTCCCGGGCGGCGGAGGGACCAATCTTCCGCAGAACGTACGGTGAAATCACCGCAGGGATGATCCCCAGCTTCACCTCGGTGAATCCAAACACCGCGTTGTCTGCAGCAATCACGATGTCGCTCACGGCCAGGAGACCGGTGCCGCCGCCGAGGGCCGCGCCCTGGACGCGCGCGATGACGGGCACGGGGATCACGTCGATCGCTTCGAACATCCTCGCCAGATCCTCCGCGTCCCTCAGGTTCTCGTTGCGGCTGTAGGCGATCGCTTTCGACATCCACGCCAGGTCCGCGCCGGCGCAGAACGACTTGCCGCGACCGGCCAGAAGCGATCGCGCGGAGCGTCTGGTCCTTCGTCGCGTTGCGGGCGCACTCGGTGAGCGCGGCGATGACGCCCTCGTCGAACGCGTTCCGGACGTCGGGGCGATCGAGGGTGACGCGGAGGATGCCGCCGTCGCGCGTGGTTGTCAGGCCGGCCATCGATTACATGCGGAACACGCCGAACCGGGCCTCCGGGATCGGAGCGTTGTAGGCCGCAGAGAGACCCAGCGCCAGTGACTGTCGCGTATCGGCAGGGTCGAGGATCCCGTCATCCCAGATGCGGGCGGTGGAGTAGTAGGGCGATCCTTCCTCGTCGTACTTCGCGAGGATGGGCGCGCGGATCGCGTCTTCCTCCTCAGCGGACAGCGCCTTGCCGTCCCGCGCGAGCTGGTCGCGCTTGACCATCGCCAGCACGCCGGCCGCCTGCTCGCCGCCCATCACCGAGATCCGCGCGTTCGGCCACATCCACAGCAAGCGAGGCTCGTACGCGCGGCCGGCCATCCCGTAGTTTCCCGCGCCAAATGACCCGCCGATGATGACGGTGAACTTGGGGACGACCGAGTTCGCGACGGCGTGGACCATCTTGGCGCCGTCCTTCGCGATGCCGGCGCGTTCGTATTGCCGGCCGACGATGAACCCGGTGATGTTCTGCAGGAAGATCAGCGGAATGCTGCGGAGGTTGCACAGCTCGATGAAATGTGTTGCCTTCAGCGCTGACTCCGAGAACAGCACGCCGTTGTTGGCGATGATGCCCACGAGCATGCCATGCAGTCTCGCGAAGCCCGTGACGAGCGTCGTCCCGTACCGCTCTTTGAACTCCTCGAAGCGCGATCCGTCCACGAGTCGGGCGAGGACCTCCCGGACTTCGTACGCTTGCCGCGTGTCGGCATTGACGATGCCGTAGATCTCGCGCGGGTCGTACAGCGGATCCTCGGGAGTCGTCACGTCAGCCGGCATGCGTTTGGACGTGTTGAACGTGCTGACGATGTTGCGCGCGATATGCAGCGCGTGCTCGTCGTCTTCGGCAAAGTAGTCCGCAACGCCCGACAATCGCGTGTGCACGTCGGCGCCGCCCAGCTCCTCGGCAGACACGTCTTCGCCGGTCGCAGCTTTCACGAGCGGTGGGCCACCCAGAAAGATCGTTCCGGTGCCCTTGACGATGATGGACTCGTCCGACATCGCCGGGACGTACGCGCCCCCCGCCGTGCAGGAGCCCATGACGACGGCAATCTGGGGAATGCGCTCCGCCGACATACGGGCCTGGTTGAAGAAGATTCGACCGAAATGCTCGCGATCGGGGAAGACGTCAGCCTGCAGCGGCAGGAACGCGCCGCCCGAATCGACCAGGTAGACACAGGGCAGGCGGTTCTCGATGGCGATCTGCTGCGCGCGGACGTGCTTCTTGACCGTGATGGGGTAGTAAGTCCCGCCCTTCACCGTCGCGTCGTTCGCGACGACGAGGACCTCGCGTCCCGAGACGCGGCCGACGCCCGTCACGATGCCGGCCGCCGGCGCCTCCTGATCGTATTGCCCCCACGCGGCGAGCGGCGACAGCTCGAGAAAAGGTGACTCGGGATCGAGCAGCCTGGCGATGCGTTCGCGGACCGGAAGCTTCCCCAGCTGTCGGTGGCGCTCGAGATACTTCGGGCCGCCGCCCTGCTCGACCAACGCCCGACGCGACCGCAACTCGGCAACCAGGCCCTCCATACGGGCACGGTTCATCCGAAAGAGCTCCGAGCCAGTGTCGACGTGGGACTCGATGATGTCCAACTTGCCTAATTCACCCTTATCTTCTTCATTCCCTCTTCATCCTTCACTCCAGCATTCCCAATTCAGAACTCAGAATTGCCTGTTCACCATCCGCAACAGTCCGTCTTGTAGCGACAAGCCGGGCAGCGCCAGACCGCGTGCATGCGGAACATTTCGGCCCCGCAGCGCTCGCACAGGACTTTGTCATCGCCAGCCGACGGAGCCCGGCACGAGGTTGAGCTCCTCGTCGGGGTTTCGGGAGAGGTTCGCCGCTCGGATGGGGCGGGAGCGTTCACAGGATCCGGCCTGTTGGCTTCCGGCATGCCGGGAATTATAGCCGACCGCCCGGACTCCGGACCCCGCACTTCCGGACGTCCGCACGTCCCGCCCCCGTTACAATCGACTCCATGGACGACCGTCGCGCACGCGAGCGAATGGTCGCGACCCAGATCGTGCGGCGCGGCATCCGCGACGAGCGCGTGCTGGCCGCCCTGCTCGACGTACCCCGGCACGCCTTCGTTCCCCCTCACCTGCAGCACGGCGCGTACGACGATCGCCCGCTGCCCATCGGCGAAGGCCAGACTATCTCGCAGCCCTACATCGTCGCGTCGATGACTGCCAGCCTTGCACCCGAACCCGGGCATCGCGTGCTGGAGATCGGAACCGGTTCGGGCTATCAGGCGGCGATTCTGGCGCGGCTCGCCGCCGACGTCGTTACGATCGAGCGCCACGCGTCGCTGGCGGCACGGGCCTCGGAGGTGTTTCGCGAGCTTGGATTCACGAACGTCCGCGTCATCGTCGGGGATGGAACGGAAGGCTACGAGCCCGCGGCGCCCTACGATCGCATCCTCGTCACAGCTGGGGCACCCGCGGTGCCCGAAAGCCTCAAGCAGCAGCTCGCCGACGGTGGCCGACTGGTGCTGCCGGTCGGCCCCGCCGGCTTTCAAAACGTCCGCATCGTCGATCGTCAGGGAGACACCTACCTCGAGCGGGAAGGCGAAGGCTGTGTCTTCGTGCCCCTCATCGGCCGGCACGGCTGGAGCGATTCCGGGGCCTCCCGGTAAGTGTATTACCGTCTTACAAATGTCAGCAGGTGGACACTGAACAGTTAAACTGTATAATTCTTGAGGTCTGTTTTTGAGCAGGGCCGTACTGCTCTACGGCACAGGTTGAGCGTGCAGGATGGGCTATGACGACCAAGAAGAAATACCGCGTCCTCGCCATAGATGACGAGCCCTCGATGATCGAGTGGCTCAAGATTCTGCTCGAGCACGAAGGGTACGAGGTCCGTACCGCGATGATCGGCACCCGCGGCGAGGAGATCTTCAGGACCTGGAAGCCCGATGTCGTCGTGACCGACATGATGCTGCCGGACGCGGACGGGCTGGAGCTGCTGCGCAAGTTCAAGCAGACGCATCCCGACACCGAGGTCATCGTCATCACCGGTCACGGGAGCGTCCCGAAGGCCGTCGAGGCGATGAAGGCGGGCGCGCACGGCTTCGTCGAGAAGCCGATCGAGCCGGACACGCTGCTGACGATGCTCGACCGCGCGATCGAGCGCCGCGATCTCGTCGGCGAGAACCTGCTGTTGAAGCAGAAGCTCGAAGGGCAGTTCCGCTTCGGCAACATCATCGGCAAGAGCCGGAAGATGCACGACCTGCTCGAGCTGGTGGAAAGCGTGGCCGGCAGCGATGCGAACATCCTGATCCAGGGTGAGAACGGCACCGGGAAGGAGCTCATCGCCAACGCCCTCCACTACAACAGCAAGCGCGCCAAGGGTCCGTTCATCAAGATCAACTGTGCCGCGATTCCCAAGGACCTGATCGAATCGGAGCTGTTCGGCTACAAGAAAGGCGCGTTCACCGGGGCGCAGACCGACAAGGACGGTCTGTTCGAGAGCGCTGAGGGCGGATCCCTGCTGCTTGACGAGATCGGCGAGATGCCGTCGTACCTGCAGACCAAGCTGCTGCGCGTGCTGCAGGAGCGCGAGTACCGGCCGATCGGCAGCGATCGGATCGTTCGCGTCGACTTCCGGCTGATCTGCGCGACGAACATCGACCTCGACGCGGCGTTGCGCGATGGCAAGCTGCGCGAGGATCTGTATTTCCGGATCAACACGATCACCCTGCGCGTGCCTCCACTGCGCGAGAAGACCGAGGACATCCCGCTCCTGTGCGAGCACTTTCTCGAGAAGTACCGACAGCGGCACCAGCGCAACATCCGTGGGATCGCGCCGGCGGCGTACCACCTGTTGATTCGCCATCGGTGGCCGGGGAACATCCGGGAGCTGGAAAACGTCATCGAGCGTGGCGTGCTGGTGACGAAGGGAACGGAGATCACCGTCAACGATCTCCCCGAGTCGCTTCGCACTGAAACGACGACGACGGCCGAATTCGTGATCCCGCCGCACCGCACGCTTGCGGAGATCGAGCGGATGGCGATCCTGCAGACGCTGCAGCGAACGAACTGGAACAAACAGGAAGCGGCGCAGATTCTCGGCCTGTATCGGCCGACGCTCTATAGCAAGATGAAGAAGCACGATATCCAGGACGGGGGCAAGAGCGGCGCGCGCAGGGCGGCACCCGCCTGAGCAGTTGAGTAGACGGATTCCCTTGCCATGGTGGTCCGGTGCCGATCGCGGTGCGTCATGTCGTGGTTTGCGGCGCTCGTGCGCCGGGAAATCCCGGAGTTCGACGGGTCGGGCACTGGCACGGCGTTTGATACTTAGATGACTCGGGCTGCGTTGTCGCATCGCGTCTGACCAAGGAGGCGGCTGTGGACGAGCGCTCACGAGTACTGATGGCGACCTGTGCAGGGGCGGTCATCGGTGGAGTGTGGGGGTGGTTGTATCTGACGGAGAGCGGCCGTCGCTTTCGCGATCGGATCGAGCCAACGCTCGATGAACTGCTCGGCGAAATCACCCGCGTCCGAGGGACGGTAGACAAGGCCCGCAGCGCAGCCAACGAAGGATGGCGATCGCTCAGCGACATCACCGGTGGGCACGGCGGTCGCTGGTCGGCCTAGGAGGCCGCATGGTCAATCTCGAGACCACCAACCTGGCTGCTCGGCATCATGGCGGCAGCCAGCGTGATTCAGACAGTCCTGCTCGTGAGCCTGAGCTTCATGGGCTTCAGGATGTACCGGCAGCTCACGCAGACGATAACGGATCTCGAAGCGCGTCACATCGCGCCGCTCAAGGTCCAGGTGGACGGCATCCTCACCGACGTCCAGACAATTACGGCGAGGCTAAGCCAGCAGACAGAACGCGTCGATAACGCTATCAACGGAACGATCGAACGCGTCGACGAAACGGCAGAGCGGGTCAAGCACACGGTTCGTGGCAAGGTTGCGCAGGCGACCGGGATCGTTCGTGGACTGCGCGCGATCATCATGTCGCTGCTGACGAACGACGCGAAAGCGGCGCCGCCCGCCGCCGCGGCGGAACGACTCTGACGACCCCGGGGAACCACAGGAGGATTCATGGCGTACGAATACGATCGCATTGAACGGGAAGACGGCGGCAGCTCGTTTCTGATGGGGCTGCTCGCGGGGACGGTTCTTGGCGCTGGTCTCGGGATGCTTTTCGCGCCCAAGGCCGGATCGGAAACCCGGAAGCAGTTGTCCGACCAGGCGAACCGCCTGCGGTCGACTGCGAACGAGACCTACACGCAGGCGTCCGACAAGGTCGGGCAGATCATCGATCGCGGCCGTGAGGCTTATACACGCGCGCGCGGCGCAGCCGCCGACACGACGACGCCCGCGGGATCGACCACTGGGACGACGAGCTATCCGTCCAGCACCGGGGCCACGTACCCGGCGCCGGCGTCGGCGAAACGCTCCTAGGCGTAACGCGCTTTCAAGGAGACAGGACAGGTGCCCGGCGCGCACCTGTCCGTCCTGAGCGACGACCGTGACCGAAAAAACGGCCAGAACCATCGCCAACGTGGGATTGAGCCTGGCAGCCGCCGGCGTGGCGTACTACGTCGTGAGAACGCCGCCGCTCCGGCGGATGGCCGTCGGCCTCGCGGTCACCGCGCTCACAGGCGTGCTGCCGGCCTGGATCGGCCGCGAGGTTCAGCAGGCCTGGGCCGGGAGCGGGCACCGTGCGACGTACATTCCTCCGACCGTGTCGCGCCGCTGACGCGGCCTGCCGACACCCGGGCCGCCGTTCATCTCGCGTTATGATCGGCGCGTGACTCCGCTGGCCACGTCGAGCGCCCAGCTGGTGCGCAGGGTGCTGAGGCGGGCGCGCGCGGACATCCACCTCACCGGGCTCGCGATGTGGCGCGGCCTCGTCGGCGTGTACAACGGCGACGACCTGACCTTTGCGTCCTCGATCGCCTACTACGCGCTCCTTTCGTTCTTTCCCTTCTGTCTGCTGATGCTGTCGATAGTCGCCAACGTGACCGACAGCGACGCCGAGCGTGCGGCGGCACTCGGATTCGTCCTGCGATACTTCCCGCGTCAGTTGCCCTTCGTCACGGACCAGCTCGAGGAATTCCAGCGCAACAAGGTACCGCTGACCGTCGCCGGCAGCCTGCTGATGATCTGGGCCGCGATGGGCGTGTTCGGAGCGCTGACGTCGGCCGTGAACCACGCGTGGGGCGTGGAGAAGCAACCGAGCTACTTCAAGCACAAGATGATTTCGTTCGTGATGCTCGTCGTCGCCGGCCTCCTGCTGTTGATGGGGCTGATGCTCGTGAGCGCGATGAACGTCGCGCAGGCGCGATGGTTCGCCGGCGTGGTGGAGGCGAAGCCGCAGCTGCTCGTGCTGCAGGGCATGGCGATGCGCTCGATGACGACCGTCGTGTTCATCATGGTGGTCGGGCTCGTCTTCTACTACGTGCCGAATGCGAAAGTTCGTTTTCGTGATGTCTGGGTCGGCGCGATCATGACCGGCCTTTTCTGGCGTGTGGCATTTGCCGGGTTCTCCCACTTCGTTCGTGATCTGTCGCGCTTCAACGTCCACGGCACCATCGCCGCGGTCGTCATCTTCCTGCTGTGGGTCTACATATCGGCCGTGATCTTGCTGTATGGCGTTCAAGTGACGGCTGCGTATGCGCGGCTGAGGCGCCATAGGCCGGATGAGATTCCCGCGGCGCCGGCACCGCGCGTGTGAAAACAGGCGGAAAAGCCGATAGGAAGGCGGGCCGATCCATGCGAGCGACCCTGACGCGAGGACTTTCGGGCTTTGCCGGCATCGCACTGCTGACTTCCACTTCAGTGGCCGCGGTGTCACTGATTTCGGTCAACGATGAGATCTCACTGGGACGTCAGGCTCAACAACAGGTCCAGGCCGAGGTGCCGGTCGTGTACGACCAGGCCGTCTCCGGCTATGTGAGCTCGGTGGGCCGCAGGCTTGCGAGCCACGCCGGCGGGCCGCAATATCCGTACACGTTCAGCACCGCGAATTACCGGGAGATCAACGCCTTTGCGCTCCCGGGCGGACCGGTCTGGATTCACAGGGGCGCGATGGAAGCGGCGCAGAACGAAGCGCAGCTGGCCGGCGTGCTCGCCCACGAAGTGGCGCACATTTCCCAGCGGCATGCCGCCGACCAGATCACGAAGGGGATCGTGGCGAACGGCCTGCTGGGTCTGCTGAGCGCGGTGCTCGGGAACGATCGCGGCGCCGCACGGCGCAGATCGCGGCGCAGGTGCTGGCCGGAGGCTACATGCTCAAGTTCAGCCGCGACGACGAGCGTGAGGCCGATCGTGTCGGCGCGCAAATCATGCGGCAGGCAGGCTGGGACGCCCGCGAGATGATCGGATTCATGGACGTGCTGCGGCGTGAGCAGGGACGCGATCCCAGCTCGGTCGAAGTGTTCCTGTCGTCGCATCCGGGCCCGGCCGAGCGCGCCCAGCGCCTGCGCACCGAGCTGCGCGGCGTCTCAGGCGGACGACGGGACAGCGATCAGTTCCGCCAGGTCCGCGCGCGGCTCAACCGCATGGCTCCTGCTCCACGAATGAGGCGGTGATATGACGGTGCAGGTGCACCGTGCACGCTGCACGGTGCACCTTGCACCGCTCATCGTCAGTCGGTGACCACCGGATCGCCCACTTCGGCGAGGTCGGATGACGCCGGCCCGTTGACCACTTTACCAAACGCATCGAACCGCGACCCGTGGCACGGGCAGTCCCACGTCGACGCCGCCGGGTTCCAGGCGACGATGCAGCCGAGGTGCGGGCACACGGCGGAGCGCCGGTGCAGCTGACCGGTCTCGTCGCGGAAGACGGCGATCTTGGACAGACCATCCGCGCAGCGACGGCGCCGTGTCGCGGTGGGATCTCGTCGATCGACGACACCTCGCCGGCCGTGAGCCAGGTCGCGATACTGAGCGGCGACGTTGAGGTTCTCCTTGAGAAACCCGCCCGCCGCCCCGACCCTGATCCGCGACGGGTTGTAGAGCGTCGTCCCAGCGATTGGGCCGTCCCTGAATCAGGTCGTGATCAGGATGCCCGCGATCGTGCCGTGGGTCATGCCCATCCCGGAGTCGCCGGTCGCGACGAACACGTTGTCGGCGTCCATCGGGTTCGCGACCGATGAACGCGAGGCCGTCCTGCGTTTCCATGACCTGGCCCGACCAGCGGTACTCGACGTCCTGAGCGGCGGGGAAGCGTGTCGCGCATCCACTGCTCGAGTCGTGCGTAGCGCTCCTCGGCGTCGGACGCCTGTCCCGCCTTGTGATCCTCGCCTCCGACGATGAGGAGCTCGGCCGCCCGGCTCGCGACCTCGCCGTTCGTGCAGCCGGACGTAGTGGTACGGCTCATCGGTGTCCCAGTACAGCGCCTGCGTGATCGCGCCGCGCGGAACGCGCGCGGCCGATGGCGTACGTGTGATACGGCGCCTGCTTCGTGTGGATGGCGACGCGATCGTTGAACGGTACGTTGGTCGCGACCACGACGGCGCTGGCGGTGATCTCGAAGCCCGCGTCGGTCTCGACTTTCGCGCGGTCGCCGCCGTCACGCTCACCGCTCGTGTCTCGGTGTAGAGACGACTGCCGGTGCGGTGAAGAGCGCGCGTGAGGCCGGCGAGATACTTCAGCGGATGGAACTGACCCTGCCGGGGGAACCGCAGGCACGGGCCGCTGCGAAAGCCCTCGACCGGCGCCTCGTCGAGCAGCTCCACGTCCGCGCCGGCGGCGCGCGCGGCGATGAGCTCGTCCTCGAGGAACCGCCGATCGTGGTCGAGGTCCCAAGAAACAGGTAGCCATCCACCCGTCGAAAATCGCACTGAATGCCGCTGCGCTCGCACACCTGCTCGATACGATCGATGGCGGCACGGTGGCTCTCGCAGGCGAGCGCCGCGCCCTCACGACCGTGGAGCCGGGCGATTTCCGTGTAGTGATCGTCGAGGACGTTCGACAGATGTGCCGTCGTCAGGCCCGTTTGACCCGAGCCCGGGTGGCCGTGATCGATCACCACGACGGATCGACCCTCGCTGGCGAGAAAGTTCGCCGTCGAGAGACCCGCGATGCCGGCGCCGATGACGCAGACATCCGTCTCTGTGTTCTCGGTCAAGGGGGCGTGCGGCTCCGGCACGGAGTCCAGCCAGATTGAAGCTGAGCGTGGCATTGCAGACGACCTCCAGGAAACAGAACAGACCTAGCCAGAGATCTGTCGTTGCAACGCGGACGCCATTGGCGATCGTCGAGGCCGTACATGACAGGGCAGGGAGGTCAACTACCCTCCCTGCTGCCTTTGGCAGGGTGAAAAGGCGTGGCTTGTGGCCCCAGCGGAACGCCGGAGCGGCAGGCCGGGAAGCTGTATTCAGCGTCCCACGCCCTCCAAAAAAGCAACCGCCATGCCACGCTACGTTTTTCGGGATTCGCGCGGATTCTTTACAAAGTTCCCGTGCATTTCCGCGCTTTTGCCGAGCGTGAGTAGGAAATCCGGGGCACATCGTGAGTAGCGCACTGCGCATTGGAGACACAGTGTGTAGGCACATCTGACAACTCACCCCGGCCATACGCAACGGGTCGTGCAATCAGGGTGTGACGTTCGATGGGGGCTCCGGTGGATTCGATCGCCGTGGCTCAGTCAGCGGGACCGGCCATGGATCAGGTTTGTCGCGCTCCATCAGGACGC
Source organism: uncultured Acidobacteriota bacterium (assembly GCA_963786195.1). GTDB lineage: Bacteria > Acidobacteriota > Vicinamibacteria > Vicinamibacterales > 2-12-FULL-66-21 > CAWAYH01. The sequence continues at coordinate 70,683 of CAWAYH010000014.1, read as the reverse complement.
TGTTCAAGACGACGGCGCCGCCCAGCAGCGCAAACGCGCCGCCGATGCCGAGACCGGTTGAGAGACTGCCGCTGACCATCGTGATCAACGTCATCAACGCCAGACCGAAGCCGATCATCAGGATCCCCGCGCTCCGGGCCCGCGGCGCGCTCTGCGTGGTCCGTGCAGGCTTGACGCCGGACGTTCGCTCGAACCCTTCCGGATCCAGCTCGGGCGGCGGGGCGATCCCACGCTCGATCATCGCCATGCGTTCCTTGTGCTGCAGTTCGCGAATATGCCGCCGGTTCTGCATGGCCATCCAGAGCATGACCACCCCGGAGATGATCACGAGCGTCATCAGCAACGCCATGACTTCTTCTGGAGCCAAAGGACCTCCTGTCCGTTACGCCTGCATTAGACTTGGCGCGGAGTCGGATTGTTTCAGGCGGCCCCCGCTGAAACAAATCGCGCCGCCCGGGGCTCTAATGGAACTGGTCGATGGTCGAATTCGACGAACGCGCGCTGGTCGAGCGCTGCCGGACCGGCGACCAGGAGGCCTTCAGCGAGCTCGTGGACGGGTACAAGGACCTCGTGTACGGGCTCCTGTATCGGATGGGCGCTGACCGCTCGCAGGTCGACGATCTGGCCCAGGAGTCGTTCCTGAAGGTCCATCGGGGCCTTCCATACTTCAGGGGTGAAGCCCGGCTCTCCACGTGGATCTACCGGATCGTGCAGAACGTCTGCAGCCAGGCGCGAGCCCGTCGCCCGCGCGAGCTGCCGCTCGACGAGGGTGCGCCGGATCGGCCGCGGTTCGAGCCAGGGTCTCCTGATGCCGCGTTCGCCGACATGGAACTGCGAGACCGGCTGCAGAAAGCGATGACGCAGCTGCCGGACAACTACCGGCTGCTGATAGCGGCACACTACATCAAGGGCGTCCAGTACGAGGCGCTCGCCGAGGCACTGGGCGTTCCGCTGGGAACGGTGAAGACGCATCTCTATCGCGCGAAGCGACGCCTTCGGGAGCTGCTCGACACATGACGTGCATCGACGTGACCGATCTCGTGGAGGCCATCGCCGCCGGCGACGTCGTGGTGAACGAGGCCACACGGGTCCACCTCGAGAGCTGTCCGGCGTGTGCCGGCAGGCTCGCGTCGGCGCGCCGCCTCGAGGCGATGCTCGCCGCCGACGTCACGCCGATCGCGCCGCCGCGATTCACGGCGCAGGTGCTGACGAAGATCAGGCGCGAGCGGTGGCAATCCGAGCAGCGAGTGGATCGCATCTTCAACGTCGCTATCGCTGTGGCCTGCCTGCTGGTCGTGGGCGGGGCGGCGGCGCTGCTGAACCTGAGCGGCCTGATCGGTCTGTCCGGCTCAGTGTGGGGACTCCTGGCGCAGGTGTCCGGACAGGTCGCCAGCGAAGCCTCCCGTGTCCTGCTGACATACGTCACGGCGGCCGGTCTTCTGGTCTCGGCGCTGGGGATGTGGTGGTGGGCCGAGCGTCGTCTCTCGTGGTGAACGGGGCTTTCAGCTCAGCAGCATCGCGAGATTCTCGCGCCGGCGATCGAACAGCGCACCGGCTGCCGAGAAGAGCATCCTGCTGACCACCAGCACGATCCCGAGCCACACATCAGCAGCACCGGCGCCACGCCTGGGCTGCCGAATGCCGGCGCCACCACCAGCGTCAGCAGCAGCGGCGGAATGCCCGCGCCGAGAAAGGCAATCAGGGTCAGCAGACCGGCCGCGCCGTGCGCGTTGCTGCCGCGCCCGATGCTGTTGAGATCCACCGCGCGCGGGAAGATCGCCGACAGCGCCGCTGCGGCCGGCGCAGCCAGGATGTAGGTCGCAGCCAGACCGAGCGGCAGGCAAATCCACAACGCCGGAGACCCCGCAGGGAACAACGCATACGCCAGCACCATGCAGACGAGCGCGGGCGTGCCGCCCACGATCCCGATGCCGACGGCCTTGCCGTTGAGGATCTCCGCCGTCGCCAGCGGCGACAGCAAGGCGCGCGTCAGCCCCGATCCGTCGATCGCGAACTGATTGGCGGCAAACGGCAGCACCGAAAGCAACGACACACGCCGATCCGAACGTCGCGAGTGCGAGCCCATTCGCCAGCTTGATGGCGCCAAGGTCCATGCCGCCCGCGTTGCGCCGCATCATGATGGCAAACATGAGGAACACCACCAGCGGCGACAGTGCCGTCGACCGTCCGCGTGGCGTGCGCAGCGCGAGCCGGATCTGGGCGATCGCCACGGCCGCGCTGCCGTGCGAGAGCCCCCGCAATCTCAGTCCCCGCGATGTGTCCCGCAGCCGCCGATCGTCGCCGTCCGCTCGACGCGGGCGAGTCGAGCAGGCGTCCGAACGTCAGCAACCCGAGCGTGTGAAGGACGCCGCCCGCCGCTGCAAGTCCAACGATCGGCAAGACCGCGTTCGACTGCTCGCCTTTCGCTGCCGACTGAACAGCGTTCGCAAACTGCTGGGAAGGCGACAGCTCGTAGGTTCTGGAAAGCCACGCGGGCATCGAATCATCGCCGCGCGCTTTGCGCGCCGCCGCGCCGCCTGTCGCTCCTCGCGCGTCCGCTGGGCACCGAAGAGTCCCGGTAACATCGCGGCCGCCGGAATGACGACGATGAAGAGGAGCGCGATCAGTTCGCCTCGGCGCCGATCGCGAACGACGAGCTGAAAGAGCAGCGTGGCCAGCGCCGACAGCCCGATGAGGCACACGATGAACAACAGCCCGGCGATCGCGGCAATCAGCGCCGCGCTGAACGCGCCGCTCGCCGCAAGACCGGCGGCCACCGCCAGCGCGGCCGGTATCCCGACAATCATCCACGGATCGCTCACGGCGGCGAAGGCCTGCACGAGGTACAGCGTCCGCCGGGGAATGGGCAGGAGCAGAAGCCGCACCGCGTTCGGGCGCTCCGCGGACGGCATCAGGAGCGGGCCGGCGACTGCGAACACGCACATCGTGAACAGAACGATGCGCAATCCCATGAACACCACCGACGACTGACCCGTGCCGAGCCTGAATCCTGCATAGGCGCCGAGCGCCGCCAGCATGATGGCCGACGGGACGATCAGTCCCACCGCCACGATCGGTCCGATCTGTTCCACGGCGAGCGACAGACGTTCGACCGTATCCCGCGCCCCGCTGCGCTCGAGCGCGTTCATCAGGACCCGCCACCGCATCCACGCAAATGCTCGCAAGATCTGCAACGTGTTCGATGTCTGGACAGGCATGATTATCGGTTGTCGGTTTTCGGTTGTCGGTTTTCGGTTTTTGGTTCTTGGTTTTTGGTTATATCCGATCCGTGTTGTCCGTGTTGTCCGCGGTTCCTGTTGTCCGTGTTGTCCGCGGCTCGTGTTGTCCGCGGTTATTGCTGTCCGCGGAGCCAGTCGAGTGCCACCGGCGCGGCTGCGTCGCCGCCGACGAGGCTGATGAACAGCTCCTCGAGACTGCCGTGCCGCGCCCGGCGCGCAGCTCGTCGATCGATCCCTGCGCGACGAGCCGGCCGTCGGCGATCACGCCGATGTGCGTCGACAGCCGCTCGACGATCTCGAGGATGTGCGACGTCAGGAAGATCGTGCCGCCGCGCGCGACGAACGACTGCAGCAGGTCCTTGATCTGTCGCGAGGCGACGGCGTCGATCCCTTCGAACGGCTCGTCGAGGAAGAGCAGCCGCGGCGCCGGCAGCAGCGCCGCGGCCAGCGAGAGCTTCTTGCGCATGCCGTGCGAGAAATCGGTGACGAGCGTCGTGCCGGCGGCCTTCAGATCCATCAGGTCGAGCAGGTCGGATGCGCGCTCGCGCGCCGTGGCGTCGTCGAGGCCGTGCACCTGGGCGATGAACTTGAGCGTCTCGCCGGCCGTCAGCCGATCGAAGAGCGCGAGATCCTCCGGCACGACGCCGATGCGCCGCTTGACGGCGACCGGATCGGCCAGCGGATCGATGCCGAGGATGCGCATGCTGCCGGCCGAGGGACGCAGCAGGCCCGTCAGGCACTTGATCGTCGTCGATTTGCCGGCGCCGTTCGGCCCGAGGAAGCCGTAGAAGCTTCCGGCCGGCACGGCGAGGTCGATGCCCGTCGACGGCGCGGAAGGATCCGAAGTCCCGAGTCAGGCCGTGCGTCTCGACGGCGAGGTCCATAGTGCGTGATTCTATCAAGGTCCGGCGCACTCGCGCTGTGACGAGTACCATGAAGCGGCGGCACATGAATCGTCTCGCCGGCGAACGAAGTCCGTACCTTCTGCAGCACGCCGCGAATCCGGTCGACTGGTATCCCTGGGGCGACGAGGCGTTCGAGCGGGCGCGCGCGAGGACAAGCCGATCTTTCTGTCGATCGGCTACTCGACGTGCCACTGGTGCCACGTCATGGAGCACGAGTCGTTCGAGAACGCGACCATCGCCGAGCTCCTGAACGCGGACTTCGTCTCGATCAAAGTCGATCGCGAGGAACGGCCGGACGTCGATCGCGTCTACATGTCGTTCGTCCAGTCGACGACGGGTGCGGGCGGCTGGCCGATGACGGTGTTCCTGACGCCGGACGCTCAAGCCGTTCTATCGGCGGCACGTACTTTCCGCCGACGTCGCGCTGGGGCCGGCCGGGGTTCGCGGATCTGCTGAGCGAGCTCGCGCGCGTGTGGAAGCGACGATCGGCGCACGCGTCGAGCAGGCGGCGGCGGAGCTGCTCGATCGGCTGAAGCTCGTCACCGGCGCCGGACGGACAGCGGCAGACCGACGCGCGGGTCGCGGGCGTCGACGCGCTCGACGTCGCGGTCGAGCAGTATCCAGATGGCGTTCGATCGCCGCCACGGCGGCTTCGGCGACGCGCCGAAGTTCCCGCGTCCGTCGGAGCTGCTGTTCCTCCTGCGCGAGCACGCCCGTCGATCGGCGGGCGGCAGCGGAGCCCAGGCGCCGCTGCTGATGGCGGCCGACACGCTGCGCGCGATGGCGCTGGGCGGCATGCGCGATCACATCGGCGGCGGATTCCACCGCTACTCGGTCGACGCGGAATGGCGGGTGCCGCACTTCGAGAAGATGCTCTACGACCAGGCGCAGCTCGTGCTGGCGTACCTGGAAGCGGCGCAGGCCACCGGCGACGACTTCTTCGCGACGGTCGCGGAAGACACGCTCGGCTACGTCCTGCGCGACCTGACCGATCCGCGCGGCGGCTTCTATTCGGCCGAGGATGCCGACAGCGTGCCGCCAGAGCAGGCGGGGCAGTCCGGGCGCCGCACAAATCCGAGGGCGCGTTCTACATCTGGAGCGACGCCGAAATCGGCGACGCTGCTCGGCGCGGATGCGTCCGGTCGTGCGCCGGCGCTTCGGGATCGAGCCGGGCGGCAACGCGCCGCACGATCCGCAGGGGGAGTTCACGGGCCGGAACCTGCTCTACGTGGCGCAGTCGATCGACGACGTCGCCGTGCGGAGCGGTCTGGCCGCCGGAGGATGTCATTGCCGCGCTCGGGCGCGCGCGCGACGACCCTGTTCGACGGCTCGCGCGCGACGTCCGCGGCCGCACCTCGACGACAAGGTCCTGACCGCCTGGAACGGGCTGATGATCGCGGCGTTCGCCCGCGCCGCGCGCGTCGCTGCCGGACGGCCCGGCCGGCGCGACGCTATCTCGACGGCCGCGCGGCGCGCTGCCGAGTTCATTCGCGAACGACTCTGTGGGCGAGCCGACGATCGCGTCTGCTGCGCCGCTATCGCGACGGCGAGGCCGCGATCGACGGCTATGCCGAAGACTACGCGTACCTCATCTTCGGGCTGCTCGAGCTGTTTCAGGCCGACGGCGATCCCGCGTGGCTCGAGTGGGCCATGGCGCTGCAGGCAGCGGCAGGATGCGCTGTTCTGGGATCGAGCCGAAGGCGGCGTGGTTCAGCACGACCGGCACGCGATCCGACCGTGCTGCTGCGGCTGAAGGAGGACTACGACGGCGCGGAGCCGGCCGCCAGCTCGGTCTCGGTGCTCAACCTGCTGACGACTGACACACCTCGCCGGCACGGGCAACGGCCTGACGAAAGCGGAGCGGACGCTCGTCGCGCTTCGGCCCGCGAGATCGGCGCCGCGGGTCGCGTCGTGCCCGATGATGCTCGCCGGGCTCTCGGCGTGGCACGCCGCAGCACATGCAGATCGTCATCGTCGGAGCCCGGAGCGCCGCCGACACGCAGGCGCTGCTGAACGAGGCGGCGCGCCACTATCGGCCGTTCGCCGTGCACGTCCCGGTCGAGCCTGGCGCCGCGCAGCGGCGCTGTCGCGCGCTCCTGCCGTTCGTCGGACGCATGACGCGCGAGACGGCCAGGCGACGGCGTACGTCTGCCGCGACTTCACGTGCCGGGAGCCGGTGACGACGCCGGAAGCGCTCGCGGCACGAACTGTGAGATACCGGTCATGTCGGTGAGCGTCAGCTTCAACCGCGATCAGACGCGCGCCGCGTTCCGCTTCTTCCATCCGAAGGGCAACATCATCACGGCCGAGATCGTCGCCGCGCTGCGTTCCGGGCTCGAGGGCGCAGCGCAGAACCCGCACCTGAAGCTGGTGACGATCGAAGGCAGCGGGGCCGATTTCAGCTTCGGCGCCAGCATTCCCGAACACGCGCCGGATCGAGATCGAGCGCGTGCTGCCCGAGATGCACGCGCTGATCGAAGAGTTGCTCGAGATGCCGGCGGTGACGGCGGCGATCGTGCGCGGCCGATGCCTCGGCGGAGGGTTCGAGCTCGCGCTGGCGTGCGACCTCATCTTCGCGGCGGAGAACGCGACGTTCGGCGTGCCGGAGATTCGAGCTCGGTGTGTTTCCGCCGGCGGCGTCCGCGCTGCTGCCGCAGCGCGTCGGGTACGCGCGGGCGACGAACGCGATTCTGACCGGCTGAGACTGACGTCCGGCGACGTGGTGGGCAGAGGCCGGATTGATCGAACTCGTTGCGCCGGAAGGCGAGCTCGCCGCGCGCGTCGACGATTGGTTCGCCGACACGCTCGCGCCGAAGTCGGCGGCCGCGCTGCGTCACGCCGCCGCCGCTGCGCGCGCGGGTCTGCTGGCGCACGTCCGCGCCGACGCTGCCGGGGCTCGAGCGGCTATACTTGGACGAACTCGATGCGGACGCACGACGCGGTCGAAGGCGATCGAGGCGTTCCTCGAGAAGCGCGCGCCACACTGGATCGACCGATAACGCACGATGCTCTTCGACGTCGAAATCGTGCTCCGCGAGCAGCGACTACGCCGTCACCGAACAGCTCCGGCACGACGGCAACGTGCCGTCGGACTGGACGGAGCTGGACGTCGAGCGGTGTCTCAAGTCGATCCTGCTGGCCATCGATCGCGTCAAGAATCCCGGCAGTGCCGACCGTCACGTCGCGCTTCGGGGCTTCAGCTGGATCGTCGAGCCGACCGCCGGTGGGGTAGTGATTGCGATCGAAATCCCGAGCGGAGCGGCGGTTGCCGGCCCGTTCGAGATCGAACAGCCGCGGCTGGACGGCATGATCACCCGCGTGTCATGGCCGCCGCCAGGCCCCGCAAGCAGGTCGTTCATTAGGGCGGCCGCAGGGCCTTCCAGTATTTTCCCGGCAGTTACGAAATCGACGGCGCCCCCCCGCGGTTGTTCGCGTTTTTGCACCGTTTTTCGAGGACGGTGCCTCGGCATTCCCCTTGCCCTGCCACTGGTACGTTCGGCTCAGCTTGTGACGGCGAATCATGAAGCTGCCGTATCGGATCCTTCTGCTCGACGACGACGAAAACGCCCTGGTGGGCATCGGGGAATTGCTGTCTGCGCAGAGGGCTATGACGTCACGTCTGTCTCGACGCTACGAGGACGCCAAGAAACTCCTGACCCCCGGCGCCTACGACCTGCTCATCACCGACGTCCGGCTGCGGGGCTTCAACGGACTGCACCTCGTGATGAAGGTCCGCGACGAATCGCCCGAAACCGGCGTCGTCATCATGACCGGCTACGACGAGCCGCTGATGCGAGCTCGAGGCGAGCCGCTACAACGCACAGTTCGTCAGCAAGCCGATCAAGGGCGCCGAGCTGCTGGAAGCGGTTCGACTCAGCTCTGTCCGGCGTGCGGCGCGAACGCCGCTGGCCGCGGAAACGAGTCGTCGGCGGCTTCCGCGTGACGGCTGCCGGCCGGCCCGCCGCCGTCGTCGACGTCTGCTACGGAGGCCTCCGGCTCGAGATTCCGGCGACCGACGCGCTCCCGCCCACCTTCGACGTCGAGGTGTCGGGCATCGGCCTTCATCTTCAGGTGGAGCCCGTGTGGTCCTTCACCGCCGGTACGAGCGGCGCGCTCGTCTGCGGCGCGGCCCTGGCGTCCGACTCCACGCCCGCGGCCCGCACCTGGCGCGCCATCGTCGATCGATTGAATGCCTGATCTGCGTGCTACGCTTCGCCCTATGCACAGGCGAACGCTTCCCATCTGCATCCTGATTGCGTGGTTCGTTGCGGCCGGTCGCGCCGCTCAGGCTCCTCAGACCACCGCGCCGTTCGCGCTGGACGAAGTCACGATTGCGCAGCTGCAGGAGGGGCTGGCGTCCGGCAGCTACACGTCACGCAGGCTCGCCGAGCTGTACCTGAATCGCATCGAGCAGATCGACCGCGGCGGGCCGACGCTCAGGTCGGTCATCGAGACCAACCCGGAAGCGCTGGCGATTGCAGACGCGCTCGATCGCAGAGCGGAAGGAGAAGGGTCCGCAGAGGGCCGCTGCACGGAATCCCGGTCCTGATCAAGGACAACATCGACACCGGCGATCGGATGACGACCACCGCGGGATCGCTCGCGCTCGAAGGTTCCATCGCTGCGCGCGACGCGTTCGTCGTGGAACGACTGCGCGCCGCCGGTGCGGTGATTCTGGGCAAGACCAACCTGAGCGAGTGGGCGAACTTCCGCTCGACGAAATCCTCGAGCGGGTGGAGCGGCCGCGGCGGCCAGGTGAAGAACCCCTACGCGCTCGACCGCAACCCGTGCGGATCGAGTTCGGGCACGGGCGCGGCGATCGCGGCGAATCTGGCAGCGGTCGGCGTCGGGACCGAAACGGACGGATCGATCGTGTGCCCCTCGATCGGTGAATGGGCTGGTCGGAATCAAGCCGACGGTGGGGCTCGTCAGCCGTTCGGGCATCATCCCGATCTCGCACACGCAGGACACCGCAGGTCCGATGACGCGCACGGTCGCCGACGCCGCGGCGCTGCTGACCGCGATGGCCGGCGTCGATCCTCGAGACGCCGCGACGAAGCGATCGGCGGGACGCGCGTCCGACTATTCAAAGGCCCTCAATGCGGATGCGCTGAAAGGTGCGCGCATCGGCGTCGCGCGCAAGCGCTACTTCGGCTACAGCCCCGTGACGGATCGCCTGATAGACGAGGCGATAGCCGCGATGAAGGCGCGAGGCGCGGTCATCGTCGATCCGGCCGACATCCCGACCGCCGCCCAGCTCGACGACTGCGAGTTCGAGATCCTGCTTCTACGAGTTCAAGGCCGACCTCAACGCGTATCTCGGCGCGCTGCCGCCGACCGCGCGGGTGCACTCGCTGAAGGACCTCATCGCGTTCAACGAGAAGGAGAAGGCGCGCGAGATGCCGTACTTCGGGCAGGAGCTGCTGGTGATGGCCGAGAAGAAAGGCGCCGCTGACCACGCCGGCCTATCGAACCGCGCTGGCCACCTGTCAGAGCCGCTCGCAGGCCCTCGGCATCGATGCGGTCATGACCAGGCTCAAGCTCGACGCGATCGTGGCTCCGACCGGCAGCCCCGCGTGGCCGACCGATCTGGTCAACGGCGATCATTTCCTCGGCGCCAGCTCGACGCCGGCGGCTGTTGCGGGTTACCCGAGCATCACCGTCCCCGCGGGATTCGGATTCGACCTGCCGGTTGGCATCTCGTTCATCGGCAGGCCCTGGAGCGAGGCGAAGCTGATCGGGCTCGCCTACGCCTTCGAGCAGGCCACGAAGCACCGGAAGCCGCCCAAGTTCCTGGCGACGCTGTCGACGCCCTGACCTGAATCCGGTCCGGTCGTCGGACGCTACTCATGGCGCAGCGCGATCGCCGGGTCGATCCTCAGAGCCCGCCGCGCCGGTATCAGACAGGCGACCACCGCCGTGAGGGCGAGCAGCGCCGTTACGCCACCCAGCGTAATCGGATCTCCGGCGGGGACGCCGAAGAGGAGACCCTCGATCGCCCGTGAACCAATCGCGGCGCCGGCGAGCCCAACCGTCAGCCCCAGGGCGACGGGGGTCGCGCCCTCCGCGAGCGTGAGGCGGACGATGTCGCGTCGCTGTGCGCCGAGCGCCATGCGCACGCCGATCTCGCGCGTGCGGCGCGCCATGGCAAACGCCACGACGCCGTAGATGCCGATCGCCGCCAGCAGGACCGCGGCGATCGAGAACGCGCCCAGCAGCATCATGTTGAACCGCCGCTCGGCGGTCGCGCCGCCGAGCACCTGGTCCAGCGTTCTGATCAACGCGACCGGCTGATCGCGATCGATCGCCCACACCTGCTCGCGCGCGGCGGCAACGATCTGCATCGGATCTCCAGCCGTGCGAATCACGACCGAGTTGCGGAGCAGAGTCTCCGGGAATTGCGCGACCGGGTAGTAGACGGCCGGATGCAGATCGGCGTCCGGTCGCGCCTGCCGGACGTCGCCCACGACGCCGATGACCTGGGCCTGATACGGCGCGCCCCAATCCTGCATCGTCACGTATCGACCAACCGGGTCTCTGCCGTCCGGCCAGAATCGCCGCGCCGCCGTTTCGCTGATCAGCATGACCGGCTGCGCGCCGCGCGCATCCGCATTCGAGATCAGTCGTCCGCGCAGCAGAGGGATTCGCAGCGCCGGGAAGAATCCCGGCGATGCGGTGATGACATCCGCCGTCAGGTGGCTGTCCGGCGCTGTGTCCTCCGGCTGCATGGTCGTCGTGGGCGTGCCGGACATCACGAGCGCGCCCGTGGCACCTACCGCCGACACACCGGGCAGCGCGGCGATTCGAGAGGCTACGCGATCGAGGAAAGCCGCGTGAGCCGCGGCGTCCGGATACCTCGCGGCCGGCAGCGTCAGGCCGAACGAGATCACGTTGGACGGATCGAAGCCGACGTTGACGGCGGTAACGGCAGCAAAGCTCCGTGCGAGGAGACCTGCGCCACCAAGGAGCATCACGGCCACGGCCACTTCCGACGCAACCAGACCGGCGCGCAGTCGCGAGGACGAGCGCCCGTCACCCTGGCGATCGCGGAGGTCGTCGGCGGCCGGACGAATCGAGGCGCGAAGCGCAGGCACCAGCTCCGAAAACGAGGGCAGTCAGGAGCGAGAGAACGACCGCGAACGTGATGACCCGGGCATCGACCGCGATGTCGGCGGTCCGTGGAACAGACGAGGGGAGGACGGAGGTGAGCAGCGGAACGGCCCAGACGCCGAGCAGCGTTCCCGCCAGGCCACCCGCGACGCCGAGCACCATGCTCTCCGTCACGAACTGCCGGACGAGCCTGGTGCGGCCCGCGCCCAGCGCCGTCCTGATCGCCAGCTCGCGCGATCGGGAGCTGCCCAGCATCAGCAGCAGGTTCGCGATGTTGGCCGCGCCGACCAGGAGCACGAGGCCGACCGCGCCCCACAGCATGAGCAGCGACGGTCGGACCTGCGCCACTGTTCGCTCCTGCAGGCGGGTGAGCGTGAGCGTCATGTCCGGATCGGTGCCGCCGGTTTCGTCAGCAATCTGCCTCGCAACGGCGGACAGCTCCTGCTGCGCCGGCGAAAGCCCGGCGTCCTGCTTCAAGCGGGCGATGACCGTGAAGAGGTGCGCGCGTCGGTTGCGGAGCAGCGGCGATGCTGCCGGGCTGGGCAGCCAGATCTGCGGAGCGCCAGGTGCGCTGAACCGGCGCGGCATGACGCCGATGATCTCCGTCGGCACCGCGTTGACGAGGACACGCCGCCCGATCGCCTGGGGATCGGCGCCGAATCCCCGCCGCCAGAGGTCGTCGCCGATCACCACGGCTGGCAGCGCGCCGTCGAGAAAGTCATCGCGCACGAACTGACGGCCGTGCGCCGGCTGAACGCCGAGCACGTGCAGGTAGTCCTGCGAGACCTCCGCCGCCAGCACCTGTTCCGGCGCGTCCCCGGAGCTGAATCCGGGCGTGGTCAGCCGATACGCCGCCACGCCGTCGAACGATTGGCTCCGGTCGCGCAGATCGGTGAACGTGGCGCCGGTCAGGTTGCCCGGTCGGCGGGCGTGCTGCTCTTCAATCCGCACGATCCGATCCGGCTGTGGGAGCGGGAGCGGAGTCAGCAGGACGCCTGACACCAGCGTGAAGATCGCCGTGTTGGCGCCGATGGCCAGCGCCAGCGTGCTGAGCGCTGAGAGGGTGAGGACACGATGCCGGGCCAGCACACGCAGAGCGTGCCGGACGTCTTGCAGCAGGGTAAGCATGCCTGCTTGGACGGGATCGCCAACGTCCGGGTTGGCTGCCCGGCCGGCCGAAGACCAACTGGTCGGCTACTGTTGTTGCGTACTGGTCTCTTTCTTCTTCGCGTCCTTCTTCAGGTACTTGTCGTACCAGGCAAGAATGCGCTGCTCGAAGTCGAGGCTCTCCGCGTTGCTGTTCGGCGGACGATGGCCGCCGTTGACGTAGCGGACCCACTCCACCTCCTTACCGAGGCGGCGAAGCGCGTAGTACATCTCGCGTGACTGGCTGGCCGGGACGTTGGGATCCTGCTCGCCCGTGATGTTCAGCAGCGGCGTCTTGATGCGGTCGGCGCGCAGGACCGCGGAGTGCTCGAGGTAGCGTTCGGGATACTCCCACAGCGTCCCGCCGATCCGGTCCTGGCTCTTTTCGGGCGCGTGCGTGTTGCGGACGCCGAGCCGCGGGCTGTCGGTGTAGAAGCTCACCATGTCGACCTTGCCGGAGATGTTGATCGCCGCTTTGAATCGATCGGTCTGCGTGATGATCAGCGCCGTTGCGTAGCCGCCGTAGCTCGTGCCGTGCACGCCCAGACGATCGGGATCCGCGACGCCCATGTCGATCAGCCGATTGGCTGCGGAGGTGACACCCTTCACCCACGCCTCGCCCGGCCGGCCGACGACGAGATTCACCGACGGGTGGAAGACGGCGTAGCCGTGGTTGGCGAGGAATGCCGCCCGCGAGTTGAAGCCGTTGTCGAAGAACGTCTCGTAGATCTCGAAGATGGTCGGATAGGTCCGGCCCTTCTCGTAGCCAACCGGATAGCGCAGCACGCCGTACAGCGGCTTGCCGTCGACATCCCTGTACGCGACGAGCTCGGATCTCGGCACCTGCTTCGCAGCCATCCAGGGGTTGACGTCGCTCAGCCGCTTCGTCGATGTGAACCGCGCGTCCGCCACAAACAGATCCGACGGTCTGTCGCCGTCGGTCATCGTGTAAACAAACGAGTTCCCGTCTCTCGTCAGGCGGACGTTGCCATAGAGCCTGCCGTCCCGCACGACCGGCGTCATCGTCTTGCTGGCGACGTCGACGCGGACGATTCCGCGCTCCCAGCGGTCGCGTGCGGACCACGTGGCGTAGATGGACGCACCGTCGGGCGCCCAGTCGATCGCCGAAAGACGCGGATTCTTCTCCTCGTCTTCGGACAAGGGAACGATGAGGCTGCGAACGCCATCGGCGACGTTGACGACGTACCAGCCCTTGCGGCTGGTCATCAGGAGCTTCGAACCATCGCGGCTGAAGGAAGTCGGCGAGAAAGACTCGTCTTCTTCCTTCTTGTCCTTGTCCGCGGTCGCGTCGGGCTTCTCGGCGGGCTTGTCGGCCTCTGCCTTCGGTTTTGGCGTCAGGCTGCGTGCCGCGGATCCATCCACGCCCTGCACGAAGACTTCGCCCTTTTTCGCATACGCAAACATCCGCCCGTCGTCCGACCACCGCAGCTGGAGGCCCTTCAGATCTTTCGCCGGCACGACGACCTTGGACTCACCGGTGCGGAGGTCGACGTACTTGAGGACGTTTTCAGTGCCGCCAATCGTGTCGTAGTCGGTCTTCTCGGTGACGTCCTCCATGACGGTCATGAAGGAGCCGTCCCGCGACGGCTGGTAGTTCGTCAGCCGCGCCTGGGGCACGATCGCGCGGGCGGCGCCCGTGCGCGCGTCGATCGCGACGAGCGTGCGCGTGCGCGAGCTGCGCTGGAGCTGATCCCATTCGAGGAACGGCTCGCTCGACTTGTGCACGATGATCGGCCCTTCCGTGATGGCCTTGAATCGTTCGCGTGCCTGCCGATCGACATCGGGATTGCGTACCGCGACGATGAGGGACGTCCCGTCGGGCGTCCAGGCCACGCTCGAGTTCTGAGCGATCGGCTGGCCCTTGACGGCGACGTCGCTGAGCGTCCGGCGCTCCGCGTCCCAGACATGGAGCGTCGTGACGGGGAAGCCTCCCGGCGTTGCGGAGTCGCGTCCGACCAGGATCGCGAGCTGACGGCCGTCGCGCGACCAGGCCGCGTCCCGGACGTTGAGGAGATCCTTGAACGGCTGATCCGCCGCGCCGCTGCGCGCGTCGATCACCTGAAGCGTCACGCGCGAGGGCGCGAGGTAGGTCGGGTCGCCATAGCGGCGATAGTCCGTCGTTTCGTTGTCAGTCTGGCGCCGAACGCTCGCGGCAACCCGGCGTCCGTCCTCCGACACGTCGAGGACGCTGATCGACGCGATCCTCAGCATGTCGTCGGCGGTGAAAGCGGTGGTCGCCTGTCGCGCGTCGGTGCGCGCGATCAACAGCGCTACGAGGAGAACCGAGATCCGGCAGACGTGTGGTGACATCGTGCTACTCCTCACTGAACGAAACGCAGGCTGCCCAGAAACGTGTTGAACGTGGCGTTCCATTTCTCGATCGTCGCCGCGGGTCCGACCAGCTTCAGGAAGTAAGGTCCCTTCGGCGTTTCGACGACGGCGGTCCGCATGCGGAACCCGGGGCTGTTGTGGCGTTCCGTGGAGCCCGGCCGCACCTCCGCCACGTACGTTCCCGAGACGTCGAGTGTGGTGATCTTCAGGCCGTTGACCGTTTTCGATTCCCGCTTTGCGACGTCTCTCGATGCCCGGCCGTCCGGCTGCTGCATCTGTCCGAGCCAGCGGTCGATGTTGGCCTCGACGTCACCGCCCGTACCACCGAAGAAGTAAATCACCAGCTCGCCATCCTGTGATTTGACCTCGGCTCCCGGAAGCACGAATTCGGCGACCCTCATCGTCGACGAGGCCGTCCGGCTTTGCCAGCCGGCCGGGGGGGTGAAATCGAGTTTGCCCGCAGGAGTCGGCTGGGCGGCCAGGGAAATACCTACCCACGCCAGGATGAAGGTCCGCATGCCGAGAATCCTACACCGAGGCGTCCTCCCTGCAGCCCCGATCGTTTTGAGCCGACACACTCTTTCAGGCTTCTTCACGCCTGGCTCAGGACACCTGAGCGCGCCCGCCCTTACAGTGGTTTGCGAGGTGAGACATGCGTCTAGCAACATCCGTATTGGTGCTTCTGCTCGTGGGAGGTGCTTCGACTGCGTCGGCCCAGGGTGCGAGCTGGGGTATCAAGGGAGGCGTCAACTTCGCGAACCTCCACTTCGAGGACGCCGATGATGATGCGTGAACATGGACAACCGCATCGGTTTTGTGGGGGGCATTTTCATCACCCTGCCGGCGGGTGCACACTTCGACGTGCAGCCGGAGTTTCTGTACAGCCAGAAGGGGAGCTCGGTCGACGAGCTGGGCATCAGCGCGAAGACGAAGATCGACTATGCGGAGATCCCGATCCTGTTCAGGTATCGTTCTGCGCCCGTGGGCCAGTCGGCATTCGTCGCCTTCGGCGGTCCGTCGATGGCGCTTCAAGACGAGCGCGAAAGCGACGGCCGAATTCGGCGGCCAGAACGAATCGGAGGACATCGACGAGTTCGTCGAGAGCTTCGACTTCGGGATCGTCTTCGGCGCCGGATTCGAAGTCGGCAGATTGGTTCTCGACGGCCGATATACGTGGGGGTTGAGCAACATCAACAAGGACGAGACGGATCCGACGAACGTCAAGAACCGGGTGATCTCGCTGATGGCGGGTGTTCGCTTCTAACCACGGACAACACGGACAACCTTCTAACCACGGACAACACGGACAACACGGATCAACCAATCCGTGTACAACACTATTCCCGGCGCAGCGCGAGCATCGGATCGACTCTCGTCGCGCGATGTGCCGGGAGCACACAGGCGCTGAGCGCCACGGTCGCCTGTAGTGCGGCCGTGGCCACGTACGTCAGCGGATCCGCGGCACTGACGCCGTACAGCAGATTCGACATCAGCTTTGCCCCAATGAAAGCCGACGCCAGCCCGAGCGCGATGCCGGGCACGGTGAGAAACAGTCCCTCGCGCAATACCAGCCTCATGACCGCTCCCCGGGTGGCGCCGAGCGCGGTGCGGATGCCGAATTCCCGTCTCCGCTGACTCACGGTCAGATACGTCACGCCGAACAGCCCGGCCGTCGCGAGCGCGAGCGCAAGGCTGCCGCAGATGCTGAAGAAGCCGGCGGCGGTTCGCGACGGCCACAACGGCATCTCCATCCGCTGATCCATCGTCTTTGCCGCGCCGGGCGGGATGTTGGGATCCAGCGACTGAACCTGTTCTCTCACCGCCGCCAGCAGCAGTCGTGGATCGGCGTCGGTGCGGACGAGCACCGTGACGCTGTCGGCGTACTCGTCCATCCGTATGGGCTTATAGAGATACTCCGCCGGCTGCTCGGAGAAGCTGCGATGGACGATGTCGGCGGCAACGCCGACGACCTGGAACTGGCGTCCATCACGGCTATCACCGATCCATTGCCCGACAGCCGATCGATCGGGCCACAGACGCGTGGCCAGCGTGCGGCTGACGATGACCGTGGTGCCCGTCTTGATGTCGGCGTCCGAGAAATCACGGCCCGCTTCGAGCCGGACGCCGAGGGCTGCGAAGTGTCCGTCGCCGACGTGGTAGACAAAAACCGTTCTGCAGTCGGCGGTGGCGCAGTCGGCGCCGTCGGCGGAGAGCTTCGTCACCTTCGGGAACCCGACGTAGAACGGCACTCTGTCGGCAACGGTCGCATGCCGGACTCCCGGCAGCGCTCGGACGCGCGACAGCAGGTTGTCGAAGAAGGCGCGGCTCCGCGCGGGGTCGTATCCGAAGTCCGACGGCTTCAATTCGATCGCCAGGCCATGACTCGTTTCGAAGCCCGGGCTGGAGCTTGCGCCGATCCAGAAGCTGCGCACGAAGAGCAGGGCCGCGGCGAGGAACAGCGTCGAGCCCGCAATCTGCGCGACGACGAAAACGCTGCGCGCGCGTGACGGCCGACCACCCAGTGCGGGTTCCATCCGCAGAGATCGCACGAGATCGGTCCGCACGGCATGGAAGGCCGGCAGCAGTGCCGGCAGGATGCCAGCGAGTCCGACGAGCGCAACCGTGAATCCCACGAGTCGACGGTCCAGCCCGATGTGCAGCCGCTGCGGTATCGGCGATGGCAGGCTGAACACCGACAGCAGGTTGGCGCTCCAGGACGCCAGCAGCAGCGCCGCTGCGCCGCTGAACGTCGCGAGCACGAGGCCCTCTGTGATCAGTTGACGGAGGATCCGGCGGCCGCTGGCGCCCAGCGCGGCGCGCACGCTCATCTCCTGCTGACGATCGGCGGCGCGCGCCAGCAACAGGCTCGCGACGTTGAAGCACGCGATCAGGAGCACGAGGCCCACGATCCCCAGCACGATCCACGCGATGCGCGTGATCCCCCGAAGCTCGGGGTGCCCCTCGACGAGCGGCGCATAGGTGCACGAGCGTTCCCTGGCCGTCGCCGGAGAGCTTTCGGCGAGGCGTCGAACGATCCCCTGAAGGTCGGCCGCGCCCTGCGCTGCGGTATTCCCCGGAGCGAGACGGCCGACGAGCGTCAGCCAGGCGTCGCTCGATTCGGTCAGGCGTTTCCGCAGGCCGAGAACGTCTGCCCGTTCGAGCGGCAGCCAGATCTCCGGCGAGTAGAGCCCGCCCGGCCCCTGAAAACTGTCGGGCAACACGCCGACGATCGCGACCTGCTGGCCGTTCAGCGTGAGCGTTCGACCGGCGACGCTCGTGCCGCCCTCGAGTCGCTCCGTCCAGAAACGAGAGCTCACCAGCGCCGGCAGTTCTCCGCTCGACAGATCCTCGTTCGTGAACACTCGCCCGATCTCGGGCCGCTGCGCGGAGGACCGAGAAGTAGTTCGTCGACACCAGCAGCGTCCAGACCTGTTCGGCCCCTCCGTTGTCGCGCCGGCTGAGCGGCATCCGTCCTTCGGCGGCTATCCCTTCGAAGGTCCGATTCGCACGCGCGAGCTCCTGGTAGTCGACCCAGGACCACTGGCCGTGCGGGTTGCCCTGCACCGTTGCCATGATCCACCCGAGGCGATCGGCGCCCTCGAATTTGAACGGCTTGTAGAGCAGGGCATTCAGCGCGCTGAACGTGACGGTGTTGACGCCGATGCCGAGTGCGAGCGTGACGATGGCAAGGGTCGAGAATCCAGGGCGGGCGGCGAGGCCGCGAACAGCAGACCGGAGGTCGAGCAGAAAAGCGTCCACCAGGGCTCTCTCGAGAATACTTCTGTGTTGTCCGTGTTGTCTGCGGACTAGACGAAAGGCCCTGGTGGCATGTTCCGGATGGTGTCAGGGTTTGAAGACGACTCTCACTCCGCCATAGCTCACGAAGGCCGGGGAAGTCTCGTCGTTCACCCAGAGGACGGTCAGTCGGAGTTCCGGGCCGATCTCCCAGCGCCGGCCGGCCGCGAATGCGCCGCCGCCGCCAAAAACCACGCCGGAGTTCGTGGAGCTCAGGTCCCTCGACATGTTGTCGAAGGTGCTGGTCCGTGAATGGTTGGCTAACGTGAGCCCGCCCAGCACGTAGCCGTTCCCGCTCTCGTTGCCCCACCGATACTTGAGCACCCCGGACAGAAACGTCGTGTGGCCTTCAGCCTGAAAACCGGGATCCCCCGTGCGCTTGTTCGCCAGCCAGTCGACGCCACCCTCAGCGACGAGTCCCGCGACGAGTCGTCGCTCGACGCGGGCCCCCACGAGCACTCCCTTTCCTATACTGCTCTCATCGTCCCAAGTCTGTCCCAGGCCGCCGATCCCGCCGATCGCCCACTTGGACTCGGACGAGGGGGTCTGGGCCGCTGCAGGGACGGCCACTGTCGCAAGCAAGGCGCCGCAGGCCAGCGCCGTTCTCCAGTACATGTGAAATTGCCTCCTGCCTGGGAATGTGCAGGAAGCGCGGGAATGGGCTCAGGAACCTCTACCAGGCCCTGGAGTCGAGCGCCGCGGCGACCGCGCCGAGGCCTCCCCGGACCGATTCCGTGGTGCCGCCAAACCCCAGCCGAAAATGCGCCGGGGCTTCGAAGAACCGGCCGGGCACGATGGCGGTCTCCCGGTCGGCGAGAAGCCGTTGGGCGAATCTGCTCGCATCCGCCACTCCCCGAATCCGCGGGAAGACGACGGTGCCGCCCTTGGGTTCGACGTACTCGATCTCGGCACGTCCGCGCAGGAACTCGTGCGCGAGCGCGCCGTTGGTGGTGAGCAGAGCCGACGCGCGCGTGGTCAGACGATCGAGATGCAAGAAGGCATGCGTCGCGAGCCGCTCGGCTGCGATGGACCCCGTGCCGTCGATGACATCGCGTGCGCGGCGGATACGTTCCGCGACCGCACGCGACGACAGCGACCACCCGCACCGCAGGCTCGCGAGACCGTAGGACTTCGTGAGGCTGCTGGTCGAGATGAACGGATCGCCGAGCTGCGCGGCCGGTTGCCGTGTCGCATCGGTGGCGTCCAGGTAGACCTCATCCACGAGGCACGTGAGCGCCGGTCGAACGGGCGATTCGGCCTACCTCTTCGAGCGCCGACGGATCGGCCAGCGCCCCGCTCGGGTTGTGCGGGCTCGTGATGATGATCAGTCGCGTCCGCGGCGTCATTGCGTTGCGGACCCGATCGGGATCCAGTGCGTACCCGGAATCGAAGTCACGATCGAAGCGAACGATGCGCGCGCCGAGCAGGCGCGGAGCTCCGAGCAGCGGATCGTAACCGGGTCGCTCCACGAGCACGTCGTCGCCCGCTTCGAGCAGCGCGGCGCAGACCTGAAAGTTCGCGCCGGAGGTTCCCGTGGCCGTCGTGACCTGGTCGGGCGCCACGCCGTACCGCGCGGCAATCGCTTCGAGCAGCGGTTGATATCCGTTGTCGTTCTTGCCCGACAGCGCAAGGACGTCGCGCGCGCCCTCGAGGTCGTCGATCGAGCAGCCAAGGACGTTGCTGCCAGCCAGGTCGAATCGCGGCGACGGCCGCGACTTCGCCCATTCCATGTAAGGAGCGTAAAAGCGCATCTAGCAATTATGAATCCTGAATGTTGAATGCTGAAGTAATTTGGAAGTGACGGATACTTGCATACATCTTTTCACCTCACGCTCATTCAGAATCTCCCATCACTCTTCGACTTCGTACAGATTCACCCGATCAGAATTGTATGAGTTTCCGCCGCGCGCTCGGTCCCTTCGATGCCACGATGGTCGTGATCGGCGGGATCATCGGGTCAGGCATCTTCATCAACCCTTACATCGTTGCCCAGCGGCTGGACACGAGCCCGCTGGTCCTCCTGGCCTGGATCACCGGCGGCCTGATCGCGCTGGCGGGCGCGTACGCGTACGCGGAGCTGGGGTCGCTCTTTCCAAAGGCGGGAGGCCAGTACGTCTACCTCCGCGACGGATGGCATCCGCTGCTGGGATTCATGTACGGATGGGCGCTGCTCCTGCTCATCGAAAGTGGAGCCATAGCCGCGGTGGCCATCACGTTCGCCACCTACGCGCTGCGGCTCGCCGGACGGCCCGACATCGCGCCCGTTCCGCTCGCGCTCGCATCGATCGTTCTGCTGTCGGTCGTCAACTATCTGGGCGTCAAGCCAGGCAGCCGGGTGCTCAACGTCTTCGTCGTGCTGAAGGTGGCGGCACTGGCAATTCTGATCTGTGCCGGGGCGTTTGCCCCGGCGGTGCCCGGCTGGTGGTCCGCCGCGCGTGAAACGGCCGCGTCGGGGGTCCTTCCCGTCGCCTTCGGCGCCGCGCTCGTGCCGATCCTCTTTGCCTATGGCGGCTGGCAGAACGCCAACTACGTGGCGGAGGAGATCGCGAATCCACAGCGCAACCTGCCGAGAAGCCTGCTGGCGGGAACCGTGGCCGTCATCGTGATCTACGTCGCCGTCAACATCGTGTATCTCCGCGCGCTGGGGCTCGAAGGCCTCGCGGGCACGACGACTCCTGCGTCGAAGGCGGCGGAGATCATGTTCGGCACCGTCGGCGATCGGTTCGTGACCGCGGCCATCGCGATCTCGACGTTCGGCTTTCTCGACCTGGCGATTCTCGCGCCGACCCGCGTGTACTACGCGATGGCGGCCGACGGCCTGTTCCTCCAGGCACTCGCGAAGCTTCACCCGACATACAAGACTCCGTGGCTCGCCATCTGTCTGCAGTCGACGTGGTCCTGCGTGCTGGCGCTGACCGGCCGCTACGAGCAGCTGCTGAACTACGTCGTGTTCGCGGACTGGATCTTCTTCGGCCTGACCGTCGCGACGCTGCTCGTGTTTCGCCGTACGCATCCGCTGGCCTCGCGTCCGCCCGGCACGCTACCGTGCGCCAGGTTACCCGATCGTCCAGGTGGCATTCGTCGTCGTGGCCGCGGCTGTCGTCCTGAGCGTGGTGTGGGCCGATCCCGTCAGCTCGTTGCGTGGCGCGGTGCTGCTGGGGGCGGGGATTCCAGTCTTCTTCTGGTATCGAAGGAGTCGGTAGCCGAGATTACAATTGAGGCTTCATGGCCAGCGCGGATCCGATCACTGAGTTTCTGAACGCCGTCGAGCGCGCGACGGCCCACCAGGTCGATACGGCGCCGGTGGCTCTGGCGACCGCGGATCCGGCGGGGCGCCCGGCCGTCCGCATGGTCCTCTTGCGCGGCGCCGACGAGCGCGGTTTCGTCTTTCACACGAACTTCAAGAGCCGCAAGGGCCGCGAGCTCGACGCGAACCCTCACGCGGCGCTGTGTTTCTACTGGCCCACGCTGGACGAGCAGATTCGAATCGAGGGCACGGTCGAGCGTCTTTCCGCGGGGGAGTCCGACGAGTACTTCAACAGCCGGCCGCGCGGGAGTCAGCTCGGCGCCTGGGCGTCCGCGCAGAGCGAGGTGCTGTCGACCCGGGAGACGCTCGAAGAGGCATACCGCGCGACCGAGCAGCGTTTTGCTGGCCAGACCGTTCCCAGGCCTTCGTTCTGGGGCGGTTATCGCCTGAAGCCTTTCAAGATCGAGTTCTGGTACGGCCGTCCCGATCGGCTCCACGATCGAGTGGTCTACACGCGGACCGACGAGGGCTGGACCATCGCCCGCCTTTATCCCTGATCGCACTCGTCGAGAATCTGCGAACGTCAGTCGCAGGAATGGGACGTCCCGGCCGGCCGCTTGACGATTTCCCCCGAACACCGTCCAGCCATGGCTGGCACGCCGCTTGATATTGCCGAGGGCGGCCCGAGCGCCGAGCGCCGAGCGCCGACAAGAATCATGGATCAACTCTTCCAGGATATTCGATACGGCTTCCGCACCCTCGTGCGTCAGCCGGGCTTTGCGTTGACGGCCATCCTCGCGCTTGGCCTCGGCATCGGCGCCAACACGGCCGTGTTCAGCGTCGTCTACGCGGTCCTGCTGCGGCCGCTGCCGTATCCGGAGCCCGAACGCCTCATCTACGTCCACGACACCTATCCTGCGGTTACGTTCGCGTCGGTGTCGGCGTCGAAGTACATCGCGCTCAGGGAGCGCAACGGATCGCTGGTGTCGCTCGGCGCGCACACGCCGGCCAGCCTGTCGCTGACGGGCGGGGGAGACCCCGAGCAGGTCGGCGGGACCCAGGCCTCGGCCGAGCTCTTCGCGTCGCTGCAGGTGCCCGCGCTTGATCGGCCGCTGGTACTCGGCTGAGGAGGATCTCCCGAACACCACTCCGGTCATCGTCCTCAGCTACAGCCTGTGGCAGCGGCGGTTCGGCGGCGACCAGAAGATCGTGGGTTCGGCGATTACCGTGAACGGGCAGGCGCGGACCGTGGTGGGCGTCATGCCGCCCGGGTTCACTTATCCGGGCGCGACGCAGGCCTGGGTGCCGCTCGCCGTGGCGCAGAACGTGCCGCCGGGCAACAATTTCCTGCGGCTCGTCGGACGGATGAAGCCGGGACGTCACGGTCGCGCAGGTGCAGCGCGACCTGACGAGCGTCTCCAGCGCGTACAACAAGGAACAGGGTCTGCTGCGCGACGTCCAGGTCTGGCCGCTGCACGAGATCCTCGTGGACTCGAACAAGCGGGCGCTTCAGATCCTGCAGGGCGCCGTGGTCTTCGTGCTGCTCGTCGCCTGCGCGAACGTCGCCAACCTGCTGCTCGCGCGCAGCGTCAATCGACGGCGGGAGCTTGCGATTCGCGCGGCGATTGGCGCGGGCCGGTGGCGGATCGTCCGACAGCTCCTGACCGAGAGCGTGCTGCTGTCGGTGACCGGCGGAGTCGTCGGTCTGCTCCTCGCGAGCTGGCTGATCAGGCTCTTTCTCGCGCTCGCGCCCGCGAGCCTGCCGAGGTTTCACCCGATTGCGATCGACACCGGCGTGCTGACCTTCACGATGGTGCTGGCGATGCTGACCGGGCTCGTCTTCGGCATGGTCCCGGCGCGGCGCGGATTCCAGACGGACGCGAACGAGAGCCTGCGCGATATGGGCGCCAAGGGCGCGACGAGCGGGTCGGCGCGTGGCGCGAGCCGCGTCGCTCGTGATTGCCGAGATCGCGACGGCGCTGGTGCTCGTGATCGGCGCGGGGCTGATGGTGAAGAGCCTGTTGCGGCTGCAGCGTCAGGACCCCGGCTTTCGCGCGGCCGGTCTGATGACGTTCGAGCTGGCGCTGCCCGCCGCCCGGTATCCCGACGGGACCGTGGCGCCGTTCTACCAGCGGCTGCTCGAGCAGATCCGCGCGGTCCCGGGCGTCGAAGCTGCGGGCGCGATCACACTGCTTCCGCTGGCGAATTTCGGTGTCAACGGGCCATTCACGATCGAAGGCCGTCCGCCCTTTCCACGCGAGACCGCGCCCGTCGTGGAGTACCGGGCGGTGACGCCCGGCTATTTCGCCACGATGGGGATTCCGTTCCGCCGTGGCCAGGACTTCACGGACGCCGACGGCACCGGCGCGCGTCCGGTGGTCGTCATCAACGAGACGATGGCCCGGCGGTACTGGCCCGATGGAAATCCCATCGGTGCGCGCCTGCAGCTCGGTGACACCATCTGGCGCGAGGTCGTCGGCGTCGTCGGCGACGTGCGCTCGTGGCGGATGAACCTCGCGCCCGTTCCTGAGGCCTACGGGCCGCTGCAGCAGGTGCCTCGGCAACAGCCTGGCGATTGCCATTCGAGTTGCAGGCCGCGATCCCTCGTCCGTTCTCCCCGTCATCCGCGAGCGCGTGGCCGCCGCCGATCGCGATCTGCCGCTCGTCCGCGTCCGGCCGATGACCGCGATCGTCGACGCCTCGTCCGGCGACACACGGATGTCATCGGTGTTGACGACGGTGTTTGCGTTCGTGGCGGCATTGCTGGCGGGCGTGGGGATCTACAGCTTGATTGCGTACTCCGTCGCCCAGCGCACGCGCGAAATCGGCATTCGTCTCGCCCTGGGCGCGAACCGCACGTCGGTCGTGCGGCTGGTTGTGAAGGAAGGGCTGACCCTCGCGGCCATCGGGCTCGTCGTGGGCTGCGGCGCCGCGCTGCTGCTGACCCGCACGCTCCAGACGCTGCTGTTCGAGGTCAGTCCGACCGACCCGGCGGTGCTCGCCGTGACGGCGATCGGGCTTCTCGTGGTCGCCGCCGTAGCGTCCCTGGTGCCGGCGCTCCGCGCGATTCGCGTCGATCCGGCGAACGCACTGCGCGCGGAGTAGGGGAACGATCGATCACGGCCGTGTCCCGTCAGGTTCCGAAGTATCCGCGCCTCGCCTGAACCTGGGCGCCCTCGCGATTCACCTGC
This sequence comes from uncultured Acidobacteriota bacterium, assembly GCA_963786195.1. Lineage (GTDB taxonomy): Bacteria > Acidobacteriota > Vicinamibacteria > Vicinamibacterales > 2-12-FULL-66-21 > CAWAYH01. The sequence goes on along the minus strand of CAWAYH010000014.1, from coordinate 45,698 downwards.
ACCCTGATGGTGTGATACCCCTGCGGCTCGACGCCCTGCGCGGTGTAATAGAGCACGTAGGCAGAGCGGAACTCTCCGAGCACACGACGGAACGTCTCTGACAGGTTGCCGGTGCCCGCGGGCAGAATCGAGCCACCGGTCTCGGTGACAAGCGTCGCGAACAGCACCTGAAACGGGCCCGGTTTCACGGGGCGGACCGGGCTCGTCACGCGCGAAGACGACACGCCGCTCCCCGGAGTGAAGATCGTGATGGGCGCGGCCACAGCCGCCGGCAGCACGAACGCCAGCGTGGCGCGCGTGCGGCGCGCGACGTCGGTCAGGACCGCCGGGCTCGTCGTGCTGCTGCTGTCGCTGCCGTCGGTGAACGACCACGATCAGTTGACGACGGTCGGGTGCGGACGCCGAGACAAGCGACACGCTCAAGGCGTCGAGGAGCGCGGTGCCGCCACCGGCTGACGCTGCCCGGATTGCGCGCTCGACCGCAGCCGGATCCGTCGTGAAATCGATCGTCCTCGTCACGCGCATGTTGAACAGCACGAGCTTCAGCCGATCCTGCGGCGCGAGGTCGCGCATGAGATCGCACGACGCCGCGGCGGAGACGATCGAGCAGCGCGCCGGTCACGCTGTAGCTGACGTCGAGCGCGATCGTCACGTCGATCGGCAGCCGCCCGTAGCTGACGTCGTCGACCCGCTGCGCGACGTCGTTGTCGAACACCTGGAAATCTTTGGCGGTGAGCCCGGTGATCGAGCGGCGCGAGCGGTCGCGCACGGCGACGTCTACCGCGATCGCGACGCGCTGGATCGGAACGCCGGCTGCTGGCGATCCTGCGGCATCGCGGCGGCGGACTCGCGGCAGGCACGGTGACGACACCCGCGAGCAGCGCTGCGAGCCAGCCGGTGAATCGAGGGAGACCCCTCACTGCGTCATCTCCCTGAGTCGTGCCATGGCCTGCGGATACAGACGATATTGACCCTGCCAGTACATCCACCACGGATCGAGCGTCGTCGCTTCTGTCGGTCTGGATCTGTTCGGCGAGCGACTCGGCGCCGGCCGGTCCCCGCCGAGGAGGAGCGCGTTCATCAGCGCCACGCGCGCTGACTGGGCCGCCAGCGCCGACCGACATCGCGTCGCGATACGCCGCGATCGCGTCGGTTCGTCGATCCATTGCCGCCAGAACGTGCCCGAGAAACAGCTTGTGCAGGTACCTCAGCGCCGGCTCCGTGATCGGCTGCGCTCCAGCGGCTGGTCAATTGATCAGCGCCTCTTCCTGGCGCCCGAGTACGATGCAGGAACCACGCGAGGCGGATGCGCGCTTCGACCGTGGTCTGCGGCAGCGCGATGGCGGCGGCGTAGTGCCGGCGAACGGCGTCGGCCTGCTCGCGCGCCGGCCTGCTGGCTTCATCGATGACGTGGCCGCCGTGTCCGCTCGTCGCAGATCCCTGGTCGGCGGCGATCGCGCGCGACAGCACGAAGCGCGGCTCGTCTGGAAATCGCTGCAGCGCACGGTCGACGAAGGTCTCGGTCACGGTCGGGCGAAGCGCGCCCTCGAGCAGCGTCAGCAGCGGCGAAGTACCAGTAGCGCTCGAACGCGTCGGGCTCGATCGGATGGCGAATCAACCGGCTGAATCGCAGGAGCATGATCCCGCGCCGCGTCGCGGCTCTCTTCGCGCGACGAGTACATGCCGGCTCCGCCAGCTCGAGCGCGAACGCAGCCTCGAGCCGCGGGTTCGCCGGCCACGGGATTCCCGCCGTCCTCGAACTGGCGAATGCAGCCTGCGCGGGCTCGGCCACCTGGCGCAGTCCGTCGAGCGACCTTGTCTGTACGCGCCGCGCTCGTACGCGTACGTGAAGTCCGCGAGGGTGGCTGGCACCTCGGGAACGGGCCGGGCCGGCCGCGTCTGGCGCCGGCTCCTCGACCACGTATCCCTTGCGCGCGCGGACGGTGTACGACCGGGATCGCGGCACCCTGACGTCGATGGTGTGCCACCCGCCTCGCGCCACCCCGCTCGGCGTGTAGCGCAGGACGTAGCTGTTGCGGAAGTCCTCGAACGCCCTCTTGAACGTGCCCGTCAGCGTGGGCTCGGTGATGAACGCGCCTGATGCAGACGTCCACCGGTCGCGGCGGCACCGTCGGCAATCGCCTTACCGTCGGGCATCAGCGGATGACCCGGAGTGCGTGTTCACCAGATGTCGCTTCGAACGGCACCCAGAATCGCCGCGTCGGCCAGCACAGGCCCATGTATCCTGCACTGAAAGGCGCTCAGCGCCGCCTCGCTGTCGGCCGTCTCCTTCGGAGACGACCAGATGGAACAGCGCGTCCGATCGCTCGGCAATCTCGCGAACGGCCTGGGCGTCGATCGAGCTGATCGTGTCGTGGCCCTTCGTCCGGGCGATGACGACGTGACGGCGGGCGGGCTCGACGGGTTGGATCAGCGCCGCTGCGAGCGAATCGTAGAGCGCGGGCAGGCCGTCGAAGTCCAGCCGCCGGATGGGCGCCTGCGACGGCACCGATTGCATCGGCCACACCTGCTGCACCGCCCTGTCGACCGCCAGCAGGCGGACGCGATCGTCGGGACGGAGCACGCGCGTGACCTCCCCGACCTCGGCCTGTATTTCCGCGAGAACCTTCGACAATGGCGGCGGCTTGTCCCACGCGCCGCGCGGGTTGCCGCTGGTATCGACCACCAGCGTCAGGTCGATCGGCACCGCTGACGGTTCGACGCTCGTCGATCTGCTGGCGGACGCCGTTGTCGGTCAGCACGAAATCCTGGACGCCGAGGCCGGTGACCGCGCGGTCGCCATCGCGGACCGAGACGTCGACCATCACGACATCCGTTCCCGTACGGAACGTCTGCGGCGGCTGCGGCGGGCGTCTGCGCCGCGCCGCGCAGTACCGCGACTCCGGCCGCGATTGCCGCCACCAGGATTCGCGAGCCTCATCGTCATCGGCCGGATCTCCAGCGCGCAATCGCTCGATGAGCAGCGGCCAGAAGCGATCGTCCGCGTGCGCGAACTCGCGCCAGGGATCGACCGGCGGCGGATCGGTCTCCAGCATCCGGCGGACCAGTTGCTGTGCTTCCGACCGTCGCTCGTTGCGGAGTACCAGCGCTGCGAGCGCAACCGTCGCCGACTGCGCGTGCGGGATCGTCGCCACCGCGCCTCGATAGGCCGCCTCCGCGCGGTCCGCGTGTCCGTCCTGCTCGAGCGCCTGTCCCTTGAAATAGCGGGCGAGGAAAATGACGTACGGATCGCGCGTCAGGGTTTCCGCGCGGTTGAAGCTCTCCACCGCGTCCGACACGCGACGGAGCCGCAGCCGCATCGCGCCGAGCCGCATGGCTGCCTCGCCGCCGACGTCGGGGTCGTTCTCGAGCGCCCGATAGACCTGCTCGGCATCCTCAGGCCAGACATTGTCGCGCGCGATGCCCTGCGCGAGCAGCAACCGGTTCTCCCGAGGGAAGCGGACGGTCAGGTGCTCGAGGTGCTTGATCTCGTCCTTGGTATTGCCGATCTCCGCCGTTCCCAGGCCGCGTCCGATGTTCGTATCGCCCACCAGGAACTGCGGGTCCTCGGCGCGCTGCGCGACGGAGAGCGCGGCAAGCTGCCACCATCGCTCGATCGGCCTCGGCGTCTCCCGCTGCCTGAGTAACGTGCAGGCCCACTCGATCAGCAGCGGCGGCGGTTTCCAGTACAGGACGCTCAGCGGCTGATAACACCAGTCGTCGATGCACATCAGCGGCTGCTTCTGGATCCACTTCCACTCGCGCCACGCGTCGACCCGCGCCGCCTCGAGCGCAAACGTCGCTGCCGCCAGCTCGCGGCGATCCTGGTCCGCGGCGCCAGCGGCTGCGATCCATTTCGGACCGTCTCGCCGCAGCTGTTCCAGCAAATCGTTGAAGTCGATGTCGCCGGAGAGATCCTGGACGACGGCGTCGAACTTTCCGTCAGCGTAGCGATCGAGGAGCTGGAGGACGGAGGGCGTCCGGTCCGATGACTGCCCGGCGGCGAGGCAGCTTCCGAGCACGAACATGACCGCCAGCAATCGGCCGGGACTCATAGTGCAAGGTCGGCGTGTGGCAGTGTAGCAGAGGCCCCGGCTATCAGGCGGCGGGCAGAGGTTACAATGGCGCGACGTGATTAAGGGGATCATTCTTGCCGGCGGCGCCGGCTCCCGGCTGCACCCGTTGACGCGCAGTATCAGCAAGCAGCTGCTGCCCGTCTACAACAAGCCGATGCTCTATTACCCGCTGTCCACGCTGATGCTCGCGGGTATCCGGGACATTCTCGTCATCACCACGCCGCACGACCAGGACAGCTTCAGGCGTCTGCTCGGTGACGGGCAGGACTTCGGAGTGGCGATTCACTACGCCGCGCAGCCCCGGCCGGACGGCCTGGCCCAGGCGTTCATCATCGGCCGCGAGTTCATGGGCGACGACCGCGTCGCGCTGGCGCTCGGCGACAACATCTTCTACGGTGCCGGCTTCTCAGAGGCGCTGCGGAAGGCCGCGTCGCAGCTCACAGGCGCCACGGTGTTCGGCTACCAGGTGCGCGACCCCGAGCGCTACGGCGTCGTCGAGTTCGATGCCACCGGACGCGCTGTCGGGCTCGAGGAAAAACCGCAGGAGCCGAAGTCGTCGTACGCCGTGACCGGTCTCTACTTCTACGACGACCAGGTTGGCGACATCGCTGCGGGGCTCAAGCCGTCGGCGCGCGGGGAGCTCGAGATTACCGACGTCAACCGCGAGTATCTCCGGCGCGGCCAGCTGCGCGTCGAGCGCCTCGGCCGGGGTGTGGCCTGGCTCGATACGGGAACGCACGAGTCCCTGGTGCAGGCGTCGAACTTCATTCAGGCCGTCGAGGAACGTCAGGGTCTGATGGTCGGCTGCCTCGAAGAGATCGCCTATCGGATGCACTACATCACGGCCGACGACCTCGGCCGCCTCGCGCGCGCGATGAACGGCAGCGCCTACGGACAATACCTGCTTCGGGTGCTCGAAGACGAGCTCTGAGAGACGAATGCCCTTGACGATCGAACGGACGGCGCTTTCCGGGCTGGTGATCATCGAGCCCACCGTGTTTGCGGACAACCGCGGCTTCCTGATGGAGACGTTCAAGCGCTCGGCGTTCCAGGCTGCCGGCTTGGACCTTCCGCTCGTGCAGGAAAACCATTCGCGGTCCGGCCGCGGGACGCTGCGCGGCCTGCACTACCAGCGGCCGCCGCGCGAGCAGGGCAAGCTCGTGCGCGTGATTGTCGGCGAGATCTTCGACGTCGCCGTCGACATCCGGAAGGGATCGCCGACGTTCGGCCGGTGGGTGGCCGTCACGCTGTCTGCGGACAACCGGCGGATGGTGTACATCCCCCCCGGATTCGCGCATGGCTTCTGCGTCACGAGCGAGGAAGCCGAAGTCATCTACAAGACCACTGACGAATACTCTCCCGAGCACGAGTGCGGCGTCCGCTGGGACGATCCCGCCCTGGGTATCGCCTGGCCGATCGCGGAGCCGACGTTGTCCGAGCGCGACACGCGCTGGCCGGCACTGGCCGACATCGATGCCGTGACGCCGTAACGACGTAGTGTCCGGCTTCAGCCGGACCACTCCGGCGATGTTGTAGTGTCCGGCTTTAGCCGGACCACTCCCTCCCCGCACAAATCGTGAAATCCTGTGCAGCGCCGGCCATGACTCGCGTGTGCGCGTTCGGTCGGCCACGCTCCGGGCGTTTCTCCTCACACAGGTGGGGTGCGTTCCTGCTACACTGTGTGGACCCCAGCCACCTTTTTCCGGAGGTACATCTTGCGCGCATTGGCCTGTACAGCAGCATTGGGTCTCGTGTTGGGGACTGCCACCATCACGGCCAGGGCCGTGCCCGAGGCAGCACAGAGCGAGCGTCCGACGATCGCCGTTCTGAGTTTCGACTACGGCACGGTGCAGCACTGGTGGAGCGGGACCTGGGACATCGGTGAAGGCATCTCCGACATGATCGTCGACGAGCTCGTCAACGATGGCAGCTTCCGCGTCATCGAGCGCAAGCGGCTCGACGCCATCCTCGCCGAGCAGAACTTCTCGAACAGCGAGCGCGCCGACCCGAGCGCCAAGACCATGGTGCAGATTGGCAAAGCCCTCGGCGTCAAGTACCTCGTCGTGGGCTCCGTCACGAAGTTCGGGACCGAGCAGAGCAACAAGAGCTTCAGCGGTGGCGGATTCGGGAGCGCGTACGGCGTGGGCAACGTCGGGACGTCGAAAGGGAAGGCCAACGTCGCGATCACCGCCCGGATCATCGATACGACCACCGGCGAGATCATGGCGAGCGCCAAGGGTGACGGTACCTCGAAGCGCAGCGGCCTGCTGCTCGGCGGCGGCGGCGGTGGCGGCGGCGGCGCGGGTGTCGGCAACATCTCGTTCGGCTCGTCTGATTTCCGCGACACGATCCTCGGCGAAGCGACGGAGCAGGCCGTGAAGGCCACGTCAGCCAAGCTCGTGGCGTCGAAGAGCCGCCTGCAGTGAGCCTCGGGGGATTGGTAGTTCGGTAGTTCGGTAGTTCGGTTGCTCGGTAGTTCGGTTGCTCGGGGGCTTGGGTCTCATGACTCGAGCCTCCGCCAATCCCGCCTTGTTCTTCCCCGTTTACAGTTCCCGCAGCGCGACGTTCGGATCGATGCGCGAGGCGCGCCACGCGGGACCGTAGGCCGCCGCAAGGCCAATAATCAGTATCAACGTCGGCACGAGCACCCACGTCCAGACCTCGTTGGGCAAGAAGCCGAAACGCTGACTCTGGGCGTAGCGTTCGGTGAGGCTCGCGATGAGGACGCCCGCCAGCAGCCCGACGAGCATGAGATGAATCGCCTCGTCCAGGACCAGCTTGATGACCTGCGACGGCCTGGCCCCAAGCGCGGCGCGAATCCCGAACTCGCGCGTGCGCAGGCTCACGACGTACGAAATCACCCCGTAGACACCGAGCGTCGCGATGGTCAGGGCGAGGACGCCCAGCAGGGCCGGTCAGCGCGGTTGCTGCCTGCAGCGGTGCCGCCCACGCCAGGATGGAATCCTCCGCGGGCGCCAGGTCAAAGAGGGCGACGTTGTCGTCGATCGCCCGTGCGGCGGCCCGCAATGGCTCGAGGTGCGCCGGCGGCGTCCGCGACCGGATGACGATCAGCATTTCCGGCCGGTATGCCTGCGCAGCGGGAATGAGCACGAGGTTCGCCGGGCTGACGAGCGGCGATTCGACGCGCGCCGCGACGGGATCGGCCGACACGCCGACAACGGTGCGCCAGTGGCCGTCGTTGCCGAACATCAGGCGCTTGCCGAGCGGATCCTGTCCGGGCCACAACAGCCGCGCCACGCTCTCGCTGACGATCGCGACGAGCGGCGTGGAATCCTGATCGGATGGCTGCACGTCCCGCCCGCGGCGCAGCGGCAGCCCGATCGTATCGAGAAACTGCGGCGATACGCCGGCATACCCGGCCCTGAGCCGGTTGACTGTTCCTGACAGCTCGCGGATCTCGCCGCTTTCGCCCGGCACTTCCCTCGGCGTGAGCACGTCGACATTCCGCGTTGCTGCGTACGTGCCGCCCGGAAAACCATCGGCCAATGCCGCGCTCTCGACGCCGGGGACCTGGCGCACGTCGTTCAGGAATCGATCGAAGAACGCGCGCGCGCGTGCCTCGTGGTAACCGTGCAGCTGGAGGTTCACCAACCCGGTCGCCAACGGCGTCGTGTCGAAGATCACGTAGCGATCGAGCGCCGTCGCCGCCGCGCGGACGTAGATCGCCGAGGCCATCAGGAGGAGCACCGCCGCGCTCACTTGTACCGCGACGAGACCGAGACGCACCCATCGCCCGCGTCGCGTCACCCCGGTCGAGACGCCCGACGAGGCGAGTGCTCGAAGGGGCGGCACGGCGGACGCGTGCCAGGCGGACGCGACGCCCACGGCCAACGCCGCCGCCGCGCCCGCGGCCAACGCGAACGCGAACACGCGAGAGTCGGGCGTCAAATCGACGAAGAGTCTGAAGTTGCGGTCGCGGAACGAGGGAAACGCCGCGGCCAGAAACGACGTCGACACGAGCGCGAGCATCAAACCGCAGATCGCCGCTACAGACGCGATGAGTACGCTTTCGAGCAGGAAGAGTCGAAAGATCCGCCACCGGCCCGCGCCGAGGGACAGCCGCACGGCGACTTCACCGGCGCGTTGCGCACCGCGCGCGAACAGCATGTTGGCCAGGTTGGCGCAAGCGGCCACGAGCAGAAGGCCGGCGAGGCCGATGATGGTGAGGCCGGTGTTGGTGAACGCGGTGGAGCCGAGAAATGAATCAGCCGGCTTACAAACGGACGATGATCGATTCCGGGCTCGGTGCACCCGGTCCGCTCGTCACGACGCTTGGATCTGCGACTCCGTTTCCGCGGCGTGTCCCCAGCGCGGGACGAACGAAGGTGACCCAGAAGTCCAGCGATAGAGTCCGGCCCGCCGCCGCGGGGGCGTCGGCGGTCGTGAACCACACATCCGCCGACCTGAATGTCAGGCTGCCCGGCCGCGATACCCGCGCGGCGCGACTCCGACGATGTGAATGACATCGTGTTGATTCGGAGCATCGCTCGCCCGACGGGCGCGCGATCGCCATTGAACCATTCGCGCCAGAGTCGGTCGCTGATGACGACGGCGGCCTGGGCTCCAGCGAAGTCGTCCTCGCGCGCGAGCATTCGGCCGGCCTGCGGCTGCAGGTCCAGCGTGGCTTCATAGCCGACGACACGACTTCGGCCTCCACACGCTCGCCGCGGCCAGGCGTGGTGACGACGACTGGTTGGTTCAGGTAGGCAAGCCGCCGATTCTGGCGACCGCCGAGGGTATTTCGGCTTCGACGCGCCGGAACTGGGCCTCGGTCAGCGGTCCTCGGCTTCGCTTCAACTTGTCGGTGAGCTCGACGACGAACAGTCCGTCCACGCGGCGGCGCGAACGGGCCGGAAGACCATCGCGTTCACGGCCGCGAAGAAGATCGTGTTCACACCGATGCCGAGCGCCAGCGTGGCGATGGCGGCAGCGGTGAACCCCGGCGTGCGGGCAAGCTGGCGGGCCGCGTAGCGAAGGTCCTGCAGTCAGGTCGGACACGTCAGCTAATTTTAAGGGCTCCGCGGGATGTGGTCCTGCGCAGGGGTGCACAGGGCGACCTCCGAAGCTGGGAGATTTCAGGCGGCGTCATGAGATCATGGCGTTGACTCCGCGCCGGGGTGGCGGAACTGGCAGACGCTCGGGACTTAAAATCCCGTGGGCCACAAGCCCGTGTGGGTTCGATCCCCACCCCCGGCAGTCAATTAACAGGGAGCAGCCACTATTCCTCGCGCCGCTCGGTCCCGGCCGGCACGCCCGCGGGGCCCTGCTGACCGCCGCCCTTAGTGCAGTTTTGAACAGTCGTCCATCTGGGTTCGTTGATACGCTCGTGCTCACTGTGATGCTGCAACTCCATCAGCCGCCCATCCGCACGGCTTCAGGGAATGGCGAAGAACGCATCGCCCAGATCGACCGTATTCAAGAGCGCCTTGACCGGCTGCGTCGGTTCGCTGAACACATCACGAGAGAAGTGGCGGCCGTGACGCGCGAGATGTCGACACTGAGCACCCCCCCGCGGCCAACCTCCACCCTGCCTCCAACCAAAGAAGCCAACTAGCGTCAGCGGTTGCCGGCTGGCGTCGAACCTCCACGGAAGAACTCCGCGTCCTCAGCAGTTAACTGCTCCACCCGCTCTTCTGCCAGTTGCAGGTTGGGGGAGGTTTCCCGCTGACGCCAGTTGTCAGCGCCACGGTCTGCGACATCGATGGTCAACGTGCCATCGGGGTTTTCTGGACCAAGCCGATACGACTTCGGTGTTCTAGGGCTGTCCCTGGCGCGCCGATCGTCGCGAGCGGCTCGAAGGGTGGCCATCTCGAGCGCTTGCTGATGCAGGAGCGTATCGAGGCCCCGAAGGCTCGGCCGGCGAGATTTGGTCATGGGTGCCCTAGGCTTAGGCTAATGCTTTGAGGCACGGCCCTGAATGGGTGAGCGCTCAGTAAAGCCCCATCAGCTTAACAGCTAAGCACTTTCGAGCACTGCACCGTTCAGCACAGAAGCCGCCGAAGTTTCGGAGGACACACGTCTCCAATCCCTCGCGTAAGACTCCCGCGGCCGTCAGAACAGCTGATCCGGATCGGGTTTTCTCGGAGCTGACGCAAGTAACTCGGTCTGGACCGAGTCACCCCAAATTGCCTCGCTGTCGCTGTTTCTCGGTCCGGACTCCCGAGTAGGGCGCCAGACACCACCAGCGGTGAGGGCAACCGTTTCGCTGCCCACACCGATGCCGGATGTCTATGAGAAGGCTATTAAAAGGCTTAACTGTCCAATATATAGCCAGTATAATGGCTTGTATGGCTGACATCGCCGATGAAATCGTCCACGTGCCGGTGCCCCGGCGCTTCTACGCCCTGATCATTCGCACCCTGTCCGCGGCGCTCGCTGCCGAATCAGAGCCGAACGCCGCCCCGCCGGGCACGGACCGGAACTGGACGACCGAGGAGTTTCGCGATCTCCAGCGGGGCCTCGGCGACAACAAGACCGCGCTCGCGCTCATGAAGCTCACCTGCGCCTCGCCGGGCACGCGCGTGACGTTCCGGGCGGTGCAGGAAAGCGCCGACCGGACCTACGGTCAGGCACGGGCGGACCTCGCGCGCTTCACGAGACGGATTCGAGAGCGGTTTGGCAAACAGCGCAGATGGCCGGTGCACGTGGTTCAGGGCCCGGACAAGGGTCTGATGTACGACGTGATGCCCCATATCGCGGACGCCTGGAACGAGGCGCTCAAACAGAATCAGGCCACGCAGACTTCGAGAGGGAGGAGCCGATCATGACCATCACCGCGGAGACGCGTCCGTACGAAGAGATTCACCAGCTGCTAGCGCAGCACGGCGGCACGATGACGTGGCGGCCGATGGGGAGAGGGGGAGACTGGGTACTCTCGCTGCACGACAAGACCGCCGTCATTCCCTGACGGGATCGCAGGGTCAATGCGCTGGACGGGTTCTACGAGGCGAAGACGTCAGCGCCGGAGACATGGGACGACTACGACAATCCCGCTCCCATGCGCGAGGGATCGTTCTGGAGGCTCGTCGGTCTCTTCCCGTGAGCGGTGCGCGGGAAGAAACGTCTCCGTGCCGTAGAGCCCAGCGCCCAGAGCCCTGCAGCGCTACAGCGGATGCCCGATCTCCCAGTGATGCCCGAAGGGATCCAGCAGTCGACCGAGCCGCCAGCCGTAGTTCTCGCCGACGGGATGGATCTCCCTGGCGCCCGCGCCGATCGCTCTGGCGAACACCGCGTCGGGATCCGGAACGGTCAGGATCATCCGCACCGTTCCTCCACCGAGCGACTCGGGACTGAAGTTGGCGTGCTCGGGCGATTCATCGCTCACCCAGAACTCGGCGCCGTTCACCGACAGCTGCGACACGACTGCACCGGAGGGATCCTCGACCCGATGGAGCTCGCGCGCGCTGAAGGCCGTCTTGTAGAACTCCACCGCCTGCGCGCCGCGCCGCACCGACAGCATCGGCGCAATCGAATGGGCAATGGACCTGGTCGTGTCGCTGGTGCTCATCGAGTGTCCCCGAATCGCTTACTGTCGCTCAAAGATCAGCCGCATGACCCTTCGACTGGGTGTGCCCTGAATATTGTCGCGCACCGCTTTCCCACCGATGTCGACGATCCTGGGCTTGTCGGCCACGCCCTCGACGGTCGAGGTGATCTCCAAGGCCGGCTCGGAATGCTTGATGTGGAGGATCCATGATTTGCGCGGCGGCGCTTGTCGACGCCCACAGCCCGACGCCCAGACACAGGGTCGCGAGCACGTGGTTCACTGGAGTGAGCCCACGTTAGTCCTGCGACCCGACCCGGGTCAAGGGCGGCGAGCTTCATCCCATTCGGAATCATCGCGCCGGATCGGTCGTTATAATCGGGGGCACGAATGACGCCATCAAAGACCTTCAAGACCACCATCGTCCGTGAAGGATCGATGTGTTTGATCCCGCTGACCTTCGATCCCCGGGACGTGTTCGGCAAGGTCAAAGTACCGGTCAAAGTGACGCTGAACGGCTACACGTTTCGCAGCACCATCGCGGCCATGGGCGGTCCCGCGTGCATTCCTTTGCGCAAGAGCAACCGGGAGGCTGCTGGACTCGACGGCACCGAGACGCTCGACGTCCGGCTCGACCTCGACATGGAGAAGCGTGAGGTCACGCCGCCGGCCGACTTCGTCAAAGCCCTCAAGGCGGCTCCGCCGGCATGGGATCGCTGGCGCGGTTTGAGCTACAGCCATCAGCGCGAGTACGTCGAGGCGATCGAGGAAGCGAAGAAGCCCGAAACGCGCGAGCGACGGATTGCCGGGGCGACGAAGACGATCCGCGCGCTGAAGGCGGCGCCAGCCAAAGCGGCACCCAGGAGGCGATCGTGACGGGGATTCACCTGTTCCTGGTTCTTGCGGTGTGTCTCGGCGCAGACCCGGGAAGCGGTCAGAGCCAGCAGGAGATCGATCGCGTACAGCAGGACGTCAAAGCGATCTCCCAGGCCACGTACAGCACGGATGTTGACGGGGTGCTCCGGTATACACATCCGACAATCATCAAAATGCTGGGCGGCATTGAGGCCGCTCGGAAAACCCTTCAGGAAACGTCTCTCAAGTTCAAGAGTGTTGGCATGCAGCTCGAGTCTCTCACGTTCCCGCGGCCGCCTGAGTTCCTCAACGGAGGTGGTCGCCGCTTCGCTGTCGTGCCAACGCTGTCGATCATTTCTGCCAGCAACCAGCGAATCGAGAGTCTGAATTTCCTCCTCGGTGTACTCGAGCCGAATTCCAGTCAATGGACCTACGTCGATGGATCGCGCATCAACCGGGAGCTTGTCCAGAAGCTCTTCCCGGGGTTCCCGGCCAGCTACGAGTTCCCGGCGACCTATCGAAAGAAGTTGTAACACCAGCGAGGTGATCTTCGTGAGGCGGGGCGTCATCGTCGCATTCCTGACGGCGTCTTCCACCGGCGCCGCCGGATGCGGAACCTCACCGCCGCAACCGGGCGACGTGACGTTCAACCGCGACATTGCGCCAATCGTGTTCGCCAACTGCGCGCCGTGTCACCGGCCCGGCGAGGCGGCGCCGTTCCCGCTGCTGACCTACGCTGATGTCGCGAAACGTGCCGACGCGGTCGCCGAGGAAACGCTCAAACGCCACATGCCGCCGTGGCTGCCCGAACCGGGCGCGTTTCCGATCGTCGCCGAACGTCGCCTGCGAGACGATCAAATTGATCTCATCCAACGGTGGGTCAAGGGCGGCAAAAACGAGGGCCGCGCTGCGGATTTGCCGAAGCCGCCTGTGTGGCCGGACGGCTGGCAGCTCGGCAAGCCCGACCTCGTGTTGCGCGCGTCGCGCCCCTATGCGGTGACGCCCGGCGGAGAGGACGTCTATCGCAATCTCGTTCTGCCCACCGGGCTGTCATCCGGCGCCTTCGTGCGCGCGGTCGAGTTCAAGACCGGCGGGTCGCCCATCCACCATGCCGTCATCCGCGTGGATCGGACGTCCGCCTCGCGCCGCCGCGACGGTCAGGACGGACAACCGGGATTCGACGGGATGGCCTGGGAGAGCGTGCAGGATCCCGGCGGCCACTTCATCGGATGGGCGCCAGGCCGCGGTCCAATCGTTGCGCCTGACGGCATGCCCTGGCGGCTCGACCGCGGCGCCGATCTGGTCGTCGAGGTCCACGTGATCCCGTCGGACACGCCGCTCGCGATTCAGCCGACGGTCGGTCTTTTCCTGACGACCACACCGCCGGTGCAGACGCCGGTGACAGTGAGGATGGGCTCGAAGCTGATCGACATCCCGCCGGGCGAACGCAACTACGTAGTCACCGACACCTGCGAGCTGCCAGTGCACGTGGAGCTGTTGAGCGTGTATCCGCACGCGCATTATCTCGGCAAGGAGATGCTCGTCACCGCAGTTCTGCCCGGCGGGGAAGCCAGGACGCTGATCCACATCAAACGGTGGGACTTTCATTGGCAGCAGGACTACCGCTACGTCACGCCGATTCCGCTCCCGCGCGGGACGCGCCTGACGATGAGATATGCGTACGACAACTCGGAGGACAACGCGGACAACCCGCATGATCCGCCGGTGCGCGTGCAGACGGGGCCGCGATCGACCGACGAGATGGCGGAACTCGGGCTGCAGCTGATGCCGCAATCGTCGCAGGACGCCGCCCTGCTGATGCAGTCGTTCGAGGAGCGCGATCGCGTGGCGACGCTGGCGATGGCCGAGAGGCGTGCGAGCGACGCCCCGGAGAACGGCGAATATCAGGCGCTCCTCGGCGGCTTGTACGTCGAGGTCGGTCGAATCAAGGACGCGATTCCGCATCTCGAGGCGGCGCTTCGCCTCGGGGAGCGATCGAGCGAGACCCTCAACTATCTCGGCGTCGCGCTCATGACCGAAGGACGCGTTGCGGACGCGCTGGCGCGCTTTCGCCGCGCGGCAGTTCTGGCGCCGCGCGACGAGCGCATCGCGTTCAATCTGGGCCACGCCTACGGGGGACTGTCCCGATTCCCGGAAGCGGAGGCCGCCTACCGGCAGGCGCTGGCGATCAATCCCGACTTTCCCGACGCGCACGTCAACCTCGGCGTTCTGCTGTTTTCGCGCGGCCGGAAAGCAGAGGCGGTGTCACATTACGAGCGGGCCGTCGAGCTGCGGCCGGATTCCGCGATCATTCGCAACAACCTCGGTGGCGCGCTGGCGGCGATGGGCCGGTACGCCGAAGCCATGCAGCAGGTTCAGCGTGCGCTCGAACTGGATCCTACCTACGGTCCGGCCCAAGCCAACCTGCAACGACTGCAACGAATCGCGAGGTAGGGCGTTGATCCGCGCGGCATCTGCATTTGTGCGATCGGCAGCGGCTGTGTTGCTCTTGATTGTTGCGCAGCCCGGTGGCGCGCAGCCGGCCGAACCAACCCTGGATGCGCTGCGTGCAGCGGCCCAGGCGCGGATGCAGCAGGATCGTCAGACCTTCGGTGCGGCGCAGGTGAAGGAGATCGAAGACCTGTATCAGACTGCCAACAAGGATTTGAAAGCGCCGGGTGCCAAAGAGACGCTGACCCAGCTCGTTCAGAAGTACCCGAAGTCGAACCGCGCGGGGTGTGCGGTGCTGTACCTGGCGCAGATCTCGACCGGCAGCGAGCGCGAAGCGTACCTGAAGAAAGCTATCGCCGATCATTCCGACGCGCGCTACGGGGATGGCACCCAGGTCGGCGCGTTCGGCCGCGCGCTGCTGGCCACGTACTACGCGAACGCGGGTCGAGCCGAGGAAGCCCAGCGGGTGGCCGCGGAAGTCACGAAGCTGTTTCCCGGCGCCGTCGACCACAGCGGTGCGCGGCTGGCTGACACGCTTCGGCGGATGAAGCTGGTGCAATGACGATGATGTTCACAACGTCTTAATCAGCGCGTACATCAGCCCACCCACCACGATCGTCATCACAATCCAGTTCACCACGCCGATCGCCGTCCCCTTGACGAACGTCTGCCACCGCGTGCCCCCGAAGACCCGCGCCAGTGCCAGGTAGTGGTAGGGAAAGAGCGCGAGCACCATCACCGACCCGGCGAGCTGGCCGCCCCGGCCCAGCGCGGCAAGCGGGACGTACATCGAGAACATGAAGAAGACGAACGCGTAGACGTGGATCGAGTAGTACAGGTGCGCCATGTAGTACGGCTCGACGCGGCGGTAGAAGAGCCACGTGATCGCGCCGTAGAGCGGCATCATGATGAACACGGCGCGTGGAAGGTTCGTCATCAGCGCGTCGGTGAGGCGCTGCACGTCGGCGCCGGCAGGCACCGCCGCCTGCTCCATGCGCTGGTTGAAGGTCGCGGGTGGACCGGCGCCGCGGGACGGCCCGACCCTGATCAGCGACTGACGCGCGCTGGGCATCAGCGCTGCGAGCGTGAAGAAGAGCAGGCTGCACAGCAGGTACAACCGGAGCGGCGACACATACTGCACGCGTCGCCCCGCCAGAAACTCCTTCGTCAAAGCGCCAGGCCTGAACAGCAGCAGCTTCAGCGTGCGAAGGACCTTGCCGTCGAGGCTGAGGAATTGATCGAGCGCCTCTTCGCCGAGCTCGCCGACGCTCAAGCGGGTGGCCATCACCCTCTGGCCGCAGTGGTGGCAGAAGCGTCCTTCGAGGCGCGCACCGCAGTTCGCGCACGCTGACGCGGATGGGCCGGTGGTCATACTCGCGAGGCGGGAAGCAAGCTCAGGAATTCTACGCTGGGCACGAGTCCTGCACCAGTCTCTGCCGTAAGCGGAGGTACGTAATGTTGAGGACTCTTCTGAAACTCATCGTGCTCATCGTGGTGGTGGTTGCGGCAGCAGGCTTCCTGCTGGGCTGGTGGAGCGCGCGTGACGTGATTCCGAACAGCGTTGGCACGTCCGGCCGCATCGGCACCGAGCGCGCCCGCGAGGTCGGGGGAAAAATCGCGGACAAGACCGCCGCGGTGGGCGGTCAGATTGCCAACGAAGCCAAGGTCGCGCTGGCCGACGGCACGCTGACGGCCAAGATCAAGGCGAAGATGGCATTGGACGACGTGGTGAAGGCGCGTACCCTCAACGTCGACACGCTGCACAGCGTCGTGACGTTGAGCGGAACGGTCAGATCGGGCGCGGAACGCGAACGCGCGCTGCAGCTCGCGCGCGAGACCGAGGGCGTGCGGCAGGTCATCGACCGCGTGGTGATTGAGGTGAAATAGACACTGCGGATTGCGGATTGCGGATTGCCGATTGGGATTGCGGATTGGGGATTGCGGATTGATTGGGGATTGCGGGTTGATTGCGGATTGTCGATTCGCCGTCAGACCGCGATCTGTGCGTCTTTCGGGAGGGGGTCGTACCGTTCGGCGATGATGATCTCGTCCCGATCGTACGAGATTGCAGCGCCGCGCCGATCCGTGCAACGGGGGTTGACGTCTGACTGCCGGCGGTCGAGGATCACACGAAATCCGGTGTGGCCGCGAAACGCCACCGTGAGCGCTTCGAAGAGCTCGAGGTTCTCCCGCCGGACGATGATCCAGTAGGTAGCCATCTCGCGTTTGTGGTATCGGTCGTTCCTGGCCCCGGCTTCAGGGCAGCGGCGCGTGCGCAGGATTTCCGGCCTGAAGACCATCAGGCCCGCGGCCGAAAAACAGGACATGCTGTATTTCTTCGAGAAGCAACACGCCCTGCTCCAATGCGAGGTCCGCAACGCGGGACTCCCTGATACGTTTGCGATCGTGGTCACCGAACCGGATGGGAGGGTCCGCACCCAGTACGTGAAAGGCTCCAACGACGTGCACCGCCGATGGCTCGAACTGGAGCAGCAGTTGCGCGCGACTGGCTGGTCAGGACCGGTCGGCAGCGACTAATCGCCAATCAGCGGCGACAATCAGCAATCCGAGCCCCGAACGCCGAGCCCCGAGTAGAGCTATTCCGCCCGTTCGAGCCGATCGTCATCCCACGAATACCTGAATCGCCCGTGAACCGGGCAGCGGTAGTAGAGGCCCAGACGCTCGCCGGTGGCGTTCTCCTGCACCATGTCGGCGTTGCACTCGGGGCAGTGACCGAGCTCGTCGAAGCGTGACGTATCCGGCGGCGGGTCACCTTTCTCGTCGTTCATGGCGGGCCGTCAGGATAACACCAGTCGTCACGCCGGACATCGAATTGATCACGCAAGCGGTAGGATTGGTCATGCCCTGGCTCCTGTTGTTTCTCGCCGCGATCTTCGAAGTGGGATGGGCGATCGGTCTCAAATACTCCGACGGCTTCACCCGGTTGTGGCCCAGCGTCTGGACGGGGCTGGCGATGGTCGCCAGCATGGTGCTGCTGGCCTGGGCGGCCCGCTCCATTCCGATTGGCACGGCGTACGCCGTCTGGACGGGCATCGGGGCGGCCGGCACCGCCATCCTCGGTGTGTACCTGTTCGCGGAACCTGCCTCGGCGCCACGGCTCGCGGGAATCGCGCTGATCGTGCTGGGTGTCGCGTTGCTCAAGGCCTGGTCCTGACCGTCAGGTCGTAAGATATGAGCCGCGGCGCTGCATGATTGGCGAGACGCTGGGCCAGTACCGGATCGACGCGCGCCTCGGGGCGGGCGGCATGGGCGTGGTGTATCGCGCCCATGACGAGCGCTTGCATCGTACGGTCGCGCTGAAGCTGGTCGGCGAGGGCGGCCGCGGATCGACGCCGGGCGAGCGCTCGCAGCTGCTGGACGAGGCCCGGGCGGCCTCGCACCTGTCGCATCCGAACATCTGCACGGTCTACGAAGTCGGTGAGATCGACGGCCGCGCGTTCATCGCGATGGAGTTCGTCGAGGGCCAGCCGCTCGCCGAGCTCGTACCGAGCGACGGTCTGCCGGCCGAGACGGTCGTGCGATACGGCGCGCAGATCGCGGCCGCTTTGTCACACGCTCACGAGCGCGGCGTCATCCACCGCGACCTGAAGACCCACAACATCGTCATCAGCTCCGAAGGCAGCGCGAAGGTCCTCGACTTCGGCCTTGCGCGGCGAATCGAGCTGGGCACACCGGAGGAGATCACGCGCCCGCTCGAGCGAGTCGAGCCCGGACAGCTGATCGGGACACTCTCGTACGTCGCGCCGGAGGTTCTGTTGGGCGAAGGCGCCGACGCGCGCAGCGACATCTGGAGCCTCGGCGTCGTGCTCTACGAGATATCCACCGGATCGCTGCCGTTCCAGGGGCGCAACGAATTCGATCTCACCGCCGCCATCCTTCGGTCGCCGGCGCAGCCGTTTCAGCCGCACATCCCGCCAATTCTGCGCTCGATCATCCTGCGCTGCCTGGCGAAGGAACCGGCGCAGCGCTACCAGCGCGCCGGTGAGGTACGCGCAGCGCTCGAGGCCGTGCAGTCCGACACGTCAACCGTTCAGGCTCGCGAGGACAAGCGGCGAGTGTTTTCTGCGGCCGGCATGGCCGCGGCAGGACTCGTGCTGGCTGCGGCAGCTCTCCTCGGCTGGTGGGTGTTACGAGATCGTGCTCCTCAGCCGGCTCCTCAAGGCAATCGAAAGCTGACGCGAATCTCGTTGAACGAGACGCGAGCGTTCAGTCCCGTCATCTCTGCAGACGGCCGGATGCTCGCGTACGTCGCAGAGACAGCCGACGGACGCGTCGATTTGTACGCCGGCCGCGTCTCGGGTGGAACGCGGCTCCGCCTCACCAACGACGACGCGCGCGAGGAAACACCGAAATTCTCGCCGGACGGCGAGCGGCTCGTGTACACGAGAACCGAGGTGAGCGGGGGAGTGCCCGAGCTCCGCGTGGTGCGGTCGCTCGGCGGTGAGACGCAGGAACTGGTCCGCAATGCGCAAAACCCTGCCTGGGCTCCCGACGGACGCCGCCTCGCTTACATCAAGCGTCGCGACGATGGGACCGGAGCGGATCTCGCGATCTCGAGTATCGACGCATCGGGAGCCCGCGTCGTCCTGCGAGGCGACAGCACGTATCCCTTCCTGCGCAATCCCTCCTGGTCGCCCGACGGAAAGACGCTCGCGGTCGTCCGAGGAACTGGCGGCGTGGCTGGGGAGATCTGGCTCGTCCCTGTTGATGGCGGACCCCCGGTCGAGCCGCTCGACGAGTCGGACTCGGTGTTTGCGGACTGGCCGACGTTTACGGCTGACGGCCGCGGGCTGATTCACTCGTCCAATCGCGGCGGCGCCACGAACGTCTGGATGCAGCCGCTGCCGGGCGGCGCGCCCGTGCAACTGACGACCGGCCCTGGCCCTGACGAGTGGCCCTCCGTCGCCGCGGACGGCACGGTGGCGTTTCTGAACACGCGCTGGCGAAACACGCTGGAGATCCGGGATCACGTCAGTGGCACGTCCCGCACCCTGTTCACGCACGCGCCGTACATCTGGGGACCGGCGATTTCGCCGGATGAAAAGGAGATCGCGTTCAGCCGCGGCGAGGTCGACGGCTCGTGGCAGGTGTGGACGATTCCGGTCGACGGCGGTGCGCCGCGGCCGTTGACGTCCGGTGACAGGGGTGCCGTGTATCCGCGATACGCGCCGGACGGCCAGTCCATCATCGTGAACAGCTGGCTCGCGCCGCGGCGTATCGCGCGAGTGCCGCGCGACGGCGGGCCCATGAGCGTGCTTCAGCTCGGCGCCGACGGCGGCGAGGCATACGCCGACGTCTCCCCGGATGGCGCGCAGGTCGCGTTCACACGATCCGATCCGGAGGCGGAACGCATCTACGTCGCGCCGGCATCGGGCGGGCCACCTCGACGGCTGACGGCCTCGCCAGGCGCGTGCCCGCGCTGGTCGCCGGATGGATCGCAGATCGCGTTTGCCTCCAACCGCGGCTACTCGGGCGGGATCTTTGTCATCGGCGCCGACGGAAACGGTTTGCGTCGCCTGACGACGGACGGCGGGTGGCCGGTGTGGTGGCCGGACGGTCAGCAGATCGGGTATCTGACGGTTGGCTCGACCGGCCAGGAGATTCGGCTCGTTTCGCTGAAGGACGGCAAGACCCGGATGCTGACCAACATCCGGTTGACCGGCAGCAATCACCCGTTCGCCGTGTTCAAGGACGGCCGGCGGCTCGTCGTGGACGACGACGAGCACCTGACGGATGAGGTCTGGCTCCTCGAGCCGAACCGCTGACGCCCGATCTCAGGCGTCGATCCTCAGCGCCATCATCGTCGCATCGTCGAACAGCTCCGCGCGGCCGCGGAAGGCGCTGGCGGCCGCTTCCACCCGCTCCAGCACGGTGTCGATGTGCTCCCGCTGCGCGCCTTCGAGCAGAGCCTGCAGCTGCTCGGCGCCGAACATGTCGCCGTCCTCGCTCTCCGTCTCGACGAGCCCGTCGGTATAGAAGAAGAGCAGATCCCCTGCGGAGATCTCGACGACCGATTCCTTGTATCCGTGTCCCGCGTACAGCGCGATCGGCATGCCCGTGGAGGAGAGCGGCTGAATGCCTCCGCGGGCGCGCAGGAGGAACTGCGGATTGTGTCCGGCGTTGACGTACCGGAGCGTCGACCGCTCGACGTCGAGGATGCCGATGAAGAGCGTCACGTAGACGCCGCGGGGCGTATTCTGATCGACCTCGCGATCGAGGACGTCCGCGAGCAAGGCGAGATCGGTCTCGAGCGGCATTCGCGCGCGCAACGTGGCCTGGACGTTGGCCATGAGCAGCGCGGCGCTCACGCCCTTGCCGGAGACGTCGCCGACGAGCAGCGCCAGTCCGCCGCCAGGGAGCGCGAAGTAGTTGAAGAAGTCGCCGCCGACCTCACGAGCGGGGATCGAGACGCCCTTGATTTCCGCCGCGCCCAGCCGCAGCGCGCGCGCGGCAGCATCTCGGTCTGGATCAGGCGTGACAGCTCGAGCTCACGATGCAGACGTTCCTGTTCGACGGCGAGCGCCTGGTTGTGCTCGATGTCCTCGGCCATCCGGTTGAACGCCGCGGCCAGGGTGCCGAATTCGTCGCTCGACCGGACCGGGACGCGCGCCTTGAAGTCACCCGCGGCGAGCTTGCTGACGCCGTCGCTGAGCGACGTCAGGTGTTGCGTCATGCGGCGTGAAATCGGCACGATGCCGATGCACGCCAGCGCGATGACCGCGAGCCCCATCGAGAGATTGCGCCAGGACATGCGGCGGATCTCCCGCAGCGATGCGCCGATCGGGCGCGCGATGCCGAAGATCAGACCGCTGCCGCCTTGCGCGCGACCACGATCCAGTCGCCCAGCCGGCGTGGCGTGCCGGATGCGCGGCGGCCGCCGCTTCCTTGACGCCGAGCACTTCGAGCGTCGCGCGGCTCCTCGCATCGGATGTGTAGATGGCGCCCTGCTGATCGAGGGCGAACGGGATCTCTCCCTGTTCTCGCCGCGCCAGCGAGAGGACCGACTGCAGCGTGACGTCGAGCTTCAGCGTCGCGTTCGCCTTGCCGACGAGGCGGCCGTGCCTGCGTACCGGCACCTCGATCTGCGTGCCTTTGAACTGCATCGGCAGTCTCGGTGCGCCTGCGACCGTCACGGCCTCCCGCGAGATCGCATTGGCCACGGCCGAGACCGTCGACTCCACGATCGGCGTGCCCGTCTTGATCGCCTCGTCGATCGCGCTTCCGACATCCATCCCGGCCGCGGCCGCGCCTGCGCGGGCGGCCTTGCGTGCTTCCTCCATCATGCGAGGGACGTCGACCACGATGATTGGCGGCGGTGGGGGCGGCCCCGAGTGTCCCGGTGCGCCTGGTGGCGGAGGGGGTGGTGGCGGCGGCACCCGTCCGTGCGTCGGACGGGTGGGCCGCACACGTACGACCGGCGCGGGTTCGGGGTTCGGCAGCGGAAGCGGGCCGGGCACCGGCGCCGGCACTGCCGCCGGATGAAACTCGACGCGCTCCAGGAGCGCCGCGGTGTCGCCCATCATCGGCGCGAGGCGTTCCTGGACCTTGATGTTCTGGATGTCCTGCCCGGAGGTGCCGTCGCTCGCGCGTGCCGCTTCGTCGAACAGCCGGTCCATGCGTCGGCCGACGTTCGCGGTGAGCATCTCCATGCGGCGGCCGATGTCCGCCGCCGTCTCCGCCGACTCGCGTTCGGCGGCGCGCTCGAACGCGTGCACGGTCGACGCGTACCAGAAGATCGTGACCGCCGTGAGCGGCACGACCGAGAGAAACAGGAACGCGAAGATGAGTCGAGTGCGGAGCGACATGAACCGCCTCAGCACGAAAAGTCTACCCCATGTGAGCTATCCTGATCGTGTGAACAGCAGTGTAGGAAGGAGCGCGCAGTGAAGCACAGATTGGGCAGTGTTCTGGTGGTCGCAGCCCTCGTGGGGCTGCCACTGGTCACCAGCGTCGCCGCACGGCAGGAGGAGGAGCGGCTGAAGAACTCGGCGACCGTGCTGAAAGAGATCTTCGGGATGCCGGACGGTATTCCGGCAGAGCTTCTGGATAAAGCCGAGTGCGTGATCGTCTTTCCGTCGGTGGTCAAGGTCGCGGTCGGCATCGGCGGCAGCTACGGCCGGGGCGCGCTCACGTGCCGGAGCGGCAGCACGCACAACGGGCCGTGGGGCCCGCCCGTCATGTTCGCGCTCGAAGGGGGCAGCATCGGACTCCAGCTGGGCGGCCAGGCGACCGACTACGTGCTGCTTGTGATGAACGACCGGGGTGCGTCCTCTGTGCTGACGAGCAAGGTCAAGCTGGGTGCTGACGCGTCGGCGGCCGCGGGGCCCAAGGGACGCACGGCGGGCGCCGCGACGGACGTCGTGATGCGCGCGGAGATCCTGACGTATTCGCGTGCGCGCGGTCTGTTTGCGGGTATCTCGCTCGAGGGCTCGACGCTCCGATCCGACGGGGACGCCAACGAGAAGCTCTACGGCAAGAAGATCGAGGCCCGCGACATCGTGGGCGGCGCCGTGACGGTTCCAGCGGAGGCGAAGCCGCTCATCGACGTGCTGAACAGCCGCTCGCCGAAAAACCTGTCCGATCGCCCGAAATGACGCCTGTCTCCATATATGTGATATGATGTCCATATATGGAGTCTCGCGCCAGGCGCCCGCGGGCTGACGCCCCCGAACACGGCCCGACAGCCGGCAAAGCGGGCGTCGCGCCGGAGCTGCGGCCGGATCCCGAGGTGCGACGGCGCCTCTCGGGCCCCGCGCTCCGGACGTTCTTTCGCATCGCCGACGCGTGGGGTCTGAGCGTCAAGGAGCAACGCGGCCTGCTGGGCTGGCCGGCCGCGTCCACGTTCCACAAATACAAGACGGGCGACGTCGGTGCGCTCAGCTTCGATACTCTCACGCGGTTGTCGCTCGTGATCGGCATCTACAGCGGTCTGCAGGTGCTCTATCCGGAGGCTGCGTTCGCCGACGCCTGGGTGCGTCTGCCCAACAGCCACCCGCTCTTCGGCGGGCGCCCGGCATTGACCCTCATGGTCGATGGCGGGATGGACGGTCTCTACAAAGTTCGTCGTCTCATCGACGGCCGGCGCGGCGGGTGGAACTGACGCCGCCCGAATCGTTCGTGCGCTGGACCGGCGCGGCCCGTCTGGTGCCGAGCCGGTACCCCGTCGTCGGCCTGCTCGATCGTGTCGCCTCAGCCGAGGATCTGCACGCGATCTTCGAGCTCGAAGGCTGGACCAACGATCGCGTCAACGGCGAGCTCGGTCGCCTGCACGACATCCCGCGCGAGGAATGGGTCACCGGCCGCGCCATGGCCAGCGTCGTCATGGCCGCCTTCTGCCATCCGCGCGTCGGCGGCGGCCGGTTCTCCAGTGAGGAGCGCGGCGCGTGGTATGCCGCGAAGGCGGTGACCACGGCGCTCGCCGAGTCTGTCTACCACCGCACCCAGGAGCTGCGAGAGGTCGGCGGCTTCGAGACGCGCGTGCAGATGCGCGTCTACCTGGCCGATTTTCGCGGCAGGTTCCATGACGTGCGTTCCCGGGCCGCACGTGGGCCGATATCTACGATCCCGTCGACTATTCGGCGTCGCAGGCGCTCGGCCGCCGGCTTCTCGATGCGGGCTCGAAAGGCATTGCGTATCGCAGCGTCCGCGATCCGGAAGGTGAGTGCCTCGCCTGCTTCCGTCCCAGCATGGTGAAGAACGTGCGCGCGGGCGGTCACTACGAGTTTCGCTGGGACGGGAAAGCCGAGCCGACCATCCGGAAGCTCTGATCGTGTTACTTTGAGCCATGCATCCGTGGCACGATTGCTACGTCGACGACGCGTTGGTGGAGGCGGCATTCCCGGTGGTCATCGAAGTCCCCAAGGGAAGCACGAACAAGTACGAGCTGGACAAGGAGACCGGGCTGCTGCGTCTGGATCGCGTCCTCTACAGCGCCGTCTACTATCCGGCCGACTACGGCTTCATCCCGCGCACGTTCTGCGACGATGGCGACCCGCTCGACGCGCTGGTGCTGGGCGAAGAGCCCGTGCATCCGCTGACGCTCGTCGAAGCCCGCGCGATTGGCGTGATGCGCATGCGGGACGAGAAGGGCATCGACGACAAGATCGTCGCCGTCAGCGTCCGCGATCCGGCGTTTGCGGATATCACCGACAAGAGCCAGCTGCCGCCGCACATGTTTCGCCAAATCCGCCGCTTCTTCGAGGACTATAAGGTCCTGGAGCATAAACAGGTCGTCGTCGAGGACCTGCTGGGCGTGCCGGACGCCGTCCGGATCATCCGGGAGGCGCTGGACCTCTATCGGCGGCTGCGGCGGGGGGAGCTGGTCAAGCGCACGGTGTCGTAAACCATTCCGGCTCGGGAATCGTCCAAGCGCATGACCTCGTTGGACTTGGTGACGCGGGCCGGATCGCTATCATTCGTGCTCTCCGCGGAAGGTGTGGATGGACGACCTGTTGCTCGACCTGCGGTACGGCCTGCGTAATCTCCTCAAGTCTCCCGGATTCACCGCCACCGCCATTCTGGCGCTCGCGCTGGGCATCGGCGCGACGACCGCCATCTTCAGCCTCGTCCACGGCGTGGTGCTCAAGCCGCTGCCGTACGACGACCCCGACCGTCTGGTGACGCTGTGGGAGGCGAATCACGAGAAGCGCCTCGAGCACGAGCCGATCTCGCCCGTCAACTTCATGGACTATCGGGGGCTGACTCAGGTCTTCGGGGACGCCGCGGCCTGGTGGCGGCCGGATGTGACGCTGCGGGACGAAGCGAAGGACCCGGTCAGGGTCAACACCATCGAGGTCAGCGGCAACTTTCTCTCCGTCCTGGGTGTGCGGCCGATTCTCGGCGGGGGCTTCCCGGATGGCGTCTTCTACTCGCGGGAGCGGGTGGTCGTCATGAGCCATCGCCTGTGGGAGTCCCGGTTCACCAGCGATCCCGCGATCGTTGGAAAAGACATTCGGCTCAACGACAACATGTACACGGTCGTCGGCGTGATGCCCCACGGATTCAACTTTCCCGGCGACAACGATCTCTGGTACAGGCTGGGATGGGATCTGTCGCAGCACAGCCGCGGCGCGCACTTCATGGAAGCGGTGGCACGGCTGAAGCCGGGTGTGCGCCTGGTTGATGCGCAGCGCGAGCTGGACGCGCTCACCGGGCGGCTGGGCAACGATTTCGTCTCGACCAATCGCGGGTGGCGGGCCCGCGCCATCGGACTGCACGAGGAAGTCGTCGGCTATTTCCGCACGGCGCTGTTCGTTCTGCTCGCGGCGGTCGGACTGCTCCTGCTCATCGCGTGCATCAACGTCGCGAGCCTGCTGCTCGCGCGCGCGGCGTCGCGGGCGCGCGAAGTTGCCGTGCGGGCCGCGATCGGCGCCACGCGTCAGCGTCTTGTCCGGCAGTTTCTGACAGAGAGCCTGGTGCTGGCGATCGTCGGCGGCATCGTCGGCGTCATCGCGGCCGTTGCTGCGGTCAAGGCGGTCGTTGCGCTGACACCGTTTACGATCCCGCGCCTCGCCTCGGTTACGGTCGACGGCCGTGTCCTGCTCTTTGCCAGCCTTCCCGGACGCCTGGCTCGAGGACGCGCGGATCACGGACGAGACGCGTCCCGTGCTGGAGCGACACCGCGACCGGCTCACCTGGGACTTCCCGATCCACTCCGTCGCAGACGTCGACGCGCTCGAGTGGGAGCCGCGCTGCCTCAACTCGAAGCCGTCGCGCTTCGGCTCCGTCCAGAGCCTCTTCGACTTCTACGACGCCTGCGAGGAGCGTGGGATCGTGCTGTACGGCGGCGGCCAGTTCGAGCTCGGGCCCGGTCGTGGCCAGATCCAGCACCTTGCCTCGCTGTTCCACGCGGACACGCCGAACGACGTCGCACCGAAGGAGTACAACGACGGCGGCCCCAGGCCGGGCCTGCCGCAGAGCCCGCTCCCGCCGCCCTCCGCCGAGCCCGGCTTCCGGTGAGCTACAAGCGGCCGATCACGAGCCGCGGCGCCCTGAAGCGGGGCGAGCGTGAGCGCGCAGTCGGCGTCGACCCGAGGACGAAGCCGCGCGCTGGCTCGAGGAGCACGATCCGAAGCCGCCGCCGCCGGAGCCGAAGGCGGCGAAGAAGTCGAAGGCTGTCCACCGCTTCCGCCAGCAGCAGCAGCACGACGGGCGCTGAGCGACGGGCCGCGAAGCGGCCCCTTTAGGGGTCTTCGCGCGATGAGCATCCGCCCCCGCGGATGCTCATCCTGCGCCGGAAAATCAGCTGTCGAGAACTCCCAGCAGGGTGTCGATGTCGACGAGCTCGAGCGACTGCAGCTTCGCGCTGCCGCGAGCGCCGAGCGCGAGCGAGATCTTCGCGACCGTCGCGGCGTCGGCGGCCTCGACGATGTTCACGAAGTCGTACTCCCCGAGCGTCGCCCACTGGTGGAGCACCTTGGCGCCGAGCTCCTCGACGTCGCGGTTCACCTCGCGCAACCGGCTCGGGTTCGCCTTCAGCGTCTGGACGCCCTGCGGCGTCAGCGTGGTGAGCATCAGGTAGGTCGGCATGAGGCGCTCCTCCGCAGTCGGGGTCGCGAGCTTATCGCTACTCTGGCCGCCTGGTCGACGTAGAGCAGAGCCCCGCCGAGGAAGAGGAGCGGCGACATCACGAGATCTCCGAGCCCGAGGGCCGCACGCTCGCCCGCGTCGCCGAGATCCCGGAGGAGGAGCACGAGAGTCAGCTTCACGAGCCCGAAGAGAATGGCCAGCGTCGCGAGCGACCCGAGCGCATGGACGTAGTCGGCGCGCGCCAGCTCGATCGCACGGCGGAAGGCTGCTCCGATCCCCGGGACGCTCCAGCACGAGCACCGGCACCACGAGGCCCACGAGGGCGAGCCAGGCGACGGCCGGAAGGACGAAGAGAAGCAGTCAGAAAGGCCGCGGGAACGAAGACGATCGAGCCAACGACGATCGCGCGCACCACGTCCTCCCGGCGGGGCCGCACGCCGCCGACGATCGCCGAGGCTCCGGTGTAGGACGCGGCCATCAGCGGCGACCCCGCCGCGAGCACCAGAACCTGGTAGGGCGTGTCGTGGCCGACCGAGACCTGGTTGATGACGGCGACGCTGATCCCGAGCGCCAGGGACGGCCAGAGATTGTCCCCGTAGAGCTTCAGCGTCTCGGCCACGAGCTGCCCGACCGTGCGGGTCTCGGGCGGAAGCGGCGGCGGCAGCTCGCTCTTGCTCACGCGGAGGACGCTACCGCGACGAGTCGCGGGAGCACGTCGCCAAGCGCCGCGAATGCCTCGTCGAACCGCCAGAGCGCCCGGTCGGGCTCGCCGATCTCGTTCGAGACGACGCGCACCTCGACCGCCGGAACGCCCGCGAGCTCGCAGGCGCGGAGGACGGCGAAGCCCTCCATCGCCTCGACGTCGACGTCACGGGCGCCGCCGACGCGGGCGCTCGTCCCGATCGGCTGCACGCGCGCGTCGGGAAAGGCGGCACGGAGGCGAGAGAGCAGGTCGAGGTCGGGCAGCGCCCGAGCGGCGACGAGCGGCCCATCCGCGTCGCAGTAGACGGCCTCGGAGCCGAGCACGAGCGTCAGCGGCTCGAGCCCGCGCGCACCGGCGATCCCGACGTGCAGGACGGCGCTCGGCCGCTCCTCGGCGAGCGCCCGCGCAGTCGCGACCGCCGCGTCGATCGGCCCGATCCCGCAGACGAGCGTCTCCGCCCCCTCGACCGGTACGAGCTCTCGCCCGGTCGCAGCCACCACCAGGACGCCCGAGCCGGCCAAGTAACAGTCTGTTACGTGGCTTCGTCGAGCTTGGCGGCGAGCTGCTCTGCCTCGTCCACGAGCGTGCCGATCGCGTCCAGGCCGGTCGCCCAGAAGCCCGGGTCGCCGATGTCGAAGCCGAGTCGCGACGCGAGCTCGGCCGGCGGCGCCGAGCCGCCCGCGCGCAGGAGATCGAGGTACGGCTCGACGAGCGCATCGCCCTCCTCGAGGTAGCGCCGGTAGATCGCGAGCGAGAAGAGATAGCCGAACGAGTACGCGTAGACGTAGCCCGGCACCGCGATGAAGTGCGGCACGTAGCTCCACCAGATCCCGTAGTTGTCCGTGACCTCGACGGCGTCGCCGAGCATCCGCCGCTGCTCGGCCGACCAGAACTGCGAGATCCGCTCGATCGGCAGCTCGCCCTCCTCGCGGCGCCCCGTGTGAATCGCGTGCTCGAAGCGGTTGAGAGCGATCTGGCGGAAGACGGTCGAGATCGCGTCGTCGATGCGGCCGACGATCAGATCGAGCCGGGCGCGGGGATCGTCCTCCCTCGCCATCAGCTTCTCGAACGTGAGCGCCTCGCCGAACACCGACGCCGTCTCGGCGAGCGTCAGCGGCGTGCGGGCGTTCAGGAGCCCGAGATCCTGTGCGAGCGAGCCGTGCAGGCCGTGGCCGAGCTCGTGCGCGAGCGTCAGGACACTGCGCCGCTCGCCGGCGTAGTTCATCAGCACGTACGGGTGGACCGGTCCGGGATGAGCGTGGCGCAGAACGCGCCGAGCATCTTCCCCGGCCGCACGGCCGCATCGATCCACTCCTTCTCGAAGAAGTCGCCGATGATCTCGCCTGCCACCGGCGAGAAGTCGGTGAACGCTTCGAGAACGAGCTCCTGCGCGTCGTCCCACGCGATCGTGCCGCCGACCTCCTGGAGCGGCGCGAAGCGGTCATAGTCCTTCAGCCGTGGCAGTCCGAGCAGCCGCGCCTTGAGGGCGTAGAAGCGGCCGCGGGATGTCGTAGCGCGCCATGATCGCGTCGACGAGGCTCTGCGTCGCCTCATCCGGGATCTCGTTCGAGAGATTCTGGGCCGAGATCCACGAGTCGTAGCCGCGCAGGCGATCCTCGATCGCGCGTTCGTTCAGGATCGTGTTCAGGACGTAGCCGCGCGTCCGGAGGCCGGGCCGGAGCGTCTCGGTGACGGCCTCGGCGACGCGACCGCGCTCGCCCTGGTCGGTCAGCCGCGAGAGCCGTGAAAGCGCTTCGTCGAGCGAGAGCCGCTCGCCGTCGAGGGAGACGCTGAGCTCGGAGAGGAGCTCGTTGAAGAAGCGGCTCCAGGCGCTCGACGCCGGTGATGCTCTTCTCGGCCGAGATCCTCTCCTCGGGCTCCGAGAGCTGGTACGGCTTGTAGCGGCGCTCCGAGCGGAGGACGGAGGCGTACGTGTCGAGCGCTGGGTCGGCGAGCAGCTGCTCGGCCGTCTCGTCGTCGAGCGCGCTCCACTCGAGGTCGAAGAAGAGGAGCTCGGTCTCGATCTGCGTGTTCCGCTCGCGCACCTTCTGGACGAGCGCGCCGCGGGCCTGATCGGAGCTGTCGGCCGCCTGCCGGAGGCGTGCGTACGTCTCGACGCGCGTCGATGCGGACTTGATCCGCTCGACCTCGGCGACCGCGTCGTTGCAGCTCGGCCGCGGAGAGCTCGCCGAGCTTGCCGCGGTAGCGCTCACGGAACGCCTGCGACGCGGCGAGCGCCTCCTCGAGCTCGGACTCGATCCTGGGATCGTCGGGGCCTTCGTAGAGATCGGAGAGATTCCACTCGACGGCCTCGGCACCGGTGGCGACTGCGCTCACGTACGAAAACCTACCGATCCTCGATCCCGTGCGGCGCGCCGTATTCCGCGAGCAGGTCGAGGAACGGTTGCGGCGGGAACGCCTCGGGGCCGAGGACGCCGACGCCCTTCCACTCGCCGGTCGCGAGCAGCTCGAGCGCGGCGACCGGGTTCAGCGCCGTCTGGAGCACGACCGCCTGGTGCCCCCACTCCCGCATCGACATGCTCGTTGTCGAGCACGTGGTAGAGGTACGTCTGCCGCGGCTGCCCGTCCTTGCCGGTGCCGGTGACATACGTCCCCGCACACGTCTTCCCGCGCATCCGGTCGCCGAGCGTCGCCGGATCCGGAAGCGCGGCGGCGACCACGTCGCGCGGCGCCACCTCGACGCCGCGCACCTTGACGGGCTTCGTCGAGTCGAGCCCGAGCTTGTGCAGCGTCTTCAGCACGTCGATGAACTCCTCGCCCAGCCCGTACTTGAAGTCGACGCGGCGGCAGTCGATCCAGCGCGGGACCAGCAGCACCTCCTCGTGCTCGACGTTCACGCACTCCACCGGCCCGATCCCCTCCGGGAAGACGAACACCTCGGGCTCGGAGAACGGCTCGGTCGTGTACCAGCCGCGATCGCGCTCCCAGATCACCGGCGGGTTGAGGCACTCCTCGATCGTCGTCCAGATCGAGAAGGTGGGTGCGAACTCGTAGCCGTCGACCTCGAGATTCGCGCCGTCGCGGATCCCGATCGTGTCGATCTCGGAGAAGAGCTCGTCGCGGGCGTAGCGGGCGAAGACGTCGGAGAGGCCCGGCTCGACCCCGATCCCGACGAGCGCGAGCCGGCCGGCCTCCCGCCAGCGCTCGTCCGCCTCGAACTGGGCGTCGCCGAGCTTCACGCCCGGCTCCTCGTACGGGCGCTCGGGATGCGGCTCGGAGAGCGTCATCGCCATGTCGAGGTACGTGCAGCCCGCGTCGAACGCGGCCTGGAAGATCGGCGGGTTGAAGCGAGGGTCGACCGCGTTGAGGATCGTGTCCGCCCGTTCCGCGCGGGCGAGCTCCGCGATGGCGGCCGCGTCGGAGGCGTCGACGGCTGCGGCGCCGAAGCGATCGTCGCCGTGCGGCTCGATCGCCCGTCGCGCGCGATCCTCGTCGACGTCGGCGAACACCATGCGCTCGAAGAAGTCACGGCGATGCGCGACCGCGGCGACCGCGGCTCCTACTCCACCCGACCCGACGACGAGAACCCGCATCCCGCGAGACGCTACGTGAGTAGAGTGCCGCCCGTGGGAGGGATGCGGCCCGAGGACGTCTACGAGCTCACGGGGGTCTCCGACCCGCGCCTGCGGCCGGGCGGTGACGACGTCGCGTACGTCGTCTGGTCGATCGACAAGGACGAGAACGAGTACCGCCAGTCGATCTGGATCGCGAAGACGGACGGCTCCGAGCCGCCACGGCAGATTCACCACCGGCAAGAACGACTCGCAGCCGCGCTGGTCGCCCGACGGCGACCGGCTGGCATTCGTCTCGAAGCGCGGCGACGAGAAGGCGCGCCGCCAGCTGTACGTGATGCCCGCCGGCGGCGGCGAGCCGCAATGTCTGACCGATCTGAAAGAGGACGTCGGCGAGCCTGCGTGGTCACCGGACGGGACTCAGATCGCCTTCTCCGCGCGCGTCCAGGACGACGCCTACGAGGAAGAAGACGACAAGAAACGGGCGCCGCGGCGGTTCAAGCGGCTCCAGTTCAAGCTCGACAGCGTCGGCTGGACGGGTGACCGGCGCCGGCACATCTTCGTCGTTCCGGCCGACGGCTCCGGCGAGGCGAAGCAGCTCACCGACGGCGACTTCGAGGACGCGCAGCCGACCTGGACGCCCGACGGCAAGAGCATCGCGTTCACCTCCTCGCGCGACGACGACTGGGACATCGAGCTGAAGGCGGACATCTACGTCGTCCCGGCCGACGGGCGGCGAGCCGAGACGGCTCACGCCCGGAGACGGCAGTTACTCGGCGCCGTCGTACTCTCCGGACGGATCAGCTGCTCGCCGTCAAGTGGGTCGCCGGCGGGCTTCGACTTCCCGCGCCACCCGCAGATCGGTGTCGTCGACGCGAAGTCCGGCGGCGACCTGCGCCTGCTCACCGCCTCGCTCGACCGCAACTGCGATCCCTATCCCGACCTGCGCGAGCCGATCTGGGACGGGGGCTCGATCGTCTTCGGGATCGAGGACGGCGGGAGCGTCCACGTGTACCGCGTGTCGCCGGACGGCGGCGAGCCGGAGCTCGTGCACGGCGGCGAGATCGTGCTCACGGGCTTCGACGCGCGCGACGGCGTGATCGCGCGCACCGGGAGCGACTGCGCCCAACCTGAGCGAGCTCTACGTCGGCGAGAAGCAGGTGACCGACGTCGGGCCGGCAGTTCGCGGACGGCCGCGAGCTCGTCACGCCTGAGCGCTTCACCGCGTCTCCGAGGACGGATCCGAGGTGGATGCGTGGATCGCGCGCCCGGCCGGATTCGAGGAGGGGAAGCGCTATCCCGTCCTCCTCAACATCCACGGCGGCCCGTTCACCCAGTACGGGAACGGGTTCTTCGACGAGACGCAGGTGTACGCGGGCGCCGGCTACGCCGTCCTGTACTCGAACCCGCGCGGCTCGTCCGGCTACTCGGAGGAGTGGGGCCGCGCGATCATGGGCCCGGGCGAGCTCGGGCCGGGCTGGGGGACCGTCGACTACCAGGATCTGATGGCGGTCGCCGACGAGGCCGTGAAGCGCTTCGACTTCTGCGACCCCGACCGCATGGGCGTGCTCGGCGGCTCGTACGGCGGCTTCATGACCTCCTGGATCGTGAGCCACACCGACCGCTTCAAGGCCGCGTGCTCGGAACGCGCCGTCAACAACCTCGTCTCGATGTACGGCTCGAGCGACATCGGCTGGGTCTTCAAGGGCTACCACGGCACCTTCGTCCATGACGACGTCGACACGTACCTCGCAGATGTCGCCGTGGACGTACGCGAAGGAGATCGAGACGCCGCTCCTGATCCTGCACTCCGAGCAGGATCTGCGCTGCAACATCGAGCAGGCCGAGCAGCTCTTCACGACGCTGCGGCTGCTGAAGAAGGACGTCGAGATGGTGCGCTTCCCCGTCGAGAGCCACGAGCTGTCGCGCTCGGGGAATCCGGTGCACAGGGTGCAGCGCTTCGAGCTCCTGCTCGAGTGGTTCGACCGCCACCTGAAATAGGACGGCTCAAAGAGTGCGGTAGACCGCACCCCCGAACACCTGCGTGCCGAAGGCGCAGGACGGCTCGCCGGCTGCGAGGCTCAGGACATGAATCGAGCGACCGCCGCGACAACCCTACGCCACCGCCGGCTCCACCCCTTCCTCGGGCCGAGCGTGAGAGGCAACGTCGCCTTCCCTTCCTGGCGTCGCTCACCCGCCTAAAACGGACATGCCCGGGCCAGGACCCGGCATGTCCGTTTGCGTCGCGTGAGATCCGGCTTCCGCTCGGCTCGCGATCCTCTCACGCCCCTGTCCGCGCCGGACCTGTCCGGGGTCAGACCCGGACAGGTCGCGCTTCGCGCGCCGAATCGGCGCCGAGCAGCGGTAAAGCCCGAGGTGGCCATGCCTGCTTCCGGACACGACGGGGTCTGACCCCCGACATGTCCGCGGCGGCCACGTGCGAGAATGGCCGCATGGGTTACACGGTCTTTCACGCCGCCGACCTCGACTGGCAGCCGCGCCGCGAGGGCGATCCGCGCCTCGCCGCCGGGCTGTCGGAGGCGATGACGCAGTCGCGCGCGAACCTCTTCCGCTACCCGCCCGGCGCGGTCGGCCGCCGCCACATCGATCCGATCCAGGAGGAGGTCTTCGTCGTCCTCGACGGCACGCTGACGATCCACATGGGCGAGGGCGACGAGCCGCGAGCGGCACGAGCTCGCGAAAGGGCAGCGTGCTGGTCGTCCAGCCCGGCACGCGCGCTCCAGCTCTCGAACCGGCACGACGACGAGCTGCGCCTGTTCATCGTCGGCGCACCGCCCGAGCGCGGCGAGACGACGTTCCTCGAGCAGGTCGAGTGAGCGCCTTCGACGACGTCCGCTCGATCGTCCCGCGGCGCGTCTGGGACGGGATCACCGCGCGCGCCGTCCACGGCGAGCGGCTGACGCTCGCCGCTCGTCGAGCTCGAGCCGGGCGCGATCGCCGAGACGCACAGCCACGACCACGAGCAGCTCGGGCTCGTCCTCCGCGGCTCGATCCGCTTCCGCGTCGGCGACGAGGAGCGCGAGCTCGGCCCCGGCGAGACGTGGGAGATCCCGTCGAACACGCCGCACCGCGCCGAGGCCGGGCCCGGACGGCGCGAGCGTGCTCGACCTCTTCGCGCCGCCCCGCTCCGAGTGGGAGCAGGCCGAGCCGGGCGAGCCCGGACCGGGCCGCTGGCCCTAGCGAAGGCGGCTCGGCCGGCGCGCTACTCGGCGCTGGTCTCGTCGCCGGGATCGCTGTTCACGATCGGCGGCAGCATGTGACAAAGGGTACGACGCGGATCAGACGGCGACGCGCTCGGGAGCCCGCTCGAAAACGAGCTCCCCGTTCTGCGCGTCGATACGGATCGTGTCGCCCTCGGCGAACTCGCCTTCGAGCAGCCGCTGCGCGAGCGGGTTCTCGACCAGGCGCTGCAGCGCGCGCTTGAGCGGCCGGGCGCCGTAGGCCGGATCCCAGCCGGCCTCGGCCAGCACGTCCTTGGCGGCGTCGGTGAGCTCGAGCGAGAGCTTGCGCTCGGCGAGGCGGGCACGCAGCCGCTCCAGCTGGAGCTCGGCGATCTCGGCGAGCTGCTCCTTGTCCAGCGCCTCGAAGACGACGATCTCGTCGATCCGGTTCAGGAACTCGGGCCGGAAGTGCTCCCGCATCTGCTCGGCCGAGCGGATGTTGGAGGTCATGATCAGCACCGTGTTCCGGAAGTCGACCGTGCGGCCCTGGCCGTCGGTGAGGCGCCCGTCGTCGAGCACCTGCAGGAGGACGTCGAAGACCTCGGAGTGCGCCTTCTCGATCTCGTCGAGCAGGACGACCGAGTACGGCCGCCGGCGCACGGCTTCGGTGAGCTGGCCGCCCTCGTCGTAGCCGACGTAGCCGGGCGGCGCTCCGACCAGACGCGACACGGTGTGCCGCTCCTGGTACTCGGACATGTCGATCCGGATCATGGCCCGCTCGTCGTCGAACATGAACTCGGCGAGCGCACGGGCGAGCTCGGTCTTGCCGACCCCGGTCGGGCCGAGGAAGACGAACGAGCCGATCGGCCGGTCGGGATCCTGGAGCCCGGAGCGGGCGCGGCGGAGGGCGTTCGAGACCGCTTCGACGGCCTCGTGCTGGCCGATCACCCGCTGGTGCAGCCGCTCCTCCATGTGGATCAGCTTCTCGGTCTCGCCCTCGAGCAGGCGCGAGACGGGAATCCCGGTCCACGAGGCGACGACGGCGGCGATGTCGTCCTCGTCGACCTCCTCCTTCACCATCGGCGCGGCGGGCGTCTCCCGCTCCTCCAGCTCCTTCTCGAGCGCGGGCAGCTCGCCGTAGCGGATCTCGGCGACGCGCTGCAGGTCACCGGCGCGCTCGGCGCGCTCGGCCTCCATGCGCAGCTCGTCGATCCGGTTCGTGATCTCGCCGATCCGGTCGAGCGCAGCTCTTCTCCTCCGCCCAGCGGCCGGCGAGCCCGGCGTGACGCTCCTTCGCGTCGGCGAGCTGCCGCTCGACCGGCTCGCGCACCTCCTTCGACTCCTTGCCCATCGCGGCGAGCTCGATCTCGAGCTGCCGCACGGCGCGGTCGGCCTGGTCGAGCTCGACCGGCGAGCTGTCGATCTCCATCTTCAGGCGGGACGCAGCCTCGTCGACGAGGTCGATCGCCTTGTCGGGCAGCTGCCGGTCGGCGATGTAGCGGTCGGAGAGCACGGCCGCGGCGACGAGCGCCGCGTCGCGGATCCGGACGCGGTGGTGCGACTCGTACTTCTCCTTCAGGCCGCGCAGGATCGCGATCGTGTCCACGACCGACGGCTCGCCGACGAAGACGGGCTGGAAGCGGCGCTCGAGCGCGGCGTCCTTCTCGATGTGCTTGCGGTACTCGTCGAGCGTCGTCGCGCCGACCGTGCGCAGCTCGCCGCGCGCGAGCATCGGCTTCAGCATCTGCGCCGCGTCGACCGCGCCCTCGGCCGCACCGGCGCCGACGATCGTGTGCAGCTCGTCGATGAAGAGCACGATCTGGCCCTCGGCGTTCTTGATCTCGGCGAGGACGGCCTTCAGCCGCTCCTCGAACTCGCCTCGGTACTTCGCCCCGGCGAGCAGCGCACCGACGTCGAGCGCCCAGACGCGCTTCCCCTTCAAGCCCTCGGGCACGTCGCCGGCGACGATCCGCTGCGCGAGACCCTCGGCGATCGCAGTCTTGCCGACACCGGGCTCGCCGATCAGCACCGGGTTGTTCTTCGTGCGGCGCGAGAGAACCTGGATCACGCGCCGGATCTCCTCGTCGCGGCCGATGACCGGGTCGAGCTTGCCCTGCTCCGCGGCCTCGGTCAGGTCACGGCCGAACTTCGAGAGCGCCTGGTAGGTGCCCTCGGGATCCTGGCTCGTGACGCGCTGCCCGCCGCGGACCTCCTTGATCTTCGCCAGCAGAACGTCGCGCGGGACGACATCGAGCGCGAGCAGCAGGTGCTCGGTCGAGACGTAGTCGTCCTCGAGCTTCCGCGCCTCGTCGAACGCCTTGTCGAGGACGCGCGAGAACGCCGCGCCCGCCTGGGGCTGCTGCGACGCGCCCTGGATCGCGGGCTTCGCGGCGAGCGCGGCCTCGGTCTCGGCGCGCAGCGCGGCCGAGTCGGGCACGAGCTGCGCCGGCAGCTCCTGGTCGAGCAGAGCGAGCACCAGGTGCTCGGGATAGAGCTCGGGATTGCCGGTCCGGCGCGCAAGCTCCTGCGCGGCCGCGACGGCCTCCTGGCTCTTGATCGTCAGCTTGTTGAAATCCATCTAGCTCCTCGGTGCCGGGTGTCGTTCGGTCTGGTAGAGGACGATCTCCCGCTTGTAGGAGCGGTGGACGGTCCGGATCTCCTCGCGCAGCTCGCGCTCGAGCCGCTCGGCCCGGGCACGCTGCTTGCGCAGCTCGTCCTCGAGCCGCAGGACGTGCTCGACGCCCGCGAGGTTGAGGCCGAGCTCGGTCGTCAGCCGCTGGATCACGCGCAGGCGCTCCAGGTCGGCCTCGGAGTAGAGCCGCGTGCCGCCGGGCGTGCGCCCGGGCGGACGAGCCCCTTCGACTCGTACATGCGCAGCGTCTGCTGGTGCATGCCGACGAGCTCGGCGGCGACGGAGATCATGTAGCGGGGTGGCTGTCCATCAGCGGCTCACCTTCCGCAGCTCCTCGAGCAGCTCGCGCTCCTTCTTCGAGACCTTCTCGGGCACGGTCAGCTTCAGGCGCGCGAGCAGGTCGCCCTTGCCGCCGCCCTTCAGATGCGGCACGCCGCGACCCTTGATCTTCAGCAGCTTGCCGGGCTGCGAGCCGGCCGGAACCTTGAGCGAGATCGGTCCGTCGGGCGTCGGCACCTCGAGCTTGGCGCCGAGCGCTGCGTCGGCGTAGCTGACGGGGACGTCGACGATCAGGTCCGAGCCGCGGCGCTCGAAGATCGGTGAGGCGGCGACGCGGGTCACGACCCAGAGATCGCCGGCGGGACCACCGTTGCGACCCGGCTCGCCTCGGCCCTTGAGCCGGATCCGCGTGCCGTCCTTCGCTCCGGCGGGGATCTTGACCTGGAAGGTCTTCTGCGCCCGCTCGCGACCGCTGCCGCGACAGGTCTTGCACGGCTTCTCGATCACGGTGCCGTTGCCGCGACAGCGCGGGCAGGGATGGAGAGCGAGAAGAGGCCCTGCGAGTCGGAGACGACGCCGCGGCCGCCGCACTCCGGACAGGTGATCGGCGCCGTGCCGGGCTCGGCGCCCGTGCCGGCGCACGTGTGGCATGCGGTCTCGACCTCGGCGCGCACCGGCACCTGGACACCCTTGAGCGAGTCCTCGAAGGAGACGTGCACCTCGGTCTGGAGGTCGGCGCCGCGCTCCGGCTGAGGGCCGCGCTGGCGGCCGAACGCCGCCGCCGCCTCCGAAGAGGCCGCCGAAGAGATCGCCGAGGTCGCTCAGGTCGAAGTCCTGGAACTGCGGCCCGCCGCCGCCCATCGGACCGCGGCCGTTCGTCGAGCCGAACGTGTCGTAGGCCTTGCGCTTCTCGGGGTCGGAGAGGACGTCGTAGGCGCCCTGGATCTCCTTGAAGCGCGCCTCGTCGCCCCCGCTCGCGTCAGGGTGATGCTCCCGCGCGAGCTTGCGGTACGCCTTCTTGATCTCCTCGGCCGACGCGTTCTTGGCGACGCCCAGCGTGTCGTACAGGTTCGTCATTCGGCGACGATCACCCTGGCGGGGCGGATCACCTTGTCGCCCAGCCGGTAGCCCTTCTGCAGCACCTGGAGCACCGAGCCCTCCTCGGCACCCTCGCCCGGCTGGGCGAGCAGCGCCTCGTGGACGTGCGGGTCGAAGGCGCCCTCGGTGGCGATCTCGGTCGAGCCGTGGCGCTCGACGAGACCGAGCAGCGAGCGATGGACGAGGCGGACACCCTCCTCGAGCTTCGCCTCCTCGTGCTCCGCGGCGGCCTCGAGCGCCCGCTCGAGATCGTCGAGCACGGGCAGCAGCTCGTTCAGCAGCCGCTCGTTGGCGCGCTGGGTCAGCTCCGCATGCTCGCGGGCGGTCCGCTTGCGGTAGTTGTCGAAGTCGGCGGCGAGGCGCAGGTACGAGTCGTCCGGAGCCGGGGCGGATTCCTCCGCCGCCGGCTCCTCGATTCCTCACGCTCCTCGACCGGCTCCTCGATCCCGGCTCCTCGATGCGAGGCTCCTCGGTCACGAGGTCTTCGCCTCTTCCTCCTCGTCGATGACCTCGTAGTCAGCGTCCTCGACGACTTCGTCCTCGGTGGTCGCGTCGCCGTTGCCGGTCGCCTGGGACTGCGCCTGGGCGGTCGACTGGGCGTAGAGCACGTCCGCCAGCTTCCGCGCCGCCTCGTTCAGCGCGTCGGTCTTCTGCCGGATCTCGTTCACGTCGGTCGACTCGAGCGAGCCGCGCAGCTCCATGATCCGGCCCTCGATCGTCGAGGCGTCGGACTCGTCGAGCTTGTCGCGGTGCTCCTTGAGCGTGTTCTCGGTCTGGTAGGCGAGGCTCTCCGCCGTGTTGCGCGCATCTGCGAGCTCGCGCAGCTTGTGCGCCTCGTCGGCGTGCGCCTCGGCGTCCTTGACCATCCGCTGCACCTCGTCCTCGGACAGGCCCGAGCCGCCTTCGATCTTGATCTGCTGCTCGTTGCCGGTGCCGAGGTCCTTGGCGGTGACGTGGATGATCCCGTTCGCGTCGATGTCGAAGCCGACCTCGATCTGCGGCATGCCCCGCGGCGCCGGCGCGATGCCGACGAGCTGGAACTTGCCGAGCGTCTTG
This sequence comes from uncultured Acidobacteriota bacterium, assembly GCA_963786195.1. Lineage (GTDB taxonomy): Bacteria > Acidobacteriota > Vicinamibacteria > Vicinamibacterales > 2-12-FULL-66-21 > CAWAYH01. The sequence continues at coordinate 5,780 of CAWAYH010000014.1, read as the reverse complement.
TTGTAGAGCGCCATCTCCGTCTCGCCCTGGAGCACGTGGATCTCGACCGACGGCTGGTTGTCCTCGGCGGTCGAGAACGTCTCGGCCTTGCGGGTCGGGATCGTCGTGTTGCGGTCGATCAGCTTCGTGAAGACGCCGCCCTTCGTCTCGATCCCGAGGGACAGAGGCGTGACGTCGAGCAGGAGCACGTCCTTGACCTCGCCCTTGAGCACGCCGGCCTGGATGGCCGCGCCGACGGCGACGACCTCGTCCGGGTTGACGCCCTTGTGCGGATCCTTGCCGAGCAGCTCCTTGACCTTCTCCTGCACCGCCGGCATGCGGGTCATGCCGCCGACGAGGACGACGTGCTCGATCTTCGAGGCGTCGAGCCCCGCGTCGGCGAGCGCGGCCTTCGTCGGGCCGACGGTCCGCTCGATCAGGTCGGCGGTGATCTCACCGAGCTTCGCCCGGGTGAGCTGCAGGTCGAGGTGCTTCGGGCCCTCCGCGGTGGCGGTGACGAACGGCAGGTTGATCTGCGTCGTCATCGTCGAGGAGAGCTCGATCTTCGCCTTCTCGGCGGCCTCGTAGAGCCGCTGCAGCGCCATCTTGTCCGCGGCCAGGTCGATGCCCTGGTCGCGCTTGAACTCGGCGACCATCCAGTCGACGACCGCCTTGTCGAAGTTGTCGCCGCCGAGGTGGTTGTCCCCGTTCGTCGACTTGACCTCGAAGACGCCGTCGCCGAGCTCGAGCACGGACACGTCGAACGTGCCGCCGCCGAGGTCGAAGACGAGGATCGTCTGGTCGGCGCCTTCCTTGTCGAGCCCGTACGCGAGCGCTGCCGCGGTCGGCTCGTTGATGATGCGGAGCACGTTGAGGCCCGCGATCTTGCCCGCGTCCTTCGTCGCCTCGCGCTGCGCGTTGTTGAAGTAGGCCGGCACGGTGATCACCGCGTCGGCGACCGACTCGCCGAGATACGCCTCGGCGTCGGCCTTCAGCTTCTGCAGGATCATCGCGCTGACCTCTTCGGGGGCGTAGTCCTTGCCCTCGACCTTGACGCGCGCGTCCCCGTTCTCGCCCTTCGCGACCTCGTACGGGACGATCGTCATCTCGTCCGAGACCTCGTCCCACTTGCGGCCGACGAAGCGCTTGATCGAGGAGATCGTGTTCTGCGGGTTCGTCACCTGCTGGCGCTTTGCGGGCGCCCCGACGAGCCGCTGACCGTCCTTCGTGAACGCGACGACGGACGGCGTCGTGCGGCCGCCCTCGGCGTTCGGGATCACGGTCGGCTCGCCGCCCTCGAGCACCGCCATACAGCTGTTCGTGGTGCCGAGGTCGATACCGATTGTCTTTGCCATACTGTCTGTCTCCTTCGTGCTGATAGTTCTCAGGTCAGAAAATCTGAGCGTTACTCTATCAGATCTAACGAAAGATCCCGATCAGTATTCCGCCTGCGACCACGAGCGCGGCCCCGGCGAAGAGACGCGGGCCGACGAGCTCGTGCCGGCGGAGGAGGAGCGCCGAGAGCGCGACGCCCCAGAGCGACTCGGTCGCGACGAGCGGCGAGACGACGGAGACGCGGCCCCGGTAGTACGCCTCGAAGAGGCAAAGGTACGAGAGCCCGAAGAAGATGCCGGCCGGGACGAACGCGGCGAGCCCCGACTCGGCAAGCCGGCGCCGCGTCACGAGCAGCCACACGGCGACCGTCAGCCCGCCGGCGAAGAGGGTCGCCGCCGCCGCGAGCGCCGGCTCGACGTCGGTGTCGAGCGAGAGATGCCGGCACGAGGTTGTCGCGGACGGCGAAGACGATCGTCGCCGCGAGCGCGAACGCCGAGCCCGATCCACTTCACGTGCTCCGGCCGGCCGGGCTCGCGCACGAGCACGATCCCGCCGACGACGATCAGGATCGCGCCGAGGATCACGCCCGCCTTCGCCGGCTCGTCGAGCAGCACGAGCGCGATCGCGACCGAGAAGAGCGGCGCCGTCCCGACGGTCACCGACGTGCGCGACGGCCCCGCGTCACGGACCGCAAGTGTGAAGAGCAGCTGCGACCCGCCCGGACCGAGCACGCCTGCGAGCAGGAACGGCCAGACGCCGGCGAGCTCGAGGTCGCCCGCAGCGGCAAACGGGAGCGTGACGGCGAGGGCGACGACGATCGTCAGCAGCGCCCCGGCCTCCGCATCCGGGACGCGCGCGAGTGCGAAGCGGAGCGCGACCGTCATGGAGCCGAAGAGGGCGGCCGAGGCCAGGGCGAGCACGACCGCGTCCACCGGGCGAACCTACCGTGCGACGAGAAGCTGAGCGCCGATCTCCGTTCGCGTCACCCGCGACTCGGCGAACCCGGCCGCGAGCGGCAACGACTCGAGCTCCGCGTCGTCGTAGAAGTGGCCGCGCGTCGCAAGCGGGTACGGGGCAGCCAGGAGTGCCTCTTGCCTCGGGCGGCGTCGTGAAGATCGCGCAGCCGCCCGCGCTCGAGCTCGAGCACGCGCCGGAACTCGCGTAGCACGCGCACCGGTTCGTCCATGAAGAAGAACGCGACGAGGCATGAGACGGCGGTGAACTCGCCGTCGCTGCGAAGGGCAGCGCCTCCGCCCTGCCCTCGACGACGTGCACGCCCGAGGTTGCCCGCGCCAGCGACACCATGTCTGCGCTGTGGTCGAGCCCCACCGCGTCGCAGCCTGTCTCGAGGGCCCGCCGTAGGAAGACGCCACCGCCGCACCCGACATCGAGGAGGCGATCGCCCGGTGCCAGCGCAAGCGCTTCGAGCACCGGCTCCCAGGCGAACGAGTGGGCGTCGGGCGCGCCGTAGACCTCCCGCGCCTTCCGGCCGTGCGGGCGCCGCGCGACCCGGTCGGTCATCCGGTCGATCCTCCATTCACGGAATCGCTCGAGCATTCGCTCGCCTAGGATGCCGCCCGTGACAGATCCGCGCATCCGAGAGCTCGCCGAGCTGGTGGTCGACCGGTGCCTCGACGTGCAGCCCGCGCTGGCAGGTCTCGGTGCGGGCGACGCCGCTGCCCGTGCCGCTCGTGACGGAGGTCGCCCGCGCTATCGGCCGGCGCGGCGCCTACTACCTGCCGCGGATCAACTGGGGCCCCGATCGCTTCCGTGTCGACCTCGACTGGACGCTCGAGGCGCCGCTCGAGCTCCTCGGCGAGCTGCCGCCGATCGAGCGCTACGCGATCGAACACGAGGATGCGCGGCTCACGATTCGCGCGCCCGAGGACGTCCACGCCGGCGCCGAGCTCGATCCCGAGCGCCGCCGGCTCATGCAGCAGGCAATGGTTCCGGCGAGCAAGCGCGCGCGCAGCCTCGACGTCCGCTGGGCGATCGTCGAGTACCCGACGGCCGCCGCGGCCGAACAGGCGGGAATGACGCTCGAGGAGTACACCGACTTCGTCTTCGACGCCTGCCTGCTCGACTGGGACGCCGAGGAAGCGCGGATGCGGCAGATCAAGGAGCACTTCGACCGGGGCGCTCGGTCCGCATCCGTGGGCGACGGAACGGACCTCACGATCGGGATCGAAGGCCGCGAGGGCGTCGTCTCCGCCGGCTTCCGCAACATGCCTGACGGCGAGGTGTTCTACAGCCCGCTGGAGGACAGCGCCGAGGGCGTGATCACCTACGCGGAGTTCCCGGCCGTCTACCTCGGCCACGACGTCGTCGGCGCGCGGCTCGTCTTCCGCGCGGGCGAGGTCGTCGAGGCGAGCGCCGACGAGGGCGAGGAGTTCCTGAAGCAGGTGCTCGCGACGGACGACGGCGCGCGCCGCCTCGGCGAGCTCGGCCTCGGCTGCAATCCGAGGATCACCCGCTTCACGCGCAACGTTCTCTTCGACGAGAAGATCGACGGAACCGTCCACCTCGCCGTGGGCGCGAGCTACACCTACACGGGCGGGAAGAACGAGAGCGCCGTGCACTGGGACATGGTCAAGGACCTGCGCCCCGGCGGCGAGCTCAGCCTCGACGGCGAGGTCGTGCAGCGCGACGGCGCCTGGCTGATCTGAGAACCCCGACCTAATCGACGATCGTGACCGGGACGCCGGGGCCGATCCGCTGACCGATCCACGTGATCGCAGCGGTGTCCAGGCGGACGCAGCCGTGCGAGGCCGCGGTGCCCATCGTGCCGCCGACGTTCCAGACGCCGTGCACGGCGATCTGGCCCGGCCCGCCTGCGAATTCCTGCAGCACGTATGAGCGCGCGCTGAGGGCGAGTGCGTACGGCCCACCGACGTATCGCGTCGTGAGCGCCACGGTCTCCTCGACGAAATACCTCCCGCGCGGTGTCGGGGTGGCCAGGCGCTCCGAACGACCGCCCGAGAACGCTCGGACCGGCCTTGCCTCGACCGAAAGACGGTCACTCGGCGCTTCGAGAGGTCGACGACGACGTGCCAGTTCGTCTGAGGAGCGAGTCGTCCTGGCCTTCCTGATCCAGCCCGTGCCGTTGTTCGGGCGCCCCGGCAGCCTGACCCTTGAAGCCACCGCACGCCGTTCGCCCCGGTTCGGTGGCCGATCACGGGGAGCACAGTTCGCTCCTTCCGTGATCGGACGCCTGCGCTCGACCCAGATCCGACGGGCAGAGCCGTTGCTCGGGCTCGACATCGCCGTCTGGCCGTGAACGAAGACCGCCAACTCCTGTGTCGGCGCCACGGTGGGAGTCCCGGCGGGAGCAGTGCCCGCAGTCGAGGCACCCACGACCAGGGCCAGCGCGGTCGCCAGCGGGAGGCCGAAACGACGCAGGGGTGCGCACGTGCGCACCCCTGCTGTTCTCACATCGGAACGCACGCCGCTCTAGCCGGTGAAACCGGGCGTCCTCACAGGCGGCAGGGCCGGCCCACTGGTACTGGTGGATCCGCCGGCCGGCGGCGCCGCAGCTGCCGCCCTTGCCGCAGCAGCCTTCTTGGCCGCGGCTGCCTTCTTGGCCGCAGCAGCCTTCTTGGCCGCCGCTGCCTTCTTCGCCGCAGCAGCCTTCTTGGCCGCCGCGACCTTTGCCGCCTCGACCCTCGCAGCCTCGACCCGCGCCGCCTCGACCCGCGCCGCTTCCGCCGCTGCCGCCTCGGCAGCTGCCGTTGCTTCGGCCGTGGTCAGGCAATGCGATTGCGTGATCGTGTCGGTGTCCATCGTCAGGGCGCCGGCGCCGTTCGCCTGCGCTCCGGCGAGCATCCGCCCCTGGACCGAGACGCTGTTCTGCAGCGAGATGCTCTGGTAGGCCATGACGGTTCCCACGAAGTTCGAGCTCGTCTTCAGCGTCGCAGAGCTACCAACCTGCCAGAAGACGTTGCACGCCAGTGCGCCACCCTCGAGCACGACGCGGCTGCCGGTCTCCGTGATCAGCGTCGACGCAGACTGGAAGATCCAGACCGAGCTCGCATCGCCCTACAGCGTCAGCGTCTGACCTGTGGCGATGCCGAGGGAGGCAGGAGCGCCGTCGTCCTTGTAGAGACCCGGTGCGAGCGTTCTGCCGCCGAGCGCACCCGCAGCGATGAGAATCGGGCGGAGCGTCCCTCGGCGTCGAGATATGCGGTCCGCAGATCGTTCTTCGCCTGCAGCGCCGCACCGTTGGCGACGTTCGACGCACCGCTTACGGTCGGAGCGCCGGTCACGGACGTTCCAGCGTGGAGGCCGAGGTCGCCGGTGATCGACGTCGCGCCGGTGTTCGTGATCATGTCGCCGGCGAGAACGCCATACGAGTCGGACGTTCCCAGGCCGATGGACGCCGGGCCAGCCTGCAAGCCAGACGCTCCCGGCAAATGTCAGCGGGATCAGCGACCCCAGTGCGAGCAGGCCAACAACGGCCCGTTTCTTGA
>CAWAYH010000013.1:0-354368 GCA_963786195.1 uncultured Acidobacteriota bacterium | reverse complement strand
TCGCCCAATGTCCCTATCGACTCTGCACCGACGCGCGCGTCAGCAGGTTGAGCCACTGCTGCTGCCGTACGATTTCGACGTCGGTGGCGCTCTGAATGGTCTTCATGTTGCGAATGTTCGCGAGGTCGGTGCCTCGCTTGGCGTCGAACTCCTGCACGACTTCGGCAATCCGAAGCGCCAGCTCGTTGCGCTGCTTGCGCTCGCTGTCCTCGAGCAACGTGCGCACCTTGCGAAGCACTTGTGCCTCGTCGCTCGTCGCGGCTGCCCTCGGTGCGCGCGAGCGGTCTCGACCGCGGCCGACGGCGACGCCCGAAATTCAGTCCGCAGCCGCCGCTCGAGCGCCTCGAGATCTCCTTGCCACGGCACGGCCGCACCGGCCGCTGCTGGCGCGGTTCCCGCGGCCGCCGCACTCGGCCGGAAGCCCGCCGCGCGACTCCGAACGCGACCAGCCTGTCCGAAGCGTCAGCGCTCCGCGCTCGTAGCGCACGTCGAGGTTCGCGATGGCGCCGCCAACCCCGGCCGACACACCGAGCACGAGCACCGCCGCGGCCACCTGCGCCCACGCCGGGACGTCTGCGCCGCGTCGGCCCGGATGCCGGCGGGCGGCGCCGGTCCGCCAACAGAGGAGCGCCGGCACCGTCGAGCGGGTGGGACGCCTCCGGCGCCGTCCACAGCTGCAGCTGGTCCCGCACCTGCTGCAAGTCCGCCAGCTCGTGGCGACAGCGCTCGCACGTGGCGATGTGCGCGTCGAACGTCGCGCGTTGCGCCGGCTCGATGTCGCCGTACAGGTATGCCACCGAGCGTTTCATCACGATCCGCCGTGTATCCGCACAGAATGTCAGCCATGGTCGATCTCGAATGTGGTCATTCTCGTCATCTCGTCAGCTGGTCATTGGACCAGATTCTCTTTCTTCACCGGTGTGCCCGTGCGCGCCAGCTCGCGCCGCAGGACCGTCAGCCCCTGATAGAGCCTCGTCTTCACTGTACTCAACGGACAGCCCACGAGATCCGCGATCTCCTGGAACGTCAGCCCGTGATACTCCTTCAGGACGATCGCCGCCCGCTGCTCTTCGGGCAGGACCGCCATGGCCCGTTCCACGGCCCGCGACAGGTCGTTTCGCCCGATCCGGTCCTCAATCGATTCGGACGGCTCGCGCGCCGCCGCCAGGTCCATCAAATCCACGTCCTCCGGGGCCTGCATGACCGGCGTCCGCCGTTCGCGGCGCATCCAGTCGCGGCACAGGTTGATGGCGATTCGGTACAGCCACGACGAGAACTTCGCCTGCCCCCGAAACCCCTTGAGCGCGCGAAACGCCCGGAGAAACGTCTCCTGACACACGTCCCGCGCATCCTCTTCGCGGCCGATTTGCCGGTACGCGAGGGCATAGATGGGACGTTCCCACCGCCTGATGAGCTCGTTGAAACTGTCGGGGTCGCCGCCATTCGATCTGGCGACGAGTTCCTCGTCGGTGCACGTCATGCGGAGCGGTGACGGCCGTCCTCTCGGAATCGTTAGTCTGTTAGACGGCTCAATGCCGAGAACGGCCGGGTCGCCGGGACGCGACCAATCGTCCGATCGCCACTGCATGCTTTAACTTCAAGTCATCCTACAGTTTAGCCGCTGTAGATGTTGGCGTACACAGCGTCAATGACATACAATCAGGCGCCTTGGCGCGCTCACCACAACGGACCGAGCCTCAACCGCGGCGACGAACGGCCGACGTTCGGCTCGCCGCCGCCGAGGCCGGCGCGACCGGGGAATGCGGGCCGCGGCGCAGATGTGGCCGGGGCCCCGCCTCTGCTGACGTTGATTGCCCGCGCGACCAGCTTGACGGAGCTGCTTCCGCAGCTGCATCGGCTCGCGGTCGATGCGGCCGGCGGCCGCTGCTCGCTCCTGTTCGAGCAGAACGCGCACAGCGGGGTGTTGCAGGCGACGTCGGCCTACGGACTGGATGCCGCTGCCGACGGAGCCGTGGCTCGCCGACGGCGAGCGATGCGCAGATTCTGTCGGACACCTTCTCGCGTTCGACGCCTACCTTCATCGTCAACACCGAGCGCACAGCTCCCCGCCCTGGCGGTTCGACTCGGCACCGACGCGGCGCTGCTGCTCCCGCTCCAGCAGCGCGGCGAGCGCGTGGGTCTGCTGGCGATCGGCGATCGATGGGCCGCTCGCCCGGACCGGCGCGTTGACCGACATCGGCGAGGCCTTCGTGACCGCGCTCGAGCTGTTTCGTCTGCGCCAGAACGAGAGCCTGCAGCGCGACCTTCGGCTCGTGCTCGACGAGTTCGCCGGCACCGTCGGGGTGGCGCTGAACGTCGTCCTCCAGCCTCGATGCATTCTGTCTCGGAGCGAACCGGCTCTTCGGCGCCGAGCGCACGTCGGTCTGGGTGCACGATCGGCGAACACGATCATCTGGTCATGCACGCCTCCTCCGACGCGTTTCGGGTGACGGCTCGCGCACGGGTCGCGGCCGATGATCGCGGCCTCGCCGGCCGCCGTGGCGATGCGTCACGCGCGGGCCGGGATTCTCCCGACCGCCGATTCATCGTCTCGCGACCTCGACCATCACCATCCCCTTGCGCGGCTGCCGGCGGGCGCTCGGCTCGCTCGCTCATCGAGGGCGTCCGCATCGAGACCGGCCGCGAGCTGGCGGTGCTCGATCGCGCCGATCAGCTCGGCCGTCAGCTCTCGAGCGCCATGGAGAACCTGCAGCTCCTGGACGACCTGGTGCGGTCGCGGCGCGAGCTCGAGAACACCTTCGACTCGATTACGCATCTGGTGGCCGTCTGGGATCGCCGCGGGCGAATCGCCCACGTCAACCACGCGTTTGCCAGCCGCGTCGGCTTCACGCGTGACGAGCTGCTCGAGCGGCCGTTCGAGGAGTTCGTCGGCCCGGAGCTGCGACAGTGGCTCGCCAAACAGGCCACCGACGAGTCGGCGTCCAGCGGCGCCTCGCCGGTGACGATCGAAGTGCTCGATCCGGTCCTGAAGGGACCGTTCATGGTCACGGTCACCGCGCTGCGCAACCACGAGCGCGATCGGGTCGGCAGCGTCCTGGTGGCGCGGGACTTGACAGCGCAAGCCAGAATGCAGGAGGAGCGAGAGGAGCTCCGGCGCCGCCTCAATCAGTCGGAGAAGCTGGTCGCGCTCGGACAGTTCGTCGCGGGGATCGCCCACGAGCTGAACAACCCGTTGCAGGGTGTGCTGGGCCATCTCGAGCTGCTTCGCGCGACCGGGGCCTTCCCGCGCAAGCTTCGCCGCGAGGTCCAGACGATCTACCGCGAAGCCGACCGGGCCGCCAAGATCGTCCGCAACCTCCTGGCGTTCTCGGGTTCGCGCCGTCTCGTGCGCCGCGCCGTCAGCATCAACGCCGTGCTGCAGAAGGTGATGGCGACCCGCGCGTCGGCGTGCCGCGCCGCGGAAATCGAAGTCGTGCGACACTATGATTCGAAGCTACCTCGTGTGCAGAGCGATCCGCTGCTGCTGCACCAGGTGTTTCTCAACATCGTGATGAACGCGGAGCACGCGATTGCGGAGAGCGGCCATGGCGGGCGCATCGAAATCACCACCGCCGTGGCCGCCGTCCGCCGATCGGGTTATCGTGACGGTCCGGGACACCGGCGATGGGATTCCTTCCGACGTCGCGCCGCGGATCTTCGAACCGTTCTACACGACCAAAGAGGTCGGCAAGGGAAGCGGGCTCGGGCTCGCAATTACCTATGGCATCGTGCAGGAGCACGGTGGAGAAATCGTCGCCGCCAATCATCCCGATGGCGGCGCCGTGTTCACCATCGAGCTGCCAGTCCAACCGACCCCCCGCAGGGAGACCGAGCCGGCCATGGTCGGCTTGAATTGAACGCGCGGCGCACAAAAGCACGAAGGACGCGGACGCATGATCGATGAAACGTTCCTGACCACGGAAGAAGTCTTGGAATACCTCCAAGTCAACCTGCGGACCGTCTACCGTCTCATCAAGGCGGGCAAGATTCCTGCGGTGCGCGTCGGCCGTCAATGGCGGTTCCGCAAGCGGGACATCGACTCGTGGCTCGACAGCCAGCGTCCGCGCGGCGGCGTCCGGCAGGCGCCGGCGGCACCTGCGCGGCCGGCCAATGCCCCGACACGGCCGCGAATCCTGGTGGTGGACGACGAGGCGAGCATCCGCGAGCTGCTCGAAAAGACGCTGGCCATGTCCGACTACGACGTGGACACCGCCCCGGACGGGCGCACCGCACTCGAACGGATGCGGCTGTACCCGTACGATCTGCTGATCACCGATCTGCGGATGCCGGGCATGGACGGGCTCACCGTCATTCGTGAAGCCAAGCGCTACAAGGCCGACCTGCCGGTGCTGGTCATTACCGGCTATTCCACCGAATCGAGCGCCATTGAAGCGGCCAATCTGGGCGTCCATGGCTATTTGACCAAGCCCTTCAGGGTGTCGCAGGTGCTGGGTAAGACCGCCAAGGCCCTCGGCATCGAAGAATAAACCGTCTCTTGATCCAACTCTCGAGCCTCACGAAGTCCTTCGGCGACCGGACGCTGTTCGACCACGTCACCTGGCAGATTTCGCCGCGCGAGCGCGTCGGCCTGTGCGGTCCCAATGGCGCCGGGAAAACGACGCTGCTTCGGATGATGGCCGGCATCGACGAGCCGGACAGCGGGGCCATCCTCAAGCCCTCGTCTTTGTGCACGCGCATCACGTCCGAGGCCGGCGGCGACGACGGATGCGCGAATGGCGTGAACCCGTCGACCGGCACCAGCCGGTTGTTGGTGTAGAGCGGCGGCGTGTGGCAGCTGGCGCAGCCGGCACGCGCGAAGACCTGCTCGCCGCGGGCGGTGACGTCGTTCGGCCGGTTCGGGTTCGGCGGCGGCTGCAGCGAGTAGATGTATTTCCCAGCGCCAGCATCGCGTCGTCGCTGTAGCGATAACGCAGCGCGCGGTTCGCCGCCGGGAGGAACGTGTAGGGTCCGATCGCGCCGTCCTCCGCGACGGCTACCAGGATGCCGTAGCGCGCGATGTCTTCAGGGCCGCGATTGCGATGGGTCGCGGTCGCGTCGAGATACCGCCGGTCTTTGACGCCGATCAGGTCCGCGATCCTGGTCGTGAACCACGGGCTCGCGTTGAATCTGACGAACGTGCCCAGAAACGCCTCGCCGTCGACATGGCCCACCTGTTCGGCCGTCATCGTCTTCAACGTGGCGTTGATATCGTCCTTCAGCCACGGTACGCCGTAGCTGGAGTACGCGATCTCGTTCGGCGGCCGGGTCCGGCCTTCGCGCCGGCGGATCTCGTCGAGCGCATCGAAGCTGAACCCGGGCAGGGATCCCCATTGGAGGTTGCGCTGCGCGCCGCGGACGATGCTGCCGTCGGGCAGCACCCGCGTGTGGCACCCCGAGCATTCGGCAAGCGTGATCTTCAGCTGCCGGTCGTGATCGATCAGCCATCGCACGCCGGGAATCGTGCCGTCGGCCGCGACGGTGACGCCCTCGCGCGCCATCAGGTCCGGATCGTCGGCCCACCGGAACGCACGGGGATCCGCCGTGCGGAACTCGGCGAGATGAAGACCGTCGAAGACGTCGCGGCCGGCGGCGATCCAGTCGGCTTCCGACGTCAGCTTCGCCGGTTCGATGAGAGGCTGCGGGCCCTGCTTCCGCATCCAGTCGCGATACCCTTCCGGTTCGCGGCTCTTGATGTAGACCGGGTAGGTGCGGACTTCGTCGACTGGCGCGGCGTAATACTCGGCTTCCGTATAGAACTTCGGCGCGGCCTTCACGCCCGCGACGGGCAGCGACCAGCCCGCCAGCGCCTCGGCGGTCCAGAGCCGCGCCACGCCGGTCCGCGCCGGCCGCTGGGCTGCGAGCGACGTGACGGCCGCGATCGCACCGGCCAGCAGCGCAAGTCGCTGCACCATGCTCACAGTCTAGCAAGTCCTTCACGCTGTATTCCAGCAACGCCCTGGAAAGGCGCTCCGGGCGTGAATCCTTTTAACGAGCGACCGGAGGGGCTCATCGGCTGCGCCGTCTCGTGCTGTAGAATGCGTTCCCCCGACGAATTCGAGGCCGATCCCCGTGGCCGATGTGCCCAGCCATGACGTCACGCGTCTCCTCGCCAGATGGAAAGACGGCGACGAGGCCGCGCTGCAGCAGCTCGTTCCGATCGTCCACGAGGAGCTGCGAAGGTTGGCGCGGCGACAGATGGCGGGGGAGCGGCCAGGCCACACGCTTCAGCCGACAGCGCTCGTCAACGAAGCCTACCTGCGGCTGGTCAATCTCAAGCAGATGCAATGGCAGAACCGCGCCCATTTTTTTGCGATGGCCGCCCGACTGATGCGGCGCATTCTCGTGGACTTCGCGCGATCGCGCGGCTACCAGAAACGCGGGGGCGGCGCGAAGCAGGTCTCGTTCACTCAGGCGTTGGAAGTCGCCGAGGGCCAGCCGACAGACGTGGTGGCGCTCGACGACGCGCTCGAGGCGTTGGCTCATGTCGACGAGCGCAAGAGCCGTGTCGTCGAGCTGCGCTTCTTCGGTGGGCTGAGCGTCGAGGAGACGGCCGAGGTCTTGAACGTCTCGCGTGAGACAGTCAAACGCGACTGGACGTTCGCGAAGATGTGGCTTCTGCGGCATTTGCGCAAGTGACGATCTGCCGGGGGGCTGCGCCCGGACCCGGACGCTACGCGCCGTGGCGCGCCTATTTGCCGTGCGTGCGTCTGAATGCCTGCATCGCGCGCGCTTCGAATCGGCGTTCGCGCCTATCGCTGACTCTGGAACGCGTTGTCGAGCACGTATTGCGCGACAGCTTTACCGAGCACGGTGCCGTCGTCGCACGCCGTACGGAAGTGAATGCCGGCGAAGACGCGGGCATCCTTCACGTCCTCCAGCGCCTCCGAAAAGCGGCGGAATGTTCGTGCCACACCAACGAGCACGTCGGATCTCAGCGTGAAACGCGTTCTCTCGCCGAACTCGTCGGCGAGGATCGCCGTCGCCGCGCCGCTGACGCACGAGTGGCCTGATGGGTAATCCTGGTGCGCCGGCGTCGCGAAGAGCGGCGTCCACGTTGGATCGCCGCTCTCGCGGATCGCCGTGATCGGCCGCCAGAAGTTGTACTTGACCTTCTGATCCCAGCACCCAATCGCCGCGTCGGCCATGGCGACATTCAGCGCCGCGAGGATTCGCGCGTTCTCCAGCAGCCGATCGCGGTCGCCTCCGCGGCGCTCGCTCTCGCCGCGAAAGTGGTCGTCGCGATCCGAATCGTGATCGCGATCGTGAGCGCGAGCCTCGATGAGCTGCAGCGTGACGGCATTCCACAAGTACGCCGCCGAGCCGGACGCCCACAACCAGGCGCCATTCGTCTGATCCGGCGTGCGCGCCGCGCTCGTCCTGCTGCCCATCGTCTGCGTTTCGGCGAGATCGCGGAGGTACTGTGCGCTCCCGAGTGCCGGCGGTCCGGAAAGAATCTGGTAAAACGCATGGTTCGGTACGACCCACGTCGTCATCGTCGCGTACTGCAAGCTGGCCATCGGCTGTGGCACGCCTGGATAGGGATCGGTTGGCGTGCTGCGCCATTGTCCCGGGGCGGGGACGCCGACGAATGGCGGAAGCGGCGTGTTGAAGCCGTCGGCCGATCGCCAGTTCCAGATTCCCGTGGCGACCTCATGTCCGCACGCGATGCCCTTGTCGACCGACGCGGCGCGTTCGCGCGATCTGATGTCGGCCAACGACGCCGCGTAGCGGCCGTCCAGTGTCGGTTGTTGGTTCGCCGCCGTCGCGGTCGCCCCATAAACTTTCGAAAGAATCTCGTACGCGGCTTGAACCACCGCCGTGGGCCGCGACGCGCCAAGGCAGCTGTCGGGCGGAGCGACATGAATGGGCGTATAGCGCCGATCGATCCCGTTCAGCGCATCGAACACCGCCGCGTGCACGATCGCGGCAACGCGGCCGGCGTTCAGCGCCGAAGCGCCGCCTATCAGGGACACGCGAAACGCCAGCTTGTTCCAATCGGTCACGACGTCCGCACGCGCCGGCGCCGCCAAACTGAAGAACCCACAAACGGCCAGGACCCAGAGTGCTTTCTTTCTTCCAATCCTCATGGGTCTCGCATAGAAGCCTCCTCTGGCGCCGCAGACTCATCGCCCGCGGCGCGATTTGACAGTTGCGTGCCGTGGCACTCACTGACCCGGGTTCGTCAAAGGAGGCGTGAACGCGAACGGAAAAGGCACAACTCACCAGAAGCATCGGAGCCCCTGGCGTAGAATGGTGCTTTTCCAAGGGAAAGCGCGAGGCGCGAACCCAGATGTCGGCCGACCGGCAGCGCCAGATCACGGAGCTCTGCCATGCAGCGCTCGAGCGCAACGCATCGGATCGCGCAGCGTTCCTTCGTGAGGCATGCGCGGGTGACGAGGCACTCCGGCAGGAGGTCGAATCGCTGCTGCGCTATGAGGACGCCGGCGACCAGTTTCTGGAGCGGCCTGCCGTCGAGGAGGTCGCGCGCCTGGTGACGAACCGCCCCGAATCGATCGTGGACTTCCAAGGACGCCGTCTGGGCGTCTACCAGATCGAGGCGCGGATCGGCGCCGGCGGCATGGGCGAGGTCTATCGCGCGCGGGACACAAAGCTCGGGCGCGACGTCGCGATCAAAGTTCTGCCGCCCGAATTCACCCGCAGCGCCGATCGCCGCGCGCGATTCGAGCGCGAAGCGCGTCTGCTCGCGTCGCTCAATCATCCCCACATCGCGCAGGTGTACGGCTTCGAAGAGTCCGAGGAGATCGCGGCGCTCGTGATGGAGCTGGTGCCCGGCGAGACACTCGACACGATCATTCAGGCCCGAGGCCTCAGGCCCGCGCACGCGCTGGCCATCGCGCGCCAGATCTGCGATGCGCTCGAGGCCGCGCACGAGAAAGGGATCGTTCATCGCGATCTGAAGCCGGCCAATATCAAGGTGACTCCCGATGGCGTCGTGAAAGTGCTGGACTTCGGATTGGCGAAAGCGAGCGCGGGCGAGTTCGTCGATGCGGCGCATCTGCCAACCAGGACGTCCGACGGCACGAACCAGGGCGTCATTCTGGGGACCGCGACGTACATGAGTCCGGAGCAGGCGCGGGGCCAGCCGGTCGACAAGCGCACGGACATCTGGGCGTTCGGCTGCGTGCTCTATGAGATGCTGACCGGCCGTCGGGCGTTCGCGGGCGACTCGCTGACCGACACGCTCGCGCACGTGATCGAGCGCGAGCCCGACTGGCGCGCGGTGCCGGAGACCACTCCCGAAGTCGTTCGCCGCCTGCTCGAACGCTGTCTTCGAAAAGATGTCCGGCGGCGCCTGCGTGACATCGCCGACGCGCGAATCGAGATCGACGATGCGATCGCCGCGCCGACGTCGCGCCGACAGACAGCAAGCCGGGCGTAGGCGATCGGCGGCTGCGGGGCCGTTCACGCCGCTGGGCTCCGATCGGTTGGATCGCCGCGATTGTTCTCGCGTCCGCGGTCGGCATCACCTGGCGCCTCTGGGTCAACGACTACTTCTGGCAGAACCCGCTCGCTGACGCGCGGCCCGTGCGTCTGACCGACTTCGAGGGCGAGGAGGTCGACGCCGCGATCTCGCCGGACGGCAAGTTCATGGTCTTTCTCTCGAACCGCGATGGACCGCTCGATGTCTTCGTCAGTCAGATCGGCAGCGGCGGCGTTCACCAACCTGACGAAAGGAGACTTTCGGCCGCCGACGTGGGCGATGGTCCGCGAAACCGGGTTCTCGGGAGACGGAGAGCAGGTCTGGTTCATCGCGCCAACAACCGGGATCCCGACGGACCGTTCGACGCTGATGGGACCCACGATGGGAGGCATTCCGAAGCTCTTTCTCGATCACGGGTCGGATCCGACCTGGTCGCCAGACGGGAAGACGCTCGCGTACCACACGCCGGATCCCGGCGATCCGATCTTCATCGCGGACAGGAACGCGAGCAATCCCCAGAAAATCTTCGCCGGCAGAACCGGGCGTGCATTGTCACTTTCTGATCTGGTCGCGCGACGGCCGCTTCATCTATTTCGTGAAGGGAACGCCGACGACCGACATGGATATCTGGCGAATCCCCGCCCGGGGTGGTAACGCGGAGCAGATCACGTTTCATCATGCGTGGGTGGGCTACCCGGCGTGGCTCGATGCCCGGACCTTGATTTACTCGGCCACGGCCGACGACGGATCGGGGCGGTGGCTCTACGCGATGGACGTCGAACATCGCATCCCGCACCGCGTGAGCTCGGGCATTGCGGAGCAGTATCTTTCTGTCGCGGTCGACCAGGTCCGGCCGCACCATCTGGTCGCAACGGTCGCCAATCCCACAGCCGGCTTGTGGACCGTGCCGATCGCGAATGACATCCAACCCGAAAGCGCCGTCAAGCCGATTCAGGCAGCCAACACGCGCGCGTTGAGTCCGCGGTATGCCGGCGACTATCTCGCGTTCCTTTCATCCAAGGGCGGCGCTGACGGGCTCTGGAAGCTCGACAACAGCGGCACGGCCGTGGAGCTCTGGAAGGGCGGCGACGGCGGCGTTGTCGCGGCTCCGGCGATCTCACCCGATGGAAATCGAATCTGCTTCTCGTACCGCAAACAGGGACGTGCCGAGCTGTACGTGATCAACGCCAACGGCACGGGTCTCACGACATTGGCGAAGTCCATCGAGGTGCAAAGCGCCGCGTCCTGGTCACCGGATGGCAAATGGGTGGCGGTTGCCGCGAATCAGGGCGAAGGGACGCGCGTGTTCAAGATTCCGCTCGACGGCGGTCCGCCTATCCGGTTGCGGGATACGCTGTCGTTCAATCCCGTCTGGTCTCCCGATGACCGGTTCATCGTCTATTCCGAGCAGCACGCAAGCGGGAGCTTCGACGTCAAGACGATGACTCCTGATGGCGCGCCAGTTGTTGTGCCCGCGGTGGCGTCGTTGGGTTCGCGTTTTCCCGTGGCGTTCGGGACGCCGTATCGCTTCATGCCGGACGGAAAGACGCTCATCACTCTTCAGGGCACGGCTCCTAATCAGAACTTTTTCCGCCTGGATCTCGAGACCGGCGAGCAACGTCAGCTCACCAGCTTCGACCTGAAGAGCGGCTCGGTGGTTCAGAACTTCGACATCTCGCCCGACGGCAAGCGGATCGTGTTCGATCGACTGCGAAATCACGCCGACATCGTGCTGATGAATCTGGCGCGGTAGCTCCAATCGCACGAAGAACGGATCTCTCAGGAGGTCAACTTCGCCCGGATGCGCTTCTCCAAGCCATTCGAGAACACTACCCGGAACCAATCGTCAATCGCCGATCGATTGGGCGATGCTCCGATCCAGATCGTGCCCACATCCATTAGACCTGTTGGTACATCCCCATCAATGCGATGGCCTCACGACGCCAGGGCTCTCCGCCGTGGGCGAGGAAGACACGCCGCGTCGGATGACGGGACGAGCAGATCTTCGAGGAGCAAGGGATTGGCCAGGGTGCGACGGAAGCGCGGATATCCCCGTGGAGGTGGACCGTTCACGCCGCGCGCGCAACGGCCTTCCTCAATCCGCGCGGAGTGCGGCAAGCGGTTCGACGTTGGCCGCCCGTTGCGCCGGGCCAAGCATGGCGGCCAGCGACGTCACCGTCAGCAGCGCCGCCACACCTGCCAGCAGCAGCGGATCCGCGCCTTGCACGTTCGCCAGGAACGCCTTGGCGAAGCGTGACGTGAACAGCGAGAGGACGATGCCCGCCGGAAGGCCGCACGCGATCAGCGCGAGCCCCTGGCGGAAGACCATCCGGCGGATTCCGCCGCGCGTCGCCCCCATCGCGAGGCGAATGCCGAACTCCCGCTGGCGCTGAGACACGAGATACGCCAGCGTCCCGTACAGGCCGACCAGGGTCAGCGTCAGGGCGAGTCCCGCGAACGATCCGATCAGCAGCGTCGCAAAGCGAGGTTGCGCGACCGAGTCGGCGAGCAGCGCCTCCAAGCGCTCGGTGCGTCCAGGCGCCAGCACGGGATCGAGCGTGTGCAGGTGCCGGCGAATCGTCGACGCGACATCGCCAGGCGGCACCGCCGCCTTGACGAGTGCCTGCATGAAGGCGGCCGGGTGCTGACGCGCGTGGAGGTACACCATCGGCGGGGCGTCGTTGGCCTGTCCGAAGATGCGGACGTCTTCCGCGATCCCAATCACCTCGGCGGCGATCGGCTCGCCCAGATCGACGACCAGCCGCTGACCCACAGCGTCGTCGCTGCCGAAGTGTTCGCGCGCCATCCGCCGGCTGACGATCGCGACGTCGCGCGCGCCCGCACGATCGGCGCGATCGTCGAATGCGCTTCCGGCGACGATCGGGATACCGAGCGTGCCGAAGTACGCTCCCTGGATCCGCCGAATCTGCGCGAACCGCCGATCGCTCGCCGTCGCGGGCGGCCTGCCCTCACGATAGACGACGGTATCGTTGGCGCCGGCCAGCGGCGGCGTGGTGGCCAGCGAGACGGCCTCGATGCCCGGACTCGCGCTCAGCCGTTCCAGCAGCGCGCTATAGAAGGCGTCGATGCTCGCGGCCGCATCGTAGCGATCGGCCGGAAGCGGAAGCGGCGTGAGCGTCACGTCTGACGCGGTGAAGCCGGGATCGATCGCGACGAGGCGCAGGAACCCCCGCACGAGCAGCGCGGCCCCCGAGATCAGCACCACCGAAACGGCGAGCTGGGCGATCACCAGCGCGCGCTGGCCGAGGCGGCGCTGGCGGTCCTGCGTGACGGCGCGCACCGGACGGATCGCGGCGGCGACGTCGCCGCGCGCGGCATGAACCGCGGGGGCGAGCGCGAACATCACTGTTGTCACGCAGGCAGCGGCGAGAGCAAAGATCACGACCGCCGGATCGACCGAAATGCCTTCGAGACGGGGGAATTGCGCGGGGCCGATCCGTTTGAGCGCCTGAATCGTCCATCCCGCCAGAATCAGTCCGCCGGCGGCGCCCGCAAGCGACAGGGTCAGTCCTTCGATCAGCAGCTGCCGCACGATGCTGCCGCGGGTGGCGCCGAGGGCGCCGCGAAGCGCCAGCTCCCGTTCTCGCGCGCTGGCGCGGGCGAGCAGCAGACTGGCGACGTTGACGCACGACACGAGCAGCAGCAGCGTCACCGCCGCCATCAGGATCTCGAGAACCGGCCTCACTCCCCCCACGATCCGCTCGCCCAGCGGCACCAGGCGCAGACGCCACGTCTCGTTCTCCGGGTACGCCGCCTCGAGCTGGCGTGCCACGACGTCCATCTGCGACTGCGCCTGCGGCAACGCCGTGCCGGCCTTCAGGCGACCGATCAGCCGCAGCGAGTGGAAGCGCCGGATCTGCGCATCGGCATCGTCGAGCGCGAGCGGCAGATAGAGATCGACGGGTTCGGTAAGGCGGATGAAGCTGTCGTAGGGAAGCGTGAAGCCCGCCGGCATGACCCCTGCAACCGTGAAGGGCCGGCCGTCGACGACGATCGACCGGCCGACGACGTCGGTGGCGCCGTCGAACCGCTCCTGCCACAAGCGATGGCTGACGATGATGGCAACCGATCCCCTGGTTTCGTCCGACCGCGAGAAGTCGCGGCCGAGCGCCGGGACGGCTCCGAGCGTGGAGAAGAGTTCTGCGCTCACCTCCGACGCGCGTAGCCGGACCGGCGCACCTCCGGAGACCGTGACGCTCGCCGGGCTGATCGCCATGGCCCCCAACCGCTCGAAAACCTCGTTACGGTTGCGATAATCGACGAAGTCCGGCGGAGAGACGGCCGCCGAATCGCTGCCGCGGAACGCCCCGTACATCCAGACGAGCCGGTCGGGGTCGCTGTAAGGCAGCGGCTTCAGCAGCACGCCGTTGACGACCGAGAACATGCTGGTGGAGGCGCCGATGCCCAGTGTCAGTGTCGCGATGACGAGGGCCGCGAACATCGGCTGGCGCCGGATCAGGCGGAAGGCGTAGCGCACGTCACGCATGCGACTTTTGACGGCCGCTCTCGACGATTGGTTGCGTCGCGTGGACAATTGCACCGACCACTAGCATAATCACACGTTGTCGCCTTCGGTCGAACTGCGCTTCACGGCGACCGGACCTTTCTCGCCCCATTTCCAGCCGAGGACGAACGGATGATCCTCGCCGCGCTCGTTGATGTAGTGCCGATGCTCGATGAGGGCGTTGCGGATGGCTTGCTTCGCGTAGGCGGCGCGCGAACCGAGTTGCGGCAGGCGGTCAATCACGTCCTGCACGAGATGGAAGCGGTCCATCTCGTTCAACACGACCATGTCGAACGGCGTCGTGGTCGTGCCTTCCTCCTTGTAGCCGCGCACGTGGAGGTTCTTGTGGTTCGTGCGGCGGTAGGTGAGGCGATGGATGAGCCACGGATAACCGTGGAAGGCGAACACGATCGGTTTGTCCTTCGTGAACAGCGTGTCGAAGTCGTGGTCGCTCAGGCCGTGCGGATGTTCGCTCGACGGCTGGAGCTTCATCAGGTTCACGACGTTGATGACGCGCACCTTCAACTCCGGCATGTGCTGGCGGATGAGATCCACCGCCGCGAGCGTTTCGAGCGTGGGCACATCGCCGCAGCAGGCCATCACCACGTCGGGCTCGCCGCCCTTGTCGTTGCTGGCCCATTCCCAGATGCCGACGCCGGCGGTGCAATGTTTGATCGCCTCGTCCATCGTCAGCCACGCGGGCGCGGGCTGTTTGCCGGCGACGACCACGTTGATGTAATTGCGGCTGCGCAGGCAATGGTCGGTGACGGAGAGCAGGCAGTTGGCGTCGGGCGGCAGATAGACGCGCACGACCTCGGCCTTCTTGTTCACGACGTGATCGATGAAGCCGGGATCCTGATGCGAGAAGCCGTTGTGGTCCTGCCGCCAGACGTGCGAACTGAGCAGGTAGTTGAGCGACGCGATGGGCCGCCGCCACGGAATGTGATTGCAGACCTTCAACCATTTCGCGTGCTGGTTGAACATCGAATCAATGATGTGAATGAACGCCTCGTAGCAGGAGAAGAACCCGTGCCGTCCCGTGAGCAGATAACCTTCGAGCCAGCCCTGGCACTGGTGCTCGCTCAACATCTCCATCACGCGGCCGTCGGGCGCGAGATGATCGTCGTAATCGAAACGTCTCCGCCATCCAGGCGCGGTTCGTCACTTCGAGCGCGTCCTGCCAGCGGTTCGAATTGTTTTCGTCGGGGCTGAACAGGCGGAAGTTTTTGCTCTCCATGTTCAGCTTCATCACGTCGCGCAGGAATTTGCCCATCGCGCGCGTGGCCTCGGCGTCGGTGGCGCCGGGCTTCTTCACTTCGACGGCGTATTTGCGGAAGTCGGGCATTCGCAGGTCGCGCAGGAGCAGGCCGCCGTTGCCGTGCGGATTGGCGCTCATGCGGCGCTCGCCCTTGGGCGCGAGTTCGGCCAAGTTCGGGTTTGAAGCGGCCATTCGCGTCGAAGAGTTCCTCCGGCTTGTAGCTCTTCATCCACTGCTCGAGGATTTTGATGTGCTCCGGGCTTCTCGTGCATCTCGCCCATCGGCACCTGATGCGAGCGCCACGAATCCTCGGCGCGCTTGCCGTCAATTTCCTTCGGACACGTCCAGCCCTTGGGCGAGCGCAGGATAATCATCGGCCAGCGCGGGCGCTCGACGCTGCCGTTCCCGCTCGCGCGCGCGGCGTTTTGAATGCGCTGAATTTCGCCGACCGCCTGATCGAGCGCCGCGGCCATCAGTTGGTGCATCTTCGCCGGCTCGCTGCCTTCGACGAAAATCGGCGTGTAGCCGTAGCCGCGGAAAAGTTGATCCAGTTCCTCGTGGCTGATGCGCGCGAGCACGCAGGGGTTGGCAATCTTGTAGCCGTTGAGGTGCAGGATCGGCAGCACCGCGCCGTCCGTGGCCGGGATTGAGAAACTTGTTCGAGTGCCAGCTCGTGGCGAGCGGGCCGGTCTCCGCTTCGCCGTCGCCGACGACGGCGGCCACGATGAGATCCGGGATTGTCGAACGCCGCGCCATACGCGTGACTGAGCGCGTAGCCGAGTTCGCCGCCTTCGTGAATCGAGCCGGGCGTTTCCGGCGCGACGTGACTGGGAATGCCGCCGGGGAAGGAGAATTGTTTGAACAACTTCTTCATCCCTTCCTCGTCCTGCGAAATGTTCGGATAAACCTCGCTGTAGGTGCCTTCGAGCCAGGTGTTGGCCACGATGCCCGGCCCGCCGTGACCGGGGCCGATGATGTAAATCATGTTCACGTCGCGCTCCTTGATGACGCGATTGAGATGCACGTAGATGAAGTTCAATCCCGGCGTCGTGCCCCAATGGCCGACCAGGCGCGGCTTCACGTGCTCCTTCTTGAGCGGCTTCTTGAGGAGCGGATTGTCGTAGAGATAAGTCTGGCCGACAGACAGATAATTCGCCGCGCGCCACCACGCGTCCATCTTGCGGAGCAGGTCGGCGTCGAGCGGGCCGTTCGCGGTGGACGGGGCGCTGCGGGTGTTGGTGAGCTTTTTCAAAGCGGAGCTGCTGATTCGGCGGCCGGACTTCGGGAGGCTCTTTTTCATGGTGTGGTCCTTTGGGTTGGTTCAGTCGTTTTCTTGCCTGAAAGTGCATCGTTCCGAGTTCGCTGGAAAGCCTCATGCCACTGCGCCTCGCGGTCCTGGGCGGACCGTAGGACACAGCACCAGCCGTTCCAACAATCCGGCGCCATCGACAACGCACGTTTACCGCCGTCGCGTGAATGTGTTGCCGACGGAGGTGGCTCGCGCGGCCGCCTGGAATCCGGCGTCCGCCATCCGGAATCCCAGAGGGGACACGGAATGCCGGAGAAGCAAGCGGCAGCTTCCGACAGAGCCAGCACATCTCCGGCTAGCTCGAAACAGCGCATCTGCTAACTTGACCGAGAGACAATACGTACTTTGTAAACACAAAGTTACTTGTGCAACAATGAGAATATGGTGAAGAAAGGGACGATCGCCCGCGCAGCGTTTGCCGCGGTGCTGATCCTCATCCTTCTCGCCATCGCCGTCGGCTACTGCGCATTCGAGCGGAACTTCGGTACCGACACATCGATTCCGCCGGCCATCGCCCCCGCGTCCGCTGTCGAGGAGGCGCATCCGAGTTTCCTCTACGGCCGCGTCGCCATCGCCGCCGGCGCGACGTACGAGGGACGACTCCGCTGGGGGCGGGGACGCGGCCAGGAGGCGTTCTGGGGCGACTACTTCAACGGCTTCAAGTCCCAGAACCCGTGGGCCGTTCACGTGCCGCCCGAACGGCTGGGCAAAGACCCGATCAAGATCTTCGGCATCGAAATCGGCGGCGGTAGCAAGCTCGATCTCGGCCGGCCCTTCATGGCGCGCTTCGGCGACATCGCTCGCATCGAGTTGGTCGGCCGTGACGTGCGGCTGACGCTCAAGAGCGGGACCGTACTCATCACCAATTATTCCTCCTTCAACGACCTCGATGATGGCGTGCGCGTGTGGGACCGCAGTCAGGGGATTCTGGACGTCGGCGCTCGACAGGTCCGCACCATCGATTTTCTTCCCGCTCCCGGAGCAGGTCCGCTCCCTCATCGACTGCACGGCACGGTGCACACGCGCTCTGGCGACTTCACTGGTTTCGTCCAGTGGAATCGGAACAAAGGCCTTGGCACCGACGAACTCGGCGGCCGCACCGCCGATGGTGATCTGCGCGTGCGCTTCGACACGATCCGGTCGATCGCGCGTAAGGTGCAGAGCTCGCTGGTAACGCTGCTCGACGGGCGTGAGATCTTGCTCACCGGCCCCGAGTCCGGCCACGCCAACCTCGGCATCTACGTCGACGATCCGCGCTTCGGTCGAGTGCTGGTCTCGTGGGACACTTTCGAGCGGCTCGACTTCAGTCCAGGCGGCAGCGGTCCGGCGTACGGCGACTTCCCGCCGGGCCTCCCACTTACGGGCATCGTCACCACTCGCACCGGCCGGCGCCTCGCGGGCCGGCTCGTCTACGACCTCGACGAGAGCGAGACCACCGAAACGCTCGACGCGCCCGCTCAGGGCGTGGACTATACGATTCCGTTCGGCTTGATCACCTCGATAGTGCTGCCCGGCCGCGAAGAGCGCGCCACGGTGACGCTCTCTAACGGCGAGCAACTGCAGCTCGATCGCCGCGGCGACCTCGGCGAAGCGAATGCCGGCATGCTGATCTTCGTCGACGGCAGTCAGCGCCCAGAGTACGTGCTCTGGACCGATGTCGAACGGGTTGATTTCCACCGCCCGAGTCGTTGATTACTCACGACGTCAATCCTCGCCTCGTTACCGCGCATCCAGCAGGGACATCTGGGCTCGCCGGCGTACAGGCGCTCGTCTCGACTGGGTCCTTTCGCTCCTTCAGCTTCTCGTGCGAGCCCCCCGCCACAGGTGACGCGTCATACCGGCGAACGTCACTGTCCACGCCGCCAGCGCGAAGTAGACAGCGACGCGCGGAATCACCGAGAGGAACTCCAGCCCGGTGGCCTGGATCAGCCTCACGGTGCAGACCGTGTACATGCCGATCGGAAACACCATGCTCCAAGACTGAGGATCGTACCGCAGGGGAAAACGCCGGACGACGTGCCTCCACACGCCCAGGATGACCAGCAACGGAATCCACCACGTGGCAAAGGCCCAGAAGAACAGCGTGAAGCCAACGATGAACGGCCGGAGCGTCATCAGGAATAGCCAGTGATCCGACTGGAGCAGGAGCGACGACCCAGCCAGCGTGGTGATGGCGACGGCGCCCATGTTGATCCAGTACGGTGGGGTCATCTGCTCTACCGTCAGCGCCACGAAGGTGAAGCGATAGAAGATGAGTGTGATGATCGAGAGATAGAGCATGGCTCCCACCAGGTACATGCACAGCGCGAAGAACAGCGCTCCCTCGCGGCCGCTCGCCATCCCAGGCGCGAGCAGCGTCCCCAGGACGGAGACGGATTGCGTGGAAACGATGGCGAGGAGCCAGGCGCCGTTGATGCCGGTCTCGAGCGACGGCTTCGTCTCGCGGACGACCACCGCCGTGAAGAACGTGTACATCACCACGACCCACACACGATTCCCGCCATCCACAGCGCGTGAGCCGCTTCGGCGCGCCCTGTCAGGATGACGATCTCGGTTCCCAGCACACACGTCGCGGCGACAACGGTGAAGAACCCCGGGCCGCGCGCGTGATTGTTCAGATCTTCGACCACGCGCGGGAAGTACGCAAGGAGCCGGCACACGAGCATGGCCGTCAACACGGCGTACCGCCGAGATTGACCACGTGAAGCACCCACGCGATGCGCGGCATCTCCAGCAGATGCGCCGCAATCGACACGATTCCCGTCGCCATCACCAGTGCGAAGTAGCCGGGGAAGAGATGTTCAACGGCTTCGGCGAGACGGTACCAGGCCGTGCCAGTTGGCTGGCCGCTCATGACTCCAGGCGGAACAAGTACCAGAGCAACCCGGCATTGAGACCGAGGCACGCGAGACTGCCGAGCGCAGCTGGAACCACCGTGGTGGTGTCACCACCGAGATAGGCGTTCATCGTCGCCGTGAGCAGCCAGAGCTGCAGAATGACGATCAGCACCACGAAGGCCAGCATGGCGTTGACGATCGGCAGTCGCTGCGCGCGGACCATCCGGAGACGCCGGGTCACGTCGCAGACTCCTCTACGCCCGTCGCGTAGACGATGCCCTCACGCACCTCCAGCAGGACTTTCGGCAGAGGGCGCTGCGGCGGGCCCGCGAGAGGCCGGCCCGTGTGGAGGTCGAACCAGCCATTATGGCAAGGGCAGTGCAGCCGGCCGAGTTCGACCGCGGGCACGACTGGGCAGAGCAGGTGCGTGCACTGCTGGTCGTAGGCGACGAACGTGGTTGTCCCAGTCCGGACAAGCAGTCTTGGCGTGCTGCCTTCGGGGTACGTGAACGTCTTGGCGCCGCCGACGGACAGTTCGTCGACGCTCGCGATCCGTTCGCCAGCCAATCGGGCCGGCTGCCGGCTGAAGGTGCTCTTGAGCACAATCCAGAACTGGCCGACCGTGAGCGCCGCGCTCGTGAGCACGATGAACTTGACGAGTTCCCTGCGCGACACGTATTCGTCCTGTGCCACGTCGATGGGAAAGTCCTGGCGCCACTTCGGCTGGTCGGCCAGCGGGCGACCGTCGGGGGGTACGGTCGCGTGGTCGAGATCCCGCGGGCCGCCGACCTCACGTTGACTCTGAATCATGCGTCACCGCCATCGGAGATGTCATCGAAGACGTCGTCGAGAATGTCGTGACCAATGGTGGGCTCGTGCATGGCCGCCGTCACGTCCACGATTTCCGTAGCGGCGTCGCGCGGCACCATGATGTTCACCTTGGTGCGGATGGTTTGCATGCCGAACTGGAACGTGTTGACCGGTTTCGCGTGTGGACGAAGCCGCGCCATCTCCTCCCGGGTCCCGAACGCCAGGGCCTGGCTCGGGCAGACCGAGGCGCACCAAGGCTTCAGCCCGACGGACGTGCGGTCGTAGCACATATCGCACTTCATCATCAGGTTCATCTTGGTCTGCATCTTCGGGACGCCAAACGGACAGGCGAGGACACAGTTGTTGCAGGCGATGCACCGCGGTTTCTGGGCGGTCTGGACAATGCCGTCCTCCGTCCGCTTGATCGCGTCTGCCGGGCAGACCTCCGCGCACGTCGGCGAATCGCAGTGCATGCACACAACCGGCGCCGTCTGCGTCGAGTGTCCGCGGTTCACATAATCGAGCTGGATCATCGACTGCCCTTGGTGGGTGTTGCATTCGGTGCAGGCCTGGATGCATGCCTGGCAGCCGATACACCGGCCCGGGTCGATGAAGAATTCGAGCGCGTCTGGCGCGGGCATGTGTGGACCTACTGACCTATTGCTGCGGCTCGAGGGCCGCGGCGTACTCTGGCGGCGCATCCGCCTTACGAACCCGCACGGCACACACTTTGTACTCAGGAATTTTCGAAATCGGGTCCTGGGCTGAAATGGTCAGCTGATTTGCGCTTTTGCGTCCGCCCCAGTGGTACGGGATGAAGACGGTGTCCGGCCGGATCGTCGTCACGACCGAGGCGCGCAACGTGCAGTTGCCACGCCGCGTCTCGGCCAACGTCCAGTCACCGTCGACGATGCCAAGCCGCGCCGCCAGCCGCGGGTGCATCTCGATTCGCGGCTCTGGATAGTGATCGGAGAGCGGCCCGATGCGCCTGGTTTGATTGCCTGAGAGGAACTGGCTGACGACGCGTCCGGTGGTGAGAATGATCGGAAACTGCTCGTCGACGTCTTCGGTCGGCCCGACGTAGGGCGTCACGTTCCAGCGCGCCTTGCCATCAGGGAAATAGAACGGGCCGGCGCCCTGTGCGACTGGGTTCCACGAGCCCGGTTCGAACAGGCGGACCGTGCCCTGTGGCCCTGGCGACGGGACGCCTTCGGGCATCTCGGCGGGACACGGCCAGAACACGCCGAAGTTTTCCTCGATGCGCTCGTAGGTAATTCCGGAGTAGTCCGAGACACCTCCCTTGGAGGCCACTCGCAGCTCTTCGAAGATCTCGCGCGGGCTCTCGAATGTGAGGCCCTGCTCTCGGCCGAGCGCCTTCGCGATGTCCTGGATGATGCGCCAGTCGCGGTGAGCCTCGCCCGGGCACTCGACGGCCTTATTGATCTTGATGACTCGACCTTCGAGCTGCGTGACGGTGCCTTCATCCTCTTCCTGGAGCGAACCTGGCAAGACGATGTGCGCGTAGCGTGCACTCTCGCTCATGAAGAAGTCGATCGCGACGTAGTACTCGAGCTTCTCGAGCGCCTGCCGGACGAAGTTGTTGTCGGGCAATGAAACGACAGGGTTGAAGCAGATGCTCAACAGTCCCTTGACCTCACCTTTGTCGATCTTGCGGATGATTTCGTAGGCATCGACGCCAGGCTGGGGGAGCGCGGCCGGATCCATCCCCCACACGCCGGCGATGTAGGCGCGGTGCTCGGCATTGGCCAGGTCGCGCCCGCCGGGGAGTTGATCGCATTTCTGTCCGTGTTCGCGTCCCCCCTGGCCGTTGGCCTGTCCGGTGATCGTCGCGTAGCCGCAATGCGTGCGACCGATACGCCCGGACGCCAGCACGATGTTGATGGCGCTCATCACGTTCTTGACGCCGCTGCTGTGGTGCTCGAGCCCCCGCGCATGGCAGAGGAAGCTCGTCTTCGCCATGCCCCACCACTCGGCGGCTTGCTCGATCGTTTTCACCGCGATCCCTGTGACCTCCGCCGTTCGCCGTGCCGTCCATTCGTGCACATGTGCCGCGACGGCTTCGAACCCGACTGTGTGGTTCTCAATGAATTGATGATCGAGCCAGTCGTGCTCGATCATCAGGTGCAGGATGCCGTTGAAGAGCGCCGTGTCGCGTCCAGGCCTGACCGGCAGGAACAGATCGCAGGTACGCGCGATCGGTGTGATGCGCGGATCCACCACCATGACCTTGGCCCCCTGCTCGCGGGCCTGCCAGACATAGTTCGTGGTGATGGGCGCGCATTCGGCGATGTTGGCGCCGCTCACCAGGATCACGTCCGAACCAAGAATGTCACTCCAGGGGTTTGCCGCGCGATCGATGCCGAACGCCTTCTTGTTGCCCGCTCCGGCGCTCACCATGCACAGCCGGCCGTTGTAGTCGATATTCGCGGTGCGCAGACACATGTGGGCAAACTTGCCCATCAGGTACGTCTTCTCGGTGGTCAGGCTGGCGCCAGAGAGGACCGCGAACGCGTCGCTCCCGAATGCGTGTTGTATTCGATCGATCTCCGCAGCGGTCTGACGGATCGCGTCGTCATAGGCCAGCGTCCGGAAGCCGCCTGGCGAGCTGGGATCCTTCGCGTAGGCATGGAGCAACCGATCCGGATGTGACTGCTGCAGGTACCGCTTGATGCCTTTCGGGCACAGCATCCCGTTGTTGAAGGGGAATTCGTACCAAGGCTCCACGCCAACCACGAGGTTGTGCTTGACCTTGAGTTGCATGCCGCACTGCTGACCGCAAAAACAGCAGTGCGTCTTGACGTAGGTCGCTGGCTCGACACCTACGTCTAATCGACGTTCGCTCGAGTAGGCGAGGTGAGGCCCGAACTCGCGGATCGTCTCAGTATCGAGTGACGGCGTGGTCGGAGTCGTCATATGAGCCTAACTCGTCACGGGTGGAAGTTGTCGGCGTCTTCGGCTCCGAGCGGGCCCTGCCCCTGCCCCTGGTTGGCATGGACGGGCATCGGAAGGGGGCGGCCGTCCGGAAGGGAAACCCCGCCGCGGCGGCCCTGCCAGAGCATCCCCTGCGCCATCACCAGCGACGCACGCCGGCAGTTCGGGCAGATCCATTGGTAGTGCTCATCCGTGCTGCCCGGGATCTCGTACGTGAACCCGAGCTGGCGCTCGACCTCGATCAGATCCTCGACGTGCATACGCGAGCTGAACGCATGGCCGCAGCGACGACAGTGGGCTTGTTCCTGGCTGCGCGCGACGTCCTTGTAGAACCCGACCCCCAGTTGCGCCGGCCGCTGAAAGATGTGGAAGAACTTTCCGAACGGCAGCCAGAGAAATGTGCCGATCACCGTGATCGCATGGAGAATCGCGATGAACGTGTAGGCGTAGCCCTTCATCCACGTGTAGCTCACGGTGAGCATCAACCCGGTCAGGCTGACGGCAAAGAGCAGGATGAGCGGCATGAAGTCTTCCGCGAACCGTTGAACGGCCGCGACGCCCTCCTCGCGCATCCGCCGCCGCATGGCCAGCATCACGCCCGCAATCACCAGGAACGACGCCCACACCAATCCGTGAAACAAAAGGAACCCGAAGACCGAGTCGTGCGGAAAGCGGAACGCCGGGAAGCCGAACGCCACCGCCTCGTACAGCGAAAGATCGCCGTCAACCGGACGAAAGTGCAGCCAGCCAAAGACGAGAGGAAAGGTGATCGCCACGGCGAGCAGGCACCCCCACATGATGAGCATGTGTGTGAGCCCGCGCAACCGATCCCGCGCGAAGATGAAGCGATTGCCGAGCACGTCGACGCCAACGCGCTGGAGCCACATGCCCGAGTTGCGCAGTCGCCATCCCCGCCGGAAGAACGCCTGCCAGCCTCGTCGCCAGTACATGGCGGTGGGCGGCCGCTGCAACCACATGGCGTAGCGATAGGTCAGGCCGAACGTGGCGAACAGCACGGAGAACGTGTAGCCCACGAGGGCGGCGTCGAAGTGGGCGAGTTTGCGTGAACCGACGAGGATAAGGACCGATAGAACCAGTGTGGTGGTGAGGCCCCACGTGACCGGTCCGATCACTTGACGAAACATCGATGCCTTGTTCGACGCCACGCCAGGAGAAGCGGACATGATCACAGCCCCTCTCGCCTACATCTCAACGAGTAGAAGGACACCCGAATCGCGCGACTTCGCGGTCGAGGCGGGGATCGCGACTACTGCACCAGCTTGCCTGGCAGGTAGTCCGTCAGCGCGGCCACGTACTGGGCGCGGAGAAACGCGTCGACGTCGGCGACGCGCGAGGCGTCCTTCAATCCGCGGATGGCCTCGACGGACTCGAAGCGGTTCTCGGCGAGCCAGCGCGTGAGGCCGTCCCGCATCACGCCGAGATGCTCCGGCCCGTGCCGCAGCAGCATCTCATACAGTCCGCGCCGGCGAGGAGATACTTCACCACCTCGACCTCCGTCTCGACGCCGCGGCTCGCCGCGAGCGAGCACGCGACACGCCGCGAGAGCAACCCGATCCAGACCAGTGACAGCGGCAGCTCGGCCTTCGTCGAGAGCGGCAGCGACCGCGTCATCTTCAGCGTTGTGAGATCGATATCCGGCGCGTAGTAGCGGTTGAAGAGCACCAGGCCGCCCGCGCCGGCCCGCACCAGGTCGGCCGCGAAATGCGGCAGCGCGGTGAAGTACGGCGCGAGCTTGACGCTGATCGGGATGGCGACGCTTGACCGGACCTGCCGGACGATGTCCAGCGTCCGGCGCTCGACCTCGGCGCCGCTCACCGCCGCGTCGATCGGCACCGAGTAGACGTTCAGCTCGATCGCGCGTGCGCCGGCCTGCTCCAGATTCCGCGCGTGCTCGATCCACCCTTCGGCGGTGGTGCCGTTGAGGCTGGCGATGACCGGGATGTCGAGCGCCTCGCTTGCGCGGCGGAGCGTCTCGAGATAGCCGGACACGCCGCCGTCATAGTCGGCCAGCTCGGGGAAATAGTGGCTCGCCTCCGCCTGGCTGTTCGAGCCGTGCTCCGTGAAGAGGGCGTACGCTGTGTCTTCGGCGCGGATCTGCTCCTCGAAGAGCGACGTCATCACGACGGCCGACGCGCCGGCGTCCTCGAGCTGCCGCATGCCGTCGAGCGTGGAGGTGAGCGGCGACGCGGACGCCACGATCGGATGGGCGATTGTCAGCCCCAGATAGCGTGTCGCGAGCGTCATGGCGCGCTCTCCCGCCAGTGCGGCTGGAACCGGCTGCCGTCGCGCGCGGCCAGATCTTCGTACAAGCGGTAGCGCTCCTCGAGGGCGCGCTGCGCCTGCTCGAGCATCCGCTTGGCAGAGTCCGGGTGCGTCTGCACCAGCGACTTGAAGCGCACTTCGTTGTAGCGGTAGTCCTCGAGCGGAATCCGCGGCCGCGGCGAGTCCAGCCGGAACGGGTTCATGCCCCGATCCCGCATCGTCGGGTCGAAGCGGAAGAGCGGCCAGTAGCCGCTGGCCACGGCGCGCGCCGCCTGCTTCATGCCGTGGCGCAGGTCGGTGCCGTGCGCGATGCACTGCGAGTAGGCGAGGATAATCGACGTCCCGCCGAAGGCCTCCGCCTCGCGCATCGCGATGAGCGCCTGCTCGTTGTTCGCGCCCATCGCGACCTGGGCGACGTAGACGTTGCCGTAGGCGATGGCCATCATCGCCAGATCCTTCCGCGGCGACGTCTTGCCGGCCGCAGCGAACTTCGCCGACGCGCCGAGCGGCGTCGCCTTCGAGGCCTGGCCGCCGGTGTTCGAGTAGACCTCCGTGTCGAGGACGAGGATGTTGACGTCCTTGCCCGTGGCGAGGACGTGGTCGAGCCCGCCGGAGTCGATGTCGTAGGCCCAGCCGTCGCCGCCCACGATCCACACCGAGCGCCGCTGCAGGAAGTCCGCGAGCGCGAGCAGGTTGACCGCGTCGGGATCCGTCGCGCCCGCGAGCGCGGCCTTCAGCGCGGCCACGCGCTGCCGCTGCACGCGGAAGTCCGACTCGGTCATCTGCGGCGCGCCGAGAATCGCCGCCACCAATCGGCGCCGATGCGCGGCGCGAGCTTCTCGGCCAGCGCGCGCGCCTGCCCGCGTTGGCTGTCGATCGCCAGGCGGTAGCCGAGGCCGAACTCGGCGTTGTCCTCAAAGAGCGAGTTCGCCCAGGCGGGCCCGCGGCCGTCGGCGTCAGCGGCCCACGGCGTCGTCGGCAGGTTGCCGCCGTAGATGGAGGAGCACCCCGTCGCGTTCGCGATCTGCAGCCGGTCGCCGAAGAGCTGGGACAGGAGCTTGAGGTACGGCGTCTCGCCGCAGCCCGCGCAGGCGCCCGAGGACTCGAACAGCGGCTCGAGGAACTGCACGCCGCGCACGTTGGCGAAATTCACGCGCGTGCGGTCGGCCCAGGGCAGCGTCTCGAAAAAGCCGATGCTCTCACGGCCGGCGTCCAGATGCTGGAGCCGATCCTTCATGTTGATCGCCTTCACGGCGGCGTCGTCCGGGCTGTGCGCCGGGCAGTTCTCCACGCACACGCCGCACCCGGTGCAATCCTCGAGGTAGATCTGCAGCGTGAAGCGCGAATCGGGGTAGCCGCGCGCGTTGATCGGCGCCGCCTTGAAGGCGGCCGGCGCCCCCGCGAGGCGGCTCTCGTCGTAGTACTTCGATCGAATCACGCTGTGCGGGCAGACAATGGCGCACTGGCCGCACTGGATGCAGAGATCGGACTCCCAGACCGGCACCTGGTCCGCGATGTTCCGCTTCTCGTAACGCGCCGTTCCGGTGGGATAGGTGCCGTCCACGGGCATCGCGCTCACGGGCAGCGTGTCCCCCTGCAGCGCCAGCATCACCGCCGTCACGTCGCGCACGAACGCCGGCGCCGTGTCCGGGACGAGCTTCAGCCGGATCCGCCGGCTCGTGGCCATCGCCGGCACCGGGACCGCGTGCAGGTTGGCTACGGCGCTGTCGATCGCCGCGAAGTTCTTCTGGACGATCGCCTTGCCCTTCCGGGCGTACGTGCGTTCGGTCGCGCGCTTGATCGCCTCGATCGCCCTCTCGCGTGGCATCACGCCCGAGAGCGCGAAGAAGCACGTCTGCAGGATCGTGTTCACGCGCGATCCCAGGCCGAGGTCCGAGGCCACTGTGGACGCGTCGATGACGTGCACCGATAGCTTCCTGGCGATGATCTGCTGCTGCACTTCCTTCGGCAGCTCGTCCCAGACGGCGTCTGCGGGTACGGGCTGTTGATCAGCACCGTCGCGCCGGGCGCCGCGGCGCTCAACATGTCGAGTTTGAAGAGAAAGTCGAACTTGTGGATGCCGACGAAGTTCGCCAACTTGAGGAGGTACGGCGCGCGGATGGGATGCGGACCAAAGCGCAGGTGCGAGATCGTGTAGGAGCCGGACTTCTTCGAGTCGTATACGAAGTAGCCCTGCGCGTACCGATCCGGATCGGCGGCCAGGATGATCGTCGAATTCTTGTTCGCGCCGACCGTGCCGTCGGCGCCGAGGCCGAAGAACAGCGCCCGCACGACTTCCTTCGGCTCGATGTCGAAGCTCGCATCCACCGTGAGGCTCGTGTGGGTCACGTCGTCATTGATGCCCACGGTGAAGCCATGCTTGGGCCGTGGCTGCTTCAGCTCATCGAGCACGGCCTTGGCCATCGCCGGATCGAAGTCCTTCGAGGACAGGCCGTACCGCCCGCCGACGATGACGGGCATCGACGGCACGCGCCCCGCCGCGAACGCCTCGGCAAACGTCGTGACGACGTCGAGGTAGAGCGGCTCGCCGATGGCGCCAATCTCCTTCGTGCGATCGAGGACGGCAATTTTTTTCACCGTGGACGGCAGCGCCGCCAGGAACCGCTCCGTGTCCCACGGCCGGTAGAGCGCGACATGCAGGACACCGACCTTCTCACCCTGCGCGTTGAGCCAGGCGACCGTCTCGTCCAGCACCTCGAAGGCCGAGCCGATGACCACCACGACGCGGTCCGCTTCGGGATGGCCGCTGTAGCGGAACAGCCGGTACGGCCGGCCGGTGAGCGCGCCGACGCGATCCGATCGCGCGCTGGACGATGTCCGGCACGCGCGTGTAAAACGGGTTGGCGGACTCGCGGGCCTGGAAAAACGTGTCCGGATTGTGGGCAGTGCCGCGGATGTCGGGCCGCTCGGGCGTCAGGCCGCGCGCGCGGTGCGCGCGCACCAGGTTGTCGTCGATGGCGGCCCGGATCTGGTCGTCCGGGATGATGGAGAGCTTGTTCTCCTCGTGCGACGTGCGGAACCCGTCGAAGAAGAACATCACCGGCACGCGCGATTCGAGCGTGGCCACCTGCGCGACGAGGGCGAGGTCGTGCGCTTCCTGCACGGAGTTCGCGGCCAGCATCGCGAATCCAACCATGCGCGCGCTCATCACGTCCGAGTGGTCGCCGAAGATCGAAAGCGCCTGCGTCGCGATCGCGCGCGCCGCGACGTGGAACACGCATGGCGTCAGCTCACCCGCGATCTTGTACATGTTGGGGAGCATCAGCAGGAGGCCCTGCGACGCAGTGAACGTCGTGGTGAGCGCGCCGCTCTGGAGCGCGCCGTGCACCGCGCCGGCCGCGCCGCCCTCCGACTGCATCTGCTGGATGACCGGGATCTGGCCCCAGATGTTCTTCACGCCCTGCGCCGCCCACGCGTCGGCCAGCTCCGCCATCGTGGACGATGGCGTGATCGGGAAGATGGCGCAGACCTCGTTGACGCGGTAGGCGATGTGCGCGGCGGCGGTGTTGCCGTCCATGACGACCGACTTGACGGACATGCACAGCCTCCTACGGCCGGACCGTGAAACGGGCGGGGACGATGTCGGTCGCGGACCGCGTGTCCGCGCCTGGCTCGGGCGCCATCTCGATCGCGTGGCACGGACACTGTTCGAAGCACGCGGCGCACCCGGTACCAGAGGTCGAGCTCGACGCGGTAGAACCGGCCCTTCCCCAGCTTCACGATGGCTTGCTCGGGACAGGCCGCGTAGCAGTTGTCGCACTCGAAGCAGTTGCCGCAGGAGAGGCACCGCGAGGCCTCGTAGCGTGCCTCGCGCTCCGGGAGCCCGGAGACGATCTCCTCGAATCCGGTCCGCTGCGCGACCGGCAGCTCGGCCTGCTGGCGGCGCTCCGCGTCCAGGAAGACGACGAGGTTGAGCTGCTCGTACGGGACGGGCGGGTGCGGCGCGGGCTTCTGGTAGACCGTGCCGCGGAGGAACGCGTCGATATTCCGCGCCGCCTTCTTCCCGTGGCCCACGGCCGACGTCATCGTCCGCGCGCCGCCGATCATGTCGCCGCCCGCGAAGATGCCGGTGGCCGCGCGCATGTGCGCGTCCACCTCGACGACGTTGCCGCGGCCGACGCGAATCTCGGGCACCTTCTTCAGGAACTCGACGTCGGCATGCTGTCCGACCGCCAGCACCAGCGAGTCTGTCTTGAGTGTCTGAAACGTGCCGGTGCCCACGCAGCCGGAACCGTCGGGCAGCATCTCCATCTGCTCGACGACGATCTGGTCCTCACCGAACTGCTTCACCGTCGAGAGCCACTTGATCTTCACGCCCTCGGCGAAGGCTTCCATCGCCTCGTACGGATGGGCCTCCATCTGCGCCTTGTCGAACCGGAAGATGATCACGGCCTCCTCGGCGCCGAGCCGCTTGGCGATGCGCGCGGCGTCCATCGCCGTGTTGCCGCCGCCCACGATGCCGACCACGCGCCCGAGCGACGGCGCGCGGCCCTGTTCCACGCGCTCCATGAGCGTGACGGCGTCGATGATCTTGCCTCCGTCCATCGCGGGAATGTCGATGTGATTGGCGACCTGCGCGCCGATCCCGAGGAACACCGCATCGAACTGGCCTGCAGCCTTCTCGGCGAGCACGTCGTTGACGCGGCTGTTGCGGACGATTGTGATCCCCATCGCCTCGATGCGCGCGATTTCCTTGTCGAGCCCCTCGCGCGGCAGGCGGTACGCCGGAATGCCGTAGTGCATCATCCCGCCCGGTTCGGGGTTCGCGTCGCGGATCTCGACGTCGTGGCCGAAGCGCCGCAGGTGATACGCACAGGAGAGGCCCGCCGGGCCGGCGCCCACGACGAGCACCCGCTTGCCGGTGGGCGCGCCGGGCGCAATGGTCCAGCCTTTCTCGTTGGCGAGATCGCCCAGGAAGCGATCGAGCGAGTGGATGGAAACGGCCGAGTCGAGGAACTGCCGGTTGCAGGCGCCTTCGCACGGGTGATAACACGCGCGCCCGTGCGTGCCGGGCAGCGGATTGTCTTCCATGTACTTCCGCCACGCCGGCTCGGTACTCGCCGGCCTGCGCGTGCGCCAGCCACGCCTGGATGTTCTCGCCGGCCGGGCAGGCGTGGTTGCAGGGCGGAAGCGAATCGACGTAGACGGGACGCTGCCATCGACGCGCGCCCGCGCCCCGGCCGATCGTTTCCTTGTAGGCTGGTGTCAGGTCTTTCGGGACGAGGCTCACGGATCCTCCTGACGGGTCCCGCATCAGCTGGCCGTCCCTAAGCCATGTCGGGGAGGGACTGATTGGCCGCCATTATTGTTGCGGGAGGCGCGACAGTCAACCGACGCTGGCCGGCGCGCGCTGATGTCCGCTCAACCACCCGCCCGACGCGCACTACACTACGGACCCGGTGACGCTCCGCCACGCCGGATCGTCGCCGGTGCCGCGCCACGCGGTGAGACTTGACCGAAATGATGAAGGCAAGTGAGCAGCGACGGCGACAGACCACTGCACGCTGAGCAAGCGAAGCCGAGCACAGGAACGGAGCGAGCCGTCGAAGCGGCGAGCGAGCGCTGCCGATTACGTCGATGCAGTCCTGCGACGGCGGGGGCGCTGCCTCCTACAGCTTTCGGAGGTACGCCAGCAACGCCTCCCGTTCTTCCGTTCCAATGAATCCGCGATCGATGACGAGCCCGTCCGAGGAAAGAATCGGCGGGAGATTGGGCGGTGGATTCAGCCGAGCGACTCGCCTGAACTGGGCGTCGTAGTGGTCGATGACCTCTTCGAGCGTCGCCGCGGAGTTGTTGTGGAAGTACGGGGCCGTCCGGCTGATGCCGCGCAGTGGTGTGACGTCCATCACGCCAAGATCCCCGGGCTGACCTGTGAGGAGCAATCGTCCCGGATCCGAGGTGGTGACGATTTGGGTGGTCCCATTCGCGAGCGTGATTTGGTACGTCCGCGCATTCCGTGCGAGTCGCGGCGGGCACGGCGAAAAGCCGTCCGTGGCCGGGCGTGGGCAGGCGGCCGCGATCGAATGATAGCGGACCGGAGGGCGCACGAGCGTCGCGTCGGGTGTCGACGTGCTCGGATG
Source organism: uncultured Acidobacteriota bacterium (assembly GCA_963786195.1). GTDB lineage: Bacteria > Acidobacteriota > Vicinamibacteria > Vicinamibacterales > 2-12-FULL-66-21 > CAWAYH01. Next base: position 322,851 of record CAWAYH010000013.1, on the reverse strand, counting down.
CAGGGTGCCGCCGTGACATTGCGCACACGCGCGGCTGAACACCGCTTTCCCCTGCTGCTCTAATTCGTCCAACCTGGGGTCCGGATCAGGGAACGTCGTCGAACCGGAGAGGATCGCCTCCGCCAGGCCCCTGACCCTTCGTGACGAGAATAGCGTCTGCTGGAAAGCCGCCAGATCGTCGAGCAATCGTGTCGGCGGCTCCACCGTCATCTCCGCGTGCGCGAGAAACGCGCCGCGTGCCTGTTCCTGCAGGGTGGCGAAGCGCGCGTCGTGCTGGTAGCCCCCCTGCCTGTTCGGGCCGTTGGGGTCCTGACCCAGGATGGGAACCCGTGGTGCGCCCGGCGGCCAGATCGGCAGTGTGTCGTCCGGTCCGGTGATGGCAACGTTCAACACCGGCATGACTGCACGCCAGAGATCGACTGAGGTCTCATCTGAGGGCTGACCGGTGGCCGGATCGATGAGCCTGACGTTCAGGGGCAGCGGCATCGTCACACGAACGAGCCCGTTTTCCACCAGATTCGAGAAGTCGCTCGCGGCATCGCCGTTCACGCGGAAGTCGTCCGCATCCACGGGCCGGAACAAGGGATCGTCCGCGTTGGGGTTACGCACCCGCCTTGCTATCAGCCGTTCGAACCTGGCCCTGGCAGCCGCTGGTGAGAGCTGGAAGTTCTCCGAGGGCATGTGGCAGTCCGCGCATGCACGCCCGTTGCTGCCGAGTTCCTTGAAGTTGCGACGTACGAAGGTGAGAGCCCCGCGCACGACAGCATCGCATGGCTGATGGCCGCAGCTGAAATCTGTCGGATCAAAGATGTGTGCTTGCGCGCCTTCGACCGTCTGTGCGAGTGCCGGCTTCTGGCTCGTTGTCGAAATGACGGCTCCAACCAGGCCAACACTTGCCGCTATCCCCAAATAGTGGTGCCATTTGCGCATGACGTCCTCCTGACTCTGAGGCGACATGAGGATGAGCGGCGCCCTTATAATGGCGCCAGCACACCGGACACATCGCCTTCTTCGTCGCCGCGCACGTGCGTTCGAAGGCGTTTGTAGCGCTTGGCGTCGAGGCGCGTCACGAAATGGACCCGAAGACTGGCCGAAAGGACGCCGAAACGTGGCCGAATCCCGGTATGCACCGCTTCCTCGACTTCACCCTCGACTCCAGACGCCAGTTACTGCTCCGAGGAGCTGAGTCGATTCGGCTGCGGGGCCGGACGTACGACGTGCTGAGCTATCTCGTGATGCACCCAGGACGTCTGGTCGGCAAGCAGGAGCTGATGGAGTCTGTCTGGGGGGACGTGGCGGTCACTGACGATTCGCTGGTCCAGTGCCTGATCGAAATCCGCCGGGCGCTCGGCGACGGCCACGACGTGGTCAAGACCATCCGCGGCCGTGGTTATTTGTTCGACGTCGCGGTTCGCCCGGTCGCCGAGGATCCCGACCAAACCCCGGGATCCGAGCAGAGCCGTTCCGATGCGGGTGACTCAAGGACTCGAGGCCACCCGGACGCCTCGTTTCCAGCACGCGACCATCGATTCCGGAAGAGCGTCGTCGCCGGCTCGCTGGTGGGCGTTGGGATCGCTGCGATCGCGGCAGTTCTCTACTCAGGCCAGATCAGTCGTCTGTTCTCGGGCGGACCGACAAAGCCGATACGCTCCCTGGCCGTGCTTCCACTCGTGAACTTATCCGGCGATGCAGAACAGGAATACTTTGCCGATGGTATGACCGACGAGCTCATCGGGCAGCTGATGAAAATCACATCGCTGCGGGTCATCTCACGGACGTCAGTGATGCGCTTCAAGGGGACGCGAAAATCGGTCGCAGAGATTGCTCGCGACCTTGACGTCGACGCCGTGGTCGAAGGCGCCATAATCCGCTCGGCGGAGCGTGTGCGCGTGACCGCACAAGTCATTCAGGCGAATCCCGAAAAGATCCTCTGGGCCGACCGATACGAACTGCCGTCGGGCGACGCCGTGATCTTGCTGGGGACGCTCGCGCGCGCGATCTCCGAGGCGATTCGCATCGAGTTGACGCCCCAGGAGCAGACCCACTTCGCAGGCATTGGCCCGCGTCGATCAGGATACGTACGAATCATTTCTCAAGGGCCGCTACTACTGGAACAAGCGGACGGAAGCGGCCACACAGAAAGCCATCGAGCACTTTCAACGAGCGATCAGAGAGAGCCTCGCTTTGCGCTGGCCTTCATTGGCCTTGCAGACTCGTATATTTCTCTTGCCGTGGGGGAAACGCTCCAGGAAGTGATGCGTCCGACGGACGGCTTTCCGAAGGCCCGGGTCGCGGTCAGCCGGGCGCTGGAGATTGATGACACTCTCGCCGAGGCACACGCCTCGCTGGGGCACATCATGTTCCAGTACGACCGGGATTGGTCGGGCGCCGAGAAGGAATTCAGACGAGCCATTGAACTGAATCCGAACTATGCCAATGCGCACCATTGGTATGCGTTGAGCCTCATGTGGATGGGCCGCCTCGATGAAGCGCTGAACGCAATCAGGCAGGCGCGGGCGATCGATCCGCTGTCGCTCGTGATCAACTCGAATCTGGGCTTTATCCTCGCGGCTGCGCATCAATACGACCAGGGCATCGAGCAATGCCGCAAAACGCTCGAGATGGACCCGAACTTCGCCCATGCACGCTACCGCCTTGGACAGATTTACGTTATGAAGGGCATGAATCAGGACGCGATCGTCGAATTGAAGAAGGCGATCGCGCTGTCCGGAGAGAGCCCGAGGGCCATTGCTGAACTCGGGCTCGCGTATGCACGGCTCGGCGACACGAGCGAGGCGTTGAAGCTGCTCGCGGTGTTGAAGGCGCGATCCGGTCTGCGGTATGTGTCGCCGTTCAATATTGCGTTGATTTATGGCGGTCTTCGCGACAATCGACAGGCACTCGACTGGCTCGAGATGGCTTCCAAGGAACGCGCGCCGTCATTGAACTTCCTGAGGTTGAGCCCAGCGTTTGAGAGTCTGCACTCGGAGCCGCGCTTTGCCGAACTCGTCAGGCGCATCGGCCTGTCGCCGTTGTAGGCTGTCGAAGCGAGCTATGAAATGCTCGTGAGAAGGGAACCTGCGACAACCGGCTCACGATCCGCCGTGACGAGGTCGAGGCGAGGGTTCTGAAAGCGCTCGATCAAGCGCTCCAATGACAAAACGCGCGAGCGAGAGCGAAGCGCGCCACACGAACGGAGCGAGTCGTCGACGCGGCGAGCGAGTGCCCGCCTACGCTAAAGCTACGGCGCGTCCGCCGAAGCGAATGCGACGGCGGAAGTGTGTAGGGGGTCCGGGGGCGAAGCCCCCGGATCAAGATTGGTTGCGGGGGCTCGCAACCAGCGGGACTTGCAGCTGTGGAGCGGCGCGGCGTGAGAGCCGAGCACTCAGATCCCTGCCTTCGTAGAGATCTCGAGAAGTCGAACATACCGCGGATTGCCGATGAGCTCGGGCGCCGCCGCCGCGATGCGCTGTAGCGTGCCCTTAAGATCTCCAAACCAGGGCGTTGGTGCATCCGGCGTGATTCGGTCTACCAGGATCAACGCTTTCTCAGGATGAAGGCTGGCGAGTTCCTCCTTCTCCACGTCACCCAACACCATGTCTCCGTGTTCAATCGCGCCGACCAGCTCGGATACGAGGTCCACGATCTCGGGAACCCTTGATCGTTTTCTTTGGCCAGTGCTGCAAGCCGCCGCTCGAGGTGAACCATGGCTCCGTGTCTGGTCGAACGGCGGCCCGTGGAAAGAGCCGTAGGGGTTATTGTCGCCAGCTGCGACGATACGCATCCAGCACCCATTCCTCGACCCGCGCTTCCTCAGGCGCTTCAGGCAGAGCGCTTGTCGCTTCGAGATCGGCCAGTTCACGCTCGAGCTCGCCGGCTCGTGTGAGGCATTCCTGTTCGCTGATCTTCCCGCGGCGCACGTCGAGCAGATACGACCGCTCAGGCTCTCGCATCGGGAGGCTCAGACGTCCGGTCGTCAGCAACTCCACGCCCTGGAATCCAAGACGCAGCATGTGCATCGCGTACTTGGTGTCGAAGCCGTACATCTCCTCGAGCTCTGGCCGGTGAATTCGCTTCTGTCCACGCTCGCCGGTCAGCCGCTCCTTCTGGGCCTGGAGGTATCCGAGATAAGGACCTTGAACTCGGCGCGAGATGATCTGCGGCGCAAGACTTCGTAGCTCCCGACCGAGCGAGTCGCAATGCACCAGCTGATCGTCCGGCGTGAACAGCAGGAGCAGGATCGTCGGGTTGCCCTTGAGCGCCAGGCGCATCCACTTGCGCAGGCTGTAGATCGTCAGGTCGAGATCGCCGGCGATGCTTCGTGCATTCTCGCGTCCCTCGCGTTCGGCGGCAGAACGGTAGATGAACTGCTCGAACGGCGCCGACAGCGCCATCGCTTCCTCGAGAGGCTCGACGCAGATGCCCATCTCGTCGCGGTCCTCAATGCCGTCGTTCACATTGAGGCCGTGTACGGTCGACCCAACGAGGCCTCGGAGTATCGTGCAACGCTCAGCTGTTTCGCGATTCACCTGTCACGTCTCCGCGACCCTCGGCCTCGGTCGTGAAGCGCGTCACGAGAGGCTGGAGGCGTCCACTGAAGATCAAGCCCCTTGCCGAGTCGAGCGAGCGCTCGGCGTCTGGCGCTCGTGAACGATCTGCGCGGTCGAGGAGTGGCTTTCTGTTTCAGTGCCATTTGCAAGTCGTATGCTGCGACGACGCTGATTCTGGCAACTTTCCGCGAGCGAGGTTTTGCCGAATCACGATCTCGACATCCTGGTCGAGCGCGGTCAGCAGATTCATCAGGCGTTCGACAGAGAAGCCCGCCAGCTTGTAGTGACGGAGTGCGGAGACCTTCGGCTGCGTCAGTCCCAGCACCTTGGCCGCATCGCCCTGCGACAGCTTGCGCCCGTCCAACATCTGATTGAGCGCATAGCCAGGCGCAGCTTGGCCTGCCGCTCTGCTGCGTCGGGAAACCCGAGATCCGCGAACACGTTTCCAGTGCCCCGAGTGACCCGTTCTCGCCGTTCACCACTTCGAACTGCCATCTCGCTCCTCACCCTCGGACTTCGCGATTATTCCAGTTCTGGGATGCACAGACAAACGCTTCTCAGCGTGGACCACTCGGTATACTGGACCGTCACTGTCTCGACGGCACAGCCTATGCTCCTGACGATTCGAACGACCCATCAGCCGGCGACCGATCTCGGATTCCTGCGCACAAGCATCCGGAGCATGTGCACACGCGCGAGTTCCCGTTCGGTAAGGCGACGGTCTTCTACCCGGACGCCAGCGAGGAATCGTGCACGGCGGCCGTACTGCTGGACGTCGATCCGGTCGGAATGGTTCGTGGGCGCGGCGGCAAGGGCGGCGCGGAGGACCAGTACGTCAACGACCGGCCTGTACGTCGCCTCGTCGCTGCTCTCAGTTGTGCTTTCGCGTTGGTTCAACTCCGCCTTGGGTGGTCGATGTGAGCGAAAGCCCAATCTCGTTTCGACCGAGTTGCCATTCGAAGCACGGCTTGCGGCTGTTTCCTGCCGCGGCGGAGAGACGTTTCTCCGCGCGTTGTTCGAGCCTCTCGGCTATACGGTCGAAGCGAGTCGTCTGCGGAAACCTGTGACGTTGAATCACGCGATCCAGCGCCTGATGGTGCTCGACGCCATCGTCGAGGACCCCGACCTGGTGTGGCTCGGCACGTCCGCAGAGAAGACCGCACACATTACGACGCTGATCCGGATCGAGCCCGCCGACTTGCCACACATCACCGTCGGCGACGGTGACGCGCGCACCGTGCGGTACTTCGCAGACCGGCTGCCGATCGGCATCCATCTCGCCGGCCGCGGCGTTGTCGTCTACGTCGTCACGGACCCCTGGCTGGACGAGTTCCGGGTATTTCTCTTGCGCCATGCCGCGCTTCTCCGCGCGATGCCGGCGTGGACGCTGCGGATAGGCGTACCGCCGCAGTTCTCGGACATCGCTCAGCGGGCCAAACAGGTCGTCTGGAATCAACTGATGACGCCGCTCAAGGCCGAGGTGCTCGACGAGCTGCGGTGGTATTTCGAGCAGACGCGATCGCATCCCGCACCGTCCCGCTGTCCAGACCTGGACGAGCGGTTCTATCGAGCTCGCGACGCTTTCTCAGCACCTCGATTCAAGGCCCTATACCGCGTATGGAAGCAGGACGGGGAGGCGGCTTTCGCGGCCTGCACCTCTCACGCGCTCGACAATGCGGTTACGGCAGGCGCCGGCCGTGTCGAGACCCTGGAGCTGGGCCACCGCTATGGCCATCTCTCCCCCTTGGTTGCTGTCGCATGACGGTGGAACCGCCGGCTGTTTTCACCGCTTGGGCGCCGACGTTGATGCCCTTTGCCTCGATGCCTACCCGGATCATCCTCCATGAGCTCGAAGTATCTTTCGCGGCTCATGCCGGAGGTGCGGAGCAGGTTGCGGATGACGAACACGGGAACGGCGCGGTAAGTGGAATCACGAGGGGCCGAGCATCCGGCCTTGGTGAAAATCTTGTGATCCCCTTCCTGCCGGGCGAGAGTGAAGCCGTCTTTCTCGAAGATACGGACGAGCGTCTGGTAGGGAACGGGGACGAGCTTTTGGTCAGGCAACCCGGACCTGCATGCGCTCGGTCGAAACGACTTCCGGTTCGTGCCAGCGCCCGCCTTTGAGCCGGTAGCCCGCTTCCTCGAGGATTTGCACGAGCGTCCCCTGCTGCTCCGCCGTGTTCAGGAATCCCGCGACGGCGTCCCTGATGTTCCGCCGCGTTTCCGCTTCTGTGTCTCCGCAGGATGAAATGTCAAGTTCCGGCACGTGGGCGACGTAAGTCTCCCCTTCCCGAAAGAGCCGCACGGTGAAACCGACTTCTTTCCCGTCCATCAGGTGCCTCCTGGTCTCATCTGTGGGTTTAACGGTCGGGCGTCAACACGATGTCCGCGAGCCATGCCCGCGGGTCACGCGGCATAGACCAGCTCGCGCGATTCCTCGATTCCGCGACGCAGGTATGGATTGCGTACCGCGCCCACCTCGACCAGGTCGATTCGACGTCCGAGCAGTGCCTCCACGGCCGTCAGAAAACCCAGGTACGCGTCGGCCCGGTCCGCGTGCGGCATGTCGTCAAAGTCGACGAGGAGATCGACGTCGCTTGACTTCCTCGTCGAAGTCGCCGCGAGCTGCCGAACCGAACACGTCCAGCCGGCGGACGGGGTGCTTCTTGCACAGGTCTGCAAGCGCGTGACGATGGCCTTCGAGGACGTGGGTCATGGCTCGTTGAAACTCTATCATCGACGTCCCAATGAGCGGCTCCTCCGCCGACGATGGGGCCGAGGAGGGGGACGCAAGGGCAAGGCGCGGTTGGCCCCTTGACGCACAGCCGTTTGCCGCGAAGAACAGCGAGGTCCGAATGACTATCGCCGCTGGCACGTGCTTGGAACTGCTTGGAGGCTGCGATGTTGTCGCCGACGGTGCGGTGAGAGCGGGCGGCGCATTGTGCCGCCCGGTGAGCGCCCCGGCACGGATGTCGCAACAAGTATGGGGCGTGAGCGACCCCGCCCGCGCACCGCATCCGCGGCCCCGAGGCCGACCGGCGGGGTCGCTCACGCCCCCGTGTCTATGTCTGGGTGTGCTGGGGCGCGTCGCCGAAATGTCGTTCGATCCGGCGCGCACACGTCTGCGTTTCCCGACGAAATCGCATTGAGAATTGTGTCGCGCTCGCTTGATCTACTTGAAACCTCGGAACGTTGCCGGCGTCGATCTCGACCCTTGACGGTTCCATCGTCGGATGCCAAGCTGGTTCTCAGGTTGAGAATCAGGAGATGATCAAGACCGTCGAAGCGGTCATCGACGAGCACGGCAACGTGAGACTTCTCGAGCCGGTGCGTCCTGGCGGTGTTCGTCGCGCGTTGGTGACCATCCTCGACGAACGTCCCACGGATCATCGCGCGGAGACCGCGCTCCTGAGCGAGCCGGCGCTCGCCGAGGACTGGGACCGTCCGGAGGAGGACGAGGCGTGGAAGCACCTGCAAAAGGTGCAGTAGTTCTGGTCAGGTTTCCCTTCTCCGACCTGTCGCGGACGAAGCTCCGTCCTGCGGTTGTACTCGCCGACGCTGGACGCGGCGATCACGTGCTCTGCCAAGTCAAGAGCAAGCCGTATGGGGACTCCGCAGCGGTGGCGCTCGACGACACGGCCTTCGCGTCCGGTTCCTTGCCCGTGGCCAGCTTCGCTCGACCGGGAACACTGTTCACGGCGAGCAGCGATCTGACGAGAAGACAAGTTGGGTTGCTCACACCGGAAGCGCGTACGCGGATCGTGGACGCCGTACTGGCGCTCATGCGTGCCGAGAGCCCATCGCTTTGGTGCCCGATGTCAGACCAAACGAATAACTGATCGTTCCCGAAGCCGACGCTCCGATCGGAATTCTGCGGAAACGATGGCGCGCCTCAGGCTTCCCTCCGTTCCGTCGGCGCTTCGCGGCCTTGACCCGCGCCATGCGCTCCCGAGTGTCTTGGCGTTTATCGGAGCGTCGGGCGGATGACGCGCACGGCGCCATTGTTGCCGCCGCTCTACGCATCATGAAGCGGCTCACAACCTCGGGCAATTTCGTAGCCAGGTCCTCAAGTACGGGCCGCATCTACCGCGAACGAGTACGCTTCACACTGACACTCAAGTCCGTTGATACACCCCAGTCTCGCTGCCTTGAGTCGGTATGCGTGGAAGAAGCTGCGTTCAGTGGATACAGCACCACCGACACCAGCGTTGCCAGCCCGCCGAGGTTCTCCAGGCTTCCGTCAGCCGGAGAACGACCGGAACGGTTGGTAAGGGTCGCAGCCGATTTGAGACGGTCCGAGACGGCTTGAGGCCGCTCGGAGCAACGGCACACGACGCGACTCGCGCTCGACTGCGGTTCGGCTCACGGCCCGCCGCACCGAAGCGCACCACCGAGGGACCGGGAAACCAGCACAGAAGGCCCTACGCGCGATTTCCTCGTCACGAGAGGTTGCAGCTGGGCATCGGCCATCGACGCGCTCGGGACCATCTCCGGCGCGCCCGATGGCCAATGAGCCGAGGATCGCGGATACGTTCGCCAGCGCCGACCGGGCACAGACATCGTCGGCGCCATCTCGCTCAACCCGGAAGAGTCATGCCGCCTTTCAGGCAGCATGACCGCCGGTCTTCGAGCCGGCCGCCAGGGAAGTGATCGGACCACAGGCCCCTTCACTCGCGGCGGTGCCCACCGGCTCGCGTCTTCACATCAACATCGGCGCCGCCCGCGCGGCGCCACGTATCTCGGAGGACGCGATGAGGAAGAACCTGTACATCGACCACGAGCTCGAACTCGATGACGCCGACGTGGCAGACGACGCGGCGCCCGCGACCGGCGGTCTCCCAAATCTCCCAAATCGACTGTTGACAGCATTCGAGGTTGCCGAGTACATCGGCTGCCACGAAGAGACCGTGCGGCGCGCGTACTCGCGCGGCCTGCTCACGTCGAAGCGCTTCGGCGTACGCGGTCGTCGGTTCCATCCGGCGGACGTGCTCGACTGGATCAGGCGCGGCGCACCAACCCGTGTGTCGTAAACCAACTGCGCAGAGGAGCCACCATGAAGGAGGAGTGATGACCATCAGACGAAGGTGCACGGAACGCAACTGCAAGAACGGAAGGAAGTGCCTCGAACATCTGCGCTTCGACGTGATGTTCCGCGGCAAGCGGTACCGCATCCCAGCCAACGAGTTCGCCATCCCTCGAATGGAACCCGGCAAGCAGCGGCCGATCCAATCGATGGAGGAAGCTCGCGATTGGGAACGCCTGTTCATCGGCGACATCAAGGCCGGCGCGATCCTCGCCGGCCTTCAGCTCGCACGATGCAAGCCGGCAGCGAGCTGCGCGACGTGTCGGCGTTCCTCGCCGCCTACATGGAGCGTTGCGTCAAACCGGCAGGCCTCCGCAGCATCGCCGCGGTTCGGAGCCGCGTTGGCGTGCTCAAAGAACACCTCGGAGAACTGTCGCTGACGGAGCTCGAGGATCCGGACGTCATCAACCGGTTCAAGACCGACTCGGAGTATGCCGAGGACGTGGAGATCGCGACTATGCACCGCGTTCTCGAAACGCTGCGGGCGGCGATGAACTGGGGGATGGCGCAGACACCGCCGCTGTTCAACCGTTCACCGTTTCACCGGTTTGGCGTCCGGCTGAACAAGAAGGTGGAGACCGCGCGCGACCGCCGGCTCCCCAGGGGCGAGGAGAAACGCCTGCTCGATGCGGCGCTGCAGAAGATGAACACCCCCGAGCACCAGAACGTCGGTGCGCTCTTGCACGACCGGATCATCGGCGCGCTGGAACTCTGCTGCCGGCGCGGCGAGATGCTGATGATTCAGAACAAGCGCGTGAACTGGGACACCTGTCAGATCGGCATCCCGGGCGCGACGGCGAAGGACAAGGAGAACCGGCGCATCCCGTTCAATCCGAACGGCCGAGTGGCGGCGATCCTGGAACGGCGTGCGGCACTTGGGCCGGACGCGTTCGTGTTCGGCGTCCGAGATGTGCTGGGGCGCCGCGTGTCGGGCGACCGAAATCGCGTCAGAGGTCAGCCCTATATTGACTTCGGATCCGAAGTCAAAACGGCACCGATTGTGCTCTCCCGTCGCTTCGGTTTTCCTGGACAGAAGGGCGCGTTCATCGCCACGGTTTTCCGGACGCCGTGATCACGCTCGCTCGCGTGTCCTCGCTCCGGTCTCGATTTTTCCGGGAGCGCTTGGGCGCCTCAAGGCTTCGTTCGCTGACGCTCACCGCTGCGCGGCCTTGACCCGCCCGGCGCGCTCCCGGGTTGTTTGCAATTACCGGAGCGAGGGCGAGGTCAGCGACGACGATTCCGCGTAAAGCGACGGGCAATTCCTGCGCGCAACTACCGATTACAGTCTTGTGGCTTGACGGATCCGGCCGTGAACCCTCACGATCGTTTCACGATGTTCTTCTCTCTCGTCTAGTTCTGGGCTGCAAGCGGACCGTACCGCGTCCGGTCGGGCGCGGTGCATCTGGTCCGCACCTGATATCGACTGCGCGATTCAGGCGCTGTCGACATCTGCACATCCAGTTCTTGAACGAAGGGAGGACATCGTGTCTTCGGCTGAACGTTTCGTTCGGCATCACAAGCAACAGACCGACCGCGCGATCAGCCAGGCCTACGCACGCTTGGCCGCAAACAGGCTCGCCACAGCGACATTCCGCGCCCTGCTGCACTGCGTTCGGAATCGAGCCCCGCGGTTGCTGGACGCGCCCGTCGTCAAATGGCCACCATCCTGGCGTGGAAGCGCTCGTCAATCTATCGCGGTTCGCGAGCGCACACGTCCGGACAGCGACGGACTGGCCGGGCGCATTCAGCGTCCTGGCGGCTGGCAGTGTGTTCTCTTGCACAGCATCTGGTCTGCAAGTACGCCGTGCCGCCGTTTCTCACGGCGTCGTGGTATGCGATCGATGATGCGCACGCAGAGAGGAAGCGAGAATGGTTCGTCGCGCATACCCGTGGCGCCAGCTTCCGATCGCTCGATCTGCCGATCGTGATGACCAGGAGGATGGAACACATCTTCCTCAGGTCAGATGATCATCTTGCGATTGAGCACGCGATGCGTCGTGCGGAGCTGCTCGCCCTGGGGCGCATCGGACGAATTGGTTCGGGCGGTGTTGGCGACGCGCCTGGCAACAGACCTGCGCAATGGCGAGTTCTGGCGCACGGTATGGACGTTCCTGATTACGAACGCGCGCGCGATCGACCCGGAACAAATCGGACCGATGATCGATTTCATCCAGGCGATTCGGCACGAGCGCGTAGCGGTTGAGACGCAGGACGGAATCGTCATGCGAGATCCACCGCTGCCATCGTTCTCGATGAAGGGCCGAACCGTGCAGTCGATGCTTCGTCTGATGCAGGATTGGCACCGTAGCCTGGGCGTAGCGAACGGCGGCCTCACGTGGGCACCATCACCGCTGCAACCGATGATGATTGAGGAGCCAAGCCAAGACCCGTCTGCGCCGCCGAGCGTGTGGCAGCTGATGGAGCTGACGAATGGCGCGCAGCTGCGGACTGAAGGCACGACTCTGCATCACTGCGTGGCCAGTTATGCGGACCGGTGCTGGCGAGGGGCATCCCGGATTTGGTCGCTCCGTGTCCACCGAGGTGAAAGGGTTCGCCACGTGCTCACCGTCGAAGTCGACATGAATCGGCGCGCCGTCGTCCAGGCGCGTGGTTGGGGCAATCGTGCGCCGTCGGGAAAGCCGCTTCGGTTACTGCAGGATTGGGCCGTTCGCGAGCGCGTGCGGCTAGCGATCTGAGTCCCGGGTTCGGTTACTCAGAAACCGCCGTACGCGCGTCGAACGCATACCGGCCCTTGCGCGAGTAGCAGAGTTCGCCGATAATAGTCGCGCTGCGTGCGCTAATCACGAGCGCCTTTCAAAGTCGACGCATCGCGGAGGAGACCATGTCCCTCAATTTAGACCGCACGATGACGTCGAGCCTTCTCGCTGCCGCCCGGTAGTTCGGCCGGCTGCGCCGGCTCCCGTCGTTCACACAACGAGAGTTAGCAATTGCAGTGGACGTGTGTCCTGACGGCCACGGACGGCGTGGCCCGCCCGGAATCCACACGATCGCTTGTGGGAATGTGCAGCCGCGGATTACCGCGCATTCAAGCTTGAGGTTTATGCGTACTACACTCGAAAGGCACTTTGCGGCCATCGGCGCGCGGCTCGAGGTGCGCCAGGAGCTGGCCGCACCTGACTATCGCTTTGATGTCGTCCGCGGTCGTCGAGGCGAATACTTTGAACTGCGGGGCTCGCGTATCGACGATCTCGTCGTGCAGCATGTCGACAAGCGTGGTCGCCACATTCTCGTCTGCGGATTGGAGCATGGTGATCTGCGCAAAGCTCGAGTGAGCGAGCGCCAACTCGTGCAGACTGCGAAGCCGCTCGTAAGCCGGTTCCTGTGCGGCTACGATGAGCGACACTGGTTCGTCGCCGGCATCGGAGATCCCGTGACGACTGTGCGCGACGCCAAGCTGTCTCTCGCCCCAGCCGCTGTCCGCGAAGCCGTGGCGCGCGAGCGGCATCGCGACCGTCGTCACAACGATGTGTTCACGCGGCAGGGGGAATGGTTCTTCGTGCCGGCGAAGCTGCCGAGGCTCTTTGGGTGGACGCCGATTCATCGGAACGAACCGATCACTCGCGGCCGCGGCAAGTCGCACTCGTGCGAGGAACTGATTCGTCACGGCGGCGTGTCAGTGCGACTCTACCAACGGCGCGAGATCGACGATGCGGAGTTCGCCGATCTGATCGCGAAGAACCCGAAGCTCGTGTACCGGACGATGACGCGCGACGCCGTGGTGTACGTGCGCGGGCGCGTCCGCCACGACGATCATGCGACGATCCGGCTGCACGACTGGCACCGCGTTTATCTGAACAGCGAGTTCACAACCGGGCGGGTGACGTTCTACGACTAGCCAGTCTCGGGCAGTCTTAACTGTCTCGGTGTCTGTGGCATGTTCGCCAGTCGTCGAAAAGGCGATGTCTCGCCGGATCGCACTACATGCTATAATTCCTCAAATCATTTGAGGTTTTATAGCGTGCCACGCAACACAGCCGCGTCCCGCAAGCTCTACGAAACGGCGCACGCCCAAGGCGGCTTTTTTACCGCCCGCCAGGCGCGTGACGCCGGGTACGACGGACAGCGTCCACCCGTATCAGGTGCGGTCCGGCAACTGGATTCGCGAGGCACGCGGCGTGTACCGGCTGGCGCAGTTTCCGACGCCAGCCAGGCCCGACCTCATGGTGTGGCAGCTCTGGTCGCGGAACCGGCAGGACGAGCCACAGGGAGTCTTCAGTCACGCGACCGCGCTGACGCTCCACGATCTCTCCGACGTGATGCCGGCGAAGCTGGACATGACGGTGCCTCCAGGATTCCGGAGGATGGCGGCCATTCCTGACGTGCTCCGCCTGCACCATGCGAGGCTCAGCGAGCGAGACGTCCAGACGATCGACGGCGTGCGCGTGACCACGCCGCTCCGAACGCTGATTGACGTCATCGCCGAAGGCGTGATCGCTCCGGAGCTCCAGGTTCAAGCCGTCGACCAGGCGCTCCGGCGCGGTTTGATCATGCGACGGCAACTCGAGACAGCGCGCGTCAGCACTCGAGCACGACAACGGATCGACAGAATTCTGAAGCAGGTACCTGATGGCAGCTCAACGCCAGTACGCCACCGCCGGCGCGTTTCGAACCGCACTCGAGGCGCGGCTCAACGAACGGGCGCGTCGTGATGGAGTTGATCTGCATCGGCTGCGCCGGCAGGTCGCGTTCGATCGGCTCCTTGCTCGCATGTTCGACCCGTCCCAGCCGGTACGCGACGGCTGGGTCCTCAAAGGCGGCTACGCCCTCGAGATGCGATTCCACATGGCGCGGTCGACGAAGGACCTCGACCTGACCGTCAGGAGCGCTCGAGGACGCTGTCGGAGACTCGACCTCTCTGCGAGAACGGCTTCAGATCGCGGCGTCGATCGAGCTGCCCGACTTCTTCACGTTCATCGTCGGCGAGGCGATGGCCGAACTGAATCAGGCTCCCGAAGGCGGCGCGCGCTTTCCGGTCGATGCCCGTCTCGATGGTCGAACGTTCGTGAAGTTTCACGTCGACCTCGGAGTCGGCGACGAAGTCCTCGAGCCGCTGGAGAGCGTCAAGGGCGAAGACTGGCTCGGTTTCGCCGGCATTCCTGCCGTTGTCGTGCCGGCGCTGTCCGTCGAGCAGCACTGGGCGGAGAAGTTTCACGCGTACACGCGTCCGCGTGAGACGCCGAACAGTCGCGTCCGAGACCTCGTGGATCTCGTTCTGATTCTGGAACACGAGGCGCCGGCGACGGAGCGCGTGAGTGCGGCAGTCGACGCAACGTTTCGGCGACGTGGAACGCATTCGATGCCAGACGTCGTGCCAGAGCCGCCGTCAGGCTGGGCGAAACCGTTCGCGGCGCTCGCGGCCGAGTGTGGACTGGACCAAACGCTGACGACAGCGCATGAACGCGTCGACGCATTCTGGCGCAGCCTGCGGACCGGCCGATAAGTTGCTGGCAGGCTCGAACTACTGGTCGACCGTCTTCAGGATTCCACATGCTCCTGACAATCAGGACCACGCACAAACCCCGTCTTCGATCCCGAAGCAACCGAAGACGCCGCACATTCGGCACTCGCGCTCGATGTCGACCGGGTTGGCATGGTCCGCGGTGCGAAGGAAGCAAAGGGCGCAATTCAAATAGACACGGTCCCCAGCAGACGCTCAGCACCGCGGACTCGCGCGGGCGAAAGTAGCTCAATCTTCTTTCGTGTGTGGGCGAGCGCTGTCCCCGCTGCCTCGGGACCGAGGCGTTCACGAAACGCTCAAACTCGAAATTTTGGGCGCCAGCGCCCGGCTACCCGGTCTGGTGATCGGCTCGTTTCGAGCGACGGCGATGTGAGCGGCGTGCTTCCTCGGCTAGGCGAAAGTCGCCGCGAATCGCACCGTGGGATCCCGCACACGATAAACGGCAGTTATGTAACGCCTTGGGAGGGACGCGAGGGCGAACGGTCCGGACATTCAACCGCCAGGTTGAGACTTTGCGCTTTTACCTGCACGTTAGACTTCGCACCAACGTAGACATTCCCTCCGAAACTGCCGTGACCACGACCTGTCACCGCTGTCAGCGCCCGGATCCTCTGCCCATGGAGAACGGGCGGTTCTGGTGCTCATGGTGTGGAGATTGGGCCGAGGTAACAAATCGGCCGACGCTGGCGCCGGTTAACAGAAGTACCCCATCGCGAAAGCGGGGCCGGAGAGTGATAGCGTCCGAATTGGCGGCCTCGCTGCGCTCGCAGTGTTCTCCGGTCTGCTTCAATTGGCGTTTCCCCAAGAGGCAGCGTTCTCGAAGCTTCCGATGGAAGCGCGATGTCTTGCCGTCGTCCGACGCACTATACCCGTCGCCCCTACCGGACGAACCGCGCTTCTGGCTGTCCACCGAATTACCACGCAGTCGTTCTTGATCGTTCCAGAAACTGAAGGTCCCACGCGACTGACGATTGAAGCGGGCGGGATCACAGCCTCGGCGGATTGTGGACGACTCACGCAGGGGCAACAGCTGTCGCGGAAGGTGCCGTCTCTGGTTCGATGCGTGTCGTTAGCATCGGTCCACAGGGCTTGGCGAGCATTTTTCAATTTGGGGGCTCCTTCAGACCGGGAGCTGATTGGGGGAACACCGTCTCGGGTGGAAGAAGTTCCGGTGTGACGCCCAGCTTTGAGGTGATTGTTCCGTTCGATTGAATTGTCCATCACACGTGGATCACCTTAGAAACGTCGATGGACGTGTACTACCCGTCCCGGAACCACCCAGGAAGCGGTTTTTCGAATATGTCCCAAACGTTAAAACGGAGAATTCGCCTGTTATCGATCTCTGAAGATGACAAAGAATACGTCCCTCCCACGGAGTTACCGTTCGTCATGGCCTTCGCCACAATCGGGATCGCAATTTTCCTTTACATCTACCTAACGCGTTCCAGAGAAGACACGTCGCCAATTTGATCTTAGGTGGACGGCTTTCCCTCTTGCAGGTGAAAACTCAACCGCTGCAGCCGGCGACGTCCTGAAGAAAGTTGGTTACTGGTCCTCCGCCCGGGAGTTGGAGTCGGGTCGCCGCTATATGATCCGAATCAGCTTTTGCCGATCTGACCTGCCCCATGTGATCCGCACGCGTAGAATGAGGCCCTCCGTTCCGTTGAACCTGCGGGATCGTCCCAGATGTTTGACCATCGCTGATCAAGGCCGACAGCAGCCCATGGCGGTTCAGGGGGGACGGCGCGTTCGTTTTGACAGACGGGCGCGTTCACCAGACGGCGCGTTCGCGGTTGACACGCAGCCGTCGAGAGGCGTAGCTTCTTCTTAACTCGTTCGTGGCGGAGTCGTTCGCCACCCCCTCCATCGGTCCCAGGCCCATGGAGGCGCTCACCTCTCGTCGCTCTCAGGGCACGAGAGTCGGGCACACCAACTCGTTCCGGCGTCGGATCACTCGGCTTGAACGGTCCCGCTCGTCAGCTTCGACCCAGCGTCATCTGACCAGCGCGACGGAGCACGAGAGAGCGCTCACCAGACGCGAGCTCGCCCTCAGGGCAGTCGCGGCGGTCGGCGCCGACCGACACCTACCGGAACTCCCAACGACAGAGGCACCACGCGCGGGTTCCTCCTCAGGAGAGCCCGCCCTCCCGTGCCGCGGGCGCTTGGCGCGTCGTGATCACCACCTCGCGCCACGTCCCGCACTCGGCTGCGCCACAGGCGCGGCGACGAACCGTGCGGGCGGTCGTTGATCGCGAGGCCGCACGGCGTCAGGCTCGGCGGCACGATGCGCGTCCACATAGTCCGCATCGTCCGCGCGGAGATGGCCGTTCCGTTCTCAGGACGGAGCGGCCAGCCTCGAGTTGATTCAACAACAACAGGTCATCGTTGCTGGTCAACGCGGGGTTATCATGCGTGGACGAAGAGGATCACGGTACTGGCCGCCAGCTCGAAGGCGAGCGCGAACGAGCGGTGTCGCTCGTCGCACGCGACGCCGGCCGCATGTCGGTGGGCAGGCCGACGAGGCG
Organism: uncultured Acidobacteriota bacterium; assembly: GCA_963786195.1. Taxonomy (GTDB): domain Bacteria; phylum Acidobacteriota; class Vicinamibacteria; order Vicinamibacterales; family 2-12-FULL-66-21; genus CAWAYH01. Next base: position 305,214 of record CAWAYH010000013.1, on the reverse strand, counting down.
ATGCTCGCGCTCGTCCGCCTGCTGGCACGACAGGCCGCGCGTGAAGTCTTCGACCAGGCCGTCGCGGAGTCGGATCGTTCTGTCGAAGAGGACCGCGAATGAAAGTCGCCATCTACGCCCGGTACTCGTCCGAGAACCAGCGCGACGCGTCGATCGCTGACCAGTTCCGCATCTGCCGCGAGTTCGCGCAGCGACAGGGCTGGCACATCGCCGCCGAGTACTCGGACCATGCGGTCTCGGGCGCGACGATCATGCGGCCTGGCTTCCAGGCGATGATGCGCGAAGCGCTCCAGAAGAAGGTCGACATCGTCATGGCCGAAGCGCTCGATCGCTTCAGCCGCGATCAGGAAGACACCGCCGGCCTCTTCAAGCGCCTCACGTTCGCCGGCGTGAACATCGTCACGCTCGCCGAAGGCGACATCACGCACCTGCACATCGGCCTCAAGGGGACGATGAACGCGCTGTTCCTGAAGGAGCTGGCCGAGAAGACCCGCCGCGGACTGCGCGGCCGAATCGAGCTCGGCAAGGCAGGCGGCGGCGTCAGCTTCGGCTATCGCATCGTGCGTCGGCTCGAGAACGGCGTCGTCACCACCGGCGAACGGGAGATCGTGCCCGAGGAGGCCGCCATCGTTCGACGCATCTTCAACGACTACAGGGCCGGTGCGTCACCGAAACAGATCGCGAAGGCTCTGAACGCCGAGGGTGTGCGCGGCCCGCGTGGAGCGCTCTGGAGCCCGAGCACGATTCACGGAAACCCGGAGCGTGGCATCGGCATTCTCCACAACGAGCTGTACATCGGTCGTCTGGTGTGGAACCGGCAACGGTTCCTGAAGGATCCAGACACCGGCAAGCGTGTCGCCCGGGTGAATCCGCCGTCTGAGTGGATCACGAAGGACGTGCCCGAGCTGCGCATCATCGACGATGAAGTCTGGCAGGCAGTACAGACGCGATACGCGAGCGTTCAGCGGAAGTGGAAGGCGGGCCGAGGAGGGCAGGCGCTTCAACCAGTTCCGGCGGCCGAAGTACCTGTTCTCGGGTCTGACGAAGTGCGGCGAATGCGGCGCCGGCTTCATCGTCTATTCGCGCGAGCAGCTCGGATGCTTTGGCACTCGCGACCGCGGGACATGCACCAACAAGCTGACGATCTCGCGGCATGAGGTCGAGGAGCGGGTGCTCAGCGCGCTTGCAGGACAAGTTGATGCGCAAGGACTTCTTCGAGGAGTTCTGCCGCGAGTTCGCGAAGGAGATGAACCGGCTCCGGATGGAGCAACGGGCCGGCCTGAGCGGCGCGAAGCGCGAGCTGGAGCGGGTCGAAGCGCGACATTCAAGAAGCTCATCGAGGCCATCATGGACGGCGTGTCGCGCGTCCCGGAGGTGAAGGACGGAGATGGACGCGCTCGCAGGACCGCAAGGAGCGCTGCTGACGAGCAGCTCGAAGCCGCGGACGAACCGCCGCCGCTCCTGCACCCGAGCATGGCCGACCTCTACCGCACGAAGGTCGAGGAACTCGCCGCGGCGCTCCAGCGCGAGGACACCCGCCTGGAAGCCTCAGAGATGCTCCGTGGACTGATTGATTCGATCGTCTTGACTCCGGAGAAGGGCCAGCTCCGGATCGAGCTGAGAGGGAATCTGGCCGCGATGTTGACTGCTGCCCAACAAACGAAAAGGTCGCCAGAAACGGGCGACCTTCTCGTGCCGGTTCAATTGGTTGCGGGGGCGGGATTTGAACCCGCGACCTTTGGGTTATGAGCCCAACGAGCTACCGGACTGCTCCACCCCGCGGCAGAATTGTAATCGTAACACTTCCGCGAAGGAATGCGCAATAGCGCGAAACTCTCGAGCTACTCTTTGTTCGCAGGACTCACAGGGCTCGCCGGCTTGACGTCCTTGAGAATCACGAGCACTTCGCCCGGGCGAATCAGCCCCAGCTCCTGACGAGCCAGCGATTCGATCGTCGTCGCATCCTCGTTCAGGCGCCGCACCTGCTCGCGCAGGCGCGCGTTCTCCTCGCGCAGTTGCTCGATGGACGAGTCCAGCCCCTGCCAGACACGTCGGGCCCGCATCGTTTCGACGAGCCCTTTCTCGCCGACGAGCCCGTCGGTGAGCAGCACGAGCGTCGCGAAGATCAGCAGGAAGTTGAGCGCCCTCCGCCAGATCGGCGTGTGCGGCGCAGGTTGCACAGTTTTGCGCCGAAGCGGCGTCGCGGCCTGCGGCGTGCGCGTCGGACGGGGGAGAGGGGTCTCTGGAGTGATGGCCATCGATTCGGGAGCAGTCCTTTGTACAATAGTTTCGTTTCCAGAAGGAGCGGAAAGTAGGGGTCGCCGTACCGGAAAGCGCCTGACGAGGTGGAGTGATTGAGTGACTGAGCGAATATCCGCTGACTACGTGGTCGTGTTGACGACGCTTCCTGCAGATGCTGACGGCGAAGCCTTCGGGCAAGGCCTCGTCGACGAGCGGCTTGCCGCGTGCGTCAACATCCTGGCCCCCATGCAGTCGGTGTATCGCTGGGAAGGCCGCATCGAGCACGAAACCGAGCGCCAGGTCATCATCAAGACGTCCCGCGACCGGCTGAACGCCCTGTGGGACCGCGTCCGGGAACTGCACCCCTTCGAGGTCCCCGAGTTCATCGTGCTCGCCATCGCCGATGGCAACGAGGCATATCTCCGCTGGGTGGGGGAATCGACCAAATAGGCTTCAATCAAGCGCTTGTCTGAGATCGTCGATCAGATCCTGCGGATCTTCGATCCCGACCGAAATGCGAACGAGGCTGTCGGTAAGCCCGATGGCCTGCCGACGTTCGAGCGGAACGGAGGCGTGCGTCATGGACGCCGGGTGACACATCAGCGTCTCCACGCCGCCGAGGCTCTCGGCGAGCGCCATGAGCTGCACGCGATTGCAGACGCGCCGCGCGTTCTCGAACGACCCCACGTCGAACGACAGCATCCCGCCGAATCCCCGCATCTGCCGCTTCGCGAGGTCGTGCTGTGGATGGGTCTTCAGGCCCGGATACAGGACGTTGGTGACCTTCGGATGCGACGCCAGGAACTCGGCCAGCGCCAGGCCGCCGGCGTTGTGCTGGGCCATGCGCAGCGCGAGCGTCTTCGTGCCGCGCAGCACCAGGAATGAATCGAACGGGCTGAGGATGGCGCCCTCAGCATTCTGAATGAACTTCAGCCACTCCAGATCCTCGTCGCGGACCCCCACGACGATCCCACCGATGCTGTCGCTGTGGCCGTTGAGGAACTTCGTCGTGCTGTGGACGACGAGGTCGGCGCCGAACTCGATCGGCCGCTGGACGCACGGGCTCGCAAACGTGTTGTCGACGACCAGGCGCGCGTTGCGCGCATGGGCGATGGCGGCCGCGCCGGCGAGGTCCGTCAGGCGCATGACGGGATTGGTCGGCGTCTCCACGAACAGCATCCGTGTCGACGGCCGCATCGCCGCCTCGATCTGGTCGGGCGTCGACGTATCCACGTAGCTGAACGACAGGCCGTACCGGGTGAGCACCTTGTCGAAGAGCCGGAAGGTGCCGCCGTAGGTGTTGTCGGTGACGACGACGTGATCGCCGGATTTGAGCATCGTGGCGATAGCGCCGATGGCCGCCATGCCCGAAGCAAACGCGTAGGCGCCCTTGCCGCCCTCGATCGCCGCCACGTTGCGCTCGAGCGCCGCCCGCGTCGGATTCTGGGTGCGGGCGTACTCATAACCCTTGTGGCGTCCCAGCTCCTCCTGCACGTAGGTGGACGTCTGGTAGATCGGCGTGATGATCGCGCCCGTCGTCGGGTCGGGCTCCTGGCCCGCGTGGATGCAGATGGTGGAGAAGCGCGCCTGTGGAGAGAGTTTCACTGTGCACCTTCAGCAGGGAGTCGTGGGGACGGATGATGAATGCGCGAGACCGTCAAGTGTTCTGCGGTTAGCAGTTCTGCGGCTCTGTGACTCAGCGGCTCAGCCAGCGCAGTACCATAGTCTGTTATCATGCGATTTTCAATTCGCATGGGCAGCAAGCGACTCGCGGACACGCCGTCACCGGCCCGGCGCCGGCGCGCCCCAGCGAGTCTCCCGCTGGCGTCGGACGAACCGGTCCGGTCGGCCAGCGATCTGCTGTTGCACTCCTGGCCGGGCCGGCTCTTCCTCATCTCGGCCGCGCTCAAGGTCCTCGTGTGGGCCGTGCGCCTGTTCGGAGAGCTCCCAACCCCCATTCGCCTGATCAGCACGGCGGCGACGATCGGGCTCGCGTTCTCGCTCCTGTTCTTCACGACGCGGCTCGTGTTCCTCGTGCAGCGGCGCCTGCTCTGGCGCGTCCGGCGGAAGCTGATCCTCTCCTACATCTTCATCGGCGTCGTCCCCGCGCTGCTGATCGTGGGGTTCTTCCTGCTCGGCGCCGATCAGTTCGCCGGAACCGTCAGCGCGTACCTGTTCCGGGACGGTTACGACGAGATCTCCCGCGGGGCTGAGTCGATGGCCGACGGAGCGGCCGCCGAGATCACGCGCTCGCCAAAGACCGTCGAAGAGACGATCGCGCGGGTCCAGCGGAACGGCTCGAAGCTGCTCCAGTCCCGCACCGTGTCGGTCGCGTTCATTCCGGCGACCGCGAATGCGACGCCGGTGTCCGCCGGCCTCTGGGAACACCTCCGTCCGCCGCCAGATGCGCTGCCAGAACTTCCTGGATGGGCTCGCAGCGCCCCCGAGGGATTCACCAGGCTGACGTCGGTACAGGACGGCTCCGGGGACCCCGAGCTCATCGTGCGCGCGGTCAGGCCGACCGGTGCGCCCCCGACGCCGACGGGCTGGGTGATCGTGGATGCCCCGCTGGATCCCACGATGATGAACCGCCTCCACGAGATGACGGGCGCCCGAGGCGGGTCGGTGTCGCTGGTGGACGCCTCGATCGATGTGGCGGCCGAAAACTCGCAGCGATCGCGGATTGTCGCGAACGCGAGCGGCGGGGCCTCGGTGTTCAGACTGTTCAGAAACACCGTCACGATACTCGACGCGGTCGACTGGCCCACGGGAAAGCCGCAGCGCGCGACAATCGCACTGTCGTACCGGCTGGGCGAGCTGTTCAACCGCGTGTCCCGCGCCCAGTCCATCCTGATCCAGAACCAGCGCTTCGGCGACGCGATCCTCACGGCCGTCGTCTTCGTCGCCGTGCTGTTCGTCATCATCTGGATGGTGGCGCTCGTCATGGGCCTCGCGCTGGCGCGCTCGATCACCAGCTCGATCCACGAGCTGTTCATGGGAACCGAGCGCGTGCGGCAGGGGGACTTCACGCACAGGATCAAGATCCAGACCAAGGACCAGCTCGGCGATCTCGCGACCTCGTTCAACCAGATGACCGGCAGCATCGAGAACCTGCTGCAGACCGCCGCCGAGAAGAAGCGCCTCGAAGAAGAGCTGCGCATCGCTCGGCAGATCCAGATGTCGCTCCTGCCGCGCGGGCAGCTCGACATGCAGGGGCTCGGGATCACGGCGCTGTGCGTGCCCGCGCGTGAGGTGGGAGGGGACTACTACGACTTCTTCCCGCTCGGCGACGACCGGCTGGGCGTGCTCATCGCAGACGTGTCGGGGAAGGGAACCTCCGCGGCGCTCTACATGGCCGAACTCAAGGGCCTCGTGCTCTCGTTGAGCCAGATCTATCAGTCCCCGCGGCAACTGCTGATCGAAGCCAACCGGATCCTGTCGGACAACCTCGACAGCCGCAGCTTCATCACGATGACCTACGCCGTGATCGACGTGGCGAACAGCGTCATGACCTACGCGCGGGCCGGCCACACACCGCTCATCTTTCTGCCGGCGACCGGGTCGCGGAAGGGCGCCCAGATCCTCATCCCCAACGGCATGGTGCTGGGCCTCCGGATCGACGGCGCCGCGGCCAAGTTCGCCGAGCTGCTGGAAGAGGTTCAGATCCCACTGGGCACCGGCGACGTGATCCTCTTTTACACGGACGGCATCACCGAGGCGATGAACACGGCGAGCGACCTGTTCGGCGAGGCCCGGCTCAGCCGCATCATCGAGGAGCACAGCCATCTCGACTCGGGTGAGCTGCGCGAGCGGATCCTGCGCGAGGTCGAGGCGTTCGTCGGCACCGCCGACCAGCACGACGACATGACGATGATCCTGATCAAGGTCGAGCATGCGGCGGCGGCGGTGAAAGTGGCGGTGTGATGCGCGACCTGAACCTGACGATCATCTTCCGGACCCCGTCCCAGATCGAAGCCGACGTCGTCAAGGGGCTCCTCGAAACGCACGGCATCATGGCCGTCATTAACTTCCAATCTGTCCAGGACGACGTTTCCGTTCTCGCTCAACGAGCTGCGGGTCTCGGTGAACACCGAGGAGGCCTCGCAGGCGTCGCAGATCATCGAGAGCCACCGCGACGAAGTCGGGCCGGGACGAGTCGTCCCGTTTGGAACCGAGCTCGAGCCGCTGGAGCGGGTGATCGGCTACCGGTTTCGCGATCGCGGCCTGCTCGAGCACGCGCTGACGCACCGCTCGCGCGTCCACGAGGACGCCAGCGGCGGCGTGATCGACAACGAATCGCTCGAGTTCCTCGGCGACTCGATCCTCGGGTTCGTCATCGCCGATCTTCTCTTCAAGGAATTTCCCCAGCACAACGAGGGTCAGAAGTCCAAGCTGAAGGCGTCGATCGTCTCGGCGACGTCGCTCGCGCGCCTGGGCGAGAAGATCAGCCTCGGCGACTATCTGATCCTCGGGCGGGGTGAAGAAAAGACGGGCGGGCGCCGCAAGCTCGCGTTGATCGCTGACTGCTATGAAGCGCTGATCGCCGCCATCTACCTCGACGGAGGCATCGACCCCGCGCGCGGGTTCATCCAGCGTCAGTTCGAGGGCCTGATAGACGAGGCGCGCCGCACCGGCGCGCAGGCGACGTTCACCGAGGACTACAAGTCAGCCCTGCAGGAGTGGTTGCAGTCGCACGATCGCGGGCTGCCAGTGTACCGCCTGGCTGCCGAAGCGGGCCCCGCGCACCACCGCCGATTCGAAGTGGAGGTCCTCGTCAGCGGTCAACCCATCGCGAGAGCGGACGGCAAGAGCAAGAAGGAAGCGGCGCAGGCAGCCGCCAAGGCGGCGCTTGCAATGCTGAATGCTGAAGTGTGAATGCTGAATTGAATGTTGAACTTTGGAATGTTGAAGATAATTCAGAGTTGGGCAAGTGTGAAGGTTTGAAGAAATTGACAACAGGGAGGTAGGAAGAGGGTTGCAGAATTTGCGACTGTCGGCTTGATTCCTAGGGCGGTTCACTCGTTTTTGTTGTAGTTCCGGATTTGGCCGGTATCGTGCACTTCTTCGATGCCATGAGCAATACGACGCGACCGGACCGTGATCTTCGTGAGCGGACGATGCGGTTTGGGTTGGATGTGATGCGGTTCTGTCGGATGCTGCCGTCGACTCCGGAGGCGCAGCACGTTCGCGGGCAGCTCTTTCGGGCGGGAACAGCGGTTCCCGCCAACTACCGATCGGCGTGTCGCGGCCGATCGAAACCCGACTTCATCGCGAAGCTCGGCGTGGTTATCGAGGAAGCGGATGAATCAGACTTCTGGCTGGAGTTCAGCGTCCGCTCAGAGATGATCGTGAAGGGAAACGAGGCCAGACTGCGGGCCGAGGCCAACGAACTGGTCGCCATTTTCACGCAGAGCGTCAAGACAGCCCGCGCGCGACTTACCTAACGTTCAGCACCTATTCCCCGTTGCGCTCTTGCCCAATTCTGAATTGTCTTCAAAGTTCCGAACTTCAACATTCAATTCAGCATTCACACTTCAGCATTCAGCATTAGTCGATCTCGATAATTCCCCATGACTTGTCGCGCTCCGCTTCGGGCTGACCGGCCGCGGCGAGCGCCAGCGCGCGCGCGGGCTCGGTCGACGGCAGGCGTGACATCACGTATCCGTGCACTTCGCGGACGATGTCGTCGTCGGATGGGGGAGCGGGACGGCAGTGCAGGCGGACCCAGAGTCGCATGACCGGGTCGGTGAAGCTGTAGCGTTTCTGGCGCGAGACGATCAGGTCGACGTCTTCGAGCCACGACAGATAGTCCTTCGTGGAACCGGGCGTGCGCCCCAGGCGCAGCGCGATTTCGGTGAGCGTCAGCGGTTCCTCCTGCGCCAGGACTTCGAGGATAGCCTTGAGCGCGCCGTATCCACGGGCGCGGTGCAGCCGGAGCTCGTAAGAGAAGCAGCAGTTGACGGCGAGCGCGCCACCGGGGGCGACCAGCGCGGAGAGCGCGCTCACGGGATCGGCGGAGCCGCGCGTGGCCATGGCCGTCGCGGTCTCGACGATCATCCGCGCGTAGGACGGGCGTCCGTCCGACAGCGCCTGCACGAGGTGCGCGAGCTCGTCGCGGACCCGATCGTCCTCGGCTTCGTGGAACGGCGTCGTCGTCCTGGCGGTGTCGGCGGCGGCCGGCAGCGTCGCGCGCACTTCGGCGGCGCTGAGCGGAGCGACGTGGATGATCTCGAACTGCGGCGGCGCGTCGCGCAGGACGCGCAGGGCGCGGGCCGAATAGCGGCTGGTCAGCACGAAGCGGTTGCCGCTCGACGCGAGCGCGGTCGTCAGGTCGCGCAGCACGGACCGCAGGCCGGGAAAGCTCTCGAAGGTGCGCAGCTCGAGGAACTCGTCGAGCAAAAACGTGGCGGGCGCGTCCCCCGGGGCACGAGCGGTTCCGAGAAACGCCAGCGTCCGGTCGAACGCATCGCGCGCCCCTGAGTACATGGTGGGCGCCTGGCCCGCCGGGTGGAAGGGGAAGGGCGTCGACTCGCGAATCGCGTGCAGGAAGCGTTCGGGCGTCGTCGCGATACGCTCGACATCGACGTACTGCGCGACGTTGCGGCCGAGCAGATCGCGGACGCGCAAGAGCAGCGCCGTCCGTCCCGAGCCACAGCCTCCGAGCACGACCGGAATGCGTGGGCCGCTTGCTGCCGTACCGTCGAGCGCGCTCAGCACGCGCCGCTCAAGGGACGGACGCTCCGGAATCATCATGTCCCCGACCCTCCAGCCGCGGGCATGGGCAGGTCGATGCCGTGGCGGCGTGCCGTGTCGATTGCTTCCTGATACCCCGCGTCCGCGTGCCGCACGACCCCGAGCCCGGGATCGCACGTGAGGACGCGTTGCAGCTTCTCGTCGGCTTCGCGCGAGCCGTCCGCGACGATCACCATGCCGGCGTGTATCGAGTTGCCGATCCCCACGCCGCCGCCGTGGTGAACGGACACCCACGTCGCGCCCGCGGACGTGTTGAGCAGGGCGTTCAGCACCGGCCAGTCCGCGATCGCGTCGCTTCCGTCGCGCATGCCTTCGGTCTCCCGGTTGGGCGACGCGACCGAGCCGGTGTCGAGGTGATCCCGTCCGATGACGATCGGCGCCTTGACGATCGCCGCGGCGGACCAGATCGTTGATGGCGAGGCCGAACCGCGCGCGCTCGCCGTATCCGAGCCAGAAGATTCGCGCCGGCAGTCCCTGAAACGCCACGCGCTCGCGCGCCATGCGAATCCACCGGCAGAGCGCCTGGTCGTCGCGGAACATCTCGAGCGCGAGGTCGTCGGTGGCGTGGATGTCGGCCGGATCGCCGGAGAGCGCCGCCCAGCGGAATGGGCCCTTGCCCTGGCAGAAGAGCGGCCTGATGTACTCCGGTACGAAACCCGGAATCTCGAACGCATCCTCGACGCCGGCCGCGCGCGCCTGGCCGCGGATGTTGTTGCCGTAATCAAAGGTCACGGCGCCGCGCCGCTTGAGCGCGAGCATCGCCCGCACGTGCGCGGCCATCGACGCCATCGACCGGTGCGTGTAGGCCTGTGGATCCGATTGGCGAAGCGCGTCCGCCTCGCGGAGCGTCAGGCCGTGCGGCACGTATCCGTTGAGCGCGTCGTGCGCGGACGTCTGATCGGTCACCACATCGGGCGTCACGCCCCGGCGGACGAGCTCGGGCAGCACGTCCGCGGCGTTGCCTTCGAGCGCGATCGATCGCGGGATACCACGCGCGCGGCAGTCGTCCACGAGCGCGAGCGCGGTATCGAGGTCCCGACAGCGCTCGTCGACGTAGCGTGTCGCCAGGCGCCGCTCGATGCGTGCCGGGTCGACCTCGACCACGAGCGCGATGCCGTCGTTCATGGTGACGGCCAGAGGCTGTGCACCACCCATGCCACCGAGACCGGCGGTGACGACGAGCCGACCCGCGAGGCTGCCGCCGAAGTGGCGCCTGCCCAGCTCGGCCAGCGTTTCGTACGTTCCCTGCAGAATTCCCTGCGTTCCGATGTAGATCCAGCTGCCGGCGGTCATCTGGCCGTACATCGTGAGGCCGCGATCCTCGAGATCCCGGAAGTGCTCCCACGTGGCCCAGGCTGGGACGAGCAGCGCGTTGGCAATGATTACTCGTGGGGCCCACGGATGGGTGCGGAACACCGCGACCGGTTTGCCCGACTGCACGACGAGCGTTTCGTCGTGCTCGAGGCGCTGCAGCGTCGCGACGATCGCGTCGAAGGCGGCCCAGCTGCGCGCGGCGCGGCCCGATCCGCCGTACACGATCAATTGGTCGGGGCGCTCCGCAACGTCGGGATCGAGATTGTTCATCAGCATCCTCAGCGCGGCTTCCTGAGGCCATCCTTTGCAGGAGATCGTCGCGCCTCGCGGCGCGGTCACAGGGCGGCTGAGGGTGTTCATTGTCTCAACGGCGGGCGATCGACCAGGCCCGACATGTTTTCAGCGCGTCGCAGCGGTCCGCTCCCTAGTGACCCGCGCTGAAGGTAAGCAATCTAAGAACGTACGCGCGCGTTGTCAATTTGAAAGTAAAAAATTTCTTACTTGACTTCTGTCGCGATGGTGGATTCCAACGATCCGCTGGCGATCAAATCGGCAATCGCCGCGATGTCGGGCGCCGGCGGCCGGTCGTTGGTGAGCGTTGGCACGATCTCGCGCACGCGCGCGTGCACGCGCTGCAGCGTCGGCGACGTCGTCAACGGCTCGAGCAGATCGATCGCCTGGCACGCGCACAGGATCTCGACGGCGAGCACGCTCGTTGCAAGGTCGAGCGCGATCGCGGCCTTCAGCGCCGCGCCCATGCTCATGCTCACGTGGTCTTCCCGGTTCGCGGAGGTGGGGATCGTGTCGACGCTCGCCGGGTGCGCGAGTGTCTTGATCTCGGACGTGAGCGCGGCGGCGGTCACCTGCGCCATCATGTAGCCGGATTGCAGCCCGCTGTCGGGCGTCAGGAAGGCCGGCAGGTCGCTGAGGACCGGATTCACCAGGCGATCCGAGCGCCGCTCGCTGATCGTGGCCAGTTGCGCCAGCGCGATGGCCTGCACGTCGGCGGCGACGGCCACGGGTGCGCCGTGGAAGTTGCCGCCCGACACGATCTCGTTGTCGTCGGTGAACACCATCGGGTTGTCGGTGGCGGCGTTGGCCTCCGTCATCACGATATCGCGCGCGAACCGCAGCGCTTCGCGCGCGGCGCCGTGTACCTGCGCCGCGCACCGCAGCGAGTACGCATCCTGCACGCGCCCGCAGTGCTCGTGCGACTTGTTGATCGCGCTGCCTTCGAGCAGGCCTCGAATATTCGCGGCCGAGCGCGTCTGGCCCTGATACGGACGAGCGTCATGAATGCGGGCGTCGAACGGGTGCACGGACCCGCGGAGCGCATCGATCGAGAGCGCCACCGCGATGTCGGCCGCCCGCGCCAGCCGGTCCGCCCCGGCGGCGGTGAGCGCGGCCACCGCGGTCGACGGCTGCGTGCCGTTGATGAGTGCCAGGCCCTCCTTGGGCTCCAGGGTAACGGGAGAAAGCCCGGCGGCGGCCAGCGCCTCGCGTCCGGCGCGCAGTCTCCCATCGTCGCCGACCCACGCCTCGCCCTCGCCAATCATCACGAGCGACAGGTGCGCCAGCGGTGCCAGGTCGCCGCTCGCGCCGACCGATCCCCGGCACGGCACGCGCGGGTGCACGCGACGGTTCAGCAGCTCGATCAGCGTCTCGAGCGTCGATCGGCGGATGCCCGAGAACCCTTTGGCCAGCACGTTGGCCCGAAGCGCCATCGATGCGCGCACTGCGCGCACCGGCAGCGGCTCGCCAACGCCCGCGGCATGGCTCCGCAGCAGGTTGACCTGTAAGGCGCCCAGCGCGTCGCGCGCGATCGCCGTCTCGGCCAGGGCGCCAAACCCGGTATTGATGCCGTAGACGGGCGCGTCCCCGGCCGCCTGTCTGTCCACGACCGCTCGTGCCGCGTCGACGCGCCGCGCCGCGTCGGGCGCCAGGCCGACCTGCGCGCCCGCGTCCGCGATGGCCACGAGCTGGTCGATGGTGAGCGAGGAGCCGGTGAGGAGAATCATGAGAATTCTGAAGTCTGAATCATGAATGCTGAAGGGAATGAGGAAGATGACAAGGGGGAAGATATTGAAGAATGAAGCAAGGCTGAATAAGAGAAGGTCATCCCGATAAAAGGTAGAATACAGCAGTCATGAACCTAGCCGTACTCGGCGCGCAGTGGGGAGACGAGGGCAAGGGAAAGATCGTCGATCTGTTGACGCCGAATTTCACGATAGTCGCCCGCTATCAGGGTGGGCACAACGCCGGCCATACCGTTTACGCGAACGGGCGCAAGTTCGTCCTGCGTCTGCTGCCGTCAGGCATCCTCCACGACGGCATCACCTGCGTCATCGGCAACGGCGTCGTCGTCGATCCACAGGCGCTCTTCGCCGAGATCGACGAGCTCGCGCACGCCGGGATCTCGGTCGGCGATCGGCTGGTCGTCAGCGACAAGGCGCACCTCATCCTTCCGTATCACCGCGAGCTGGATCTGCTGAGCGAAGCCCGGCGTGGCGAGCGCCGTATCGGCACGACGTCGCGCGGCATCGGACCGGCCTACGAAGACAAGATCGGCCGCCGCGGCATCCGCGTGGGCGACCTCGCCAACCCGCAGTCGCTGGCCGAAGCGGTCCGTCACAACGTCGCGGCCCGCAACCGGCTGATCGCCGAATCGACGATGGACTGGCAGCAGGTGCTGGACGATCTGGCGAAGGCGTGGCAGCGCATGTCGCGCTGGGTCACCGACGTTTCGCTCTTCCTGGCGCGCGCGCGGCAGGCCGGCCGCGCGATCATGTTCGAAGGCGCGCAGGGCACGCTGCTCGACATCGATCACGGCACTTACCCTTACGTCACCTCGTCGAATGCGACGGTCGGGGGCGTATGTACGGGGCTCGGGATAGGACCGCGGGCCATCGATGCAGTGCTGGGTGTCGCCAAGGCCTACACGACGCGAGTGGGGGAGGGCCCCCTTCCGACGGAACTGACCGGCGCGATCGGCGATCGCCTTCGCGAGAGCGGTCAGGAATTCGGCGCGGTCACCGGTCGTCCTCGCCGCTGCGGCTGGTACGACGCCGTAGCCGTGCGCTACGCGGTCCGCGTCAACGGTCTCGACGCGCTCGCGCTCACCAAGCTCGACGTGCTCGACGGCCTGCCGGAGCTGCACGTGTGCACGGCCTACCGCTGCCACGGCTCGACGCTCACGGAAATGCCTGGCGATCTCGCGCAGCTCGCCGCATGCGAACCGGTCTACGAAACGCTCGCGGGCTGGACGACGGCGACCCGCGGCGCCAGGCGTTTCGAGGACCTCCCGTTCGAGGCACGCGCGTACGTCGCGCGGCTGGAAGAGGTCACCGGCGTGCCTGCTGCGATCGTGTCGACCGGCTCAGGACGCGACGAGACCATCCTTCGCGAAACGCTCCCGACCGGACTAGCCGCCGCGGGATCGTCGCGTTAGGGTCGGTTATCGGTTGTCGGTTTTTGGTTTTCGGTTTTCGGTTCTTGGGTTTCGGTTCTTGGTTCAGACGACAACCGAGAACCGAAACCCGACAACCCCAAACCGACAACCAAAAACCGACAACCGAAAACCAAAAACCGAAAACCCAAAACCGACAACCTACAGTTTATGTTTGGAGCAGTAGTCGTCCATCGCGGACGGATCGGCGTCCGCGAATTCGACGCCGGCGCGATAGCGTGGCGGGGCGGTCGGTTTGGGAAGCTCGAACTTGGCCCAGGCGACCGCGCCGCGGAACCGCATGACGAAGTCGTCCGAGGGGACGCTGATCCGCACGCGCTGGTTCGGCCGCAGGATGGTCGCCGAGATGACCTGCGCACCCATCGTGGAGAGATCGATCACGGCCGCCGGGTTGCCATCCACCTGAATCTCGACGCCCTGTCGAATGCGGAACCGCGGCGCGCGCCGCGTGCCGTGCCAGTCCAGCTGACGCGGCGCTTCGACCGTCGCGACCGGCGCTTCCGCGGACTCGTAGCTGCCGGCGTCGATGGTACCCGAGAACGCATTACCCGCTGACACCACCGCGGGTTCGACGGCCGCGCCCCTCGAGACGACACGCGTGTAATCGCCCGTGTGCGACATGACGCGGATCTCGGCCTGAGATACCTGCGGGTCGGTCTTGATTCGGTTGATCAGTGCCGCGCCACGCGGCGTCGCCGCAAACAGACGTTCGAGGACGATCAACCGCGGTCGCTGTTCGAGGATAGCCTGCAGCGCCTGAATGGGTTCCGTGTCCGCGAACGTGACCAGTTCCCCCTCCTCCGCGAGTCGCTCGCGAAGCGAAGGCGTCAGGTTGAGAGCAGCGATAATTACGGCCGGGGCCGACATTATGTCAGTCTACCATGCTCGAATTACGGCTGACCTCTATAATGAACGTGTGCATAGACGGCACACCCCTCGTACAGTTCTGTTCGATCTCGACGACACCCTTTTCGATCACCAGTTCGCGGCGCGCTCGGCCCTGCAGCGCGTGTACGCGACGTATGCGAGCCGCAGCGGCGCGAGTTTCGACGTCTTCGAGCGTCTGCACGCCGGGTTTCTGGAAGCACTGCACGAGCAGGTGATGAACGGCGCGATGGCGCTCGATGATGCGCGGGTGGAGCGATTCCGCCGCCTGTTCGCCGCGGCGGGTGTCGACGCCGACGCCGATCTGTTGCGTGGTGTCGCGGCCGTGTATCGTGCGGAGTATCTCCGGGCGCGACGGCCCGTGCCGGGCGCGCGCGAGCTGGTCACCGCGCTGAAGTCGCGCGTCATGATTGGCATCGTGTCCAACAATCTGCTCGAGGAGCAGCAGCAGAAAGTGAAGGACTGCGGCCTGGAAGACTGCGTGGACGCCCTCGTCGTCTCCGAAGAGGCGGGCGCGTCCAAGCCCGATCCCGCGATCTTCCAGATCGCGCTCGAACGGCTCGGATGCCGCAGCGATGAAGCGGTGATGATCGGCGATTCCTGGACCGCCGACATCGAAGGCGCGCGCCGCGCCGGGATTCGGCCCATCTGGTTCAACCGCACCGGTCGGCCGGCGTCGGAGCCGCTGGGCGACGTGACCGAGATCGTCGCGTTCGAGCCGCTCCAGCCGGTCCTCGACGTGGTCCTCGGCGATCCTTCCTGAGCGGTGCGCATCGGAATCGATCTCGGCGGCACGAAGATCGAAGCGATCGCGCTCGATGCGCGCGGTCGCGAGCGTTTTCGCCGCCGCATTCCCACGCCCCGCGGCGACTACGCTGGAACCGTCGACGCGATCGCGGGGCTCGTCAGCGACGCCGAGACGGTCGTCGGCCCCTCGTCTGTTGGCGTCGGCATTCCCGGCGTCGTGTCGCCGGCGACCGGCCTCGTCAAGAACGCGAACTCGACGTGGCTCAACGGACGCCCGCTCGCGCGGGACCTGGAGGCACGGCTGGGACGGGCCGTGCGGCTGGCCAACGACGCGAACTGTTTCGCGCTCTCCGAAGCTACTGACGGCGCAGCCGCGAGCGCTCCGATCGCGTTCGGCGTGATCCTCGGCACCGGCGTCGGCGGAGGCGTGGTCGTGGACGGCCGGGTGCTGGAAGGACTGAACGCGGTTGCGGGTGAGTGGGGACACAATCCGCTGCCCTGGCCGGAGGACGGCGAACGGCCGGGCCCGGCGTGTTACTGCGGACGCAGCGGATGCATCGAAACGTTCCTGTCGGGACCGGGTCTTGTCGCCGACCACGAGCGATCCACAGGTGAGACGCTCGACCCCGTCAGGATCGCTTCGGCCGCAGCCGACGGCAACAGCGACGCTCGCGCGTCTGTTGGCCGGTACACGCACCGGCTCGCGCGCGCGCTGGCGACGGTCATCAACATCGTGGACCCGCACGTCATCGTCCTCGGCGGCGGTCTGTCCAACGTACCCGTCTTGTATGAAGAGGTGCCGCGACTCTGGCACGCGTTCGTGTTCTCCGACACGGTGTCGACGCGCCTGGTTCGCGCCACGCACGGAGATTCGAGCGGCGTCAGGGGCGCCGCGTGGCTCTGGGAAGCCGTTGACGATCACCCGCCGACGTCAGTAGGCTGACCCGGGCTGAGGGCTTCAGGAATGACGGCAGATCATCGGCAGAACGCGCATCAGCGCGTCGAACAACTCATCGCGCTCCTGGGATCGGAGAAGACCGCGAGCCAGGTGCAACATCTCGTCAACGAGTGTGAGGCGCTCGCGCGCGCGATCGCGGCCTTTCATATGGAGGGCATCCGGTTCCGGATGTACAACGTCGATCGTCTCCTGCGCGGGGGCATTCCCGTTCCACCGGACGCCGCCGGCATTTTTGCGGACGTCCGGCACGAGCTGGAGGCCGCCGGCTTCCACACGCGGTCTCATCAGGCGCCGCCGAGCGGTAGTGCTTGACGCCGGCACGCCGCGCGGTAGATAACGGTGCCGCATGAGTTCCACCGACGGTGCCCCGGCCGGGACGACCGGGCGTGCGCGGATCGAGCCGCCAGACATCAGCGAGAAGGGCGGACCGAAGCGGGGAGTGCCCCAGCGCTCCGACAACCGCCTGTTCATGCAGCTCCTGGCGTTCGGTGGCTGTCGCGACACGCGCGCCGTCGCGGAGTACCTCGCGGGCCTGGCGACCGCGGGCGTCCTGTACGAAGACCTGAACGATCCGCGCGGCATCGCCGTGCTCTCGTTGTCCCGGGATCCCGATCACTTCATCGACGTCGTCCGCACGGTGCTGACGCAGGGGCCGTTCGACGGGCTCCAGCTGAAACCGCAGTTCACGATGCTCGGCCGGACGTACGCGATCGGGTACGAGCCGGACCTGCGCGAGACCCTGATCGATCGACCGACCAGGACCGTGCTCAACCCGGACTGGCGGTGGGCCACCTGGTATCCGTTGCGGAGGAGCGGACGCTTCGCTCAGCTGTCGCCGGAAGAGCAGCGGACGATCCTGGCCGAGCACAGCGCGATCGGGATCGCGTTCGGCGCTGCCGACTACGCGCATGACGTCCGCCTGGCGTGTCACGGCCTCGACCGCGACGACAACGACTTCGTCATCGGGCTGATCGGCAAGCAGCTGTTCCCGCTGTCGGCCATCGTCCAGGTCATGCGCTCGACGCAGCAGACGGCTCTATACCTCGACCGTCTGGGACCATTTTTCGTGGGCCGGGCGGTCTGGCAGTCTCCGATGCCGGATGGGCTCAAGATCTGACGCCCGTGTGTATACTTCTTTCGACGCGATGGTGAAGGGACTCCGGGCCATTCCGTGGCTGCGCGGGGCGCGCGACCCGCTGCGGGCCGCCCTCGGGCGCCTCGAGCGCGCCGTGATGGACGCCGTCTGGCAGGGCGGTGACGTGACGGTCCGCGATGTGCAGTCGCAGCTCGAAAAACCCGTGGCCTACACCACTGTCATGACGACCCTCGATCGTCTTTACAAGAAGGGGATCGTCCACCGCAGGCGTGAGGGTCGGGCGTTCGTGTACTCGGCCGCCCTGGGCCGCCAGGAGATCGAAGCCACGATGACCGCAGGGCTGCTGGCCGGTGCGCTGGCAGACGGCCCCGGCGCGGCGCGCCCGTTTCTCTCCAACCTGGTCGACGTCGTCGCGGACCGCGACGATCAGCTGCTCGACGAGCTCGAACGGCTGGTGCGCGACAAGCGTGAGCGGCTGAAGTCCACGAACCCCGCCTCCGATCGTAAGGAGCCGTCATGAGGCTCGTTGCCTCCAGCGTGCTGCTCGGCCTCGCGTGGTTCGCCATCCTGAATGTCGTTCTGTCGGTGGTTACGTGGATGATTGCACGCGTTGCGACGGGCCGGGGGACGTCGTTGAGCGCGAGCACGCTCGCGACGCTCAGGCTCCTTCCCTTCGTCGTGTCGGCGCTGTTCGTCCTGACGGTCTTTCTTCCGGTGCATTGGCGCTTCGAGCCGACCCAAGCCGACGAGGCGTTCGGCGTGCTGCTCGGATCGCTGGCGGCGCTGTCGGTCGTCCTGCTGATGCGCAGCGGCTACCGCACGGCCCGCGTCATGAGGCTTGCGCGGCAGCTCTCTTCGGGCATCCGCCGATCCGCGATCCTCAACGGCGTGAGAACGTTCGAAGTCGACGGTCTGCCCGGCGTGTCGCTGACCGGCGTGATCCGGCCGCGGATTCTGCTCGGTCCGCACATTCGAGCGGCGCTGACGCCGCCCGAGCTCGAGGCAGCCGTCTCGCACGAGCTCGCGCACCAGCGTTCCCGCGACAACCTGACGCGCCTGGCGATGTACTGCGCGCCAGACCTGCTGGCCTGGTCCGGCGCCATTCGCCGGCTCGAGGAGCGCTGGCGCGCCGAAGTCGAGTATCTGGCCGACGCGCGTGCGGCGGATGGGAACGATGCGAAGGCGCTGGCGTTGGCATCCGCACTCGTGAAAGTCGCTCGAATGGAAGAGGGCCGGGGCCGCGCGTGGCGATCCCCCGTGTGGAGCCCGTTCAACGAGCCCGGCCTGCTCGAGACCCGCGTGCGACGGCTGGTCGCCGGACCGGCGAGCGTCGCGCGCTCGTCGGCCCGCTTCTGGTGCAGCGTCGGGGTCCTCGCTGCGGGCGTCCCTGTCAGCGTATGGCTCTTCGATCTCTCGGTACGCGCTGCACGACGTGAGCGAGGCGCTCGTCGCATTCCTGCCCTGAGGCGCCGGGCGCCTCCTGTTCATGTCCGAGACCATCGGTCCCTACCGAATCGTCCGTGAGATCGGACGCGGCGGCATGGGCATCGTCTACGAGGCGATCGACGAGCGGCTGCGGCGGCCGATCGCGATCAAGAAGCTTCTGACGACGTCGGACCCGTCGATGCGAGACCGATTCCTGCGGGAGGCTCGCGCCGCCGCAGCGGTCAACCATCCGCACATCTGCCAGCTCTTCGAGATCGGCGAGCACGACGGCGATCCGTTCCTGGCGATGGAACTGCTCGAGGGACAGTCGCTGGCGAGCCGCCTCGAGGAAGGGCCGATCCCCGCCGCGGATTCCATCACGATCGCGCTGTCGATCCTGTCCGCGCTCGAGGCGCTGCATCAGCGGGAGTTCGTGCACCGCGATCTCAAGCCGTCGAACGTGTTTCTGACCGCGCATGGCGCCAAGTTGCTCGACTTCGGGCTCGCGCGTCCCGTGACGCTGGGCGGCGAGACCGGGCTGGTGACGCTGCCGGGCATCATCCTCGGGACCCCCAGGTACATGTCGCCCGAGCAGGCGCGGGGGGAGGACGTCGACGCCCGCGCCGATCTGTTCGCGGTGGGTGCCGTGCTGTTCGAGATGATCAGCGGGCGTCCCGCGTTTACCGGTGAGAGCGCCGTCGAGGCGCTGCACAGCGTCCTCCACGATCAGCCGCCAGCGATCGTGGGATCGCCGGCCGCGGTGGAGACCGACCTCGTGATTCAGCGAGCGCTGGCGAAGAGGCCGGACGACCGCTATCCGTCAGCCCGGGACATGGCCAACGCGCTGCGGACGTGCCAGTCGCGCACGGATTTCGGCGGGGCCGCCGTGGCGCACGCGACGTCGCGGCTGATCGTGCTGCCGTTCCGCCTGCTGCGACCCGATCCCGCGATCGATTTCCTCGCCTTCAGCCTGCCCGACGCGATTACGGTGGCGCTGTCGGGGATCCAGTCGCTCGTCGTGCGATCGAGCTTCGTCGCCGCGAAGTTCGCCGATGGATATCCCGACCTGCGCTCGCTGGCGAGCGAGGCCGCCGTTGACGTCGCCGTCACCGGAACCCTGCTGCTCGCCGGCGGCGTCGTCCGCGTGAGCGTGCAATTGATCGAGACGCCGTCCGGAACGGTGCGGTGGTCGCACGCCTGGCAGGTGCCGCTGGACGATCTCTTTCAGATTCAGGAGAGCGTGTGCTCGGCGGTCGTCGACGCGCTCGCGCTGCCGCTGTCGAGTTACGAGCAGCGCTTGCTCGGCCTGGATGTTCCCGCCAACGCGGAGGCGTACTCGCACTACCTGCGCGCGAACCAGTTGAGCGCGACGTCGAGCCACTGGACGCTGGCGCTGGCGGCGTATCAGCGGGCGGTCGACGCCGATCCCACGTACGCGCCCGCGTGGGCTCGCCTGGGACGCTGCCTGCGCATCATGGGGAAGTATGGGCACGGTCCGGACGCGCACGTCCACTCCGCGCAGGCGGAGGAGGCGTTCCAGCGCGCGTTCCGCATCAACCCCGATCTGTCGCTGGCGCACAACCTCTACACGTTCGCGGAAGTCGACAGCGGTCGCGCCATGCACGCCGTGCTGCGGCTTCTCGGACGAATCCGCGAGCACACGAGCGACCCCGAGTTGTATGCCGGACTCGTGCAGGCGTGCCGGTACGTCGGGCTGATCGATGCGTCCATCGCGGCCTACCAGCGCGCGTCGCGGCTCGATCCGTCGACGCCGACGAGCGTCGCGCACTCGTATTACATGAACGGGGAGTACGACCGCGCGCTGGAGACCGCCATCGACGATCCTCCGTACATGTCTGTGCTGGCGCTGCTGTCGCTCGGCCGGACGGACGACGCGCTGATCATGGCTCGCGGGGCCCGCTCCCGAACCGTGGGCAACACGCACCTGGCATTCCTGATCGACGGGGTCATCGCCATCGTGGAGCGCCGGTTCGAGGAGGGTCGCGCGATCGTCTCGAACCTGCTGGACTATCCCGCGTTTTCGGATCCTGAAGGGTTCTATTACTGGGCCCAGGCCTTTGCGTTCCTGGAGGATCCGGAATCCGCGCTCACCATGCTGACGCGCGCGGTCAACTCCGGACTGCACTGCGTGCGCGGACTGGAGACGCCTCCCGCGTTCGATCGCCTGCGCCAGGATCCGCGGTTCGGGCCGATCGTCGAGCGTGCGCAGAGCGCGCACGTGATCGCCGCGCGGGCGTTCGCGGACGCCGGCGGCCATCGTCTTCTCGGTCTGCCGATACCATAGTTGTGATCGTCACGCGCGGGTCTCGCGCCCCTCGCCGTGTCAGGAATGTAAGGACGTCACACCGTCACATCGCTCACAATCGACCGCAATCCCCGCGGTTTTCCACGAGCAACGCGCGTCACCGACGATCACGCGAGCGAGCGTCTCGACTGAAATTACATACGCTCCGACGCGCCCAGAGACAAATCTGCTCGCACCGGCACAAAGATGCGCGCACGAATCGCACGCGCTGACGCGCACGTGCGGGGCCGATCGTGTCGGCTCAACCATTTAGCGGGCGGACAGGTACCCGGCGCGGATCCTGCAGTGCGGCGCGCGGCACCCCGGTTCGCTCCCTGGCGTGTGAAGTCGAGGCCGACTCAAATGCCAGGAGATCGCTTTCTCCGTGTAGCTCGCCGTGCGCTTACGGCGCTGCTGATTGTGTGGTCCACGATCGCGTTGACCGCGCAGGCAGTCGTCGATCCGCGCTTCGTCGAGTTCAACCCGTCACCCGATCACAACGCTCAGACGTCCAGCGGTACGCCGCTGGTCCAGAGCTATCAGCTGTCGCTGTACCAGGCCGGCTCGTCGCAGTCGGTCGACACGATGGATCTCGGCAAGCCGACGCCCGGCACCAACGGGATCATCCGCATCGACTTTCTGCCGCTGCTGCACGTCGCGCTGACGCCCGGCATCATGTACGAAGCGCGCGTGATCGCAATCGGCCCCGGCGGTACCGGACCGAGCGCGATCTCGAACCAGTTCTCGTTCACGCCTCCGTGTGCGCCCACGATCAACCCAGCGAGCCAGACGATTCCCGCCGCCGGCGTGTCAGGAGCGACCGTCGCCGTCACCGCGGGAACGGGCTGCGGCTGGACCGCGGTGAGCAACAACACGCCGTGGCTCACGATCGCGACCGGCGCCAGCGGCAGCGGCAACGGCAACGTGACCTTCAACGTGACGGCGAACACGAGCTCGCAGTCGCGCAATGGCTCGCTGACGATCGCCGGCCGGACGTTCTCGGTCACCCAGACTGGCATCTCGTGCACGGTCACGCTCAACCCGACTGGCCAGACAGGGATGGCAGCGTCGGGTCAGAGCGGATCGTTCGGCGTGACCACCGCCACGGGCTGTTCGTGGACCGCAACCAGCAACAACACGCCGTGGCTCACCATCACCCCGCCGTCCGGCAGCGGCAACGGCAGCGGAACGGTCAATTTCAGCGTGACAGCCAACCCGACGGCGGCGCCGCGCAACGGCACGATCACCGTCGGCAACCAGACGTTCTCGGTGGGCCAGGCCGGGCTGCCGTGCACGTTCTCGCTGACGCCGACGAGCATGCCGATGGCCGCCGCGGGTGGCCCGGGATCGACGTCGGTGTCAACGGCAACTGGCTGCACGTGGACCGCCGCCAGCAACGATCCGTGGATCACGCTCACGAGCCAGCCCGGACAAACCGGTCCGGCAACGATCAACTTCACCGTCGCGGCGAACGCCAGTTCGGTCCCGCGCACCGGCACCCTGACGATCGCCGGCCAGACGTTCACCGTGCATCACGCGGGCGCGCCCTGCACGTTCACGTTCACGCCGCCCAGCCGGTCCATCAATGCGACAGGCGGCACCGGATCGTTCTCCGTGGCATCGCCAGCGGGCTGTTCCTGGACGGCGACGAGCAGTGGCACGTGGCTGACGGTGACGGGCAACGCCAACGGTTCGGGTGGCGGCACCGTCAACTACAGCGTGGCCGCGAACTCGAGCTCGAGCGCCCGCTCCGCGTCGATCTCGGTCGGCGGACAACCGTTCAGTGTGAATCAGGCCGGAGTGCCGTGCGGCGCGACGATCAACCCCCTGAGCCAGTCCGTGCTGGCAGGCGGCGGATCGACGTCGACGAACGTCTCCGCGCCCGCGGGTTGCGGCTGGTCCGCCGTCAGCAACGACGGATGGTTGACCGTAACTAGTGGCAACTCAGGCTCGGGACCTGGCGCCGTCAACGTCAGCGCCGGGGCGAACGCCAGCTCGGTGGCACGGACCGGTACGGTCACCATCGGCGATCAGACGTTCTCGGTGAACCAGCCCGGCGTCCCCTGCACGTTCTCGCTGAACCCCACGAGCCGCACCGGAGTGCCGGCAGCCGGCGCGAGCGGCTCGCTCAACGTGACCGCCCCGGCCGGGTGTTCGTGGACGGCGACGAGCAACAGCACGCCATGGCTGACCGTGACCGGCCAGGCTGGCGGCAGCGGCAACGGCGTCGTCAACTACAGCATCACCGCGAATTCCGGTTCTCAGGCACGCAACGGATCGCTGTCCATTGGCGGGCAGACGTTCTCCGTCAGTCAGCTTGGCGTGGCGTGCACGATCACGCTGAACCCGACGGGTGTTACGAGCGTTCCCGCAGGCGGAGCGACGGGGACGACGCAGGTGACCGCCCCGGCGGGGTGCACGTGGACGGCGGCGAGCAACAACACGCCGTGGCTGACGGTGACGGCCGGCGCCAGCGGCACGGGCAACGGCGTCGTCAGCTACAACGTCACGGGCAACACGGCGTCCACGGTGCGCAACGGATCGCTGACGATTGGCGGACAGAGCTTCTCAGTCCAGCAGCAGGGCGCGCCGTGCAGCGTCACGATTTCCCCGACGAGCCGGACGGGCGTGGCCTTCCAGGGCCTGAGTGGATCGTTCAACGTTACGGCCGCGGCTACCTGTTCGTGGACCGCCACGAGCAACAACCTGCCGTGGCTCACGGTGACCGGGACCGCCACCAGTACCGGCAACGGGACGGTCAACTACACCGTCTCGCCCAACTCGCAGACCACGAATCGAACGGGCACCATCACCATCGCCAACCGGACGTTCACGCTGACGCAGAACGCGAACACGTGCGCCTACACGCTGATTCCGGCGAGCGCGTCAGTGGCGGCCGCGGGTGGATCGGGAACCATCCAGGTGAGCACGATTGCGGGATGCGCGTGGCAGGCGCAGACAACGTCGTCGTGGATCACGCCCAGCGGGTCGGGCACCACGCTGGGTCAGGCCAGCTACACCGTCGCCGCCAATACGACGACGTCGCCGCGAACGGGCACGATCACGATAGGCACGAAGAGCTTCACGATTTCGCAGGCTGCGGGTGCACCGACCGGTCCGGCACCGCCGACGCCTTCGGGCTTCCGCATCGTCGGCGGACAGTAGCGTGCGGGCTTCAGCCGGACCTGA
The DNA here is from genome assembly GCA_963786195.1 of uncultured Acidobacteriota bacterium. Classification (GTDB taxonomy): domain Bacteria; phylum Acidobacteriota; class Vicinamibacteria; order Vicinamibacterales; family 2-12-FULL-66-21; genus CAWAYH01. The sequence continues at coordinate 280,835 of CAWAYH010000013.1, read as the reverse complement.
TCTTCAGCGATCGGGAGACGGGCTTTCGCAGGCCAGGTCTGCGCAGGCCCGCTCCAGCAGCAGAATCGAGCCGGCCGCGGCGGAAGCGGAATTCCGCCGCACCGCCTCGTCACCGGTTCGCAACGCATCGAGCCGCAGGCGAGCCGCCATCGCACCCAGCGTGCATGACTGAAGCAGCAGGTCGTGCGTCGGCCGCAGGGCCAGGGGAGGCCTGACGGTCGCGAGCGCCTGCCGAACACCTTCCAGCTCGTCCAGCGCAAGCTGCGTCGCCTCGCTCGACTGGTTGGCGAGCTGATCGAGCGATGCGAGAAACGCTTTCTGCTGGCCGAGTCGATCCAGCGCGCCTGACACTTCCCGCCGGTACTTCTCGACATCTTTCGGCAGAACGGCTGGCGTCGTTCGACCCGAACTGCCGTGCGAACGGGCCGCGGCCGGCGGAGGAGCCGCTGAAGGCGGAAGATCCGCAACCGGCGGTGGAGCGGTCTTCGCGCGCGGCGATGCTGGAGTCGCCGCTGGAGGCGGCGGCAGCGGAGGCACCGGAGCCAGTCGCGGCGGCCGGTACGTGTCGGCAGCAGATTCGCGGGCTGGCGCCGGCGGAGCGGGTGCCGGAGGCGGAGCAGGTGCTGGGGACGGTGCGGGCGAAGCCGTTGTCGTTGCCGGCCGTGCACCAGTCTCCGAGCCCACCACGATCATGAGGCGATCGGGCGACTGCTGGACGACCTTGAACGGGGCGGACTGAACGAGATCGAGAACGACACGCGTGATCAGCGGCTTTGCGCTGTGCAGACCGACCCGCACTCGTCGAATCAGCGGGTCGTTGAGCGTCGTGCTCGCCGACACCTTCGAAACCAACCCCGGAAAGTCGAAGAATATCCGCGGCGGATTGTCGACCGCCGTTCCTGTGAATGATGACGGCGGAAAGGCGCCTTCGGTTTCGAGGGTCACGATCGACGTCGTTCCCGTTCGTGACGCGACGAGGCCCCGGAGCGCGGGTCCCGCTGCAGCCTGACCAGTCAACTCCCGCGATTCGAGGCCTGCCCCGGCGGCTGACACCATCAGCAAGAGCAGTGCGGTCCTGGCAGCCCGCAGGCAGACTTCTTCATCCAATCCCTTCCGTCGGGTGCTTCTCAACATGCTCAGAAGAAAGAGGCTATCGCCCCAGTCGAACAATGTCCAGTCGGCGCGATGCGTTGCTTTGGTCGCCGAGATCGAGAACTTCTTCTCATTACTTTCTCGTAATGCGTGAGAAATCCTAGGAATTCCACGCGCCGCGGGCGGCAGGCTCGTTGCGTTCCCGGTAAGTCGTTGGGAGGCCGAGTCATGAAACTCGGAGTCGGGCCACTCGCGCTGGCGGTGGCCGCCACAGCAGTAAGGCTATCAGGCAACGGACCGGCGGCGGATGCGCTCGCCATGGCCTATCTGGCGCTTCTGACGTTGAACCTGGAGCGAGCGGCCGACCTCCGGAGCGCAGTCCGGCCGGCCCGCAGCTGACGCTCGACCCCCGCTCCGGAACCTGCGCCGCCCCGATTTGAACCTGCCATAATTGCCGCGGGGCCATGCTCGAAACCCGCGAAGACGCACAGCCGACGGGCGTGATCAACTGCGCCGCGTACGCCGGCGGCCAGCGCGTCGCCGACCTGCCGATCTGCGACATCAGCGAAGCACTCAAGCAGCGCGACCGGTTCGTCTGGATTGGCATGTACGAACCCCGCGAAGAGGTCCTGCGTGAGGTGCAGCGTGAGTTCGGACTGCACGACCTCGCCATCGAGGACGCGCTGACGGCGCATCAGCGACCGAAACTCGAGCAGTACGACGACTCGCTGTTCGTCGTGCTGCGCACGACGCAGATGCTTCCGGGCTCGACCGACCTGGAGTTCGGCGAGACCCACGTGTTCGTCGGCGAGCGCTACATCATCTCCGTCCGGCACGGGTCGCTGAAATCGCACGTCGGTCTGAGAGCCCGCTGCGAGGCGGCGCCGCAGCTGTTGAACAAGGGGCCCGGATTCGTCCTCTACGCGTTGATGGACTTCATCGTCGATCAGTACTTGCCCGTCGTGGAGGCGCTCGAAACACAGCTCGAAGAGCTCGAGGAAGAGATCTTCGGTGAACAGCTGAGCCGCGACACGATGAAGCGGATCTATGGGCTGAAGCGCGACCTCCTGGCGCTGAAACGAGCGGTGTCACCGCTCGTCGACGTGTGCAACAGGCTCATGCGGTTCGACATCAACCTGATTCCAGAGGACACGCGTCCGTACTTCCGCGACGTCTACGATCACGTCCTTCGTCTCAACGAGATGATCGACAACCTGCGCGAGCTGTTGACGACGGCGCTCGAGGCGAACCTCTCGCTCATCTCGGTGTCGCAGACCGAGCACACCAAGCGGCTGGCGGCGTGGGCGGCGATCATTGCCGTGCCCACGATGATTGCGGGCGTCTATGGGATGAACTTCGACAGCATCCCGGAGCTGCACTGGCAGTTCGGCTACCCGCTGGTCATGGGCTTCATGATCGCCGCGTGCGTGGGATTGTTTCTCGGCTTCAGGCGATCGGGCTGGCTCTAACCGCGGACAACAGCCGCGGACAGCACGGACAACACGGATATTCTCAGTACTACCCCCGCTCGGGCGCCAGGCCGCTGGCGCGCGCCAGCCGCACCATCTGCGTGAGTCGGCGCGCTTCGGCCCTCGCGACGGCCGATCCAAACGGCGTGATGCGGTAGTACCGTCTACGCTCGTCGTCCAGCTCGGGGGCGGGGCGCTGCCGGGTCTCGGTGATGAGACCTTGTTCCTGCATCCGCTGAATCGAGCGATACAGCGTCCCCGCGCTCAGTTGAACCTCGCCGTCCGTGCGGGCGGCAATCGTCTGGATGATGGCGTAGCCGTGGCGATCTTCCTCAGCCAGCGCGATCAGGATTTGAAAGGTTGCCGCGGGCAGGGGCAGCAATGCGTCGATTTCGTCCGGCGTGTGTGCCACGCCGTATTGATATAGCCACTGTGGTTATATTGTCAATGGCTACACGGGACATCACGGTTTTTCAGCACAAATCACGGTTCACTCACGACTCGGTCACGCGGAGCGCCTAACTTGATCCCAGGAGAGACAAGTTATGCGCATGCGACGGATGGTGCTGGTGCTCGCCACGATCTGCGCGCTGGGTGCTCCGGGACGGCTCTTCGCCCAGCCGCCCCAGGTCTTTGTCAGCCACGACAACGTTCCCAAGCGCGAGTTCGGATTCACCGGCTCCCTCTGGGGCCTCGCCAACGGTGAGGAAGGGATGTCGGCCGGTGGCCGGTACTCCAGGAACCTGACCGACGACCTGTCCCTCGAATTCGGCGTGGATGTCGGTGGTGTCGGCGGACGCGCGTTCGCGCTGCCGCTGGCGCAGCTGCGGCTCAAGAACCTCAGCGCGATCGGGTACCGGCCCGGATTCCTGACCGTGGGCATCGCCAGGCCGTTCTCCGGGCACGGCGCGCCCTGGGCCTCCGATGACAGGCTCTTCGTCCTCGGTGCCGGCGCGCAGGGGGCGGTCACGGGTGATCTCGCCCTGCGATTCGATGCGCAGGCGATGGTTGGAGATCGGAATCTCGGGGTGCGCCTGATGATCAGCATTGTCGGAGGCCGCGATTGACCTCGCGGCCTCCGACATCCTGGAACGGTCTAGAAGTCCGACTTGCTGTGCGGGACTCGAACGATCGCGGACGCTGAACTCGCGTTGCCCGATCCATCAGTCACCGTGTAGGTGATCGTGTATCGCGTCCATTCCCCTTGCCGGATCGCTCGGCGCGCAGCAGGAACGAGAAATCTGCGGTGCCGAAGTCCGCCTCTTGAATGTCGCCAACCGTGTCGCCGTCGCCGAGGCCGTTGTCGGGCTCGTTGCTCGTGATCGACGTCAAGGTGATGGCGGGATTCGGATCGCAGGTATCACCCGCCACGACGGTTGCATCAACCTTCACCATCTTGTGATTCGGCGGCCAGATGACGGTCGGCGTGAGCGTGAAGGCGATGCTCGGGGGCTTGGTGTCCACGACGGTCACGTTGGCCGAGCACATGCCGGCGTTCAACGAATCGTCCACGCTGGAAAACGTAATCGGGTTCACGCCGAGCGGGATGAGCGGGGGCGCGTTGTTGGTGATGCTCAGCGAGGCGTCACACGCATCCACCGCAGACGCGCCGGCGAAGAACGCCGCCAATTGTGGATCGGTCCGGGCCACCCCGTTGTTGCCCGTGCACTCGGCGACGGCAGGCGCGGGACAGGTCACGGTCGGCGCGATCGTGTCGCTGACGCTGATCTGCGGCGACAGCGCAAAGAAGATGTTGCCGATCGAATCGATCCGCAGGCGTGCGTTGGACGAGAGGCTCGGTGGAGCCGTGACGCTCTGAGCCCCGTCGTTCAGCGTGGCGGCCGCGAGCGTCGTCGGGAACGAGGCGCCGCCGTTGGTCGACAGCAGGATGTTCACCGTGGGCGCGACGTTTCCGCCTCCGACGTCCCACGTGACGAGGCTCGGCACGTTGCACTCGAGCGCGCCCCCGACACCCGGCGCCGTCGTTTGAAACGGCGAGCCCGCGACGGTGATGACCATTTCGTCGTCGTCGGCCGCTCCAGCCCCGGCGCGGTTGTCGCGCGCGGTCGTGCGGAACGTCAGGAGCCGATTGGTCGTCGGCAACTGTTCGCCAAGCTTGTTCGGAAACAGGCTGGGCGAACCCGCCAGCAGATCCTGGAAGCGCGGAAACGTTCGTGCGGCGCTCGTTGACGGCGGGAACGACCGAAACAGAGGAATCTCCCCGTCGTCGGACGCGTTCAACGCAGCCGTGGGACCCAGGTCCATCTGTTCCCAGGTGAACGTCAGGGCTTCACCGTCCGGATCCGATCCGCTCGCCGTCAGGACGAACGGCGTGCCCTGCGGGATGGTGAAATCGCCGCCCGCGTTCACCAGCGGAACGGAGTTGCCCGTCATCTGCGTGGTGCCGCAGACGCTTCCGCCGCCGGACTGCGTGTAGGCCGTGATCTGCTGGCGATTCCCGGCATGGAAGTAGAGGTTTCCGGGCAGGCTGCCAAGCTGGTTATCCGATCCGCAGATGCTCGAATACGACATGACCGTGCTGCCGCTGCCTGGCTCCCAGGCGCTGGCCGCTGTGTATTGACCTGGATTGCAGCCGGTGCCGTTGAACCTGTGCGTGCCGCCATGCTGGTGCCCCATCTCGTGCGCCGCGACGAAACTGAAGTCGGCATTCGTGGGTGTGGGCCCCTGACTCCAGCCGCTGCCCTTGCTCCGGTCGTGCAGACGCAGCCGATGCATCCTGCGTTGCCAGAAATGTCCGAGCCTGCCACGTGAAACAGGTGGCCGATGTCGTAGTTGCCGTCGCCGATCGCACCGTCGATGGCCGCCTGGGTCTCGGCGTTCTTGTCGGCGAGCGGGAAGGGATCGGTGGTGGGATCCGTGAAGACGATCAGGTTCTCATTTCCGATGGAGCGTCAGGTGCGTCGCGATCTCCACGTTGTAGACCGCGTTGATCGCGTTTACGGTCGTCATGATCGCCGCGATCGCGCCGGTGCCGAACCGACAGGCGCACGTCCGCCGTTCGCATGCCGCCTTCGCCAGGCGCCTGAGTCAGTAGCCGCTCGAGGGGCGGACGACTGAGAAGATACACAGGACGAGTCGCTGTTTGCGCGCCGGCCGCCTGGCCGGCCTGCTCCGCGGTCCACAGGCCGTCAGGAGAGGTGCTCTGCGCCTGCGCAGGGGCGTGGACAGCAGCGCGGTGAGGACTGCCGCGATCGTACGGACGTAGGGCCCGGACACCTGCTTTCCGGGGGGGGCGAACGAGTGGGATCGTTCCCGCGGGTTATAACGCGGACGATGAGCCGCGTCAACGACGCAGTGCGTAAATGTCAAACTTGTAACTGCCTGACGAAATCGGCATCACCTGACATTGGGATTTGCGCGGCTTTTCACCGATTGGCAAAGGGCTTCACGATGTACCCGATGCGGAACGACGTTTGCCAGCGTGCCGCGCGGAGGCTCGCATGTCGAACGGACACTCAATCGTCATCAAGGGCGATATCACGGGCAGTGAAGACCTCGTCATCTCTGGACGAGTCGAAGGCTCCATCAGTCTCGACGGTCGGGTTCTGACGCTCGCGGCGGGTTCCCACGTTGTCGGCGAAATCGAGGCCGGCACCGTCATCGTCTCCGGAACGGTCGACGGCACCATCGAAGCCGCACAGCGCCTCGAGATCCGCAACACGGCCAGCGTCAAGGGCAATCTGAGCGCGCCCGCATTGGTCATCGCGGAAGGGTCCCATGTCTGCGCGAAAGTCGACATGCCCGCCCGGGAGGCCCGCAAGCCCAAGCTCGCCGTCGCTGTGTAAAAGGGCGTAGACTACGCCAGTTACTCCTCTGAACCCTTCGAAAGAAGGGGAGGACTGGCATGTCGGCTGAGCTACTCGCGATTCTCCGCAACGTCAACCGGCTGTCTGCGCTGCGACGCCTCGGCGTGCTGGACACACCCCCCGAGGCCGCGCTCGATCGCCTGACGCGTGTCGCCTGCCGCATCCTGCGCGCGCCAGTCGGGCTGGTGTCGCTCGTCGATCAGGAGCGGCAGTTCTTCAAGAGCTGCATCGGTTTGCCCGAACCGCTGGCGTCCATCCGCGAGACGCCAGTGTCCCACTCCTTCTGCCAGCACGTCGTCGGCTCCGGCAAGCCCCTCGTCATCGAGGACGCGAGGGCCAACCCGCTCGTCCGGCTGAACCCCGCCATCCAGGAGATGGGCATCGTCGCGTATGCCGGCATTCCGCTCACGACGAGCAGCGGCCACACGATCGGCAGCTTCTGCGTGATCGACAGCCGGCCGAGAGCCTGGACCTTCGACGACGTCGAGGCGCTGCAGGAACTGGCGACGTGCGTCATGCACGAGATGGAGGGGCGGACACTGCTGCAGGAATCCGAGGAACGGTGCCGGCAGCTCGAAGCCCGGCTTCGCGATGTAGAGTATCGCAGCCACTAACCACGGATAACACGGACAACACGGATCGGAAGGGGGGTCAGATCTTGTATTTCAACATTGCTTAGCATGTTGAAATACAAGATCTGACCCCCTCTTCCCACAAGCGAGGTAGACGTGGCCCAGAGCGAGCCTGAAGCTGGCGTGGTCCAACCGGTGACGTTCTCGCGGCGCGCGATCGTCAAGGCGCTGGGCACGAGCGTCGGCGCGATTGCGGTCTGGCCGTATCTGTCGGACAGCGCCGCCCAGGCGTTCGCCGAGATCCAGGCCAGCAAAGCGCCGCCCAGACTCGCGTTTCTGACGGCCGCGCAATACAAGACCGTGGACGCCCTGGCCGAAACCATCATTCCGGCCGACGATCACTCGCCGGGCGCCCGTGCCGCACGCGTGGCCGACTACATCGACTTGCTTCTCTCCGAATCCAACGCCGAAACCCGCAAGACGTGGACGGCCGGCCTCGCGCTGGTCGACGACGAGGCTCGATCCCGTTTCAAGGCGCCGTACTCACAGCTGACGCAGGCACAGGCGGCACAGCTCCTGACCGACATCAGCCGGAACGAGTCCGATCCGCAGACACCGATCGAGAAGTTCTTCACGTCGACGAAGGATGCGACGATTCGCGGCTACTACACATCCGAGATCGGCATTCAGAAGGAGCTCGAGTACAAGGGCAATACGTTTCTCGCCGAGTTCGTGGGGTGCACGCACCCCGAGCACGGCTACGAACCGCGGTGACGTGAAGCGCTTATTCTGAGGAACCGTCATGGAACAGGCCGACAACCAGCAGGTAGTGGCGGAGCAGATAGCGGCATCTCGCCGCGCTGCCGCAGCGATCAAGCCAGGCGCGCCGTTCGACGTCATCATCGTCGGTTCGGGGGCGGCCGGCGGCATGGCCGCCTATCAGCTCGCGACCGCCGGAATCAAAGTGCTGCTGCTCGAAGCCGGGCGGATGCTCGATCCAGCGCGCGAATACCGGACGATGGAGTGGCCGTACGCGAGCCTGCGGCGTGGACGCCTGCCGGTTGACGAGTTCGCGCTCGGCTCCGCCGAATACAACATGCTCGATCGCCCTTACGGGACGGCCGGCCCGTTCGAGAAGTATCGCAAGCTGCTCTCGTACTCGGGGAACTCCTTCACGCGAACCTGGCTGGTCGACGAGAAACAGAACCCGACAACGGGCACGCGGTACGCCTGGGTGCGCGCGCGGGTGCTTGGCGGCAAGACGAACCTGTGGGGACGCGTCGCGCTGCGGATGTCCGACTACGACTTCAAAGCCGCCAGCCGCGACGGCTTCGGCGACGACTGGCCGATCTCGTACGCCGACATCGCGCCGTACTACGACAAGGTCGACACGCTGCTCGGAATCTCCGGTACCCGCGAGAACATTTCTCAGCTCCCGGACAGCATCTTCCAGCGTGCCGTGAAGATGAACTGCGGCGAACAGATGGTGCGACGCGCGATCGCGAAAATGGGGCGTCACCTGATTCCGGGCCGCGCGGGCGTGACGACGGAGGGGGTCGCCAACAAGTACCGGATCAAGTGCGCGGGTCGCGGCCGCTGCGGACGCGGATGCGATCTGAACGCCTCCATGCATTCGCCGACGGCGCTGATTTTCCCGGCGCGCGATACCGGCAACGTCACCCTGCGGCCCAATTCGACCGTCTCGGAGATCCTGATGGACCCGAAGACGAACCGCGCGTCAGGCGTGCGGGTGATCGACAGCCAGACCCGGGAAGTCTTCGATTTCAAGGGACGCGTGGTGATACTCGCGGCCTCGACGCTGGAGTCCACGCGGCTGTTGCTGCTCTCGAAATCCGTAGACGGTGGCAGCGGCCTCGCAAATTCCTCCGGCGCGGTCGGCCGGTACTTCTGCGAGCACGTCATGGGTCCCGGCGCCAGCGGCGTCATGCCCACGCTGCGCGGGACGCCGATCACCAATGACGACGGCCGGCCCCAGAACACCTACGTCGTGCGGTTCCGGAACATCACGGACAAGTATCCCGATTTCATCCGCGGCTACGGATTCCAGGGCGGCAGCGGCTCCGGCGAGTACCCGGGGCACGCATCGTCGACACCAGGTTTCGGATCGGCGTTCAAGAAATCCGTCCGCGACAACCATCCCGCGCAGATCAGTTTCACCGGTTTCGGCGAGGTGCTCGCGCGACGGGAGAACCAGGTGGATCTGGATCCTGTCGCGAAGGACGTCTGGGGCATCCCTGTGCTTCGCTTCAACTATCGCTTCGGCGACAACGAGCTGAAGATGACGAAGGACATGGCCGACACCGCGGAAGAAATGCTTCGCGCGGCCGGCGCCGAGGACATCAAAGTCCGGCGGGACGTGCTCACCGAAGGCTGGTCGATCCACGAGCTGGGTACCGCGCGGATGGGCAACGATCCCAAGACGTCCGTCACCAACTCGTTCGGTCAGACCCACGACGTCAAGAATCTCTTCGTCGTCGACGGCAGCCTGTTCGTCTCGGCTTCGTGCCAGAACCCGACGTGGAGCATCCTGGCGCTCTGCTGGCGCGCGATGGATTACCTCAAAGAGGAGATGCGCACGAAGAGCCTGTGACGACACAGCGGCTTTGACGCGGCGGCGCCGACGGGCTACGATGTGTCCGCTGCATGCCTGACGACGGAAAAACTGACTACTACGAAGTGCTCCAGGTGAGCGCCAACGCGGAGCCCGACACGATCCACCGCGTCTACCGGCTGCTCGCCCAGCGCTTTCATCCCGACAACCAGGAAACCGGCAACCAGGATCGGTTCACGCAGTTGCACGAGGCGTACACCATCCTGAGCAGCCCGGAGAGCCGCGCGAAGTACGACATCGCCTATCACCAGCAGAAGCAGGATCGGTGGCGGCTCGTGTCGGCGGGGATGGCGGCCGAGCACGATTTCGAGCTCGAGCAGGCCGGACGGCTGACCGTCCTCGAAGCGCTCTACACCCGGCGGCGCATGGAGCCCACTTCGCCGACGCTTCGGCCCAACGACCTCGAGAGTCTGCTCGGGCGGCCGCGCGAGCACCTCGAGTTCACCATCTGGTTCCTGCTGCAGAAGAAGCTGGTGAGCCGCGACGACCAGTCGCGGCTGCAGATTACGGCGGACGGCGTGGAACACCTCGAGGAGAACTACCGCGCGAGCGAACAGCGCCGCCGCCTCGAAGCGGCGAGAGAATAGCCTGTCTACTTGTCCGCAGCCTTACGGCGCAAACGATTCGGCGACGATGCGGCAGGAGAACTTCGGGAACTTCGCCTGTGACTGCGCCGTGATTCGCTCTCCCGCGCCGGCGCCGCGTTCGATCGTGCCGCGCAGCGTGATGTTAATGCCCACCCGGCCGCGATCGACCAGCACGCCATCGATGAACAGGCGCTCGCCGAGCACCATGTTGTTGTAGAACCGGATCTGATGGCCCTTGTACGGCACGGTCCAGCCCAGAGGAAATCTGAGCTCGACGACGATGAGCGCCGCGATCGCCAGCACGAGCACGAGGGCGATGGTCAGGTTCGTGACGCTCGGCGACCGGAGCAGCTTGAACGCGATGATCGTCAGCGGCACCATGGCCATCGGCGTCACGCCCTGAAGGATGCGACGCCAGGTGGTATGCGCATCGAGTATCAGGGTCTGGAGCATGCCGGCGACCGCCTGCGCCGATGCCGGTCGGCGGGAAGGGTCCTGCTCCAGGCACTGGAGAATCGAGCGATGCAGTCCTGGACGTGCGGCGGCCGTCAACGCCGCGGGCGTGCTGGACGTCAGCGACACCTGTTGCGAGCGTAAATCGTCGAGCGTCTTCGCGTCGAAAAGCCGGGCCCCTGTGAAGACCTCGTACATGACGAGCCCGAGCGCGTAGATGTCGCTCTGCACCGTCACGTTCTCGCCGGCCAGCTGCTCGGGCGCCATGTAAGCCGGCGTCCCCTCCGTCATGCGCGCGCGATCGTCGATCCGGCCCCCGGCAGCGATGCCGAAGTCCATCAGCTGCGCCTGGCCGCTCTTGTTGATCATGATGTTGGCCGGTTTCAGGTCGCGATGAAGTACGCCGCGCGCGTGGACGGCGGCGAGCCCCCCGCAGATCTGCCGCGTCAGCTCCACGGCGTCCGCTTCGGGAAGGGGTCCGCGGTGTCTGAGCCTGGTGGCCAGGTCTTCGCCGTCGATGTACTCCATCGACAGGAACAGGTGACCGTCGACGTCGCCGATGTCGTACACGCGGCAGACGTTCGGGTGAGACACCTGCCGTGCGACGCTCACCTCGTTGTGAAACTGCTCGAGCCGTCGTGCATCTCCCGCGAGCGCGGGGGGCAGGAACTTGAGGGCGACCGGATGTCCGAGCCGAAGATCGTCCGCCTGATAGACGACCCCCATGCCGCCTTGACCGATCATGCGGACGATCCGGTAGCGCCCGCCCAGCAGCGTACCCTCCGGAAATGGCGCGTCACCGAACCTGACGGCACCGGCCGGCTGCAGCGGAGTCGCGACGCGAGACGGTGGCGCAAGCCTGGTGACGTCGGGCGCACCCAGCATGGTCTCGGTGGGATCCGAAAGCCTCGTCATCTCGGCCGCGTCGGCGAGCGGCCGACCGCACGACGGGCAGAAGCGGCTTCCTTCGGGCGCAGAGCCCTGGCAGGCGGGACAACGCACGCGGGGGATTCTAACCCGGGCTGATTCTGTGCCCGAATGCTCGATACAGTGAGTGGTCGACTCGCGACCCCGGCGATGGTAGAAGCCGAATTCGTCGCGCCGGAGCGATTCAGGCCGAGAGCGAAGCGCCGGGCTTGCGTGGCCGGGACGATCGTCCAATCCGTAGCGTGAAATCGCCGCTGGCTTTCCTGGCGTCCACGTCGCGGAGCGTCACCAACTCCAGGGCGATCCGCCTCGCACGCGCGCTGCGAGGGCCGTCGGCCTCATGCAGTGTGGCCAGTTCAGCGGTAAGCCGCTGGATGCGGGCTCGCCGCTTTTCGTCGTTGTTCCGATGAGTCGCCATAGGGCCGCAATCTAAAGAAAAGCCCCTTCGGGCCGCTGTTCAGAATTGCACAGCCCACCGGGACCGCCTGTATCTTCGGCCTCACCGTTTCTTCCCGTCCTTCTTCGCCGGTATCGCGCACGTCGACTTCACTTCCTCGAGCCGCTTCACCGACGTGATCGAGATCGTTTTCGCCGTCGGATCGACGACGCCAGTCACTTCGACGTGATAACCGACCTCGTCTGCGATCGAAGGATAGTCGCGCACCGCGAACACCGCCTGGGCCTGCTCGCTGATAAAGGCAGGAGCGGCTCCTTCCGAGAGGCATTTCTTCACGCAGGCGGTTCCATTCGGGCGTGGCGTGCCGTCCGTCACTCGCGCGCACCGCGAGTCGGAGAACCAACCGGTCCACGTTTCGGTTGTGGTGGTGTGCTCGTACGGGACGAGAGCTGAAACCGCGAGGACAAACGCAATTGTCAGTTTCGCCAGCATAGAAGACTCCCTTCGGTAGTACCTGGCTTACTCCTGAGGCTTAGACGGCCCACCGGAGGGAGCGGATAGCATCAGCGTGACGTCCGCCAGGCCGGGGCGGGCAACCGGCTCGGCGCCTGTCGATGTGGTCCGCGAGACCCTGGACAACACCCCCTCCAGCAGGGGAGTCATCAGCCTGAGCTGGCGCAACCGGATGACGAGATTCCAGGCGAACTCGAACTTCTTCCAGCCGGACGCATACGCGAAGTGCTTCACCTGGTGCTTCAGCGAGTCGTGCGACCACGCGGCGCGCGCGACCGACGACCAGCGATAGAAGTCGCGATAGGCCCGGTGGTAGCCGGCCTCGAGCGCGTCCGGCGCGATCCGCGCCGGCCGGTAGACCACGTGCCGCGTGTCGTAGAGATCCCAGTTGCGCGTGACGATGCGGCCCTGCCGTTCCATGTCGGCGTACAGGCGCGTGCCTGGATAGGGCGTCTGGACGTGAAACGTCGCCGTCGTGATTCCGGCCTCGATCGCCCACTCGACCGTGCGCTCGAACACGTCCTCGTCATCGTCGTCCATCCCGAAGACGAAGCTGCCGTTGATCATGATGCCGAGATCGTGCAGGCGGCTCGTCACCGCGCGGTAGTCGCGGCCGAGGTTCTGCTTCTTGTTGCTCTTTGTGAGATTGGATGGCGTCAGCGTCTCGAAGCCCACGAAGAGACTTCGGAGTCCCGCGGCGGCCGCGCGCTCGATCAGGTCGTCGCGCAGGATCGAGTCCACGGTTGCCGCGCCCTGGAACAGACGGTTCATGCCTTTCATCCCGTCGAACAGCGCGCGGCCGAAGCGGCGATCGCCGAGCAGGTGATCGTCCAGGAAATAGAGATGACGGCCAGGCAGCCGCGAGATCTCCGACAGCGCATCGTCCACGCGCTGCGTATAGAAGGAGCGGCCGCCCGCGAAGAACCCGTCCTTGTAGCAGAAGTCGCAGTGCATCGGGCACCCGCGCGTGACGACGATCGAGTTGGGGACAAGGTAGCAGCGGCGGGTGATCAGGTCGCGCCGTATCGGTGGTACCCGGTCCAGGGTGCGGCCCGCGGTGGACTCGTACCGCCGTGCAGGGTGGCCGGCGCGGAAATCCGCGAGGAACTTCGGAAACGTCTGCTCGCCTGGTCCGAGAAAGATCGCGTCGGCGTGCGACGCGGCTTCCTCAGGGAGCGATGTCACGTGAAGCCCGCCGAGCGCCACGAAGCTGCCGCGCGAGCGATAGATGTCGGCCAGGCGGTACGCGCGATACGCGTTGGTGATGTAGACCTGGATGATGACGAGATCCGGCGCGTCATCGAGCGTCACTCGCTGCACGTGCTCGTCTTCGATGGTCGCGATGTCGTCGGGGTGGAGGTAGGCCGCCAGCGTCGCGAGGCCCAGGGGAGGGAAGAGGGAGGTACTTGACGGGCCGCCAGAACGGGCTCGTGGCTTCGGTCAGGGCGGGGAGGATCAGCTTCACTCTGAGCGGCCGAGTCGGCGTCATGACTTTGCATTGTAAAGTATTCTGCGATGGAATGCACGGCAGAATCCGGGCGACGCGCGGAGTACCATCGGGACAAGGAGGGCCGATGAAGAAACTGATGGGTCTCGTGCTCCTGGCCGTGGTGCTCGGCGTCGTCGTGCGGCTGAACCCACGAGCTGTCTCCGCGTCGTCGCCCCAGGCGGGCGCCGGCCCCCAACCCTGGCAGGTGGGGAAGTGTTACCGGGTGTTCCCGTCGAACCGCGATCAGCTGTACATCTTCAAGGTGCTCGAGCCGCCCGCGGGTTCCTGGATTCGCGTGCAGGCGGATCCCAGCAACCCCGAGGTTCCCGGCGCGCGCCCTCAGGCCGCGGTCTGGCTGAACGCCGCGTCGGCCTTTTCGATCCAGGAGTGGACGTGCCAGAGCTGACGTCGCCGACGGCTAGAAAGCGGGCTACCTCGCCGCCAGCGCGGCGTCCGTGACGACGCCGATGCGCGAGACACCTGCGCCCCTGGCCGCATCGATGACGGCGATGATTTCGCCGTAGCGCAGCCTTCCGTCTCCGCGCACGAAGAGCGTGCGATCGTGGCGGGTCCTGAAGATCTCCTGCAGGCGTGTCTCGAGATCCATGAGCGTCACGGGCATGGTGTTGATCGTTATCCGGCGGTCCGCTCCATATTCGAGGACGATTGCGGGAGACGGTACAGGGACAGGGCCGGGCTGTGCCACCTCCGGCAGATTCACGTCGAGGCCCTTCTGGCTGATGGGCAGCGCGGCCATGAAGATGATCAACAGCACCAGCAGCACATCGATGAGCGGGGTGACGTTCACTTCCGCCATGTCACGCAGCCCGCTGCGCGGGCGAAGAGGGCCTTCGCGCTGTGGCGACATGTTGATCTCCGGGACGTTAGACTCCGGCTGGGTGGCGCGGTTCCGAGCGCAGTCGAGCTGATCCGCGACGGGCACGTGAGCTTTGCGGAAAGCGCACGCGACTGTTATCATCGAGTGTTCCGGCGCTCACGCCACGTGTCCCCATCGTCCAGAGGCCCAGGACGTGGCCCTTTCAAGGCCAAAACACGGGTTCGAATCCCGTTGGGGACGCCACCCTAGTTGGCACACGTCATCCCGCTGAACAATCCGCCGAGCGATGCCGTCGCCGCGAATCGATACGCCGCGTCGTCGCCGTCGACGCGGCGTGAACACGACGCGGCCCGTCAGCAGCGTCCGGAGCGATCTGGCCGCGCCTGCGGCGACGTGCCGGCGCAGCAGCGCGCGCCAGTCGCGCGAGCTTCGTCGCGCAGTCGCGCGCTCGACGCGCGCCAGGCGCGTCGCTGACGTCGCGCTGGCGCGTCGAGCGCCGCGAGCTCGCGCTCGAGCGTCGTCGCCGCTGCGCTTCGCGCGTCCTGAAGCGCCTCGACGAGCGTCGGAGACGTCGCCGCCCGCCGCGATCGCGCTCGCGTCAGCCGCTCGCAGCTCGCGCTCGACGCGTCGCGAGCTGCCGCGTCGAGCGCGTCGCGCGTCGGTCGTCGGCGTCGTCGCCGCTGCGAGCAGCTCGCAGCGCCTCGTCGACGGCGTCGCTCGACGATCGTCGGGTCGCAGCACGTCGTCGAGCAGCGCCTCGAGCACGGCGTCGTCGGCGTCCGTCCATCGGCACGTCGAGCGCTGTTCGCGCAGACGGTCGTGCCGCGCTTGTGGTAGCGACGAGCAGCCGTAGAAGTGACGCGCGGCGCTGCCCGTGGCTCGCGAGCTGCGTCACGTGAGCCCGCCGCCGCAGCGCGCGCAGCGCGCGAAGCCCGGTCAGCAGGTACTTCGACGCGACTGCCGAGCGCGGCCGGCCCCAGAGCTGGCCGTTGCGTGCCGCGCAGATACGACGCCGCGCGCCGCGTCGAGCCGCGCGTGCGCCGCGTGCCACAGGTCGTCGGAGACGATCCGCAGCTCCGGCGCCGGCACGCGAATCCAGTCGGCCTCGGCCGCGCCGTCTGCTGCTGCTGGCCCCACTGGTTCGCGCTTCCGCGTCTGGTTCCAGACGATCTCGCCGCGGTAGAGCGGCCGGTAGCAGCACCTCGCGGACCGACGACGGCGCCCAGGCCTGCGGCCGGCCCTGCTGCGCCCGCGGCGACGGCGCGCGCTCCGCGTTCAGCGTCTTCGCGATCGCCGTCAGCCCGTGCCCGTCGCGCGACAGCTCGAAGATCCGCCGGACGACGGCGGCCTCGGCCTCGTTGATCCGCCGCTCGACGTGCGAGCGCTGGCCGTCCGCGCCGACGATCGTCGACGTTGTCGTAGCCGAACACGCGGCCGCCGGTGACGTGGCCGGCCCGCGCCTTCCGCAGCATCGCGTCGTAGGTCCGCTGCCGCGCCTTCTCGCGCTCGAGCTCGTCGGCGAACGCCGTCAGCGACAGCATGATCTTGTCGGTCGGGCTGTCGAGCGTCCGCTCGCGGTCCTCGAGGTAGAAGAACACGCGCACGCCGGCCGTGCACGAGCTGCTTCAGCGCGTACGCCGTCTCGATCGCTTCGCGGCCGAGCCGCGACTCCTCCGACATGACGAGCACCTGGAACGGCGGCCGCGGCTTCAGCGCGTTCATCAGCCGCAGGAAGCCGGGCCGGTTCGCGAACTCGGCGCCGCTGATCCCGTCGTCGACGTAGACGTGCTCGTCGGCGACGGTCCAGCCCTTGCGCGCGGCGTACGCGCGCGCGTGCTCGATCTGGCGCGTGACGGACTTCTGCTCGTCGGCGACGCCGGTCTGGTCGGTCGATTTGCGCGCGTAGATGGCGGCGATCATCTACGCCCCGCCTTTCGTCTCCGCCTGAAGGAGCCGCCAGCGCCGTTCGTGGCCGCGGCCAGCCGGCACGCTCGTCCACCAGGGGCACGTGGACGTCCTGCAGGATCTCGAGGTCGCGTCGGATGGTGCGCGTGCCGACGCCGGTGTCGGCCGCTAATTGCTCGATCGTGACCCCGACACGAGCCGCCCGCAGGATCTGCACTTCGGCCAGGAGACGCGCAACGGCACGCCCGCGGCCCTGTGTCACGGCACAGCCGACTGCGCGCGCCCGACGCCGCGACAGCGTCGGGAGCACGAGCTGCACAGGCGCCGTCATGACCGCGCCTCCGCCTTCAGCCCCTGTCGGAGTTTGGTGCGGATCTCGACCAGGACCCCACGCGCGATGTCGAGATCCCAGCCCTTCACATCCTCGCCACTCTCGCTGCTGTGGCCACCCGCGTGGCCGTCGAGCAGCCGAATCGCCACCGTCAGCTTGCACGTCGCCTCTTGCGCCGTGTCGTAGCAGGTCGAAATTCTGGATGGGTGTTGTGGTCTTCGCCATGGGGCCTCCAGGCGGAGGCCGCGAACGGCAGGATGCCGACTTAGAATATCGGCAGCTTCGTTGGCGGCTCACTCCGCGAACGGGGTTAGGGGTCCGGTGCCGTGCTGATTACACGGGCCGGGTCCCGCTTATTCTAGCCCAGCCCGGCCAAAAGTCCACACCCTGCTGTCACCGGGTCCGAAACGGTCCAGTGGACGGTTTCAAAGGTCCATACGCAACCTTTGATTGTCGTTCACTCGAAGGGCGTCCGAAACAGCTCGTGCGGGTCCGTCGTCGGCCGCCGCGGCTGCGTGCTCACCGTGAAATGCTCACACCGGCACGCGTCCGGCAAAAGCACTGGTGCGGGCGCGCGGGCTCGAACGTCGCGCCACACTGCCGGCACGCAATGGCCGCACGCGTTCTGCGCGGGTTCCCCGCTCGGCCCCTGTCTCATGACCCTGCCTTGTCCTCGTGTCGCGTCTCACGGCGCGTTGACGGCCAGCTGCCCACGTCCACGCCCGACGCAGCGCGGCCTCGAAGTGCTCGTGCGGCATCCGCTCGCGGCGCAGCGCGGTCTGCAGGGCGACAATCGTGCGCTTCGCCGCGTGGAGTTCATCACCGACGTCGAGCGGTTCAGGCCGGGCAGCATGGTTAGTCCGAGTAGATATTCTTCCGCGCGACCGCATCGCGTGGAGGACGGCCTTGTCAATCAGGTCCGCGAACTTCGACAGCTCCGAATAGCTCGAGGCCACCACGGGATGATTGAAGGTGACATGCGTGGTGAACGAAGAGCCAGCGCCCCCCAGCTGCCCCCGGTTCATCGCGTGCATCGTCCCCACGCCGTACTGGGTCACCGCGGAACGGCTCATGACGAACTCGCCGTCCTGCGCCCAGATTGGCACGCCATCGGTGAGGCCGCCCTGATGCATCACGCGTACGGCACGAGGCCGCCGCGGTGAAAGGTGTTCCCGACGAACTCGTTGCTCTCCTCACCCACGCGGCGCCCCATGCGCTCGAGCGATTCCCCCGCGTCCTCCGCGGAGCGCCCGATGCTGTCGATCTTCGGCGGGATGTAGCCGAGCGCCAGGGCCAGCCGATTGATCGCGCCCGCGATACTGTCGAAGCCCTGCGTCATGGTTTTCGCGAACGTCAGGCCGGTGTCCTCGAGGGATTCAAAGGCCTCCCCGCTTTCGTCGGTGAGCAGGCCCATGTCGATCATTTTTTCGAGCATGGGTTTCATCGCCGCCGGCACTTCGCTGCCCGTGCGCAAGGCCGACTGCACGAATTCCTCGACGGAGTCCCCCATCTTGGTAATCACGAGCGTCGTGTCCGCCCCGGCGAGGTTCAACACCTCGAAATCCTCAATCAGCGTCTTCGCCATCTGGTCGATGTGCGATTGCTGCGCCGTGTCGCCAAGCTCTCCCCATGTGATGCCATACCGCTGCATCGCGCTCGTCAGCTTATTGGTGGAGTCTTCGAGCTCCCCAGCAGCTTTGTGAGACTGTCCGGGGTGGCCGTGTCGCGGATGTTCAGGAACTGGCGATAGAGATCCCCCCGTCCGGTGAAGTCGGCCATCCCTTGGAGCTGGCCGAGATCGACGTTCGCGTTGATCTCACGTCGGCCGGCCGCTTCCTCGCGCGTGCGCGTTTCGTATTCGGTCGGGCCGAAGAGTTTCCCGAAGAGGGCCGAGAGCCCAGAGACCGCCAACCCGCCGAGACCCGGCAGAATACCGCTCAGCATCTGCCCGCCGAACGATCCCGCAAAGTCCGTCGAGAAGCCGCTCACGATCCCGACCCGATCCGATTCCCCCAAAAGCGGCCGCGCCCACGAGCGGATCGCCGCCGCCCATCAGCGACTGCAGCAGGACGCTGGACAGATCGCCCCCGAACTGGGCGGAGGTGCCGAAGCTCCGGCCGAGCAGGGATGTCGGCAGGGTGATGCCCGGCAGTCCCCTGATACGACCCCGGCAGCGATCCCCACGCGCCGCCGACCGGCACCCCGAATTCGCTGAGCAGCATCGGCGCATTCACGGGATACCGCTGCCGGCAGGCCGGACAGGCCGAGATCCTGATCGAGCGACGGCAGCACGAGCACGTCCCCCCGGGGCGTGCGCACCACCCGCGGCCCACTGCCCGCCGGCTTCCGCGGCGCGAGCGCCGAGGCGGTCAAGTCCGCTTCCATCTGCGCGCGTGCGCCGAGCGTCATAGGCTTCGGGAAAGGGAGCGGCCCCTCCGGGGAGACATCCCGGGCGCGCGGGGCGCGGACGGTTGCCCGAGCTGATCGAGCTGCCCGCGATACTGCGCCACGGCCGCGGCGAGAAACAGGAACTCTTCCGCGTTCGTATGCACGCGCTTCGCAAAGTTCTCCAGGCCCGTCGAATAGGTGAACCACTCGGCCAGCGCGGGCGTAAGCGCTTCGAACGCCGAGGTGATGCTATTGAGCACGCCCGGGCCGCCGCCCTCGCCGCCACTGACGAGCCGCCGGCCGACTTCGGCCTCGAACGAGTTCCACGCCCGCGTCCACCGCTCCACCGCCGAGCGCGATCCGTCGAGCGCCCCCGTCTGTTTGTCGTATTCCCGAATGCTCTCACCGACGAACGCGAGAAAGGCCCCCCCCGCGACCCCGATCGCGGTAAACGCGGCCGTCGTGGTGATCAGACTGGTCGCCAGGCGTGTCGTCGACGATTGCAGCGCGATCTGTTCGGTGGCGAGCGCCGCATGCGAGCGCGCCGCGAATCGCCGCCGCATCCGCATTGATCATCGCCTTGACTTCCCGCACCATCGCGTCTTCGGACAGGTGCGCCGCGTCCGACAGTTTCGTCTGCCCGGTCGCCAGATCCGCCAGCCCCTTCGTGGCTTTCGCGACCGGGTCCTGCGTGTGCGAGGCCGCCGTTTCGACTTTCTTGATCCCGGACTCCACCGCCGCCAGCTCCCGCTTGGCCTGGCTCGCGTCCGCCGTGATCAGCAGTGTCAGATCGAGCGCCATGTCTCCTCCAGTTCCACCGCCACCGCCTCGGAGCGGCCGCTGCGCCAGCTCGTCTCCCGTCACCCGCGTCCCGACCGGCAACGTGTCATACCCGCGCGGCAACTGCGACCGATGCACAAACACATCGTCGGTGTCGCTGCCATCGAGCCGATGAACCCGTAGCCGAATTTCCACGTCCAGATTTTCCCGGTGTGCCGCATGGCGGTCGACGGCCCTACGTGGGCCGGGCGACCGCGATCGACCGCGGGCGCGGCGTCTGCGCCACGCCGCGCGCATCCGTGGTGAGGTGCCGCACCATGAAGTCCAACTGCACCCCCCAGAGGCCCGCCCGCCGCGCCTCGACGTCGCGCAACGCCTGGGGCACCCGGGCGGCCTGGCGCGCCTCGAATCGTCCGCGTCAGCCCGGCCAGCATCGCGACGTGATCGCGATCATCCGCGAGCGGAATCTGCCGCCAACCGTCCCGGTGCTGTTGTTCGACCAACCGCACCAGCCCGCGATCGCGGCGGTCGTCCGCGCCCACATACAGGTCGCGCACCTGCCGCGCCGTCAGGCCGGTCAGGCGCGCCCGCGCCGCGGTGTCGGTCGCCGCGTCCGTCAACCGGGCGCGCTGGCGCGCGTCCTCGAAGACGTCGCCCGGCGGCACGGCCTCGGTTTCACTCGGGAGCCCGCGCGCGGCGTCCATCGCGCGCCGCGTGCGACGCTCCACCTGATCCGATAATTTCCGCAGCACCTCGGCCTCGCGCCGCCGCGACGCGTCGTAGGCGACCCGCGCGTCCGTCTCGAGCGTCTCCGCCATGTCGGCCGGCGTGAAGTCCCGGCTGCCGACGAGCAAGCCGGCCTCGCGCTTCTGCGTCAGCACCGTCGTCCGCACCGCCGCTTCGATCGTGCCGTGGTCGATGGCGTCGGTAAAGTCGCGCGCCAGCTGCTCCAGCGCGTCGAGGGTTCCTTGATCACCCCGAACTCGTTGCTGTCATCCATCGTGGCCTCCTGGCTTCAGAAAAACGCGGCCGCGCGTGTGAGGTAAAGACGCGCGCCGCCGCCCCAACCGGCCCGCCGTCCGTCCACCAGGCGGACGCCCAGCCCCAACCTTCCGTGTTAGCGCAACGCGCCGGCGCCGACCCCGAGCGCCACCTCGAGCCGCTTCTCGATGTCCGGATGCACCTCCGCCTGGCCCGACACACCGGGACTCGGCGACTGCGTCCGCTCCGCGTCGATGATCACCTGCACGTTCACACCGGCCAGCTTCGCCAAGAGATCCTGCCCGTCACGGGGATGGGTGAACCGTGCATCCGCGATCCGCGTCGCGCGCAATTGCGTCAATCGTGCGGCCATGTCCTGTGCTCCAGTCTGCTGTCAGTCCATCACCACCCGCCGCGGCTGCCACAAATGTGCGCCACCGTCGGCGAAATAAATTCCCGGAAGAAACGCACCGGCCGCCACCGCTGCCGCCGGATCTCGCGGCGCGAACCCGGCGCGTACACCGACCCCACCACCTCCGCGATCGTGTACGTCGCAATCGCGTCGCCCGTCACGCGACAGACCACCGGACAGCCGATACTCCGCGCTCCAACCGGCACGAGCGCGAGATCCACGCCCGCGAACGTCTTCCGGGCGTGCGCCTCGATCTGCACCGCGATCGTCGCCGTCGCCCCCAGCGCCGTGATCCACCCGCCGCGCCAGTCCCGCCACACGTGCGTCGCATTCGGCCACACCAGCACCACGCTCGCCATACGCCCCCCTTACGCCCACTCTGGCAGCCGCGCGCAGCCGACCAGCACCCGCGGCGCCCGCGCAAACAGGGACGACACGCCCGCGACGGCGTTCGCCACATCGTCGTGGCCGTTCGGCGGATGATCGATGCTCTCCCGCCCACCCCAGGCCGTCTTGCGCTCGAGCGCCACGAGCTGTTTCCCGAGCTTGGGCTGATCCGGCAGCGCGATCGTGCCGGCATTCAGCCGCGGCAGCAGTGCTTTGTACAGGTCCGACTTCGCCAGCTCCGCCACGTGATACCCGATGCCGCACTTCTGACACTTCCGGGCCGGCCACACGCCGCCCCACCGATCGCCCGTCACGCTCGACACGCCGTAACTCAGGAGCAGAGACGCGTAGTCGGCAATCACCTGGTCCGGATCGAACGGCGGCCCCTGCTCCCGGATCGCGTCGACGATGACGTGCTCGCCCGCCAGATGGGCGATCGCCAGCGTGAAACTGTCCGACGATCCGCCGGACGGATCCACGAAGGCGCGATACGTGACCCCGGCGACTGTACGGCAGTTCCTGGCGCGCCGGGACCGTGCAGCCCTGCACCGCCTCGAGCGACACGAACGTCTCCACGTCCGTCCGGAACTGAGCCCCATACTCCGCACTCGCGTGCGCCGAATCGTCCGCATACGCCTGGTCCACAATCGCCTGCGGCAGTTCCGGATTCATCGTCCGACTGTCCGCATTCGCCACCAGCACCGGCGCGTCCGCCTTCCCGAAATACCGCTGATAGGCCTTCCACGCTTCGCCGCGCCGCGCATACGGTGACGTGATGCACACCAGCAGCGCGTTCTCGATCGTCGCCATCGCCGGCCGCAGCGCGCCCAGAATCTCCGTGTCCGGGTTCGCGCTCTCGTCGTTCTGCCAGAACGCCACCTCGTCCGCCACGCACCCCACAACCGTGTAGCCGCGCACCGTCCGGAAGTTCGACGTCGCAATCTCAATCACCAGCCCGTTCGTCAGCTCAATCCGCTCCATCAGCTCGTCCCGGATCATCGCCTCGAGCGCCGGCAGACACCGGAGCAGCGCCGCAATGTAGTGCTTCACCACGCGCGCCTGCTTCCGATCCGCCGCAATCACCATGAACACGCCGCGTTCCCCCGGCGCCAGCTTGTAGGTCCGGCACGTCACCGCGAACACCGCAATCAGCGCCGCAATGATCGACTTCCCGCCGCGGCGCCCCACCAACAGCCAGACTTCGCGACACGCGACCGCCGGCGGCTGCTGCCGCCCCGTCACGCGGCGATACACCTCGATTCCGCCTCCGACAGCGGCCGCGCAAAGATCGCCTTCAGCAGCGCCCGCCACGCGCCCCAGCTCGGACCCTGGAACGCCGGCAACGCGGCCATCAGCGCCACGATCGTGCCGAGCGCCTCGCGCCATGCTGCGCGTCCTCGTGCTGCGCCAGCACGTCCGCCAACGCCACTGATTTCGCGCGCTTCGCGTAGCCCACTTCCCTCGAAAACCGGACCACGCGATCAGAGTCCTCGTCATGGATCGTCTTGATGCGGCGTTTATGGCCCTTACTCGTGACTGGGCCGCCCGACTGCCACATCGAGCGCCAGGAGATCGCCGCGCTGACCTGAGCCTTGGCGAGCTGCAGCACAACCGCGCGCTCCTGGGGTTCTGCGATGCCTGCGTCAGGGCCTCCCATGTCGGCCAGGATGCGTGCTTCCTCGTCGGTAACCCACGCATCAATCAAGGGCTCGAGCTGCGCGCTCCGCGTGCCGATGCCCACTGCATCGCCATTCTTCGAGACGAACTGCCCGCGGGCGCCTCGCGTTGCCCGCCCTGCCAACGCCTGACGCGCCGCGAAAAACGCCGCGGCCACTGCATCGGGACCAGTGGGTGAGAGTTCCCGGTGTGGCTGATCGGGCACCTGGCTCATGGTTGGTTCCCCTCGGGGAGTTCACCGTCGTTGGCGTGCGCCGCCCAGAAATCCGCCACCAGCGCATCCGCCAGCAAATCCGAGAGCGCCTCGAGCAGCGCGGGATCTGTGACCGCCGTTTGTGGAGATTCCACTACGCCGAACGACGTAGTCGCGTCGCGGCGTCTACTGCCACCTGCTGCCAGACCTAAAGAGTCTGGCTGGCAGGCAGTAATGGCAGGTGTTTGGCAGTGCGTGGCAAAGCCCCGCGAATCAGCAGTTTGCAGCGTGGCAGTCGCGTGGCAGTGCGTGGCAGGTGGGGAAGTTACTGCCACAGTCACGATGGCACCTTGCCCGTGGGCACGAAATGACTACCGGTGCGCTTCACAAAGCCTTGCTCTTCGAGGCGTTTACAGACGCGATAGAAGGTGCGGGGCGGGACGTCGCTGCAGACTTTCTCCCACTCGGTCTTGGTGGCGCCGGCGACGCCGAACGTGTCCCGCAGCGCGGTGAAGGCTTTAGTCTGTGCGGCGGTCAGGCCCTTGCCGGCGAGTACGTCGCCCGCCTCGCGGAGCACCACGCCGTCGCCGTCGGGGCCGGGCACGAGTTTCAGGTTGAAGGTTTCGCCGGTCGGCCCGTTGCGATTCTTGCTGACTTCCACCTGGATGAGATCGTCGGTGGGCTGCATCGAGATCATGAAGTCGCAGGCGCCGCGCATCGCGCTGTGGCCGCGCTTGCGCGTACCGGCGGCGTTCATGTGATGCACCAGGATCACCGTCACGCCCAGGCGCGTACTCCAGCGGCGCGCGTGATCCATCGCGAGGCCGGTATCCTCGCTCGAGTTCTCAGCAGCCCCGACGAGGGCCGCCGCGTAGGTATCCACGATGATGAGCTCGAGCGGGAGCAGGAACGGATACTGGCGCAGAAAAACTTCGAACGTGCCGACGCTGACGGGATCCCGGAGATCGATGGGCTCGGGAAACGTGTAGACGCCGATCGGGGTCGTCAGCGGCAGCTGCGCGGCCCGCTTCGCGGCGCGCAAGCGCACTTTGTACCCGGACGGGATCCTCCGCCGTCACACACACGCTCGAGCCCCGGTGCTTGACGGGATGCCCGAACCAGTCACGCCCCGTCGCGACGGCGACGGTGATGCTGGCGACGGCGGTCGTTTTGCCGGCGCCTGATGGGGCGTAGAGGGCGCCCACCGCGCGCCGGAGCACGATGCCATCAATCAGATAATCCGGATCCGTCAGCGTGAGCACCTGGACGTCGTCGAGCAGGTGCCACGAATCGGGAAAGCGGTGCGCCTCAGCCGGCGCCCCTTGGCCGCCCCAATCGATGTCCGTGTCCGTCAGCTCTGCGGTGACGGGCGCGCGGATCGGCCGGACGTCCGCCATCAGGCCGCCGTCCTCACCGCATCGGCCTGGTGCCTAAGCACGGCGACGTGGCGCCGCAGTGCCTTTTCGCGCACGGTCGCCGCGTGCAACCGGTCGAGGGCGACGGAGAGGCCGCCACGCAGCACCGCGTTGTCGGCCTCGAGTGAGTGCAGGCGTTCGACGTACTCCGCGTTTTCTTGGCGAAGTACCGATTGGCGAGCTCCCGCACGTGTTCGGTGATAGATTCAGGGCTGTCGTTCATGAGAGTCCCCCTTGTGAACGATTGCGCGGCGCACGAGGTAGCACTCGGTCGCCGCGTTCCGCTTTTTCAGGCGGTCCGCGCGACGGGCGGACGCAGTTCCTCCACAGGCATGCCGAGCACGCCAGCCAGGCGCACGAGCTCATCTTCGCGAGGCTCACGCCCATGTTCGATGTGATGGAGCTTGATGTAGTGAACGCACGCCCGGTGGGCGAGCGTCCGCAGGCTGAGGCCGGCGCGTTCACGTGCGACGCGGAGCGGATGCGGCTGTACAGACAAAACGCGCTCCTGTAAGAAACGAGTGTTTCCTACAGAGCGCGTCTGGCTCTGCTAGTTCGGTGTGGCCCCCTGCGTGCCCTCGCGGGCTGGCAACTCTTCGCTGCCGTGTAGCTCGCCGCGCATTTCCTCGCGGCTTTAGTGGGCGTGAGCGCTCGGGATGGTGCGCTCGTTCCGAACCGTGCTCTCCGGCTGACCTACGCTACATATGCGCCGGAGACGGCGCGTCCCGCTCCCTCAGCGGGGTTGTACCGGCGACGAGCCTAACACGCGCGTTACTAACAGGCAAGCGCTTTCGCCACCAAACCTACGCCGCGATGCGGCCCGTCGTCTCGAGTGTGCAACTTGTCTCGTCGCCCGTTGGGGACGCCATACCGACGGTAAGCATTCAAGGCATCGTCAGGGCGACCTAAAAAAGGTCATCCACAGGCCCTCGCGCCGGTCTTCGAACACGCGCTCCTGGAACTGTCGACCCCAGTCTTGAACCCAGCGCCTCAACGCAGTTTCCTTGCAGCGCCGTCCAAGCACGCTCCGGCGAGCTTCCCAGTCCGAAGCGCCCAGAAAATACGGATCTTTACCGGCTTCCCTCTCGACTTGGAGCCCATCTTTGAAGACGGTGAACTTCGTGATCTTGCCGAGAGGAATGCTGGTGTTCTTCTTCGTACCGTCGAAGAATACGCGCTTGCTGGTGACGTACAGATTGCCCGTGTCCAACTGAGTCATCACGTCGGTCGTTACCTTTTGAACGGAGATCGAACCGACGCGCCAGCGGACGCCCTTCATGATCTTGACGCTCGCCGTTGGGCCGCTGTAGTTGATTCGTTTCGTTACCGTCTTGATTTCGTGATGCGCCGCGGCACCAGAAAAGTGGCAGACCTCTCCGCGCTGAAGAAGAATCGGAACATCGACCGAAGGGAGATCGCCCTCTTCGATCTGGCTTAGCAGCCTGAACCGTGCCACAAGGGCCGCGGTCGATTCGTCATGCTTGATGGTGACACCGAGCGACTTCGCCAGAGCCGCGATGTGAGCCTCTTCATCCTTCGCGTATCGTCGGTCGGCGACGGCGCTGGTAAATGCCTCCTGCAGGGCGGCGACTGCGGCCGTTTCGTACAGCCGCTTCGTCTGGACGTCGCTCATGCCGAGCGCCTTGGAGGTGGCGTCGAGGCCCGCCCTCTCCTGCTCCGTGAATTTGCCGTCGGACAGCGCCTCGCGCCTGGTCCGCTCGAAAATCTGGCCGACCGCGGATTCTATGGCGCTGGCAGCCTCCGCATCTGTCAGTTCGAACGCTCGTTGAAGAGCCGCCAACCCGCGCCGATCGCCGTCGCTCAACTCTCGGTCCACTGTCGCCAGCAGCGCGGCGTGTTCGAAGATCCCAGTCAGTTCCTTTGTCGCTTCCCCGCAGAGCAACTTAGCCTTCGCCAGCACCCCGGCGACGTCGCTCTCACGAACCTGCTCGTACGGTGTTGTTGCGAGAATGTTGCGCACTTCGACGAAGGCCGTTTCACGCGGCACTCGGCCGAACAAGCGCCGGATCATACCGGCCTTGGGTGCGAGCGCAACCTCGAACCCTCGAATCGGATCATCTGACATTCTTCGCTCCTCTTCGGGATGCGCACACCCACCACTGCCAAGCTCGCCCAGTTCCCTGACTCGAAGCGCATTGCAGCCACCATTTAGGTCGACGTCCAAAGCCTGATAGTTGGTATGCCGCTACGCCGGTGTTCCCGGAACGTGCTTAAGAGGCTGTGGGTTGTTGAACCAGGCCTGAAACCGCTGCAGCGCCCCAAGTGCCGCGTGCTGCGCTTTATCCGACGCCTCGGACAAGGCCGCGTGTTCGATCTCACCAAAAATCACGCCATGTGCAGCCTTGTTGCGTAGTTCATTCACAGATTTCAAATGCCTCGCATGAAAGTCGACAATTAGCTCGTTCTTTTCGAGGACCTCAATCAGAGGAAACACATCACCCTGTCGTGACCGCTGCACATAGTACGGAATTAGATCCTGCGGCGACAGTGGGCGCGGCAAGACCGCACGTTGCCAAGCAAGAACGTAGACACCGCGCAAGGAAAACTGAATCAGACCGTGCGAAAGGACGATTGATTCGATATAACAGCCCGCTTCGTGCGCTTGTTTTATCAGCGGCGTGAGCACCACCGCGCGGATGAGCGTATGCCGGTAAAACGCAAGGACTTCTTCAGGCAGCAAGTTGACAACACCCTTGGGATCTGTGTGATCGATCTTGGCGAGAGCATCCTCGACAAGAGCCCGCAGCCGCGGTGATGCGAATTCGCCCATCCTTGCCAAGCTCTCTTCGATCTGGCGCTTAGCTGGACTTTCGTATTCCCGCTTGTCGTCACTCATGTTTTGGCCGTGTGTCGCAGTCGAGGCGGGCAATGATCGCGTGCGAGCCGCGCCGCGCGGGCAGAATATCACCGACGCGGCGTCGCCCCCAACATCAGGTTACACAGCCCATTCGCGGGGATCACCGCTTACGTGGTGGACAAGAACGAACGGAGTGCGGCTAGCCACTTCGCCTCACTTGAATTGAGGACCGTCTCATTGGCGGACGCGAGGACGAGAAATACTGCAGCTAGACCATCCCATTCAGTCGGTTCACCGTACTTGCTCCGAATGACTCGTTTCGGATGCCGTCGCGCGTGGTCGAGGGGTGCCCGACTGCTCTTCATTCCGTTGCACTTTGCGCACGCGACCACGAGGTTTTCTGCAGATGTCGGCCCACCGCGAACATGCGCATCAACGTGGTCGAGCATCACCCCAAGGTCATCGAGCAAAGGTGCATCTCGCCTCGTCCAGCGCGGATGAAAGTACGCTAGGTCACGCAGGTGCCCCTCTCGCCTCACAAAGTCCTGAACAAGCCTCAGAGCTGGAGGAAAGATCACGGCTCTGCCGCACCAATGACAAAGCCAGCGGTCTCGAAAGAAGATCTCGATTTGTTTTCGGTAAGGTAGTTTTGGGCGCGATGCCATTGTCCACCGTTGGCGCCTAACGTTTTGCGACCGCTACTTCTTGTACTCCTCGAAGAACGTGGTGTCGACCTCGAATGTTTGGCGCGGTCGCAGTCCAAGCTCCAGCTTCTCAAGCATGCTTGCGAGCTTCTCGCCATCGACCAATTCGATCGGTGGTGCTCCATCTCGAACGGCCTCTTTGCGCGCCTCGGACGTGAACGACCCGGTAGTGATGATGATTCCCTTGTCGGCGCGGCCGGTCATTGCGCCGCGGAAATCGCGCACGTGACTCGGCGTGACCGACCCCGCGTACTTCTTGCACTGGAAGAGAACTTTGAAACTGACGAGCGCGTTGACCTGAAGGATGCCGATGCCGTCGATGCCGCCGTCTCCGGACCGGCCAGTGATGGTGACCTCTTGAAAACCCGATTCGCGCAAGAGTCGCTGGCAGAATCGCTCGAACCCGGCCGCCGGAAGCGACTGTAGCGTCTGAGCCAGTTCCTCGCGGTAGTCGGTGACCGCCGGAACAGTGTCGCCCGCGCCAGGTCCGGACTCCGCGCCGCCACCGCTCGCCGGCTTGGTCTGCTCTGAGACCTCTCGAATGATCCGCTGAATCTCGTCGGGAGTGACCTCACCGAGGGACCGGCCCTTCTCGGTAAGAGTCCAGACCCCGCGCTGTGATGAGTCGATGTACCCAGCCTTGGCGAGGTAAAACCGGGCCCAATGAACCTGGTTCTCGAACCTTGTCTGAACGCCGCTCGGGAGAGGCTCGGACTGTTCCGCGTCCGAAATCCGAAGATTCCGAGCAATGACCGTGCGGACTTCATCAGGCCGCCCGGATCCTCCCAGTTCTCGGATGGCCTGAAGAACAGGTCCGATGTACCTGGCGAACTGGGAAGCCGTCTTCTTGTTCTTCGATGTCGTCACGATGTTTCTTTGTCGGTCTAACGTTGGCGATGACCTGCGATGGACGCTCACCTCGCGACTTCCCACAGGGTGGCGCCACCAAGTGGCAGACTATTGAATCTGTGTGGCGTGTGACCAGACCACCTGCCAGCGCCCGTTGCGCTTCTCGTACGAATCAGTGTGCCAGTAGCGTAGGAGAGGCACTTGTTGCCCTTGGACCACGATTTCGAGCTTCGCCTGGTACCGAATCACGGCCGTCTCCCCGTGTACTCGGACGTCGATCGGCGAGTCGGGCTCCCAAACGAGATAATCGAGCTTCGCCAGACTCGATCCCTCCCAGGTACTGATCCTTCGAGAGGGATTCGCCGCGCGGATTGATCAGCTGGAAATCGTCCGCATGCAGCTGGCGTGCGAGCGGGATATCGGCTTGCACGAGAGCGCGCAGGCGCTCGCGTTCTTTCGTCCGGATGAGATCCGCTTCAGTGGTCGTGTCGGGCGTCGAACCACATGACGCGGAACCAACGGAGCCGAGCACAAATGCCACGAGGGCGATCCGGCGGAAGGTGGTATTCGCACTTATCGCTCCGTATGTCTGACCTCAGCCGCCTAACGTTGCCGAATGAGCCGCGCGCGCGGTAGGCCATCGCGCGTCGGCTCCATTCGGATGTTGGGCGGCACAGTCCGACACTACACGGCAGCTTACACACGATTTCGGGGCGTCTGTAATTGAAGGACTTCATTGGCGTTCAAGCACAACCAGGTCGCTGAGTAGGGTGATAATCCGGTAGCCACTGGCCTCTGCGTCAATCAGCGTTTGGTTCGCTGTGGCCTCCTGCAGTGTGCTCACCCGGTAGTCGAATCGCTCCGACGTGCCGGGTGTCCGGTGAAGGATGAACACGCCCTCCTGCCCGTTTTCGGACATCGCAGCGACCCGGAACCCCTCGGCGCCAGCGGCTTGGAGTTCCTTGACCGCAGTCTCAACACGAACCATCCCAATGAGGCGATACTCGATCGGTGTTGGCGAAGCGCCACGTTCGCGCGCCATCACTGCAGTCATGTGTCCAAAGCCCGCCCCGATGACTCGGAACCCTTGCGCCGCTGCTCCTGCGAGGTCGTTCTGCATTGCGGACGTTCGAGCGGTCGCCACGATCCGGTATTCCCGCGGTTCGGACACCACTGGCGCCCTCGGTTCGGCGCTCTCCTCAAAAAAAAGCAGGGTGTTGGCTGCGACCAGACCTTGTCGGCCAAGGATGCCAACCAGGGTGCGTCCAGTCGTGGTCGAACCAGCGAGAGCTTCCTCGCCCTCCTTCGTGCCTTTCACCACGGAGTACTTGTTTCGTGGCGTATCCGACTGTTTCCTTAGCACGGCAATCCAGGTCGTCTGATTCCCGAAAGACCCTCCCTCTTCGAACGCCTTTATTCCCCCTGGAACGACCCTGAAGCCTTGTGACGCTGCCTGGTTCAGCTCATTCAGAAACGCACCCTCGCTGGACGTGGCGACCATCCGATAGCTGCCGGTCGCAGCGTCACCGCGCTTGAGAAGCAAGTTGGCCGATGACGAAAACCCGGCCACGAATTGGACGCCATAGCCCTTCTCCAAGGCATCCACCAATCGCTCCCGAACCCTCGACAGGTTGACCGTCCTGGTAATCCTCGAGCGGGTGCTCTGAGCATCGATGAGCAGGTACCGCTGATCGCCGGGAATGGCGGGCGCTTGTGCCCGTCCGCCGAGCGTTGCCAGGATGACGAAACATATCGAAGTTGTCAGTCTGGCCATCGAGTCCTCCTGACGAAACTGAATATCGGTCGGATGCGGCCCGACTCTTGTGGAAATTGCTTTACCGGCGTAACCGCCTGCTAAACGGTTGACCCACTCTACGCTCCTCCGCGACTTGCTGCCATTCCTTGGCGAGGAACGAAGTCGAGCTGCTGGTGTCCATCGATCTTGCGCAGCTGAACGTGACCCGGGGCGACGAGGCCATAGAGCACGGTCAACGCCGCGTCCTCGGTGCCGAACGAGGCTTGGGTTTTGGTGCGGCGACGGAATTCGCGATTGAGGTTCTCGACCGTGTTCGTCGTGCGCAGCGACTTCCACATTGCCTTGGGGAAATCATAGAACGTCAGCAGCTCGAGCCCGGCTTCCTCGAGTGACTGGGCGACCGCTGGACACAGCCCGGACCACTTCTTCACGAACGCGTCATAGGCCGCCCGCGCCGCGAGACCATCAACCGCGTAGAGCAGGCGGTGGTAGTCGCGTTTCATTTCCGCCTGCGCATGCCGTGGGCAATGCGTCCGCAGATTCGCGAGCTTGTGCGTGGTACCGCGTTGAACGCGAACGCCGTCCCACTGCTTCAACGCGCTCTTCAGACCGGCGTTGCCATCCACGATCAGCAACAGCGGCGTAGCGAGCCCGCGCTGCTGCAGATCGATGACCGCTGCGCCCAGGTCGCGCTCGCTTCCGAGGCGGCCACGCGCAGCGTGAGCAGACATTTCTGACCGGTGTCGGTCACGCCCAGGGCGGCCAGCACGGGGACGGATACGACCCGGCGCGCGACGCGTATCTTCAGATGAACGCCATCGAGGAACACGATCGGATAGCGCTCGGCCGACAGGTCGCGACCTTGCCACGTCGCAAACAGCGCTTTCAACCGCCCCACGATCCGCGACACGGCGCTCTTCGACAGGTGCCGTTCACCGAGCAACGGCTTCAGCGCCGTCCGAATGCGACGGCTATTGACGCCACCGAGATAGCAGCTAAGGATGGCCTCGTCGATCTCCCGCGTGCGGCGCGCATACCGCGGCAGCAGCTGGCTGTGGAACTCCGTCGTTCGATCGTCGGTGCCCGCGATCCGCCCGCGCGGGACCGTCACGGGGCGCGTCCCCTCCGGTGTCGTGATCGTCCGCTCCACGCTCCCATTCCGATACCCGCGACGCTGGTCGGTGCGTGGGTGCGGCGCAGAGGCATCGAGCATGTACCCAAAGAAGTTCCTCGCGGAGAACAAGCTTCCAGAAAAGAAGGCGACTGCTTTTTTTCTAATGCCTTTTTCGCCAGATTTCGAACCGATCTACGCCGCAATAAGACGAACTCTGCACGCTGCGGAGCTCGGCGTCTCCTGCTTTCGAGCGGATGAAGTGTACAAGCCGGAGCCCATAATCGAGAGTATTCTCCGAGGAATCATCACGTCGGAGCTGATCAGGCCGTGTCTGTCAAGTGGTGGAAAAGTGTGAGCGCGTCATGAGCCGGCTCTGAGCCATTGAGTTACGCGGCCTTCTCGACGCGTTCCATCTCCTCCCAGCCGTCGATCTTCCGTAGCTTCACGTGACCGCTGCGCAGCAACCCAAAGAGCAGCAGGAGGACGGCCTCTTGTCCTGGCAGACTCGCTTGCGTTTTGGTGCGGCGTCGAAACTCGCCGTTGATCCGCTCGAGGGCATTGGTCGTCCGCAGCGCCTTCCACTGCGTCTTCGGAAAGCGCAAAAAGGTGAAGAGATCGTCGCCCGCTTCCTCGAGGCATTCGACCACCGCCGGACATCGCAGCCGCCACTTCTTCGCGAATCGGGTGCGCGCCTGATCGACGAGCGTTCGGGTCTCGGCGTAGATCATCCGTCGGTACTCTTCGGCGAGCTCCTCGCGCAGGCGCACCGGCGCCTTGGCCTCGAGATTCCGGAGCTTGTGCGCGGTGCAGCGTTGAATCGCCAACGTCGGCCATTGCTCGCGCAAGGCCGCCGCCAAGCCGGCACTGCCGTCGACGATGGCGAGCAGCGGCCGACCGACCTGGCGCTCGGCCAAGCTGCGAATGACATCGCGCCACGCGGCCGTGCTTTCATCGCCGGCCAAGCGGACGTCGAGCACCACGCGCTCGCCATCGGCCCGCACGCCCGAGCGTGACGAGCACCGGCACACGGACGCGCCGCTTGCCGATGCGGACTTTCGGGTACCAGCCGTCCATCAGCAGATACTGAATCTGGTCCTCGGCGAGATCGCGGCGCCGCCACGTCTCGAAATCGTCCGCGAGCCGGCCCACGAGGCGCGAGACCGCGTCCTTCGACAGCGGCCCGCCACGCAGCAGCGGCGCCAGCGCCCCTTTGATGCGCCGCGTGTTCGTCCCGCTCAGATAGACGCCCAGGATCGCCTCATCGACGCGCTCGCTGCGACGCTGATACCGCGGCACCAGACTCGCTCCGCCATTCGGCCTGGTGCCGCCCTCGGCCGTCCGGACGCGAGCGCGCGGCATGGCGAAGGTCGTCGGCCCCAGACTCGTCGTCAGCGTCCGGTCGCGCGTCCCATGCCGATAGCCCTGGCGCGCCGGCGCCGACGCGCGCCGACGGCGCCGCCCCCAGCGCGGCTTCCAATTCCTCTTCCACGATGGCATCGATCAACCCACGAGCCCGTCGTCGAATGATCGTTTCCAGGGTCGTCGCCTCGTCTCCAGCAGCGGCTTCGTTCGTCGATCCGTTCCTGCTATCCTTCGCCATAGCGTCATCCTCCGGCACCCGCCTGCAAGCGGGCGCAGCTGCTGGTTAACAACTGCGCCGGATGATGACGCGCTTTCTACTTTTCCACCAGACTCAAGACACTACCAGCTGATCATCGCAGATCTCACTGGCCGGAATCCGAACGTGTTCCGGACGACATCCCCTTTGACCTGCGTCATCTTCGATGCATCGTCTATGAGAACACTCTTCAGGGAGCGGAAGAACTTCGCCTTGCCCTCACGAATGCCGTTCGCGCGTCTCTCGCTGGCCCCAGTGCCTCCGTCGGAACACCAGATACTCGTTTGCTCGGGAAGGTTACGTCGACAGAACTGAAGTACAAAAATGGGTCACTGGGTATCAGTCGGACCACTCCCGCACCAAGCAGGACGCGGAGGCTGCTAGAAAGAAGCTGTTCGAAAAAGCGACTGCGGCGATTGCCACCGTTGTTGGCCTCGAAGCGACCACTGTTGGAGGCCAGAACAGGGTGTCGTTCGCCGAGGGCTTCGCAGTGTCGGAGCTTCGAGACGAGAGCGTTGGCGGACAGCGAGGAGTTCGATTTGCAGCATCTCTGCTTCTTGCGGTGAACACGAACGACAAGTACACAGCGAATGACATTGCGGACCGTCTCGGTGAACAGCCGCATCGGATCTCGTTCGTCTTTGATAAGGCGCTCGATATTCAGGCGATCTTTCGGTTTGCGAAGGAGCACAAGTTAGGCCTGGAAGGTTTGAGCAACGAGTCATTGGAGATAACGCTCGACAGTCTCGGCGATAAGCAGAAGTACAGCGAGAAGGACTGGCGTGTACTTACAACGAATCGAAGCGGAACGGGACGCCTCGAATTGTTTACGGCGGGCTCAGACTACCGAGGGGGGCCGCGACCGATCAGAGGAAGCGCCTCGAAGATCACGCCGGATCGAATGGTCTCTGTTCTGCAAGGTTCGCTTCCGCTCGCCGAACTCGTCGGTGCGGAGTCAGATTGAGCTCGAGGTGCCGACTAAGCACGCGCTGGAGCCGAGGGCACTTGGCATGTTGAGCCAGCGGTCCGCTTCTGTACACCAAGACGTTCGGCGAAGCGTCTTAAGAATCTGCTTGATCGCCATCGCATTATTCAGTTATTCTCAACCGACGTTGTTAAACGTTCGTTGATGAATAGCTGAATATATGGCGAAGGCGCAAATTAGTTTTCCCAGACGGTACGACCGTCAAACTCGAAGGCACACCAGACGAAATCAGCGGCGTGATTGACCGTGGGCGCGGTAAGCGGGAGGCGAAGCGCGTCACCGCTAGGGACAACGTCAAGGTTAGGATCGCGTCGCAACGCGTCCAGTTGGTCGACTTGATCGCAAACCTGATCGACGGCGGCTTCTTCAAGAAGCCAAAGGATCTCGCCGCGGTCAAGGGCGCGCTTGAAGAATTGGGCCACCACTACCCGGTGACCACCTTGTCCGGTGCAATGCTCCGCCAGGTGCGGAAGCGAAACATTCGACGACTCAAACAGGACAAGCGGTGGATGTACACGGGGTGAGGTCGAGATGAAAGTGCATGTTGTCGTCACTGATGGAGACGGGAATACTTTTGAAGGTGAGGCCTCGCTCGTCGCCGCGCCGGGCACACGGTCGGCTCGTCGGACAAACCGCGCCAAGCTGCAGAAAAAGCCGTCGGCGCGGACGAGCCTTGATTTCTCGCTGCCGGTTCGCGCGTTTGTGAAACGCCACGCAAAGGGCCTCGGCGGACCGCAGAAGTTTACGGTGCTGCTGGCGAGGCTGAGCGGCGGCAAGACCGGAGTAGCCATCAGCCTCAAGGAGATCGAGAAGGCGTGGAACCGCATGACGGAGCCGATGGGCGGGAGGTTCAACCCAGCGTACACGACGAGGGCGAAGGACAACGGCTGGGTCGACACGCCGAAGATGGGCTCCTATGCGCTACAGGGCGGATGGGCGAAGGCCCTCGGAGAATAGACGGCGATGTCCGACCTCGAACAGATGCTGCAGCCCACATTCGCCGCGAAGCACGTGAAGGCGGCACTGAAGCATCTCCAAGCGATGACCACTGAGTTCCAGCAGGGCGCTTGGGAGGAAACGATCGGCAAGGGCGGCAAGTTCGTCGAGGCGGCGCTCAAGGCACTATACGTCCACGTCGGCAAGACGCTGCCGGCCGCGAGGGAGTTCAAGGCGGGCAAGGTGATGGCCGATTTGGAGCAGCTGGCCTCCGGGTCCTTTGACGACGCCATCAGGCTGACCATTCCGCGCGCATGCAGGTTCGCGGACGACATCGCCAGCAACCGCGGCGCGCGCCATGATCCGGGCGAGATCGACCCGAACCAGATGGACGCGCGCGCCGTCGTTGCCTCCGCTGCGTGGACGCTGGCCGAGATGCTTCGCTACGCTCAGAAGGGCGGGCTTAACCCGCCGTGGTGCAGGAACTGGTGGACGGGCTAACGCAGCGACAATATCCGCTGATCGAGGACGTGGACGGCCGCGTGTACCTCCACGTGCGCGGAGCGAGCGCGCGCGACGTGGCCCTGTTGTCGCTTTGGCACAAGCACCCAGGACGGATGACAGAGGGCGAACTGATCGCAGCAGTCTTGCGACACCGCTTCAAGAAGCCGAACGCGACGATGGCAGTCGCGAGGCTCGGGCACCTGGTCGACCGGGACGAGCACGGGAAGCTCAGACTGCTTCAGACCGGAATGCGCTTGGCGGAGCAGCTAGTCGCGTCGGCGAAGATTAGAGAGTGACTCGGCATGAACCCCAGTGTGTATGTCGAGACGAGCATCGTCAGCTACCTGAGTGCGCGGCCCAGTCGCGACGTCGTCATCGCGGCCCATCAGCAGTTGACTCGGCGATGGTGGAAGGGTCGACGCTCGTACAGGTTGTTCGTCTCACAGATCGTTCGCGATGAGGCCGCTGTTGGCGATCAGGCCGCACGTGCCCGCAGGCTGAAAGCCCTTCGCGGCCTTCCGGCGCTCGCGGTGGGCGACGACGCGACTCGGCTTGCGGGGGAACTGGTTCGGCGAGGCGCGCTCCCGACGAAGGCGACGGTCGATGCCTTTCATATCGGTATCGCCGCCGCTCACCAGATCGACTACCTGTTGACGTGGAACTGCAAGCACATCGCGAACGCCACCATGCGTGGTACGATCGAAGCGATTTGCCGCTCCGCGGGCCTGACGCCGCCGATTATCTGCACGCCCGAGGAGCTGCCAGCTGGGAGTTCACGATGAAACGCCGCGATCCCATCATTGACGAGCTGCACCGAGTCCGAGAGGACATCGGCAAGGCGCACGACTTCGATGTCCGCCGAATCGCGGCGACGATCCGTCAACACGAAGACGAGAATCCCAAGGGCATCATTCGCGAGTCGCCCAAACGGACGACGCGTCAGAAGAAGGCCTCCTAACCGCCGTCAGGCCGCACGTCTGAGCTCGTCCACTGTCCTCAGCCAAGTCGTGATCTGGTTCCAACTGGCGGGCATTAGGGACGCCACCGCCCAACCTGTTGATCGCAAAGCGTCTTACACCAGACCCCAAAACTCAGTTCGAACCGGACGCGAACCTTGGCGGTGGCCAGACCGAGCAGGAAGATCGCGATCACGATGCGTGATCAGTACTTCAGACGGAGCAACACGGGGGGACCGTCTTGCTGTGGACAACGGCGAAGAGGTAGTCGAATTCGGTGTCCCGAAGCGTGATGCCCTCTCTCACGCCAAGTCGGCGAATGATTGAAGGTACCGTCGGCGAGTGACCCACGATCAGCACGCCGTCGGAAGGACGCGACACGCGCACCTTCTGAATCAGAGCGACTTCGTCGCTCACCTCCGCGGACAGCGAGCTGCCGAGGGAAGGAATCGGACGATCGATCAACTAGGAAGCGTCTCGGAAGGCTCACGGGCCGCGCGAACTCGCGCGAACGGTCTCGACCGGGCCCAGATACCGGTCGAACCAATTCAGGACCTCGCCAATCAGGTCCGGCCGGGTCACCAGATTGCGGTGGCCGCCATCGTAGAGGATGTGCTTCTTGTGCGGTTCTCTTGTGCCGAGCGCCTCGAAGAGCGGTTTCTGATTCGTCGTCCACGGGGAACAGGAAGTCGTCGCGGCCGTTGACCATCAGCACGGGCACGTGAAACCGTGGGGCGAAGTTCCACGAGTCGATCTCCGCCGGCTGATTCCGTTGCAGCCCACCCGACGACAACACCGCGGCCTTGAATCGAGCGTCGACGGCAAGCAGGCGAACACCGTGAGAGGCGCCCGCGCTGATGCCGTAAAAGCCAAGCTTCCGAGATGTCGATGTCGGATCTGGTCTCCAGATAGTCAATCGATCGGCCGAGATCCATCGACCATCTCAGCGCACGCTCCCGCTCCTGGTTCTCCGGAAGACGGAGAGGAGAAGGCCCACGCTCGAGCGTGCCGCTGTAGGCGGGAATGATCACGGCTCGCCCGATCGGACAATGAACTCGAAGGGGTAGTCGAAATCCTCGATTCGTCTTGATCGCGATCCGTGATCGTGGCACCGCCCATGATCGCCACGACCTGGTACGGAGGCGGCGTGTTCTTGGGCAGAAACAGATGCGCGATCACCCGTTCGTTGCCGTAGGCCGCACGGAAGGTCACCGTCTCCCGCCGCCAATACTGGGCGACGACTCGTCGACTCGCTCCACGCGGGCATCGAGATCCGACTTCGTATAGCGCATGCAGGTTCAGGAAGACGCGATAGGTCTCGTCGCCGACCGGAGGCGCTCGTTCTCGCCGGCCGTGTCGCGACTCAGCGTGAGCGGAGCGAAACTCTGTTCCGGCGGCAGCCGTCGGCCGCCGCACACAGCGGAATCCAAACGTGCTCTCGCGCGCGAACGGCGATCGCGCATCAGGGATCGCGGAACGAGTAGGCCGGCTCGTCCCA
Organism: uncultured Acidobacteriota bacterium; assembly: GCA_963786195.1. Classification (GTDB taxonomy): domain Bacteria; phylum Acidobacteriota; class Vicinamibacteria; order Vicinamibacterales; family 2-12-FULL-66-21; genus CAWAYH01. The sequence continues at coordinate 241,832 of CAWAYH010000013.1, read as the reverse complement.
CGCCCCGCCGAGGATGTAGCGCGTGTCGCCGGCGGCGTTCGCGGTCCATTCCTTCACGTTGCCGGCCATGTCGAAGGTGCCGAAGGGATTCATCGCCGCCGAGCGCTCCGACGGGCCGCGCGCCTTGCCGCCAAAGTTGCTCAACTGGAGCACGTCGGAGTTGACGCGACCGATGCCGGCGGCCCGGTTCCACTCGTAAACCGTCGGCAGGCTCTTGCCGGCAAACTCGGCGTACGCCATCGCCTCGATACCAGCTGACGCCACCGACCGGCAGATCGCCAGCGCCCTCGGGATAGGCGCCCAATTGCCAGGTGGCCGGTCCCGGTCGTCCGGTCAGGTCGCGGAATTCAGACGATGGCCTGTTGCCAGGAAACGACCTGTCCGTCCTTGACGAAGGGCTGCTTTCCAATACTCCGGCTTCCGGTAGCCGCCGGCATCCACGAACTCCTTGAACTGCCGGTTGGTCACCTCGAAGCGATCCATCCAGAACGCGGGAAGCGCCAGCGGCGGCGCCGTCGACGTCGCCGCAGTGGCGGGCACCCACACCATCCCCGGCGGGACCGTCCTTCTCGGCGTGCAGCGTCAGTCGCACGACGTCGGCGCCACCGAAGACCACATCCGTTGGCGCGAACCCCTCCTTTGATCGCCCGAACGCGGTAGTAGCCCCAGATCGGGATCGTGGTCGATGTTGACCGGGGCCTCGCCCACCAACTGCCACTGCGACAAATCGTCGCCGGCGCCCGCCGTGTAGTCGGAAATGTAGACTCGGGCTCCTGCCGGTGTCGTCTCGAACGCAACCGGGCGCGTCGCGACGCCTTCGGCGAGCCGGAACAGCGACCGCGACGACGGGCGCATACTGCTCCGCCTCCTGAAACAGTTTCAGCGCGGCCAGCCCGCGGTCCTCCTGGATCAACCGGGCGATCTCGCGGAACGGCGGTCTCTTCCACCCAGCGGACGCGCGAAGCGCGCTGATACGACCGCCAGCCGTAGGCTCCGGCTGCGACGAGCACCAGCAGTGCCCGCGGCGATCAGCGCCATACGCGGCACCGCGAAGCTGGCGGTCGTGGAAGAGGCGTCTGAACGCGGCCAGCGCCTGCTGGATCTCGCCGCCGAACGCGTAGCGCGCCTCGGGCTTCTTCTCGAGGCACCGCCGGACGATCTGCTCCACGCCGTCGGGAATCCCGTCTCGATGCTGGCGCAGCGGCTCGGGCGTCGCCTGCAGAATGGACGCGAGCGTGGAGAGCGTCGATTCGCCCTGGAACGGACGACGGCCGGACAGCATCTCGTACAGGACCACGCCGAACGCGAACACGTCGGAGCGCGCGTCGAGGTGCTTGGCCTCGGCCTGCTCCGGCGACATGTAGGCGACGGTGCCGACCATCTGCCCGGCCTCGGTCCGCGCGTCCGCTGCGGTGAGGTGCCGCGGTTTCCGCGTGCTCGCCTGCGTCGACTGCGTGCTTCGCCAGCCCGAAATCGAGCACCTTCACGCCGCCGGCGCCAATCATCACGTTGCCCGGCTTCAGATCTCGATGGACGATGCCCTGCGCGTGCGCCGCTGCGAGCGCGTCGGCGATCTGGGCGGCATAGCGCAGCGCCTGATCGAGCGGCAGAGGACCTCGCTTCAGCGCGTCGGCCAGCGTCTCGCCCTCCACCAGCTCCATCACCAGGTAGTTGGGGCCGACGTCGTAGAGCGTGCAGATGTGGGGATGGTTCATGGCCGCGATGGCGCGCGCCTCGCGCTCGAATCGGTCGCTGAACTGTGTCAGAGAAACCTTGATGGCGACGGTGCGGCCCAACCGCGTATCGCGCGCGCGGAAGACCTGTCCCATGCCTCCCGGCGCCGAGCAGCGCCTTCGATCTGGTAGGGCCCCAGCCTCGTTCCCGGGCCGATGCCTGTCGCGCCGACCGAAACACCGTCGCGCTCTTCCGCCATTGCTTTCGAGCTCCCGTTGTGTGGGCTTCAGTATATCCAGGCGCCCTGTTTCGCGCAGGATTCGGGAACGCGCAGGATCGCCGCTCAGGCGTGAGCCGTGAGACTCGGCTCCGGACGCAGAATCGTGGCATTCTCGGCAGCCCGCGCGGAGATGGATCCAGCTCATGATGCCTGATGGTTGGCCACTGATCACACGGTGGTCTGACGTCGCGCGCGTTGAACGCGGCTAGGCTGAACGCGCGGGCGGTCTTGACCGCTGCTTGAGCCGGAATCCAGGTCGGCACGCGAGCTCAAACGCAAGCATCCCATTCAGACTCAGACTGCGCGCCGAAGCCCATCAATTCTTCTGAGCCAGGAACCGATCTGGTTCCAACTGGCGAGCGGTAGGGACGCCACAAATTCATGCAGCCGAGCCACCGCCCGCCAAATGCCGATCAATTGCTCATCGGGAATGTCCCGAAGGTACATCTCTTGCGGCACGTTCGATTCCTCGCCCTCAAGCGCGTCCAGGTTGTCGCACGTAATCCGTCCACTGACCTGCGCAGTGACCGCCCAGTGCTCATTGGCCACAGAAACTTGTGTGTGCTCGTCATCGGGTTCGTCGAACTGCTCCGAGCGGAGTTCAGTGATCAGCTTCCGCGTGATCCAGGGATCATCGGGATCGCTGACCAATTCCGAGTATCCGTAACGCGTCCTGATCGTTGCCATAGCGACCCATCTTTTCCCGAATCCTATTGGGGACGCCAACCTTGCAACGTTGTATACTCCGTGCCGCGGACTCCTCCACACCCTGGCTCCTTGGCTCGCAGGCGAACGATCGTTGAGGAGATGGTGCCGTTGCCTTTCGCTGTCGCCCTGGTCCGGAAACCGGTTGCACCTGTTTCATCAGCTCAGCGAGGTGTCATGGGCTCGACTCTTCGGATCCCGGGCCTCGTCGTCCTCCTCCTTCTCTTCGCGGTGCCCGCGTCCGCGCAGCTCGTGATCAGCGAGTTCCGGGTGCGCGGGCCGAACGGCGCCAACGACGAGTTCGTCGAGATCATGAACAACTCGGCGGCGTCGCACACCGTGGCCGGGGGCGGCACTGGCTACGCCCTCGCGGCGTCGAACGGCGTCGCGCGGTGTGTAATTCCGAACGGCACCGTCCTTCCCCCGCGCGGGCGATACCTGTGCGTCAACTCCGTCGGCTACTCGCTCGCCGCGTATCCTGCCGGCAACGGCACCACGGCGACGGGCGATGCGACGTACACGACCGACATCCCGGACAACGCCGGGATCGCGCTCTTCAACACCAGTGTCGCGGCCAACTTCAACCTGGCCAACCGGCTGGACGCCGTCGGCTCGACGAGCGAGGCGAACACGCTGTACAAGGAGGGCACCGGCTATCCCGCCCTGGTCCCCTTCAGCATCGACCACGCGTTCGTCCGCGATCAATGCGGAAAGGCGGGCTCCATCACGACGTTCGGCGCGTGCCCCAGCGGCGGCGCGGTCCTCGACTCGAACAACAACGCGGCGGACTTCATCTTCGTCGACACCAACGGGACGTCGGCGGGGGCCGGCCAGCGCCTCGGAGCTCCTGGGCCGCAGAACCTCTCCAGCCCCCTTGTTGGCACGGCCTCGATGCCGGCCGGGCCCCTCGATCCCTGTGTCGGCGTCACGAGTCCCCCGAACACCGTCCGCGACTTCACGTCGGACCCCCCGAACAACTCGACGTTCGGTACGCTCGATCTCCGCGCGAGCTACACGAACAACACCGGCGCCGCCGTGACGCGGCTCCGGTTCCGCGTCATCGACCTCACGACGTTTCCCGCGCCGAGTGGAGTCGCCGACCTCCGACCCCGAACCTCGAGTGACGTCGTCGTGACGGTCGACCGTGCGCCCTGCGGCTCGGGCACCAGCAACATCACCGTGCAGGGCACCACGCTGGAGCAGCCGCCCAGCCAGCCGAACGGCGGCGGCTTCAATTCGAGCTATTCGCTGAACGACATCTCGCTGGCGACTCCGCTGGCGAACGGAGCCGCGGTCGACGTGCGCTTCCTCCTGGGTATCCAGCAGGACGGCCTCTACAAGATCGGGCTCGTCGTGGAGACCCTGCCGGACGGTGTCAGCACGGTACACGAATTCGCGGGCTGCACGGACACGTGCCCGGCGGACCTGGCGATCACGAAGACGGACGGCGTCGCGACGGCGACCCCCGGCGGGTCGGTGACGTACACGATCACGGCCTCCAACGCGGGGCCGAGCGACGCGTTCGGCGCCACCGTCGCGGACACGTTCCCGGCGTCGCTCACCTGCACGTGGACGTGCGTGGGCGCCGGTGGCGGGACCTGCACGGCGGCCGGCTCGGGCAACATCAACGACACCGTGAACCTGCCGGCGGGCGGCAGCGTGACCTACACCGCCAGCTGCTCGATCGCGCCCGGCGGCCACCGGCACGCTCGTCCAACACGGCGACCGTCAGCGCGCCGGCGGGCGTGACCGATCCGAACCCGGCCAACAACTCGGCGACCGACAGCGACACGCTGACCGCCGCAGGCCGAACCTCGCGATCACCAAGACCGACGGCGTCACGACCGCGACGCCGGGCGGCTCGGTGACCTACACGATCACCGCCTCGAACGCCGGGCCGAGCAACGCCACCGGCGCGACTGTCGCGGACACGTTCCCGGCGTCGCTCACCTGCACGTGGACGTGCGTGGGCGCAGGTGGCGGGACCTGCACCGCGGCCGGCTCGGGCAACATCAACGACACCGTGAACCTGCCGGCGGGCGGCAGCGTGACCTACACCGCCAGCTGCACGATCGCGCCCGCGCGCCACCGGCTCGCTCGTCAACACCGCGACCGTCAGCGCGCCGGCGGGCGTGACCGATCCGAACCCGGCGAACAACTCGGCCACCGACACCGACACGCTGGCGGGGGTACCGGACCTGACCCTCTCGAAGAGCCACGTCGGCAACTTCACTCAGGGGCAGGTCGGCGCACCGTTCACTCTGACTGTAACGAATGTCGGCAACGCGCCGACGGCCGCACCCGTGACCGTCAGCGATACCCTTCCAATGGGCCTGACACCCACCGCGGCGTCGGGTGCGGGTTGGGTCTGCGCCATCGCGGCTCAGACCGTGACGTGCGGCCGAAGCAATGCGCTGTCCCAGGGCGCGAGCTATCCCCCCATCACGCTCACAGTGAATGTTGCGTCCAGCGCCCCCCCGTCGCTGACCAACACGGCCGCAGTGTCCGGCGGCGGGGACGCCAACCCGGCGAACAATGCCGCCTCGGACGTGGTCACGATTGTCGGGGTGAGCCTCGTCGATCTGGGGATCACAAAGACCGACGGCCGCACGACCTACACGCCCGGCGCTGCGATCACGTACACGATCGTCGTCACCAATGCCGGGCCGGCGCCGGCGACGGGATTCAGCGTCGCCGACAACGTCCCATCCGCCGTCACGGGCGTGACGGTCAGCTGCGCAGTGACGGGCACGGGCAATTGCGGCACGAACGGGTCGTCGGGAAACAGCATCGCCTTCACCGGCGCAACGCTGTCGCCCGGCGCCCCCAACGCTCTGACGCTGACGGTCAGCGGCACCGTCAGCGCGAGCGCGACCGGCACGCTCGTGAATACGGCGACCGTGGCGGCTGGCGCGGGTTCGAGCGACCCGAACCCGGGCAACAACTCGGCCACCGATTCAGACACGCGATCGTCCGGAACCATTTCGCAAGTGGCCAGCTTCTTCGCGTATGACCCGGCGTTCACCGGCGGAATCTCTGTGGCGGCCGGCGATGTGACGGGCGACGGCGTGGCCGACATCATCACCGCACCCAGGGCTGGCGGCGGGCCGCACATACGCGTCTTCAGCGTGGCGGGCGGCGTCGTGACAGAGGTGGCGAGCTTCTTCGCGTATGACCCTGCGCTCACGGGCGGCGTCTTCGTGGCGGCCGGGGATGTGACCGGCGACGGTGTCGCCGAGATCATCACCGGGGCAGGATCGGGCGGCGGGCCGCACGTACGCGCTTTCAGCATGGCGGGCGGCGTCCTGACGGAGGTCGCGAGCTTCTTCGCCTACGACCCGGCGTTCACGGGCGGCGTTTCCGTGGCGGCCGGGGACGTGACCGGCGACGGCGTCGCCGAGGTCATCACGGGGGCCGGACAAGGGGGTGGGCCGCACATACGCGCGTTCAGCGTGACGGGCGGCCTGGTGACGGCGGTCTCGAGCTTCTTCGCGTACGACCCGGCTTTCACTGGCGGCGTCCTTGTGGCGGCGGGCGATATGACCGGCGACGGCGTGGCCGAGATCATCACGGGTGCCGGCGCCGGCGGTGGGCCGCATGTGCGCGCGTTCAACCTGGCCGGCAGCCTGACGGGCGTGGCCAGTTTCTTCCCGTACGACCCCGCATTCACCGGTGGAGTCCGCGTCGCGGCGGCGGACATCACTGGCGACGGCGTCGCCGAGATCATCACGGGAGCGGGGGCCGGTGGCGGCCCGCACGTCCGCGCTGTGACGATGAGCGGCGGGAACGCGACAGAAGTCCTCGGCTTCTTTGCGTTCGACCCGGGCTTCCTCGGTGGTGTCTTCGTCGCCTGTGAGGACGTCACCGGCGACGGCGTGGCGGAGATCATCATCGGGGCCGGGCCGGGTGGCGGGCCGCACGTGCGTGTCCTCGACGTGAGCGGCGTCAGCGTGAAGTAGGCGAGCCCGACCGCGCTCTGGTCAGGAAGCTCCCTCCTGGCCTCGAAGATAACGGGCGATTTCGGTGTCCTGCTTGGGCCTGGAGCCCTCGCGCTGGAAGTACTCGACTTTGTCAGGGCCGCTCTGCCGCACGAAGTAACTCCGCCCACTCGAGCGGCGTCGCTTGGTACCGGGCCATCCTTGCCGTCGATGCTGGCTCCTGCCTCTACGAGTTTCGAACGGCGGCGAGTGAACCGGAGCACACGGCATTGTGCAGTGCCGTGGCATCGGGATTGAGCCCCACGTTCCGCGCGTTGGGATCAGCGCCGAGCGCGAGGGCACTGTCGATCGCGTCCAGCCTGCCGTTGTAGGCTGCCGCTGCCAGGGCCTTCTGTTTTTCATCGACGCTGGCCTCCTTCGCCAGCCGCGCGATGGCGTCGCGACGCCCGAGACATACGGCCGCGGTCAGCGTGAGCCCGGCACCTTCCACGCTGGCGCCAGCCTGGATGAGCGCTTCGGCGATGGGCAGCGTGAACTCGTTCGGCGTCCATTCCGATTGCCGCTCCAGGCAAAGGAAGGCCACCTGCAGCGGGGTCCAGCCGCCGTGCCGCTTCGCCTCGAGCGGCGCGCCGCGTTCGATCAGCAGCTCCGCTACGGGTTGGCGACCATGCGCCGCCGCGACGTGGAGCGCCGTTTCGCCGGCAACCCAGTCCGGCTTGATGCGCGCCATCCCCGCATCAAAGCCGAGATCCAGCATCAGCCGCACTGCTGCCGTGTTGCCCGCGCCCGCGACATCAGCGAGCATGCCGGGATTCTCGGACTGCATGCGTCCCACAATCGATCGGTCCGCGACGGCGAACTTGCGTGCCCCGGCTTCGTTCGCTCGCGCGCACGCGGCGAGAAACGCATCATCGGCATCGAGAGCGATGGCCACACCGCGTTTCTCGAACAGCTCGAGGACGTCCGCGCGGCCCTGGCGCGCGGCTTCTGCCGCTGGCACGGTCCCGCCCTTATCCGGCAGCAGCGGGTTCGCGCCATGATCAAGAAGCCACTCGAAGTAGTGGATGGGTGTGCCGTGGCGAAGCGCCGAGTGCAGCGGGCGGCTGCCCCACAGCGGCCAATTCGGATCCGCGCCGTGTTCGAGCAGCCAGTGCACGCCATCATCGTCATGCCAATTGGACTTGCGGGCGAGCATCAGGCCGATGGTGTCCTGGGTGAGCTTGCCACTTTCGACCAGGACATGGATGGTGCGGTTATCGAGCGTTTCCGGGGAATGGTAAGCGACCTCGCCGTCATTGGGATCCGCGCCGCGCTCGAGCAGCAGCCTGGTCAGTTCAGGATGATGAGCGACGCCCGCCGCGCCGTAGAGCGCGCATTCCCATTCGGGCTTCGGCTGGTGGTCCCCTTCCACGAAGCCGGTGTTGGGATTGGCGCCCGCATCGAGCAGAGCCGTGGCCGCCTCGAGAAAGCCCTCCGTGCGGGCGGGCTCGAGCCGCAGAAACTTGGAGAAGCAGAGGTGCGTAAGCGCGTCCCAATTGCGCGGGCCGCCTTTGGCGGTGGCGTTCGCCGGATCCTCGGCGAGGAAGCGCCTGACTGCCTCATGGTCGCCGAGCAGCGCGGCAGTGTGGATATCGCAGCTCGCCACTTCGGGATGCGCGGCGAGGATTTCCTGCGCGCGATCGAGCGAGCCGTGCCACACGGACACGTTGATGAATTCGGTCCTGAGATCCTGGGGAGGGAATTGGTCTTCCGGCATGGCAGGAGGTGTCTGCCCCCTGATTTGCGTTCTCGCCCTGGATCAGTCTACGACGACACCAGTGATCCGCTCACGCCACCTGGCGTTAGCCATCTTTTTGTGAGTCTCAGCTAACCCTTTCAACTGAGCCCCAATTCCCGCGACTTGCGCCTTATCCATGGAGGGCAGCATGATCCGCACGACGATTGGGGGCGCGGTGTTTCTTCTTCTCTGCGCCGGCGCAACTCGAGTCGACGCGCAGGGTGTCGCCTCGTCGTTCGACCAGCTCAGCGTTCTGGTCAAGCCAGGCGACAAGATCAGCATCGTTGATATGACGGGCCGAGAAGCCGAGGGGCGAATCGGGAAGTTGTCCCGCGATGAGTTGACGCTGGTCACCAAGGCCGGAGCCCGGCAACTCGGCGAACGCGACGTCGCAAAGATCCGCCAGCGCCGGAGCGACTCCTTGCAGAACGGGGCCATCATCGGCGGTGCCGCGGGAGCGGGATACGGCTTGGCCATGCTGGCGCTCCTGGCGACCATGGATGACGGCGGCGGACCGATTCCGATTGGCGTGGTGACGGGGATGGTGGCCTTCACCGGGATCGGCGCGGCAGCTGGCGCGGGGATAGACGCGCTGATCACACGCCGGCAGGTGATCTACGAGAAGCCCGGCGGCGGGGGCCACGTCAGCATTTCACCGCTGTTCCTCGACGGACGCCGAGGAGTCGCCGTTTCGGTAAAGTTCTGATCCTCGTCGCGGTCACGTTAGAATCACCAGTCCCGATGATCGAACGCACTGAGAAGCATTAGCATGCACCAGCCCGCACGAATCCTGATCCTTTCCGCATCAGCGGGCGCCGGCCACCTCCGCGCCGCGCAGGCAATCGAGCAAGCCGTTTGTGCGAAAAGCACCTGCGACGTTCGCCACGTCGACGCGCTCGACCACACCACGAAGATGTTCCGCCGCCTGTATCAGAAGGCCTATATCGACCTGGTGAACCACGCGCCCCAGGCGCTGGGCCTCCTCTACGATCACCTGGACAAACCCTGGAAGTACGAGCGCCGACGGCTGGCGTGGGATCAGCTCAACACCCGACCGTTCGTCGAGCTGATCAAGAGCTACGATCCCGTCTGGGCGGTGTGCACGCACTTCCTGCCGGCCGAAATCGTCTCCTGGCTCAAGGCCCGGCGGCGGCTCCGCGCACGGCTGGCGGTCGTCGTCACCGACTTCGATGTTCATGGGATGTGGCTTTACCGCCACGTCGACCGCTACTTCGTGGCCCTCGACGAGACGCGCGTGCACCTCGAGCGTCTGGGGATTCCCGCCGAGAGGATCACGGTGTCCGGCATTCCGATCGACCCGCGGTTCGCCACACCGTTCGACAAGCAGGCGCTGCGGCGGAAGCACGGGCTGGAGCCGGACCGCACGACCATCCTGATTGCCGCCGGAGGCTTCGGCGTCGGCCCGGTCGAACATATCGTCAGCAGCATGAAGCAGCTCACGCACCCGGCTCAAGTAGTCGTAATCTGCGGACGTAGCGAGGATCTCAGGCGCCGCGTCGAGAAAGTGGCCACAGTGCCCGGCGGCGGCAACGTCACGATCAAGGCGATCGGATTCACTTCAGAGATGCACGAACTGATGGCGGCGGCGGACCTGCTGGTGGGGAAGCCTGGCGGGCTGACGACCTCCGAGGCCCTCGCACGGGGACTCGCGCTTGTCGTCGTCAACCCGATCCCCGGCCAGGAGGAGCGCAACGCGGATCACCTGCTGGAGCAGGGCGCGGCGATTCGCTGTAACAACCTGCCCGTCATCGCATGGAAGATCGATCGCCTTCTCGACGATCCCGCGCGCCTGTCGACGATGCAGGAACGGGCCCGGCGACTGGGACGGCCTGGCGCAGCGAGCGAGATCGCTGACGCGCTCCTCCCAGCAGCCTCACGTGCAGCGACTGGCTGAATGGCCGATTCCGCCGTTGGACTCCAAGTAGACCTGAATCACCAAAGGTCACCCCGGGAAACAGTCTCACCACCACCGGCACCACCATGCCGTGGGGACGATGATCGTCGCGACGGGTGCTGATTGCGGCGCCAATGAGCGCCCCGTACATTGCGCCGCTGAGAATGGCTTGATGCTGGATTGGTGGAATACAGACGTGCGCGTCGAAGGGCGTGTCGAATTCAGCGGCGACCGCCGGGACCGGGTGGCTCGTCGGCGCCACTCGGGTCGGCGCCATGCGCGAACAGCAACGCGGCCATCGCCGCGTTGCGGCTCTCGTACGACGTGGCACATCGCAGCGGCGTGAAGCCGCTGCCTTGTTCTCGTGCGTTCACGTCGGCGCCCGCCGCAAGGAGCAGCGTCGCGATCTGGAGGCGGGCCTGGATGGTCGACTGACCGCCGAGGCCACAGGAAGCGGCGTGGAGCGGCGTGTGCGCGCGCCAGTTGCTCGCGCCGACATCGGCACCTCGGGCCAATAGGAGTTTCACAACCGTCGGACGTCCGTACCGCGCCGCGACGTGGAGCGGCCGCTGGTCGCTCTCGTTGCGCGCCTCGACGTCCGCGCCTGCAGCGATGAGCAGGTCCGCGAGATCCTCCCGTCCCCACTCTGCGGCCACATGCAGCAGCGTATCGCAGAAGGCGCCATACTGCTTGTTGATCTGGCGCGGATGCCGCGCGATCCACTTCTGAAGATTGGCCGCCTCTCCGGGTTCGCGCATGTCACCCACGACCGACCAGCTCCGGACCTGGGACGGAATGACAGGGCACGCCCGATTGCCCGTCAACAGATCGACGGAGCCGAACGTGTTCTGGCACCACGGGACGCCGACGATGACCGCCAGGCCGAAGGCCGCAGCGATGAAGGGACCCTTCGCGTGTGGGACCTTCGTCGGGGTCTCGAGTCCAGGCGGGCCCCATTCCCAACTGCGCGACATCATTCTCGTCCGACGCAAAACGAGATCCGGTCAGCGTTTGGTTACTCTCGAACCCCTGCGACGTCAGTTCGAACCATGATTGATGACAGTTCCGTCGTCCGAATCACGTTTCTGTCTATTGACGACACCGCCGCGATTCCCCAGAATCAATAGTCTCCCCCTTTCCAACGCTCCATGTTCTCGTTACTGGTCGCCACACTGTTGTTGTCGTGGGGCTTGTGGAGCGCGTTCGCGCGCAAGGAACCTCGCTTTCTGACAGACGTGGCGACGCTGCTCGATCGGCCGGAGTTCGTTCACGGTCTCGAAAACATGGTGGCCAAGCGCGCGTTCCTGAAAGGAGAGTTTCGCGGCCGGAAAGTCGTCGTCATGTTGCAGAACGGTCAGGGGGAATACTCCTCGAAACCTCATAGTGTCCATGGAGACATCCGCCGCAGTGCTGATGGAATCGTACGAGTTCGCCGGCTACAGGTCCGATCGGGACGGCGAACTGGCACTGTTTGCACTCGAGGTGAAGCACGAGTTCATGCTGAAACACGAGGAGGGCTGCCTGAAGGCACGGTGGGCGCCGACCAAAGCCGCCTCGCTCTTCACCTTCGACTTCCCGCCCAACTTCGACACGAAGAAATGCCAGAGCGTGCTCGAAGCGATGCAGACGCTTGCCGGCTCGATCGAGCGGCGCGCGGGCGCTCTGAGTCAAGCGAAGCCTGGCGCCGCGACCAGCGCGGCGCCGGACGCCATATGATTTCCGCCGCGTCCCGTTGAGCGTTCGGACCCGTGCATACTACTAGTCAGGTCGGTCATACCCGCAGGTGCATCGCAAAGGAGGAACCGTGTCGCAGCCATCGCCCGCATGCCCTGACTGCAAGGTGCCAATGGATTCCGGTTTCATCGTCGATTTCACCTGGAACTCACCGCAGCGAACAGTCTTCATGGGTAAAGGGAACAGCAGAGCCGAGTTTGGTGGAAAGGGCTGAGCTAGGCGGCAAGGAGCGGCTACCGATTGTGACATTTCGTTGCCCGAAGTGCGGTCAGCTGAAATCATTCGCGCAGGCGACCTAACCCGCGTTGCTGCTGGCGAACCCCTCGATTCTTTGTGGTGCCACGAAAAAACCCGGCGAGAATCTCAGAGGAGAAACGGCATGAGTCCACACGACCAGAAGCATCGCTCTCATCTTCCGATGCCGAACACGGGGAAGAAGGGCTGATCACCTTCGACGCGAAGGATCCGGCATCGAAGTTTCCGCCGATCGAGCGACTGCGCCCACCTCACGGTGCACCCAACGTCCTGATTGTCCTCATCGACGACGCTGGGCTTCGGCGCGACCAGCGCCTTCGGCGGGCCCTGCCAGACTCCGACCGCGGAAAAATTGGCAGCCGGTGGGCTGAAGTTCAGCCGCTTTCACACGACGGCGCTCTGCTCGCCCACGCGGCAAGCGCTGCTGACGGGCCGCAACCACCATTCCGTTGGAATGGGCGGCATCACCGAGATTGCCACCGGCGCGCCGGGTTACTGCTCGGTGCTCCCCAATTCGATGTCACCGCTGGCCCGGACGCTGAAACTCAACGGCTACTCCACGGCGCAGTTCGGCAAGTGCCACGAAGTGCCGGTCTGGGAGACGAGTCCGGCCGGGCCGTTCGATGCCTGGCCCACCGGCGGCGGCGGTTTCGAGTACTTCTACGGCTTCATCGGCGGCGAGGCCAACCAGTGGTATCCGACGCTCTACGAGGGCACCACGTCGGTGGAGCCGGAGAAAACCCCCGAAGAGGGCTACCACCTGGTCGAAGACATGACCGACAAGGCGATTGCCTGGATCGGGCAGCAGAAAAGTCTCGCCCCTGACAAGCCGTTCTTCATCTACTTCGCGCCGGGCGCGACGCACGCGCCGCACCACGTGCCGAAGGAGTGGGCCGACAAGTACAAGGGCAAGTTCGACGGCGGCTGGGACAAGCTGCGCGAGGAAACGTTCGCACGCCAGAAGAAGCTGGGGGTCATTCCGGCGGACTGTCAGCTCACGGCGCGCCACAAGGAAATCCCGGCGTGGGACGACATGCCGGAGCCGTTCAAGCCCGTGCTGCGCCGCGAGATGGAGGTGTACGCCGGCTTCATGGATACACCGATCACCATGTCGGCCGGCTGGTCGACTCGCTGACCACGCTGGGCATCGCCGACAACACGCTCATCTACTACATCGCCGGCGACAACGGCGCCTCCGCCGAAGGGTCGCTCAACGGCTGCTACAACGAGATGAGCTACTTCAACGGCCTGCAGGCGCTCGAGACACCGAATACCTCACCGCGCGGATCGACAAGCTCGGTGGACCCGAGTCGTACAACCACTACGCCGTCGGCTGGGCGCACGCGATGAACACGCCGTACCAGTGGACCAAGCAGGTCGCGTCGCACTGGGGCGGCACGCGCAACGGCACGATCGTCCACTGGCCGAAGGGCATCAAGGCCAAGGGCGAGATCCGCTCGCAGTTCAGCCACGTGATCGACGTCGCGCCGACGATCCTCGAAGCGGCAGGCATCCCCGAGCCGCTGTCGGTGAACGGCCTGGCGCAGTCCCCGATCGAAGGCGTCAGCATGCTCTACGCGTTCAACGACGCCAAGGCGGCAGAGCGGCACGAGACGCAGTACTTCGAGATGTTCGGCAACCGCGGCATCTACCACCAGGGTTGGACGGCGGTGACGAGGCACACATACCCCTGGTCGAAAGAAAAGCCGCCGGCGCTCGACGATGACGTCTGGGAGCTCTACGACACCAGCAAGGACTGGAGCCAGTCGAAGAATCTCGCCAAGGAGATGCCGGAGAAGCTCCGCGAGCTGCAGCGGCTCTGGCTCATCGAGGCGACGCGCTACAACGTGCTGCCCCTCGACGATCGGCTGGTCGAGCGAATCAACCCGGACCTGGCTGGCCGTCCGGTGTTGATCGAAGGCAAGACCCAACTCCTGTTCGGCGGCATGGGACGGCTGTCGGAGAACTGCGTTCTGAGCATCAAGAACAAGTCGCACTCCATCACGGCCGAGATCGTGGTGCCGGAGAAGGGCGCCGAGGGCGTCATCATCGCCCAGGGCGCGAACATCGGCGGCTGGAGCCTCTACGCCAACGGCGGCAAGCTCAAATACTGCTACAACTGGGGCGGCTTCAAGCACTTCATGGTCGAAGCGACGACGCCGATTCCAGCCGGCGCGCACCAGGTGCGCATGGAGTTCGCCTATGCCGGTGGCGGCCTGGGCAAGGGCGGCACCGTCACGCTGTACACCGACGGCAAGAAGGTCGGCGAAGGAGCCGTCGAGGCCACCCTGGCGAACGTCTTCTCTGCCGACGACGGCTGCGATGTGGGCGAGGACACCGGCGCGCCGGTGTCCCCGGACTACGGCCCACATGGCAACGCCTTCAACGGCCAGGTCAAGGGCGTGCAGCTCGCGATCGCAGAGGCCGCGGAGGACGCCGACCACCTGGTCGACGCCGGAAACGGCCATCCGGGTCGCTATGGCGCGGCAGTAAGGTCTCTCTCTCACCGATCAACCCGCCGATCGCGCAAGCCGCTGATGCGGTCCGCGCGATCGGCGCGAGCGACGCTTCGCGATGCGCCACTGCGTCATGACTTGATGAGGGTATCGGCCCGTTGAAAACACGGAAGGAAGCTCAAGCGGAGGAAGCCGCCGTGTCGATGCCTTGGTCCGTCGGTCCTTTAGGTGGACGTGCGCCGGACGTTCTCGGCGCGCGGGCCTTTTGGTCCCTGGCCAACGTCGAACTCGACGCTGTCACCCTCACGCAGATCCTCGAGCCCCTCGCCATACACCGCACTCTTGTGGAAGAAGTATTCGCTTCCTCCGTCGCCCTTAATGAACCCAAACCCTTTGTCGACTCGTAACGTTCGAATCTGTCCCGTCATCATCGCACCTCAAGATCGTAGATTTTCGCGCGGACAATTCCTACTGCTCAGTCCCCTCTTACTTGGATCCACGGACCGGTGAACGCGTGGGCCGGCGCGCGGCTCAACTTGTTGGAATGGCAGAGGCGGTGCGGCGACGAGTAGGAAGGGGTGCCTTTTCTGCGCGCAGCGCCTCTCCTGTCACGTGCCACATGTGATTGCAGCCCCCACAGATGCGGTAACAGCCCGATCGGCTGACTCGCGTGTTCCGCAGCGTCGTACCGCGGCAATGTGGGCAGGACGGCTCGCTGATGTGAGGTGATCCCATGACGCAAGCATACGCGGTTCCCCGCGCCCTCGCTGTTCATTTCTGGACGTGCATTTGATGGGTGCAAGAGACAGCATCCAGCGCATTTTCGGTGGTTTCCCGTCAATCCAAGCGGTTCCCGTTGAGCCTTCTGACCCGTGCAGACTAGTATTCACGTCGGTCATACTCGCTGGAGCATCGCAAAGGAGAACCGTGTCGCAGCCATCGCCCGTATGCCCTGACTGCCAGGTGCCAATGGATGCCGGTTTCATCGTCGATTTCAGCTATGGAACTGACCGCAGCGAACAGTCTTCATGGGTCAAGGGAACAGCAGAGCCGAGTTTTTGGAAAGGGCTGAAGTTAGGCGACAAGGAGCAGCTACCGATTGTGACATTTCGTTGCCCGAAGTGCGGTCAGCTGAAATCATTCGCGCAGCGACCTAACCCGCGTTGCTGCTATGGCAGCCGATTGCGCTCTGCACGACCCGTTCGACGATCTTCGTCACCTCGTCGCGCGTGGCGCTGAGCACGCGCTCGCGCAACAGCCGCAGGCGCGGCACGAAATCCGTCCCTGCCATCAAGAACGTCATATCGATCGCGTCGTTTCTGACCGCCGTGATGCGGGTGCGGTCACAGACGAGCGTGTTGCCGCAAGCGGTCACGGTCAGTCCGTTTGTGAGAGCCACCAAGTCTTCGATCGTCATGACATGTGACCTCCTCCAACGGGCTATTACTTTCCGAACGCATAGAGATGCGCACCTGCGCGCACATACACTGTGCCCTGCGCGATGGCCGGCGTAGCGAACACCGGCTCGCCGATCTCGCTCCTGGCGATGAGGTGGAACTCGTCGGCATCCCGGATTACGGAAACGACGCCGTCACTGGACGAGAAGTAGACGTGCTCGCCAGCCATCACCGGAGAGGCGTAGTAGGCGCCACCTGCGCCGAGGCGTGTACGGAAGCGCAGAGCGCCCGATCGCAGCATCCAGGCACGACACGATGCCGCCGTTGGTCACCATGTATACACGGCTGCGGGTGACGAGCGGGGTGGTATCTTCCGGCACGCCGCGGCCCTCTCGCCATTGTATGTGCGTTGACGTGACGTTTCCCTGGCCTCCCGGCTTGATCGCCAGCAGGCCATGGTCCGTCGTCGTAAAGCTCGCGAGAAAACCATCCCACTCCGCCTGCTCGACCTTGCCATCCTTGTTCCGATCGACCATGCCGGCGATCGCCTTCCCGGGGAACGCGATGTTGGCGCCTTTGACAACGACTTCGATGCGCTGAGCCAGCTGGATGCTGTCGGGGAACTCCTCCGGGGTGAGCATGCCGTCGGCGTTCTTGTCCCCCTGCTTCAGCAGAGTTCTGAAATCAGGGATTGGTACTCGCAAATCTGGTTCCCCGACCGGGAACCACGTTGCGACGTACAGGGCATCCTGGCCCGGCGCCGGAGTGCTTGTACTCGTTGACCTGATGTTGATCCACCACGTGCGGGTGCCGTCACGGCGATCGAAAGCGACGACTTCCGTTCCACGATGGACGATGATGTCGTCCTTCCAGAGCACCGGGGTAGAGGTGCCGGCTGCACCCGGACCATTGACGACCGTGTACGGCTGCTTCCAGAGCGTCTTTCCCGTGCGGCGATCGACGGCGAGCAGATACCCCTCAGGATTCTGGTCACGGCTGAGAACGACCGCCTCACCTGCGAGAATCGGTGATGTCCCGCTGCCGAACGGATGGGTCGCGACCGGTAGTGGCAGGCGCCAGCGCTCCTGCCCGTCGAAGTCGAAAGCGATCAGCCCGAACGAGCCGAAGTAAGCGTACACCCGCTCTCCGTCCAGAAGGGGTGTCGCCGTTGCCGGACTACCCAACTCGTGAAGCTTCTCGAGGCTCTCGGCTGTCACGCTGCGGCGCCACAGCGTCTTCCCGGTGCTCCGGTCCAGGCACAGGAGCTGAAGCTCTCGAGCGGTCTTTTCCGCTGCGGTCACGAACACGCGATTGCCCCAGATGCTCGGAGAGGAATGTCCCGGCGGCAGCTCGATGGACCATTTCCGCGCGGTGGCAGCCAGTTCCACCGGAGCGTTTCCGTCTTCGGAGAACCCGGTGCCACCGGGACCCCGAAACTGCGGCCATTGCGGCACCTGGGCCGGCAACGCAGCGGGCGCGGCAAGCACGAACGAGACGAAGACGAGAGCGTAGGAGCGCATCGAAATCCCCTGGCTGCTGAAGATTATGCGCCCGAGCGCCAGTATCCGGCGGATCTTTGCTGCGGTTCCGACCTCGCCTGAGCCGTTACCGAACCGCGTCGACAGGCGACTCGAATGCGATGAACAGAATGCAGGACGCACTACCTGGTGTCCCCTAATCCGGCTTCAGCGCCAGCGATTCGGCTCCTGCTTGAGCCAATACCGAATGCCACGCCCGGCGTACGGCTCCTGTTCGAACCGTGGGATCACGTGCATGTGCGCATGCATGACGTCCTGGCCGCCGACCGCCCAGCAGTTCCAGCCGACGTTGTAACCCTGTGGCTGGTACATGGCGTCCATCCATCGCTTGACGTCGGCGAGCAACGCAAATGCCGCGGACACCTCGTCCTGGGTGAGATCGAACACGGTTTCTGCGTGGCGAACAGGAATGATCACGCCGGAGCCGTAGAGCGCCCCTTGTTGACGGGGGTTCTGCAGAAACAGCGCCGAGTCGTGACGGCACACCAGCCGCTGATCGGGATCGTCGGCCCAGTGGCAGAAAGGACATTCAGTCGCGACGTCGTCTGGCATGGTCGGGATGGCGATTCTGGCTACTTCGTTCGCTTGACGTAGGCAGTGCTGTGACACTCGCGTTCGCTGAGGCACCCGAAGGTGGCAGTCACCAGCTCCCATCCTTGGGCGCCGAGCTCCGTCAGGCGCTGCTCACTCACATAGTGACTACTCAGGACTGACCACGACTTTCGTACTCCCACGTGACCCTCGCAGCGCTGTGTTTCTCCGCGTACGCGGACCAGCCAATCAGACAGAACACCGTGGCTATCACGACGAGCCAGCTCACTGTAGTTTTCATACTGCACCTTCTTCCAATCTGAATCGTATCCGGGTCCTTGGCCGGGCGCGCTCATTGTTGATCCGCGTCAGTTCCTGCTCGACCGGAGTCTGGTATCCTCGCACGTCCTGACTCCGCACTGGAGGGTCTTGCCATGTGGTGTCGACTGGTCCTGGCGGCCGCGTTCTGTGGCGCCGCACACATTGCCGCCGCGCAGAGTTTTGACTGCGCAAAGGCGCAGACGCGCGTCGAGAAGATGGTCTGCGCGGATCGTGCGATTGCGGAGCTCGATGAATATCTCGGCCGCTACTATGCCGCGTCGCGAGCGGAGATCCCCGGCGCTGCGGCCTGCCTGCAAGCCGATCAGGCGCAGTGGCTCACGTCGACGCGTGACGCCTGCGCCGACGGCGCGTGTCTGAAATCGGCCTATCTCAATCGTCTCGCCGAGCTCGATCCGCTGCAGCCTGGCGCGACCGCGCTGAAGAACGTCGCGTTGCCGCCGGCCCCGGCGCTGGTGTGGGTCGTGCCTCCCGCCGCGGACACGGTGGCGGCGCCGCCGAATCCGACGGCACAACCCTACGAAGCCATCGGCACGCTGATCGACGACATCGCCACGAATCCGAACAGCGAGGGACTCGCGATCCGCTTGAAAGACGGCACGCGGATACCGCTGGTGATGCTGATGTTCCTCGAGGGGGAGACCCAGGAACGTCTGGCGATCCTGGCGAAGGATCGCACCGCCACCTTCCGCGCGCGGGGCTACGCAGCCACGAACAGCCGGGGCCAACTGTTCTTCGAGCCGAGCCGCTGCGTGTTCCTGCACCGACTGCCCGCGGTTCAAAGCAAGCCCGTTGTGAAGGATGCCGGACAAGATATTCGGGCCTACTTCGCCTGAGCCGTGACCGGAACAGCGTCGACAGCCGACTCAAATGCGATGAACAGAATGCAGGAAGCATTACCTGCGCAGGTGGCGCTGTGGGGAAGCTTCGCGGGCCCGTAGGCGTACATCCCTGGCGTGAGGACAGCGCGTGCACTGACCCTTGTAGCTGACCGCTAGCTCCCCCGCGACGAGCACCATGCGCTCAGCCGACGTATGCCAGTGCTCCGGGATCGTGGTGTTGGCGGGGAGCCTCAAGAAGACATCCGCATTTGCCTGTGCAGGATCGCCGTTGAGAACTGCCAGTCCGCAACCCTTGGGCATGAAGGCCGGACAGGGTCCCCACTGGAGCTGAGTGTCAAGCGCGCTTCGCGTGACTGCTGGCTGCTGTACGGGCACCTGAGCAGCCGCCCATGCTCCGACCAGAACTACCGCCGCCACGAGCTGGCCTTTCACCGACATGTCGATTGCCATCCGAGACGCTCCCTTCTCGTTGACGAGACTCCTACGCCGACATAAAGCCCTAACGCCACGAGATTGGGCTCACGTCCAGCGCAAAAACACGACCGTCCGCGTGCTCCACGCGATCGAGGCTCGGCAGAACGGCGGAACAAGCCGTAGACGCTCTACGTCTAAGGTCGTAGACTGTCTACGACTATGGCCACGCCTTGCACTGCAGCTGTTTCCTTGAACACATCGACTCCTCACAGGCCGCTTCGTCTGTGGCCCGGGGTCGTCGTCGCCGTGCTGCTGGTGCTGTTCAAGCTGGTCAGCCCGCTCTTCGCGGACGGCCCGCCCCTGGCCTTCCTCGGTGGACTCGTCGGCGGTTTGCTGATCTCCCTCTGGTGGCTGCTCTTCAGCCGCGCGCGCTGGTTCGAGCGGCTGGGCGCAGTTGCTCTGTCGGCAGTCGCGTTGTTCGTCACGTCGCGCTTCCTCCACACATCGCTCGCAGATGCCAGGGTGCTGTTCGCGATCCTGGCTATCCCTGCGTTGGGACTCGCCTTCGTCGCGTGGGCGGTGGCGAGCCAACGTCTCGCTGACAGATTTCGGCGCCTGTCGATGGTAGCAACCATCCTGATCGCGAGTGGTGCCTGGACGCTCGTACGTGTCGATGGGATTAGTGGCAGCGGTGTGACCGACTTTCACTGGCGATGGACGCCGAGTCCGGAAGAACGGATCCTGGCACGCCAACCTTCCGAGGCGCCTCTGGCGCCGACGTCCGCACCGCCGGTGGAGAAACCTCACGAGAAAGCGCCCGAGGCGACAGCCACCGACGCGAAGTCAGCCCCTCCCCGTGGCGGCAGCACGACCGGCAATGCCGGCCGAGTGGCCCGGTTTTCGCGGATCCGCCCGTGACGGCGTGATTCACGGCGTGCGGATCGCGACGGACTGGACGAAGTCGCCGCCGGTCGAGCTCTGGCGACGGCCGATCGGACCGGGCTGGTCGTCATTCGCCGTCCAGGGCGACCTTCTGTACACGCAGGAACAGCGCGGCGACGACGAGATCGTCGCGTGCTACAAGGTGAGCACCGGCGAGCCCGTCTGGCTCCATCGCGACGCCGCTCGATTCTGGGAAGCCGTCGGCGGACCGGGACCGCGCGGCACGCCGACGCTCAGCAACGGCCGCGTGTACACGTTGGGCGCGACCGGGATCCTGAACGCGCTCGACGCCGCAAGCGGCGCGGTCCTCTGGTCGCACAACGCCGCAGAGGACACCGGCGCCAAGGATCCGGGCTGGGGATTCACGAGCTCGCCTCTCGTCGTGAACGATCTCGTCGTCGTGGCCACATCCGGCCGGCTCGTCGCCTATGACGCCGTCACCGGTCAGCGACGATGGCTCGGCCCGACCGGCGGCGCCGGCTATAGCTCGCCGCATTTGATCACGATTGATGGCGTCCCTCAGATCGTGCTGATGAGAGGCGCACGCACGACCAGCGTCTCGCCAGCCGACGGGACGATGCTCTGGGAGCACTCCTGGCAACCGAGCGGGAGCATCGTGCAGCCGGCCCTGGCTGGAAACGGCGACCTCCTGATCGTCTCCACCGACACGATGGGTGGCGCCGGTATCCGCAGGCTGGCGATAGCTCACAAACCAGACACGTGGAGCGTCGAAGAACGCTGGACGTCAAGAGGGCTGAAGCCGTACTACAACGACTTCGTCGTCCACAAGGGACAGGCCTTCGGTTTCGACGGCAGCATCCTCGCGTGCATCGATCTCACGGACGGTTCTCGCAAATGGAAGGGCGGACGCTACGGCCACGGTCAGCTCGTTCTGCTTGCTGACGAGGACCTGCTGCTGGTGGTGTCCGAAGAGGGGGAGATCGCGCTGGTAAACGCAACGCCCGACAAATTCACGGAAGTCGCACGGTTCAAGGCGATCGAAGGCAAGACCTGGAACCATCCGGCGATCATTCGCGACATCCTGCTCGTTCGCAACGGCGAGGAGATGGCCGCGTTCCGGCTGCCGCTCGCCGGGCGCTGACGAGCTGCCTGCTGCTTCCACTCAGACATTTCGATTTCCGCTTCACGGGGGAGGGCCGGTCGCCGGAGGTGGCGGGATAGGATCCGCGGGATCGGGCCAGTACACTCGCGACAAGTAGTGCAGCGCAATACTCGCGCCCCAGCGGTTGGGGGACGTCCAGATCAGCAGCGCCGTCAATGCGACCATTGCCGTCAGGCCCAGCAGAGGATACGAGCGCATCACTCCGAAATAGATCACGACGATCATCACGCCAATTGGCACGCGATCGCCGATGATGGTGAAGGCCCACGTATCACCGGGATTCAGGGCGAAGACCAGGCCGCAGATTGAACAGCGCTCACGAAAAGACCACCCGGAAAACAGCCGGCCCTGGCCGCAGTGCGGACAGCGCTTGCGCAGTCCGCGCCGAAGCGCAGTGCGGATCAATTCCCAGCGGGAGGACGTCATTTCGGGAACCGGTCGGAGGATGAACAAAGTACCACGTTCCATGACGTCTGCTCGCCCTATAAACCTTCCGCTCGTTCCACGGTGCGAGTGAGCATCGCGAGCGAGCCACGCGATCGGCCCGCCTTCGCGCCGTAGGCGCTTCGGCGGGTCCACCGTAGCTTCAGCGTAGGCGGAAGCGCGCCGGCGAAGTGGCGCGCGAGAGCGTAGGGAGTCCGAGGGGCGAAGCCCCTCGGATAGACTAATGCGCCATGACCGAATCCAGGCTGACGATGGAGGAACGGCACGTGGACGACGTGACGATCCTGGTCCTGACGGGACAGATGCTGCTCGACGATGGGGATCTGGCGTTCGGGAAACGGATTCGCGATCTCGTTGAGCGAGGCCGCGCGAAGGTGCTGCTCGATCTCGGCGGCGTGACCTACATCGACAGCTCGGGAGTGGGCATGCTCGTGGCCAAGCTGAAGACGCTGAGGGAGCGCGGCGGCGACATGCGGCTGCTGCACCTCAATCGACGCGCGGAAAGCCTGCTCGGGATGCTGAAGCTCCTCGTCGTGTTCGAAACGTTTCAGGACGAGGCCGCGGCGGTGCGCAGCTTCGCTCAATCGAGGTAACCCGCGTCTACTCGCCGGTCGATTACCGGAAACGGAAGCCGACCATCACGCTGAAGACGCGGTTCTTGATCCGGTCCTCGTCGCCGTTGTCGTCCGTGTTGATATGGCGGAGGCCGTGCGTGTAGCGCGCCTCGATCAGCGCACGCCCGAACTCGACGCCGAGTCCGCCTACGAGCCCCACGTCCATCGAGTAGATTTCGTCGTCGATGTCTCTCGTTTGTTCCTCACCATCGGCTTCTGCCTTCGCGCGAGCCGACAGCTTGAACGCCGGTGCGACGCCGCCGGCAACGAAGACGCGCGCGGCCGAGCCCGAGGCGCCGAAGTCGGCGCGCGCCAGCAACGGGATCTCGAAGTAGCGAAAACGGACGTCGACCGAATCGACGAGCCCAACCCGGGAGCCTCGAACGTCACGCCTTTCTCAGAGAACAGCCCTTCGACCTGGAACGAGAAACGAGTGGACGGGTGCCATCCCTACCCAGACGCCGCCGACGACCCGAGTCGCCGCGAGGTGTCGGGGTCCTCGTCTTCCTCCGGGGTGAGCGACGCGAAGTTGGCGCCAGCCTTGACGCCGACCTGCTGGGCGAGCGCGGACGGCGGAAGGATCAGGAATACGGTGGCGACCACGGCGTAAACGAGGCTGTGACTGGACAGCGCAGACACCATGCACGATTCTCCTTCGTCAATGGATTACCGAACCTGTTTCTGACTGCATGCGAAATCGGCCGGAAATCCAGCTCACGCAAAAAACGGCCTGCAGAACTGCCAAGCGCCTTGCCTCGGATCACCACTGCGCGAACAGCGTCCTCAGTGATGCCGCCCCTTGCCGAACAGCCAGCCGAAGGTCATGCCAAACTCGGCGCCGCTGTAATTCGAGTGCGCGCCGACCGGCGTCGAGAAGTCGCACCATCCAGTTGTAGCCGCCGTTGACGCCGACCGAGAACCAGCGCGCGACGTGGAAATCGACGCCGCCGCCGACGTGGCCGCCGATCGTCGCCTGCGTCGTTGACGCCGGCGAACCGCGCGCCGCGCGCCGAGAACGTGCCGACGCTCGAGCCGATCACCGGACCGAGGCCCGCCGCGACGAACGGCTTGACCGCCTGCCTGCTCGCGTCCCTTCGCAGCGGATTCCAGCGCGAGCCCTTGCACCGGCGGCCATGATCGTCGGCGATGCCGGTGAACATGCCCTCGCGGCCGATCGCCGACGCCGCGATCTCCGTCGACGCCCGTGGAACGCTGATCGCGATCGACGAGATCCTCGCGCAGGTAGCGCGCGTACTCGAGCCCGCCGAAGATGTCGCGATCGTCGCCGACGCCGGCCGGTCACGTCGCCTCCGGCGCGTCCGCCACATGCCGCACTTGGAGCGCGATACGGTTTCGGCCGTCGACGGCGAGGCGCGAGCGCCTCGTCGCCGCCGCGCCGGCGCGTGGCTCTCGACCGCCACCGCGCCGAACTGCGTCGCGTCGAGCACGACCGCGCCGCCGTCGGTGCAGGTCGGTCTTCGCGAGCAGCGATCGCTTCTGGATCTCGATGCGCACCTCGTAGGCGCCCGGCTCGACGCCGAGCTCCACGCGGCGGCCGCGCGGCTTGTACAGCTCGACGACCAGCTCGCTGCGCGGCGTTGCGGACGAAGAACCGGCCGTCCAGCTCCTCGCCGAGCACGAGCGTCGCGCTCGTCTGGCGGACGTCGGTCATCACGACGTCGCCGGTGCCCGACAGGTTGATGTCGTACGACGGATGCTGCGCGCCGCCCTTGGTGTCCACCGTCCGGCCGAGCGTCTCGTTGAACGCGAACTGGTACGCCTCGTTGAGCGTGACCTTGCCGTCGCCCGACAGATCGGCGGCGCCGCGGAAGCCCGGAGACCAGGTAGTGCGTGAAGTACGACGCGCGGATGCGATCCGATTCCTGCGCCGCTTCGGTCTCGGCGCTCGACGTCAGGAACGCGTGGCCGCGCATGGTCGGCGGATTCGTCGACGAGGAACGCCGGCCGCGGCCTTGCCCGCCCTTCAACCGCGTGAAGGCGCCCGACGCGCACGCGTCGAGCACCGCGATCCGCACGTCGGCGGGAATCTGGTCGAGCCGATCGCGCAGCGTCCGATAGGAGTAGCGATCGTCGCCGAGCAGCAGGCCCTGCTCGTCGGCGTGCCCGGAGTAGTAGAGCAGCACCTCGGTGCGGCCGGCCGCCCGCGCGCGCGGCGCGCGTCGGTCGACGCGCGCGCTCAGCCGGTCGAGCGCGTCGACCAGCTCCTTGAGCCGCGGCTGCCTCAGCACGATCTCGTTGGCCGGGGCTGACGCCGCCGAGCTCGACCAGCACGCGCGCGAAGCGCTCGGCGTCGGAGACCGCGTACTGGAGGCGCGGCCGCTCGGCGCCGCCGGAGTTCGCGCCGATGACGAGCGTGAACCGCTGGACGCGCGGCTGCGCGGCATGCGCGTCGGCCGGCAGCAGCGCCAGCGAGCAGCGAGCGACGCAGCGACGCCGACCGCGAAGTGCGTCGTCACGGCCTGACCTCTTTCTGCAGCGAGAACGTGGACTGCGTGAGCTCGCCCGGCAGCGGCAACGACGGCGGCGGCGAGCGCAGATCCCGCGCGGCCGGCGCGGCGCGCCGCGTCGAGGATCGGCTCGACCGTCGAACGGCGTGCTCCGCCGGTCACGAAGATAGAACCGCTCCCAGCGCGGCGCATCGTCGAGCTCGTACGCCTGGTCGAGCAGCACCGTGCCGTCGCCGGCCGAAGCGTGGCCGCGCGCTCGCCGTTCGGCGGCAGGTGCAGCGTGACGACGCCGCGGCCGTCGATCGACACGATCACGCCGTACGCGCCGTCCGGCCGAGACGTAGCCGAGGCGCAGCAGATCGCCGGCCTGGGCGAGCGTCGCCGTCGGCCAGCGTCTCGCTGCCCGTGCGGCGTCCGGCGATAGACCGTCAGCGACGGCTTCAGGCCTTTGATCGATCGCCGCCTGCGGCCGGCGGCGCGGGTCGCTCCAGAGCGGCGCGTCGCGACGCGACGCATGACCACCGCGCCGGCCGCGACGCCGACGGCCAACGCACCAGCCGGCGCACACGGTGCGCCGCGGGCCGCCGCGCGGCGCACCGAGCCGGATCGCCGCTGCGCACCGCTCGGCCAGCCGGCGCGGATACTGCCGGCGCGATCTCCGCGTCCGACTCGTCGAGCGCGTCGAGCCGGTCGCGCAGCGTCCGGATCCTCGCGCAGCAGCCGCGCGACGCGCTCCACCTCCTCGGGCGGCAGCTCGTTGAGGCGGTACTGCTCGAGGATCAGGTCCGGAACGCGTCGATCATGCGCGTGCGGTCATCGATCGATCTCCGTCAGCGTCTGAGCGCAGCTGTGCCGCAGCCGTTTGCGGACGCCCGACACCGACAGGTCGCGTGTCGCCGCGCCACTTCCTCGAGCGTGAGGCCGTCGACGTAGTGCAGCACGGCGATCGTCCGGCTGGACTCGGGCTGCCGTCCGAACAGCCAGTCGAGCAGCAGCCTGCGCGTCGCTGCGCGCCCCCGGCGCCTCCGCGCGCGGCGATCGACGCGAGCAGCTCCTCGTCCGCGCGTCGCCGGCCGGCGCGCGCGGTCGCGGATCCGGTTCAGGCAGACGTTGGTCGCGATCCGGTACAGCAGGCTCGACGGATACGCGACGTCGAGCCTGTCGCGGCGCTCGAGCAGCCGCACGAACACGTCCTGGCACGCGTCGAGCGCCTCGTCCTCGTCGCGCAGGAGCCGCCGGCACCGCCGGAGCACCATCGGCGCCGTACCGGTGGCAGAGCGCCTCGACGTCCAGCGCATCTCTCACGCTGCCGGTTGAACACCGCGGCGCAGGTCAAACTGTCACCCGCAGGGGTCGTTGTTGTGGGTGATGGCATGGTCGGAGCCCCTGCGGGGCAAAACACGTTCCTCGAAGACCTGCCGGATCTCCGGCAGCGCGGCACTCGCCGTGACACTTCTCATGCGCCCCGGTGTTCAAGAAGACATGATGCTGAAGCGAGTCGCCGGGTGCGTCCTTCTCGCGACGGCCACGGCGTGCGGCGAACAGGGCGTGTTCCACTCCACCGCGCCCACCCCCGCGGGAATCGTCGGCTCCGGGCGGATGGTCTCCGAGTCCCGTCCCGTCCAGGGCTTCCACACCGTTGTCATCGGGGGGGCCATTCGCGCGGTCGTGACGTTTGCCGCGGACGAACGACTGGAGATCACCGCGGAGGACAACCTCCTCGAGCTCCTTGAAACCGTCGTCGCCGACGGCCGGTTGACCGTCGGGTGGCGTCCCGGGACGGGAAGCGTGAGTTCGCTCGGCATCGTGTGCCGCATCGGCGTCCGGGGCCTCCGCGGCGTCGTCGCGAGCGGCGCCAGCCGCTTCGAGGTGGACGGAATCGACGCACAGGACTTCGCCATCGATCTCTCAGGCGCCTCGTCATTCACGGGATCGGGAGCCGTGGAGCGGCTCCGCCTGGACGTTTCGGGCGCCAGCCGGGCGGACGCCCCAGAGCTGACGGCGCGGTTCGCGAACGCGATGCTCTCGGCCGCAAGCGTCGTCCGCCTCCGGGCTGTCGAAGCGCTCGTCGTCAACGTCAGTGGCGCTTCCCTGCTCGAGTACTTCGGCGACCCCCGCGTGCAGGCCGATACGTCAGGCGCATCGGTCGTGAGGCGCATCGGTCGATAGCGTGCTCCGTGAGTCCCTGCACTTCACTTGACGAAGGCGTGCCTTGTTGGCAGCGAATCGTCCGCTCAGGGGGCGACGGGACGTTGTCGCGCGATACGTTGATCCTGGTCACCAAGGCTGCCGCGTTGACTTTTCAGACGCCCAACAGGAGACTGCGGGTATGGCTAAGTTTCTCATTGAGGTTCCACACGAATCGGAAGTAGTTGCGTGCGCCCGCGCCGCCAAAGTGCTTCTTGAGACCGGCTCACATTTCTTGACGCATGCTGACTTCGGTTGTTGTGACGGCGTACACAAGGCATGGATCGTTGTGGATGTAGACAGCAAGGAAGAGGCGCGAAACATGTTGCCGACGGCATACCGCCGCCAAGCCTCGGTCGTGCAGTTGTGCAAGTTCGGAATCGATGAACTGGACGACCTTATCAAGCGTCACACAGCCGGATAGCACGTTCCCTCGTCTTCCTTGCGGGTCCTGGGACCAAGAATCAACAGCCAGATTCATTGTTCCAATCAGCTGAGGGAGAAGGGGAGGGAGGCCGGTTATTCCGCCACGAGTCGATCGTCGTCTCCGGCGGCGGCTGGTTCGTGAAGACCGCCGGGTCGTAGTCCGGATTGATCTCGACCCTGACCTGGGCAGGTTCGTCGCCGAGCTTCAGAAGCGCCACGCGACGCCCGCGCGGACGGGCCAGACCGCCAGAACGCCGTCGTAGCCCTCCAACCCGAGCATGCACCGCGCATCGCCCACCAGGCTGAACCCCCGGCGGAGCGGGACGCGAACACCACCACCGATGTACAGAACGCGAAGATCGTTTCTGACGCGGTCGGGAAACTCGGCGTTGACGTTGGGACGCGAGACGCCGCCGCCGACGCCCGCTATCGCGAACAGCGACACGCGGTCTACCGGCAGAGCGACGCGCAGCTCGCCGCTGACGAACGTCAGCGTCCCGCCGCGGGCGCCGCTGCCGCCGTACAACTGGAACGGCACATAGTTGCGTTCGACGTTGAGGAGCAGCTCCAGCCGCGACGCCGGCGAGTACCCGAACGCGGCGGACAGGACGTTCCCTCCGCCGACCAACGTCACCGTTGGCCCGGCCGCCACCTGCAGGCTGAGCCGCTCCCGTCCTTCGCGCCCGGCGTCAGACGCCGGGATGGACGTCTGGCCGGTTACGATGTGGGGAATGAGCACGAACAGCAGCGAAACCGGCCCAGCCATCGCTCGCATAGACACGTCGCCTCCTCACACATGTATGTGAGAAAGCGGCGCGATCGGGCTCAAACGGATACCGGCTGCGCTTGAGCCTCCACCTTCCGGGTCTCGCCACGGATACGTGGTATCCTTCTTCACCCTCTGCCTGCTCGTGCCCGCCGCTGACGGTGCCCCAGACATCCAGATTCCACAACAGGTTCTCTTTCGCGGAAGACCGCGGGACGTAGCGAGACTCCGCCCCCGGCCGGTCTACCAGAAGTCTCCACACAGAACGCGAGAACAGCTGATGAAAATCCTCAGGAATGTACTGCTGATCGGCGGACTTGCCGCGGTCGGCGCGGTGCCAGTGATGGGCCAGGTGCACAAGTACTTCAGTCCGGGCACGGTCTGGACCGTCACGATGATCCAGATGGCGTCGGGCATGGACCAGATGTACCTGCAGTACCTCGACACCTCGTTCAAGAAGTCGGAGGACGCGCAGGTGAAGGCCGGCTTCCAGAAATCGTACAAGATTCTCCGGACGCTGGACGACAGCGGGACGTGGAACCTGCTGATCCTCCGGGAATACGCCAGCCTCGCCGCCGTGGAAGCCAACGTCGAGAAGTCTGATGCCCTCTTACAGCAGTCGGACGGCACCGACGAGGCGCAGATGAAGGGCTATCAGGACCGCAGCAAGTATCGCGAGGTCGTCGGCACGAAGTACGCTCGCGAGCTGATCCTGAAATAGGAGATCCGACCGGAAGATCGGGGAGGCTCCGCACAGGCGGCCACCTCGATCCGATTGCCATGTGACTTCAGTCACAGACAGCCTCCGACACGCGCCGTATGCTGCGTCACCTGCCTTTTCCTTGAAGGAGGTTGGGTATGATGAGGGGACGACGTTTCGTGGCGGCAGTGGCTGTTTCCAGCCTCCTCGCCGCCGGCTTCTCGTTCGGCGCGACCACGACGGCATACGCCGCTGGCGGCACCCCCGCGAACCTGGAGAGCTTTTGCTCCCACCTCAGCGATTACATTAGCTATCTTGAGGGCCTCAGGGAGTCGCGCCTGCGCAATTTCCTGCTCCATGTCGCAGAGGCGGTCTTCAGCAATCACTGCACGCAACCTCCAGCCTGAACACTTGAAGCCGGGGCCGCTGCGCGAGTTCCTCATCAGGATCGCACAGCGGTCCAGGCCACCAGGTTCCACGGCTCGTCGAGTCGCGTGAACGCCTTTCAGCCCCCCTCGACTTGGTGGAGGCGACGCAGTGCGACCCGGTCCAGGATCTCGATCCGCTTTCGGCCGAGCCTGACGATCCCTGATTGCTGGAAGGTCTCCAGGATCCGGCTCACGACTTCCCGGCTGGTCCCCAGCTCGTCGGCGAGCATCTGATGGGTTGTGGCGTCGAGTTGCCGCTGGAGGAGCAGGCGCGACGCCAGCCGCTGATCGACCCGGCGGAAAGCCACGTCGTCAACGAGGGCCATCAGGTGCGCCATCCTCTGGGAGAGGGAGTTGAACACGAAGACTCGGAAGGCTGGGGACTCGAGAACCATCTCCAGGAACACGCTCCGGGGGACGCCGAGGAGAGAGAGCTCCGTGTCGGCCGTTCCGATCGCGGGATAGGACGCCTCGCCGAGGAGCGTCACGACCGTGATAACGCAGCTCTCTCCAGGTTGGAGACGGTACAGGAGGATTTCGTGGCCCTCAGGGCTGAATTTCGAGGCCCGGATGATCCCTTTGGTGAGCAACGGATAGTAAGCGCAGGGACTGCCGTCACCGAACAGCCGCTGGCCCGCGGGTGCGTGGACCGGCATGGCCGTTTCTTCGAGCTTCTTTAGAAGAACAGCCGACAACTCCCGGAGCACCGGGTAGATGCGAAGGAGTCTCTCGCGGTCTGTCGCATTCAACTGACACCTTCCGCTGAGGACGCGCACAAGGTGGCGCCCTGACGCCGGCTGGCGTACCGCACACCTCTTTCCGGATCCGTTGCAGCAAGATGTCCGCCGGGACTTCCTGGATCAGCGGCGCGAGCGATGGGACATGCGCGCCGTTGTGTATCTGGTTCAGCCTTCAACGGTTACACGCTGCCGCCGTCCAGGTGGGAGTCATTCGAGCGCGGGTTCCGGGAGATACGCTTTCAAGAAATGTAAGGAGATACAGTGCTTGGTCGTCCGAGGCGGCTGTTTCCAGTTCAGCTTCATCGCGGCGGGGAAGACCTGCGGCGGATGACATCGGGCCTCTGAGCACCTTCCCGTCCTTCATCACGAAGTTCACCTTCCGCAGCGCCTGGATGTTCTCGAGCGGGTTCGCCGGAGCGGCGATGATGTCGGCAGCGTGCCCGGCCGCGATCCAGCCGCGCTTGCCCTGCCACTTGAAGAGCTCGTACACATTCACGGTCATCGCTTTCAGGATGTCTCCTGGCGGGATGCCCGCCGCCGTCCAGACATCCAGATACTCGAGCATCAGCTCAGGTCGCGACTTCTCGGGCGGGTCCATGAAGACATCGGTGCCGAACGCCATCGTGACGCCCGCGCGATGCGCCCGGCGCAGCCGATCGGCGATCCGCTGACCGAGCGTCTTGCCGTCCTCCACCGGGTTGAAATTCATCTGCTTCAGATGGGCCTCCGGAAAGTCGGTCCCCACCAGCACGATGGCCTTCTCTTTCATGGCGCGCAATTGCTCGTCCGACAGCGTGAAGCCGTGCTCGATGGAATCCGGCAGCGCGGCAATCACGTGGTCGCCGGCCTTTCCGCCGTAGACGTGCACCGCACACGTGAGGCCCGCGGCGTGTGACTCTTCGACTGCCGCGCGCACTTCGGCTGTCGAAAAAAAGTACGCGTTGTGGTCGGCCACGAGCTTGATCGCGTTGGCGCCGTAATAGATGTTCTGGCGAACCGCCTTGCGCACCTCGTCTGGCGTGTCGGCGTCGAGGGTACTCGTGCTTCCAGAAGCGGCCCTGCTCGGCGGGGACGTTCTCCGACTGGCCGCCGAAGGGAGCGATGATCTTCCCGGTCGTCAACATCGTGGGCCCGACGGTCCACCCGCGCCCGATGGCTCGCCGCAGATCGACGGCGGAGTACTCGGCGTCGTTGCCCACGTCCCTGACCGCCGTGAAGCCGGCCATCAACAGGGCCCGCGCGTGGTTCGCGCCCCGCAGCGCTCGCAGGCCGCTGCTCTCGCTCAGGTAAGGTGTGATCACCGCTGCGGGAAGGCCCGGCGTGGGCCCGGCGGTCAGATGCACATGGGCATCAGCCAGCCCCGGCATCACCCAGGAGCTGCTGAGATCGATCGTCTCCACCCCGGCCGGAATCTGCACGCGCGGCCCGACCTCGGTGATCGTTCCGTCGCGCACCAGGATGATCTGGTTCCTCGCGACGGTCCCGGTGGCCGGATCGACCAGGTTGCCGGCGCGTATCGCCACGGTCTGAGCCAACACGGTAGACGGAAGCACGAGCAGCAACATGAACACTCTGGCTAGTACCATGGTCGCCTCTTGTGGATTGATGCGGTCGCCGAACGGATCCTCACGCGACGCGAGTCGCGGCACAGCGTACTACAGCTCGCACGTCTGGACAGCCTGACGAATGAGCACGTCTCGCCGCAGATCTCCGGCGAGTTCAGGATCGACGGACAGCGCGCGAGCGGAACGGTCAGCGGATCGCTCTTCGGAAATAGGTGCTAACGACCATCGGCTCGCACCCGACGGCGACAATCGTCAGCGAGGCACGAACATGTCCAGAATCTCGGCACGCGGCCTCGCCTTGGGCGCGAGCGCCCGCTGGCGCGACGCGACGAGCTGCTCGGTACGTGGGCACCGGCGACGGATCGCGGTAGAACACGCCCGTATGGAGCGTGCGCCCGTACCCTGCGCGAGATCCATCGCCCTCAACCGATTCGACGCATCGTGGTCGATGCTCTCGAGCCGCTTCATGTTCCCCTTGTGAACCTTCAGCTGCGCCTCGGGCTGGCCGAACGTGATGCACGGGGACTGCACGTTAATGAACGCGAACCCGGGATAGCGAATCCCTTCCTCGATCATCGTGGCAAGGCCGGGCATGTCGGCAGGTGTGCCCTGCGCGACGAACCGGGCGCCGTACGCGAGCACATAGAGCAGTGGATTCACTGGCTCTTCCAGACTTCCAAACACCGACGACGCCGTATTCAGGCCACGAGGGGAGGTCGGCGACAACTGACCTTTCGTAAGCCCATAGATCTGGTTGTCCATCACGATGTAGGTCAGATCGAGATTGCGGCGTATGGCGTGCGGCAGGTGCCCGCCGCCGATCGAGAATCCGTCGCCGTCCCCGCCCGCGCAGAGGACCAGCAACTCGGGATGGGCCAGCTTGATGCCCTGCGCAATCGGCAGTGCCCGCCCGTGCACGCTGTTGAAGCCGTACGCGGTCGTATATCCCGGAATTCGACTCGAACAGCCGATGCCGGAGACGAATGCGATCTCGTGCGGCGCCCGATTGAGTCCGGTGAGCGCACGATAGATCGCCTGAACCACGCCGAAATCGCCGCACCCCGGGCACCAGATCGGTTTCAGCTCGCTCTTGTAATCCTTTGCTTGATAGGTCTCGATCGCCATCACCATCTCCTCAATCGCTCTGCGTCTCGAGCTCCCGGAAGTGCCGACCGCTGCAGCGCGATCGCGTGATCGCGAAGATGGAGCGCCAGCTCGACCGGCGTGAACGGGTTCGATCCGCTGCGGCACAGAGGAATCACTCCCTGAGGGACGTCCACGAACATACGCAGCAGCCGATACAGCTGACCCTGGTGCGACTGCTCGACGACAAAGCCCGTACCGCGCGGACGCGAAGAACTCCTCGTAGATCTGCTGGGCAACGGGATACAAGAGCCTCGGTACAATCAGCTTGGCCGGCACCCCGCTTCGCTTCGCAAGCGCGAGCGCTTCACGAGCCACACCGGAGACGCTGCCCCAACTCACCATGCCGATCGGCGCGTCGGCTGGCCCATAGATGGCGAACAAATCGTGCCGCATCGCGAGTGGTGCGAACTTGCGGATACGCTTCTCGTTCATCCTGGCGTGGGCCGCGCCGCCTGCGGTCGGCGCTCCCGACTCGTTGTGCTCGATGCCGGACGCCAGATAGTTGCCGCCAGGCATCCCTGGCTCGCTGAGCGGGCTGATCCCCGAGTCGGTCAGTGCAAAGCGCTGGTAATTCTCCAGCTCCGGCGGCAACGGCCGGCGCCGTTCGACGAGGTGGAACGCGGACGTGTCGATCGGGTCGACGACTTCCTTCCTCTGACCGATGTCGGCATCCGAGAGCACGATGACCGGCGTCTGATATCCCTCCGCGATGTTGAAGGCGTCGACCGTGGTCGCAAACGTGTCGTTGACGCTCGTCGGCGCCAGCACCGGGCGAACGACGTCTCCATGTGCCGAGAAGACGGCCTGGAACAGATCCGATTGCTCGCTCTTGGTGGGGATGCCAGTGGAGGGTCCTCCGCGTTGGACGTTCACGCACACCAGCGGCAACTCGGCAATCGTCGCGAGGCCCAGGACTTCCGTCTTGAGCGACATTCCCGGACCGGACGTCGCGGTCATCGCCTTCCTGCCCGCAAACGATGCGCCGACGACGGCGGCCACTCCGGCGATTTCGTCTTCGGCCTGGAACACCGCGCCGCCGTATTTCCAGATTTCCCGGCCGAGATACTGCATGATTTCGGTGGACGGCGTGATCGGATACCCGCCAAAGAACGTGCAGCCGGCGAAGATCGCCGCGGCACCGCACATCTCGTTGCCGTCGGTCAGCAGCTTCGGCACCTCCGGGGGATCAACCGCGGCGAGTTGCCGAGGCGAGGGCAAAGGTCTGTCCGCGGCATACCTGCGGCCGGCGGCAAACGCGCGTTCATTCGCGCCGAGCACCTCGGGCCCCTTCTTCGCGAACTTCCGGCGTATCCCGGCGAGAAGCGCTTCGGGAGCAAACCCGAGCCACTCCGACAGCAGTCCAAGGACCACGGTGTTCTTGACCTTGTCCGACCCGGATTCCTTGGCCAGTCGGGTGATGGGCGCAGCCACGAGATCGGAGGGCCGGACCCCCGCAAGCGATACGCCTTCGGGCACCGGCTGGCACTCCGCCTCGTAGATCACGGTCGTCTCGGCGCCAATCGGCAGTTCTGCGCCAAAACGCAGGAAGTCCTCCCAGTTCAGGGCGATTGCGACATCCAGCGTGCCGCTCACCGCGTGCACGTCCGTTGCGGCAATGCGCAGCCGGAACGAAGACTCCCCACCGCGAATCTGCGGGCCGAAGCTCTTGGTGAGCATCGCGTGGTAGCCTTCCAGCGCCGCGGCGGTAATCAGCGAATCTCCCGCCGAAATGACGCCGTCACCGCCGGCGCCCGCCATCCCAATCAACAGGTCGTCAGCCATGGGGTTTCCGCCCTCCCGTCAGAAGTCTTTCGGACGCGCGTGCCGAGCCGACGATTGAAGACAGGCCGCGCGGCCACCCGCAGCGCCCGGCGCCAGGTCTCGTAGCAATAGAAGTCCAGCGTCCGCGGCGCCAGGAACGCCGCATCGTCAGGATTGACGACGAGGCTGACCTCGATATTCGGCGCCAGGCCGATTGGAATGCGATGTCTGCGGCAGGCGTCATACGCCGCAGCCATGACGGTGCGCATCTCGGCGTACTCGGGCGATGGCCAGTCGGCCATCTGCGACCCGACGGTTGGACGGAAGATGCAGATGGTCGGGAACGCGCCGATCGCGGTGATCCGCTCGATGGCGTCGATGGTGTGCGCGGTCGGCTCGATGCCCGCGATCATCTCGCCCGACACGGCGCCGCGAGGCAGCCGCGCCGCGCAGTACGACATCGCCTCGAAGAACAGCTCCTGGCCCAGCGTGCGCGCCTTGCCGGGGCACACCCTCGCGAACCACGTGGGATCGAGCAGCTCGATGCAGAACGAGAAGTGATCGACGCCCATGTCGATCAGCCGATCGTACCGGTTGAAGTTGCGCTCGGGCGTCAGCTGCACGCCCACGAGCATGCCGACGTCTTCCTTGATGGCGCGAACGAACGGCTCGGCGAATTCGAGCGCGTGTCCGCCCTGGAAACCGCCGTTCAGATGCACGAACGTGACGTTCGATTCCTCTTTAGCAGCCCAGCACGTCTCGACCACGTCCTCGACCGTCTTCGCCGCGATTTCGACGCCGCCGACGTTCTGCCCGGTCGTGCAGAAGCGGCAGTTCAGATCGGAGCTCCAGAACTCACAGACCGGATTGATGTAGATGCCGAGATACGTGCCCTGCAGCACGCCAATCTGCGACATCGGGATGTCGCGCGACGTCCATCGATCGTACCAATGGGGCTGCCGGGGGATGTCCACGGGATAGCGCGAACCATCCCGCTGATCGAGGAGCGTGTACTCATCGGGTCTACCGCAGAGCAGGTAGGGCGACAGCTGCGCGAACCTCTCGACGACGGGCGCATTCATCCAGATTGCGGGCTTCAGCCAGGAGCCCGTGGGGATCATCAGCTCCAGACCGGAGCCGAGACCCGCGCGGGTGCGACGGACCCCGCGGGCGCCTTCCAACGAGACATCGGGTGGAACGCGCAGTCCGCGGCAGAACAGATCGATTTCGAGCTCGCACGGGTTGAGCGGCATGGCCCGCCCGGGGCAACGCGCATGCCACTCACCTGACGGGCTTTTCAAGCGATCTCCGCCAGATCCCGGCGGCGTGGATGCGGGTTTTTTCGCGGACCTGTGAGAAAACGCCAGAGCGTCCGCTGACGTCCCGTGCAGCCCGATGCCTCGATGGCCGGACAGATCTGTGTGTCTTGAAGCTGGTCCCATCGCGAGATTGACGCTGACCTTGCGTCTCCTGCGCGCGAGAGTCTTCGTTATCTCGAGCACGTCGAGGTACTGCACGGCGATGGTGGGGATTGCGATCCCAGCCCGTGTCACGCGATCTTTGTCAATGCGGGCGCCACACACCCGAGAAGCGTGTGGCTCGATTGTTTGCGGCCGGGAGGACGTTTGATTCTGTATCTCACGGTGGCCTTCGACAACTCGGGCGCCGGAAAAGGCGGGATGCTCAAGGTGCGCCGTGAAGAAAACGGGTATTCAGCTCGTTTTCTTTCCCCTGTAGCCGTGTTTCATTGCGTTGGTGCGCGCGACGAGGGCGCGAACCAGCGCCTGTTAGAGGCCCTCATGCGCGGCCGGTGGGGGTCAGTGCAGTCTCTGCGCCGTGATGCTCACGAGTTGAACGATGCCTGCTGGCTTCACGGTGACAGCTTCTGTCTCTCGAGTCTGGCCGTGACGCGGACGTAGGATTACGTGAATGCATCACAGTTTTCGCCAGGAACTTTCAGTCTTGATCCGGATATCAGCGTGAGCGGACGCGTTTCCCACCATCACGCGCGGCACGGATCTTGAGCAGGGTTCGAGCGTGGCCTATCGAACCGTCCTCATCATCGGAGCCCTGGGTTTCATCTCGACGCTGTTCCCCGCAAACCTGCCGTTGCCGTTTGGTGCGGTGATCGCCGGGGTGTCCTTCGGCGTGCTGCTCGCGGCCTATCTCTGGACAGGCGATCAGAGGTCATGGGACCTGGTCACCGTTCCCGTCGCGCTGTTTTTCGCACTTCCGGTTGCGGCCGCGTCCGCGATGCCGGTTCTGATGGTCGTCAGCTTTCTGACCGGCGACAGGATCGATCAGGGGGTGCTCGATCTGTTGCTGATTCTCTGCATGGGTGCGAGCGGGGCATTGCTCGTGTTCGCCACGTTCGTCTGGTTTCACTTGCGCCACACTTTCACGCGCGAGATCGGACGGATCCTCGGCTACGCCGTTGTCCCCGGGATCGTCAGCTGTGTCGCCTACAACTTAGCGGGCTCTCCTCACCCGAATGCGCTGCTCGCTGAAGCACAGCCACAAATCATGATCGCCTGGCAAACGAGCGTGGCGGTGTTGATCGGATTCCTCGAGGTGGCGGGAACGAGCAGCCAGACGGCACTCCCCGAGAGCGGTCCTCCGACCGTTCCCGAGCACGGCTAACCACGGCGCGTCATTCTGCGCTGAGTGTGGGCGGCGCTTCGCTCGACATCGGATTCGTCCCCTTACGCGTGATCCTCGCGGTGGTGGCCAAAGCACGGATCATCGTGAACCGCGACGTGACATTGGCGCCGCTGGGACAACGAGACCAGTGACGCAACATTCATGGTTGATATCGAGGCGACCGCGATACGCAGGGAGACTGGCTACTCAGATTTGCAGTGGATGGCCGCCCGCCCGCGAAAGCCCACGCTAGCCGAGAAAATCGGGAACTTCCTCCACGACCCTGAGTGACAGCGATTCCTTCACCGGACGCGACATCGATGACAGGCAGCCGAAGGTTCATCTCACCCTCCGCTGTTGACGTCTCGTGCAACCGACGCCTCGATGGAGTAGGCTATTGCTCGAGGAGACCTATGCGCGTTGTGCTCGTGCACGTCCGTGACCCGCAGTTCTACGCCATTCCGCGGAAGAAGACCCCGAAGAACGGCCGGCTGCAGGTCATGGGCTTCCCGCCGATCGGCATCATGTCGCTCAGCTCGGTGCTCAAGCGCGCCGGCCACGAGTGCTTCATGTTCGACCAGGCCAACCCCGCGACGCCCAACGACGTCATCGTCAGCGAGATTCGGAGAATCAAGCCGCATTTCGTCGGCCTGAGCTTCCTGTCGACCACGAGCTATCCCTACGCGAAGATCCTGGCTCGCGCTGGTCCGGGCCGCCGATTCCCACGTCAAGATCGCCTTCGGCGGCGTCTTTGCGTCGCTGAACGCACAGCTCGTCAAGCTGCAGGTTCCAGAGGTGGACTTCGTCTGTCGTGGCGACGGCGAACAGCTGATCCTCGACCTTCTCGAGCGGATGACGACCCGGAGACCGTCACGGGCGTCACGTGGCAGAAGGACGGCACGCTCCAGCACAACGTCAACCGGAATCCCGAGCGAAACCTGGACCAGTGGCCGTTCCCGGACCGGTCCAGCCTGCCCCTCGACTTCGTGGAGTCGATGCCCCTGGACGTGCCCGCGGTCCTCTCCCTGGACCGCTTCACGACGATGCAGACGTCTCGGGGATGTCCGTGGCCGTGCGTCTTTTGCGACATCCCGATTTTCAACGAGGGGAAGTGGCGGTCCCGGAGCGCCGGCTCCGTGGTGAAGGAGATGAAGGAGCTGCAGGACGACGGGTACGGGGCCGTGTACTTCGTGGACGACCACTTTCTCCTGCAGCCAAAACGGATCCAGGCGATCTGCAACGGGATCAATGACAACGGGATCACGATTCAGTGGGGGTGCGAAGGGCGCGTCGACTCGGTCTGCATGGACCTCTTCCCGGC
The DNA here is from genome assembly GCA_963786195.1 of uncultured Acidobacteriota bacterium. Taxonomy (GTDB): domain Bacteria; phylum Acidobacteriota; class Vicinamibacteria; order Vicinamibacterales; family 2-12-FULL-66-21; genus CAWAYH01. Next base: position 202,766 of record CAWAYH010000013.1, on the reverse strand, counting down.
GATGGCCAAGGCGCATTGTCGGACGCTGATGTTTGGCATCGAGAGCGGGAGTCAGAAGATCCTCGACCGCCTGAAAAAGGAGCAGACGCTCGAACAGATTGAGACGGCAGTGGACAAGGCGAAGGACGCCGGCATCGAAATCGTCCACGGGTTCTTCGTCGTGGGGATCCCCGACGAGACCGAGGAGGACCTGCGGGCCACGTTCCGGTTCGCCTCGAAGCTCCGGATCGATACATTCGGCTTCAACCGGCTGTGCGTGTATCGGGGAACACCACTGTGGCAGGAGTTCCTGAAGCGCGGTCTCGTGAACGACGCGACCGACTGGTACAAGTACTTCAAGTGCACGTCGATCGATCCCACCTGCCTGCCGGGTGAGGAAGTCCACCGGATCCGGTCGGAGGAGATGCGAAAGCTGATCCTGTACAAGCTGACGCACTACCCAGCCCAGTCGTTCACGCTCCTGCGACGATTCGTGCGGTACATGCCGCTTCGCGACGTGATCTACCTGCTGGTGAAGCCGTTCCTCGGGAAGAAACGCGGCGCGACGAAGGCCGAAGTCATCTCCCGGGCCGTGGAGCACGGCGACCTGAAGAGCGCGGCGGCGGACCTGACGCTGCTGGCCGACGAGGCACTCGAGAACGCAATCCGTCAATCAAAGGCCGAGCGTGCGCGCCTCGAGGCGGAGGCGAACCAGCAGCCGGCCTGAGGCTCTCGTTCTCAGTATGGCCGTCGCATAATCATCGAAACCTGCTCGCCGAGGCAGACCCCCAGTCAGTAATCGCCAGTCTGAAAAAGGCGAGCGACAATGCGATCGTGGTCCCCTGCACGTCACCGAACACGTGCCAGATCAGGCCCATCATCCCGAACCACACCGCGAGATCGCTGTACGCGGCCACCCGTTGTCGCCGGCTGGCCGAGCCATTCCGGAGTAGCACCGCCGCCGCGAATATCGTCAGGATGAACGCCAACAGCCATACACGGTGCATGCGTGACTCCTCAAGGGGCTAGACGGTCTGGATGTTTCGGGTAGGAGAGTTACGCCAGCCGGCCGACAGGTGGGCAAGAGAACAACTCTTTTTGCGCGCCGTTTGCTGATGCCGTATGCTCGTGTCCCTCGGGGGCCCATCGATGAAGAGAAGAGACTTCCTCCGGTACTCAATGCTCGGGGCCGCCGGCGTCGCTGCCAGCCGACTGCCTCTCGCGGCCCAGCCCGCCACACGCAAGATCCTCATCGCCGGCGGAGGGTTCGATACCGCCTTCATCCGGTACATGGCGACGCTCACCGGCGTGAAGCGGCCGAAGCTCCTGTACCTCCCGACGGCTTCGGCGGACAGTCAGAGCGGCATCATTTCCTGGTTCAGGAGCTGCGCGCCGCTCGACGTGTATCCGCTCGCACAGGAAAGTTTCATCGCGAGCACCCGGCAGACGCGGAGTTGGGAAGACGTGTTGCTCACGGTGAACGGCATCGTCGCGTCCGGGGGCAATACCCTCAACCAGCAGGCGATCTGGAAGGCACAAGGGATCGACGTCATCCTCAGGCAGGCGTGGGACCGAGGTATCGTCCTCGGCGGCGCGAGCGCCGGCTCGCTCTGCTGGTTCGAAGAAGGAACGACGGATTCGAGGCCGAAGGAGCTGACGACGGTCAAGTGCCTCGGCTTCCTGAAGGGCAGCCATTGCCCCCACTACGATCGGGAGCCGAACCGCAGGCCGTACTATCAGAAGCTGATCGGCTCCGGAGAGATGAAACCCGGATACGCGTGCGACAACGACGCCGGCATCTACTTCGAGGACAACGAGGTCAAGCGCGTCGTCTCCACCAGAGCGGCCGCCAAGGTGTATTACGTCAGCGTCGTCGGCGGGCAGGTGGTGGAGAAGGTGCTCGAGCCGGAGCGGATCGAGTGACGACGAAACAGATGGCTATTGCACCCTGAAGCAGCTCTCCACCGCTGTGTTGTTCCCCGTCGCCGTGCGGGCAATGACCTCGAACTTGAATTCCTTGCCCAGCGCGATCACCGCGGCGGGAACCCGGAACTCCGTCACCGACGGGGGCAGATCGAGACTGAGCTGCACGTTGTCCCGCTCGACGAAGAACTGGTAGCGACTGATTCTCACTGGTCCGGATTTCCCTATCTCCGGATGCGATTCGGTCACCGGATCCCATCGGATGACGACCGGCGTCGCGACGAGCGGGACGTCGACGTCGCAGTCTTCGGCTGCCGGCGCGCCGGACACCAGGATTTCCGGCGGCGCCGCGAGCACGTGCGAGAGCACCGCTGTTCCTTCCAGCGTGCCGCCATTCTGCGCGCGCGCCTCGATCTCGTAGCGACCTTCGGGAAACCGGCGAAGGAAATCCGCGGGCGCCAGCGCATCGAATGACGGCTCGGCGCTCTCGAACGACAGCTGCGTGAGCCCCTGCGCGCGAGACGACCCCTGCTGAAGATGTCGAGCAAGGTGCGCTCGTTCGGCCCCTCGATGCTGAGCTCCGTCCATGGCTCTCCGTCGATCGACGCGTGGAGGCCCAGGTCGCCGTCCGTGTCGTTCAGCTCGAAAAAGATGGACGCTTGTGTGAACCGCTGCACAGCCGGGGCATGACCCTTCGAGCCCGGCCCGGCGGTCGCGCTCAAAGAGACCACAGCCGTCAGGATCGAGAGTGCGGCGACGTGATTCATACGACTCGTCATTGGACCCTCCTTCCCTTTAGAGAACGGCCGCCCGATGAATCCTTCGCCGCGAAGGATTCGGGCGGCCCATCCGCTCTAACGAGTACGCAGCTCCAAAGGAGGCGTTCGATGTGGAGAAGAATCATGGCGGCGACACTGGCCCTGGCCGTCCCTACGGCCGCTTCAGCCGGCCCCCTTGGCGCGACGGGAAGCGCCTCGCGTCCCTCGTCAGGGCCGATCAAAGAGGCGATTGAAAGAGCGGGGCACGACCTGGCACCCAACCGACAGGCAGTGGAAGGGCGGAGCCGTGGCCGTTTCTGGACCGGCATCGCCCTGATCGCCGGGGGCGGCGTCCTGGGAGCGCTCAGCTTCGTGGAGCTGGGTGATGACGAAGCGGGCCCGGACGATGGCGAAGACGTGAACGGCTCTGACGATGGAGAGGACTCCGACGGCTGGGGAAACAAGGCTATGCTCGGCGGCGGGATAGCCGCCGCAACGGTCGGTGGCGTGCTCCTGATGACGGGCAAGAAGTCTGCGCCGAGGGTCTCGATCAAGCGTGGCGGCTTCGCTGTGCGCCACACGATTCGATTCTGACTCCAGGCGTTACCCTCGCCAGGATCCTTGATGAGCGATGTAGCTCTGGCCCGGCGCGTGCTGGCTGGCGAGGAGGCGGCATTCGACGAGTTCTTCGATGTCTATTTCCCGCGACTCTACCGCTTCGCCCTGGCGCGGCTTGGCGGCAACGAGGATGCGGCTGAAGAGATCGTGCAGCGCGTGCTGATTCGCGCGCTCGATCGACTTGACACTTACAAGGGCGAGGCAGCCTTGCTGACGTGGCTTTGTACGTTCTGTCGGCGTGAAATCGGCCGGTGGCGTGACGCGGAGGAACGGACACGGGAGGTGTCGTTCTTCGACGAGCGTCCGGAGATCCGCGCTGCGCTCGACGTGCTTGCGGCCGTCGAGTCGGACGACCCGGAGTCGGAGCTGCGCCGCCGCGAAGTGTCGCAGCTCGTGCAGCTCACGCTCGATTGCCTGCCCGGCCGGTATGGGGATGCGCTCGAGTGGAAATACATACAGGAATTGTCAGTGGATGAGATCGCCGCCCGCCTCGGCGTGGGCTACAAGGCGGCCGAGTCGCTCCTCACGCGCGCCCGCGCCGCGTTCCGCGAGGGGTTCTCTCTCGTGATGGATGGCTGGACCGATGGACCAGCGAGCCGCGGCGCACGATCGTCAGAGGGAACATGAACGACAGTGACCGCCCATCATCGGAAGACAGTGCGGACGACGACGCGGCGGTGCGCCTGCTGCGTCTCGCCGGGCCACGGATATCCGCACCTGCCGTGCGTGCGTCACGAGTGCGAACAGCGGTGCATCAGCGCTGGCAGGCCGGGCGCCGGAAGGCAGTTCGCCGCTGGCCTCTGGCCCCCCTCGCTGTCCTCGCCACGGCAGCTGCACTGATCCTGATTGCCGGACGAGTCATCGTCCACAAGTCGAACAGCACGACACCCGGCGACGTCGTCGGGCGCGTCGAACGGATCGAGGGCGCGCCGCGACGCGTATCCGACGAGGTGCGGGTAGCCACTGCGTCCAGCCTCGCCCCGGAAGACGCAGTGCGCGCGGGCGAATGGATGGAAACGGACGCGAATGCCCGGGCGTCGGTCAGATTCTCCGACGGCACGTCGCTCCGGGTCGATCGGGCAACTCGCGTACGCCCGCTCTCCGCGAGCGTCATCGAGCTGGCGGCGGGCGCCGTGTATGTGGATGTCGGCCGCGCGGCCGCCGGGCTCGAGGTGCGCACGCCCGTCGCGGTGGCTCGCGACGTGGGAACGCAATTCGAGGTGCGGCTGTTGCAAGGTGGACTTCGGCTGCGTGTCCGCACCGGCGTCGTCGAGCTGACGGACGGCAGACGATCGGTGTCGGGACGAGCCGGTACCGAGGTCGCGCTTTCCACCACTGGGGCGGTGAGCCGTCCGTTCGCACCGTATGGACCGGAGTGGGAGTGGGCGACGAGCCTGTCCCCCCCGTGCAGATCGAAGGACTGACGCTTTCCGCGTTTCTCGAGCGCGTCGCTCGAGAGCATGGATGGACGCTGCGCTATTCGGATCCGGCGCTCGCCCGTGAGGCGTCAAACATCGTCCTGCACGGTTCGGTCAGCGGACTGTCGGCGCACGAAGCACTCGAGGTCGCCGTTACGACGAGCGGCGTGCAGCACCGGCTCGAACATGGAGAGCTGTTCCTGTTCAGGCGCCCCACGGCGAAGTAGCGCCGGAACCCTCTCCTGAGGTAGGTTACGTTCGCGGCGGCGATGAACGAAAACTCGCGGTTCACTCGTCCGATACGCACAGTCGTAGTGCTCGCAGCTCTGGCACTTGGTGCCGCGACGTCATTTGCCCAGGCGCCTGCGGAGGTGTGGGTCGGCCGTTCTCTCACCGATGCGCTTCGAGCGCTGCAAGCCAGAGGCCTCCGGGTTGTTTTCACCTCCGTCATCGTCACACCAGAGCTGCGGGTGCAGACCGAGCCGCGCGCAGGCACCGCGAGGCAACAGCTCGAAGAGCTGCTCGCGCCTCACGGGCTGAAGGCGCAGGACGGACCGGGCGGGATCATCCAGGTGATCCGCGCGGAGCCTCCGATACAGAAGCCGCGCGCCCGGCCGGGCGATCGCACGACCCCAGCGACAGAAGGACCGGTCGCCGATCCTCCCACGCGGGCGCCCCGCGCCGTCATCCTGAGCGAGTACGTGACCGTCAACCCGCCTCGACCGAATCGGCAGGATCGAGGTGTCGCATCGGAAGTGAGACTGGACCGCAGTCAACTCGCGCCGTTCTACGGCGGATTTGAAGACGATGCGATTCGTGCGGTGCAGACGCTACCGCGGGTTTCGCCCGTCGACGATTTCAGGAGCGATTTCAGCATACGCGGCAGTCCCTTCCGTCACGTCGGCGTCGTCGTCGACGGCGTGTCGACGCCGTGGCTGCAGCACACCGCGTACGGCCGCGTTGCGAGCGGGTCGCTCACGATGCTGACGAGCCAGGTCATCGAGAACGCGACGCTGCGCGTGGGCGCGTACCCGCATCGTCATGGGGATCGGCTTGCGGCGGAGCTGGACTTGACGCTGAGGGAAGGATCGCGCGCAGGGTTCGCGCTGCGCGGGGCGGTCGGCGGCACCAACGCAACCGTGATCGGCGAAGGACCAATCGGAGCAGGCGGAGAGGCCGCCCGAGGATCGTGGCTGGTCGCGGCTCGACAGAGCTACCTCGAATGGCCGTCGGATCGCGCCGATGCCACGAGAGCCGCGTTCGGGTTTTCCGACGCGCTGGCAAAGTTCGCCTACGACATTCGTGCAAACCAGCGGATTGATGTCAGCGTACTTGGCGGAGTCTCGAGTGTCGACGGGGAGGACAGCGTCGTCGCGAGCGAGCCTGGTGATGGCACGAATCGCGCGGCTGTTGCCAACCTCAACTGGCGATCGACATTCGGTCAGACGCTTGTGTTGAGCCAGCGGGTGTACGTCGTCAAGCATCGGTTCCTGAACCAGAGCGCCACAGGGGAGGAAGAGAATCGCGGCACCAGCGAAGGGGCGGGGTATCGCGCGGATGTCGCGCGTCCCCTGCTACGCGGCCTGCTCGAAGCTGGCGTGCAGGTCGAACGAACCAGGTCGCGACACCGATCAATCGAAGCCTTCGACGGCTCGTCGTGGCAACGTTCCGGCTACGCCCACTTTGCCTGGAACGTGACGCCGGCAATCAGGCTGTCACCGGGTTTGCGCGTGACGAGCTCGAGTCTTCTGCCCGAGCCTACGATTACTCGATGGCTGCTCGGTGAATGGACTGTCCGAAACGGCTGGACGGTCAACGCCTCTGCGGGTGTCTCGCATCAGCCGCCAGAGCTCCGCTACGTCAACGGCTACGCAGCGCCGCCGACGGCGCGGCCTGAGCGGGCCGCATATGTCGACGTCGGGATCGAGCACCCGGTCGGGCACACCGGGCGTTGGCAGCTGGTCGTCTTCGATCGCAAGGAATCCGACATCCTGCGCGAGCCCGATCTCAATCTCAGAGTCGTCGGCGAGCGCATCGTGAAGCCCGCCGATTCAGAACTGTCCAGCAACAGCCTGCGTGGATCGTCTCGCGGCGTCGAGCTGATTGTGGAGCGGCAGGCCGCTATGGGGCTTTCCGGATGGGCGGCGTACCTCCTACGGCCGATCGCGTTACACGGATGCAGACCGGCATGAGACGTTCTGGGCCGATTTCGACCAACGCCACGGCGCCAATCTGTTCGGCGTCTACCGTTTCCCGCACGCGAGCGTGGGCGCGACACTTCGTGCAGGGACGAACTTCCCAATTCCCGCCTACGTGACGGCTCGCGATGGCGGCCTTTTCGTGGCCGAGCGCCGCAACCAGGCGCGGCTGCCCGCTTACGCGCGGCTGGACGTTCGCGCCGATCGAGACTTCGAATCGTTCGGTCGACGTCTGAGGGTCTTCTTCGAAGTGATCAACGTGACGAACCGTGTCAACGTCGGGGCCGCACCGGGATCGATCCACCCGTCCACGGGGGAGGCGATCGGGTTTACGCGCACGCTCTTCCCCCGTCGTATCTCGGCCGGTCTCCTCATCGAGTTCTGATTCAGTCGCGGCCAGCCGGGGCACAGATCTCCTTATCGACGCGGCGGGCCACCCTTCTCGCGTACGACGACGAGCTGCCGGATTCCGCTGGCTGAGAGCCGCACATTGAGCTTCGCGATATCGGACTTGAACACCCCGTCCAGATTCCGCAGGACCTCCTGCAGCTCCCGGTCGAACGTGTCCACCCATTCGTTCTGCGCGACCGTCGGCCGGCCGCTGTACGCCTCGATCTCTTCCCGCAGCCGCCCGATCTTCCGGGCCAGGTTGAGCGGCGCAGCGCCTCTGGGATTGGACTCGAATCGATCCCGCACTGCGTTGATCGAGTCGCGAACCTCCCGGGCCTGAGCGCGCACGCTGGCGGCGTCAACGGATCGCTCGAGCGCCGACAACTGCGTCTCGACGCTGGTCATCTCTTCTGTCGCCTGGCGGATCGAGCAGTCCATCGCCACGAGTCGGCCAACGCTGCGACCCTGTTCTGCGAGATCGTCCGGTGACACGGTCACGCGCGGATCGAGCCTGACGACGAGCGGCTGCTCCACGGTCTCGCCTGACGTGACTAATTGCGCGAACGTACTGGCCGGGGGCGACGCGCGCACCAGAGATCCTCCCGCTCGCCGGCGTCCACGCTCCGCAGGCGGCGCTGCGCAGATCCCAGACGACGCGATTGATTCCCGGCCGGGCCGGACCTCGAATCGTCCGAACTGGCCTGCGGGTGCCGCCGAGAATCCGGATCTCGACGTCGCCATCCGGTGCACCGCGCCCCAGGAAGTACGACAGCGACGCCCCGTACGGTTTGTTCGGCGCCACGTACGCGCCGCCGCCGAGACTGCTCACGTCGCTCGCGGGCGTGTAGCGTGTGGCGGTCCTGCGGCGGAAACAGCACGGCACGCTGGGAGAGCGCCCCGGCCAGCGACCGCAGCGGCGTGATGTCGTCCAGCACGTAGAAGCCCCGGGCGTGGGTACCGATGACGAGGTCGTCGTCGCGCGGATGAATCTTGATGTCCATGACGGAGAGGCGCGGCAGCCCGAGACGCAGATCCGTCCATGTCTGCCCGCGATCGAACGACACGAAGACGCCGAGCTCCGTGCCGGCGAACAGGAGGCTCGGCGTTTTCGGGTCGTCCACGACCCGGTGAACGTACCCGCGGAGCCCTGCGGAAATCGGCTGCCACGTCGCGCCGTAGTCGGTCGTCACGAACGCGTAGGGCGCGAAATCATCCAGGCGGTGCTGATCGATGGCCAGATACGCGGTCCCCGCATCGGCGTGGGACGGGTGGATCGCCGCGACGTACGCGTGCTTCGGCGCGCCGGTAACCGCGCTCGCGACGTTCTTCCACGTCTTTCCACCGTCTCTCGTGATCTGCACGTTCCCGTCGTCCGTTCCCGCCCAGATGACGTTGGGGTCGCGAGGGCTCTCGGCAATCGCATGGATCGTGCAGTGCGCCTCCGCACGCGTGTTGTCCGGCGTGACGCCTCCGCTGAGCGTCTGCCTGGCCGGATCGTTCGTCGTCAGATCGGGGCTGATGATCGTCCACGTCGCGCCGCCATCGGCGGATCGAAACACGACGTTGCCGCCGAAGTAGATCACGTCGGGATTGGTCGGCGACATCGCGATGGGCGCGACCCAGTTGAACCGGTAACGCTCCTGGCTGACCGCGATGCCTGTCGCGGGAACGGGATACGGCTGAATGAACCGCTCCTCGGCTGTCCGGAGATCGACGCGGGTGATGTCTCCGAGCTCGGTGGTGTAGAAGACAATGTTCGGGTCGCGCGGATCGACGACGATCGATGTGCCGTCGCCGTGGTCGCGGAGCCGGCGCCAGTCGGCGTTCCTGACTCCGACGACGTTCAACCGCTCGTTCGGCCCGCGCCAGACCTCGTGGTCCTGGAAGCCGCCGACGATGTTGTACGGCTCAGACATGTCCAGCGCGAAGCGGTAGACCTGGGCCGCGGGGATATTGTTGACGAAGTCCCAGCGCTCGCCTCGATCGTTCGAGATGTAGAACCCGCCGTCGCTGCCCGCCAGCACGCGCGACGGGTTGGTCGGGTCGATCCACATCGCGTGGAAGTCGCCGAAGATCCGCCAGTAGTCGATCGACCTGAAACTGCGGCCCGCGTCGTCGGACACGAAGAGCGATCGGCTCAGCGAGTAGATGCGGTTCTCGTTGACCGGATCGACGCGGACGACCGAGAAGTAGAACGGCCGTGCGTTGATCGCCTGCTCGCGACTCATGAGCTGCCAGCGATCGCCGCGATCGTCCGACCGCCACAGCATGCCGTCGCCGTCGGTCTCGATGAGCGCGTACACCACCTGGGAGCGGCTCGGACTGACGGCCAGCCCAATCCGACCGAGAGTGCCACGGGGCAAGCCGTTGTCGCGCCCCGGATCCGTCAGGCGCGTCCATGAGACGCCGCCATCCGTCGAGCGATACAGGCCGCTTCCGGGGCCGCCGCTGCGGAAATGCCAGGGCTGGCGCAGGTAGTCGTACATGCCCGCGTAGACGACCGTCGGGTTGGCCGGATCGAGTGCGAGATCGCTGGCGCCGGTGGTGGCGTTGACGAACAGGACGCGCGTCCAGGTTCGTCCCGCATCGGCAGAGCGGTAGACGCCGCGCTCGTCGTTGCCCCCCCACTCGTGGCCCATCGCTGCAGCGTAGATGATGTTCGAGTCGCGCGGGTGAATCACGATCCGCGCAAATCGTTCGGTGCCGCCAAGGCCGAGGTGCGTCCAGCTCTTGCCGCCATCCTGCGAGCGGTAGATGCCGTCGCCGAACGACGTGCTGTTTCGCGGCTTGCCTTCGCCGGTCCCGACGTAGATCACATCCGGATTGTCGGGGGCGAGCGCGATCGCTCCGATCGACAGCGTGCCGCCGGACTCGAAGATCGACTCGAAGCTGATGCCGCCGTCTTTCGACTTGAAGAGTCCGGCCGACGCGAACGCGACGTAGAGGATGTTCGGATTGCCGGCAACGCCGGCGACGTCCGATACCCGTCCGCCGAACACGGCGGGCCCGAGGCCGCGCCAGCGGAGTCCGGCGAGCATCCCTTCGCCAACCGCGACTTTCTCGCTCGAGCCGCTGGTCTGTGCGCTCAGTCGCAGACCGGCCTCGAGGCTACAGGCGAAAACAATAATGAGCAGCGCGGGAAGGCGGCGTCGTCGCAAGGAAGGCCCTTTTCTCTTTCCCGCGCGTCAGGCCGCCGAGCGCCGGCGCTGCAGCAGCGTCGGAAGGAACTGCTCCAACCGGAGCGCCAGCGTCTCGACGGAATCGACGGTCACGGGTATCGAGGCGAACCGTTGAACCAGAACCGGCGGGTGCGGGCGTCCCGCGAACAGAACCTCGGCGACGACCGGTGCCGCGGGCGGTGGCTTGAAGGGCAGTCGCGCGGCAATCTCGGCCATCGCTTCGTCTATCAGACGCCAGGTCTCGTTAGATACCTCGAGCCGTTCGACGCTGTCGCCGTCGACGCGCAGGAACGAGATGTGTCGCGCGGACGCCGCGATCAACGCCACACCCAGCAGGTCACCCGTTTCGACCGCTGAGACATCGAAAGCGACGGCGTCGAACGTCAATCCCGCTGGAATAGTCATGTTGAATCAGAATACTCCAGGATGTTCGTCCTTGCGACCGCGGCAACTCCGGGTGGGTGGCGCGCTGCCTGGCGCGTCCTGTCGGTTTCGCCGCCTCTCATCCGGCTGACCCGGGCGCGAATTGCCTTCCAGTGGTGGCTCGCCGGCAAGCCGGTTCCGCCTCCGAACGTCGTCAAGCAACGCACGCTCATCGGCTACCAGCGACGCTACCGGCTGCGCACCTTCATCGAGACCGGCACCTACACGGGCGAGACGGTGCAGGCGATGATCGGGCACGTCGACCGGATCGTCTCGATAGAGATCGCGCCGGCACTGCACGCTCAGGCCGTCAGACGATTTGCCGGCCTGCGACAGATTCAGCTGCTGCTGGGCGACAGTGCGGCACGATTGCCGGAGGTGCTGGCGTCGCTGGACGCGCCGGCCCTGTTCTGGCTCGACGGCCACTACATGGGCGGCGAAAGCGGGCGAGGGAGCGAGGACACGCCCGTCATCGCGGAGATCACCGCGCTCCTGGCGCACCCCGTTCGCGGCCACGTCGTCCTCATCGACGACGCGAGGCTCTTCGACGGCACGTCCGGCTACCCGCGGCTCGGTGAATTCATGGCGTGGGTGAGGGAGCAGAGGCCCGGCACGAGCGTCCGAACCGACGCAGACATCATCCGCTGTGTTTTCGATGCTGGCGAGTGACGAGAGCGGACGAGTTACAGTGGTCGCCGGCCCACTCCACAGATCCAACCCTTCCCGCGCTCTTCGAAGATCTCGACGTCCGAGAATCCGGCGGCGACGAACAGCTCACGGTGCTGGCTCACGGTCAGGTAACTGGATCTGAGCAGCTTCATGGCCACGCGAAAGGGCGCGTCGAATCGTCGGCCCCGATAGGCTTCCGCAACGATCACGAGTCGTCCGCCGGGCTTCAGCACCCGCAGGATCCCGCGCATGTCCGCGGCGAGATTCGGCCAGTAGTAGTGCGTCTCGACGGCAGTGACCAGATCGAACATCCCGTCGGGGAACGGCAGCTCGGAGACGGACGCCTGTCGGACGTCCACGCGGCCCATGCTGATGGCCTCGGCGTTCGCGCTGCGCGAGGCGGCGACGCTGGCCGCGGAGTAGTCGACGCCAAACACCTTGCCCGCGGTTGCGACCGCCGAGAGCTTCTGGATCGTCCGCCCGCCGCCGCAGCCCACGTCCAGGATCGTGTCGTCTTTTCTGATCGAAACGTGCTGGAGTCCCCAGTCGGTCACGTTGGAATGCCGACGGTTCATCGACCAGCAGACGTACCGGCCGAGCCACCCTGCCGGCTTGCGGCACTGATTGATGAGCGCGGCGGCCAGAATCGCGAGCGCGACAAAAACGATGACGTTCACAGCGCCGCTCCGCTCACCCGACGTCGACCCAGTTGAAGGTCCGCTCGACGGCTTTCTGCCATCCCCGATACGCGGATTCGCGGCGATCCTCGTTCCAGCGTGGCTCCCAGCGTCGATCGGCCTTCCAGTTCCGTCGCAAGTCGTCGACGTTCGTCCAGACCCCGGCCGCAAGACCCGCGGCATACGCGGCGCCGAGCGCGGTGGTCTCCGCGACCACGGGTCGGACGACGGCGACGCCGAGAATGTCCGCCTGGAGCTGCATCAGCATGTCGTTCGCGGTCGCGCCGCCGTCGACCTTCAACAGCTCCAGTCGCACGCCGGAATCGGCGGTCATCGCGTCGAGCACGGCGCGCGTCTGGAAGCAGATCGCGTCGAGCGTCGCGCGCGCGAGATGCGCCCGCGTGTGATAGCGGGAGAGTCCGACGATCGCGCCGCGAGCATCCGATCGCCAGTACGGCGCGAACAGTCCGGAGAACGCCGGAACGAAGTATGCGCCCCCGGCGTCCTCGACGCTTGCGGCGAGCGCTTCGATCTCCGGGGCCGACTTGATGATCCCGAGCTGATCGCGAAGCCACTGTACGGCCGATCCCGTGACCGCGACGGATCCTTCGAGCGCGTAGACCGCCTCCGCCTCCCCGAGCTTGTAGCAGACGGTCGTCAGCAGCCCCGCCTTCGACGGGACTCGCTCGCCGCCGGTATTCAGGAGCATGAAATTGCCGGTGCCGTATGTGTTCTTGGCTTCGCCCGGCGTGGTGCAGACCTGGCCCAGCATCGCCGCCTGCTGATCGCCCAGGTCGCCGCACACGGGCACCTCGCCGCCGAGCGCCCCGTGCCGCCGCGTCGTGCCGTAGCCACGACGGTCCGACGACGACCGAATCGCCGGGAGCGCTCTGCGCGGTACGCGAAAAATCTCGAGCAGCTCGTCGTCCCAGTCCAACCTGACGAGATCCATCAGCAGCGTACGGCTCGCATTCGTGACGTCGGTCACGTGCGCGCCGCCGTCGACGCCGCCAGTGAGGTTCCAGATCAGCCACGAATCGACGGTGCCGAAGATGGCTTCGCCGCGCTCCATGGCCTCGCGCACGTCGTGGACGTTTTCCATGAATCCACTGCAGCTTGGGACCCGAGAAATACGTCGACGGCGGCAGACCGGTGCGCTCGCGCACCAGCGCGCCGACCGGCGGCCGATCGAGCGCGCTCACGATCCGATCGGTGCGCGTGTCCTGCCAGACAATCGCGTTGTACCAGGGCCGGCCGGTCTTCGGATTCCAGACGACGGTCGTTTCCCGTTGATTGGTGACGCCGATCGCCGCCAGGTCGGATCCGACGAGGCCGGCATGCCGCAGCGCTCCGGCAATGACCGTGTTGGCGCGCTCGGCGATCTCGAGCGGATCGTGTTCGACCCAGCCGGGGCGGGGCAGGATCTGCTCGTGCTCGAGCTGGTGCCGTGCGACCTCCCGGCCGGCGGCGTCGAAGATGAGGAATCTCGTGCTCGTGGTGCCCTGGTCCAGCGCCCCGACGAACTCCGCCATGCTGACCATAGCTAATCTCGTGAACCTCTCCGTGTTTCCGTGTTATCCGTGTTGTCCGCGGTACGTGTTGTCCGCGGTACGTTGTCCGCGGCACTATTCAACTACAAGTAACGGTCGGACCGCGGCCCTTCTCGCGCCCGGCATGCTAGGATCTCAGGCGGAATTCGCGCTTTCGCGACGCTCACGAGGAGGTCACCGTGGCCAGCGACCGGAACGATCAGGACGGCATCTCTCGTCGTGATTTCAACACCCGCCTGGGGGCGGCGGCGGCCGGTCTGGTGGTCGGGGGCGAGCTGTTTCCAGCACGCGCGCAGACGGCGCCCAACGTCGGGAATCGCATCCGCGGCGCCAACGATCGCGTCGTCGTCGCCAACATCGGCATCCGGGGACAGGGCAACGCGCTCAAGCGCGGCTTCGCGAAGCTCCAGAACGTGGACGTGAAGACGCTGTGCGACGTCGACGCCAACCTCGCGGCCGAGCGCATCAACGACACGCGCCTCGCGGACGTCCCGACGTTCAAGCCGGGATTCGTCCAGGACTTCAGGCGCGCGCTCGACGACAAGGATATCGACGCCGTCATCATCGCCACGCCCAATCACTGGCACGCGCTCGCCACGGTCTGGGCGCTGCAGGCGGGGAAGCACGTCTACGTCGAAAAGCCGTCCACACACACGGTGTGGGAAGGCCGCAAGATGGTCGAGGCCGCCGCGCGCTACAACCGGCTCGTCCAGGTCGGCACGATGAACAGGAGCCGCCCGGCCGTACGTCAGGCCATCAAGTTCCTGCACGATGGCGGAATCGGCCGGGTCTACATGGCGCGCGGACTCTGCTTCAAGCCGCGGCCGGCGATCGGAAAGTACCCCGACGGTCCGATGGCACCCGGCGAGAAATACGCGCTGACGGTCACGTCGACGACGTTTGAGCCGGCCTACGACGAGCAGTACCTGTCCAAGGTCGATTACGACTTGTGGCTCGGCCCGGCGCCCAAGCGGCCCTTCAATCGCAATCGCTTCCACTACAACTGGCACTGGCACTGGGACTACGGCGACGGCGACACGGGCAATCAGGGACCGCACCAGTTCGACATCGCGCGCTGGGGCCTCAACAAGCACGAACATCCAACCAAGATCCGTTCGGTCGGCGGCTACTTCGGTCCCGAGGCCTCGCAGGAGACGCCGGACATGCAGACGTCGCTGTTCGAGTATGCCGACGGCATGATCCTCGAGTTCGGAACGCGCGGCGAATTCACGAACGACGAGGGCACGCAGAAGATTGGCAACCTCTTCTACGGATCCAACGGCTGGCTCTGGCTCGACGGCGACGGCCGCAAGTGGCAGTCGTACCTGGGTCCGAAGAACGAGAAGGGCGCCGGAGCTGAAGCGCCGCCCGAGACCGGCGGCAGCGATCCGCTCGTGCTGACGAGCATCGAGTATCCGCACTACCAGAACTTCGTCGACGCTATCCGCGCCAACGATCCGAAGATCCTGACCTGCGACGCGCTCGAAGGTCATCTCTCGTCGAGCTTGCCGCACCTGGCGAACATCTCCTACCGCGTCGGTCGCGCGCTCGTGTTCGACGGCAAGTCTGAAACGTTCGTGGACGACAAGAAGGCGGATCGCCTCCTGACGCGGGAGTACCGGAAGGGCTTCGAGATCCCCAGGTCGTTCTCGTAAAGTTGGTCAGGCTGCTCGCGTACGTTCTCGGCGCCATCGGGCTGCTGCTGCTCGTCGTGTGGGTCGCGCAGCGGCGCCTGATCTACTTCCCGTTCGGGAACGTGCCGGCGCCAGCCGACGTCGGCCTCCCGCGCGCCGAAACAATCTCCTTCGAGACCACAGACGGGCTGACGCTCCGCGGGTGGTGGGTTCCCGCGGGGACCTCGTCCTCACGCGCGACGGTGATCGTCTTCAATGGCAACGCGGGCAACCGGGCGTATCGCGCAGAGCTCGCCTCGGAGCTGAGCCGCCTCGGGTTCGCTACGCTGCTTTTCGACTATCGCGGCTACGGCGACAATCCCGGCTCGCCCTCCGAACAGGGGCTGACGCTCGACGCGCAGGCCGCGCGCCGGTATGTCGACTCGCGTCCCGGCGTGGACCGGAACCGGATCATATATTTCGGCGAATCGCTCGGGACTGGTGTCGCGGTGCGGCTGGCGTCGGAGCAGAAGCCGCGCGCCCTGATCCTGCGATCGCCGTTCACGTCGCTGGTCGACACCGCGCGGCATCACTATCCTTACCTTCCCGTGACGATTCTGTTACGCGACCGTTTCCCATCGCTCGATCTGATCCCGAGGATCGGGTGTCCGCTCCTCGTCATCGCGGCGGACCACGACACCATCGTGCCGACGGGCCAGAGCGAGCGCCTTTTTGCCGCGGCGTCCGAGCCGAAACGCCTCGTCATCGTGCCGAACTCGGATCACAACGACGCGGCGCTGCTGGCCGGACCGATGCTCATCAACGCGGTTGACGGGTTTCTTCGCGAATCTGACAGGGAGTGAAAGATCCCGAGCTCAGCAGATAGCTCGCGGCCGGGCGAATCTACATTACCCGCGCGCCCAGTATGTAGTTTTGGAACGATCCGGTGCTACGTGGCGTACCGGAGCGCGACAGCCAGGACCCGCTGGGGCACCCGCCGGCCAGGGGTCAGGCGGACGATCGGGATATGCGCGGTGGCAGGGCAGGTGGTCAGCAACTGCCCGGTTCCTTCGGCGCCCAGGTCGCCCAGCGCGCCATCGATCAGGATCAGATCCGGCAGCCGACATGACGCTTTCACAATGGCTTCGAAGGCCGTACGGGCCAGCGAGACGCGCAGGCCGGCCTCGCGGAGCTGCAATTCCCTGACAGCCCGGGTCCGGGCGTTGGCGTCGGCGATCAGGACGTGCTTCGGCGATGCGACGGCCGATCCGGCCGAAGCGACACGGGCAACCGATTCGCGTGCGCGCAACTGCACGGCCGCTCAGTCCAGCAAAAAACCTGCCGTCAGATCGCCAGGGGGAGTCAGCGCCGCAGCAACCGATCGAGACCGACGCCCACGAGCGCGCCGATGGCGAGCCACACTGCATCCATGGTCGCCTGGCCGTGCGGATCGATCAGCGAGACGATCAGCAATGCGGCAAAACCACCGGCAACCGCCGCCAGAGACACTTCGAACGCCACTCGCCCGGGGCTGCGCGGACAGCGGTGCGTGTCGGTCAGATGCCCCTTACATCGGGGACAGGTGGACATGCTCGGGTAGTGCCTGCGGGGGACTAGTATAGCGACGGACACGCGCGGCCGTTAGCGTCGCCCGTTCCCGTAGTCGTCAGCGTTCAATGCGTACAGAGTTCAGACACCGCTTCGTGCCCGGGGCTACGGCATCCTCACCCACGCTGCTCGCGCTGCACGGCACCGGGGGCGACGAAAACGACCTCATCCCGCTCGCGCGGATGATTAGTCCCGACGCCGCGATCGTCAGCCCGCGCGGACGCGTGCTCGAGCACGGAATGCCGCGGTTCTTCCGACGTCTTGCCGAAGGCGTGTTCGATCAGGAGGACCTGCGCATCCGAACAGTGGAGCTCGCAGAATTCATCGGAGCGGCGGCGACGCAGTACGGCGTCGATCCCGCACGCGTCATCGCTGTCGGATACTCCAACGGCGCAAACATCGCCGCAAGCCTCATGCTCTCGCACCGGGACGCCCTCGCCGGGGCGATCCTGCTGCGTCCGATGGTGCCGTTCGAGCCGGCCGCCGTTCCCGACCTGCGCTCGAAGCGCGTCTTGATTTCGGCCGGCCGCGAAGACACGATTGTCCCGCGCGAGCTGACGACCAGGCTCGGCCAGCTGCTCGAACAGGGCGCGCGCGGACGTGACGATGTCATGGTTCGATGCGGGACATGGTCTTGTGCCGCTCGAATTGGAACAGGCCGCTTCGTGGTTTCATTCACGATTCGCGAGCTGATGTTCTAGACTCTGCTTGGCCAGGTTGTCGGTTTTCGGTTTTTGGTTTTCGGTTTTCGGTTTTTGGTTGTTGGTGCTCTATCCGTGTTGTCCGTGTTGTCCGTGGTGGAGGATGGGCTTGTGGTTGCACTTGTGTGGGCCTTCGAGACGGTTCCTGATCGGGGCGAGGAGTTCGAGCGGTTGTACGGGGTGGACGGCGACTGGACGAAGCTGTCGCGCCGGAGCCGTTCGTTTCTCGGCAGCTCGTTCCTGAAGGATCTCGCGCACCCAGAACGCTACCTGCTGGTCGAGTACTGGAGCGAGATGGTCGTGTACGAGCGGCACCTCGCGGATTTCGAAGACGAGGTGAAGGCGCTCGAAGCGCAGCGCCAGATCTATCTCGTGCACGCGGAACCGGTCGGGGTGTTCAGCGCGCTCGACGTGCCCGATCGCTTCGGCCCGACGTGGTCACGGAGATCCGGGTGAGCCAGCGCGCCGCCGTTTTGGCAGTCCCGATGACGGCCGCGCAGGCCCTGCTGGTTGCAGCGGCCGTCGGAGCCACTACGCAGGATCTTCCGGCTACCGCGAAGCCCGTCAAGTCGATCAATCAGTCCTACCCAATCACGAGGTGGGCCGCGCGAGGCGGTCCGATGCCACACGTCGTGGCGGAGGGTCCGCTGATCCAGATTGGCGAGGGCCCGGGCTGGATTCACAGCTATTACTCGTTCGACAATTTCGTACTCGAGATGGAGTTTCGCATCGTTCAGCCGGGCACGCAGGCTGGCGTGTTCGTCCGTGCCGCACGCGGGGACAGGCCGTCGACCGGCTATCGCATCTCTCTCTCGGATTCGACCGCCGGCTCGGACGCCGTTGGACGCGTCGACCTCAGGGGTTCCCGGTCGTCGAACCTGCGTTTCGAGGAAGCACGACTCCCCGCCGTCGCGCGTGCGGTCGGCGAATGGCAGGTTCTCACGATCAGTTGCGAGAACGCCCGGCTTCAGGTGGCGCTCAACGGCGAATCGATCGCCGTCGCCGACGATCTGAAGCGCGAGAGTGGCGTCATCGGCATCGAGGGCCTGAAGGGACGGACGGAGATCCGCAACATCCAGGCGCGCCGAACCGGGGAATCATCGTTCACGCCCGACCCCGCGCGCGGTCTCTACAGGGGCGGGGAAGGGGTGGCACACCCGAAACTGGTGCGGGAGGTCAAACCGAATTACACCAAGAGCGCCATGCAGCGGAAAGTCCAGGGCGTGGTCTACATGGAAGCGATCGTCCGGCCGGACGGGAACGTCGGCGACGTGCGAGTCATCGGCTCACTCGACTCCGAACTGGATGAGGAAGCCCTCAGGACCGTCAAGCGATGGAAGTTCTCACCGGCGACCCTCGAGGGGAAGCCCGTTTCCGTGATCGTCGAAATCGAAATGAGCTTCACGCTCAAATAGCGGTTCAGCCCGGCAGCTTGAGCATCGCCTGCGCATTGCGCCAGTAGATCTTTTCCCGCTCCTCGAGCCCGATCGGCAGCCGATCGATGACACCGATGGTCTCCCGGATGTACATCGGCCCTTTCTCGGGATCGAACGGCGCATCGGACGCAAAGAGCACCCTGTCGGCGCCGAAGAACTTGAGCCCGCACACCGTCGCATCGTACGCGCCGAAGAGCGCCGTGTCGGCGTAGAACATCCGGAAGTAATCCAGCGGTCGCTTCTTCAGCGTCTTGAGCACGCGGCGTAGTCGATCGCCGACGTTCGCACGCCGAGCTGATCCCAGCCTGGACCGATCCGCCCCTCGAAGTATGGCGCCATCGCCCCCATGTGGTGCGTGATGATCTTCAGTTCAGGAAAGCGATCGAAGATGCCGCTGAAGACGAGACGCGCCATCGCGGCGCTGGTTTCGTACGGCCAGCCGAAGGTCCACCAAATCTCGTACTGGGAGCGCGTCTCGCCGCCGAAGTCGGGCACGTCGGCCCCTCGGTAGGGGTGGAGCAGAATCGGCAGGTCGTAAGCGGCCATCGCTTCGAAGAGTGGCAGGAACTCGGGTTCGGCGATCGGCTTTCCGAACACGCTGGAGAACAGCTGGACGCCTCGCGCCCCCAGCTCGTCGACGGCTCGCTGGACCTCGCGTGCGGCCAGGTCCGGATCGTTGAGCGGCAGGGACGCGATGAACGCCGGAAACCGATCGGGAAAGCGCCGCACGAGATCCGCCATGCCATCGTTGGCGATTCGCGCCAGCTCGCCGGCGGCGTCGCCCGCGAACACTTCGATCGGCGGGGTCGCGATCGACAGCACCTGTTGATAGTCCTCGAAGGCGTCCATCACGCGGAAGCGCACGTCGAGGTCGATCAGCATCGGGATGTTTCGCATCCGTCTGCCGATGTCCTGGAAGTCCGGCGCCACCGCCATCATCCGGCGGAAGTAGGCGTCGGGAAAGATGTGGTTGAAGATGTCGATTCTTCGCATGCGCGTTCGGGGATTCTATCCTGCGGATGGTCCGCGGCGCGCGCGGTGCCACGTGGAGCGCGCCGGTCCGGCTGAGGCGCGCATGGTAAGATCGATGGCTCCCGCCGGGCCGCTAGCTCAGTGGTAGAGCACCTGACTTTTAATCAGGGTGTCCCGGGTTCGATCCCCGGGCGGCCCACCAGCCTTCGCTCGCCTTCGGCGAGCTTCGGCTCGGTAAACCAAGCGAGTTCTGACAGGCGAAGGATGCCGCGCCGAAGCGGCGCAGCCGCGAAGGCGGGCCTGTCTCTCGATCACCCGGCCGTCAAGGTACGCAAGAACGGCGACTCTCCTTCCTGCGAACGGCTGTCGATGCTGCGACGTTCCCAACTCCTCGCGCTGATACTGGGCGTAGTTCGATGTTTCCTACCAGGCATGTGGCTTGCCAACAGGTCTGGTCATGACCGGAGACAAGCGTTTTGTCTGCGTTCTGAGAAACTCAGGTCAGACCTCGAGTTCTACGTCGGCCTCACATCCGATGTGAATGCGAGGTTGTCCGACCACAACGCAGGGGGCTGCCCCCATACGGCTTCCCGCCGTCCATGGCACGTTCACGTGGTTATCGAGTTCTCGGATGAGAAGCGCGCCATCCGCTTCGAACGCTACTTGAAGTCTGGCTCGGGCCGCGCCTTCGCGAAGCGCCCCTTCGAACCGTGAGACGCCGCCCTCGACCTGTTGCCCTTCCATACGCCTCTTCGCGCGCGTAGCGCCGCGTCCACCCAGCACCATCCGAGCTACGAGCCCCCGAACTACGAACTACGAACTACGAGCATTTATATGATCTTCTGACCCAGCGCGGACGACGCCAGCTCTGCGCCGAGGATCGCGGTCATATTGCGATCGTCGAGAATCGGGTTGACCTCGACGAGATCGAGCGCACGCAGCAGTCCCGAATCGGCGATCATCTCCATCACCATATGCGCCTCGCGGTAGTCGAGGCCGCCCTTGACCGGCGTGCCGACGCCCGGCGCAATCGCCGGATCGCACACGTCGAGATCGAACGAGACGTGCACGCCGGCCGTTCCCTGGCCGGCCTTCGCGAGCGCCTGCTCGACGACCGAGGCGATGCCGGCGCGATCGATGTCCTTGATCGTGAAGACGTGCACGCGCGACGCGCGGACGATCTCCTTCTCCCGCTCGTCCAGGTTGCGGATGCCGATGAGCACGGTGTGTTCGGGCAGGACCTTGGGGGAGAAGCCGCCGATCCGCGAGAGCTCCGCGGGCTCCGGCCCGAGGAGCGACGCGAGCGGCATGCCGTGCACGTTGCCGCTGCTGGAGCTCGACGGCGTGTTCATGTCACCGTGCGCGTCGACCCAGATCAGTCCCAGGGGCTTGTTCTCGCGCCTGACGAAATCGGCCGTCGCAGCCACCGACCCGGCCGCGAGGCTGTGGTCGCCACCGAGCACGAGCGGCAGACCACCTTTTTCGAGCACGGCGAGCGATGTCTTGTAGAGTTTTTCGCAGACCCTGCGCGATCTCCCGGATGTACTTCTTGGTCGGATCGCCGAGCGCTTTCACCTCAGGAATGGGCGTGACCAGGTCGCCCTCGTCGGAGACGGCGATGTTCAGGGCGGTCAGGCGCTCGCTCAAACCGGCAATGCGGAAAGCGGAGGGACCCATGTCGACCCCCCGGCGGTTTCCCCCCAGATCGAGCGGGACGCCGATGATGTGTGTGCGCACGGCGGGACGACTGTACTATAGGCGGCTGCGGTTGACGACCGCGGTAAACATCTGATACTCTGAGAGTTCCGGCGGCGGTGCGCCGCTGCGCGTCGATCCTGCGCAAGGGGTCCGCGCCATTTGCGTTCCGCGGCGAAGGAGCTCGTGATGAAGCGGTTCGACGTTGGGGCCAGGGTCGTTGAGCCCACCTACGGTCTGGGATCTGTGATCGCAGTCGAGGATGCCTATACCCGTGTCCAGTTCGATGAGCACGGGGTCAAGAAGTTTCTGACCAGCATGTCGCGGCTCGAGCCCAGCGACGAGCCGGTGCCAGCCGGCCTGCGCAGCGGAAAACCGCGCAAGAAGAGAGCCCCGAAAAAGCTGGAATAGATCCGCGCAACTAAAGTTGCGCGCTCCGCTGCCGTCCGCCTCAGCGTTTCAGCGACACCGACATCCCCTCACCTGACGGCGATACGATGGTCGTCCAGAGGGACGGGTGTTTCCAGATGACGTCGAGGAAGTCGCCCATCTCGCTGCGCTTGTTCACGACGTTGTGCGCGACGAACAGCCCTCCCTTGTCGAGGCGCGGGTACACGAGATCGAAGAAGCGCTTGTAGTCCTTTTTCCACGCGTCGAGGAACACGAAATCGAACGTGCCGGGGATGCCCGGAATCTCCTTGAACCCGTCACCCGATCGCACCTCGATGACGTCCGACAGGCCTGCGCGCCGCACGTTGTCCGCCAGCTCCTTCGCCCGGGCCGCGTCGTACTCGAGCGTGACGAGCCGGCCGCCCGTGTCGCGAAGCCCCATGCCAATCCAGATGGCACTGTAGCCGCTCGCGCCCCCGATCTCGAGCGCGCGCTTCGCACCAGTACTCGCGACGAGCAGCCGCAGAAAGCGCCCGTCTTCCTCTGACACGGCGAGCTGGCCCTTGTCGCGGGCCTTGATGTCTTTCAGGACGTTCTGGAGGTCGGGCGTCTGCGCGCGAACGTTCGAGAGCGCGACGATCGTGGCGATCAGGAACCCGAGGGCACGAGCGGACATCACCCAGCCATCTTAACGTAACGCGCGGACTCGGCGGCGGCAGCGCGGCCGTCCGCCACGCAATCGGGAATGCCGATAGCGCGGAACCCGCTGCCGGCCACGAAGAGCCCGGGCGTGCGTCCGAGCAGATCCTCGATCCGCGCGACGCGCGCCGCGTGGCCGACGATGTGCTGGGCGCCTGCCCGAGGCCACCGGTGCACGTCCGACAGGATGGGCTGATCGGTGATGCCGAGAACCTCTCCGACGTCCCGGCGCACGATTCCCACCAGCTCATCGTCTGAAAGATCGGAAGCCGCGGGGTCGGCGGCGCCCCCCAGGAACGCGCGCAGCAGGACTCCGTCCGCAGGCGCGCGCGCGTCCCACTTCGACGAGACCCACGTGCACGCGGAAATGCGCAGCGTGCTCTGCGTGCGCGCGACGACGAAGCCGCTGCCGTCGAGTGGGTGCGCGACGCTCGCGCGCGGCCAGGCGAGCGCCACGCTGACGGTCGACACGTAGGGGACCTCCGCGCAGAGTCGGGCGGCGTCCGGGGCGACATCGGTCAGCAGCCGCTCGGCCGCGAACGCCGGCGCCGCGACGATCACCGCGTTGCCGTGGAATTCCCGGCCTCCGGCGAGTACGCGCCACCCGATCTCGTCGCGCGAGATCGCCTCAGCCTGCGTGTTCAGATGGATGGTGCCCGCGGGGATGCGCTTGTCGAGTGCAATCACCAGCTCGCTCATGCCGGCGGACAACGACTTGAACAGTCCTTCGCCCCCCGGCATCGGCCGCGTCTGCCTGATCGTTCGCAGTACGCTGCCGTGCCGCGTCTCCGCGTCGAGCAGTCGCGGCGCGACGGATCGCATCGACAGCGACTCGATGTCGCCGGCATGGATCCCCCCGAGGAGTGGCTCGGCGATCAGGTCGACGGTCGCTGGACCAAACCGGCGCCGGAAAAAG
Source organism: uncultured Acidobacteriota bacterium (assembly GCA_963786195.1). GTDB lineage: Bacteria > Acidobacteriota > Vicinamibacteria > Vicinamibacterales > 2-12-FULL-66-21 > CAWAYH01. The sequence goes on along the minus strand of CAWAYH010000013.1, from coordinate 178,954 downwards.
CTCGCGACGGATTCGTCGCCGGACCCGGATCGGGAACGGAGCGCGTCGAGTGCGAGACGGATCCGCGCGGACCAGGGGAGCAGGTCGTAGGTGGCGAGGCCCCGCCACGTAGCGGGAATGCCGAGCGTGGACGGCGAGGGAACGGCGTGCAGTCGGCCGCGCGCGTGCACGTAGACGGTCCGCGGACGCTTCGTGGCGATCAGGCGAGGACCGAGCCCGAGCGCGGCGCACAACTCAGCCCCCGCCGGCTTGAGCGCGAGCATCGAATCCGCGCCGGCCTCGATCGTGAAACCGCTCACGCGCTTCGTGAGGATCAGGCCGCCTACGCGATCGGACGCTTCGAGCACCACGCATCGAACACCGCGCTCGGTCAGCTCGAATGCGGCCGACAGCCCGGTGATGCCCGCGCCGATGACGATGATGGTCATTTCTTAACCGAGGGGCTTCGCCCCTCGGACTCCCCCACACGCGCTCTCGCGCGCCGCTTCGCGGTTCGACTAGGCTCACCACGCCCTGAGCGAAGTCGAAGGGCGCCGGCGCGCTTCCGCCTACGCTACAGCTCCGGCGAGACCTCGCCGAAGCGCCTCCGGCGCGAAGGCGGGCCGGTCGCGTGGCTCGCTCGCCATGCTCGCTCGCACGGTGGCTCGAGCTGAAGGCCTCTTGCTATTGCGTGGCTTGATGCACATGCGCCGCCAGTGCCTGTACCTGCGCGAGCGACGTCTCTGGCAGTACGCCGTGACCGAGATTGAAGATATGGCCCGGCCTGCCGGCTGCGCGTCGCAGCACCTCGTCCGCAGCGGCGAGCATCGTGTCGCGCGGCGCCAGGAGCACACACGGATCGAGGTTACCCTGAATCGCGCGCGGTCCGACGATCGCCCACGCCTCATCGAGCGGCAGCCGCCAGTCCACGCCGATCACGCTCCCGCCGGCCTGGACCATATCCGCCAGAATCGCGGAGGTCCCGACACCAAAGTGGATGAGCGGCACTCCGGCGTCGGACAACGCGTCGAAGACCCGCTTCGAATGAGGCTGAACGAACTCGCGATAGTCGGAGCGTCCGAGCGTGCCCGCCCACGAATCGAAGATCTGCAGCGCCTGCGCGCCTGCCTCGACCTGCGCCCGCAGGTACTCGATCATCACGTCCGCGAAGAAGCCGGCGAGCCTGTGCCACGCCTGCGGCTCCGTGTGCATGAAGGCCTTCGTCCGCGCGTAGCTCGATGAGGGCCCGCCTTCGATGGCGTATGCCGCAAGCGTGAACGGCGCGCCGCCGAACCCGAGCAGCGGAATGCGGCCGTTCAGTTCCGCGCGAACCGCGGCAATCGTGTCGAGCACGTGACGAAGATCCTGACGGCAGTCGAACCGCTTCAGGCGATCGACGTCCGCCGCCGCTCGGATCGGGTTGGCGATCGACGGCCCTTCGCCCTTGACGAAATCGAAGTCCAGCCCCATCGGGAGAAAGGGGAGCAGGAGATCCGAGAAGAGAATCGCGGCGTCGACCTCGATCGCGCGGACGGGTTGAAGCGTGACCGCAACGGCCAGCTCGGGATGCCGGCAGATATCGAGGAGGGAGTGCCGCTCGCGAAGCGCCCGGTACTCGGGCATGTAGCGGCCCGCCTGGCGCATGAACCAGACCGGCGTGGCGTCGACGGGTTCCCGCCGGCAGGCCCGGAGGAACCGATCGTTCACGTAGAGACCAGGGTGCGCGCCAGGATCACCAGGTCCTCGAGATACATCGGCTTGAACTTGACCGACGCCCCGAGTGACTTCAGCTCGTGCTGAACCGGATCGGCCAGGAAGTAATCGCCGGTCACGATGGCGACGGGCACCTCGACGAGATGCGGCTTCGACCTCACCAGCCGGAGGAACTGCAGGCCGCTGGTGATGGGCATCCGCATATCGAGGATGATGGCATCCGGCAGCACGTTGTCCGCGATCTCGAGGCCGGCCTCGGCCGACATGGCGGTCGCGACTTCGTAGCCCTCGAGCTTCAGGATTCGTGCGAAAGTATCGGCAACCGATCGGTCGTCGTCGACGATGAGGATTGTGCGGGTGGCCGACTCGGCGGGGTGGCTCTCAGTCGACGAGATCACCGCATCATTCTGAGCGTAAAAGACATTCACGTCAAGGCACGAACCGTTTCGAGCGTGACGCCGACTATACAAACGCGACCGAAAGTGTCTATAATTCCCGGTTTCCTGAAAGATCGCAGCACCAAAGATCCTTCGCCTTCGGAGGCCACGTGAGCCCTATCCTCGTGCGTCCGGTCCGCGAGCAGCTCGAACACGACCGGGTGATCCGGCTCCTGCAGGTCAAGCTGAAGCGCAAGCACGATGTCACGGCGAACATCGGCGAAAACCAGAGCTCGCCGGTCAAGATCGGGCTGATGCAGATCTATCCGGATCTCGTGCTGACGTCCGCGGATCGCGCGCGCAGGCTGATGGGAACGGTCGAGGTCGAAACCTCCGAATCCGTCAACCATCTCGAAGCGCGCTCACAGTGGGCTCACCTCGGTCGCGCGCGCGCGCCGTTCCACCTCTACGTGCCGGCGGGCTCGGTGGAGATTGCGCGGCGGCTGGCGACGGAAAACGATGTGAACGTCGCCGAGATCTGGAGCTACCACACGATCGGAGACCAGACCCGCTTCACGCTCGTGCATCGCGCCACACCTGAGACACGAAGGCCGGCACCCGAGCCGCGCCGTCCGCCGAGCGTCGCCGGGCGAACCGAGGCCCCCCGCGCACCCGCCAGGAAGACAGCGCCCGCGCCCGTCGCAAAGAAGAAGCGGAAGCTTCCCGAGGCCCCTCAGCGGCGGACGGCCGCCGCCCGCGTGGCGCGCGCCAAGCCGTCGGGGCGAAAATCAGCGCCGGCGAATCACAAGAGGAAATAGGTCCTGCCGTATCTCAGATTCAACCGCGACAAGCGTGGCTACGAGAACACGTTCGTGGTCCACAGCGATAGGAAGCGCGGCAAGTCGCGGTCGCGAATCCTCTACTGGTTCCGGACCCCGCCAGGGGTCAAGGTCGGCCGCTCGGCGCTCGACGAAGACGCGATCCGTCAAATCGAGGAATTCAACCCCGGAGTCGAGTTCGACTGGACGCGGATCCTGAAAGGGCAGGGAGTTCCGCCGTCGGAACTCAGGGACGCGGCGCCGCGACCGCTGGGACCGAGATCCGAGCGCTTCCGGCGCGACCGGCCCGCGCAATCGCGTCCGCGCATGCCGTCTCCGGTGATACCGGAGAGATCGCCGTTGCCGGCTGACACGTCTGCCGAAGAACAGGCTCAGGACGTCGTCATCGACATCGGTCCGCCTGGGGCAGAGTCCGTCACGGAAGAATCCGCCGCGCTCGTGCTCGACACCCTCGACGGCCTGGAACTGGTGGGGCCACCGGAATCACCTGGAGCGACGGTCCCCGATCCCGACGTCGATCCACCGACGCCCGCGCATGCCCGGCTCGGCGCGGAAGGCGTGCTGCGACTGCGCGCCCGGTACGCGGAGGTCCTCGCCCGCATCTCCGAAAAACTCACCGAGCCCGTACGCCGGGAAGAGCTGAAACTGCAGGCCGAGCGTCTGAATCCTGACGCATGGGTCACGGCTGATGAGGTGACGCAGGGTCTCGAGCAATACGAGACCGTTTTTGCTTCGCTTCGAGAGGTCGTGGGACGAAAGCGCCGCCGTCGTCGACGCCGCGGCGGTCGTCAACCCCAGCCGGGTGGCGGGTCCGTCGCGCAGGAAGGGCAATCGACCCCGGACACCGCCGAGTCGCCTGAAGACGCGGGGGCGGGGGATGACGACGATTCGGACGCCGGCGACTTGTAACTCTCTGTATAATCAGGTCATGCAAGTGAAGTCCGTACCCCGACGCCTTTGGACCGGTGTCCTCGCGTTCGCGCTCGTGACGGGTCCGTCCGTGCTGGCGCAGAACCCTCCGCAAAAACCCCAGACGCCGCCCGCCAAGCCCGATCAGCGTGACGTGATCCGGTCGGCGGTCGAGCTGATTACCACCGACGTGATCGTTCGCGACAGCCGGGGACAGTTCATCGCGGATTTGAAGAAGGACGAGTTCGAGGTCTTCGAGGACGGCGTCAGGCAGCAGCTGGTCTCGTTCACGCTGACGCACGGCGGGCGCGTCTTCAACGTCGCCGCGCCACCGCCGCCCGTGCCGCAGGAGGGCATCATCCTGCCGCCGCCCCGGCCGACCAACGACGCAGCGGGCCGGATCTTCATGGTCTTCGTGGACGACCTGCACCTGGACTTCCGGAACACCGGGCGCATCCGCGATCTCTTCAAGAAGATCCGCAAGGAACTGATCCACGAAGGCGACATGTTCGGTATCGTCTCGACCGGTCCCTCGTCGCTGGCGATCGATCTGACGTACGACCTGAAACGGCTCGATCAGGCGATCAACAAGATTTCCGGCGCGGGGCTCGCGCCGAAGGACATCCTCGACGTTCCCGAAGGCGCGCAGGGTCCTCCTGAAGTCCGCTACCGCGCGCACGTCGCTTTCCAGACGGCCAACGAGATCATCGGCAACCTGGCGCAGATTCACAACCGCCGGAAGGCGTTCATCTACGTCAGCAACGGCTACGACTTCAATCCGTTCAAGGAGACGCGCGCGAAGCAGGAGTCAGAGCGCTATGCGCGGCCCTCGGACGACGGCAGCGGCAACTCGGATACGGACAACAATCCGTTCCAGAAACAGGGCAACCAGTTCTCGGAAGCCGACCTGGTCTCCGACCTTTCGTACCTGACGCGCAACGCCAACAAAGCCAACGTCACCATGTACACCATCGATCCACGCGGGCTCGTGGGCATGCCCGATCTCGACGAGAAAATCGACATGGTGGAGTGGCAGCAATACGTCCGGACGTCGCAGGACAGCCTCCGGACGATTGCGGAGCTGACGGGCGGATACGCCGCGATCAACCAGAACGACTTCGACAAGGCGCTGAAACGAATCGACGCCGAGACCAGCGACTACTACGTCGTCGGCTACTACTCCAATAATCCGGATCCGCGGAAGAAGACCCGGAGTATCGAGGTCAAAGTCAGCCGTCCGGATCTCAACGTACAGCACCGCACGCAGTACGACATCCGGAGGCCATCGGCCGCGACGAAACCCTCGAAATAGCGTCACACTTTCGTAGCGGGTCCTCTGCTATACTTCTGCCTCGAAAACACACGTGATCGGGCTGACTACTCCTCCGTCTAGCCTGAGCTGCAACCCGGACTTCTGGAGATCTATGCGATGACTTCTTGTACCAGGGCTTTGCGGAGCCTCGCGGCGGGCGTGTGCCTGCTTGTTTGCGGAGTGGCGATCGCCTCCGCGCAGACCGCGACGACCGGGAGTGCGGCCGGCGTGGTGACGGATGTTCAGGGAGGGGTGCTTCCGGGTGCGACCGTGGTGGCGACGCATACGCCGACGGGCACCGTTTACGAGGCCGTCACCGACAGTGAAGGCCGCTTCGGCCTTCTCAACATGCGCGTCGGACCGTACACGATCGCGGTCACGATGAGCGGGTTCAAGAAGGACGAGCTCACGAACGTCCCGATCACGCTCGGCGAGCAGCGCGGCGTCGACTTCAAGCTGCAGATCGAGACGGTGGTCGAGACGGTCACGGTCGTTGGCCAGTCGTCGATCATCGACAGCTCGCGCGCGGGGACGGCGGACAACGTTTCGGCAAAGGCGGTCGAGAACCTGCCGACGATCTCACGCAGCTTCGTCGACATCGCGCGCACGTCGCCGTACTTCAACCCGACCGGACTCAACAACTGGATCCGCTGGCGCTCTCGGTGGCCGGACGCAACAACCGCTACAACAACGTGCAGATCGACGGCGCCGTCAACAACGACGTCTTCGGCCTCGCGGCGTCCGGCACGCCGGGCGGTCAGACCGAAGCCCAGCCGATCAGCCTCGACGCGATCCAGGAGCTGCAGCTCGTCGTCTCGCCGTACGACGTGCGTCAGGGCGGGTTCTCGGGCGGCGGCATCAACGCGATCACGAAGAGCGGCTCGAACAACCTTCGCGGCAACGGCGCTATTTCTACGGCCGGAACCAGGACTGGGTCGGCGACAGTCCGACCGGCACGAAGGTCGCCCAGTTCAAGGACCAGCAGTTCGGCGGCAGCGTCGGCGGACCGATCGTCGCAGAACAAGGCGTTCTTCTTCGGCAACGTCGACTGGGGCCGGAAGGACAACCCGTCAGGTATTTCCGTGAGCGGCAGCGGCCAGCAGTTCGGACACGACGCGGAGATCGATCGGTTCCTCGAGCATCCTCCGCAACCGCTACAACTACGATCCGGGCGGCACGGACGAGTTCATCCGGACGATCAACAGCGACAAGTTCTTCGTGCGAGGCGACTTCAACGTCAAGCCGCAGCATCAGCTGACGGTTCGCCACAACTTCCTGAACGCACTGAACGACATCGGTCGTCCCGACCTCATCACGTACTTCAGCCCGGACGCGTTCTACCGCATCAAGGACAAGACGAACTCGACGGTCGTCCAGTTGAACAGCACGCTCGGCACGGGGTCAACGAGCTGCGGTTCACCTATCAGCGTAGTCCGCGATCGCCGGGCCGGCCAACCCGATTGAGGAGCGGCCGTTCCCGTTCGTGCGAGTCGATCTGAGCGCGGGAACCAATGTTCGGGCGGGCCGGGAGAACTTCTCCGCTGCGAACGAGCTCGATCAGGACGTCTACGAGCTGACCGACGACTTCACGATGGCTGAGAGGCAAGCACACCTTCACGTTCGGCACGCACAACGAGTTCTTCAAGTTCCGAAACCTGTTCATCCGTGACAACTACGGGAACTACCGCTTCTGCCAACCTCGACCTGTTCGAGCAGGGCCTGGCGTACGTCGTTACGACTACAGCTTCTCGCTGACGAGCGACCCTCTGCAGTCCGCGCGCTTCCGCGTTCGACAGTGGGGATTCTACGCCGGCGATCAGTGGCGCGCGCTCTCGAACCTGACGCTGACGTACGGCGTGCGGCTCGACATTCCCACGTTCCCGGACAAGCCCACAGCCAACCCTTCGACCGTGACCGATTTCGGCTATGCCACGGATGTCGTGCCGGGCGGGTTGCTGTGGTCCCCGAGACTGGGCTTCAACTATGCGCTTTCCTCCAACAACACCGAGCAGATTCGCGGGGGCGTCGGCATGTTCTCGGGACGCACGCCGTACGTCTGGCTGTCGAACCAGTTCGGCAACACCGGCATCGAGTTCCGCCGGCTGTCGGTCGGATTCAACGTCAACGGCGCGAACCGGATCGTTCCCTTCAGTGCCCGATCCCGCGACGCAGCCGACGAATCTGGCGGCAACATCCCGGCGAATGAAATCGACCTGGTCGACCCGGACTACAAGTACCCGTCGCTCGTCCGGGCAAACCTCGCGTACGACCGGGACCTGGGCTTCTTCGGCCTCATCGGGACGGCCGAGTTCCTGTACACGACGAACCTCCAGGACATCAAGTACCAGAATCTGAACCTGCAGCAGATCGGCACCCGCGTGGACGGGCGTCCGCTGTATGCGAGGAACAAGGTGCCGACGCTGACCGACGTGATCCTCCTCACGAATTCCGATCAGGGGGACGCGTGGAGCATCGCATTCAAGGTCGATCGTCCGTTCCGCGACCGGCTCTTCATGAGCGCGTCGTACCTGTACGGCAAATCGACGTCCATCATGGACGGCACCTCGTCGCAGGCGGCGTCGAACTTCATCAACATCTACCGGCCCGGCGATCCCAACAACCCGCCGCTCACGCGCTCGAACTTCGATCCGGGCCATCGCATCACGATCTCGGGCGGCTACGACATTCCGCTCGGTGCCGGCTACACGGTCACAGCGTCGGGCTTCTTCAGCGGCCAGTCCGGGCGGCCCTGGTCGCTGTTGTACAACGGCGACGCCAACGGCGACAGTGGCTTTACCAACGACCTGCTGTTGATTCCATCCGGCCCCGGCGAGGTGACGTCTCACGAACGGCACGTTCGAGGACTTCATGAACTACATCAACGCGGAACCCTGCCTGGCGGAGGCCATCGGGCAGATTCACGAGCGCAATACCTGCCGATCACCATGGTCGACACGACCTTCGACATGCGGCTGAACCTGGCGCTGCCGTTCAAGCGCGTGAGGACTGAGATTACGTGGGACCTGCTGAACCTGACCAACCTGCTCGCAACGACCACGGCCTGTTCGAGTATCGCGAACTTCAACGACCTGTATTCCGGTCGGCTTCCGGCCAATCCCGCGGGTCCGCCGGTCAACTACAACATTGCCGGCATGTTCGCGACGTCAACGGCCAGCGCGTGCTGCAGTCGCCGTCAGAGCAGTTCCTCGCGACGATCTACGGTCGCGGTGGCAGATGCAGCTCGGCGTGCGCGTGCGGTTCTAGTCCTATCCGAGGCGTCGCCCCCGGACTCCCCAACACGCTCCCTCGCGCGCCGCTTCGCCGGCGCGCGCCGGTCGCGTGGCTCGCTCGCGATGCTCGCTCGCACCGTGGAACGAGCGGCAGGTTATGAGACTGGTTCTAGCGTAGTGTCCGGCGCCAGAAAGACGGGCCCGCGCGAAAAAGCGCGGGCCTATTTCTTTGTCTGACGGAGCGCCCGGCGGGTCCGGTCGATCGCTTCGGTGAGATAGTGCTCGTCGATCTCGACGCCCACGAAGTCCACGCCCAGCCCGGCGCAGGCGACCGCCGCGCTGCCCAGCCCCAGAAACGGATCCATGACGACCTGCAGGCGTGACACGCCGTGCAGCCGCAGGCAATAGGTCGCGAGCCGCGGAGGAAACGTGGCGGGGTGCGGGCGATCCTTGTCCCGGCTCTGAATCGTTTCGTAAGGGATGAACCAGGTGTTGCCGCGGCAGCGGCGGTTGCCGCCGCCCGTCCGCCACCGCGCGATGTTGGACTTGTCCTGGTACGCGACGCCGATGGCGCGCCGATCGAGCGGCGTGCGGCCCTCCGGCGTGAAGTGGAACACGAACTCGTGGCAGTCGTTGAGAAAGCGCTCGCTGTTGATTGGCTTGTAGTGGCCCACGGCGATGTCTCGCTCGAGGTCCACCGCCGCGCCGGCGGCGTCCTTGTCGATCGCGATCGACTTGATCCAGTGGATCGTGTTCTGGAGCTGCAGGTGCCGCCGGGCGGTCTGGGCGACGTCCATGGCCGTCCAGGGGTCGGTGGGCTTGGCGCCGACGTTCAGGAACAGCGACCCTTTCGACGCGAGCGCGCGCGCCGCCGCCTTGACCCACGCCTCCGTCCACGCCAGATAATGCTCTCGCGGCCTGGCGTCGTCATAGCTCCGATAGCGGATGCCGAGGTTGTAGGGGGGTGACGTGACGACCGCCGACAGGGCCCCCGGCTCCAGCGCCCGCAGCACGTCCAGACAATCGCCGTGGTAGAAGCGCAGGGTGCGGCCTCGGGACTCGAGGACGGTGTGGGGGGCCGGCAGTTTGGCGAGCCTCAACGCGACGGGCATCGCGAGAGAGTGTACAAAAAAAAGGGCCGTGAATCCCTTTGCGATACGCAAACAGGCTCACGGCCCCGGCGTCCCCGGGACCGCTTTTCGGTTTAGAGCGCCTAAGACGCTTTTGCGGTGACCGCGTTCATCCCGAAGCGTGCCGTGGCCAGGGTGTGGTTCCGGCGATGCCCGTGATGATCGCAGGTCGTTCCTTTTTCCTCGACGTACGTGATCTCGCGGTTCGTTGCGACCTCGCGGTAGTGACCCGCCACGCAACCGCATGTCATCGTCGTGTAGCCGAGGAGTCGAACGAGGCTCATCATGCCTGAATCCTGTGCCGAATGTGAGCAATTCCTGTACCGTAAAAACCGATTCGCGCGACTCGCGCGGTGCGACGCAATCTATTGCGTTAGACGCTCAGAAAACCCGCAGGTTTCCCGGGCGCGCCGATGATTCATGCAGTTTGGAGCCCACGCGCCGCCGTGGTAAGTCCACAGCTGAAGCGACCTATATTCACCTTAATGCTTGAATAGTTGCGACCAAGTGATTGGATCTCTTTTGCGGGGCAGGGCGACACTGGCGATGTCATCCGTTTCGGTTCGGGGCGGGTGCGATGATCACGAGTCGGACGACCGCAATGCGACCGTTACAGTTCTGTTGAAAATCGAGAGCGAGCGGAGGTCATACCGATGCGACGTTTTCTGGCAGTCGGACAAGTTTTTGTCGCAGGAAAGCGACGTTTTGTGGCAGTCGTCGTGACGACGGGCCTCGTGGCGGGCGCCTCGGGCGCGGCGATGCCGCAGCAGGGCGCGGGGGATCGGCTCCTGTCGGACGCTCGGGTCAAGGCCGCAGTCGACAGCGTCCGGCGCAACGAGCCTCAGCTGATTGAAGAGCAGGTGAGGCTCTGCGAAATCCCGGCGCCGCCTTTCATGGAGCAGAAACGCGCAGCGGCCCTCAAGGCTTCGTTCGAGAAGCTCGGTCTGAAGAACGTTCGCATCGATACGGTCGGGAACGTCCTCGGCGAGCGGCCCGGACTGGCCCCCGGCCCGCACCTGGTCTTCACCGCGCACCTGGACACGGTATTCCCCGAAGGCACGAACGTTCAGACGTCCCGGAACGGTCCGGTCATCAAGGGACCCGGCATCAGCGACGACTGTCGCGGCCTGGCAGTGATCCTCGGGGTGATCCGGGAGCTGAACGACGCAGCACTCGAGACCCAGCGACCGATCACGTTCGTGGGAACGGTGGGCGAGGAGGGGCTCGGCGACCTGCGGGGCGTCAAACACCTCTTCACCCAGGAGCTGAAGGGGCGCGCCGATCGCTTCGTTTCGGTGGACGGCGCCGGCATCGGCATCACCCACACCGCGGTCGGCAGCCGCCGCTATCGAGTCACGTTCAAGGGACCCGGCGGCCACAGCTGGGGGGCGTTCGGCATCGCCAATCCGGTTCACGCGCTCGGCAGAGCCATCGGCCATATCTCGGATCTGCAGGTGCCGCGAACGCCGAAGACGACGTTCAACGTCGGACGGGTCGGGGGCGGGACATCAATTAACTCGATCGCCTTCGACGCCTGGATGGAAGTGGACCTGCGATCGTCGGACCGCGCCGCGCTGACGGCCATCGACGCCGGCTTCATGAAGGCCGTGGATCAGGCGCTCGCCGAGGAGAACGAACGGTGGGGAAATCGCGGGCGGCTGACCGTCGATCGCAAACTCGTGGGGGACAGGCCCGCCGGCGGGCTTCCGGCGACCGCGCCGATCGTGGAGGCGGCCGTCTCTGTCTCACGCGCGCTGGGGATCCAGGCACCGCTCGAAGAGGGGTCAACCGACGCCAACTTCCCCATGAGCCTCGGGATTGCCGCGATAACGATCGACGGCGGCGGCCGAGGCGCGGGCAGTCACTCGCTCGACGAGACGTTCGACTCGACCGATTCCTGGCTGGGCACGGCGCGGGCGCTGCTGCTCGCGCTCGCCCTGGCCCGGTAAAGCTCCGTGAACCGCTCGAGATCGATCGCACGCTGCGAAGCCGCGGCGTCCCGGGCTATCCGGATCCGGTTGATCAGCAGGAAATGCGCAACGGCCACGATGATGATCTCGATCGGTTGACCGCCCAGAGCAGCAGGCAGGAAATTCAGCGACGTCGCGAGAATGAAGAGACGGCCGAATAACGGGTCCGGACCACTGCCTGGAAACCGTCGTCCGAACTCCATCGACACGTGCTCCCACGGTCCAGCTTCAGCGTGGAAGACCTGAAGGTACCGGCCGATGCGCTCGACATTTGTAGAGAGGGCAAACGTGGCTTCGAAGCCGGCGGCCAGGACCACGAGAGGAAAGAGCATGCTGAGCGCGACGGTTATCACGGCCGAGGTGGCCACGACGATTGCGGCCCACGCGACGAAGACGAGCGGCACCAGGACCATGCGCGCCGTGCCGCGCTCGCGTATCGTCGCCCGCAGCGCGATGAATTCTGCCTCTGGTTGGACTTCTGTCGACATTCTGGACCCTAGTATCAGATTCAGCAGCCATTCTGACGCACGCTGCTCGACTAAGAGTGTCGTGGACACGGGCCGCGGAAGCAAGTTTTTCAGCCTGATTTCGGCGATTCTTGCGGCAGCCGGGCGGCTCGGTGGCTGACTCACAAAACTGGCACCCGATTTGAAAACTGGTCGTCCTCAGCAGGCAGAAGGCGGCAGTTCTGACGGCTTTGGAACGGAATCCGTAGAGTCGATTACATAAGTGGTTGCACGTTATGGGGTTTGCTGTTAAACTCCGAATTGCTTCAAAATCTCACCCGGTCCGGTTGTTCCCAGCCAGCCGACGTCGTGACGGAGGGTTCGTGCGTTTGATCCGCCCGATGAACGTGGCCTGCGTTTGCACACTGTTGCTCGGTCTTGGTCTGTTCGTTCCGGCCTCGGCTCAGGGCGCCCCGCAATCGAAGACTACAGCGAAGAAGACAACGTATTCGGCGAGCTCGTCCACCGCCCGCAAGGCGCGGCTGGCGCGCGCCCGCGCTGCGGCCCGTTCGCGCGAGCAGGCTCGCATGCGCGCGCTCCAGGAGGCGATGACGCCGCGCTTCAAGACTGACGCGAACGGCGCGCTCGTGCCGGACATCCGCGCGGCGGCGGCCATCATCTTCAACCCCGAGACGGGGCAGGTCCTCTGGGAGGAAAACGCGCAGGACCGTCGATCGATCGCGAGCATCACCAAGGTGATGACGGCGCTGGTGTTCCTCGAGGATCAACCGGACTTGTCGCAGGTCGTCACGATGGAGCGCAGCGACGTCTACGCCGCCTCGACGACGTACCTGAGACGCAACGAGCGCGTGTCGCTCGAAAACCTGCTGCACCTGACGCTCATCGCGTCCGACAACGCCGCCGCGCGCGCCCTCGCGCGCCTGTCGCATGGCGGCACCGCAGCCTTCGTCGAGCGGATGAACGAGAAAGCCATCGAGCTGGGGCTCGAAAGCACCTCGTTCGCGGATCCCTCCGGCCTCAACCCCGAAAATCTCTCGTCGGCGTACGACCTTTCGCGCCTGATCTCGTTTGCCGCCGCCGATCAGCGGATGGCGCCGATCATGCGGACGGCCGAGTACAAGGTCGCCACCAGCCGCCGGACGTTCAATATCCACAGCACGAATCGCCTGCTCATGGGCGGCGACGTCGACGTGATGGGAGGCAAGACCGGGTTCATCACGAAGGCGGGCTACTGCCTGGCCACGATGCTCCGGCTCCCGACCGGCAATCAGGTCGCGGTCGTCGTGCTGGGCGCCTCGTCGAACAACGGCCGCTTCTGGGAGACGCGGCACCTGTTCAACTGGCTGTCGGAGAAGGCGTCGGATCTCTTCCGGCGCGATCAGCAGCAGCAACCCCAAGAATAGCTACTTGTAGCCCTTCTGAATCGCCGCCGCGTCCAGCGGCAGCGTCGCCACTGAATCAACCGCGGGCATGACGGGCCTTGAGGCGTGCCGGGCGTCGAACGCCTTGATGTAGCGCTCGCACACGTCGCAGGCATAGATCCGGTACTGACCGTCGCGGCTCGCGAAAGAGGTGATCCGGCTCCGGTCGGTGTTGAGGCAGTACGGGCACGTGAGCTGTTCGAACCGCCAGCGCGCCGCGCAGCGTCCGCAGATCAACAGACGGTCCGCGGCAGCGGTGATCACCGAGAGGTCCGGCTCACCCCCGCACAGCGGGCACGTGCCCCGTTTCCACGCGGCGAGATCGCTTCGGGCCATGACGGCGTCTCCCGCGCGCGTCAGGAACGGCCGCATCGCCTGCAGCAGCACGTTCGCGAGCGCGCTGCCGTCGGCATCGAGCGGCGGAGCGCCCGGGCGCACCGACTCGTACCACGTCCGCACCGTGTCCTTCAGCCGATCCGCGTCGCGTGACAGTTCCTCGGCGCGCCGGCAATCGGCTTCGTCGAGCGCGTCGTGGTTGCGCATCGCCGCGGCCGTCGCGCGCAGCAGAAAACGCATGTCGCCCCAGTCGACGGGCAGATGATCGAACTGAAGGATCGGACCGTCCGTCAGCAGCGAGTTCAGGTAGTCAGCGTCGAGCTTGATGGACGGAAGAGACACTCGCGCCTGAACGCGACGCTGAAGCTGAAGCAGCTCGATCTGCAGGTCGATCGCGGGAGCCAGGTCGGGATTCTCGGCCTTGAGGTGGCGCAGCTCGGAGATTTCGCGGGATTCCGAGCGGGCCACCCGCGGCTGCGGGTCACTCACGCAGCGAGTTTAGCAGAGCTAGAAGCTGTCTCATAAACCTGCCGCTCGTTCCACGGTGCGAGCGAGCATGGCGAGCGAGCCACGCGACCGGCCCGCCTTCGCGCCGGAGGCGCTTCGGCGAGGTCTCGCCGGAGCTGTCGCGTAGGCGGAAGCGCGCCGACGCCCTTCGACTTCGCTCAGGGCGTGGTGAGCATAGTCGAACCACGAAGCGGCGCGCGAGTGAGTGTGTGGGGGAGTCCGAAGGGGCGAAGCCCCTCGGAAGGGACGTAGCTCGGCCGTGCTACACTAGGAGTTTTGGACGAGCGACATTCCGGGCAATAGATGGCCTCACAGAAGAAACCAGGACCGCAGCCGCCCACGAAACCCAGGACCGCGGCCAGGCCGCGGAAGCCAGCCACTCGAACCGCGAGCGCGGCACGCCGAAAGTCGACGCCGGATCCCGAGTCCCTTTCCATTCTGATGGTGACGCCCGAAGCGCATCCCTTCGCGAAGACGGGAGGCCTGGCAGAAGTGTCCGCCGCGCTGCCCGACGCCCTGGGACGTCTCGGGCACACCGTCACGGTCGTGCTTCCACGATATCGAGGCGTTCACATCTCGGACGCGGAACGTCTGAGCGGCACGCTGACGCTCGGCGACCGCTCCCTGCATGTCGTGTTTCACGAATGCAGGATGTCGGACCGTGTGACCGTCACCCTCGTCGACGTGCCCGAGCTGTTCGACCGGGAGGGTCTTTACGGCACGGCGGACGGTGACTACCCCGACAATCCGCTGCGTTTTGCCGTGCTCAGCCGCGCTGCCCTCGAGTACCCGCGGCTCCGCGGCGTCCGGCCTTCGGTAATTCACGCACACGACTGGCAGTCGGGCCTCGTGCCCGTCTATCAGAAGATGCACCTGTCCGCCGATCCGTTCGTCGGCGGCGTGCCCGCGGTGTTCACCATTCACAACCTGGCATTCCAGGGCGTGTTCCCCGCGTCCACGCTGCCGGCGATCGGACTCGGGCGTGAAGCGCTCGACGTCCACGGTCTGGAATTCTGGGGGAACATCAGCTTCCTGAAGGGCGGCATCAATTTCAGCGAGTCGATCACGACGGTCAGCCCGCGGTACGCGCGCGAGATCCTGCAGCCCGAGCTCGGCTTCGGCTTCGAGGGCATCCTCGCGCGGCGCGCCGGCGACCTGGTCGGAATCCTGAACGGTATCGACGTGACCCGCTGGAATCCGGAATCGGATCCGTTCGTGAAAGCGTCGTTCACGGCCGACAACCTCGACGGGAAACGCGACGCGAAGCGGGCGTTGCTCTTGGCGGCGGGACTCGCCGCGGATGACGCGGCGCTGTCGAGACCGGTGATCGGTCTCGTGTCGCGCCTGACCGATCAAAAGGGATTCGACCTGATTGCCGCCGCGGCCGACGGCCTCTTCAGCCTCGACGCCACCTGGGTCATGCTCGGAAGCGGCGAGCGTCGCCACGAGGACTTCTGGAGAGCGCTGGCGGCACGGATCGCCGACCGCCTCTCGGCGACCATCGGGTTCGATGAACGGTTGGCGCACCTCATCGAGGCGGGCGCCGACATCTTCCTGATGCCCTCACGGTTCGAGCCGTGCGGTCTCAACCAGTTGTACAGTCTCCGCTACGGAACGGTCCCGGTCGTGCGCGCCACGGGTGGCCTCGACGATACGGTCGAGGACAGCGGGGCAGGACGCGCGCAAGGAACCGGCTTCAAGTTTCGTGACTACACGCCCGAGGCGCTCGTCCAGACGGTTCGCCGCGCGCTGTCGATGTTCGGCGACACCGGCCGCTGGCGGCAGATGCAGCAAAACGGCATGCGAGAGGACCACTCCTGGGACGTATCGGCCCGGGAGTATGTCAAAGTGTATAGAGCGAGGACACCCTGATGGCATCAGAGAAGGTACAGACCCTGACCGACACGAATTGGGAGGAATCCGTCATGAAGGCACCAAAGCTCGTGCTGGTGGACTTCTGGGCGGAGTGGTGCGGCCCGTGCCGGCGCCTGGCCCCGACCATCGACGAACTGGCCACGGACTACGACGGCCGGATTGTGGTGGGCAAGCTCAACGTGGACGACAACCCGGTCACGCAGTCACGCTTCGCCATCCGTGGGATTCCGACGCTGATGCTCTTCAAGGGCGGCGAAATCGTGGAACAGGTCGTCGGGCTCGCCGACAAAATCGCGCTCAAAAAGCTTATCGATAAACACGTCTGATCCAACTTTGACTTCTGAATGTTGACTTCTGAATTGAACTTCGAATACTTGAACCTTGAAGATAATTTAGAGTGAAGCAATGGTGAAGGACGAAGAGATCTTTCATCGTTGCCCCTTGCCCAATTCAGAATTATCTTCAAACTTCAAATACTCGAAGTTCAATTCAGAAGTCACAATTCAGCATTCTTAGTTACATGATTCAGCAAAGCGTCATCATCATCGGCTCCGGCCCGGCGGGGCTGACCGCGGCGCTGTACACGGCGCGCGCGAACCTGAAGCCGCTCGTCATCGAGGGGCTCGAGGCCGGCGGCCAGCTGATGCTGACGACGCTCGTCGAGAACTGGCCGGGGTTCCGGGACGGCATCATGGGGCCCGATCTGATGGCCGAGATGCGGACCCAGGCGGAGCGTTTCGGTGCCGAGATCATCAGCGGCAACGTGATCAGCGTGGGCCTGGGCCACCATCCGTTCCACGTCTCGACCGCTGACGCGGAGTATCAGAGCCGGGCGCTCATCATTGCCACCGGCGCATCCGCGCGGCTGCTCGGGCTGCCGTCAGAACGCGCGCTGATGGGCCACGGCGTCTCCACGTGCGCCACGTGCGACGGCTACTTCTTCCGCGGCAAGCCGATCGCCGTCGTGGGCGGCGGGGATTCCGCGATGGAAGAGGCCATCTTCCTCACCCGGTTCGCCTCGCACGTCACCGTCGTGCATCGCCGCGACACGCTGCGCGCGTCGAAGATCATGCAGGACAAGGCCTTCGCGAATCCGAAGATCTCGTTCGAGTGGAACACGGAAGTCGAAGACGTCCTGAATCCGGCCGAGCGTCATGTGAGGGCGATGGTGCTCCGCAACAACAAGACGGGAGAGCGCAAGGAGCTGATCGTCGACGGGATCTTCGTGGCGATCGGCCACACGCCGAACACGAGCCTGTTCAAGGGCCAGCTCGACATGGACGCCAACGGCTACATCGTCACGCACGACGGAACGCGGACGAGCGTGCCGGGGACGTTCGCGTGCGGCGACGTGCAGGATCACATCTACCGGCAGGCCGTGACGGCCGCGGGATCCGGCTGCATGGCGGCCATCGATGCCGAGAAGTTTCTGGAAGGCTTACCGCAGCATCTCGGCGAAACCCGGGTTACGGCGTAGCCGGGGTTCGCTCCGTCAGTCGATCCACCCGCCTCCGACCACCTGGTCTCCATCGTAGAAGACGACCGCCTGGCCCGGCGCGACCGCGTGCTGCGGAGCGTCGAACGTCACGTCCACCGTTGCGCCCGCGCGCGGAACGAGCGTGGCAGGCGCCTCGGGGTGACGGTGGCGGATCTGCGCGGTCAGGCGCGTTCCAGCCGGAGGCGCACTCCCTGAAATCCAGTTCACGCCCGAAGCGGTGAGCGACGTCCGCTCGAGAGCCTCGCGGGGCCCGACGGTGACCGTCCGCGACTCGGCATCGAGACCGACGACGTACAAACGGACGGGGGAGGAGAGCCCGAGACCCTTGCGCTGGCCGACCGTGAAGTGGTGCACACCGTCGTGGCGCCCGACGACGTGTCCGTCGGTGTTGCGGATCGTGCCGGCCGCCGCCTCCGCGCCGTGACGATCGAGGAATGCGGCGTGGTCGCCGTCGGCGACGAAGCAGATCTCGTGGCTGTCGGGCTTGGCGGCCACGGGCAGCCCGAGCTCCCGCGCGTGATCGCGCACGGTCGCCTTGTCGAGCGCCCCGACGGGGAACATCGCGTGCGCCAGCTGCGCCTGCGTCAGGGTGAAGAGGAAGTACGACTGATCCTTCGCAGCGTCGACACCCCGCTTCAACACGCAGGTCCCTGTGACGTCGTCGCGCTCGACGCGAGCGTAGTGTCCGGTCGCGACGAACTCGGCTCCAAGCGCTCCGGCCCGCTCGACGAGCGTCGCGAACTTCAGGTCCCCGTTGCAGTGCACGCACGGGATCGGCGTCCGCCCGGCGGCGTACTCGCGCACGAAATCCGAGATCACGTGATCCGCGAACTGCTGCTCGAAATTGACGATGTAGTGGGGAATGCCGATCCGCGCAGCGACGCGCCGCGCGTCGTGCAGATCGTCGATCGTGCAGCACGAGCCGAAGCGGACGTGGCCCTCCTGCTGATCGTACAGCTGCATGGAGAAGCCGATGACCTCGTGACCCGCACGCGCGAGCAGCGCGGCAGCGACGGAGGAATCGACGCCGCCCGACATGGCGACAACGACGCGCATCACCGTGCCGTGGGGACCCGTGACAGGGTCCGGAGCTTTTCGACGAGCCGGGGGAGTTGCTCCAGCAGGTAGTCCACCTGCTCGTCGGTGTTGTCGGCGCCGAGGCTGAACCGGATGGAATTCTGCGTCCGGTGGGACGTCAGGCCCATGGCCCGCAGGACGTGCGACGGCTCGAGCGTGCCGGACGAGCACGCCGAACCGGTCGACACCGCGATGCCCTCGAGATCCAGGGCGATGAGCAGCGACTCGGCCTCGACGCCCTCGAAGCTGATGTTCGTCGTGTTGGGCACGCGCGGCTCGCGCGCGCCGTTGATCGCGGTGTACGGGAACCCGGGCGAGCACGCCGTCCTCGAGGCGATTTCGCAGGGCCGTCAGGCGCGGCCCCTCGGTCGACATCTTGCCCGCTGCGAGGCTGGCCGCGCGACCGAGCCCGGCGATGGCCGCAACGTTCTCGGTGCCGGCGCGACGATTGCGCTCGTGCTTGCCGCCCGTCAGGATGGCCGTGATCCGCGTGCCCCGCTTGATCCACAGCGCGCCCACGCCCTTCGGGCCGTTGAACTTGTGTGCGGAGAGCGACAGCAGATCGGCGCCGAGCGCGCGGACGTCCACAGGAATTTTCGCGACCGACTGCACGGCATCGGTGTGAAAGATCGCGCCTCGGGCGTGCGCGATGCCTGCGAGCGCGGCAACCGGCTGCACCGTGCCGATCTCGTTGTTGGCGTGCATCACCGACACGATCGCCGTCTTGTCGGTCATGGCCGCTTCCAGCGCCGACGGCTCGATGATGCCGCTGGCGCCGGCCGGCAGGAGCGTGGTCGTCCATCCCCGGCGCGCGAGTGCCTTCAGGGTATTGAGTACCGCCTCGTGCTCGATGGCGCTCGCGATCAGATGACGCCGGCCGGTGACCTCGAGCGCCTCGGCGACCCCGCGAATCGCGAAGTTGTCGGCTTCGGTCCCGCCGCCCGTGAACACGACCTCCGACGGCTCGGCCTTGATCAGGTCCGCCACCTCGGTCCGTGCCTCGTCCAGGACACCCTTGGCGCGCTGCCCGAAATGGTGCACGCTCGAGGCGTTCCCGAACTCCTCGCGGAGCACTCGGGTCATCACCTCGATGACCGCCGGGTCGACCGGCGTGGTCGCGTTATGGTCGAAGTAAACGCGCATGACCAGCACACCATCTTAGCATTCGGCTCTAAGTCTCAGCAATAAAAGGACTAGACAGAGCCCAGCTGCTCTCGTATACTGGCCGGACCTGCTGCCCCCAGCGACAGTTGCGGGCGCCTGTGGCCGATAGGTTCGGGCGACCCGGAAAACCGCACCCTGCGAGGTCATTGTCTTCGGACAGTTGGAGAGAACCCATGTGGAAACGGGATGAAGCGGTGAAGCCGACAGGCCCGGCCGGATCCGGACCGGCGCCGGCATCCTCGAGCGGCACGCCGCCGGCTGCTGAAACGGCGCGGACGTTCAGTGCCTCCAGTGAACCCCAGCGTGGATTGGAGAGAACAGCTGTGAACATTGGAAAATCTGTCGTGATCAAGGGGGAGCTCAGCGGCAGCGAGGACCTGACGATCGAGGGGCAGGTCGACGGCAAGATCGAGCTGCGGCAGAACGTCCTGACCATTGGCCCGAACGGCAAGATCAAGGCCCAGGTGTTTGCCAAGTCGGTGGTGATCCTCGGGGAGGTCACGGGCAATGTGACCGCCAGCGAGAAGGTCGACATCCGCGACAACGGCTCCGTGGACGGCGACATCGCCGCTCCGCGGGTCGCGATCGCCGAAGGCGCCCACTTCCGCGGCAGCATCGACATGCAGAAAACGGGCGGCAAGGCGACCGAGCAGAAGACCGCTGGCGAACCGAAGGCCGAGCAGAAGGACGCGCGTCCGTCTGCGGCCAGCCAGCCAGCGCCGTCGTCTGGCACCCCTGCGGGCCTGTCCCGGTAAGCCCGATAAGAGACCATGCCGGGACCCGTCACGGTGTCCCGGTGTGGTCGACGTGTCTATAGCTGGATTCCGGCGCGATGCTCTCAGACCTCCTGAAGTGGGGCACGAAACGCCCCGATCGTGCAGGCACCGACGCCGACGCCCCAGCGCGCGGTGACGAGCCTGTCGTTGGCTCCAAGGCGTTCCCGAAGTTTCTCTCGGCGCTCACCGGCCGACCATCTCTCGTGCTGCTCGATTTCGGGCCGGTCATCGGTACCAACGTCGAGTATTTCGGCGAGCGGCTCGGTTGCAAACTCTTCATCGAAGACCTCGTCGGTGACATCGACCGGCTAACGAAGGCCGGAACGCTCGACACGCTGCCCAAGGCGTTCGAGACCCGGTTCCGCCACGGTGACGGCACTGTCGACGGCATCCTGTGCTGGGACGTCTTCGATTTCCTCGACAAGAGCGCGTCGCAGGCACTGGCTCGCCAGGTCATCCGCATGGTCAAGCCCGGCGGGGCGGTTCTGGGGTTGTTCTGCACCGCTGCGCGGCCCGAACGCTCCGGATTCACCAAATACGAGATCGTCGACGACGGCAGCTTCCGCCACCGGAATCACGCGGGCGCCGGCGGCGTCAAACGCGTGCTGCAGAACCGCGACATCATCCGGATGTTCGAAGGCCTGGTCGTCTCCGACTCGTTCCTGCTGAAGAGCAACACCCGGGAAATGCTGCTTCGCCGGCGGTAGGGCGCGCCCCGGTCTCCTGTCTCCCGTCCTCAATCTCTGCGCTTCTGTTTCCTGTGTTCTGTATTCTGTATTCTTAGAAGGAAATGCGCCCCGTCATTGCCCTCCTCAGCGATTTCGGCACGCGCGATTACTACGCCGGCACGATGAAAGGCGTCATGCTGGGCATCTGCCCGGACGTGACGCTGGTCGATCTGACCCACGACATCGCCCCCCACGACGTGCTGGAAGGCGCCCTGCAGCTGGCCGCGGCATATCGGTATTTCCCCGCGGGAACCATCTTTCTCGCCGTCGTCGATCCGGGGGTCGGGTCCGCGCGTCGCGGGCTGGCCGCCGAAGCGGGCGACTTTCGATTCGTCGCGCCCGACAACGGTGTACTGACGGTGGTCTTCAGGGAGGTCCCGCCGCGGCGGGTCGTCGAGCTCTCGGAGCGCCGGTTCGCCAGGCCCACCGTCAGCCGGACCTTCGAGGGCCGCGATCGATTTGCCCCGGCCGCAGCCTGGCTCGCCAAGGGAACGCAACTCTCGGCGCTGGGCCGCACGATCACCGACTATCAGCGGATCGAGATTCCGATCGCCGACACGAGCAGCGACACGCTGCGCGGGGTCGTCCTGCTCGTCGATCGCTTCGGCAATCTCGTCACCAACATCGACCGCCGCACCTTCGAGGCGTTCGCGAAGCAGGCGCCGATCCAGATCCTCGCCGGCGGCAACCAGATCGGCCGCCTCGTCTCGACCTACGCCGAGATCGCCCCGGGTGAGGTCTGTGCCGTCTTCGGCAGCTCCGACCATCTGGAGCTGGCCGCGAACGCCGCCAGCGCCGCCGAACGGCTAGGTCTCGGTCGCCAAGCCGTCGTCGAAATCCGCCGCACCTGAAACGCGGCAGCACCTTGCACCTGCACAGCACCGCACCGTGCACGGTGCACCGTGCACCTGCACCGTTCACGGGGTGCAGCCCGCACGTTCCCGGGCTGCACCCCGGTCGGCTACAATAGCCCGTTCATATTTTCAGAAGGACGCCTTCATGATGGACTTTGATCTCACCGAAGAACAGCGGCTGCTCGAGCAATCGGTGCGCGAATGGGGCGCGCGGGAAGTGGCGCCCCGCATCCGGGAGCTGGACCGCGAGCACCGCTTCGACCCGAAGATCCTCCCGCAGATGGCCGAGCTGGGCCTCCTCGGCTGCTCGGTGCCCCAGGAGTACGGCGGCGCCGGCATGGACTACATCAGCCTGGGCATCGTCAGCGAGGAGCTGGAATACGTCGACACGTCGCTGCGCGTCATCATGTCGGTGCACGCGGGGTTGAACTGCCTGTCGCTGCTGACGTGGGGAACCGAGGATCAGAAGCAGCGGTATCTCGTGCCGCAGGCGCAGGGCAAGAAGATCGCGACGTATGGCTTGACCGAGCCGGCTGCCGGCAGCGACGTCCGCGGCATTCAGACCGTGGCCATCAAGAAAGGCGATCGCTACTACCTCACGGGCGAGAAGATGTGGATCTCGCTCGCCGACGTCGCGGACAACTACCTCGTGTTCGGGTGGACCGACCTCGAGAAGAAGAAGCAGCGCGATCCGTCGGGCATCAGCGCGTTCATCGATCGAGCGCCGCTTCAAGGGTTTCTCGAGCGGCACGTTGAAAGAGAAGTGGGGCATCCTGGCCGGCAACACCGGCTTCTTCAAGATGGAAGAGGTCGAGGTGCCGGAGGAGAACCTGGTCGGCCGGCCGGGCGAGGGATTCAAGATCGCGATGTTCGCGCTCGATCAGGGCCGGTTCACCGTGGCCGCCGGCGCCACCGGGTTGATTCGCGCGTGCCGCGACGCGAGCGCCAAGTATGCGAAGGAGCGCCAGGCCTTCGGCGTCCCCATCGCCGAGCATCAGCTCGTCAAGGAGATGATCGCGCACATGGAGTCCGACTATCAGGTGTCGCGCCTGCTCTGGCTCCGGTCCGGCTTCCTGAAGAACAAGGGCCGCCGAAACACGCGCGAGACGGGCCTCGCCAAGTGGTTCGCGACCGTGGCGTCGGAACGCTCCGCCGGCGACGCGGTGCAGGTCCACGGCGCCAACGGATACTCGGACGAGTACCCGGTGGGCCGTTTCTACCGCAACTGCAAGGGCGCGGTCATCTACGAGGGCACCCGCGAGATCCACAAGCTGATGCAGGCGGACTACGTGCTCGGGTTCCGCGAGGATCGCCGACGCGCTGCGAACTGCCTGCGGCACGGCAGGAGCTGGGACGTTAGGAGTTAGGAGTCTAGGAGCGCCGATGAACTCCGATCTGTCCCTCGAATTCCTCCGGGTCGTCGAGCAGGCCGCCATCGCGTGCGCGCACACGATGGGGCAGGGCGACCGCCACAAGTCGGACCAGGTGGCAGTCGAGGCCATGCGCAAGTGCCTCGACACCGTGCCGATCGACGGCACGATCGTGATCGGTGAAGGCGAGCGCGACGAGGCGCCGATGCTGTTCATCGGGGAGAAGGTCGGGACTGGGCGCAGTGCGACGGCCGGGCTCGGCCCTGCCGCAGGTGGACATCGCCGTCGATCCGCTCGAGGGCACGAACCTCTGCGCGACCGGCGCGCCGAACGCGATCGCCGTGCTGGCGGCCTCCGATCGAGGCGGCCTGCTGCACGCGCCCGATCTCTACATGGAGAAGCTCGTCGTCGGTCCGAGCTCGAAGCACGCGGTCAGCCTCGACGCGCCGGTCGCCGAGAACCTGCGGGCGATCGCCCGGTGCCTCGAGCGCGACGTCGAGGACCTCGTCGTCATCGTGCTCGACCGGCCGCGGCACGAGGCCCTCATCGAGCGAGATCCGCGCGACCGGCGCCCGCATCCGGCTGATCGGCGACGGCGATCTGTCCGCCGGCATCGCGGCGGCCGTGGTCGGCAGCGGCGTCCACGCCGTGATGGGCACCGGCGGCGCACCGGAGGGGGTGCTCACGGCCGCCGCCATGCGCTGCCTGAACGGTGAGATCTTCGCGCGGCTCGTCGTCAGCAAGCCCGAGCACGAGGAACGCTGCCGCGACATGGGGATCACCGATTTCAAGCGCGTCTACACCTCGAAGGACCTTGCGTCCGGGCGAGAACCTCATCTTCGCGGCGACCGGCGTCACCGACGGCGCGCTGATGAAGGGTGTGCGCTTCTTCGGCGACGGCACCCGGACCAGCGTCGCTCGTCATGCAGAGCGATCCGGCGCGGATCCGGTTCATCGACACGATCCACGTCGAGCAGTCGAGAATGGTGAGAGTGAGATTCTAGGATGACTGACAGCTGACGGCCGATGGCTGGCAGCTGATTCTGAGATCACGGATGTCCTGGCGGCGGAATCTGTTCGCCGTCACGGCCGCCAGCTTCATCGGCTTCACCGGCTTCACGCTGGTGATGCCGTTCCTGCCTCTTTACTTCCAGCAGCTCGGCGTCACCGACGTCGGCGAGATCGCGCTGTGGTCAGGCCTGAGCCTCGGCGTGACGCCGGCGATCACGGCGCTCATGGCGCCGTTGTGGGGACGCCTCGCGCGACCGGTATCGGCCGCAAGATCATGGTCGAGCGCTCGCTCGCCAGCTTCGTGATCGTCATGGCCGCGATGGCGTTCGTGACCCGCGCCTGGCACGTGTTCGCGCTTCGGGTCCTGCA
The DNA here is from genome assembly GCA_963786195.1 of uncultured Acidobacteriota bacterium. Lineage (GTDB taxonomy): Bacteria > Acidobacteriota > Vicinamibacteria > Vicinamibacterales > 2-12-FULL-66-21 > CAWAYH01. Next base: position 154,042 of record CAWAYH010000013.1, on the reverse strand, counting down.
GGGGCTCTTCGCCGGCTACGGCGCGCTGGCGCTGACGATGGCGGCGGATTCGGCGCCACGGGAGCGCATGGCGTATGCGATCGGCACGTCCAGACGGCGCAGCGGCTCGGCCCCGCGCTCGGACCGGTGATCGGCGGCACGGTGGCGCAGCTGGTCGGGCCTGCGCCGCGCGTTCTTCGTCACGTCGGCGTTCTACGTCGTCGCACTCGTGCTCGTGTTCGTCGATGTACGACGAGCGGCGGCGTCCATCGCGATCACGATGCGGAGCGCGACAACCGCGTCACGTTCCGGAACGTGCTCGCGTTCGAGAACTTCATCCTGCTGATGGTCGTCGTCTTCGGCCTGCAGTTCGTCGATCGCAGCTTCGGACCCGTGCTGCCGCTGTTCGTCGCGGAGCTGGGCACACCGATCGACGCGGTACCGATTCTCTCGGGCGTGCTGTTCTCGATGGCCGCCGGGGCCGGGGCCGTCGGCAATCATCTGTGCGGCAGCGCTGCTGCACCGAACATCTCCGCGCGTCGTGATCGCCTGGTCCGCCGCGGTGTCGGCGGCCGGCATGCTCGTCTATCTTCTGGCCGGCGGCATGGGGCTCCTGCTCATCGGCACGTCCATCGTCGGCCTCGCGATCGGCGCCGCGACGCACCGCGGCCTACACGGCCGCAGGCGCCATCATTCCCGCCGCCGCGCGAGGCGCAGGATTCGGGCTGCTGACCACCGCATCGCTGATCGGCCTCGCCGTGAGCCCGGTTCTCAGCGGGCTGCTCGGCACGATCAGTTTCAGGGCCGTCTTCGTGCTCGATACGCTGGGTCTGTTGCTGCTGGCCCTTCTCGTGAAGCGGTTGATGGTCACGAAATCCGCAACGACCACGTCGCCGCCAGCGACGGAGGAAGTCTGACGCTCCGACTCGAGGATCGATCACCGTTCCCGTCTCCCCCGACCGTCCGGATCCGGACGTCATCGCGCGCGCGGTTGATGCCCTGCGGCGTGGCCGTGTCGTCGCGTATCCGACCGACACGCTGTACGGCCTGGCCGTGGATCCCCGCCAGGATGACGCCGTGGACGCGCTTGTACGCGGTCAAGCGCCGCGACGCGGGGATGGCGATTCCGCTGATCGCCGCATCGATCGCGCAGGTGAACGACGCCGCAGCGCTCGCTCCGGCCGAGCGTCGACTGGCCGATGCGTTCTGGCCGGGTCCGCTGACGATCGTGCTTCGCGCGCGTGACACGATCTCACGAAGAGCTCGCGGGCCCCGGCGCGACGGTGGCGGTTCGGGTGCCCGCGCACGACGTCGCGCGCGCGCTGGCGAACGGCCTTGGCTTCTGCATCACGGCGACGAGCGCGAATCGATCGGGGCAGCCACCGGCCGTGACGGCTGATGACGTGCGCGCCGCGCTCATCGAGGGCATCGATTTTCTGCTCGACGCGGGGCCGACCACCGGCGGCGCGCCGTCGACCATTGTCGAGATGGCGGCCGATGGTCCGCGGCTCGTTCGCGCGGGCGCGATCGCGTGGGACCGCGTGCTAGAATCGCTCAAGTGATGCGTCCAGCGGCTCAGCGTTCGACCTCGCCCGAACCTCGCGGAGCGGGCGGCGCTCGTCGGGCTCTTCCGGGGGCCGTCCCGCCAGTTCGATCCCGAACATTCTCTCGACGAACTCGCAGGCCTCGCGCGCGGCAGCAGGCGCGACGGTGTGCCGTGCGCATGCTGCAGGATCGCCCGAAGCCGGATCCGGCGACGTTTCTCGGCAGCGGCAAGGTCGAGATGCTTGCGGCCTCCTGCGACGAAGCGCGCGCCGACGTCGTCATCTTCGACAACGAGCTGAGCCCGGCTCAGCTCCGCAATCTCGAGAACGCGCTCGACCGGAAGGTGCTCGATCGCACGCAGCTGATCCTCGACATCTTCGCGCGACGGGCGCAGACCCGGGAAGGCAAGCTGCAGGTCGAGCTCGCGCAGCTCCACTACCTCATGCCGCGACTCGTCGGGTCCAGCGCCGCGCTGTCGCGGCTCGGCGGTGGCATCGGCACGCGCGGCCCTGGCGAAACGAAGCTCGAAACCGATCGGCGGCGCATCCGGCACCGGATCAGCATCCTGTCGAAGGAAATCGACGTCGTGCGCCGGCGGCGAGCGCAGTCTGCGCGAACGGCGGCACAAGTCCGCCGTGCCGACCGTGGCGCTGGTCGGCTACACGAACGCCGGTAAGACGACGCTGTTCAACACGTTGACCGGCGACGACGCCGTGGCGTCGGACGCACTGTTCGTCACGCTCGACCCGCTCGTCCGAAAGGTGCGGCTCCCGGATCGCCGCGAACTGCTCGTCTCGGACACCGTAGGATTCATCGAACGACTGCCGCATTCGCTCGTCGCCGCGTTCCGCGCGACGCTCGAAGAGGTCGCGGCCGCCGATCTGCTGGTGCACGTGATCGACGCGTCGAGCCCGGAGCGCGAGCGCCACATGGCAGCCGTGCGCGAGCGTGCTCGCGGAGGTCGGCGCCGAGCGCGTCCCGGAGATCGACGTCTTCAACAAGTGCGACCGGCTGGACGAAGGGGAGCGGCGGCGGCTGCGCGCGCTCCATCCCGGCGCGCTCGTGGCGTCCGCGCTGACGGGTGAGGGCCGCGACGAGCTGATCGCCGATGCTCGAGGGCCGTCTGGCGCTCGACACACGCGCTGGTCCAGTTCGAATTCGACGCCGGATCGCGAAGATCGCGAGCGGATCGCGCAGCTGTATCGCGTCGGGCGGATCCTGCAGCACGTCGCGATCGGACGGTCGCATCTCGATCGAAGCCGAAGTCCCGCGGCGTCGTGCTCAGCCGTTTCAACGACGCCGCGAAGCAAGCGCTCATGAAGATGCCCGTGCGCTCCGGAGGCTGATCGCCGCCGCATGGTCGTGGCGATCGCTGAGCGCCTGCGGCCTGCAAGGCGGCGGAGCTGCCACCCGCGACGGGCCCGGCCGCCGCGAAGTACCCCGATTTCATTTTTCCCGCGTACCCAGGCGACCTCGGGACGCCGGCCGCCCTGGAGCGGCACAAGGCAGGCTGGCTCTGGCTGCAGACCGGCGACCTGCAGGCCGCCGAACGCAACTTCGACGCGGCGTTGAAGCTCGCCCGACTTCTATCCGGCCGAAGCCGGGCTCGGATACATCGGTCTCGCCCGCAAGGATCACGACGACGCGCTGGAGCACTTCGATCGCGCGGTCGTGGCGAACCCGCGATACGCGCCGGCGCTGTCGGGCGCGGCGAGGCGTCTCCTCGCGGTCGGTCAGCGCGACATGGCGCTCAAGAGCTTCGAGGCCGCCGTCGTCGCCGACACCGGCGCTCACGGCGTTGCACAGCGGATCGAAGTGCTCCGCGTTCGAGGCTTGCAGGACGATGTGGCGGCGGCGCGCAAGGCGGCGGAGTCCGGTCGGCTCGACGAGGCGCGGCGCGCGTACGAGCAGGCGATTACCGGCGTCGCCTCAGAGTCCGTTCCTCTACCGAGAGCTCGCGTCGGTCGCGCAAAAGCAGGACAGGACCTTGCCGGCAGCGCTTCAGCACGCGCGGAAGGCCGATCGAGCTCGATCCGGGCGACGTCCGCACGCAGGTCCTGATCGGCGAGATCCTCGAGAGCCAGGGCGACGTCGCCGCGGCGCTGCGAGGCCTTTGACGCCGCGGCTTGCGCTCGAACCGAACGCCGCCCTCGAAGCGCGGATCGCGTGCGTCTGCGAGCGACAGCTCCTGCTGGCCGCCATGCCTGCGGAGTTCCAGTCGATCGAGGGCGCCCACGCGTCACGCGCGCGCAGCTCGCGGCGCTCGTCGGCGCTCAGGCTCGACGACGCTGCTGCAGCGCGCGCCGCGGCGGACCGCCGTCGTCATCACCGATGCGCGAGCGAGCTGGGCGGCGCCGTGGATCCTGTCGGTCACGCGCGCCGGGGTCATGGAGGTCTATCCCAATCACACGTTTCAGCCGGCCGCCGTCGTCCGGCGTGGCGATCTCGCGCAGCGGTCAGCCAGGTGCTCTCGCCTGATTGCGGTCGAGAAGCCGCAGCTTGGCGCGCAATGGCGGAACGCGCACCGTCAGTTTCCGGACGTCTCGCCGGGGCATCTGCAGCTATCCGGCTGTCTCGCTCGCGGTCGAGGCGGGCGTCATGACGCCGCTCGAGGACGGCAGCTTCCAGCTGTCGCGGCCGGCGACGGGCGCCGAAGCGGTCGCCGCCGTCAAGCGGCTCGAGGACGCTCGCCGGCGCGACTACCGCGAACGTCAGAATGAACCTGACGGCCGCCAATCAGCTCACGATCCTGCGGATGCTCCTCATCCCGGCGTTCGTCATCCTGCTGCTGTACGGCTATCGCGGCTGGGCGCTGATCACGCTTTCTTCGCGGCGGGCATCACCGACCTGCTCGACGGCCTGATCGCCCGGCTGACCGGCCAGAAGACGACGCTCGGCGCGTGGCTCGATCCGATGGCCGACAAGCTGCTGCTGGTCACGATGTTCGTGATGCTGACGCTGCCGGATATCGGGTCCGCCAACCGGCTGCCGCTCTGGTTCACCGTCCTCGTGATCAGCCGCGACGTCGCGATCGTCGCTCACGGTGGCCGTCGTGAATCTGGCCGTGGGTCCGCGCACGTTCCGGCCGTCGATCTTCGGAAAGGTCGCGACCGCGACCTTCATCGTCACCGGGGTGGTGACGCTGTACTTCAACTACCTCGAGGTCGGCCGTCGGACGTCGTCACGTTCTTCGTCTACGCCTCACTCGTCATCACGTTGGTGTCAGCGGCGCACTACCTGGCACAGGTCGTGAACAAGCTCGGGCATTGGATCAAGACGCTCTCGCGCGCTGCTTGGACGGCTCCAGTCGGTGCTCGCTTGCCACGCTGTCGCACGTGGCGAGCGTCGTCTCGGACTCTGATCTTCGACCGTCGAAGTAGTCGAGCGTCTTCTTCAGCCCTTCCTCGAGGGGCACCTTGGGCTCCCAGCCGAGCAGCGTGCGGGCGCGGGTGATGTCGGGCTGCCGCACCTTGGGATCGTCCTCCGGCAGCGGCCGGTAGACGATGCGGCTCGACGACCCGGTCAAGCGCAGGATCTCGCGGGCGATCTGCTCGATCGTCATCTCGTGCGGATTGCCGATGTTGACCGGATCGTGCTGACGCTCGGACTCCATCAGCCGGATGATGCCGTCCACGAGATCGCTGACGTAGCAGAAGCTCCGCGTCTGCTGCCCGCGCCGAAGATCGTGATGTCCTCGCCGCGAAGCGCCTGGCTCATGAAGGCCGGGACGGCGCGGCCGTCGTGCAGCCGCATCCGCGGACCGTAGGTGTTGAAGATCCGGACGATCTTCGTGTCCAGGCCGTGGTAGCGGTGATACGCGGTCGTCATCGCCTCGGCGAACCGCTTCGCCTCGTCGTACACGCCGCGCGGGCCGATCGGGTTGACGTTCCCCCAGTACGACTCCTTCTGCGGATGCTCCAGCGGATCGCCGTAGACTTCCGACGTCGAGGCCAGCACGAATCGCGCCTTCTTCTCCTTCGCGAGCCCGAGCGCCTTGTGCGTGCCGAGCGCGCCGACCTTCAACGTCGGGATCGGCAGCTCCAGGTAGTCAATCGGGCTGGCCGGGCTCGCCCAGTGCAGGACCGCGTCGATCTGCCCCTCGACGAAGAATGTAGTTGGTGACGTCGTGCTTGATGAAGACGAAGTCGCGGTTGGCGAGATGCGCGATGTTCGCGGTGCTGCCGGTCAGCAGGTTGTCGATGCCGATGACGGAGTGCCCGCGATCGAGGAGCGTCTCCGCGAGGTGCGATCCGATGAATCCGGCCGCGCCGGTGATAACGATTCTAGCCATGTCTTTGTAACTTTGAGGTCTGAAGTGTGAATGCTGAAGTGAAGTTGGAAGGGGTGAATGGCGAAGATAATTCAGAATGGGGCAAGTGGAATGCATTCAATACGCGTGCTTCTGGAGCCTTTGAGCAATGTCAGCCACATGATCTTGAGGTCGAGTCCGACCGACCAGTTCTCGATGTAATACAAGTCGTACTCGATGCGTTTCTCGAGCGACGTGTTGCCGCGCCAGCCGTTCACCTGCGCCCAGCCCGTGATGCCGGCCTTCACCTTGTGCCGCAGCATGTATTGCGGGATGCGATGCTTGAACTGCTCGACGAAATACGGCCGCTCGGGCCGGGGCCCGACGATGGACATGTCGCCGCGGAAGACGTTCCAGAGCTGCGGCAGCTCGTCGACGTCGAAGCGTCGGAGCCAGCGTCCCGACGGGCGTGCACCGCGGGTCGTCTTCGCGCGCCCAGATGGGCCCGGTGGCGTCCTCGGCGCCTCTGGTACATCGACCGGAATTTGTAGACCTCGAACGCCTTGCCGTCGAGCCCCATGCGCTCCTGCGTGTAGAACACGGGCCCCGGCGAGGTCCGGCGAATGAGCGCCGCGACGATCACGGAACGGGACGGACAGAAGCCGACCAGCGCCGTGCCCGACATCGCGACGTCGATCGCCGCGCTTCAGCACGCTGTTGAATCCGCGCAGCGGGACGTCGTTGAGGCTGATGATCGGAACGCCGTCGAGGTTCTCGAGGCGCGCGCGCAGCGCGATGAACTGCAGGAGGTCCGGCACGACGTGGACGTCGACGCCCTCGCGGTTCGTGGCCTCGACGAGGTTCAGCATCTTCACGTGCTCGTCGAGCGGCAATGCCACGTAGACGTGATCGATCCGCTCGACGACGGATGATCTCGTCGGCGTCGGTGAGCGTGCCGAGCAGGGGCAGGCCGCGATAGCCGATGTGATCGCCGCCGTCGCGATCGTCGATGAACCCGACGACCTTGAACCCCAGCTCGCGATGTTCGAGGACCTTGTCGGCGACCAGGCGTCCGAGGTCGCTCGCGCCGGCGATCAGGACCCGCTTGAGGCCGATCCCCGCGCGCCATCGCCGCTCGAGCGCTTCGCGCACGAGCTCTCGCGCGAGGTGAACGCGAGCGCGACGTTGATGATCAGGAAGAGCAGCCAGACCAGCTGCGACGACCTCGAAGACGCCCGCGTCCTTGAGCTCTCTGCGGCAGGTAGTACGTCGGTAGTACCAGCGTGCCCATGACGCCGAGCACGACCGCCAGGATGCTGCCCACGAAGACGGCGAAGAAATCGTCGACGCGGGATCGGCCGCGCCGCAGCCGGTAGAGCCCCTGCACGTGAAACGTGACGGGCACCAGCAGGCCGACAAACGGTAACAGCGTCGACGTACTCACCGAAGGGCGGGATCCCTTTCCAGACCGGAATCAATCCGCTCTGGAAGCGAACCACGTACGCGAGGCCAAAGGCGGCCATGCCGAGCAGGGCGTCGGTGAGAATGTAGACAACAACGAGCAGGCGGTTGTACCGCCGCATCATGGTTCGACCTCGCGGCCGGCCGGTTGCTTCGATGCTGCGGTAGCCTCGTCGACGACCTTCTGAAAACCTGTCAGAAACTGCTCCCGTCCGAACCGTTCCGCGTGGCTGCGAAGCGTCGCAGAATCGAACGCGATCTGCCGGACGCGCTCGAGTCCTCCGGCAAATGCGTCAACCGAGCCGTCATCGACGAGCACGCCCGTCTGTCCGTCCATCACAGTATCCCGCGTGCCACCGACGGCCAGTGCGACCACCGGGCAGCCACACGCCTGGGCTTCGACCGGCACCATGCCGAAATCCTCGACTCCCGGGAGGAGGACGGCTTCGGCGCGCCGGTACAGATCCCGAAGATCGTCGTCGCTGCGCCAGCCAAGAAACTGCACGTCCGAGCCGGCCAGGGCCTGAAGCCGCGCGCGATCGGGCCCGGTGCCCACGATTCGCAGCGGCGCGCCGAGCCGTCGGCAGGCGTCGATCGCGACCTCCAGTCGCTTGTACGGCACCAGCGCCGACACGACGAGGAAGCCTGAATCCGGTTGGCGCTGTGAATCGTCAGGGCGGTAAAAGGCTGTGTCTACAGGAGGATACACGACCGTCGACTCGCGATTATAGTATCGGCGGATCCGGTCCGCAACATACGAGGAATTCGCCACATAGCGGTCCACGCGCGCCGATGTCGACGCATCCCAGCGCGCGATGCCGGCCATCACGGACCGCAGCACCCGGCTTGCCGCCGGTCCCACCCTCGCGGGTCCGAAGTACTCGTTGAACTGGTCCCAGGCGTAGCGCATGGGCGAGTGGCAGTAGCTCACGTGCACCGCCCGGCCCGGCCGAATGACCGACTTCACGGCGCAATGACTCGTGCTGATGACGAGGTCGTAGCGATCGAGGTCGAACATCTCGACGGCGGCGGGGAAGAGGGGAAGATACTGCCGGTAGAAGCGATGCGCGCCCGGCAGCCGCTGCGCGAGAGACGATGAGATCCGGCGCGCCTCGATTCGCTTCGACACGCTGCCCGGGACGTGGACCAGTGTGTAGAGCGGCGCCTCGGGGTAGCAACTCACAGATGGCGTCGAGGACCTTCTCGCCGCCGCGCATGCCGGTGAGCCAGTCGTGCACAAGGGCGATTCTCGGCGCGCTCGTCCTGCCATCAGCTGGCCAGCACCTCGTCGTAGATCTGCTTGACGCGGGCGATCGATCGGTCCCACGAGAAGTGACGCGCGCGCGCCAGGCCGCGCGTGCGCAGATCCTCACGCAGCGCCGCGTCGGTGAGCACGCGGCGCATGGCGTCCGCGATCGCGTCCGGGTCGCGTGGATCGATCAGCAGCGCGGCGTCGCCTACCACCTCTGGCAGTGAGGAGACGTTCGAGGTGATGACCGGCGTCCCGCTCGCCATCGCTTCGAGCGGCGGCAGGCCGAACCCCTCGTAGAGCGACGGAAACACGAACACCGCGGCAAGCCGGTACAGGATGGCGAGCGTCTGCGACGGGACGAACCCGAAGAACCTCACATGCTTGTGCAGCTTGTAGCGATGGACGGAGTGCCTGAGCGTGGCGTACTTGGAGACCTCGTCGCCGATGATGAGCAGCTTGACCTGATCGAACCCGTGCCGCCGCAGCGTGTTGAACGCTTCGATGAGGCATTCGATGTTCTTGTGCGGCTTGATATTGCCGGCGTAGAGCACGAACGGGTCGTTCAGCTGATACCGCTCGCGGATCCGCGCGACTTCCTCCTCCGGCGGCGGCTCAGCGAAACGCTCGTCGAACGCGTTGTGGATTACGTCGATCTTCTCGGGTGCGACGCGGAAGTACTCGAGGATGTCGCGCTTGGATGCCTCGGAGACCGTGATGATCCGGTTCGAGCGGTGCGCGGCGATCCACAGCGCGGTCCGCGCGTAGGCGTACGCCAGGCGATTCGGGAGGTATTGCGGGAACCGCAGGTGGATGCAATCGTGGATTGTCACCACCGATTTGCACGGCGTCACCAGCGGCAGGACGTAGTGCGGCGAGTGGAACAGGTCAACCCGTTCCCGCCGGAGGTCGAGCGGCACCGTGACCTGCTCGCGCAAGGAATAACCCGGCGCCGATTCGGTGACGGAGCGAAAGTTCTCGCCGAGCGCACCGACCGTCTGGCAGTCGTTCCCGCGGCAGAGGACCACGTACTCCGTCGTGCGATCGAGACGGGACAGGTGCTGCAGCAGGTTCCGGACGTAGGTCCCGACCCCGTAGTCGCGCAGCTTCCGGGCGTCGATGGCGATACGCACTGGGCCTGGATTCTATCAGCGGGCTGGCTCTTCTCCCTTGAGCCTCAGATACGCGCGAAGCACCGGCGCCCAGCGCGGGTGATGCTTCTCGTAAAACGCAATCTGGCTGCGCCGGTAGGCCGACTGCATCTCGGACGCGGCGGTGGCCCGCGACCGGCCCCGCAGGTGCGTCAGCCGCGAGGCGGGCGTGAACAGGACGCGGCGGCCGCGCGCGCGAATGGCGGCGCAGAAGTCGACGTCCTCGGTGTAGAGGAAGTAGCGCTCGTCGAGAAGGCCGACGGCTTCCGCGTCACGCCGGTGCACGAGCAGGCAGGCGCCGCTGACCCAGTCCACGAAGTGCTCGCGGCCGGTCTCGCGCTCGACCCACCCGGTGACGCCCGCGACGCGACGGGCGTACAGGGCCCGCAGCGTCTTCTGCCTGAGCTCGCCCAGCGGCGAGATCATGGGCCCGAACGAGAGCTCGCATCGTCCCCGACGCGTCGACCAGCAGGGGGCCCGCGACGGCGGCGTCCGGATGGGCCTGGAGCCGGGCCGCGAGGGTATCGATGGCGCCCTGCGGGACGACCGTATCGTTGTTCAGCAGCAGGACGAGCTCGCCGCGCGTGGCGCGAATGCCGACGTTGTTGCCGGCGGCGAACCCGCGGTTCGCATCGAGCTCGATGACCTGCACGTCCGGCCAGCGCGCCCGGATCGCCGCCGCGCTCCCGTCCGTCGAGGCGTTGTCGACGACCGTGATGTCGTGCGGTATCGCCGGCGGAGCGGTGTGGAGAGACTCGAGACACCGCTCCAGGTGAGCGCGGCCGTTGAACGTGACGATCACGATCGAGAGCGTCATCGCGGCGCGACCCTCTCGAGGTGTTCGAGGGTGCGGGCGGCCGCCGACTCCCAGGAGTACCGGCGGAGCACCGGTGCGCCACGCGCGACGATCCGCGCCCGCTGATCGGGCTGGGTCAGCAGCGCTCGCAGCGCGTCTGCCGTTGCCCCGATGTCGTCGTGGCGCACGAAGACCGCGGCGTCGCCGAGAACTTCGCGCGCGACCGGCGTGTCCAGCACGAGCGGCGGCACTCCCGCGGACAGCGCCTCGAGCGGGGTCAGACCGAATCCCTCGTACTCCGACAGGAAGGCGAAGACCGAGGCGCGCGCGTACAGATCCGCGAGCGCGGACTCCGGGACGTAGCTCAGCAGCTCAGTCCGGTCGGCCACGCCGTGCGCGGTCGCAATCGCCGTCAGATCCTGCCGGGGCCACGTGCGATTGCTGCCGACTATCACCAGGCGGGTCTGACGCAGATCCATCGTCGCCCGCGCGAACGCCGCGATCAGGTCGGGCAGGCGCCTGCGATTGAACAGCGTGCCCACGAAGAGCACGAGCGGCTCGCGGGCGGCGCGTCCGGCGCGCGAGGTCACGCCAGGCGAGATGACCTGGATCCTCGAGCGCTCCACGCGCAGGTGCCGCTCGATTTCGCTGCGCGAGAACTCCGAATCCGTGAAAACCACCGACGCGTCGCGGGCGGCGCGGCTGGTCAGCAGGCGTCGGCGCAGACCCTCGCCCGCGCGAAACCACTCCGGATGGGCGATGAACGAGATGTCGTGGATCGTCACCGCCAGCGGCGTGTTCGTGCCGAGCGGCGCCGTGTAGGCCGGCGAAAAGAACACGTCGGGGCGATCCGCGCGCACGGCGCGGCGGAGATGCGTCTGTTCCCACCAGGTCCCGCGTCCGCTGCCGACGACCCGCACCTCGACGGCGCGGTTGGGTGGAAGCGGCAGGGGCTCGGGAGCGTAGAGCAGAAACTGCCGGCGGCCCGCGTCCCTCCGGATCGTCCATCGACGCAGCAGCTCGCCCAGGTAGCGTCCCACGCCCGTCGCGTCGCCGAGCAGCTCCCGCGCATCGACGCCGATTCGCAGCGGACGCATCAGGATCGGGCGCGGCGCGTCTCGATCGCCGCGGCATACGCGTCCAGGAGACGGGCGGCGCTGGCATCCCAGCTGAATTGGCTGGCGCGCTTCATCCCTTCCGAGGCGCAACGCTGCGCAAACGCCGCGTCTGTCAACATTCGTTCGATCGCCGCCGCGACGCCGGCCTCGTCTTCAGGATCGACCAGCAGACCGGCGTCCCCGATCACTTCCGGCAACGCGCCGCGGTTCGACGCGACGACGGGTACGCCCATCGTCATGGCCTCCACCGCGGGAATGCCGAAGCCCTCGTCGAACGACGGAAGGACGAGCAGCGCGGCCTCGCGATAGAGACGCTGACGCTCCGCGTCGTTGACGAACCCGACGTGCCGCGCGTGGCCCGCCAGCGGCGCGCGGTCCAGCTCGTCCAGCAGGGGCCGACCGGACTCGGTGACCCGGCCGGCCAGCACGAGCGGGGGAGTCACCAGCATCCTGCCCAGCACGCGCTGATACGCACGTAACAACAGACCCACGTTCTTGCGCGGCTCGAGCGTGCCGACGAAAAGCACGTGGCCTGCGCGCGCTGGCGACGGTCGCGACGCCTGTGCTTGCCACGCCGGTGCGCCCGGACGGCAGACCGTGATGCGGGCGGCGGGCACCTGCAACCGCGATTGGACCTGCGACGACGTGTAGTCGGAGTTGACGATCACGGCGTCGGCACGCTGCGCGTGGGCTGCGACGAGCGACGCGTAGTCGCGTCGAATCTCGGCGGTCGTGTTCTCGGGCCGGTCCAGGAAGTAGAGATCGTGAATCGTCACGATCTGCGCCGCGTCCCTGGCGGGAATGAGCAGCGGGTGCATGGCGTGTGCGACGTCGATCGCTCCTGCAAACCGCTCGACGGGCGGCCACTCGAGGCGATGCCAGGCAAGATTCAGAACGCCGGACGGGCACCCGGACGTCGACGACTCGTGCGCCGGGGATGACGTCCGACGGCAGCCGATCCTTCCAGGAGCTGGAAAACAGCGTCACCTGGTCCGCTGGCTGCAGCTTCCTGACGAGCGCCCGTGCCAGCTCATGGGCATACTCGCCGACGCCTGTTCGCTCCCGCAGAGCGGGCCGATAGTCGATGAGGGCGTGCACGCGCCGCCAATGCTAACATTTCCGCTTCTTGAGGGTAAACCCTTGCCGGTCAATAGATTGACAGCGTTTTTGCGGCGTGCTAGGCTTAGGGTTTTGTATCCGGCAGGGTTGGCTCGTGCGGGGGCGGGTGATTGATGAAGATTGCGGTCGTTGGAAGCGGTTACGTGGGGCTCGTCGCAGGTGCGTGTCTGGCCGAGAACGGCAACGACGTCATCTGCGTGGACAAGGATCCCGCGAAGATCCGGATGCTCCAGCAGGGCAAGATTCCGATCTATGAGCCCGGTCTCGAGGAAATCGTCCGGAAGAACAGGGCCGAAAAACGCCTGACGTTCACGACGGCGCTCGCCCGGGGCGTGCGCCACTCGCAGATCATTTTCATCGCCGTCGGAACGCCCACCGGCGAGGACGGCTCGGCAGACCTTCAGCACGTGCTCGCCGTCGCGCGCGACATTGCCCGCGCGATGAACGGCTACAAGGTCGTCGTCAACAAGAGCACGGTTCCGGTCGGCACCGCGGCGCGGGTCCGCGAGGTCATCCGGCGCGAGACGACTCATCCATTCAGCGTGGTCAGCAATCCCGAATTCCTCAAGCAGGGCGCGGCGATCGACGACTTCATGAAGCCGGACCGCGTCGTCATCGGCGCCGAAGATCCGCGGTCGAGCGAGTTGATGCACGAGCTGTACGCGCCGTTCACGCGCACCGGCGCGCCGATCATGATGATGGACTGCGCGAGCGCCGAGCTCTGCAAGTATGCGGCGAACGCCATGCTCGCGACGCGCATCTCATTCATGAACGAGGTGGCCAACGTCTGCGAAGCCGTGGGCGCGAACGTCGATCAGGTGCGCCATGCCGTCGCCGTCGGACAAGCGGATCGGCGCGTCGTTCCTGTTCCCGGGTGTCGGCTACGGGGGCAGCTGCTTTCCGAAGGACGTCAAGGCGATGCTTCGCTTTGCCGCCGACAAGGACTACGACTTCCAGATTCTGCGGGCGGTCGAATCGGTCAACGAGCGCCAGAAGCGCCGGCTGATCGCCAAGATGGAGGCGCACTTCGGCTCGCTGAAGGGCAAGCGCATTGCCCTCTGGGGGCTCGCGTTCAAGCCGAGGACCGACGACATGCGCGAGGCGCCGGCCGTGCCGCTCATCTACGGGCTGCTGTCTGCGGGCGCATCGGTGCACGCCTACGATCCCGAGGCGACGAAGGTCGCGCGGAGCATCTTCGGCTCGAAGATCAGCTACGCCGACAACAGCTACGCCGCGCTGACGGGCGCCGACGGGCTGGCGATCGTGACCGAGTGGAACGAGTTCCGCGAGCCCGACTACGGACGGATGCGCAAACTCATGCGGACGCCGGTGATTTTCGACGGCCGCAACATCTACAACTCCGAACACATTCGCTCGCAGGGCTTCACCTACTATTCGATGGGGCGACCTTGAGCGCCGTGCTGGTTACTGGTGGCGCGGGCTACATCGGCAGCCATCTCGTCAAGGCGCTCGGGCGCGCGGCGACTCGGTCATCGTCTTCGACAATCTCTCGCAGGGCCACCGGCCGGCGACGACGCATGCCACTGCCGTCGTGGAGGCGGACATCCACGACACGGCCGCGGCTGAAGTCGGTGATGCAGGAGCATGACGTCGACGCCGTGATGCACTTCGCGGCGTGGTTGTCGGTGGGTGATTCGGTCCGCGATCCCGCCGGGTACTATCGCAACAACGTGTCGGGCGCGCTGTCGGTGCTCGACGCCATGGTCGCGTCTGGCGTGAATCGCTTCGTATTCTCGTCGACGTGCGCCATCTTCGGAACGCCGGCGCGTACCCCGATCGACGAGGACGTGCCCAAACAGCCGATCAACGTGTACGGCCAGACGAAGCTCGCGATCGAGCAGGCGCTCCCGCACTATCGAGAGGGCGTACGGTCTTCGATCGATCGCGCTCCGGTATTTCAACGCCGCCGGCGCGGATCCGGACGGGGAGCTCGGCGAGGATCACGACCCGGAGATCCACGTCATCCCGCGCGCGATCGATACCGTCCTCGGGCGAACCACCTTTCAGATCTACGGCGACGACTATCCGACGCCGGACGGGACGTGCCTCAGCGACTACATCCACGTCACCGATCTCGCGTCGGCGCACGTGCTGGCGCTCGACGCCCTCCGCAGCGGCGCCCCGTCGACGGTGTACAACCTCGGGAACGGCACCCGATCTCGGTACGGGAGGTCCTGGCCTCGGTCGAGCGAGTAACGGGAAAGCGCGTCTCCTTCTCGGTCAGCCCCCGGCGCGATGGCGATCCGGCCGCGCTGTTCGCGGCCAGCGATCGCATCAAGCGCGAACTTGGCTGGCGGCCGCAGTACCGAGGCGCTCGACGTCATCGTCGAAACGGCGTGGCGCTGGCGCGCGGCGCATCCCCGGGGATATGCCGCGCGGATGGGCGCATAATGTCGCGACTGCAGGGACAGCTCGTCAACCCGCTTCTGTCCGTCGTGATGCCCGTGTACAACGAGCGGGCGACGATTGACGAGATGATCCGGCGCGTCCTCGCCGTCCCGGTCCGGATCGAGCTCATTGTCGTCGACGACGGGTCGAAGGACGGGACGAGGGACATCCTGGCGGGGCTGGCGCGGGAGCTGCCGTTCAAGCTCGTTCTGCAGCCGGCCAACGCCGGGAAAGGCGCCGCGCTGCGGCGGGGGTTCGAGGAGGTCACCGGCGACCTCGTGATCATCCAGGACGCGGACCTGGAGTACTCACCGGAGGAATTTCCCGAGCTGATCTCGCTGATCTGCGAGGGACGGGCGGACGTCGTGTACGGATCGCGCTTTCTCGGCCGGCATCGGGTGTTCCTGTTCACGCACTACGCCGGCAACCGGTTTCTGACGCTGGTCACCAACGTGCTCTACAACACGATGCTGACGGACATGGAAACCTGCTACAAGGTCATGCGGACGGAAGTGCTCCGGTCGATGGCGCTCAAGTCGGACGGGTTCGGCATCGAGCCCGAGCTGACGGCGAAGATTTTCAAGCGGCACTATCGCGTCTACGAGGTGCCGATCACGTACGATGGTCGAGGGTACGAGGAAGGGAAGAAGATTACGTGGCGGGACGGCTTCGTGGCGCTGTGGGTCCTGCTGAAATACCGGTTTACTGAGTGAGTGTCTTCTCTCGCCTGATCGGGTACGCCCGGCCCTACACCGGGCGATTCGTCGCCGCCGTGGCGGCGATGCTCTTCTACGCTGCCGCGTCCGCCGGGCTCGTCGTCCTCATCCAGCCGATTCTCGACAAAGCGCTCCCCAAGCAGGTCGACCTCAAGTTCTGGGCCGTGGCGATTCTCGTCGTGTACTTCTTCAAGGGTGTCGGCGCCTATTTCTCCGCCTACCTGATGACGGACATCGGGCAGCGTGTCGTGCGCGACCTCCGCAACGAGTTGTTCCAGCACATTCTGGGGCAGTCCGCGGGGTTCTTCAGCCGGCGCGCCACCGGTCAGCTGATGTCGCGGATCACCAACGACGTCACGCAGGTGCAGCTGGTGGTCTCCGAGACCGTCGGCGACCTGCTGCGCGAAGGCCTGGCGCTCATCGGATTCGCCGGCGCGCTCTTCTACTACGACTACAAGCTGGCGCTCGTCTGCGTGACGGGCGCGCCGATCGTGGTCTATCCGATCGTCCGGCTGGGCCAGCGTGTGCGGCGGACGTCGCGACGCAGCCAGGAACAGCTCGAGCATCTGTCCCACATCACGGCCGAGGCCTTCACCGGCCATCGCATCGTGAAAGCGTTCGGCGCGGAGTCGCACGAGACGCGTCGCTTCCAGGATGCGTCCGAGCGTCTCTATCGAACGAACCTCAAGGTGACGAGCACCGTGTCGCTGCTGCCGCCCATCATGGAGTTCCTCGGGGGCGTGGCGATCGCCGGATTGATCCTCTACGGCAGCCGCCAGATTGCGGACGAGCGGATGACGCAGGGATCGTTTCTGGCGTTCGTGTTCGCCGCCCTGATGATGTACACGCCGATCAAGAAACTCAGCCGGGTGAACACCAACCTGCAGCAGGCCATGGCAGCGTCCGAGCGCATCTTCGAGATGCTCGACACGCACTCCGAGGTCCGCGAACGGCCGGGCGCCAGCGTGCTGGCGCCCCTGCGGTATCAGATCGAGTATCGGAACGTCAGCTTCGCCTACGAGGATGGATCCGGCAAGTACGTCCTGCGCGACGTGTCGTTCTCGGTGCGCGCCGGACAGATGATCGCGATCGTCGGTCTGAGCGGGGCCGGCAAGACCAGCCTCGTGAACCTGATCCCGCGATTCTTCGACGTGACGTCCGGGGCCATTCTC
This sequence comes from uncultured Acidobacteriota bacterium, assembly GCA_963786195.1. GTDB lineage: Bacteria > Acidobacteriota > Vicinamibacteria > Vicinamibacterales > 2-12-FULL-66-21 > CAWAYH01. The sequence goes on along the minus strand of CAWAYH010000013.1, from coordinate 137,078 downwards.
ATCGACGGCGTCGACATCCGCGACGTCACGCTGAAGTCGCTCCGCGCTCAGGTCGGGCATCGTCACCCAGGAGACGGTGCTGTTCGACGAGAGCGTGGCGAGCAACATCGCGTACGGCTCGTCCGGCGCGTCGCAGACCGCGATCGAGGCTGCCGCGCGCGCGGCGCACGCGCACGAATTCATCACGGCGATGCCCGAGGGGTACGACACGTGGATCGGCGAGCGTGGCCAGCGGCTGTCAGGGGGCCAGCGGCAGCGGCTCGCGATTGCCAGGGCGCTCTTGAAGAACTCGCCGATGCTCATCCTGGACGAAGCGACTTCGTCTCTCGATTCCGAATCGGAGCGGCTCGTGCAGGAGGCGCTGGCCAACCTCATGCGCAACCGCACGTCCTTCGTGATCGCGCACCGGCTGTCCACCGTCAGGCGCGCCGATTTGATCGTGACGCTCGAGCGGGGCCGCGTCGCTGAAATAGGGCGGCACGACGAGCTGCTGGCGCGGCGGGACGGCGTCTACTCGAAGCTCTATGCGCTGCAGATCTTCGATCGGGAACAGACCGAAGAACCGGTGAACCAACCCTGACGTGAAGATACGTTTTGCATGATTAAGAGCATGACCGGCTTCGCGTCGCTGACGCGCGACGACGAGCTGGCGACGGTCGCGGTGACACTCAAATCGGTCAACCACCGGTTCCTGGACCTGCAGCTCCGGGTGCCGGCGTCGCTGGCCCCGCTGGAGTCGCGGATCCGCACGCTCGTCCAGGGTCGCGTTGCGCGCGGGCGTGTCGAGGTCAGCGTGTCGCTGCAGCAGCGGCGAGCCCCGCAGGTCGAGATCGAGTTGAACGAGCCGTTCCTGGACGCGTTGAAGAACGTGCTCGTCGCGCGCGCGCGACCGCGGCTACGCCGAAGGGCACATCACCGCGGCAGACCTGCTGCGATTTCCGCAGGCGCTCGCCATCCGTGAAAAGACCGACGAATCGCCTGTCGACCAGACGCCGCTGGCAGCGCGGATTGAGGAAGCGATCTCGGCGGCGCTCGACGAGCTCGACGCGATGCGGATTCGTGAAGGCGGATACCTGCGCGCGGACCTCGACGCGCGCCGCGCGCGTCTCGGCGAGCTGTTCGAGCAGGTCGCCCGCGCGGCCGAAGCAGGGCATGGCCGGGCTCCAGACGCGGCTCGCGGAACGCGTCCGCGAGCTGCGCGCCGAAGCGCTGACGGACGAGGCGCTGGTGGCGCAGGAGATTGCGAAGTTCGTCGGCCGCTCCGACATCACGGAAGAGGTCGTGCGCTTCCGCGGGCACCTCGAACACTGGCAGGCGTTGTCGGAGTCGCCGGAGCCGTGCGGCCGCAAGCTCGATTTTCTCCTGCAGGAGATGAACCGCGAGGTGAATACGGCGGGATCCAAGGCCGAAGGCGCAGCGGTCTCCGAAATCATCGTGGAGCTCAAGGCCGATCTCGAGAAGATGCGCGAGCAGGTGCAGAATGTCGAGTAGCCCGGCCGCCGGCCACGGACCGCGCCGGGGGCTGCTGTTCGTCGTGTCGGCGCCCTCCGGCACGGGCAAGACCACCGTCGTCGAGCGATTGGCTCAAGTCGTGCCCGATCTCGTGCTGTCCCGTTCGTATACGTCGCGGAGTATCCGGGGCGGGGAAGCCGACGGCGTGGACTATAATTACATTACACGGGCACGGTTCGAGGAGATGGTCGCGGCCGGCGCGTTCCTCGAATGGGCGGACGTCTTCGGCAACCTGTACGGAACCGCCGCGGCCGATACCGAGCGCGTCCTGGCTTCCGGACGGGATCTGGTGCTCGTCATCGACGTCCAGGGAGCCCGCCTCGTGCGCACCCGATGCCGGGATACCACCGGCATCTTCATGCTGCCGCCGTCATACGCGATCCTCGAGCAGCGTCTCCGGGGCCGCAGCAGGGACCCGGAAGAGGCGATGCAGCGCAGGCTGCAGACCGCCCGCGACGAAGTCGCCGCGTTCGTCGAGTACGACTACGTGGTCGTCAACGACGCGCTGGACGCGTGCGTGGATCGCCTCAGGGCCATCGTGATCGCGGAGCGCGCGCGGCTCAGGGCCATGCATCCCGTCGCCGGTAACATCGTCGAGACGTTTACTTCTGGAAAGGACCGACAGTGACCGATAGAACCAAGGTACCCAACGCGTTCGAATTCGTCGTGGTGGCCGGAGCCCGTGCCAGGCAGCTGATGCGCGGCTGCACGCCGCGGACCACCGGGCCCGAGAAGCTCGTGCGGATGGCTCAGAAAGAAGTCAAGGAAGGCAAGGTCGAGAAGGTCGAACGGACGAACGTCGACTGACGAGTTCCCATGGCCCTGATTGCCCTCGGGGTGACCGGCGGAATCGGCGCGTATAAGGCCGTCGAGGTCGCGCGCGAGCTGCAGAAGCGCGACCACGACGTCGTCGCCGTCATGACGCGATCCGCGCGCAAGTTCGTGGGCGAGGTGACGTTCGAGGCCATCACGCGCCGCCACGTCATCACGGATCAGTTCGCGGCGGGGGCCAACGCCGATATCGAGCACATTTCGATCGCGTCGGACATCGCGCTGCTCCTCGTCGCCCCGGCGACCGCCAACAGCATCGGGAAGTTCGCCAACGGCATCGCGGACGACTTCCTGAGCTCGCTCTACCTGGCGACGCGCGCGCCGGTCCTGATGGCGCCGGCGATGAATACGAACATGCTCGAGCACGACGCCGTGCGCCGCAACATGGCGGTGCTCGCGTCACGCGGCGTGCGCTTCGTCGATCCAGGGGCCGGCTATCTCGCGTGCGGCTGGATTGGCAAAGGCCGCCTCGCAGAGCCCGAAGCGATCGCGGAAGCCGCGGACCGCATCCTGCGTCCAACCGGATCGCTGCTCGGCCGGTTCGTCGTCGTCACCGCAGGCCCCACCTACGAAGACATCGATCTGGTCCGCTACATCGGCAATCGATCCAGCGGAAAGATGGGCTACGCGCTCGCCGCCGAAGCCGCGCGCCGCGGCGCCCGGGTCGTCCTGGTGTCGGGACCCACGCAGATCGATCCGCCTGCGTCGGTAGAGATCGTGAGGGTTCGAAGCGCGGCTGAAATGCACGACGCCGTCCGCAAGGTGGCCGATCAGGCCGACGTGGTCGTCATGGCTGCTGCCGTGGCCGACTACACGCCGGCCGCGGGCGCCGTACCCGGCAAGATTGAAAAGAAAGACGGTCCGCTCGAGCTGTCTCTCGTTCGGACCACGGACATCCTCGCCGAGATGAGTCGCCAGCGCGGCGACCGGGCCCGGCCCGTGCTCATCGGGTTTGCGGCCGAGAGCGGCGACCCTGTTGCCCGTGGGCGGGAAAAACTCCGCCGAAAGGCCGTCGACCTCATCGTCGCGAACGACATCTCGCGCAGCGATGCGGGGTTCGAGTCCGAGCTGAACGCGGCAACCATCATCGGACTGGATGACGACGAAGCGTTCCCGCTCGGTCCCAAGACGGATCTCGCCGCACGGATTCTCGACCGCGCCGAGCGCATGCTCGACCGCGCAGTGAAGTAGTGTCCGGCTTCAGCCGGACGTCCAACGGTCCGCCTGCGGACGCTACTGTGGTACATTCCCTCCGTGGATCGCGCGCAGCTCGCAGAACATCTTCGCTTCTTCCAGGAGCTGGGCGTCGCCGGCGTCAGACTGACTCCGCCGGATCGCAGGCACACGGTTCAGCAGCTCGTTCGGGTCGACGTCCCGTCAGAACCCTCGGCTGAGGTAACAGCCGCTCCGGTCAGCGTGATCCGATCGGCCGAGACCCTGCCCGACATTCGCAACGACATCGGCGACTGCACGCGCTGCAAGCTCCACCGTCTGGGTCGGCGTCAAATCGTCTACGGCGTCGGGAATCCATCGGCCGACCTCATGTTCGTCGGCGAGGCACCGGGCGCCGATGAAGACGTCCAGGGGATTCCGTTCGTCGGCAAGGCGGGCCAGCTCCTCACGAAGATCATCGAGGCGATTGGATTGCAGCGTGACGACGTGTACATTGCCAACGTCATCAAGTGCCGGCCTCCCGAGAACCGCAACCCGGAGCCGGATGAAGTCGAGACCTGCGAGCCGTTTCTCTTCCGGCAGATCGCCGTCATCAAGCCGAAGGTGATCGTGGCGCTCGGCAAGTTCGCCGCCCAGGCGCTGCTGAAGACGCAGGACCCGATCTCGCGGCTCCGCGGACGCGTCTATAGTTTTCGCGGCGCGAAGCTCGTCCCCACGTTCCACCCGGCGTTTCTCCTGCGCAGTCCCGACAAGAAGCGCGAGGTCTGGGACGACATGAAGAAGGTCCGCGCGCTGCTTCAGGAGCCGGCCGAGGAGTAGCCGCATGCGCCTCGTCAGCGTTGCGGTGCCTGTCCCCGCGCTCGACACCCTCACTTACAGTCTGCCCGATGGATTTCCGGTGCCGCCCCCCGGCGCCCGCGTCGATCGTGCCGCTCGGCAGCCGCGTGCTCACGGGGTGCGTTCGTTGAGAGCAAGTCGGTGACACCGCGGCCGAGCGCCGAGCCCCGAGCGCCGAGCGCCGACGATCAAGCCCATCCTCGAGATCCTCGATACCGAACCCTACCTGCCGACCGACGTCCTGCGCCTCCTCACGTGGGTTGCCGAGTACTACGCCTGCGGCGTCGGTGAGGCGTTGGCTGCGGCAATGCCGCCGCTCGCGCTCCGCAAGGGCGGCGCGGCCGCTTCCGCGTTCCGGACGCGTCGGGTAGCGATGCTGACGGCGCAGGGACTCGAGATCGCGGCGTCTGATGATGCCCAGTCGGAGTTGCGCCTTGGCGCCCGTCAGCGGGACGCGATCAACCTGCTGAAAGCGGCGACTGGCGGACTCGACACGTCACAGCTCGCCAGCAGCAGAATCGGCTCGCAGACGCTGACGCGCCTGGCCGGTCTGGGGCTGGTGTCGTTCGTGCGGGAGCGCGTGGAACGCGACCCGTTCGAGACCGCCAGCGCATCGCCTTCGCCCGGCCCGGCCGTCGTGCTCACGGCCGAACAGACACACGCGCTCGCGCAGTTGCAGTCGCATGCCGCACGAAAGTCGTTTCACACGGCGCTCCTGCACGGCGTCACCGGCAGCGGCAAGACCGAGCTGTACCTCAGACTGGCCGGACATGTCCGCGCCGCGGGTCGCGGCGTACTGCTTCTGGTACCGGAGATCGCGCTGACGCCCGCGATGGCCTCCACCTTCCGCGCGGCGTTCGGCGAAAAGGTCGCCATCCAGCACAGCGGCCTCTCTGACGGCGAGCGGCACGACCAGTGGCATCGCATCCGGCGGGGTGACGTCGAGGTCGTCGTCGGGACGCGGTCGGCCGTCTTCGCCCCCGTGCGCTCGCTCGGGCTGATCGTCGTCGACGAGGAGCATGACGGCTCCTACAAGCAGGAGGAAAGCCCGCGCTACCACGGACGGGATGTGGCGGTGATGCGCGGACGCCAGGCCGGTGCGCTCGTTGTCCTGGGCTCGGCCACCCCGAGCATGGAGAGTTTTCACAACGCGCAGACCGGCCGTTACACACTCGTCACACTCGATCGGCGCGTGCTGGATCGTCCGCTCGCGGATGTCCGGGTCGTGAACATGCGCGACGAGTATGCCGCGTCCGGTCCCGACGTCGTCCTGAGCGCGCCGCTGACCGACGCGCTGGGAGATCGGCTGGCGCGCCGGGAACAGGCCATCGTCCTGCTGAATCGGCGGGGGTTCGCCAGCGCGGTGTTCTGCCGCCAGTGCGGGGCAACGCTGGATTGCCCGAACTGCAGCGTCTCGCTGACCGTACACCGCGCGGCACGCGCGCGCGCGGTGCCACTACTGCAACCATGCGACGGCGCTTCCGAAAGCCTGCACGAGCTGCGCAGGTCCCTACATCGAGCTGGTCGGCTTCGGCACCGAGCGCGTGGAAGCCGAGATCCTGCAGAAGTTCCCGGAGGCGCGTGTCGCGCGCGTGGACCGCGACACGATTCGACGACGCGGTGCGATTGCGTCGCTGCTGGCGCGATTCTCAGCGGGGGAGCTGGACGTGCTCGTCGGGACGCAGATGATCGCCAAGGGGCATGACTTCCCGCAGGTGACGCTGGTCGGCGTCATCTCGGCGGACGTCGGCCTCGGGCTTGCGGATTTCCGGGCCGCCGAACGGACGTTTCAACTGCTGACGCAGGTGGCGGGGCGCGCCGGGCGCGGCACGATTCGCGGCGAAGCCATCGTTCAGACGCTTGTTCCCCGATCACTACAGCATCCGCCACGCGTGCCGGCAGGACTATCGAGCGTTCTACGCGGACGAGCTCAAGTACCGCCAGGCCATGCGGTACCCGCCCGCCGTGGCGCTGGTGAACGCGGTCGTCAAGGGCCGCACGCACCTCGCCGCGCTGCATGACGCCGGCGAAGTCGTGCGCGCGCTTCGATCCAACGGCGCGGCGTATCGCGTTCTCGGTCCGGCGCCCGCGCCGCTCAGCCGACTGAAAGGGGAGCATCGGGCGCAGTTCTTCATGAAGGGCCCGCACCGCGGGCCGATGCGCCTGGGGCTGCTCGCGGCGCTGGCAGGGCGGCCCGACATCAAGCGGCGGACGATCGTCGACGTGGATCCGATGAGCGTGCTCTAAGAGGGCGCTCGGGGCTCGGCCCTCGACGAAGCTCGGGCCGACCCTGAGCCGGTCGAAGGGTCGGCGCTGGGCACTCGGGGTCAGATCTTGTATTTCAACATGCTAAGCAATGTTGAAATACAAGATCTGACCCTCTACAGATCGATCGGGATTGGCGTGAAACAGAGAATGAGCATCACGAGGGCGAAGACGGCGGTGAGATAGCGGGCCCTGCCGATCGGTTCGTATTCGTCGATGACGCGCGGATGCCGCGGGCCCAGCAGCACGAGCATGACGAGCATGACGACGGTCGTCAGGAGCCAGGTGCGCGAGATGAACGTCATCAACACCGCGGAAGCGACCGTCGCCAGGGAGATCGGCGTCGAGAATCGCCCGACCGTCGCGTAGGTGATGTGCCCGCCGTCGAGTTGACCGAACGGCAGCAGGTTCAGCGCAGTGGCCAGCATGCCGAACCACGCCGCGAACACCATCGGATGCAGGTTGAGCATCATCCCGTCAGCCAGCGTCCCGAACATCAGCCATCGCGCGGCCCGATACAGCAGCGGCTTGCCGAGCCAGATCATCGTGCCGTCCGGTATGGCGGTCACGACCGACATGCTCAGGCCCCAGAACAACGCGGGAACCAGCACCACGAACCCCGCAATCGGCCCCGCCACCCCGATGTCGAACAACACACGCCGCGTCGGGAACGGCTCGCGGATCCTGATGACGGCGCCCAGCGTGCCAATCTGCAAGCCGACACCCGGCAGGAAGAGCGGCAGGAAGTAGGGGAGCGTCGCGTCGACGTTGTACTTGCGGCACGCCACGTAGTGGCCCATCTCGTGGGCGCCGAGAATCGCGAGGATGGTGCCGCTATACCAGAATCCACTCAGCAGGAAACTCCAGAGTTCCAACGGCACCCGGGCGCGGCCGAAGTCCGAGAGGAACGCGTAGTGGCGCTCCGCGCCGACGAGGGTCGTTGTGACCAGCGTGAGGACGAGAAGCAGGATGTGCTTCCACCACGTGTGTTGAAACCGCGCGCGGGTATAGTGGCCGGGATCGACGGGCGGGGACGCCGACTCGAATCCATCCGTACGGAAAACCGGATCCTCGCCCGGCACTGGCAGCCGGGCAGGCGTATCGTTCGACAAATGTTCGATTGTAACGGCGGATCAGCCGCCGATGTTCTGGAGGTCCTTACCGGGCTTGAACCGGATCGTTCGTCCCGGGGGAATCCGTACTTCCTTGCCGGTCCGCGGGTTGCGGCCGATCCCGCGCTTCCGGGGCTTCACCTGGAATACGCCAAACCCGCGCAATTCGATCCGTTCGCCGCGCTGCATCGAGAGTCGCATCGCATCGAACACGGCGTCCACCGCCACCTCGGCCTTGACCTTCGTGATGTCGGCGACCTTGGACACCTCGTTGACGATGTCAACCTTGATCATGCTTAGGCGCTCCTCAGGATTTGTAACTACTATAAAATGATACACTTACACTGTCAAGCTCCTTGCTAACTACACTTGCCGCATGGGACTGAAACCTGAGGCGGGCCGTCCCGCCGTTGTCCTCGTAGGACGCCCGAACGTTGGGAAATCCACGCTTTTCAACCGGATTACGGGTACCCGCCGGGCCATCGTGACCGCCATCGCCGGCACGACCCGGGACGTCCTGGCCGCGCCGGCCGACTGGCGGGGAACCCCGTTCACGCTGATTGACACCGGCGGCCTGTTCGGCGCCAGCGAGGACCCGCTTCACGAACTGGTCGTCCTGCACGGTCGTCGCGCGCTCGAAGGCGCGGATGTGATTGTCTTCGTGGTGGATGGCCGCGAGGGACTGGTGCCGGCGGATCAGGAAATCTCTGCCGCGCTGCGCGCCGCCGACGTTCCCGTCCTGATGGCCGTCAACAAGACCGACGACAAGCGCGCGAAAGGCCGGGCGCTCGAATTCTACCGGCTGGGCTTCGAGCCGGTCATCGAGATCGCCGCGGAACACGGACAGGGAACCGGGGACCTGCTGGACGAAGTCGTCCGGCTCCTGCCAGGACGCCGCGACGGAACGCCCGCGAGCGAGCCGGATGAAGTCGCGGTGGCGATCGTCGGACGGCCGAACGTCGGCAAGTCATCCTTGCTGAATCGGTTGCTGCGGGAAGAGCGGTCTATCGTCAGCGACATGCCGGGCACGACGCGCGACACCGTCGACGCGCTTCTCCGCTGGCATCGCCGCAGCTTCCGCATCGTCGACACCGCCGGCATCCGCAGGCCCGGGAGGGTCGCCCGGTCCGGTCAACTCGAGGCCGTGAGCGTGATCGTGGCGCGGCGCGCCATCGAGAAGGCGGATGTGACGGTGCTGGTCATCGATTCAACGGAGGGCGCGACGGATCAGGATGCCGCGATCGCGGGCGAGGCGGACAAGGCTGGCAGCGGGATCGTCATCGCTGCCAACAAGTGGGATCTGATGAAGGGCCGCGGCACCGATTTCTCCAAGACCTTCGACGAAGAGCTCAGGCGTCAGCTGAAGTTCCTCGACTATGCGCCCGTCCTGCACATCTCAGCCGGGACCGGCGAGCGCACGGGCAAGGTCCTGGAAACCATCGACAAGGTCGCCGAAGCCCGGACCGTGCGCGTGCCGACCGCAGAGCTCAATCGTTTCGTGGCGGCCGTGACGGCCGTTCACCCGCCGGTCAGCCCCGGCCGCCGGCACGTTCGCATTCTCTACGCGGCGCAGACCAGCGTGGCGCCGCCAACGTTCGTCTTCTTCACGAACGTCGCCACCGAGTTCCATTTCTCGTACGAGCGTTTCCTCGTCAATCGTCTTCGGGAGTCCTTCGGCCTGATGGGAACCCCGATCAGAGTGCAGGTGAGGAAGTCGTGACGCGGCCTTCCGACGCGTCCCTTCCGCGCGATGTAGCAGGCCCCGAGCCCCAGCACCGCAACGGCGCCGAGATACCAGAAGCCATACGGCGCGCGCCAGCTCGAGAGATCGGTGGTGATGGGCGCGCGCAGCATGATGAAATGCGTGAACAGCGCGGCCGCCGCCGACAACAACCCGGCCCGGATGATGACGAGCACGAATATCGCGATGATTCCGCCGCCGATCGCCAGGTCGAGGCGCGGCGTGCCTGACGAAAACATACCGTTGAGGGCGACGGGTGTGAAGAACACGATGGCGGCCACCGCCGCAAGCCACGTCCTCCGCAGCGCGAGCCCGAAACCGACGACGCCGACGACGCCGAGCATGGCTGACGACATCGCGTTGGTGACCTGGTAGACGATGGGGGAGAGCACCTGCCGCGTGCTCATGAGCGCGCCGACATCCGTGATGGCGGGCATCGGCTCGGGATAACCCGCGAGGGGCGGCAGCACATTGTGCGCGGCGTAGAGCACCGTCATCGCCAGCCCCGCACTGACGCCGACGAGAACGTCGACGCCCACGCGCGGGTCGCGCCAGTGGCCCGCGAGCAGGCGCGACCAGCCCAGGATGCTGTCCGGTGAGTGGCGCCGGATGTACGGCTCCAGGCCGAGATACGTCAGCCACAGCAATGACGCGTCGAACAGCGCCCTGCCGATCGCGGCGAATATCCGGTTGATTTCGACACCCAGGACGCCTATGTGGCTGGCGCCGAGGGCCCAGGACAGCAGGCTCACCGAGAAGACGAAGGCGGCGGCGCGGAAGGCGCCCTGTCGATCGCCGCGTCCCATCCTGACGTTGCGCCGGGCGAGTACCGCGCCCAGCACCATGAGCCCAGGCATGATCACGCCGGCGAGCGCGCTGATGATACGGGTGAAGAGCGGGGGCGTCAGCCCGACTTCCCGCGCCGAACGGCTCCAGGGACCGCGAAGGCCGAAGTAAACCGGCTTTCCGTTCTTGGCACCGGCTTCGACCCGAATCGTGTGCTCCGGATGGTCGGGCAGCTTGCCCTCCCACGCCATCCGTTCGTCGGCAAAAATCGGCGGCACGATCTGCGGTGGCACGGGCGTAAACGCATCAAATGAGATTCCGGCCGCGTCGAAGAGCTTCTTCCAGTCCGTCTTCGCGGAGGTCGCAGGCTGCTCGATCGGGCTTGGTGACGTCACGAGCTCGCTCAGCCGGCCGTTCCCGTCGACGACGACCAGCGTCATGCCGGCAGTCAAGCGTGGCGGGTTGTTGCTGCCGATCTGGGACTCCGTGCCCCACGGAACGAGCCGCGTCGGACTCGTGCGATACCAGAGAAAGAACGTCTCCGGACGCACCGTCGACAGCTGGCTCCACCGATCCGGAGCCGCGTCCGTCCGCTCGAGATATCGCGCGTAGTCGAGCGACAGACCAAGTCCGGCAGCCGTATCGACGGGCGGATCTCCGTACCCGAGCGATACGAGCGCCTCCTGCGCGCGATCCTTCAGGGCCTCGGGTGGCTTCGGCATCGGCAGCCGATTGACCAGGATCACGCGCTGGTAGAGGACGACGATCACGGCGAGCGAGACGACGATCCAGGCAGCGGCCGCGAGCGTCGCGCCGAGCGAGAGCGCTTCGCGACTGCCCGCCGCCGCCACCATCTCGGGCGACGGCGTTTCGCCCGCCGCCAGCGCGGCCGCCAGCGGATCGCCACCCGGCAGCACGGCCGCGACTGCGAGCGCCGAAGGAGCGCGGTCGTCCGGGATCCGGCCTCAGGCACCGCATGATCGCGGCCTCGATCTTCGGATCGAGGTCCTTCACGATGGCCCGTGGCGCGATGATGCCGGACTGCTCGCGTTTGCGGATCAGCTCCGCGAGGTTCTTGCCCTCGAGCGCGCGCTGACCGGTGAAGACCTCGTACAGGACGAGCCCCAGCGCATAGATGTCGCTGCGCGCCGTGACCTCGCCGCCCGCGATCTGCTCCGGCGCCATGTACGCGGGCGTGCCCGCGCGAATCGCCTCGCCCGACATTCCCGCGAGACCGAAGTCCGTAATCCGCACCTTGCCGGCGCCGTCGAGCATCACGTTGGCCGGCTTCAGATCGCGATGGACCACGCCGCGTTCGTGCGCCGCCGCGAGGCCGGCACAAATCTGCCGCGCGATGACCAGCGCGCGATCCTCGGGGAAGCGGCCGATCCGTCGAAGCAGGGACGCGAGGTCTTCGCCGTCCACGTACTCCATCGAGAGGAAAGTCTGGCCGTCGACCTCATCGATGTCGTACACGCGGCAGACGTTGGGATGCGAGACCTGGCGGGCCAGTCGTACCTCGGTGTGGAGCTGCGTCAGGCGCGCGGGATCGCGATCGACGTCGGCGGGCAGGAACTTCAGCGCGACGGGCTGGCCGAGCTTCAGGTCGTCGGCCCGGTACACTTCGCCCATGCCGCCCGCTCCGAGCCGCTGGATGATGCGATAACGCCCGCCAAGCAGCGCGCCGGGCTCGAAGCGGCCGTGGTCGATCGCGCCGGACGAGGTCAGCCAGCCGCTCGATGAGGAAGGCGAGGGCGAGCGCGACGAGTCCGGGCGAGACCGCGGGCTGCCGGATCGAGCGGACGGCGCCAGACGGGTCACGTCGTTCGCTTCCGGCCCGACCACCGTATCGATCTCGGATTGGGGGAGCGGCGAGCGGCACTGCGGGCAGAAGCCGCCCGCCTCCTGAGGCAGGACCACCGCAGCGCAGCTCGGACACGAGACGATGCCGGGCATTTTCGTACGCTCTTTTCAGTCCGCGTGGATCAGGCCGCCGAACAGGGGCTGACCCGCGCGCGAAGCGTAGAAGCCGAAGGCGGTCAGCGCGAGCACGGCCAGCACGACCCAGAGCGCGCCGGACGCGTGCGGCTGCGAGAAATCGAGCGTCATCGGGGCGTTGGACATTGCCTGCATCACGAACAACCCCGTTGCCAGCGACAGCAGTCCGCAGTAGAACATGGTCGCGACGAGCGGAACCACGAACGCCGTGGCGAACAGCAACGCGAGCCAGAGACGCTCCGTGCCGAGCTCATCGACGATGAAGACGCTCAGCATCAGGCCGAGCACGACCACGCCGCCCCATACGCTGCGACACAGGACGCGTCCGAGGACGAACATGATGGCGCCCATCATCGCGTTCTGCAGCGCGTTGGGGATGATCATCAGCACCGCGCCGACCGCCTGCCGGGCGTCGAGCAGGAACCGGAGGTTCGACGCGCGCGGCTGCATCGGCGGCTCGCCGAGCAGCGAGGGGGCCACGCTGAACGTCAGGCCGAGGAACGCGGCCGCGACACCAATCGCAACGCCAATCAGCACATCCCTTCCGACCCGATGATCGACGAAATGCCCCCCGAGCACTCGCGACCACGAGATCAGCAGTGGAGGCCAGTAGCGGCGCACGTATGGCTCGAGCGCGATGTACAGGAGCCAGACGATGCCGGCATTCAGCAGCGCGAACGCAAAGAACGTCAGCAGGCTGCGAAACTCCGCCTGGATCGTGGAGTAATGCCGCGCCGCGAGGAGCCATGCAACCAGCCATGTGCCGAGCGTGAAGAGCGCGACGCGCGCCGCTCCGCGACGGTCACCACGCCCTGCCTTGAGATTGCTGCGCGCCAGGGCGAGTGTCGAGGCGATGAGAAGCAGGAACACACCGTAGGCCGCTCCACTGACCCATGAAGAAGCGCCTTCGGTGTCCTCTGTAGCCTGGGTGGGCGACACCCACGGTCCCCTGAGCTTGAAAAAGACAGGCTGTCCCTGGTACGTGGCGGCGTCCACGCGTACGCGGATCGCGGCATTACCACGAAGCGGCCCCTCCCACGCGGAGCGGCGGTCGGCGTAGGTCGGGGGGATCCACGACGGCTGGGCCTGCGCGAAATCTTCGACCTTGAGCCCTGCCGCGGCAAAAAGCGCAGGCCAGGGATCCTTGTCGCCGTCCGGCCTCGGCGTGTCGTTGCGCGGCGGCACGGCTTTGAATTCGACCAGCCGCCCGCGATCGTCCAGCACCATCGACGTCATGCCGGGCAGCGTCAGCGGCGGATCGTCGAAGCTCGGGGTTATCTCCGGCGCAATCGGCGACAGCATCGCCGGGCTGGTGCGATACCAGAACAGCATCACGGGGACTTCGTTGCGGCCGAGCACGTCCCAGCGTGACGGCGATCGATCGGTGCGGCTGATGTGATCGAGGTACGCGTCGTTGATCGTCAGCCCGCGCTTGAAGTCCGCGGAACGCTCCGGGAAGCCGAGCGATACGGCGATCTCCCGAGCGCGATCGGACAGGGCATCGAGCGATTTCTGCATGGGCACGCGGGAATAGAGCGATCGACGATCGCTGAAGGCTCCGTACGCCACGAGGCCGATGACGACGACGACGACGAGCGAGAGACCGATGGCCGGGTGCAGCGCGTCGCGGGCGCCGGCGGCGGCGACCATTTCGGGTGACGGCGTTTCACCCGCCGCGAGCGCGGCCGCCAATGGATCCCCGCCGGGTAGCGCTGCCGCCACCGCGAGCGCAGACGACGGACGCGCCGATGGCTCCGGCCTCAGGCACCGCATCACGGCGCCCTCGATCTGCGGATCGAGATCCTTGACGAGCGCCTTCAGGGGCACGATGCCGGACTGCTCACGCTTCCTGATCACCTCGGCGAGATTCTTGCCGTCGAGCGCGCGCTGACCCGTGAAGATCTCGTACAGCACCAGGCCCAGCGCGTAGATATCGCTCCGCGCGTCCACCTCGCCGCCCGAGAGCTGTTCGGGCGCCATGTACGCCGGCGTGCCGGCGCGGATCGCCTCACCCGAGATCCCGGCGAGACCGAAGTCGGTAATGCGCACTTTCCCGGACGCGTCCACCATGACGTTGGCGGGCTTCAGGTCCCGGTGCACCACGCCGCGCTCGTGCGCGGCGGCGAGTCCGGCGCAGATCTGCCGGGCGATGACGAGCGCCCGGTCTTCGGGAAACCGGCCGATGCGGCGCAGGAGCGACGCGAGGTCCTCGCCGTCCACGTACTCCATCGACAGAAATGTCTGGCCGCCCTCTTCGCCGACGTCGTAGACGCGGCACACGTTCGGGTGCGACACCTGTCGAGCCAGGCGAACCTCGGTGTGGAGCTGCGTCAGGCGCGCGGGATCGCGATCGACGTCCGCCGGGAGGAACTTCAGCGCCACGGGCTGGCCCAGCTTCAGGTCGTCGGCGCGATAGACCTCGCCCATGCCGCCGGCGCCGAGTCGCTGGATGATACGGTAGCGGTCCCCGAGGAGAGAGCCGGGTGCGAACCGTCCGTGGTCGATCGCGCCTGAGCTCGAGAGCCATCCGCTCGACGCAGAAGGCGAACGGCCGGCTTTCGCCTGGCTGTCGTCAGGCGTCCCGGCCAGTCGCGTCACGTCATGCGAGTCCGCGGCGCCGATGGTGACGATGTTGGACTCGTCGAGCGGGAGGCGGCACTGCGGGCAGAATCCGCCCGATTCCTCTGGCACGACCACCGCCGCGCAGTTCGGGCACGAGAGCAGGCTCGGCACGGATGCTCAGGCGCGATTCTAACTGAAGTGATGCTGTCTGATATACTTAGGCCCGCGTCGCTGATGTCCGAACTGGAGATTCCCAACCGCGCGCTGTTCCGCCAGCCTGAGGTCTGCGAGATTGCCAGCATCCAGCCGTACGTGCTGCGATCCTGGGAGGCGGAGTTTCCGGATCTGGGCGTGGCCCGCACCGTGGGCGGTCCCCGGTTCTACCGGCGGGCCGACGTCGAACGGGTGCTGCGGATCAAGCAACTGCTCTACGGCGAGGGGCTCACGCTCGCGGGCGTCCGCCGCAAGCTCGTCGAGGAGCGGCCCGCAGAGGGCTCCGGCGATCCGTCGCTGACGAACATCGCCGAGCTGTTTGGACGCGACGCGCGCGAGCGGATTCTGCAAGTCAAGCGCGGCCTGCACGAGCTGGCGTCGATCCTCGCCAAAACGCCCGGCCTGGCGTCTGACGACGACGGGTTCCGCCTGCAGGTGGCGGAGCGACCGCGGGCGAAGGTTGTGAAAAAGGCGACGAAGAAGAAACGCTGACAGCGGAGCGCGGGACTTCAGTCCCGCGTCAGTGACGCGGACGTGCACCAACCAACGGGTTGTAGCGCAGCCTGGACCCGATCGTTCCAGGCCGACCAACGAGGTTCCGGCCCGATGTCATGGTACGACGCTCGTTCCAGCCGTGGAGTCGTCTCGCCCGAGCCACACGGCCTCGGTCGGCCGCGCCGGGTCGTACATCACCTTGCCGACATCCCCGACCTTCCATTGCAGCGCTTCGTCCTCCGACATGTCGATCGTCTTCACTTGCCGATGATCCTGGAAGTCGTTGTATTCGAAGCGCAGACGCCATAGCTGCACATCGTTGACTCTCAGATTGCGCGCATGCAGTTCCGTGACGGTCCCTTGAGTGCTGACCCCTTGCCGCCGCAGGCGCTCTTCGAGCCGGATCTGGCGAAGGGAGCCGACGAGGACCGTCCCACCAAGCACGGTGAAGACTGACCCAATCAATCCGAATATCGTCTTCATCAGCCACGAACTATGACCCGGCAGACGGTTGGACGAAGGCCTTTGCGGACGGTACAGCACCTCTACCGGCCCGTCTGCTCTCAAGCGCTCCCAGTCGCCCCGTGACAACTCGTCGCGTCCCTCGAGTGTGACCCCTTCCACTGTGAACCTGTACGTCACTTCGTAATGCGTCTTTGGCGTCCTGTTGCGGTCAGAGCGTGTGCTGGGATGCGACTGCCTGATTGCCTTTGTCAAAATCGTGCCCTGTATCGAGCGCGCCTCTTGCGAAAACCGCCAGTCATCGTAGAAGAGGAAGATGCTGACGACGAAAAGAGGGAGGCCGACCAGCAGGAAGATCCCGCCAAACCAGACTCCAAATGACCTTGAGTTGCAAGTAAAGGGCGCCATGCACGTCACTCCTGGCGTTGGCGCTCGAGCGTCGCGAGCGTCTTCATGGGCACATCTCCGTTCCGCCGCTCAGTCTCATCTCGGAGGCTCCTTCTTTCCTGCCGAAGCCTCCAGGCGTTGCAGAACCATTTCCATGCGCGCTATCAGGTAATCGGGCGATTCGTCCACCGCCTCGGGCCAGGCCGCCAGCGCTTCGTGATATGCCGCCAGGGCCTCGTTGTCTCGCCTGAGGCCGTCGAGGGCGTCCCCGAGGAGGGTATACGCCATCGTGTCCGGCGCGTCGCGGCCGACGAGTTGCAGCGCGACGCGATGCGCATCCTCCCACTTGCCGGCCGTCAAATAGAACCGCGCTGCTGCCTCGAGGCGACGCTTCACGGCGTCGTCTGAGGCCTGACCGCTTTCCGCCGCGGGATCCAGGGCAATCGAGACGGTGTTCGATACAAGTTGGGAGAGGCTGCTCGATTGCGCATCGAGCGGGAGCACGGCGCGAACGGTGAGCGTACCTGTCGCGAAACGAGCGGCTTCTTCGGGGCCGACACCGAATTCCACCTGATGCACGCGCGAAACATCGACGATCGCCTCGTCGCTCTGCGGCGTGGGCTTGGTGAGTGCATTCAGATCGGCAGGGAAGTGCGATGTGAATGGCGTGCCGAGCTGTTCGATGCGGAACGCGACCGGCTTTCCGTCCGGCGTCTCGAATCGCACGTTCGCGCACCACGGCTTCCCAGGCCCGCCGACACGCAGCGCGGGGTCGGGCGTCGTACCGGTCAACGTCACGGTGAAAATTACCGGTGTGCCCGCGTGCACTCGTGCACTGTCGCTTCCATCGACCTGCAGGACGAGGTCCGCGACCGGCAGCGGCTGGACGGGGCGGGTTGCGGCACGCCGGCCGCCTCTTTCACCCGTGGATGTCGATGATGTCTTTCGCCACCACCACCAGCCTCCGGCGCCGGCCGCGACAACCAACAACAACACGACCACAAGAGCGATGACTGTCCGGCGCATCGTTCATCTCACGATCAACGCGTGTCGTTGACGCGCAGCTGCGCCGCGCACGGCGGCTTCCGTGTCGCGTCGCCCGAATGATTGAGATCCTTCTCGCGCGCATCATTGATTCCAGTGCCCGTGTGGCTGGTGCAAAACGGTCCGAACCCCGGCTGATCGCGCCGCTTGTGATAGCGCAGAACGGGGCCGCCGCGCCATCCCTCCACCTGCTGCGGCCGACTCCAGCTCCATGAGCCCGCCGGCCTGAAGTCACGATAGCCCACGCGCCGCAGCACCTCCGAAGAGGGCGGGACGTAGTAGTTGCCCTGGATACGCCGCATGGGACACGACGCATTCCCGCTGAACCGGCCGCCGCGATTGGCCACGCCGATCGCCACGCAGGTCGGCGTGCCATCCACAGTCCCCGCCTGCATGCCGGGGAGACAGGTTGGTTGATCGAGCAGGATCGCGGATCCGCGGGGGTCGATATTGCCGTGATGTTCGAGTCCGACCGAGTGACCCAGCTCATGCCACGTGATCAGCAGCACCATGTGCTCGAACATCACTTGCGCGGCCTCTTCGGGGAACATGCTTCCGCCGTGTGGCGCGCTGACGAACTCTCGCGCGCGGACCGCCCGGCGAATGCTGTCCAGACCGACCGTGACGCGATCGATGTTCACCGGCCGGGCGGGATCATCAGGGTCGATGCGGATGGACTCCCCGTGAAGCCCCGGACGGTTTTCGTTTACCACGCGCACCCAGTGTTGCGACAGATCGAGCGTCAGTCGTTCGCCCGCATGTCCCGTCAGGGCCCGCGCTATACCGCTGGTCTTGTTCACGACCCGCTGCGCAAATTTGGCTTCCGCGGCCTCATTGATGACGGACGGTGGCAGGCCGATTGGCTCCTGGGGACAGATCATGTGCACGGCGAGGCCTGACGGCATCCCGAAGTGCATGGCGGCCCTCCACAGCAGCGGGTCCGTCGCATGAATGAACAGATCCTTGCGTTTGGGGTTCGTGCGCACGTGCTCGACGGTCACCTTGGAATTGCAGCTCGTGACGGAGGGCTTCACCCGCATGAACCCTCGATACTCTTCGAACGCGGTGAAGCCGTCGCCGGTTGTTCCGCTCGGGTTTGGTTCGGCGTCCTCGTCGCTGTCGGCCGCCAGACCTGCGTAATCCTTGAAGTTGTCGGCGATGACATTTCTATCCGCATCGAGCGGGACGGACATGCCAGACTTCCCGTCAGTGGTGTTGACCTGGACCCACCCCCCGCCGCAGGGCGAGCGGACCAGGGCCACGACTTCGCCGTGCGCCGCGAAATCCATGGTGGTGAGGTCCACGGATACGTTCGATTCCTCTCCTTTCGACTCGAGAATGCTCCACTTCAGCCGGCCCGTGCCGGGATAGGGCCGCTTCCACCTGTCGGTGCGGTCCCAGGGCGGCTCGTAGCGCGACGGATCGAAGATCAGATCAGGGTCCAGCGTTCCGTAGCGCCCGCGCAGATTGGGCAGATTGAATATCTCGAAGAACGCCACGTCCACGTCTTTGTTCGTCGCGTACCCGCGCAGCCGCGACGACGCGCCGATGATGAACTTCCAGCGGACCGGCACCGTCGAGCGGCCTATCAGGAGCGCCTGTGCGCCGGGAGACGGAAACGTATTCGCGACCCCAAGGTCGTCGACAACGAGTTGGACCGTCGCGTTGACCTCGTCGGTGCGAATCACCGACTCCGTCGTGATCCCGATGTGACCGCTCCGACCGGGGGGAGCGACCTCGCGACGGTTGACTGCACATCCCTCCCGCATCATGTCGTCGGGCTTCGGTCCGGCCCAGCCGGTCGGCAAGTCGGTGGTGTGCATGTAGCCGAGTCGCGGGCTCTCCTGGCAACGGGGCCGAACCTTCTCGCCATCCCAGGTCGCCAGATCGACCTCGCCGCGGTTGTCGCAGCGCCCGGACCACGGTCGGAGTACGCGGCGTGGCGGTGTCGTGGGATCCCCATCAGAATCCTCGAGGACGAGGACCTCGCGCGCGCACGTTTTGACGTCCGTCCATCTGATCTTTCGCGACAACCACCGAGTCTCTCCGTTCGTGTCCACTTCGCCGACCCATACGAAACTCTCCTCGGTTCGACTTTGGCATTCCGGACCCATGAGGGTCTGGGTGCGGACGCCTTGCCAGGTCACGCGGCCTCGCGTGCCCTGGGCGACCGCCTCTCCGACGAAGGCTCCAAGCAGCAGGCTCGACGCGCCGACGACAATGGCTCTGCTGCGACAACGTCCGACATGTTTCACGATCACCCTCCTTTCCTGAACGCCACGCCCACGCGCATGTTTTCCTGCGTGGACCTGATGTCCATCCACAGCCAAAGCCCTTCATCGTCGAGGAGTCCGCTGAGCGACTGGACTTCGAGTCCCTCCTTGCGCCAGTCTTTCAGCGGGCCCACCCCGATGTCCGCTTTCGTCCAGGCGGTACCATCCGGCGACGTCAGCGCACCGAGAACGGAGGAGTAGGTGTACGCGCGAAACCCGCGCCCCTCAACCTCTTGGATCGTGAAGCGGCCGATATCAGGCGTCACGGTCGCGCTCAAGGCTTCCTGCAGCGACGTACTGCCGATCGCGGTCCAAACTTTTCCATCAGGAGAAGCGAGGTGCTGCAGCATCCTGATGGGTGAGCGCCCTTCGCCTTTCGCAGAGGTCACGTACCAGAGGTGAAAACGCTGGCCGTCGTGAAGCACGGAATGCGCGATCGTTGGCGGGTTTTCGCTCGCGCCCTCCAGCACCTGTCCCTCGTCATTCCACCTCAGACCATCGACGGACGTCGCCAGATACACGGCCGGGCGCCGACGTTCGTTGAAGTAGTCTGCCATCACCGAGTACCACAAGTAGTAACGACCGCCGGCTTTCACAACCGCGATCTCGTCGAGGCTTTCCTGAAGCGAGGGATCCTGAGGCACGAAGACCGGCCCCGAGGCCTTTTCCCAGATGGCGCCGTCGGCAGATCGTGCGTGGCCGACACCGCACGAGAATTCGCGCACAGCCAAATGACAGCCTCGAAACCACATGCGATATCGCGACCGGGCGTCGTTTTCCTTCAGCACGACTGGAAACGCGAGGGCATGGTCATCCCAGGCTCCCAGGGGTCCGCGCTCGAGAACTGGCACGTCGCGAAGCACCGCCCATTCACCTGGGCTGATGTGCTGACGGTCCGCGGCGAAGCGCGCGACCGCGTGACGGACGTCGACCTCGGGCACGACCGTGGCTGGCGGTTGGCTCGCGGGCGTGCCAGCCTCGGTGTTCGTTTGCGCGGCGTTCGGGGAAGACACAGCCGGTTGCGACGCGTCCCGCCACGACGCGCGGGCCATGACGAATACGATCAACGCGAGCGCCGCGGCTGCGGCCCTTACTTCCAGTCGTCTCGTTGCCGTCAGCTCGCGCCAGGGCGTCCATCGCGCCGCGCGCCGGGCGCGAAGCGCCGTCTGCTGTTCGATGTAGTCGGCCGAGCGCGCCGGGTTGCGGCGGGCGCGCCAGGACATCAAGAGGATGCGCAAGCCGCCAACCGTATCGATCAAGAGACGCCAGAAGTACTTGATCGCGTCCCACAGCAGCGGACCGAGATAGCGGGCAGCGCGAGCGACGAGGCCCCAGCCGGATTCGAGCGCGCGGGAGACTCGGGGGTTCACACCGACATCCTTGAGGCAGCCGGCCGCCCCTCGAACGGCGAGCGCGCTCCCCGCAGCAAGAAGACGCAAAGCAGCAAGAGGGCGAGCGCCACGACGAGCCGGAACGACAACAGCACGATGCCTGGCTCTCCCTCGATCCGATGCACGGCCGGATCGGCGGCGAGATAACGGATCTGAACCGGACCGCCCTGCTGTAGTGCGTCCGCTGCCCCATGGGTGACGAACGCGACCTCGGTTGTCTGGCGGCCACTCGCCACGAACTGGTAAGTCACGCGCCTGCCGCGGCCCCACACGAGATCGTCCCAGAGCCGCCGGATGGCTCGCTGGGGCCGAGCGCCGCTCGTCGACTGCACCGTAGCGGTACCCGTTTCGGCCCCGCGCAGGCGCCACTCGCCAACGAGGGCGGGTCCATTGTCGAACCCGAGCCAGACGCCGATCCCGGCGAGGAGCCACGGGCCGAGCGCGCGGCGAGCTCGCCGGCGAGCTGCTGTGTCACCGAGCATTGGACGGCTCCTTTGCTAGCCGCGCTTGCGCACCACGATCTCGACCCGCCGGTTCTTCGCACGGCCCTCGGGATCGTCGGAGCCGTCGGGTTTCGTGTTGTGTGCGACCGGCTTGGTCTTCCCCCAGCCACGGGTCGCGATGTTCGCGCCGTTCGCGTCCGCGTTCGCGACGAGCCACTGTTTGACGCTGGCCGCGCGCTGTTCGGACAACGCCTGGTTGTACGCGTCGGCACCCTTGCCGTCGGTGTGTCCCTCGATGGCAACCTTCGCACCGGGATTGGCCTTGATCACGGTCGCCAGCTTCTGCAGGCTGGGCTCGGCTTCCTTCTTGATGTCAGCCTTGTCGAAATCGAACAGGACGTCGGCCGACAGGTCGATGCGGATCTCGGTTTCGGTCACCTTCGCAGCGAGATCTTTCAGCGCCGCGTCGAGTCCGACAACAGCCCCGGCTACCGCCGTACCGGCGTTCTCCGAACCAACGCCTGTGCCAGCAATCGGCACGTTGTCGAACGGTGGCGCTACCGGCAGGTGGACATTCACCGCTTTCGTCGATGTCGGCGGCGCAGCGAACATCGCCCACAGGGTGATGACCTCGCCGGGTTTGAGCATTACCCCGTCCGGAAAACTGAAATTGAGCGTCTCGCTGCACAGGGGGTTTTGCCCTTTATCGCGCGCCACCTCGTATTTCCGTCGGTTCGTGGTGTCGAGGAAGTAGGTGTTTCGGATCAGTGGTGCGTGCGGGAACTGATAGGCACTGCTCCCTGCATTTCGGGTACCGGAATGCGATCGTGACGGACCCACCCGCCGCGCGTCTCACGCTCGTGACCTCGGCCATCAAGCCTTCTGTCTCCCCCTCCTGCGTGGCGATCGCCGGTGCCGGCGTCGAGCGCGGCGGCTCGGATGCGGTGCCGGCAATTGCCACGTCGTCAAACGGGAGACAGCCGTCAATCAGGACGCTGAGAGATGTGACCTTCTCGGGCGGCGCCTCGAGCCGCGCCCAGTGGGCCTGGCTGCCGTTGGGCGGAATCGGTTTCGCGGTTATTCCGTCCATGTTGGTGCTGCTGATCGGTTTCCCCGAGGTGTCCTTGAGCACGCCGTACAGCGTGCGCCCGACCGCATCGAATGCCCGCGTGCGCGGCACGAGGTCGATGTGCTGGAGCTCGTACGGACGCTTCGCGGTGTTTCGGTATCGATACCGCACGGTGAGCTCCGAGGCGCCCGTCCGAGACAGCTCGGTCAGATCGCAGTAAACGTCTCCCCACCGCGAGTCCACGCTCGCCAGCGGCGGCCGAGGCTGCGCTGTCCCAGCAGCAGGTTTCGGTTGCTGAGCGAACGCTTGTCCAGCGATCAGGACTCCAAGCGCGATGCCCAGAGCGTTTCCTATCATGTTGACCTCCTCGACATCCCCGTCTAGACGGCTGCGGTCTGCGGCTGCTGCATCTCGAGCGGGAGCACGGTGTCCATCAGCGACGCGCCGCCGTCGGCCGAGATCACCTGGCCCGTGATCCACGATGCGTCGTCAGAACAGAGAAGCGCGACGACATTGCCGACGTCGGCTGGCGTGCCGAGACGACCCATTGGCGTCCAGCGCCGATGCCAGGCGCGCGCGAGCTGGACGGCTTCTTCGGGCAGACTGTTTAGAACGCTGTCTTCGGTCAGACCCGGACTGATGGCGTTGACCGTGATGCCGCGTGGCGCGAGCGCCACGGCGAAGTAACGGACCGCGCTTTCGAGCGCCGCCTTCGCCGATCCCATGGCAATCCACGGCTGCCAGCTGCCGGTGCAGCTGCCTGGCGTGAACGTGATCGCCACGACCCGGCCGCGGTTCGGCATGAGCGGCGCCGCTTCCTGAACGGCAACCAGGAACGCGCGCGCCTGGGAGTCGAACGCCATGGCCCACTTGTCGAGCGTGAGGTCAAGCGGAGGTTCATAGAATGTCGACAGCTCGCTGCGCGCGTTGCTGACGAAGATATCGAGCGAACCGAACGTGTCGCGAACCTCGGCGAACACGCGGCGGACGTCGTCGACGCGCGAGACATCGGCCTGGACGATGACGCCGTCGGAGCCGAGCTCGCGGATCCGGGCCAGCGTCTCGGCGGCGGCCTCGTGGTTCTGGTAGTAGTGGACGGCGACGACAGCGCCTTCCCGGGCCAGCTTGAGCGCGATGCCTCGGCCGATGCCCCGCGAGCTGCCGGTAATGAGGGCCTGTTTCCCTTTGAGCCGCATGCTTTGAACCTCCCATGTCCGGGGCAGACGCGTTAGAATCAGCCGACGCGAGACGCGTCTGCGGATGGCCAAAGTAGGCGGCAGCACGCCTTGAAGTCTTCAAACCCGCTTCAAAACGGTCTCAAAGGATGTTCAAAAGAGACTCAGCGGACGGGCGCGCCGTTCAGGACGGACCTCCCGCGACTGCGCCGCTGGCCTACGAGTTCGGGCCGTATCGGTTGGAGGTGCCGACGCATCGCCTGCTCAGGAACCGCGAGCCGATCTCACTGACACCCAAAGCGTTCGACACGCTCCTGGCGCTCATCGAGCGGCGCGATCGCGTCGTCGACAAGGCCGAATTGATGCGGCTGGTATGGCCCGACAGCTTCGTTGAAGAGGCGAACCTGTCACAGACCATCTTCGTGCTGCGCAAGACACTGGGCGAAGGGCCGGACGGCCGGCCTTTCATCGACACTGTGCCGCGCCGCGGCTATCGTTTCGGCGCCGGCGTGCGGGAAGAGATCGTCAAGCCGGCCACCACGGTCGAACAGTTCGCTCCGTGGCGCGGTTCGCGCGCGGCATGGACCGCAGCGAGCGTTCCTGATGGTGGCTGCCGTCGCATGGTTCGGTGCTTCGCGGATTCGCTCGATGACTGGTGCGTCCTCACGCATCGAATCGCTGGTGGTCCTCCCGTTCGGAAATCTCTCAGGCGATAACGAACAAGACTATCTGGCCGAGAGCATGAACGACGCGCTGATCACGAACCTCGGCCAAATCAGCGGCCTGCGGGTGATCTCGCGCACGTCGGCGATGACATACAAGAGCACCAGCAAGACCGTCCCCCAGATTGCGCGAGAGCTGAACGTCGATGCTGTCGTCGAAGGCACGGTCCAGCGCTCGGCGTTACGAGTGAGGTGGAATTTCAAGCTGATTGAGGCTTCGACCGATCGGACCCTCTGGGCGCAGAGCTACGAGCACGATCTGCAGTATGCGCTGGAACTGCACAACGAAATCGCGCGGACCATCGCGACCCGCACCGGAGTGACGTTGACGCCGCGCGAGCGCGCGCGCCTCGCGGAAACGACCCGCGTGAACCCGAAAGTCTACGAAGCCTATCTGAAGGGACGCTTTTTCTGGAACCGGCGGTCCGAGCCGGACATGCGCCAGGCCATCGAGCACTTCGAGGAAGCGCTTCGACACGATCCTGGATACGCTCCCGCCTATGCCGGGCTGGCGGATTCTTACGCGCTGTATGGATCGCACGGCTGGACCCTGGCCGGCGGTAGCCCATGGCCGCGAGCCCTTGCCGCGGCGGAGAAGGCGCTGGAGCTCGACGAGCTTCTCGCCGATGCGCATACCTCCCGGGCCCGCATCGCCCTGAACTACGAGTTGGATTGGACGAGCGCTGGAAAGGGTTACCGGCGTGCGCTGGAGTTGAACCCTGGCTACGCGAACGCGCATCACTGGTACGGATACTACCTACTGTTGACCGGACAGCTGAAGGAAGCCGAAGCGGAGATGCGTCGCGCTCTGGAGCTCGATCCGCTCTCGCCGATCATCAACGCGAACATCGGAATGTGCTTCTACGTGGCCCGGCAGTACGACGCGGCGATGGCGCACTGGCGGAAGGCGCTCGAGATGCACCGGAACTACGGGTTGCTCCACCTGTACATGACGTCTGCCTACGTGGGCAAGGAAATGTATCGCGAAGCCGTCGCGGAACTGCAGAAAAGCCTCGCGCTGTCCGGCGCGGGATCGTCGGGGGCGGCCATCCTGGCACACATCTACGGACGGATGGGCAGAACGGAGGAGGCGCGAGCGGTGCTGTCCGAGCTGCTCTCCCGCGGAGATGCATCCCCTTACTTCATTGCCCTCGCATATGTGGGCCTGGGCGAGAACGACAATGCGTTCAAATGGCTGGACAAAACTCTTCAGGAACGTTCGGGCCCGTTCAATGAATTGAACGCCGATCCGATGTTCGATCGGTTGCGGCCGGATCCTCGTTTCTCAGCGTTGCTGCGCCGCATGGGCCTGCCGACGTTCCCTCCATCGCCCGGCTAAAGACGGTGAACGGGGGGCCGAGGCCAGCCGAAGCTCTCGGATGGATTAAAACAGGGCCGCCGTCGCGCTCCGCGCTTGGGCGGACAGCCTCCGCGGAGCCTCGAGCGGAGGCTGGTGAGCCGCATGTCGCGGTTGGAACCACCTGGACGGGTGTTTGCGGCGGCTGGACGAACTCAGATCGAACGGCGTAACAGGTCCGGGTACGCTCAACGTGTTGCCTTTGCGCGTCGGGCTGTCGTGGCCGCGGTCTTGCGCGGTCGACCGCCAAGTCGCCCGTTTGCTCGTGAGGCGCGCGCCTTGGTTGCCCTGCGCTGCGCGCCGATCAGGGCCGCGACCCCTACGATCTCGACCTGCGTCTTCCCCTTGTCGGAGAAGCGCGCCACGCGGACTCGTGCATCTGGTCGAGTGGCCGGGTGCGTCTCTGACGGCTCAGAGTCGGTGGACACCTCCGAAGAAATGGCCGGTTTTGCCGGGCCGAGGTCGGTGGGCACCTCCGGCGGTGACATGGCCGGTTTTGGTTTTGCTTCGCCGGGCCGCCCAGGTCCACGCACGGCGATCCCGGCGGCCTTCAGATAGCCGCTGATCGTTTCGCGGCGAGCGCCGGTCGCCTGCTCGATGCGCCGCAGCGACCAGCCCAGTCGCCCCAGCGCCACAATCTGATGTCGCTTGTCGTCGTCCAAGACGTTGCTCATGCGGCGTAGGAACGTGCTGTTCCTCGCCGGCGTCAACGTCTCGAGTCGCTACTCGAAATGGCCGGTTTACAGGTGTCCATTGATGGCCGGTTTTGGGTGTCCACCGAGGGAAGCTGTTACCGTCCAATCCGTGCTGGGGCGTCGAGTTCCCCGTTGCGGTGAAAGGAGTGTTCCCGCCGCATTACGTGTCATGGTCCAGCAGCAGCGAATCGAAGCGCAAGCTCCGAGCTACTTGCGGAACGTCGTGCGCATCATCACAGAGACCGGACTTCGGAATCTGCGCTCGACCTTCGCGACGCGCTTGAGTGCGGGGCGTTGCCGACGAGTGGGTGACGCAGCTCCTCCGGCAGGGTGATGCGAAGGTCTTCGAGAAGTCACTCGCAGATGAAGTTGCAGATGAAACGCGAGGCGCTGCAGAGGCTGAATCGCACCGCGAACGAGTCTGCGGGCGTTTTGGGTCAGGCCGGATGAGAGTTCGGGGTTTTGGGACAGGTTTGCGACAGTTTTCGCCAGGAAAGCGAAGGAGGCGAACGAGCACGCTGCCGGAAATCGGAGTAGAATCAAGGATCTGCAAAGACGGGATGTAGCGCAGCCTGGTAGCGCACCTGACTGGGGGTCAGGGGGTCCCGGGTTCGAATCCCGGCATCCCGACCAATTTCACACCCCTCGTGATTCTCTGCTTGAGTGGTCTCGCGTATTGTGGCGCTGACAAATAACAGTCCAGTGGAACGATGTGCAACCCTTTGAAGATTGTTCTCGCTGCGCTAGCGATCTGCCTCGCCGCCGCCCCGGCTTCCGCTCAGCTCGTTGAACTGGCTCGGTCTCCAGGTTTCGCAGAGGATGTCGCGTACGATCCGGTCCACGATGTGTATTTCGGCGTGAGCGGGTCGACGGTGCAGGGTTTTGTGGGCCGCTTCATGGACCGCGCAGGCGGCACTATTAGTACCGTGCTCGTCAACCCCCGCAGCGCCGACTACTTCGTGCGGGTCGTCTACAGTGCCCACGTGAGCGACGGCCTCGGCGGATTTGTTGTCATCTGGGGGGCCCGGAACGAATCGCCTTTCCAACAGCCGACGAATACGCAACAGGTCCATGCGCAGGTGGTGCGCTACCCGGGTGGGCTCGTCGGTCCCATGATGACCGTCTTTACTGAGCCGCTATTCCAGGGCATCCACAAGGCCGACATCGCCTACTCTCCGGTAGGTCGCGTGTTCCTTGTCGCACTCGTGAGGGTCGCAAGGGGCGTCGGGTTCGTGACAACGCTCGTCCGGTTGAATGAGAACGCACAACCGATAGGAGAGTCGACGCTTTCCTCCGATCCGGCGTTCAGTTGCCAGAGCTCCGAGTTCTCGTTCTCCTGCTACGAACTGCGGGTCGTCTGGAATCCAATCGCGGGCGAGTTCGGTGTGATGTACCTCCGAGGAGCTCCAGAAGATGCTGGCCACGGTCCTGGCCGACACCACGACCCAGAGCCGCACCGCGCTAGGGATTGGGCTGAATTTCGGCGCACTCGCGGTCAACAGCGCGACGGGAAACTACCTCGCGGTTGGCGCCCATGGGGTGAATAACGCCGGCGCAGCAATGAACACGGATGGCGCAGAACTTGACGCCAACGGAAATGTCGTCGCCAGGGGCTTGATTACCTCCACGTTCGACACAGTGACTTCCAACGCTGGGGTGATGGATCTCTCCTACTCGCCGGTCGCCGGAACCTTCGTGCTCTCGGGGCTGAACAGAACTGTTTTCCCCCGAACGACATCGATTCTTGAGCTCAATCAGCATGGGGTCGCCATGCCCGGTGCGCTCACTTTGCCCTTCTCACTTGCGATCGAGAGCCACGCCACGGCACCTGAGTGGATCGTCCCAAGTGCATCTTCCGTCGTGGTCATCGTCGGAACGTCGACGCCTTTCGGCGGCTCCGACGCCCGACTCTCGGGGTGCACGACGCCCGATCCATTTGTGGTCCTCGGCGGCGGCGTCTGCGTCAACAGTGGGTGGGTGCCGCGGGGACATCCGCTCGTGCCACCGAACTCAGGACCAGCGCCGACCCCGGGCAATTGCACCACGCCGGATCCCTTCGTGACGATGGGCGGCGGGGTGTGCGTCAACGGCGGCTGGGTGCCGCGAGGCCATCCGCTCGCGCCGCCGCCAAACCCACAACCATCTCCCACGCCCGGCACCTGTACGATGCCGGATCCGTTCACGACGCTGGGCGGCGGGGTTTGCATCAACGGCGGCTGGGTGCCCAAGAATCATCCGCTCGCCGCCAGCCGCTCGGGCGGTTGATCGGAGGGTGCGCTGGCGTCGAACCGCACGTTACGAGTGACGATGGGCCTCGGGCATGCCGAGCCGGCCGATCGTGTCGCCCTCGAAGTCGAATTCGATCAGCACCACGGGCTCCCTGCCCACAACCCACCCGTCATGCCCCGGCTCGATCGCCACGATCTGGGGGGCCTTGTGTTCGACGACGCAGCCGTCGGCGTACTCGATGTGGATTTCGCCGCGCGCCAGAAAGCCCACGTGGGCGTGCATACACAGGTCCGTCCCGACGATCGGTTTCATGTGAACCGGCCACCGGAATCCAACGGGGTACACCATGCGCTTGACGCGTGCCCCGCCGGCCCGTGCAACGTCGAGGCGAACGCCTCCGATTTCCCGGCGCTCGGCGCCCTTCACGGCCGCGACGAGCGGATCCAGCTTCTTCGATTGGCGCGGCGCAGGTTTGCGTTTGGACTTGGTGGCGACGTGTCTGACCTTCTTGCGGGCGACTTTCTTTTTCGCCATGTGCCCTCGCCTGGTTAGCCGGGACGGCTGATGCTAGTCTAGAACCTCTGATAAACCTGCCGCTCTTTCCACGAAGCGAGCGAGCATCGCGAGCGAGCCACGCGACCGGAGCGCGCCGGCGAAGCGGCGCGCGACCCTTCGACAGGCTCAGGGTCGCCCTGAGCGACGTCGAAGGGCGAGAGCGCGTGTGGGGGAGTCCGAGGGGCGAAGCCCCTCGGATACTAGAGGTCACGGGCGAACCGTGAACGTGAGCGGGGTGCTGCACGCGATGACCTGGCCGCCGGCGGTGTACGCGTGCACTCGCCACTGGTAGGCGCCCGCGGGAAGATCGACGTCCACCTGAACGCTCGTCGCCGTCAGGTTTCCCGCCGGGCCTCCCTGGCTGAACGCGCGATTGCCTCGCGAGACTACGCCGACGTAGTAGCGCGCCGCACCGGGATACGGGTCCCAGCGAAGCACCGGTCGGCCTGAGACGGTCTCGTTGTGCGACGGAGCCACAGTCTCGAAGCGCTTGCACAGGTAGAAGTCCTGCGCGAACGGCTTCGTCGCCGTCACCGTGAAGCTCGCGCCGTTGCCAAAGTAGACCCGCCGATCGGCCTGCACGCCGATGAATCGAGTGCCTTCGGGAATGCCGGAGATCATGAAGCGTCCCAGCTCGTCGGTCACGACCGTTCCGTACCGAACCGGCGCGTTCGGGTTGTCGGCGACGAAGACCGTCGCGCCGGCGACGGGCTGCCCGTTCCAGAGCACTCGCCCCTGCGCGACTCCGCCCGCCGTCGTCCCCGGTGGCGTTGCGGCGGCAGGTGGCGGTGTCGTCGCGGCCGGCGGCGCGGCAGTCACTGGCGTCGCAGCGGCAGGTGGCGGTGCCGTCGTGGCCGGCGGCGCGGCGGTCACTGGCGCCGCGGCGGCTGCCGCGCTGCGAAGAAGCTTGGCCGTATCCGCGAAACCGCTGCGTTCAGCCACCTGCAGTGCCGTCGCGCCCCTTCCGTCCGTTGCCGTGAGGTCGGCCCCGTACTTCAGGAGGACAGCGACAATGCCGGCGCTGTTTCTCGCCGTGGCTCCGTGCAGCGGTGTCCATGCGTCGTAACTTGGCAGCGTTTTCCGGTTCACCTCCGCGCCGGCCTGAAGCAGGAGCTCGACAGCCGGAGGGTCGGCGCGAAAGGCCGCCGCCGTATGCAGCGGCGATCGCGCCGCCGACGTTGAGCGCGCGGACGTCGCGCCTTCTTCTCGAGCAGCAGCCGGATGATCCCCTCGTAGTCGCGCACCGGCACTTTCTCCCGGCCGATACGTTTCATTGCGAAATGCAGCGGCGTGTTCCCCTCGTTGTCCCTGGGGTTGACCTCCGCTCCCGCGTCGATCAGCGCGCCGACGATCTCGAGCGACGCGCCGCCGGCGGTAGCCGCGTGCAGGAGCGTCCATTGCCAGTGGGGCACCACGCCGGCCTCCGTCCGCTGCACCAGCGACCGGTCGTCCTGCAGCAGCCGGCGGAGGCCGTTCACGTCATTCTTCTCGATGCGTTCCAGCGCCCGTTCGAGCTGCTTCGACTGGGCAGACAGAGAAGCGATAGCCAGACTCGTCGCGAAAACCGCCAGGGCGGTTATTCTCATCACGGCCTTCCTTTACCATCAATAGTCACGAACTCACGTCATCGACAGGCTCGCGCGCACGCCGCTGAATCGCGCCTCCTGATCGGGTGCCCGGCCCGCAAGGACGTCAAGGGTGAGCGCCTCGATCGCCTGCTCGATGTCGATCAGCAACTCGTGCTCGCGGGCCGGCTCGTAGCCAGCTGCGCGCGTGCGGGCCCTCAGGGCAGCGGCGCCTGACTTGGCGTCCGCTTCCAGGTAGGCCGCGACGATCGCCCCCACATCCTGCGTCGTCGCCGCCATCATGCGGGGCAGAAAGGTCACTCCTGCCTGATTGATGATGCTGTTGACCGCTCCCGTCGCGATGATCTCGCGGCGGAGCGGGTGGAGCTCGAAGTACTCACCGAAGCGCTCGCGAAGCTGCGCCGGGAAGTACGACGTGAGAAAGCCCGCGGCGGCGGGCGTATCGACCACGCGGCTCTTGATCAATTGCTCGTACGCCCAATTCTTCACCCGTCCCAGCATGACGGCCAGGAGCGGACGCGGGATGCCTCGGTCCCTCGCCAGCGCCATCAGGTCTTCGCGCGGCGGCACGGCATCGTCCAGGCGATGCATCACCCGCTTGGCGATGAGGTCGGCGATCAACGCGATGAACTCCTCGAACCGGTCCACGCTTCGCAGCCCGTCGAGGTCCAGCGCATGCACCTGGTTGGCGTTGTCTTGCAGCACGAGCTCGGCGACGGCTTCGGACATCTGCGCCAGCAGCTCGTTGCGCTCCATCCGCCCGGCGAGCACGCCGCGAGTCACCAGCAGGTCGAGCAGGATCTTGATGTTGACCTCGTGATCCGACATGTCCACGCCGCCGGAGTTGTCCACCGCATCCGTGTTGATGCACCCGCCCGCGATCCAGTATTCGATCCGCGCCTTTTGCGTAAGCCCCAGGTTGCCGCCCTCGGCGACGACGCGAGCGCGCACCTGCCTGGCGTCCACCCGCACCCGGTCGTTGGTGCGATCCCCGACCTCCGCGTCGGTCTCGCTGGTCGCCTTCACGTAGGTGCCGATGCCGCCGTTGTAGAGGAGATCGACGGGAGCGGTCAGAAGCCGCCGAATGACGTCCTCTCCGCTGACCGGCTCATCGCCCAGCGCCAGCCACTGGCGTGTTCGTGAACTGAGCGGAACGACCTTCGCCTGGCGGTCGTAGACGCCGCCGCCGTCGCTCAGGATCGTGGGGTCGTAGTCACGCCAGGTCGATCGCGGCAGGCGGAACAGCCGCTCGCGTTCGACGAAGCTGCGCTCGGGGTCCGGCTGCGGATCGATGAAGATGTGCTGCGCGTTGAACGCAGCGAGCAGCGCGATCTTTCGACTCTGGAGCAGGCCGTTGCCGAAGACGTCGCCCGACATGTCGCCGATGCCGACGACGGTGAATGGCCGCTGGTCGGGGTCGAGCCCGATGTATCTCAAGTGATTCCGAACCGAGACCCACGCGCCGCGCGCGGTGATCGCCTGCTTCTTGTGATCGTAGCCATGCGTCCCACCCGATGCGAACGCGTCCCGCAGCCAGAATCCGTATTGCTGTGAGACCTGGTTGGCGGTGTCGGACAGGTGCGCCGTGCCCTTGTCGGCCGCAACGACGAGATAGGGATCGTCATCGTCGTACCGGACGACGGAGGGTGGGTG
This sequence comes from uncultured Acidobacteriota bacterium, assembly GCA_963786195.1. GTDB lineage: Bacteria > Acidobacteriota > Vicinamibacteria > Vicinamibacterales > 2-12-FULL-66-21 > CAWAYH01. The sequence goes on along the minus strand of CAWAYH010000013.1, from coordinate 104,512 downwards.
CAGGACCCCTCCCTCGGCGATGGTGTCGGTCACGTCGAGCAGGCCGGACACGAATTCCCGATAACGCTCCACCAGGTACGAGTCGAGCGCGGGACGCGCCGGCACGCGGCCCTTCAGCACGAACCCGCCCTTGGAGCCGACGGGCACGATGATGGAGTTCTTGAGCATCTGGGTCTGCATCAAGCCGAGGATCTCGGTCCGGAAATCGTCGTGCCGATCGCTCCACCGGAGCCCGCCGCGCGCCACACGGCCTCCCCGCAAGTGGATGCCCTCGAGCAGCCGCGAGTGCACGTAAATCTCGAACAGCGGCCGCGGCGACACCATGCGATCCACCTTCGCGCTCTCGACCTTGATGCTGAGGACGGGCCGTTCCGGACGCTGGTAGAAGTTGGTCCGCACGATCGCGCGCATCAGATTGTCGAGACTCTGCAGGATCTCGTCGTCCAGCAGGCTGGTCACGCGCTGGCGGGTGTCGGCAAGCCGTTCGTCGGCCGCTGCGATCGCCTGGTCGCGGTCCGTGATCGCCGGATCGAAGCGTGCCGCAAACGCCTGGAACAACGCCCGCGCCACGCCGCTGTTGCGCAGCAGCACGGCCGTGGTCGTGTCCGCCGTATAGTGCGACCGGATTTGCAGCAGGTGATTGCGCAGCGTGCGCAGCAGGTCGACGTCGCGCCAGCCGAGACGCTCGCTGAGCACCAGCCCGTTGAGCGGATCGTTGGTCGCCACGCCCTCATGCAGTGCCCGCAGCGCCGCGACGCAGTTGTCCTCAGCCTCTGCGATCGACGTCACGACGGCTGCGGGCGCTTCGATGCGCAATCGTTCGATGAACGCCCGGCGGCCGTCGGGAAGCGCGATCGGAATCGTCAGCTGCTCCCGGACGTTGAGGCCGAGATGTTCGAACGTCCGGATGGTGTCGACGAGCTCGAGCGGAGTCGGCGAGAAGAGCTTGACGGTGACGGACTCCGTCGATTCAGGAAGCACCCGCACCTCGAGCCGGCTCTCGAGCCGGTCGAGCCGCCGCACGTCCTCAGGGACCTGCTCGGCCGGCGTCGTCTCGCGGTAGAGCCCGCTGCGCGAGCGGTCGTTCACGTAGCGTCGAAAGAGCCGGCGACCCTCGGTTGGACCGTACGCCTGTTCCAACGCGGTCGCCGCACGAACCTCCCATGTGGTCGTCACGTCCCGGACGATGGCGCGGACGCGCTCGAGATCGATCGGATGCGTCAGCGTCGCGGCCTCGAAGTAGAAGATGAGCAGCGCCATCGATCCGCAATCGGCGGATGCCTGACTGGAGATCGGGCCGATGGCGTCGGCCAGCGCGCCGGTCAGCTGTTCCGCCGCCTGGTGTGAATAGTGAAGGTTGGAGAAGGCTGTGCAGACGGCGTGGTAGCCGGCACCGTCGCGCGCGCTGACCGCGATGTCGTCGTCGCTCGACACATGGATCATGCGGTCGAGGATGCTCTTGATCGCGGCTACGTCCGCGTAGAACAACTCGCGCTTGGGAACCCGATTGAACAGGGCGCGTGTTTCCCGATACGCATGGCTGTTCCGGGCCGCGCCGCTGTGCTCGAGGAGCCAGGCCAGCTTCTCTTTCAGGAGCGGGATCTCCTGCGCGCCGGCCGAAAGGACGCTCTTCGAGAACCGGCCGACCAGCCATGTCTTGGCGGCCAGACCGCCGCCGCTGCGCCACTCGCGGATCACGATGTCATCCAGCGGGTCGAGCTGGTGAAGCGCCGAGGCCCCCGCACCGTAGTCGATCGACATGACGCGATCGCTGCGATCGTCCTGTTGAATGAGCTGCTGCTGACGCTCGAGCAACCCGGGGTAGACCACGGGGATCATCGTCGGATCCCTGAACAACCCGAGGGCCCCTTCTGCGTCGGCCTGGAGCTGCGTTCCGCCATCCGATCGATAGCGCGCCAGCCCCATGAAGACATAGTTGTTGGCGAGGAGCCAGTCGAGGAATTCCCGCGTGGTCCGCGCTTCCGACGCGTTGCTGCGGGACGTCGTCAGCCGTGTCGAGAGATCGCGCACGGCCGTCGTCATCGCTGAGAAATCCTCGACCGCCAGGAAGACGCTTTTCAGCACGGCGAGAATCTGGTGTTCTATCCGCCGCAGGCGCTCGGCAGACTCGATGTGCTCGATGCGGAAGCGGCAGTAGAGCTCGCGTGGGCCGTCCTCGACCGGGCCGCCGATCGACACGACGCGTTCCCATCGACGGCGAACGGTGAAGACGGGCCGGACCGCGGAGAAGACCCGAAGGCCCTGGCGCTGAAAGTAGCTCTTCAGACTCTCGAAGATGAACGGCACGTGCGGCGTGTGGGTTTCGACGAAGCTCTCGTCCTGATCGCCGGGTCGATTCCGCACCGCGACGTGAAGCCCGGGGAGCCCCTTGTAGAGCTGGTCGGGCGGCGGCATCGTGCGCGCGACGAACTCGAAGTACTCGCGAAGCTCAGCGGCGAGCGCGGGACCATCGAGCCGCAACGCCACGGTGTCCGGCAATTCATGAAACACCGTGGTCGTGAAGGCCTGGCGCAACTCCCGGTCGTCGGCGTCGCCCTCCAGAATTGCCATCACCTCACGAAGGCGGGATGCACGCAACTGCGGATCGGCGGTGATCATGGGGACGTCCTCTCGTTCAAAGCCCAAGGCTATACCCTTGGAATCGGGAGAATCAATCGAAGAGCTTCCTGACTGGCTGACGTCATCTGGCTCACCCCCGACCGATGAATGGCATCTTCGTCGCCATCACCGTCAGGAACTGCACGTTCGCGTCCAGCGGCAGGCTGGCCATATACACGACGGCGCGCGCCACGTGGTCGACGTCCATCAGCGGCTCGGGCGCGATCGTGCCGTTCGCCTGGGGCACGCCGCCGGGCATCCGGGCCGCCAGATCGGTCGCGGCGTTGCCAATGTCGATCTGCCCGCACGCGATGTCGTACGGACGGCCGTCGAGCGACGTCGACTTCGTCAACCCGGTGATGGCGTGTTTCGTCGCGGTGTAAGCAACCGAGTGCGGACGCGGCGCGTGCGCCGCGAGCGACCCGTTGTTGATGATGCGTCCGCCCCGCGGATGCTGTCCCTTCATGATCCTGAACGCTTCCTGCGTGCAGAGGAACGCGCCCGTCAGGTTGGTGTCGACGACCGACTTCCACTGCTCGACGGTCAGGTCCTCGAGCAGGACGCCGTGGGTCGCGATGCCGGCGTTGTTGAACAGGAGGTCGAGCCGGCCGAACGTCTGCTTCGTGCGCGCGAAGAGCTCGCGGACGGACGCCGGATCGCAGACATCGGTCTGAACGACGAGCGTCTGCGATCGACGATCGCCGGCGGAGGCCGATGTTTCGTCGAGCGCGTCGCGCCGGCGTCCCGCGAGCACGACTGAGTAGCCCTCGTTGACCAGTGCGAGGGCTACAGCCCGGCCGATCCCCGAGCCCGCGCCCGTCACGATCGCAATTTTTGCCACTTCACAGACTCCGAAGTTCGGGGACACTCAAACGTGACAGTCAGGATTGAGTGTCCCCGGCTCGGGGACACTCAATCGGGACAGTCACGTTTGAGTGTCCCCGTGGTACACTCTCACGGCCAGCCTGCACAGGTAGGGGATTATCGTGCGAAAACACGCTTCCGGACGCCTGGCGGGCAGTGTGACCCTTGCCGCCGCTCTGACCGCGCTTGCCGCAGCGCAGTCGGGGGCGCCCCCGCAGGATCCGCAGCAGCAGCCGCCGAGATTCCGTACCGAAGCCAACTTCGTCCGCGTCGACGCGTATCCGCTCCGTGACGGCAAGCCGGTTCTGGACTTGCGCGCCGAGGACTTCGAGGTCTACGAAGACAACGTCCTGCAGAAGATCGTGACGTTCGAGCACGTCCAGGTCCGCCCGGCTGGACCGCAGACGGCGCGCGTCGAGCCCAGCTCGCAGCGCGAGTCGCTCCAGATGGCGGCCGACCCGCGCAACCGCGTCTTCATCATCTTCCTCGACACGCCGCACGTGACGATCGGCGCCGCCCACACGATCAACGAGCCGCTGATCCGGCTGATCGATCGCATCCTCGGTCCTGACGATCTCGTCGGCGTCATGACGCCCGCCATGGCGGCGTCACAGGTCGTCCTGGCGCGCAAGACGATCGTCGTCGAAGACAGCCTGCGCCGGAACTGGGCGTGGGGCGATCGGTTCACGCTGCAACGGGACCAGCGCGAGCAGGAATACCTGAATTGTTATCCACCGACAAAGACGGAAATGTCAGGCCGGCATGTCGTGAATCCGCGCTGGCCCAGGAAATGATCGGCCGCAAGCGCGAGCGCGCGACGCTCGAGTCCCTGGAAGATCTGGTCCGGTACATGCGGAACATCCGCGAGGAACGGAAAGCAATCCTGACGGTCACCGAGGGATGGCTGCTGTTTCGTGAAAACCCACAGATGATGCGGCTGCGGCAGGACGGAGACTATACAGAACCTGTCCCCGGCGTCGAGCCGATCCGCGTCGGACCCAGCGGCAAGCTGACCCACAAGGACAAGAGCAATCCCGACGCGCTGACGCTGACCGAGTGCAACACCGATCGCATGTCGCTCGCCAGCCTGAACAACGAGCGCTTCTTCCGCGATCTGATGGACGAAGCCAACTACGCGAACGCCAGCTTCTATCCCATCGACCCGCGCGGCCTGCCAGCCTTCGACGTTCCCATCGGGCCGGACAAACCGCCAGGCGTCATCGCGGATCACGCGATGCTCAGGCAACGTCTCGAGGTCATGCAGACGCTGGCCGGCAATACGGATGGCATGGCCGTCATCAACAGCAACGATCTGGACAAGGGCCTGCGGAGGATCTCCGACGACCTGACGTCGTACTACCTGCTCGGCTACTACGCGAGCAACGCGAAGCTCGATGGCAGGTTCCGGGCGCTCAAGGTCCGCGTCAAGCAGCCAGGCGTCGAGGTCCGGGCGCGGCGAGGCTACAAAGCGGCCACCGAAGCCGAAGTCACGGCCGCGCGCGCGGCGGCTGATGCCCCTGTTCCCGAAGAGACGCTCGCGGTGACCGCCGCGCTCGGGACGCTTGCCCGCATCCGTCCCGACGCGCGATTCCGCATCAACGCGGCGCCGGGCAGCACGGGCGACACGCTGTGGGTGGCAGGCGAGCTGGCGCCGCCGAGCGGCAAGCCGGACGAATTCGAGCTGGGCGCCAATGTCGACATCGAGGTGATCGTTGGGGCGCAGACGACGACCGCCCGCGTGCCGTTGAAGCCACGCGAGCGAACGTTTCTGACGAGCATCAAGATGCCCGCGCCAGCGACGAAGACGTTCGACGTGCGGGCGCGCCTCAGCGCCACCGAGAGCGGGGTGCTGCCGCTGTCGGACTCGCTCAAGATGGAAACGACGCGTCAACCGCTCCTGTTCAGGCGCGGGATCGCGACCGCCAACCGGTGGCTGCCGGCTGCCGACTTCCGCTTCAGCCGGACCGAGCGCATCCGCGTGGAGGTTCCTGTCGGCGCGGACGTCAAGGCAGGCGCCGGCCGCGTGCTCGATCGGACCGGCAAGCCGCTGCCGCTCACCGTCACGGTGGCGGAGCGCGTCGACGAGAGCCAGCGATGGATCACGGCCGAAGTCGGACTGGCGGCGTTGTCGAACGGCGACTACGCGATCGAGCTCGAGCTCACGGGGCCCGCAACCGAGCGGATTCTGACCGCGATTCGACTCGTCAGGTAAGTTGCCCCATCACCCCGAAAATGGGCGTCTAACAGCACCGGCCAAATTGTTGAACCGATCACAAGGATCCTGCGTAACTCCTTGACGAACGTCATAGGCATAGATAGACTATACCTATGTCACCTGAGCCTATGCCCAGGACCGAGCTCGTTCCCGGAACACTGATTCTCCTCGTGCTGCGCGTCCTCGAATCGGGCCCGCTCCACGGCTATGCGATCGCGCAGCGGATCAGCCAGGTCTCCGGCGAGGTGCTGCGGGTGGAGGAAGGATCGCTCTACCCCGCGCTGCAGAAGATGCTCAGGAAGGGCTGGGTGCGGGCTGAGTGGGGGCTGTCCGACACCAAGCGCCGCGTTCGCTCGTACCGTCTCACTCCCGCCGGCCGCAAGCAGCTGGAGTCCGAACGGGCCGGCTACGACCACGTGAACCGTGCCATCCAGGCCGTCTTGAAGCTCGCCTGAGGCCCGCATCGACGAGTTCAACGATGATGATGGAACTGCTGCGACGTCTTTCGTACCTGTGGAACCGCCGCCGTCTGGAACGCGAGATGGCCGAGGAGATGGCCTACCATCGCGAGTTGATGTCGCCGGACCGCCGGACGAATTTCGGCGACGACCTGCGCCTGCGCGAAGACGCGCGCGAGATGTGGGGCTGGACCTGGCTCGATCGTCTGCATCAGGACCTGACCTACGGCGCCCGCGTGCTCCGCAATGCCCCCGGCTTCACTCTCACGGCGATGCTGGTTCTGGTTCTGGGCATCGGCGTCCCGCTGAGCGCCTTTCGTGTAGTGCTGACCGACCTTCAAGGAGGGTCGGCGCCGGACCCGGATTCGCTCGTGCGTCTGACGCGCCGCGCGCCTGGCGCTCACATGACGAACCTGACGTATCCCGAGCTGGCCTTCTATGCCGCCAACGCGACGTCGTTCCGAAACGTCATCGGCGTATCGCAGCGCAATCAGGCAGTCTTCAGCGAGGCCGCAGCCGGCGGCACGCCCGAGTCCCGATCCAGCGTGGCGTTTGCCACCTCCAACTACTTCCCCGAATTCGGCATCGCTCCCGCGCTCGGGCGCGTGCTGACTCCCGACGATGAGCGCCCGGATGCCGAGCCGGTGGCGGTCATCGGCGAGTTGTTCTGGCAGCGGCGGCTCGGAGGGGATCCCGCAGTCATCGGTCGAAGCATCCGTGTGAACGGCAAGCTGCTGCGGGTGGTCGGCGTGATGCCGCGCTCGGCAAGGACCCGCGACGACGTCTGGATGCCGCTGGTCCGGCAGCCGTACGTGGTCGAAGGCAGCACGCTGCTCACCGACTGGAACTCGGCCCTCAATCTCTATGGACGTCTCCGGCCCGGCGTGTCTCCGCAGGCGTCGCAACAGGAGACGCTCGCCCTCGCCGCCAGCCTGCGTGAGCGTTGGCCCGACCGCGTCTTGAAGGGTGAGTATCTCGAGGCGCGGCCGATTCTCGAGTTCGACAGCAACAGCGAGGAGTTCAAGATTGTGCTGACCGCCGCGGCCCTGGTGCTGCTGCTGCTCGTCGCGGCCTGCGCCAATCTCGGGACGCTCGTCCTGGCCCGCGGCGTGACGCGCGAACGCGAGATTCGCGTCCGCATGGCGCTCGGTGCCGGTCGCCTGCGTGTCGTGCGCCAGCTGTTTACCGAATCGCTCCTGCTGGCGGTGCTCAGCGGTCTGTGTGCGCTGCTCCTCAGCACCGTCGTCCTGAAGGTGATGCAGCTGCAGCAGCAATTCGACCGCAAGCCTGGTTCCGGATTGGCGCGCGCTCGCCGCCACATTCGGCGCCGCGATGCTGGCGGCGCTGGTCTTCGGGCTGCCGCCGGCGTTTCGGCTCGCCAGCCTGGTGCCGCGCGCGGGACGCGCCAGGACGATATTCCTGGGCGCACAGGTGGCCGTGAGCTGTCTGCTGCTGGTCGTGTCCAGTCTTCTGGTCAACAGCCGGCAACGGCTTGGCGCCACCGACCCCGGCTTCGACTACCGCCATCTCGTCTGGATTTCGCCGGGCCTGAAGGCCCATGGCTATGAGGGAGCCAGCCGCGCAGGCGTATCTCGATCTGCTTCGTGAGCGGACGGCCGCATTGCCGGACGTGAAAGCGCACATCCCAGGTCTGGCTCGCGCCGTGGAGCGACCTCCACATGGGGGCGAACTGGATGGGGCGCCAGTACGCGGGCAATCACGTGGATCCGCAATTCCTGGACACGATGGGGATGCGCCTCGTGCGCGGGCGCAACTTCCGGCCGGGCGAAGACGGAGTGGCGATCGTCAACGAAGCGACGGCGCGCGTGCTGTGGCCGGACCAGGATGCCCTCGGCAAATCGCTCCCGTGGGGTCCTGCACGGCCAGACGGTGATTGGCGTCGTGCGAAACGCCTCGACCGTCTACGTGGGCAATCCCGAACCCCTGGAATTCTACCTGCCGCCATCGCGAAGCGACGCGCCGGACTCCGGCCTGCTGGTCCGTGTCTCAGGCTCGCCGCGCGATGTCGTCCGACGTCTCCAGGACACGGCCCGCGGTCTCGACGAGCGGCTGCAACCGACGGTGCAGGTGGTCACGGATACGTACGACCGGGAAGTGGAGAAAGCCTCCGCCGCGCTCGCGGTGATCGCGATCCTGGGTACCGTGGCCAACCTGCTCTCGGTCATCGGGCTGGCCGGCCTCGCCGGTTACACCGTGGCGCAGCGCACGCGCGAGATCGGACTGCGCATCGCGCTCGGAGCCCGCCCGAGCCACGTCGTCCGCGCCATTCTGGCCCCGATGAGCCGTCCCATCGTCATTGGTTTCGTCTGCGGCGCTCTTGGCGGGTCGGCTGTGGCCAGCAGTCCTGCGGAGCGGAATCCCGACGATGTCCGGGCTCAATGTGTTCGATCCGCTCCCATACGTGATGGCCGCTGGCGTTTTTCGCGGCGGTGGTCGCACTCTCCATCCTGGCACCCGGACGGCGCGCCACCCGGATCAACCCTCTTCAAGCGCTGCAGCACGAGTAGCAGATGGTCAGGCCAGTCGAACGTTCTCCCCGCGCGGGCCCTTCGGGCCTTGGCCGCGGTCGAACGTCACCGCCTGGCCTTCCCGGAGATCGTCAAAACGAACCTGCGTACAGGCCGAGTTGTGGAAGAAGTACTCGTTGCCGTCGGACGCCAGGATGAAGCCGAAGCCCTTGTCGGCGACGAGGCGTTTGATAGTGCCGTTCAGTGGTGCCATGTGCAGTGTCCTTGTGTAGTGAGAAACGCGCTCTCATAGAACAGCGCCGGGAATGGCCCAGCGCCTGTGCCGGAAGGCCGGTCAGCGCTGGTGAAGCGCGGAGGGGCTTACGTCGGAGCGAAATGCGATCATATCATGCCAACGCCTGGGCGGGTGGGCGGTCCTCCTGTACCTCTACAATGGTGAAATCGCTGATCGGCGCGCGTTCCGTAGTCGGCTATGAAGCGTTCGTTGACATTCGCCGCTCTGCTGCTCTCCTCGGCGCTGGTGCTCAGGCTTTCCGGAGCGACTGAGCAAGCGGCGGCGGCGCGGGCCCAGACGCCCGCCAAGGCACCTGCCCAGCCACCGGCTCAGACGCCGCAGCCTCTCCCCACGGCTTGGCTGGCAGCGACGCGTGCGTCTTCTGTCACTCCGAGGATTCCAGCCTCAAGGGCACGAAGCACGGGCAGACCGCAACCCGCGATCGCCAGCCGCCAAGCTCGGATGCGAGAGCTGCCATGGTCCCGGACGGCGCACGTCGACGACGACGCCAAGGGCAAGATCACGAAGTTCAAGGCGATGAAACCGGCTGAGGTCAATGGCACGTGTCTGACGTGCCACGACCGCGGCACGCACGCAGGGTGGCAAGGGCAGCGCGCGCGAGGCGCGCAACCTCTCGTGCACGACCTGCCATCGCGTCCACAAGCCGGCGTCGTTCACGCACCAGCTCGTCAAAGCGACGGAAACCCAGCTGTGTGCGACGTGCCACCGCACGCAGGTCGCCAAGACCGAGCGCGCCGTCGCGCACATGCCGGTGCGCGAAGGCAAGATGGCGTGCTCGTCGTGCCACAACCCGCACGGATCGGTCAGCAACGTGAAGGCACTCAAAGTTGGCAGCTCCGTCGCCGAGTTGTGCATCAGCTGTCACGCCGAGATGCGGGGGCCGGTGTTGTGGGAACACGCGCCGGTCAGAGAGAACTGCGCGACCTGCCACGATCCGCACGGCTCATCAAACGATCGCATGCTCGTCGTCCGGATGCCGATGCTCTGTCAGCGCTGTCACATCGCGAGCAGGCACCCGGCGACGCTCTACGACAAGGACGAGATCACCACGAACAAGAGCAACCGGATGTTCGGGCGGTCGTGTCGTCTAATTGCCATTCGAACGTGCACGGCTCGAACCACCCGTCCGGCCAGTTCTTCATGCGGTAGCGGTCGGAGACTCCAACATGCGTGGACTCGTCCTGGCTTCTCTGGTCTGTTGGCTCGGCGTAGCGGTTCCGGCCGCAGCGCTCGCCCAGGCGACGACCCAGCCGCCGCCCACGACACCTCCCGCCGGTGCGCAGGCAAAACCGGCGCCTGCGGCGCAGGCCCCGAAGCAGAAGCGAAGTCCCGCCAGCCTGTTCGTCCCGCCTGGCGACAGTTCCAGATCAGCGGTGCGTAAGCAGCGTGTCGGGCGACCCGGCACGTTGGCACGTTTCCGGATCTCCGGGATGGCCTGCTGTTCACCGACGCCCGCTACGGAGAGAAGATCCAAATGGCGCGTGGCTGTTCCACGCGGCAGCGGACAACGTCGGGTTTCACGATCAGCGCTACTTCGCCGACTACGAGCGCACCGGCCGCTTCGTGATTTCCGGCCTGTGGGATGAGATCCGCAGTTCTACAGCGTCGACACGAAGACGCCCTATACCACGACGGACAGTCCGCTTGTCCTGGACGACGCAACGCAGCGCCGCATCCAGAACGCTCAGGCCACGCTGTCGGCGTGGATCCCGGTCGCGGCGCAATTCGACCTCACGGAGCGTCGCGACACAGGCCGGGTGAACTTCATGGCGACGCCGACGCCGCAGCTTGACGTCAAGGCCTCGTTCACCACGCAACGTCACGTCGGCGAGTTGCCCTGGGGCGCGAGCTTCGGCTTCGGCAACGACGTCGAGGTGGCGCTGCCGTACGACTCGCGGACCAACGACGTGAGCATCGGTACCGAATGGACGAACGGCCGCAACATGGTGCGCGTCGCCTACGACGGCTCGTGGTTCGACAACATCGATGACACGCTGGTGTGGGACAGCCCGCTGCGGCTCGACGATTCGACGAGCGCGCCGGGCCGCGGCCGTATGGCGCTCTGGCCGTCCAACTTCGCACAGACGATAAGCGCCGCCGGCTATACGAAGTTGGCGAGGCGCACGCAGGTCACCGGCTTCGTCTCACTCGGCCACTGGAGCAACGACGAGCCGCTCCAGCCGTTCACGATCAATCCGACGCTGCCGCAGCTCACGCTGCCGCGCGGAAGCACGGAGGCCGAGGCCCGTGTCATTTCAACGAACATCAATTTCGTCTCTCGTCCGACGACCGAATGGCGTCTCAGCGCCCGCCTGCGGCATTACGGCTTTGACAACCAGGCTCCACACACGGCAATCCCGCAGTTCATCAACTACGACACGTCGCCCACGACGTCGTCGACTGGCGGGCCCGAGCTCTACGCGCACTCCCGGACGACGTTCGATGCCGATGCCACCTGGACCGGACTCACCCCACTCGCTGTGACCGTCGGCTATACCCGGAACAACAACAGCCGCGATTTCCGCACGTTCGACGACACCGGCGAGGATGTGCTCCGGCTGACGGCCGATGCGGTCGGGACCCAGTGGGTCACGTTCCGGGCGCAGTACGAGCTGGCCGGCCGCAGCGGTTCCGGACTGAACGAAGATCTGCTGATCCAGATCGGCGAGCAGCCGGCGATGCGTCACTACGACCTCGCCAACCGCTCCCGTAATCGCTTCACCGGTCAGGTCGACGTGACGCCGAACGAGTTGTGGACGTTCGGCGCCTCGGCCGGTGTCGGCAAGGACGACTACGACGACAGCTACTTCGGCCTGCAGGAGTCGACGTTCCGCGTCTACGCGCTGAGCGCCGATTTCAGCCATCCGAGCGGCTTTGGCGTCGGCGCCAGCTACAACTACGAGCGCTACGCCGGGCTGCAGCGCTCGCACGAGGGGGATTCGTCACCGGCGCAGTTCAACGATCCGCTGCGTGACTGGACCGTCGATTCGACCGAGACGGTGAATTACTTCTCGATCTACGCCAACCCGCCACGCATCGGCCGCAACACTGAGATCCGCGTCGCCTACGACTTCAGCCATGCCGAGGGGAACTACCTGTACACCATCCCGGCGGGCAGCCCCATAACGACGCCCAATCAGCTGCCGGACGTATTCAACAAGCTCCAGCAGCTGCACCTTGACGTGAGGCACCGGTTATCGGGCCGGCTGGCTGCGACGTTCTCCTACCTCTACGAGCCGTTCCGCGTCTACGACTTCGCGTTCGATCAGACCGTGGTCAACAGCATCGTGCAACCGAGTTCGCTCGTTCTGGGGTATGTTTATCGACCATACACTGCGCACTCGGCGACGTTCGGGCTGCGCTACTTCTGGTAATTCCTTCGGAGGTCATGCTAATGACGCGCACCACGAAAACGATTCTGCCGCTCGGCACGCTGGCGCTGGCGCTGGCCATGCCCGTTGTTGCGGCGGCTCAGGACGAGGCGCTCGTCAAGAAGGGCCAGGAGATCTACGCCGCCCAGAAGTGCTCGACCTGCCATTCGATCGCCGGCAAAGGCGGGAAGCAGAGCCCGCTTGACGGCGTCGGGAAGAAGCTCAGCGCCGACGACATCAGGGCGTGGATCACCAACCCGACCGAAATGACGAAAAAGACGAGCTCGACGAAGAAACCGCCGATGCCGAACAAGTGGGCGAAGCTGCCGGCGGCTGACGTCGACGCGCTCGTGGCCTATATGCAAAGCCTCAAGTAACAGGCAACTTGGCTAGCCGCGCGATTCTGTCCCGCCATCCGCTGGCCGTGGCCGGCGCCCTGCTGACGACGGTGAGCGCGGTCGTCTTCATCGCGCTCGTCATTGCCGTCACCGCTGGACCGTTCCAGCATCCGTACGCGGGCCTGGTCGTCTTCGTCGTTGTCCCTGGATTGCTCGTGCTCGGTCTCTTGCTCATCCCGCTCGGGATGTGGCTGGAAGCCAGGCGACTCCAGCACCATCCAGAGGCCACACGCGAGTGGCCGGTCTTCGATCTCCGCAAGCCGACGACGCGCCGAACAGTGCTGGCCGTCATCGCGTTGAACCGTCGTCAACATCATGATTGTCGCGCTCGCCGCCCAGGGGCGCGGTGCACTGGATGGATTCGCCGTCGTTCTGTGGGCAGGCCAGTCATCTGCCGATGCACCCGCAGTTCACCGCGTGGCAGGCGGCGCCGCACTCGGAAGTCACGTGCACCCAGTGTCACGTTGGTGAAGGCGCACAGGCACTCGTGCGCGCCAAGCTCGCCGGCACGCGGCAGCTGTATCACGTCCTGACCAACCAGGTCCCCAAACCAATCCCCGGCGTGGCCGACATGCGTCCGGCGCTCGAGACCTGCGGCACCTGTCACTGGCCGGGCCGCGATTTCGGCGACGTCATCAAGGTCAAGCGGGAGTACGCGGACGACGACGCCAACTCGGAAACCGCGACGATCCTCCAGATGTTCGTTGGCGGGCCGGGCCGGCCGACATCGAGCGGCCGGGCGATTCACTGGCATGCGGATCCCGACGTCCGCATCGAGTTCGTCTCCACGGATCACGAGCGGCAGAAGATCCCCTACGTGCGGCTGGTCGGCAAGGACGGCAAGGTCAAGGAGTACAAGGCAGAGGGTGCCACCGACGAGGAGATCGCCAAAGGCGAACGGCGGGTCATGGACTGCATCGACTGTCACAACGTGCCGGCGCATCGGATCGCGCCGACCGCCGAGCAGGCCGTCGACGCCGCGATCGCAAACGGCAGCATCAGCCGGGGCCTGCCGTTCGTTCGCCGCGAGAGTGTCCGGCTGGTCAAGTCGGACTACTCGACGCAGGAGCAGGGGCTGGAAGAAATCGAGAAGGGAGTCCGCGGCTTTTACACCGGCAAGAACGGCGTCGACGACGCTGCGTTGACACGAACGATTGCTGCGGTGAAGAACGTGTATCGGCGGAATGTGTTTCCGGCGATGAAAGTGACGTTTGGCGTCTATCCCGACAACATCGGGCACATCACGTCAAACGGATGCGTGCGTTGTCACGACGGCCGCGCTGCCTCCGATGGCAGCAAGATCAACGACGACTGCGAGTATTGCCACAAACAGATCGAGCGGCCCACTGGCGGCAGACCCTAGGCCGCGGGGCGAGAGGTGACGCCCCCCCAGATCAAGAAAGGGCATAGCGGGCTACGGGGATCGAACCCGTCTAGCTGGCTTGGGAAGCCAGAGCATTACCACTATGCTAAGCCCGCGTCCGCAGGCGATCGTAGCATAGGGCCGGCTGAAGCCGGCCACTGGCATCAGGCCGGGCACTACCGCGCCAGAACCGGCACTACGAGCGGATGAACCCGAGCACCTCGTCCCGCTTCTCTTCCATCATCGACTGCGTCGTCGCCTCGAGGTTCAGCCGGAGCATCGGCTCCGTGTTCGACGGCCGCACGTTGAAGTGCCAGTCGGGAAACTCTGCCGAAAAACCGTCCAGCGTGTAGGTGCGGCCGTCGCGGTACCGCGCAGCCAGCCCGTCGATCTTCTGCTGCACGACGGACATGTCGCCGACCTTCGTGTTGACCTCGCCCGAGATGAAGTACTTCTCGCGCAGCGGCTGGAGCAGCTGGTGGAGCGTCTGGTTCTTGTGCGACATGAGCCCGAGGATCAGCAGGGCGGGGATGAAGCCGTTGTCGGCGTAGAAGTTGTCCCGGAAGTAATAGTGGCCCGTGACCTCACCGCCGAAAATCGCGCCTTCCTCACGCATGCGCCGCTTGAAGAACGCGTGCCCGACGCGATTCATCAGCGCCGTGCCGCCGTACCTGGCGACCACATCCTTGACGGCGTAGCTCGCGCGCACGTCGTAGACGACTGTCGCGCCGGGGTTCTTGATGAGAAACGCCTCGGCGAGCAGCGCCGTCACGAAATCACCGGCGACGAACTCGCCGGATCCGTCGATGAAGAAGCAGCGGTCGGCGTCACCGTCCCAGGCGATGCCGATGTCCGCCTTGTCGCGGATGACCCGCTCGACGATGTCGCGGCGGTTCTCCTCGATGAGCGGGTTGGCCTCGTGATTCGGGAACGTGCCATCCACCTCGAAGCACAAGCGCGTCGTACGGCAGGGCAGCCGCTCGAAGAGGTGCGGCGCCACCATGCCTGCGATGCCGCTGCCGGCGTCGAGCACGACGTTGAACGGCTTGATCTGCGACTCGTCCACGAACGACATCACATGGTCGACGTACTCCCTCAGGACTTCCCGCGTCGACAACGATCCCGGTGCCGCGGCGGGGGCCGGGAGCGAGCCGTTCCCGATCATGTCGCGGATGTCGCTGATGCCGGCGTCGCCGCTCAGCGGAAACGCCTCGCGCGCGACCATCTTGATGCCGTTGTACTGCTTCGGATTGTGAGACGCCGTGATCTCCACCCCGCCATCATGTCCGTCGCGCGCCACCGCGAAGTACATCATGTCGGTCCCGATCATCCCGTAGTCGACGACGTCGGCACCCTGCGACCGCGCGCCGTCGATGAACGCGGCGGTAATCGAAGGCGACGAGAGACGCATGTCGCGCCCGACGGCAATCCGGCGCGCCTCGAGATAACTGACGAATCCGCGGCCGATGAGCCGCGCTGCCTCTTCGTTGACCTCCGACGGATACAGCCCGCGAACGTCGTAGGCCTTGAAAATGCCCGGGTTGACGCTCATGCTCAGAGCCTGCTGTAGTCGGTGATGACCGTCTTGTCGCCCAGGACGACCGGCGACTCGAGGATCGCGTTGCGGCCGACGTGGCAGTTGCGTCCAAGAATCGACCCGCGCACGAGCGCTTCGCGGCCGATCCAGCCGTTCGACCACACGACCGAGCCGTCGATGATCGCGGCCTCGTCCACGTGCGTCTGGCGGCCGATGACCGAGTACGGCAGGATCTTCGCGCCCGCCTTGACGACCACGCCCTCGTCCACGAAGCACGGCCCGTGCACTTCGGCGCCCGGTTCGATGCGCGCCGTCTCGGCCACCCAGGACAGCTTCGGCCGGCCGTCGAACGGCGGCGCCAAGTAGTGGCCGTCCATGATGTCGCGGTGCACCTGCACGTATTTCGCCGGCGTGCCGATGTCGATCCAGTACCCCGTCGTAGACGTAGGCCACGAACGTCTCCCCGCGCTCGATGAGCGACGGGAAGAAGCTGCGCTCGATCGACCACGCCACGTCTTTGGGAATGCGATCGAACGTGTCCGGTTCGAGCACGTAGATGCCGGCGTTGATCGTGTTGCAGGTGATGTCATCCGCGCCCGGCTTCTCGAGGAAGCGCCGGATGGTCCCGTCCGGGTCGGTCTCGACGAGCCCGTAGGCGCTCGGGTTCTCGACCGGCGTCAGGACGATCGTCGCCTTGGCCTTCCGCTCGCGATGCAGCCGCAGCACCGCCGCCAGATCCACCTGCGTCAGCACATCGCCGTTGAACACCACGACCGACTCGGTGAGCGAGTCGCCCGCATAGCGCACCGCGCCCGCCGTCCCGAGCGGCATGGGCTCGACGACGTAGCGCAGCTTGAGTCCCAGGCCCTCGCCGTCGCCGAAGATCTCCTCGACGCGACGAGGCTGGTAGTTGAGGCTCAGGATGACCTCGTCTATTTCCGGCACCTGCCGCAGGAGATCGATCTGGTAATGGAGGAACGGCCGACTGAAAATCGGCACGATCGGCTTCGGCGTGTGGACGGTCAGGGGTCTGAGGCGGGTGCCCTTGCCCCCGGCCAGGAGAATCGCTTTCATGACAATCGACGATCTTATACTGATCCTTGCAATGCTGAATGCTGAATTCTGAATGTTGAAGTGAAGTTTGAAGAGGGGAAGACTAAAGACAATGCAGAATGGGACAAGGGTGAACAGGGAATCCATTGAAACTTGCGTCATTCCGCACTATCGTGACTATTGAATTCTTGAACCTTCACCTCAGCATGCAGAATTCAGCATTCAGAATTGCATGAATCTCCCCAACGCCCTGACGCTCGCCCGCATTTTCCTCGTCCCGCTGCTGGTCGTGGTCCTGCTGACGAAGTTCGAAGGGCGTCTGATATTCGGCGTGCGGAAGGAGCTCGTCGGCGCGGCCATCTTCGGCCTGGCGGCGCTCACGGACTGGCTCGATGGCTACCTCGCGCGGCGTCACAAGCAGGTGACGACGCTCGGGCAGCTGATGGATCCGCTGGCGGACAAGCTGCTGGTGACCGCGGCGCTCGTGTCGCTCGTCCAGATGGACCTCGCGCCCGCGTGGATGGTGGCCGTGATCCTCGGCCGGGAATTCGCCGTGACGCTCCTGCGCGGCATCGCCTACGCGCGCGGCGTCGTCATTGCCGCCTCACCGCTGGGCAAGTTCAAGATGGCGTCGCAGGTCGTCGCGATTCTGGTGCTGATTCTCGGCGGCGATCACATCCCGCAGTTCGCAGTCATCGGCCGGGTTGCGCTCTGGATTGCGGTACTGACCGCGGTGGCGTCAGCGATCGACTACTACCGGCGGTTCAATCACGTGCTTTCGGGACAAAAGGTTCAAGAGGTTCAGGAGGTTCAGAAGGTTCAGGGGGTTCAGGAGGTTCAGAAGGTCCAGGGGGTTCAGGACGTGCGCGGCGTCGGCGCGCGCCGCACCTCGTGAACCCTGAACCCGGCTATTTCGTGACCTTGGCGTCCATCTCGGCCTTGATTTCGGTCATGCGCTTCCGCGCCTGTTCCAGATATTCGCTCTGCTCGAACTCCTTGATCAGTCGATCGTAGAAGGGGAGCCCTTCGGCCGGCCGGCCGCCCTTCACGAAGCACTCGCCGAGATAGAAATACACCGCATCGCGACGCGTGTATTGCGGATCCTGATCGAGCAGGACCTTGAACCGATCCATGGCGCCCGGGTACCACCTCGATCGGTAGTAGTGGTAGCCGACCTTGGTACTCGGTACTCGCTCAGGCGGTCGCGGGCCGCGCGGAGCCTCTCGCTTGCCTTCCTCGATGAGCGGGTCGTCGGGGTAGCGTTCGACGAAGGCGGCCAGCTCCTTGATCGCCTTGCGCGTCTCGGTCTGATCGCGATCGGCGCTGTGCATCTGACCGAAGAACGTCATCCCGAGCTTGGACTGCGCGTAACCGGCCCGGCGGTGCGTCGGGTAATAGGCGAGGAATTCACGGTACTCGTTTTCGCCGAGCACGTAGGCTTCCGAGGTCCGCTCGCCGAGGTACGTGTCCGCGATCCCGAGCTTGGCGTCGGCGCGGTAAGGGCGTCTGCGGGTACGTGTCGATGAGCTCGCGGAAGTACTCGCGTGCCGTCAGCCATTTCTTCTTGTCCAGCGCCTCGGTCCCGCGCTCGTACAGGAACTTGTCCGGCTCGGGCGTGCCCGTCGGCGGCCGAGACGGCCCGCCGGCGCACGCCGCAGCCAGCGCCATGACGATCAGCGCGAACACGCCGCGCGAGAGCCTGAACACGCGCCCGGTCATACCAGCGCGCCTGTGGTAGCAAGCCATTGATACTCCGCTTCGAGTCCCTGTTCGAGCGTGACGGCCGGACGGAATCCGAGGTCCGCCCGCGCCAGCGTCGTATCGGCGAACGTATCCCGCATGTCCCCCTTCTGAGCGGGCTCGCGCCGCACGTCGAGCTTCTTGCCGGCGATGCGCCCGAGAACCTCGAGCACGTGATTGACCGTGACGCGTGAGCCGCCGCCGATGTTGTAGGCTCGTCCGGGCACACCGACATCCCCGGCCGCGACGGTCGCGGCCACCGCATCGGTCACGAACGTGAAGTCCCGCGTCTGCTCCCCGTCACCGTAGAGCGTGATCGGCTCGTCTTTCAGCGCCGCCTTGATGAAGCGGTTGAACGCCATGTCCGGGCGCTGACGAGGTCCATACACCGTGAAGTACCGCACCGACGTCGTCGGGACGCGGTGGTTGACGTGGTACAGATGGCACAGGTGCTCGGCCGCCAGCTTCGTGACGCCGTACGGCGAGACCGGCTGCGGCAGCGCATCCTCGCGCATCGGAATGCTGACGTTGTCGCCGTAGAGCGACGAGCTCGACGCGTAGACGAACCGGTGCAGCGGGCGTCCGACGCACGCCTCCAGCAGACGCTGCGTCGCTTCCACGTTGTTGCGCGTGTAGATCTCGAAGTCGCGTCCCCAGCTCTTGCGCACGCCGGCCTGCGCCGCGAGATGAAACACGTGCGTCGTGCCCTCGAGCAGGGTGCGGCAGATCGGCGTCCTGGATCGACGCGATCGATGAAGTGGAACCCCGGCCGGCCGGCATTGACCGCGAGGTTCGCGTTCCTTGATCGGGCGCGGGTAGTAGTCGGTGAAGCAGTCGAGGCCCGTCACCTCGGCGCCGCGATCGAGCAGCGCAGACGTCAGATGCGAGCCGATGAAGCCGGCCGCGCCGGTGACGAGCGCCTTCACGCGAACACCTCCCGGATGCGCTCGGGCAGCCTGCAGGGCCGTCCGGTCGAATCGAGCGACGCATGCACGGTCCGTCCCGAGGCCGCGACCGTCGCGTCCTGACAGATGACGGACTTCGTACGTGAACTCCATGCGCACGGGCGACAGCATCCGGCCTTCCGTCCGAACCTCCAGCTCATCGTCGTACCGCGCCGGACGAGACGTACTCGCAGTGCGCTTCGATAACTGGCAGCGTTATGCCGGCGTGCTCCATCTCACGATAGCTCCAGCCGAGGGATCGGAGCAGATCGGCGCGGGCGACCTCGAACCACACGAAGTAGTTCGCGTAGTACACGACGCCCATCTTGTCGGTTTCCGCGTAGCGCACGCGAACCATCGAAGACGAGGAGGGCACGGTCTTCACTGAACCGCGACGCCCTCGGCGGCCGCGCGGAGATCGCGCGTCGCGCGCTCGGCGTGGCCGTCGCCGAAAATCGCCTGGCCCGCCACCAGAATCCGGGCGCCCGCCGCCACGACGCGCGCCGCGTTCGATCGGTCGATGCCGCCGTCGATCTCGATCGGCGCGCCGCGACCCGGCCTGATCGAGCAGCCGCGCGGACTGCTCGCACTTTAGACTCGCTGCGCGGGATGAAAGTCTGACCGCCAAAGCCGGGGTTGACCGACATGACCAGCACATGGTCGAGGTCCGCGGCGATCTCCTCGAGCGCGCCGACCGGTGTCGACGGGTTGATCGCGACTCCCGCCTTGACGCCGAGGCTCTTGATGAAGTGGACCGTGCGATGGAGGTGCGGCAGCACCTCGACGTGCACCGTGATCATCGACGCGCCGGCGTCGACGAACGCCTCGATGTAACGTGTCCGGATCCTCGATCATGAGGTGCACGTCCAGCGGCACGTTCGCCGCCTTGCGAATCGCGCGCACGACCGGCGGGCCCAGCGTGATGTTCGGCACGAAGTGGCCGTCCATGACGTCGACGTGCAGCAGATCCGCGCCGCCGCGCTCGACGGCGGCGATCTCGTCGGCGAGTCTCGCGAAATCCGCCGACAGCAACGATGGCGCGATCGAGCAGCGCTCACCGGCTGACCTCGATCGAAATCGGTTCACCGCGGGCAATCTGAAACCCGGCCTGCGGGTTCTGTCGCAGCACGATGCCCGCCGGGACGCCCGGATACGGATGGTCGCCGACCACGGAGACACGGAATCCGCGGGTGCGCAGCACGTCGGCGGCGCGGTCGCCGTTGACGCCGATCAGGTCCGGCATCACGTAGGTCGCCTCGCGCTCACCGCGATTGACCAGCATCGAGATCGTCTCCGCTTTCGCCTTCGCCGGTGGATTCTGCGCGACGACGACGTCCGCCAGGTAGTCCGTCGATCGGATCTCGGCGATCGGACCGGACGTGAAACCCTCCTGCTGCACGCGGAGCTGGGCCGTACGTTCGGATTCACCGACCAGAGAGGGCGCGATGGTCGAACGCGGCCCCGCGCTGACCCACGCCTTCACGCTTCGCTGCCGCCTCGTGCGAAGCCCCGCCTGCGGCTCCTGCGCCAGAATCTGCCCGGCGGGCACCTTGGGATCCAGACGTCGCCCCTCCTCGACCTTCAGGCTCAGTCCCATGTCCGCCAGCGTGGCGGACGCCTCGTTCACGGTCTTCCCCGCGAGCGGTGGAACGACGACTTCGCGGGTCTTCAGCGCGACGCGCATCGCCGCGGCGGCAAAGAGCGACGTACGTCAGAGAAGCAAGCCGCCGCCAAGGAGCAGCAGCTTTCCGGCGCCCCACACGCGCGTCTTCAGGAGCATGAACCGTAAATGTGTACCACGGCTAGGATTACTGGCCACTAGCCCCGCTCGAGAACTACGGCAAAGAACGCCTCCAGGCCATCCCGGAAGGGGTACGTCCGCAGGTGCCCCGCGTCGTTGACGAGCGGCAGCACGGCAGGGGGCAGATTGCGAGGCGCGACCACGTTGAACCCACCATCCTCGAGAAACGCAGCCACGACCTGCTCGTTTTCTTCCGGCTCGCTCGAGCACGTCGCATAGATCAGCTTTCCGCCCGCCCGCACGACCCTGCCGCATTCGCGGAGCATCCGCAGCTGGGCCGCGGCCAGCGCGCGCCATGTCGGATTCCTTCCGCCGCCAGCGCAGATCCGGATCACGGCGGATGGTGCCGAGACCCGAACAGGGAGCATCCAGCAGCACCGCGGTCAAATGGCTGCCGGAACGGGAGCGGCGACGCGGAATCGGCCTGGACGACTCTGACGCACGTCGCACCCGAGGCCCGGATCGTGCGCGCAAGCAGATCGACGCGCCGGCCCCGCACGTCCGTCGCGATGATGACGCCGCGATCGTGCATGCCCGCCGCGAGAGCAATCGTCTTCCCGCCCGGCGATGCGCAGGCATCCAGCACGCGGTCGCCGGCCGCGACATCTGCCATGAGCGGCACCAGCTGCGACGCCTCGTCCTGGACGATGAACAGCCCTTGATCTGCGGACGGGGTCAGCAGCGGATTGCCTGCGATGACCTCGAGCGCATCCGGCGCAAATCGTCCAGGCTGCGTCCGAACACCGTGAGGACGCGAGCGTTTCGGCAAGCTCCGCGGCCGACGTCTGGAGCGTGTTTGCCCGAATCATGAGCCGCGGCGCTGCGTTGTTGAAGCGTGCCCACGCCTCCGCCGCCTCGAATCCGAATCGATTCAGCCAGCGTTCGACCAGCCATCGCGGATGCGACAGCGTGACCGACAGGTAATCGAGCTGCGCCGTGCGGTCGGCGGGGGAGTCAGGTCTCGGTGGCAACGGCAGGTGATCCCGCTGTCGGCTGACGCGACGCAGGACGGCATTCACGAGCGGCGCGGCACTACGTTTCCCGACGGCCCGGGTGAGGCTGACGGCATCGTTCACCGCGGCCGACGCAGGCACCCGATCGAGGTGGAGCAGCTGGAAGATGCTGAGCCGAAGGATGTCGACGACCTCGGGATCGAGGCGGGACAGCGGCCGGCCCGAATGCTCCGCGATGATGCGGTCGAAGGCGGCCTGCCAGCGCAGTGTGCCGGTGACGATCTCGCCGACGAGCGCCCGATCGCGCTCGTCCTCGAGCCTGCTGCGCGTCCGGGCGAGCGCGTGCGGCAGATCGGCGGTCTCTTCGCTCACCGCACGGAGGATCTCATACGCCGCTCGGCGCGCGGGCGCGATCATCCCCGTTCGATCTTCATCCCCGGCACGATGTGACGGCCCGCGAGAAACTCCCGCGCGGACATCGCGCGACGGCCTTCGGCCTGCACGACCAGAAGCCGGAGCACGCCGCCGTCTCCGGTCGCGACCTCGAGCCGATCGCCCTCCGCGCGCAGGATCGTCCCGGGCGCGTCAGCGGTGACGGCAGAGGGCAGAGTCGTCTTGTGAATCAGGATCCGGGCCCCGCCGACGCTGCCGGAGACGAGCGGCCACGGCTGGAGACCGCGAACCAGGTTGTGCAAACGCTTCGCCGTCAACCCCCAGTCGACCGCGCCTTCGGGCTTCGTGATCTTGGCCGCATACGTCACCACCGCCTCGTCCTGCGGCGTCTCGCTCGCGCGTCCCTGAGCCATTCGATCGACCACGTTCATCAGCAGTGTCGCGCCGGCTTCAGCGAGCGCGGCTTCGACATCGACGCTCGTTTCATCGGGCCCGATCGGCCGTCGGACCGTGGCCAGCATCGGACCGGCGTCGAGTTCCTTGACGACCCGCATTATCGTGACGCCTGTTTCCGCATCGCCCGCAATCACCGCCCGATGCACCGGCGCCGCGCCTCGCCAGCGGGGAAGCAGCGAGGCGTGGACGTTGATCATCCCCTGCTTCGGGATCGCCAGCAGCGCGTCCGGCAGGATTCTTCCGAACGCGGCCACCACACCGAGATCCGGCTCGAGGGCTCTGATCTGGTCCAGAAAAGTGGCGCTGCCGAGTCGCTCCTCCGGCTGCAGCGTCGTGATGCCGTGCGCCGCAGCCAGCTCCTTGGTGGGCGTGGGCAGCACGCGCTTGCCGCGGCCGCGCGGGCGATCCGGCTGGGAGACGAGCGCGACGACGTGGTGGTGCGAGTCGATGAGGCGGCGCAGCGTCGGCACGGCGAACTCCGGCGTGCCGAAGTACACGATCCGCAGCGGTCTTGCGTTCACCATCGTCCCGAACGTTTCAGCTTCTGGATTCGCCGGACGATCAGATCGCGCTTGATGCCGCGCAGGCGATCCACGAACACGACGCCATCGAGGTGGTCCATTTCGTGCTGGAAGGCGCGCGCGAGCAGCCCGTCACCCTGGACGGTTCGCTCCTGCCCGTCGCGATCCAGACCACGCAGCGCCGCGCGCTTCGGCCTCACCACTGTGGCGTTGAATCCGGGGATGCTCAGGCAACCTTCTTCCTCGAGCTGCATGCCGTCGCGCTCGACGAACACCGGGTTGACCATGACGATCAGCCCATCGCGATCGCGGCCGGCCGAGACGTCGACGACGAAGACGCGCTGGGGAACGCCGACCTGCGTGGCGGCCAGGCCGACGCCCGGCGCCGCGTACATCGTTTCGATCAGATCGTCGATCAAGCGCTGCAGGCCGTCGTCGAACGTGACGACCTCGGCTGCGGGCTGATGAAGTGGCCCTTCACCGTAGCGGAGGATAGGTCGGATCATCGAGACAGGAAGCGCGAGCGGACGGCTTCGCTCGACGCGGTCAACGCGCGCTCGAGATCGGCCATCGTATCGCCGCCGAACCGATCGACAAGGGCGTCGGCCAGGACGAGCGCGACCATGGCCTCACCGACCACCGCTGCCGCAGGTACGGCGCACACGTCGCTCCGCTCGATCGCCGCGGCCGCCTCCTGCATCGTCGTCAGATCCACGGAGCGCAGGGGCTTCATCAGCGTCGAAATCGGCTTCATCCAGCGCCGACACCCGGAGATCCTCGCCGTTGGTGACACCGCCCTCGAGCCCGCCCGCGTTGTTGGTCGGCCGCGCGAGCCCGGTGGCGCGGGTTCCGGACTGGTCGCGGACGATCTCGTCGTGTACGCGCGAGCCCGGGCGCGCGGCCGCCTCGGGTCCGAGGCCGACACCGACGGCCTTGATCGCGGGGATCGACATCAGCGCCTGCGCCAGCCGGCCGTCGAGCTTGCGGTCCCACTGCGTGTAGCTGCCCAGGCCCACGGGGACGCCCGTCACGATGACCTCGAACGCGCCGCCCCGCGTGTCGCCCGCTTCCCGCGGCGCGGTCGATCTCCTGGATCATCAGCTTTTCAACATCGGGGTCGACACAGCGAAGTGCCGTGTCGTCGCCGATCGCTGCCGCGCGATCGAACGAGACGCGTCGTACCGTCTGGCACGCGTACTTCACCAATGGCAAACACGTGGCTCGCGATACGAGCGCCGGCACGTGCGAGCAGCTGCTTCGCGATGGCGCCCGCGGCGACGCGCGCCGCTGTCTCGCGCGCGCTGGCGCGCTCGAGCACGTCGCGGACGTCACTGCCGCGCAAATTTTGCGACGCCGGCCAGGTCCGCATGACCCGGCCGCGGACGCGTCACGGGCGCGCGCTGCGCCCCTGTCGCGTCGGAGGCTGGCTCGGCGCCGACGTGCATCGTGCGCTGCCAGTTGGGCCAGTCGCGATTCTCGATGAGCATCGCGATAGGCCCGCCGATCGTCTCGCCCGCGCGCACGCCCGACAGAACCTCCGCGCGATCCGATTCGATCGCCATGCGATGGCCGCGCCCGTACCCGCCCTGGCGTCTGCGCAGGTCGCGCGTGATGGCGTCGAGATCGAGAAGAAGGCCGGCTGGAATGCCCTCGAGGATCACCACGAGAGCTCGCCCGTGCGACTCGCCAGCAGTGAGAAATCGCACCATGGGACCCACAATTGTATACGAAGTTTCTGCACTGCCTTGGCGGCGTCGACGCAAATCGCCCAGCAAATCCGGCACGATTCGATCCGGGCGACGGTCTTGCACCACGCGGCGGAACACCCACGGTCATGCCGCAGCTGCTCGCCGATCGATTCGTGCTCTCTGGAACGTCGTGGATCGATCTGGCGAGCGGCGCCACCGTACGGATGCGGCTCGCACCTGCAGGCGATGTCGCCGCGCAGATCGTGTGGAGCGATCGATGCGCCACGCTGGCCGGCCTGCGTCACCCGCTGGTGAACAGCCTCGTCGACTTCGGTTGCGCCGGGCGCGGACAGACGTTCGAGGCTTATAGCATCGGCCCCCCGATCCGGACGTCGGGGCGGCAGGGATCTGCGCTGCTCACGCATGCGAGCCGGTTCTTCGAATCCCGGGGCCTGCCGGTGACTCAGGAGCTGGCCGCCGCGGCCTTCCGCGAGGTGGTAGCGGCCGGCTACGGTCGGTCGGGCACGCGCGGGGTTGGCATCATCCTCCAGCCGCGCAGCGTGCTGACGGGGCTGGTGGAGGCGTTCCAGGATGCGTCCCCTGCCGGTACCGCGATCGTCGACGTCGCGGGGCCATCCGGTTCCGGGCTGCAAACCCTGCGATGGCTCGCGGCTCGAGCGGCCAGGGTGGCCGGGTTCGTGCCCGTGTCCAGCACGCTGTTGCTGCGCGGTCAATGGCTCAAGAACGCGATCTGCGATCGACACCTGTGCGTGCTCCTCGACGCGCGCGCGGCCTCTGATGAGGCTGTGTCGACGGCTGCATTCCTGACCCGGCTGGGAACGGCGAGCGCGCGACGCCACATTCTGTTGAGATTTCATCGCACCCCCGAACGACTCCCGCACGCGCTTCACATCGACCCTCTTGGCATCACCGCGTTGACCGCGATGGTCTACCTGGACCCCGATTGCGGTCCGGCGCCGGAAGAGCTCTTCGCCGCGGCCGCGAGAGGCTGCGGGGCGCCCCGGACTATTCCTCGAGCGGCTTCACGCGGCGCGTTTTGGTGAACGTGCCGCGCGCGCGTGCGTGGTCCATGAATCCAGCCCCGAGTACGAGTTCCAGCCCGAGGCTCGCAGTGCACCAGCGCCAGCCCGCCCGGCCGGGCGCACGCTCCTCGATGCGCCGTCACGCGCCCGCGCGGCTTGCCGCGCGCGGACGACACGCGTCAGCGGCTCGACTGCTGCAGCGAGCGTCTCGCGTGCTCGAAGGACGACGGGACGTGCCTGCTTGCGTCGGCGTGCGCGTACGAGCTCGGCTGGATCTGGCGCGATCGCGGCCGGAACGATTTGGCGTTCGACGCGTTCGAACGTGCGCGCGCATTGGCGGGTGCCAGCCCCCTGGCGATCCAGGCCACCATCGGCATCGGCGTCATCTGGACCGACGATCGGCGCTTTGACGAAGCCGAGGCCTCGCTGCGCAGCGCGTGTTCAGCCGCCGACGTCATCGAGGACGCCGCGACGCGGACGCGGGCTGTCCGCGCGCTCGCACGGTGCCTCTTCCGCCAGGCGCGGCACGAGGAGGCGGCCGTTGTGCTGGCGCCATGTCTAGCGGTTCCGGCAGACCACGATCTGTCTGTCGCGGCCTGGGCGCTTGCCGCGCGTATCCGAGTCGCGGTCGACGATCTGAGGGGAGCCGTAGCGGCCGCGGCTGAAGCATTCCGGCAGGCGGAAGACGTCCGTGGGCCCCGGGAGCTGACGACTGCCGCGCGATCGATGGCGATCGTCCACGCGGCGCTGGGCGACAGCTCCCAGGTGCTCAAATGGGTGGAGCGCGGGCTCGAGGCTGCGTCTGCGGCCCATCTGCCGCTGGCCGGTCTGCGGCTGCGCGCGATGCTGCTGAGGACGCCGGGGGCTGCCTGCGGATCCGATCGCACCAACCGGATCCTCAGCCATCTGCGCACGGCCCTTGCACACAGGGCCCTCCCGGCTCTCGTCCGTGAGGAACTCGAAGCAGCCTGTGCCGGCAACGCTTCGTCATCGGCGGGCGGGCCTCGGCTGGGAGACGTACCGGAGAGCGGCCTCGAGGCTGCCGTCGCCGATCTTCAGCACCTCCTGGAGCTGGCGCATGGTGCGCCGGACGATCGCGCGGCGGTCGACGCCGTCTGCGAAGCGCTGTGCGACCGGCTGCGCGCGGCCAGCGTGCAGATCGTCGGGGGCCGGCCGGATCACCGAACGCTCGCGAGGTCGGGACGGCCGTGGCAGGGAGATACTCACCTGATCGACCGTGCGCTGGCGGGCGGAACCGGTTCGCGGGCGGAACTCTGTCGCGAGCCCCGGCAAACGGCGGAACCCATCCGCTACGGGCGAGAGCCAATTGCGGCGCTCTGCTGTCGCTGGACCGCCGGCGCGACGCTCGACGTGGATCGCGCATCCGCAGTCCTCCGCGCCGGCGCGCTGGCGGCAGCGTCCGCAACGCGCGGCCTCCTGGATCGTCCTGCGACCAATGGGCCTGAGCCCGGATGGGGCGAGCTGATCGGTCAGAGTCCGCCGGCGTCAGCGCTGCGCGACGCGATTGCGCGGGCGGCGCGGGCGCCGTTTCCCGTGCTCATCGAAGGCGAGAGCGGCAGCGGCAAGGAGCTCGTCGCGCGCGCGATCCATCGGCTCGGCGCGCGGCGCGACCGGCGGCTCTGCGCGCTCAACTGCGCGGCGCTGTCCGACGACCTGCTCGAGGCCGAGCTCTTCGGCCACGCGCGCGGCGCGTTCACCGGCGCCGTCGGCGAGCGCGCGGGCCTCTTCGAGGAGGCCGACGGCGGCACGCTGTTCCTCGACGAAGTGGGCGAGCTGTCACCGCGCGCGCAGGCGAAGCTGCTGCGCGTGCTGCAGGACGGCGAGGTCCGGCGCGTCGGGGAGAACCTGCCGCGCCGCGTCGACGCCCGCGTCGTCGCCGCGACCAATCGTCGCCTGGATGAGGAAGCGCAGGCGGGCCGATTCCGCGCCGACCTGCGATTTCGCCTCGACGTCATCCGGATTCACGTGCCGCCGCTGCGCGAGCGATCCACGGACATCCCGGCGCTCGTCGCAGCATTTCTGGGCCGAGGCCGCGGCGCGCGTGGGCTCGTCGCGCGACGCTCGCGCCGGAGACCGTCGCCGTCGCTCGCGCGCTACGACTGGCCCGGCAACGTCCGCGAGCTGCAGAACGTCATCGCCTCGCTGGCCGTGCACGCCCCGCGCCGCGGCCGCGATCCGCCAGCGCATGCTGCCCGCTCACCTCGCGCGCGCGTCCATTCCTGCGCGCGACGACCTTCGACGCGGCGCGCGAGGAGTTCGAGCGCCGCTTCGTCCGCGCCGCGCTGGCGCAGGCGGGCGGCCAGCGCGCACGTGCCGCGCGCGCGCTGGGCGTGTCGCGACAGGGGCTCGCGAAGATGCTGCGACGGCTTGCGCGATCGAGGGCTGAGTCAGGGATCCGATTCGCTGAAGTAAGATGCTGTCGAAGCCGATGCTCCGGTACCTCGTTCGCCGCTTGCTGCTCACGATTCCCGTCCTGCTCGGCGTGGCGACGCTCGTGTTCGCGCTGATCCATCTCGTGCCCGGCGATCCCGGCGCAGTCGATGCTCGGCGAAGGCGCGTCGCCGGAGGAAGTCGCGAAGCTGCGGCACTCGCTCGGGCTCGATCGGCCGCTGCTCGAGCAGTACCGCTCGTTCCTCGGCGGACTCGTGCGCGGCGATCTCGGCACGTCGTTCCGCTACGGCACGCCGGTGACGAGCGAGATTCGCGATCGGCTGCTCCGGACGCTGCAGCTCGCCGTCGCCGCGATGACCGTCGCGATCGTGATCGCGATCCCGCTCGGCATCCTCGCCGCGGTCTTTCGCGGCACCGCCGTCGACCACGCGGCGATGACGCTCGCGCTCGTCGGGCATCTCGATGCCGAACTTCTGGCTCGGGCCGCTGCTCGCGATCCTGTTCGCCGTTCAGCTCGGATGGCTGCCGGTCTCGGGCACCGGCTCGATCTGCGCACCTCGTGCTGCCGTGCCGTGACGCTCGGCGCCGCGCTGGCGGCGATCCTGGCGCGGATGACGCGTGCGAGCCTCCTCGAGGAGCTGCGCGAGCTCTACGTGCTGGCCGCCCGCGCGCGCGGCCTCTCTCGCATCCGCGCGGTCGTCCGCCACGCCTTCCGCAACAGCCTGATCCCGGTCGTCACGATCGTCGGCCTGCAGTTCGGCGCGGTGCTGACCGGCACGATCATCACCGAGACGATCTTCGCGTGGCCCGGCGTCGGCCGGCTCCTGATCCAGGCGATCAACTTTCGCGACTATCCGCTCGTGCAGGGCTGCATCCTGTTCATCTCGTTCACGTACGTGATGATGAACCTGCTCACCGACCTGACCTACGGGTTCCTCGATCCGCGCATCCGCTTCGACTGATGATTCGCGTCGGCCTCGTCATCGTGCTCGTTGCGGTGCTGGCGGCCGCGGTCGGACCGGTCGCTCATCGCCGTACGACCCGTCGTCGCAGGAACTGTCGCGACGCCTCGAGCCGCCGAGCGCTGTCACATCCGTCTCGGCCTCGACGAGCTGGGCCGCGACATCCTCTCGCGGATCCTCTCCGGCGCGCGCATCTCGCTGCTCGTCGGCCTCGCCGTCGTCTCGGTGTCGTCGCTCGTCGGCATGACGCTCGGGTCGATCGCCGGCTACTTCGGCGGCCGGGTGGACGATGTGATCAGCCGGGTCATCGACGTGCTGATGGCGTTCCCGGGCATCCTGCTGGCGATTGCGCTCGTGGCCGTGCTCGGACCCAGCCTCACGAACGTCGTCCTCGCGCTGTCGGTGATCGGCTGGGTGGGCTACGCGCGTCTGGTGCGCGGGCAGGCGCTGCGCGCGCGCGAGTTCGACTTCGTGCAGGCGGCGCGCGCGCTCGGCGCAGGCCCGTCGCGCATCGTCCTGCGGCACGTCCTGCCGACGGCGCTTCCGGCGGTCGTCGTCCAGGCGACGCTCGGCATGGCCGGCGCGATCATCGCGGAGGCGTCGCTGAGCTTCCTCGGTCTCGGCGTCCAGCCGCCGACGCCGAGCTGGGGCACGATGCTCGACGCGGGCCGGTCGCACCTGTTCGACGCGCCGCACCTGACGATCTTTCCGGGCCTCGCGATCGCGATGCTCGTCCTCGGCTTCAATTTCCTGGGGGACGGGCTGCGGGACCGGGTCGATCCGAAGCTGGCGAAATAGTCGCCGAACTACGCGGCTGTCGTCAGCGTGCGTGCCAGCCGACGTTGCCGGCGATCCTTCTCCAGCAGCTTGTCGAGCGTCGCCCGGGCGGCCTCGGGCTTGTCGCCGGCCCGCCAGCTGCGCGTCGGCGAGCCGGACGATGAAGCGCGGCGTCACCGGCATCGCGTCGGCGGCGCGCTCGTACCAGGTCGACGGCCGCGGTGCTCGTTCAGCGCGCATCGAGCATCCGCCGACGCGCAGGGCGAGTGCGGCGCGGCGGCGGGCGTCGGTGTCGTCGCCTTCGAGCGCGAGGTAGTCGAGCAGCGCCTGGCGCGCGACGTCGAAATGCTGCGCGACGCTCCGCCGCGTCCGCCAGGTAGTAGAAGGCGAGCGGATCGACCGGCATCCGCTCGGTCGCGTGCTGGAGCATCCGCTCCGCGAGTTCCTCGTCCGAAGCCAGGAGCAGCGCGCGGCCAAAGAGCGTGAACGCCTCGCTGCTGTCGTCGATGCCGATGGCCTGCTCGAGCGCTTCGAGCGCCTTGCTCAGCGCGACACGATCGCCGATCGCGCCTGCGCTTCCTCGAGCCAGACCCGGCCGAGGGCGACGTAGGTATAGCGATGATCGGGATGACGCTCGGCGGCGTGGCGCAGCAGAATCACCGCGCGGTCCGACTGGCCGAGCGCGTGCGTACGCGAGCCCGAGCGTGACGTCGCGGGCGGGGCCGGGATCGAGTGCGCGCAGCGCCTCGAGCTGACCGATCCAGTCGTCGCCGCGCTCCGATCGTTCCGTACAGATCGGCCAGCTCCTCGCGCGCCTGCAGCATCGCCGGCGAAAGCGTGACGGCGCGCTGGAGCGCGGCGAGCGCGTCGGTGTTCTTCCGTGCGTCGCGGAGGCACAGGCCGAGCAGGTAGTACGCTTCCGAGAACCGGTCGTCGATGCGCGATCGCCTTTCGCAGCGAGTCGATTGCCGAGCGTGGGTTGCCCGGCCCGATAGCGCGACAGTGCGAGCTTGTAGAGCACGCGCGGCGATCGGTCGTCGAGCGCGACGTAGGCCTCGTAATGCTGCGCGGCCGGCAGCAAAACGGTTCTGCGGCGTAGCTGACGTCTCCCAGCAGCTCGCGCGGCCGCGGCGCGGTCGGGTCGAGCTCGGAGGCGCGTGCGCAGGTCGCGGATCGCCGCGTCGAGCTCGCTGCGGCGGCGGTAGGCGTCGCCCCGCTTGAGGTAGCCGAGCATCGAGTCCGGCTTTGAGGGCGATCGCGCCGCTGAAGGCCTCGATGGCGGCGGAGGTGTCGCCCCCGGCCAGGGCGGCGTCACCGCGCCGAATCAGCTGCCGGTGGCTGCTCCTCGCGGCGGGTGACCGTATAGCCATAGGCGGCCGCCAGGGCGGCGAGCAGGAGGACAATGGCGACCAGCAGGCGCTTCACAAGCGGTGATGGTAGCTCGGAAGGAGGGAGGGGGCCAAGCGGTTCATTCGGAGGCGCTTAGGGGGCCCCGGAACCTGGGACGAATGACGGGTTCTAATAGGGTAGAGCCTGCTGTGCTTCCCCAGCGCTGGAGTGCTAAGATGGCTGAAGGACTCTCCGTGAAGCCTGTTCGAGCCATCACCTGGACCGAAGTCGGCGGCCGGGAAGCCGCCCTGATTCAGCGCTGCGCCGCGCGCGACGAGGATGCCTGCGCCGAGCTGGTCAACGAGCACCAGCGGATGGTCTACCAGCTGTCGCTGAACCTCCTCGGGGACCACAACGAAGCCCTCGACCTGTCGCAGGAAGTCTTCCTGCGGGTCTTCCGCACCATCCACACGTTCCGCGGCCAGTCGGCCCTGCGCACCTGGATCTACCGCATCGTCGTCAATCAGGCGCGCAACCGGCAGCGCTGGTGGCGGCGTCGGCACCGCTCGCAGCAGGTGTCGCTCGACGAGCACATCCGGGATCACGGCGATCCGCCGGAGCGCACCGACCTGCGGTCGCCCGACCGCGTGCTCGGCCGCAAGGAACTGGCCGATCGCATCCGGACGGCGCTCGACGGTCTGCCGTTCGACCAGCGCACCGCGCTGGTCCTGCGCGAGATCGACGGACTGAGCTACGACGAGATCGGATTCTCGCTCGGCATCGCGGTCGGGACCGTGAAATCGCGGCTGGCGCGCGCGCGCGAGGCGCTGCGCGCCCAGTTGAGGGACGCGTGAGGCGCCGCGCGCCGATTGGGAGAAGGTGAGGCGCGCCGCGCGCCGATTGGGGAGATTATGACGTTACTGACCTGCGCGGCAGTGCGGCGGCGTCTTGCGGCCTTCCACGATCGCGAGCTGCCGTGCCCGAGCTGATCGCGATCGAGAGCCACGTCAAGGACTGCCCGCCGTGCGCGCGTGAGCTCCGCGAGCTGCAGCGCGTCGGCGATGCGCTGCGGCTGGCCGCGGCGCCAGGTCCGTCCGACGACTGGACGGGGCTGGCGCCCGGCGTCATCAGCCGGATGCGCGCCGAGAGCACGAATCCTTGCCCGCGCGCACATCCCGGATGTTCGAAGACCTGCACCTCGTGTGGATCGGCCTGGCGTCGACGGCCGCCACCTTCCTCTGCGGCGCGATCGCCCTGGGCACGCTGCACTTCGCGTCGCCCGAGCGAGAACGACTCGCTGGCGGCCGTGATCGCGATGCTGGCGGCGCCGTCGGGATCCGACCTGAATCCGGCGCGGCTCGACTGCCGGTATCGCGTTCCGAGCGTGCCGCAGGACGGCATCGTCCAGGCCACGCTCGAGAGCACCGTCTCGGAGCACGACTCGATGCTGGCGTTGTCCGCCGTCGTGTCGCGCGAAGGCGTCGTCTCGGATCTCTCGGTGCTGACGAACACGCGCGATCGCCGCCAGGTCAGCAGCCTCCTGGACGCCATCTCCCAGGCGCGGCTCGAGCCTGCGGAGTTCGCCGGATCGCCCGTGGCCGTCAACCTCGTCTGGCTCCTCGCCCAGACGACGGTCAAGGGGAAGATCAGATCGTAACTTTGAATGCTGAATGTTGAATGCTGAGGTGAAGTTCGAGTATTCGGAATTCACTTAAATGTTGAAGATAAGTTGGAATTGGGCAAGTACGAAGGGCGCGCCAAAGCGCGCCCTTTTTGCTTCTTCAACGTTGCTTAACTCTCAGTTATCTTCCAACTTCAAATATTCAAAGTTCATTTCAGCATTCAAGCTTCAGAATTCATCATTCCTTGATCGCCGCGACCGCCGTCGCGACGTTGTTCATCGCGTCGGTCGCGCGGATGATGACGCTCCGCCCGGGCTCGTTCTCGTCCACAACGCACCTCGAACTCCTCACGCCGCGAATCCGGAATGCCGTCCTTCGGATAGACCACCCGCCAGCGGCTCGCGTCGAGCGAGTACTCGACGCGCTGCACGGCGGACTGCTCGTCACGCACCACGAACACGATCGTCGGCGATTGCCGGAGCGGGTGGCCGGCTGCGCTTCGATGCGAGGGCGGCGTGTTGTCGATGTCGAAGCTGACGCTCTCTTTTTCGCCGGCGAGCGCGGTGGCCGGCGCGTTCGACGGCGCATCGGATGCGCTGATCCGAACGCAGATAGGTGCCGTCAGGAACCGACGTCGTGTCCCAGACGAAGATCGGATCCCAGATGCCGCGCTTCAGCGGACGTCCACGCGGTCTCGCCCTCGCGGCGGTAGAACACGTCGGTACTGCAGCCGATCGCCGTTGGCGTCCTCAGCCTTCCAGACGATCGTCTGCAGGCCCTTCTGGTAGATGCGCCGGCCGAGTGGCGGCGGCGGGGGCAAGCGGGCCCTGGCCCGGACCCTGCTGGGTCTGCGCGGGCTGGCGTCCGTCCGACGTGTTGTCCTCGAAGCCGGCGATCTCTGGCTCGCCGCTCGAGAACGGCCGCTGGAAGACGGTGCCGGGCGGATGCACGGTGATGCTGGCGACCTCGGGGCGCAGGTTGCGCGGAAGATACGCGGCCGTCACCGACGTGAGAATCGGCGACGGTGCGCCTGCCGCGGTGAGCACGGCGCGCCACTGCAGGTATCGCGCGTTGGGGCTCGTGATCTGCTCGCCGTCGGCCGTGCGTGTAGGCCTGCGACCAGGCGCTCCAGGTCTCGTCCGGCGTCGCGGTGTTGCCCGAGCGGGTGAAGATCTGCACCTGGCCGGGACGCGCCGTCACGCGCCAGCGGATCACGCCCCAGCTCGCGACCGTTCCGGCGTCGCGCACGTCGGATTCGTAGGTGCCGCGCTGCGCCGCGGTTGCGGAGAGCGCGAACAGCTTGCCCGGATTGCTCGTCGCGCCGATCGATGCGCCCGGATGGCTCGCGCATCAGCGCCGTCACCTGACGAGCGGTGACGCGCGTCAGC
Source organism: uncultured Acidobacteriota bacterium (assembly GCA_963786195.1). Classification (GTDB taxonomy): domain Bacteria; phylum Acidobacteriota; class Vicinamibacteria; order Vicinamibacterales; family 2-12-FULL-66-21; genus CAWAYH01. Next base: position 69,821 of record CAWAYH010000013.1, on the reverse strand, counting down.
AGCGTCGCGCGTGCCGGATCGCCGCTGATCCGGAAGATCTTGCCCTCGGGCCGGTGCCGACCAGCAGGCTGCCATCGGCCTCGATCAGCAAGTCGTACGGCGAGTCCTCGCCGGTCTCCCAGAACGTGTCCCACAGTCCGTTCGGACGGATGCGGTAGATGGCGCCCTTGCTCGACCGTCTGGACGCACCCGGCCCGACACTTTGAATTGGCTGGGGAGTCGTGTCGACGACCGAGATGGAGGTGATCTCCGTCGTCGGCACCGGCGGACGGCCGGCTGTGTCTGTCGGTGGACGCTCGATGGCGCGATCCTCCACGCCTCCGACCTGCGTGGCGCTCATCGCCGCCGCGAAGATCGTCCCGTCGTCGGCGACCCGCAGCGCGTGGATCTCCTTGAACGGTGAGTCGAGCAGCACGAAGGCTTTGCCGTTGGCGTCGATGCGGAAGATCCGTCCGGGCGATTCCGTGCCGGCGATCAGCTCGCCCGATCGGGCGACCGCCAGCGACACGACGTTCGTCGCGTTCGTCTTGTAGAAGAGCGCGCCCTTGCCGTCCGGTGTGATCTTGTAGATGACGCCCTTGTCGCCCGTCGCGGCGAACACGTTGCCGGACCGATCGACGGCGAGCGCCCAGATGTATTTGTCTTCGGGATCGAAGAACGTCTTCGCGGTTCCGTCCGCCGCCACGTTATAGATCTTGCCGTCCGGCGACGTGGCGACGTAGAGACCGTTCCCCGGCGCCGGGGCAATCGCATGGACCTCGAGCTCGGCCGCGTCGAAGAACGTCGTGACCTTGCCGTCCTTGCCGATCTTGAGCACCTTGCCTTCATTGCCGCTACCCGCCCACAGCGTCCCGTCGGCGCCGGCCACGACCGTCCACAGGAACGGTGCTGCGGTCTCGGCAATCAGCGTCGTCGACGGCCCGAGGAACACGCGGCCGTCGCTGTCGATCGACAGATCCTCGACGTCGCCTTTCAGAAAGTCGGTCTGCGTGGCGACGGTCCAGAACGTCGGCATGGCCGCGGCCAGCCCGGCCCAGAGTCCGGCGACGAGCGCCAGGCAGGCGCAGATGCGCCATCCACTCGAGAACGTGTGACGGTTCACAGGTGTCTATCCGTGTTGGAGGTTGCGGGCATAGCGGGACCGTCTGCGGCCTCTTTCCAGGAAAGACGCGCGGACGTCATCAGCGGCCGGAACCGGTGTCGACTTCGATGGTCAGCAGCCGCGAGCCGGTGACGGCCGACGCCATCGGCAGCTCCCACTCGCCGATCGTGGCGCTGCGCATCGGGGTGAAGCTGCCGCCGTTGCGATCGCTCTCGAGCACGGCCAGCACCGACGGCGGCAGCGCGGCCATGACCTCGCCGTTGACGACGGCGCCGGGGGTGCCGGTGAGCAGGCGGACGTAGATCCGGTTGTTGCGCCGCGTGTCGTTGAGCAGCTTGACCAGCTGCGACACGCTCTGCGGCTCCAGCGTCCGGCGGACGTCGCGCTGCTCCAGGGCGTTCAGCTGACGTCCGTCGGTGACCAGGATCGACAGGCGTCCGGCCGCGTTGGCCGGAATGTCGATGGCGATCGTAGAGATCTTCTCCTCGCCGCGGTAGCTCTTCGTCAGGATCTTCAGCGGCGTCGTGCGCCCCGCGCGCGGCCGGACTTCGTCGAGCCAGACGCGCTCGATGCTGACGGTTCGCGGTGTTTCGCTCGTCGTGACCGTGACGTCCAGCCCCTCGAGCACGATCGGCTCGAGGTCGTTCGAGAGGAGCATCGACACCGGCCCGGCCACCGCCGTCGCGGCCCCCAGCGCCGGTGCGCTGCCGGTGAACACGTCCTCGACGGCGAGCGCGTCGTGGCCCTTGATACGCGCGCGGCTCTTCAGCGCGAACGTCGCGTCGCCAAACTGACGTTCGTAAGCCATCAGGGTGTTGAACATCGCGACGTACGCCACGAGCGGCGTGAACACCTGGTCGTTGACGATGGAGTACTTGAACGTTCGTTTCTGGCTGGTGTCGGTCGTCGTGGCCGAGCCATCGGGCGAGCGCTGCAGGGTGACGGTCACCGGGATGAGCGTCGGTCCCTTGCCCAACGTCCCGGCAATCGCCGTCGCGCGATCCTGCTGCATCGTGCCGATCGTCTCGCCCATGCGACGAGATCTTGAACGAGGTCAGGAGGCTCGGAAGGATCGTGTGCACGTACGCCCGGGTCATCGGAAACTCGGCGGGGCCGAGGTTGTAGAGCGGATGCCCGAATGCGTAGATGCGATCGCCATCGATGTGCGTCACGGTGCCGGTGGCGCCCATGTCGATGTCGCCGCTCGCGAGCGCGATGCCGATGGCGTCGCCCTCGCGAAGGGGTCCGGTGATCGCAGGAATCTGGGCAGCCTCCGCAACGAGCATCGCGCCGGTGACGACAGGGCTGAAGCCGGCGCCTCTGAACGCATCGCTGACAAGGTCGACGGTCTCGGGCTCGAAGCCCGCGAGGAGCAGCGGCGTGGCGATCGGCCGCAGCATCACGCCGATTTGTGCGCCCGCGGACGCGGGAATGCCGATCGTCTGCACGTCAGCGGGTCGGCTGGCAAACGGCGCGAGTCGTGCCGACATCGCCGACAGGGCCGCCGTCAGGCCTTCGCGTGTGATCGGCAGTTCGAGCCGCGCCTGCTGCGTGCCCGAGCGGCGCGTGGTTTGCGTCGCGTCCTTCATCTCGGCGATCGGCGTAATGCCGGCGATGGGCTCCTTCGAGAACGCGCCGATCGAGTACGACACCGCGCCGACGAGCCGGCCGTCGATGTACACCGGGCTTCCGCTCATCCCCTGCGCGACGCCGGATTGCGCCAGCGGTCCACCTTCGAGTCGCGCGAGGACGAGGTCGCGCCGCGGCCCCTGGACGTTGCGCAGGACGCCGAGGATCTGCACCTTGAATTCGCGGAGCTCGGTGCCTTCGAAGACCGTGCGCCCGATGCCGACCATGCCCGCGCGGACCTCCTCGATGGGCATGAGGGGCGTCGTGGCGGGCAGTGGCCGTCCGGCGAGGACAGCGACCGCGACGACCGAAGCGGCAATTCGTAAGTTCATGACTGATAGGGGGAAACGGGGCGCCACCTTCAGTTATAAGGAGCAACTGCTTGCAGGTCAAGGAGAAAGGTGCTATCGTCGCGCCTTCCGAATGACCCGATTCAGCGTGCACGGGTACCGCGGCCAGGGGACGACCGAGTCCTATTGGTGGTGGTTCGTGCGCTGAGAGGGTCATCCGACCGCCTGCCATTGGCAGGATCAGGATTCCAAAGCCCTCTCAGCCCACCGGCTGAGAGGGCTTTTTCGTTTTCCGGGTGCCTGGCACCTTTTTCGGAAAAGGTGCCAGGCACCTTTCAGAGGCCAGGTGCCAGGCACCTTTCAGAGGAATGAGCGACCCGCTGGTCTGTGTCACCGTGACGGGGGAGACGATCGACGAGCTGCGGCGGGCCCGGGATGCCGCCGCGGACGCCGACCTGGTCGAGTTGCGCCTCGACAGCGTCGTGCAGGGTCCGCTTGACGTCGCCGGCGCGCTCCAGAACCGCCGGACGCCGTCCATCGTGACGTGCCGGCCGGTCCGGGAGGGCGGACGGTTTACCGGCAGCGATGACGAACGCCGGGCGATCCTCGAATCGGCGATTCGGCTTGGCGCGGAGTTCGTGGACGTCGAAGCCGCCGCGCCCTTCGCCGGCGACCTCATCAAGTCGCGCAACGGGGGCACGGAGATCGTGCTGTCCGCGCACTGGCACGACCAGCCGCCGCCCGATCTCTCCGCGCGCTATGCGTCGATGCGCGCATCGGGCGCAGCCGTCGTCAAGCTCGCGATCCAGGTGGACCGCCTCGAACAGACGCTTCCGTTGTTCGACCTCGCGGCGGCCGCAACGAGTGAGGGCGGCGAACACGTCTTCATCGGGATGGGGCCCGCGGGCGTGCCATCCCGCGTACTCGCGGGCCGCCTCGGCAACAAGTGGACCTACGCAGGCGACGGCGTCGCACCCGGACAGTTGCCCGCCAGCCGCCTGCTTCGCGAATACCGCTTCCGCCGGATTCGTCCCGACGCGGCTCTCTACGGCGTCGTCGGCAACCCGGTCATGCATTCGCTGTCGCCGGTCATGCACAACGCCGGCTTCGCAGCGTGTGGCCTCAACGGCGTGTACCTGCCGCTCGAAGCGCGTGACGCGAGTGATTTCGTACGGTTCGCGAGGCACACGGGTCTCCGCGGCGCGAGCATCACCGCGCCGTTCAAGGTCGCCCTCATGGACGCCATGGACGACGTGGATGCGCTCTCGCAGCGGGTTGGCGCGATCAACACGCTCCTCGTCCGCGACGGACGCTGGATTGGCGCCAACTCGGACGTCGAAGGGCTGCTGACGCCGCTCGCCGGTCGCATTCAGCTCAAAGGCGTGCGGGCGTCGATACTCGGCGCAGGCGGGGCGGCGCGTGCCGCGGCTGTGGCGCTCTCGGATCAAGGAGCGGCGGTGACGATCTGCGCGCGCCGTCCCGAGGCCGCGCGTCCGATTGCGGCGCTCGCCCGCGGGTCGGTGGGTGAGTTCCCGCCAAAACCCTCGAGCTGGGACGTGCTCGTCAACGCGACGCCGGTCGGCAGCCACGCGGACCCGGGAAATCCGATCGAAAACGCGGAACTGGACGGCGAGATCGTGTTCGATCTCGTCTACTCGCCGGCAGAGACCGAACTCATGCACGCCGCCCGCGAAGCCGGATGCCTGGCGATAGGCGGGCTGGAGATGCTCGTCGCCCAGGCCGAGCGTCAGTTCGAGATGTGGACCGGGCAGCGACCACCCGCGGGGTTGTTTCACGCCGCGGCGACTCAGGACAGATAGGGGACGGAGCGTGAAGCAGACTACTTTCGAAGAATTCGTCGAGCTCGCACGACGCGGCACGTTCGTGCCGGTCGTGAAGGAGATCATCGCGGACCTGCTGACGCCGGTGTCCGCATTCCTGAAAATCGCCGAGCACTCCGACTACTCGTTTCTGTTCGAAAGCGTCGAGGGCGGCGAACGGGTCGCGCGGTATTCGTTTCTCGGCAAGGATCCGTTCCTCGTGCTGCGCGCGCGGTCCGGCGGAACGTCATCCGAGCGCTCCGGCACGACCACGGCGAGCGACGAGGCGTTCGTCCCGACACTGCGCCGTCTGATGGCCGAGTTGCGCTCCCCGTTCGTGCCGGGCCTGCCCCGATTCACGGGCGGAGCCGTCGGCTTCATCGGCTACGACGCGTCGCCGCTCTTCGAGCCCGTGCTTCAGAGTGCGTGGGACCAGGCCGCATGGCGCGCCGATCCACTCCCGGAGGATGACGCGGGGTTCATGCTGTTCGATACGGTCCTGGCGTTCGACCACGTGAAGCACCGCATCCTGATCATCGCGAACGCGCGCATCACACCCGACGAGGATCTGCGTGCGCTGTATCAGTTTGCCTGCGCCAAGATTCAGTTCCTCGAGCGCGAGCTCGAACGGGGCCTCTCGCAGACAGAGCCCGAGGCTCCGCGTGCGCCGGACGTACGGACGAACATGACGCGGGAGGTCTTCGAATCCGGCGTGCGCGCGATCAAGGAACGGATCGTCGCAGGGGACATCTATCAGGCCGTGTTGTCCCAGCGATTCGAGATCGACGTCAAGGCAGACCCGTTCACGGTGTATCGCGCGCTGCGCCACGTGAACCCGTCGCCCTACATGTATTTCATCCGCATGGGCGGTCTCGCGATCGTCGGGTCGTCGCCCGAGATGCTGGTGCGGGTGGAGGGTCGACGCGTCGAGACGCATCCGATCGCCGGCACGCGTCCGCGTGGCGCCAACGAGGACGACGACTTGAGGCTCGCCGAAGAACTCAAGCGAAACGAAAAAGAACGCGCCGAGCACGTCATGCTCGTCGACCTCGGGCGGAACGATCTCGGCCGCGTCTGCGAGTACGGATCCGTTCGTGTGCCGCAGTACATGGCGCTCGAACGGTACTCCCACGTCATGCACCTCGTGTCCACCGTGGACGGACGTCTGGCCGACGATCGCGATCACCTGGACGCGCTCGTGGCCTGCTTTCCGGCGGGCACGGTCTCGGGCGCGCCCAAGATCCGCGCGATGCAGATTCTCACGGAGCTGGAGCCGACACGGCGCGACATCTACGCCGGCGCCATTGGCTACCTGGACTTCGCGGGCAATCTGGACTTCTGCATCGCCATCAGGACCATCACCATCAAGAACGGCCGCGCGCACGTCCAGGCCGGGGCGGGGATCGTCGCGGACTCGAACCCGGCCGCGGAGTACGAAGAAACACGAGACAAGGCGCGCGCGCTGCTCCAGGCGCTCGCGATGGCGGAAGCGGGACTGTGATTCTGCTGATCGACAACTACGACTCGTTCACCTACAACCTCGCGCAGTATCTGGGCGAGCTGGGCGCGCCGCCCTGCGTGCGGCGGAACGACTCGTTGTCGGTGGACGAGGTCGAATCCATGCGACCTGATCGCATCGTGATCTCCCCGGGGCCCGGACGGCCCGAGGATGCCGGCGTGACGGTGGACGTCATCCGCCGGCTCGGCCCTCGCGTGCCGGTGCTCGGCGTCTGCCTCGGGCATCAGGGGATCGGCATTGCGTTCGGAGGCAGCGTCGTCCGCGCGTCGACGCTGATGCACGGCAAGGTGTCCACCGTGCACCATGACGGGCAGGGAGTGTTTCGCGGCGTGTCCCAGCCGTTCGTGGCCGGCCGCTACCATTCGCTCGTCATCGCCGAACCTCTCCCGGACGATCTCCAACTGGCGGCCCACACCGAGGACGGGACGGTGATGGGCGTGCGACACCGGACGTTCCCGATTCACGGCGTGCAATTCCACCCCGAGTCGGTCCTGACCGGCGAGGGGCGGAAGGTGCTGCGCAATTTTCTGGAGCTGTGATGTTCTCCGCGCTGATTGAGAAGCTGCAACGGCGGCAGGACCTGACCGTGGACGAGGCGGCGGCCGCCATGGACGAGATCATGGAGGGGCGCGCGCTGCCGGCCCAGATCGCCGGCCTGCTGATCGCGCTGGCCATGAAAGGGGAGCGTCCCTCCGAAGTCGTCGGGCTCGCCCGAACCATGCGCGCGCGTGCGACGACGCTGTCGAGGAAGCATGAGGACATCTTCGACACCTGCGGCACCGGGGGAGATCGCGCGCACACGTTCAACGTGTCGACGATCGCCGCGCTCGTCGTCGCGGCGTGCGGCGTCCGCGTCGCGAAGCACGGGAACCGATCGGTCTCGAGCCGCTGCGGGAGCGCGGATCTGTTCGAGGCCCTGGGCGTCAACATCACGGCGGCGGCGCCGGTGGTCGAGCGGTGCCTCGACGAAACCGGCATCGCGTTTTTCTTCGCGCCGACGTTCCATCCTTCGATGCGGCACGCCGCGCCGACGCGGCGCGAGCTCGGCGTGCGGACGGCCTTCAATCTTCTCGGTCCACTGACGAATCCGGCCGGCGCCGCGCGACAGCTCGTCGGCGTGCCGCGGCCCGAGCTGACCGAGCTCGTCGCTCGATCGCTGGGGCAGCTCGGATCGCGGCGCGCGTGGGTCGTCCATGGCGCCGACGGCCTCGACGAGATCTCGACGACCGGCTACACCAAGGTGTCCGAATACCGCGACGGCGCGTCCAACACGTTCTATCTGCATCCGGGTGACGTCGGACTTCCGAAGGCGGCGCCAGAGGCACTGCGCGGCGGGGATGCGGAGGAGAACGCGCGGATCGCCCGGGAGGTACTCGCCGGCGCCAAGGGGCCGGCGCGTGACATCGTGCTCTTCAACGCGGGCGCGTCGCTCCTGATCGCGGGAGCGGTGCCCGACATGGCGGAGGGCATCCGGCAGGCAGCCGAGGCCATCGATTCAGGGCACGCCGCCACGATTCTGCAGCGGCTCATCGACGTCTCCAACGCCGCGCCGGAGGCGGCCTGACGTGATCGTTGCCGATCTGCTCGAGACGATCGTCGCGTCCACCAGGCGCTCGGTTCACACCCGGCAGCAGGCGGTTCCGCGGGCGCTGTTGGAACAACGCCTGACCCGGACACCGAACGGCGATGCCTTCGTCGGCGCCCTGCGCACCTCGCGTCCGCCGCGCGTCATCGCCGAATGCAAACGCCGTTCGCCGTCTCGCGGCGTCCTTCGCCGAGCGTACGATCCCGCGGCCCACGCAACCGCGTACGCGACAAACGGCGCGGCGGCCATTTCGGTGCTGACCGAGCCGACGTTCTTCGATGGCTGCCTCGACCATCTGACGCAGGTTCGAGCGGCCGGTCGATCTGCCCATCCTTCGCAAGGACTTCATCGTCAGCGAGTATCAGGTCGTCGAGTCCGCGGCGGCAGGCGCGGACGCCATCCTGCTGATCGTGGGTGCCCTTGAAGACGACGTGCTGAACCGCCTGTTGACGCTCGCCTCCGACTTGCAGCTCGCGCCGTTCGTGGAGGTGCACGATCTGCTCGAGCTCCGGCGCGCGACCGATGCCGGCGCGGCGATTCTCGGCGTCAATAGCCGAAACCTGCGCACGCTCAGCGTCGACCACTCCGTGCTCGATCAGCTGATTCAGTGGATGCCGGCCGGCGTGACGGCCGTGGCCGAGAGTGGCATCAAGGCCACGACCGACATCGATCGACTGTCGACGCTCGGCTATCACGCGTTTCTGGTGGGCGAGCGATTGATCGCTCAGGACGATCCCGGGGCGGCGCTGCGCGCGCTGCGAGGCGTATGAGCGTCCGAATCAAAATCTGCGGTGTTTGCAGGATGGAAGACGCGCTCCTCGCCACCGAGCTGGGCGCTGCGGCCATCGGCTTCGTTTTCTGGCCCGCCAGCCCGCGGTTCATCGACCCCATCGCGCGCTGCCGATCGTGGCGGCGCTCCCGGTCTGGGTCTCAGCCGTCGGCGTGTTCGTGGATCAGCCATTCGACTACGTAGCCGGCGTCGCGCGCCTGCTGAATCTTGCCGCCGTGCAACTGCACGGGAACGAGGCCCCCGGGACGTACGCGCGCAGCGCGCATCGAGTTATCAAGGCAGTGCCGGTCGCGAATGGCTTCGACCCGATGGCCGCCATGTCAGCCGTGCCCTCGAGCGCAACAGTACCTGCTCGACGCGCACGACCCCGTGAAAAAGGGCGGCACGGGCCGCACGATCGACTGGACCAGCGCCGCGGCCGCAGCGCGAATCCGCCCCGTCATCCTGTCGGGCGGCCTCAATGCCAGCAACATTCAGGCGGCCATTGAATCAGTACGACCGTCCGCCGTCGACATCTCGTCCGGCGTCGAATCGTCGCCCGGGGTCAAGGATCACAACAAACTTCGCGAGCTCTTCGCCTCGCTCCAAACCGATAACCGATAACCGACAACCAAGAAACCGATAACCGATAACCGATAACCAAAAACCGATAACCGAAAACCGAAAACCGATAACCGTGTCGACCATTCCATCTTTCGGCCACCGAGATCCCGATGCCCGCGGCTATTACGGCCAGTACGGCGGACGTTTCGTTCCCGAGACGCTCGTCGCACCGGTCGCCGAGCTCGAAGCCGCATACCTTGCCGCGCGAGCCGATCGCGAGTTCCAGGCCACGCTCGCCGCCCTGCTTCGAAACTACGTCGGCCGTCCGACGCCGCTGTTCGAGGCGCGCAGGCTGGCCACGACGCTGGGCGGTCCGCGACTGTTCCTCAAACGCGAAGACCTGGCCCATACCGGCGCGCACAAGATCAACAACGCGCTCGGCCAGGCCCTGCTGGCGAAACGGATGGGGAAGCGCCGCGTGATCGCGGAGACCGGTGCAGGACAGCACGGCGTCGCGTCGGCGACCGCCTGCGCGTTGCTCGGCCTCGAATGCGATGTCTACATGGGCGCCGAGGACATGGAGCGCCAGTCCCTCAACGTCTTCCGGATGCAGTTGCTGGGGGCGACCGTGCGCCGTGTCGATGCCGGGAGCCGAACGCTGAAGGACGCGATCAACGAAGCGATGCGCGACTGGGTGACGACCGTTGCCGACAGTTACTACCTGCTCGGCTCGGTGCTCGGCCCGCATCCGTATCCGCTCATGGTGCGCGAATTCCAGTCGATCATCGGCCAGGAGGCGCGACGCCAGTGTCTGGAGGCTTTCGGACGCGTTCCCGACGTGATTGTCGCGTGCGTCGGCGGAGGCAGCAACGCCATGGGCATCTTCGATGCCTTCGTCGAGGACCCGCAGGTCCGTCTGATTGGGGTCGAGGCCGGCGGACGCGGCATCAGCCCCGGCCAGCATGCCGCGCGGTTCGCGGGCGGAAGCGCCGGCGTGCTCCAGGGCACCCGCACTTACGTGCTTCAGGACGATAACGGCAACATCGAGCTGACGCACTCGATCTCGGCGGGACTGGACTATGCGGCCGTCGGTCCGGAGCACGCGTGGCTGCACGAGTCCCACCGCGCGGAATATGCCTGGGTGGGGGATGACGAGGCGCTGTCTGCGTTCCAGCGTCTGTCACGTGAAGAGGGGATCATGCCCGCGCTCGAATCGGCGCACGCGGTCGCGTACGTCTGCAGGATGGCGCCCGAACTGTCCCGCGACCAGATCGTGCTCATCAACCTTTCCGGCCGCGGAGACAAGGATGTGCTGAGCGTACAGAAGGCGATCGACGTCAATCACGGGACGCCCATCACGCGGATTCTCAACGATCACAAGGGGGGACTCGGTAATGTCGCGGCTCTCTCCGGCGTTCGATCGGCTGCGCGCGAACGGCCGCGGCGGCCTGATCACGTACCTGACGGCCGGCGATCCTGACCGCGACCGATCGTCGGCACTGCTGTCGGCCGTGGCGCGGGCGGGCGCCGACGTCATGGAAGTGGGCGTACCGTTCTCGGATCCCCTTGCCGACGGACCTGTGATCCAGCGCGCGAGCGAACGCGCGCTCGCCGGCGGCATGTCGCTTCGCGGCGTGCTCGACGTCGTCCGGCGCGTTCGCGCGGATGTCGATACGCCCATCGTGCTGTTCACGTATGCGAATCCGGTGATGCGCATGGAGCCGACGGCGTTTGCGCGATCGGCTGCCGACGCCGGCGTCGATGGCGTCCTCATCCTCGACTATCCCATCGAGGAGGCCCAGGCCGGGCCGCTCCGGCAGCCGCTCATCGACGCGGGTCTGGATCCGATCTTTCTGATCAGTCCGACTACGACGGACGAGCGGATCCGGGAATCGGCTGCGCTGGGTCGCGGCTTTCTCTACGTCATCTCCCGGCTGGGCGTCACAGGCGCCCGGGATCGCCTGGCGGACGACGTCGGCGCACTGATTGGCCGCGTGCGCGCCTGCTCCGACCTGCCGGTCGCGGTCGGGTTCGGCATCTCGCGCCCGGAACAGGTCGCGGAAGCGTGCCGCGTCGCCGACGCCGCAGTCGTCGGGAGCGCCCTGGTCAATGTTGTCGCGGAATACGGCGCCGCACCGGATCTCTGCGAGCGCGCGTCGGGGTGCGTACAGTGGCTGAAGAGCAGCTTGTAGAACGACTCGAGGATCTCCGGAAAAAGATCGACGCGCTCGACGATGCCCTCGTGCGCCTGCTGAACGCGCGGGCGGCGTGCGCGCTCGAAATCGGTCGCGTCAAGAAGCGGATCGGCCTCGCCATCTATCAGCCCTCGCGGGAGGCCGAGGTACTGGACCACGTGCAGCACCTCAACCGCGGGCCCCTCGATGATGGAGCGATCCGGCGCTTGTTCGAGCGTGTGATCGACGAGGCCAGACGGCTGGAGCGGATTGCCGACGCCCGCACGACCGAGGGGCTGGCGACGGGCGAGTCCGGCTGAAGCCGGACACTACACGGCGGGAACCGCCGATTGTGGAAGAATAGAGGAAACACACCATGGTAGTCGTGATGAAGGAACTGGCGAGCGACGAGCAGATTCAGCTCGTCATTGCCCAACTCGTGGAAATGGGCTTCGACGTGCACCGCTCGACCGGTGCACTGCGCACCGTCATCGGCGCGGTGGGCGGCAACCGGCAGTTCGACCCGGCCCTCATCGAGGTCCTGTCCGGCGTTCAGGAAGTCCACCGAATCACCGAGCCCTACAAGCTGGCAAGCCGGACGTTCCAGCCGCAGAACACCATCATCACGATCGGCGACCTCCGCATCGGCGGCGATGAGGTCATCGTGATGGCGGGTCCCTGCTCGGCCGAAACGGAAGAACAGGTGGAGGCGACGACGGCCGCGGTCAAGAACGCGGGCGCGAAGGTCCTTCGAGGCGGCGCGTTCAAACCTCGCAGCTCGCCATACAGCTTCCAGGGCCTGGGCGAAGACGGCTTGCGCCTGTTGCGCTCGGCGGCCGATCGTCACAACCTCAAGCTGGTCTCCGAGATCATGGACATCAGCCAGCTCGATGTCGTCGAGAAATACGCGCACATCCTCCAGGTCGGAGCGCGCAACATGCAGAACTTCACGCTGCTGCGCGAGCTGGGGCGGGCACGTACTCCCGTCCTGCTGAAGCGAGGGATCTCGGCCACGATCGAGGAGTGGCTGCTGTCGGCTGAGTACATGCTCGCGGGCGGCAATACGAACGTGATGCTCTGCGAGCGCGGCATCCGCACCTTCGAGAGCTACACGCGAAACACGCTGGATATCTCGGCGATCCCGGTCGTGCAGCAACTCTGCCACCTGCCGGTGCTGGCCGACCCGAGCCACGGCACCGGACGGCGCGACAAGGTCACGCCGATGGCGCGCGCGGCCGTCGCCGCGGGTGCCGACGGGCTCCTGATCGAAGTCCACAGCGATCCCGATCACGCACGGAGCGACGGCGCCCAGTCGCTGTTCCCGGCACAGTTCGACCGCCTGATGGCAGAACTCCGCATCATCGCGCCCGCGATCGGTCGCAGTATCTGCCTGGAACCAGTCGGGAGACGCGGCTGGGGAATGTCGCAATGAAGAATGCTGAGTTCTGATATTCAACCTTCCCTCTTCTTCATTCACTTCAGCATTCTTAATTCAGCATTCAGCATTCCGTGATGTCCCGCCTTCTTCCCGTCGTCGGTCAGCGTGGGGACGACGGTGAGGTTCCGATCTTCGAACGAATCGCGATTGTCGGGTTCGGGCTGATCGGCGGATCGATCGCGCTGGCGATTCGTCAGCGTTGGTCGCGCGGGCTCGTCATCGCGGTCGACCGCAAGGACGTCATCGAAACCGCCATGCGGCTGCACGCGGCTGACGTCGGCGGCGACGACCTCGTGATGGCGGCCGAGGCGGACCTGATCGTGCTGGCCGCACCGGTTCGCCAGAACATCGCGGTGCTGCGTTCGCTGGCCGATCACGTGCCTGGTACCGCGCTCGTCACAGATGTCGGAAGCACGAAACGGGCGATGGTCCATGCTGCGGCTCAATTGCCCGAGCGCCTGCGGTTCGTGGGCGGCCATCCGTTTGCGGGCGCAGCCGTTGGCGGGCTCGACGCGGCGAGGGCCGATCTCTTCAACGGTCGGCCGTGGATCCTCACGGCACCCGACGGCGACACTCCCGATCTCACACGCCTCGAGGGATTCGTCTCTGCGCTCGGCGCGCGGCCCCTCAGAATGGACCCCACCATCCACGACCACCTGATGGCGTACCTGAGCCACCTCCCGCAGCTCACCGCCAGCGCCCTGATGCACGTCGTCGGTGACGAGGTTGGGCCCGAGGGCCTGGCTCTGGCGGGACGCGGCCTTCGCGACACTACGCGGCTCGCGTCGAGCCCGTCGTCGACGTGGACCGATGTGGCGGCCACGAACGCCGACGCCCTCGGCGCGGCGCTGGACGAGCTGATCCTCGCCCTGCAGCGGCTGAGAGGCGACCTCGCCATCGGCGAAGAGCTGCCACGGCTCTTTGATTCAGCCGCGCACTGGAAGCGGGCGCTGGAAAAGCCCGAATGACACAGAAGCTGTCTCATAAACTTGCCGCTCGTTCCACGGTGCGAGCGAGCATGGCGAGCGAGCCACGCGACCGGAGCGCGCCGGCGAAGCGGCGCGCGACCCTTCGACAGGCTCAGGGTCGCCCTGAGCGACGTCGAAGGGCGAGAGAGCGTGTGGGGGAGTCCGAGGGGCGAAGCCCCTCGGATAAGGCTGGCGGGCACGGATAGAATGCGTGAGCTCGAGCTGACATGAACGGCCCGCTCTGGACTCCCGGCCCGGAACGCATCGCGCACGCGCGGATGACCGCGTTCATGCGCGCGGTCGAATCCCGATACGACCTCCGTGTGCGCGACTACGCCAGCCTCTACGACTTCTCGATCGACCGCATGCCGGATTTCTGGCGGCTGATGTGGGAGTTCGGCGGCATTCGCGGGGACGTGGGGGAGCGCGTCGTGGAGGATCCGGACCGGATGCCGGGCGCGAGGTTCTTCCCGGACGCGACGCTGAACTTTGCCGAGAACCTGCTCCGACGCCGCGACGGCGACATCGCGATCGTCTTCAGCGGCGAGGGTCGTGTTCGGCGCTCCCTGACGTTCGCGGAGCTCTACGGCGCCGCCGTAGGGTTCGGCGCGGCACTGCGACGAGCGGGCATCCGGCCGGGGGATCGGGTCGCCGGCTACGTGCCGAACATGCCGGAAGCCATCATCGCGGCGCTCGGCGCCGCTGCGGTCGGTGCCGTCTGGTCCTCGTGCTCGCCTGATTTCGGCGTTCAGGGCGTCCTGGATCGATTCGGGCAGATCGAGCCGCGTGTGCTCGTCGCCGCGGACGGATATTTCTACGGCGGAAAGACATTCGATGCGATGCCGAAGCTCGCCGAGATCGCCGACGCGCTGCCGTCCGTCGAGCGCACCGTCATGATTCCGTACGTTGCAAGACCGGCCGGGGTCCCCGGCGAATCGGTTGCCCGAATCCGCCAGGCGCTCACCTGGGCCGAGTTCGTTGGCGAGGGCATTTCCGAGGGATTCGTATTCGAGCAGCTGCCGTTCAACCACCCGCTGTACATCATGTACTCGAGCGGCACGACCGGCGTCCCGAAGTGCATCGTGCACGGCGCCGGGGGCACGCTGATTCAGCACCTGAAGGAGCATCAGCTTCACTGCGACATCCAGCCCGGTGACCGCGTCTTCTACTTCACGACGTGCGGGTGGATGATGTGGAACTGGCTCGTGTCGGTTCTCGCGTCAGGCGGAACGCTGCTGCTCTACGACGGCTCGCCGTTCCACCCGGACGGCAACGTTCTGTTCGAGTTCGCGGACGAGACGGGCATGACCCTCTTCGGCACGTCGGCCCGCTTCATCGACGCACTGGCGAAAGCCGGACTGGCGCCCGGCGCGACGCACCGCCTCGACGACTTGCGGACCATGACGTCGACCGGATCGCCGCTCGCCGCCGAGAGCTTCGATTTCGTGTACGAGAAGATCAAGTCCGATATCCACCTCGCGTCGATCTCGGGCGGCACGGACATCATCAGCTGTTTCGTCGGCGGCAATCCGATCGGGCCGGTCTGGCGGGGCGAGATTCAGGTACGCGCGCTCGGTATGAAGGTCGACGTCTTCGACGAAGCGGGACGGCCGATCCAAGGCGAGAAAGGGGAGCTCGTGTGCACGATGCCGTTCCCGTCGATGCCCGTGGGCTTCTGGAACGACCCGGACGGCCGCAAGTACCACGCCGCGTACTTCGAGAAGTTCCCCGGTGTCTGGTGCCACGGCGACTACGTCGAGCTGACCGAGCACGACGGGATGATCATCTACGGCCGCTCAGATGCCGTGCTCAATCCGGGCGGGGTACGGATCGGTACCGCCGAAATCTATCGGCAGGTCGAGCAGCTCGATGAGATCGTGGAGAGCCTCGTCATCGGCCAGAAATGGGAGGGTGACGAGCGGGTCGTGCTCTTCGTGCGCCTGCGCGACGGCGCGACGCTCGACACGGATCTCGAGCGCCGCATTCGGCAGAAAATTCGCGAGAGCACCTCGCCCCGGCACGTGCCCGCACGCATCGTCCAGATCACCGAAGTACCGCGTACCAAGAGCGGCAAGATCGTCGAGCTCGCCGTCCGCGACGTCGTCCACGGTCGCGCGGTCAAGAATCAGGAAGCGCTCGCCAACCCCGAGGCACTCGAGCAGTTTCGCGATCGAGAGGAGCTGCGCTCGTGATTGCGGACCGCGGATTGCGGGCTGCTGATTGAGACTGCGGATTGTTGATTGTTGATTGGGGTTGCGGATTGCGGATTGACCGCAGCGTGCGCGATGCAATCGTGGCCCATGCGCTGGACGAGGCGCCGAACGAGTGCTGCGGGTTGCTGGTCGGCGGTGAGTCGGGAATTGACGAAAGCGTGCGGACGCGAAGCGTGGTCCCCGGCCCGTCACGCTACCAGGTCGATCCGGCCGAGCACATCGCGCTGAACCGGCGACTGCGCGGGACGGGGCGGCAGGTCGTGGGCGCGTATCATTCGCATCCGCACTCCGCGGCCGTGCCTTCACCGTCGGATGTGACCGAGGCGCACTATCCGGACTTCGTCTACGTGATCGTCTCGCTGGCCGATCCGGCGCGCCCGGAGGTGAAGGCCTATCGCATCCGCGACGGACGCGTCAGCGCGCTGTCCCTGGAGGAAGCAGGATAGACGCCAGCCCGATGCCCTGCCGGACTTCGACCGTCGTGCTGGCCGAGCCCACCGTCTTGTTCTTCTGCTTGAGGTTGAATCGCACGCGATACTGCATGGGCGCGCCATCGGGCCGGGTCATGTCGCTCATCGAGTTTCTGAACGTGTGGTCCGTCGCGAAACGGCGCTTGATCTCGCTCTTGCCGGCCTCGTAGGGATCGCAATCGACGCGCGTTTCCGATCTCGTGTCGTCACCCCAGTCCCACTCCGCAGTGGCGCAGTAGAACTCCTCGTAGTCATTCGCCCCGCCCTTGAGTTCCGCCGTAAACACGACGCGCAACGGCGAGAAGCCGGTGGTCGGCGTCCCTTTGAGGCTGATGGAGGGTTTCTTGTTCTTGTCCTGGTCCCGGGTCAGCGCCTCGTCTGTGGCCGTAGACGCAACGATCAACGTGCCCGCAGCGCCGATGACGAGCGCGACCGACGGCCGAAGCGAAACGGATCGTTTTCGCATGACGTGTCCCCCGCGAGAGTCGAGCATCGTTTCACCATTCTAGCAGGCGCACGGCGCCGCGGCGGGATATCGGGAGATTCACACTATAATTGATCGATGATCCGGTCCGCAGTCAGCACTGCCGTCGCGCTTTCCACGTCGGCGCCAGGCGAGGTCGATACCGATCTTGTGATCTTCCCCGTTTTCGAGGGCGAAAACGTCAGCCAGCAGATTCCGGGGTTGACCGAGGCTACTGGTGGCGCAGTCGACCGGGCGCTCGCGTCTCGCGAGATCCAGGGTAAGCCGTACGAGCTGTTTCTCACGCCGGTGATGAAGAGCTGGCGCGCGCCACGCGTCGCGCTCGTCGGGTGCGGACCCGCCCAGGACTTTACCGTCGAGCGACTTCGACGCGTCGCGACGGCAGCGGCGCTGGCCGCTCGTCAGCGGCGTGTGCCGCGCGTCGCCTTCGTCCTGCGCGGCGCCGTGGATCCTGTTCACGCGGTGCAGGCGATCACCGAAGGCCTGATACTGGCCGCCTTCAGCGGGGACGCCTACAAGCAGGACCGCAGCGGTCCGCCGGCCGCGCAGCTGCTGGTCGTCGCCAGCGACGTCGCGCATTCCGTCGATCTGGAGCGCGCGGTCGAGCGCGGGCGCGTGCTGGGCGAGTGCTCCAACCTCGCCCGCGAGCTGTGCAACGAACCGGCGAACGTGCTGACGCCGTCCGTCTTCGCCGAGCGCGCCGCCGCGATCGCGGGCGACACGAGCCTGACGGTCGAGATCCTCGACGAGGACGAAATCGCGCGGCTCCGGATGGGCCTGCTCCTCGGCGTCGCGCGGGGCAGCGCCGAGCCGCCACGCGTGATCGTCATCAAGCACGACCCGCCGGGCGCACCGTCCACGCCGGTCCTCGGCCTCGTCGGCAAGGGCGTCACGTTCGACTCCGGCGGCATCTCGATCAAGCCCGCCGACGGCATGGAGCGGATGAAGGACGACATGTCCGGCGGCGCCGCGGTCATCTGCGCGATGCGCGCAATCGCGATCCTCGGCGCACCCATCAAAGTCATCGGCATCGTCCCCGCAACCGAGAACATGCCTGGCGGACGCGCGACCAAACCCGGCGACATCCTGACGGGAGCCAGCGGGAAAACGGTCGAGATCCTGAACACCGATGCCGAGGGACGGCTGATCCTCGGGGATGGACTCTGGTACGCCCAGCGCCTGGGCGCCACGCACCTCGTCGACGTCGCGACGCTGACGGGCGCCTGCGTTGTCGCGCTGGGACGCGCAGCCTCCGCGGTGTTCGGTCAGCCTGAGGCGTGGGGCGAGATCGTGCGCCGCACGGCGCTGGCGGCGGGCGACCGGTGCTGGCCGATGCCGCTGTACGAGGAATACACCGATCAGCTCCGCAGCGAGATCGCCGACATCGTCAATACCGGCGGCCGCCCGGCGGGCGCCTGCACGGCAGCGATGTTCCTCAAGGAATTCAGCGGCGGACTGCCGTGGGCGCACCTGGACATCGCAGGCACGGCATGGGCCGAGGAGGCCAAGCCGTGGCAGCCGAAGGGACCCACTGGTGCGGCCGTCCGCGCCCTGGCCGAGCTCGCGTTCACGAGCGCAGCCTGGAAGTAGGGAACTTCAACCCGACCCGGGGATCAAAGACTCAGAGAGCACGAACGTGTACGCGTTGCAGCAGCCGCCGCCACCCGACACCACCCTCGTCAGGCTGATTCAGGAGCCGGTCAAGGAAACGACCGTCCTGGACATCGTCGTCGGCGCGCTGGGCCTGACGGGAGCGCTGGTGATCGCGGCGCTCATCCTGGGCGCACTGCTCGGCGCGGTGCTGATCGGCATCACGCGCTTTCGCGCGCGGTACAACCTCGAGCCCGTACCCGATTCCGAATCGCTTCGCGTGACGCCCCAGTAATGAACCTGCCCAGCGATGTGACGCTCCTCAGGCGCGGGTGATCGTCGTCACTGTTCGCGCGCGGCGATCGTCGTCTTGGCCTTCAGCGCTTTCTGATACTTCCCGACGGCCTCGAAGAGCGCCTCGGCGATCTGCTGCCGGTACGCGCTCGTCTTGAGCAGCTGGCCTTCCTGTTTGTTGCTCACGAACGCGATTTCCGCGAGCACGCTGGGCATGCCCGCGCCGATGAGCACGACGAACGGCGCCTGCTTGACGCCCAGATCGCGCAGTTCCTTGTTCCGGCCCGAAAGCTTGCGCACCATCGACTTCTGAATCATCTCGGCGAAGTCGCGCGACTCGTCGATCTTGTTGTTCAGCGCGATGGCCCTGATGATGTCCGGCAGGCTGTGCATCGTCTGCCCTGAACCCGAGTTCTCGCGCGCCGCCACAGCCTCGGCCTCGGGATTCGACGCGAAGTTGAGGAAGTAGGTCTCGACGCCCCGCGCGCGCGCGTTCCGGCTGGCGTTCGCGTGAATCGAGAGAAACAGATCGGCGCCCTCACGATTGGCGATGGCGGTGCGCTGCTCGAGCGGGATGAAGACGTCGTTGTCGCGCGTCATCACCACTTCGATGCCCGGCTGCTTCTCGAGGAGCTTCTTGAGGCGAAGCGTGACGTCGAGCACGAGCTCCGATTCGTTCAGGCCGCTGCCGAGCGCGCCGGGGTCGTGGCCACCATGACCCGGGTCGAGCACGATGCGCGACACACCGAGACCCAGCTGACGGGCCAGCGAGAACTGGCCGTTCGAGTTCGCAGCCGGCACGGCGGGCGCCGGCACTGACGGCAGGGCCGACGCAGGCGGCGGCGCGTTCGACACCGGGATGTTCGGGGCCGTTGCCATCGGTGCGGGCGGAGGCTTCACCGACGCCGGCGGAGACACCGGCGGCTTCACGGTCGTCGGAGCAGGTGCCGGGGCAACGGCTGCGGGCGGTGGCGCCGGCAGCGCATCCACGCGCTGCGCGGTGTTCGACGCGACTGCCGGCCGGTGAAAGTCGACGATCAGGCGATATGGGTTGTAGAGCGTGAACACGCTGTACGACTGCGTTCCCTCGGTGTCGAAGACGACGCGCGTCGTGTTCTGAGGATGACGTCCGAGACGGATCTCGCGAACGACGTCGTCTTCGTACTTGAGCGCCCGGTCCACGAGTCCCGGCGCAGGATACGCGCCGCGCAGATCGAAGAACAGCCGCCGCGGATGATCGAGCTGCTCCTGGCGATAGGGCAGCTCCTGGTCCATCTCGATGGTCACCCGGACGACGTCGGGCATCAGCGTCCGCGTGATCTTCCGGATCGTCACGATCTCGGACGGCGCCTTCCCAGCGGGCGCCGCTGGCGGAGGCGATGCCGCGACGCCGGACGTCTTGACCGCCGACGGCAGGTCGCGACTGACGAGCGCGTCTTCCTTCGCAGGGGCTGTCTCGAAACGCGCCAGCGCCGCGTCGACACCGGCGGCGAGCGGACTCGACGGATACCCCGACTTCAGCAGCGTGAGCAGGCGGATGCCGGTCCGCCGGTCGGCCTCGTTGCCGGAACGCTCCCAGGCCAGCCGCGAGAGCTCGCCGGCCTGCCACAAGGCGTTGTCACAATAGCCGCTGGCGGGGTAGGTCCGGACGACCCGCTCGTACGCCGCCACGGCGCTGCGAATCTGCTGAAGCGTCGCCGGACGGCTCGCGTCGCGGACGGCGCGGTCCTTCGTCAGCGCGCTCGTATACATGTCGCGCGGCCTCTGCTGGGCGGACACGCCGGCCAATCCGACCACCCACGCCGTCGCCACCACGATTAACGCTCGAGTCCTGAACGTCATGACGTCACGTCCTACCTCAATTGGGCATCGACTTCGTCGAAGTAATCCTTCTTGACGAGTACTTCCCGGGCCTTGCCGCCCGCCGCACCCGAGACCAGCCCCTCGGCTTCCATCATGTCCACGAGCCGCGCGGCGCGGCTGAACCCGATCCGCAGCCGCCGCTGCAGGTACGAAATCGACGCCTGGCCGCTCGACACCACGATCCGCGAGGCCTCGTCGTACAAATCGTCCTTCTCGAACTCGAGTTCGCCGCCGCTCTTGTTCTCTTCCTCGGTAATCGTCGTGTCGTAGGTCGGCCTGCCCTGCTTGCGCAGGAAGCTCGCGAGCCGCGCGCTCTCCTGCTCGGAAATGTAGGGCCCGTGCAGACGGACGTACCGCGACGACGCCGGCGGGAGGTAGAGCATGTCGCCGCGCCCCAGGAGCTGTTCGGCGCCGTTGCCGTCGAGAATCGTCCGCGAGTCGACCTTGGACGACACGCGGAAGGAGATCCTCGCGGGGAAGTTCGCCTTGATGAGGCCCGTGATGACGTCGACCGATGGACGCTGGGTCGCGAGGATCAGGTGGATGCCGACCGCGCGCGCCATTTGCGCCAGCCGCGCGATCGATTCCTCGACCTCGCTGCTCGCCACCATCATCAGGTCCGCCAGCTCGTCGATGACGACCACAATGAAGGGGAGCGGCCTGACTTCGTTGCCGTCCTCATCCGTCACCGGGCCCTGCTTCTCCGTCTGCGCGTGCCTGAGGTTGCGGTTGTATTGCTCGATGTTGCGGACGCCGACCGCCGCGAGCGTCTTGTACCGCTCTTCCATTTCGTGCACGGCCCACCGAAGCGCGTTCGCCGCGAGCTTCGGGTCGACCACGACCGGCGTGAGCAGGTGAGGGATGTCTTCGTACATCCCGAGCTCGAGCCGCTTCGGGTCGATCATGATCAGCCGGACGTCATCGGGCGACGAGCGATACAGGATGCTCGTCAGCATCGCGTTGACGCTGATCGACTTGCCCGTGCCCGTCGATCCCGCGATGAGCAGATGCGGCATCGTCGCCAGGTCGCTGACGAACGGCTCGCCGTGGATGGTTTTCCCCAGCGCGAGCGTCAGCTTCGACGCCGAGCGCCGGTACGCATCGGATTCCAGGAGCTCGCGCAGCGAAATCTGCTCGCGGTTCGGATTGGGGATCTGGATTCCGACCGTCGACTTGCCCGGTATCCGGTCGATGAGGACGGACTCGGCCTCCATCGCCAGGCAGAGATCGTCGGCGAGCCCCGTGATCTTGCTGTACTTCACGCCGGCGTCAGGCTTGAACTCGTACGTCGTCACGACGGGCCCGGGATGGATCTGGACGACCGCTCCTTCGACGGAGAACTCGCGGCACTTCTCTTCGAGCAGCTTTGCGCCTTCCATCAGCTCGCGCTCGTCGACCTTGCGCTCGCCCTTCGGCGCATCGAGCAGCGCGATTGGAGGATGCACGTACTCGCCCCGCTTGCGCTCGGCCGGCAGTTTCTCCGGCTCGGGAAGCGGAAGCGTCGGCTCGAGCGACGTTGGCGTGGGCCGCTTGATGGCGGGCGGCGTCGGACGGGCCGATGCGGCACGGAGCGCCGCCGCGGCCGCCCCGACGACGGCTGCGGTTCGCGAGGGTCGCGGAGCCGGGCTCTCTTCGCGCGGACCCGCTTTCAGTGCCGCCGCCCGCGCAGCCGGCACCGCAACCGGCTCGTCGTCGTCTGCTCCTGCCGCCGCGGCGGGCTTGCTGATCTTCGGATCCTTGCCGGTCTTGTCGAGGTGCTTCTTGAGGACCTCCTGGCGCTGCTTCTCGCGCCGACGTTCCTCGCGGCGCATGCGATAGCGTCCGATCGCCGCGGCGACGCGATCGCGGCCCATTTCCGCAAGAGCCGCAAACAGACGCCCGAACGAGAACTGCGTCGAAAGGATGATCGCGAGGAAGAGCAGGGTGAGGATGAGGATGATCGAACCGGTCTTGTTCAGGTACGAAGCCAGCACCAGCGCCAGCCACTTGCCGACGTAGCCGCCGGCGAGCAGCTCGCGGCCCGAGATCTCGAGATTGCCGAACGCGAGCGCGAGAAAGGTGGCCACACACCCGAGCAGCAGCGCCGCGCCTATGAGCTTCGTGTACGCGGCGTCCGGAAGTCGGCACCAGAAGTAGTGCCAGCCCACGACCGACATCACGAGGGGAATCAGGTACGCCGAATAGCCCAGCAGCTGGTAGGAGAGCTCGGCGATGAACGCGCCCACCTGTCCGGCAAAGTTGGACGGCGGCTGGCTCCCGCCACTGCTGAAAAACCAGACGGGGTCTGACGGGCTGTAGCTGGCGAGCGAAATCAGCCAGGTCAGGGCCAGAGCGAAGAGAGCCACACCCGCAAACTCGCTCAGGCGGCGCGAGACGAAGGAAGCGGCCACGTCAGATCTCCATGATCACCGGCAGCACGAGCGGCCGGAGTCCAGAACGCTTGCGGAAGAACCGCTGCAGCTCCACGCGAATCCTTTCCTTGATGAGCCCGGGGTCCGTGCGCTCCTCGACGCTGGCGCCTTCGATCGTGCTCGCGAGCAATCCGGGGATCTCCTTCAGCAGCGCCTCCGTCCGCGAATCCAGCACGAACCCCCGCGTAATCACGTCGGGCGTTTCCTCGAGGTTGCCCGACTGCTTGCCGATGGCCACGACGGGAACCACGAGCCCGTCGCCCGCCAGATGGCGCCGGTCGCGGAGAACCTCGTCCCCGACTTCGCCGCTCCGGGTGCCGTCGATCAGAATGCGGCCGGCGGGCACCTTGCCCGCCAACCGCCCCCCGTCACGATCGAACCGGATGAGGTCGCCGTTCTCTGCCAGCAGGACCTGTGTCTCCCGGGACACACGGGCAGCTACCCGGGCATGCTGGGCAAGCTGGCGGTATTCCCCGTGTATCGGCACGAAGTAGCGCGGCCTGACCAGGGACAGCATCAATTTGAGCTCTTCCTCGCTCCCGTGGCCCGAGACATGGACGTGCTTGATCCCCTCGTACACGAGCTCGGCGCCGCGCCGGGCTATGTGGTTCATCACACGCCCGATCGCCTTCTCGTTGCCCGGAATTTCACGCGCGGAGAACACCACCACGTCGTCGCGCTCCAGCCGGACCTGCCGGTGGCCGTCGATCGCGATGCGGGGCAGCGCCGCCTGCGGCTCGCCCTGGGACCCCGTGCAGATGCAGACGACGTCCTGGGCCGGGTAGTTGCGCACGTCGCTGTCCCGGATCTGCACGCCCGCCGGCACGCGCAGGTGGCCCAGCCGTTGAGCAATCTCGGAGTTCTCGACGACCCCGCGCCCCACGAAGGCGACCTTCCGCTCGAACTGCGCGGCCAAGTCGACCAGGATCTGCATCCGGTACAAGCTCGACGCAAACGTCGCGACGACAACCTTCCCGTCGGCGTTCGTGAAGATCTCCTCGAACGCATCGGTGACGTCGACCTCGGAGCCCGTGAAGCCGCGCCGATCGATGTTCGTGCTGTCGGCGAGCAGCGCCAGCACGCCCGACGCGCCGAGCTGCGCCAGGCGGTGGAAGTCCACGTGCTCGCCGTCGAGCGGCGTCTGATCGATCTTGAAGTCGCCGGTGTGGATGACGACCCCTTGCGGCGTTTCGATCGACAGCGCGACGCAGTCAGGGATGCTGTGCGTGACGCGCAGGAACTCGATCGTGAAGGCCCCGACGACCACCCGCTCGCGCGGCCGGACCCTGATCAGCCGCTTCTTCACCTCCTCGCCGTGGTCCTCGAGCTTCGGTTCGACGAGCGCGAGGGTCAGCGGCGTGCCGTAGACCGGACCCTGCACGGCCGAGATCACGTGCGGCACCGCGCCGATGTGATCTTCGTGCCCGTGCGTGAGGACCAGCGCCGAAATCCGGTACTGCTGAAGCTGCCGGAGGTCCGGAATGATGAGATCCACGCCGAGCAGCTCAGGCTCCGGAAACATCACCCCCGCGTCCACGAGGATGGCCGTCTCTCCGCAGGCGACCACCATCATGTTCATGCCGAACTCGCCGAGCCCGCCGAGCGGAATCAGCTCGAGCGGCGGCACGTCGGTGGACGGCCGACGATCGTCAGTCGCCGTCACGTGCCGCTCCAGAGTTCAGCCCGGCGCGTCCCGCAGGACGTCGGGGCGCACGGGTCAGCACGACGACATCGCGTAGCAATAGAGATGGCTGCGTAGTCTGAAAATGTCTGCCACCCCTCGGAGGACACAGTCGCGAAATGAATGCGCCGGGGGACGGCGAACTCACACGCGCGGCGGCGGGCGCCACCGGCATTGTGTCCACCCGGTCGCGCCGCTGGGACGGCACCCCGGTGAGGGTCGAAATCCGGCGCAACTATAGCACAGCCCGTCCGTCAGGCCGAAGGAAAAACGTCCGCAAGCCGCGCCAGTTCTGCGAGTTGCAGCGTCTCCGGTCTTCGGCGTCCATCGAGGCCGGCTTTTTCGAGCGCGTCGCGGGCGTTCGACTTGCGCGCTTCGGCGAACGGCCGGAGCGCGTTGCTGAGGGTCTTGCGCCGCTGGGTGAAGATGGACCGGACCAACACCTCGAATGTCGCCTCGTCCCGCACCTCGGCCGACGGCTGACGGAACGTCAGCGCCAGCACCGCGGAATGCACTTTGGGGCTCGGCCGGAATGCGCCCGGCGGGAGCGTCATCAGCCGGCGGACGTCCGCGTGCAGCTGAACGAAAATGGACAGCGTGCCGTACTCCTTCCCGCCGGGAGCGGCTTCAATCCGGTCAGCGACCTCGCGCTGCACCATCAGCGTGGCATCTTTCACCCGAACGCCCGCGCGGTGCGCCGCGAGCAGCCTGAAGAGGATGGGAGACGTCACGTTGTAGGGCAGGTTCCCGGCCACGCGGATCGGCGAATCCGCCGCCACCGCGTCGAGATCGAAGTCGAGAAAATCCGCCTCGATCAGGGTGACGTTCGACGGCAGCCGCGTTTGGAGCGTACGCACGTGATCGCGGTCCACTTCGACCGCCGTCAGGTGAGCGACGCGGGGCGCGATCCGAAACGTCAGCGCTCCGGGGCCGGGACCGATTTCGACGAAGCGATCGGCGGGCTGCGGGTCAAGGGCGGTGACGAGGCGATCGGCCCAGGCGGGCTGCAGATAGTGCTGCGCAAATCTCCTGCGGGCGCGCATCGATCACACGTCGTCCAGAGACTCGCCGCGCCAGTATTTCTCTTCGATCTCTTCGATCTCTTCCTCGCTCATCCCGAAATAGTGCCCGAACTCGTGGATGACCGTTTCGGCGACGCAATCGCGGATCTCGTCGTCATCCTCGCACGCGTCTTCGATCGGTCCCTGGTAGATCGAGATGCGGTCGGGAAGGGTATTGCCGTACGCCCAGCCGCGGTCTGGCAGCGGCGTCCCCTGATACAGGCCGAACAGCGTATCGGTAGGCTCGACTTCCATTTCTTCCAGCACGTGCGGCGGCGGCTCGTCCTCCACGACGACGGCGACGTTCTTCATCGCCGAGCGGAAACGCCGCGGGATCTCCCGCAGCGCGTCTTCGACGAGCTCGTTGAACCGATCGCGAGTCACCGTCGTCGCGTCCTGGCTTTTCCGCGAGCGGGTTTCACGAGTGCTCCCTTCGACGATCTAAAGAAGTCGCAGTCGGTGCGAACGGCGCACCGGTCGCACAGCGGTCGCGGTTTGCAGATGCGCCGGCCGTGGAGAATGAGCGTGTCCGACGTGCGGGTCCACTCCGCCGACGGCATTGCCGCGCACAGCTGCTGCTCGACGACCTCCGGATCGTCCGATCGCGCGATCCCGATCCTGTTCGAGACGCGGAGCACGTGGCGATCGACCGGCAGCCCCGGAACGCCAAGGGCGTGACCGAGCACGACGTTCGCGGTCTTTCTGCCGACGCCCGGCAGGCTGACGAGATCCGCCATCGTGGCCGGGATCCTGCCGTGGAAACGCTCGACCACCTCCGTGGCCATGCCGACGAGCGATCGTGATTTTGCCCGGAAGAATCCTGTCGACTGAATCTGCGGCTCGAGCTCGTCGGTCGTCGCCCGCGCAAGCACCATCGCGTCCGGATAGCGCTTGAACAGCTCCGGCGTCACCTGGTTGACGCGCTCGTCGGTGCACTGTGCTGACAGGATCGTCGCGACCAGCAATTCGTAGGCGTTCGTGAAATGCAGTTCGGTGTCGGCGTTCGGGTGCTGCAAGTACAGCTTCGCCATGATCCTGCGCGCAGCCGCGCCGGCCTTGGACGGTTTGGGCAGGGCCTTCCGCGCCGTTGCGCGCTTCGCCATCGCAACGGTAATTGTACTGCTCTCGCTTCAGTTATCGGTTGTCGGTTTTTGGTTTTCGGTTTTCGGTTTTCGGTTTTCGGTTTCTTGGTTATCGGTTGGGCTATTCCTTGCGGACGGCCGCTCGTGCGGGGACGGCTGTGAGCAGCGCTATCAGGGCTTTGCTGCCGCCCTTCAGGCGTGACGTGCCGACGACGACGGTTTCGCCGACGTCCATCGTGAAGTTCGTGTCGATCATCGCGCGAGCGGGCCTGCGGCCAGACGTTCTGGTTTCCTGGACCCTGGACAATCGGCTCCTGACATAGGAGATCTCGCCGGTGAGGCGCTGCACGTCCGAGGTCTTGCTCGCTCTCCGGGCTCCCGCCAGCTCCTGCTCGAGTTTGGCGATCTGATCCTTCAGCTTCTCGGCTTCCCGCGCCTCATTCGTCGCCGCCGTGTCGGCCACCGCCGGCGTCGATCCGTGTGATGGCTCTTCGAGATCCCTGAGCGAGAAGTGCACGCTCACCCGCGGACCGTCGCCCGGGGGCGGGGCGGTTCCCGCGCCGTCCCGCAAGATCAACTGCGAAAACGCCGACAGCTTCAGCTCGTACTCCTGGTCTTCCGGTCCCCTCATTCGATTCGTCACCTCGCCGCTCGACGATCCGCAGCACAGCAGCCAGGCCGCGTCCAGCAGCTTGTACGACTTGTACGGCAGGAACTCCTTCATGTCAGCCAGCGCCTTGCGCGCGGCGGGCGGCACGTCGTCAACGGCCGTCGACGCAGCGATGTCACCCAGAACGAGCACCACGCTGAACCCCTGGGGCAACCGCGAGCGGTCCGAACGACGTTCGGGAGCCGTCTGCACCGGCGCAGCAGACGGCGGCGGCTGCGCCTGCTGCCGCCACGACATCGGTTCCGGTGGCACCTCTGAAGGCGCTTGTGCGAGTGCACTCACCGGCACGAGGGCAAGCAGGACTCCACACAGCAGCTTGGAACGCTCACGCGTCATCGCTCTAAAACGCTCACGCGTCATGGCATCGACTCCTGAAGACGGAAGTTCTGATCGAAGACCCAGATGATTCGGGTTCCCCCGGGGGTCGAGAACTGAAGCTGCAGCCGATCGCCGCCCGCCACCGGCCGCACGTAACCCGCCGCGCCGGCAGGGTCTGCGGCTGCCAGGCCCACGGGGTTCTGCACCTCACGGTCGGGCATCTGACGGCCGACGGCTACGCCCACACCGACCATCAGCAGGACGATCGCCGCGACGGCCAGCGGGCGCTGCCAGAAGGGCAGCCTGACGACAGGCTCGCGGACTGCCGCCAGCATCGTCCGGCGCATCGCCTGCACGTCGGCGAGCGACAGCTCGTCTTCATCGCGCAGCGGATCGGCGTCGCGCAGCAGCGTCTTGAGGTTCTTCATGGTTTGTCCCTGCCTTCAACCGCGATCGCCAGTTCGCGCCGGCCCACCGACAGGTGCCAGCGCACGGTGACCGCGCTCACGCCGAGCAGTTTCGCGATCGCCGGAATGCTGACGCCTTCGATCTCGTAGAGCACGATGATGGCCCGCCTGCGTGGCGCCAGCCGTTCCAGCGCCTGCCAGATGATCGATCGCGCGAGCAGCGCCGATTCCGGATCGCACGATTCCGCGGCACTGGACATCACGAACGCCGCGCCGCGCCGCCGGACTGCTCCCTGCCGCCATCGATCGCGCGCGACATTGATGAGCACGCGCACGAGCCAGGCTTCCTCGTGTCCGGGACCCTCGGGAACAGAACCGGGGTGGCGCGCGGCGCGCAAGAACGTCTCCTGCACGAGATCGCGGGCATCCTCGGCGCTCGAAGACAGACGACGGGCAAGGCGGTACAACCGCTGATGGTGCGTGTCGAAGAGAACACCCAGCCGCGCCGTCGTATCGCCGGTCGGCCGGTCCGCGGTCGCGCTCATCGCGATCGCCTGCCCGGTCATACCTGCTCAGACGTGCCGGGGATCCTGTTTGTTGGTCGGTTCACGGGGTTTAAAGCGTTCAAAGGGTATTTAGTGGACCGGTCCCTTGTCCCAGCTGGCTCCCGTGGACTCGCTGAAAACCCGCATATGTTCCTGAAGCGCCGCGATGAGGTTGGGCACGACCTGCAGGGGCACGGCCACTTTGGCCCGAACGGGCGCCCTTACGATGTGCTCGGATTGCGCCTTCTGGATGTCCTGGTCCGAGAGCGGAAGGACCTCGCAAAACGAGAGCGTGAAATCGAACGGTGTATGCGAGATCGCGCAGAAGTTGGCGTAGATACGGGGAACATCGCCCGAGTCGTCCGGGACGATGGTGAAGTTGATTTGCTTGCGTTCATCCATGCGACATAGCTTACAAGGGCTTGCCGCTGTTCCGCTGGAGAAACCTTGCCAGAACCAGCTGCCGCTGTTCCGCGGTGCGAGCGAGCATCGCGAGCGAGCCACGCGATCGGAGCGCGCCGGCGAAGCGGCGCGCGACGCGTGTAGGGGAGTCCGAGGGGCGAAGCCCCTTGGACTAATAACGACGCATGACGCCCACCACGACGCCCTGAATCTGGACCTGATCCTGCGGCACGATGAGGGGCTGAATCGCCGGATTGGCCGGCTGCAGACGTATCCGTCCGTGCTCGCGATACAGCTTCTTCAGCGTCACGTCCGACCCGTTGAGCAGCGCGATGACCATCTCGCCGTTGTCTGCCGTGCGCCGATCCTCCACAATGACGTAGTCACCGTCCCGGATCTGCTCGTCGATCATCGAATCGCCCCTGACGCGCAGCACGTAGCTGTCGCGCTTGCCGACGATATCCTCCGGCACGGCGATCGTCTCGTTTCCGACGACCGCTTCGATGGGGGCGCCTGCGGCGACGTAACCCAGCAGGGGCAGCTCGAGCGCCCGCCCGCCGAGTCGGGTCGGGACGAGCTCCACCGATCGGCTCCGGTTCCAGGCACGCTTGATGAACCCTTTCTCCTCGAGATTGGTCAGGTGCTTGTGGACTGTCGCGAGCGAGGACAAACCGAAGCGACGGCCGATTTCTTCCAGGCTCGGCGCATACCCGTGCTGCTGGATGAAATCATTCAGGAAATCCAGAATTTCCCGCTGACGCTTGGTAAGTGGGAGCATGATGGGCGAAACTATACGCAAAGGAAAAGCGAAAGTCAATCAGGGCGCGGCGCTTTTACCTTGCCGAGCGTGAGACTGTCTAAGCTCAAGAGGGCCGTCTGGTTGCTATGGCCGAACAGCGATCCGCGGCGGAGGTCCGGAACATCGTGGTAAGCCGAGTCCTGGCAGGGACCGTGTCGCCTGAGTGGAGAATCCGCACGAGCCGCACGGACGAGGCGCCGGCCGCCGACGCCCGCTGGGCCGACGCGGACGATGGAACGCTCGTGGCGGCCTGTCTGGCCGGTCAGCGCGGCGCGTTCGACGTCATCGTCGAGCGCCACCGGCGCCAGGTGTATCAGCTCTGCTATCGCTACGTGGGAAACCACGAAGACGCAGCCGACCTCGCGCAGGACGTGTTCATCCGCGCCTTCAAGGGGCTCAAGGGATTCAAGGGACAGTCGACGCTCTCGACGTGGATCTACCGGATCGGGATCAACGTCTGCCTCAACCGGGTTTCGCTGAAGACTCCTCGTCCTGAGGCACTGGGGCACGACCCGGTCGAGCGTGAGGATCGGGCGATCGAGCGCGCCGACCTGATGCTGATGCGCGAAGAACGGGCGGCGGAAGTCAGGGCCGCGATCGCACGGCTGCCGCGTACGCAGCGCGCGACGCTGATCCTGCGCGTGTATCACGATCTGCCGCACCAAGAGATTGCGGGTATTCTCGGAAGCTCGGTCGGGGCCGTGAAAGCCAACTTCTTCCACGCCCTGGCCAACCTGAAGAAGCTGTTGCGATGAAGCATCTGAATGACTCGGAATTCGTGGATTTGATCGACAAGCGGCTCGACCCGGCCCGCGAGCTTCACGTCCTCGACTGCGCGCAGTGCCAGCAGGAAGCGAACGCGCTTCGCGACGCCCTGACGAGAACGACGGAATCCGCCGTGCCCGAACCTTCGCCGCTGTTCTGGGATCATTTCTCCGCCAGAGTGCGCGAGGCGGTGGAAGATTCGCCGGCAGAGACGACTGGCTGGGCGGGGCAGCCGTGGTGGAAGATGCGATGGGCCGCAGCCTCCTCCTGCGCGCTCATCCTGGTGCTCGTCGCCGCGCTCTGGCGCGCGATGACGCCCGCGGTCACTTCGCCCAGCCCGCGTCCAGCCACAATCGCGCAGAACCCTGTCGTCGCCGGTGAGCCCGAGACGACCGGCGTCGACGATCCCGACACGGACGAAGCGTGGTCCCTGGTTCGCACGGTGGCCGACGACGTGTCGTGGGATGAGACGCTGGCGGTGGGGCTTTCCGCGAGGCCCGGATCGGTTGAGCGGGCGGCCCTGGCGTTGAACGCGCAGGAGCGCTCCGAGCTGGCGCGACTGCTGCGGGATGAGATGAAGCGGCCCGGAGCGTGAGGAGACGGTCAATGTTGCGAGCAATCCTCGTCGCGGCGTTCGTCCTTGGTGTGGCATCGGATCGGAGCGCCGCGCAACCGCCTGCGCAGACGCCGCCCTCGCGTCCGCCCGCCGGCCGGGCGGCGCTCGACGAGATGGACGCGCTGCCGCCCAACGTGCTGGTCGACATGCTCGACACCTACGCGATCGTGCAGGGACAGCAGGAGCTCTCGATTCCCGATGAGAAGTACGGCACGTTCGCGGCGCGACTTCGAAAGCTGCAGGAAATCCGGCGCCGCACCCAGCGCGAGCGCACGCGGATGGTGCGCGAGCTCAACAGGCTGGCCGGCCCTCAGGCCGCCCTGCCGCTCGACGAGAACGCCATCCGCGCCCAGCTCAAGACGCTGCGCGATCACGACGAGCGCGCGACCGCCGAGATCAGGCAGGTGTACGACACGCTGGACGAGGTGCTCGACGTGCGCCAGCAGGCGCGCCTGCGTGTGTTCGAGGAGCGGATGGAAGTGCGGAAACTCGACCTGCTGGTCCGTGCGCGTGAGCGCGCGGCAGGACGCGGGAACCGACGGTAGAGCGCGCAGCCAGAGCGCGGAACTTCAGCTCCGCGTCCAAGGAGTAGCGCGGAACTTCAGTTCCGCGTCCTAACCGTTGTAATATCGCTCTATGGGTCCCTGGTTGCGGCCTGTCGTCCTCGCGTTCCTTGGTCTTGCGACGGCGGTGACCCTCGTGGCCGGGCAGCAGTTCACCAAGCAGGACGCCGATCGCTGCCAGGGGAAGCTCGGCCGGATCACGTCGTTCGGGACCGCCCCCCGGGGCGCGCGCCCCAGCGCCTCCGCACAGACGACCCAGCTCACGGACAACGAGCTCAACTCGTACCTCCGCTATCACCTGAAAGATCAGATTCCAGTCGGGATTGTCGAACCGACGCTCAACGCGGTGGGTGACGGCCGCGTTCGGGGCCGCGCCGTGATCGATCTCGATGCCGTGCGAAAGCAGAGGGATCGAGGCTGGACGGATCCGCTCGGCTACATGAGCGGCAAGCTCCCGCTGACGGCCTCCGGTCTGCTCATCACGCAGAACGGCGTCGGCCGCTTCCAGCTCGAGTCCGCCGAGATCTCCGGCATCACGATCCCCAAGAGCCTCGTTCAGGAGCTCCTGTCCCACTACTCGCGCTCGTCGTCCAATCCCTCGGGCATCAACATCGACGACCCGTTCGACCTGCCGGCCCGCATCCGTGAGATTCGCGTCGGCAGCGGCGAGGCGATGGTGGTGCAATAGAATTCTGAAGTTGACGAACGCTGAAGACACTTCTGAATGAGGCAAGTGAGAGTCAACTTCCTCACTTCACAGTTGCTTCATTCTGCATTGTCTTCACAATTCCCTCTTAACCATTAATTCAGCATTCCAAATTCAGAAGTCAGAATTGCATGGACTTCCTCAGCAGCTCTTTGCAATATCTGAAAGGCGTAGGGCCGCGGCGGGCCGCCGATCTGCAGCGGGTTGGTCTGCAGACGGTCGAAGATCTGCTGTACCGGTTTCCCATCCGCTACGAGGACCGCGGTACCTTTCAGACGATCGCCTCGCTCCGGCCAGGCGTCGCGGCGTCGGTCGTCGGCGAGGTCGTGAGCTGCGGGATGCGATCGACGCGCCGGCCCGGGTTCAAGATCTTCGAGATGCTGCTGCGCGACGCGACGGGTTCGCTGCGCGCCATCTGGTTCAACCAGCCCTTTCTGAGAGACGTCTTCCGCCAGCACCAGCGCGTGATTCTCTTCGGGCGCCTCGAGCTGACGTCCCATGGACTCCAGCTCCAGAGTCCCCAGTACGAAATCCTGAAGTCTGAGTCGGACGGAATAGACGAGTCCGACCCGCACGAAGAGACGCTCCACACCGGCCGCATCGTGCCGATCTACGAACGGACCGGCACGCTGACGCCGAAGATGCAGCGCGCGCTCGTGCATACCGCGCTGATGCAGCTGCCCGAGCGGCTGCCCGATCCGCTGCCGCCCGCGATGCTCGAGCGACTGCACCTGATGGACCGTCGAACCGCGCTCGTCGAGGCGCATTTTCCGACCGAGGCGGCGAGGCTCGACGAGCTGAACGCCTTTCGGTCGCCTGCGCAGCGGCGGCTGATCTTCGAGGAATTCTTTCTCTTCCAGTGCGGCCTGCTTCTGCGGAAGCGGCGGGCCGGCGCGGAGCAGAAGCCCCGCTCCGTGGTGATTACCGACGAGATGCGCGAATCGGCGAAGCGGGTGCTGCCGTTTCGGCTGACGGGCGATCAGAAGCTCGTAATCGCGGAGATCGTCGAGGACATGAAGCGCCCGCATCCCATGAACCGGCTGCTGCAGGGAGACGTGGGGTCGGGAAAGACGATCGTCGCGCTGATGGCCGCGCTCGTCGCGATGGAGAACGGGTTCCAGGTGGCGTTCATGGCGCCGACCGAGATCCTGGCGGAGCAGCACTACATCAACATCCGCAAGCTGCTCGAGTCGTCCAGATTCCGCATGACGCTCATCACGGGGGCGACGCCCGCCAAACAGCGGCGCGAGGCGTACGCCGAACTGGCCGGCGGGTCCGTTCAGCTCGTGGTCGGCACGCACGCGCTCGTCGAGGATCCCGTCACGTTCCGCGAGCTGGGGCTGGCGATCATCGACGAGCAGCACCGGTTTGGCGTCATGCAGCGCGCGGCGCTCCGGTCGAAGGGTCTGCATCCGGACGTCCTCGTCATGACGGCCACGCCGATTCCCCGCACGCTGGCGCTCACGACCTACGGCGATCTCGATGTCTCGGTCATGCGCGAGATGCCGCCCGGCCGGAAGCCCATCAAGACGATCGCCAAGCCGGAGTCACGCCGCGAGGAAATCTACGAGTTCATCCGCCAGCAGCTCGAGGCCGGACGGCAGGCCTACGTGATCTATCCGCTGGTCGAGGAGTCGGCCAAGGTCGACCTGCGGGCGGCGACCGAGATGGCCGACCACCTGGCTCACGACGTCTTTCCGGCATTCCGTGTGGCGCTGCTGCACGGACGCCTGAAGCAGGACGTGAAGGATCGCGTGATGAACGGGTTCGCGCGCGGCGAGTATCAGCTCCTCGTCTCGACGACCGTGGTCGAGGTCGGCGTGGACGTCGCGAACGCGGCAGTCATGCTCGTCGAGCACGCGGAACGGTTCGGCCTCTCGCAGTTGCACCAGCTTCGCGGACGGGTGGGGCGCGGCCAGCACCAGTCGTACTGCATCCTGCTCTATCAGACGCCGCTGAACGAACAGGGTCGCGAGCGCCTCAAGGCGATGACGGACACGACGGACGGCTTCGTGATTGCGGAGCGCGACCTGGCGCTGCGCGGGCCGGGGGACTTCTTCGGCACCCGCCAGTCCGGCATGCCCACGCTGCGCGTCGGCGATCTGCTGCGCGACCACCAGTTGATGGAGGACGCGCGCCGCGAAGCCGTCGTGACGCTCGACGATGAGCGCCTGGCGGAACCGCTGGTGGCATTCGTCCGGGCGAGCTGGGAGCAGAGATTTGGGTTGGTGGGGGTGGGGTAGATCGGTGGGCGCTCGGGGCTCGGCGCTCGGAATTCGTGAATCGAAAGCTGGAAGCTGATTTGCGCATCATCGCTGGCACGCTCAAAGGCCGCCGCCTCGAGACTCCGGACTGGCCGGGTCTGCGTCCCACGTCGGACAAACTTCGGGAGACCCTTTTCAACGTGCTGGGATCGGCGGTGGAGGGCGCGCGGGTCCTGGACGGCTTTGCGGGCACCGGGGCCGTGGGCATCGAGGCCCTGAGCCGCGGGGCGGCACACGTGACGTTCGTCGACAGCGACGCGCGCGCCGCGCGGCTGATCGAATCGAACCTCGAGCGCTGCGGAGTCCGCGACCGCTATGCTATTATCCGCGCGAGGTTTGCGGACGCGCGGCTCGATGGCGCGTTCGACATCCTGTTGCTCGATCCCCCGTACGGCGCGGCGCCCCTGGCTGAGGCGCTGACGACGGCGGCGGGCGTGGCCGTCGAAGGAACGATCGTCGTCGTTGAGCACGCGAAGCGCGATCCGGCTCCAGCCGCGGCGGGAGCGCTGCGGTTGACGCGTGACCTGTTGTCTGGCGACAGCGCGCTGGCGTTCTACGTCGTCGGGCCGTGAGCAACACGTCCACTCGAGGATCGGTCATGAAGCTATCTCAGAAGCCTTTCGCTCGTTCCAAGGAGCGAGCGAGGATGGCGAGCGAGCCACGCGACCGGAGCGCGCCGACAAAGCGGCGCGCGAGCCCTTGCGAGCAGGCTCAGGGTCGCCCTGAGCGACGTCGAAGGGCGAGAGAGCGTGTGGGGGAGTCCGAGGGGCGAAGCCCCTCGGCTAAGTCATGACCGTTGCGATCTACCCCGGCTCGTTCGATCCGCTCACGATGGGGCACGTGGACATCATCGAGCGCGGCTCCCGGTTCTTCGATCGGATCGTCGTCGCGGTGCTCATCAACGTCGAGAAGGCGCCGCTCTTCACGGTCCCCGAACGCGTGGACATCGCCCGTGAGGTGTTCCGGGATCGGACCAATGTCGAGGTGGACACTTTCGACGGGCTGCTCGTCGACTATGCTCGGCGGAAGCAGGCCAGCGTGATCGTCCGGGGCCTGCGCGCCGTATCGGACTTCGAGTACGAGCTGCAGATGGCCCTGATGAACCGCCGGCTGAACCCCGAAGTCGAGACCATTTTCCTGATGCCGGCCGAGCCGTACACCTACGTCAGCTCGCGCCTCGTGAAAGAAGTCGTGGCGCTCGGCGGGTCCGTGCACGGGCTCGTGCCGGACATCGTCGAACGCCGGTTGCGCGAAAAAAAACTCGCGCGTGAAACGCTGAGGGCCTGACGTGTTTGCTGCGCGTGCTCGACGGATTGCCGTATCACCGACCATGAAGGTCGCGGCCGAAGCCATCGCGCTCAAGGCGCAGGGGATCGACGTCGTCGACCTCGGCGCGGGTGAGCCGGACTTTCCGACGCCTCCGCACATTGGCGCCGCCGCGCATGCGGCCATCGACGCCAACTTCACGAAGTACACGCCCAACTCGGGCACCGACGAGCTCAAGCGCGCCATCCTGTCGCGCTATCGCGAAGACTGCGGGATCGAGTACACGACCGGAGAGGTCATCGTCACCGCCGGCGGAAAGCAGGCGCTCTTCGATGCGGTGATGGTGCTGTTCGGGTCCGGCGACGAAGTCATCACCCACATGCCGGGCTGGCCGACGCTCGTCGAGCAGATCAAGCTCGCCGACGCGACGCCCGTCATCGTCCGCGCGCATGCCGAGGATGGCTTCGCGTTGCGCGCCGAGATGTTCCTGGACGCGCTGACGCCGAACACGCGCGGGATCATCATCAATTCGCCGGGCAATCCGACCGGCGCCCTGATGGCCGAAGCGGAGCTGGAAGCGATCGCGCGCGAGGCCGCGCGGCGCGGCATCTGGATCCTGCTGGACCTGTGCTACGAGAAGCTCATTTACGATGACACGCCGCACAACCTGCCGGGCGTGCTCGCGCGAACGCTGCGCGACCACTCCGTGCTCTGCGGGTCGGCATCCAAGGCGTATGCGATGACCGGGTGGCGATGCGGCTGGGCCGTGGGTCCCGCGCC
The DNA here is from genome assembly GCA_963786195.1 of uncultured Acidobacteriota bacterium. Lineage (GTDB taxonomy): Bacteria > Acidobacteriota > Vicinamibacteria > Vicinamibacterales > 2-12-FULL-66-21 > CAWAYH01. Next base: position 32,713 of record CAWAYH010000013.1, on the reverse strand, counting down.
CCTCGTCGGCGCCTGCAACGCGGTGCAGAGCCATTCGACGTCCAATGTGTGCTCGATCACACAGAAAGCGGTGACGACGGCGCTGCAGGGCCCGCAGACCTGCGTGACCGACATGCTCGACGAGTACCGGCGCCGGCGCGATCGCGTGTGCGCCTGGCTGGGCGACGAGCCGCGCCTGCGCCTCGTGAAGCCCGCTGGAGCGTTTTACGTATTCCCCGACGTCAGCGATTTCCTCTCGCCTGACGGCGTCCGTACGTCCGCGGCGCTCGCCCAGTCGCTGCTCGACGAGGCTCGTGTCGCCATCACGCCGGGCGAGGCCTTCGACTCCCCGGGCTTCATCCGGATCTCCTATGCGGCGTCGATGACCGACCTGGAACGCGGCATCAGGACGATCCTCGATCACGTGCGGTCCCAGGAAAAGCTCAAGGCCCAGGGCTCAGGGCTCAGGACAGCCTGAGCCCAGGCCTCGAGGCCGAGCTGTGCTCCTCACCTCCGAGCTCCATTCGCAACTCGACGTCATACTCGGCCGGGAACACGTCCGCACGGACGACGAGTCCCGGCTGAAGTACGGCACGGACGCGCTCAAGCGCGGTCACCCGGCGGACGTCGTCGTGATGCCGGGAACGACTCAGGAGGTTGCCAGCGTCGTTCGTCTCTGTGCCGCCAACCGGATCCCGATGGTTCCCCGGGGAAGCGGCACCGGGTACACCGGCGGCGCCGTGCCCACCAGCGGCGGCGTCGTGCTGTCGCTGGAGCGCATGAATCGCATCCTCGAGATCGACGAAGCCAACCTGATCGCCGTGGTCGAGCCGAACGTCATCACCGGCGATCTGCAGGACGCCGTCGAAAAGGTCGGGCTGTTCTACCCGCCTGACCCGGCGTCGCTGAGGCAGTCGGCCATCGGCGGCAACGTCGCGGAGTGCGCGGGCGGCCCTCGCGCGTTCAAGTACGGTACGACGAAGCAGTACGTGCTCGGACTGGAAGCCGTGCTCCCGACCGGCGAGATCATCGAGACCGGCGGAAAAGTGGTCAAGAACGTCGTCGGCTACGACCTGACGCACCTGCTGGTGGGCTCCGAAGGCACGCTGGCGATCATCACGAAGATCATCCTGCGTCTCGTGCCGAAACCGCCCGTGCAGGCGACGCTGCGGGCGACGTTTACGAGCGTCGACGGGGCAGTGGCGGCCGTCTCACACATCATCCGGGAGCGGGTCGTGCCGGCCGCCGTCGAGCTGATCGACGGCGAGTCACTGGAAGCGGTCGCGCAGTACCTCCAGGTGCGGTCGCTGGCACCCGAGGGAACCGGGGCGGTGCTGCTCGTGGAGGTGGACGGCGTGCCCGCGGCGGTCGAAGACGAAGCGAAGAGGGTCGAGCGGGCGTTCGCCGCAAGCGGCGCCACCGAAGTCCTGCGCGCCCGCGACGCCGCCGAACGTCAGGAACTCTGGCGCGTACGGCGTGAGCTGTCGCTATCGCTGAAGATGATCTCGCCGCTGAAATACAACCACGACGTCGTGGTGCCGAAGGGCAGAATCCCCGAACTCTTCGCGCTCGTCCATCGGATTCGATCCGAGTACCGCTTGCGCATTCCATTGTTCGGCCACGCCGGTGACGGGAACATCCACGTGAACATCATGGTCGATCCCTCGGATCAGGACGAGATCGCCCGGGCGCACGCGGCCGAGCGCGTCCTGTTCACCGGCGTCGTGGCGCTCGAGGGATCGATCAGCGGCGAGCACGGCATCGGGTTCTCCAAGGCGCCGTTCGTGCCGCTCGAGCTGTCGCCCGACGAGATCGCGCTGATGAAGCGTGTCAAGGCGGCGTTCGATCCGTACGGGATTCTGAATCCCGGCAAGATCTTTCCCGTCTGATGCGAAGGAGCTGAGGTCCAATGATGCTGACCCTGATATCTCTGATCGTGCTCTGGAGCGCCGGCGCTGTGCAGGATACGCCGAAGCCGGTTCGCGTGATGATCGAAACCGAGATGGGGAACATCGAGGCGGAGATCGATACCGTCCGGGCGCCGATCAGCGCGGCCAATTTCCTCAAGTACGTCGATGCCGGCATGTACAACGGCGGACGGTTTTTTCGAACGGTCCGGCCCGACAATCAGGTGGACAAGCCCGTCAAAATCGCCGTCATCCAGGCGTCCGCCAATGACGAGCGGAACGCCGACTACCTGCCGCCGATTCCGCTGGAGCGGACGAGCGTCACCGGCGTGTCGCACAAGGACGGCACCCTCTCGATGGCGCGGTCGGCGCCAGACAGCGCGAGGCACTCGTTCTCGATCTGCGTCGGCGATCAACCGTCTCTGGATTTCGGCGGCGCGCGCAACCCGGACGGCCAGGGATTCGCCGCCTTCGGCCGCGTCGTGAACGGAATGGACGTCGTCCGGAGAATCCAGACGGCGTCCGCCAATGGCGAAACCCTGACGCCCGCAATTGCAATCGTGAAGATCCGTCGCCTCTGAACGCCCGCGCGTGCGGTCGCGTTGGTGCCGCGCCGGAGTTCAACCAATGGTCCCGTCCGTGTTACATTTCGTCCATGCTCTCGAGGCTTGGGATCGTGGCGGTCGTCGCGTCCTTCTCGCTGTCGGGTCCGTACCAGCAGGAAGACGTTGCGGCGCTGAGGCGCGAAATCGAGGCCCTGAAGGCTCAGCAGGCCGTGATGCAGCGGGACCTGGCCACCATCAAGGCGTTCCTGCAGCAATTCGTTCCCAAGCTGGCTGAAGAGGCCCTCCTCAACGCAACCGTGGCCGTCGGCAGGGGAGCCGGCTCGCGGATCCGCCAGCGCCAAGCTGACGATGATCGAGGTGTCGGACTATCACTGCCCGTACTGTCGCCGCCACACGCTGCAGACGCAGCCGCAGATCGACGCCGACTACATCAATACCGGCAAGATCCGCTACGTGTTCATCGACTATCCGATCGACCAGCTCCACCCGAATGCGTTCAAGGCGCACGAAGCGGCCAATTGCGCGGGCGACCAGGGCAAGTACTGGGAAATGCACAACAAGCTGTTCGCCAACCCGCCGCCCCGCGATGCCGGCCAGCTGATGCCGGAGCTTCTGTCGCAGGCGCAAACGATCGGAATCGATTCGGGAAAATTCCAGACCTGCCTGGACGGCGGTCGTTACGCCACGCCGGTGCGCGACAGCGTGGCTCGCATGCAGAAGCTCGGGATCGACAGCACGCCGACGTTCCTGATCGGCCTGACGCCGGCGTCCGGGCAGCCCCTGAAGATCCTCAAGGCCATCAAGGGCGCCATGCCGTACTCGGAGTTCAAGTCGGCGCTCGATTCACTGCTGCAATAGGTCACCTTTCGCCGCCGGCGGCGTCTGAGTTCCGGAACGTCAGATCGTCCGCAGGCGCCGGCTGCCCGGCATGAACGGGCTCGACGCGATCTGCCCGTCGAAACGGGATCCCCATCGGCCTGGAATCGTCATCCCGCAGTCCGGGCAGGCCCCGGACGAGGTCAAGCGGTAGCTCTGGATGAAGTATCCGTACCGCTCGACGAGCAGCGCGCGGCACGTGGGGCAGCGCGTGTTCTCGAGATCGCCGACGCGGCCGGGAAGATTCCCCGCATACACGTAGCGAAGACCGTTGCGCCGGCCGATATCCGCGGCCGCCATCAGCATCTCGGGCGTCGTGTTCTCCGGATCGTTCATCCGGTAGTCCTTGTGGAACGCAGTCACGTGCCAGGGAATGTCGGGTGACACGCCCGCCACGAACGCTGGTGAGGCGCTCCAGCTCGTCGCGCGAGTCGTTGAAGCCCGGGATCAGCAGCGTCACGATCTCGAGCCAGATGCCCATCTCGTGCAGCGTGCGGATCGTGTAGAGAATCGGCTCGATGCGGCCGCCGAGCTGACGATAGTGGCGATCGTCGAAGCTCTTGAGATCGACCTTGTAGAGATCGACCCACGGCCGGATGTAGTTCAGCACGCGCGGCGTGCCGTTGCCGTTCGAGACGTACCCGGTCAGCAGCCCGCGCGGCGCGCGCCTCCTTGAAGATCGCGACGCCCCACTCGCTCGTGATCAGCGGCTCGTTGTAGGTGCTGACGACGACGCGTGCGCCGAGCCGGCGCGCTTCGTCGGCGAGGCGATCGGGCGCGGCATCGAGCGGCGGCGACACCGCCTGCGGATCGCGCAGCGCCTGCGACGTGACCCAGTTCTGACAGTACGAGCAGTGCAGATCGCACCCGAGCATGCCGAAGCTGAAGGCGAGCGCGCCCGGATGCGCGTGGAAGAACGGCTTCTTCTCGATCGGATCGCACTGCACGCCGCCGACGTAACCCCACGGCACGTGGAGCCGGCCGTCGCGGTTGAAGCGCACCTTGCAGACGCCCAACGCGCCCTCCGGAATCGGGCACTCGTGGCCGCATGCGTAACAGCGCAGCCGGTCCTTCGAGATGGCCTCGACCAGCTCAGGTGCGGCCTCGACGGTCCTGGCTTCGAGCACATCGGCCAGCGTCGGCATACATCGATTGTAGTCCTCCGGAAGGTGCTGAGGGTGCTGGGGGTGCTGAAAGTGCTGGAGGTGCTAAAGGTGCGGGAGTGCCTCTGTCAGTAGTCCCCGGGTCGCTCGCCGATTCCGACGATGCTGCAGGCCTGAATCGTTTTCAGGCCAAGCTGACGCGCGCGCTCGATCACGGCGTTGCCGTCGGCGCCGGGGTTCAGCCAGATCTCGGGGATCTGCTTCCTGGCCAGATCGTCCATCACTTTCACCCCGATTTCCGGCGGGACGTACACTGTCGCCATGTCGATTGGGCCCGCCACATCGAGCACCGAACGGTACGTCGGGATACCCTTCGATTTCGCGCTCGTTCGGATTGATCGCGATGACGGTATACCCCTGGTGCGCGAACGCTCGGAGTGCCTTGTTGCCGAACTTGCTGCGGTTGCTGGACGCGCCTATCACGGCGACGGTCTTCGACATGCGAGGATTCTATCGCGACCTTCTGCGCCGGCATTGACACCAGCAGGTTGGGTGCCTATACTTGCCACGAGCGCCATACTTCAAGAGAATTCCTCTCGCCGCGGGGCCTTACGGGCGTTCACCCACGCCCGCTCCGAATAACGCGACGCCCAACGCCAGATTAACCGTCAGTCAACATCAACCAACGTCCATCACGCTGACCGAAGAACGCCACCAGTCTCATGCCCACAACTAACAAGCGCCCATCAGCGCGCCAGGCCGCCGAGCAGGCGGCGGCGCCAGAGAACCCGCCCGCTGAATCAACTGTCCAGACTCCCGAAGCCGAAGCCGAAGCCGAGGCCCCTCCGCAGCCGCCGGCTGCCGCTCCTCCGCCGGGCGGTCAGCGCTCCGACAGCGCCCCCCGACAGGAGGGCCGCCGCCAGGGGTTGAACATCACGGAGCTGAAGGACAAAAGCATTCAGCAGCTCACGCAGATTGCCAAGGACCTCACGGTCGCCGGCGCCACCGGCATGCGCAAGCAGGAGCTGATCTTCCAGATCCTGAAAGCGCAGACCGAGCAGAGCGGCTTCATCTTCTCTGAGGGCGTCCTCGAGGTCCTGCCTGACGGGTTCGGGTTCCTGCGGGCGCCGGATTACAACTACCTGCCGGGGCCGGATGACATCTACGTCTCGCCGTCGCAGATTCGCAAGTTCGATCTCCAGACCGGCGACACGGTGTCGGGGCAGATCAGGCCGCCCAAGGAAGGGGAGCGCTACTTCGCCCTGATCAAGGTCGAAGCGGTCAACTTCGAGGCGCCGGAGCAGGCGCGCGACAAGCTGTTCTTCGAGAACCTCACGCCGCTCTACCCGCAGGCCCGCTTCACGCTCGAGACCACGCCGGACGGCCTGTCCGGTCGCGTCATGGATCTCATGACGCCCATCGGCCGCGGTCAGCGCGGCCTGATCGTCGCGCCGCCGCGGACCGGCAAGACGATGCTCCTCCAGAGCATCGCGCAGTCGGTCGCGAAGAACCACCCGGAAGTGTTCCTGATCGTGCTGCTGATCGACGAGCGCCCCGAGGAAGTCACCGACATGCAGCGCTCGGTGCAGGGCGAGGTCATCTCGTCCACGTTCGACGAACCGGCGCAGCGCCACGTGCAGGTGGCCGAGATGGTCATCGAGAAGGCCAAGCGCCTCGTCGAGCACAAGAAGGACGTCCTGATTCTGCTCGATTCCATCACGCGGCTCGCGCGCGCCTACAACTCGGTCATCCCGCCGTCAGGCAAGGTGCTCTCGGGCGGTCTCGACTCGAACGCGCTGCAGAAGCCGAAGCGGTTCTTCGGCGCCGCGCGCAACATCGAGGAGGGCGGCTCGCTGACGATCATCGCCACCGCGCTCATCGACACCGGGTCCCGCATGGACGACGTGATCTTCGAGGAGTTCAAGGGCACCGGCAACATGGAAATCCACCTGGATCGGAAGCTCACCGACAAGCGCGTGTTCCCGTCGATCGACATGCAGAAGAGCGGCACCCGCAAGGAGGAGCTGCTCCTCGCGCGCGAGGATCTCAACCGCGTCTGGGTGCTCCGCAAAGTGCTCGCGCCGCTCTCCGCGGTCGAGGCCATGGAGCTCCTGCTCGACAAGATGGGCAAGACGAAGTCGAACGGCGACTTCCTGTCGTCGATGCAAAAGATGGGCTGATACATTGCGGATTGGTGATTGCGGATTGCCGATTCTGATTGCGGACTGCGGATCGCGGATTGATTGCGGATTGCGGATTGATTGCGGATTGCCGATTCTCGCGTGACGGTTACTCGCGTTTCACCAGCCTCAGGTCCATCGTCTGCTGCCCCTCGCCGCTGAGGGTGATGCGTTCGGCGGTTTCGGCGAGCGGCGCCAGCTCGCTTCGGCTTGACGGTTGCGGCGGGACTGCTGACGGATCCAATGCGACGACGAAGTACTCGCCGCCGCGCAGCGGGCCGATCTGGTAGGTGCCCTCCTTCGACACCGCGACGACCGTCAGCCGCTGGTCATTCCATCGTGCCCGAGCGGCAGAGAAGATCACGACCCTGACGCCGGTCACCGTATTTCCGATCTCGTCAAGAACCCGACCCGACAGCATCGCACCTCGAGTGCTCATGACGACCTCGAGCGCCGACGGATCCGTGCTCGCGCGGAATTCGGTCGGCACGTCCGTCACGTCCCTGTCGCGGTAACGAACGGCCTTCACGTACCAGCCTCTTGGAGAAGCCCACAGCGAATACTGGCCGGCCGGCAGCCCGGTGAACTCGTATCGACCTTCGGCATCCGCAACCGCTTCGCGTCGCAGTGATTGCCCGGCGCCGATCAAGAGCACCATCGCCCGGTGTAGCGGCCGGCCGGTGTCCTTGTCCGTCACGCGCCCGGAGATCGCGGACGATCCGGGTCGCCGGTGCGACCGCGTCGCGCGGCGGTACGTTCTGCTGCGGTGGAGTTGTGATGGCGGTCAGCGCCAACAGCAAGGCGAGGGTGGACATGCGGCCTCGGCGTCCTGAGTATGAACGATGTCGCGTGTGATGCAAAGAGACGCGAACCGCTTGCGCGTGCGCGACCGGTAGCGCAGAATCACAGGGACTACATCCGAGGAGCCAACCTGCATGATTCGACCGCGCCGGTCGAGCGGCCGCCTCGCGCTTTCAACGATACTTGTCGTGTGTGCGCCGCTGTGTGCGGCGGTGGCCGATGCCGCACCCACGGTCCTGCTGTCCGAGTGGAAGAACGCCAGCGGCACGGGAGTACGGTTCGAGGCCCTCACACCGCTCGTCGTGCCGCCCGATCCGACCGCGCCGCTCGACATGCAGGACGAGGTCGCGGGCGGCGCGTTCCAGTACGCCATCGACACCTCGGGCATCAACTGGAACACGGACTGCACCTGTTTCCGGTACTACGGAATCCTCGTGCGCTCGCGCGCGACGGGACAGGTGACGCGCCACAAGTTCCGGGCGATTCCCAGCGGCTCGTTCGAAGACCAGTACGCCGAAGTCAACATGACGATCACCGAGGGCGCGACCTCGGGAGAGCTGAGGGTCCGGCTGCCGGTGTCGAGCGCGCCCGGACTCGAGCCCAAGCCCTTGACCGTCAGCCGTCCGGAGCCCGGCCCTGACGCGGTGTCGCTCGGCGGCGAGACGCGGATTCGCCTGACGCTGGAGAACTCACTGAAAGAAATGCCCATCGTGATCCCGACGGCCGTCGTGGTCCAGCCGCGCGTGAGCGATCTCTGGGGTCAGGCCGAGGCGCAGCTGCCCAAACGCGACGGCCAGGGCGACGGGACAGCGATCGTTCTGAAGCCGGGCGCGCGCGAAACGCTGACGCTGGTCGTCAGGCCGCAGACGCTGCGCGCCGTGGAAACGTCGCTGGTCCCGATCGAGGGTGACAAGGCCCATTCGCATCTCGACCTGGAAATCCCGTACACCAACCCGCTGTTCCGAAACCGCGAGGGCATCGCGCGAACCGATGTGCCGGTGCGATTCCGACCTGGCGTCCTGACGCTCCTGGCCGCGCTCCTCATCGGCGTCCTTCTGGGCAGCGTCATCCCGCTGCTGGCACCGAAGCGCGGGACTCTGGGCCTCTGGGGGAACGCGACGGCCACCGGGGCGGCCGTGGGGATCATCCTCTGGTTCGTCGGCATCTTCCTGGTCGCCAACAACAGCAAGTTCATCCTCTTCAGCTTCAATCTCGATCCGTGGCAGACGCTCCCGACGCTGCTGCTCGGGATCGGCAACGGCCTCGGCGGATTCAAGGCGGCGGAGTGGCTGAAATTCATTCCGAAGAAATCGGATGATTGACGTGGTCCGCACTCGACACATCGGCGCGCTCGCGCTGACCATCCTCGCGCTCGCGGTGGCGGCCATGGACGCGCGACGGCAGACCGCGTCGGTCACACGGATGGCGTCCAAGTACGCATCGGGGCCAATCGCCGTGAGCCTGCGGGACGGCGCCGAAGGTGTGGTCCTGCAGGCCGACGGCCGCGCGTACGCGCTCAATATGGCCACCGGCGCGATCGGCGCGCAGACGTATCGCGTGCCGACCGGCTACCGGGCCGTCGACGCGGTCGCCGGAACCATCGCGGGCGGGCCCGTCACGTGCTTCAGCGTGAACTCGCGATCCTCGAAGGGGCCGCAGAGTTTCGTCCTGCAGATCATGCCGAATGGCAAGGAAGTGTGGACGTGGCCTGCCGGTCGCCGGCGTCTACGTCGGGCTCGCGATCGAGCCTGCCCGGGGGCTCGTCTACGTCTCGAACTCGACGACGAACGAGATCTACGCTGTGACGATCGGCAATGAGAAAGCGAGGCCCGCTCGCATCGCGGTCGTCGGCGATGCCGGGCGCCTGGGCGCGATGGCGATCGCCCGGTCGACCAGGCGCCTGTACGTGTCGGACATGGGAGCGCCGCGCGTCTACACGATCGAGCTCGCGTCGCGCGGCGTCCGGCGGGTCAACGTGCCCGGCGTCGAAGAAATGCGCGCGATGGCCTGGGACGCGCAGTCCAAGCGTCTGTTCATCGCGGACAGCGGGCACGAGACCATCTGGGTCGTCGATCCCAATGCGCCGGCGCCCAAAACCGACCGGGTCATCAGCGACAAGCGGCTGCGGGACCCGGCCGGAATCACCGTGGCGTCGGACGGCACGCTGTGGGTCGCAGACGAGGCGTCGCGCACACTGTTCCAGGTGTCGGCCGGAAGCCGGTCGATCACACGGACGGTGGGCTGGAACCCGAGGTGAGGCGCGGAGGTGGATCACACACACGGAGGCGCGGAGGCACGGAGGAAATCAACAGGAGTAAGGGAGAACGGGAGAATCTCTAAGACACAGCGAGAGACCGCTAACTAGGCGACCCGACACGCGCGAGCGGCTGGCCGGTCTCGCGATCCGTCACGCGTCCGCGGATGACGCCTGTGCCTGCGCGCGGCGGAGTTGCGTCCCGTGTCGCGCCGTCCGCACCGACGCGTGGGCGGCGGGGGAGGCGGTGGCGGGCGGAAGCTGCAGCACACCCACGAGCGAAACCCAGAGCGGCAACCCCCCTTTCCCTCCTGCGCTCGTCTTCCGACTCCCAACTCCTAACTCCTAACTCCTAACTCCTGACTCAGCGCGCGTCCAGCTTCCTCCCCGCGTTCAGATTGTCATGATTCAGAATCGCGTTGAGCACCATGAAGTAGCTGCCGTGCGTTTCGCCGCGCCAGATCGGGTTGTTCGAGAACAGCACGACGTGCCCCTGATCGAGCGGGGAGTCAATCACCATCGGCCGCTGCGCGATCTCGGTGCCGGCATCGAGGAGTCCGGAGACCAACAGGTCCCGCGAGTCGCCGTACCGGAACACGACGCGCGGACGTTGCGCCGGCGGGATGATGTTGATCCCGTTGCGGAGCTGTTCCTCCCGAATCGGTGCAGCCTGCCACGGCTCGACGCGCGGATCTTCCGGCGCCGGTTCTGTCGGCGCTCGCCCCTGCGGTGCATCGGCTTCGTCCGGCGTCCCGCGACCCGTCGCGCGGCGCGGGTCGCCGCTGCCGCCACCGCGACCGCCGCGCCCGCCGACCATGTTGCTGACGCCGAAGATTGGCCCATCCGATGAATAGATGGCGAGGTTGTCCTCGTAGCCATAGGCGATCGGGCTGGCGCCGTCGACGAGCTTCGAGCGGAGCACGGCGCCGGTGATTTTCAGGCGCTGCGCCGGCGTCACCGAAACGCCAGAGCCGAAGCCGTATTGAATGGCAAAGTTGGCCGTGTCGTCCACCGCGATCAGCACGCCGCCGCTGCGCACGAACTTCTGCACGTTGGCCAGGCCCTCCCAGCCCATGCCGGGCCGGATGTCATCGGTCGAATCGATCTTGCCGATGTTGGGCGTGAGCTCGGTGGTCTTCCAGGGCAGGGGATTGCCGTGCATCGGCAGGCCCGTGATGATCTGCTGCCCGGCCCGCCCGACGGGCGGAAACAGGATGACGTCGTACTTCGACCGCAGGTCCGCATCCGTCGTGACGTCCTGCGTGCTGATGTACGTGAACGGGATCGACAGCGAATCGAGCGCGTATCGCCACCAGCCCTCGTCCTGGGTGTTGATCCAGGTGTGCATCAGCGCGATGCGCGCCGCTCTCGCGGGATGCGTCTTGACGGTCGGGGCTGCGCCCAGCGCCACCGCCTTCAGCCCGAGGTCGGTCGCCGCCTTGCCGAGATCGGCAGCGGCGACGCCGCGGACGATGAACGAGCCGCGCGCAAACTTCTGACCGGCCGCTTCGAACGGTTCCTCGGCGACGTCGAACTGCGCGTCCTTGAATCGATACCGCAGCGTGGCCAGCGACGGATCGGCGTTGTGGTTGATGGCGAAGATGCTGCTCGTGCCCTCCACGCTGCCGGACGCCTTCAGCTCGCCCTTGACCATTTCCACCTTCGCGTCGAGCGCCTTGACATCGGTGACGCGCACGACCTTGACGTTGAACAGCTCGCCGAACGTCCACCCGGTGTCGTCGTACGGGTTCCGCTGCGGATCGTCGGGCGCCCAGTACTGATAGTCGAGCAGCGTGTCGGCGATGCGGCTGTACGGCTGATCCATCCGGACCAGATACGTGCCGGCGGGGAAGGTCCGCGTTTCCGGCTCGGTCTTCTCCTTGGCGTCTTTCGCGTCGCGCTCGAGCGTCTGCCGTTCCTGCGCTTGGGAGCCCGCGCCATCGGATCCGTTGCCATTGCCCGCGGGCGGGTTGTTCGTCGTCTCACGCGCGGGACGCTTCTTCGTCGTCAGCGTGACGGTGAACGGCGCCGTGGCGCGCGACACCTCGCAGCCCTGGAGCTGGAGGATGCGCAGCAAATCGGCCTGCGGGCCGGGGCGCGGATCGTCTCCCGGGAACACGTAGGCCGCGGGGCCCTCGGTCCTGGCCTTGAGGATCGAACGCTTGCTCTTCAGATAGAAGTTCTTCAGGAACAGGTTCTTGTTGTCGGCGAAGTGGTTCAGCGAGACGAGCAGTCCGGTCTGCTGATAGTTGTTGTTGTTCCGCTGCGACCAGCGGGCCTTCGGCAGCGGCGGGTTCTGTTTGTACCAGGTGCGCGCCGTGTCCCCCGGACCGAGCGTGCGCTCCAGCGTGTCCGCGCCGCCGTTCCCGAACGTTTCATACAGGCGGCTGATCCCGTTGTGCGTCGCCGCGATGAACATCAGATAGCCGGGCGTCCACGTGTCGAACGTGCCGTGCGTGAACACGCCCGGCATGCCCATCTTGGTCATCTCCGACACGTTGTGCCAGCCGATCATCTGCCACTCGTCGGTCAGGATCGGATCGAGCCAGGCATTGTACGGACCGTCGCCCACGGTGTTGTCGTACAGGTACGCGACCGACTCGTGCAGGTCGTGCAGCACCTGGGCTTTCCAGTCGAGGTACGTGTTCAGCACGTTGCGCGTCAGGTTGAGCGTCAGGGCCATCGCATCGCGGTTGTTGTCGTGCGCGACGTATTTGCCCCAGTAGATCGTCCCCGGCCACTGCTTGTCGGGATTCGCAAGGTGCCAGCGATACACGTCGACGTGACGGTCGCGACCGTCCACCTCCACGATCGGCGTGATCAGCGTGACGATGCGGCTGCGGACTTTCTGGATGTACGGACTCTCGTCGACGGCCAGCCTGTAGACGAGCTCCATCAAGGCTGTCGGTGAGCCTGTTTCCGGCGAGTGGATGGCGCCGGTGATGTAGTAGACGGGGACCGTTTGATCGACGATCTTGTCGGCCTCCGCATCGTTCATGCCGATCGTCCGGGGATCGGCGAGCTTCGCGAGCCTGGCGCGGTTTTCTTCGAGCTTCGCCAGGTTGTTCTCCGACGACACCGCGACCGCGAGCATCTCGCGGCCCTCTTCGGTCTTGCCGATCGAGTAGACCTTCACCCGCGGGCTGGCCTTTTCGACCATCCGCATGTACCGGTAGACCTCATGCGAGTAGGGCAGCTTGCCCGGCGATCCTGCGACGTCCCCGAGTACCGCCTGCGGCGTCGGCACCGTCTTCGACGCGGGAAGGTAGTCCACGAGCGGCGACGTGAAAAACGGCGCCGTGGTGTACTCCTTCATCTTTTTCGTGTAGGCCTCGTCCACGGCCTGCTTGGGATCGCGCACGTAAGGGTTGGCCGGTGACTGGGCCGCGCCGGTGGAACCGGGCAGCGTCCCGGTGGAGCCGGTCAGAAACACGAGGAGGCCGGCCAGAGCGAAGGTCGCTGTACGTTGCATGCCCGGATTGTACTTGGGAAAGCTCGACTGGAGAAAGGTCGACCCCTAACGGCAGAGGCGCGCGGCCTCGTTGAGAGCGGGCGGTGCGGCAAGGCTGCGGCGCGCGTTGTACAGGTCGATGCAGTCCTTGGGGTCCGGCAGGCGCTCGCCATCGGCTGGCGCACGTCGAGGTCCAGTCCCCGCGTAGCCAAGCGCGGACAGACGCTCCCGCAACTCGGCGGATGGCCCTGCCGCGGACGGCGCCGCGACGCCGGGCGGACCGCCCGCGTCGAGCGACGCGATGCGTTGCCTCATGGCCTCCGCGACGTAGGGATGTACTTCGTAGACGTTGTGCTGCTCGAACGGATCGCGCTCCAGGTCGTAGAGCTCCGGCCGCGGCGCGTCGATGAGCTTGAACCGTTCGTCCCGGAGCGAGCGGAGCGGGCTCCAGCCGAACCGCTGCGGATACATCGCCTCGGCATAGGCCTCGAGAGGAAGCTGGGCGCGGCCGGCCATGAGCCGGACGAGGCTGACGCCATCCATCGAGGGAACCGGCAGGTCGAGCAGTTCGAGAACGGTTGGCATTACGTCGGTGAGCCGGACCACTTCAGCGACCCGCCTCGGGGCGATGTGCCCACGCGGCATCCTGATCATCAGCGGCACGCGAAGGACGCTTTCGTACACGAAGATCCCGTGATCCCGTTCGCCGTGCTCGCCCAGTCCCTCCCCGTGATCGCTCAAAAAGACGACGACCGTCCGCTCGAGGAGTTGCCGCCGCTCCAGCTCGTCGAGCAGCCGGGCGATCTGCGAGTCGGCAAACGCGATCTCACCCACATACGGATCCGCATGCCGCGATCGAAACGGCTCGGGCGGATCGTACGGCGCGTGCGGATCGTAGAGATGCGTCCAGAGAAAGAATCGCGATCCGGCGACCTGTCCGAGCCACTCGACGGCGTCGGCGGTAACCGCGTCTGCGCGTCGCTGACGCGCGGCGGCTCCTGGCTGGCTTTTGGCCCCGGCGCCTTTGTAGACGTCAAACCCCTGCGCGAGACCTCGATCCGGATCGAGCACCGCGGACGCGACGAACGCCCCCGTCCGGAAGCCGTTGGCGTGCAGGACCTCCGCAAGCGTGGTGTGCGTGGCGGCAAGCGCGGAGTCGGCATTGTCCCGGACGCCGTGTCGCGGCGGGAGGAGCCCGGTCAGGAGGCTGGCGTGCGCGGGCAGCGTCATCGGCGCGACAGTCGTCGCCTGGTCGAACACGACGCCTTCCCGCGCGAGCCGGTCGAGCGCGGGCATCGAGGCGTCCATGAACCCGTAGGCCGACAACCGATCGGCGCGGGTGGTATCCAGGGTGATGAGCACGACACCGAGCGGCGCACGGCGGACGGCAGACACGTGCCACGTCAACGCGGCGAGGAGGCCGACCGCGATCAGGATGGCGGAAGCGCGGCGAGCTTCGATGTGGAATGGCATTGTTGCGTCATCGCGAATGGGACGCGAATACATTGCGCCCCGAGGAGCGTCCGAGTCCTGACGCAATTCTTCGGTTTTTCTGAATCCGTCCGTCGTGCATCACCGACGCACCATCTCGAAACCGTGCTGGCCCACGCAGACCGATCTGTACGGTGGTCCGAAGGGGTAAGTGGAGCGATCTGCAGTCAAGAGGAATCCGTCCAGCGTGCCCGAAAGCCGCGGCGGTCCCCCTTGAACCGATACCACTCCGCTGACAATCAGCGTCGTGTCGCCAACGCGCTCCGCGAGTTCTGGCAGTCCGTAGTACCAGGGGCCGTAGTAATCGAAGTTCGGACTGCCGATTGAGAAGGCGAGTCTGCCCGAGATGTCGAGCGAGCCGACGAAGCCGTTTCCGTGACCGCTGGTCGTGAGGAAGTCGGCGCCGCTCAAAGTGACTGATATTCGTGGGCCATCCTGCTCGACGTTGGCCGTGTACTCGCGCCGCGTCACGGCTTCGGGGAATGTCTCAGCCGATATGCCCTCGCACGGCAGTCGGGCCGTTATCCTCAGCGTGTAGGTGCCCCGGTAATCATCCCGAGGCCGCTCGGGAACAATCTCGAAATCCTGCCGGCGGTGCGTGGCAACATCGACGTCCTGCAGATTCTCAGCGTAGTCAGGCTTCGTGAGTCGAATCCGTATCCGGCCGCTGACGCCGAAGAGCGTGTACGAGCCATCAGGGTCGGAGAACGTCACGATGTTCTGACCGACACCGTCAACGACTCTGAGCGAGACACCCCCGATGCCGACAACGCTCTCCCTGACGGTCCCCGCCAGTGCGAACGTGCCGTCGGGCAGCACAAAGACGTGCTGCTGGGCGACTTTGTCCCGGTGGCGGACTTGCACGATGGACTCTCCTCGGGTCCCCGCGGTCGCAAGTCCGGAGCTGCTCACCTGTACAACCAGTCCATTCGACGACGCCCACGACGCCTGGGCGCTGACGTTCTCTGCAGATCCATTGGCCGTGATTGCCTCGGCCCTCAGTTGGACGGACTGGCCGGGGGTGATTCGTTCCGGCGCGGTGAGCCGGAGGCTGACGAACCCGCCACCGGGCGTGCCGGGACTCGTGGGAGGGCCATCGCTGTCGCATGAAACAACCGTCAATACGCCGATTCCGCCGACGAGAACGAATCCAGCAGGAAAGAGCCTCTGGCGCCGACGGGACACGGCAAACCGGGCCAGGCGGTTTCTCATGACGGCACTCCTTCGAGTGAAGACGATGAGCGTCTCGATCCGTACTTGATGACCAAACGTCGACGCCCTGCGTCATCGCGACAGCGTGAATCGATGGCTGCTTGACCGGCAGCCGGCAAGGCTGCGCCCAAAGACACTTCCTTCAGAGAGTTGAAGCGCCCCATCGAGGGTTCCCGAGAGTCCTGCGGGTGAGTCGGTCGTCGTCGCCGCTCCCCACACGACATACACCGACGTGCCTATTTGCTCAACGAGGTTGTCGCGAAGAATGCCGTAGTAGAAGTCGGTCTCCTGCAGCGAGAACACGATCTGGACGGGCTCGACCCTCCCGGGGAACCGGTTGCCCTCGCTTCCGACCATCACGAACGTCGCTCCGCTCAGCCGGACGTCCAGTTGCGGTCCGAACTGCGTCACGACGGCGGTGTAGGTTCTCGTCCAGATTTCCTCCGGCAGCGACGTTCGACACGGCTCCGACGCCGCAATCGCGAGCGTGTATGTCCCCGCGTGGTCCTTCCTGGGACGAAGGAGGGCCAGCTCGATATTCAGCGTCTCGTGGCCCGAAAGGACCAAGTTTTGAACGAACGGCTCGTAGCCTTCCCGGGTCACCCTGATCTGCGCTTCGCCGGAAACGCCAAACAGTCGGTACCTGCCTGCTGTATCGGTCGTCGTGAATAGACCGGTGGCCAACCCCGACGTGATTTCGACGCGAGCATCGACGACCGGGCCTGTCGGGATGGCGGCTTCCCGCACCTGCCCGGCGAGTCTGTACGTGCCGGGGGAAACCACGACGACTTCGAGCGAGCTTCTCATGAACGGAGCGTTGATTTGTCCGGACACCAGGGCGTCACCGTTCCGGTGGCCAGTGGCCAGACCCGTGTTCGTGATCGACAGCACCGACGTGTTCGAGCTCCCCCAGTTGACCTGGCTGGTGAGCTCGCGAGTCGAGCCGTCGGTCATGTGCGCAGTGACGCTGTACTGAGCGGTGGCGCCCGGCGGCACCGAACGCGGACCCGAGATTTCAATGCGGGCCGTCAGGACGGGCTGGGTCGGCCCGCTGGGAGACCTGCCGCATGCGGCCAGCAGGCCCACCAGCGCCAGCGCGAGTACCAGACGCGTGAAGCTCGGGGTTCGCATCGTCGTCTCGGTCGGTCATCTCAGGCGTTGGAACTTGTTCTCGAGCACGAAGCGTGCGACGTCAACGCCCAGCTTCTGACCGACTTCACAGGCGGTGCGGAAGTGTATGCCGGCGAAGATGCGTGCGTTCTTCACTTCATCCAGCGCGGACGTGAAGCTCCGGAACGACCGGGTCACGCCCAGCATCTGGTCGGAGTCCATCGTGAAGCGGGTTCGATTGCCGAACTCGTCCGCCAGCACTTCCCCTGCCGCGCCGCTTGCGCACGAGTGCCCCGATGGATAGTCGGGATGACCGGGCGTCGCGAACATCGGAACCCAGGAGGCGTCTGGTATCGTCAGCGGATTGCCATCGTCAGCCGTGTCCCGGATGGCGGTGATCGGCCGCCAGTAGGCGTGGGCGTACTTCGCATCCCAGCAGCCAATCACGGCGTCCGCCATCGCGACGTTCAGCTGGGCAAGCAGTCGTGCGCGCTCCAGAAGCGTGCGATGTTTGTCTCGATTCCACTGGTGGTCGCGATCGCTCTTGTCGTCGTCCAGGAGCGAGAGGGCGACGGTATTCCACAGATACGAGGGCGTGGCGGAATTCCAGAACAGCGAGTACGTCGTCTGATCGGCGGTGCGGGCCGTGCTCCCGAAGCTGCCCATCGTCTTGACTTCATTGAAGTCCCGCGTGTACTGGGGGCTGTCGAGGGCTGGCGGTGGATCCGGCCGGAAGGTCGAGAACAACGGGATCGCCCAGGGCGTCTGATTGGAGAGCTGGGGATATCCCACACCCGTCGGGGATGTTCCCGGCGATGGCAGGTTTAGTGTTTGGCGCCATTCTCCCGGGTTTGTGCCGTTCGGGAATGGGATGGGCGCCGCGCTGAATCCGTCGCCAGCCCGAAACGCAAGTATCTCGTCGGCGACCGCCTGCCCCCACGCGACGCCGTCGTCGATCGACTGGGCGCTCTCGTGCTGGGCAATTTCCGTCAGCGACACTCGACGGCGGGCGTCGAAGTTTGCCTGCTGCGCCGCGTTGGGCGTCGCCGCGCCGGTGCCATAGGTCTTTGTGAGCACCGCCCAGGCGGCCTGGACCGCAGCGGCCCTTTTCGAGGCTCCCGGCTTGGGGGTGGCCTGGTAGTCGAAAAACGACTCGTAGCGACCGTCGATCCCGTTCAGTGCATCGAACATCGCGACCTCGACCATCGCAGACACGCGCGTGAAATTGGGCGGTCCGGTGCCTGCCACCAGGCCCGCCCTCAGCATGGTCTGGGTCCAATCGGTAATGACATCCGCCTGAGCAGGAGGCGCCGCAACGAGTACGACCAGCAACGCCAACCAGGATGTCGACCATCTCTTCATCATCGCTCCCTCCGTTTACGAGCGTCATGCTCGTCAGATTGGTAAGGTGTACCACGAGCGCCGTGCGAGTAACTGACGGAATTCACCGGGTCTCTTGAATTGCCATCGATCTTCCGTGTTTGAACGAGGTCACCTGACGGTCACCGGACTGCTGCGCGCGACGTCGACGTAACCGTCGTCGAGGAGGTATCGAAAGTCGTACTGCCCGGGACGCGTCGGGGCCGTGAACGACACCGTTCCCGAGAGGCGTCCGCCGGTGTACTCGTACGCGAGATAGCTGGTGTTGACATCTCCGACGTTGAAGATTCCGACCCAGTCGAATGGTCCGCCGCGCGTCACGTCCCAGCGCACATTCAGTTGATCGCCGGCCGCTACTGAATTCGACAGGACCGTCAGCTCGGCACCCTCGTAAGTGAACGCCCCGGAGAGCGTGCCTTGCTGGCCGCCCGGGCTCGTGACGACCACGTCAACCGTTCCTCTCGGATGAGCGGGAGCGATGACGCTGATCAACCGGCTGTTGCTGAGGGACACAACGGCGGGAATCCCATCGAGGGTGGCGACCGCGCCGGACATGAATCCGGTTCCAGCGATTCGGACCGTACTGCCGCCGAACGCTCCGATCGGAGAGACGGACGAAACCGTGAGCGCCTCGTAGACGTAGGCTCCCGCCAGCCTCGCGCTGGCGCCTCCCGGGTTGGTGACGACCACGTCGACCCTTCCGGCCGCGCGCTGAGGGACCGTCACCGACATCGACGGACCGTTGACACTGACGACGGTCGCCGGGACGCCGTCAAAGGTCGCGGTCGCCCCCGCCAGGAATCCAGAGCCAATGATGCTCACCTGCGCCGTTCCCTCAGTCGGCCCGATGTTTGGCTGAACGGAGGTTACCGAGAACCCCTGGCGTGGTGAGGGCGACGAGGGTGATTCGCCGCAGGCCAGCGTCAGGGCCGCAACTGCGCAAACGCATACCAGGAAACCGACCACGGGCACCCGGGCGTCGTGAGGCATTGGCTGGTGCTCCCGCATCGGTCGATAGTCTGAGCCCAGGGTGCCGTATGGTCTTGACGAAATTCTTCGTTTTTTCTGATTCTCAGCTCATTGGTGCCGCCTACTTGGGAAGCATGTAGTTGGCGACGATGAAATCGACCACCCTGGGGCAGAACTGGAGGCTCGCATTGTTGTCGAACCTGAAGTGAATGCCGCCGTAAATCCGGCTGTTCCCCTGGTCAACCGCCATCTCCAGGAATCCCGGGTACTCGAGCGTCACGTCCGGATTGGGCGCAGTGCCGGCAAAGAACGGCGACACCGGGATGTCGTTCGTTCCGAACACGCGCGCCAGCGCCGTCGCTGCGCTCGCGCCGACGCACTGCATGTTGCCGGGATAGGAGGGATAGGGTGGTGTCACGAGCAGTTGATGGATCCAGGTCGGGTCCGCCGTCGTTGCGTCATTGAGATCCTCGGCCGCGCGCTTGATGGCCGTCACGGGCCGCCAGAGGCCGTACACGAATTTGGCCGTGTGAGACGTTTGAAGACCGTCGTGAATTGACATGTTCAGCAGCGCGAACAGCCGTGCGACCTCGGACAGGCACAGACCCCGGCTTCGGGCCGTATCGCGCGCGACGTTGTTCCACACGGCAAACAACGGGGTGGTGGAGATCTCGCCCGCCCACAGTCGGGCCAGGCGCGTCTGATCGGTCGTGCGCTCGGTGCTGTCCCTTACGCCGAAACGCAGCACCTCGTCCAGATCGGTCGCGTAGGTCGCGCTGGTCAACGTCGGCGGGGGTGGCGGCAGGAACTGGGTGGGGGACAACGTTGCGAACGGAGTCACTTTGGGGAATTGCGTGAACGCCGCGGCCCCCGGCACGGGCTGCCACAGCCCAGGGAACGGCGGGAGGACGAAGGCGGGGCCGACCACGTCCCACCCGTCCGTCTGCCGCAGTTTGAGGATCGCCTCCGCCACCTTCTGACCGACGCGAACGCCCTGCCGCGCCTGACCGCGCGGAATCGTCGCCAGCCGGGCGTTCAACGCGTCGTCGAACCGCGTCTGTGCGCCGATCAAGGCCGTGAGGATGTCATGGGCGGCCTGGGCCGCGGCCGCTTCGCTGGACGCACCGTGCGAAGCGTTCACGCGCACGTGATAGGGCGTGAAATCCCGCTCGATGGAGTTGACGGCGTCGAAGATCGCGACGTGCAGGATCGCGTAGTAGCGCGTTGACCGCAGCGAGGCATTCGTCGGGATCGTGGCCTGCAGCAACTGATTCCATTCGTAGACCACCTCCGCGCTCTGAGCTTCGGCGCGCCCGCCTGGAACCGCGACAGCGACCGCTAACAGGGCCAGCATCACCCGAGCCATACGTGCTTTCATCATTGGCATCTCCTTGAGTCGCTGCGATGACCGCCGTCACGGCTCGTGCCGGGTTCGTATCCGACATCGGTCATCGCCGCTCGTGTGGAAGGTACGGCGATGGGTCCGGCGCAGTCTTAGGGAACGGCTGGGAATGGGATGGGGTTTCGATAAAGAGGGTGCTGGAGGTGCTGGAGGTGCTGACGCCTCACTTCTGGCAGAGGCTGTAGGGTCCGAAAGACGACTGCGGAGCGCGAGTGGCGCCCGGCATGATGGCGCGGAGATTCTATACCCTTCGTTCTTTCTACTTCTCCCGGACGGTGTCGGTCGATGCGCCCGGCGGAGGGATTCGAAACGTGATGACGATCGACCCGAGACGGATTTGATCGCCATCGCTCAGCGCCGACGGGGCGGACAGCCGCTGGCCGCCGAGGAATGTACCGTTCTTACTGCTGAGATCTTCGACGGTGGCTCCCGGACCGTCGAGGCGGATGCGCGCGTGATGCCGGGACACGCCGGGTGCGTCGATCCACACCGCCGCGTCCGGCGCGCGGCCGAGGATGTTCTCACCCTCGCTGAGCGCAATCTGGCGCGTTTCCCAGACGAGCCAGTACCGGACGCTCGGCCTCACGGCATCCTCGCGCGCGGCGGGCTCGTGCACGCTCCCCACGAACCAGTACCCGAACCGATGCACGGTTCGAACGAAGCGGGGAGTCTCGGCCGAGTCGCCCAGCGCCCGGCGGATTTCCGCGACGAGGCTCGCAAGGTTGGTGTCCACGACATAGGTCGACGGCCAGAGCTGTCGGTGAAGATCCGCTTTCGACATCGCTCGCGACCGGCCCTCGACAAGGAGCGTCAGCAGATCGAATGCCTTGGGCGAGAGGTGGACCTCCTCCTCCTCGCGCAGCAGGCGCCGCGTGTCCGAGTCGAGCGTGAAGACGTCGAAGCG
This sequence comes from uncultured Acidobacteriota bacterium, assembly GCA_963786195.1. Classification (GTDB taxonomy): domain Bacteria; phylum Acidobacteriota; class Vicinamibacteria; order Vicinamibacterales; family 2-12-FULL-66-21; genus CAWAYH01. Next base: position 11,128 of record CAWAYH010000013.1, on the reverse strand, counting down.
ATAGGTCACACGAAGTTTGGATGCTCGACGTTCACCCAACCGGCGGGATCTCGGCCGGCACGGCGTCGGGATCCTTCGGCGGCACCGGGCCCCATGATCGCCTTCAACTCCTCGGCCTCGATCACTTCCTTGTCGAGCAGCCGCTCGCGACAGCTGGTCGAGCGTGTCGCGGCGTTCGCGCAGGATCCGGCGGGCCTCTCGTGCGCGTCCGTCAGGATGCGCTTCACCTCGGCGTCGATCTTGTGCGCCGTGTCCTCGGCGTAGTTGCCGCGCTCCGTGCATGAACGGCGTGTCGAGGAAGGTCGCTGCGCTTGTGGCCGTTGTAGTTGACCGCGCCGAGCTCGTCGCTCATGCCGAACTCGGTGACCATCGCGCGCGCGATGTCGGTGGCGCGCTGCAGGTCGTTCTGCGCGCCGGTCGAGATCTCGCCGAACGCGATCTCCTCGGCGCTGCGGCCGCCGAGCAGCACCGCCAGCTGGCTGTGCAGATCCGTGCGCGTCATCAGGTAGCGATCCTCGAGCGGCAGCTGCATCGTGTAGCCGAGCGCGCCGAAGCCGCGCTGCACGATCGAGATCTTGTGCACCGGGTCCAGCCCCGGCAGCACGCTCGGCGACGATGGCGTGGCCCGACTCGTGGTACGCCACGATCCGGCGCTCCTTGTCGCTCATCACGCGCTTCTTCTCGAGCCCGGCGATGACGCGATCGATCGCCTCGTCGAAGTCCTTCATCTCGACGGCGGTCTTGTCGTGGCGCGCCGCGAGCAGCGCCGCCTCGTTGACGAGGTTGGCGAGATCGGCGCCGGCGAACCCCGCCGTCCGCGCGGCGATGACCTTCAGATCGACGTTGTCGGCGATCTTCACGTTCTTCACGTGGATGCGCAGGATGTCCTCGCGGCCGCGCACGTCGGGCTTGTCGACGAGCACCTGCCGGTCGAAGCGTCCGGGCCGGAGCAGGGCAGGATCGAGCACCTCGGGACGGTTGGTCGCCCCCATGATGATGACGCCCTTGCGCGCCGTCGAAGCCGTCCATCTCCGCGAGCAGCTGGTTGAGCGTCTGCTCGCGCTCCTCGTGGCTGCCCATCGGCGTCTGGATGCGCACCTTGCCGAGCGCGTCGAGCTCGTCGATGAAGACGATGCACGGCGCCTTGGCCTCGGCCTGGCGCGAACAGATCGCGGACGCGCGCGGCGCCGACGCCGACGAACATCTCGACGAACTCGGATCCGCTCAGGCTGAAGAAGGGGACCTTCGCTTCGCCGGCCACGGCGCGCGCGAGCAGCGTCTTGCCCGTGCCGGGCGGGCCGACGAGCAGCACCCCCTTCGGAATCCGTCCGCCGATGCTCGTGTATTTCTTCGGATTCTTGAGGAACTCGACGATCTCGCGCAGCTCCTCCTCGGCCTCGTCGACGCCGGCCACGTCGCCGAACCGCACCTTGACGTCATCGTCCGCGTAAATCTTCGCGCGGCTGCGCGCGAACGACATGACGCCGCCTTCGGCGCCGCCCATGCGGCGGAAGAAGAAGCTCCACGAGCGCGACGAGGAAGAGGAGCGGGATGACCCAGCCGAGGACTTCGCCGATCCACCGGCTCGGCACCTCGCCCGTGTACTTGACGCCGTGCTTCTCGAGCTCCTCGAGCAGCTTCGGATCGTCGACGCGGACGGCGGTGAACGGTTTCGGCTTGCCGTCGTCGGGCTTCAGAGCGCCGCGGATGCGATCCTCGCCGACGGTGACCTCCTGGACCTTGCCGTCGCGCACGAGGGTCTTGAACTCGCTGTAGGGAATCGTCTCGCCCGACTGCATCTGGAGAAAGAACGCCTGGCCGAGCGCGAGCAGGAGCAGGAAGCCGAGGACGTACCACATGGCCGAGCCGGCCGGGCGCGGGGTGAGCCGGCGCTCGCCCGAGCGCCGGCCGCGCGGATTCGCGGTGTCCCAGGGGTCTCGTCGGCCATCGGTCTGATTGCTACGTCCGTTACGCGGGGACGGCGTTCGCCGCCTTGCTGAACTGCAGCTCTCCGCCGGCGGCGTCGATCCGGACCGCGTCGCCCTCGCGGAAGTCCCCCTGCAGCACGCGCATCGCCAGCGGATCGAGCACCTCGGCGCTGGATCGTCCGCTTGAGCGGCCGCGCGCCGTAGGTCGGATCGTAGCCCTCCGCGATGAGCAGATCCTTCGCGCGATCGGTCAGCTCGACGCGGATCTTGCGATCCTCGAGCCGCTTCATCAGGCGGCGCAGCTGGATGTCGATGATCGACCGCATCTGCTCGCGGCTCAGCGCGATGGAAGACGATGATCTCGTCGACCCGGTTGAGGAACTCCGGACGGAAGTGCGCGCGCAGCGCGTCCATGACCTGCCGGCGCGTCCCTTCGTCCAATTCGCGGCCGGCTGAGCCGGACGGCGGCCTCCGCGATGAAGTGGCTGCCGACGTTCGACGTCATGATCACGACGGTGTTCTTGAAGTCGACCGTCCGTCCCTTGCCGTCGGTCAGCCGCCCGTCGTCGAGCAGCTGCAGCATGACGTTGAGCACCTCGGGATGCGCCTTCTCGATCTCGTCGAAGAGCACGACCGAGTACGGGCGCCGGCGGACGGCCTCGGTGAGCTGGCCGGCCTCCTCGTAGCCGACGTATCCCGGGCGGCGCGCCGATCAGCCGCGAGACGGTGTGCTTCTCCTGGTACTCCGACATGTCGATCCGGATCATCGCGTGCTCGTCGTCGAACAGGAACTCGGCGAGCGCGCGCGCCAGCTCGGTCTTGCCGACGCCGGTCGGACCGAGGAAGATGAAGCTGCCGAGCGGCCGGTTCGGATCCTGCAGGCCGGCGCGCGCGCGGCGGATCGCGTTGGCGACGGCCGTGATCGCCTCGTCCTGGCCGACCACGCGCTGGTGGAGACGCTCTTCCATCCTCAGCAGCTTCTGGATCTCTCCCTCCATCAGGCGGCTGACGGGGATGTGCGTCCAGCGGCTGACGACCTCGGCGATGTCCTCCTCGTCCACTTCCTCCTTCAGCATCCGCTGGTCCTTCTGGAGCTCGGCGAGCCGTGCCTCCTGCTCCTGAATCTGCCTCTCCAGCTCCGGCAGCTTGCCGTACTGCAGCTCGGAGGCCTTCGCGTAGTCGCCGGCCTGCTGCGCCCGCTGCATCTCCTGGCGGACCTGCTCGAGCTCCTCCTTCAGCTTGCGCATCGTCTGGATGGCGTCCTTCTCCTGCTGCCAGTGCGCCGTCAGCTGATTCTTCTCCTCCTTGAGGTCGGCGAGCTCCTTCTCGAGCTTCTGCAGCCGCTCCTTCGACGCCTTGTCCTTCTCCTTGCGCAGCGCCTCGCGCTCGATCTCGAGCTGCATGATGCGCCGCTTCGATCTCGTCGAGCTCCGCCGGCATCGAGTCGATCTCCATGCGCAGGCGCGACGCCGCCTCGTCGATCAGGTCGATCGCCTTGTCGGGCAGGAACCGATCGGTGATGTAGCGGTGCGAGAGCACGGCGGCCGCGACCAGCGCCGAGTCCTTGATCTTCACGCCGTGGTGGACCTCGTAGCGCTCGCGCAGGCCGCGCAGGATGCTGATCGTGTCCTCGACGGTCGGCTCGCCGACCATCACCGGCTGGAAGCGGCGCTCGAGCGCCGCGTCCTTCTCGATGTGCTTGCGATACTCGTCGAGCGTCGTCGCGCCGATCGTGTGCAGCTCGCCGCGCGCCAGCATCGGCTTGAGCATGTTCGACGGCGTCCATCGACCCTTCGGCGGCGCCGGCGCCGACGACGGTGTGCAGCTCGTCGATGAAGAGAACGACCTGCCCGCTCGGAATCGGCGACTTCCTTGAGGACCGCCTTCAGCCGCTCCTCGAACTCGCCGCGGTACTTCGCGCCGGCGACGAGCGAGCCCATGTCGAGCGCGACGATCTTCTTGTTCTTCAGGCCCTCGGGCACGTCCTGCCGGATGATCCGCTGCGCCAGCCCTTCGACGACGGCGGTCTTGCCGACGCCGGGCTCGCCGATCAGCACCGGGTTGTTCTTCGTGCGCCGCGACAGCACCTGGATCGACGCGGCGGATCTCCTCGTCGCGGCCGATGACCGGATCGAGCTTGCCCTTGCGCGCGAGCTCGGTCAGATCGCGCCCGTACCGCTCGAGCGACTGGTACGTCGATTCGGGATTCTGGGCTCGTCACGCGCTGCGATCCGCGGACGGTCGTCAGCGCCTGCAGGATCGCGTCCTTCGTGATCGCCGACTGCTGCAGGATGCGCGCGGCCGGCGCGCTGACGTCCGCCCTCGCCGGCGATCGCGACGAAGCAGGTGTTCGGTGCTGACGTAGTCGTCCTTCAGCCGCTCCGCTTCCTGCTCGGCGGCGTCAGGACCTGGCGCAGGCGCGCCGACAGCGCCAACCTGCGAGCCGCCGTGCGCGCGCGGCAGCGTTCGCCAGCTCCGCGCGGACGGCCGTGCCGCGACGTCGCCGGGTCGGCGTTCATCTTCCGGACGATCTCGGGGACGATCCCGTCCTTCTGCTCGAGCAGCGTGAGCAGCAGGTGCTCCGGCAGTAACCTCGGGATGCCCTTCGCGGTCGGCGAGCTGCTGCGCCGCCAGCATCGCTTCCTGGGCCTTCTCGGTGTACTTGTCTGGGTGTTCATATCGTTTCAGCTTCCGAGCTAAGGTCCGGCTTCTCGCAGCTCTTGCCAGCGCCTCGTCACTGTTGCCGCTGTTCGCGGCGTCGAGCGAACGGGGAAGCTGGACGTCGACCGTCGCGTACAGGTCGCCGCGCTTGTCCGCGTGGGCCGACATCCGGCATGCCGTGGCCCTTCAGACGGAAGATCTGTCCGGTCTGCGTCGTTTCGGGGACCTTCAGCCGGACCGAACCGGTGATCGTCGGCACCTGCGCTTCGCCGCCGAGCACGGCCGTGGTCACCGGCACGGCGACCGTCGTGTGGAGGTCGTCTCCCTTGCGCTCGAAGACCGGGTGCGGCTTGATCCGGACGCGCAGATAGAGATCGCCGGAGGCGCCGCCGTTCGATCCCGATTCACCTTCGCCGGCGGCGCGGACGCGCGAGCCGTCCTTCACGCCGGGCGGGATGCGCACGTCGACGCTGCGCGCGTGGCCGCCGTGCTTGATCGAGATGCGGCGCGTCGCGCCGTGGATACGCCTCTTCGAGCGTCAGCTCCACCTCGGTGCTCGATGTCCCGTCCCTTCTGGCTTCGGGGCGCGCGGCCGGTGCGGGCCCGGCCGCGCGTCGCGCGGTCACCGCCGCCGAAGAACGTCCGGAAGAAGTCCGAGAACGGATCCTCGTCGCCGAACAGGTCCTGCATCTCCTCTTCGGACATCGTCCGGGAGCCGCCGGGGCCGCCCATGTTGATGGTCCACGCGCCGCCCTCGCCGCGCGCCCGCCGAACGGTGAGCCGCCCGGGATACGGCTGGCCCTGCTGCTGCGCCTGCTCGTACATCCGCCAGTTGGCGCCGAGCTCGTCGTATTTCTTCCGCTTCTCGGGATCGCCGAGGACTTCGTTCGCCTCGTTGATCTCCTTGAACTTGGCTTCGGCCGACTTGTCGCCCGGGTTCACGTCCGGGTGGTGCTTGCGGGCGAGCTTGCGGAACGCCTGCTTGATTTCCTTGTCCGTGGCCGTCTTCGAGCACGCCGAGCGTCGCGTAGTAGTCCTTGAATTCCATTCAGGCGATCCGAACTGCCGGGGTTCCCGGCCAGGTTCGAGGGGCCAATGCTGATAAAGTAACGATCAGTATAGGACTATAGGCACTGAGGCTGCTCGAGTTCAAATGATGGCACGCCGCTGAATGGACGTTCAATTCGCCGACCTCGTCACCATCGCCCTTCTGGTCCTGCTCGAGGGTCTTCTGAGCGCCGACAACGCGCTGGTGCTCGCCGTCATGATCCTGGGGCTGCCGCGCACGGAGCAGAAGAAGGCTCTGCGCTACGGCCTGGTCGGCGCGTTCGTGTTCCGGATCACCGCACGGTGCTGCTGGCCGTCTACCTGATCCAGGCTCGCCTGGGTGAAGCTGCTCGGCGCGCTCTACCTCCTCTATCTGTCGTACACGCACTTCTTCCGAGCGGCGGCGCCGAGGAGCGGCGGCAGACCGCGGATGGCCGAGCCCTGGCTGGGGCTGTCGGCGTTCTGGGCGACCGTCGTGAAGGTCGAGCTGATCAACCTCGCGTTCTCGGTCGACTCGATCCTGGTGGCGGTCGCGATGTCGCCGAAGACGTGGGTCGTCATGACCGGCGGCCTGCTCGGGCATCGTCACGATGCGGTCTGGTGATCGGCAAGCTGCTGACGATCGTGCGTCGCTATCCGACGCTCGTCGACGGCGCCTTCATCATCATCGCGTGGGTCGGCCTCGAAGCTGCTGATCGAGTACCTGCACTCGCTGGGCTGGTCCACCTCGAGATCGAACAAGTGGTTCTCGTTCGGCCTGATCGTCGTGATCTTCCTGATCGCCTACCTCTACGCGCGCCGGAAGGGCCCGGTGCCGCGTGGAGGACGCGGATTCGCGAGGCGGAAGCTGCTGTGGAGAGAGTAACGCCGCGCCTTCAGTGAGTCGCTCGGTGAGCTTCAGATCGAGCGTCTTCGTGCTCCCTCGTCCGAGCGTGAAGCGCTTCGCCCTGGTCTTCAGGCGCTCCAGCAGCTCGGGATCGCTCCACTCGCCCTGCGGCAAGTAGTCGACCGCGATCGCGTAGTAGCTGCCCGGCGGCAGGTTCTGGACCTTGAACCGGCCCTCCTGGTCGGGGCGCGAGCCGCTGACCCAGCGGGTCAGCGGCATCGCCCACTGCTCCGGGTCCTCGGCGAAGACCACGACCGTGTAGTCCTTGAGCGCGGTTCCATCGTCGACGTGACGGCGCCGTTGATCGCGGTCGTCCTCGACGTCAGCTCGATCTCGATGCCCGTCATGTCTTCGCCGGGCTTGAACTCGACGCCCGTGTCGGTCACGTCGTCGCCGCCGGCTGCACCGCTCTTGAGATCCAGCCCTGGGGCAGGTTGGCCGCGCGGATAGACGCGTGGCCCGTCAGGCCCTTCACCTCGAACGTGCCATCGTCCTTGACCGTGCCCGCCACCGAACATCGATCGGAAGCCCTGTCCGGATCGACGGGGAGGCGTGGTCAAGCCGGATCGCCGTCGCGTTCGCCGGCTTCGCCGCCACCCTCGAACGAGACGCTGCCCGTCGCCGTCGCGCCTTTCGAGGTGACGACCACGACATTGCCGAGATCCTCGCCGGCGACGCGCCACGGGCATCGCGGCGAACTCGCCCTCCTCGCCACCGGGGCCGCCCATCTCGGCGGTGAAGCCATGGTTGCCGCCGCGCAGCCGTGGTGATGCGCATCGACCGCACCTGCAGGAGTAGTCGCCGGGCGTGACGCCGTTGACGGTGAAGTGTCCTCCTTTCCGGTCGTGCGCGCCCGGCACGATGGGCCATCATCATCTCCGATGTCGCCCGCTGCGGCGGCGGCACCAGGTTCACCATCGCGTTCTCGACAGGCTTGCCGTCGGACGACATGACGACGCCTGACACTCGCGAGCCTCACCGGCAGCAGCGCGAAGTCGGTCTGCTGCGCCTCCTGGCCGACGGCGAGCGTGACTCTTCTGCGCTTCGGCTGGTGCGCGGTGCCAGGGAAGTAGGTGGGCGCGTAACCGGAATTCGGAGTTGAGCCGGTCGGGCTCGGCCCCCGGCCCATGCCGTCGACCATCATGACCTCGAGATCATCGTCGCGGCAGCTCCAGCCGCCGCGCAGCGTCGCGCTGACGTAGTAATCGCCGGGCGGCAGACCGTACATCCGGAACTGTCCGAGATCGTTGGTCTGCCGCGATGCGGCCGGCGACGGCGACGAGCCGGCGCCGCCCGCGCACCCATGCCTGGCGCATGGCCGTCACCTCCGCGTCGGCGACGGCGCTCACCGAACTCGTCGACGATGCGGCCGGCGATGACGCTGCCGCGCGGCATGCTGATGTCGGCCTTGTCGATCACCTGCTTCTCGGCCAGCTCGATCGGGCGTCCCGGATTCGAACGGCCGGTTCTGGCCGTACTGAACGTTGACGAAGCCGGACTTCGTGGCGCTCACGTGAAGCGCCCGGCCGGCAGGTCGCGGAACTCGTAGCGCCCCTGCGCGTCGGTCAGCGCGGCTTCGGTGCCATCTCCGGCCCGGTGATGCGCACCTGCGCGCGGCGCAGCGGGGTGCCGGTGTCGGTCGCGACGACGCGGCCGCGAATGCGGCCGGTGCCGGTCTTGAACTGTCGCGGGCCGCCGAGTCCGGGGAGCTGGAGCATATCGGCGCCGCCGGGCGCGATCTGAATCGTCTGGCGCTCTGTAGTCACGACCTGCGCGCCGACGGATGGCGCGACGAGCGCAAGAGCGATCGCGAACGAGGTTCCGGTTCTCAAAATGCGCATGTGCGGTCCTTAGCTAACGGAGATGACGAAGAGAGCGGAGATCTGATTCTCACACGGAGGAACGGAGAAACGGAGGGAGTTTTTTGTTAAGAATGTAAAACCGGTGGGCCACCTTCTCGCGCCACGCCGATAGGACGCACGCCGGCGGGAGAGGGTTGTGCCTGACTATTTCGTCATCGCGCTGCCGATGATTCGCCGATTCCGAGACCGCACGACGAACGCCGCGGCGCTGGCGAGCACCCCCGACACGACCGGCGTGAACGGCCCGTACCCGGTGCCGCCGGTGGCCGCTTGAACGGCGAGCAGCACGGGCACTCCAGCGAGCGATGCCAGCCCCTGCGCCCGGCCGGCGCCTCGCGCGTACGAGTCCCCCAAGGATGGGGACGAAGAGCGTGACCACGAGCAGGCCGTAGAACGTCCGCAGGGCGTCGATAATCGAGCGATGCATCATCGGCACGGCGACGCCGAGAATCGCGCCGCCGATCGCCGTCGAGGCGCGCGATCCGCAGCAGATTCCGCGTCGCTGGCGCCCGGGTTGACGTAGCCACGATACAAGTCGCGCGATCCTGACGTCGCGAGCATGAAGAGCACCGCATCCGCGGCGCTCGTTCTGCCGAAAACACCGCGGCCAGCGCGAGCGCGCCGAACGCCGGGTGCAGCGCCTCCTTGGCGGCGGTGGCAAACGCCAGCTCGCGCGGAATGTCCGGGTACCGCGCGTGGGCCGCCATCCCGATGATCGTCGGAACCGCTGCGAACGCGACGAGCACCGCGCCGTTGACCGCGATCCCGAGCGTCACCGCCCGCTCGTCGCGCGCGCCGTAGGCCTTCTGAATCAGGCCCGGTGACACGACGAACGCGGGTCCGAGAAAAAACAGCAGCCGCCACCCCCGACTCGGCCGAGCCGCCGGTCAGGAGGTCGAGCCGGGCCGGATTGGCGGTAATCCCCGCGAGATCTCCCGCCCCGCTGCCAGGATCATCGGCGTCACGACGGCAAACCCGATCAGCTTGACGGTCGGGCTGCGCCAGATTCCGCGTACGCAGTGCTCAACAGCCCGCCGGCGATGAAGTACACGCTGACGATCGTCGCGCCGATCGCGCAGCCCGCGAGCTTCGACACGCCGGCGACGACCTGGAGAATGGTCGAGATGCCCTGCAGCTGCGCCGCGAGGATCGAGAGGGACCGAACCAGATGAGCAGCGCGACCAGGCCACGCAGGTCGCGTCCGTAGCGCCGCTCGAGAAAGTCGCCGACCGTGAGATCTCCCTGCTGCACGGACTCGCGCCACATGCGCGGCGCCACCGAGAACGCCAGCACGAGACAACCGATGCCGGCCGACGCGTTCCACCACCACGCGCTGGCGCCGTCGCGATACGCGAGCGACGCGACGCCGATCGTCGATCCGGCGCCGATGTTGGCGGCAAGAAGGTGCCGCGAAGATCAGGCCCGGGCCGAGCGTCCGCCCCGCGATGAAGAAATCACCGGTGGCGCGGACGCGCCTGCCGATCCAGAGGCCGATCGCGGCCATAAGGATCGAGTAGGCGACAAGCAGCAGGAGGGTCAGGCTCACCGCAGATCGCGGGCGGCGGGGAAGCCGGAATGCTCGTCGCGGCGCGCACGGCGCGGAGAATCGCTTCGACCATCGCGTCGGCGGCGAGCGCGCCGATCGTATCGACGTCCGCGGCGCCCGGCTGTGTGCCCGTCGCCATCGCGAAGATCGCGTCGCCGTCGCCAGACGTGTGCGCCGGGACGATCGCCCGGGCCAGCCCGTCGTGCGCCATCTGCGCCACTTTCGTCGCCTGCGCTTTCGTCAGCGTCGCGTTCGTGGCGACCACAGCGATCGTCGTGTTCTGCAGCGGTTCGCGGTTGGTGCCACTCCGCCGCGCGCGAATCAGCTGGCGCACGTCAGCCAGGCCCTTGCCGTCCTCTACCGCGTGCCCGCAACGACCCGGCCGGTCGACGGATCGATCACGTCGCCGCGCGCGTTCACCGCGACGAGGGCCGCGACCACGAGCCCGTTCGGGAGCGTGATCGCCGCGCTGCCGATGCCGCCCTTCATCGCCCGGCCGCGTCCGCCCATCTTCCCCACGGTCGCGCCCGCGCCCGCACCGACGTTGCCCTCGGCGACCGGTCCATCCGTCGCCGCCTGCGCCGCGGCGAACCCGCAGTCGGCGCCAGGCCGGATCTTCGATCGCCGATGCCGAGATCGAAAAGGATCGCCGCGGGAACGATCGGGACGATCGCGCCGCCGAACTTGAATCCGACCCCCTTCTGCTCGAGATAACGGACGACGCCCTGCTGGCTGGCGAGACCGAACGCGCTTCCGCCCGAGAGGACGATGGCGTGGACCTGCTCGACCGTGGCCGTCGGCGACAACAGATCGGTTTCCATCGTGCCCGGCGCGCTGCCGCGGACGTCGACGCCGGCAGTCGCGCCTTTTTCGGCAATGACGACCGTGCAGCCAGTGGGCCGCTCCGTCAGCGTGTGATGGCCGACCTTGAGCCCCTGAACGGCTGTCAGGCCGCGATTCGATGCGGGTGGAGATTGGGACGTCATGATCGACGGTATCGCGAGAAGGCCGGTCGTCAGCACGACGAGCGCCGACATGTTCATCATGTCCTGCCCACCAGTTCGAGCGGCCGCGCGCCTTCGTACCGCCGGCAGACCTGCAGCACGGCGTCCGTCATCATGTGCACGAACCGCGGGTGGTCGTTGACCGCCTCGGCGCGGACCATCGGCAGGCCGATTTCGCGACAGACGTCCTGCCC
>CAWAYH010000012.1:0-299323 GCA_963786195.1 uncultured Acidobacteriota bacterium | reverse complement strand
GACGGCGTTCGGCAAGACAGTCGTCGCTGCCTGGCTGATTGCCCAGCGCGGCGTCAATACGTTGGTGCTCGTGCATCGGCGCCAGCTCCTGGACCAATGGATCGAGCGTTTGGCGACGTTTCTCGACCTCCCGGCCAAGTCAGTCGGCCGCATTGGCGGCGGCCGCCACAAGCCGACCGGGCTGCTCGATGTGGCGGTTATTCAGAGCCTGGTCCGCAAAGATGTCGTGAACGATTGCGTCGCCGAGTACAGGCCAGGTAATCGTCGATGAATGCCACCATCTGTCAGCGCACAGCTTTGAACAGGTGATCCGTCGGGCGAAGGCGCGGTTCGTCCTGGGGCTATCCGCGACGGTGACTCGCAAGGACGGTCATCATCCAATCATCTTCATGCAATGCGGCTCCGTGCGGCATCGAGTCGACGCCAAAGCCCAGGCGGCGGCACGACCATTCGAACACACGGTCATTGTTCGCCCAACCGCGTTTCAGACCGGCAGCACCACAGGTACGGATAAACGGATCGAGTTCCAATCGCTGTATCAACTCCTGGTAGACGACGAGACTCGGAATCGAGCGATCTGCGAGGAGGTCGCTCAAGCCGTACGGGACGGACGCTCGCCGCTCATCCTCACCGAACGCAACGAGCACCTCGATCGTTTCGAGAGTCTGCTTTCGACAAGCGTTCCTCACGTCGTGGTTCTGCGAGGGGGAATGGGGAAGAAGCAGCGGCGGACGGAGGCTGAGCGGCTGGCAGCCATCCCACGGGACGAAGGTCGCGTCATCCTGGCGACAGGCAAATACATCGGAGAAGGATTCGACGATCCGCGATTGGACACGCTGTTTCTGACGCTCCCGGTTTCATGGCGAGGGACGATCGCGCAATACGTCGGCAGACTGCATCGCCTGTACGACGGCAAACGCGAGGTGCGCGTCTACGATTACGCAGACGTGAACGTGCCTATGCTCGCGCGAATGTTCGATCGACGCTGCCGCGGGTACGAGGCCGTTGGCTACACAATTATCCTTCCAGCGAGCGCCATTCCGGGTTGGCCCGGCGACGTGACGTTGCCTGCTGATCCATTGTGGAAACGAGACTACGCGGCCAGCGTCCGGCGGCTTATCCGCGACGGGGTTGATACGCCGCTGGCGACCTTGTTCGTGACGGCTGCTCGTCCGATTCCTGCTGAAGCCGAAGGCGCCAATCGCGCGCGGAGCGCATCCGAGGCATTCCTCTATCGACGCCTGGAGACGTTGCCGGAGACACGAGGACGATTCCAGGTGAACGCCGACTTGCCCATTGCGTTCGATGGTTGGGGACGAATGGAAATCGATCTCCTGTGCGCAGATTCGCGAGTCGTCGTTGAGATTGACGGCGCTCAGCATCTCGCGGATCCGGTCGCGTACCGCCGCGATCGACGGAAGGATCAGCTGCTCCAAGAGAGCGGGTATCTCGTGCTGCGTTATCTTGCCGAGGACCTGGCCAAGGAACTGGACTCAGTGCTCGACGGGATTCTGCGCGCGGTCAGTTCCCGGCAGAGATCGCCTGTGGTGACGAATACAGTCACCTTTTGGCGAGGGAGCCGTGCAAGGTGATCTGCTAGATCTGCGGACCGCGTTCGCGACGCGCACCCCAGAGGGCGCGCACGATCACGCGGGCGTCATCGAACGTGTAATAGAGATGGACCGCGACTCTCCTGAGGTAAACGCGGCGAACGCCGGGAACGGGAGACTGAGCGTACAGGGTTCCGGCACCTGGAAGCGCCGCGATGATCTGGAGCGCTTGTTCGAGTTCCTCGGTGAACACGTCGGGGTGGTCGCGATTGGCCAACCACCAAGCCTTCTCTCGCCGAACATGTTCTTGCGCCGTGGCCGTGAAGCGAACGCGGCGATTCTTCAACGCGACCGAAGTTCGCGAAGGATCACGTCCGCGTCGACGAGACGACCGGCCTTGATGTCTTCATCCGAATCCTTCAGGGCCTGATGGAGCGCGGCTCGATCTTCCTCATCGAGCCAGTCCCCGGGATCGAGCGGCAAGAGTTCGACTTCGGTTCCTTCTGGTAGATCGGTTGGCTCGTCGACGACGAGTCGCCCGGCCTTCACTCGAGCCTTCAGCGTCATGCGATCACAGTAGCACCGCAAACGTTGCTCCACAAGGCTTGCTGCGAGCGGATGGGAAGCCGGGCGGGCGAGCGGGTCACATGCGGACAAACCGGCGCGAACATTCTCGTCGACCGAACGGGGCGCGACGAACATTGGCGGTCGTGTTCGGCGAATGCGGGTCGCTGGCATGCTCCACAATCGCTACCCAGTTGCTACCCGAGTCCAAAGAACGACAAGAACATTCGGAAATCGTCGCGTCAACGCTCGGTTCGGGACCGAGGGGTCGGGTGGTTCGAATCCACTCGCCCCGACCACTTTTCACTCAGTCGCTTGCAACAAACTTGCAACTTTCCAGGGGCACCCGCTGTCGGGTGCCCTTTTTGTTTCTGGGTGGCAATGGAGGACTCAGCGAGCCCCGCAGCCCCACGGGGGGTAATTGGGGCGGCTTGGGGGCTGGACGCTGGACGCCCAGCAAGGGCACAATTCGAGTGTCCTTGTCCTGCCGGATTCCCACACCAGAGAACATCAGAGGGAAACAAGATAGGAGATTAACGACGTGATGACAGCACTCCTCGCTGTTGTCGTAATCGGCTTCATCCTGATCGTCCTGGAACTACGTAAAGTTCACGAGCGCCTCACGCAAGTGCTGCACCAGTTGCACCTCCACGCGAAGCCTGCCCCCGCTTTGTCAGCCGAGGAAATAGAGAAACGGCGCAGGCTTCGTCCGGCTCTCGGTCACTCCGTGGAGGCGATCGAGAGCGATATCCGCAGGGAACAAATCCGGCGCCGCCGGTTGTCAATGGCGCAGTACATCGCTGAACTACGAGACAAAGCGAATTACATGAGCAGTGAGTTCAACGATTGGAACCACAGGGCAGAACTGGAAGCAGAGGCGAAGAATCTGGAGCAGCGGGCACGCGTGACGTGATGAAACCTGTTTCTGTTTGCAACGAGATTGCGACGCCAGTGAGACTCGATCTATCCGATGCTTAGTGTCGGAGCAGCGCCCGACGGTCGTCCGCAATTCACGGCTCGGGTGTCGGGCTACCCCGTATATCTCGACACGGACTCGTTGACGGAACTCGCGAAAGGCGCCGAGGCTCGGCGGAAACGTTTCGTCGCGGCGATTCGGAGCGGCCGAAGTACGCTGCTGTTTTCATTTGCAAACGCACTCGAGTTGTCAGGTCCGCTGGGAGGATCGCTCAACGCAATTCGGGAATTCCTCGACAGTCTCGGACGATATTGGATCCCGCTCGAAATGAATCCGTGGCTCATTGGCGATCGAGAACGGCAGCCAGGGCGGAACCCTGCCTGCTTGTCTGAAGACTTTCTTGAGGCGTTCTTCAGGCAGCGCGCGCACGACCTGTCCCAAGATGCGAGGCGAGTCCTCGACTTGGATGCGGATACGTTCTTCCGCCTCAGCGCACTTGCAGACTGGGCGCAAGAGCAGCGTGAGGAGGTCCGTACGGGGCTCAGAGGGGTCGACCGGGCGCTGATCGAGGAACTCACAAGGTTAAGGGAAGCGTGCAAAGCTAACAAAGCTGCACTTGAGAGGCAGTATCCGGCGATTCGCTTCGACCAGACTCAGCCAGCAACGTTTGTCCTGACGCACCTCATGCGAGGGCTCGCGAATAATCGCGGGGACCATCTCAAAGAGCATGATGCAATGGACTTTTGCCACGTCGTGGTTGGCTTCAGCTACGCGGCATTTGCAACCGTCGATCGTCAGTGGAAACGCCGCCTCGGGTATGTTCCATGGATCCGGACGCTCGCCAGAATCTACTACCGCCCGGAGCTCCGTCGGCTCGTTCATGACCTTGAACGAGCTATCGCTCAATCCCGACGATAGAGATGCGCGACGACTTCTCACAGAGTACCAAAGAACGTCTTGCACGACGGGTCAATTCCCGGTGCTCGAATCCGGGATGTCGAAAGCCAACAAGCGGACCGCAGGATGACCCGCGGGGCGTCGTAAACATTGGAGTCGCCGCTCATATCGCTGCCGCCTCGCCAGGTGGGGCACGTTTCGACCCGCAGATGACCCCTGAAGCACGGGTCGCGATTGAAAATGGGATCTGGCTGTGCCAAAACTGCGCGAAACTCATCGACAACGATGCGGCAGCCTATCCAACGGAAATCGTCAAGACTTGGAGAACGCTCGCCGAAATGACGGCGAAGAACGAGCTGGAACGCGGTATCACGATTGCAGTCGATCAACGGTTTGCGCGGATTGAGCGCGATATGCCGGACCTTGTTCGCGAAATGCGCGCCGACCTGGTGAGGAACCCACTGGCGCGTCGTTTCGGGTGCATGTCGAAAGGGTGGGTGGTTTCGACCGACGCCCTTCGTTACTTCTACGAGGACCATCCTGAGTTGGATAACAAGGTCAGAATCCTTGAGAGCCTCGGGCTTGTTCGGGACGTGACGCGCGGGACGAACATCAATTACTACCTCATCACCGAGCCGTTTGCGGACTACTTGCGGGTTCCGCCGTCGGACGGGTGATAGGTCGCAAAGATGCGAGGACGAAGGCTTCGATCAGCTTGTCGTGTAATATCGCGGGATGGCGAACCGCATCCTCCCGACCAAGGCTGAACGCATCATTCGCGCCGACATGCGCAAACGTGCGGTGGCAGTGCTGCCTGAACTCACACGCGTGATCGATACCCTGTCGAAGATCGACCCGAGGGCATTTTCAACCCGCGCCCTCGATAAGCCACTAGAGCCGTGAAGTCCATCGACCAGCGTTCGCCGCGGGCGCTCGCTGGGGGCAGCGGCACGCGCTCCCCTCGCGTGATCCGTTTCCGTCGACGCCGGCGGACCTGCAGCCCGGCCTCGCGATACACCCGATGGACCCGCTTGTGATTCGCGACCACCCCTTCACGGGCGATCAGCGTGTGCAACCGACGATAGCCGTAACGGGCCCGCACGGCGGCGTGCGCTTGGAGCCGCGCCAGCAGCTCGCCGTTGTCCACACGGCCGTGTGGTTGATAGCGCCAGGTCGCCGTGCTGAGACCGACGACCCGACAGGCGCGGCGTACACTGCAGGGCCTGCGCGTCCACGAGCCACCCCACCGCCACGCGCTTCGCGCTGGGGCCTACCACTTTTTTGCCACCACCGCTTTCAACGCCTGAATGTCCAGCGTCGGCTCAGCGACGATCTGTTTCAGGCGTCGATTCTCGTCCTCGAGTTGTTTCAGCCGCTGCATCTCGCTGAGCTCGAGGCCGCCGTACTTTGATTTCCACCGGTAATACGTCTGCTCGGTGATGCCATGCGTCCGACACAGGTCGGTGACCTTCCGGCCGGCTTCGCCTTCCTTCACGATCGCCAGGATCTGTTCGTCGCTGAATTTGCTCCGCTTCATCGGTCCCCTCTGAACGGAGGACTCTCATTCTAGGCCGTAGCGGATCAGAGGGGGCAGGTCAGATTGACCCACGCAACCTCAATGCACTGCCGTCACTGCGGCGCGCATGCCGCCGGTATCCGCCATCAGTTACGCGACAAGCAACTTCGCGCGTCGCCGACTGCGCGGCTGATCCTTCACGACGATCTCGACATCGCTTCCGAGCAAAACCAGAAATCTTACGAGACGATCCAGCGAGAAGCCCGTTAGCTTGCCGCGCCTAAGAGCCGAAACCTTGGGCTGATCGATTTCCAGAACGCTGGCGGCCTCAGCCTGCGTGAGTTTTCGTCGTTCGATGATCTTCGTGATTTTGTGTGCCAATTCCGCCTTGGCCGCCGCTTCCTCGGGCCGTGCATATCCGAGATCCGCGAAGACGTTGCCGCTTCCGACGACGTGGTCCTTCTTCGTGGCCATTGTCAGTGCTCCCGCTTCTGGTGCAACTCCGCAGCTCGCTTGAGCCGCTGTTGCACCAAGTCGATTTCTGATTGCGGCGTCGCGATGCCTTTCTTCGACTTCTTCTGGAAGACGTGAAGAACGTACACGCGTTCGGCGAACCGCACGGTATATACCGCTCGATACGTGTCGCCCCGATGATCGGCGACGACTTCCAACACGCCGGAGCCAAGTCCCTTGAGAGGCTTCGCACCCGCGTATTTTTCGCCGATCTGCGCCAAATAGAGCGCGTAACCGACTTCGTCCTGAACGTCCTGTGGACATGTCCGGAGCGTCGCCAGCGTGTCGCCAAGCCAAATCACGGGCTTTGGCGACGGGTGTCCCATGTGGACAAGGATATGCTAGATTTAGCATATCAGCAAGCGTGGCCTGAGCCGGACCGGACGGTTGGTGTCTACTGACGAAATCTCTAATCGGCGCTGCACCTGGCTGCTAAATCAGCGCGGATTTCGGTACTGGCGCGAGGCCGACATCGGTCAGATCCTCACGCTCCGGGGCACGAATCCCGACTTCCTGGTCGAGACGCCGGTGCCGGTCCGATTCGTCCTCGAGCTGAAGTCATTCGAGCAGGACACGCTGCTGGACAGGATTGATCCGAGCGTCCGCACCTTCAGCGTTGGCATCATGTCGCTGCAGAAACGCGCCAATCGACTCGTCCGGGATGCGGCCGAACAGCTGCTCCCGTACGCCGATTCCGGCCACCCTATGATCATCGTGCTGGACAACTATCGCCAGAAGGGAATCAGTCTTGACCATCACACGCTTGGGGGATTGTTCGGCGAACTCCAAGTGCAGATCAGGATCAATCCGACAACCGGCGAGAATCTCGGAGAAGCTTGGGTACGCTCGGATGACGGCAGCCCCTTGGCCGGCGGCAAGAACCAGCATGTCAGCGCTGTGGCGGCGCTCATTGCGGGAGTGCGATTCGACACATTCGAAGAGGTTGACGACTTTTCCATCGAGCGTAAGATGAAGGTCAGGATTCTGTACAACCCGGATGCTGCCGTGCCGCTTCCGCGGGACGTGTTCAACGACCCGGACGACGAGCATTTGAATTGATGGATGCGGCGATGCCCACACTCACCGTCGGCAACGGCTTCACGACCACGATACCAGGCTGGGACGGAATCAGAACTTTCCGAACCTGAGCGAAAAGCGGATCACGAAGGCTGTCCGTGCTGCATTGCGCGATCGGTACGGCCATGATCATGTGGCGGTGAGCTGCTCCGCCGCATTCGAGAGCGGGGAATGGGTCGGCGCGTGCGAGATCCGAGGCGAGCCGCAGAGATATCGGCTGCGGGATCGCCAAGGCATGTGACCAGCGAGAAAACGGTTACCCAGTGGTTACCCGGCGCGAAGAAACGCGAGAATTGTTCGGAAAAGGCCGGACGTCCCGTCGTTTCGGGACCGGGGGGTCGGTGGTTCGAATCCACTCGCCCCGACCAATTTTGGCGCTCGGCGCCGCCGCTTCGCGGCGGTTCCCTCCGGCGCCTCGCTTAAGCTCGCTTCATTCGCTCGCGCTTCGCCTGCTCGCTCCGTTCCGCTCGCGTGGGCGCGCTCAATCCACGCCTCCGCTCCGTTCGAGTGGCTCACTCGCTGCCGCTCGTTCGCTGCTGCCACGTCGCGGATGCGGTCGCGTACTGTCGCCATTGCTTACTGGAGGCCCCGCCACGCGTTCACGATCTCGACGATCCCCTCGGACGGCTCTTCGCCCTGCTGCCAGTCCACGGGCGAACCGCCGTCGAGCAACAGCCGTCCCACCGCCGCGTGGTCCCTGTCCCCGCGCGGCGTCCGCGAGCCCTCCGCGGCCCAGATGAGCGGCTGGGCCTTGAACTCGCGGTCGCGCACGGTCACCGATGCGCCGTGCCCTAGGAGCACCCGGACCGCGTCGGGCCATCCTGCCATGGCCGCGGCGTGCAGCGCCGTCTTCCCGATCGATTCGTCGCGCTGGTCTGGATCAAAGCCGCATGCGAGCATCGCCTCGAGCGCCTTCGTGTCGTTGCGCTCCGCAGCGCGATAGAACGTCGCGTAGTGCTCGGGACCGATCCCGCGGCGAAGATCGGGACGCGCGTCGAGCATGGCGAGCGCTGCCGCCTTGTCACCGCGGCTGCACGCGGACACGAGTCGATCGACATCGGACAACTCGCCCGGTGCGCCGCGCGCCAGCAGCCACGCCGCCACTTCGCGGTTTCCACTCAACTCGGCCACTGCGTAGGACGTGCGGCCGTCGGCACGAGGGCGCGCGATGTCCGCGCCGCGATTCACCAGCTCCTCGACCAGCGACACGTCCCAGCCCGCCGCCACTACGTGCAACGGCGTCTCGCCGTTTTCGGCGAACAGCGGATCCGGATCGGCGCCATGATCCAACAGCCAGCGCGCGCCGTCGGGCGTCTTCGCCCAGTGGAGAATCGCGTACAGCGGCGCCGCCCCGTCGGTGGCCCATGGTCGGTTCACGTCCGCGCCGTGAGCGAAGAGGAGGTCGAGCGCGGCCACGTCGCCTGCCCCGGCTGCGAGCGGCAGCGTCACGCCATCGCTCGGGTCGGCGCCGGCGTCGAGCAGCGCCGCCGCGAGGCGAAGCGAACGGACGACGGAAACGGCGCCCCAGAGGACCGGCCGATGCACGGCATGGTGCAGCCAGGGAAACCGCAGGTTCGGGTCGGCTCCGTGTGAGATGAGCCGGCGTGCGATCGCGACCAGCCCTTCTTCCCGCGCTCCGAGAACGCGCGCCAACGGATGTGTAGCAGACGTAGTGCAGCGGCTCCCACCCGCGGGGACCGGCAGGCTCTGTCGCCAGTTCGGGGCGCTCGGCAAGCCGCGCCTCGCTTTCGGCCGCGTCGCCGAGGAGCAGCGCTGTATGGAAGTTGGCGCGACCGATCGCCGGGTACAACGCGAGCAGCCGTTCGGCCCGATCCCTTCGGCCGTCGGTTGCGGCCTCGATGAACTGGTCCACCGCGGCGGCGAACTCGAGCGTCAACTCATCGACGCGCTCGTGCAACGCCTTCCACGAATCGAACCCGTACTCGCGGGCGATCACCGATTGCGCGTCGTGGAGCGCGAGTGGTCTGCGCGCGAGAGCGGCGTCAGAGATGTTCGCGAAGGGTGGCAGAATCCGGAATCGCTGGAGGGCCGCGGAGTCGTGCGCGCGGGCGGTGCGGAGCAGGTCCTTCGCCTGCCGTTTTAGCTGCTCGAGGTTCGGGCGCTCCGGGCAACGGCCTGGCCGTCATGTGACCTCCATGCTGAATGCCGGTGGTCCGCAAGCCGGTCAGCACGGAGACAGCCGTGCAGTCGTAGGTGTTCGGGGGGTGGACTCAGTCCTTCGCGCGGACCCGCGGGCGCTCCCAGGCGCACGAGTAAGATGGTGCCGGCGCCCGGTACGGAAGTCAAGCAGGAGCCGACGCGGGCGATGTGAGGAAGGCGTCGGATGCTGGCACCAACGGCCCGCTACTCCCGTCTAAACCCAACATGCGACTGACGGAACGCCTCGACGAAATGCGCGGTGACGTGCGGCTGGCGGTACGACAGCTGATCGCGGCTCCGGCGTTCACCGTTGTCGCCGCGCTCACGCTGGCACTCGGCGTCGGCGTCAACAGCGCCATCTTCGCGCTGGCCGATGCCGCGCTGATGCGGCCGTTGCCATTTGGCCAGGCCGAACGCCTGGCGATGCTGTGGGAGCGCCTGCCGACCTCGCCAAAGACCGGCGTGTCCCCGCTCAACATGCGCGACTGGAGCGTGCAGAGCCAATCCTTCGAGGGGATGGCTGCGGTGCAGCGCGGGATGGGCGGCGGTCCGCTGCTGACCGCGCCGGACGGCTCGATCGAAACGGCGGAACGCCAGAGCGTCAGCGCGAACTTCTTCGACGTCCTCCGGGTCACGCCGATCGTCGGCCGCACGTTCGAGGCCCAGGACGATGGGCCGTCGCCGCGCGTGGTGCTGCTCGGCGAAGGCGTGTGGCGCCGCCGGTTCGGCAGCGATCCGGCCGTTGTCGGAAGCAGCGTGCGGTTGAACGGACAGCCCTACACAGTCGTCGGTGTCGTCGCCGGCGCCGTCCAGTTCTCGCGTCCGGCCGAAATCTGGACGCTCACGCCGCAGTTCCCCGACGAGCCCGCGGTTACGCGCGGCACGGGCGTTCGAGGTGGTCGCGCGCCTGAAGCCGGGCGTGACGATGGACGCCGCGCAAGTGGAGTTGGGCATCATCGCCGACCGGCTGGCACGCGAGTACCCGGACGCGAACAAGGGGGCCGGGGTCATCGTCGAACCGATCCGCGGGGGAATCGTCGGCCGGGAACTGCAGACGACGTCGGCCTTCCTGCTGGGCGTCGTGGGGTTTGTGCTGCTCCTGTGCTGTGCGAATGTCGCCAACCTGCTGCTCGCCCGGGCCACGGCCCGCGCCCGTGAGATTGCCGTTCGCTCCGCCCTTGGCGCGGAGCGCGGACGCATCATCAGGCAGCTGCTCACGGAGAGCCTGGTGCTGGCGGCCCTTGGCGGGACGCTCGGCATCGGGGTCGGCGCCGCGATCCTCAGGGCCGCGCCCGCGCTGATTCCACCTGGGCTCCTGCCAGCCGCGATCACACCTGCGTTCGACGTCCGGGTCGTGATGTTCGGGCTGGCCGCCGCGCTGGCTGTAGGTGTCGTGTTCGGCCTCATCCCGGCATGGCAGGCGACCGGCGCGTCCCTCGCCGCCGTGATGCGGACCGAGAGCCGCTCCGCGACGTCGACGGGCCGGCGGACTCGCAGCGTTCTCGTGGCGGGCGAGGTCGCCCTGGCGGTCGTGCTGCTGTGCGGCGCCGGGCTGCTGCTACAGACGCTGGCGAGGCTACTCGGCGGCGACACCGGATATCGGGCGCCGGGGCGCTCCGTGCTGACGCTCGACTTCAGCGTGCGCACCGGCGCCAACTCGCGCTATCCGACCGACGAAGCCGTCGTGCAGTTCTACGATGCCGTGGCGCGCGACGTCAGCGCCCTGCCCGAGGTCCGGCACGTCGGCTTTTCGTCAAGCCTGCCATACGGGACAACCGAGCTCGGACGGTGGGCGTTCGCGATCGCCGGCGATCCGGCTCCGGAGCTCCGCGATCGCCCGACCGCGGACTACACCACGACCGATCCTGGATATTTCACGACGCTCGATCTGCCGATCGTCGCCGGGCGGGGTTTCAACGAGCGCGATACGCTTCGCAGCCTGCCGGTGTGCCTCGTCAACGAGGCGTTGGTGCGCCGGCACTTCAAGGACCGCAGCCCGATTGGCGCGCGCCTCTCGTTGACGCGGTCGTTCGACCGAATGTCACAGGTC
This sequence comes from uncultured Acidobacteriota bacterium, assembly GCA_963786195.1. Classification (GTDB taxonomy): domain Bacteria; phylum Acidobacteriota; class Vicinamibacteria; order Vicinamibacterales; family 2-12-FULL-66-21; genus CAWAYH01. The sequence continues at coordinate 288,080 of CAWAYH010000012.1, read as the reverse complement.
CGCGAGATTGTCGGCGTGGTGCGACAAACCAGCGGCGAGCCGGACGCTCCCGAAGAGCTGCTGCAGGTCTACGCGCCGCTCGCGCAGTTCCCGATCGGCGACGTTTACATGGTGGTGCAGTCGTCCGCAGGATCGGCGGAGGCGTTGACACCGCTGATGCGGCGCGTCGTCGCGCGCATCGATCCCGACGTGCCGGTGCGGCGCGACCGCACGCTCGAGGTGCTGTCCGTCGAATCGACCGCCGGCTATCGCTTCAGAGCCAAGATGGTCGGAACGTTCGCGGTGCTGGCGCTGCTCCTGGCGATGGTGGGGGTGTTCGGCGTGCTCGCGTACACGGTGCAGCAGCGGCAGCGCGAGATCGGCGTGCGCATGGCCCTCGGCGCGTCGAGCGGCCGCGTCATGTGGCTGGTGTTCCAGGACGCCGGGTGGATGATCGCGAGCGGCGTCATTCTCGGCGTGGTGCTGGCGGCCGTCTCGGGCCGGCTGATCGCGACGTTCCTCTTCGGTGTCGATCCGCTCGACCCTCTGACGTTCGTCAGCGTGCCGGCCGTGATCCTGCTCACGGCGATCGTGGCCGCCGCTGCGCCCGCCTGGCGCGCCAGCCGCATCAACCCGGCCGTCGCGTTTCGTCACGACGGCTGAGCTCACTCCTCGCAGGCACGCGCCCGTCATTCCCGATTTCAGCAGTACGGCCGGACCAGGGAAAGTCTACGAGGCCGAGCGGAAGCCGAACGATGCAGCGCGTGTGCGATGCATGTCGATTCGTTCTCCAGAGAACGCAACCGCATGGCTGTTCTCGCGTAGTCTGTTCGATCAGTCCGTAGATGGACTCGAGGCGTCGCTGGTCGCAGCCGCAGCAATGCGAGCAATGCGTAGGCGCTTTAGATTGAAGCGAACGAGCACCACGGCCAGTGCGACAATTAAGCCCGCTATGATGGTGCTCAGTACTGCCAGTGCGAAACTCATGGCCTTGTGCTGCTACCGTCTGGTGGCCGACCAGGAGACGGACTGGCTACACCGGGGGACTGTGGCTGCAGCGGCTTGTGACGGAGTCTGACGGATGGTACAGTGACCGGGTGACCTTCACAATCGAGCTGGAGCGCGAGGACGACGGCCGCTGGCTAGCCGAAGTGCCTGGCCTGCCTGGCGTCATGTGTTACGGCGCCGACCGTGGCGAAGCGGTCGCCCGCGTGCAGGCGCTCGCTCTTAGAGTCATCGCTGAGCGACTCGAGCATCGCGAAGCGCCCTCCGAATTCCTCAATGTAACCTTCCAAGCAGCGTGAGCAGCTGGCCCGCCGCCAAAGCCCGGCGCGTCCTGGCTGCGTTGCTGCGAATCGGCTGGCGGGTCAAAAGGCAGTCCGGTTCACATCGAACACTGGAGCGTTCTGATTGGCCCGATTTCGCGTTCGCGTTTCACGACGACGATGAACTTGGGCCGAAGATGCTCGCGCGGATCGCAAAACGCACCGGCCTTTCACCGCGTGACTTGTGAACGTCGGCGTTCAAGGCGCCGTGCAATCCGACCCGCTTGTACGCGGCACCCGTGACGTCGAGACGCGCGGACTGAAACACCGTCGTTGGGCAGACAACAAGAACGATGATCTCGGAAGTGTTCTCGGTAGCCTACGATGCGGCCGGGCAAGCGATCTTCCGGCCCAGCAAACGGCGTTACCGCAACTTTGCCCCGAATTCTCCAATGGGCAGGCATGTCACACAACCACTTAGCGTAGTCTGCAAGGATCTGGACGATATCAGGCACTTCCTCCGGACCTGCCGATACGTATCGGATCAGGTGCAGTTCGGCCGGAGCGACTATTGGATGCCACCTGAAGAGTTCGAACGTCGCCGCTGCGGAGACTGCGAGGACTTCGCGCTGTGGACCTGGCGACAACTGATGACGCTTGGTTATCGAACTCGATTCGTTTGTGGCCATGGCGGTCGATACGGCGCTGGCCACGCCTGGGTGACGTTTGAGCGCGAGGGACGGCCTTTCATCGTAGAAGCGCTAGCCGCACCATTCGGGCCTACATTCCCGCGGCTGAGCACGCTGCGCTACAGACCACGGATCTCTGTCTCGTGGGACGGGCGAGCGCTGAAGTACTTCGAGCATGCGCGGGCAGTTGGTCAGGTCTCTTTCCTCGAGGTCGCCCCGCACATACCAGAATGGGTTGCGTTCTGGCTGCGGTCACGTCCCCGGGCGTGGATGAATCGGATTCATCGACTTCGCAAAGTCTCATAGACAAGCGATTGTCCGGTGGTCAGGGCTCCTGCAGCCCGGAACGTTTAGAGGGCCTCCATGCCCGCGCGAAGAATCGCAACCCCGGAGTATTCTCGAAGCACGATACTTCGACGCCGTCGCGATTGGCCAGCCACCAGGCTTTCTCTCGCCGAACGTGTTCCTGTGCAGTGGCGGTGAAGCGAACGCGGCGTTTCTTCAACGCGATCGGAGTTCGCGAAGGATTACATCTGCGTCGACGAGCCTACCGGCCTTGACGTCTTCGTCCGAGTCCTTCAGGGCTTGATGGAGTGCAGCCCGGTCGTCGTCGTCGAGCCAGTCGCCGGGATCGAGCGGTAACAGTTCAACGACGGTTCCTTCGGGTAGATCGGTCGGCTCGTCGACGACGAGTCGCCCGCCCTTCACTCGAGCCTTCAGCGTCATGCGATCACACTAGCACTGCGGCCGTTGCTCCACAACCGAGGAGAGGCGGAGCCGCCCGATGGGCGGCAGCCGGACAACCGACGCGAGCATTTCTGACACGGCGCGCCGGATAGGCGGCGGCCATGTTCAGCGAATGTGCGATTTGGTCGCGGCGAGATCACTACCCGGTGGCTACTCTAGTCCGAGATCCTGCACAAGCGTTCGAAAACTCGCCAGGGGAACGTCGGTTCGGGACCGAGGGGTCGGTGGCCTGGCGCGCCGAAGCCTAGGCGAAGGCGGATTCGAATCCACTCGCCCCGACCAATTTTTCAAGCGGTCTATTCCGGTCACATGGGTGACTACTCGCCGACAATCCTAAAGTTTGTCGGAACGGCGGGAGCCGCCGTGTCTGGATAGCAGTTGGCCGCGTTGAAGTTCAGGATGCCACCGGTCTTCGACGTGGTGTCGTAGCACGCGTGAGCGGGAATCTTGTGCGCGTGTCCCGTCGCATCCGCGCCGCCGCTGATGTCGGGGCCGATCGGCGGGCCACGGCGTCGCGGTCCACCACGAGGGTCTCGCCGACAGATAGAGGGAATTCGGAAGCGCCTGAGTGCCGGGCACGGCATTGCTGAACGCACTCAGGCTTGACGGCACCTCGCTCGCGTTCCACTGCGTGGCCGCGTGCACCGTATCGTAGTTGCCCCATCGCATCATCGTGACCTTGACGAGCGTGTCATTCGGAATCGGGGACAGGATGGTGCCCTCGATTACCCGAATACCCGACGGTATAGATTGATTTGTCACCAACTGACGCATTCCCTGCATCCGTTGACGAAGAGGCGGCAGCCTCATAACGGGTGTGATACCCGATCTTGCCCAACACGTTGCCAACAATGTTGTAGTAGCGGTTCCACGCCTCCAGATGGATCGGAATGGTCTCCTGCGTCTTTCCTGGCTCCCAGCCAAGCCAGACGTTGCGGAACGCCGTGATGAAGTGACTGCTGCCGTGGATATCATCGGCCATGAGACCCGGTCCGTCGTTCCCCTCCCAGAGGATGAAACTGTTCCCCGCCGCGTGGTGATACGAGCTCGACTGCTGCCACGCCGAAGCAACGAGTAGTAGTCATCAACGCGTAGTTGTAACCGAAGACGGATCCTGTGGCTCCCGCATTCATCATGGGCGCCGTGACGTGCTGGAAGATGTTGTTTTCAACCAGATTGTCCGCGCCCATGAATTGCTCGGCTCCGTAGCTCTGTGAAGCCGCGTTGGCCGTGCCGTAGAAGTAACTGTCGCGCACCGTGATATGCGCCGACTGGTAAAACCAGACGTGGTTCCGGTTGGAGTTGAGCGACCGAACATTCTTGATCCAGCAGTTGTAGGCGTTGTAGAAGTAGATGCCCGACGTGATTGTTGTTCCGCTCCCTGCGTGATCCATGGACAGATTCTCGATTCCGCTCATGGAGATCGGCGTGTCGTTCGACCACCATGCCTCAGGGGATTGCGAGCTCCGCCAGTTGGGCATGTAGAGCCCTGGCGTTATGGCGACGTTGTTGCCGTTAATGGCCGTGACTCTTACAAATTGCTGTTGCGCGCGATTGCTGCGCCCATTGGCGGCGCCGGTCTGCTGCGAACAGATATTGATCGTCTGACAGACCCAGATCGCGCCGTTGTCGGTGGTCGGGTCGTCCAGCTGATCGAGGATCAGCATGCTGCCGACTTTGAGATTCGTCGTGCTGCTCAACGTGATCGACGTGGCGCCTGTGGCATAGCCGGCCGTCCATGCCGCCAGATTCCTCGGATCGCCGGTCCAGTTCCCATCACCGTTGATGAAGCAGACACCCGCGCCCATCCCTCCGCAGCTGCTCCCCGCACTGAAAACGAGGAACGTCTGATCGGGGCCGGCTCCTCTGAGCGTGACGTGACGCTTGTTGTTGAAGCGGATGCCAGAGGAGAGCGTGTAGATACCGGCGTTGAGAAAAACGACCTGCCCGCTGGCACATGCGGCGATGGCCGTGTTGATCTGCGTCGCCGTCGCCCCAGGATTGAGCGTCGCGCAGATGGCGGTGCGACTGGGAATACCCCCGATGACGCCTGCCTGACTCCAGTCGATCCTCCGGCTCCCTGCGATGATCGTCTGGGCCTCGGCAGATGTTCCAAGACACAACAAAAGGGCGGGTAACCGAAGCAAATCCCTGCGTCTCACAAACCGAAATGGCGCAAATGAAGTGCCGGTTCGCACCTGAGTATCGGCTCGAGCGCAAGCCTCTGGCGGGCCTCAGGTTACCGGTGAGTCTCAAAACTGAACGCGAGCCGACACGTTTGACGATTCTGCCAGTTCACCCACCATTCCCGTGGCAATCGGAGTTTGCGCGCGGGCATTCGCCTTCGAAAGCTTGGCCCATTCCCAGGGCGCTTCATGGCACTTCGTTTGCCCCGGCAAGAGACGTGACCTCCATATTCTCTGGGGCACGCTCGGGCCCAGGCGCCGCGTGCGGAGCTCTCGCTCTGGCCATCGCGGCAATGACGGTGATCACCGTGCACTCCAGCGGCGGGCTCGTCCTCGAAAGCAGCATTGCGGATCTCTACCCCGGAGACGCGGGAATCGAGAATCACCCTGACGTCGTCTTCGTTGAAAATTTTGAGGAAAACGCGCTCACCGATCTCTTCAACCGCTGGACCGACATCTTGAACGGCCCGACGTTGGCATTTTCAGTGGATGTGCCGCCGGGGAGCCCGGGAACACACTCGCTCAGCATTCCCTGGGTGGGCGGCGGCGTGAACAACGGCGGACATCTCTACAAACAATTGAATCCGGCCATCGACGACACGCTCCATGTCCGCTACTACATCAAGTACCCGACGAATGGTCAGCACCACCACGAGGGCATCTGGATGGGCGGATACAATCCACCGCTCGCATGGCCGAACCCACAGGCAGGGGTGAGACCCGTCGGCAACGATCGCTTCTCGGCGGCTGCGGAGCAATCCCACGCCACCTTGCGGTTCGACCATTACGACTATTGGATGAACATGCGCGCTGCGCCAGACGGCCAGTATTGGGGCAACAGACTGTTGAACAGTCCGAGCGTCCTGGGTAGGAGGGGGCAGTGGATGTGCGTTGAGCACATGGTCAAGCTCAATAACCCCGTCACGGCGTCGAATGGCGAGCACGCGATCTGGATTGACGGGGTCAAGGTGAGTCATCTGGGGCAGGGATTCCCGACGGGTTCGTGGACGTGGGGCAACTTCACGCAGGGTCCGAATGGCGCTCCCTTCGAGGGCCTTCAGTGGCGGAACAATGCCAATCTCAAGCTCAACTGGATCTGGCTGCAGAATTACTCGCCTGACGATCCTCCGGGATTCACGAGCAGCATGAAGTTCGACCACGTGGTCGCGGCCAGGAGTCACGTCGGCTGCCTGGCGTCAGGCGCTCCGTCAACACCTGCCGGGCTGAGAATCGTCAGGCACTAGTTGGCGACGGCGGATTCGAATCCACTCGCGCGCTGCGCGGTTCTACTGCGCTCACCCCACCCTGAGCGAAGTCGAAGGGCGCCGGGTCGCTCCGTTCCGCTCGCACGAGGAGTTCTTCCCTCGGACCCTCGCTTGAATCGAATTAATGCTTTGACGTACTTCCGTTCGCCTCGCCACCTCGCCCAGGCTGAAACCACTCGGGCCGGTGAACAAACTCCGCTAGATGGCCAGTCGCTGCTGAACTCACCGACGACGACATCACGTTTTCTGACGGCCTCGCACTCGGTCTGGACCGAGTAGAGAGTCGCAGCCTCCCGTACCGAGCAGCGGCAGCGTCGTACGGAAGTACTGCTCGGCCTCGTGGATATTGTGCGCACGGCAGCGGAGTTGGATGTTCTCGACACTGGCGGGACCGCCCGCGGCGTGCGGCTCGACGTGGTGGAACTCGAGAAACGCGCGCTCGACGCAGCGGCCCTCCTTGCCGACGAAGGCGCACCGGCCTTGGTCGCGCCGCCACACGGCGCGACGCACCGCAGCGGGAATGTGTCGCGACCCGGCCGCGGCGGCTCGGGCTGCGCGCGGATGCTCGACTGCGGCGGCCCTGGCGCGCTCGAGATCGCCGACGAGCAGCGTGAGCGCGCGGTCGATGATCGTCGCCAGGTCGCCGGTCGGGATCGCATGGCGCAGCAGATCCTGGGCGCGGCGTAGCTTGTCGTGCGTCTCTTGGGAAATGGTGAGCTGAACCTTGTACCGCTCGGGCGCGAGCGGCGCGACGACAGTCGAACGTGTCGCGGCCATTGGTAATTGGGGCGTCGCCCCGGCGTCATGGTCGACCGTCAGCACCGGCCGGCACACCGGTGCAGGCACGGGCGCCGTGGCCAATGGCGACAGCGCTTGAGGTACCGGCAGCTTGCGAACCACTGCCGGCACGTCCGGCTGTGGCCGCAGTCGTGCGACGAGCGCCTCGACCTCACGCTTGCGCAAGTGTCGCGCCTCGGCCAGCACGGCGCGATGATTTTGGTCTGTAAGGTGCGGCGCAAGCAGAGTGACTGCCGTCAGGGTGTGCGACCCGTCCGCCAGCCGTTCGAGGAGCACTGGGAATCGCCGCGACGCGCGCGCCGCTTCGATACGCCCGTAGGCAGCGTGCTCCGACAGGTGCAACACGTCGGTGCAGTACGTGAACAGCGACGCGCACCCGGCCTCGAGGTAGAGCCGTCTCGCGTCGAGCTCGGCCAACAACGCTACGAGCCGCGCAGTGGCCTGCCGCTCACGGCCGGCAGCGGTCGCGATCTCGGCTATCAAAGCTTCATTGGACAAGTGCAGAGCGGCGTGGATGGTATGCATTCCTCTTTGTAACATGTGATGTTTCGCCGTAGCAGAATGGCCCGGGGACAGCGTTCGCCAAGCAATGCAGCTCCGGCGGGCGGTTGAGTGACGATCGCGCGGCTCAGAGAAAGCTGATGGCCAAGGCACGGCTCGTAGAAGTGCGCCGTGACGCGAACCATCCGGAGACAAGATATCTGTCAAGCATTTTCTTGCGCGCGCAGACGATTTCTCCACATCGTCCACCAGTCAGCGTGATCCCTCTAGGACGAAGCGAGAACGGCGGAAGCGCGTTGGGCGCTTTCGCTCGGCGTGTGGAACTCCGGTGGCGCCGACGAATACCACCTCGACGAGCTGGACCGGTTTTTCAAAGAAGACAAAACGGTGCTGGACACGCTGGAAAAGAGCCTGCCGGAAAAAATCCACTTCGTTTCTTGTCCAGCGCAAGAGAGCATGGCTGGCCGGATTTCGCAACAATTGAGGTGCACAAACGGGCGCCTTGACGAGAACGGGAGGGCCTCGGGCCCTCCCGTCATTGTTTTACCTATCATCGTTACGAATGGTGGCCACGCCCTGGCCATCGGCTATCGTCGCGCCGTTGCCGTTCGAGAGGTTCACGTAGAACACCTCGTCGGGCTCCTGCTTGCGATCGCCTCTGACCGTCACATACACCGCCCAGGTGTCCGCCCTGCAGGAATCGTCACCGTACCCGAAACGGCGTCGTAATCGACGCCCGCGGTGGCGGTACCGCTGTTGCCGGTGCTGTAGGCCACTGTCACGGGACTGCTGCTTTCGGTATGGCCTTTCGACGGTCGTAAGGAAGCCGAGTCGGTCACTGGACCGGCGCAGCTCGTCCCTCAGGCGCGCGCTCGTTCCCAGCTCAATCAGTTTTCTTGCTCAGTGTACGCGACGAGACGGGTAGGGCCGCTCGTTACGTCGACACCGATTCCACTTGACATCCAAGTGAACGGCGTGGCATCGTCGGGCGAGTTCAGCACACCTCAACTCGAGACCGAAACGTTGTCTGTAATCCGCCGCCTGCTGCTTCGTCTGGTTTCGTTCTTCCGCTCCGATCGGGCGGAAGCCGATCTCGCGCGGGAAATCACCGCGCATCTCCAACTCCTGGAAGACAGGTTCGTCGCGCAAGGCATGACCGCCGAGGAGGCCCGGTACGCCGCACGCCGCGCGTTCGGCGGCAGGGAACAGGTCAAGGAGCTTCAGCGCGACGAGCGATCCTTCCGCTGGCTGACCGGCTGGTCGATGGATCTCAAGCTCGGCGTCCGGATGCTGATCAAGTACCCGGGCCTTTCGGTCCTCGGCGGGACGGCAATCGCATTTGCCGTCGCCGCAGGCACGGGCACGTTCGAGTTCCTGACCCAGTACGTGCACCCCAGGCTGCCGCTCGAGGAAGGCCATCGGATCGTCGGCGTCAGGCTCTGGCACATCGCCTCGAGAGGCGTGGAGGAGCAGGCGTCGTTCGATTTCATGAGATGGCGCGAGCAGCTGGCGTCGATCGAGGATCTCGGCGCCTTCAGGACGGTCGACCGGAACCTCGCGATCGACAACGGCCTACCGGAGCCGGTGCAGATAGCGGAGATCACCGCGTCAGCGTTCGGCGTCGCTCGCGTTCCCCCGTTGAAGGGTCGGCTCCTCGTTGCGTCCGACGAACAGCGCGGTGCCCCGGCGGTCGTGGTGATCGGGTACGAGCTGTGGCAGTCGCGCTTCGGTGGGGATCCCGGCGTCGTCGGACGGACGGTGCGGCTGGGCGAGGCGCCGAGCACCGTCGTCGGCGTCATGCCCGAAGGCTTCGCGTTTCCCATCTCGCACAGCGGGTGGACGCCACTCAGGCTCGAGGCTCACGGTCCTCGCCAGGGACCGGGCATTTACGTGTTCGGCCGGCTCGCTCCAGGCGTCTCGATCGAGCGAGCGCAGTCGGAACTGACGTCGGACGGAATGCGCGCTGCCGCCGCCTTCCCGGATACCCACGAGCACCTCCACCCCGAAGTGCTCCCGTACGCGCAGGCGATCACCGGCATGCGCGGCAGGGAGTCGCTCGCGTTCCTGTCCATCAACGTGTTCCTCGTGCTGCTGTTGCTGCTCGTCGCCGCGAACGTCGCGTTGCTGATGTTCGCGCGGGCCGCGACGCGCGAGAGCGAGATCGTCGTGCGGACCGCCCTTGGCGCGAGCCGGGGGCGGATCATGATGCAGCTCTTTGCGGAGGCGCTGGTGCTCGGGGCAATCGCCGCATCCGCCGGGATCGGGGCCGCGGTGTTTCTGCTTCGATGGTGGTTGCGCGTGTCGCAGATCGACGCAGGCGGGCGGCTGCCGTTCTGGTTCGACGGCAGCATCGCCCCGGCCACGATCCTGTATGGCGTCGGCCTCACCGGTACTCGGTGCCATCGTCGCCGGCGTGGTGCCCGCGCTCAAGGTGACCGGCCAGAAGGTTGACGCGCGGCTTCGGCAGACAGCCGTGCGGACGACCAGCCTGCGGTTCGGCGGCGTCTGGACCGTCGTGATCGTGACTCAGGTGGCCGTCACCGTCGCGTTCCCGGCGGCCGCCTTTCTCGTCCGGCGCCAGGTCGTTCAGGTACAGTCGCTCGACGTCGGGTTCCCGGCCGCGGAGTACCTGTCGACCCGTCTCGAGGTCGACCGCGAGATTCCTGCCGGTGCCGACCGCGCCCGCATGGCCGCCCGATTCCGTGCGTCGCTCGAGGAACTGGAGCAGAGGCTGGCCTCCGAGCCCGGCGTTGCCGGCGTGACATTCACGGATCGACTGCCCCGCACGATTCATCCTCACCAGTGGATCGAAGTGGACGACGCCAGCGCGGCACCTCAGGACCCTGCCCGCCAGCATCGGGTGAATGGCGCCTCGGTTGCCGTGAACTACTTCGACGTGCTGCGCGCGCCGGTCCTGTCCGGGCGGTCCTTCGCCGGCGGCGATCTCGCGGCTGGCGCACGAGTCGTGATCGTGAACCGATCGTTCGTCAGCCGTGTCCTCGCGGGCCGGAACCCGATCGGCAAGCAGCTGCGCGAAGTGACGCAGAATCGCGACGACCAGAGGGCGACCCGGGATGTCGGTCCCTGGTTGACGATCGTCGGCGTGGTACCGGATCTCGGCACGATTCACGACGATGCGCTCGACCTCGCGGCCGTTTATCATCCGGCCGCGCCGGGGGCGACAGTCCCCACGCATATGATCGTGCACGTCAGGGGCGATCGGCAGGCGTTTGCGCTGCGGCTGCGCGCGGCCGCGGCGGCCATCGATCCCACGCTGCGGCTGCACGATCTCCTCCCGCTGAACGCGGTCGGGGCGGGGATGTGGAACGAGTTCGACTTCCTGTTCCGTCTGCTCGGCGGGGTCAGCGCGGTCGCGCTCCTGCTCTCGCTGTCGGGGATTTACGCCGTGATGTCGTTCGCCGTCTCGCGCCGCACGCGCGAAATCGGGATCCGCGTCGCGCTCGGCGCCAGCCGGCGTCGTGTCGTCGGGCCGATCCTGGCGCGCCCGCTTGCGCAAGTCGGCTTGGGTGTGATCGCGGGAGGCGCGCTGGTGGCCGCGCTCACGCGACTCGTCATGGACATGTCCGCGAAGGAGACGGGAGTGGTGATCGCCTACATGGCGCTGATGATGGCCGTATGCATGCTCGCGTGCATCGTGCCCACGCGCCGGGCGCTGCGCGTCGAGCCGAGCGAGGCGCTGCGGGCGGAATGAACCCACTCCACTTGACACTCAAAGTGAAGTGGTGCCTGCGGGCGGACGCATGAGGCCGCACGGGGCTTTTCGGGCATGGACATAAGAGACGCGACGCCGATCGGAACCCACTGCGTCCGTTGTCACGGGCAGGCGAATGTCCTGATAGAAGGATGGACGCCGGATGGCCCGGCCGAGGAACGCCCCTGGACCTGTCCGCGCTGCCAGGCCGTAAACGCCATCATGGTCCCAGGCAAAGTCGTTGGGGTGGCGATCGGAACGGGGAGAGTGATTTCGGGACAGCCACTGTAATACGCGGGCAGACGTGGAGCCGTTTTGAGCTGCGGCGCGTACATGATGGCAATGTTCGCCGTCAGCCCTTCGTAAGGGGTGTTGCTCAGATTGGTAAGGACGATCACAGCAACCGAATCCATAGGGGAACGCTCGACCGTCAGTCAGACGGCGACGAGAAGGAGAAAGCGGCGATTCATCGTTCCCCCAGACCGCTACGGCTCTTCGACAAGCGTGATATCCGGCTCGGAGCGCAGGATCCGGCCCAGGTCCTCATGCAGCTTCGCGACGGCCGGCTCAGTGTCGATCTTCCGGAACAGCCGCTTCCAGAAGAACTCTTCCGCCGTCGCAAAGCAGTGCCAGACTATGGCTTCTTTCGCAGGCGGGTCGTCGCCCGGTTGCGCCGACTCATCATCCGTGACGTTTCCGCAGCCGACCCAGAGCATGAACGGCTCACGTCCGCACATCAAGACACGGCCCCAATCCTCATTGACGATGTCCTCGACTGCATAGCCGGATTCCTCGAGCCGCTTTTTCAGCCACACGCTCAGCTGCTTCCCGTAAATCAGCGGGTTGATCTCCGCGTCTTCCCCGGGTTCGATCTCGAACTTCGAGGACGTGAACCAGTAGCCGTCCGGCTTCATGACGCAGAACCGCTGTTGGGCGGGCAGGATCTAACCTGGCGCGATTGCTGCGACATCGATGCTTCGGGCCGATGCCTGACCGCTGCTTCGAGAAGCTGTCTCATAAACCTGCAACTCGTTCCACGGGCGCGAGCGAGCATCGCGAGCGAGCCACGCGAACGGAGCGCGCCGGCGCCCTTCGACTTCGCTCAGGGCGTGGTGAGCATAGTCGAACCACGAAGCGGCGCGGGAGAGAGCGTGTGGGGGAGTCCGAGGGGCGAAGCCCCTCGGATAGATTTGTGCGCTCAGATGTGCTGGTCGAAAAGGATCGGGTTGCCGTCGGGATCCACCGCGATGAAACTGGCCGGGCCCGTCGTGCTCTCGTCCGCTTCGTTCTCGAGCTTCACGCCCTTCGCCTTCAGCTGACGCTGCAGCTCGCGCACGTCCGTGAACGCCGGAATCTCCTGCGCATTGCTGTCCCAGCCCGGGTTGAAGGTCAGGATGTTCTTCTCGAACATGCCCTGGAACAGGCCGATGACGTGATCGCCGTTCTTCAGGATCACCCAGTTCTTCGACGGATCGCCCGCATAGGCCTTGAACCCGAACTTCTCGTAGAACTGTTGTGAAGCGGCCAGGTCCTTGACGGCCAGGCTGATTGAGAATGCGCCGAGCTGCATGCCTCACTCCTTGCTCTTCTGTTCCAGCTGAGTCGCCTGCCCGCCTACTCGGCCGGCGACACGATTCTAGCGCGACTGCCGGGCTTGAAGATTCGCGGCACGGGATTTGGTTGTGCTTCTGGAGATGAGACGCATTGAGCCGCTCACGCCGCAAACGGAACGGATGTTTGTCGAGAGCTTCACGGCCTGCCACGCGCGTTATCGTGCGTCGCTGAGCGCGCTGCGCGCCGGAAGCCTGGCTCTCGGTGACAAGGATCTGGACACGGGGAACCGCTCGACGCACGGCGCTAATCCACTGGCGGACGAGACGTACGCCGATCTGCTGAAGAAGTTCGCCGAGCGGAAGTTTGCCGGCGTCCCGCAGGCGCTGCGTCACGACATCAACGAGTATTACGCCTCGAGATCCGCGGACGCATCGCGCGTCCTCAGCCGGAAGGTTCGCAAACAGGACCGGGACGCCGCGCGTCGTCTCACGGGCCTGAACGCAACAGTCCTTCAGGGCCAATAGGCTCAGACCGGGCGACCCGGCAGGCGCACGACGAGAGACGGACGCGCGTCGTGCGGCCTCGGCGGGAAACGGAGTGAACGCGCACGTTCTGCGGAAGAAGGAGTATGATCGCGATTCACGGAGGATCCGCCATGCGCCTGCGTCCATTCACGCTCCCGACTTCTGTGGCGATGGTCTGCCTTTGCGCGGGATTCATTCACGCGCAACAGGTGACCAAAGACACCGTTCCTGGTATCCGGAACCTCGCGCGGATCGAAACGACGGTAGCGTGCTCCGGGGCCATCACGGCCGAAGCTGTGCCCGAGATCAAGAAGATGGGATTCGTGTCCATCATCAATCTACGGCTGGCCACCGAGGCTGGCGCGGAGGTCGAGAAAGAAGAAGCCGCTGCAAAGGCCGTGGGGCTCCACTACTTTCATGTCCCATTCGACGGAAAGCCAAATCCCCAGGCCGCTGACCAGTTCCTGACGGCCATTACCTCGAAAGGTGCCGAGCCCGCGTTCATCCACTGCGGCGGTGGCAATCGCGCGGCCACCATGTGGCTGATCAAGCGACTCGCGGTCGATCACTGGGACGTCGAGCGCGCCACCAAAGAGGCGATCGCGCTCGGTCAAACAAACGCGGAGCTCCGGCAGTTCGCCATCGACTACGGGCAATCGCATCGCCGGTAGCGCTACGCGGCCTACGCCGCATGCTCGCCGGTTGTCTCCGGAACCGCGATCCTCGGGATCTCCACGAGCTCGCTCAGGTACGTCCGGGTCTCCACCAGCGTCGAGGCCACGAGACTCGCTCCGGCTTCGCGCAGCACCTGCGTGCTGTCGTCCGCCAGCGCCGGCGGTCCCCAGCGCCCGACCAGGATTCGTACGTCGGGCAACGCGGCGCGGAGCCTCCTGACGAGGTATCGCGTCTTGGACGCCGGGCTGGGTGGCAGATCGGCAAGGCACACGACAGGGAAGCCTTGCTCTTGCACAAGCGTCAGCAATTGCGAGCCCTGCAGGCGCGTTGTCGTGATCTCAACGCTGATTGGCAGGTCGTCCACCACATGCGCGAGCATCGCGAGCGCGAGCTCGTCGGCGACGCCGTTGGTCGGGTAGCCCAGCACGCGCAGCGGTGCGCGCCGTGCGGGGCGTGGCGGATCATCGAGGGATGCGGGCGCCTCCGGATGCAGGCGCCGGATCGACGCCGCAGCGTCCGACAACAGCTCCCGCGTCGCATCGATGACGGCCGTTTCTTCGGCGGGCGACAGGCGCTGCTCCAGCCGGTCGCGCTCCGCATAGTTGAGCGCCGGCAGCAGCAGGGCGTCGTAGACCGAGCGTGGGGACTCGGTCGTGATGTGCCGATCGATGAGGTCGGCTGCCTCGCTCTGATCGCGGGCCAGTAAACGCTGGTAGTAGCCATACTCGGGGGCCAGCGCGGGCGTGTCGGCCAACAGCAGCCCGACAAACTCGAGACCCGGCACGTGCTTGCCGAGCACGACAAGGCACACGGTCAGCGGTGTCGCCATGAGCAGGCCGAGCGGCCCCCACAGCCACGTCCAGAACGCCACCGACGCGAGCAGCGCCACCGGCGAGACGCCAGCCGCCCCGGCGTACAGCACCGTTTCGAGCACCACGCTCGTGAACAGCTCGAGCCAACGACGAGCACACACCCGGCGAATGTGACCCACGGCTTCAAGGTCTGCGACGTGTCATCCATCAGGCCCACCCGTTCGTCCAAGCTGAACGTGTACAGAACGGAACAGACATCCCTGTTCGTCCGACGATACGCTGCTTACGACAGAACGCCGGCAGACTCGCCATGCGCGTCAGTCAGATGGCAGGAGAGAACATGGACACGAACACTCTACTCATCATCGTCTTGGTGGTACTGATCCTCGGGGGCGGGGGACTCTTTTACAGACGTCGGGTTTGATCCGCTGCGCCGAACGTGGTCCCTAACGCGGCAGCCGCGTTTGGGGCCCCCCTCCACTCAGGATACGCGTTCAAACGCAACCGTTCGGGCCATCAGATTCGGTGTGGCCGTTCTGCTGGCCAGTGTCCATGCATCTGACCAACGAGCTTCGCCAGTGTTCATGCCTTCAATCGTCCACCACTCCTGGTCGGTGCGCGCCAGATCCGGCAGCGAGAAACCAAGAAGATCTTCGATTTGCCCGAACGTCAGGACGACCGTACTCGCGTATCTATTTTCCAGGTATTCGTAGAGCCACTGGTACTTTCCCGCCTTGTTGGACCCGCGTGGCTTCGTGACGGCCGCGTCTGCTTCAGCCGCGTCGTCCGACGTCGATGCCCGCTTCTTCATCCACCCCAGCATGCGGCCCCCATTCCTCCCGAGTCACGAGTCGGACACGGATGCCAACGGCCATCGTAGTCGGCTCCAACGTTGACGCGTGTTCCGAAGCCATAGTGTCGCATTCCGGTCAAACTCCGTGTGCAAATGGGTACACCGACGATCAAGTTGGCGAGCATACAGTCGGAAGATGTTTCAACGGAGGAGTCGCAGTGGTGCTACCGGCGGCCGCCGCCTTCTGAGGGCCGCCGCGGCTTTCTTCATGGTGACTGTCTCATTGGCGGCTGCGCAGACGCGCGTCACGCCGCCCAAGAACAGGTACACGCCGGCACAGGATGTGGAACTTGGTCAGCAGGCGGCGAAAGAGGTCGAGCAGCAGTTGCCGCTTCTTCGAGATGACGACATCGAGTCCTTCGTGAATCGAATCGGCCGGCGCCTGGTGCAGGTGATTCCGTCCGAGCTGGAACAGCGCGAGTTTCGATACTCCTTCAAAGTCATCAACGTACGCGAGATCAATGCGTTCGCGTTGCCGGGCGGGCCCACGTACTTCAACCGCGGCATGATTCAGGCCGCAGCGGTCGAGGGCGAGCTCGCCGGCGTCATGGCGCACGAGCTCAGCCACGTGATCCTGCGACACGGGACCGCCGGGGCGACCAAAGCGCAGCCGTTCGAGATTGGTGCGATAGCCGGCGCGATTGCGGGAGCCATCATTGGCGGCGACGTCGGGCAGGTGGTGGCACAGGGTACCCAATTTGGTTTGGGCACGTACTTTCTGCGGTACAGCCGCGAGTACGAGAAGCAGGCCGACTTGCTGGGCGTGCAGCTGATGGCGCGCGCCGGATACAACCCGCTCGACCTGATGCACATGTTCCAGACGATCGCGAAACAGGGCGGCGGCGGCGTTCCGCAGTTCATGAGCGACCATCCCAATCCTGGGAACCGGCAGACCTACATCGCCCAGGAAGCCTCGCATCTGCGAGTCGAAGGTCAGGCCGGCGATTCCCGCGAATTCGCGCGCGTGCGGGATCGGCTGCGGAGCATGTCGCCAGCGCCGACGACCGAACAGGTCACACGCAAAGGCAAGCAGACGCCCACCCGGTCCGGACAGCCCGCGCCCGACGCGCGCGACATCGGCACTCGCGTGGCCCCCCCGTCATCGCGGTTCACGACCTATACGGAGGGGAACCTGTTTCGCGTCAGCGTCCCCGACAACTGGCGCGAGGTGCCGACGGGCAACTCGGTGAAATTCGTGCCCGACGGCGCCTACGGTCAGGTGCAGGGCCAGACGATCTTCACCCATGGCGTCGAGCTTGGTGTTCTTCGCAACGAGATTCACTCGCTTCAGGAAGCGACCCAGGAATTCATCGACGGTCTGGCACAGTCGAATCCCTCGCTGCGCGCGAGGGGCGGCCTCCAGAACACGACACTGGCCGGTCGCAACGGGATCGTGGCCACACTCAGCAACGTCTCGGAAGTGACCGGCCGGGGAGAAGCGGTCACGGTCTTCACGACGCTGCTCCGGGATGGCAACCTGTTTTATTGCATCGCCGTCGCGCCGCAGGACGAGTATCAGGGTTACCAGCGAACGTTCCAGCGCGTGGCACAGTCGATCCGCCTCAGCGACTAACCCCGCTGGCGGCTTCGCTTTCTCATTCCTCGAACACGACCGGCGTCCCTTTTGTGACCAGCCCGGCGAGCCGCAGGACGGTCCAGCTAGAATCACGCCCTGTTCAATTTTGTACATCGCTGCTTGCCGACGTCTGGCACCCTGACTTTCGTGCCCCAGACGGCTTCGGAGGCCCGGAACGGGTACGTCTATGCGCAGCGCCTTCGAGAACGCGTTCACGCACGCGCCGATCGGCATGGCCCTCGTGGACATGTCCGGCCGGTTGCTGCGCGTGAATGACGCGCTGTGTCGGATCACGGGGTACACGGCCGACGAGATCTGCGCGCGCTCGTTCCGCGACCTGTCGGATCCGCACGATGTCGATGTCGACGCGCCGTCAGATCGTGGAGCTGCTCGACGGGCACATCCAGAAGTATCAAATCGAGAAGCGATACCGTCACGCCTGGGGCCATCTGGTCTGGGTACTGTTGAGCGTCTCTCTCGTTCGCGACGACGAGGGCCGACCGCTGCACCTCATCGCGCAGGTGCAGGACATCTCCGAGCGTAAGGAGCTCGAAGGGCGTCTGGAGCACCTCGTCGATCACGATTTTCTGACGGCGCTGTTCAACGGCCGGCGCTTCGAGCAGGCGCTGGCCCAGGAGACCAAGTCCGCGGCCCGCTATGGCGGCGGCGGGGCCGTGCTGCTGCTCGATCTGGATCATTTCAAAGCCGTCAACGACCAGTTCGGCCACAAAGCGGGCGACGATCTGCTCAAGACGGTCGCCGCGGCGCTTCGAGGCCGGATCCGCGAGACGGACGTCCTGGCGCGGCTGGGCGGTGACGAGTTCGGAATCATCCTGCCCCAAGTCGACGCCGAGCAGGCGGAGGTGGTCGCGGACGGCATCGTGAAGGCGCTGCGCCGCCAAACGGCGATGCTGGCCGAACACCAGATTCCGGTCACGGCCAGTGTCGGCGTCGCGCTGTTCGACGGTCTCACGAACGTCGAGATCCTGGCGGCGGCCGATCTCGCCATGTACGAGGCGAAGGAAGCGGGCCGGGACCGGTTCGCGGTCTATCGACCGCGGTCCGACGCACAGCCACGAGCATCGTCGCGGCTGGTGGAGGCCGAGCGCATTCAACGTGCGCTCACGCACGATCAGCTCGAGCTGCACTGCCAGCCCATCCTCGACCTCGCGACCAACGAGGTCAGTCAGTACGAGCTGCTCCTCCGGTTGCGCACCGACGACGGCCGTCTGCTCCCGCCAAGCGCCTTTCTGTACGTCGCCGAACGGTTCGGCACCATTCTCGCGATCGACTCCTGGGTGGTGGGGCAGGCGGTTGCGCTGATCGCCAGGCAAGCCAAGGCTGGCCGCTCGTTGACGCTCAATGTGAATATTTCCGCTAAGTCCATCGGCAATCCGCAACTCGTCGCGGTCATCGATCGCGCGCTCGCGGACGCGCGCATCGACCCCGCCTGTCTGGTCTTCGAGCTGACCGAAACGGCAGCGATTGGCAACATCGACCACGCCAAGACAGTTCACGACGGAGTTGAGGAGTCGGGGGTGCCGCTTCGCGCTGGACGATTTCGGCTCCGGTTTCGGCTCGTTCTATTACCTGAAGCATCTCCCGTTCGACTATTTCAAGATCGATGGCGACTTCATTCGTGGCTTTGGCGCAAATGCCGCCGACCAGCTCGTCGTCGAAGCGATCGTCGGGATCGCCAGGGGCATGGGGAAGAAAACCGTGGCGGAGTTTGTCACCGATCAAGACCTGATGGATCGGCTGCGGCGCAGCGGCATCGACTACGCGCAGGGCTTCCACATCGGCGCGCCCCGGCCCGTCGTCGAGACCTTTGGCAACAATGAGCCCTCGGTCTCGGCGTTCGCCGGGCCGACGTCGTGACACGACAAGCTATCTCTTAGCGCTTCTGTGTTGTCCGTGTGATCCGTGGCTCTAGTTGGAATCGAGCTTGTTGAGGTCCTGTGTCTCACGGAGGGTCCGCCGCATCTCCTCGACGACCTTCATCTGTTCGAGCGTCGCGTTCAGGGTGTCGGCGGTAGCGCGCACCGCATCCACCACTACTTGACGCGCAGCCTCGGCCGCGCCCCGTGCCTCTTCGCTGGCGGCGCGCGCCGTCTCACCGGTTTCCCGTTGCCGCTCTCGCTCCTGTCGGATTGTTTCGAGCGCCTCGCGATGGTCGTCGCGGACTGCACGCGCTTCCTCTGCCAGTCGCCTGAACTGTTCCGCCTTGTTCCTGGCAGCCTCCGCCCCCGTTGGTGCCCTTCGTGCGCTCCGGTCTTCGTTTCCGGCTGCGGTGGTCGGCGTGCGACGGCACGGCAGGGCTGAGGGGCTTGCGCATGGAATAGACCTACCGCAGCGTACCAGCTGCGCTGCACGAAAGCTGTCTCTAAACAGACATCGAGACGTTCGCGTCGGAGGTGAGGGTCAACCTCCCGGGGCTGTGTTCCATTGAGCACAGCCATCCGCGTTACCTCAGGCATATAGTGTCGGGGATTGAACAGACCTGAGGCGAGCGACGCGCTAAGGTTGCTCTGAGGTCAATCGATGAAGGCGAAACACGTAGCTCTAGGAGTCGCGCTGTGCGTCGTGGCCACCGCGGCGACCATCACGGTCCGCGCCGCCGCAGGAAAAGATGAAGTCAAGCGGGTAAGCGCAGCCACCGCCGTCGTGAACGAGATGATGCGCGCGCCTGACAAGGCGATTCCGAAGAGCATTCTGGAAAAAGCCGAAGGGATTGCGATCTTCCCGGGAGTGAAGAAAGCGGGTTTCGTCGTCGGCGGACAATGGGGACGCGGCATCATCAGCGTCCGTGCCGCGGACACACGCACGTGGTCCTCGCCGGCCTTCCTGACGATGACGGGCGGCAGCGTGGGAGCGCAGATTGGTGGAACCGAGATTGATGTGATTTTCGTCATCATGAACCGGTCCGGCGTCGAGCACCTGCTGTCGAACCAGGTCAAGTTGGGCGCGGAAATCTCCGCCGCGGCGGGACCTGTCGGCCGGGCGGGTGAAGCGTCAACCGACCTGCAGATGCAGGCGCAGATTCTCAGCTATTCGCGCAGCCGGGGACTGTTTGCCGGCGCTCACCGTCAACGGCTCGGTCATCAAGGAAGACATGGATGCCAATACGCGGTTCTATGAGAAGGCACTCTCCTCCGAGGATATCGTCTTCGAGCGAGCGGGGAATGCTCCTACCAGCGCCGGCGTGCTGAAAGCCGCGCTCGCCCGTCACAGCAACTAACGACTCGGAGGTGGCTGCGCGGAACGCCTCGACCGCACGTTCGCACGGGCTGGACCGGATCGCACCAGGGCTCGCGAAGCTACTCGATTACCGAATCGAGTGGCTTCGTACGACGTGGCAGCAGGGCTGTCGGTCGCAGCCGTGGCGCTGCCGGTCGCCATCGCGTACGCCCAGCTTGCCGGCTTTCCGCCTGTTGTCGGGTTGTACGCCTCGATGCTGCCGCTGGTCGTGTACGCCGTATTCGGCACGTCTCGACAGCTGATCGTCAACCCGGACGCCGCCACCTGCGCGATGGTTGCGGCGATCGTTGCGCCGCTCGCCGCCGGCGATGCCGCGCTCTATAGCGCTCTCGCCGTATCGCTGGCGGTGATCGCCGGGCTCGTGTGCATCATCGCGGGCTTCTTCCGCCTTGGCTTCCTCGCCGACTTCCTCGGCAAGCCCGTGCTCGTCGGCTTCATGAACGGCATCGCCATCAGCATCGTGCTCGGGCAGATCGGCAAGGTCTTCGGGTTCTCGATCGAGTCGGGCCGCATCCTTCCTCGAGTGTTCGAGTTCGTGTCGAAGCTCCCCGACACGCACGTGCCGACGCTCGTCGTCGGCGTCACGACGTTCGTCGTGATGCTCGGCGTGCGTCGCTTTTTCCCTCGTCTCCCTGCACCGCTCATCGCGGTCGTTGTTGCCGTCGCGCTCGTCAAGGTCTTCGCGCTCGACAGTCCGGGGTGGCAGTTCTCGGTGCGGTACCCGCCGGACTGCCGGATCTTCGGTTGGACTCCCGATACCGCCGGCGCATGCTCGTTCCACTACTGACGGGAGCGGCCGGCCTGGCGCTCGTGAGCGTCACGAGCGGGATGGTGACGGCGCGCAGCTTTGCGGCGCGGAACCATTACGAGATCGACGTCGACCGCGAGTTCATCGCGCTCGGCGTTTGCAACGTCGCCGCCGGTTTGTCGCAAGGCTTTGCCGTGACCGGTGCAGACTCCCGCACCGCGGTGAGCGACGCCATGGGCGGCAAGACGCAAGTGACCGGGCTCGTCGCCGCGGCCACGATCGCGGCTGGTGCTGCTCTTCTTCACAGGTCCACTGCGGTACCTGCCGGGCAGTGCGCTCGGCGCGGTGCTGATCCTCGCGGGAATCGGCCTCTTCGACTGGCGGGCGCTCGTACGCTTCTATCGCGTCCGGGAAGGCGAGCTCCTGGTGTGCGCGGCGGCCATGATCGGCGTCGTGACGTTCGGCGCCCTGCAGGGCATCGCGCTGTCGATCGCGCTCGCCATGCTGGTGTTGCTCGTGCGCTCCTCCCGGCCGGCCGATGCCGTGCTTGGGCGTGTCGAGGGACTGCAGGGGTTCCATCGACGTCGCGCGACACGAGGGCGCGACGAGCCGTGCCGGGCCTGGTGTTGTACCGGTTCGCCGCGTCGGTGATTTTCTACAACGCGCCCTATTTCAGGCGCCGCGTCCTGGCGGTCGCGGACGCCAATCCTGGTGTCGACATGGCTGATCGTGGACGGCGCGTCGATCGTCCACCTCGACAGCACTGGAGCCGACACGCTCGTCGCGGTGGCCGACGACCTTCGAGCGCGGGGGATTCGGTTGGTTATCGCAGGCGTGCTTCCGCAGGTGCGGCGAATGCTCGAACGGAGCGGCGCACTCGAACGGCTCGGCGCTGATGCCATATCTCCGACGCTCCGGGCGGCAGTCGAGGCGCACCAATCCCGCACGACGAGCGGTCCGCTATCGGGGCGCCTTTAGCGCTGTCGAAAGCTCTTCGCAACGACAGTATCGGGTGCGTCGCCTTTGCTTTCGACCGTTCCAACAATCTCGAGCATCTGTTTCGGCGTACCCAGGAGGCCGACGATCTGTTTGTAAACCGCCGGATCGCGCGGGTCTGCCGCAATCAGAAGCACCGAGTCAGGCCCGAGCTCGATCGCCGGTTTACCGCCGCGCTCGATCGGCTTTCCAATTGCGGTCACCGACGCCTCTTTGGGCGTGAAGCCGTTGGCCTTGACGAGCTTCCGCAGCTGCTCGAGCGAGACCTTGTTGCCGGGGCGCAGGCGGATGTCGGTCACTGCCCGTGTCAGCGACACCTCCACCGACTCGACGCCATCGATCTTCAGCACGGCCACGCGCACGGCGTGGGCGCAGACCGCTCAATCCATGCCGAAGATCTTCAGCTCGACGCGCAGGTACTCCGCACGTGCCGCTGCAGGCAGCAACAGAATGAACGCGAGAAGCGCCGGCAACACCCTGGGTCGCATCATCGAGGCTCTACTTTCTCCAGAAGAAGTAGCTGACATTCACCCCGAACCGGAATCGTTCGGACGGCTGAAAGTTCGTCTTCTGGTAGACGGGAAACAACATCCCGCCCTCCAGGGCGTAAGCCTTGTACAGCAGCAGCACCGTGGGCCCGATGAGTACCGCCGAGCCGCCGCTGTCAGCAGCGTCAAGCCGTGATGCTTCCCTCGATCCGTGTGCTCACCGACCGCTTCCACGAAGAAGCGCAGATCCGGTTTCGGATAGTCGAGCCGCAGGGCCGGCGGGCGATAGCCGTACACGACGCTGTAGAACACGGTGTCGCCGGGTTGGTCGCCGTTCCTGTCAGAGGCGTGATGGTATCCGCCGCCGACCCAGAAGTAGTGCACGCGCGACGCGTAGCCGGAAGACGCCGACACATGCACCGAGGGCGTCGCGGTCATCCCGTCGGAACGGCGCTCCTGCATCGGTATCGCCGCGCCGGCGAACACGGTCGATTCCAGGCGCGCGCCCGGCCCGATGTCGCGGCGCTGAAACCGCCAGGCCACGATCCCCTCGAAGTCGCGTTCCGAGGACATCAGCGGCATCATGCGGCCCTTCGACATGTAGAAGCCGGACTCGAGCGTGATCGGCAGCGATCCCGAGATCTGCAGATCCTCGGTGATCCCGAAACTGATCATGCGTGCGCAGCATCTGCTCGTCGTCGTCCGCTCCCTCGCCGATCCGGCCCATCCAGACCTGATCGAGCTGCCAGCCGCCTTTCCCGAGCGTCGGCGTGGCGCCGCCGAACACCGGGCCGTGCCCGTTGCCGGCGGCGGCCACGTGCGGCATCGCCGCGAGTAACACGCACACCAGAAGAGCTGCTCGCATGGTCCCTCTCAGACTCGGTCGACGATCAGAAGCGCGCCGAACGTGACAATTGCCGCAACAGCGTAGACGCCAGCCGACACCCAGAACAGCCGGCGGTTGAATCGCATCATGCGGGCTGTCGACGTGACACACGTCCCCCGGCGCACACTGCCGCGGACGCACCACGACCAGCCAGTAGTTCAGCGCCAGCATCAGAGCGGAGACGCCGAAGACCAGGTTCTTGTGGCTGCCGATCACCGCCAACCAGGTACCGCGGAAACAGCGGACGAACGACGGACCCTAGACCTAGGGTCACGAACAGAATCGGAAACGCTCAACAGACCAGCGTCGTCAGCGACGAGGCGAGCCCTGTGAGCGCCGACACGCGTTCGCTGCGCATGATCCTCCCTGGCGTGCCGCTGTGGCTGTGCTGCGGCGACGCTCGAACGATCTTAGACCAGCGCGCCTCTCAGTATCGAAATTAGCTCGAGGTCAGTGCGGGGGCACGTCCAGCCAGGTTTACCGTTTCTCGACGAGATACGCAATCCTCGACAAGCGACGTTCCGACGTCAACTCGTGAACCGCGACAAAAAATCGCTGCAATCCCTCGAAGCGTTCCTCGCCCTCGATGGGCAGCAGCTCGCGCTGGTGACGTCGGCGCGCCTCATACCAGCGGCCCGCCACCAGGGCGGCATTGTCGGTCAGATCCTTCTGTCGTACCCATGCCAAAGGTCTCTTTCCGGATGACGTCGAGCACGTTCTCGGTGAAGTGGCTGTATGTGCTGTCGAACGAATCGATACGCTCAAGCATGGGAACCCCGATGACCTGACTCCGGCACGGTGCGGACGCCGAACAGAATCGACAGCGTGCCGGCCGCGGCCAATGCAATCGTGACGACCGCGAGCGCCGGGTGCGTGGCGACCAGAACTACGCACGACAGGAGGACGCCCGCCCACATCGCCACGAGCGCCGCGCGTTTTGCCGAGCGTGGCATGCCGCCGCCCGACGCGAACCGTCGAAGCGGAGGCCCCAGCCACGGGTGATCGCGGAGCCACCGCTCGAAACGAGGTGAGCTCCGCGAGAAGCAGTACGACGCGGCGATGACGAAGACCGTCGTCGGCATTCCAGGCAACAGGACGCCGGCGATGGCGAGCGATACGGCCAACCAGCCGAGGCCGCCGTAAATCATCCTCGCCGGCGCCGCGAATTCAGTCGTGCGTTTCATGAGCGTGCTCCGGCTATGCGCGACCCGGTCGAACCGCGTCCGGGGCCGCGCCGTGCTGCCGCAGGGCCGGCACAAGCATTGGCACCCGACGGCGATACTCGGCGTATTCCGGATGAGCGTTCATCAGATCGCGCTCCTCGAGCTGGATGGCCACGAGGATGTAGCCCGTCGTCATCACCGCGAATAGCAGGTGCGTCACGGTCATCGTGGGGGTTGACCAGAAGGCGAACAACCACCCGACGTAGAGTGGATGCCGGACGATGCGGTAGAGGACCGGCGTCACGAACCGCAGCTCACTCTGCGGCTGGCCGCGGAAGGCCCTCCAGCTCTGACGCAGACCAAACAGGTCGACGTGGTTGATCACGAACGTGGCGAAGAGGACGAGCATCCAGCCAAACGCGAATCCACCGTAGAGGAGCGCGCGGCCGACGTCGTTCTGCACGTCCCACACGATGCCGCCGAGCGGCCGCCATTGCCAGAAGAGAAAGATCAGGGCAAGGCTGCTGACGAGGACGTACGTGCTTCGCTCGACCGCAACCGGTATGATCCTGGTCACGAAACGCTTGAACACCGGGCGCGCCATCACGCTGTGCTGCACCGCGAACAGCGACAACAGTCCCAGATCGATCAGGAGCGCGGTCGGCCAGGGATCGGTCGCGCCCGAATCGAGCGACTTGGGGACGACCACGTTGCCGATGAACCCGATCGCATAGAGAAAGGTGAGAAAGAAGATCACGTAGCTCAGGGTGCCGTACGCCAACGTCAGGATTCTGCTCATTTGTGTGCTCTCCGCGATGTTTCCGATCCCAGTTGCCTCCGCTTCGTCCTTATGTCAGAAAGATACGGGGCGGAACGGCTGGAAGTCCCGGGAGCAAGCCGGGATTTCTCCGGGAATGCTATGGAAAACAGCGTGACCTTCGGCGATTACCGCTTCGATATCGATACGGGGCGGCTCTGGTCGGGTCCACGGGAAGTCCGGCTCACGCCGAAGGCGTCTGCCGTGCTCGCCGTGCTGGTCACGCGTGCGGGCCAGCCCGTCTCGAAAGAAGACCTGTTCGCGTCCGTCTGGACCGAGACAATCGTCAGCGACGACGCGTTGACGTCGTGCATCCAGGAATTGCGCCGGGCGTTCGCGGATGATGCTAGGCAGCCGCGCTTCATCGAAACACGGCACCGCCGCGGGTACCGGTTCGTCGCCCAGCTTACGGAAGCCGCGATCGCCCCCGTCGCCGATCGCGAGGCGCCGACACCCGACATCTCGTCCATCGCGGTCCTTCCATTCGCCGACATGAGCCCCGGCCGCGATCAGGACTATCTGTGCGAGGGTCTCGCAGAGGAGCTGATCAACGCGCTGACACACATCGATGGCCTGCGTGTCGCGGCCAGGACGGCGTCGTTTCAGTTCCGCAGCCCTGGTGCAGACGTCCGCGACGTCGGCCGGCAGCTCGGCGTCGAAACATTGCTCGAAGGCAGCGTACGCAAGGCGGACCTGCGTCTGCGCGTGACCGTGCAGCTCATCGAGGTCGCCACCGGTTATCACCGATGGTCGCAGCGATTCGATCGCACGCTCGACGACGTGTTTGCGATCGAGGAGGAAATTGCGGAATGCGTCGCCACCTCGCTTCGGGGAAGCGTCCCGAGTTTGCGCACCAACATTCGCGTCGCGGCGCCCGCACGCGGGCGTCGAGGCCTACGAGTTCTACCTGCGCGGCCGGCAGTACCTTCCCAGGATGACGCAGCCGGATCTGGCGCGAAGCGCCGAGATGTTCGAACGGGCCATCGAGATCGACGCCAACTACAGCCCGGCCTGGGCCTGTCTGGCGGCGGCCCAGGGCACCTTGTACGAGTGGTTCGGTGGGCGAGCAGAGGATCTCGTCAAGGCGGAACGCGTGAGCCAGCGCGCGCTGGAGCTTGCCCCGGGTCTGGCGGAGCCGCATGCGGCCCGCGGTTTCGTGTTGTCGCTGTCGGGGCGCTATGACGAAGCCGCAAAGGAATTCGAAGAGGCGATCCGTCTGAACCCGAACTTCTTCGAGGCCCACTACTATTTCGCCCGCGCCTGCTTCGCAAGCGGTGACATCGCGCGCTCGGCCGAGCTCTTTCGTCAGGCTGCCGAGGTCCGTCACGAGGACTTTCAGAGCCCGATGCTCCAGTCGCAGTCGCTGCGCATGCTTGGGCGCCTGGAAGAGTCGGAGGAGGCAGGGAAGGAAGGCATTCGACGCGCCGAGCATGCGCTCGCGCTGAACCCGCGGGATGGACGCGCGCTCTCGCTCGGCTCAGGGGCCTTGTTCGACGACGGCCAGACCGCGCGGGCGATCGAATGGGCGCAACGGGCGCTCGAGCTCGATCCGGATGACATGAGCGCGCTCGTGAACGCCGCCTGCCTGCACGCCAAGCTCCGTCAGAAGGAACAAGCACTGGAGTTGCTCGAGCGGGTGTTCGCGCGGGGCTGGGGCAAGCGGGACTGGATCGAACACGACACCGACTACGACATCCTGCGCGACGATCCGCGGTTCAAAAAGCTGCTCGCCAGGCTCAAGTGAGTGGACGACGCGGCAGCACGTGACCGCGCCGTCCGGCGCCTCGCCATCAGTTCTTGCCGCTGAAGTTGTCACATGACACCTTGGGGTGCCAGTTCACGAACGAGCCGTTCGGGTTGTCCTTCCACGCCCATACGTGCAGCGTGTAGAACGACTTGAGCCCGAAACGGTTGGGGCTCTCGAACAGGTGGAGCAGCTGGCCCATGATCTGCGGTGTGCCCACGCCCTTCGCATCCCAGTCTTCCTGGAACACCAGAAAGTCTGCGCCGATGAGCCGCACGCGCCCGTTGGAGGTCGGCTCGTAAATCACGATTTCCGGACGCGTGGGGTCCAGCTCGGGATCCATCACCAGATCCATGTTCACGTAGTGAAGGCCCATCGCGCCGGAATCGGGTCCGGCCACGCAGCCGAACATGAGCTTGTACCCTTCCGCATCGGCGACCGCGACGTCGCGATAGCGCTCCGTCGCGTCGCGAACGATTCTGACGAGGTCGCCCGACTGATTCCTCTGATCCGAGCTCACGTCGTGACGGAGCCCACCGGTGTGCGCCTGGTCGTGCTGCGCGAGCGCGCGTGACGACCAGAGGCCTGCGAGAACGAGGACGCCGAACAGTGACAACCCGACGTGCTTGACGAACGTTCCGACTTTCATTGAACCTCCTCAACGTGCCGATGGTTTCATTCCGTCGCAACGTGAGGAGATTACGGGACGCCTCGGTTGCAAGTCCCGGGAGTGCGCCGGGATTTCTCCGGGATTGTGGCGGCGCGCGCTCTTACAAATCTCGTCCCTGAAGCTCAGACCTGAAAGCGGAGCACGGCGCACACCGGAAAAGCACCGCCATTACCGCCGCATCGTGTGGCACTGCTCTTGAGACTGACGCTGACGTGATCAAGCGCGCGGCAACGCTGGCTCTGCTGGGACTTCTCTCGGTTCCGATCGCGATCCTACCGGCCACGCTCCTGGGCGCGGGACCGCTGCCGGTGGGGTTCGTCTTCGGCGCGCTGCTCGCGGGTTATCTCTGGCGGTGTCAGGGCGTCCGTTCGCCGGCCCGACTCGCGGGGCTCATCCTGACGTCTGGCGGGGCCTTCATCCTGGCGATGCTCGCCGCGATTCTTCTGGGATTCCTGCCCGACGTCTTTGCGCGATCGTCCGCTGTGGGTCCGGGGCCGACACAGTTCTTCTTCGCCGGCGCCGTCGGCGCGACGCTCGTCACGAGCGCGTTCCTGGCGCTGTTGCCGTCGGCAGGGCAGCAGCCGGCGCGCGCGTTCGTCGAAGTCGCATCCTGCGCCGCAGCCGGAGCCGTGCTCGCCCCGACAGGTTCCTTTTTCGATGCCCGCGTGCCGACGGTGATGGGCGGCTCGCTGCTGATCATGATCGGTGTGTGGCAGGCGGGCATTGCGTTCGCGCTGGTGATCGTCGCCGAATTTCGCGCGGCCGATCGCGTGGAGCTGCAGCAGCGGCTGATCGTTCCGCCACCGCGTGTGCTGTCCGTCGCAGCTCAAAGGCTGTTCACCGTCGTCCTCGCCGTACTGGTGCTGGGCGGCGCGCTGATGGCGCACTGGCGCGCGCAAAGCAAGGCGTCGATGGCGCGGTACGAGCAGGCGATCGCCGCGTCGCTCGCCGAAGCCCCGCCGAGAGACAACCTGCCGCGCCCGAAAGAGCGTCCGCTGGAAGAGGCGCTCGTGCTGCACGAGATCGGCAGGGTGGCCCCCGAGGGCACGGGAAACGTCCGCCGGGAGCCGGCGGCCGATCATCCGCCCGTGCCGGGACATGCACCGCCTCCTGAACGGCTCGAGTACTACGTCAGCTATCGCGGCAGCGATCACGCAGGCGTGACGATCTGGCAGTACCCCAACGCCGCGTGGGCCAGGTACGAGCTGCGGCACATTGGGTTCGTCACCGAGAAGTCCGTGAACCGTCAGATCGTGCTGGCATCCGAGCTGGAGTACTTCTGGTACAGCGGCACAAGTGTCATCCGGGTCAGCGCCCGACAATCCGACGCCCGCGAGCTCATGAAAGCGTACCTCGCCAAATACCCAAGCTCGGTCGAACCCTCGTTTCCCCTGTTCACGAAGCGCGCAGAATACCCCGATCGATAACCGCTCGACCGGGTATGGGCGAAGGCCGTCAGTGCCCCTCAGTTTGAGGCGCGCAGGATCCGGGCAATCGCCCTGATCTGCACTTCCCAGTCGCGGGTCTCGCGTGTCAGCATCGCGCGGCCCTGAGCCGTCAGGATGTAGTATTTCGCGCGGCGATTGTTCTCGGTGACGCGCCAGTCGCCCTGGATCAGCCCGTCACGCTCCAGGCGACGGAGCGCGGGGAACAACGACCCGGCGTTGACCTGGAAGACGCCGCGGCTGATCTGCTCGAGGCGGACACCGATGCCATAGCCGTGCATCGGCTCGAGGGCGAGCGTCTTGAGGATGAGCATGTGCAGCGTGCCCTGCACGAGCGCGCTCTGCTTGTCCGCCACGCTGTGAACCGCCTCGTTGCTTGACTGCTTACCAGGGCTTGACTGCTTACCAGGGCTTGACTGCTTACCAGGGCTTGACTGCTTACCAGCGCTTGACTGTTATCTAGACAAACTAGATAAGCGAGCATACCCGACTCGTCTAGTTTGTCAAGAGGAAGACCCGTGGATGATTCGCCTTCGTCGATCGCGTCGGACGTGCGGAGACGTCTCGACGCGCTGGTCCGGGCCTGGAACCTCGTCGTCGAACGCACGGTGGAGACCGGCACCTCCGTGCTGGCCGTCGGGAGTCAAGAAGGACGGCCCGTCGTGCTGAAAATCGTCAAACGAAACAACGACGAGTGGAACTGCGGCAGGGTTCTGGAGGCGTTCGGAGGGACCGGTGTCGTCCGAGTGTACGAACAGGCCGAGGGCGCGGTGCTCATGGAGCGTGCGACGCCAGGCGACTCACTCGTGAACATGGCGGTCGCTGGAGATGACGACCAGGCAACCGCCGTCATCGCCGACGTCATCCGACGAACATCCCGTGTCAGGCCGACCGAGGGATGCCCGACCCTGCAGGACCTGGCGAAAGGATTCGAACGCTATGCGGCAACCGCCGATACGTCCGTCCCCCGCGATCTTCTGGACGACGGCCGGCGACGATACGAACGGCTTGCGGCTTCGCAGCGCGACCAGTGGCTGCTGCACGGCGATCTCCAGCACTCCAACGTCCTTCGCGACGAAGGGCGTGGCTGGCTCGCCATCGATCCGAAGGGGGTCGTGGGCGAGGTCGAGTACGAGGTGGGTGCTGCGCTCCGGAATCCGGTGGAAGCGCCCGAATTGTTCACGTCACCGTGGACGATCGAGCACCGTCTTCACCGGTTCGCTTCAGATCTGCGGCTCGACGTCGACCGCATCCGGCAGTGGGCGTTTGCCCAGGCGGTTCTGTCGGCCGTGTGGGAGGTCCAAGACGGATTCACCGTTCACCCGGAGAGTCCTGTCCTCACGCTCGCGAGGACACTTCGCAGGATGATCGGCGGCGGACCTCGCTGACGCCAGGTGGTTGCCAGGCGTCGACGTACAGGCTTCACACGATTGCACGGACAAGTATCGCGTTCGTGCCCCACCGTGCGATACTGATCTCGCCTCCCCAAACTCCCTGCACGGCACGGAAGAAATCTGATGGCCCAGATTCGTTTCTGTTCGAGGTGTGGCTCGAGCCTCGCTGAAGGCGACGAGCGCTGCCGCCTGTGCCGCACGTCGCTGGCGGACATGACCGTCGCGACGGCGACGGCGACGGTATCGTCGACTCGCGCCGATTCCGACACATCGCCATTCGTCAGCATCTGGCTGCAGCCGCGCAACACCATCCGGGGCATCCTCGACACCGACGCGTCCTATCTCGTGGTGCCGCTTGCCGGGGTCGGAGGAGCCCTCGAGGCACTCAGCCGGGCCTCTGAGAAGAACGCCGGCGACGTGCTCTCGCTGCCGGTCATCCTCGCCATCGCCTTGATAGGCGGGCCGCTGGGGGGACTCCTGGGGCTCTACGTCGGCGGCTGGCTTCTGCACGTCACCGGCCGCTGGATCGGTGGTACGGGCACGAAGCCCGAAATCCGCGCGGCCATCGTCTGGGGCACGGTGCCTACGCTCTGGGGCGGCCTCCTCTGGATCCCGCTCCTGGCCCTCGCCGGAAGAGCCATGTTCATGTCGGATCTCGAAGCGACCGGCCTCGGCGGCCCGACCATTCTGCTGGTCACGGCGATCATCTTCGTGCAGCTCGGCACTTACATCTGGTCCATCTTCACCGCACTGAAGAGCCTGGGCGAAGCGCAGGGCTTCTCCGCCTGGCGCGCCCTCGGCAACAGCGCGCTCGCGTGCCTCGTCGTCCTGGTCCCGCTTATCGGGCTCGTGCTCCTGGCGGTGCTGATCCCGACCTTGATGCGCGGCTAAACTCCCCGCCGGATGCACTCTCGCCGCGGCGTGAAAGCAGCCCGACCAGCACGAGTGTGACGACAATCTGCACGAAGATGACGCTGACCACGAGCGTCGGCCGCCCGGCAAGATAGCCTTCGGGCCCCGCGATCCCAACCGACAGCAGGGGCAGATTCGCCAGGTTCCCGAGCACCGCGAAAACGAGCAGGGCAGCACCGCCTCGAGACGCACGCCAGCAGAAGACACCGTAGATCATCTCGAGGACGAATGCAGCCATCGGAGCGTTCGCGTAGAGGCCGAGGCCGAGCGCGGGCGACGGCAAGCCCGGCCAAAGGACGATGTCGTGCGCGTGCGTGACGATGTCGAGAATCAGGTGCGAGACGACGCCAATACCAACGGCGCGTCCGAGCAACGGCCGACCGAGCACCTTCTCGATCACCAGCCACGCCAGCAGCGCGCCTCCGAGCGCCGTCGCCACTGAGTGCGAATACGGCATGTATACGAGGTGAATGTCCGCGACGCTGCGGACGGTCGGCTCCGTGGTGGTGCGTTCGATGCCGGCATAGTTGAGCCCCACCCAGGCCAGCTCCATCGCCTGAACGGAGATGAGGACCGGCGCAATCGGAACCGGACGGTAGCGCCGCCTGACGAGCAGCGCGGTCAGTGCGTGATCGACAGCGAACATCGGACGTCTGAACCATATCACCGGCCGAGTCATTTTTCGTGCGGCGGCGGCGCCCGCCCTCTCCCCGGGCGGTATATGCTCAGGTGCGCCTCGAAAGACAGCGATGAGTAAGACCTACGATGCGATCGTGGTCGGCGCGCGTTGCGCAGGCTCACCGACGGCCATGCTGCTCGCACGCAAAGGCTACCGCGTCCTCGTCGTCGACCGGGCGACGTTTCCCAGCGATACGGTCTCGACGCACATCGTGCATCCGCCAGCCGTCGCCGCGCTCGGCCGCTGGGGGCTGATCGATCGCGTCACCGCGACGGGCTGCCCGCCCATCCACACCTACTTCTTCGACTTCGGTCCACTTACGATCTCCGGCGCGCCTGGCACCAACGAGGCTCCGACAGGGTACTGCCCGCGCCGGACGGTCCTCGACAAGATTCTCGTCGATGCTGCAGCCGAAGCCGGCGTCGAGATTCGCGAGAACTTTGCCGTCGAGGATCTCCTGACCGAGGGCGACCGCGTCGTCGGCGTCAAGGGTCGCTCGAAGGGCAGTGCCCCGATCGCGGAAAAGGCTACGGTGGTCGTTGGCGCGGATGGCAGGCGCTCCCGCGTGGCCGAAACGGTGCATCCCGAGCAGTACAACGAAAAACCGCCGCTGCTCTGCGGCTACTACTCGTATTGGAGCGGACTTCCGATCGACGGCCGGTTCGAGATCTACAGCCGCCCCTACCGCGGGTTCGCGGCGGCGCCCACGAATGACGGCCTCACACTGGTGATCGTGGGATGGCCCTCCGCGGAGTTCGAAGCGAACAAGAAGGACATCGAGGGGCATTACAGGAAGGCGCTCGCGCTGTCGCCGGAATTCGACGCGCGCATCCAGGGTGCAAAGCGCGAGGCGCAGTTCGTCGGCGCGGTCGTGCCGAATTTCTTCCGCAAGCCGTACGGCCCCGGCTGGGCGCTGGTCGGCGACGCCGGCTACACCAAGGACCCGATCACCGCGCAGGGGATCGGCGACGCGTTCCGCGATGCCGAACTGTGTGCCACGGCGCTCGATCAATCGTTCAGCGGCGACCGTCCTTTCGACGACGCGATGCGGGAGTACCAGACGACCAGGGATGCGCACGTGCTACCGATGTACGAGTTCACGTGCCAGCTCGCCAAGCTGGAACCGCCACCGCTCGAGCTCCAGCAGCTGTTCGGGGCGATTGCCGGCAATCAGGCAGCCATGGACGGCTTCGCACGCATGAACGCCGGGACGATCTCACCCGCGGAGTTCTTCGCGCCCGCCAACGTCGGCGCCATCATGGCGGCGCGGGGCGCGAGGTGATTGGTCGTCCACGGCGGGAACACCCGCCGTGGACCGACCCAGCTATTGAATGAGCCGCGGCTCGCCATAAATGAAGTCGTCCATTACCACGACGTCCTTACGGCGCGAGTCGTCCTTACCGAGCTCGACGTTGCCAGCGAAGATGCGCACCCTGGCGATACGGGCATCCGTGAAGAGAATCCCGAGGAATGAGAGACTGCCGTCGCCGGGTGACGACGGCACGGCGCTGCTGTAGAGGAGTCTGCCGTGGACGTCGTAGTACTTCACAATCGTGCTGGGCGTCCCGTCGACGCCCTTGCCGGGACCACCGTCCGGCTGATCGACGTCCGTGAAGATCGCGCCGAAGCCGGTCGTCGTCGCGGGCACGGCGCCGCTGGTACCGGGGATGAAGAACTCGACTCTGGTCAGGTTGCTGTCGATCGGGCTGAACAGTCGCTGGAGGCTGAACGGCTTGAGGATGTCAGCGTAGGACGGATTGCCGGAAACGTCGGCAAGCCCGCTGGCCGGCGCCTGCACGAATCCCGTTCCGGGCGTGATCATGCGCGCGCCGCGCGTGTTCAGGAACACGTCGAACGGCGTCGGCCCCGGCGAGGTCGTCGTGTTGGTGGGGCTGCCACCGTCCCAATTGATTTCACGACGCCCCGTCGCGAGCGGCCCTGGGGTGTTTCCGTTGATGGGATCGCCGAGGGCCAGGCGATATCGATCGACCGTTCCCTGGATGGAAGCGATATCCGGACCGGCGGCCTGGAACACCACCGGCGCGTCGAACTCCTTGGACGGAAGATGAAACCCGCGGTCTGTGCTGGAACCTTGACCCGCCGATGACAATGCGAGCGACATCAAACCGACCACAACCGAAAACGTCACGTGCTGTTTCATTTGCTCCTGCCTCTTCAATGCTCTGTGTTCGCCGACATGGCGCACCAGAGAACTGTATCTGGGCCGATCCTCGCGATTCATTCGCGAAGGGTTAGGGAGCGGTAAGGATCTAAGAGGGATGCGCACGCTGAAACGATGTGGTTACGGTTCCTTTACATCGCTGCAGCATGAGCCTGTCAGCTGTCGGGCGCTTCGCTCTCCACCGACACCTTGTGAAGGACTTCAGCAACTTTGAGGAAGGCGTCTACGACGTCGGGATCGAAGTGGGAGCCGCGACCCTTCGCGATCACCCCGACCGCGTCGTCGTGAGTCACTGACGGTCGATAGAGCCGGCGCGTGCTGGCCGCGTCGTACACGTCCACGACCGCCATCACGCGTCCCGCGACGGGGATCTGCCTCCCACGCAGCCCCTGAGGATAGCCCGTTCCGTCCCACTTTTCGTGGTGGGTATAGACGATGTCCTTCGCGACGCTGAGAATCGCATCGTCGCTCACGCCGACGTCCCGCTGCGCTTTCAGGATGACGTCCCGGCCGTAGATCGGATGCTTTCGCATTTCAACGAACTCGTCGGGAGTGAGCAGCCCCGGCTTGTTCAGTACCTGATCGGGAACGCCGACTTTGCCGATGTCGTGGAGCGGCGCAAGGCTGGCGATCAGCTCGATGCGTTCGGGCGTGAGATAGCCGCTGAACGCCGGATTCGTCGCGAGCTCGGTCGCAAGGATCCGCGTGTACTGCTGGGTGCGTCGCGAATGGCGTCCGGTCTCCGCGTCCCTGACCTCGGTCAGCGACAGGAGCGACTGAACCATGAGCTTCTGTGACGTGACCTTGTCCTCGCCGGCCTGGTCGGCCCGCTGGCGCTCGATCGTGAATCGCGCGACGGTCATCGCCGCCAGAGCCGACGTCAGCCCGATAGTGGGGAAGAGCGGCGACAGAAAAGTGCCGTTGTTCGACATCAGGGAGATCGCGCCGGTCCATGCCGCCGCGAGGCAGCCCGCGACGCCGAGCGCGCCCCACGCGAGGCCGAGCCGGCTCACGAGGAAAGCCGCGAGCAGGCCCAGGCCGATCACGATTTGGGTCTCGAGGGTGACGCCGAATTCGGGCCGCCGGATGTAGTCCTGCTGCAGCAGGTTGTCGGCGACGGTGGCCTGCACCTCGACGCCGGCAAACAGCGTGTCGAGCGGCGTGGCGACGACTTCGCGCGTGCCGAGCGCCGTCGTGCCGACCAGCACGACCTTGTCCGTGAAGATGGACGCGTGCGGTCGTCCGTCCAGCACGTCGACAGCCGAGACGTAAGGAAACGTGCGCTTGCGGCCGCGGTACCTGAGCAGCAGGTTGCTCTTCCCGTCGAGCGGGACCGTGCGGCCGTCGAGCATCAGGGACGAGGTGTTGACGTTGGCGATCCGGAGAGCATAGTTGTGGGTGCCGTCGACCGCGGACACCGCCGCGAGCGCGAGGCTGGGGTAGATGCGCCCGTCGAGCTCGATCAGCAGGGGCGCGCGCCTGAGCAGACCGTCGTGATCGGGAGCGGCGTTCAGGAAACCGGACCTGTTGACGGCTTGCGTCAGGATCGGAAGGTTGCAGATGGCGCCCGTCGCGCGAAAGAACGGATCGTCGCCGGCATCCTCCCCCTGCCGGATGATGGCGAGGCTCAGCGGGTGTTGCGCGCACGTGGTCGGCGCGTCCGTCGGGCCGTCGAACGTCATCGCGTAGCCGAGGATGACACGGCCCGCGCGAAGCGTGTCGGCCAGCGCCGGATCCGAGGTGACGGTGGTTCCTTCCTGCCGATCGGTTTCCGCGAAGATGACGTCGAGCGCGACCACCGACGCGCCGAGGTCCCTCAGGCGATCGATGAGCTTGCCGATGACGTCGCGGCGCCAGGGCCACTGGCCGACGGCCGACAGGCTGCGATCGTCGATGTCCACGATGACGATGCGCGGCCGCCGGCGGATGAACCTGCGACGCGCGCACCAGCCGGTCGTAGACGCCGTATTCCAGGCTCGTCAGAAACGACGGCCGCAGCAGCGACAGCACGGCCGTCACGAGCGTGGGCATCAGGCCGAACAGAAGGACGAGACGGCGCGGCCGCAACGTCATCTGATTGAGATTTCGACGCGGCGGTTGCGGGCTTCGTAGGTATCGTCAGGAGTCGGGACGAGCAGTTCCGCCTCGCCGTGCGAGATGACCTCGATGAACGACGCATCGAGTCCGGCCTCGACGAGCAGCGCGCGCACCATGTTGGCGCGCTTCAGTCCGAGCTCGAAATTGCTGGCCGACGCGCCGGTCGTGTCGGTGTGGCCGACCACGGCGACCTCGGGCAGAGGACGATTCTTGACGGCCTGGAGCACCTGCGGCACGAGCGCCCGGCTTTCCTCGGTCAGCTCGTCCGATTCGAAGCGAAAGTAGAGCGTGAAGTGCTGGGGAGGAGGAGGAAGAGTTGCGAGGACGTCACCGAAAAGACGCTGGACTTCGGCTTCGCTCATGACCGTCACGGGAGCGGGGGGGCCGTTGGGTGAGACGCGGGTAAAGTCCCGCGCGCGCGCCAGGTCCACCGGAGGCGTTCCCTCCGGAGACGACCGCGCGACCCGTCGCGCCATCGCTCGAATCGGGCAGGAGCACGACGACATCCGGCGGGCCTTTTTCGGGCGTGCGAACCTTCTGAGGCCCGCACGCCAGGACGACTCCGGCGGCGACCGTTGCCACCAGCGCAGCGAGGCGGCGTCGGTCGTTCATTACCGCGGGACTTGAATGCGCCACGGTCGTCCCGCGGACGCCGACGATGGCGGCCGGTGTTTCGAGCCGAATCGAATCCGGCGCGAGCTTGGCGATCCTCCCCGACACGTACGCGGCGACACCGCGCACGACTTTCATCACGAAACCCATCCGACCCTCGGCCGGCGCATACGCGAAGTGATCGAGCCGCACCTCGCTGCTGGGACCGAGCGACACGCGCGTATCGTCCTTCATGGTGATCCCGATGCGGCCGTCCGCACCGGTCTTGAGGCTGTCGGCTTCGTACACGACCTCGCCGACCTTGGCCGGCACCTGCGCGCCCGCGCGAACGATGAATGCCGAACCGGAGACTATCTTGATGCGGCCGGCCATCGCCGGCTCCTGAGCGAAGGCCGGCGCTGACACGAGCACCAGCGCACAGGCCAACGCCCAGCTGCGAGGACTCATCATGCAACCCTCCCTTACTCATCAAAGATAACCCTCTTCCGGCCGGGCTGGAACATCTTCCTAAAATGGGACACAAACTTACGGAATTGGCGGGTCACGCCGCACGGCCGTCGAGAATCTCCCGACAGACGCGCAGGCACTGGGTGCAGACGTGGGCAGGGGAGGCCGTGACGAGCGATCGATCCTTGTTCGCGCGTCGCCCGCAGAACCCGCAGCGCCTGGCGGCGCTCTTCGTTTTCACCTGCCGGAAGGGTCCCGCGTCATTTCGGACGCCCGCCACCACTCGCTCGGCGGCGTCGACGCAGGCATCGCAGATGTAGACGCGCGGTCCGGCAATCAGCTTGGCCACTTCGGACGGCGGCCGCCCGCACCAGGTGCAGATGGCATCGGGGCGAATCGTGCGGGAATGCCAGACGCGGGTCCACCAGCTGCCGCCCGCCCCGCGGACGATTTGCTGAACGCGCTGGTGGCTGAGCGCGAGGGCCTGCGCGATTTCACGCAGCGACCCGCCCGCCAGGTGGAGGCGGCGGACGGCGGTGTGATAGTCGGCCCGCGTCAGCAGGGCCTCGCGCTCGGCGTCGTCCAGGCGCCCGGCCGCCGTTCTTGCCGCCTCGAGGAGTTCCCGGTCCAGCGCCACGTCACCCCTGACTGTCTAGTGAGACTAGCCATTTTAGTCTAGTCTCACTAGACAGTCAAGCTGTTGCCGGCGCCTGCACGCTCACCACAGCCGGGGGCGACGCCCGCTTGATCTGGCCGACGACGCCGGCCACCACGCGGTCGCAGCGGGAGGCATGGAACAGAAACGCCTCCGCCATCGCGACGCCGGCCCGCGCGTACAGCTCGTCGCGCAGCAGCCCCCGCGCGCGGTGCAGTCGCGTCTTGACCGTTTCGCCGGTGATATCGAGGCACGCCGCCGTCTCCGCGGTGCTGAGCCCTTCGACTTCCCTGAGCATGAACACCACCCGATAGCCGTCGGGCAGGGCGTCCATCGACGACTCCAGCACCCGGCGCAGCTCGGTGGCGAACGCCTGGCGTTCGGGATCCGGAGTCGTGGACCGCAGGTCGTCCATGACCTGGCCGTCGCTATTCATCAGTTCCATGATGTCCGACCGCCGGCGCCGCGCCAGCGCCTCGTTGACGGCAATCCGTGTGAGCCACGTCCCGAACCTCGCCCGATCCGCGAACTGGTAGAGGTGAAAGTACGCGTTGACGTAGGCCTGCTGGATCACGTCCTCGGCCTGGCTCTCGTCTTTCAGGATGCCGCGCGCCACACGGTAGAGCCGCTGGTTGTACCTCCGCATCAGGACCTCGAACAGCGCGCTGTCGCCGTCCAGCACGCGCCGTACGACTTCCTCATCGGTCAGCGGGCTCGCGCTCGCCGTCCTCCCGATCGACTCGATCTCAGGCATCAACCCACACCTCCGCTAGCCATCAGAGTGTGCGAACAGCAAAAAGGTTCCCACAGCGCGATCTGAACATCGGCGCGATTATCGCGCTGGCGCCGAACCTCCAGCCCTTCGTCGATCTTCTCGGGGTCGACGACGGGACGGTGCGGACGGTGCTGAACAGCTGGGGCCCGGGCAAGTTCGACGCAGAGCTTCTGCCGGACGGAAAAGCCTTCCCGACCTGACGGGCGGTCGGCGGCCACGCTCATCCCGCCCGCGTTCGGCCTCGCCGGGGTGAACATGCACACCTGGACCGGCTGGGGCAGCGTGACCCACTGGAACGGGTTCGTGGCCAACCTCGAGATGCAGGGGAAGGGAGTGTTCTTCGACCCGCGACTGAACGATCCCGACCAGTTCCCGATCGCCGCGCGAGCCGGGTTCGGGAACGTACGCAGCAGCCCGGACCTGATCACGCCGAAGCTCGCAGCGCTCCACGTCTACCAGCTCGCGATCCCCGCGCCGGAAGCGTCGCCACATTCTTTCGACCGCGATGCGGCCCGACGGAGACGTGACGTCTTCAGGTCCGCCGGCTGCGCGACGTGTCACGTGCCGCCGCTCTACACCGAGCCCGGCTGGAACATGCACACGCCGGAAGAAATCGGCATCGACAGCTTCCAGGCGGACCGGTCACCGGATCGCCGCTACCGGACCGCGCCCCTCAAGGGCCTCTGGACGCACGCGAAGGGCGGCTTCTATCACGATGGACGCTTCGCCACGTTGCGAGACGTCGTCGAGCACTACAACACGTTCTTCGGGATCGGGCTCACCGAGCGCCAGAAGGTGGATCTGGTTCAGTTTCTGAAGTCGTTGTGAGCCTGGCCGTCAGCGCGTTCAGGAGCACCGATTGCCGCGACGAGCAGCAGCTACTCGCAGCGCAACGCGATCGTCGGATCCACACGCACGGCACGCCTCAGGGGCGCCACGCATGCGAGCAGCGCGACCAGCGCAAGCAGCAGCGAGACCGCCGAAAATGTCGCGGGATCGGTCGGCGTCACACCCCAGAGCTGCGTCTCGATCAGACGCGTCAACAGCAACGCGCCGACCAGGCCTGCGGTCACGCCGGCGCCGACGACGACGATCGCCTGCCGGCCGACCATGCCGACGACATGACGCCAGGTGGCGCCAAGGGCCCGGCGGATTCCGATCTCGCGCGTGTGCTGCGCGACCGAATACGCCATGACGCCATACACGCCGATCGCGGCGAGCAGCGTCGCGACCGCCGCGAAGCTGCCGAAGACCATCGCGAACGGTCGACGCCGGCGAAGACCGAGCTCCAGATCGAAGGCGATCGGCGTCATGGCGGTCACGGGCCGCTTCGGGTCGACCTCCCGAATGGCGGCCCGCGTCGCCGGCACGAGTTCCATGGCGCCCCCCGCGCTGCGGAGCACGAACGTCATCTCGCCAAACATGTTCGCCCAGGGGCCCCGGTAGCGCGACGGCTGCTGGAGATACGAGGCGTAGATAACCGGACGAGGCTCGCTCTGCGCCTGACTCAACGGGATATCGCGCACCACGCCGACAACTTCCCGCGGCTGTTCCTCGGGGACCGTATCGAGCCTGAACCGCTTGCCAATGGCATTCTCGCCAGGCCAGAACGTCCGGGCCATCGTCTCGTTGACAACGGCAACCCACGGCGCCGAGACGACGTCCCGCGCGTCGAAATCCCGTCCGGCACTCCACGGGGCTTTCATCGTGGCGAAGAAGTTCGGGGTCACCAGAAAGTACGCGGCCGTTCGGGGTCCCGAATCGCTGTCGCCCGCGCCCGGGCCGGTGTCTGTGATGACGGGCATCGTCGGAACCAGGATGCTGTTCAGCGGACGCTGCGTGATGGCGGCGACAGATTCGACGCCCGGCACTGTCTGCAGCCGTTCGTACATGCGCTGCATCGCCTGCGACGGTGGCGGGCTGATCTCGAAGTACGGGAATCCACGGTACGACCCGAGCGGTCGCATG
This sequence comes from uncultured Acidobacteriota bacterium, assembly GCA_963786195.1. Lineage (GTDB taxonomy): Bacteria > Acidobacteriota > Vicinamibacteria > Vicinamibacterales > 2-12-FULL-66-21 > CAWAYH01. The sequence goes on along the minus strand of CAWAYH010000012.1, from coordinate 247,008 downwards.
AACTCCGCGGGCCGGATGCGATATTCGAACGTCAGCAGCCCGCGGGGATCGAAGTTCAGCTCGCGGCCCGCGAGCCGGACGAAACTGTTCAGGAGCAGCCCCGCCCCAACCAGCAGCATGAGCGCCATCGAGATCTGCGCGGCCACCAGCGCTCCCCGCAGGTACCGTTGGCGCCGCGGCACACCGCGTATCCCGGTCATCTCGTCAAACGGCGCTGTACGACCGGGCTTCACGGTGGCGAGCGCCGGCGCAATGCCAAAGAGCAGGGGCGTCACCACCGCGAGCATCCCAATCAGGACCAGCATGCGCGGGCCCATATCCAGGTCGTCGATCGCCGGAGCCCCCAGCGGCGGCCTCACGACGACGAGCCCTCGCACGCCCCACCATGCCACGACAATCCCCAGCAGCCCCCCCATCATCGAGAGCGGGACGCCTTCAGCCAGGAGCTGACGGACGATTCGACCGCGCCCGGCGCCAAGCGCCATTCGCAGCGCAATCTCGGGTCCGCGAGCCGTTCCGCGCGCGAGCAACAGTCCCGCGACGTTGGCGCAGGCGATGAGAAGGATCAGGGCGACCGCCGATTGCAGGGCCAGCAGCGGCGCCAGCGTCCACCCGTACAGCGCGCTCCGAATGGACTGCAGTCGAACGCCCCAGTCTTTGTGCCGCAGGGGAAGTTCGCGGCCCAGCTGGGCGGCGATACCTTGCAGCTCGGCTTCGGCCTGCTGAATCGTCACGGCCGCCTTGCGACGCGCAGCCACGATGTAGAACCGCGACGAACCCTGCAGCTGGATGCGATTGATCGCGAGGGGCGCCCAGTACTCGGCCCGCCCGTCGGGGTATCTGAAGCCGGGCGGCATCACGCCCACGACCGAGATGTTGATGCCGTTCAACCGAAGCTGCCGTCCGAGAATATTGGGATCCGACGCGAATCGCTGCACCCACAGCGCGTGACTGAGCACAATCACTCTTCCCGGGGCGTCAATCGGCGCGTCGTCCTCCGACAAAACCCGGCCGAGCAGTGGACTGACCCCCAGTGCCGAGAACAGGCTCGGGGTCGCGAGCACACCGTTCAGTCGCTGGGCCGGATCGTTCCCCCCGAGCTCGAAATCCCTGTTGTCGGCGAGCGAGGCGCCGATGGCTTCGAACGAGCGGCTCCGCTCCTTCCAGGTGACGTAATCGAGCAAAGCCGCATTGTTCGTCCGCGCCGGCTGTTCCGGTGGAACGGTTCGAATCAGCACCAGTCGATCGGCATTCGGGAACGGCAGCGCGCCGAACAGCACGTGATCGATCGCGCCGAGGATCGCGCCGTTCGCCCCGATCCCCAGCGCCAGTGACGCGACGGCTATCACCGCGAACCCGGGCGCCCTCCGGAGCACTCGCAGGCCGTAGGCCAGGTCCTGACGGAGATCGTGAAACCAAGTGACGCCGCGGTGATCGCGGCACTGCTCTTCGAGGAGCGCCATGTTGCCGAGCGCGCGCCTGGCGGCGCGGCGGGCGTCCTCGAGCGGCATGCCGTCGCCGGAATACTCACGCACGAGTTGCTCGTAGTGGAACGCGAGCTCCGCGGCGACTTCACCATCCACCGCGTCTTTCCGGAACGCGGATCGGATGCGCTGATGCCAGATGCGGAAGAGACGGGCGAAGGACACCGCTACGCCCTCTTCAGGACCAATCGCACGGCGGACGACAAGCGATCCCAGGTTTGCAGCTCACGCTCCAGCTGCTGCTTGCCGTCGCGCGTCAGCGAATAGAACTTCGCGCTGCGCCCGAGGTCCGTGTCTCTCCAGTCCGCAACGATCCAGCCCTGATGCTCCAGTCGGTGAAGCGCCGGGTAGAGCGACCCCTGCTGGACGGACAGGACTTCATCGGACAGTTCCTGAATGCGCTTCGAGATCGCCCAGCCGTGGAGCGGTTCGCGCGCAATGGTCTTCAGGATCAACAAGTCGACCGTTCCCTGGAGCAGGTCTGATGGCTTGGGCATTGGCTTGACAAGGATACCTAGAACATCGACAATTCTCAACACCTTTGTTCAACTGGTCAGCGGCCATCGAGACGGTCTGGCATGACCTCCGCCACGCCGGACGAGTGTTCGCGCGAAGCCCGGGATTCACCGCCATCGCCGTGATCTCGATTGCGTTCGGCACCGGCGCGAACGTCGCCAGTTTCAGCCTTGCGGACACGCTTCTGCTCAGACCGCTGCCGGTGCTGCAACCGAGCGAGCTCGTCACCGTGGGGTCGCGAGTCAAGCGGGGTCTCGCCACCGTGGTCGTCGCGTCGAATCCCGACTATGTCGACATCCGCGATCGGGCCCGCAGCTTCAGCGGCATGATCGCGCAGGTCACCTACGTTCGCCGGGTTCACGACGCAGCCCGGCGCCCCGCCGCAGGTCAAGCTGGTGACGATGGTCAGCAGCAATTTCTTTCGCGTCCTCGGCGTCGAACCTGAGCTGGGGCGAGGGTTTCTCCCGGAAGAGGATCGGGTTGCGGGACGTGATGCCGTCGCGGTGTTGAGCTACGGAACCTGGCAGCAGGAATTTGCGGGCGATCCTGCCGTCCTGGGCCGCAAGGTCCGGATCGCGGGCATCGACTTCACGATCGTCGGCGTCGCGCCCGAGCGCTTCACCGGGCTCCACCCGTACATCCGCGAGGCGGCGTTCGTTCCTCTGGCAATGTGGCCACAGGTCGTCAACGTTCCGAGAATCGATCCGCTTTCAACGCGTGACTTCCGCAGCCTCACCATCAAGGCGCGGCTGAGCCCGGGCGTGACCCTGGCTGAGGCGCGAGCCGAGCTCGCGGCCATCGGCCTGGACCTCGAACGCGCGTTTCCCGACACGAACAAGAATCAGGCACTGACGGCACAGACCGAGTTCGATGTGAGGTTCGAACGTCGGCCGCTCAACGCCTGGTTGCTCGTGATGGTGACCACACTCGCCGTCGCTGTGCTGTGCGTGGCCTGCGCGAACGTCGCGGGTCTGCTCGCCAGCCGTGCGCCCGTTCGCGCCCGTGAGATCGCGCTGCGCATGGCGCTCGGCGCGGGGCGGGCGAGGATCGTTCGACAATTGATCACCGAGAGCCTCGGAATTGCGCTCGCTGGTGGTATCGGTGGCCTGGCCGTTGGCTTCGTCGGCATCGTACTGATGCGGCAGATCCAGTTCCCGACCGAAGTCGTGAGCATCCCGCTGCTGCAGATCAATCAGCGGGCGCTCGTGTTCAGCCTTGCCGTCGCCATGACGAGCGCCTTCGTTTTCGGGCTGGGGCCGGCGATTCAGACGACGCGCGTGAACCTGACCTCGGCCCTGAAGTCAACGGACGTGGAGGCGTTCAGCCGACAGCGGGTATCGGGGCGAAGCGTCCTGGTCGCCCTGCAGGTTGCCTTGTCGCTGGTGCTCCTGACGGTCGCCGTCGGTTCCTATCAGGTATTCCAGCGCGCATTTGAGAAGGGCCCGGGCTTCCGCATTTCACAGATGGCCAAGGTGACCATCGATCCCGGCCAGGCACGGTACGGCGAGACCCAGGCGACGCTGTTCTTCGAGCAGGCGCTTGACAACGCACGTCGGCTTGCCTGGGGCAGGCTCCGTCGCTCTCACATCCGCCATGCCGCTTTTCTCATTCGAGTTCGCGTCGTCGATCGTGCCAGAGGGCTACCAGCTGCCGGAGGGGCAGGCGAGCGTGCGGTCGTTCACGAACAGTGTGGACGAGGGGTACTTCGACACGATGGAGATTCCGATCGTGGCGGGGCGAGCGTTTCGTTCGACGGACAGGGAAGATGCGCCACTCGTGGCGATCGTCAATGAAACATTCGCCGTCCACTACTGGCCCGGCTCCGACGCGATGGGGCGACGCCTGCGAATCGACGCGGAACCCGGAAGCGGGCGCGAGACGATGTGGTTCGAGATCGTGGGCATTGCCAGAGCCAGCACCTACGGCTACTTCGCGGAGCCGCCGCAGGACATGATCTACTTTCCCTTCCGTCAGGTGCCTCACACCAGCATGGCGCTGCTGGCGCAGACGGCAGGCGAGTCGACAAGCCTCCTCGGACCGCTGCGCGACGTGGTACGCAGCCTCGATCCGGATGTCCCGGCGTACGATGCCCAGACGATGGAGGCGTTCTTCGCGGCCCGCGTGACGACGATCGGCAACGTGCTCAACCGTGTCGTCGGCGGCATGGGGATCATGGGCATGGCGCTCACGATGGTCGGACTGTACGGACTCGTCTGGTACGCGGTCAGCCGTCGCACTCGTGAGATCGGCATTCGCGTCGCCATCGGCGCGAGCTACGGTCGCGTCCTCAGGCATGATCCTCCGACAGGGTCTGACGCCCGCTGGCTTCGGCGTCGCCGCAGGTCTTGTGTCTGAGCCTGCGCGACCATCCGGATGATGGCGTCCTTGATACCGGTGAACCAACCCTACGACGCGACTCGCTCCTCGTGGTCGTGCCGGTGCTCCTCGCCGACAACGCTTCTGGCCGCATTCCTGCCCGCGCGTCGGGCCGCTCGCGTCGACCCGACCATCGCGCTTCGCTGCGACTGATCGTCTGGAGCAGCCCGGGTCCATTCCGCGACATGTCGTGGTCGACCGCCATGCCGTCGCGCGCCCCTCGCACGGATTGCACGTGATCTTGCGCTCGATGCCCCCTGACCGATCTGGCATGGGGTTGCATACGCAAGCGTCGACTAACAGGAGAATGACCATGTTCAGACGAATTATCTTTGCCATGTTCGCCGTGGCCCTGGCGTCGGGCATCCTGGCCGCGGCCGACCGGATCCCGGACAAAGCCGTCAAGGAGCTGATGGTGAAAATCGACGAGGAGCGAGATCGTTTCGAGGATGCGCTCGACGGGGACTTGAAACACGCCATCTTGAAAGGCTCCACCGGTGAGGTGGACGTGAATCGGTTCCTGGACGACCTCCAGGAGAATGTGGACAAGATGAAGGACCGGTTCGCGGACAAGTACGCCGCCAGCGCCGAGGTCACGACCGTCTTGCAACAGGGTTCGGGCGTCGACCGATTCATCTCGCAGCAGAGGCCAGACTTCAAGGGTGCGAGCGAGTGGCAGCGTCTGCGGTCGAGCCTCGTGACGCTCGCGGGCGTGTACTCGACGTCGTTCCCGCTCCCCGAAGGGGGGTCAGCCCAGCGCCTCAACGACGAAGAAGTCGAGGAGGCCGCGAAGCAGTTCGCGGAGGCAGCGGATGACTACAAGGATGCGCTCGACAAATCCCTGAAGGCGGACGCGACGATTACCCAGGCCACCCGCGAAGCTGCGGTGCGCGAAGTCGATTCGCTGGTCAAGGACGCGAAGACACTCGCTTCAAAAGTGGGAGATGGCAAGCCCGCGAGCGGCGAAGCCAGACAGGTCCTCGAGCGCGCGGCCAAAATTCGAGCAGCGGCGTCGGGACTGAAGCTGATCCCCGAAGCCCAGACCGCCTGGTCGACGGCGGCCTCGGCCCTCGACAAGGTCGCTCAGGGATTCGGATTGTCGACGGCGAAATAACGAATCACGCGACCAAGCGCCGCGTGCTGAATTACGTCGAGCTCTGGTTTGCCAGCATGGCGCGCGACCAGCGTTGCTGGGCGAGCCTGCCGAGGGCCGGGTACACCATGAGACGGCGAAACGGATCGATCAGGGTCATGTAGAGCGTACTGAAACGACTCACTGACTTCACGTAGACCGCCATGTAGAGCGTGTACCCGCCGGGGCTTGGCGTGAGAGCCAGCGCCAGGAAGGCATGCACGATCGCATTGCGAAGCTCGCTGAGCGACTTCGTTACCCAACACGTAGAGCACTCGAAACGGGCCCTCGCGAGTCCCCGGAAGAACCTGAGACAGCGAGCGATCGGCTTCAGCGAGACGGTGGATGTACGACGTGCCGATCGGATCATGGCGCTCGTCATCCCATCCGAACGCTCGACCCAGGGCGAATCGCAGCGCGAATAGTCCTCGAACCGCGAGACCAGCAGTGGACGCCGGCCGCCGAACAAGAACGCACGCGCATCCTGGAGGCTGCGACCGGGTCCCCCGCCCTGCAGCGGAATCGCCCACACGTCGTGGAGAGGCACGTCGCTGAGAAGCGCGTGGCAGTGCGGGTTGAGTTTGTGGAAGTCGGCCGGCTCTACACGCATGCCCACGAATTCTTCTCCCCGTCAGTTACGCTACAGATCGCGTCTGCCGAACCGCCAGTAGCCCACCGAACAGAAGCCCGCGGTCGCGGCCGTCAGGATCAGGATGTTCCGCCACGCGGGCGCATCGCCCGTGAGAATCGAGAGAGCCGGGTAGTAGTGGAAGGGCGACATCCAGGCAATCAACCGCAGCGGCCGCCATCCGATGGCCACGAAATCAACGAGGTAGAGCACGACCGTCAGCAGAACAGCGGTCGCGAACGCGGTACTCCAACGGCGTGCGCCCGAGGCGAGGGCGATGCCGATGCCGGCAAAACATGACGCGACTGCCAGCAGGTGGAGGAGCAGCCGGCCTATGGCAGCAAGTGACGGAGCGTCGAACGAGGGCGAGGCAAAGATAACCAGGCCTGCCTGCGTGGCGCTGGCCATGAGGAGCGCCGTCGCCGTCAGCACAGCCGCTGCGAGCAGCAGCGAACGTGTAATCAGGAAGTGCCGCGGCACCGGCCGCGCCAGCGTGACGTCGACCAGCCCCGACTCCACCTCACGCGCCGGCTCGGTGACGATGTAAATGGCCAGCACCGAGATCAGTACGGCCACGACGGGATGAAAGTAGCCGAAGGCGACGGTGCCCTTGAAGCTCGCGAGCAGCATCGCCTGGCTGCCGAGTCCACGTTGCAGGAATGCGGGCACGAACTCCGCCATCCGGTCGAACGAGTTGTGTTCCTCCAGCGCGGACGCCTGGCCAACGAGGACGAGCTGGAGTCCCGCCAGCACGAACACGCAGCCGATGACGATGAAGCGCGCCTGCGTGGCGGATCGCCACACGAGGGCCGGCAGCATCGAGCGGAACTGAGCGCGCGGTGTTGCGATGTCGCTGACAGTCACGATGCCTCCGAATAGTGACGGGCGACGTAGTCCTCCAGCTTGAAGGTCTCGACGTCGATATCAAGGACCGGATAAGAGGACAGCGCGACGATGAGCGGACCCATGGGACCCTGGACGTCGAGCACCCACTGACACGCCGACCTCGAGCGAAGGGTGACACCGGGCAGCGGCGGCGGCTGGCCCTCGACGGGCAGGCTGAAGTCGACGGTGACCGTGCGCGCGGCACTCTGCTTGAGGACGTCGATGGTGCCGGTCGCGACCATGCGCCCGCCGCGGATGAGGCCGATCCGATCGCACGTCGACTTCACTTCCGTCAGGACGTGCGACGACAGAAACACCGTCGTCTCGCCGCCGCGCTTCAGCTCCGTCGACGCGTTTCGCGGAACGCCTGCACCATGAACGGATCGAGACCCGCCGTCGGCTCGTCGAGGATCAGCAACGGCGGGCCGCGCCATCAGCGCCTGGACGATGCCGATCTTCTGTTTCATCCCGTGCGACTGGTCACGCAAGCCGCCGGCGCAGATCGACGTCGCTGACGTCGAAGCGCCGAGCAGCTCGGCCAGGTAGCGCGCGCGAACCGGACGGCCGTCCGAGCCGTCGACAGGTAGCGCGAGATAGTCGCGCGGCGCTCAGGTCCGGATACATGGGCAGATCGCCGGGCAGGTAGCCGATCTGCCGTCGCGCCGCGAGGCTGTCGCGGTGGCAGTCGAACGCCGAGCACCGCGGCGCGCGCCGCGCGACGGGCGCAACAGGTCGAGCAGCAGCCGGATCGTCGTCGTCTTGCCGGCGCCGTTGGCGCCGAGGAAGCCGTAGACCTCGCCGCGCGCCGACCTCGAACGAGAGGTCCTCGATCCCGACGACGGCGCCGTAGTACTTCGTGAGGCCGTCGACGCGAATCGCCGCGTCGGCCATCACTTACCGCGCCTGCTTCAGCCTCGTCAGCTCGCGCAGCGCGAGCACCAGCGCGTCGCGCGCCGGAATCGGCGATGCCTTCGCCCCTGATCACGATCGCGCCGGCCTCGTGCCGGCACCTCGAACGTCGCCGGCGGCAACGCGACCTGCGGCGACGACGTCGCGCGCGATCAGCCGGTACGACACGCTGTAGGGCTGCTTCAGGAACGTGCCCTTGACCGCGAATTCGACGATGTGATAGTCGCTCGCGTCGATGAGCACGTGCGCCTCGTCAGATCCCACACGGGTTCGTGCGTGGACTCGGCGTCTACGCGCGGCACGTCGATGCGGTACTGCCGCCCGTGCGGTCGTGTCGATCACCTCGAGCAGCTGGTTGCCGCTCGCCTGCATCATCGCGATCGACGCCTCCATGTGAAGCCGCTCCATCTCCGGCGAGCGACAGCGGCAGCGACTTCGCCGGCAGACGTGACCTCGAACCGGTACGGCTGCCCTTCGACTGCGAATCGTCATCACGCGGCGGCCCGACGCCGGATCCTGCGCGATCGAGGACATCAGCCGGCCGTCGGCGCCATAGCTCGCGAAGCGAAAGCGGCCGGGGACGTCGTGATCGATCACCTGCTTCACGCGATACGTGCCGTCGGCGTGATCGGGCATCATGTCGTTCGGCACGCCGTCGAGCACGAGCTCGTACTCGAGCGACCTCGACGCCGGACGTGACCGCTCGCGCGACAGCCGGCTCGCCGACTTCGCGAGGATCTCGGCGGCGGAGACCGTCGCGTCGGCCTCCTTGATCATCGGCGCGACGAAGAGAATCGCGACGAGCGTCGCGGCCGCGACGGCGAGGCCGCTCCAGATGCCCGCCGCCGCCTGCCGGCGGCGCGTCCTGCGGAGGCGCGTGGCGCCCTCGCGCCGGGCCCTCGCGCCAGCGCGCGCTCGATCCTGCGCTGCGCCAGCCGCGGCCGGCATCTCGACGGCGGGACGTCGATCGCGTGCGCTGGATCGCCGACATCCGCGCCGCGCGTTCGCGCACCGCGTCGGCGCAGCCGCGCGCACGACGCCGCGTGCGTGCCGCACCTTGGTCCGCCGCTTCGCCGTCAGCGACGCCTGAATCTGATATCGTTCAGACAGTCATACGAGTCCATGCCTGTCGGCTTCCCGCGAACCGTGCCCTGCGCGCAGCGCGTCCCCATCGCCCGACCGCGCGCGCCAGCAGCCGGCCGACCGACGTCGGCCTGATTCGCGCCGCCGCGGCGATCTCGCGGTAGACAAGCCCTGCGCGCGCAGCGCGAGCAGCAGGCGATCGCGGTCGGGCAATCGCTGCAGCGCCTCGCGCGCGTCCTCCAGACGGCCGTCTTCGTCGGGCAGCACCGGACGGCGGGACGCTGTGCCTCGTGCGCCGTCGACCAGGGCACCCATCGCCCCCGCCGCCGCTGCCGATCGCGCGCCGCATGCGCCGCCACGGTGAACAGCCAGCCGCGCAGGTTTCGCGTGTCGCCGCCGGCGCTCCAGGTGCCGCAGGAGTTTGAGGAACGTCTCCTGCACGACGTCCTCGGCGTCCTGATGGTGCCGGACGAGGACCAGCACGAATCGGTACACCGCCGCTCCGTGCTCCTCGAACAGGGCCTGCGCGGCCTGGCTCACGTTAGTGGGGACTTCCATTCGTTCAGCCACAGGTATAACGCACCCCGCCCATGTTTGTGACGCGGGCCCTGGAGAACGCGCCCGATTGTCACGCGACAGGTTGACTACGGTCTGCGGAAACGGGACGGGACATCAGTCGCACGACACCGGAATTCCTTGTTTTCTGCTGAGATACGGCTGGCGGGGTTCTTGCCATCACGCGAGCAAGGACGAGAGGCGCATGATCACGATCAAGGTACGAACCCGCAAGCCGGCCAAAGGCGAGACCGGGGCTCCCCGTGTTCACCTCAGCTCGGTGTTCGAGGTCCTCATCGGTCGATCCCTTGCCGTGCTGGTCCATCCGGTCGCCGCATGGCGTCAGTTCTCCACGCGTCGTCGTGTGCTGCTGGTGGTGGCCTATTCCGCAGTGGCGTACGTCACCGTGCTCTCGGCGCTGCTGGCTCTGCATTAGAAGCTGTCTCAAAACCCTGCCGCTCGTTCCACGGCGCGAGCGAGCATCGCGAGCGAGCCACGCGACCGGAGTGCGCCGGCGAAGCGGCGCGCGAGAGAGCGTGTGGGGGAGTCCGAGGGGCGAAGCCCCTCGGAGAGACTCGAGATCAGGCGAGCGGAATCTCGACCGCGTCCGCGTAGACGAGACGGCGCTGGCGTCCCTCACCGAACGGCGCATTGGGCGGCAGGGACACCGCCGGCGCGTCCGCCAGAAACGACTCCCACTCCTCGACGACAACCCGGAAACGTGCGTCCGGCCCGCTGGACGGCAGCGTCATCGATCCTTCCCACGCGGCAAGCGTCTGCACGGCCTGCACGTTCGTCAGCGTGGTCGGCTGCAGCGAAACCGGGACCCAGCCCAGATCGGTCAGAAAGCGTTCGAGGCGCGCTTCGATCGTGCTCGTGCACGGGAACGATCGGTTGAGTTGATAGCCGGTGCCCGACACGACCACCCGCAGAAGCCGCGGGTCATCAGGCTCGCGGGCCACCCAGCACAATCTGTCGGGCGCGAACTGCACGAAGTCCGCGAGGACGACCCGCGACAGCTCCGCGCCCTGTACCGACTTGGGCTGGTACCGCGCCAGCGCCAGGCGCACGAACGGAAAATAGCTCGGTCCGGCATCGATCTCGACGTCGCTGTAGAACAGCTCTCGATCGTCGTCGAAGCCGATGTCGTGCGCGGCCACCGACATCAAATGCGAGTCCTCTTCGATCGACAGCGCGTTCTCGACGGTCGCGGCGCGTGTAAAGCACTTGAGCGCCGGAGTCCGGTGCACGGCGCCCGTGCGCCAGATCGGATCCCGCCCCCACTGGCTGGAGTAGCGCTGCAACTGCTCGATCTTCTCGGGATCCTGCTCGGACGGGCGGGCCCGAACAGCCGTCTGCCGGCGCCGGCCAGATGACCACACCCAGCAGCTCGCCGTCGCCTGAGGAATACCACGGTGCGCGCAGGTACACGCGCAGACCTCCTCGTCGACTGCTGTAGTGTCCCCGATCGTCAGGGCCGGCTTCCCACGTGAACGTGGGAATGATGTAGAGCAGGTCCGGGGCGGCGGGCCGCGCCGAGTTGAGGACGTCGACATCGAACGCCTGCAACGCTGTCGCGGCTGACGTCTGCCGGGTCCGACGTCTCGGCCTCCGGAAAGTAGTCGCGGAACCGCGTGGTCGCCACGGCGGTGTAATGCACGCGCCGGTATTTCGTGTCTCCGAACTCGTGACGCTTCCCGTCAGCCGGCGACCACGACAGCTCGCTCGCGAGGGGATCGTGCACCGTCACGTCGAATGCGTGCGATCCGCCGCTCGTGACATGCGTCGCGGCGGGACCGAAGCCCGTCGGTTCGGTCCATGCTGCGAGCAGATCGATCTTGCCCGTGCTGGCCGCATGCACCGCCACGCGCCCGCCGACCGCAGCGAACGTAGCGCCCAGACTCTTTTTCGGATCGAGCGCCTTGACCTCCGGCCGCGCCAGCGGCTGGAGCACCGCGTGCACCAGCGTGATGTCGCGGAAGGGCGTAACCATCCAGTGGCCGCCGGTCAGCGCGAGCGCCTCGAGTTTTGCCTCCTCGGTCGCGTCGAACGCCTCGTCAGCGATCCATTGCCACACGGCCATCCGATCGAGATCCGCCGCGGTGACGAGCGCGCTCAAGCGCACCTTCGCCACGGCAGCCTTTGGCAGCTTGACGGTCAGGACGCGAGTGGCCGGATTCCAGTCGGGCGGACCGGAGTCCTCCAGGGTGGCGAGCGTAAACGGCTTCGCCCGGATCCAGTCGGCCGCCGCTTCGAAGGAGACGCTGAGCGTCGATCCCGCCGCCGTGCCTGGCAGGTTGCGAAATGCCGCGCCGACGGCGAACGGATCGGGCAGGTAAGGGACCTCCGCCGGCGTCGCCGGCGCGCTCTCCGGCAGCATCGTCTCGTCCTTCGTGGCGAGCAAGTCCCACGTTGCGAAGCTGTCGTCCAGGCCGGTCGGCGTATCGAGCAGCCCGCTCTGCTCGACCATCGTCACGGACGTGCGCGGCGGGAGCACCGCGCGCGACGAGACCTCGGGCGAGACGACGCCATCCAGCGACTCGTCGGCGTTCCGGCTGCGGATGACCAGCCTCGCAGCCGATTCGCCTGGCAGATTCGACAGCGGCTCGTTCGTCGTGACAAGCAGCGCCGGCGCTTCCACTGGCTCGAAGCGGCGATAGGTGACCGACGGCGACGCGTGGGTGGCGTCCGGCGACTCGAACGATTCGCTGTTGCCGGCGACATCCACCGCGCGCGCGCGCAGTCGATAACCGCGGCCGAAGCGCAACCGCGGCAGGGAGCCGTTGACGGGCGCGGTGTCGATCTCGAGCTCGAGCGGGGTGCCGGACGGGTTGTGCAGTTGCTCCTCGTACGGGTGCTCGCCGGCTTGCAGTTCGCGAGGCTTCGCAATCGCCATCCCGGGACGCGGCGTAGCCAGACTCCAGCCGTCCCAGTGGAAGAGCGCCTCGTGCAGCAGCACTTCCGTCCTTCTTGGTCTCGTCGGCATCCTGCATCATCGACGCCGTCACGATGCCCTCGCCGACGACAGGCGGCAGCTCGAGGTTCTGCAAACGGACGAAGCGGTACGTGGCGCGGCGACGGCAGAGCGACGACCAGTTGCCGAAGTCCTCGACGTCCACGCGGTAGCCGCGCATGAGGTCGTCGGCGGAGAACTCGGGGGGATCGGCGGGGTCGAGCGCGTTGTTGGTGTCGGTGACCTTCTTGAACGCGCCCGACTGTTTCAGCGCGCGACCCGTGCGGACGAGGGCGACGCCTCCGCTGCGAAGCGCTGGCAGACCTGCCGTCGTTTCCGAATCCATGGACCCACGCCACCCCGCGTTTCTCAGCGCGAGATGGTTGGCGAACTCGATGGCCTTGCAGCGCGGCGCCATCGGTGTCGACCTGCACCAGGCTGTGCTCGGGCGTCTCGAGCCGCAACCAGCCTGGCGCGAGATCGGATCCTGCCGCCGGCGCGGCCACGAAGCGCTTCGCCGCGGTGTCGAGCGCGTAGCGCGTGCGCCCGGAGATATCCACGCTGGTGAACGCCTTCGAGGGCACGACCTGCACCGTTCCCGAACCGGCCTGACCATCGAGCGGCACGGTCACGTCGATGATCAGGCCCAGCAGGCGGAGCAGCTCAGGGTGGTCGCCCAGCGAGCCGAGCGCCTTGTGAAAATCGAAGTCCGGCTTCGGCACCGGCGTCGTCCGGTCGCCGGAGCTCCGCGGCCGCAGGAAGTACTGGGCCTGGAAAAAGTCCAGCGGAGGATTCGGAGGCGCCGGCGCGAGCGCGTGCTGCGGGCCGTACAGCTTCCGCAATTCCGCCTCCCGTCGTTTCTGGAGATCGATCACTTCCACATGGCCGCGCTCACCGAGGGGATCCACCGTACGAATGGCCGTGAATCCGTTCTGGACCAGCGTCGCGATCGCCGGCAGTTCCGTCGGTGAGAGCCTGCCGATGCGCGCGTACTGCTTCTGCAGAAAGTCCTGGACGTTGACGACGGGGTAGGAGTCGATGCGACGCGTGCTGTAGTCCTCGAATGGGAAGCCCGCGACCGGCGTGCTGCCAGGAAAGATCGCGGCCCATTTGTCCGCGGCCGGCTGCCCGCTCACGCGTGTGGCCGGCGTGCTGCCGCCTGGCGTGAACACGACGCTGAAATCGATGCTCTGCGCGGGCCAGTCACGAATCGCGACGAACGAATCGAGGGTGGACGACGTCGCCTCGGGCGTCGGATCGAGCCGGGGCGTGACGAGCACCGACAACCGCAGGCTCGATCCGTCGGTCGTCAGTCCGGCGGGGAGGGCCGTCCACAGAATGGTCAGCTTCATGACGTCCTCATCAGCCTCACGCGAACGCCGCGGCGTACGCCTGCCACCGATCGTGCGGCATCAGCTCCCGGAAGGGCGGATCGCCGCTCGATCCTGCAAGCTCCCGCCGGCAGCGGACCGTGACGTCGCCGCTGAACAGGAACACGTCGATCGTGACCGTGATCCTCGCTTCGCCCCACGCCTTGCCGTCGCCGTACGACAGCCCGAGGTAGAACTCGATCGACACCGTGATGATCCCGAGGACCGAGAGCGACCCGCCCAGCCGGATGTAGCCGGTCAGCTCCGAGCTTTCGGGCGACGACATCTTGATGCGGAAGTAGATGCCCGCCATCACGTACACGCCGCCGCTCGCGACGCCGAGATCGATCGAGACGTTGCCGCCGAATTCCACGGACGCCTCGAGCACCTCGAGTCCATCCACGCCGACGGCGATAGCGAAGAACCCGCCGCCGCCAAACGGTGCCACCGACACGATGAACGGGTTCTGGCGCTCGGACAGGTTGAACCGCAGGCGTGCCGGGTCACCGGTGAACGGCAACGAGAGCCTCGCGCCGAGCGCGATGTTCGACAGCCCGACGACACCGACCGCGACGGTCGGAATCGTCAGCGTGTAACCGAGCGCCAGCCCCTCCGGGCTGATATCGAGGAACGGCGGATCGGTGAAGTTGCCCGTGTCGAGGACCTTCACGACTTCGTTGACGAACTCGAGATCGCCGACGAACTTGAATCCGGCGCCGTCCAGCTCGACGTGGAAGTCCGGTTTCTTGCCGTTCTCCGACTTGAAGCTGGAATTGCTTGAAGGCGACCTCGATCACGTCGAAGAGGCTCAGGCGGAAGTTCGTGAGCGTCCCCGACAGCGTGAAGTCGGTGGCGCCGCTATCCTTCCGCGTGACGAGCACGCTCGACAACGCCAGGCTCGAGGCCGGCCCACCATCGGACAACGAGGCCAGGAACCCGCTGGCTTTCCGCTCGGCAGCGTCTTGTCTTTCAGACGATCGGTCGACCAGTTCACCGTGGTGCGGATCAAGTCCTCCCGGTTCTCGGTCACCAGCTTTGGTGTCTTCTGCAGGAAGTCCACACCGGTGGCCGACTCGATGATGTCCAGGAGGTTGATGCCGCCCAGCAGCTTCGGCGACGCGCCGCCGAAGAACGCCGCGGGATCGAACGTGCCGGTGCGCATCTGCGGCCCGTCATCGCCCACGGCGCCCAGCTCGCGCGCGAGGCCGCGGATCTGAAGGCTGGGCGTGACGACGCCGCCGGCCCGGTCGGCTTTGCCGGCGTAGTCCAGCGCCGCGCCCTCGACGTGCGCGAAGAGCTTTGCGGGGTTGCCGCTCGCGAATCCGAGCGCGATATACGGGCTCGAGCGTAATCGTCGCCTTGCCGTCGGATCCCGCGACCTGCCGGAGCGACGGGATGCTCACCGTCGCGCGCTCGAGCTGCGGGTAGCTTGGCGTCGCCTTGGCGTCGGTACCGGCCGGGACGGGAGCCAGCCCCTTCAGGAGCACGTCGCTGGTCTCGAACCGCGTCTTCCCGAGTGAGGGCCCGTCGGTCTCCGCGTATGCGACGCCCTGGCCGCCGAGTCCCGACGCGCGCAGCGCCTCGGGGGAGCCGTTGTATTCGCCGATGATCGTCGCGAGCTTGGCGTTGTCGGGAGCGCCAGCCGGCGTCGCGGTCATGTCGGTGCGGACGAACGCCAGCGGGATCGTGAAGTCGACCTCGCGGTCCTCCCAATCCCACGCCTTGACGTGAAAGCGGAACGGCTGCCCGAGCACGTGGGGCCAGAACTTGGCGAGCGGTGCCGGCGGAAAGGTCGCGCCGAGCGGATGCTGCTGTGGAGGATCGAGGTTCGGCGTGACCTTCGTCAGGATTCGAACCCGCTTGAACGGGAACTCGCGGCCGCCGTGCGCGTAGCCGGCGCCCGTGTACTCCCGTTCCGGCTCCCTGACGGCAATGAGGATGCGCTGACGGAGATAAGCGGCAGGATCGCCCGAAGGGGTCGGCTGGACTTTGCGCTCGGTGATCTTGATGACGGACGCGCGGTTCCCGAGCCCATAGAGATGCCCCGGGTAGACCACCTTGACGAACTGATCGCGGCCCACCGTGGAGCGGTGCTGCCACTCTTCGATCGGCAGCTGCGGCGGCGGATCGAACTTGACCTCGGTGTCCATCCACGCGCCGAGTGCCGTGAGCATCAGCCGGTTGACGCCCACGGGAATCGGCGGCGGCGAGATCGTGAAGTCCGACGTCAGGCGCACGAGAATCCGCCGGTCGTCCTGGCTGAGCGACATCAGGAACGGCCGGCCCTCGGGGATCGTCAGCGTGAAATCGCGCGCCCAGATGGCCCTGACGGTGCGATGCAGCGTCTGCGCCTCGTCGACGTCGTTGCCGTTCCGGATTCCCAGCCGCGTGTGCCACAACTCGACGCGTCCGTCGTGGGCGACGGGTGTCAGCGCATGCTTCCATGCGCCAAACTTGTTCGGCGAGATGATCAGCCGGAACGGACTCTCGATGGCCGTCGTCGTCAGCGTCGGCGCGACCGGCTCCAGCGGCACGTGCGGCGGGAAGAACACGCGGTCGAGCGGACGCACGTTGCGACTCGGCCGCGCGATGGCCCTGGCTCGTGCCACCCGGCGCGTGTGACGCGTCGCCAGCACGTTGATGGCCAGTTCATGCTCGGCCAGCACCAGATCGGCCGCGTCCGGGCGCACGAGGATCACCTTCCCCGGCAGCGCGGTCGGAGCGAGCGACGGCGTCAGGTCGGTCCAGGTCAGCAAGCGCGACGCGGTCAGGGGAAGCGGCGAGACCGCGTCTGGAATCTGGAAGACCAGCCGGCTCGGCTGCGCGAGCAGCGCCTTCACGGGCGGCTCGTCGGGATTCGGCACGACCGCGGGAGTGGTTCCGGGCGGAAGCGTCTGCTCCGGTGTCGCGCCCTTGGCGACTTCGAAGAACGCCTCCTCTCCGACGCTCTGGGGCGGCAGCGTGATGACGAGATACGGGGTCTCGTTTGGCGTGTCGCGAGAGAAATGCCGCCCGAGTGCCGCGCCGCTCTCGAATCGAAGGTTGTCGAAGAAGTATTCCAGCACGAGGAAGTCGTCGCGGCGCACGAGGTCGGCGACGAGATCCCGCGGAAGACGCAGGATTGACGTGCCCGCGTCACGGTCGACGTCTATGTGTCCGGCACGCGGCGGAAGCGGCGTGACGAGCGGTCCCCACGAGAACACCAGCTCGAGTCGCGGCGGTGCCGGCGAGGGCCGCACGAGCATATCCGGCACGTGGAAGGCCGTCTTCAATCCGAGCAGGTGACAGGACACGAGCAGATTGGCGCCCGCCGGATCGACCGCCAGGAACGCGGGCCGCGTGTTCGAGCGGGAGACGACGAGGCTGCATCCCCGGGCATGCATCCATCGCGGCGTCTCATCCACTTGCGCGAGCATGACGGTGCTGCGCCGCGTCCTCGCGTTGTCGAACAGCATCGCGTAGCGCGGATTGGTGAGGAGCACGCGGAATGGTCCGCCGTCTTCTCCACGGAGATCCGCGGCGGGCTCGAGGCCAAGCCGTTCGGCATCGTTGACCGACTGTGCGAACAGGATGCGCGTGGCATTGGCGCCCGAGTCGAGACCGGCTTCGAGCGCCAGATTGTCGAAGCGGAATCCTCCGCGATGAAACCGCGGCCACGCTGGCGAGAGCTCGGGCGCCAGCGAGAACTGCGTATCGGAGGCGAAGAGCATGGCCGTCCGGCGCATCGTCTGCGGCAGCAGAAACGGAGGACCGCCGGCCGGGATCGGGACGATCAGCGCCACGTCAGCCGAGACCGGCTCTTTGAAGCCGGCGAGCGCAAAGACGTTCACGCCGAAAACACCAAGCACCCAGTCAGCGGTAAAACCGGCAATCGCGAGCCCGTGTGCCAGCAGCTCCGAAGCGGGTCCAAGCGGACAGCAATGAAGGTCGAGCGCGGCGATTGAAATCGCAGACGTCGTCCGGTCCAGCCAGGCCTGAATCGGGAGCGTCGCGTCGAATCCACCGAATCGCAATCGTACCCGCGCGACCCAGGTACCGCCCTGCTCGAAGATGTGGAGCTTGAGGTCCGCCGGAATCGTCGTCCCTGGATAGAACGCGTCCGTCAGGACGATCGTCGCCGTTCCTGGCCCGGTCTCGAGCGTGACGTGCGGTGTACCGCCGAAGGCCGCAGCGTCAGCCACCCAGCGCACGCTGACGCCCGTCCGCAGTTCCACGCGCTCACCGATCTGTTCGACCGTGTACGGGCCGAGCGTGACTGGAACGGCCCGCGCCTGAGCCGGCGCGGTCGCGGAAGCGACGGCTGCTTCCTTGCCGCGCAGTTCGCGAGCCACGTCCATCCAGTCGAACGACACCTCCGCAAGGGGCCGTCGTTCGAACAGGCGATCGCGCGGGATGCGGGGAACCGTGCGTGAGGACAGCCAGTCCTCGGGGGATCGTTCAATCTCGAGCATAGCGACCGACCAGGGTCGAAGTTACCCGCAGGTTTGCTCAGGACCGCAACCGGCTCGAGCGAACAAGCAAGCGGCGCGCCTTACTTGGCCGCTGAGATGACGGGAATTGCGTGACCTCGGGACGGATCACAATTCGAGTACCGCGACATTTCGTGACGGCCGCGATACTCGACACTCGTCCCGCTCGCATCCGCCTGCGCGCGAAGCGCTACGGCGAGACCTCGCCGAAGCGCCTTCGGCGCGAAGGCGGGCCGTCACGCGGCTCGGGGTGTGCGGCCCCGGAGCACACCGGCCGCGCGGTACTGCAGCGTCGCAAACACCTCGACGATCAGCGCGACGGCGATGATCAGAACGCGCCCGAACACGTGGAGCTGCGGCCAAAAGAGCAACAGGGCGATGGCGCTTGCGACGACCCATGCCCCATCGGCGATCGAGAAAACGATCAGGGCCTGCGGATCGACCGGACGCCGACGCGCGGCGACGACGAGCGCCGCGGCATAAACGAGGAACGCGACGGCCACGACGTCCAGCAGCAGCGGCGACTCGAGGCCGAACAACGGATACAGCACGCCGCGGGCGACCAGCATGGCGATGGCGCTCATCGACGTGGACAGCGCGTTGATCTGGAGAATGCGATGCGCGTTCATGGCTCACTCCTTTGATGGTCCGTTCGCCACGAGCATCGCAGCCGCCGTGCGGCCCCGCAATTACGTGAGAGGTAATGGCGCCCGCGCGCACCTTGCGGATAGCATGGGTCGCATGCCGGCACCTTCCGCAAGCCGTGAGCGCCAATCCGCCAACCCGTTGGGCCAGCTCCTGCGCGCATGGCGGGCAACGCGCGGCTACAGCCAGCTCGAGCTGGCGATGCGCTCGGGATTCTCATCACGACACGTCAGCTTCATCGAAACGGGGCGGACACAACCCAGCCGCCAGGCGCTGCTCACGCTGGCGGAAACACTCGAAGTGCCGCTGCGCGAGCGGAATCACCTGCTCGAAGCCGGTGGCTACGCGCACGTCTACCGGGAAACGCCGCTCGCTGCCGACGAGATGCGGCACATCCGGGGCGTGCTGCAGTTCATCCTCGACCGCCACGAGCCTTACGGCGCGGTCGTACTGGATCGATACTCGAACCTGTTAATGGCGAACGATGCCGCGACGAACCTCTTGGGCGCGCTCGTCGACCCCTCCTTGCTTGCCGGAACGCCCAACCTGCTGCGAACAGTGTTTCATCCGCAGGGTCTCCGGCGCTGCATCGTCAACTGGGAGGATGTGGCTCAGCATCTGGCGAGACGCGCGGAGCGGGAGCTCAGTCATCTCGAAGATGACACGGAAGCGGCGGCGCTGCTGGCCGAGCTGCGCGAGTACGCTGGGACCAGTCGTACGTCAGACGCGCCTGAATGCCGCAGAACTTCTGCTGCCCGTGCACCTGCGACGCGACGGCTTCGAACTTCGCCTCTTCAGCACGATCATGACGCTGGGAACACCGCAGGACGTCACGCTTCAGGAACTCAGGATCGAGACGTTTTTTCCAGCGGACGACGAGTCCGAGGAACGCGTGAGAGCTCTGACACCTCAGCCGCGACGCCCGGCGTAGGTCTGGCGGATGCCATGAGGACCACATACACGCCAGCCGCGACGGCAAACCCGACGAACCACGCGTAGTCGTAGAGCGGCTTCAGCACCGGTATGACCAGACCCGCCCAGGCCAACGCGCAGCCGAGGACCGTGGCGATGACAGCGCTGGCGTTCCAGCCGCCGGTATAGCGATAGACGCCGTCGGCCAGGTACAGATCCTCGAGTTGCAGGCGCGTCTTCCGCACGATCCAGTAGTCGGCGATGAGGACGCCGGCGATCGAACCCAGACCTCCCGAGTACCCCAGGAGCCAGGTGAAGATATAACCAGACGGGTCGGCGAGCAGCTTCCACGGCTGCATCAGGATCGCGAGGATTCCCGTGATCAATCCGCCGGTCTTGAAGTCGATGAGGCGCGGAAATGCGTTCGCAAAATCGTTGGCGGGCGACACGACGTTTGCGGCGATGTTGACCGCGAGCGTCGCGACAACGGCTGTGAACATCGAGATGGCGACAACGACGGGCGTCTGGAATCTTCCCACGAGCTTGACGGGATCCCAGATCGCTTCGCCGTAGATCACGACCGTCGCGCTGGTGATCAGGACGCCCATCGCCGCAAACACGGCCATCGTCGTCGGGAGCGCCACGACCTGGCCCACTATCTGCTCGCGCTGGCTGCGGCCGAATCGCGTGAAGTCCGGCATGTTGAGCGACAACGTCGCCCAGTACCCGATCATCGCCGTCAGCGACGGGATGAACACCGGGAAGAACTCGGCGAATGTCGGCAGCCGGCCGGGTTGTGCGAGGAGCGGGCCGAGACCGTTGGCGCGCTGCACGGCCCAGACGAGAAGGGCAGCCGTCATCACGAGCACGAACGGGGCGGCCCAGTTCTCGACCCAGCGAAGCAGGTCCATCCCCTTGTAGATGATGAAGACGTTCAATCCCCAGAAGAGCATGAACGACAGCCAGGCCGTCGTCGAGTATCCGCCGAAGCCCGCGCCGAGCAGACCCGCCCAGCCGGGAATCAGGCTGGCGAAGAACGTCTGAAGCGCCTCACCGCCTATCCAGGCCTGGATTCCGAACCAGCCGCACGCGACGAGCGCGCGCATGAGTGCAGGCAGGTTCGATCCCAGCGTTCCATACGACGCCCGGGCAAAGACCGGAAACGGAATGCCGTACTTCGTGCCCGGATGCGAATTCAACAGAATCGGGATGAGGACGATGGTGTTGCCGAGGAGGATTGTGAAGAGCGCCTGCCACCAGTTCATTCCGCTGACCATGAGGCCGGAGGCGAGCATGTAGGTCGGGATGCAATGCGCCATGCTGATCCACAGCGCGGCGAAGTTGTACGTCGACCAGTTGCGGCGGGCGAGGGGCACCGGCGCGAGATCGTGGTTGTAGAGTGGGCTCGCCTGGATGCGGGACGTGTCCTGGAGCTCGACCCGTCCGTCAGGATGGACTCGTTCGCTCATCGTCTGCTCAGCATCTGCTCAACTGGGCTGATCCTTCGGCTCGAGTACTCCGCGAACGCTTCGTCGGGATAGCAGTACAGCCAGCGCTCGCCGGGCTCGGCCGATGCGGCGACTGGGTGCGACGCCGCGAGCGCGTGCCGGCTGGCGTGGCGGTTCGGCGACGAGTCGCAGCACAGCGTCGCGCCGCAGGTCTGGCAGGTCCGGAGGTGAACCCACCGTGAACCCATCTTCACGCATTCGTCGCATTGACGCAGCTTCGGGTGGAGCACCTTCGTAATCTCGGCGATATGCGGGCAGGCCTGACCGTCCATGGGCGTTCACCTCCGTTCGAGTTCCGTCCGGTTCCAATGAGCGAGCTCGGCCCCGGCGTCGTAGGTCGCCTTCAGGAATGCCGTGAGGTCCGCAGCCGGGGTGCGGGCGGTGCGCACCGCCTCGTAAGGGAGGATGAACTCGGACAGATCCTTGCTGTAAAACGCAGCGGCGGGCCGAACTGGAGCCTCCTTGAAGCCCGCGGGCTCCGGTGCCGCGTATGCGTAGAATACGGGCTCGCGGAGCGCGGCGCTCCCGGGCCAGAAGCCGTGACTGATCACTTCATGCGAGTAGGCTTCGCGCGTGATCGAATCGGCGCCTGGCCGTTCGGGGGCGCGCCGGCCCGAAAACCGCGTGACCGCCAGATTGAAGCTGCCCCAGAAGAAATGCACGGGGCTGCATTTCCCGATGAACTCGCCGCGAAAGCTCTCGAGGATCGGGTGGATCGAGACCAGAATGCGTGAGAGCGCGTGTGCCGCCTCCCGGTCATATGCGCGGTGCAGCACGTCTTTTTCAAAGGGCACCGGATCGGGGACTTCAACCGGACGGCTCCAGATGCGGACGGTGAGGCCCAGACGCGGCAGACGGGCCATGACCTCGCGATAGAAGTCCGCGACCGTCTGCGGCACGAGGTCGACACTCTCACGGCTGCCGGTGTCGCTCGCGATCTCGAGCCGATGCTTGATGAAGTCGAACGAGATCAGGAACGCGCGGTTTCCCTGGTGGAGAGGCGGAGTCGAGAGACCGCTGGGCGTCACGCGCCATGCGATGTTCCAGAAATGATTCACCGGTGTGGTCAGCTTCAGGCAGATCTTGCCGATGACCTGACTCCACATGTGAAGGTTGTGATACGTAGCGCTCCAACCCTCGAGCGGAAGCGACGGCCAGTCGGCATCGTTGACCATTGGCGACCCCTGACTTCGACAGCCGGATTATAGGACGATCAACCACGGAGGCGCGCATGACGACGAGAGCAGCTCATACCTGGTTTCAGCGCGTGATGTGGACCGGGATTCTCGCCAACGTCGCGCTCGCAACGCCCACCCTGTTTTTTCCGGTCCGGATGCTGACAGCCGCAGGTCTCCGGGCGCCCGAGCCTGTCGTGTGGGTACGGTTCGCATCGCTCCTACTGATTCTGCTGAGTTTGTTCTACGTGCCTGCCGCGATCGACCTGCATCGGGCGCGCGCCAGCGCCTGGCTCGGCGTGCTCAGCCGGCTCGCTGGTGTCGTGTTCTTCTTCACGCAGGCGCGTGACTACTGGCTGTTCGGCGTGTTCGACTTCGTGTTTCTGGTCCCGCTGGCCGTCCTGCTCACACTCGCCGTCAATGGCCACGCACGGTGAAGGGTAACGGGACGGCGTATTTCGCCGCCTCGTCCGTCGTCCGTTGGGCGGGACCGGCTGTGCTTGTATACTGTCAAGGCGTCCGAGCTTCCGCTGCATTGTTGTTGCGAGCCGACCGAGAGTCCTCGATCCTCCCTCGACCCTGCGAGCGTGTCCTTAGATGTTTCGTTTTTCAGCCCCTTAGGGGCAGGAGTGGTCATGGGTCGAAGGCTTTTCGTCGGCAATCTTTCCTTCAACACGGATGAGCGTCGGTTGGAGGAGCTGTTTCAATCGGTCGGACCGGTCGATTCGGTCAACATCGTGCGCGATCAGGCGACCGGACGCGCTCGCGGCTTTGCCTTCGTGGAAATGCAGTCCGATGAAGCAGCGCAGAACGCGATTCAGCAATTGAACGAAAAAGAACTCGACGGGCGCAAGCTGGCCGTGAACGAGGCGCGTCCGAAGCCGAGCGGCGGCGGTGGCGGTGGCGGTGGTCGCGGCGGCGGGCGATCGGGCGGAGGCCGCCGGGAGCCGCGCTGGTAACACCAGGACGCGGCGGGAGGCATCGTGCAAAAATCGAGACCCACTCAAAATAAGCGGGCGCGTGAACGTGCGCGCCAGGAAAAGCAGCAGCAGAAAGCCGCGCGTCGGCAGGAAACGAAGAACCGTCGCGCGGCCAGGCCCGCCTACGAAGGTACGGAAGACCCGGATATCGCAGGCATCGTTCCGGGGCCACAGCCGTCACCCTGGGAAGAAGAGTAGCTGCGACAGCAGGGGAGGATCACATGCACTCGCGATCCCGCATGCGCCGCATCCTGCCGACGGCAGTGTGTCTCGCGCTACTCCTCGGGACCACGGCGTCGGGCCGGCCGCCGCAACAGGCGACACCCGCGCAGCCGCAGGCGGCCGCTCAGCGTCCCGAGACGCCGATGGATCCGGCGCGCGCGCGGGCGCTTTACGTCAGCGACAAGCCGACCGACCACAGCCGCCCGAACTTCGAGCGGGCTGTGAAGGAGAAGGCGGAGATCGACGCCCGGTACGCCGACGCCAGCAAGGGCGTGATGGACTTCCAGAAAGTGAAGTATCGCAGCAGCGTCGGCGACATGGACATTCCCGCCTACCTGTTCCAGCCGTTGAAGAAACGCGGGGCCAAGGGGCACGCGGCGATGGTGTGGGTGCACGGCGGCGTTCACGGCAACTGGGGCAGCAACATGTTCCCGTTCGTGAAGGAAGCCGTGGACCGCGGATACGTCATCATCTGCCCCGAGTACCGCGGCAGCACCGGGTACGGCGAAACACATCACATGGCCATCGACTACGGCGGCTACGAGCTCGATGACGTCCTCAGCGCCGTCGACTATCTGAAGACGCTCCCGCACGTCGACCAGGAGCGGCTCGGCATCATGGGCTGGAGCCACGGCGGCTATATCACGCTGCTCTCCGTGTTCCGCGACAAGCACCCGTTCAAGGCCGCAGCCGCCATGGTGCCCGTGACGAATCTCGTGTTCCGGCTGTCGTACAAAGGCCCGGGTTACCAGAGACAATTCTCGACCCAGTCGCGCATTCAGGGGCTGCCGTTCGAAAAACGCGACCTCTACATCGAACGCTCGCCGCTGTATCACGTGGACAAGCTGCAGGTGCCGCTGCTGGTGCACGTCGCGACCAACGACGAGGACGTCAACTACGTCGAGGACCAGCAGATCGTCGACGCGCTGCGATCGCGGAAGCCGAATCTGGCGGAAACGAAGGTGTACGTCGATCCGGTTCCGGGGCCGGCGAGCGGCGGACACACGTTCAATCGGCGCGTAAACGCCAAGACGCTCGAGCGTGAAGATTCGCCCGATCAGCGCGACTCGTGGAACCGCACCTGGACGTTCTTCGAGTGGAACCTCCGGCCGTACGAGGATCGCTCCAGGCCCACGTCATCAGCGTCCGCGCGCTGACGGTCACCTCATGATGCGGAGCCCGGCGGGCACGGTCGGCGCCGCCGACTGCTGGCTGATCGTCACGGGGTGACCACCCACCGTCAGCGTCCCCGATCGTGGCGGCGAAGACCCGTTGGACGACACGCGGTACCGGACGAGCCCGTTTCCGCTGCCGTTCGCACCGCTCGTGATCGTGATCCAGTTTCCGGATCGCGTCGCCGTCCATGAACACCCGCTCCCGACATTCACAGTAACGGTCCCGTTACCGCCCGCCGGAGGGAACGACTGACTCGATGGGCTCACCTGGTAGCCGCACGTGCCGCTCTGCGTCAACGTGAACGTGGCGCCGCCGACCGCAATCGTCGCCGTCCGCGCGGCCTGTGACGTGTTCGTTGCCACGCCGTAGTTGATGGTCCCATTACCAGTGCCGGTGCCCCCGCTCGTTATCGTCAGCCATCCAGCGGAGCTCACAGCGTTCCGCGAACAGGTGCTGCCGGCGCTGACTGCGATGCTTCCGCTTGTCGCACCCGCGCCGACCGACCGGCTGGTCGGAGACAGGCTGAAGCTGCAGGTCGGCGGTGGCGTCGGTGGTGGAGGAGTCGGTGGTGGCGGCGGCGGGGGAGGCGTGGGTGGCGGCGGACCGGGTGGTGGCGGCCCAGGCGGAGGTGGCGCGGCAGGGAAGGTGAACTGGTTCGAGACGGTGCTCGACGCCGCTCCGCCGGGGCCAGCCGCCGTGACGCGCGCCTCGTAAACGGTTCCGGCCACCGGCCATCCTGTCAGCTGCGACGAGAAGTCGACCCGAATCTTGCCATCCACAGCCGGCGCGGGCTTGCCGAGATCGATCGTCTGAAGGGGCGTCCCGCCGCCGACCGGATAGAACTGAAGGATGTAGAACTGCACGACCGCCACGCCGTCCGCGACCCGGCTGTGATCGGGCGACGGATCGAATTCGACGATGCGTGGGTTGTCGGTTTGAGCGTGCAGGAACGCCGCGAAGAGTCCCGCCGTGAAAAACGCTGTGACGCGACCGAAGCGCACTCGCGCAGACCGCGACGTGCGAGCTGTCATCGGCAGCCCTTTCGGTTCGAGCACGCTTCGCAGGGGTTACTGGGGAACCAGCGCCCGCCCGCTGTGCAGGATTCGCGCCGGAGCTCAGCAGGTGATTCGTCGCGACGTGCTGAACGAATCGCGCGAAATGATTGCGCGAGGCTTCGAGCCCACCTTCACGCAGTATTGAAGCTGTACGGTAAAAACTTCACACATCTGCACGCACGCGCGCGCAACGGTGCGAGCCTACGCTTCGTTTTTCGGGTGAACCGTGCGACCGCCGACGACCGTCCGCACGACGCGGATGTCCTTGATCGTATTCGGATCGACGTCGTGGGGATCTTTTTCCAGCATCACGAAGTCGGCGAGCTTGCCCCGCGCGATCGATCCTTTGATGGCTTCCTCGGTCGATGCGTAGGCGCCGTGGATCGTCGCTATTCTGAGGGCCTCGTCCACGCTGACGCGCTGGTTGGCTCCCCAGACCCGTCCGGCATAGTCCCGGCGCGTGACCATGCTCTGGATGGCCAGCATGGGCTCGAAGGGGCCGGGCCGATAGTCTGACGCGCCTGGGGCCCGGATGCCATGGTCGAGGAACGAGCGGTGCGCGAACATCCACGCGAGTCGCTGTTCCCCGTATTCCTTCCATTTTTCCCCGTGGTAGTACACGTAGGTCCAGAAGGGCGTGGGAATCGACCCGGTCGCTTTGATTCGCTTCAGCAAGTCGGGGTTGACGAGCGTGCAGTGCTCGATACGATGCCGCCGGTCGGGATGCGGCCAGCGCTCGAGCACGCGCTCGTAGGCCTTGAGCACCATGTCGATGGCGACGTCGCCGTTGGCATGGACCCCGACCTGAAAACCGGCGCGGTGGGCTTCCTCGACGGCGTCGTGGATTTCCTCCTGCGTCATCGTCAGGATGCCGCGGTCCGTGCGGCCTTCGTAGGGCGTGCTCATGTACATCGTCCGCTCGGACGCGGATCCGTCGGCGGCGAGCTTGATGCCGCCGACGCGCACCCATTCATCGCCCGACCCGGTTCGCAGGCCCCTCGAGGTCAGCTGCTTGATCGACTGGCGTCCGCGGACCATCACGTACGCGCGATGGCGGAGACCGCCCGCCTTGCGCAGCTCTTCGTACTGCTGGATCTTCGGAACGCCGGCGCCTGCGTCGTGGACGCTGGTCAGGCCAGCCGCGGTCAGCAGCTCCGAGATGTGACGAAGTCCGTCGAGCGCCCGCTGTTGCTGCTGAGCGGGCGTCAGCTGTTCGCGGCGCCCCGCGCGGTTCATGACACCGCGCGCGCCCTCGGCGACCTTCCCGGTCAGCTCGCCGGACGCGTCCCGCTCGAAGCGACCGCCAAAGGGATCCGGCGTCGCGCGCGTGACGCCCGCCAGCTCGAACGCCTTGCTGTTGTAAACACTCGTGTGGCCGCCCCGGTGGTTGACGGCCACGGGATGGTCGCGCGACACGAGGTCGAGGTCCGCGCGCACGATCGGACCTTCGTCAATCTTGGTGTCGTCGTACATGAACCCTTCGATCCAGAAGCCTGGTGGGGTCGAAGCGGCCTTCTTGCGGAGCGCGGCGATGATCTCCTGTTTCTTCGGGAGGCTGGTGTTGACGCCGAACAGCTCTTCGACTCCGCTCGGATGACAGTGGGCGTCGATGAAACCCGGCGTCACCGTCATGCCCGCTGCGTCGAGGGTCGTCGTGCCGGCCGCGGCCAGCTTGCGGATCTCGGCGGAGGTCCCGACACCGACGAAGCGGCCGCCGGCAATCGCAAACGCCTCCGCCCTCGGCCGCGCGTCGTCCATGGTCAGGACACGGCCGTTGACGAGGATGAGGTCGGGGGCTTGAATGGGCTGAGAGAGCGCGGACAGGCGGCGGGTGCTCACCGCACCCGCCGTCAGTGTTACGAGACGCAGGAACTCAGCGCGAGTCACATGTCACTTCTTCGCTGGTGCTGCCGGAGCCTCCGGTAATCGATCGATGCCGACGAGCTTCCAGCTTCCGCCGGTACGGCGGAAATAGACGTCGACCGGCTTCGCCCACGCGGGGTTCGGCGAATCGATGGCGCTGACCGCCACCTTGATGTATCCGCCGTCGGCCGTCGGGAGATCGGCCGGCGCCTGCAGCCGCTCGTCGCGCGACGTCGTCGGCGAGCCGATCGGTTGCGTGGCGCGTGTCGCATTGTCGAACCGGGACCAGACCGCCTGGTAGCCGCCCTTGGGGGCGTCCCCGACGCGTGTGCGCACGGCCGGGTTCTCGAACGTCAGCGCGCCCGCGTCCAGCGCGAACCTGACCAGCGGATTGATCTTCGCGAAGTACACGCGCCCGATCTTGTCCCGGCGCTGGATCAGCACATCGGTGAGGAGCTTCTCCGCGGCCGGGTCCGTGTATTCGCCGGTCTTCACCGCGGCGCGAATCAGATCGTCGGTGAACGCCATGACTCGAAGCGCCGCCCAGAGTGTGTCGTCTTCACGCGCCCACAACAGCGCCGAGGCTGGCACGCGCGGCACCCACTTCTCGGGCTCGAACCCTTCAGCCGTGAACAGGCCGATCTCATCGTTCTTCACGTAGTCGACCGTCTGCCACTTCTGGATATAGAGACCACCCGTGAAGAGGCGCTTCGCGAGCTTGTCGCCGTCGTAGAGGTACTCGTGTCCTTCGTCGCCACCGCGGGGACCCTTCGAGCCGGTGCCGAACGTCGATCCCACGTCCTGCAGATAGTGCCGCACGGTGCTGCGGCCCCCTTCGGTGATGATGGAATCGAGCGTGTTGCCGGCCTTGAGGTCGACGAGGTTGGTCCAGGCGCCGAACACCTGGAACGCACGCAACTCACGCCGGTGCTCGTGCGGAACGATGTCATTCGGATCGTCCGGGCGGGTTCCGTGATACTTGAAACCGCCGATGACCCTGCCGGGCAGGCCGCGGCCGGCCATGACGCGGTACGACCCGTCGGAATTCTTTGCCGACCGCTTGAACACGTCCTTGACGTCCGCCATGACGAGCCGTCTACGGCGACCGTGTGAGGGAATCGTCACCTTGTCACCGATGACGAGGTTCTCGGGACGCACGGTCGTCAGATAGCTCTCGACCTGGTGGTAGCCCATCGCCCAGAACAGGCGCGTGGACACGGCGATGGCGGCCGTTGACGCCACCGGGCTGCTCCTGGGATCGAACGACAGGAACCAGATCTCGCCCTTCTCGTCACGCACGACGAAACCGGGCGCCGTGCCGGCGGTCTTCGGCCGGATGATGGTCCAGCGTCCCGGCGCCGGCCCGGCAATCGTGTTGGGGCCGCGCGTGATCTCCTCGGCCGAGATCGGCGTCGCGTAGATGCGGTTCGTGAACCAGCTCGAATCGGGGACCTCGTCTATGGTGTTGACGTTCTGCGCTCTGGTCGACGTGATGACCTGACGCGGAACGGCAAACAGACCGTAGGTCAGATCCGCGATGAGTCCGATGTCCCACGACTGCGTTTTCGACGCGTCCTGGGTTTCGGGCTCCCGCGCGAGGGGATCGTCGTTGTAGAACTTCGGGCCGGACTGGGCCTGCGACGTGATCGTGCCGACAACCGCAAGCGCCAGCAGCGCGAAAAGCGAAGCCGTTTTCTTCGTTCCAGACTGTATGCGGATGATCTTGATGTCCATGGCTAGAAAGATGCGTTGCTTGAAATCACGAGGTGCAAGCCGTCGGCGCCCCGGGCCAGCTCGACCCGCAGCACCATGGCGGTGGGGGAGTGGAACCGGATGCCGATGCCATAGTCGTTCTCGAACCGGTTGAAATCGAGCTCGCTTCGATTCCTCGTCACCTTGCCGGCGTCATAGAAGAGGGCCATGTCCAGACCGAGGAGATTCGGGATCCAGCGGAACTCGGCGGACGTCAGGATGCTGTGGCGATCGCGGAACCGGCCCGTCGAGTACCCGCGGAGCGTGCTCCCGCTCCCCAGGTAGGGCAGGAGGTAGTACGGGACCACATCCTGGTCGTCGAGCGTGGTCTGCACGCGTCCTCGTACCGACAGCACCAGGGTCTCGCGCAGCATCGGCAGGTGCTGAACGATCTCGCCGTCCAGACGCTGGAAGCTGAAGGTCTTGTCGCGGTCCGAATAGTCGTTGAACGTCACGCCGTAGTAGCCGCCGCTTCGCGCGTACGCGGACGCCGGACGCCAGTCGATGGCCCCTGTGGCCTCGCTGTGGATGTACTTTGGAGCCGAGAACAGGCCTGGCGCCGTGGTGGGGTTGTAGAGGGTCTCGATTGACGGCGCACGTCCGCGCCCTTCTTCGGTCTTGTAGTCTTCGTACGAAACGTCCGCCTGCAGCAGCGTCCACCAGCTGGGTTTGAAGATGGCGGTGCCCGTTGCGTAGCCCTGCTTGATGCGGAAGTTGGCGCGGTCGTCCGGCACGGTGCCCATGCCCAGACCGTAGTAGCCAATCTGGGGCGCATCGCGCCAGCCGCCCTTGAGGCCGAACGCCCATTGGCCGTTCCAATTCCAGGGCGTCCGGGTGCCCACCTCGATCAACTTGTAGTTCTTGATCGAATAGAGACCCTTGACCTCCCAGACCGCTTCCCGAGCGTAGAAATGGCGGTACCCGCCGCCCAGCGTAAACCCGCCGCCCGGATAGACGCTCCCCAACGTCGGATAGAACCCGCTGGGCGGGCTCACATAGGACTCCTCCAGCCGGTTCATGAACTTCTCGTAGCCGGAGGGCTGGTAGGGAGCGCTCTTGGCTGCTTTGTCTGCCTGCTTCTTCGCCGTCTCGTCCGCGCGGTTTTCCTGCGCATGGGCCCGACCGGCGCTGCCCGGCATCAGCACAAGCGCAAGAACGCCACACCAGACAGGACCAAACCACCGTACAGAGGTCGAGCTTCTGAACCGAACCACAGTTACCTCCGTTTTTTTGAAGGTCAAGAGTATGCCACGGCCTCCCCCAACCACGAAATCGGTCGGCCGATCGGGCACGGACTTCGCTAGATCCCCCGCCGGAACGCACCCAGGTGCGTATTTCATGAACACTATTGTTCTGGTGATTACGGTTTCGACAGTGGCGCTGGCCGTTCTGTGCAAGGACCGCCTGCGACGCATCGCGCCTGTCCGCCGCCCGCCCGGGGGCGTCCTGGTCGACAAGACGCAGGGTTTCGCCCGGCTGGAGCTGCCGAGCGGCTGGAGACCCGCGCGCGACCTCAACGAGACCGCCAGCATCGAAGCCATCGAGCCGTTGCACGGCCGACACGTCATCGTCATCAGCGACGCGATTGAGGACTTCGTCCCGGAGATGACGATCTACGAGCATTCGATGAACACACGATCGGAGCTGACCAACAGCATCCGCGTCGTGGCCTGTTCGGGCCCGAGTCGCCGGACGGTCGGCGGCTTCGACGCCGTGCAATACGAGATCGACGGCTTCTTCCAGCAGACTCGAATCAAGTACCTGCACACGACGGTCGCCGGCAAGCGCGCGTTTCATCAGGTACTCGCGTGGGCGACCTACAGGCGGTACAACCGCGACGCGTTCGAACATCTGCTCAACGGGTTCAGCGAGTCGTCTGGCCCGCCGCCATCAGTCGAGCCGAAACCGACCCTCCCGATCGAGCTCCAGTCGCCACTTCCAGCCTCGCGCTACGAAGTTCACTGAAAACTTTCTCGCGCTTTTGTGACGAGCCGCACCCGTTGAGGGACGAAGTGCGTTGACGCGGCCGGCGGCGTCGCAGAGCATGACGGGCGGGAGAAGATCACATGCGCAAACTCGCCGTTTCCATCGTTCTGATTGCGCTCACACCAGGCCTGCGAGCCGGTGAGCCCCTGAAGGAAGTCGACCGTCAGCGTCTGCTGGCGCACCTGGACATGACGGAGAGCTGGCTCGTCAGCGAAGTCACGGGACTCTCGCCGGCCCAGCTTGGTTTCCGTATGACGCCGGACAGTTGGAGCATCACCGAGGTCGTCGAACACCTGGCGATTGCCGAGCCGCAGTACCTGGAAGCAGCTGCAGGATTCGATGAAGCAGTCGCCGACGACGGACAAGCTCGAGGCGACCGACGCGGGGATCCTGTGGTACGGGATCGACCGTACGAATCGCCAGAAAACCGGGGAGGCCCGGGTTCCGAAAGGCAGGGAGAGTCTTCAGGAAGCGCTCGCCGACTTTCGCAAGCTACGCGCGACAATGCGCGAATACGGCAAGAACACGCAGGACGATCTGAGGGCCTATAGGCTGCTCGAAGGCAACATGAGCGTCTATCAGTGGTTCCTGATGATCTCGACGCACTCCCAGCGGCACATCCTGCAAATCCGCGAGGTCAAGGCACACCCTGGATTTCCCAAGAAGTAGAAGAATCGAGAGGCGGGAACCGGTAGGATGAGTCCCGCAGTCAGTAGACAGCAGGGTCGGTAGTACGTGCCAGCCCCGAGCGCTGCGAGCTGAGGAGGGCTGTCCCGGACCGGAGGAGACCGAGACTGCACGCCGGCCCTGCTGTCTTCTGTCTGCGGGCGACAGAACGCCGCCCACCAGCAAGTCAGCAACTGCCGTGCCTGCCGCAGCCCGATTGCAGCTACGCAAATCCTCAAGAAAAAACGCGGAATCCCTACAGCAACTCAACCGTAATCCGGCCAACCTCTTGGCCACCGGACAATGGATTGGCCGATCGGGCCGCTCCCGAATGCGGCCCTCCTGGCGCTAGGAGTCCGTCCGAGTAATCGCGGTGATAGTCACACTACCTCGTGCTGCGCGCCCACCACGTCGGTCGCCACTCTCGGCGATGGCGGCGTCGTCGGAGATGTGCCCGACGGCGAAGCGCGCTGCTGCCTGGGCATCAGATGCACAGCCGATACAGCTTGAGAATGTTGTGCGTCGTGCACACCAACGACCATTCCCCTTGCACCTTCTCAAATCCGCGCAGCAGAAATTGCCGAAAGCCACGGGCGTGTTTGATCTGGCCGATGACTGGTTCGACGATCCCTTTGCGCGTGGCATAGACGGCCGCGCCGGTCTTCGTGAGCAGCTTGCGAGACATGCGATCGACGATCGTCGCGGTCTTCGGCACGGGGCCGCGCGGACAGGGACCGGGCCGCTCGCCATGTTTCTGCTTCCGCGTCGAGATGTACGCGTCGATCCTGGTCTCGGCGATTGCGGTCAGGCTCTCGTCCGAGCAATAGCCCGCGTCGGCGAGCAGTTGGTCGGGCGTGTCGCCCGACTGCTGTTCGATGACGGTGATCATCGGCATCAGCTGCTTCTTGTCGTTCGTCTCCTGCGTGACGCCTTGACCGACGATCAGTTGAAGCTCGTCCACGGCCACCTGCACGTTGTAGGCCTGGACGAATCGGTCGGGGCCCTTCATGATCCGCGACTCGGGATCGGTGAAGTTATATTGCGCCTTCGGATCCGGCTTCGCCGACTCGGCGGGTTTCCCCTCGGCGGCGGCCTCCTCCTTCGCACGGGCCTCCAGCGCCCGTTTGGCTTCGCGAATCCGTTTGAGCCGACTCTCTCGCCGTTGCAGCTCCGCCGGCAACTCGTCCCCGCGCCGGTCGGCCCCATACTCGGCGTCCTCGGCCGCATCTGTCGCCTCCGCCTGATCGAGCAGCTGCTTCACTTCCGCACGCAACTGCCGTTGCTTCTCGCGCATCCGACCATAACTCATCGCCTTGTGCTTCGACGCGTTCGCCTGGATCTTGCTGCTGTCGAGGGCCACGCGGCCGACCCGCGGCGCGCCCAGTTCGCGCGCCAGGCGCAGCACCTGTTCGAAGAAGCCGCGCAAGGCGGGCAAATGGCGCTTCCGAAAATCAGCGATCGTCCGGAAGTCCGGCTCGTTGCCGGCCGCCAGGACACGAAACGCCACGTCTTCAACCAGCCGCCGCTGGATCCGCCGCGACGAAAACACGCCGACGCAGTAGGCGTATACCACCACCTTCGTCAACATAACCGGGTGATACGGCGGGTACCCTCGGTCCTCGTCTTCATACACGGTCGTGATCGCCGACAGGTCCAATTGATCGATCAGGTCGCTCACGAAGAACGCCAGATGATCCTCCGGCAACCACTCCCGCAGGCTCGGCGGCAGCAGCAAATCCTGCTCGGGCACATAAGGGCGATAAGTCTTGGCCATCGCCCGCAGTGTAGTACAACAGTGGCTCGGCGCGCAGCGTGAGAATACCCATGTCACAGACGATTACTCGGACACGCTCCTAGACGACTCGGCGTCCGCTGACGACGCCGACAAGGAACAGCACGAGCGCGATTACCAGAAGCACGTAGATGAAATTGCCGAGCGTGTAGCCGCTCACCATGCCGAGCAGCCAGAGCACCAGCAGAACCACCGCGATCGTAAACAGCATCGTTCACCCTCCTGCGGTCCAGTGAGCACAAGCCATGCCCGCAGAATTCACGCAGTTTGGAGCCGAAATGGGCGGTCCGATCTCTCAGGTTATGGTGCGGGTTGCCCACCGTGTGTCGCAGACGGTCGAGGTAGGCGCGAGGTGCAGCCGACGCGGTTCAGCTGCGTTCGACCGTGACTTCCACGACACCGAGCGGCTCTTCCACGGCCACGAAGAGATCGTCCGGGTTTTCCAGACCCGCACTGAACAGGTCGGCCGGACGGTACGGACGTTCGGCGAGCGAGAGCGTGATGTCGGCGATTTCCTGATACGAGGCGAGGACGACATCGGCGATGGAGTAGAGGGTGTGCTCGACGGACTCACGCGCGTGACACCCGAACGTCTCGACGACGATTGCGCGGATGCCCAGCCGGTACGGATCGAACGTCACGTCAGGTGTGCTGTAGGTCCAGCGCCCGGACAGCGTCGCGACGAGCAGCCGCTGCAGGCGATCGTTCAGCCCGCTGTGATCGTCGACGGGGCGCGCCGGCGCGAATCCCGCCGTGCGCATGATCGTGAGCTGGTCGATGCCGGCCACGACCGCGATCTGCTTGCCGTTGCTCGTCACCACGGCGGTGCGCCGTTCCGGGGTTCCCGAGAGAAACGCCTGCCCCTGAGCCTTGCCGCCCGCCTCGAGCCGGCTCCACGGCTGTTCGGCGATCTCGACGCGCACGCGGGTCACGCGCGGATGCGTAGTCAGGAGCCGATCGCAGAGCGCGAGGCCGAAGGTTTCGATTTCCGCGCCGGCGTGCTGCCGCGCCGTCGCGTGCACCAGGCTCTTGAGCGGCTCGCCCGGCGGCAGGCCCTCCGCCCGCCCATCGACGAACGCCTCCCCGAAATCGCCCTCGAAGCGGCACGACACCGTCAGATCACGCGGATCGTGCCGATCGCCGCGACGCACGATGCGCAGCATGCGCAGGCGCGATTCACCGTGACTGCTGGCGCCAATGCGGGGCATCGGGCGACTGTAGCATAGTGATCGAGAACGGTGCAGGTGCACGGTGCACCGTGCAGGGTGCGGTGCTGTGCAAGGTGCAGCGCACCTCACTCAGCACCCTCAGCACCTTCAGCACCTTCAGCACCCTCAGCACCTCAGCACCTCAGCACCCTGCACGTTGCACCGTGCACCCTGCACCGTTCATAATCACTGTTTCATGTTGGTCGCCCGGCGATTCCTGATCAGCGGCCGCGTGCAGGGCGTCGGGTTCCGGTTCTTCGCGGAGGACCGCGCGCTGCTCGAGGGTGTGAACGGGTGGGTACGCAACCTCCCGGATGGCCGCGTCGAGGCGATCGTCGAGGGCGATGAGGCGTCGGTCGATCGCGTCGAAGCCGCGCTCAGGCGCGGGCCCGCCGGCGCGCGCATCGAGGAGTTCGCCGTCGAACCGGCGGTGCCGACCGGTCGAGCGATCGGGTTTTCGATCCGCTGACCAGACAGCCCGAGTGGGGCAGAGGAAGAATGGACGCTCTCAAAACGAAGATTCGACACGTGCCGGACTTTCCGAAGGCCGGCATTCTGTTTTACGACGTCACGACGCTGCTGCGCGACCCGCGTGGATTTCGACTCGCGATGGACAGCCTCTCGGGGCCCTACGTGGATCGCGACATCAACCTCGTCGTCGGAGTCGAGAGCCGTGGCTTCATCCTGGGCTCCGTCGTCGCCGATCGCGTCGGCGCCGGATTCGTGCTCGTGCGCAAGGTGGGCAAGCTGCCCGCCGAGACGGTGCGTGCGACCTACGATCTCGAGTACGGCAGCGACAGTCTCGAAATCCATCGGGACGCGGTGGAGCCGGGACAGCGCGTGCTGGTCGTGGACGACCTGCTGGCGACGGGCGGTACGGCGCGCGCCACCGTGGATCTCGTCAAGCGCCTCGGGGGTGAGGTCGTGGGCGTGGCGTTTCTGATCGAGCTCGTCGAGCTCAACGGCCGCTCGCGGCTGCAGGGTGAGAACGTCTACTCGGTGCTGCAGTACCAGCGGCGCACCGGGGGGCTCGGCGCGGCCGGTATAATACTGAGGATACGTCGCACGTCTGCGGCGGACCGTGGGGCAGCATCGCGACTCACGCGCGCCCGTAGCTCAGAAGGATAGAGCATCGGTTTCCTAAACCGGGGGTCGCAGGTTCGAGACCTGCCGGGCGCACCATTCGACTCGCCCGCGGCCCCGCTACAGTGAGCCGCAGGCTCGCTCATGGCGGGCCAACGGGGAGAATGCCCTGAGCGAGCGCAGCGAGTCGAAGGGCAGCCGTCGCTCGCGTACGTTTCAGGCGAGCTACGGCTGGCAAGCCAACCGAGCTGGAAGCGAAAACCTGGGAGCTGATTCACATATGAAGCGGCAAGAACGACACAAGCTGAAGGAAAACGAGTTCGCGCGGAGCGTGGCTCACGCCCGCGACATCTTCGAGACGCGGAAGCGCGACCTCACGCTCGGTATCGGCCTCGCCGTCGCGCTCCTCGCCGTCGTCGGGGGATATGTGATGTGGCAGCAGTCGGTCGCTGACCGCGCCAGCACCCTGCTCGGTGCCGCGCTCGCCATGCATGAAGCGCCCGTCATGCCGCCGCCCGCGCCGGTCGCCGGCGGAGCACCGCCCGTGCAGCAGCCCGGCACGTATCCCACGGAACGCGCCCGCATGGAAGCGGCGCTCCCGAAGTTCATCGAGGCCGCCGATCGGTATCCGAACACGGACGCGGGCATCACGGCGCGCTACCACGCGGCGGGCATCCTCGCGTCGCTGGGGCGCCATACGGACGCCGAGCAGCAGTATCAGCAGATCGTCAGCAAGGCGGGGAGCAGCCTGTACGCGCGCACCGCGCGGCTCGGGCTGGCCGACGCGCAGGCGGCGCAGAAGAAATACGACGGCGCCATCACTCTCTACACGGAGATCAGTCGCGACACCAGCTCGCAGCTTCCGGTCGACGGTGTGCTCATGCAACTGGGCCGCGCGTGCGCACAGGCGGGACGCAAGGAAGAAGCCGTGCGCGCGTTCACGCGCGTGGTGGACGAGTTCCCGCAGTCGCTCTACATTGCTGACGCGCGTCGCGAGCTCGAACTGGCGCGCAAGTCCTGACCGGACGTCCGCTCAGACGGCGTCCGACGCGCTCGAGAACGTAAACTCACGAATCCGCGCGGCCGGACACACGAGCGCAAGACCGGCCGAGCCGTTGCCCTCGCCGCTCACGACGCGCTCGGCCGGCGTCATCCCCTCGATGTTGTTGAACGCGACGATCGGACTCTCGTTCCAGCGCATGTTCTTGACGGCGCGCGTCACCTTGCCCTTCTCGATCAGGAACAGACCGTCCCGGGTGAGCCCGGTGATCAACAGCGTCTGCGGGTCGAGCGGTCTGATGTACCAGAAACGCGTGACGAGCACGCCCCGCTCGGTACCCGCGATCAGCTCCTCGGTCGTGGCCGTTCCGCCCTGCATGACGAGGTTGCCGGGACCCGCCGTCGGCGTCTTGCCCATCTTCTGGGCCCAGAACCGCGAGTAGAACAGATCCTTCAGGACGCCGTTCTCGACCCAGACGTTGCGCTTGATCGGAAGCCCCTGGCCATCGAAAGACACGGCGGGCGCGAGCGGGTGCGCGGGGTCGGAGAAGATATT
Source organism: uncultured Acidobacteriota bacterium (assembly GCA_963786195.1). GTDB lineage: Bacteria > Acidobacteriota > Vicinamibacteria > Vicinamibacterales > 2-12-FULL-66-21 > CAWAYH01. The sequence continues at coordinate 209,070 of CAWAYH010000012.1, read as the reverse complement.
CACTTTCTCGCCGACGATCTGCTCGCCCGCGCGGTTGCCTCCGCCCTTTTTCGAAAAGAAGCTGCGCCCTTCGTCGGCCTGACGGGCGTTTGCCGAGAACATGAGGAAGACGAGCAGATCCGCAAGCGCCGCCGGCTCCAGCACGACCGTGTACTTGCCGGGCTCGATCGCCGACGGGCTCTTCGACAGCGCGGCCTTGTCGATCGCCGCCGCGGCCAGCTTCTCCGGCTCCAGCAGCCGCAGCTCGTTGAACGACTTGGACGCCCAGCCCGAGCCGGACGCGTCCGGCGTGCGCGCGGTCAGGTTGTAGTCCGCGGAGGTGAATCGCTCGTAGCCAAAAAGCCCCTTCGAGTTGGCCACGGTCTGGAACGCCGCCTGCGTCTCGACGAACCCCGCCGACACGACCTCTTTCTTCTTGCTCAACCCGATCGCGGCCTCGACGGACGACGCACGCCATTCGGGAGTCGCGCCCGCGACGTCGTCGAAATACGCCTTGACGGGGGAGTAGGTCTGAGGCCCGAGCACCGGCATGGCCTCGGGGTTTTCCGGTGACAGCTTCGCGATCTCCTCGGCGTTCCGCAGCGCACGCTGCAGGCTCTCGTCGTCGAACTGCGCGGTCGTCACCGTGCCCGAGCGCTTGCCGAAGCTCGACGTCACCGCCACGCTTGTACCAGACGATGCCCCGGAGGTCGTCGCGGTATTTCGCGCGAAGCGCAGGTTCGCGCGGTCGGTCCCGGTCAGCGTCACGAACGTTTCTTCCGCCTTGCTGAGCGACAGCACGCGGTCGATGAGCGTCTTGGCCTGTTCCTTCGTCCAGAGCATGATGATGATCCTTGTCGTCCGGGTCAGCTATCGTGCCGTGTTCAGAATGTTGACCCGCGAAAACCGCGTGATCGGGCAGCCGTGGCTGACCGAGTTGATCTGCATCGGCTGACCCTTGCCGTCGCCGAACGCCCCGCCCAGCAGATACGTCGACTTCCCGCCGACCATGTCGCACGACTTCCAGAACTCCGGCGTGTTCGACTGATAGGCGAGGTCCCGGAGCTGCGTCGTGATTTTCCCGTTCTTCACTTCCCAGAACGTCTGGCCGCTGAACTGGAAGTTGTACCGCTGGTGGTCGATGCTGTAGCTGGCGTCTCCCTTGACGTAGACGCCGTCCTCGGTCGCCGAGATGATGTCCTGTTCGCTCAGATCCTTCGCGCCCGGCTCCAGCGACACGTTCGGCATGCGCTGGAAGGGGATCGAGCCCCAGTTGTCCGCGTAGCTGCAGCCGTGCGACGCTTTCTGCCCGATCAGATGCGCCTGATCGCGCGTCGTCTGGTAGTCGACGAAGACGCCTTCCTTCACGAGGTGCCAGCGCGACGTCTTGACGCCGTCGTCATCGTACCCGCACGTCGCCATCGCGTTGTCCTGGGTCTTGTCGGCGACCAGGTTGACGAGCTTGGAGCCGAACTCGAACTTGCCGAGCTTGTCGGTCGTCAGGAAGCTCGTGCCTGCGAAGTTCGCTTCGTATCCCAGCGCGCGATCGAGCTCGGTGGAATGGCCAACGGACTCGTGGATCGTCAGCCACAGATTCGTCGGATGAAGGATGAGGGTCTTCTGACCCGCAGGCGCGGGCTTGGCCTTGTGCATCGCGACCGCCTCTTCGGCGGCGACGCGGGCCTCTTCGAGCAGGGGATACGATTCGACGTACTCGTAGCCGGTGCCCATCGGTGCGGTGAGCGCGTTGCGGGAGTAGAACTTGCCGGTCCCGCGATCGACCGCAGTCACCGAGAACGATGGATACGACCGGATGAGCGACTGCTCGATGTGTGAGCCTTCCGTCGACGCAAAGTACTTCTGCTCGTTCACGAACTGCATCGCGGCCGACACGAAGCTCGCTCCGGGAACCTTGAGCGCGACCTCGTGGATCTGGAGCAGCAGGTCGAGCTTCGGCTGGAGCGGCATGTCGAACGGGTTCTTCTTGACGGGCGTGTTCCAGACGGCGTCGTACGGCTCGACCGGCGTCAGCTTCACCGGCTCCTCGTTCACTTTTCTGTTCGCGCGGGCGATGCCGGCTGCCTGCGCCGCCACGCGCGCGATCTCTTCCTTCGTCACGACGCTGCTGCTCGCAAACCCCCACGTGCCGTCGACAATCACGCGCACGCCAAACCCGTAGTCCTCGGTGTTGACGATGTTCTGGACCCGGCGATCGCGGGTGAAGATGAACTGGTTGCGGTAGCGGTTGATGCGGATGTCCGCGTAGCTCGCGCCGGCCTTCTTCGCCGCGGCGAGCGCGGCGTCGGCCAGGTCGCGCAGCTCACCGGCCGGCGGCAGCGCGAACAGCACGGTCCCTGGACGCAACCCCGTGGCGGCGCCCAACGCGATCAGAGACTGCACGAATCGTCGTCGATGAATCATGGAATCCTCACGGGCTCTGGGCTCTCGGCTCTCTAGGGTCCGAAACGCCTTCAGCCTATCGCAAATCTGACGGGCAGGATGCAGAGTTGGTACGAGCGGGGCACTGGAGGGACGAGGCGGCCGAAAGTGGATCAGTGCAGGGCTCAGGGCCCGAGCTGGTCAGGTGCTCGAGCCCTGGAGCCTCGGCGAAGGCTTCTACGCGGTCATCGTGCGCCCGGCCTCGACGTGCAGCGGTCGAATCGGGGCGGTCGCGATCTTGCGTTCCGGCTCGACGAGCAGGCGGAGCGCGTAATAGCTCGGGGCACCGGTCGCCTGACTGCAGGGTCCGACGCGGAACACCGCCGAGAGCACGTTGGACTTGCGGAGGGCCGCCGGCAGGTCGGGCCGGGTGCGGGCTTCCTTGTCCACCTGAAAATAGACCAGCCGGTATTGCGGGATGGGGATGCCGCCGAGGCATTCGACGCTCACGCCAGATTCGCTGACATCGCGCGTGATGACCGCAGCCATGCGGGTCGTGCCGCGGGGGTCTTTCCAGACGATCTGACCAGGCACCTCCAGTCGCCGACGATCGGCGGATCGCTTGTCGTACCTGCTCTGGCCACCCTGGACGAGTCGGAATCGCTGCTCCATGGTCATCTGCCTCCGAATTGATTGCGATGTCGGAGTTATATCAATCGGCGCGCCGGTCGGGCACGATCGACCCAGCTCAACGAAAAACACGTACTAACTTGTTATTTAAGAATTGTTTAGCTGAAAAAAGCCAGCTGGCCTGTGACTCGACCAATTGGATACACAGTAGTCAGACGGGCTGGTAAGTGTATACCGAGTATACGACAAAGCTGTCAGATCCGGGCTGCGCTGACCCCGAGCCGCTGCATTTTCAGGTACAGGCCTCGTCGTGTGAGCCCGAGCGCTCGGGCGGTTTCCGAGATATTCCCTGCAGCGCGGGCGAGGGCCCCCTCGATCATCTCCCGTTCGAGCGATTCGACCGCCGACGACAGATTCGACCGCTTCGAGCGGAACCGGGCGGGTTCGTCCGCAATCCCGTCGGACGCGACCGCGAAGATTGGCGACAGATGCTCCGGCTTGATGATGCCGCCGGCCAGCGCCATGGCGACGGCGCGCTGGACTTCGTTCCTGAGCTGCCGGACGTTGCCCGGCCATTCGAACGAGTCGAACAAATCCAGCGTCTCGGGACTCAGACGCACGCCCGGTTTTCCCAGCCGTTCGGACGCCTCGCGGAGAAAGAACGTGCTGAGGTGCGGAATCTCTTCGCGGCGCTCTCTCAGCGGCGGCACGTGCATCCTGATGACGCTCAGGCGATAGAAGAGATCCTCGCGGAACGTGCCGTCCGCGACGCGTTGCTCCAGATCCGCATTGGTCGCCGCGACGACCCGCACGTCCACGCGCTGCGGACGCGTGTCGCCGACCGGCAGCACCTCGCCCTGTTCCAGGAACCTCAGCAGCTTTGGCTGGACGTCCAGCGGCAGGTCTCCGACTTCGTCGAGAAACAGCGTTCCGCCGACGGCGGTCCGGAGGACGCCGGGTTGATCCGCGACCGCGCCCGTGAAGCTGCCGCGCCGGTGGCCGAACAACTGACTGTCGGCCAGCTCTCGCGTCGCGCTCGTGCAGTTGTAGGGGAGAAACATGCTGGCGCGACGGGGAGAGCCCGCGTGTATCGCACGCGCGACGAGGTCTTTGCCGGTGCCGCTCTCACCCGTGATGAGCACCGTCAGGTCGTTTCCCTGCATCCGCTGAATCTGCTCGGCGACCCGCTGCATCGCGGCGCTCGCGCAGACGAACCCGGGCAGCAGCGGTTCGAGCGGCCGCTCCAGCGCTCCACCGATGGCTTCGATGGGCCGCTCTCTCGCCGCGCAGAGGTCGAAGCCCTGACGAAGCACAGCGCAAAGCGTGCGAAAACGCTGGCGGGCGGGGCCTGAAAACGGGCGCGTGCTGGAGACCACCGCGAACCGGTGACCTTCGGGGTCGCGGCCCAGCGGCTCCGAGCGGCAGGACGGGCGCGGGGCCGGACGCTCGATCGAGCAGCGGCGAGGGCCAGCGCACGGGCGCTCTCCGCGTCGCAACCCGAGGCCGCGACGATCTTCACCTGGCCGGACGGCGTCTGGACGAAGAGCACGGCGGCCTGCGCGTCACAGGCCTCCAGCAGAGCCGTCGCCCCTTCGCGCGCCAGCAACGCGGGCATGACCGCGGCATCGACGATCCGGCGCACCAGCACGTCATCGCCATCGACCTGGACGCCGACGTAGCCGCCGGTCGCGGCCACCGGAACATCGGCCAGCGCGTGCGCGCGCCTCGGCCAGATCCGGAGCGGCGCCCAGCGCTTCGAATATCGCGACGGCGTCAGTCAGGTATCGCGTGGCCCGGGATCGCGCGCCGGCCGCCGCAGCCAGCCTGCCGAGTTCGAGGTAGCTCAAACCGGCCTGATGACGCTCGCCAAGCAGTTCGAGAACGCTCACGCTCTGCCCGAAGTCGTGATAGGCCTCGGTCGATCGACCGGCCACGCGGTGAAGGCGGCCGCGGAGCCGCAGGAATTCTCCCCAGGTTCCGCTCATGTTGCCGGGATTGATACGGCCCGCGATCGAGTCGAGCTGACGCTGCGCCTCGTCCACGAGGTTTGACGCCAGCAGCGCCTCGACGGCGATGAGTTCGGCGGCCAGCACGTAGGCTGGAGGCGCTTCCGCGGACCTCGCGACATCGGACGCGAGCGCAACCGCCGGTCCCGGCTGACCGCGCCGGAGCGCCACCCTGGCCTCGAGCACGCGAAGCGACCACTGATACCAGCGCGACGTCTGCGATCCGATCTCGCCATACGCCTCACGCGCCTTCTGGAGGCACCGGCTGGCCTCTTCGTACTGGCCGCGTATCAGGTGAATCTGCGCGAGCGTGTCGAAGACGGCGCCCGTCGTCTCGCGCATGAACTGCAGGGGGCTGCGGACGTCGAGCGCGCGGTTGAGCGCCTCTTCGGCGCGATTCAGGCTGCCGAGGCGGACGCAAATCTGACCGAGCGACGCGAGCGCCACGCCCAGGCCGTGTGGCGTGCCGCCGCGCTGCTGAAGCTCGACGCTGCGTTCGGCGAGCGTCAACGCCTGGTCGTGCCGGTGCTGCATCAGCGACACGTTCGCCTGGTTCCCGCAGACCGTCGCTAGAACGTCGCCGGCTTCCACCATCACCGCCAGGCGTTCGGCCTGTCCGAGGGCGGCCATCGCCTCGTCCAGCCGGCCCTCCTGGGCCATGGTGACTCCCGAGAGGGAATGGACCATCGCGAGGTGCCGTCGATCGCCGACGGCGTGCAGGGCGGACGCCGCTTTCGTGATGTGCTCCCGGACGATGGTGGTGTCGCCGACCTGGCGGTAGCAGAGGCCCAGCTCGAAGTGGGCGAGGCCGATCGCGCGGGAATCGTGGGCTTTCTCGGCGGCGCTCAGCGCTTTCGTGAACAATGCGACGCCCCGGGACGGCTCACCCCTCGCGGCCGCCAGGCGACCGTGCATCCGCCAGGTATCGGAAAGACGGGCGGGATCGAGGCGCTCCCACGCTTCGGGCTGCCGCCCGAGCGCCTCGGTGGCCTGGCGGAGGTCGTCCTGCAGCAGCCAGGCCTCGGACAACGCGCAGCGAATCTGGATCTGTTCTTCCCGGGGGAGTCCGGGCCGTCGAAGCGACCTGACCAGGAGGGTTGCGGCCTCGGCGCCCCGCCCCTGTTCGAGCGCCCGCAACGCCTGCCCGTACAGGTCCGGAGAGCTCACGCGGCGTAGTATACCTCGTATACAGGCGAAAAAGGCGGTGCTGAGGGCGCTGGAGGGTGCTGCGGGTGCTAGGGGGGCACTGGAGCCAGTTCGAGAACGAGCACCTCCAGCACCTTCGCATCAGAACGGTGCTGGCGCCGAATCGGTAGCTCAGGATCTTGTAGACCAGCTTCGCGCAGAGGAAATTGGGCGCAACGACGCCGGGGAGGGGGCTGAACTCGACGATGTCGCAGCCGATGACGGTGCGGCGGCTGATCGTGCCGCGGAGAAGCGAGAGCAGCTCGTACCAGGACAGTCCGCCCGGTTCCGGCGTGCCCGTTGCGGGCATGATCGCCGGATCGAGGCCGTCGACGTCGATCGTGATGTAGACAGGATCGGCGAGGGTCTCGACGACCCTGTCGACCCAGTTCGGGTCGCGCCGCAGGTTGACGTCGTAGAACACCGTCGTCTGGAGCCTCGGGAGGGCCTCCGCTTCCTCTGTCGACATGCTCCGGATTGCGACCTGCGTGAGCCGCGCGTGCTCGAGCACCCGCCGCATGGTGCACGCGTGATTCTGTCGCGTCCCCATGTAGCTGTCGCGAAGGTCGGCGTGCGCGTCGATCTGGAGCACACTCAGCCCGGGGTAGCGGCCGGCCGCCGCGGCGACGAGCGGCGGCGTGATCGAATGCTCACCGCCGAGCGTCACCAGAAACTTGTCGCGCCTCATGATTTCGGTCGCGACCCGCTCGATTTCCTCCATGACGGGCGCCAGCTCGCCGAACGGCAGCTCCATTTCCGGCAGCGTGAAGATGCCGATGTCGCTGATGTCCTTTCCAATTTCCTCGTCCCAGAGCTCCATGTGCGTCGAGGCGATGAGGATTTCACGAGGGCCATTGCGGGTGCCCGGCACGTACGATGTCGTCCGATCGAGCGGGATCGGCAGGATGACGATCTTCGAGTCGTCGAACGTCCGGGGATGCGGCAGCGTGCCGCCGAACGCCAGCGGCGCTCCAACGTCGTACGCGAACGGGAAGCTCATTTACGTGCCTCGAAACGTGCCTGGGGGAATGATCGGCCGTTGACGGCCATGATGGGGCTCGACAGATCGAAGCGGAGCAGCTTGCGACCGGACAGCGCATCACGCGCGCTGGTTGCGAGCGCGCTGACGAGCAACGGCAAGGCGATCGTCGCGTCCGCGTGAACGGTGACCTGCTCCGCGTCAGCCGCAAGCTTGCCCCAGCTCTGGGCCTCTTCGAGGCTCGAGCCGGACGCGCCGCCGAAGTGCGGAACGTCCGTCACGATCTGGATCGCGTAACGGTGCCCTCCCACGCGATCGTCGTAGAACTCCGCCTGCACGCTCGCCTGATTGATGAAATTCTTCGGCGTCCCGCCGCCGAGGACCACCGACGCTGTTTTCGGACGCCTGATGACGAGATTCGCCGACTCGATGATGTCGCCAATCGTGTCGATCTGGCCCGCGGTCGGGTCACGGTGACGGGCCTGCGAGAGACCCATGCCGATTGACGAATCGGAAATCGCCGGGCAGAAGAGCGGCACCGACGTCCGGTATGCGGCAGTCAGGATGCCCTCGCGCTGCGTTTCCTTCCACAAGTGCTCGCCGAGCTTGTACAGGAATTCGCGAGACGTGTAGGGCCGCCGCTCGAGGGTGAGCGCGAACGCCGCGATCCACTCGTCGTTGTCCACGAATTCGTCTTCGCTCGCGTACGTGTCGTAAACGCGATCGATGTGATCGGCCTGCAGCGCCGCGTCGTTCTCGCGCGGCGAACCGACGTAGTGCCGGCGTCCGCGTGTTTCGTGCAGATCGTGGTACAGGTTGGCGCCGGTCGACACCAGGCAGTCCACGTATCGATTCGCGAGCAGATGCGCGACGACCAGGCGCATCCCCCCCGCGCTCAGCGCGCCGGCCATGCCCAGGAAGATCGTGCAGTCGGCGGCCAGCATCTTCTCCCAGATGCGTCTGGCAGTGGCCAGGCTGCGGCCCTGAAACGAGCCGCGCTCCATGCGCGTCAGCACCTCGTCGGCGCTCAGCCCCGCTTCAATTTCGAAGGGCTCGACGGGCACTCGCAGAAAGCGCGATTTGTGCGGCATGCCGGGTCACATTCTATGTTGTATTCGCGTCGGAACGACTAGAACGCCTTGCCGATGCGTCCGAACGCCACCACGCCGCGCGCGTCGGAGACCCACGCGGCGCCGGCCGTGAACGTCACCGGCCACGCGTACGCAATCACCGTATCGAACGACAGTTCGCCGCCAAATGACGTCCGCACATCCTGCCGACGGAACGACGCATTCCACGCGTGGCCGATGTCGCCAAACAGCGCCCCGTGGATCGTTCGGGCAAAGACTGGCAGCGAGCCGGCGCCCCGCTGAATACGCATCAAGGGCACGCGGTAGTCGAGGTTCAGCACTGCGGCGTGAAGCCCGAGCAGGTCCGACTCGTCGACGCCTCGCATCAGACCGATGGCATCCGATCCGAAGTTGAACCCGCCGAGTTGAGGCCCGTTTCCGGCGGCGCTGAAGATCCGGCGCCCGCGCTCGTCACCCCACGTCGTCGCACCGGCGATCCTCGCGGCGATCACAGCGTGCCTCGGTCTGACAGGGAAGTACCCACGGACGTCGATCGTCGCCGAGCCCGCGTCGCCGTCGGACCCGAGCGCAGCCCGTGCCAGCTCCGTCGTGATCGAGGCCTGCCATCCGTCCTCGCGACTGATCGAATAGCCGTACGATCGCGAGTTGTTCAGCAGCCACCCCCCGCGAACCGCCCGGCGGACGACGCGTGCCTCGCCGGCCGGGCCGCAGTCAGAGCAGGTGAACCGATCCGTTGACGCGTGCAGCGCTCCCAGCACGAACTGAGACCATCGCACCCGCCGGAACGGCAGCAGCACACCGCCGTTCGCTTCAATCGTTCGCACGTCGCCGTCCCGCCAGGGGTCGGTGTCATCCGACACGTCAGCAAACAGCGTCGGCCACCAGCGATTGTACGCATAGGCAACCTGCCAGTCCGGACGTCCGCGCGTCGACCAGCCCGCGCCGGCGGCGTACGCGTGGCGGCCCAGCGCGTCAGCGGATGACGTGCCCGCACCGAGCACCAGCTCGTCCGCGTCCGACTCGATCGTCGGTATCCAGAAGCGCGGTGCGATCGTCCGCCAGGGAGAGTACGGGGCCGCAGGAGCGTCGCCGGGTGAATCACTCGGCCGGGGCGCCGCCGCAGGCGTGGCGGCGTGAACGGCGTCGACGGGAGTCCACTGTGCCGATGGCAGCGATACCGAGTAGACGTCGCTCCCGGCATCAGAGTAGCCGACGAAGACGATCTGGTGGCCATCGGGCGAGATCTCCGGCGACTGGGCGCTCGGACCCGTGCCTTCCAGACGCCAGGTCGTGAGCGTCTCGAGATTCGTGCGGAACAGCCGAAATCCGGTTCCATCATCCGCCGCGTAGAGCAGTTCACCATCCGACGTCCACGCGGGCGACGCGGATCGACGTCCTACCGATGGCGCAACTGGACGAACGGCCCGTGTCGCGACGTCCACCACCACGATCTCCGGTCGCAACCCTCGCGACTGTCGTTCGGCTGCGACGAATCTCCCGTCGGGCGACCACCGCGGCGACGCGAAGTTCGCGTGCTCTTCGGACACCAGGGTCTCGCGACCTTCAATCGCCCGACCGCCCGAGAGTGTCGCAACCGCGAGTTCCCGGCGATCCGTCTGCTGCACGGTGAAGACGACCCGGCGTCCGTCGGAGGAGACGTCGGGATCCGCAGCGTGGGCGCCACGCGTGAGACGTCGAGAACGTCCACCCACGCTCTCAACGGAGTACAGATCGGACTGAAGCCCCACCTGATGCTCGACTTCGATCTGATCGAAGACGAGCGTCGACCCCGAGAACCCGAGCCCGCTGCCGAGATACCGGTTCGCGACTCGACGCGGGCGCGCCTCGCCCGGCGCGAGCGACATCAGCGCGGGAAACCCATGAGGATCCACCACCGAGAAATACAGTCGGCCATCCGGGCCGAACCGCGGGCGGACAACGTTGAACCCGAGCCGGGTGAGCTGGACCGGCCCTGCCGACTGAGCGGCGGCTTTTTCCCTGCGATCGGCCTCGAAGTCCTGCCACAAATCGCCGAGGGATCGCTTGAAGATTTTCTTGAAGGCCGTCGATCCGAAGAACGGCGCGCGGCCCGCGGTCGCGTCCGTCAGCTGTGCAATCGATGCCGCGCCGAAGCGCTCCGCGAGGTAGGAGTGAAAGTACGCGCCGTAGACGTACGGCGCGTGACCGGACGGCCAGTCGATGAGCCCGCCGTTCGACCGGTCCAGCGGTTCGAAGCGCGACGCCGCCGACGCAGCGTCGATGATCGAACGGAAGTCCCCGGCCGGCACACGACCGTAGCCGGTGATCGCGCTCTCCTCGTAAACGGCCAGGCCTTCGATCTGCCAGATCGGCAGGAAGGCATTCGGGAACAGGACCGGCATCCGTCCGAAAACGCGACGCAGTCCCCCAATCCACCCGCGGCCGCGGCTCAGATGCACGACATGGGTGTACTCGTGCGTGAACACGAGACTCAACCAGTCGTCCGTGTTGCCGATCATCGACCCGCTGACTGGCGCTGCCGCCGTGATTTCAATCGTGTTGTAAGGGAGCGCCGTCGCCCAACCGTTGGACAGATCGCTCTGAGCGACGAGGATGACCTGCACGCGGCCCGAGGGCCGCCCGAGCGTCCCATCGAGCTCCGCCGCGACGCGCTCGGCGATGCGCGCCAGGCGGCGCGCTTCGGCCTCCTCACCCTGGTGATAGTGAATGTCGAATCGCGTCGTCGAAATCGTCTGGAATCGAAGACGCGGATCGTACCGCCCGGACGCGGCGGCCGCGTGCGGGAGGCAGACGGCGATGCTCAGCAGCACCGCGAGACGCATCCACATTCAGGATGGATCCTTCATTGGTGTGCGGAATTGCCGGGCGCGCCGGCGCGGGATTGGCGCGACACGTCCTTCAGGAACGTGAAGTCGGCGATGGGCGACAACCGCACGCCGGTGAGGTCTGGCTGGAACACGGCGACGTTGGTCTTGTACCACAGGCTGACGTAAGGCACATCCTCCGCGATCAGCTGCTGCGCCCTCGAATAGAACTCCCGCCGGTGCTCATCGTCTGGGGCACCCGCCGCGGACTCGATCAGCCGATCGACGTCTGCATTGCTGTAGAACACGCGGTTGAGGCCGGAGGGCGGCGCCTGGCGCGAGTGATAGACCCTGCGCAGCATGTCGGGATCCGTCACGCCGACCCACTGCAGCGTGTAGAGCTGGAAGTTGCCGCGAAGCACGTCCGCGAACAGCGTCTGTATCTCCGTTGACCGCACCTCGACCGCAATGCCGACACGCGAGAGATCGTGCTGGATCGCGGCCGCCTGTACGCGGTAGACCTCCGAGGTGGAGGTTCGGAGCGACAGGCGGAAGCGGGGCAGCGGGCCGTCACCATCCGGGTCGGGATAGCCAGCCGCGTCGAGCAGACGCCGGGACCGGTCGGGATCGTAGCGGAAGTCGAAAACGTTGCGCTCGAACGCCCACGACATGGGCGGTACGATGCCGACCGCCACGCTGGCGAAGCCGCGGCGGAGGTACTTCACGACCGCCTCACGATCGACGGCGTAGCCGATCGCGCGCCGCACGTCCGCGTGCGCAAGAATCGGATCGCGCAGGTTCATGCCGATGTAGGCGTAGTCGGTGCCAGGCGCGGTTTCGACGCGCACGTGGCCTTCCGCGCGGAGCTGCCACACGATGTCGGGCGAAAGATCGTTCACGACGAGATCCACCGTACCCTTCCGGAGCTCGAGGCCGCGCATCGTATCGTCCGGCACGACCTTGAGCACGACGCCGTCGTTGGCGGGACGCCCGGCGAAATGTCCGTCGAATGGATCGAGCACGAGCCGATCGTCCTGCACGAACGAGCGGAAGCTTGTACGGTCCGGTCCCGACGGGCTGACGGGCGTTCGCGGCGCCCGATCCCTGCTGGACGATCCCCATCACGAGGTTGATCGGGAAGGATCCGAACGGCTCTTTCAGCCTGAATTCGAACCGTGTAGCGATCCGTGGCGATGACCGCCCCGAGCATGCGGTACGCGGCCGACCGCCCGCCGAACGAGGGATCCAGGAAACTCCCGAAGGTGTAGACGACATCCTCGGAGGTCAGCTCGCGACCGTTGTGAAAGAGCACACCGTGGCGCAAGTGTGCGACGTAGGTCGTCGGATCGGATTGCTGCAGATCGGCCAGCTCGGGGACGATCCGCAGATCGCTGTCGACGCGCACGAGCGTGTTGTAGAGAAGCTGGTGCGCTTTCTGGGACGCCTCGTCGCTGCCGATCCGGGGTCCAGATTGACCGGCGCGTTCGCCATCGCCACGACGATGGCGTTGCCCTCAGGTCGAGCCGGACCCACAGCCCGACGCCAGCAGGGCGCTGAGCGATCAGCGCCCGACGCGGCGGTCGGCCTGGTCATCCGTCGGCCTCGCGCTTGAGCTCCGCGAGGAGCGACAGCGCCTGCAAGGGCGTGAGGTTGTCGATGTCGAGCCCCTTGAGGCGGAGCCGGATCCGATCCTCTTCGGATGGTGCGGCCTGGAACAACCCCAGCTGACGATTGACGTCCGTCCCCGAAGCGCTGAGCGACGGCTTGCCGCCTCGCGAGAGCTCGTCGCGCTCGAGCCCATTCGAGGATCTCCCGTGCTCTGGCGACGACACTGGGCGGCAGTCCCGCGAGTCTGGCCACCTGGATGCCGTAGCTGCGATCCGATCGGCCGGGCACGACCTTGCGGAGAAAGACGATGTCGTCCTTCCACTCGCGGACGACGACGTGGAAGTTGGCGACGCCGGGGAGTGCGTCCGCGAGATCGGTCAGCTCGTGATAGTGCGTGGCGAAGATCGTCTTCGGGCGCGGCGCGCGCATTCGGACGCCAGGTGCTCGGCGACCGCCCACGCGAGGCTCAGGCCGTCGAAGGTCGCCGTGCCGCGGCCGATCTCGTCGAGGATCACGAGGCTGCGCGCCGTCGCGCTGTGCAGGATGTTGGCCGTCTCCTGCATCTCGACCATGAAGGTGGACTGGCCGCGCGCGATGTTGTCGGAGGCGCCGACGCGTGCGAACAGGCGATCGACGATCGGCAGCTTCGCGCTGCGCGCGGGGACGAACGATCCGGCCTGCGCCATCAGGCAGAGCAGCGCGGCCTGCCGAAGATACGTGGACTTGCCGCCCATGTTCGGCCCGTGAGCACGATCAGCTGATGCGAGGCCGCATCGAGCGTCACGTCGTTCGGCACGAACGCGTCGGCCACGTGCCGCTCGACGACCGGGTGGCGCGCGTCGGTGGCGACGAGCTCGTCGCCGGCGTGCATCAGCGGCTTGGTGTAGTTCTGAGCCGTCGCCGGCTTCGGCGAGCGCGGCGAGCACGTCGAGCGCCGCGAGGCCGCGCGCGGTGTCCTGGATCCGCGGCGCCTCGGCCGCCACGCGCGCGCGCAGCTGCTCGAAGATCGCCATCTCGCGCTCGAGGATCCGCTCGTCGGCGCCGAGGACCTTCTCTTCGTAGTCCTTGAGCCCGGGAGTGATGTAACGCTCGCCGCCGGCGATCGTCTGCTTACGGTGATAGTCGGACGGCACGCTGGCCAGGTTCGACTTCGAGACCTCGATGTAGTAACCGAACACGCGGTTGTACCGGATCTTCAGGGACGCAATCCCGGTGCGGCTCGCGCTCGGCCTCCTCCATCGCCGCGATCTGCTGCTTGCCGGACCGGCTGATAGTGCGGAGCTCGTCGAGCTCGGGATCGACGCCGTCCCGAATCGCGCCGCCATCGCGTGCGAACGCCGGCGGCTCGTCCACGAGCGTGCGGTCGAGCTCGTTGCGGAGGTCGGCCAGGTCGTCGAGCTCCGGCAACGAGGCTCCGGACGAGCGGCGCCTGCAAATCGTCGAGGCAGCAGCCGTACGCGCGGCACGACGGCAAGCGACTGGCGGAGCGCCACGAGATCGCGCGGGCCTGCGGTGCCGAGCGCCGCACGCGCCACGAGCCGTTCGATGTCGTGGACGATCTTGAACGTGTCACGCAGCTTCGCGCGCTCGGTGCGACCGGAACGCGAAATCCTCGACGGCGTCGAGGCGATCCTGAATGCGCTCGAGCGACAGCAGCGGCCGCAGCAGCCACGCACGCAGCAGCCGCCCGCCCATCGGCGTGATCGTGCGATCGATCTCGTGCAGCAGCGATCCCGGTACGCCGCCGTCCGCCGCGTCGATCACTTCGAGGTTCCGGAGCGTCGTCGGATCGATCAGCAGGCAATCGGCGCCGGCGCGGAACGCGACCTCGCGGACGTGCGCGAGATCGACCTTCTGCGTATCGCGCAGGTACTGCACGAGCGCGCCGGCCGCGCGACCGCGGCGGTCGTGCGCTTCGAGACCGAATCCCTGCAGGCTCTGCGCGCGCAGCTGATCGAGCAGCGTGCGGCGCGCCGATTCGACGTCGAACGTCCAGGCGTCAGCCGGCGTTACGCGCGCGTCGAGCGCGCAGGTCCCGATCAGCCGCGGCACGTCGTCGACGCCTGCCGGCACGACGATTTCGCGCGGGCGCAGGATGGCCAGCTCGTCGGCAAGTGCCTGACGTCCGTCGGTCCCGGCATACTCGGCTGTCGTGAACTCGCCGGTGGAGAGGTCGAGCAGCGCCACGCCGTATCCGGCGCCCGGTTCGGCCGGGGCAATCGCCATGAGGAAGGCCGGCTCCCGAGCGTCGAGATAGCCGGCATCGGTCAGCGTTCCGGGAGACACGACCCGGACGACCTCGCGGCGCACGAGGCCCTTGGCCTTCCGCGGGTCCTCCATCTGCTCGCAGACGGCGACGCGGAATCCCTTCTTCACGAGGCGCGCGATGTAGCCGTCGGCCGGCGTGATGGGGGACGCCGCACATCGGGATGGCGCCGCCGCTCGGTATCCTTCGACCGCGACGTGAGCGTCAGCTCCAGCGCACGCGCCGCCGTCAGCGCGTCCTCGTAGAACATCTCGTAGAAGTCCCCCATGCGGAAGAACACAATCGCGTCGCGGTACTGCCGCTTGGCGTCGAAGTACTGCCGCATCGCGGGCGTGGCGCCGGCAGGCTCTGCCGAGAACGGGGGAGGCCATTGTCGGCTTGGCCGAGACAGGCTGGCAGTGAAGCCGGTAGGCGAGTATAACATCGAGATTCGAGCTCGGGAATTGGGGCGGATTCATTGATCCGTGCCTGGTGCTCTGCGCCCTTGATACGACGACACGCGCTGGAAGCGTCGGCGGTCGTCACGACGGCCGCGTGCGTCGCCGAGCTGATCGGCGATCCGGATGCTGACGCACGGCGAGCGGCTGCCGGCGCGACCTGATCGGACGCCTCGAGGCGGCAGGCGTCGCCGCTCGACGACGTCGATCTGCTCGCCGTCGCCGCGGGGCCGGGCTCGTTCACCGGCCTGCGAGTCGGGATCGCGGCGATGCAGGGACTTGCGATCGGCGACAGAGCCTGCAGATCGTGCCGGTTTCCGCGCTCGACGCGCTGGCGCGGGCGGGCGCAGACGGCGATCGACCGGTCGCGCGTCTGGATGGATGCGCAGCGTGGCCAGGTGTTTGCGGCCCTCTACGACGCCGCGCGGCGAGACGACCTCAGCGAACCGATCGTCGCTGTCGCCTGACACGACGCTCGACGCGTGGAAGGCGCATCGACTGCAGGGCGGTCGCTCCGGTTCGTCGGGCGACGGCGCCGTTCGCTACGCGGAGATCATCGGGCCGGCGTCTCGGCAGCGCGCGCGCTGATCGCTGGCGACTCCGCCTCTGGCCGGCATCATCGGGCTGATCGCGCGCGGAGTATCCGGAGCGCGCCGTGCCACCCGCACGCCGTCGTGCCGATCTACATTCGACGGCCGGACGCGGAGCTGGCGCGCCTCGAAGCGCTGCACGCGGAGCACGGAATGATCGTGGATGCGAGCGCATGATGACGCATCGAGCGTGCGAGTCAGGACGACGACGATCTCGACGCGGTCGCGGCGCTCGAAGCCGCGTCGTTCACGAACCCGTGGACGCGCGAGATGCTCGCGCGCGAGCTCGCGCAGATCGACGTTCGCGCGCGTCTACGTCCTCCGTCTGCCCGGACGCAGCGCGTCGCCGCGTTCTGCGCCTGCTGGATCGTCGTCGACGAACTGCACATCAACACCATCGCGGTGGTCGACCGGCGGAGGCGCCAGGGGCTCGCGACTCGCGCTGATGCAGCACGTCCTGGCGACGCGGCGCCGGCGAGGGCGTCACGCGGGCGACGCTGGAAGTCCGGCGCTCCAACGTCGCCGCGCAGCGCCTCTATGAAGCGCTGGGGTTCGAGCGGGCCGGCGTGCGGCCCGGTTACTACACCCAGCCGGACGAAGATGCGCTCATTCTGTGGCGGGCGATCGCGAAGAGACCTCGACGCGGGAGAACTCGCCAACAGCGTCTTGAAGGCACGGGAGTCTTGTGTTACCTTGCCGTTATGAATGTCTGCGAGCGAGTATGTCGTCACTTCTTCAAAGGAGGCGGAGATGCCGACAGACTTCGAAGAGCTGAAGCGCAAACTGCTGCAGACCGACGAGGAGTTCCGCCAACTCGCCACCCAGCACCACGACCTCGACGAAAAGATACACAGTCTGGCCACCCGCCATTACCTGTCCGAACCCGAACAAATTGAAGAAGTCGACGCTGAAGAAGCGCAAGCTCCAGCTGAAGGATCAGATGGAGACGATCCTGCGCGCAGCACAGCGTGCCCAGCGGCCGCCGCGCCCGCGGCGCGCGAGCTCCGACGCGCGCATCGCGCTGTCGGCATCTTCACGGGCCAGCAACCGGGCGCAGCCGGCCGCGATGGGTCCTGCGCCGGTTCCTGGCCCTTTGTCGTTTTCTGCGGACATCAGCCGAATGAGAATCGATCGTGCCGGTGTCCCGTTCATCGCCGCCGCGCTTGGTGCCGGCCGCCGGGCTTGCGCGCCGCGACGGCACGGCTGGGCGGCGTCGTTCGCGCTCGCTCGGTGGCTTCTTCGCCTATTTCTTCCGCGATCCGGACCGCAGCGTCCCCCACGACCCGGGCTCGTCGTGTCGCCGGCCGACGGGCGCGTCATGATTGCCGGCGCCGCCGACGAACGCTGGGCGCCGCCAGGGCCATGGAAGCAGGTCACCATCTTCCTGTCGCCGCATCGACGTCCACATCAACCGCACGCCGGTGGCGGGACGCATCACGCGCATCGACTACCGCCCGGGCCGCTTCCTTCCGGCGTACGACGAGAGGCGTCGAACGACAACGAGTTGAACGAAATCTGGGTCGATGCCGACGGCAGCACGATCGTCTTCCGGCAGGTCGTCGGCATCCTGGCGCGCCGGATCGTCTGTCGCGTCCGACGAGGGAGAGCAGCTGGCGCGGGGCCAGCGCATCGGCCTCATGAAGTTCGGCTCGCGGATGGACGTGTTCCTGCCGACGACAGCGGACGTCCAGGTCGCCGTCGGGCAACGGGTGATCGGCCGGCGAAACCGTGCTGGCGATGCTGGGGACTGCCAGTGCTCGATAATCTGCCGCTCCGCCGCCGCCGGGGCGATCGGCCGTCACTTCAAGCGCGGCGTCTACCTGCTGCCGTCGCTCTTCACCGTCGCCAACCTGTTCTGCGGGTACGCGTGCGTGGTCTATTCGACCCAGCAGGACTTCGACACCGCCGCGCTCTTCATCGGGATCGCGATGGTGCTCGACACGCTCGACGGCTTCTTCGCGCGGCTGACCAACTCGTCCACCGCGTTCGGCGTGCGAGCTCGACTCGCTGGCCGATGTCGTGTCGTTCGGCCTCGCGCCGGCGATCCTCGCGTTCACGTGGGGACTGTGGCCGCTCAAGCGGCTCGGGTGGGCCGCCGGCGTTCATCTACGTGACGGCCGCCGCCATGCGCCTCGCGCGCTTCAACATCCAGACGGACACGCCGACGGACAAGCGGTACTTCGTCGGCATGCCGAGCCTCCGCCGCCGCCTGCGGTCATCGCGTCGACCGTCTACCTGTATCCCGTACGGGCTGCGACGACCGCGGGACGGCGCTCCCCGGCGCTCGCGATGGTGCTCGTGCCGGCGTTCCTCATGGTCAGCACGATTCCGCTTCCGCAGCGTCAAGGCGATCGACATGGGCTGGCGGCGCTCGTACCTCGGCACTCTTCCTCGCCGCCGTCGCGCTCGCCCTGATCGCCACGCACCCGCGCATCGCGCTCGTCGTGCTGTCCTACGCGTATCTCGTCTTCGGCGTTCATCGGGCTGTGCGTACGACCCGCTTCAGAGCGCCGGGGGGAGGCTGACGGAGGCGTACGGAGTGGCCAGCGGAGAAAGATCTCAACACGGAGGCACGGAGACGACGGAGTAACTAATCTAGGGTCTCTCTCACTCGGCTTCGGTCTCTCTCCACTCGGCTTCGGTCTCTCGCCACCCGCCACTGGACGAGACTCTCGCTCTTCTCCGAATTCAGCAGTCGGCGCACGCCCTTTTTCAGCACAGGAACGTTGAAGTTGATACAGCAGACCTACCGGGCAGCCGGTCAGCTTCAGGTAGGTGATCACTTGCGCCGAGTGCACCGGCGCCAGCGACTCGACGGCTTTCACCTCGACCAGCACCGCGCCTGTCGACGATCATGATCGGCTCGGCAGTGATTCCGCGGTAATTCCATGGTGACCTGTCGGTGCGACTTCGACCTGCAGTCCTGCAGCCCTAGTTCAATCACGAAGCATGGTTTGTACACAGACTCCATGAGCCCGGGACCGAAGTGCCGATGCACGACGATGCCGCAGCCAATCACGTTGCTGGTCATGGGATTCAGTCCGGAAGGATTGTCGCGCATGCTCCGTAGAGTGCAACGCGCGCGCCGTCTGAAGAGTCCAACGCAGCCGCCGAAATGTTCGATGCGATTGCAAGAACTGCAGTCATGCGGGTCCGAATTCCCGTAGCAGATTCTGCCTCCGCGCCTCCGTGCAGACTCCGCGTCTGCCCGTTTCCTCCGCGCCTCCGGCTGACTCTTGTCGTCCTCTGCTCCTCCGCTCCCTCCGCCCCCTCCGCTACTCGGCCACCGGCAACCGCACCCGCACCGTCGTCCCGCGCCCTTCTCGCTGTCCACCTCGATCGTGCCTCCGCTCGACTCGACGTTCCTCCGGGCGATGGGAAGCCCGAGTCCGGTCCCGGTCGTCTTCGTCGAGAAGTAGGGCTCGAAGACGCGCGCGAGCGCCTCCTGCATCCATGCCGACGCCCGTGTCCCGGATCACGACGGTGACGAACGCCGTCGCCTCGGCGAGCGCATCGATCGAGAGCTGGCCCGGGCCGGGCATCGCGTGGAGCGCGTTCTCGACGATGTTGGCGAGCGCGCGGGTGATCAGGCGTGCGGTCGACGAGACACGCGCGGCAGAGGCGGCTGCACGCGATTTTCGAATCGTCGATGCGGCCGGCAAGGCCCGTGCGATAGGGATCGATCGACTTCGGCCACGAGCTCCGGCGACGTCCACCGGCGCGCGCCTGGCGCGTCGGCGAGGACGCGAAGCTCGAGAACTCGGCGGCGATCTGCCGGAGCGAGCCGGACCTGCCCGAGGATCGACGTCGACGCAGCTCTTCGAGCACCGGGCCCAGTGGCTCGCCCCGATCGGCGTGCACGCGCACGCAGGTGCTCGGCCGAGAGCTGGATCGGCGTCAGCGGGTTCTTGATCTCGTGCGCGACCTGCCGCGCCATCTCGGCCCAGGCTTCGAGCCGGTGCGTGCGTTCGAGCTGGGTCGCGCTGACGCCTTGAGCTCCGCGGCCATGCTGTTGAACGCGTCGACGAGGCGCCGCAGCTCGTCGGCGGATCGCACCGCGATGCGCGCGTCGAAGTCGCCGCGGGCGATGCGTCGCGTGGCGCGCGTCAGGCGGCGCACCGGATCGGCGATGCGCTCGGCCAGCGACAGCCCGATCGCGGCGCCGAGCAGAATGAAGAACAGCGCCGCGAGGTGGATGCCGCGATCGAGGTCGTCGATCTCCCGCTCGATGTCCCGTTGCCGGCGTGCGAGCGGCACGGTGAGGATGCGCTCGAGCCCCGCCGCGCGAACCGGCGCGGCCGCGATCATGTACGGGACCGTGCCCAGATCGATCCTCGTCGACGAAGCTCGGCAGGCGTTCGCAGCGCGATCGCGCGGTAGACGTCATCCGGCGTGCGCGTCGGCAGCAGGCCGGACGCGAAGAGATCGCGCTCGCTCGTCGCGACGCAGCTCCGGGCCGGCAAAGATGTTCACGTCCTGATCGATGACCTGGCTGATCCAGACCATCACGTCGTCGTTCAGCGGACCCACACCTTCCGCGCCGCGGCGCAGGAGCGCATCCGACTCTTCGATGACGCGTTGGGCGACGGCGGCCGTACGCGCCGCCTCTGCCTGGATGTCATCGCGCAGCAGGTCGGCGAAATAGGTGCGGATGACGAGCGCCAGCGTCAGCACCGGAATGATCGACGCCAGCACGAACGCCAGAAAGAGCTTGCGATAGAAGCTGGCGCGGATCTCGCGCAGCAGGGCGCGCCCGACGCGGGGACGTTCGCGGCTGATCCGCGTGAACAGCGCGGTGCCCAGCAGAACGACGATGAACGCCGCGCCGGCCAGCGTCGTCACCTCGGCCAGATGGACGAGGTGATCGAAGATCGTCAGCATCGTGTAGCCGAGCGCGTAGATGCGCGCGCGATCGTTCGAGAAGTAGACGCGATACGTCTCGCCGCCCTGCCGAATCGCCGTCCAGAATGGCGTGCGCGCCGGGTCATAGATGCGCTGGAAGAGCGCATCGGTGATCGGCCACGCCGACAGGCCTGACGTGTACACGGGCTGCAGACCCCAGCCGTAGATCACGACGCTGACATCGCCCCCGGCCGTGTTCGCGGTCGACGCGCCGGGCTGCGTCGGGCGAAAGACCTCGAAGTACGGGCTCTGGGACGTGATGAATGGCAGGGTCCGGTAGTCGGACGCGACGTGAAGGATCACTGTGCCGACTGCCTCGGGCGGCGTGCCGTTCGCTCCGCCGATGCAGATGCTGCGTTCCGCGTGCAGTACGTTGCGCTGTTCGGATCCGATGGGCAGCGGCTCGGCGTAGACGTCCCACGTGCAGCCGGTCGCCGACTGCGGCGGCGGGCCGCCGCCCGTGTACTCCGGCAGGTTGAGCGCAAACCGGCTGACCTGCTGGCCGTTTCGCCCGTAGAGCTCCACGGCGGACGTCAAGCGTTCGCGCGCCAGCGCCGTCTGACTCCACACCAGGAACGCGCGGCCCGTGCTCGGCTGGACCGGCTGGCCGTCGCTCGTGTCGCTGACGAGATCGGGCAGGCCCGGAAACGCGTCGACTTCCTTGCGCGCTTCGCTCATCCGTTCCTGCAGCGACTGCGAATGATTCTGCGCTTCGACGGCGTATCGCGTCGTGATGAGCCGTTGGGTGGCGAGCTCGGCGAAGTAGTCGAGCGAGGGATAAAGGAGAACCGCCGGGACGAGGAACGACAGGAACAGGGCAAAGATGCGCGCCGCGACCGTCGCATGCCGATACCAGGTCACGACACGCGTGGCCATCAGCGCCGCCAGCCCGCAGGCCGTCGACGACAGCAGGACGGCAGACGCCGGGACCTGCCAGCCGCGCGCGAGCGCGGCGGCCGCGAGCGCCCCGGTCGGCACGACCCAGAGGATCAGGAGCAGTACGCGGTCGCCGATCCACCCGCGAGGGAGATTCCAGGCCGCGCGGGACGCGATGAGGATCAGCGTGGCGATCCAGAGGGCGGCCACGTGCAGCGCCAGGATGCCGACGATGAGCACAATCCGTGCGGCGTTTCCCGGGTAGAGCGAGAAGTGACGCAGATCGATCGTGGCCGGATCGACGACGAACTCGAGCACGCCCGTGAACAGGATGATACAGACCGCGACGACGGCTCCGGCGAGCAGTTGAATCGCGATGAACCTGCCGCGCGCTTCCTGCGGCATCGGCCGTGCGGAGCGAAAAGCCAGCCGCAAGCGGGTCACAGGACCCGCCCACAGCGCCGCCAGCGCCGCCAGCGTCACGCCGCAGAATGCGATGTTGACTGGAATCCGCGGCACGCCGCCGGCCGGGATCGCCACGCCCGCCCACACCGCTGCAGACCCTACGAGGAGAAACCCGGAGGTGATCGCCGTCTGGTAGGCGGCGGTGCGCGGATCGCTCGTCCGCATCCGGCGATCGAGCACCGGGCCGATGAGCAGCAGAACCGTGACGCCGACGATCGTCACGAGGACGGCCACGATCGTCCGGCGCCACTGTTCCCGTGTCTGCTGCAGGTCCGAGGTGGCGACGGACGCTTCAACCAGCGGCGCGCCGCCGGGCGTTCGAAGCAGGAACGCTCCGTCGCGCGAGTCGGGGCCGCTCCGCTCGTAGTGCAGCCGAAGCGACACCGGCGCGATGGGCGTCGGCAGGCTGTAATTCGCGGGGGCGATGGCGGCGCCCGCCGCGAGGCGGGAGAGCACGTGCTCGACCGCCACCGCGCCGAGCCGCCTGGCGTCTCCGGTGGTGATCGGCTCGATGCGGATGAGCCGCAGCCCCAGCTCGGACTGCATCACGAACAGGTCGCGCGGGCCGACGATGCGGTCGCCGGGAATGTCCGAAGGCCTGCCCGACCAGGCGCGCGCGACGCCGGTGTAGTCATACACCGTCACCGCGATGTCGTCGGGGTGGGGACTGCGTGACCGAACGTTCGAGACCAGGTCGAAGAGGACGCGCGCGGCGTCCGGACCGCCGGCCAGGCCCGGTTCAGCCGCCCGATCCTGGGCGATGCCGCCGGCGACTTCGCCAAGCGCGGCCGTCATCGCGTCGAACTCGTTGCGGACGATGGCCTCGACCCGAGCCGCCGCGGTGGCGTCGGTCGGTCCCAGCCACCAGCGCTCGTACGTACCCCCGGCCAGACCTGCCAGGGCTGCCGCAACCAGGCCTGTCGCCAGCAGCCGTCGCCAGCTCACTTGACGGTCGCGTGCAATGCGGGGAGACACTCGGTTCTGAAGCACCGCGGGGTAGGGGCGTCACTCGCCACACGTGTGCTCTCGAGCGATGCTTCATTACAAGGATACCGCATTGGTAAACTGTAGCTGTCGATGTCTCACGCCCCGGGCCTGAAGATCACCCTGAAGCGCGGCGCCCTCGTCGCGGCTGCCAACTGGCCGCTCGTCGCGGTCCAGTTCATCGCCGAATCGACGCTGAAACTGCTCCTGCTGGTCCCCATCGTCGGTGGCCTCTTCCTGGCGGGGCTGCTCCTCGACGCGGACGTGGGATCGCTCCTGAGCGGGGACCTGCGCGACATCATCGCGGCGGTGTTTGCCTCGTTCGGCGCGAACCGGCCCGCGCTCGCGTTCTTCGTCGTCGCGTTCCTCCTGGTGCTCGTGGGTGGATCGGTGCTCACCTTCATCGTGAAGGGTGGCACCGTCGCGGTGCTCGCCGATGCCGAAGCGAACGCGGGGCCGGTCGAACGCCCGCCGCTGCGACTCATGGCCTTGCGCCGCGCCAACCGGACGGGCATCGGACCATTCCTCGATGGATGTCGACGGCTCTGGCGGCGCTATGTCAGGCTGGGTCTGCTCCTGTTGCTGGTCTACGGGATTACGGCCGCGGCCTACCTGGGATTGCTCGTCGGTGGCTACGCGCTCGCCGACAACGTGGGCGTGCTGCTCTGGTGGACGATCATCCTGGCCGCTGCTTCGAGCGCGCTGCTCGTGTGGATCACGTTGATGAACTTCCTCTACCTCCTGACGCAGATGGTCATGGCCGTCGAGGACGTGGGGGTGCGGGCGGCGCTGGCGCACGTCTTCCGCTTTCTGCGCGGGAGCCTGCGTGAAGTCGCGGGCGTGTTTGGAGTCGTCCTGCTGCTCGTCGTGCTCGCCATGGTGGCGTCGTTGCTGGCGACGACGGGCCTGAGCCTGATCGGGTTCGTGCCGGTGGTCGCGCTCGCCGTGATGCCGCTCCAGATCGCCGCGTGGCTCCTGCGCGGATTCGTGTTCCAATATCTCGCGCTCGGTGCGCTGGGCGCCTACCTCGTGCAATACCGACATTACTTACAGGTCACCGCGGTCACCACGGTTCCGGACAAACGCCTCGCATGATTGACTACGACGCATTTCTATCGAAGGCCGCCGGGCACATGACAGCCTCGGCCATCCGCAAAATGGGCGCGTACATCGCCCAGGGACGCGACATCGTCTCGTTTGCTCCCGGGTACCCTTCGCCGGATACCTTTCCGTGGACTGAGTTCCGCGAAACGGCGCACGAACTGCTGTCGGGTCGCGATGGATCCGTACTGCAGTACGGTCCGACGCGCGGCTACCGTCCACTTCTCGATGCCATCGCCGACATCATGGCGAGCCGCGGAGCACCGACAAGCCTGGATCGTCTGCTGGTCACGACCGGTTCTCAGCAGGGGCTCGACCTCATCGCGCGCGTGTTGCTCGACCCCGACGACGTCATTCTGGTCGAGCTGCCGACTTACACGGGAGCCATCACGGCATTTCGCAACGTGCAGGCGCGGATGGTCGGGGTACGGCAGGAGGCGGACGGCGTCGATCTCGCGAACCTCGACGACGTGTACATGCGCCTGCAGCGCGAGGGCCGGACGGCACGGCTGTTGTACGTCGTCCCGAACTTTCAGAATCCGACGGGTCTGCTGATTGGACGCGGCAAAAGATCAGCGCTGCTGGACTGGGCGGAGCGCCGGAACGTCCTGCTGATCGAAGACGATCCGTATCGCGATCTCTATTTCGAGGACTCCGCCACGGAAGCGGACGTCCGTCCGATCCGCGCGGACGACACGAATGGTCGCGTCGTGTATCTGAGCAGCTTCTCGAAAACGCTCGCCCCGGGCTATCGCGTCGCGTGGATCGACGCGCCCGCACCGCTCGCGGCCAAGCTCGAGATCGCGAAGCAGGCGGGTGACTTGTGTACCGGCGGCCTGGATCAGCGAATCATCTACGAAGCCTGCCGGCGCGGCGTCCTCGACCGGCAGATCCCGCTGCTGCGCGCGCACTACCAGCACAAGCGTGACGTCATGGTAAATGCGCTCAACCGGGAGTTCGGCGGCACCGTCACCTGGCCGGATCCGCACGGCGGCTTCTTTCTCTGGCCAACGCTGCCGTCCTCGCTCGACGCTGACGCGTTGATCCCTCGCGCGGTCGAGCACGGCGTGATTTATGTGGCGGGGGAGGCCTTCTTCGTGGACGGGACCGGCCACCACTTCATGCGGCTGTCATTCTCGGCGCCGACACCGGAGCGGATTGAAGAAGGCGTCAGGCGGCTCGCGGCCGCGGTGCGGGCCGAACTGAGCGAGCGGAGTCGAGAGGAACCACAGTCCCGGGCAATACGGTAAGCGGCGTGACCGAGATATCCGGTGGCGCCGCTGGCGCCGGACCTACGAGCGTCAGCGACCACTGATTGTTGAGGCCGCCCGCCAGTACCGCGAGGCGTACTGGCTCGTTCGCTGACGGCATCAGAAAGACTGGCGGCGCGCCGAGTATCCGATCGAGCACCAGCTGCCCCGCCTGCGCGCCGGTCGCCGCGTTGAACGCGAGCATCCGCGACGTCACGCCGGGCGCGGTGACTATGCCGCCCAGCAGCACCGGCCCGGTCGACGGGCGGTAACGCAGGTCCTTTCTCCAGTTCATCGAACCCGACGTTCGGTTGAGCGCCCGGATCAGGTTGTCGAGCGCGACGACGTACACGTGCGAGTCGTCGGCGGCCGCCGCGCCGACCACGGTGGCTCCCACAGAAAAACACCAGTCTTCCTGTCCGTTGTCCTCCCGCAGGCTGCAGAAGTGCCCCTTCGACGATCCGACGAACACGCGCTTCGCGTAGGGCAGCGGTTCGGACGGCTCCGCGCCCACGTCGTGCTCCCAGATCGGCGTGCCGGAAGCCAGGTCGAGCGCAAGGAGACGTCCGTCAGCGGCCGCCGCGTACAGCCGCGATCCAAGCACCGCCGGGCGTTGCTTGACGACGCCGACGTCGCGGGACCAGATCTCCTCGCCGTCAGCGAGACGGAGCAGGCGGAGCATCTCGCCGGCGGCCACCACGAGCGTGTCATCCGTCAGCAGCGGGGGCGCGGTAAGGCGACCCGTGCGCTTCGTCCAGACCACCGCACCCGTGGCGGCATTGATGGCGTGCAGATCCTGCTGCTCCGGCGCGATCACGAGATCGCCGGACGTCGCGATCGGACCGTCCACAGCGATTTTCGCGGTCCAGACTTCGGAACCGTCGGTGACGCGGCGGGCAAAGACGCCGGTCTTCAGCCCCAGGATGAGGCGATCGCCGCACACCAGCGGTGCGCTGACAGGCGGTGCAGGAATTTCAACGGTCCAGACGGGCAGCGTCGGAAGCACCGGCGATTCCGCGGCGCGCTTGACCTCGCGACGAGGCTGCGACTGCGCCATCGCCGCGGCGGACGAGCTCGATCGCACGTCGACCACCGTGGCGCACCCGAGCAGCGCTGCCGTGGACGAAACGATCACCCAACACGATGTGGTGGTGCGATCGCGATGCACACCTTATAATGACATTGAAATCGGCGATCGGGCGATGGACGAACGGCGGCGGATCGAGAGACGTCGCGTCTTCGGCGATCGCCCGATCGCCGGCCGCCGATTTCGCCGCCACCACCAGTGAATCATCAGACCATCGTCGTCCTCGATTTCGGCTCGCAGTTCACGCAGTTGATTGCGCGCCGGCTTCGCGAGCTGTCCGTTTACTCCGAAATCCTGCCGTTCGACACACCGCTCGCGGAAATCGAGCGGCGACAGGCCGTCGGGATCATCCTGTCCGGCGGGCCCAAGAGCGTGTCGGAACTCGGCGCGCCCCGCTGCGATCCCGGTGTGCTGGCAATTGGCGTTCCGGTCCTTGGCATCTGTTACGGCATGCAGCTGATGGCCGACCTCCTGGGCGGCGAAGTGGCCCCGGCGCCGCATCGCGAATATGGCCTGGCGACGATCAACATCGAACCGGATGCTCCGCTATTTGGGTCCATTCCATCCGAGCTACGCGTCTGGGCGAGCCACGGTGATTTCGTCGCCGCAGCGCCTCGCGGCTTCGCGGTCACCGCTCGCAGCGCCAACGCGCCCGTCGCCGCCATGGCCGCCCCCGAGGATCACCTTTACGCGATCCTCTTTCATCCGGAGGTCGCCCATACAGACAAGGGACTGGAGATCCTCCGGAACTTTGCCTTCGGCATCTGCGGGTGCACCGGCGACTGGACGATGGCGTCGTTCGTCAGGGAAGCTACCGAGCGCATTCGCACGCAGGTGGGCGCCGGACGCGTGGTCTGCGGCCTGAGCGGCGGGGTGGACTCGACGGTGGCGGCGCTTCTCGCGCACCGCGCCATCGGCGATCGCCTGACTTGCATTTTCGTCGACAACGGCGTGATGCGGCTCGATGAGGCGCGACAGATCCAGCACCGCTTCGAACGTGTGAAGCTGCCGCTCGTCTTCACCGACGCCTCACGGCGGTTCCTCGACCGGCTCGCGGGCGTCACGGATCCGGAAGAGAAGCGCAAGATCATCGGCAAGGCGTTCATCGAGGTGTTCGAGGAAGAAGCGAGGAAACTCGGCTCGTTCGACTTCCTGGCGCAGGGCACGCTGTATCCGGACGTGATCGAGAGCGTCTCGGTCGTCGGTCCGTCACACGTCATCAAGAGCCATCACAACGTGGGCGGCCTGCCCGAACGGATGCGGTTCAAGCTCGTCGAACCGCTCCGGATGCTCTTCAAGGACGAGGTCCGCGTGGTCGGCAAGGAGCTGGGCCTCGAGGACGAGTTCGTCTGGCGCCAGCCCTTCCCCGGACCCGGGCTCGCGGTCCGCATCCTGGGGGAGGTGACGGAATCGCGCCTCAACCTCGTGCGCCGTGCAGATCAGATTGTGGCCGAGGAGGTCCGCCGCGCGGGCTGGTATCGCCGCCTGTGGCAGTCCTTCGCGGTGCTGCTGCCGGTCCAGAGCGTAGGCGTCATGGGCGACGCGCGGACGTACGAATACACGATCGCGATCCGGGCCGTGGAGAGCCGCGACGGCATGACGGCGGACTGGGCCCGGCTCCCGCACGAGCTGCTCGCCACGATCTCGTCGCGCATCGTCAACGAGGTCAAGGGAATCAACCGCGTGGTGTACGACGTCAGCTCGAAGCCACCGTCGACGATCGAGTGGGAATGACACTGCGGATTGCGGATTGCAGATTGCGGATTGCCGATTGGGGATTGCCGATTGTGGATTGGGACTGCGTATCGACGAGTGCTGAATGACTGATTTCGTTCATTTGCACCTGCACTCGGAGTTCTCGCTGCTCGATGGCGCGTGCCGCATCGAGGAAGTGCTGGACCGCGCGGTCGAGCTCAAGATGCGGTCGCTCGCCATCACCGAGCATGGCAACATGTTCTCGGCGATCGTGTTCCACGACCAGGCGCGAAAGCGGGGCATCACGCCGATTCTCGGGTGCGAGGTCTACGTCGCGCCCACCGATCGCCGGCAGCGCAGCGGCACCCCGGGCGAGACGGCCAACCATCTCGTGTTGCTCGCCGAGACGTCCGAGGGCTTCCACAACCTGATCAAGCTCGTGTCGGCCGGGTACACCGAGGGGTTCTACTACAAGCCGCGAATCGACAAGGACCTGCTCGCGCAGCACGCGCGGGGGCTGATCGGCCTGAGCAGCTGCCTGAAGGGTGAGGTCGCGTCCGCCATCCGGACGGATCAGAGCGCGCGGGCGATGCAGGCGGCGGCGACCTTCCGCGACATTCTCGGCCCCGGCAATTTCTTCCTCGAGATGCAGTACCAGGGCCTCGACGACCAGCGGGTCGTCAACGTCGGGCTGCAGCCGATTGCCAGGTCCCTCGACCTCCCGCTCGTCTGCACCAATGACGTCCACTACGTGCAGAACTCCGACCATCGTCCGCATGACATCCTGCTCTGCATCGGCACCGGCAAGGC
This sequence comes from uncultured Acidobacteriota bacterium, assembly GCA_963786195.1. Lineage (GTDB taxonomy): Bacteria > Acidobacteriota > Vicinamibacteria > Vicinamibacterales > 2-12-FULL-66-21 > CAWAYH01. The sequence goes on along the minus strand of CAWAYH010000012.1, from coordinate 179,946 downwards.
CGTCAACGATCGGGATCGGCTGCGGTATCACGGCGATCAGTTCTACCTGAAGACGGCCGAAGAGATGGCCGCGATCTTCCAGGACCACCCGGAGGCGCTGGCCAACACTGCGCGGATCGCCGACCGCTGCCAGGTCGATCTGTCGACGGCGTCGAACCATCTGCCGAACTTCGACGTGCCTGCCGGCTTCACGCTGGACGCATACTTCGAGCACGTCGTCCGCGAGGGTTTTCAGCAACGCCTGCCGAGGCTGAAGGACCTTGCCGCGCGCAGCCTGCTGACGCACACGATCGACGAGTACGAGCGGCGGCTGCAATACGAAGTCGAGATGATCAAGCAGATGAAGTACCCGGGTACTTCCTGATCGTCTGGGACTTCATCCGCTACGCGCGCGAGCAGAACATTCCCGTCGGCCCCGGGCGCGGCTCCGCGGCTGGCAGCTTCGTCGCCTACTGCCTCCGGATCACGGACGTCGATCCGATTGAGTACGACCTCATCTTCGAGCGATTCCTCAACCCCGAGCGCGTCTCGCTGCCCGACATCGACATCGACTTCTGCGAGCGCCGGCGGGGCGAGGTCATCGACTACGTGACCCGCAAGTACGGCCGCGAGAACGTCGCCCAGATCATCACGTTCGGCACGATGAAAGCGCGCGCGGTCGTCCGGGACGTCGCTCGGGTGATGGAAATCCCGTACGCGGACGCCGACCGCGTGGCCAAGGCCGTGCCCGCCGCGCTCGACATGACCCTCGACAAGGCGCTCGAAGAGAGCCCCGTGCTCAAGGAGATGGAGACGAAGGACGAGCGCGTCCGCGAATTACTCGGGATCGCGCGCCGACTCGAGGGCATGACGCGGCATGCGTCCGTGCACGCCGCCGGCGTGGTGATTGCGCCGCGGCCGCTGACCGAGTTCGTGCCGCTCTACAAGAGTCAGAAGGACGAAATCGTCACGCAGTGGGCGATGAAGGAGGTCGAACGGGTCGGGCTGCTGAAGATGGACTTCCTCGGCCTCAGCACCCTCACGCTGATCCGCGACGCGCTCGATGCCATCCGGCGAACCGAGGGCCTCGACATCGACATCGACGCCATTCCCCTCGACGATCCGAAGACCTACCAGCTCTTCAGCGATGGCCAGACGTTCGGTGTCTTCCAGTTCGAGAGCTCCGGCATGCGGGAGCTGCTGCGCAAGGCCAAGCCCGAGCGTCTCGACGACCTGATCGCCCTCAATGCGCTCTACCGGCCCGGGCCGCTCAAGAGCGGCATGGTCGACGACTTCATCGCGCGCAAGCAGGGGAAGACCGAGGTCAAGTACGAGCTGCCGGCCCTCGCGCCCATCCTGTCCGACACCCACGGCGTCATTGCCTATCAGGAACAGGTCATGCGCATCGCGGCGGTGCTGGCCGGGTTCTCGATGGGGCAGTCCGACGTGCTGCGGAAGGCCATGGGGAAGAAAGACCCCAAGGTCATGGCGAAGCAGCGGGCGGCGTTCATGGATGGGGCGCGCGCGAACGGGATCAACGAGAAGAAGGCGGGCAAGATCTTCGACCTCATGGAGTTCTTCGCCGGGTACGGCTTCAATAAGTCGCATTCGACGACCTACGCGCTGCTCGCGTACCAGACGGCGTGGCTCAAAGCCAACTACCCGCGGCATTTCTTCGCGGCCCTCCTGACGATCGAGGCTGCCAACACCGAGAAGCTGGCGACCTACCTCGGGGAGTGTCGCGAGCTGGGCGTGCCGATCCTCCCGCCGGATCTCAACTCGAGCGAGCTGGCCTTCACCGTCGTGCCCGAAGGGGTCAGATTCGGCCTCTGTGCGGTCAAGAACGTCGGCGAGGGCGCGGTCCAGTCGATGCTGAGCCTGCGCCAGGAGCTCGGGCGCATCGATTCGATGTACACGCTCAGCGAACAGGTCGACCTGCGCCTCGTGAACAAACGCGTGCTCGAGAGCCTCATCAAAGCGGGCGCGATGGACTCGCTCGACAGCATCAACGGCCCGCCGGCGCTGAGCCGGGCGCGTCTGTTTGCGGCGGTCGATCGCGCGCTCGAGCACGGCGGCCGTCATCAGCGCGATCGTGAGAAGGGTCAGCACCAACTCTTCGGCGGCGGGTCCGCGGACGAGCCGTCGGGCGACGTGCCGCTGCCCGACGTCGCGCCCTGGACCGAGGTGCAGCAGCTCGCGGGTGAGAAGGAAGCGCTCGGCCTCTACATGAGCGGGCACCCGCTCGATCGCTTCGATCGCGACCTCCAGCTGTTCGGCGCGCGACGAGTGGCCGACCTCACCACGTCCGAGGCCGACATCTGGATGGGCGGTATCGTGTCCGGCCTGCGCATGCTGAAGACGCGCAAGGGCGATCGGATGGCGGTGTTCATGCTGGACGACGTGGCCGGCAGCGTGGAGGTGGTGGCGTTTCCGGAAGCCTTCACGAAGCATGCGGCGCTCATCGAGGCGGACGCCATGCTCCTCGTCCGGGGAAAACTGGACAAGGACGACGAGTCGGCACGGCTGGTAGCGTCGGAGATGCTGCCCATCGCGGCGCTGATGGAGCGGACGACGCGGGAGATCGCGATCCACCTCGCGGTGCCCCCGCACGGCCGCACGACGTTCGAGGCGCTGGCGGAGCTGCTGTCGCGACATCGGGGAGACCGCCGCGTCTACCTGGAACTCGACGTTCGCGGGCCGGATCGACCCCTGCGCGTGCGCGCCGACGTCACGCAGCGCGTCAAGCCGTCGGAGCGCCTCGTGGCCGAAGTCGAACAGCTGTGCGGAACCGGGACGGTGGAGTTGCGCCAGGATCTGCGGCCCGCGCGCGTCAGCACCGACAAGTTGCAGGAAGTTGGCTAGAAGCTGTCTCATGAACCTGTGGCTCGTTCAAGGTGCGAGCGAGCATGGCGAGCGAGCCACGCGACCGGAGCGCGCCGGCGCCCTTCGACTTCGCTCAGGGCGTGGTGAGCATAGTCGAACCACGGAGCGGCGCGCGAGAGCGCGTGTGGGGGAGTCCGAGGGACGAAGCCCCTCGGATAAGACGAGGACCGCACTCATGCCCGACCTGCTCGAATTCGAGGAACCGATCGGCGTCCTGCAGAAGGAGATCGAGGCGCTGAGCATGCTGCCGCGCACGCCCGAGCGCGAGCGCTCGATTGAGAGCCTGCGCAGGCGAGCCGAGGAGATCCGCGCCGAACTGTACGCCAACCTGACGCCCTGGCAGCGCGTCCTGGTGGCCCGTCATCCGGCGCGACCCAACACGCTCGACTACGTCGAACGGCTCTTCAGCGGCTTCGACGAGCTCCACGGCGATCGCCGGTTTGCCGACGACCACGCGATCGTCTGCGGGCTCGCCGACTACAAGGGACAGCCGGTCGCGATCGTCGGACATCAGAAGGGCAGCGACACCAAGCAGAAGATCTTTCGCAACTTCGGCTACGCGAGGCCCGAAGGCTATCGCAAGGCGCTTCGGATGATGCAGCTCGCCCAGAAGTTCGGGCGGCCCATCGTCGTGTTCGTGGACACGCCGGCGGCGTATCCGGGCGTTGAATCGGAGGAACGGGGCGTGGCCGAGGCCATCGCGCTGAACCTGCGCGAGATGATCATGCTCGAGGTGCCCATCGTCGTGATCGTCTGCGGCGAAGGGGGGAGCGGCGGCGCGCTCGGCATCGCCATCGGCGACCGCGTGCTGATGCAGGAGTTTGCCGTGTACAGCGTCATCCCGCCCGAAGGCTGCGCGGCCATCCTCTGGCGCGACGCGAACCGCAAGGTCGAGGCGGCGGCCGCGCTGAAAATCACCGCGCCCGACATGCTCGCGCTCGGGCTCATCGACGCGATCGTCCCCGAGCCGAACGGCGGCGCGCACAACGATTACGACAAAGCGACCGCGCTGGTCGATCAGGCGCTTGCGCAGGCGCTCGACGAGCTGACGCCGTTGAGCGTCGAGGATCGGCTGGCCGGCCGGTACGACAAGTTCAGACAAATGGGCAGCGAAGGGCAGGCGTTCGTTGATGCCGACAAGCGTTAGTTCGTAGAGAACCCCGAACCTCGTGGCGAAATCGCTCCTCTGGCAGCACCTCCTCTGTAACGACGACCAGGCCTCGGCGCTGGCCGCGGCGCTCGGCCTGCACCCGACGATCGCGCGCCTGCTCTGCCTCCGCGGCCTGTCCGATCCGGCGGACGCCGAGCGCTTTCTCAATCCGTCGCTCGATCAGCTCCACGACCCGTTTCGATTGACCGACATGGATCGTGCGGTGACACGGCTCGAGCGCGCCATCGCGCAGGGCGAGCGCATCGCGATTCACGGCGACTACGACGTGGACGGCATCACGTCGACCGTGATCCTGCGCCGCGCGCTCGAGATGCTCGGCGGTACGGTCATCCACTTCATCCCGGAACGCATCCGTGACGGGTATGGTCTGCAGCCGGCGGCCATCGATCGGCTCCACGGCTCCGGCGTCGGCGTGATCGTCTCGGTCGACTGCGGGATTCGTGGCACCGAAGCCGCGGCCCGGGCGCGTGCGCTTGGCGTCGACCTGATCATCACGGACCATCACGAGCCCGACGGAGCGCTCCCCGACGCGCTGGCCGTCATCAACCCGAAGCGGTCGGACTGTCAGTATCCCGACAAGTTCCTGGCGGGCGTCGGTGTGGCGCTGAAGCTGGTGCAGGCGCTCTGCAACCGGGCGGGGAAGGGCAAGTGGCTGCCGGCCTTCGTCAAGGTCGCCGCCGTCGGCACGCTCGCGGACGTCGTCCCCCTGGTCGGCGAGAACCGCGTCATCGCACGACTCGGGCTGGCGTCGCTGACGCATGGGCCGCACACGATCGGCCTGCGATCGTTGCTCGACGCGTCTGGACTGACAGGGAAGACGATCGACAGCTACCAGGTCGCGTTCATGCTCGCGCCGCGTGTCAACGCGGCGGGCCGCATGAGCACGCCGGATATCGCCACGCGGCTGCTGCTCGCCACCGACGAGGCGATGGGCGACGAGGCCCGGGCGCTGGCGCAGCAGTTGAACGACGAGAACCTCCGTCGTCAGCAGGAGGAGGCCGAGCTCGTCAACCACGCGAAGAAGTCCATCGAGTCCGACCCGGCCGTCGGCGCGCACAACGTGCTCGTCGTCGGCGGGGACGGCTGGCACCGCGGGGTAATCGGCATCGCGGCATCCAAGCTGGTCGATGCGTATCACAAACCGGCGATCGTCCTGTCGATCGACGGCGACGTGGCGCACGGCTCCTGCCGGAGCATTCCCGATTTCGACATGCTCGGAGCGCTCGAACACTGTGCCGACCTGTTCGTCCGCTTCGGCGGCCACAAGCAGGCCGCCGGCCTGACGATGGAGGCGGCGCGCGTACCGGAGTTCAGGGCTCGGATCAACGCCTACGCGGACGAGGTGCTCGAGCCGGATCAACTGCGGCCGCGACTGCGGATCGACGCGCCTCTGAGCCTGAAAGCCATCACGCCCGACCTGGTGCGCGGCCTCGACGCGCTCGGTCCGTTCGGGATGGGCAACCCCCGTCCCGTGTTTCACGCGACACCGGTCGAAATCGTGGACGGCCCCCGGCCGATCAAAGAGCGGCATCTCTAGATGACGTTCAGCCAGGACGGTCGCCGCTTCCGCGCCATCGCCTGGCGCGCCGCCGAACAGGCCGAATTCCTCGACAGGAACAGGGCCGGCATCAACCTCGCCTTCTCCCTCGATCGCAACGAGTATCAGGGAGAGACCTACCTCGAGCTCAACGTCGCGGACATCAAAGCGTTAGAATGAACGTTGAATGCTGAGTTTTGAGTTCTGAATTGAACTTCGAACTTCAGGATGTTGACGATACGTGGGAATGAAGCAATTCAGAATTGCCTGATTCCACCTTATCTTCAGCCTTCCCAATTCAACATTCATTTCAGCATTCAGAATTCAGCCAGTCAGAATTTTCGAGATGCGTTGGCAGCAAAAGGCGCGGTTTCTCATTGCGATCTTCGTCATCGCGTTTGCGGCCATCGTGTTTCTCGCGATGCGCAAGCGGGCGGGTGTGACGCACCCGGCCGAGAACGTGCCGGAGAGGCTGCCCGGCGTCGTCAGCGCGAGCGGCGCGGGCGTCATCAATTCGTACAAGGACGGCAAAGTCGAGTTCACCGTGCGGTTCAAAAGCCAGTCCACCTTCAAGGACGGACGCTCGGTGCTGGAGGGAGTCACGCTGCTCCTTCCGGATCGCGACGGGCGCACGATCACGATGACGGCCGACGAGGCCGAGGTCATCGCGCCGCCTGACAATCCGAAAGTCCTGTCGACCGCGAAGCTGACACGCAACGTCAAGCTCACGACCGACAACGGAATCGTGGTCACGTCGTCAGAAGCGACGTACGACGACAAAGAAGGCGTCTTGAAGGTCCCCGGGGCCGTCGAGTTCACGCGGGGCCGCATGAAGGGCACCGGCGTCGGCGCCACGTACGACAAGGCGCGCGACATTCTCTGGCTGCTCGACCAGGCTCACATCACCGTCGCTCCGGACGAAAAGGGTCAGGGCGGTGCGGAGGCCTCATCGTCGAGCGCGGGCCTCGCGCGCGCCGAGCACTACATCCGGCTGTCGAAGGCCGCGCACGTCGTGGCGGAAGGCCGCACGATCGAAGCGGACGAGATCGTCGGGCTGCTCGACGAAAAGGGAGAGAAGATTCAGCAGCTCCAGCTGCGCAACCAGAGCCGGATCGTGAGCGCGGGCCCGACAGGCCAGACGATGTCTGCCAGGGACATCGACCTGACCTACGCGGCGGATGGCCGCACGCTGCAAAGCTCGAAGCTGATGGAGAAGGGCGTCGTGGAGCTTCCCGGGTCCGGCGGGGCGGCGGCTCGCCGCATCGCCGGGCGGAACATCGACATCACGATGTCGCCGGACGGCAACACGGTGACGAACCTGACGGCCGTCGAGAAAGTCCAGGTCGATCTGCCGGCAGACGCCAACTCGCCCGCGAAGCAGATTCGCTCGACGACGCTCAAGGCGGCTGGCGCGCCGGAACAGGGACTCCAGAACGCGATCTTCGAGGGCGCGGTCGAGTACGAGGAGACGCGAGCGGCGGTCGACAAGCAGCCCGCAGTCAAGCGCGAAGTCAAGTCGATGCGCCTCATCGTCGACACGAAACCAGGTCTGGGCGCCGTCGATCGAGCGGACTTCCGCGGCAACGTGCACTTCGTCGACGGTCGAAGTGACGCGGACGCGCCGCGAGCGGTCTACTATCCCGAGCGCGATGTGATCGAGCTGTCACCCGGCGAAGGCGACACCGGAGTGGGGCCTCTCGTCAACGACCGCCAGCTCACGGTCGAGGCGCGAACGATCCAGCTGACCCTGTCATCGCAGAAGCTGAAGGCGGAGACGGACGTGCGCAGCGTCATTCAGCCGCAGCGCGCAAAACCGGCGCCCGGCGGCGGGCGCGGGGCGGGATCGGCGGCCAGCGATCAGACGCGCGTGCCGGCGATGCTGAAGCAGGACAAGCCGGTGACCGTCACGTCGAACCGGCTGGAGTACGACGGCGTGTCGGAAGCCACCTACAGCGGCAATGCGGTGTTGTGGCAGGACAAGTCGAGAATCTCGGGGGGCACGATCGTGCTCGACAATCGGAGCGGCAACCTCACGGCCCGCGAGAACGTCCGCACGACGATGTGGCTCGACGACGTGAATCCCAAGACGAAGAAGCGGACGTCGACTGAAACGAAAGCCAGCGCCGATCAGTTGGTCTACGACGACGCGAAGCGGCTCGCCACCTACACGTCGAACGGGACGACGCCCGCGCAACTCGTGAGCGCGCAGGGCGATCTGACCGGCGATCGCATCGATCTGTTCCTGAAAGAAGGGGGCAACGAGCTCGAACGCGCCGAAGCCGACGGCAAGGTCGTGTTCAAGGACACCAAGCGGAACGCGACGGGCTCCCACCTGATCTACACGGCGGCGACGACACGTACGTCATGACGGGGCAGCCGGTGGAACTCGTGCAGCGGGACGAGAAGAAACAGTGCAGCAAGACACCTGTGCCGAACTTTGACTTCCAACGAGCGGTCGATAGCATCCAAATCGACGGCATGGTCGGGCAGCTGCCGCAGAAATCGACGACGATTCCATGTCCCGGGACGGCGAACTGAATGGCGACGCTGCGGACGCGCGATCTCACGAAGTCCTACAGCGGTCGGACGGTCGTGAAAGGCGTCAACCTCGAGATCGCCTCGGGCGAAGTCGTCGGCCTGCTCGGCCCGAACGGCGCCGGCAAGACGACGACGTTCTCGATGGTGGTCGGGCTCACCGCGCCCGACTCGGGCCGCGTGCTGCTCGACGGCGCCGACGTCACCGACGATCCGATGTACGTCCGGGCGCGGAAGGGCATCGGCTACCTGCCGCAGGAGGCGTCGATCTTCCGCGGCCTGACGGTCGAGCAGAACATCCTCGCGATCCTCGAGACGCTGCGACTCGACGGCGCCGAGCGGCGGACGCGCCTGCGCGATCTGCTGGCCGAGCTCGGTCTGACGCCGCTGGCGAAGTCGCCGGCCTACACGCTCTCGGGCGGCGAGCGGCGGCGGGTCGAGATCACGCGCGCGCTCGTCATGTCCCCGATGTTCATGCTGCTCGACGAGCCGTTCGCGGGCATCGATCCCATCGCCGTGACCGACATCCAGAAGATCATCTTCCACCTGAAGGCGCGCGGCATCGGGGTCCTCATCACCGACCACAACGTGCGCGAGACGCTGCGGATCACCGACCGCGCCTACATCGTGCACGATGGCGTGATCTTCCGGAGCGGAACGCCGGACAGCCTGGCGGCCGACGAGGACGTGAAGCGGATTTACCTCGGTGCCGACTTCCGATTGGACTAAGATTGGAGGAGGCAACCGTCAGCGACCATGGCGATTCAGCAGAAACTGCATACCAAGCTCGTTCAGAAGCTCATTCTGACGCCGTCGCTGCAGCAGGCGATCAAGCTGCTGCCGATGTCGACGCTCGAGCTCGCCGATCTGCTGAATCAGGAGATGGTCGAGAACCCGCTCCTCGAGGAAGTCCCGACCGAGGAACTGCAGCCCGCCGAGCAGCAGCAGGCCGAAAAAGCCGAGGCCGAGAAGCCGCCGCTGAGAAAGCCGACACCTGGGACGACGCCGACTACGAGTACTTCTTCGGCGACTACCTGGACGACGGCTACCGGTCGCGCACGCCGTCCGAAGTCAAGGAGCTGCCGCCGATCGAGAACACGCTGTCGACGACCGGCTCGCTCTCCGATCACCTGCTCTGGCAGCTCTCGCTGCAGACCGGCGACGACCTGCTCCGGGAGATCGGCAGCGCGATCATCGGCAACCTCGACGACGACGGGTACCTGGTGGCGTCGGTCGAGGAGATCGCGGCGATGGGCGAATGGCCGGTCGCCGACGTCGAGCGCGCGCTGCAGCACGTGCAGACGTTCGATCCGATCGGCGTCGCCGCGCGCGATCTGCAGGAGTGCCTGTGGCTGCAGATCCGGCACCTCGGCCTCGAAGGCACGCCGACGGAGAAGATCGTCACCGAGCACCTGCGCCTGCTGCAGAACCATCAGGTGCCGGAGATCGCCCGCAAGCTCGGGATGACGATCGAGGATCTGAAGGAGCACATCGAGATCATCCGCAACCTCGATCCGAAGCCGGGCAGCCGCTACAACCCGACGCAGTCGCAGTACGTCATCCCCGACGTCTACGTCGTCAAGGTCGAGGATCAGTACGTCGCGGTGCTGAACGAGGAAGGGCTGCCGCAGCTGCGCATCAGCCCGGTCTACCGGCGGCTGCTCGACAAGAGCGGCGGCGACGACGAACGACGAGACGCGCGCCTACGTGAAGGACAAGTTCCGGTCGGCGCTGTGGCTGATCAAGTCGGTCGACCAGCGGCAGAAGACGATCCACAAGGTCGCCACCAGCATCATCAACTTCCAGCGCGAGTTCCTCGATCACGGCATCGAGTACCTGCGGCCGCTGGTGCTGCGCGACGTGGCCAACGACATCGGCATGCACGAGTCGACCGTCAGCCGCGTCGTGAACAACAAGTACATGCACACGCCGCAGGGCGTGTTCGAGCTGAAGTACTTCTTCCACAGCGGCATCAGCAGCTCGTACGGCGAGAGCGTGTCGTCGGTGACGATCAAGCAGCGCATCCGGAAGATCATCGAGAACGAAGACCCGCGCAAGCCGCTCAGCGACTCGAAGATCGTCAGCATCCTGCAGAAGGAAGGGCTGATGCTCGCGCGGCGCACGATCGCGAAGTATCGCGAGGAGCTGAAGATTCCGACGTCCAACCAGCGGAAGGTGCTCTTCTAGCGTAGCCCGCTGGCGGACAGTCATGCGACTCGACATCACCGGCCGGCACGTCGACATCACCCCGCCGCTCCGGCAGCTGATCGACCAAGCGCCTCGCCGAACTCGAGCGGCTCCTCAACGACAGCGCGATCTCCGCGCAGGTCATCCTGACGAAGGAGAAATACCGCCACCGGACCGAGATCGTCGTGCACGCGCGCGGCGATCACATGCTGCGCGGGCGCGGCGAGGGCAACGGCTGGCCGCTCTCGGTGCGCCAGGCGGCCGGCAAGATCGAGCAGCAGGCGCAGAAGCTCAAGGGCAAGTGGGCGCGAGCGCAAGCGGCGGGGCGCGGGCGCCCGCGTCATCCGCGACCGCGGCCGAACCGGCCCGAGCGGCGCCGACGCCGGCGCGTCGGTCCGCGCGACGCGCGTACGCGGTCAAGCCGATGTCGGTCGAGGACGCGGCGCTGCGGGTCGACGCCGGCCGGAGACCTTCGTCGTCTTCCGCAACGCCGACACCGACGCGTCAGCATTCTCTACCGGCGCAAGGACGGCAACCTCGGGCTGATCGAGCCGGACTGATCCGCGACTGCGCCGATCTGCAGGCCGTAGCGACGCCCTGCTCGATGAGCGACCCTTACCAGACCGCCGGCGTCACGGTCGCGACGGTCCTGCGCGACCTGGCCGAGTCGCGCAGCCTCGACCTCGAGCTGCTGGCCGGCGCCGAGGGCCTCGATCGGCGCATCACCATTCCGCACACCCAGAAGACCGGGCTCGCGCTCTCGGGCTTCGACGCGTACCTGCGCGACGGCCGCGTGCTCGTGTTCGGCGAGAGCGAGATCCGCTACCTCGAGAGCCTCGCCGACGCCCGAGCGGACCGAGGTCCTGCAGCCGCGTCCTCAGCCACGATCTTCCGTGCCTGCTCGTCACCGACGGCTTCGACGCTCCCGCCGAAGTGCTCGATCGAGGCCGACCGCGCGCAGGTGCCGCTGCTGCGGACCCGCGCCGCGACGCCGGAGGCGATGGCCCGGCTGTCGGCCGTGCTCGACACCTACCTGGCGGCGCGCGGCGATCGTCCACGGCGTGCTGATGGACATCCTCGGCCTCGGCGTGCTCGTCGTCGGCGAGAGCGGCATCGGCAAGAGCGAGTGCGCGCTCGACCTCGTCGTGCGCGGCCACCGGCTGGTCGCCGACGATGCCGTCGAGCTGCGGTGCCGGGCGCAGTCGTTCGTGCTGGGCACGCTGCCCGGAGCTGACGCGGCATCACATGGAGATCCGCGGCCTCGGCCTGATCAACGTCCAGGACCTGTTCGGCGTCGCCTCGACGCGGACGTCGAAGCGCGTCGAGCTCGTCGTGCAGCTCGAGCGCTGGGAGCCGGGCCGCGAGTACGATCGGCTCGGCGCTCGACGACGAGCTTCTACGAGCTGCTGGGCATCCGCATCCCGATGATCCGGATGCCGGTCGCGCCGGGCCGGAACGTCGCCATCCTCGTCGAGGTCGCGGCGCGCAACCAGCTGCTGCGCGACGCGCGGCCACCACGCGGCGCGGCGGCTCGTCGAGCGCCTCGAACGAGCAGCTCGAGCCGGCGGCGGTCGACCGGCGAGCCGGAGCTCGATCAGGGAGAGGATCTGTAACGGGTCAGGGATGCAGAGGAGACAGACGGACGAGCGCCGAAGAAGCGGCACGCGGCGCGGCGCGCGGCGCGGACGGCGGTCGCGTCGCGGTTCGTCGTGCTCACCGGGCTTGTCGGGCTCGGGCAAGTCGCAGGCGATCCGCGCGCTCGAGGATCTCGGCTACTTCTGCGTCGACAACCTGCCGGTCTCGCTGCTGCCGATGCTGGCGCGAGCTGACGCTGCGCGCCGGCAGCGAGATCGCGCGCGCGGCGGTCGTCGTCGACGTGCGCGAGGGCCGGCTGCTGACGGGACTTTCCGGCGATCTACCGCCGGCTCAAGGCGATGCGCGAACCTGAACCCGGTGCTGATCTTCCTCGAAGCGACGAGGCGCGCTCGTCCGCCGGTTCAGCGAGACGCGCCGGCCGCATCCGCTGGCGCCGGATCGATCGGCGATCGAAGGCATCCGCGAAGAGCGGCAGGCGATGCGCGCGATCCGGCGCCTGGCCGATCACATCGTCGACACGTCGGGGATGACGTGCACGAGCTGCGGCACGTGTTCACGGGCGTCGCGAGCGGCCGCGTCGCCGGGCACGCAGCTCGTGGTGACGATCCTCAGCTTCGGGTTCAAGCACGGCATCCCGGTCGACTCCGACCTGCTGTTCGACGTGCGGTTCCTGCCGAACCCGCACTTCGTGCCGGCGCTGCGGCCGCATACCGGCCGGGACCGCGAGGTGCGGCGGTATCTGGACGATCGGAAGCGACGCACGACTTCCTGGAGCACACGCTGAACCTGCTGAGGTTCCTGATCCCGCAGTACGTGGCGGAAGGAAAGACGTACCTGACGATCGGCATCGGGTGCACCGGCGGACGGCATCGATCGGTGGCGATCGCCGAAGCGCTGAAGAAGGGGCTCGCCGGGCTGCGAGGGGTCCGAGTCCGCGTGTCCCACCGGGACATCGCGATCGACTGACGCCGCGGAGACGAAACCAACCGCGGACAACACAGACAACACGGACAAACACGGATGAAATTGGCGTCGTCGTCGTCACGCACGGTCAGCTGGCGACCGAGCTGGTGAACTCGGCCGAGATGATCGTCGGCGATCTGCCGCACTTCGCCGCGGTGTCGATCGGGTGGCACGACGACGTCGACCATGCGCAGGAAGAGATCGGCCGCGCGATCGAGCGCGTGCAGGCGTCGGCGGGCGGGACGGACGGGGATCCGGCGGACGTGCTCGTCCTGACCGACATGTTCGGCGGCACGCCGGCGAACCTCGCGGTGACGTTCGTGAGCCCGCAGGTCGAAGTGATCACCGGCGTCAACCTGCCGATGCTGATCAAGCTGGCGCGGCCGCTCGAAGCCGGGCGGACCTGCTGACGCTCGCGCGCGAGATGCGCGAGCACGGGCGCAACGCCATCTGGGTCGCGTCGGACCTGCTGCGCGGAGAGAAAGCGTGACGTCCTGCACGCTGACGATCGTCGAACCCGCTCGGCCTGCACGCGCGCGCCGCGGCGCGGTTCGTCCACACGGCGAGCGCGCTTCAGCGCGCAGATTCGCGTCGCCCGCGGAGGCCGCGAAATGGACGGGAAGAGCATCATGGGCCTGCTGCTGCTGGCCGCCGCGCAGGGCAGCGTCATCACGATCACGGCCGACGGGCCGGACGAGCACGAGGCGCTCGACGCGCTCTGCGCGCTGGTCGAGCGCGGGTTCGACGAGGCTCAGCCATGCGTCTGACCGGACTCGGCGTCTCGCCCGGCATCGGCGTCGGCAAGGCGCTCGTCCTGAAGCGCGGCACGCGCGATCTGCGCTTCCGCGTGCCCGGCGTGGCTCGTCGCGCGCGAGCTCGAGCGGCTCGACGACGCGCGCGAGCGATCGCGCGAGCAGATCCAGCAGATCAAGGAACGCATCGCGCGACGGCGGGCGCGGAGCACGCCTACCTCTTCGACGCGCAGCTGCTGATGCTCGACGACGCGATGCTGATCGACCGGGCCGCGGCGACGATCCGGACCGAACGGCTCAACGCGGAATCCGCGCTTCAGCGCGCGCTCGACGAGATCTCGGCGCTCTTCGACCAGGCGCAGGACCCCTACCTGCGCGAGCGCAAGGGCGACGTCGCCGACGTCGTCGGCCGGCTGTGCATGAACCTGCGCACGGCCGGGGACCCGGTCGACCTGTTCAACGATCTCGAGGGACCGCTCGTGCTCGTGGCGGACGAGCTGACGCCGTCGGTCATCGCGCAGCTCGACTGGCAGCGGCTGGCCGCGCTCGTCACCGACGCGGGGAGCTGGACGTATCACACGGCGATCCTGGCGCGGTCGATCCACGTGCCGGCGGTCGCCGGTCTGCACAACGCCAGCGTGATCGTCTCGCCCGGCGCGGTGGTCGCCGTGGACGGCACGAGCGGGGAAGTGCTCGTGGATCCGGACGCCGAGGCGCTCGACGCAGGTTCAGACGCGCCAGCGCCGGCGCCAGGCCTTCGAACATTCGCTCGACGAATACCGCGATCTGCGCGCCGTCACGGAAGACGGCACGAGATTCGCCTCGAAGCCAACATCGAGGCGCCCGAGGACGCCGCGCGGGCCGCGGAGCGCGGGCGCGGAGGGCATCGGCCTGTTTCGATCGGAGTTCCTGCTCGCGGGCGGCGGCCAGGCGGCGTTGACCGAGGAGGCGCAGTACCGCGCGTATCGGCGGCTCGTCGAGAGCGCCGCCCCGCGTCGCGTCACGGTCCGAACGTTCGACGTCAGCGAGGGCCAGCTCCGCCTCGAGCATGCCGGGATCGAGGGGGCGCGCTCGCCGCTCGGCCTGCGTGGCGTGCGGCTCAGCCTCGCGATCGAGGAGATCTTCCAGGCGCAGCTGCGCGCGCTGCTGCGTGCGGCGGTGCACGGGTCCGCTTCGCATCATGTTTCCGTTCGTGTCGGGTCTCGAAGAGCTGCGGGCCGCGCGCCGCGCGGTCGTCGCAGGCCGCCGAATCGCTGCGGGCGCGCGGTGAGCGGTGCCGGACGTCCCGATCGGCGTCATGATCGAAGTGCCGTCGGCGGCGCTGACGGCCGACCTGCTGGCCACCGAGGCGGACTTCTTCAGCATCGGCACCAACGACCTGATTCAGTACTGCCTGGCCGTCGATCGGACGGACGACCGCGTGTCGAGGCTGTACGAGCCGCTGCACCCGGCGATCCTGCGGATGATCCGTCTCGTGGCGCGCGCCGGCCGCGCGCGGTAACATTCCGGTGGCGGTGTGCGGCGAGATGGCTGCCGATCCCGTCCTGCTGACGCTGCTCGTCGGGCTGGGACTGCGGGAATTCAGCATGGCGCCGACCGCGATCCCGCTCGCCAAACGCGTCGTCCGCGGCCTGCGCGTGTCGGACGCACAGCGGGCGGCCGCCCGGGCGCTTCGCGCGCGGACCGCCGCCGACGTCGAGAAGACGCTGATCGAGCTGATGGCGCCGACGACTGAAGGCTGAGGACCGAACTAGAATCTGTCTCATAAACCTGACGCTCGTTGCACGGAGCGAGCGAGCATGGCGAGCGAGCCACGCGACCGGAGCGCGCCGGCAAAGCGGCGCGCGACCCTTCGACAGGCTCAGGGTCGCCCTGAGCGACGTCGAAGGGCGAGAGCGTGAACGGGGAGTCCGAGGGGCGAAGCCCTTCGGATAAGAAGGAGCAATCGTGGCAGACCACGTGACGCGGGTGGAGAAACCGTGGGGGTACGAGCTGCACTGGGCGAAGACCGACCGGTACGTCGGAAAACTGATCCACGTCAACGCCGGGCACGCCTTGAGCCTGCAGTATCACAACCAGAAGGACGAGACGATCTTCCTCTGGTCCGGACGGATGCTGTTCGAGATCGAGGAAGGTGAGACGCTGGTCAAGCGCGAGATGAAAGTGGGCGAGGCGGTGCACATCACGCCGAAGACGGTCCACCGGATGACGGCCATCAACGACTGCGACATCTTCGAGGTATCGACGCCGGAGCTTCACGACGTGGTCCGGCTCGAAGACCGGTACGGGCGGACGACGTAATGGGAGATGGCGAATGGTAAAGGGCAGATGGTAAAGCGGCAGGGCGAATGGTGAGGGACGGCGCAGCTGACTGCGTACTACGTGGCAGGCGAGCCGTGTGCAGAATCTGCAGTGTCTTTCATCCGAATTGCCGATTGACGCCTGAAAACGCCACGTTCAGAATGGCTGGACTCTTGAAAGGACCGATGGCATGGGCAGCGTGAACAAAGTGATTCTCGTCGGCAATCTCGGACGTGACGCGGAGCTGCGGTACACGCCGGGCGGTGCGCCGGTCGCGACCCTCAACCTGGCGACGACGGAAGTGTGGAACGACAAGGGCGGCCAGCGGCAGGAAAAAACCGAATGGCACCGCATCGTCCTGTGGGGCAAGACCGCCGAGTCGTTGTCCGAGTACCTCGTGAAAGGGCAAGCAGATCTACGTCGAGGGCCGGCTGCAGACGCGCAAGTGGGACGACAAGGAGGGCAAGACCAACTACACGACGGAGGTCCGCGGCGACCGCGTCGTCCTGCTCAGCGGCGGGCGGCGCCGGCTCAGGACGTCAGCAGACGCGCGCGGCGGCGCGGCAGCTGGCGGCCAGACGAGCGACGAGCCGATGGGTGAGCCCGTCACCGAGCTGACCGACGACGATATTCCGTTTTAGGAGCTTTCCAGCCGTCAGATTGCGCGAGGAGCCGTCAGTCTTCGGCCGGCGGCTCCTCGTCGTCTTTCTTGCCCTTCAGCCGCTCCAGCGCCTGCTGAGCGAGCGTCGCCTCGTACGCCCTGTCGTAGTTCTTGACGACGGTCTCGAACGCCTTCCTCGCCGCATCCGGCTGCTTGAGCGCTTCGTAGGTCAGCCCGAGCTTGTAGTACGCCGTCGGTACGCTGTCGGTCTGCGGATAATCCGAGATCACGCTCTGCAGCGCGGCCACCGCTTCCGGGTACTTGCCGGCGCTGTACAGCGAGTGGCCGATGTACAGCTGCGCGTCGTCGGCCTGCGGCGACGTCGGGAACGTCCTGATGAACGTCTGGAAACCGTCCACCGCGAAGTCGTATTGACCGGCCGCGTAGATCGCGTACGACGCGGTCCCACATCTGCGTAGGTGACACGTTCGCTGGCAGCGGATTGACCGCTGTTGACGGGGGCAGCCCCGCCTGGCGGCCGGTGCCGGGATCGCCGGTCCCGGCGGATCGCCCGGCGCGGCCGCTGACGGGGGCGGGCGGCGGCATCGACGCCACCGTCTGCCGCAGCGACTGCAGCTCCTGCGTCATCGACGAAAGCCGGACGTTGGTCTCGTCCGCCTTCTCGCGCAGGACGCGGGCGGTGTCGGCCGACGCCGCTCGACGACCAGCTTCTGATCGGCGAACGCCTTCTGCGTCCGGCCGGCGTCGGTGTCGAGCCTCGCGTTGAGCGCCTTCAGCGTGTCGGCGAGGCCGCCGATCAGCTGCTGGAGCTGCTGCTGCTGTTCCTGCAGCATGCGGATCTCTGCCATCAGCTGCTGGTGTTCCTTGTTGGCGTCGGCGCTGGCTATCCCCGGCACCAGCAGAACGGCGGCTGTAACGAGCGCAAGCATCTCGCGGTGACGTGTCATGACTGAACCTCTATTGAGCCGGACAAGGCAGCGTGAACCCTGTGAACCTATTTGCTGGTAAGCACGAAATGCGCCCGGCGGTTCTTCGACCACGCGGACTCCGTATGCGTGGGATCGAACGGGAACTCCTTGCCGTAGCTGACCGTCCGCAGCCGATCCGCCGGGTACGCCGAGCGAGATGAGGTAGCCGCGCGCCGCC
This sequence comes from uncultured Acidobacteriota bacterium, assembly GCA_963786195.1. Lineage (GTDB taxonomy): Bacteria > Acidobacteriota > Vicinamibacteria > Vicinamibacterales > 2-12-FULL-66-21 > CAWAYH01. Next base: position 162,274 of record CAWAYH010000012.1, on the reverse strand, counting down.
GCCGCCCGGCGGTTCGCCCAGCGCGAGGTTGTATTCCGCGGTCCCGCGCTCGTCGGCGTGACCCTCGATCGTAATGACCCATTCAGGATACTTCTTCAGGATGGCCGCGTTGCCGTTCAGGATCTGCTGGCCGACCGTGTCGATCTCGGAGCTGTCGTAGCGCGAAGAACACCGGCTGAAACGGCGAGTTCTGGTTGATCTTGTCGATGTCGCTGACCTTGAGCGGATCTTCGACACGGGGCTCGGGTGGCACACCGCCGGTCGGTTCCGGCACCGGCTCGGGCGGGACGGGCGGCCGCGTGGACGTGTTGTCGGCGGCTGAGGTGGTCTGTGGCGTAGTCGGCCGCGCGACGGGCGGCTTGGACTTCGCGCACGCACCGATGGTCGTTGCCAGCAGGATCGCGGCCAGCGCCGCAGGAATTCGTCGAGTGTGCATGCTGTTGTCTCTGTCCTCAGTCGTGGAACGATGTTCCGTGTTGTGTATTCCGTGTCCTGTATTCCGTGTCCTGTATTCTTTCGTGACGCGCCTACTGCGACCAGTTCGGATATCGATTGCTTCCCAGCCTCGTGACCTGTCGAAGGCCCGTGCCGTCGCGCGCGATCGTGTAGACCTGCGCCTGACCCGTGCGATCCGACGTGAACGCCAGGTGCCTGCCGTTGGGCGCGAACGCGGGCTGTTCGTTGCTGCCGATCCCGTCCGTAATCGGCCGCGACGAGCGGGTCGCGAAGTCGAAGACGCGAATCTCGTAGCCGCCGCCCGTCCGCGACGTATACGCAATCTCGTTGAACGGCGCCGGCGACCAGGTGGCGCGATCGCAGTACGACTCCTCGCTGATTCGCTTCAGGTCGGTTCCGTCGACGTTGACGGTGTAGACCTGCGGACTCCCCGAGCGATCCGACGTGAACGCCAGCTGCGTCCCGGTCGGTGACCAGGTCGGCGTCGTGTCGGCCATCGGATGGGTCGTGATGCGCCGCAGACCGGTGCCGTCGCGGTTGACGATGTAGATCTCCGAGTTGCCGCCGCCGTCGCGATTCGACGAGAAGGCCAGCTTCGACCCATCCGGAGACCAGACGGCCAGGAAGTTGTGCGCCTCGGAAGTCCCCTTCGCCGGGCGGCTGGGCTCACCCAGCCCGTTGACCATCTGGATGATGATGTCAGGGTACCCGCTGCGGTACGAGCGTGTAGGCAATCATGTTGCCGTCGGGCGCCCACACCGGCGCGATGTCGAGCGATCGCGTCACCGTCATCCGCGACTGGTTGGCGCCGTCGTAGTCGGCCCTGTAAATATTCGAAATGTCGCGTTCGGCGGTCGGCCCCTTCATCCGCGCGCCATCGCGATCGGACGAGAACGCCAGCTTGGTCCGGGCGACCCCGCGCAGGTTCCGCTGCTGCTTGTGGATCTCGTCGGCGATCGAGTGCGCGAAGATCCGGCCGCCGTCGCTGAGGGATCGCAACGACCCGGTGTACTGTTTGCCGAGCGACATGACGCCGTTGGCGACATTCATCAGGCGGGCTTCGACGACAATGCCGTCCGCCGTCTTGCGGACCGAGCCGATGACGACGCCGTCGGCCCCGACCTCCTTCCAGCGTTCGATGGCCCACTCGTCCGGCGATGCCGGCCGCGGCACGCTGCGCAGGGTATCGCGCGGGATGAGATAGAACTCTTTCTCGAAGGCGAAGTCCTCCCAGAGCACGTCGGCGATCGCCTTCGCCGCGCTCAGGACGTCGGGCTCCTTCGATAGGGGAATGAACTCGGGCACCGCCAGCTTGGGAGGACCTCCGGCACTGGTGATCACTGTCTTCACGGTGTCGGGTTGCTGGGTTGCCGGTGGTTGCTGCGTCTGAGGGGGCTGTGGCTGCAGGGCCTGGGTGGCGACGCCCAGCGCGAAGGTCACGAAAATGAGCGCATGGAAGAGTCTGTTGTTTCTCATCAGCGTTTGTAGATGAACGACAGGTACACAGTGAGCGATGGACGGTCGAACTGTTCCGGCAGCGGGGGCAGCTTCAGCGTCACGAGCACCGCGCGTCGCGACTCCAGATCGAGCAGCGGGTTGTTGCTGCTCTTCGCGACCTCGACGTTGCGTCAGCATACCGTCGCGCCGGATGGTGAACTTGACCTCGACCAGGCCGGCCGCGCCCAGATGCTGATTCCAGTTCGTAGTAGATCAGCCGGTTCATGGTCTGAGATGTAGTCGGGACAGCAGAAGTCGCCGTCGATCCTCGTCTCGCCGAACCCGGCCCCGCCGCTGCTCGACAAGCCTCCAAACGGCACCGCGACGCCCTGGCGTTGGAACCCGCGCCGCGCCCGACTTGATCTCCGGCCCTGCCGTCGGCTTCCTGCTCGCGGACTTGTCGGCAGGCTTCTCGACCGGCTTCGCTGGCGTCGGCTTGACCTTGACGTCCGGCTCGGGCGCGACCATCTCGGGCTTCGCGGGCGCCGGCCGAACCGCCGGCGACGCGTCGGGCGCCACGCTCTGCACGGGCGCAGCGGATATCTGCGTCATGCCGCCGCTGTCCGGACCCGGCGCTCCGCCGGCCAGCTGGATCATCATCGCGGACTCATCGGCTGCGCGGGGCGACGACCACCATCCGGCGGGCATGAGCACAAGGGCGGTCAGGAGCACACCATGCGCGACCAACGACACGATGACCATCCGGTTGAGGCCTTCTGCCTCCCGGCTCCGGTCGATCAGGATGTCGCTGACGCCGTTGTGCATGCTTCTACCGTCGCTCCCGTGGCCTCGACATCATGCCGACCTTGTCGACGCCCGCATCCTTCAGCTTTTCGGTGACGTCCCAGAAATCCTGCATGCTCACCGCCGCATCGGCGCGAATGAACACCGACTTGTCGTCGCGCGTGAGGAACGCCTGACGAATGCGCTCGCCGAGCAGCTCGATGCGAACCTCATCCTTGTTGATCTGCACCACCCGGCTCCGTGCGAAGTCCGCCGGCACCGTAATGTAGATCGGCTGCGCCTGGATCGGGCGCGCTTTGCTCGCCTGCGGCAGGTTGACCTGGAGTCCCTGCTGCATCATCGGTGCCGTCACCATGAAAATGATGAGCAACACGAGCATGACGTCGACGAGCGGGACGACGTTGATCTCCGAGAGGGACGTGGCCACATGCGCGCCGCGTCCGCGGCCGCGCCCTCCGCCGCCGGTGTTGTGGCTTTGAATCGTCGGCACCGTTAGCCTCGCCTATGTGAAGTTCCGCTCGCAGATGTTCAGGAACTCGAGCGAGAAATCGTCCATCACCGTCGCAAACAGCTTCACGCGCTGCGTGAAGTGGTTGTAGAAGTAGACGGCCGGTATCGCGGCGAACAGGCCGGCCGCCGTCGCGATGAGCGCTTCAGCGATGCCAGGCGCGACGACGCCGAGGCTCGTGCTGCCGACGGAACCGATGCTCTGAAACGAGTCCATGATTCCCCACACCGTGCCGAACAGCCCGATGAACGGCGTGATGCTCGCCGTCGTCGCGAGAAACGACACCCGTCGTTCGAGCTTCGTCATCTCGACCATGTTCGCGCGCAGCAGTGCCCGGTCGACGGCCTCGAGGCTCTTGAGAGTTGGACGCGCGGGCGCCATGGCTGGTTTTGGACCGTCGCCAGTTTGTTGCGCGCGGAGCTGCGCGTTGACTTCGGCGTAGCCGGCCTGGAACAGTCCGACGAGCGGACTGTCGCTGAGCGAGGCGCAGACGGCCTGCACCTCGGAGAACTTGCTGCTCTTGCGAAAGACGGCCAGGAACATCGACGTCTGACGATCGGCGCGTCGGAACACCCAGATCTTGTGAAGAATGACGCCCCACGACAACGCCGAGAACACCAGCAGGATGCCGAGGACGATCTGGGCGAATAGTGAGGCGTCCCGGATCAGATGAACGATATCGGTGTTCGTGCCCAACTCGCCGGACCCAGCTTCCGGCTGCGACGCCTGCGCAAACAGCGCAAGCGCGTAGACAGGGATGTGCAAACAGCCCTCCGCGACAAGACGTTCAGACCGCGCCGCTGGGACAGCGCAAGCCCGGCCAGAGTAACACGCCACCTGGAGGCTGTCAAACATCTGATAAGATGGTACTTCGAGCCACGCCGACGAAAACGTGCGCGCCGGGCTCAGAAAGTCGTCACTTGCTCCGGTACCTGTCCATCAGCCACCTCGCCGTCATCGACCAGCTCGAATTCGAGTTTCATCCGGGTTTCACCGTGCTGACGGGCGAAACCGGCGCCGGAAAGTCGATCCTCGTCGGCGCCGTCGGGCTCCTCGTCGGGGGACGCGCGTCCGCCGATCTCGTGCGCACCGGCGAAGACCTCGCGACGATTCAAGCCGTGTTCGAGGCTGCTGACGGCCGCGAGATCATCGTGCGACGCGAGATTTCCGCACAGGGCCGCAGCCGCGCATTCGTGGATGGCGCGCTCGCGACGAGCGCCGCGCTGCGGCTGCTCTCGGCCGAGCTCGTCGATCTGCACGGCCAGCACGAACATCAGGTGCTGCTCGATCCCGCTTCACATTTGGACGTGCTCGATGCATTCGCGGACGCCGAAGAGGACCGCACGGCGGTCGCGGGCGCGTTCGAGTCGTACCGAGCCGTCAAGAGCGAACGCGAGCGGCTGATCGCGCGCCAGCGAGAGGGCGCATCGCGCGCCGAGTTCGTCGCGTTCCAGATCGCAGAGATCGATCGCGTCTCGCCGAAACCGGGCGAGGACGACGAGCTGGCCGCCGCGCGTGTGGTCCTCGCCAACGCCGACAAGCTGCAGCGCCTCTGCGACGACGCGTATCAGTCGCTCTATGAAGGGGACCAGGCCGCGCTCGCGGCGCTCGGCAACGTCTGGCGGAAGGTGGGGGAGCTGGCAGCGATTGATGAGCGTTTCGGACCGTACCTGTCGGCCCGCGACACCGTCAAACCACTGTTGGAAGACCTCGCGTATTTTCTTCGCTCGTACGCCGCGAACATCGATGCGAGCCCGGCCCGGCTTCAGGAAGTCGAAGACCGCCTGGCGGCGCTCGAGCGTCTCAAGAAGAAGCACGGGCCCGCGCTCGCTGACGTCATCGCAAAGGTGGAGTCCCTGCGGCGCGAGCTCCGGGACCTGGAGAACAGCGTCGAGCGCACTGGCGAGCTGGATGCCGCCCTCGAGCGCGCGCGACAGGAATATGTGACACAGTCGACGACGCTGTCGGATCGCCGGAAGGCCGCGGCGGGTGAGTTCAGCCGCATGCTGGAACGATCCCTTGCCGACCTCGCCATGCCTCGCACCCGTTGTGACGTTCGCTTCGAAACGGCCCGGTCGGAAGACGAGTGGACCGAACGCGGCCGCGAGCACGCCGAGTTCTACATCTCGCCGAATCCCGGCGAGGAGCTCCGGCCGCTCGCTCGAGTCGCCTCGGGCGGCGAGCTGTCGCGAATCATGCTCGCGCTGAAGACACTCGCGTCGACCGACGCGCCAGGGAAAACGCTCATCTTCGACGAGGTCGACGCCGGCATCGGCGGGGCAGTCGCGGATGTGGTCGGTCTCAGGCTTCGCAGGCTGGCCGACCGATCCCAGGTGCTCTGCATCACGCACCTGCCGCAAATCGCAGCGTACGGTGAATCGCATATCCGGATCGCCAAGTCCGTGCGACAGGGCAGGACGCTGACCCGGGTCGAGCGGCTGCAGCCGGTGGATCGCGAGGAGGAACTTGCGCGCATGATAGGGGGAAAGGAAATCTCGGCCGCCATCCGCGCGAGCGCCGGCGAGATGCTGGCAGCCCGAGCGAAGCGAGCGAAAGGCGAACAAACGGCAAAAGGCGAAAGCGAAACGGCGCGGCGCCACTAAGCGAGATGGCCAGGAAATATCTCATCGAAACGCACGGCTGCCAGATGAACGTGCACGACTCCGAGCGCATGTCGGGTCTGCTCGATCAGGCCGGCTACGAGCCGACGAGCGACGAGCGCGATGCAGACGTGATCGTCATCAACACCTGCAGCGTGCGCGAGCGCGCCGAGGAAAAGCTGTTCACGCGGCTGGGGGAGATTCGTCAGCAGGCGCTCCTGGAAGGCCAGCGTCCGGTGGTCGCGGTGGCGGGCTGCGTGGCGCAGCAGGAAGGGGACGCCATCCTCAAGCGCTCGTCGGCAGTCGACGTGGTCATCGGGACGCAGAACATCAAGCGGCTCCCGATGCTGGTTGCAGGGGCGTTCGATCGGCCCGCGGGATCGTCCGCGACGATCGACATCGAGCCGCTCGACGACGTGTCGTTCCCGCTCGGCATCGCGCGGCGCAGCGACCCCGTCAAGGCGTACGTCACCATCATCGAAGGCTGCAACGAGTTCTGCGCGTTCTGCGTCGTGCCTTACACGCGCGGTCACGAGCGCATGCGCTCTTCGTCAGCCATCGTCGCCGAAGTGCGCGAGGCGGTTGCCGGCGGCGCCAGGGAAGTCCAGCTCCTCGGACAGATCGTGAACCATTACCAGGCGCCGGACGATGCCCGGTGTGATTTCGCGGCGCTGCTCGAGCGCGTGAGCGAGGTCGAGGGACTGGAGCGCATCCGGTTTGCGAGCCCGCACCCGCGCCACGTCACCCCGCGAATGATCCGCGCCATGCGGGAACTCCCGAAGGTCTGCCGCCATCTCCATCTACCGGTGCAGTCCGGCGCCTCGCGCGTGCTCGCGGCGATGCGCCGCCGGCATACGCGCGAGCAGTACCTGGAGCTCGTGGCGACGCTCCGGGAGGCCATGCCGGACATCGCGCTCTCGACCGATATGATCGTTGGTTTCCCCGGAGAGACGGACGCGGACTTCGAGGAGACGCTGTCGCTGGTCGAGGCTGTTCGGTATCACAGCATGTTCTCGTTCAAGTACTCACCGAGGCCGAACACGCTCGCCGAGAAGCGTCTGCCGGACGACGTCACGGAGGCGGAGAAGACGCGGCGCATCGTGGCGCTGCAGGCGCTGCAGAAGGACATCCAGGGCGCGCTGTTCGCCCGGGAGATTGGACGCACGGTCGACGTGCTGGTCGACTCGCGCAGCCGCCGGCGCGAGTGGGAGCTGTCGGGCCGGACGACGGGGAACACGGTCGTGAATTTCGCCGGCAGCCCGGATCTCATCGGCCGGATCGTGCGGGTGACGATCACGGCAGCGAATCCGAACAGCCTGAGCGGGCGTCGAATCGCAGCTTGACATCGGCGGGGCAGCAACCTAGGTTTCGGCAAGCGAGGGCGTGATGCAGATCGAGATGACTATCAAGGGCCTGATGGTGGATCCCATCACCAACATGCCGATCATCATCCTGCGCGACAAGGACGGTCAGCGGGTGCTGCCCATCTGGGTTGGCGTCTTCGAGGCCAACGCCATCGCTCTGCAGATCGAGAACGTGACGACGCCGCGGCCGATGACGCACGATCTGCTGAAGAACGTCATCTGCGATCTCAAGGCGGACATCCAGAAGATCGTCGTGTCGGACCTGAAGGAGAACACGTTCTACGCGCTGATCTATCTCGTGGTCAACGGCGAGGCGGTGGCGATTGACGCCAGGCCGAGCGACGCGATTGCGCTGGCGCTTCGCGCGCGCGCGCCGATCTTCGTCGAGGACCGCGTGATCGATCACGCCAAGACCGTCGACTTCGCGCCGGAAAAAGGGGACTCCGAACGGCTGCAGAAGTGGCTCGAGAGCCTCGATCCCGACGCGATGGGGCGTTACAAGATGTAGCCATCCGGCCATCTGACCATCTCGCTCTGCGTTGGCGAGATGGCCAGATTGAGCAGTTTCAGGCACTTCCGGGCATTCCTGCATTGACACATCCGCACACGCTCCCTACAATGCTGGGCAACTGGTGCCCAACATCTCGCCGCCACCGCTCGTACCGATGATCGTCGCCATCGCCAATCAGAAAGGCGGTGTCGGCAAGACCACTACCGCCATCAATCTCGCGGCGGCGCTCGCGCTCAGGGGTAAGCCCACTCTTCTCATCGATCTCGATCCGCAGGCCAACAGTTCGATGTCGTATCTCGACGTCGGGCAAGTCTCGCGGAGCGTCTACGATGCGATCTCGGATCCGGCGTGCGGCTTTGCGGACGTGATCATCCCGTCGACGCATCCGAATCTGTTCGTCGCGCCGGCGCGGATCGCGCTGGCCAAGCTCGAAGCGAAGCTCGTAGGGGAGCTCGACGCGCATTTCCGCCTGAAGGATCGACTCGAGCCTATTCGCGCGCAGTACCCGCACATCGTCATCGACTGTCCGCCGACGCTGGGGCTGCTGACGGTCAACGCGCTGGTGGCGGCGTCGCACCTCCTCATACCGATTCAGTCCTCCTACTTCGCGCTCGAAGGCACGGACGACTTACTCGAAACCATCGAAAAGGTCCGGGCTCGTGCCAATCCGGGCCTGCGCATCCTGGGCGTGGTCATCACCATGCACGACCGCCGGACCGCCCTGGCTCGCGACATCCGGTCGCAGATCGACAAGGTGTTCGGGAGCAAGGTGTTCAAGACGGTGATCACGAAGAGCGTCCGGCTCGAAGAGAGCCCGGCGTACAAGGAATCGATCTTCACGTTCGCACCGGAGTCGAGCGGCGCGGCCGAGTACTACCGCCTGTGCGAGGAGGTCATGGACCGTGCCTAAGCGAGGACTCCCGGAAACCGTCCGCATGCGTCACGACGAGCATTACGTCGAGGCGCTGGCCAGCTCCGCGGGCAGCCCGATCGGGCGCATGGTGGGCATCGACCAGATCGACCCCAATCCGAACCAGCCGCGTCAGGTGATGGGCGACCTCTCCGAGCTCATGGCGTCGATCGCCGAAAAAGGCATCATCGAGCCGATCATCGTGCGCCAGCAGGGCCGGCGGTTCCAGATCGTCGCCGGCGAGCGGCGCTACCAGGCGGCCATCCAGGTCGGCCTGCGCGAGATCCCCATCGTCATCCGCGAGGTCGACGACAACGAGATCATCGAGATCGCCCTGGTCGAGAACATCCAGCGCAAGGATCTGACGCCGTTCGAAGAAGCCGAGGCGCTGCATGCGCTGTCGACCCGCTGCAATTACACGCACGAGGACATGGCCAGGCGGCTGGGGAAGTCCCGGACGTCCATTACCGAGTCCCTGTCGCTGAACGGCATCCCCGAAGAGGTCAAGAACCTCTGTCGGCTGGCCGACATTCACTCTAAATCACTGCTTTTGCAGGTAGTTAGGCAGGGAGACCCCCAGAAAATGGTCGCCCTGGTCGAACGGCTGGCCCGTGACGGCGGCGCCACGCGCGAGGCCATTCGAAAAGAGACCGCCAAACCCAAGGCAGGACGCCCCAAAGCCTACGTCTTCAGCTACAAGGCGCCGACCAAAGCCTTCAAGCTGCAGCTGCGCTTCACCAAGTCACGCGTCGAGCGTGACGAGGTCATCGCCGCACTCGAAACCATCATCGAAGAACTCCGCAAGTCGTAGGCCCGGTAGCTCGGGGATCCGGTAACTCGGGATCCGGTAGCTCGGGATCCGGTAGCTCGGGGATCCGGTAGCTCGGGATCCGCACGCGGAGGTCCGGAACTCAGAGGTGCGGTTGCTCGGACGGCCGGTAGCTCGGGTGCTGGCCGAGAACTCGGGGCCCCGGGGACGCGGTTTAGGAGGAGACCAGGCCACTCGAGGCCTTCCCCAGGTGTCACCGCAGGTTTAGTTAACATAACACTCATTATCAGACCCTAGGGAAAAGGCCACAAAAACGGGCCTGTGGAAGAACTGTGGACTGTTTCGGCCCGCTGTCGCCCAACCCACGAACTTCCGAGCTCCGCCCCCCCGAGCCCCCGAACTGCCGAGCGCCGAGCGACCGGACCCCCGAGCTACCGGACCTGATATCCTGTCCGCGAAGTGCTCAAAACGCTCGACCGGTACCTCATTCGGGAAGTCATCCCGCCGTTTCTCCTGACGCTCCTGATCTTCACGTTCATCCTCGAGCTGCCGCCGCTCATGGAACAGCTCGAGGACCTGGTCGCCAAGGGCGTGCCCTGGGGCACGGCCGGCCACATCATCCTGTTGCTCCTGCCGCAGGCGCTGGGGCTCACGATCCCCATGGCGCTCCTGGTGGGTCTGTTGATCGGGCTGAGCCGGATGTCCGCCGACCGGGAGGCCGTCGCCCTGCTGGCCTGCGGCGTGAGCCCGTACCGGCTCCTGCGTCCGGTCCTGGTCCTCGCCGGCATCGCCACGCTCGCCACCCTGTACGTCATGATCGACGCGATTCCGGACTCCAACCAGAAGTACCGCGAAATCGTGTTCGACATCCTGACGCGAAAGGTCGAGTCCGACGTCAAACCCCGGGTCTTCTATACCGAGTTCCCGAACTGGGTGATCTATCCGCGCGACGAGCCCGATCCGGGCCAGGGCGGCTGGAAGGACGTCATGGTCGCCGAGACCAGCAAACCGGACGCGCCGGTGCTGTATTTGGCCGAGCGGGGCAAGGTCGTAATCGATCGCCCGAACCGCAAGGTCGAACTGGTGCTCACCAACGGAACCCAGTACACGACCGCCGCCGCCGGCGAGACGAAGGCCTTCCGGTTCACCGAGCACTTCACCATCGGGCTCGACCCGGATACCGTCTTCCCACCGCTCGACCTGCCGCGGAGCATCCCTGAAAAGACCATCGCGCAGCTCAAGGCCGATATCGTGAAGAACGAGAAGCTCGGCCTGTCCACCCATAACGAGGTCATGGGGATCCACGCCAAGTTCTCTATTCCGGCGGCCTGCCTCGTATTCGCGGTCACCGCGCTGGCGCTGGGATTGACGGTCGCGCGCGACGGCAAGATGGGCGGTTTCGTGGTGGGAATCGGCGTCATCTTCGTCTACTACGTGACCATGTTCCTCGCCGAGTCGATGGCCAAGGGCCACCGGCTGCCTCCGGAGATCGCGCGCTGGGTTCCAAATCTCCTGGTCGGCCCATTCGGCCTGGGCGCGCTCATCTGGCGCGCGCGGCACGCGGAAGGACGACTGCCCTTCCGGCTGCTCTCACTGCAGCCGGTTCGGGAATGGTGGCGCCGCCGGCAGGAGACTCCCGGCACGTCAGCCAGCGCTGCCCCGACCGCCGGCAAGCGCGGCGTCGTCGTCGTCGTGCGCATTCCGAGGCTGCACTCGCCGATGATGCCCGGCCTGATCGATCGGTACATCGGCCGGATCTATATCCGCGTCGTGGCGCTCTCATTCATGGCCCTGCTCGGGCTGTTCTACATCTCGACGTTCATCGATCGGTCGGACAAGCTGTTCAAGGGGCAGGCCGACGCGGGGATGGTCGGGCACCTGCTGCTGCTCCTCACGCCGCAGTTCGTGTATTTCGTGATTCCGATTGCCGTGCTCCTGAGCGGCCTCGTCACCTTCGGGCTCCTCGCGCGCAGCAGCGAACTGACGGTCCTCAAGGCCTGTGGCGTCAGCTTGTATCGCGCGTCAGCGTCGGTGCTCGTGCTGTCGCTCGGCTTCAGCGCGGTGCTCTTCGCCCTCGAGCAGCGCGTCATGGCGAGCGCCAACCGGCGCGCCGAAATCCTCGATGCGCAGATCAAGGGCCGCACGCCACGCACCCTCAACCTGCTCAACCGGCGCTGGGTCGTCGGTCGCGACGGCGCGGTCTACCACTATGGGCTGTTCGACCAGCAACGCTGGGAGATGTTCAGCCTCTCGATCTTCCGACCGCGCGTGGACGACTGGTCGCTGCGCTCGCAGACGTTCGCGCGTCACGCGGCCTTCAGAGATGGGGCCTGGCGGGGCACTCAGGGGTGGACGACAGACTACTCCACCGATCCACCCAACACCCGGAAGATCAGCAAGGCGGTGATCGAGGACATCGAGCCCCCGGAATACTTCGCATCCGAGCAGCCGATTGCCGAGCTGATGACCGTCGCGCAGCTCCGATCGCACATCGCCGAATTGAAGGCGAGCGGCGCCAACGTCGTGCCCCTCACGGTGGACCTGCAGGCCAAGATCGCTTTCCCATTCGTCACCCTCGTGATGACGCTGCTCGCGATCCCCTTCGGCGTCAGCATGGGGCGTCGCGGAACCCTCTACGGCATTGGCCTCGGCATCGTCATCGCGCTCTCGTACTGGATCACGATCAAGGCGTTCGTCGCGATTGGCCGCGGCGGGCTCCTCCCGCCGGAGATGGCCGCCTGGGCGCCCAACGTCCTGGCGCTCGGAATCGCGTCGTATCTCTACCTGAGGGCCCGAACCTGATCGGAATCTAGCGGGCTTTGGGCGCCACTTCTTCGAGAGCGGCGATGAGATCGCTCGCGAGGATGCCGTGGCGGTAGGCTTCGCGCAGCATCCGTTCGGCAATCTGACGGGCAACGACGGCCTGCCGGCTCCGCGATTCCTGCGGACGAGCGGCAATGAACGTCCCAATCCCCCGCTTCACGAACACGGTGCCTTCGCGTTCGAGAGCGTGATACGCGTGCTGAACCGTGTTCGCGTTGACCTTCAATTGGTGCGCGAGCTGACGGACAGCGGGCAGCGAGTCCTGGGGCTTCAGCACGCCTACGGCGACTGACCGCTGCACCTCATCGACTATCTGACGGAAGACCGGACGGGGATCCGAAGAATCGATGGAGAACAGCACGCTGGCATGCTAGCACACTAGTTACCTGGTGCACTAGTTCGCTAGTGCGCCAGCGGCGTTGGTTGGGACTCGGAGAAACGGGAAACAGAAACTATCGGGAAGCTCGGCCGAGGACGATCTTCGAAACTTCGAACCTGCCCTGCCCTCCCGGCCGCTCGTTGGTGAGATCGACCACGAACAGAAGCGAGGTGGCGGCCGAAAAGTCGGGGCGCGAGGGCGAACCTTCAGCAGCGAGGAGCCTCTCAACCGGAACGACGATGCGCCGTACGTCGGGAGAGAGGTAGACAGAATGAATCCATCGGGCTCCCCCGCCGTTGTCGAATCGAAGCTGAACGGACACACGCATGGGTGCGGCCGAACGAGCATCGAATACGAGGGAATCCCAGGCGGCCGCCTGTCGCTCGATCGGGATCGCGACCGCGACATACTGGCTGACACGCTCCCCCGAACGGAGACCGTACTCGAGCGCCCTGACACCTCGCGGCTCGGATAGCTGGGCTGACGAGCCTGATTCCTTCTCGACCCGACCAGCAGCATTCACCTCGCCGACGACCTCGATTGGGCGGTCGGCCAAAGGTTGAGTCTTCTGGACGCCACGGTAGATCGGATTCGTGACGAGCCAGGGCACCGGTGGACGTCCGGGGGCTCGTGGTGTCAGGCCTTCAATCCGGTAGGCACCCGGCTGCGCGATTCGAGCCGTCAGCGAACCGTCGGCATCCTCCGGAACCTCGACACCTTCGGTGACTTCGACGCCGTCTTTCATCAGCGCGAGCCTGGTCCCGGCGGGGACGACTGCCCTGACGACGAGAACCGCCTCCTGAGAAAGCGACGCGGACTGCCCCATCACCACGCTGGTCGCTCCAATCCTTCCCTCGAAATCGACGAAGGCCGGGCCGGCGATGGCATCGATCGCTGTAAAAACGCGGCCAGTCCGGAGCGCGTCGATCACGAGCCGCGCGTCCGCCCTGGCGTCGCCTGTCGGCGCGCTCGCGAGAATCGTTCGGATCGCGAAGGTCCGGAAGCTGGCTTCGTACGACGGCAGCCCAAAGAGTACCGGTCCGCGCTCAGAGCCCGATCGGGCGATGCCGCCGTGCGCGTCGTGGCCGGCGAGCGCGACAACCGGCCGGTGGGAAGTCAACGCGTCCCACCGTGACAGAGCCGCCGCCGGGCGATCCAGGATAGAGGCGAGCGCCGGTCCCGGCCTGAGCAGATAGTCGGCCGCGGCTCGGGTCAGCTGGCCTCGCGATTCGTCACGCCACTCGCTGTCGAAGTTGAGCCACTCGATCGCGTCCACGTCGAGCGTCCAGTCACGCCATGCGAGCTCCGCCTTGGCAGAGGTCGGATGCGCCACGACACCAAATCCCCCGAGTCGCCTGACATCCTCGACGACGGCCGCCGCCTCTCCTCCGAGCGGATACGGCGCCGCGGGCATGTCGAGCGCGATGTAGTGCCCGCCGTTCGTGCTGATTTCCACGCCGTCGATGCAGAGCACGCCGTGCAGATAGGCCGGCGGGTCCGGAGTCCGCGCCGCGTCCCCATGGTCGGTGAAGACGATGAACCTCAAGCCCGCTCTCGACGCCGCTGCTGCGATGCTTTCGACGTCTGCTGCGCCATCCGATCGGTTGCTGTGAACGTGGAAGGCCCCGGCCAGCGTGCGGCGCCGGATCGCTTCGTCGACGGGTCCTCGCGTGGCCGCCGGGGCGGGCGGCAACGTCGCCAGCAGGAAAAGAAAAACGGCGGCCAGGATGGCCGCCGTCACAATTACCGCCCTGCGCATCTGGCTACTTGCCGGCGTCTGCTCCGAGCGCCTGCGCCTTGTCGGTCCGCTCCCAGGTGAACTCTGGTTCGGTCCGGCCGAAGTGCCCGAACGCGGCGGTCTTGCGGTAGATGGGGCGGCGAAGATCGAGCGCTTCGATGATGCCGCGCGGCGTCAGCTTGAAGTGCGCGCGCACGATCTCGCTGATCCGATCGTCGGACACGCGGCCCGTTCCAAAGGTGTCGACCAGCACGGAGACGGGTTCCGCGACGCCGATGGCGTACGCGAGCTGCACCAGGCAGCGCTCCCCGAGGCCCGCCGCGACGACGTTCTTCGCGATGTAGCGCGCCATGTAGCAGGCGGAGCGATCGACCTTCGTGGGATCCTTGCCCGAGAACGCGCCGCCGCCGTGCGGGGCGGCGCCACCGTAGGTGTCGACGATGATCTTGCGCCCGGTCACGCCCGCATCTCCATGGGGTCCGCCGACGACGAACCGTCCCGTCGGGTTGATGAGGATGCGCGTCTTGGAATCCATCATCTCTGCCGGGATGACGCGCGAGACGATCTTGTCGACGACGTCCTCGCGGAGTGTGTCGTTCGAGACGAGCGAGCTGTGCTGGGTGGAAACGACGACGGTGTCGACTCTGACAGGACGGCCGTTGTCGTATTCGACCGTCACCTGCGACTTGCCGTCGGGGCGGAGGTAGTCGAGGACGCCGTCACGCCGTGCGCACGAGAGCCCTTTCACGAGCTTGTGCGCCAGCATGATCGGCAACGGCATCAGTTCTTCCGTTTCCGTGCAGGCGTACCCGAACATCAGGCCCTGATCGCCCGCGCCGCCGGGGTCCACGCCCATGGCGATGTCGGGCGACTGTTCGTGGATCGACGAGAGGACCGCGCAGGTCTCGGAGTCGAAGCCGAACTTCGCGCGCGTGTAGCCGACGTCCTTGATCGTGTCGCGGACGATCCTCGGAAAATCGACGTAGCAATTCGTCGTGATCTCGCCGGCGATGATGGCCAGGCCGGTCGTGACGAGCGTTTCGCACGCGACGCGGCCGACCGGATCCTGGGTGAGAATCGCGTCGAGGATGGAATCTGAGATCTGGTCGGCGATCTTGTCGGGATGGCCCTCAGTGACGGACTCCGAGGTGAAGAGATAGCGGCCGTTACGGCTCATGTGTCTGGAACTCCTGCATCTGGTCGACTCGCGTGTGGGGCGGAAGCCCGACCAGGTTACAGGCCGGGGCACGCGAGCATTTCAAATCTGACCAATGTAACAGATGCAGAGCCGAAACGGCAAGCGAGGCGACGATTAGACGGCCTGCCGGATCTCGCCCGGGGAGTCGTTCGTATCGTCTGCCGGCTTGGCCTCTGGCGCCGTCTTCTCGACCTCAATCGAACAGTCGGTCAGGACCGCCGTGAGCGCGCCAATCGCGGCCGCCACCGGGGCAATCACCGTTCCCACGACACCAACCGTCAACGGAAACTCGGCCACCACCCGCCCGTGCTGCTTGACGAGCACACGCCGGGCGTTGCCCTCGTCAATCAACCGGCCGATTTGCGTCAGTATCTGATCGGTCGTGCCTTCGATCTTTTCACGCCAGGTACGCTCCATAGCAGTCTTCTCCCTCTCTCTCTCAGGATTGGACGCGCAGGCCGGGCAAACAGTTCGGTCAACTCCTTGGATGATACCTGTCGTACACCGCCCTGAGCCGCGCTTCCAGCACATGCGTATAAATCTGTGTCGTCGACAGGTCGGCGTGGCCGAGCATGACCTGGATCGCGCGCAGGTCGGCCCCACGCTCGAGCAGGTGCGTGGCAAACGAGTGCCGCAGCACGTGCGGGCTGATCTCGCGCGTGATTCCCGCCTTGATGCCGTACGCTTTCAGGATCTTCCAGAACCCCACGCGCGAGAGCGGCTTTCCGTCGCGGGCATTGACGAACAGCCACGGTGAGGAACGGCCACGCACGAGCGCAGGCCTGCCCTCGCGGATGTAAGCACGGACGGCGTCGGCGGCTTCCTGGCCGATGGGCACTATTCGCTGCTTGTCGCCCTTCCCGATGCAGGTCAGGTAGCCTTCGTCCAGGTTCAGATCCCCCAACTTGACTGAGACGAGCTCCGAGACGCGCATGCCGCTCGCGTAAAGGACTTCGATCAGCGCCTTGTCGCGCAGACCGCGCGGCGTCGATGTCTCCGGCTGGGCGAGCAGCCGATCGACTTCGTCCAGGTCCAGGAACTTCGGCAGGGCCGGCCACGCCCGTGGCGCGCGCAGGTCCGCCGCCGGGCTTTGATCGAGCTCGCGTTCCAGCGCCAGAAACCGGTAGAAGCCGCGGATGCACGCCACCGACCGGGCGACCGACCGCGGCGACAAGCCCGAGCTCATCAGGCTTCGCACGAATGCTTCGAGATCCCTGCGCGTCAGCACGTCAGGCGGCGTGTTCCGCTTTTCGGCGAACGCCGCGAGGGCGCCAAGATCGCGCGCGTAGCTTTCGACGGTGTTGCTCGAAACGCGCCGGACGTCACGGAGGTACGTCAGATAGGTGTCGATCACCGTTGACGCCTCACCGCAACCCGCGCCGGCGTCGGGCCGTCCAGTCCACGCACGCCAGGGCCACGAAGACGAGCATGAACCACGCGGAGCGCGCGGGTCTGTAGGTCACGTTCATCTGTCCGGTCGCAAGGGAGCGGAGGTGTTGCTCCAGCGGCGCGAGCGCGTCTTGTGTGACCGCCACGCCGCCTGTAGCGCTCGCAATCAGCCCGAGCGCGGGCTCGTCGGCGCGCTCCTGGTACACGGCGGGCCGTGTCGCATCGTTCGCCACGAGCAGGACGTCTTCCAGGATCACACCCGCCTCGCTAATCTGCACCACGTATTGGCCCTCGTCAGGCGCTTTCACGCGGGCTTCGAACGTGCCCGGCTGCGCAGTCGGCCAGAGCCGGATCGGATCTTCCGTACCGCCGGCTGCCACGAGCCTGGCACGGATGGCGGGCATGGTCGTGCGGCCCGGTTGTTCGTCGAACTCCGTGCGTCGCAACCGAACGCGGAGGAGGACCTCGTCGCCCGGCCGCGAGACTCCGGGACTGAGCGTGAGCGCGAGCTTCTGGGGTGCGAGAAGCGCCTCTGTTGCGACCCTTGCGCGCCAGAATCGCGAGAAGCGTTCGTTCTCCCGGGCCCTGAAGCGCCACGCGTCGAGCGCGCCGGAAAAGAGAATGCGGCCGGATCCCGACGGCCACGACACGATCACCGGCCGTCGCGCACCGCCCTGCTCCACTGTCGCCACCTCGTCTGCTCCTTCGACGGAAAGACGAGGCACGGCGAATTCGGATCCTTCGAGCGTTTCGCCGGGATCGTCCGTCGCGAGCGGCACGGCTTTGTCCAGGAGGACTTCGTCGAACCCGTGCGCCGGCACCAGGCTGACGTACGGTCCTGAGGGACGCCGGTCGGGCAGCAGAAAAACGGCGCCGCCCCTGCGACGGGCGAATGCCCTGAGCACGTCGACCTCCGCCGGACGCAACTCTTCAGGGGTCCCGACGAGCACGACATCGAAGGGGTCCAGCGCGTGCCCGGTGAGAGACTGCGGAGGTTGCCCACCTCGAACCTCGAGACCACGAGACGCTCGCACGAGCGCCGACACGTCGAAGGTCTGATCTTCCTCGAGGACGCGCCGGAGGAACGCAACCGCCCAGGAGGGTCGCGGCTCGTACGCGAGGATCTTGAGTCGTCGGGTACTGGCCGCGAAACGCACATCCGCCGCGTTGTCTGCAGCCGTGACCTCCGCAGGCATCGGCAGGACGCGCACTCTCAGCCTCCACGTCCCGCCCACCGGCGGTGCGTACGCCAGCGTCGCCTCGAAGCGCTGCACGTCTTCCGTCCAGCGGTGCTCGAGCCGCGCGACCTCGGTTCCCTCCTGCTCCAGCACAACGATCGACGTCGTGTTCTTCAGGCCACGTGCTTCGAGCGTCGCCGTCACCTCTGCTTTCCAGCCCATCGGAACCGGCGGAGGCTCGGTGATGGTCACTATGCGGACATTTGGCGACGGTGGAAGTGCGAGCGCTACCGTGGACACGGGCGTCCCCGCGGCAACGTCCTTCCCGCTCGTCGATCCGACGAGCACGATCGCGGCAGGCGCGGTGTCCGGGTCGAAGTTGACGCTGCGGCCGAACGCGCGCTTCAGGCGGTCCGCGACCTGATCGACTGCCCGGCCATGAACCTCGACCGGGACAGGAGCCGCGCGCCGCAGGTTCAGTGGCGGATCGATGACGCCGAGGACGGCCAGCGCCAGCGCTGCCACGCGAAGCGCCGTCATCGCTTGCGCCTTTCGTCCATCCAGGCGCTCCGAAGGCTGGTCTCGGTTTCGACGGGCTTTGCGGCGATCGCGTCTCTTTCAGCGAGCCCCACAATCGGCGCGACCGCCTGGCTCAGCAGCTCCAGCGAATCTGCTCGTCCTGCGGCAATGGCATCACGCAGCTGCAGCAACCGGCGTGAGATCCCCTGCCACTGTTCATCTCCAGCGTCGACGGCGAGCGCCTGTTCGGCGAGGCCAGTCAACGTTGACGGCTCCGCGGTACCCGACTTGATCGAAGGCGAAAGACCAAGTACCTGTGCCAGGAGCTCGCGCGCCGCACGCGTCTTCTGATCGACGTCGGCTGGCTGGCGCGTGCGCTGCCAGTCGGACGCGCTCGTCGTCTCACCGGTCAGCCGCCTCGACGGATCGATGCGGCCCCGAACGGGGAGCGCCCGAAGGATGTAGCGGTTTCGGCCGAACGCGCGCTGCAACGCTTCGACCGCGGCGCGCGCCGACGTCAGTGCCGCGGCGAGGTTGGTCGAAGCGAGTCCCACTTCGGACTTACCCATGTGCTGGACAGCCGCGACGATCTCGCGTCTCGCGGTGTTTTCGAGACGACCCTCTTGTATCTCGTGCGACTGCTCGGCTTCGACTTCCTCGTCTTCGATGTGCCCGCCCATCAGGAACACGAAATTCGCGCGGACCGCGCGCTGTTCCGCCCCGATGCTGGACGATTCCGTGGCCAGCGTGTCGGGAGCGAGCGTGGCCTCGCGCGCGCGCAGCCGCTCGATCTTCAGCACGATCATCTGCTGGCTGAGGGCGGAGCGCTCGCGATCCGGAGGCAGCTCGAAACCGGGAAGCGCCACCTGCCCGGGTCCCGCAATCTCAATGAAGAAGGTGTCAGAAGAAGCCGTTCCGGCATCGCCGGGCCTTTCGTCTCGCGCGACGAGCCGGTAGACCAGCGCGTCCCCGGGTTCGAGCCCGAGCTGAGAGAGCGCGACGGCCGCGCGCGCCTTCCAGTCGCGGTGATCGTTGCGCGCGATGTCGAGCGGAATGACGCCTTCCTTGAACTCGAACTGCTCGCCCGTTCCTGACGCTTTGGTATAGCGAAGCTCCAGCGACTGCAGCCCGTAGTCGTCCGTGGCCGTGGCCGCAATGCCGATGGACGGCCGGGCATCGGGCAGCAGCAGGTCCTTCCCCGGCGCATCGACGCGGATCGTCGGCGCGCGGTCGGGTGTGACCGTCACCGGAATCAACCTGCGTGATTTGGAGGCGTCTGCTGCGTCGGACTCGATCGCCAGGTAGCCGCTCGCTGACAGCGCAAGCTCCGTAACGATTCCCGATGACGTTCTGGTCACTTTCAGCGCGTCGTTCCCGAATCGGACCCGCCAGCCACGGTCGCCCTGGATTGTCAGACGCAGCTCACTTCCCTGGACGGCTTCGATGCGATCCGGATTGTCCAGCGATCGGGCGCGCTGACGCGTGTAGGACGGGGAGGCAATCGTCGCCCGCATTCTCAGCTCGTCGGATGCGAGCGCACGGTCCGACGCGCGTGCCACGACCTGACTGACGGCCCTGGCCGCACGCCCGGCGATACCGCCGAGTATCGCCGCACCGAGCCCGACCGCGACCAACGCGATCGCCATGTGACGACGGAGCGGTACGGCGTGGCTCGCGTTGATGGCCGTCGCCGCCCCAGCAGCAACGGTCAGGACTCTCGTCCGAATCCACGGCTGCGCCCGATCCGGGTGTCGCGACAGTTCCTCGGCCGTGACGATCACGTTGCGGCTGGAGGAGGATGCGCGCTCGAGCGCCAGTGCCGCCGCGGCCGGCGTCCAATGCCGGCTGCGTCGCCAGAGCCAGACCGACGACAGGCCTGAAGTCAGCGCGAGAGCAATCGTCCCACTCGGGATCGTGGACCATCCGGCTCGCAGAAGCATCGCCGCGATCGCCGCGGCGATCGGCGCAGCCGCCGCGAGCGCCACAAGGACATCACGCGCGCAGAGACGCCGCGACGCGCCCCTGAGGGCCGCCGCGAGCTCGACCGGCACATCGCACGGCTCAGGCCGCCGCACGGCTCACCTCTTGACGCGACGTCGACGGTTCACGGGCGCGCACCCACTGCTCGACTCCAAGCAGCACGAGGACGCCCAGCCACAACCAGCGGGCATCGGTCGACTGCACGTTCCTCCATGCCTCGCGGTCCACCGGACCCGACGGCCTGGTCCAGGCGGCCAGATCGGCCTGGGTCCTGCGCAGGATTTCCTGTTCGGGATGATCGACGGCACCGCGCCTCGCGACCAGCGCGGCCCGAACAGCGGCCGCGCTGAAATAGCTGACAGGTGACGCGGCAATCTCCATGATCAGCTCGTCCAGCTCGTCACCGGACGTCGCGGCTCGCACGAGGGGCTGTGCTCTCTTGTCGCGAGCGATCACGAACCAGGGCTGCGACCCCGTCACCGGAAGCGCATCGATCACGGCAGCGCTCCGTTGCAGCGCTTCGTCCTGTTGCAGCCGCAGCACCGTCTGCAGCATCCATCCCGCCGGGACACCACTCAGCGTATCTGTCGACGCGACCGCCGGATCCTTCGCGGCAAAGCGGATCGCGATGGGATGGGTCACGCCTGGCGGCAATCCGGGAGTGCCCGCGACTGCAAGCGCCCTGGACAACGCCTCGACTTCGGCTTGCTGTTCAGGTGCGTGAACAAAGCGCAGGCCGGAGTTGCCAGCAGCTCCGCTCGTGGTGAGCACGAGTGCCGTGGCTTCGGTCAGCTCGATCGCCTGCGTGCGAGGGCCGACATCACCGGCACCCAGGAGCGGCATGCCCGTGAACGCACGCTTCCCCACCGGCCGTCCGACCTGCACGAGCCGCAACCCGACGTGACCCGGCACGCGCGTCAGCGCGTCGTCCCCAAGCGATCCATGCTGAAAGTCGCTGATGACCACGATTTCCCGGCGAGCCGGAGGCGTCGAGGCCAGCCACGACCTCGCACGTGTCAGTCCCGCGGCAAGATCCGCCGCATCGAGACGCCGCCCGTACGTCGCCGTGCGCAGCTCGGCTTCGGCCGCAGCCGCCGCCGAGACAACGCCGTCGCCTGCCAGCCGCATGCTCTCGCTGGTGTCGACGACAACCGCTCGCGCCACCTGCGCCTTCCACGCATCGACACGGGACCGCGTCAGCAGAACCGGTCCCGCGGCGGCACAGACCGCAAGCGCGACAATGGCCATTCGAAGGCATAGCAAGAGGAGATCGGATGGCCTTCGGACTCGAACCGCGGAGGTCGGCGCCGGCCGCACGAATCGCAGACTCGGAAAAGGCACGCGGTCTGCCCGATGCCTGCGCAGAATGTGGATGATGATCGGTACGGCCAGCAGGAGCAGACCCGAGAACGCGGCCGGCAGCTGCCAGGCGATCATGATCCGCCGCGGCGAACGAGGTAGCGCCGCAACACGGTGTCGAGCGGCATGTCGGTCGTCACCCGCGTGTAGTCGATGCCGTACCGCGCGCTGCGCGTGCGCCAACGCTCGAGGAAATCGGCCACTGTCATGCCGGTACGACGCAGCGGCGCCGGCGCCGGCCAGCAGCGTCTTTCCGGATTCCAGATCCTCGAGCTCGACGTCACGGTCGAACGGAAACGTCAGTTCCGCGGGCGTCAGCACGTGGAACAGCGCAACTTCGTGACCGATGTGGGCCGCCCGTCGGAGCTCGGCTTCGACCTGCTCCCCTTCGTCGTACAGGTCCGAAATGACAATCAGCAGGCCACGTCGGCTGAGAAGATCGACCGCGCGGTGAAGCCCGTTCGCCGTCGAGGTGCTGCCGGACGCGTGCACCTTCGACAACGCCACCAGCGACGCGCGAAGATGCGACTGCCCTCCCCTGCTCGGCAGTGTACTGGCGCAGCCGGTCGTCATACACGACGAGTCCGACGGCGTCACCCTGCCCGGCGATCAGATGCATCAGCGGCGCGGCGATCAGCTTCGCGTACTCCAGCTTCGAGACGCCGGACCCGCCGTCGAAGCCCATCGACGCGCTCGCATCGAGGGCGACCTGCGCCGCCAGGTTCGTCGTCTCGCGGAACTGCTTCGTGTAGACGCGATCGGTGCGCGCGAACAGCTTCCAGTCGACGTACTTCAGGTCGTCGCCGGGCCGATAGTGGCGGTACTGGCTGAACTCCGCGCTGTAGCCGTGGAAGGGGCTGCGATGAAGGCCCGAGATCGTGCCGTCGACGGTCACCCGCGCGACCAGCTCGAGGTCGGCGAGCGTCGTCAGGACGGCGGGTCGAGCAGAGAGGACATCGAACCTCGAGCCGATGGCGGATCACGACTCCGCACGGTCTCGAGCAGCCGCGTCACGATCTGCGTCCGTATCGATGCCGTCGGCCTCGGCCTGGAAGTTCACGAGCACGCGATGCCGCAGGACCGGCAGCGCGACCGCGCGGATGTCGTCGAGCGCGACGACGCTCCGGCCTTCGAGGAGCGCGCGCGCCTTGGCGCCGAGCAGCAGCGCCTGTCCGGCGCGCGGCCCGGCGCCCCACCGCACCCACTTGCGGACGAACTCGGGCGCTCGTCCGCTGCGTCACCGGCCGGCCGCGTCGCGCGCACCAGGCGCGTCGCGTAGTCGATCACGTTCTCGGCCGCCGGCACGTCGCGGACGACGGCGTGCAGCGCGCTCGATCTCGTCGCCGGACGCCACCACGGCGATCTTCGGGATCCGCCGTTCCCGGTCGTCATCGAGAGAATCCGCCGTTCCTCGTCGGCCGTCGGATAGTCGATCACGACGTTGAACATGAAGCGATCGAGCTGCGCCTCGGGCAGCGGATACGTGCCTTCCTGCTCGATCGGATTCTGCGTCGCGAGCACGAACAACGGACGATCGAGCTCGAACCGGACGCCGTTGACCGTCACCTGGTACTCCTGCATGGCCTCGAGCAGCGCGGCCTGCGTCTTGGGCGGCGTGCGGTTGATCTCGTCCGCGAGGATGATGTTCGCGAAGATCGGGCCGCGTGATGAACCGGATCACGCGCTTGCCGGTCGCCCGATCCTCCTCGATCACTTCCGCGCCCGAGGATGTCGGACGGCATCAGATCCGGCGTGAACTGGATGCGGTTGAACTTGCAGATCGACGGCCTCGGCGAGCTTCTTGATGAGCAGCGTCTTGGCGAGCCCGGGGACGCCGCGCAGCAGGCAGTGGCCGCCGGCGAGAAACGCAATCAGAATCTCGCGGACGACGCGCTGCTGGCCGACGATGGCCTTGGCCAGCTCGCGCTCGAGGCGGCCGGCGACCTCGGCGACGCGCTCGAGCGGAAGGCGCCGATTCCGTGGCGTCGCTCAGGCGCAGGTTGCGGTCGGCCATCGGTGGCGGTCTACTACACGGGCTCAGATCGCCACGGGTCGGGCCGCGCCGGTATGGATCGAAAGCGAGATCCGCGCCCGAATGGGTTTGACAGCTCAGACCACGGGGAGTAATGTACGCGGCTGCCCGCGGTGCGGACACCCGAGGGAAGCTCGCGCATGCCGACCCAATCGAAGTGGCAGTCGCTGCCCACCGAAGCCATCAACCCCGTCAGCCTCGCGATCGACAAGGCGCCGGTCCGCGACATCATCGACATGGTGGTCAACGAGGACCGCAAGGTCATCGCCGCCGTCCAGAAGGAGAAGGAGAACGCATCGCGCACGGCGTCGAGATCATCGCGCAGGCGCTGCGCAAGGGCGGCCGGGTCATCTTCATCGGCGCCGGCACGAGCGGCCGCCTCGGCGTCGTCGAAGCCGCCGAAATGCCGCCGACGTTCGGCACGCCCCCGACATCGTGCAGGCGATCATGGCCGGCGGACAGGAGGCGGTCTTCCAGGCCAAGGAAGGCGTCGAGGACAACTACGAGGAGGGGGCCGCAGCATCGCCCGGCTCCGGCTGAGCCGGAAGGACGTCGTGATCGGCGTATCGGCGAGCGGCATGACGCCGTTCGTGCGCGGCGGCCTGACGCGCGCGCGCAAGGCCGGCGCGAAGATCATCTTCGTCACCTGCTGGCCCGGCTCCGAGCTGCAGAACTTCGTCGACCTGCAGATCGCGCCGGCGGTCGGCCCCGAGATCATCGCCGGCTCCACCCGGCTCAAGGCCGGAACGGCCACCAAGATGGTGCTCAACATGCTGACCACCGTCGCGATGATCAAGGTCGGCAAGACCTACGGCAACCTGATGGTCGACGTGCAGACCGGATCCGAGAAGCTCAAGGATCGCGCCCGGCGCATCGTCGGCATCGTGACCGGGCTCGACTACGACGAGGCCGACGCGCTGCTCAAGCGTGCGCGCTGGAACGTCAAGGCCGCGATCGTGATGCAGAAGGCCAAGCTGACGCTGCCCCAGGCGCTGAAGCGGCTGAAGAAGGCCGACGACTCGGTGCGCGAAGCGATCGGCGAGGACATCGAAGTCCGGTTGCGGGAGCTGCTGCGCAAGAGCGTGCAGATCCTGACGCCCGCTCGCGGCCGCCTCGTCCAGCATGACCTCGACGTCGCGGTGCAGCTGCAGGAACGACGCCGGCAGCTCGGTCGTGATCGGACCGTCGAACGACCGCTGCGACGCACACCGCCTTCGACTGCCCTGTCGCGAGCAGCACGATCGACCGGGCCTGAAGGATCGTCGCCATTCCCATCGACAGCGCCTCGCCGGGCACCGCGGCCGCATCTCCGCCGAACAGCGAGGCATTGCGCGGCGGGTTTCGGGCTTGAGCGCGACGCGGTGCGTCCGCGCGGCCAGCACCGTCCCCGGCTCGTTGAAACCGATGTGGCCGTTGGTGCCGACGCCGAGGATCTGGATGTCGATGCCGCCCGCGTCCGCGATCGCCTCTTCGTAGCGCGCGCACTCGCGATCCGGATCGGCGGCCGCGCCGTTCAGAAAGTTGATCTGATCGGCGCGAAGATTCACGCGGCTGAACAGGTGCTGGTCCATGAACCGGCGGTAGCTGCCCGGGTGCGACGGCCCGACGCCGAGGAACTCGTCGAGGTTGAACGTCCGTGCGGCGGAGAAATCGGCGCGGCCGTGCGCGGACAGCGACGCCAGCTCGTGGTAGAAGGCGACCGGCGTTCGGCCGGTCGGCAGTCCGAGCACGAGTCGAGGATTCGCTGCCAGCGCCGCCGCGACCGGTGCGCCAGCGCGCGGGCGGCCGCGCGATCGTACGGAAACACCGTAATCCGCAGGCGGACCCGGCATCAGTCGCGTCCGTAGACGGGGATGCGCGCCCCACCGCGCGCTTCCTGCTAGCGCGAGCGCGACCGCGCCGGCTGCGGGCTCGCGATCGAGCACCCGTGCACTGCTGCCCGGCGACGCCACCGGCAGCCGGCGTTCGAGCTCCTCGCGCAGCCACGGCACGGCGCGGAAGATCCCGCCCGAGAGAACGAACGGGAACGCCTCCCGGATCAGGCCGAGCCGGCGCGCCACGCTCACGCCGGACGACTCGAGCTCGTCGGCCGCGCCCGCAGGATCCCGACGCCCACGGGGTCCCCTTCGCTGAAGGCGCTCTGCACGCACTGCCGCCAGCGATCCGATCGCAGCGGGCCGGAGGTTGCCGTGATAGACCTCCTGGATGAGGCTCTGGGCTTCGGACGACGCCGAAGTGCCGCAGCAGCAGCGGCGTCAGCGCAGTCCTTGGCCCGCGACGATCGGCCTCGCGCAGCACGGCGCGCAGCGCCGCCCGGCCGATCCAGTACCCGCTTCCCTCGTCGCCGAGCACGTATCCCCAGCCGCCGGCACGCGCGGCAGCGTTGGCCGCATTGCGGCCGTAGGCGATCGATCCGGTGCCCGAGATGATCACGACGCCTGGCTGCGCCGGGAGCGCCGGCCTCGAGCGCGACGAGCGCGTCGTTGACGACGAGCGTCCGTGCCTTGAAGCCGATGCGGCGCATGATCGCGCGCACCACGGCCATGTCGTCCGGCCGATCGACGCCGGCGATGCCCAGGCAGATCGCGGCCGGCACGATGTCGCGTCGCCGATCGCCTCCTCCATCACGTCGTGGAGGACCTTCTCGACGTGCAGCTCGCCCGACGCCTGGAGGTTGGCGCCGCCCGCGCGCGCTTCGGAGAGAAGCGTGCCGCTGTCGTCCGCAAGCTGGCAGACGGTCTTGGTGCCGCCCGCGTCGATGCCGAGAACGTGAATCATGCGTCGGAGGTCAAGGCCAGGGGTCACACGCCTCACGCAGCAACGGCCGGCAGGAGTCCCCGCCGGCCGTTGATGGAGACGCCGGTGTCAGCTTACCAGTACAGCTTGAGACTCAGCTGAATCTCCCGCGCCAGCGCGCACGCCCGTAATCTGACCGAAGGTGTCGGTACCGCCAATGTCGCACCGATTCAACGTGACCGTCGTCGCCGCCGAGCAGGCGGCATCGACGGTCGTCCACTGCGTGTGGTTGAACGCGTTGATGAAGTCCGCGCGGAACTGCAGCCGGCCGTCCTCCCACGGGTAGAAGTTCTTCGAGAACGCGAGATCCGTCTGGTTGCGTCCCGGCAGCCGCATCGGCGCCCGAACCGAGTTGCCGTATGTGCCGTCCGCCGGCGGCGCGAACGCCGCCGGATCGAACCAGTACGGGAAGGCCGGCTCTCCCGCGCGCGGGTCGCCGACCTGATTCGCGCGCCCGCCTCGCCGACCCGCGTTGGTATTGGCCGTGATGCGTGGAACCGGTGCGCCCGACGACATGTTCGTGATCCCGGAGATCTGCCACCCACCGAGCGTGGCCTTCAGGAGCCCGTTCGTGGACTCGCGGAAGAACGGCAGCTCGTAGATGAAATTGGCCGAGAAGATGTGTCGGCGATCGGTGCGCGCGTCCGCGTACTCGATGTCGAGGTCCTGCGGGTTCTGCGGGAAGTCAACCGCGTCCCGGTCGTTCGTGGCCGTGGTCCGATTGCGGCTGAGCGTGTAGTTCAGCGTCAGCGAACCCGCCCGGCCCGCCTCGTGACGGAACTGGCTCAGGAATCCCCCGTACCGGCTGTAGGCGGTCGTCTGCCGCATGGTGATCGTCGTGTAGCCGAGGTACGGCCGCACGAGGTTCTGGTTGCCGTTGACTGTAACGACGTCGGCCGGCTGCGGCTGATTGATATCCAGCGGCTGAATCAGGTTGTCGCCGCGGGAGCCGACGTAGCTGACGTCGATGAATCCCCGGCGGTAGAGCTGACGCTGCAGGCCGATGTTCCACTGCTGCGTCCGCGGCGTGTCGAACGGGACGCTCGTCGCCTGCAGCGATCGCAGGGCGACCGTCCCTGGCGCCACGCCCGCCGAAGGGTTCGAGAGCGACGCGTTCTGCGTGGAGACGGTGTTCACGTACGGCGGATTCACGAACGCGTTCTGCTCGAAGATCCCGACGAGCGGCTGATCGTAGTACAGGCCGTACCCTGTCCGGACGATCGTGCGCCCGTCGCCGAACGGATCCCAGGACAGCGCCGATGCGCGGCATGATGTTGTTCGTATCGGTTTCGTAGATCTTGCGGCCGAACGGCGAATTGATGCCCGCGACGATCAGGCCGTTGACCGGATTCGCCCGTTCCCGGTACGAGCGCGCTGCCGGCCGCATTCGCAAAGGTCGGCGCCTGGGCAGGGTTCCATTCCTCGGGCACGAACGTCGACAGGATGTCGTTCGTGTCGATGAGCGCAGGGTAGATCGCGTACCGCACGCCGTAGTCGAGCGTCACGTTCGGCGTCAGCCGCCACGTGTCCTGCGCGAACATCTCGTAGCGGTTGAAGCGGAGATGATTCGTCACGTCGATCTCGGCTTCCGAGTAGGTGCAGCGGCGCGCCGCACAGTCCGTCGCGGTTGCCGGTGAGGAAATTCTGGAACGCCGTCCGCCCGCCGCCGGTGTTGAACACGAACGCGCCCTGCGTGTCGTGTTGGACGCGTTCTCGTTCTTCTGCTCGAACGCCATCATCATGCCGAACTTGTACGTGTGACTGCCGCGCGGGTACGTGAAGTTGTCGGCAAAGGTGTGGTTGATGTACTCGATGTGATACCCCTGCACCGAGGCGATCGACGAGATGGCGCCGCTGACGTTGACGTTCGGAATGCGATTCGCGTTGTTCTCCGGGAAGAGCTCGGGGATGCTGATTTCGAGCTCATCGCGCGTGTTGCGGTTGCCCTCCGGGTCCCGCGTTTCGATCAGGTTGCCCGAGAGCTGGTACTTGAACTCGTTCAGCCCGCGGCCGACGACCGTGCGCAGCTCCGTCACGAAGACGTTGCCTGGCACATCCGTCGCCGTGGCACCAACGTTCGGGACCGCGACGCCGAGGCTGAAGATGCCGCTCGGCTCGACGGTCTGGCTGAGGTCGTGCGTGTAACGACCCAGCAGTTTCCAGTTGGGATTGATGTCGTAGTCGATCCGGACGACTTCCTGCCGGGTGTTGTTGACGTTCGGGTTGGTATTCAGGAACTGGTTGACCCCCGAGTTCGCCGCGGGCCACAGTGCCAGCAGCTTGACGGCATTCGGGTCGCGATTCTCCGGCGCCACGTAGTTCGCGTTGGTCGGGTCGTTCAGCCACGCCGGGTTCACCACGGTGGCGGTCGACGACGACGGCGCGCGCGAGATGCGGCGCCACTCCTGCGAAAAGAAGAAGAACGCTTTCTGACGGCTCGGCAGCATCGGGCCGCCGACCGTGTAGCCGAAGTTGTTGTAGCGCAGACGCGGCGGCTTGCCGCTGATGTCCGGATTGCTGTTGAAGTTCCGGAAGTAGGAGTTGGCGTTCAGTTTGTCGTTTCGGACGAACTCATAGGCGGTGCCCGTGAACTTCTGCGTGCCGCCGCGCGTCACGACGTTCACGATGCCGCCGCCGCTGCGCGGCCATTCCGCTGAATAGCTGCTGGTGATGATCTTGAACTCCTGAATCGATTCGAGCGTCGGCATCGAGAGCAGCGTGATGTTGGAGCCCACGTCCACGTTCGACGCGCCGTCGACCAGCCAGTTGACCCCGTTCCGGCGCGCCGCCGTTGATCGAGATGCTCATGACGTTGGTCAGACCGAAGTTGACCTCGTCTCCGAGATCGCTCGACACACCCGGCACGAGCGTCGCCAGCTGCGCGAAGCTGCGATTGTTGAGCGGCAGCTCCTGAACCGCCGTCGGTCCGATCAGGCTCTGGACCGCAGGGCGACGGCTGCACGAACTGCGACGCCGCGCTGACTTCAATCGTCTCGCTGACCGCCGTGAGCCCGAGCTTGCCGTTGATCTCCAGACGGTCGTTGACGTGCAGATCGATCCCCTTGACGACGACCGGCTGGAATCCACTCAGGGTGAACGTCACCTCGTACGGCCCGGGCTGCAGCAGTGGAATGCTGTATCGGCCGCTCTCGTTCGCGACCACGTCATGTGTGCGGCCCGTCTGCAGATGACGAGCCGTGACCGTCGCGCCCGGCAGCACCCCGCCGGACTGGTCCGTGACCGCGCCGACGATCGTGCCGGTGGTTTCCTGCGCGCCCGCCGGCGCGCCAATCAGCCAGACCAACGCTGCGCACAACAGCGTCTTCCGCCATCCAAAGCGATTTCGCAGTGAAGACATCGGGATCCTCCTCCCCGAAGCAGGAAGCACGTGAAAGGCGATCAAGAGTGCAATGCGTGACGACGATGTAACGGGCGCACTCTAGACCCCGGTGCGGGTGAAAGTCAAACGAATGCGGCGACAAACGCGTTGACAGTCGCACGCGCAACCTGTTATCTTTCTATGGTTTATGCGTTGTTCCGGTGTGTGCGCCTCGCTGAGGGCGTGTTTGAGGGTCCTCGGGGCGGCGCTCCTCGTGCTCACCGCGGCTGGGCCCGACGTTGCCGCCACTCCCTCTTCGACGACCGAGACCCGGGCACTCTGGGTACTCAGGACGTCGCTGTCTTCTCCGAATCGATCGCGACGCTGGTGCGCGACGCGCGCGCGCATGGATTCAACACGCTGCTGGTCCAGGTACGGGGCCGGGGCGACGCGTACTACAACGGCGGTCCGGAGCCACGCGCCACCGAGCTTCACCGTCAGCCCGACACCTTCGATCCGCTGGCAACCGTGCTCGAGTCGGCAAAGGACGCCGGGCTGCGCGTTCACGCGTGGGTGAACGTGAATCTGGTGTCGAGCGCGGTCGATCTGCCGCGGGCGCGCACGCACATCGTCCATCGCCATCCGGAATGGCTCATGGTGCCGCGCGACATCGCGCAGGACCTGGCGCGGGTCGAAGAAGAGAGCCCGGCCTACGTCGGTAAGCTCGCCCGCTGGACCCGAGCACAGTCTGCGGACGTCGAGGGCCTCTACGCGTCGCCGATTCTGCCCGCGGCGGTCGACCACCTCGACTCGGTGGTGCGCGATCTCGTCCGTCGCTATGCGGTCGACGGCGTGCACCTCGACTACGCACGCTACCCGTCCGAGCGCTTCGATTACAGCCGCGGCGCCGTCCGTGCCTTTCGCGACAGCGTGCGGCCGCGCCTGTCGGCTCAGATGCGCCGGACGCTCGACCAGCGGGAAACCGAGGACTTCCTCGCGTACCCCGACGCGATGCCCGACGACTGGATGACGTTCAGGGTGTCGAAGATGACGGCGCTCGTCAGCCGCCTGCGGACGAGCGTCAAATCGATCCGCCCGTCCGCATCGGTCACCGCCGCCGCGGCCCCGGATCTCCAGGAGGCTCGAACGCATCGGCTGCAGGACTGGGGCGCGTGGCTGGACGCCGGGCTCATCGACGCAGTCTGCCCGATGGCGTACACGCCCGAGCCGGCACGCTTCGCGGAACAGATCGCGGCAGCTCGAAGCATCGCGGGCGACCGCCCCGTGTGGGCCGGCATCGGCGCCTATCGCCTGCCGCCGGCGCAGACGATCGAGAACATCCAGACCGCGCGCCGCCTCGGCGCTGCGGGCGTCGTGCTGTTCTCGTACGACAGCCTCGTCGATCCGCGACAGGCTTCCCCGACTACCTCGGCGTGGTCGGACGCTCGGCTTTCGCGCAAAGCGCCGTATCCAGCGAAACCCGATGACCGTCACGGGACGGCATGACCCTTAGCTGGCTCGACTATCTCGTCATCGCCGGCTACCTCGTAGCCATTACCGCCTTCGGTTCCTGGTTCGCAAGGTTCCAGAAGACCACCCGTGATTACTTCCTGACCGATCGCTCCGTTCCGTGGTGGGCGATCTGCTTCACGATTGTCGCGACGGAGACCAGCACGCTCAGCTTCATCGGCGTACCCGCGCAGGCCTACGCCGGCAACATGGCGTTCCTGCAGCTCGCCCTGGGCTACGTCGTCGGACGGCTCCTCGTGAGCGTGCTCTTCATCCCCGCGTACTTCCGGGGCGAGCTGTTCACATCGTACGAGCTGCTCGAGCGGCGCTTCGGGCCTGAGGTCAAGAACATCGCGGCGGGCATATTTCTCGTCACGCGCACACTGGCCGACGGCGTCCGGCTGTTCGCCACCGCGCTCGTCATCACCGTCGTGACGCAGGTGCCCGTGAGCCTGACGATCGTCATCATCGGCGTCGCGATGATTATCTACACGACGCGCGGAGGCGTATCGGCGGTCATCTGGACCGACGTGGTGCAGATGTTCGTCTACGTCGCCGGCGCGCTCGTGGTGCTCGTCGGCTTGCTGCAGCAGATCAACGGGGGCTGGGACGCGGTCGTCGCCGCCGGCGAGGCGGCCGGCAAGTTCCAGGTCTTCGACTTCACGTGGGATCCGCACCGGATATACACGTTCTGGGCAGGCATTCTGGGTGGCATTGCGCTGACGCTCGCCACGCACGGAACGGATCAGTTCCTGGTGCAGCGGCTCCTGTCGGCGCGATCCGCCGCCAGCGCCGCGTCCGGACTGATCCTGAGCGGCTTCATAGTTTTTGCTCAGTTCACGTTGTTCCTGATCATCGGCGTTCTGCTGTTCGTCTTCTATCAACAGACGCCTCTGCCGCGGCCGCTCGCGACGAACGACGAGGTCCTGCCGCTTTTCGTCGTGACCTCACTTTCGCACGGCGCGGCGGGGTTCATCGTGGCCGCGATCGTCGCGGCGGCGCTGTCGCCGTCGATCAACGCGCTGGCGGCGACGACGGTGAATGACTTCTACCTGAAGTACGTCAGGCCCGATGCCGATCAGCCGACGCTGATGCGCGTGTCCCGGCAGGCCACAATCTTCTGGGGCGTCGCGCAGATTGGCGTCGCGCTCGGCGCACAGTGGATTCGATCCGTCCTCGACACCGGCCTTGCCGTGCTGTCGCTCGCCGCCGGGCCCGTGCTCGGAGCCTTTCTGGCCGGCGTCCTGACGACGCGGGTTGGATCGCGCGCGATGATCTGCGGGATGGTGACCGGGATCGTCGTCCTGACGGCGGTGTGGTGGACGGCAGCGGCGGCGTGGACCTGGTACGCCTTCATCGGCTCGACGGTGACCGTGCTCGTCGCACTCGTGGCCTCCGCATTCATCGATAAAGCACCCAGGTGATACCCGAACAATTTCGTCAGGCGAGCGAGCTGATCCGCGGGGCGATCGCGACCCGTGCGTTCCCCTGCGCGTCGCTCGAGGTCGGGCGCGCTCATAGCTTCCTCTGGCGCGACGTCGCGGGCACGCTGACCTACGACAGCGCATCGCCTCCTGTCGAGCGCGATACGGTCTTCGACCTGGCCTCGCTCACCAAGCCGATCGCCACCGCGACGCTGCTGATGCGCGCAACGGACGACGGGCGGATTCGCCTCGACGATCTGCTGAGTCGTTGGTTGCCCGAGTGGAAAAGCCAGGACCGCGAGGGCGTCAGGATCCGGGACGTGCTCGCTCACGCGTCCGGCCTGACTGCGTATCTGCCGCTGTACCGCGACCACACGGGCCGGTTCGAGTTTCAGCACACCATCGGCTCGCTGCCACTGGAGTACCCGCCCCGTTCGCAGTCGATCTACAGCGATCTCGGGTTCATGCTGCTCGGATTCATTCTCGAGGATGCGCAGCCGGCCGGGCCTGCTTACCGCGGCGGACCCGGTTCGTCGGATCCGGCGAAGAACCTCGCGACGCAGTTCCATCGAGTCGCATCGTTCTTCACCGCCGAGGCGCTGCGATTCAACCCGCCACGTGCCTGGCGCGTCAGAGCCGCGCCGACCGAGGTCGATCCGTGGCGAGGGCGTCTCCTCGTCGGCGAGGTCCACGATGAAAATGCATGGGCGCTCGGCGGCGCGGCCGGACACGCGGGGCTGTTCGGCACGGCGGCGGCCATTGGCGCGTTCGCGCGTGCGCTGCTGCGCACGATCGCCGGCGAACCGATCCTGGCGAAACCGGAGACGGTACGCGAATTCATCAGACGAACCGACGTTCCCGGGAGCTCGCGCGCGCTCGGATGGGACACGATGCTGCCGACATCGTCGTGCGGCACGCGCATGTCCGCGACGGCGATCGGGCACACCGGTTTTACCGGCACGTCACTCTGGATCGATTGGGAACGCGACCTCTACGTGGTACTGCTGAGCAATCGTGTGTATCCGACGCGGGAGAACGATGGGGTGCAGGAGATCAGGCGAAGATTCCACGATGCGGTCGTCGCCGCGCTCGAGTAATTTATCCACCTCGACCGGCGGGTCCGCGTCCTCGTCCAGGAACCGGCGGCGGAGGAGGCGGGAAACCTCCGGGTCCACGCTCCATGCCGCGACCAGGTCCGCTGCCCTCACCGCGTGGACCTCGACCGCCGCCCGGACCTCGGCCGCCTGGCGCACCCGGTCCACCAGGACCAGCTCCGGGACCGCCCTGGCCTGGCTGCGCCATCGGCATGCTGCCTCCGGGCCTGGGCACGATCGCGAATGTAAAATTCCATTGGTCGTACCGAGTTGCGCCGCGGTAGGTACGCAGCGAGTTCTCGATGCTCTTGCTGCGAACCCCCATGATGCCGCCCATCGTCGGAGCATTCGGCGAGCCGAGCTGCGGATTGGACGTGCCACCGCGGGCGCCGCCGGCCTGGCCTGGCGGCTGCTGCGCACCCGGGGCTCCCTGCGCGCCGCCGATGATCTGAAACTCACCGTCGGCCACCATGGGATCTTTGTATTTCTTCCGGAGGAATCGTCCCTGCACGAGCATGTCGAGGCTTGGCGGCAGGGCGTTGGGGATGTTCGGGTTCTTGAAACGGTAGAGCGCAATTGCCCGGGCGTATTGCTCGCCGCGAAAAACGAGCTCCGCCTCTTTTTCCCGGCGAGATTCTACTCGCCAGACGGGCATTGCGACCGTCAAAAGGATCGACATGATCGCGAGCGCCACGAGCAGGGCCGCCATGGCGTATCCCCGTTCGCCGGAGAGCGCTTGACCGTGTAAACCCATGAGAGTATTATCCTTAGCGTTGTCTATGCTAGCACAAATCAGGCTCCGGGTTCTCTCCGCCGTCGTCGTGGCGCTCAGCGTCATGCTCGTTGCCCCCGCGTGTGACAAGGTGCCGCTTCTGGCGCCCGGCGGCACGGTCATATCGCTGTTTCCCTCTTCCTCGATAATCCCGCTGAATGGCGAGATCGAGATTCTGGCCACCGCGATCGAGAACGGCACCGCCTCGACTCCGTCGACACCGCCAGCCGGGGGAGGAGCTCCGACGACCCCTACTGCCCCGACGACGAACCCGGCTGCCGGGACGCCCGTCCAGAATGGCACCGTCATCACGTTTACGACGACGCTCGGGCGAATTGAGCCGGCGGAGGCACGAACACACAACGGTCAGGTGAGGGTGAGATTCATTGCGGGCGGCCAGAGCGGGCTCGCGTCGATCACCGCATTTTCCGGCGGCGCGTCGACCAGGCTCGACGGCACCAACGCCCTGAAGATCGGCACGGCCGCCGCCGAACGCGTGCTCCTGAGTGCAAGCCCGCAGACGCTCGGACCGTCGGGCGGCAATTCGGAGATCTCGGCCCGCGTCGAGGACATCAGCGGCGCCGGCGTGTCGGGCATCCCCGTGACGTTCACCGCGGACGTCGGATCGCTTTCCGCGTCGACCGCCAACACGGACTCGAGCGGCGTGGCGCACGTCACGCTCACCAGCCAGCGGCAGACGGTCGTCACCGCCAACGTCGCAGGAAAGACCGCGACGGTGACGGTCGCACTCAACCCGCGGACCGGCCTGACGTTGACAGCCCCGACCACGTCGCTATCCGCGCTTCAGCCTGCGCTCTTCACCGTGGCGGTGAACGCACAAGCGAACATCCGCGACGTCAGAATCACGTGGGGCGACGGAGCGACTCAGTCGCTCGGTGCCCTGAGCGCGTCGACGACGGTGTCGCACATCTACGCGGAACCCGGGACGTTCACGGTGATCGCGACCGCGACCGACGCCAGCAATTTCTCGGAGAGCGTGTCGACCACCGTCATCGTCACGCCGGCGCAGCCGCCGTCGGTGATTGTGACAGCCGCGCCGGCCTCTGCGAGCGTCAATCAGATCGTCATCCTGAGGGCGCAAGTCTCTGGCAATACGTCCGCGATCCTCAGCTACGAGTGGAACTTCGGCGCCGGGGCGACGCCTCCAGCTGCCACGACCAGCGGCAACCAGGTCGCCGTCTCCTGGGTGACAACCGGCAGCAAGTTCATCAGCGTCAGGGTCACGCAGGTATCAGGACCGTCGGGTGACGGCTTCGGCACGGTGACGATCATCCCGTAGCTCGTAGTTCGTAGCTCGTAGTTCGGGGCTCGTCGCTCGGGGCGACGAGCTACGAACTACCAGTCGGCGTAGGTCGAACCATCCAGCGCGGTGCCCTGTCCCCCACTCTTCACGTTGTACACGCCCGGTTCTGCAGTTGGATTGCTGGGATCGGACTCGGCGGGAACGGTCTGCCAGGTATCGGTCGACCTCGTGATGGGATCTTCGGGGATCTTCCGCATGTAGCCGTCGGTGACGAGCGTGTCGAGCGACGCGGGATACTTGTGCTTGTCGGCGTAGTACCGATGGATGGCGTCGCGCATGCGGACCAGATCGGTCCTGAGGACGCTTTCCTGCGCGTGACGCACGCCGTTGCGGTACTGAACGATTCCCATCGCCGCGAGGATCGAAATCAGCGCGAGAACGATCAACAGCTGCCGCTCGAACGCCCTGATGGTGCGCAGCAATAGCCGTCTCACCATCGTCGGCCTCCCGCTTCCCCAGTCGAGCGCCGTTGTTCGAGTTCGCACGACGAACCACGAGCTACGAGCTACGAGCTACGGACTACGAACTACGAACTACCAGTCGGCGTAAGTCGAACCGTCGAGCGCGGTGCCCTGCGCGCCGCTCTTCACGTCGTAGACGCCCGGTTCCGCAGTTGGATTGCTGGGATCGGGCTCGGCGGGAATGGTCTGCCAGGTATCGGTCGACCTCGTGATGGGATCTTCGGGGATCTTCCGCATGTAGCCGTCGCTGACGAGAGAATCGAGCGACGAGGGATACTTGTTCTTGTCGGCGTAGTACTGATCGATCGCGTCGCGCATGCGGAACAGATCGGTCCTGAGGACGCTCTCCTGCGCGTGACGCACGCCGTTGCGGTACTGGACGATGCCCATCGCCGCGAGGATCGAGATCAGCGCGAGAACGATCAACAGCTCGACGAGCGTGAACCCGCTCGCCGGGTGCCGCTTGCGAAGGGTGAGCCGCGAATCGAGGCTCCAAATCAGCATGGCGCGCTCCTCTGGCGTTTGTCCTTACCAGTCCTTGTACTTCGTGCCGTCGAGCGCGGTGCCCGTCGACTTCGTGTAGACGTCGTACACGCTTTGACCGCCCCATGAACTCGAATCAGGACGATCGGAATACGAGCGCAGGCCCCATTCGGTGGAGTTCGTCATCGGATCGATCGGAATGCGGCGCAGGAATTTCAGCTTCCGTCCCGACGCGTCGTTGGCCACCGATACGCCTTCGACCAGGGTATCCAGTTCGGGCGGATAGCCTTCGCTGCCCGTACGAATCTCGGTCGACGGGATGAGCCCCATATCCACCGCGTCCTTGAACTTGTCGATCGCGGTGCGCATCTCGCGCAGCGAGCGGCGGAGTTCCGCTTCCTTCGTGCGCTGCGCGCTCACCTTCGCGAGCGGCATCACGACCGAGGCGAGAATGATCAGAATCGTCGAGACGATCAGGAGCTCGATGAACGTGAACCCGCGCGAGCTGCGCATGGTCATGACCTCGCGGACGCTCAACTGGTTTTTGCCTTTCGTCGTCGTCTTCGTCTTCGTTTTCTCAGCGCACCGTCACGCTGACGGGCGAGAACTGCAGCTGCAGCGGGCCCCCTTCAGGCGTGCTCGCCACACCGCTGACCTGGATCAGCGAGTTGCCGGGATTCACGGGATCGAACTGCAACGCTGCCAGGAGGCCGGCGCCCGACGCGCCCGCCTGATCCCCGCTGCGGACGATCGCGATATCGACGCGGCCGGTTGCCATGTCGATGCGAGGCGTGAACGTCGCCGTCACGCCACCCTGCCGCATGAACGTGCCGTCCTGGACGTTGCGCACGCGCAGGACGCTCGGGTTGAACGTCACCGTCAGCGTGAGCGTCGAGAGCCGTGACGCGTTGTTGATCGTCAGCGGTACCGTGTAGGGCCCGCCGCCCACCACCATGTTCGACGGCGGCACGGTGATGAGCACCTGGGCCGCTGAGCCTCCCTGTGGCGTCGCGGTCGCCGGCGGCGGCGCGGTCGGCTGAGTGGGATCCCGCGGCGGCCCCGTCGGCGTTGCCGGCGGTCCAGTGGGCGTCATCGGCGTCACACCGGGCGGCAGGACAGGGACGCCGCCTGGCGGAGTCGTCGGCGCGCCCGGCGGGGTCGTGGTTGTACCCGGTGGCGTCGTGCCCGGCAGCGTCGTTCCGGTCGGCGGGCCGGCGGGTGGCTCGTCCGGTGGCTGAATCAGCTGGGGCGGGCCCGACAGGCCGACGTTCTGCTGGGTGCCGATGTAGATCGGCGCGAGGTCGTCAACCGTCAGCTCGTGCGTCCGCACGATGTGCGGCGTCAGGAGCATGACGATGTCGCTCTGCTCGATTTGATCGTTGGTCGAACCGAAGATGGAGCGCAGGCCGGGCACGCGGATCAGCCCGGGGAATCCGGTCAGCGTCTTGCGCTGCTCGTCACGCAGCAGGCCGGCGAGCAGGTTCGACTCCCCTTCCCGCAGCCGGAGCTTCGTCCTGACGCGCCGCGAGCCGAACTGGGGAACGTCCTGACCCGCCACGCTGATGCTGCCGGCCAGGTTGCTGCTCTCGACGGTGAGATCGAGAACGATTTCTGCCTCGTACGTGACGCGCGGCGTCATCGTGATGTTGATGCCGACATCCCGATACGTGAACGACGATTGGGGAATGCTCGCGAACCCGCCCGCGGCGGCGGCGCCGAACACGGTGGACACGACCGGAATCTGCTGACCGAGGTTCAGGCTCAGCTCGGTCCCTTCCGCGCCACGCAGCTGCGGCTTCGCGAGCTGCTTCGTGCGCGAGTCCGACTCCAGGAATCTCACGAAGGCCGTCGGCACCGTGAGGTAGAAGTCGGCGGTGCTGACGCCCTGGGAGATCGTGTTCAGATTGAACGGCGGCGGCGCGGCCGGCGGAATGCCGCCCGACGTGTTGGGCGGGGCGACCTCGGGCGAAAACGTCAGGCCGAGCGCGTAGTCGCTCAGGTTGATCCCGAACTGCTTGGCGCGCGTCCGGCTCACTTCGAGAATCTGGACCTCGATGATGACCTCGGCGCGCGGCTTGTCGTGCGCCCGTATCAGCCGTTCCGCCACCGCGACGACCGCGGAGGTTCCACGGACGGTCAGCGTGTTCGAGGTCTTGTTCGGAAAAATGGCCGGCGGCACCTGGGCCTGAATCC
Source organism: uncultured Acidobacteriota bacterium (assembly GCA_963786195.1). Lineage (GTDB taxonomy): Bacteria > Acidobacteriota > Vicinamibacteria > Vicinamibacterales > 2-12-FULL-66-21 > CAWAYH01. Next base: position 122,945 of record CAWAYH010000012.1, on the reverse strand, counting down.
GCATCACGGTGTTGAGCGTGTTCGACAGCTCCTGCGGATCGGCATGCGACAGGTAGAAGACCTGCATGACCAGCTCGTCGTACTTCGCGTGCATCTGCGCGTTGTCGGGCGCGATGACGATCGTGCTCTGGTTGAGCACCTTGTAGAAGAGCCCGTTGACCGACAGAATCTGCTGCAGCGCCTCCTCGAGCGTGACGTCGTTCAGGTTGACCGTGTAGCCGGCGTCGCGGAAGGTCGAGTCGTACTGGATGTTGATGCCCGACGACGTGCCGACGAAGTTCAGGATGTCTTTCAGGCCAGCGTTGTTGAAGTTGATCTTGAGCGGCGTGCGATCGGCGGGGTTGAGCAGCGGCGCGGCCTGCGCGCGCGCCTGCTGACGCAGCTTCTCGATTTCCGGCCGCGGCCGCGACTTCTCGATCCGATCCCGAATGATTCGCTCCAGCTCGTTGGCGCGTGACGCCGCCAGCCGGTTGGACGCGTCCATTTCCAGCGCTTTGCGATACTCGATCAAGGCCGCGTCGAGCTGGTCTTTCTTTTCGAGCTCGTACGCCCGGCTGATGTGCTCGCGAGCGGCGTTCTGCATCGCCCGCTCGAGCTCGATCTTGTATTCCGCATTGTCAGGGCTCGCCTGCAAGGCCTCGGTGAAGTGCGCAACCGCCGCATCCCAGTTACCCGCGCGCGCCGCTCACGTCCACGCTTGAAGGAGCGGCTCGCCCCGCACCCGGACACGAGCGCGGCCAGCACGAAGAGAACAATGAGCTTTCGTCTCACTACGGCTCCAATCGACGTTAGCCTTCCATCTGCAGTCAGCATTCAGCAATCAGCATTCATTTGGGGCATTCCCCGCTTTGCCTGATCGTGATCCTGCCCGTCCCGTTGTTGTACTCCATGACCACGGACTCGACCTGGATCTTCACGAGCCGGTAACGCCCGTCGATGGACGAATCGCCCTCGCGCGCGGCGTACGTGAAACCCTTACAGTCCGTGAGCGCCGCGAGCTTGAGGTTGCCCTGCTCGACCGTTCCCATGAACTTCAGGGGAATCGGAGGAATCGGCGGCGGTGGCGGCGGCAACGGCGGTCCGACCTTTTCCGGTTCCGGCTTCCGAGTCGTGACCGGCGGGGGCGGCGGCGCGGGCGCCGGCCTGAAGCGGAACGGATTCCGCTCCATCTCCCCCGAACCCTGCGGCTTGGCCTGCAGAGCCTCGAGCCGCACTTTCAGATCCGCCGGGTCGATCCCGTTCGTGCTGGCGGTCTTCGCGTTTCGCGCACTTCGATTAGACGGCTGGGGCGGGGTGGCGGCTGGCTTTTGTGGCCACATCGCGTTCGCGACGAGGCCGACGATCGCCACCAGGAGCACGGCGATGAGCCAGAGGCTCGGGCGGTTCCGGCGGGCAGGCGCTTCAGTTTCCATGGCCTCCCATCCGGAAGTATGTGGCGACCGTCGCCGTCACGTTCAACCCCTGGTCCCGCTCGGATCCCTGCACCACCACGACGCTTTCGAGGATCAGAAAGTCCGGCGACGTCTCGAGCGCGTAAATCAGCCGCCGGATATTCCGGTAGTCGCCCGTCAACGTGACGGTGGCCGTCAACTTGCCGAGCTCGCTGCCCCGCTCCTGCGTCACTTCGAGCGCCGACCGGTTCTTCGTGACGCCCGCCGCGGCAGCGAGATCGTCGACCTTCGAGAGAAGCCGCCGCGCCTCGCTCTGATCGGGTGGCAGCACGGCGCCGTAGAACTTCTTCAGCTCCTTGTCGGCGGCATCCTTGCCGGTGACCGTCGCCCGTGCCGCCTCGTAGTTGCGGTGCGCGTCGGCCAGCGCCGAGGCCGCCGCGCTGGCCTGCGCTTCACCGCCGGCAACCTTCATGGACAAGGGATAGACGACTGCGACGAACACGGCCGCGTTGAGGATCACGGCCGCGACGAGCGGATAGATGAAGCGCCGCTTCTCGTCGAGGATGCGACGGGTCAACGTCATGGCCGTGCCGCCCCTCCGGTGGCCTTTGGTGGCGGGCCCTTCGGCGGCGCCGGTTCCGCGTTTCCGGGCACATACCACGCCTCGAGCGTGCTCTGGGTCAGTCCCTCGTCGGTGCGGTTCGACTGACGCTCGAGCGCCTCTTCGAAGGCTCCGGTCGCCTCGAGCTTGTCCATGAACTCCTGGATGTCTCCGGCGCGGCGGGCCAGCACCACCATGGTGATGCGTGTGCCCTTGTCGTCGACCGTCGGCCTGACCTGTGCGAGCATGACGTCGGACGGAAGCTCGGATTCGAGCCGGTTGAACAGCGCGGTCCAGGAAAACGTGCGGCTGTCGATGAGCGCGTTCGCCTCGCGCGCCTGCGCGACGACGAGCTTGAGCTCGTCGGTATCGACGCCCCGCCGGATCTTCGCCGCTTCGCGCGTGAACTCGTCCGCCTTGCGCCGATCGTCCCCCACGCGTCTCGACAGCTCGGTGTTGTGCCGCGAGAGCTGCACGACCTTCACGACGTTGACGATCGTCACGCCCAACACGATGAGCGCGATGAGCAGGAGCGCCAGATGGACGGCGCGCTCGTTGTAGAACGGACGCGTGGAGAGGTTCGTGCGGAGCATCACGCCACCTGCCCGGCAGCGCCGCCGGGCGCCGCACGCGGGGTCACGCGTTCCCGGAGGATCGCTCCAGCGGGCGCAGCGAGCGCGTCGAGCAGCGCGGGGCTGGCGCTGATCCGATCGCGCATCGCGGCGGCGTTCCGCACATCGAGCAGCTCCACGCGGCCTCCCAGCCGCTCCTCGATGCCTCGACGGAGACGCTCGGAGGGTTCCGGACCCACGATGGTCGCGCCAGTCAGCATGACCCTCGAGAAGCCGCCGCCGCCCAGCCGATCCTCGTGGTACATCGCCGTCTGGTGCACCAGATCCGCCAAATCGCCTTCGGCACCCAGGGTGCGGTTGCGGAAGAACACGAGATGCTCACCGCGCACGAGCGCGAGCGTCACGTAGTCGCTCCCCACGTGCACGAGCAGCCAGTCGCCGGCCTCCGTGCCCGACGCCGCGATGTGGGTGTTGATCAGGCAAAAGGTGGCGATGTCGATCAGGCCCGCGTGCACGCCAGCCGCATCGCACGCGCGCTCGTAGCTTTCGATCAGATCCCGGCGCGCGACCGACACGACGTACTCACGTCCGCCGCCGGCGAGCGGCAGTCCGCTGATCCACGAGATCTGCGCGTCCTCGATCCGGAACGGCGCGGCTTTTCGCACCTGCCATCGGATGAGCTGATCGAGATCCTGCGCCCGTGCCGGGACCTTCTCGAAGCGAATCAGCGACACCTTCGCGATGGTATCCGGCAGGACGAGCGCGACGCGGCGCGCGCGCAGGCCCGCCTTCTGCAGCGCCGATTTGAGCGCGGCCGTCAACGCCGACGCGTCGTGTACGTTGACGGCGTTCAACGCGGGAGTCACCGCGCCGGTCGCCAGGGGCTCCACGGCATACGCCGAAATCACCGGCTCCCGGAGCGATCCCCCGAGCGCGAGCGCGGTCACGCGGTCCCCCGCGATTTCCAGGGCGGCGTCGGGCGGCGGCGTCGCCAGCCAGCCCCCTGCGCGAAGCGATCGGTCTGTCGCTGGAGTCTCGGGCGTCATTCGACGAATGTCACCTTGTTGATTTCCCTCAGCGTCGTCACTCCATTCAGGACCCGCTCCACGGCCGACTCGCGGAGGAACCGCATGCCTTCCTCCCGCGCGGCTTTCTTGATCTCGGACGTGGGGCGGCGGTCGAGGATCATCTCGCGGATATTATCGGAAAGATCGAGCAGCTCGCAGATCGCGGTCCGGCCCTTGAAGCCTGTTCCGCCACACTCGATGCACCCGGCTCCCTCGAAGAACCGCCCGCTGTTCAGCAGCCCCGGGTCCATCGCCGATTCCTCCAGCAGCTGACGCGTCACCGCCGAGGGCCGCTTGCAGTGCAGGCAGATGTTGCGGACCAGCCGCTGGGCCAGCACGCAGTTGAGCGCGGACACGAACTGGTACGGCTCGACCCCCATGTTCAGGAACCGTCCCAGCACGTCCAGCACGTTGTTCGCGTGGACGGTCGTGAAGACGAGGTGTCCCGTCAGCGCCGATTGAATGGCGATCTGCGCGGTTTCCGGGTCACGGATTTCGCCGACCATGATCTTGTCGGGGTCGTGGCGCAGAATCGAACGCAGCCCGCGCGCGAACGTCAGCCCCTTCTTCTCGTTGATCGGAATCTGCGTGATGCCCTGCAGCTGGTACTCGACGGGGTCCTCGATCGTGACGATCTTGTCCTCGATCGACTTGATCTCCGATAACGCCGCATACAACGTCGTCGTCTTGCCGCTGCCGGTCGGGCCCGTCACGAGCACCATGCCGTACGGCTCGGCGATGTACTTCCGGAAGCGCTTCAGCTCGTCGTCGGGGAACCCCAGGATGTCCAGCCGCAGCTCACGGAACTGCTCGCTGATCGATTCCTTGTCGAGGATACGGATGACGGCGTCCTCGCCGTGGACGCTCGGCATGATCGACACGCGGAAGTCGATGGTCTTGCCCGGCATCCGGAGCTTGAACCGGCCGTCCTGCGGCACGCGCTTCTCGGCGATGTCGAGCTCCGCCATGACCTTCACGCGCGAGATGATCGTGCTGTGGAACCGCTTGTCGATCGGCCGCATCGCCGGCTGCAGCACGCCGTCGATCCGGTACTTCACGTGCACCGCATCGTCGCCGGTCTCGATGTGAATGTCGCTCGCCCGCCGCTGGATCGCCGTGTAGATGGTCGTGTCGACGAGTCGGATGACGGGGCTCGCGTCGGCCGTCAGCTTGTCGACCGTGAGCTGGTCGTCGCCCGATTCGTCTTCGCGGAGGAGCTGGAGCTGGAAGCTCTCGGTCGCCTCCTCGAGGACGCGCTGAGAGCTCTCGCTCTTCTTCAGGATCGATTGAATCGCGGATGGTGTGCCGACCGTGACCTTGATGGGCGTGGCCAGCAGCACCGCCAGCTCGTCGATCATCGGCAGGTCGGTCGGATCGGAGACGACGATGACCAGCGATTGTCCTTCGCGATGATACGGAACGAATCCATACCGCAGCATCAGGTCCGCGGGAATCGCGCGAAACAGCTCGTGGTCGATGCTGAACTGCGACAGATCGACGAACTCGAGCCGATAGCGCTCCGCCAGCCGGCGCGCCTGCGTCAGCTCGGCTGCCCGCTCGGCGGCGGAGACTTCCCTGTTGCCGACGTACAGCTCGCTGTCTGATGCGCCGTTGACCGTGGTTGGAGTATTCCCGTCCATATCCTGCGCCGTAGGCTCACCTCAATGCGTTCGACAGATTGAACAACGGCATGTAGAGCGCCAGGAGCAAGCTGGCAATCACGATGCCCATGATGATGAGAAGCATCGGCTCCACGACCTTCACGAACCGCTCCAGATTCGTTTCGATTTCCTCATCGAAAAAGTCGGCGAGGCTGTTCAGCATCTCCTGGAGCGCGCCCGTCGACTCCCCGACTTCGACCATCTTGATCGCCACGTCCGGAAACGCGCGCGTGTCGTTCATGGCGGCCGCCAGCGCACGACCTTCCCGCACCTGCTGGGCGGCAGTGTGCAGCTCGCGCGCCATGTACTGGTTCTTGATCGACCGCGCCGACACGTCGATCGCGTTGACCAGCGGGATGCCGCCGCCGAGCAGCGTCGCCAGCGTTCGCGCCGCCTGCGACGTCGCGAACTTCCTCGCCACGGGCCCCAGCCCTGGCATGGCAAGGGTCCAGCGGTCGAACCGTGCCTTCTGACCGGGCCGCTTGAGCCAGAGCCAGATCCCGAGCCCCGCGGCGACCCCGATCACCACCAGCACGCCGAAGTACGACGTCGCAAACGACGAGATCGCCACGATGATCCGCGTGGATAACGGCAGCTCGGCGCCGAACTGGCGGTAATAGTCGCCGAACTCCGGCACGACGCGCAGCATCAGAATCGACACGACGACGAGCGACAGCACGAGCAGGATCGCCGGGTAGATCAGCGCCGAAATCGTCTTCTGCCGGACGTTCGTCACCACTTTTACGTAAGTGACATAGCGCCGGATGACCTGCTCGAGGTTGCCGCTCTTCTCGCCAGCCAGGAGCGATGCCGTGTAGACGCCGGGGAACAGCGAGCCGTGCGCCTCGAACGACTCCGACAGCGAGCTGCCCGCGCGAACCCGGTCGTACACATCGTCGAGCACGCTCTTGAACAGCAGGTTGGTCACGCGCGCACGCAGGATGTCGAGCGACTGGACGAGCGGCATGCCGGCCTTGAGCAGCGTCGCCAGCTCCTGGTTGAACACGAGGAATTCCCGTGTCTTGATCCGCGCTGCGGGTCGGCATCGCGAGCGATCCGAGCGCGAGCGGACCCGCCCGGTGAAGGGCGAGGACGTACAGGCCTTTCTCTTCGAACTCGCGGCGGAGGCGGTCTTCGCTGTCCGCGGCGTAGATCCCTTCGATGATCTCGCCCCCCGGCGTGCCCAGCCTGCAGCGAAACTCCATGCGCTATCGCGATCTACGCGCCGGCGCGGATCTCGCGCAAGCCCTTGTCTGTGTGGACATTATCGGCCGCTCGCCTCGACGGATTATACAACACGGCCACCCCGGCTGCCCGCCCGACCCATGCAAGTTAGACAGGAGAAAGGACCGGACGGCTGGGAAACCGAACGGATCAGATGAGGAATGGTGCGGAAACGCGCAAGCGCTACTTGATGCCCGCCAGAGACAGAATCCGCGAAACGTAGGTCCGCGTTTCCCGATAAGGGGGAATACCGTTGAACTTGGTGACCGCCCCTTCTCCGGCGTTGTAGGCCGCCAGCCCCAACTCGACCCCGAATCGATCGATCAGCGACTTCAGGTGCCTGATCCCCGTTTCTATATTCGCCCTGGGATCGAACGGGTTCCTGAGTTTGTATTCCTTCGCGGTTGCCGGCATCAGCTGCATCAGGCCCATGGCGCCCTTTCGGGACTTTGCCCGAGCCTGGTAATTCGATTCGACCTGGATCAGCGCCCTGACCAGCAGCGGGTCGACCCCATGTGCCTCCGACATCGCCGCGATGATCTCGCCGTAGGGCGTGGACTGGAGCAGGCTCGTCGCCGGCTCGGGTGCCTGGGCCGGGTTCTGAGGCGGAGGGGCCGGCTCCGGGTAAGGCACTTCGTCCGCGATGATCTTCTCGATCAGGGACTTGTCGCACGTCACCTCTCCGCCGGTGCGCAGCGACAGGATGATCGAGTCCCCGTCGAATCGATGGGACTTCACGGACACGGACCGACCCGAGGTCAGAAACACGATCTCCGCGTTCGCCTGCGCGGCGCATGCGAGGAGCATCAGGGCGAAGGCCGCCACAGCGGTCCGGAATCTATCGAGAAGCATGGAAACGGGTCATGGTAGCACCGTCCAGACGGTCTTGTCGAGAACTTGCTGTATTTACAATACTTTACAGTCAGGCCCGCGAGTTCAACGGAACCCCTCGGGTCAGGGCCCTACCGAATCTCCACGAATGCATGAAAGACGCGGATTCCGAGCTCCCGGTTGTCTGAGGGACCGGGCGTGAACGTCCGGTCGACGTCGAGCGTAAGCTCAGACCATATCAGCCCCCCCGAACTGGGCGGCGGAGACCGGGAACGAGACGAGCTTCTTGTCCTTGGAGTCGGCCGCGAACGTCCCGATCACCTGATCGCCGATCCGAATCGTCACCTGCTGCGGCGGCGTGAACTGATCGACCCGGGCGTCGTACTCGAGATAGAAGGTCGCGTCCTTCTTGGGATTTCTGAACGAAATCGAACCCGATTTCTTCGTCCACTGCCATTCGTTCGTCGGATCGTCCGGAGACACCTCGGCCAGGTGCCAGCCTTCCTTATAGATGAGGAAGATATTCTCGTTCTGCGGCAGCAGCTGGAACTTCGCCACCTCGTACTCGCGCCGCGAGATATCCGTGGCGCAGAGCGGCAGCCGCGTATTGGACGAGGGCGTATACAGCCCGATCCGGATGTTGGCCGGACCGATGTACGGGTAGTTCGGAATGAATACGGTTCGCGTGTACTCGATCTTCTGTCCCGGCTGCCACTTCGATGTCGGTACGGTCGGGGCGTGATCGTCTCCCCACAGCGGCTCGCCGTCCGGATCCAGGATGTGGACGAACACCAGATAGTCCTGGTCTATTCGCGTCCCCTGCGCCACGTCGAAGCGATACGTCAACTTCAACGGGCTGCCGATCGCGGCGCGATCGCGACCGAGCGACAGCGCCGGCGTCGCGACGCATGGAGTGTTTTCTTCTCTGTGGCTGCATCCGGCAACCAGGCTGGACGCGGCCACCGACCAACACGAGAACCGAATTGCGACTGGACATGTGTAGAAAATCACGAACCGCGAAAAACAAGCGATAGTACCTGCAGTTGTTCGAGGTACCGCAATATGTTAGCCTTCGGGCGTTTGAGGAATCCCTGATGTCGGAAGCGTTAGGAATGGTCGAAACCAAGGGCCTCATCGGCGCTATCGAGGCCGCCGATGCGATGGTCAAGGCGGCCAACGTCGTACTCGTCGGCAAAGAGTACATCGGCGCGGGATATGTGACCGTCATGGTTCGCGGAGACGTCGGCGCCGTCAAGGCGGCCACCGACGCCGGCGCGGCTGCGGCCCGGCGGGTCGGCGAGCTCGTCTCGGTTCACGTGATCCCCAGGCCGCATTCGGAAGTGGAAAAGGTCCTGCCGAAAGTCAAGGACGCCAAGACGACGTAGTCCTGCGCCCGGTCACGCATGGCGAGCACCCAGCCAACCGCTCAGACCGATCGTGATTTGACGTCCATCCACGAAGCGCGCTCGCTGGTGCGCCGTGCGAAGGAAGCTGCCTCGGTCCTCGCGGAACTCTCGCAGGAACAAATCGACGCCCTGATCGATGCGATGGCCGCGGCAGCGACGGCGCAGGCGGAGCCGTTTGCCCGGCTGGCCCACGAGGAAACCGGCTACGGCGTCGTCGCCGACAAAGTCCAGAAGAACCTCTTCGCATCTCAGAAGGTCTACAAGTTCATCCGGCCGATGAAGACCGTCGGCGTCATCGCGCGAATCGAGGACCGGAAGGTCATCGAGATTGCCGAGCCGTTCGGCGTCGTGGCCGCGATCGTGCCCTCCACGAACCCGACGTCCACCGCGATCTACAAGATCCTGATCTCGATCAAGGCACGCTGCCCCATCGTCATCAGCCCTCACCCGGCGGCGGTGCGGTGCATCTCTCGGGTCGCCGAGGTGATGAACGAGGCGGCGCGCCGTGCCGGCGCCCCCGAGGGCGCTATCAACTGGATGACGACGGTGACGATCGAAGGGACGCAGGAGCTGATGAAGGCGCGTGAGACCGCCGTCATCCTGGCAACCGGCGGGATGGGACTCGTGCGTGCGGCATACAGCGCCGGGAAGCCCGCGTACGGAGTGGGGCCAGGGAACGCACCCGCGTACATCGAGGGATCGGCCGATGTACCGAAGGCCGTGCGGGACATCGTCACCGGCAAGACGTTCGACTGCGGCGTCCTCTGCTCGTCGGAGAACTCGGTCGTCGTGGATGCGCCGCTCGTCGACGAGGTCAAGCGCCAGTTCGTCGCCAACGGCGCCCACTTCATGTCGACCAGCGAGATGGACGCGCTCGCTCGCGTCCTCGTCAGCCCGCAGCGGTTGCCGAATCCGGCGCTCGTCGGCAGACCGGCGACGTTCATCGCCCAACAGGCCGGCTTCAGCGTGCCTCCGACGACCCGCGTGCTGATCGCCGAGCTGGCAGGCGTCGGGCGGGACTATCCCCTGTCAATCGAAAAGCTGTGCCCGGTTCTGTCTTTCTATGTCGTGAGCGACTGGCGCGAGGGGTGCGAGCGCTGCAAGCAGATCCTCCGCTACGGCGGGATGGGCCACACGATGTCCATCCATTCGCGGAACGACGACGTCATTCTTCAGTTCGGTCTCAAGAAGCCGGCCTACCGCATCGTCGTCAACTCACCAACGACGCACGGTTCCATCGGGCTCTCCACGGGACTCGATCCCTCGATGACGCTCGGCTGCGGCGGGTACGGCGGGAACATCACGTCGGACAACATCTCCCCTCGGCACCTGCTGAACATCAAGCGGCTCGCGTACGAGACGTCACCGGTGTCGAGCGCGCGGCCGGCGACACCCGCGTCGGCCGAACCTGTGCTGCCGCGGGCGCCCGCTGCACCCGCGCCGCCTGCGGGTATTGCGGCCGGCCAGCTGACGAAACGGATCGACGAGTTTCTGGTCTCGCGAGGCTACGGGTTGCCCGCTGGTCAGAGCGCGGCGCCGTCAGCGGCAGGTAAGTCGCCGTCCCAGCCTGCCGATGCGTCGCAGACCAGGACGCCCGATCCGCTGTCCAAACCCCTGGAATTCGTTTGTGAGGAAGACGTTCGGCTGGCGCTCAAGCACGGTCGCAAGATCGTGATCGGCGAACGAACGATCGTGACGCCAGCCGCGCGCGACCTGGCCGAACAGCACCGCCTTTTCGTCCAGGCGGACTGGCCACGTTGAGCTGGGCATGTGGTTTGACGCTTACTGTTGAGCACGTTGGGGTTAGTGTTGACCTTGAAGCTAAGCAGTGCTATTCTTGATGCCCCAGCAGTTCTCAGGGTTTCCGCTTTTTCGGCGGATAAGCTACGCGCCGGGTGCATGTGTAACGGCCCGGCGGTCTGAAAACGGGAGCCCCCCGCCGGGGGGCGACCTCAACGGGGCGGACGGCAAGCAGGAGATCTTGTGAAGCCGCCCTCGCGGGAGCGCCCAGCATGATGTCGTCGTGCCTGGCCGCCAGGTTTGGCGGTCGCCGGACTCTTCATTGTCACCCTCACAACTTTTGTCGGCGCGTGCGGGTCGCACGTAAAACCGCAGGTCCCGGCAGCGCCTCCACCGGCTTCCAAGCCGGCACCGGCCGTGCCCGCGCCGACCCCGGTCCCGGTGCCAGACCCGGTGACCGCGCTGATCGCCACGTCGCAACGCCACTTCGAGGCTGGCGAGCGTGAGCTGAAGCTGGGTCACCTCGACCGCGCCAAGATCGAATTCGATCGCGCGGTTGACGTTCTGCTCGAGTCGCCGTACGGCGCCCGAAGCGATACGCGGATGCGGGAGCACTTCGATCGGCTCATCGACCGCATCAACGCGTTCGAGGTCACCGCGCTCGCGCAGGGTGACGGCTTCGCGGAAAAGAAGTCCGAACCAGCGTCGATCGACGAACTGCTGAAGATCGCCACGTTCCCGAAACCGGCGGCTGCGCCCGAGACCGAGGAAACCGTCAAGGCCGACCTCGCGTCGACCGAACACGACGTGCCGATCCCGCAGAACGAACGGGTGCTCGCGTACGTCGAGCTCTTCCAGGGCCGTCTTCGCGATTACATCCAGGAGAGCCTGACGCGCGGGACGAGATACCTGCCCATGATTCAGAACGTTTTCCGGGCAGAGGGCCTTCCGCTCGATCTCGCGTACATCCCCGTGATCGAGAGCGGCTTCAAGACGAACGCCCTGTCGCAAAGCCAGCGCCAAGGGGCCGTGGCAATTCATGAAGGCAACGGCCACCGAACAGGGATTGAAGAGCGACTGGTACATCGACGAACGATCCGATCCTGAGAAGGCGACGCTGGCGGCGGCCAAGTACCTCAAGACGCTTCACGGCCTCTTCGATGGCGACTGGCACCTCGTCCTCGCGGCCTACAACGGCGGGCTCGGCCGGGTCCAGCGCGCGATGAAACGATCGGGCCGCACGGACTTCTGGGACCTGGCGGAGAGCTCGCGCTTCCTGCCGCGCGAAACGCGCGAATACGTGCCGCTCATTCTCGCCGCGATCATCGTCGCGAAGAATCCCGCGCAGTATGGATTCGAGATCGTCTCGGAAGGACCTGTCGGCCTACGAAAAGGTCACGGTGCCCCGCGCCATCGACTTGCGAAGGGTCGCGGAGTGGACGGGCCGCAGCATCGACGATATCCAGGCCCTCAACCCGGAACTGCGCCGCTGGACGACGCCGTTGAAGTATCCGAGTACGAGCTGAAGGTCCCGGTAGGGACCGCTGTCCCTGTTCTCGACACGACTGGCATCGGCGTCGCCGACCGAGCTCGCGGCCCTGAACTGGTACACGGTCAAGAAAGGTGAAACGCTCCAGACGATTGCCAGGAAGCTCAGGGTGAGCCGCGTCGATCTGGCTCGAGGCCAACAATCTCACCATCAAGTCCAGGGTCCGGGTCGGACAGTAGCTCGTGATTCCGCGCGCGCCGGCGACGCTCCTCGCGACGAACACGAAACCGGCGGCACCGGCGGAGGTCGCGTCGCGGGCGATCGCCGGCTCCGCGCCCCTCGCGGCGGCGGCAGCAGACAGGGCGGCGACAGGATGACGACGAGCCACGGCCCGTGCGCACCGTCACTTATCGAGTCAAGCGCGGTGACACGCTCTTCGGGATCGCGCAGCTGTTCGACACGACCGTCGACAAGATCAAGAGCCTGAATCGCCTGAGCACCAGCCGCATCACACCCGGTACGCGGCTGAAGATTCAGTCGGCGGCGAGGTAACAGGAACCCTCGATCTCAGCACGTGGCAGGATCTGCGCGCCGCGCTCGCGCGCGGCGATGCATTTACCACGTACCTGACGCCGCGCTGCTCACGGTTCTTCAAGGAAATCTCCTGGACTCCAATCTTGCAGGCAGACGTGCGTGCTTGCCTGCGTGCGCACCGCGGCGGTCTTCGGCATCGAAGCCTGTTCGGTGCAGGTCGAGGTCGACGTCTCGTTCGGCCTGCCCGGCATTCCCGATGGTCGGACTGCCCGGATACGAGCGTCCGCGAGAGCCGCGACCGCGTGCGCAGCGCGATCACGGAATTCGGGGTTCGAGTTCCCGCCCCATCGCATTACCGTGAATCTCGCGCCGGCAGACATCCGCAAGGCCGGTTCTGTCTTCGATCTGCCGATCGCGCTTGGCGTGCTGGCGGCCGCCGGTCGTCGTCAAGCGTCGCGACATCGGCGACATCTCCTGCTCGGCGAGCTGTCGCTCGACGGCGGCATTCAGGCCGCGCGCGGCGTACTGCCGATTGCCGCGGCAGCGCGGCGCGATCGCTATCGAGGACTGCTCCTTCCCCATCCAAACAGCGGCGAAGCGGCTGTCGTCGAAGGCCTGGAACTCTATCCGGTTCGATCGCTGAGCGAGGCGGTCGCCGCGTTGAACGACCCCGTCGCCTTTCGTGCGGCGGCGGGACCGGTCACGCCTGTGCACCCCTCCGCTCCTGCCGGAGTCGACGGTGATTTCGCGGACGTCCATGGCCAGGCCATGGCGCGACGCGCGCTGGAGATTGCGGCAGCCGGCGGCCACAACGTGCTGATGATCGGCCCGCCCGGCGCGGGCAAGACCATGATGGCGAGGCGACTGGCCGATCCTGCCGGCGCTGACCTTCGACGAAGCGCTGGAGGCGACCTCGATCCACTCCGTCGCGGGCCTGCTGGCTCCCGGCTACGCGTCTGCTGGCCGAGCGTCCATTCCGCGCGCCGCATCACACGATTTCGGATGTGGCGCTCGTCGGGGGCGGGTCGTTTCCGCGGCCCGGCGAGATCAGCCTCGCGCATCACGGCGTGCTGTTTCTCGACGAGATGCCGGAATTCAGCCGGCACGTGCTCGAGGTCCTGCGGCAGCCGCTCGAAGAAGGATGCGTGCGCATCGCGAGAGCCGCGCGCACCGTGGTCTTCCCCGCCCGCTTCATGCTGATTGGGGCGATGAATCCGTGCCCGTGCGGATACCTCGGCGACGCCGTACGTGCCTGCCGGTGCGCGCCGCCGCAGGTCGCACGGTACGCGTCGCGTTTGTCGGGCCCGCTCCGCGATCGGCTGGATTTGACCGTCAACGTCGCCGGCGTACCGGCTCGTGATCTGCAGGACGCGCAACCCGGCGAGTGCTCGGCCGACATCCGTGCCCGCGTCGTCGGCGCGCGCGCCCGTCAGCTCGAGCGTGACGGTCGCCTGAACGCCAGGCTCAACGGCCGCGCGCTGCGCGCTCGCACGAGCCTCGACCGAGATGCGCAGCGGCTGATGGCGCGGGCGCTCACACGGCTGGCGCTCAGCGCGCGCGGCTACGATCGCGTGCTCCGCGTGGCGCGGACGATCGCCGATCTGGCCGGCGCCGAGCGGCTCGCCCCATCACATCTTGGGGAGGCCCTGCAATATCGAGGCGACTGAGCCGTAGGCTTTTTCTTCCCCCGGGTGCAAGGGCTATGGTAGAGTTCCCCGTTCTTCACCAACCATATTTCGCGGCCCCGGCCGGGGCGCGCGCGGGGAGCGAGTTGGCATCCAGGCGTTACTCTATCGTGATCGCCGATCGGTCGACCGGCGTGATGCGGCGCTTTACAGTGCCGCTGTTGCCGACGGCTGCGGCCATTGCGACCGCGTTGACCCTGCCGATCCTCATCGGACTCGGTGCGCGCTGGAGCGCCCGCGCGGCGCTCGACGACCTCACCGCGCAGAACGCGACGCTGACCGTTGAAAACGAGAGTTACCGCGCAGCTACCGGACAGCTCGCGCAGCAGATCGCGGCGCTGCAGGAGGCCGTCGACGAAATCGGCGCGCGGCAGTCGATCCGGCCGCCAGCCGCGCCATGGAAAAGCTTCCGGCCGCCGTGCGCTCGCGCGCGATGGGTGGCTCCGGCGTGTCGGCCAGCGCGGTTCTTGGAACCGCGCTCGGACCGGGCGACGCCGCATTCCGCGTGATGTCGGATCTACTGGGGGCGATCGAAGCCCGCCTCGACACGGTACGCTATGGCGTCGAGCGGCGCCGATCGCTGGCTGAAGCGACGCCGTCGATCTGGCCCGTCGCCGGCTGGCTCACGTCGTACTTCGGGAACCGTCGCGACCCCTTCACGGGCACCCGGGATTTCCACCCTGGCCTCGACATTTCCGCCAGCTACGGCGAGCCGGTGTTCGCCGCGGCGAGCGGCAGCATCACGAACGCGTCGTGGAGCGGCAGCTACGGCAACCTCGTGGTCATCGACCACGGCTTTGGAATCGTCACCAAGTACGGCCACTTGTCGCGCCTTGGCGTGAGGGACGGGCAGCAGATCAACCGCGGAGGCGTCATCGGCTACGTTGGTTCGACAGGCCGGTCGACCAGCTCGCACCTGCACTACGAGGTCTGGGTCAACGACAAGCTGACCAACCCCATGAGCCTCATGGGACCGCGCTAACGCCTTCCCGGCAGACCTCCAGCGACAGCGCTTTCTCAATCGCGCTCCACGCAAACGCCGACACCTGCTCGTCGTTGTGCAGCGCGTAGAACGCTCCACCTTCCAGCGTTCCGGGCGTCACTGCCACGCCATCCGTCGTGTGGGTCGTCGCGCCGCGAAACGATCCCCGGTGCTTCAGCGTCCGGCGCTCGAAGACGTGAAAGACATTCCGCGTAGCCCGATCGTTCTGATCGGTGGCAATCCACCTGCCGGCGTCTCGTAGTTGTCGTTGATGAACAGCACGTAGCCGTCCGGCTCCGCGTAACCGGCGATTCCGTAGGGGCGCCGCAGGAGATCGCTCCCGAACACCAGCACGGACGCACCATCCGGCAGGCGGACGACCTGCACGCGACGGTTGTCCTGCTCGACGATGAACGCGTAGTCGTCGAGCACGAGGATGCCGTTGGGCCGCCTGAACTGTCCAGGATCGACACCACTCGTTCCAATCCGGCGGAGGAACTGACCGGTTGCCGCGTCGTATACGAAGAGTGTGTTGCCTGTCTTGGCGGTTGCCATCACCAGCGCCGGACTGCCCCGCCGCCACACGGCGAGCGAGTCCACGTTCTGGTCCGACACGGCCTGTGTCAGGAACGCCTCCTGGATCATGACCCCGGCGCCACCGTCAGCAGTTGCAGCCGCCGGCGGAGCGCCCCGGCTGCAGCCAATCGACGCCGCGGCCAGTGTGGCCGACACGATGCGCTTGAACACGGTCGTCATCGTAGAAGAGTCACGTAACTCTGGTGTGAACGCTTGCGGCGGGGCACGCAGCCGGAGGGGTCCGGAAGTTGACCTGTCGCCAGGCGTCCCGTAGAATCAATTGATACGCTGACAGTTTCGGGTGTCGCCTAGGTGCACTGGCGCAACCCGTGACGACTTGGCGGATCCCCGCGGCATGATTGTCGATACGATCCTCGCAAAAGTCATAGGCACCGCGAACGAGCGCGAGCTGAAACGGCTGCGGCCGTTCGTCGGCGAGATCAACGCCAAAGAGCCCGAGATTCAACGTCTCTCGGACGAACAGCTCCGCGAGAAGACGGCGGAGTTCCGCAAACGCCTGGCCGACGGCGCCGAGCTGGATGACCTGCTGCCGGAGGCCTTCGCCGTGGTCCGCGAAGCCGGCCGGCGGACGCTGAACATGCGGCACTTCGACGTGCAGCTCATCGGCGGCATCGTGCTGCATCGCGGGAAGATCGCGGAAATGAAGACCGGCGAGGGCAAGACGCTGGTTGCCACCCTGCCGGCCTATCTCAACGCGCTCGCCGGCAAGGGCGTGCACGTCGTCACGGTCAACGACTACCTCGCACGGCGCGACTCCGAATGGATGGGCCGCATCTATCGCTTCCTCGGGATGTCGGTCGGCGTCATTCAGCACGACCTGAACGATCAGGAGCGTCAGGTCGCCTACGCGTGCGACATCACGTACGGCACGAACAACGAGTTCGGGTTCGACTACCTCCGCGACAACATGAAGTTCGACCTCACGCACTACGTTCAGCGGGGTCATCAATTCGCAATCGTGGACGAAGTCGACAGCATCCTGATCGACGAGGCGCGGACGCCGCTCATCATTTCGGGTCCCGCGGAAGAGTCGACCGACCTCTACTACGAGGTCGACCGCATCATCCCCAAGCTGACGCCGGGCGCGGTGACTCAAGGCAACGTCAAGGCTGAGGATCGCGAGGAGCTGGAGAAGACCGGCGACTTTCTCGTCGACGAGAAGCACAAGACGGTCACGCTGACGGAAACCGGCATGGCGAAGGCCGAGAAGATGCTCGCGCATCGCCTGCAGGCCGGCGGCTTGTACGACCCGGCGAACATGCCGCTGCTCCATCACGTCAACCAGGCGCTGCGGGCCCACACGCTGTTCAAGCTCGACGTCGAGTACATGATCAAGGACGGTCAGGTCGTGATCGTCGACGAGTTCACGGGACGCCTGATGCCCGGGCGCCGGTGGAGCGACGGACTTCACCAGGCGGTGGAAGCCAAGGAGAAGGTCAAGATCGAGCGCGAGAATCAGACGCTCGCGACCGTGACGTTCCAGAACTACTTCAGGAAGTACGGCAAGCTTGCCGGCATGACCGGCACCGCCGACACCGAAGCGGTGGAGTTCGGGAAGATCTACAAGCTCGACGTGATGGTGATCCCCACCAATCGCGAGCTGCGCCGCCTGGAAGAGCCCGACACGGTCTACCGGACGGAAAAAGAAAAATACGAGGCGATCGTCACCGATATCATCGAGAAACAGAAGGAGGGCCGCCCCGCCCTGGTCGGCACGGTTTCAATCGAAAAGTCCGAGCGGCTGTCCAAGCTGCTGAAGCTTCGCGGGATCAAGCACGTGGTCCTCAACGCGAAGTATCACGCGCAGGAAGCCGAGATCGTCGCGCAGGCGGGTCGCAGGGGCACGGTCACGATCGCGACCAACATGGCGGGCCGCGGGACCGACATCCTCCTGGGCGGCAACCCCGAGTTCATGGCCCGGCAGCAGGCGCTGGCCGACGAGATCTCCGAGAAGCTCCCCAAGGGCCAGGAGAAGTTCGTCGACGACGAGGACTTCGTCTACTTCTATCACCTGGAACACTTCTATCGGGTTCCGCGCGCGGAGTACGAGCGAATCTTTCTCGCATTCAAGCGGCAGACGGACGCCGAACACGACGAGGTCGTGGGGCTGGGCGGCCTGCATATCGTCGCCACCGAGCGCCACGAGGCGCGCCGCATCGACAACCAGCTGCGCGGCCGCGCCGGCCGTCAGGGCGATCCGGGATCCTCACGCTTCTACCTCTCGCTCGAGGACGACCTGATGCGGATCTTCGGCTCCGATCGCATTTCGGGCCTGATGCAGCGGCTCGGGATGGAAGAGGGCGTTCCGATCGAGCACCGGATGGTGACTCGCGCGATCGAGCGCGCCCAGAGGCAGGTCGAGGCCCAGAACTTCTCCGTCCGCAAGCACCTGCTCGAGTACGACGACGTGATGAACAAGCAGCGCGAGAGTATTTACGCGCTGCGACGCGAGCTGCTCGAAGGCAAGATCCATCTGACGGAAGAAGAAGCGGTCGACAGCCGGGAGTATCTCCACACGCTCGCCGAGGAACTCCTCGAGAGCACCGTCGAGCGGTTTGCGGGTTCGGACGTCGATCCCGACGAGCGCGATGACGGTGCGATGAAGGCTGCGGTGTCCGAGATCTTCGGCGTCGAGCCCGCCGATCTCCATTCGCTGGATCTCGACGGCCGGAGCGTCGAGGACATCACCGACACGCTGTGGCAGCCCGTCCTTCAGAAGTACGAGAAGAAAGAAGCGCTGATTCCTTCCGACATTCTCCGCCGCGTCGAGCGCGACATCATGCTGCAGATTGTCGACGCCCAGTGGAAGGATCACCTCTACAGCCTCGACCACCTGAAGGAAGGCATCGGCCTCCGCGGCTACGGTCAGCGCGACCCGCTCGTCGAGTACAAGAAGGAAAGCTTCGCGCTGTTCCAGGCGATGAAGGACCGCATCGAGGAGGAGATCGTCCGGTACCTGTGGCGCCTCACGCCGGTCGTCGACGAGGCGGGAGCGCCCGTCCGGCAACCGGCGGCGCGCCGGCCGGCCCAGGTCACGATGAACGCGCCGTCGGCGGCCGCCGCGTCGCCATTCGGAGCGATTCGGGGATCCGGCAGCGCCAGCGCCGTCGAAGATCCCCCGCGGCCCGCGCGCACCGGCGGCGATGACGTCGTCAAGCAGGTACGCCGCGACGAACCGAAAGTGGGCCGGAACGATCCCTGCCCCTGCGGCAGCGGCAAGAAGTACAAGAAGTGCCACGGGGCATGAGACCGGAGTCGAGTCCAACCAGATGGAAACACGCACGGACGTTCTGAACACCGACCAGATCTCAATCGGCCTGTCGACGGCGCTCACCTTCGACGACGTGCTGCTCGTGCCGCGGCACTCGAAGGTGGTGCCGAATGACGTGGACGTGGCCGCGTGGATGACGCGCCGCATTCGCGTCAACGTGCCGCTCCTCAGCGCCGCGATGGACACGGTGACGGAGTCCCGACTGGCGATTGCCATGGCCCAGCAGGGCGGCATCGGCGTCATCCACAAGAACCTGTCAATCGAGGAACAGGCGTCCGAGGTCGACCGCGTGAAGCGCTCCGAGAGCGGCATGATCGTCAACCCGATCACCCTCTCTCCGGAAAACCGGATCTATCAGGCTCTCGAGCTGATGAAGAAATACCGGATCTCCGGCGTGCCCATCACGCAGGACGGCAGCAAAGAAGGGCGGCTGGTCGGCATCCTCACGAACCGCGATCTGCGCTTCGAGACCAACCTCGATCGGCCGATCTCCGAGATCATGACGCGCGATCCGCTGTTCACGGTGCCGGTGGGCACGACGCTCGAACAGGCTCGCGCGTTTCTGCATCGGCACAAGGTCGAAAAACTGCTGGTGGTCGATGACCGCTTCATGCTCAAGGGGCTGATCACGGTCAAAGACATCCAGAAGATGATCAAATACCCGCACGCGTGCAAGGACAGCCTCGGCCGTCTGCGTGCCGGGGCGGCCGTCGGCGTCGGGCGCGATGCGCTGGAGCGGGCCGAGGCCCTCGTCGCGGCGCACGTGGACGTGCTGGTCATCGACACCGCGCACGGACACTCCCAGAGCGTGCTCGACATGGTCAGGCAGGTCCGGCGCAAGTTCGCCGACGTCGATCTGGTGGCGGGCAACGTCGCAACCGCGGACGCCACCGAGGCGTTGATCGGCCTCGGCGTGGACGCCGTCAAGGTGGGCATCGGCGCGGGGTCCATCTGCACGACGCGCGTGGTCGCCGGGATCGGCGTCCCGATGGTCACGGCGATCGCCGACTGCGCCCGGGCGGCCGCGCCGCACAAGGTTCCCGTGATCGCGGACGGCGGCATCCGCTACTCGGGCGACATCACGAAGGCGATTGCCGTCGGCGCCAGCACCGTGATGATCGGCAGCCTGTTTGCCGGAACCGACGAGAGCCCGGGCGAGATGATCCTGTATCAGGGCCGGAGCTTCAAGGAATACCGCGGGATGGGCTCCATGGCCGCCATGCGTCGCGGAAGCCGCGACCGCTACTTCCAGGACGAATTCGATCTCGACGCCAATCCGGAAGCAGGCGACAAGCTCGTGCCGGAAGGCATCGAGGGACGCGTCGCCCACAAAGGCAGCGTCGCCGCCATGATCCATCAGTTGACCGGCGGACTCCGCGCCGGCATGGGGTACTGCGGCTGCCCCGACATCCCCACGCTCCAGCGCGAAGCCAGGCTGATCCGCGTCAGCCCGGCGGGCCTGCGTGAAGGCCACGTCCACGACGTCATCATCACGAAGGAAGCGCCGAACTACCGGGTCGAATAGGTGCTGAGGTGCTGAAGGTGCTCAGAGTGCTTCGTTCCTGATTCGGATCCGGCGGCGATCAGTGCCGAGATCCTCGATCGTCACCTCGATCGAGTCCGCCGGGCGCCGCTTCCATCTCTCCGCCCACTCGATCGCGACGATGCCCCCCGACTCGACGAGTTCCTCGAGTCCGAGGTCGTCCACCTCGATCGGCTCGAGCCGGTACAAATCGACGTGAAACAGCTTCATACGCGGGGTGTCGTACTCCTGAACGAGCGTGAACGTCGGGCTCGACACCTCGGCCTGCGACGCGCCGAGGCCGCGCGCGAGCCCGCGGACGAACGCGGTCTTCCCTGCGCCCAGCTCGCCGTAGAGCAGCACGAGATGGCCCGCCGACAACGATCGCGCGAGGCGTTCGCCGGCGGCTGACGTCTCCTCCTCCGTCGCGGTCTCCAGCAGGGTCTCGGTCAAGATTCCGGTGGCGGCTTGCGACGACGCGCGGTCAGCTCGAGCACGGCATCGCCGAGGCGCGTGGCGATGTCGCCCGCGACGAGCGCCACTTCCCCTTCATCGGCCTCGGCAAGGTCGCCGGCGGTGCCGTGGAGATAGACGGCCAGTTTGCACGCCGCCTCGACGTCCAGCAGCTGCGCGAACCACGCGGCGATCATCCCGGTGAGCAGATCGCCCGTTCCGCCGGTCGCCATGCCCGGGTTGCCGGTCAGGTTGATGAACGTCCGGCCGTCCGGCGCGGCGACGACGGTTCGATGTCCCTTGAGGACGACGTGTAGCTTGTGCGACCCGGCGAATTCGCGCGCGGACTGCACGCGGTCGTGTTGAACGGCTTCGATGGTCGTGTTCATCAGCCGCGCCATCTCGCCGGGGTGCGGGGTGATGATCACGCCCACCTCGTCGCGGCCCACCAGACGATCGGGATCGCCGCCAAACGCATTCAGGGCGTCGGCGTCGAGGACGAGCGGCACCCCCGCACGCTCGACGAGCACCTGCACGAACGCCGACGTTCCGGGCGCCTGACCCAGTCCCGGTCCGATGGCCATGACGTCGGCCTTGATCTCCAGCACGCGGTCGATCGCGCCGAAGTCCACCGTCCCCGACGCGGTTTCCTCCAGCGGTTCCGTCATGTACTCCGCGCCCATCGCGGCAAGGATTGGCACGCACGAACGCGGTGTGGCGACGGTCACGAGCCCCGCGCCCGATCGCAGGGCGCCAAGCGCCGCGAGATGCGCCGCGCCCGTCCGGCCCATCGACCCGGCGACGATAAGGACGCGGCCGAAGTCACCCTTGTGCGAGTCGGCCACGCGCACCGGGACGATCTCGCGCATCCGTTCGCGCGTCAGCAGCTCGAGATGGGGACCCTCGAGCTCGTCGATGATCGGCAGCGGGATGCCGATGTCGGCAATGACCAGATCGCCGGCGTGGGAATCGGCGGGCGGCAGGACGAGCGGAACCTTCGGCGCCGCCAGCGTCACCGTCATCGACGCTTCGACGGCGGGGCCCTCGAGGACGGCGCTGTCCGCGGACACGCCCGTGGGCAGATCGATCGCGACGATCGGCACGCCAAGCCCGTTCAAATCGGCGACGACGGTCTCGAGCAGGCCCGTGAGCCGGCCGCGGAATCCCGTCCCGAGAATGGCGTCCACGACGACGTCGCATTCCGAGAGCTCGCTGAAGTGCAGCTCCCATTCCTGGGCGTTCGTAATCTCGACCACGGTCACGCCGATGCGCCCGAGTACCTCGAGGTTGACGCGCGCATCTCCGCGCACGTCAGCGACGCTCCCGAGCAGGAAGACCGCGGTGTCGACCCCGCGCTGAAGCAGCGTCCGCGCGACGACGAAGCCGTCGCCACCGTTGTTCCCGCGGCCGCACACGACCGCAACGTGGCTCGTGGGCAGGTCGTCGAACGCCGCCTCCATCGCGGCGACCGCCTGACGTCCGGCGTTCTCCATCAGCACGATCGACGGAATCCCGATCTCCTCGATCGTCCGCCGGTCCGCTTCGCGCATCTGGTCGGTGTTGAGTACCCGCATCGGCCGGTCGAGCGTACCGCGTGTGCTAGACTGCGGTCAAACTAGGAGCAAGGAGTTAGGAGTTAGGAGTCAGGAGTTGGGAGATGCGCGGAGCGGTCTACGTCAACGGGACGATCACACCGGCCAGCGAGGCGGTGGTCCCCGTCTACGATCACGGGTTTCTCTACGGCGAGGGCGTTTACGAGACCATCCGGACCTACAACCGGGTTCCGTTTCTTTTCGATCGCCACATTCATCGTCTTCGCGCCTCGGCAGAACGGCTGCACATCGACGTGCCGTTCGACGACGGCACGCTGCGGCGGTGGATCGACGAGACCATCGCTGCCGCCGGCGAGCTGCGCGAAGCGTACATCCGCATCCTGTTGACCCGTGGCGTGGGCGAGCTCACCTACGACGTGAAGGCGACGCCGACACCGTCGCTGGTCATCATCGTGAAGCCTTTCGAAGAACCGCCCGCGCGGGTGTTCGACGAGGGCATCAGGATTTCGCTCGTGCAGGTCCTGCGGAATCACCCGGGGTCGGTGAATCCGATCATCAAGGCGAACAACCTCCTCAACAACGCCCTCGCGATGCAGGAGGCGCACCGTCGCGGCAGCGAAGAGAGCCTGATGTGCAACTACCGCGGCGAGCTGTCGGAGTGCGCCCAGTCGAATTTCTTTCTCGTCCGCGGCGGCGCCGCGCTGACGCCGACATCGGACTCCGGGCTCCTCGAAGGTGTGACGCGCGCGTTCATGTTCGAGCTCGGTCGGGAGATCGGCGTGCCGGTCCGCGACGAGACCCTCTTTCCGAAGGACCTCGAAACGGCCGACGAGGCGTTCCTCACGAGCACGACGCGGGAGCTCAGCCCGGTCGTGCGCATCGACGACCGGGTGATCGGCGCCGGTCGTCCCGGGCCGATCACGCTCAGGCTGCTCGAGGCGTACCGCCGGCGCGCGGCGGAGCTGACGAAGCGCGTGCTCGTCTAGTTCCGCGAATCACACGCACGACACCGAATCGGACGTGCGAGCCAGGTTCTATCCCGCGACTTGAGTCCGCCGCGCCAGCCATCGGCGCCTGGCGCCGAACGCCGCTCCCGTTGCCACGAGCAGCAACGTCCCGGGCTCCGGCACGACCTCGATCTCGAACGATTCTCCGTCCACCTCGGCAAACAGGATTTTCCACTCCTGATTGAACACGGTGAGCCCGGCCTGCGGAGTCGAGAACTCGCGGCTGAAAACCGGTCCGAAGTCGCCAATGACGGGAATTGACCCCTCGAGCGCGTCGACATCCAGAACGCCGGAGATCAGCAGCTTCGTCTGGTTGCGGAATGTGTTTTCCAGGCTGAACGTAGGCGTCACGGTGAAGTTGTCGACGCCCTGCCCTGGCAGCAGCTGGACGCTCTCCCCCACCTTCAGGGTTTTCGAGGTAATCTCCGTGCCGTCCAGCTCCCTGACCGGTGAGCTGAACGCGTAGGTCACCATCAGATTCGGTGTGAATGTGAAGTTCTGGCCGATGTTGACGTCGGGTCCCGCTTCGGCATCCAGGATGTTGTAGCCCACGCAGAAGACGTCGGCGATGCACGCGTCCCCCTCGAGCGGCGGGATGCCGAGGGCCGACGTGGCGAGGAGGTCGAGGTCCATCGTCAACCTCAGAAAATCGTCTTGCCCGCTCGACGTCATCAGGCCCGTCTGCGCATTGTACGACCCGGCCGTGTTGATGTTCGGTATGTCGAGGGTGAGCTCGCCAAACGTGAAATCGAGAGGCTCGCCCACGAGCACGTTGGCCCCGAGCACGCGGACTTCTCCGTCGCCACCGCGATTGAACGCCGCCAGCTCCAGCGTCTTGTCGACGTCGAACAATGTCGTGCTGCCGCCGGTACACGCGCCCACTCCACACACCTCGCCGCTCGCGGTTGCGCGGATGTCGAACACGAAGTCGGCAAAAGCCTGGATGTTGGGAAAGGTCGTCGCGAGCGTGGCACCGCTGCCGGTCGCGAACGACGAGCCCAACGTGAAGGGTTGATCCAGCTCGACCTGCTCACCAGGAAATGTCAGCGTCGTCGTCACCGGGTAACTCAAGTCGACCGACCCGCTGTCCAGATGGAAACCAACCTGGAGGCCGAGCGCGCCCGACACCCCCAGCGTTGCTTCAGCGCCGGTCCCGAGCACGAAGCCGCCGACGGTCAGACTTTCGTTTATGGGGACGCCCCAGAACCGCCCGAAGTCGAACTGAACGGCCGCCCCCGGTCCCCACGTGCTCTGATTCGCCGCCTGAAACACCATGGGCACGATGATGTCATCGGCGCGCGCAGCGCCGGGCGACAGGATCATCACGACGGCGACAATCGGTCCAATGACTCTCTGGGCGCGCGGCATGCGTGACACTCCTTTTGCTGGCGGATGTGCCGCCCGGTTATTTCGGCGCCGGGCTGGCGTCACTCTTGATCTTCTTGATGGTCTGGGCCGCCGATGACGTGGGGGAAACGGGCTCGATCAACACGACGTGCTGCGTATTCAGGAACATGCGCTCGGGTCCGTGCCATTCATTGCCCCGCTTCACCAGGAAGTTGGTGGATTGCTTGGTCTGCGGATCGACGCGGGTCTGAACGTAGTAGGTATCGGTCAGGACGAGGAACGGCCCATCAGCGGGCTCGATCTTTCCGATCAGCCCTTGCCCGTTCATGAGAAAAACGGCGTGGTACTCCGCCGACTTGAAATCGAGCCTTGCCGCCGACACGGCCGGCGCGCCGCCTTGAGATCCCGACGGGGCCGGCGAGTCGGCGGGAACGCGGTCGCACGCGATGCCGGTCATCGCGAGGGCCAGCCAGACGAGGGCGCGCAAGCCGCAGAGGCGTGGCATGCCGGAACGGCTCAGCAATACGCGCACCACAAGCTCGACCATCAAAAGCCGGAGCAAAAAAGAGCGGCCTCGGTCCTTTACCGGAGAAACAACAGCGCTCCCACGTGGCTTTTCTCTGCCCGACGGGTGTGAGTGCCGCGCGTCCGCGCGGTCGAGGGGTGCTAGCCGCTGGTGGGGAGCGGCTGCTCGGCATACGCCTCGATCGGCGGACACGAACAAATCAGATGGCGATCGCCGTACGGATTGTCGATCCGTGCAACAGCACGGCCAAAACTTGCAGTTCCGGACGAACGGCAGCGGATACGCCGCCTGCTCCCGCGTGTACGGATGCGACCACGTGTCGGACGACACTTCCTCGGCCGTGTGCGGCGCGTTCTTGAGCACGTTGTCCCGCGCGTCGGCCCGGCCGTCGACGACGTCCTGAATCTCGCGGCGGATCGCGGCGAGCGCGTCGCAGAATCGATCCAATTCGTCCTTCGATTCGCTCTCAGTCGGCTCGATCATCATCGTGCCTGGCACCGGGAACGAGACCGTCGGCGCGTGGAATCCGTAGTCCATCAGCCGCTTCGCCACGTCCTGCTCGTCGATGGACGGCCCGGACCCGTGCTTGAACGGGCGCAAGTCGAAGATCATCTCGTGCGCGACACGGCCGTTGTGGTTCGCGTACAGCTCGTCGTAGTGCCCGGCCAGCCGCGCCTTGATGTAGTTGGCGTTCAGGATCGCGACGCGCGTGGCCTCGGTCAGCCCGGCGGCGCCCAGCATCCGGATGTACCCGTAGGAGATCAGCAGGATACTGGCGCTGCCCCACGGTGCCGCCGAGATCGCGGCGATCGCTTTCTCGCCGCCGACGCGAACGATCGGATGACCGGGCAAGTATGGCGCGAGATGGCGGGCCACGGCGATGGGACCCATGCCAGGGCCTCCTCCACCGTGCGGAATCGCAAACGTCTTGTGCAGGTTGAGATGGCAGACGTCGGCCCCGATGGCCGCGGGGCTCGTCAGCCCGACCTGCGCGTTCATGTTGGCGCCATCCATGTAGACCTGCCCGCCGTGCTCGTGGACGACCGCGCAGATCTCGCGGATGTCCTCTTCGAACACGCCGTGGGTGGACGGGTACGTCACCATGAGCGCCGCCAGCGCGTCGCGGTGCTGCTGCGCCTTCGCGCGCAGGTCCGTCAGATCGATGTTGCCGTTGCTGTCGCACGCGACAACGACCACGTGCAGGCCCGCCATGGCTGCGCTCGCCGGATTGGTCCCGTGCGCGGATGAGGGGATCAGCACGACCGTACGGCGCGCGTCACCGCGATCCCGGTGATAGGCGCGAATCGTCATCAGGCCCGCAAACTCTCCCTGCGCGCCGGAATTCGGCTGCAGCGACACGGCCGCAAATCCCGTGATGCGGCAGAGCGCCTCCTCGAGCTCCCGGAAGATGTCGGCGTAGCCCTGCACCTGGTGTGCCGGAGCGAATGGATGCATCTTCGAGAACTCGGGCCAGGAGACCGGGATCATCTCGGACGCTGCGTTCAACTTCATCGTGCAGGAGCCGAGCGGGATCATGGACGAGTCCAGGCCGACATCCTTCCGTTCGAGCCGGCGGATGTACCGCATCATCTGGGTTTCGGAATGATGGGTGTTGAACACCGGATGCGTCAGGTAGCCGGAGGCCCTTTGCAGCGTTCTCGGCAGCGCGCCTGCTGACGTCGCCCCCGCATCGGGCAGCAGCTTCGGAGCAGGTTCCCCGCAAGCCTGCGCGAAGACGTCGACGACGTCCTGAGCGTCCTCGGGGGACACCGTTTCGTCCAGCGCGATCCCGATGCCGCGTCCGGCATATCGGAAGTTGATGCCGCGCCGCTCGGCCTGCTCCCGGACGAGGTCGCCCTTCGCGCCCTCGATCCAGAGCGTGTCGAAATACGCGCCATTCGCCTGACGGTACCCGAGCGACGTCAGGGCGCCATCGATCGCTGCAGCGAAGCCGTGGACCCTCGCCGCGATGGCGCGAAGCCCCGCCGGGCCATGGTAGACGGCGTACATCGCGGCGATGTTGGCGAGCAGGGCCTGCGCGGTGCAGATGTTCGAGGTGGCCTTCTCGCGCCGGATGTGCTGCTCGCGGGTCTGGAGCGCCATCCGATACGCCTGCCTGCCGCGCGCGTCGATCGACAAGCCGATGATGCGTCCGGGCGCCTGACGAACGAACGTCTCCCGCGTGGCCAGGAACGCCGCGTGTGGGCCGCCAAACCCGAGCGGCACGCCGAACCGCTGCGAGTTGCCCACGACGGCATCGGCGCCGAGCTCGCCCGGCGGCGTAATCAGCGTGAGCGCAAGCAGATCGGTCGCCACGGCAACCAGCACCCCGGCCGCGTGCGCCCGTTCGACCACGGGGCGAAGATCCGGGACGGCGCCGCGCTCGTCGGGATACTGCAACAGCATCCCGAACGCCTTCGACAGCACGTCTGTCGAGAACTGCGCGGGATCGCCGGCTTCGAGCCGTATCCCCAGCGGCTCGGCTCGACCTCGCAGCACGTCCAGCGTCTGCGGGTAGCACCGGTCGGACACGAGGAAAACGCCCTCGCCTCCGGTCACTTTCTTCGACTGGACGCGGTGGAACATCGCCATCGCTTCCGCCGCCGCGGTGCCCTCGTCCAGCAGGGATGCCGTCGCGATGTCCATCGCCGTCAGATCTTTCACGACCGTCTGGAAGTTCAGGAGCGACTCGAGCCGGCCCTGCGCGATCTCCGCCTGATACGGCGTGTACGGCGTATACCAGCCAGGATTCTCGAAGACATTGCGGAGGATGACGCTCGGCGTCACGCAATCGTAGTAGCCGAGACCGATGTACGAGCGCGCGACGCTATTGCGTGAGGCGATGCCGCGGAGGCGCCGGAGATACGCGTGCTCGGATTCGGCGTCGGGCAGGTCCAGAGGATTCGGGCTGCGAATGCCGGGCGGTATCGTCTGATCGATCAACACATCCAGCGATGGCACGCCGATCGCGCGCACCATCTCATCGCGTGCGTCCGGGTCAGGGCCAATGTGTCGGGAGGCAAACGAGCCGGGGGTTTCTCGGTTCATCAAATGTGTATCTGGAGAAGGCTATTTCGTGAGTTCCGCGTACTGCACGGCGTCGAGCAGGTCGTCGTTGCCGCCGGTCATCTTCATCACGATCATCCACGAACCGTGCGGATCCTTGTTCACCGTTTCCGGCTTCTCGGTCAGCGAGCGGTTGACCTCGGTCACTTCCCCGTTGACGGGTGAGTACAGCTCCGACACCGCCTTGACCGACTCGATCGTGCCGAACACGTCGCCTTTCTTGAGCTGTCGTCCGACTTCGGGCAGCTCGAGGTACACGACGTCGCCCAGCTGCTTCTGCGCGTAGTCCGTAATCCCGACGCGCGCGTCTGCACCCGACACCTTCACCCACTCGTGGTCTTTTGTGTATTTGAGATCGGCGGGATACATCGTATCTCCTTAGTCAGCCTTCGCGCGCTTGTAGAACGGCATCGGCACGACCTGCGCCCGCATGCGACGTCCGCGGATGTCGATTTCGAACTCGGTGCCGGTGGACGTGCGATCGGCCGGGACGTACGCCATGCCGATGGCGCGTTTGAGGTACGGCGTCTGCGTCCCGCTCGTGACGACGCCGGCCTTCGCGCCGTCCAGGTACACGTCGTAGCCGTGCCTCGCGATGGCCCGCTCGAGCATCTCGAAGCCCACCAGCTTGCGCCGAACGCCTTCCTGCTTCTGGCGGCGAAGCACGTCCTGGCCGATGAACTCTTCTTTCTTCCAGCCGACGATCCAGCCCAGATCGGCCTCGAGCACGCTCGTCGTGTCATCGATGTCATTGCCGTAGAGCCGCATCGCGGCCTCCAGGCGCAGCGTGTCGCGTGCCCCGAGTCCCGCGGGCACGACTCCCGCGTCCTTGCCTGCCAGCAGGATGGCGTCCCACACCCGCTCGGCGCTCGCAGGGCTGACGAACACTTCGAAGCCTTCCTCCCCTGTGTACCCCGTGCGCGAGATCGTGGCCCGAACCCCGGCGACTTCCCCGGTCGTGAACCAGTAGTACTTGATCCCGGCGAGGTTGACGCCCGTCAGCGTCTGCAACACATCGCGCGCCGCCGGCCCCTGCAGCGCCATCAGCGCGTATCGGGAACTGGTGTTCACAGCCGCCGCGTCGCCCAGTCCGGCGATCTGGCCCGTGATCCAGTTGAAGTCCTTCATGATGTTCGACGCGTTGACGACCAGCATGAAGTGCTCATCCGCCAGCCGGTACGTCAGCACATCGTCCACGAACGTGCCTTCCGGCGTGGTGAGCGCGGAATACTGCGCCTGGGTGACGACGAGGCGCGCGGCGTCGTTGCTCGTGATGTGCTGCACGGCCTTCAGCGCATCGCGGCCGGCGATCTCGATTTCCCCCATGTGGCTGACGTCGAAGAGGCCCGCGCGGGTCCGGACCGCGAGGTGCTCGTCCGCGAGCCCGGAGTACTCGACTGGCATGTCCCAGCCGCCGAACTCCACCATCCGTGCGCCCATGGAGCGGTGGCGCGTGTTGAGCGGGGTCTTCTTCAAGCGCCGGCGGAGCCTGAGACATGCTGAGTGAGTCGCTCGCCCGTCACGCTGACCCAGGGTCCGGGTAGCCTGGTGCCGGCGTGCCGGGCCGTGTTTGGGACGGGTCTCCGCATCCTCCACGCACACGAGGAGCGTGGAGAGCCTTATGTATAACCAGTGAAAGGTACTATGCGCCTCGGCGGCGGGTCAACAGCCGGGCCGAGCCTCGAGCGACTCGACGAATCGCACGTCAACTCCTGCAATCCGGATCACATTGCTGTGAATCGCGCCGGGAATATCGGAGAGCAGTGAGTGTGAGTCGGCCTGTCGAAATCTCCGTGGGTCACAGACGATCCGGGTAACTCGTGGGGCCGCCTGCGCGGGCCGCTCTTGGGGTGGGCGGCCTGCTCGGCGGCGGGTCGAAGTCGCAACCGCATTAGGCCACCGCCGCCTGGGCATAGTAGCGCGCTTCGTATTCCGCCGGCGGCACGTAGCCAATCGGTTCGAGCAACCGCCGGTGATTGAACCAATCGACCCAGTCGAGCGTCGCGAATTCCACGGCCTCGAGATGGCGCCACGGTCCGAGCCGACGAATCACCTCCGTCTTGAAGAGGCCGATCACCGATTCGGCGAGCGCGTTGTCGTACGAATCGCCGCGGCTGCCGACCGACGGCGCGATGCCGGCGTCGGCCAGCCGATCGGTGTAGCGCATCGACAGGTACTGCGTGCCGCGATCGCTGTGATGGACCAGGCCGTCGGTCGTCGCTGCCACAGCGGTCGTAGATCGCTTGCTCGAGCGCATCGAGGACGAAGTCGGTCCGCAGCGACGACGACACGCGCCAGCCGACGATGCGGCGCGCGAAGACGTCGATGACGAACGCGACGTAGACGAAGCCGCGCCACGTCGCGACGTACGTGAAGTCCGACGACCCAGAGCTGATTCGGCCGCGTCGCCGTGAAGTGCCGATCGACGAGATCGCGACGGCCGATCCGGCCGTCCGGATCCGACTGCGTCGTGGTCGATCCACGCGCGGCCGCGCACGGCGCCCGCGAGGCCCATCTCGCGCATCAGCCGCCGCACGCGGCAGCGCGCGTCGCGCAGATCCTTCGCGGCCCATCTGCTTCCAGACCTTGCGCGGGCCGTACACCTGGTGGTTCTCGCTCCCAGATGCGCCGAATGATCGCGCGCAGCACCTCGTCGCGCTGCGCCCGCGCCGAGCGCGGCTCGGATCCCGCTGCTCGGCTTTGTGCCGAAAGTACGTCGATGGGGCGATCGGCAGCACGCGGCAGATCGGCTCGACCCCGAAGGTGCTCCGATGGTCGTCGATGAACGCGACCATCACTTCGCTCGGCGGTCGAGCTCCGCCTGGGCGAAATACGCGGACGCCTTGCGCAGAATCTCGTTCGCGCGCTTCAGTTCGACGTTCTCGCGCTCGAGCTGCCTTCAGCCGCTGGCGCTCGTCGGTCGTCAGGCCGGGCGCTGGCCCGCCGTCGCGCTCGGCCTGGCGCACCCAGCGCCGCAGCGTCTCGGTCGTGCAGCCCAGCTTCTCCGCCGATCGATCGAATCGCCGCCCACTGCGACGGATGCTCGGCCGCGTGCTCGACGACCATCCGGACGGCGCGCTCACGCAGCTCGGGGGAGTACCTCGTTCGGTCGTGCCATGGGCTCCATCCTCTCTCGGAATGAGCCCTCCGAGAAACCCGGTACGGTTCACCGTTGCTGTCCGTGCGAGTCGAAGTACGATAGTCGCGACCGATAGCGACAATTCCCGCAAGGGCGATGTCCTCCAGCTCATTTGCTTCGGACTTGCCATTATGGTTCCGGTCCGTCCACAACCGAAGGGCCGAGTACACACGGTCGTCTCGATCGATCTGTTTGTCACCGTTGTGATCGAACACTGCCAACGCCCTAAAGCCATTGCGGTCCCCTGATGCAGGCTGATCGGTTGAAGTGCCAAATACTTCTCGGCCAGGATGCGGCCCGACTCTTGTGGAAATAGCTTTACCGGCGTAACCGCTTGCTAAACGGTTGACCCACTCTACGCTCCTACGCGACTTGCTGCCATTCCTTGGCGAGGAACGAAGTCAGCTGCTGGTGTCCATCGATCTTGCGCAGCTGAACGTGACCCAGGGCGACGAGGCCATAGAGCACGGTCAACGCCGCGTCCTCGGTGCCGAACGAGGCTTGGGTTTTGGTGCGGCGACGGAATTCGCGATTGAGGTTCTCGACCGTGTTCGTCGTGCGCAGCGACTTCCACATTGCCTTGGGGAAATCATAGAACGTCAGCAGCTCGAGCCCGGCTTCCTCGAGTGACTGGGCGACCGCTGGACACAGCCCGGACCACTTCTTCACGAACGCGTCATAGGCCGCCCGCGCCGCGAGACCATCAACCGCGTAGAGCAGGCGGTGGTAGTCGCGTTTCATTTCCGCCTGCGCATGCCGTGGGCAATGCGTCCGCAGATTCGCGAGCTTGTGCGTGGTACAGCGTTGAACGCGAACGCCGTCCCACTGCTTCAACGCGCTCTTCAGACCGGCGTTGCCATCCACGATCAGCAACAGCGGCGTAGCGAGCCCGCGCTGCTGCAGATCGATGACCGCTGCGCCCCAGGTCGCGCTCGCTTCCGAGGCGGCCACGCGCAGCGTGAGCAGACATTTCTGACCGGTGTCGGTCACGCCCAGGGCGGCCAGCACGGGGACGGATACGACCCGGCGCGCGACGCGTATCTTCAGATGAACGCCATCGAGGAACACGATCGGATAGCGCTCGGCCGACAGGTCGCGACCTTGCCACGTCGCAAACAGCGCTTTCAACCGCCCCACGATCCGCGACACGGCGCTCTTCGACAGGTGCCGTTCACCGAGCAACGGCTTCAGCGCCGTCCGAATGCGACGGCTATTGACGCCACCGAGATAGCAGCTAAGGATGGCCTCGTCGATCTCCCGCGTGCGGCGCGCATACCGCGGCAGCAGCTGGCTGTGGAACTCCGTCGTTCGATCGTCGGTGCCCGCGATCCGCCCGCGCGGGACCGTCACGGGGCGCGTCCCCTCCGGTGTCGTGATCGTCCGCTCCACGCTCCCATTCCGATACCCGCGACGCTGGTCGGTGCGTTGGTGCGGCGCAGAGCCGAGTGCCGCGGCGAGCTCCTCGGCAAGGGCCGTGTCTAGCGCTTCACGAATGTGGCGTCGGAACTGGGCTTCGATGTCCTGGCGGAACTGGAGCATCGTGGCGGGGCTTGTGCTAGTCTCCTGCATGGCGTACCTCCGTCGCCGCTGCTAACGGCGACCTGCTTGGTCAGCAGGAGGTTACGCCACTTTTCTTTTTCCACAGAACCCGGGCCGCATCCCTCGGCCATCATCAATCACACTATTACCGTTGCGATCCAACACCAAGAAAGCGTCTGAACTTGACGCACGGGTCCAGGACGTCTGTTCAGCATGGCCGTCAGGAAGCAAATCACACACTACACCCTCAGACACACTCGTTAGATCTAGTCGCGGACCATCGAGACTAATGATAAGGGGCGTCGCGTAGCAGTAGCAGTTGAAAAAGACACCGTTTACGTGCGTGCAGGCTGTCTCGTGGTTCGCGCTACAACACAGGTTTTCCGTGCAATCTTCATAGTGCGATACACTGCGCGGCACAAAAGCTGGCTCCGCCCATTCGCACGCTCCCGCGTTCCAGAAGTTAGCCTGACGCATGACACTGTAATTCCCCCCGCCAAGATCCGTTGGGGTTCCTACAAAGCCCGGACAATTGGGCGGTTGATTCAGAACGGTGTGCCCACACATTCCCATGGCGGCCACAGAAAACGCGACTTCTGGCCAAGTCGAGCCGAAGCCGGCCACATACTTGCACTGCGTGCTCGAGTACAAGGTGATATCCCTCGACGTTGTGACCGTATCGAAGGGAGTGAGTCCTTCGCAGGCTTCGGTCGACGGAGAGCTTGCGCTGCCCGAGGTCTGAGCGCATGATTGCGCGTTCACGGTCGGCGGCAAAGCTGCGACCAGTGCGGTCACGGTCAAGGCGACGAGAGCGAGACTTGCGCGGCGATTCATGTTCACCTCCACGCGAACACACCTAAGCGATCCAGTAATCACCCGAGGCAGCCGTGGATGTAAGTATGGTCTTCACCTCTGCTACCGCCGCTTGTAGTGCTCTTCCGCCTTGGCCAGGCGCGCTCGGGCGGCCTCCAAGATCTCCCTCAGCCGCTTTTGTAACTGTGTGTCGTCTCGCGGCTCCAAGCGAAGTGCAAGCGACAGATCTTGTGTCACACTCCGGTATGCAAAGCTGTCGCGAATGGTCAAATCGTCGGCAACGGCTGCGAGACTAGATTGAAGGCGTGCAACGGAAGCTGACGGATCCCTAAAGCTTGACGACGCTTCGCCAAAGAGTATCTTGTCGATAGCGTGCATCGCTTGTCGCTCGCGAGCCCGGTAGTCGAAAACATTCCTGATGATTCGTTCATCGCCGGCAGCCGTGCGATCCTCAAACACTACAACCGATGGGATGCGGCCCGGGTTCTGTGGAAAAAGAAAAGTGGCGTAACCTCCTGCTGACCAAGCAGGTCGCCGTTAGCAGCGGCGACGGAGGTACGCCATGCAGGAGACTAGCACAAGCCCCGCCACGATGCTCCAGTTCCGCCAGGACATCGAAGCCCAGTTCCGACGCCACATTCGTGAAGCGCTAGACACGGCCCTTGCCGAGGAGCTCGCCGCGGCACTCGGCTCTGCGCCGCACCAACGCACCGACCAGCGTCGCGGGTATCGGAATGGGAGCGTGGAGCGGACGATCACGACACCGGAGGGGACGCGCCCCGTGACGGTCCCGCGCGGGCGGATCGCGGGCACCGACGATCGAACGACGGAGTTCCACAGCCAGCTGCTGCCGCGGTATGCGCGCCGCACGCGGGAGATCGACGAGGCCATCCTCAGCTGCTATCTCGGTGGCGTCAATAGCCGTCGCATTCGGACGGCGCTGAAGCCGTTGCTCGGTGAACGGCACCTGTCGAAGAGCGCCGTGTCGCGGATCGTGGGGCGGTTGAAAGCGCTGTTTGCGACGTGGCAAGGTCGCGACCTGTCGGCCGAGCGCTACCCGATCGTGTTCCTCGATGGCGTTCATCTGAAGATACGCGTCGCGCGCCGGGTCGTATCCGTCCCCGTGCTGGCCGCCCTGGGCGTGACCGACACCGGTCAGAAATGCCTGCTCACGCTGCGCGTGGCCGCCTCGGAAGCGAGCGCGACCTGGGGCGCAGCGGTCATCGATCTGCAGCAGCGCGGGCTCGCTACGCCGCTGTTGCTGATCGTCGATGGCAACGCCGGTCTGAAGAGCGCGTTGAAGCAGTGGGACGGCGTTCGCGTTCAACGCTGTACGACGCACAAGCTCGCGAATCTGCGGACGCATTGCCCACGGCATGCGCGGGCGGAAATGAAACGCGACTACCACCGCCTGCTCTACGCGGTCGATGGTCTCGCGGCGCGGGCGGCCTATGACGCGTTCGTGAAGAAGTGGTCCGCGCTGTGTCCAGCGGTCGCCCAGTCACTCGAGGAAGCCGGGCTCGAGCTGCTGACGTTCTATGATTTCCCCAAGGCAATGTGGAAGTCGCTGCGCACGACGAACACGGTCGAGAACCTCAATCGCGAATTCCGTCGCCGCACCAAAACCCAAGCCTCGTTCGGCACCGAGGACGCGGCGTTGACCGTGCTCTATGGCCTCGTCGCCCTGGGTCACGTTCAGCTGCGCAAGATCGATGGACACCAGCAGCTGACTTCGTTCCTCGCCAAGGAATGGCAGCAAGTCGCGTAGGAGCGTAGAGTGGGTCAACCGTTTAGCAAGCGGTTACGCCGGTAAAGCTATTTCCACAAGAGTCGGGCCGCATCCAACCGATGGCGCCAATGATATTTCAGTGACCAAAGCGCCAAGGACAATCCCGCAGGACCTAGTGAGGCTGGTGCCTGGCTCGAAGGTGCGCGCCTTGTAAACTGGACCATCCGGAAACCCCGTAATCGCCCGTCGAAGTACGTTTCTACCGTTTCGCTTTTACCGCTGTCGTAGGTCACCTGTCCTCTCACACCCCAGGCGGTAATTCGCTGGCTTGACGTGTTCCGAACCGTCACTGATATCTGTCTGTCAACAACGGCGGTTCGTTCAACAACAAGCCCAGCCAGTGGTGCAAATTGAGCCCACATCTGTGAAGCGAGCAATCCGATTCCGAGGCCCGTAAGGGTGATCAAAACTGGAGAGGATTGCATCGGTGCATTCTCCTGTTGGGTTAACCTTAACGTGACGAGCGGACGTTCGGTGAGATGTAAACGCGCGGGTGCAACCCGACGACTTTGGAATCTCGATTAGCCTCAAACCGAATCGATCAACTGCTCCATTGAGGATAGCAAGAGCCTGGCGATCAGGTGATATGACGAGCTCAAACACCCGATGGCCGGATGCGCTCAAGAATCGGATCTCACGTCGAGAGGAACCTGAAAGGGGAATGGTGCAACCCAACCAGACTTGCAGGGTATGACCAAGAACACTTGCCGATGGGAATTCGCTACGCGAGAGAGACAAGACCACACTCTCGTTCTACCTTCTGCTCGCAGCGCACGCATATTACCACCGTTTGAAACGGACTTGCAATCAGTACTTGACTTCTAAACATTCTGTAAGCTCGTGTGCAATGGTGAGACTCTCTTCGCGCCCTGGACACGATGCGTTGACTGAGGCAAAAAGTGTTCAACAAATCTGGGGATCATTCGATGCGTCGCCACACAAGGGGACGGGCTCGCACCGGGCGCTCGCGCACCCTGGCCGAGTTGGCGATCTTGTGACGGCTGGGTCCAGCAGCCGGCATTGGCGCGGAGTTCTTCACGCAGAATCAGGCCGATGATGAAACTTGTTGAGTAGCCCCTCTGGCCCGGCGATTCGCACAGCTGAGCGGCGAGGGCGGCGACGGCGAGCTCAGCAGAGTTACTAATGGGATTGTTGAGCCGTAAAACAGCCGACGTCAAGGGGCTTTGCGAAGGTTCGCGTTCCAACCACGCGTACTGTTATTGTTTTGGACACACCCCTCCTTACTTTGCTATAACGTCGACTTTCAAGGATCCGAACAGGAGACGCAATGAACCGAGCGGAACTCCGGCGATTCGCCCAGGCGGGGGCGCAGGCGCGGTTAGACGTGCTTCAGCGCGAGATAGATGCGATCGTGACAGCCTTCCCGGAGCTGCGACAACGACGTCGGGCGGCTGTCTTTGTCAGAGCGATCGACAGTCCCTCCAAGCGGCGTCGCGGGATGTCAGCCTCCGCGCGGAAGGCGATAAGCCAAGCACAGAAGAAGCGCTGGGCCGCGTGGCGCAAGAAAAAGGGGCACGCGCTTGCATCCTGATGGTAGTGAACCCGCAAGCGTCACAGCTCCACAGGGCTCGATCACAGGTTCCAGCTCCCGGACATTTCCGGACCAGTCGTGCGCCAGCAGCGCGCGGCGGAGAGCTGGAGCGGGCGTAGGACGCGGTGCCATTTGAGAAGGTACCGCGCCAGCTCGGGCACATTCTCGCGCCGCGGGGAGCGGCGGGAGCAGGAAGAGTGGAGCCTGCATCGTCGCGCCGCCTGCGGGATGGGCGGTGTGCCACCGCCGTTCCCGGCCGCCACGAGAACAAGACGCGACAAGAGAAGCACCCGGCAGAGCCGTCGCCGCCCGCGATTGGCGGCGACGGCATTCCGCCGGATCAGGTGCGATCGCTGCGAAGCGCCAGCGACCCGTTGGGCTGCCGGAACAGAACGATGAGGACAGAAGCTGCCACCACGATGAGCGCGACGCCGGCGTGCGTCAGCGCGGGCCAGAGACGCGTCAGCGCGGCGAACAGAAAGATGCCGAGAAACATGCCCATTGCGACGTCGGCGGCCACAGCAAAGAATCGCATCGTTCCTCCCCCTATCCTGGGGCTAGCTGACCCAATCCCATGCAACCAATGTATTCCACCCAGGCCGTTTCACTGCGCAGGAGCCAGATGCCGTTACAGGCCACGCGCCGGTAGGCGCGGTTGAAGATGCTGTCGTCCTGATTCGCTTCGTTCGTGCAATTCTGCAGATCGTTCCAGGACGACGTGACCTCCCCTGAATATGTGTCCCAGCAGTTGAATGTCCGGACCTGGCGGTAAATCCCGCGATGCTTCTCGACGAACCGCGTGGCCAGCCGCCGCGGAGCATCCACATCGCCGCTCAGCGACGCGACGAACGCCGCCGTTGCGAGCAGCGACATCTCTGGTGCCTGAAGATCGCTCGACAGCTCGCGCTCGGCCATCAGGATCCGAGTGGCGAACACGGCCTCCGACCCACCGAGCAACTGCTGCAGCCGCTCGTAGTCGTCAGACGTGGCCAGCTGCACGCTCCTGCCCGCGCGCGTGACCGTCACGCGCCCGGTCGCGTCGATCGTCAGCGACACGGCGTCGCGTCGGAATCGCAGCTCGATCGCCACCGAACGGTCCGCCTTGCTCGAGACCTTCTGTACGATGAGGCCTCGGTGTTCCGCGGCGAGCCAGATGCGCTGCCCGTCGCCGCCGCCCCGGATCCGCGGGGCGCCCGGCGCTTGCGCCAGCGTTTTCAGCGTACCCGGTGGCGCGACATCCAACTCCCCGCCATCGGCCCTCACCACGCGCGCGCCTGACGTCATCAGAGCCAACGCGCACACTCCCGCCAGTACCACCCGTCCTTGCCATGACTTCCTCCCGGACGTGGGCCCAATAGGGCCCATGCGGCGCAGCGTGCGTCCTCTCACGGCCGACCGGCCGCGCTGCCTCGCTGCACACGACTCGCCGGAGGCGCCCGGCAGACCCCCATCTACCCTTCTTCGCTCATCGGCCCTCCTTCCTCCACTTCAGGTTCAGGCTCAGGCTCAACCTGCTCCGTCTCAGGCTGAAACTGCAGATAGGAGCGCAACGTGTGATACGAGATGCCGAGCTCGCGGCAGGCGCGCCGCTTGTTGTTCTGACATCGCTCCAGCACCAGCCGCGCGTAGCGACTGCCCCACGCGCGCATCGTCTGGCTCGCAGCCATCGATGGGAGCAGGATGTCGGAATAGCCTCCCAGCAATGCGGGCGGCAAATCATCGAGCTCCAGGAACTCGGACCCCGCCAGAACCACGGCGCGCTCGATCACGCGTTCCAGCTCCCTGACGTTTCCTGGCCAGTCGTACGCCAGCAGGGCGTCCGCCGCGGCGGCAGACAGCTGGAGCGGGCGCACGAAGCGGTGCCGTTCGAGAAAGTACCGCGCCAGCTCGGGTACATCCTCGCGCCGCGCGCGGAGCGGCGGGACCTGCACATCGACACCATGCAGACGATAGTAGAGGTCCAGCCGAAATCGTCCGTGCTCGACCAGATCCGACAGCGGTCTGTTCGTCGCCACGATGATGCGCGTGTCGACCCGGCGCGCGCCGCATCCTCCGACCCGCTCCACCGAGAGATCCTGAATCGCGCGGAGCAGCTTGGCCTGCGCTGACGCGGACAGATCGGACACTTCGTCGAGAAACAGCGTCCCCTCGTGCGCGTGCTCGAACTTTCCGCGGCGGCCGCGAACCCCTGTCGCGGTTCGTTCCTCAATCCCGAACAGCTCCGCCTCGAAGAGCGTCTCGACAATCGCCGCGCAGTTGACCGCCACGAACGGCCCCTTGCGACGGTGACTGAGGTCGTGGATCTGCCGGGCGACGAGCTCCTTGCCGGTTCCGGACTCGCCCTCAATCAGCACGGTGAAATCGGTCGCCGCCACGCGCTCGATACGCTCCCGCACGGCACGTATCGCGAGGCTCGAGCCGATGAGCGGTGCAGCGCCGTCCCGCCGGCCCCGATCCGCGGCCGAGAATCGACCTTGTGCGCGCTCGATCTCGAGGATCAGGGCGGCGACGTGCGTCGCGATGTCGAGCACCTGGCAGGTCCATCCATCCAACGTTCGCGATGGCTCGAAGACCGCTTCGATCCGCGCGCGATGATGCGGCGCGCGCGCCGGCACCTCGAAGCACATGACGTTGGGCGCCGGCGGCGACAACGGCTCGTCGCTGAGCACGACGGATCGCGCGCGAACGAGCGACCGCAGTTCCTCCTCGAACCGTTCCCGCGCGTACCCGGAATCCCGCACGACCGACAATCCGCTCGTGACCGCCGTCAACAACGCCGCCGCGCCTCGTCGCCTGTCTGCAGCGCGCCGATCGGCGCGGATCGAGCCGACGGAGGCGTACGCTGGCTCAAACATGACCATCGTTCCTCCTCTGACCTCTTGTCCGGGAGATGCAACCAAGCGGGATGCCAGCGTCCTCGGGACGCCGACAACGCAATCAAACGTGGATCAGTCGCGCTGTCGTTCGACGCGGCTGCTGGTGTTCTCGGGCTCGTCGGGTAGCGGGTGCCCCTCGTCTGGACCGGGCTGGGACGCGTCGAGGGGGAGCAGATACCCGTCGGGGGTCACGTCTTCCCAGAGGGTGTCGCAGCGATGGTCGAACTTGATAGCGCCGCGATACTGGACGCCCTGACGTGAGTCGAGTGACGCGACCGCGCAGCGAAGCACGTGCGCAGGAATCGCGATTCGGCGGTTGGGCGTGAGTAACTGCAGATGCACACGCGCGCCCGGACGCAGAGGCCGTGGACCCTGGATGAGGGCGCCACCCGCGCTCAGATCGATCAGCGACACAGCGTAACCGGGACGCAGAATCGCCTGAGTGGCGGCGATCAGCGGCTGGCTGAATCGCGTGTCGTGGCGACGCTCGGCTATCGGCTTATCCACGTGCGGTCTCCCGGATGATACTGGAGCACCCGTGTGCGTCCCGTGACTCCCAGCACTCGGACGGCGTACTGCCCCCGCCGCCCTCGAATATACAGGGTACCCGAAGTCGCGGTTCCATCGGCACTCATCGTGAGGATTCGTGCTGTCCCGATTCGGACCCCCTCGGACCCTGTGCCACC
Organism: uncultured Acidobacteriota bacterium; assembly: GCA_963786195.1. Taxonomy (GTDB): domain Bacteria; phylum Acidobacteriota; class Vicinamibacteria; order Vicinamibacterales; family 2-12-FULL-66-21; genus CAWAYH01. The sequence goes on along the minus strand of CAWAYH010000012.1, from coordinate 82,026 downwards.
CTGTCCATCCGCGTCGGGCAAGCCCGGCAGTAGCGCAAATCGCACCCCGGGAAACTTGTCGCGCAGCCGCTCCAGGGGCCCCACCGGCGCATCGATCCCCAGCCGGATATCCGCCGACCGAACCCCATTGCCGTTGCCGTCGCAAAACGGGCCGAACACGTAATCGTCGCCAGAGGGCTCGAACCGAAGCCCGACCGGAGCTGAGCCGCGGACCGCATCGAGCCGTAACGCCATGATGCGACCTGCGACGTACCGGGCGGCCGTTGCCGTCCTCAGCTCATCAATGGCATCCGCGGTCAACGGGATCGACATCGCCGTCAGCGTCGTCGCCACCGCCAGTGTAAAGAGCAGTTCGACGAACGTGAGTCCAACCGCAGAGCTCGCCACGCGCCGCCAACTGTCACGCCCCGCTGAGTAGGCGCCCGGCGCCCAGGGCGCCGGGTCGTTTGCGAAACTAGAACGCACCACGCTGCCCTACCGATCCTGACGTTCAGTCTTCTCGGCGCCCAGTGTGATCATCGGCTTGAGCTTCAGGAACGCTTTCTCACCGATGCCCTTGATGTTCATCAGTTCTTCGACTTTCTTGAAGCCGCCGACTTTCTGCCGGTGTTCGACGATCAGCTGCGCGGTCTTGGTGCCCACACCAGGCAGCGCTTCGAGCTGGGCGACCGTCGCGGTGTTGATGTTGACCGGCGCGCTGACGGCCGGAGCGGACGCCTTCGACTGAGCGGGTTTGCCCTGCTCGGCGCCGGAAACGCTTGCACCAATCAACAGCGCGCACACACCGACTACGAACGACATTCGACGCATACATCCTCCTGCTGGCGCTCGCGTCGCGCACCGCCTGCGCGGCTCGTGACTCAGCGCCTGTTCATATGAGCGAGCAATCTCGTGCATCGCGCGTCAAGCGTTGCCCTTGCCGACGGCGATTCGAGATCGATGGTCCTTCAGGCAAAGCTGCTGCCGCGGACGTCTGGCAGCCGAATGTCGGTGGAAGATGCGAGCGAGACTCCACTTACCTGTGGTGCGCCGCGAGTGAACCGGGCGGCATGAAACAACAGCCGGAGGGACGCGTGAACCTGCGTTGACGGCTCACGTCGATCCGACCGCAGAATATCAGGGCAACCGTAGATGCGACGTGAACACACTAGAAGCTGTCTCATGAACCTGCCGCTCGTTCCAGGGTGCGAGCGAGCATGGCGAGCGAGCCACGCGACCGGAGCGCGCCGGCGCCCTTCGACTTCGCTCAGGGCGTGGTGAGCATAGTCGAACCACGACGCGGCGCGCGACCCTTCGACAGGCTCAGGGTCGCCCTGAGCGACGTCGAAGGGCGAGAGCGCGTGTCGGGGAGTCCGAGGGGCGAAGCCCTTCGGATAGAGTGGTTACGGTCTGCCGATCGACCAGATCAGGTCGCCGAACGACCGGACGTTCGGAGTGAACGGCGGGGGATCGATGTCTGGCGATCGGTTTCCGGGCGGGCGCTGGAAAGCCAGCCGGGTTGCGCTCCGATCGAACTCATTCGGCTCGAGACGGGCGCTCGGGTTCATCACGGAGGGCTGCGCGCTGACGTGATCGTAGCCCATCGCGTGACCCAGCTCGTGCACGCGCAGCGCCCGGAGCAGCGGATTGGGCGTGCTGTCGGTTCCGCGATCGAGCATGATGATGCCGCCGAGCACCGTTCCGGCCCCGTCGGTCGCCCAGCGGCCGTAGGCCCCGAAGCCGGTCGCTGCGAGCAGCCCCTCGAAACGCGCGACGACGATCTCGCCGGGCCGACTGACGCGGACGCGGCTGCCGGGCGCCGCGGTTTCCTGCTGTACGCCGGCAAACCCCGTGAACTGATTCGCCGACAGCAGCGGGAGTCCCCACCGAAAGTCGTTGATCAGCCCCGACGCATCCGCGCCGCTCATCGTGCTGTCAATCGCCGAGTACCTCGAGATCGGATACGTTCGTGTATTGAAGTGTCCGCTGCTGCACAACCAGCCTGGGCGCTGACGTCCAACGGCGCAGCGGTCCCCCGCCGCGGAACATCTCGTCGAACGCCCGCAGGTCGAAGCTGGCGGGAATGAGCGGGACCGTGACGTCTGGCCCCGGGATGCGCAGCTGTGTAACGCGCTCCACGACGGATGATGACGAGAGGCGAATGCCGCGAACCTGGTCGGGATCGGCAGATTCGATCCGGAAGCTGCCATCGGAACTCGTCGTGACGTCGCTCATCCCGTCGACGCGAATCATGACGAGACCCAGCGGCGAGTCGGAGACTCCATCGACGACGTGACCCGCGGTCGCCCGCGTCTGGATGACGCGGCGAAGGACGAAGTCGTAGACGAAGTCGGATGAGAGGGTCACGCGCTTGACCTCTGTCTGCATGCCTTCGGCGACGACGCGCACCGAGAAGTCGCCCGCTTCGAGCTGTTCGATCCGGTAGCGACCCTCCGCATTGGTGGTCGCCGACCGTCCCTGATTCGTCCCTTCCACCACTTCCACTCGCGCTCCAGACACCGGCGCGCGCGTGGCGGCATCATCCGAGACGACGCCAGTCAGCGCCCACTTCTGCGATGGCGAAGGAGGAGGCGGCGGCGCAGGCGCGGACGGTACCACCGGAGCGACCGGCGATGATGGTCCGCCATCGGATCCACCGCACCCCGCGACGATCACGCTCAATGCAAGCGCCGATAGCCAGTTGAATCGTCGAGTCATTGAGTAGCTCGGAGTAGCTCGCGTTCCCGTTCGCACTGCTGGATCGGTCCGGTGAAACTCAGACTGAGCAAGTCGTTTCCACCTGATGCGCGGCGCGCTCACTTACACGCTCCTCGCTGGATCGCGTCGCGCGAACCGGAGACGGGTCTGGTTCGCAAGTACTTGCAGCGGCCCGAGTTCTGACGCGTCCAGCCCGACCGTAACTCGCCCATTCCTCGTCCCCCGCGCGCCAACACAGGCGCAAATCTGCAAATCCCCTGCCCCTCCGCAGGACAGTAGAGGTTGGGCGGTGTGCGGGGTTCCGATACCCGTTCTGTAACTGAAACGCCAGTTTGTAATCAGTGGGGAACGCGAGGAGATGTCATCGATGGTCCGCGCCGGCGGATTCGCAAAGTGAGAGGTCGGGCCACCTTGTCGAGTGTGTCCGGCCGGCGGGACCGTCTGCGGTCATGGCAAGGCCACTGCCGACATCAGCGCGAGGTCGGTCGTTCGCAGAACGCTCACAGAACGCGCAACTTCCGCGAGCGGCCGCGGAGAATCGCTTCACGCGCAGATCTGGTCGCCTGCGAAAAGCGTCAACGCGAGGAGTCAGAGCAGAGAGGTCGTCAGGAAGCGGCGGCGCGTGTTTCCCGGTACCATTCGATCGTGCGATGCAGGCCGTCTTCAAACGACACGAACGGCTCGTAACCAAGCAGCTCACGCGCTTTCTGAATGTCGGCCTGTGAGTCACGTACATCGCCCGCACGCAGGGGGGCGTAGGTTGGCGTGACGTCAACGCCCAGCAGTCTCCTCATCGTGTCGAAGAGCACATTGAGCGAAATCCGGCCGCCGGTCGCCACGTTGATGATCTGGCCGTTCGCGCCAGGCGAGTCACATGCGCGGAGCACCCCGTCCACGACGTTGGCGACGTAGGTAAAATCCCGCGTCTGTTCACCATCGCCGAAAATCGTCGGACCGCGCCTCTCGAGGAGCGCGGTCGCAAACAGCGAGATGACACCGGAGTACGGCGATGACGGATCCTGTCGCGGTCCAAAGACGTTGAAATAGCGGATCGTCACGGTCTCGAGACCGTAGAGACTGGTAAACATCTGCAGATACTGTTCACCGATGACCTTCTGCAGTGCATAGGGGGAGAGCGGGCTGTTCGGCATCTCCTCGTGCTTTGGCAGCGTCGCGGTGTTGCCGTAGGCTGCCGAGGACCCGGCAAAGACGACTCTCCGGACACGTGCGTCGCGCGCCGCGACGAGCACGTTCAGCGTGGCATCGACGTTGGCGCGATTGGACGTGACCGGGTCGGTGACGGATCTCGGTACTGATGGGATCGCGGCCTGGTGGAGCACGAAATCGACGGAGTCGACCGCCTGCCGAGCGAAGCTCATCTCGGCGAGGTCACCCTGGAGAAACTCAACGGACGGCAGATGATCGAGGTTGCTCCGCTTGCCGGTGACAAGCGAGTCGGCGACACGAACCGTGTGTCCCCGCCTGATCAGTTCCTCGGCCAGATGTGAACCAATGAATCCCGCGCCGCCTGTTACCAGGTAGTGGGCCATCTCGCAGCAGCGAGATCTTATCACGCGCGGTTTGGGCGTCAGCCGCGGCGCAGAGCTTTCAGCGGATCCAGCGTTGCCGCCCGAAGCGCCGGCAGTGTACAGGCCAGAAGCGACACGCACAGAAGCGTGGCCACCGTAGCAATCCAGCTCGTCGGGTCCGTGCCTGACACGCCAATCAGCTGGTCGGCGACGAGCTGACTCACGATCGCCGCGAAAGCGAGGCCCGCCAGCAGTCCAATCGTCGTGATCGCCAGACCCTGGCGGAGAACCATCCGCAGAATGTCGCCCCGGTCGGCGCCAAGCGCCACACGAACACCGATCTCATGCGTTCTTTGCGCCACGCTGAAGGCGATGACGCTATACAACCCAACCGACGCCAACAGCAGCGCGAGCGCGCCGAACACGCCGAGCAGCATGCTGGCCATCCTCGGCACGAACATGCTCAGCTGCAGATGTTCCTGAACCGTTCGGACATCGAACAGCGGCAGGTTGGGATCGATCTGACGAATGTCGGCCTTCACTGCCGCGAGCACGCCGGCCGTCTCGGCGGACGTTCGCACGATGAGAGCGACATCCGGGCGGTAGTACGCGAACACAGGAACATAGAGGTAGTTGCGAGGCTCCTCGCCGAGTCGCTGGTACTTGCCATCCCTGGCCACGCCAACGACGCGCGCCGGTCCGTTGCCAAACCTCACGATCCCGCCAATCGCGTTGCCGTCGCGCCAGTACCGCTTCGCCATGGTCTCGTTGACGACGACGGCGAGCTCCCGGCCCTCGACGTCGCGCTCGTCGATCGCGCGACCCGCCACGATGGAGATTCCCATCGTCTCGAAGTAACGCGGACCCACGCGACTGTAGTACGAGGTGATGTCCTCACCCTGGCGACGGGAATAGCCATCGACGTCGACAGTCATGTCGCTGCCGGCCGACAGATCGAGGGGCAGCGACGTGGTGAGAGTGGCCGATTCGATCCCGGGTCTCGACGCAAGCCGCCGCAGCAGCTCCTGATAGAACACGACGCCTCGCGCGGAGTCGTAGCCGTTCGGCAGGAGATCCAGCGACGCGATCACCCCCTGCCGGATCGAAAAGCCCGGATCGACGAGATGGGCCGCACCCAGGCTTCGCGCGAAGAGCGCCGTGCAGATCAGCAGCAGTACCGACAGGGCGACCTGCGAAGCCACCAATGCCTGCCGCAGCCGCCCGCGGGCGACGCCCGCCGTCGTGTTGGCGGCCGCATCCTTGAGGGCGACCGACACGTCTGGCCTGGACGCGCGAATCGCCGGCAGGAAGCCGAAGACGAGCGCGGCGGCAAACGTCACGAGAATAGAAAACCCGAGGACCGTCGGGCTCACGCCCGCGTTGAATCCGATGGGCAGCGGCGTCGGTGGCAGAAAGCGGTTCAACATCCCGGAGGTCCAGTAACTGAGGATCAGCCCCCCCACGCCGCCTCCGGCGGCGAGCAGCAGGCTTTCGATGAGGAACTGCCGGACGAGGCGGCCACGGCTTGCGCCGACCGCCAGCCGAACGGCCACTTCGCGCTGACGTCCGATCGCGCGCGCGAGCAGCAATCCGCTGAGATTCGCGCACGCGATCAGCAGGACCACGCCGACCACGCCCATCAGCAGCGCCATGACCGGCATGAGCATCCCGCTGGCGCCGTCCCGCCACAGCGGGATGACGCGGATTCCGCGGCCCTTGTTCGACTCCGGGTATTCCGCAGCCAGCCGCGCGCCAACGACTGACGCCGACGCCTGGGCGTCCGCAAGCGATGCGCCAGGGGCGAGACGTCCGAACACCTGCAGGAACGAGTTCCCCCGCTCGCGCAGCCGGTCGCCGGACATCATGGACCTCTGCATGGTGATCGGCACGAACAGATCGAGCGAGACGCCGACGAGCGATCCCTGGAATCCCTCGGCCGACACGCCAATCACCGTGAACGACAGGCCGTTCAGTGGGACCAGGCGGCCGACGATGGTCGGATCGCTGCCGAAGAGCCGTCGCCACAACGCATGGCTGATGACGACGACCGGTTCCTTGCCGGGCGCAGCGGCATCAGCCGGCTGAAACCCGCGACCGAGCGGGACCGGGACCCGGAGGGCTTCGAAGAAATTGGGCGTGACGAGCTCACCCCACACGCGAACCGGCCCCGCATCCGTTTTCAGGCTCATCGGGACGCCACGAAACGCGATCAGATCCTGAAGACCGCGCGGCTGCCGCGTCGCGCACATCGACAAAGTTCGGATACGAAAAGCTCAGGTCGTTGCGGCTCGGGGTCGTCCCGCGCAGCGACACGAGGCGGTCCTGATCGTTCACACCTGGCATCGGCGAGAGCAGCACCGTCTCGACCCAACTGAAGATCGTCGCGTTGGCGCCGATGCCGAGCGACAGGATGAGCGATCGCCACCGCGGTGAACGCCGGACGGCGGACGATCATGCGCCACGCAAATCGAAGGTCCTGCATCAGCATCTGAAGACTCCAGTCGCGGATCCTGAGGAGGAGGGCATGCCAGGGAGCAGCGGACGCGCGACCGAAGAGGCGCAGCGCGGCTCCAAGGGAGGTCGTTGGTTGGACGGTCAGCCAGGCCCAGTAGTGCCAGAGGTCGGCGCGCCACTGATCGCACCAGGTCCGGCGGCGATCTGACGGCGCGAGCGGTTCCCACACGCTCACCCAGATCAGGGCGATTGCGAGCGGGAGCGGCGGACGCCGGGGGTCGGGCGTCATCGCCGGGTTGCGCGCTCGAGTGACGCCCAGTCGATGGTGACCGGTCGCAAGGTCTTGTACTTCTGAAGGGCAGCTTCGAGCGCCGTGGCGCCCGCAGCCGTCAGCCGGAAATACCGGCGTGCCGGCCGTCCTTCACCATGGGCCTCGGCCTCGGACTCCCAGCGGGATGCGAGCAGCCCCTGCTGCTCGAGCCGGTCGAGCGTCGGATAGACGGTGCCGCTCGTCAGGCCCGTGGCGTCCATCATGTCGAAGCCGAAGCGGCTGCCCGACGCGACGGCGTGAAGAAGCGAGACCGCCCCGAAGCTGAGCGAATTCCGGCGCCCCACTTAGGTGCCTGCCACTCTATCGAAAACCAACATAGCCTCTCAGACGAGGGCCGTCGGCCGAAAGTTGCACCCGGGCATAAAAAAAGCCCGCCGCAGCGGGCCGTAAGCCGAATTCTGTCCGCCTTCGCCTCGGCCTTACGGCCGGCGCTTCGGCGTGACGATCATTCCTCTAGCCCCGTCATCGCTGACGGGGTCAAGCGGCCTACCCGGAGACCTTGGAACGGGCCGTTCCGAGCCTCCCTATTTGGCCTTGCTCCGTGCGGGGTTTTGCCTGCCACCCGTGTTGCCACGAGCGCGGTGCGCTCTTACCGCACCTTTTCACCCTTACCCTTCGACTCGGCCTTTCGGCCTCGCTCAGGGCGGTATGTTTTCTGTGCCACTGTCCTTCAGGTCACCCTGACCGGGCGTTACCCGGCGCACTGCCCTGCGGAGTTCGGACTTTCCTCCCGCCTTCGCGCCCTTCGGCGCTTCGGCGGGCGATCGTCTGGCCTGCTGCGGCGGAACCGATCCCTTGTCGCTCTGTCCCTTTCCCTTGCCGCCTACCCGTCCGCTTCCTGGCTGATCCCGTACTGTTCGAGCTTCTTGTACAGGTTGCTGCGCGGCGTCCCGATCACCTCGGCCGTCTTCGAGATGTTCCAGTTGTTCTCGCGAAGCTTGCCGACCAGGAAGGCGCGCTCGGCCGATTCTTTGAACTCGCGCAGCGTGCCGGGACGCTCCTTCTCATTATCCGACGCCGGTGCCTTCGATTCAAGGCGAACGGCCTCGCGCATGTCGTCGACGTCGATCCGCTCGCCGGCCGTCATGATCATCAGCCGCTCGACGGTGTTCTTCAGCTCGCGCACGTTCCCCTTCCAGCGCGCTTTCTGCAGATACTCGAGCGCGGCGTCGGTAAACCTCGGCGGGCGCCGGTTGTTGTCACGGCTGAAGAGATCCGCGAAGTGGCGAACCAGCACCGGAATGTCCTCGCGGCGGTCCCTGAGCGGCGGCACCCGGATGGGGATGACGCTCAGCCGGAAGTAGAGATCCTCCCGGAAGCTGCCCTTCTCGATCTCCTGCTCGAGGTCCTTGTTCGTGGCGGCGATGACGCGCACGTCCACCTTGATGGTACGCGCAGAGCCCAGACGCTCGACTTCACCCTCCTGCAGGACGCGCAGCACTTTCGCCTGCGTCTTCGCGCTCATGTCCCCGACTTCGTCGAGGAAGATCGTGCCGCGATCCGCTTGTTCGAACTTGCCGACCTGCTTCTCCGTTGCTCCCGTGAACGAGCCTTTCTCGTGACCGAAAAGCTCGGACTCGATCAGCTCCTCGGGGATCGCCGCGCAATTGACCTGGACGAAACGGTCGCGGCTCCTGAGGCTGTTCCGGTGGATCGAACGCGCGACGAGCTCCTTGCCGACGCCGCTCTCGCCGAACAGCAGAACGGTCGCGTTGGTCGGCGCGGCGCGCTTGACGGCATCCCAGACCTGACGGAGCGCCGGGCTCTCCCCCACCATCTGATGGCGCACTTCCGCGGCGCGCTTCAGAGACGTGTTCTCATCCGAGAGACGCGAGCGTTCGAGCGCGTTCCGGATCGTCACCAGGAGCTTGTCGCTCGTCGGAGGCTTCTCGATGAAATCGAACGCGCCCGCCTTCGTGGCTTCGACCGCCGTGCTCACCGTGCCGTGGCCGGAAATCATCACGACGGGGAGGTTCTCGTTGACCGCCCTGATGCGCTGCAGCGCTTCGAGCCCGTCCATGCCGGGCATCTTGATGTCGAGAAACACGAGATCGGGTGACTCGCGCTCGGCCATCGCGATCCCTTCCGGACCGCTCGAGGCCTCGATGACCTCGTAGTCGTCGTACTTCAGAATCATCCGCACCGACCGGCGCACCTCCGCCTCGTCGTCGATGATGAGTATGCGGGCCTTCATCGAATGGCCTCTCCGCAGTCGTGAAATTCGTAAAAGCGTATCGTGCCGTCGCCTTAGTCCGCGAGAGTAGTCCACCGTCACCGTCACGAGCGTGCGCTGGCTGAGCGTGGGATCGTAGTAGTAAATCGCGAGCGCGTCGCCAGGACGGGCGGCCGCGACGATGCGCTCGTAGTCGGCGACCGTCCGTATGGGCTTCCTGTTGATCTCCATGATCACCAGATTCCGTTTGAGGACCTCGAAGGCCGCACCGGTCGGATCCACGCGGCTCACGATGACGCCCTGGACGGTGTCCGGGACCTCGAGCCGTCCGATGAAGTCACGATCCAGCTCGCGGACAGTGACCCCGAGAGGCGGCAAATCATCCGGCTGCGCCTGCGCCGGCCGGTGGGGGCCTTCGCCCCCGGGCGAGCCGTCGGCGCCGCTGCCGCTCGTCGGACGTTCGGCCAGCTTGACGGGCAGCGTCTGGCGACGGCCCTCCCTCAGAATGTCCAGCCGCGCCATCGTCCCCGGCTGCCTCATGGAGATGTCACGAATCAGCGCCTGGTTCGTCTGCACCGGACGTCCATCCACTGCCACGATGACGTCGTAGGGCCGCAGTCCGGCGCGTTCGGCCGGCGAGCGAGGCGAGACATCCTGGACCATCGCACCATCTGAAACCGGCAGCCGCAGCGCCCGCTGCAGCACCGGTGACACATCAGTGAGCGTCACGCCCATGAAGCCGCGCGAGACACGGCCGTGTGCCTTCAGCTGGGGCAGAATCGCTTTCGCCTGGTTGATGGGCACGGCGAAGCCGATACCCGACGCCCTCGAGCTGATTGCCGAGTTGATGCCGATCACTTCGCCACGGGTGTTGATGAGCGGGCCGCCGCTATTGCCCAGAGTAATCGCCGTATCGGTCTGAATGTAGTCGTCCAGGCTCAGATCGAACAGCTTGCGCCCGACGAAGCTGATGACGCCTACGGTTACCGAGTGCTTGTAGCCCAGCGGGTTGCCGATGGCGCACACCCATTCCCCGGGCCGCAGCTGGTCCGAGTCGCCGAGCGTCGCCTGCGGAAGATTCTCGGCACCGGAGATTCGAACCAGGGCAACGTCGATCGCCGGATCGGTGCCAACGACCTCGCCCCGGAACGTCCGGCCGTCACCGATCGTCACGGTGATCCGCTGCGCGCCCTCGACCACGTGATTGTTGGTGAGGATGAATCCGCCTTCGATGATGAAGCCGCTGCCGGAGCCCCTCCAGGGCGCATCGGGATCGCGGCGGCCGTCGAGCGGGTCGTCGGACCCGCGCTGGGGGCTCCGCTGACCGTCCCGTCCGATCTGGCCCTTGGACGTCGCGTCGATATTCACCACCGCCGGGTTGACGTGGTCGGCGACGTCGGCGAAGTTGACGACGGAGGGGCCCGACGGCGGACACCGCGGGACGAGGCTTTTCGGATGTGCGGGGCGGCGACGCCGGTTCGGACGAGACGACAGGCGCCCGCGTGATCCCGCCCGCCAGGATCAGGCCTACGAAGAACGCGACCGTGGCCGACAGCGCGACGGTGACAATCGTGAAGCGTTTCGACATGACCTACGATACCGGCCCTATTATCGCCCGGAATTCCTCCTCCGTCAGCGTCTTCACGCCCAGCGTCCGCGCCTTCTCCAGCTTGCTCCCGGCATCCTCGCCGACGACGAGGAAGCTGGTCTTTCGACTGACCGAGCCGGAGACGGTTCCGCCGAGTGCCTCGATCGCCGCCGCTGCCTCCTCGCGCGTCATCGTGGCCAGCGTCCCGGTGATGACGAACGTCTGGCCGGAAAGCGGCTGGACCCCCATCGCGGGGCGAGCCTCACCAACCATCTGCACGCCGGCCGCGCGCAGCTTCTCGAGCTCAGCGCGGTTGCGGGGCTCGTCCAGAAAGGAGCGCACCGATCGCGCGACGACAGGCCCGACGTCCTGGACGGTTCCCAGCGCTTCGACGGTCGCCGTGAGCAACGCGTCGAGGTTGCCGAACGCCCGAGCCAGGGCCTGTGCGCCGCGTTCGCCCACGTGCCGGATGCCGATCGCGTAGATGACGCGCCAGAACTCGTTCGCTTTGCTCCGCTCGATCTGGTCCAGGAGCTTGCGCGCCGATTTCTCCCCAAGCCTGCGCGTCATTTCCTTGCCCTCGCGCATGCTCGTGCTCGTCAGGTTCGCGAGCGGTTCGAGCGCGAGCAGGTAGAGGTCGGCGTAGTCCTTCACCAGCTCCCTGGTCACGAGCTGATCGACGAGGGACTCGCCCAGGCCTTCGATGTTCATCGCGCGCCGCGATGCGAAATGCTGAAGGCCGCGACGGATCTTGGCCGGGCACGACGAGTTCGGGCAGCGCCAGACGACTTCTTCCTCCGGCTTCTGAAGCTGGCTGCCACAGAAGGGACACTCGGTGGGCATGCGCCAGGGCTCGGAGCCCTCGGGCCGGCTGGCGAGAACCGGCTTCACGACCTTCGGGATGACGTCGCCGCCCTTCTCGATGATGACCGTGTCGCCGTCGCGCAGATCGCGCCTCGCGATCTCCTGCTCGTTGTGCAGTGTTGCGAGCGAGATGGTCGATCCGCCCAGGCGCACGGGATCGAGGACGGCGTACGGCGTGACCGCACCCGTCCGCCCCACGTTGACTTCGATCTTTCTGAGGACGGTCGTCGCCTGCTGCGCCGGAAACTTGAACGCGATCGCCCACCGCGGGAACTTCGACGTGGCGCCGAGCGTCTCGCGCAGCTCGAGGCTGTCGACCTTGATCACGACGCCATCGGTGTCGAACTCCAGGGAGTGACGCTTGTCCTGCCACTCCTGACAGAACGCGAGCAGCTCGTCGATACCGTGGCAGCTGCGAAAATGCGGCTCGACCGGCAGCCGCCACGCACGCAGCAGCTCCAGCGTTTCGCCGTGGCGGGTGCGAGCCGGCGTGCGCTCCCCGATCAGCTGGTACACATACGCAGCGAGCCCGCGGCGCGCGACCAGCCCCGGATCGAGGTTCCGCATGGTGCCGGCCGCGGCGTTCCTCGGGTTTGCGAAGACCGGCTCGTCCTGATCCTCGCGTTCGCGGTTCACGCGCTCGAAGGCTTTTCGAGGCAGATAGATCTCGCCCCGCATTTCGAGGCGGCCGGCGGCGCGCCCGTCCGGATCGGCGAGACGCAGCGGCAGCGCGCGGATGACGCGCACGTTCGACGTCACGTCCTCACCCCGTACGCCGTCGCCGCGCGTGACCCCCCGTTGCAGCACGCCGTCCAGGTAGGTGAGCGCGATGCTCAGGCCGTCAATCTTCAGCTCGGCCACGTAGTCGACCGCCGAGTCGGCGTCCAGCAGACCGCCCGCGCCCCTGCGGACGCGCTCGTCGAAGGCCCGCAGCTCCTCCTCGCTGTACGCGTTGTCGAGGCTCAGCATCGGCTGGAGGTGCTCCGCCGTTTCGAAACCGTCGACCGGGTGGCCGGCGACCCGCTGGGTCGGCGAGTCGGGCGTGATCAAATCCGGGTGCAGGCGCTCCAGCGACTGGAGCTCCTTGATCAGCGCATCGAACGCGTCGTCCGTAATCTCCGGGTCGTTGAGGATGTAGTAGCGCTCTTCGTGGTGTCGAATCTCGTCACGAAGCTGTTGAATACGCGTCAGTGGGGGCAGGTCGAACGAGGGCAAACCACTACCGGTCGCGGGAAACGACGTAGTCGGTGAGCGCGAGGAGCGCTTCACGTTCCTGGCTGGGCGGAAATGCGTCCAGGGCCATCTTGGCGCGCGTCGCGTATTCCAGCGCACGCTGATAGGCCATCTCCGTCGATCGTTGTTCGTGGAGCAGTCGCAGGATGTCGCGCCATTCGTCGGCCGACACGGATCGTTGCTGAACGACGTTGCGGATCAGGCGGTCCGCGTCCTCGCCGCCGCGCCGCAGGAGGAGGATGACGGGCAGCGTGACCTTCCCCTCGCGGAGATCGCCGCCGACCGGCTTGCCGAGCGCCACAGCGTCGGCCGTGTAGTCGAGCAGGTCGTCCACGAGCTGAAACGCAATGCCCAGGTTGAATCCGTACTCCTGGAGCGCCGTCTCCTGCTCGCGCGTCACGCCGCCCAGCATGCCGCCGATCTGTGCGCAGCCGCCGAAGAGAAACGCCGTCTTGCGCCGGATGATCTCGAAGTGCTCGTCCTCGGTGATGTCCACGTCACCGGTCTTGGTGAGCTGGTACAGCTCGCCCTCGATCATCCGGAGCGTCACGTCGCAGAGCAGGCGGATGATCTCCAGGGAATCCTGAGTCAGCGCCATGGCCATGGACTTGATATAGAGGTAGTCGCCGAGGAGCACCGTGATGTCGTTGCCCCAGCGCGAATGGACCGCCAGCCGGCCGCGGCGCAGGTCTGCGCCGTCGATGATGTCGTCGTGCACGAGCGTCGCCGTGTGGATGAACTCCACGACCGACGCATAGAGCACCGCGCGATCGCCGGTGTAGCCGCCCAGGCGCGCGGCCATCAACAGCACGGCGGGCCGGACGCGCTTGCCGCCGCTCTTCTGGATGTACCGCCCCATCTCGGGAATCAGGGCGACGCGCGACTGGATGTGACGGACGAACTCGCGTTCCACGGCCTCGAGATCGTCGCGGATGGGCCCGAAGATATGGGCCAGGTCGACAGAGACGGCTTGTTTCTGCGCAGTGTCGCTCAAGGGGTCTGCCGTTTGGTTGCGGTCGCCTCACAATATCGGAGTTCTCGCCGGAGTGTCAACGCGCTAAGCCTTTTGAACCGAAACAGTTGGCCCAAGGAATGCCTCGAAATTGCGCGTGACCTGCGCCGCCAGGACCCCCGCCGGTATCCCGCGGACCTCAGCGACCACCTCGAAGACCCGGGCGACGAACGCCGGTTCGTTCCTTTTTCCGCGCAACGGAACGGGCGCCAGATACGGTGAGTCCGTCTCGAGCAGCAGGCGGTCGTCAGGGACCATGCGGGCGACCTCGCGAAGCTCGGTGGCTCTGGGGAACGTGACAATTCCGGCGAGCGACACGTGGAAGCCGAGGTCGAGCGCGACGCGCGCCATCGCCACGTCGCCGGTGAAGCAATGGAACACGCCACGCAGTGATGGACCACCGTCGCGCAGGATCCCGACCGTGTCGTCGGTGGCTTCGCGGGTGTGGATGACGACCGGCAAGTCGAGCGTCGTCGCGAGCGCGACCTGCGAGGCGAACACGCGTTGCTGCACGTCACGCGGCGAAAAGTCGTAGTGGTAGTCGAGCCCGATCTCGCCGATCGCGCGCGCGCCCTCGGCTGCGACTCCCTCACGCACGCACGCCTCGACCCGGTCCGCCGCGTCACCAAACTGACCGGCCTGATGCGGATGCACACCGAGGGAGAACTGCACACCGGGCCACAGGCTTCGGACACGCTTCGCCGCGGCTGACTCCCGCTCGTCGCCGGCGGCCAGAATGCAGAGCGCGCTGCCCACGCCTGCGTCCCGCGCGCGGGTGACCACGGCGTCGAGATCGCTCGCGAACGCCTCGTCTGCGAGATGGCAGTGGCTGTCGATCACAGAGTTCCGGTTTTCGGTTTTCGGTTTTTGGTTTTTGGTTTTTGGTTGTTGGTTTTTGGGTTTTGGGTTCTAGGTTGTCGGTTGTCGGTTGTCGGTTTCTTAGCGGACGCGAGTGCCGAGGGGCACCTCCTGATCGAAGCCAACCAGGATCGGTTTGCCGCCGTCGGGGCTCGCTGCGAGCACCATGCCGTTCGATTCGATGCCCATCAGCTTCGCGGGCTTGAGGTTGAACACCATCACGATAGTGCGGCCGACGAGCTGGTCCGCTTCGTAGGACTCGGCGATTCCCGCGACGAGCGTTCGCTGCTCAGTGCCGACATCGATCGTCATCTTCACGAGCTTTCGCGAATTCGGGACCTTTTCGGCGCTGACGACCTTCGCGACCCGCAGATCGATCTTCATGAAATCGTCAATCGACATGCGGTCGCCGCCGGCAGACGCCGCTGTCGGCGACGCGGGCGCCGCACCCGCGGGCACGGGCGCAGGCGCGGCAGGCGCCGGTGGCCGGGCGTCACCCGAATCAGACATGGCTCTCAATTCATCCACGGTGTGCTCCATTCTCGGAAAAAGCGGCTCGATCGGGCCAAGCGTCGAGCCGGCGGCGAGCGTCCCCGACCGCAGGTCCACCCATCCTTCGGACGGAATCCCAAGCATCTTCCGGATCCGTTCGGCCGAGGACGGCATGACCGGCGTCACGAGCGCCGCGACAATCCGCAGCGCGTCCGCCGCGTTGTAAAGGGTCGCCTCGAGCAACGGACGGGACGCCGGCGTCTTGGCGAGCGCCCAGGGCTCTCGCGTCACGATGTACTTGTTCACCGCGGATATCAGTTCCCAGGTGCCGCGCAGGGCGGCACTGAAATCGAACCGCGTCGCTTCGGCGATCGCATGCGCAATCGTGGCGTCACACGCCTTGTGCAGCTCGTGGTCGGCGGCCGTCTCGCTATCGCGCGCGCGTTCCGGGACGACGCCGTCGCAATACCGCTGGATCATGGTCGTCACCCGGCTCACGACGTTACCGAGATCGTTGGCCAGGTCCGAGTTGTAGCGCGTCAGGAACGTCTCGTCGGCGAAGTTGGCGTCCTGTCCCACCACCATTTCACGCATCACGAAATAGCGCAGCGCATCCACGCCAAACCGATCGACGTAGCCTTGCGGGCGCACGACGTTGCCGAGCGATTTGGACATCTTCGCATCGCTCATCATCCACCAGCCGTGACCGACGACGCGTTGTGGCACCGGCAGCTTGGCCGACATCAGAAAGGCCGGCCAGTACACCGTGTGCTGACGCACGATCTCCTTCCCCATCAAATGCACGTCGGCAGGCCAGTAGCGTGCGAACCGCTGCTGGTCGTCCGGAAAGCCGACCGCTGTGATGTAGTTCGTGAGCGCGTCGAACCAGACGTACATGACGTGCGCGGGGTCGTCAGGCACCGGAATGCCCCACTTGAAGGACGTCCGGCTGACGCTCAGATCTCTCAGACCCGACGACACGAACGCCGTCATCTCGTTGCGGCGAATCTCGGGCGTGATGAACTCGGGATGCTCACGATAGAGTTCGAGCAGCCGGTCCTGATACTTCGAGAGCCGGAAGAAGTAACTCTCCTCGCTGAGACGTTCCACGGCGGTGCCGCAGGTCGGGCATTTCCGGCCCTCGACGAGCTGGGCTTCGGGAACGAAGAGCTCGTCGACCGTGCAGTACCAGCCCTCGTACGTCGCCTTGTAGAGGTCCCCGTTGTCGCGGACGCGGCGCCAGATGGCCTGGGCCGCGTGGATGTGCCGCGGCTCGGTCGTCCTGATGAAGTCGTCGTTGGAGATGTTCAGCGTCGCGAACAGCTCACGGTACTTCTCCGCGATCCGGTCGGCAAACCCCCGCGTCTCGACCCCCGCGGCGCGCGCCGCGCGCTCGACTTTCTGCCCGTGCTCGTCGGTGCCCGTGAGGAAGAACACGTCCTCGCCCAGCAGCCGGCGCGAGCGCGCGATCGCATCCGCGACCATCGTCGTGTAGGCATGCCCGAGGTGCGGCTCGGCGTTGATGTAGTAGATCGGCGTCGTGATGTAAAAGCTCGGCATCGGCGGAACTGAAACTGGTGTCCAGGCGGTCAGTGACTGTCGAGCCACGCCTTCGTGGCGATGGACTGCACGTCCTTGATCGACATGCTGCGCTCCCTCGCGAGCCTGGCGCAATCGTCGAATTCTGGAGCGGCGTTCATGATCTTGCCGTCGCGCGTGGCAATCTTGAAGCGTATCGGTCCGAGCGGCGTCGGGATGTTCCGGATCTCACGCTCGAGGCGTTCCCGCTGCATTTCCTGGTACCGCACGCCAATCGTGGTCGTCTCCGAAAAGAGGCGCGCCGACAGCGGCTCGCGCCGCTCGGGCGGCGCGATGACGGTGACGAGGGTGCCCGGGCGGTTCTTCTTCATCTGGACCGGCGCATAGAACACCT
The DNA here is from genome assembly GCA_963786195.1 of uncultured Acidobacteriota bacterium. Classification (GTDB taxonomy): domain Bacteria; phylum Acidobacteriota; class Vicinamibacteria; order Vicinamibacterales; family 2-12-FULL-66-21; genus CAWAYH01. The sequence goes on along the minus strand of CAWAYH010000012.1, from coordinate 64,862 downwards.
CCAGGGCGCCGGCGGCGTACAAGCCGTCCATCAGCGGACCGAACAACTGCGGGTTCATGTCGTCGATCTCGCACTCGAGCACGAGGATGCGCTCGGTCGCGGGACGCTCGTCCGCCTCACCGACCAGCAGCCGAAACACGTTGGGATGCCGCTCGAAATCCCTGTCACCCGCGCCGTAGCCGGCAGCGCCCAGACGCATCGCGGGCAGCGGACCGAAGCCGTTCGCATATTCCGTCACGATCAGCGCGCCGGTCGGCGTCACGAGCTCCGCGGCAATGGCGCCCGAGTATATCGGCACGCCTGACAACAGTCTCGCGGTCGCAGGCGCCGGTACCGGGAACGTGCCGTGGGCGCAGACGATCTCCCCGCTGCCGACGTTCAGCGGCGACGCAACGACGCGGTCGGCGGCGAGCCACTCCATGCCGAACACCGCGCCAACGATGTCCACAATCGAATCGAGTGCGCCAACCTCGTGGAGGTGAACGCGTTCGAGCGGCACGCCGTGGATCGCGGCCTCGGCCTCACCGAGCCTGCGGAACATGCGGTTCGCCCGGTCCTTGCCGGAACGCGACAGCGCGGAACGATCGATCGCAGCGGCGATCTCGGGCAGGCTGCGGTGATCGTGCTGAAGGTGCTGAGGGTGCTAGTCGTGGTGCTGAAGGTGCTGTGGTGGTCGTCGCGATGGTGGTGTCCGATAGTCGCGGCGGCAGGCGCGTGCTCGGGGGCGTGGGCGCGAAATTTGGTCGCAGACACACCGGCCCGGAGGACCTTATCGGCCGAGAGCTCGCCGTGCTCGATGGCGAGGCTGCCTAGCGCGTCTCGCAGGCCTTCGAGCGGCAGGCCCAGGTCCAGGAGCGCGCCCAGGAACATGTCGCCCGAAATGCCGGAAAAGCAGTCTAGATAGACGGTCCGGGCCACCGCAGGTATCCCCTCTCCTTCATGCTGCAGTACCTCACATTCGCCAGCACGACGTGATCGAGCACGTCGATCCCCATGAGCACGCCGGCCGCCACCAGCCGCGCCGTGAGCTCGATGTCCTCCTCGCTCGGCTCGGGATCACCCGACGGATGGTTGTGGAACACCACGATGGCCGCCGCGCCGGCCGCGGCCGCTTCACGGAAGATCTCGCGCGGGTGCACGATGCTGGCGTCCAGCGTCCCGATCGTGATGATCGTCGTCCGCATCACGCGATGCCTCGTGTCGAGCAGGACGACGCCGAACTGCTCGACGGGACGGTCGCCATAGAGCGGCAGCAGCATCTCCGCCACGGACCGCGGGGACGTGATTTGCACGCGCTGCCTGCCCGCGCGCGTCAGGGTCCGACGACCCAGCTCCACCGCGGCCAGCACCTGCGCGGCTCTCGCGGCCCCGATGCCCGCGATGCGCGTGAGATCGTCCGGCCGCGCCCGCGCAAGCCCTTCGACGCCGCCGGCTTTCGCCAGCACATCGTTCGCGAGGTCGAGCGCGCTGGCGTTCGCGTGACCGTGGCCCAGGATGATCGCCACGAGCTCGTTGTCGCCGAGGGCGGAAACGCCTGACCGCTGGAGCTTTTCGCGCGGCCGATCGTGCACCGCAACAGCCTTCATCGTACACCATCCCCTGCTATACTTCGGGCTGATGCGCCGACTGCCCGCCCTGCTGTGCGCGCTCGTCGTTGCCGCCGCCTGCTCCGAACCTCCCCAGAAAGAGATCGATCGCGCTCAGGGCGCAATCGACGCCGCGCGTGCCGCGGGCGCTGAACGGTACGCCGCTCCGGAGTTCACCGCCGCGACCGCGGCGTTGGAGCAGGCGCATAGCGCCGTCGCGGCGCGCGACTACCGTCTCGCTCTGTCGCGGGCGCTCGACGCGGGCGAGCGGGGGCAGCAGGCCGCCCGCCAGGCAGCTGACGGCAAGGCGCGATCGCGAAGCGAGGTAGAAGGCGCGGCCGCCGCCACGGCGACCGGCCTGCAGCAACTGCGAACGGCCATTCGCGCTGCCGAAGCGGCGCACGTTCCGGCTCAGACGCTCGCTTCAGCCCGCCGGACCACCACGAGCGCCGATGCCGCTCTGCAAAAAGCGCGCGCACTCTTGAAGGCCGAGCAATACCTGGATGCCAGGGACGCGCTCCGTGGGGTCAGCGACCGGATTGGCGCAGAGATCCGTTCGCTGAACGACGCCGCGCGGGCGCGAACCGGTCGTCGTCGAGGGTGAGCGTTCGTCTGGAGTGCGCAGTCGCTGCACGCGTCGCCAGACGCTCGCGTGGCAAAGATTGCGAGACGGCAACGCGAGCCGGGTGTCAGCGCTGCGTATCTGATCCGTCAGCGAGCCAGCGACATTCGGCGATGACGTCGGCCCAGCCGGTCAGGTAGAGCCCGTCGTCCAGCCATTCGACGCGCTGGGCGCCACCCGGCGCGACGATCTGGACATCACGCTGCGCGCCAGCGTAGCGGATAGCGGCCACTGCCGCGGCACACGCGCCAGTACCTGAGGCTTCGGTCGGCCCGACTCCCCGTTCCCAGATGAGGATGCGGACGCGATCCGGCGCCTCCAGCGTCGCGAGCTCCACGTTCGTGCCTTCGGGAAAGCGTGGGTGAACCGCCAATGGAGCGGCAATTCGCCGCAACGCGTCTCCGGTGACCTCTCCGATGACGACGCACTGCGGATTGCCGACCCGGAGGGTAATCGCGTCGACCGTCTGCCCGCCGACGTCGATCGCCTGGCGGGCAATCTGCTCGGGCTGCCCCATGGCGGCGCGAAAGGTGAACCGGCTGGCTCGACGCTCGAGCAGCTGCAGCCGTTTCGTCCCTGCGTCCGTGGCGATGCGTACCAAAGCGCCGGGCGAGAGATTCCGCCCCGAGGCGATCCACGCAGCAAGGCACCGCACGCCGTTGCCCGAGATCTCCGAGCGGCTGCCGTCTGCGTTCAGCAGGCGCATCACTGCCCCGTCGGCCGTGAACTCGAACACAATCAAGCCGTCGGCGCCGATGCCACGGTGGCGGTCGCACACCGCGCGAGCCAGCGCGGGCTGGTCCGCGGCCTGCGCGAGCTCACGCGTCTCGATCAGGAGGAAGTCGTTGCCAAGCGCGTGAGCCTTGGTGAGGCGCATTTCACCTACTATAGAATGTTCCCGGAACTCATGCGTCCACGGGATCTCGACAGGCTTGCCAACACGACCTACGACCTGCTCGTGATCGGCGGTGGCATCCACGGGCTTGCGGTCGCGTACGACGCCGCCAGTCGCGGCCTTCGCACGGCGCTGATCGATGGCGCCGATTTTGGTGGCGCCGCCTCCTTCAATCACCAGAAGACAGTCCACGGCGGGCTGCGGTCGCTGCAGTACGGCCGCCTGGGCTTTGCGCGACACTCGATTCGCGAGCGGCGGGCACTGGCGCGGATCGCCCCGTGGCTCCTGCGTCCGCTGCCCTTCATCGTCGGGACCTATCGCTCCGTGCTGCGAGGGCGGCTCGCGCTGAGGGCGGCGTTCAAGCTGGACGAATGGCTGGGCCGCCACCGCAATGCCGGCATCGAGCCCGAGTTGCACCTGCCCCCGCCGCGGCTCGTCTCGAAAGCCGCAACGCTGCGTCTCTTCCAGGGTGTGCGCCCGGACAAGCTGACCGGCGGCGCGCAATGGTACGACTATCAGATAGTCGAGGCCGACAGGCTGACGTTCGCGTTCGCCGCAGCCGCCGATCGGGCTGGCGCGGACCTCGTCAATTACGTCGACTGGGTCCGTCCGGTGCGGGACGCCGATCGAATTGCCGGGGCCGTCGTGCGCGACGTGTTGACCGGCCGTGAGCTGACCCTGAAAGCTCAGATCACCGTGAACGCGGCAGGCGCGCATGCGGGCACAGTGATGACCGCGTGCGGCGTCAAGCGGGAGTTCCCGCTCCTGAAAGCGATGAGCCTTCTCACGTCGAGGCGTGCGAGCGACATCGCGCTGGCCGCGCCTGCCGCCAGCGGGCGCATGCTGACGCTGGTACCGTGGCACGGCCGCGCGCTCGTCGGCACGAGCCAGTCCACGAAATTCGTCCAGCCCGGCGACACATCGGTCACCGCCGCCGAACTGGACCAGCTGATTACCGAAGTCAATGGGGCCTTCCCTGCGCTCAAGCTGACGCGCGCCGATGTGACGCTCGTGCACCGCGGCGTCATTCCTGCCGTCCCGGGCCGCGGCGCCGAACCGGAGCTGCGCATGATTCCTGACGTGCACGATCACGCGAGTGAAGGCGCGACGGGACTGGTGACAGTGGTCGGCGTGAAATACTCCGGTGCGCGAGGTGTCGCGGAACGCACGACGGACATGGTCGCTCGCAGGCTCGGCACGCACGTGCGACCTTCGACGACCGCGACGACCGTACTGCCCGGCGCCGGTATTGCCGACCACGAAGCGCTCGCGATCGAGACAGCCCGGGCACATGGGCTCGACGTGGCGCTCCCGACAATCCGGCACGTCATCGCCCGTTATGCGGAAAAGGGCGCCAGCATCATCACGTTGATGCACGAGCGGCCCGATCTGCGCGACGCCGTCTCGTCGTCAGTCCTGACAACGGGCGCCGAGATTGTGTACGTCATTCGAGAAGAAATGGCCCAGCGCTTGACGGACATCGTCATCCGCAGGACGGGCCTCGGCGCAGCCGGCCATCCGGGTGAAGAGGCGATCCGGGCGTGCGCTGCGATTGCCGCAGCGGAGCTGAAGTGGAACTCGTCGCGGGTCGATGACGAGATCGCGGCCGTCGGTCAGTTCTACGCAATCATCGGGATCTGACGTTACTCGCGACACATCACGGCAGAGTAAAGCCTCGAAAGACCCACGTGATGCCCGCGGTCACGCCAAAATCAGGGTCGAGCGACGTCAGCCCGAACAGCACGCCGCCGTCGATGCGCACGGGACCGTGCGTGAAGCGGGCCCCGCCGCGGACCGCCGCACGGGACTCCGTACCCGGCGGCGGAGGGAGTGCCGGGGTATTCAGCCGCCCGTTGACCTCGCCAACCACCTCGAACCCCTGTGCCAGTGCACGCGCCAGCGAGAACCCGTACGTCAGGACGTCGTTCTGCCGATCGCCCAGGAGCGGATCCGAGAGAATTCCCAGACCGATATTGCCGACGATGCGCACGGATCGGACGGTTTTGCCGACCAGCGCCGACACGTAGAAGTCCATCGTGTCGAGCCCGAGTCCGCTCTCGTTGCCGGCGATCGGAAGTTTCGTGGCAAGCCTGATCCCGATGCCCGGGCGCCCCGGCGTCTCGGTCAGCAGCCTGATCTTCGTCGCGACGATGATGTCCTCGACATCCCGCGTCTCGTCTCCGTCGAGCTCGAGCTCACCCGACAATGGTGCCGGCTCGATCGATGTGATGTTGAGCCGGTTGTAGAGGCCGCCGTCGATCTGCATTTCGAGGATCGAGCTGAACCCGAAGCTCACGCCGAGCGTCGGGAGCCGCAGGAGGTTGCCCCCGAGTCCTGACGCGGGATACACGGCATCGCGCCAGGTTTCGATGCCGCCCTCGATGAGAATCAAGCCGGTCCCAACCGTCTCGGGATCCTCGGTGACGAGCGGCCGCTGCTGTGCCGATCCCGCAGCTGCCGTACCGAGGATGCAAGATCACGGCGAACAGTGTTCTCATGGCTCCTCTCAAAATGCCCGGCGGCTGTCGAGCAGCATCGTCACCGGACCATCGTTGTCGAGCTCGACGATCATGTGCTTCTGAAACGCGCCCGTCGCCACGTCCAGGCCACTGTCGCGGAGAACCCGGACGACATCCAGATACAGTGCCTCGGCGACCGCGGGCACCGCCGCCTGATCGAAGGACGGCCGGCGTCCCTTCCGGCAATCCGCCTGCAGCGTGAACTGCGACACGACGAGCACGGACCCGCCGCTTTCGACGATCGAGCGGTTCATTCGGCCTTGCTCATCGGCAAAGATGCGCAATTCACGAATCTTCCCCGCGATGTATTCCACGTCCGCTGGGCCGTCCTCGAGTCCCACTCCGACGAACACGAGCAGCCCGCCGCCGATGCGGCCGACTATCGCGCCGTCGACAGTGACCGCGGCCGATCGCACCCGCTGGACGACGGCACGCATCGATTACTGTTCAGCGTGTGAGCACATGCAGAGGAACGGCGCGTCCGCCACCGGCAAGCTCCCGCAGCTCGGGCAGCGGGTTGAGCCGCCGATCGAGCAGGTGCCGTGGCGCGACGTTGGTGAGGGCGCGAATCATCGAGTTCTTCACCTCGGGATGCTCGACTTCGAGCTCCGCGATGAGACGTTTCACGCGCTGGCGCTGCAGGCTGAGGTCGCCACACGCCGGGCAGCAGCAGCTGATGATCGGCAATTGCCGGGCCTTGGCGTAGGTGCGCGCTTCGGCTTCCGTCACCCCGACGAGCGGTCGAATGACGATGTGTTCTCCGTTGTCCGAGACGAGCCTGGCAGGCATCGCCTTCAGCGTCCCGGCGAAGAAGAGGTTGAGCAGCAGCGTTTCGATGAAATCGTCGAGATGGTGTCCGAGCGCGATCTTCGTGGCGCCGACTTCGCGGGCGAGCCGGTAGAGGACGCCCCGCCGCAGGCGGGCGCAGAGAGAACAGGGCGTGGCCTGCGCGTCCAGCAAATCGTCCATCACTTCGCCGATCTCGGTGTGCACGATCCGGTACTCCCAGCCGCGCTGTTCGCAGGTCGACGAGATGAGGTCATGACGGTAGCCGTCGTAACCCGAGTCGACCGTCACGCCCACGAGCGAAAACGAAATCGGCGCGCGCACGCGGAGGACGTCCAGAATCTGGAACAGCGCCCAGCTGTCCTTGCCTCCGGAGAGCCCGACCATGACGCGATCGCCGTCCTCGATCAGGTTGTATTCCGTGATCGCTTTGGTGACCTTCTTGGCCAGCCGTGCTTCGAGGGGTGAACCGTAAGCCATCTCGCTCTCGACTCAGCGTCTGCCGCCAACGACTATCATATGTCCGTCAGTTGCCGAACCGCGTCCGACCAGCTCATCTTCGCCGCGGTGTCGCGCGCCCGCGCTCCCATCGTTTCGGCCAGAGTCCTGTCGTCCATCACGCGCCGCAGCGCCACACCAAGCGCCTCGGGGGTCGGTTCGCAGATGAGACCGTTGACCCCCTCTTCCACGAGCTCGGCGGGACCGCCGCTGTCGCGGCAGGTCACGACCGCGCGCGCCGACGCGAACGCCTCGGCCGTCACGAACCCGAAGTCCTCCTCGAAGGGAGGAAAGCAGACGGCGCGGCAGCGCGCGAGATGATCCAGGAGCTCCGGTCCGGTCAGCGGACCCGCCAACGTCACCCGATTCGACAGCCCGAGCTCCTGAATGGATGCGTGCAGCCGCTGCCGCTCGTCGCCCTCGCCGGCGATGACTGCCCGGATGCCGGCCGCCGCGGGCGTCGCCAGTGCCCGGATGAACAGATCCGCCCGCTTGAGCGGCGTCAGCCGCGACACCATGAAGATGTAGTCTCCGTACGCCTCGGAGCGGTACGGCCGCTGTGGTGGTGGCGGATACAGAATGGTGGACCTCAACTCCGGCCACATGCGCAGGCGATCCTGAATCGTGCGCGACTGGACGAACAGGCGCGTCACGTTCCTGGTGAGAAGATAGCGGTCGGCGGTCTGTATGGCGCGGCGCCTGAGACGCTCCTTGACGAGGCCCGCGGCGCTGAGCCCGCCGCTGAACCGATCCCACAGATCGTAGTACTCGCGCATGGTGTGGTTCAGCCAGCAGACATGACGCGGGTGTCGCACGGCATAGCTCGGATATCGCAGGCTGATCACCTGGTCGATCCTGCGCCCGTCGCTCGAGCCGACATCGGTCAACCACGTGGCGATGTACGCGGAAGCCTGGCGACCGAACCGATTCTGGGGCGTGACGACAATGTCGGCGTGATGACCGGCGTCGGTGAGCGCGCGTGCGAGCGCCCTGGCGATCACCATGTGGCCGCCTTCGGTCATGGGCGGGCTGGACGTGACGACAGCGATTCGAGCCACGTGAGATTACCGTCGGACGGGAGGCCCGGTGGGCGCGTCCGTAAACCGCGGCCAGCTGACGATCTCGTACAGCCAGACGTCGCCTTCCGTCACGTGCGGCCGCAGGTGCTCGCCGTACTCGGTCAGCCGCTTCAGCAGCGCCTGACGATCCCCATACGGGTAACGCTGCGGATGGAAGAGGACGTAGCGCACGCGGCGATCGCGGAAGATCAGAAATCCTTCCGGGTTCGGAAACGAGGCAATTGGAAGGGCGTTCCTCGCAAAATCCTCGGGAATGTGGTCACTGTAACCGTTGACGAGCGGCCGCCAGTGATACGTGGAATTGAACATGTAGCGGGCATGCAAGTGAAAGTCGACTGGCCGATAAAAGAACGGCATTTCGACGATCGGACCGGCCGGCAGCGAGGCCAGGAGGGCATAGGCGGGCGCGGGCGGTGGAATCTCGCGGTACGGCGCAGAGATCGACAGGTCCAGCAGAGCCGCCACCGCCAGCGAGCCACTGACCAATCGTCGTTTTCCTGCACTCACCCAGTGGAGAAGGGCCGCCACCCCGATCCCTGCGAGCACCGCCAGGCCGAGCATGACGCCGAGCCCGAAGCGCGCTGGCGCCCGCAGCAGTGAAAACACCGGCACGACGTAGTAGAGCCCGGCATAGAGGCCGGCGGACGGACCAAACGACAGCCACAGCGCGAACAGGGAGAGGACGCCGTAAAAGAGCGTCGTCTCCCGGAGCGCCGCGAGCGGGGATGCGGTCACAGGCGCCGCCCTCTGCCGAAACACGCCCACCAGACCGACCGCGGCCAGCGCAATCGCGCAGAAGCCCGGGAATAATACTTCGGTCCAGTGCTGCAGATGCTTGAGCATCCACAGGTGCAGCCACGCGGACGAGGCAAAGTACGCCCGCCAGTCCGCCGAGTACAACCCGGCCTCGGCGAGGGCGCGGCCGAACCCGGTCTCGCGTTGCAGTCGAAGGTATGGCGCGAAGAGCGGCGCGACGCAGACGATTGATACCCCCGCCGCAAGGAGCGTGAGCCCCCACCATACAGGCTGACGCCAGCGGCCGCGAGCCCACGAATAGAAGAGGATGCCGAGCGTCACCATCAGGCCGGCCAGCATCCCGTAGTACGCGCAGAACAGCCCCTGGACCGCGAGGGCGATCCCCAGTCTGGCCGCCGCTCGAGCCGACGGGGCGTCTACAAAACTGTGCATGGCCAGCATGACCCACGGCAGACCGAAGGTCATGAGGAGCTGGATGTGCGCGGTGTGCGCGAACACGTACGGGCAAAACGTGAAGAGGATGCCGGCGATGAGCGCGCCTTCGCGATTGCCCGTGAGCCGTCGGACCAGAACGTACGTGCCCACGATGGACAGCGCAAAGGCAATCAGCACGGTGCTGTTGTGGGCCGCGACAGCGTTGCCGGTGATGAGGTAGGCGGGGATGGCGATCACGCCGGCGCCGAGGTTTGCCTCGGAGAACGCCAACGTGCCGCGGTGAGGATAGAAGATGTTGGCGTCGAAGACGTCCCGCGTGCCCGTCGTCAGCGCGTGAGTGACCCACCCGACGTTCCACATGCTGAACTGGCCATCGCCGCTGTCAATCCGGCCGAGGCTCGCCGGACGCAACGCCAGCGGCCAGGTGAAGTAGATCACGAGCGCAACGACCGCCACGAGCACGCCGAGTCCTTCGCGGGCGGCGGGGCGCAGGTTCATTCGATCCGAGGTCCCTGAGCCGTGGGGATCGCCACTGCGAAGTCGATGAGCACGCCGAGGAACCGTTTGTCGCCCGACGTCGCGTCCCTCAACTGCGGAACAAAGCCGCTGGAAGTCCTGACGGAGAGCAGGCAGGCCCCGACTCCCGGCCGTCCGTTGATCCACTCCACCGGCACCAGGACCTGTTGCACCTGCCCGGGCTCGACCCTGACGTGAACGGTTGGACCCCCCGCCGAGAGTGCGACGTCGTTGGAAATCGGAGACTCGAGTCGCACGCGCATCTGCGCCGTCTCGTGATCGCTCCGGACCAGAATGTCGGCGCGCGCCGCGCCGGCGATCCAGATCCCGACGGGCTCCGGCTGGTACGCATTCTCATCGACGAGATAGATGAGCAGCGGTGGCTCGCTGTACGTGATCCGCGCGCGCTCCAGGTTGAGCCGGACGGGCAGATCGTCCGCCATCGTGAGCTCCACCGGGAGCAGCCGGAGCAGACCGCGCTGGCTGGTCACCCAGGGGAACTTCGACGCATAGAAGGGCTGGATCACGATGTGCGCGATGAACAGCGCGCCACCGGCCCAGGCGGCGATCCCGGACGCCACGGACGCCACGGCGGGCACGACGAAGAAGAGCGCCGGATAGATGCTCAGAAAATAGCGATTGCCCGGCGGGCCGCCGCCGCCGGACCAGGAGAACGGCGTCTTGATCAGCAGTACCAGCGCCGTCGCCGCAACCGCCATCAGGATCGCAATCTGCCACACCGTGCGTCGCCGCCAGTCAATCAGACAGAGCGCGACGGCGACGACGCCGGGAAAGTAGTACGGAACGAAGCCGAAGTGGCGGCCGACGAAGAAGTATTCCGCGTTGGCGCGCAGGCGCGGCCAGAAGACGGCCTGCTCGAACGACTCGTCGTTGCCGACCTCGTTGGTCGCCATCGCCATGCCGCGCGTATCGAACGTCGCGTCACGGCTCTCGAACGGGAACGAGCCGTAGAACGTCTTCCGGTCGCCACCCTGATAGTTGGCGTCACCGGTAATCAACGCCGTGACGCCGAAACCGCCGGCTACGAACAGCGCAAAACATGCGCTGACGACAAGGGCGTGAACGAATTGCCTGCGCCACAGATACCAGAGGACGATCGGGCCGGCCATCAGCAGGTTCGGCGGCTTCGCATACGACGCCAGGCCAATGAGCGCCGCGGCCAGCAGATCCGTGCGTGGACTTCTCAGCCCCCCGCGAGCGCCGGTCGGATCCGCCGGGATGACTTCCTTGTACAGCCAGAAGAAGTAGGCAAGAAAAATGAGCGCGAAATTCAGGACTTCGTGGGTCAGCCACGCAGCATAGATCACGGTGGCCGACGCGCCGACAAAAGCCGTGACGAACAGAAGCGACACGGCCGGTGTGTTCCGCGCGGCGAGAAACTGATAACCGGCGTACAGCACGGCCGCGAGCAGCAGCACGTTCATCAAAAACAGCCCCTGCACGCCCGCGATGAACGCGAACGGCGCGGCCGCCACGGCGTAGAGCAACGCCTTGGCGAAATACAGGCGATCCGCGGCGCGATCCGGAGGATGTTCGAACCGGATGAAGGGCCACGAGCCCGTCAGACGCGGACGCAGCGGTCCGCCCCTCTTCAGAAATACGCCCTCGGGTCCGTGCCCGTAGACCTGCCAGAAGCGCTCGAGATCGCGTTTGTCGTACCGGAGATCGCCGTCGCGCGCCAGGCTCAGCGCCATCAGCACATAGGTGGACTCGTCTCCCTTGATGCCGTAGACGTCCCGTGGGTTGATCGCGAGCGCGGCGGATCCGGTGACGATCGCGAAGCAGATGGCGGCAATCAGCCCGGGCGACAACCGACGGCCGGCGCGACGCGTGCTGACAGCAATCGCCTCCACGGCTGAAGGATCCGGGCCCATTACGGCCGCTATGATACCCTGTTCCCCGACGCGCAGTCCGCGCCCATCAGCCCTTTGTCGCGTTCCTTGCCCCGCTTCAATTCAGGTCTTGCCGCTCGAACGGCCCACTCAACGGCCAACGCCGAAGGCGCGCGCGCGATGCGCTCGTCGCGTGCACGACGTGCGCTCCTCGCCATCGTGGTGGCCGGCGTTCTCCTGAATCTCTGGGCGATCGGCTGGGGCCTTCCAAGCATGCCGTACGCGTGGGCAGCCGATGAGTTCTCGCCGCTGTCGATCCACGCCGCCATCGAGAAACGCTTTTCGAACGGGTGGTTCGAACTGTATCCGCCGATGCACGTCTACGTGCTGGCTCTCGCGCAGGCACCGGTCGAGATTCTGGCGGCCACCGGCGTCGGAGCCTTCGACAATCCGCGCACGTACGAGATCGCTTTCTATCTGCTGCGCCTGGTCAGCGTCGTCATGGCCGCAGGCATCGTCGTGGTCGTCTTCCTGATCTCGCGCGATCTGTTCGACGAGCGGAGCGCCGTCTGGTCCGCCGCAGCGGCGGCCTGCGTGGCGCCGCTGGTCTATTACGGCAAGATTGCGAATGTCGACGTTCCGTTCGTCTTCTGGCTCCTCTGCTCGATGCGAAGCTACCTGAGGATCCTCCAGACCGGCGCGTGGCGCGACTACGTCACGTTCGCGATCACCGCAGCGTGTGCCATCGGCACGAAAGACCAGGCCTACGGCTTCTATCTTCTGGTGCCGGTCGTCATCGTCCTCGCGGAGGCGGCCGCCAGACGACGGGCGGGGAACCGCCGGCCGGTGTTGTCAGCGTTGTTGAACGGTCGGATGATTGGCGCCGGCATACTCGGCCTGCTGGTCCTCGTCCTGATCCACAACCTCGTGTTCAACGCGCCGGCAGCGATGGAGCGGCTGCGGATCATCACGGGCGACATGACGGCGGACATGCAGGAGTTCCAGAACACACCCGCGGGTCATCTGGGCCTCATCGCGCTCGGCATCCGTCACGTTCGATTCTCGATGGGCTGGCCGCTCTTCATCATCGGCGTTGCAGGGACGGCGCTGGCCTTCCTCCGCTGGCGCAGCGACTGGCGACCGCTCGCGCTGCTGGTGCCAATCGTCTGGTACTGGCTGTTCCTGATCGTGCCGATCCTCTACAACTTCGATCGCTACATGCTGCCGGTGGCACTGATCCTGGCCGTGTTTGCGGGAGCGCCCCTGGCGCGACTCGCGGATCCCGCCGGACGCCTGCGACCCGTGCGCGTGGCGCTGCTGATTGGAGTGTTCGGGTACAGCCTCGCCTACGCCACGTCGATCAATACTCTGCTCGACTGCGACTCGCGCTACGAGGCCGAACGATGGATGCGCGCCAACATCACATCCGACAAGCGGCTGATGGCGATTGGCTACAGCATGTACCTGCCACGTCTGCAGGAATTCACCACGATGACATCGCTGCGGCCGACGATCGAGGAGCTGGACTCCCAGGATCCCGACTACATCGTGACGACGAGCCTGTTCGACGAGTGGCGCTTCAGAGAGGAACCCGCGTCGACGCGGTTCTTCCAGCGACTGCGGGCGGGGACGACGCGCTATGCCATGGCGCACCGTTCGACAGGAACGCCCTGGTGGAACCTGATCAGCCTGCGGGGCGTTCGCAGCAATCTCGACAAGATCAATCCCGAGATCGTCATCTACCAAAGAATCCGGCCGCTCTGATCAGGCGATTCGATCGGCGCGCAGGATCACGGGCGATCCGAATCGGGCGGTGAGACCCAGAGCCCGTGGGCCAGCCTCCAGCGCGCGCGCTAGCCCCGCCGATCCCGCCAGCCGGTGCAATGCCATCGGAAAGAAGAACTCGGGCCGCGCGGCGCCCACGCGGAACCCGTGCCGTACGAACTCCGATTCGATGTCTGCAGGCGAGAACAACGCAAACGGCCTCGTGTCGCCTTCGACGCGCTGCTTCAGTCCGAACAAGCCGCCCGCGAGCACATTGAGGGACCGCGTCGAAGGATAGTCCACGAGCACGGCGTGCCTGGAGAGCCGGCATAGTTCGCGGATGAGCTCCTTCCAGGCTGTCATGTGCGGCAGCAGCCGAAAGCTGAGCACGGCGTCGAACGCACGATCGTCGAAGGGAAGGTGCAGCAAATCGGCGCTCTGAAACCGGCACTCGCCGCGTGCGATCCGCTCGCTCAGCCGATGCGCGCAGGAGGGATCGCTCGCGGCCACGGTGACGTCGAAGCCCTGTTCGACGAGCATCGGTGTGAGCTGCGCGTGACCGCCTCCGACATCGAGCACCCGTGCCCGCGGTGCCAGCCCCTGGAGCAGCTCGCGTGAGGTGTCCGCCTGGAGGTTGAGAAACCACTCCCCCACTGCGCCCGAAAACCGGCGGGCGTACGCGTCCGACGACGTCTCGATGTCAGGGGTCTCGCGCCGCATCATGCCTGGCCTGTCGCGGTTTTCGGAAGGTACCCGTGCTCCCGATACCAGGCGGCTGTCGATCGGAAGCCCTCTTCGAGGTCGATCCGCGGCGAGTACCTGAAGCATGCGCCGCGCCTTCTCGATCGAGAATGCCCGGCTCTTGGTGAAAAAGTCGACACGACGGCGGTAGATCGGGGGCTCGACGCCGAGCGGCGCGAAGATGAGTTCGGCGAGCGAACCCAGCTGCTGGATCGGCCAGGCCGGCACGTGCCATCGTGGTCGAGGACTTCCCACCGTGCGCGCGATCAGGGCGGCAATGTCGTTGAGCGACCGGTAGCCGTCCCCGCCAAGAATGAATACTTCCCCCACGGCCTCGGGACGATCGGCCAGCAGCCGAAACCCGTCGATGAGATCGTCGACGTGGACCATGTGGTAGTAGACGCGACCGTCACCAACCATGACGAAACGGCGCTTCGCGATCATCCGGAACAGCTTCAGCAGCCTGAGGTCACCGGGTCCGTAAATCGCCGTAGGCCTGGCGATCGCGACCGGAAATCCGTGGCGCCGATGGAAGTCGACGGCCAGCTTCTCGCCTTCAGTCTTGGTCGCCTGATAGACGTCCCCGGGACTGTAAGGCGCGGTCTCGTCGGCAGGCGGGTGCTCGATGTGGCCGAGCACGCCCACCGTGCTGCAGTGGACGAAGCGCCGCACGCCCGCCGTCCGGGACGCCTCGAGCAGATGCCGCGTCGCGTCCACGTGCACTTCGTGATAGCGCCGCGCCGGCAAGCCTGCTTCACGGTACGCCGCCGCCAGGTGGTAGACCGTGTCGCAATCGTGCACCGCGCGCACGCCAACATGCGCGTCCGCGACGTCGCCCTCGATGATGTCGACGGCCGACCCCAGAACGACGCGTGCGCGTGCGGCGTCCCGCGCGATCACCCGAACCTCGGTCTGTTCGGAAAGCAGCCGTCGAACCAGGTGCTGGCCGGTGAAACCAGTCGCGCCGGTGACCAGCACGCGTTTCATCATCGCGCGGGCCCCGGAACACGAGTCGCCCGGACGATCAGCTTGTAGCCCTGCTGCATCGGGAGCACTGCGTCGAGCGCACTGATCGCACGAAGAAACGGATAGACCGCGGACAGCAGTGCGAACTGACGACGATGCGCCTGCACATCGTCACTGGTGATGACCACGCCTTTCGCGGAGGCTGCCCCGCCGTTGCGGCCGGGGCGCCACTTCTCGTACGCCCCGTTGAGCGCGAGGTCTATGCCTTCGGAAAACGCACGCGAGTACGTCCGAACGGAGTCGATGCGGAACGCAGGCGACAGCAGCGCGTCGAGGCCCTGCGCGCTGTAGCCGGGTCTCAGATGACCGTGCCACTCGTCACCGAGACCGATCGCGTGGCGGATCCGGTTCAGGATCGACCGCGGCTTGAGGTGGGGCACGTTGACAATCAGCGATCCTCCAGGCCGGACGATACGCGCGAGCTCCAGCGTAAACTGGCGATCGTCGGCCATGTGCTCGAGCAGGTCCGCGACGACTACGGTATCGAACGACGCGTCGTCGAACGGCAGCCGCGGTCCGTCGAGCAATGCGACCCGTTCGCCGACGAGCGCCCGGATGGCCTCGACGTTGCGGGTGCCGATGTCCGCGCTCGTCCACGTTCCCCCGCGCTGGCGGAGCAGGTAACTGATGACGCCGTTGTCGCCGCCGAGGTCGAGGCAGCGGGCACGACCGACGTCGCCGAGCAGCCGGTCGATCTCGCGAAACTTGGCTTGTTTGAGAATGGACCGCCGGAACAGTGCGAGCGCCCGCGGCTCGCCGGATGTCGTCATACCGCGGCCGCGCGCTGTCGCAGGCTCGTCTCGACCGCGTCGAAGAACGCCAGGAGCTTCGCCCGCGCGACGGCGGGCGTGTAGTGGGCCTGTACCCGGTCGCGCGCTCGACGGGCCAGGGCCTCCCGGCGGGCCGGATCGCGCAGCAGCGCGATCAGCGCCTCACCCATCGCCTCGGGCGTCGGCTCGGCCAGGCAGGCGATCTCGTCGTCGAGTACCTGCGTGTGCGTCGGAATCCGCGTGGCCAGGACCGCACGGCCCGAGTCGAGGTACGAGTAGATCTTCATCGGTGTGTTACGCCCGGTCAGGCGGGGTGAGACGAGGACGTCCGCCTGGGACAGGTAGCCGGCGAGCCGGTTCACGGGCTGGATGCCGACCCACGTGACGCGCGAACCGATGCCCAGTCGATCGGCATCGCGCCGATACCCTTCGGCATGTTCGGGAGAGCCTCCCACAATCACGAGGCGGGCGTCAGCGGACGCCCGCGCCGCAATGGCGAACGCTCCAAGCAGGAGATCGATTCCCTGGTACGGTTCCAGGTTCCCGACATACATCACGACGGGACCTCCTGGAGGAAGCGCCGCGACTGTCTCCTGTTCCGTGGCCAGCAGCGTGGTGTCCTCCACGCGCGCGATGGGCTGCCCGTTGGTGTGGCGCCGGGCGATGTCCTCGACGGCCTGGCACATCGCAAGCACGCCTGCGCTCCCGCGAATCGCCTGTCGCTGCGCGAACTCCATGGCTGGAGCGACGGCGCGGAGCGACCGGTAGCGCTCGAGCATCTGTTCCGGGAGCGACGAGTCCATATCGTAGACGTAGGGCACCCGGAAGACCGGACGCAGGAGCGCCGCGATGAGGGCCCCTTCCTCGACGGCGTGAACCAGGTCGTAGCGTCGGGTCGACAGCAGCCGGATGGCGCTCCCCATGAGAAACAGGTCGCAGATCACCTTTTTCCCGGAAAAGCCGGGCCTGATATTCCGCACGCCAGGGGGCGATGCGATGCGATGAATCCGGCAGCCCGGCAGCGCGATGTCCTCTCCTTCATGGAACGTGAGCAGATCCACCTCATGGCCGGCAGTTCCCAGGACCTCGACGAGCGCCCGTTCGGCGAGCGGCGTTCCCCGGTTCTGAAAAAACGGATGAGGCGCGAGCAGGAGAATGCGCAAGGGAGAGGAATTGCTCATTGTAGGGGTGGCTCGACGGTGACGCAATCCCGTAGGGCCGGGCTCATTTTGGGTCTAGAATAGAACTTCCCCAGCCTAAAGCACGGCAGCGCTCCTGCCGATAGCGCACTTGTCCGGTTTCTCACAATTGCATCTCTTGGAAGAGGCCCCATGCCCCGTGTTCCATCCCTGCGTCGTGTGTTGCCCGCTTCAGTGCCCGTCTTCGCATTCCTGGTCAGCGGGTGTGACATGGGACCGAAAGACCTCGTCGCGCCGAGTGGCGCGGTCATCACGGTCTCGGCGCCACTGGGCTTCGTACCGATCAATCAGGCGACGACGCTGAGCGTTTCGGTCAAGGGCCTGAACGGATCGCCCGTTGAGGATGGCACGGAAGTGACCCTCAGCGTCACGCTCGGACAGCTCGACCAACGGAAGCTGAAGACCAAGGACGGTCTCGCTACGGCCCGCTATCAGGCCGGCAGCTCGGTCGGCATGGATACCGTGACGGCAGTATCCGGTGAGGTCCGCGCCGAGTTTCCACTCGCCGTTGGGTCGGCCGCCGTCTCGAGGATTCAATTGGTGGCCACGCCCGCAGTGTTGCCGCCGGGCGGGGGCGAGGCTGAGCTCGTGGCAACGGCGCTGGCTCCCAACGGCGAAGGCGTCGCGGGCGTGCCGGTCACCTTCCAGACGAGCGCCGGAACGATCAAACCGTCCGAGGCGGTCATCACCGACGGGTCAGGACGGGCACGAGCGCAGTTGACGACATCGGCGCCCGCAGCAGTGCGGGCCCAGGCGCTCGACTTCCGATCCGACGAGGTCGGCCTGCAGATCAGAGCCCCGGTGAGCATCGCCGTCAGCGCGTCGCCGGCACAGCCGTCCGTTGGACAGCCCGTGACGTTTACCGTGGTCGCCTCAGCGGCTGGCCAGCCCGTGCCTGGCGGCCTCCGGATTGAGTTCGGCGACGGACAGAATATCGATCTGGGTGTTGTGGCGGGCCGCGGCACGGCCACGCACACTTATCAGCAGCCCGGCGGTTACAACGTCACCGCCCGATTCGCAGAGCTGACGGGTACGGAAGTGCGGGAGACGATCCGGCTCGAGGTCGGTGCCCTGCCGGGCCCGGCGCCGGGTCCCGCGCCGATCCCGGGTTCGGGCGACCAGATTGACCCCCGCACGATTCGCTGGTTGTCACCGGCCTCCACCGACGTCAGCGGCTGGCGCATCACGTCGCAGATCACGAGCGTGGACATCAGCGGCGATCGCATCTGTATCAATCACACCAAGGCGGGCCAGTGGCCGCTGGTCTCGATTGATTCGAATCCGCCGAACATCGAAGGCAACCCGATGATCGTCGTCAACATCGGCGGCCAGTGGTACGGCGCGGGATTCGACTGGTTCGGCCAGGGCCGCACGTGCAAGCAACTGTCGCCCGCCGAGTACGGCAGAGATCAGATTCGCGTGGCGCCGCTCGATGGCTCCTGGCCCGGTCCGCGCTCGGGCGACACCGTCGGACTGCTGGTGAGCACGCCGTCGTCCGATCGGATTCCCGTTCGCAGCGTGAACGAGCGCTCGAATATCGTCATCGTGCGGTGGCCATGAGGTGCGATCGCGCTTGAAGATGTCGCCATGCTGGTGTACTATTTTCGCCGTCCCAGCCAACCGGGCGCGCACGAAGTCTGCGGCGCCCGCGACGTCAGCACTCGAGTGCAGGATCGCTCTCGGTCAGGCGACCTATCGCTGGCCGTGGGTGTGACCTGGTATCGACGTTCGCTGAAATTCAACACGGAAAGAAGTGAGACGCTTGATGAGACTACGCGGTGACCGCTCCGTTCTCCACGTGATCCTGGCCGCTTTGATGACCGTCGCCCTCGCGGGGTGCTCACCCAACCGGCCGAGCGTCGGCGGGGTGACGCTGCGTGCGGAACCCGGAGCCTTCCCCGCGACTGGCGGGGATGTGCTCATCACGGCGCTCGTGGCTACCTCGTCGGGGACGCCGATCCCCGGCGTCGAAGTCGAGTTCTCGACGACCGCCGGAAGGCTCTCCGCCGACAAGGCAAGCACCGACCCGGAGGGAATCGCCCGAGTGCAACTTGCGTCCTCGCAGTCAGCGACGGTCACCGCGCGCGTCAACAACACCCAGGCCGAGCTGCAGGTCCGCCTGGGCGTCGGCATCGAGGTCGTGATGACGCCGCCCGCGCCGAGACGCAATGAAGTGGTCACGATTGACGTGACCGTCCGGGCCGCGGGCCAGCCAGCCAGCGGCGGACTTTCACTCTCCTTCGGTGACGGCACGAACCACGACTTTGGCACCATCAACGGGAGCGCGTCGACCACGCATCAGTGGACGGACGAGGGCGGCTTCAACGTCTCGGCGACGCTCCGCCAGGGCACCGAAGAGACGCGGCACAGCGTCAGGGTCGAGGTGCAGGGGTTCGGGCCGCTCGACGATCAGATCGATCCGGCGCTCATCACCTGGCTTTCGCCGGCGACGACGAACATCAGCAACTGGGCGGTGACGTCAGAGGTCAAGAGCGTCTCGGTGAACGGATCGCTGGTCTGCATCGACCACACCAAGGCCGGTGTGTGGCCGCTCGTCTCGATTGACAGCAATCCGCCAAACATCGAAGGCAACATCCTGATCGTCGTCAACATCAACGGCCAGTGGTATGGCGGCGGATTCGACTGGATGGGCGGAGGCCGCACCTGCAAAGTCGAAGAGCCGACGCTCTACGGCCGCGACCAGATCCGTGTGCACCCCCTGGACGCCTCATGGATCGGACCACGCTCGGGAGACGTCGTCGGCCTGCTGATCAGCGCCCCGTCGTCGAACCGCATTCCCGTGCGAAGCGTGCTGGAACGCACGAACATCGTGCTCGTCACCTGGCCCTGATCGGCCCGACAGCCTGATCGAGACGCGCCGGCCGTGGGTTGCCACGCCGGCGCGTTCTTTTTCGGGCGGCCCGGGCGTTCTACAATTCCTCGACACACCCTCACCGATGGCCGGTTTCCCCGCTGACGTCGACGTGGCGATCGTCGCGCACAACGCGCGCGCAACGCTCGGCGATACGCTCGATTCGCTGTGGCGGGCCGGGTGTCCCCCGGGCAAGTCATTGTCGTGGACGTCGCCAGCACCGACGGTCTCTCTCAATGGCTTCAGCGAGAACTGGACCGACATCCGGCAATACCGGCTCGAGCGCAACCTTGGTCCCAGCCCCGGCCGCAATGTGGGCATCCTGAAGGCAAACCGTCCGTTCGTGTTTCTGATGGACGCGGACGTCTTCGTCGAGCCGGAGGCCGTCTCGCTGCTCAGGGCCGCCTTCGATGCGGATCCGGCGATCGCGATCGGCAGCCCGGTGGTCGTGCATGCGGCCCGTCCCGACGTCATCCAGTACGCCGGCACCGGCTGCACTTCATCTGCGAGGCGGTGAATCCGTATCTCGACAGGCCGCTTGCCGAACGCGGTTCCGAGCCGGCCGACATCGGCGTCGCCTCCACCTGCGCGCTGTTGATTGCGCGCGACAAGGCGCTCGAGTACGGGCTGTTCGACGAACGGTATTTCATCGGGAAGGAAGACGGGGACTTCACGCACCGGGCAAGGCTGGCCGGCTACAAGATCTGGGAGATTCCCCAGACGAAGGTCCGCCACCGGAGCCGCACGCGCGACGCGTGGCTCTTCTACTACCAGATCCGCAACCGCTGGCACTTCATGCTGAAGAACTACGAGATTCGGACGCTCGTGTTTCTGACGCCGGCGCTCGCGGTTCACGAAACGCTGCAGGCCGCGCTGCTGCTCTGGAAGGGGCACGGGCTGACGTATCTGAAAGCCGTTGCCGGTCTGATTCGCATGCTTCCTGCGCTTCCGGCGGACCGCGCCCGCGTCCGCCGCATCCGCGTTCGCCACGATCAATCGGTCCTGGTGAGCGACGCGATGGTGATGCGGGACGATCTGGCGGGGACCGGGTTCATCCGTCGCGCCAAGGCGATCTACGAAGCCTGCCTGGCCGCCTATTGGCGGCTTCTGACCCGGACGGTCCTCCCGAGATGAGGGCCGCGCACCCCCACGAGCGCGGCAAAGCCACCATCGGCCCGCTCTGGCTGGTCGCTGCCCTCGCCGCGCTCTTCTGCCTGACCAGCTTCAGCCGCGACCACTACTGGGATGAGTACCTCTACCTCTATTCCGTCTGGAAACACTCAACCGCCGATCTGATCCAGATGGAGCCCGCGCTCTCAGACGGTCTGTTTCCGAGCGGTTTCTTCTCGGCAAAGCTCGGCTTCGTGCTGCTGCTCGATGGACTCGCCGACCTGACAGGCGCGGGTCAATCCTCTGTGGCCCTGTTGCGCGGCGTGTTTTGCGCGCTCACGCTCGGCTGGGGACTCGCGATGTGGCTCCTCGCGCGTGAGTTGATGGACTCTGCGTCAGCGCGGAAGACGGCGCTCGTCGCGCTGTTTCTGCCGCTGCCCCTCTATCTCGGCTTCAAGCTCATGTCGGAGGTCCCCTCGCTCCTCCTCGCGACACTGGGCGGGTGGCAGTTCGTGAGAGGGCTCAAGCTCGAAGCGCCGCGCCGGCACCTCGTCGTTGCGGCGGTCCTGCTTGCACTCGCGTCGATCACGCGGATGACGACCGTCCTGTTCCTGCCTGGGCTCGTCACAGCGCTGGCGCTGTCACGACCTCGAGAGGTCCCGGCCGGTCGCCTCGCGCGCACCACAGCGCTCGTGCTCGCCTTGCAGTTTGGGATCATCGCCGTCATCTACTTCGCGTTCGTGGGCACGCCCTTCGATCGTTTCGGCGGTCTGGCCGCGAGCGTCACGAGCCGGCGGCCGGATCCGCTGGTGGCTGTTTACGGGCTCGTCTTCTTCGTCCAGTGCTTCCTGCCCGCGCTCGCGGCTGCCGCGCTGCCGCCCGCCGGGAGGCCGATGGCGGGCGCGCTGGCCTGGCTCGGGGTTGGCACCCTTCCCTTCGTGCTCGCTTCCGGCTATCTCGAGCCACGTTATTTTGTGATGGCGAATCTGCCGCTCGCCATGCTGGCAGCATCCGGACTCGACAAAATTGCAGCGTGGGTTTCACCGCGCAGGCAGCGTGCAGCCTGGATTGCTTTACTGGCGACGATAGTGACCGTGAACAGGATTGCTCTGGCGCCGATCATGCCTCACGAGCTGCAGGAACGTGACTACTCGCAGCTCGTCCGCGATCTCGAGGCCGGACGTCGTGGTGCCACTTACGTCACGCCGTGGCTCGCCGACTTCTGTTACCTCGCCTACGCGTTCCCGGGCAATCGCGTGGTCCTGTCCTTGTCGGACACGTATGGCAGCGGCCGAATCTTCGGCCAACCCGATTTCAAACGCTGGGTGGCAAATCAGTAAGTCGGCAACCAGGACGAGCTCGCAAGCCACCCCCGCCCGTGGCTGTACGTGGGCTGGGACTACAATCCGACGGTGCGGGCAATCGACCTGCGTCTGCGCTTCGTGGGCGCGCACTACCTCGACGACCCGGTCCGGCGCGGACGATTGCTGAATCATCTGACGCCAAGCTGGATCTGGACCTCCGCGAGCCTCAAACTCAATCCGATCGCGACGCGCGGGGCATATCAGGCCTTCGAGATCGTTCGCCGGACGGAGAATGCCCGCTAACGCCGACGCTCCCGTCCGCCTCGTCCTCTTGACGACCTACTACCATCCTGTCATCGGCGGCGTGGAAACTCATGCGCGGCAGATCGCCGCGGCGCTGCGTCAACGCGGACTCGACGTAACGGTCGTCACCAGGCGGCTGGAAGACTCGATGCCGCAACCGCCGCGGCTCGATGATGTTCCCATCGAGCGGGTCGGTCCTCGCGGGGGTCGAACGCGCTTCGCTAAATGGAGCCTGCTGCCCTTCGCGTTTGCCGCGCTCGCGCGCAGGACACCGCCACCGAACGTCATCTTCTGTCCTGACTACCGCGGGATCGGGATCGCCGCGCTTGCCGCCAGCGCGTGGCGTCGGTGCCCCGTGGTTCTTCAAGCGGCAACGCCTGGAGCCCTGTCCTGCGAGAGCTGGGATCCCGACCTCACGCGATATGGCATCGCGCCTGACGGCTGGCTGGGCCGCGGCCTCAAATGGCCGGTGCGGAGGATCTACACGTCCGCGACGATGTACACGTGTATCTCGCGCGAGATCTACGACGAAGCGCTCCGAAGCGGCGTGTCGTCCGATCGTCT
The DNA here is from genome assembly GCA_963786195.1 of uncultured Acidobacteriota bacterium. GTDB lineage: Bacteria > Acidobacteriota > Vicinamibacteria > Vicinamibacterales > 2-12-FULL-66-21 > CAWAYH01. The sequence goes on along the minus strand of CAWAYH010000012.1, from coordinate 41,664 downwards.
GCAGTACATCCCTCACGGCGTGGACACCAAACAGTTCCAGCCGGCATCCCCTGAGGAACGCCGGCGTCAGCGGGCGGCGCTGGGCTGGGCCGCTGAAAGGCCGGTCTGCCTTTTCGTCGGGCGCCTGAGCGTCGAAAAAGGTGTCCTGGATCTTCTCGCAGCCTGGGCGACCATGACGCATCGCGACGCGCGGCTCGTGATCGCCGGCCCCGACATGCCAGGGCATTCGCTCGACGCGGGCGCACGCGCGCGGGCGTTCGTCGCTCGTGAGGGGCTGCAGGATCGCGTGACGTTCACGGGGCCGGCGACCGACGTCGCCGCCCTGATGCAGGCGGCGGATGTTTTCGTCCAGCCCTCTCACTACGAAGCGTTCGGCATCTCCGCGATCGAGGCTCTGGCCTGCGGGCTGCCGGTGGTCGCCACACGCGTCGGCGGCATGGTCGACTATCTCGTGCACGAGAAGAACGCGCTGCTGTGCGCGCAGCAGTCGCCCGCTGAGCTGGCGCACGCGATCGATCGGCTGCTCGATGACACGACGCTGCGGCACCGCCTGGCCACGAGCGCGCGCGACACAGCGGTCCGGCTATTCGATCAGGAGAAGATCGCGGATCGCTATTCCAGCCTGTTTCGCGAGCTGGCCCAGGGGATCCGGCCGGTCGCGAAGCCCGGAGCTGTGTTAGATTAATTGGCGGTTTCCCACACATAATCGATGCAGAACGAACCTCAGGACGCCCAGCAGGGCGAATCGAACGGCCGGCGTCTGGCATTCCTCGCACTCAAGCTTCTCGTCAGCATTTCCCTTCTGTATTACTTGCTGCGTCGAATCGATGCCGCGCGAATGTGGAACGAGATGCAGCATGCGTCCCAGCTCTGGCTGGCCGTTGCACTGGGCCTCTACCTGGTGATGATTCTGGTCAGCGCATGGCGGTGGGATCGCCTCCTGCGCGCGCAGCAACTGGCGATTCCCGGCCGAACGCTGGTCGGCTCGTACCTCGTCGCGACCTTCTTCAACAACTTTCTCCCCAGCAACATCGGCGGCGACGTCGTCCGAATTCGTGACACGGCTCCGGCCGCGGGCTCCAAGACCGTCGCGACGACCATCGTCTTCATCGATCGGGTCATCGGCCTGATCGGCCTGCTCTTCGTCGCCGCCGTCGGCGCGAGCCTCACGCAGTCGGGCGGAGCTGGTAGAGCGCCAGTATGGCCGCCACTGCTCTGGGCCGGACTGATCGTGTGCAGCGTCGCGCTCGCCATCGCCATCGTGTCGCCCACCGCGCCGTCGCGGCTCCTCCGTCCGATTCGACGGTTTCACCACGATTGGGTCGAAGAACGGCTCGGCCGGCTCTCCGGGGCCTTCACGCAGTTCAAGGGCCGTCCGGCTGCTCTCTTCGAATGTCTCGCGGGCGCGATCGTCGTCCAGCTCGTCCTGGTCGCGTTCTATGCGGCCGTCGCGCAGAGCGTCGGCATACCGATCCCGTTCAGCCATCTCGCGGTGCTCGTGCCGGTGTCGTTCGTCGTGCAGATGCTGCCGGTCTCCGTCAATGGATTCGGCGTGCGCGAAGCGACCTTCTCGTATTACTTCCTGCTGCTGCACCTGCCGCTCGAATCAGCGCTCGTGCTGTCGCTGCTTGGAACCGCCACGATCTTCGCGTTCTCGGTGTCGGGGGCCGTCGTGTACGCCGCGCGCGGCTGATCGCACGTGGTACAATCCGCCCGGACGGCATGCAGCCAGACACCGTCGACATTCAGAAAGAGCTGTTCACCAACAAGAAGTCGCGGCTCGAGAAATACTGCGACCTGATTGTCGGCCGCCGTGGTCTGGGATCGCTGTTGAAGTACGAAGCGATCGTCATGCTGGCGGCGAACCGGTCCGGCGCGTTTGGTCTTCTGCTGCGATCGCTGCTCTACCGACGCCTGCTCGGGTCCTGTGGGCGTAACGTCACGTTCGGCAGCCACGTCGGGCTGCGGCATCCTCACAAGGTCCGGATCGGCGACAACGTCGTGATCGACGACTATTGCCTGATCGACGCCAAGGGCGTCAGCAACGACGGCATCCGGATCGGCAGCGGCGTCTTCCTCGGGCGCAACACCATCCTCAGCTGCAAGAACGGAGACATCCGGCTCGGCGATCGGGTCAACATCGGCTTCAACTGCGAGATCTTCTCGGCGAGCAGCGTCACGCTGGGCGACGACGCCCTGGTCGCGGCCTACGTCTACCTGATCGGCGGGGGCCACGAGTTCAGCGACCCGGCACGACCGGTGCTCGCGCAGCCCCGATCGTCGCGCGGGATCGACATCGGCGCTGGCGTGTGGCTGGGCGCCGGAGCCAAGGTCCTCGACGGCGTGACGATCGGGAACGACGCGATCGTCGGCGCGGGATCGGTCGTCACGGAGAGCATCGCGCCGTCCACGATCGCAGCCGGCGTGCCCGCGCGCGTCCTGCGGCGTCGTGAGCCCGGCGAGTCGCCTGTCGCCGTTCAGTGATGCGCCGACCTCCCTTCGCCGAGCGCGGCGGCGCCGTTCGCGGTGCGGTCGACCTGGTGACGGGCAGTTATCCCGGCTTCCTCTTCGGGCTCCCGGTAGGCCGGCTCCTCCCCGTGTTTCACCTCCACGAGTCGAACCCGACGGTCCTCGACGCCCAGCTCCAGTACCTCGCCAACAACGGCTATCGCACGGTCACGACCGACGCCATCAAGCGTTTCGTGATCGACGGCGTCTCGCCAGGGCCGAAAACGGTGGCCCTGTGCTTTGACGACTGCTGGTCCACGCTCTGGACGGTCGCGGCGCCCCTGCTTCGTCGTTACGGGATGACGGCGATTGCCTTCGCGATTCCGGCTCGTGTGCCCGATGCTCCCGCACCACGGGCAACCTCAGAGACCAACCCGGCGGCCGTCCTCGGCGATCGCTCGGACACACCGTTTGCGACCTGGCCTGAGCTGCTCGCGCTGCACGCCTCGGGCCTGATCGACATCCAGTCCCACAGCTACTCGCATTCCGCGATTTTCTCGGGAGACGAGATCCTCGATTACGTCAGTCCGGCCTTCGCCGAACGTCCGCTCCTGAGCCGACCGCTTGCATCGCCGGGCGAACCGTTTCGCTGGCTTGGGCCTGACGATCTGGGTGCTCCTCTGTATCTCGAGCGGTCGCGCCTGTCGGATGCCTTGCGATTCATGGACGATGGCGCCACGCGCGATCGATGCGTGGAGCACGTCGCGAAATCCGGCGGAGCTGCGTTCTTCGAGCGGCCGTCGTGGCGGCAGGAGCTGGACGGCGTCGCCACGAAGGCCGGCCGGTGGGAATCGGAGCGCGATCAGCAGAAGGCCGTCACCGAAGAGATCTTCCGTGCGCGGGCAGTGCTCGAATCACGTCTGGGCGTACGGGTGCCTCACGCGTGCCTGCCCTGGGGCATAGGCGGCGCTGTTGCCGCAGCCGCGCTCAGAGCCGCCGGATGCGAGTTGGCTTTTTCGGATCGACTGCCGGGACGCCGTGCCGTGGCTGCCGGCGACGACCCCCACCGCCTGATGCGGCTCCACGAGCGCTTCATCTTCTGCCTGCCCGGCCGCGGCCGGCGCTGGTTTTTCACGGCCGGACGATGAGCCCACGCGAACCCGGAGCGCTGCACAACACGTTCTTTGCCGCCGTGTCCGCCGGCAGCGGCATCCTCCTGCTCGCGCTGCTCGTCCTTGCCGGCAACTGGCTCGGCGAGGAGGCCTTCGGCCGTTTCTCGTGGGCGCTGGCGCTCGCCGTGATCTTCGAGACGCTGATGGACGCAGGGCTGAAGGAGGTGGCCACGCGCGCCGTAGCGCGGGATCGAAGCGCAGCGTCGGCGTACCTGTCGCACACGCTGGCGATGAAGCTGGTGCTCGGCTGCGTCACCGTCGTGCTGCTCGGCCTCACGGTGACGGTTCTGAAGCCGGAGACCGATGTCAGGCAGGCCGCCGTGTTGCTCGGTATCGCAAGCGCGCTGCGCTCCGGCATGACGACCATCCGCGGCGTGTTCTACGGCGTGAACCGTTTCGATCTCGAAACCGCCGTGCTCGTCGTCGACCGCTTCCTGCTCTTTGTCATCGGCTCGCTGGTGCTCGCGGCTGGCTACGGCGCCGTCGCACTGTCGCTCGCGTTCGTCGCCTCGCGCGCGGCCGCGTTCCTGATTGCGTACTGGCTGGCGGTGAGGTCCATCGGGTCGCTCACGTTTTCGAGAGACGTGCGCGCCTGGCGCGATCTGCAGATCGAAGCGCTGCCCTTCGGCGCGTTCGCGATTGTCCTGCAGCTGTACAACTACATCGACACCGTCCTCTTGGGACTGCTGCGGACCTACACCGAGACGAGCGCCTACAGCGCCGCGTACCGGATCTACGAAGGGTTCGCCAATGTCCCGTCGATCATCGCCGTCGTGCTCATGCCGCGGCTTGCCCATGCGTACATCGTCGACAGGCCAAAGTTTGTCCGGCTCGCCAGAAGCGGGCTCGTGCTGACCACGGCCGTGGGGCTGCCTTGCACCATCGGCGCCGTGTGGCTGGCGCCCGACATCATCCGGTATCTGTTCGGGGACAAGTACCCGCAGGCTGCGCCGGTACTTCAGCTGTTGACGACGGGGTTCGTGGTGGTGTTTCCGCTCGTCATGCTGCACGTCATCGCGATGGCCAGCAACGCCGAACGGCTGCTGCTGGCGACGGGCGTCGTCGGATGTCTGACCAACGTCAGCCTGAACCTCGTGCTCATTCCCCGATACGGCGCGTTCGGGTCGGCGCTGGCGACGGTGCTGGGCGAAACGGTGAGCCTCGCGTTGCTCGGGACCCTTCTCTGGCGGCGGAAGCCGGGAGCCGCTACCGCTCCTCGAATGCCTCCCGAATCGCCGTGAAGAACTTCTCCGCGATGACAGTGTAGCCTCGAGCGGTCGGGTGCAGATCGTCGCTGCCGATCAGCGAGAGATCCGGGCTGACCACCGCGTAGACATCGACCAGCACCGCGTTGCGACGCATCGCAATGGCGCGGATCTCGTCGTTGAACGCGGGGATCAAGCCCGCGACCTGATCGCGACTGCCGCCGGCACGCTGCGGCGGGATCGTCGCCAGACAGACCTTCACGCCCCGGTCCTGTGCGTCGGTCACCATCTTCTCCAGGGCCGGCAGGGCGCGCTGGAATGCCAGGCCGCGGAGGAACGTCAGGTCGTTCGACCCCTCCATGAGCAGCATGACGTCGGGGTGATGACGCTGGAGCGCCGCGCCCAGGCGAAGTGCGCCCTCCGTGGCCTGCTCGCCCGGCTCCCCTTCGTTGATCATCTCGAACGACTGCGTGCGATACCTGTCCTCGAGCCTCAGCTTCAGCTTGAATGGATACGAGTCGGGCCGCGACACGACGAGCCCCGGCGCCGTCGTGCCCTCCGTGAGGCTGTCACCGAAGGCCATGAAACGCGTCACGCTGAGCCTGGGTGGAGGCTTGACGAGGGCGCTGAAGGAGCAGGTGCGCGACGTCCCCGTGTTGTCCTGCGCGCGACAGGACACTGGCGTCGTGCCGACGGGGAATGCCGAGTGGCTCGGCGGATCACAGGTGACGGTGACTGGCGCGACGCCTCCGACAGCCGTGGGCGCGTTGTAGTCGAGAGTGACCGGATCGCCGGTCATCGATTGCCCCTCAATCGGCGCCGGGCACACCAGTGCGAGTTGCGGCGGCGGCGGGGGCGACGGCCGGGTCGGACCATCGCCGCACGTAGACGAACTGACGAGTGCCAGCAGCAGCGCTGCTCGCGAAACAATCCTCAGGCACGTGCGGGTGGGACCGGAAAGTACGTTCTTTGACACAAACGCGAACCGTCCAGGGGCGTAAACATTATAGAATAGCCTGCTGAGCTTAGTCTCGTCAATCCGGCCGGTCCCGAGGATTGACCCGCGGTCTCCACGACTCTATGGATCACGACGGCCTCACCCGCGATCACGTCGTCTGGGCCTACCGCATCCTGCTCGATCGCGACCCCGAGAGCGAGGCCGTGATCGCGCCGAAGATGAAGGGCTACCGGACGACGCGGGAGCTGCGCGCGGACATCATGACCTCTCAGGAATTCAACGACAAGAACCGCGATTTCGCGCACAGCAACGAGCCCAACCTCGTCATCAAGGAACTGCCCGGCGGCGCACGGTTGTTCATCGACCTCTCCGACCATGCGATCGGCCTGAACATCCTGCGTGGACGCTTCGAGCAGAGCGAGCTCGCGTTCGTGAAGCGGACCGTACGCACCGGTCAGCACGTCGTCGACGTTGGCGCGCACATCGGCTTCTTCACGGTGTGCCTCGCTGAGCTCGTCGGTCCGACCGGATCGGTCTTCGCCTACGAGGCCTTCGACGAGAACGCCTCGCTGCTGGAACGGACGATCGCGGAGAACCACTGGGAAGATCGCGTTCGCGTCGCGCGCGCCGCGGTCGGCGCCCTGGATGGAACCATCGACCTCACTTACGCGACCGAGACGCTGAATTCCGGCGGAGCGTTCGTGCTGACGGGAACGGACTCCGCGCCGCCAGGACATGCGACGCGCCGCGTGAGGGCCGTGTCGCTGGACCGGGAGCCGTTGCGCCGACCGGTCTCGTTCATCAAGATGGACGTGGAAGGAGCGGAGCCGCTCGTGCTCAGGGGCGCCGCGCGGCTCATCGCCGACGATCGTCCGGTCATCCTCTCGGAACTTCACGCGGAACAGCTCGCGCGTGTGTCGCACTCGAGCGTCGAGCAGTATCTGTCGGAGATGCGCCGGCTGGGCTACGGCTGCCACCTCCTCGAGGCCGGCGCCCTCGGCCCGGAGATCACCTCCCCGCCTTCCCAGCAGATCACGTCGATCGTGATGATCCCGCGGTGAGAACCGTCGATTCAGGACGGGTTATCGTGTTCGGACGGCTTCAGGTGCCGGCTGCGCTGTTTCGAGAATCTCGCGAATCACATAGGTGGGCTTATTCTGCGACTCGTGATACGTGCGGGAGACCATTTCCGCCAGCAAACCCAGCGTGATCAGCTGCACGCCACTGAACACGAGCAGGACTGCGCCGAACAGCAGCGGGCGGTCGGCGATCGACTGGTACACGATCAATCGCACGTACACCAGATAGCCGGTCACGCCCAGGCCGAGCAGCAGCATCGCGAGCCCGATCGGGCCGAACACCTGCAGCGGACGCGTCGAGTAGCTGATGAGGAACTTCACCGTCAGCAGGTCCAGGACGACGCGAATCGTGCGCGAGATCCCGTAGTTCGACTTGCCGTGCGTGCGGGGTCGGTGCGACACGACGCATTCCTCGATGGTGACGCCCATCTCGCTCGCGATGGCGGGCAGAAAACGGTGCATCTCCCCGTAGAGCTTCATCGGTTTGACGACTTCAGCCCGGAACACCTTGAGCGAGCATCCGTAATCGTGCAGCTTGACGCCGGTCGCCAGGGAGATGACCCAGTTGGCGATGGTCGAGGGCAGGCGCCGGCTGAAGAACGGATCCTTCCGCTCCTTGCGCCAGCCGGCCACGATGTCGGCCGGGCTCGATTCCGCCAGGGCGATCATACGAGGGATGTCGCGAGGGTCGTTCTGCAGGTCGCCGTCGATCGTCACGATGAACCGGCCGCGCGCGTGCGCGAAGCCGGCCGCGAACGCGGCAGTCTGTCCGAAATTGCGCCTGAACCGGATCACGCGCAGTCGAGAATCCCGGGACTGCGCGCGAGCCAGCAGATCGAAGGTCTGATCGGTACTGCCATCATCGACCGCGATGATCTCGTACGGACGTCCGAGGCTTTCCAGCGCCGATGTCAGTTCGCCGAGCAGCTGCGCCACGTTCGGCGCCTCGTTCCGCATCGGCACGACCACTGAGATGTCCACGCGGATGCAAGTGTAGTTCATCCAGTGGCCCGTCCCCGCCGAAGAAGGACCAGATCGCGGAGCGCGGCGCCCGGATGGCAAGGCGCGACGACCGAGAATACCGGCAGTATTTGAGCGAGGAGCAACGCCGCCAGCCGGGATGCCCCGCCCGCGAGGTGGTCCTTCTTCAGCGGAGACGGGCCACTAGGCACGCTGGCCGCGCCGGCGGCGCCAGACGATCCACGCGACACCGAAGACCAGGCAGGCGATGCCCACGGTGGTGCCGATCGGTCTCGCGTTCTGGTGCAGGAACTCGGCGGCCTGATCGCCATAGTAGACCGCGAGCAGCCCCTCGCCGAAGTACCGAAAGCCGCGCCCGATCGCGATCGCCAGAATGAACTGGAGCGGCGGCACCCGCGCGACGCCTGCCGCCAGCACGAAGATCTTGAACGGTGTCGGCGGGGGCAGGATCGACGGCACGAGCACGGCCAGCAGTCCGTACTGGCGGAACCGCTCCAGCGCGCGCTCGACGTGACGCTCGCTGAAGCGCCGTCGCAGAAAGGTTTCGCCGCCCTTGCGCGCCACCCCGTACAGCAGAAGGCACCCCGCGATTGAGCCGAGCGTCGTCATCAGCGCGTAATAGACCATGCGGTGCTTGTGCCGCGTGGTCAGATAGATGATCAGCAGGTCGTTGACTTCGGGGAACGACAGGAAGGACGAGTCCAGCAGCGCGATCAGAAACAGACCCGGACCACCCAGTGAGAGCGCGAAGCCCTGTATCCACTCGACAAGACGGGACATTCATCCCCGAGTGTAAACTAGAAGCGCCCTGGCCATTACGAGACGCGACACGCGTCGGCTCGATACGGACTCTCCTGCCGGTGAAGATTCCCGCGTGCCGACCGACCACACGACGGTCGATCGTCGTCTCGCGGCGTCGATCGCCGTCGCCACCGCCGTCGCCGGCTCCGCCGCAGCGCTGTACTATGCCCAGGCGGGCCTGGCGCTCAGCCACTACGATGCGCGCGCACATCTCGTCATCGCGCGCCGAATTCTCGACAGCCTGATGCCGGGATGGCAACAGATCGGCGCCGTGTGGCTGCCGCTGTCGCACGTCCTCAACATGCTGCCGGTGCAGGTCGACGCGTGGTACCGCAACGGGGCGTCCGGCACGGCGATCTCCGTTCTGGGCCTGGCAGTAGGTGCAGGCAGCCTGGCCTGGTTCATCCTCCGACGGACGGGGTCCGTGCCCGCCGCTGCTGCGGGCGCGGTTCTTCTGCTGGTCAATCCCAACCTGCTGTACTTGCAGAGCACGCCGATGACCGAGCCGTTGCTGTTCGGCATGGTGCTGCTGGCCGTGGCCCTGACCGCCGATTGGCTGGATCGCGGCGCCGGCGGGTGGCCGCGCGCCGCGGGCCTCGCGCTGGCTGGCGCCTGCATGACACGGTACGAGGCGTGGCCGATCGGGTCCGCCCTCATTGCCCTCGCCCTGGCCGTGTTGATCCGTCGCGGTATGACGCCGTTCAACGCCGCCCGCGCCTGCGCGCGCCTCGCGGCGTACCCGGCGGTCGCAATCCTCCTGTTTCTCGCCAACAGCCGGTGGACGGTTGGCGCGTGGTTCATCAGCAGCGGTTTCTACGTCGCGGAAAACGAGGCACAGGGCCACCCGATGATGGCGTGGGAGCAGGTTCGCGAGGGGCTTGACCGCATGGCAGGCACCGCCACGGTGTGGCCCGCCGTCGCTGCGCTCGCTCTGATGGTCCGGACGTTCGGGCGATCGAAGCCGCGGGCGTCATTGCTCCTCGTCCTGTCGCTCGGGGCCGCGGCCGCCCTGCCGTGGTACGCATACCTGCAAGGGCATCCGTTTCGCGTTCGATACAGCCTGCCGCTCGTCGTCGCCTGCGCCGCCCTGACCGCGACGGGCATCAGCCTGCTGCCGCGCCGCACGAGCCTGGGCGCCTCCGTCGTCGTCGTCCTGCTGGCGGTCTGGCAGCTCTCGCCCCTGGATCGATCGGCGCCGCTGGTCGCGGAATCCCAACGCGATCGAGACAACAGGATCGGCCGGGAGGCGGTCACCGCCTTTCTCGTGGAGCATCGGGACGGCCGTCCCGTCATGATGAGCATGGGCTCCCTCGCGCACTACATGCAGGACTTGTCGCGGGCCGAATTCAACGTGCGCGATTTCCTGCACGAAGGCAACGGCGAGATCTGGGTCGCGGCGATGCAGTACGGTCCCCGCGGTCACGTCGGCTGGGTCGCGATCGAGGAACGCGCCGAGGGAGGCGACGCCCTCTTTCTCCGATCGAAACAGTGGGCGGGATTTCTGAGCGGGTTCGAACGGGTGGCTGAAGGGGGTGGGGTGGCGCTCTACCGAGCGGAAATCCGGACGTCCGGAGGTCCGGACGTCCGATAAGCGTCTCTCCCGCGGCCCGGGCTGCGAGCTATCTCATGGTCGCTTCTGTGCTGTCCGTGTTGTCCGCGGCGCTAGAAGCGAATGTGCAGCGTGACGACCTTCCAGGTCCAGCCGCCGAGATCGATCTTGTCGCCGAGCAGCCCGCTCTCGACGGAGTTCGTGTCCCCCTCGGCTTTCTGCCACTGGAACTCGGTGCCGGCCAGCCACGCGTCACCGATCGCGAAGCGGATTCCGCCGACGACGACCGGTCCGACCGCTGTGCCGTCTGCCGTATATCGGGCCGGGAAAATCGTGTCGTCGGAAGAATCGACGAACTCCCCCACCTCACTGTAGCGCCAGTTGAACAGGCCGATCCCGCCGCCGAAGTACGGCTGCACTGTGGCATCTCGCCCCAGTGGCAGGAACCGGACGGTCGCGGTGATCGGCACCGTCCTCAACTTCAGGTCCTGCGCGATCGGCGCGCCGCTGATGTCCTCGAGGTCGCGATAGATGCTGTGGACGGTTTGGCTGGTGTAGCCGATGCCGACGCCAGTCTCGATCCAGTTGCCGATCCCATAGAGCCACTCGCCGCCGAAACTGAAGCCGCTGAAATCGCTCGGGTCGAACAGCAGCGGCGAGCAATCGAACGGAGGCGCCGGCTGAAGGCAGAGATCCGCCAGCAACACATCCTCGTCCACGCGGGAGTCCGCGCCTTTCACGTTGAAGTAGCCGAGGTTGAACCCGATTGCATGCCGGGCATCACCGCGACCCACCTGGACGACCTGCGCGGACGCGGCAGAGGTGAGTGCCGACATCACCAGCGCGAGGGTTGCCACCCGCACTCCGTACGACCACTGACGTTGTGTCATGACAATCTCCGTGACCCGACCAGCCACGTTCGAGGAGTCGGGCGTGAGTCCCGCTGGAGCATGAAAAGTGCCAGCCTCAACCGTCGAACCTGGCCTGTTTGGGCATTGTGACACCAACTTCCTGTCATTTATCGGTGTCATCACGGACCCGAATAGGGGACATGACGGGACCCGGACACCACCCCGCCCTACTCGTGGATCGTCGCCAGCATCGCATCGTGGATGCGCGCGTTGGTCGCCAGGACGCTGCCCTCGCGCGAATGAAACGGTCCGCCTGACATCGTCGTCACCCGGCCGCCCGCTTCGGCCACGATCAGCGCGCCAGCGGCGATGTCCCAGGGCTGCAGTTTCTTCTCCCAGAACCCGTCGAACCGCCCGGCCGCCACGTAGCAGAGGTCAATTGCGGCGGATCCGAGGCGACGCACGGCCCTGGCGCGCTGGATGAAGGCGGTAAACAACTTGATCACCTCGTCTGGATCTTTCTGCACGCCATAGTGAAAGCCCGTGCACAGCAGCGAGTCGATGAGCGAGTCCGCGGTGGAGACGCGCAGCGGCACACCGGTGAGCCGCGCGCCCTGCCCGCGCTCGGCGGTGAAGAGCTCCCGCCGTGTGGGATCGTAGATCGCCGCGACGGCGGCCTCGCCGTCGATCTCGAGGGCAAGCGACGAACAGAAAATCGGCAGGCCGTGCGCGTAGTTCGTGGTGCCGTCGATGGGATCGAACACCCAGCAGTACCGCGGCATCGCGCGATCCTCGCCCATGCCGAACTCCTCGCCCAGCACGACGTGATCGGGAAAGCGCTCCGCGATCATCGTGCGGAATTCGAGCTCGACCCGAACATCGACCTCGGTGACGAGGTCGATGGCGCCCTTCTTGGAGACGCGAATGTCGCGTCCGTAGTGCGCCATCTGGACGTCGCCCGCGCGCATGACGGCCTCGATCGCCGTCGAGAGGAACACGGGCGGGCAGGGATCAGGCACCGGGAGACAGCTTCTTGACCATGCGCACTTCCATTCCACCCTCGGACGCGCGTCGAAGGGTGACGTCGTCCATGAAGCTGCGCATGAAGAAGATGCCGCGGCCGCTCGACTTGAGAAGGTTTTCGGGCGCGAGGGGATCGGCGATCTCGTCGGGGTCGAACCCTTCGCCCTGGTCGAGCACGCGGACGATGAGCTCGCTGGGATCCACTCGGGGCGCGAACGTGAACTCCACCGTCACGAGTTTGCGGTAGTCCTCGCGGTTGCCGTGCTTGATGGCGTTGATGACCGACTCGCGGACGGCGACGCCGATCCAGTGGACGGCGTCCTCGTCCAGTCCGGCGAGCTGGCCCAGACGATCGCTGACCATCTGGACGAAGTCCAGCATGTCGAAATTACTGTGAACCTGCAACTTGATGGTACCGCCCTGAGTCAGCATGCGGGCATGGGGCTGCCGGCGCCGAAGGGACCGGTCGCTGTCGACACGATAGGATCTGCGGGCTTGAAGCGCACGCGAGTGGGGACATTCTAAACCGGATCCGTTCCAGAGTGCGAGTGCTATAGTGCGAGGCATGTCGGGCGCGCCGGCGGATGCGGCGATCGTGGGCCCAGCAGGGCACGTGGACGGCCGCGTACGTGTCCCCGGCGACAAGTCGATCTCGCACCGCTATGCCATGGTTGCCGCGCTCGCAGAGGGCGCCTCGACGATTCAGGGCTACCTGCGCGGCGCGGACTGCGCGGCGACGCTCGACTGCCTGCGCGCGCTCGGTGTCGACATCCGCGAACCGTCGCGGGACGAGCTGCGGATCGAGGGGCGGGGGCTCGGCGGGCTGTCGGCGCCATCCACCGAGCTCGACGCCGCGAATTCCGGGACGACGATGCGGCTCCTCGCGGGGATCACGGCCGCCCACCGCTTCCGGTCGGTGATCAACGGCGATGGCTCGCTCGCGCGAAGACCCATGCGGCGCGTCATCGACCCGCTCACGCGGATGGGCGCCGTGATCACCTCGTACGACGGCCGCCCGCCGCTGACGATCGACGGCGGCCAACTGAACGGCATCACGTACCAGCCCGAAATCCCGAGCGCACAAGTGAAGAGCGCGATTCTCTTCGCCGGACTGCAGGCAGACGGCGAAACGACCGTCGTCGAGCCGGCGGTGACTCGCGACCACACCGAGCGCGCGCTCGCCGCGTTCGGGGCGAGCGTCGATCGCAGCACCGGAGGGATCCGTGTCACGGGAGGACAGCGACTGCGCGCGCGCGACGTGATCGTCCCCGGCGATATCTCCAGCGCCACGTTCTGGATGGCGCTCGCGGCGGGGACGCGGGGCGCGCAGGTCGAAATCGACGGGGTCGGCTTGAATCCGACGCGAACGGCCGTGCTCGACATCATCCGCCGCGCCGGAGCCCGGATCGAAACGCGCGTCGCCAGCGAGGATTCCGGCGAACCCGTCGGACGCATCTCGGTCACGTACGAGAGTCCGCAGAGCTTCGTCGTCGCCCCTCACGAAGTGCCGGCGGTGATCGATGAGATCCCCGCGCTGGCTGCGCTGGGGGCGCTCCTGCCCCCGGGCGGGCAGTTGAGCGTCACGGGCGCGGAAGAGTTGCGCGTGAAAGAGAGCGACCGGATCTCGTGTCTCGTCCGGGGGCTGCGGGCGTTTGGCGCGCAGGTCGACGAGCAGCCCGATGGCTTCCGCCTCGTCGCGCGGCCGCTCACGGGCGCGACCGTGGACGCCGCTGGCGATCACCGGCTGGCGATGGCGTTCGCGATTGTCGCGACGGGCGCGCCCGGCCGCACGACGATCGTGGGCGCGTCGTGCGTCGACGTGTCGTACCCCGGCTTTTTCGAGGACCTCGGGCGGCTCACGCGGTGAATCCTGACAAGATCTACCTCGTGGGATTCATGGCGGCCGGCAAAACCACGGTAGCGCGCGCACTCGCAGGACGCCTGGGCTGGCGCGCCGAAGACGTCGATGAGTTGATCGAGGCGCGCGAACGCCGGACCGTGGCGGACATCTTCGCGCGCGCCGGCGAGGCGTATTTCCGGTCCGTGGAGCGCGACATCCTCCGGCTGCTCCTGCCGCTGCGCCACGCTGTCGTCGCGACCGGCGGCGGAACCTTCGTCGAGCCCGACAATCGGGGGGCCATCAACATGGACGGCCTCTCGGTCTGGCTCGACGTGCCGTTAGAAGTCGTCCTGTCGCGTGTGCCGGCGGACGGCCGCAGGCCGCTCGCCGCCGATCGCGCGCAGATGGAGAGACTGTTTGCGGTGCGTCGCGCGGCGTACGGCCATGCCCACATGCACGTCGACGTCGGCAGCGCCTCTCCGGACGAGATCGCCGAACGCATCCTGGAGCACATACACTCGTAGGCCGCGCGTTGCGTTACCTAGTCCTCGCAGACATTCACGCTAACCTCGAGGCACTCGAAGCCGTGCTCGGCGCCGCGGGGACCTGGGACCACGTCCTCGTCCTCGGCGACCTCGTAGGCTACGGCGCGGCCCCCAACGAGGTGGTCGACCGCATCCGGGCCCTCGATCCCATCGCCGTCATCCGCGGGAACCACGACAAGGCGGCCTGCGGCCTCGAGGACGGCAGCAACTTCAACCAGGTCGCACGCGTGGCCGCCGCCTGGACCGGAGACACGCTCACGGCCGACAACCGTCAGTACCTGCGCGACCTCCCTGCGGGCCCCAAGCCGATCGACGAGCTCGTCGAAATCTGTCACGGTTCGCCGTTCGACGAGGATCACTACATCTTCGACATGGACGACGCGCTGCGGTCCCTCGAAGCGGCCGGACGGCCCGTCTGCCTGTTCGGGCACACGCACCTGCCGGTGATCTTTCACTACGAAAACGAGTCGTTCGAGGGATTCGTCCCGGAGAGCGAGGGCGACACGACGGTTCCCTTCGGCGCCAACGCTCGCTACATCATCAATCCCGGGTCGGTCGGTCAACCGCGCGACGGCGATCCGCGCGCCGCCTTCGCGATCTACGACGCGGACGCCGTGTCACTGGTGCTCCGTCGAGTCCCGTATCCCGTTGATGCCGCTCAGCGCCGCATCATGAAGGCGGGACTGCCGGCCAGTCTCGCCAACCGGCTGGCGGTCGGACGCTGAAGGGCGTTGACACCGGGGCGGGCCTTCCTCGATACTGCGGGAAGCGCGCTCTGGGGCGCCTCCTGTCCGCGGCAAGGGAGCATGCTCCCACCCAACATGACTCGTCACAATCCGAACCTTCTTCCGGCCTGAACGCAAGCGGACATCAGGCGCTAACGGAAAGAAGGTTGCATGCCTCGACAGATCTCCCCTGCAACGACCCTCGATCATCTCCGCAAGGAAGCCAAACGCTGGCTGAAGGCGCTGCGCGCATCCGACGAGGCGTCGCGCGAGCGGTTCCGCCAGGCGCACCCGAAGGCGTCGGCGGATCCTTCTCTACGCGACGTGCAGCGCGCGCTGGCGGTCGAGTACGGATTCAGCGGCTGGACGGCGTTGAAAGCGCGCGTGACCGAGCTCGAAGCCGCGCGCGACGCGTCTCCTCGTGACGTGGCGCTGCAGTCGCTGCTGCGTGCGGCGTCAGAAGGAGACGTGGCGCGCGTCAGCGACGTCCTCGACGGCCATCCCGGCGTCATCGACGAGCGTGGCGTGCTCGAGGGCCACTCGGGGCTTCGGACGGCGCTGCATTTCGGCGTGCACAACGAGCCAATCGTGAAGCTGCTCCTGGATCGCGGGGCCAATCCGAACATCCGCGACGAAGGCGATCACGCATTCCCGCTGCATTTCGCGGCCGAGCGCGGAGACTTCCCTGTTATCAAGCTGCTCGTCGAGCACGGAGCGGAAACCGTCGCGGGCGAAGTCGACGATCACGAGCTCGACATCATCGGCTGGGCCACCTGCTTCGGACACGAGCGCGCCGACAGGGCGATCGTCGAGTATCTGGTCGCGCACGGAGCCAGCCACACGATTCTGTCCGCCGTCGCGACCGGTGAGATCGAGATCGTGCGCCGGCTGGTGGCGGCATCGCCGGCCCATCTGCAACGGCACATGGATCGCACGAATCACCGGCGCACACCGCTTCACCTGGCCGTTGTGAAGACGCAGCTCGCGTCACTCGCCGCCCTTCTCGATCTCGGAGCGGATACAGAAGCCGTCGATGCGGCCGGCCTGACGGCACTGGACCAGGCTGCGCTCGACGGCGAACAGCGGTTCGCGCAGCTGCTGATCGATCGCGGCGCCCGGGTTGCACTGCCCGCCGCCATTGCGCTGGCCCGGCCGGACGATATCGATCGGGTGCTGCATGAGGATCCCGACGTCCTCAAACCGGACGGCCGATGGGGCACGCTGATCGTGCGCGCGGCGGGCCGCGCACCTGCACCGGTCATCGAGTCGCTGATTCGCTGCGGCGCGTCGGTCAACGTCCGTGACAACACGGAAACGTCGGTCGATGGCACGACGGGATATACCGCGCTGCACGAGGCAGCCTTCCATGGCAAACGCGCGAGCGGTGTCGGCTCTGCTGGCCGGCGGCGCCGATCCGACCATCCGCGACGGCAGGTACTGCGGCACGCCCGCCGGCTGGGCAAACTACGCCGGCAAGACCGACTGCCGCGATCTGATCCTCGCGTCGGACGCGATCGATATCTTCGACGCGATCGACCTCGATCGGCCGGACAGGATCCACGAGATCCTCGAACGCGATCGGGGAGCGTTGAACCGCCCCTTCGGTCTACGTCCGCAAAACACGAACCGCGCCGGTCACCTGACGCCGCTCGCGTGGGCGACGCTGGAGAACAAGGTGGACGCGGTCCGGGAACTGATGGCCCATGGCGCTGACTTCAGCGTCGGCGGCCACGTCCCGGACACACATCCGGAGCGCGTGGCGACTTTCCTCAGGATGGCCTGCCTCGACTGGTACGTGGGCGGTCCGCAGCGACCGCGGCAGACGCACGCGGCAGGCCGGCTGCTCGCCAGGCACCCGAGATCGCGCGGGCCAGCCTCTACACGGCCGTTGTCTGCGGGGATCTCGAGGAGGTGCGGCGGATCCTCGCCGAGCGCCCGGCGCTAGCGTCGGAGCCTGGCGGCCCGCGGGCCTGGCCGCCGCTTCTGTATCTCTGCAACGCCCGGCTGCCGGAACCCGGTCCGTGGAGCGACAACGCCGTCGCGATCGCCCGCGCACTGCTCGACAGCGGCGCGGATCCGAACGCGTACTACCTCGGCGGAAACTCGGACATCCACTACACGGCGCTCACCTGCATCGTGGGTCGTGGAGAAGAACAGGGTTCGGTTCATCCGCAGGTCCGGGCGCTGGCGACGCTGCTCTTCGATCGCGGCGCCGAGCCCTACGACGGGCAGTTCCTTTACAACGCCTTCGGCGGGCATGCCTCGCATCGGCACCTCGCCGAGGACGACTTCGTCTGGCTGCTCGAGATGATCTACGAGCGCTCGATTCGACTCGGACGCGAAGCCGACTGGAAGGACCCGTACTGGAACATGCTCATGATGGGCGGTTATGGCGTCGGCGCGTGGTATCTGCTCTCGAGCGCGCTGAAGGGAAACTTCCTCCGCCTGGCCGACTGGTGTCTGAGACACGGCGCGAGTCCAGAGCCGCCGCGATCCACCCACCCCCGGACGCCGCCAGGCACGCTGTACGAGCAGGCCCTCCGTAGCGGGCTCACCGAGTGTGCCGATCTGCTGGCACGCTACGGCGCGCCCACGAACGTACCGCCACCCGATCCGCACGACGAGTTCGTCCGCGCGTCCTTCGCGCTCGATCGGGCGCGAGCCAAGTCGCTGGTGGACGCGCATCCGGACTTCCTGGCGAACCCCCGTCCCCTGCTGACGGCCGCGGAGCAGGACCGCGTCGCGGTCGTGGAGCTGCTGCTGGATCTCGGGATGTCCCCGGACGCGCCGGATCCGAGCTCGGGAAATGCACGTGCCCTCCACATGGCCGCGTACTCCGATTCCCGACGCACGGCGGCGCTCCTGGTCCAGCGTGGCGTGTTCGTGGATCCACGGGATGACACGCACGAGAGCACGCCGATCTTCTGGGCGATGTGGGGGCGGAAGCCGCAGATGGTGGACCTGCTCGCGCCATTCAGCCGCGACGTCTGGGTGCTCACAGCCGCGGGAAAGGTCGCCCGCCTGCGCGAGGTGCTCGCCGCAGAGCCGCGGCTCGCCAGCACCCGCCGTGAGCACGACTCGCCGTTGTTCTACCTTCCGGACGATGAGCGCGCGGCGGCGGAGATCGTCCGCCTCTTCATCGAGCACGGCGCCGATCGATCGATCGCGGGAGAGGACGGCGCCACCGCCGAGACGGTCGCGCGGGCGCGCGGCCTCACCGAGGCAGCCGACTTACTGAAGATGTGACCCGCTTGATCGGCAGCCGGAGCGCCGGGCGATTCAGCGTTCGGCACTTCGGCGCTGCTCCCGTCGCTTCAGCTCCATTGCGTAGGCATCCCTCGCCGCGCGCGAGCCGAGCACCCAGCCGAGGACGATGCCGATCAGCAGCACGGCTGGTATGAAGATGAAGTGCGCCGACGTCATGTTGCCGATCACGGCCGTCCTCTGCTCCCGACCCTTCGGCTGACATCAGCGATCTCACGCTCGACTTTCACGAGCCGCTGCCAGATGGACCAGACGTATCCGAAGATCGCCAGCCACGCCACGGCGTACGCGGCCATCACCAGCGGCGCAGCAGGCAGCTGTTCCATTTGCTGGTTCAGCTGGTCGATCGGCACGAACCCCTCTTTTGCCGCGCTGCTCGCGGGCTGCTGAGCCGACACCGAACCTGCGACCGTCACCAGCAGCGCGAGGATCATCACCAGTACCCGCACGCTTCTCGCCGCTTCGTTTGCGTGTTTCATGATTCAGCCTCGAGGGCAAGATAAAGGGACTCGAGCTCCGTGCGACGATGCTCGAGGCGCGTCCGCATCATCATGAGGATGACGAAGAGCCCGAGGAACGCGACGGTCGAAATCCACAGCGGCACCGCGAGGGGTTTCGGCAGCGATGGCACGACCGTGGTCAACGGGTGAACCGTCCGCCAGACGTTGACCGACCAGTACACGAACGGGACGTTGGCCATGCCGAAGAGTCCCACGGCCGCGGCCAGTCGTTCGGAGCCCGGCCCGCCGAACCGGCGCAGCAGCAGGTACGCGAGGAGAATCAGCCAGAGCACGAGCGCCGACGTGAGCCGCGCATCCCACTGCCACCACACGCCCCAGGCCTTGCGTGCCCACAGCGGACCGGTCACGAGCCCGATCAACCCGAACACCACCGCCAGCTCGGCCGCCGCAACGCCAATCGCATCCGCCTTCTTGCTGCGCCCGAACAAAACGATCGCGCTCGCAATCCCGCAGACGAAGGTCGCCGCGAACATCACCATCCAGGCGGGAAAATGGAAATAGAAGATCTTCTGCACGAGCCCCATGGACGACTCGTACGGCGCGCCGACTATGACCACCGGCGCGTAGGCGAACAATGCGGTCACGAACAGGAGGAGAATCGGGAATATTTTCGTCATATGGGAATCCTACCGAACGGTGCAAGGTGCACGGTGCACCGTGCAGGGGGCGGTGCTGTGCAGGTGCAGGGTGCGGTGCACGTGCACTGCACGGCACCGTGCACAGTGCACGGTGCACCTGCACCGTTCCCGATCATGAGTCGCTCATGACTGCCTCGAACGTCCAGAGCGCCAGCGTGATGAACACCGCGTCGAAAAAGACGAGCATCGACAGCCACGCGCGGGCGACAGGCACGTTCGCTTCGGCCTGCAGGAGCGCCGCCGTGCCGCGAACCCCCGCGATGATCACGGGGATCGTGATCGGGTACAGCA
Source organism: uncultured Acidobacteriota bacterium (assembly GCA_963786195.1). Taxonomy (GTDB): domain Bacteria; phylum Acidobacteriota; class Vicinamibacteria; order Vicinamibacterales; family 2-12-FULL-66-21; genus CAWAYH01. The sequence continues at coordinate 21,773 of CAWAYH010000012.1, read as the reverse complement.
GGACGGGCAGCATGACGTCGCGGCTGCGCGTCCGCACGAGCATCGCGGCAAACAACGTCCCGACGGCGGTGAACCCCACCGTCCCGGTCACGAGCAGACCCGCCATCAGCACCGGATGCCTGAACAGCGGCGCCTGAAACATCAGCCCGACGAGCGGCGCGACGATCGCTTCAACGGCGAGCAACAGCAGCAGGATGCTCGTCAGTTTCCCGACATACAGCGCGGGCCGGTCGATCGGTGTCATCAGCAGCCCGCGCAGCGTCTCGTTCTGCCGCTCGCGCTCGAAGGCGCGGCCGAGCGCCAGCGTGCCGGCAAACGCGATTGCGATCCAGAGGATCCCGGCCGCCGCATCCTCGACCGGTCGGCCCTCGCGCACGAAGCCAAACGCAAACACCAGCACGGCAGACACGGCGAAGAACAGCGTCGTGTACACAATCTCGCGGCTGCGATACTCGATCACGAGATCCTTGCGCGCGACGAGCCAGGCCATCTGCAGAAACTGCATCTCAGAGCCCGGCGTGCCTGAACCGTTCGCGCAACGATCCCGGACCAGGCTCGACGGTCACCATCCGCCCCTCGCGCAGCATGACCGCCCGATCGATCAGGCCTTCGATGACCTCCAGGTCGTGGGTGGCCAGAAGCACGATGCGTCCGGCCGATCGCAGGTCCTCCAATCGCGCTCGCAGTGCTCCCGTCGACGCATCGTCCAGTCCCGTAAATGGCTCGTCGAGCAGGACCAGCCTCGGGTCGTGCAGCAGCGCGCGCTCGAGCGCCAACCGCTGACGCATGCCCCGGGAATACCCGAGGATGGGCTCCTCGCGCCGCTGAAACAGGTCGGCCCGCTGGAGCGCCGCATCCACCTTCCTTGCGACGTCAGGCAACCCGTAAAGACGCCCGAAGAACGTCAGGTTTTCGGTCGCCGACAGCTCCGGATAGAGATACAGGTCGTGGCCGAGCAGGCCGATCCGGGCACGGAGCGCGCTGCCTGCACTCGCGGCGTCGACGTCGCCGTAGCGGACGGTGCCCGCCGACGGCTCGAGCAGCGCTGACGCCAGCGCGAGCAGCGTCGATTTGCCGGCGCCGTTGGGCCCCAGGACCGCGATGATCTCGCCGGCGTTGCAGCGGAGGGACACGCGGTTGAGGGCCCAGCGTCGCCCGTAGCTGCGCGACACGTCGGCGAATGTCAGCGAAGTGAAATCCATGGGTCCGCGTGATCCTGCGCCAGGCTGCGCCCGACGAGCAGCCTCACGCGGCCGCCTCCTGCTCCAGATCGGCGTAGACGCGTTCGAGCGCGTCCAGCAGGTCTCGCTTGCGTATCGCGTAGCGCGCGGGATCGAGCTTGCCGGATCGGTGCTGAGCCTCGATCTCGGTCAACTCCGCGATGAGCTGCACGCGTCTCGCTTCCAATGTCTTGCGCCGCTTGTCCGCGATGCCCGTGCCGCGCCGCGCCCGGAAGCTGCCCCACGCGCCGACCGCGAGAATGCCAATGGCCAGCGCGAGCGCGAGGCTGCGTGGCCACGTGGGTTCGTGCGGGAGGTTCGCGAAGCCGAAGGTCGCGACGTCGCCGGCCTTCAGCGCCGGCCCCTGGCCCACGATGTAGCTCTGTCCCTCGGCGTTCATTTCCCGCCGTTCGGTGACCTGGGCCGACGTGAACTGCATGTCGCCCACCTTCTGGGCGAGAACCGTCACGCGCGTGAGCGCGATCGGCATCGGCTGCTGAACAGTCACGTCTCCGCTCCGAGCCGGCATCGAGTACGCGAACTGCACGAGCGTTGCCCCTGGCGCGAACGGGCCGACCACGGTGACGTGCCGGCCGGAAACCGACGCCTGCGGCGACGAACCGCGCAGGACCGCGGCGCCCTGCGCCCCACGCGGCAGCTCGAACACCACCGGGCCGGGCGTCTGCACGGGCGTTCGCGCGGTGTTCACGATCTGCATGATGTTGAAGACCGACAGCGACTCATCGCTGATCTCGAAGACGAAGCGCGATTCTTCACCCAGCACGACCATGCCGGGCTGCGCCGGGCTCTTGGCGAGCCGCTTGTCCTCTTCCGCCTTCTTCTCGGCCTCGGGATCCGTCGCCACGAGCAGGACGCGGACGCCGCCGGTCGCCGGCACCGGGAATTCCTGCGACGCGAGCCGCTCTGTGCCGACAATCGCAGCCGCCACGACTTTCGATCCCGGCTTCACGCCCTTGAACTCGGCCCGTCCCGTCGCATTCGTGATCGCCGTCCGGACTGCGCCATCCACGCGAAGGCCAACGGGCTGATTGGGGATGTCGTTGCTCAACGATCCGCGAATGACGCGAACGACGACGGTCCCGGTCTCGAGGTCGGTGACTGGCAGCGGCACGCCCGCGATCTGTTTCGGATCCGGCATCTGCTGCGCGCGGGTTGTCGTGGATTGCGGAACCAGAAGCGGCCCGAGCAGGACGACGCCCAGGACGATCGCGGCGAGCCTCATAGCTTCGTGCCGCAGCGCTTGCAGAACACGGCGTCGGAATCGTTTTCGACCCCGCACGCGCACTGGCGGATGGTCGGCGCCGTCAGCGGCGGGACGGGGGACGCCTGAGACGGTTCGGCCTGGGGCTGGGCCAGCCGCGCATTGACCTCGCGCTCGATGATGGCCCGGTAGCCGAGGCTCCCTTCGTCGAGCTGCTTCATCAGCGAGATCGCCCGCGCGCGCAACCGCGCCACCATCTCGTCGAAGTCTTTCTGCGAGACCTTCCCCATCGCGCGGTCGAACTCGAGATCCTTCAGGGATCGCAGCACCAGCGTCTTTTCGCGCTCGAACGACGCACGGGCGCGCTCCGACAGCGGCTGTGAAGATACCGCGGCGTCGTCGCTTACGAGCGGCGCCAGCATGCGATAGAACCCGGCGGCCGCGAGCCCGGCAGCGCCGATCGTCAGGCTGATCAGGATCAGATGCGCTGGCGACGACTGGCGGGACAGGATGACGGCGAAGGTCGCGGCAATCAACGACGCCAGGACGAAGAAATGCGAGGCGCGGAAGCCCGCATCGTCACTGGCGGCCTGGTCCTTCAAGGCGCGGCCGGTCGCCAGTTCACGACCGGTCTTTTCAATCGAGGTCGCGGAGCTCATCGTCGAGTCTCGCCTGGAGCGCGGGGTCGTCGGGAGCAACCTGCGGCGTGACCGCCTGCGTCTCACGCTTCGACCAGCGCACGGCCACGAGCGTCATGGCGATGGCGCCGGACGCGCCCAGCAGGTACGGAAACAGCCAGGCCAGCCGATTGAAGCCCTTGTCGATCGGCGACGCCAGCGGTTCCTGGCTCCCGTACTTCGCGACGTAGAACTGCAGGATCTCCTCCTTGTTCTTTCCCTGGTGCACGAGCCCGGCGATCTCCTCGCGCATCTGGGCGGCCTGCGAACACGGGCACTCGTTGACCCGCTTGCGGCCGCACCCGCGGCACATGCAGATCAGCTCCCGCTGCACCTCGCGCTCGACCGCGGTCCGCGGCACGACCGGCACGGACTGCGCGCTCTCGACATGCTGCGCGTGAAGCGGCGCCGGAATCAGTAGTGCGATCAGGATCACGGAGGTCGTGGCAGCGCCGGCCGGAATCCGCGCCGTGGCGAACGCAACGGCACTCTCCGGCAGCAGCGCGATCATCGTTCCCAGGGCCAGAACGCCGAAGCCGAACCAGATCCAGTTGACGAGCGGGTTGATCGTGATGGCGTAGGTTGCCGTCTGGTTCGCGACGTCGTAGCCCGCGAGGACGATGTACAAGTCCTCGCCGATGGCTCGCCGAATCGCGACCTCGGTGGTCGGCTCCTCTTCCTTGCTGGCGTAGAACCACTTCGCCGGCCGCATCGACCCGATGGGCTTACCGTCCTCGAGAACCGAGACGTGCCCCGTGATCATCTGCTTCTGGATGTCGCTGGTGACGCGAAGCGCGTCGTGACGGATCGTGAAGTGCCCGACGGTCGTCTCCTGCCCCGGCTTCAGCAGGACCTGCTCGTCCTGCTTGAAACCTTCGCCGGCGAAGCCGAGGAATATCAGGACGATCCCGACGTGCACGATGTAGCCGCCGTAGCGGCGCTTCGATCGCGCGACGAGTCCGACGAACGCCGTGAGGATATCGGTGCCTGTCGCGCCCTGCCTGACCTGCGCGCCACGCACGAACTCCTGAGTGATGGTCGTGATCACGAGCGCGCACAAGGCGAAGCAGAGGCCCGAGCTCCAGATACGCACGCCCGCCGCGTAGAGCGCAATCGCCGTGACGACGAACGCGAGCACCGGCCATTTCAACTGGTAGACGAGATTAGACGACGTCGATTTGCGCCAGGCGAGCAGCGGGCCGATTCCGGTGAGCGTCAGCAGCATCAGGCCGATCGGCAGCATCCATTTGTTGAAGAATGGCGCCGCAACCGTCAGCCGCTCGCCGGTGACCGCCTCGGCCAGCGTCGGGAACATCGTCGCGAACAGGACGAAGAATGCCGAAAACAGGAGGATCCAGTTGTTGGCCAGGAACGCCGCCTCGCGCGACACCCAGGAGTCCAGCTCGTGGCGCGACCGGAGCAACGGCAGCCGGTAGATGACCATGCCGAAGCTGAAGACGACGATCGCCACCATGAAGACCGTGAACATGAGGGCCAGCTCGGGATCCTCGCCAAACGCGTGGACCGACTGGACGACGCCCGAGCGCGTCATGAACGTGCCGAAGATCGTCAGGAAGAACGTCAGGATGACGAGCGTCACGTTCCAGACCTTCAGCATCCCGCGGCGCTCCTGCACCATCACCGAATGCAGAAATGCGGTGGCCGTGAACCACGGCAGCAGCGCGGCGTTTTCGACCGGGTCCCACATCCAGTAGCCGCCCCAGCCGAGCTCTTCGTACGCCCACAACATCCCGAGCGTGAGGCCCAGCGAGAGGAACAGCCAGCCGAGCATCGTCCAGCGGCGCACGGCGCGCAGCCACGCGTCGTCCAGATAACCCGTGACGAGCGCGGCGATGCCGAACGCGTACGGAATCGTCATCGCGACCAGGCCGACATAGAGCGATGGCGGGTGGATCGCCATGTAGAAGTTCTGAAGCAGCGGATTCAGGCCGCGGCCGTCGACGGGGGGGGTCGTCAGAAACGTCGAGAACGGATTCTTGTGGATGACCATCAGGAAGATGAAGAACATCTCCGTGGCCGCAATCACCGCGACGACGTAGGGAATCAGCTCGCGGTGGCGATCCTTGTTCACGTGGATCGCGACGGCGCCGAACACGCTGAGCAGGAACACCCAGAACATGATCGAGCCGTCGAGGCCGCCCCAGTAGGACGCGACCTTGTACGCCAGTGGCAACGCCGCGTCGGAATAGCGCTGGACGTACTTGATGCTGTAGTTGCCGGTGACGAACGCGTGCACCAGGATGGCCGACGCGACCGTCATCAGCGCGGCGAGGAAATAGAAGGCGCCGACGCCGCTCTCGACCAGACGCCGCGATCGGCGGCGCGCGCCGGCCACGGATGCTGCTATCGCGTATGCGCAGGTAACGAAAGCGGTGAGGAGGACGAACGTGCCGAGGGCAGGCATGGGAAATCCTCGCTAGGTACCCCGCGCGCCAGGTGTCTGGCTCGCTTCGTTCTTGGACGGGCACTTCGCCATCACGCCGTTGGGATCCACGTTGAACCCGTGCGGGCCGAGTCGCCCCTTCAGCACCACTTCCGAGCCGTCCTTGAACGTGTCAGGGACCACACCCGTGTAGCGAGCGGACACGACCTTCCCTTTGCTCTGCACGTCGAAGATGTATTCGAGTGTGTCAGGCTTCCTGAAGATCGATTTCTCCACGACGAAGCCATGGAGCTGTAGACGCTTGTCGTGCCATGCCGCCGGGTCGGTCATGACCTCGTCAACGTGCTTGTAGTACTCGGTGCCTTCGCTGAGGGTCGTGTACATCAGCCCGGACAGCGCAAACACGAGGACGGCGATAGTCGCGGCGATCTTGATGGTTTTGGCTTTCATGGCAATCCGACCTGGCGACAGCAGGCCTCAGAATACAGTTGCGGACCGGCGCGGTCAAACCCGTTCTTCCACGGTTTTCAGCATGCGATATACGGTCGAGATCGGCAACCCGACGACATTCGACCACGATCCGTCGATCCAGTCGACGAAGCGCGCCGCACGTCCCTGGATCGCGTAGGCACCGGCCTTGTCGTAGGGCTCACCGGTCGCGATGTACCAGGCGATTTCGCCATCCGACAACGGCTGGAATCTGACACGCGTCGTCACCACGTCCGCCATGTCACGCTCTCGCGTCCGCAGCAGGACCGCGGTGTGCACATAATGCACACGTCCTGACAGCGACCTCAGCATTGATTCCGCGTCGCCGGCGTCCAGGGGCTTCCCCATGAGCCGCTCTTCGGTCGCGACGGCCGTGTCCGCGGCCAGGACCACGGCGTTCGGGTGAGTCGTCGACACGCGCACGGCCTTGTCTCGGGCGATTCGCGCCACGTATTCCACGGGTGATTCGAAGGGGCGCGCGGTTTCGTCGATGTCGGCAGGCACGACGTCGAAATCGAACCCCGCGGCCGTCAGCAGCTCCGCGCGGCGCTTGGACGCCGACGCCAGGATCAGGCGCATCGGGTGATAGTATCGGAAAGGGACAACGGAAAAAGCGACGAGGGACAGGCGAGGGTGCAGCCGATACAGCGCGTCTCACCGGGGGTGCTGGCGGAAATCCTGCGCCGTCAACCGGCGTCTAAAGAGAAGACGGCCTTCGCATGGCAGCTCGTCGTCGGCCCCGCGCTGGCGCGCGCGACGACGGTCGATCTGAAGGACGGGTACTGGCGGTCCGGTCGTCCGACGAGCGCTGGATACAGGAGATCCGGCGCGCGGCGCCCCTTGTCCTCAGGCGGCTCCAGGATCTGCTGGGCGCAGACTCGGTTCGAAGCCTTCGTTTGTAGCGGTATTCATAGATCATGCAGATTCGCGATGCGGTCATTGTTTCGGCGGTTCGTACTCCGACGGGCAAGTTCCTCGGCGGTCTGAAGGAGTTCCCGGCAACGCAGCTGGGAGCGCTCGCCGTCCAGGAGGCCGTGCGGAGAGCCGGCATCGATCCGGCGACGGTCGACGAGTGCATCATGGGCAACGTCATCCAGGCCGGCAACGGGCAGAACCCGGCGCGCCAGGCTGCACTCAACGGCGGGTTGCACGAGCACGTTGCGGCCCTGACGATCAACAAGGTCTGCGGATCGGGTCTCAAGGCGGTCATGCTCGCCGCGCAGGGGATCGCCACCGGCGACATCGACATCGCCGTCGCGGGCGGCATGGAATCGATGAGCAACGCGCCCTACCTGCTGCCGCGCGTCCGCGAAGGCCTGCGCATGGGAGACGGCAAGATCGTCGACTCCATGATTAACGACGGCCTCTGGTGCGCGTTCGAGCACTGTCATATGGGGATCTCCGGCGAGGTCGTCGCCGAGAAGTACTCCGTCGAGCGATGCGAACAGGATCGGTATGCGGCTGACAGTCACCGCAAAGCCGCGCACGCGACTCGCGAAGGCTGGTTCAAGGACGAGATTCTGCCAATCAGCATCCCGCAGCGAAAAGGCAACCCGATCGTCATCGACACGGACGAGCCGATTCGCGAAGACACGACGGCAGAATCGCTGGGCGCGCTCAAGCCGGCGTTCAAGAAGGACGGTACGGTCACGGCGGGCAACGCACCCGGCGTGAACGACGCGGCGGCGGCGCTGGTCGTCATGGGGACGGACAGGGCGCGCGCGCTGGGCCTGACGCCGATGGCGCGCATCGTCGGTCAGGCGACGAGCGGGCTCGCGCCGAAGCTGGTCATGATGACGCCGGTGGAAGCGGTCAGGAAGGTCGCGTCGAAGGTCGGCTGGAAGCTGGACGAAGTCGACCTCTTCGAGATCAATGAGGCGTTCTCCGTCCAGGCGATTGCGGTCATGCGGGAGCTTGGCATCGATCCCGCGCGCGTCAACGTCCATGGCGGCGCGGTGGCGCTCGGCCACCCCATCGGCGCCAGCGGCGCGCGCGTGCTGACGACGCTGCTTTACGCGCTCAAACGACGCAATCTGAAGCGTGGGATCGCGGCGCTGTGCCTCGGCGGAGGCAACGGCGTGGCGCTCGCAATCGAGCGCAGCTGAGCGTCATCGGCCGTGCGTCTCGCGCGCGTCGCACGCGCGAACAGCTTCCGCGGCGCTGTCTTCGTACTGCTTGGTATCGCGCCTTGGGTTGTAGCTCTGATTGCTCTGACGCACGGTCACGAAGAGGTTATTCGACTTCCGGTAGGCCGCACATCCCTCGCGGACGTGACCAAGAGCGGTTTCGGCCCGAGCCAGTGCGTGGAAAGCCTCGCCCACATCGAGTTTCGTCGTCAGATCGCCGGTCTGAGCCACAAGTTTTTCCTGGATCGCGACCGCGGCGCGCGCATGCGCGAGCGCCTCGGCGGGTCTTTTCAGTTTTAGGGCCAGGATCGACAACCGGCGGCGCGCATATCCCGCGCGACCGACGGCCAGCCGGTCGCGCGGATCTGCCGCACGCAACTGTTCGCGGAGCTGGAGGCTCCTCGCAAAGAGCGCGTAGGCTTCATCGAGTCGGCCGTGAAGGTCGGCCATGGACGCCACATTGGCGATGTCGATCGCCACGTCGAACTGCGCCGTCTGGTTGTTTGGGGCGGCCGCTAGACGCTTTTCGTCGATCTCGAGAGCCCGTCGGTAGTGACCCTCGGCTTCCTCGTCACGCCCCAGGCCGTCCAGGGCGCCACCGAGATATTTCTCGACCAGCGCGACGTTGCGCTGGCGCTCGGGATCGTCTGGCTTGCCGGCGAGCTCGCGCTCCATCAGCTCGCGAGCTCGCTGCCAGTACGGAATCGACGACTCGCCGGGATGCATCGTCATCGCGACGCTGAACGCAGTCTTGGCGAGCACGTCGCCGGCCAAAGGGTATTGTGGTGCTATGCGATTGACTTGTTCCGCATGGAAAAGAGCCGACTGCGCGAACTCTTTCGCCCGTTCTCGTTGACCGCTTGTCCCATATAGAGACGCCAGGAGGCGCTCGGAGTTCACCAGGGATATCAACACCTTCGGATCGGGGCTCGGGCGATTCGCGAGCGGCAGCATCAGGCTGCGGGCCCGCTCTGCCTGTTGGAGTGCGCCCTTGCGGTCGCCCAGGTTCGCGCGCCCTGGATCGCCGAGGATGGCGCCGATCTGGCGGTAGGCCCCGGCGAGCTCCCACTGCAGGGATTCGTCTCCCGCCGATTCGGCGCTGAGGCGCTCGAGATAGGCCAGCGCCTCGTTGACGATCATCTGGCGCACCGGCGTCGAGCCAGGGAGCGGCGCGACCTCGTCATGAATCTTGAAGATGATGGCGTTGGCGAGCTTCCGGACCTCAGAGAACCGCTGCTCGGCGCGCCTTTGGGCGTCCAAGGCCACGTGGCGTTGCCAGAGCGCGACGCCGAGCGCGCCGACAATCGCCACCAGCGACGCCAGCGCGACGGTCACGGCCGCCTTGTTGCGACCTGCCATCCGCCGCAGCACGTAACCCATCGATGGCTCGCGGGCCACGACCGGCTTGCCGGAAAGGAAGCGATCGATGTCGTCGGCCAACTCCCCCGCCGATCGGTACCGGCGCTCCGGCTCCTTGCTCATCGCCCTGAGCACGATCGCGTCGAGATCGCCCTTGAGCGCGCGGCGCGTGGCAGCACGATCGACCTGGCTGACGTCGGGACCGTTCGCGGCCGTGGTGCTCGGCCGCGCGGGCTGGGTGTGCAGCACGAGATCCAGTACCTCGTCCAGCGTTTTTCCCGTCGTCTCGTACGGGCGCCGCCCGGTAATGACTTCGTAGGCGAGCACGCCGAGCGCATACACGTCGCAGGCCGTCGTCACCGGGAGACCGCGCAGCTGTTCCGGGCTCGCGTAGTTCGGCGTCAGCGGCCCGGGCATCAGCGAGGTCACGGTCCCCGGTGCCGCGACCGGACCCTCGAGCAGCTTCGCCACGCCGAAGTCGAGCACCTTGGGAATGCCTTCCGACGTCACGAGGATGTTGGCGGGCTTGAGATCGCGATGCACGATCCCGCGCTGGTGGGCGTACTGGACCGCGGAACACACCTCACGCAGCAGGCGGAGACGGCCGTCGAGCTTCAGATCGCGCTGGCTGCAGTACGTCGTGATCGGCACGCCGTCGACGTGCTCCATCACGAGGTACGCCTGGCCGTCGACGGTCGTGCCGCCGTCGAGCAGCGTCACGACATGTGGATGCTGCAGCGACGCAAGGATCTGCCGTTCGGCCGGGAATCGCCGCGCCGCTTCGCCGGCGTAGCCCGACGCGCGCGTGACCTTCACGGCCGCGCGATGCGTGAACAGGCCGTCGGCGCGGTCGGCAAGAAAGACCTCCGCCATCCCGCCTTCCCCGATTTTTTCGACGAGCCTGTACGGACCGATCGATGAACCCACCTGAAGCCGGTTCACCAGTTCCCCATCGTCGCCCGCGTCCTGGAGTGCGCCCGCCGCGGGACCATCGAGAAACCCGCCCGCCTCGTCGTGCGAGCGCAGCAAGGCCTCGACTTCCGCCCGCACGCGCGCGCGTCCATTGCAGCGCGAGTCGAGGAGTCCCGGGCGCATGTCCGTCGCCAGGTCCGAGGCTTCGGCGAAGATCGCCTCGACGTCGGCCAGTTCGGCCGCCGTCAAGCCACGTGCGCCGGTGGACGGATGTGAGTCGTTCATTCAGTGAGCGCGCGGTGAAGCCAGGCTCGCGCGAACGCCCAGTGCCGCTTGACGGTCGCCGGCGCGAGATCGAGCAGTTCCGCCGTGTCCTGGATCGACAGCCCGGTGAAGTACCGCAGCTCCACGATCCGGGCTTTGTCGGGCGCGAACGCTGTCAGCTGCTCCAGCGCTTCGTCCAGCCGTTCGAAATCGATCCGGAGATCGACCGCCGCGTTCAGGGCCTCGTCTATCGGCGCGCGCGCCAGATCCGGACCGCCCCGCTTCTGCGCGCGACGCTGCCGCGCGTGATCGACGAGAATTCGCCGCATCGCCATCGCCGCTGCACCGTAGAAGTGCCGGCGGCTCTCGAGCCGCATCTCGCGAAGCCCGATCAAACGGATGTACGCCTCGTGGACGAGCGCCGTCGGCTGGAGCGTGTGATCGGACCGCTCGTGCCGCAGCAGATCGTCAGCGAGCCGCTTCAGCTCCGGGTACAGCAGCGCCAGCAGCCGCTTGAGGGCTTCCGGATCGCCATCGTTCCACTGATCCAGGAGCGACGTGACGTCACTCATATGTGGCGGTAATGGAGCGGATTTTAGCTCACACCCGTGTGCGGGTGCTGACGTGCGGCGCTCTTTTTCCTGGCACACCGCTGGTCTGGATATTGCGTCAGGTGCTTACGGGACCACGGACCCTCCGGTGAGCCTGCTCGCGCAGTCTCTGCGCCACGATGTGGTGGGTCCCTGCGCTCGCGCGGTGACGTCTACCGTGCGGACGTGCGCCGAATGCTCCCGTGCGGGTGAGGAAAGTCTCCCGTGGCGGAAACTTGGAGGAACGACATGCGGGTGCTATACAGATTGGTAATCGTGGCGGGTCTTGCCCTCGCTGGAGCCGGCACGGCCTCCGCCGATCCGATCAACGTCGCGGAGTTTCGATGGAACGCGCTCCAGGCCCCGGGCTGCGAGGCGACGCCCGATGACCCGTTCTGCGAGCTGACGCAATTTACCCTGTCGAACATCTGGGACGGGCCAGATCCCGGCCCCACGTTCTTCGACGGGGTGCTGACGTTGCCGACCGGCAACATGTCCTGGCTGGACCTGAGCCCGCCCGGCGCCGGGTTCGACATCGATCAGATCGCAATCTTCGCGGATTTCCTCCCGACGCCACCTTTCGACGCTCTCACGGAGGTCTCGTTCACGTTTGCCGGCGAGGTCGTCACGCTCGGCGGCCTCCTGACGGATCCGGATACGTTCACCGTCCTTCAGTTCGATCCGGGCACAGCAGCGATCCCTGAGCCGGGCACTCTTGCGCTCATGACGATCGGTTCCGCGTTGCTGGCTCGCCGCGCGAGACACCGCAACATCCGCCGGCGACTGCAGCACTGAGCCTTTCGAGCTCGTTCGTCCGCCACATCAGGTAGGGCGGTTTCGTCCAGCGCGGGCACGGTCGATCCGGGTGGGTCGATCGGTCGCCCGTGAGGTCGGGGCCGCACCGCTTCTGATGATGGCTCCGTTCACGCAGCCTCGTCGCCGTTCTGGCGGAATCGCCGCGCGCCGTATGGTCGCCGCGGCGATCGTTGCGGTCCTCGCGGCGTTCCCTTCTCTCTTCGAATCTCACCTGCTGGCCGCCGTATCGCTGACCGTCGTAGCGCCGGCGGGCGCGTCCGTCGGCGTCACCGTGCAAATCACGGGTACTGGATTCGATCCGGTCGCCTCGAAGAACACCGTGACCCTGACGCCGGCGACCGGCGCGCCCGTCACCGTGGTCGCCGAGACGATCGCGACGCTCGATGCGAACAAGGGGCTACGCCGGATTGGGATCAAGGTCCCTGCGGGTCTCGCCGTAGGCACCGCCCCAATCCGGGTCACCAACACCACAACGAAGGAATCGGCTGGCGGTCGGAGCCTGGAAGTCATTGCGCTCTCATTGCCTGAGACGCGGTCCGGGACACGCGGAGCGCAGCAGCTTGCTGTTCGAGTGAACGGTTCGCCGAACACGCAGTTCGTGGCCGGCCGCACCACCGTGACGTTCGGCGCGGGCATCACCGTAACAGCGACGCAGGTGACGTCACCGACGTCGTTCGTCGCCACGATATCGATATCGCCCACAGCGGCGCTTGGGACGCGCGCGTTGCTCGTCGTGACGAGCACTCAGACCGCACAGCTTCTCGATGCCTTCACCGTCACGGATCCGAATCGTCCTCCGACGATTACGTCCTCACCGGTCGTCACCGCGTCGGAAGCGCAACCGTACAGCTATCAGGTGACGGCGGCCGATCCTGACGCCGACAGCGTGAGCTTCCGTCTCGTCAGCGGTCCGGCGGGCATGACCGTCAGCCCCGCCGGCCTCGTTAGCTGGGTGCCGCAGACCGCGCAGGTGGGATCGCAGAACGTCACCGTCGAAGCCTTCGACGGTCGCGGCGGGACGAATCAGCAGGCGTTCCAGATCACCGTCGCCGCGGCGCCTGCGCTCCAGTCGATCGACGTCACGCCGGGCCTCGTTCGGTTTGCGGCTGCCGGTGATAGCAGACCGCTCGCCGTCTCGGGGACGCGGAGCGACGGGCAGATCCTCGACCTCACGACCGCGGCCGGAACGACGTACGAATCGAGCAACCGGTTCGTCTGTTCCGTTGCGCCCAACGGTGTGGTGACGGCGGTTGCCAACGGCGACGCGACGATCACTGCGCGCAACGGATCGTTGGGCGATACCGCCGCAATCGCGGTCGAGATCGGCGTAACCCTCGACGCCATCGAGCTCACACCCGCGGTCAACACCCTGCATGCGGCCGGCGCCACGCAGCGGCTGACGCTGACCGGCCGATTCTCCGACGGAAGCAGTCGTGACCTGACGACGGCAACAGGTACAACCTACGATCTCGGCTCGACGGGCATCGTCAGCATCACCACCGATGCAACCGTCACCGCACTGGCGACGGGACAAGTCACCGTGATCGCGCGGCACGCCACGCGCAGCGCGACGGCCATCGTGACGTGAGCATCAGCGGAGGATCGGGCTTCCTCCGGGGTGAGATCTACGACGACAGCAAAGGCCTGCCGCTGGCGGGCGCAACGATCTCGCTGCTCAGCGACGGCGGTGGCGCGCTCGCAGCCCCGACAGAAGTGACGGCCGACGAGCGCGGCCGCTTCTCGCTGTCGGGCCGCTCCGGCGACGCCATCGTTCGAATCAGGAAATCCGGGTTCGGCAGCGTCGAGCGCCGCGGCGTCATACCGGTCAACGGGCCGGCGACGCTGCTCGATGCACGCCTCACACCGGTCGACCCGCATGTCAATCTGATTGGATCCGCCATCGGCGGCCAGGCTCGCGATCAGGCGCAGCGAGCCACGCTCCAAATTCCGCCGGGCGGCTTGACTGCCGACGCGTCGATCACGATGACGCTGATCTCGGCCCAGGGGCTCGAAGGCGTGCTGCCCGCCGGCTGGTCTCCTGTCGCGGCGATCTCGATCGATCCCGGCGATATCGTCTTTGGCTTCCCGCTGACGCTGACGCTCCCGAATCCGACGACGCTTCCGCAGGATACGGCGCTGACCGTCGCGCGCTACGACCGTGCGCGGCACGAGTGGATCGCGGCTGGGGCTGCGACGCCGAGTCCCACGGGCCTCACGCTCTCAGCGCCGGTCGACCGATTCGGCCAGTTCGCGGTGCTCGTGCCAGACGCGGCACCCTTCACGCCCGCGGCACCAGTCTCCGGACAGGCGTTGTCCGGTGTGGATCGAGCGGCGAATCCCGCGGGTCTCACCGCCGCTGGCGACGTCGTGCCGCGTTCGGCTCCGCCCGGCGACGGCGCGCGGGCCGTCGGTCGCGTCGGGCTGCACGAGTCCTTCGCCGCATGCCGAGCGGCACGTTCCTGCAGGTCCGCGTGGACGAACGCTTCGACCTCCTCGATCAGAGTCAGGTCGTGACGCAGCCGTTCACGCAGGATCTCGTCGCGTATGCGACGCCGCGACCGGCGGCTGGCGGACCGATCGGCGCCACGTTCCCGATCACGCCGTCGCGCAGCTACACGATTCAGGAGTTGATGCTCGGCGTCGTCAAGCTCGACGTCACGCCGTTCGTCGAGGAAACCGGCGGCTCGGTCATCGGCGCCGGCGGCGGCACGCTCACCGATCCTGAAGGCGACAGGCTCGAGATTCCCGCAGGCGCACTTGGCGGCAATGCGGCGATCGCGCTTCGCCGCGTGACGACCGACGCGATCGGGATCACCCTCCCTGGAGGATTCGATTCGCTCGCGGCCATCCAGGTGGATGCCGTGGGCGTCACCCTCGGCCAGGGCGCGCTGCTGTCAATCGCGGCGCCCGCCGGCGTGACGGCGCAGACCCAGATCCTCATCGCGCGCGCGTTCAGCGATCCGTTCGGCCAGCGCCGGCTGCGCCTCGTGGCGATCGGCGAGTTGCAATCGGGCCGCGTCGTCGACCCGCGCCACATTTGGCACGTTCACGCTGCTGTCGGGCGTCGTCACTGGCGGCGACTTTGTCTTCCTCCGCGCCCAGCAGCCGATCGGCTTCTTCACGGGCAGCGTGACCCGGTCGGGCGGCGCCGCAGTGCCTGGCGCGCTCGTGACGACCGACACCACCGTGCTCGCCGACGTCACGTCAGGCGCCGGGAGCTATCTGATTCCGACGCTCGCCGCGGTCAACGCGTCCGTGCGTGCCGTCGATTCGACGTCACGAGACACCGCGGCTGCGACCTCACGCGTCGACTCGCCGGGTGCAATCGTCACCGCGAACCTGACGCTTGCGGTTGTCGGGCCGACCGTCACGTCGGTGACGCCCGCGACGGGTGACGACCAACGTCGCGCTCGACACGTCGATCACGATCGACTTTTCCGAGGCGCTCGATCCCGCGCCAGCATTACCGACGCGAGTCTTGTTCTGCAGCTGGCCGGCGCGCCAGTCGCCGGCGCACGCGCGCCTTTCCGCGGACCGCCGGCGCGTGGTCTTCCGGCCGGCGTCTCCACTGGCGGGGATCTCCAGCTACACGCTCGCGCTGACGGCAGCGGTCCGCGATCCATCGGGCAACCCGCTGACGGGCTTCACGCCGATCTCATTCACGACGCTGGATCCGTCACGGCCCGCGGGACCTGCGCCGGGGCAGATCATCGCCGAGTTGCCGGACGACGATGGAGTCGTGCTGGTCACTGGTGCTGCGGGAGTAGCCGCGGCGAATGCCGCGGTAACGCTGACCAATCTTCGTACGCAAGAGACAAGCACGGTGCTAGCGCTGCCGGATGGATCGTTTCGCCTTCGGGTGACGGCGCTCATCGGCGACGGGCTCGTGTTGAGCCTGCGTGGACCTGACGGTCGCGACACGACGATTGCCATCACGCAGCTCGTCGGACCCGATGGTTCGACGTCAATCGGCGACGCGGGCGGCACGATCGCTGGGCCAGGAGGACTGATAGGGACGATCCTCCCGCGGTCCCTGGTCGAACCGGGCGTCTTCAGACTCGTCGAGGCTGATCCGGGTGCGCTGCCAGTGCTGACGGCCGGGCTGTCGTACGCCGACGCTTTCACGCTGACAACGCGCGGCGCGACATTCCGCTCGCTTGCCGTGCTGACGCTCGCGGAGAGCCAGAACAGGTTCCTTTCCGCGTCAGCGTTCGCTCCCGCGTTCGCGGCCTCCGGTGAACTGACGACGCCCGACGACGCCCTCATCAACAGCGCACTGCGATTCTCCGGCGTGATCCAGGACAGCGAGGGCACACGTCGCACCGTCAGTGCGTCGACGACGATAGTGGCGACTACGCCGGACTCGACTGTTGTCGAGACGGCTCACTCTGCGGACTTTCCCACAATCTTCATACGGGCCCCGCGCGAAGCCCTCCCTAATCAGCAGGTCTCCTTGCGCGCGGTCGCCCCGACCGCTCGAGTGGACCTCGAGCTGCCAGTGCCAGCCGGCGTCGCATCGACGCACAAAGTGCTCCTGACACGCGGCACCGCGATCGGGTCCGAATCGCGGCTCCTTGTCGTCGATCAAATGTCGATCGTGGCTGCGAGCGGCGGCGCGGTTTTGCGAACAACCGGGCGCGAGCTGCCCGGAATGACCGACGACGGCAACTACGGGATCGTCGCCGCTCTCGAATCGCTGACGTTCGTCACCGGCCTCGCGAGCGGGGCGGAGGCGTTCGTTCTTGCGGACGGCCTCCCCTTCGCTGCGCGCACGAACGGTCCGAATGGGCGATTCGCGATCCCGGTCCGAGCCGGCCAGACGTTCACGCTGCGATTCCTCAGTCTCGACGGTCAGGTTCGTGGCTCCGCCACCGGTCAGGCTCCAGCCACGGGATCCGTCGACGTCGGCGATCCGCTGGGCACGACCGCCGGTCGCCTTACGATCCAGGCGGAGCCCGACGAACGCTCCGTCGTCGATATCAACGCGCCGGTGGTTCTGCGGTTTTCGGAGCCGGTTGATGACCGGACGGTCTCGGGTGCACTCGTTGTCACCGACGAGGCCGGCAGCCGTGTATTCGGACGAGTGGTCGTGGGTGGTGACGGTCTGAGCGCGACGTTCACGCCGGCGCGTCGATGGCGATTCGGAACGACGTATCGGTACGGCGTCGGTCAATCGGTGCTTGGGCGATCGGGTGCACGGCCTGCTGTGCAGTTCTCCGGGCAGTTCACGACGTTCCGACCGGCGGTTATCGGCACCCTCGCGCTCGTCAACGCACGCGACGTTGCCGTGTCCGGCGGCACAGCAATTGTCGGCACCGACACCGGATTCGAGACCGTCAACGTCACCTCGCCGCGTGCTCCCCAAATCAGTGCGCACGTCGCGACTCCCGGAGGCGCCGGTGCGGTCGGCGTGCTCGCCGGCACACCGATCACCGACCGGAATGGCGCCACGTTGAACGGTCCGTTTGCGCTCGTCGGCGCCGGATCGCCACTGACGTCTGGATCGATCCGGACATTCGATCTCAGCAACCCGGCGTCACCTGCGCTTCTCGGATCGACGCAGCTCACGATCGCACCGGGAGAATCTCCCCCACCTGGCGTGCCGGCGTTTGCAGGCACCCCGCGGGCAATCGTCAGCGGTCCAGACGGCCGGGCATTCGTCGCCGTTGAAGGGGTGGGTGTGTCCTCGGTTCAGATCGGCCAGGCGATTCCGCTCGACGTTGCCAATTCGGCACGCGGCGTTGGGCCGCGGTATCCGGCAGGCGCCGAGAGCGTCACTGACATCGTGCAGCTTGGCAGCCGCCTGCTTGCGGCCGGCGCGGCCGGTCTTACCGTCCTCGACCAGAACACGCTCGCGCGGACCGGTGGCGTGAACACGACGGGAAACGCACAAGGCATGGCCGCCCTTGCAGCGTTCGGCACGGATGTGAACGGCGACAACGTCGTCGATCCGGCAACCGAAGTGTTCGATCTCGCCGCCGTCGCCAATGGGCTCGACGGGACGCTGCAGTTCTATCGCGTGCCCGATCCCGGCGATCCGGTGCTGATCTCGGTGGTGCGATTCAACGGCACCGAGACGACCAGCGTGAAGCTGGATGCGGTGGAACGGCTCGCGTACGTCGGGCTTGCCGGCCGTGGTGTCGCGCTGGTCGATCTCGACGGAACGCCGAGCGTACAGCCCCTCGACAGCGACCGAAATGGCATCGACGACCGGGTGCTGGGAATCGTTGATACGGTGGGCGTCGCCGGCCGACTGGCGCTCGATCTCCCGCGGGGTGTGGGCTATCTCGCGAACGGACCCGGCGGTCTGGCGATATTGCAGTTGCTGCCGCCACGGACGAAGTTCCTGACCCTGAAACGCGACCCCGTAAGAGTGATTCCAGGCGAGGAACAGTCGGTTCTCGACTCGCTCACCGCCTATGTGACCGACGATGCGCTGCGGCTCACGCTTGACGTGTTCGAGCCACCGAACGACGACGTCTCCCTCGCAATCGACGAGAGCCTCGAATCCGGCGGCACTCGCCTTGTTACTTTCAACGGCGGAACTCTCGTCATGCCACTGGCATCCGGGCTGAACAATCTGGAGCTCCGCATCGACGGGAATGTAAGCGCGTCGAATCGGGTGGTTCGTCTTCGCGTCCTTAAGAGTGGCACCGAGCTCATCGCCAGCCGGACGGTGCAACTCGTGCAGCCGGATCCGGGGATCGCGCTCCTGGAACAACTGCAACTTGGGCCCGCGGCGACGGTACTCACCGCGGACGCCCCAACGGTTCGCATCGGCGTAGCCGGGTTTTACGACGATGGCCGAGTCTTCAACCTCTCGACGGCGGCGGCCACCCAATACGGCACTGAGCCCGCACAGGTGACGACGGTCGATCCCTCCGGCCTGGTCACGGGCATTGCGGGCGGATTGGCCACGGTCGCGGCGAGCCATGGCGCGGTCGACACGACGATGGAGATCCGCGTTCAACGGGAACGCGCGCTGATCGCGCTGTTGGGTCGTCAGACGGCCCTGATGCTCCGATCCCTGGGCGAAGAAGCGGCCTTCCCGCTGCGCGCCATTTTCTCGGACGGAACCGAAGAACTGGACGCTGCGCAACTGCCACAGGTCGTATTCGCAACGAGCGATTCCACTCTCGTCAGCGTGTCGCCCGAAGGACAGATCCGGGCGGTTGCAGAGGGCGTCGCGCGCGTCTCGGCATCTGCTGGAACGCTCGAAGCGACCATTGATGTCGCTGTCGATCCTCGAACTCCGACGAGCGTCACCGGTCTCACTATCGAGTCGGCGGGCGTGCCGCTGTCTCTCGACGACGCTCCGCTATTCGCGTCCGCGACCGTTGCCGGTACCGGCGCGCTGGACGGTCATCCGGTTACGGTTGCGATCAGTCGAGACGGCGCGATCCGCACGCTGGCGCTGACGACGGACCTGAGTGGGAGCGTCCGGTTCAGGCTCGATGACGGCGTCGCCGGCTCGATCTCTGTGACAGCCTCGACCATCGATCCAGCAACGGGGAACCCCCGGACAGCCGCGACAGCGTTTCTGACGACTGCGCGAACCGCAGACAACGAACCGAACGGTAATGCAGGGGCGGCGTCGCCCTTGCGTCCGGATCGGAGCGTTGACGGCACGCTTGATGGAAACGCCGACCGGCAAGATACCTATCGCGTCGACTCCTCGGTTCCAGGGACGTTGGAAATCAATCTGCGGCTCCAGACCGGCACGACGCCGCAGAACGTGCTGGTAATCGTTCGCAACGCGGCGGGACAGGAGCTGGCCAGATTGACACCGCAGTCGCTCGCAGCGCTGGGGACGCTGGAGATCCCATCTGGAGCGGCCTTCGTGACCGTCGAATCGCTGTCCGGCGGCGCTGCGTATACCCTGTCGACCCGATTCATTCAGGCGGATGCGTCCATCGCGGCCGTCAGCCCGACGAGCGGCGGCCCCGGCACCCTCGTCACGATTACGGGTTCGGGGTTCAGCACTCGCCTGGAAGAAAACCAGGTCTTCTTCTCCCAGATGCGCGCAGAAGTCGTGAGCGCGACGGCGACCATCCTGCAGGCCCGGGTACCTGCCAGTGCCGTGAACGGTTCTCTCGAGGTCATCAGCGGCGGCAGACGCGCAGAAGTCGCGATGTTCTCAACCGGCAACGCCTCGCCACGACCGCCTGCGTACCTGCTACCGGCAGACCCAGCTCAGACCAGGTCGGATCCGTCGACCGGCGATCTCCTGGATATCACGCGTCTTGTCATCGTCGCCACGCCTTCGGCCGGGCGACAGGACGTTGAACAGATCGCCGCGCGGGTTGGCGGTGAGATCGTCGGGTACGTCCCGATGACGAATCAGTACGTGCTGCAGTTCGCCCAGAATCGGACGCTGGACGGGCTGACCGCGCTGCGGCAGCGTTTGGCGACTGAGCCAAACGTCCGCGTCGTGAGCTTCTCAGTGTACGAGCGCCTGGCGGCGCTGCATCCCATCGACATCTTCTCAGTCCGCAGCGGTGTCTGGCGGACCAACGAGCCCAAGAGGTCAGGCGCTTGACCAGATTCGCCTCTTCCACGCGATCTTCCGGGTACGCTCGACACCACCCTTCACAGACCGCCAACGACTCAAAGAGGTGCGCGTTGCGGTCATCGATAGCGGTTTCGACCCTCCGATCCAGGAGGAGTTCGAGTGGCGAGGCGCACCCACGGTTGCCTATTTCGAGGAGCAGGGGCTCGCCGGTATCCAGGCGACAACCGTTCGACGCGACATTACCTCCTCAAATCATCCGCACGGACATGGAACCCCCGTCACAAGCGTTATCTCTGCTGTGAACGACGGGCAATCCGGTCTCAGCGGGGTTCTCAACAGTCTCGTGGCGCCAGAGGAGCGGCCGTTCAACACGCTGGTGTATGGGAGTAACAACAGGCTGGGACACGTGCCACGCGAGTTCGTCAAAATCGCTCTGGACCATATCAAGGCCAGGGGAGACGTCGACGTCGTAAACATCAGCTCGGGCGGATACAGCCGTCCGGGTGCCGACTACCTGCAGGCAATTCAGGCGCTGAACGGGCGAACCTTGATCGTGGCTTCAGCCGGCAACGACGGCGTCCGGCTGCCCCACTATCCGTCGTCCTTTGCAAAGACCGAACGGAATGTCGTGTCGGTGGCGTCGGTGACCAACTTGACCGTTGCGCAGCCCGCACAAGGTCCGGACGAGCGGTTGATTCATGGCGGGTTTGCCCTGTTCAGCGGTGGTGTATCTCTGGGAAACAGCTGCCAGCCCCAGGCTCGTCCAGGAACGCCAATCGAGGGGTCGAATTGTGCCGACGAAGTGACTCTCGCAGCGCCGGGAGAGGCCATCTCGGCCTTGAGGAAGTGGACTGGCGCTACGGGCCCGCTGCATGTCGCATTCACCGCCACGTCTGCCGCCGCACCGCTGGTGAGTGGAGTTGCAGCGATTCTCCAGGCCATTCGGCCGTCGTTGGCGACGCTCCCGCCCGACCGTGTCCGCGACATCCTCAAAAGCACGGCCACTGACATTACGGACGCGTGGAGCATCACGACGTCCCACCCAGACGGACGGCGTGAAGAAATGCACCGGCTGAACGCTGAAGCCGCCGTCAACGCGCTGCTCCCACAAAACCGCCAGAACACGGTGTACGTGTCCGATGAAGAGGCGCCTTCCGTTGGAGCCCTGACCGGCGCCGTTAT
>CAWAYH010000011.1:0-791578 GCA_963786195.1 uncultured Acidobacteriota bacterium | reverse complement strand
CCTGCGCGCCTGCTGCTGGCGCCGCCACCCGGCCAGCATCTCCTCCAGCAGCGCCGCACCCGGCGCAACCGGCGCCGCGCCGTCCGCAGCGACCAGCGCCAGCACCCTGCCTTCCCCCATCCCGCCCCCTCCGCCCGTGCACCAGGCGCATCAACCGGTCGCCGACCGCAACCGATCTGGATGCCACATCCTGCCATCCAGCGCAACCAGGCACCACGAACCCCAGGTCCACGGCGTGTCCCGCGCACGCGCTAACGGCCCGGCAGGCACCCGGTAACACCGCAGGCCCTGCTCAGCCCTCCTCACGCCGGGCGCGGAATGTTGCATCTGATGCAACTCCGCGCCCTTCCATCCGGTAGGCGGCGGTATGCCGCAGGTCGTGCAGCGTCCAGTCCTTCCCGAGTGATTCCCCGGCCCGCGTGAACATGCGCAGCGCCGCATGGTAGGTCAGCTGCCGGAACGGGCGCCGCAGCGTCCACCACAGCGGCTGGTCCGGCCCTGCCGGGACCAGTCCGCGCATCTGCTCCTGATACAGCCGCAGCCAGACGAACGCGTCCGGCGACGCCGGAAGCTGCTGCATCGCGCGCGTTCCCTTGCGAATGACCGTGATCAGCTGCCGTCCCGCGTCAGCATCGGCGGCGGTAGCCCCCAGCAGCTCCGACGGCGCGGGCCCCGGTCGAGACCCAGAACGCGACCAGCGCCCGGTCCCGGTGCGAGCCGAGCCGGGCGAACAGCTCGCTGAACTGCTCATCGGGGATGCTCCGCGGGGCCCGCTGCGGCACCCTGGGCCGGAACAGGCCGGACCTGGCCGCGCGGGAAACGGCTCCATCGGATTGTGGTGCGCCCCCGGACGTCCGGCCCGGCCGCGGGCCAGCGGGAACGGGTTGACCATCGGCCCGGTCCCGGCCTCGAGGTGGAAATCGTAAAAATGGCGCAGCACCGTCTCGCAGTGCGCCACCGTCGCCGACCGCGTAACCGCCGTCCGCTCCCGGTTTCCCGGCGATCAGCAGCCACCGGCAGAAATCACGGGCCTCGGCCCGGGTCACCTGGTCCCACTCCAGCCCCGCCGCCCAGCAGAACCGGAACCACCGCAGCAGGTCCATCCCATACGAGCGCAGCGTCGCATCCGACCGCCCGCACGCCTGCACGTCCTTCAGGTACGCAGCGGCCGGGGCCGACCGCTGCACCCGCCGCGTCAGCCAGCTCGAACGGCGCCCACGGATCTCCCGTCTCCCGCAGCCCGCCCGTCAGCGGAACCGCCAGCCCCGCCACGTCCAGGCACCGCTCGTCATCGGCCACGAGCAGGGACCGTAGCCAACGCCCAAGCCATGCCCGCTGAACTGGGAAGACGCCCCGCCAGTTCAGTTAACAGGTCGAAGCCTTTGAAATTCGGCTCTGCCAGTTCCTTGTCGCTGTGCGCGGCCACGACGGTCGCGTCCAGCCGGATGCAGGTCACGCCCTCGAGCCTGCGGTCCGCGACCCGGACCGGCGGCAGGCCGCCATGGCGCGCGATGCCGTGCGCCCACGCGTGCCGCCGCGCCTTACTCACCGCCGCCGTGATCTTGCGCCTCCTGCGGTCCCCGGCTGCGGTCTCCTTCAGCGCCCGCCACGCCGTCGGCACCGACGCGACCGGGCCGAGCAGCTCCCGCTGGTCACCCATCACCCGGAAATCGCTGATCACCCGGGCCCCGTCGGCGATCGCGCACGCTAGGTCCGAGAAGACGCGGCCCCGGTCGTGGCCGCCCAGCGGCGATGGCAGCGCCGCCGACAGGCCGGCCGTCAGCCCCGCCCGGTCCGCGAGCTGGCGCAGCAGGACAAGCCCCGCGTGCGACACGATGCCCGAGCCGCCGCCGGTGACTTCAAGACCACGTGACCATCCTGTAGCGTGCATGTAGAAAGTGCTCCTCGAACCCGGAGTGATAAGAGCCTAGACAACCCTTATCGTCCCAGGTCAGGAGCACTTTTCCATTCAGGCGCGCCGCTCAGCCGCCGAACCCCATGAAAAGCCAGGGCTAATGCTGCGCGCCCGCCGGGCACGCCCGGGGCCGGACGTCACGGCATCGTCAAGACCATGATCACCACGTGGACCCGGGTTGACTGGCTGCAAGCCGGCTTGCTGCTCGGGTTCATCGCCGTGATGCATGTCGCGGCGTTCGGTGTCCTGTTCGGCGCGGTCGGGCCCGGGCATTACCAGCTCGGGACCAAGATCTTCGGGGCGGGTCTCGGCATTACCGCCTACACCTACGGCCTGCGGCACGCGTTCGACGCGGATCACATCGCCGCGATCGACAACACCACGCGCAAGCTGCGGGGGAGGGGCGCCGCCCGAAGTCGGTGGGATTCTGGTTCGCCATGGGCCACTCCACGATCGTGGCGGGCATGGCGGCCCTGGTCGCGGCCGGCGCGCATATCGTGGGCGCCCTGACCTCCGGCAGCAGTACCGCTAACCAGACTCTGGGCATCATCGGAACCGGGGTGGGCGGCAGCTTCCTGTACATCATCGCGATCTTGAACCTGGTCGCGCTGATCGGGATCGTGCGGGTGTTCCGGGCCATGCGCGGTGGTGAGCTCGACGAGGCCCGGCTGGAAACCCATCTGCAGTCCCGCGGCTTGATGAACCGCATCCTGGGGCGGCTGACCAGGACCGTCACCCGGCCGGGCCAGGTGTACCCGGTCGGCATCTTTGTTCGGCCTCGGTTTCGACACCGCGACCGAGGTCGCCCTCCTGGTGCTGGCGGGGACCGGCGCGGCCAGCGGGCTGCCCTGGTACGCGATCATGGTGCTGCCCTTGCTGTTCGCCTGCGGCATGAGCCTGCTCGACTGCCTGGACGGGCTGTTCATGAGCGTGGCCTATGACTGGGCGTTCCTGAACCCGGTGCGCAAGGTCTACTACAACATTTCCATCACCGGGCTGTCGGTCGCGGTCGCGTTCCTGGTCGGGACCATCAAGCTCGTCAGCGTCCTGCACGACAACGCCGGATGGGTCAACCCCGTCACCACCTGGATCAGCGGCATCGACCTCAACAACGTCGGTTTCATCGTCGTCGGCCTGTTCGTCGCCACCTGGGCCGTCGCATTGGGCTACTGGCGCATTGCCAGGGTCGAAGACCGCTGGACTCCCGCGCCCGCCACCGACCCGGAGTCCTCGTGACTGTTGCACCCATGCCTCGGAAACCTGGGCCAGGCGGCTACCAGGATCGCGCGGATCCCGCCTGGGCCCTTCGTGGTGCTGTACTCGAGAGACTGGCGCCCTCTTGGCGACGGATCCAGCGTTCTGGCCTGCGCAGTGGTCCCTGACCGCGATCAGGCCGAAGCGGCGATTCCGATCACCAGTCCGCCAGGCGCCGGCCGCGCTGACGCGGGCACCCGCCGGGCAGTTTCCCGGCTGACCGGCCGCCATAGCCCGGGCGGGGTCGGCGGCGTTAGTCGCGGTCGCCGGCGGTGACGGTGTGGGCTTCCCATTTCTGCTCGATGTGGCCGAAGTGCCAGACGGCCAGGGCGACCGCCCAGGTGACCACGAAGATGCCGACGATGACGAAGCCGGCCTTGTTGAGGTCGAAGTTGCCCATGAAGTCCCAGAACCCGCCGGTCAGGTTGAGCTCGCTGCGCCGATGAAGACCGAGGATCTCGATGGTGCCGATGAAGAACGCGACGAACACCGACAGGCCGGTGATGGTGAGGTTGTAGTAGACCTTGCGGACCGGGCGGGCGAACGCCCAGTCGTAGGCGAAGTTCATGAAGCAGCCGTCGGCGGTGTCGAACAGGCACATCCCGGCGGCGAACAGGATCGGCAGCGACAAGATCGCGTAGAACGGCAGCCCGGAGACCACGGCGGTGCCCGCCAGGACCAGCAGGGTCACCTCGGTGGCGGTGTCGAAGCCGAGCCCGAACAGCACGCCGACCGGGTACATCTTCCACGGCTTGTCGATCCGCCCGGCGTGCCCGCCGAGGAACCGGTTCATCAGCCCGCGCTTGTCGAGCTGCTTCTCCAGCTCCTCGTCGATGTACTGGCCGGGGCGCATCTCGCGGAACACCTTGACGATGCCGATCAGGACGACCAGGTTGAGCAGCGGCGATCAGGTACAGGAAGTCGCCGGACACGGTCGTGCCGATGAGCCCGGTCGCGGTGTGCAGCCCGGAGCTGTCGTTCTTGACCTGCGCCGTCAGCGCCCGGATGCCGAAGTTCAGCAGCAGCGCCAGGGACGAACACGATGGTGGAGTGGCCCAGGGAGAAGAAGAACCCGACCGACAGCGGCCGCTTGCCGTCCTGGACCAGCTTGCGGGTGGTGTTGTCGATCGCGGCGATGTGGTCGGCGTCGAACGCGTGCCGCATGCCGAGCGTGTAGGCCAGGATCCCGGTCCCGAACCCGAACACCTCGGTGGAGCTGATCTGGTAGTGCCCGCCCACTGCGGCGGCCAGCATCAGCCAGCCCGCCACGTTCAGCCCGACGATCACCGCGGTCATCCCGCCGACCCGGGCCCACTCCGACGGGGTCAGGCCGTGGCGGATCCGCGCGGTGCGGCTCATCGGCTCGGCCATCAGGTCACCCTTCCTGCACGGGGCATCTTGGCCAGGCCAGTCTAGAAGTACCTGCAAAAGACTCGCAATAGCGTATTAGTCGCATCTAGGATGATGGTGTGAGCCAGGACACACTCACCGCGGGCGGCTACCCCGTCGAGACGGCCCTGGCCCGGCTCCGCGCCGCACGGCCACCGCATCACCACCGCGCGCCGCCTGCTGCTCGCCGTCCTAGCCGAGAACCGCGCCCACCGCAGCGCCGACGAGCTCGCCGCCGCCGTCCAGGTCCGCGCGCCCCGCACCAACCGGTCCACCATCTACCGCAACCTCGACGAGCTCGCCCGCCTCGGCCTCATCGACCGCACCGGCATCGGCGGCCGGCCCGCCGCCTACCACCTGGCCCCCGCCGACCACGGCCACCTGGCCTGCGAGAGCTGCGGCCAGATCACCGAGATCCCCGGCGAACTCCTCGACAGCCTCGCCCGGAGTATCCGCGACCGCTACGGCTTCACCCTCAGCCAGCACCGCTTCGCCATCACCGGCCGCTGCGCCGGCTGCCAGTAGCCAGGGCCGCGGTCAGGTACCGGGCAGGAACGGACCGACCTGCGGGGTGAACTGATCGAGGTCGTAGATGTCCAGGTCCTGCTCGATGCGCGCGACCCGGGCCACCATCGCGCCGAACTCGTCCCGGCCGAACTGCTGGCGTGCCAGGTCGGCGAAGTGCTGCCCGAGGTCGGCGAGTTCGGCGGCCGGGACGACCTGCCGGAAGGCGGGGAAGATCACCGTGTCCTCGCGGGCCTCGTGGGGCTCGTACATCCGGACGAACGCCTGCATCGCCTCCGCGAGCCGGGCCCGGGTACCGGGGCTGGCGACGTCGCTGGGCGGTGGTCCTGGCCAGGATGAACTGGGTCAGCACCCGGCCGCGGGCGTGCTGGACCAGCAGCGTGGTGACCGTGCCGGCGACCTCGGGGTCCCGGCGCAGCCGGGGGAACACGTAGCCTTCCTCCAGGCCCTCGTGGAAGCCCTCGATAAAGTCGTGGATGATCAGCGCGGCGTCGTGCAGGTCCGGCGCGGCGACCCGGTCGCCGGCCTGGATCCGGCGGGTCATCTCGCGGTAGCAGAGCAGGACCCGCTTGAGCACGCCGTGCTCGCGCATCAGGTCGTCGTCCGGCGGGATGCCGGGCGAGGCCGGGACCGGCGCGGCCGCCGACGGGCCGGTCAGGGCCCAGACGGCGCTGGCCCCGGCGGCGCCGGCCGCGAGCCCGCCGCCGACCAGGACCGCACGCCGACCGGGGCCGGGTGCGGGACGAGGATGGCCGCGGCGCGGTCATGGTCCCGGATCCAGCGGCGCGCCGGACGGGCGCAGCACGTACCACGGGCCGCCGTTGAGGTCGATGGCCTGGCCGGTCGCCTGCCCCGGGTCCACGTCGCCGGTATAGGTGTACAGCGGCCAGCCGCCGTAGGTGACCACCCGCCCCCCGCCGGGAGCGGGGTCGCTGCCGAGCAGCGAGGTTTTGATCCCCGGGCCCGGCCGCGAGCGTGGCGCCGGACGGCAGCATCAGCGGCGGCCAGGTGCCCGCGCACACGCCGGTGCAGGTCACCGCGCGGCGGCGGTCCGGTTCGAACATGTACAGCGCGTAGCCCTTCCCGGTCACCAGCACCGTGCCGACGTCGGGCAGCGACCGGGTCGTGATCGTCACCTTGGCGCCGGACGTCCCGCCCGCGGCCGGCTGACCCGTGGCCGCCGGGCTCGCGCAGCCCGACACCACCGCCACCGCCAGCACCGCGATGGCACCCGCTGTCCGGCCTCGGCCCACGGCCGTACCTCCTCGTGCGGCGGGAATCCGCGGCCGCGAAAAGCTCCCCGCGGAACCGTGCTCCCGAAGGACGTACTACGAGACGTAGTTGTAGGCTGAACCTACCAGATCCGTCACCGCCCCCCCGAGCGCCTGGCTCGGCCTGCGGGACGGACCATGGCCTTCCGGCCACGAGCTGCCGAGGTGCGGACACCATGCCCGGGATGAACAACGGCCTCGACCCGAACGACCCGACGGTGGTCGCCGCCTTCCGGTCCGCGCTGCTGCACCAGGGGCTCATCGCCCTGCTGATCTTCGCGGTGCTGTCGGTGGCGTGGGTCAGCGTGCGCGCGCAGCCGGACGGCTCGCGTGCGGGAGGCCAGGAAGGCTCACGTCACCCGCTCGCCCGGGTCCGCGCCGGGCTCTGGGCTTACGGCGAGCCGGCCGGGCGGCAGGTGCTGCGGATCGGCTTCGGCGTGCTGTGGCTGGCCGACGCGGTCCTGCTGGCGCAGCCCGGGATGGCGGCGGGCCTGCCGTCGCAGGTCATCGGGCCGTCCGCGGTGACCTCTCCGGCCTGGGTCCAGCACCTGGCCGTCTGGGCGGGCGATGCGTGGTCGTATCACCCGGTCGAGGTGGGCTCGGCCGCGCTGTGGATCGAGGCCGGGATCGGGCTGTGGCTGCTCGCCGCGCCGCGGGGTACCTCGTCCCGGCTGGCCGGGCTGGCCAGCCTGACCTGGGGGCTGGTCGTCTGGGTGTTCGGTGAGTCCTTCGGCCAGATCTTCGCCCCCGGGCTGAGCTGGCTGTCCGGCGCCCCGGGCGCGGGCCTGCTCTACGCGGTGGCCGGCGCGCTGCTCGTGCTGCCGGACCGGGCCTGGCGGACGCCGCGGCTGGGCCGGGTCCTGCTGGGCGGGCTGGGCGTGTTCCTGATCGGCATGGCGGTCCTGCAGGCCTGGCCGGGGCGCGGGTTCTGGCAGGGCACCTCGGCCGGGCAGCCCGGCACCCTGGCCGGCCTGGTCCAGACGCTGGCCGGGACACCGCAGCCGCAGGCCCTGTCGGCGCTGCTGTCCGGCTTCGCCTCGGTCGTCCGCGCGCACGGGTTCGCGGTCAACCTGATCGTGGTGATCGCGGTCGCGGCGGCCGGGCTCGCGTTCCTCGCGGCCCGGCGCCGGGTGACCGGCCCGGCCGTGGCCGCCTTCGCCGTGCTGTGCCTGCTGGCCTGGGTGCTGACCGAGGACCTGGGGTTCCTCGGCGGCCTGGGCGCCGACCCGGGCAGCATGATCCCGATGGCCCTGCTGGCGGTCGGCGGCTACCTCGCCCTCACCCGCGTGCCAGCGGCCGAGCCCGCGCCAGCCGCCGCCGAGCCGCCGCGCCGCCGGCTGACGCGGCATCAGCACCAGCGGCCGGCGGACCAGGAGGCCGCTGGCGGGAGCGGCTCCGGCCCGCCGCCGTGCGCCGGTCGCTGACCGCCGCCACCTTCGGCACCATGGCGTCGCTGGGCGCGATCGGCGTGATCCTGCTCGGCGCGGTCCCGATGGCCGCCGCCCAGGTCACCCCGGCCGCCAGCGTCATCCTGGCCCAGTCCATGAACGGGGCCCCCAACGCCATGGACGCGCCCGCGCCCGGCTTCACCCTCACCGACCAGCACGGCCGGCAGGTGTCGCTGTCCGGCCTGCGCGGCAAGGTCGTGCTGCTGACCTTCCTCGACCCGGTGTGCGTCACCGACTGCCCGCTGATCGCGCAGGAGTTCCGCCAGGCCGGCCAGCTCCTCGGAGCTGATAACCGGCGGGTGGAGCTGGTCGCGGTGAACCTCAACCCGATCTACAGCCAGCTGGACTACATCCGGGCCTTCGACCACGCCGAAGGCCTGGACACCGTGCCCAACTGGCACTTCCTGACCAGCGATCAGGCCCGCCTGCGGCAGGTCTGGCGGGCCTACGGCGTCGCGTCCCAGGTCCTGCGGGCCGGCGCGATGCTCGGGCACAGCGACGTCGCCTTCGTCGTCGACCAGCGCGGGCACCTGGTCCAGGAGCTGAACTTCGACCCGGGGCCGGGCACGCCGGTCACCAAGTCGTCGTTCGCCGCCCAGCTGGCCGACGCGGCCAGCCAGACCCTGAGGCCGGCATGACCAGGGCACGGCAGGCCGCGGCGGGGCTGGCCCTGGCCATCGCGGTGGCGGGTTGCGGCAGCAGTGCCGAACGGCCGGCCGCACCGCACCCGCCCAAGCCCGTGCCGCTATCCCTGGCGACGTCGCTGACCTCGGCGGGCACGGCCTGGGCCACGATCCCGATGGGCGCGCCGTCCGGGCCGAACCAGTTCTGGCAGCTGTTCACGCTGACCAGCCCCGGCGGCCGCTGGTCGCTGAAGACGCCGGGCGGCGTCGCGACCAACGGCGCCCTCGTCCTGGCCGGGCCGGGTCAGCAGACGCTGACCGCCGGGATACGCCCGAGCCTCGACCTCGGCTTCTCCCCGGTCACGACGACCCGCGACGGCGGCGGCACCTGGTCCAGCCTCCCGCCCGATCCCGGGCTCGCGGACGTCCCCGACGCCCTGGCCGCGACCGCCGGCGGCGGTCTGATCGCGCTGGGCCTGCACCAGGCCGTCCAGGTCGCCCGCGCGCAGCAGGCCGCCTGGACCACGCTGACCACCGCGAAGGCACTCGCCGCGACGGCCGCGGGACGGCGCTGCGCGCTGACCGGGCTCACCGCGGTCGCTTCCACCCCGGCCGGGTCGCCGCTACTGGCCGGGACCTGCGGCCGGGCGGGCACCGTCGGCATCTTCGCCCAGAAGGACGGGACGTGGCAGCTCGTCGGCCCCGCCCTGCCCGCCGCGCTGAACAGCCAACCGGTCCGGGTCATCCGCTTGAGCCAGGCCGGCGGCCGTGACGTAGCCCTGCTCCAGGCAGGCACCGGCGCGTCAGCCAGCCTGCTCGCGGCCTGGACCGGCGACGGCCAGGCCTGGACCGTGTCCCCGCCCTTCGGCCTGTCCGGCTCGCACCCGGTCTCGGCTTCGACCGGCGCCGACGGCGCCGTCGCCGTCGTGCTGTCCAGCGGCCGCGGTGTGACCCTCGCCGGTCCCGGAGCCGCGTGGCGTCAGCTGCCGTCGCTTCCCGCCGGGCAGTCTGTCGTCCTGGCCCTGCCCGCTCCCGGCACCATCGATCTGCTCGCTGCGGCCGGCAGCATGCTGACCGCCTGGCAGCTGACCGGCCAGCCGGCCCGCTGGACCAGGATGCAGACCATCAAGGTGCCCATCCAGTACGGCTCCTCCAGCGGCAGCTAGATCATGATCACCAGCATGAACGCCATGGTGACGCCCATCGCGATCCGGCAGCCGGTCGCCACCCACGGGGCGAGGACGCCGGTGCCGTCCGCCGGGCCGCTGGCCGGCGGTACCTGAGCGCCCCCGGCCGACTCCGCGATCGGCACCGCGGCCGCGGGCGCGCTGGCCGTCCCGCCCCGCCCCGGCTGCGGTCGCCCCGACCCCGGCCAGCACCGGGCCAGGCGGCGCCACGCGGGCGACCGTGAGGCTGTAGTGCCCGCTGGTGCCGGGGCCGGAGATCTGGTCCAGGTCCCAGATGCAGTACCCGATCAGCGCCAGCGCGAACAGCAGCGCCAGGAACGGCAGGTCCAGGGTCCCCATCCCGCCCACGCCGCCGCCCATCGCGCCCATGCCGCCCGATCCGTGCGCCGCGGGGGCGGACACGGCGACGAACATGTACAGCATGGCCCCGGCGTGGAGCAGGTGCGGCGCGCAGTGCCCGCCGGCCAGCGCGCGGACGCCGCTGACCCGGGCATCCCGGGCGACCCGGTAGGCGAACCAGGCCGTCATCACGCCGAAGATCACTTCCCACGCCGCGTCGGGCAGGGTGCGCAGGCCCGGGGCCAGCGTGCCCGCCATGGCGATGGCCATGAGCAGGTGCGCGACGTCGATGTCGGCCAGGGCGGCCGGCCGCGTCCGGTGCTGCCGGGGCCGCGCGGCGACCAGGCGGGCCGCGCTGACCGCCGCGACCACGAGCATGATCGCGGCGAAGATGTCCAGGATCCAGGACGGGATCATGACGCGGCCATCCCTTCCTCAGCCCGGGCAGGACCGGTGTACGCCGGCGCCGGGGCCGCGGCCCGGGCGGGCCAGTAGGCCAGGGCCAGCAGGGCGAGCAGCGGCGCGGAGTTGGGGTCGGTGGCGCCGCCGGTCATGATCTCCCCGAACGCCTGGCCGAACACCCAGAACACCGCGGCCACCACGATGGCCAGGACCAGGGTTCCCCGGGCGGCCGGGGCCGGCAGGTACACGCCCACGGCGACGACCACCAGGGCGATGGCCAGCAGGATCGAGGCGGCCAGCCCCTGGTGGGCGACGAGCGAGGCAGCCCCGCGGTCCAGCGCGGCCAGCCACCCGGGCTCGCCGTCCGTCATCCCCGCGATCATGTCGTGCAGTGCCTGCGGCGCCCGGTTCGCGGGCAGCAGCGCGAAGTAGGCCAGGCTGAGCCACAGCACGAGCCACAGCGCCCGCGCCACCGGGGCGCCCACCGCGCGCGCCGCCACGAACGGCGCCGGCCTGGCGGGCGAACCACGGTCGGACGGCCACAGCAGCACCGCGAGCAGCGCGTAGAGGATCACCGCGCCGGGCGCGCCGCTGACCGGGCTCACGTCGCCGGTCAGCACCATCCCGAGTCCCTCGCCGAACCACCACACGCCCAGCGACCAGGCCACCGAGGCGGCCAGCGCCACCCGTACCGTCGGCCGCCAGGCGATCCCGATCCCCAGCAGCAGCTGGATCGTGGCGAAGACCGCGTTCAGCAGCACCAGGTGATGCCCGACCAGCGTGGCGTCCCAGCTGACCGGCCGGGCCACGACCCCCGGGTTCCCGGACGCCGAATCCGCCAGCATGTCGCTGAACCCCTTGGAGAACATGAACGCCTGGTACTGCAGCACGCCGTCGAGCAGCCACAGCCCGGCCAGCGCCAGCTGCAGCAGCCGCCTGACGTCGGGCGCTCCCCGGGCCGCCTCGGCTCCGGCGCCCAGCCGTGCCCCGCCGAGCGGGACGGACCCCCGCGGCGGCGATCTCGCTCATCCGCTTCTCCCTGACTGCCCGGGCCCGGATGCTCTGGCACCCGGGCTGACCCTGTTCCCCGGAAGACAGCCATCGCGGACGTCGGCCGCCCAGGCGAGGCCGTAAAGCTCGGGAATTCAAGAAAATGATAATGGCCGGTTTTCCGGGCCTCAAGGGTTACCGGGAAGAAACAAGGCCAGCTCTCGAATCTGCAGCTAGAGGGCACAAATAAACGGAATCCCAGTCCGCGCGGAAAACCCCGTGGTGGTATTGAATAAACCGGGGGAGGGTATTCGGAAGACCCTGCCGGGGTATTGAATTGCCGCATTTCCGGGCAGCGGGGGACTGGCCTGGTGGTGATATTGCGATCCTGGGGCGGAAACGGAGGACCCGCCTGGCCCTGGCGGGCGTGCCTAGCCGGTGAACTCGTACCCGGCTTCCTCGACGGCCTCGCGTAGCGAGGCGTCGCCGGGCAACGGGTCGCCGGTGACCCGGACGATCCCCCTGGCGACATCGACGTCGACGCCGGTGACACCGGGCAGCTTAATGATCTCGGCCCCGACGGCACTGGCGCAGTGGTCGCAACTCATGCCGGTAACCGCAATGGAAAGAGTGGGCACGCTCCATATCGTATTGCCCCGCATGCCCGACTCCGACGTCGTGTAGTAGATGGGGTACCGTGGGCGAAGGTAAAGGGCACCTCGGTGGCGCATCCGTCCTCGTCAGGAGGCGAGATGACATTTGTCTCATGTTCCGGCCGGCACCTCGCCCCCGACGTCACCCCGGTAGCATCCTGTCATCGTGGCGACCAGCAGGCCCGCGAGGTGATCCGGTGATCCGCGAGGCCAGGCTCGTAGGGTTCGTGATCCTGCTCGCGGCCATCTTCCTCTGCGCCCATGCGGCCGGGGCCCGCCTGGGCCCGGTGACGACCGGCCATTCCCAGGTCAGCTACCCGGGCCAGGGCGGCGGCGGGGGCGGCATGATGACGGGGGCGGCGGCCGCCCGTGAGCGAGACCGCCACCGGGACCACCGGGCTGAACTCGTCGTCGGCGGGATGAGCTGCGGCGCGTGCGCGGCGCGGATCGAGCGGCGGCTCAACCGGCTCGACGGCGTGGCGGCCACCGTCAACTACGCCACCGAGCGGGCCTACGTCGCCAGCACCGGCGGCCGCGACCCGGCCGAGCTCATCGGCGTGATCAGCCCACCGGGTACACCGCCGCCCTCGCCGCCGCCGCCCCGGAAGCGACGACAGGCACCGACCCGCAGACCCGGGCGCTGGCCCGGCGGCTGGCGGTCTGCGCCCCGCTGGCGCGTGGCGGTCATCGTGCTGTCCATGGTCCCGGCGGCGCAGTTCCCCGGCTGGCAGTGGGTGAGCCTGCTGCTGGCCGCCCCGGTCGCGACCTGGGGCGCGCTGGCCGCTGCACCGCGCCGCCTGGCTGCGGGCTCGGCCACGGCGCCGCGACCATGGACACCCTGGTCAGCGTGGGCATCGGCGCGTCGCTTCTGCTGGTCGGTGTACGCGCTGCTGTTCGGCGGCGCGGGCGCGCTCGGCATGAAGATGTCGTTCGCGCTTCACCTTCGGCCCGGCCGGCGGCAGCACGATCTACCTGGACGTCGCCGCCGGGGTCGACCGCCGCGGTGCTGGCCGGCCGGTACCTGGAGTCCCGGGCCCGGGACCGGTCCGGCGCCGGCGCTGGCCGCGCTGGCCGCCCTGGGCGCCAAGACCGTCGTCGGTGCTCCGCGACGGCGCCGAGCAGCGGATCCCGGCCGGCGAACTCGCGGCCGGCGACCTGTTCGTGGTCCGGCCGGGCGAGCAGATCGCCACCGACGGGATCGTCGGCCGAGGGCGGCTCGGCGGTCGGACGCGTCGCTGGTCACCGGCGAGTCGATGCCGGCCGAGGTCGGCCCGGGCGACCCGGTGACCGGGGCCGCGCGTGAACATGAGCGGCCGCGCTGGTCGTGCGGGCCACCCAGGTCGGCGCGGACACGCCTGCTGGCCCAGATCACCCGCCTGGTCAGCCAGGCGCAGGCCAGCAAGGCCGGCGCGCAGCGGCTGGCCGACCGGATCGCCGCGGTCTTCGTGCCGTGCGTGATCGCTGTGGCCGTCGCGACGCTCGGCTTCTGGCTGGGCGCCGGGCTGCCCGCCGCGGCCGCGTGGAGCGCGGCGGTCGCCGTGCTGGTCGTGGCCTGCCCGTGCGCGCTCGGCCTGGCCACCCCGACCGCGCTGCTGGCCGCGATCGGCCGCGGCGCCGAGCTCGGCGTCCTGGTCAAGAGCGCGCAGGCGCTGGAGACGGCGGGCCGGATCGCGCGCCGTGATCCTGGACAAGACCGGCACCCTGACCACCGGCACGATGACCGTGCTGCACGAGATCACCGATGGCGCCGCGGCACCGACGAGCGGGAGGTGCTCCGGCTGGCCGGCGCGGTGGAGGACGCCTCCGAGCACCCGGTCGGGCAGGCCATCGCCCGGGCCGCCGCCGCGCGGCTCGGCGACCTGCCGCCGGTCGACCGGCTTCACCGCGCGTCCCCGGCGCCGGGGTGCGCGGCACCGTCGGAGGGCCGCGAGGTCACCGTCGGCAGCCCGCACGTTCTTCACCGAACTCGACCTCACCGTCCCCGCCGCGCTCCGGCAGGCCGCCGAGGCCGCCGAGGCGGCGCGGCCGGACCGCGGTGCTGGCCGGCTGGGACGGCGCAGGCCCGCGCCGTGCTGTGCGTCGCCGACCGCTCCGGCCGGGCAGCGCGGCGGCGGTGGCGCGGATCAGCGCGGCTCGGCCTGTCCGGCCGCTCCTGCTGACCGGGGACAGCCGAGCACGCCGCCCGGCCGTAGCCGCCGAGCTGGGCATCCCGGCCGAGCGACGTGTTCGGCCGGGGTCAAGCCCGAGGGCAAGGCGGAGGTCATCCGGGAGCTGCAGGCCGGCGGGACCGCGGTCGCCCTGGTCGGCGACGGGGTCAACGACGCCGCCGCGCTGGCCCAGGCCGACCTGGGCATGGCCGTCGGGACCGGCGCCGACGCGGCGATCGGCGCCGCCGACCTGACCCTGACCGGCGGCGACCCGCGGAGCATCGTCGACCGCGATCGCAGCTGGCCCGGGCCACCATGGCCGTGATCCGCGCCAACCTGGCCTGGGCGTTCGGCTACAACCTGGTCGCGATCCCGCTGGCCGCGCTCGGCTACCTCAACCCGCTGTTCGCCGGGGTCGCGATGTCGGCCAGCTCGCTGATCGTCGTCGGCAACAGCCTGCGGCTGCGCCGCTTCCGCGCCGGGAGGGGCCGTGCGTGACCTGCTCCGCGCCATCGCCGGCCCGCTGATCTGCGCCGCCGTGGTGACCGGGCTGCTCGCCGCCTGGGCCGGCACCGGCGGAGGCGGCACGCTGACCCGGGTCAGGCTCCAGGTCACCCAGGCCGCCGTCCCGATGCGCGCGTTCACCCCCCAAGCGGCGGCCGCAGTGCGCACCGCGACCACGTTCCTGACCATCAAGAACCTCAGCGGCACCGCCGACGAGCTCGTCGCCGCGCGCACCCCCCTCGCCCGGGGCGTAGTCCTGCGGCAGCGCGGCCTGGCCCAGGGCGGCCCGCTGGTCATCCCCGCGCATGGCACCCTGACATTGACCCCGCTCGGCGAGGACCTGGTGCTCCAGCACCCGTCTCCGTACGAATCCCGCGCCGCCGTGCCGCTCATCCTGACCTTCCGCCACTCCGGCACCGTCACCATCGACGCGCCCGTCACCGGCCCGGGCACGCCATGACCGTCGCCCCCGAGATCACCCAGGTTGAGCTGGTCATCGGCGGCATGACGTGCGCCGCCTGCGCCGCCCGGGTGCAGGCCAAGCTGAACAAGCTGGACGGCGTCACCGCATCCGTCAACCTGAGTACCGAACGGGCCTGGGTATCCGCCCCGCCCGCCGTCTCCGCGCCCGATCTGATCGCAGTCGTCGAGGCGGCTGGCTACACCGCCGACGTGGCGGCCCCGCCCGGGCAAGACGCCGAGGAGGACGCCGTCGCGGCCGACGAGGCCGCGGTTCGGCGGCTGCGCCGCCGGCTGACGCTGGCGCTGGTGTTCTTCGTGCCGCTCACCGACGCCTCGCTGATGCTGTCGGTCTTCCCGTGGACCCGGTTCCCCGGCTGGCAGTGGCTGCTGGTGGCGCTGGCCGTGCCGGTGGCGACGTGGGCGGCGTGGCCGTTCCACGCCGCCGCGCTGCGCCAGGCGAGGCACCTGTCCTGCTCGATGGACACGCTGGTCTCGCTGGGCATCGTCGCCGCCTGCGGCTGGTCGGCGTACGCGATGTTCGTCCTGGACCGCGGCCGGGGCGGGTCCAGCGGCCTGGCCAACCTGCTGCACGGCTCCGGCGGCGGCATCTACCTTGAGGTGGCCGTCTCGGTGACCACGTTCCTGCTGGCCGGGCGGCTGTACGAGGCCCGGGCCCGGCGGAACGCCGGGCAGGCCATGCGGGACCTGGCCGCGGCCAGCGCCAAGGACGTATGCGTCCTCGGCGACGACGAGACCGAGCACTGGATTCCAGCCAACCGCCTGCGGGCCGGCCAGCGGTTCGTGGTCCGGCCGGGGGAGCGGATCGCCGCCGACGGCGAGGTCCTGTCCGGCGGGTCCGCGGTAGACCGCAGCATGATGACCGGGGAGTCGGTCCCGGTGGACGCGGCCGCGGGCGACGCCGTGACCGGCGGCACCATCGCGCTGACCGGCCGCCTGGTCGTCCGCGCCGACAAGGTGGGCAAGGACACCCAGCTGGCGCACCTGATCGCGCTGGTGGAGCAGGCCCAGGCGGGTAAGGCCGGCATCCAGCGGCTCGCCGACCGGATCTGCGCCGTGTTCGTCCCGGCCGTGCTGGCCTGCGCCGCCCTCACGCTGGCCGGGTGGCTGCTGGCCGGGAGCCCGGCCGGGCACGCGGTCAGCGCCGCGCTGGCCGTGCTGATCATCGCCTGCCCCTGCGCGCTGGGCCTGGCCACCCCGGCCGCCCTGGTGGTCGCGTCCGGCCGCGGCGCCCAGCTCGGCGTCTTCATCAAGGGCTATCAGGCTTTGGAGTCCTCCCGCGCCATCGACACCGTCGTGCTGGACAAGACCGGCACGGTCACCACCGGCCGGATGACCGTGACCGCCGTGCAGGCCGTCCCCGGCACCAGCCGCGCCGACCTGCTCCGCTACGCCGGCTCGGTGGAGCAGGCCTCCGAGCACGCCGTGGCCGCCGCCATCACCACCCTGGCCCGCGCCGAAGCACCTGCTGCGGCACCCGCCGGAACCGCCGCGCCCGCTGCCCTGGCGGCCGCCGACGGCTTCACCGCCCTGCCCGGCCTGGGTGCCCGCGGTGTCGTGGATGGCCGCGAGGTCACCGTCGGCCGCACGGCGCTGTTCGCCGAGCGCGGCCCCGAGGTCCCGGCGGGCCTGGCCGCCTGGTGCCGCGACCGGGAACAGGCCGGATGTACCACCGTGCTGGTGGCCTGGGACGGCGTGGTCCGCGGCGCGTTCGCGGTGACCGACACGGCCAAGCCCTCGGCCGCCGCGGCCGTCACCCGGCTGCGCGCCCTGGGCCTGCGGCCGGTGCTGCTGACCGGCGACAACGCGGCCACCGCGCAGGCCGTGGCCGCCGCCGCCGGGATAAACGAGGTCATCAGCGAGGCGCTGCCCGCGGCCAAGGCCCGGGTGATCACGGACCTGCAGGCTGGAGGCCGTTCGGTCGCCATGGTCGGAGATGGGGTCAATGACGGCCCGGCCCTGGCCGCGGCCCGCCTCGGCCTGGCCCTCGGCTCGGGCACCGACGTGGCCATCGTCGCCGCCGACATGATCCTGCTCCGCGACGACCTGGGCGCCGTGCCCGACGCCATCGCGCTGGCCCGGGCCACCTTCCGCACCATCCGCCGCAACCTGGCCTGGGCCTTCTGCTACAACGTCCTGGCCATCCCGCTGGCCGCGCTCGGCTTCCTCAACCCCCTGGTCGCCGCGGCCACCATGACCCTGTCCTCGGTCTTCGTCGTCTGGAACAGCCTGCGCCTGCGCCGCTTCGCCGCCCATTAGGCACCTTTAATTAACCCGGTCCGGTATTTACTGTTTTCTTTGGCGTTAGTCCTGCTAGGGTCCCAGATACCCGCCCCCGGTTTCCGTCTCCGCAGCTGATACCGGCACCGGGTATAAAGCATACCCGGGGTGGGTTTATTCTTTCCGGGAATGGCTTGCCCGTGCCGTTTCCGGCGTTGATAATGGTCGCAGCCAAAATATGCGATGCCCTTTTTCCGCGGCCTGCTGGACGGTAATCCGTGATGGCGGGAAGGGTGCTGCGACGGCCAGACCGGGCTGGCCGGCCGGAGGATGCGCGGTGATCGGGAACGAGGTCTCCCGCTGGGTGCTGTCGGCCCTGTTCGCCGGCCTCGGGGCGTGGTACCTGGCGGCCGCATGCCGTGAGCTGTTTCCGGTCGGCCGCCCTGGTCGGCTCGTGCCCGCGGTCGGGTCCGGCCTGCACGCGGTCATGTGCGCGGTGATGCTCGGCATGTCGTGGTCCTGGGGCGCGGGCATCCCGGCGATCGCGCAGGTCACCGTGTTCACGGCCGGCGGCGGGTGGTTCGCCGGGCAGGCGCTGTTCGGCGCGCGGTCCGGTGCAAGCTGGTACCAGGCGGCGATGATGGCCGCCATGGTCTGGATGGCCGTGACCATGTCGGTCCTGACCGGTCCCGTGGCGGTCTCGGCCGCGAGCGGGACGGGCGGGACCGCGGAGCCGATGGGGTCCATGCCCGGCATGGCAGCGGCCGTCGGCCCCGGCCAGGCGGTCATGGCCATGGGCGCGCCCGCCTGGTGGGTGAGCGTCGGCTGCCTGCTGCTCTGCGCGGCGTTCTTCGGCGCGGCGCTGTACTTCGCCGCGACGCTGTGGCCGCGCCCGGCCCGGGGTGCCGGAGCCGGCGCGCTGATGGCGGCGGGCATGGCGGTGACCTTTCTCCAGATAGCCCAGACATGACAACGAAAGGCAGACAACTCCCATGAGCCAGCCCGGGACCATCGCCGCGCCGCCCCGCAGGCGCCGACGGCGCCTTGTCACCTCAGCGGCGCTCACCGGCGGTTTCCTCATCGCCGGGCTGGTGTTCGCGGGCGCGGCCTCGGCGCACGTCAAGGTCTCCGGCGTCGACGCGGTCCAGGGCGGCTCGGGTGTCATCACGTTCCGCGTGCCGTCCGAATCGGACACCGCCTCCACGACCGGGCTGCTGATCACCTTCCCGGCCGCGACGCCGTTCACCTCGGTCGACGTGCAGCCGAAGGCGGGCTGGACGTCGAAGGTGACGAAGAAGCCGCTGCCGCATCCGCTCACCGACGACGACGGGGGCACGATCACCGACTACGTCGCCCAGGTCGACTTCACCGCCACCGGCTCGGGTGCGGACGCGGGGATCCCGCCGGGTGAGTTCGACATGTTCAACCTGTCGGTCGGGCCGTTCCCGAAGGCGCCGGACATGACGTTCGCCGCCCTGCAGACCTACAGCGACGGCAGCACCGTGAACTGGAACGAGAAATCCGCCAACGGAGCCGAGCCCGACCACCCGGCGCCCGTGCTCGAGCTCGCTCGGCCGTCGCCAGCGCGCAGCCCGCGACGGCCAGCCAGACGGGGACCGGCAGTTCCGGGTCCGGCGGCAGCCCGTCCTGGCCCGGGATCACCGGGCTGATCGCCGGCCTGGCCGCGTTGGTGGTCGCCGTCGCGGCGCTGCTTACGGTCCGGTCCCGGGGGAGAGCGGCCCCGCCCGCGTGAGGCTGCCCGCCGTCCGGCGCCGGGCCGGGCCGCGGCTCGCGCTCCTGGCCCTGGCCGCGTTCGGCGCGATGGCGGCGGCGGGCGTCATCGCGGCCCCGGCGGCCAGCGCGCACGCGGTCCTGGTCAGCAGCACCCCGGTCGACGGCTCCCGGGTGAACACCGAACCCGCGCAGGTCCGGCTGACCTTCGACGAGCCGGTCGGGCTGATAGCAGCGGACGAGCAGGTCATCTCCGCGACCGGGGCGCGCGCCGACACCGGGCAGGTGCGGCTGGCCGAGGGCGGTACCACGATCGTGCTGCCGCTGCGGCCGCACCTGCCGCGCGGCACCTACTCCGCCACCTGGCGAGTGGTGTCCGCCGACACTCACGTGGTCTCCGGTTCGATCACGTTCGGCCTCGGCGTCCAGCCGGGGGCCGGGGTCGCGGCTGCCCCCGATCACACCGGGCAGCTCGATGCCACCGCGGACGTCGCGGAGGGGCTGATCTACGCCGGGCTGGTGCTGCTGGCCGGGATCACCGCCGCGGCCAGGCTGCTGTGGCCGTGGACCCTGCCGTCGCGGCGGGTACACGGCCTGGCCTGGGCCGGCTGGGCGGTGCTGGCGGCCGGCACGGCCGCGGAGTTCGTCCTGCAGGGTCCCCGGGCCGTCAACGCCAGCTGGGCGGCCGTGTTCCGGTTGCGGGATGCGGGCGGCACGCTGACGTCACCGTTCGGCCAGGAACTTGCGGCCCGCCTGGCGTTGCTGCTGCTCATCGTGCCGCTGCTGACCGGGCGCTGGACGACCGAGCCGGGGCTGAACGGGCGGGGCGGCCGGACCGGAGACGTCCTGCGCGCCGCCGCCGGGCTCGCGCTGCTGGTCTCGGTCGCGGTCGCCGGACACGAGGCGGCGGGAACGGACGTGGCCCTGGCGCTGCCCGCCGCGGTGCTGCACCTGGCGTCGATGGCGGTGTGGCTCGGCGGCCTGATGGTGCTCGGGTTCGCGGTGCTGCCCGCGCTGCGCCGCGGCACGCAACAGGGTGCTGACGCGGGGCTGCGGCGATGGTCGGTCACCGCCTACAGCTGCGTGATCTGCCTGGTGGTCACGGGGGAGTACCAGGCCTCCCGGCAGGTCAGCCCGGTCCAGGCGCTGTGGTCGACCCGGTACGGCGTTTTGTTGCTGGTCAAGGTCGCCCTGGTCGCGGTCATGCTGGCCGCCGCCCTGCTGGCCGAGCGGCACGTCATGGCGGCCGCGGCACCGGGCCGCCTGGTCCGCGCCGTACGGCGCAGCGTGAGCATCGAGATCGCCACCGCCGTCCTGGTACTCGCCGTCACCGCGGTCCTGGTGTCCGAGCCGCCTGCCCGGACCACCTTCGGGCCGCCGGTCACGCTGTCCGCGCCGCTGGGCGCCGACCACGTCAGCGTGCGCATCGACCCGACCCGCCGGGGCGCCCAGGCCATGACCCTGCACATCCTGACCGCCGCGGGCGCTTCCGTGCCGACCCGCACCGTGACCGCCACGTTGTCGTCGGCCCAGGTAGCCGCGCTGCGCCTTACCCTGCACCGGCTCACCCCGGACGGTTCGCAGTGGGCCACCAGCGCCGCGGTCGTCCCGCTGCCGGGGGTGTGGACGCTCACCCTCGACGTCGCCCTCGGCCCGGCCGACGCGTACGCCACCTCCGCCAGCTACCGGGTCTGGTGACCGCGTTACGCACAGTAGCAGGATGACGGGTTGCAGGGCGTCGGGCGTGGACCGGTTCGTGGACCGGGGCACCGGATAATCCCAGCGCCACGAGTGCCATCAGTGCGATGCCCCGTGATATCGGTGCAGCTAACATCGAGCAGCTCCCGAGCGGGTCCTTCCGGGTGCACGTCTACGC
The DNA here is from genome assembly GCA_963786195.1 of uncultured Acidobacteriota bacterium. Classification (GTDB taxonomy): domain Bacteria; phylum Acidobacteriota; class Vicinamibacteria; order Vicinamibacterales; family 2-12-FULL-66-21; genus CAWAYH01. Next base: position 770,624 of record CAWAYH010000011.1, on the reverse strand, counting down.
CGGAACCGACCTGGTCACGGGCAAGCCGCGGCGCCTCAAGCAGACCGGCCCCGACGAGGCCTCCGCCGCCGCGACGCTCGGACGGCTGCTCGCCCAGGGTCGACGGCGACCACTTCCCCAACCGGGAAGCCACCCTCGGCCAGGCCCTCGACAAGTACCTGGAAGTCGCCAACCTCGAGGTGTCGACCCGGGAAGCGCACGAGGGCTACATCCGCCGCATCATCGGGCCCGTCCTCAGCGAGGTGAAGATCCGCAAGCTCGGCGTCGACTCACTCGACTCGCTCTACACGGGCCCTGAAGAAGTGCTCGCGGCTACGCCGGCGGCTCCCGCGCACTGAGCACCACGCGGACGGCGACCACGCCTGCGACGCTCGGTGAGGCCCGCTGCGCGACCACCGCACCACCCGCCCGCATGCCTGCGACGGCCGCTGTCGTCCGCACATGTGCCGGCCGATGAAGCCAGCCACGATCCTGCGCGTCCACTCGATCATCTCCTCGGCCCCGGACCTGGCCGTCCGCTACGACTGGGCCGACCGCGACGTCGCCAAGAACGCCAGCCCGCCGCACCCGCGCAAGCGCGAGCCTGACCCGCGAGCCCGGACCAGGCCGCGCGGCTCCTCAACCTCGTCTGGGCCGAAGACGAGGGATTCGGCCTGTACCTGTGGACCGCGTTCACGACCGGGGCCCGCCGCGGCGAGGTAGGCGCCCTGCGCGAGAACCGTTTCGACTTTTACTAGCCACGAAGTCCGAGTCGTGGAGAACTACCTGGTCAAGCAAGGCCAGCGGATCGAGAAGGCCCCGAAAGACGGCGAGGGCCGCCGCCTGTCCCTAGACCTTCTAGCATGCGAGCTGTTTCGCGATCGCTTCCGCCGCCGCCGCGCGGAGCTCGCGGCCGTCGGGGTGATAGTGCCCGATGACGCGTTCGCGTTCTCTCCTGACCTGGCAGGTCGCGAGCCGTGGAACCCTGACACGATGACGCACCGGTACCGCCGGTACGTCCGCCGCGTCGGCATCACCAGCTCGCTAAAGGAACTCCGGCACTACTCCGCCACCCAGCTCCTAGCCGCAGCACCAACCTGAACACCGTGGCCAGGCGCCTCGGGCACGCGGAGGGCTCCACCACCCTGAGGTTCTACGCCCAGTTCACCAGGCCCGCCGACCAGGCCGCCGCCACCGTCATCCCCACCCAGCTCGACGGCCTCCGCAAGAAGGAACGTCTCCGCGCTCTGTACGATCAGCACAAGTCGGATTCCGGCAGCGACAGCCTTGCGGCCCTAGCCAGCGTCATCGGTCCGCAGGCGGGGCTGGACGAAGATATTGTCCTGGCGTGGCTTACCGAGTTCGCGGCAGCCGATTACCGATCGTTCGTCCTCCCCGGCTGCCCGTGACCGTTAGAAATCGGGATGGGCCGGGCAGGGTGACGCCCCGGCACCAGGGCGCCGGGGCGTCTTGAGCATCTGCTGACCACCCTCCCGGCTGGAGATCCAGCGGCGCTCGAGCAAGCGTTCGTCGTGCTGACAGCGATCATCGGGCTGTTGACCGCCGGGGTACGCGGCCAGCCTGCGCCGGGGCGTCCGGCGTCCGGAATGTGACACGGGCGTCAGGCTGTCGGCCGAGGATCGCAATTCTGCGTCACGAAAAGGTAACATGCCTGTTCGTTCGGAGAATTAAAAATCTTTTTTGACCGAACGAGTCCGGGCGCCAGCCATCGTCCTGATGCGAGCGTTACCGGTGTGGTCCGTGGACGGCCACCGGCATCTTCCTCGCTACGTTACCGGCCCGCAAATATGTTCCCAAACCGGTCTGTGATGTTCCATCATAAAGCTCGGATTTCGGTTTTCGGCCAAGCGTTGACGACCGCTTGTTTTCCCAGTACATCTTGCTATATAGCCCATTCTCGGCGAACGGGTCGGCAAAGGGAATCGTCACCGGCATCGAGACCGCGGCGGGGGTGGTGGGGGAGGGAGTGTGTGATGTCTGGGCTGCCGTTGGTGGGGGATGAGTTCGCGGGGTACCGGGTGCGGTCGGTGCTCGGCCGCGGCGGGATGAGCGTGGTCTACCAGGCGGAGAACCTGCGCCTGAGCAGCGTCATCGCGCTGAAGGTGCTGGCGCCGGAACTGGCTGCCGACGACGTGTTCCGGGCCCGGTTCCTGGAGGAGTCGCGGATCGCGGCCTCGCTGAACCACCCGAACGTGATCCCCATCTACGACATGGGTTCCCAGGACGACCTGCTGTACATCGCGATGCGGTACGTGTCCGGGACCGATATGCGGCAGATGATCAAGAAGCGCGGCCGGATCCTCCCCGCGACCGCCTTGTTCCTCATCGGCCAGGCCGCGCGGGCGCTGGACGCCGCGCACCGCAAGGGGCTGGTGCACCGGGACGTGAAGCCGGGGAACCTGCTGATCGAGCGGGGCAGCGATGACGCCGATCCTGATCACGTGTACCTGGCGGACTTCGGCATCACCAAGCACGCCATGTCCCGCAGCGGGCTGACCTCGACGGGGCAGTTCCTGGGCACGATCGACTACGTCGCGCCGGAGCAGATCCGGGGCACGTCGGTGCTCGGCCTGGCCGATCAGTACTCGCTGGGGTGCGTGCTGTATGAGTGCCTGACCGGGCGGGTCCCGTTCGAGAAGGACCTGGACGCGGCGATCATCTGGGCGCATGTCGAGGAGACGCCCACGATGCCGACGGTGCTGCGGCCGGAACTGCCGCCGGAGATCGATGAGGTGTTCGGCCGGGTGCTGGCCAAGCGGCCGGACGAGCGCTACGGGAGCTGCCGCGAGTTCGTCCAGGCCGCCCGGATGGCGCTGGGCCTCTTCGGGACGGGCACGGAGTCCTCCATCGCCTACGGTGCCACGACCGCCGCGCCGCCGGCCTGCCCCCACCCGGCAGCCAGGCGGGGCCGCCGCCGGAGCCGTTCTCCTGGAGCAACGTGTCCAGCCGGTCGCAGTCGCCCGCACCCGGCATAGATCCCGTCGCGCCGTCGGCGGCGGCGTCCGGCCCTTCGGGTCCGGGTCAGTCCTGGAGCAGCCAGCCCAGCGTGGATCAGCCCGGCTACGGCCAGCCCGCCGCGGGCCGGGCCGGTGCGGGCCAGTCCGGCGGGACCCGTGCCTCCCACCGCCGGGAATACGGCGTCGCGGGCCCGGGCGAGCCCGGTCAGCCCGCGGGCGCGCCGCCGTCACCGGCCGGGCCGCGGGGGCCGCAGTGGTACCGGCAGCCGCGCTGGATCGCCGTGCTGGCGGCGGTGGTCTTGGTCGTGGCGGGCGTGGGCACCTGGGTCGGCCTGAGCGGCGGTTCCGGCGCGCACTCGGGGGCAGCGTCGCACAAGCCGGTGCCCAGTGCGCTGATGAAAGCGCTCGATCCAGACGAACAAGAGCAACGAGGCCACGGGCCTGCTGCCGTCCTCGGCCTGCAAGCAGAACACCCCGACCCAGGTGACCTGCACCGGGCCGGCGGGTGGCATCACCGCGGCCGTCTTCCAGACCTACCCGAGCCCGAAGGCCCTGTACGCCGCGTACACGGCCAAGGTCTCGTCGCTGAACTCCGGCCAGTTCAAGCAGAACTTCAACGACTGCGGCTCCAATGCCACGTTCGGCGAGGTCGGCTGGAACCACCTGTTCCAGCACCCCAGGACGTACACCGTCGCCCAGATGACAGTGGGCCTGGTGAAGGACGACCAGGCCGCGGGCCGGGTGTTCTGCAATTACACCCGGGGCCTGGAGTACATGGTGTGGACCCAGAACGCCGGCAACATGCTGGGCTACGTGTCCGGACCGGTGCACGGCGACGTGTGGAACTGGTGGGTGCCCGTACACCACAACATCGGCCTGAGGACCGGTGCGCAGCCTGGCTGGGAGTTGAGTAATAATTCGCTGTACGCAACCCAGCAGGTGGGTGCGGCGGTGCTAGAGCGGCCGGATCTGGGTGGCCGGCGGTCTGACCGACCCGCAGCATGCCACGACGAAGACGGAGTTTTACGACCCGACGATCGGCGCGTGGAGCCCGGGCCCGGCTCTGCCGGTCCCGTTGCATCACGCGATGATGGTGTCGTACCAGAACACGGTGTGGGTGATCGGTGGTTTCGAGCCGCAGGGCAGCGAGATAATCGGGGTCGCCTCCGCCCGGGTGCTGCACCTGAACCAGTCCCTGACCGCCTGGGTCGAGGGGCCTGCACTCCACCATGCGCGTGGCGCCGCCGCGGCGGCGGTGGTGGGGAACAAGATCGTCGTGGTCGGCGGGCGGACCGCCGGCACGTCCGCGGCGCCGGTCGTCCCCACCGAGGTTTTCGACGGCACCAGCTGGCACGACGCCGCCGGCATTCCGGTTCCGGGGGATCACCTGGCGGCCGCGTCGGACGGCACGTACCTGTACGCCGTCGGCGGGCGCAGGATTGAGGTCACCTCCAATACCGCGGCGGTGCAGCGCTTCGACCCGGCCGCTGACCGGTGGGTCCAGCTGACGGCCGCGCCGGGCAAGGTCAGCGACGCCGGCGCGGCGATCGTCGGCGGCCGGCTGATCGTCGTCGGCGGCGAAAGCATCGGCACCGTGTTCAACACCGTCTGGGCCTATGACCTGGCCAGCTCGACCTGGTCCGTCCTGCCGAACCTCGCCGAACCCCGGCACGGGCTGGCCGTCGCAGGGATCGGCAACACCCTCTACGCCATCGACGGCGCATCCCAGCCCGGACACAACGCATCCACCCCCACCGTGCAAACCCTCACCGTGATCCCGGGGGCCGCCCAGCCTGCCGGGAGTTGGCAGCAGGCGAGTGACTCGCTGTACGCAACCCAGCAGGTGGGTGCGGCGGTGCTGAGTGGGCCGGATCTGGGTGGCCGGCGGTCTGACCGACGCGCAGCATGCTACGACGAAGACGGAGTTTTACGACCCGACGATCGGCGCGTGGAGCCCGGGCCCGGCTCTGCCGGTCCCGTTGCATCACGCGATGATGGTGTCGTACCAGAACACGGTGTGGGTGATCGGTGGTTTCGAGCCGCAGGGCAGCGAGATAATCGGGGTCGCCTCCGCCCGGGTGCTGCACCTGAACCAGTCCCTGACCGCCTGGGTCGAGGGGCCTGCACTCCACCATGCGCGTGGCGCCGCCGCGGCGGCGGTGGTGGGGAACAAGATCGTCGTGGTCGGCGGGCGGACCGCCGGCACTTCCGCGGCGCCGGTCGTCCCCACCGAGGTTTTCGACGGCACCAGCTGGCACGACGCCGCCGGCATTCCGGTTCCGGGGGATCACCTGGCGGCCGCGTCGGACGGCACGTACCTGTACGCCGTCGGCGGGCGCAGGATAGAGGTCACCTCCAATACCGCGGCGGTGCAGCGCTTCGACCCGGCCGCTGACCGGTGGGTCCAGCTGAAGGCCGCGCCGGGCAAGGTCAGCGACGCCGGCGCGGCGATCGTCGGCGGCCGGCTGATCGTCGTCGGCGGCGAAAGCATCGGCACCGTGTTCAACACCGTCTGGGCCTATGACCTGGCCAGCTCGACCTGGTCCGTCCTGCCGAACCTCGCCGAACCCCGGCACGGGCTGGCCGTCGCAGGGATCGGCAACACCCTCTACGCCATCGACGGCGCATCCCAGCCCGGACACAACGCATCCACCCCCACCGTGCAAACCCTCACCTTTCACCACTAGGGAGATATCCCGTCCGTAGTAGCTGAGCAATTCCAGATCCTCAGGAGCCGGGGTCGCAGTGCTGACCACTTCCTCGCAAACGACACCGCCGGCGCAGGCAAGGGAAGTTCCTTTCGTCACCGCCGAGCTTGAGCTCGGCGGCATGCACTGCAGCGCATGCGCTGCGCGGATCGAGCACGCGCTCGGCCGCGTGCCGGGCGTGGCCAGTGCTTCGGTCAACCTGGCCACGGCCCGGGCGTTCGTCTCCTACAACGGTTCAGCGATTAGCGTCGGCGAGCTCTGCCAGACCGTCGCCGACGTCGGCTACAGCGCCAAGGCGGTCGATGCCGCCGCTGGATCCGCTGGCCGTCAGCACAGCGACCGGTGGGTGCTGCGTGCGATCATCTCCTGGCCCCTGGCGATCGCCGCGTTGCTGGTGTCGCTCCTCCTGCCCCAGACCGCGGGTCCGGGATGGGTCGTCCTCGTCCTGGCCGTCGTCGTCGAGTTCGCCGGCGGCTGGCCGTTCCTCCGCAACGCCGCTCGCCTGCTGCGTCATGGCGCAGTGAGCATGGACACCCTGATCGCCTGCGGCACGCTCGCCGCGGTCGCCGTGCAGGCCGCGGAAGTCATTGCCGTCGGGGGCCGCCATATCCACGTCGGCAGCGGCGGCGGCGCGTTCGCGGGACGACTGCACTACGCCATGGCGCCGCTCATTGTCGCCGTCTTGGTCAGCGGACGCGCCGCCGAGGCCGGCGCGCGCCGCCGCGCCGTAGGCGCCATGCACTCGTTGCTTTCGCTGCGCCCGCCCATGGCCCGGGTGGTCACCGATCCTGACAGCGAGCGCGGCGATCTCGTCGCGCCCGAGAGCGTGCCGGTGGGGGCGCTGGTGCGGGTGCGGCCAAATGAGGTCGATTCCGCTCGACGGGAGCGTCGTGAGCGGGTGGTCAGCAGTCGACGAATCTATGCTTACCGGCGAGCCCTTGCCCGTTGACCGCGGCCCCGGTAGCCAGGTCACGGGCGGCACGCGCAACGGGCGGGAGGCGCTCGTCGTGCGCGTCGACGCCCTGGCCTCGGAGTCGGTGCTCGCACGCCTTCAACGCCTGGTCGAGGAAGCTCAGCGTGACAAGGCACCGCTGCAACGATTGGCGGACCGGGTGAGCCGGGTGTTCGTCCCCGCCGTACTCCTGCTCGCCCTCGGGACGTTCGCGGTGTGGTGGTTCGCCAGGGGCAACCACGATACGGCGGTGCTGAGTGCCCTGTCGGTACTGCTCGTCGCCTGCCCGTGCGCGATGGGGCTGGCCGCGCCAATGGCGATGATGGTCGGCTGCGGGAGAGCCTCGGCGCTCGGGATCTTCGTCCGCAACGGCGACGCGCTCGAACGTCTTTCCAGGGTGGACACCGTCTCTTTCGATAAGACGGGGACACTGACTGGAGCGCCGCGCCGTTGTCACCGAGGTGATGGCCGTACCCGGCAACAGCCAGGACGAGCTGCTCGCCGCGGCCGCAGCGGTCGAAGCCGAGAGCGACCATCCCATCGCCCTGGCGATCATGGCCGCGAGCGGCTCGCCCCGACGCGGGTCAGATGTCCAGGTCCTTCCCGGAGTGGGCGTGGCCGGGTTGGTCGACGGGCAATTGGTGCGGGTGAGCCGTCTGGAGCATCCCCGCCTGCCAGAACCACTGTCGACGGCCATCGCGGCCCGCTATGCGCGGGGTGAGACGGTCGTGGTCGTCGAGCGCGGGGGCGATGTCCTGGGGGCGATCGCGGTCACCAGCCCGCTTCGTCCGGAAGCCAAGCCGAGCATCCGCCGCCTGCACGAGATGGGGATGAGGACGGCGATCCTCAGCGGGGACAGCAAGCCCGCGGTGGTGACGGCCGGTGCCGAGCTCGGCATCGATGACGTCCAGGCCGCCTTGAGCCCGGCCGGCAAGGTCGCAGCGCTTGGTGCCGAGCGCAGCAGGTCGCGCAGCGTCCTCATGGTTGGCGACGGTGTGAACGACGCTCCGGCGCTCGCAGCGGCCTCGATCGGGTGCGCGATCGGCAGCGGGTCAGAAGCGGCGCTGGCGAACAGCGATGTCGCGCTGCTCGGCAGCGATCTGAACGGCGTGCCGGCCGCGGTCACCCTGGCGCGAGCGACCTACGCAGTAATGGTGCAGAACTTCGGCTGGGCCATCGGCTACAACATCGCTGCGCTACCGCTGGCCGCAGCCGGGCTCATCGACCCGCTCGTGGCCGCCATGGCCATGGGCCTGTCCAGCCTGCTCGTCGTGGCCAACAGCCTCCGCCTCGCCCGCGTCGGACGACCGGGCCTGGCCGAAGTGCGAAGCCCGCGGATCCTCCGCGGGCCCTGGGGCGTCGGCCTGTCGGTGGCGCTCCCGGTCGTGCTGTTCGCCGCACTCACGGTCGTCGGCCAGGCCGTCTCGCCCGCCAGGGGCCAGTCCCTGCTCCCGGAGCTCCCGGCCATCTCGACGACCAGGCTGGCCCTGGGCGGGAGCGCGGAGGTTTACCTCAGTCCCGGCGCACCAGGACTCAACGAGCTGCACGTGTTCATCTACCCACCGCACACGCGCACGACCATAGGCGCTGTCGAGGTCACCGCGGCACTCGGTGACCGGCCGCTGCAACTGCTCCGGCACCTGCGTATCGCGTCGAACCACTATGTGAGCTACGCGCTGCTCACTTCCGGTAAGTGGATATTCCACGTTTCCGCCCGTGTCGGGGGCCGGATCGAGTCATTTGACGTCAAGCGCACTATCTCATGAGAAGAGCAAGAAAGCAGTTGTATCCCAGCATGGCCAGCCGGAGACAGATGGTGCGGGAGGACGGTGAAGAATGCAGCGTAGAGCACGCCTTGGCCTAGCCGTCCTGGCCGTCGTGCTAGGGATCGCCGGCTGCAGCAGCGTCAATACATCGGCCGAATCACCGCAGCCGGCAGGCAAGTCACCCTCCGCGATCTCCCGCATGGTATGTGCCGAGGAGGCAGCCGGGGAGATCGCCCAGGTAGTGGCAGCCAAGGCCTCAGTGACCGCCCCGACCTGGGCTGATCATCTCTATTCCTGCGGATACCACTACAGCGAGGGCACCATGGTGCTCTCGGTGAAGGAGCTTTCTAGCTGGACCCAGACGTACGCTTACTTTGACGAGCTGGCCGAGACTCTGCACAAGACAGCTCCGGTCAAAGGGCTCGGCCAAGGTGCTTTCGTGGTAAGCGACGGATCGGTCGTGGTGCGCAAGGACTGGAAGATCCTTTTGGTGGATATTTCCGGGCTGCACGGAATGGTCGGGTCGCCGCCGAGTTCTCGTGACACGGTAGCACTTGATGCGGCGGCGGTGATTCTTGGTTGCTGGAGCGGTGATTGATGCACGGAATCGTCGTACCAAGAGACAAGACGGTGACCTGATGCCGCGCCGGCCCCGTGGAACGAGGGCCGGCGCTGTGCGATCTTTAGGTCACCGGGTGGGCAAGGGTCTCGGCGCATGGCCTGGAGCGGAAGCGTGAGCGGGGCTAGGGGGTGATGGTGGCCAGGGTGTATGTGTCGTCCACGATCGCCGACCTGACCGGGGAACGGCGGGCGGTGCTGGACTGGCTGCGGCTGGCGCGGCATCAGGCGGTCGACAGTTACCTGCCCGACAGTGACACGGTGCGGGACAGCTGCCTGGACGATGTCGCCGGGTGTGACCTGTACGTGCTGATCGCGGGGCACCGGTACGGGTTCCAGCCTGCGCAGGATAACCCGGAGGGCCTGTCGATCACGCACCTGGAGTTCCGGCGGGCCGGTGAGCGCGGTATCCCGCGGGTGGCGTTGCTGCGCACCAGCATTCCCGATGTCCGCCTGTCGGATCTGCAGGATCCGGCCCGGGCGCCGTTGGTGCTCGGGTTCCGCGATGAGGTCGCCGGGGCGGTGCGTCCGGCGGAGTTCAGCGATCTGCAGGGCTTGATCCAGGGGCTGAGCACCGGGGTCCAGGGCGAGCTGGACAAGCAGGCGCACAGCGGGATGCGGGGCAGGCCGGGCCGGTGGCGGCGGGCCTGGTTCTGCGGCTGCCGCCGCGGCCGGTGTTCCTGGCCGGGCGGGAGGAGCTGCTGGCCGGGCTGGAGGCCCGGCTGGGCGGGGATGACGGGGCCGGGCCGCGGGTGGTGGCGTTGTGCGGGCTGGGCGGCGCGGGCAAGACCAGCGTGGCGGTCGAGTACGCGCACCGGCATCTGGCCGGGCTGGGGGTGTGCTGGCAGTTCCCGGCGGAGGACCCGGCGGTGCTGGCGGCGGAGTTCGGCGTGCTGGCCGCCCAGCTGGGCGCGCGGGAGGTGGTGGACCCGCGGGATCCGGTGGCGTCGGTGCATGCGGTGCTGGCCCGGCCGGAGGCCGGGTGGCTGGTGGTGTTCGACAACGCGGCGGACCGGGTGTCGGTGGCGCCGTTCGTGCCGCCCGCCGGGCCGGGGCGGGTGCTGATCACCACGCAGAATCAGCACTGGCCGCCCGGCCAGGCCCTGGACGTCCCGGTTCTTGACACCGAGGTGGCGGCGGGTTTCCTGGTGAACCGGACCGGTGACACGGACCGGGAGGCGGCCCGGGAGCTGGCCGCCGAGCTGGGCGGGCTGCCGCTGGCGCTGGAGCAGGCCGCCGCCTACATGCAGGCCACCGGGACCACCCTGGCCCGGTACCTGCCGCTGTTCCGGGCCCGGCAGGCCGACCTGCTCGCCCGCGGTGAAGCCGCCGGGCACCCGGCGGACGTGGCCGCCACGCTGGGGCTGGCGCTGTCCCGGCTGGCGGGCGAGGCCCCGGCGGCGGCGGGGCTGGTGCGGGTGCTGGCGTTCCTGGCACCAGAGCCGGTGCCGCTGGCCCTGCTGCTCGCCGCTGAGCAGGCCGCGGGCCGGCTGGGCCCGGAGCGTGGCGGCCGTGGTGGGGCCGTTGCTGGGTGATCCGGTGGCGGCCGGGGATGCGATCACGGCGCTGCGGCGCTACTCGCTGGTCAGCCCGGCCGGGGACGGGCTGGTGCTGGTGCACCGCCTGGTGCAGGCCATCACCCGCGCCCAGCTGCCGGCGGACGCGGCGGGTCAGTGGGAACAGGCCGCCGCCGCCCTGGTCGACGCGGCGGTCCCCGCTGACCCGCGACTGCCCGCGGCCTGGCCGGTGTGCGCGGTGCTGCTGCCGCACGCCCGGGCTGTCCTCGACCTGACCAGCGACGGCATGTGGCAGATCGCGCAGTACCTCGGGTAGAGCGGCAGCTACCCGGCGGCCCGGGACCTGTTCCGGCTGATCGCCGACGCGCACACGGATAGTGATGCCTACGGGCCCGAGCACCCGCGACACCCTGGCCGCCCGCCACAACTCGCCGCTGGACCGGGGAGGCGGGGGATGCGGCCGGGGCCCGCGACCAGCTCGCCGCCCTGCTGCCCATCCGCGAGCGGGTCCTGGGCGCCGAGCACCCCGACACCCTGATCACCCGCAACCAGCCTCGCCCGCTGGACCGGGGAGGCGGGGGATGCGGCCGGGGCCCGCGACCAGTTCGCCGCCCTGCTGCCCATCCGCGAGCGGGTCCGGGGCGCCGAGCACCCCGACACCCTGGCCGCCCGCGGCAGCCTCGCCCGCTGGACCGGGGAGGCGGGGGATGCGGCCGGGGCCCGCGACCAGTTCGCCGCCCTGCTGCCCATCCGCGAGCGGGTCCTGGGCGCCGAGCACCCCGACACCCTGACCGCCCGCGGCAACCTCGCCTTCTGGACCGGGGAGGCGGGGGATGCGGCCGGGGCCCGCGACCAGTTCGCCGCCCTGCTGCCCATCCGCGAGCGGGTCCTGGGCGCCGAGCACCGAACCTGACCGCCGCACACCTCGCCTCTGGACCGGGAGGCGGGGGATGCGGCCGGGGCCCGCGCCAGTCGCCGCCCTGCTGCCCATCCGCGAGCGGGTCCGGCGCCGAGCACCCGCCCTGGCCACCCGGCAACTCGCCTACTGACCCGGCGGCTGCGGCTCGACGCAAGCTGATCCAGGATCTTCCGAACGGAAAGGACAGACCGCAGACTGCCTTCGGCCGCGGACCTGGCTTGCTGCGACCTGCCGTGCCGGGCGGGCGCTGAGCCCGGTGGGGGCGCGTTAGCGCGCCGTGCTGCGGACAGTCCGGACCAGCGCGAGCAGCGCCGGATCAGGTATCGGCGCGCTGCCGTTGCGGTCTTGACGTCTAGGTCGCGAGTGCCTGGCGCAGGGGCGCGGTGGCCTGACCGGGACTGCAGTCGTAGAGGTGGCTGATACCGACTAGGGCGTGGCCGGACGGTCGTATCTACTGGCAATGCCCGAGCCTGGGTAGGAAGCCGTCGGTGACCGTTAGCCTTTCCTCATGACTGAGAGCCCAGGCCCGGGGCCTGACGTCGGGCAGGCGGGCAGGCCCCCGGCCCGCAGAATCGTGCGATCCATGCTGCGGGCGGCGGGATCAACCGCCGTGCTGGTCGTCATCTATTACCTGCTGCCCCTGGACCGCTCCTCGACCGCGGTCACCGTCACGCTGCTGATCATCGGGCTGGTGGCCCTCATGGGCCTGGTGACCTATCAGGTCCGCTCGATCATCCGGTCATCGTTCCCGCTGCTACGCGGAGTCGAGGCCCTGGCCACCAGCATTCCGTTTTTCCTGCTGCTGTTCGCGGCGACCTATGTCGTGCTGGCGACGATTTCGGCTGGCAACTTCAACCAGCCGCTGAGCCGCACTGACGCGATCTACTTCACGGTCACCGTGTTCGCCACGGTCGGATTCGGCGACATCACCGCCAAGACCGAGGTGGCGCGGCTGGTCGTGACCGGGCAGATGCTCGCTGATCTGATCGTCCTCGGCCTCGGAGTCAGGGTCCTGTTGAGCGCGGTCCAACGTGGCCGGCAACGGCCGCCGGGCGGCAACGGCACCGTCCCGCCCGGTAGGTAAGCCGTGCTCCGTCCGGGAAGGCTATGCGCCCATGACCGCAGGCGTCATCGCGGAAGCGGTCGGGCTGTTCGCCGTCACCAATTTCGACGACATCGTGATTTTGTCGCTGTTTTTCGCCCAGGGCGCCGGGCAGCACGGCTCGGCCAGGCGGGTGATAGCTGGCCAGTACCTGGCCTTCACCGCGATCCTCGCCGTGGCCATCGCCGTCACCTTCGGGGCCAGGGTCCTGCCCAAGGAAGCCCTGCCCTACCTCGGCCTGCTCCCGATCGCCCTCGGCCTGCGAGACGCCTGGAAAGCTTGGCAGAACCGCAAGCTCGGTGACCACGGCGAGCAGGCCGAATCCGGACAAGGCGGCCCGGCGATCGTCAAGGTCGCCACCACCACTTTTGCCAACGGCGGCGACAACATCGGTGTCTACGTACCCGTCTTCACCAACGTCGGCACCGGCGGCACGATCGTGTACTGCGTGGTCTTCCTGGTCCTGGTCGGCGTCTGGTGCGCCGCAGGCCGGTTCGTCGCCACCCGCCCGGTCATCGCCAAGCCCCTCGGCAGGTGGGGTCACATCCTGCTGCCCGTGGTCCTGATCACCATCGGCCTGCTCATCCTCATCGAGGGTGGCGCCTTCGGCTTGTAGGCACGGACACGCGGGTCTCCTCGCTTTCACTTGACATCCGCCGTCCACCAGACTATACGTATATGCAATAACTGCACAGCAGTGCAACGAACGGGAGGGAGTACCCCATGACATCGGACCGCATCGCCGCACAAGACCGCGTGGCACCGGCATCCGACCACGTCCTCACCGGGCCGGTAACGCTGATGAATAGCTTTGCCGTCAGCCCTGGCCGGGACGAGGCATTCCACGAGCTGTGGGCCAGGACAGCCAAGTACTTCACAGCCCAGCCGGGGTTCATCTCCCTGCGGCTGCACCGGGCGGTCTCCGCCGATGCTCAGTACCGGTGGGTGAACGTCGCGAACTGGGAGTCGGAGGCGCACTTCCGTGCCGCGCACGGCACCGATGAGTTCCGGCGCGTCGTCACCCAGCCGGGCTGGGAGGAGTTCCCCAGCTCACCGATGCTCTACCAGGTGATCACCGAAACCAGCTAGCGGTCCTGCCTGGCCACACCAGCAGACAGGCCGGCGAGGGGTGCCAGCCGTCACTTCCGTCCGGAGCGCTAATCCGCCCGTACGGACGTGACGGTGTTCCCGGTCACGACCAGCCGCCATCGGTCATCGTCATCTTCGCCCTGGGCGTCGATGACGCCGTTCAGCTCATGGTCAAACGTGAAGTGCCGGAACTCCGCTGAGTAGTGACGGCCCGGTACCGGGTTGGCCAGCTCGCTGGCCAGCACGGCGCCGGGCTTCAGGAACAGGTCGATGAGGTAGGTCATCCACTCCTCGGAGTTATAGAACTTCTCCACGCCGTTCCACTTGATGGCCGTGCCGTCCTTGGTCGGCTCCCACCGGCACCACAGTCCGGGTTGTCCGGCTGGCGGCTTATTGAAGTCGCGGATGTCGTCATCGTGGCCCTGGCCGAACGGTCCCGAACCATCCACGAAGTAGGGCCCGCGGGCGCGGTCCATGCGCCGGGAGGCGGCGAACTTCCGCAAGTAGGCGATCTCGTGCGCGTTCAGTGGCGGCGAGATGCTCACACTGCCGTCGAATTCGGTGGTGTAGCCCATGGGTCCGTATTTTGGCAGGTGCGCACGCTTTGGGTGAGGGCATGGCGTGGCGGTTCCTTATGCTTGCTCAATGGGGATACGCAGCGACGAGGGTGTCTTGATCACCGGGGTCTATGGCGCGGGGAAGAGCACGGTTGCCGCGGAGATCTCCTACCTTCTGGAGCAGCGGCGTCAGCCATATGCTCTGCTGGATCTTGATTTCCTGGGCTGGGGCGTGAACAGCTTCGACGGTTCCTCGGCTCGGAATCCCTTCATGTTGCGCAACCTGGCAGCGGTGGTATCGAACTACCGCGAGGGGGGAATCAGCGTATTTGTCCTGGCCTACTTCGTCTCCAGCCCCGACGAGTTGCGCGGTATCCGGGAGGCTTGCGGGGTGCCGCTGCGGGTCGTTCGCCTGTCGGTGCCGCTGTCCGATATCGAACAGCGCCTGTCGGCCGACGTGACCACCGAACGGCGGGAGGAGCTGCGGGAAGCGGCCCGGCAGATAGCGGCCGCTGAGGGCGTCGGGATAGAGGACATCGTGCTGGCCAACGACCGTCCGGTTCCGGTCGTGGCGGAGCAGATAGTGACCTGGCTTGGCTGGACGTGACCGAGGCGTGCGGGCGGCGCTTGACCCGGGCACCATCGTGCGGCGACGATCGTGGCATGCGGTTCCCGTGGCAGCCGCCGAACTATACGAGGACCTGCGCCCAATGCGGAACTACCTGGCAAGTGCCCAGGTCGGCACGGCGGTGGCGGAGCAGGGTGGCCAGCAGGTTCCTGGCTGGGGTCGCCGTCATCACGGGAGGGCTCGTGGAAGTCGATCCGGCCGCTGTGGCCAGGACGGTCGATTCGATCTCGGAGCGGAACCGCCAGGCTGAGGCGCGCCACCGCTGTCCGCAATGCCACGCTGATCACTTCACGCAGCATGCATCACGCGGCGAGCTGCCTTACTGATCACCAGCCGCGGTGTCAGCTCCTGCTTGCCGGGTATCTGGCTACGTGTGAATCAACAAGATCAGCAGGCCATCGACGACCTGTTCCGGCACCTCTACCGGACCGCCGCGCAGGCGGGACCGCGGGATCCGCAGGCCGAGGCCAGGGTCCAGCAGCACATTCAGCAAGGGCCGCCCGGCCTGCCCTATCACATGGCGCAGACGCTAGTCGGGCAGCAGGCCGCGCTCCGGCAGTTGCGGGCCCAGCTTGCCGACTGCCAGCAGCAGCTGCGGCAGGGCGGATCGTCGGCCGGGTTCGCCCAGCCAGGGCGGCGAGGCGCCGGCCAGCAGGGCTACGGCGGTTACGCGCCGCCGTACCAGCAGTCATCAGGCTGGCAGCGATCGGGCGGCCAGGGTTTCCTAGCCGGGGCAGGCCAGATCGCCCTCGGCGTCGGCGGCGGCATCCTGGCCGCCGAAGCGCTGAGCGACCTGTTCAGCGGCGGCGGGCTCTTCGGCGGCGACCGAGACTACGGCGAGCGTGAATACGACCAGGGCTACTACGACGGCCGCCAGGATGAGGAACGCCAAGACGACGACCGCCAAGACGACGGCGGCCAGGGCGACGGCGATGGCGGGTACGACGATGCTGGCGGATTCGACGACGGCGGCGGATTCGACGACGGCGGCTGGTAACACCCGGCCCGTTCGGGCCATCGAGGACGACGACCGGCAGCTTCATCCGGGACGTCCGCGGCTGGATGGCCTGTACCCGCTGCCGTGACACCGTTGCGGGTCCTGCTCCTGCCCGGACGCGACAAGTCCGCTCTCTGATGTGACATCCCCGGGGTGGTCGAACCTGGGTCGGCCTGTGCCAATAAAACTAGTTGCATATGAACTAGATGCTATGTAACTATCGGCAGGCGGATGAGCCTGGCCGACCCGGCGAGGCACGCCGCGACGAGATCCAGGCAACCCACCGCAGATACCGAGGATTGACATGATTGACATCGGCACATCGATGACCAGCGGCCGCGTCACCTCCCGTGACGGCACCCCGATCGGCTACCTGAAGACCGGTCGCGGCCCGGCCGTCGTGATCCTGCACGGCAGCATGGAGTCGGCCCGCAGCCACACGCTGCTCGCCGGGGCCCTGGCCAGCGACTTCACCGTCTACCTGCCCGACCGGCGCGGGCGTGGCATGTCCGGCCCGCACCGGCCCGACCACAGCGTGCGCACCGAGGTGGAAGACCTTCAGGCCGTCCTGGCCGAATCGGGTGCGCAGCTGGTCTTCGGGGTCAGCGCCGGCGGCCTGGTCGTCCTGGAGGCCGCCCGCACCCTGCCCGGCATCCGCATGATCGCCGTCTACGAGCCCGCGCTGGCCATGGACGCCACGCCGAACACCGCCTGGCTGGAGCGCTTCGACCGCGAGCTGGCCGACGGCAAGCTGGCCGCCGCGATGATCACCAGCATGTACGGGCTGGAACTGGCGCCGCCGTTCTTCAAGATCATGCCGCGCCGCCTGCTGGCGTCACTCACCGAGAAGGCCATGAAGAGCGAGGACCGCCAAGGCCGCCCCGGACGCCATCACGATGCGCAAGCTGGCACCCACCATCCACTACGAAGGTGTGCTCATCGCCGAGATGGCCGGCACCGTCGACGCGTTCCGGACGGTCACCGCCGACGTCCTCATCCTGGGCGGGAGCAAGGGGCTGCCCTTCCTCAAGCCTGCCCGCGACGCGCTGGCCCGGACGCTTCCGCGCAGCCGGCGCGTGGAGTTCCCCGGCCTCGACCACGGTGCCTCCAGCGACCCCAGCCAGACCAACCCCGGCGGCAAGCCCGAGATTGTCGCCCAGGTCGCCGGCGAGGTCCGCTCCTTCTTCGCCACCCTCGATACCCGTCAGCAGACGCAGTGAAATCCGTGGCAACCATTAAGCCGAACGAGCTCTGATCTCGCCCCGGCACAGCCTCCGAGGTCGTCCTGGCTGCAACCAGGCGGCCTCGGAGGGCTCTCTACCGGTGGCTCGTCACCTGCGGACATTGCCGATCGCGGTGAACAGCACCAGGACGAGGGTGGTGACGGCGAGGATGCCGTGCAGGAGGACGACCGGCAGCGGGAAGTTCCGTTCCGGAGGGACAATGGCGTCCCTGGTGAGCGACGGACCGGGGTTGCCGACGGTCCGGTACACGCCAACCCAGCGTGCCGCCATGATCAGGCCCAGGACGGCGACGGTGCCCAGGGCGGCGACCGTGGCCCAGGCCAGCTGCTTCTGGTTGAGCAGAAGGTAGCCGATCCACAACATCAGGCCACCCAGGCCGAGCAGGGCATGAGCGGAAATCACCGGAACGGGCAAGCGAGTCGCGGCCGCGGTCTGGAACTCGCTGTCGTACTCGATGATCCAGATAATAAGGAGAATAAGGCCAGCGAGAATGGTGGCCATCCAGGTAAACAAGGCGACGACGCTCATCTGAGTCTCATCTCCGGCGTTCTGGAACTCAGCTCCAGCTGAGAACTTCTGGTTGAGCGGTCACGGGCAGGGTCCAACCACCGACCTTCCGCTTTGAGGAGGAGAACGACAACCAGATGACCCCCATGGCCGCAACGAGTGTAACTGACATATTTCGCCTGGATGCGGACAATTCAGATCGTCAGACGATAAATCTGCGCAGCCGTGGCCTCCCTGAGCGCCGGGATTCCTCAGGCCAGCAGACGGGTCCGCCAGCGATGGAAGCGGTCGGCAAGCCGGTACTGACCAACGGCGCGCAGGCGCGCGATGTGATCGTCGATGTAATGGACAAACAGCGGGACGAGCTCCCGGCCCAGGAGCGCGGCCGCCTCGCCGTCGGCCGGCGGTTCGAGGCGCCAGGCCAGCGCCGCGGCCACCAGCGAGGTGGCAGGCGCGTCCGGACTGGCCAGGTAGTGCCGGGCCGCGAGGGTATTGGTGCCCACCTGGCCCGTCTGGGCGGTGAATAGAAAGCGGACCGGGAAGAGCACGATCTTGGTCACCCGCCGGGGCCCTGCGGAGACCAGCCGCGCAGGCGTGCGGATCTCGGTCAGCACGTCATCGTCTCGCGAGCGGAACAGGGCCCGCTGCCTGAGGCGGTCCGGTGGCCGTGCGGCCCCGCCCAGGTAGCCGAGGGCGAACTCGGCGCCTGCCACCAGCAGTTCGGTGCGGTCGGGGCGGGCCACGGCAGAACGCGCGTCCGTTCCTGTGAGCAGCCGACCGTATTCAAGCAGGTCCAGCCGGTCTAGCGGTGGGAATCGGCCGCCGCGGCGCTGGCCCTGCAGGGTTGCCGGTGTTCCCCAGAACACCGAGAGCCGTTGATCAAGCGCCGAACCTCCGGCTCTCACGGAGCGGGCCACGGTGCGGATGGTCAGCCGGTCTTTCGCCCGAACCGGGTCGTCCAGGATGAGCCCGAGATCAACGTCGCTCACCAGCGGACTGAAACCTCCGTGCGCGAGGCTGCCGAGCGCATAACCGGCGATCAGGCGTGATCCCAGGGCAGCCCGGTAGGCCGCCACCGCCCGAACCAGCACGGCCTCGCCCTGATCGGCAGCTGCCTGCCTGGCCGGCGAGCCGTGAGGATCCGGGTCAACCGATGCCAACGGCAATCTCCTTCTCCTCGAGCCCACTCCACGATGTCACACCGGCGTACCGCGTCAGCCCAGGGTGACATCTTAAGGTCTGTCAGTCTAAGCTGACAGCATGACCTCGATGACGGAGCTGGCGGTCGCCGTGGACAGCGGCGATCCCGCCACGGGCCTCGCGGCGGTCGCCGCCTTGCGCAGGCTCACCGAAGAACTGGAGGCCCTGCACGTGAGCAACGCCCGCGCCCAGGGCTGGACCTGGCAGGCGATCGCCTCCGCGCTCGGCGTGCGCCGCCAGTCCGTACACAAGAAGCACGCCAGGCGGCTCGGATGACGATGCTCACCACGTTTGCGCCGCCCGCCCGCCAGACCGTCATCCGGGCCGGCCTGCTGGCCAGCGAGGGTGGCACGAGCCGGCTGAGCGACGGCTACCTCCTCCTGGCGCTCGCCGAAAGCCAGCCCCTCACCAGCCCGGTGGATCTCGGCGTCACCGCCGCCATGGTCCGCGCCCAGCTCGGGGCCCGGACACCACGACAACACGACGGCGACCTGCTGGCCACCCTCGGCATCGACCTCGATGAGGTGCGCCGCCGCGTCCTCGACGCCACGTCGGCCCGCCTGGACGATCCGGCCCGGTGGCGGCTCCGCCGCTCCCGCGTACGCCCGCTGCGCGTCACCCTTACCGGCCCGGCCGCCGAGATCACGCTCAACGAAGGCGGCCGGAAGGCCATCGAAGTGGCCCGGTGGGCCAGCCGCCGCGGTCACCGGACCCAGATCGCCCGCGAAGACCTGCTCTGGGGCCTGCTCGCCGACGCCTCCAGCGAATCGGTCCGAATCCTCCGCCGCGGCCACGTCGACCTCGGCCGCCTGTGGGCCGACCTGCGCCGCTGGCACCAATCAGCATTAAGCGCCCAAGGCGTACGCTTGTCTTTGTGCGGCGGTACATAGCGCTGATATTGCTGACAATCGTTACGGCGGCAGGCTGCACCTCCACTCACACACGAAATCCCGCGCAGCCGGCCGTCAAGAACTGCTCGTCTTCAATATCCCCGCGCCAGCTCCCTGCGTGGGCACGGGCCGGATTCCAGCCGCCGACGCGGCCCATGCCGTACGTCATGAGTGACCGTGGGGATATCGTCGCCATTCTCTGGGCCGATCACGATCCGCTGCACGCACCCCCGCTGCCAAACGTGAGCAACAAGATCCTCTGGGTCTCCCGGGTAAACCAGGGGGCATTTACCCCGCTCCGTATCCGGGCCACCCTCGATGGCGCAAACCAGACCGTGACCAGGCAAGTCGCCGGCGGCCCCGGACCGTCGATCATCGACCTCCCCGTCGCCGGATGCTGGTCGGTCAACCTGAGCTGGTCCGGCCATCACGATCACCTTGCCCTGCGCTACTCCGCCAGTTAGTTACCACAGCTTGTCGATCTCGCCCGGGTAGACGTCCGGGACAGGAGGCGCATCACCGCCTCTTTCGGTAATGTCGGACAAAGCGACCACGGACATGCCGGGAACGAAGGGCGCTGAGCGGCCATGATCAGTTCGAGGGCCACCGCCGCGTCCGCTTGCCACGCCGTGCTGCCGCCGCCGGGAGCCGGTGTGTTCCCGTTACTGAAGCAGGGCCGTGGGCAGGCACCGTAAGGTCAAGCTGGGCGACTGGCGGCAGCCGTGGCTGCGGGTCGCGGGAGCGCTCCTGCTCGTCGTGTCCGCCGGCATCCACCTGGACCTGTACCTGACCGGATACCGGTCGATCCCCACCATCGGCTGGCTGTTCCTCGTGCAGTTCCTGGTCGCGTTCATCCTCGCCATCGGCGCGCTCGTGACGCACAGCAGGCTGGTCGCCATCGCGGGTGCCGCCTTCGCGCTGTCCACCCTGGGCTGCTATCTGCTGGCGGTCTGGATCGGGTTGTTCGGATACAAGGAGATCCGAACGAGGGCGGGGATCGCCGCTGGCCTGATCGAGGTGGCCGCCTTCGCGACGCTGGCGCTGGCGGTGGCGATCGCCGGCGGGCGGCAGGCTGCCGCGCCAGCCCGGCCAAGACCCCGGGTGCTGGCCGGGATGCGGGCCGCGGTCTCGCTGGTGGTCGGTGCGGTCGGCGCCGTCTCGGTCGCCGCCCTGGTCTTGTTCGGCATCGCGCTGGCCAGCACGGGCGGGGGCGGGGAGCCGACGAGCGCCGACGGCGCCGGGGTCACCCTCAAGACGGCCACGATCAACGGTGTCACCGTCCTGACCAGCGCCAATGGCTTCATGCTGTACTGGTTCGCGCCCGACAGCCAGACCGCCTCCAGGTGCACCGGGTCCTGTGCCGCCTACTGGCCGCCCGTCATCGGCACCCCCACGGCCGGGCCGGGCGTGACGACCGGCAAGCTCGGCACGATCAAGCGGCCCGGCGGCAGCACGCAGGCGACCTACGACGGCCACCCGTTGTACAGCTACATCGGCGACAAAGCCCCGGGCCAGGCCCGCGGCAACAAACTCGACCTCAACGGCGGCTACTGGTACGAAGTCCGCGCCTAGCGCCATTACCGACATAGCACCCGAATTGCCCCGAGGGAAGGCATCTTTCAAGGGGAAAGGCAACCAGCAACACCCAGTTCCGGAAAACAGCCCGTACCGAGCATTAGCGCGCACACCGTACCCTTGTATGGTCTCGGCCCGAAGACGTATCGGGCTACCGCGAAAACGCCAATGGTGGGGGAAAACCAATGCGTAGGCTGCTGGTTCTCGGAATTGTCCTGTTCGGAGTGGTTCTTACCGTCGCGACGCCGGCTCAGGCGGCCACCCGGATGCAGCTCGGCGAAATCTGGTATAACTCACCCGGGTCGGACAGGGGCGGCAATGCGAGCCTGAATCACGAGTGGGTACAGCTGCACAACACCTCGGGTTCGGTGATCACCATGACCGGGTGGACGCTGCGCGACCCGAAGCACCACGTGTACACGTTCGGCACGTACAAGATCAAGCCGCACGGCTACGTGAAGATCCACACCGGCAAGGGCACGAACACCCAGACCGACCGCTACTGGGGCAAGTCCTGGTACGTGTGGAACAACACGGGCGACACCGCTACCCTCAGAGACGCCAGCGGCCGCCTGCTCGACCGGTGCACGTTCAAGGGCAAGAGCCAGGGCTACGTGTTCTGCTGAGACGCCACGGCGGCCCGCGCGCACAGCGCGATCCGGGCGGAGCTGACCGCTATCGCCAGCGCCGTCAGCCCGCTCGCCCGCCCGGCGACCAGCAGCGTGCCGACGATCAGCGACGCGTCCAGCGCCGCGAACCCGGCGCACCCCGCGATCCCGGAGTAGACGGCGATGCGATACCGGCGGCCGAGCGCCGCCACGACAAGCAACCCGATGCAGGCAACCAGCACAATGCCCAGCACCACCCGGGCCGGCTCAGGCCCCGGCCAGACCCGGCTGGTCACCAGCGCCGCCACCCAGCAGCCGCCCACCACCGGCCCCAGCCCGAGTAGCCGCCGGGCGGCCTGCCGGGCCGGGTTCACCCGGGCGAAGCTGGCCAGGATCTCCTCCGCCGAGCCGAACTCCGCCACTGCCGCCTCGGCCGCCGCGTCAGCAGGAAGGCCCCGGGTTCGGTAGGACCGGTACGTCTCGGTCAGCCCGTCGGCCAGCTCATCGACGATCGGGCCCGGCAGCTGAGCGGCCAGGACCTCCAGGTAACCGCGGATCAGGCGGGGTTCGGACTCGGCCATGCCGTGTCCTCCAGGGCGGCGTTCTCCAGGGCAGCGTTCTCTAGGACGGCGTCTCAGGACGGCGGTCACGATAGCCGAGAAGTCCCGCCAGGCCGCCCGCCGGCCGGACAGCGCCCGGATGCCCGGCCGGGGTCAGCCGGTACTCGCGGCGCCGTCGGCCGCCGACCACCGACCAGGTGCCCGCGATCAGCCCGGCCTGCTCCAGCCGCCGCAGCGCCGGGTAGATCGTTCCGGTCGGCAGGTCCAGCCGGCCGTCCGTGCTCTGCCGCAGGGCCTCGATCACCGCGTACCCGTGTCGCGGCCCGCCCTCGAGCGCGGCCAGCAGCACCGCGTCCAGGTGACCCTTCAGCTCCTCGGCCCTCATATGTAGCAATACTACGTTAGGCCTTCCGGCCAGGCAATCGGCCGGCTACCGTACCGCTTATAAGTAGTAACGCTACATATCAACAGGGGGCAACGATGACCCGCACGCTGGACCGATCACCAGGCCGGTCATCCCGCCAGTCACCGGGCAGGTCACTAGCCCAGTCGGTGGGCCTGGTCGTCCGCAACGTCGTGTTCACCGTGGTGGTGCCGGGTCTGGGCGGCGTCTGGCTGCCCTGGTGGCTGCTGACCCACGGCCACGGCATCCCGGCACCGGCCGCATGGGAGGCGGTCCCGGTCATCGCGGCCGGGGCGGCCCTCTACTTCTGGTGCGCCTGGAACTTCGCCACGGTGGGCGACGGCACCCCGGGACCGTGGGACGCGCCGCGCCGCGTGATCGTGCGCGGGCCCTACCGCTGGGTGCGCAACCCCATCTACCTCGGGGCGCTCCTGGTCGTGCTGGGGGAGGCGTGGCTGTTCACCTCGCCGCGGCTGCTCGCCTACGCGGCCGCCATGGCGGCGTGCTTCCACCTGTTCGTCACCGGCTACGAGGAACGGACGCTGGTCCGCCGCTTCGGCCCCGCCTACCTGGCGTACCGGCGCGCCGTCCCGCGCTGGATCCCGCGCAAGCCGTCGGCCTACCCGGCCGGCGGCACCACCGGGGCCGGGAATTCGCGGGTCTGATGGGCGGCTGACGGCTGGGAGAGCTCGGCCGCCTGGCCGTCGGCGACCAGGTGACGCCAGTTCGTCGGCCAGTCCGGCAGGTCCGCGCTGTCCTGTTCCCAGTCCACGAACGTCGCCTCGTCGCAGTAGCGATCCAGGTGCGACTGGATGGTCCGGTGCGGCTCGGTGCGCACGTAGGAGTGCATCAGCCGCCGTTCCTGCCAGGAGGTCACGCTCCACCACGCGTTGTTCGCGTCGGCCAGCGCGTCCACCCCGAGGTTGCCGTCCGACTTCTGCGCCTGCTCGATCGCGGCCAGCGCGTCGGTGAAGAAATCGTCGAGGAGCGCCGGGTCCTTCAGCCGCAGCCGCGTGACCACGATGACCGCCACTATGACCTCCCCTGATCGGTATTTCCCAGTTCGTCCACGAGGCCAGGGTGCCCCAGCCGCACCCCGCGTGTACAGGAGCTGAACCGGACCGGCGCGGCGCACGTGGTCCCGGATAGGGACCAGACGCATCCGGGGCCGACGGGGAATGGTGCTTCCGGACGCGCATTACCACGAGGGAGCATCCGATGAGGACCTTTATTTCCGCTGCCGTCATCGCGGCCGGGATCGCCCTGGCCGCGAGCGCCTGCTCGAGCAGCTTGAGCTCGAACGGCACCACCGCCGCACCGGCCGCGTCGTCGGCCACCGCCCAGCCGAGCACCCCGGCGGCCGCGGCCAGCGCGTCGTCGGGCATGGCCGCCACAACGATCGACCTGCAGTCCGCCTCCGGGATAGACGACAAGTTCCTGGCCGACGGGCAGGGCCGCGCCCTGTACCTGTTCGAGGCGGACAAGGGCAGCACGTCCGCCTGCACCGGCGCGTGCGCCGCCGCCTGGCCGCCGGTCACCGCGAGCGCCATGCCGATGGCGGGCGGCGGCGTCAGCCAGTCGATGCTCGGCACGACCAAGCGCGCCGACGGGACCGAGCAGCTCACCTACAACGGCCACCCGCTGTACTACTTCTCCGCCGACACCGGCTCCGGGATGGCCAAGGGGCAGGGGGTCAAGGCGTTCGGCTCCGACTGGTACGTGGTGAACGCCAAGGGCTCCAAGATCGACGACGACTGACCCGGGTTGCCATCAGCCGGGGCAGGCGGCCGAACGGGCCTGCCGTCTGCCCCGGCGCACGGCCGGGGGCGCTGGATAATCTCCAAGAGCGACCCTGATCGTCCGACGAAAGGCGGGCCGTGCTGCGCATCCGGCCCGATCTGGAACTGGACCGGCGTATCGCGGCGCTCGCGCTGCCCGCGCTCGGGGCGATCGCCGCCGAGCCGGCCTACAACCTGGCCGACACCGCCATCGTCGGGCACCTGGGGCGGACGCCGCTCGGCGCGCTCGCCATCGCGTCCACCGCGCTGACCACGACCGCCTGGCTGGCCATCTTCCTGTCCACCGCGACGACCTCGGCGGTGGCGGGCCTGGCCGCGGCCCGGGCCGCCGGTCGCGCGGGCCGCTCGGCCGGCGCGGCCTACCTGGTGGCGGCGGCCGGCGGGATCGTGGTCGCGGTGGTCGTGGCGGTGGCGGCGCCCTGGGTCGCGGAACTGCTCGGCGCCCGCCAGGACGTGCTGGCCGGCGCGGTCGGCTACCTGCGGGCGTCCGCCGTGGGGATTCCGTTCCTGTACCTGTCCTTCGCCGGGAACGGCCACCTGATCGGGCTGGCCGACACCCGCACGCCGTTGCGCATCGCGGTCAGCGCCAACGTGCTGAACGTCGCGCTCGAGGTCCTGCTGGTCTACGGCCTGCACCTGGGCCTGCTCGGCTCGGCCTGGGGCACGGTCATCGCCCAGGCCGTGGCGGCCGCGTGGTACGGCACCGCCTCCCGGCGCGCGGCCGTGCGGCCCCGCCGGCCTGGCCGCGCCGAGGTCGCCGCCCTGCTCAGGGACGGGCACCAGCTGTCGGTGCGGACGATCGCGCTCGGCGTCGTCCCGCTGACCACGACCGCGATCGCGGCCCGGCTCGGTCCGGTGGCATTGGGCGGCCAGCAGATCGCGATGCGGGTCTGGTACCTGCTGGCTCTGCTGCTCGACGCGCTGGCGGTGCCCGCCCAGGTCTACGTCAGCTCGTCGCTTGGCGCCGGCGACCCGGACGGCGCGCACCGGGTCGGGCGGCGCTGCCTTCGGCTGGGCCTGATCGCCGGGATCGGGCTCGGCGTGGTCACCGCCGGGCTGGCCTTCTGGGTGCCCGCCCTGTTCACCGCCGACACCGCGGTCCGGCACGCCGCCACGGTGGCCTTGCTGGTGGCGGCGCTGACCCAGCCGATGGCCGCGCTGGCCTTCGTGCTGGACGGCCTCATCCTCGGCCTCTCGGACTACGTCGCCATGCGCCGCGCGATGATCCTCGCCATCGCGGCCTATGTCCCGGTGGCAGCGCTGGTACTGGTCTTTCACCCGCTGGGCCTGCCCGGGATCTGGGTGGCCCTGGGCCTCTGGCTCGCCGCCCGCGCCGCTCTGCTCGGACGCCGCTGGCAGGCCCAGTTCGGCCTGCCAGCGGCTTCGTGATCATCCGGTCCGCACCCCGAGCGCGCCCCTGCGACGCTCGGGCGGCGGCCAGCCGGCTGGCTCAGTCGGCCTGGATGGCGGATACGAGTTCGCGGGCTGGCTGCGGCTCGGCCGCGGCGGTCCGCTCCGGCCGCAGTAGTGCGGCGGCGACCGCGGCGGCCGCGACGACCAGGCCGAACGCGATCCAGAAGGCCAGGTGGTAACCCTCGGTCAGGGCGACCGCGGCCGGCCGGTGCTGCGCGACCAGCGCGCTGGTCCGGGAGGCCGACACGGTGGCCAGCACGGCCAGGCCGAGCGCGCCGCCGATCTGGGCGGTGGTGTTGACCAGGCCCGAGGCCAG
The DNA here is from genome assembly GCA_963786195.1 of uncultured Acidobacteriota bacterium. GTDB lineage: Bacteria > Acidobacteriota > Vicinamibacteria > Vicinamibacterales > 2-12-FULL-66-21 > CAWAYH01. The sequence continues at coordinate 744,299 of CAWAYH010000011.1, read as the reverse complement.
CCCGGCGTCCTGCGGGGTGGCGCTCGACATGGCCAGCGTCATCAGCGCCGGGAAGCACAGGCCCGCGCCGGTGCCCATCAGCACCGTGACCGGGAACACGTGCACCAGGAACGAGGCGCCGTGCGCCGGGGCCAGGGCGAACAGTCCCAGCCCGGCGGCGATCAGGCCGAGGCCGGGGAACAGCAGGGTGCGAGCGCCGAACCGCATGACCAGCCGGTCGGTGTACCGCACCGACAGGACGCCCATGACCACCGCGACCGGCAGGAACGCCAGCCCGATCTGCAGCGGGTCGTAACCCATGATCTGCCGCAGGTACAGCGAGCCGAGGAAGAACATCCCGAACATCCCGGCGGTCCCCAGCACCTGGACCAGGTTCGAGCCGGTCACGTTGCGGGAGGCGAAGATGCGCAGCGGCATCAGCGGGTGCCGCGCCGTCTTCTGCCGGACGATGAACCCGGCCAGCAGGACCAGCGTCCCGGCGCCCAGGCCGAGCGTCTCGCCGGCCAGCCAGCCGCGCTGGGCGGCCGGGCCGACGATGGTGTACACGGCGAGCATCATGGCGCCGGTGATCAGCAGCGCGCCGGGCACGTCCGCGCCCGCCCGCAGGCCCGCGCCGCGGTCGCGGGCGATGGTGCGCCGGGCCGCTATGGCCGTGATCACGCCGACCGGCAGGTTGACGAAGAAGATCCAGTGCCAGTTCAGCACCTGGGTGAGGATTCCGCCGGCCAGCAGCCCGACCGCCGCGCCCGCCGAGGCGACGAAGGCGAACACGCCGATCGCCTGGGCCTGCTCGCGCGGCCCGGGGAACATGGTCACGATCATGCCCAGGATCACCGCCGAGGTCAGCGCGCCGCCGGTGCCCTGCAAGAACCGCGCCGCGATGAGCATCTCCTGGTTCACCGCGAGCCCGCAGGCCATCGAGGCCACGGTAAAGATGGCCAGCCCGGCCAGGAACACGTCCCGGCGCCCGGCCAGGTCACCCAGCCGCCCGGCCAGCAGCAGCAGCCCGGCGAACGCGATCAGGTAGGCGTTGACCACCCAGGCCAGCCCGGCCTGGGAGAACCCCAGATCCGCCTGGATCGTGGGCAGCGCCACGTTCACGATCGTCATGTCCAGCACGATCATCAGCATCCCGGTGCACAACACCACCAGGGCGATCCAGCGACTACGGTCGTTCATCGGTCTTCCTCTCACGAAATGCGTTCGATGTGCAGACGTCGGCCCCCGCGGAAAATCAGCGGAAACCAGCGGGCAATCACCGGTCGCCGCCGGCCGCGGGCCGGATCAGGTCATAGAGCAGGCAGAGCGCGCCGCTGCCGGCCGGAGTGACCTCGGTCAGCGACCACGACGAGCCCGCCGGGCCGTCGCCGAACAGGCGGGCCCCCGCCCCGACCAGCTCCGGGCACAAGGTGATGCTGAGCCGGTCGAGCTCGCCGGCCTCGAGCAGGCCGCGGATGACGCTCGAGCTGGCCAGGACGACGATGTCGCCGCCCTCCTCCTTCCGCAGCCGCCGGACGACCTCGGCCGGATCGTCGGCCACGACGCGGGAGCCGGGCCAGCACGCCTCGGTGAGGGTGCGCGAGACGACGACCTTTTCCGCCTCGTTGAGCCACCGGGCGAACGCCCGGTCCCGCGGGTCGGCGCCCTCGTCGCCGGCCACGGCGGGCCAGTACCCCGCGAAGCTCTGGTAGTTCTTCCGGCCCAGCAGGGCGGTGCTGGCCGTGCTGATGATCTTGAGCAGATGCGCGCGTGACTCGCTGGTCAGGGCGTGCGGCACGATCCAGCCCATGTCGTGGTCCCCGGCCAGCCCGGTCACCCGGCCGTCCAGGGACAGGGAGATGTTCCCGGTGACGATGCGGTCCCGCGGCTGTCCGGTCATGGCTGCCTCCTGGCGGTTCGGTCTGCCTACCTAGCCAGCCTGGTGACCTCCGGCCGGGAACGGAAATGCCGGTTGGGCATCGCGTTCATGCCCAACGTGCATCACCGGGCCGGGCCGTGACGGGCGGCGATGGGCCAGACTGGGAGCATGGACGGACCGCAGAACGTGCTGGCGCTACCCCAGGCACCGGACGCGATCGAGCTGCGCCACCTGCGCGCGTTCGTCGCGGTGGCCGACGACCTCAGCTTCAGCCGGGCGGCCCAGCGGCTGTTCATCTCGCAGCCGGCGCTGAGCCGCCAGATCCGCGGCCTGGAACGCCTCGTCGGCTGCGACCTGTTCCGCCGGTCGACCCAGCGCGTCGAGCTGACGCTGGCCGGCGAGGCCCTGCTGGCGCGGGCCCGGGCGCTGCTCGCCGACCTGGACGACGCGATCTCGGTCACCCGCTCGGTGGGCGGTGAGCTGGCCGGCCGGATGGCCCTGCTGTGGGAGCCGTGGGCGCGGGCATCGGCCGACGTGGCCGATCTCGACGGCATCCGGGCCGCCCTGGAGGAACTGCACGCGCAGTTCACGCCCCCGCCGGACGTCACGGTCGCCCCGGTCATCGCGGGCGGCGTGCCCGCGCTGCGGATCACCCCCGAGACACCCTCGCCGGGCACGGTGCTGTTCCTGCACGGTGGCGGGCACGTGGCCGGCTCGGCGTTCGGCTACCGCCACCTGGCCGCCGCCATCGCCCTCGCGGCGCGGGCGGCCGCGCTGGTCATCGACTACCGGCTGGCCCCCGAGCACCCCTATCCCGCGTCGGTGCAGGACGCGGTCAACGCCTACCTGTGGCTGCGCGACACCGGCGGCGACGAGGGCAGGATCGTCGTGGCCGGCGACTCGGCGGCGGGCGGCCTGGTCATGACCCTGCTGCTGGCCCTGCGCGAGCGCGACCTCCCGATGCCCGCCGGGGCCGCGCTGCTGTGCCCGTGGGTCGACCTGACCGGGCGGACGCAGCGGCCGGCGCAGGATTCTCCGCTGGTCTTCTCGCCGGAGATGGCGCACCGCCTGGCCCAGGCCTACCTGGCGGGCCACCCGGCCGACGATCCGCTGCTCAGCCCGCTGCAGACATCCCTGGCCGGGCTGCCGCCGCTGCTCATCCAGGCCGCCTCCGGCGACGCCGTCCTGCAGGAAGCCCAGCTGCTGGCCAGGCACGCGACCCAGTGCGGCGTCGACGCCAGCATCACGGTCTACCCGGTGCCCACGCACGACTTCCACGTCTTCTGGAGCTTCCTGCCCGAGGCCAGGGACGCCATCGACCAGCTCGGCCGCTTCGTCCGCACCGTGGCCAGCACCCCCGGCGAGTCCGCTGCCCCCCAGCCCGGCTAACCGCTTCCCGCCGTCCGCGCCAGCCCGCCGCCCGCGCCAGCCCGCCGCCCGCGCCAGCCCGCCGCAACACCTCCAGGAACCTCTGGCAACTTCAGTCACTCCAGCATCGTCTACCCCGCGGTGGCAACCACGACGATGTGACGTTGTCGTGGTCCTGACCACGACGATGTGACACCGTCGTGGTTCCGGACAGACGTAGAGCGCCTCTGGTCAGCCCGGGATCACCGGGCCGCGGTTCCTTCTCGCCGTGCTGAATCAGGTACACCAGCGTCCCGCGCCCATCATGCCGTCCGCGCCAGCCCCGCCACCTGCGGATAGCGTGGTGCCCGTGACGACACCAGACGACGACCAGGCCGGACCGCGCCCCACCCTGGTGGGCCGCAAGGTCACGCTCAGGCCCGGCCGCCCGGGTGACGCGCCGAAGCTGCGGGCGATCCTGGCCGAGCCGTCGGTCTCGCGCTGGTGGGCCGAACCCGATCCGGTCGAGGTGATCGAGGAGGAACTGCGCGGCGATGACTCCGCGGTGCTGCTGGTGGTCGAGATCGACGGGAAGGTCGCCGGAGGCATCCAGTACAACGAGGAGAACGACCCGATGTACCGGCAGGCGGGGATCGACATCTACCTCGGCGGCCGTTTCCAGGGCCGGGGCGCCGGGACCGAGGCGGTCCGGCTGCTGGCCAGGTTCCTGTTCGAGCAGCGCGGCCACCACCGGATCACGATCGACCCGGCGGCCGCCAACGAGCCGGCCATCCGCTGCTACGCCAAGGTGGGCTTCCGCCCCGTCGGGGTCATGCGGCAGTACGAGCGCGGACCCGACGGCACCTTCCACGACGGCCTGCTGATGGACCTGCTCCGCGACGAACTCACGCGGGCGTGAGAGGTCACGCGGGCGTGACCTCACCGGGCGTGAACAGGGTCAGCTGCATCCCGTCCGGCGCCTGGACCCGGGCGTTGCGATCGCCCCACGGCGCGATGACAGGCTCCGCGACCCGTTCGGCCCCGGCCGCGACCAGCCGCTCCGCCATCTCCCCGCTGTCCTCGACCTGCACCGCGAACCGGACCGTGCCGGACACCCGCCTGGCCTCGATCGCGTCCACCGACTCGGCCTGGGCGCTGTCGAACAGCTCCAGCGTCGCCCGCCCCGCCTCGAGGACCACGACCCGCCCAGTCGCCGAACTCCAGTCGGCGATCTGCTCCAGCCCCAGCGCATCCCGGTAGAACGCCACCGCCCGGTCGAAGTCCTCCACCGTCAGCGCGACCCGCAACTCCGTCACATTACCCATGCCCTCATCGTGCCGTATTGACCGGCCGGACGACGCGCTCCTAGAGTCGCTGGAAGCCGACTCGTCCAGGGAGGCCCGCATGGCTGTCCGTCCGCCCGGCAAGGACGACCTCGGGGCGATCGCCCGCGGGTACGGCATGCATCTGAGCGACGAGGATCTCGGGAATGCTCGACAAGGCGTTCAATCACCTGACGAAGGCGGTGCGCCTGACGCCACGCGACGCAGCGGCCTACGAAGGCCTCGCGCGAATCTGGCGCGACTGGGGATTCCCCCACCTCGGTCTAGGAGACGCGCACCGGGCCGTTTACCATGCGCCGCAGTCCGCGTCGAGTCACAACACGCTCGGCACGCTTCTGCAGGCTCGGCCACAACGACGCGGCGCGCGACGCGTATCGCCGCGCGCTCGCGCTCGACCGCCAGGCGGCGTACGCCCTGAACAACCTCTCGCTACTTGTCGCTGACTGAAAAGAAGACTGCGCAGGCGATCCAGGAGTGCCAGAGCGCGCTGGACATCGATCCGCATCCGTTGCCGCGAGGAACAACCTGGCGCTGGCCAACATGACGGCCAGGCGTCCCGACCCGGCGCGCAACGTGACGCTGCCCGCGAACGCTCCGCCCCTCGCATCGCGTCCCGCTCGACCCCGCGAACACCAGGAAGAAATGACCGCCGTGACCGCAACTGCCGAAGCCATTCAACCGGCCAACCATCCCGCGACGCCGCTCACGCTCGAAGCGTCGGGGCTGACGCTCGACCTGCTGATTCAGCTCCTTCTCAAGACACTCCACTTCTCCGGCGAGCTGACCGGGGCGGAGCTGGTGAAACGGCTCGGGCTGGAACTTTCCCGGTGATCGAGCCGGCGCTCGAGTTCCTGATCACGAGATCAGATCGCGATTCAGCGGAGGCGCGCTGGTTGGCCGGGCAACCTACCGCTACCGGATCACGGATGCCGGCCGCGCGCGCGCCGCGATGTTCCTCACGAGCAATCAATACGTCGGTGCGGCGCCGGTGCCGCTCGCCCAGTATCAGCGGTACATGATGCGCCAGGCACACGCGCTGACACCGAACGCAACGCGGGAACGCATTCGGCGGGCGTTCTCGCATCTCGTGATCAGCGACCGCGTCCTCGATCAACTCGGACCGGCCATCAACGCCGGACACTCGATGTTCGTCTACGGACCGCCGGGGAATGGCAAGACGGTCATCTCGCGAGCCATTCGCAATCTCCTCGAAGGCCATCTGTTCGTGCCGCACGCGCTCGAAGTCGAGGGCCAGATCATTCGATTCTTCGACCTCGTCAATCACGAGCAGGTGCCGGCCGCGGACGAAGACAGCGGACTCGAAGGGGGCTCCCCGTACGATCGCCGATGGGTCCACTGCCGACGACCGATGGTCGTTGTCGGCGGCGAGCTGCGGCTCGAGGCGCTCGAGCTGAGTTACGACCGTGTCTCCGGAATCTATCGAGCCCCCGTGCAGACGCTCGCCAATGGCGGGGTCCTGGTGATCGACGATTTCGGGCGTCAGCGCTGCTCGCCTCGCGAGCTGCTCAACCGCTGGATCGTGCCGCTCGAGAGCCGGGTCGACGTCCTCACGCTGCAGAGCGGTCAGAAGTTCGAGCTGCCGTTCCTGTCCCTCGTCGTGTTTGCGACGAATCTCCGGCCGGCCGACCTCGTGGACGAAGCGTTCCTCCGCCGCATCCAGTACAAGATCTGTGCCCAGAACCCCACGGTCGAGGAATTCGCGGCCATCTTCGAACACTGCTGTCGGGAGCGCGCGATCGGGTTCGACCGGCGCCTGGTCGATCGACTCCTGACGACGCGCCTCTCGCCAAGGGAGATTCCGCTCAGGGGCTGCCAGCCACGGGATCTCATTCAGCAGGCGCTCGCGCTGGCCGAGTATCTCGGCCGCCCGCGCCAGCTGAGCGACGAGCTGCTCGACGCCGCGTGTGACAGCTACTTCGTGGACGAACGTGCGAGCGAAGCGGGCGGGAGGGCGCGGAGGTACGGAGGAAACGGAGGGATCTAACACGGAGAAACGGAGGAACGGAGGAACGGAGGCACGCTGTTGGCCCTGCCAGCCAAGTCGTCTCCGTTGCTCCGGGCCTCCGTGTGGATCTCCTCCGTTCTCTTTCGAAAAACTCTTCCAAACGTCGGACTAGCATCGCCGGTGAATGAACAGTCATTCACCGTGCAGAGCTCCGATGTCCAGATGACAACGAGACGTTACTAGCTATTTTGCAGTAGGTTACGTGAGATTACACTTTTGGCACGCCTCGTGCTTTGATCATATATGATATCGGGATCTGTGTAAGGGAGTAGAGACGAGTCCGGGTTCTTCGCGAACTGCATTCCCCCCCAGCGCCTTCATTACGACCAATTTCATATTCGGAATGCATTGTCTTCGCTGAAGATGGACACGCTACAGGTTCGCTCCGACACCGCCTTCGCTCTCGACTCCGACGCTCATCCAGGGATGGTCGTCGCCAGTCCGGCTATGACGTCGCTGATGCACCTGGCAAACCGGGCCGGTGACAGCGGCGCCAAGGTGCTGATTACCGGCGAGAGCGGCGTCGGGAAGGATCTCGTCGCGCGCCACATTCACCTGCGATCCCGGCGGCACCAGTCGGCGTTCGTCGCCGTGAACTGCGCCGGGCTCAGCGACACGCTGCTGGAGTCGGAGCTCTTCGGTCACGTCAAGGGCAGCTTCACCGGCGCGTATCGCGACAAACCCGGCAAACTGCAGCTCGCGCATCGCGGCACGCTGTTTCTCGACGAGGTCGGCGAAATGAGCCTGCGGATGCAGGCGCTGCTGCTGCGGTTCCTCGAGAACGGCGAAATCCAGGCGGTCGGGTCGGATCGAGTGGCGACGAAGGTCGATGTCCGCGTCGTCGCGGCCACGAACCGGAACCTGAACGATCTGGTGGCGGCGGGACAGTTCAGGGAGGACCTGCTCTATCGGCTGCGCGTCATTCACCTCCACGTGCCGCCGCTCCGTGAGCGCCTCGAGGACATCCGCCCGCTCGTGCAGGCGTTCGTCCAGCGGAGCGGCCGTCAGGCCAGTTTCACGGACGAGGCCCTGCGCACGCTCGAACGCCATCGCTGGCCGGGCAACGTGCGCGAGCTGCTCAACGTCGTCGAGCAAACGCTCTGGCTCGCATCGACGCGGACCATTCACACCGACCAGCTCCCTGCGTCCGTCGGCAGACACACGAATCGTGGCGGCCGCCACGGGCGCCGGCGTCAGATCGCCGACGACCTGTATGACGCGCTCGTCAAGCGCGGCTACTCGTTCTGGGAGCACATCCATCCGCTGTTCCTGGCTCGCGACATCACCCGGCACGACATGCGCGAGCTGGTACGCCGCGGCCTGACCGCGACGCACGGCAATTACCGTTCGTTGCTCAAGCTGTTTGGGATGCCGCCGCGAGACTACAAGCGCTTCCTGAACGTCCTGGCGACACACGACTGCCGGGTGGATTTCCGGGAGTTCCGCGGCGCCGGGTTGGATCAAATCAGGACTGCCCCGGCGGCGCTCTTCGGTGGCATCGAACCGGAGGACGTTCCGAGGTCCCCGCTCGCGCAGGCCCCCGACAGCCAGGAGTTGCGGCCCGTGGCGTAGCTCGGGCGAGGTAGTACCCCTCCTCATCCGTTGAGCCATAATCGCAGCGTGTGACTCCGTCGCACGCGATGTACCGCTCGGATGGAGCCGAAATGTTCTACCCCCGCTCGCTCAGCGTCCAGTCGAAACTGATCGCCGCCTTCGTCCTTCTGACGCTGGTGACCATCGGCGTGGTGTCGTGGATCGGGTATGTCAGCGCCCGCGAGAGTCTTCGCGCGGCCTCCGAGCGCGAGCTCATGGGCCTGCAGCGATCGAAGACCGCGATGGTCCAGAACATTCTCAGGTCTGCACGCAATGAGGTCCTGAGCCTGTCGGCATCGAGTACCACGACGAACGCAGCCCGGGAACTGTTGGCGGCGTACCGGCAGCTCGCTCGAGAGCCCGTCACCGCGGAGATGCAGACAGAGGTCAGCGTTTCTACAAAGAGGAGTTCGTGCCGGCGCTGACGAAACGCTCAGCGATTGATCCGCCCGAAGACAGCCTCCTGCCCACGACGCCGACGGGCTGGTACCTCCACTACCACTACATCGCGACCGGGCCGAAGCCGTACGGCACCGAGACGCATCAACCGCTCGGCCACGGACAGGAGCGCTTACGCGCAAGTGGTCGCCCGCGTGTTGCCTGAACTACAGGGCGCCATCAATCGGCTCGAGCAGGGCAACCTCACCCTGGTGGACCCCGAGACGCTCGACGTGTTCTTCAGTCTCGAACAGTCCTCCGTTCTGGGCACCAGCCTGGTCAACGGTCCCTATGCGGCGAGCAAGATGTCGAAACTCGTGCTGGGCCTGCGCAATTCGCAGAACGTGGACGACTACAGAGTGGCCGATTTCGAGGCGTACTACCCGGCACTCGGCGATCCGAAAGCCTTTGTCGGCACGCCGGTCTTCGACGGTCCGCGCATGATCGCGATCATGGTGCTCAGATTGCCGATCGAGCCGATCAGCAAGGCCCTGTCGGGCAATCAGCAATGGGAGGCGGAGGGTCTGGGGAAGACCGGCGAGGTCTACCTGCTCGGCCCCGATCAGACGATGCGGACCGATTCGCGCTTCCTGATCGAGGATCGGGCCACGTTCCTCGCGGCATTGCGTCGATCAACCGTCACGAGCCGCGTCGTCGACACGGTCGAAAAGCTCGGCACGACCATCCTCACCGTCCCGGTGGAGCACGAGGCGGCGAAGGCGGCGCTTCGCGGCGAGACGGGCGTGACAGCGATCAACGACTACCGTGGTGTTCCGGCCTTGATGGCGTACGGGCCCGTCGACCTGGACTCGTTGCGGTGGGGCGTCATCGCGAAGATCGACGAGGCCGAGGCGATGGCACCGCTCGGTGACTACGCGAAGCGCGTGCTCACCTGGGGCGTCGGTCTCTCGTTGCTCGCCACCGTCATGGCGCTGCTGCTGGCCAAGGTCCTGACCCGGCCGATCAGCGCGCTGGTTCGGGCGGCCAAGCAGGTGAGCCAGGGCGCCCTCGACGTCAGGGTCGAGGTGATCGCCACCGACGAGTACCGCGAGCTGGGCGAGGCGTTCAACGAAATGGTGGCGAGTCTTCGCACCAGCCGCGCCGAACTGGACCGCCAGGTGCTGGAGAACGAGCGGCTGCTGGTGAGCCTCCTCCCGGCGTCGGGCGCGGCCCATGTGCGCGACGGCAATGCGGAGGCGCGCCAGTCGTTCGCGGACGTGACCGTGGCGTACGTCAACCTCGTCGGGTTCGAGTCGCTGTCACCCGAGCTCGGTGAGGACGACTCGATGGCCCTGCTCAGCGACATCGTGGCCGCGTGCGACGAGGCTGCCGAGCAGCACGGCGTGGAGAAGGTCCGCACCATCGGCTCCTCCTATCTGGCCGTCTCGGGATTGTCGGTGGAACGCCCCGACCACACCGCGCGCATGGTCGACTTCGCTCGCGAGGTCGTGCGCATCGTCAAGCGCTTCAACGCCGAGCGCGGCGTGCGGCTCGTCGCCGAGATCGGCATCAACGCCGGGCCGGTCATCGGCGGCCTGGTCGGCCGGCGCAAGTTCATCTATGACCTGTGGGGCGACACCGTGAAGCTTGCCCGGGGCATCGAGTCCGACGGCAAGACGTCGATCCTGGTCACGCGCGCCGTCTACGAGCGCGTGCGCGATCTGGTCCCCTTCGGTTCGGCGACGAGGGCCGATGTGCGAGGCATGGGCCCCGTCGAGCTGTTCTCGCTTCTGGACGAGGCCACCGCATGAACGAACTCCTGAACCACGTTCGCGAGCAGTGGGCATTCGGGCTCGGCCTGGCGATCGGCTTTCCCGCGCTGCTCGTGGCGCTCAATGAGCTGGCGTTCGCCCTTGCCCGGGCCGGTCATCCGGTCGCGGCGTCGGTCCGGTTCATCCGAACCTGGGTGGTTCCGCTCGTGGCCCTCACGCTCTTTCTCCGCTGGGTGGTCCTTCTGCCGGAATCGAGCCTGGGGGTTCGGCTCACCGAGACGTTGTGCCTGGCCACCGCGATCGTCGCCATCATGGGGGTCATCAACAACCTGGTGTTCGAGTCGGCTCGGGCAGGCACCTGGCAGAGCAAGGTCCCCAGATTGTTGCGCGATCTGCTGCGCCTCCTGCTGGCAGCCATCGGCCTCGCGATGGTCTATTCCTTCGTCTGGGGGCGGGAGATCGAGGGCGCGATCGCGGCCCTCGGCGTCACGTCGATCGTCGTCGGCCTCGCGCTGCAGGAACCTCTCGGCAACTTGTTCTCCGGCCTCATGCTCCTGATGGAGCGGCCGTTCGAGGTGGGCGACACCATTGAGGTCGGCAGCATGTCGGGTGAGGTGAAAGAGGTCAACTGGCGGTCGGCGCACATCGAGGCCTGGGCGGTGCCATCCAGGTCGTCCCCAACTCGACGCTGAACAAGGAAACGATCGTGAACTTCTCCCGGCCCCGGCCGAACCGCATGGAGTTGGTCGACGTCGCGTTCAGCTTCCAGGATCCCCCTTACAAGGTGCGCCAGGCCCTGGTCGAGCTGCTACTCCAGACCGAAGGCGTCCTCAAGAGCCCGAAACCGATCGCGGCGACGCTTGGCTACGGCGACTTCAGCGTCAAGTACCGCCTGATCTACCGCACCGCGGAAAAAGATCGGTGGCCGGTCAGGAACGAGCTGGTCACCCGCATCTGGTACATGGCGAAACGCCACGGCTTCACCATGCCCTACCCCGTGCACGTTGCGCTGCAGCACCAGCAGGAGCGCCCATTCACGACAGCGCAGCCCGAGGGCGCCGACCTGCTGGCCCAGTTCCCGCGTCTCCCGGAGATCCCTCCCGAAGACCGTGCCCGGACCCGGCCGCTGACCTTCGGCGCCGGTGAGCGGCTCTTCGACAAGGGCGATGAACTCGATGGGGTCTACTTCGTGGTGTCAGGCGCCGTCTCGCTACAGGTGATCGAGGACGGTCAGGCGAGCGAGATCGCGACGATTCAAGCTGGCGAGTTCTGTGGAGAAACGGGGATGCACGGCCATCAGGCCGCGGACATGCGGGCCGTCGCCCTCGAGGACACCGTGGTCGTGCTGATCGCGCCCGACGTGGTCCGACACCTGTTCGAGGGGAGCCCGCGGCTGGCGCGCGAGACCGGCTATACCCTCGAGGTCCACCGCAAGGCGCTCCAGTCCGCTCGCGCCGCACTCCATCAGCGCTGACGCGCGAGCGCGGGCACCGTATCAGAGCGCACCGCTCGTGACGAGCCTGGCGACGAACCAGCACGCACCGCAGAGCGCAACCAGGCCGGAGCAGGGCCGCAGCACTACCAGTCCCAATGGCTGCCGTGTCCGCAGGTACCACAACACGGGCAAGACCATCAGGGCAACCGCGACCTGACCCGCCTCGACGCCTAGGTTGAAGAACCCAAGCGGCACGACGGTCCGGACGCCGCCGGATCCGACGCCGAGCTCCTGCAGCGCGCCCGCAAAGCCAAAGCCGTGAATCAGGCCAAACGCCAGCGCCGTGCGCCACCGCGATGAGGTGTTCGTCGAAACCAGATTTTCGACGCCAACGTACGCAATAGACGCCGCAATCAGCGGCTCGACCAGGCCAGCCGGTAGTGCCACGATGCCGAGCACCGCGCTCATCAGCGTCAGCGAATGCCCAATCGTGAATGCGGTGGCCGTGACGGCCACCCTTCGCGAGCCATGGACGCCGAGCAGGAGACCGGCGAGAAAGAGCAGGTGATCGTAGCCGCTGAGAATGTGCTCCAGGCCCAGCACGAAGAACTGGCGCGCGAGGTCGAGGATGCCACCCGGCACATCGAGGGCGATCGGCTCGCCGCCGTCGCCGCCGCCAATCATGCGTTCGCTGACGACCGTTCCGCTGGTCCCCCGCACCGTGACGAGCTCACGATGGCCGCTGGCGAGCCCCTTCGCCACGCGTGAGCGCACCGTGAGGCGCGACCCGATCGGTCGCGCATACGTCAACTCCACGATCACCGTCGCATCGCCGGCACGTTCCACCTTCGCGCGGCCCGCGCTCAGGCGCTGCCCGTCGATCTGTAACTCGATCGTCCGCCGGGCAAACGCCCCAAGCGTCGCCGCCGCGCCGGCCCGTTCGGAGTCCGCGAATCGACTACCGGGCTCGAGCGCCGCAGCCATCTCCGCATCGCGCGGCGAGAGCGAGAGCCGCGCGACAATCGTTGACGCTGTCAACGACACCTCGAGTGAGCTCAGGCCTGGATCGTGGGCGCTCGCCGTCACGGTCGACACCGAAGTGAGCAGCAAGGCGAGCACGCCGGCGCGGCACCAACGGCCCACACGGCGCGGGAACGGTCTCATGGTCATCTCGATGAACACACAGCCGGCCGCGGCACCTCCGCCGCGGCCGGCTGCACTGACAACGGGCTTTACCGGTGATGTAAGTGATTGCGTCCGTTCTGCGGGGTCGCTTCGTACGGAAACACCTTGTTGAACGCGATGTCGTTCGCATCCACGAAGTCGCCCAGCGGACCACGAATCGTGGGCGGGCTCACCCGCAGATCGCTGACGAGCGCCGTAATCGCGATGTCGACCACGTCGTCGCCAAAGCGGCGGCCGTTGGGCCAGCCGCCCGGCACGACGCCGTTGCCGAACCCGGGCTGAATCTTGCTGACGAGCGTATCCTTGCCGAAGATGCTGAGGCGCGAGAAGCCGGGATCATCGGGGTTGGTCGGATGATCGGCGCCGCCGCCAGCGAGCCGCGCCGGGCCCGTCGACAGATCGACCTTGATCAGATCGGGAATGTAGATTCCCGCGATGTCGGTGCGGTTGGTCTCGATGCCCGGAATGTCCGGTTCGGCAACGAGCCGGTTGATCAGCTTCGCGAGCTCGGGCCTCTCGGCGTACTTCCTGAACAACACCTTGTCGCTGGTTGGCTGCGTCCGGCTGTAGAGATCCTTGTCCTCGATGGCGACGAGCCCTTCGTTGAACAGCGGATTGCCCTGACGGCCGACCTGGACCCAGTCGCCAAACGGCGTCGTCTTCTGAAGGCCGTCAACGAGCACCGAGAAGCGACGGCGGCTCGTCGTGGCATAGACGCCGACGACCTGCTGATCGCCGCCGATCTCGTCCATCGGGATCGCCAGCGCCATCAGGTGAAGATTGAACCCGCCTTGCGAGTCCTTCCCTGGCTGCCGGATTTTCAACAGATCGAAGATCGCCTGGATATCAGCGTAGAAGCCGTCGTCGCGTTGACCGGCGAAGCTGATATATCCGTAGTCGAGCGTCGCGATTGACTGACGCGTGTAGCGATCGAGCTCTGCTTCCGTGGCGACGCCGTCCTTGGCCGGATTCTCGCCGTTGTCAGCCTGGTTGTAGAACGGGGTGGCGTTGCCCTGGTTGTTGGGTGGAACGACGCCCTGGCCAAGCTTCGTGCGGGCTCCGGTTCGATGGTCGACCTTCGTGACGCTGTAGTACTGCGTCAAATTCTGGTTGCCGTCATCGACGTTCTTGATCACGCCCAGGTACGACTGCAGGATCGTCTTCTGATTCTTGAACCTGGTGTCGAACTCGAACTGGTACGAGTAGCTCCTGCGACCGGCGGCGACGTCCTTGCCGGTTGCGATGTGAATCTCGTAGAGCACGTTGTCGTCGAAGTTGAACTTGTTCGGGCCGATCCCCGGCTCTTCGAAGGGATAGACGCCCAGCGCTGTGACGAGCACCTTCTGGCCATTCTCGTTCTGAACGAACGCGTACACGTCCGTCGTATTGGCGGCATCGTCCAGGACGATGAGCGGTGCGTCCATGTGACTCGACGCGAAGGCCGGGGCGGCTCCGGCCAGAAGGGCGGCCGCTGCGATGATCGGCAGCGTCTTACGCACGGTTTGCATGTTGAACTCTCCTATCGATTGAGTGAATGCGAGTCAGGGGTGACGGCCGGCGACCCGCTGCCGGACGAGATCGAGCTGGGTGATTTCCGAGGGCAAGAGCGTCGCCGCGAGTGCGTGGGCCTTCGCGGCCCACTGCCTGGCGGCGCCGGTGTCGCCGCGGCGATCGGCGATGACCGCCGCGTGCATGAACAGTCGGCCATCTTCGATGCCGGTGGCGAGCGCGCGCGCCATGGCCGATTCGGCCTCCTCGAGACGACCCGCCGCCTTCAGCGCCCATGCCAGGGCATCGACCGTGAATGCATCCGAGCGCGCCCGCAGCTCGCGTTCGACGGCTGCAACGGCGTCGGCCGTCCGAATCTGACGCGTGGCGAGAAACAGCGCGAGGGTTCGTGGATCGGACTTCGCTCCAGAGGCGACGAGTGTGCCCTCGATTCGATCAGCCTCTTCGCCTCGATCGAGCAGACGCAGCGTATCGGCGAGCACCCATTGATACTCGGGAAGCGGATTCAATGCTGCCGCGCGCTGCAGCGGGGCCACCGCTTCGGCCGCACGCTGCTGAGCCAGCAGCAGCCGTCCACGGGTCAGGAGTGCTGCGGCGTAGTCGGGTTGATACTGGAGCGCAGCGCCGATCGCTTCGTCGGCGCGGCCGAAGCGACGGCGCTGGAGCTCGAACCCGGCAAGCCGGGTGTACGCCCATGCCACCGAGTCCGGATCGCGCGGACTTGCCGCCCGGATCGCCAGCTCGGTCAGCGCAATCGCGCCATCGAGATCGCCTTTGAGCCAACGGAGATGGGCGGCACGCGTGTAGGACTGGTAGTACGGCTTGAGATCGATCATCTTCTGATACGCGGCAGCCGCTTCGGTGAGTCGTCCTTGATCCATCAAGGCATCCCCCAACAACCCGTAGTCGAGGACAAACTCCCGTGTCGCGACCAGGCGGCGCGCGATCTGTTCGGCTTCCGCAAAGCGATGCAGCTGATGCAGCACGTGGCCCTTCAGCAGCAGCGCCGCGGCGGCATCCGGATAGCGGGAGGTCAGACAATCCGCGGTCCGCTCCGCCAGCGTGTAATCACCGTCGTCGTTGGTCCGGCGCGCCCTCGCGACGAATCGATATCCCAACTGCTCGAGCGCCGACCTGGCGTCGACGTTCGCGCGCACCTCGTTCTGCAGGCGGGCGATCTCGCGATCGTTCTCGCTCGACCCGGCCGATGGAGCAAGCGCGACGGTGCAGGCGTCTGAAACCGCCTGCCCAGCGCGCATCGAGTCGCTGCGTTGGCAGCCCCAGGCCGACGCCAGGACCAGCGCGCATGTCAAAGAGGTCATCGAACGTGCTGTCATCGCGTCTCCTTAGCCGTCTCTCGCTTCTACGCACGACGCGCGGGATCGGATTTTCGAAGAGACTGCCCCGGTCGGGCGAGCCCTGATCAGAGATTGCAGGCCAGACACACGGGGAGCGCGCCGGCCCGGCCAGAGTCGGCGCACGACGGGCGAGGCTCGGGGCTTGATGTTCGTTAACGCGGAATGCGGCCGTCTGCGGCTTGCGCCTGTCGGTTGAGCGTGCGTTCGGTGACGCCGACAAGGTCCTGAAACAGCTCCTTCGCGTGCCGGTGTCGGAGGAGCGGTCCGGACTGCCCGCTCCAGAGCGAAATCAGGTCGACGCGGCCTCTGGTAGTGGTCAAGTTTGAGGGAATCGCCCGAGGGCGGAGACATTTGAGCGATTGGTTCATTGGTGCTACGCTGGGCGCATGACGACCATGCATGGAGCCCTACCGCCGAAGGCACGCAATATCGCGGCTTGGACGGGAGTCGTTATTTTTGTTCTGGTCCTCGTCGTTTCGTTCGCGCGCTAGCTAGAATTGGAAAAGCCGTCGCACTTTCGCGCGACGGCCCCCTTACCCTACCAAGCCTAGCCTTGCCGAACCACGCCACGCCGTGGCGTTCAGGCTACCGCACTAGGCAGCTTTTTGTCGGCTGCGTCGATGTTTCCTATCGTCCTGCGGCCTTGGCATACTGGTGTCGGCATCGCGGCAAGACCACGCGGTGCGCCGAGAGCGAAATGAGAGAGGCCGGTTCATGAGCCGGAGACTCGAGCTCGTTCGAGAGGAAAAGCTGTTTCGCCTGCTGCCAGGCAGGAAGAAGAGCAGCCGGCTGGAGGCCAGCGGCGTCTCGCTGATGGACGACACCACGGCGCTGGTGATCTTCGACAATCTGAATTACATCGCGAGCATCGATCTCTCCCTCAAGAAGCGGAACCGCAACCGCCTTTTGCCCGCGCCGAGCCTGGGATCGGGTTTCGAGGACATCTCCGTCGACATCAAGCATGGCCGCGCGTACTGCCTGATCGAAGCGTTGGAGGACTTCGACGGAGTTCTCCGAGGATTCGTCGCCGAGTACGACCGTGATGCCCGCTTCATCCGTTGCACTCAGTTGAGCACGCGGTTTCAGAAGGCGAACAAGGGATTCGAGGGCCTCGCCCATGTGCGGCTCGGAGGCCGCGAGTACCTGTACGCCCTGTGCGAAGGTAACCTCGGTACGGCCGCCAAGCGCGGCGGCGGTCGAGTCGATGTGTTTGTTCGTGCGCGCGACGGCGGCTGGAAGACGTCGCACCGAATCCGTCTGCCGAAGCAGGCGGAGTTCGAGGATTATGCTGCGCACGCGTATCGCGACGGGCAGCTCGCCGTTGTTTCACAGGCCTCCGCGCGCCTGTGGGTGGCCCGGATCGACGAGGACGCGCGTGCTGTCGTGGCCGGTTCGGGCAGGGTCTATCGCTTCCCGCACAAGAGCTACCGCAATGTCGAGGGAATAGCCTGGCTGTCTCCGGACACGCTGGTTGCCGTTTCCGATCGGAGGAAGAAGGAACAGCCCGCCCGCTGTGCCGAGAAGGATCAGTCCATCCATGTGTTTCGGATTCCGGCTGAGTGACGCGCGCGTATCCCCGCCAGCGCAACGCCTCGCCCGCGAGCCAGGCCCGTGGCCGCAGTAGACGATCGGCCCACTAATTCTTCACGACCGTGATCGTCACCGACGACGGATGGTCTGCGGAGTGGTGCAGCGCGGTGTGCGCGACAACGCCCTGCGTCTCGTCGTAGTTGCGGCCGCCGGTGTTCAGGTTGCGCTCGAAGCGCGGGAAGCTGCTGCTGCTCACCTCGACACGCAGCCGGTGGCCGGGCAGAAAGTAATTGCTCGTCACCAGCGGCTGCAGCGTCACCTTATAGACCTTGTCCTTCTCCATCCACGCCATCGGCTTGTCGTAGCCGTTGCGATAGCGCAGGCGCTGGATCGACTCGTCCAGGTTGAACGCCCGGCCGTCGGGATAGACGTCGACGATCTTGACGGTGATGTCGGTGTCCTTGACGTCCGAGGAGACGAAGAGGGTCGGCGTGATTGGCCCGGCCACTTCGGTGCCTTGGTCGAACGGCTCGCTCGTGTAGACAAGCACGTCATCGCGCTCTTCGATCTTGCGCTGATCGAACGAGCCGCCGCGGCCCTGGGGATCGCTGCCGACGCGGTAGCCGCCGAGCGTGGGCACCGGGTTCATCGGATCGTAGGTGAAGCGGTCGGCGCCGGCGGTCGTCGGGGCCGTGAGTGTGAGGCGGCCGTTGCCATCGAGCGTGTTGGCCCGGCCGCCGCTCGTCAGGTAGTAGGTCACCGGCGTCGCGCCTTTCGGCGGCCACACGTCCGACGAATTCCATTTGTTGTTGCCCATCGTGTAGTAGCGCACTTTGGGCTGGCTTTCGATGACCGTGTTGGTCTCCCCCTTCAACGTCAGGTCGAAGAAGCTGTACATGATCTCCTGGTAGTTGAGCCGGGCGTCGCCCATATCGCGCTCGCCGACGATGGTCCGCTCGCTCGAGCCGTTGAAGGCGCAGTGCCCGACCGGGGCGATGATGAGCCACTGGCGGTTGGCCGCCTCGCCCGTGGCGGTCTTGCGCACCAGGTTGTAGAGCTCGAGGTTGGGCGCCAGGGCGATGTCGTAGAGCGACGTGTACCAGAGGCCAGGCACATTGATGCGCATGTTGTCGTGATAGAGCGCGCCTTTGTACCACGCCGGATCGTTTGGCGTGCGCTGGATCATGCGGCCGCCGGTCGCCACCGGCATGGCGTCGGCGAAGACGCCCTTCGGTCCGTTCAGCGACTTGAGGATGTCCTGCAGCGGCAGGTGCCAGTAGGCCTTGTTCCAATCGGGGCGCGGCAGCCGCATCGCCAGGTCCCAGCCGCGCGAGACCTGAATCAGATCCTCCTGCGACATGGTGCGCGGGAACATCGGATGCTGCGGCTTCTGGTTGTCGTAGAACCAGGTCAGGTTGTACATCATGAAGGCGCCGCCGCGGTACCAGTTGCCCTGCTCGTAATAGGGGCCGATGCGCCCGACGCCGCAGCCGAAGCCCTGGGCGTTGAACGCGGCGAAGCCGGGCACGTTGCGCGCCACCGCGGCGATCTGCCATTCCGCCGTCGACGAGCAGCCGGTCGTGCCGACCTTGCCGTTCGACCACGGCCGCGACGTCATCCACTTGACCTCGTCGTCCGTGTCGCTGAGCGGCGCGCCGAGCACGTCCCACTCGCCTTCGGAGAAGAACTGTCCGCGCTCCTGCATTTGGACGAAGGCGTAGCCGTTCTTGACCGCGGTCAGCGCCGTGGTCATGTTGCGAGGGACGCCGTTGGCAACGTCCCAGAAGTTGAAGTTGTAGGGCGTGCGCACCCAGACGATCGGGTACTTCTTCGACGTGTCCTTGGGGCGGTAGATGTCGGCCGCGATGCGGATCCCGTCGCGCATCGGGATCATGACCTTGCGCTCGATGACGGCGACCGAGGCGAGCTCGTTCTCGACCCGCCAGCGTTCGGCCCTGGCCTCGTCGGTGAGCGGGGCGCCGCTGCTGGGCTGGGGCGGTGATGGTCGCGGCGGCCGCCAGCCCCGTGGCGAGCAGAACGGTCGTGAAACCTCTTAGCACGTCGAGCTCCTCTCCAGCGCGGCGCGTCCCATTCGCGTCGCGAGGAGCCAAGCATAGTTCCGACTCTCAATTATGAGGTCATGAGAAGGAGTGATTGGGCGTACGGGGCTTAACTTCCAGCGCGCGTCATCATCTGGATGGCGAACGTCGTCGCAATCAGCGGATCGTCCTCCTTGACGCGGCCGTTGGCGTTGCGAAAACTGCCATCGTCTGCCTGCTCAGGCAGTCGAACGCGCTGCTGAGGCCGCACGCGTGCGATCGCGGCGGCGTAGTAGAAGCGCAGTCCTGTGCTCCACGAAGCCTGCGGGCTCTCACCCTCGTCGAAGCCCGGCACCCGGTCGGACTGGTGATTTCTGTCGAGCCATGCGAGCCCTCTGGCAATTCGGTCGTCGCTGTCCGGAGCTCCAGACGCCCTGAGTGCCAGCACTCCATCGGCCGTGGTCGTACCGTAGCTGACGAACCCTTCGGCGCTCTGGCCCGCCTTATTGAGCGCTGGCGTCACGGGTGAGAAGAAGAATCCGCCGTCGTGATTCTGTGACCGCTCGAGAAACACACGCGCTCGAGTCATCGCCGGATCCGAGCCGTCAACACCGGAGGCGCGCAGCGCTTCGAGCACGAACCGCGTCATCGACAGGTCCACATGGCCGGCGTCGGGCGGACGCGAATCGCGCCTCCCATTCCCCAACCGCCGTAGGCCGTGTGTTCCGGTGTCCAGCCGTTGGCCTCGCTGAACTGCTGCGCTCGCAGTTGCGCGACCATCGGCGCGATATCCGCCGTCCACGAACCGCGCTGCGCCGCCACCAGGGCATCGACGGCGAGCGCCGTGGCGTAGTTCGGATAGTCCGCATCGCCGCCTGTTACGCCCACGGTGCCGTCGACGCTCGTATGCCTTCTGATGAACGCAATCGCACGATCGACGGCGCCGGCGGGGGCGGGCACTGTGGCATCGGGAACGCGCAGCAACGCACCGAGTACGAGGGGCGTCAACGACTGGCCGGAACGAAGCAGTCCGTACGTGGCGCTGTGGAAGCCTCCGTCGGCTGCCTGCTGTGCCCAGAGATATTGCGCGGCCCGCGTAAGCGAGCTGCGCTCACGTTTCCATGAGCACGCGGCGGCGGCCGCCACCGTCAACAAGAAAACGCGGCGGTCAACGCGCACGATCGACCGTGAGGTTGAGAATCGCCGCACTTGTCATCGCGACCCTTCCAGTGATGCAGTGGTGACCGGCCCATGTGCCATCGCTGTTCTGCAGGCCGAGAATCTTCTGCGTGATGTCCGCATGCCATTTCGACCAGGCGTCGCCGCCGACGCGCTTCATGCTGTCGCTGATGTTGAGATAGGAGAAGAACTCCTCGCCGCCCATCGACCCGTATCCACCGACGAAGGCTGCATTGGCGAGCTGACCCTGAATCGCGCTGATCTGCTTGGCGTTCTGCGCTCTGTCCTTCGCGGTGCGGCTCAACTGCTCCAGCGCCTGCGCACTCTGATACAGCGGGACGCCTGCGGCTTCGGCGGGCGCGGCGGGCGAGGCAACGCCAGTCTGCCGGCGGACAGCCCATCGGCCGCGACTCGAGCCGCGGGCGGCGGGGGGGCGCTGAGGGCGCTCACCGTGTAGTTCTCGGCACGCTTCAAGACAGCGGCATCCACCGCGACGCCTCTGTTTTGAGCCTCGAAGAGGCTGCGCGAGGCCATCGACGTGCCGAGCACCGGCGCCCAGCCGCCAGCAATGTTCCAGCTTCCGTCCGACTGCTGATGCTTCTCGATCTTCGCGACCGTCTTCTGCAGCGCCTTGCGGACCCGGGCGTTCAGCGCCGGCGTCGACGCGCGTCCGTCAATCTGCGACATCAGCATCGACGAGAGAAACGTGTCGATGTACGGGCCCAGCTTTCGCTGGATCTGCGTGCCCTGGCGATCGGTGATTGCCAGGCCGTCGGCTGGACTCGCCTCGATCCGCTGCAGGACAAATGCGAGTGCGCGCTCCACCTGCGGCTCGTACTGCCTGCCGGCCTGCAGGAGCGCAAGGGCCGCGACCGCCGTGTTGGCGACGTCGTTGCCGCTCGATTCCAGCCGCTCTCCCGGCCGCGCGGAGGACGCCTCGCCTCCGTCCTGGCCCCACCCGCCGTCGGCGCCCTGCACGGACGCCAGCCACCGGGCCCCTTTGTCGACCGCAGCCGACCCCGGCGCCGGCGTCGGCGCAGTTTTCGGTTCGGCCGTGGTGCGCTGGGTCTGCGCCCAGACTGCCGCGCCCGCCACCACAGCCACTGACATGACAACGGCCAGTAGTCTCATACGGTCTCCTTTCGCTGATTCCAGTGCTTCCTTTTGGACGATGCCCTCGCGTCAGTGGCTGTCACGGATGTTCCGGCCACCTGCGCCTTGTAACAGTCAGAACGAATGGACCCGGGAATCTTGCACGCCGCCGGACCCGTTCGTGATTCACAGCCTTCGAAGACGGGGAGAATCATCAAGAACTTCAATAAAATTGCGATGCGGCCGCCCGAGTGAGTGATCGCGGGCCTGATGGACTCGCATGGGCAGCCGGCGGCACCTGCAGCCGGCATGAACCTGTTCGTTGCGGCCCGTCGATCGGGCGAGTGGCGAATCGTCGCGGGGCAGGTCACGAGCGCGCGCGACGCGCGGTGACCAGGCGACGCCTCGCTGTATGGATTACAGCGATCTATCTGGGCCTGCGAACTAGAATGATCGAAAGGAGGAGGCGCGATGGAGCGCCGTCATTTCGTCGCGATGCTGGCCGGCGCTGCCCTACCGCTTGGGGCCGGGCGTCTGGCCTTCGGCCATGCTGCTCGTCGAGGCAGGGAAGCTGCGCCTCGATCAGCCGGTCGGTGACGTCATCCCCGAACTGCGGAAGCTGCAGGTCGCCCTCGACCCGAGCAAAGGGCTCGACGCGCGACCGGCGACGCAGACCATGACCATGCGCCACCTGCTCACGCACCGCGCGGGCCTGGCCGTCTGGACGCCGGAGCGGGGCACCGATGCTCTCTCAACCGCCTCTCGCGCCCGCGGCATCACCCCAGGTAACTACTACCGCGAGGGCCTGACGCGCGGCCCGGCTACGGTCCGCAGGCGCTTGGCCTCGACGACATGGTGAAGCGCCTCGCCGAGGTGCCGCTCACAGCGGAGCCGGGCACGGTGTGGCGCTACTCGGTCGGCCTCGACGTGATGGGCCTGGTCATCCAGCGCGTCAGTGGCAAGCCGCTCGACGCTTTTGCCCGCGCTCGCCTCTTCGAGCCGCTGAACATGGCGTCCACGGGTTTCCAATACCATCCACCGCCGTGCCGCGGCTGACGAGCAACTATACGGTCACGCCCAACGGCCTCGTGCCCCTCGACCCACGAGAGACAAGCGTCTTTCTGAGGCCGTCGACGCTGATTGCCGGCGGTGGGGGCCTGGTCTCGACCGCGCGCGACTTCGCACGTGTCGGCGCCATGCTCATCGGCGACGGCGAACTGGACGGCGCGCGTGTGATGAAGGTCCGCGCTCGACGCCGACCGGGCCTAGCAGCCGCCAGCGCCGAGGCGCGCGGCTCTACGCTACGCAGTGCTGGAGTTCTGCTCGTTCTGTTCAAGCCCCCTAGGGTCAAGATCCGTTTCTCGGCGATCTCTCGAGACGACCGTTTGCGAAACTCTCCCCAGGTCGCGCGGGATATTCCACGGGGGAACTGCGCGTCTCTCGCGGTACACGGCGTAAATCCGCCGCTCATCGAGTGGCACCATAGTTGCGGTATTGCGTTGCGTGCGCTGGTGATCAGAACGAGACACCTCTTTGGGGACTGTCGCACGACGGTCACCGGCGTGACAAAGCGCACCGTCGCAATTAGGGCTGACGCATGTCGCAGCCAAACAGCGGACCGTTAGGTTCGACAACAGTCGATGGTGACGTTCGAGGGGCAGCCGCGCAGGCGGCTGTCCCTCTTGGCACATGCGTCGCCGCTCGAGTTCACGAGAACGTGGGTGGAGAACTGTAATGACCACGACGTCCGCTGGCGTGCTGCTGTGGGCTCCGCGCGTGCTGGGAGTTCTGGTCTGCATTTTCCTCAGTCTCTTTGCGCTGGATGCGTTCAAAGACGGGAAGCCGGTCGTCCAGGCAGTCCTGGACTTTGTGATCCACCTCGCACCGGCCGCACTGGTGCTCGCGATCGTCGCGGCCGCGTGGCGACGCGAGTGGATTGGCGGGATCGGGTTCGTCGGCCTTGCTGTCGCCTACGCGACGATCGCCGCTAGCCGTCTCGATTGGATTCTCGTCATTTCTGGCCCGCTGTTCAGTGTCGGGTTGCTGTTCCTCTGGAGCTGGCGCCATCACCGCGAGCTTCACGCGCTGAGATAGCGACGGACTCCCGGCGTTGATGTGAGGCGTTCGTTCGCCGAAGGTTGCTGGAAGGTCCTCATGATCAAGCTTGGTTCGAATGTGACGGTCTTTCTCCTGTTTTTTGGGATCGCGTTACTGGACGCCCTCCGATCGCGCGACGTCCCGGCAGCTTTCCTGTGGCTGATTTTTGGGCTCATGTTCTTGACGGCAGACGGGTTCAGGAAATCTTAGTGCTGGCTACAAACTGCAGTCTGGCACTAGGTGATCGCCGGGTTTCCTGCACCCGCCCGGTTCAGGCCATCTGACATCGGGGCGTCGTCACCTCCCCCCGAGAGTTGTAACTGTCGTGACGTCCGCCTGGAGACGTTATCAGTGGATTTCATCGAGCCGCAGCGGGATTCTTTCCCAGGACCGGGGAAATTCTCGCAGGTGAAAACGATGGAATCCGGAAACGAGTGGCGTCAAGGGCGCTTGCACGCGTGGCGCGGGACTGGCTCGCCGGTTGCTCTCATGACAAAGGAAGATCCGGAATGTCGCCAATGCGAACCATGCGTCCGGTGTACGTGGACCGCCTGCCGCCCTGCAACCACGCCTGCCCTGCCGGCGAAAACGTTCAGGCCTGGCTGGCCGAGGCGCAAGCGGGGCGCCACCGTGAGGCCTGGGAGATCATCGTTCGCGACAATCCGCTGCCGGCTGTGCATGGCCGCGTCTGCTATCACCCGTGCGAGGACGCGTGCAACCGCACGGATCTCGACGACGCCGTGAGCATCCATGCGGTCGAGCGGTTCCTCGGAGACCTGGCGCTCAGCCAGGGATGGACCGTGGCGCCGGACGCGCCGCCGTCGGGTCAACGCGTGCTCGTCGTGGGCGCTGGGCCCAGCGGACTCTCGGCCGCCTGGCATCTGGCGCTCGGCGGCCATCACGTCGTCATCCACGAAGCAGGACCGATGGCTGGCGGCATGATGCACTTCGGCATCCCCAAGTACCGTCTGCCGCGGGAAGTGCTGGACGCCGAGATCGAGCGCATTCGTCGACTCGGCGTCGAGATCGTCCTGAATCACAAAGTCACCGATCTCGTGACGGCGAAGAGCCAGGGGCGATTCGACGCGGTGTTCCTTGCCGTCGGCGCCCACCTCAGCAAGCGGCAGGAGATTCCGGCGCGAGATGCCGGCAAGATCTATGACGCGCTGCAGTTCCTGAAGGACGTCGAGACCGGCGGCGAGAAGCCGCGCATCGGCCGGCGTGTCGCCGTTTATGGCGGCGGCAACACGGCGATGGACGCGGCGCGCACGGCCGCGCGGCTCGGGGCCGAGCCGCTCATCATCTACCGCCGCACGCGCGACCAGATGCCCGCACATGACTTCGAGGCCGACGAGGCCATCGAAGAAGGCGTCACGATCCACTGGCTCCGCACGATCAAGTCGATCGACGGCACGACGCTCACCGTCGAAGTGATGAAGCTCGACGAGAACCGCTCTCCCGTGCCAACCGGCGAGTTCGAGACGCTCGAAGCGGATTCCGTGATTCTCGCCCTGGGCCAGGAGACCGACACCACGTTTCTCAAGAACGTCCCTGGAATCACGTTCAAGAACGACGGGACCGTCGTGGTGGGACGCGACATGCAGACCGGCTGTCCCGGGGTGTTCGCGGGCGGCGACATGGTGCCGTACGCGCGGACCGTGACGACGGCCGTGGGTCACGGGAAGACAGGCCGCGCGCCACATCGACGCCTGGCTGCGCAGCGACACGCTGTTGACGCCCGCGAGGCCGGAGATCGCGACGTTCGAGATGCTGCGGCTCTGGTATCACGCCGGAAGCGACGAAACGCGGGCAGACCACCATCGACCTCGAGCAGCGGCGGCACACGTTCGACGAGGTGGTCGCCGGGCTCGACCCGACCGCGGCGCGCTACGAGGCGCAGCGCTGCCTGTCCTGCGGCAATTGCTTCGAATGTGACGGGTGCTACTCGGCGTGTCCGGAGCAGGCCGTCATCAAGCTGGGTCCGGGCCGGCGTTACGAGTACGACCTCGAGAAGTGTACCGGCTGCGCGATCTGTTACGACCAGTGCCCGTGCGGTGCGATCACGATGGTCCCGGAACCCGTCGTGACGACCGTCACCCGCGCGTAGGCCGCGGACATCACGATCATGGCAACCTAACGTCAAAACGCTGGACGGGAACGAGGCCGCCGCCTCCATCGCCTACCGGACGAACGAAGTCTGTGCGATCTATCCGATCACGCCCTCCTCGACGATGGGCGAGCTGGCGGACCAGTGGGCCTCGGAGGGCAGGACCAACATCTGGGGAACCGTGCCGCACGTCGTCGAGATGCAGAGCGAAGGTGGCGCGGCCGGCGCGGTGCACGGCGCGCTGCAGACCGGCGCCCTGACGACGACGTTCACGGCGTCGCAGGGTCTGCTGCTGATGATCCCGAACATGTTCAAGATCGCCGGCGAGCTGACGCCGGCCGTCTTCCACGTGGCGGCGCGCGCGATCGCCACGCAGGCGCTGTCGATCTTCGGCGATCACTCCGACGTCATGGCCGCGCGCATGACGGGTTGGGCGATGCTCTGTTCGAGCTCGGTGCAGGAAGCGCACGACCTCGCCCTCGTCGCGCAGCACGCCACGCTCGCGTCGCGCATTCCGTTCCTCCACTTCTTCGACGGCTTCCGCACGTCCCACGAGGTCAGCAGAATCCATGTCCTCTCCGACGACGACCTGGGCGCCATGATCGACGACGAACTCGTGTTCGCGCATCGTGCGCGAGCGCTCGATCCCAATCGGCCGGTGGTGCGAGGCGTGGCGCAGAACCCGGACGTGTACTTCCAGGGACGCGAAACGGCCAACCCCTTCTACGCGGCGGTTCCGTCGATCGTCCAGGCGGCGATGGACCGCTTCGCCGCGCTGAGCGGTCGTCAGTACCCGCTTGTTCGATTACTTTCGGCGCGGCCGACGCGGAGCGCGTCATCGTGCTCATGGGCTCCGGCGTCGAGACCGTGCGGGAGACGATCGACTATCCTGAACGCTCGCGGTGCGAAGCTCGGCGTCGTGCAGGTGCACCTCTTCCGGCCGTTCTCGGTGCACGCATCTGCTGGACGTCGTGCCGCGGTCCGTCCGGGCGATCGCCGTGCTCGACCGAACGAAAGGAACCGGGCGCCTCCGGCGAGCCGCTCTATCAGGACGTCGTGACCGCCTTTGCCGAAGCCATGACCGACAACCGTCGCCGCCGACATGCCGCGCATCGTCGGCGGGCGCTACGGGCTCGCGTCCAAGGAGTTCACGCCGGCGATGGTCAAGGCGGTGTTCGAGACTCTCGCGTCTGCGTCCCCGAAGAACCACTTCACGGTCGGCATCAACGACGACGTCTCGAAGACGAGCCTCGAGTACGACGCCGAGCTTCATCACCGAAGCGGCCGACGTCGTCGGCTGCATCTTCTATGGCCTCGGCGCCGACGGCACGGTGGGCGCGAACAAGAACTCGATCAAGATCATCGGCGAGCAGACGCCGTGCTACACGCAGGGATTCTTCGTCTACGACTCGAAGAAATCCGGATCGCGCACGACGTCGCACCTCCGTTTCGGGCCGCGGCCGATTCGATCGGCGTACCTGGTGCAGCGTGCCCGATTCATCGCCTGCCACCAGTTCCAGTTCGTCGAGCGCATCGACATGCTGCGCGAGGCGATCGACGGCGCGGTGTTCCTGCTCAACAGCCCCTTCGCGCCTGCGCGATCTCTGGGACCAGCTGCCACGATCCATGCAGGAGGCGCTCGTCCGCAAGCACATCCGGCTCTTCGCCATCGACGCGGATCGTGTGGCGACCGAGGCCGGCATGCCGGGCCGGATCAACACGATCATGCAGACCTGTTTCTTCGCGATTTCCGGCGTGCTGCCGCGCGAAGAGGCGATCGCCCGAATCAAGGACGCCATCCAGGCGACCTACGCCCGTAAAGGTGCCGAGCTCGTCGAGAGCAACTTCGCCGCCGTCGATCGCGCGCTCGAGAACCTGCACGAGGTGACGTTCCCGGCCGCGGCGACCAGCACGCGTGAGCCGTCCCCAATCGTGCCCGCGCACGCGCCCGAGTTCGTCAGGCACGTCACGGCGACGATGATCGCCGGGCGCGGCGACGAGCTCCCGGTCAGCGCGCTGCCGGCGGACGGAACCTACCCGTCCGGGACGGCGCAATGGGAAAAGCGCAACATCTCCGACGTCGTGCCGGTGTGGAAGCCCGAGCTGTGCGTCCAGTGCGGGAACTGCGCGATGGTGTGCCCGCACGCCACGATTCGCGCGCGCTACTACGACGACCCACTGCTGTCGAATGCGCCCGTGGGGTTCCCGTCCGCGCCGCTCGCCGGCCGCGGCTTCCCGAACCTGCGGTACACGCTGCAGGTGGCGGTCGAAGACTGCACCGGCTGCGAGCTCTGCGTCGAAGCCTGCCCCGTCCGGAGCCCGGAAGCAGCGGGCGTCCGCGCCATCAACATGGAGGCGAAGGCGCCAATCCTCGAGCGCGAACGAAGGAACCTCGAGTTCTTCGATGCGCTTCCCGACAACCACGCCGGTAGGGCTGGATGCGGCGCTGGTGCGCGGCGCGCAGTTCCTGACGCCGCTCTTCGAGTTCTCCGGCGCGTGCGCCGGATGCGGCGAGACACCCTACCTCCGGCTCCTCACGCAGCTCTTCGGCGATCGCCTGCTCGTCGCCAACGCAACCGGCTGTTCGTCGATCTACGGAGGCAACCTGCCGACGACTCCGTGGTCGATCAACAAGCAAGGTCGCGGTCCGGCCTGGGCGAACTCGCTCTTCGAGGACAACGCCGAGTTCGGGCTGGGATTCCGCGTGTCGCTCGACACGCAGCGCGAGGAGGCGGAACGGCTGCTCACCGGGCTCGCGCCGCAGCTCGGCTCGGCGCGTGTTCGTGCGTTGCTCGAGGCGCCGCAGACCACCCAGCCGGAGATCGACGCGCAGAGAGATCGCGTGGCCGCGCTCGAGCAGACACTCGAAGCCCTCAGCGAGCCAAGTGCCCGCAGCTTGCGGACGCTCACCAAGCACCTCGTGCGCAAGAGCGTCTGGATCGTCGGCGGTGACGGGTGGGCGTACGACATCGGCTACGGTGGCCTGGATCACGTGCTGGCGTCGGGACGCAACGTCAACATCCTCGTCCTCGACACCGAGGTGTACTCGAACACTGGCGGTCAGGCATCCAAGTCAACCCCGCGCGGCGGCGTGGCCAAGTTCGCGGCGGGCGGAAAGCTGAGCGCAAAAAAGGACCTCGGGCTGATGGCGATCGCGTACGGGAACGTCTACGTGGCCCAGATTGCCATGGGCGCATCCTCGCAGCAGACGATGGACGCATTTCTCGAAGCCGAAGCGCACGAGGGACCGTCGATCATCATCGCCTACAGCCACTGCATCGCGCACGGCATCAACATGCGCTTCGGCATGCGGCAGCAGAAGCTCGCGGTCGAGAGCGGGCACTGGCCCCTCTATCGCTTCAAGCCGGCAGCGGCGGGCCGCAGATCGGCAGGAGTTCGTCATCGATTCGCAGGCCCCGTCGATCCCGCTGAAGGCGTACGCCTACAACGAGATTCGCTACAAGATGCTCGCGTATACGAATCCGCAGGAGGCGAAGCGGCTGCTCGACCTGGCACAGGAAGACGTCGACCAGCGCTGGCGCGTCTACTCGGCGTTGGCCGACCGGTGGCCCGCCACTGCGCGGCGAGGGCGAGGTGAACCTGGAAGCCACGTGCCGGCGGCTGGCCGCCGCGTCCCCGAAGGAAGCGTCGAAGATGTAGCCCGGAGGAGACGCACCATGGACATGACGACCCGCTACATGGGCCTGACGCTCAAGAACCCGCTGGTGGCCTCGGCGTCCCCGCTCTCGGAGAGCCTCGACGCCATCCGCCGCCTCGAAGACAACGGCGCGGCCGCCGTCGTGCTGTTCTCGCTCTTCGAAGAGCAGATCCGCCATGACTCGGCCGCGCTCGAGCACTTCATGAGACTGGGCAGCGAGAGCTTCGGCGAGGCGGTCTCGTATTTTCCGGCTGTCCAGGACTATGACGTCGGGCCGCGCCAGTACCTCGAGTTGATTCGCAGAGCGACTGACGCCGTGGACATCCCCATCATCGCGAGCCTCAACGGCGTCACCGAGCGCGGATGGGTGACCTTTGCGAGGGACATGCAGGACGCCGGCGCGAGCGGCATCGAGCTCAACGTCTACTACATTCCGGCCGAGACATTCCTGTCGGGAGCCGAAGTCGAGCAGCAATACGTGGACGTGCTCTCAGCGGTCAAGGCCAACGTCTCGATCCCGGTAGCCATCAAGGTCGGACCCTATTTCAGCTCGTTTGCGGACATGGCCTGTCGGCTGGAGGAAGCAGGCGCCGATGCGCTCGTCTTGTTCAATCGCTTCTATCAACCCGACTTCGACATCGAGACGCGCACGGTCGCCCCTGCGATCGCGCTCAGCACGCCCGCCGAAATCCGGCTCCCGCTGCTCTGGATCTCGCTGCTGTACGGGCGCCTCTCGGCCTCGCTCGCGGCGACGACTGGCGTGCACAGCCACGTCGAGGCCATCAAGTACTTGATGGCCGGTGCGGATGTCGTCATGAGCACGTCCGCCGTGCTGCAGCAGGGCCCGCCGTTCTTCGCGCGTCTCCTCGAGGAGATGACGGCCTGGATGGAGCAGAAGGGCTACCGATTTGTTGGCCAGATGCGGGGGTCGATGAGTCAGCAGGCGGTCACGGATTCGAGCGCGTTCGTGCGCGGGAACTACATCAAGGTCCTCGAAAGCTACACGGGAATCAACGCCAGACCGCACCGCCGGTGAATCTGACGGCGGCACGAAACCGTCTGTCATAAGCCGGCTCTCTCCCCTGCGGGTCCCTGCCGCGACCGAGAAACAAGAGGGATGGCTGCGTTGCACAGCCATCCCTCTGGCGATCACCATCGACATGGTGGACTAAGCGTCCCAGGCGTGCTGAGAGCGTGCCTCAGCCTTGAATCTCGATGGTGTGCTTCTTGACCTCCGGGACCGGGACTTTCGGGATCTCGCATTCGAGAATGTCGTTCTTGAACGCCAGCAGCGCAGCGCGAACTGATGGGCCTGGACCGATGCGCCTCAACCGCGTCACCTCCACTGCGACGGACGCGGCACAGCGCACGGCGAGATGCCGGCCCGCGTCACCGTTGAGGATCGATGACGCATCTCTCAACGGGAGCGCGGTGTGCGCGAGCATGGAGGATGACAAACAGCCCGAGAGCCGCCCGAGCGAGCCACCGCCAGGTCGCCGTGCTGACTTCACGAACGCGTTCTTTCCGCACCAGGGCCAGCGTCCTCTGATATAGCCGCCACTGCTGGCGCATCTGCAACACGGAACGACGGCACGATCTCCACTGCCGCCGACACTGAGTTGCCGATGAAGCAGTGACGGTGCGCACGCTCGATCAACTCACGGGCCTCGGCCTCGTTCGCCGCGCTCTCGAGAGTGACGTGTGGACGCAGGACGATGTGCGTCATCCGCATTTTCCCGTCGCCGACGTCGAGGCTGCCATCCGCGTCGTCTTCGTAGTCGACAACGGCGATGCGCTTCTTCGCGCAGAGGGAGAGATAGGTGAGCGCCTGGCAGGCGGACAGCGCGGCCACGAGCAACTGCTCCGGATTCGCGCGCCGCGGATCGCCGCCGTAGGCGGGCGCAGCCGAGACCGCAATCGTCACGCCATCGAACGTCACATTCATGTCTCGACTGAACGTTCCTGGATGACGCGTCGTGCCATGAGCGGCGCCCGACCATTCGAGATGAGATGTGAAGCGGTGGGCCATGACTGAGGACACCGAGAGAAGCAAGCCCGACGCCACCGGCATCGCCCCGCGATCCGCCTGAGAGCCGTTCAGCGGAGCGGACTATCTCCTGCAGGTGCGAAGAATTCCGCGGGGGACAATCGTTGTGCCCCCTGCCGCGGGTGTTGGATTGTGCCGACCCGGCGCGACGCGCGCGGTACGTCAGTTGCGTGCTGTGTCGCGTCACCTCGATCCCGGGTCATTCGGGAACATCAACCTTCATGATCGTGGAAGTCGATGTGAGCGAGATGCAGTTTCACACCATTTCCAGGACCGGCGCCACGGTGGATTCCGGATCGATTCCCCGCCGGATTCAGACGCACGGAACGTTGTGAGGACGTCATGAGCCGCCCCCATCGGCTGGCGACAACCACGACGGTGCGTGCGCGACGTCACCCAAAGGCAAACCCGAGGCGGGGCCTGCCCGAGCTCTGGCATTTTGCCGCCGAGTATCTTCTGCTGCTCCCGTTTGGCGCAGCGGTCGCGCTGGTGTGGGCGAACCTCGCCCCCGAAAGTTATTTCCGGGCGGCGTTCTCGCTCGACTTCTTCGTGACCGACGTCGCGATGGTGCTGTTCTTCGGACTCGCCATGAAAGAGGTGGTCGAAGCGACGGCGCGCGGCGGGGTGCTTCATCCCTGGCGCCGCGCGGCCTTACCGCTGGTGGCTGCGGTTGGCTTGACCGTCGTTCCAGCGATCGCGCTCCGAGTGATCGCTCCCGTGCTGGGCGAGCCTCCGGTCGCGCAAGGCTGGGCCGCGACGTTCGCAATCGATCTGGCGCTCGGCTATTTCGTCGTCGTCGCGATCTTCGGACGGCATCCGGCGGTGCCGATGTTCGTGGTGCTCGGGCTGTCGGCGAATGCGCTCGGTTTCGCGGTACTCGCGCCCGCCGCCACCTCGCGTCAGCTGCAGCCGCTGACGCTGGCGGCGCTGATGGCGGCCGCGCTCGTGGTGGTCTTCGTCCTCCGGCGGCGTCAGACGCAGAGCTTCTGGCCGTATCTGTTGTTCGGCGGCGGCCTGTCCTGGTGTGCGCTCGAGTTCGGCGGCGTACACCCGGCGCTGGCCCTCCTGCCGATCGTGCCGTTCCTGCCGCGGGCGGCGCGCGACCCAGGGTTCCTCGTCGATGCCCCGGCGGAAGCGCACGACACGCTGAACGAGTTCGAGCGCTGGTGCCGGCACCCGGCGCAGGTGGCGCTGCTGCTGTTCGGCTTCGTCACCGGAGGCGTACAGTTGAGGGCGCTGGACTGGGGCACGCTCAGCCTGCCGCTCGCGGTGATCGTCGGCAGGCCCGTGGGGTTGCTCATCGGCGTCGCCGTCGCGCGCGCGCTCGGTCTGCACCTTCCGATGCATGTCGGCTGGCGCGACCTGACGGTGCTGGCGTTGGTGTCGACGATTGGCTTCACGATGGCGCTCTTCTTCGCCAGTGTCGCCGTCGGCCCTGGCGCGGTGCTGTCCGAACTGAAGATGGGTGCGCTGATGACCGTGGCCGGCGGCGTGCTGGCGGTGGCAGCGGCGAGGCGGCTCCACGTCGGCAGGTTCGGACACGGACGCCGGAGGCTCTCATGACACCACGACGGGGGGAACACTGATGTCCGTCAGGATGATGTGGTCATCGAATGACAGCGACCGTGGTCGAATACGACGGCCAGGTACCTCCCTGGGCGTCGAGCGCTCGGCACCCAAAGGCGCGACTTCGAGGCGTCAGCGGACGTGCACACGAACGCCGTCCGTCAGCGTGTCGGGCGGGTACAGGACGACGGTCTGTCCTTCTGACAAGCCGTTGAGGATCTGCCCCTCGCGATCGTTACGCTGACCGAGCAGCACCGAGTGCAATCGCGCCCGACCGCTCTCCACGAGAAAGACTGCCCAGTCCTCGCCGCGTCGAAACAGCGCTCCCACCGGCACCTTGAGGACCGCGGCATCGCGCCACGTCACGATACGCACCTCGACGCGATAGCCATCGCCGAGCCTGCAGGCTCGGCCTCGCCCGCGAAGTCGACGACGACGTTGACGCGCTGCTCCTCGACGCCAAGTGCCGAGACCTTCATGAAGCCGGACGGCTCCACACGACGGACTCGTCCTTCGAGAGGTGGCTGCCGCCCCACTGCTCGATGAGCGACGGTGTCGCCGCGCGTCACCCGCACGGCGTCGGTCGAGAGCAGATCCGAGACGATCTCGAGACTCGCCGGGTCGCCGATCTCGAGCAGAGGCTCGCCGACCGGAACGACCGACGCGCTCTCGCGAAGCCGCTTCAAGACGACGCCGTCGACGGGCGCGACGACGGTGACGGTCCCGCCGCCGGTACCCGTCGGCTTGAGGCGCGCGCGCGCGAGCCGTAGCTCGTGGTCCGCTCTCGCCACCGCGAATTCTGCGCCGCGCACCGCCTCCTCGGCGCTCTTCAACGTCGTCTGCGCCGCCTCGAGCTCGTCGCCGGAGATCGCGCCTGACTTCAAGAGCGACTCCAAGCGGCCGACGGTTGACTGCGCGCGCGCCCGCACGGCCGCGGCCCGCTGCCGCTCGGCCTGGGCCTGACCGACTGCTGCACGGGCCGCCTCGACGGCGGCTGCGAGCTCGGCCTGCGTGCGAACGTCGATGAGCGGCGCTGCCGCCGGTGTCAGCCGCGCGACAACCGTCTTGCCGCGAACCACCGGATCGCCCGGCTCGAGCTCGATCCGCTCCACCCGTCCCATGACCGGCGCGGAGACGACGAACCGTTCGCGAACACGCGTCTCGCCTTCCTCGTCGATCGTCACCTGCATCGGCCCGCGCTGCACCCTCGCGACGTCGACGTCGAGCGGCGCTCGGCCAGAGCGCGACCGCGAGGATGATCGCGACGACCGCCACGACCGCCAGCAGCGCGTGGGTTCTTCAGTATGCGCACGACTCACTCCCGCACCTTCAGCACGGCCACGAGATCGAGGCGTGTCCAGCCGCCGTCGCACGAGCAGCGCGGAGACGGCCGCCGCAGCAATGATCCCAAGGAACGACCACGCCACGGCCTGCCGCGAGACGTACAAGCGGGAAACGATACACCTCGCTTTGAATGGTCCCGCACGATGAGGCTCGCCAATGCCGTAGCCGAGAACCGCGCCCACCGGCAGCGCCACCAACGTGAGCAGCGCCAGCTCGCCGAGCAGGATCAGCGAGATCTCCGCCCGAGTGAATCCCAGCACCCGCAGGCTCGCCAGCTCGCGGCTGCGCTCCGACAGCGACACGCGCGCCGCGTTGTAGACGACGCCAAAGGCAATGACGCCGGCGAAGACGAGATTGATCGACGATGCTGAGGTTCATGTTCGCGGCCATCGTCTCGCGAAAGCTCTGCAGCACGGCGCGCTTGAATCCGGCGCCCGCGACGGCCGGCAGCGCCTTGAGCGCCCGGGACAGCGCGCGTCTCGCGCGCCGGATCGATCAGCAGCAGCGCTCCCGACGCGACATCGCCCTTCGCGCATCAGCCGGTGTACCGCGCTCGAGGTTCAGTACATCGCGAGCCCCATCGTGTCGTCGACGAGTCCGGCGACCGGCACCTGCTCGCACCGGGCGAACGCCCTCGAGCACTTCGAGCCGTGACGGTGTCGCCCGGCGCTCACGCCGAGCACGTTCGGCGAGCATCTTCGACAAGCACGACGCCGGACGGCGGCATCTGGATCGTCTGCCCGTCGCGGTCGACGATGCGCTTGAAGCGGGGATTGGGCGGCACGCCGGTCAGCGACACGTAGCGCTCGCGATGGCCCGAGCGAACGCGCGACAGCCACCGCTGCGCTGCGGCTCCACGGCGATGACCCCCGGCAACCGTGCGAGCGCGAGGCGTGCCGCATCCGACACGCGGCTCGACGAACCCGATCGTGACGTCCTGCCGCTCGGCGACCCAGAACTGGGTGTCGATCAGGCGTTCAATCGCATCCGAGAAGACGAATCCGACCATGAGGATCGCGACCGCGAATCCGATCCCGAAGACCGACGCCGCGGCGCGCAGCGGATGACGCGTCACGTTCCGCAGCACCATGCGTCCCGCCGCACCGAGACGGCGCGCCATCCACGGAACTTCCAGCATCGAGCGTCGATACCGTGCCGGGCGCCTCCGGCCGCATCGCCTCGGCTGGCGGCACGCCGAACGGCACGGCGAACCGCAGAGAACGCGCCAGCGCCCGCCGCGGCGAGCGTCAGCACCGTCGCGCCGGCGATCACGGATGCCGGCACGCGTGAACAGCAGCTCCGGAAAACGGAAGAACTGATTGTAGAGACCGATGATCATGTGACCGAGCCAGGCGCCCGCCGACGATCCCGATGGCCACGCCCAGCGCACCGACGACGAGCGCCCACTTCAGGTAATGCCAGCCGATCGCGACGTTGGCATAGCCCAGCGCCTTCAGCGCGGCGATCTGCGGCACGCTGCAACGCCAGCGCCCGCGTCAGCGCGACGTTGAGGATGAACGCGGCCACCAGGAGAAAGACGAGCGGCAGCATGAAGCCGAAGCTCTGGAGCTGTGCGAGCTCGTTCTCGACAGTCCAATGCGAGAGCTGCAGCGCACGCGGGATCGCGCCGAGACCGCCGTAGGGTTCGAGAATGCGATCGAGCCGCGCGATCGTCTCGTCTGGACGTGATGCCTGGCGCCAGCGTCAGGACGACATCGTTGAAGCCGCCCTCCATGTCGAAGGCCGCGCCGAGCGCCTGCCGGTCCATCCAGAAGATGCCGAAGCGCTTGTCGTCCGGCACGAGCTCACCCGGGCGGATGCTGTAGATGAACTCCGGCGACAACGCGACGCCGACGATCGTGAGCCGGCGCAGTCGCCCGTTGATGACGGCTGGCACCTGGTCGCCGGGATTCAGCGCGTGCGCGGTCGACGAACCCCTCGCTGGCAAGAACTTCGTCGCGGCCGTCCCGGCTCTATCCAGCGTCCGCGGCGGAGGAACAGATCGTTGACGCGCGGCCGGCGGTCCGCCGGGATCGAGATCAGGCGGCCCGACGCAGGCTCGTCGAGCTGCTCGAGATCGAGCGTGACGCTTGCCACGACCCGCGTCTCGATCGCCGATACGTCCGGGAAGACTGGCGATCTCGTTGGCGACGCGCTCGGGCGCCCGCTTCATCGAGGCGAAGACGTCGGCAAATCGCTGCCGGTCGTAGTACGCGGCGCGCGTGCTCTGCAGCGAGGCGAAGTTCGACAGGTACATCACGTACATCGAGACGCCCGCCGCCACGACCATCGCGATGGCGAACGCCTGCCCCTTCATCGCGGCGAGGTCGCGCAGCAGCTTCCGGTTGAGCGCGGAGAGTCTGAGCCGCATCACCATGACAGCTCGCGCGGAGCGGATTTTCGCCGTGCGCGGCTCGACGGCCGTGACGCGGCCGTCGGCCAGCCGCATCGACGCGGTCGGCCATCTGCGCGATCGCCGCGTTGTGCGTAATCACCACCGTCGTGGTGCCCAGCTCGGCGTTGACCTGCGCCAGCGCCTCGAGCACGACGATCCCCGTGGAGATGTCGAGCGCGCCGGTCGGCTCGTCGCACAGCAGGACCGCGGGCCGCTTCGCGACGGCGCGTGCGATGGCCACCCGCTGCTGCTCGCCGCCCGAGAGCTGCGCCGGGAAGTGCGTGGCCCGCGGACCGAGGTCGACCAGTCTGCAGGGCCGCCTCCGGGCGTCATCGGATCCTCCGAGATCTCGGTGACGCAGCGCGACGTTCTCCGCCGCGGTGAGGCTGGGAATGAGGTTGTAGAACTGGAACACGAACCCGACGTGCCGGCGGCGGTACGCGGTGAGCGTCGGCCTCGTCGGCACGCGTCAACTCCGTCTCGCGGTAGAACACCTGGCCGCTCGTCGGCACGTCCAGGCCGCCGATGATGTTGAGCAGCGTCGACTTGCCGGAACCGGAGGGACCGAGCAGCACGACGAACTCGCCTTCGTCGAGCGTGAGATTCACGTTGCGCAGCGCGTGCACCTCGACCTCCCCCATCCGGTACACCTTGGCGAGATCGCGGATTTCGAAGAGCGGCGACGGCATCACACTAGACGGGATCGTCGTCATCGACGAGAAAGGTACCATCGACGTCACCAATGGCGGCGGAACGCGTCTCTTCAGACCACGATGACCGGAGAGGGCGCCGCGCGAATCACGCGCGCGGCTGTCGATCCGGACAGCTTGGCGCCGAACGATCCGTGCCCGTGCCGACCCACGACGATGACATCGACGCTCCGTTCGGCGGCAAGCTTCACGATCTCCTTGTGCGCGGCACCTTCCTGGACGGCGGTCTCGACCGTGCAATAGGTCCGTGCCTCGTCAGGTATCAGCCCTCGCAGCTGCCGCAGGGACGCCGCCTCGGCCGCGGCCCGAATCTGGTCGACGTTGACGTTGGAGAACAACCGCCGCTCGCGCCACTCGGGCGGGATCTCGATGACGTGCAGCGCGGTCAAGCGCGCGTCAGACTCCTCGGCCATGGCGATCGCGTAGGTCAACGCCCGCTGCGACGACTCGGAGAAGTCGACCGGGCAGAGGATCCGTGTGAATGGGACGGGGCGATGGGCCTCGGCCGGTCCCGCGCCTGGCGGCACGATCATGGTAGGACACACAGGCTGACGAATCACCCGTTCCGTCACCGACCCCAGGAAGACCCGGTTCAAACCTGAACGGCCATGGCTTCCCATCACGAGCAAGTCGGTCGTTCCCTCCGCCTCTTCGAGAATCTGGCGATGAACATCCGGCGCTTCCCGGATCCGAAACTCGAGCGCCAGGTCCGCTGCCGATCGCGTGAAGTTTCTCAAGTCGTCCAGCAGACGCTGGCGGTCATGTTCGCTCAGCACCAGCGGAGGCAGGTCCGCAACCGGAAGGTTGGGGAATACGTACAGGAGCGTCAGCGTTGCCTTGTACCAGCGCGCGAAGCCCGCGGCATAGTCGACCGCGCGCTCCGAACAATCCGACAGATTGACGGGACAGAGAATGTTCTGAATCTGAATCATGATGAAATCATTCGCTCTTCGATCGACATGTCCGCCACCGTGTACTGACAGCCGCCGATGTCCCGCGAGTGTCGAACCGTGAACGTCTTGTCGCCAACGGCAATGCCGGCCATTCGATCGACCACGTCCGTGTTTCGCGTCACGGTGCAGGACACCCTTCGGATCGCCACCGCCTGCGGCTCACACCGCCCCGCGTTCGCCGTGTGGCCGGCCCTCCCTGGCTGGGGGACGTCGGTACAAGACATAGAAGAAGCGACCGCGAAGCCACGCCTCATTTGTTGCCTCGTCACGCTTGATGTTGATTGCCTCGTCGAAGACATGCGCATAGTGGCCACCGAGTCGGGCCACCTCCTGTTCGAGGCGAATGCCCGCCTGGGCCATCAGGTCGGCGTAACACATGCGCCAGAGGTCATCCCGATGGGCGATCGTGCCGGGCAGGCGCATGCTCGTCGCCTCGATCAGGTACCTCGCCGAGCACCTCCGCCTCGAGCGGCGGCAAGTCGCGGTGCCAGTAGGCGATCTTTCAACGCTATCGCTCATCATGTCTCGTCCGATGGCGCGGATAGGCGTGACGCTCCTAGTAACAACCGTGGCCGATCCCACCAGGGCCGGCAGCCATCACGACCGAACCGGCTACTCTGCCTGCAAGACGGACGCCCGCCGAGCGAACGCCGGGCGAGGCTGCCACTTCGACAACACGGCGCTGTCGGGGCGACCTACGCCAAGCGGGCAGACGTCGGGTGGGGATTTCTCCAGCGATAGCGAAGAATTCGGCGCCTGCGCACGAGTCCGAACATGACAGGCCGCGGCTTGGCGACGGCCGGTCGCTCCTGGTGTTGTCGCCCTGGCGAAAGCCGGAAGCCTGCCGACGAGGTCTGTGACGAGCGGCGACGAGCGCGGAGTGCCACGGTTGCGCGCGCGGTCTACACTTTGCGTCTTCGACTTCAGCCAGACACAAATGAGGTGCGTGTGACGATGGGCGACGTCGACGTGTTGGGCCTGATGATTGCCGCGTTGGGTGGCACCGCTGTCGGGATCGAGCGGCAGTGGTCTGGACACGCTGAGGGGCCGCGTGCGCGTTTTGCCGGTGTTCGGACCTTCACGTTGATTGGCGGCCTCGGCGGGCTGAGCGGCGCGCTCTGGACGGTCGGCCTCACCGGCCCGTCGTTGATTGGACTCAGCGGAATCGCCGCCCTCATCGTCGCCGCCTACGTCGCAGCGAGCCGACGCGACGTCGACGGAACCACTGAAAGCGCCGCTCTCGTTGTCCTGACCGCCGGCCTTCTCGCCGGCGCCGGCTCCTACCGCCTCGCAAGCGGCATCATCGCGGTGACCTGTCTGTTGCTGGTCGAAAAGTCACGCCTGCACTCGATCGTCGAGCGCATCGACGATGTGGCCCTTCGAGCAGGCGTGCGCTTCGGTGTTATGGCGCTGGTCGTGCTGCCCTTGCTGCCGCAGGGGCCCTACGGACCGCTTGGCGGCATCCGGCCACGCGAGCTCTGGGCGCTCGTTCTGTTCTTTTCCGGGTTGAGCTTTCTCGGGTACGTGTCGCGGCGGCTGCTCGGCTTCAGCCAGGGCTATCTCGTCGCCGGTCTGCTCGGCGGCATCGTCTCCTCGACCAACGTGACATTCACGTTCGCTCGAACGAGCCGCGCCGAGCCCGCGGCGGCCCGCGCGCTGGCGTTCGGTGCCATTGGGGCCAACGCGATCCTGTACCCTCGCGTGCTGCTGGCGGTCGCGGTGCTGAACCTGCCACTGCTGCCGTCGGTTCTGCGATATCTCGCGCCGCCGGCGCTGGTCGCGATGATCGCCGTCGTGGCCGGTCTCCGCCGCGCTCGCGGTGACGCAGCCACTCTCGGGCGCGTATCGAACCCCCTGCAATTGAGCGCCGCGCTGCAAATGGCAGTCGTCTTTCAGGTCATGCTGATGCTCGTTCATCTTGCTGGGAAAGTCTGGGGATCGGCGGGCGTCTACGGATCCGCGGCGGTGTTGGGCCTGACCGATGTCGACGCGCTCACGGTGTCCATGGCGCGCGGTGTGGCGTATACATCGCCCCACGCTGCGGCGGTGGCGATCGCCATCGGCGTCCTGGCCAACACGGTCCTGAAGCTCACGCTGGCGATGCTGCTCGGCAGTGCCCAGTTTCAACGAATTGTCGGCCTGACGCTCGCGCTCGTGTGCGGGGCCGCGGGCGTCGCGCTGCTGTTCATCTGAGCGCAACCGGGACAGCATGCAAGCCTTGGATATCCATGTGGGTACACATGGACCCGCCCTTGAACGTGAACAAGCAGACACAACCAGCGAGCGGTAGATGTCGTTCGACGCAGAACACGTCGTCGTGCCGCCGGCGGCTGGCTTTGTCTGGAACGCTCGTGTCAGCGTTGCGCCGTTGTTCCACGTTCGCGTCCGCGATTCGCTGATCGAGGGGCGACGGGCTGGGCACCCCCCCTCATGTCCGTTCACGGTAGCTGTCGATGCGGGTACTCCGGAGATGAATCCGGATCGCTTCACCGCTATTCGGCCGAGACAGACTGAGGACGGACCGCCGCCACAGGTGCCTGCTACCCGGGTGACTCGGCAAGTCAGCCGATGACGCTGAATCAGCCGCCGCTCAAACCAGCAATCCTCGCGGCGGATCGTCCCCGTCGATGTCCGATACGGCGCGCGTGCAGACTGCGCGTGGACGACGAAGACGACCCGGAACTCGATTCCGCCGGAGCTCGAGGACCCGCCGGAGCTCGAACTTCCGGACGAGGACGATGAAGACGGGGAAGACGAACTGGACGACGAGGAGCTCGACGACGACGCGCTCGACGACGAGCTCGCGGATGACGAGGATGAGGACGAGGGTGTCGACTGATTGAGCGACGAGCTGGAGCTGGCTGTCGGCGCCACCGGCGAATCGCCGCACGCCCCACTCAAGCCGGTCGCGGCCAGCAGCGTGCCCTGGGTGAGAAGCAGCAGAAAATCTCGCCGCGCCTGAAGCGACTGCGGACGATCGTCGGGCGCGGTGGCGCCGTCAACAGAGTTGCGACATTCGCGCATGGCTTGCTTCCTGTGTTGATCCAAACGTTTGCGATCTCGAACTGGTGGGAAGACTGGATGACGTTGCCGGCGAAGTACAGCTCGATCCGCCGGATGACTTCAGCCGCTGTGATCATGTCCATGCAGCGCGGCAGGCGGCCGACGACGTCTACGCAGAGGTCCTCGCGGCCGATCTTTTTCGTCGCCGTCGCCAAGCGGCACCGTTCGCGATTTCCAGCAGCCGCCATTGTCGCAACAGGGCAGCGCGCCAACGGTGTGAATGAACTGGTGGTGCGGATATGCCGTGAAATGCGGCGGCTCGCGCCCGCCGGCGATGACCACGCACGGCCGGTTGCGCGGCGCCCCCGGCGGCGTCGCCACGGCCGCGGCCAGATGCATGAGCAGGCTGACCGGGCTGATCGACGCCCTGCGCGTGGTACATCAGCAGCACCAGACGCCGCAGATCGGTGCGGCCGCGCAGATCGATCACGCCATCGAGCGGCGGATGATGATGCGAGGCTTCGCCGACCTGCACGAACTGGATGCGGCCGTCGAAGTGAGTCGACGACCTCCTGGTATCGGGCGTGGTCCCACCATTTGATCGTGAAGTCGCAGCTTGCCGCCAGACACCAGCAGCCAGTACGGATCCACCGAGCCGAATCCCGTCCTGGATCCCGGTGAACCACGCCTTCTCTTCATCGGAGATGTAGATGTCTCCCTTGAAATCCGTCACCCGGATGCGCAGTCCGAGCACGTCATTGAGATACGCCGGAAATCCGTGAAGAAAGTGGCACGGCGTGGAGTTCGACTGATGGATGAGCGGATAGTGACACTCGATCACCTGCACACCGTCGTCGTCATCGCGCAGGGGCGTGATGTAGGGATTGTTCGCCCAGAGCTGCGGAAACGGCGTCTGGACGTCGGTCAGGAACTCGCCGGGGTACGACCGGTGCAGATCGCGGACCGCCGCCGTCAGCATGACGATGTCGCCCGCCGACTGGAAGTTGCGCAGAATCAACCTGCGCATGGATGGCGTGACCATCAGCGGCTCGTTCGCGCAGTCGCGGTGTTCGAGTACGGCGACTCGCCGTACACGTTGCGCGCCCGGACGCGATACGTGTAGGTCGTCCGCCTCGCGAGTCCCGTATCGGTCACGGACGTCGCGGTTCCCGGTGCCATTCCAATCTGAATGAAGTCCGAACAGGCCGCTCCTGGACAGCGTTCGATCATGATCCCTGACTGGCTGACGGTTCCATTGGTCCATGTCAACCCGATAGACGTGCGACTGAGTGCCGTGGCCCTCAGGTTCGTGGGCGCCTCGGGAGCACGGCCCTGCACTGTAATAGTCGCAGTCGTTGCGTTGGTCAAGCCGTCACCGTCGGTGACCATCAGGGACGCAGTGAAGACGCCCGGTGCCGAATACACATGAGTGATTGTCGGACCAGTGCCGAACGTGCCGTCTCCAAATGACCACGCCCATGCCGTCACGGCTCCGTCGGGATCGTGCGAAGTAGACGCATCGAACCTCACGGAGAGCGGCGCGACGCCTGACGAGGGGGCGGCCGAGACAACGGCGATTGGAGACGCCGGCCCGGCGGGACCGGGTACACGCCAGCACGTGATCAACGCGTCGTAGCCCCCAGTAGCGCATACGCGATCGTTCGGGAGCGCGCCGGCCCACACTGTCTCCAGTCTCGAAAAAGCTTCCCATAGAAGCGTTCCGTGAGGTCCGTACCCCGCCGTCACGCCCGGAATGAACCCGCCAGGCAAGTTGGGGCCGCCACGTCCCGTCACGATCGTCGTGCCATCGTCGAGGACGAGCAGCGCGCGAGGAATCTCGTCCGTGTTCAACCCGCCGTCGTGTACGGCGCTCCAGCGAATCGCGCCTGACGTCTCGAACGCGACGGTGTACCAATCGAGGAATCCGCGTTGCGCCTGCCCCGTTGCGACCACCGACCCATCCGGCGCGCGCGCGATCCAAAGGCCGGCCGCATTCCCCGCGTCGTCAGGTTTGGTATCGGTACGCCACAAACGTGCTCCGGTAAAACGGTCGTACGCGACGACCGTCAACCAGTAGGCGAGCTGCGGCGTCCCCGCGCCTGTCACTCCGTTGCCGACGACATAGGCGCGCGTGGCATCGACGACGACATCTCTTGCGCTGAGTCCCTCCGCAGCCGTCACCAGCCATCGACGGACGCCGGTCGTCGCGTTGTATGCCGAGGTGATCCACGTGGCGCCGCCGGAGATCTGTCCCGTGAGCACAATGTCAGCTTCGTCCGGGCTCAGCGCGATTGAGCTGGCGATGTCGTTGGACATGAAACCCGTGTTGATCGCTCGCGCCCACAGCAGCTGACCGAACGCACTGTACTTGTGCAGCTGAATATCCTGGCCGTCCCCAACTGAGTTGAACGCCAGATATGCGTTCCCAGCCGAGTCGACGATCAGCCGCCCGACGCCGGGGAACGTGCCTGCGAGATCCACGCGCCACAGAAGTGTTCCGTCGGTCGACAAGCGGACGATTGTGATCGCGATCGGATTGCCGCGTGACGTGACGTTGTGTCCTACCGCGACGAAATCGCCGTCCGGGGCAGCGGCGACCCAGTCGCCGGCAAACGTGCCGATGGAGGGGCTGACGACACTGCGCCATCGGAACACGCCATTCGGCGTGTACGACGTGATCGCCAGGTCGGCGCCATTTGAAGGTCCTGAGACGATCGCGACATTGCCGAGCGGGTCGACGGCCATCCTCGCGGACTGGCCGGCGCTGAAAGTACCCGCCGAAAGGCCGCCCGCCGTCCATGTGACCGTTAGCGTCGC
This sequence comes from uncultured Acidobacteriota bacterium, assembly GCA_963786195.1. GTDB lineage: Bacteria > Acidobacteriota > Vicinamibacteria > Vicinamibacterales > 2-12-FULL-66-21 > CAWAYH01. Next base: position 699,958 of record CAWAYH010000011.1, on the reverse strand, counting down.
TGCAGCCATGACAAGGGTCGCCGCGGCGCCGAGCAGCACCATGATCGCCGTAGCAGAGATGTGTCGTGTGACGCCGTTCATGACGTCCTCCTTTTGGTCGAACGGCACAATCGTACGGCGCTGGAGCGGCCGTGTCTGTGACCTTGGTTACAGTCGGATAATTCCGGTCGAACCTGAACTCGCAACCGGTTCGCTGCGCCCTACCGAGCCCCCCGCACCGCGACCCGCGGCGCGGAACAACTGGCACACGACTGCGGAATTATGAGCAACGGTTGTCGCCTGGCGGACGTCCAGCGACTGTGAAGCGGATAGTTCTGCCAAAAATCAGCCATTCCGGATTCCCTCGCGGGCGGCTCATTTGCATCTCGGTCCGGACGCAATCGCGCTCGCGAGCGTCGATGGGTCGACGATCGTCACGTGCCCGCGTCCAAGATGCAGTGCGCCGGATCGTTCGAATTCTTTGAGCAGGCGGCTGACGACTTCCCGAGCTGTGCCAAGTTCAGTCGCCAGCTCGTCGTGGGTCAGATGAATCGCGCGGTCGACGTCGGCCAGGTTCAACAGCAACGACGCGAGCCGCACGTCCATGCGGCGGATGCTGACCTCCACGGCGAGCGTCATGACATCGGTCAGCCTGACCGACATCGCTTCGAACACGAATGTCCGGACGCTTTCGTGGATCGAAAGCCACGTACGTATGACGTTCGCCGGCACCACGATCGCCTCCGTCTCGGCCTCGACGACGGCGGTGGCCGCAGCCGGCCGGTCCAGGAACACGCTGAGCATGTTGAGGAGGCACGGTTCGCCGTCGCGGACGTGATAGAGAGTGATCTCCCGGCCTGTGGCAGCGCCCTTGAAGACACGAATATCGCCGCGTCCCACGAGCCCGAAGTGCTGGCACACGTCCCCCTCGCGATAGAACGTGGCCCCCTTGCGAAGTGACACTATCGTCGTCGCCGCCGCCAGTTGCGCGCGCGACTCTGGCGCGGCCTGGCGGTAGAAGTCGAACGACCCGAGCATCGCGTCGGCTGTCACCGGACCAGCCACAGGCAAGCAGCGTGCCCGTACTTGCGGGGCGAACCCGGCCTGACACTCTAGGCTGCCAGCCGATCCGGCCAGTCGCCCGGAACGCTACTCGGCGGCGGTGCCGATCCGTCACCCTGTCCCGTGATTTCACATTGATTTGATTGGAGGCGCCGCCCGGACTTGAACCGGGGATGGAGGTTTTGCAGACCTCTGCCTTACCACTTGGCGACGGCGCCGATCGGAACCACGAATTGTGCAGCCGCCTCCGCGCAGCTGCGGCGAGCCGGGCCGAAGCCCGCAGGGCGAAGGCCGGGAGAATTCCGTCCGCGTCTAGTGACGCGGTCTACAGCGTACCCGAAGGAGGGCCGAAGTACGCATACTCAAATCCTAGCGCCTTCTACATTTGAGCGGCCGGAACGGAGCCGGCGTCGAAGCGCCGGCGTAGTGGAGGGCCGCCAGGCGGGGTGCAGGGCCCCCGCCGATCAAAGATTGGAGCGGGAAACGGGATTCGAACCCGCGACTTCGACCTTGGCAAGGTCGCACTCTACCACTGAGTTATTCCCGCTCACCCAAACGCGAACCCGCCGAAACCGCACAGCCTGCAGGGCTTCGGCGGAACATCAATCGTGTCAACCCACAGCCACCGGCAGCCAGCAAGAACGGAGCCCCTACGTCCACAGCACGGAGCGATCGATCTCCTTGAGCGTCCGACGCCCGGTCAGCGCCATGGCGATCTCCAACTCCGTCCTCAGCATCGTCATCACCGAGGCGACGCCATCGGCGCCCTGGGCGGCAAGGCCGTAGAGGTACGGGCGGCCGACGAGCACGGCGGACGCACCGAGCGCCAGCGCCTTGACGACGTCGGTCCCGCGCCGGACTCCCCCGTCGAGAAACAGCGGCAACTCGCCCTTGACGGCGTCAGCCACGCGCGGCAGCGCATCGATCGTGGCGGGCACGGTATCCAGGTTGCGCGCCCCGTGGTTCGACACGGCCACCGCCGCGACGCCCATCGACACCGCCTTCGACGCGTCGAGCGGGCTGAGCACGCCCTTGATGACGACAGGCACGCGGGCGAACGAGCGGATCCACTCGATCTCCTTCCACGTCAGCGTGGGGTCGAGAACGACGCTGTAGATCTCGCGTTCGCTCGGACGATGGGACGTGGTCGACGCGACTCCGCCAAGGCCCCGATAGTTCGCACGATCGAGGCCTGGGGGAAGCGCGAACCCGATGCGCGTCTCACGATGACGATTGCCGACCACTGGCGAGTCGACGGTGACGAAGATAGCGCGGCATCCGGCGTTCTCGGCGCGCTGCACGAGGTTCTTCGTGAACCCGCGATCGCGGACGCAATACAGTTGGAACCAAAGCGGCGACTTCGCCGCGCGCGACATGTCCTCGATCGTCGTCGTCGCGAACGAGCTGGCGATCATCTGGGCGCCGGCCTTGGCGGCGCCTTGAACGGTCGCCAGCTCACCCTCGGGGTGCATCAGGCGATGGTAGGCGGTCGGCGCCATCAGGATCGGAAAGTCGAGCGACTGCCCGAGGATCGTCGTGCGGGTATCGAGCTGTGACACATCGACCAGCACGCGAGGGTGCAGACGCAACCGGTCGAACGCCTGGATGTTGTCGCGCAGCGTGAGCTCGTCTCCCGCGCCGCCGGACACGTACTCGTAGGCCATGTGCGACATGCGCTGCCTGGCGAGCGGCTCGAAATCCGAGACGGTCGCCAGCTTTCGCGCAGCAGGCCGCGCGACCGGCTTCGAGGGCGCTGCCGCCTGCCGCGCCGATACCATCGCCGTACTGCCCAGCATCGCGGCCAGCGCGGCAAATGCTTCTCTGCGAGTCATGATCACGTCGTGAAGTCCTCTCGATGGGCTTTGGGAAGCCGCGAGCCGCTCAGAGCCTAGGGGCCAGAGCCTAGAGCCTATCAGCCCGCATCGAACGCACCCTTATACACCGTGATCGCCGCCCCGTCACCGACTCCGTCGATGGCGATGACGTCGAATCGACAGGGCTGGTTCTCGATCTGGTGACGCGCCAGGTAATCGGTCGCCATCCGGACCAGCCGATGCTGCTTCCGCCGCGTGACGGCTTCGGCAGCCGTGCCGAACTCCGCCGTCGCGCGCGCCTTGACCTCGACAAAGACGACCGTGTCCCCGTCCTGCGCCACGATGTCGATTTCGCCATGCCGCGTGCGATAGCGGCGCGCAACGATTGCGTACCCGCGCCGTTCGAGTTCCCGGGCTGCGAGATCTTCGCCGGATTCTCCGAATGCCTGACGCTGCAGGGTCACGGAGCATGTGCAGTGCAAGCCTGGGTCCGGTCCGGCTGAAGCCGGACACCACATCACTGGTCCGGTCCGGCTGAAGCCGGACACTACACGAGAAAGAATCAGCGGCCGGATCCGCGGGCGGCGTGCGGGTGCACGAGACGCGCCTGAATCAGATTGATGGCGTCCTGCCCGAGGAACGGCTTGCGCAGCACCGGGATCTCGGTACCGATCGCAGAGCGCGGTCTCGTCGGACGCGAGCTCGGTGCCGGTCATGAGGATGATCTGCATGCGTGGGGCGCTGGTGCGGAATTCGATGGCCAGGGACACGCCGTCGCCGTCCGGCAGCATGACGTCGAGCAGCGCAGCATCGGGGCGGCGGCTGGCCATCAGCTCGCGCGCCTCGGTCGCCGTACCGGTCGACATGGTCGCGAACGACGCCGTCCTGAGCACGGTCTCGAGCCACGCCAGCAGCGCGGTGTTGTCGTCGAGCAGCAGCACCAGCGGCTGCTCGTGCGCGGGCGGCAGGGCCTCGGCCGGAACGTCGAGTGGCGTGAGGGTCAACGCGGTCGCCTCGGGAGCGGCGTCGACGACCACCCGCGTGCCGGGCCCGATCTCACCGGACGCGACGAGCGCCGCGAGCGGCTGCGTGAGGAGGCGGTGAATCGTCCGCTTCAGCTCACGAGCACCGTACTGAGGACTGATGCCGCGGCTCAGCAGCACCTGGCGCGCGGCCGGCGTGACGGCGATCTCGAACGATCGATCGCCCAGCCGCGTGTAGACGTGTCGCTGCAGCTCCTCGATGTGATGGTCCAGGATCTTCGCGATCGACTCGGCGTCGAGCGGCTGATACGTGACGACGACGTCGATGCGGTTGACGAATTCGGGCGAGAACCGCTTGCGGACAGCCGCGAGCCCGATCGACTCGAGGCGGCCGGCAATCTGCGCGGGCGTGCGGTGATCGGTGGTCTGAAACCCGATGTCGGGCTGGACCTCCTTCGACATCTCCCGTGCGCCGAGATTGCTCGTCAGGAAGATGAAGCTGCGCTCGAAATTCACGACGGTGTTGTCGCCGAGGTTCAGCGTGCCCTTATCGAGAATGCCAAGGAGGAGCGTCGTCAGCGACGGTGCCGCCTTCTCCACTTCATCGAACAGCACCAGCGACAGGTCGCAGCGCGAGGAGGTCACCGAGGTGAGGCGCTCCTGCGTGAGCATCGGCTTGGTCTCACGATGCCCCAGATACCCGGGCGGCGCGCCAATGAGCTTGGCGACCTCGTGATCCGACTGGAACTCGCCGCAGTCGACCTTCAGCATCGCTTTCGCCGAGCCGTGCAGCACCTCGGCGAGCGCCTCGACCGTGCGCGTCTTGCCCGTGCCGGAAGGCCCGAGGAGGAGAAAGATGCCCGCCGGGCGATCGGGTGGGGTGAGCGACGCCTGGTACATCTGCACGTAGGGCACGATGTACTGCAGCGCCGCGGGCTGACCGACGATCTTGCGCGTCAGCAGCTCGACGAGCGTTTCGCCAGGTTCCGCCGCCCCAGGCTCGCCATCATCGCCTTCGGCAATCTCCGGGGATTCCTCGTCCATCGGCCCCCCGCGTTGATTATACCGACTGCTGAACACGCCGGTTCGTGATTCCGCTGTTACTTGCGAGCCACTTCCGTCAACGCCTCGTCCATCACGCGAAGGACGCTGTCGGCCTGGGGCTTCGTCAGGACGAGCGGCGGCGCGAGCCGGATCGCGTTCCTGCCGGCCCCGAGCACGAGCAAGCCGCGCCGGAACGCCGCCTGGACGACCGCGTTCCGTTCCTCGACGGCGCGCTCCTTCGTCTGACGGTCCGCGCACCAGCTCGATGCCGATCATCAGGCCCATGCCGCGGACGTCACCGATCAACGCGTGCTTGCGCTGAAGCTCGCGCAAGCCGTTCATCAGATGCGCGCCGACCGTCGCCGCGTTGGCCGTCAGCTGCTCCTTCAGGAGCCTGATCGTCGTCAGCGCCGCGGCACACGCGACCGGGTTGCCGCCAAACGTGCTCGCGTGCGCACCCGGCGGCCACGTCATGACGTCCGCACGCGCACACGCGACGCCGAGCGGCAGCCCGGACGCGATCCCCTTGGCCATCGTGACGATGTCGCCCTTGAGATCGAAGTGGTCGGAGGCAAACATCCGCCCGGTCCGGCCCATGCCGGACTGGACCTCGTCGACGACGAGCAACATGCCGTGCTGGGACGTCAGCTCGCGCAGCCGCTGCAGGAACTGCTTCGGGGGCACGATGTAGCCACCCTCACCCTGGATCGGCTCTACCACGATGGCCGCCACCTCGTCCGGCGCCACCAGATGGATGAACAGATCTGATCCTCGAGAAACGAGAGACACTCGGCGGCGCAACTGTCAGGTTTCGCGCCGACCGGGCAGCGGTAGCAGTTCGGCGTACGGCGCGTGGTACACGCCGGGCATGAGCGGACCGAATCCACGGCGCTGGATCGCCTTGCTGGCGGTCAGCGAGAGCGAACCCATCGATCGGCCGTGAAACCCGCCGAGAAACGCGATGAGCCCCTGGCGTTTCGTCGAGTAGCGCGCGAGCTTGATGGCGGCCTCGGTCGCCTCCGTGCCCGAATTACCGAAGAACGTCCGCACGTCCCCCTCGATGGGCGCGATGCCGGCGAGCTCCTCCGCGAGCCGCACTTGCGGCTCGTAGTAGAAATCCGTTCCCGACATGTGGACGAACTTCGCGGCCTGGTCGGCGATCGCCTTGACGACTTCGGGATGGGCCACGCCGGTCGAGTTCACCGCAATGCCGGCCGCGCAGTCGAGGAACCGATTCCCGTCGACGTCTTCGACGACGGCGCCCTCGCCGCGAGCGATGACGAACGGATAGTCGCGTGTATAGGACGGCGACACGAACTTCCGGTCGCGGTCGATGATCGCCCTGGCCTTCGGGCCGGGCAGCTCGGTCTTGATGTCGGGGGCATCCATGCGGTGGTCTGATCCTGTCTCTTCCTCTTTATTTCCGTTTCCATCGAGTCGTCGAGCCCGTGTCCTCGAGCACGATGCCCCGCGCCTCGAGATCCTTGCGGATCCGATCGGCTTCGGCGAAGTTGCGCGAGCGCCGGGCGCTGCCCGGGCGCGCCACGAGCCGATCGATCTCCTCGACCGCCACCGGCGGCCGCTCGTCCTCCGCGCGGCGCAGCGAGAGCACGCCCAGGACGCGGTCGAACTCGTCGAACGTCTCCCGGACGGCCGCGGCATCGGTCGCCCCGAGCTCGCCGGCGTCGATCGCCGAGTTCAGCGCGCGGACGAGATCGAACATGACGCCCATCGCGGCCGCGGTGTTCAGATCGCTGGCGATGTGTTCGCCGAAGCCGCGGCGCGCGTCAGCCAGGCGTGCCGCGATAGACGGCTGGGCCGGCCGCGCGGGAAGCGACCCGAGGCGCGCCAGAAAATCCGTCAGCCGCGTCAGCGCCTCCTCGGACTGTGCCATCGCGGCCCAGGAGAACTTCAGCTGCTTGCGATAGTGGACGCCCAGATACAGGTAGCGCAGCGCAGACGGCCTGAATCCGCGATCGATGACGTCCTGCAGGTTGTAGACGTTCCCGAGCGACTTGGACATCTTGTCGCTCTTGCCGTCTCTTCCTCGATCATCAGGTGCTCGACGTGCACCCAGAACCGCGAGAAGGGCCGGCCCGTCGCGCCCTCGCTCTGGGCGATCTCGTTCTCGTGGTGCGGGAAGATCAGATCGACGCCGCCGGCGTGGATGTCGAGGGGCGGCTCCCCGAGCAGGCGAAGCGCCATCGCCGAGCACTCGATGTGCCAGCCGGGCCGGCCGGAACCAACGCCCGGATCCCACGTAGGCTCACCCGGCTTTGTCGCCTTCCACAGGACGAAGTCGCGCGCGTTTTCCTTGTCGTACTTGTCGGTGTCGACCCGCGCGCCGGCCTTGATCCCGGCGTGGTCGAGCCGCACGAGCTTGCCGTAATCCGGCAGCGTCGAGATCTTGAAATAGATCGACCCGTCGCTCCGGTACGTATGCCCGCGTTCCTCCAGCGCCTGGATCGTGGCGCCCATCGCCTCGATGTTCTCGGGATCGGTCGCGCGCGGACTCTCCTCGACCGGCTCGAGGCCCAGCGCGGCGGCGTCCTCACGAAACGCCTGGATGTAGCGATCGGTGTACTCACGGAGCGGCACACCGGCCTTCTGCGACTCGAGAATAGTTCGATCGTCGACGTCGGTGAAGTTCATGACGTGTCTGATCTGGAACCCCGCCTGGTATTGGAGCGCGCGGCGCAGGACGTCACAGGCAACGAACGTCCGAAAGTTGCCGATGTGGCCCCGTGCATACGCCGTCAGGCCACACGTGTACATGCGCACCAGGTTGTCTCTGGCGGGCGCAAATGTTTCCTCGCGGCGGGTGAGCGTATTGAACAGACGCATGCTGCAATCGGGATCGGCTCAGGGCTCGGAGCCCAACGCCCTATGTTGGCAACGAATGACGCGCCTCGGACGTGCGTCCGGCACAGCGGGCTTCGATCCGCAGTTCGCCCTCGGCCTGATGGAACTCGAAGGTGATATCGGCAGTGCCGTTGTTTCCCGGCGGCACCACGGCCGTCGCCAGGTCCTGAATCAAGAGCGCCGCGGTATTGGGGTCCATTCGCCGGCTGCCGAGGTACTCGGCAATTTTTGCGGCAAGGTCGGTCGCGATTCCGTGGAACGCCCCGCCTGCGGGCAGCGAGACGCGCAGGACCAGCGTGACTCCATCGGGGGCCCCGGCCGCATTGGACATATGGACGATTTTACAGCGAAATGCGCTCGAACAGCCGGCGCGCGCTCCGACAGTCTGCCTGAATCTGCGCGCGCAGCGCATCCACATCCGGAAACGCCCGCTCGTCGCGCAGGCGCTGAACGAACGCGACCCGCGTGCGCTCGCCGTACAGGTCCCTGGTGAAATCGAACACGTGCGTCTCGAGGGTGGGACGATCGACGTCGCCAAACGTGGGCCGGAGTCCCAGATTCGTGATCGACGGATGGACGACGCCGTCGATCGTCACGGCCGTAGCATACACGCCGGCGGGAGGCACGAGATCGTTGTCGGTGCACAGGTTCGCCGTCGGGAAACCCAGCTCCCGGCCGCGTCCGGCGCCGCGCGTCACGGTGCCATCGACGAAGTAGTGGTGGCCCAGCAACGCGCCCGCCTCGTCCACACGGCCTTCGGAGACGAGCCGCCGGATGCGCGTGCTGCTGACGACGAAGTCCTTGTAGCGGACCGGGTCGATCTTCTCGGCGCGAAAGCCGTAGCGCGAGCCGAGCGTCCGCAGCACGGAGAACGTCCCGGCGCGATCGTGCCCGAACGAGAAATTCGCGCCTACCCAGACTTCCGAGACGTGCATCCAGTCGACCAGCACCGTCCGCACGAACCGCTCGGGATCCCACAGCGAGAGCTCGTGCGTGAAGCGCACGACCGCCACGACCTGCATCCCGGCGCGGCCGAGGGCCTCGAGCTTCTGGACCTTGGTCATCAGGAGGGCCGGTGCCTTGTCCGGCCGCAGCACGCGCGGCGGGTGCGGGTCGAACGTCATCGCGGCCGGCGTCCCGCCGCGCTCCCCGGCCCGGCGCCGCACGCGGTCGATGATCTTCATGTGCCCGCGATGGAGCCCATCGAAGTTCCCGAGCGCCAGCACCGGCTGGTACCACTTTGGCGACGGGTCGTCCGGGTAGTGAATGGTGATCAATGTGACCGGTTCTCGGTTTTCGGTTTTCGGTTTTTGGTTTTCGGTTCTCGGTTCTCGGTTCTCGGTTCTCGGTTCTCGGTTCAGGGTGCAAGGTGCACCACCAGTCCATCATAGGCCAGCTCCATGCCGGCTGGCAGGCGGGCGCAGGTGGCCGCGTGCGGCAGGTCGTGGCACATGTGCGTGAAATAGGTGCGCTTCGGGGCGATTCGCTGCGTCGCCTCGACCGCTTCGCTGAGGGAAAAGTGCGTGGGGTGCGGGCGATCCCGCAGCGCGTCGATCACGAGCACGTCGAGACCATCCAGCAGCGGCCACGACTCGTCCGGAATCCGGCTGCAATCGGTCAGATAGGCAAATCCGCCGAGGCGAAGACCCAGGATCGGCCGCGCCCCGTGCAGGAGCGGAACCGGAACGATCTCCTGACCACCGAGGCAGAACGATCCCACGATCGGGAACGTTTCGATATGCGGGACGCCTCCCCCGCGCGGAGCGTCTGCATCGAACACGTACGCGAACGTCCGCCGGATGTCAGCGAGGGTGTCCCGGTCGCCGAAGCACGGGATCGGGCACTTCTGCATCACGTTGTAGCGACGCACCTCATCGAGCCCCATGATGTGATCCGCATGCGCATGCGTAAACACGATCGCGTCGACCCTCGTGACGTTGCGCGCGAGCGCCTGTGCGCGAAGGTCTGGGCCCGCGTCCACGAGAATCGACGACCCGTCTGCGGTCTCGATGAGGATCGACGGACGCAGCCGTGTATCGCGCGGATCCGTCGACCGGCACGTGTCGCAGGTGCAGCCGATCATCGGCACGCCGTGAGAAGTGCCGGTGCCGAGGAAAGTGATTTTCAATGGAAGAGAATGGAGGCGGCCACTGGATCAGGGCTCGATGATGCGTTTGTCCTGCTGCCTGGCTTGCACGAAACGCAGCCGCAGTTCGTACAGCAGGTCGTCGATCAGGCGCTCCTCCGGCTCGATCAGGTTCCCCTTCGTCTTCTCCTGCAGCATGGTCAGCAGCTCGATGATGCGGGACGCAGACTCGAGATCGGGCCGCGTCTCTCCGGTCACCGGATCTGCGATATCGCCGAAGTGCACGGCCGCGGTCGTCGCGAGCGACAGCACGAAGCCGGAGAACGTGAGCTCGGAGGCGCCGGAATCTTCCACGTCCGAATGCTAGCATAGGCGCAATGGCATCACGGAAGCGGTCGACCCGCAGGCGTCCCGCGCGCAAGAGTTCCGCACGGAAGCGCGCTCCACACAAACGATCAGCCGGACGCGAGTTCCAGCGGCTCGTCGACATCATGACCCGGCTGCGCGGGCCTGACGGCTGCCCCTGGGATCGCGAGCAGACGATTCACTCCCTCAGACCGTTCGTGCTCGAAGAAACCTACGAGGTGCTCGACGCGATCGACCGCACCGATCACGACGCCCTGCGCGGCGAGATCGGAGACCTGTTGTTCGAGGGCGTCTTCCTTGCCGAGATTGCGGCCAGCGAAGGGCGTTTCGAGATTGCGGACTCCCTGCGCGCGATCACCGCCAAGCTGGTGCGGCGTCATCCGCACGTCTTCGGGACCACGAAGGGCGTTCGAACTCCCGGCCAGGTGCTGACGCAATGGGAACAGATCAAAGCGCGCGAGCAGGAAGCGGCCGGCGGCAAGAACAAGGCGCCGCGATCGGTGCTCGGCGGCCTGCCGAAGGCGCTGCCCGCGCTGCTCGGCGCCCACGAGATCGGCACCCGCGTCGCCGCGGTCGGCTTCGATTGGGAGAAGACGGACGATGTGGTGCAGAAGATCGATGAGGAGCTGGGCGAGCTCCGCCGCGCGGTGCGCGATGAGGGGCGGGAACGGGTGGAAGAAGAGATGGGCGATCTGCTGTTCGCGATAGCCAATCTGGCGCGCCAGCTCGGGGTGGAGCCCGAGTCGGCGCTGAGGAAGGCCAACCAGAAGTTCACGATGCGCTTCCAGGCGGTCGAGCGGCGGCTCGACGCGGACGGTCGGTCGGTGCACGACGCGGGGCTCGATGAGATGGAGAAGATCTGGGAGAGCGTCAAGGCTGAAGGCTGGTGATCGCTCATGGTCATCCTCACCGACAACATCTCCACACCCTCCCACTCCCCCATCCTCGTATCTCCACGCTCTTCCCATCCGTATCAAGAATCACCGCCCCGTCCTCTCCCGTCGTGAACATCGGAATCCCCATGGCCCGATAGCGCGCGACGACCGCCGGGGCGGGGTGTCCAAAGCGGTTCGCACGCCCGGCGCTGACGATCACCGCAGCCGGACGAACGCCTTCCAGAAACTCCGCCGTGCTCGATGTCGCGCTGCCGTGGTGGGCGGCCTTCAGCACGACAACCGGCGCGCGCTCGAGGTGCCGCAGCGCCTGCGCCTCGCCATTGCGTCCGACGTCCCCGGGCAGAACGATCGATATCTCCCCTATCCGCACGTCGAGCACCACCGAATCGTCGTTCCTCACCCGCTGGCGCTCCCATTCAGGAATCGGCGGGTGGAGCGCGCGCAACTCGACCTGCCCCACGCGCAGGCGGTCGTCAGCCTGAACGGTCCGCCACTCGGCGCCCGCGGCATCCGCCGCATCGCGTACCCCGCGGAGCGCGAGATCGGGCGGCACCGGCACGCCTTCCCAGACCGCCCGCGGGTGAAAACTTCGAAGCATCGCGCGCGCGCCGCCGATGTGGTCGGAATCCGCGTGCGTCAGGATGAGCGTGTCGAGACGGCGCACGCCAAGCGCGCGAAGAGCGGGCGCGAGCACGCGCGCGCCGATATCGAACGCCGGCTCGTCGGTCGGATCCTGCAGCGGCGCCGCCGGCAGCCCGCCGGTGTCCACCAGAAATGCGCGGCCGTCGGGCAGCAGAATGGCGGTGGCGTCTCCCTGGTTGACGTCCAGAAACGCGATCCGCAGCCAGCCTCCGGGCGGCCGATCGACGCGCCCGCGCGAGGTCGAGGGTGCGCCTGACGCGATGATCAGTCCGCACGCAAGCACCGCGACGCCCGCCGCGTGCGTGACACGGCGCCTGCGCACGACCACGAGGACGATGAGTGCGATGTAATAGATGCCGAGGAGCCACCAGGCCGGAGGCGCGACTTCGCGCGAGATCCACGGCACCACCTCGACCAGGCGCGCCGAATCGATCAAGCCGCCTGTTGCGCGATGAACCGTGTATCCAATCGTCCGCGCCGCCGCAGCGTCGATCGGCCACGCGGCGAGCGCCACGAGTGACCCCGCCTGGACGATCGTCATCAGGGGAATGGCGACGAAATTCAGCAGCAGTCCGGCGAACGTCACGCGCGAGAAGAGCGACGCGCTGACGGGCGCCAGCACGATCTCGGCGGCAAGCGTCGCCGCGAAAAGCCCGGCGGCACTTCGCGCGACCCGGCCCGGAACGCTTCGAGCGAGCAGAGCGCGGCGGGTGGTGTGTGGCGATCCGCGTATTTGCAGAATCCTCGGCACCCCAATCAGGATCCCGAGCGTCGCGCCAAACGACATCAGGAATCCGGGGTCTGTGACGGTCACCGGCGAGGACGCGGCCGCGAGGACAGCAGCGACGGCAAGCACGTTGGCCGGCGGACCACGGTGATCGATGAGCCGACCCGTGAGGAACACGACAGCGGCCGTGATCGCCCGATCGACCGACGGCGCCGAGCCCGTGACGCGTCCGTAGAAGAGGAGGAGGACGATCGCGGCGCCGGCGGCCGCGCGCGACGGGACGCCCGCCGCACGCAGCCCGCCCAGGATCAGGAGCGTGAGGATCGCGATGTTGCCGCCTGAAATCGCGATGACGTGGTAGGTGCCGGCCTCCTGCAGGCGCCGCTCGTCCTCCTGCGCCAGCCCGGTGCGATCGCCGATCAGAATCGCGCGGGCGACGGCCCCGGACCGCTCGGCCCAGCTGCCCACGATCGCGGTGAGCGCGGACCGGCTCCACGCCCGGCATGCCGCGGCCCCCTCGCTCGCGATCGACCCTCGCGCGGTGACATGGACGAGCGCCGCGCTCTTGACCGAACCGACCAGCGCCACTCCCCGTCGGGCCAGGGCGCGCCGTTCGTCAACCGCGCCCGGATTGCGATACGTCACCGCCTCGCGCAGGATGGCCGTGACGTGCACGCTACGGCCCGCACGCCACTCGTCCACCCGAGCAGGCGCCAGGCTGCCCGCGACCGACAGCCGCACGCCGCCGAGCGTCCCTGCGCGCGACGCCCGCGCACTCCCGATCGCGTGAACCCACAGCGAGAGGGAGACGCCGATCGGCGTCACGGAGGCGTCCTCGCGAAGCACTCCCCGCACCAGGACCGGCGTCGACGCGCTCGACCCTGCCGACTTGAACCACTCGAGCAGCGGCGGATGATACGCCCGGGCGGCATCGGAGACGCCCAGCGATCCGCCGGTCAGCAGGGCGCACAGGACCACCGCGATCGCGCACTCGGGTCCCTCATCGTCTGCCCACCAGGTGACGCCGGCAAGCAGCGCGAGGCAGCCGCTCGCGGCCAGATTCAGCGCAAGGTGACTGGTGTCGTACTCCGGAAGCGTCAGCCCGACGAGGGAGCCGGCGAGAAGCGGAATGGCAACGAGAGAGGCGGGCACCCGCACGCGACCGAGCTATGCAAGCGCCTCGCTCACGAACAGGATGAAGGAATCGCGATAGCGGAACCCGAAGCCTCGCAGAAACTGCAACAGCGGCTAGGCTCGTCGTGTTGCAGTTTCCGCGTGATATTCCTGGAGCGCGCGGACGCTGAGGCCCTCGGTATGCTGCGCGCGGATGGCGTTGACGGCCGCGGCGGCGCCCGTCAGCGTGGTGATGCAGGGCACGCCGTGCATCATGGCGATCCGCCGGACGGTGCGATCGTCGAAGAACGACTCCCGGCCGAGCGGCGTGTTGATGACGAGCTGCACGCGGTTGTTCAGGATCTCGTCACCCACGTGCGGCCGGCCTTCGTTGACCTTGAACACGATGTCCGCGTCGAGCCCGTGCGCCCGCAGGAAGTTCGCCGTCCCGCGCGTCGCGACCAGCTTGAACCCCGCCGCCTTCAGATCGCGCGCGATCGGGACGACCGCCGGCTTGTCGTAATTGTTGACGGAGATGAACGCGGCCCCTTCTGTTGGCAGCCGGAGGCCGGCGGCGAGCTGGGCCTTCGCGAATGCGCTGCCGAACGTCAGCGCGCCGCCCATCACCTCGCCGGTCGACTTCATCTCGGGTCCAAGGATCGTGTCGACGCCAGGGAATCGGACGAATGGAAACACGGGGGTCTTGACGAACACTCCGGCCACCTCGAGATCCTCGGTGAGCCCGAGCTGCGCCAGCGTCCGGCCGATCATGACGCGCGCCGCCATCTTGGCCAGCGGCACGCCGGTCGCCTTCGACAGGTACGGCACGGTGCGCGAGGCGCGCGGGTTGACCTCCAGAACGTAGACCGTCTCGTCCTTGATCGCGAACTGGGCGTTCATCAGACCGACGACCTTCAGCGCGCGGGCGATGCGCCGCGTGTAATCACGGATTTGCGCGACGTGCTCGGGACTGACGAGATAGGGTGGCACGACGCACGAACTGTCGCCAGAGTGGATGCCCGCCTCTTCGATGTGTTCCATGATCCCGCCGATCACCACCGCGCCCGTGGTGTCGGCGATCGCATCGACGTCGAGCTCGAACGCATCCTCGAGGAACTTGTCGATCAGGATGGGATGTCCGGGCGACGCGGCGACGGCTTTCGTCATGTAGTTGTCGAGCGCGGCCGTGTCGTACACGATGGCCATGGCCCGGCCGCCGAGCACGTACGACGGCCGCACGACGAGCGGGAACCCGATCGACGCCGCCACCTCCCTCGCCTCGGTCAGCGTCGTCGCCGTGCCGCTCGGGGCTTGCGGGATGCCGAGATCCCAGAGGAGCTGCGCGAACCGCTCGCGATCCTCGGCGAGGTCGATGGAATCAGGTGACGTGCCGATGATCCGGATGCCCGCCTCCTGCAGCGGCAGCGCCAGCTTCAACGGGGTCTGTCCCCCGTATTGCACGACGCAGGCGACGTCGCCACCGCCGTCCTGCTCCCGCGCGATGATCGCCGACACATCCTCGAACGTGAGCGGCTCGAAGTAGAGGCGATCCACCGTGTCGTAGTCGGTCGACACCGTCTCGGGGTTGCAATTGATCATGACGGTCTCGAACCCCTCTTCGCGGAGCGCGAACGCGGCATGGCAGCAGCAGTAGTCGAACTCGAGGCCCTGCCCGATGCGGTTCGGTCCGCTCCCGAGGATCACGACCTTCTGACGCGGCGTCGGCTCCGCCTCACACTCCTTTTCGTACGTGCCGTACATGTACGGCGTGAACGACTCGAACTCCGCCGCGCACGTGTCGATCCGTTTGTAGGCCGGGCGGAGCCCGTGTTCGATGCGCAGCGTCCTCACCGCCTCCTCGTCCGCGCCGAGGATCGAACCGAGATCGTGGTCGCTGACGCCGGCGCGTTTCAAGGTGCGCAGCAGGTCGGCCGAGATGCCGCGCAGGCCGACCAGCGCCGCGGAACGGGACAGCTCGACGAGCTGGGAGAACTGCACGAGGAACCACGGGTCGATCCGCGTGAGCTGATACAGCTGGTCCACGGACCAGCCGCGTTCGAGCGCTCGAAAGACCGCCCACATGCGACGATCGGTCGGCACGCTCAGCTCGCGGTGGAGCGCCCCCTCGTCTTCGTCCGAGGGCGGGGCGTCCGCGTGCGTCGCGCCCGGCTGGTTGAAGAGCGAACCGCTGCTCCCGAGCTCCAGCGAGCGGAACGCTTTCAGGAACGATTCCTTGAACGTCCGCCCGATGGCCATGACTTCGCCCACCGACTTCATCTGCGTGGTCAGCGTGCGATCCGCGCGCGGAAATTTCTCGAACGCCCAGCGCGGCACCTTCACGACGACATAGTCGATCGTCGGCTCGAAGGACGCGGGGGTCAGCCGGGTGATGTCGTTCGGAATCTCGTCGAGGTGGTAGCCGAGGGCAAGCTTCGCGGCGATTTTCGCGATCGGAAACCCGGTGGCCTTGGACGCGAGCGCGGACGACCGCGACACGCGGGGGTTCATCTCGATGACGATGATGCGGCCGTCCTCCGGGTTGATCGCGAACTGGATGTTCGATCCGCCGGTCTCCACACCGACGCGGCGGATGATGCGCCGCGCGAGATCCCGCATCCGCTGGTATTCCTTGTCGGTCAGCGTGAGCGCCGGCGCGACGGTAATGCTGTCGCCCGTGTGCACCCCCATGGGATCGACGTTCTCGATCGAGCAGATGACGACGAAGTTGTCCGCCCGGTCGCGCATGACCTCGAGCTCGAATTCCTTCCAGCCGATCACCGACTCCTCGAGCAGGACCTCGTGCACCGGGCTGAAATCGAGGCCGCGTCCCACCAGCTCGCGGAACTCCTCGATGTTGTAGGCGATTCCGCCACCGACGCCGCCCAGCGTGAACGACGGACGGATAATCACGGGAAAACTGAGCCCGGTGTCGCCCACGGACGCCAGCGCCTCGTCGAGCGAGCGGACGTAGAAACTCTCCGGCACGTCCGCACCGATCGAGCGCATGGCTTCGCGAAACTGCAGCCGGTCCTCGGCGACTTTGATCGCTTCGACCGACGCGCCGATGAGCTCCACGCCGAACTTCGCGAGCGTGCCGTTCTCGCCGAGCGCCACGGCCAGGTTCAGCGCCGTCTGACCGCCGACGGTCGGCAGTAACGCGTCAGGCTTCTCGCGTTCGATGATGGCCGCCAGGACCTCCGGAGTCAGCGGCTCGACGTACGTCCGATCGGCGATCTCCGGGTCCGTCATGATGGTCGCCGGGTTGCTGTTGACCAGGATGACCTCGAGGCCTTCGTCGCGGAGCGCCTTGCAGGCCTGCGTCCCCGAATAGTCGAACTCACACGCCTGGCCGATGACGATGGGGCCGGAACCGATGACGAGGATGCGGTGGATGTCTGTGCGTTTGGGCATTGCTGTCTGTCAGACGGGCGATTCTCCGAACCTGGGTGTCAGCGCGATGAGCCGGAACCGGCGGCCGGCTACGCCCGGCGTTCCATCTCGTCCAGAAACTGGCTGAAGAGATAGTCCGCGTCGTGCGGTCCCGGAGCGGCCTCAGGATGGTACTGCACGCAGAACACGGGCTTCGATTCGTGCCGCAGACCCTCGACGGTGCCGTCGTACAGGTTGACGTGCGTGACCCTCACGTCTCTCGGCAGGGACTGCGGGTCCGTCGCGAAGCCGTGGTTCTGTGACGTGATCTCGACCTTGCCGCTGTCGAGCTGCTTGACGGGATGATTGGCGCCGCGATGCCCGAACTTCAGCTTGTACGTGCGACCGCCGAGCGCGTGCGACAGAATCTGGTGCCCGAGACAGATCCCGAACACCGGAACGTCGGCGTTCACGAGCTGACGCGCGTTGTCGATCGCGTAGTCGAGCACGGCTGGATCGCCCGGGCCGTTGCTCAGGAACACGCCGTCCGGGCTGATGCCGAGCAGCTCCGAGGCGGGGGTGGTCGCCGGAAACACCCGCACCTCACAGCCGTACGCCGTGAATCGCCGGAGGATGTTCCATTTCATGCCGTAGTCGTACGCGGCGACGCGGAGCGGACGCCGAGGGTCACGCATGGGACGGGGCGAAAACTCGTCGAGCGGGCTCGTCTTCGGCTCCCAGTCGAACGGGGCCTCGCACGTCACGCCTCGTACCAGATCCGACCCCTCCATCGGCGCGATTCCGCGCGCGCGATCCACAAGGCGTCGTGGATCGACGTCACCGGTGACGATGACGCCGCGCATCACGCCGCTCGAACGCAGCACGCGCGTCAGCGCCCGCGTGTCGATGTCGGAAATCGCGACGATCTTGTTCCGCGTCAGGTAGTCGTGCAGCGTCCCGTCCGCGCGCCAGTTGCTGGCGATCGGCGATTGATCCCGGACGATGAATCCCGCGACCTGCGCCGCGCGTGACTCGACGTCGTCCGCCGCGACGCCGTAGTTGCCGATCTCGGGGCACGTCATCGTCACGATCTGTCCGGCGTAGGACGGATCCGTCAGCACTTCCTGATAGCCCGTCATGCTCGTGTTGAACACGACTTCGCCGCCGGTCTCGCCGGACGCGCCTGCCGACTCCCCTTCGTACCAGGTGCCGTTTTCGAGCGCGAGTGTGGCCTTCATCTACTGTCTGCTGTCGTCCAATGGAGTGCCGATTATTCGTCGTGTGAAAGGCGTTCCAGGGATCCCGTGACGCGCGCGACCTCGCCCGCCACGACGCGAGCGGTCGTCGACCAGGGACGGTGATCTGCTAATTCTACGCGGACCGAGTAGGAGCCGGGTGCCAGATCGGGTAGACGCAGCGGTGTCACACCCATTTCTTTCCCGTTGACGATGACCCGGGCACCCTGCGGGCGGGAATCCACGAAGATCGATCCCTTCTGGGCCTTCGGCGTCTCGGCCCCCGGCACGGCGGGTGGGCGCTGCACCTGTGGCTTCGGCTCGGCAACCGGCTTCGTGGAGCGCGCAGCCGCCGGCTGGCGCTTGAGCCGAAGGCTGATTGAGCGCGAGGGTTTCGACGCGGACAGCGTCAGCTTTTCGCTGGCCACATCGTACCCGGGCGACACGATGCGCACGACGTAGGAGTCGAGCGCGAGCTTGCTGAGCGTGAGTGGCGTGCGTCCTTTCCAGTCACCGTTCACGGTGACCGCGGCGCCGGACGGTGTCGAACGCACGATCAGCCGACCCGTCCGAGCTGCCTCCGCGCGCGGACGCGCGCTATCGACCGGCGCGGCGCCGGCGCCGGCGCGTCGGAGGGTACAGACGGAGCGGTCGCCGGCGGTTGTCCGGCTGACGCGGATCGCGAGGGCTGTCCGGCCGTCGGCGAAACCGCTTGCTCGCTCCACTCCTTTCCGGCCTGACTCGCGGTGCCGGGGGTCGGTGCCGTGGCGCCCGGTGGAGTGACCGCCGCCTGCGGCTGCGGCTGGGACGACCGGTTGGCCACATAGTATCCGGCGAAAAATCCCGGCAGCAGGCCGAGGATGAGGCCGACGGCCACGGGCAGCATCATGGGCCGCGGCGGCTCCAATGACGGCTCGTCAAAGCCCGGTGTGCCGATCGCGACCAGCGGAATATCCGGTTCGTCGGCGGCGGCGCTCGTCATGACGGGAACGACGCTGCGTTCCGGCGGCCTCGGCCTGGACCGCAGCACCGTCGAGCCGATCGGCTCGCGGGACTTGTACTTCGTCCACCGCGACGATCCGATCGACGACGTCGTCGTCGGTGTCCTCTCTGATGACCGCTTTCCCTTCGAGGCGGAATGATCTCTCTTCCAGCTTGTCGGCAATCAGCGGCAACTCGATTGGCGCGGCCGGAGAGGATTCCTCGCGCCTGAGCTCCCACGCGGCCGCCTCGACAGGCGCCGGCGGAACAGCCTCGGCAGCCGGGGCAACCACGTCCGGCTCGACGACAGGGTCTGGCGGCGCGACAGGCTCCGACGCCGCGAGCACGGGCTGAACCGGTTTTTCTTTTTCAGCGCGCGGCTTCGGCTCCCGCTTTCTCGCCGGCTTGACGATCTGCGGCTGCGAGTCCTTCGCCGTCAGGTCGAGCGGCGCAGGCGGTGCTCCCTCAGTTCCGGGCGCCTCAATAGGTTTCGCTGTCGCGGCTGGTATCGGGTCGCGGCCGGTATCGGGGTCGCGACAACCTCGCTGCCGAACGCCCCTGCGAGCGCCGCGGCAAATGCGCCGGCGGTCTGAAATCGCTCCTCCGGCGTCTCGTGCATGGCCCGCGCGAGGACCGCCCGGACGTCGTCGACATGCGATCCGAGCATGGCGCCCGAGAGAGATCCCATCTCGTCGCCCGGTCCGGACGGCCGGCGGCCCGTCAGTAACTCGAACGCGATGGCGGCCAGCGAGAACACATCGGCCGGCGTGCCCCAGGCTTCGCCGGCGATCCGTTCAGGCGGGCTGTAGGGTCGGCGCACCGGGGCCCTCAGGCCCACACGGTCGAGGGCGTCGACCACTCCGAAACCTGTCGCCCTCGCCTCGTCCGGCGTGACGAAGATGTCGCGCGGGTGCAACGCGCCATGGCCGACGCCGGCCGCGCGTGCGAAGTCGATGGCCCCCGCGAGCTGAGTGATGAACGGCAGGACCTTGTCGACGGACGCCGGGCGCGTAGTGACGCATGGCGACGTCCAGCGATTCGGCCGCCACATACTCTTCAGCCCGATAGGCGACGGTGCCCTCGACGCCGGCGGCGACGGGCTCGACGATAGATGCGTGGAAGAGTCCGGCCTCGGCCGCACGGCTCAGCTCGTCGGCGAGCGACTGCGCGTGTTCTGGGGTGACATCGAGGCGGAAGACCTTGACGGCGACGAGCCGGTCGCGCGTCGGCTCATAGGTGCGGAACACCGGACCGAGCGCGCCGACACCGATCTGATGGAGGACCCTGAACGGCCCGAAAGCCGGCGGAGGCGCGAACGCGGTCTGATCGTCTCTGGTCAGTACGGGGCTCCTCAGGCAGGATCGAAAAAATGTAACACATCTTCGGGCCGCTGGATCCTCGATCGCACGCCGGGCGTCGAACACCTGGGTGGTCGCCTTGACATGGTTCAGAAGGCTCTGAGAGAGTACGAGGCGGTGTCAGCGGACACGACGCTCGCCAACGGCGCGACGCGCACGGCCATCGACGTGCGCCGGTTCGGCTGGATTCGTCCGCTGGCCGGCGACTACGCGTTCAACTTCGCGAACGTGTCCGCGTTGTACGCCGGCGATCCGACATCGCGCGCGGCGTGGACCGACGCGATAGCGCGCGCGCAGGCGCATACGCGCCCGGTCCAGGACATTGCGGACGTCATCGCCGGCCAGCAGGCGCGCCGGGCCGCTCCGCCGGCTGCGGTCGAGGCCGCGAAGCGACTCGCCAATCCCGCAACCGTCGCGGTCGTGACCGGACAGCAGGCCGGCGCGTTCGGCGGGCCGCTCTTCACGCTGCTCAAAGCCATTACAGCCCTGCAGCTCGCACGGCGAACGACCCGGGAACATCAGGTCGACACCGTCGCGATCTTCTGGATCGACGCCGAGGATCACGATTGGGAGGAAGTCGCGAGCTGTACGGTGCTCGATGCGCAGTTCCAGCCGCGCACCATCACGCTCGCGCCGCCCGCCGGCGCCGGCGAGAAAACGGTGGCCGCGCTGACGCTGGACGAGCGCATCGAGCAGAGTCTCGAGCAGCTGTCGTCAGCGCTTCAGTCGACGGAGTTCAGCGAGGACGTCCTCTCGTCTCTCAGAGCGGCATATCGGCCTGGCTTCGGCATGGCCGAGGCGTTCGCCAGGTGGCTCGAGTCCGTGCTGGGCCCCTACGGTCTGGTCGTGTTCGAATCGTCCGATCGGGCGGTCAAGCCGCTCGTCGCCCCGGTCTTCACGCGGGAGGTGGGCCGGATCGGGCACACCGCCTCGCTGGCGGCGGCCGCCGGCACCGAGCTGCTCGCGCGCGGGCATCAGCCGCAGGTCGTCCCGCAGCCCGACAGCGTGTCGCTGTTCCACCTGGACGGCGCGCGTCGACCGATCCGTCGGCAGGGCGATCGCTTCGTCGCGGGCGACAAGACGTTCACCGCCGAAGCGCTGTCGCAGGAAGCCGCCGCGTCCCCGGATCATTTCAGTCCCAACGTGTTGCTGCGCCCGATCGTGCAGGACACGCTCTTCCCGACCATCTGCTACGTCGCGGGTCCGAGCGAGCTCGCGTACCTGGGTCAGCTGCGGAACGTGTACGACAGCTTCGGCGTCCCGATGCCGCTGATCTACCCGCGGGCGACCGCCACGCTGGTCGACTCCGCCGCTGCCCGATTCCTGAGCCGCTACGACCTCCCGATCGAGGAGCTGCAGCCGCAGGACGAGTCAGCGCTCAACCGGCTGCTCGAAGCGCAGCTGCCCGAGACGGTCGAGCGGGCGATGAACGATGCGGAGGCGGCGCTGCGCAGCGCCATGGAACGGCTCATCGACGCGATGCCGGCGCTCGACCCGACGCTGGCGGGCGCGGCGCGCACGACCCTGGGCAAGATGGAGCACGACCTGCGCTCGCTCCACGGCAAGATGATCCAGGCATCCAAGCGGCGGCACGAAACGCTGCGCCGCCAGTTCACCCGGGCGCAGGCCCAGGTATTCCCGCTCGGCCATCCCCAGGAACGCACCCTCGCCGTCATCTATTTCCTGAACCGGTATGGTCCTGCCCTGGTGGATCGACTGCTGGAGGGGCTGTCGATCGAGCCCGGCCATCACTGGGTGATTACGATCTAGAACCACGGATCACACGGACAACACGGATCGGAATTGTGAGATGGGCTGTGTGTCCCTCTAGCCGAGAGTCAGGGCCGCTTCTCTCAGGTTCTGTTCCGCAGCTCGAAGGCTCGCCTGAGCTCCCTGGGTCCACGCGTGGTCCTCAACCAGGGTTTGTCTGGACGCGGCCAGCGCTTTGGTTGTGACGGACGGCGCGGGGCCTCCAGGCGTGGTCCGCACGCGGACGAAGTTCTCGGGACTGAGAATCTCTGCCAGACGCGGCTCCGCGTACTCGATCGGCCGTCCAAGAACTGCCTGCGTCGCCTCCCGCAGAATCACGTTCGCGGCCTCGTGCGGCCGGTTCGTCGCTTCCGCGACGAACCGGGCGGCAACCGCGTGACCGGCTTTGAACGGCACGCCGTGCTCGCGCGTCAGCGTGTCCGCCAGTTCCGTCACGGTGATCCAGCCCTCGCGCGCACGCGCAGCCAGCCGTTCCCTGTCGAACGTCGCCGTTCCCAGCGCCGCGGCCGTGAGCGTCACGGCCCGGACCGCATCGTCGAACATCGAGCAGACCAGCGGCTGCAGATCGTCTTCGGTGTCGACGATGTCGCCGAAGGGCGTGTTGTGAACGGTCAGGAGGATCGCGCCCGCCTGCCCCAGCGCCTTGCTGCCGATGGACCGCGCGTGCTCGAGCGCCACCGGGTTTCGTTTCTGCGGCATGATGCTGCTCGATTGCACGAAGCCGTCCGCCAGGCGCAGATATCCGAACTCCGCCGTGCACCAGAGCAGCAGATCCTGCAGCACTCGCCCGAGCCCGGCCAGCAGCACCGATGCCGCCGACACGCTTTCAAGGAGGTAGTCAACGGTCGCAATGCTGCCGTAGGTGTTCCCCGTGGGACCATCGAAGCCCAGGAGATCCGACGTGCGCTGCCGATCGATCGGAAAGCCGGTCCCGGTGATCGCGCACGCCCCCAGCGGATTTCGATTGGTCGACGAAAACGCGGCCCTGAGCCGGACCGCGTCGCGTTCCAGTTGCTCGACGACTGCGAGCAGATAGTGCGCAACCGTCGTCGGCTGCGCCGGCTGCGTGTGGGTGTGCGCGGCGAACACGTCCTCGAGATGCTGGCTCGCCTGATCCAGCAGCGACGCGCGCAGGCGTGACACACCATCCAACAGTGTGAGAATCATCTCCCGCTGCTGCATGCGGTACATCGTCATGTCGATGTCGTTCCGCGACCGAGCCGTATGCAGGCGGCCAGCCGCCTCGTCGCCGCACGCGTTGACGATCAGCCGCTCGACGTAGAAGAAGAGATCCTCACACGTGCCGTCGTACGCGGCGCACCGCACCGATTCCAGAGAGATCGAGCCGAGCGCGTCGCGGATGGCCAGGGCCTCGCCAGCACCGATGATGCCGCGCTCGCGGAGCATCACCAGATGCGCGTAGTGAATGGCCATCAGCGGAGCGAGGAAGTGCGTCTTGGCGTCCTCGAAGTTCTCGTTCAGGACGAACGTCACGTAGTCGGGGTGGAACTTCATCTCAGGTTTTCGACGTCTGCCGCGGCCGCCACACCACGACCTGATGAGCGGCGGCGTCGGCGATGTACAGCCTGCCGCCGGCATCGAGCGCGAGGCCCAGAGGCCGTGTGACCCGTACGCGGCCTTCGGGTTGCGCAATCTCACGACCGGAGCGGCCGTCCAGCGTGAACGCGCGCAGACGTCCGCTGCCGGCCTCCGCCACGATGAGACACCCCTGCGGGCTGATAGCCAGACCATGCGGCGCGTTCAATCTGCCGCCCTCCGTGCCTTGCCCGTCGATCCGCGAATGCAGACGCCCGTCGCGATCGAACACGACCACCTGGTGCCCATGCGTGTCCGAGACATACAGCAACCGGTCTGCCGAGTACGCAAGGCCGACGGGCCCTCCGAGGATAACCGAGTCCTCCGCGTGCGGGAGGTTGCGGAGCCATCGACCGTCGGTGTCGAACACCTGAACGCGCTTGCCGGTGAAGTCCGCCACGATGACCTCACCCTTCGGCGTGACGATGACGTCCCGTGGGTTCTGGAGAGAGCGCCAGCGGCGCACCGTGAGCCGGCCGAACTCCCGGAGGAACGTCCCGGAAGAATCCCAGACCTGGATGCGGTTGTTCCCGGTATCCGCGACGAACACCGCGCCCGACTTGTCGAACGCGACGGCGTCCGGCCACGCCAGCTCTCCGCGTCCCGTGCCGTGACGTCCGAGCGTCCGCAGGCAGCGCCCCTCTTGCGTGAGCACGTAGACGCGATGTCCGAGGTCGTCGACGACGTAGAGGCTCTGGTCCGGAGCGATGCGAAGCCCTATCGGACCGCCGAACTTCTGGTCGTCGCCGCATCCGCCAAACGCGCCGGCGAACTCGAACTCGACGTGGCAGGCGGACGCTGACATGGGCGCCGGGGGTGATTGTACGACGCTGTCCTGCTCGCTCGCGGTCGGCCGGCACCCGGCGATCGCGGCGCACATCAGCACCGTCGCCGCCAGTCCCGATCGATTCACCGCTCGGATGAACGGCCGGGACTGGCGTCAGACGAGCCGTCAAGCGGCCGCCACGCGTCAGAAGACAAACTTCACCCCCAGCTGCATTTGCCGCTGGTCATAGCCCGTCTTGCCGGCGTCCGGGTAGTCGCTGGCGTCGATCAAGAGGGGCGAGACCGGATTGCCGGCCGCGTCAGTGACGATCGCGCGGTTCACCGCCATGATGTTCTCGGTGTTGAACAGGTTCTTCGCCTCGAAGAACAGCTCCGCCTGCTGACCGGTGCTGAACGGGATGAACCGCGAGTACCGCAGGTCGAGGTAGCACGACGCGCCCGAGCCGGCCCACGTTTCGCTCGATCCCGAGCGGACGATCGTTGAGCACGTGTCGCGATTGAGATCGAGCGTCGAGCGGATGTTGAACGGCAGCCCGCTGTTGGCCTGGAGAATGATGCCGAGCTGGTTGTTGTTCAGGATGGCCGACTTCATCCCGCCGCCGCTGACGTGCGGCGCGAGCACGGTCGACAGGCCGAGCGTGTGCGTCTGGTTGAACGGCGTCACGCCCTTGTCGCGATCGAGGTTCGACGGATCGGACACGCGATCGTCATCGCTGCCGACGACATACGTGCCGGTCAGCGGGCCGTTGTCCTCGCCGCGCGCCAGCGTGTAGGTCGCCTGCGCCTGCCAGCCGTGCGTCATCCGCTTGGTCAGCGTCGCGGTGAACGCGTTGTAGGTCGAGCTCGCAATCGACTTGAACACGTTGACGTGATTGAAGGTCGGATCCACGCGCGTGGCCGCGCTGACGCTGGTGTTGAAGATCGGACGGCCGTCGGCAAGCGTCTGGCCCGTCGGAATCAGGTTGACGTCCATCAGCACCGGCAGGTTGTCGCCGATGGAGTTCACGTAGCCGACCGCCACCGAGATGTCGCTGCGCAGCGCGCGCTCGACCTGGACGTTGGTGAGCCACGCCGACTGCGTCGTGAAGTCCGGATCGACGGCCGTGATGCTCTGTCGCGGCAGCACGAAGCCGGCCGGCACGTTCGCGAGGCTCGTCGGAAACGGCGGCGCCCCGGCGGTCGTGCCCGAGAGATTGACCGTGTAGGCCCGTGGATCGCCGTTGTTCAGAATCGCGTCGTCGTAGAAGTCGAGCAGCGGCGGCTCGTACATCAGACCGATCGAGGCGCGGAGCACCGTCGCGCGCGATCGTCGAGCGCCCACGAGAACCCGACGCGCGGCGCGAAGTTGTTCTTGTCGATCGTGAAGTCCTGCGAATACGGATTCGCCGCAAACGGCCGCGCCGACGGCACGTCGAACAGGTCGTAGCGGAGGCCGTACAGCAGCTTCATCCTGGCGTTGATCTGCCAGTCGTCCTGCACGAAGAGCCCGTAGAACGCCGAGTTGTAGTCCACGCTCAGGTTGCCGAACTCCTGCTGGAACGTGGTGTACGAACGGAGTCGCGCCGCTGCGCGCGCGCGAGATACGCGTCGATCGACGGGAACGTGTAGAAGAACCGCTCCCCGCGGACGCGCTCGTCGGCGATGAACTGCGCGTCGATGCCGGCCTTGAGGCGTGCTTGCCGCGGAGCCAGGTCAGGTTGTCGATCACCTGCGTGATGCCCTGGTTGAAGTCGAAGCCGACGGAGTTGTCTCGCCGCTGCGCGGGCCGCCGAAGTTCGCGACGCCCGTCACGGTGATGGCCGGACCGTCGACCGCGGCCCTGAGTGTCCGGAACTGGTGGCGCCGCGCGTACTGGACGCGCAGCTCGTTCAGCATGTCGGCGCCGATCGTCGACACCAGCTGGGCCGAGGCCGAGTCCATCCGATCGGTGAAGTCGGTCGCGCGGTCGGTCGTCGTCAGACCGCCGCCGATGTTCGCGGGCGAGAAGTTCTTGAAGAGGAAGTAGCGCACCGACAGCCGGTTCGCCGGGTTGATCTGATAGTCGGTCTTGCCGAACAGGAAGTTGACCTTCTGGTGCGCCGGGATGACGCCGTCGGCCGGCAGCGTGAGGCCGAGCGCCTGCGCCGTGGACGGGCTGACGGTGATGACCTGTCCGCCGGTGACCAGGCTCCGATCGACGTACTCGTACGCGCCGAAGTAGTGCCACCGATCGCGCGGAATCGGCCCGCCGAGCGTGGCGGTGACGTCGTTGACCTCGGTGTCGGGCTTGCGTGCGGTCGGCGCCAGGAAGAACGGCCGCGAGAACGGAGTTGCGCCTGAAGCGGAAGCTCGCCGAGCCGTGGAGGTCGTTCGTGCCCGACGGCGTGATCGCGTTGTAGACCATGCCCGGTCGTCTGGCCGAACTCCGGCGCGAAGCCGTTGGTGATGACCTTCACCTCGCGGCACCAGCACTTCCGAGACCGGCAGCATCCGCAGACCGGCGCGATCCTTTTCCGTGTTGGTGTTGCCGTCGAGCTGGTAGTTGGTGTGCATCTGCGTGCCGTTCGCGTTGATGCGCGGCACGCCGAACTCGTTGTTCTCGTAGCCGGTCACGTTGGCCTGGAGGAACGCGAAGTTGTACGGATTGCGCGAGACGAGCGGCAGGTTCTTGACCTCCGTTCTCGCCGATCGTCCGGCCGAGATCGATCTTGCCGGGCTGTCGCGACCGGCGACTCGCCCGTGACCGTGACGGTCTCGGAGACGCTGCCCACGCCGAGCTCGACGTTGATGACGGCGCGTCTGGCCCGCCGAGAGCGTGATGCCCTGCTGCTCGAACTTCTTGAAGCCCTGCAGCTCCGCCGTCACCTT
This sequence comes from uncultured Acidobacteriota bacterium, assembly GCA_963786195.1. Taxonomy (GTDB): domain Bacteria; phylum Acidobacteriota; class Vicinamibacteria; order Vicinamibacterales; family 2-12-FULL-66-21; genus CAWAYH01. The sequence continues at coordinate 672,442 of CAWAYH010000011.1, read as the reverse complement.
GTAGCGGCCGAGCGGCAGCAGCAGGGCGCGGTACACGCCGTCCTCGTTGGTCACGACCGTGCGCTGCGCGCCGGTGTCGATGTTGGTCACGGTGACCGTCGACGCCCGGCAGTGCGGCGCCGCTCGTGTCCCGGACGATGCCTTCGATGTTGCCGTTGACCGCCTGCGACTGCGCCGCCGCGCGCGCGACGGCGCAGCCGACAGCCAGCGAGCGCGGCCAGCGCGCCGATCCTCGGTGCTCGAGTCATGATCGATGCCTCCCCATGGCACTCGCTCGACGATGTGAATACGCGGGCGTATCGGATTCCCTTACGGGAACGCGATCCACAATGTGGAATACGGCAGCTCCCCCGTACGACGCACGAAAGCCCGGTGGCCGCGGTCCAGCCGATAGCTCGCGGCCTGAAGACTTGCGGCGCGCTGCGCGACACGTGACCGTCTAGCCACTGTGACGACCACGAAGCCGACCGTCCGACGAAGCCCGCTGGACGTCCGCGCCGTACGTCCGGCGTGTCCGTCGGCGCGCGGCGCAGCTGGAAGTTCTACGTCGCTGGTCGGCCTCGCCGGCCCGCTGCTCGTCCTGTCGTCGCGTCATCGGCTACTACTACGTCCTCTTCTCGCGGATGATCGACGCGCGCATGCACGGCGAGATGCAGCGCGTGGATCCGCGCGTCTTCGCCCGCCCGTTCGAGGTGCGGCGCGGCCAGTCGGTGAACCTGCGCGCAGATCATCGATCGGCTGAACGAGCTCGGCTATCGCCAGCCGGGCCAAGGCCGAAGCAGCCGGGCGAATTCGCGATCGGCCGCGACGCGCTCGCCGCTCGTCCCGCGCGACGGCGATCGCAAGGGACAGCACCGTGCGCGTCGTGTTCGGACGCGGCGCGACCAAGACGCGGAGCGCGAGCCACCGTCGGGCGAATCGAGGTCGTCGGCAGACAAGGGCGGATCCGATCACCTGACGCTCGACGCGCCGCTCATCACCGCGCTCGTACCACACAGGGCGCGAGAAGCGGCGCGACGTGCCGCTCGCGGCGATCCCGCCGCGGATGATCCAGGCCGTCCTGGCGATCGAAGACCGCCGCTTCTACGATCATCCGGGCGTCGATCCCAATCGGCACCGTCGCGCGCGGTGTTCACGCAACATGTTCGGCGGCAAGACATATCTCGCAGGGCGGCAGCACGATCACGCAGCAGCTCGTCAAGAACACCTTCCTGACGCCCGAGAAGAGCTTCAGCCGCAAGATCACCGAGTGGTTCATGTCGATCGTGCTCGAGCGCCGGCTGTCGAAGGACCAGATCCTCGAGCTGTACCTGAACGACGTCTGCGCTCGGCCAGCGCGGATCGTTCGCCATTCACGGCGTCGCCGAAGCGGCGCGCCTGTTCTTCGGCAAGGACGTCACCAACGTCTCGCTGAGCGAAGCGGCGACGATCGCCGGCGTCATCCAGTCGCCGTCCGCGCTTCTCGCCGTTCAACAATCCCGAGCGCGCACGCGAACGCCGCAACGTCGTGCTCCACGCGATGGCCGACGCGGGTTCATCAGCGCCGACGCCGCCGACCGCGCGTCGCAAGGAGCCGCTGCAGATCGTCGGCGCGCGCGCTCGAGTCCGAGGCGCCGTACTTCGTCGACTACGTCAGCCAGGAGCTGCAGGAGCAGTACAGCGTCGGTCGCGGCGGCGGTCGACGTCTACACGACGCTCGACCTGCACCTGCAGCGCTCGCGCAGGACGCCGTCCGCGACGGGCTCGCCACGGCTCGACGAGATCCTCGCGACGCCGCAAGCGGCAGCACCCGCAGGCGGCGCTGATCGCCATCGATCCGCGCACCGGCGAGATCCTCGCGCTGGTCGGCGGCCGCTCGTACAACCAGTCGCAGTTCAACCGCGCCATCAGCGCGCGGCGGCAGCCCGGATCGGTGTTCAAGCCGTTCGTCTATCTCGCCGCCTTCGAGCGCGCGGATCAGGACGGGCCGCACCGACATCACGCCGGCGACGGTCGTCGTCGACGAGCCGACGACGTTCACGTTCAACGAGCAGACGTGGACGCCGGGCAACTACGACGACGAGTACGACGGGCCGATCACGCTGCGCCGCGCGCTCGCGCTCTCGCGCAACATCGCGACGATCAAGGTGGCCGAGTCGACCGGCTACGACGAGGTCGCGGCGCTCTGGAAGCAAGATCGGCGCCGGCACGCCGCCGCGGCCGTATCCGTCGATCGCGCTGGGCGTGTTCGAAGCGACGCCGCTTCGAGATCGCCACCGCCTACACGGTCTTCCCCAACGGCGGCATCGTCCGCCCGCTGCGCGCGATCTCGCGGCATCGTGAGCGGCGGCCAGGACGTGCCGGTCGAGACCGCGGCGCCGAAGACCGTCGCGCGTCACGGACACGACCTTCCTCGTCACCAACATGATGCGCAGCGTGCTGAACGAGGGCACCGGCGCCGGCGCGCGCGCCGCCGGCTTCGCGCTCGACGCCGCCGGCAAGACCGGCACGACCAACGACCTGCGCGACGCCTGGTTCGTCGGCTTCACGCCGGAGCTGCTCACCGTCGTCTGGGTCGGGCTCGACGACAACCAGCCGCTCGGCCTGAGCGGGACGCAGGCCGCGCTGCCGATCTGGACCACGTTCATGATCCGCGCGCCCTCGCCGGCCAGCCGAACGTCCGTCGTTCGAGCACGCCCGACGGGATCGCGTTCGTCGACATCGACCGCGACACCGGCAAGCTCGCGGCGCCGCTCGTGCCCGCGCGTGTTCCACGAGGCCTTCCTCGCCGGCACCGAGCCGACCGAGATCTGCCCGCTCCACGGTTACTGGAACTGAGCGCAGTCGGAGTCGGTAGTATCGTTGTTCGTAGCTCGTGAGTCACGGCTAGAAGCCGGACGCTACGGACCTCACGGTGGACCAGCCTGCTCTGCTCGACGGCGGACCGCAGCGTGCAGCAAACCGCCGGCTACCGCCGAAGGCACGCTCGACGCGCGACCGCCGGCAACGTCACCGCCGGCTCGGACGACGCCCGACCGGTACGCCCGGCCAGACCGGCCCGCGACCCGCAGCCGACCGCGAGCCGCCGAAGCCGGTTCCGCGCGCAGCTGCCGGAGGTCGTCGCCCGGGTCAACGGCGAGGACGTCAAGAAGGCGGACTTCGACCTGCTCGTGCGCAACATCGGAGCGTCGGCGCGGGCCCGATCCCGGCCGAGCGCCGCGACGAGATCCTGCGCGGCGCGCTCGATCAGCTCGTCGACTACACGCTGCTCTCGCAGGAGGCGCAAGACGCGCAAGATCACGGTCGCCGACGCCGAGATCGACGAGCGCATCGAAGGCAGATGCAGCGCGCAGTTCCCGACCGAGGAAGCGTTCAAGAAGGCGCTCAGCGAGCGCGGCATGACGCTCGACCGCCTGCGCGACGATGCGCGCGTGGATATCGTGATCACCAAGCTGATGGAGGACGAGGTGGCGCCGGCGCCAGCCGCCGACCGACGCCGAGTGCAAGGACTTCTACGACAAGAATCCGGACAAGTTCAAGCAGGCGAGGCGGTCCGCGCCAGCCACATCCTGATTCGCGTCGACGAGAAGGCGGACGACGGCGACGAAGAAGAAGGCCGCGCGAGCCAAGATCGAGGCGGTGCTGCAAGCGCGTCAAGGCCGGCGAGGACTTCGCCAAGCTCGCGCAGGAGACACTCGCAGGACGGCAGCGCCGGCGCAGGGCGGCGACCTGAACTTCTTCGGCCGCGGGCCGGATGGTGCCGGCGTTCGACCAGGTCGCGTTCGCGCTGAAGCCGGGCCAGATCAGCGACGTCGTCACGACGCAGTTCGGGTACCACATCATCAAGGTCACCGAGCACGCGCGGCCGGAGTCGACGGTGCCGTTCGAGCAAGTCAGCTCCAGCGCGGCTCAAGCAGTTCCTCACGCGAGCAGAAGAAACAGCAGAAGGCGACGTCGTTCGTCGAGCGACGCTGAAGAAGAAGTCCAAGATCGAGGTCCTGATCTGAACGAAGAGGTCCTGTCCGCGGCGGCCGAGGCGCTCGAGCGCGGCGAGCCCGCCGCGCTCGTGACGATCGTCCGCGCCAGCGGATCGACGCCGCAGCGGGCCGGCGCGAAGATGCTCGTGTTCGCCGACGGGCGGACCGTCGGGACGATCGGCGGCGGCTGCTACGAGAACGACGCGTTCTGGCAAGGCGCGCGAAGCGATCGCCACCGGCACAGCCGGCGCTGCTCCACTACGAGCTGAACGACGACTTCGCGCAGGAGAACGGCCTCATCTGCGGCGGCCAGATGGACGTCCACATCGATCCGCTGCTGCCCGGCGCCGCGGCTCTACATCATCGGCGCCGGCCACGTCGGCTGGCATCTCGCGCGCGTCGCGGCGAAGCCGGCTTCCGCATCCACGTCGTCGACGACCGCGAGAAGTTCGCCAACCGCGAGCGTTTTCCGCAGGCCGGCGGAAGTCGTGGTCGAGCCGATCGCCGAGTGGCTGCACCGACGGAGTTGCCATGCCGCCCTCGCCTACGTCGTCGTCGTGACGCGCGGACACCAGCACGATCTCGACGCGATGCGCGCGCTGGCGGCGCGCGACCTCCGCTACCTCGGCCTGATCGGCAGCCGCGCCAAGGTGGCACGCATCTTCGACGCGCTCGATCGCCGAGGGCATGCCGCCCGAATGCCTCGACCGCGTCCACGCCCCGATCGGCTCGACATCGGCGCCGTCACGCCCGCGGAGATTGCGATCAGCATCCTCGCCGAGCTGATTGCGGTCAGACGTGGCGTAGACAGCAGCGCGCTTTCGATGGCACGCGTCGGCATCAAGTCCGCGACCTCTGATGCCGTCGACTCTGATCCGCAACGCCACATCGTCACCATGAACGATCGCCTCGATGTGGTCGAGGGCGCGGTCGTCTGTCCGTGACGGGCTGATCGTCTCGGTCGGCCCGGAGCCGGCTGGCCGTTTCGATACCGTCATCGACGCCGGCGGCGCGTACCTCCTGCCCGGTTTCATCCAGACGCACGTCCACCTCTGCCAGACCCTCTTCGCGGAGCTTCGCCGACGACATGCCGCTGCTCGAGTGGCTGCGGCAGCGCGTCTGGCCGATGGAAGCGGCGCACTACGCCCGCGCACGCTCGCGCGCCTCCGCGCGGCTGGCCGCCGCGCGAGCTCCTCCTCTCGGGGCACCACCACGGTGCTGACGATGGAGACGGTGCACGACACGGACGTGGTGTTCGAGACGCTCGACGGAGATCGGGCCTGCGGGCGACGGTCGGCAAGTGCATGATGGACTCCGACGATCAGGTGCCGTCCCGGCTGCGCGAGAAGACGACGCAGTCGATCGACGAGAGCCTGGCGCTCCGCGAGCGTTGGGACGGCGCGGCAAACGGCCGGCTGCGCGCCGCGTTCGCGCCGCGGTTCGCGGTCTCGTGCTCGCGGGAGCTGCTCGAGGCGGTCGGCCGCGCTCTCGCAGCGCGAGGGCGTCATCGTCCACACCCACGCGTCCGAATCGCGCGACGAGGTGGAAGTGGTGCGCACGGATGTCCGGCGGGCGCTCAGCAACCTCGAGTACCTGGCCGACACGGGCCTGGCGACGCCCTCGCCTGTGCACGGCGCATTGCGTCTGGGTGACGGACGCGCGAGCAGGCGCTGCATCGCCGAACGCGACGTCAAGGTCATGCACTGCCCGGGCTCCAATCTGAAGCTCGGCTCGGGCATCGCGCCGATCGTCGAAATGCGCCAGCGCGGCATCTCGGTCTCGCTCGGCGCCGACGGCGCGGCGTGCAACAACCGGCTCGACATGTTCGACGAGATGCGGCTGGCGGCCACGCTGCAGGCGATCCGCCGCGCGCCCGGCGCGCTGACCGCCCGCGACGCGCTCTGGATGGCGACGCGCGAGGGCGCGCGGGCGCTTGGCCTCGACGCGTGAGATTGGGTCGATCGAACCCGGCAAGCGCGCCGACCTGATCCTCGTCGCCCGCGATCGTCCGCATCTGTCGCCGGATCCGGATCCCTGGTCGACGATCGTCTACGCCGCGCGGGGCACCGACGTCAGCCTGACGATGGTCGATGGGCGAATCCTCGTCCGGGACTTCACGCTCATGAATATGGAGGCGGCGGCGGTCGCCGACGAAGGGCGGCGCGCCGCCGCCGAGGTAGCTCGGACGGCGGGTCTGCTATAATCCTTAGCAGTCACCCACAGCGAGTGCTAACAACATATGGTGCGCCATCCTGCGCTGCCTGAACGGGATAGACGAATCCTCAGCACCGTCGTGTCGGCCTATATCAACATGGGCGAACCTGTGTCCTCGCTCTGGCTGGCCCGGCGTGGCATCGGAGTCTCTTCGGCCACGCTGCGCAACGTCCTGGCGCGCCTCGAGGAGCAGGGATACGTGCGTCAGCCGCACACGTCGGCGGGCCGCGTGCCGACCGATCGCGGGTATCGCAACTACGTCGACCACGTGCTCGCCGAACGACGAGTCTCGCAGTCGACGGCCAGGGTGGAAGCGCGGCTGAGACGCGCGGGGACGGTCGACGACCTCCTCTCGCACGTCTCGCAGGAGGTCTCGCGCGCGTCGCATCAGGTCGGGTTCGCGGTGGCGCCACCGGCCGACATGATCGCCCTCGAGCACCTCGAGTTCGTGACGCTCGATGCCGCGCGGGTGCTGGTCATCGTGGTGGCGTCGCGTGGACACGTCACGCATAAAGTGGTGCAGCCCACGGACTCGTACAGCCAGACCGAACTGCAGGAGGCCGCCAACTACTTGAACCGCGAGTTCAAGGGCCGAACGCTCGGCGACGTGCGCCGGCTGGTGCTGCAGCGGCTGCGCGAGGAGCGGACGCTCTACGACGAGCTGATGGGGCGCGCGCTGAAGCTCGCGAACACGACGCTGGCGGACATGGATGCGGCGCCGACCGTCTACGTCCAGGGCACGTCGCGCCTGCTGGAGGACGTCGGCGGGGATCCCGACGTCACGCTCGAGGCGCTCGGCCTTCTGCTCCACATGATCGAAGAGAAGACGCGGCTCGTGCAGATCCTCGACGAGTGCGTGAGCGGCGAGGGCCTGACGGTCGTCATCGGCTCGGAGCATCATTCTGCCGACATGCAGTCGTTCAGCCTCATCGCGGCCACGTATTCCGACGGCCGGACGACCGGCGCCGTCGGCGTGATCGGGCCGACGCGCATGCAGTACTCGCGCGCCCTCGATACGGTCGAGAGTTTCTCGAGAGCGATCAGCAAGATGGTGGGATCACGGACGTAAACGTCGGTCGACCTCCCTCCGCTCGACCTTCTGTAATTCCGACACGAAACGACACCGTCAATCATGGAAGACAACGACGAACAGTCTGGCCCCGAAAGCACCGACACTGGCGCCACTGCCGGCGCAACCGTGGACGCGGACGAGCTCCAGCGTCAACGCGACGAGTACTACGATCTGCTGCTGCGCAAGACAGCGGAGTTCGACAACTATCGCAAACGCACCGACCGCGAGCGGCAGACGCTCTCGGACGCGATCGCGGCGCGACCTGGTCCGGGATCTGCTGCCGCTCGTCGATGATCTCGAGCGTGCGCTGAAGACCCCGTCGGGCGAGAAGGGAGCCGAACCCTACCGCCGTGGCGTCGAGCTGATCCACCGGCAACTTCTCGAGATCCTGCGCAAGCGCGGCGTGCGGCCCATCGAAGCGATCGGCGCCGATTTCGACCCGCACTTTCACCAGGCGGTGACCCACGAGCCAGCCGAGGGTCGCCGCGATGGGGAGATCATCGATGAGCTCGCGCGGGGCTACATGATCGGCGATCGGCTGCTCCGGCCATCGATGGTCAAGGTCGCGAAAGGTGACGCGTGAGCAAGCGTGACTACTACGAGGTGCTGGGTGTCGCGCGGGATGCGTCGGACCCGCAGATCAAGAGTGCGTACCGGAAGCTCGCGCTGAAACACCACCCGGATCGGAATCCGGGAGACGCGAAGGCCGAAGAGCGATTCAAGGAAGCCGCGGAAGCCTACGCCGTCCTCGCCGATCGTGACAAGCGCAGCATGTACGACCGGTTCGGCCACGCCGCCGTCAGCGGTGCTGCCGGCGCGGGGTTCGACCCGACGATCTTCGCCGACTTCTCGGACATCTTCGCGGGACTCGGCGACGTCTTCGGCTTCGGAGACATCTTCGGCGGCCGACGCCGCCGCGGCGGTCCGCAGCGCGGCGCCGATCTGCGGTACGACCTCGAGATCACCTTCAAGGAATCCGCCGAGGGCGCCGAAACGACGATCCAGATTCCGCGCGAGGAGATCGTGCGAGACCTGTCGCGGGACCGGCGCGGCGCCGGGCACGTCACCCGAGACGTGCAACCAGTGCCGGGGCGTCGGCCAGGTCCGCTATCAGCAGGGATTCCTGACCGTGGCGCGGTCCTGCCCGAGCTGCCGCGGCACGGGCAAGACGATCGCCAAGCCCTGCCCGACCTGCCGGGGGGCCGGACGCATCGGCCGCGAGCGCAAGCTCACGGTCAAGATCCCCGCAGGGATTGCGACCGGTCAGCGGATGCGACTGCAAGGTGAGGGAGAACACGGCACCGCCGGCGGACCTCCGGGCGACCTCTACGTCGTCGTGCACGCGCAGGAGCATCCGTTCTTCCACCGCGAAGAGGACGATCTGTACTGCGAGCTGCCGATCAGTTTTCCGACGCTCGCGCTTGGCGGCACGGTGAAGGTGCCGACGCTCAACGGCCGTGAGGAACTGCACATTCCAGCGGGCACGCAGCCTGGGGCGCGCTTCAAGGTTCGCGGGAAGGGCATGCCGAACGTCTCGGGCCGCGGCCGCGGCGATCTGCACGTCATCGCCCGCGCCGCCGTTCCGAAAAAGCTGACGAAGGATCAGAAACATCTGCTCGAGGAGCTCGCGAAGACGCTGCCGGAGGACGACGCCGCCCGGCGAGCAGGAGTCCGAGGACAAGCCGTTCTTCGAGCGTGTGAAGGACATCTTTGGATAGCTATCCGGCGCTGGACCTGCGATGGAGGTCTGGCGCCGACCTGTCTCGTGCTTCACGAGCTGATCCACGCCACGATCGACGAATTCGACCCGCTGGCCATCCACGAAGACGAGCTGGCGGACGGCTGGCGGATTTTCTTTCGCAGCGCCCGCCAGCAGCAGGATGCCGCCGCCGCGTTGCTGGCGTCGCTCGGCTCGCACCTGACGTCGGTCAGACGCGTCGACGTCCCCGACGAGGATTGGGCGCGGCGATCACAAGCCGGGCTCCGCGCCGTCCGGGTCGGCCGCCTCGTCATCGCACCGCCCTGGGACGAGCCGCAGCCCTTCAGCACCTTCAGCACCCCAGCACCCTTACGATCGCGATCGATCCGTCCACCGGCTTTGGAAGCGGCCATCACGAGACCACGCGGCTGTGCCTGGAGCTGCTGCAGGCGACGGACGTCGCGGGCCGGCGCGCGATCGACGTCGGCACGGGGTCCGGCGTCCTGGCGATCGCGGCGTGGAAGCTCGGCGCTTTCCGAGTCGTCGCGGTGGACAACGACCCGGACGCACTCAGGAACGCTCGGGAGAACGTCGTGCGCAACGGCGCAGAGACCGCGGTCGACGTCCGCGATGGTGATCTCGCTTCACTCTCCGTGGAACCGGCGGACGTCGTCACCGCCAACCTCACGGGCGCCGTCATCCGCAGATACGCGCTCGCACTCCGCGAGCTGACGAGACCGGGCGGAAGGTTGATCGTCAGCGGCTTCAATCCGGAGGAATGCGAAGACGTGATTCGGTCGCTCGCGTCGCTCGCAATGACGGCCGAGCGTCAGGCTGGCGAGGGTGACTGGGCGGGCGCCTCGCTGCGGCGTGAGGTCTGACGGATCAGTTCCCTTCGAACGCAAATCTCACGAGCGAAATCGCGACGAGCGGCACGGCATCAGCCCGCAAGGTCAGCGGCCCCAGCGTGATGGCCTGACACCCGGCTGCTACCGCGGCGTCGCGCTCCGCAGTCGACCAGCCGCCCTCGGGGCCCACGAGACACACGACGGGATCCACAGGCGACGCGCGACGAACGGCTCGCAACGAGACCGTCTCTCCTCCGCTGGAGGGCTCGACCAGAAGCAGTCGGGTTTCGGTAGCGTGTGTCGCGGCGCCGGCGGTCCCGTCGCCTGACAGCCAGCGGTCGAACGCCTGCGGTTCATCGATGATCGGCAACGTCGCGCGCCGGCATTGTTTGGCGGACGCGACCGCCACGCGACGCCAGCGATCCACGGCGTGCCCCCGCTTCAGGGCCGCCGCGCCAATCAGCGTCCGCTCGGTCAGCACCGGGACGATGCGTGCAGCCCCCGCCATCGTGGCGTCCCGAACGACCGCATCCATCTTCTCGCCCTTGAGGAGCGCCTGCACCAGCGTGATGGACACACCTGGCTCCGGTGGCGGGCTGATGGCCTCGACCAGCGTGAGCGTGACTCGTGCGCGGCTCGCCTCGTCTACGCGCGCACGGAACTCATGCCCCTGCCCGTCAAACACCGCCACCTCGTCTCCACGCGCGAGCCGCATGACGCGCAACAGGTGATGCGACTCGTCCGCCGGAAGAGACACGTCCGGCTTCCCGGGGTCGAGCTCTGGCGCAAAGAACCGCGGGAGCGTCACGCGTCTGATTCTACGCGCGATTCATCACATGCAGGAGGTGCGCCAGCCGTGATTCGCGCTATACTGCCTGCTATTCCGTTTCTTGTTCGCCGGGTACTTCAGCATTCAACATTCAGCATTCAGCATTGCTCTTCAGGGGTCAGACTCTCGGCAAGTACAAGATCGTCGCGCCTCTCGGCAGCGGCGGTTTCGGGACCGTTTACCTCGCGCAGGACACCTGGATCGACAAGAAGGTCGCCATCAAGGTTCCCCATCGTCAGGGGCTCGACTTCGGCGAGCTCCTGCGTGAGCCCCGGCTGCTCGCCAGCGTCAGCCATCCCAACATCGTCGCCATCACGACCGCCGAGAAGCAGGACAACGTCTTCTTCATCGTGATGGAGTACGTGCAGGGCGAGACGCTCGAGAACATCATCGCGCTCAAGGGCGCCATCGAGTTGAACCGGGCGCTCGACTTCACCTGCCAGATCTGCAACGCCGTCGATCACGCTCATCGCCAGGGGGTGATCCATCGCGACCTGCGTCCGGCCAACGTCCTCGTGACCGACAACGACATGCTGAAGGTCGCCGACTTCGGCACGTCGCGCTTTCTCGAAATCGCCGCGCACGGGACGACCGTCATCGGGAGTCCCCCGTACATGGCCCCCGAGCAGTTCCACGGCAAGGCGGTGTTCGCGTCCGACATCTACTCGCTTGGCGTGACGATGTATCAGATGCTGACGGGCATCCTGCCGTACGACACGCCGGCGCCAGCCGATCTCGACAAACTCATGTCGGGCGAGCTCCTGTCCTCTCCCCGCCTCAAGAACCCTGCGGTTCCGCGGGCGATCGGCGATATCGTCCTGAAGGCGATGGCGCCGGACCTGACAGCCAGGTACCCGCGAGCCGGGGATCTCCTGGCTGATGTGCTGGCGGTTCGGACGCCGCGTGCGCGTCGCGCCGGGGCCACGGTCGCGCCTGCGGCGATCGATGCTCGCCGAAGCTCGATGACCGAGCCCCGAAGCTCGAAGAGCGAAGGCGGGCGAGGCTCGACGAGCGAGGGCGGGCCGAAGTTCTGCTGGCAATGCCGCAAACCGCTGCACGCGCGAAGCGATCGGTGTCCGTTCTGCGGCGAGACGCAGTAGAGTCGAGAGACCGCCGGGCAATTGGACCGGAGAGCGCTATGCTAGAATCCGAACCCAGCAAGGAGTAGCGAATGGCCTTTACGGGCACCGGAAAAGTCTGGATGAACGGCTCGCTCGTCGAGTGGGCGGACGCGAAGATTCATGTGGCCTCCCACGTCATCCATTACGGCAGCGGGGTGTTCGAAGGCGCGCGGTGCTACGCCACGCCGAGAGGATCGGCCTGCTTCCGGCTCGACGCCCACATGCGGCGCCTGTACGACTCGGCCAGAATCTACCGGATGGAGGCGACCGTCGATCAGGCGACGCTGACGACGGCGGTGCTCGACACCATCAGGGCGAACAAGTACAAGGCGTGCTACATCCGGCCCATCATCTATAGAGGGTACGCGGCGCTCGGCGTCAACCCGTTCCCCTGCCCCGTCGACATCGCGGTGCTGACGTGGGAGTGGGGCGCTTATCTTGGCCAGGACGCGCTGGAACGCGGCGTGGACGTCTGCGTCAGCTCCTGGTCGCGTTCGGCCCCCAACACCCTCCCCACCCTGGCGAAGACCTCGGCGAACTACGCCAACTCGCAGCTGATCAAGATGGAAGCCATCACCGAGGGGTACAGCGAGGGCATCGCGCTCGACACGTTCGGCTACCTGAGCGAGGGCAGCGGGCAGAATCTGTTCATTGTCCGCGACGACATCATCTACACGCCGCCGTTGACGGCGTCGATTCTGCCCGGGATCACGCGCAGCTCGGTGCTGTCGCTAGCGCGCGATCTGGGCTTCCGCGTGCGCGAAGAGATGCTGCCGCGCGAGCTGCTCTACATTTGTGACGAGGCGTTCTTCGCGGGCACGGCGGTCGAGATCACGCCCATTCGGTCCGTCGACAAGATTGCGGTCGGCAACGGCCGGCGCGGGCCGATTACCGAAGCCATCCAGAGCGCATTCTTCGCGGTGATCAGCGGGGACAAGCCCGACCGGCACGGGTGGCTGACCTACGTGTATCCCGGCGAGCCGTTGCAGGCCGTCACGGCCGGGCCGCAGTCGGTCGCGAGCCGCTAGTCGTCCGTCGGCGACTCGGACCGACGACATCCTTCTGTGCACATAAACGACCTCCTCAAAGTTGCCGTTGCCGCCGGCGCGTCGGACCTCCACCTGAAGGTCGGCAGCCATCCCATGATGAGGGTCAACGGCACGCTGACCGTTGCCTCCGAAGAGAAGCGGCTCGATCGGACCGACACCGAAGCCATGGCGAGCACGCTGTTCACGCCGGATCACGCGGAGAAGTTCCGGCGGAACCAGGAAGTGGACCTCGCCTACAGCGTGACCGGCCTCGGGCGCTTCCGCTGCAATGTCTTCCAGCAGCGCGGCACGATCGGCGTGGTCATGCGCGTGATCCCGACGCGCATCCGGAACATCGACGAGCTGGGCCTGCCTCCGGTCCTGAAACGAATCGCCGAGGAAGAGCGCGGCCTGGTGCTCGTGACGGGGACGACCGGCAGCGGCAAGAGCACGACGCTGGCCGCGATGATCGACCACATCAACTCGACGCGGTCGACGCACATCATGACGGTCGAGGACCCGATCGAGTACCTCCACCGCGATTACCAGTCGATCGTCAACCAGCGCGAGGTTGCCGTCGACACGATCTCGTTCGCACACGCGCTGCGCAGCGCCCTGCGCCAGGACCCGGACGTCATCCTGGTCGGCGAAATGCGCGACTTCGAAACCGTCGAAACCGCGCTCCTGGCCGCCGAAACCGGCCACCTCGTCTTTTCGACGCTGCACACGCTGGACGCCACGGAGACCATCAACCGCATCATCACCGTCTTCCCGCCGCACCAGCAGCGACAGATCCGCCTCCAGCTGGCGACCGTGCTCAAGGCCGCCATCTCCCAGCGGCTGATCCCGCGAGCGGACGGGCTGGGGCGCGTGCCGGCAGTCGAAGTCATGATTGCCACGCCGTTCATCCGCGACTGCATCGTCGACAAGGACAAGACCGCGCAGATCCATGGCGCGATCGCGGCCGGCACGTCGCAGTACGGCATGCAGTCGTTCGACCAGTCGATCTTCAGCCTCTACCAGCAGGGGTTCATCACGCTGGACGAGGCCCTGCGCTGGGCCTCGAACGTCGACGAGTTCAAGCTCAAGGTCCAGGGCATCTCGACGACCTCCGAGCTGGCGCGTGAAGAAATGGCGCGCCAGGGCGGGGTCGCCCCGCCTGACATCATCAGATTCGGGGGCTGACGGGGCGGTCTGCGATGCCCCGGTCCGCGTATCTCGACGCGCTGCACCTGCTCGCCAGGCGCGAGTTGACCGAATCCGAATGCCGCGCCCGCCTCGAGAATCGCTTCCACAATGCGCCACAGATTGAGGCCGCCATCGAGCATCTTCGCGAGACCGGAGCCGTCGACGACGGGCGCGTCGCACGGGCGCACGCGCGAACGGCGGTCAACGTCAAAGGACGTGGGCGTCTTCGGATCGCGCGCGAGCTCGTGGCGCGCGGCGTCTCCCATGAAGTTGCGTCCGAGGCGCTGGCCGAAGTTTTCGGCGATCTCGACGAACGCACGCTCGTCGCGCGGGCGCTTCAGAAGAAGCTCCGCGGCCGGCAGCGCCCGACCGACCCCCGTGAGCAGGCACGGCTCTATCAGTATCTGCTGCGACAGGGGTTCTCGCCGGCGGTCGTCATGGCCGAACTCCGCAAGCCGGGCAGCCGCGCAAGCGACTAAAATGGTCTGATGCACTCCCGCGAGATTCGCAGCAGTTTCCTCGAGTACTTCAAACGCAAGGGCCACACCATCGTGCCCAGCTCGCCGCTCGTCCCGGGCGACGATCCCACGCTGCTGTTCACCAACGCGGGCATGAACCAGTTCAAGGACACGTTCCTCGGCCGCGACAAGCGCGGCTACACGCGCGCGACCACATCCCAGAAGTGCATGCGCGTCAGCGGCAAGCACAACGACCTGGACAACGTCGGCCCCTCGCTGCGGCACCACACGTTCTTCGAGATGCTCGGCAACTTCTCCTTCGGGGACTATTTCAAGAAAGATGCGATCCCCTACGCCTGGGAGCTGCTGACCAGCGTGTGGGGGCTGTCGCCGGATCGGTTGTTCCCGACGGTGTTCAAAGGCGAAGCGGGCATCCCGCGTGATGACGAGGCCTACACAATCTGGACGACGCTCGTGCCGGCGGATCGGGTAACCGAGCTGGGAATGGACGAGAACTTCTGGGCCATGGGCGACACGGGCCCGTGCGGCCGGTGTTCGGAGATCCATTACTTCCGCGGCGGAGATGTTCCGTGCGAGGAGGAACGCGCCGGGCGGCCGTGCCGCGGTATCGACTGCAGCTGCGACCGGTATGTCGAAGTCTGGAACAACGTGTTCATGGAGTTCGACCGGAATCAGGACGGCAAGCTCACTCCGCTGCCGGCGCCATCCATCGACACCGGCATGGGCCTGGAGCGGATTTCGGCCGTCATTCAGGGCAAGCTGTCGAACTACGACACGGACCTTTTCATGCCGATTCTGGCGGCGATTGGAGAGCGTGCCGGCCGGAAGTACGGCGCGACGCTCTCGGATCCGCCGGATATCTCGATGCGCGTCATCGCCGATCACCTGCGCGCGATGACCTTCCTCATCGCCGATGGTGTCGTGCCCTCGAATGAATGGCGCGGGTACGTCCTGCGCAAGATCATGCGCCGCGCGATGCGGCATGGGAAAAAGCTCGGCTTCACGGACCCCGTGCTGCATACGCTCGTCGACGTGATCGTGCGTGAGATGGGCGACGCCTATCCAGAGCTTCGGACCGGCCGCGAGGCGATCGTCCGCGTCGTCCGGAGCGAGGAGGAACGATTCGACGCCGTGCTGACGGCGGGGCTGCCCCGGCTCGAGGACGCCCTGGACAGAGCGGCAGCCGGCAACCGCGTGGTGCCTGGCGACGAGGTCTTCCGGCTCTACGATTCGCTGGGCGTGCCGATCGACTTCGTCGAGGACCTCGCCGGGCAGCGGCAGCTCACGATCGATCGCGCAGGATTCGATCGCGCGATGGAGGGGCAGAAAGAGCAGGCGCGGGCGCGCAGCGCGTTCAAGGAAGCCGACAAGGCATTGACCCTGACCATGCCACCCGAGGTCGAGCAGGCGCTCGACGGCGCGGCCGATGATTTTGCGGGCTACGAGACCACCACCGTGCAGGGCACGACGCTCGTCGGCGTCTTCGACGAGACGGGCGCGTCGCGCGATGAGCTGACGTCCGGGATGCGGGGCTATCTCGCGCTGGCGCGCACGCCCTTTTACATCGAAGCCGGCGGACAGGTCTCGGACAGCGGACGGGTCGTCGGCGCTGACGGATCGGTCGCCACGGTCGAGCGGCTGGTGAAGCAGGTGCCGAGACGCCCCCGTCTGCATTTCGTGCGCATCGACAACGGTGTGTTCCGGAGGAATCAGATCGTCACGGCCGAGGTGGCCGACGAGATCCGTGATTCGACGCGGCGGAATCACACCGCCACTCACCTGCTCCATGCAGCGCTGAGGCAGGTGCTCGGCACTCACGTCAAGCAGGCCGGGTCGCTCGTCGCCCCCGATCGCCTGCGTTTCGATTTCGTCCACTTCGAGGCGCTGTCCGACGATCAGCTCCGGCAGATCGAGCGCATCGTCAACGAGCAGATCTGCCGGAACACGGCGGTGCAGACCGACGTCAGGTCCACCGAGGAAGCGGTCGCGGCGGGCGCCATGGCGCTCTTCGGCGAGAAGTACGGCGACCGCGTCCGCGTCGTCTCGGTTCCGGGTTTCAGCATGGAGTTGTGCGGCGGCACGCACGTGCGCGCGACCGGCGACATCGGGTTCTTCGTCGTGACCGAGGAGACGGGCATCGCCGCAGGCGTCCGCCGCATCGAAGCGCTGACGGGCGCGGGCGCGGTCCGGTTTGCGCAGGAGCAGCGCGACACGTTGAAGCGGCTGGTGAGCGCGCTGAACACGACGCCCGGCCAGGCCGTGGAGAGCGTTCAGCGCCTGCAGACAGAGCACAAACGACTCGCGCGCGACGTCGATCAGCTCAAGCTGAAGCTGGCGGTCGCTGGCACCGGAAGCGGATCCGGCGCCGCGGGCGCGACCGGCGACGATACGCGCGAGGTGTCGGGCGTCAAGCTGATCGCGCGCCGCGTCGAGGGTCTCGAGAAGAACGCGCTCCGCGGTCTCGCGGACACGCTTCGCGATCGACTGGGGAGCGGCGTCGTCGTGCTGGTGTCCGAGCAGGACGGGAAAGTTGCGCTCGTGATATCGGTCACCAAAGACCTGACGAGCCGGGTGCAGGCCGGCCGGCTCGTCAAGGAGCTGGCGCCCATCATTGGCGGCGGGGGTGGTGGCCGCCCTGATTTTGCCGAAGCCGGTGGCCGCGACGCGTCGAAGATTCCCGAGCTGCTCTCGCGCGCGCCCGAGGTCCTCGCGTCGCTACTGGCCTGACAGTCCTGACCGATAAATTACAAGATTGCATTCGGCGGTTTCGTTTCAGCACACCTACGGCCGGCCGCTGACCGTAAGTTGTTGATAGTGCGTAGGCACTCAGGTTGCCATTGAGCGTCAGTTCACGGGATTGCCCACGAACTCTGCAATTGGAGCTTTCTAAGTAATGATGAGGTCGCGCCTTAATCGGATACTGCTGAGCGCGGTGCTGCTGAGTGCAGCGACGCCGGCGGTGGCGCACGCTCAAATCTACGCCTGGCGGGACCCCGCCGGGAACTGGGTGTTGTCGGATCAACCGAAGGATCCCTCGGCGCGCACCTACGCGGTCAGCACGGCGAACACCTTCAGGACCACCAAAGCCGCCGGCGAGCAGAGCACCGGCAAGGATCGCTTCGACTCGCTGATCGAAGAGCACTCGTCGGCCCAGGGCGTCAGCCCGCACCTCGTGAAGGCGGTTATCCAGGCCGAGTCGGCGTTCAATCCGCGCGCGACGTCGCACAAAGGCGCGATGGGTCTGATGCAGCTGATGCCCGCGACTGCCGCGGAGTACGGCGTGCTCGACCCGTACAACCCGGCTGAGAACATTCGCGCGGGCGTGACCTATCTGAAGAGCCTGCTCGTGAAGTTTGCGCAGAACGTCGAGCTCGCGCTCGCGGCCTACAATGCCGGGCCCACCGCAGTCGCGCGCTACGGCTCGATTCCACCCTACCGCGAGACGAGAAACTACGTCACCAAGATCAAGAGCACGGTCGACGCGGCACCCAAACCGGTGCGGATCTACAAGGTCGTGGAAGTCGTGGACGGCCGCCCCGTGACCCGATACACCACGGTCGAAACGCCCGGCGCCGAATTCGTCACCACCGCCAAAAGATAATGAACGGTGCAGGGTGCACGGTGCACCGTGCAAGGTGCGGTGCTGTGCAGGTGCGCCGTAATCAGTTCACCGGTTCCTAAACATCAGTGAGCGGCTTTGGGAGGACGAGCGTCATCGTCCATCCATTGCGGGTGTGCGCGTGGACGCCGGCGCGGCCGCCGTGCAGCTGCGCGACCTTGCGGACCGCTCCGAGCACCACCGCGCCCGACGCGCCGCACGGATGATCGTGCCAGCCCGGGTCGAAGCATTGCTTCGCGACGTCGCTCGTCAAGTCGATCTCGGCATTCTCGATTGCAGCGTCGACGATGACTGCGGGTCGCACGGTCGTGCCCTGCATGCGCACGCGAAGAGTAGTCCCGCCGCGCGGCGACAGCGCCAGCAGCGCCTGCAGGATGCCCGTCAGGGCAGGCCGGCAAAGCCTGGGATCGATAGAGATGCGATAGTCAGGTGCCTCGGTCGAGACGTCGAGTCGGACGCCCCTCAAGCGCGCCTCGGTCGCCACGCTCGCCAACGCGTCATCGAGCAGATCGGCAAACCGCAACGGTGACCGGTCGATGGGGCTCGTGCGAGCCCCTTCGACAAGCTCAGGGCAGGCCAGTATTTCCGTCGCGACGGCGGCAGTTCGCGCGTGCAGCAATTCGACGCCGGCCAGATCCGCGAGAACCGACCACCGTAGACGGTCGCGCCCGGCGGCGTTCATGGCCGGCAGGAGCGCGGACACGAACTCGAAGCCTTCGGCCGTTTCCAGGGACGACACCTGCGGCGGGGTCGCAGCGGCCGCCTCGACCGGCGCAACGCGTTCCGTCGTCGCCTGTCGCATGTCCTTCAGCGTCTCATCGTCCACGTCATGGACCAGACAAGGAACCGTGTTGAGACCGATCGTTCGTGCGGCGCGCAGCCGGTTTGCTCCCGCGATGACGCGGTAGCCTGCGTCCTGTCGACCGACAAGCAGCGGCTCGAGGACGCCGAGCCTGCCGATCGAGCCGGCGAGCAGGTCGAGCGCGCGGGCGTCCTGTTCATCGACATCGGTGGGCAGCTCGAGATCCGAGATCGCGATCTCTCGAACCGTTCTCATCGGCCGATCGCTCAGGACCTCGTCCACGTAGTGCCGGTTGTGCCGCATCCGGAACCCGCGAGGCAAGCCCTCGCGAGTCGGCGTCACGTCCGGGTCTTCCTGCTGTTGTTCCTCCGTCGGTAATTCCGTCGAATCGATCGCCGACGATGTCTCTGCTACTTCCGGTACCACCGAATCAAACTGCACGAACGGTCTCCTCGAAAACGCGACATTTTACTTGTTCGTAGCTCTCTGGGCGTCGAGCGGCCGCAGCCACTCCTCTGCTTCGCCCCAGCCCAGCTGGAACAGGCCTTGCGCCCGTTTTGTCGTCGCCGGCGCAAAGCGGCGCCGGTGGCGCCCGTAACCAACTGCAACACAACGACTTCTAGTGAGGCGACCGACCGATCCCGGGGTCTCCCCAGGCGCGTGGCCGATTGCAACCATGTAAGAGCGTCACCATGAATCGACTGAGAGATACCCTTTTGGGGCGTCAGCGTCTGGCGCCCCTCTGTCTCGCCCTGATGCTCCTGTCGGCCCCGAGAGCCGCACTGGCCCAGGCACCACCTGAATTCACCAACTCCCTGGTCGCGTCGGTACAATCGCCCACGGCGCTCGCGTTCGCGCCCGATGGCCGGCTCCTCATCGCGTCACAGCTGGGCAGACTGTACGTCTACCAGAACGGAGCCTTGCAGTCGACGCCGGCGCTGACGCTCGGATCGCGCGTCTGCACCGACAGCGAACGAGGGCTGCTTGGCGTCGCGATCGACCCGTCGTTCGCCACAAACAGTTTCATCTACCTTTTCTATACGTTCAACAAGAGTCCGTGCGTCAACCGCGTGTCGCGATTCGTCCTCTCGTCGTCGAATCAGGTCGACCTTGCCAGTGAAACGGTCCTCATCGACAACATGCCGTCGGAAGCCGGCAACCATAACGCGGGCGACGTGCACTTTGGCAAGGACGGCTTGCTGTACGTCAGCATTGGCGACAGCGGATGCGACTACGCGGGCGACAGCGGTTGCGCGGGCGCCAACAACGCGTCACGCGATTCTCACATCCTCCTCGGAAAAATTCTACGCATTTCTCCCGACGGCGGGATCCCGGCGACGAACCCGTACCGCGGAACCGACAGCGCGCGCTGCAACGTCACCGGCCGTACAGATCCTGGAAAGAAATGTCAGGAGACCTACGCATCGGGTCTGCGCAATCCCTTCCGAATGGCGTTCGACCCCAATGCGGCGGGCACGCGATTCTTCATCAACGACGTCGGTCAGGGCCAGTGGGAAGAGATCAATCTCGGGCAGGCCGCCGCGGACTACGGATGGAACATCCGCGAAGGGTTCTGCGCGAACGGCTCAACGACGAACTGTTCGAATACGCCGGCAGGCCTGACGGATCCGATCCACGCGTACGGACGGAGCACCGGCTGCGCTGCCGTGACGGGCGGCGCGTTCGTGCCCAACGGCGTGTGGCCTGCCGTCTACGACAACACCTACCTCTTTGCCGACTATACGTGCGGAACGATATTCGTGCTGACGCAGAGCGGGAGCAGCTACACGCGGACGACCTTCGTCAGCGGCCTGGGATCGAGCAGCGCGACGGCGATGCGGTTCGGACCGTTCAATGGAACGCAGGCCCTCTACTACCTGACCTACGCAGGCGGCGGGCAGGTTCGGCGCATCAGCTACGCCGGCGTCACCAACCGACCTCCGGTCGCGGCCGTGACGGCGAATCCCACTTCGGGGGCCCTCCCCCTGGCGGTCTTCTTCGACGGCCGGGGCAGCAGCGATCCGGACGGCAGCGCGTTGACGTACGACTGGAACTTCGGCGACGGCACGGCTCACGGCACCACGGCAACCGTCAACCACACCTACACGACGGCGGGTCCGTTCGTCGCGACCCTGACGGTTCGGGATCCCCAGTTGGCCACAGGAACAGCGTCCGTCACGATTCAGGCGGGCAATCGTCCGCCCGACGTCGCCATCACCAGCCCGACCACCACGACTCAGTTCCGCGTGGGCCAGACCATCACGCTGCAGGGAACGGCGACCGATCCCGATCAAGGACCGCTGCCAGCCAGCGCGATGACCTGGAGCATCACGCTGCATCACGGATCGCACACGCATCCGTTCATGCCGCCGACGACGGGCAACGGACTGACCTTCCAGGCTCCGCAGCCCGAGGATCTTGCGGCCGCGGCTGTCAATTACCTCGAGATCGTGCTGACCGCTGTAGATTCCGGTGGACTGACGACGACGGTTCGCCAGGACCTGATGCCCCGGACGGTCAACGTCTCCTTCGCGACGGAACCTGCAGGTTTGAGAGTCGTCGTCAACGGCACGAACGTGACGGGACCACAGACAATTGTCTCGTGGGACAACTACTCGCTCAATGTTGACGCTCCTGCCCAACTGGATGGCGCGGGCCAGGTCTGGATCTTCCAGTCCTGGTCCAACGGCCAGCCGGCTCGACACACGCTCGTGACCCCGGCCACCGCGGCTCAATACACGGCGCGTTTCGTGCCGGGGACGCCGGGCGCCGTCGGTCTGGTCGCCGCGTACGCCTTCAACGAGCCGAGCGGCACGACCGTCACGGATTCATCGGGGAACAGTCATACAGGCTCGCTGGTCGGAGCCACGCGAAACGCGGCGGGCCGTTACGGCAACGGCATCGCATTCGACGGTGTCAACGACACGATCTCCGTCGCCGACAGCTCGATGCTGGACCTGACGTCCGGCATGACCCTCGAAGCCTGGGTGTTCCCCACAGCCCTCGGCGGCTCGAGAACGATCGTGATGAAGGAATCCTCCAGCGGCCTGGCGTACAGCCTGCACGCAAACAACGGAGGCTCGCGCCCGGTCGCACAGGTCAATACCGGCGCAGGCGCGATCGCATTGAGTGGCACCGCTCCGCTCGCCCTGAACGTCTGGACGCACGTTGCGTGCACCTACAACGGATCGACACTACGGCTGTACATCAACGGGGTCGAGGTGGGCAGCCGGCAAGTCTCCGGCTCTCTGACGGCGACAACCCAGCCGCTTCGGATCGGCGGAAACACGCCGATGGGCCAGTACTTCCAGGGCACGATCGACGACGTCCGGGTGTACAACCGGGCCCTGAGCCAGGCAGAAATCCAGTTCGATTTGACGCGCTCGGCCGACGGCGCGGTGGCCCCGCTGCCGCCGACGAACGTCCGCATCGTCCGCTGAAATCACCGGGAATGAGCCGGTGACCGGCCCGCGACAAACCAGCAACAGGCTGGTTTGTCATCTGTGCGGCAGACAAGTGTTCGCCATCGGGGAGACATTTGTTGCCAGACTTTGGCCGCTGATCCACGTTTTTCCGAGGCAAAACGAGCGTCTGCGAGCCATCCTGCGCCGGTCGCCGACCGGCACCGCCGTTGCTACGCGCCAGAGCCAGAACGGGCGGCTGCGACGCCCGCTGGGTGCATGTCTTCCCGGAGGAAGGCTCAAATTGGCGCGTGCGACGACTCCCCTCGCGTTTCGCCACGGGATCAGCGATCCCCCTCCCGGTCCGCGACTGGTTGATGCCAGCCGGGCGATGCGGCAGGTACGGACGCTGGCCACCCGCGCTGCGGCAGGCGACGCAAAGGTCCTGATCACCGGTGA
The DNA here is from genome assembly GCA_963786195.1 of uncultured Acidobacteriota bacterium. Classification (GTDB taxonomy): domain Bacteria; phylum Acidobacteriota; class Vicinamibacteria; order Vicinamibacterales; family 2-12-FULL-66-21; genus CAWAYH01. The sequence goes on along the minus strand of CAWAYH010000011.1, from coordinate 649,727 downwards.
AAGCGGCGTAGGTAAGGACGTGGTGGCCCAGTACATCCACGCCCATTCGACGCGGGCGCAGCGGCCGTTCGTCGCCGTGAACTGCGCGGCCATCGCCGAGACGCTCCTCGAGACCGAGCTCTTCGGTCACGCACGGGGAAGTTTCACCGGCGCGTACCGCGACCGGGGCGGCCGGCTCGAAGCGGGCCACCGCGGCACGGTGTTCCTCGACGAGATCGGCGAGATGAGCCTGCAGATGCAGTCGCACCTGCTGCGATTCCTCGAGAGCGGAGAGATTCAGCCGGTCGGCAGTGACTCGCGTCCAACGCGCGTCGACGTTCGCGTCATCTCCGCCACCAACCGGGACCTGAACGATCTGGTCACGTCCGGCACGTTTCGCAGCGACCTGCTCTACCGCATCAAGGTCATCCACATCCACGTGCCCCCCCTGCGCGATCGCAAGGAAGACCTGCCCGCGCTGATCACGTCGGCGGCGGAACGCACGGGGCGGCCCGTTCGTTTCACGGATGCGGCGGTTCAGGCCATGATGCGTTACCGATGGCCGGGCAACGTGCGCGAGCTGCACAACGTCATCGAACAGGCGGCCTGGATGGTCGACGCCGTCGAAGTGGATGTCGGCGATCTGCCTGAAGCGGTCCGCTTCGCGACGCGGGACGGCTTGATGCCCCGCCGCGAACGTCGTCGGCGGCTGGCCGACGATCTCTACAGCACGCTGGTCGACGGCCACTATACGTTCTGGGGCCACATTCACCCGCTGCTGCTGAAGCGCGACATCACGCGACACGATCTCCGGCAGCTCGTCAGCCTCGGGCTCTCAGCCACCAAGGGAAACTACCGCGCGGTGCTGAAGCTCTTCGGCATGCCGGAATCCGACTACAAGCGCTTCATGAACTTTCTCGCGGCTCATGAATGCACCGTGGATTTCCGCGATTTCCGGACGCCCTCCGCGGGGCCCGGCATGGACGGCGCCGCGAGCCGCCTGCCGTTCGAGGGACCGAGCCCGTCCTGAGTGGCCGCAGCATCCTTCCTCGATCCCCTGCTGAAGCGATCGTCGGAGGCGTGGGTGCTGCGGAACACGCGAAACCAGCGGGTGCTGGCAAGGCACATCGAGCCTGCGTTCGACTCGTCGAGCCGGCGCAGAGGCCTGCTCGGACGATCTCGATCTGCCGAACGACGCCGCGCTGGTGCTCGCGCCCTGCAACAGCATTCACATGTTCTTCATGCGCTTCACGATCGACGTGATCTTCGTCAATCGAGCCGGCGAGGTCGTCAAGGTGTGCCCCACCGTGCGTCCCTGGCGGATCAGGCTCGCCGCGCGCGGCTTCGCCGCCGTGGAACTTCCCGCGGGCACGATCGATCGCACCGACACGCGAACGGCCGATCGGCTCGAGTTGACGCACGAATAGCGCCCTCGTGCCGAACCTTTATCTGGTCCGGACCAGATTGCCGATGCGTCCCGCGCGAACACGTTCGACGCAACTCTCACGTTCGCACGTGCTTAGCGGATCCGAACACGCGGGTACAGCGGTTGCTCAACATCTCCGCGGATCTCGCTCTCGATCAGAGTTCTTCATCCGATGCGTCGAACGCGCCGCGACATGCGCTACGTGCTGTCAGCCCCATGGGAGGGCACCCTGCGCATTCCCGGCGATGTCGTCATCGAACGGCACGATGAGGATCTGAAGGAGCTCTGGGTAGTCAGCTCGACGCCCGCGCATCGGGAAGAAATGCTGACGCTCGATTTGGCCCGGCCGGCACGCAGCCTGATCGTCCGGGTCGTCGAAAGCAGACCGGTCCTGGTCGAGGGACTGGTCAGGCATCGATTGCGGCTGGCCATCGTCAGCTGAGGGCACATCCCGGTCACCGGGATCGCCGGTCTGGAGCACACGGATGAAACGGCGGATGGAGGCATTGCAGTGCCAGGTGGAATTGCTCGGCGTGCTGGCGAGACACATCCCTACGCGGCTGGTCGAGATCAGCCGGTCGGGCTGCCTGCTCGAGAGCGGCCACCGCATCGAGGAAGGAACCGTGGGTGCGCTGCGGCTGGAAGTCGGCGGCCGGACATACACCGAAGACGTGCGCGCCACACGCTGCGTGGCGATCGCAGGGTCCGGCTCCAGCTATCTCGTCGGGGTCGAGTTTCTTCACACCGGACCATCGGAGGGGACGTCGATTCGTCAGGCCGTTTCGAGCACGCTCGAGGATCTCTCGTTGGGTGGGAACGGCTCGTTGTCGATGTAGCGTTGGGTCGAAAGGAGAGCGACATGAAGGCGTTGTTTGGTCGGTTGCTTCGTGAGAATGACGGACAGGATCTGGTCGAGTACGGGTTGCTGGTGGGCATCATCACATTCGGCGCGATCGCCACGATCAAGTTGATCGGTCCGAAGGTGACGACCTACTTCACGAACTTGAACAGCGTAATGCCGTAGGGTTCGACCAGGTGTGTTTCGGCCCAGTCGAGCACGAGGCCCGGTCGGGCCCTGGTCGAGGGTGCGGACTTCCATTCGTGAGTGGACCATGACGATAGAGGCGATTCGCCGGACGACTCGTGGTGTCGTTCGCCTGCTCCGAGACGACGACGGGCAGGATCTGATCGAGTATGCGCTGCTCACCGGCATCATCGCCGTCGGAGGAGTGCTGCTGTTTCCCACGATCAGGACCAAGATGGCCACGGCGTACCAGACCTGGAACACCGACGCACAAGCGATCTGGGAGATGCCTCCACCAACTCCCTGAGAATCACGGGATGACTATGACTGTTGCTCAACTGATCGGGTTCGGGCTGGCTGCGCTGGCCTGCGGATGGGACATCCGGACCCGACGTATTCCCCAACTCCTGACGCTTGGTGGAGCGTTGGCCGGCGTGATCTTCCACGTCGCCACGGGCGGATGGAGCGCGGGAGCCTCGAGCGTGACGGGCTGGGCGATCGGCATTGCGATCTTCCTGGTGCCGTTCGCGCTCGGTGGCCTGGGTGCCGGCGACGTCAAGCTGCTTGGCGCGCTCGGCGCCTGGCTGGGTCCGACCGATGTGGTCTGGCTCGGCCTCTACACCGGGGTCGCCGGCGCGATCCTGGCGCTCGTGTTCTCGCTGGCGACCGGCTATCTGCCCCAGGCCATCGCCAATGTCCGGCTGCTGCTCACGCACTGGCGCGTCAACGGCGTGCGGCCGCTGCCGGAACTCACGATCGAGCATGGGCGAGGTCCCCGGCTCGCGTACGCGCTGCCGATCCTCGCGGGAACGATGGTGACGCTGTGGCTTCGATGACCGCTTCACGACCGACCGCCTCGCGAACGCGCCGACTCTGGGCGTGCCAACGCGGCGTCGAGCTCATCGAGTTCGCGCTCATCTTCCCGACGCTGCTGCTGGTGATTCTCGGCATCATGGATTTCGGCTTTCTTTTTCAGCGTTATGAAGTCGTCACGAACGCGGCGCGCGAGGGAGCCAGAGTCGCCATTCTCCCCGGATACTCGAATGGGGACGTCACGGCGCGGGTGACGCAGTACCTGGCCTCCGGCGGCCTGACCGGCACGACGACGGTCACCGTGGCCGCGGCCACGCCGATCTCGGTCGGCAGTCAGTGCATCAGCGTGCGGCCCGTCACCGTCGCGTACGAGCACAACTTTCTCTTCGTCGGACCACTTATCTCGTTTTTCGGCGGCAGTGGATTCAGCACGAAGACACTTCATGCCACGTCGGCCATGCGAACAGAAATTGCCGCGGGCCCGTGCCCGTAGCCGCGTTCCGAGTCCCGTGCCCTGAGAGTCCGTTTAAGGAGACACCATGAACCGCCGCACGCGTCATCTGATGGTCCTCGTGCTCGCTGTCATCACCGCCAGCATCGCGAGCTTCGGTGTCTATCGAGCCGTCGATCGGATGCCGGGACGTGAAGGAGAGGTGACGTTCCAGCCGGTCGTCGTGGCTGCGCGCGCGATGCCGCTGGGCACGCTGGTGACGGAGAAAGACGTCAAGGTCGTGCAGTGGCCGTCGAACAGCCTGGTGCCCGGCGCGATCAGCCACGTCAAGGATGTCGTGAATCGCGGGCTGCTGACGGCGGTCCAGGAGAACGACGTACTCACGACGTCCAGACTCGCCGGCGCGACAGCGGCGCGGGCCTGCCGCCGGCCATCCCGCCCGGCATGCGCGCGATATCGGTCAAGGTCAACGACGTCATCGGCGTCGCGGGCTTCGTCGCGCCGGGCAACCGCGTCGATCTCGTCGTCACGATTCGGCGCCAGGACGACAGCATGACGCGCACCGTCGCGAGCAACGTCCAGGTCCTGACGGCCGGCACGCGTCAGCAGCAGGGCAAGACGGAGTCGGACGGCAAGAACGAGACGACGGTCGTGACGCTCGTCGTGACGCCGGAAGACGCCGAGCGGATCGCGCTCGCGCAGTCAGAAGGACAGATCATGCTGGTGCTGCGCAATCCGCTCGACAACGAGCCGACCGTCGCGCCCGGGGTGCGGACGGGGGCGCTGCTCGGTCAGGCCGCGACAGCCGGTCGACACGAAACCTGCGCCGGCGCCCGCGCCGCGCCGACGCGCCAGCGCCGACAGAGGCGCCGGCGATCGTCCTGCCGCCTCCGCCGCCTCAACTGCGCATCGGTCGAAGCGATCCGCGCGGCGAAGCGGACTGACGAGGTGATTAAGTGAGCATTCCCCTTCGCTGGCAGCGATTCGGGGCGGCCTCGGCCGCGCTGATCCTCGCGGCCGCCGTGCAGGCACCGCTCGTGCGGGCCCAGGTTCCCCCGCAGACGCCGGCGCCGGCCCAGCCGAAGCCGCAGCCGCCGGCGCAGCTGCCGGGCCAGGTCGAGCGCGTGTCGCTGACTGCCGGACGATCGACGGTCCTCCTCACGGACTTCGAGATCGTCCGTATCGCCGTCACCAATCCAGCCGTGGCCGACGCGATCGGTCGTCCAGCCGCGCGAGATCCTCGTCGACGGCAAGGCGCCGGGCACGGTCAGCCTGATCGTCTGGAGCATCGACGATCGGAAGCACTACGACCTCGTCGTCGAGCCGGCCGTGACGACGCTGCAGCAGCAGCTGCGGATCCTCTTTCCCGGCGAGGACATCACGGTCAGCGCCACGCGACGAAGCGATCATCCTTTCGGGATCGGTCTCGAGCAACGTCATCGTCGCTGCGGGCGGCCGAGATCGCGCAGGCGAGCTCCGCCGAAGATGAAGCTGATCAACATGCTGCAGCTCCCGGGCGGCCAGGAGAGCCAGCAGGTCATGCTGCAGGTGCGGTTCGCCGAGGTGAACCGACGCGCGCTCACGGAGCTCGGCGCCAACTTCGTCGTGTCGCCGGCCCGATTACGCCGGCCGGTCGACGACGCAGCAATTCGCGGCGCCCGACTTCGAACGACCAGCGACAGAGTCCGGCCTGGTCTTCAGCGATTTCCTGAACCTCTTCTTCTTCAACCGCGACGAGGGCGTTGGCGCCATCATCAAGGCGCTGCAGTCCAGGGGCTTCTTCCAGAGCCTCGCCGAGCCGAACCTCATTGCCTACAACGGTCAGGAAGCCAGCTTCCTCGCCGGCGGCGAGATTCCCGTGCCGGTCGTGCAGGGGACGGGCGCAACGCGGCCGTGTCCGTGACGTTCAAGGAGTTCGGGATCCGCCTGACGTTCAAGCCGACGATCTGCCGGTGACGTGATTCGCCTGATGGTCGACGCCGGAGGTGAGCACGCTCGACTTCGGCAACGGCATCACGTTGTCAGGGTTTCCGCATTCCGGCGCTGTCGACCCGCAAGCGCGCGAAACCGACGTCGAGCTGCGCGACGGCCAGTCGTTCGCGATTGCCGGCCTGCTCGACAACCTGACGCAGGAAGACGCGGCCGAGATTCCCGATCCTCAGCAAGATTCCGATCATCGGCAACCTGTTCAAGAGCAAGGCGGACCGGGCCGAGCGCACCGAGCTGATGGTGCTGATCACGCCGCGGCTGGTGCGCGCGCTCGATCCCGACGAGGTGCCGCCGCTGCCCACACTGCCGCGCCGGTTCCTGCCGGCGCCGGTCGTCGGCGACAAGCCCGGCGAGAAGAAGGGCGCCGGTCGCGCCGAACGGCCGCCCGGTGACGCGCCTCCGAAAGGATCGTCGTCGAAGGCCGCGGGTCGAAGAACTCTGAGGATTCACGAATGGCCCCGACCCATCGGCTCATTCGCTCGGAGCAGGCGCGGTCTTCGTCCAGTCGGGCTGGCGGTGTTCGTGCTGATGGCGTCTCAACATCTTCGTCATCGACTACGGAATGATGTGGGTGAGCCGGCATCAGGCGCAGAACGCCGCCGACGCCGGCGCGCTCGCGGGTGCCCTCGCTCGCGGGTACGACGATTTCGACGATCCGCCGTCGCCGACCGGCATCGCGACGAGGTCCGCGACGGAAGTCGCTGACGCGAACCTGATCTGGAACGAGCGGGGCACGGCGCGGCGTGTCCTTCCCGGCTGCCCGCCGGGAGTGACCGGCCAGTGCGTGCGAGTGGAGGTGTATCGAAACGGCGAGTACGGGAGTACGCCCACTGCCGACGTTGTTCGGTCCGATCCTTGGCGTCACCAGTCCAGGGTGTTACAGCGCGACGGCTACGCGCAGGTTACGGGCAACGGGAACGCCACGCCGTGCCTGGCCCGTGGGCGTTCCCGGACGATGGACTTCGAGCAATCGCTCGCCCGGCGATGAATTCAATCGATATCTCGAACCGAGTCTGACGCCGGGAACGGCTGCTGGCGCTCCGCAGACGATTACACCCCGCCGATGCGCGCACGCAGGCTCGGGTCGGCACGACATCTCTCGTCAGGACTTCGGGCGACGCTGTCGTTCCGTTGGACACGGGAATCCGCCGAACCGATCCCATCACGCGCGGTCTCGTGGTCCCGCTGGATGCTGCCGGTCGACCGAGCAGCGTGCTACGACGCAGAACATGAGCGCAATGCAACGGCCAGTCGCTCGAGCTGAAGCAGACGCTTCCGGTGGACACCTCGGTCACTGCCGGCCGACGATTACCGATGCGGCTCCGGCGGTCTGTACGCAGCGATCCCCCGGCGACGTGGGACAACGGCGCCACGAGCGTCGGTCGACACAGCTGCGCACCCGGCTGCGCGCCGGTCAGCCCGCGGCTGGTGGCGGTCGCGCTGTTCGACCCGGACAAGTTTCAGCTAGGCCGCGCGACCAGCGACTGGACGCAGACCGGAGCGGCTGCCCGACAGGACAACCCGTGCATCACGGTCTCGAACATCGTCGGGTTCTTCGTCCACTCGTCGACAGCGTGGCCTGCTCATCGGCGAACGCGGCGGCCGCATGGCACACTTCCTCAAGTATCCGGGCCTGTGCCGTCCGACCGCGCCGACCTTCGTCGACAACGGCGTCCTGGCTCGTGACGACCATCACTCTGATCAGGTGATCTGTGGCAGTGACACATGACCGTCAGCCTCGTCGGATCCCGGGATCGGCAGCTCGAAGAGCTGCTGCAGGGGTGTGGTCTGCGCGTCACGACCCGCTGACGATCGACGAGCTCGCGAGCCCTGCGCGCAGCCGTCCGCACAGCAGCCGGCGCTCGTGATCGTCGACATGCGCGACCGGCCGGGCTGGCCGGCGGCCGTCGCGCATGCTCCGCCGCCAGCACCCGTCGCACGGGCGTCGTCATCGTCGCCGCGGCGCTCGAACCGGCGCTGATGCTCGAAGCGATGCGCGCCGGCGTCACCGAGTTCGTGACCGTTCCGCTGACCGTGAACGGAGCTGCAGGCGGCCATCGACCGCGTCACGACGCCAGTCGGTCCAGTGCGCGACCCGGGCAGGTGTTTGCGTTCCTGGGCGCCAAGGGCGGCGTCGGCACGACCACGCGTGGCCGTCAACGTCGCAACGGCGCTCGCGCAGCTCGGCGGCGGCGTCGACGCTGCTCATCGATCTGCACCTCGGCCTACGGTGACGCCGCGGTGTTTCTCGGGGCCGAGCCGCGCTTCTCGGTGGTCGATGCGCTCGAGAACGTGCACATCGCCTCGACAAGACGTTCCTGAGCGGTCTGGTCGGCCACGCGACGGCCGGGCCTCGACCTGCTGGCCTCGTCCGATCGCGCCGCATGGCACTCCCGTCGACGCGGCGATCGTCCGCGCGCCTGCATCGACGCCGCTGCGCGTCACTACCAGTACGTCGTGCTCGACGTGCCGCGATCGGACGTCGATGCTCGAGGCGCTCGAGCTGGTGACGCGCATCGTCATCGTCGCCAACCAGGAGCTGGCGACCGTGCGCGCGCGCCACGCGGCTCGCGGCCGCCCTGCGCCAGCGCTACGGCAAGGATCGCGGCTGTCGGTCGTCGTCAGCCGGTACGACTCCAGTTCCGAAATCGGCCAGGAGGATGTCGAGAGGGTGCTGGGAAGCCCGGTGGCTCACACGTTCCCGAGCAACTACCGGCTGGCGCTCGAAGCGCTGAACACCGGCCGTCCGGTCGTGCTCGACAACCACAACAAGCTCGCGTCAGCGCTGACGGGCTTCGCGCGCCGCCTCGTGGCGCACGCCTGAGGAACGGACCGAATCGCGGCGACCGGCTGGCTGCTGGGCCGGCTGACGGGGCGCAGGGCCTAACCAGGGAGACGGGACAGGACAGGGACAAGGGAAAAGGCAAAGGCAGTAGAAGCGAGCGAGCAGGCGAGCGAGCCACGCGATCGAGCGCGCCGTCGAAGCGGCGCGCGATGAATGTCCGGAGTCCGAGGGGTGAAGCCCCTCGGGTAGAGAGCGAACCGATGAATCCGGTCCCGACGACGACGAGCATCCCTGCCGATCGCGGCACGCAGCTATCAGGAGCTGAAGGCGCGCATCCATCACGGACCTGCTGAACCGGCTGAACCTCGAGCGGCTGACGCAGATGGGCGCGACGGAGGCGGAGCCGGAGATTCGACGGCTGATCCTCGACATCATCGAGCGTGGCAAGCGAGACGACGCCGCTCAGCCTGACGGAGCGCGAAACGCTCGTCGTCGACGTGCTGAACGAGCTGTTCGGCCTGGGTCCGCTCGAGGCGCTGCTGCGCGATCCGGCGATCTCGGACATCCTCGTGAACCGCTTCGATCAGGTCTACGTCGAGCGCGAACGGACGTCTCGAGCTCACCGACATCGTGTTCAAGGACGATCGCCACCTGATGCAGATCATCGAGCGCATCGTCAGCACGGTGGGCCGCCGCATCGACGAATCGAGCCCGATGGTCGACGCGCGCCTGCGCGACGGATCGCGCGTCAACGCGATCATTCCGCCGCTGGCGATCGATGGGCCCGTCGCTCTCGATCCGGCGATTCCGCACCGACCGTCTCGGCGCCGACGGACCTCGTCGAGCGCGAGACGCTGACGCAGCCGATGCTCGACTTCCTCCACGCCGCCGTGGCCTGCCGCATGAACATCATCGTGTCGGGCGGCACCGGCGCCGGCAAGACGACGCTGCTGAACGTGCTGTCGAGCTTCATCTCGAACCTCGAGCGCATCGTGACGATCGAGGACGCCGCCGAACTGATGATGCGGCAGCGGCACGTGGTGCGGCTGGAGACGCGGCCGCCGAACATCGAAGGCAAGGGCGCGGTCCGCCAGCGCGACCTCGTGGTGAACGCCCTGCGTATGCGCCCCGATCGCATCATCCTCGGCGAGGTGCGCAGCGACGAGGCGCTCGACATGCTCCAGGCCATGAACACCGGCCACGACGGCGGCCTGACGACGATTCACGCCAACAGCTCGCGCGACGCGCTCTACCGGCTCGACACGATGGTGGCGATGGCGAACCTCAACATCCCGGAGCGCGCCGTGCGCCAGCAGATCGCGTCGGCGATCAACCTGATCATCCAGGTCACGCGCCTGTCGGACGGCACCCGCAAGGTCACGGCGATCACCGAAGTGACCGGCATGGAAGGCGAGATGGTGATCGACGCAGGACATCTTCGTCTTCGAGCGCACCGGCCTGCGGCGCGACGGCAAGGTCTGCGGCCGTTTCCGCGCGACCGGCATCCGGCCGCGTGCAGCGAACGGCTGCTCTCGTTCGGCGTGCAGCTGCCGGTGGACATGTTCGAGCACAGACAAGCTCGTGGCGTGACGGGAGTCGACAATGGTAGCTGCTGCGATCACCTTCGTCGTCTGCCTGGTCATCATCCTCGGCGCGTACTGGGCGTTCGTCGTGCGTGCCCGAGGACGGCGACACGCGAGCTCCGCAAGCGCCTCAAGCCGGAGAGCCCGGATCCGTCCGATGCGCGGCGAGCTGACGCGTCGGATGCGCCGAAGCTCAGCGCGCTCAAAGGCCTCGACGCCCTGCTCGGGAAATCCGGCAGACTCGCGGATCCGCTGCGCCGCGACCGTCGAGCAGTCCGGGCTGTCGATCACGATCGGCATGGTGCTGCTCGCGCGATTTTTGCGGCGTTCGCCGGATACGTGATCGTCAGCCTGCTGACCGCCCTGGCGTGGGTCAGCGCCGTCGCGGGGATTGCCGCCGCAGCGATTCCGTACGTCTACGTCCGCCACGCGGCCACGCGGCGCCATGCGGCTGTTCGAAGATCAGTTCCCGCAGGCGATCGACCTGATCGCCAGCTCGCTGCGCGCGGGTCACGCGTTCACGACCGGCGTGTCGATGGTCGCCGACGAAGTGCCGGATCCGACCGGTGCCGAATTCAGGCTGCTGTACGACCAGCAGAATTACGGGATGCCGCTGCCGGACGCGCTCAAGGCCTTCGCGCGACGCGTGCCGCTGCTCGACGCGCGGTTCTTCATCACCGCCGTGCTCACGCAGCGCGAGGCGGGCGGCAACCTCGCGGAGGTGCTCGACAACCTGTCGACGCTCATTCGTGAGCGATCGCGCGTGAAGCGGCAGGTGCGGGTCGCCAGCGCGCACGGCCGGATCACCGGATGGGTGCTGTCGCTGCATGCCGCCGGTGCTTGCCGGGGTCATGTTCTGATGGTCGCACCCGATCACATGCAGGACGTTCGTCGAGGATCCGCTCGGCGTTCGCATGATCATCGTTGCGCTCGTCCTGCAGGTCATCGGCATGCTTGCCATTCGGCGAATCGTCAACGTGGAGTTCTGAGGGGGACGTATGACATCTCGAGCTCGCTGTCCCGCTCGTCGTCGTCTTCATCTCCGTGGCGCTCGCCGCGGCGTCGGCTGCCTCGCTCGCGCTGGCGCGCACGGCCCCGGAACGCCGGCGCCTGCGGCCCACGGACGGCGTCGCGCGCGACGGTTCGTGCAGCAGCTGCTGGCGGGTGATCCGGCCCGCCAAGAGCGCGGTGCGCCAGCTCGTCGAAAACGGCCGCAGGGCGTCTCGAGCCGGGTCGTCGCGGCTGCAGCGACGCCTCGAAGCCGCCGGCTGCGGGCAACGCCGAAGCCGCCGGCTACTACTCGCTGGCCGAGATGATCCTGCCCGTCCTGTGCGCGCTGGTCCCGCTCGCGTTCCTCGGCTTAGCCGACGGCTGGCTGCTGGCGCTCGTCGCGGCGGTTCTGGGTTACCTGCTGCCGGACCTGGCGCTCAGCCGCGCGACCGCGCGACATCAGAAGGCCATTCAGAACGGGCTGCCCGACGCGCTCGACCTGATCGTCGTCTGCGTCGAGGCCGGCTCCAGCCTCGACCAGGCCATCGTGCGCGCAAGCGAAGAGCTGGAGATCGCGTTGCCGGCGCTCGCGAAAGAGCTGCGCACGGTGACCAGCGAGATCCGCGCAGGCAAGCCGCGACTCGAAGCGTTCCAGGCGCTGGCCCGTCGTACCGGCGTCGACGACGTGCGCGCGCTGGTCGCGATGCTGACGCAGACCGATCGGTTCGGCACCAGCATCGCCCAGGCGCTGCGAACCCACGCGACGACGTCGCGGACCAAGCGCCGGCAGCGTGCCGAAGAGCGCGCGGCGAAGGTCGGCGTCAAGCTCGTGTTTCCCCTCGCGCTGTGCCTGGTTCCCGCGCTGTATGTCGTGTGTCTGGGGCCCGTCGTCGTCAGGATCCTGCGGACGTTGCTGTAGTTACCGGAGGCTCGGACTTTCAGGAGGAGAAACGTGGACAGCACTACTCTGATTCTGCTCGTGGTTTTTGTCGTGCTCGTCGTGGCGTATTCGGCGAAGCGGCGCAACCGTGTGCACACTGAAGACTAAGGCTGACTGTGGTTTCCCGGCGTCCGTCGAGAATGTGACCCATGCGTCCGCAATCACGTGCGAGCTTGGTGGCAGCGCTCCTGTTGGGAGTGCTGACCACCGGCGCCGCGCCGCGTGGTGACGGGGTCGGACCGTCCGTCCGAATCACGTCACCACTCGGTCGAACCGGCGGCACGGGAGCGATCCGGATTGTCGCGCAGATCCAGCCCTCCCCCGGCTGCGTGCTCGGGCCCGTCCGTTTCTACATCGACGGCTCGCTGTTCAAGACCGACGACGACGGTCCGCCGTACGCCGTCGAGTGGGTCGACGAAAACCCGTTCGAGCGGCGCGAGCTGGCGGTCGCGGTCGATGGACAATCTCGGCAACACGGGCAAGCGACTCGGTCGTTCTCGAGGCGTTCGAAATCACCGAAGTCTCGGAGGTGGCCAGCGTGCTGCTGGAGGCCGGCGTCTACGACCGCAAGGGCCGCTTCGTCACCGGCCTGAACGCGGCGGAACTTCACGGTCCGAGAAGACGGCGCCGTTCAGACGATCGATCTCGTCAACCACGAACGCGTCCCCGCGACCTTCGCGCTGCTGATCGACAGCAGCCAGAGCATGTCGCGGCGATTCGAATTCGTGAAGGAAGCCGCATCGCGACTGTCCGTGTTTCTCCGGCCGCAGGACCGGGTCATCGTCGCGCCGTTTTCCAAGCGCCTCGGGGCGATCACCGGACCAACCGGCGATCGCAAGCACCATCACCGAGGCCATCCAGCACATCGAGCCCACGGGAGGGACGGCCATCCTGGACACCTTGATCGAGCTCAGCGCGCGGCTGCCGGCTGGTGAAGACCGACGCTCGGTCATCTTGATCAGCGACGGGTACGACGAGCACAGCGTGTCGAAGTTCGAAGACGCCCTGGCGGCTGTCAAGGCCTCGGGACTCACCATCTATGTGGTCGGAATCGGTGGCGTGGCCGGCATCTCTCTCAAGGGTGAACGAGAGCTGAAGCGCCTGGCGAACGAAACCGGCGGTCAGGTGTTCTTCCCGCCTCGGGCGGAAGAGCTGGCCAGCGTCTACGAACAGCTCGCTGCGGACGCGCAGAACCGGTATCTGGTCACGTACACCCCGACCAACACCCTGCGGGACGGCGGCTGGCGCAGCATCGCGCTGACGACGTCGTCGGACCAGTACTCTGGTGAGGACGCGGAAGGGCTATAACGCGCCGAAGCCGCCGCCGATCCGGCCGACGTTCGAATTCACCGTCGACCAATGCCTCCGGTCAGTACGCCGACGTGAGCGCCGCCGATCTGGTCGTCCTCGAGAACGGCGTCGAGCAGAAAATCGACTCGTTCCACGAAGCGACCGCGCCCGTGTCGATCGTGCTCGCGCTGGATACCAGTGGAAGCATGAAGAAGAGTGCGGACGCGCTCGTCGGTCCGCGCGCGCGTTCGTGAAGTCGCTCGGCCGCGAGGACAAGCTGTCACTCCTCTTCTTCTCCGACGGCGTCCTCGTGGCGCACGATTTCCTCACCGACCGCGAAACCAGCCTCGAAGCGATCGCCGGCTACAGACCGACGGGCGGCACCGCGCTTTACGACGCGTTGAACAACGCGCTCGCGACCCTGAAGCGCGCCGAGGGACGCCGTGCCGTGGTCGTCATGACCGACGGCCGCGACGAGAACAACGCCGGTACCGCCCCGGGCAGCCGTCGGACGCTGGAGGAAGTCCTCGAGCAGACGAAAGAAGTCGAAGCGACGATCCTCCCGATCGGCCTTGGAACCAACCTGGATCGCGGCGCGCTCGAGCGTCTCGCCGAGGTCTCTGGTGGAAGCGCGTACTTCCCGGCGGACGTCACGGAACTGCGCGAGAAGTTTGCACAGGTCGTAGAAAACCTGCGACGCCGGTTCGTGCTGGGATACACATCCACGCACATCGCCCGCGACGGATCCTGGCGTAATGTGGAGATTCGTCCGAAGTCGGGTGACCTGGCGGTGCGTAGTCGTGGCGGATACATTGCGCCGGACCGGTAAACCTATGCCGAGCTCTGATTCCCTGCCGGGCGGAACCGATCAGCCGCGTGCCACCGCGGACACGGGGGCTCCGATCGAACTGGTGCCGCTGCCGGATTCGTTCGATCTGTCTGCGTTCCCGTCGGAGGAACCGGACGAGCCTGCGCCGACACTGCCGGAGCCGGCGGTCGAGGTCCCTGTGTCAGCGAGTCCGGCACCTCAGGAGCACCGCGAGCAGCACGGCACCGAGGCCGGCAACGGCACGATGGAAACGGCCGCGGTCCTCGACTTTCCGACGCCGTTGGCCGAACCGGTCCCGCATGTCGCACCGTCAATCGACGATGCTCACGGACATGTCACGCTGAGCGACCTCATTCGCCGCCGCGATCGCTTCGGGTGGCGTGAGGCAATCGCTGTCATGTACCGCCTGTCCCTGAGGCTCCAGGACGACAAGTCGCACCCGCCCCTCCTGCTGCAGCCCGATCAGATCGACCTCACGAATGACGGCGGGGTGCACGTCCGGCCCGGCCCGCGTGGCGGCGACCCGCTCGTCGTGCAGCTTGGGCGATTGGTGCAGACGATGGTGGCGGGGAAAGCGACGCCGCCGGATGTCCGCCTCCTGGTGTCGCAGGCCACCTTCGAGGTGCCGACATTCAAGTCCGTCCACGAGCTCGCATTGGCGCTTCAACAGATCGGCGGGCTCGATCAGGACGATAGTGCGCGCGCGGCGTTCGCTGTCGCCGCTCAGCCGGCGCCAGCCGTGCCGCCTGGTACGCTCGTGCGATCGTGGACCAAGCCGGGACCGCCTCTGCGTCCGATTCTGCCCGTTCCCATGAAGCGTGCCGGCCGCGGCGGCGCACGCAGGGTCATCTTCAGCATGGACGGGCTGCTCATCGGCTGCGTCCTGGTCGCGGGCGCGATCATCGCCGGGCTCGTCCTCATGCGTCTGAGCTCGAGTGACACGCCTCAGACGACTACGCGAGCTGTGGAGACGACCGGCCCGAGCGCACCCGCACCCGCACCCACCCCTGCGACGACACCGGGCACGGTCCAGGCGCCTGGTGCTCCACCCGCGGCGGCTGCGGTAAATCCTGCTGCGACCACCGGGAGCGCGGCGCGGCCGCCGCGTCCGGCGCAGCCCAACGGGCGGACGCGCGGGACCGCGACTCAGAACGGCACCGTCGAACACCACGTTGTTTCGACGAACCCAAGCGGGACCCCTTCAAGGCCCGCGCCGCCAGGACCCAGCCCCTCGGCCATCGCCGCCGCAAGGGAAACCGAGCGCAGGGCCGCTGCGCTCATCGCGGAAGGCCAGACCCAGCAAGCCGCGATGATCTTCGATGCGCTCGTCATGGCAAACCCGCTGTACGAGCCCAGGAACGAGGAGATCACGCCGGAAGCGCTCGCCGCGTTCCGGGCGAGCCGGAAAGTGCTGCTGCCGGCCATCGCGGCACGCGATTACGATCGAGCGAAGAGCGCGCTGAGCGCCGGCGATCCCGATCACGCGATGGCGCTGGGCAATCAGGTGATCGCCATCCTCGACCGTCTCGAGGGTGAGCCGGCGCCGAACCTGCGGCGCAATACCGTGGAGCTCATCGAGAAAGCGGGAACCGCGCAACTCTCCGCCGAAGACATCGTGTATTCGGAACGCGACGCCGGGGTCGTACCTCCCCGTTTGCTCAGCCGCGGGTTCCCATCCAGGCCGCCGTTCGACGTCCCACCGAACCGCGTCGGCAAACTCGACGTGATCGTCGGCAAGGCCGGCGACGTCGAGTTCCTGAAACTCTACACGCCGCTCAACCGCTATCACGAACGGGTTATCGTCCCTGCCGTCAAGGCCTGGCGCTACAAACCCGCCATGAAGAACGGCAAAGCCGTCCGGTTCAGGCTGAGCGTGACCATCAATCTGCCGGAGTCAGGGACCGATCCCTACTAAGGTGCAGGTGCACCGTGCTCGGTGCAAGGTGCGGTGCTGTGCACGGTGCACGGTGCGAGGCTATTTGCGCAGCACGAAGTCGTTCATCACGAGCAGGTCGAGGCCCGTCCCGTAGAACACGCGCACCGCATCGCGGGGGCTGCAGACGATGGGTTCCGAGAACCCGTTGAACGACGTATTGACGAGCACCGGCCTTCCCGACGCCTGTCCAAACGCACGGAGCAGATCCTGAATCTGGCGCGGTGCCGACGCGCCGACCGTCTGTACGCGAATGGCCGCCTTCGGATGCGGAACGACGTGTCGGAACAACTCCCGGTCGCGTGGCGCGTAGTCGCACTCCATGAAGGGTGACTCAGACGGACCGGCAAAGAGCTCCCGGATGTCTGCATCGAGTCCCGTGAGGGCGTAACCTCGCCACGGCTTGCGGTGCTTCAGGAAACGATTCAGATTCTCGAGCACATACGGCGAGAACGGGCTCGCCAGGATGCATCGCGCTCCGAGGGCGCGCGGGCCCCACTCCATCGCGCCATTGAACCAGCCGACGAGGCTGCCGTGAGTCAGCGCATCGACTGCCCGCGCAATGGCCGCGGGCTCGCCCACCCACTCGTAGGTCAGCTTGCAGTTGTCGAGCGTGGCCTTGATCTCCTCGGAATCGAAGGCCGGGCCAAGAAAAGGCGACGTCAAGTGGGGAGCCGCGCCGTTGGCGTGCAGCGCCGTGCCCACAGCCAGACCGGCGTTGCCCGGATTGACCGGTACGAACACCCGCTCGAACAGGCCCGACGTCTTTGCCAGCGCGCAGTAGCGTGTGTTGTAGAACAGGCTTCCGGCAAGACACAGATCCCCAACACCCGTCTGTCGCCGGACGCTGGAGAGGAGTTCGAGGAGCAGATCTCCGATCAGGTTCTGGACGGCCGCTGCCACCGGCGCTGCCCTTTCCGCCTGATCCGCGGAAATCGCCGACGCGGTGCCCGTCGCCGCCAGCTTCGCCGTCCAGTCGGGCGCTAACTCAATCGAATCGTCGGCGAAGCGAAACAGGCCGTCGAGCCGCGAGTCTCGCGCCTCGGGCTGCAGGCGAGACAGCGCCTCGAGATGGGAGTCCTGCGCGCCCAGACCGAGAACGTCCGCGCATCGTGAGTACAACGTCGCCGGGCCAGCGCCCCGCCACGGCCGCTCGACCGGCGTGAGGTCCGCGCCGTTGCCGTCCCACACACTCACTTCAGGGGACTGGTGATCGCAGACGACGACCACCGCGCGCTGAAATGGGGACGTCAGGTACGAGGCGGCCGCGTGGCTGCGATGATGGTCGAATCGAACCAGGTCGCCGTCGAACGCGATGTCGACCGGTTCCCCGACCGCCACGCGCTCGATCTGTGCACGGCGGAGATCGCCGCGATTGAGGAGGAGATCGACCGTCTCGTCGGGCAGACCCGAGGGATTGAGCCCGGCGCCCCTGACTCGCGTGACGCGTTCCTGTTCGCACGCCGCGAGAATCGGTACGCCCGTCAGAAATCGCCGCGCACGCATGTCTCGAAACTCCACCGATGCCGAGTGTGACGTTCATGACGCGTCAGCCAATCTACCGTACTCAGGCTTCTCCGAGGGGCGTCGCCCCTCGGACTCCCCCACACGCTCTCTCGCCCTTCGACGTCGCTCAGGGCGACCCTGAGCCTGTCGAAGGGTCGCGCGCCGCTCCGTGGTTCGACTAGGCTCACTACGCCCTGAGCGACGTCGAAGGGCCCCGGCGCGCTCCGGTCGCGTGGCTCGCTCGCGATGCTCGCTCGCGCGGTGGAACGAGCGGCAGGTTTATGAGACAGGTTCTACAATCAGCTGTGGAGTCGCTGCGGCTGGACCTGTGGCTGGACATCGCTTGCCTGTTCAAGACGCGCTCGGAGGCGCAGAAGGCGTGCAAGGGCGGCAAGGTGGACGTCAACGGCCAGCCGGCCAAGCCGCACCGGTTGATCAAACCCGGCGACGAAATCGTCATCAGCCGTCCGCTCGGTCGGCGGCAACGCGTGCTCGTTCAGGCGCTGGAAGAGCGCCACGTGCCGAAGGTCCGCGCGAGGGAGCTGTACACCGACCTCACCCCACCGCCTACAGCCGAGGAGGTCGAAGCGCGGCGCCTGGCGCGACTCATGGGACCCTTCCTTCGGCCCGGAGGCCGGTCGCCCGACAAACGGGAGCGCCGCGCGCTCCGCAGGATAAAAGGGCGCAGCGCATAACTCCTTAGTTTGTAGATATTTGATCGGCATGTGCGCGCGTTCCGCACAGGGTGTGTCTCATTATGAACAATGGGGGTCATTTCGGGACAACACTGGACAAGTGCTTGAAAATGCGCGATAATCCGACGTTGCGCTGACTTCTGATGAGGCTACCGTGTTACGTTTCGGCGCACTTCTGCACGAATTCAGCCGGGCCCCGAAAGCGCGTTTTTCAGTAAATAATTGATGATAAACAAGATAGTTAATCTGGTGCGATCCTTGCCACAGGTGGGGGCAATGGCGGCTGACAACCCGCTAGCGACTCGCGGAAACGGTTCGCGAAGATCGGATCCTCAGATGGGAGCCACGGACGACATGGCGGCGATTGAAGAGAAACTGCGATGCTACGAGGCAGAACTTGCCCAGCTTCGCGTAGAGAACGAACAACTGCGTCGGTCTGCGCAGACCTTCGGGGAGCTCGCCGAGCGCCTCAACGTCGCGCTGCGAACGGCGACTCGAGTAAACAGGAAACCGGCTACGGCGAACGATAGCGGCCGGGTTCGGGTGGTGTCGGAATCGTAGAAACGACGGCCGGCTCCGCCGGCCAACTCAGCGGGTGTCAGTTCGAACGTAACTCTCCGCGTGGGCGCCTGGCACTTTTTTCGAGTGCCAGGCCTCGCGCTCCGTCGCCGATCGAGACGCAACAAGCGCCTTTTGCAGCGCATTTTCCGCCTTGAACATCTGCCGTTGAAGCGCCTGGGCCACGGCGTGTCGCGCCGACGAGTCCGCGAGGGCATCTCGCAGGTTGCAGGCAGCAAGCCCGAGACTCTCGTGGAACCGGCGCCTGATCCAGGTCTCTACGTCGTCACGCGGGCCGTGGGCGGCTCCCGATGACGCTTCGATGAGGGTATCCAGCAGCCGGGTCACGTGCCGGCTGAGGGCTGCCTCCGCCGCCCTGCCGAGCCGAGCCGTCCCGGCGTGACCTCGGCTGGCCATCTCAGCACGGACCTCTTCCAACAGGCGCACACGGGCGTCGTCGATCTCGCTCAGGATCCGCCGGTCGGTCGTTTCGTCTGTTACCACAGTCTGCAGGTAAAAACTTCCGCGGTTGCTGGACTTCTTTCAGGCTTCCGGCTCCGGATGGTCGAGGCGGCTCAGCGTCCTTCGGGCGCGCTTTGTATGCTAGAATCAGGGGTTTGCGGACGGCTTGCTCGTCAGCAGGAGGCCTGAAACCCGCGCGCCGGGGCCGCGCCCCACGGCTCAGCATTACAAGGATCGATCCACAGTGGCCAGTCACGATTCCGCGCTGAAAGCGCACCGCCAGAACGTCAAGCGTCGCGAGCACAACCGTCAGCTCCGGACCCGGCTCCGCAGTGCGCTCCGCGATATCCGCGCCGCCATCGACCAGGGAGACCCCACGAAGGTCAAGGATGCGCTGCGCGACACGATTTCGATGGTGGACAAGATGGCCGCAAAGGGCCTGATCCATCGGAACGCCGCCAGCCGCTACAAATCCCGGTTGGCGGGACGCGTGGCCAAGCGCAGCGCCGCCGCGTAGCTACCGGCGTGTCGTCACGGCAGCGCCAGGCGCGCTGCCACAGAGTTCGACGACGAGCCGTTCCAGCAGCACTCGCGCGTCACCGCCGGAGCTCTTGAGGTCGACGTCCGTGCGAAAGAGCGCGTCGAGCGCCGGGCGGATCCGGCGGGGATCGCCGAGCCGCTCTCTCACGAACCACGCCAGCTGCCCGAGGATCTTGTAAGGCACGCCGCCAGCATCGAGCGCGAGCGCGAGCTCCTTCAGTGCGCGCGCCGTGTCGCGCCGCTCGATCGCGTTCGTCACCGCCCAGTCGTCCAGTGAGGTTTCCGGAGTCGCGACTTCGCGCACGGCTGCCGTCGTGATCAGCTGCTCCCCCGTCGAAAAGAGGAGCAGCTTCTCGACGTCTCCGTGAAGCTGATTCAGGTTGCTCCCCGCGCGCGCGGCGATCAGCTGCGCGGCGTCCTTGTCGATCTGGCGGCCGGCCCGCATGACCGTCTGCTGAACGCGCTGCGCGCCGCGTCGCGTCAGCTCATCGACGGATACCCTCTCGTCCTTCTCGTGCTTCAGGCCCCAGCATTCGACGATCGTCGCGTGTTTCTGGAACGCCTTGTACAGCCGCCTCGAACGATCCACATCGGCCGCGACCATCACGAGGACGGACTGCGGCTCTGGACTCTTGATGTAGGCCTCCAGGACATCGGTGTCGGCCGGAGCACTATTGGATAGGTCGTCCTCTGCCGGTTCGTCTTTTGCCCGCCGCTTCGGCTTCAGCAGCTTCTCGGCGCGCAGAACGATCACCACGCGGTGGCTGGCCATCATGTCCACCATGGGCAGCAGGCTCGCCGCCTCCACGATCGACGCCGCCGTCGTCGAACGGTCCGACGCGTAGACGCGCTCGACGTTGAACGCGCTCAGGCCGTCTTCGACGAGACTCGAAAAGTCTCCCGCGAGGGCTGACATCTCGGCCCCGTCGTCTCCGACGATCAGATAGACCCGATCCGGTTCGCCTTGTGCGATTTTCTTGCGGACGGCGGCCGGAGTGGATGCGGGCATGCCTCGTTCAGAACGACTCGAGAATGGCGCTGACGAGCGAGCGGGCGAACTCGGACGACAGCCGCTCGATGGCGTTGACGTTCTGGCCGAGGAACGCGTTCGGGTCGACCGCCGCGACGGTCGTGGCGACGTCGTACTGTTCGCTGACCTGCATCGAAGGATTCGACCACAGCACCTTGTCGTTGGCGACATCCCTGAATTCGACCTTGGCCACGAGCGTGACGGTATACCGCGTCGCCTGTTGCTGCTGGTTGAATGCCGCCGGCGCGACGACGATGGCGACGATTTCGCCGATCAGCACGGCGTCGACGCCCGTTCGATCGGGTTGGATCGTGTACCGGCCGCGCCCGATCAGCTCGGAGCGGACGCGCTCGGTGATCCGCTGCTCGACTTCGAACACGCTCGTGTGGTTGGCAAACAGGGGCACGCCGATCTTCTTGATGTGAGGCGGAAGATAGGATCCGCGGCCCGAGAGCGAGTAGCCGCAACTCGAGAGGAAGAGCGACGCCACCAGCAACAGCCCAAGCGGGAAAAGTCGGCGAAAATGATTGTCACGCATGAGAGTCAGCGGCTGCCTTGTGGAAGTCGTCCGCACAGTTCGTCGATGGTGAGCCGCCGCGCGGCCACGGCCGGCCCCTTCGAATCCTCGGTCAGCCACGCCGCAAGGATACCGTCCAGCGCGCGCACGATGACGGGCGCCGCGCCGCGCCCGCTCTGATCGAGCACAATCGGCGGCGACGGCCGCATCCAGTCGGCGTCGATCCCGCCGCCTCCGCCGGGCGCCGCAAGCGAATGGCGAATCATGACGTACCGTCTGCCGTTGCGGACGCCGTCCCAGGCCAGCGCAAGGCCGCCGTCCCGATCGCTCGCAAGCCGCGGATGCGCGGAGTCGGCGAACCCGCTCACCTCCAGGAACGCACGCGGCTTGAACGTCCGCCCATCCGCCGATCGATCGGCAAGAAACGTCGACTGCGGCGGATTGCTCCCGAGCACGGCCTGAAACGCAAACCGGAGGGCACCCTTGTCGTCCACGAAGAGCGACGGGGCCGAGCCCGGGCACGACCGGAACTGCCATCGCTCGTGGCTCACTCTCACTGGCGAACCGAAGCTCGCGCCACCATCTCGCGAGCTCGCGAACGCGAACTCGTCGTCTTTTTGGGCGCCAAACGTTCGGTACCAGACCGTGGACACGGTGTTGTCGGATCCGACGGCAAGAGCCGCGACGCCACATCGACTCGCCGATCCGTCAACCTTCACGGGAGCGGCAAACTCATTCTGATCGCTTCTGGCGTACCAGACCGTGGCGTCTGCAAGCCAGAGCGCATGCACACGCCCGCCTGGACCGAGCGCCATCGCTGAAAGCACTGCCCTGGCGGGAAGCGCGCGCGGCCGCAGAAACGATTCCTTGAACGATTGCCCGAGGTCGATGGACTCCGCGCGCACGATCCCCGGCTGACCCTGCCTGACCGCCGGCCACGCGGCCACGATGGTCGGTCGCGCGGCCCCTGCGCGCGCATTGGCCGCTTGGACGATGACGGCCGCTCTCCCGAGCGAGGCCGTCAACGCTTGCGGGGCTTCCTGGGCTTCCTGGCCAAGCCTCCGGGGGGCGCTGAAACTCGCGCCACCGTCATGACTCACCGCGACGGTCGGCACGATCGATCCCGCGCTCGACGCGAGCCAGGCGACGACGATCAACGAACCCTGCGAGGCGGCCGCCAGCGACGCGACCTGCGCGCCCGGCGCGGCGAGCCGGACCTCAGTCCTGGCGGTTTGCGCGTCGAGTGAACCCTGAGCAACCATCGCGATGGCGACGCACCAGGACAGGATGCTCCCCGTGCGGCGCACTAGCGGCCCTCCTGCCTGGGCATGAGGATCCGCGTCAGCTCGTCAGTCGCGTCCGCGACGGTCCAGTCGTTGCCCCGAAGAATCTTCGACACCAGCGCCTCGGGCCGGATGAAAACCGTGGACAGGTTGTGGACGATGACGCGCGGATCCCGTTCGTCGGGCGCGCTCGTGACGCCAAAGCGTTCTGCCAGTGCAACGGGCGGCTGCTCGTCGAGCCTGACGAACGACCAGATCCGCGGGTCGGCCTTCACGCGTTCCGCGTGCTGACGCAGGACCGCGGGAGTGTCGAACTTCGGATCTATCGTGATCGAAAGAAGCTGGACCTTCTCTGCCAGCTGCGGGTCTGCGAGAATCCTCTGCTGCAGACCCTGGAAGTTCTTGTCCATCAGCGGGCAAAACGTCGGGAACGGGCAGCGTGTATACGTGAACGTCAGGACGGTGGCGACTCCCGGCTTCTCGAGCAGCCGTCGACGCCGGCTGTCCTGGTCGATGACCCAGACATCCGGCACCGTGTCCCCTTCCAGAAGATATCCGTCTCGCGGCGGCGCCAACGGAGCGCGCACGCTGGCAGGCAGCTCGCGATAACCAGTGCGCTCGACGTGCTCCACGAAACCGTCGTTCTCGGAGACGACCAGCTGCCCTCGCACGAGGTCCCCCGCTTTCAACCCGGCAAGCTGGGAACCGTCCCTGACCTTGAACGGCATCGTCATCGCCTGCATGTAGCCGGTGATGGCGTCATGAGCGATGATGAGTTCGAGTCGGGCGGCATCCACGGCGAGGACCTGGCCCGTGATCTGATACCGACGGGCCTCCGACCGCGAACAGCTGACTGCCACGAAGACGAGCGTCGAAAGCGCGAGCAGCCGTCGCGAGCGCGAGAGACCCCTGCCGATCGCAGGTGGGTGCATTCAGGATCATTATCGCACGCGCGTTTGCGCGTCAGTTCGCGACGATGCTGACGAGCCGGCCGGACGCGCTGCCGGCCACCACGATCTTGCGAATCGTCTTTCCTTCGAGATGCTTCGCGACCTGGGGATCGGCCGGCGCGAGCTCGCGCAGCTGCTCGTCCGCGGTATCAGCAGGGACGGTCAAGCGACCCCGGAGCTTCCCGTTGACCTGCACGGGCACCACGACCTCGTCCGCCTTCGCGACGGCGTCCTGATACTGCGGCCAGCCTGCCGCCACCACACCGCCCGAGTGCCCGAGCATCTCCCACAGCTCCTCGGCCATGTGCGGGGTGAAAGGCGACAGCATGAGCACGAGCGCCTCGATGGCCTCTTTGAGAACAGACACGGTGGCCGGGCGCTCGATGACCCCGACGGCCGCGTTGTCGGCGGACTCACGGCCCGCGTGCCAGCAGCCTCGCTGGTTGCAGAAACCATACAGCTCGTTGACCAGCTCCATCAGGCCGGACACCGCCGTGTTCAAGTGCACGCGCGGATCCATGTCGTTGGTCACGCGTCGAATCGTGTCGTGCGTCTTTCGTCGCAGCGATCGCTCCGCAGCATCCAGCTCGAAACTCGAGGGATCCGGGATGCCTTCCCCGCCGATCGTTTCCGCCAGCAGGTCGACCAGCCGCCACACGCGCGCGAGGAACCGGAAGCTGCCCTCGAGACCGGCATCGGTCCACTCGATTTCCTTCTCAGGTGGAGCGACGAACATGATGTACAGCCGCAGGGCGTCGGCGCCGAACGCCTGGATCATGTCGTCGGGATCCACGACGTTGCCCTTCGACTTCGACATGACCTCGCCGTCCTTCAACACCATGCCCTGGGTCAGCAATCGGGTGAAGGGTTCGTCCAGCGCCGTCATCCCGATGTCACGGAAGACGCGCGTGAAGAAGCGCGAGTAGATCAGGTGAAGAATGGCATGCTCGACGCCGCCGCTGTAGAAATCGACCGGCCCCCAGTAGCCGACGTTGTCCGGCTCGAACGGCAGATCGACGTTCTTCGGGTCGCAGAAGCGGAAGAAGTACCACGATGAATCGACGAACGTGTCCATCGTGTCCGTCTCGCGGCGCGCGGGACCGTCGCAATCCGGGCACGTCGTGTTGACGAACTCAGGAATGTGCGCCAGCGGCGAGTCGCCGCGGCCGGTGAACTCGGCAGTCTTGGGCAGCAAAACCGGCAGGTCGTCCGCCGGTACCGGGACCATCCCACACGTTGTCGCAGTAGACAACCGGGATCGGCGTGCCCCAGTACCTCTGCCGCGAAATCCCCCAGTCCTTGAGGCGATACTGGACGCTCTGCTCACCGATGCCGCGCGCCGCGGCAGCCTGCGTCATCTTTTCGATCGCCTCATCCGATGGCAACCCGGAGAACTCGCCCGAATTCACGAGCGTTCCTGCGCCATCGTAGGTCTCGGCCATCGATTCGGCAGACAGCGTTTTGCCGTCCGGCTGCACCACGATGGTGACCGGCAGTTGATACTTGCGGGCAAATTCGAAGTCACGCTGATCGTGACCGGGGACACCCATGACCGCGCCGGTGCCGTATTCGAAGAGCACGAAGTTCGCCACCCAGATTGGTACGGGCTTGCCGGAGAACGGGTTGATGGCGAAGCGTCCCGTGTCGAAACCTTCCTTCTCCAATTCCCCTTTCATCCGGGCGCTCTTGTCCTGAGCCTGGAAGCGCTGCAGCGTTTCCCTGAACACGGCGGACGCAACGCCTGAACCCGAGCTCTGCGGCGCATCCTTCCATGCCTGCACGAGCGGATGCTCGGGGGCGAGGAGTATGAAATTTGCGCCGAAGATCGTGTCGATCCTCGTCGTGAAGACGTCGATGTCGCCGCCCCCGGCGTCCGGCTTGGTGCCGCTGGCGTCCGCAAGCGGGAACTTCACCCGCGCGCCCACCGATTTCCCGATCCAGTTCCGCTGCATCGTCAGAACTTTCTCGGGCCAGTCCGGTAGACGATCGGCCGCCTCCAGCAGCTCATCCGAATAGCGCGTGATACGGAAGAACCATTGCTCCAGATCGCGCGTCGTCACCGTCGTTCCGCATCGCCAGCATCCGCCGTCCACTACCTGCTCGTTCGCGAGCACGGTGTTGCAGCTCGGGCACCAGTTGACCGTCGATCGCTTGCGAAACGCGAGATCGTGCTCGAGCATCTTCAGGAACAGCCACTGGTTCCACTTGTAGTACTCCGGAAGGCACGTGGCGATTTCGCGCTCCCAGCCGTAGCTGATGCCGATGCGCTGGAGCTGCCCTTTCATGTGGGCGATGTTCTCGAGCGTCCAGGTTTCAGGGTGCGTGCCGCTCTTGATCGCGGCGTTCTCGGCTGGCAGGCCGAATGCGTCCCACCCGAACGGATGCAGCACGTTGTAGCCCCGCATCCGCTTCATTCGCGCAACCACATCTCCGATCATGTAGTTGCGCACGTGGCCGACGTGCGCGTGCCCGGACGGGTAGGCGAACATTTCCAGACAGTAGAACTTGGGCCTCGGGTCGTTTTCCGTGACCTCGAAGGCGCGGGTGGCGCGCCACCGCTCCTGCCACTTCTTCTCGATTGTCTGGGGTTTATAGTCGGGCACGATCCTTCGATTATATATAGTCCACGCAGGTCGGCGCTTCGTCCGGCGCCGGCCGCAGTGTTCCGCGCGTCATGACCTGGTTCTTCCTATCGATCCTCAAGAGCATCGGCGGACCCGGCTCGATCGGGTTTCTCGCGGTCTGCTCGGCAATCGCCCTTCTGCTCGGTCGTCTCGGTCCGCGTGCGCGCAGAGCCGGCCGGGTCGGACTAGTGTGCCTGTTTGCTGTGTATCTGTTCCTCGGCTTGCCTGTCGTCGCTACTGGATTTGCGGACCGGGTGAGCAGCTACCGGCCGGTATCCGACATCACGACGCTCACAGGCACCGACGTCCTGGTCGTCCTGGACGGTGACAACGCGCTGGGGCGCATCCGGGAAGCCGTCCGCCTATATCGCAGCCTGACGCCGCGATATGTGATCGTGTCGGGTCGCCGATGGTTCGTCGATGAGATCGTCGAGGCGGGCGTCCCTGCCGATCGGATCGTGCCCGATCATGTTCCGACGACGACGCGTGAACAGATGGAGTCGCTTCCTCGATTGCTTGCCGGTCGCGACCCGCGACGGATTGTCGTCGTCGCGTCCCGGCTGCAGGTACCGCGCGTGGCTGCGCTCGCGCGGTCCGCGGGCGTCTCCGTGGACCTGGCGCCCTCGCCAATCGACGTCGAGCCGCCCACGGCCGGTATCTGGCGCTTCGTGCCCAGCTACACAGCGTTGCGCGTGAGCCGTGACGCGATTTACGAGCGCTGGGCTCTGGCCTACTATCGATACCGGCGCTGGATTGCCTGATCCGCGGCGAGAACCTTCAGTCATCCTTCAGGCAGACTTGGGGCCCGGCCACGTGAGAATCCGCCCGAAACTAGCCCGGTCGGAGACGGCATCAGAGTTGCTTCTCCTGGTTGCGAATAGTCGACTTACTTTATAGACTAAGATGTGCTCTCCAAGAAATCCAAATACGGCCTCAAAGCCGTCCTGTTCCTGGCGCGCGACGTCACCCGCGGCGCCGTGCTCATCTCCGAGATCGCCGAACGGGAGGGCATTCCGAAGAAGTTCCTCGAACAGATCCTGCTGGAGCTCAAACGCCGCGGCATCGTCCAGAGCCGTCGGGGCAAGGGCGGCGGGTATCTGCTCGGACGACGGCCGGACGAGGTCAGCCTGGGGGAAGTCGTACGGCTGCTCGACGGCCCGCTCGCGCCCGTGGGCTGCGTCAGCGTCACGGCCTACAGTCGATGTGACGAGTGCGTGGACGAAGTCAGCTGCGGGATCAGGCTCGCGATGAAGCGCGTGCGTGATTCAACCGCGACGATCCTGGACGGCACGACGCTCGCGGACGTCAATCAGCAGACGGCCACGATGCAGCGGGTGAAGCGGCCGCAACCGGATCGGCGGCGCAGCCGCCGATCGACTGACGCGACGTAGGGTCCGGGGCTCGCGTCTGCGGGCGTGCGCGGGTATAAAGACGACTAAGTTGATAGAGATTATCATAATGAAACGCCTCGCCTGGCTCACCCTGCTCTTCCTCATGGCGCTCTCGACCGCCCGCGCCCATGCTCAACCCGCGGCGGAGATCGACGATCTCGCTCAGCGCATTCGCGCGCTCCAGGCCGAGTTGGAGCGGCTGTCCTCCGGCACACCGGCCCCCGCGCCCCGCACGAGCGCGGCCGCGGACGGCCTCGCGAAGCTCGCCGAGGATCTGCAGGCGCTCGATCAGCGGGTGCGGATCCTCCAGCGGAGTCTCGAGCTCGAGCGTGAACAGGCGGCAGAGCGCGCCGCGGCGCAGCCCGTCATGAGCGCCGGCCGCGAGGGCTTCCTCCTCAAATCCGCCGACGGCGCCTTTCAGCTGAAACTGCGCGGCTACGTCCAGTCCGACGGACGCTTCTACGCCAGCGGCGGACACGCCTCGACCCCCGCGACGTTCCTGCTGCGACGGGTCCGTCCGGTCGTCGAAGCCACGATGTTCCGGGTATTCGATGTCAAGGTGATGCCCGATTTCGGCGAGGGCCGCGTCGTCCTGCAGGAGTCCTACATCGACGCGCGGCTCCGGCCGTTCTTCAACGTCCGCGCGGGCAAGATCAAGTCACCCTTCGGGCTCGAACGTCTCGCCTCCGCCCTCGACCTGCTCTTCATCGAGCGCGCGGCGCCCACGCTGCTGGCGCCGAACCGTGATCTCGGGCTGATGTTCCACGGCGCGGTTGCCGAAGGCCGCGTGACTTACCAGGCTGCGGTCGTCAACGGCGTCGTGGACGGTGGCAGCGCCGACCTCGACGATCGCGAGGGCAAAGACGTCATCGGGCGCGTGTTCTACGAACCGTTCAGGAAGACGCACGGCGCGCTCAAAGGACTAGGCGTCGGGTTCGCGGGCAGCGCAGGCCGCGAAATCGGCACGCGCGCGACCCCCGGTCTGCCGACGTTTCGCACCGCGGGCGCCCAGACCTTCTTCCGGTACCGCGCCGACGCGACCGCGGACGGCACCGCTGTCGCCGACGGAGACCGCGTGCGCACGTCGCTGCAGGGCTACTGGTACTACGACCGCTTCGGCGTCCTCGCCGAGCAGACGGTCTCGCGTCAGCAGGTCCGCGCCGGTGCGGTCAGCCGGTCCATCGACAATGCGGCCTGGGTGGTCGCGGGCTCGGTCGTCCTGACGGGCGAAGCCGCGTCCTATCGGGGTGTTCAGGCTCGACGCGACTTCGATCCCGCGAGCGGCCGCTGGGGTGCCATCGAACTCACCGGGCGCGTCACGCGGCTCGCCGTCGATCGCGACGCCTTCCCGGTGCTCGCCGATCCCGCCGCGGCTGCGCGGACGGCCACCGAATGGGCGGCGGGCGCGAACTGGTACCTGAATCGGTCCGTCAAGTGCTCGCTCAGCTTCCACGAGACGCGGTTCGCGGGCGGCGCGGTCGTCGGCGATCGTCCGACGGAACGTGACGTCCTCACCCGCATGCAGTTCGCCTTCTGACAGGAGTTCTCAACGTGGTCTTTCGCACGCGCAGCCTCGTCTTGTCCATTCTGCTGGCCATCGTCATCGCGACGCCCATGGGTCTGTCCGCGCGTCAGGGCACGGTGACGCTGCTCAACGTGTCCTACGACCCGACGCGCGAGTTGTACCAGGAGCTCAACGCCGCGTTCGCGGCGGACTGGAAGAGCCGGACCGGTCAGACGGTCGTGATCAACCAGTCGCACGGCGGTTCAAGCAAGCAGGCCCGTTCCGTGATCGACGGACTCCAGGCCGATGTCGTCACGCTGGCACTCGGCTTCGACATCGACGCGCTCTATCAGCACGGCCGGCTCGTGCCGTCGGACTGGCAGAAGCGGCTGCCTCACAACAGCACGCCGTACACATCGACGATCGTCTTCCTCGTGCGCAAGGGCAACCCGAAGAAGATTCGCGACTGGAGCGATCTGGCCCGGCCGGGTGTGGCGGTCATCACGCCGAACCCGAAGACGTCGGGCGGCGCGAGGTGGAATTACCTCGCGGCATGGGGCGCAGAGAAAAAGAAGACGGGCAGCGACGCGAAGGCGCGGGACCTGGTCACCAGGATCTTCGCGAACGTCCCGGTCCTGGATTCCGGTGCGCGCGGCTCGACGACGACGTTCGTGCAGCGAGGGATCGGCGACGTGCTCGTGACGTGGGAGAACGAAGCGCTGCTCGCGATGGCGCGGCTCGGTCGCGACCAGCTCGAGATCGTCGCGCCACCCGCGAGCATCCTCGCAGAGCCGCCTGTCTCGCTGGTTGACAAAGTCGTCGATCGCCGCAAGTCCCGCGCGGTTGCGCAGGCGTATCTCGAATACCTCTTCTCCGAGCCGGGGCAGGAGCTCGCAGCCAGGCATCACTACCGGCCGACGCTCGAGTCGGTCATGCGAAAACACACCGACCATTTCGTGAAGACGCAGCTCTTCACGCTGGCCGAGCTGTTCGGCAGCTGGACCGACGCCCAGCGTGTGCACTTCAGCGAAGGCGGCGTGTTCGACCAGATCATGGCGGGACGGACCTAGGCAGATGCCGATCATCCGTTCGCGCATGCCCGGTGCCGGTCTGGCGCTCGGACTCTCGCTGACGTATCTCAGCCTCCTGGTGCTCATTCCGCTGACCGGCCTCGTCGCGCGGAGCGCGCAGCAGACGCTGCCCGAATTCTGGGAGGCCGTCAGTGCGCCGCGGGCGCTGGCCGCCTATCAGGTCACATTCGGTACGGCGCTGGCGGCCGCAGGCGTCAACGCCGTGTTCGGAGCGATCGCCGCCTGGGTGCTGGTCCGGTACCGTTTCACCGGCCGCGCGCTCCTCGATGCGATGGTCGACCTTCCGTTTGCGCTGCCCACGGCAGTCGCGGGGATTGCGCTCACCGCCTTGTATTCCCCGCAAGGCTGGATCGGTGGGCCGGCCGCTTCATACGGCATCCCCATCGCGTACACCCGTCTCGGCATCGTCGTGGCGCTGATCTTCGTCGGGCTGCCGTTCGTCGTTCGCACGGTGCAACCCGTGCTGCGGGAGCTCGAACGTGAGCTCGAGGAAGCGGCGGTCAGCCTCGGCGCCACGCGGCGTCAGACGTTCATCCGCGTCATCGGTCCGGCCGTACTGCCCTCGCTCCTGACCGGCTTTACGCTCGCCTTCGCACGCGGGATCGGCGAGTACGGGTCCATCGTGTTCATTTCGGGAAACCTCCCGATGAAGACCGAGGTCAGCACGCTCCTCATCATGACCAGGCTGGAGCAATACGACTACGCCGGAGCCACGGCGATCGGCGCCGTGATGCTGGGCCTCTCGTTCGTTCTGTTGCTCGCCATCAACCTCCTTCAGAGCCGGGCGGGGCGCGCCGCGGCAGCCGCGTGAGCTGAAACATGACCCGAGACAACACGGTCGGCCGGCCCGCGCTCGCGGATCCCCGATGGGTCCGGTGGACGCTGTCGCTCATCGGTGGCGGATTCCTCATCGTCTTCCTGTTGTTGCCGCTCGCCGCCGTCTTCGCCGGCGCGTTCGAGAGTGGCGTGCGAGTATTTCGGGACGCCGTCAGCGCACCGGACACGGTGGCCGCGCTGACGCTGACGGCGATCGCCGTCGGCATCTCGGTGCCGCTCAACATCCTGTTCGGCGTCGCCGCAGCGTCCGGCATCACCCGCTGTGACTTTCCCGGTAAACACGCGCTGATCACGCTGATCGATCTGCCTTTTGCCGTCTCGCCTGTCATCTCCGGTCTGGTCTTCGTACTCTTGTTCGGAGTGCACGGTGTCTTCGGGCCCTGGCTGGACGCCCGCGGCATTCAGATCATCTTTGCGGTGCCGGGCATCGTATTGGCGACGCTCTTCGTCACCGTACCGTTCGTGGCCCGCGAGCTGATTCCGCTGATGACAGAACAGGGTGTCGACGAAGAGCTCGCGGCCTTCGGGCTGGGCGCCGGATTCTGGCAGACGTTCTTCCGCGTCACGCTTCCGAAAGTGCGGTGGGGACTTCTCTACGGTGTCGTCTTGCTGACGGCCAGGGCCGTGGGTGAGTTCGGGGCCGTGTCGGTCGTCTCGGGCCACATCCGCGGGATGACAACCACGGCGCCCCTGCACATCGAGATCCTCTACAACGAATACAACTTCGCGGCGGCGTTCGGCGTAGCGACGGTGCTCACCCTGTTCGCGCTCGTCACCGTCGCTGGCACGAGCTTCGTCGAGTGGAAAGCTGGCACTCGAGAATCACAGGCCACGTCATGAGCATTGCAGTCACCAATATCAGCAAGCGCTTCGGCACCTTCACCGCGCTCGACGACGTCACGTTTTCTGTCCCGGCCGGTGGGCTCGTCGCCCTCCTCGGCCCTTCCGGCTCAGGCAAGACGACGCTGCTCAGGGTCATCGCGGGACTCGAGACCCCCGACGACGGTCGCGTGGAGCTGAACGGACGTGATGCGACCCGGCAACAGATTCGCGACCGTGGAGTCGGCTTCGTGTTCCAGCATTACGCCCTTTTCAAGCACATGAGCGTGTTCGACAACGTGGCGTTCGGCTTGCGCGTGCAGCCTCGCGAGCGCAGGCCCGCACGCGACGAGATCGCACGGCGCGTGAACGAGCTCCTGGCGCTGGTGCAACTCGAGGGAATGGCCGATCGTCACCCTTCGGCGCTTTCCGGGGGTCAACGGCAGCGCGTCGCCCTGGCTCGTGCGCTCGCGGTCGAGCCGCGCGTGCTGCTGCTCGACGAGCCGTTCGGCGCTCTGGACGCGCGGGTACGCAAAGAGCTGCGGCGATGGCTCCGCCGCCTGCATGACGAAGTACACGTCACGACGCTCTTCGTGACCCACGATCAGGAGGAAGCGCTGGAACTGGCGGACGAAGTCGTCGTCATGAACGGCGGCCGCGTCGAGCAGATTGGATCGTCGGAGGCGGTCTATCACCGGCCCGCCAGCGAGTTCGTGTGCCGTTTCCTCGGCGACATGAACTTCCTGCCCGGCAGCACCGCTTTCCCATCCAGCGATTTCGCCGTCCGGCCTCACATGCTCGAGGTCCACCTGCAGCGACGCGCACCCGAACAGTTCGAAGCCAGGCTGCTGCGCCTCAACGCGGCAGGGCCTGTCGTCAAACTCGAGCTGATGGCTGAGTGGGGCGAGGTGTTCGTGGAGATACCCCACGATCGGTGCAGAGCCTTGCAGCTTCACGCCGGCGCCCGCGTGTTTCTGAGCGTACGCGAACCGGTGATGGCCATGACGGCCGACGCGATCGCCGTCTGAGTGCAAGGCGGGGTTCTGCTACTGAGGCACGACCGACGGTGAGTAGGCGCCGCGCAGCCACAGGACAGGCGGTTTGGCGGCGTCAACGTCCAGTGCCCACACGCTGGTGCCTCCCCTGCCCTCCTGGTCATCCGGCGCGGCATAGACCAGTCGCCGATCGTCGAGCCATTCCACCTGATCGTCGATACTGCGCGGCTCCGTCAGGACGCGCTCGGTCATCGAGGCGAGATCGAGAACGGCCAATCGCCAGCGAAGCGCGCCGCCTTCCAACGTCCGCTTCTTGAAACCGAGACGACTGCCGTCGGGAGACAGTGACGGGCACTCGACGTCGGGCCGCAGTACCCTGGCGGCGCGCGCGCGCGCGTCGCCTTCCACGAGAAGCAGCTGACCGCCCGTGGCGAGCGTCGCGTAGAAACGATTGGAATCCGGCGCGAACGTCACGCCCCAGAAGTTGAAGTCCGCAGCCCTGAACGGCGCGCCGTCTCGAATGACCGTGAACTGCTCCAGATCGGCAAGCACCGTTCCGCTCCCCGTGTCCATCAAGGTCGTCTGCGTCGAAAACGCCCCGGCCGCATAGGAGTGACCCGTCACGAACACGGTTGCAGCCGCCAGGCGGCCGTTCGGGGCGACGCGCGTCCGGCTGGGCACGCCGTTGAGAGCGACAGTGTGTAGCACGTTGAACGACGCGTCGAAAATCCTGGCGACGTACTTCGCGTACACACGACCGTCCGACGCCAGACAGCTGCCGAATCCACCCGCGAAGTCCACGCGATCGCAGGCCAGGCCGGTCAGCCAGCGCGGGCCGTCCGGATCATCGAGGCCGGCAAGCACCGTCAGCCCGTATCCTCTGCCGGATGCCGTGTTGCGAAACGCCACGTGCGGCGCCGCCGCGATCCTGGACAGGTCGGCGGGGTCTTCGACGACCCGGATGCCCGCAGAGACGAGGCCATCGGCGGCCGTCGATCTGCGCCTCGCGTCGAGGACGTAGACAGTTGCCGTGCCGACGCAGAGAAGCGCGATGACGGCGAACACGGCGATACGACGCGCGGTGACATCAGGCATGACGGAACGCGGGCGGCGCGGTTCGAGGTCGTCCCATCAAGGCTAGCAGGAGCGCAACGGTAAGCGCGACAAGGAATGTCGCAACGGTCGGTCCCAGTCCGAACCGTGTCCAGATCAGACCAAACAGAATCGACGCCGCCAGCCGGGCGAACGCAGTGGCTGTCGTGAGCACCGCGAGTCCACTTGCCCGAAGTTCCGGCGGCAGCGCGGCGCTTCCAAGCGCCATGAGTACGCCCTCGGTCGCCGCGTAGTGGGCACCCAGGAGCAGCAACGCGGTCGCCAGTACCGTCATCCCGGGCTCGGTCAAGAGCAGCAGTCCGTCCAGCACCAGCAACAATGCGTAGCCACAGCAGAACACCCGGAATCGACCGACGCGATCCGCGAGCCTGCCCGCCGGCACTGCGAGCGCCAGATAGCCGAGCGACGTGAGCAGGTAGAGCAGGGGGAACGAGCCGGCGGCGAAGTTCATGCGGCGCTGCAGCACGAGGTAGACGAACGCGTCGCTGATCGTCGCGAGACTCAGCATCACGGCGCAGAGCGCCAGGTGTCTGAACTCGGGGCGCCGAAGGAGCCGAAGCGCCCGCCCGGCGCTTGGGTGAAGCGCGTGTTCAGGGTCGGTTGTGGGCGTGCGGTTCTCTACGAAGCACCCGAGCACCGCGAGCCCGAGCACGGCCGCGCAGAAGCTGGTGACGAAGATGACGTCAAAGCCCCCGGGCACGACGGCCAGCAACACGAACGCCAGCACCGGGCCCAGCATGGCGCCAAGCGCGTCGAGTGCGCGGTGGATGCCGAATGCCGTCGCGAGCCGTTCGCGGGAGACGCTCAGCGAAATGAGGGCGTCGCGCGGCGCCGTTCTCAGTCCCTTGCCGAGACGATCGATCACGAGAACGGCGGCGATCCCCGTCCATGTCGTGGTGGCCAGCAGTCCCAGGCGGCACAACGCAGAAGCCGCGTAGCCGGCTGCGGCGATCTCCTTGTAGCGCTTCAGGCGATCGGCGATCACGCCTCCGAAGAGTTGCATCACGCCGGCGACGCCGTTGTAGAGACCGTCGACCACGCCGAACTGCACCGGACTCAGCCGGAGGAATGTCACGAGATAGATCGGAAGCACGCTGACGACCATTTCCGACGACACGTCGGTAAAGAGACTCGTCAGTCCGAGAAAGACCACGTTCGCGCCGATGCGCGCGCGGGGATCAGACGAGGCCTGGCGACGATCCGAGCGAAGGTGCAGCCAACCACCGATCTGATACATGTCGGGGATTCGACTCGGGGACGCTCTCGAGCGGCGCGCGGGTCCTATAATGGTTGATGGCCCTGCGACCGATACACGGAGCGAATAGCTATTATTGTCGCTTCAGGAGCGCTTCGTGAAATTCACCTCCGTCATCGCGTGTGGCACCGGCCTGATCGTCTCGGCCGCCTCGATTGTCAGCGGTCAGACTGCGCAGACGCAACCGCCCAGGTTTCAGACCGAAGTCGTCGTCACGCCCGAACGCGGTGATACACCGCGGGAACTGGTCGCCGCGACCTCGTCGAGCCTGAGCCTCGAGCAGATCAAGGGCCTGCCTGCGGTGACCATCGGCGAGGCCTGCTCGTTCCTCCCCGGGTTCGAGTTCCGTCAGGAACAGCTCCACAACGGTCGTCCCGTCGTGTCGTCGCGCGGTTTCTTCGGTGGAGGCGAAGCCGAATACGTGCTGCTGCTCGTCGACGGCGTGCCGACGTCCGACGCCGAATCAGGCCTGGCCGACTGGAGCTCCCTGCCTCTCGCCTCCGCCGAACGGGTGGAGGCGCTGCGCGGCCCGGCGTCCGCGCTCTACGGCGACACGAGCATGGGAGGCGTCATACAGATCTTCAGCCGGACACACACGCCGTACGCGCGCGTGTTCGGCAGCGCCGGAAACTTTGCGACGGTTGTCGCAGACGGATCCGTCGCCCGACGTGCGGGATCGGTAGACATCTTCGTCAATGGGATGGGGGCGCGCACCGACGGCGCGTTCGACCATGCGGAGGCGCACCAGCTGACCGGCGGCGTCACCGTGTCCACGACCGGTGGCGACTCCCGCTGGACCGTTCGAGCACGGGTGTCCGACCGATCGCGCGAGGATCCGGGTCCCCGAACGCTGGCCGAGCTGGAAACCGATCCATTCGGCTCCGCCGAAGAGTTTCGTTTCGACGGCGTGGATCGTCAGAGCGGGATGGCATCGGTCCAGTTCGCGCGCAAGTTCGGCGCCCTCGACGTGCGCGCGCGAGGCAACGTCGCCGCCCGTTCCGAGGACGGCATACGGACGGTGCTTCTTGCGCCCTCCCTGCCCGACCGGTGGAATCGCCTCATCGACACGAACTCGATTGGCGGCGCTGCCGATTTCAGTGCCACACCCGAGTTCCTCGGCCACGCGCACGACATCCGGTTCGGCGCGGAACTCTCGCACGACGGCGTCGACACCGATTACCGGAGCGTGTCGGAGACCGGTCAGACCGGACCGACGCAGGCTGCGGCCGAGGACTCGCGCATGCGCGGCGCCGTCTTCGCCTCCGATGCGGTCGCGCTCGGCAGCCGCGCGCGGCTGCTCCTCGGCGTGCGTTTCGATGCGATTGATGATTCCGTCGAACGCACCGCGACCGACGACCCTGACGAGACGCTGACGGCCTGGTCACCACGGGCGGGGCTGACGGTGCGTGTCGGCCCGGACACGTCGCCCGCCACGCTCTTCGTGCAGGCGTCGCGCGCCTTCAAGGCGCCAACGCTCGACCAGCTGTTCGATCCCCGACCGTATCCGGATTTCACGGGGGGCACGTTTTCCATCTCGAATCCGAATCTGCTGCCGCAGCGGGCGACCAATTTCGAGGTGGGAGCCTTCGGCGGCGAGGCCATCCGCTGGAACGCCGCGGCATACTGGATGAGGGTCGAAGACGAAATCGACTTCGATGTGCGGACGTTTTCCTACGCCAACATCGGCAGCAGTCGCCACAAGGGCATCGAGCTGGGCGTCCAGACGGAGCACCATGCCGTCAGGCCGTCGCTCAGTTACGCGTGGACCGACGTCCACGCAGTCGGCGACGATCTTCAGCTGAAGAACATTCCGAAGCACAGCCTGAGCGCGGGCGCGTCAGTGAGCCTCCCGCGGGCAATCACGGTGACGGCTGCCTACCGTCGCCTCTGGGGCGGTTTCCTCGACGATGAGAATGCGTTCGAGATCGACGGCCGGTCGACCATTGACGCCCGGGTTCGGGTGCCTGTTGGCCGGATCGCCGCCACAATCGACTTCTGGAACCTCACCGGCGATCTGTACGAGGAGTACGGTTTCGTCCTGTCGGATTTCACCGGGCAGCCGACCGGCTATGCGTATCCCGGGGCCGATCGCGCGTTTCGAATCGGGATTGA
The DNA here is from genome assembly GCA_963786195.1 of uncultured Acidobacteriota bacterium. Taxonomy (GTDB): domain Bacteria; phylum Acidobacteriota; class Vicinamibacteria; order Vicinamibacterales; family 2-12-FULL-66-21; genus CAWAYH01. The sequence continues at coordinate 612,413 of CAWAYH010000011.1, read as the reverse complement.
TTTCAGCTTCTGAGAAGCCGCCAACTTATGGTGTTTCGAACGCTGTCGGGGTTCATGGCCGCGCTCTTCGTCTTCGCGGTCCTCGTTCAGTACAACGACCCCGATCCGATCCGCTGGATGGCAATTTATGGCCTGGCCGCGTTCTTCTCGCTGCAGGCCGCTCGCGGCACGCTTCGCTCACCGGTCGGGCCCGCGATCGTCGCCCTCATCGCGTTGTGCTGGTCGCTCTTCATCGGGCGCACGGTCGTCGGCGCGGTGTCGCTGTCCGAACTCTTTCAGTCGGTCGCGATGAAGACGGACGCGATTGAGGTTGGACGCGAATCGCTCGGGCTGCTCATCGTCGCGGTCTGGCTCGGCATCGTCGCGCTCTTCGGTCAGAGATCGCGCCAATAAGCCGCCAGTGAAGCCCGGGCCGCTGCGACAGCGCGTTCTCCACGCGGAGAGGTCGCGCCTCCGCGAGGCCGCGCATCATCGTCCGCAGCAGATTCAATCGCTTCAAACGACGCTTCGAGACACGCAGCCAGCGCGGTGAGGTCGTACCCGCCTTCGGTCACGAGGGCCAGCGACCCGTGACGCCGTGCCATCTTCGTCAGGTGTCCGATGACCCACGCATACCCTTCGGTCGACATCCGCATCGACGCGAGCGGGTCGCGAGCGTGTGCGTCGTAGCCGGCCGAAACGAGCAGCAGCTGGGGCCGGAACTGGTCCAGCACGGGGCCGATCACCGCGCGATGCACCAGCTGGTAATCTTCATCGTCGCAGCCGGCTTCCATCGGTACGTTGACGGTGAAGCCGCGACCCTCTCCTTCACCGATCTCGCCCGCCGCACCGGTGCCCGGATAGAAGGGATACTGGTGGCTCGAGACGTACAGCACGCGTGGATCCTGATAGAACACATGTTGCGTACCGTTGCCGTGGTGCACGTCGATGTCCACGATCGCGATGCGCACGAGACCGCGCGCCAGCATGTCGGCGGCGGCAACCGCAACGTTGTTGAACAGACAGAATCCCATCGCGCGATCGCGCTCGGCGTGATGGCCGGGTGGACGCACCAGCGCAAACGCGGCCTCGTGGCGTTCGAGCGCGTGCTCGGCAGCCTGAACGGTTGCGCCGGCTGCACGGAGGGCGACCTCGTACGAATCCGGTGAGGTAAACGTGTCGGCATCGAGCATGACCGCCCGCCCCGCGGTCGCGACGATCTCGTCGATATAGGATTCGTCGTGGACGCGCGCCAGCTCTGCCCGGGTGGCCGCGCGCGGCTCGATCGAGCGGCCGCCCCTTTCACCCCACTGATTCGCCACCGCATCGAAAACGTGTGCCCGTTCCGCACGTTCGGGATGACCTGGCGGCGTGACGTGCTGTTCGAAGGAGGCCGAAGAAACAAGAAGCATATTGCGGTTCAGTGTAGAGTGTGTAAGATACCTGCAAAAGTCGGTGGGAGCTGCGACCCGCCTGGCGTCACCCACTATGCTCATGACATCGCCAAGCTCAGCCTCCACCAAGCTCAGGCTTCTCATCGTCGATGACGACGTCAACCTGCTGGACGCCATGCTCCGGTCCTTGCGTGAGTCCGTGCAGAAAGTCGTCGCGTGCGAGAGTTTCGAGAAGGCCCGTCAGGCGCTGAAAGACGAAGCGTTCGACGCGCTCATCACCGACGTCCGACTCGGAGCGTTCAACGGGCTGCAGCTGGCGGTGATGGCCCGCGACATGTACCCGGACATGCGGCTGATCGTCTTCTCGGGGTTCGACGATCCGGTGCTCCGCGCCGACGCCGACCAGGTGGGCGCCGTATACCTCGTCAAGCCCGTAGGAAGCAGCGAGCTCCTGAAGCTGCTCGAGCAGCCTCCCATCAACTGAACGCGAATCCTGGAAGAAGCTGAGAACTAGGCGGATGCCGCGATGCGTCCCGGAGGAGGACCGGACGCTCGGCGCTCGATCGGCCTTCCCGGCTGGTCGCCGCCGATCGGAACTGCTGAAACGGCATGTGGCACTGGTACTTGCGGAGGAAGCCGAGGAACCGCTTGTAGTCGTCCGCCGGCATGTTGAAAAGCTCCACCATCACCTTGTAGTTGCCGGACGTCCGCTCCAACCCTTTCCTCACGATCGCGCGGAGGTCATCCCGGGTCAGATCCCGTGACATGAACGGCGCGTACACGCAAGACCAGAACGATTCGCCACCGTTCACCAGGCGTTCGAAGAGCATGTCGGCCGCCGGTCGCGTGGGAGGGGTCGTGATCACCGGTACCAGCCGGCGCGGCCCGCAGCACTTCGAGCGGCAAGTCGTCCCTGAGCACTTCGCCGTTCTTGTTCCGGACGACGAGCCGCTCGACAACGTTCTTGAGCTCGCGGACGTTTCCCGGCCAGGGGTGCTGGGCCAGGGTTTCGAGCGCCTCCTTCGACAGGTTCGGGCATTCGACCTGATACTGGCGGGCGAACTGATCGAGGAAGAACTGCAGGAGCACCGGGATATCTTCGGTGCGCTCCCGCAAGGGCGGCACGCGAAGGTGGATGACATTCAGCCGGTAGTAAAGATCCTCGCGAAACGTCTTGTTGGCAACGCTCTCGACCAGCACACGGTTCGTCGCGGCGATGACCCTGACGTCGACCCTGTTCTGAATCTGATCGGAACCCACGCGCTGGATCTCACCGGTTTCCATAAACCGCAGCAGCAGACCCTGCATCCGCGGGCTGGTTTCGCCGATCTCGTCCATGAACACGGTGCCGCGGTGCGCCTGCTCGAACGCGCCCAGCCGATCCCGGTACGCGCCGGTGAAACTCCCACGAACGTGGCCGAACAACTCCGTCTCGAGGAGAGTCTCCGGAAAGCGCGGCGCAGTTCACGGTGACGAGCGACGAGCGACTGCGGGCACTGGCGGCGTGAATCAGCCGGGCGACGATCTCCTTGCCGGCTCCGCTCTCACCGGTGATCAGCACTTTGGCATCACACCGCGCCGCGTAGTGGATTTCTTCTTGAAGCGTGAGGACAGCTGGACTCGCGCCAACGAGCTTGGTCGGTTGCATGACTGCGGGTGCCGGGATCGGCCGGAAGTCGCTATTAGAGCGTCCTTTTTCAAACATTGTCAAGCTGGGCGGTGACAATGTGTGCAGACATGGCACACATTACCCGGTGTCGATTCGTGACAGAACTGTGCTTCTTCGAGGTGCGCAGACTTTAACCTGCGACGGCGAAGACTTTCAGCACGGTTCAATGGATCTCGATCTTGATCTCGCCTGTTTTTGCAACGCGCGCTGGTACGCAGGTTGCGCGTCGCCGTTGTCATGCATCCGGCCCGTTCTTTTGAAGTGGCGGAAACCGCGCCCGTGTTGGCTCATCGTCGATCGATCGACGCCGACCGCAAGCGGCTCGCGTCCCCTCGGATTGTCGCCATCGGTGGCGGGACCGGATTGCCGGCAGTCCTCGACGGCCTCTGCACCCAGGCCGGCGAAGCGGGCGAAACCGGCAGAGACAGGGTCACGGCGGTCGTCACGGTGACGGATGATGGCGGCAGCTCTGGACAACTCCGGCGTCAGTTCGGCGTGCTGCCTCCCGGCGACGTGCGCAACTGCATCGCAGCCGTGGCCCACACCGACTCGCCGTTCAGACAGCTGCTGCAGCATCGATTCAGCGAAACCGGCGCCATCGACGGGCATCCCGTCGGCAACCTCCTGCTGACCGCGCTCGAGCAGATCACGGGCGACCTCGCCCAGGCCGTCGATCACCTCGGCGAAATGGTCGGTCTCCGGGGCCGGGTACTGCCGACAACGACGCAGAACGTGCGGCTGCGCGCGGAAATGGAGTCAGGGCAGATCATTACGGGCGAAACCGAAATCGTCGCCCGAAACCAGCGGATCCGTCACCTGACGCTCGAGCCGAGCCCTCGCCCCCTGCCGGACGTCCTGCGGGCGCTGATCAATGCGGATGGAATCGTCGTGGGACCCGGAAGCCTCTATACCAGCCTGATCCCGAACCTGCTCGTGGAGGGTATTGCGTCGACCATCTACGGCGTCGACGCGGTCAGGATCTACGTCGCCAACCTGATGACGGAACCCGGGGAAACCGACGGCTACACGCTCGACGATCACCTGAAGGCGATCCGGCTCCACGCCGGCTTCGATCTGTTCGACTACATCCTCGTGAATCGTCGCCCTCTGGATGAGGACGCCATCGCGAGGTATGCGGCTCAGGGAGCGCAGCCGGTCGTCAGCGAGGGTGCGCTACGGTGGGCCGGGCGCGCCCAGATCATCGAATGCGACCTGGCGCCGGAATATGGCGACTGCTGGATCCGCCACCAGCCCCGCCCGCTCGCGCGCGCCATTCGCGCGCTCGTGCAGGCCGGAAGGCCATAGTCAGCCCGTTTTCACGACATTCTTCCCCGCGCGTTTTGCGGCAATGAGCGCGCGATCGGCCGAGGCGATGACATCCTCCTCGGACTCACCAGCGCCGAGAAAGCCGACGCCGATGCTGACGGTCATGTGCCGAGGGTCGCGCCGGGTTCGCTCTTCGAGCCCTCGACGCACGCGTTCGGCGACCTGGACGGCGATGTGGCGGGTCGCACCCGGCATCACGATCGCGAATTCTTCGCCGCCGTACCGGGCACACACATCGAAGATTCGCACGCCGCCCCGAAGCTGATCGGCGACGTCACGGAGCGCTCGATCGCCTTCGAGATGCCCGAACGTGTCGTTGATTCGCTTGAAGTCGTCGATGTCCACCATGAGCAGTGCGAGGTCCTGCTGCTGGCGACGGGCGCGCTGCACTTCCGCCTGAAGGCGGGTTTCGAAGTAGCGCCGATTGAAGAGACCGGTCACGGGATCGACCGTCGCCGCGCGGGTCAGCTCGTCGAGGCTGTCGCTGACGCGTTGACGCGCGAGCGCCAGCGCGGCGGGCGCCGCGAGCACGCGGGCCGAATCCAGATCGCGTTCATCGAAGGGCTTGCCGTCGGCGCGGTCCGTCAACGCGACGACCGCGATCGACCGGCCTCCCGCGACGAGCGGGACGGCGAGATAGGAATCGGTCCGATACCGCAGCCGTCGGGGCACGTCCTCGCAGCGTCGACCGACCACGGCTCGGCGCGAGCTGAACGCCTCGCCGATGATCCCCTGGCCCGGCACGATGCGGACGTGTTCGACGATCGCCAGCGGGTAGCCGTGGGTCGCGGTAATCGTCAGCGCATGTTCGGGCTCGGAGAACGCGGCGATCGCGCCGGTCTGCGCGCCGATCTGGCGGGCGATGGTCTTCAGAATGAGCCGATGAAGCTGCGCGCTTTCGGCCGGCCGGGTCAGGCGGCGGGTGAACGCATAGAGACGCCGTGCGCGGTCGCGCTCGTAGCGATCGGGGTCATCGTCGACCTCCGTCACGGTCGCAAGGCTCCGACCGAATCGGCCGATGAGGTCATCCAAACCGTCGACATCGCGCCAGCGATCGGGGCTGCCGGGAAGCATGAGCAGCCACTCGCGCTCCCTCAGTGTGCCTGCTATCAAACCAGTCCAGGGCGAACCTCGGTCGTCCGTCACCGCTCCAGGAACAGGGCCGTTCGGCGCACCGCCGAAACGCAAGCCGTCCGGTGCCGGCCTGGCCGGAAATGCCTCGCCTTCGAATTGCCAGCCAGCCTGGTCGCGGGACAGCAACGCGACCGGAACATTGAGGACGCGCGCCACTTCATCGAGCAGTCCGGACACAGCCGTGATCGCGCCGGCGTCACCGGCACTCATGAGGGGCGCACCGCCCTCGGCGTTCGAATCATCTACAGGGACGATCTCCACGATCGAAACATCCGAGCTGTCGAACGCCGGCGGCATCGGGGAATTGAGGTAAAGCACGGCACGTGCCGATCGACCGGCCGGAGTAACGGCTCAGTTACCGGGAGATTACTTCAGTTTGCTCGTCGGACGACGCTTCTGTCGCGGCGCGTCGCCAGGAAAAGTCCGCTCTCATGGGGGCTTTGTTCTTGCTAACGCGGTTTTCGCCGTGGTCAATCAGCCGCCGCGCTGCCTTTACACCTATGAACGCCAATGAATTGGTGTGGGAATGGCGATTGCAGAATCGTTGCTCGCAATCATGTCTTCTGCCAAGGGAGAGGCTCGAGGCTGATATATGGAGATTCGTTTTATTTCATCGCTCACGGCGGAAGACGAGAACTTGTTCGCCCCCGCCCTGTTGAAAGCTGTCGGCACGCTGCTCGATCAGCTGCCCATCGCATACACGATGCGGATTGAAACGACCGGCGCGCAGGTGTTCCAGCACTCGCACGCCGCGCCGGATCATTCGCTGACCCCCGAATCGACCCACTCGGTCGGTGGCAACGGCGCGAACGTCGCGCACTACATCCCGCGACCCGTGCGCGTCGAACGCGCCTGATTCGCCGGGCGTTTCGACTTCGCCGTTGTCGTCGCGTGGGGTACCTTTCGACCTCCCGGAGCGAGAACTCGCGCGGACTTTGTGAATGGTCGGTCCTCGTAACTGGTCGCTGCAGAACTACTTAGGCGATCAGAATCCCTGGTCACAGATTTGCACTACGTGTTACGGGAATTTGTATCCGTTTCTGCGAGACGGAGCGATCAGATGCGACACGTGAGAGTTCTTTTAGCAGCCTTCGTGATGCTCCTGGGATCCATCGGGACCGCCCAGGCGACGACGTTCCAGCTGGATGACTACTGGGTCAAGTTCCACGACTCGGACCCCGGCCTCGTGCTGTGGGACGAAGGATCTGCTGGACATCCCGTTCAAGTTCTGGCTCGACTCGACGAACAGACGTGCTGGAGCAGGACCTGTTCCGCATCGGCACCAACGAAACGGCCGTGAACGACGACGACAAGAAGCAATACCCGATTGAGGTGGGCCTCACCTTCAGCCGTCCCGATCCCGGCTACAACGGAAGTGCCGGGGGCGTGACGGGCGCGGTCGAAATCCTGTTCTCGCTCGGCTACGGCTACGTCGAGTGGGGCAAGCCGATGGACTTCTACTTCGGGAACGGCGGCCTGCTTCAGATCACGCTGTCGAACGCACAGTTCGTGATCCCCGACGGGCTTCTCGGCCTGCCTGGTGCAGCCGACATCCGCGCGCAGTTCGAGCTGATTCGAGACAGCATCGACACGCCGAGCGTGCCCGCGCCGGAGCCGCGTTCCCTGATGCTCCTGGGCACCGGCCTCGCGTTCGTCGCCGCGCGGCTGCGTCGTCGCAAGAGCGTGGAACCGGTCGACTGAGATTGAATCCCTGGCGCGCGGGAGCAGACTTCAGCTCCCGCGCCCACTTAAGTCGCGCAAACGAGCGACTTCCTCCCCCGCCAGTCATCAGACCCCCAGTAGATTCGATAGCTAAGTTATTGCAATAAAAGGGGTAAGAGCACACGGGCCGCCTGGCGTGCCGGCTGGTTAACCGGTTGCTCATACCAACGTCATGGACCCGGGAGCCCGTTACACGCGGCTGTGGCCGCTCCTCGCGTTGACCCTGAGCGGTTTGCTGCTCTACGGGAACGTGCTTCGTCGTCTCGTGCAGGACTGGTGGACGGACGACAACTATTCGCACGGTTTCGTCATTGCGCCCCTGGCGGCCTGGTTCGTGTACGAGCGCTGGGGAAAGTTGCGGGAGACGCCGCTCAAGCCGCGCACCATCCTGGGCCTGCTCGTGGTCGCGTGTCAGCGTGTTTCTGCTGGCTGCCGGAACTCTCGGATCGGAGTTCTTTCTCACGCGGATCTCGTTCGTGATGGCGCTCGCCGGCGTGGTGCTCTTTCTCGCAGGCACGGCCCACCTGCGCATCCTGACGTTTCCGCTGGCCTTTCTGCTGCTGGCCATCCCGATTCCCGCAATCCTGTTCAACCAGATCGCGTTTCCGCTGCAACTCATCGCGTCGCGCCTCGGCGAGGGCCTCGTGTCGTCCTTCGGCGTGCCGGTTCTCCGCGAGGGGAACGTCATCGTGCTGGCGTCCACGACGCTGGAAGTCGCCGAAGCCTGCAGCGGCATCAGGTCGCTCGTGTCGCTGCTGACGCTGGGCATCGTGTTCGGGTACTTCGCCGACCGCCGCACCAGCGCTCGTGTGCTGCTCGCGCTCTCGACCATCCCCCTCGCGATTGCCGCGAACGGCATCCGAGTGGCGGGGACCGGGATTGCCGCGCACTACCTGGGGCCGGCTGCCGCTGAAGGGTTCTTCCACAGTTTCTCGGGATGGCTCGTCTTCGTGACGGCGTTTCTGATGCTGGTCGCCGTCGAACGGCTGATCAGACTGGTGTTGCCGAAACCGGGCGCCGCCGTTCAGGTCACGCCTGAGTACAGCTCATGACACGTCGCGCACTCTTTCTCGCCGCCCTGTTTCTGGCCAGCTGGGGCCTGCTCACGCTGGCTGCGGAGCCGGCCGCGCCACCGCCTCGTGAACCGCTGATCGGACTGCCGCTCGAGATCGGCGAGTGGCGTGGACGCCAGGCACCGCCACTCGACGAGCGCGTCCTGAAGGTGCTCGGCGCGGACGATTACCTGACCCGCATCTACTCCGGCAAGGCCGGCATGACGCTGGGCCTCTACATCGGCTACCACGCGTCGCAGCGCCAGGACGATTCGATTCACTCGCCGATGAATTGTCTGCCCGGTGCGGGCTGGGTCCCGGGACCGATCGAACGACTCACGATTCCCGACCGGCGGCGCGAGTCCGCGAGCGCGACCATCAATCGCGTGACGGTGCAGAAGGGCGAAGAGCGTCAGCTCGTTCTGTACTGGTATCAGAGCCAGGGCCGCGTCGTGGCCAGTGAGTACGCGAGCAAGGCCTTTCTCTTTCTCGACGCCGCACGGACGCGTCGATCGGACGCGGCCCTCGTGCGCATCCTGTGCCCTGCCCAACCGGTGCGAAGCGAGCAGGCGGCGCAGACTGCTGCCCAGGAATTCGCCGTGGAACTGCTGCCGCTTCTCGGTCGCCACATTCCCGAATAAGAGGTCGTCCGCACCATGATGATTCAGCTGCTGAACAGACGCCTTGCGCTCGCGCTGCTGCTTGCTGCCTGCACCGCGTGCTCCGGGGACCCGAACGTCACCAAACAGAAGTATCTCGAGAGCGGGAACAGGTACTTCGAGCAGAAGAAGTTCCGCGAAGCCATCGTCGAATACCGGAACGCCATCAAGATCGATCCGCGTTTCGGTGAAGCGCGCCTGAAGCTGGCCGCCAGCTACCTCCAGACGGGCGATCCGGTGAACGGCCTTCGCGAACAGGTGCGGGCCGCGGACCTGCTGCCGGATAACGTCGACGCACAAGTCGACGCGGGCAATCTGCTCCTGCTGGCCGGGCGCTTCGAGGATGCCAAAGCCCGGGCAACGCAGGCGCTCGAGAAGCAGCCGGCCAACGTCCGGGCTCAGGTGCTCCTCGGCAACACCCTGGCCGGACTCAAGGATTTCGACGCGGCCATCGACGAGGTCGAGGAAGCGCTCAAGCTGGATCCGGACCGCATGAGCACGTACGCCAACCTCGGAACGATTCAGCTGGCGAGCGGCAACCGGGCGGCCGCGGAGGAAACGTTCAAGCGGGCACTCGCGCGCAATCCCACGTCCCTTCAGGCCCAGCTCGGGCTGGCGAACTTTTATTGGACCGTCGGCCAGCTTCCTGAAGCCGAGGCCCTGCTGGAGAAAGCCGTCGCGGCTGCGCCAACGGATGCGCGGGCCAACCGCGCCCTCGCGAACCTGTACCTTGCGACCAAGCGCGCGGCGAAGGCGGAACCCTTTCTCGTCGCCGTCACAACGGCCGATCCCTCGTCCGTATCACGCCTGATGCTGGCGGACTACTACCTGGCGATGGGCCGCACACAGGAGGCGGTTCCGCTTCTCAAGACCGTGGTGGACGATCCCCAGTGGTCGGCGCGCGCGCGGGTCCGCCTTGCGGGCATCGATCTTCGCGCGGGTCGAACGGAGGACGCCGAACGCCTCGTCGAGCAGGTGCTGAAATCGAGCGGCAGCGACACGCAAGCGCTCCTGCTGAAAGCCACCATTCAGGTCTCGCGCAAGAAGCTGGATGACGCCGTCAGAACGGTCGACACGGCCATCAACGCCAACCCGAGATCCGCGCAGGCACACTTCGCTCGCGGCCGGCTCGCCCTGATGCAGCAGCGGCCGGAGGATGCCAAGAACGCGTTCGCCGAGACCGTCCGATTGAATCCGCGCGCCGCTGAAGCCCAGATTGAGCTCGCCAAGCTCCACCTGGCGTCGGGCGCGGTCACGACGTCCGTCGATCTCGCCGCACAGGCGGCGAAAAACGACCCCGGCAGCATGGAGGCACGGCTGGTGCTGGCGCGCGGCTACCTGGCACAGCGCGACGTCACCCGCGCGGAGGGCGTGCTCGCGGAGCTCGTGGCGACCTACCCCAAGAACGCCGGGCCGCGGACACAACTTGGATTCCTGCTCGGGCTCAAAGGCGACCGTGCTGGTGCAGCGCAGAGGTTCCAGGAAGCGCTCGCGCTCGATCCTGACTATCTGGATGCCACCACCGGTCTCGTCAGCCTGGATCTCAGCGCCCGACAGTTCGACAAGGCTCGGGCTCGGGTGGAAGAACGCCTCAAGCGGACGCCGAATGACTCCGGAGCTCAACTGCTGGCCGGCCGCACCTACGCCGCGATTGGTGACTCGACCAACGCCGAAATCCACCTTCGGAAAGCGCTCGAAGCCGATCCGGCCAACCTGGACGCCTATGAATCGCTCGGAAAGTTCTACGTCGCGATGAAGCGGCTGCCCGAGGCACGCAAGGAGTTCGAGGCGCTGGCCTCACGTCAGTCCCGACCCGTCGCTGCGTTGACGATGGTCGCGATGATCCAGGAGTCCATGGGTGAAGCCGCGGACGCGCAGCGGACGTACGAGAAGGTGCTCCAGATCAACCCGGACGCGGCGGTCGCGGCCAACAACCTCGCCTGGATTTACGTCGAGCGAGGCCAGAACCTGGATCTCGCTCTCCAGCTCGCGAGGGTTGCCAAAGCGAAGCTGCCGAAACGAGTCGAGGTCGCCGACACGCTCGGCTGGATCTACTACCACAAGGGTCTCCTCAGCCTCGCGATTCGGGAGTTCGAGGACTGCGTGAAGAACGATCCCACGAACCCGCTCTATCACTTCCACCTCGGGCTCGCCTTCGCGAAGAACGGCAACCGTGAGAGCGCGAAGAAATCACTCGAGACCGCGCTGCGTCTGAAGCCGAACTTCGATGGGGCCGTCGAGGCCACGCGCGTGCTCGCGACCCTGTAACCTCCGCTGGTTGCACGCCCGACATCGCAGAACGCTCGGGCAGCCGACAAAAGTCTCCCCCACGGGAGCCTGTGCGCGGTTGCCCGGGCGTCACAAGTGTTAAGGGTCCATTTGTCAACGACTTACACCGTGTGCGGCAGGAGTTGGTCCTGGCAGGACGATTGCTCAATGGAACAGTGAGTAATTCGGAAAGCCAGAAGCAGTAACTATGTCGCACATCGTATTAGGCTCGTTCGCTGGAATCGGGTTGGCCGTGTCGCAGCGGCTCCCGCTTTCGAACCCATCTGAGTCAGGCTCGCTGTTCATCCTCGGGCTCGTGCTCTTCGCGGCCGCGGCCTACGCGCGCCGGCGGTTCTCGCGTCTCGAGCATTCGTAGTTCGGGGCAAGGACACCCGAGCCGGCAGTCGCACCGGCTCGACGCAAATCCCACAGGAAGTCTCGAGTCAGCCCCTACACTTCCTCGACCGCCTTCATTCGAACTCGAAAGGGGGCAGTATGGGCTCGAGTAAAAAGCTGGGATGCGTTCTGGTCACGTTGGCGACTCTATTCGCGGGCGTTGCGTTCGACGCTGACGCCGCGATCGATCGTCCTCACACCGACGGATGATCGTCGTGGCATCGATGCGTTCCCGGGGTCGGGAAACTTCGTGCTGCAGGCGGATATGGGCACGAACACCGTGACCATCAGCCCGTCTCAGGAGGAACGCACGGCGCTGGAGTTCGCGCTGGACCTCATCCCTGCTGGCGCCGTCATCACGTCAGCAACCTTGACACTGCACTTGACGGGCGCGCCGCTTCCGGTCGCTGTCGCGCACATGGGCGAGGTTCACGGCTACACCGGTGACGGCACAGTCCAGGCCGCCGATCTGAACAGCCGATCGACTGCTGACGTCCTTTGTGCCCCTCTTTCCGTCGACCGCGATCGCGCTCGGCACCGAGTTCCTGCAGGAACGCCTGCTCGCCGAAGACGAGTTCGCCGGTTTCGTCCTGAGAAACGTCACGCCCGGGATGTTCGGCGGCGTCTTTCAGCATGTGGAGCATGGATTCCGGCTTCGACGACCGTTTTCCCACGCTGACTGTCGACTATGACGTCGTCCCCGAGCCAGGCACGCTGCTGCTCGTGGGATCCGCACTGGCCGCCGCCGGCGCGAGGCGCCTGCGCCGCTCGTCCGCGGTCCAGAGCGCTGCCTGACGCCAGCTCAACGCGTCTCGCGATGGTGTGATGATAGATTGTCCCAGGCTTCCTGATTGCGCGCGAGCCACGCGATCTCGTGACACCATCGCAGAGTCAGATACTTCTCGTGACCGAGCTGTTCCCGCCCTTCGTGGGCGGGAGCGCCGTGCTCATGAAGAACATCTACTCCCGGGTCTCAGGGCCGTCCGTCACGGTGCTGACTGACGGCCCAGACCAGACACCGCCCGAAGTCGACGGCTCCCTGACAATCCTCCGGCGTCCCATGAAGATGGCGCACTGGGGAGTGCTGCAGCCGTCTGCGCTCGCGACGCACCTGAAGACGGCGGCCAGAATCCGATCGCTCACGTCAGGCCGACCTTCCATCGTGCACTGCGGGCGAGCGCTGCCCGAAGGCCTGCCGGCGCTGATGGCCCGGACGGTAGGCGGGCCACGGTTCGTGTGCTGGACCCACGGCGAGGAACTCGGTTACGTGCAGACGTCGCGCGAGCTGCGCGCGCTCCTCAGTCGCGTCCATCGTGCGGCCGCCGCCGTCGTGGCCAACAGCCACAACACCGCCAGCAAGCTCGAAACATTCGGGGTCCCCCGACAACACATTCACGTCGTCGAACCGGGAGTCGACCCGCAACGGTTCCGGCCTGACACGGACGCAGGCGAGCTCCGCCGCAGGCTGGCTCCGGCAGGCGAGATAGTAATGCTGACGATCGGACGGCTTCAGGCTCGCAAGGGACACGATCTGGCCATCGCCGCGCTCGATTCACTCCGGCGGGAGACTCCGAACCTTCGCTACGTGATCGTCGGCGATGGCGAAGAGCGCAAACGGCTCGAAACCATGGTGTCAGACCGTGCGCTGGGCGATCGGGTCACATTCGCGGGAAAAGCAGACGAAGCTGATCTGCCACGCTACTACGCGGCCGCGGACCTCTTCGTCCATCCAAACCGGCTCGAGGGAAACGACTTCGAGGGCTTCGGTATCGTGTTTCTCGAAGCCTCGTCGAGCGGGCTGCCTGTGATTGGGGGCGCGAGCGGCGGCGTGCCCGAAGCCGTGGCTGCGGGCGAATCGGGGCTGCTGGTTCAGGGAGATGACGTTCCCGAGCTGGCCGCGGCGATCCGCCGGCTGGTGGCGGATGCGGAGCTGAGGCGCCGCATGGGACACGCCGGGAGAGAGCGCGTGCTGAGCTACTTCACGTGGGAGCGTGCCGCCCGGCAGATCGGCGAGCTACACGCGAGCCTCGTTGGGGTAGGGTGCTGATGCGCGTCCTCATCCTCTCCCAGCGACTGCCGTATGCGCCGAATCGTGGCGATCGTGTGCGTGTGTTTCACATGCTCCGCGAGATCGCGTCGCACGCCGAAGTCGACGTCGCTGCGCTGGTTCACGACGAGGAGGAGGAATCGCACGCCCGGGATCTCAAGGGGGTCGCGGGCGAAGTCCTCACGGCGAGGGTGCCCCGTGTCTGGAATGCCGTCCGGGGCGTGGCCGCGCTGCCAGGATCCACGCCCCTCACCCACTGCCTGCTCGATTCACCGGACCTCCAGCCGCTGCTCACCCAGCTGGTGCGTCGGAGGCCGCCGGACGTCGTGCTGGCGTTCTGCTCGAGCATGGCACGCTTCGCGTTTCAGCCTCCCCTTTCGACGATCCCCTGCGTCATCGACATGATCGATGCCGACTCTGCAAAGTGGGCCGCGCTGGCGACTACGAGTCGCGTGCCACTTCGCTGGATCTATCGGCGTGAAGCCCGGGAGCTGGGCCGCTTCGAAGCGCTCGCCATGGGAAAAGCGTTCACGACGCTCGTCGTCAACGAAAAGGAGCGCGGCGCTCTTCTCGCGCTGGGCCCGGCCAGGCCCGTGATCGTCATGGAGAACGGTGTCGATCTCGAGTCGTTCGTACCGTCCGGCCCACCCCGGCCGTCAGCCTCGATCGTCTTTTCGGGCGTGATGAACTATGGCCCCAACGTCGAGGGTGCACTCTGGCTCGCCCGGGAAGTCTGGCCGATCGTGCGAGCCGCGCGTGGCGATGCCCAGCTCGTGCTGATTGGCGCTTCACCATCCGCTGAGGTGTCGCGATTGGCGAGCCCCGACTCAGGGGTCGTCGTCACCGGCACGGTCCCGGACATCAGGCCATTCCTCTGGCAGGCGGCAGTCGCGGCCGCGCCGTTGCAACTGGCGCGCGGAGTTCAGAATAAGGTCCTCGAGGCGGTCGCAGCGGGGCTGCCGTGCGTCGTGACTCGTCAGGTCGCTGAGGGACTGCCGCCAGAGGTCGCGCCCGCCTGCAGAACGGCGGCCTCGAGTCAGGAGTTCGCCGCGTTGCTGGTAGAGCAACTCGGTCGTACCCCGGTCGAACGACGCGCGCAGGCCGCGCGCGCCAATCTTCGACCGGTGGCATGGCCCACGCGATTGAAGCCCCTGATGCCCCTTCTGGAGGCGGCCGTCCGGAGTGCGCGTGAAGCCGGACTCGAGCGCGCGGTCGACGCACGATGAGTACGCCCGAACCCGGACCGCGCGCGCTCGTGAAAACCGTGTTCATCGATCGCGACGGCGTGATCAACCGGAAGAGAGACGACGATTACGTCAAGAGCTGGGCGGAGTTCGAGTTCCTGCCGAAGGCCAAGGAGGCACTCGGGCTGTTGAGCAGGTCAGGGTATCGCGTGATCATCGTCACCAACCAGCGTGGAATCGCCCGAGGACTGATGACCGCTGCCGACTTGTCGGACATCCATCGGCGGATGCAGGACGAACTCGCGGACGCCGGAGCCCTCATCACCGCTATTTACCACTGTCCGCACGATTCAGGCGAGTGCACATGCCGCAAGCCTGAAACGGGTCTTTTCCTCCAGGCGCAGCGAGACTTCCCTGACGTCGACTTCAGTCGAAGCATCCTCATCGGGGACTCGTCGTCCGACATGCAGGCCGGAGATCGGCTCGGATGCCGTAATATCCTCGTCGGTCGCGACCCGAGCTATCAGAGCGCTCCGACTCTGTATGACGCCGTGGTCACGTACCTGACGTGACGTCCTGATACGGACCCGGGAGCAGCCATTCGATGTTCTGCAGCGCGTGCGGGAACAAGCTGTCGTCTGCGCCGCCGACGCAGTGTCCGGCCTGCGGCGTTCATCACTGGAACGACGCCAAACCCTGTGCAAGCGCGCTGGTCGTCGTGGAATCCAGGGTGATGCTCGTCAAGCGGGCCCAGGACCCGTGGAACGGATACTGGGACGTGCCGGGGGGCTTCTGCGATGCGGGCGAGCATCCCGTCCGGACCGCTGAACGGGAAGTGTTCGAGGAAACCGGCATCCGAATTCAGGTCGTCGGCTTCCTCGGCATCTGGCTCGACGAGTATCCAACGGCCGATGACGCATCCAAACGGACGTTGAACATCTACTACCACGCGACGCCATCGGGGTCGGCGACGGCAGCGCCGGACCTGTCAGAGATTACCGACCTGCGGTTCTTCGACGCGTCGGACCTCCCCGAGGCGTTGGCGTTCCCCGGACACGTGCCCGAGGCCCTCGAAGGCGTGGAAACGGGCGGCGGCCGCCGGTCAACTGACGACCGCCCTATTCGATCGATTACGCGCGTGACGCGACGGCGGAGGGCTCCAGCGACGCCACCACGATCTCGCAGATCTTCTCAACGTCCTCGCGGGTCACGTGCGATGACGTCGGGAGATTGATCCCGCGTCGCGCGATGTGGTCCGCGGCCGGGAACGCCTGTCCCTTTGTCTCTTCGCTGTAGATCGGCAACTGGTGTAACGGATACGGAACCGAACGAGTCTCGTATCCCGATTCCAGCAGCCTCGCCATGATCGCCTCGCGCTCGACCGGCAGCTGAGCGTCCAGAACGGCGGTGAACATCCACCAGACGTGGCGCGCCCACTCACGTTCGGCCTGCCACCGAAGCCCCGGGACGCCCTGCAGACACTCACGGTACCAGTCAGCGACCTCGCGTCGCCTCGCGAGGTGCCAGTCGATGGTCTCGAGCTGGCCGAGCCCCATGGCGGCCTGGACGTTCGTCATCCGGTAGTTGTAGCCAACGACGGGGAACCAGTACCGCCGCTTGGGATCCATGCCCTGTGACTTCAGAATGCGGATGCGCGCAGCGAGGCCGGCATCCTGGGTCGTGATCATGCCGCCTTCGCCGGTCGTAATGATCTTGTTTCCGAAGAAGCTGAAGGTCGCGAGCTTGCCCATCGAGCCCGCGCGCCGGCCGCGGTGCTCGGCGCCGGGCGCCTGTGCCGCATCTTCGAGCAGGAAGATCCCATGCTTGTCCGCAATCGCCTGAATCGCATCCATCTCGGCCGGGTTGCCGAACAGGTGCACGGCAATAATGCCCTTCGTCCGCGGCGTGATCTTCGCCTCGATTTGCGCCGGATCGATCGCCCAGCTGTCGGGATCGCAGTCCACGAATATCGGCGTGCCTCCGCAATAGCGGACCGCATTCGCGGTCGCGACGAACGTCAGGGTCGGCACGATGACCTCGTCTCCGGGGCCAATGTCGAGCGCCGCGAGCACGAGATGGAGCGCCGTCGT
The DNA here is from genome assembly GCA_963786195.1 of uncultured Acidobacteriota bacterium. GTDB lineage: Bacteria > Acidobacteriota > Vicinamibacteria > Vicinamibacterales > 2-12-FULL-66-21 > CAWAYH01. The sequence continues at coordinate 595,493 of CAWAYH010000011.1, read as the reverse complement.
TCCGTTGCTGCACGCAACCGCGTGTGGCACCTCGCAGAATTCGGCAAACGCCGCCTCGAACCGATCGATGTATTGCCCCGTGGACGACACCCACGAGGACTCGATGCAGTCGAGCACGTACTCGCGCTCGTTTCCGATGAACATCGGCGCAGCCACCTGCAGTAACTTCTCTCTCATTGGACTCGGGCCTCCGCTGCCCGCTGCGTGAAATCACCCTTGACGACGCGCGCGGTGCCGCCAGCCGATTCACGGCCGGCCACCTGCCGGTAAATCGCGCGATACGCCCGGGCTGTCTGCTCCCAGCTGAACTCCTTCGATCGCTGCTGTCCCCGCGCGCGCAGAGTCGCTCGCACGGCCGGCTTCGTGACGATCTCCATCACGGCGTCTGCGATGGAGACGGGATCTTCGGGGTCGAACAGGAGTCCGGCATCCTCGACCTGCTCGGGCAGCCCCGTGGCGTTGGAGCAGGCGACGGGCGTGCCCTCCAGCCAGGCTTCGAACACCGGAAGGCTGTTGGCCTCGAACAACGACGGCAGCACCAGGGCCGCAGCCAGCCGATAGAGTCCGCGCAGATCCTCTTGAGGCACGTGTCCGAGGAACTTCACCTGCGACTCGAGCGAGAGCTCACGAAGCGCCGCGGCAATGTTCGGCCAGAACGCCTCGTAGCGGGAACCGGTGCAGACCAGCTGCACGCGAAGCCCGCGAGCGTCCCGCAGGTGCGCGAGCGCTTCGAACAGCCGCAGGTGGTTCTTGTGCGGCCACGTGACGCTCGGATAGAACACGAACGGGTCTTCCAGCTGGTACTTGGTTCTGAGCGACGCGAGCGCTGCTTCCGATGGCTCGGTCGACGCAAACGTCGGAGGGGCTTCGGCCACCACGTGGACCTTCTGCGGCGACACGCGATACTGGTTGACGACGTCCGCCTTGATCCAGTGCGAGTTCACGATCAGCGCCTGGGAAAAATTGCAGCCGGCCCGATACACCGATTCGCGCCACGCGACGGTAAACGGATCGAAGAACTCCGGGTAGTGCACGTGCTGGAGATCGATCGGGTTGTAGACGGTCCGCATCGCGCACACGGTGAAGCTCTGGGTCGGGAAATGAATCAGATCGCAGCCCAGGGACTCATAGTAGCCGTCCGAAATCGGCACCTCCGGCCAGGTGCGGGGAAGCGAGATCAGCTTCTGCACGTACCGAATGGCGGGCCGCACGGGATCCAGCCAGCTCCTTTTCGTCGACTGGGCCCGGACGACGAGGCGCTGGTTGGGTCCGAGGACCGGCCGGAGCCATCGCTCCTGGTCTTCGGAGCCGACGATGATCGTGTAGAGCTCAGGGCCGTCCGCCAGCTTCCCGAGCGCCTGCACCAGGCTCTGGACCGCGGGCGCCACACCGCCGGCGAGGCCGGGGCGCACCCGAACGTCGAGGGCCACGCGCAGTGGAGACTGACCGAGGCTCACAACAGCCATCCTCTCGCCTGACGCGATTGCACCGAGGCCGCCAGCGCGTCCAGCGCGACGTGGTTGCGCAGGCTCGCGGTGGCTCGCAGCTCTGTCGCGCGGCGCAACGCTGTGGTCAGGTCCACGTGCCGGCGTTCGATTTCCTCGATCTGCTCGAGCATGGCCGACACGTCCACACCCCCGAGCGGCATGCCGAAGGGCCACTCGATGTCGGTGCACAGATCGCGAACCTTGTCCGAACGTTGAATGGCGACGAACGGCACGGCCTGCAGGGCCGAGAACAGGCAGACGTGATACCTCATGCTGATGACAGTGCGGCAGCAGGCAATCAGCGAGAGCATCTCCTGCGGCGTCCAGTAGTGGTTCGGCAGGAGGGTCGCGCGCTCGCGCTTCTTCATGAGCGCGAGGACTCTCTGGCTGGCGGCCTTGTCGAAACTCGCGCCCTCTCGAACTTCGCTGCAGAAGAACAGTACTCTCGCGCCGCGGGTCTCGATCACGCGATCCAGCAGCGCGGCGATCTTCTCGAAGAACATCGGCTCGCGCTCGAGCACGACCTGCTCGTTGTTGACATTGACTCCGATGAGCGGCTCCTCAGAGAGGAGGTTCAGCTCGCCAAGCGTGTGACGTCCGAATGTCGCCGACTGCGGGCCCAGGAGCCAGGCCAGATCCGCCGCGACCGTGACCCGGTCACCGGGCACTCCCCAGCCGGTCAACCGCTCCTTGTCGCGGACGCTTCGAACGGTCCAGTGTTCGACCCAGGGTGCCAGCGTGTTCGCGACGATTTCGCGGGACTCCGGACGGCGGAGCGTCTCCGTGCCCACCCCCACGAACGCGACCGGCCGATTGATGTCATGCGCGGCGCGGACGAGCGGACCCACTTCGTCCAGGGGCCAGGAGCCCAGTCCGTCCATGATGGGCGTGCCGCCGGGGAACACCGTGGCTGCGGCGCGGCCGTGAGCCCACCGGCGCGCCAGCCGGTTCTGAAACCCATCGTCATCGACGGCAAAGTAACGGAACGACGGCGCCACACGTGTGGTGTGGGCAGGGTTGCGCGATCCCACCCAGACAGACGACGCGTCGTCGCGCAGCCTGACGAGCTGCGCGAATCCCTGCAGCGTGGATTCGTCTCCGATATTGCCCCAGCCGTAGAAGCCAAACGGCGCGACGATCCGCATACCCACGCGAGTCTCGCGGGGCGTGCGCTCGTCGGACACGCGATCCTGGAGCAGCGGCGGGTTCACGAGCGCACCTCTGCGGCGGACGGCGGGTTGGCAGCCGCCTGCGGGTCGAGCGCAAAGCAGTACAGCTCCTGCGACTCCCAGCGATCGGTGCGCTGGCAGCGGAACCCGGCGCGTTCGAATACGGCCACGAACTCGGCGGGCTCGTAGCTGTTCATGTAGCCGAAACCCTTGCGGCGCGCGAGCTCCACAATCCGGTCGACGCCTGCACGGGGTGTATCGAGGCCGTCGTACGACACGACACAGACGCGGACCTGGCTCGCCAGCCACCGTGTGAGCGCCGGGACGTCCACGACATACTCGAGGACGCCCGCAAACACAGCGACGTCGAGCTGGAGGTGGCGCAGGTCGGGCAGCGGCGGCTTGTTCAGATCGAACACGATCGTGCCCTCGCCGCGCGACACGAGGTCTGACGGAAAATACCTGCTGTCGGCGTCGAGATACTTCGGCAGCTTGCAGCTTCCGGCGCCGAACTCGATGACGCGCGAGCGGGCCGGAATCATCCGCGCCATCTGCTGCGTCCTGGCTTCCCACCAGCGCTCGAGATTCTTCTCGTCGCTCCACCGCGTGTAGTCCGAGCGGTTGAGCAGCCAGTTCGTCACGCCGCGCGTCGTCCTGGGAAGGTCGCGCAGCAGCGTGCGACAGGCGGCCGCCTGCCGACGAAGGGATCGGTATGAGCTCATGCGACCTGATCCACGTCCCAGGGGAGCCTCATGCGCAGCATCCCGGTGCGGGCGTCCGGAATGTGGCCCCCGAGGCCTCCTGTCCGCTCCACCAGGAAGCTCAGGCTGCGGTCGCAGAAGAAGTGACTCTGAATCATCGGAAAGTCGGCGCCGACCGATACGAAGTACTGGCCGTAGTTGAGAAAGTCTCCGGGGAGCGTGCAGCGCCCCACATACCGACCGGGCTCCCGTCGGATCTGGTCCTGAGTCGACTCGAGGTCCATCGACGACAACAGTGCAGAGCCATCGGCCGCAAGCAGGGTGAATCCGACGCGCAACGCGTTCGCCTGACGCAGCACCCGATACTCGACTTCGATCGAAAACGGCCTTCGTGCGTCGACGGTCGAGGTCACTTCACCGGCGCTGTCGCGCACGCGCACCGCGTCGAGCCGGACGTACTCGCTGCCCGGCGCCTTCTCAGCGGGGAAGGTGATTTCGCCACAGTCCTGAACGCCGGAGGCGAGGTACGCCGCCACGATTTCTTCGGTATTCCCCTCGGCCCGAATCCGGCCGCCGTCGACCCAGATGCATCGAGTGCAGAAGCGGGTGATGGCCGCCATGTTGTGGCTGACGAACACGATCGTTCGTCCACCGCCCGCAACTTCTTCCATCTTGCCGAGACACCGCTTCTGGAACGCCGCATCGCCGACGGCGAGGACCTCATCGAGCAGGAGGATTTCGGGGTCGAGGTGCGCAGCGACGGCAAACGCGAGCCGCAAGTACATGCCGCTGCTGTATCGCTTGACCGGCGTCTCGACGAATTTCTCGATTTCGGCGAACGCCACAATCTCGTCGAACTTGCGGTCGATCTCGGCTTTCTTCATGCCGAGAATGGCGCCGCTCAGATAAATGTTCTCCCGACCCGTGAGCTCGCGATCGAATCCCGTGCCGACCTCGAGGAGCGATCCCACCCGGCCGTAGATTTCCGCGCGTCCGGACGTCGGCTCGGTGATGCGGGACAGCAGCTTGAGCAGCGTGCTCTTGCCTGCCCCGTTTCGGCCGACGAGGCCGATGATCTCTCCCGTCTTCACTTCGAAGGAGATGTCCTGAAGCGCCCAGATGGTATCGACCCGCGAGCGGGACGCGTCCCTCTTGCGAAACGCCCCCTTGAAGTTCTCGGCGATTTGATCGCGAAGGGTATCGTGACGCTGCCGGGCCGCGGCAATCGTGTAACGTTTGGACAGATTCTGGGCACGAATGGCAACACTCATCAGATCACATCCGCGAACTCGCGTTCGGTCCTCCGGAAATACACGAGACCACTGATCAGCACGATCGCCACGACGGCGATGCTGACTGCGGTGGCAACCGGATCTGGAAAGTTGCCTCCGGTCAGCGCCCAGCGAAATCCTTCGATCACGCCGACCATGGGATTCAGGCTGTACAGCGGCCGCCACCGTTCAGGGACGAGCGTCATCGGATAGATCACAGGTGACGCGTACATCCAGATCTGGATGACGAACGGCACGAGGTGCGCCACATCGCGGTACTTGACGTGGAGCGCCGACAGCCAGATGCCGATGCCAAGCGCGGCGGCAAAGGCGACGAGGATGAGCGCCGGCAGCGCCAGCACGGCGAGGCCCGGCACGATGCCATACCACGCCATCAGGCTGATGAGCACCACAAACGCTACGGCGAAGTCGATGGCCGGCGTGATCGCCGCTGCGATGGGGATGATCAGCCGCGGGAAGTAGACCTTTCCAATCAGGTTCGCGTTACCAACCAGGCCTCCGCTGCTCCGCGCCACGGCCTGGGAGAAGTACGTCCAGGGGAGCAGACCGATGAACGCAAACAGCGGATACGGGAGACCGTCGGACGGCACGCGCGCGAATCGGCTGAAGATCACCCAGAACACGAGCATGGTCAGCAGAGGCTGAAGGACCGCCCAGCCGATGCCGAGCACGCTCTGCTTGTAGCGATTCTTCACATCGCGCCACACCATGAAGTACACGGAGCTCGCGGTACTCCCAGAGGGACCCGAGTTCGAGGTTGAAGAATTTCGACCGAGGCTCGATGACCACCGTCGGCGCGCGTTCGACCGATGGCTCGTCTCGAAAAAGCGGCGGGCCGCTGGCGGTGGCCACGGTCGCGCTCTGTCCCGCTGAATCCTGCATGTGCTGAGTACCCGTGTAAGAAAGTCAGGCGGAGACCTCGCTCCCCCTACCTTTCTGCAATCAACTTGCGTCTCTTCTCAATCTACGTGCGGCCGTGGATGGGTGACTTGTCGGCACACACACCCCAAGCAGGCCCTGAACTAGCAAGGATCCTTCCGGAGCGGGTAACGCCCGTGGATAGGCGCTAATTAATTGACCAGTAGTGCTTTATGGAGACCATGGCTTCTGGAGGAGAAGGCTTTTCGAGCCGCAGCGCCCGCGGGCGCCCGAAAACTCCGATTTCTGGCTGAAGAAAGTCTGACGCCCAGCAGACTCTGGTCTGCTCCACGCGGGTCAGCCGATCGCGGGCGATCGCGTGGCACACCGCTTGCTCCCCGGTGGGCTATTCCAGTCTTTGCCGGCTGAGGGAGCTGATTCGATGAGGTTTAGCGCTGCGAGCTCTGCCGCGCGCAGGGCCCTGTCACTGGTAATCGCAGTTCAGATTACACTTCTGGCAGGCGTCGCCCACGCGCAGGGACCCGGGACGTTCTACGTCTCCCCTACTGGTTCCGATAGCAACCCCGGCACCGAAGCCGCGCCCTTCCAGACGCTCGACCGGGCTCGCACGGCGGTGCGCACCGTCAACGGAGGCATGTCCCAGAACATCGTGGTCTACCTCCGTGCCGGACGCTACATGCTCGCGAACACCGTCACGTTCAGCGAGCAGGACTCGGGCATGAACGGCTTCCAGGTGATCTACGCCGGTTACCCCGGTGAGCGCCCGGTGCTGTCCGGCGGCCAACGGCTGACGGGATGGGCGGCCGTGGGCAACGGCCAGTTCAAGACCTCGGTGGGCACGCTGCGGTTCCGGCACCTCTATGTGAACGGCAAACGAGCGATTCGGGCGCGGACGCCCAACGCCGGCAGCTTTTTCCGGGCGCGCTCCTACGACGAGGGTGGGCGCCGCATCGAGATTGCGACCAGCGAGATCGGCAACTGGCAGCGTAGAACCCAGACAGAACTGGTCCTCCTCGGGAAGGGCGTCAATCAAGCCAACCTGCGCATCGCTTCCACGACCACGTCTGGCAGCAGCACCTTCGTGACGGGCATGGACCCCGAGAGGACGCGGCTGTTCTCACAGGGCTATCCCATCAAGGAGCCCAACAGGCCGTACTTTTTCGAGAATGCCCTGGAGCTGCTCGACGCGCCGGGTGAGTGGTATCTCAACACGGGCACGAACGAAGTGTTCTATCGGCCGCGCGCCGGCGAGGACATGGCCACCGCAGACGTTGTCGCGCCGCGGCTCGAGCGCCTCGTCAGCGTGATGGGCTCGTCGCTCGGCGCACCCGTGCATCACCTCCAGTTTCGCGGCATCAGCTTCGAGCACAGCACGTGGCTGGTTCCGGACAGCGAAGGCTACGTCGGCGATCAGGCGAGCGTCGTCTTCACGCAGGTGCTGCCTGCGGATGAGATCAGCTCGTATCCGGGGCATCGGCTACCGGGTGGCGTGCACGTCGAAGCCGCAAACTTCATTCGATTCGAACGAAACATCTTTCAGCACATGGGCGCGTCGGCCCTGAATTTCTACCGTGGGGTGAACGACTCCACCATTATCGGCAACGTGGTCATGGATGCGTCCGGGAGCGGGATCTCGATCGACCTCAACCTGGAAGGCAACCCCAGCGACACGCGCAAGATCTGCCGCCGCAACCTCGTGTCGAACAACTACATCACTCTGACGGGGCAGGACTACTTTCAGTCCGTCGGCATCATGCTCGGTTATACCGATTCCAACACTGTCGAGCACAACGAGGTACTCGACCTGCCGTACTCGGGCATCACCGTGGGATGGGGCTGGGACAACGTCGACAACGCGGCGCGGAACAACATCGTCCGCTACAACAACATTCAACAAGTGTTGAAGTTCATGTCAGACGGAGCGGGCATCTATACGCTGTCAAAACAACCGGGAACTCTGCTCGCGGAGAACTACGTGCACGACATCGTTCGGACGTCAGTGCAGGGCTCGTACAACATGAGCGGCATCTATCTCGACGAGGGGAGCAACCTCATCACCGTGCGGGATAACGTGCTGCAGAGTACGGGGGACACCGGGGTCTTTCAGAACGGCAACGGGCCAAGCAACACCTTCTCGAACAACGGCGGCTCGTCACCGGCCGTCATCGCGAATTCGGGCCTCGAGGTCGCGTATCGGGATATCCGGCCTGTCGGAGGAACGGTGCCGCCGCCTGCAGCACCGACGAACGTCCGGATCATCCGCTAAACGGGTCACGCAGGCAGGCGAGGGGTCGGCGTCAGCCTTTGTAAAGCTGCCGCTCGACCAGGTGGCAGATGACGTGCTCGATCGCCAGGTGACTTTCCTGGATGTGGGCGGTCACCTTGCTCGGCACCCGAATCGCCACGTCCGCCATCTCCGCCAGCACGCCATCACTCCCACAGAGAACGACGACGGTGAGGCCGCCGGCGCGGGCGCGTTCGACAGCGCGGACGACATTTCGAGAGCCGCCGCTGGTGCTGATGCCGATCAGGACGTCGCGAGGCTTCCCGAGCGTCTCGACCTGACGCGCAAACACGCCGTCGAAGTCGATGTCATTGGCAAACGCCGTCAGGAAGGATGTGTCCGTCGTCAGCGCGATCGCCGGAATGCCGGGGCGGACGAAGTCCCCGGTCAAACGGCTCACGAATTCCGCGGCCATGTGCTGGGAATCAGCCGCGCTGCCGCCGTTGCCACAAATCAGGATCTTGCCGCCGGCGGCGATGGCCTCGCCGATGACGGTCGCCGCACGCGCGACCTGATCGGCGCAGGCTTCCGCCGTCTTGCCTTTGACCTCCGCGCTGGCCCGGAGGTGCGCCCGAACGACTTCTGCAGTGTCTCGCACGTGTAGGGAGCGATTCGTGTCAATGACTCACGAACCGCTCGGCGTGCCAATGTATCACGGCTGTATGGCCGTGTTCATGTCGGCCTGGATTTCGGCAGGTACTGAGCGCCCGGTTGTAGATCCGGATCTCGTCCAGTCGGCCCCTGAAATACTCGCCCCAGATGCTGTTGCCGCCCAGCCGCAGCACCCCGTTCGATGTCAGCAGCGGCCCCGCCGCCGCTCGCGTGCCGACCTGCGCGCCGTTGATGTAGAGCCGCAGCGTCGTGCCGTCATACGTCGCCGCCAGGTGTGTCCACGTGTTCAGCGCCAGCTGCGGTCCGCGTGCATCGAGCGGCGTGCCCGACTGCGCGGCACGCACCACATACGCCGCCGTCGCCGACTCCGCATGCGCGTAGAGGTTGTAGACCTCCCCGCCCGGCCGCTCCTTCAGCAGCAGGGTCCGCCACGACCCATTCCCCAGGATGGTCGGATACACCCACGCCTCGACCGTGAACGCGCTCGTGAAGTCCAGGTCGTTCGCATCAGCGATCGTCACCCAGTCGTTCACGCCGTCGAAACTTAACGCGCTTCCAAACTTGCCCTGCGACGTCCAGCTCGCACCGGCGATCGCCCCGGCATGATTCAGCCCTGTTCGATCCGTGAGCGTCGTCCCCGTACCCTCGTTGAAGTTGTAAGCGGCGACCAGTCCCGAACCCGCCACGGCGTTGTTGACCGTGACGCTCATGATCGGTGCCGTCGCCTGGTTGTTCGCGGCATCCCGCGCCCGTGCGGACACCTGGTACGGCCCGCCGTTGGGGACCGTCGTCGAGTTCCACGTCGTCGCGTACGGCGCCGTCGTGTCTTCTGCGCCCACCGCCATCCCGTTGACCAGGAACTGCACGCCTACGACACCCACGCTGTCGCTCGCCGTCGCGCTCAGACTCACCGTGCCTGACACCGTCGCGCCCTGCGGCGGCGCCGTCATCGTCACGGTCGGCGGTGTCGTATCCGCCGCCGGCGGCGTCGCTACACCGAACGCGATAACGAGGTCGTCGACGTTGGCGTTGCCCGACGCATCCTGGCACCGCACCGCAAACGCGTAACTGCCCCCGTTCGCCAGCCCCGTCACCACGGTTGTGTGGCCGGTGCCGCCCGTCGCCGCGAACACGTTCGGCAGGCTCGCGTACGCCCCGCCCGGCGCCACTCCGTACCGGCAGGTCGCCGGCTCGTTCGTCGTCAGGCTCAGTGTGGCCTGCGACGTCCCCGCGGCCAGCGTCCCCGACGGTTGGCCGTTCGTTCGGACGGGCGCCGTCGAATCGGCAGCCACGCTGAAGCTGATGACGAAGTCGTCTGGATTCGCATTTCCAGTTGCGTCTTCACATCGAACGTAGCGGGTATAGCTGGCGCCGTTGACCAATCCCGTCAGGGCCACGCTGTGGCTGGTTCCGCCTGTCGTCGTAAATGCATTCGGCTGGCTCGCATAGACGACGTTGGCAGCCCCTCCGAAACGGCAGGTGGCATTCTCGTTGGTCGTCAGGCTGAGCGTCGTCTGCGTCGTTCCCACCGACAGCGTTCCAGAAGGCTGACCGTTCGTTCGATCGGGAGCGGTGGTATCGCCGCCCTGGCCCGAGCCAGTCACCGCGGTGTTCATGTCGTCCTGGATTTCAGCAGGACTGAGCCCACGGTTGTAGATGCGGATCTCGTCCAGCCGGCCCCTGAAGAACTCGCCCCAGACGCTGTTGCCGCCCATCCGGAGGACACCGCTCGACGTCAGCAGCGGACCCGCCGCCGACCGCGTCCCCACCTGCGTGCCATTGATGTAGAGCCGCAGCGTCGCGCCGTCATACGTCGCCGCCAGATGCGCCCAGGTGTTCAGTGCCAGCTGCGTCCCGCGCGCATCCAGCGGCGTGCCCGACTGCGCGGCTCGCACCACATAGGCCGCCGCCACCGTCGTCGCGTGCGCGTACAGGTTGTAGACTTCCCCGCCGGTCCGCTCCTTTATCAGCACGGTCCGCCACGCGGTGCCCAGCGACGTCGGATACACCCAGGCCTCGATCGTCAGCCCCATGGTGAAGTCCAGATCGCTCGCATCCGCGATCGTTACCCAGTCGTTCACGCCGTCGAACGTCAGCGCGCTTCCAAACCGGCCCTGCGTTGTCCACGTCGCGCCCGCGATCGTTCCGGTATGATTCAACCCCGTTCGATCCGTCAGGGTCGTTCCCGTGCCTTCGTTGAAATCGTAGGCCGCGACGAGTCCCGTGCCCTGAACCACGTTATTCACGGTCACGGTGGAGATCGTCGCCAATGCCTCGTTGTTTGCCGCATCCCGGGCTCGCGCGGAGATCTGATACGGGCCACCATTCGCGACGCTCGTCGAGTCCCAGCTCACCGAGTACGGCGCTGTCGTGTCCTCCACCCCCACAGGAGTCCCGTTGACGAGGAACTGCACCCCGACGATCCCCACGTTGTCACTGGCTGACGCGCTCAGGCTGATCGTGCCGGACACCACCGCACCCTGCGACGGCTGCGTCATCGTCACAACCGGTGCCGTCGTATCGCCGGCCGGCGGCGTCGCCACACCAAATGCAATCACGAGGTCGTCAACGTTGCTGTTCCCCGCTGTATCCTGGCAGCGCACCGCGAACGTGTAGCTGCCCCCGTTGGTGAGTCCCGTCACCACCGTCGCATGACCAGTGCTGCCAGTTGTCGCAAACAGATTCGGCAGGCTCGCATACGCCGCGCCCGGCGCCACCCCGTACCGGCACGTGGCAGGTTCGTTCGTCGCCAGGCTCAGGGTCGCCTGTGACGTCCCCGCAGGCAGTATCCCTGACGGCTGCGCGTTCGTCCGAACTGGCGCCGCCGTATCAAGCTCCACAACACCGGTGTTCATGTCGGACTGGATTTCGGCCACGGTCAGCGCCCGGTCGTAGATGCGCACCTCGTCCAGCCGGCCATCCAGGAATCCATTCAGCGACCCCGTGCAGCCGGCATCAGCGTCGACTCCCATCAAAAGCGGGCAACTCCCGAAGCTGAACGCGCCTGCATCCGTGCCAGTGCCAGCCGGCGATCCATTCAAGTACGCTTGCAGCGTGCCGCCGGACCGCGTCAGCGAGACATGCGTCCACGCGCCGATCGGGATGAACGTAGACGACACGATGCGCTGCTGGTCGTTCGTCACAATTTGCAGCTGCCCCTGCGGCCCGATGTTCACTTCGAGCTCGGCGCCACTTGAACCATTCTGAGCTTCGAGGATCGTCTGGAACGGTTTCAAACTGTCGAGCAACACCCACGCTTCGTACGTGAAGTCGCTGGTCGGTAGGCCGGGCGCCTGAACGGAAACGTGGTCATTTGCGCCGTCGAGGTTCACGGCCTGCCCGAAGCGGCCTGTACTCCACCCGGTTCCATTGACCAGAACTGCCGTGCGACCCGAGCCTGTGTCATCCGTAGCGGTGGTCCCTGAGCCCGCGTTGAAACTATAGGCAGCCACAGGCGACTGTCCGGGGGGCGGTGGTGGTGGTGGCGGCGGTGGCGGCGGTGGATTGGCGCCCGGACGAATGTCCTCGTACGCCGCTTCCAGCCCCGAGTTGCCGATGATTGCTGGCGAGCTTCCGGCGTTGTTGGTAAGCGAGTTGCCGGGTCCGTTCCCGTTCTGAAAAATATCCCGATCGCCGGTGTTCTGCAGAACGTTGTCGCGGACAGTGATCAGCGCGCTTCCCTCGTCGAGATAGATGCCGCTGATGTTGAATCCGCCTTGCACGGAGGTGCGAACGATGTCGTGCACGTAGTTCTCGGCAATCAACGTCCCCGGCTGTCTCGAGAGCGTGTAAATCCCCCCGCCATCCGACATCAGCTTCAGCACCTGCTGAATGTTGTTGAACCGCACGATGTTGTTTCGCAGCGCCGTGTCGACGTTGTCCCATCCCCAGCCGACGGTAATGCCGGAGTACGGCATGTCGAGCAGCTCGTTGTGCTCGACGACGGCGTTGTCCGTATAGCCGAGCATGATGCCGACCGTCTGGAAGTAGTCCCGCCCGGTCTGAGCGATGTAGTTGTTCGAGAGGACGTTGCGGCGCGAAATCCTGCGAGAGTCGCTCGGGTTGCCTTCCAGGTTCAGGTCGACGGAAATCCCGCTGCCTGAAATGTCCTGAATCAGGTTGCCTGTGACGCTCGAGTCGTTGACCCCGCGGTAAAGATTCAGCGCGGAGGCACCCATGTGATGGAACGTATTGCGCTCGAACCGTATCCGGTTCCCCGCCTCGACGTGCACGCCGGCCGGAAGTCGATGCCCCGGGTAGGACGAGATTTCGTCGTCAGGCAGCGGCTGCGTGAAGACGATGCTCGCCTGATCTCCCACGTAGCCTTCAGTGTCCGGGAGCAACCACGTCGAATGCGCGAACGTGAGGCCTCTGAACTCGATGTCGTGCACCGGAGTGCCGAGCGATCCCGCCACGGTCACCAGCCGTTCGAGACGCGGTGCGACGACCTCCGCCGTGGCCATGTCCTCGCCCGATCGCGGTCGATAAGAAACCTCGTTCGTATCGGTGTTCAGGTACCACTCGCCGGGCTGGTCCAGGAACTCCAGGGCGTTCTCGAAATAGAGCGGCCGACCTGGCCCCTTGGGCGGATAAACCTGCTGGAAAAGCCGCGTTCGTTCCGGCTCCTTTGGTGTGACGAAGGCGCTGTTTCCTGAAACGTTGATTGAAGCAATGCGCGAATTGCTCTGATTGACGCCGGCGCCCAGGATAATCATCTCGACCTGATCGCGACGCTGCCAATTGCCGACCTCCCCGTCGTCCACCTCAACGCTGCGGCCGCTGGTATCCCAGAATCTGACCTCGTAATAGCTGCCGGCATTCGGAGTACGGGCGCGTATCGCACGCGTCCCATTGACGTAAAGCTGTCGGAAACGAAGCGTGCCAGCTGGCGCACGATACAGGCCGCCACCTGCGGGGATCCACCCGGTAATCCGCTGACCGCCCGAAAGAACGGGCCGCTCGCCGGGATAGTTCGAGTAAACCACCTTGAAGCCGTTCGTGCCGGAATCGAGCGCGTCGAAGACGAGTGTCTCCGGAAGCTCGTATACCCCTCCGCGCAGATACACGACGATGTCGCCGGACATGCCGCCTGTCATCGTCCGGACTGCGGTACGGGCGCGCTCGATGGTCTCGAACGGCGCGGCTTCAGTGCCTGGATTGCTGTCGCTACCGGCGGGCGAGACGAAAAGCGCTGTAGCGGCCTGTGAGGAGAGACCCGTCTCCGATCGGAGACTCGCGGCGATGACCGGCCTCGCGGTCGACCGTACCCCGTCGGCCAGCAGCGCCAGCAGAATGATCGCTATCAGCGATACGTTAGTAGAATCCGAAGGTGTCGTTGTCCTCTGCCATCTATGTTTCATCGTGCCGATTCGCCTCCCACCCGCGTGGCTAACTCTCGCCTCGCTGCTGAGCGTCACCATCTGTGAATCTGGTGATTGTTGGGCACTTGACCTGGCGTAGAGCAGTTCGCGCGATCGAGCAAGTCTCGATCGCGGAACCGACTCGCCAAACTAAGTCGGCCTCAGCAGCGCTCCGCGCGCGCTCTCTGCAAGAAGCGTGGACGTTTTGTGTAATCGCGGTAACGCGCTGTTTAGCTAGGAATTACTGCGTTCGGATCTCAGCAGTAGTACCAAACAGTATGTAAGATTGAAAGCGTGTGTCATGAGAGGCTGCACGATTTACACAGGCGTGATGCAAAAATGGGAAGGTCGAGGGCTCAGTGGTAAGCGGCCGACCTCTGCAGAGAGTCGCGGGCTACCCACGTCCGTCAGTTCAGTTTCGTGCGCGAACTATCGTTTCTGACTATTGAAGAGGGGCGTTCATGTCCGCCTGGATCTCCGCGGCACTCAACGCACGGTTGTAGATGCGGATGTCGTCGAGCCGGCCCTGGAAGTATTCGCCCCAGATGCTATTGCCGCCAATGCGCAGTGCGCCGGTCGACGTCAGCATCGCGCCGCTGACCGCGCGCGTTCCCACCTGCACGCCATTGACGAAGAGGCGCAGCGTCGTCCCGTCATAAGTGGTCGCCAGGTGCGTCCACGTGTTGAGCGCCAGCTGAGCTGTCCCGGCCGCTTCCTGGGGTACGCCCGGCTGCGCTGATCTGATGACGTAGACCTTCGGGACGTTGGTGTCGGTATTGGCGTACAGGTTGTAGACTTCGCCGCCCGGCCGCTCTTTAATCAGGATGTTGCGCCAGCTGCCTCCGCCGTTCGCCGTTGGCAACACCCACGCCTCCAGCGTCATCCCCGTCGTCAGGTCGAGCGAATTTGCGTCCGCCACTGTGACCAGGTCGTTCACGCCGTCGAACGACAACGCGCCGCCGAACTTGCCTTGTGTGGACCAGGTGGCTCCTGCGATCGTACCGGTGCGCCCTTGCCCCGTCCGATCGGTCAGGGACGTTCCGCTGCCTTCGTTGAAGTTGTACGCAGCTACGAGCCCCAGATTCGTGTTGTTGACCGTCACGTTGACGGCCGTGGCGGTTGCTTGATTCCCTGCCGCGTCCCGGGCGCGAGCCGACAGCGCATATGGGCCGCCATTCGGCACGCTCGTGGACGCCCAGCTGATGCTGTAGGGTGCCGTCGTGTCTTCCGCGCCAACCGGACTGCCGTTGAGGAGGAACTGCACCCCCACGACGCCGACGTTGTCGCTGGCGGTCGCGGTGAGCGTGACGTTTCCAAACACGGTACCGGCGGCAGGCGCCGTCATCGACACGGTAGGAACGGTCGTGTCGGGCGGCGGCGGGCTGGCCACACTGAACGAGATCGCAAAGTCGTTCGGGTTTGCGTTGGTCGCGCCATCCTGGCAGCGAACGAACCGGGTGTAGCTTCCGCCGTTGGCCAATCCGGTCAGGAGGACGCTATGACTCGTGCCGCCGGTCGTTGAAAAGACGCTCGGCAGACTCGCGTACGCGATCCCCGCCGTGGGGCCAAACCGGCACGTCGCGTTCTCGCTGGTCGTGAGGCTCAACGTCGTCTGCGTCGTGCCGACAGGCAACGTCCCTGAAGGCTGGCCATTCGACCGGACGGGCGGCGTGGTGTCAGGAGGCGGCGGACTCGCCACGCTGAACGAGATGGCGAAGTCGTCCGGGTTCGCGTTCGTCGCGGGATCCTGGCACCGCACGTAACGCGTGTAGCTCGTGCCGTTGGCCAGCCCGGTCAGCAGCACACTGTGGGTCGTCGCACCGGTTGTCGTGAATACGCCCGGCTGACTGCCGTACGCCACGCCCGGCGTCGAGCCATACCGGCACGTCGCGTTCTCGTTCGTCGTGAGGCTGAGCGTCGTCTGAGTCGTTCCCGCCGCCAGCGTCCCGGAAGGCACCCCGTTCGACCGCACCGGAGGAGTCGTGTCGGCCGCGGGCGTGCCCACGGGAGCGTTCATGTCTGTCTGGATCTCGAGCGAGGTGAGCGCGCGGTTGTAGACGCGGATCTCGTCGATGCGGCCCTGGAAGTATTCGCCCCAGATGCTGTTGCCCCCGATGCGGAGGGCGCCAGTCGACGTGAGCACCGCTCCGCTCGTCGAGCGGCTGCCAACCTGGCTCCCGTTCACGTACAACCGCAGGGTCGGAGCCATCGTACGTCACCGCGAGATGGCTCCAGCCATTGAGTGGAAGCTGACTCGAGCCACCGGCGTCAACGGGCGACCCGGGCTGACTGGCTCGAATCACGTAGACAATCGGAGCGTTCGTATCGGCGTTCGCATAGAGGTTGTACACCTCGCCGCCGCTGCGCTCCTTGATGATGACGTTGCGCCAGGACCCGCTGCCGATCGCGGTCGGGAAGACCCATGCCTCCAGCGTCAGGCCGGTCGTCAGATCGAGCGTGTTTGCGTCAGCAACCGTGACCCAGTCGTTCACGCCGTCGAACGAGAGTGCGCTGCCAAACTTCCCTTGCGTCGTCCATGTGGCACCGGAGATGGTCCCGTTGTTCGATTTGCCCGAGGCGTCGACAGCCGTCGATCCGCTGCCCTGATCGAAGCTCAGCGCGAGCACGAGGTTCGGCGACAGCGGTCTCGTGTACGTCGCGGTGTAGGTTGCCGGCGCACTTCCGGCGATGACGCTGTGGCTCTGGGCGCCTCCATCCGACCACGAGGTGAACAGGTACTCGCCCTGGGGCGTCGGCGCGCTGATGACGTTCGACGAGTTGACGATCGCCGTCCGCGTGAACGGTGCCGTCGAGCTGACCGAGCCGACGGCCAGCTGAAGCCCTGCAGGATTCGATGCGAAGGTCAGCACGACGGTGCGGGGCTGAATCAGAACGCTCGTCGTTCTGTCGATGCCCCGGCTGTCTGTTGCCGTCAACTGGAGCTCGAGGTGTGACGGATAGCGTGTGTCCGGCGCGACGAACGCTCCGCTCGCCACACCAGGGAACGTCTGCACCACCGAAGACTGGCAGGTCGATGAGCAGTCATGAAGGATGACCGACCATCTCATCGCGGACGCCTGCAGTGTGCCGTCCTCCGCGTCGGACGCGGACCCCGAAAACGGCAGCACCTCGCCAACGCTCCATGCCGTGGCCGCACTCGGCGCGGCGATCGTGACGACTGGAGCCGTATTTCCGCTCGAGATGACCACGGACGCGACGTCGCTCAGCCCATGACCGTCAGTCACTCGAAGCCGAACGACGTGGTTCTCCGAGTCCTCGTAGGTGGCGTTCGGTTGCGCCGCGGTTGAATCGTCGAACTCGCCGTCGCCGTCGAGGTCCCAGGCGAAGCCGAGCGCATCATTGTCCGGATCGCTCGACGCTGCGGCACTGAAGCCGACCGTCAACGGTGATGGGCCCGATGTGGGGGTGGCCTGAATCACCGCCGTCGGCGTGCGGTTTCCGGACGCAAAGAACAATCGCCTGACGGTCCCGCCGTCGTGGTCCGCGTAGAAGACGTCGCCGCCGGGTCCGATCTTCAAGTCGCTCGGACTCGCAGCCGAGGCAAGCACCGACCCGGGCGCCGCCGGATCGGGCTGACCGTTCGCTCCTTTGAACATGACCCAGATGCAGCTGCGAAGCCGATCGGCGAGGAACAGTGCGCCGTCGTATATCGCTGGATAACCGCCGGATCCGTAGAATGTCAGACCCGACACCGACGCGTCCCCGACGGCGCACGCGCTGCCCGGAAAGATCGGCTGGGCATGTCGATACGAGAAGACAGGCGTCGTGACGGCCGCCGGCATGTCGGCAAGCTGATCGCAGATCGACAAGCCCATGCCCGTGTATCCGGTCGTCGCCGTGCCCTCGTAGCAGGGCCAGCCGAAGTTCTCGACGATCCCGTCCGTCGAGTTGGTGATTCGATTGATCTCTTCCGAGTCACTTCCGCCGTTGTCGCCGACCCAGATCTCCGACGTTCCCGGACGAAATGTGAACCGGGCGGGACGTCTGAGACCGTACGCGATGAGCCGCTGAGCGTTGGCGTCGGTCGGCGCCGTCGCGCCGACGTTGGCGTCCAGCGCCGTCACACTGGCGTCGAGCCAGCCGCTGTACCAGGAGTGAACGCGCGAACCACCCTCGACGAACGAGTGGACGATGCCGGCTTCGTCCATCTGGTCATCGAGCTCCACCATGTGGGACGTCCAGGCGCTGTCGTCTCCGCTGATCCACACCCTGTAACGCTGCCGGAACGCCTCGGCATTCCGCGACACGAGCCCCGGAATCTCGTACAGGTCGAAGTTCTCCTCAGTGCCGAAGTTCTGACCCATGCCCGCGAAAGCAGACATGTCCGTGAACTGCGCGGGCGCGTCCCACGCAGCGGCCGCGCTGAACACGTGCGGATGCCGCAGAAGCGCCGTCAGTGCCCCGTTGCCCGACTTGCTGAAGCCGATCAGCCATCGCTGGGCGATCGTCCCCGGCGGCGCGAAGGTATCACCGAACGGCACCAGGTCGTTGACGATGAAGCTCTCGAGCCTGCGATCCGGATCGGTGGCGTGATCGCCGTACCAGGGCTCGATGTGGAAGCTGGGCGCGATCAGCGTCACGTTGAAGCGGTTGTGCGCGTTCAGAAGCCTGAGCTCTTCGAGACCGTCGCTGTAGAAGGATCCGAGGCTCGTGACGCCGGACTCGACGGGCAGAACGTAGAGGATTCGCCGGGGCTTCCCCGGAGCCGGGTTGGTCGGCTCCAGCACCCGGACGATCGTGGAATCGGACCCCTGAAACACCGAGGTCACCGAGTAGCTCTTGACGCCATTCGCATCCGTCGTCGGCGCGCCGACGGTCATCGATGTCGTCTGTCGCAGCGGCTGACCCGTATCGGGATGGACACGGACAATCGTGCCGTCGAGCGTCACGGCGTCGGCCGGCGTGCGGAGATCCTGACTGCGCAGGGCGCCGCCTTCCTGAGGTGGATCGACGCTCGAGGAGCCAAGCTGGCCGTAGTCGATCAGCGTCGGGCTCGCGCCGTCGCCGGCGCTGGCATAGAGCGCGCCGTCCGGACCGAACGCGAGGCTTCCAATCGACTGACCGGGAAACTGCTGGAACCAGTTCTCGACGAGAACCTGTTCGGGGCCCGTCATCTGGCTGCCGTTCGCCTGGAGACGGGACAGCCGCGCGCTCACCTCGCAACCGGTGGTCGACGCGTTTGGACAGGGATCGAGCGATACTCCCGGCGTTCCCCAGCGAGGCGCCGTGCCACCGATCGGCGCATCGTGGGTGTACAGCACGTACACGTACGGTCTGGTCGGAAACGTGGGGTCCAGCGCCATCCCGAGGAGGCCGCGTTCGCCGAAGTCATGCACGTTCGTCCGGAGATCGGCGAAAAGCGTCGGCGTCGTGTCCGACAGATCGTCGAACACCTGAATCAGGCCGCTCTTCTCCGCCACGAACACGCGGCCGTCCGGCGCGAACTGCATCACGGTAGGCCTGGTGAGCCCGCTGAGCGCAATCGAGTCCTGAAATGACAGCGACGCCACCGTGAACGACCAGACCGCGGCGGTCGCCTGCACGTTGCCCGCCAGATCCGTGACTCCAGTCACAGTTGCCGTATACGTCCCGCTTGCCAGCAGATCCTGCGTCGGATTCAGGATCGCCGTGCGCCGCGCGGCATCGTAGGTCACGGCCGCCGGCACGACGGTGTTCGTGGAGGTCCTCAGGACGAACGAGATGGATCCGGATTGGACCGGCTCGGTGAACGCCGCCGTGATGTTCACCGACGGCACGACATTCGTGGCACCGGATCCGGGCGACTGGCTGCTGATGGCGGGCGGTTGCGTGTCGCTCTGTGCGGCCAGGCTACGAACGCCCACAGCGCCAAACGTCAGCGCAGCCGTGATCAGCGCACACACAGACCGGTATCTTCGAGGCAGGGCTGTCCTGCGTTTCATCATGTTCTGAAATCTGCTATCCGCACCGCCGGCCGGTGTTCGGACACGGCCGGCGTCGGCGTCATTGCTGTTGGACGGGCGCGTTCATGTCAGCCTGAATCTCCGCGGCCGACAGCGCCCGATTGTAAATCCGGATGTCGTCGAGACGGCCCTGGAAGTACTCGCCCCAGATGCTGTTGCCGCCGATCTGCAGTGCGCCCGTGGACGCGAACAGCGCGCCACTGACCGCTCGCGTCCCGACCTGCACGCCATTGACGAAGATCCGCAACGTCGTCCCGTCGTACGTCGTCGCCAGATGTGTCCACGTGTTCAACGGAAGCTCAGTCGTCCCGCGCGCATCCAGCGGGACATCCGGCTGTGAGGCACGAACGACGTAGATGGTCGGCGCGTTGGTATCGGCGTTGGCGTAAAGGTTGTACACCTCGCCACCCGGGCGCTCCTTGATGATCACGTTGCGCCACGAGCCGGCGCCGTTGGCCGTAGGCAATACCCAGGCCTCCAGGGTCATCTCCGTTGTCAGATCGAGCGAGTTTGCGTCGGCCACGGTGACCGAGTCGTTCACACCGTCGAACGACAACGCGCCGGCGTACTTGCCCTGCGTCGACCAGGTCGCTCCCGAGATCGTGCCCGTCCGCCCCTGGCCGGTTCGGTCCGTCAGCGAAGTGCCTGTTCCCTCGTCAAAGTTGTAGGCCGCCACCAGACCGAGATTGGTGTTGTTGACGGTGACGTTGACGGCAGGCGACGTCGTCTGATTGCCGGCCGCATCGCGCGCCCTTGCGGACAGCGCATACGATCCGCCGCTGGCGACGCTCGTCGATGCCCAGGTGATGCTGTAAGGTGGCGTCGTGTCCTCGGCGCCCACGGAATTGCCATTGAGCAGGAACTGCACGCCGACGACGGCGACGTTGTCGCTCGCCGTCGCCGTCACCGTCACGTTGCCGGAGACGGTTCCTGCAGCAGGTGCGGTCATCGCCACCACCGGTGACGTGGTGTCGGGTGGCGGCGGGTTCGCCACGGCAAACGCAATCGGGAAGTCGTCCGGATTCACGTTTGTTGCGGCATCCTGGCAGCGCACATACCGCGTATAGCTCTGGCCGTTGACCAGGCCGGTCAGAAGAACGCTATGACTCGTCCCGCCTGTCGTCGAAAACACACTGGGCTGACTCGCGTACGCGACCCCGGCTGTTGGTCCAAAGCGGCACGTGGCATTCTCGTTGGTCGTCAGGCTCAGCGTCGCTTGCGTCGTGCCAGCTGCCACGGTTCCGCTCGGTAGTCCATTCGAGCGCACCGGGGGAGCCGTGTCGGCCGCGACCGAAAAGGTGATCGCAAAGTCGTTGGGATTGACATTGCTCGCCGCATCCTGACACCGCACGTATCGCGAGTAGCTCTGGCCGTTGACCAGGCCCGTCATCACCACGCTATGGGTCGTGCCGCCTGTCGTCGTGAAGGCGCTGGGCTGGCTCCCGTACGCCACGCCCGCGGTCGGACCATACCGACACGTCGCGTTTTCGTTCGTCGTGAGGCTGAGCGTGGTCTGGGTGGTCCCCGCCGACAGTGTTCCCGTCGGCTGCCCGTTGGATCGGACCGCCGGGGTCGTGTCAGGCGCCGGTGTGCCAACGGGGGTGTTCATGTCGGACTGTATTTCAGCCTGCATCAGCGCCCGGTTGTAGATCCGGACTTCGTCCAGCCGGCCCTGGAAGTATTCCCCCCACAGATTGTTGCCGCCAATTCGCAGGACGCCGGTGGACGTGATGAGCGGACCACCGGACATCACCCTGCTGCCCACCTGCGCGCCATTGACGTACATCCGAAGGACTCCTCCGTCGTACGTCGCAGCCAGATGCGTCCACGTATTGAGCGGCAGCTGGCTCGTCCCTCGCGCATCCTGCGGCGCAAACGGCTGACCGGCCTCGACCGCGTACACGACGGGCGCGTTGGTATCCGCGTTCGCGTACAGGTTGTAGACTTCCCCGCCCGGCCGCTCCTTGATGATCACGTTGCGCCAGGATCCGCTTCCATTCGCCGTCGGGTACACCCAGGCCTCCAGCGTCATCCCCGTCGTGAGATCCAGGCTGGTTGCGGCCGGCACCGTGACCCAGTCGTTGACACCATCGAACGACAGCGCGTTCCCGTATTTCCCCTGGTTCGTCCAGGTCGCTCCCGAAATCGTGCCTACATGCCCGTTGCTGCTCGAATCGGCGATTGAGTTGCCGGTGTTTTCGTTCATTCCGAACGCAGCTCTGAGGCCGCTGGGGCTGCTCATCGAATACGCGGCGCGTGTACGTCGTTGGTACTGCCGGCGCCGTCACGTTGTGGGTCTGTCCGCCGCTGTCCGACCATCCAGTGAACTGGTAAGTGGGCCCGCCCGCAGTCTGCGGGGACGGCGCGCTGACCGAGTTCGTTGATCCAATGATCACGGTTCGCGTGAAGGGCGCTTGTGACGTCGTCGCATTGACCGCCAGCTGTAGACCTGTTGGATTGGTCTGGAACGTCAGTTGGACCGTCTGTGGATTGAGCGCGAGGCTCGTCGTACTCTGCAGACCGGCTGTGTCCGTTGCCGTCAGTCTCAGTTCAATCCAGGAAGGGTATTCGTGATCCGGCGCTACGAAGGAGCTACCTGCGACTCCCACGAACTCCGTGATGCCGTGCTCATGACAGTTGGACGGACAGTGGTGCATGATCACCGACCATCGCAATGCTGACGGCGGCAGCGATCCCTGCTCCGCGTCGCCGGATCCGCCTGAGAAGCTGATCGTGTCGCCCACCTTCCACGTGAAGGAGGTGCTGGGCGTGCTGATGAATGGTGTCGGCGGCGTGTCGTTGACGCTGACGACCGTCGAAGCCACGTCGGAGAGGCCCTGGCTGTCGCTCACGCGGACCCGTACGGTCACTGCAAGTTGCGAGGCGCTGGTATACGTAAACTGCGGCGCCTGGGAGGTGGCGTCATCGAACGCGCCGTCGCCGTCGAGATCCCACGCGTAGCTCAACGCCTGCCCCTCCGGATCCGAGGAGCCCACCGCGCTGAAGTTCACCGTCAGCGGAGACGATCCGAACCTCGGGTTCGCCTGAACGGCCGCGATCGGCGGCTGATTGCCCGCGTTGTAGCGGATTCGGTGCAGGCTCCCATCCTCGAGACCGACATAGTAGATGTCCCCACCCGGACCCGACACGAGTTGGGCCACGCCTTCTCGCGGAGACTGGCTGGGATTCGTTTTGATCGTGAGGATATCGGAGGGATTGGGCTGACCGTTCGCGCCCAGACGCATCGCCCAGATGCAGTCCCGCGGGAAATCAGCGAAGAAAAGAGCGCCGTTGAATGACGTCGGGTACTGACCGCCGGACTGCGGATAGAAGGCCAGACCGGAGATGGCCGAACTGCCCGTCGGGCAAGCCTCGCTCGTGACAATCTT
This sequence comes from uncultured Acidobacteriota bacterium, assembly GCA_963786195.1. GTDB lineage: Bacteria > Acidobacteriota > Vicinamibacteria > Vicinamibacterales > 2-12-FULL-66-21 > CAWAYH01. The sequence goes on along the minus strand of CAWAYH010000011.1, from coordinate 572,357 downwards.
CGCGTTGTGGTGGTACGTGTAGTGCGGAGCCGTCAGCCCGGAGACCGCAGGCGGATCCGCGTAGAGATTCTCGCAGATTGTCAGGTTTGCGCTGTCATACCCACCCTGACGCTCAACGCCCTCGTAGCAGGGCCAACCGAAGTTCTTGACGACCGCATCTGTCGGATTCGGAATGCGGTTGATTTCCTCCCAATCACCCCAGCCGACGTCGCCGATCCAGACCTCGCTGGTTCCTGGCCGGATCGTGAACCTGAACGGATTCCGAAGCCCGTGCGCCACGATGCGTCGCGCGCGATCGTCAGGATCGCTGAACAACGGGTTGTTTGGGAGCGCCGCGCCCGTGTCCGGATCGACGCGAATAACGGAGCCGCTGAGCGTCACCAGGTCGCCGGGGGTTCGCACATCCTGACTGCGGAGCGCACCACCCTCATTCGGCGGATCCCCCGGAGGAAGAGGATTCGCTGTGGGCGAGGACGGCGGCCCGTAGTCCACGTAGTTGAAGCTGGCTCCATCACCTCCGCTGGCGTACAGCGCGCCGTCAGCCCCAAATCCGAGGCTGCCAATGGAGTGACTCGGGAATTGCTGCCACCAGTTCTCGATGAGCACTTGCTCCTGTGCGGGGCCGAGGGGAGTTCCGGTGAAACTGCCAAGGTTCAGCCGCGAGAGTCGGGCCGTCACGACGCAGCCATTCCCAGTTGGACTCGGACAGTTGTTGTCCTGGGATTCCGTCTGGCTGCCCCAACGAGGTGGCGGAAAAGTGGGCAGCACGGCGTCGAAGGTATAGAGGACGTAGACGTACGGCGTCGTCGGGAAGTTGGGGTGAAGCACCATCCCGAGCATCCCGCGGTCCCAGTAGTTGTGAACGTTGATTCTCAGATCGACCACCAGCGTCGGGGTGGTGTCGGTCAGACTGTCGTAGACGTTGATACGGCCGCTCTTGTCGGCGACGTACATCCGACCGTCCGAGGCGAATTGCAGCACGGTCGGATTTTCCAAGCCGGTCTGCGGCAGCGCGACATCCTGAAACCCTGGCGTCGCCGTGGTGAACGACCAGCTGACGGGCGCCATCAGATTGCCGGCCAGATCGCGCGCGCCGCTGACCGTGACAGTAAAACTCTGGCTGCCAGCCAGCTCGTTGTTGGGATCGAGCGTTGCGGTGGCCGTCGCCGCGTCATAGGTCACCTGCGCGGCCTGCAGCACGTTACTCGAGTTTCTGAGCTGCATCACCAGCGTCGCTGGCTGAACGGGCTCGCTGAAGGTCGCCCTCGAGTTGATTTGCGTCGACACGCCGGTCGCGTTCGCGATGGGTGACAGCGTGGTCAACGTTGGGGCGACGGTGTCTCCGCCCTGCGCTCGGGTTGCCGGATTCCAGCCAGCCCCGATCGCGAGGGCAGCGACCCCTGCCGCGACTGACTTTTTGGTCAGATCGGGATATCTACGAAGTCGCCGTGGGGATGGACTTGAGGATCGCCGAAGCGGTCGTTTGAAGAATCGATTAAGGATGAACATCAAGTAAGAGCCCTGGAAAGCAGAGGCCGCCGGACACACGACGCCGCGGGACTCCGCCTGACGAGGAGTCGATTTAGCAAACTCGCTGCCTCAACCTCTTCTGGTCTTATTTGTGAATAATCCGCGACAGTTTCGAGAGTCGGCCCGAAGCCACTCAATCACAGTGGTTCGGCGGGGCGAATTTAGTCTTCCATCCAGGCGACTTCTGCCCCCTACGGCCGCGACCGGCTCCGCTGCGCGCAGCTAACTCGATTAAGCAGGGCCATCCGATGGCAATCCTCATCGAATTGGGGTGGCAGGGTCTTTGCGAACCACCCGTCGGCACCCCGGCAAGTCAACCAATTGGATGAATAATCACCCTGTTCAGGGGCAGGTGGAGCGTTAATGAAACGACTGCTGGTGACGGGATCGAACGGCCTGATCGGCTCGGAGATGGTGCGCCATTTTCACGCGCTCGGCTGGGACGTTCATGGCATCGACAACAACATGCGGGCCGATTTCTTCGGGCCGCAGGGAGACACGCGCTGGAATCAGCACGAGCTCCTTCGGCTGTACCGGAGCTTCACGCATCACGAGCTCGACATCCGCAACCGCGACGGCGTCCTGGACCTGGTGACGCAGCTCCGGCCGGCCGCGATCATTCACACGGCCGCGCAGCCGAGCCACGATCTGGCGGCGCAGCGTCCGTTCGACGACTTCGACGTCAACGCCGGCGGCACCCTCAACATGCTCGAGGCCGCCCGGCGCGTGTGCCGCGGAGGCGCCCTTCGTGCACATGTCGACGAACAAGGTGTACGGCGACCGCCCCAACCTGATCGCACTCCAGGAGCTGCCGACCCGATGGGACTACGCCGATCCCGCGTACGCGAACGGGATCTCGGAACAGTTCTCGATCGACCAGTCGAAACACTCGGTGTTCGGTGCGTCGAAGGTCGCGGCGGACGTCATGGTGCAGGAGTACGGCCGGTATTTCGGCATGCCGACCTGCTGCCTGCGCGGCGGCTGCCTGACGGGCCCGGCGCACTCCGGCGTGGAGCTGCATGGATTCCTCAGCTACCTGGTCAAGGTGAACGTCACCGGCGGACTCTACAAAGTGTTCGGATACGGCGGGAAACAGGTCCGCGACAACATCCATTCGTACGACGTCGCGCGATTCGTCGAGGAGTTCATCAAGGCGCCGCGATCCGGTGAGGTCTACAACTGCGGCGGCGGCCGCGGGAACTCCTGCTCGATCCTCGAGGCGTTTCGCCGCGTGGAAGCGCTCTCAGGACGCGCCATGCAGTGGGAATACGTCGAGCGGGCGCGCGAAGGCGACCATATCTGTTACATCAGCGACCTGTCGAAGATGAGGGAGCACTACCCGAACTGGACGCTCGAAAAGAGCCTCGACCAGATCTTCACGGAGATCGTCGAGAGCTGGATGGCCCGCGCGACGACCGTCGCGCAGGCGCAGGTCCAGGGAGCATAGGCATGATTATCAGCAGAACCCCCTTTCGCCTGTCGTTCTTTGGCGGCGGCACCGACTATCCCGCGTGGTACCGGAACCACGGCGGCGCGGTGCTCGCGGCCACGATCGACAAGTACTCCTACATCACGTGCCGGTATCTGCCACCGTTCTTCGAGCACCGGTTCTGCATCATGTATTCGAAGACGGAGTACTGCCAGACGGTCGAGGAGATTTCGCATCCGGCCGTCCGTCAGGTTCTGCAGTTCCTGCAGATCGATCGCGGCCTCGAGATCCATCATGACGCCGACCTTCCGGCGCGCAGCGGGATGGGCTCGAGTTCAGCCTTCACCGTCGGCCTCCTGCATGCCGTGTACGCCCTGACGGGCCGGATGGCCAGCAAGCAGCAGCTGGCGATGGAGAGCGTCCACATCGAGCAGGATCTGCTGAAGGAAACCGTCGGATCCCAGGACCAGGTGCTGGCAGCTTACGGCGGGTTGAACCACGTCAGCTTCCTGTCGAACGGCGACATCTCCGTCCGTCCGGTCACGATCGCGCCCGAGCGCATGCGCGAGCTGAACTCGCATCTGATGCTGTTCTACACCGGTATCAAGCGCACCGCCTGCCAGGTGGCTGAGACGTATGTGAACGGCATCGACAGCAAGCGGCGGCAGCTGCGGATCATGAAAGACCTCGTCGATGAGGGTCTGGCCATTCTCAACAGCCGTCACGACATCGTTGGTTTCGGCGAGCTGCTGCACGAGGCCTGGCAGGCCAAGCGGAGCCTGAGCGCGAGCGTCTCGAATTCGGATGTCGACGAGTTGTACGAGTGCGCCCGGGCGGCCGGCGCCGTGGGCGGCAAGCTGGCAGGCGCCGGCGGCGGCGGCTTCCTGATGCTGTTCGTGCCGCCCGACCGGCAGGACGCGGTCCGCGCCAGCCTGAACAGCCTGATCCATGTGCCGTTCAGGTTCGAGTTCTCGGGCAGCCAGATCCTGTTTGCCGACACCGAACAGGAATATCGCGAGGCCGAAGAAGCGCGGTCCAAGCAGACCTATCGCGCGTTCCGGGAACTCGACGTCGTCGTCGGTCGACGGTGAAACCGGACGGGTGTGTCGTGAGTATTTTCGTCAATAAAACGGGGTATTGGTCGTGCGTATTGTAGTGACAGGCGGCGCTGGTTACATCGGATCGGTTCTGGTTCCACTCTTGTTGAACGACGGCCACGAGGTCACGGTCATCGACAACTTCATGTACCGTCAGACCTCGCTCCTCGACTGCTGCGACAAACCGGCATTTCAGGTGGTGAATGGCGACGTTCGGGATACGCGGCTTCTCGAACAGTACGTCCCGAAGGCCGACGCGGTTCTTCCGCTGGCATGCCTGACGGGCGCGCCGATTTGTGCCCGCGATCCGTGGACGGCGAAGGCCGTCAACTTCGAGGCGGTCAAAGCCATCGCGGACATGCTGTCGCCGTCGCAGATGATGATCTTCCCCTCGACCAACAGCGGATACGGCGTCGGGCAAGCGGACATCTTCTGCGATGAGGAGACGCCTCTGCGTCCCGTCTCGCTGTACGGCCGACTGAAGGTCGAGCTCGAATCCCTCCTCCTCGACCGTGGCACGTTCGTGACGTTCAGGTTCGCGACCCTGTTCGGCACGAGCCCGCGAATGAGGCTCGACCTGCTCGTCAACGACTTCACGTATCGGGCCGTGACGGACAAGTCTGTCGTGTTGTTCGAGCCGCACTTCAAGCGGAATTACCTGCACGTGCGGGACGCCGCGCGCGCGTTCGTTCACGTGCTGGCCAACTATGACGCCATGAAGGGACGGCCGTACAACGTCGGCTTGAGCGACGCCAACATCAGCAAGTCGGAACTGTGCGAGCTCATTCGATGTCAGGTGCCCGGCTTTCAGATCATCGAAGCTCAGGTCGGAGAGGACCCGGACAAGCGCAATTACATCGTCAGCAACGCCCGAATCGAGGGGACTGGATTCCGGACGGCTCATGGCCTTCGTGACGGGATCGCCGAGCTCGTGAGGGGCTACACGATTCTCCGGCGGAATCAGTACGCCAATGCCTAGACGAAACCCGGCAAAGATGAGAGTGCTGGTCATTTCGGCCGCATTTCCCCCCCAGTCTTCCGGGGAGGCCACCAACGCGTACCACCTCTGCGAGCGGCTCGCGGCTCGCGGGCTGGACGTGCACGTGCTGACGTCGAAGGGCCACACGGGCGTCTCCAATCCGCAGATGACCGTGCACGCCCTGATGCGGACGTGGTCGTGGTCAGAAGTATCACGGCTCACCCGATTCCTGAGACGCAACAGGCCGGACGTCGTCTATCTGATGTATCTGGGCTGGATCTACAACTTCCAGTTCATGAGCACGTTCATCCCCACGATTGCGAAGCTGGCACTCCCGGGCGTTCGCGTGATCACACGCTTCGAGAACGTGTCCGGCGGAGGTCCGCAGACGAACACGACCGTATCGCGCGTTCTTCGACGTATCGTTGCAGCGTGCGATTTTCGCGGGAATATCGACTATCAGTTCGGCACGCTGCTCCGCGACAGCGACAACGTGATCATCCTGAGCCCTCGGCACGAAGCGATCCTCGAGCCGCACCTGGCCGGTGTCGGCCGCAAGTGCGTGCTCATCCCGCCCCCGGCCAACATGCGCATGAGCACCGAGGGCGATTCCAGCTGGGCGCGCGGTCGATTGGCGCTCAAAGTCGGCGCAACCGATTTCGTCCTGGCTTACATCGGCTTCGTCTACCCCGGGAAGGGAATCGAGACGCTGCTGCAGAGTTTCGAGCAGGTCTGCCGGAAGCGGAGCAACGTCCGGCTTGCCATCATCGGCGGAGGCCTGGCTCGGGAGTTTCCAGATCAGCCCAACTACCTGGACGACATGCATGCGCTCGCGGCTCGCCTCGGCATCGCCGACCGCGTGATCTGGACTGGCGACTACAGCCCGGACAGCGACGAGGCGTCGACCTACCTGCGCGCGGCGGACCTGTGCGTGCTGCCCTTCGACACTGGTGTGAAGCTGAACAACAGTTCGTTCTCATCCGTCGCGGCTCACGGCCGGCCGATCGTGACGACGCAGGATGACAAGCTCGAGCCCCAGTTCGTTCACCAGGCAAACGTGTTTCTCTGCCCGCCGAAGTCCCCTGACGCGATGGCGAGGGCGATCGAGACGGTGATGGACGACAGGACCCTCAGAGACCGATTGACCCTCGGGTCTCTGCAACTCGCACAACAGTGGTATGCGTGGGACGCTGCCATCGACAAGACCGTGTCGTTGTTCGAGGCGGGCAGTACGGCGCCCGACAGGCTCAAGGCTGACGAAGCAGCCGCGTGCCAGCCGATCTCGCGTTAACCGAACGCTGCGTCATGGATGCAGCCGGTGACGCGTGAATCCGGCGGTAGCGTACGGTGGCGTTCGGGACCGGGGCGGCCTCAGCAGCCTCGCTGCCCTGCGGCCGTGCGATCACGCTCAGCGTACCGAGCGCGATCGCCGCAACGTAGAGCGGGGTCTCGAGACCTTCCATCGTGACGAACTGCACGGAGACGATGAAACCGGCCAACGATGTGACGACCATGCACGCAGCATTGGCGGTCCAACGCTCGGCGTCTGTACCGGCGCCCGGCCGCGCCAGCGGCCACAATTTGACGATCGCCGTGACATAGAAGAGCAACAGGAAAAGCGCGCCAGGCACGCCGATTTCAGCACCCATCTGAAGCCAGAGCGAATGGGCTTCCTTGCCCTCGGGCCAACCGAACTCCTGCACGACGATGCCGAAGTGATCGGGACCGGCGCCGAACCACGGGTACTTCTTCATGACCGTCACGCAGTCCATCCAGAGCTCGACGCGGCTCTGAGCCGAAAAGTCCCGCTCCTCCTCGCCCGCCAGAGATGTCATGAAGCGCGCGCGGACTTCGGGGCCCGCCAGCGACAAGCGCCAGCACGATTGCGGCTCCGATCGCGAGCAGATATCGTGGGCGCTTCGGCGCGACAACCACCGCTGCGACGCCGGCGACGATCAGTCCGAGCATGCCGCCGCGCGAGAACGTCAACAGAACGGTATGGCCTATCAGCAGCGCCGAACCGAACGCCAGCGCCTTCTCCCACCAGGGCCGCGTGTAGAGCCCGAGAAACACCGCGACGCCGAGGCACGTCAGCATGGATATGGCCAGACAGTTGTTGTCCATGCCCGCATACCCGATCGCGTTGGCGTCATTCGAGCCACCCAGGTAACGGATGTTCAAATCGAACGCGACAAATCCCGCAGAGCCGACAAGCACCCACGCGAGCTGCCTGAGCTGCGTGACCGACTGCACGGACGTGACGGCGATGATGAACAGAATGCTGCGCTTGAGCTGCGCCTGAACGAAGCCAAGTGCGATCGCGTGGTCGGGTGCCGCCGCGGCCGACACCAGAACCCACAGGAGATTGGCCGCGAAGAGAATGAACAACAGCCGTCCGCGACCGAAGTGCCAGGTGCCGAAGCCCTTGAACGCCCACCCGATGATGGTGGCAATCGCGATGACTTCGCTGAACGAGCCGTCGGGGCCCGCCCACCCGAACATGACCTGCGGCCGGACGATATCGAAAATCCAGTAGATGCACACGCCGACAAACGGGTTGAACAGCGCGACGGCCGCGCCCCCGTAGGCCAGCAGGTACGTGAGGATCAGACCCTTCATGACTTCGTGATTTCCTGGAATCCGGCCTCCTGGGGATGGCCGGAACCTGTTTTTCATGAGCAAACTCGGGGCCGCAGGCGCCATCGGCCTTTCCTGCCAAGTCGCGGGCCGTGCGGGCCGTGAGGCGTGTCGGGGAGCCAGAAAGCAGACTATTAGTCTGCGTTCTGGACGACTTATGTGGCCGCCGGTGCGATGGTGCTTCTCCAAGTTCTTCTTCCGAGCGCAGACAATCCTCGCGGCCCGGGCAGACTGACCAAAGTTGACAGTCAAATGCCCCAATTCTGTAATACTTGGTAAATTGTTGTATCAAAACAACTTAAATGCACAGCTCGACCGGAAAACCGGAGGAGCACTTGTTGCATCCCCGTCGGTGTCCACGCATGCCTGCGGTGCCCACAGGGCCCGTGTGTTCTCCGGCCTGCGAGACTTTTCAGCGCGTGCAGGAGCGTATCGATGACGAGTCGGTTGAACAACGGTCCCCTCGGCAGGTCGATTCGAAAAGGCCTCGGTTCCCTCGTGATGGCGATGGCGCTGCTGACGCTCACGTCGAGCCTGGCGGCTGCCGGCGTCACGCTGAAACTCGGAGACATCCTCGTCGCCGAACCAGGCACGTCGACCATCAGCGTCATCGATCCGGTGACCGGCACCAAGACGGTGGTCTCACAAGGCGGGCTGCTCGATCCCGCGCATCGCGCAGTGGCGGTCGCGCTTGCCCTGAATGGTGACGTCATCGTCGTGCATCGCACGACGGGACTGATTCGCATCAATCCCGTGACTGGCGCGCAGAGCATCTTGTCGCAGGGCGGCTTCTTCAAGGATCCGTTCGCGATCGCGATAAGTAAGGATACCGGCGAGATCTTCGTCGCCGACAGCAGCTACGACCACGACCGGCCCTCGATCAACGAAGCCGGCAAGATCATCAAAGTCAACGCGGTGTCGGGCGCGCAGACGGTGATCGCGTCCGGCAGCGCCTGCAATTCGTTTCCGCAGAACGCCGCGTGTCAGAACACGACGTCGGCCGGATCGTACATCTCGCATCCGTACGGCATCGCGATCGACTATTCGACGTCTCCCGATTCGCTCGTCGTCGCGGACATGAGCTCGTTCAACGGCAAGGGCGCCATCGTCCGCGTTCAGATTTCGAACGGTGCACAGACGCTGTTGTGGGGACCCGCTTCGGCCTCGCCCGCGCCGGTGGTTGCCCAGGCAACTCCCCTCGGCTGCCCGATGGGAGTCGCCGTCGAGCCAAACGGCAACATTCTGACGACGGTGTTCACGTATCCCGTTCCGCCGACGCCGCGAGATTCCGCCACCCGCCGGCACGTTCTATGGCTGCGCGCCTCCGGGGATTTTCCGCGTCGATCTCGCGAATCACACGCAGACGGTCGTCAACAGCAACGGCCCCGAGCGGGAGGCCAGCCACTCGTACTCGGTGGGCAGCGTGGTGAACGACCTCTCGGGACACCTGCATCGCGCCACGTCGGCTGGCATCTCGTCGAGCTCGACGCCGAACTGGAACGCGACGATCGGCGGGAACACGTCTGATGGCACCGTCGTCTGGCAGAACATCGGACGTGCGGCGAACTGGCTGATTCCCTTTGGCGTGGATGTCGAGCCGAATCCGTCGAACCCGTCGCAGTACAACATCGTGGTTGGCGACGAAGGCTACAGCATGGTCTTCCGGTTGACTTCAGCCGGTGATTTCCTGGCCGCGCCGCTCACACTGGACACGAGTTACGTCACCAGCATCGACGTCATTACCTTCACGCCTCAGGGTGGGTTCACGCAGCCCGTGCGATCCAACGGTCAGCCTTCGGGCATCCTGGCGTCGGGGACGACGCAGACGACGATCAGCCTGTCCACGGCCGCGAATGCGACGTGCCGCTACAGCCTGACGGGCGGCGTGGCGTACTCCTCGATGACGAACACGTTCACGACGACGGGTGGCACGACGCACTCGAGGGTCGTGACGGGGCTGGCGAACGGCAACAACTACTCGTACTTCGTTCGCTGCATCGATGGCGCCGGCAATGCCAACACCGATGACTTCGTCATCGCGTTCTCCGTCGCCAATCCGGGCAGCATTCCGTCGGGCGCGCAAGCCAACTACGCGTTCAGTGCGCTGAGCGGAACAACGATTCCGAACGTGGTGCAGGGGAGCGGCGCGCTGCCGACGCTGACCGTCCGTGGCACCGACCGCAGGCTCTCCAACGGAGAGATCATCTGGAACGAACAGATCAACGGCTTCACGCACACCTTCCCGTTCGATCCGAGCCATGGGACCTTTGCTGAAAACGTGACGACGTTCCCGAACGCGTACAGCAACGGAGGCACGTTTGCGGTGCGTTTGCGGCTTGCCTCCACGGTGGCCACGCTGGGCCAGGCGAGCGGCATGGGGATCATCACGTTCCGGCCCGATCCCGACGTCAACATTCACAAGGTCATGCCGCGCGGGCTCGAACTGCGTCGCGATGGCCCGACGGATCCGCTCTACTTCCTCGTTCGCGAAGGCAACAACAGCATCGGGTACAACAACGAGTTCAACGACGAGGTCAGGTCCGGACCGATCTCGAACCCGACGGCCGACGTGACGATCATCGTGGTCTGGGATGCGCAGACGCTGCGACTCTACGTGGATGGCGTCCTCGCCGGGACCACCAACCGCGTGACGATCGACCACCCGACACCGGCCTACCGGCTCATGGTCGCCGTCCAGCCCGGCCTGATTCACGGAGGCGACAGACAGTTCTACGAGGGCGCCCTCAAGCATTTCCTGGTTTACAACCGTGTGCTCTCGGGCGCTGAAATCACGAGCCTCAACAGCGCGCTGACATTCGGCACCGGTGGGCCGCCCCCGGGTGATACGACGGCCCCGTCCAGGTCCAACGGACAGCCGACGGGAACGCTCGCGATGGGCACGACGCAGGCCACGCTGAGCCTGAGCACGGACGAGAACGCCACCTGTCGATACAGTCAGACGCCGGGCGTGGCGTACGGCTCGATGACGAACACGTTCACGACCACGGGATCGACCGCGCACTCCAGAGTCGTGACCGGGCTGACCAACGGCGGCAACTACACGTTCTACGTCCGCTGCATCGATTCGGCGGCCAACGCGAACACGGACGACTACTCCATCGCGTTCTCGGTGGCGAGCACGCTGGTCTCCACGAGCAGCTTCTCGGGCGTCGAGGGGACGCTGTCCGAGAACGGCATGTGGGACTCGCCGGGGGCATGGGCCGACCTGCAGAAGAACAACGGGGCGTTTGCCGTGGGGCTGAACGCCGCGGGTCGGCTCGTGGCGCCGAGCGTGTCACCGGATCAGTATTCGCAGATTACTTACAGCCAGGACCCGGGATCGTCCAGTTGGGTGGGCGTGATGACCCGGGTGCAGGGAGCGAGCAACGGAAGCGGCTACCTGGTCATCGCCTACGGAGGCGAAGTTCGCCTCTACAGGACGGATGACACCGGCGTCCTGAACTTCACGATGCTGGCGTCGGCTGCCGTCGACATCAGTGCCGCCCCACGACGACTGCGGCTGGAGTCGCAGGGCAACAACCACAAGGTCTATTTCAACGGGACGCTGCTCATCAACCACAACGCCAGCGGCACCCTCTACACGAGCGGTCAGCCCGGCATCGCTGCGTCTGTCTTTGGCGGTCCGCAAGTCAAGATCCTGACGTTCGAAGGTGGGGACCTTGGCCCGCCGGCGCCCGACACGACACCGCCGCTGCGCTCCAACGGGCAGCCGACTGCGACGCTTCCCCTCGGCACGACGCAGGCGACTCTGAGCCTGACGACGTCCGAGAACGCCACGTGCCGGTACAGCCAGACGGCGGGCGTGTCGTACGGCTCGATGACGAACACGTTCACGACCACCGGCACGACCACGCACTCGAGGGTCGTGACGGGTCTGACCAACGGCGGGAATTACACCTTCTACGTCCGATGCGTGGACGGCGCGGCCAACGCCAATCCGGACGACTACGCGATTGCGTTCTCCGTGGCCAACACGTTGACGACGACCAGCAGCTTCTCGGGCGCCGAGAATCCGCTCTCCGAGAATGGCGTGTGGGATTCGCCAGGCTCGTGGGCTGACCTCCGGAAGAACAGCGGCGCCTTCGCGGACGGGCTGAATGCGGCGGCGCGGCTGGTGGCGCCGGCGCTGGGTCCGAATCAGTTCTCGGAGATCACCTACAGCCAGGACCCGGGCGCGTCGAGCTGGGTTGGCGTGACCACGCGCACGCAGGGATCGAATAACGGCAGCGGTTACCTGGCGATCGTTTACGCAGGCGAGGTTCGCCTCTATCGGACGGACGATTCTGGCGGGTTGAACTTCACGCAGCTGGCCTCTGCCAGCGCCAGTCTGGGCACGTCGCCTCGGCGGCTGCGACTCGAATCGTCCGGGAACAACCACAAGGTCTATTTCAACGGCACGCTGCTGATCAATCACAACGCCAGCGGGACCACTTATACGGCCGGCCAGCCGGGCATCGCAGCGTCCGTGTTCGGCGGTCCGCAGGTCAAGATCCTGTCATTCGCGGGCGGTGAACTGCCGTAGCCGATCGAACGAATCCTTCGTCGCGACACACGCACGGCGCCAGTCCACACTCGGGTGGGCTGGCGTCGTTTTGTTATGCGGCCGCACGGAATCAGCTCCGCGGCTACAATGAACGCGTAGTGTCCGCCTTCAGGCGGACCAGATGAAGTCCGGCTCGAGCCGGACACTACGTAACAAGCACGATGCCGCTGGCGCGCCACAACGTCCTCTACGTCGCGAACGCAGCGAAGATCGGGGGCGGCAACAAGGTACTGATGGACCTGATGCTGAACCTGGACAGCGAGCGCTATTCGGCGTCGCTCGTCACGCCGGGACCGGGTCCCATGCTCGAATGGGCGCGAAGTCGAGGGATTCAGTGCGACGTTTCGGAAATGGGTGACTGGTATGGCCTCAGTGGTCTCGCTGCGGTGGCGAGAAGGTCTACCCAGCTGGCGAGGATCATTCGTCGCACCGGCGCATCGATCGTTCATGCGGCAGGACCAATGGGCTACCGGTCGCTCGGTATCGCAGGGCTCGTAACCGGGGCGAAACGCGTGTGTCACCTGGGCTTCCCACCCGAAGACGGCGAGCTGGCCCGCGCCTTCATCGCCGGCCCCGACGTCGTCATCGCGTGTTATAACGGGCAGGCCCTCGAGAACGAGGCTCTGATCAAGCGCTTGAAGCCACACTGCCAGGTCATCGGAATCCCCAACGGCGTGGACACGACGGCTTTCGCTACGGCGCAACCCGCCGCGGACATCCAGTCGTTGCGGCGGGACGGACGAGTGATCGCCGGTATCCTGGGGCACGTGAGCGACGTCAAGGGATACGGCGCCTTCGTGGAGGCGGCCGGTCGGCTGGCGGGTTCCAGTGACTGCCTGTTCGTCGCGATCGGCGGTGAGACGACTCAGAAGGGCGCGCAGGCGAAGTTCGAGGCGCGCGTCCGCGAACTGGGAATTGCCGACCGTTTTCGCTTCCTGGGGTTCCGCCAGGATGTCCCGTCGGTACTTCAGGCCGTCGACATCGTCTGCCTCCCATCCCTCGCCGAGGGATTCCCGCTCGCCGTCCTCGAGGCCATGGCGAGCGCGAAGGCTGTCGTCGCGACGCCTGTCGGAGGCGTCACCGAGGCGATCGTCGGGGAGGAGAACGGCCTCCTCGTTCCGCCGGACGACCCCGATGCGCTGACACAGGCGCTGCGACGCCTGATCGAGTCCTCGGAGCTCCGCGCCAGGCTCGCACGAGCCGCACGCGAGCGCGTCCAAAAGCAGTTCTCGGTTGGTGGTTTCGCGGCAACTATCCAGAGCGTGTACGACACGCTGCTCGCGCCTCACAGCCTCTCGGCTGTTCCTGCAAAGTGATGGCGGAATACGAATGGCTCGGCCCAGGTCGTGAACTGGCGCGTTCAGCGTTCTTCAAGGTCCTGTCGCAGGCGCTCGCAACGGACGATGGCCGCGAGCTGCTGGCGGACAGCCTCAAGGGTGTCGCGCAGAGTCCGGCGGCCGGACTGCGGCTCCACGACAGCGCCCCGCCGTACTGCGGATCTGGGGACTCCGCCAACGGGGACAACGGCGCCGGACGCTCGATTCGCGCCGGTCTTCATTACCGGGCCGCTTCCGCAGCGGCTCGACGCTCCTGTGGAACATCTTTCGCCAGACGCCGGGCTGCACGTCGTACTACGAACCTCTGAACGAACGACGGTGGTTCGATCCCGCGGCGCGCGGCGAGCGCGTCGATGCGACCCATCTTGGCGTGGAAGAGTACTGGCGCGAGTACAAGGGTCTGGAAAGCCTGGGACGCTGGTTCAGGGCGGACTGGAACGGCCGCAACCTGTTCATGTCAGAACGCTTCTGGGACCCCGACCTGCTGGCGTACTGCCAGGCCCTGATCGACGGGGCGCCCGAGCGTGCCGTGCTGCAGTTCAATCGCGTCGATTTCCGGCTGCCCTGGCTGCGGCACAATTTTCCGCAGGCGCGACTGATTCACCTGTTTCGTCACCCTCGCGACCAGTGGTGCTCCTCGCTGGTCGACATCAAGAGCTTCCCGTCGACCGGTCGCATGGCCGACTTCGAGCCGCACGATCATTTCTATCTGCTCGGATGGGCGCGGGATCTGAGCCGCCACTTCGAGTTTCTCGATCCGCGCGCGGCCGAGCACCCTTACGACCTCTTCTACAGTATCTGGAAGCTCTCCTACCTGTTCGGCCGGACGTACTGCCACGCGTCGTTCTGCTTCGAGACTCTGTGCACGTCTCCGGAGGTCGAACTACCTCGTCTGATGCAGACGGCCCAGGTCGAAAGCTACGATCTCGAAGCGCTGAAGCGGATCGTCGTTCCGCAGAGCAGCAGGTGGCAGAAGTACGCGGACCAGGAGTGGTTCGCCGCCAGGGAAGCGCGATGCGAGAGCATCCTCCGACGCTACCTGACTTAGTCTATCCGAGGGGCTTCGCCCCTCGGACTCCCCCACACGCTCTCTCGCCCTTCGACGTCGCTCAGGGCGACCCTGAGCCTGTCGAAGGGTCGCGCGCCGCTTCGTGGTTCGACTATGCTCACCACGCCCTGAGCGAAGTCGAAGGGCGCCGGCGCGCTCCGGTCGCGTGGCTCGCTCGCGATGCTCGCTCGCACCGTGGAACGAGCGGCAGGTTTTTGAGACAGCTTGTCGGCCCATGCCCTGGATTACATGTAGCCGTCGCGGCGGAGCGTTTCGAGGCCGCCGCCGTCCTCGGCGTCCTGCGCGCGGCCCGACCGCTCGGCGATGTTGGACGAACTTGCCGGTCCTGAGCTCGAGCGACGATCTCCGAGGCACGGTCGTGGCAGCGAGTCCGACTGGCATTGGTGCACGGTCCGCAGCCGAGCGAGCGATAGCGCCGTCCCGTCACCGCCGGTGTCGAAGTACAGATCCACGACCGGGATTTGCTCGCGTTCGATGTACTCCCAGATGTTCAGCTCGGTCCAGTCGAGCAGCGGATGGACGCGAACGTGCGTGCCGGGCGCGAAGTCCGTCTTGTACTGATTCCAGAACTCCGGCGGCTGCTCGGCGAC
Organism: uncultured Acidobacteriota bacterium; assembly: GCA_963786195.1. Lineage (GTDB taxonomy): Bacteria > Acidobacteriota > Vicinamibacteria > Vicinamibacterales > 2-12-FULL-66-21 > CAWAYH01. The sequence goes on along the minus strand of CAWAYH010000011.1, from coordinate 557,125 downwards.
ATCCCAGGTGCTCTGCGTCGTTGCGCGGCGAGAAGTAGCGCTCCTTCGACCGGCTGCCCTCCTCGTCCGCGCGCGCCCCGACGATGACGCCGGTGATACGGCTCGGTGATTGCGTTCGAGCTCGTAGGTCAGCGTGCGCGTGGTTGAACCGATAGCGTGGACCCTCGCCGCTGAGCGTCTGCTTCAGGGCGTCGGTCTTCAGACAGCGAGCAGCACGTCAGGCGGTCGACGTTGCCGTCCGGGAACGTCCGCTTCTCCGCGAGCGCCGCGGCGTTCTGCCCGTAGATCAGATTGAGGTTCCACTCGGCCGCCACCCGGTCGCGATAGGCGATCATCTCCGGGATCTTGAAGGCCGTGTCGATGTGCACGAGCGGAAACGGCACGTGCCCGAAGAAGGCCTTGCGGGCCAGCCACAGCAACACGGTGCTGTCCTTGCCGATCGACCACAGCATGCACAGGCTCTTGAAGGACGCGTACGCCTCCCTCAAGACGTGAACGCTGCGGCTTTCGAGTTGTTCGAGGTGGTTCATACCTGTCCTGTCCGGGGCACCATCGTCGCTTCGGTTGGCTGCCGCGTGTCGAATGGCCGAACGCGGAAGAACCGGTACAGCAGCCACATGTCGATCGCCCCGACGGTTGCGAGCACCGCGAAAGCGGCCGGGCTGTCCACGATGTGCAGCTGCTGCAGCAACGTCGACACGCCGAAACCAACGACCCATGCGTCAAAACTCATACACACCCGCCTGAATGTTTCTGGAGAGATTTTCCTGATCAACACCGCGCCAATGGGAACGCCGATCGCCAGGCTCGGCAGAATGAGCGGAATCAGGGCGAGGCTGCTCACGGTGAACATGCCCGCGTAGAAGTACGCGACCGCCGTCAACGAGGATTCAGCCAGCCTGATGAGCCCCAACGCCGCGCGAAACTCCTGCTTGGCCAACCCCTGGTTGTTGAGCGCAACCGCGAGCGGGGGCCCGGAGATCGTCGTCAGCGAATAGAGGACGCCCAGGGCGCCGCCGAAGACCACGCCTGCCGAGCGCTCCGAGCGAATAGGACGCCGGAACCCTGCGGCCTGGAGCAGGATCAACGGAAGCAGCCCGATGAACGTGCCGAGCTTCACGGCGCCGGGACTGACCTGAGCCAGTATCAGGGTGCCGACCGCAATTCCGGGAGCGAGGCCAAGGATGAGCGGCAACGTCCGCCGCCAGACAGCCGGGACGCTCGACCGATTCACATACAACACATAGGCGTTCAGCGCGACCTCGACGAGCACCAGCGCGGGGTTGAGCAGGCGATTGGTGAGGAACAGCAGCGCCAGTGGCACGGTGATCGACGAGAAGCCGTAGCCCAGCGCCCCGTTGACGCACGCCGCCACGAGGGTGATCAGCGCAAGAGGGAGTGCAAAATCTGGCATGGCGTCACGCTGACCTTACGTTTGATTCGAGCCGCCCGTTCGTCATCGCACCGACGCCGGACCGCTCACCGACGATGAACTGCCGCGTGCAAAGCGTGGGCTGGTTGTACCGAAGCGGCGACACGCGCTCGCGGCCGTCGGGCGCCGAATTCCGGTAGACGCAGTCCCCCGCCGCAACATCCCATTCCATGGTGGGCCCGAATCTCGGATAGATGTCGGCCGACCCTTCAGCGATTCGGCAGAACTTCAGCGAGCTTCCGAGCTTGATGCGTTCAACCGGCCCAAGGGTTGCGATGAACTCCTCGAGCTCGGGTGTAGGATGCGAGCGGCTCTCGACGACACGCGTCACGGCAACATCGCCATGCGTCGGCAGCAACCGCTGCGTCGGACCGTCGTGATCGCGCTTCCAGGCGCCCCGCCCGCGCTCGGCGAAATACACGCAGTCGAGGGCCGGCGCTGCAACCACGCCAAGTACCGGCACGCCGTCCTGGATCAACGCCAGGTTGACGGTGAACTCGCCGTTGCGGGAGATGAACTCCTTGGTCCCGTCCAGCGGATCGACGAGCCAGAAACGCGTCCAGCCTCGGCGGTCGTCGTGCGAAGGAATATGCCCTTCCTCCGAGATCACCGGCACCTCGGGCGTCCAGTCGGCCAGCTCCCGCACGATGAGGTCGTGCGCCGCGCGATCGGCGACCGTGACCGGATTCGCCGGAGACTTCTCCGTCGCTGGCGCGCAACTGCCGTAGTGACACATCACGGCATCCCCGGCAGCCGAGGCAATGGCCAACAACCGCTCCAGGCGACTCTCAAAGGACCAGGCCATGGTCAGCGACGCTCCGCCGGCGCCGGCACTGAGGCGCCCGATTCCAACGCCGTCAGCACGATTGCTGCGGCTTCCTCGGGCGACATCACCGTCGTATCAATCGTGAGGTCCGGGTCGACGGGCGCTTCGTACGGGTCGTCCAGACCCGTGAAATTCGCGATCTCTCCACGACGCGCCCGCGCGTAGAGTCCCTTCACGTCGCGCCGTTCGCATTCCGCGAGCGGCGTGGCGACGTGGATTTCGATGAATCGCTGGCACACGCCCCTGACGTAAGCGCGCGCCTCCGCGTACGGCGAGATGAGGGCGCAAACGACAGTCACGCCGTGATGCTCGAGCCGGCTGGCCATGAAACCCACGCGCTTGACGTGCGCATCGCGATCGGCCCGGGTGAAGCCGGTCGGGGACAGGATCCGCACCGCGTCGCCGTCGAGATACTCCGTGGGCACGCCACGCTCGCGCAGCTTTCTGACGACCGCGGAGGCAATCGTCGACTTTCCGGCGCCCGACAGGCCCGTGAACCAGAGAACGGCAGGCGTACGAGGCGTCACCATGGCCGGTAGATGAACCCTCTCTCCTGAAGCAGGAGCTTCAGCCGGCCGATGCCTTCCTCTGCCGCTTCCTGTTCGGTCAGGACGAGATCTGGCGTGAGCTCCGCGGTCTGTCGATCCCCGACCCACACCGAGGACAGCCGATCGGGACCGACCGCGGTCGCAATCAGGTCGACCTCGTGCTGCGTCAACCCGACGGCCGTCGCAATCACGATGAGTCCTGCGTCCATCAGGATGTTCGCGACCTCGCTCAGACGGCGAACGTGCTCGGCTCTGTTCTCTCCCGTTCGCTCCAGGTCCGCATCGACGCCGTACAGGATGTTCCCGATGGCCAGGAAGTAGACGAAGCGGCCTTCGTCGAACAGCCGCGCCTCGAGCTCCCGGCCGACGCGCTTGCGATCCGCCTCGCGTTCGCCCGTAATCAGCAACAGCGCCGCGCGCTGGCTGAGACGCTCGGCTCGACGCTCTTCTCCGACGCCGCCGGCGAACCACTTCAGGTTTCGGCGAAGCACCTTCTCGCGGGCCGACGATTGATCGTCGAGCACCGCCTCGCGAATGATGCCGCCGCCACTGATTTCGTAGTTGTCGACGATGACGAAGCGGCTGGTCGCTGCCAGCTGATCAGCCGCGTCAAAGGCGAGCGGCCGGTTCAGCGCGAGGGTGCACTCGGCCACCTCGTGACGATCGACGCGCTGGCGTGTCTCGAACGTCGCCAGCTCGGACGCGTCGATCACCCGATGGACTTCCTCGACCCTGGCCGAGACGCGAGCTGTACCCAGCTTCAGCGCGTATTCCTTGCCGACCGTCAACGGGCTTCGGCCGAGCCAGAACAGGTTCACGCGAAGCCGGGTGCTGACCTGTGGAGCGGGTTCACCCGCACGCGCCGCAAGCTCGCCACGGGTGATGTAGATCTGCTCATCGAGCGTGAACCCGGTCGACTGGGACGCCAGCGCCTCTGATTGGGCGGGCCGGTTGAAGGCTTCGATCGTGCGCACGCGGCTCTTCTTGCCGGACGGATAGAAAACGACCTCATCCCCAGGCCGAAGCCGTCCCGTGTCGATCGTGCCCGCCACAATCCGGCGGTCGTCGTTCTGCTGCGTGAACTTGTAGACAGCCTGGACGGGCATGCGGAAGGGCTGCCCGACCGCCGGTGGTTCCACCTGAAAGCCGTCGAGCATGTCGAGCACGCTCGGGCCGTCGTACCAACCGAGCGATGCAGACTTCGCCGCGACGTTGTCCCCGTGGAAACCGCTGACGGGAATGTAGCCGGCGGGCTTGACCTGAAGCTGCGAGAGGAACGCGTCGTACTCCGCACGAATGCGTTCGAACGTGGCCTGGTCGAACCCCACCAGGTCCATCTTGTTGACGACAACGGCAATCTGCCGGATGCCGAGCATCGAGAGCAGGTATCCGTGACGGCGTGAGTTCTCCTGTATGCCTTCCCGGGCATCGATGACGAGCAGAGCTGCCTGTGCGCGGGCCGCGCCCGTGACCATGTTCTTCAGGAACTCGATGTGGCCCGGCGCGTCGATGATGATGTAGTGGCGCTTGGCGCTCTTGAAGAACACCCGGGCCGAGTCAATGGTGATGCCCTGCGACTGTTCGTCCTTCAGCGCGTCGAGCAGGAAGGCGTATTCGAACGGCTTCGCATTGCGCTCGCAGTTCGCGCGCACGGCTTCGAGCTTGCCCTGCGGCAACGAACCCGAATCGGCCAGCAGGCGGCCGATGATCGTGCTCTTGCCGTGGTCGACGTGACCGGTCACGACGATCGGCATCCGTTCGCTCTGGGCAACCAGCGACGACGCCGACGCCGGGGTCACGACGGAAGCCGGAATCTGCGAGGCCATTTCCATCACGAACGCGCCTCCGCGGACGCCGAAAGCACTGGTCGCGCAGCGCGCTGCGCGCGGCTCCAGCGTTCGAGCATCCAGAGGGCCCAGAGGGCGTACGAATGATCGGCGCGGCCCTGGACGTGCGCCTCGAACATCCGACGGGCGTACTGCAGGTCGATGAGCGAAGCGACACACGATCCGGATGCCAGCACTTCCGACTGGAAGGTCTCACGGTACTGGCCCGCAATCCACGCCCCGACCGGAGCGTTGAAGCCTTTCTTGGGCGCGTCCAGGATCTCGGCCGGCAGCCGCTTGCGGGCGACCTTCTTGAGCAGAAGCTTCCCCGTCCGCCCGGCCTGCTTGAGCGACTGCGGGAAGCGGAATGCCAGCTCCACGAGGCGCCGATCGAGCAGCGGACACCGCACCTCGAGGCTGTGCTGCATGCTCATCCGGTCGACTTTCACGAGCACGTCGTTCGGCAGGTAAATCTTCAAGTCCGCGTACTGAGCACGCTGGACGGGACTCGTCGACGGGCAGCGCCTGTACGGCTCCGTCACCTTGTCGTAGACCGCCGTCGCGCGCGGATCGCGTGAGGGTGCCCGGCCCAGCAGCGCATTCGCGACATGCGGCTTCATGAAGCAGAGGTCCGCGTAGTACGCCCCCTCGGGCTCGCGCCCGACGTTCTCGAGAAACGTTCCCAGCCGGACGGGCTTCGGAAGATTCGCGGAGTGCGGCCAGGCCGCGCCCAGCCTGCCTACCGCGTGACGAAGGGGTCGCCCCGGAAGCAGCCCACGTATGCGAGACTCGACGGCGTGCGGCACGTATCGGAAGTCATAGCCGCCGAATGTCTCATCACCACCGTCGCCGCTCAACGCGACCGTGACGTGCCGGCGCGCCTCGCGCGAAACGTACCAGGTCGGGACGCTCGAGGAATCCGCAAAGGGCTCGTCGAAGGCGTGGACAATCGAGTCGAGGATGTCTTCGAGTCGGGGCTCGACGACATGCGCGTAGTGCTCGGTCTTGAACTGCTTCGCGGTCAGCGTCGCCGGCGCGATCTCGTTCTCCCTGCTCTCGCCAAAACCGACGGTCGTGGTCACGACGCTCCCGCCGTGCGCTTCGGCCATGGCTGACACGACGAGTCCTGAGTCGATTCCCCCCGACAGAAAGGCTCCGAGCGGAACCTCGCTCTCGAGCCGTTCGGCCACGCGCTGGCGGAGGTGATCGTCAATCTGCGCCACCGCGTCATCTTCGCTGCCAGCGAAATCGTCGAATCGATCGACGTCCCAGTACTGCTTGACCTCGATCCGTCCGTTCGACAGCTTCAGCCAGTGACCCGGCTCGAGCTTGCGAACGTGCCGATAGACGGTCTTCGGCGCGAGGAAGTACCCGAGACACAAGTAGCTTTCGAGCTCGTCGAGGTCGATCGCCGGATCCCAGGCCGGGCTCTGGGCGATGGCCTTGATCTCGCTCGCAAAGTGCAGGGCGCCGCCGAGCACAGCGTAGAAAAGCGGCTTCTTGCCCAGTCGATCCCGCGCGATGAACAGCTCCGATTTGCGCTGGTCGTAGATCGCGAACGCGAACATGCCTTCGAGGTGATCGACACACGACGTGCCGTACTCCTCGTACGCGTGAACAATGGCTTCTGTATCCGAGCGGGTCCGGAAGCGGTGGCCGCGGGCCTCGAGCCGCTCGCGCAACTCGTGGTGGTTGTAGACCTCGCCGTTGAAGGTGATCCAGCAGGACTCGTCTTCGTTGGACAGCGGCTGCTTCCCGCCGGCGACGTCGATGATGGCCAGCCGGCGGTGCCCCAGGACGGCCCTTGCATCCCCAAAGACGCCAGAGCCGTCAGGTCCCCGGTGAGCGATTGCATCGGTCATCTGACCGATTGCGAGCCTCAGCTCGGGGGGAAGTGTTCGGCCAAGCGCGGCGATCCCTGCCAGACCACACATCTCGTCGTAATCCCTTCTAATTACTGGTGTTACGGGCTGCTGACACTCTGATTCAGATGCGTCAGGGGCCCGTGGGCGTCCAAACCGTCAGTAAGAGGCAAATCCCCGGCCATGCCTTACGGTCGCTAAACAATTGAAAATACGTCATTTACTATGGCGTTTCCCGGGTCGGGCGACAAAAAACGCCCACAGTGCAGTCAAAAGTCGCTCAAACGCAGAACTAGCTGCGCGGACTGGACAACCTGAACGCTAACGGTAGCTTGCGGCATACTGGGCCACCATCCGCTGGAGCGAGAACTCCGTTTCCACTCGGCGCCGCGCAGCGACGCTCATGTGACCTCTCCGGCCCTGATCCCCGGATAACTCGACCAGCGCGGCCGCAATCGCGCCAGGCGACCTGGCAGGGACCAGGATCCCGGTCGCCTCGTTGACGACCTCCGGGTTCCCCCCAACGTCGGTCGCTATGACCGGGATAGCCGCTGCCATGGCCTCGAGTATCGTTAACGACACGCCCTCGTGAATCGAACTGTTGACGTAAAGATCGATCCCCGCCAGCAACGCGCGCGCATCCTGCCGATGCCCTGTCAGGACGACGCGGCCTGCTATGCCACGCCTGCCGATTTCGGCCTCGAGCTCGCCACGAGCGGGGCCATCCCCGACGATGACGAGCACCGCCGAGGGCACCCTGGCAATGAGCTCTGAAAAGCCTGCCACGAGCGTCGGGAGGTCCTTGACCGGATCGAGTCGGGCGATGGTTCCGACCACGAGAGCGTCCTCCGCGAGGCCCAGCACCTCACGCGCCCGGCGCCTGGCCTCAGGAGTAACCTCCGGCCCGGCGTCGATGCCGTTGTGCAGGACGCGGACCCGGCTGGCGGGAAAGCCTTCTTCGATCATGTGACGCCGAAGGTCTTCTGAAACCGCGAACACGCTTGCTGGAAGCCGCCCGAACCAGGGGTTGATCCGCTGTCGTTTTGTGGAGGGCGGAGCGTCCGACAATCGGCCATGCTCGGTGAACACCACACGCACCCCGGGCTTGAGCAACGCGCCAAGCTGGCCGTACACGAACGACGAATAGTGATGACAGTGAACGACCTGGATGCCGTGCTCCCAGATCAGCCTGGCAATTGATCCAGCGACCCCGGGCCTGAAGCCGGGCTTCCGTCGCAGAGCTATCACCGGGACCGACATTGCCGACACCTCTGCCGCCCAGGCCCCCTCATCGTCCAGGCAGCACACGACAGATTCGACCCCCTCCGTGCGGAGGCGTCGGACGATGTCGATGACGAGGCGCTCGGTTCCTCCCGGCGAGAGGCTCAGGGCCACCTGAAGTACGCGAAGGGCGGCTTGGTTTTTCAACGGCTTGACCTGCCGTCAGGGGCAATGGACATGCCACCGCACCTGACTGCTCGAACCGGGGTTCGGATGGTGACGTTCATGATTGCTCCCGGACGAGCGACTAATGGGCTTCGTCCGGCAGACTTTTAGCGCCCCCACCCGGGCCTCACTGCGCTCCACCCGGTACGGTAACTGTAAACCATTGGAAATCCTGAGGAAACCACGCGAACCGCCTCTGGCGGAGTCTTTGCTCAAATGGCCGCAACCAGGGGTCTGCTCCCGGTTGCTTATGACCATCGCCCGCGTCGACTCGGCCGCGACAGCGCCAAAGAGCCTTGGCGACGTCATGGGTGTGACCCGACGGGTCGCCGTGCCGGGGCTTCTGGTCGCCCTCATCGGTCTGGCAATCCTGATTCGGGTTGCCCTGGTCGTCGGCACGCGGGATCTGGGCACGCCGATCGTCGACGAACAGCACTATGTGACCCTTGCCGGAAGCGTCGCCGATGGGCTGGGGTTTGGGTGGGGCCCCAACCAGCCGACCTCGATTCGTCCGCCGCTCTACCCGTTCTTCGTCGCATCCATCTGGACGCTAACCGGAACCCGGAGCCTGGAACCGGTCCGCTGGGTGCAACTGATCCTCGGCGTGATCAGCATCGTTCTGGTCTACCGACTCGGACGCGCCGTCTTCGACCAGCGATCGGCCCTTGTTGCCGCGGCGGCGTTTGCTCTCTATCCATCGCTCCTTTATTCGGGCGTCCTCCTTCTCACGGAGACGCTCTTCATCACGCTGCTTCTCGCGTTTCTGCTCGCGTTCGTTCGCTTCGAGCAGAACCCCACGCTGGCCATGGCCGCGTTAACGGGCCTGGCGCTCGGCCTGGCCGCACTGACACGCAGCGTGCTGTGGCCTTTCGTCCTGATCGTCGCCGTCCTGATGTGGATGGCGATGCGCCGGCAGACAGATGCGCGGCTCACGACGACCAGGCGACTGACGATGATCGCCGCGCTCCTTTTCGGATACGCGGCGGCAGTCGGCCCGTGGAGCATTCGGAATACGTCCCTGCAAGGCACCTTTACCGTCGTCGACACGATGGGCGGGCTCAATCTCCTGATGGGGAACTACGAGCACACGCCCGAGGACCGGATGTGGGATGCGGTGTCGTTGACTGGCGACAAGGCGTGGAATCACACGCTTCCGGCGACGGCACCTGACGGCGGACGTTGGACCGAAGGCAAGAAGGAGAAATGGGCGCAGCGCCAGGCCGTCGCGTACATGAGCGCGCACCCGGTCACGACGCTCCGCCGATCGGTCCTGAAGTTTGCGGACTTCTGGGGCCTCGAACGCGATTTCGTGGCGGGCGTACAGCGTGGGTACTACAACCCGCCGACATGGCTCTCGGTGGCAGGCGCGCTTTCGATCACGCTGGCGTACATCGTCACAGCGATCCTCGGGGCGATCGGCATCTGCCTCGCGCGGACGTCCCGACACGGGCACGCAATCCTGCTGGCGGTCGTACTGTTCATCTGCGCGGTCCACAGCATCGTCTTCGGCCATGCGCGGTATCACCTGCCGCTCATTCCGGTGCTGCTGCTCTATGGAGCGTCGGCGCTGACGACAGGGAACTGGCGACGGATCTTCACCATGAGGCCGGCCGCAATCGGCGCGGTGAGCCTCGTCCTGCTGCTCGGCATCATCTGGTCGCGAGAGATTCTGGTTCGGGACTGGGACAAGATTCAGTCCCTGCTGGGGCGGGCGTCATGACGGCGGCGGCACGCTTCGCGGACGTGACACCCCGGCCGACGTCGCCCGAGACAGCGGCGGCCAGACGGATTCGAGCCGTGCTGTTCGACGTCGACGGGACGCTCTACCGTCAGGGTCCGCTTCGAGCCTGCATGGCAGCGGAGATTGCGGCGTCGCCGCTGCGGCTGCTCTCGGTCTCCAAAACCAGAAACATCGGCCGCATCCTCCACGCCTATCGCGTTGCGCACGAAGAGCTGCGGGGCGTCGCCACGCGCGAGTCTGTGGCGGGTCTGCAGATGCGACGAGCCGCCGAGCGCGCGCACTGTTCCGAGCAGGAAGCTCGAGCGACCGTCGCAGAGTGGATGCACGATCGCCCGCTGAAATACCTGCCCTACTGCCGCAGACGGGATCTGGTGCCGCTGCTCGAGCAGCTCGAGGCACAGGGGCTTCGTCTCGGCGTGCTGTCGGACTACCCCTCGGCTGAGAAGCTGCGTGTGCTGGGTATCGACCGGTTCTTTTCACCGGTGCTCTGCACGACCGATCCGGAAGTGAATGCGCTGAAACCAAGTCCTCGCGGGTACTGGCGGGCCTGCGAACTCTGGAAGTTGCCGCCTGAAGAGGTTCTATATGTCGGAGATCGACCAGAAGTGGACGCCCGGGGCGCCGTCGAAGCGGGAAGCCAGTGCGCAGTCCTCGCCACTCGGAGTGGTCGCCACGAGCCGTCCGGCGGGTATATCGCCGTCAAGCGACTACGCGACGTCGGACAACTCGTCGCGCAAGCGTAGTCTCGCGTCGACGATCTGGCCCTACGTTCAGATTGCGCGGGTAGATCACTGGTTCAAGAACGCCTTCATGCTGCTGGGCGTCGTCCTGGCGTTCTTCTACCGGCCCGAGTTGTTCGGGTGGACGAGCGTCTGGCCGCTCACGCTGGCACTGGCGGCAACGTGCCTGATTGCCTCCAGCAACTACGTGCTGAACGAGCTGCTGGACGGACCTCGAGACCGGCTGCACCCGAAAAAGCGATTCCGTCCCGTGCCGTCAGGCCAGATCCAGCCGGCCTGGGCGTATGCCGAGTGGCTGGCGCTGGCCGCGGCGGGAATGGCGCTGGCGTACCTGGTCAACGGCTATTTCGCGCTCTCGGCGCTGTCGCTGTGGCTGCTCGGCATCTCGTACAACGTTCCGCCGGTGAGGACCAAGGAGTGGCCGTACATCGACGTGCTCAGCGAGTCAGCGAACAACGCGGTTCGACTGCTGCTCGGGTGGTTCCCGCTGATCTCCGACCGCGTGCCGCCGATTTCGCTGGTCGTGTCCTACTGGATGGTCGGCGCGTTCTTCATGGCGACGAAGCGGTATGCCGAGTATCGGCACATCGCAAACCCCGAGGTCGCCGCGTCGTACCGCCGCTCGTTTGCGTTCTACAACGAAGAGCGCCTGCTGGTCAGCATGTTCTTCTATGCGACCACCTGCGCGTTGTTCGGGGGCATCTTCATGGTCCGTTACCATCTCGAGCTGATTCTCTTCGCGCCGGCAGCCGCCGGGATGTTCGCGTACTATCTGCATATCGGCATGCTGCCGGACAGCCCGGTGCAGAATCCGGAAAAACTCTACAAACAGAAGGGCTTCTTCGCGTACATGTGCCTCTGCTCCGTTCTGTTTGTCATACTGATGTTCACCTCCGTCCCGAAGCTGTACGACGTCTTCAACGTCGAGCCCACACGCGCCGAACCGCTGTGGACACTGGATGGACGTTGATCGAGGTCGCTCAAGGCGGGATGACACATGCCGGGTTTGTTGGGAATCGTACGTCGGGAACCAGGTTCGTCGGTTGGGCAACGCTTCGACAACGCACTCGGCCGGATGCAGCGCTACCGTCCGCTTACGACGGAGAGCCTGCGCGATCCGCATGAGCGGTGGGCCATCGGGCGCAGCCACCTTGGTGTGCTGCAGCCCCAGCCACAAGCCACGGCCTTCGGCCCCATCAGTGCCTGGCTGCACGGTGATGTCTGGAATGCGGAAGAACTGAGGCGCAGCGCCGACCTGGCGCCGGACGTCCCGACGGCGCAGCTCGTCCAGCACCTCTACCGCACGCACGGTTCAGACTTCGTTTCGCGGCTCGAGGGAACCTTCGCGCTCGCCGTGCTGGACTCCGGGGCGAGCCGCCTGATCCTCGCGACTGATGCCGTCGGCTCGTATCCGCTGTACTGGCAGGCGGGCGCCGGCGAATTCTGTTTCTCGTCAGACCTGACCGCGCTCCTCTCGATTCTGGAACGCAAGCCTGACCTGGATTTGCGGGCGGTCGCGGATTACCTGACCATCGGGTTCATCGTCGGCGACCGGACGCTGGCCGAAGGCGTCAGCCTTCTCGGCCCGGCCGAGACACTCGTGCTCGACTGGAGTTCCGGCAAGCGAAGCATCACGCGCCGGGCCGCCATGGGCGACCTGTTCAAACAGCGCCCGCGGTCGAAGAACGAGTATCTGGAAGCCGTACAAGCGGCCTTTTCGACGGCTGTCCGCCGGTGCCTGCAGGGTGAGCATCGCTTTGCCTTGTCGCTCTCAGGCGGGCTCGACAGCCGCGCAATCCTGGCCGCGACCGACGGCCGGCGTCCACTCACGACCTATACACTCGGGATCAAGGGCTGCGCTGACGAGATCATCGCGGAACGCCTGGCCTCCATTGCCGCGACGGATCACCGCTTCTTCGAGCTGAACGACGAGTATCTCAAGGACTTTCTTCCCAACCTGGCGACGTTGGTGTCGCTGACCGACGGCAATTACCTGAGTCACGGACTCACGGAGATGCTCGCGCTGCGCTTCATTTCCGAGTCGCCGGGCACAGTCCTGCTCAGGGGCCACGGCGGCGAGCTGGCCAAGGCCCACCTCGCGTGGCCGCTGCACACCGACGCCCACGTGGGGACGCTCGCCAATCTCGATGCGCTGGTCCCGTACCTCTCGAAGCGGGCGAACTACCTGACGCAGAACCTGCCGCTCGATCAGCTGCTCACGCCGTCGGCGGCTCCACGCGCAGGCACTGGCACGGCGGATTCGTTCCGCGAGGTACTCGCCGACCTGCCCCTGAGACCGGCCGAGGCATGCAGCTATCTGTACCTCCGCGAGCACCATCGAAGGTTCACGATCGCGTCCATGGAGTTGTTCCGCGCCGCGGTCGAGATCCGGCTGCCGTTCGTGGACCCGGATTTCCTCGCCGTCCTGCTGAGCGGGCCACCCGCCTGGCGTGACGACACCGAGATCCATCGAGCGCTCACGAGGATCGGACCTCCGGCCCTGCTGAAGGTGCGCAACTCCAACACCGGTGCCGCGGCAGACGCCGGACCGCTGACCGAGCGCGTCATGGACAAGTTCAACACGCTCTTCAAGCGCGCCAACATCCCTGGCTACCGGCACTACCACAACTTCGATGCGTGGATGCGCGACCGTCTGCTCAGCACGATCGAAGCCGAGCTGATGGGTTCGGCGGCGGCGACGAGGGCCTACGTTCGTCCGGAGACGCTCGCGCGGATGGTCCAGGAGACGCGCGGCGGCGCTGCCGACCACGGCTACGCGCTCCAATGCCTGCTGATTCTCGAGCTCTGGCAGCGGGAGAACGGGGTTCGCGCCCCGTCCTGAGTAGCCCGTCCGGCCCTCTGACCTATCGAATGATGCGGACGTTTGTCGGTGGCGTGGGAGGCGGGGTCGGCGGCGTCGTCCCCGAGGTCAGGACGCTGTTCAGCGTCGAGATCTCAGTGCTGGTCAGCACGCGGTTGTAAATCACGAGATTCCGCAGCGCGCCCTCGTAGAACTGGTTGTCGCCGCTGTGAATCAGGCTGGGCTGCACGGCAACCATCACCCGGTAGTTCGGCGTCGGGTGATCGGTCGTCACGCGAGTCGTCGTTCCCGAAAGCACCCCGTCGACATAGATTCGCAGGGTCTGGGCATCCCACACCACGATGACCGTCTTGTCGGCCGTCGGATTTGACAACGGCGCCGATTTGACCTCGTCGTTGAACTCGTTGTTGTACCCGATGCTGTTGTTGCCTTCGCGCACGAGAAAATACGGAGGATCGGTCGGACCGTCCCGATGCAGCTCGAGTCCGCGAGGCGTCACCCGATGAATGTTGATGTCCGGCTCCGGGCGGAACGTGATGATCCCCATGCTGCTGGCCTGACCAAGGGTCGAGACGCTCGTCGCGAGCCGTAGTCTGACTGCCAGGGTTCCACCGTTGCCGTACGAGTTCGCAAATGACGCGACCGTTTCGGCAAACGTCCCGTTGCTCGGGTTGAACGGGAACGTGAACGTGAAGTTCCCGATATGCTCGTTCCAGACGATCTCGCCGTTGGCAACGCGGAGGTCGGTTCCGCGAACGGTCAGCGGCGGCAACGCCCCCGTACCCTGGATCAGGTTCGAAATCGTCGTGCCGGTCGCGCTTCCAAACGCGTAGTTGGCCAGAGCACCAGCGGGAATTGCCTGCGCGAACGCATCAGGTGCGCTGCACACTCCGGCGAGCGCGACGAGCAGCGCGCCAACATGCGCCCGGTGACGTGCCCGCATGGCGGTCCGCGTGAGCCAGGTACCTCTCGCAACGACTCTCCTAACGGATGATGCGAACGTTGCTCGGCGCGGCCGGCGCCGGAGTATTCGGCGGCGGCGGTGGTGGCGTGCCGGTCATCGGACACGTGATACCGCGGATCTCGGGTCGCGCGGTTGTGTTGTTGCAGGGCGCGACGCCCCCGTAGAGATTCTGCGAGCCCTGTACGCTGAAATACACCCTGAAGTTGTTGCCGACCTGTCTCTGGTAGTCCTGAACGTAGACATCGTACCTCTCCTCAGGATGGCTGTTGGCCTTGGACACGTCGTGGTTCATGTTGATCGTCCGAAGCGACCTGCCAGGCCACGCGCGGATCATGTTGTTTCTCAGAACCACCGTGATACCTGACGACGGGACGGCCAGCGCCCGTTCCGGGGGTGGCGGGCGTCTGAAGCACGAATCCGGCGTCGCGGACGACCGCGTCGACGTTTTCGATGCGAAGGATCCCGAGCGGATCGAGAATCTCGCCCGCCACGATTCCGGCATGGATGCTTCCGCCGCGGATGGTCAGGTCGATATCACGATAGTCGCCGCTCACGATAGCCGCTCGTCCCCATTGGTTCACTGCCGGGTCCACGCGATACACGAGTCCTTCGACCGTGACCTTATTCACCGGATACATCCAGATGGCCGCTTCGTACGTGTGCCAGACGCGGAAGTCCCTGATGATCGTCTCCCCCATCACCGCTGGTTTGATGTCGTATCCGTCGGTTCCAATGTTCCAGGCGGTGAAACCATCGGCGGCCACGCCGTAAACTTCGTTGCCACGGAACTCGAGAATCGGCTGGTTCTGCGGCGTGACACCCACCGTCTGGTTGTTGTCGGTCATGTCTGCCCCGCGGAAACGCGGGTTGCGCGCAGAGTAGGGGCCCGGCGGGACGATGAACTTGAACCCGGGACCAGCCACGATTTGCTGCGCCACGTTCCGGCAGGTCGACGCGACGTTGTTGACGAAACGGTTGTTGAATCCAGCGCCCCAGAAGCATTCGGCCCCTGACCCTGGAGTCGAGCCTTCGGCGGTGCTCGGTCCCGTCGCTCGCGCGTTCACGTTGCCGCGAATGTTCGCGACGAAGTTCTCTTCGATGAGATTCTCGGTTTCAGTGCCATCTTCGATTGCGATCCCCGCGCCCGACAGCTGAGATCCGCCATACACGACGTTCTGCTTGATCAGCCCGAAGTGACTGCCGTGGATGGCGATCGGCCACTTTCGAGTGTCGTTGATGGCATTGCCAACGACTTCGAACTGGTATCCGACGTTGCCCGGATTGACCGGGCCCCAGAGATGGTGCAGATGCATCGGATAGCGGCCGATGTGATTGCTGCCGGCGTTCAACCCTTCGGGGGTCGTACGGCCAAGATCCTGGAACTGGACATAGAAAATCGAGACGTCCGCTCGGCGCGTGTAGAGCGTATGGCCCCGCGTTCCCGAGGGGCTTTCCGACCGGATGACGACGTTTCGTGTCAGATTGCCCAGGTGCGGAAGGTACCTGAAACCGTTGTACACCGTCGGCGTACCGTCCGCGTCCCGGGCGCCACGGTGATCGAAGCTCAGCGCCGCGGTGAGGAAAATCGTTTTCCCATCTCCGCTGACGCCGGCGACCGTTCGCTCCTCGACATTCAATGACCAGCTCGAATCGAACCATTTGTCGATTGGCGTCTGTCGCGTATCGGGCAGGAAGACCCGATCTCCCGCACGCCATCCGGAGACTTCCTGCTCCAGGGTGATCTGAGTGTTTCCCGCTCGCGGCTCGGACGCCGTCCGCACGAATGTAGGTGTCTTTGGCGCCCCGTACATCGTGACCGTCCCGTCGATCGCCAGCAACCCCGTTCCGAATTGGTCCGGGTCAATCGAGGTATTGAGCGGCTTGTTCTTGATGATGATTTCCGCGGTGACCGTCGCCGACACGGGGTTCGACACCGTTCCGACTTCCAGCGTACCGCCCGGCAGGACCATCAGCGTGCCCACCCGCAACCGGGTGGCCTGGTTCGTCACGAAACGCAGGACGCCGTTTGCATCGATGCCTATGACATCCACATCGCCGCCGGTCGTGTCGTACGTGACGACGTGGGTAATGCTCACGACGTCCGAGCTGCCGGGAACCCGTGCAGGACTCCACGTCCCGGGCGAGGACCACGAGCCGTTCCCGACGCTGCGTATCGATGGACTGGCCGCGAAATTCGGGATGTGGTCGTTGGGTGTGTGAATGACCTGGGCCCGCAACTCAGTGGGCAGCGCCAGCTGACCGGCAACAGCCACCACGGTGAGGCAAAGCCACGAGAGGCGTTTCATGCGATTCTCCGTTTGGATTTGGCGTTGGAAGGAACGTCGTTCCTTCCCCGTGCCTCCGGTCAACATCGCCCCCGCATCTCTTGGACGGTCGGAGCCGCATCTCGCCGCGCAAAAGCGGTGCCGGCGGCAGCCGTCACAGGAAGTGCCTCTTATTCCACCAGTTAGATGAAACCGCGCCGCGACGAACCCAGAGATGCCATACCAAATTCAGCGAGAGCCCTGACGAAAACGCACGTAGGTGTCTCGATTCGAGAGCGCGTTGAGTTTTGACCCGGAAACTGCGAACACGGCTGGCAAACGCTGTGCCGACACTCCGCCCCGGAGCGACACCCTTCAAGTGGTTGCCCGCAAATACTTTGCGCGTCCTGTGAAATAGCCGGCGCGATTACGAAGACCCTGATCGCCCGGAACTCGGTAATTCTGCCACGAATCGCGGCCGATCGCGGGTAGGAGTTACCACCAGCCAATCCCAGCCACGCGAGAACGCAGCGAATCGTCAGGCGTCAGGAGGGTCGTCGAATCGTGGACTTGAGGAAGCTGTAGTCGTCCTCGAACCTGGCGCGGTCGTCTTTGCTCCAGTACATCATCGCGTCCAGGTGACAGACCTTGACGACGGGGCCCCGGGTCCATGTCTCACCGCGCTCGAGCGCGACGTCACGCACGCTGTTCGCGATGATCTCGGTCGCGCGCTGGCAGGACATGTAGCTCATGACCCAATCGCGCGGTGACTGCTTCCCGTGGCTGTCGAGCAATTCGAGGATCGTATCCGGCAAGGAATCCTCGGTCGCAAATCGGCCGGTCTCCTGGTTGACGTATGGATAGTGGTAACCGTAGTTGAAACCGTCTCTGAGTACGCAGGGCACGTTCGCAAACATGCCTTCGATGATGGCTCGGTTGACGCCCTCTCTCCTCGACCACATGACGTTGATCCGGGCTCGATTCAGCTGATAGTTGACCTGGTCGGGCGGGACGTGCTCGAAGAACTCGAGCTGATCCGCCACGCCGTAGTACGCGGCCTCGGCGGCGATATCCTTCATCGAGCAGTCGATCGGATACCCGAGCAGGCTGACGGTCAGCTTGTGGCCACGGGCGCGCAGCTTCGAGAGGGCTGCAAAAAACCGCGCGTGCCGCTTGAATCGCGCCCAGCTGGCAATCATGATGATGTCGCGTTCCTTGCGTACGCCCGGCAATGGCGTCATGACGCGATGGTCGACCCACCAGTTTGCCGAGGTGCCAATCGGGATGAAGTTCGACTGCATCGCCGTCAGCACGGCCGCGTCGCGAGGCTCGAACGCCTGGACAAACACCGGGGTGTCCAGGGTCCCGCAACACAGCACGTTGAAATCGCAGTAGCCGCTCCAGCTCGGCTCGGTGACGATGTGGTACTTCGTCGAGATCTTCGGCAAGTCGAAAAACTTTGCCACGACGGGCAGGGCGAACGAGTAGTCGATGAGCACCATGCCCTTCTCAGTCGCACCGGCAGGACTCTTCAAGACGATCATCTTTGAACCCAACAGGCTCGTGGGGTTCTCGAAGAATTTTCGTGTACCTGGCGTCGGTTGATGGCCCGACACGAACTCTCGAATCACGTTGCCAGGGGCGGAGGTCTTCGAAGCGGCGAGCTCGCGGCGGACGTGTGTCTCGGCGACCCGGTCTGCGTACGACGACCAGTTGGCCCGGTGAATTGCGGTCAGTCCTGCGAACGCACGCCCACGCCGCCCGAACGCCAGGAGGATGAGACTCACCACCACACCGGCTGTTGCGGCCAGGTGCTGGAAGACTCGCGAATCAAAGGTCAGGAATTCTCGGGCATAGCGAAGTCGCAGGCTTACGCCAAACATCAACCGCTGGACCATGAACACCTCAAGTGACCCGGAGCCGATACCGAGGCCAACGGTGGACGCGAGGCGTACAACTGGCTAGTCGCCCTCGTGCGCATCTATGATCACGTGGCCAATGGATTTTAGTCTGCCCGACTAGAGACTCTTGCCGAACGAGTTCGGGAAAAGCCGCAGTATGCGTCGCAAGCTGCCAACGGAGAACAACTTACAGGCGCGGTCAAGCTGGCCGGGCCTTTGCTCCTTCGGGGAGCGTCGAGACCAAGGACACTGACGCAATCCGCATGCTCAACACCCGGAAGAGCCCTGCCGCTCGAGAAACCGTGTCGTTCGTGATTCCAGTGCGCGACGACGCCGCCAGGCTCCGGCGCTGTCTGGACACGATCCGCGCCGCGGATTATCCAGCCAACCTGCTGGAAATCGTCGTCGTCGACAACGGCTCGGCGGACGGTTCCCCCGACGTGGCCCGGGCGGCGCGAGCCCAGGTGCTGGTCTGTCCGGATGTCTCGGTCAGCGAGCTCCGCAACCGCGGCGCCGCGGCCGCCTCCGGCGACATCCTCGCGTTCGTCGACGCCGACCACGAGATCGTTCCGGACTGGGTTCCGCAGGCGGTCCAGACGCTCCACACGCCGCATGCCGGAGCGGTGGGTGCTGCCTACCAGGCTCCGGCTGACGGGACCTGGGTGCAGAAAACGTACGACCTCCTCCGGCGGCGTCACGCCAACGTCATCGAGGTCGACTGGCTGGGCAGCGGCAACATCGCCGTGTGGCGACGGACCTTCGAATCCGTGGGCGGCTTCGACGCGGCGCTGCAAACCTGTGAAGACGTCGATCTCTGCCGCCGAATACGCGCGGGTGGCCAGAACGTCCTGCACGATGCCCGGCTGCGAAGCACGCACCTCGGGGACCCGGCGACCCTCGGGTCAACTGTTTCGCGGTGAGCTGTGGCGGGGCCGCGACAACATTCGAGCCGCGCTTCGCGGAACCGTCCACCTGCGCGACCTGCCCAGCATCCTGATCCCGCTGATCGACCTCGGCCTCATCGCTCTGGCGGCAGCAGGCCTCGTCTCTTTCACGACGACCGGATGGCGGCTGGCGCTGCTGGCGCTGGCAGGTATTCTTTTCACCATCGGCCTTCGCACGACCAGGATGCTCGCGCAGAGCGAACGCGTGTCGGTCGGCCTGATGGGGCAGGCGTTCGCGGTCGCAGCCGTCTACGACATGGCCCGTGCCCTGTCGCTCGTGCGCCCGGCGGGGCACGAACAGCGGCGGAAGACGTCATGAAGCGGCCAGTCCGGGTCCTCGAGCTCAGGAGCGTCCGCGGAACGGGGGGTGGGCCGGAAAAGACGATCGTTCAAGGCACCGCCACCACGGACAGCTCACGCTTCGCGATCACGGTCTGCTACGTCCGCGACCAGCGTGACGAGGTCTTTCGAATCGATGAACTCGCCAGAGCGGCCGGGCTCGATTACACCGAGCTGCTCGAACGCCACTCACTGGACTGGTCGATCTGGCCGAAGTTGCGCTCCCTGGTGCGTGAACGCGGTATCGACATCGTTCATGCGCACGACTACAAGACGGACCTGCTGACGTACTTTCTGGCCAGGGCCGAGCCCATCATCGCCCTCTCGACGGTCCACGGGTGGACCGGGCACTCCAGCCGCGAACGATACCTGTATTATCCGGCTGACAAACGCGTGCTCGCCAGATTCCCACGACTGATCGCCGTCTCCAGCGAGATACGCTCGGAGCTGGTCAGATACGGCGCGCCGGCCGACCGGGTCACGGTCGTCCTGAACGGCATCGACCATCGTCGCTTTGTCCGCAACCCGGCGCTCAGAGCCGGCATCAGGCGTGAGCTCGGGGCGGCAGACAACCAGCTCCTGATTGGCGCGGTCGGACGACTGGAGCCGCAGAAGAGATTCGACCTGCTGATGCAGGCGTTCGCGCAGCTCAGGGCAACGCGTCCGGACCTCCGCCTCGTCATCTCGGGTGAAGGAAGCTCACGGCCGGCACTCGAAGCGCTTCTGAAGCAGCTCGGGCTGGAGAACGTCTGCCGCCTGACCGGCCACCGTACCGACGTGGCTGCCCTGCATTCGGCCTTCGACCTGTTCGTGCAGTCGTCGGACTATGAAGGTACGCCGAACGCCGTGCTGGAAGCGATGGCGCTCGGCACGCCCACCGTTGCGACGGATGCCGGCGGCACCGCCGAGCTGATCGAAGACGGGGTTCATGGGCTCATCATTCCCCCGGGGGATGTGAGCGTGCTCGTACGCGCGATCGAGCGGGCAATCGACGACCCGGCAGCCTCGCAGGCGCGCGCGGCGGCGGCGCGAACACGCGTCGAGAACGAGCTGTCGTTCGAACGCAGGATGCAGAAGGTCGAGGCCATCTACGACGAGCTGGTCACGGCGCGTGATGGCACGCGGGCTGGATCATGAGCTCCCGGCACGCCGCCAAGACAGTCGCGCTCGGCTTCGCCACTGTGCTCGCAGTGCCGTCGCTCGTCTCCTTCTGGATACGCGCCGCGATGATCGGACCCGATCGTGCAATTCACGGCTCGAGCCAGATGCTGAGCATGGTCCCGGGTCTCGTCGGCCAGTACATCCGCCGGGCGTTCTACTCGAGGACGCTGGCACACTGCGACCCGTCGGTCACCATCGAGTTCGGCTGTCTGTTCTCGCAGGCAGGTGCGCGGCTCGATCGGAATGTGTACATCGGCCCGCACTGTCACCTTGGCCTCGTCCATCTCGAGGCCGACGTGCTGCTGGCTGCAGGCGTCCACGTTCCCAGCGGCGCCGCCACGCATGGCACCGCCGATCTCAGTGTTCCCATCAGGGAACAGCCTGGCGAACGACGTCTGGTCACAATCGGCGAGGGCGCCTGGATAGGCAGCGCCGCCGTGATTCTCGAGGACGTCGGGCGCGGCACCATCGTCGGCGCCGGCGCCGTCGTCACCAAGCCCCTGCCTGAGATGGTGATTGCCGGTGGTGTGCCGGCGCGCGTAATCAAACCGCGGTAGGTCGATCAGGTTGCTATCTCATCCGATCGCGTACCCGTGCGAGCGCGCTGTCACAGTTGCCGCTTCCCGGAAGGACTGACCTACGGGGCGAGCAGCCGCCAGATCGCAACACCGGCGACGAGGGCACCGGCAGCCGCAATCGCGATCGCGCGGCGGAGCGCCAGCGTTCGCTGCGGAACGAATCGAGTCCCCCGGCCAAAGTCGCACGGCCCCGTCGGCGCCGGGGCCAAAGCCTGACCCTCGAGCTGAAACCAGGCGTGCATGAATCCACATGTCGAGAGGATCACGAGTGGCCGCGTGTACGTCCTCGTCGGCATCGCCGCCAGCGTTTGAACGCAACTCCGAAAGAAGCTCTCGGACTTCTCCAGGAATCGGGCGCGCACCTCGAGTGTTTCTGCGTGCCTTGCTGCGAATTTTAAGACGTCGCTCTTCCGCATGTCCTGCGCAGCCCAGGTCTCGGTCGGATACTCCAGTGCATCGGGGTTGTCGAGATAGGGCCGCTCGTGCAACGCCATCCACCGCGCGTAGTGAACAAGTGACGCCCGCGCGTAGGCATAAGCGCAATCGAGCTCACCCCGCACGATCTTGTCATCGAGATACCGGCCCAGCATCTGCAGGAACACCGTGTACGACCAGCGGCGTTCTGCATCGAGCAACTGGAGCGATGCCACGTCGTCGTGAGGATGAATGCAGCGCCGGATCAGCGCTTCGACTTTCTCGAGGTATTTTCGCTCTCCCGTGAGTCGAAAGGCCGCCAGGAGCACGCCAATCGCATGGCCAGCTCCCCTGCCTGGACCGTGGTAGCCGGGCGATGCCGTGGAGCTGGCCAGCCCTGTCGCCCCGCGCGCAAGCCACCGGAACGGGGTCCGCTGCCCATCGTCCATGGCAACGACCCACTCCGCGAGCCGCAGCGCCGCGTCGCGGGAGGCCTCTTCGCCCGTTAGAAAGAAGTGCAGCATCAGACCGGTGGCATACGCCTGCTCGTTCGACGGTCCGCCGCCCGACACCCCTGCGACACGCGGATACGATCGGTGAGTGGATTTGCCGGCCTCAACGTAGTGAGCCGTGTGCCAGAACAGCCCGCCACTGTAGGCCGCTTTGTCGCCGCTGGTGTGATAGATGTCGATGTCGCGCACGTGCGCAGCCAGATCGTGCATGGCGCTCCACCAGCGGTGGTCGCCAGACCTCAGATACTGACATCCGAAGCCCCAGACGGCGTCGTACTGGTTGTTGTAGTGCGAGACGACGGGTTTCGGTCCCCGGTAGTACGCTTCCTCGTGATCGGCGTACAGATCGCCGAAGTTGCGCCAGCCGTACTCATCGATGATCTCCCGCTTCGCCTCGAAGCAGGCAGGGCCCTCAATCGCCGAGTTCAGCAGCGCAAGGTAGTCGGTATTCGGATCGGCAGACGCAGGTGTGAGATACGGAATCGCCTGGCATCGTGCGTACCATTCCGGCGTTGCCGTGAGCCGCATCGGCGAGCGTATCCAGTCGAGCGGCTGATTGCCGACACGGTCCGAACCAAATCCGATTCCTACCACATGCGTTTTCTGCTCCCCGCCCTGGAGCTCGTGCAGGTCGTCGAACTGCCGTGGGAACAGCCGCAGGGTAAGCCCGGATGCGTCCGCCTCGATCGCTTTCGGGAAGTTCTGCCAGAACCGCGGCGTCGTCACGGCCATCGTACTGCCGGATGCTCGGTCGAACCATACGACTGGCGTCGCGCGATCGCCGCGCCGCTCTGATTCGCCGCTCCGCAACCGATAGCCGCGAAACCGAAGCGGCACCTTCCCCTCACGATTCACGTGATTGGGCGACTGCCAGTTCTCCCCGCCGCTGGACTCCTGATAGAGCTCGAATGGGACGCTTACCTCCAGGGGATCGTCCTCCACACCGGCGCAGTGAGCAGTCGATGGGAGCCCCTCCGCTCGAATGCGGAGCGAACAATCGCGGAAGTACACGGACCCAGGGTCGCCGAGCTCCCAGAACCCACCCGCATGACTCGCGGGCCTCTCGTTCCGAATCGTGATCTCCGCCTTGACGACCGAAGACCGGGCAAAGAAATGAAGACGCGCGATGACCTTCAGCTGCGAGCCTGGCTCCAGGTCAACGGTCCCGACGAGCCGAACGGTGGCCTTCACGGGGCCGTCGGTCTCGATTTCAGGCTGCGAGAATCGGACGGGGACCATCTGGCCAGCGGCGTTGGTGACCTCGATCGCCGCGGTCACGGGTTCGTCGCGCGGCGTCGAACCCGTCCGGACCAGCCCTTGCCCGTCGACGACAAGGTCAATCGTGCCGGTCGCGACCCGAACTGTCTGCTCCTGGAGTGTGACGACGAGGCGATCGGGTTGGGACGGCGTCGAGACCGCGTCCGCCACTTCGAGCGTGTACTCGTCAGGACAGTTCGCCTGCAGGTCCAGGAGGACCCACCTCGCCGAGCCATCCGGCCATCGCTCCAGAACACGGGTCTGCAACGGCACCGGCGCGCCACCCGCACCGTGCACACGGATCCGCTCGACGTCGTGGCAGGCGCCGCGGGGCAAGGGGACGCCGGCTGTGACGGGCTCCGACCGTCTGGGCGTGTCCGTGTCCCGATCGAGTTGGACGCGCAGCGGCGTGGAAAGAGAGGCGCTATCCAACGTCTGGGGTCAGCGTCTGGCCGACGGGTGCGCGACGAGACAATCGCCGATCGCGAGATAGTCGAGATTCCCCTGCAGGAACGCTCGAATCGCGTCGTCCGGCGAACAGACGATCGGCTCCTCGTGCATGTTGAAGCTGGTGTTGATCACCGAGGGCAGTCCCGTCAGCGCATGATATTCGGTCAGGATCCGGTAGAAGCTCGGATTGGACGTCGCCGTGACGAGTTGCGGCCGGGCGGTTCCGTCAACATGGACCGCAGCCGGCGCGTTCCGTTTCATCTGCTCCGTGCAATCGAAGGTCAGCGTCATGAACTCGGCGGCGTGCGCGCAGCCATCCGTGTTGAGGTAGCACGCCTCGCGGTGCTCGGACAGCGTGGCCGGCGCAAAGGGCATGAATTCGGTTCGCCCGAGCCTCTGATTGAGCCACTGGTTCACCTCGGGCTCCTTGGCGTGATAGAGGATCGAGCGATTGCCCAGCGCCCGCGGTCCGTACTCCATGCGGCCGTTGAATCTGGCGACCACTTTGCCGCCTGCGATCAGCGACGCGATCGTTGGCTCTATTGGCGAGTGCTTCGTGAACGGCAGCTGCGCCAGCTGGAGTGCCGCCTGTATCTCGTCGTCAGTGTAGGACGGCCCGAGGAACACGTCGGCGATTGGATCGCTCAAGCGTGGCGAGCCCTGGAACTCCAGGAGAGCCGCACCCGTTCCGCAGCCACCATCACCCATGTTCGGATGGATGAAGATCTGCTCCACGCCGGAGAGCTCGCGAATCCTCTGGTTCAGTTTGACGTTTGCCACGACGCCGCCCGACAGCACGACGTTGCGAAGGCCCGTCTGCCGCAAGTAGTAGCCGACGTAGGTCGTCGCGACGACTTCGAGGACATGCTGATACGCGGCCGCCACATCGATCTTGGGGAACTGCGACGCCAGCATGCGCGCCATGAACAGGTTGTTGACCTCCCGGATTCGAAACCCGCCAGGCACCATCTCGAACCGCGACAACAGGACGTCCCTGAGGACCGCCGGATCGCCGTAGGCCGCGAGGCCGACGATCTTCCCTTCGTGCCGACTCGGCTTGAACCCGAGCCCTGACGTGACTGACTCGTAGAACGTCCCCAGCGAATGCGGGAACTCGACGCCGTGGAGGCGCTCAATGGTGCCGTTCCGACCGGTGCTCACGGATCCCGCGAGGCCGGATCCGTAGCCATCGAGCGTGACGATCAGCGCGCTGTCGAAGCCGCTCGTGTAATACGCATTCGAGGCGTGACTCTCGTGGTGCTCGACGCGTTTCAGCTTGGATCCCAGGCCGAGCTCGTCCAGCGCGTTCTCGAGCTCTTCCTGCCATTTCCGATGGAAGGTCGTAGCCGCCTGGCCCCACTGCTCCGACGCCCGCTTGGCCACGTTGCGCGACACGACGCTGTCGTTCGCCAGGATGCGGTAAGCGAGCGACTTGGCCAGACCCTTCGCCATGCGCTCGTTGGGCTCCTGGAGACCGGGGATCGGTGTCGTCCGGGAAGGCACGCGGGACAGCGCTTCCTTGATCAGTGGGGCGGATTCCGACGAGCTCGATTCCGTGAGAAAGTCCTTCTCCGCCTCGAGGTTCTTGCGGAAGAGACGCGTTTCCTCCTCCCAGGTGAGAAACGGATAGCAGACCGTCGCGATGTCCGAGGGATCCGTGCCCGTCGCGTCCAGCGCCGACTGCAGCGAGCGCCACGGGAAGCCGTCCTGCAGCTTGAGGCGCGTATACCTCTCTTCTGCCGCCGCGAACAGCACTTTACCGTCTTCGACAATCGTGACCGTCGAATCCTTGTCCAGCGGGGAAATACCCAACACTCTCATTGTCTCGACTCCAGAAGTATCTCGTCGCGCAGCTCTTCCAACGTCCGCGTCCTGCCGCGCAGCTCGGTCATGAAAAACCCGCAGAATTCGTCGATGCAGGCCAGGAAGCGATCGAGGTCCTGCGCCGTGCGGACGTACGGGGTATGGCCCGGCTCGAGCGACGGGCTATGGTACGACAGCGTGAACACTCGCAAGCCGCGGCGGTAGAGATCGCCCGCAAGAGCGCACATCTCCTCCGCGGTATTCCCTTCCGGCGACAGCATTATCCGACGGACCGCCCGCAGCCTCGCCAGAATACCCACGGCACGCACGCGCTCGAGGGCGGGCGTATTCGCGACGCGATGCAGCGCCGGACCCGCCGTCGGCCCGAGCCACCCGACGTAGTCGACGGTGCATGGACACTCCATGAGCGTCGGCGTCAGGAAAAACGGGGACGAATCATAGTCGGTGAAGCTGGGGCCGCCAACCGCCGTAAAGTCCATGGACGGGCAGACGCTGGCGTCCACGCGAAAATCCAGGCTCGACAGCAGATCGGTCGTAACTCGACCGATGCCGTAGCGACCGGCCTTGAACACCCTGGGCTGGAACCCAAACCGTTCCGAGATGACCTCCGCCAGCGACTTCACCTTGCTGGCCTGCAAATCGGGATCGAGATTGCAGGTGAAGCTGGCAGCCGGGCTCACCGTCTCAGTGTACGGAGGATTGACCCACGGGTGCAGGTGCGCTCCCAGCGCGCATTGTCCGCTGGTGAACAATTCCTGGAGTGGCTTGTAGCCGTCGCCCTGCGCGGCGACCGGGTAGTCCATCACATACGTCGGCCTGATCCCGTACTTCGAGAACACCGTGTGGGCGCGGCTGACGTGCCTCATCGCGCTCACCTTCGTGTTCGCGCGGGAGAACGGCGCGTCCCAGTCGAACTCCTCCTCGGTGTCGACGACGACCACGAGGACGGGTTGCGCAGACATCGGCATCTGCACGTCGCGGACCCTGGGAAGCATGGAGCCTGACATGATCAGCGTCGAGAGGTGGAGGGCTCGCGTCGGGGAACGAGCTGGGCCGTGAGCCATGCGCCGGCGACACAGCCAAGCATCGCGATGAAGATGTCCGTGTTGTCTGGATAGCGAGACACCAGGAACAGCTGACCCACTTCAACGACGCTGAAAAAAGCACCCGCCAGCGTAAGCGTCAGGCACCACCAGATCTTCGGGAACTCGACAGCAGCGCGGGATCCGGCAAGCATTCGGAGCGCGACTCCCACGGGCATGGCCAGCAGGAGCTTCGTCACGAAATCGCTGACCGCCTGGAGCTCCGAGTTCTGATAGTAATTGGAAAACGGAACACCGCCGAGCAGGTGGACGCGTTGGCTGGCGAGGGTCCGGCTGATCTCGAAATCGAACGGACTCCAGTTGTAGATCACATATAGAACCGCCGCAGCGCCCATGGCGAGCGCCGGGCCCAGAGATTCGATGCCGCGCGCCGACCCGGAACTCGTCGCGCGCCGACCCGCCAGCACGGCGCCAATTGCCGCGCCCGTCGCCCCAATCAAGATGTCCGTGGCATCCGCTACGCGGGACATGACGAACACTTGCGCCAGCTCCACCAGCGCAAGGAACGTCGTCGACGCGAAAACCGCCACGGGCAGGCTGCGTCGGGTGCCCGGCCGCGTCCACCCTGTCGCCGCCAGCACTCCCAGGGGAATCGACAAGAGGATCGTCGTGGCAGCGTCCGGCAGAAAGTCACCGATGCTCGACACCTGCGTGAACGGCAGCAGCCGGATGCTGCCGGCTCGGTACTTCTGCGCGAGCGTGCCGAGGTCGACGGTGACGTCGAGCGGCAGGAGCATGCTGACCGCACGGCAGATCGCATACGCCGCAAGAAGCGTCGTCGCGCTCGATCCGAGATCGCCGGCACGCAGGCGCTCGTCCCATCGCCGGATCTCGTCACGGGTGAACAGCCACAAGCCGAAGCCGACACCGGTGCCGAGGAGCTGAGCGGCCACGTCGGCCAGGGACGGCGTCCGGCCGGGCACGAACACCTGCAGCGCCTCGATGGAGACGCTCAGCAGGGCTGCCGCGCTGGCGATCGCGATGATCCGCGCGAGCACAGAAGACCGTCGACCGAATGCTGCCGCTCCGAGGAACCCGATTGGGACGAACAGCACGATGTTCGCCACAAAGTTGCCGCGCGAACTGATTCCGGCCTCGACGCTGCCGGCCAGCGCGAGGCGGAAGCTCTCAGCGGACACCGGCTGGAAGTTGAAGGGGACGAGGCTGATGTACGCCGCAAAAGCCGCGGCCATCACCAGTCCGACGAGACAGATGCGCTCGAGAGACCAGCCGAGGGGATTGGGCCTAGTGGGATTTCTGAACGACCGCAATCAGGCTCCTTGTCGTCAGTTCCTCATCCGAGTAGTTGGAGAGCTCGAGTCGGGCGGGGTGCAACAGATAGTCATGCCCTTCTGTGTACCTCTGCCTGCCAGTCCACAACTCTCAGCCCCGGCGTGGCCTCAAACATCCGCTTGTAGTCGCTCGCGCGAAACCTGTTGAGTGGCACCGGAGCCTGCCAGCTAGCGTCCCGGAGATGTCGCCACGGCTGGATGTCGCCTAGCTCCAACTTGCCAGGAACAATCCACGGCAGATCGTGGCCACCAGAAATCGACGGGAACAGATGGATCTCGATGTAGGCAACACCTCCGGGCTTGAGTACCCTGGCCAGCTGTCGATTCGCGTCTTCGACGTGCATGAGATGTTCCCACGTAGCATTTGAATGAATCACATCCATGCTTTCGTCTTCAAACTCCAACGCTTCGGCTCGCATTGGTCTGAGGTCCAGCGCATGATCGGTGAGCCGCAGACCGGTTGCATCACTGAGAGTCGCAAAGTAATGTCGGTCGTAGACGAACTCGCCAACGACCTTGCGTGCGGCCTTCAACAAACCAACTTCGCGGCTGTATTGAAGGTACCGACCTGGTCGAAAACCAAGACCCCACCGATAGCCGATGTAGTCGTCTATGCCAACCGCCTCGGCGCCAGCTGCGGAAAGCATGAGGGTCATCGGGGCATTTCCTCCGCAACCGATGTCCAAGATGCGGCACCGCTTCAAGTCAAGACCGCGGGTGCGCAAGACACGGGTGAATTGCATGAACGTGTCAGCATCGTGCCGAGCCCACGCCCGAATCATCTCGATTCGCTTCTGATAACTCATACCTTCATCCCGGTCGAGGCACTTATCCGCTCACCTGAGCCTTGTCGAAACAACTCAAAGCGCTTCAGGGCACATGTCGCGCGATCGGCGGACCGAGCGCGTTGGCTATTCCTAGGGGGAGACGCTTCCACGCTTCCACCTTGCGCTGATAGGCCGCGCCCTGGCGATCCGCGGTTGGCAATGCCGCGCCCGGCGCGAGCTTGTACTCCACCACAACTGCTCGGGAACGGCTCCCCACTGTTCCTTGAAGTGATACGTCCCGTCGTTCGGCGTCGAACGACCGAAGTCGAACGTCTTGCGACCGCCCGAGATCGCCTCCTGGATGATGGCCCAGTACATCAGGTGATTCGGACAGAGCGCACGATGCTCGCGCAGCGATGACGCCGAGGGAACCTCGATCACCTCGCCGTAGCCGTAACTGAGCGCGCACGCGATCGTCTCGCCATTCAGCCGAACGAGGTGAATGCGCGCATCCTGCGGAAACGTCGACACGATTTCCGCGAAGAGCGCGCGTCCGTAGGTCGGCGTGCCGAGATCGCGCATGTTGCGGGTGAAGACGCGGTAGAAATCGTCCAGCAGCTCTGCGCCACCGCTCTCCGTGGCGAGTCCGCTCTTTTCGCCCTTGCGAATCTGGTTCCTCACCTTGCGGTCGAGCGCGTTCCACATCGCGTCCTTGCCGGACTCGAGCGGAAGCAACATCGTGACTTTGTGCGTACGCGCCGGCAGATCCTCAAACACGCGGCGGCGATGACGAAGCACGACGAAGTCCAGTCGTCGTCTCGCTGCCAGTCTGCCTGCTTCGGCGACGAGGGCCTCCGCCGTATCGGCGTCTGCTGCCAGCACGCCGCCGTAGTTCACGTACGGCAGCGAGCTGAGCGCCCGGCCGAACAGCCAGCTCTTGACCTCGACGAGAGGGAGCACGCCCTGCACGACGCCGTCGACCCTGGCGGCCAGGTAATGGCACGTCTGACCGAGCCCGCGACTGAATACCTTCTGCCATTCCCACAGGTGATAACCCGTGCGCTCGGGATGGTTCGACACGAAGCCGTTCCACTCCGACTGCGAAACGTCAGCACTAACGATTACTCGATTCACCTTTTCACCAGAGATACGGAAGGGCCCACGCCGGCCTCGACGACACGGACGGCGAGTCGGCGCGCTCGAGTACGGCAGCCATGGGCCCGAACCTGAAATCACGAAGAAGCCGTCGCAACCGTGTCTCTGTCTTGTCGAGGTTACGGTAGTGGCGGAATCGGCTCAGCGCGCCCGCGCTGAAGCGCGGCTGCTCGGGATCGATCTCCCATGGGTGCAAATAGAAGATCGCGGGTTTGCGCTCGAACTCGTTCACCCGGCGCATACCCCACTTCGTCCAGGCGTACGGAAGAATGCGGAAATATCCGCCGCCTGCGATTGGCAGGTTGGTCGGGCCAAACGCGTGTGGTCGACGCTGGCGCCTCGACAAGGCTGCCGCCGGGTCGCGTGACGGTGTAGGCATGCCGCGGTGAGGTCGGGATCCCGTACCGATCGTGCCGGATCGGAAAAATGCTCGAATCGTACTGGTAGCCCTCTTCGATGAGGATATCGAGGGCCCACAGGGATCTCGCCGTGACGGAATAGCTCGGCGCCCGGTAGCCGACAACGGGCGTGCCCGATGTCAATTCCAGAACCGCTTTCGCACGACGAACATCCTCCCTGAACGCCGCAGGGGTCTGGTCGTACACGAGGCGATGGCTGTACCCGTGGGAAGCGATCTCGTGACCGGCCCACGCGATGTCGCGTACGAGCTGCGGATATCGCTCCGCCACCCAGCCGAGCACGAAGAACGTGGCGCGGACGTCGTGCTCGCTGAAGATGTCCAGCAGCCGCTTGGTGTTCACGCAGACACGCGCTCTCGAGGCGCGTCCCACTGCTCGCCGGGACACGACACGTTCGAAAACGCTGACGTGGAAGTAGTCCTCCACGTCGATCGTCATGGCGTTGACTATCGAGCCGGCGGCCTCCATGTCAGGCCCCTCGTCGCAGAAGAACGGTCTTGACCGTCGAGAAGATGACGAACAGGTCGAGCGGGATCGAGAGATTCTTGATGTAGAACAGGTCGTACTGCAGCTTCTCCATCGCGTCTTCGACGCTCGATCCGTAGGTGTAGCGCACCTGCGCCCAGCCGGTCAGGCCGGGGCGCACGATGTGACGCTGCCCGTAGAACGGAATCTGCTCCGTCAGTTGCTTCACGAACTCCGGCCGCTCGGGCCGGGGCCCGACCAGGCTCATGTCGCCGACCAGCACGTTCCACAGCTGCGGCAGCTCGTCGAGCCGCGCGCGCCGCAGGAACCGGCCGACCGGCGTGATCCGCTGATCGTTCTTGCTGGCCCAGACGGCGCCGGTGCCGGCCTCGGCGTTCTGGCGCATCGATCGGAACTTCACGACGTGGAAGACACGGCCGTGCTGTCCGACGCGCTGCTGCCGATACAGCACCGAACCTTCCGACGTCAGTCTGACGACGACGCCGACGATCGCCATGATCGGCGCGGCCAGTACCAACCCGATGAGCGCGGCGGTGACGTCCAGCACGCGCTTCGCGTTGTTCAGCACCCGGCTCTTGCGGAAGCCGGACGAGAAAATCAGCCAGCTCGGGCGCAGGTTTTCGACGGCGATCTTGCCCGTCAGCTCTTCGTACACCGATGCCAGGTGATCGAAGGTGACGCCGTCGAGCTTCATCTCGAGCAGCTTGTCCATCGGGAGCTTGCCGCGGGCGTCGGCCAGGCTGACCACGACGCGATCCACGCCGCGGGAGCGCACGATGGACGGGATGTCCTCGATCGTCCCGATGACGCCGGGGTTGATGACCGGCGTGCCGACCCGCGCCGGATCGGGATCGACGAAGCCGACGATCTCGACGCCGAGCTCCTGACGTCTCCGGAACAGCTCCCGGGCGAGCCCGACCGCGGCCGCGCCCGTGCCGACCAGCAGCAGCCGCTCTCGCGGCGCCACGTGCCGCGTGAGCCACTCGAACACGAGCCGCCATCCGGCGACCAGCGTGATGACGAGGGTCGTGGCCACGAGGAACACGCCCCGGCCGATGATCAGGTCCGGCGACCAGAAATAGATCGCGGCCAGCAGAAACGACGTGGTGCTGAGCGCCTGCACGATGCCGATGAACAGCTCGCGCCGGTCGCTCGCGACCCGCAATTCGTACAGGTCGGCGTAGTAGAGACAGACCTGGCAGACGAACGCGATCAGCAACGCCTTCGCGAAGCCGTTCTCGTGCATCAGGAGAAACCAGGCATCGCCGCCGAGACGGATCCAGGCACCCAGCCCCACGGCGGTCACGATCAGCAGCGTCTCGAACAGGACGAGCGCCACCGAGCGGCGTGTGATGCTGAGGGTGAGGGCCTTCATGCCTGCGACCCTGCGGACTCACCGTCTGACGCCGCGTAGTAATACTGCTGCTGGTAGTAATCGTCAGACGACACGTCGCCGGTGACCCGATTGAGGATCACGCCGATGATTCGATCTGCCCCGAGCTCGGTGATCGTCCGCTTGACGGCCGCGTAATCCGTCGAGCCGGCGCCGATCACCAGCAGGACGCCATCCACCAGGTGTGACAGCAGGCTGGCGTCGGAAATCAGGCCGATCGGCGGCGTGTCGAGCAGGATCCAGTCGAACCGGCTCGACGCTTCCTTGAGCACGGTCCGCATGCGCTCGGACGTCAGCCCGGCCATCGGGCTGTTGTCCGGCGTCCCGGCGGGCAGCACCGTCAGCTTCGGCGTGACCTCGATGAGCGGCAGGTTGCCGGCAGCCTCGCTGCGCAGCCCGTCCGCGAGCCCGTGGGCGTTCGGAAGGCGGAACACCTCGTGAATCGACGGCCTCCGCAGATCGGCGTCGACCAGCAGGACCCGGCGTTTGAACGATTCGCTCAGCGTCAGGGCCAGGTTCGTGGACGTCAGCGTCTTGCCATCGCGAGGCCGCGCGCTCGAAATGATCAGCGTCTTGAGCCCTGACTGCTGCTGCATCTGGTGAAGCGTCGTCGCCAGCCGCCGGTATTGCTCGACGGACACAGGAGAGGTCTCGGCATCGACGACGACCTTGCCCTCGACGAACTCGCCGAGCCTGGTCAGAGGTCGTCGCGTCCCCGCGCGCGGCGCGGAGATCGGATTCAGGGGCAATTCGCGGGGGCCGGCGGCCTGAACCCGTTCCGCGGACCGGTCCGACGCACGTTCGGGGGCGCGGTCCGACGCACGTTCGGAGGTGCGCTCCGACACGTGTTCCAACGGTTCGGCCTCGACCGGATAGTCCCCGAGAGCCAGCGGCGCGGATCCGCGCTCTACGACGATCGACCTATCGTTCGAGCGCTGTGGCGTGGGCACCGGATCCGCGACGATCCCTGCGGCGGCACGCCTGAGCGCTTCTTCTACACGACTCATGCAACTCCTCTTTCACTACCGACAACGGCAAGTCGACGCATTCGACACTCACTACGAACCGAACAGCGAAAACCGACGGCGGCCACCCGCCGCTTTGAGGACGCTCTGTCGGTCCTCTTCGGCCTCCACTTCCGCGTCGTCGTCAGCGTCGAGCGGTTTCGACACCAGAAACTCGCTCTCGCCGCGTGGCCGTGCCTCCTGGCCATCCGCGACCGAATGCTGCCGGAGAACCGTGATGTCGAAATCCTTCGCCACCTCGGCGACGAGATCCCGGCCCACGGGCTGACGGCCCGCGGCGAACCCGCTGAGCAGCGCGTTGTCACACACCACGCTGACCGTGCGGGGGATTCCGTGGGCGAGGTCGTGAATCAACGTCACGGCCTCGCGAGTGAACAGCCGAGCGGCATCACCGCCGGCTGTGCGAATGCGCGTGGCGATGTACGCCGCGGTC
The DNA here is from genome assembly GCA_963786195.1 of uncultured Acidobacteriota bacterium. Lineage (GTDB taxonomy): Bacteria > Acidobacteriota > Vicinamibacteria > Vicinamibacterales > 2-12-FULL-66-21 > CAWAYH01. The sequence continues at coordinate 523,202 of CAWAYH010000011.1, read as the reverse complement.
TCCGTGAGCTTCAGGGGCGCCAGGTCGCACCGCAGGGCGACCCGCTGCTTGAGCTGTCGCAGCCCCGGCTCATTCAGGCGATCCGCCAGCTCCGGCTGCCCCACGAGCACGAGCGGCAGCAGCTTCTCGGTGGCCGTTTCGATGTTCGCCAGCAACCGGATCTCCTCGAGCAGCTCGTTGCTGAGGCGCTGCGCTTCGTCCACGATGAGCGCCGTGATCTCGTTGTTGGCCCGTCGCTCGCGCAGCGTTCGCTCGAGCTCCGCCAGCAGGGTGGCCTTGGACAAGCCCGCACCCGGCCCGAGTCCGAACCCGCGCGCCAGCGTTTCGACGAACTCGTTGCGCATCAACCCGGGGTTGGTCAGATGGACACACCGCACGCGCCGGCATGCCTCGGATTCCAGCGCGGTCCGGATGAGCGTCGTCTTGCCGGTGCCAGCCTCGCCCGTCAGCACGGTCACCGCTTTGGCGGATGACAGTCCGTACTGAAGGTTCGCGAGGGCCTCGCGGTGGCCCGGCGTCAGGTACATGTATTTCGGATTCGGCGTCAGCTCGAACGGCGCTTCACGCAATCCGTAGAAACGTAGATACATAAAGGTTTAGGATCCCTGTAATTTCCACACGAGCAGCGCTGCCGCTGAACTCACGACCATCACGACGCCGGCCAGCGCGACCAGCATCTTTCGGCGCCGGCTGGCGCGCATCTCGCGCTCGGAGGCCATGATCGGCACCAGCGCGAGGACGGGCAGCTGCAGCACACGCAACACGTCTTCTTCGGTTTTGAACGTCGAATCCCGGTACTCCAGCAACGCGATGAGCGCGAGGCCGATGGCCAGCCCGAGCGCCGATCCCATCAGCACGATCCGCGGCCGATCGGGCGTGTAGGGTCGCTCCGGCATCCGCGCCGGATCGAGGATCTTGAACTGCTCGCCGATCTGCTGACGCACCACGTCTCCGGCAAACTTTGCGCCCTGGAGTGTCTGGAGCAGACCCCTGTACGTGCCGTTGATGGTCTCGTAGTCACGCGTGAGCTGAATCAGCTCCGATTCTCTCGTCGGCGCCGCGTCGAGGCGCGCCTGCAGCGACGTCATGGCGTCGCGTAGCTGCCGTTCCCGAGTCACTTTTTCACTCAGCTGCTTGTCCACGTTCTGGAGGTCGGCACGCAGGTCACTGAGACGGGTCTGCCTGGCAGCCTCCGCGGGTGACACCGCCGGAGTCGTGTCCCCAGCCGCCGGCTGGCTTGCCATCTCTTTCTGAAGCTTCAGCTCGAGGTCGCGAATCGACCGCTTGACGGTCATCACATCAGGGTGGTCTTCCTTGTAGCGAATACTCAGGAGCTCCAGTCGTGCCTTCTGAAGTGCCAGCTGGTCGGCGGTTGACCCGCCACCGGCACCGTCCGGTGCGTCGGAAGGCCTCGCCGGTGTCACAGGCGAAGGGCTTGGAGCGTCCTGCACGGCGGCAATCTGCTGCTCGAGCGACAGCCTGCGATCTCGATCCCGGTTCATCGAGTCCGACAGGGCAGCAAGCTCCAGGCGCGTGCTCGACATTTGCTGAATGTTGGCCTGGACCTGCGAAGGCAGCTCGGTCGAGTGCAGACGCTTGTAGCCCTCGAGGTTCTTTTCAGTTACCTCGAGGCTCTTTCTCGCGTCCTCCAGCTTGCTCTCGAGGAACTGTATCGTCTGGTCCGCCAGCGCCTCGCGGTCGCGGATGTTCTCGTCGATGAAGAGCGATGCCAGGCGTTCCGTCACTCTCTTGGCCGTCCGCGGATCGCTCGCGATATAGCTCAGGCGAAACGCGTCGCCCCGTTCGGCCTTGATGCCGATGTCCTTCGCGCGCATCTTTTCGACGATGTCCTCCATGACGCCGGCCTGGCGGGCCTCCGGATAGAGGTTGAACTCCTGGATGATGGCTTCGAGCCGCGAGCGGCTGAGGATCACCTGCTTGATGCTGTTCAGCCTGTCCTCAATGGACGTCGTGCCCGTCTTGGGAATGTAGTTCTCCGGAATGCGCTGCGGAATCAGCTGCAGCAGCGTTTCCGAGCGGTACGTCGACGGCAACCGTCTCGCGATCGCGAACGACGACACGAAGGCCACGGCGAGCGGCACCAGATAGAGCCACTTGCGGTTCCAGAGAATCCGGACGACGTCTTCGGGCGTGAACTTCTGTCCAGGGAGCATGGCTTACCTTCTGTAAACGGGAATCCAGAATGTGAGCCCACCGCTCACGGAGTTGCGATCCAGACCCCGAGGAACGCCGGTCGGCACGATCAGCACGGTGCCGAGGTCGTGAAAGTAGTACCGGTACTCACCAAAGAGCGCCCAGGATCGCGCCAGCGCCACGCGCACGCGCGCGTTGGCGTTATAGGCCTTGAACTTGTTCTGATTCGCGACCGAACCCGTATTCGCATTCTGGCCGACACCAACGTCGCCGATAGAGAACCCGGCGTTCGCCCTGAAATCGACGCGGCGGCTGAAGAACCCCGTCAGCGAGGCGTTCACCGCGTCCGAGAACACGGGCGCCGCGAACGCCTCGGAGAACTCGAACCCGCGGTTGTACGCCACGCGCGCACGCCAGGTGCGACCCATCTCGTGATTGAGGCCCACGTCGCCGCCGAGGCGGTACTGCAGTTCCGAGCGATCCTCGACCGGCATCGTGACGATGGTCGAGCCGACGCCGAAGTCGAATGTCGTCCGTCGCGTCAGCGAGAGCGCGCGGCGATAGTCCACGCCGACATCGATGTCATGAATGACGATCGGCCGGCCCGTGCCCAGGACTCCGTACGCGCCGCGCCGGTAGATGTAACCGAGTCGCAGCGACATGTACCGGGACATCCCCAGGCGGTAACGCCCGCCGGCCGACCAGGACGTCAGGTCCTGATACAGGCCCGCTGTCTGCTGCAGATCGCTGTATCGCAGTGTGCCGAGGGCCTCGATCGAGCCTCTCCGGCTGACCCGCCGCGTCAGGCTGGCTGACGTGTCGTAGACCCAGACCTGCGAGTCGCTCAGTGGATCGCCGGCGCCGACCACCTGTCCGGGCGTCTGGCCCAACCCGGGAAAGACGCCATACATGTAGGCGGGCGTGTAGGCGACGCTCTGATTGACGAAGAGCCGCGTCTCCTTCGCAAGTTCTGCGGACAGCCCGAAGCCCACGCCGAAGCCGACGGGTACGAGGCCCTGGTCGCGATAGTGACGGATGCCCGTTGTGGCATTCGCGCCGAGCTGCACGCGCTCGCCCTGCCACGCGTACGAGAGCTCTCCGTCGAACCCGGAGTAGTAGCCGCTCTGAACGAAGGGCTGGTTCGGGGTTGTAACAGGATCGGCCACCTCCGCATCGTCGTACGCCGCGAACACGGACGCTGAGACGTCGAGCGTGTGGGTCGCGCCCGGACTCGGTGCGCTGCCCCCGAAAAGTCCCGCGTACGGCCGCTGCGAACCGACGGTCTGCGCACACACCTCAGCGACGCTCGTGCAGAGAGCGGCACTGAAGGCGATGGCGACGATCGACGCGCGAAAGTTGGTGTTCACAATGGTGCTCGTGAATGAAATCGGTCGTTACCTAGGGCACGATGACGACGTCGCCTGGCTTGAGCGTGATGTTCTGCGCCAGGTTCTTTCCCGCGACGTAGTCCTTGTAGTTGAAAAAGAAGCGCTTCGTCTGGCCACCCTCGAGAGTCCGCGTGATCTGAATCTTCTTCTCGTCCGCGTACTCGAGGAGGCCGCCGGCCTGGGCGATCAGTTGCACGATGGTCAGGTCTCCGAAAATCGGATACGCGCCAACCTTGCCGATCTGTCCCGTGATGAACACCTTGCGGCTGTTGATGGCCTTGACGACAACCGACGCTGTCGGATCCTCGATGTACTTGGAGGCCGCCTTCACCAGCTCAGCGCGCAACTGCTCCGGCGTGTAGCCCGCCGCCTGCACATCGTTCAGGAGCGGCAGCGAGATCTTCCCGTCGGGCCTCACGACGACCTCCGCCGAGAGCTCCTTGTCACGCCAGAACACGATCGTCAGCACGTCCTCCGGCCCGATGACGAAACCGGGCGGCACGACGACGCCGGTGGGAACCTCGACGGTCCCGTTGCCAGGCTGTTGCGGCGACGTGGCCTGCGTCGGCGGCTGCGATCCGGCGACCTGGGCGAACGAAGGAACCGCGAGCATCCCGGACACAACAACGACGGCTGAGGAGCGGACGAACAGGGCTTTCATGTGTTGCCTTTCACAGTCCAATACGACATCGGCGAGGTCCGGCTCAAGCCGGACGCTACAGCACGGGTCCGGCGAAGCCGGACGCTACTGGCGATACTCCTTGAACGGCAGCTGACAATCGTGCTTGCGCAGGAAGTTCAGGAACCGTTTGTAGTCGCGCTGTTCCATGTTGAACAGGCGCGCGACGATCTTGTAGTTGCCGCGCGCGTCCTCGAGGCCCTTGCGCACCAGATCGCGCACGTTGCCGCGCGTGATCTCGCGCTGCATGTAGAGCGGATAGACGGCGGTCCAGAACGATTCGCGATCCTCGACGAGCTTCTTGTAGAGATCGTCGGCGACCGTCCGCCGGCGCTCACGCTTCGGCCTGAGCCCGACGCCCTGCTGCGACGCGGACCTCCATCGGCAGATCGTCGGGCACCACCGTACTCGTTGCGCCCGGTGACGACGAGCCGCTCGATGACGTTCTCCAGCTCGCGCACGTTGCCCGGCCAGGCGTAGTCCGATAGAAGCTTGATCGCCTCCGGCGAGATGCGCGTGCACCGGCGTCCCGTTGTTCCGCGTGAACTGCGCCAGGAAGAGCGCGATCAGCGACGGGATGTCCTCGCGGCGCTCGCGGAGCGGCGGCACGGTCAGATGGATGACGTTCAGCCGGTAGAACAGATCCTCGCGGAACGTCCCTTCCGTGATCATGTCGCGCAGGTTCCGGTTCGTCGCGGCGATGACGCGGACGTTGACACGGCCGGCCGCACGGTCGGCGCCGACCTTCTGCAGCTCGCCGGTCTCCATGAACCGGAGCAGCAGGCCCTGCATGCGCAGCGTCATCTCGCCGATCTCGTCGAGGAAGATGCTGCCGCCGTCGGCCATCTCGAGCTTGCCCTGCTTGTCGCGATAGGCGCCCGTGAAGCTGCCCTTCACGTGCCCGAACAGCTCGGACTCGAGCAGCGTTTCCGGCAGGCCGGCGCAGTTGACTGCGACCATCGCCCGCTGGGCCCGCGGCGCTGCGCTGGTGGATGGCGTGCGCCACCAGCTCCTTGCCGACGCCGCTCTCGCCCGTGATCAGGACCTTCGCATCGGATCGCGCAATTCGCTCGATCTCCTGCGCCAGCTCCGCAATCGCCGTGCTCGAACCGATCAACTCACCCGTCCCCTGACGTCTCATGTTTCACTTCCTCGGTCCATTGCCGATGTTCCCGACCGCGCCGGGCACCCCTCCGAAAACCACCCGACGCACCCAGGCCACAGCCCAGGGCCTATTGACTTGCCTTCCGCAGAAACTCCTCGAGGCTCCGACGACTCTTCTCGCTCATCCCCACGAATACGGCGCCAAGGCTCAGACCCGGCGTCTGCGTGGTGCGATCCGCGACCCGCTGCACCTGCACTTCCGGCGCAAACGGCGCGGCCCCCACCCCGGCGTGAAGCTGCGCCCGCGTGCCGACCGGCAGCTGCGACTCGCTCACGAGCAGCGCGCCACTCAGGCTGATGTCGACCAGCCTGACGCGCGTGCGCATCTCGAGGCGGCACTCCAGGCCGCTGCCACTTGTCACGCGGCGAGCGCGCCGCCGCTCCAGGTCTGTCGGGTCCGTTGCCATCGTGCTCACGCCTCCGCCGGTGTTGCCTCGCCGTCGGCCATCATCCAGCGTGCGATCTGCTCGTTCAACGCGGGATGCGGTGCCAGAAATTCCACGCCGATCAGAAACGTCCGCTCCCCGTCCGACGAGATGAGCGGATGGACGTGCCGGACCCTGACCTGGGTCGCCGCGTCCTGACCGTCACACGTGAACGTCAGCCGGTGAACCGACTCCGCGGGCAGCGGCACATGCGATTCGATCAGGGCGCCACCCGGGCTGACATTCTTCAGGGGCAATCGCAGGACCGTTTCCAGCGTTCCCCACAGGTCGCCCACGATGTCGTATCGAGGGCGGTTTCGCCGATCTCCGAGTTTCCGTCTCACAAACGCTCTCTTCTCCGTCGCAGGGTGCTCACAGGTCCGGCGCATGCCGGGAACCTTTCAGTCCGGCTGAAGCCGGACACTACCGTGCGTCCGGCCGCAGCCGACACTACCGTGCGTCCGGCCGCAGCCGGACACGACGTCAATGCAGAATCAACGGCTCCGCGTGAAACAGCGCCTCGGACACGAGGTCATCGGCGGTCCGACAGTCGGCCGTGTAGGCCGCCCGCCCGAGCCTCAGATCCGACACGTTGAGTCGTCCGGCCGCCGCGGCCAGCCGCTCGCGCAACCGCGTCACCACGTTGTCGAGACCCATGGCGTCCGTGTGGGTGAGCAACGCAGCCACTTGACTGGCGTTCATGGCGCCAGTCACGTCTGAACCCCGGAGCTCGCGGCGGAGCGTTTCCTGGAGATCCGCCACGACATCCGGACGGGCACGCACATCAATCAAAATGAGCGCGAGACGCAGATCGAACCGTTTCGCGCGCTCGAGCTCTTCCTGAATCCGCTTCACGAACTCGGAGGTCGTCGCGGCCCGTCCGTCGAGCAGCGTCGCCGCCGCATCGAACGACGAGAGCACGCCGACCATCCACACCTTCAGGACTTCTGCGCAGACCTGAACGACCCGCGCGGAGTCCGTCGTGAACTCCACGGCCGCTCGGAACTCGAGCACCGCGCGATCGGAGCCGCCCAGCGACGTGACGCTGACGATCCGGTCGGCGGACGACGAGCTCTCCGTGGCATCGATCGCGCGTTCGTCCGGAGCGGGACCGATCGCGGCTATCCGGCGCGTCTGCTGATTGCGATGCAGCGTGAGCGAGCCGGCAGACGCCCCGACGGCCTCCGCGAGCTCGCGAACCAGGTGGAGCGCCACCAGCTCGGGAGCCTTGGTCGGCACGTTCAGCAGCTGCTCGAAGCGCTGACGCATCCGCTCGTCGTTGCGAGCCTCGAGCGCCGCCAGCTGCATGCCGGCCGTCCGTCCGAGCACGCGAAGCACGCTGTCGGCGTCAGGAGGCACGCTGCCGATCAGCGCCATCACCCATTCGGTCTGCGGCGCAGCCGTCAACGGCACCAGAACGGCCTCGGTGCCAACAGCCGCATCACCCAACTCACCCGAACCGAGGCGACGCGGCTCGCAGTCGCCACCGAGCTGCGCGGCGCTCAGGCGGCCGAGGCTGTCCGTCGCGTGCGCACCCGGCAGGAACGTGTGGAGCACGAAATCACCGGCCAGGCTCCGGCGGTAAATCCGGGCGTCGACGTCGTACCAGACGGCGGCGGCCTGAACCAGCGCATCCGTCAGCGCCCGCTCGTCCGACGTCTCGAGCACGAACTCCAGGAACCGCAGCACTCCGGCAAATCGCCGCGAGCGCAGGCGTTCCTCACCGAGCGTATCGATAGCGGCGAGATCGGCCTCGACGATGGCGCGCGCGAGCTCGGACCAGGGCTCGAGATCTTCCGGGACCGGAGCGGTGGACGGAGGCCGGCGGATCGCGAGCATGCGCGCGAGCTGTCGGCGCCTGGCCGAATGCCGCAGCGGATACACGCGATAGCGGACGCCCTCACCTTCGAGGTCCTGCGGACGACCGGCTGTCATTGCGTTGAGCAGCGAACGGCGGACGGCTGGTGAATCCTGGAGGATTCGAACCAGGCCCGTGCCGCTGTCCGGGTACAGGTGATTCAACCCGGCGTCGAGAATCTCGACTTCCAGGCCGAATCGCACCCGGGCGCGCTCCAGCAATTGCGAAAGTGCAGGTGACAGCATCAAGTCCTTCAGGAATTGGTCGAGGGGGGCGACGAAATCTGTAAGCCCGCGAAAACGGCGACCGACCCGACCCGCGGCCGTTTGTGCAAACAAGTCGCCACGGAAAGGGAGAATAATCTCGGCGCCTCGAATGTCTTAATTCTCTTGGTCTTACAGCAGTCGGACTGCTCATGGACCATCGAAAGACGTGCCCAACGCCGAAAGGTACCTTGAAGTCGGCGGACAAAAGTCATCTGTCCGGATGACTTCCTGCTGAGAGTGGGGCGCAGGGTCGGCGGCCGCATGGCCCGTTATCTCGGTTTCAGTTGAATCTGAACGAGTTGTTCTGACGGAATTGCAACGCCATCGCGGCGCGCGGGCTGAAATTCCCACGAGCGGGCCGCCTGCAGGAGGAGTCGGTCGTAGAGCGGATGCACCGGCGTGACGATCTGCGCGGCGGCGACTTTTCCGGCCGCCGAGATGCTGACGCGAATCGATCCCGTGAACTCGGTCTGGCGACTGACGATATCCGAGGGGACCCATTGAGGCATCACCTGCTTCGTCGCGACCGGCGGAGTGAGCTCGGGCGGCGCCGCCACAGGTGCCGGCGCAGGCTGAACCACCGGCTTCGGCGGCTCGGGGATCGCGCGGCTCAAATCCAGGAAGCCCTCTGCCAGCAGCCGGAGCTCGGTCAACGCCCCTAGCGACGAACTGTCCGCGCCATCGAGCAGTCGAACGAGCGAGCCGAAGCCGGCAATCGCCTGCTCCCGCTCCTTGCGGTCAAGAGCCGCCTTGGCGTCCGCGTAAAGCCGCTTCGCGATGTCCGGGAGAAGCCGGCGGCGAGTCGTGACGAAGAACTCCAGGATCCTCGGCGGGACGTCCGCGGCATCCGGAACGTACATCGGGTTGGCCGTGACGACCGACTGAATGGCCTTCTCCGCCTCGGTCGTGCGTCCCAGCGCGATGAGGCAGAACACTCGGAACTGCTCGACCTCGGGATTCACGTCGTTGGCGTCCCCGCCCTGCAGGCGGGTCAGGGCGGCGAGTGCGTCCTCGTAGGCGGCGGACGCGTAGAGGCTCTTGACGGTTTGAAACGATTCCTGCGCGAGAGCCGGACCGGCCGTCAGGCCGGCCAGCAACGCAGTGCGCAACAGAACAACGCACCCTCGCTGAAGCATGGTTCATCGACTCCGCATATCCAGACCCAGCCGCGCCGGCTCGCGTAGAGTCACCGTGACGGTTTGTTTACGTTCCCCGAGCTGCGGATGCCGGAACAGCACCTCGTGTGACCCGATGGGTCGCGACAGGTTCGCGATCGGCGTCTCGCCGATGCGCTGGCCGTCGACCCACACTTCTGCCCAGGGCTGCGCGTTGATGTTCAGCGTGCCCTCGGGCGGCTCGATACGCGCGGTCGTCGTCTTGCCCGGTGTGATGGAGAACTTCCTGGTAGCCCTGTAGCCGAGCTGATCGTTGACCATCTCGATCTCGTGATCGCCGGACGTGAGCATCAGGCGATCGGTCTCGGTGGTGCCAATCAGGCGGCCATCTTCACGGAGCTGAAGGCTCAGCGATGAGGACAATGCGAGCCAGCCCGGCAACGCCGCAGCGGGCTCGACCGGGGAGATGACCAGCGACAACGATTCGCCCGCCTTGACGGTCACGCTTCTGCGGTACGTCCCGCGATCGCCGCGGACGACGACGTCGTGGTTGCCCGGTGCGAGGCCGGCAATGGTCGTCGGGGTGGTACCGCGCTCGACGCCGTCGACGCTGACGATCATTCGAGCGGGATCGGTCTGAACGTGCAGTGAGCCGTCCGCCGCCACCGCCGGCGCGACGGCCGGCAGCTCCACGGGCATGATCACCGATCCACCGGCGACGATCGTGACTTTGATGTCCCGCTTCTGCGCCTCGGCGCCAACCTGCACGGCGTAGGAACCAGGGGGAAGGGTGACCGTCAGCGGCGTACGGCCCGCCGCTTCACCCGCGATGAGGACGTCGGCACCCGAGGGTGTCGACTGGACCGTAAGCGACCCGTTCACCGGCGCCGCGACGCTGCGGCGCTGATACTGCCAGGTGCCTGCGGCGGCGGCGCCAGCGCTCAGCGCGACGACCCCAACCCACGTCAATATGGCCCGGACGTCCAGGCCCTGACGCGCTTTCCTCGGCGTCGGCGGTCGCGGGGCCGGCGACGACGGCTCCGGGTGTGACGACTCGCATCCGAAGGCCTCGAGCGCGTCGATCTCGCTCGACGCGGCGACGCCGGTATCCAAACGACTGCGCTGAGACGCCTGCCAGAAACGAGAGACGCGGATGATGGCCACGGTGTTTTGTCCCTTTAGTGCTTGCTCGGACCCGTGGATGGATTCAGCCATCCGCAGGCCGGGCTTGGTTGTCATGTCGGCGGCGGGCGCGGACCCTGCCGCGTGCTCCGCCCCGGTCTGTGCGCGACGTGTGAGTCGCATATCCATGCCCTTTCGCGTTCAACGCCAGAGGGGCCCATTCCGAACAGCGCCTACATAGGCCAACCGCGTACCAAGCCTGTAATCGAGCTATCCAACAGAAACTAGGGAGCTTGACATAAATGAGTACGGCGGATAGTCAGCCGAACGCGAGACTTTAGTCCCGCCGAACACCGGAGTTCGGCTTGCCGGACGACATTCGGTACCTGGATCGGCGGGGACCGATCCACCGGCCAGAGACCGAACGTCACCGCCAGGCAGACTCCTGTCTCCGGAGACGCGTGCGCGTTGCTTGAAGAAAAATGTAAGTCGTTGAACCGACTCGGAATACCGGAGCGTCGTCGCTGGCGAGCCTCGTGCAGTTCCGGACCGCGAACATCGTTTGGCTCTTGATGCTGCGCGGGGTGCCGAGTGAGATTACGGGGGGATCAGGTGATGCTGACCTCCGTCCCCGAACCCGGCACGCTGCTGCTTCTCGGCTCGGGCGTCGCGGCGCTGGCAATGCGCCGCCGTCGAACGCAACTCTAACTGTCGCTGGATCCCCCCCCCAGCACCCCACGAGCGCGCGTCTCGAGATGCTCGAGCGCGCGCTCGAGTTCTTTGCGCGCCTCCTCAATCGTCTCGTCGTCGGTGCCGCGGACCTCCATCGGCTCGCCGATCGCCACAGCGATCGTGGTGAACGGCTTCGGAATCTGCGTGCGATCCCAGCTCCGCATCTCCCAGAACCGGCTCGCCTCGATGTGAAACGGCAGGATCGGACACCCGGTGGCGCCCGCCAGCCATGGCGCACCGGCCTGCGCGACGCGGGCCGGACCTCGAGGACCATCCACGGTGAACGCGACCGGCCGGCCGGCGGCGAGGTCACGGCGCATCTGCACCAGCGCGCGCGCGCCACCTCGCGACGTCGATCCGCGCGCGGTGCCGTAGCCGAAGCGCTCGATGATTCGGGCGATCCATTCCCCGTCGAAGTTCTGGCTGGTAATGACGACGATCCGGCGGTTGCGAAAGTGATAGGTCGCCGGGAGGATTCGACCGTGCCAGAAGGCGAACACCGGCTGACGGCCGGAACGGAGGATGGCGTCGTAGTGCTCCTCGCCCTCGACCTTCCAGGTCACGGTCCGACAGAGCGTATTGATGAGCGGTGAGGCGAGAGCGGCGATCGCAGATGCCTTCATGCGCTGCGAGCCGGTAAGGGTCGAATCGGGCATTGGTGAACGACGATCGGCGCCTTCTGACGCGCAGCTGACGCTGCGCGCTACATCCCCTCGTAGTGCGGCCCGCCACCACCTTCCGGCGCGACCCAGTCGATGATTTGGTACGGGTCCATGATGTCGCACGTCTTGCAGTGGACGCAGTTGGACGCGTTGATCTGAAGACGCTTCGTTCCGTCGCCGGCGTCGACCATCTCGTACACGTTGGCGGGACAGAAGCGCGTGCACGGGTTACCGTACTCCTCGCGGCACCGCGTGCGGCAGATGTCCGTGTCATGGACGATGAGATGCGACGGCTGATCTTCGGCGTGTCGCGTGCCCGAGTAGTGGACGTTGGTCAGGCGGTCGAACGTCAGCTGCCGATCGATCTTCGCCGGGTCGATCGTCGAATCCGGATCCGGCCGGCCATCGCGATAGTACTCGGCGAGCGTCGTCATACGCTCGTGCCCCGCCCGGGCCGGCATCGGATCCCGAATCCACCAGCCGCCCGTCACCAGCGCGACGCCCGCGTAGGCCACGCCAGCCAGCAGGCCGTGCTCGAAGGCCTGGTGCACGTTCCGCACGGGATAGAGCTCGCGGCGAACCTCTCCCTCATTGATCAATGTCTCGTACCGTTTCAGCGTCGCGGCAGAGACGTCATTCGCACGGATCGCGTCGAACGCGGCCTCGGCGGCGAGCATGCCGGTCCGCATCGCAAGGTGGATGCCCTTCAGGCGCATGGAGTTCAGGAATCCGCCCGCGTCGCCGGCAATCAGCAGGCCGTCTGCGTAGACGCGTGGAATCGTGTGCCATCCACCTTCGGGGAGCGCCTTGGCGCCGTAGCGCACCATCTGACCGCCGCCGAGAAGCGCGGCGACGAGCGGGTGCCGCTTGAAGTGCTGGAATCGCACGTGCGGGTCGAACATCGGGTCCTGGTAGTCGAGGCCGCTGATGAAGCCAACCGACACGACGCCGTCCGGCATCGCGTAGATGAACCCGCCGCCGAATTCGTCCTGACGCAGCGGGTAGCCCATCGTGTGAACGACCGAGCCCGGAGCCAGGCGGTCTTTGGGAATTTCCCACAGCTCCTTGATGCCGATGGCATACAGCTGCGGAAGACGACCCTCGTCGAGGTTGAGACGCTGCACGACGGTCTTCGTGAGGTTGCCCCGAACGCCATCGGCCAGAATGGTGACCTTGGCCCGCACGTCGACGCCGGGCTCGAAGGTCGGCTTGTGCTCGCCGTGCTTTCCGATGCCGCGGTCGCCGGTCCGAACGCCCACGACGCGGTCACCGTCATAGAGCAGTTCGACGCCCGGAAAACCCGTGAAGACGTCGACGCCAGCCTGCTCGACCAGCCCGGCCAGCCACTTGCCGAAGCGGTTGAGCGAGATGATGTAGTTGCCGTGGTTCCGCAGCGGTGGAGGCGTGAGAGGAAACCGGAATTTCCCGGTGCGCGTCAGGAAGTACACATCGTCGTGGTGGACCTCGGATGCGAGCGGCGCGCCTTTCTCTTTGAAATCAGGAACGAGCTGGCGAAGGGCCGATGGATCGAGCACCGCACCCGACAACAGGTGAGCGCCGGCTTCGCGGGCTTTTTCGAGGACGGCGATCGAGAGCGGTTCGCCGCCCTTCTCTCTCTGCAGCTGCGCGAGGCGCAGCGCCGCGGACATGCCCGAGGGGCCGCCCCCGACGATGACGACATCAACTTCCAGCGATTCGCGTTCCAAGCTATTTGTTCAGTTCCGCAATCAGGGCCGGAACGATTTCGAACAGATCACCCACGATGCCGTAGTCAGCGATCTCGAAAATCGGCGCCTCCGCGTCCTTGTTGATGGCCACGATGGTGCGCGCGCCCTTCATGCCGACCAGATGCTGAATGGCGCCGGAAATCCCGAGCGCCAGGTAAAGCTTCGGCGCGACGGTCTGGCCGGAGCTGCCGATCTGCCGATCCATCGGCAGCCATCCCGCGTCACAGATCGGCCTGGATGCCGCAATCTCGGCGCCCATGGCCTCGGCGAGCCGCTGCGCCAGCGCGAGGTGCTCCTGTCCCTTGATGCCCCGGCCGACCGCGACGATGCGCTCGGCCTGGGAGAGGTCGACGGCCTGCTTGGCCTCCTTGAAGGGGGCCTCTGGCCTCTGGCGGATCGCTGCCGCATCGAGCGCGACCGTGGCGCTGCGGGTTGCGGCCGGGGCCGAGCCACGGGCCGCGGCGTCGGCGCGGAACGCACCAATCTGAAACGTGATCAGATGCGGCGCCGGGCCGCTGGCGACGACGTCCGCGCTCAACTTTCCCTGGAAGACGGGCCGCGAGCAGACGACCCCGCCGTCCTGCTTCCTGACCGAGGTCACGTCGGTCACGAGGACGCGCCCGAGGCGCGCGGCCAGTGCCGGCGCGAAATCGCGCGTCTGATAGGTGTGCGGCAGAAACACGAGCGCCGGGGATTCCTGCTGGATCAACGCCGCGAGCGCCAGGACGTGACCGTCCGCCGTGTAACTGGCGAGCGCCGGATTCTCGATCGTGACGACTTCGTCAACGTCCGCGGCCGCCAACTCACGGGCGAGGCGATCGATGCCCACGCCCATCACGACAAGACGTACGGGACCGCCGGCCTGCTGCGCCGCAGCGATGGTTTCCCAGGTCGCCCGGTTCAGCTTTCCGTCCCGTTGTTCGGCAATGACCAGAATCATCGACACACGGCCTCGACCCGCTGATTGTCCGCCTGGCGGACGTTATAAGACGCGCGCCTCGTCGCGCAGATGCGTAACGAGCTGTTTGGCCGCCTCCGCTGGCGACCCGCTGATCATCTGCGTCGTCTTGCTCTTCTCCGGGAAATACATCCTGGAGATTCGCTGGACGCCGGCGCTCGCCATCGTGGGCGTCACCTTGCGGATCTCTTTCTTCTTGGCCGCCATGATGCCCTTGAGCGTCGCGTATCGCAGCTGGTTGATACCGCTCTGGATGGTCAGCAGCGCGGGCAGCGGCAGACTGACCCACTGGAACCAGCCGCCTTCGAGCTCCCGTTTGACGCGGAGTCCGCCCTCGGTGACCTGAACTTCCATGATGATCGTCGCATGCGGGATGCCGAGCCGCTCGGCCATCACGACGCCGACCTGGCCGAAGCCCTGGTCGTCGGACTGCAACCCTGTCAGGACGAGGTCGACCTGTTCGCTCTTGATCGCCTCCGCCAGGGCATCGGCGACCGTGAAGGCATCGGCAGTCACCAGCGCGTCCGCTTCGACATGGATCGCGCGATCGGCGCCCCGCGCCAGCGCTTCCCGTATGACCTGCCCGGCGCGCGCCGGGCCGGCAGAGCAGACGATGACTTCCCCGCCCTGCTTCTCCTTGAGCCGCAGCGCTTCTTCGAGCGCGTACGCGTCTGGTTCGTTCAACTCGAAGCTCGCGCCGCTGTCGCGGATCCACGTGCCGCTCTCGGCGACGCGCAGCTGCCATTCGCGCGTGACCACCTGTTTGATGCAAACCGCAATCTTCATAAATACATCATGTCTTTCCGAGGGGCTTCACCCCTCGGACTCCCCTGCACGCTCTCTCGCGCGCCGCTTTGCCGGCGCGCTCCGGTCGCGTGGCTCGCTCGCCATGCTCGCTCGCTCCTTGCCACGAGCGTCAGGTCTATGAGACAGCTTCTAGTCAGTATAGCGCTTGAACAGCAGCGCGCCGTTCGTGCCGCCGAAACCGAACGAGTTCGACAGCGCGTACTCGATCTTGGCCGCGCGTTTCTGATTGGGCACGTAGTCGAGATCGCAATCGGGATCCGGCGTCTCGTAGTTGATCGTGGGCGGGATCAACTGATGCTTCACCGCGAGGACGGTGATGCCGCCTTCGAGGCCGCCGGCGGCGCCCAGGAGGTGGCCGGTCATCGACTTGGTGGACGAGATGGCGAGCTTCCGCGCATGATCGCCGAAGACCCGCTTGACGGAGAGCGTCTCGAGCCTGTCGTTGTACGGTGTCGACGTCCCGTGCGCGTTGATGTAGTCGACCTGATCGGGCCGGATGCCGGCGTGCTTCAGCGCCATCTGCATGACCCGCATGCCGCCGTCGCCGTCCTCGGACGGCGCCGTGATGTGAAACGCGTCGGCCGACATGCCATAGCCGACCAGCTCCGCATAAATGGGCGCGCTGCGCTGCTTCGCGAACTCCAGCTCCTCGAGGATGATGACGCCGGCGCCTTCACCCATGATGAAGCCGTCGCGATCGCGATCGAAGGGCCGGCTGGCGCGTTCGGGTTCGTCGTTGCGCGTCGACAACGCGCGCATGGCGGCGAAGCCGCCGACGCCCATCGGCGTGATCGCCGCCTCCGAGCCGCCGGCGATCATGACGTCCGCGTCGTTGCGGCGGATGATCTCCCAGGCGTCGCCGATGGCGTGCGCGGACGCGGAACACGCGGTGCACGTCGCCGAATTCGGACCCTTGGCGCTGAAACGGATGGAGACCTGGCCCGCGGCGAGGTTGATGATGGCGGCCGGAATGAAGAACGGGGAGATCCGCCGGGGTCCACCCTGAATGAGTGCGTGATGCTCGCGTTCGATCGTGGTGAATCCGCCGATGCCGGACGCAATGAACACGCCGACCCGCGTCGAGATGTCCTCCGTCACCGACAGCCCGGCGTCGTCCATCGCGAACTGCGAGGCGGCGATGGCGTACTGAATGAAGACGTCCATCTTCTTGACGTCTTTCTTGTCGATGAAGCGGAGCGGATCGAAGCCTTTGACCTCACCGGCGATGCGCGCCGAGAACTGGGTGGCGTCGAAACGCGTGATCGGGCCGATGCCGCTCTTGCCGGCGCAGAGCGCCGCCCAATTCGCTTCGGTGCCTATGCCAAGCGGCGACACGAGGCCGACGCCCGTCACGACGACTCGCCTGTTCAATTCTCCTCCCATGTCCTGGCCTTGACGCGCGGCGCACGCCACGCGCTTCCTGGGTACGGTGTGCTGACGCCAGACGCGACGAGATGACTACTTCTTCTTGCTGTGCGACTCGATGTACTCGATCGCTTCCTTGACACGCGTGATCTTCTCCGCGTCCTCGTCCGGGATCTCGATCCCGAACTCCTCCTCGAACGCCATGACCAGCTCCACCGTGTCGAGCGAGTCCGCACCCAGGTCGTCCACGAATGACGCATCCGGCGTCACTTCCTCCTCATCGACCCCGAGCTGCTCCACGATGATGCTCTTCACTTTGTCAGCGACCGCCATTCAGCCCTCCAATGTCGCGACAGGCGTCGCCGCGGGTCGACGACCCGCCGCGCGCATGTCTCTACAAGTACATTCCGCCATTCACGCCCAGCACCTGTCCAGTAATATACGCTGCTTCGTCGGACGCCAGGAAACACGCCGCGCTCGCCACATCGTCCGGCGTGCCGAGTCGCCCGAGGGGAATCCGCGACGCCCAGGCCTCGTGCGCCTCCCCGGTGATGCCTCGCGTCATGTCCGTCTCGATCATGCCGGGCGCGATCACGTTGACCGTGATGTTGCGCGAGGCGACCTCGAGCGCCACGGCCTTGGCGAACCCGATCAACCCCGCTTTCGACGCCGCATAGTTCGCCTGCCCTGCGTTGCCCGCCTGGCCCACCACCGAGCTGATGCAGATGATGCGACCCGCGCGCTGCCGCACCATGGGTTTGAGCGCGGCCCGGGTCAGCGTGTACGCCGACGTCAGATTCGTCGCGAGCACCGCATCCCAGTCCTCGCGTTTCAGCCGCAGCAGCAGTTGATCGCGCGCGATACCGGCATTGTTGACCAGGATGTCGATCCGCCCGTGCCGCTCGACGACTGACGCCACCACCGCCTCGACCGCGGCCGCATCGGTCACGTCGAGCGCAACGGCTTCAGCGCGGCCCCCCGCCGCCTGGATCTCCTCGGCTACGGCACGCGCATTCTCTCCCCGGGCGGCGGCCATGACGACGGCCCCCTGGGCGGCGAGCCGCTGCGCGATCGCACGGCCAATGCCGCGTGACCCTCCGGTGACGAGCGCGACGCGGCCCGAAAGATCAATCATATCCGCGGACAACACGGAGAACACGGATTGTCATGCGCGGGAACCCGCCACACCGGCTTGCGCGAGCCCCTCGAGATCCTCGGGAACTTCGACGCTGACCACGGTCACGCTGCGGTCGATCTTCTTGATCAGACCCGCCAGGACTGCTACCGGGCCCCAGTTCGACAAATGTGCGTACCCCTTCGGCTATCAGCCTCTTGACGACGTCCTCCCAGCGAACCGGGGCGGACACCTGCTGAATGAGCGCCTCGACCGACTCGGCGGCCGTGCGCTTCGGCTGCGCGTCGACGTTGGCCACGACGGGAATCTGCGGATCCTTGAGTGCGAGGCCGCGGAGCACAGGGGTCAGGCGCACCTCCGCGGGCTTCATGAGCGGCGAGTGAAATGGCGCGCTCACCGACAGGGGAATCACGCGCTTGGCGCCGCGCGCACGGGCCAGTTCGCCGGCGCGGGCGACCGCGTCGGCATGACCGGCGATGACGATCTGGCCGGGCGCATTCAGGTTCGCCGGCGCGACGACCCGCCCTGGCATCTCGGCCTGCGTCTCGGCGCAGGCGTCTGCTGCGGCGTCCGCACCCAGGCCAAGAAGTGCGGACATGGCGCCCTCACCGACCGGAACCGCCTCCTGCATGAACTGCCCTCTGCGCCGGACGGTGCGCAACGCGTCCGCGAAGGATAGCGTACCGGCCACGACGTGCGCCGAGTACTCGCCCAGGCTGTGCCCTGCGGCAAATGACGCGCGCACGCCGCTGGATTGGACGAGGCGGCTCGCCGCAACGCTGACGGCGAGTACGGCGGGCTGCGTGTTCTCGGTCAGCAGGAGCCTGTCCTCCGGCCCCTCGAAGCACAGCCGGCTCAGCGGCTCACCCAGGGCGGTATCCGCTTCCTCGAAGGTCTCACGGCAGATCGGAAATTTCTCCGCGAGCGCCTGGCCCATGCCGACCTTTTGCGCGCCCTGGCCGGGGAAGACGAACGCAATCGGCGCAGTCGAGTTCATGTCTGGAATGGAGTCCTGCCTGACCGCGCCAGCGATCAGACCGCCCTCGTTCTGTCCCCGTGACGTCGGAGGCAACGAGAACCCATCTCACAATTTCGATCCGTGTTGTCCGTGTGATCCGTGGCGCTAGCGAACGATTCGGAGATTTGTGGGCGGAGTCGGCGGCGGCGCCGTTGGGCCGGCGATGTAGGCGGGGAAATGCCCGCTGCTGCGAAACTGCTGGTCATAGTGCTTGTGCGACGCCGTGACGCCGTCCTCAACGGACGTGGTGAAGATGTCCGTTCCGACAGTGCGGTACACCTGCGTACCGGTCAACCTATAAGCATACCCGAAGGCGTGCGAAATCAGGTTGTCCAGATCCGGTGTGCCGTCGGTATACACGGGGCACCCGAGGTACACGAACGAGACGCCGGCAAAATCCCCCGTCGCCAGATAGCGGGCGCGCAGGTCGTCGACGGCCATCAGAATCGACTCGCGAGCCACGGGATCGCCGGTCAACTTGTGGTACTTGATGACGGCTTCGAGGAGCAGACCTGACATCCACGGCGAGCTGCCGTAGTCAGGTGGCGAACAGCCCTCCGAAGGATCGTGATCGTACAGGTTGTGCACCCATGCGCGGCGGCCGTTGTCGACCTGCATCCGGTGCAGCGAGGCGATCCGATCGCGGACGCGGTTCAGGTAGGTGGCGTTGCCGGTCGCCTCGTAGTGGGCCAGGATGCCGATGAGCGAGAACGCCGCTTCGCGCTCCGTCCAGAAGCCGCGCGTGTTGGGCGCCTTGTAGTACCAGCTCTCCGCGTGCGGCATATAGAAGTTGTCGACGACCAGGCCCGACACGTTGCGCGCTTCCTCGTCGCCGAACATGAAGAAGTCCTGAACCAGACCCTGCGGAAACGTGTAGCGGGTGTTGGTCAAATACTGCGCGGGGCAACGGGGATGCCCGATGTCCGCGCCCGAGAGGTGGATCTGATCGCGACGATGGTGGAGAGCCCACCGCCGTGCGTTGACGAGATACGTCAACGTTCCCGTTCTGGCGTAGAGCTGATACGTCGTCGTAATCGCATCGTAGTAGTGATCGTCGCGCGCGCACGTCGCGGTGCCGACCGTCGCGATGCGCGAGTAGCTGGACACCTGCTTCTGGTCCCACTCCGGAAAGCCTGACTGGCCGAGCGGTTTCTGCTCCCAGAAGATCAGCGAGTCGCTCACGTACGCGGCTGGCAGCGTGAAGATCCTCGTCGGGAGGTCCCACGTCACCGGAACGAAAGCGCGATCGCCGATCGTCCGCGGCGCGCCGACCTGGATCGTATAGCTCCTGGCGACCGGCGCATCGAACTGCAGCAGCAGCGATCTGATCGAACCGTCAGACGGCCAGGTCGCCAACACCCTCACCGCAACGGGCACCTCGGTCGCCCCGTCCAGCACCCGGACGTCAGCCGAGTTCATCAGAGCTCCGGGCCTGAATGGCACGGCGTTGCTGACCAGGTTCGCGGGACCATTCGCGCCCGTGCCGGAATACACCTGCACGGAGGCGGTGATATTCACCGTCTGCGCGTCCGCAGCGGACGGTCGCAGATTCGAGACGAATACAAGAGCCAACAGAAAGCAGGCACGGCGAAGACGGTTCGGAGTCATGACCACCTGCTGCGTTACGCAGAAACCAGGCCGTTGACGGTCACCTCGGTAGGTGGCTGGCAGCCTGCGGTGTGACGAAATGTGCAATTTCCTGCGGTCCCGCTTTTTGCCGGACCGATTACATCTTTGACAGTCGATAGGGGGAGGTATCCCCGGTTCAGCCCGGCGGCGGCTCGCGGAACGTGGCATCAATCATGATGCTCGATCTCCGGCGATCTCTCTCATGTCATTACTGAATCGGACAGGCCTGAAGATTCGTGCATTCGCGATCCTTGCGCTCCTGGCGCTGACAATCCCGGCGCCGATGGTGATGACGGCCCAGACGGGTCCGTCCGAGCCGCGATTCCAGGTCCGTGTCGACGCGCCGGACGCTCGGGCGGACAGAGCAAAGCTCGAGGCCGAGGGATACGACGTCCTCGTGGTCAATCCTGACGCCTCGACGATCGATCTCGCGGTGTCGCGCGCGCAGATACAGGCGCTCGAGGCTGGCGGACGGCGTGTCGTCGTGATTGACCGCGCCCATCCACTGCAGGAATTGCTTCAACCGAAGCCGTCCTCGTCCACGGGAGGTCTCGCCGTTGCCGCGGCGGTTCCGGCGACGTACCAGGATCTCAGCGGCATCCTTGCGAGGATGCAGGACATCGCCTCCAGCCACCCGGACATCGCGAAGATGGTGGACATCACGGCCACCTACGGCACGCCGCCAACGGCCCAGGGTCGTCACCTTTTCGCGCTGAAGATCTCCGACAACGTGGCCGTGGACGAGGACGAGCCAGCCATGCTCATCGTCAGCGCGCATCACGCGCGCGAGATCACGACGCCCCTGATTACACTGGGCGCCGCCGAGCGGCTGACGTCCGGGTACGGAAGCGACCCGCGGATCACCTCGGCCGTGGATGGGAACGAGATCTGGATCGCGCCGGTCTGGAATCCCGACGGCTACAACCACGTCTTCACGACCGACAACATGTGGCGGAAGAACCGCCGCGTCTTCGGCGGGGGCGTCGGGGTGGACCAGAACCGGAACTATCCGCAAGGGTGGGGAGCCTCCTGCTCTGGCAGCACGAACGTGTCCTCGGAAACCTACAAGGGACCGTCGGCCGGATCGGAGGCGGAGACGCAGACGATGATGACGTGGTCGCGGCAGGAGCGATTCGCGAAGGTCATCGACTATCACTCGAGCGGGCGCGAAGTGCTCTACGCGTACCTCTGCCTGAGCCATCCGTTCACGACCTGGATGCGGCAGGAGGCGATCGCGCTGTCGCAGGTCTCGGGCTACGGCGGCGCGACGCGTGTGCCCAGCGCCGAAGGCGAACACCCCGAGTGGCAGTTCGCGCAGATGGGTGCCTACGCGTTCCTGATCGAGACACACACGGAGTTTCAACCCTCGTACGACAGCGGCGTCACCGAGGCGACGCTCGTCTGGCCGGGAGTGCTGTCAGTGCTCGAGCGGCCGATCTCGGTCAGCGGCCATGTCACCGCGGCCAGCAACGGAAGCCCGGTAGCGGCCACGATTGAGATCCTGAACGTCACGTTCTCGAATGGTGAGACGAACGCCAGCGGCGGTGCGCACGGCCGCTACCACATGTTCCTGCCGCCCGGCACGTACGACATCAGGTTTTCGGCGGCCGGCTATACACCCGCCACGAGACAGGTCACGGTCACGTCGACGTCGTCAGAGGTGATCGATGTGATGCTTCTGGAGCAGGCTCCAGGCGCGCCCCAGAATCTTCGAATCATCCGCTGAACAAGCTTCCGTGTTGTCCGTGTTGTCCGTGGTAGGTGTTGTCCGTGTTGTCAGTGGTTGGGAACGGTAGAAACCTGCCGCGCGAGATTCTCGACGAGCCCTTCGCGCATGCACCGGACGGTCATCGCGATCGCATTGCGCACGGCCTTCGGTGACGATCGGCCGTGGCCCACGACGCACAGACCGTCGAGGCCGATGAGGGGTGCACCACCGTACTCGGCGTAGTCCATCCGCTTGCGGAAGCGGCGGAATGCCTGACGCGAGAGCAGATAGCCGACGCGCGTACCGAACGTCGCCGACAACTCCTCGTGCAGGATCCGCTCGACGGTCTCCACGAGCCCTTCGCTGATCTTCAGGGTGATGTTGCCCGTGAACCCGTCACAGACGATGACGTCGACTTCCCCCGAGTAGACGTCGCGTCCCTCGACGTTGCCGACGAAGCGTACCGGCGCGGATTTCAGCAGCTGGTGCGCCTCGCGTGTCAGCTCGTTGCCCTTGCTCTCCTCTTCGCCGACCGAGAGCAGGCCGACTCGCGGCGCTTCACAGCCGAGCGCGACCCGGGCATAGGCGGAACCCATGATGGCGAACTGGACGAGGTGCGGCGGGCGGCATTCGACGGTGGCCCCGGAATCGAGCAGAACCGCTGGTCTTCGCCGCGTGGGAATGATCGTCGCGAGCGCCGGCCGATCGATGCCCGGCATTCTATGGAATGCACCGAGCGCTGCCATGACTGCGGCGCCGGTATGCCCGGCGCTGAACATCGCGGCGGCGGACCCGTCACGTACTGCTTCGGCTGCGATTCGGATCGATGCCAGCGGCTTTCGACGCAGGGCCGCAGCGGCCAGCTCGCCCATCTCGATCCGCTCTGGGGTGTCGGCGATCTGAATGTCCAGGGCGCTCGCGCCGGGATGGCGCGCCAGCTCGCGCTCGATCGCGCCCCGCTCACCGACCAGCAGCAGGCCGATCTGCAGGTGTCGCGCAGCCACCAGCGCCCCGGCGACGATGCTGCCCGGGGCATGGTCGCCGCCCATAGCGTCGATCGCGATACGCATCACGGGAGCTACCAGCTGGAAGCTGACGACCTAGGTCTCTTTCACCTCGCGCACCTGACGGCCCTTGTAGTAGCCGCAGTGGGGGCAGACCTGGTGCGGTGGCTTGGCTTCGTGGCATTGCGGGCAGATGCCGGACGGCACCGGCTTCAGCGCATCGTGCGTGCGACGTTTCGCCGTGCGCGTCTTCGAATGCCGGCGTTTGGGATTGGGCATCTCACTTCTCCTTCGGTCGATTCAGCAGGGCCTTGAGCGACGCGAGCCGGGGGTCCTCCCAGGCCGGCGCGCAGCCGCACTCGGTCCGATTCAGATTCGCGCCGCACTGCGGACACAACCCGCGGCAGGCGTCGGTGCACAGCGGCTTCATCGGCAGCGCGAGCTGGAACTGCTCGCGGAGCAGGTCTCCAATGTCCAGCAGACCCTCCCGATAGAAAGCCGTCGTCAGGTCGTCCTCTTCGATCTCACGCTCGCCTTCGCCCGTGTTCGCCGCGTGCGGGACGTACCGCAGGTCGAACGATGCGTCGAGGTGAACGTCGAACGGTTCGAGGCACCGGCCGCACGTCAGCTCGAGCCGCGACGTGACCCGCCCGGTTACCGCGAACGTGTCGGCGCTCGACTTCGCCACGTCCATCGACACCACGACCGGCGCCGTCACCCGGTATTCCGGATCCTGGGGTTCGAAGGCCGAGGGCTGAATGGTCCGCTCGACGTGCTCGCGTGGTCCCTGCAGCCTGTTGAGATCGAGAAGCATGACGCAAACCCTGAATTATACCTTGGAATCGGCGCTCGGCGCTCGGCGCTCGGGGTTCGGGCTCAGGGCTCCCGGAGCGACACCCAGGGCTTGGGGATGAACAGCTGCTCGTACAGGTTGACGGCGTAGCGATCGGTCATTCCGGCCAGGAAGTCCCGAGCCGCGGCATCGAGCCCCTCCTTGTCGATGGTGCGTCGATCGAGGAACTCGCCGGGCATCTCCCTTACCTTGTCCCAGAGTCCGCCGAGGATGCCGGCGGCTTTCTTGAACTCTGCGGTGGCGACTTCGTTTTCGTACACCGCGGCGAAGAGGAAACTTCTCAGCCCGAGCGTGGCCTGCAGAATCCTGTCGCTCATCCGGATCTCGGTCATGCCGCCCTGGAGCGTCTCCACCACCACGTCCGTCACCATCCGGCCGATGCGTTCCGACGAGGTCGCCCCGAGCACCTCGACGCGTTCCTTCGGCAGCGCATCGGGATCGAGGATGCCTGCCCTGACGGAATCGTCGATGTCGTGGTTGACGTAGGCGATGATGTCGGCGACGCGTGCGATCTGCCCTTCGATCGTGCTCGCGCGATGCTCGGGATCGGCGCCCACCGGCATGCCGCTCTTCCCTTTCGAATGCCGCGCGATTCCGTCGCGAACCTCCCAGGTGAGATTCAGCCCCTGACCGTCGTTCTCGAGCACGTCGACGATTCTCAGGCTCTGCTCGTAGTGGTTGAAGCCGCCCGGAATGAGATCCTTCAGGACGCGCTCGCCGGCGTGGCCGAAGGGCGTGTGGCCGAGGTCGTGACCAAGGGCGATCGCCTCGGTCAGTTCCTCGTTGAGGCGCAGCACCTTCGCGATGCTGCGCGCGATCTGCGACACCTCCAGCGTGTGGGTCAACCGGGTTCGATAGTGGTCGCCGGCCGGCGCAAAGAAGACCTGTGTCTTGTGCTTGAGCCGCCGAAACGCTTTGCTGTGGATGACGCGATCGCGATCGCGTTGAAACGCCGGCCGAATCGGGTCCTCGACCTCGGCCCGCACTCGGCCGCGGCTCTCGGCGCTCTTGGCAGCCTGGGGCGCAAGGATCTCCCGCTCGCGCTGTTCGAGCTGTTCCCGGATTCCCATGCCTGCCGTCTTCGTCGTCACGTTACCCTTGCCGTCTCACGATTATCTCAGTATCTCCCGCAGAAAACTCGTGCCGTGCGCGAGCGGACCGAGGCCGAACAGATCGGCGATCGTCTGACCCAGGTCGGCAAACGTCTGCCGCACGCCAAGGTCTACGCCCGCCCGCACGCCAGTCCCGTACACGAACAGCGGGACGTGCTCCCGCGAATGATCGGTACTTGGCGTGGTCGGATCGTTGCCGTGATCGGCGGTCACGACGAGCATGTCACGATCCCCGAGGCGCGGCATCAGCGCGGCCAGCCGCGCGTCAATGCGCTCGAGGTTTGCGGCGTACCCCGGCGGATCGTTGCGGTGCCCGTATACCGTGTCGGAGTCGACGAGGTTTGTGAAGATCAGCCCGCGTGGCGTGCGGCCCATCGCTCCCTCGACCTCGTCCATGCCGTGCTGGTCGCTCGACGTGTGCACGGCGCTCGTCACACCCTGGCCCGCAAAGAGGTCCTCGATCTTGCCAATCGCGACCACGGGGTGGCCGGCCGCCTCCAGACGGTCCAGGAGCGTCGCCGCGTACGGCTTCATCGCGAAGTCGCGCCGGTTCGACGTCCGCGAGAAGCTGCCGGGAGCGCCCACGAACGGCCGGGCAATCACCCGGCCGACGCCGCGGCCGACGACAACCAGCTCATACGCGATCTCGCACAGGGCGTAGAGCCGATCGATGGGCACAACATCCTCGTGCGCGGCGATCTGGAAGACGCTGTCCGCGGACGTGTAGACGATCGGCTGGCCGGTTCGCATGTGCTCCGGGCCGAGCTCATCGATGATCGCCGTGCCCGACGCGGCCTTGTTCCCTAGCGTGCCGCTCCCGATACGGTCCTCGAACTCTCGCATCACGTCCGCGGGAAAACCATTCGGGAACACGGGGAACGGTTGATCCAGGACGAGCCCTGCGATCTCCCAGTGGCCCGTGACCGAGTCCTTGCCAGGCGAGGCCTCGGCCATGCGGCCGAAGGCGCCGAGCGGATCCGCGATCGGCGCCATGTCCTTGACGTATGCGACACGCGGCAGTCCCAGCCGCCGAAGCGACGGCAGATGCAGAGGCACCTGGCGCGAGATGTTCCCGACGGTGTCGCTTCCCTCGTCACCGTACGCAGCCGCATCGGGCAACTCCCCGACGCCAACGCTGTCGAGAACGATGAGGATGACGCGGTCGGGACGTGTGAACGAACCCTCGAGCAGGATCAGGCCTCGTGGCTGGAGTAGTAATTGCTCATCGGGCGCGGCGATCGGATAGCGGCGATCGCGTGCTTGAAGATCATGTGGTCCGCGCCGCTGTGTTCGACGATCACCGCAAAGCGATCGAAGTTCTTGACACGACCCTCGACGTCGGTGCCATCCATGAGCCGGATGTGCACCGGCAGCTTCTCGCGGCGGGCGTGATTCAGGAATACGTCCTGGATGTTGGGTTGGGCCGGTGCGGGTCTCGTCTCACGTGCTTGAGGCATCAGGGCTCGTCTCCCGATCGAGCGCGGCAACAGCGCGAGCGACCTCCCCCTGAGTCTCTTCGCGTTCGCCAGCGGCGTAAATCCACTGTAGATTAGGCTCTTTCCTGAACCAGATCAACTGCCGGCGCGCGTATCTGCGATTCTCCCGCACGATCAACTCGCGGGTCTCACCGTCGCCTCGCACACCCCGGAGGTGCTCGATCGCCTGCCGGTACACGAGCCCTGTGAACGGGTGGGCGGTCTCGGGCACGCCTGCCGCAAGCAGCCCCCGAACCTCGTCCAGGAGTCCCTCGTCGAACTGCGCCGCCACGCGCCGCGCGACCCGCTCCGCAGTGGCCTCGGCCGGGATCTGAAGCGCGAAAGCGGTCACGCGGTACTCCGGCAATGGTGACTGCGTGTCCGCGAAATGATCCGTCAGCGCCCGACCCGTGACGAAGTAGACCTCCAGCGCACGGACGAGCCGCTTCTGATCCCGGGCCTGAATGCGTTCTGCAGACGCCGGATCGACGCGGTGGAGAAGCCTGTGAAGGCGCTCGGGCCCCCTGAGCGCGGCGATCCGATCGAGACGCGCTCGCAGCTCGTGCTGGCGCGCCGGACCGGGGAAGAACCCCCTCGTCAGCGCGCGATAGTACAGGCCCGTTCCGCCGACGAGGATGGGCAGCCGGCCGCGTGCCGTGATGTCCCGGATCGCCGCCGCCGCTTCCCGCGCGTAGCGGGCGGCCGAGTACTCCTCGAGCGGATCGGCGACGTCGATCAGGTGGTGCGGGATTCCCTCGCGGGCGGATGCCGGCACCTTGTCGGTGCCGATGTCGAAGCCCCGGTAGACCGCCGTCGAATCGCAGCTGACCACTTCCCCGTCGAATTGCTTCGCCAGCGCGATCCCCAGCGCGCTCTTGCCGGTTGCCGTTGGACCAAGAATGGCTACGAGCCGGGGCCGGTCGATCACGAGGTCAGAGCGCGGACGAACGCGAGCGCGACCAGCACGGCCAGCAGCATCAGCAAACCGATCTGCTGCGTCCGGGTCGGCCAGGTCATCGTCCCGGGTTTTCGTTGAAGAAGAAGGTGACGGTGAAGAAGGCCTTCTCGTCGGGGTATTCGGGTGGCAGCGGGACCGTCGGGTTGGAGGACAGGATCGCGTTGCGGGCCGAGATGGTGAAGGCCTCGACCGTCGACGGCTTGATGACAGAGACGTCCGTGATTCGGCCGTCCTTGTGGACGTTGAACGTCACCACGACGTGGCCGTGCATGAACATCGCGGCGTACGGGATTGGCCAGTTGCTGCGAATCTGTGCGATGAACCGCCGCAGCCAGGGTCCGAACTCGACGCCCTTGGTATCGAACTGAATCGACGGAGCGATCTCCTGCTGCTGGCCTCCCGTCGGATTGTTGAACCCCTCCTGCGGCACGTACTTCTGCACGTTGCGGATCGCGTTCGCGATGACGCCTACCGCCGGGCCTCGCTCATCCGTCTGGCTCGGACGACGGTCCGGTGTCTTGTACGCATCAGGAGTTGGAGATCGGCTCGCCTCGGTCTCGCCGTTGTTGTTCGCCGGGTCGGGCTGCGGCGGAGCGGGTTTCGGCGCGGGCCCCGGATCCGCGTCGATACGCTCTGGTGAATTGCCACGCGCAAAGGGCAGAGGGTTGGTCGGGTTCGGCGCGCGTTCGACCGTCCGGGCTCTGCGGTCGAGGTCCGAGAGATCGGCCCGCGGAGGCGGCGTCGCGCGCATCTCGACTCTCGGCTGCACGAACACGAACCGGGCCTGGTCCCGCAGTCGCTGCTGTTCGAGCCGCACCTGCTCTGCGAGCTCCTGCCGCTTCCGCTCCATCGCCTCCTGCACCCACGGCAGCCGGGGCCCCACCAGCAGCGCAATCACAATCATCAGGTGGACGATGATCGAGAGGAGCACGCCTTCGCGCGACGAAATCGGCCGCGCGATGGTCGGCGTGTCCGGGCGAGCGTCGTCGAAGTCGAAGTACATCAGGGACTTAGATTGAGTATAGCAGTTTCAGACGGTGCTGAGGTTAGGTGCTGACGGTGCTGATGGTGCTTGAGGTGCTGATGGTGCAACCGTCTAAGCCTTTATGCCTCTCTGAACGTCAGCACCTTCAGCACCCCCAGCACCGTCAGCACCCAACCTCAGCACCTGCAGCACCCTCAGCACCTCCAGCACCTTCAGCACCTTCCCTTTGACCGACGTATAGATAGACGATGCCGAAGGTGAGAGGGACGGCCGTCACGTTGGTGAATCCGTTGGACGCGATGATCCTCGCGAACTCGGGGGGCGCCGGAAACGTGCCAACGGACGCCGGGAGGTACGAATAGGCGCTCTGGTGTTTCGAGACGACTCGTCCTATTGCCGGCAGCAGGTATTTGAAATACCAGGTGTAGAGCGTGGAGATGCCGGGGATCGAGGGCTGGCCGAACTCCAGAATGGCCAGTCGTCCCCCCGGGCGAAGCACACGGGCGAGTTCGGCGAGTGCACGCTCCGGCTTCTCGACGTTGCGGATTCCGAACGCCACAGTCGCCGCGTCGCAGCTGCCACTGACGGCGGGTACCTGTGTGGCATCGCCGCGAACCAGGCGGATGCGACCATCGACTCCACCATCGCGGACCTTCGCAAGGCCGAGCTTCAGCATGAGGCTGGCGAAGTCGACACCAAGCACGGTAGTCCCGGGCGACCGTCGCACGGTCGCGAGCGCAAGGTCGGCAGTCCCGGTGCACAGGTCGAGGACGCGGGATCCGGGACGCAGCGCCAGCTCGTCGACCGCGCGATTCCGCCACCGCCGATCCAGCCCCACGCTCAGGACATGATTCAGCAGGTCATAACGCGGCGCGATGGAGTCGAACATCGCCGCGATCCGGGACGAGGACTTGTCGGGGATGGACGATCGAGCGAATCTGAATCTGGAACATTCAGTGGAATTCTTCAATTCTACTTTGCCACTCGGCATACAGCTCGTGCGTCATGCCGAGTGCACTGAGGATCTTGCCCGCCATGAAGTCGGCGAGGTGGTCGAGCGTCTTCGGCATCTGGTAGAACGCCGGCATCGCGGGCATGATCATGGCCCCTGATTCCGCGCACAGGACCATGTTGCGGAGCTGCGGCAGGCTCATGGGGGTCTCGCGCGGAACGATGATGAGGGGGCGGCGCTCCTTCAGCATCACGTCCGCCGCGCGCTCCACGAGGTTGCGCGAGAGGCCGTGTGCCACGCCGGCCAGCGTCTTCATCGAGCAGGGCACGATCACCATGGCCTCGCAGCCCTGGCTCCCGCTCGCGATCTTCGCGCCCAGATCCTTGTTGCTGTAGAGGGTGTAGGAGCCGGCCCGCACACCACCGCCGTACGTCGCGACCAGATAGTCCGTCAGCTTGTCGATAGCGGCGCCGTCGCCGAGCTCGTCTCGGAGCAGTCGCCGGCCGTACTCGGAGACAATCAGCTCGATGTGAGCGCCGCGCTCCATCAGGGCCGCCAGCGTGCGCGTCGCATAAATCGCGCCGCTGGCTCCGGTGATCGCGACAGCAACGGTTCGCGTCGGCATCAGCGGGCCCAAATCGCAATCGCGGTCGAGAGGAGATACAGAATCCCGACGTAACCGTTCAGGTCGAAGGCGCGTTTGACCTGCGAGAGGTCGTGCTCGGTCACCATCGACTGCTCCCACACGAGCAACGCCGCCACGCCTGCGACGCCGGCGAAGTAGATCCAGCCGAGGCTCGCGGCAGCCCCGAGCGCCGCCAGGGCGATCGCGGTGCAGACGTGCAGGCCGCGCGAGATGACGAGCGAACGCCTGAGGCCGAACCTGACGGGAATCGAACGGAGGCCGTGCGATCGATCGAAGTCCAGATCCTGGCAGGCATACAGCACGTCGAACCCGGCGACCCAGGTGCCGATCGCGAGCCCGAGCAGCCACGGCTCCCACCCGCCTCGTCCGCCGGCAGCGAGCCAGCCGCCAACCGGCGCGACCGCCATCGCGAGCCCGAGGAACAACTGCGTGTAGCTGGTGACCCGCTTGGCCAGCGAGTACCAGAAGACGATCGCGAGCGCCACCGGCGACAACGCAAAACAGAGGGACCCGAGCTTCCAGGCCGCGAACACGAAAAGGATTGACGCGATCGTGACGAAGACCGCGGCTTCCGGCTTCGTCATCCGGCCGCGGGGCAGCTCGCGGGATGCCGTCCGCGGGTTGAGCGCATCGTAACGCGCGTCGACGAGACGGTTGAACCCCATCGCGGCGCTGCGAGCCGCCACCATGGCGATCACGATCCACAGCAGGCGCGACAGCACCGACTCGCGAGTCCAGTCACCCGATCGGTTCAGCGCGAGCAGGGCGCCCGTCAACGCAAACGGCAGCGCAAACACGCTGTGGCTGAAACGAACGAACGACAGATAAGTGGCTAGTCGGTTCACAGGGGTCACAGGGTTCACCGGGTTCAAGAACCCTACTCCAGCCAGTAAGTGTCCGCTGGCTGGACACGGCCATTGACCAGATATTCTTCCACATCCACGACGCCTTCCGGGATGCGCACGGCCAGCAGCTCGGCGCGCCTGCCCGGCGCAAGGGATCCGAGTTCCTCGCCGAATCCCAGTGCCTCCGCCCCGCACCGGGTCGCGCTCTCGAGCAACCTTGCGGCAGGCACGCGAGACACGGCGCGCGCGGCCGCGAGCTCCGCGAACATGTCCAGGTCGGGCGAGCTGGCCAGGCTGTCCGTGCCGAACGCGACGGGCGCACCCGACGCGTAGAACGCGTCGAGCGGCGGATCGCCAGCGCCCACCCACCGGTTGCTGCGCGGACAGCTGACGATGACGCATCCGCGGCTGGCAAGCAGCGCGAGCGCCCGCGCGGACAGCTGCGTCGCGTGAACGACGAGAAGCCCCGGTCGAAGCACCCCCATGCCGTCGAGATACGCCGCCGGATCGACCCCGGGCGCCGACCACGCGTCGTTCCACACACCGAGTTGCTTCAATGTCTCGGCAATCTCACCGCGTCCGGTCATCAGGAACTCGACCTCTTCGCGAGACTCCCCCAGGTGGACCGACGAGCGCAGGCCGCGGGCGGAGGCTTCGGCGGTGACCGCGCGAAACAAGTCTGGTGAGACCGAATACGGCGCGTGCGGCGCCAATCCGGGCCTCACCGGCAGCCGGACCGACTCCATCACACGGGTGGCGCCCTCACGAGCGCGCGCACCCGCATCGCCAGGACCGAAGCCGATCAACTCGTGGAACAGCACCGCGGGGATGTTGGCGTCCGCGAGCACGTCCGCCGCTAGAAGCGAGTTGCCGATGTCGCCAAACGCCGCGGTGCCACGCCTGCGCGCCTCCGACACTGCCGCCGCGGCTGCCTGCCGTTGCACGTCTGCCGGCGGCGCTTCCGCGCGCCGCAGCGCCATCAGCGCCCGAATCCATCTCCCCATGGACGCCGACGTCGGCACGCGGCCGGCCATCCAGGACAGCTCGAGATGTGTGTGGGTGTTGACGAGACCGGGAAGGATCACGCGGCGTCGTACCGGACGCGTCCGAGGCGGAACTGAAGTTCCGCCCTCTTCCTGTCTGATTCACCAACCGCGACAATCCGTCCGTCCTCGACGGCGACGAACCCGTCGCGAATCGGCGGCGTCACGATCGGCAGGACCCATGCCGCGCGGTGGATTCGAGGCATGCCGCTGCGGGCTCAGTGGCCGGTGAGACGAGCCTTCTTCTCGGACGCACTCCGCGCGGGATAGTTGGCGACTTCGGGCGGACGGCTGACATCGCCCTCGGCGCGTGCGACCGCGAGCTCCAGCATCCGTGGCACCGCTCGTTCGCGGAAGATTGGATCGCCCAGAATCTCGTAGTGCATGTTGCGGCGCCGGGGCGTGAAGCCGGCATTCTCGATGTTTCGAACGATCTCGATTTCGTCCATGCAGTAGCTGGCGCCCGCCGCGCGCACGACGTTCTCCTCGATCATCACGCTGCCCATGTCGTTCGACCCGTACGCGAGGCTGAGCTGTCCGACCTTGCCACCCTGCGTGACCCAGGACGCCTGAATGTTGTCGAAGTTGTCGAGCACGAGGCGCGCGATGGCGAGCGTGCGAAGGTAATCCATGCCCGTGGCTTCGTCGCCGCCCAGCTCCGTATGTTCCGGCTGATAGCTCCACGTGATGAACGCCGTGAAGCCGCCGGTTTCGTCCTGCACCTCGCGCAGCCTGAAGAGGTGCTCCAGCCGCTCCTCCATCGTTTCCACCGTCCCATACATCATCGTCGCGGTCGTCCGCAGTCCGGCGCGATGTGCGTGACGCATGACGTCGAGCCATTCATCCGCGGTCGCCTTGCTGTAGCAATTCAGCAGGCGCCGGACGCGGTCGACGAGAATCTCGGCGCCGCCGCCGGGAATGCTGTCCAGGCCGGCCGCCACGAGCCGATCGATCACCTGCGGCACGGGCAATCGCGAGAGGCGTGAGATGTGGATGACTTCAGGCGGCGAGAGCGCGTGCAGGCGGAATGACGGATACCGATCCTTGACCGCGCGGAAGAGGTCCTCGTACCACTCGAGCGGCAGATCGGGATTGTGGCCTCCCTGCAGGAGCAATTGACCGCCGCCAAGCGCGATCGTCTCGTCGATCTTGCGGAAGATTTCCTCGAAGCCGAGGACGTAGCCTTCGGACGAACCGACGGGCCGATAGAACGCGCAGAAGTTGCAGCGCGCGACGCACACGTTGGTGTAGTTGACGTTGCGGTCGATGATGTAGGTGACGATGCCGTCGGGATGTTTGCGCGCCCGGACATCATCCGCGAGCTCGCCGAGCAACGCGGTCGGCGCGCCCACGTACAGCTCGAGCGCCTCGGCCCTGTCCAGGCGGCCGCCCTCCCGTATTCTCTCCGCGAGCTGGGTCACCGCCATCGTGATCCGTCTTATCCGAGGGGCTTTGCCCCTCGGACTCCCCGACACGCTCTCTCGCGCGCCGCTTCGTGGTTCGACTATGCTCACCACGCCCTGAGCGAAGTCGAAGGGCGCCGGCGCGCTCCGCTCGCCTGGCTCGCTCGCCATGCTCGCTCGGGCGATCTAGGCCCGCGGATAAAAGCTCAGCGCGCTCACGGCCTCGACCGCGCCGTGTTTCGCCGCCAGTTCGTAGTATGTCCGGATTCCCGCTTCTTCCCGGTCGCCGAGCGTGTACTGGATATTCTCTCTCAAGTAACGTTGCCCGCGTTCCACCCGCTCCGGAGTGCAGTAGGAGGCGGCCACGCGATCCGAATCGGCCACTCCGGCGTCACGGGCCGCGACGAGCGCAGCCGCGGCGTCCGGCGCCAGGGCTTCGGGCCGTCCGGCCCAGAACGCCCAGACGAACGGCAGCCCGGTCAGCCTGGTCCAGGTCTCCCCGAGATCGATCTTCAGCAGGCCCGCGGCGTCGTGATCCAGGAAGAGCGCGGAATCGCCGATGACCAGGGCGGCGTCGCACCGCCGCAGCATCTCGTCGATCGCGGGCTGCATCGGCACGAACTCCGGATCGATTCCGAATGCCTCGTAGCTCAGCACGCGCAGCAGTGCAGCCGACGTGCGGGAGCTCGTGTCAACGGCGATCGATCGGACGCGGTCGATCGGCTCACGGCTGAACACCGCAACCGAAGCGACCTGTCCGTCAGACACGATGCCGAGGCCGGGCACGACCAGGTACGGCGCGCGACCCCGCAGGTACTCGATGGACGGGATCATGCCGACGTCAATGGATCCCTCGTGCAACAGCGCCGCGCACTTCGATGGCACGTCGAAGCGCAGGGAGAAGCGATCGGTTCTGAGCTCCAGCCCGTAGACGAGCGGACGCGCGTTCAGGTAATCGACAGCGCCAAGACGAATGGAAGACATGAATACGCGATCACGATGATTCGACAACCGAGAATCGCCCGTTTCGCTCGACAGCGTCGAGCGCCGCGGCGCGGATGTTTCCTTTGATCTCCTCGATCGGGCTCCGCCGGGTCCCGAGCACGCCCGGGTCGAATGCCGCGATACCATCCACGTCGTCCGCGCCGAACGTCAGCGCGACCTGCGCGAGCTTCGGTCCGTAGAGCGGCCAGTCGACCTGAATGGATTCGATATTGTTCACGACGAGCCTGGCCAGCGCGACCTGCTTGACGTCGTCGTAGCCGGTCGTGGGCTGGTGCGCCGGCACGGTCCGGGGCAGCGGCGCAAATGCCCGGAAGCCGCCGATGGACGCCTGCAGATCGCGGGCGCGTTCGACCGTGCTGATTCGCTCGTCGCTGCCCTCGGGCAGCGTGTTCACCGTCAGCCTCAGCGCCGCCAGACCCGCCTGCCTGACGGCCCTCACAGCGGCACCCACGTCGTCCAGACCGTCCAGGGAGACGTCAGCGATCGCTTCCAGCCCGGCTTCGCGCAGCTTCGCGCCAAGCGCGCCCAACGCTGTTTCCGACGGCGCCAATGTCCACAGATCGGCGAGTGTGAATCCAGTCAGCGTCGGACTGTAGTGTCCGGCTTCCGCATTCGCGTGAAGCTTCGGCGGACCGCCGTAGCCTTGGCGTAGGCGGTTAGCCGGACCTACAACCAGCGACGCGACCGCGAGGACAGCCGCCACTGCCTGATCCTCACTTCGCGGCTGTCCCACGATTCGGTACTCGCCGGCGTGCACACCAGACTGCAACGTGGCGGGCGGCGCTTCGACGTGCACTTCGAACACGCGAACGAACGTCGTCCGCCGGCCGTGCATCCTCCTTCGGACCTCATCGGCGAGCATGCCGACCGCGATCAAATCGCTGGTCGTCAGGATCGCGCGCGCGTCGGCATCCGTCAGCGAATCTCCCCGCGAGACGCGTTCGGCGACCGCGTCCAGCACCGTCATGGTTTCCATCCCTTGCTGATCCTCTCCCACATTTGATCGGCCTTCCGCGCGGCCTCAGGCGTCGTCACGATCTTCGTCGGCCACGGCCGGGTGAACCCCTCGGACTTCCACTTGCGCGTGGCATCGATCCCCATCTTGCTGCCGAACGCGGGCAGATCGCTCGCGTCCTCGAGGTCGTCGACCGGCCCACGCGTGAACTGGATGTCGCGCTGCGGATCGTAGTGGGTGCCGACGATCCAGGCGACCTCGGCTTCGTTCTGCACGTCGACGTCCTTGTCGACCACGATGATGGTCTTCGAGAACATCAGCTGGCCCAGGCCCCAGAACGCGTTCATGATCTTGCGCGCGTGCCCGGGGTACCGCTTGTCGATCGACACGAGGACAACGTTGTGAAAGATCCCCGCCGCAGGAAAATGCATGTCGACGATTTCCGGGAGCGTCTTCCGAATCAACGGCAGAAAGATGCGCGCGCTCGCGGTGCCGAGGTAGTAGTCCTCCATCGGAGGAATACCGACGATCGTCGTGAGATACACGGGGCGCGTGCGGCGCGTCACGCACGTCAGGTGGAACACCGGGTAGTCGTCCGGGTGGGAATAGAAGCCGGTATGGTCCCCGAACGGCCCCTCGAGTTTGCGCTCTCCGGGCTCGACGTAGCCTTCGAGCACGATGTGCGAGTTCGCGGGCACCTCGAGGTCGACCGTCACACATTTCACCAGCTCGACGCGCTCGCGCCGCAGGAACCCCGCCAGGAGCAGTTCGTCCAGGCCCTCTGGCATCGGTGCCGTCGCGGAGTAGGCCAGCGCGGGGTCGGGGCCCAGCGCGACCGCGACGGGCAGCGGCTTGCCGAGGCGTTCGGCCACACGGTAGTGCTGCGCCCCGCCCTTGTGACGCTGCCAGTGCATGCCCGTCGAGCGGCCGTCGAAGACCTGCATCCGGTACGTGCCGATGTTCCTGGCGCCGGTTTCGGGGTCTTTCGTGAAGACCAGCGGGAACGTGATGTAGCGGCCCCCGTCCTCGGGCCAGCACTTGAGGATCGGCAGGCTCTCGAGCGATCCGTCCTTCTCAACGACCTCCTGGCACGGCGCGTCGCTGACGGTCTTCGGCATCAAATCGCGCAGACGGTTCACGACCGGGAGCATCTTCAACGCGTCCAGCATGCCGGCGGGGACTTTCGGCGTCGTCAGCTCCTCGATCTCGTGCGCCAGATCGTCGAGCTTTCGCACGCCGAGCGCCATGCACATGCGCTTCATCGAGCCGAAGAGGTTGATCGCGACGGGGATGTCGAAGCCGGTGGGCCGCTCGAACAGCAGCCCGGGTCCGCCGCCCGGTGACTTCGAGGCCCGGTCTGTCACCGCGCAGATCTCGAGATCGGGGCTCACCGGCTCGCCAATGCGCGCGAGCTCGCGCTCCCGCTCGAGCGCCGCGATGAAATCGTTCAGATCCTTGTACATGTCCGAGCTGCCAGCACCTCCAGCACCTCCAGCACCTTCAGCACCTTCAGCACCTTCAGCACCTTCAGCTAACTTTCCATCGTCTCCGCAATTTTCGTGGCCAATGCAAGCGCCCTTCGTCCCGCATCACCATCGACCAACGGCGGCGTGCGCTCGCGCGCCGCGCGGGCGAAATCGGCCAACTCGCGCTTCAACGGCTCATCGCGTTCCACGGGAATCGGGCCGCCCTCGATGGACGGCCGCTCGCCGCTTCGCCGCACGAGCCGCCATCCCTCGACCTCCTGGGCGGCGTAATCAATCGAGAGGTACGCGTCCGGCTGAAAGAACCTGATCTTCCGCACGCGATCACGGCTGATGCGGCTCGCCGTCACATTCGCGATGCACCCTGAGGCAAACCGCAGGCGGGCGTTCGCAATATCGTACTTCGGCGTCAGCACGGGCACGCCGACGGCTTCGACCGATGCGACTTCCGAACGAACCATCGAGAGGATGATGTCGAGATCGTGGATCATCAGATCGAACACCACATCGATGTCGAGGCTGCGATCGGGGAACACGCCGAGCCTGTGAACCTCGATGAACCGCGGTGACGTGACGAGCGGCAGCACCGCGGCCACCGCGGGGTTGTAGCGCTCGGTGTGCCCCACGGCCAGCGGCGCGCCCGAGGCGCGTGCCGCCGCGATCATGTCGTCGGCCTCCGCGAGCGAACGAGCCATCGGCTTCTCGACGAGGACCGCGACGCCGCGCTCGAGAAACGGAAGCGCGATCTCCCGATGAAGCTCGGTGGGCACCGCTACCGTGATCGCGTCGATCTCGACGGACAACTCCCGGCTGTCGGTGAACACTTGTGCGCCTGTGGCCGCGGCAGCCTGCTCCGCACGCTCGCGAACCTTGTCGACGACCGCGACCAGACGCACGCCCTCGAGGTCGGAGAGGATACGGGCGTGGTGTTTCCCGAGATGGCCGACGCCGATGACGGCGACACGCAACGGATCGCCGACCGAATCACCCAACGGGCTGCTCCTGACGCGGGCGGCCCACGATGGCAATCTTCGCTTCGTTCGCGGACGAGATCACCTGGTTCCCTTCGAGCACGAGCGTGCGGCCGGCATCGATCGACAGCGCCGACGCGCCGGCAACCCGCATCGCCTGAATCGTCGCGATCCCGATGACCGGAACATCGAACCGCATATCCTGCTTCGGCTTCGCCACCTTGACGATCCGCACGCCAGGTCCCGCCAGGTGTCCCGCGCGACCGATCACCTCGTCGGTGCCCTCCATCGCCTCCACCGCGACGACGGCCTTGTGCTTCACCGCGATCGTCTGGCCGATGTCGAGCCCGGCGATCGCGTCCGCCATCCGATAGCCGAACGCGAAATCCGCGGCTTCTTCTTCAGTCGGGGCGCGGTCGGTCAGCTGCCCCTCACGCGCCAGCAGCGGTTCGAGAAACACCGTGGAGTTGAGCAGCTCGATCCCCTCGTCGCGCATGACGTCCGCAACCGCCGCAATCAGCGCATCGGTGTTCCGGGCCTTCAGCCGCGTGAGGACCGACAGCAGCGTGAGATCGGGGATGATTCCTGAGAAGATCTTCGTGTGCCGGACCTGGCCGGCCATGACTGCCCTGGAGACGCCCGCGCCCTTCAGGATCTTGATGCAGCGACCCAGGTGGCCGAGCGACACCCAGTGGAGGTCCGCCCCCGCGTCCCGCGCCGCGCTTTCCAGCTCGGGGAAGGCTTCTTCCTTGACCGCGACCACCGTGACGTCGTGACCCAGGCTCCTGGCGCCCTGCAGTGCGAGAAACGGAAACCGGCCATTGCCGGCGATGAGACCAATCCTTGCGGCCAAAAACCCCTTCCCGGCGTCAGTCTATCAGAGGCGCTACAATAGGGGTTTGGGACACGCCTCGTGGAGAACTGATGCGCCGACTTTTCACTGCAACACTGCTGCTTGCCGCCGCCCTCGTGGCCGGCGGATGCGATAACGGTCCCGACACTACCCGCCCGACGCCCCCCGAACCGACCGTCACCGAGACGTTCAGCGGGACCCTGAATCTCAACGGGGCAGTCACCCACTCGTTCGGCGCCCAGGCCGGCGGCTCCGTGACGGCGACCATCACGGCGATCGAGCCGATCGGCTCGCTGATCGGCTTCGAGCTCGGCACGTTCAACGGCACCGTGTGCAGCGCGGTGCTGTCGAACTCGCTCGCCACGACCGCGAGTTTTCTGACCGCGACGACACAGACCCAGGCGAACCTGTGCGTGCGGGTTCACGATCCGAATGGCACGCTGACGGCGGGGCCGGTGAACTACACCGTCCAGGTCGTGCATCCGTAATTATCCGAGGGGCTTTGCCCCTCGGACTCCCATACACGCGCTCTCGCGCGCCGCTTCGCCGGCGCGCTTCCGATCGCGTGGCTCGCTCGCCGCGCTCGCTCGCTCCTTGCAACGAGCGTTCGGGCTCGTCGCTCCTATTCTTCTACTAGTTCTTCCAGCCTTCGACTCGGGCGGCGCAGGCCGACGCCCCGGCTGGACGTCCGGATGAATTCGACGAGGTACTGCACTTCCCCGCAGTGGAGCGATGGCTCCCGCTCGATTTGTACGAGCGCGCGGCTCGTGTTGGAGTGCAGCAGGTAGCGGAACGCGCGGCGCAGCTTCGCGATGGCATCCGGCGAGAACTTCCGCCGGACGAGGCCGATCGTGTTGAGACCGTAGATCCTGGCGCGGTTGCCGACCGTCTTGGCGTACGGCAACGCATC
Organism: uncultured Acidobacteriota bacterium; assembly: GCA_963786195.1. Taxonomy (GTDB): domain Bacteria; phylum Acidobacteriota; class Vicinamibacteria; order Vicinamibacterales; family 2-12-FULL-66-21; genus CAWAYH01. Next base: position 483,836 of record CAWAYH010000011.1, on the reverse strand, counting down.
CTTCGTCACGACCGAGTAGCCGCCGATGAACGCATGCTGCCCGACGCGGCAGAACTGATGGACCCCCGAAAAGGCGCTGATGGTCGCGAAGTCCTCGACGGTCACGTGACCGCCGAGCGTCGCCGCGTTCCCGAAGATCGTGTGGTTCCCGATGTGACAGTCGTGCGCGACGTGCGCGTAGGCCATGAAGACGTTGTGGTCGCCGATCTCGGTCAACCCGCCGCCCCCCGCCGTGCCGCGATGGATCGTCACGAACTCCCGGAATACATTGCGCGCCCCGATGACGAGCCGCGTGTGCTCTCCCCGGAACTTCAGATCCTGGGGAATCAACCCGATCGACGCGAACGGGAAGATCTCGTTGCCGTCGCCGATGGTGGTCCATCCATCGACCACGCTCGACGCGCCAATCCTGCAGTCCCGCCCGATGCGGACGTGCTCGCCGACAATGGCGTGGGGACCCACTGAACAGCCCGCACCCAGTTGCGCTCCCGGATGCACGATGGCGGTCGAATCGATCGAGACCCCTGGCCGGTGCCCGGTCGTGTCAGCGACGAGTGCCATCAGCAGCTGCGCTTCGGCCACCACCGCGCCACCGATGGACGCGACGGCATGGGCGCGCGCGAGCTTGGATCGCCGCGCGCTGACGGTCACTTCGAGCCGCAGCCGATCCCCCGGCACCACCTGCCGCCGGAACTTCGCATCGTCCACTCCGCGCAGGTACGCGTGTCCGTTGGGCTTTCCGTCAGGCCCCTGGACCAGGAGCAGCGTGGCGACCTGCGCCAGCGTCTCGATCATGAGGACGCCGGGCATCAGCGGCGTGCCGGGAAAATGTCCCTGGAAGAAGTCCTCGTTCACCGTCACGTTCTTGACCGCGACGAGCCGCTTGCCGGGCTCGTGCTCCGTCACGACATCGACGAGGGTGGATGGATACCGATAGCAGAGCCGATCGACCGCCTGGGGGATGTTCAGGGACAGGGACACGGAGACGTAGTTTATCAGTTCGGAGGGTGCTGAAGGTGCTGGAGGTGCTGAAGGTGCTGGGAGAAGGTGCCAAGTGCTGAAGGTGCTGAGGGTGCTGGAAAAGGTGCTGATGGTGCTCGAGGAAGTGCTGAAGGTGCTGACGGAAGGTCCTGGGGTTCCGACGCCAGCACCTCCAGCACCGTCAGCACCTTCAGTACCTTCCGGTGTGTGATCATTTCTTGACGGGCGCTTTTGCGGCGGCGTCGAGCCGCTTGATCACTTCCCCCGAGAGATCCAGCCCGCGGTCCGCCCAGACGGCGCCCGAGGCCTGCGCCTCCAGGATCATGTGCAGGCCTTTCTCCTGGCCGAGCTGCTCCAGGATCGGGCTGAGCTTCTTCTGGAACTCGGCCTGCAGATCCTGCGTGAGCTGCTGGATTTCCGCGTTGGCATCCTGCTGAAAGAACTGAATGTCGCGCGTGAGCTTGTCGATCTCCTTCTGAAGCGCCGCGGCGGACTGCTCGTTGAGGACCGTGCCCCCGGTCTGCAGCTTGTTGCGCAGTTCCTCGAGTTTCTTGTTCTTCTCGGCGAGCTCCGACGTCTTCTTCTTCTGCAGCTCCTGAATCTTGACGCCCGCAGCCTTGCCTTCAGCCGACGACTGCGCGACGAAATTCAGATCGACGTACGCGATCTTCGCCCCTTCCGGGAACGGCTTCGGGGGCGGCGGCGTCGGCGTGGCCGGCTGTGCCGGCGGCTGCGCAGGCGTCTGGGCCGGCGGCTTCTGTTCCTGCGCGGGCGGCTTGGCCGGCGGCGGCGGAGTCTGCGCCAGCGCCGGGCCCGTTACCCACACGCTCAACGCGGCAATCACGATCGTCGTTCGAAACGCTCTCATGTACTAAGTCCCTTTCTCGTAATGAGTATTCGGAGGGGGCGGAGGGAGCGGAGGGAATCACACACGGAGACACGGAGGCACGGAGACGATAACTCGTGTACGAGTCGTCCACTCCGCGTCTCCGCGTCTCCGTGTGTGACTTACTCCGCTCCCTCCGTCCCCTCCGTCCTAGAAGGTCGAGCCGACGGCAAACCGGAACTTCCACTTCTCCTCGGGCTGCAGGTTGTTGTCGAGCACGCCGCCACGCGACGGGTTCGCCGCGAAGATCAGGCGGAACGGCACGTTCAGCACGGGCATGAAGAACCGGATTTCGGCCCCGGTCGACGTCTTGAACGCGCTCCGCTCCCCGATGACCGTCGTCACCGGTTCGAAGCCGCCGGCGAACGGGCTGAACACCGAGAAGAAGTCGCCGGGATTGGGCAGGAGCGCGCCCGGAACGGTCGTCCGGGTCACGGGCTCCTTCCAGCCGAACGACTCGCCACGGTCCCGCACCTGGCCCGCGTCATAGAACAGCACGAGACGCACGGGACCCGCGATCGTGATCAGATACTCGACGTTGAACAGCAGGCTCTTGTTGCCGCCCACGACGAGACCGGTCGCCGGATCGCGCGGGCCTACGGTGCGAAGGTCGAAGCCGCGCATGCTGTACTCGCCGCCCAGGAACAGCTTCTCGAAGATCGGCAGTTCGACCGTGCTCCCGTAAGGCGCGATGTATTCCGCCTGCGCGCGGAAGCCGAGCGACGTGCGGCGCCGCGCGCCAAGCGGGCGGTACCAGATGCCCTCCGCGCGCGGGTTCAGGAAGTTGGTATTGCCGCCGACGCCCGCCCAGTCCATCGACAGCGAGAATCGCTTGCCGCTCGTCGGGAAAATCGGATGGTCGACGGTGTTGTAGACGTAGCTCGGTGTGATCTTGCTGATGATCCGCTGGCCGCCCTCGCCGATCAGCAACGAGTCGTAGAGGAACGGATTCCCGGCCAGCACCAGCGGATCCTGATAGAGCGGGTTGAGGTCCTTGACCTTCACCTTCTCGTAGCTGTAGCCGATGAACATCCGGGCGTACGACGCCACCTGGAACCCGAACACCAGGTTGCCGCCCGCAGACGCCTGCGTGAACTGTCCCGGATACCGGATCTCCCGGATGAAGAGATCGATGCCGCCGGTCATCGGCCGGTCGAACAGGAACGGCTCGGTGAAGGCGAGCTGATAGTTCTTCGCGCGATTGCCCTGCTGCGCCGTGACGCTGAACGTCTCGCCCCGTCCCAGGAAGTTCGAGGTCTGGAACGACAGCTGGCCGAAGAACCCGTCGAACTGCGACACGCCGGCGCCGAACGTCAGCTGGTTCCGGTTCTGCTCTTCCAGCTTGAGCCCGATGTCGACCTTGTTGTCGGCGTTCGGCGTCTTCTGGACGTCGACGGACTCCGCTTCGAGAGGCTTGAAGTAGCCGAGCTGGTTGAGCCTCCGGACGCTGTCTTTCAGCGCGGTGGTGCTGAACACGCCCGCCTCGAGCAGCCGCATCTCGCGGCGGATGACGTTTTCGCGCGTGGTCGTGTTGCCGCTGAACGTGATCCGGTTGATGTAGTACTGCTTTCCCTCGTCGAACTTCATCGTCACGTCGACGATCGGGGGGCCTTCCGTGACGTTGCCGGTCGCCCGGGGCGGCGCCGGACCCGCTGCGCCGTCATCACCCGACGAGGGCTGATCGCGCGGCGAGAGCTGCGGGTACCCGTTGAACTCGAAGTAGCCGCCGCTGCCGTAGAGCTCCTGCGTCTTCTCCATGCCCTTCTTGATCGCCTTCTGGCTGTACGTTTCGCCAGTCTTGAGCTTGAAGAGCGGACGGAGCGCCTCGGAGTTGACGACCTTGTTGCCCTCGAACGTGAAGTTGCCGACCTTGTACTTCCGGCCCTCCGTGATCGGCACCTGCAGCTGAATCCAGCGCGTCTTGCCGTCCTTCGCGTCCTCGAGCGTCTTCATCTCGGGCTGGCCGACCTGCGCCTGGATGTAGCCCTCGTCGCGGTAGTAGTCGAGGATGGCCTGCGCGTCATCGGCGAACTTGTCTTCCTTGTACGTGCCCCCGCCGGTAATCCAGGAGAACCAGCCGCGCTCCTTGTTCTCCTTCATCTTCTTCGAGAGCGACCCGTCGCTGACGGCCTTGTTGCCGACGAAGTTGACGTCGCTGATCTTGACCTTCGGACCCTCGGTCACGTGAAACGTGACGTGCACCAGCTTGGTCCCGCCTTCGACTGGCTTGATCTCCGGCTTGACCTCGGCGAACTGGTAGCCCTCGGCCGCGTACAGCTCGCGGACGACGCCGGTCACGCGCCGGATGAGACCCGGGTCGATGAACGAGTCGAGTCGGATCGCGATGCCAGCCTCTTTGAGCTTGTCGTCGATCTTCGACTGATCGACCTTGTGCAGGCCCTCGTAGTCGACGATCTTGATCCGCTGGCGTTCCTCCATGTCGTAGATGATGTTCTTGCCCACGACGCCGTTGGGGAACACGTAATCCTTGACTTCAATCGATAGGTCGTCGAGAAAGTTCGTCGCCCACAGACGCTTGAAATCGTCGCGGAGGACGGTCTCGATCGCCTCGTCGTACGGGACCCACTTGTCCTGCGAGGGCGCGCTCAGCCGAGAGCGCATCTCGATGTAGTACTGGTAGGTCGCCGCGTCGATCACGGAAAACCCGCCCTGCTTCTGGAAACAGAGCACGATGTTCAGGACGACGGGACCCGACCCGGCGGGTGGCTGCTTCGCGGGGGGTGGGACCGGCTGGGCGCAGACCGTCGACTGATCCGCCTGTGGTTGCGGCGGTGACGGCAGCTGGCCGACCGGTGCCTGCGCGTGAACCGCGGTGGCGGCCGTCAACGCTGCAGAAAAGACAAGCTGGAACACTCGCATAAGACTGCCAGACTTCTCGGACCTGGGAGGTGGGCTCGGTACGTCCGAAGAGCGGGTTTGCCAGCAGGAACCCGGCGCTGCCGGCACAGCCTCCCACCGTGCCAGCCCGACTTCAGAGCAAGTTTACTGGATTTTAGACGAGTCAGGCCAGCCGGCGGCCGGCCAGGGCCTCTCCGGTGGGACGATACGCCAGCGTTCCCCCGTCGAGGTAGACCTCGATGTCGCCGCCCTTGAGATGCCCGCGGATGAGCTCCTCCGAGAGCGGATCCTCGATATACCGCTGAATGGCCCGGCGAAGGGGGCGCGCGCCGTACGAGCGGTCCTTGCACGTCTGATCGATGATCCAGTCGATGACCTCGGGGGCCAGCTGCAGTTTGATCTTGCGATCCACGAGGTTGTCGTTGAGCTGCCCGACGAGCAGTCGGGTAATCGTCCGGAGGTCGTCGTCGGTCAGCGCCTCGAAGACGATGATTTCGTCGATGCGGTTGATGAACTCGGGGTTGAAGGTCTTGCGGACCTCGCCGAGCACCATGTCGTTCACGCTCCGGCTGATGGCGCCGGAATCGCTCGCCTGGAACCCCAGCGACGCCTTCTTCTGGATGAAGCGCGCCCCGATGTTCGAGGTCATGATGATGATCGCGTTCTTGAAGTTCACCCGGTTGCCGAGCCCGTCGGTCAGGTGGCCGTCCTCGAACACCTGCAGCAGGATGTTGAACAGGTCCGGATGCGCCTTCTCGATCTCATCGAGGAGCACGACGGAATAGGGATTCCGCTTCACCTTCTCCGTCAGCTGGCCGCCTTCCTCGTGGCCGACGTATCCCGGCGGCGAGCCGATCAGCTTCGAGACCGAGTGCTTTTCCATGTACTCGGACATGTCGAAGCGGATGAGCGCGTTGTCGCTGCCGAACAGGAAGTTCGCGAGCGCGCGCGCCAGCTCTGTCTTGCCGACGCCGGTCGGCCCCAGGAACACGAAGCTGCCGACAGGACGATTCGGCGACTTCAGCCCCGCGCGCGACCGACGGATCGCGCGGGACAGCGCCGAGATGGCCTTGTCCTGCGAGATCACGCGCCTGTGCAGCTCCTCTTCCATCCGCAGGAGCTTGTTCCCTTCGTCCTGGTTGATGGACGTCAGGGGCACGCCCGTCCACTTCGACACGACCTCGTCTATTTCTGGCTTGCCGACGATGACGCGGCGCGTGCTGGACTTGACGTCGAAACGCTCGCGCACGAACTGCAGGTTCTCGCGCGCCTGCACTTCCTGCTCGCGGTAGAACTGCGCCTTCTCGAAGTTCTTCTCCGAGACCGCGTTCTCCATCTGCTCGACGGCCACGCGGATGCTCTTGTTGATCTCGCCGAACTCCTCGCTGTAGCCCGCTTCGCGCAGCTTGGCCCGCGCGCCAGCCTCGTCGACGAGGTCGATCGCCTTGTCCGGAAGGAACCGATCGGTGATGTAGCGGCTCGACTGATAGACGGCCGCTTCGATCGCTTCGGACGTGTACTCGACGTGATGGAATGTCTCGTACCGATCCTTCACGCCGAGCAGCACTTCAATCGTCTCGCCCTCGGTCGGCGGATCGACCTTGATGGCCTGGAACCTCCGCTCGAGCGAGCGATCCTTTTCGATGTACTTCCGGTACTCCGACGGCGTCGTCGCGCCGATGCAGCGGATCTCGCCGCGCGAGAGCGCCGGCTTGAGGATGTTGGCCGCGTCGAGCGAGCCTTCCGCCGAACCCGCGCCGACCAGCGTGTGCAGCTCGTCGATGAACACGATGATGTTCGGGTTCTCGGTCAGCTCCTTCATGATCGCCTTGAGGCGCTCTTCGAACTGACCGCGATACTTCGTGCCCGCGACGATGAGCGAGATGTCCAGCGCGAGGATCCGCTTGTCCGCGAGGAAGTGCGGGACGTCGCCGTAGACAATCTTCTGCGCCAGCCCCTCGACGATGGCCGTCTTCCCGACGCCCGGCTCGCCAATCAGGACGGCGTTGTTCTTCGTCCGCCGGCACAGCACCTGCTGCACCCGCTCGATCTCGATGTGCCGGCCCACCAGCGGATCGAGCTGGTTCTTCATGGCGGCATCGGTCAGATCCCGGCTGAATTCGGCCAGGAGCGGCGTCTCCTTGACCCGCGTCAGCGTCGTCTTCTCGTTCAGGAGCGCGACGATGTCCTCGCGGACGGTGTTGAGGCGCATCCCCTTTTCCATGAGGATGGTGGCCGCCACCGACCGCTCTTCGCGGAGGATGCCCAGGAGCAGGTGTTCGGTCCCGATGTAGTTGTGCAGCAGCCGATCCGCTTCCTCGGCCGCGAACTGCAGGACCCTTTTCGTTTCGGCGCTGAACGGGATCTCGACGGACGTCGAGACCTTTTCGCGGAAGACCGTCCGGCCTTCGATTTCTTTTCTGATGCTTTCCAGGGAGAGGTGCGAGCGGGCAAAGATTCGGCTGGTCAGCCCTTTCCCCTCGCGGATCAGCCCGAGAAGGAGGTGCTCGGTCTCAATGGAGACGCTTCCGAGCTGGCTGGCCTCGTAGCGTGCGAAAAACAGCACGCGCCGCGCGCGTTCCGTATAGCGTTCGAACATCCGGCTACCTATGGATATCGGTGGGAGTCGCCCTGACTCCAATTATAAGCGAAAAGGGCCGCCGCCGATCATCGAATTGTTACGATAAGTGACGATCTCTAGGGCATTTAGTCGCATGTACGGTCCTCGCCGTACCCACCGGGTAAAAACAACACTCCCCCGGTTTGCGCACCTCGTCGATCAGGTTCAGACGGGCCCATCGCGGGCTCACCGTCAGGCCGATCGCTTGCGCGTCAGCGACGCCGTGCGGCCACGGCGAATCAGGCAGGTATTAGTAGGACGACCTCAGCCAGCGTTTTGGTTTCAGGGACGGTTGGAGCAGACCGCGGGTTCTGTTAGCCTAGCCAGTTATGCTTCTTAAAGAGTCCCTTCTAGAAACCTTCCGTTCACGAGCAGCCGGCTACGACCGCGACAATCGGTTCTTCCAGGAGGACTTCGACGACCTCCGGGCAGCCGGCTGGCTCAAGATGGCCGTGCCGCGCGAACTGGGCGGCCTCGGCATGACGTTGGCCGAGATCGCCAAGGAGACGCGGCGGCTCGCCATGTACGCACCGCCAACTGCGCTGGCGATGAACATGCACAACTACTGGGTCGGCGACGCCGCCGACCTGTGGCGCCGGGGCGACAAGTCGTGCGAGTGGATCCTGCGCGATGCCGCCGCCGGTGAAGTGTTCGCCGCCGGCCACGCCGAGAGCGGGAACGATCTGCCCCTCCTCCTTTCGACGACGAAAGCCGAACGGGTCAACGGCGGGTACAAGTTCACGGGACGGAAGTCGTTCGGCAGCCTGACGCCGGTGTGGACGCGGCTTGGCCTGCACGGCATGGACACGAGCGACCCGTCGGCGCCAAAGGTCGTCCACGCGTTCATGCCGCGCAACACCCCGGGAATCACCATCAAGGAAACCTGGGACGTGCTCGGGATGCGCGCCACGCGCAGCGACGATACGCTCCTCGAGGGGGCGTTCTGCCCGGACTCGCACATCGCCCGCGTTCAGCCCGCGGGCGCGGCCGGGATCGACCCCTTCGTGCTCGGCATCTTCGCGTGGGCGCTGATCAACTTCGGCAACGTGTACTACGGGATCGCGCTGCGCGTGCGCGATCTGATCGTCGAGCACGTCAAGACCAAGACGTCACTCGGCCTCAGCCGATCGATGGCCTACCATCCCGAAGTGCAGCACGGCATCGCCGAGATCACAATGGAGCTGGAGGCGATCGGGCCTCAGCTGGACAGAGTGGCGCAGGACTGGTCGGACGGCGTCGACCACGGCATGGCCTGGCCGATCAAGATCGTGGCGGCCAAGTACCGCGCCGTCGAAGGCGCGTGGCGAGTCGTCGATCGCGCGATGGATCTCTCGGGCGGATTCGGGATGTTCAAGAAGAGCGAGATGGAGCGGCTCTTCCGAGACGCCCGCGCGGGACGATTCCACCCGGCCAACTCGGCGCTCTCACACGAATTGATCGGCAAGCTCTCGCTGGGCATCAACCCCGACGAGCAGCCACGGTGGGGCTAATCAGCAATGCTGAATGCTGAATGGTGAATGCTGAAGTGCCGGGTGGGGAGCGTACGTGCGCTCCGCCACCCGGTCCGCAATCCGACTACTTGACGGGTGTCGCGGGCTTGGTCACTCGGAGACGGGTCGCGACCTTGGATGTCTCGTGGTAGCTCGCTGAGACTTCATCACCGACTTTCAGGAAGTCGGTAATCGTCGGGGCCTTCTTCTCCTGCTTCATCTGGGCGTCCTTCGTGCCCATGCCCTTGCCGATGACGTCCGTCTTGCTGTCGACCGTCAGCGTGAGATCACCGCTCTTGGCTTTGATCGTCACGGACGTGCCGGTCAACGCCGTGACCGCTCCGGTCGCGGAGACGACCTTGTCCTTGTCCTGCGCCCATGCCGTCACCGGCGCCAGGGCTACCGAAAGCATCAGGACCCCGGTCGCCACTTTCATTAGCCTTCTCATAAAAAACCTCCATGCCCCGTCCATCTCATCTCACCCACACTTACGGGACGACAGAAGCGAGTGTTCCAGTCGCGATTCGAACATGAAAACGGGGGATTTTCGCCTGGTCTTCGCCTGCCTGCCCGGTGGGCTCCTACACATTACTCTATCCGAGGGCTGGCCCCTCGGACTCCCCCACACGCTCTCTCGTGCGCCGCTTCGCCGGCGCACTCCGATCGCGTGGCTCGCTCACCATTGCTCGCTCGCATCGTGGAACGAGCGGCAGGTTCATGAGCCAGCCGCTACTCGAGAAGCGCTTCCGCTTCAATCTCAACCAGCATCTCGGGATCGATCAGCCGGCTGACCTCCACCATCGACGTCGTCGGCCGGATCGATCCGAAGACTTCGCCGTGCGCGCGTCCGACGGCCTCCCAGTCGCGCACGATGTTGGTGACGTAGATGCGCGTGCGGACGACGTGCTGCAGGGAGGCGCCTGCGCGATCCAGCGCGCGCTCGATGTTCTTCAGGGTCTGCATCGTCTGCGCCCGCGCGTCCCCCTTGCCGACGAGCGTGCCGTCCTCGGACGTTGCCGTCGTACCGGACACGTGAACGACCTGTCCGACCCGCACGGCTCGCGAGTACCCGACGATGGGTTCCCACGTCGTGCCGGTCGAGATGTTCTGCCGTGGCATTCAGGCCTCCCTGAGTTTTCCTTCTTCCAGCTTCAGGACGCGATCGCACGCGGCCGCGAGCCGCGGGTTGTGCGTGGCGATGATCGACGTGAGGGCGTGCTCGCGATGCATCTCGCGAATCAGGTCCTGGAGCGACGCAGCGGTGTGCTCGTCCAGATCCCCGGTTGGTTCGTCGGCCAGGAGCAGCGTCGGCTGCATGACGAGCGCGCGGGCGAACGCCACCCGCTGCTGTTCGCCGCCGGACAACATCCCCGGCTTGTGTTCCAGCCGCTCGCCGAGACCGACGCGCCTGAGCAGCGTGTTGACGCGCTCCCGGCGATCGGCGGCCGGCCGCCGCGCGATCCGCAACGGCATCTCGGCGTTCTCGAGCGCGGTGAATTCCGGGAGCAGATGATGAAACTGAAACACGAATCCGACGTGCCGGTTGCGAAAGGCCACGAGCTCTTCGTCCGTCAACCGCCCGAGCTCCACCTGATCGATCCGAACCGTGCCGGCGTCGATCGAGTCAAGCCCCCCGAGGACATGGAGCAACGTGCTCTTGCCCACGCCGGAGGCGCCTACGATCGCGACCATCTCCCCACGCTCGATCGTGAGGTCGAGATCGCGCAGCACCGTCAGCCGCGTCGCGCCGACGGTGTAGCTCTTCGACAGGCCGGAACACCTGGACGAGCGTCACTGGTAGCGCAGCGCCTGGGCAGGATCGAGTCTGGCGGCCTGCCGCGACGGGTAGATCGTCGCGACGAAACAGATCAGGACGGCGGCCAGCACGACGATGATGAAATCGGTGGGTTGGAGCTTGAACGGAACATACGAGACCTGGTAGACGTCGAGCGGGATGCTGATCAACTTGTAGCGATCGAGAAAGTAGATCAGCACGGTGCCGCCGAGCGCGCCGGCGGTCGTGCCGACCAGCCCGATGATCAGCCCCTGCAGGACGAAAATCCGGCGGATGCTCGCCGCGGAGCTGCCCATCGTCTTCAGGATCGCGATGTCACGGGTCTTGTCCATGACCAGCAGAATCAGCGAAGCGATGATGTTCAGCGCGGCGACCATCACGATCAGCCCGATCGTGATGGACATCGCCACTTTCTCGAGCCAGAGCGCGGAGAAGAGCGACTTGTTCATGTCGGCCCAGTCCTGGGCGATGTAGTCGGCGCCAAGCCGCGTCGGGATCGAGTCGGCGATCTCGCGGGCTTTGAAAAGGTCGGCCACGCGCAGCTCGATGAAGTCGGGGTTGCCGCGATCCAGCGCGCGCTGGGCGACGCTGAGATGCACGTATCCGTACGACGAATCGAACTCGTACAAGCCCAGGGTGAAGATGCCGACGACCTTGTAGGCCTGCGCGCGCGGAAGCATGCCGAAGGGCGTCAGGGTGCCTTCCGGCGTCAGCACCTCGATGCTGTCGTCCAGGGAGACGCCCAGTTTCTTGGCAAGGTCCGTCCCGAGCAGGATGCCGGGCATCGTGTCCGGTGCAGGGGTCAACGCCTCCACGCTCCCCTGCTTCATCGACTTTTCGAGCTCGGTGACGCCTGCTTCGAGGGCCGGCACGATCCCCTTGATCGTGACGAACGCGTCGCCGCCCCCGCTTTTCGCCAGGCCCTGGCCGAGCACCACGGGCGCGGCCGCCAGTACGCCCGGCACCTCCTTCAGCCGCCGGACCTCACTCTCGAAGTCCTGGAGCCCGCCTGCCTTCTGCACGTAAACGTGCGCCGCGGAGCCGACGATGCGATCGCGCAGCTCGCCCTGGAGGCCGGTCATCAGCGCCAGCGTGATGAGCAGCGCCATCACGCCGACGGCGACGCCGAGCCCGGAGATGAGCGAGATCAGCGAGATGAACGCCTGCTTGCGCCGGGCACTCAGGTAACGAACGGCGATGAAGAGCTCAAATGGCAGATCCATGCGCGCGCGGTCTCATCAGCGGAAACAGGATCACGTCCCGGATCGACGCGCTGTCGGTCAGGAGCATGACGAGGCGATCGATGCCGACGCCTTCGCCGCCCGTCGGCGGGAGCCCGTACTCGAGGGCCCGGATGTAATCGTCGTCCATGACGTGCGCTTCGAGGTCACCCGCCGCGCGTCCGACGTTCTGCGCCTCGAACCGCCGGCGCTGCTCCGCCGGATCGTTGAGCTCGCTGAACGCGTTGGCCACTTCGAATCCCCCGATGTAGAGCTCGAATCGCTCGACCGTGTCGGGATCGTCCGGCTTCTGCTTGGACAGCGGCGATACCTCCGTCGGGAAATCGTAGACGAACGTGGGCTGGATCAGCGCGCCTTCGTGCAGCCGCTCGAAGATCTCGGTGGCGATGCGACCGGCGCCCCAGCCGGGCTTGAGCTCGACATGCAGCCTGCGCGCGAGGGGATCGGCCGTATCGCGATTGCGCAGGTCTCCGTCGCTGACCTCGACGCCAAGCTTCGCGGACGCGGCCTGCCGCGCCCCTTCGCGCAGCGAGATGCGGCGGTACCGCGGCGCGAGCGAGATCGCGTGCTCACCGAAGCGCACGTGATCCGTGCCGATCGCCTCCCGCGCGACCGAGGAGATCATCTCCTCCGTCATGACCATCAGATCCTGATAGTCGCTGTAGGCCTGGTAGAACTCGAGCATCGTGAATTCGGGGTTGTGCTGGGTCGAAATGCCCTCGTTCCTGAAGTTACGGTTGATCTCGTAGACCCGTTCGATTCCGCCGACCGACAGCCGCTTGAGATACAGCTCCGGCGCGATGCGAAGGTAGAGCTGCATGTCCAGAGCGTTATGGTGCGTGACGAACGGACGCGCCAGCGCCCCCCCGGCGATGGGCTGCATCATCGGGGTCTCGACTTCGAGATACCCACGCGCGTTCAGGAAGACACGGATGGCGGCCAGCACCCGGCTGCGGACTTCGAAGACCCGGCGGGAATCCGGATTCACGATGAGATCCAGATAGCGCTGCCGGTAGCGCGTCTCGACGTCGCTCAGGCCATGCCATTTCTCGGGAAGCGGCAGGAAGCATTTGGCGAGGAACTCGAGGCTGGATGCGTGGATCGTCAGCTCGTTGGTCTTCGTCCGAAACAGGTGGCCCTTGACCCCGATGAAATCTCCGAAGTCGAGGAGCTTGAAGATCGCGAAGTCGCGCTCGCTGAGGCCGTCTTTTCTGACGTAGATCTGAATCTGCGACCGTCCATCCGAAATCACCAGGAAGTTCGCCTTGCCGAAGCTCCTGATCGCGAGGATCCTGCCGGCCGCGACGGTCTCGATGCGCTCGGTGTCCAGCTCCTCCCGCGTCCGGCCGCCGTACGTGTCGACGAGCTCGTGGACCGTGTGGGTGTGCGCGAACGATCGGGGGTACGGATCGACGCCAAGCTTCACGAGCTCCTCGAAATTCGCGCGCCGCTGCTGGACCAGATCCGACTCTCGCGCGTGCTCCGTCATCACTCCGAGTTCCCCTTCTCCCTGGTCTCCTGTTCGTTTTCCCTTTCCAGGTCTTTTCTCACCGCATCCAGCACGCCATTCACGAACGGCACCGATTCGTCGCCGCTGAACGTTCGCGCCAGCTCGATGGCTTCGTTGATCACGACCCGGTGCGGACTGTCCGGTTCGGTCAGGAGCTCGGTGACGGCCAGCCGGAGCACCAGGCGATCGATGACCGCCATGCGCTCGATCCGCCAGTTGTGCGCGTGCGCCGCAAGCCGCCGATCGATCGCCTCGAGGCGGCTGGCGGTATTCCTGACGAGGCCGTTGGCGAACGTCCGCAGCGACTCGTTGACTTCACCCTCAGGGTCGTTCGACGGCCAGAACGAGGCGATCACCTCTTCGGCGCCGTCCCGGCCGATCTCAGCCTGGTACAGCATCTGGAGCGCCGCCTGTCGCGCGCGCCGACGTCCCGGAGCATCCACGCGGGTGGTCATCGGTCGGCAATCAGCGATCCCCGGTCGTGGTCACGGGGTTGCCCGCGAACACCTGCCTGAACAGACGGGCCATTTCGAGCGCCGCAGCCGCCGCCTCGAACCCCTTGTTGTCGCGTCCGGGGCCCGCGCGCTCTTCCGCCTGCTCCCACGTATCAACCGTCAGGACCCCGAACGTGATGGGCACGCCGGACTCGCCCGAGGCAGCCTGAATGCCGTGCGCCACAGACGAGGAGATGTACTCGAAGTGCGAGGTCGCGCCTCGCACGACACAACCGAGGCAGATGACCGCATCGAAGCGGCCGGTCTCGGCCAGCGCGCGCGCGGCCTGGGGCAACTCGAAGGCACCCGGAACGAGCGTCACCTCGACATCCTCGGGCTTGACCCCCGCTTCGGCGAGCGCGTTCCCCGCTCCATCGCGCAGCCGGCTCGTGATTGCGTCGTTGAAACGTGCCACCACGACCGCAAAGCGGTATCCCGATCCGCCGGACAGCTCTGGCGGAGCGCTGGCGTCTTTTCTGCTCACGCCGCTATTTTCCCTTGAACTCCGGTTTGCGCTTCTCCAGAAACGCCCGTGTCCCCTCGCGCATGTCTTCGGTGCTCGCGACGAGGCCGAAGAGCGTCGCTTCGAACACCTGTCCGTCGGCCAGCGTCATCTGGAGCCCCTTGTTGACGGCCTCGATGATGTAGCGCAGCGCGACCGGCGCCTTCGTCGCGATCGCGGCGGCGAGCTTGCGGGTCTCGGCCATCAGCTCCGCGGCCGGCACGACGCGGTTGACCAGGCCGATGCGGTGCGCTTCCTGGGCGGTGATCTGATCGCCCGTGAGCAGCAACTCGAGCGCGCGGCCGGCGCCGACGAGCCGAGCCAGGCGCTGCGAGCCGGCGTACCCGGGAATCAGACCGAGATTGATTTCGGGCTGGCCGATTCTGGCCGTGTCCGCGGCAATTCGCAGCGTGCAGGCCATCGCCATCTCGCATCCGCCGCCGAGCGCGTAGCCGTTGATCGCCGCGATGACAGGCTTCCCCATGCCTTCGATGAGATCCAGGACGTGCTGGCCCCGCATCGCGTGATCGCGTCCGCCCGTCGGCGTCTGCACCGCGAGCTCGGAGATATCCGCCCCGGCGACAAACGCTTTCTCGCCCGCCCCTGTGATGATGACGCACCGCACGCCGTCGTCATGCTTCATCGCCAGGATCGTCCGCCGCAGCTCGTCCATCGTCTGCGAGTTGAGCGCGTTGAGCACCTTCGGCCGGTTGATGGTCACGATGGCGATCGCGCCATCGCGTTCGAGCAGGAGGTTCTGGAGGTTGTCGACGTTGTGAGTCACGAGTCCCGAAGTATACCTTGCGACGGAGGTGGCGGAGAGAACGGAGGGGGGAACACACGGAGACGCGGAGACGCGGAGGTTACTTAGCTCTACGGAGAAACGAAGCGACCGGAACCAGATTGAAGCTAGACTAGCCGAACCAGATTAAGGATTCCTCCGCGTCTCCGTGCCTCCGTGTGTGATTTCCTCCGCTCACTCCGCCCCCTTCGTACCTCGAAACAGCCCTCACAAGAAGCGCCGCTCCCACCCCGTACGTGGCACCCACGCCATCCGCGACGATATCCGCCCATTCAGCCGTTCGTCCCGGCACGAACATCTGATGCAATTCGTCTGAGACGCCGTACAGCGTCGACAGCAGAACGGCCAACACCGCATTGGGGATCGTCAGCGCCTTGATCCGTCCACCGGCGAGTGCGCGGAACATCAACAGGCCCAGGATGGAATAGACGAGCGAATGCGCGGTCTTGTCGGAGATCTCGACCGGTGGGCTCAGATCGGGGATCGACGACACGCCGAAGATGAGGACCATCGTGAGCGCCACGGGCCCCCAGAGCGTCACGCGTTTCACGACAGAGCTGGAGTCGACTGAGGGTCCGACGTCACAACGGAAGCGGGTACATCAGCCAGCTGAGCACCAGCGCGACTCCGACGAACGCGCCGAACATCATCACCCCGGTGCGCGCCTGCGCTCTCGGCTCGTCGCGCATGAGCACCGCGAACACGATCGACACGAGGAACGCGAAGAGCAGGAGCACCGGGAAATGGCTCGTCACTTGCGACCCATCGCGATGTCGAACGCGTCCAGGATGACGAGCGAGTTCAGCAGGCCCGCCACGATGAGAAACGTGTTGCCGTACTCGAAGGTCGCTGCCGTCACGACACCGGCGCCGGCGCCCATCAACCTGGCAACGATCCACGGGCCCCCGAGCCCGAAGTCAGCGACTGCCGCGAGCGCGCCGAGCGGCTCGGAGAGGTCGAATGAAAAGATCCGGCCGTGCAGCGCCAGGCCGATCGCGAACATGGCGGTGAGCGTCAGCAGAAGGACGATACCCTTCTGACGCCGACCGAGCCAGAAGTGAGCGGCGCCGGGCACCACCCACGCCGCCAGGCAGATCATGATCATCGTGCCCGGCTCCGCCGACGTGCGTGCACGCTCGGCGGCAGTGGATTTCGTCGACATCTTCAAAGGCATGATATCGCATAACCACTGGTTCCCGCGCGTCCCCACTCTGCTGTCGCGGCTCCCGCACCGGGCGTCTCGCGTTACGTCAGGCGTGAAGCGCGGGACGATCGACGATGAGCGATCCGATGAGGATCCATCCGGCCGCGAGGCCGAGCGGGAGCGCCGTCAGCAGACGGGCGACGTTGGATGTCTGGATGAGGCCGAGCCACTCGAGCGCGAGCGAGATCGCAATCGGAGTGGCGGCCAGCGCGAAGGCCTTTCGCGCTCCGGCCGCAGCGAATCGCGCCGGCCACCTGGCCGAGGCCCCGGCCCAAGCTCCTGTCCAGGCGACGACTGCGCCGATCGTCCCTGCGACATAGAGTCCGAGGCAGCGCGCGCAGACGGGCATCTGCACGCCGGCCAGGTGAAACGACCGCTCGGGCCGTTGATGGCAGATGAGTGATCCGGCGCCGTACACCACGAGATCGATGGCCGGGAATCGTCCGCGCGACATCGCGATCGGCGCGAGCCACAACGCTGCGAGCCAGATCACCGCGAGAGCCGTCAGCAGGGCCGGAGCCAGCTGACGAAAGCTCCTCACGCCCGGACCCCGCTGTCGCCGAAGGTCTCTTCGTAGCGCGCGCGGAACTCCGGCCAGGTGTAGGCGTGGCTCTGCCCGCCCAGGTGCTCGAGCGCGTACGCTGCGGCCACGGCGCCCAGCTGCGCGCAGATCTCGTACTGCGCGCCCCGCGCCATCCCCTTGAGGAAACCGCCACGGAATGCGTCGCCCACGCCCGTGGGATCGACGATGCGGGTGGGCGCGACCGAGGGAACGTCGACCCAGCCGTCGGCGGTGAGGATCGAGCAGCCCTTCTCCCCTTTCGTGACGACGAGCGCGTGGGTGTGCTCGAGGATCGAGCGCTCGTCGAGCGACGTCTTCTGACGAATGAGCTCGAACTCGTAGTCGTTGCAGATCACGAGCGCCGCTCCGGTCACGCCGTCACGCAGCTCGGCGCCAGACATCCGCGCGCACTGCTGACCGGGATCCCAGATGAACGGGATCTCGAGCGTCCGGCACTCCTCCGCGTACTGGAGCATCGCGCCAGGGTCATTCGGGGAAATGATCGCGATGTGGCAGTCGTCCACGACGCGGAACGACAGCTCACCGGCGTTGGCCATCGCACCCGTGTAGAACGAGGCGATCTGGTTGTTGTCGACGTCCGTGCTGCAGAAAAACGACGCGGTGAACTTGCCCTTGATCTCGCGCACGAGCGACGTATCGACGCCGGCGGCTTCGAGCCATCGCCGGTACTCGTCGAAGTCCTGGCCCGCGGTCGCCAGCAGACGTGGCGTCTCGCCCAGGAGCGCCAGCGTGTAGGCGATGTTCGGCGCGCAGCCGCCGCGCCGCTTGTCCATCGTGTCGACGAGGAAGCTCAGGCTGACGCGCGACATGTGCTCCGGCAGGAAGTGTTCGGTGAACTTCCCGGGGAACGACATCAGGTAGTCGAAGGCGATGGAGCCCGTGACGACAATACTCATCGTGACTTTCTGGTGGACGAGAATCTTCTCACAGGTATTTCCCGACGATGGGCGCGAGATCGCGCTTGACGTCGGCCGGAACGGCCTCGGGCCTCGTGAGGATGGCGTGCTTCAACGCCGACGCGCACTCGCACGTGCGCGGGAACGGCAGCTGCTCGACCGCGCCGGCGATGACCTGCTGGGCCGTTCTGGCGTTCTGCATCAGGTTGGCCACGATCATCTCCACCGTGACCTGATCGTGCTCGGGGTGCCAGCAATCGTAGTCGGTGACCAGCGCGATGGTCGTGTAGCAGATCTCGGCTTCGCGCGCGAGCTTGGCTTCCTGGAGGTTGGTCATGCCGATGATGTCCATGCCCCAGGACCGGTACAGCCTCGATTCGGCCAGCGTGGAGAACTGCGGCCCCTCCATGCAGACGTACGTGCCGCCCTTGTGGACGGTCGCCCCCGCGGCCTGCGCCGCGCGAAACGCAATATCGCTCAACGGCGCGCAGAAGGGGTGCGCGAACCCGACGTGCGCGACCAGACCCCGGCCGAAAAAGGTCGAGATGCGGCCGCGGGTGCGGTCGACGAATTGATCGGGAATCACGAGGTGCTGGGGCGCGTACTCCTGCTTGAGGCTGCCGACCGCGCTCGCCGACAGGATGTACTCGACGCCGAGGGTCTTGAGCCCGTAGATGTTCGCGCGGAAATTCAGCTCGGACGGCAGCAGCCGGTGCCCCGCGCCGTGGCGCGCGAGGAAGGCGACGCGTTTGCCACGCAGCGTGGCGACGACGTAGGGAGCCGATGGCTCGCCAAAGGGCGTCTGCACCCGCCGCTCTTCACGGTCGGTCAGCTCCGCCATGTCGTACAGACCGCTGCCGCCGATGATGCCGATGGTTGGGTTCATTACCCCTGGCCTCTGGCCTCCGGCCCCTGGCTCCCCGCCTCGAGACTCAGGGGCTCTACGATTTTGCGGCCGTTGCGCTCACGAATATAGCCGGCCGCGATGTCGGGATCGTGCTCGAAGAATATCAGATACTCCCGCTCGATCGCTTCTCTCACGAACACTCGCTTGAACGCGAGCGTGTCCATCGGATACAGGTCGTAGCTCATGATCCACGGCTCGTCGACATGCGCGACCGTCGGCATCAGGTCGGCCGTGAACACCGCCGTCCGGCCGGCGGATTCCATCATCACGATCTGGTGGTGCATCGTATGGCCACCCGTACGCACGACGCGCACGCCGGGCATGATGACCTCGTCGCCGCCGACCAGATCGAGCACGCCGGCATCGGCGAGCGGAACGAAATTCTCGGCCAGGTAGCTGGCGCGGTTCCGCTCGTGTGGATGCGTCGCGTCGTCCCATTCCCCTGTGCGCACGATGTAGCGCGCGTTGGGGAAGGCGGGCACGATGCCCCCCGAGCCGGCGCGTGTCGTGAAGCCGCCCGCGTGATCGAAATGGAGGTGCGACGCGAGAACGATCTCGATCTCGTCACGCTGGATGCCCGCGTCCGAGAGCGCGTGATCGAGGGAACGGGAGCGGTCGATGCCGTAGATGTCGACGCTCTTCGGATCCATCTTGCCGCCGATGCCGGCATCGATGATCACGGTGCGCTCGCCCCGCACCAGCAGCGGACGCAGGCCCACGCGGATCCGGTTGCGATCGTCAGCGGGCGCCCGCTTCTCCCAGAGCGGTTTCGGCACGACGCCGAACATCGCGCCGCCGTCGAGCCTGAATTCGCCGTCCCAGAGCGGAACGAGCTCGAGATCGCCGAGTTTCATGCGCCCGGTTCCCGGCCCCCCGACGCCGGCGCGGTCTGCTTCAGCTCGACGAGCACGCCGTGCGCGCTCGATGGGTGAATGAAGGCGACGAGCGAGCCGTGCGCGCCCGGTCTCGGCGCCTCGTCTATCAGACGGACGCCCCGTGAGCGGAGCTGCTGCAGCGCGGCGCTGATGTCCTCTACGCGCAGCGTGATGTGGTGCAACCCCGGTCCGCGCTTCCCGACATACTTGGCGATCGGCGAATCGTCGGCGGTCGCTTCGAGCAGCTCCAGCGCGGCCTCTCCCGCCGGGATGAAGTGCGCGCGGACGCGCTGGGACGCGACTTCCTCGGGCGCTTCGATCTCGAGCCCCAGCGCGTCGCGGTAGAACTTCAGCGCGTCGGCCAGGTTGGCAACGGCGATGCCCACGTGGTCGAGGCGCGCTTTCATGTCGGCTTCTCCGCTCCCGCCAAATTCAGGGCGCGTCGAAACACCTGATCGACTGCCGTGTAAGGGTCGATCTCGCGCGCGGCAATCCGATCGAGCAGCAGGGCGAATTCACCGGGTGCGAGCACGCGCTGCTCGACGTGCTGCACGAAGCGTTGGGCCAGCAGCTCGCGTGTGCGCCACTCGGCCCGCGCGCGGCGACGAGTGCCCTGGGCAGGAGACGATTGCGCCCGGAAGCGCTCGATGACCTCCATCAACTCGGGCACGCCCTTTCCTGTGGTGGCTTCGGTCTTGACGATCGGCGGCCGCCACTCACCTTCCGCGAAAGTCTGCAGCGACAGCAGCGTCTCAATCGACGCGACCGTGCGGTCCGCCCCGTCCCGATCCGCCTTGTTGACCACGAAGACGTCGGCGATCTCCATGATACCGGCCTTCAGCGCCTGCACTTCGTCGCCGCTGCCCGGCACGATCGTCACGACGGACACATCCGCGGTCCGGACGATGTCGACTTCATCCTGGCCCACGCCGACGGTCTCGATCAGCACGACGTCCTTGCCGGCGGCGTCCAGCACGAGCGCGACCTCGCTCGTGGCCTGCGCCAGACCGCCGAGGTGCCCACGCGTCGCCATGCTCCGGATGAACACGCCCTCGTCATTCGCGTGGGCCTGCATGCGCACGCGGTCCCCCAGAATCGCGCCGCCGGTGAACGGGCTGGTGGGATCGACCGCGACGACGCCGACGGTGCGGTTGGTCGCACGGATCGCGGCGGTCAGGCGATCGACCAGCGTGCTCTTGCCCGCGCCTGGCGGGCCCGTGACGCCCACGAGATAGGCGCGACCGGTTCGGGGAAAGATCCGACGGATCAGCTCGGCGCCGTGCGGCGACTCGTTTTCGATGAGCGTGATCGCACGCGCGATCGCGCGGGGATCGCCCGCGAGCACGCGGTCGGAGAGCGCAGGCTCCGTCACTGGCCGAGCAGCTGGCGGGCGATCACGAGCCGCTGGATCTCGCTCGTGCCCTCGCCGATGGTCAGGAGCTTGACGTCCCGGAAGTACTTCTCGGCGGGATAGTCCTTCACGAACCCGTACCCGCCGTGGATTTGCACGCAGTCGTCGGCAGCCTTGACGGCCGCCTCGCTCGCGAACAGCTTCGCCATCGACGACTCGCGCGTCGTGCGCTCGCCCTTGTCGCGCAGGTACGCCGCCCGATACGTGAGCAGACGGGCCGCCTCGATCCGCGTCGCGTTGTCGGCGAGCTTCCACTGAATCGCCTGGAATGCCGCAATTGGCTGACCGAACTGACGGCGTTCCTTCGAATAGTCGCGCGCGGCTTCCCACGCGCCCTGGGCGAGCCCGACGGACAGCGCGGCGATGCCGATTCGGCCGCCGTCGAGGACCTGCAGCGTGTTGATGAAGCCCTGCCCTTCCTCACCGAGGAGTTGCGCGACCGGGATGCGGCAGTTGTCGAACACGACCTCGCTCGTATCGCTGGCGCGCATGCCGAGCTTGTCTTCCTTCTTGCCGGCCAGCATCCCCGGGGTGCCGTGTTCCACGACGAACGCCGAGATGCCGCGATGACCTTTCGTCCGGTCGGTCACCGCGATGACGACCATCACCCCGCCAATCCGGCCATGTGTGATGAACGTCTTCGATCCGTTCAGCACCCAGCAGGCCCCCTGGCGCGTGGCGGTGGTACGCATGCCGGCGGCATCGCTGCCGGCGCCTGCCTCCGTGAGGCCCCAGGCGCCCAGCACGTCGCCGCGAATCAAGCGAGGCAAGGTACTGCTGCTTCTGCGCCTCGCTGCCGAACATCGAAATGTGCGCGGAGCACAAGCCGTTGTGCGCCGCGATGGACAAGGCGATGGCCGGACACACGCGCGCGAGCTCTTCGATGCAGATGCAGTAGTCGAGCGCGGTCATGCCGGCGCCGCCGTACTGCTCGGGGAACTGCACGCCCGTCAGGCCCAGCTCGGCAAGCTTCGGCAGCAGGTCCATCGGAAACTGCTGCGCGTCGTCCCATTCCATCACGTGCGGACGAATCTCCGCCTCGGCAAACTCGCGGACGGTTCGCCGCAGCAGCTCCTGCTCTTCCGTGAGGCGGAAATCCATCACAGAAAATGTATCACGCTCGGCGCAAGCGCCCGGGCTCGGAGTATCCTGACGCATGCGCTTCCCTCAATTCCCTGCTCTCCTGGCCGGTGTGTGCGTGGCGGTTCTCCTGACGCCGGCAACGGCGTCTGCTGACTTCACGGCCTTCCTGGGTACGAATCCGACACCGGTCAACCGCATGACCACCGGACTGGGTATCGGCATCGGCCTCATCATCGTCGGTTTCGAATTCGAGTACGGGAGCACGCGAGAGGATTTGGATGACTTCGCGCCGAGCCTGCGCACGTTCATGTTCAACGGGCTGCTTCAGACACCCGTGCCCATCGCCGGCATGCAGTTCTACGGGACCGCCGGCGGGGGCGTGTATCGGGAAACGCTCAACGAAGATTCAGAAACGAACCTGGGGATCAACGTCGGAGGAGGAGTCAAAGTGTCGCTGGCGGGGCCGCTGCGGCTACGTCTGGACTATCGCGTCTTCACATTACAAGGCGACGCGCGTCACAAGAATCCTCAACGGTTTTACGCGGGCCTGAACCTGAAGTTCTGACAAGGGACATGGGACAAGGGCGTTCCTGTCCCCTGTCCCTTGTGTCTCTTTTCCTAGCCTCCGCCGACGGGCGTCAAGTTCAGCTTGTTGTAGCCGGCCGCGAACGCGGCCTGGAACTTCTTGAACAGCTCCACCGTCGCCGGCGCGCGCAATTCATCGGGCGTCATGACCTTCTGAAGCAGCGAGAAGAGCTCGTACTCCCCATCCTTGACGACAGGGTCGACCATGACGACGTAGAGCGCGTTGCCCTGCATGCCTTCGGCCGACTTGTAAACCTTCCAGCCCGTCAGCGCTGACTTCACCGAGGCGTCCTCTGTTTTTGCGGCGCCCGCCTTGAGCTTCGCCAGCATCTCTTCGAACGTTGCGGTCTGATCAGGCTTGATCTGGACCAGCAGCAGGCCTGCTTCGCCCGTAAACGACAGCTTCGGCCCCGATGGTGCCGCCGGAGGCTGGGCCGGGGGCTGGGTTTGCGCAGGCGGATTCTGGGCCATGAGCGCGACCGATGCGAGCGCCAGAGCACAGGTTGTAGCCGTGAAGGGACGACGCATTCACACTCCTCCTTGATCAGACGAACTTTGATCAGACGAAAACACGATCAGACGAAAACAAAGCCCTGAGATGGACGCGGAACGAAAGCGGACACTTTACCGTACCAGACCGCTACCCGCCTAGCGCCCGGGGACGGGCGGCGTAACAAAAACTTGCATGACTTCATTAGCGACAAGCATACCCCCGCGCGTCAGCCGCAGCCGGGGTCCGTCCCGCACAAGCAGGCCTTCCTCCAGAAATGGCTGAAGGCCAGAGCCGAAACGGCCCCAGACTTCCACGTCGTACCGCCGGCCGACCTCTTCCAGATCGACGCCGTCGGACAGCCGAAGGCCGGTGAACAATGCCTCCTCGAGGCGCTCGTCCGGCGACAGGGCTCGGCGATCGATCGCCACTGCCTGGCCAGCCGTGACCCGGGCGACGTAATCCTCCGTGGCCGAGGCGTTCTTCCAGCGCACCCCTTCCCGGGTCGAATGCGCGCCGCACCCAAACCCGAGCCACTCGCCATCGGACCAGTACTTGAGATTGTGCCGCGACTCGCGTCCCGGCCGGGCGACGTTGGAGATCTCGTACTGATGGTACCCAGCCTGGTCAAGCGTCTCCAGACTCGCCAGGTACATCTCGGCCGCATCGTCGTCCGGCGCGAGCGACCAGCCGGCACGGGCCATCTCTTCCTTCAGCGGCGCGTTCGGGTAGAGCTCGAGCAGGTACAGGGAGGCGTGTTCGGGTTCACAGCCGATGAGCGAGTCGACGCTCTCGGTCCAGTCGTTTCTCGACTGCTGCGGCAACCACATCATCAGGTCCAGGCTGACGTTGTCGAACCCGGCGGCGCGACTCTCGCGGATCGCGTTTCGGGCGCGATCCGCAGTATGCACCCGGCCGAGCCGTTTGAGCTCGGAGTCCCTGAACGATTGGACACCGAAACTGACCCGATTGACTCCCGATGCCCGGAATCCTTCCATGCGGGTCGCCGACGAGGTCTCAGGATTGGTTTCGAGGGTGACTTCGGCATCAGGCGTCACCTCGAAGACCCGCCGGCACACGTCGATGAGCCGCCCGATTTCCCAGGGCTCCAGCAGCGACGGCGTACCCCCGCCGAAGAAAATCGTGTCGACCTTCTCACCCGTGCCGGCGCGGACGATCTCCTGCTCGAGAGCCGCCAGGTAGCGATCCTTGAGACCGCCTTCGAACAGACCACGATTGAAGTTGCAGTAGTTGCAGATGGAGGAACAGAAAGGGATGTGGAGGTACAGTCCGAGCAACCTACGACCCCGCTTTGCCCCCGGACCATCCGAGATCGGCTTTGCCCGTCGGCTGTTTGAGCTGCGCGCGTACCGGGCCCTTGGCTCTGACCGGCAGCGTCCGCCTGGCTGGTTTCACCTTCCACAGCGTCATCAGATCCTCGACGCCCCCGTTTGGCGGCAGGTGTCGATAGTCCGCGCCGTCGAACTCGAGAAACTCGCACATCTCGTGCAGCCGCGAGTGGATGCGGAATCCGATGCGCGCCTTGAGAGAGTCGGGCTCGCTGTCGTCCGGCGTGTCCTCGAAGTTCGAGGTGAAGATCGTGTGGCGGCGCTGGTTGTACCGCGTATTGACGATCAGGTTCATCGTCTCTTCGACCCATTCGGACGTCTTTTCAGACCCCAGGTCGTCGAGAACGAGCAGGTCGGCTTCCATGACAGGCAGCAGAATGTCCATCTCGGCGGTGCGTACGAGCGGGTTGTACGTGCTCCGGATGACGCGCAGCAGGTCCCGCGTGTCGTAGAACAGGCCGCGGCCCCCTTTTGTCATGATGACGCGTCGCAGCACGGCGACGGCCAGATGCGTCTTGCCGATGCCGGGCGGCCCGATGAGGCACAACCCCTTCTGGGTGGACGGAAACTCCTCCGCGAACCGGCGCGCCCGACTGACGGCAGCGATCAGCTTCTCGTTCGGGTAAATGACAAAAGTTTCCAGATCGCAGCGGCGGTATCGCGGGGGAACGCGCGCGTCGTCGAGCAACCGGGCGGTCAGGCCCTCGCGCCAGCAATCACATCGGACGACACGCCGCGTGCCATCGATCTCGAGTGGCTTCCAGCCCGTGTCATCGCACAAGGGACACATGGATCTTGAATTCTAATCCAAACGTCCCGAAACGATCAGTTTAGATAACTCCTCAGCTCGCCGGCCTTCTTTGATCGTCTCAGCTTCTCCTTCGCTCGCGACTCGATCTGCCGGATGCGCTCGCGCGACAGGTTGAGGAGCTCGCCGACTTCCTGCAGCGTGCGCAGTTCGCCGTCGCGATCGAGACCGAAACGCAGCTCGACGACCTCGCGCTCTTTCGTGTCGAGCTCGTGGAGCGCATCGCGAACCCGATCGGACACCGCCTGGTGGAGCAGCTCGTCGTCGACCGCGGGTATGGCGACCTGCTCGAGCAGCTCCGCAAGCTCGGGACCGTCGGCGTCTCCCCGCCCGGCGCCCACACGATCGCTGAGCGAGACATCCACGCTCCCGATCCGCAGGAGCGCGTCGACCTCGCCTTCCGAGATCTCGAGACCGTCGGCGATTTCTCGCGGCGTCGGTGAGCGGGCGAGCTCTTCGGTCAGGGCCGCGACCTCGCGCCCGAGACGCGCGGCGACACCGGACAGCTTTTGCGGCAGCGAAAACGCGCGGCTCTGGAGCGAGAGCGCCTGCGCGATCGCCTGCCGGATCCACCAGACGGCGTACGTGATGAACTTGACGTTGCGATCGGGATCGAAGCGGCGCGCTGCCTCCATCAACCCGAGGTTGCCTTCGTGAATGAGGTCCAGGAACGGCACGCCCAGCCCCCGATAGCGCTTGACGTAGCTGACGACGAATCGCAGGTTGCCTTCGACGAGCGTGCGCAGCGCGTCCTGATCGCCTCGCCGAATCAGCGCGCCCAGCTCGCGCTCCTCGTCGGCGGTCAGGCGGGGGATGCGCGCGATTGCGCGCAGGTAGGCTTGAAGCGCACCCGAGTCCGATCGGGAATCGGTGACGCCTGGCATGGCGGCATGATACTGCCGAATCCTGACTGCGGATTGCGGAATGCGGACTGCGAGTTGACTGAGCTCAGCCGTCAGGCCTTGCGACGCGGCTCCTCGACCTCTTCGGTGTCGGCCGGGGGCTCGACATGCGGCGCGGACGTGCGGACGAGGTCGGTGGGCGCCGACTTGACCAGCGCCGTACTCAGCCGCTGTTCCCAATCGCCGATGCCGCGCGAGAGCTCGCGCTTCACGTAGTCCATGAACTCGTTCACCTCGTGCTGCATCGCCTCGATCTTCCGGCGCATGTTCAGGATGATTTCCACGCCGGCGAGGTTGACGCCGAGGTCACGGGTGAGCGAGAGAATCGTCTCGAGCTGCTCGAGATCGTCTTCGGAATACAGGCGGGTGTTGCCTTCGGTCCGCGACGGCTTGAGGAGCCCTTCGCGTTCGTACAGGCGCAGCGTCTGCGGGTGGATGTTGTACTTCTGCGCCACCGCGCTGATCATGTAATACGCCTTGCCGCCTGTGCGCTTTGCCATTCTTCAGCTTCCAGCTTCCGGCTCACACCTTCAGGTTCTTCCGTACGTCCCCTTCGTCGAGACGAGCGAACGCACGCATCAGATCTCTCGATCGATCGTTCAGCGCCTCCGGCAGGACGAGCACGACTTCGAACACCAGATCGCCGCGCGCGCCGTCTGCCGTCGGCGCCCCCCGGCCGATGACCCGCAGCTGCTGACCGGCCTGGGTTCCCGGACGAATCCGAATCCTGACCGGACCGTCGAGTGTGGGAACGTCGAACCGTGCGCCGAGGACGGCTTCGTGCACCGCCACCGGCAGCGCGCAGACGACATCGTCGCCGTCACGACGCAGCCACGGATGCGCCTCGACGTGCGCGGCGACATACAGGTCGCCCGGCCGGCCGCCGCGCCGGCCGGCGTGTCCCTTGTCTGCGATCCGGAGCCGCGCGCCGTCGGCCGTACCCGGCGGCACCACGATGCTGACCGCTTCGCTGCGCACGCCGTGACCGTGCCCGGAACAGGCCGCGCAGCGTTGCCAGCTCTGACGTCCTGTGCCCCCGCACGCGGCGCACGGCTTCGAGAACACCATATGGCCGCGGGCCCAGCGCAGCTGTCCGGCGCCCCGGCAGTGTCCGCAGGGCGCCTCCCGCGCGACGACCTGGCCCGAACCTGCGCACGTGCCGCACGTCACGTGGCGCGTGACGACGACCTGACGCTCGACACCCCGCAGCGCCTCCGCAAACGAGAGCTTCAGCGTCGCGTGCAGATCCGCGCCGACCGTCGGTTCGTCCCGATCGGAAAACGTGAACGGCTGCAGGACGTCAGCGAACAGCTCGCCGAACGTCGCCGCCTGGGCGCCCTGCGCCGCCACCGAAAAGTCGAATTCGGTGAACGTGGTGGATCCTGCCTCCTCCGGCGGCGTCATGCGGCCGCCGGACCTGTCGTATTGCTGCCGCCGTCCAGGATCGATGAGCGTATCGTAGGCTTCCGAGATGCGATCGAACATCGCCTCGGCGGTCCGGTCACCCGGGTTGATGCCCGGGTGATACCGGCGCGCGAGTCGTCGAAAAGCCCGCTTGATATCCGCCGACGTCGCGTCCTGCCCGACGCCGAGGAGGATGTAGAAGTCCATGGCTCACTTCTTCTCCTCCTCCACGACCTCCGCATCGATGACGTCACCCGCCGCGTCGCCGTTGCCGCGCGCACCGCCGGCCGACGGTCCGCCCGCGTCTCCCGCCGGGCCTGCGCCGGCCGCGCTCGCGCCTCGATACATCGCTTCGGCGGCCTTGTGCTGCGCCGCGTTCAGCGACTCCATCTTGCGCTTCATCTCGGCTACGTCGTTCCGTTCGATCGCCTTCTTCAGGTCCTCGATGGCCGTCTCGAGTGTCTGCCGGTCCGACGCAGAGAGCTTGTCGCCCTGCTCCTTGACCAACCGCTCGGCCTGATAGGCGGCCTGATCGGCGTGGTTGCGCGTCTCGATCTCTTCCTTGCGCCTCCGATCCTCGTCGGCGTGCGACTCCGCTTCCTTCATCATCCGGTCGACTTCGGTCTTCGAGAGCCCGCTCGACGCGGTGATGGTGATCTTCTGCTCCTTCTGGGTGGCCATGTCCTTCGCGGACACGTTCACGATGCCGTTCGCGTCGATGTCGAACGTGACTTCGATCTGCGGCATGCCGCGCGGCGCCGGCGGCAGACCGGCGAGCTGGAACTTGCCGAGCGTGCGGTTGTCGCGCGCCAGCGGGCGCTCGCCCTGCAGCACGTGGACCTCCACGTTCGTCTGGTTGTCGGCGGCCGTCGAGAACGTCTCACTCTTCTTCGTCGGAATGGTCGTGTTCCGCTGAATGAGCGTCGTCATGACCCCGCCCAGCGTTTCGATGCCGAGCGACAGCGGCGTCACGTCGAGCAGTAGCAGATCCTTGACTTCTCCGGCGAGCACGCCCGCCTGAATCGCCGCGCCGACCGCCACGACTTCATCCGGGTTCACGCCCTTGTGCGGCTCCCTGCCGAACAGATCCTTGACGATCTGCTGGACGCGCGGGATGCGCGTGGATCCGCCGACCAGCACGACCTCGTCTATCTTCGACGAGTCGATGCCGGCGTCGGCGAGCGCCTGCTTCGTCGGCCCGACCGTCTTCTGCAGGAGATCGTCGACGAGCTGCTCGAACTTCGCCCGCGTGAGCTTCTTGACCATGTGCTTCGGACCGGTCGCATCCGCCGTAATGAACGGCAGGTTGATGTCGGTCTCGACGACGGTCGACAGCTCCATCTTCGCCTTCTCGGCCGCCTCCTTCAGGCGCTGGAGCGCCATCCGATCCCGGCCGAGATCGATCCCCTCGTCCTTCTTGAACTCGGCGATGATCCAGTCGATGATGCGCTGGTCGAGATTGTCGCCGCCCAGGTGCGTGTCACCGTTGGTGGCCTTCACCTCGACGACGCCCTCGCCGACCTCGAGAATCGAGATGTCGAACGTGCCGCCGCCGAAATCGTACACGGCGATGGTCTCGTCCTTCTTCTTGTCGAGTCCGTACGCGAGCGCCGCCGCGGTCGGCTCGTTGACGATACGCATCACCTCGAGGCCGGCGATCTGGCCGGCGTCCTTGGTCGCCTGGCGCTGCGCGTCGTTGAAGTACGCCGGCACGGTGATGACGGCCTTCGTCACCGGCTGACCGAGATACTCCTCGGCGGCCTGCTTGAGCTTCTGCAGGATCATCGCGGAGATCTCGGGCGGCGAGTACTCTTTCCCACCCGCCTGGACCCGCACGTCGCCGTTGCTCGCACGGGCGACGGTGTACGGCACCATCTTCATCTCTTCAGACACTTCGTCGTACTTGCGGCCCATGAACCGCTTGATCGAGAAGACCGTGTTCTCCGGATTGGTCACGGCCTGGCGCTTCGCAACCTGACCCACGAGACGCTCGCCGGACTTCGTGAAGCCCACGACCGACGGGGTGATGCGATTGCCCTCTGGATTGGTGATGACGACCGGCTCGCCGCCTTCCATCACCGCGACAACCGAGTTCGTGGTGCCGAGGTCGATTCCGATAATCTTGCTCATGTGCTCTGTTCCTCGCGTCCTGCTCCCGGTCCGGGGGTGGTCCCGGCCTGGCAGCTAATCTTTATAACGTCGTTAATATATTATCTTAGTCTGTCAGTGTCAATACCGCCCGATTGACCTACCCTAAGTTGGTGTTATACTGGCAGTTGCCAGCCTGCCTCGGCGGCCGCCTGCCGATGTTTCGGGAACACGAAGGCCCAGAGGTTCATATGACCCGCCTGGCTCCCCTGCTCACGGTCGCACTTCTTGGTGTCTTCACCGCACGGCCAATCAGCGCGCAAGAACAGCCCGTTGAGGCGCCAGCGCACATTTCAGCCGTAGACGGCGCCGCCCTGCTCGAACGTGACGGCAAATCCGAGGCCGCGCCGGCGTCGATGCCGGTGCTGCCAGGCGATCGCGTGCGCACGCAGGCAGGACGCGTCGAGGTGCTGTTCAACGATCGCACCACGCTGCACCTCGATGGCAACACCATTGTCGATTTCCAGTCGGCCGGCGTCGTGCGGCTGCTCGCTGGCCGCGTCCGGTTGAACATCCCTGGCGAACGCGCGGCCTCGTACCGCGTCGACGCGCCGACGGCCTGGGTGCAGATCGCGAACCCCGGCGAATACCGCGTGTCGATCCTCGGCGGCGATCGTGATGCGGAAGTCGAGCTCGCGGTCATCCGCGGCGCGGCCGAGATCGTCAACGAAGACGGCCGCACGATGGTGTCGGCCGGCGAGCGCGCCTTCGCGCGCGCAGGCGCCGCACCATCCTCGGCCTACGTGTTCAACTCG
Source organism: uncultured Acidobacteriota bacterium (assembly GCA_963786195.1). Taxonomy (GTDB): domain Bacteria; phylum Acidobacteriota; class Vicinamibacteria; order Vicinamibacterales; family 2-12-FULL-66-21; genus CAWAYH01. The sequence continues at coordinate 453,256 of CAWAYH010000011.1, read as the reverse complement.
GCCGCCTGGGACGATTTCGATCGCTGGTCCGAAACGCGCCGGACCGCGCGCCTCGGCGTCTCGACGGAGTACCTCGCCGGAATCCGTCCAGTCCTACGCCACCACGTTCGCGGAGTACGGGTCGTGGCAATACATGCCGACCTACGGGAACGTCTGGTATCCGCGGGTCAGCACGGGCTGGCGTCCTTACTACTACGGCCGCTGGTCCGTTCTTCGCCCCTATGGCTGGACGTGGATTGGCAACGATCCGTGGGCCTGGCCGACGCATCACTACGGCCGCTGGGGATTCTCGGCGGGTCTCTGGTTCTGGATTCCGGGCGTTCGCTGGTCTCCCGCGTGGGTTTCGTGGGCGTATGCGCCGAACTACGTCAGCTGGTGCCCGCTCGGCTGGAACAACGTGGCGGTGATCCCGTTCACAGGCTCCGGCTTCCACGGCGGCCACCGTTTCGATCCCTGGCACGCCTGGACCGTCGTGCCGCGTCACGGCTTCGGCCGCGGCTTCGTGAATGTCAACGTGGTCAACGTGAACCGCATCGACGCGCGCACGCGCGGCACGTTCGTCGTCAGGAACTCGGGACCCGAGATCAGCGGGTTCGCCGTGTCTCGCTCCGGCAATCCGGCGAACCGCCCCTCGGTTCGCGCGACCGATCGTGGCATTGCGGTGCCGCGCAACGGCGTGACCGCCGGACCAGCCGGACCGGGCGCGCGTGAAGTCGCGAGAGCCGTGCCTCGAGGCGGCGTCACCGTCGGTTCTCCGGCCGCTGGATCGAATTCGGGGGCATCGGACCCGACCGCAGCATTCCGCAGCCGGCGCGGTGCTGCGCCCGCGCTGAGCGGCCCCGGGTTCCCGTCGCCGGCGCGCGAACCGCGCGCGGTGTCGTCGCTCCCGGCGCCGCGTCAGGCTACGCCGGTCGCTCGTGATTCCGCTGCGCCGGCAGGTTCGACCGACGTCACGCAGGGATTCCAGCGTCGCGCGGTTCCACGAGGCGGCGACCCGGCAGCCGCGCCGTCGCAGATGACTCCTGTCGCTCCGTCTTTCCGCAGCGTCACACCAGACAGCCGCCGCGTCCCGGTACCGGATCGGAACGCCACGCCGGATATCAGCGGGGTCAATCGATCCAGCGGTTCGGGCGCGGTGCCTCGCGGGACGAACGACGCATACGTGCCGCCCTCGTCGGGGGTGCAGCGGGAACGCGTCTACCGCTCACCGTCCGCGGACGCGCCGGCTCGCACGCCGTACACGGTACCCCGGTCGGGACCGGACGGACCACCGTCCTACCGCTCCTATCCGGGGGCAGGCACGCAGCGAAACGGTCCGGGGCCGTCAGGGCCGGCGGCTCCTTCGGCGGCACCGCAGGGTGGCCCCTCCGGACCGCCATCGCGATCGTCCGGCCAGTCGGGCGGGCACTCACGTGGTGGCGGACAGGCGACCGGTCGCGCCGTGGCGCGCGGCGGACGGGGGTAAGAAGGCTCAGAGGGCGATATGGCACAGGCCCTTCACATCGCACGCCGGGCCGGCCTTATCGCCCTTTTCATCCTCACGGCGTCTCTCGGCATTGCCACGGGCGTCTTCTTCGCGTATGCCGGTGACATCCCGCGCATCTCCGGCCTGGACGACTACGCGCCCAGCACGATCTCGCGCGTCTACGGAGCCCGGGGCGAGATCGTCGGCGAATTCGCGATCGAACGACGCGTCGTCATTCCCTACGACGCGATTTCGCCGAAGCTCGAACAGGCGATCCTCGCCGCCGAGGATGCCGGATTCAACCAGCACTTCGGCCTGAGCATCCCCCACATCGTCGTCACGCTCATCCGGGACATCGTCAAGCGTCAGCGGTACGGCGCGAGCACGCTGACGCAGCAACTCGCGCGCAAGCTGTTCCTGACCGACGACAAGACGTGGGAGCGGAAGATCAAGGAAGCGATGCTCGCGATCCAGATCGAGAAGCGCTACACGAAGCGCGAGATCTTCACGCTGTATTGCAACCAGATGTACTTCGGCCACGGCGTCTACGGCGTCGAGGCGGCCGCGCGCCTGTACTTCGGCAAGTCGGCGAAAGACGTCAACCTCGAGGAAGCGGCGCTGATCGCGGGCATCCTGCAGGGCAACGTGAGGCAGAGCCCGTACGTGAACAAGGACGCGGCCATGCGTCGCCGGAACTACGCCCTTGGGCGCATGGCGGAGGTGGGCTTCATCACGCAGGCCGAAGCGAACGCCGCCAAGAAGAAGCCGATCGTCGTACGCGGCGAGGGCCCGGCCCAGGCATCATCGGCCGCGCCGTATTTCCTCGAGGAAGTCCGCCGGGAGCTCGAAAGCCGCTACGGCGCGAAGCAGCTGTACGAGAACGGTCTGTCCATCCAGACCGCGCATCGACCTGCGCCTTCAGGAGGCCGCCACGCAGGCGATCGATGAGGGCCTGCGGCGCATCGACAAGCGTCGCGGGTTCCGGAAGCCGCGGCGGAACATCCTCAACGAGGGGCACACGATTGAGGCCTATCGTCAGCCGCGCTGGGACCGCCCGATGCTCGCCGGCCAGCTCGTCCCCGCAGTCGTGACGGGCGTAGACGCCTCGGGCATTCAGCTGCGGGTCGGGGACCTGAAGGTCACGGTCGATCGCAAGGGATTCGCGTGGACCGGCAAGACGTCTCCCGCACAACTCGTGACGCGCGGGGATCTCGTCGGAGACACGCCTCGCGACGGTCGCCGAGGGCGGTGGCGCGGCGACCGGCACGCTCGAGCAGCCGCCCGAAGTCGAAGGCGCCGCGCTCATCCTCGATAACCGCACCGGCCAGATCATGGCGATGGTCGGCGGATTCAATTTCGATCGCAGCAAGTTCAACCGCGCGACGCAGGCATACCGCCAGGTCGGATCGGCGTTCAAGCCGTTCGTCTACACGGCGGCCATCGACAGCGGGTACACGCCCGTCACCATGCTGATGGACACGCCGGTCAGCTTTCCCGGCGGCGCGGGCCAGCCGCCGTACACGCCGCTCAATTACGATCGCGCCTTCGAAGGCCCGATTACGCTGCGACGCGCGCTCGAACAGTCGCGCAACGTGCCGGCTGTTCGCGTGATGGATCAACTCGGCGCGAAGCAGGTGATTTCGTACGCGCGCCGGCTGGGCCTCGAGTCGCCGCTGCCGCCCTACCTCGCCGTGGCATTGGGCGCCGCGGAAGCCACGCTGCTGGAGATGACGAGCGCATACTCCGTCTACCCCAATCAGGGTGTCCGCATGCGCCCGTACTCGATTCTGAAGGTCACGGATCGCGAAGGCAACGTGCTCGAGGAGAACCGGCCCGAAGCCAAGGACGCGATCCGCGCGGACACGGCATTCGTCATGACCAACCTCCTCCGCGGCGTCGTGCAGCGCGGGACGGGGAGCAAGGCTGCCGCCCTCAACTGGCCGATCGGCGGGAAGACCGGGACCACGGACGATTACACCGATGCTTGGTTCATCGGCTTCGACCCGGACATCACCATCGGCGTGTGGGCCGGCTACGATCAGAAGCGGACGATGGGGCCGGCGGGAACCGGGTCGGAGTCTGCAGTCCCGATGTGGAACGACATCATGAAGGCCTGGATTGCCGACGCGGAAGGATCAGCCCACGTTCGAGCCTCCCGGCAACATCGTGTTCGTGTCGGTGGACCGCGGCTCCGGCACCGCGGCCGCCGACGGCTCGCCTGGCGCGATCACCGAAGCGTTCATTTCGGGCACGCAGCCGGGGTCGGGCTTCAGGCAATAAGTGCTGCCCGCTTGCCCTTGGCGGTTAGCAGAGACGCCGAGAAGATTCGGACGAGTTCTTCAGTTTCACCGGCAAGGCTCGCCGTGGCTTGCGGAGTCGTGATGTCGGCTCTCACCAGTAGACGGATCCAGCCATCGGACTCGTCCAGCTCCTCCAGCACCACATGCCCCCCCAGACTGCACATGGCATGCCCGGCAGGAAACAGCGCCTTTCAACGTTTCCTCGTCGAAGCGTCGCAAGAACTGCAACCGCGAACCGAAATCTACAATCTAAAATCTACAATCTAAAAGACTCTGAAATCTGACCTCTGAAATCTGCAATTCACGGATCTATTTACTCAGGCTCGGCCTGCCCCAGTGTCCCCGCCGCTTTCTTCATCAGATACGTCTTGATGAACGGGTCGATGTCGCCGTCGAGGACGCGGTTGACGTCGCCGGCTTCTTCCTTCGTCCGGTGATCCTTGATCATCTGATACGGCGCCAGGACGTAGCTGCGGATCTGGCTCCCGAATGCGATGTCCTTCTTCTCGCCGCCGAGCTGGTTCAGCTTCGCCTGCTGCTCCTTCATCTTCAGGTCGAACAGGCGTGACTTCAGGACGCGCATGGCCGCGTCGCGGTTGCGATGCTGCGAGCGCTCGTTCTGGCACGAGACGACGATGCCCGTCGGCAGGTGCGTGATGCGCACCGCCGAGTCGGTGACGTTGACGTGCTGGCCGCCGGCGCCGCTCGATCGGTAGGTATCGATCCGGAGGTCCTTGTCGTCGATCTCGACATCGACGTCCTCGGGCAGTTCGGGCCACACGAATACCGAGGCGAACGACGTGTGCCGGCGCGAGGCCTGATCGAAGGGCGAGATGCGAACGAGCCGGTGGACGCCGGCTTCGGCGAGGAGGAGCCCGTAGGCGTAGTCACCCGTCACCGTGAACGTCACGCTCTTGATGCCCGCTTCATCTCCGGGCTGAAGGTCGATCACCTCGCGCTTGAAGCCGCGGCGTTCCGTCCACCGCATGTACATGCGGAGCAGCATCTCCGCCCAGTCCTGCGACTCGGTGCCGCCGGCGCCCGGGTGAATGGTGACGATCGCGTTCTTGCGGTCGTGCTCGCCGCCGAGCATCTTCTTGACCTCGCCCGCTTCGACGGTGGTCGAGAGATCGTCGAGCGCGCGCGCGAGATCGTCGGCCACCGGTTCGCCGGCTTCGGCCCACTCGATCAGCACGGCGAGATCGTCGACCTTGCGTTTGAGCGTCTCGAAGAGATCGCGGTCTTCCTCGAGACGGCGGCGGCGCTGCATCACCTTCTGGGCGGCCGCCTGATCCTTCCAGAAGTCCGGGTCGGCAGTGCGTTCCTCGAGTTGTGCGAGCTCGGCGGCGGGGCGGGCGGCGTCAAAGATGGCTCCGCAGGTCGCTGGCGCGCCGCGCCAGATCCTCGTACCTGCGAAGCTGATCGTCGAGTTGAATGGTCATGAATAGGCTTCAGGCTCTCGGCTTCAGGCTCTCGGCTTCCAGCTGACAGCTGACTATCGTATCAGGCAGGACCCGCCCTGCGCGAGACGAGAAGCGCGACAACCGTCACCACGAGCGACAGCCACGCGACGAGATCGCCGATGCGCGAATAGAGGGTCCGCTCCCGGAGAAACCGGAGGTCTTCCACGAGCAGGGCCTGTTCGAAGAGCGCGGACTTCTTCAGCACGCGGCCGTAAGGATCGACGAAGCCGCTGATCCCCGTGTTGGCCGCGCGCGCCAGATAGCGGCCGTTCTCGATCGCGCGCATCGATGCCTGCTCCCAGTGCTGGTAGGCCGCTGACGAGCGGCCGTACCAGGCATCGTTGGTGATCGTCGTCAGCAGCTCGCTCCCGTTGACGACGAATTGCCGTATCAGGCTTCCGAAAATGACCTCGTAGCAGATGGCCGTGCTCGCCCGATGTCCCTGGACCGGCAGGATGACCGCCTCATCACCGGGAGTGAAGTTCGAGACCGCCTCGACGATCGGCTGCACGAAGAACAACAGTCGTTTCAGCGGTACGTATTCGCCGAACGGCACCAGGTGCATCTTCCGATACACGCCGCCGATCGTCCCGTCCGGTTTCACGCCGAACGCCGCGTTGTAGTAGTGGTTGGCCGGGTCGTCCGGCGCGAGGTCTGGCCGCCCCAGCTCCCGCTGGTCGCTGCCGACGAGCAGCGTGACGCCCGCCTCGCTGGCGATCCGTCGAATCGCGGCGCCGCGCGGGTCCTCCGCAAAATAGAACGGCGTCGCCGTCTCGGGCCAGATGATGAACGTCGCGCCCCGAGCGATCGCCTCGCGCGTCATCGCCACGTAGCGGCCCGTGATGACATCACGCAGAGCAGGATTCCACTTGTCGTCCTGCAGGATGTTCCCCTGCAGCACCGCGACGCGCACGGCCTCCCCCGCGGTATCCAGGCTGCCGCCCTCGATGCGCGCGCGACCCCAGACGACGCACGAAAGGATCAACGCGGCGACCGTGCCGGCAAAGAGCCATCGCTGGCGCCCGCGATCGATGATGACGAACGCCACCGACGCCGACGTCAGCGCGAGCAGCCCCGACAGCCCGTACACTCCGACGAGACTCGCCAGCTGCGCAACGGGCAGGAACGTGACCTGGCTGTAGCCGAGCAGCGCCCACGGAAACCCGTCCCAGACGTATTGCCGGCCCAGCTCCGTGGCGACCCAGACTGGCGGCACGAGCATCACCGCCGCCAGCAGCCCCAGCGATCGACGCAACCGAACGAGCGCGATCGCGAAGGCGGCTGGAAACAGGGACAGGTAGGCGACGAGGAGGAACGCTGCGAGCACTGCGATTGGCGTGGCCAGATCGCCGAACATCGTCATCGTCTCGACCAGCCAGTAGAGTGTTCCCGCGAAGTAGACGCCGCCGGCGAGGAGGCCGAGCAGAAAGGCGTGCCGCAACCGGCGGGGTTCGGCCGACGGCCGCAGCAGCGCGACAACGAGGGGCGTGAGCGAGGCCCACGCGAACGCAGGATGGCCGTACCTCGGAAAGCTGAGCGCGAGCAGCACTCCCGAGAGGACGGCGAGCGCTCCGCTCGCGGGAACCGTCGGCATTCGACCTGACGTGCCTAGCGCAGGATGAAGGGCTCGAACTGTTCTTCTTTTCTCAGCCGATCGGCGATCTTCTCGGCTTCGCTGCGCTCGCTGAACCGGCCGACCTGGACCTTGTAGGCCTGGAGCGGCGCGCCGGGTGCCGGGCTCACGATGAACGCCGGGTACCCCTTGCCGCTCAGGCGCTCGATCACCGCGCCCGCTGCGGCGCGATCACGGAGGACGACGACCTGGACGGCCCACGTGCCAGGCTGCGCGCTGGTCCTTCTTCCTGTGCCCGCAGGCGCCCCTGTGGCCGCAGACGCCCCTGCGGCCACAGGGGCCGCAGCGGCTGCCGGCGTCGGAGCCGGCGCGGACGCTGGCGCAGCCGCAGGCGCCGGGGCGTGTGCCGGCGGCGCGGCGGAGGTCAGCGGCGTGACGTCATCGATCTTCGGCCCGTTTGGCGGCTTGAGCGTCTCGGTCGCGGGCTTGTCGCGCTGCAGCCGATCGTGATACGTCAGCGCGCTGTCGGCCGGTGGCGCGGGCGCGTCACTCGAGGCCGGCGCCGGGCTCGCTGACGCTGCGGGCTGGCTCGCGCGGTCCGCGGCCATGTTCGCAGCGTCGGGGCGCACCGATCCGGCGGCTTCCGCCCGGACCCCGCGGCCCACCAGTACTCCGCACAGGAAGATGACGACGGACACGACGGTCGTGGCCATGAACAGAAACACCAGCTGCTTCCCGCTCAGCTGAATCTCGTGAAACCCGTCATCCGTGTCGTGTGCATGCTCTACCACAGTGCTATCCCCTGCGTTGGCCGATCATGTTGATCAACTCGACTGGAAGCGGAAAAATGATGGTGGAGTTCTTCTCGGACGCGATCTCGGTGAGCGTCTGCAGATAGCGCAGCGTGATCGTGGCGGGCTCCTTCGAGATGATCGCGGCGGCTTCCATCAACTTTTGCGAAGCCTGGAGCTCGCCCTCGGCGTGAATGATCTTGGCACGTTTCTCACGCTCGGCTTCGGCCTGCCGCGCCATCGCGCGCTGCATGTCCGGCGGGAGATCGACGTGCTTGACCTCGACCGCCGAGACCTTGATGCCCCACGGATCGGTACGCTGATCGAGGATGTGCTGCAGATCGTGATTGAGCTTCTCGCGCTGCGACAGCAGATCGTCGAGCTCGACCTGCCCCAGCACGCTGCGGAGCGTCGTCTGCGCGAGCTGCGACGTCGCGTAATGGTAGCTCTCGACCTCCACGATCGCTCGCCGCGGATCCATCACGCGGAAGTACACGACCGCGTTGACCTTGACCGAGACGTTGTCGCGCGTGATCACGTCCTGCGGCGGCACGTCGAGGACGATCGTCCGGAGGCTCACGCGCGCCATCCGATCGATGGGCGCGAAGACCAGGATGATCCCGGGGCCCTTGGGCTGCGGCAGCAGTTTGCCGAGCCGGAAGATGACCCCACGCTCGTACTCGTTCAGGATCTTGATTGCGCTGATCAGGTAAAAGCCGAGAAAGAACAGAACGATCAGGAAGGGTGGGAATATCAACACGGCGAGCTAATCTCTCTTTCTCCCCTGACCTTCTGTGAACGCTCCGGCCGCACCGTCAGGAGCAGGCTTTGGACTCCGACAACGCGGACCACATCTCCCGCGTTTATCGGCTCCGATGCGGTCGCAGTCCAGATCTCCCCGTGAGTCTCGATTCGGCCCCTGCCGCCGGCCTCGATGGACGTCAGCGCCCGGCCGGTCGCGCCCAACATTCCAGCCTCCCCCGTAACTGGCTGGATACGTTGAGCTTTAACCGCCAACTGGACCAGGAACAGCACGATGGCGGAGAGCGTCAGCGTCACGGGGATGATAAGCCGAAGCCCCACCTGCAGCTCGGGCAACGGCGAATCCATGAGGAGCATCGACCCGAAGAACAGGCTGACAATGCCCCCGACCGCGAGCAAACCGAAGCTGGTGACCTTGACCTCGAGAATGAGCAGCATCAGGCCGAAGAGAATCAGCAAGACGCCCACGTAGCTGACCGGGAGCACCTGGAACGCGAAGAAGGCCAGCAGGAGGCAAATCCCGCCGGCCACGCCGGGGAGCACCGCCCCGGGGTTCCAGAGTTCGACCGTCAGGCCCAGCGTGCCCAGCATCAGCAGCAGGTAGGCGATCTGGGGGTGAGCCACGGCGCTGAGCAGCCGCTGCGCCCACGTCATCTCGACCGACCGTTGGGTCGCCCCGGCCGTGTGCAGGGTTTGCGTCCGGCCGTCGAAGCGCGTGATCGTCCGGCCATCGAGCTTCGCGATCACGTCCGCGACGCTCGAGGCGACGAGGTCGATGAGGGGTGGACTGGCGCCGATCGCCTCCTGCTCCGTGTATGACCGGCTCTCGGTCACGGCCTGCTCGACGAGCTCGACGTTCCGTTTCCGCTGCGTCGCAAGCGTCCGCGCGTAGCTCGCCACGTCCGACGTCATCTTCTTCGCCATGATCTCGTCGACCTTCTGGCCGTCTCCCGAGACCGGATGGGCCGCGCCGATGTGCGTGCCCGGCGCCATGACGGCGACGTCCGCTGCCATGGTGATCAGGAACCCGGCGGAGGCGGCACGGCCCCCTGAAGGCCCGACGAACACGACGACCGGAGTCTTCGCCTGGATGATGGACGTGTTGATATCCCGCGTGGCGTCGACCAGACCGCCCGGTGTTCGCAACGTGATGATCAGCAGATCAGCGTTGGCGGCATCGGCCTCCTCGATGGCGCGGCGGATGTACGCCGTGGCAATCGGGTGAATGATGCCGTCGACTACAGCGGTGTAGACGATGGGAGAGGGAGAGGTCGTCTCCAGGCCCATCACCGTGGACAACGCCAGCAGCATCTGGCCCGCGACGAAGCACGTGCTTGCGATCCGCATGGGCGTTTCTCCCGGCGCGGAACTGAAGTTCCGCGCTCTTCTGTCTACTGCGGGGGCTTCGCGATCTCCCCCAGCAGTCGTTTGGCCTCTGGCGACGCAGGGTCGAGGGCCAGCGCGCGCTGCGCCTCGGTCCTGGCCGACGCGGTGTCTCCAGTCTTCAGATACGCCTCGGCGAGAAACACATGCGCTGGGGCCCGGTCCTCACTCCAGATCGAGATCTTGAACGCGTCGATCGCTTCCGCCGGACGACCGGCGCGCAGATAAATGCGACCGATCAACAAGTGGGCCTGGGCTTCATACGGCGACAGGTAGACCGCCCGGCGGAGCGCCGCCAGCGCCTCGGTGTCCTGCTCGCGCTCGAACAATCGCCGGCCCTGTTCCAGGTGGAACGCGGCGAGCTCGCGCTGCTCGCGCTGCGCCGCGTTGACGATCGTCTGATCGGCGCGCAGCGCTCGCGATCCCTCGGGATCCAGTCGCATCCGCTCCAGTCCAGGCGGCACCGCGGCTTTCGAGTCGGCCGCCCGCCGATCGAGCTCCTCGTACCGTGACGACAGCCGACGCGCGAGGTCGCGCTCGCGCCCGGACTCCACCGTGCTGCCGGTTGCCTGAAGCGCCGCAGCCAGGACGAAGTGCGCGTCGGCGTCCGTCGGATCGCGGCGCAACGCTTCCCGCAGCCAGTAGATGGCGCTTTGATTGTTCCCAACCGATGCGTACGCGTATCCCAGGTTGAACATGTAGTCCGGGTCGGGATCGGCGTCGGTGGCCTTCGTCAGATAATACGCTGGCGTGCCGGTTTGCGGTGAGCCGCCGCGGCGGGTGAGCAGCACGCCGAGATTGTTCAGCACAGCCGCGTCGGCCTCCGGGTTGCCGCCGTCCCCGCCGAGCAGCCCTTTCAACGTTCCCATTGCGTCGTCGTATTGCCTCAGCTCGATCTGTGAAATTCCCGCGAAGAACTGCGCACGCCGGGAGAGCGCCGAGCTGGCGGGCACGGCCCGCGCGGCCTGCAGCGCAGCCGCGTGGTCGCCCTGCTCGGTCCGCACTTCCCAGAGCGCGAGCCGCGCGCGGTCGAAGGTCGGCGCTTCACGAAGCGCGGATTCCAGAAACGACGCCTGCGCGACCGGGCTCTCGGCGAGCAGACCCTTGATGTAGTTCTCGAACGCGGTGAGTGGAGGCGGCGGAGAGACTGCCGCCGGCCGGGCCGCGTTCGGGGCGAGACGACCCGACAGCCGTTCGAAGACTGCGAAAAGATCGGTGAGCTCACCGCGCTCGGAGACGTCCGGCTGCAACCGGCCGAGGTCCATGCGGATGCTGCGCGCCGAGACCGTCAGCGTGGTCCCTTCCACGCGAAACGACCCGACGACGACGTCGACAGCCCCCACGAGCTGACCGACCTTGACGACCGTTGCGCGGCTGAGCGGCCCGGACACCGGCAGGTGCAGCTGGTCGAAGGCGCGGACGCGTTCAGCGCGCATGATCGCGGCCAGCCCACGCGCCCTGAGGCCGTCGGCCACGAGCACGGCTGCCGCCTCGCGAAGCCAGTGGAATCGCGGTTCGTCCTTCGAGTCCTCGAACGGCACGACCAGCACGCGGGATGGCGCGGTTTGAGCCGCAGCCGATCCGGCGCTCGCCGCCAGGAGAAGTGAAACGACCAGAGTACGAAGCATACTGATGTGAGCGGACAAGACGGCCGGGGCGCACCGGCTGAACACTGCCTTTTAGGCGGCCGCAGCCGGTTCGCCCGTTCCGGCCTGGTGCACGACGACCTTGAGCCGGCAGCCGTTTGACCGGCTCGCCGCCCGACATTCGTGCACGCGCGCCTCTGCGCGAATGCCGAAGTGATGCAATACCCGGGCAAACGCCGCCGCATAGAACCCGCACAGCGGAATATCGGACGCCTCGCGCACTTCGCAGAAGAGCGAGCCGCGCAGATCGACGGATGCCGTGCCCCGCCTCAACCGGGTGATCGCGCGAGACCCCGGGTACGTCGTGCGCACGAGCGCGCCGGACACCCTGAGCGCGGCGCGAGCGCGCAACAGCGCCGGCAGTGCGGCGATCACGCGTCGCTCGAACGCGGACATGTCGCCGACCGTCCAGTCCGCCGCGTACTCGCCGGCACGGGCGGCAATCTGATTGTACGCGTCGCCCTCGCCACGCAGGAAACTGAGGACGGCTGAGAGCGGCGCGAGTCCGATGGTCCCTTCGCGAAGCCCGGCGACGCTCAACCAGTTCTCGTAGAACTCCAGTCGACTCGGCAGCACGTCCGCGATCCCCTGGTGCAGACTGGCCACGAGCACGCGTCCGATTCTGTGCTCACTCATCGGCTGTTCACGGGTTCTGATAATCTTCTCATGCCCGATGATTCTACCGATAGAACGAACCGTTCGCAGCCATCTGACCGACGCCGTTACTCGTCTTTACGCGTTGCCCGCCGACGACCCCGCGCTCGCGTCCATTCCCGTCGAGATTCCGCCGCGCCGCGCCCTGGGAGACCTGGCCGTACCGCTGGCATTCGAGCTTGCCCGCCGCCTTCGGAAGGCGCCACGGGTCATCGCGCAGGAGATCGTCGGGGCGCTCGGCCAGATCGAGGGCTTCGCGCGCATCGACGCGGCGCCGAACGGCTACGTGAACTTCTTTCTCGACCGCCGGGCCTGGCTGACCGAATGGCTCCACCCGTTGCCGGTCCAGCGGGCCGAAGGCGCGGGTAAGACCGTGGTCGAGCACACGGCCATCAACCCGAACAAGGCGGCTCACATCGGCCACCTGCGCAATGCGGCGCTCGGGGACGCCTTCGGCCGACTGCTCCGCTTCATGGGACGCGACGTCGAGATTCAGAACTACATCGACGACACGGGCGTGCAGGTGGCCGACGTCGTCATCGGGTTCCGCGAGCTCGAACACCGATCGCTGGACGACGTCAGGCGCCTCGCTGACGAGCCCCGGTTCGACTACTACTGCTGGGATCTCTACGCCCGCGTGACCGACTGGTACGCAGAGGACGCCAGCCGGCTCAAGATCCGCGCGGCCGCGTTGCACGACATCGAACACGGAGGCAACCCCATAGCCGATCTCGCGGGCTTCATCGCCGATCGCATCGTCCGCTGTCACCTGCGGACGATGCGGCGCATGAATATCGACTACGACCTGATCACGTGGGAGGGTGACATCCTCCGGCTCCATTTCTGGTCGCATGCGTTCGAATTCCTGAAGCGGACCGGCGCCGTCTTCCTGCAGACCGAGGGCCGACTCAGGGGCTGCTGGGTCATGACCATCGAGGACGAGCCGTCGGACGCAGGGAGCCCCCCCGACGAGAAGACCGCAGCCAACGCGGCCACTGACGGTGAGAACAGCGCAGACGCAGAACCGCGTGAAAAAGTCATCGTTCGATCCGACGGCACCGTGACCTACGTCGGCAAGGACATGGCCTACCAGCTCTGGAAGTTCGGCCTGCTGGGTAAGGACTTCCACTACCGAGTCTTCGCCGAGCGGAATGGCGGGCCGCCGCTGTGGTCGACAACCTCAGTGGAGAGCGCCGCCGACCGTGCCGCCCCGCAGTTCGGGCGGGCCTCGTGGGTCTGCAACGTCATCGACACGCGTCAGAGCTATTTGCAGAAGCTTCTCCAGCAGGCGCTGGCGGCGCTCGGCTACGAGCAGCAGGCAGCCCACTCCGTGCACTACGCGTACGAAATGGTGGCGCTCTCGCACGCCACCGCCCGCGAGCTGGGGTACGACACGAGCGGCGAGGTCGACCGTCCGTTCGTCGAGGTCTCAGGCCGCAAGGGACTCGGCGTGAAAGCGGACGACCTGCTGGATCGCCTGACCGACAAGGCCGCCGCAGAGGTCACGGCGCGGAATCCAGAGTTGTCATCCGATGAGGTTCGGCGGATAGCCACCGCCATCGCGATCGCTGCGGTTCGGTACTTCATGGTGAAGTTCTCCCGCGGCAAGGTGATCGTGTTCGACATCGACGAGGCGCTCAGCTTCGAGGGCGAGAGCGGCCCCTATCTGCAGTACGCCGTGGTGCGCGCCAACAACATTTTCAACAAGCTCAAGGAGCGGAGCGGACTGGACGACGCCGGGGTCATCGCCGCCGCCGCGACCGCATCCTCCGATTCCCTCACCGGGGAGACCGACGAAGCGCACGATCTCTGGGGTCTCGTCCTCGAGGCCGCCCGGCTGGATGAAATCGCCGATCAGGCAATCAGAACGCTCGAGCTGTCGGTGCTGGCGAAGTACGCGTTCGGGCTCGCGCAGTCGTTCAACGCGTTTTACCACCGCTACCCCATCATCAAGGAAGAGCGGGAAGACGTCCGCATCTGGCGCGCCGCGGCAGTCGTGTTCTACCGGTCGCAGCTCACGAAGGCGCTGGAGCTCATGGGCGCAAGCGTCCCGTCCAAAATGTAGCGACCCAGGGCACCACATGAAACACCAACCAGTCATCGGCGTCACCGTGTGCTCGCGGCTGACGGATTACCTGGCTTCGATCGAACAGGCGGGCGGGAAGCCGCGCGTATCGAGGTCAGCGAGAGCCCGCGCAAGCTCGTCGACGAGATCGACGGGGTACTGCTCACCGGCGGCGGTGACATCGATCCGGTCCTGTACGGCGAGGAGCGGCATCCGACCGTCGAGGACGCGGAGCCGGGACGTGACGAGTTCGAGCTCGATCTCGCGAGGCGCGCCATGGCGGCGGACCTGCCGGTGCTGGCGATCTGCCGCGGCGCACAGGTGCTCAACGTCGCGGCGGGTGGCACGCTCGTTCAGGACATTCCGAGCGCGATTGAGTCGGACCTTCAGCACACGATTGAAATGCCGAAGGACGCGGTCGCGCACGATGTGCGGGTCACGCCGGGCTCGCGCCTGGAGGGCGCGCTCGGTCCCGCCGTCGATGCCTCTCATCTCTGCCGGGTCAACAGCCGCCATCACCAGTCCGTCGCGCGTCTCGGCGCGGGGCTCGTGGAGGCCGCCTCGTCGCCCGACGGCCTGGTCGAAGCGATCGAGAAGCCCGATGCGGACTTCTGCCTCGGGGTGCAATGGCACCCGGAGAACTTCTGGCGGACCGGCGAATTCAACTCGCTGTTCGAGGCGTTCGTGGGCGTTGCGCGCGTGTGTTTCGACAGGAGAGTGGGAGAACGAGAGGGTTAGGAGGAAGACGACAAGAGAAAAGGAAGGAGAACTTTCCTCGGGCTGTCTTCTGGCAGCTGCTTTACTTCTTGAGCTGACTCCATTCCTTCGCTCGGTCGTCAGTTCCGGCTTTGGGGTATCCGCATACACCAGGCTGATGCCGGAGAACCAGCGGGGTAACGCTGGAACTACGAACAACTCGAATCTGGCTCCATCTGTCGTATGTTTGCCAGTCGATACTCGATAACACCCTCACGCGGATCCACGCTCCGAGAGTAAATCACGAGCTGTAACTCCGGCGACTCCCATCGCTCGTCGAGCACCTCAATAGGTCGATCGTTGCCAGCTTGGCCGATGGGATGGTGATAGTCGCACGCCGTCCAGTCGTGTTAACGCCGCCAAGACGTCGATTGCCTAGCGATTCTTCCTTGACGTCGCTCGTGCCGAGCCTGGCCCAATGCTCCGAGCCCTTTCTGGCCGCGAAGATCAGAAACCGTGCCCCCCTAGCGGCAGCGCAAAGGTCTCCTCCGCCAACCGCGACTGGCAGGATCCCGGCCGTTTCACCCGCTTCGGCTGAGATCCAGAACATAGACGCCTCCTCCACCCGGGGTCGTGTCAATCGTGATCCTGAGTTGCTTCTCGGCCCCAGGGTTCAGTGATTCCAGTCTCTGATCGTCTGCTCTACTCGCACCCGACCAGCGCCATTCCGGTAGTAACGCACGATCGAGTCGGTCGATGCGAGTGCCATCACGAAGCGTCTGCTGAACTGTCGTCGTCGCCTCGGCCGAGAATGGGGCATTACGAACGGGAGGACCAGTTAGAGGGTTGCCAATGTCTCGTGCAGAGCCGCTCGGCTGGCCTTGCGTGGCGGCGGGAACCGTCGCGGCGAGACCAATACAAAAGCCCCAACAGCTGATTCGTTGCAACAGCGTCATCGCCGCTGCTCCTTTCGGCCCGACTGTATTCAATATACAACTGAGAGACCAACGTTTCTCGCCTTCTCGTTTTCTCGTGTGATCTTCCTCCTAGTCCTCTGTTCTCACTTCTCCTGTAAGAACACCCCCACGGCCTCGACATGCGGCGTGTTCGGAAACAGATCGAACGCCCGCAGCGCGCTCAGACGATACCCGGCATCGACCAACCTGCGCGCGTCCCGCGCCATCGTCGGCGGATCGCACGAGACGTAGACGATCTGCCGCGCGCCCAGCCTGGCCAGAGCGGTCGTCGCCGGCGCGGACATTCCGGTGCGCGGGGGATCGACAATCGCCGTCGTCACGTGCTGGACTCCTCGATGCTCCAGGAAGCGCTCGACGCTGTCGAGGACGAGCTGCACGGCACCGGCAAACGGTCCGGCGTTCCGCTCCAGATCCTTGCCGCTCACGCGGTCGCCTTCCACCGCGGTGATGCCATGGAGACCGGCTCCGGCCAGCGCCACTGAAAACAGCCCGACACCGGCGTAGAGATCGAGAACGTCGCCCTCTTGTGGCACCGACTCGATGACCGCCAGCACGAGGTCCGGCAGGAGATGCCGGTTCGCCTGGAAGAACGACTCCGGATGACGCCCGAGCTCGCCCGCGGGGACGCGACTTCGCGTGAGGCTGTCGATCGAATCCACGATGCGTGGCTCACCGGCTGTGAGGAGAAGGCCGCGATCGTCTCGCGCAACGCAGCCTCGAAGACCCGCGGCGTCCGAGATTCGCTGGAGCGATGCAGCCCGTCATCGCCGAACCGGGCTCGATCTCGATCGAGAGCGCGCGTTGATCGCCAGGGATGTTCTCTGAGAGCTCGAGCGACCGTGCCCGGGACCCCGAGCGTTCGATCGCGGCACCCACGTCCACGGCCGCCGCGACGGCGGCGTCGCTCAGCTGACCTGTCGGCAGCGCATCGCAGATCGTGTGCGTGCCTTCACGGAAGAAGCCGACGCGCCCGCGCTCTACGTGAAATCGCGCCCGCATGCGGTGCCCGCGTTCCGGCGAGGGCGCCACCGGAATCGACGAATCGATTGAAACGCGGCCGATGCGCGCGAACGCGTCGTGGATGATTTCCGCCTTCAGCCGAAGCTGTCGTGGGTACGCGATGTGGGAATAGACGCAGCCGCCACACAGCGAATCCGCAAATCCCTGGCGTCGATCGGGAGAGGGCTCCCGGCACTTCTATCGTGGTCGCAAACGCCAGGGTGCGCTCCGCCCGATCGACGCGCGCAACCACACGCTCGCCGGGAACCGCCCCGCCAACGAGGACGACCTGTCCGTCGTGCCGCGCGAGCATGGTTCCGCCGGCGGCCGGCTTCTCGATGGAGAGCTCGATCCGCTGACCGGGAGTGAGCATTAACGGTAGGCAATCACCGGCAGTTTCAGGGACTCCCGGACGAGACGCTCCACGGCGGCGTCCATTGCGACGGCACGGGCCTCGGGCGCAATGCGGCCCCCGAACGCCGCCAGCTCGCTTTCCGCCTCGTTCCGGATCGTCTCGATCGTCCTCTCATCGATCTCACTGGCAGCGACCTTCATCACGTCCCGGTCGAGCGCCGACAGCCGCTCGATCACGCTCGCCCTCGCCTCACCACGGGCGTGACGTGCCTCCGCCGCGAGCGCGTCGAGCGAACGTAACAGCTCCTCGACGTGCCGCTCGAACGGCGGCGATCCCTCGCCCCGCCTCGCAATCAGCCGCGCGACCACGCGCTCGATGTGCGACGCCAGCGTCGGTTTGCGGGCACGTTCGGCACCTTCGTCGCGGGTGCTGGACACGCCGACCGCCCGCCGCCAGTCGTCGAACAGCTCGAGGACGTCCGCCTCGCAGAACTCAATCCGCGCCGGACGTCGCCGCGTCGTCTTGGCGTAGTACCGCTCGCAGTACCGATCGATTCCGCGGAGGGCGACCTTGAGCGGTACGCCCTGCTCGGCCCACGAGCACACTCGTTCGAACGACGGTCCGACGATCCGCACCAGGTGGCCGCCGTTCTTCTGACAGAGATAGGCTTCGAGCTGACGACAATAGTCGAAGAAATCCGGCATTACGACGTCGCGGACCGCTTCCAGATGAGTCTCAGGCCCTGCAGCGTCAGATCCGGCTCGACGCGCTCGATCGTCGACGTGTCGCCCGCAAGGATGCCTGCCATGCCGCCGGTGGCGACGGTGACGGCATGCTCGCCCTCCGCGAGCTCCGCGCGAATCCGGTGCACGATGCCATCAACCATCGCCACGTACCCGAAGAACAGCCCGGCCTGCATCGACGTCACCGTCGTCTGGCCGATGATGGACGGGGGCTTGCGGACGTCCACCCTCGGCAATCGCGCGGCACGCTGGAACAGTGCATCGGCCGAGATGCCGATGCCGGGGCAAATCACGCCGCCCACGTACTCGCCCGCCGCCGAGATCGCGTCGAACGTCGTGGCCGTGCCGAAGTCGACGACGATGACCGGCACGTGTTTGCTGCGCCCGAACATCTCGTACGCGGCGACGGCGTTCACGACGCGGTCCGCGCCGACATCGGACGCGGGTGTATAGAGCACTTTCATGCCGGTATTGGTGCCTGGATCGACCGTCATCGGCAGCCGGCCGAAGTAGCGCTCGCCCATCTCCTCCATCGTCCCGGTCAACGGCGGCACGACGGACGAGAGGATGATGCCGTCCACGCGCGCTCTGTCGATGCCGCGCTCGGCGAACAGGTGCGTGACGAGAATCCCGATTTCGTCAGCCGTCCGGTCGCGGAGCGTCTGAAGCCGCCAGCTGTAGATCAGCTGGTCGCCGTCGAAAACGCCCAGGACGATGTTCGTGTTGCCTACGTCAATGGCCAGGAGCATGTCAGTGCCAATCAGCTGCGGTCACTTCCAGATTATCTCTCCGGCGATGATCCGCTCGAGTCGATCGCCGATCCGGACGAGCAGCGCCCCGTCCTCGGCGACCCCGGCCGCGACGCCGGTCTTCCGCCCGGCTGCTGTTTCGCACTCCACGGGCGTTCCCACGGAAGACGGCGCCATCGAGCGCCAGCGCGCGAGCAGCCGCGAAGGATCCCCGTTCGCGAGCGGTACGAGCTCGACGGCCAGCGCGGCGAGAACCTCCGCCAGCACATGACCTGCGTCCACCGGACGTCCCAATTCGGCTTCGAGCGAGGTCGCGCGATCGGCAATCTCGGGTGGATACGCCGCGGGCCGCAGGTTGATGCCGATGCCCAGGATGACGTACTGGAGCCCGTCGAGCCGCCGACGAGGCCTCAGCCAGGATCCCGGCGACCTTGCGCCGGGGAGCCGGTCCGGTGCCGCTGCGCGTGACGACGTCGTTGGGCCACTTGATCTCGAGCGGAAGCCCGGTCGCGGCGGCGACGCCGGCGGCGACGGCGACACCACCCGCCAGCGTGAGGTACGGCGCGGCCGCCGGCTGGCGGAACACGACGGACATGTAGAGACCCGCGTCGGGCGGCGAGTACCACATCCGGCCGAGCCGTCCTCGACCGCCAGTCTGCAACGACGGCGATGACGATCGTCCCTTCTCCAGCGCCGCGCTCGGCATACGCCGCGGCGACGTCGTTCGTCGAGGTGGTCTCGCTGAAGTAGTAGGCAGGCTCACCGATCGATCCGCGGCGCGACCGTGACGCCTCGAGCGCCGCGGCCATTTCCTGCGGCAGCGGTTCAGGCATCCGGTTCGATCTCGAAGCTGAGGTCCACGGCCGGTGCGGAGTGGGTCAGCGCGCCGATCGAAACGTAGTCAGCGCCCGTCCGGGCAAGCTCGGGCATGCGTTCGAGGGTCACGCCTCCGGAGATCTCGACCTTCGCGCGCCGCGCGATGCGCCGCACGGCTTCCTGAATCTGCTCGAGCGAGAGGTTGTCGAGCAGGATGACGTCCGCTCCGGCCGCGATGGCGGCATCGACGTCCGCGAGGCTCTGCGCCTCGACCTCCACGGGCATTTCCTGGCGCGCGGCCTTCATCCGCGTGACCGCCTCCGAAACGCCGCCCGCGAGTCTCACATGGTTGTCCTTGATCAGAATCCCGTCGTCCAGCGCCCCGCGATGGTTGCTGCCGCCTCCGGCGCGGACGGCGTACTTCTCCAGCGCCCGCAGCGTCGGCGTCGTCTTCCTGGTGTCGAGGACGATGATGCCGGTGCGGGCAGCGTCGACGAATGTGCGCGTGATCGTCGCGATGCCGGACAGCCGTTGGATGAAATTGAGCGCGGTACGCTCCGCCGTCAGCATGGCCGCAGCGGATCCGCGAACTTCGGCGACGATCGTGCCGGCGTCGCAGCGATCGCCGTCGCGGAGACGCAGCGTGATGCTGGCCGCCGGATCGAGCTGACGAAATACCTCGGCTGCAATGTCGACCCCGGCGATCACACACGCTGCCTTCGCGAGAATCACGCCGCGGGCGCGCTTTTCAGGGCCGACCGTCGCTTCGGTCGTGACGTCACCCCAGCCGAGATCTTCGGCCAGCGCGCGACGAACCGTCTCGCGGTACAACGCAGGGTCGAGCGGCGCAAATGGAACGCTCTTCATGCGGGACGCTCCGGAACGCCTTCGGGCGCAGCCAGGTCGACGTCGACCTGCAAGGCCTCCGACACGACCGTATCGATCTGATGAATCAGGCCGGCTGCCCGCAGGTCCGACTCGACGTCCGGCAGCAACGCGAGCTGCGATTCGGGCGCACGGATGATCACGCGAGCGACCGGCGTCTTGAACGGCCGCTGTTCCTCCGACTTCCTCTTCCGGATCGCGCCGAGCACCTGGCTGGCGAGCTGAAGGGCGTGCGCGCCGCGATCGTCTTCGCTCGCGGGCTGGCAGACGGCCAGCACCTCCTGAGGCACGGGCCAGCGGGCCGTATGCACGGATCCCGAACGCCACCACGACCACACTTCCTCGCTGACGAACGGCAAGAACGGAGCGAACAGCCTGAGCATCACCGAAAGCGCCGCGGCGAGCGCGCCGTTCGCTGACGCGGCGAGCTCGGGCCCCTGATGGCCGTAGCGGCGGTCCTTGACGAGCTCGAGGTAGTCGTCGCAGAACCCCCAGAAGAACGTCTCGGTGCGCTCGAGCGCGCGCGTGTAGTTGTAGCCCTCGAAATCCGCCGTCGCTTCGCGGACGATCCGCGACAGGTTCGTCAGCAGTCCGCGGTCCACGCATACCGTCACCGCACCGGCCGGCTCAGGACGCGAGAGCACGAACCTCGACGCGTTCAGCAGCTTCATCGCGAGGCGTCGGCCGACGCGCATCTGGCCCGTGTCGAACGCCGTATCCGTGCCGGGACGTCCGCTCGCGGCCCAGTAGCGCACGCCGTCCGAGCCGTGCTCCTCGAGCAGCCCCAGCGGCGTGACGACGTTGCCCTTGGACTTGGACATCTTCTTGCGGTCCGGATCGAGCACAAAGCCGGAAATCGCCGCGTTGCGCCACGGCAGCGATGCATGCTCGAACTCCGATCGCAGAAGCGTCGAGAACAGCCACGTCCGGATGATGTCGTGCGCCTGGGGCCTGATGTCCATCGGGAACACGCGCCCGAACAAATCCGGATCTTCGATCCATCCGCCGCAGATCTGCGGCGACAGGGAGGATGTAGCCCACGTATCCATGACGTCCGGATCGCCGGAGAACCCGCCGGGTCGATCGCGCTGATCGGCCGTGTAGCCCTCGGGGACATCCGAAGAGGGATCGATGGGCAACCGGCTCTCCAGAGGCAGGAGTCGGGCGTCGTGGTCGATCGTCCCGTCTTCGCGCACGCGATACCAGACCGGAAAGGGCACCCCGAAGAATCGCTGCCGGCTGACGCACCAGTCGCCCGCGAGCCCGTTGATCCAGTTCTCGAGACGGGTCTGCATGTAGGCCGGGTGCCAGCGGAGCTCCCGCCCGCGCGCCAGCAGCGCGTCCCTGTACTCCATCGTCTTGATGAACCACTGACGGCTCGTGACGATCTCGAGCGGACGGTCGCCCTTTTCGTAGAACTTGACCGCATGCGTGATCGGCCGCGGATCGCCGATCAGATCGCCGCTCTCGCGCAGGAGCTCCACGATTCGCGCCCGGGCCTTCACCGCCGACAGGCCCGCCAGCTGGTCGTAGTGCTGCTGCGCCCTCACGCGATCGATGCTGTCCCAGCCAGCCTCGCCCCACGTCACGGGTTTGAGCGCGCCGTTGGCCTGAATCACAGCTCGCACGGGCAGGGCCAGTTCGCGCCACCAGATGACGTCCGTCACGTCGCCAAACGTGCAGATCATCGCGACGCCCGTTCCCTTTTCAGGATCGGCGAGCGGATGAGCCTTCAGCGGTACCGGCGCGCCGAAGAGCGGCGTCACGACTTCCGAGCCGAACAACGGCTTGTAGCGTTCATCGTCGGGGTGCGCGACGAGCGCGACACACGCGGGGATGAGCTCGGGGCGCGTCGTTTCGATCTCGACGTAACTCGCACCGGCCGCCGTTGCACCGTCGCGCCTGGCGAAGCGAACGCGATGATAGGCGCCGGGCTGCTCGCGGTCTTCCAGCTCGGCCTGCGCGACCGCCGTGCGAAAGTCGACATCCCAGAGCGTGGGCGCTTCAAGCTGGTACGCGAGGCCGCGCCCCTGCAGTCGCAGGAACGCCAGCTGCGACAGGTGCTGGGCGCGCTTCCCGATCGTCGCGTACGTCATCGACCAGTCGACGGAGAGCCCGAGGTACTGCCACAGGCGCTCGAACGCTTTCTCGTCTTCCGCGGTCAGGCGTGCGCAGAGCTCGATGAAATTCGGGCGTGATACCGGGATCGGCTGCTTCCCCGGCTTCTCGGGCGGCGCGAACGATGGGTCGTACGGCAGCGAGGGATCGCAGCGCACGCCGAAGTAGTTCTGCACGCGCCGCTCGGTCGGGAGGCCGTTGTCGTCCCACCCCATCGGATAGAACACCGCCCGCCCGCGCATGCGTTGAAAGCGCGCGATCAGATCCGTGTGGGTGTACGAGAAGACGTGGCCAACGTGCAGCGAGCCGCTGACGGTAGGCGGCGGCGTATCGATCGAGAAAACCTCGGACCGCGGACGGGTCCGATCGAAGCGATACACGCCCTCAGCGTGCCAGCGCGCGATCCATTTCTCTTCGAGTCCCTCGAGCGCCGGCTTCTCCGGGACCGCTATCGGGTGGATGAGATCCACATCGTCGGCCATGTCGGAATGATGGTAGTGGGGGAACGACTCAGGGCTCAAGCTCCCCTCCGCCCTGAGCCCCGCCTCGGTCAGGATCTCTGATTCTTGATCCGCTCGATCTCGTCGCGCACGAGTCGTTCGGCGGTATCGAGCACCGCGGCGCGCATGGTGTCGTCGCCGAGGCGGTCGATGACGCGACGGACGATGTCGTCGATGACGTCGGTCGAAACGGCAGCGGCCTGAGGAACCGCGGACGCTATGGGCCGCTGCTGCTCGGCCGCGAGCAGCGCCGCAAACGCCTCGTGCATCTGGGGCGCCTGCCAGGCTTCCACCGGCGCGGGGGCCGTCGCCGGCGGAGGCAGCGGCTCCGGTTCCGGGGTCGGCGCAGCGGTCGCCACCGGTGCCGGCAGCGGCGGCTCCGGAGCGGCAGCCGGCAGCGGCGGCAGAATGGCCTCGGGCTTTGCGCTTGGTACAGGGGTCTTTCCGGGATCGCGAGGGAGATCCGGATCCCATCCGTCCAGCGCGCGATGCTCGACCTTCGGCTGAATCGACTCGACCTTCGGGACAACCGGGGTCCGGGCCGGCGGCGCAACCGCGGGCGGATCAGGCACCCGCGCCAGCGGAGCTTCGGCCAGCGCCGCGGCGGAAGGTCCGCCTGCGGTGAAAGGGTTTTGCTCGCGAGCGCGGCGTCGAGCCGATCGAAGTAGTCCTCGAGCGATCCGCTCGTCGCCTGGAGCGGCTCGCCCGCAGCGGGATCGACACGTGCGCCCTTCGCCGGTACGGCAACCGGGACGGGCCGCGCCGGCGCCGGAGGCGTTCGTTTTCCGGCCAGCAGATCGCGCACGCGGCTGATCACCATCTGCGGCTCGAACGGCTTGACGAGGACGCCGTCGCACCCGACCGCGCGCGCCCGCGCTTCATCGATCGGCTCGAAGGCTCCAGTCAACAGAAGCACCGGAATGTGCGACAGCTGCGGATTGCCCTTGATGAACGCGGCGACCTCGTATCCGTCGCGCTCGGGCATGCCGACATCCGCCAGGACGATGTCCGGGCGATCGGCTTGCACGCGCTCGATGGCCTGCTGACCGTCGCCAACGGCCAGAACCTGGACGTTCTCGTCGGCGAACGTCAGCTCGATCACGCGCTGAATGGTGACGCTGTCGTCGGCCAGCAGCAGCTTCGGGGTCACGTCTTCACCTGCTCCGCACGCGTGCGTACGTTGTCATTGATGAACGCGATGATCTCCTGCATCGGCGTACCCGGAAGAAAGATGCCCTTCACCCCGGCCTCGCGCAGCCGTGGGATGTCGACGTCGGGAATGATGCCGCCGATCACCACGAGCACGTCCTGCAGACCCTTGTCCCTCAGCAGGTCCATCACGCGCGGGCAGATATGCATGTGCGCGCCGGACAGAATGGACAGCCCGATGACGTCGGCGTCCTCCTGGAGCGCGGCGGCCACGACCTGCTCGGGCGTCTGTCGCAGGCCCATGTAGATGACCTCCATGCCCGCGTCCCGCAGCGCGCGCGCGATCACTTTCGCGCCGCGATCGTGACCATCCAGGCCGGGCTTGGCGATGACGACTCGGATTTTCTGCATCTGGTCAGCCGGGAGCTAGATCAGTGGCACCTCTTCGTATTCGCCCCACACGTCGCGCAGCGCGTCGCACATCTCGCCCACGGTGGCGTACGCCCGCACGGCGTCGAGCAGCGGATACATGGTGTTGCCGTTCCCGCGCGCGGTCTCGCGCAGCGCCTCGAGCGACCGGCGCACCGCGTCATTGTCGCGGCTCTTGCGGAGCTCGTCGAGCCGTCGCATCTGAATCTCCGCAGCCGTTTCGTCGATGTAGAGAATCGGGATGGGCGGCTCGTCCTCCTGCACGAAGTCGTTGACGCCGACGATGATCTTGTCGCGGCGCTCGACGGCCTGCTGGAAGCGATACGACGCCTCGGCGATCTCGCGCTGCGGGTAGCCCTCCTCGATGGCCTCCACCATGCCGCCGAGCCGATCGATGGTGTCGAAATACTCTTTCGCGCCGCGCTCCATGTCCATCGTCAGCCGCTCGACGAAGTACGAGCCGCCGAGCGGATCCACCATGTTCGTGACGCCGCTCTCGTGCGCGATGATCTGCTGCGTTCTGAGGGCGAGCGTGGCCGCCTCGGCCGTCGGCAGCGACAGCGCCTCGTCCAGCGAGTTCGTGTGCAGCGAGTTCGTCCCGCCCAGGACGGCCGCCAGCGCCTGCAACGCCGTACGCACCACGTTGTTGTACGGCTGCTGGGCCGTGAGCGACACGCCGGCGGTCTGCGTGTGGAAGCGCAGCTTCCACGAGCGCTCGTGCTTCGCGTGGAAGCGATCGCGCATCACCTCCGCCCAGATCTTGCGCGCCGCGCGGAACTTCGCGATCTCTTCGAAGAAGTCGCTGTGAGAATTGAAGAAGAACGAGATCCGCGGCGCGAAGTCGTCCACGTCCAGTCCGGCGTCGACGCCGTACTGCACGTACTCGATCCCGTCGCGCAGCGTGAACGCCAGCTCCTGGAGCGACGTCGAGCCGGCCTCGCGAATGTGATAGCCGCTGACCGAGACCGTGTTCCACCGCGGCACTTCCTTCGAGCAGAACGCGAACACGTCCGTGATCAGCCGCATGGATTCGCGCGGCGGGTAGATGTACTCCTTCTGCGCGATGAATTCCTTCAGGATGTCGTTCTGAATCGTGCCGGACAGCGTGGACCAGTCGGCGCCCTGCTTCTCGGCCACCACCAGATACATCGCGAAGATCATCGACGCCGGCGAGTTGATCGTCATCGACGTCGTGATGTCGGCCGAGCTGGATGCCGTCGAAGAGCCGCTCCATGTCGGCGAGCGACACGATGCTGACTCCGCACTTGCCGACTTCGCCCAGCGACAACTCGTGATCGGGGTCGCGGCCCATCAGCGTCGGCAGGTCGAACGCCACGCTGAGGCCGGTGCCACCAGCCCCGAGCAGCGCCTTGTATCGCCCGTTGGTTTCTTCCGGCGTCCCGAACCCGGCGAACTGCCGCATCGTCCAGAGCTTGCCGCGGTAGCCGGTCGGATGGATGCCCCGGGTGTAGGGAAACTCGCCAGGGTTGTTGCAGGTCGCGGGTGTAGTCGAGCCCGTCGAGGTCGTCAGCCGTGTAGAGTCGATCGATCGGCCGCCCGGAAATCGTCGTGAAGGGCACGCGGCGTTCGGCCGATTTCTTCAGCGTCGGATCGAGGATCTCGCGCTCCCAGCGCTGTTTATCGGTCTCCGCCGTGACTTTCATATGTGTCAGGACATTATAGCCGCGAAGATCCCGCGGAACACGGATGCAGGCAATCGTGAGGGGCGCCGAAAGAACTCGGGGCCGGGAACGCCAAGGCGTCCCGGCCCCATCACTCTATCTACCAACAGCGTCTACGGCTGGTCGACGCAGACTGCCCAGACCGTCACCTGAACCGTCGTCAGGGTGCTGCCCGTCGTGTTGCGCAACGTAATGAACCATCCATCGGGCGTCGGCATCGACACGACCGGGATGAGACGCTGCGTGTTGGCGGTCATCGACTGATACCCGCCGCCCACGGGGCGCTTTCCACCGGGGCAATTCACGGCGGCGTCCATGGTGAAGGGCGGGTTGCTCGTGGCCGTCGTCCCCACGCTCCCCGGCACCGCCGGCACCACCGCGAACACCCTCTCATAGCCAGTCAATCCGCCCGGAAGACCGTTCGGACCCTGAGGACCCTGCGGTCCCTGCTGACCCTGAGGACCCATGACGCCCTGCGGGCCCGGATCGCCGCCGGGACCCTGCAGCCCTTGGGGACCCGTCAACCCTTGCGGCCCCGTCGCGCCAGTTGCACCGGCTGGACCGGGATCGCCCTGCGGACCCGCGGGGCCCGCCGGACCGGCCGGCCCAACTCCACCACTCGCCCCGGCGGGACCTGCCGGCCCCTGAGCTCCGGGGTCACCCTGCGGTCCCGCGGGACCCACGGGACCCGCCTGACCGGCAGGACCTTGCGGTCCTGATTGACCATTTTCACCCTGCGGTCCAGTCGCCCCGTTCTGACCGGCAGGCCCCTGAGGACCGGCTGGGCCTTGTGGACCCGCTGCACCGGCATCACCCTGCGGACCTGCCGGACCCGTCAAACCCGTTGCGCCTGCCGGACCAGCAGGACCCTGGCGCACCAGCAGGACCCTGTGGCCCCAGTGCTCCCTGTTCTCCCTGCGGACCCGCGGCCCCTGTCGCGCCAGTCGGCCGCGCCAGCGGGACCAGCCGGACCGGCGGGACCCGCCGGACCTGCGACTCCAGCCGCACCCGCCGGACCGATCGGGCCTGCGGGACCTGCCGGACCCGCAGGTCCAACGCTTCCCACACCGCCCGGTCCTGCAGGACCAGTCGGGCCCACGGGCCCAGCCGGGGCCGACAGGACCACCCGGCCCCGTCAGACCCGTCAGACCTGTCAGACCGCGTTCCCCCTGCGGTCCAACGGCACCTCGTTCACCCTGTGGACCAACCGCACCGCGCTCACCTGGCAGCCCGCGGTCCCCCTGAGGGCCCTGCGGTCCAGGCGGTCCCGCCGGCCCCTCTGGGCCGGCGGGTCCTGTGGCTCCGTCTCCCCCGACGTAGCCCGGCGATACCTTGGTCACATAAAATGCGCCGCGCTCGTGCGGCTCGTTTCCGCGAGCAACCGTGAACAAGTACGTCCCGTCCTGAACTTCATCCGGAAAGTGAACCACGACTTCCGTCGTCGTCCACTTGAGCACGCGCATGCGGGTCGTCTCGCAGAAGACCACCTGCTGGTGCTTGCCGAAGTTCTGTCCGCGCAGCGTGACCGTTTCTTCATCGTGATTCACGCTCGCACTCAGGACCAGGACCTGCTTCCAGTTGTCCCGCTCGTCGTTTCGACGATCCTTGTCCTTGTGATCTGTACCGTTGCCTGACGCTCCCGCCTGCGCACCGACAGTCATCATCACGACCATCGCCGCGGAAAGCATGAGCTTTCGGCTCACCGTAAACATGGAACCTCTCCTCCCGTGTTCCATGGACGAGCAATCACAGGGCCAGCCGAGTCATCAATTTTAAGTATCTTATATATCAGCTATTTGCAGGCGAGTTACGACCATGAAATTCGCGCACACCGGCCGAACATGCCTCGTTTTGAGACAGCGGGCCACATTCTGGAGCCGGTTTCGGAGGCCGTTTCAAGCCTCAGCGGCGTTCGAAGACGATGCGGCCGCCAGCGACGGTGTAGAGGACCTGCGCCTTCAGGATGCGGCGAGGATCGGACTTGCCCGACCGCGACGAGATCGGTGTCGAAGACCGCGATGTCCGCGAGCTTGCCCGGTGCAAGCGTTCCCTTGAGGTCTTCTTCGAACGACGCCCACGCCGGCCCTCTGGTGTAGGCCTCGATCGCTTCCTCGATCGTCAGCCGCTGATCCGGGAACCAGCCGGCCTTCGGCTCTCCCTGTCAGGGTCTGCCGCGACACGGCCGCGTAGAGGCCGTAGACCGGATTCAGGAAGTACCGCGCCGCATTCGTGCCCGGGACTGTCGCTGCCGAAGATCAGCACGGCGCCCGCGTCCTTCAGCTTGCGGAACGCATACGCCCCCCGCGACCGCTCGCGGCCGATGCGTTCTTCCATCCAGCGCATGTCGTCGGACACGTGGTACGGGTTGATCTCGGCGACGAGCTTCAGCTCGGCCGAAGCGCGCGAAATCGTCCGGGTGCACGACCTGCGCGTGGATGACGCGCCACCGGTGATCGCGATTCGACCAGGTCGTGCTTCGTCAGCAGCTTCTCGTAGACGTCGAGGATGATCCGGTTGCCCTTGTCGCCGATCGCGTGGACGTGCGGCGGGATGCCGGTTCGCGACCGCCGCCTCGAGCAGCTTCTCGAGGTTGCCAGGTGGGAAGTCGGTGTAGTGCTGCGCGGCGGTCATCGCCATCGCCGCGCCTTCCTGCCCTTCGGGCCGCATGATGTCGCGCAGCAGGCCCTTGTTCTTCGGATCGTGCGTGTACGGCTCGAAGAACATCGCGCCGCTGCTGCCCATGATGCCGTCGACCCACGCCTTGTAGCCGATGAAGCGCAGCCACTCGTCGCCGAAGCCGCGCGAGATGCCGAGTGCGCGGCGTGTGCGTGACGTTGTCGAGCGTCGGACGCAGCATGATCCGCGACGTCAGCTCGCCGCGCCGCTGCAATTCCTGATACGCCCGCAGCTGCTCCGCCGACGTCAGGTCCTGCATCGTCGTCACGCCGCCCTCGCGTGCTTCCTTCAGCACGGCGCGCACCTGCGTCAGCCGCTGCTCGAACGGAATCGGCGGGATGACGCGCCGGACGATGTCCGCGGCCGAGCCCTTGAGAATGCCGGTCGGACGGCCGGCTCGCGTCCTTGACGATCTCGCCGTTCGGCGGATTCGGCGTGCTCTCGGTGATGCCGCGCCAGCTTGAGCGCGAGCGCTGTTCGCGAGGAACATGCTGCGATCGAAGCGGTTGACGAACACGGGATGCTCGGGTGTCACCGCATCGATCAGGTCGCGGCTGCGGCGTGAACGGTCCCGCGCACGCCGCGCCGGCGCGGCTGCGGCGCCCGCCGACACCTGCGGCCCATTGCTCGTAGGCGCCCCACTCACCGCGCGTGATCCAACTGCCCTTCGGCAGTCGCGCCGGCCGCCTCGCGGATGCGCGTCGTGAACGCGTTCGGCTCGTGGACGTCGAGCAGGTTGACGCCGACGAGCAGCGCGCCCGTGCTGTCGATGTGCACGTGCGCGTCGTTGAATCCCGGCGAGCGCGAACGCGCCGCTTCAGATCGATCGTCGCGCGTGCCGCGTGCCGTCATGCGCCCGAATCTCGGCAGTCGACCCGACCGCGACGATCCGCGATCCGGCGATCGCCACCGCCTCGGCCCAGGGCCGCGCCGCGTCGAGGGTGTAGACGCGCCCGTTGACGAGCGCGAGCGTCGATCTCGCCGCCCGGCTGTGCCGCACTGCTGCGGCGCCGCACGAGCGCGGCAAGACGCGCGACGATGAGCGCACAGGATGCCGCGTCAGACGCAGACCGTGCTCCCTGATACCTGCCGCGCCTGGTCGCTTGCGCTGTTGACTTGCCGCATTCTGTCACAGTAGCTTGGTCTGTTTTCGTCAATTGACCGTGCCGCATCGACGGCTACGCACTCATCGAGGAGTCTTATGGAAGCAGGCGGCAGCATTTTCAACGCGATGCTCCAGGAGTTCGACGGAGCCGCGCGGCTGCTCGGGCTCGATCCCGGCATCTGGAAGATCCTGACCCACCCCAAGCGGCAGATCATCGTCTCGTGTCCGGTGCAGATGGACAACGGCGAGATCGAGGTCTTCACCGGCTACCGCGTGCAGTACAACATCACGCTCGGGCCGGCCAAGGGCGGCATCCGCTACCACCCGGACGTCACGCTCGACGAAGTGACGGCGCTCGCCGCCTGGATGACGTGGAAGTGCGCGGTCGCGCACGTGCCGTTCGGCGGCGGCAAGGGCGGCGTCGTCTGCGATCCCACGCGGATGTCGCGCCGCGAGCTGGAAGCGCTGACGCGACGCTACGTCGCGGAGATCATCGACGCGATCGGTCCCGACAAGGACGTGCCCGCGCCAGACGTCAACACCAACGATCAGATCATGGCGTGGGTGATGGACACCTACAGCATGCACGTCGGCCACACGTCGACGGCGGTCGTCACCGGCAAGCCGATCGAGATGGGCGGATCGCTCGGCCGCCGCGAGGCGACGGGCCGCGGCGTGATGATCGTCACGCGCGAGGCGGCGAAGCACCTCGGGCTCGACATCAAGGACGCGACCGTCGCCGTGCAGGGATTCGGCAACGTCGGTTCGGTATCGGCGGACCTGCTCTCGAAGCTCGGCGCGAAGATCGTCGCGGTCACCGACTGGAAGGGCGGCGTCTACAACGAGAACGGGCTCGACATCGCGAAGATGCTCGACTACGCGAAGCAGCACAAGACGATCGACGGCTTCCCGGGCGGCGAGCCGATCGACGAACGAGCAGCTGTTCGCGCTCGACGTCGACGTCCTGGTGCCGGCCGCGCTCGAGAACCAGATCACGCTGGAGAACGCGCCGAACATCAAGGCCAAGATCATCGCCGAAGGCGCCAACGGTCCCGACGACGCCGGAAGCGCACCAGCTACCTCCACGAGCGCGGCGTGTTCGTCATCCCCGACATCCTCGCCAACGCCGGCGGCGTCACCACGTCGTACTTCGAATGGGTCCAGGATCGCCACGGCTACTTCTGGACGGAAGACGAAGTGAACCGGCGCCTGGAAGCGAAGATGGTCGAGGCCTTCGAGGACGTGCTGCAGACCTCGATCAAGTACAAGACCGACCTGCGCACCGCCGCCTACATCGTCGCCATCAGCCGCGTCGCGACGGTGACGAAGATGCGCGGCATGTACGCGTGACGCAATCGTAATCCCAACGTGCAAGTCGCAAACCCGATGCAAGTTCGCGATTAGCGATTCGACGGTTAGGCATCCGACAGCGTTAGACGAGTCCCTGCTCCAGCATCGCGTCGGCGACCTTGATGAAGCCGGCGATGTTGGCGCCGTGGACGTAGTTGCCCGGCACGCCGTAGTCGTCGGCCGTCTCGCGGCAGGCGCGGTGGATGGAGCTCATGATCCCGTGCAGCCGGCGGTCGACTTCCTCGCGCGTCCAGCGCAGTGCGCGCGCTGTTCTGCGCCATCTCCAGACCTGACGTCGCGACGCCGCCGGCGTTCGCGGCCTTGCCGGGCGCGTAGAGCACGCCGCCATCGATCAGCAGCTTGCGCCGCTTCGGGCGTGCACGGCATGTTCGCCCCTTCGGCCACCGCCATCGACGCCGTTGCGCGACCAGGTGTGGCCGCATCCTTCGCGTTGATCTCGTTCTGCGTCGCGCTGGGGAACGCGCACTGCGCGCGGTGCATCCAGAGCGGATTGAAGTCGAGTCGATTCGCATCCAGCGGCGTGTAGGCGACGCCCTTGAAGCGGTCCGCGTACTCGCGGATCCGGCCGCGGCGGACGTTCTTCAGCTCCATCAGGAACGCCAGCTTCTCGCGGTCGAATCCCGCTTCGTCGTAGATGTAGCCGTCCGAGTCGGACACGGTGACCGCCTTCGCGCCGAGATCGATCAGCTTCTCGATCGTGTACTGCGCGACGTTGCCGCTGCCGGAGACGAGGCACGTCTTCCCCTCGAGCGTCTCGTTGCGCGTGGCCAGCATCTCCGCGGTGAAATAGACCGCGCCGTAGCCGGTCGCTTCGGGCCGGATCAGCGATCCGCCCCAGTTCAGGCCCTTGCCGGTGAGCACGCCGGTGAACTCGTTGTTGCAGCCGCTTGTACTGGCCGAACAGATAGCCGATCTCGCGGCCGCCCACGCCGATGTCGCCGGCGGGCACGTCGGTGTCGGGTCCGATGTGCCGCATGCAGCTCGGTCATGAAGCTCTGGCAGAACCGCATCACCTCGTTGTCGCGACGTCCCTTGCGGATCGAAATCCGATCCGCCCTTGCCGCCGCCCATCGGCAGCGTCGTCAGCGAGTTCTTGAACACCTGCTCGAACGCGAGGAACTTCAGGACGCCGAGCGTCACCGTCGGGTGGAAGCGCAGGCCGCCCTTGTACGGACCGATGCGCGCTGTTCATCTGGACGCGGAATCCGCGATTGACCTGGACCTCGCCGCGGTCGTCCTGCCACGGCACGCGGAACATGACGACGCGTTCCGGCTCGACGATGCGCTCGAGGATCTCGGCCTGACGGAATTCGGGACGACGCGGCCACGACGAGGTCGAGGCTTTCGAGGACTTCCTCGACGGCCTGATGGAACTCCGGTTCGGCCGGGTTTCGCGCGCGCACCTGATCGAAGATTTCGCTGCACGTAGGCCGACATCGTCCGCTCCTCCTGCGCCAACCGACTCACCCGCATCTCGCCTCCTTATCGTCGGGGACACTGCAAACGGGACAGTCACGTTTGAGTGTCCCCGAAACAACCCGGGACAAACGATGCGATTACGGCAAACATGTCGTGGCAGAACGTGCGATGCGAGCAGAATTTGCCACAACCGCACGCAAAAAACGCCAGGGGGGGCCCGCCTTGACGGGTCCTTATATCAGACGTAGGGGGGAAGACCAAGTACCGATTAGCGATTCACCTTGAAGGCGACGAGCTCCTGGGCGGTTCCGGAATCGGTTTTGGCGGTCAGCTCGATGAGGTAGTCGCCCGCGCCGAGCTGACCGAGCGTGAGCTCGAGCTCCGCGGTGCCGGACGGCGACACCTGCACGGGCAGGTCGAACATGGACGTGCCGCCGCGGTTCAGCAGCCTCGCGGTGACGCCCGGCGCCGCGCCGCCGGGGGCGTAGGCGTCCACGCGGAGCAGCAGACGCTCCGTTCGCGAGAAGGAGCGATCGACGACCGGCATGGCGTCGGGGTTGGCTTTGATCTGCTGTGACTCGCGGGGGCTGCGCGCGCGGAACACGCGGGTGGTGCCGAATGACACCTGCACGGTCGTGTAGTCGGGCACCGTCAGGTCGCGCGTCGCGGAGTCGAGAACCTGACCGGTGGCCGCCTCGACGACCATCCGCAACTGGAGGCGGCCGGGCGGCGCATCGAACGTCGCCTGCGCGCCGGTCGGCGCGACCGACGTCGACGCTGCCGACGGCGTCGGGGCCGACGTCCCGGTTGGCGCGGCACCCTGTGGACGATCGGGCACCCTGCCCTTGAAGAGCGGACGGCCATCCGCCGCGAGCGCGATCAGGTTGACGGAAGCGGGGCTCTCGTCTCCTCGCCCGGCGCTCGCCGGGGACCGGTGGAATGGGCTCCCACACGAACGTGACTTTCGCGCGGCCGTTCTCGCCCTTGGCCGTCCCGAACCAGAACCGCGTCGTGCGTCCGCGCGACCGGTTCTGCGAGCGAACCGAGCGCGCGCGGTGACCGCGGGCGGGGCCTCGGGTCTCGCCGGCGCGGAAGCGCGTGCGGCGTCCTCGGCGGTGTACGCCCAGTAACCCTTCCGCGCCCGCACGTCGACGCCGCGGCGCGTGACTTCCACCTCGATCCGGTGGAACTTGCCGTCCGTCGGCGCCAGCGTCGAGTTGTAGCCGAGCAGGTAGTAGCCGCTCGCGTCGCGGATGATCTGCTTCATCCCCGTCGCGAGGTCGTTGCGATTGATGATCGCGCGTCCGTCGGTGTTGTCCGCGAGCGCGCGCAACGTGTCGAGCGACGACTCCAGGTGGCGTTCGATCGACCTGCATCCCGACCGCCTGGTTGATGTCGTACTCGAAGACGGCCAGGCCGCGCGGATCCACCGCGTAGATCGAGGTGTTGTTCCGGTTCGCTTCCTGAAAGATTTCACTGAGATCCGTGACCATCGTCGCTCTGATTCGAGGAACTCCTGCGCGGTCGGTCGTCGCACGACGTTCGGCCGATTGCGCGTCGGGATTGTTGAGCCCGGGCATTGCGGCGACGGGATCGTTCAGCTGCGGCGGCAGCGTTCCAGTGAAACCCTCGCTGACGAGGATGATCGACTTGCGTCCCTCGCGCAGGCCCCCGAGCTTGGCCGCGGCGCCCCTGAGCGCGCCCATCGTCACTGTCGTTGCGGATCCGCTCGACGGTCGCCGCCGGGTAGTAACGCGTACCGCTGCTCGAACTCGTTGCGCGGCTCGTAGTTGAAACGGCGTCCTTCGAAGTGCTCGATCGCGCTGATGAGGCTGCTGCGGTTGCGCGTGAAGCTCAGGTCCGTGACCGGCGTCAGCGGATACATGATCGCGACCATGTCGAGCGGCGCCGAGCTGATTCTGAATGAAGTCGATCAGCGGCTTCCGCACGACCATGTCGTTGCCGCGGCGCACGTGGTAGTCGTCGAGCAGGATGATGAACAGCCGGACGTCGGGCCGCGCGGCCTCCCGCTGCTCGTCGAAGATCGACCGGATCTCCGGCGCGGGCGATTCGTCCTGCGACTGCACGTCGATCTTGATGACCGCGAACGTCTCGATCGTCTGCGGCCTTGCCGTCTTCCTTGACCCGGAACTCGTCCTGCTTCAGATCGAGGAGCGGCTTGCCCTGACGATCCGTGATGATGACGTCGACGCTGACGAAGTTGATGCCCGTCCGGATCCGTGGCGGTGGCTGCTGTTGATCCTGGGGCTGGGCCTGCTGACCGGCCGGCGGCGGCTGCTGCGGCGGTGTTCCCTGACGCGCCGCGGGGCTCGCTACCGAGAGAGCCGCGGCAACCAGGCTGGCGCCGAGTAGTGGAGTGATTCGCATGACGCTCAGGTCCGGCTCGAACGCCAGGTGAGCCATGTCTGCGCGAGCGGACGTGCACCTCCGGGCCAGGGCTGGACGCTACCAGGCCAATGATACCATTGGCTGATCTGCCCCTATCCAGGACTTCGTGAGGAGTCGCAGCCGTGACCCAAGAGCTCGCCGACCGCGCCCAGCCCCTGACCGTCCTCGCCGAGGACGAGACTCATCTTTCGCGACAGCGTCCGGGCCTTTGCCGACGCCCAGGTGAGGCCGCTCGTCCGCGAGATGGACGAGCACGCGAAGATCCCGCGCTCCCTGGTCGACCAGCTCTTCAATCTCGGCGTGATGGCCATCGAGATCCCCGAGAGCTACGGCGGCGCAGAGGGGACATTCTTCCACTCGGTGCTCGCCGTCGAAGAGCTGTCGCGCGTCGATCCCTCGATAGGCGTGCTGGTCGACGTGCAGAACACGCTCGTCATCAACGCGCTGGTGCGCTGGGGCACCGAGGACATCAAGCGCCGGTACCTCACGAAGATGGCGACGAGCACGGTCGGCGCGTACGCGCTCTCAGAGGCCGGCTCCGGCAGCGATGCGTTCGCGCTCACGACGCGCGCCCGCGAGGACGGCGACGCGTACGTCGTCACCGGCCGAAAGCTCTGGATCACGAACGGCAACGAGGCGGACCTCTTCATCGTCTTCGCGACCATCAATCCCGACGCCGGCTACCGTGGCATCACTGCGTTCCTCGTCGAGCGCGGCATGGCGGGCTTCACGGTCGGCAAGAAGGAAGACAAGCTCGGCATTCGCGCCAGCAGTACGTGCGAGCTGATCCTCGAAGACTGCCGCGTGCCGAAAGCGAACGTGCTGGGCGAGGTCGGCAAGGGCTACAAGGTGGCCATCGAGACGCTGAACGAGGGACGCATCGGGATCGGCGCGCAGATGCTCGGGCTCGCCCGGGGCGCGCTCGACCACGCGATCAAATACACGAAGGAGCGCAAGCAGTTCGGCAAGGCCGTCGCCGAGTTCCAGGGCGTGCAGTTCCAGCTGGCGCGCGCCGCGGTCGACGTCGAGTCGGCGAAGCTCGCGGTGTACAACGCCGCACGGCTCCGTGACGCCGGCAAGCCGTTTCTCACCGAGGCGGCCATCTGCAAGATCCTCTCGTCGGAAGTGGCCGAGCGGGTCGCGTCACTCGCCGTGAATCTGCTCGGCGGGAACGGGTTCGTCAAGGAGTACCCGGTCGAGAAGCTGTACCGCGACGCCAAGATCGGCCAGATCTACGAAGGCACGTCGAACCTGCAGCTGCAGACGATTGCGAAGCAGATTCTCGGCTAACAGTTTCCGGTTCGCCGTCTTTCTCGCCGCGCTCGCCGGAGCCACGACCTTCCTTTTGTACCGCGAGACGCTGGCGTACGGCTTCGACTACGACGACTATTACTTCCTGCGGCCGCATTCGCGGTCGGAGGTTCTCGCCACTTTCACGGGATCCTGGGATCGCAGCGGCATCATGGTGCCGTTCTACCGGCCGCTGACGATCGTCTTCCACGCGCTGCGGTTCGAGCTGTTCGGCCTGGACCCCACGCTCCACCACGCAACGTCCCTCACGCTGTTTGCGCTGGCGGCTGTACTCGCCGGCTGGTTCGTCTTCAGGCTCACCGCGCGTCGGGTCGCAGCCGTCATCGCGATGCTGTTCTTCGTCTGCCACCCCGCGATGCCGTACTCACTGGTCGCCTGGATCACGAACCAGATGCACCTGCTTCAGATTCTGGCCGTCCTCGGTGCGCTGACCTGGTGGGACGCCATCCGCGCGAAGAGCCTCGCCTGGTGGCTGCCGCTGCTCGTCTTCGGCGCCGCCGCCTTCCTCATCAAGGAAGACGGCGTCATGCTCCTGCCAGCCATCATCGTGCTCCACGCGATCAGGAGGCGTGTGGCTGAACCCGCCCTCCAGGCCGTGCCCCGAGGTTTTCTGCTCCTCGCAGGCGCGCTCGTCGTTGCCCTGCTGGGACTGCGGTGGTATTCGCTTGGCGCGCTCGGGGGCTACAGCCGGCCAACCGCGGCGTCGGCGTGGCGAAACCTGCTGAAGGGACTCAACGGCGTGCTGCGCCTCGTCCCGGCCGACCGTCCGTGGCAGCCGATCGCGAGCTGGTTTGCCACGCTGCTTCCCATCGCTGCCGTCGTCCTCTGGCGGCGGATGTCACCAGCCGCGAGAGTCTGCCTGGTGTCGGGCGCGGCGGTTGCACTGCTCTTCAACCTGCCATTCGCCTTCGTCACGAAGTCAGAGCAGGTCTACGTCGTCGCGCTCGGGGCCGTGCTCGTCCTGACCGGCGCGTCGCTCGGGCTGATCGATGTCGCGGGTCGCGGCGTGAGCAGGGTTGCAGCCGTCGCGACGATCGGTGTGGGACTCGCGACGTTCACGGCGGTCACGCGGGACATCACGCGGGACTTCGAGCCCTTCGGGCCGATCGTGCTGGCGCACGACGAGATCGTCCGCGGCTGGGACGCCGTGCCTCTCCAGCTTCGCGAGTACCTGGCGCAGAAGAAGGAACCCGGCGCCGCGGCACGTGTGTCGTCGAACCCGCTGGATGTGGTGACGTACGTCGCGTTCGGTCTGCACGGCCTCGAGATCGACCCCACCGGCGTGCCATATCAATGGATGGGTGGCCCGGTCGTCGAGATCTCCGTATCGGGGCGCGCGCGGGCGCTCACGATTCCTGTTCGCTACGGCCTCGACCCTGTCGGGCCGCCCGCCCACGCATCGATGACCGACGACGGGCGGACATTCGACGAGTTCGTCCTCGACACGCCGGGCTGGCGGATGTCGTCGACGGGGCTGAGCGCGGCGCATCTGTCGCGCAGGCATCGGGGACATCGCATCAGGATCATCAGCGATCGCGCGTGGCGGCCGTCGGAAGTTATTCCTGGATCGACGGATTCAAGGCTGTTGGGATTGCAGATCGGGGCGGTGTTGATTCGTTGAGGTCGGTTGTCGGTTGTCGGTTGTCGGTTTTCGGTTGTCGGTTGTCGGTTGTCGGTTGTTGGTTGTTGGTTGTTGGTTGTTGGTTGTTGGTTTCGGTATCGGTTGTCGGTTGTCGGTTAGTTCAGGATGTGTTCTGCGATCACCATGCGCTGTACTTCTGACGTGCCCTGGTAGATCTCGGTCGCGCGGACGTCTCTGAAGAGTCGTTCGACAACAGACCCGCGGCGGTAGCCTTTCGAGGCGAGGATCTGCATCGCCTTGTCTGCTGCGCGGTGGGCGGTTTCCGACGCGAACAGCTTCGCCATCGACGCTTCGAGGGTCGCGCGCGACTGACGGTCGCGCGCGTCGGCCGCCTTCAGCGTGAGCAATCGCGCGGCCTCCAGCTCGGTGGCCGAGTCCGCCAGCATCCACTGAATCGCTTCGTAGTTGCCGATCGGCTGCCCGAACGCGGTGTGCGCGCGCGCATGGTCGACGGCCTGCGCGAGCGCCGCTTCGCCGACGCCGAGCGCCTGCGCCGCGATCGCGACACGGCCGCCGTCCAGCGCCCACATCGCCATCTTGAAGCCGTCACCGGGCGCCCCCAGGAGGCAGTCTGTGCCGACATGGACGTTCTGAAAATCCAGATCCATGCAGCCGAGACCGCGAACGCCCAGGGAATCGGCCGCCGCGATGCGCGTGATTCCCGACGTCTCCATGGGCACGAGGAATGCGCTCACGCCGCGCCCGCGAAGGCCCGGCTGTGTGGCCGCAAAAACGATGACGAGATCGGCCGCTTCGGCGTTGGCGACCCAGACCTTGCGGCCGTTGATCACGTAGCCATGGTCGTCGAGCCGGGCGACCGTCTGCTGATTCGCCGCGTCGGATCCCGCCTGATCCTCGGACAGCGCGAACGCGCCGATCGATTCGCCACCGGCAAGCCGCCGCAGCCACGTGTCCTTCTGAGCGTCGGTCCCGAACTCGGCGATCGGCTCCGCCACGAGCGAATTGTTCACGGCCGCGATCACCGCCACCGCCGAGCTCGCTTTCGCAAGCTCCGCGACGGCCAGCGCGTAGCTGACGTAATCGCGCCCTGCGCCGCTGAACTCGCGCGAGATGGTGACGCCCATCAGGCCGAGCGCTGCCGCCTCGCGGACGAGATCCTTCGGGAACACGCCCCGGTCGTCGATGTCGGCCGCCTGCGGCGCCACACGGTCGGCGGCGAAGCGCGCGACGCGCTGGCGGAAAGCTTCCTGCTCGGTGGTGAGGTCGAAATTCATAGTGCCAGCCGCTCGAAGATCGGCCGGAGCCTCGCGGCGGTTTCCGTCAGGTCTTCCGGCAACACGCGCGTTTGGCCGACGACCGTCATGTAGTTGGTGTCCCCGTTCCACCGCGGCACGACATGCAGATGGACGTGGTCGAGCACGCCGGCGCCGGCCGGCTTGCCCAGGTTGATCCCCATGTTCAGCCCGTGCGGCGAGTACGCCTCGCCGAGTGCGATCTCTGCCCGCCGCGCCAGATCGATGAGCTCGCACAGCTCCTCGGCCGTCGCGTCCTTCAGCGACGCGATGTGCCGGTTGGTGACCACCATGAGGTGGCCGTTGTTGTACGGGAACTTGTTGAGGATGACGTAGCAGGAGCTGCCGCGGAAGACGACCAGCGAGACTTCCTCGCCGGCGTGGGCGTCACAGAACACGCAGCCGACGGCGCCCGCAGTTCCGGTCACGTAGGAGATCCTCCAGGGCGACCAGAGGTGATCCATGGAAATCGAAGGCTGCGCCAGTACGGCGCAGCCTCCAGTGTTCACAGTTCCGGGTTGAGGGTTTCTGGCGGTGCGGACGGCGACGCGGGCGCATCGGTTTCGCGATTGATGAGCTCTTTCAGCTCTTTGCCCGGCTTGAAGTACGGCACTTTCTTCGGCGGCACATCAACCTTGTCGCCCGTCTTGGGGTTTCGACCCTTCCGCGGCTCCCGCCGCCTGAGGCGGAAGCTCCCGAATCCGCGCAGCTCGATCTTCTCGCCTCGATGCAGCGCGTCGATGATGCTCTTGAAAACGGTGTCGACGATGACCTCGGAGTGTTTCTTGGTCAGATCGGAAACGCGTGAAACCTCTTCGACGAGCTCCGCCTTGGTCATGCTGCCTGTGTTCATAGGCTCACCTGGCTGTCAGCTACTGTTGATGCTTGAAGTGATCCCCCAACGTCACCTCGGGGCGCCCGCTCGTTTCGGCGTACGCTTCCCAGTCCGCACGGAACTCGTCGCTCTTCAGCGCGCGGATGCTGAGCCCGATCTTCCGCTCGGACGGGATCAGCTTGATGATCTTCATCTGGTAGCTATCGCCCACCTTGAGCTCGAGCTTCTCGTCCTTACCTGCGTGATGCGAGTCGTCGAACTCCGACACGTGAATCAGCCCCTCGATGCCCTCCGCCAGCTCGACGAACGCGCCGAAGTTCGTCACGCGGACGACCTTGCCCTCCACCACGTCGGCGACATGGTGCTGCGTGAAGAACTCGTCCCACACGTCGGTCTGCAGCTGTTTGAGGCCGAGCGACAGGCGCTGGTTCTCGGCGTCGATGTTGAGCACCATCGCCTCGACCGTGTCGCCCTTCTTCAGGACTTCTGACGGGTGCTTGAGGCGCTTGCTCCACGACATGTCCGAGATGTGGATCAGGCCATCGATGCCCTCCTCCACCTCGACGAACGCGCCGAACTCGGTGAGGTTGCGGACCTTTCCGGTGATCGTCGTGCCGATCGGGTATTTCTCCGACAGCTCGTGCCACGGATTGCTCTCAACTTGCTTGAGGCCGAGCGAGATGCGCCGCGCGCCGGGATCCACGCCGAGCACCATGGCTTCCACGCTGTCGCCGACGTTGAGGATCTTCGACGGATGCTTGACGCGCTTGCTCCACGACATCTCCGAAACGTGGATCAGGCCTTCGACACCGGGCTCCAGTTCCACGAACGCGCCGTAGTCGGTCAGGCTGACCACCTTGCCGCTCATCCGAGCGCCGACCGGATACCGCTCGATGACGTTCGACCACGGGTCGTTCTTGAGCTGCTTGTGACCCAGCGACACGCGCTCGGTCGACGGATCGTACTTGAGGACGATCACATCGATCTCCTCGTTGACCTTGAAGAGCTCCGACGGGTGCGACACGCGGCCCCACGACATGTCGGTGATGTGCAGCAGGCCGTCGATGCCGCCGAGGTCGATGAACGCGCCGTAGTCGGTGATGTTCTTGACGACGCCGGTGAGCACCTTGCCCTCGGCCAGCGTGTCGAGCGTGTGCTTCTTCTTCTCGGCGTTCTCTTCCTCGAGCAGCACCTTGCGCGAGAGGACGATGTTGCCGCGCTTCTTGTTGACTTTGATGACGCGCATCCGCAGCTCCTGGCCGCGAAGCGCATCCAGGTTGCGAACGGGTCGAACGTCGATCTGCGAGCCGGGCAGGAAGGCACGGACGCCGATATCTACCGCCAGGCCACCCTTGATTCGCTCGATGACGCGGCCGATGACGACCTTCTTCTCCGCGTAGGCCTTCTCGACGTCGTCCCAGATCTTCATCTTCTCGGCCTTCTCGCGCGAGAGGACGACGTAACCTTCGCGATCTTCGGTGCGCTCCAGCAGGACGTCCACGATGTCGCCCGGCTGCACGGCCACCTGGCCGGTTTCGTCGACGAACTCGTCGATCGCGATGATGCCTTCGGATTTGTAGCCGACGTCTACGATGACTTCGGATGGCGTGACTTTGAGAACGGTGCCTTTCACGACCTCGCCTTCCGCGATATTGCGGAAGCTGCTATCGTAAAGGTCCAGAAGACGTGCGTATTCCTGCGGATCGATTTGATCGTCGAATCCACCTCCCCGGGGATTGTTGTGCTGCGGATTGTCAGTTGGCATCGAAACGGGTCCTCCTCGATCGTGCTTGCCGGATCTCAGCTCCGGCGGGCTGTAGTGTGCATCGCTTTGATTCGCGATAAGCAGTAGAAGATACATCACTTAGAGCCGCTGAGTCAACCTGAGCTGGAGACCGAAGCCAATGGCGACACGACGGAGGCCACGGCGAAAAGAACGGCGAGCGCAGGCAAAGCGACGGGCCCCGGCAAGAGCCCGGTCGGCCACCCGAAATCGGAAGACGCAGCGATCCAGACCCAAGGCTCGACGAGCCGCGACCAGAGTCACCACCAGGGCGAGAAAACGTTCCACCAAGCGCGGCCGCCCCGCTTCCGCCACCAAGCCGCGCAGGGTTGCGACCCCGGCAGTTCGCGAAGCCCGTCCGAAGGCGGCCCGGAAACCGGCCATTCCTGGCGTGGACCCGTTGCGGGCGGCCCGGCCTCGGCATCCGCCGGGGCTCGAGCGCGTTCGCCGTCAGCTCCGTGAGGTCGAAGAGAACGTGCCGACGCCGCCGTCGTCACTCGACCTGGACCGGACTCCGTCTGCCGCGCGATCGGGACGGCATGAGATGCAGGAAGAGCGCCTGGAACACAACGAGACGAGCCCGGTCCTCACCGGCGGCGACGTGGATGCTGATTGGCAGGATGCGTATTCGGTCGGAGACGAGGCCCCCGGCGGCGACAACCCCACACCGGATCAGGACGTGGTCGACGACATCGGCAAGGCGCTGGGCGTCGAGTACCAGGACAACGAGGAGTTGAAGGCGGCGGACAAGATCACCGAGCGCGATCGCCATCGCTGGGAACTGGATCCGGCGTCGTCCGACGACTGGAAGGACCGCTAACCCGCCTGCAAGAGGCCCCTGACGAGCGCGAGCACGCGCTCGATCACTTCTTCAATCGATAGAGTCGTCGTGTCGATTTCGACGGCGTCGCTGGCCTTGGCGAGTGGCGACGCCGCGCGGGTCCGATCGCTGTGATCGCGCGACTCGAGCGCGGTTGCCACCTGATCGACCGCCACGCCTCCCTGGCTCGACGCGTGCGCCGGATCCTGCGCCCGACGGCGTGCACGTTCGTGAGGTGCCGCGTCAAGATAGATCTTGAGGTCGGCACCCGGAAACACGACGGTCCCGATGTCACGTCCCTCAATCACCACGCCTCCGCCCTGACCCAGCAGCTGCTGCTGTCGAACCAGCGCCTCGCGCACTCGAGGCTGCTTCGACACCGCCGCCGATGCCTGATCGATTTGCGGCGTGCGGATCGCCTTGGCCACGTCCTCGCCGTCAATAGTGACGACCCCGTCGCCGACCTCGATGCGCGCCCGCTGCGCGAGATCCGCCAGGGCGTCCTCGTCCGACAGCGCGATCGACAGCTCCAGGGCCTTCCAGGCGACCGCCCGATACATCGCGCCCGTGTCGATGTGCCGATAGCCCAGACGCAAGGCCACTGCGCGCGCGACCGTACCCTTGCCGGCGCCCGACGGCCCGTCGATGGCGATGATGAGGCGTCTCACACTGCTATTATCCTCCGCTATGCGACCGGGCCGTCGCGCGGCCATCCTCATCGCGGCTCCTCTGCTGATTGCCTCCGGCGGTTACGTCGTCGGGCGCGACTACGTGCGCGGCGCGGCGTTCGTCGTGCAGGCGGCGGGCATGCAGGGGATCGCGCGGACGGTGGCCGCGTGGGAGAGCGAAGACGTCCGCGAGGAGGCGTTGACGATTCCCTCGCGCGTCGGCCCGCTGCCGGCGCGACGGTATCAGCCCGTCGGCAGCGCGCGACGCACGTTTCTGCTCGTTCCCGGCGTCCACGCGTCGGGCGTCGAGGAGCCCCGCCTGATCGGGTTCGCTCGTGACATCGCGTCGATGG
This sequence comes from uncultured Acidobacteriota bacterium, assembly GCA_963786195.1. Classification (GTDB taxonomy): domain Bacteria; phylum Acidobacteriota; class Vicinamibacteria; order Vicinamibacterales; family 2-12-FULL-66-21; genus CAWAYH01. The sequence continues at coordinate 409,411 of CAWAYH010000011.1, read as the reverse complement.
GACATCCCGTCATCACCGTCGGACCGCCCGAGCTGGCGAAGTACACCATCACCCCGCAAACGACCGACGCGCTCGAAGACGCCGCTCTGTGGGTTTCTCGTCAACCCGATCTCGCGCCGGACGGACGGATCGGGATGATGGGAATCAGTTTTGCCGGCGGGCTGTCGATCGTGGCTGCGGGACGCCCTGCGCTCCGCGATCATGTGACGCTCGTCCTGTCCTTCGGGGGCCACGGGAACCTGTCCCGAACGCTGCGGTATCTCTGCACGGGCGTGCAGCCCGACGGCAGCGAGCGACCGCCGCACGACTACGGCGTGGTCATCATCCTGCTCGGCGTCGCCGACCGCGTCGTGCCGGCGGAGCAGGTCGAGCCGCTGCGCGCCGCCCTGCTGACGTTTCTCGACGCGTCGAGGCTCGACCTGATCGACAAGGCAACATCAGCGGCGGAGTTCGAACACGCGCGCGCGATGGGCCAGGCGCTGCCGGAGCCGTCGCGCACGCTGATGGGATACGTCAACGATCGCGACGTGAAGCATCTGGGACCGATCCTGCTGCCGCACGTCTCGGCGTTCGGTGGCGACGCCGCGTTGTCGCCGTCGCTCTCGCCGCCGCCGTCAGCGGAGGTCTATCTCCTGCATGGCGCGGAGGACAACGTTATTCCGGCCGTGGAATCCGTCCTGCTTGCCGACGAGCTGCGCAAGCGGGGCGCCTCGGTCCACCAACTCTCGACGCCCCTCATCACCCACGCCGAGGTCGATCGCGCCTCCCAGACGTCCGATATCTGGCGGCTGGTTCGCTTCTGGGCAGGGGTGCTGCAGTAGCCGCCGCGCGTTTCAGCGCGGCGACCTCCCTCTCGGTAAGGTCTCTGAACGCGCCGGGGCGAAGCCGATCGTCCTGAATGGGTCCGATGCGGACCCTGCGCAGTCGGACGACGGGGTGTCCGATGGCGTCGCACATCTTGCGGACCTGACGATGACGGCCTTCGTGAATCACCAGCGAGATGACCGCCTGTTCGCCGGACCGGACTTCGGTCGATCGCTTGAGACGAGCTTCAGCGGGCGCGGTGCGACGGCCGTCGATCACGATGCCGCGTTCGAGCCGTTCGAGCGCGTGTCGGTCAGGAATGCCGCGCACCCGGACCTCGGTACTCGCGGGGGACGCCGTGGCGGGGATGCGTCAGCCGGGCGGCCAGCTCGCCATCGCTCGTCAGCAGCAGCAGCCCTTCTGATTCGTAGTCGAGGCGCCCCACCGGATAGATGTACTCCCCCACGCCGCCTTCCTTCAGCAGGTCGATGACGGTCGGCCGGTGCTGCGGATCCGATCGGCTCGTGATGTAACCGCGCGGCTTGTTCAGGAGGATGTAGCGGTTGCGGCGAACCGGTTTCACGCGCCGGCCGTCGAGCCGGATGTCGTCGCGTTCGGGGTCGGCCTTGGTTCCCAGCTCGGTGACGGTCTGGCCGTTGACGGTGATGCGCCCTTGCGTGATCAGCGTCTCCGCCGCGCGCCGCGAGGCGACGCCGGCGGACGAGAGGATTTTCTGGAGGCGAATCACCGCATCAGTGTACCGTCTCGTCCGGCGACTCCTCGAACGGGAGCGCGGACGGCGCGGTGGACGCCGTTGCCAGCGCATCCGGCAGCTCGAAGCCGAGCGCGTCGGACATGTCCTCGACCTTCGGCAGATCCGCGAGGTCGTTCAGACCGAAGCGGTCCAGGAACTCCCGGGTCGTGGCGTACATGAACGGGCGCCCGACGACCTGCTTGCGGCCCACCGCTTTGATCAATCGTCGCTCGATGAGCGTCGACAGGACGCCGAGGCTGCTGCTGACGCCCCTGATCTCCGCAATCTCGGGGGCCGTGACCGGCTGCTTGTACGCGATGACCGCGAGCGTCTCGAGCGCCTGCACCGACAGCTTCTGCGTCGTCCGCTCGTGGAACAGCTTGCGCACCCAGTCATGCAGCTCGGCGCGCGTGACGATCTGGTAGCCGCCGGCCACCTCGACGATCTGGAGGCCGCCAGGCCGCTCATAGTCGGCGCGAACGGACGCCAGCGCCGCGTCGACGTCCTCTTTGGGCTCGTCGCTGAGGAGGCGATGGAGCGCCTTTTTCGTCAGGGGCTCAGGCGACGCGAAGATGAGCGCTTCGATGATGGGCTTCAAATGATCGGACACGACGTCATCCCTCTTCTTCAACCTTCGATTCGTCCAGGTGCCGTTGTTCCGGATCCAGCAGCGGCTTGGGGGCGTCGGCCGGCCGCGCACGCTTGTAGATGCGGATGGGTCCCATGGCGCCGGCCTGGAACACGCGAACCAGCTTGAGCCGGATCATCTCGAGCAGGGCGAGGAACGTCACGATCAGGCCCGCGCGCGTCTGCACGTCGGCGAAGAGATCCTCGAAGCCGCAGGCCTCGGTCTCCGAGAGCTTCGTGAGGAGCTGCTCGATCCGATCCTCAATCGGGATCTGCTCCCCGGGCAGATAGACGCGCGGCCGCTGCTTCGAGCGTTCGACGACTGCGCGGAACGCCGAGATGAGGCTGAAGAGATCCACCTCGATCTCGGGCTCCGGGGCCTCGCCGGCGATCTCGGTGATCGGCCCGTCGGGCCGCGTCCACTGAGCGCTGCGGAGCGTCTCGCGCTCGTGCAGGAGCTCGGCGGCGGCCTTGAACTTCTGGTGCTCCAGCAGGCGGCGCACCAGCGCCTCTCGAGGATCCTCGTCCGGGTCTTCCTGCGCGGGATCGGGCCGGGGCAGCAGCATCCGCGACTTGATGTGGATGAGCGTCGCGGCCATGACGAGGAATTCCCCCGCGACGTCCAGGTTCATCTCCTGCATCAGGTCGATGTAATCGAGATACTGCTTCGTGATGAGCGCGATGGGGATGTCGTAGATGTTCAGCTCGTTCTGCTTGATGAGGTGCAGCAACAGATCGAGCGGGCCCTCGAAGTTGTCGAGGTGAACCGGATACGCTTCGAGAATGGATTCGAATTCCGTGTGTTCCACGTGGTCTCGATCCCTGAGCCGAGCTTACCGATACACGAGCTTGACCGCCGATCGCACCCGCTCCATCGTCTCGGTCGCCACCGCGCGCGCCTTTTTCGATCCCTCGTGCAGAATCTCGCGGACCGACGACGGGTTTTTCGTCACGTCTGCTCTCCTCGCCCGAATCGGATCCATGTAGGCGTTCAGCGCTTTCGCCAGCTTCGTCTTCACCTCGACGTCGCCGACTTTGCCGGCACGATACCGCGTCTTCAAATCCTCGACTTCCGCAGTGTCCGGATTGAATGCGTCATGGTACATGAAGACGGGGTTTCCTTCGACATTGCCGGGGATATCCGCCCGGACCCGGTTCGGATCCGTGTACATCTGCATGACCTTCTTCCGGACCGTCTCCGCGTCATCCGAGACGTCGATGGTGTTGGCGTAGCTCTTGGACATCTTCCGGTTGTCGAGCCCCGGCAGCCGCGGGAAGGTCGTCAGCAGCGGCTGCGGCTCGACGAAGAGCTGACCGTAGAAATTGTGAAAGCGCCGGACGATCTCGCGGCTGAGCTCGAGGTGCGGGACCTGGTCCTCGCCGACGGGCACGTAGTGCGCGTCGTAGATGATGATGTCCGCCGTCTGCAGCAGGGGGTAGCCCAGGAACCCGAGCGTCGACAGATCTTTTTCAGCGAGCTGCTCGATCTGCTCCTTGTAGGTCGGCACCCGCTCCAGCCAGGGGATCGGGATCGTCATCGACAACAGCAGGTTCAGTTCGGCGTGCTCGGGCACGAGCGACTGAACGAACAGCGTGCTGCGCTCGGGGTCGAGCCCCGCCGCAATCCAGTCAGCGACCATGTCGTACGCGCTGGGCACGATGTGCGAGGTATCCGCGTAGTCGCTCGTCAGCGCGTGCCAGTCGGCGACGAAGTAGAAACAGTCGTACTTGTCCTGCAGCGCTGCCCAATTGTTCAGCGCGCCGACGAGATGACCCAGGTGCAGCTTGCCTGTCGGGCGCATGCCCGAGACGACACGTGGTTTCACGGAAGGAGCAGCCCCTCGAGGAAGAGCGCCGGCGGCACGATCAGCTCGCTGAGCACACCGCTGAACATCAGCAGGTAGAGAATGATAAACCCGAATTGCCGCAGACCGATGAAGACCCTGGCGGCCTGCGGCGGCAGCAGGCCCGCCAGCACGTTCCCGCCGTCGAGCGGAGGCACGGGGATCAGGTTGAACAGCGCCAGCAGGATATTGATGTGCACGGCCGCGATGCACACGCCTGCCAGAAGACCGGACTGAATCATGTAAGTGTCGTTGGACGAGTCGATCGTGGCGTACACGGCCCGGTAGACGATCGCGGCCAGCGTCGCCAGCAGCAGGTTGCTCGCCGGTCCGGCCGCCGCCACCAGCACGAAATCGCGCCGCGGGTGTCGCAACCGCGTGATGTTGACCGGTACCGGCTTCGCCCAGCCGATGATCGGCAGGCCGCTGACGGCCGCCAGCAGCGGCAGAATCACCGTTCCAATCAAGTCGATGTGGACGATCGGATTGAACGACACGCGGCCGAGCATGCGCGCGGTCGGGTCACCCAACCGATCGGCTGTCCACGCATGCGCCGCCTCGTGCACCGTCAACGACAGCAACACAATCGCGATGGGGATGACGAGCGATGTCAGATTGAGCGGCAGTTGATTTCACCAGCCGAGGAATGGTGATGAGGGTACGGCATCGCCGCATGTTTATCAAGCGCGGTGCGACCCGAAGTGCGCGAGTACGGCGTCGGCAACTTTCGCGCCGACGACCCGGGCGAGCTCTTCGCGCGTGGCGCGCCTGACGCCGGCCAGGCTGCCGAATGCGGTGAGCAGTGCCTTCCGGCGGCGAGGACCTACGCCGCCGACGGCGTCGAGCTCCGACCCGAGGTCACGCTTCGTGCGTGACAGACGGTGGAACGTGACGGCGAAGCGATGCGCCTCGTCGCGAATCTGTTGAATGAGGAGCAACGCGGGGCTGTCGGTCGGCAGCGCCAGCGCGTCGGAACGATCGCGCGTAAAGAGCAGCTCTTCCTTCTTCGCGATGCCCACCGCAATCAACCGGCCGAGGCCCAGCTCCTCCAGCGCCATGTAGGCGGCGCTCAGCTGACCCTTGCCGCCGTCGATGAGGATCAGATCCGGAAAGGGTCCGCCGGCTTCGAGCACGCGCCGATAGCGGCGCAGGACAACTTCGTGCATCGCGGCGAAGTCATCTTGCTGTCGGGACTCGCTTTCTCCGAGCGCCGGGCGCCGACCGGCGGGCGCCGTCAGGCCTCTGATCTTGAACTTCCGGTAGTCGCCGCGGCGCATGCGGCCGTCCTCGCACACGACCATCGATGCCACCGTCTCGCTGCCCTGGATCGTCGAGATGTCGAAGCACTCGATGCGGCGCGGGACGGCCGGCAGCACCAGAACGGCGCGGAGCGTTTCGAGCGCGTCGTAGTGCGCGGCGAGATTCTGGTTGAACCGCTGCTGGTAGGCCACCTCGGCGTTTCTGGCCGCGAGGTCGAGGAGACCGCGCTTTTCGCCGCGCTTCGGCACGACGATGCGCACGCGGCCGCCGGCCTGCTCCGACAGCCAGCCTTCGAGCATCTCCGTGTCGGCCTCGGCGAGTGTCAGCGGCAGGTGGATTTCCGGCGGCGGGACGCGATCCTGATAGAACTGCTGGAGCGCCGCCTGAACGACCTCGGCACTCCGGTCTGAGAGGGCGTCGTGAGACAGCGGACCGCGGTCCGCGGGCCCGAGCGGCGTCGACGCCGACCGGCGCTGCTCCTGATCGTCGGTCACGAGCTCGACGCGCTCGAGCACGCGGCCGCGGCGGACCTGAAAGATCTCGACGACGGCGCCTGCGGCGCCGACCTTCAGGCCGAACGCGTCTCTATCGCCCAGCTCGGCGCTTGCCATTTTCTGCTGGCGGGTGCCCAGGGTCTCGATCGTCCGGATGGCGTCGCGCAGTTGCGCGGCCTGCTCGAACCGCTCGCCGTTGGCCGCGTCGGCCATGCGCTCCCTCAACCCGGCGACCACCTCGTCGTTGCGCCCCTCGAGGAACAGCTTCGTGTGATCGACCGCGACGCGGTACTCCTCCGGCGAGCACAACTCGCGCACGCAGGGCGCCAGGCACCGCTTGATGTCGTATTCGAGGCAAGGGCGTCCGCGCTCGCCGGTGATCACCTCGTTGCACGAGCGGATCCCGAACAGCCGATGCGTCAGGCCCATCGTCCGCCGCCCGAGCGACGCGGGGAGGAAGGGGCCGGCGTAATAATGGTCGTCGCGCTCGACGCGCCGGGCCACCAGCACGCGCGGGAACGCTTCGCCGGTCGTCAACTGCAGATACGGGTAGTTCTTGTCGTCGCGCAGCAGGATGTTGTAGCGCGGTGTACGCTGCTTGATGAGATGATTCTCGAGCGCCAGCGCCTCCATGACCGAGTCGGTGACGATGACCTCGAGCCGCGCGGCTTCGTCCAGGAGCGCGTCGATGCGCGGGCTGACGCCGTGCGCGCCCAGGTAGCTGCGGACGCGGTCGCGCAGGACGCGCGCTTTGCCCACATAGAGCATCTCGCCGGCCCCGTTGGAGAACAGGTACACGCCAGGTTGCTCAGGCAGGCGGGCGATCTGGGTCTTGAGATCACGAATCGGCATGCGGTACACTCGGCGTTTCTGCGAGTGTGTTGGAACCTTTCATTATAACGCGAGCGCGGACGCTCCAGATGATGTCCTCCAGATGACGTTCACCGGCCTCATCGGACAGATCTGCCTCTTCCCGCTGCAGCTGATCATCCGCGCCTGCGTGGCGCTGCGAATTCCGCCGAACGTCCTGACGTTCGTCGGCGTCCTCATCAACGCCGCGGCCGCCTGTGCCCTGGGCCTGGGACGGTTCGTCACCGCCGGCGTCATCATGGTGATTGCCAACATCTTCGACTTCATCGACGGCAAGGTCGCCGTGGAGCTGAAGGCCGTGAGCGCGTTCGGCGGTTTCTGGGACTCGGTGATCGATCGCTTCTCCGACATCTCGCTCTTCATCGGCCTGATCTACCTGTACTCGCAGAAAGGCCGGACCGACTACGTGATGATCACCGCGCTCGCGATGATGTTCGCGATCATGACGAGCTACACCCGCGCGCGGGCCGAGTCGCTGATCCGGAAGTGCAAGGTGGGATTCATGGAGCGGCCCGAGCGGATCGTGCTCTTCATGATCGGCGCCTTCACGAACCGCATGGCCGCCGTCATGTGGGTCATCCTGATCCTGTCGGTCTTCACCGTGGCCGACCGGATCATCTACACCTACCGCGAGCTGCGCGATACGCAGCAGGAGGCGCTGGCGTGAAGCGCGCCGCGACGCTCCCGGCCCGCATCCTCTGGAACGCCTTTTTCTGGACCTACGACCGCGCGACCTGGCAGTACGACCTCATGGTGATCGCGATTCTGGCGTTCGTCTGGCTCACCCCGCCCAGCTGGCTGGGCGACCCGATGGCGAGCGGCAACGGACCGATCGGGTGGATACTTGCAATTTTGAATGCTGAATGAGGAATGCTGAAGTAATTCGGAGGTTCGAACCTTGCTGAACCTTCTTCCGACTTGCCCCATTCCCACTTAACTTCAAACTTCCGCAATTCCCACTTCACGTCAGCATTCAGCATTCAGAATTCAGAATTACACATCATCTCGCAAGTCCCGGTCCCCCAGGTTCAGCGACTTCTCAGCGAACTCGATATCGTGCGCGGCGATCTTGTCACGCAGCAGCCGCCGGGCGGCGGCGTAGTGCGACCGGGGCACGACGAGGCGGCTGGCGAACGCCTGCATGCGGTACACGAGCACCAGCGTGACCTGCTCGTCCTCACGCCACGACAGCCCGCCGATGCGTGAATACGGGATGAACCCGCGATCGGACCAGATGCCGTCCTCGTAAAAGCCCCGGCCGATCCGCAGGCTGAGCGGCAGCGCGTACGCGTAGTACACGAGCATCATGCTCTCTCCGAACACCTGGCTCGGGTGAACGCGCAGGACGGCGACCTTATAGACGATGAGCAGCGCGAGCGTCGCGCCGATCGCGAGCAGCAGCAGATAAAACGGCGGACGGCTGCCCGGCCACGTCAGCAGCGCCGTGGAGCGCATCTTCAGAAAACGCAGGAACTGGAAGAGCAGACGGACGTTCGCACAGAGGAAGCCAACACCGAGCACGAACAGCAAGCGGGACAGCGTCTCCATGCAATTCTGAATGCTGAAGTCTGAATGCTGAAGTCGAACGTCGAAGTCTTCTCGCTTGCCAACTTCGAAACTATCGTAGAACTTGGCAAGTCTGAAGAATCTCCAAGTTCAATTCAGAACTCGGACTTCGGCATTCAGTATTTTACTATTGTCCGAGTCGGGGATCGAAGCAGCGGCGGCAGCGCGCTTCGTACGTGCCTTGCGCCCCGACGAGCACGCGGGCGCTGCTGGCGACCAGGCGCTGGGTGTGATTGGCCGGCGCGCCGCAGACGACGCAGATGGCGAGCGTTTTGGTGATGTATTCCGCGATCGCGAGCAGCTGCGGCATCGGCTCGAACGGCTTGCCGAGATAGTCCTGATCCAGCCCGGCGACGATCACGCGCTTTCCCTGATCGGCGAGCGTGTTGCAGACGGCCGGCAGCTCGGCGTCGAAGAACTGTCCTTCGTCGATGCCCACGACTTCGGTGTCCGCCTCGACGCGGGCCAGCAGGTCGCGCGAGGACTCCAGGTCCTCCGACGGGATCCGCATCTCGCTGTGCGAGATGATGTGGCCGTCGCCGAAGCGGTTGTCGATGCGCGGCTTGAAGATCTGGACTTTCTGCCTGGCGATCTGCGCGCGGCGCAGCCGCCGGATCAGCTCCTCGCTCTTGCCGCTGAACATGCTGCCGGTGATGACCTCGATCCAGCCTGATGTCGGGCGCTGCGGCGTGCTGTCCATTCCGGAGTGGGAGCCGAGTGCAGGTTGTGGTGTGTCCATGAGTGAGGCTACGCGCGCGACAGGTACTCTCCGGTCTCCGTGCTGACGCGAATCACATCGCCGGTGTTGACGAACGGCGGGACCTGCACGACGAGGCCGGTCTCGAGCCGGGCCGGCTTGACCTGCGCGCTGGCGGTCGCGCCCTTGATGCCCGGGGACGTGTCGTCGACTTTCAGATCCACGGTCTGCGGCAGCTCGATCCCGACCGGCTCGGATCCGTAGAACTCCACCGTGATGAGCGCCTCCTGCACGATGTAGTTGACGGAGTCGCCGAGCACGTCCGCCGGGATGTGCAGCTGCTCGAACGAGGCCGTATCCATGAAATGAAACGAGTCTCCGTCCCGGTAGAGGTACTGCATCTCCCGCTCATCGAGCGTCGCCCGCTCGACATCGTCTTCCGAGCGGAACTTGTGATCGGACAGCGACGACGTGCGGATGTTCCGGAGCTTCGCCTGGACGAACCCGCGCTTGTTGCCTGGGGTGAAATGCTGGAGGTCGAGAACCCGGCAGAGGTCCTCCCCCATCTTCACCAGCATGCCTTTCTTGAGTCTTGTAGCCTGAATGGAGCTCATGCGATATCCACAACCTTTCGATCTTAGCACAGCAGGCGCATGCTACGATCGCAGCATGCCTTGGGACCTGCGGGTCTGGCAGGAGCGCCTGGAGCGGATGTCGGCCCACCACCCCGACGCGTGGTCGCCGGCGATTGACGTCTACGAAACATCCAGGGCGTACGTCGTCACGGCCGAAGTGCCAGGCATCAGCCGGGACGAAATCGACCTCTCGCTCGAAGACTACCGGCTGATCCTCCGGGGCCGGAGAACCGATCGGCACAACGGGAACGAGATCGTCCACTTTCACCAGGTCGAGCGGGGACATGGCGCGTTCGTGCGAACCTTCGAGTTCGCCGAGATCGTCGACGTCACGGCCGTTTCGGCGGACCTGTCGAACGGCGTGCTCACCGTCACGCTCCCGAAGATCTCGCCGCCTCCCGCGCGCCGGATTGAAGTCAAGTAAGCCATGCTGCGACGCATCACGCTCACAACGTTCCTCGTGACACTCGGTTTTATCGCGGGGCTCGTGCTCACGGGGCGCATGCGCACCGCTGAGGAATCCTCCGCGCAGCAGCTGCCGCAGAAGCCGGGAGCCAGCGCGCTGGGCGAGCCTCAAACGGCGCGATCGCTCGCGACCTCGCCGGGCGGCGCGCCCGATCTCACGGTCGCGGCCCAGCGGGCGGTCGTGAGCGTCCCCAACATCTCGTCCACGCAGGTCGTCCGGACGCCGAACTCCCCCTTCGCCAGCGATCCGTTCTTCCGGGAGTTCTTCGGCGACCGCTCTCCGAATGGCCCATTCGGCTATCGCGATCGGCTCGCGCAGAGCCTCGGGTCCGGCGTGATCGTGTCGGCGGACGGATACGTGCTGACCAATACCCACGTCATCGGCGATCTGCGCGCCGACGTGTCCGTGACGCTGCCGGACAAGCGGGAGATGCGTGCCACGATCGTCGGGCTCGACGAAGCGACCGACATTGCGCTGCTGAAGGTCGATGCGACCAACCTGCCGAGTTTCGCGTGGGGCGACTCATCGAAGCTGAAAGTCGCTGAGTGGGTGCTCGCGATCGGTAATCCCTTCGGCGTGCTGAATCAGACCGTGACGGCCGGCATCGTCAGCGCGACCGGCAGGACCCTCGGGGGAGGCCTCGCACCGTACGAAGACTTCATCCAGACCGACGCCGCGATCAATCGCGGGAACTCGGGCGGCGCGCTCGTGAACGCGCGCGGCGAGCTCGTGGGGATCAACACGGCCATCTTCAGCGAGACCGGCGGCTACCAGGGGGTCGGCTTCGCCGTGCCCAGCAACCTGGCGCGGCACGTCATGAACGAGCTGATCACGTACGGTCAGGTGCGGCGCGGCACCATCTCGGGCATCGAGCTGTACCCGATGAACCCCCAGCTCGCCGACAAGCTCGGTGCGCCGAACGCCAAGGGCGTGATCGTCTCGGACGTGCTCGAGCGCTCGGAGGTGTACGCTGCCGGAGTGCGTCAGTACGACATCATCGTCACCTTCAACAGCCTGACGATCGAAGACGGTTCGCATCTGATGCGAATGCTGTCGGACGCCAAGATTGGAAGCACGGTGACGCTGGGGCTCCTCCGGAATGGCCGCAGCGCGACCGCGCGCGTGCCCATCGCACAGGCGACGGGAAGACCTACGCGCCGTCGCTGAAGATCATCGCGGACGGCTCGGGCCCTTCGGTCCGGAAACGGCGGCGCTGCCAATCGCGTAAACGCGCCATTCCGCGTCCACACCTACGGTCAACCCAATCCTCCGGCTCCACGCCACCTCGCGCACCGGCAGACGACGACGTTCGATGCGCAGAGCGCCACGCGTGAGATCGAAGCGATTCTGTTTCAGGGTGATGCCCAGGGCACACGTCAGGTTGCCAGGACCCTTGCACAACTCCGCGGTCGCGATCGCATTAGCGGGCCGACGTGAGCTTCGGGCGCGACGCCGCCGCATGAACGGCTCTCCGTCCAGCGGCTCGAGCGCGCGGATCAGCACGGCAGCCGGAGATCCTTCTGGTTCCGTGACGGCGTTGACCAGATAGTGAAGACCGTAGTTGAGATACACGTACGCGAAGCCCGGCGGCCCGTAGAGCGGTGCGTTCCTGGCGGTGGGTCCGGGAGCAGCGTGGCAGGCAGGGTCGCCTTCGCCGATATACGCCTCGGCTTCGACGATGATCCCGGAGGTCGTGCCGGCACGGGTCTCGTGTACGAGCACCGCGCCGATCAGGTCGCGCGCGACGTCGAGCGTCGGCCGCGCGTAGAACGCGCGCGGCAGGACTACCACGATCCGCGCGACCTCCGGTTCACCTGCCGCTCATCTTGATGCGTTCGATGGCGTACGTCGCCGCGGTCGCGACGTCGCGGCTGCGGTCTTCCTTGAGCGGCGTCAGCGCCGCCACCGTCGACTGGTCGCCGATGGCGCCCAGCACGGTTGCGAGGTTTTTCCGCACGCCCTCGTCAGGTTCCTTGAGACGCGGGGTGACGCTCGGCACAACCGGCGGTCCGAGCTCCATCAGGTATCCCTGGATCTGGGGCGCCATCCGATCGGAATCTATCGAGTCGATCAAACGGCCGAGATAGGTGGGGTGTCCGCCCTTATACATCGCAAACGCCATCGCGGCCCGCACCATCTCTGATTCGTCGTGGTTGACCCCGCCTTCGAATGGCGCGAGATCGGCCGCGCTGCCTGCACGCGCAAGCCCTTCGGTCGCGGCACGGCGCAGATAGGGATCCTTATCGGTCAGACGCGACTTGAAGAGCGGGACGCTCGATGGATGGGCGATGCGTGCGAGCGCGTCGAGCGCCGACCATGCGCCTTCGCCCTTCTCGTAGTAGGTCAGCTGCTCGGTGAGCGCCTGGATGGCGCGCTCGTCGCGGATCTCGCCAAGCGCCCGGATCGCCGCGAAGCGGACCTGCGCATCGGAATCGTTGACCGCCTTCAGGAGCGCCTCACCGGCGTTCTTGACCTGCAGGCGGCCGATCACGCGGGCTGCGGCAGCCCGAATCGCGGCGTCGTAGTGATCCAGCGCCTTGATCAGTTGTGCCGCGGCCGGTTCCGCCAGCGGCGGCCGCGCGATGACGCCCAGCGTGTAGATCGCCTCCACACGTACCCGCTTGTTGTCATCGTCGACGGCTTTCAGCAACGCGTCCACCAACTCGCCCGGAACCGGCTTCGGCCAGGACACGAGCGGGCCCATCTCGAACGCCGCCGGCCCGCGCCCGTCGGTTCGGACCTCGACGACGAACGCGACCCGCTTCTTCTCGGGAACCGCCTGGACGAGATAGAACGTCAGCTCGGTGCCGATGGCCTCCAGCTGGATTTCGTTGACCGGGTCGTTGACGAGCGGAGCGATCGGCGCAATCGCCTCGAGATACCCCGCCTCGTGCAGCAGCCGAACCGCGCTGAACCTGACCTTCGGATCGGGGTTGCGCAGGTTGCGGACGACATCCTCGAAGCGCGCGGGCGCCTGGGCCGAGAGGACGATGGCTGTCGAGGTCAGCAGCGGGACGACGAGGATCGAGCGTACAAGTCTGGTCATGCTGGCCATGGGAACTCTTGAGGGGGGCGAGACCATTGTAAGCCACCCACCCTGAAGGGCCAACACCCACTTCTTCCCAGTTCTTCGCACCCCTGCAACGGTGCGAAAACCCAGCCCGTCTAAGAGACGCAATAGACGCCCTCCTTCAGGACCTGCGATTCGCTCTCCGGACTGCTTTTCGTCAGCCGACCTTCTGGGCTGTAGCTTATCGGTTGTCGGTTGTCGGTTTTTGGTTTTCGGTTTTCAGTTTTCGGTTTCGGTTGTCGGTTTTCGGTTTTCGGTTTTTCCGAGCGCCGAGCCCAGAGCGCCGAGCGCCGAGCTAGTCTCCCGGCCGCGTGATTCGTGACATAAGTCCCGGAGCGCGGCGCCCGGATGGCAAGGCGCGAGGAGCGCGCAAATCGGGAATTTGTAAGCGACGAGCAACGACGCCAGCCGGGATGCCCCGCCCGGGAGTTATGTTACGAATCACGCGGCCGGGAGACTAGTGCCTGACGGCGCCGTATGCGTTCGAGCGGCCAACGGCGAGCACGTCGCGCAGGTAGCGGCCCGTGTGCGACGCGTCGTTCTGGGCGATCTGTTCTGGTGTGCCGGCGGCGACGAGGCGGCCCCCTTCCTCGCCGCCTTCCGGGCCGAGGTCGAGAATCCAGTCCGCCGTCTTGATCACGTCCAGATTGTGCTCGATCACCAGCAGGCTGTGGCCCGCTTGAATGAGCTTGCGGCACGCAGCCAGCAGCTTCGCGATGTCGTCGAAATGCAGCCCCGTGGTGGGCTCGTCGAGAATGTAGAGAATGCGATCGCCCGTGTGCGACGAGAGATGCGCGGCGATCTTGATCCGCTGGGCCTCCCCGCCTGAGAGGGTCGTCGCCGGCTGACCGAGCCGGAGGTATCCGAGACCGATTTCGTCGAGCACCTGCAGGCGCCGCAGGACCTTCGGCGAGCTGCTGAAGAAGGTCAGCGCCTCGCGGACCGTCATGTCCAGCACGTGATCGATGCCGCGCCCGCGATAACGAACGTCGAGCACGGTCGGCTTGAATCGCTTGCCCTCGCACTGTTCGCAGGGGACGAACACGTCCGCGAGGAACTGCATCTCGACCTTGACCTCGCCCTCGCCTTCACACGCCTCGCAGCGTCCGCCCGGGACGTTGAAGGAGAAATGACTGGCCGTGAGGCCCCGCGAGCGCGCGTCTTTCGTCGCCGCAAATAGCTCGCGGATCGGATCGAACGCCTTGAGATAGGTGACCGGATTCGATCGCGGCGTGCGGCCGATGGGCGCCTGGTCGACCAGCACGACGTCGCTGACGAACTCGGCGCCCTCGAGCTGACGATGGGTCCCGACGCGGCGATCCCATTCGCCCTTGATGCGTTTCAGCGCCGCATACAGCACGTCGTGCACGAGCGTGCTCTTCCCGGATCCGCTGACGCCGGTCACGGCGACGAGCAGGCCGAGCGGGATCTCGACGTCCAGATTCTGGAGATTGTGCTCGGCGGCCCCGTGGATCTTGAGTCGCTGGTTGGACGGCTTGCGCCTGACGACAGGGACGGGGATTGCCAGCTCGTCGCGCAAGTACTTCGCCGTCAGCGAGCGCGGCTCCTGGAGCAGCGCCGAGAGCGGACCGCTGAAGACCACGCGTCCACCCTGCTCGCCCGCGCCGAGACCCATGTCCACGACGGTGTCGGCCACGCGAATCATGTCCGCGTCGTGTTCGACGACGAGGACGGTGTTCCCCTGGTCGCGAAGCTGTCGCAGGATCGCGATCAGCCGCTCGTTGTCGCGCGGGTGGAGGCCGATGGACGGTTCGTCGAGGACGTACAGCGTGTCGACGAGCGCCGAGCCGAGCGAGGTCGCGAGGTTGATCCTCTGCGATTCGCCGCCCGAGAGCGTCGACGAGAGGCGGTCGAGCGTTAGGTAGTCGAGCCCCACGTCCCGGAGGAAACCGAGACGCTTCTTGATCTCGCGCAGGACCTTGTCCGCGATCGCGCTGTCCTTTTCCGATAACTGAAGCGTCGCAAAGAACTGCGCGGCTTCACGCACCGTCAGCGAGCAGACCTGGTCGATCGTCCGCTCACCCACCCTGACGTCGCGCGCCTCACGGCGCAGTCTCGCGCCCTGGCACTCGGGACAGATCAGATACCCGCGGTAGCGGCTCAGGAACACTCGGACGTGCACTTTGTACTTCTTGCGTTCCAGCCAGCGGAAGAAACCCTTGACGCCTTCGAAGCTCGCGCCATCCCCCTCGATCACGAATCGGTGTTCGTCTTCCGTCAGCTCCGACCAGGGGACATCCAGCCGCAGCCCGCGCTGGCGCGCGGCGCGCTTCAGCTCCGCGAGCTGGGCGCGGTAGTGCGGCTTGCTCCAGGGCTCGATCGCGTTCTGCAGGATCGACTTGGTCCGGTCCGGCACGACCAGATCCATGTCGAGCTCGATGATGTTGCCGAACCCGTGGCACGTCGCGCACGCGCCGAAGGGGTTGTTGAACGAGAACAGGCGCGGCTGCGGCACTTCGTACTGAAGCTCGCAGGGGCGGCACTCGAACCGCTCGCTGAACCGGTGCACGACCGGCGCGTCGTCTCGCGGCTCGATCGCGAACGCGGCGCCTCCGCCTTCCGTGTAGGCGGTCTCGATCGAATCGGTAAGCCGCGCGCGCACGTCGCCGTCGACCTTCACCCGATCCACGATCACCCGCAGGATCGTCCGGTCGCGAAGCGCGGCCCGGTCGATGTCCTCGAGCGACACCGTCTGATTGTCGACGTAGAGCCGCCCGAACCCTTTGCGGCGAAGCGCGGCGAGCATCTCGGCGATCGGATCGACGAGCCCGGGCAGGCCCTGCTGAGCCGACGCTTCCTCGTCACCGTTCGCTTCGGCTGCCTCTTCCTCCTCGCCCTCACGCACCGCGGCGTCGCCCGGAAGCGGCGAGTTCCCGACGATCGGCATGTCGAAGCCGATCAGCAGTCGCGTCTCCGGAGGAAGGCTGGCCAGCTGGCTCGCCACGACCTCGGCCGTTTCACGTATGACTTCACGGCCGCACTTCCGGCAGAACGTCTTGCCGACGCGCGCGTACAGCAGTCTCAGATAGTCGTGGATCTCGGTCGTCGTGCTGACGGTCGAGCGCGGGTTGCGGATGCTGTTCTTCTGGCGGATCGCAATCGCCGGGCAGATGCCCTCGATGGCATCGACGTCGGGCTTCTCCATCCGCTCGAGAAACTGCCGCGCGTACGCCGACAGCGATTCGACGTATCGCCGCTGGCCCTCGGCGTAGATCGTGTCGAAAGCGAGCGACGACTTGCCCGACCCGCTGACTCCGGTCATGACCACCAGAGTGCGTGGCGCGAGCGTCAGATCGACGTTCTTGAGGTTGTGAGTGCGCGCCCCCCGGATGACGATGTGGCCCCGGGTCTCGTTTGGGACTGCCATTTACTGTGTGCGCTATTGGTCGAATCCTGAACAGTCCATAGTAACGCACCCCTTCCAGGGCTTCAACCTGTGCCGCGTCGCGGAGGCGACGCCAACAGCCAAAGTGCGCGTCCCTTGTGCTATTTTGTTGGGACCTGTCGGGGCGGGGTCGTGGAAGGGTGTCTGCGAGCCGCACTGATCCTGGGCAACCGGAGCCGGTTGTTCCGTCTAAGTAACGAGGGAGTTGTGTCAGTCCGTCTGTTCATTGGGAATCTGCCTTACGCGGCGACCGAGGCCGACCTGCGCCAGCATCTGTCGAGCGTCGGAGAACCAGCCCAGATTGTCCTCCCGACCGATCGGGAGACCGGACGCCCGCGAGGATTCGCGTTCGTCGACTATGCAGACCGCGCGGTTGCCGAGGAGGCGATCCGGCGGTTCAACCAGCAGCTGTTCCTCGGACGGCCACTCGCGGTCAGCGAAGCGCGGCCGCGAGAGGAGCGTCCCCCCGGGCCTCGACCGGGTGGGTTCAGCAGTCCCCGCCCGGGTGGTCCACCAGGATTCGGCAGCCCGCGTCCAAGTGGTTTTGCCCCGCGCCCGGCCGACGGAGGGGCGGCCCCCGGCGGCCCGCGAAGCCGCAACTTCGGTCCGGACGCGCCGCCCAAGAACAAGCGCAAGACCGCGCGCAAGGATGGCGATCGCGGACCGAAAGGTCCCATCAAGGAGCGACCGGTCGGCCGCCTGTACGACGTCGACGAGGATTGGCGCATGAAAGACGACGACCTCGAAATCGACAACGTCGCCACCAGCGCGAAGAAGGATGACGTGGAAGAAGATGAGGGCTGAGCGCTTCGCCGCCAGCGCCGGATAACATGGACACCCACGTTCGCGTCCTGGGCGTCCTCTACATCGCACTCGGAGCGATTGGAATTGTCTTTGCGATCCTCATTCTGATCGGGATTGGCGGCGCGGCCGGCATCGTCGGCGCGGCCGCCGATCCAGACGATGCCGCCCTCGCGATTCCAATCCTCGGCATCGTCGGCACAGCAGTGGTGACGATGCTCTTCGTCTTTTCCCTGCCCGGGATTGTCACGGGCATCGGGCTCCTCTACTTCAAGCCCTGGGCCCGCATCGTCGGAATCGTGCTCTCGGCGATCGCGCTGCTCGGCTTCCCGTGGGTGACGATCCTGGGCATCTACGGGCTCTGGGTCTTGCTGACCAAGGAAACCGAACGCCTCTTCGATCGCACACCACATCCGGCCGCGTAAGACCGCGAACTCGCGCGGTATACTAGAACCACTCCCTCGAATGTCCATCCCCGGGTCTCTCAGCCTCGAAGCTGGAGCACGCTTCGGTCACTATGAGATCCGCGCTCGCCTCGGCGCGGGTGGTATGGGCGAGGTCTATCGCGCGTTCGACCCGCGCCTCGCGCGCGACGTCGCCCTGAAGGTCATTCGCCGCGCGCTCGCGATGGACGACTCGGCGCTGGATCGTCTGCTGCGCGAAGCCACGCTCGCGTCCGCGCTGAATCACCCGAACATCGTCACCATCTTCGAGACCGGCATCGTCGGCACCGATCGCTACATTGCGATGGAGCTCATCGAGGGCGCAACGCTGCGCGATCTCGCAGCCGGAGGACTCTCGCTGGCGCGGATTCTCGCCATCGCGCGCCAGGTCGCGGAAGCGCTCGCGGTCGCCCACGCGGCGCAGATCATCCATCGCGACATCAAGCCGGAGAACGTCATGTCGCGGCCGGATGGCTACGTGAAGCTCCTCGACTTCGGGCTGGCGCGGGTCCAGCCGAATCCTTACGGGTCGGGCGCGACGGCCGAAGGTCCCCTGGATGGCGCGACGGCCGCGACCGAGGCCGGGCTCATCCTTGGCACGATTGGCTACATGGCCCCCGAACAGGCGCGGGGCGAGCCCGTCACGCCGGAAGCCGACGTGTTCGCGCTTGGCGTGCTCTTGTACGAGCTCGTCACGGGCCGGCATCCATTCATGGCTGCCTCGCAGCTCGGCACGCTGCACGCGCTCATGTGGGACACGCCCGAGCCGCCGTCGCTGCTCAACCCCGAGCTGCCGCGGGCGCTCGATCAACTCATCCTGGAATCGCTGCAGAAGGACCGCAGGCTTCGCCCCGGCGCGAGTGAAGTCATGTATCGCCTCGCGCTCGCGCACGACTCGAGCATCGCGACGGCACTCTCGTCGGTCACCGTCTCGGCGCGCCGCACGACAACGGCCTTGAACATCGTCGGGCGCGAGGCCGAGCTCGACGCGCTGAGGCATGAGTTCGAGCGAGCCGAGCGCGGCAAGGCGCGGATGGTGGTGATCTCGGCGGAAGCCGGGATGGGCAAGACCACGCTCGTCGATGCGTTCGTGCGTCAGCTGGAAGACTCGGGCGAGCCGGTGCGCATCGGGCGCGGACGCTGCTCCGAGCGGCTGGCCGGCAGCGAAGCCTATCTGCCGGTGCTGGAAGCGCTGGACAGCCTGCAGCGCAACGAGCAGCTCGGCAGCCTGTCGCGCCTGATCCGGGCGGTCGCCCCGAGCTGGTACGCGCAGCTGATGCCGCCCACCGAAAACGACTCCTCCGCCGCGCGGCTCGCGGCGCAGACCGCCGGCGGCTCGCAGGAACGACTGAAGCGTGAGATCGCGTCGCTGCTCGAGGAAATCGGACGTCTGCAGCCGGTCGTCCTCTGGTTCGACGACGTCCACTGGGCGGATCCGTCGACGACGGACCTCCTGGGATATCTGGCGCGACGACTGGACAACACGCGGCTGCTGATCATCGCCACCTGCCGGCCGTCTGACCTTGCGCAGACGCGCCATCCGTTCGTGTCGTTGAAGCACGATCTGATCGCCCACGGCCTCTGCCGCGACATCACGCCGTCGTTCCTGGACGAAGCGGCGGTCGATCGCTTTGTCGCGCTGCAGTTTCCCGAACACGCGTTCCCGTCGGGCCTGGCCGCGCTGATTCACCAGCGCACCGAGGGCAACCCCCTGTTCATGGCCGATCTCCTGCGCGACCTGCGACGCCGTCAGGTGCTGCAGCAGCGCGACGGCCGCTGGGTCCTCGCCGAGCACTTGTCGGCGATCGAGCGCGAGCTGCCGGAGTCGGTCCGGAGTCTGGTGCAGCGCAAGGTCGACGCGCTCGACGATACCGACCGGCGGCTCCTCGGCGCCGCCAGCGTTCAGGGTATGGATTTCGATTCGGCGATCGTCGCGAGCGCGCTGCAGCTCGAGGACAGGGCCGACGAAATCGAGGATCGGCTGGAAAAGCTGGAGCGCGAGCACGCGCTGGTGCGGTTCGTCGACGAGTTCGAGGGTCCCGACCGCGCGCTGACGCTGCGGTACCGGTTCGCGCATCACGTCTATCACCACGCGTTCTACGAGGCGCTCCGCGCCACGCGGAAAGCCGCGCTCAGCCGCACGATCGCCGAGCGGCTCGTCACGCGATACGGCGACAGTCAATGCGACTGCCTGTCGGACATCGCCATGCTCTTCGAGACCGCCCGCGACGGCGTGCGGGCGTCGGAGTTCTGGCACCGCGCCGCGCAGGCAGCCGGCCGCCTCTACGCGCACGACGAGTCCGCGCGTCTGGCCCAGCGCGGCCTGGCGCTGCTGAAAGACGAACCGCAGGGGCCGGTACGCGCGGCCGCCGAGCTCGCGCTCCAGATGACGTACGGCCTGGCGATCAAGACATTCCGCGGCTACGCCGTCGCGGAGGTCGGCACGGCATACGGACGCGCCCGCGAGCTGTCGCGGCAGGTCGACGATCCGTCGCGCGTCATTCCCGTCCTGATCGGTCTGTCGGCCCACCATATCGTCTCGGGCGAGATCACGATCGCGCACGACATCGCGCTCGAGATGATGGCGCTCTTCGAGCGGCTGGGCGATCCCCACCTGCAGATGATCGGGCAGTGGTCGCTGGGCGCCTCGCTCTTCCACCTCGGCGAGCTCGAAGCCGCTCACACGCATCTCGAACGGGCGCTCACCCTCTACGATCCGGCGTTCCACGCGGCCCGGGTCTGGCAGACGGGCATCGAGCCCGGGGTCTTCTGCCGATGCGAGCTCTCGCGGACGTGGACGCTGCGCGGGTATCCCGACAAGGGACTGGAGGTCGTCCGTGCGGCCGTCCGGGATGCGCGCGCGCTCGATCATCCTCAGCCGCTGGCGTTCGCATTGCTGTTCGAGATCTTCGCGCACATTGCGCGCCGCGAGCCGCGCGAGGTCCAGAGCACATACGACGAGCTGTCGGTCGTCTGTGAGGCGCACGGAATCGCGCAGGAACTGTACTGGGCCGCGCCGCTGTGCGGCCGCGCGTACATCGAGACCGGCGATTCGAAGCGCGGGTTGCGCGTCATCGAAGAAGGCGTGGCGGCGCACACGCTGACGCGATCGGCGTTGCTGCGGCCCTACTACTTCATGCTCTTCGCGGGCGCGCTCCTGCGGTCCGGATTGGCGACGCGCGCGCAGGCGGCGCTGGATGAGTCCACCCAGGTGGCCCTCGCGACCGGGCAGCACGCCTACGACGCCGAGCACGCCCGATTGCAGGCGGAAGTGTTTGCGGCGACCGGTGCAACAGCGGAGGCCGAGCGCAAGTTTCACGAGGCGCTCGAGATCGCCAGACGTCAGGGGGCGCGCTGGCTGGAGCTTCGCGCGGCGCGCGGTCTTGCCGGCTTCCTCGTGGATCGCGACCGGGGCACGGAGGCGCGCGACGTGCTCGCGCCGCTGCTGCCGTCGCTGACGGAAGGACACGGCACGCTGGATTACCTGTATGCTGAGGCGTTGCTCAAAACGCTTGAGTAGGTTTTCGGTTTTCGGTTTTCGGTTTTGCGGATCTTAGATTGTAGATTGACGGGTGCGCGCACCGATTGCGCGGACCCGTCCTGGCTCAGGCTTACTGCTGGATTTGCGGCTCGCCGTAGATGAAATCGTCCATCACGATGAGGTCCAGGCCCGGGTCGAGGCCCGCGTTCGGGGTCGCGCTGCCGGTGATGATTCGCACCCGCGCGATCCGCGCGTCGGAAAACACGATCCCGAAGAACGACAGGCTCGCGGTTCCAGGCGACGAAGGCAGCGCGCTCGTGTAGAGCAGCTGACCGTCGGCGTCGTAGTAAAAGACGAGACCCGACGCCTGCGCCTTGCTCTGCCGCACGCCGGGTCCGCCACCATCCGGGCTGTCGACGTCAGCGTAGACCGCGCCGAATCCGGCCGTCACCGCGTTCGTCCCGCCGTTGGTGCCTGGAATGAAGAAGGTCACGTCGGTGACCGTGCTCCCGATCGCCGCGAACAGCCGCTGCAGGCTGAATGGCTGGAACGTCGTCGCCAGTGAGGGATTACCGAAGATCGTCGCGAGGCCTGAGGGCGGCGCCTGGACGAACCCGGTGCCAGGGGTCGTCATCAGACCACCGCGGCTGTTCAAGAACACTTCAAAGGGCGACGGACCGGGCGATGTGGCCGAGCCGCCGCCGTCCCAGTTGATTTCACGGCGTCCCGTCGCGAGCGGTCCGGGGTTGTTGAGGTTGTTGATACCGCCGAGCGCTGCTTTGAACTGATCGACCGCCGCCTGGATGGACGCGACGTTTGGTCCCGCTCCCTGGTACACGACGCCTGGCCCCGCTGATTGCCGAATCGCCAGTGCCCTGTTCTGCCCGGGGGACCACATGACGAATGCCACCGTCCCGACGCCGGCGGCTGCGTAAGAACGAGAGTGCTTCACTTGCTCCTGCCTTTCGATTGCACAGCGAGGTCATTTCCGTCGCTGCAAAACGGAAAGTAACAGGCGCTGATGACGACTCATATGCAGGAAGTGAGGAAGAAGTGAAGTAAGGGTAAAGCCGTCAGCTGTCAGCTATCAGCTCTCAGTTGTCAGCCATCAGCTTAGAGCTCTGCAGAAAACAAATGCAGCAGAGCTTTCAGCTCAGCTGAGAGCTATTCACCCACGATCTGGATCACGATCTCTCGTTTGCGCGGCCGCGTGTCGAACTCGAGCAGCATGATCTGCTGCCACGTGCCGAGCAGCAGCCCGCTGTCTTCGAACGGCACGGTGAGCGACGGCCCGAGGAGCGCGGCGCGGACGTGACTCGATCCGTTGTCGTCACCCCAGCGGAGGTGATGACGGTACTCGCCCGTTCTCGGCGCGAGCTCCTCGAAGAGGCGATTGAGATCCGAGATGGCGCCCGGCTCGAACTCGATCGTCGTCACGCCGGCGGTCGATCCGACGACGAAGACCGTGACGATGCCGGCTCTGAGGCCCGACTTGCGCACGGCATCGGTGACGGTGTCCGTGACGTCGTGCGCGTCGCCCTGGCCTTTGGTCGAGATGGTGTGTTTGTGGGTGCGGACCACGGTTTGATAGAATAGTCCGTCTTTCCCGCCTCAGTGCCGGCGTAGCTCAGTTGGTAGAGCAGCTGATTCGTAATCAGCAGGTCCTCGGTTCAAGTCCGAGCGCCGGCTCCAGAATATCCGAACAATTCCGGCGATTCATTCTCACCGCCCACGGGCCAAGTCACGATTGACAGCCAATCTGACAGCCACAGCGTTCGATCAGCCCACTTGGAGCAGACGATCCATCACACCGGCCGCACGGTCGCGGCTCGCTTCGATGACGTGCGCGTAGGTGCTCAAGGGAGGCGCACATCGCTGTGTCCGAGGATCTCCGCGACGTCACGAACTGGAACGCCCTGTGCGAGCAGGATCGACGCGCACGAATGACGGAGTGAATGGAACGAGAGTCGCGGCAGGTGCTCGGCGGGTCCATCATTCATGATTTGCTGGTGGAACACCTACAGTGACTGCAAAATCTACGCATGAAGGAGGGGCACCGCAATGGCAACCAAGCGAATGATCGCAGCCGTCTCGGTACCCTGCGCTGTTTTCGCCGTAGTGCTTGCGGCTGCGCGGGGACATGAAGCGCCACAGGCTGACGTGATTCAATTACCGACTGAATGGATTCCGTTCACGGCTCGACACGTCGTCATCCACAAAGGAACCCAACAAGAGGGGATGTTCTATCGACGTAGTGACGGCTCAACCGCACTCGTTCTGAAAAGACCCGTTGGTGACGTGATCACGATTCACAATCAGCAAACCCAGACCACATACGTCCGATTCGGTGACGCGGAGGGCTGGGTGTCATACCCACTGTCCGACGATGCCGTTGCTCGATTAAAACCTGTATTAGCTGCGAGGAGCGGCCGCTTGCGCGCAGCGGGCGCGGTCGCCGGCTCAGCTGTGTATGAGCTAGGCCGTCCTAACGAACGAGTTCTGCGACTCGCCGTGGGGCTGAATGGGTTCCCTATCTACACCAGGATGGATACGGGCGATGTCACTGAGTATCGGGACATCGTCATCGGTGAGCCTTTAGACGATCTGTTCTTGCCCCCTCCGGGAGTCGAGGTCGCGAAGAAGGTCCGAACAGATCTGCTTCCGAACAGGGCAACTCCGAAAAAACACTCGCGGGACATCGACCGATAGACTCCGGCGATTGCCAAGAACAGAGTCAACTGTGGGACCGGCGAGGGATCTTCTCTCCGGTCCCGCGCCTCCGCCCATTACACGGTATGAAATGGCAGGACCCCAGGGGATCTGGTCCATCTCAATGTGAAACCGCTCAGGTATCGCTCGATGTCGCTCAGCGTAGCCTCGTAGCGCTCCCCGAGCAACACTTCCATTCGCTGCGTCTGCAGCAGCATGTACCCGCCCTCTCGACGTCCGGCGGACGGTGAGACCGGAAGATTAGTCTGCGCAGACCGCAGCACTTACTGGAGCCGCACCTTCTCCCTCCGTGCGGCGGCGAGCAGGCGATCATCGAAGGCGATCAGGTCAACATCGTCCTCGAGTTGGTCGCGCAGATGAAGGCAACTCGCGAGTTGGACGGCGTCACCGGCACGGAGCGAGTAACGGCGCAGCAACGCCTGAGCACGGACCACGATGTCGCCGGTCAGTTCCACGACGATGAACGCGGTCATGTCTTCCTCCAGCGCCGCCAGGGCCCGATCACGCTCGGACTCTGACAACGCGCCGTTCCGCGTCCGGCGTGCCAGGGCGGAAGCGATCTCGACCGCCGAGTATCGGCTGGTGGCTGCTGTGCCGGACGAAAGCAGGCGGCGAACCTTCACGCTGCCCTTCTCTCGGACATACCGCTTTACGAGCGCGCTGGCGTCGCAGTACCGCATCAGAACCGATCGTCGCGATCCTCGCGCACGGCATCTGACAACGGATCGCCACGTCCCTCGATCGGTCGGAACGGCGTCAGCCGCTTCCTCGTAGGACGCGTCAGCACTCCCTTCGCTTCCAGTTCCGCGAGGCGCGAGTCGACGCCGGCCTTTCCCCCAATGGGTCGTAGTTCGGCCACAGGCTGCCCGCGATCGGTCACCACGAGCCGGTGTCCCAGCCGGACCCGGCGAAGGTACCGACCGAGGCGCACCTTCAGCTCACGTGCGCCGACGACATTCGCTGGCATGTAGTCATTGTGACCACTTCAGACGACTGGCGCAAGCCCATGCTGCGGCCGTTCATGAACGTGCCCATCGAGAGCCGAGACCGCAATCGCTGATTGCCGAACACCGGGTCGCGGTGTGTGAGTCTGGCACCAATGGCCGCTCCGACCGCCGCTCCCACGACTGCTCCAACACTGCCACACACGACGATAGTCGTGCCCAGGCTCCACTCGTCATCGCAGGCGTGGATCGTGCCCCGGTAGGGACCGCACACCATCTCCGTCCTGATGCCGTAGATCGTTGGCAACGCAACGGCTCCGACGAGCAACCCGATGAGCGCGCCTTTTCTCGATCGGCGCCCACGCTCGCCCCGAGTCACTCCGGGATCGACGTCCTGACGCTGAGCGTCGACCGATCGCCCCAGCGCGGACGGTGAGAAGTCGACCGGCGCACCCGCGTTCAGCCAACCCAGTTCCGTCGCGCCGAGCGTGCCGCCAGTCCTCAGCCAAGGGGAAAGCTCGGCCGCAGCAGCGATGGTCTGTGCGCGCGCAGCGGCCGGCATACCGGCGAGAGCGACAAAGGAAAGCAGCAGGAGGGTCGTCCTAGGCATCGCAGCCTCCACAGCTGCAATGCGCAATGCCTCGGCCGATCGGCTCATCGTTCGTCCTAATCTGGCTTGGGCGAGACCGTAGAGAATGAGGATGGGCAGTCATGAACCATACAG
Organism: uncultured Acidobacteriota bacterium; assembly: GCA_963786195.1. Classification (GTDB taxonomy): domain Bacteria; phylum Acidobacteriota; class Vicinamibacteria; order Vicinamibacterales; family 2-12-FULL-66-21; genus CAWAYH01. Next base: position 383,795 of record CAWAYH010000011.1, on the reverse strand, counting down.
GTATGGCATAATCGTATGGATGAAGAAGACCCTGCACATTGATGAGCGCCTGTTGAGTGACGCCAGATCGGCATCGGGAGCCAGGACGGATACCGAGACCGTTCGACTCGGTCTCGAGGCGTTGGTCCGGCACGGCGCGTACCAGCGGCTCCGCGCGCTTCGCGGCTCCGAGCCACACGCACGTGCGGTCAGACGGCGGCGTGAACGCCCGTCACGAGCCAGACACTCCGCGGCATGATCGTTCTGGTCGACACGTCGGTCTGGATTCGCTTCCTCTCCAACCGTGCGCCGTACGCGGCTGACCTGGCCGAGCTGCTGGATCGCGACGAAGTCACCGGACACGAGTTCGTGTACGGAGAACTCTTGATGGGCGACGTGGGTGGCCGCAAGCAACTGCTCGCAGACTACGAGCAGATGCACCAGGCCCCAGTCGTGTCTCACGTCGAAGTCGTCGCGTTCGTGCGCCACCACCGGTTACACGGCCGCGGGATTGGCTGGGTCGATGCGCAGCTGCTCGCGTCGGCCCTTGTCGGGCGCTTGAAATTGTGGACGATGGATCCCCGATTGGCCACGCTGGCGAGGGAGCTGCGCATCGCCTACGACTGAGGCGCTCCTTCCGTCGTGCGACTCCCCGTGCCCGGCCCTGCCCCACGCGGCGCGACATCCACCCACCCGACCGCGATCCCCAACAACCGCCGGTCGTCGTTCAGACCGAGATCAACAGGCCGGCGAGTCTCCGCCACGATGGTGAGGTCCAGGCGCTCGACACCGTTTCCATCACGGGGCTCCGCGCCAGCACGGATCACGACCATCCCGTTCGAGCGGCGTTCGACTTCATGCGTGAGCCGCTGGCCGTTGCCCCAGACTTCCGCGGCCTCCAGCGTCTCAGGCGAGATCGCGGCGAACACGCCGACGGTCAGATCGACGGCCCGATCGAACACGATGGGAAGGGCGATGCTCGCCCGGCGGCCCGGGCCGGACCACCGGAACGCGCCGAATCCAGGATGCTGCTCGGGCGGGTGCCAGGACGGCGCGGGCTCGGCGCCCAGAAAATAGCGTTCAGGACCCACCAGCACGTGACGTCCGACAGGCTGCGCCACATCCTCCTGCCGTGCGGCGGCGGTGAGCCGCGCATCGAGCTGCGACCGGAGCTCGAGCGCCGTGCGCTGCCAGGACCATTGCAGGTTGGCGAGCCGCGAGAGCTCCTGCATGGGCGCTCGACTTCGACCCTGTGGAGCGCGCCCGGCAATCGCGTCCAGTAGCGCCACCACGTGATCGTGCGCGGCGTGATGCTGGAGCACGAGGTCACGGTTCACGACGCCCATCTCCTGACGATAGTCGGAGAGATCGGCAGACAACGCGGCCGCATCGATCACGCGATCGGTCGCCTGGCCCGCAAAGTTGTCCGCTTCGAATGCCGCATACCGATCGGGAGTGACCCAGCCATCTCCGCCGAAGATGTCCAGCACGTAGACGGCCCGCCCGCACGCCATCGCATCGAGCGCCGCACGGCTCTTCCCGACCACGATGTCCACATCCGCCAGCGCCGCCGCCACATCATGCGTTTGCTGCCCGCCGCCCACGTGCTCGACCGTGAGGCCCTCTCGACCCCAGACCTCGCGCACGAGTTGAAAGCGCGCGTCGTAGTTGCCGAGCACGATAGCTCGCCTGGGACGCGCGCGAATCGTGCCGATCGGGACGAGCCGATCGACGTCGATGGGCACGCGCAGACGAAGCACCGGCGCCGCGACTGCGCTCGCACGGGCGAGGCGCTCGTACCGATCGCTGAGCACGATGACGAGGTCCACGACGCCGTGAAGCTGAGGGGGCAGCCCGAAGTCGAAGATGTCGTTGCAGATCCTGAAGAGGCTGAGCGCCTCGGGGTAGCGTTCGGCGATCTGGTACGCGACGAGCGTGTCCTGGCTGAAGATGACGTCAGAGGTGTCCGGCAGTTCACCCGGATTGCCGCACACCGCGAGGCCGCGATCGCGCGCGTGCTCCGCAAACGCCCCGAGCACGGGGGAATAGAGCACGACGTGGTGCCCGAGCCGCTGGAGCTGCTCGCCGAGCGTGACGAGATGCACCTCGGTTCCGCCCGCTAGGTCCAGCAGCCTGTTCGCGAGAACGAACTGCATCGCGCCGCTAAGCCGCCGCCTGCGCTGCGAAGTCGATCACGCCGCGGACCATCGCCTGCCAGTCGGTGTCGAACTCGAGCCCAAGCTCGCGTAAGCCGCTGCTGTCCACGTCGAAATGGCGAATGTCGCCGACGCGGGCCGGGCCGTGACGGACCCCGACGTGGCTTCGCGTCTCGCGGATCACGAAGTCGGCGAGCTCCGAGATCGTGACGCTGACGCCAGACGCGCAGTTGAAACCCCGGCCTCGGGCCTGGGGATGCTCCGCGGCGATGAGGTTCGCCCGGACCGCATCGTGGACTGACGTGAACGACCGCGTCTGCCCGCCGTCTCCATCGATCGTCAACGGCTGTCCCGACAGAGCCTTGCGAACGAAGATGGGAACGACTCCGCCGACCTCCGAATCGGCCTGCCGGGGTCCGATGACGTGGTAGTAGCGCAGGATGCTGTAGTCGAGGCCGGAGATGTCTCCCACGACGCGGCAGTACGACTCACCCGCCAGCTTGCTGACCCCGTAGTACGAGACCGGCAGCCTGGGCGCGTCATCCGTGTGCCGCACGCCGATCTCGCCGAAGACGGAGCCGGTCGACGAATGAACGAATTTTCTCACGCCATCGCGTGCCGCCGCGCGCATCAGCCGCAGCGTGCCGAGCGCGTTGACGAGGAGATCGCGCTCCGGATTCGCAAGGCAGACGGCGTTCTTGGACACGGCGAGGTGAAAGATGCACGCCACGTCCCTGAGCTCCGCCCGTTCGGCCCACTCGAGGATGTCTTCGGTCACCTGCACGAAGTTGGGATGTTCGAGGAGGTGGCTGATGTTCGCCGTGCTGGCGGCCGTCCCCACCAGGTTGTCCACGCAGGTGACGTGATGCTGGCGGGCGATCAACGCGTCACAGAGATGCGAACCGATGAAACCTGCCCCGCCCGTCACGATGACGTGCGAGCCTGCCGAACGCGCGTGCATGCGGGTCTCCTGCGTCGCGTGCCTGTCGAACGAATAGCAGCACTGTAACATCCGCCGATGTAGAATGTCGCGCACACGGACTCTTCGCGTGACCACACCTCGGAATTTTGCCGTGACCGGCGTCGGCGGCTTCGTCGCACCACGGCACCTCAAGGCCATCCGGGACACCGGCAACCGGCTGATGGCCGCATCCGATCCGCACGATGCCGTCGGCATCCTGGATCGCTTCTCGTTCGACGTCCGGTTCTTCACGGAATTCGAACGGTTCGACCGGCACCTGGAAAAGCTGCGGCGGGGTCCTGACGAAGATCGCATCCACTACGTCAGCATCTGCTCGCCCAATTACCTGCACGATGCGCACATCCGACTCGCGCTGCGGGTCGGGGCCGACGCCATCTGCGAAAAGCCGCTGGTGATCAATCCGTGGAACCTGGACGCGCTCCAGGAAATAGAACTCGAAACCGGAAGACGAGTCTACACGGTGCTCCAGCTCCGCCTCCATCCGGATCTCGTCGCGCTCGAACGAGCGCCTCGAGGCGTCGCCGGTGCCGATGCACGAGGTGACGCTCACCTACATCACCGGCCGCGGCCACTGGTACGCGGTTTCCTGGAAGGGCTCGGAAGAGCGGTCCGGCGGCGTCGTCACCAACATCGGCGTCCACTTCTTCGACCTGCTCCTGTGGCTGTTCGGGCGCCGTCCGAACGTTGCACCGTGCACCTGCGGAGCAGAGGTCGAGCAAGGCCGAGGGCGTGCTCGAACTCGAACGGGCGCGCGTCCGCTGGTTCCTGTCGACCGATCATCGACGACCTGCCGTTCACCGCCCGTCCTGGGTGGAAAAACGACGTTTCGGTCGATTCGTGTCGACGGCGCCGACGTCGAGTTCAGCGAAGGTTTCATCGACCTGCACACCCGTGTCTACGAGGACGTGCTCGCCGGCCGTGGCTTCGGCATCGACGACGCGAGGCCCGTCGATCGAGCTGGCGCATCGCATTCGCACGGCGCCGATTGAAACCGGGACCCTCGCGCGTGCGTCCGAGCGTCGAGCGCCTGAACGATGGCCGGCGTACTTCGCACACGAGTCGTCGTACGTCGACGAAGGCGGCCGTCGTCGGGAGACGGCACGAAAATCTGGCACTTCTGCCACGTGATGGCCGGCGCCCGCATCGGCCGCGGCTGCACGATCGGGCAGAACGTCGTCATCTCGCCCGACGTCGTCGATCGGCAACAACGTCAAGATTCAGAACAACGTCTCCGTCTATACCGGCGTCGTCCTCGAAGACGACGTGTTCTGCGGCCCGTCGATGGTGTTCACGAACGTGATGCAATCCCCGCAGCCACGTGTCGCGCAAGCATGAATACCAGCAGACGCTGGTGAGACAGGGCGCCAGCCTGGGCGCCAACGCGACGATCGTCTGCGGCTACACCATCGGCCGGTACGCCTTCGTCGGGCGCTGGCGCGGTCGTCACGACGGACGTGCCCGACTACGCGCTCGTCGTGGGCAACCCCGCCAGGATTTCGGGGTGGGTGTGTCAGTGCGGGATGAAGGTCGCGACCGGTATGACCCCGCCCGCACGCGCCCGCTGCGAACACTGCGGAGCGGAATACGCCGATGGACGGTCACTCGGCGCGTAGCGCAGTGATGGGATCGACGCGGGTCGCGCGTCGTGCCGGCACGTAGCTCGCCAGCAGTGCCGAAACCGTCAGCAGCGAGACGACGCTGACGTACGTCACGGGATCCGTGGTGGTGATGCCCGACAGTACGCCGCCCATCAACCGCGACAGACCGAGCGCTGCGGGAACGCCGAGGATGACACCAGCCAGCGCGAGACCCATCCCGTTTCCGATGATCAGCCGGAAAATCTCCCGGCTGTCCGCACCCAGGGCCACGCGAACACCAATCTCGCGGAAGCGCTGCTCGACGCCGTACGCCAGGATGCCATAGAGCCCGAGGGCTGCGAGGAAGAACGCCACTCCGGCAAAGAACGACATGACGATGGTCGTAAACCGCGGCTCGCCTGCAGCTGCAGAAACGACGGTGGACATGGGGCGCACGTTCGCCAATGGCAGGCCCGCATCGATTGCCGCAACAGCCGCCCGCGCGGACGCGACGAACTCATTCGGGTTCCCGCGCACCTGGACGACGAAGTTCATCGTGCGGCCTTCGTATGAAGGGCGCGGAGCCTGCGCGAGCGGGACGTACACAGCAGGCGGCGCCGGGTTGTTTGCGCCCATCGAACGGACGTCGCCCACAATCCCGACGATCCTGATCGAGGGGCTGGTCTCTTGTGGGTAGTAGCGGATCGTTCTTCCCACGGGATCCTCGCCCTGCCAGTAGAGACGCGCCGCGGTTTCGTTGATGACCGCAACAAGCGGTTGCCCGGCGGCATCGGTGTCGCTGAGCAACCGTCCACGCTTCAGGGGAATGCGGAGCGCGCGAAACATCGGCGGCGTCGCCATGAGATACCGGGCATTCCACGCAGGGCTTCCCGGCGCCGGCGCCGGCCGTCCGTCGATGACGAAGTCATCCGGCGGTCCTGCTGAGGCGAGCGGAAGGCTTGAGAGTGCGCCCCCCGCCTCCACACCGGGCATGGCAGTGAGACGTTCTCCAATCGCGGCCAGCAGCGTCCGTGCGGCGGCCGGATCTGGCTGACGGCCCGGCGGCACAGACAGGCTGAACGTCAGCACCCGGTCGTGCTCGATGCCGAGATCCACTCGCTGCAGATGCTGGTACGACCGTATGAGCAGAACCGCTCCGACGAGCAAGACAATGCTCAGCGCGAGCTGGCCGACGACGAGCGCCGAACGCGTTTTCACACCCCGCCGCGTCGCCGTCGCGGCGCGCGCGTCCAGCTTCAACGCATCCTGCAGCCGAACGCCAGTTGCGTGGACCGCGGGCACCAGGCCGATGAGGAACCCTGTAGCGGCGACCAGCGCAAAGGTGAACAACATGGTGCGGTAGTCGACGGCTATCGCCTGCCATCCGGGCAATCGCTGCGGATAGAGCGCGAGCAGTCCAGCAAGCATCCAATTCGCCAGCAGGACCCCCGCGACGCCGCCAATCGCCGCGAGCAGCATCGCTTCCACCAGAAGCTGTCGGACGAGGACGCGGCGATTTGCGCCGAGCGCATGACGAATCGCAAATTCGCGCCGCCGCGCTTCGCCGCGTGACACGAGCAGCGCCGCGAGGTTGATACACACAATCAGGAGCACGAACACGACAGCGCCGAGCAGAAGCAGGAGCGACTGGCGCTGATCGCCAACAAGGTCGTCCTGCAGCGGGCGGACGACGGCGAAGTGTCCTGTCGCGTAGTGATCGGGATATTTCCCGGACCAGGAGGCGCGGAGGGCCTGCAGCTGAGCACCCGCCTGTTCAGGCGTGACGCCAGGGCGCAGCCGCCCGATGGCGAGCAGCGGATGGCTCGCGCGGTTCGACGGCGTTTCCTCAGTGTCGATGGCGAGAGTCGTCCAGACCTTTACCCGGTCGTCGCGAAAGCCAAAGCCTTCTGGTAACAGGCCAATGACTTCGCACGGTGCGTCATCCAGGCGGATCGTCGAGCCAACGGTGATGCCCATCCTGTTGGACACGTCGCGCGCGAGGATGGCGACGCATCCCTGGCCCCGCCGTTGCGTCTCGTCTTCGGTGAACGCCCGCCCGTCCTGCGGTTTGACGCCGAGGACGTCGAAGAATCCCGTCGTCACAGGCATCGTGAGGACACGCTCGGCCTCAGCGCCGGCGTAGGCCAGGTTGCGGAAGGCGAAATCGTACGCGGCGGTGGCGTCAAACGCCTCCACTCGATTGCGAATGTCAGCGAACTCGGGGCCGGACAAGGCGAAGTACGGAAAGTCGTAGCCACTGGACGGCAGGTATCGCGAGTAGAGCGAGACAATCCGTTCGCTCTCGGGGAATGGCAGCGGCCGAAGCAACACCGCGTTGACGACGGAGAATACGGCGGCGCTCGATCCGATGCCGATCGCGAGCGTCGCGACGGCAATCACCGAGAACAGCGGGCGCGAACGCAGGCTGCGTATGGCGAGCTTCAGCTCTGACGGCATGCCGGCGCCGACGCAACTGGCGTGCCAGAGGCGCCGCAGTCGACCGGCGCATTTCGGCGCGCTAATCGAAAGAGCAATGTCCGTTATCGGGAAAAGATCGTGCGAATTCGGATGCTGCGCGGCGCTCGACGCGCCGCGGTGCGCCTTGACCTCATGCATCGGCACAATGTATTGTGCCGCTATATATGGTGGCGAGTAGGGATGTGAAGCGCGGCAGCGCCGAGCTGATGATTCTGGCCGTACTCGAGGAGCGCGCGAGGCACGGGTACGAAATCGCCAGGCTGATCGACGACCGGTCGGGCGGGATGCTGCGGTTCCATGTGGGCTCGCTCTACCCGATGCTCTATCGGATGGAAGGGCGTGAGTGGATCGACGGCCGCTGGATCGAGAAGGCCGGCCAGCGCCGACGCCGCTACTATCGTCTGACGCCGCTGGGGCGCAAGGTACTCGCGCAGCAACGCAACACCTGGCACGAGCTGCTGACGGCACTCAAGCGCGTCGCCGGCCTCGATCCGGTGGGATAACGGCTTCATGGACTTCCACTTTCACGATGCCTCTGGAGGGTCGTCGATGTTCTCCAACCTGCGTCTCGATCTCAAGTATGCGGCTCGCACCCTGGTGCGAGCCCCCGGGTTCACGATGATCGCCGTCGTTGTCCTGGCGGTCGGTATCGGAGCCAACGCCACGGTCTTCAGTGTCGCCAACGCCTTTTTCTTCCGCCCACTGCCGATCGCCCATCCAGAAACCCTCGTCCGCGTCTGCTCCAATCGGTTCTCGACGACACCATACCGGTCCTATCTTCAGTACCGCGACCGCAATTCGAGCCTGGACAGTCTGACCGGCTTTCAGATGCAATCGTTCGGGGTGCGCATCGACGCGGACACCGAAGCCACCTTCGGCACGATCGTGAGCGGTGACTACTTCTCGGTCCTGGGTGTCGCGCCGGCGCAGGGGCGGCTCCTGGCTCCATCAGACGACCTCGCCGGTGCCCCACCGGCCGTCGTCTTGTCGTACACGTTCTGGATGCGCCGATTTGGGAGCGCGCCGGACGCAATCGGGCGAACGATGGCGATCAACGACCAGTCGTTCACGATCGTGGGTGTCGCAGCCGAGGAGTTTACCGGGATGATGGCACCGCTCGTGGGTGACCTCTGGGTGCCGCTGGCCGCCGACGCGCTGCTGCGCCCCGCCCTGGATCCGTCAACGCGGCTCGACACGACCAACCTCCACCTCGTCGGGCGCCTCAAACCCGGCGTCGATCGAACACGTGCCCAGGCGGAGCTGGACACGATAGGCCGCGATCTGCGCCGGGCCAGGGGCGAGCCGGATCAAGGCCCGGCTGTGACCGTGTACCGCGCCACGATGCTGCATCCCGAGATCTCGCGGCCGGTTGCCGCGTTTACAGGAGTGCTGATGGCGCTCGTCGCCGTGGTGCTGCTGATCGTGTGCGTGAACGTCGCAAATCTGGTACTGGCGCGGGCCGCCGGTCGAGAAAGCGAACTGGCGATCCGGCAATCGCTCGGAGCGGGCCGCGGACGGCTGATTCGTCAGCTGCTCACGGAAAACCTGCTGCTGTCGTTCGGGGGCGCAGCCGCCGGCGTCTTGATCGCGTTCTGGGTGACGAACCTGCTCCGGGCGCTGCAGCTCCCCACACCATTTCCCGTCGCGCTGCCGCTCTCGGTCGACGTCCGCGTGCTGGCGTTCACGGTGTTCGCCGCCGTGCTGGCGACGCTCGCGTTCGGTGTGGCTCCGGCACTGACCATGTCGAGAATCGACCTCGTCCGCGCCGTCAGGGGGATCGGCGGCGATGGACCGCGCCACGGCCGCTTGCGGGCGGCATTCCTGGTCGCACAGGTGTCGATGTCGATTCTGCTCCTGATCAGCGCGGGACTGTTCATCCGGAGTCTCCGCCACGCCCAGGCGATCGATACCGGCTTCGATGCCGACCGTATCATGACGGCTTCGATCGATCTCGAGACGCGGGGGTATTCGGCTGCGCGCGGTCGCGAGCTCATTCGGTCGCTCGCGAACCGTCTCGACACGGCGCCCGGCGTCGCCGCCGCGAACATCGTGGAGATCGTGCCCGTCACCCTCTCGAACACGACGATGTACCTGCTGCGCGAGGGCGACGTCCAACCCGGCCCCGGACAACCCCCGCCCACGCCGCAGATCTATGCGAACACGGTTGGTCCCGGGCATTTCAAGACCCTGCAGATTGCCAGGCTTGCCGGACGCGATTTCACAGATCGAGACGATGATGCCGCGGCACGCGTGGCGATCGTCAATGAAACGCTGGCGCGACAGTTCTGGCCTGGCCAGCACGCCATCGGCCAGCGCGTGCGGATACTTGGTGACGCAGGGCAGGCTCTGGAGATCGTCGGGGTTGTACGCGACAGCACATACGTCACGGTGGGCGAAGGACCGAGACCCTTTCTGTACCGCCCGCTCGCGCAAGCCTACACGCCACGTGTCACGATGCTCGTGCGATCGGCCGGCATCGCGGCCTCGGCCCTGCCGGTGATCAAACGGGAAGTTGGCGCGCTCGCCCCGGGCCTGGCGCTCTTCAATACGACCACGCTGACTGAGGCCATGTCGGTCTCGCTTCTGCCGGCGCGCGTGGCCGGCAACCTGCTCGGGGCGCTGGGAATCCTCGCGCTGGCGCTTGCCGCCCTCGGGATTTACGGTGTGCTGTCATTTCTCGTGCGCGCCCGGACACACGAGATCGGCCTTCGCGTCGCACTCGGCGCGACGCCGGGGTCTTTGACGCTGATGGTGGTTCGGCAGGCGATGACGTGGACCGGCGCGGGCGTCATCATCGGGATTGCGCTTGCCTTTGCGCTGACCCGATTCCTCGAAGGATTTCTCTACGGGATCAACCCGACCGATGCCTGGACTTTTGGCGGGGTCACGCTGCTGCTCGTAGTCGTCGCCTGTCTCGCTGCGCTCGTGCCTGCAGTACCGCGCCAGCCGACTGGATCCCCTCCAGGCGCTGCGAACGCTGTAACATTATCCGAGGGGCTTCGCCCCTCGGACTCCCCTACTGGCACGCTCGCGGGGGCCCCAGGCCCCGCTCCGCTCCCCAGGCTCACTCGCTGCGCTCGTTCGCGCCAATCAACCCTTATCCTCATTTCGCCGTCTCATTGAAAAATATTAGAATATTTCAATGGGACGAGGACGTCCTTTCTATCTCCACCAGGTGCGGCAGGTCAACGCCGTCGCGTCGCCGGTCAGGGCGGCCATGCTCGATGCGCTGGAAGTCGTGGGCCCGGCAACGATTGCCCAGCTGGGGGACGCTCTCGGGTACCCACCCGACAGCCTCTACTACCACGTGCGGGTCCTCGAACGCATGGGACTCATGATCAGGACGAGGGGCGCAAGGCGCGGCGATGCGGCGACGTTTGATGTGCCGGGACGGCCGGTCACACTCGTCTATCGCCTGGCCGACCGCCGGCAGGCTCGTGCCACGGCCAAGGTCGTGTCAACGATGGTGAGGTGTGCGGAACGCGGCTTCCGTCGTGCTTTTGCGCCCGGGCTCGCGGAGGTGGAGGGCCCCCGCCGCAACCTGCGGGCCGGACGTCGGACCGCCTGGCTGACCGGCAAGGACTTGGAGGCGCTCAACGGTCACATCGAGCGTATCCATGCGCTGTTCGCCCGCGGTCGTCCTGGACGAGCGCGCGCGCGGCTCCACGAGTTCACGTACGTCCTCGTGCCCAGCGTCCCGCAAGGCCGCCGTGCCGCGGACACCACGCCAGCTACCCAAGGAGGCCGTGCATGAAGCTCACAGCAGTCGCTGCCCTCGCCGCGTCCCTTGTTGTTGGCACGAGTACGCCGCCGCGTGCCCTGGTCCCACAACAGTCTGCGACGCCGCCTGTCACGATCCCATTCGAACTGGCGAACCGCCACGTCATCGTGAACGTCAGCGTGAACAAATCACGGCCGCTGTCGTTCGTCCTCGACACCGGCGCCAGTATCGCGATTATCAGGACGGATGTCGCGAAGGAGCTCGGCCTGTCACTGTACGGATCCGTCAACACGGGCGGAGCGGGTTCCGGATCGCAATCGGGCAGACAGGTCCAAGAGGCCACGTGGTCGCTCGTCGGCCTCGACGCGTATGTTGAACCAGTACGGCTGGCGCTGCCGCTGCCCGTGTTGTCGTCCGGGTTGGGGCGCGACGTGCATGGCATCATCGGCGGCGAGTTCATCAAGCAGTTCGTGCTGGAGCTCGACTACCAGGCACGCACGCTGAGGCTTCACAATCGCGAGACCTTTGTCTACAGCGGTCAGGGCCAGACGCTGCCGCTCGAATTCGAATCGAACGGCCACCCGGTGCTGACGGCCACGCTCACCCCGCTGGGCGGCCAGCCCTTCGAGCAGCGATTCGTGCTGGATATCGGCTCGGGGATGGCGCTCATCCTCCACAGTCCATTCGTTGTCCAGCACAACCTGCTCGGTCCGGGATCGAACACCATTCGCGCGATCGGCGCCGCCGGCGCCGGCGGCCGAACGGTCGGACGGATCGGACGAGTGGCCGCCCTGCGGATCGGGAGGTTCACGATCGAGAACCCCATCACGATGTTTTCAGAGGACAAAGCAGGCGCAATGGCCAATCCCTCGCTGGCGGGCAATATCGGCGCCCAGATCGCGAGCAGGTTCCGACTCTTCCTCGACTACGGCCGCCGGCGCATCATCCTCGAACCGTCACCCACGTTCGCCGATCCGTTCGACCGTGCGATCAGCGGTGTCGCCCTGCGCGCCGGAGGCTCTGATTACCGCACGTTCCGCGTCCACGAAGTGCTCGAGCAATCGCCCGCGACCGATGCGGGCCTCGTTGAAGGCGACACGATTGCGTCGATCAACGGCACTCCGGCCGCGGACCTCACGGTCTCGAAGATCTACGAGATGTTTGAGAAGCCCGTGGCGTACGAGCTGACGATTCGTCGAGGAGAAAAGACCTTCAAAACGACGCTGACGCCGAGGAAGCTCATCTAAGGTGGCGGTCGGCATCGGACGCCGACCGCCGCATGCGCTGCAATCGCTACGACAACAGCTCACCAAGCTGATCGAAGTACTCGCCCCAGGCTTTCTTCGTCGCCGCGGCGGCTGAACGATCCGGCAGCTTCTGGTGCTGAATCGTCACCGTGCTCTTCGCGGCGCCCTTCGGCATGAAGAAGAACTGCACGAGCTGGTCGTCACCCCACGTGACGCGAATGCTCTTGCTCGGCGTCGCGGTGCGTACGGTGATCTTCGCGGGGAGCCACCGCTTGCGCGTCCGCGGATTCTGGACCGCCTTGAACAGCGTGGCCACAGGAACGTCGAACGTGCGGCTCTTGCTCGCTTCGTACCAGCCGCCCCGACGCTGTCCCTTGTCGCGCAAGCCGCGGATCCGCTCGTACCCGACGGTCACCATCTGGCTCCACCAGTCTGGCGTGCCGAGCGACGACACGTACGCGGCAATCTCACCGTGGGGTTTCTCCGTCGCGCGCGCGGCATCGAGCACGCGCACCCACTCCGCCCACGTGCGGCCGGTCTGTTTGCTGATAGTCGCTTCGCTCATCCCCGCGAGCGCCGCGTAGCCGGGTACTGGTTCGGATTTTTTCAGGACTTGAAGCCGCGCGGCGGTGTACGCCTCGCCGGTTTTCTGCATGCGGGCGCGAACGAGACGCTTGAGGTCTTTCTGCTTCGGCATGACGATCTCCTTCGACATTTCGCGAACGAAGCCCCCCGGCAGCGCGTCCGCGACGCGAAGGTTGTCATACCGATCCGGGGGTATGCCCCCCTTTGCCTCGGCAAGGGCCTTCGCCGGGGGAAGGCCATCGAGGTTGGGCGAGGATCAGCGCCAGATAAGACTCTATCGCGCCCGCGGGGCGGACGCAACCGTCCGCATTTTGCCGGTGTGGTCGCCACAGTGCGAGCGAGCATCGCGAGCGAGCCGCGCGACCGGAGCGCGCCGGCGACGCGGCGCGCGAGAGTGCGTGTGGGGGAGTCCGAGGGGCGAACGCCCCTCGGATAACTAATCGTGCCGCAGCGCCGTCAGCGGATCCAGGCGGGACGCCCGGCGCGCGGGGATGTACGCAGCGAACTGCGCGGCGGCGGCCAGAATCAGAATGGCTCCCGCAAGGGTCGAGGGATCGGTCGGCGTCAGGCCAAACAGCATCGACGCCACCCAGCGGGACGACAGCCACGCTGCCGGCACACCCAGCGCGATGCCGATCAACACGAGACGGATGCCACCCTTGAGGATGAGCGACACGACACCTTTTCGCTGCGCGCCAAGCGCCATGCGAATGCCAATTTCTTTGGTGCGCTGCGCCACGGTGTACGCGAGCAGTCCGTACAGCCCGACGCAGGCCAGGATCAGGGCAAGCAGGCCGAATCCACTCGCGAGCGTGGCCATCATCCGCTCCTGGATCAGCGTCATCTCGACCTGGGTAGACAGCGGGCGAACCTCGATCGGTCTGGCCGGCAGTCTCGGTTGAAGCGCGCGCTGGATCTCGGACGCCACGTCGGTCAGGCGGCCAGCAGCCCGCACGGCCAGCGTCGTTGAGAACTCCCATTTCTTCAGCTGCTCGTACGCCACGTAGACAGTTGGCGGCGGCGCCTTGCGCAGGCCGTTGATATTCGTGTTCCTGACGAGGCCGACGATCTCGAGTTCCTTTGGCGCCCCTCTGACCATGGACGAGAGTCGCTGTCCGAGCGGATTCCGGTCCGGAAAGTGCCGCAGCGCGTACGCTTCGTTGACGATTGCGACCTCGGGGCCGCCCATGGTGTCCTGACTCGCAAAGTCCCGCCCCGACAGCAGCTGAATCTGCATCGTTTCGAAGAAGCGTGACCCCGCGCCGATGAAGAAGGCGTTGTCGAGGTCCGGGATCCGTTGGCCGGCTGGCACCGCTGGTTCGCTCCACGTCGATCCACTCAGCGGTGTGTGCGTGGTAAGGCTCGCGGATAGCACGCCGGGCACACGTCGAACGTCGTCGAGAAGCGCGCGGGGGGCAATCGTCCCACCGCGATCGAACTCCACCAGCAGCACACCGTCGGCGCGGAAGCCCGGATCGAGGTTCTGAAGGTTCTGCAGCGTTCGAACGAAGAGGCCGGCGCCGGCGAGGAGCACCAGCGAGAGTGCCACCTGCGCGCCCACCAGCGATGTGCAGCAGCCGCGATCGGGAGCGGCCGGGGCTGGCGGTCTCCTTGAGCACCGCAGATGGTGCGGTGGCCGTCGCCTGCAGCGCCGGCGCGAGACCGAACAGCACGCACGTCGCGACCGCAACCGTACTGGTGAAGGCCAGGACGCGCCAGTTGGGTGTGAGATCGAGCACGATTTCGGACGGTCCGGTCGAGATCAGGTCAACGAGAAACCGGCCGCAGAGCCAGGCCAGTTCCACGCCAAGCGCCCCTCCGATCGCCGAAAGCGAGATGCTCTCGATCAGGAGCTGACGGACGATCCGGCCCCGGCCCGCGCCGATGGCCAGGCGGATCGCTATCTCTTTTTGACGGGACGCTGCGCGAGCCAGTAACAGGCTCGCAACGTTGGCACAGGCCACGAGGAGTACGAGGCCGACCACGGCCATCAGGACGAAGAGCGGCTTTCGGTAGACGTCCCGGAGATTCGTCCAGCCCGTACCACCGGGACTGAGATAGAACACGGAATCGGCGATCGCCTTTCGGCGTGGAGCGGGCCAGTGCCGCGCGATCACGGGGTCCGAAATCTGGGGCCACACTGCATTCAGACGTGCGGCGGCTTCCGTCGGCGGAATGCCCGCGCGTGGCCGCGCGAGCACGCGCAACCAGAAATTGCCCGGGCTCAGCAACGGCCCGTCGCGCGGATTGACCCACCGGAGCGCGGGCGGTGTCATCGTGATGTCGGCGATCGATCCGACGTCGGCGCCAACGAACCCGCGTGGGCTGACACCGACGATCGTCACGGGGATTCCGCCTATGCGAATGTTCTGTCCCACGACTCCGGTGTCGCGGGCGAACTGCCGCTCCCAGTAGCCATGGCTGATCACCGCCACCAGCGGCGCCCCGGCCCGGTCGTCCTCTCGCGTGAGCAGACGTCCGAGTGCCGGTTGCAGGCCGAGCGTCTCGTAGAATCCGCCGGTGACCAGCGCGCCCCGGACTCGCGTCAAGGATCCCTGGGGACCCACCTCGAAGCTGCACCCGCTGAATCCGGCCACGCCGGCAAAGATGTCGCGCTGATCGTCAAGCGCTCCGACGATCGCGTAAGACAGGCTGTCGCTGCCGGAGTGCCACGCATCCGGCTCACGAAATGAGATCTGGACGAGTTCCTGAGGATTGCGGACCGGCAGCCATCGCAGCATCAACGCGTCGATCAGGCTGAAGATCGCGGTGTTGGCGCCGATGCCGAGCGTCAGCGTCAGGACCGCGGTCGCGGTGAAGCCGGGATTCCTGACGAACATGCGGACGGCATACCGCACGTCCCGCCCGACATCATCGAGCCAGCCCCCGTGCCGATAGGTGCGAACGCGCTCCTTGGCCGGTTCGACGCCGCCAAGCTCGAGTATCGCCAGACGCCGCGCCTGATCGGGCGTCAGGCCATCGCGCACCTTGTCGGCAGCAGACATCTCGATGTAAGCCTGGAACTCGTCGTCCAGGCGCCGCTCCGCTTGATCCCGATGGAAGATCCAACGCAGCACAGACGCGAGGCGATGGAGCAGGGTCATGCGCCCTCAAGCACGCTCGAGACGGCGAATGCAATGCGATCCCAACGGCGCCGATGCTGTTCGAGCTGCTTTCGCCCGGCCGGCGTCAGCCGGTAGTACTTGGCGTTCCGGTTGTTCTCCGTCGGCCGCCACTCGGCTTTCAGCTTGCCGTCCTGCTCCAGGCGATACAGCGAGGGAAAGAGCGATCCGGGATTGACCTGAAAATTGTCGTGGCTGAGAGCCGTGAGCTTCTGAGAGATGCCATACCCGTGGAGGGGTTCCCGGGTGAGGATCGTCAGGATCATCAGGTCGAGCGTTCCCTGGGGGATATCCAGCTTCTCCACCGCTGCTCCTTTAGGGCAACAAGATGAGAGGGTATGGTAGACCCGTTCATTTAGGGTGTCAAGAGGAGTAACAGGAGCCTCGTTGCAGGAGACGAGTGGGGACCCTCCGTCAGGAGGCCGTCTTGACGTATTCTGTTATCAGTCGGACGCCTGCCGTGCTGTGAGTAAGTAAGGAGGGTGGCATGCGCGCACTAGGTTGCATTCTCCTGTTGGCCCTGGGCATTACAACCATCGGCGCACAAACGCCGTCGCAGGAACCGCCCCGTGTGACGCTGGAAGCGCGACGGCACACGCCGTCGGGCGACAACTACGTCAATGCGGTGTTCAGTTTCGAGCGCAACACGAACGGCCTTTCGGGTCGACAACTCACCCGCAACGATTGGGACATCCTGTTCGGCAACTACCCGGACCGCGACACGTTCGACGTCACGACGGTCACGGATGATTGCAGCCGCATCGTGGACCTCGGCGCCAGAAACTGGGGCGATGGCCTCGGCATTCCGCCGCTGCCCGCGCATCCGGAACCCACGCGCGAGCCAAGCGTCGACGCTGTCGTTGGCCACATGTACCTCGTGCATACGAAAGACCGGGACTCGGACCTCTACGCGCTCTTCCGGGTCGAGGAGTTGAAGCCGCGTGAGAGCGTGACTATCAGCTGGAAGCGTCTCCCGTAATCGCACGCCGAATTCGTCGAGCGTTATCACGCTCGAAGTCGTTTCGCCGATGTGCCCCGGTCGTCACGTCGATGTGATGTCGGCCAGTAGTCTGGAGGGCCTCGCACGCCCGACTACTCCACAGGGGGACGACATCATGCCGAACGGCAGTCACGACACCATCTGCAACAGCTCCCGCAACCGGACATTTCAGGAAGTCGTCGACGCCCGACTGTCGCGGCGCGGCTTCCTGGGCGGCGGCCTGGCCACCGCCGCAACCGTGTCGCTTGGCGGCATCGGCGCGCTGCTCGACGCAGTGCCGGTGTCCGCCAAGTCGCGACACCACCGTGACCCGCTCCTTGGTTTCGAGGGTATTCCCGTCTCTTCCGAGGACACCGTCGATCGTCCCGCCCGGCTACACCGCCAAGGTCCTCATCGCGTGGGGCGATCCCGTGTCGGACGGGCCAGCCTTCAAGCCGGACGCAAGCAACACCGCGGCCGACCAGGCGCTGCAGTGGGGCATGCACAACGACGGCGTCGTGTACTTTCCGCTCGATCGACCGGACGGATTCTGGGACCGCGGTTCCGACAAGGCCTCGGAGCACGGTCTTCTCGTCCAGAACAACGAGTACACCGACGACGGGCTCCTGTTTCCGGACGGCACCGCCAACTGGACGCCGGAGAAAACCAGCGAAATCGCAGAACGCCCACGGCGTGTCGGTCATCGAAATCAAGCGAGAACGCGGCCGCGGCAACGACAACGATCATGGAATCGCTGGGAATCGAGGACGCGACAAGGATCGCGACAACGACAAGGGCGAGTGGAAAGTCGTCCGGCCCTCACGATACGCCCGCCGCCTCACCAGCCGGACGCCGATGAAAATCGGCGGACCGGTCGGGCAATGGGGTGAGGACACGGCCGACGAGCGGCTGATCACCAGCGCCGACCCGAGCGGCCGCCACGTGCTCGGGACCGATCAACAACTGCGCCATGGGCTTCACGCCGTGGGGCACGTATCTCGCCTGCGAGGAGAACTTCAACGGCTACTTCCGCAAGACCGGTGCGCTGACCCAGCTCGAACGGCGGTACGGCATCAACGCGAGCGGCGCCGGCTACCTGTGGCACACGACGGACACGCGGTTCGACGTCAACCAGGAGCCGAACGAAGCAACCGCTTCGGATGGGTCGTCGAGTTCGATCCGTTCAATCCGCGCTCGACGCCGGTGAAGCGCACGGCGCTCGGGCGCCTGAAGCACGAGGGCGCGTGGGTGCAGGAGGCCCGCGACGGCCGCGTCGTCGTCTACATGGGCGACGACGAGCAGTTCGAATACATCTACCGCTACGTCTCGAACCGCCGCTGGCGCAGCGCGATTCGACGCGGCATCAACCCGCTCGACGACGGGATCCTCTACGTCGCGCGGTTCGACGAGGACGGCACCGGCGAGTGGCTGCCGCTCACGCCGGACAGCCCGGGGCTCGAGGACTGGTCGCTGAACGACATCCTGATCAACACGCGCACCGCCGCCGACGCGGTGGGCGCGACGCCGATGGACCGGCCGGAGTGGATCGACACGTTCCCCGAGTCGCTGACCGTCGTCGGCACGCTGACCAACAACGCCAACCGCGGCATCACCGGGACCAATCCGCGCACGGGCAGCCGAACAGCCCGGCGTCGACGCGACCCAACCCGCGCGGTGGGCCGGCCGTCCGCCCGACAAACCCGCTGGCAACCCGTACGGGCACATCATCCGCTGGAAGTACGCGCACGACTTCAGCGAACCGACGTTCTACTGGGATCTCTTTGCGCTCGGCGGCGATCCTGACGTGCCGGCTCACGGCTCCACGATCAACGGCGACAAGTTCGGCTCGCCCGACGGCATCTACGTCGCGCCGAGCGGCCGGCTCTGGATCCAGACCGACGTGTCGGCGAGCACGATCAACACCGGAGACTACGCCGGCTTCGGCAACAACCAGATGCTGTGCGCCGACCCGACGACCGGCGAGGTCCGGCGGTTCCTCGTCGGCCCGAAGGCCTGCGAGGTCACCGGCGTCTTCATCACGCCGGACGAGAGGACGATGTTCGTCGGCATTCAGCACCCCGGCGAGCCGCCCAGCGGCGAACCACACGCCGAACGGCGCCAATCCCAAGGCCATCAGCTCGTGGCCCGACGGCGACGACGGCGGACGCCCGCGCTCGGCCTGCCTCGTGATCACGAAGGACGACGGCGGGCCGATCGGCAGCTAGATGTCGTTGCACTGCGGCGTGGCCTGATCGATCACCACCGATCAGGCCACGCCGGATCTGGACGCTCGGGCGCGGCGCCGGTCTCCCACCGACCTTGGCACGTTCGGGGTCGTCATTGCCGCGACGATCGCCCTGGTGGTCATCGCCGCAGTGATGGCCGGGCGGCGGGCGCTCGCAATCAGTCCGCTGGCCGCGATCCGCGAGCCCTGAGCTCTCCGGCTTTCGCGCAGAGCAACCCTGCGCCAGTGCTCGTCGTCCAACGTGCGGGAGCCCTGAATGGGACACTTTTTACAGGACGTTCGCCTGGCGTTCCGGCACCTGCGCCAGCAGCCCGGATTCACATGCGTCGCCGTCCTCACGCTCGCGATTGGCCTTGGCGCGAACACGACGGTGTTCACGCTGGTCCACGCGCTCATGCTGCGGTCCCTTCCAGTCGAGCGGCCCCATGAGCTCTACCGGCTCGGTGACACGACCGATTGCTGCGTGAACTCCGGGCTGGCGACCAGCTACTCGCTCTTTTCCTTCCGGCTGTTCGAGCATCTGAAAGCCAACGCACCCGAGTTCAGCGATCTGACCGGCTTCCAGGCGAACACCATGCCCCTCGCCGTGCGCCGCGGTGGCGAGACGGCGGCCAGCTCGCTTCCGGGCGCGTTCGTCACCGCCAACTACTTCACGACGTTCGGCGTAACGCCGGCAGCCGGGCGTCTGCTGCGGACGGACGACGACCGCGCGGGGGCGCCGCCGGTGGCTGTCATGAGCCATCGTGCGTGGACGCAGCACTTCGGTCAGGATCCGGGCGTCATCGGTGGCGAGTTCGTCATCAATCGCAGTCCATTCACGATCGTCGGCGTCGCGTCGCCGCAGTTCTTCGGCGACACGATCCGGCCCGATCCCGCGGCGATCTGGATTCCGATCGGTCAGGAACCGGCGATGCGCGGCAGCGCGTCGCTCATCGATCGCGTAGATCAGAACTGGCTCTACGCGATCGGCCGACTCAAGCCCGGCGCGAACCCGGCTCAGATCGGCGCACGCGTGACGACGGCGCTGCAACAGTGGCTGTCCTCGCAGACGTTCCTCACCGATCGTGACCGCCCGGAAATCCCGAAGCAGCACATCGTCGTCGCGCCAGCCGGCGGCGGGGTCGGGCTCGCGCGAATCCAGTACGCGCGCGCCCTCAACCTGCTGTTCGCTGCCTCGGCGATGGTGCTGCTGATTGGCGCCGCGAACCTCGCCAATCTGCTGCTCGCGCGCACCGATCGTGGACAGGCGGCCATTCGCGCGGCCCTGGGCGCATCGACCGGACGGCTCATTCGCCAGGCGCTCACGGAAGGGATCGTCATCTCGCTGCTCGGCGGACTTGCGGGTATCGCCGTCGCGACAATCAGCACGCGGATGCTGATCAACGTCGTGTTTCCAAACGTGGGCTTCGTTCCGGTCGACGCGACGCCGTCGGCGGCCCGTGTGGCTGTTCGCACTGGCGCTGGCTGTCGTGACCGGTGCCCTCTTCACGGCCGCGCCGGCCTGGGCCATGTCCCGCACGGCGCCCCTCGATGCGCTCGCCGGTCTCGGGCGCACCGTCCGGCAGCGATCGTTCGTGCCGCGCGGCTCGCTCCTGATCGTTCAAGTTGCGCTCTCGCTCGTGCTGCTGACGAGCGCAGGCCTGCTTGGCAGCAGCCTCAGCAACCTGGAGCAGCAACCGCTCGGCTTCACGGCCATCAACCGATTCGTCGTCAGAATCGATCCGCCAGCAATTGGCGGGGACATCGAACGGCTCACCAATCTGTTCGGCCGGATCGATGAGGGCCTCCGGCAGGTGCCGGGTGTGGAGCGGGTCGCCTGCTCCATGTACAGCCCGATGGAAGGCAACAACTGGTCCGGCGCCATCAGCATCGGCGGTCGGAAGAGCGATCCGAATCAACCCGACGGAGCCTCCTGGAACCGTGTCACCGCCGGCTATTTCGAAACGGTTGGCACGCACGTCCTGCAGGGCCGCTCGATCGACGAGCGTGACACGCCGGGCAGCAAGCGGGTCGCGGTCGTGAACCTGTCGTTCGTTCGCCGCTACTTCGAGAGATCCGAGCGCGCTCGGCCGGACGCTGGGACTATTCGGCGACACCAGCCACAGCGCGGACTACGAGATTATCGGCGTCGTCGACGACGTCAAGTACACCGGAGCCAACCAGCAGCAGGTCCGGCCGATGATTTTCCTGCCGGCGTTTCAAACGGTCGAGTACTCCGATCCGACGGCCCGAAACGTCCAGGCCAGGTCGACGCTGCTCCGTGCAATCGTCATCCAGGTCTCGCCATCGGCGTCGAACGTCGAGGGAGGCGTTCGGCAAGCCCTTGGGCGCGTCGATCCGAACCTGAACGTCATGCGGATCCTGCCGATGACGTCCCAGGTCAGCGCCAACTTTCGCATCGAGCGACTGATGGCGCGCCTGTCGTCGATTTTCGGGATTCTGGCGTTGGCGCTCGCCTCTCTCGGCCTGTACGGCGTGACGGCCTACGGGGTCTCGCAACGCACGCGTGAGATCGGCGTCCGCATGGCGCTCGGTGCGGACCGGGCGCGGATTATCCGCACGTTCGCGCGCGGCCCGCTCGTCCAGACCTGTGCGGGGCTGCTCCTCGGCCTGCCGGCCGCGCTCTTCGCGGGGCGGGCGTTGAACTCACAACTGTATGGCCTGGGCGGACTCGAGCCCACAGTTTTTGTGGTGGCCGTTCTCATGCTGGTGCTGAGCGCGGTCGTCGCGGCGGCCCTGCCCGCGCGACGCGCGGCATCGGTGAACCCGGCAACCTCATTGCGCAGCGAGTGAACCCTATCCCGGGGCCACCTGGCCCCAGGCGAGGAGGCCTCATGGCCGGTTGGACGCAGGATCTTCGTTACGCACTCCGTCGCCTGATGCGCGAACCTGGCTACGCGCTGTTCGTCTCGCTCACGCTCATGCTCGGCATCGGGGCGAACGTGGCCGTGTTCTCGGTCGTGGACGGCGTGCTCCTCAAGGCTCTGCCCTACCCGGATGCGCACCGGCTGGTGGCCGTCTGGGGCAGGTTCCTGCCCGAGAGCGGATTCGACTTTCCGCGGTTCTCCGTATCGAACCCGGAGTTCCTCGACTATCAGAAGGAAAACCGGACGATGGCTGCCGTGGGTGCCTGGCAGTCGGGCAGCGTGACCGTGGGAGGGACGGGCGAAGAACTCGAGCGTGTGCGCGCAGCCGGGGTGACGCCCAGCCTGTTGAACGTGCTGCGAGTGCCTCCGCATCTCGGGCGCATTTTCGTCGACAGTGACAGGCAAACGGGTCCCGCCGGCGTCGTGCTGCTGGGACACTCCTTCTGGCAGCGGCGCTTTGCTGGACGCCAGGACATCGTCGGACAGACACTCGTCGTCAACGGCACGACGAGAACGATCGTCGGCGTGATGCCGAGAGGCTTCGAGTTCCCGACCGGCGCGATGATGTGGACGCCGCTCGTGATCGATCCGGCGAATCCCGGCAACCGGCAGGGGCACTCGACCCTGGCGATCGCGCGATTGGCTGACGGCGTGACGTTCGAGCAGGCACGCCAGGAAATGGACGTGCTGATGAGGGGGTGGCGCGAGCGCTACCCCGAGATCCACACCGGGCATTTCCTCTACCTGACACCGCTTCTGGAGGACACGGTCGGCACCGTTCGCCCGGTTTTGAAGGTGCTGCTTGCGGCCACCGGCTTCCTGCTGCTCATCGTCTGCGCGAATATCGCGAGCCTCGTCCTGGCGCGCGCGGAACGACGTGCGCGAGAAGCGGCGATTCGCACGGCGCTCGGATCCGGGCGTTGGAGATTGATCCGTCTTGCTCTCCTGGAGAGCCTTGTGCTGGCGCTGGCCGGCGGGATTGGAGGCGGCCTCCTCGCTCTGTCGGCTGTGTCGTGGCTGCGGCGCGCCGAGGGCGTCGCGTTGCCGCGGCTCTCCGAGATTACGGTCGACTCGCGCGTATGGGCGTTCACTGCGCTGGTCTCGATCGTCGCCGCTGGCCTTCTGGGTGGGTTGCCGGCGCTGCGTTTCGGAACCGCACGCATGATGGCGGCGCTTCGGCTCGACACGCGTACCACGGCCGGGGGGCGCGGATGGGTGCGCCGCTCGCTCGTCGTGATCGAGGTCGCCCTCGCGGTCGTCCTCGTCGTGGGCGCCGCGCTGATGCTCCAGAGCTTCAAGCGCCTGACGTCCGTTGATGCCGGGTTCCGCAGCGATCATCTCCTGCTC
The DNA here is from genome assembly GCA_963786195.1 of uncultured Acidobacteriota bacterium. Taxonomy (GTDB): domain Bacteria; phylum Acidobacteriota; class Vicinamibacteria; order Vicinamibacterales; family 2-12-FULL-66-21; genus CAWAYH01. The sequence continues at coordinate 360,510 of CAWAYH010000011.1, read as the reverse complement.
GCCTACATCTCGCTGCCGCGGGCCGCGTATGCAGACGACGCGAGGGTCGGAGCCTTCTTCGACACGGCGATCGATCGTCTATCGGCGCTGCCGGGCGTCTCGCGCGCGACGCTGACGACCACGGTCCCGCTCTTGGACGGCCTGGGCGTGTGGGACTTCGATATCGAGGGCCGGCTGAAGCCCGGACCCGGTCAACCCGCGTGGAACGCCCCGCCCGCCTTCGTGCGTGAAGGGTTCTTCGAGAGTCTCCGGATCAGGCTGGTGCGCGGACGCTTCGTCACAGCCGAGGATCGGCTCGGCAACGAACCTGTCGCGGTCGTGACCGAAGCGTTCGAGCGAAAGTTCTTCGGAGGCGAGGGCGCGCTCGATCGGCGCATCCGAGTGCACCAGGACGACAAGAATCCGTGGGCCAGGATCGTCGGAATCGCCGGCGACCTCCGCGATCAGAGCCTGGATGTGGAACCGCGCCCGATGTATTTTCTCGCGCACCGGCAGACGCCCGCGACGATTGGCAACAGCATGCGGCAAGTCACATTTGTCCTGCAGACGAGCATCGATGCCGCGACCCTGGCCGGACCCGTCCGGTCGACCGTGCGTGAACTGGATCCTGCCCTGCCGCCGTACGATGCTCGAACCTACGACGCCGCGATCTCGAGCGCCGTCGCGCAACCCCGATTCGCGGCGCTGCTGTTGTCGTCGCTCGCGGCGTTCGGCCTCGCGCTTGGCGCCCTCGGCGTTTACGGAGTGCTGGCATATACCGTGACAGAACGCACGCATGAGATTGGCCTGCGGCGAGCGCTAGGGGCTCCGACGAGTCAGCTCGTGCGGATGATCCTCGCCCAGGGCCTGACGCCGGCTCTTGCCGGTATCGTCGTCGGCCTCATCACGGCGCTCGCCGCGAGGAACGTCATGCGCACCCAGCTGTTCGGGATATCGCCGACCGATACCGGCACTTACCTCGCCGTCGCCGTCGGCGTGATGATCGCTGCCCTCGTCGCGTGCCTGGTGCCGCTGACTCGCGCGCTCCACGTGAGCCCGGTAACAGCGCTCCGGGAGTCCTGAACCCGGCCTTATCCGAGGGGCTTCGCCCCTCGGACTCCCCGACACGCGCTCTCGCGCGCCGCTCCGCCGGCGCGCTCCGATCGCGTGGCTTGCTCGCCTGCTCGCTCGCACCGTGGTACCGAGCGGCAGGTTAATGAGATAGGTTCTAGTGTCCTGACCGCCAGGACACTGCGCGCGTCGGATACGATAGAATCTCTGCGGTTCTCGGGACTCCTCCGAGGAACAGCAGCGATTCCGACCAGATGCCCCAGGCGGTCACATCACCGCGCGTCATCAACATCGCCGATCTGAGGCTGCTCGCCAGGCGGCGTCTGCCGCGTGTCGTCTTCGATTACATCGACGGCGGCGCGGACGCGGAGATCACGCTGCGCGAGAACTGTCGCGTGTTCGACGACGTCACGTTTCGGCCGCGGTGTGCGGTCGCCACGCCGCAATGCGATCTCCGGACGACGGTCCTGGGTTTCCCGATTGCCCTGCCGATGCTGCTGGCCCCCGTCGGCAGCAGCCGGATGTTCTACCCGCGCGGCGAGGTCGTCGCGGCGCGCGAAGCGGGCGCGGCAGGAACAATCTACATCCAGTCGACGCTCTCGGGCTGCAGGCTCGAGGACGTCAAGGCCGGTTCGACCGGGCCCGTCTGGTACCAGCTCTACCTGGTGGGTGGCCGTGACGTGGCGCTGGCCACCATCGAGCGGGCGCGTGCCGCCGGCATCTCCGCTCTTGTGGTCACCATCGACACCCCGGTCGCGGGGCTCCGTGAGCGCGACTTCCGGAACGGCACGAAGGAACTCCTGAGCCGCAAACTCCGCTTCATGCTGCCGCACGTCTTTCAGTTCCTCGCGCGGCCCCGCTGGCTTGCGGCGTATTTGTCGGACGGCGGGCTGATGAACTTCCCCAACGTCGAGCTCCCGGGCAAGGGACCCATGCCGTACGCGGACGTCGGCGCAGCGCTCGAGCAATCGATGGTGGCGTGGCAGGATCTCCGCTGGATACGTGATGCGTGGAAGGGACCTCTCGTCGTCAAAGGTCTCTTGACCGGCGACGATGCGCGACGCGCCATTGCCGCGGGCGCCAACGCCGTCGTCGTCTCCAATCACGGTGGGCGTCAGCTCGACTGTGTCTCTCCGACGTTGCGCGCTCTTCCGGAAGTCGTGGCTGCGGTGAACGGCGAAGTCGAGGTCCTCCTCGATTCGGGGATTCGTCGCGGCAGTGACATCGCGAAGGCGCTGTGCCTGGGCGCGCGCGCCGTGCTCATCGGCCGCGCGTATGCCTACGGACTTGGCGCGGGCGGCGGGCCGGGCGTCGCACGCGCGATCGACATCCTGCGCTCCGACTACATTCGCACGCTCAAGCTGCTCGGCTGTGCCGCGACTGCTCAACTCGACCGTTCCTACGTCGAGGTACCGCCCGCCTGGCTGGCGGAGTCGCAGTCCGCAGCGTCCTACGTTTCCCGATAAATCCACGACTCCGCGCGGCAGCAATCTTGCAGCCCTCCACTGCGGAGGAACAACCATGGCACGGTGTGATGCGTGCGGCAACGACTACCACAGGACCTTCCAGGTGGTGATGAACAATCGCACGTACACGTTCGACAGCTTCGAGTGCGCGATTCACTCGCTCTCGCCGACGTGCGCGCATTGCGGCTGCAGGGTCATCGGACACGGAGTCGAATCCGGTGACACCATCTTCTGCTGCGCGCACTGCGCGACCGAAATGGGCGTCGAGCGCGTGAACGCGTAGGAATGGCAACTGGTCACGGAGGGCCCATGCCGGAGAAAAAGACGCTCGAGCGCGCCCGGACGGCGAAGCGCGAAGGGAAATCTCCCTCGACGCAGGCCGGAGCGTTCGTGCACGAGGAGATAGAACACATTCGCGAAGGAAAACACGGCGCGCGATCGACCGAGCAGGCGATTGCGATTGGGCTGTCGAAAGCGCGTCGCGCGGGGGTCCGGCTCAAGCCGCCGCGCAAGGGGACGACGTCAGCTCGGACGCGCAGGAGCGCCGCCCGTGCCTATCGCGCGGGCGCCACGGGTCGCAAGCCGTCAGCGAAACGCGGACGTGCACAGCTGCGCAAGCTGAAGCGCGACCCGCACAACGTCGTCTCGCGCGCGGCGCTGTCCAGGCACGCGAAGCGCGTGGCGGCGCGTCGACGCCGCCGGCGCTCCGCGGCCTGAGACTGCAGCGGATCCCGTCAGCGAACCGTCACACGTTCGACAGCCAGCCCGGCTGACGCGGGCTTCGGTGCCGCCGTCGCAATCGGCGCGGGCGAGCTGTCGCACACGAACGGCGTGATCACGAGCGAGAACGCCCGGACGTTGCCGACATCGAGCGACGCGTTGTCGGAGACGCGCAGCGTCCAGGTACCGTTTGGATCCTCGCCTTTCACCGCCGCCAGCGGCGACGCGGGCCGGAACGTCCCGGTATACGGTGCGCCTGCGGGCGTAATCGCTTGAATGGACGACACCGCGTCGTCATCGAACACGGTATTGCAGAAGTTGTTGCCGCTGTTGAGAACGCCGCCCGGCCGGCTGGCCAGCGTGACGGTCGTGCCGTTTGGCGAGGTGAGGCTGATCACGAGGTCGCCGACCCATGTGTGATCGAGCCCGACCGTCGTCGCGCCAATCGCCGAGGTGCACGCGGATCCGTCGAACCTGAACGTAATGTCCGCGATCGCTCCAGACACACCGCTTACCATCACGGGAATGGCGGTGCCTGCCGGGTTGTTGTCCGGAATCGGCACCGCGGGACCAGTGAAGCTGGTCGTCGTCGACGTCGTGCCCGGCGCTCCAGTCGGAACCTTGAACGAGAAGGTCTGCGGGCTGTTCAGCCCGTTGGAGTAGCTCGCGGTCAGCGTGAAGTCCGGAGCCAGCCCGCACGGCGCGCTCGGTGCGAGCGAAAACGTGTAGGGCGTGAGGTTGGCGGCGGCCTGCCCGTTCGAGCCGATGTTGGGATAGTCGGAGGCGGAGACTCCGAGCGTCACCCCCGGCGTAGAGGTCGCGATGACGCCCTCGACGTCGAGCGCGGTCGCCCCGCCGAGATTGACGAGCTGAGCGAGCAGGCTGGCTGACTCGCCCGGTTCGATGAACGCATCACCGTCGCCGGTCGTCGGGGTTGCGGTGATCGTCCCGAGGTCCAGGAACGGCGCGGGCGGCGCATCGATGAACGTCAGCGCGCCGAAGGCGCTGATGATGCCGAAGCCGGAATCGCGATCGCGGCCGGCAGCCTCGATGTCGAGCGCGGTCTCCTGCAGCGCGCGGCGGAGTCGGTTCTGTTTGATGTTCGGGCGCGCCGACTTGAGCAGCCCCGCTATCGCAGCGGCGTGCGGCGCCGAGGCGGACGTGCCGAAGAACGCTTCGAACTGCGGGACCGTGGTCTCGACGCCGTCCGCAGCGGTGAGGTCCGGCTTGCGCCGCAGCTCGCCGCCGTTGCTGAACAGGAACTTGTTCGGCTTGAACGGCGTGCCGTCTTCTTCGAAGAACACGCGGCGGAAGCCGTCGGAGCTGAAGAGCTCGATCGGATTGGTTGCGCCTCCGATGAACGGGCCGCCGCCGGCGGTCGCGACGTTGATGGCCGCGATGCCGAACGCGTCGGCTGCCGAGTTGTGGCCGTGCGTGCTGCCGCTCGTGGCAATCCCGAACTGGCCGCCGTAGTTGTTGAGGTGCAGGGCGCGTTTCTCGCCGGAGAACTTCACCACGACGACCCGTTCGCCGCCGAACGCGCCGGGGAACGTCCCCTCAAACGGATCGTCATCGCCGTCCTGCACATCGGTCGACGCATCCAGGACCACGGTGAGCGTGCTGTTGAGGATGTACAGATCGTAGTCGTTGCCGGAGCCGCCCAGCGGATCGGACCAATACAAGCCAAGGATGAACCCTGACGTACTCTCCGCCCGGTTGGACACGACGCCGCTGCCGAAGTCGTGCAGCTCCCCGGCACCGGCGAGCAGCGGGATCGTGGCGTTGGCCTTCTTGAAGTCGCCTTCCCAGACGCTCGACGTGCCGTCGTTGAAGTTGCCGTCGTTCCCGGCGGACGAAAAGTAGTACGCGCCGCTCTGGATCACGGCGTTCACAGAGGCCGCGATCGGCCCGTCCTGGAAGGGCGACTCGCCCGCGTACAAGATGTCGTCGACGATGATGTCGCAGCCGGCGTCGCGGAGGGCGAGGATGTTGTCGGCGAAGCTCTGCGGCCCGCCGAACGCGGTCGCAAAGAACAGTTTCGCACCGGGCGCGAGGTCGTGGACGATTTCGAGCATCGCCGTGCCCTCGCCGATATCGGTCGTGCCGATCCCGTCCTGTCCCGGCAGCACGACGACGTCCGGCGGCAGATCGCCGGAAGCCTGCGAGTTCGCCAGGAACCGTACGCTGTCGGAGAGCACGCCGATCTTGACGCCGGCGCCCGTGACACCAAAGAAGTTGCGGGCTTCGGCGACGCGATGCGCAACGTCCCCTTCGCTGGTGGCGTTTCCGACGGCGGCCGCCCGTGCCGCCGGTGACGCGCTGCGGCGGGCGATCTCGTCGAGCGCCGAACGAAGCCGCGATCGGATCTGATCCGCGCGCATTTCGAAGGTAGGAGCCCGTCGACCCGGTCGCGCGGGCGTCTCACCAGCCACACCCTCGCGCATCCTCCAGTGGGTCGTCACCGGCATCGTCGGACGAATGGCTCGCACGGTCGCGAGCTCAGCAACGCCCTCGAGCCGATCGACCGGTACCAGCGCGCGCACGGTCGACGCGCGATCGTGTCCGTAGAGAATCTCGCCGCCGAATTTCTCGATGACTTCCACCAGCTCCTTGGTCGCCTGACTCGTGATCTCCACGTCGACGCGGCCATCGGACGTGACGGGCACGCGCGACCGGAGCGTCGTGACGGTCCCGGCGATCGAGACGTTGCGCCGCGCCTTGGCGGTGTAGAGCAGTTGCGAGCTGATCTTGCGCTGTGCGGGTGTGCGCGCCTGTTTGTCCGTGGCGAGGGCGCGGATTTGCTGCTGAGCGGCTGTGCTCAGTTGCTCGATGCCGATCGGAGCCGGCGACGGCTGCCCTGGTGCTGGTACACGCGGCTGCTGAGCTTGGGAGGCGGCGGACAGCACGCTGGCAAAGAAGGCTGCCGCCGTAAAGCACAACGACTTCGGAACAAGAGAACGACCAACAGCTGACGTCATGTGTGCACCTCCTGAGTGCGTCGGCACCAAAGGCGGGCACCAGCTCAGCAGCGCTCTGACTCAGCGTGAAAGGCGCTCGTTGCGTCCAATCGCGGATTGAGACTGTGCGACGAGATGTGGGGAAAGTCAATCACCTCATCTAAGACACACTCGCGCACGCACATCACGCTGATGAGACGGCGATGCGTATCGTGAACATTCTTCTCGCTGCGTATGCTCACGCACGCGACTCATCTGCATTCGAGCGGCTGTTGAAGGGATCTCCTCACACCGCACGTGGTCTGTGGCTTGCAGCCAGGCACCCCGGTCAGAGAAAACGACATGCAGATACTGCTCATCAAGGAGGGCTAGTACATGAGTCGCTATAAAGTTTCCGGTTCGCTAATGCTCGCAGGCGTCTTTGCCGCGAGTCTCGCCGCGGCACAGCAGCCGCCGACACAGACACCGCAGACGCCGCAGACCGAGCCGGCAACGGCCGCGCAGGCACCCGCATCTGCCGTGACACTCGAAGGCTGTCTCAAGAAGGAAGCGGACGTGCCGGGACGCTCGCCGAACACTGCAGAGAAAGCGGGGATGATGGAGGACTTCATCCTCACGGGCGCGAAGGTCATCAAGGGATCGATTCCGTCAGCGGGCGGCGCGCCGGGCGCGAAGCCTGGTGACCCCGTCGGCACCGCCGGCATCCAGCCGATGTTCGAAGTCAGGGGACTCGAGAGCGACGTGCTGAAGAAGCACGCCAACCAGCGCGTCCAGATTGACGGAACGGTCGAGAAGAAGGACGTTCGCGAACGTCAGCAGGCCGAGACCGAAAAGGGCGCGACCTCGAAGGACCTGCCGGAGATCAGCGGCACCGCCATCCGCGTAGTCGCGGGCAGCTGCACCGGCGCCGAATAGTCCAAGACGCACACGCGTTTGACTGAAGCCGACGTCGACATGACGTCGGCTTTTCTTGTACTCCTCCTCATCCTGTTCGCCCTTGACTTTCGTTTTTTGTTCGCCGTATAGTCTGAGGTCCCGTAAGGAGGCCGTGATGGATCAGAAAGCGCTGTTCATGAAGTTCTGGGAGAAGGAAGCCACCGCCACGCGCAAGGTCATCTCCCGCATCCCTCAGGAGAAATCGGACTACAAACCGGACCCGAAGTCGCGCAACGCCCGCGAGATCGCCTGGCTCATCGTGCGCGAAGAGATCGTGCTCGGCGACGGCCTCGAGAAGGGCGTCCTGAACTGGGAGGAGATCTCCACGCCCGCGACGGTCACGGAGATTCTCGAGACGTACGACAAGCACCACGACGAGGTCACCAGGAAACTGCAGCGGATCGAGCCGGCAAAATGGGACAAGCGCGTGCCCTTCATGTGGCAGGGGCAGGAAGTGATGAACGAAACGGGATACGATAACGCCTGGGGTTTCCTACTCGATCAGATCCACCATCGCGGACAGCTGTCGACGTACCTGCGCCCCATGGGATCGAAAGTGCCGGCGATCTATGGCCCCAGCGCAGACGAAGGGATGTAGCTGACGCAGCGTGTTGCCATGCAGGACCTCACGACAGGCTCGCTGACGAACCATCTTCTGAAGACGACCAGCTTCATGCTGGTCACGATGGCCTTCCAGACGCTCTACTTCCTGATCGACCTGTACTGGGTCGGCAGTCTGGGCAAGGAGGCCGTCGCGGCCGTCAGCATCGCCGGCAACCTCACGTTCATCGTCCTGGCCGTGTCGCAGATGCTCGGCGTCGGAACGACGACGCTGGTGTCGCACGCGGCCGGACGAAAGGATCGCGACCGCGCCGGGCTGGTGTTCAACCAGTCGCAGGTCCTGTCCATCGTGGTGGGCGCGTTGTTTTTCGTGGTCGCGATGACGCTCCGGAGCGCGTATGCCGGGCAGCTGAGCGCGGACGATCGCACGGCGGCGCTCGCGGTGGACTACCTGACGTGGTTCATCCCGGCCATGGCGCTGCAGTTCGCGATGGTCGCGATGGGCTCGGCGCTCCGCGGCACCGGCAACTTCAAGCCGGGCATGGTCGTGCAGACGGCAACAGTCATCCTGAACATGATCCTGGCGCCGTTTCTCATCTTCGGGTGGGGCACCGGCGCGGCGCTGGGCGTCGCAGGCGCGGCGATGTCGTCGCTCGTCGCCGTCGGCGTGGGCACGATCTGGCTGGCGTTCTACTTCCTGAAGCCGAGCGCCTACCTGCACTACATGCCGTCGCGGTGGAAGCCGCAGGTTCAGCTGTGGGGCGCGATGCTGAAAATCGGTCTGCCGGCCGGCGCGGAATTCGGGCTGACGGCCGTCTACCTGTTCCTCGTGTACTCCATCACGCGTCCTTTTGGCGCCGCCGCGCAGGCTGGCTTCGGTATCGGGTTGCGGCTCATCCAGGCCGGCTTCATGCCGATCGTGGCGCTGGGATTCGCCGTGGCTCCGGTCGCCGGTCAGAACTTCGGCGCCCGGCAGTCGGCCCGCGTCAAGGACACGTTCCGGTCCGCGGCGATCCTGGCCGCCAGCGCGATGGTCGTATTCGCTGTCGTGTGCAACATCGCACCAGCCGGCATGGTTCGCGTGTTCTCCCAGGATCCGCAGGTCGTGGCCGTTGGCGAAGAGTACCTGAGGATTGTCTCCTGGACGTTTCTCGCGTCGGGCGTGATCTTCGTCTCGTCGAGCATGTTCCAGGCGATGGGCAACACGATTCCGCCGCTCATCACGTCCTTTACCCGCATCCTGATCGTCGCGATTCCCGCTCATCGTGATGGCGCGCATGCCTGACTTCCAGCTGCGATGGATCTGGTACCTGACGACCGGGACCGTCTGGGTGCAGCTGATTCTGAATCTCCTGATGCTCAGGCGCGAGTTCCGCCTCCGGCTGGCGTTCGAGCCGATGCCGGCGGCGCCGGCGCCTGCCCCGACCGCCTGAGCCATCGAGCTTCGAAGGCGTTCACGATGCGGGGCATTCCGCGATTGGCTGTTCTTCCCCAGGACGCGTGCGTTGTAAATAGAGATGTGATGGATGCCGACTCACATGATCCAGACGAGGAGCTTCTGCTCGCAAGACTCGATCGAGCCGTGCAGGCGGCCTTGTCCGATCGGCACCTCCCGGCCGCGATCGCACGGGTCGAACAGAATCTCGCGACAACGCCTGCCGCCGTCCTCGCGTGGGAGGCGTTGGCGCTGGATGTGCTCAATGGACTTCCAGACGGCCTCGCGTCCGCGTGGGTGTTCGTGCTGCGCGCGGGCTGCACGACCGGCGCCGAGCGCCATCCGAACAGCCGTCAGCGCGTCATGTCATGTCGAGGCGTCGGCGACCTGCAGACCTGGACCGGCAGCCGATGGCAATCGAATCGTCTCCTGTGCGACACCCGGCTGTCGACCACGACACGCTGGCTATCGATCCCGCCTCTTGTCTGGCATCGGCCGGTGATTCCAGCCTCCGGTCACTGGACGGTCGTCTCGTTCCACACGTCCGCTTCGAACGAGCTGATCGAAGAGAGAGCGATCGACGACAACGCGCCAGACGAGGGCAGCCGGTCGATCGAGCTGTACCGAGGGGAGACTCTCCCGTTGACGCGCTACTTCTGCCGCGACTGCTGATACATCTTCACCCAGTCGTCGACGGACCAGCGCGCGCTGACTTCGCCGATGAGATCGAGCGGGAGATCGTCGAGCGTCTTTACGAATCGCGGAGCACCACGAGCGGATCGACCCGGCCCGCCGCCCGCGCGGGCAAGTAGGTCGCCAGCGTTGCCACGAGGAGCAGCGCCACCGCGGTCCCGACGAACACCGACGGGTCTGTCGGCCTGACGTCGTTCAGCATCGATCGGACGACCCCGCTCAGGAGCCACGCGCCCAGCGCGCCGATCGCGATCCCGATGACGGCCAGCGCCAGGCCGCGAACCACGACCAGATTACGGACGCTGCGCTCGTCGGCGCCGAGCGCGAGCCGGATGCCGAACTCGCGGCGCTGCCGCCGCACGTTGTAGGCCATCACGCCGTACACACCGATCATCGCGAGCAGGCCAGCGAGAGCTGCCGAAGAGTGCCGTCAGCGCCGACATCAGACGCGGCTGCCCCACCGACCCGGCCACCACCGCCTCCATCGTCTGCACCTGGGTCAGCGGCAAGGACGAATCGAGGGACGCGACAATCTGCCTCGCGGCCGGGATGATCGTCGTCGGGTCGCTGGCGCGCGTGCGAATCACGACCGTCATCGAATTGAACGACGATTGATCGATCGTGCGATAGAACTCATACGGTGAAGTCCGCGAGAGGCCATACGAGCGGACGTCGCCGATGACCCCGACGACCTCGTTCCACCGACTGCGGTCTGTGCCCTGACCGAAGCGCTTGCCCAGCGGATCCTGGCCGGGCCAGAACTTGTCGGCCATCGCCTCGTTGATCATGACGGTGTTGGAACCGCGGCGATCGCGCTCGTCGAGCATGCGGCCCTTGACGAGCGGCACGCCGAGCGTCTTCAGGTAGTCACCGGAGATCCAGCGATACTCGACGAGCGGCGCCTCGTTGGGTCCCCACGGCAGCTTGCCCTCGATCTGGAACTCGCCGTTCCAGCCGAAGTTGTACATCGGCAGGTGGCTCGTCATGCCGACGCTCTCGACGCCGTCCACCTGCGCGAGCCGCGACTGGAGATCGTGAAAGAACGCCACGACCGGTTCCGGCGCCTGGTAGCGCGGACCCGCGGGCGCGACGTCGAACGCGACGATTCTGTCGGTGCGGATGCCGGCGTCACGGCTCCTCAGCAGGACGAGGTTCTTGACGAGGAGACCGGCGCCGACGAGCAGCGCGAACGCCAGCGCGATCTCAGCCACGACGAGGCCGTTGCCCAGCTTGCCGCCCCCGGCGCTCGCGGTCCGCGTGTCCCCTTCACGGATGGCGGACGTGAGCTCGCGGGCACGAAGCCGCAGGAGCGGCCAGAGGCCACAGCACAATCCGACGATCAGCGTCACGCCCGCCGCGAACACGAGCACCTGTCGATCCAGCGCAATCGTGCTCGCACGGGGAAGCTGATTGCCGGCCAGGAAGACGAACACGCGTATCGCCCAGTGGGCGAGCAGGACGCCGAGCGCGCCGCCGGTCATGGCCAGGAGGATGCCCTCGACCGTGAGCTGCCGCGCCAGATCTTTCTGCCCCGCGCCAAGCGCGAGCCGGATCGCAAACTCGCGCAGACGGCCCAGGCCGGAGGCGAGGAGCAGGTTGGCGACGTTGGCACAGGCAATCAGCAGGTACGAGGAGGACGGCACCCATCAGCACGTGCAGCGGCGTGCGGACGTCGCCGACCACGACTTCGTAGTAGCTCCGGACGTCGACGCCGTGGTTGTGCCCGAACTCACGCGCGAGCGTTTGTCCGAGCGTCCGCATCTCTGCCGTCGCGCGCTCGAGCGTGACGCCGTCCTTGAGCCGCGCGTACGTCGGCATGAAGTGGTTCCCGCGCGCCGACGGATCGAGCTTGCGCTGCAGCGGCACGAAGGCCTCGGCGCGCCGATGCGAAAACCCTTGCGGCATCACCCCGATCACGTCGTACGGCTTGTCGTCGAAGACAAGACGACGGCCGACGATCGAGGGATCGGAGCCGAGCTTGCCCGCCCAGAAATCGTGGGACAGCACGACGACCGCCGGCCCGCCGAACTGATCTTCCTGCTCCGTGTACCATCGGCCGAGGCGCGGCGGCACGCCGAAAACGTCCACGAGCGAGGCGGTGGTGGACATGCCCACCACGCGGACGGGATCGCCGACGCCCGTCAGGACGAACGACGCCGGTGTCGAACCGCCGATGGCGGAGAACACCGTGTTGCGGGTCCTCCAATCCCTGTACTTCGGGAACGATGCGGGGCAGGTCGCACAGGCCGGCTGTGTGTCGTAGACCATCACCAGCGCTTCGGGATGTGGAAACGGCAGGGGCTGGAGGAGCACGCCGTTGAAGATGCTGAAGACGGCCGTCGTGACCCCGATCCCCAGCGCGAAGGCGAGCACCGCCAGCAGGGTCACGAACCGCGCGCGAACGAGGGTGCGGACACCAAGCTTGAAATCCTGATACAGGCGGAACATGCGACTCCTCCCGTCCCTTGGACGAAACGCGGCGCCGCGCCGTTGGCTGCCTTGCGGGCGGAGTACAGGGTGGGACGAAATCGCGTAATGTTCCTCACGGAGGATTCATGCGACGAGCGATCGGGGGTCTGTTGGGGCTGGCGGCCGCACCTGCGCTGTTGAACGCGCAGTTGACGACGCCAACCGACTGGAAATGGCGCCAGGATGCCCCGGCGCCGCTGGCGGCGGGGTCGAAAATGGAGCCCGGCGGCTGGGTCTTCGTCCAGATGCCGCCCGGCTGGCACATCACGACCGGGCCCGGCGTGCTGCTGTACCCGGGACACCTCGACGCTATCGACGGCAACTTCTCGCTCGAGGCCGAGATCTTTCTGTTTCCGGGTGAGAGTGCGGAGGAGTACGGCGTCTTCCTCGGCGGGCAGAATCTCGAGGGCGGCGCCGCGCCCGACTACACGGCGTTCGTCCTGCGCCGCGACGGGCATGCAGCCGTGCTGCGCCGCACGAGCGGGCAGTCGGCGCCGCTCGCGAACTGGCAGCGCCACGAAGCGGTCGTGCCCTACGTCAGCGGCGACTCGCCCGTGAAGAACGTCCTCCGCGTCGACGTGGATCCGGCCGGCGCGACGCTCTCGGTCAACGGCACCCGGCTGCTGTCGGTGCCACGTCAGGACATCCGCGCCGACGGTCGGGTGGGGTTCCGCATCGGCAAGGATGTCAACCTCCACATTGCGGCGCTCAACGTCACGCGGCGGCTGGCGCCGGTTCCAGTCAAGAAAGGAGCACCGCCAGCGTAGTATAGAGAGCCGGTGGGACGCGGGACCGGATCCGTCGATCCGATTCCCGGACCGCGCGGCAGACTGCATGAGCCAGCCCAACGGCCAGCCGGCGCCACGGCGCGCCGCGCTCCTCTTCATCTTCATCACCATCGTTCTCGACGTGCTGGCGCTCGGCATCATCGTGCCCGTGCTGCCGCCGCTGGTCGTCGAGTTCCTGGGGGGTGACACCGCAGCCGCCGCCCGCGTCTATGGCGTCTTCGCCACGACCTGGGCACTGATGCAGTTCGTCTGCTCGCCCATCCTCGGATCGTTTTCCGATCAGTTCGGGCGCCGCCCGATCATCCTGCTCTCGATTACCGGCCTCGGGCTCGACTACATCGTCATGGCGCTCGCGCCCGACCTCCGGATCCTGTTCATCGGGCGCATCATCTCCGGGATCACGTCGGCCAGCTTCGCGACGGCCGCCGCGTACATCGCGGACGTCACGGCGCCCGAGGAGCGTGCGAAAGGCTTCGGCCTCATCGGCGCGGCGTTCGGGCTCGGCTTCGTGCTCGGGCCGGTGGTCGGCGGTCTGCTCGGCCGGATCGGGACGCGCCTGCCCTTCTGGGTGGCGGCCGGTTTGTGCCTGACGAATGCGCTCTACGGCCTGTTCGTCCTCCCGGAGTCGCTCCCGCCCGAACGGCGCGCGCCGTTCTCGTGGCGGCGGGCCAATCCTCTCAGGTCGCTGCAACTGCTGCGCTCGCACCCGGAGCTCTTCGGGCTGGCCAGTGTGACCTTCCTGTATTACGTCGCGCACGAGGTCCTGCCCAGCACGTTCGTCCTCTACACGACGTATCGCTACCAGTGGGACACGGCGACCGTCGGCCTGACGCTCGCGCTGGTGGGCATCTGCACGGCGATCGTGTCCGGCGGGCTCGTCGGTCCGATCGTCGCGCGCATCGGCGAGCGTCGCGCGGCGCTGACCGGCCTGACGTTCGGCGCGATCGCATTCGCCGTCTACGGCCTCGCGCCAACGGGCGCGCTGTTCCTGGCGGGCGTGCCCGTGATGGCGATCTGGGGGCTGTATGGGCCATCGGCGCAGGGAATCATGACGCGGCGCGTGGGGATCTCGGAACAGGGCCAGCTGCAAGGCGCGCTGATGGGCCTGCGCGGCCTCAGCGGCATGATCAGCCCCGCAATCTTCACGTTCACGTTTGCGACGTTCATCGGCTCGCGCGCGGACCTGCACCTGCCTGGCGCGCCGTTCCTGCTGGCGGCGCTGCTCCTCGTGGTCGCGTTCACCGTCGCGTGGCGCGTGACGAGAGGGCCGGAGGCCTGAGGCCGGGGCCGGGGCCAGAGGCCGGGGCCGGGGCTTGACTTATTAATAAATGAACGTTTATTTTATATCCCTACACCGGAGGGCCGCCATGACTTCACGCAAGCGCCTCGCCGGCCGCGTCGCGCTCGTCGCCGGCGCCACCCGCGGCGCCGGACGCGGGATCGCCTGCATGCTCGGCGAAGCGGGCGCGATCGTCTACTGCAGCGGCCGCAGCACGCGCGATCATCCCTGCACCACCGGCTACTACGCGGGCCGGCGCGAGACGATCGACGAAACCGCGGAGATGGTCAGCGCGCGGGGCGGCGTTGGTATCCCGGTCCGGACCGATCATCTCGTCGTCGAACAGGTCGAGGCCCTGGTCGCGCGAATCGCCAGGGAGCATCGGCGGCTCGACCTGCTCGTCAACGACATCTCGGAAGGCGACGTCCACGACTGGAAGCCCTTCTGGAAGGTCGATGTCGAGAAGGGGTTTGCGATGATGCGCAACGCCCTTCACACGCACATCATCACCGCTCGCTACGCCGTTCCGCTGATGCTCAAACGTCGACGCGGACTCATCGTCGAAATCGGCGACGGTGACCGGCTTCACTTCCGGGGCACGCTGTTCTACGACCTGATCAAGACCACGGTGACGCGCCTGGCCTGGTCGATGGCGGAGGAACTTCGGCCCCACGGCGTCGCCGCCCTGACCGTCACGCCTGGCTACATGCGCACCGAGGCCATGCTGGACGCGTTCGGCGTCACCGAGGCGAACTGGCGTGACGGCGCGAAGAAGGACGGGAGTTTTCTGCACTCTGAGACGCCCTTTTTCGTCGGCCGCGCCGTGGCGGCGCTTGCGGCCGACCCGAAGGTCCTCGAGAAGTCCGGCGGGTTGTACAGTTCGTGGGGGCTTGCGCGCGAATATGGGTTCACGGACAGCGACGGCTCGCGCCCGGACCTCGGCACGCACTTCGCGCACATCTTCGACGCGGCGCCAAAAACCCGGTTTCGGTGGATCCTCGAGGGGGCAAAGGGCGAAGAATGAACGCAGACCGGCACACTTCCAGCGAATCCGCAATCGGCGGTGTCACCGTGGTCTTTTATGACGGCGTCTGCGGGCTGTGCAACCGGCTCAACGCCTTCCTGATCCCGCGCGACCGGCAGCGGACGCTGCGCTTCGCGCCCCTGCAGGGCGACTTGGCTCGCCGCACGCTGACGGCCCATCAGCGCGACCCGTCAGATTTGGATACGGTGTACGTGATTGCGGAGTGGCAGACGCCCCGCGAGCGCGTGCTGGAGCGGTCGCGGGCTATTCTGCACACCCTGGATCAGCTTGGCGGTGGGTGGAAACTCCTCGCCCGCGTGGGGGCGATCGTGCCGCGTGACGCTCGCGGACGCCGCGTATCGCGTCGTGGCGCGGAACCGCTACCGCATGTTCGGCCGGTTCGACAGCTGCCCCGTGCCGCCCCCTGACTGGCGCGATCGGTTCGTCGATCCGCAGTAGAACTATCGCGCGCGGCCCGATGGCGTCGGGGTCGTGCGCGTCGGCGTCGTCGCGGCGCCGGCCAGGTCGTTCCAGTTCATCAGGGCGTTGAACACCATGTTGAACTCGCCGTGATTCTGCCACCGATAGATCGGGTTGTTCGAGAACAGGACCACGCGGCCCTTCCCGGTGAAGCCGCCGGGCACGTCGATCGCGAACGGACGCTGTCGAATCTCCGCCGCACCTTTCATCAACCCGCTCAACACCGCTTCCTCGCCCCCGACGTACCGCGCCAGCACGGACGACTGGTCCGACGGCGCGACGCTCATCAGCGGGCCGCCGAGGTACTTGATGGGCATGATGCGGTCGGTGTAGCCGTAGAACACCGGATGATCCAGCCGCAGGACCTCCGCGTTGACGATCGGCCGCGGCGCATAGAAGTCCGCTGACGTGTTGCCTGTCGCATCCACGGTCCGTGCGAATCCGAGCTCGGTCGGGAAGCGAACGGCGTTCCCCATCGCGATGAGCGTGCCGCCGCTCTCGAGGAACTTCGCGAAGGCGTCCACGCCTTCGCCGCCCATGCCGCCCGTGATGTCGGGCGAGTCGCCGTACATGCCGAGGAACGTGTATTTCGGATCCTTCGTGTACGCCACGGGACGTGCGGCCGGCGGCTGGAACACGGCCTGCCGGTTCGCCTGCTGCGTGGGCATGACGATCACGTCGTAGTCGGCGCGCAGGTTGCCCTTCTTCACGCGCTCCTTGTAGATCAGGTCGTACGGGATGCCGAACTTGTCGAACGTGAACCGGACCCAGCCAATCTCCTGGGTACCGTTCCAGGACGAGTACATCGCGACGCGCGGCACGTCGGCCTCGTGCATCGCGACGGTGGGCAGCGTGCTCAACGCCGCGGCCGTCAGGCCGAGCTGCTCCACCGCGGCGCGCGCGGCGGCCATGTCGGCCGGCGGCGCGATGACGAACGAGCCCGCCGGGAACTCCACCCCTTCAGCGGTGAAGCTCTTGTCGGCGATTTTCATCGCCACGTTCCGCAACGTGTAACGGAACGCAATCATGTTGGTCGAACCGTAGTGAGCCACCGCCAGACCCGCGGTCCAGGCGCCGCCGACTTTTCCCTTCAGGGCGACTTCCTTCACCGCCGTCGTCTTGACGTCGAGAATTGCCTTGTCCTTGATTTCCTTGACGTCGGTCAGCATCGCCAAACCCATGGTCCAGCCGCTGTCGTCATAGGTCCGGAGGTTCGGATCCGGGAAGACCTGCTTCTCCAGGAGGTTCTTGGCGAGCCGTCCGTAGGGCTGATCCCGCTTGATCACGTACGAACCGGCCGGGAACGTGCCGTCGCTGAGCTTGATCTCCGCCGCGGCCTGACCGATCTCGATGCGCTGGATGCGCAGGATGTTGACGAGCGCTGCCACGCGCGTCATGTCACGCTGGACGGGAATCACGAAGCCGTACGGTGAATCAGTCCTGCCCGAGTCGATGGAGTTCTGCGTCTTCTTGTAGAAGTTCTCGACCACGAGGTTGGGGAACATGGACGTGAGCTGCAGGCCGCTCAGCACGCCCGTCTGCATGTAGTTCGTGTTGTTCCGACGCGAGAAGTTGTTCTGCGCGCCCGGCGGGATCGGGATGCCGCGATACCATTCGCGTGGCTGGCTTCCGCCGCGCCCGGTCGGCGGACCTGACGCGCGCGCGCCGCGCCCTCCGAACGGAGCGGCCGCTGCCTGTGTGTCGCCGCTGCCTTCAGTGGCGTCCGCCGCGCCGCCGCGCCCGCCGCCACGGCCGCCGCGTCCACCCTCTCCGCGTCCGCCTTCTCCACGTCCACCGGCACCGGCTGCTGCGCCCGCGCCGCGACCCGCCGCACCGGGACCTGCCTCGCGCCCCGACTGCGTCTCATACATGCGCATCATGCCGTTGTGGTTGTAGACCACCGAACCGAGATAGCCGGGCGACCAGCCGTCCATGAACGCATGCGTGTAGACGCCGGGCATGCCCCACTTCGTCATCTGGGCCAGCTCGAAATTCGAGAACCACGGCAGCTCCGCGAACAGAATCGGATCGAGGTTGGGATTCTGCGGCGCCGCGCCACTGTAGGTATAGAGCAGCGGCTGCGACTCGTGCAGGTCGTGCATGATGGGCGGATACGCCGTGAAGTACCACTCGGCGAGCGCGCGCATCGACATCTGCGACAGATTGATGTCGCGATTGTTGTCGTGGTACACGTACTTGCCCCAGTACGGCACGCCCGCACCGCCACCGCCACGGCCTCCGCCGCCGCCACCTTCGCCCTGGGGCTGATCGCCGGGCGCCGTTCCACCGGCACCGCCGCCACCACCACCGGCGCCTTCGCCACGGCCGCCACCTGCGCCAGCTTCCTGTTGTTCCAGATTCCTGTAGAACCAGTCGACGTTGCGATCGCGGCCATCCGGATCGGCCTGCGGCGTCACCGACACGATGACGTTGTCGCGAATCTGGCGGATGAGCGGCGACGTTTCGGTGGCCAGCCGGTAGACGAGCTCCATCAGCATCTCGGACGGCCCGGTTTCACCGCTGTGCAATCCGCCGATCAGATGGTAGTGAGGCTTCGTCGTTCCGATCAGCGCGCGGATCTGATCGGCCGTCAGGCCGCGCGGGTCCGCAATCTTCGCGAGGTTGTCCCGGTTCTGCTGCAGGTTCCTGATGTTGTCGTCCGACGAGACCCACACGACGATCAGCTCGCGGTCCTCATCCGACTTGCCAATCGTCTCGACCTTGACCCGCGGCGTCGCCGCCGCGAGCGCCCGGTAGTACTTGAGCGCGTCAGCGTAGTAAGTCAGCTTGGCCGGCGCGCCGATGTGATAGCCGAGCACGTCCTTCGGCGACGGGATACCCGCGACCTTCGGCAGATGATCGACGAGCGGGCTGATGAAATAGGGCTGCGTCGTCCATTCTTTGACGGCCTTCGCGAAATCCTCGTCCTGCGTCTGCGCGGGATCGCGTGTTTCGGTCACCATCTGCTGCGCCGGCATCGTGACGCCGGCGATGAGCAGGCCTGCGCCAATCACCAGGGCCACCCACCGGGGCTGCGAAGCACGCTCGACTGTCATTGCGGTAACTCCCTTGAGCCTGAGGTCGGCGGGGCGATTGTACCAGAGATAAACAGACGCAGCGGAGCCCGGAACCTAGAACCACCTGCCGCTCGTTTCACGGGTACGAGCGAGCATCGCGAGCGAGCCACGCGACCGGAGCGCGCCGGCGACGCGGCGCGCGACCCTTCGACAGGCTCAGGGTCGCCCTGAGCGACGTCGAAGGGCGAGAGAGCGTGTTGGGGAGTCCGAGGGGCGAAGCCCCTCGGATTACTCAGACGTCACGCCGCATCGGGCGCTGATGACCTTTTCCACCAGCCCGAGATAGTCGGATGAGGAGACCGACTGTGCGCCGGGCCGGACCTTGTGCGCGATGACCATGTCGAGTTTCGGCAGCACCGTGATGTATTGCCCGATGGCGCCGATCCCCGTGTACGCGCCCTTGGTACGGGCCGGACGCCCACTGCCCGTCCCACACCCACCACAGATAGCCATAGCCGAACGGGCCCCGGCGATTGCTTGGCGGGTTCATCTGCGGCACGTGCGTGACGGGAGCGACGATGCGCTGCGCCCAGTCGGCGGGGACGAGCTGACGGTTCGCCCAGCGGCCCTGACGGAGCATCACGTAGCCGACCCTCGCCATATCGCGCGTGGAGAAGTTCATGTGATACGCGAGGTGAACCGAGCGCGTCGCGTCTCCGGTCCGTTGATGGGTGGACCGGTCGAAGTCCTGCATCCCGATCGGCTTCGCCAGATCGCGCTCGAGGGCGTCGTAGATGCTCTGGCCGGTTTCCTGCTCGAAGATCGTGCCGAGGGCGTTGAAGTCCCAGTTGCTGTAGAGAAAGTACGTGCCCGGCTTCTGCGAGCCGCGGGGCGGCGCGTCCGCGAGGTTGTCGCCCGGGTTCGATGCCGGGTGATAGACGCCGGATCGCGCGGCAAGCAGATCGGCGACCGTCGCTTGTTTCTCCGCGGGCGTCAGCCCGCCGACGTCGTCGATTTTCAGATCGGCCAGCGTCTTCGTCAGCACGATCTTTCCCGAGGCGACGTAGTTGCCGTACAGCATCGCCAGTACGCTCTTGCGCACGGACGCCAGGTAGCTGACGACCTGCACGTCGCCGTACTCGTAGAGCACGCGGCCGCCGACGACGACCACCATGCCGGTCGTGGGCAGCTTTTTCGCCTGCGCGGTGACCAGGTCGAGGCGATCGCGGCAGAACCCGATCGATGCCGGATCCGCAATCGGTTCCCAGGACGCGCCCGGAAAGACGCCGCGTGCCGCCGCGCCTGACGCCGGCGCGCCGCCGGACGTCGTCCGCCGCGCGCACGCGCTGAGGAGAGCAAGGAGGACGACGGCTGCCGCGAATGCCGCCCACCGCTGACGGATGGCTCGGATCACGAGTGTGATTCTACTTCCAGGCTTCCTTCCGGAACAGGGTGATTGCAACGTCGGTGTTGGCGCGGAGCGTCTCCTTGATCGACGGCCAGTCCTTCTGGCACCGCAGCAGCGTCTTCCACGAGTAGAGATGCTTTTCCTTGTGGAAATCGCTGTTGGCGACGTAGGGAAAGTGCTTGAGGCTCGTCACCGAGAACAGATCGTCGCGGTTGGCCGCTTCCCACACATCGACGAGATCGATCAGCTCCTTCCGGTGATCCCACAGGTAGCACGTGCTGATCTCGAAGCGCCGCTTCGTCCGGTGGTGGGGATGGCAGGCGACGCTGATCGCGTCCTGCCGCCGGATCTCCTGGAGGATCTCCTCGGCGGTCTGATCGGCGCTGATGTACCCGGAGAGCCCCAGCGCGATGATGTGCGAGTTGCGTTTGGCCCTGAGGTGGTTCTGGGTGATTTCCGCGCCGGGAATGACGAGCATCCCGTATCGGCGACGCGCGCGAACGGCCTCTTCGGCGATCTCGCCGAGGTATTCCGAAAAGGCTTCTTCGCTCACCGAGAAGCGGCGCGTCCCGAACATCGCAATCCGGCCCGCGCGCGCGAGAAAGTCCCGCTTCATCAGCACGTGATCCGTGATCGCGATGACGTCGAATCTCCCGGTCGAGCCGTAGAGATCGATCAGCTCACGAACGCTGAGACGCCCGTCGCTCCACGTCGTGTGAGTGTGGAAGTCGCAGAGCAGGAACGGCTCGTAACCCGGCACGCTCAGCGCCTCACGTCGTCGTGCGTCAGGTCCCGTGGCCGCTTGTAGATCGTCTCGCACCAGAAGTTCCTGATGTAGAGCCGGAACACCTTGCCGCGCCCCATCGACGTGAACCGGCGGGCCGACGTGTAGAGGTAGCAGGCATTCGAGATGTCGACCACGCCGACGCGCGCGAGGCGACGCCCCAGATTGGTATCTTCGCCGTGGAATTCGATTGACGTATCGAAGCCGCCGATCGCCTCGAGGGCGGACCGGCGGACCGCGAAGTTCCCGCCATAGAGGACGGCGCCCACGCGCAGGACGTGCACTGCGCCAGGAATTGGGCAAACGGGGCGAGCGTGTAGTCGTACGCGCGGACCAGCGCGCACCCGATCCAGTCCCAGTCGTAGTAGCGATACGGCCCGGTCACGGCGACCACGTCGGGCCTGCGCTCGAACCGGCGCTCGATCCGCTCGAGCCACGTCAGCGGCGCGCGGCAGTCGGCATCCAGAAACGCCAGAATCTGCCCTTTGGCTTCCCGAAACCCGGTGGCGCGGGCGATGACGAGCCCTGTGCGCGGCTCGTCCACGACACGCACACCGGGGACCTGCTGCGCCACGGCGCGCGTCGCATCGGTGCTCGCATTGTTGATGACCAGGATTTCGTCGGCTGGGCGGGTTTGCGCCCGCAGGGAATGCAGGCACGCCGACAGGAACCGTTCTTCGTTGTACGCGCAGACGATGACGGTCAGGCTGAAGGCCATCCGTGTCGTCTGGGCTGTCGCACGCCAAAACGTTAGCCAATCCGTGTAACGCCGCCGCCTCGAGCGTGAAAAGACGTTGTAAGCGGAGGCCGGTGCGCTCTGCGCTACAATGCACAGCGAGCGCCCATGAACACAACCATCGGCAAGGGGATCACGATCAACGGCAGCATCCAGGCCAGCGAATCGGTGACGATCGCGGGAACCGTCACCGGCGACGTGCTCGCCTCGGATCACGACGTCACCGTCGAATTGGGCGCGCGCGTGGAGGGCGCCGTGACCGCCCGCACGATCACGGTCCACGGCCGGTCCAACGGACGCCTGGTCGCGCGCGAACTGGTCCGGGTGCTCCAGAGCGCCGCGGTGAAGGGCGACGTGGCCGCGCCGAAGCTGGCCATCGAGGATGGCGCGACGTTCAACGGCTGCGTGGAGCCGGCCAAAACCGACGCCGCGCTGCGCGTCGCCGCCTGGCGCGTCAAGGGTGACGGCTCAGCTCAACACCCCTGAGCTCGCACCTCGGCTGTTCTGCGCACCTCGGCTGTTCTGCGCACCTCGGCTGTTCTGCGCAGAACTGCACGAAATCCTAAAATCATCCGGCATCGGCGTATTTCTGCTGAGCTATCATTTGACGCGGCAGCTGGGCAAGCGTACGATAGTCGAACTCCCCTTCTCACCACTGCCGCTACGCGTCTCGACGCAAGGGGTGTCCGTGCAGCAGCCACCGCTCGTATTGCTGGTCGAAGATGATCCGCAGGCCCGCGAAGGGTACGCGGAGTTCCTCTCCAACGGCGGGTTCCGCGTGGCGCAGGCCGGCACCGCGGAAGATGGCTACACGCAGTCGCTGCAGCTCGCGCCTGACGTTGTCGTCACCGACATCGCGTTGCCCGGCCGCGATGGATTCTCGCTCGCGGCGGATCTGCGCGTGACGCCGCGTACGCGCGGCATCCCTGTCGTCGCCATGACGGCGTACTGGGCCGCGGACGTGCACGAGCGGGCCGACCGCGCCGGCATCATCGCCATCCTGCTGAAACCCTGTCAGCCGGAACACCTGATTGCAGAGCTGAAACGCGCGCTGCAGCAGAAACGCCTGCCACGTCCGGCCGATACCAAGAAGCCTGCGATCGCCGTCGAGCTGACGCGGCGCCCCGAGGCGAAGACCCATCGGAAGCACTGAATCCCGGCGCGTCGGCATCCGCTGGACGCTCGGTGTCTTGATCGTGATCGTGGCGGCGGCCGCGGTGCTGCTCGCCATGGGCCGCATTCCGATCTGCAAGTGCGGCTACGTCAAGATGTGGCACGGCGTCGTCGTCAGTTCGGAGAACTCGCAGCATCTCTCCGACTGGTACACCTTCTCGCACATCATCCACGGGTTCGCGTTCTACGGGCTGCTTCACCTCTTCGCGCGGCGATGGCCGATCGGCGCGCGCCTGGTGGCGGCGACTGTCATCGAATCCGGCTGGGAGATCCTCGAGAACACGGACCTCATCATCAACCGGTATCGCAACGCGACGATCTCGCTCGATTACTACGGGGACAGCGTGATCAACTCGGTGTCGGACATCGTCTCGATGGTGCTGGGGTTTCTGGTCGCGGCTCGACTGCCTGTCTGGGTCATCGTTGCGCTGACGGTCTTCCTCGAGCTGTTCGTGCTCTGGAACATCCGGGACAACCTGACGCTGAACATCATCATGCTGCTCTATCCGCTGGATGCCATCAGGCGGTGGCAGGCAGGGGGATAGCTCTCAGCGACCCACCATCACGGGCTGGCACCAGGCCAGCCGGCCGTTGCTTTCGATCACCTTCGCGCGCACGTACCCCTCGTCGCCGCGGAACCTGTACTCGGCCGGACTGTCGAGCGCTTCGCTCAGGAGCCGGCCGCCCTTGCCGATGAACTGGACTCGATACTTCGCCCAGGTGTCCTTCCTGACGACGATCGTCATGCTCTCGGGCGTCACCTTGTAGTCAGTCAGTTCGACGCCGGTCGACGCATAGAAATCGCCCGCTTCCAGGGCGGACAGGATCGCGCGCGGCTCGAGACGTCCGGCGCGAACGGTCACCCATCCCCGCCCCGGACCCGCCACGGCGGGGTTGCCCGGATCCCTGAACGTGTGGGCATCGTCCACCGCGATGCCGTAGAGCAGCGTGCCGCTCGACAGGATGGCGTCCCAGGCCTGCTCGATGCCCGGCACTCCTCCACCGCCCGCGTTGTTGACCTGCGGGTGACCGTTGAAGATCTCGAGCAGGCGGTTGTTCCGCACGCGCTGAAGATCTTCGGTCGTCAGCGCCCACCCGAAGTTGGGGTGATTGATGTGCGGGACGCCGCGGACGCGGCGGATGGCGTCCACATTGCGCTGGAGTACCTCGAGAATCGATTTGCCGCTTTGCGGCTCCACTTTCTCGGCGACGTCGAGCCCGTTGATGTGGACGGGCTTCCCCTCGAAACGATCGGTGACTTCCTCGCCCTTGATCAGCAGGAACTCGCGGTCCTTGCCGTGCAGGGCATTCAGCGCGTCGACGGACGTCAGCACGTTGTGATCGCTGAGCACCAGGAAGTGATACCCATGGTCCCGATACCAGCGCGTCACTTCGTCTGGCGACGTGTCTCCGTCGCTCTCGGTCGTGTGAGTGTGCGTATTGCCCTTGAACCATCGCCCGCCTGACGGCGCCTGCGTCCCTGACTTCACCGGCCCCACCGCCAGCATCAGGGTGACCGTCAGCAGGATTGCGAGCGCGAGCCGGACCACGGGAGGGTATAATCGGCGACTCATGCGACGCTCATTGCTGCTCACAACGCTCGTCCTCTTCGGCTTTCACTCTACTGCGTTTGCCACGTGGTCTGTTATAGCGCTCGACAAGAAGACCGGCACCGTGGTCATCGCCTCTGCGACGTGCGTCCTGCAGGCCAATCTTGAGGGATTTCCGGCGAAGGATCTCCGCGATATCCAGGCCATCGTCGTGCCTGGCGTGGGCATCGCGGCGGCTCAGGCTGGCGTCGACCGCACGCGTAAGAACCAGCTGCTGATCTTCACCGAGCTGCAGAAAGGCACGGCGCCCGACCAGATCCTGGTGCTTCTGCGCGAGGATCCACGGATCGAAAGCCGCCAGTTCGGGATCGTCGATATGCAGGGCCGGATGGCGGGCTTTTCGGGGTCGACCAACGGCAAGGTATCGCTCGACCGGCAGGGGCATGTCGCCGGCACCGAGATCTACTACTCGATTCAGGGCAACATCCTGACCGACGAGGCCGTCGTCACGGATGCGGTTCAGGCGTTCACGGCCGCGTCCGGCGAGCTGACGGATCGCGTGATGGCGGCGATGGAGGCGGCCGACGCGAAGGGCGGCGACAGCCGCTGCTCCTGCGAAAAGGGTCCGAAGCTCGAAGCGCCGTGCACGACGCGCACCGCCCACGTCTCTTACATCCTTCGAGCGGACAAGACTGACAAGAACGGCGAGTCCTTCAACGACGGTCACTACGCGCTGTACATGAGCGTCACGGACCGCGACATCAAGCCGACCGAGGACTCGAATCCTGTCAAGACGCTGCGGATGCGCTACAACGAGTGGAAGAAGTCGCGTAAGTAGTCGGCGTAGCTCGAGTCCAATACGTGGCTGGCCCGCGCATGCAGCCGGGGCCGTTTATGATTGTCCACGTGTTGCCGATCTGGTCTTTTCTCGCGGTGACGGTACCTCTGGTGCTGACGCCGGGCGCCTCGACGGCCGTCGTGCTTCGCAACAGCCTCAGTGGCGGCACGCGGGGTGGGCTCGAGACGGCGGTCGGCGCGAACGCCGGGTCGGTGTGCTACGGACTGCTGACGGCGTTCGGTTTCGCGCTCGCGCTGCAACGGTGGCCCTCGATCTGGGCGGTCCTCCGGACGGCCGGAGTCCTCTACCTGGCCTGGCTCGGGCTGCAGTCCGTGTGGCGTGCGATCACCTTTGCGCGTCACGGAGGCGCGATCACGGTCGATCGCGGGGACGAGACCGCGGCGCCGGATCGAACCGCACTCCTCAACCTTCGAGAGGGCTTCGTTACCAATATCGCGAACCCATCGCTAGCGACGTTCTACCTCGTCATCCTGCCGCAGTTCATTCCGCGAGGCGCGCCGTTCGTGCAGAGCGCGCTCCTGCTGACCGCCGTTCACATCTCGCTGGCGGTGTCCTGGCACGCCGCGTGGGCGGCAGCCGGCGGCACGCTGTCGCGCTCGCTCGCGAGCGGCCGCGCGCGCATCATTCTGGAGTTGTGCGCCGGTGTCGCGCTCCTTACGCTTGCCGCCGTGCTCGCCTTCGGGCGACGATAGCCCGCGCCCCCAGCCGAGCCCCGAGCCCCGACCCTTCGACAGGCTCAGGGCCGCCCCGAGCCTTGTCGAGGGGCGAGCGCCGAGCGCCCCCCGAGAACCAGCATCCACATATCCACATACACACATCTTGACAGCCACCCCGGGATTGGCTTACGCTCCTCCTGTCTGCGCACGTTGCAGACGCTTATCCAGAGTGGCTGAGGGAACAGGCCCGACGACGCCACAGCAACCTGGCCGCCCATCGAGACGCGAGCCAAGGTGCTACTTCCTGCCCGATAACCGGGAGAGATAAGAGCCTCGGCAGACCGTTCCGGTCTTACGAAGTTTCTCACTCCCATTGATTGATTGCCGTCGCGCTCGACCGGGCTCATGCCGAGCCCCCTGTCAGCATGACAGCGAGCGCAGCCGGTCTGGCGCGGACGCGTGGCGTCCGGGCCTGGAACGGCCGTGAGAAAGGCAGAGCCGGAATGACCGTCACAGAAGTCGCCCCAGTCCGGATTCCAGAGCAGCCAGGAGCAGCCAGCGCCGACGAGGTGCGGGTCGCCCTGCTCGGTCTCGGCAACGTCGGATCGGCCGTCGCCCGCCTCGCCCTCAGCCGGCCCGATGCGCTCGGCCGGACGCTACGGCTCACGGGCGCGCTCGTCCGGAACCCATCTGCGTCCGCGGCGCCCCGACACGGTGCCGGTCAGGACGAGCCACGCGGATGCTGCTCGCGGATCGCCCCGACGTCGTCGTCGAAGTGCTCGGCGGCCTGGAGCCGGCCCGGACGATCGTGCGCGACGCGCTCGATCGCGGCATTCCCGTGGTGACCGCCAACAAGTCGCTGCTCGCGCGCATCACGGCGACGAGATTCTCGAGCGCCGCTGCCGCGCCGGCGTGCCGCTGCTGCTACGAAGCCAGCGTGATCGCCGGCGTGCCGTTCCTCGGCACGTTCGAGCGGCGGCCGCTCGCCGCGCGCGTCTCGAGCCTGACGGGCATCGTCAACGGCACCACGAACTTCATCCTGTCCGAGATGGACCGCCGACGATCGATCTCGACGCCGCGCTCGCGCGACGCGCAGCGCCTCGGCTTCGCGGAACCGGATCCGTCGATGGACGTCGACGGCATCGACGCCGCCGAAAAGCTCGCGATCCTCGTTCGACACTTCGGTCAGCTCGACGCGTCGGCCCGGGCACATCGAGACCACCGGCATCGGCCACGTCGACGGCGGGAGACCTCCGGCACGCGCACGAGCTCGGCGGCACGCTGAAGCCGTCGCCTCCGCCGCATGGTCCGGCACCGCTCTCACGGCACTCGTCGGACCGGCGTTCGTGCCGTCCGCGCATCCGCTCGCGCGTGTGAACGGCGTCACCAACGGCATCTGCCTGCAGAGCGAGACGGGTACCGAGCTGTGCTTCACCGGTCCGGGCGCGGGTCCCGACGTCACGGCGGTGACGATTCTCGACGATGTCGTCGAGCGCTCGCGGGCGATCGGGCCTTCGGGACGGCCGCGTGTACCGCGCCGGGCGGTTCACACGACCGCGCCCACGTCGTGGTTCGTCCGCCTGACCTCGCCGGCAGCGTTGCCTCACGGCGCCGACATCGCCGACCTCCTTGGCGCGTATGGCGTCTGGATCCAGCGCGCTTCGTCGCGCGACGTCCGCAACGGGTCCGACGCGCAGTGGCTCATCACCTACCCCTGCCCGCGCGGCCGGATCGATGCCGCGCTGGCGGCCCTGGCGGCCGCGACCGGGTGCTCCTCGAGTTGCTTCCGGGCCCTGGAGGATCCGCGTGACTGACGTCACCGGTGATCAAGATCGGCGGCTCGGTGCTCACGGGCGTGGGCGCGTATCGACGCGCCGCAGCCTTCGTGGCCTCGCGCGTCTGGCGAGTGCCCCGGCAATCGGTTCGTTGTCGTCGTGTCGGCCGAGCAGGGCGCGACAGACGCGCTGCTCGCGGCCGCGCGCGACCTGAGTCCCGAGCCCGAGCCGACGACGCTCGATCTGCTCTGGTCGACAGGTGAGCTTCGCTCGGTCGCCCTGCTCGTGCTCGCGCTGCATGCGCTCGGCGTCGAGCCGGGGCGGTCAACGTGCACCAGACCGGACTGACGGCGTCCGACAGCGGCGGTCCAACGCTCGTGCGCGCGCTGCGCCTCCGCAGTCGCTGGCGCTCAACGACGTGGTCGTCGTGCCCGGGTTCCTCGCGTGGGCCGCAGGCGACGCCGTGGTCTCGCTCGGGCGAGGCGGCTCCGACCTGACGGCCGTCCTGCTGGCGGCGGGCCTCGACGCCGATTCGCTGCGAGCTGGTCAAGGACGTTCCCGGCTATTTCTCAGCGGATCCCAACACCGACCCGGACGCACGGCAGATCCCCGTCCTCGATTACGACGCCGCCCTGGCGATGGCGCGATCGAGGCTGCGATCTCGTGCAGCGGCTCGCGCTCGAAGCGGCGCGCGCGGCGCTGCTGCCGGTCGTCGTACGGTCGATCGCGAGTCACGCCAAACCGTTGTGTGTGACGTGGAAGACGCTCTTTTGTGAGTGGAAGAGAAAGGAACAGTCATGGAGTTCGCGACACGACGATTCACGCCGGAGCAGCCGTCTGAGCCGGAAACCGGCGCGCTCATCGCGCCGATCTTCCAGACGTCGACCTACGAGCAGGACGCGCCAGGCGTCCACCGCGGCTTCGACTACTCCCGGACGAACAACCCGACGCGCGCCCGGCTCGAGGCGGTGCTGGCCGATCTCGAAGGCGTCCGCCACGCGGCGCGTCTTCGCCTCGGGGCTCGCCGCCGAGAACGCCGTGCTCCAGGCGCTGTCTGAAACCGGGCGACGAGATCGTCATTCCGCTCGACGTCTACGGCGGCACGTATCGCCTGCTGACCCGCGTGTTCCAGCCGCTTGGCTGCGTCGTGCGCCAGATCGACGTCGGGAATCAGCGCGAGTTCACCGAAGCGCTGAACGAACGGACGAAGCTGGTCTGGATCGAGTCGCCGACCAACCCGCGCCTGCTCGTGTACGACATCGCGGCGATCAGCGCCGCGGCGCACGCGGCGGGCGCGCTCGTGGTCGTCGACAACACGTTCGCGACGCCGCTCTTCCAGCAGCCGTTCCAGCTCGGCGCCGACATCGTCGTCCACAGCGTGACGAAGTACCTGGCCGGCCACTCCGACCTCATCCAGGGCGCCGTCCTGGCGGGCGATGCCGGCGGTGTTCGAACCGATCAAGTTCCTGCAGAACGCCACCGGCGCAGTGCCCTCGCCGTTCGACTGCTGGCTGACGCTGCGCGGGCTCAAGACGCTCGAGCTGCGCATGCTGCGACACGCGGACAACGCCGCAGCGATTGCCGAAGCCCTGCAGGGACATCCGCTGGTTCGCCGCGTGTACTTCCCAGGACTATCCGATCATCCGGGACACGAGATCGCGCGCAAACAGATGACGGGATTCGGCGGGATGGTGTCGTTCGAGCTGGACGGCACGGTCGACGAAGTCGTGTCGTTCGTCTCGTCGCGGCGGTTCTTTGCGCTGGGCGAGAGTCTCGGCGGCGTGAAGGCGCTCGTCTGTCATCCGGCGCGGATGACCCACGCGTCGATCCCGGCGGACGAACGAGCCAGCACTCGGTCTGTCCGACACGCTCATACGGCTGTCGCCGGGCTGCGAGCACCGGAAGGACCTCGTCGCCGATCTGCTCGAAGGACTCGCGACGCTTCAGAGCGCGCGGGAATCTCAGATCCTGGAAGTCAGCGTTTGACGGATCCCGCGAGGTAGGGGACGATGCATCGGGAATGCCGCTCGCGTCGATCCCGATACCCCGCCTGCTCGCCTGGACCGGCGCTCTTTACCTGATTGCGATCCTGGGCCTGGTCCTCACCAAGGCCCCACTCGGATCGAGAATCTTCTTTGCGTCCGCGGCGCTCGCAGCAGTGGCCTACGGGCTGCTGCTCGCGCGCGTGTGGCACGAGCCGCGCGCGCCGCGGCGGCTGCTGTACTGGGCGTTCGCGCTGGCGGTGGCGTTCCGGGTTCCGTCGGCGATCGCGCCGGTGGGCGCAGACAGCGACATGGTGCGCTACCTGTGGGACGGCCGTGTTCAACTGCTCGGCTACAACCCGTACTCCGTTCTGCCGGCCGATCCCGCCCTGGCTCATACGCACACGCCCGAAACGGCCAGAATGCCGAGCGCGCACGATCGCACGCCGTATCCGCCGGGCGCACAGCTCTTCTTCCGCCTGATCGTGAGCCTGAGCGATTCCACCTACGCGATGAAGCTGGCGCTCGTGGCGTGCGACATCCTGACGATGATCGTCCTGTGGCAATGGCTCGTCGTGACGAACCGATCGGAGTGGCTGACGCTGGCGTACGCCTGGAACCCGCTCGTCGTGCTCGAAGTCGCGCACAGCGGCCACATCGACGCGCTGGGCGCGCTGTGGATCGTGACGGCCGCGTTCTGGCTGACGCGACGACGGACGCTCTTCGCGTCGGTGGCCTTCGTACTGGCGGTCACCACCAAGCTCGTGCCGATCGTCCTGGCTCCCCTGTTCGTCGGTCGGATCCGGGTTCGCGACGGGCTGATCGGCATGGCGTGTCTGGTGGCGCTCTACATGCCCTTCATCGCAGGACGTGACATTCCCTACATTCCTCTCGGGGCCTTGTCGAACGTCGTCGATCGTGTCCGGTTCAACGGGCCCGTGTTCGCGGCGATGGCGGCGTTGTCGCAGCCGCGCATCGCGGCGGCGTTTGCCGTCACCATCGGCCTCGTCGCGGCTGGGTGGGCTCGCTGGCGCCTGTCCGAGACCAATCCGGCTGCGTGGGCGTGGCCAATGGGCCTGGCTATCGCGTGCGCACCGGTGATCTATCCGTGGTACTGGTGGTACGTCACGCCTTTCCTCTTCACCGCCGCGACAGTGCCGCTGACCGCCTGGACGCTGGGCGCCCTTCCGGTTTACATCGTGTGGGATCTCTCGTCACGGCGGCCGGTGGATCACGCCGGCCTGGGTCATGACGATTGAATTCGGCGTGGTCGCCGCCGCCGCGATCGCCGTCGCGGTCCGGTCACAGGGTCATTTCTTCCCGCGATCGACGCGCTGACCGGCAGCCACCCAACCCTCGAAGCCACCCTTGAGCGCGCGCACGTTCGAGACGCCGTTCTTGCGCAGGTAGAGCGCCGCGCGTCCGCTCGACTCTTCAGCGGGGCAACTGCAGTAGGCGACGATCGGCAGTGTGGATTTCTTCAGTTCGCTCAACAGGTCCCTGAGTGCGCTCATCGGGGCGAGCCTGGCTCCCGGGATCCGGCCGGCCTCGTAGCTGTCCGGATCGCGCACGTCGAGCACGGTGACCTGCGCGGACTTGTAGAGACCCGCAAACTCTTCGGGTGAAATCCGAAGCGATGCCGACGCGAGCGCGTCACCCGGAACGTCCTCGTGCACGTGGTCGGCCGGCGGAACGGCCGCGGCGCTGGCGGGGGTCAGCACCAGCATGTACTCACTCCCATGCCCGTGCTGATTCGAAAAGGGATCCTCGAACGCCGCGATCGAAAAGCCCGCAGCCCGCGCGTCCTTCTGGACGAAGTCCGGGCCGATCTCATGATCCCGGGTCTGGGTCTCGCGGCTCGCGTCGCGACGCGACGGCGAGATCGGCTCGACGATCACGAGACGGCCGGTCGGCTTCAACGCCTGCCGGATGTGCGTGAGCATCGACTGGTGCTGCGTCATCTCGTGATACGCGTTCACGATGAGCGCCGCATCCAGCGAGCCTTCAGGCAGATGGGGATCCGCGACGTCGCCTTCGATGACCTCGACGTTCTTCAGACCCTCGTCTGCAACGCGCGTCCGCAGCGACCGGAGGACCGAGGCGCTGACATCGACAGCCAGCACCCGGCCTGACTCCCCGACCGCGTTCGCGAGGCGGACGGTGAAGAACCCCGATCCTGCCCCCACGTCCGCCACGGTGGCGCCCGCGTGGACGTTCATGGCCTTGAAGATGTCTGCGACCCTCTGCTGCTGCTCGCGCTGGGCCTCGCGCGCGCGCCGATCGCCCTGCTGTCCGCGAACCGCCTCGATCCCGGGATGAATCGACGCCAGGATGACGCCGGCAGCCAGAACGAACCGTACCGTCGATCGGGCAATCATATTTTTTCCCTCCGCACGTGTCGCAGAGTACGTGCTCGTGCGTCCACAGAGGTGGAGGTTTGGTCAAAGTTTTGTCAGGAAATGACGCGGCCTGCCCAGAAGCCTTCCTCTTGACAATCTACAAGACGGAACCCTATGCTCTTGTCGTTCGTCTAGAGGACGGACGGAGGCGGTCAATCATGAGAAAGCTGACGGGCTTGGCGTTTGCGGCGGTCCTTCCGCTGGCTCTGCTGGCTCAGACACGCGCGCCCGAGGACGCGCTCGACGGACTCGACCCGGTCCTGCTCGTCCAGGGAAAGGAAGTCTTCGGCAAATCGGCGATCACGGCCGTCCGCGGAGACTTCGTCTACCTGTTCTCTACCGAGGAGACGAAGGCGACGTTCGAGAAGAACCCCGAAAAGTACGAAATCCAGATGGGCGGGCTGTGCGCTCGAATGGGCAGAACCACGGGTGGGAATCCCGGCGACTTCGTCGTGCACGAGGGCAAGATCTACATCTTTGGCAGCGACGCCTGCCACAAGAAGTTCGCCGCGGATCCCGCGAAGTACATCCCCAGGCCCGCTGAGGCGCTCCCGACGTCAGCTGACGCGCTCTCGAAGGGGCGTGCGCTCGTCGAGCGCGTTGTGACGGCTTTCGGCGGCGCGAAGCAGGTCGACCGCGTTACGACGCTCGTCGAGAGCGGATCCCAGACGATCACCAACGCGCAGGGCGAGATGACGGTCGCTACCAGGGCCATGTGGCGCTTCCCGGATGCGGGCCGCCTCGAGCGCACGCGCACGGTGCAGGGCAAGCAGATGACGGCGGCGCAAGTGCTCTCGCCACAAGGCATGTGGTTCGTCGCTCCTCAGGGCCGCGCCTATCACATGCGGGAGGCGTCACGGCCGAGCCTGACGGCAGACTTCGGTCGTCATCCGCTCGCGATCGTCCGTGCGAGACGCGAGGCGGGGTTCAAGGCCGCTGCGCTCGGCGCTACGACGCTCGACAAAGTCCGCGTCGAGCGCGTGCGCGTCGTGAGCGGACCGATCGATGTCGTCCTGAACCTGGAAGAGTCGGGGCGCCTCCACAGCCTGTCGTTCAGAGAACGCGGCGGCGATGGCGAGTACGGTGACTACTCACTCATGGTACTCGGACTATCGTCCGGTCGACGGTCTCGTCCTCCCGTTCGTGGTACGTGCGTCGTTCAACGGTCAACCCGATCCGACGCAGACGTTCACGCTCGAGAAGATCGCGACCAACGTGCCCCTCGAGCCCGCGTTGTTCCAGCCAGGCTCGGCGGGTGACAAATGACGTCCCTCCTCCTGCTCGTGCTGGGGCTGTTCACGCTGGCGGGCACATCGGCCGACGGCCCGGCATGGCCGCAGTGGGGCGGGCCGTCGCGCAATTTCGTCGTGGACGCGCAGAACCTGGCAACGAGCTGGCCCGCCGAGGGTCCGCGGAAGCTGTGGCAGGCACCGCTCGGCGCCGGCTACTCGGCGATCGTGACCGACGGTCGCACGCTGTACACGATGTTTCGTGACGGCGCCGCGGACGTGGTGGTCGCGCTCGACGCGGCCACCGGCGCGTCCCGCTGGCAGACGCGCTACGAGGCGCCGTTCAACGAAACCTGTTCCGAACGCCTCGGGCCGGTTCCACGATCCGCCCCTCTCATTGCCGGCGATCGCTTGATCACGATCAGCGCGGGCGGCCTCATGAGCAGCTTCGATCGGCAGACCGGCCAGCGGCAGTGGGGCCTCGACCTCGTGGCCAGCGCCGCCGATGACGTGCGCGCTTGTGGCTATTCGGCGAGCCCGCTCGCGTTCCAGGATCTGATCATCACGACGGCAGGCGGACAGGGCCGCGGCGTCGTCGCCGTCCGGGTGGCGTCGGGCCAGATCGCCTGGAAGTCCCAGGACTTCCAGAACGCGTACTCCTCGCCCCTGCTGATCGATCTCGACGGCCGTCCCGAGGTGATCGTCTTCACCTTCGCCGAGGTCTCGGGGCTCGATCCGAAAACAGGCGCTCTCGAGTGGAGCGTCCCGCACGCCGCCGACCAGGGGGTGAACGTCGCGACCCCGATCTGGGGCGACGACCATCTTCTCTTCGTGTCGTCGGCGTACAACGGGGGAAGTCGTGTGCTGCGGCTCGGCCGCGAGGGCGACAAGGTCAAGGTCGAGGAAGTCTGGGCCAACAAGCGGGTCCGCATCCACTTCGGCAATGCCGTCCGTTTTGGCGGACGGATCTACGCGTCGAACGGTGATTTCGGCGCCGCGCCCCTGGCCGCCATCGACGTCAAGACCGGCGACATGATGTGGCGGGACAGGAGCGTCGCCCGCGCGACGCTCGTGGGCGCCGGAGACAAGCTCCTCATCCTCGACGAGGATGG
Organism: uncultured Acidobacteriota bacterium; assembly: GCA_963786195.1. Classification (GTDB taxonomy): domain Bacteria; phylum Acidobacteriota; class Vicinamibacteria; order Vicinamibacterales; family 2-12-FULL-66-21; genus CAWAYH01. Next base: position 325,972 of record CAWAYH010000011.1, on the reverse strand, counting down.
AACGCTGGCGATTGCCACGCCGCAGGAATCCGGCCTCGTCGTTCACGCGAAAGCGCCCGTACTGGGCAGCCGGGCGTGGACCGCGCCGACGCTCAGCGGATCGACCGTCTATCTGCGCGACAACAAGCAGATCATCGCCCTGGACCTCGGCGCGAAGCCGGCATCCGTTCCCTGAGCGAATGACGTCCGCCCGAAGGACAGGAGATCTATTCGGCGCGTAGCGCCACGAGCGGATCGATCTGTGTCGCTCGCCGGGCCGGCAGATAGCAGGCGACAAGCCCCACGAGCCCCAGCACGACACAGACGATCACGAACGTCATCGGATCGCCGGGCCGAATCTCGAAGAGCAGCGTCTGCAGGAATCGCGAGCCGGCCAGCGCGCCCGCCAGGCCGGCCGCGATGCCGAAGACGATCACCAGCGACCCCTCCCGGAGCACCATCCGCTGAATGGTCGGGCCATCGGCGCCCAGCGCCATCCTGACGCCGATTTCGCGCGTGCGCTGGGTCGTCGTGAAGCTGATGATCCCGTAGATCCCGGTCGCACAGAGCACCAGCGCCACCAATGCAAACGCCGACATCATCGTCATGCTGAAGCGCTGCCGGATCACGGACGCATCGACCAGTTTCTCCACGCTGGCCGCGTCGTAGACCGTCTGAAGGGGATCGACGGACCAGATTTGACGCTTTGCCGCGTCGATGAGGGCTGCTGGCTCGCCGGCGCCGCGCAGCACGTAGGTCATCGATCCGAACGGCTCCTGCGCGAACGGCATGAACACTTCCGGACGAGCCGCGCGGTCGAGGCTGTCGTGCCGAATCTGGCCGACGACGCCGACGATTTCCGGTTCGAGTTTCTGACCGTGCCAACTAATGCGGACGCGGCGTCCCACTGGACTCTCACCGGGCCATTCGCGCTTGCTGAGCGCCTCGCTGATCACTGCAACCAGAGGCGCCGTCTGGCTGTCCCGATCCTCCAGCAGGCGGCCTTCCTTCAAGGGGATCGACATCGTCGTGAAATAACCGGGCGTCGCAATCGTGACGTATGTGCCCCGCTGCTCGGCCTCACCGGCTGGCGGGCGGCCAACGACATCGATCGGGCTCTTGATGTCGATGTTCGCTACCGCGAACGGCATCGCCGACACCGCACCAACGCTCTGCACGCCGGGGATCGCCTGCATCCGCTGGATGGTCGACGTGAAGAAGGTCCGCGTCTTGTCGTCGGTGCCGTACCGGTCGTAGGCAAACACCTGCAGTTCGACGACTCGCTGCGGGCGGAATCCGGGATCGACAGCGAGCAGCCGCTCGAAGCTGCGGATGAGCAGACCGGCCCCCGTCAGCAGGACGAGAGCGATCGCAACCTCGGCGCTGACGAGTCCCTGACGAAACGCGCGCCCCGGACCCGTCGAGTGCCGTTCCTTCACGACGTCGCGCCGCGGGCTCGAGAACTGGAGCGCGGGCACCAACCCGAACGCGATCGCCGTCAACGTCGTCAGACCGAGCGCGAAGATCAGGATGCGGCTGTCTATCGTGGCCTCGTGAAGCCGCAGCACACCGGAAGGCGCCAGCGCGACGATCGCCCCGATGGCCCAGTAGGCGAGCGCCACGCCCACCACGGCGGCGAGCGCCGAGAGCAGAAGGCTTTCGGCGACCAGCTGTCGAACGAGGCGGATCCGCCCGGCGCCCAGCGCCGCGCGAATGGCAAACTCCCGCTCGCGTCCAACGCCGCGCGCCAGGAGCAGGCTTGCGACGTTGGCGCACCCGATCGCCAGGACGAGTCCGACGGCGCCGAGCATCACGAGGAGCGGCAGCCTGACGTCACCCATCAGGTGTTCGCGCATCGGCACGAGCACACCGCTCGTCGACGCGTTCGACCGCGGATACAGCCGCGCGAGATCGGTCGCGATCGTGTCCATCTCGCGCTGCGCTTCCGCGAGCGTGACGCCGGGCTTGAGGCGCGCGACGACGTTCCACCACGCGCTGGAGCGCGTCCGCCTCTCGTGGTCCTGAATGATCTTCGGCGTCCAGAGCGTCAGCTCTCCGGGCCGGCGGCAGCAGCTGCGGCGCAAAAACTTTTGGCAGCACGCCGACGACCGTCCACGGTTCGCCGTCGAGGCTGATGGCCCTGTTGATGATCCCGGGATCGCCGGCGAAACGTGATTGCCAGAGGCCGTAGGTGATCACGACGACGTTACGGGCGCCCTTGACGTGCTCCTCAGGCAGGAATCCCCGGCCCATCGTCGGCTGCATGCCGATGGCGTCCCAGAACCCCTCCGTCACCTGCGCGCCAAACAGCACCTCCGGATCGCCCCCGGCCGTGTAGTCGCGCGAATAGGGAACCGCTGCAGCGATCGCCGAAAACGAGCGGCTCCGCTCGCGCCAGTCGAGGAAGTCGGCCGGCGCGACGTCCGCGCGCTCGGACGGACGCGCGGCGTGCCGCGTCCAGACGGTGAGCACACGATCGGCGTCGGCATACGGCAGCGGTCTGAACAGGAGTGTGTCGAGGAGCGTGACGATCGAAACGGTCCCGCCGATGCCCAGCGCAAGAATCAGCACGGCCGAGAGCATGAACACCGGCGACTTCCACAGCATCCGTCCGCCGTGACGGAGATCGTGGACGATGTCGGCGTCGGCGGTGAATTGGCGGCGCAGCCACGCGGCATCGGGCAGGGCCCCCAGGGCGCGGCGAAAGAGATCCATGCGGTTCCTCCAGTCGAGTCGGTGACGCTCGTCGAGCACGTCCCAGCGGTGGCGAACTTCGGCTTCCCACTCCGCCTGCCATTCGGCGCGGGACTTCGACGGAACGACGGCGCTGAACATGCGCACGAGCGCAAGACAGAGCCGGAGTGCGAGGGGATCGGATGGCCTCGGCATGGTTGTCACGCGCGGGACGGCTTGAGCCGTCGGGGAGTGCGTGAGACGGCCTGGTCGAGGACGCGGTAGCGCTCGAGGGCCTCGGTCAGCATGACTTCGCCCTCGCCGGTGATCTCGTAATATCGCCTCGGCGGACGCTGCTCGCGTTGCGCCGTCGCAGGCTTTTCCCAGGCGGACTTCAGCAGGCCTTCGCGATCGAGGCGGCGGAGGATGGGATAGACCGTGCCGCTCGGGAGGCCGGTCGCGTCCATGATGTCGAAGCCATGGTGAAATCCCCGGGACAGGGCCTGCAGCACCAGCGCGGTCGGGTAAGTCAGGTTCAATCGCGGCGACACGGTCACCTCTCAAGAAATCTATATATGTAGAGTTCTACAACCGGGTAAGACGGCCGACGCAGGGAAAAGGTTGGGGGCCCGGCAGAGTTCATGCAGATTGAGCCGCGTATGAAAGCCTCGCTGGTGCGGGCGCTGGGAGTGACCTTCAGCGCCGTTTACGCGGGGCTGATCGTGTGGCTGTACGCAGCCCAGCCGCAGACCGTGGCCGAGGTGACCGGCGGGCTGGCGGCCGGAGTGGGCGCCTATCACATCGATCAACAGGCCTACAGCGACGGCCTGGGCTTCTTCAAGAAGGACCAGTTCGAGGAAGCACGGGCCGCCTTCGAGCGGGCCGACCCCGCCCAGCGCGACCCGGTGACCCAGTTCTATATCGCCTACAGCTACTACCGGCAGGGCTGGGGCGCGTGTACAACGACGACGCCCTGTTCACGCAAGGGCTGAAAACCGTCGACCGGGCCATCGCCCTGGCTCCCGACAACCGACTCGTCATCGACGACCCTCAGCTGGGCATGCGGACGGCCGACGAGCTGCGTGCCGAGCTCGTTCGTGGACTGACGCGCGACGTCTCGGACCTCAACCCTTTGCGCCTGCTCTCCCCCCGAAAATGACCGTCGCCAGAGAAGCCTTCGTACTGCCCGGGCTGTTTCTGACCGTCGCGCTGCTGGGAGGCCTGCGCGTGGCGGCGTCGGTCCGGCTGCTGCCGCCGACGCTGATCGGGCTGGTGCTCGGGGTACTGCTTCTCGGCGCGCTCGTGCAGGCGCGGGTCCTGCGCCCTGACAAGCTCATGGCCTCCGGCAGGTCGCCTCTCGAGAACCTCTCGGGCCTCGTCGTGCTGCTGACGCTCTTCGCGGCGACGGCGCAGGTGTTCAACCTCGTGACGCCGGACTCCGGACTTCTGCACCTGCTCGTCAGCGTCTTCTTCCTCGTGCAACTGCTGACGACGATGGCGGCAGTGCGCGACCGGATCGCGATGATCCGCAGCCTCGTGGTCCTGCTTGGCTGCGCTTTCGTTCTTCGCTTCGTCGCGCTGGAGTCGCTGTATGCGCCCGGCCGGGGCGTGGTCAAACGCGTCATGACCGCGCTGATGGAAGGCGTGACGCTTGGTGCGCTGCAGGACGAGCCCGCCGGCGCCGTCACGGGCTATCTCGCGTTTCTGGCGCTGACGCTCTACGTGATCGGACTGATCCTGCTGGCGGCGCCCGAACACGTCGGGCCAGAGGGCCTGATCCGGCGATCCGAGAGCATTCTTGCCGAATCGGTCGCGGTCCCGTCCAAAGCGCGGAATCTGAGTGTTCTGCTGATCGCGATCCTTCCGGTGATGGCTTGCGTCACGGATGAAGCGGCACGTGCCCAGTCGCGTGACGGTGAACGCGCGCCCTCGTCCGAATTGCGGGAAAAGGCGCTGGCTGCCGCCCATGTGTGGCGTCCCCCTGCGGTCCCCGTCGCCGCGGCGCGCCTCGACGAGAACCCTCCGGGCCCGAAGACCCTGTCTCCGACCGACGAGGTGTCGTGCAGGTTCGTCACCGAGCCGGTCGGAGGCCTGACGCCGAAGTTCAACTGTCAGCTCGCCGATGGCGAGATCGTGAAAGTGAAGTACGGGCGCGGCAACCCGGAGGTGTACGCCGAGCCCGCCGCAACCCGGCTCCTCACCGCGCTCGGCTTCGGTGCCGATCGCATGTACGTCGTCGGGCGCGTGCGTTGTGCGGGCTGCCCGCCGATGCCGTATCCGTCTCTCCTCTGCTTCGCGAAGACAGGACTCGAGAGCGTCTGCTTTGCCGGCGGGCTGAACTACGCGCGCGAGGTGGAATTCAGTCCGGCCGTGATCGAGCGGCGGATGGAAGGACGGAAAATTGAGGGGGCGCCAGATCAGGGCTGGGCCTGGCACGAGCTGGACCGCATCGATCCGTCGCGCGGCGGATCGCGTGCGGCCGAGGTCGACGCATTCCGTCTGATGGCGTCGTTCCTCGCACACTGGGACAACAAGTCGGAGAATCAGCGACTGATCTGCCTCCCGGGAGCCGAGCGCCCCGATGGCTCCTGCGAGTTGCCGCTGGCGCTGATCCAGGACCTAGGTGCGACGTTCGGTCCTGCCAAGCTGGACGTGGTCAACTGGCGGCGGTCGCCCGTCTGGAAGGACCCGTCCACCTGTCTCGTGAGCATGGAGCACTTGCCGTTTCAGGGCGCGACGTTCCCCGAGCGGCGGATCTCCGACGACGGCAGGCGATTCCTGCTCGGGCTGCTCGAACAGCTCAACGGCTCACAGTTGCGGAATCTCTTCGAGGGAGTCGGGATTGCCAGATACGACGCCGTGACCGCCGAGAGCCGCGACGTCAACGCCTGGGTCACGGCGTTTCAGGACAAGGTGCGCCAGATTCGCGACGCCGGTCCCTGCCGTCCGATCACGTCCCCTCCCGATCGATGACGCCGGCGTCGACGGTCGCGCCCGTACGGCTGATCGCCTGAAAGTACAGCTCGTCCCCGCTGACTTCCATGAGGAGAAAGTGGCAGTCCGCGTCGAACCCCGCCGCCGTCAGGTCCGACTGACGGATGTCACCCTGGCGAAGCGCTCCGGCGGCGCCGGAGATGAAATACGACACGCCGCGCTGAGGATGCAGCCTCTCGTAGAAGTGCTCGTGCCCCGAGAGCACAACGTCGACGTCTCCCTTCACGAGCGTCTGTTCGAGGGCGAGCCGGAGGCTTCGCGCGCCAGAACGATACCGGCCGGACGTATAAAGCGGATGGTGGAAGAAACAGATCTTCCACGCGGCTCCTGAGCCTCTCAGTTCGCGTTCCAGCCATTCGCGTTGGGCCAGATCGAGTGAGCGGCTGTCGAGCGCGAAGAACCGGACGCCAGCTCCCGTCAGCCCGGCCAGCCGGTGTTCGGAGCGACGGAACGTGTAGTACCGCTGACCTCCCATGTTGAACTTCTCGTAATTGATCGAGGCCGCATCGTCGTGGTTGCCGATGGCTGCGTGGAACGTCACGCCCTGATCGAGCAGCGGCCGGTAGGGGTCCTCGAATTTCCTGCGGTAGTCGTCCGGCGTGTGGGGTCCGTAGATGTTGTCCCCCAGCATCAGGACGAACTCGAATGGAAATCTGCCACGCCACTCGACCATCTGGCGCGCGACGTCGTACTGCCGCTGATCGCCGCGCCCCGGATCTCCGATCACCGCAAACCGCACGGATCCGTCTTTGAGGGGAAGCGCCAGCGCACCCGGCTGTGGATGCAGCGGCCGGACGGTCGTGCGTGTCGCGCGTGTGGCGGAGCGATCGAGCTCCGACCGCTGGCACGCGGCGAGCACCAATCCCGCGGCCAGACACGGCACGCACCATCGCAGGAGGCGGAGGGTCCGCATCAGCTCTCTGACGGATGCCTACTCGGGCGCGGGCACCCAGCCCAGGCCGACGGCCTGGACCGAGATCTGCCCGCGCTTCGGCGTCAGGGCGACGCGCTCGATTGGTACCTGCGCGTCGAATTCGCCGGCGATGCGTTTCGTTTCCGCCTCTATCTCGCCTTCGAGCGCCTGCTGACGCGTGTTTACGGCCTCGAGCGACTCGTTCGCGCGCGCGGATGTCGTCAGCCTCCTTCATGCTCCGGCTCACGCCTCGCGCCGCGGTCGTCGCCCGGCCGATTGTGCCTGCGCCGACGACTTTGCGGCCGAACAGCGCGCCGAGGATCGTGGCGCCGACCGAGACCGTCGTCTGGAGCTTCTGCTGCGATGCCTGGGCCGACTCCCGCTCGACCGACGCTTTCGCGCGACGTCGTTGCTCGGCGAGTTGCGCCTGCTTCGACGCGTACTTTTTTCGGAGGGCTTCCACCGCGGCGTCACGCGTCGCCCGCGCTGCCTCCTGCACGCGGACGTTGAAGTCGCGCTCCGTTTCGCCGGGACGCGACGTCAGCTTGAGGTCCTTTCGGCTCATCAATTCGAGCTTCTCGGCCTGACCGAGCCAGCGACCGAAATCCTTGCTCCAGCCGCCGTAGCTCTTCGCCTGCATGCCTGCCGCAGGCACCGCCCCGAAAACCGCGCCGGACGCTGCGGATGTCTTCAGGTCGCGGCCGGAACGTCCACCCTCGATGCGGACTCCCAGTCGATCGCAATCGGCTCCCTCATGGAAATGCGCGACATAGATGACGTCGCGGACCTCGTCGACACCAAGTTTGGCGTCCGTATATCCGACACGCGCAATGCCAATCACGCCGGGCGTATAGCGGACCGGAGCGCCGGTTCCTGAGGCCACGGATGGGGGAACGAAGAACTGCTGGATGCCCGGCGGTAGAATCGGTGGCGAGGCTGCAGCAGCTGGAATCTGTCCTCCAGCCCCTGGCCTCTGCCCTCCGGCTCCCGGCCTCTGTGCCCCGGCCCCTGGCCTCTGCCCCCCGGCCCCTGGCCCCTGATCTCGGGCCCCTGGCCTCTGGCTTCCGGCTTCTGACCCTGCCATCAACTGCCGAATCTGATCGCGTGACAGGGGTCCACGCAAGTACGACAGCGCCCAGCGCGACTGGAAAACGATTGGAGCTTTCTGATGCACGTCGTGCAGCAGGAACACCCGCTTGCCGAGCGCCGACAGCAACCGATCCGTCTCGGCGCGGTCCAGGGCACCGGCGGCGCCCTCGAGGCCGTCCAGCATCCGCGCCTTGTCGCGATCGGTCTGCAGCCGGCCCAGGAACCACGTGCCGGTGTTCGCCAGGCCCTTGTAGTCGAGGTCCACCGGGTTCTGCGTCGCGAGGACCACTCCCAGTCCGAACGCTCGTCCCTGCTTCAAGAGCGTCATGAGCGGCGCCTTGGAGGGAGGATTCGCCACGGGCGGGAAATAGCCCAGGATTTCGTCCATGTAGACCAGGGCCCGAAGGCTCGACGTGCCCGTCTGCGTCCGCATCCACGCGACGAGCTGGTTCATCACGAGCGACACGACGAACATCCGCTCGGCGTCGCCGAGGTGGGCGATCGACAGAATCGCCACACGGGGCTTCCCGCTGCTCGTCCGCAGGAGGCTTGCCGGATCCAGTGGCTCGCCTTCCAGCCACTGGGCGAAGCCGGGCGCGGCGAGCAGGCCGTTGAGCGCGCGTCGCCAGCTCGAACCGGTCGCGAGCCGGGAAAAAAGCCTCAAGGTCGAGCACGCCGATCTTCTCGAAGGGCGGCGACTGTACCTGCTGGATGAGGCCCGGCAGATCGAGGTCGCGACCCTCGGCCCAGGCCCCGCCGAACAGCGCCGTGAGCAACGTGTGCTCCCGGCTGCGCGGCTGAGCGTCGATACCGGCCAGCGCCAGCACGCTCGTGGCCGTGTTGCCGGCCCGCTCGGACAGGGCCTCTCCGTCCGACCTGACCGAGGCCGGGGGCGCTGCAAACGAGCTCATGATGGACACGGGCAGGCCTGCGCTGCTGCCGGGCGTGTACACCGCGAACTCGGCCGCTTGCCGGAGTCGTTCGATGCGGGCACCGTCCTGGCCCCAGTCCGCCAGACCCTTCCGCCACTTCTCGGCTTCGGCCTGCGCGAACGCCCCGACGGTCATGCCCTGCCGGCGGGCCTCGTCCGGGTCCACCCACGGCTCGAAGTCCTCGGGGGCGAGCCGCGGAAAGGTCAGCAGCAGGTTTGCAAGATCCCCCTTCGGATCGATGGCGAGCACAGGAACCCCGTCAATGACCGCTTCCTCGATGAGCGCCAGGCACAGCCCGGTCTTCCCGCTACCCGTCATGCCGACGCAGACGGCGTGGGTCACCAGGTCGCGCGAATCGTAGAGGACAGGCTCGTCAAGGGTCTTGCCGGCGGCGATGTCGTATCGTCGACCGAGGTAGAAAAGACCGAGCTTTTCGAAGTCCTGCATATCGCTATCCTAGCCACTTTCCTGTCGAGTCCACGCCTGGACCGGCACCGACAACAGCCAATACCTCTTCCGTAGCTCCACGACACACCCGGCGTAGTCGCGGCGCGCGATCCGGCCCGCGACGAGCTCGGCGCGGAGACGTCTGATTTCATATCTGTAAAGGTCCCCAACGGCGTCACGCAGCTTCGCGGGCGCGGTGTCCGGCCGCGGGATGAGGCCGTGAACTGCCAGCGCTGCAAGGATCCGATCGTCGTAACGGTGCGTCTCTCGCAAGAAATTCGTCGTCCAATTCTAAGTTCGGTGGACTATTCGCGTTGACTCTCTGTTACTATGCGCGTCACGTTTTTCGAGCGTGGCGCGTCGCGTCGTGAATTGGGCGCTACGATTACAGGAATGGAGCGAAGGGAGCATGTATGTCCGATGAACACGTGACGGGAACCCCTGGGGACGACGCGCTCACGCAGACCGCGGAAGTCGTCGGCAGCACGATCGGGAGCGCGACGCGCATTGTGACCGAGACGGCGCAGAAGGCGGCCGGCACGGCAACGACCGTGGCGAAGTCGGCCGTCTCGACGGCGAAGTCGGCCGTCTCGGCGGCGAAGCCGGCCGTCTCGACCGCGAAGTCGGCTGGCGCGGCAGCAGCGGGCGCGGTCTCAGGCGCGGCGGAACGGACCGCGGCCGTCGGGCGGACCGCAACGAAGACGATCAAGCGCCGCGTAAAGAGAGTCAAGCGTGCCGTGAAGGCCGCCGTGCGCCGTTCGGCACGAACGGCTCGCAAGGGCGCGAAGAAGGCGGCGCGCAAAACTAAGAGGTCGGCGATGAAGACCGCCGGCGCCGCCCGGCGCAAGGCGCGGAAGGTCAAGAGGACCGCCAGGAAGGCCGCGCGCGCGCGTCGCTGAAAAACGAAAAGGGACAAGGGTTTCCTTGTCCCTTTTCCCTTGTCCCTTTTCCCTTGTCCCTTTTCCCTTGTCCTTGTTGCCTTCCTACCGGCTCGCCGTCGACGTTCCCGCCCCCGGCGTTCGCGCCGCGAGATAGATCCCGTTGAACAGGAACTTGAACGTGCCGTGAGGCTGCGCGCGGAAGGTGATTTCCGGCGCAAACAGGTAGAGCTTGCCCTTGCCGACGGACGCGTCCAGAGCGGCCACTCCGCTCTCGAGATAGCCCTGTCCGTAGGCCCAGCCGCTCCTCAGTGGCGTCGCGCTGTCGAACCACGCGATCGGACGGACGCCTTTGAGCGCGGCGTCGGGTTCGAGCCGGAATACGGGGCTGTTGTCGAAGAAGACATCGACCGGGTTCGTCATGCCGTGGGCGATCGGCGCCGTGTTGTCGACCGCCGCGCGAAGAACCGAGCCCGGGACGTAGAACTTCTCCGACGGCAGCGGGCGAACCGAGCCGTCCGAGGTCCTCTCGACGAGGTGATTCCCGACGGGCAGGTCGAACAGCTGCGCGAAATTCGCGGCCGAGCGGCCCACCGCGACGATCGTCCCGCCATCCTCGAGGAACTTCTTGAGCTGCGGACCAGTCTGGGCGGGCGTGTACGCGCCCAGCTGATCCTGGAACTCGGCGGGAATGTTGGCGCCGCGGCCCGCGCCGCGCCCGCCCTGCTCCCCGGCCCCGCCACCACCGCCGCCGCGACCGCCACCGCGGCCCCCACCGCCGACCGCGGGACCCACACCTGACGGGAACACGATGACGTCATAACGGCTCGACAGCGTTCCGGTGTCGAGCGCCTTCGGGTACACGACCTCGAAGGGGAACTCGAACTGCTCGAGGAGCCAGCGCGTCCAGCCCGACGGCATCGATCCGCCGTACTGATCCGCGAGCGCCACGCGCAGCCTGCGGAGCTTGATCGCGTCGCCGGCCGGCCGCGCCGCGACGCCCTCGAAGCTGACCCCGAGATCCGCGGCGATCTTGTTCACCAGCGCCGCCGTTGAAGCCTTCGTCGCCACGAAGAACGCGCCCGGCTGCGCGCCCGTCGTCACCCACGACACGTCCTCGCCCGCCGCCAGGAGCCGGTTGATCGCGACGAACGAATCGTTCACGCCGTGGCTGAACACGTATCCCGCGCCGGCCGTTCCGGTAACCTTCCCCGCGGGCGGCTTCTGCAGTCCGGTGACCTTCTCGAACGGCCCGTCAAAGCCCTCGAGGATGCGGTCGAACTTCACGCCCATCTGGTACGCGAGGGTCCAGCCCGCGCTGTCGTACGGACGCGTAGGCGGACCTCCCGGGTACGGAATGTCGTCGGGATGATCCTGCGGCTCGAGCATGTCGAGCACGTGGGGCCGGAATGCCTGCGCCGATTTCACGACCCAGGATCCCGCCGGATAGTTCTTGCCGGCGACCGTGAAAGGAGCGGTCGCCCGATGGACGGTCACGCCGGTCTTGATCAGGGTATTGATGAACTTCGTCGCCGTCGGGAAGTCCGCCTGATCGGACGGCAGGATGAACCCGCGCGGATCGCGCGTCGCTGGATCGCGCAGCATCTTCGTGAAGAGCTCGGGCGCGGCGCCACCGCGGCCGCCCCGACCCCCTGCGTCGGGTTCGTCGCCTCCGGCCGCCGCTTCTCCCCCGCGCCCGCGTCCACCGCCGGCGGCGTTCTGCACGGCAATCACGCGGCGCGGCGTCGGCGTCCAGCTGTCGCGGTTGCCGCGCTCGATCGAGTTCTTCCCCATCCGGTAGATGTTGAAGAGGAAGTTCTCCCTGTTGCGCGACACGATGTCGAACACCGCGTAGTTGGCCGTCACCGAGTAGTCAACCGACTGACGGAAGTGCCACGTCGTCTGCGGCTCGATCGGGAAGTGGAGGTTCGAGTCGGGAAGCTGCTTCGACGGTATGAAGGGAATCGAAATCGGGGTCGGGTTGCCAATGGTCTCGGTGAGCAGCCCGATCATGTTGTGGAAGTAGACCGTCGTCCGCAGGCCGCCGTTCCACCAGGTCGAGTAGCTCGAGCCTCGACGGCTGGTCACGCCCGGCTTGCCCTCCGATGCGAAACGGCTGTGCATCGCCGCGCCGACGAGATCCAGCTGCGCGGGCACGAGCGGATCGAAGTTGTAGTTGAACGGATCGCGGAACGGCGGCGCGAACATGACCGTCCCCGCCGGGCCCGTCTGGTGGTGGTTGTACATCACCTGCGGGAACCACTCGTGGTAGAGGATCCGGTTCATGTTGATCGACTCGGGCTGGGCCGACATGTAGAAGTCGCGGTTGTTGTCGTGGCCGACGTACTTCTGGTACAGGCGCGGAAGATTGCCCGTGGATCGCTCCTGCGGGTTGCTGTTCCGCATGTACCAGCTGGAGACCAGCTCCATCCCGTCAGGGTTGGCATGCACTGCAAGGATGACGAGGTCGTTCAGGAAGCGCGTCGTCTCGGCGTCGGTGCGGCTCACGAGCTGATACACCGTCTCGATCAACTGGTGCGCGCCGAGCACTTCGGTCGCATGCAGTCCGCCGTCGAACCAGACAACACCCTTGCCATCCCTCGCAAGAGCGCGCGCCTGATCGTCGGTGAGTCCTTCGGCGAGCGCCAGGCGCCGGGCGATGTCCTTGTATTTCTCGAGGTTCTTGTGGTTCTCAGGCGAGGTGATGATCGCCATCAGGTGGGGACGGCCCTCGGCCGTCTTGCCGATTTCCACCACCTTCATCCGATCCGATTCCTTGTCGAGCTTCTGCCAGTACGCAGTGAACTGCGTGTATGTGGCGAGCTGATAATCGTCGCCGATGTTGAAGCCGAAGTGCTGCTTCGGCGTCGTAATGGTCTGCGCCGCGGCCGCGGACGAGACCAGCAACAACACGCCCAGCACTGCCGCGCAACGCCTGGTACTCTGAAGCATCAAAGACCCCTCCCCCAAGGTTTGAAGGGCCTTACGATAGCAGATGTGAAGCTGTTTACGAGTGTGGGAGGACTTGGGGTGGGGAGCAGCCCCGGCGTCGGTCCAGCGGCGTCGAGGCCAACGCCGTGAACCGAGCGCCGAGGCTGGGCACCTACTTGAGGGGTGCACCCGCGAGCGGTGCACCCGTTTCAGGCATCGTCGCCGCCAGGGACGCCGTGTGTTCCCAGATCGCGCCGTCCGCGTTCGTGCCGAAGTGGCGAGCGGGCGGCGTCAGATCCAGCGGGTCTGCGACCGCCGCGTAGCCGGACGCCGCAGCGCCTGCCGCCAAGCCCGTTGCAGGATGCCGGCGCTCCAGGGATCCCGGTTCCCGCGAGACTGAAGTTGTACCCGCTCTTGATGAACGTGGGTCCGCTCGCCAGCTCGGGCGGAAGAAACGCGTCCACGGCTGCCGGCGGCTTCACGCCGAGCGTCGGGAGATCTGGCGAGTAGAAGCCCAGACCGCACGTGATCGCGAAGCTCAGTTGCGAGCTGTTGACCACCTTCAGCGTTGCGAGCGCCGACGCCGACTGCGCTGCGCCCTTGGCGCGCATCAGACCCGGTATTGCGAGCGTCGACAACAGCCCGATCAGCGCAATCACGAAGAGCATGTCGATCAGGGTGAAGCCCGATTCGCCTCTCGCGGCTGACCCCTTTATTGATGGCATCTCTGCACCCATTCTGGTTGACATTTTTCGGCAGTTTGGCCACTTTTCGGCCGGACCAAAACTGGCCCTTTGGAACCGCCCCGCGTTAACCTCTCCCCGCCGCCTCCCTGTAACCGGCTATCTTTCAGCCGTTTACGTCCGTCAGACGGCCCCGTCTTTCTTCTCGATGCCACCTGAAGTGCACGAACGAGTACCGCCCCGATCAGGGTCAGACCGGCGGCGTCCGCCCAGGGCGCCGCGTAACAAAGTAGGACACCACCCAGCGCCAACAAGGCTCGTTCGGCCTTGGACGCCGGCCCAATCAGCCAGCCCCCGAGGCTCGCGGCCAGCGCGGCGATGCCGACCGCAGCGGTGACCGTCACCGCCAGAATCCCCATCGGCGTTCCTTTCATCAGCACACCCACGCCGTCAGGCGTCAGCGTGAACACGAACGGCACGAGGAACGCCGGGAGCGTGTACTTCCACGTCAGCATCATCGTCATGAACGGATTGCCGCCGGTCAGCGCCGCGGCGGCAAAGGGAGACAACGCTGTGGGAGGGCTCACCTCGGAGAGGACCGCGTAGTAGAAGATGAACATGTGAGCCGCGACGTCCGGGACGCCGGCCTGCACCAGGGCGGGTGCGACCATGACGGCGGCGATGATGTATGACGCGGTGACCGGCACCGCGAGGCCGAGCAGCCAGACGGCCAGCGCGGAGTAGACGACGGTCAGGAGCAGTTGCCCTCCGGCCATTGCGACGATGATGCCGGAGATCTTCAGGCCCAGCCCGGTCAGCGTCACGACGCCGACGATGATGCCGGCCGTTGCCGTCGTCGCGCACACACCGAGCATCCCCGTCGCGCCGGCCTGGAGCGCATTCGGCCAGCCGTCGTGGCGTCAGCGCTGTTTCGCGCCGGATGAAGCTCAGGGCGACGGCGAGGACCGTCGCCCAGAACACCGCCCGGAACGCCGACATTCCGATCACCATGAAACACCGCAATCGCCACGAGCGACGTGAAGTGGTACCCGTATCGCCAGGTGAGCTCCCCCACGTCAGTGACTGGCGCGTTTTCGGAAAAGGTGCCAGGCACCTTGCGGGGTGGCACCTTGCCGGGACGCAGACGGCGGGTATCCGCCTCGATCATCAGGACGATCGACAGGTAGTACAGCAGGGTCGGCATCGTGGCCATGCGAGCACCTCGCAGGTACGAGATCTTCAGGAACTCGGCGATCAGGAATGCGGCGGCCCCAAGAGTCGGCGGGGAGAGCAGCGCGCCGATGCCGGCGGCGGAGAGAATTGCGCCGCCGATTTCCGCGCTGTAGCCGGCACCGCGCAGCAGCGGCCAGGCCACGGACCCCAGCATCACGGTCGTCGCGACGCCGCTGCCGGAGACGGTGCCGAGGAGGAAGCCGGCGAGCGTCGACCGTGCGGCCCGGCGCCGCGTCCGATCGCGACCGCCCCATCGCGGCCATCGTCCAGTCGATGAAGAACCGGCCCGCCCCCGACTGCTCGAGGACCGCGCCGTAGATCGTGAAGAGGATGATGTAGGTCGACGCGACGTCGAGCGGTACGCCGAATATCCCCTCGAGGGTCATGAACAGCGTCCCGACGAGCCGTTCCATGCCGTATCCCCGGTGGGCGATCAGCGACAGGCCGAGTCGATCGAAGTAAGGTCCCGCCCACCCGTAGACGATGAAGATGGCCGCGGTGACCGGCAGGATCCACCCGACGGTTCGCCGGGTCGCCTCGAGCACGAGGACGATCGCGATCGACGCCGCACACCAGATCGATCGGCAAGCGGATCGGCGGCGCGGTAAACGAACTGCTGGAAGTCCAGAATCGGCCATGCGAGCGCCGCGATGGAGACGGCGACCAGCAACCAGTCGAGGATCGAAACCGGACTCGCGATCATGTCGCGCCGGCGCGGCAGAAGCAGAAAGATCAGGACGAGCGCGATCAGCAGAAAACTGACGCGATAAACCTGCGGCTGGACGATGAACAGTACCCAGTACAGGGAATAGAGCGAGAGAAACGTGGCAAGAACTGCGACCGCTGACCGAGTGAAACCGTGCAGCTTCCGAAAGGGTGAAACGTCCGTCGGAATCTCGCCATCTATGGCGAGATTCATTTCCAGCTTCCCTGCTCGCGAAAAAACCGCATGGCTCCCGGATGATACTCGGCGGGAGACCCGGTCACGGCCCGCTCGCGCGAGAGATTCCTCGCCTCAGGATGGATGGCGGCCAGCTCGGGCTGCTTCTCGAAGAGCGTCCGCGTGATGTCGTATGCGAGACTCGTCGGGCATCGAGCGGTTGACCACGAGCACGTTGGCCACACCGACCACCGGCACCGGTGCCTGGACGCCCGGATACGCGCCGGCAGGAATCTCGAGCCGGAAATACAGGCTGCCGTGGTCGCGGCTGCAGCGTTGGCAGCAGATCCGCGTTCGGCAGTAGTCTGCATCGAGATGTCCGGGACTGTGCGACAAGATCCTGAATCGCAGCCGTCGGCAATCCACCGCTCCAGAAAAACGCATCGACCTTGCCATCCTTCAGCGCGTCGGCGGACTCCGATACCCCCAAGCCCCTGACGAGTGACGTCCCGATCGGGATCGAGGCCCGCCGCGCGGAGCAGCCTGAACGCGATGACCTCCGTTCCGCTGCCCGGTGCGCCCGTCGACACGACTTTCCGCCGCAGATCCGCCACGGACTCGAATAGTCGAGTTTGCGAGCGCGACGAGGTGCGTGTAGTTCCGAATACAAGACGGCGAGGCTGGCCGCCGGAACAGGCTTTCCCGTAAAGGGTCCCGTGCCCGGCGACGGCATCGGCGAGTGTATCCGCCAGCGTGAACGCGATGTCCGCGCGGCCATCCCGAATCAGCTTCAGATTGTCGACCGAGGCCGACGTCACTTCCGCGGTCGCGCGCATGTCGGGAAGGCTGTCGTTCAGGATCTTCGCGATGCCACCGCCGTACGGGTAATACACGCCGCCCGTCCCGCCCGTTGCGATTGAAAGGAAGCGCGACGTGCGCATTGCTCACGCTTGGAACAACTCAGGCCGGCGAGCGAGAAGGCAAGAGAATCGAGAGACTGGCGACCCGCACGTACTCGATCGTAGCCGCTTCCCTGACGCGGAACTAAAGTTCCGCCCTCTTCTGTCTCTATCGCGTCAGCTTTCGGTACTTGATGCGATGCGGCTGATCGGCTTCGGCGCCGAGACGTCGATGGCGATCGACCTCGTAGTCCTGATAGTTGCCCTCGAACCAGACGACCTTGCTGTCGCCTTCGAACGCGAGCATGTGCGTCGCGATGCGATCGAGAAACCATCGATCGTGGCTGATGACCACGGCGCAGCCGGCAAACGCCAGCAGCGCTTCTTCGAGCGCGCGCAGCGTATCGACGTCGAGATCGTTGGTCGGCTCGTCGAGCAGCAGCAGGTTCGCGCCGCCCTTCAGCAGCTTTGCCAGGTGGACGCGATTCCGCTCGCCGCCGGAGAGCGTCGCCGACCTTGCGCTGCTGATCCCGACCCTTGAAGTTGAACCACGACACGTAGGCGCGCGACGCGACTTCACGTTTGCCGAGCTCGACCTCGTCCGTCCGCCGGAGATCTCCTCCCAGACGGTCTTGCCGCCGACAGCGACGTCCCGCGACTGATCGACCGCGCCGATCTTGACGGTCTCCCCCAGCCTCAGCGTGCCGCCGTCCGGCTGCTCCTTTCCCAGAATCATCCGGAACAGCGTCGTCTTGCCGGCGCCATTGGGACCGATGACGCCGACGATGCCGCCCCGCGGCAGCGTGAATGACACGTCGTCCATCAGGAGCAGATCGGCGTAGCCTTTGCGCAGCCCGCGGGCCTCGACGACGATGTCGCCCAGGCGCGGGCCGGGCGGGATATAGATCTCGACCTGCTCGATCTTCTGAGCGGTCTCTTCCTTCAGCAGGTCTTCGTAGGCGTTGAGCCGCGCCTTGCCTTTCGCCTGCCGCGCGCGCGGGGACATCCGGATCCAGTCCAGCTCGCGCTGGAGCGTGCGCTGCCGCTTCGTCTCCTGCTTTTCTTCGACCGCCAGACGCCCCTGCTTCTGCTCGAGCCAGGAGGAGTAGTTGCCCTCCCAGGGGATGCCGGACCCGCGATCGAGCTCGAGAATCCAGCCGGCCACGTTGTCGAGGAAGTAGCGATCGTGAGTCACGGCGACAACGGTGCCCTGGTAGTCCTTCAGAAACCGCTCGAGCCATGCGACGGATTCGGCGTCGAGGTGGTTCGTCGGCTCGTCCAGCAGCAGCAGATCCGGCGATCGCAGCAGCAACCGGCACAACGCGACGCGCCGGCGCTCGCCGCCGGACAGCGTCGACACGTCGGCGTCCGCCGCCGGCAGCCGCAACGCGTCCATCGCCAGCTCGAGCCGCGAGTCGAGGTCCCAACCATTGGCAGCCTCGATCTGATCCTGGACGCGGCCCTGCTCGGCCAGGACTTTGTCCATCTCGTCAGGCGACAGGTCCTCACCGAACTTCGCATTGATTTCGTCGTACCGCGTCAACAGCGCGCGGATCTCGGCGACGCCCTCCTCGACGTTCCCCAGCACGTTCTTGGCAGCATCGAGCCGGGGCTCCTGTGGGAGGTAGCCGACGCTGATGCCTTGAGCCGGGAACGCTTCCCCGATGAACTCGTGATCCTCGCCGGCCATGATGCGGAGGATGGTGCTCTTGCCTGCGCCGTTCAGACCGAGGACGCCAATCTTCGCGCCCGGCAGAAACGAGAGCCAGATGTCTTTCAGAACGACGTGGTCGGGCTGATGGACCTTGCCCAGACCCTTCATGGTGTAGATGAATTGCATGATGAAATTTTGAATTCTGAATTTTGAATGCTGAAATGAAGTTTGAAGAGTTGAAGGTTGAAGATAACCGGGAATAAGGCAAGAGGAAAGGCTCAACAGGCCTTCATCGTTGCCCTATTCTTAGTTATCTTAGCTCTTGTCCATTCAAACTTCATTTCAGCGTTCAGCATTCAGAATTCAAAATTGCCTAGAGCGCCCGGTCGGGTCGGACGGGAATTGCCACGGCCGGCCGAGGCGTTTGAGGCGTGAAGTCTTCACCGGGATTGATGAAGCGGTCGGACTCGAAGTCGTACTGCTTGTCGTAGAGCGTGCGGTATCGCCCGCCGAGCGCCAGCAGCTCCTCATGCGTGCCGCGCTCGACGATCTGACCCTGCTCGAGGACGAGGATTTGATCGGCGCTGCGGATTGTCGACAGGCGGTGCGCGATGACGAATGTCGTGCGGCCGCGGCGCAGCGACCGCAGCCCGTCTTGAATCAGCGCCTCGCTCTCGCTGTCGAGCGATGACGTGGCTTCGTCCAGCACGAGAATCCTCGGATCGGCCAGAATCGCGCGGGCGATCGCGACGCGCTGCCGCTGCCCGCCCGACAGCCTCACGCCACGCTCGCCGACAATCGTGGCGTAGCCCTTTTCGAACCGATCGATGAACTCGTCGGCGTGCGCGATCCGGCTGACCTCCCGAATCTGGTCCGGCGTGGCGTCCGGACGGCCGTAGCTGATGTTGTTGCCGACGGTGCCGTCGAACAGGAAATTATCCTGGAGGACGACGCCGATCTGCTCGCGATAGTCGCGAAGCCTGACCGACGTCAGGTCGCGGCCGTCCACGAGAATGCGTCCGGTCAGCGGACGGTTGAAGGCCATGACGAGGCTGATGAGCGTGCTCTTTCCGGATCCGCTCGACCCGACGAGCGCGGTCGTGGTGCCGGCCGGCGCGCGGAAGCTGACGTTTCGCAGCACCGGAACACCGGCGTTGTACTCGAAGCTGACGTCGTCGAAGGTCACCTCGCCGTCGATCGTCCCGAGCGGCGCCTTGCGGCTGTCCTCTTCATCCTCCGTGGACATGCCGAGTATTTCCCGGATGCGATCCAGGCCGGCCAGCGCCTCGCTGAGCTGCGTGCCGATCGAGGCGATCTGCACGACCGGCGCGGCCATGAGACCCGTCAGGACGAGGTAGAAGATGAAGTCGCCCAGCGTCATCGTGCCGGACAGAATCGCGCGGCCGCCCATGACGATCATGAGGATGCCGATCACGCCCACGACCACCGTCGAAAACGCGGTGATCGCCGACACGCCGGTAATCGACTGCGCGATGTTCCGGAACAGCCGGTGCACGCCCTTCGTGAACACCAGCTCTTCACGCTTCTCGGCCGTATAGGTCTTGACGATGCGGATGCCGCCGAGCGTTTCGTTGAGCCGCCCGGTGACCTCCGCGTTGATGCGGCCGCGCTCGCGGAAGAGCGGGCGCAGGCGGTTGAACGCGAGCGCCATCGCGCCGCCGAACGCACCGAGGGCGACGAGCGTCGCGAGCGTGAGCCACCAGTTCAGATAGAAGAGGATCCCGAGCGCGACGATCGCCGTGACGACGCTGCCGGTGAGCTGAACGAGGCCCGTCCCGACGAGGTTCCGGATCCCTTCGGCGTCGCTCATGATCCTCGAAATGAGGACGCCCGACTGCGTGGAGTCGAAGTAGCGGATGGGCAGCCGCGCGACGTGAGCCTCGACGCGCCGGCGCATGTCGGTGATGGCCCGCTGCGCGGCGACGCCGAGCACCTGGGAGAGCGCGTAGGAGCTTGCCGCCTGCACGAGCGTGGCCGCGCCCGCCGCCAGCGCGAGCGGCACGAGCAGATCCTCGCGGCGCCTGCCGATGACGTCATCGATCAGGAACTTGGATGTGGCCGGCAGGACCAACCCGGCGAGCCGGTTGATGAGCATGAGGACCAGACCCAGCGCCAGACGACCCTTCCGCGCCGCGATCAGCGTGCGCGCTTCGCGCCACGCGGCTGAGGCGCTCAGCTTCTTCTTGGGTAGGGTCGGTGCGGCCGGATTGGGAACTTCTGAGCGGCGCCCCCGGGCGGCTTCCGACCTGGGGACGCGCAGCGCGCTGAACCTGGGCATGTCCTGATTCTCTATGACGCCTTGCCGAACACGAACGTCTCAATCGCCTGAGCCGCGCCGGCCTCGTCGTTGGTGCCGGTCACCGGCCAGCCGCGCGTCTTGAGATCCTCCACGGCGTTTCCCATGACGACCGGCTGACCTGCAAACATCAACATTTCAAGATCGTTCAGATTGTCGCCGATCGCCATCACGTCAGCCGCAGAAATGCCTCGCTGTCGCGCCAGATCCTGCAGCGTCGAGCCTTTCGAGCACCCGGCCTGCACGATGTCGACCAGCGAGAAATCGCTGTGGCGGTACTCCGTCAGGGCGACGGCATAGCCGTTCCCGTCCGCGTTGCTCTGCCGTGACAGGCGCGCGAACAGCTCACGCATAGTCTCGCACGGTCCCGTGAACATCACTTGAACGGGATCCTCGGTCAGCGCCGCTTCGAGCGGTGAGACCTCGGCCACGAAAGGCCGGTTCGCTTCCAGGAACCGGCGCTGACGCGGATGCTCCCAGTCGATGGTCTGGAAGACGACCTGGCCGTCGCGCGGCCGATCGAAGATCACCGCGGCGCTGCCACGATGGTCCGGCGTGCACTCGAGTATCGCGCGGGCGGTGTCGCGGGGGAGCAGACGGCGCGTGAGCGTCCGGCCGTCGAGGGTCTTGACGATGGCGCCGTTGCTGAGGATTAACGTCAGCGGCGCCGGCAGCTGCTCGAAGATCGGCCGGGCGAACTCGTACCGTCGCCCGGTGGCCAGTGCGACTTCGATTCCAGCGTCAAGCGCCCGCTGGACGGCGGCGCGATTCGCGTCGGGAACCTGCCCGGAGCTGTCGAGCAGGGTCCCGTCGATATCCAGGGCGAGGAGGCGGATGCTCAAGGCGGAACATACAGCATACTCTCCCGCGGGTCTTCAGCGCCCCGGGAAAGTTCACCTTGATCTCCCCCACCATCTGCAGCTTCGTGACGTCACCGAACACGTGCTGCTGGATGTCTGAATTGGCCAGGTTCACCATCTTCAGCGACGTCGTCACCCGGTCGTTCAACCAGCGGTAGCCGACGGTGGCGTTGACGAGCGTGTACGGCTCCGTCGTGCCGTGAAACGGATCGTTGAGCACGTCCTGCCAGAACGCCTCGCCTGTGTAGGTCAAGGAAAGACTTCCCAGGAACTTGTTGTAGTTGAAGTTCGCCCCGATGTTGAACCGGTTGTTCGCCGGCAGGTTGAGCTCGCTCAGAGCGAAGTCCTTGGGATCCGGATCGCTCTGATACGAATAGTTCACGAACATGCTCAGGTACGGGTTGACGACGCCGTTCACGCCCAGCTCGATGCCCTGGCTCGTGCTCTCGCCGAAGTTCAGGTACGTGAACTGTGAGGGGAGGAAGATACCCTGCTGCGCCAGCAACGCGAGGGCGAGCGGATTGATCGGCCAGTTCGACGGCGGGTTCGCCGGAGTGTAGACCGCGCCCTGCGGCTGCGTGAACAGGATCTCGTTTTTCGACCAGTTCATGTAGTACGCCGCAGAGACAATCGCCTTGCCCTCCAGGATGACTCCGGAGTACCCAATCTCGAAGGCGTCGAGCGACTGTTCCTGCAGGTCCGTGTTCCCGACAATGTTGACCGGCAGCAGGTACGGATTCGGGATGCCCAGCGGCGAGAGATTGATCGGTTGCGAGATGATCAGGTTGATGTGGTTGTTGATGACCGACGGCGCGCGATACGCCCGGTTGTACGACACCCGGAACGTATGTTTCTCCTCTGGCTTGATCATGAACGCCAGCCGCGGCGAGAACACGAAGTCGTCGATGAAATCGAACCGGTCCACGCGCGCGCCGACCACGACCCGGTACATCTTCGAGAGGAAGATCTCGTCCTGCCCGTACACCCCGAACTCGGTCCGGTTGTCCGCGTCGGGCGCGATGGACAGGTCGTAGTTGTTGTAGCGGAGGTTGCCGCCGTAGCTGAAGACCTGCCGCGTGCCAAACGTGTGAACGTTGGCGAGGTCGAAGTCCAGCGTCGTCGTGTCGAACGCGAAGGTGATGGGCGCGCCGTTGAGGCCGCGCGTCAGGAGCTGGTCCGCGTCGCCGCTGAGGATGTTCGTGAAGAACCCGGCTCTGAGCCCGCCCTTCGTGTAATTGGCTTTCAGATAGCTCATCACCGAGCCGCTGTTGATGTCGAACGGGCCGATGCCCGAGTGCATGATGCCATCCGTGCCCGCCACGCCGCCGGCGAACGACAGCTTTCGTCCGTCCTCGTAGTCGTAGTCGACGCGCGCGTCGAATTTCGGCTGCGTGGTGCCCTCGTTCGTGAACGGCGGGTACGTCGTCGTCACACCGCATACCTCGGGGTTGTCGCAGGGGATCTGACCCGTGGGCCGGGCGAACGCATCCTGCGAGTACCCGCCACCGGAAAGCTTGTACGACCAGCGGGCGTTGGGCGCGTCGGCGTACGTGCCGTTGATGTACCAGAGCGATCCGGCGTCGGCGTCCGGACGATCGAAACCGCCGAACCCGAACATCGCGCTCGCGCCTTTCATCTCGCGCGGCGATTTGCTGATGACGTTGACGACGCCGTAGAGCGCGTTGGCGCCCCAGACGGCGGAGGCGGGCCCGCGGATGACCTCGACCTGCTTGACCTCGTTGAAGTTCACCGGCAGGAAGTCCCACATCACGAAGCCGAAGAAGTCCTGGTACAACGTCCGCCCGTCGAGCATCGCCAGCTGGCCCGTCGCCAGCGTGCCCGTCGCCGCGCGGCTCGTGACGTTGATGTCGCGCGCCGACACCTGCGTGATGTTCACGCCGGGGATCGAACGCAGCAGCTCCGCGAAGTTCTGGCTCGGCGCTTCCTCAATCTGCGCGCTGGTGATCACGCTCATGGTCGCAGGGGCGTTGATCAGCTTCTCATCGGCCCGAGAGGCACTGACGACAACGACCTCTTCGAACTTCGGCGTCTCTTCAGGCTTCTGCTCGGGCTTCTGCTCAGGCTTCTGTTCAGGTTTTTGCGGAGGGGTCTGCGCCGGCGGCGGCTGCTGCGACCCCTGCGTCTGTCCCTGGGGCGGCGTCTGGGCCGCGGCCAGGCCGGATCCGGCGACCAACGCTACAACCGTCACCGTGAGGGCCACACGGCTCACCGGGTTCATAGACACTCCTGTTTGAGGGCCGTTCGGCGACGCGAACGGGACGGGATGGTTAGAATCGCGTTGGCGCGGGTATACCACACGCCGGGAAAGGTGTAAATAAGGGGCAATGCGCATCATTCCGCCTGACGAATGGGCCGGCTGGCCTGACGACAGACTGCTGGATCTCAGGATCTCGCAGCTGGGCGTCACCATCGAAGGCAGTCCGCTCGAAACCCGCATTTCCGAGCTGCAGGCGGAAATCGATGCCCGGGGCCTCTCGTTTCAGCCTCATTTCTGGTTATCGGCCGAATGGTTCTCGCCCGATGGGGTCCCTGGCGTGGCCATCCCCTTCTATCTCGCGCACCCCCGGCTGGCCCAGCTCGAGCGGACCCAGATGCTGGAGGTGGAGGGCGGCACGCCGCAGTGGTGCCTGAAGATCATGCGCCATGAGGCCGGCCACGCCATCGACAACGCCTACAAGCTCAGACAGCGCCGGCGTCGTCAGCAGATCTTCGGGCCGTCCTACATGCAGTATCCCGACTACTACACGCCGAAGCCGTACAGCAAGAGCTTCGTGCTGCACCTGGACAGCTGGTACGCGCAGAGCCACCCCGACGAGGATTTCGCCGAGACGTTCGCCGTGTGGCTCAACCCACACTCGGACTGGCGCAACCGGTACGCGGACTGGCCGGCGTTGAAGAAGCTGGAATACATGGACGCGCTGATGCGTGACGTCGCCGGCAAAGCGCCGATCGTGGCCTCGCGCCGGAAAGTCGAGCCGCTCCACGCGCTGCGCAAGACGCTGCGCGCGCACTACGAGCGCAAGCGTCGTCATTACGGTGTGGAACACCCGCACTTCTACGATCGCGATCTGCGGAGGCTCTTCTCGGACGCACCGGAATATGCGGCCAACATGAAAGCGGCGCGGTTCATCGCACGCGTCCGCCGCGACGTCCGACGCATGGTCGCAGCGTGGACCGGTGAGTATCAGTACACGATCGATCAGGTCATCGAGAACATGATCAAGCGCGCGAACCAGCTGAATCTGCGGCTGGTGGGCCCGGAAGACCGCACCAAGCTGGACTTCATCGTCCTCCTGACGGTGCAGACGATGAACTACCTGCATAGCGGCCGACATCGCGTGGCGCTGTGAGAATTCTGACCTCCGGGGGTCCCGCCTCAGGGAAACCTGAGGGAAAGCTAACAGAAGCTGGGGGTGTCGACCGCGATGCTGGGCTACAATGAATCCTCCATGAAAGCCATCCGATTTGCCGCTATTCTCCTGTGCCTCGTCTGGTTGGGCGCCCTCGTCGGGGCCTCGGATCAGGACAGCGCGAAGCCGCCGGCGGGACGTGCCGACGTTCGCGAAAGACGTCGCGCCCATCCTGTACAAGAACTGCACCGGGTGCCACCGCCCCGGTGAGATCGCGCCGATGTCGCTCCTCACCTACGAGGACGCGCGGCCGTACGCCAAAGCGATCCGCGACGAGGTCGGTGAAGGGCACATGCCGCCGTGGCATGCCTCAGGGGCGCCTGGCACGTTCCTGAACGAGCGACGCATCACGGACGAGGAGAAACAGACCCTGATCAAGTGGGCGACCAACGGCGCGCCGAAAGGCGATCCGAAAGACATGCCGACCATGCCGAAGTATGCGGACGGCTGGACCATCGGCACGCCCGACGTCGTCTTCGAGATGCAGGAGGACTACAAGGTTCCCGCCGAGGGCGTCATCGAGTACCAGTACTTCTACATCCCGACGAACTTCACCGAGCCGAAGTGGATCCAGGCGATTGAGCTGAGGCCGGGCAACCGCACGCTCGTGCATCACGCGCTGGCGTTCTACCGCGCCAAACCCGACATGCAGCGGGCGCCGGTGCTGCAAATCAACCGCCAGCAGATGACAATGCCGCCGCGTCAGAATCGCGGTACCCGGCCGCAGAGCCGCGAAGCCGTGCCGCAACGTCTGCTCGCGACCTACGCTCCGGGCACGAACCCGCAGATGTATGCCGGCTGGAACCGCCATCCGCCTGGAGCCCGGCGGCGTAATAGAGCTGCAGATGCACTACACGGCGAATGGAACGGCCGGTACGGATCGCACGAAGGTCGGGCTGGTGTTTGCGAAGGATCCGTCCCCCCGCGAAGTTCGCGTGTCGCACTTCTTCAATGCGACGCTCACACTGCCGGCTGGAGCGGCGGACACACGCGTGGACGCGGATGTGTCGTTCGTGGCCGACGCGGTCGTCTGGGGCATCTTCCCGCACACGCACGTGCGAGGGGTGAAATGGGACTACGTCCTGGAGCTGCCCGACGGCACGAACAAGAACATCCTCTCGGTGCCGCGCTACGACTTCAACTGGCAGACCTATTACATGTTCAAGGAACCGCTCCAGGTGCCGAAGGGTGCGCGGATCGTGTCCAGCGCCTGGTACGACAACTCGCCCGCGAATAAATCGAACCCGGATCCCAAAATCGACGTCAAGTGGGGCGATCAGACGTGGGAGGAAATGCAGTACACCGGGCTGCTCTTCAGCCCGGCCCAGGCGCCGGCGCCACCTCAGCAGCAGGCCGGACGCAAGTAAAATTCGGGGACACTCAAACGTGACAGTCACGTTTGAGTGTCCCCGACCGATCAGAGGACCTATGACTAGTACACGTGGGGTGACATTCGGCGTGACGCTTGGTGCGCTCAGTCTGGCTATTGGCCTGAGCGCCGCGCCTGAGCGCCAGTACGCACCAAAGCCGGCCGCGAGCGTTCCGACGTTCAGCAAGGACGTCGCACCGATTCTGTTCAAGAACTGCACGGGCTGCCATCGCGCGGGTGAAATCGCGCCGATGTCGCTCCTCACCTACGAGGACGCGCGGCCCTGGGCGAAGGCAATTCGAGACGAGGTCAGCGAAGGACACATGCCGCCATGGCATGCCGACGCGAAGCACGGGACGTTCGCGAACGACCGCAGCCTGTCGGCGAGCGACAAGGAAACGCTAGTCAAGTGGGCGAACGGCGGCGCGCCCCGCGGTAACCCGGCAGACCTGCCGCCCACGCCGAAGTACACCGAAGGCTGGTCGATCGGGCAGCCTGACCTCGTGCTCTCCATGGCCGAGGACTACAAGGTGCCGGCTGACGGCTTCGTCGAGTACCAGGTACATCGAGGTTCCGACGAACCTGACCGAGGACAGGTGGATCCAATCGCTCGAAGTTCGTCCCGGCAACCGCGCCGTCGTCCACCACGTCATCGTCTTCGCCAGACCGCCGCAACCTGAGCGCCGCCCGAGCGGTTTCCGACTCGGCCCCGGCATGGAGGTTCCGGCGGGTCAGTCAGGTGGTCCGGAGGAGCCGGAAGGCGGCCCGAAGCGCACGCGGGGCCTCAGCCGATACCCGGCACCCAGACGCCTCGGTGTCTCCATTGGCGGGTTCGCGCCCGGCTACAATTCGCTGTCGTTCGAGCCAGGTTCCGCGATGCTGCTGCGCGCGGGCTCGACGCTCGTGCTGCAGATGCACTACACGCCGAACGGCGACGCGGCGATCGATCGCACCAGGATCGGGTTGTTCTTCGCCAAGCAGCCGCCGACGCAGGAGATGCGGTTCGCCAACGTCTCGAACGGCAACTTCGTGATTCCGGCCGGCGCGTCCAACCACGAAGTTACGGCCGAGATGACGACGGTGGCGGACGTGACGCTGAGGCAGATGCTGCCGCACACACACCTGCGCGGCAAGAGCTGGGAGTACACGGCGACTTACCCGGACGGCCGGTCCGAGATCATCCTCTCGGTGCCCAAGTACGATTTCAACTGGCAGACCGACTACATCTTCTCGCAGCCGCTCAAGCTGCCGAAGGGAACGAAGATCCGCGCGGTGGCCCACTACGACAACTCCACCGCGAACAAGTCGAACCCGGATCCGACGGTCGATGTGAAGTGGGGCGATCAGACGTGGGAAGAGATGATGTTCACGGCGTTCGTCTATTCGATCGACGGGGTCAAACCGGGAACGGTCATCACCGCGCCGGCAAACGGTGGGGGACAATAGCGGCGGCATCCGGCTTCGCCCTCACCCTGCTGGTCAGCACTGAAGCACACGACCCGATCACCACGCGCGTGACCTGGGACCGGGAGGTTTCCCGGATCGTCCAGGCACGCTGCGTGTCCTGCCACGCGCCCGGCGGCCGCGGCCCGATGTCCCTCGCGACGTATGACGAGGCGCGGCCCTGGGCAAAAGCCATCAAAGAGGAAGTGCTGACGCGGCGGATGCCGAAGTGGCAGGCCGCCCGCGGCTACGGTGATTTCAGCAACGACCCGTCGCTCTCGCCGTTCGAGATCGCGGTGATGTCGGCGTGGGCAGACGGTGGAGCGCCGCGAGAAAGGGAAAAGGGACAAGGGATAAGGGACAAGGCAGGGGAACCGGCCCAAAAGGAACAGAAGAGGGACCTGGCCGAAAGCGCGAAGAGCAGCACCCTGACGCTGCCCTGCGGCGAACAATCGCTTCCCGAGGGCGCGCTGCTGGCGATCAGGCCGGAGCTTCAACGCGGCGAGTCCGTCGGCATCGCGGTGCGCCGCCCGGACGGTCACCGCGACATCGTCGCCTGGATCCGCAACTTCGACCCGGACTTTCCCACCACCTACTGGCTGCGCGCTCCGCTGTCGCTGACGCCGGGCAGCACGCTCGTCTCCGACACCCGCGATCGCTGCACGATCACCGTCACGGTGACGGCACCTCGATGACGAACGGCGCCGTCATCACCCGTCCCTTCCGCTGAAACTGAACCCACATCTTGTAGACGCCCGGCGAGGGAAAGATCGGGCTGAACGTCACGTTCGGGCCGCTCGATAAGGCGCCCTCGGGATGGCCGTGGATCGCCGCGGTCAGGTCCGGGTTCACGATCAGCAGGTGTCCGGCCGCGCCAAGGAACGGCTCGAGATCTGTGACCGGCGCGCCGGCCGCATCCATGACGACGAACCGCAGTCGCGTCTCGCGCAGCGGCGCAGGCGACGGCGGCTCGAGGCGAATCCGCAGATCGTCGGCCACCTGTTCGAGCGGACCGGGCTTCACATCGGTTGGAGGACTGAATAGCGGTCCGGCGTATCCGGGCGTCTCAATCACACGGTGCAGCACCTGCGGCGTCCCGCCGACCGGCAGAAAATCCGCGACGAGCAGGTACTCGCCGGGGGCGAGTGCCTGCTGCACCTCGAACGAGCCGTCGTCCCTGCGATCCGGATGCGCGTGCACGAACTGACCGAGGTCGCGGCTGACGACGAACAGGTGAAAGAGCCGGTCGTGCACTTCGATGAAACGCGAGACCGGCTCCCCCGTTTCAGGATCGCGCACGACGAAGCGCATGCCGGAGACGCCCTTGCCATTCGCCTGCGCCGTCAGGGTGACGTCCAGCCGGTACTCGCCGATGCGCGGCGGCGGGATCGGAACGAGGCTCATGGCGCACAACGCGCATTTCCCCGGTCCCGGCGATCGCACGTCGGGGTGCATGGGGCACCAGAACGCGTCTGGCTTGTCCGTGTCGCGTACGATTTCGAGCATCACGCCTGACGGCAGCCGGAAACGCGCGACATCATCACTGACCGAGAGTGGCTTGTCTTCGATCGAGGCGATTGCCGTGCGGGGATCGTCCGTCGAGAAGCCGAGATGGTCGAAGAACGCGTCCGGCAGCGGCCTGACGACGCTGGTTTCGGCGAATGTCGCCGGTTGAACCGGGATGCCGCGCGCAAGCAGCCACTTTGCGGCTTCCGCGTAGGCATCGGCTGGTTTCACTTCACGCCTGACCGGTGCCGCGCTGCCCACGGCGCGATCGAGCAGCACGTATTCACGTCCGATCCGCACGCCAACGCCAAGTCCAGGCGCGACGACACGCGTGCCTCCCAGTCGCGCCACCGCTTCGCCCAGCGCCGCACCGGGATCTGAAACGCGGTAGTGGATGTGATGGAAACGCAGCGCGATCGGTCCGGCATCGCGAGCGCCCTGCTGCCCGATCGCCGTTGGCGAGACCGCGAGCAGGCAAACCGTCAGCCCTGCGGCTGCGCACACCACGCCGAGCGCCGAGCCCCGAGGCCCGAGCCCCGACCCTTCGACAGGCTCAGGGTCGCCCCGAGCTTTGTCGAGGGGCGAGCGCCGAGCGCCGAGCGCCGGCTCATTCCCCATCGCGCGTCTCGACGGTCAGCTCGCCTCGGGCGTGCAGCCGCACGACTGCTTCCGCAATCTGGGGATCGAAATGCACGCCAGCGCCCCGCGCCACGAGCTGCACGACGTCGTCCAGCGAACTCGGCGAGCGATACGCGCGCGCGGACGTCAGCGCGTCGAGGAAGTCGGCCACGCCGAGCAAGCGTCCCAGGAGCGGAATCCCGTCGCCGCGAAGGCCTTCGGGATAGCCGGAGCCGTCCCAGCGCTCGTGGTGGTATCGGACGCCGGGGAGCACGGCGTCCACCATCGGGCTCTGGATGTTCGCGAGGATCCGGGCGCCGTGCACGGGATGCTTCTGCATCTCGGCGAATTCCTGCGGGGTCAGCCGTCCGGGCTTGTTGAGGATCGAGTCCGGCACGGCGATCTTGCCGACGTCGTGCAGCAGCGCCGAGAGTTCCGCGATCTCCTGTTGATCGCGGCCGAGGCCGATCTCGGCCGCGATGCGGCTCGCGAGCGCGGCCACGCGCTCGGAGTGCCGGTGCGTGTAACCGTCCTTCGCGTCGATCGTGGCCGCGATTGCGCGGACGGTGTCGAGCAGGAGGCGCTCGAGCTCCCCGATGAGGCGCACGCGGTGCAGCGCGACACCTGTATGGTTGCCGATGGCGGCCAGCAGCTCGAGATCCTCGTCGCTGAAACGACCCGGTCCGCTCTGGCTGTCCACGTACAGCGCGCCGAGGATTTCATCGGTCGTCCGCAGCGGTACGCACATGACCGATCGGATGCCCTGGCCGATCACGCTCTTGCCGTCCGCAAACCGCGCGTCCGAGCTGGCGTCGCGCGCGAACGTGGAGACGCCCTTGGCAATCGTGTCCGCCACGAGCGTCCGGCTCACGGTGAACGGGCCCTGGCCCGGGTTGCGCAACCGCGCGGCTGCGACTTCAGGCTCCCCGGCCGCGGAGCGCAGCACGACCGCCGCCCGATCGGCCGCCGTCACCTCGAGGATCGTCTCGAGCGCGATTTCGGAGAGGCGCTGCAGGTCCCGCGCCCCTGCGAGCACCTCCGACACCCGGTGCAGTGTGGAGAGATGACGCTGCGCGCGCTGCAGGAGCATGAAGTCGGGCGCCGCCGACGTCGCCGACGACAGCCACTCCACCTCCGATGGCTCGATCCGCCGGCGAATGACCGACTCGATCCGGCTGTCCGGTTCGTTCCCCACGCGCGCGAGACCGGCGCCTCGGCGGACGACCGTCGGGTCGCGGTACTCGAGCACCGTCGAACCGACACGAATGAGATCCCCGGGACGCGCGGTGGCCGTCTGGACCGCTCGTTCGTTGACGAACGTACCGTTCGCCGAGTCGAGATCCGTCACGACCAGCTCGGACCCGCGCACCGTGATGGAGCAATGCCGCCTCGAGACCGCCTGATCGTCGACGTGGATTTCGCACTGCGCGACCCGCCCCACGATCACGCAGGCGCCCTCGGGAAGCGCGTACACGAGCGCCGTGCCCCGCACGGCAATCTCGACCGTACCTGACATGGCTATAGAATACCTGTCCCATGCGTATGACGTTGTCCATCGGCGCGCTTGTGGTCACGGTCCTGGCCCTTGTCGGCCCTCGTCAGCCTGTTGCCCAGTCGGCGGACTGGATCGACGCCTACCGCGAGCCCGCGTCCCGTCTGATCGGCGAGGCGCTCTCGAGTCACTTCGCGTGGGAGCGCCTGGCATTCATCGGCGACACGTTTGGCCATCGGCTGAGTGGATCGCAAGCGCTCGAGGACGCCATCCGGTGGGCAGTCGAGGAAATGAAAAAGGATGAGCTCGAAAACGTCCGCGCCGAGCCGGTCAAGGTGCCGCACTGGGTGCGAGGCCAGGAAAGCGCCGAGATTATTGCGCCTCGACGTCATGCGCTCGTGATGCTCGGACTCGGCAACAGCGTGGGCACGCCGGCCGCCGGTGTCGAAGGCGACGTCCTCGTCGTCCGCAGCTTCGCCGAGCTCGATGCGGCCGGGGAGCGCGTTCGCGGAAAGATCGTGCTGTACAACGTCCCGTTCACAAACTACGGCGAGACCGTGCAGTACCGATCGAGCGGACCGTCGCGCGCGGCTGCGCTGGGCGCGGTCGCCGCGCTCGTCCGATCGGTTGGCCCTCCGGGCCTTCGTACGCCTCACACGGGCGCTCTCCGCTACACGGAAGGCGCGCCTCAGATTCCTGCCGCGGCGATCACCGTCGAGGACGCCGAACGCCTCCAACGGATGCGGGATCGCGGGACGACCGCGCGGGTGCGGCTGAAGATGGAGGCACGGTTCCTGCCCGACGCGGACTCGGCCAACGTCGTGGGTGAGATTCGCGGCCGGGAACGGCCGGACGAGATCGTGGTCGTCGGCGGGCACTTCGACTCCTGGGACGTTGGAACCGGATCGACAGACGATGGGGGCGGGTGTGTCGTGACGTGGGACGCGCTGCGGCTGATGAAGAAGCTGAAGCTCCGGCCTCGCCGCACCGTCCGCGTCGTGCTCTGGACGAACGAAGAGAATGGCCTGGCTGGCGGACGCGGGTATCTCGAACGTCACCGGCAGGATCTCGCGAATCACGTTCTGATGATGGAGTCCGACGGCGGCGTGTTCCGTCCGACCGGCTTCGGCTTCAGCGGATCGGCGTCAGCGAGGACGACGATTCACCAGATCGCGACGCTGCTGCAAGGGATCCAGGCGGACCGCATCGGCCCGAACGGCGGTGGCGCGGACATCGGCCCGAGCGTGGAAGCCGGCCGGATCCCGGCGATGTCGCTCGACGTCGAGGGCAACTACTTCCTGATCCATCACACGCACGGCCGACACGATCGACAAGATCGATCCGATGGACATGGCGCGCGCGTCAGCGGCCATTGCGGTGATGGCGTACGTCGTGGCGGAAATGCCTGAACGGCTCAAATAGCTTCCGAACTCCCGAGCTCCCGAGCTCCCGAGCTCCCGAGCCCCGAGCTCCCGAGCCCCGAGCTCCCGAGCCCCGAGCTCCCGAGCCCCGAGCTCCCGAGCTACGAGCCCCCTGTTCTTACGGTATAGACGAGATAGTCGGCCCGCTTCAGATCCTCGCCCGCTGGCGCGAGCGTATCCAGGTCCTTCACCGGCAGAATCGAGACAATCACGACGCGCCGGCCAGGCAGCCGGCGGCGTACGCGTTCCACGGTGCCCTGACCGAAGTCACTGTGGAACGCGCCGTTGAAGTGGACGATGGGCCGCTGATCGAACCGCCGGTCGAACGCCGCCGCGATCGATTCGGCCATCGTCTCGTCCTTGACGCACTGCGAAACGTAGTACCGATCGGTCGTCGCGCGACGCTCGTCCTCAGACAGCTTCTCGGTACCTGGCACCGGATGGCTGTTCATCGATTCCGCGAACCGCTCGAAGTACCGATCGTGCGGGCACTGCAGGTCCGCGGCGACCAACGCGCGTTCTTCGGAAGTCAGACTCTCGAGGGCGCCGGCGCCTGACTTGGCGACCGCGGAGGCATACTTGCGCGGGACGTTCGACGCCACGACCGGCCAACGCTGCGACCGGGCCAGATTCGACGAGCGGCCGGTAGTCCGTCGCATACCTCGGCCACGGACGCGAGGCCTGAAGGAACGCCTCCTCCTCCACCGAGCCGGTCAGGTAGGCGTCGAGCCTGCCCTGGACGTCGCGTTCGAACATCTCGAGCGAGACCGTCACCGGCGCGCCTCGACGGTTGAGCCCTTCCAGAATCGCGGCTTCGAGGCGGTGCGTGTTCGGATCGTCGTGCTGCTCGCCGACGAACACGACATCGGCCTTCGCGAGATCCGCGAGCATGGCTTCGAAATCGGAGAAGGCGGCCCGGCGTGAATCGTAGACGCGCTCGGGCACGTAGGCGGCCGGGGCCGGCGGCTGGGCAGCGGCTTGCGACTGAAGCAGCGATAGGAGTGAGAAAAGGATCGCCAGCGGCATGTCGTCAGCGCGCGATCGTCGCCGACGCGCTGCCGTGAACGTGGCGGGTGTTGCGTCCCTGCAGCCAGACGACGGCGCGCAGTTTTGCGACGTTCCAGGCGCGCTCGAGCTTGATCTGCCCGTCCGCGACGAACGAGTCAGGTCCGAGGGCCCCCGAGGTCTCCAGCTTTCGAACGACGCCGACGTGCGACAACATCTTGCCCGCGTTCTCGCCGCGCCGGACGGCGGACGACGAGGTCGTCCTCGACGACGGCGACCATGACGTCAATCGGCTCGGAGCCTGCCGGCGCAGCGGGAAGATCGAATGACAACCGCAGACCGTCAGCCACCACCCGCGCGTCGAGTTTGACCTGCAGGTGCTTTCGCTGGCTCGCGGTCTCGACGATCTTGCGCGCCGCCGACTCGTCGCTGCCGACGAACTCGTCGCGGCCGTCGACGACCATCTGCGGCGTGTACAACTTGTCGGGCCCGAAGATGCGCGTGTAATCCTGCTGCCGGCTGCTGAACGCCTTGGAAGAAAACGGATCCTTCCAGCCCTGGCGATCCCAGTAGTCGACGTGGAACGCGACGGCGATGATGTCGGCGCCGGCGACTGGCTGCTCGCGCAGCAGCTTCCTCAACAGCTCGTCAGCCGGCGGACAACTGGAACAGCCCTCGGACGTGAACAATTCCACGAGGACGGGAATAGATGGCGGCGGCGGGGGACCATTCGCCGTCACGCCCGCGATCAGCACCCACGCCGCGAGGAGTACTTCACCCTTTACCCTTACCCTCTCCCATTTACCATTTACCATTTACCATTTGCCATTTACTGAGCGGCAGTGCCGGGCGCGGACGGCCTGTTCGCTTCGATGTCGATCGTGATGCGGACCTCGTCGCTGACGACGGGACCGGCTTCGATCATGTTGTTCCACTTCAGGCCGTACTCGAGGCGGTTGATCTGTCGTCGATCGCCGACGCGCCGATCACGAGACGCGCGCTGGCTCCTTGATCGAGGCGTCGGGCCCTTCGACGTCGAGCACGACTTCCTTCGTCGTCCCGCGAATCGTCAGGTCGCCGATCAGCTTGAACGTGCCGGCGCTCCCGGCTCGATCCGCTTCGACTTGAACGTGATCGTCGGATGGTTCGGCGACGTCGAAGAAATCCGCGCTGCGCAGGTGCTTGTCGCGGTTCTCGTTCTGCGTGTTGATGCCGTTGACGTCGATGGTCACGTCGGCCTTGACGATCGCGACGTCCTTGCCGTCGTATTCGAGCGTGCCGGTGATCCGTCCGAGCTGCCCGCGGACCGTCGACACCATCATGTGCCGCACGCTGAAGTTGCGCCGCTGAGTGGTTGCCGTCGATCCGCCACTGGTTCGGGCCGAGCGGCGGCTGCGGCGGCCGCTGCGTCTGCTGCTGCGCGGGCGCCTGCGCCGGCGGGGTCTGGCGCGGCGGAGTCTGGGCGTAGACCGCTGCGGTCGCCAGTGCAGCCGCGGTCAGAAGGGTGAACAAACGCTTCATGCGAAAACCTCCCCAAAAGCGATCGGTCGTTTCACAGCGTGTGAAACAGTAACTCTAGCCCTCCACGTAGGGGTCGTGCAACTCCACCGGCTTGGATCGCTTCCGTAGTCGCAGGTTGAGCGATCTCCACGAACACCGAGAAGCCCATCGCGAAGTAGATGTACCCCTTGGGGATGTGGTGGTCGAAGCCCTCGAGCATCAGCGACAGGCCGATCAGGAGCAGGAAGCTCAGCGCCAGCATCTTCACGGTCGGATGACGGTGCACGAACGCGCTGATGGGCTCGGCAGACCACCATCATGATGGCGACCGCGATCACGACGGCCGCAACCATCACCCAGAACTCGTCACCATCCCGACGGCGGTGATCACCGAATCGAGCGAAAAGACGATGTCGAGCAGCATGATCTGGACGATCACGCTCACGAAGGACGATGCGACGCGTTTGCGACGCGTGGCCCTCCTCGCCCTCGAGCTTGTCGTGGATCTCGTAGGTCGCCTTGCCGATGAGGAACAGGCCGCCACCGATCAGGATCAGATCGCGGCCGGAGATCTCCTGTTCGAGCACAGTCACCGTGAAGAGTGGGGCCGTCAGCCTGATCATCCAGGCGAGCGAGAACAGCAGCCCGATCCGCGTGACCATCGCGCCGAGCAGACCGATGCGGCGCGCGCGCGGCTGCTGGTCCGCCGGCAGCTTCCCGGACAGGATCGAGATGAAGATGATGTTGTCGACGCCGAGGACGATCTCGAGAAACGTCAGCGTCGCGAGTGCGATCCAGATCTCCGGGTTCTGTCAGCCAGTCCATCGCTACCTCGAAAGTGTAGGCGAACATCCGGATCAGATCCCGTAGTCCTCGGGCTTCCACGTCGAGCCCGAGCTCGCTGACGGCGGTGCCATGTACCCCAGCAGCGCCGACGCGGCGACGACCGGCGGGACTGGCGAGGTAGCCCTCGCCGCCGAGTCCCATGCGGTTCTGCCAGTTGCGATTGAACGACGTGATGGCGCGCTGCCCTGGCGTCAGCGCGTCCGGGCCCTGGCCGAAGCACGGTCCGCACCACGACTGGCGAATCTCGCCGCCGACCGAACGGAAGACGTCGGCGATCGACTCCCCGCCGAGCCGCGGGTCAGGCTGCTCGATCTGTCGGCCGACGCCGCCCGAGCCGGGAAAGATCGACGAACTCGCGCTCGACCTTGTTCGCGCCGCCGCTCGCGCGCTGCGCGGAGCACGAGCGCCGCCTGCAGAAGATCGTCGTAGCTTCCGTTCGTGCACGAACCAATCAGCGCCTTGTCGAACGTGATGTGCTCGCGCGCCACGTCGTCCGCGGGGAACGCGTTGCCCGGGCTGAACGGCTTCGCGATCATCGGACGGACGTCCGACAGATCGAGCGTCTCGTCGATCGCGTAGGCCGCCTCGCTGCCCGGCCGCAACGGCGGATACGGCAGCTCGGTGACGCCCTTGCGCGCGATACCACTCGGTACGTGATCTCGTCGGGGGCGAAGATGCCGTTCAGCGCCTCCGCCTCCGCCATCATGTTCGCGATCGTGTTGCGATAGGCGATCGGCAGCTGCCGGTCGGCGTCGACGAGCTCAACCGACATGCCCTGCGACTGCTGTCGCGCCCCAGCGTCGCAGCAGCTCGAGCACGATGTCCTTGCCGCCGACCCAGGGCTGCAGCCGGCCGCGGAACACCACGCGTCGCTGCCTTCGCGAGCGTGAAGTAGATGTAGCCCGTCGCCCATCCGAACCCGAGCGTCGTCGACCCGACGCCGATCCCGACCGCGCCGTACGCGCCGTACGCCCGGCTGTGGGAGTCCGCACCCGGAATGAACTGCCCGGGCATCACGAGCCCCTGCTCCGGGAAGTAGAAGTGAAAGATGCCGTCGCCCGGCGTCGCGTAATACGGCTTGCTCGATATCGTGGATGCGGGCGAACTCGCGGCCGATCGCCGTCTGCTTGTCGTCGGCGTCGACCCCGGTGAAGACGAAGTGATCGTTGGCGACCGCGGCCTGGCGCGGATCGATCGTCTTCGCCGCCGGTGATCTGGTTGAACGTGTGGATGGCAAACGGCGCGGTGCCGTCGGAGGCCGGGCAGCAGGTCGGCGTAGACGCGCAGCGTCGTTCCGGGCGTGAGCATCCGAAGGCGCCAGCTCCTTGTCGACGCGGTGCGCCCAGACGATCTGCTCCGTCGTCGTCATGCGCCGCGCGGCGTCGGGCTCGGGCCAGTCGATGGCCGGACGCGGTGCAGACGCGACTCGCGGAACTCGCGTCGTCCCGACGGCGAAGATCCCGCCGCTGCGGCGGATCTCCTCTTCCTTGGCTGACAGCGGAACCGGGGTCGTAGCTCTTGTCCGCGCGTCTCGTTGCGCAGCTGCGCGCGTCTCCGGATCGAAGCTGAACTCGTCGCCGTCCTGGGCGTCGGCGACGGCCTCGGGACTCTGGACGACGTGGAGTCCGAGGTTGAAGCGTTCCTGCGGAAGATGTCGCCCATGTTGTTGCCGCAGACGACCACCATCTGCGAGCCCGCCTCGTCGGCGACGCCCTTCAGGCCCGCCGGGCTCATCTCGCGCGAGGAACCGATGGCGAAGCGGTCCCCGGCGATCACGAAGGTCTCGCCGCGGTGCACGCGCGCGCGGAAGTCCGGCATGAGATACCGGAACGACCCGGCCTTCCAGCGCTCGTCGAGCGTCTCGAGGCTCTCCGAGACGCAGTCCGCCGCGGGCGTGATCTGGTCCGTGTCGATGGCGTCGAGCTTCTTCGCGAACCGGGTTCCGGGAAGACTCTTGGGGTCCCAGAAAATCAGCGCACGTCCGCGGATGAGCGCATCGCCGGGTCCCTGCGGGGTTTCCGCGGCGTCGTCGCCAGGGAGGTCGCGCGTCGTGACGCCCGGCCACAGACGGGCCGGCTCGATCGTGTGCATACAACACTCAATGCTCAGCAAACTTCGCCGGTTTCCTCTTTGTCCTTGAACCCGTCGCATCGCAGCACTGGCAGACGCGG
The DNA here is from genome assembly GCA_963786195.1 of uncultured Acidobacteriota bacterium. GTDB lineage: Bacteria > Acidobacteriota > Vicinamibacteria > Vicinamibacterales > 2-12-FULL-66-21 > CAWAYH01. The sequence goes on along the minus strand of CAWAYH010000011.1, from coordinate 287,808 downwards.
GTACTTCGCGAAGCGCGGATCGGTGGCCGACAGCCGGCACAGGAAAAACAGGGATCCGCGCTCGGTGCGAACCCTGTGGGCGTGGACGCAGCGGGCACAGAGGCCGGCATCCACTTGCCGGGCGGAGGTCGGATCGTCGATCATACCGGTCATGTAGACATCAGAAGCTACGACGCGGGGCGTCCACGTCTCAGTGATTTCGGAGTACTCGCCCGATCGATCTCAGCCGGCCGGCGGTCAGTGGTTCTTCCTCTACACCGTCACGATCGTCAATCGAGGTTCCGAGCCGCTGCAGCTGTTGACCCGTCACTGGCTCATCACCGATGGCACGGGCCACATCGAGGAAGTGCGTGGCCCGGGCGTCGTCGGCAAGCAGCCGACGCTGGAGCCCGGCGAGTCGTTCGAGTACACGTCCGGATGCCCGCTGCCGACCCCCTTCGGCATCATGGAAGGATCGTTTCAGATGATTACGGCGGACGGCGAACGATTCGACGTGACGCATCGCTCCGTTCACGCTGTCCGAGCGCCTACACCGTGCACTGAGTGCCGCCCGTTCGGCCGCTCATACGAACGTGCACTCCATCGCAGGCTCTGTTCCAGCCGCCGAAGATAGTCGGCCCTCGAGATTTCGACGGCGCCGAACTGCTCGAGATGATGGCGTCACCCACTGCGTGTCGAGCAGCACGTAGCCGCGGCTGCGCAGCCGCTCGACGAGCGCCACCAGCGCGACCTTCGACGCGTCTGTTGCGCGGTAGAACATGGACTCGCCGAAAAACGCGCCGCGCAGCGCGACCCCGTAGAGCCCGCCGACCAGCCGATCGTCCTGCCAGGCCTCGACGGAATGCGCGAAGCCGCGTTCGTGGAGCGCGACGTAACTCTCGATGATCTCCTCGCTGATCCAACTGCCAGGATCGTCCGGATCGCGTTCGTCGGCCGCGCATGCCTGCATGACGTCGGCGAACGCACGGTCGATCTCGATGCGAAAGACTCCTTGCCGAAACACCCGCGACAGCCGCTGCGGTACGTGAAAACTCTCGATCGGCAGGATTCCGCGCGGGTCCGGCGAGAACCAGCGGATGTCGCCTTCCACCGCCATCGGAAACCAGCCGCTGGCGTACGCCGAGACGAGCAGATCGGTCGGGATCATGAATCGTGTGACCGTCCCCGTGCGCCCCGCTGTCGTGCACGGGTTGGTCGCTGGCCGGACGGTCGACCTATAGCGATCTTAATGCGGCCATGGGATCGACCTTGGTGGCCCGGCGTGCAGGCACCAGGCACCCCAGCATGGCCGCACAGAAAAGCAGGACCGGCACGGCGACGAACGTGCCGGGATCGTGGGGGGTCACGCCGAAGAGTTGACTCTCGAGGAGCAGCGCGAGACCAAACGCGCAGGCGAGCCCGAGCGCGACGCCGGCCGCGACGAGCCGGACGCAGTCGGTCAGCACCAGCCCGACGAGGCGGCCGGGCGACGCCCCGAGCGCCAGCCGAACGCCCAGCTCATGCGTGCGCTCGGCCACCGAATACGACACGACGGCGTACAGACCCGATCAGCGACAGCACGAGCGCGAGCGTCGCAAACGCTCCGGCCAGGAACATCGTGAACCGCTGACGCGCCACGGCTTCGGAGACGACCTCCCGCATCGTCCGAACCCGGCCTACGGGCTGGCTCGGGTCCAGCTCGAGCACCGCCGCCCGCGCCACTGACATGTATCCGGCCGGATCGTCCCTGGTGCGCAGCACGACCACCATCTGCTGCGAGGGCTCGATGCTGTGGTGGACGTAGACCTGAGGACGAAGCGCGCTGTCGAGCGCCGTGTGGCGCGTATCGCCGACCACTCCTGCCACCGTGAACCACGGGCCGTTTTGCTCGTAGCTCGTGAGCTTGAGCCGGCGTCCGACGGCGGTCTCGCCCGGAAACACCGTGTCGGCCATCGTCGAGTTGATGAGGAGGACGGGTGCACCGTCAGCGCGAGGCTGCGTCGGAAGCGGCTCACCGGAAATGTGGGGAATGCCCATTGTCCGGAAGTACTCGGCGGTCACGACGCGATAGTCGGTCGAGGATTTCCGTGCCCGGCGTCGGCTTCGGCCGCCCCTCGACCGTGACCTGACGGAGGTTCTCAGTGCCGGCAAGCGGCAGGCTGGATGTCGCGGCCGCCGCTTCCACACCGGGGACGGCGCCAAGCCGTCCAACCAGACGCTCGAAGAAATCGGCAGCCCGCGTGCCCGGATACGTCGAGCGCGGCAGCGCCACTTCCATCGTCAGCACGCCGTTCGGCGCGGAAGCCCGTGTTGACGTGCAGCAGCCGGACGAACGTCTGAATCAGCAGCGAAGCGGCGACCAGCAGCACCGCCGCGAGCGCGACCTCCACGACGACGAGCACGTTGCGCGTGCGGTGCGCGCGGCGGCTCCCGACGGTGCCGCGCGCGCCCTCGCGCAGACCGTCGGTCAATCTCGACTTCGCGTCGCCTGAAACGCCGGCACGATGCCGAATGCCAGGCCGGTGACGATGGACACGACGACCGTGAACGTGAGGACGCGCCAGTCGAGTACGGCGTCGGACAACGGCCGGCAGGCCTGCGGGCATCGTCGCGAGGAGCGTGTGCAGACCCCAGCACCGATCAGGACGGCCCACCGCACCTGCCGCCAGCGAGAGGACGACGCTTTCGACCAGCAGCTGTCGAATCAACCGGCTGCCGATCGGCGCCGAGCGCGTACCGGAGCGAGATCTCGCGATGGCGGGCGGCTGCACGAACCAGCAGCAGGTTCGCCACGTTGGCGCAGGCAATCAGCAGGACGAACCCGACCGCCGTCAAGCAGCACGAGCAGCGCCGTGCCGCACGCCGCCGACGAGCTGTTCGCGCAGCGGGCAGGATACGCACGGTCCACCCGGCATTGGATGCCGGGAACTGGCGGGCGATGTCGGCGGCGATCGCCGCAAGATCGGCTTCGGCCGCCCGAAGCTGACACGCCGTGGCCCAGGCGCCCGATCAGCGCAAAGCTCTTTCCGCCGCGGAAGTGCTGCTGCTCGGGCGTCAGCGTATCGAGCGTCCAGATCTCCGGCTTCGGCGCGAACCCGAGGCCGGCCGGCAGCTCCCCTGCCGACGGAAACCGAAACCAGCGGTGGCAGCACGCCGACGATGGTCGCCGGATCGCCGTTGAGCGAGATCGATCGCGGTCAGCACGTCGGATGCACGCGCCGAATCGGCGCTGCCAGAGGCCGTGTCCGATGAGCACGACGCGGCCCTGCGTGCCATCCGCTTCGCGAGAACGCCCGGCCGAGAGCCGGCTGGACGCCGAGCACGTCTGAAAGAAGTCCCGGCTGACGCGAACACCGCCGACCCGCTCGGGCTCGCCGCCGCCGGTGAGGTTGACCCGCTCCGCACGGATCGACGCGAGGCTGCTCGAACGTCGTGTTGCGCGTCCCGAAGTCCGTGACGTCGCCGGGCGAGGACGGCAGGCGGTCGAAGCCGATGCGCTGCTGCACCTCCGCGCTGTACTCCCACGGCATGACGAGCCGATCGGCGTCCGGGATACGGCAGCGGGCGCAGCAGGACGGCGTCGATGACGCTGAAAATCGCGGCGTTCGCGCCAATTCCGAGCGCGAGCGTCACGATCGCGATCAGCGCGAATCCGGGCCGGCGCGCCAGCGCGCGAAACGCGGTCCTGATATCGTTCATGCTCGAAATGGTCCGGGCGACGGCCCGGTTGCTCCGCGGCGGAGTATAGCAACAGTATAAGCGCGCGCCCGGCTTCAGCCGGACCATCGGTCAGACGCCCGACGAGCTATGTGCGACGTGCCGGCGTCAGCCGACCATCAGTCACACGCCCGACGTCCCACGGGCGCAGGAGACTGCATGCCGAAGCTGACCGTTGAAGGATTCGCGACCGTCGAGGTCGATCGCGGGAAAGCGCCTCGTGCTCGCCATCGAGCAGGACGCAGGCGTCGACGTGCTGCACGCGTGCGGCGGCAACGCGCGCTGCACGACGTGCCGCGTCGAGTTCATCGACGGCGAACCGTCGACGAATGACCGTCGCCGAGCAGCAGGTGCTCGCCGCCAAGGGCGCGACCGGCGTTCGGCTGTCCTGCCAGATCATCTGCGACCACGACATGACCGTGCGCGCGATCTCGCGCCTGACGGGCAGCGGCCGTCCGGATCCGGGGCCGACGCCGGCCCGGACGATCACGCCGCCCCCCGAATGGGGGACAAACGTAGCGTCAATCAGTACCGCTTGCGAATCTCGGGAATCAGGTAGTCGTGGAACGCCCGGTGGAAATCGACGCGGGGCGCAAAGCCCCAGTCACGCCGGGCGGCGCTGTCGTCGACGTCGGCGGGCCAGGAATCGACGATCCCCTGGCGCTTGTCGTCGACCTGCCACGTCATTGCTGCGCGACGGGGAACGCCGCGACGACGACTGTCGCGGACCTCCTCGGCCGACGGATTGAACGCGGCGACGTTGTAGGCCGTGCGGGACAGCCGATCGCGCGGCGCGGCCGCGAGCGTCAGCAGCGCCTCGACGCCGTCCGGCATCGCCATGAACGGAATGCGGGTGTCCGGCCGGACGAAACACGCATACGGCGCACCCTTTGCCGCGGCGTGAATCATCTCCGGCGCGTAGTCCGACGTGCCGCCCGACGGCACGGTCACGGCCGAGATCAGCCCCGGAAACCGCACGCATCGGAAATCCACCTTGCCGCTCGCGCGCTCGGCCGCGAGCTGCTTGTAGTGCCGCGCGTAGTACCTGCCCGAGCTGCTCGCAATACAGCTTGTTGCACCCGTACATCGTCGTCGGATGCGATCCACTCGTCTTCTTTCACCTTGCCGGCGCGCGTCTTCGTGTCGAGGTCCGGCAGCCCGTAGGCGGCAATCGACGATGGATACATGAAGACGACCGGACGGCCGTGCGACTCCGCTTCGTGCTGCGCGAACTCCAGCAGGTTGAGCGTCCCCTCCACGTTGACCTGGTGCGCCGTGATCGGCGTGAACTCCGAGCGCGTCGACAGCAGCGCGGCGAGGTGAAAGATCAGCTCGACCTGAAACTCGGCGAGGACGCGCTCGAGCACGGCCGCGATCGAGGATCGAGCCGGTGATCTCGCGATCGACGCGTGGGGCGACGGCTGGATCGAGCCGCGCGATATCGAGCGTGACGATCGCGCGCTCCGACTGGCCCGACGAGCCGATCGATCAAGCCATGTCCGATTTCGCCGCCCGCGCCGGTGATGAGCACGACAGGTTTGCGCACGCGCGAATTATACTGGAGACGTCATGATCGTCAGGCTCGCGCTGCTGCTGATCGCCTCGTGGTCGTTCCAGCCTCGCGACTCGTTCGACTTCGAGCGAACGATGCGCGTCGATTATTTCCACACGGGCGGACCCAAATCTGGCGAGACCGTGGCGCTCGACCGAGTGGTCAACGATGGACGCCTGGGCCGGCAGCCGTACGCAGCCGATCGACGCGACGAATCTCGGAACGTATTTCTTCGACGTGCGCGACGCCGCAAGCGGACGCGTGGTGTATTCGCGGGGCTTTTCGTCGATCTACGCCGAATGGGAAACGACACCCGAGGCCAAGAAGATCCACCGGACGTTCCACGAGTCGCTGCGCTTCCCGTGGCCGACGCAGCCCGTTCAGGTGACGCTCAAGAAGCGTCAGCCCGATCGCAGCTTTGCGGCAATCTGGACGACCGACATCGATCCCGCCTCGCGCTTCGTCGTGGCCGCGCCGATGAAGGTCCACGACGGCAGCGTCTGGACCGTGTTCGAGAACGGACCCGCAGCGAACAAGGTCGACCTTCTGGTGATCAGCGAGGGCTACACGAAGGAGCAGATGCCGAAGTTCCACGCCGACGTCAAGCGGCTGCTGGACGCGCTGTTCAGGGAGGAGCCGTTCAAGAGCCGCCGGAACGACTTCAACGTGCGGGGGCTCGACCTGCCCTCGCCGGAACCGGGCGTCAACCGGCCGAACGCCGGCGTGTTCCGGCGAACTCCCCTGTCGGCGGAGTACAACATCTTCGACTCCGAGCGCTACCTGCTGACGCTCGACAACCGCGCCCTCCGCGACGCCGCGTCCGCGGCGCCGTACGAGTTCATCGAGATCCTGGCCAACGAGCGGACCTACGGCGGTGGCGGCATCTTCAACGATCACGCGACGGCATCGGTCGACAGCGCCTTTTCGGAATACGTCTTCGTGCACGAGTTCGGGCACCACTTCGCCGCGCTGGCTGACGAGTACTACACGTCGGATGTGGCGTACGAGACCGGCGCCAGCGCGAAGATGCCCGAGCCCTGGGAGCCGAACGTCACCGCGCTCGGCGATCCGGCAACGCTGAAGTGGCGGGATCTCGTCACGCCCGGGACGCCGCTGCCGACGCCCTGGCAGAAGGAAGAGTTCGAACGGCACAGCCGGGCGATCCAGGAGCGCCGGCGGGAAATCCGCCGCCGCAACGCGCCGGAAGAGGAAATGGACGCGCTCTTCCGCGAGCAACGCGACTGGGAGCAGAAGTTCTTCGGATCGATGAAGTATGGAACCGCCGTCGGCGCATTCGAAGGCGCGTCGTACGAAGCGCGCGGCCTGTATCGTCCTCAGGCGGACTGCATCATGTTCACGCGCGATCCGGTCGGATTCTGTCGCGTGTGCCGCAGAGCGATTGCGGGGATTGTGGATTTGTATGCGAAGTAGCGAGGCAGGTTCGAGTGGCCGGACTTCAGATCATGACCGTGATCACCGACGTCAGGATCGCGAGAACCGTCAGGCCAATGCAGATCGCGGCGTAAAAGAGGTGGTCCATCCGCTCTGGTTTCAGCGGGTCGAGCCAGATGGCTGACAGGTAGCCGCCCAGAAACCCGCCGGCGTGCGCGTAATTGTCGACGCCTGGCAGAATGAAGCCCATGATGAACAGCGTCGTGGCGTACCCCATCGCTTCGGAGCGAATCATGGAGCTGCCGCCGCGGCGGCCGTAGTACACCAGCGACCCGAGCAGGCCGAACACGGCGGCCGAGGCCCCCACGGTCAACGGGGCGCCGCGGAGGAACGGTATCGGCATCCCGAGCGTCAGGACACCGGCGGTCGTAGCTCAGCAGGAATCCGACGGCCCCGGCCACGGTGTAGATGATGATCATGCGGCCCGGACCATAGATGTCCGCGGTCGCCGGTCCGAGCTGACGCACCCATAACATGTTGAAGAGGATGTGCAGGATGCCGCCGTGCAGCCAGCTCGCACTCAGAACCGTCCACCACCGACGGTAGCCAAAGACGGGAACGAAGCCGCTGGCGCCGAGATCGAACAGGACCTTGGAGTCGGGAGACAGGATCGCCAGGGGATTTCCGCCGCCCATGATGTCGCCGCCGTGAAACACGGTGAGCGCCAGGCTGATGACGTAGAGCACCGAGCATCCGTACACGACCAGCGTGATGAACCCGAGGTCGTTGCCGAACTGACGCAACATGGGGCCGTAGCCCCACAGCCCGGGATTGCGTCGGCCGCACGAATAGCACTTGTCGTCATTGACCCCGACGAGCGATCCGCAGGATGCACAGACGACCGACCCGGTTTTCTGCCGCTTGAACACTGTCGGAAAGCATATAACATCCGAACTCGAGGGCTCATTGCGCGTTCTCGTGACGGGCGGCACCGGATATCTCGGCGCGGCGATCGTGCGCGCACTGATCGATCGCGGTCACTTGCCGATCGTGTTCGCGCGCGGCGCGGCACAGAGCGCGTCCCCGGGTACGCTCGTCAACGGCGACGTGCGGGACCGCGCCGCGATCGCACGCGCGGCGCAGGGTGCGGACGCGATCTGCCACACGGCTGCGCTCGTCAGCATCTGGCGTCCGCGCCGCGAGGAGTTCGACGAGATCAACATCGGCGGCCTCGAGAACGTCCTCGACGCGTGCGCGGCGCATCGGATTCCGAAGCTGGTGTACACGTCGTCGTTTCTCGCGCTGCCACCCGCCGACGCGCAAACGCCGCTCCACGCCAACGACTACCAGCGCACCAAGGTGGCGGCCCGGCAGGTGGCGCGCGCCGCGGTCGAGCGCGGCGCTGCCCGTCGTGACGCTCGTCCCGGGCGTCGTCTACGGCCCCGGACCAGTGACCGAAGGCAATCTGATCGGCCGGCTCGTCCGGGATCACCTCGAGGGTCGCCTGCCCGGGGTGGTCGGCGCGGATCGACGCTGGTGCTACTCCTACGTCGAGGATGTGGCGCAGGCACACGTCGCGGCGCTCGAACGGGGCCAGCCGGGGACCGAGTATGTCTGTGGCGGCGAGAATGCCCCCCAGATGCGCGTGTTCGAGATCCTGAGGGACGTGACGGGCGCACGGCTGCCGCGTCGGATTCCCTTCGCGGCGGCTGCCGCGGCGGCCTGGCTGGAGGAGATTCGGGCCGGCGTGACCGGCCGCCCTCCCCTCCTGACCCGCGGCGTCGTGGACATTTTTCGGCATGACTGGTCGCTCCCGAGCCCGACCGGCCCGGGGGCGCTCATCCCTGCCCTGACGCCGCTGAACACGGGCCTCCGCAGCACTCTGTCCAGCCTGGGGAGTCGAGGGCGGCCATGACCCCCGGCGACAACCTAACCGAAGGCCCCAACCCCCGTCTAAGCAATCGGATGCCGCAAACGGACGCCGCCACCGTCGCCCTGGCCCGCGACGGAAACAGCGAAGCATTCCGGACGCTGGTCGAGCGCCACAGCCGGGCTGTCTTCCGTCTGGCGCACCGGTTGACCGGCAACGCGCACGACGCCGAAGACGTCGTGCAGGAGACCTTCTTGAAGGCATACAAGCAGCTCGGGCGGTTCGAATCACGCGCGAACTTCAGCACCTGGCTCCATCGGATCGCCGTGAACTGCTCGATCGATCTCATTCGGTCCAGGCCGCATCGGGAGACCGGACACGAAGCGGCGGACCTCGAGCAGTTCGGCGCGGAGTCGGAGGTGCACGAGGCCGCGCAGAAAAGTCCGGAGCGACTGATGCTGAGCACCGAGGTGCAGGAGCGCATCACCGAGACCATGGCGTCGCTCAGCCGGATGGAGCGGGCGGCGTTCGTCCTCCGGCATTTCGAGGGGCACTCGATCGACGACATCAGCCGGCAACTTGGCGTGAAGACGAACGCGACGAAGCACAGCATCTTCCGCGCGGTGCGCAAGATGCGCGGGGCGCTCGAACCGTTCGTGGCCGCGGAATAAGTTCAACCACGGACAACATCCGCGGACAACACGGACAACACGGACAACACGGATCACGGACCGATGGGAACCGCGATGAACACGCACCTGAATCAAGACGAGCTCGTCCTGCACTACTACGGCGAGATGAGCACTGCCGAAGAGGTGAGCACGAAGGCGCATCTCGCGTCGTGCGCCGAGTGCCTCGCCAGCTACCGGCGGCTCCAGCGCGTGCTGGTGGTCGTCGACGAGACGACGGTGGTGGCGCCGGAGCTGCCCGAGCACTTCGAGCGGACCGTCTGGGCGAGATTGGAACCGGGTCTTCGGCCCGAGCGCCGCGGCTGGCTGTCGTGGCTCGATCTGTCGCCCGCGCGGCTGGCCTGGGGCGGCGCCGTCGTCGTGCTCATGGCAGGCGCGTTCGTCGCGGGGCGCATGACCCAGCCTCCCCAGAACATCGTCGCGACTACGGCAACACCATCCGCGACTGCGACTACGGCACCGACCAGGGCAACGACCACGACGACCGCGCCTGCGGAGACGGCCGCCGACATGCGCGAGCGCGTGCTGCTCAGCGACCTCAGCGAACACCTCGATCGCTCGCAGACCGTGCTCGTGGAGCTCGTGACCGGAGACGACGCGACGATGGATGTGGCGAACGAGCGCGGCCGGGCGGAACGGCTCGTGTCGGCCAACCGCATGTATCGCCAGACGGCGCAGTCGACCGGCGACACGACGGTCGTGGAGCTCCTCGACGAGCTCGAGCGCGTGCTCGTCGACGTCGCGGCAGGGCCGGCGGAGATGTCGGCGCGCGATCTGCTGGACGTCCGGCGCCGCATCGAATCGAAGGGACTTTTGTTCAAGCTGCGCATCCTCTCATCGGAGGTGCGCGACAGGCAGCAGACGGTCGTCCGCGCACGCACCGGCCAGCGATCGTCGTTGTAGTCGCACGGTTATCGACAAGAGCGTGGAACCTCAGGTTCCGCGTCAGAGACAGATGAAAACAGACAGAGGACACATGATCAGCAGACACTCCATACCGTTCATCGTCGCAGGTGCCATCGCGACGTCCGCGGCCGCCCAGACCATCGGCGGTGTGGCAGGCGGCATCCCCGGCGGGATCCAGGGTGGCGTTCAGGGTGGCGTCACGATCGGACCCGGTCAGGTCGGAGGCCCGATGGGCGTCGGACCGATCGGGCCCGGGCCCTTCGGCGCAGGCCACGATCGGCCTGCAGCCGTTCGGGTTGCTCGATCAAAACGATCGCGAACGGCTGGATCGCGAGCGCGAGCGCGAGCGGCAGGATCGGGAAGCCGAGCGCAAGCGAGCCGAGCGCGACCGCGAGAATTCGTACTTCGATCAGGGCGTCTCGGCGATCGACCAGGCACGCTACGATCGCGCGATCACCTACTTCGATCGCGTCGTCGAGATGAAGGGCACGCGTGCGGATGGCGCGCTGTACTGGAAGGCGTTCTCGCAGCAGCGCACCGGACAGACCGCGGAAGCGCTCGCGACGATTGCCGAGCTGACCAAGCAGTATCCGAGCAGCGGATACGTCAGGCAGGCCAAGGCGCTCGAGGTGGAAGTCCGTGCGTCGGCCGGCCAGCCCGTGCGTCCGGAGAGTCAGGCTGATGACGACATGAAGGTACTGGCCATTCAGTCGCTCCAGCAGGGCGATCCCGAACAGGCTATCCCGCTGCTCGAAAAGCTTCTGCAGGGAACCGCCTCGCCGCGCGTCAAGTCCATGGCGCTCTACGTCCTGGCCCAGAGCAACTCGCCGCGCGCACGCGAGGTGCTCAAGAGTTTCGCCAAGGGCGGCTCGACGCCCGAGCTTCAGATCAAGGCCATCAACTACCTCGGCACGAGCGGGGGCAAGGAAAGCCGCGCGGTGCTCGCGGAGATCTACTCGTCGACCACTGACGTCGACGTCAAGCGACGGATCCTCCGCGCATTCATGGCGTCCGGGGACAAAGAGCGGCTGCTTGCCGTGGCGCAGACGGAACAGAACGCGGAACTGCGCGCTGAAGCCGTCCGGCAACTCGGTGCGGCGGGTGCCACCGAGGAGCTCTTCCAGTTGTATCAGAAGGAAACCTCGCCCGACGTCAAGCGGCGAATCATCGAAGGCGCTGCACGTCGGAGGAAATGCCACGCGCCTGATCGAGCTGGCGAAGACCGAGAAGGACCCCGAGCTGCGGCGAGTGGCCGTCCGCAATCTCGGCGTCATGGGCACGAAGCGGACGGGCGATGCGCTCGTCGAGATCTACTCGACCGAGAAGGATCCCGAGATCCGCCGCGCCGCGATCGGCGGCCTGCACGTGCAGGGCAACTCGACCGCGCTGGTCGCGCTCGCCCGGAAGGAGCAGGACATCACGATGAAGAAGGACATCGTCCAGAAGCTGTCGACGATGGGCGATAGCGTGGCCCGGGCGTACATGCTGGAGCTGCTGAAGTAGGGGGCGATCATGTCGCGGGCCTTCCGGATCATCGCCGTCTCGCTTGCCGCGCTGACCTCGGTGGGCGCAATGCTGGTGGCGCAGCAGCCGAGAATCACGAACGGCCGCGTCACGCAGCAGCCCGCCGGATCGCCGTTCGTGCAGTCCGTCCGCTCGCTCGTGGCCGCCCAGGCCGGACGTCGCCTGGATCGGCTACGAGGTCCCGGTCGTCGACAACGAGCGCATCATGTGCTGCTTCAGCGGCGACACGGCATGGGTCAACGGGTCGGTCGTCATGTCGGACGGCCGTGGCTGCTGCCGCGCGTGCCGCCTCGAGCCGCCGGCCGACGGCTCCTCGATGGCCACACGTGCGCCGAACACCGGACCGGTCGTTCGCCTGCAAGGGTCGGAGCGGATGGTCGTGCTCCTGCGGGTGGCCGAGCGTCAGATCGAACGGATCCGCGTGTTCTCCGAAGACTGCGAGCTGGACGCCGGCGGACGTCCCGTCACCTGGCTCGATCCCGTCCGCGCGGCAGACAGCATCGCGATGCTCGAGACGCTGGTCGTGCAAGTCGAGGGGCGACGGGATCGCGTTCCGGATGCCGCGATCTCGGCGATCGCGTTGCACGGTGATTCGGCGGCCGACGCGTCGCTCGAGCGTCTCGTCGCCGCCAGTCAGCCGGAAGCCATCCGGCGGAAGGTCACGTTCTGGCTCGGCCAGACGCGCGGCGAGCGCGGCGTCTCCGTGCTCAAGCGCCTCCTGGCCGATGACCCCAGCATCGAGGTCCGAAAAAGCGCCATCGTCGGGATCGGCCAGAGCCGCGATCCGGGCGCCATCGATCTGCTGACGACGATCGCCCGCAAGGACACCGATACACGCCTGCGCGGGGAAGCGTTGTTCTGGCTTGCGCAGAGGGCGGGTCAGAAGGCCGCCGCGACGATCACCGACGCGATCGAACAGGATCCCGACACCGAGGTCAAGAAGCGAGCCGTCTTCGCGCTGAGCCAGTTTCCCAAGAACGAAGGGGTGCCCCTCCTGATTCAGGTCGCGCGGACGAACACGAATCCGGCGGTGCGCAAGCAGGCGATGTTCTGGCTCGGCCAGTCGAAGGATCCGCGAGCGGTCGAGTTCTTCGCCGAGATCCTCAAGCCGCGCTGAGCTGCGAACCCGTACGACGAAAAGGGCCAGCCCGGCACCCGAGCTGGCCCTTACGGCATCAGCGCCTCGACGTTAACGATGCTCTCGGCAAGGTCCGTCAGCTTCCTGTCGGTCGCAGCCTCCTCGTCCAGCGTCTGCTGAAGCAGCTTCGCTATCCGCGTGAGGCCGAGTTTGTCGGCATGCGCCCGAGCCGTGCCGTATCCGGCGATCTCGTAGTGCTCGACTCTCTGCGCCGCGCCAATCAGACCCGCATCGAGAACATCGTCCTCGAAATCCTCTTCGAGCAGCTCCTTCCCCTCCTCGATGAGGCCTTCCATGCCCTTGCACTTCATGCCGCTGAGCTTGATGTCGAGCTCCTGCCCGATCTGCTCGAGCCGCTGGACCTGACGACGTGTTTCCTCGAGGTGGCGCTCGAACGCCCGCCTCAGTTCAGGTGAAGTCGCCGCCTTGGCCATCTTCGGCAATGCTTTGACGAGCTGACTCTCTGCACTGTACAGATCTTTCAACTCGTGCGTCAGAAGTTCCTGTAATGGGTTTGGTGCTTCCGCCATTCGTGTCCTCCAGGGTTTTTTGCTAGACCGGAGGGAATGGCTGCAAGCGAGGTGCCCGCGGCGTCAGTGCACGCCGTGGCTGGTCTGGAGCGCGGCGGGATCCGCGCCGAGTCGGCGGATGGCCGTCTCCCACATGACGGAAGGGTCGAGGTCGAAAACCAGATCGACGTCGATGTGCGCGATGAGCCACGCGGACTGCGCGAGCTCGGCGTCGAGCTGTCCGGGACCCCATCCGGCGTAGCCAGCGAGGACTCGCGCACGGGGCGCGGGCGAGCTCGACAGCACACGTCGGAGCAGAACCGGCGAGGTCGAGAGGTACACGCCTTCGCAGATGGTCCGGTACTCCGCATCAGCCGGTGGCTCGCCGAGCAGGATCCAGCCGCGCTCGGGCTCGACGGGCCCGCCGACACACAGCGGCAGCTCGTTGCCCCCGACAACGGGCGGCTCGAGCTTGACCATGCTGCTCGCGGGCATGTCGGTCTGGCGGTTGAGCACCAGCCCGAAGGCGCCATCGGGCACGTAGTCGCAGAGCAGGACGACGGAGCGCGCGAAATTCGGATCCTGAAGCTGGGGCATCGAGATTAGCAGCGTCGGTTGAAACGTCTCGGACATCTGGCACTCCCCTGCCCGGCCTCCGGGCTCCGCCCTGCTTCTATTCTGCGCGATCCACCGCCGCCGCGTCCCCGGACAACCCATCGCGCTGGAGTTTTTCTCTCGCCCAGCTCACGTGCTCCGCCACGAGCGGATCGCGGCACGTTGCGTCGTGAGGTTCCCCGAGCACGGCCGCGGCGTCAGGATCGGCGCTGTTTCCGAGCGCAACGGCCAGGTTTCGCCGCAGCCGCCTGACGCCGGCGCGTTTCATCGCGCTGCCCTTCAGCAGACGCCGGAGCTCAGCGTCCGATCGTCGCCACAAGTCAAGCAACGATGAGTCGTCCAGACCCATGCGTGGCAACCATGCGGCGTCCCGGGAAACACCCGTGTCCGGCATGAGATTCCAGGGACAGACCTCCTGGCAGATATCGCAGCCGTACGCGTGTCCCGCGATGGCGTCGCGGTATGCGATCGGGATTGCGGCCTTCAACTCGATCGTCAGATACGACAGGCAGCGCGTCGAATCGAGGACGTGCGGATCCACGAGCGCGCCGGTCGGGCACGCGTCGAGGCAGAGCGTGCACGTGCCGCACTGATCGAGTGCGGGCGCAGCCGGGTCGAGCGGCAGATTGCAGATGATCTCCGAGAGAAAGATCCAGGATCCGAGCTCTTTGTTGATGACACAGGTGTTCTTGCCGATCCAGCCGAGTCCCGCGCGCTGCGCGTAGACGCGCTCCTGCACGGGCCCCGTGTCGACATACGCTCGCGCCTCGAGATGCTCGCCGGCGGTTCGTCGCAGCCACTCCACGAGCAGCTCCATGCGCTGCCGGATCACGACATGGTAGTCGTCGCCCCAGGCATATCGGGCAATGATCGGCCCGGCCGGAATCGCGATGTTCCGTGGAATACGGTCGATCGACGTTGTAGATCGTGCCGAGGACGATCACCGAGCGGGCGGACGGCATGATCGCGCGGACGTCCATCCGCTTGTCCGCCGACCGCTCCAGGTATTCCATCTCGCCCGCATAGCCCCGGTCGAGCCATTCGCGCAGGAACGACGCCTCCGGGAGCGACTCAGCCGGGGCGATGCCGCACAGGTCGAACCCGAGGTCGCGCGCCTGGCGCCTGATCGTCTCCCCCGTCACGACGTCAGCGGCTTCGCTCGTCGCCCTCATGTGCCTTGATCAATTATAGGTGGCGCAGGCAGCATTGCCTGCGGCCCGGCCCTCACCATCAACGCAGCATGCGCACGATTGGACGCATCTTCGCTCTCGTCTTTCTCGTCCTGGCCGCCGTCGCGACACCGCGGCTGGCGGGTCAGGTGGACGCGCAGGATGGCTCGGAGTACGCCGATCTGGTAAGGGCCTACCGCGACGGCAACTACGGCGCCGTCGCACGGCTCAGGATCATGGACGCAGCCGCCCTGGCCGCCGCGGTCGATCTCGCAGTCTCGTCCGGCGAGGCGGGCTTGACGCGGGAAGCGCTTCGCGGCGCGGCGATGCTCCACACCGACGCGTGGCATCGCGATCTGGTCGACAAACGCAACACCACGGTCCACCTCGATATCGCGGAACGCTTCCTCAGCCGCGCGACCGACCTGAACCGATCCGAGATCGACTACGCGCGGCGATGGTACGACGTCGCGGCGGGACTCGCACGGCATCTCGGAACGAAAAGTCAAGCCGTCGACCTGCGCGCGCGCAGCCGCACGCGCTATCCGCTGGACCCTTCGCAGGAAAAAGCCCGCCGGTCGTTCGCATTGGGCATGGACATCGAATACGACGGCAGCACGACGGGGCGGACGATGAGCTCGGTCGGCCCCGCCAGACCGGCACAGAGCGATGAGCTGCAGCTGCGGTGGTGGGACGGCGCCGCGGCGCAATACGAGGCCGCGCTGAAGGCGGACCCTTCGTATCGGCTGGCCGCGCTCCACCTCGGGCGGGTCCGCATGCTGCAGGACAAGCGGCAGGATGCCGCGCGACTGTTCGAGGACGCCGGCAACAGCGAGGATCCGCGCGTCGCGTACCTCGCCGTGCTGTTTCTCGGGAGCCTTGCCGAACGCGAGGGCCGCTTCGACGAGGCCGAGCGCCAGTACCGCGCCGGTCAGCAGCGCTATCCGGCGGGCCAGGCAGCATCCATTGCGCTCAGCCAGCTGCTTTCCCGAATCGGACGTGAAACGGAGGCCCGCACCGTCCTCGACGTGCTGCTGGCGGATGGTCGCGCCAATCGCGTGGAGCCGCTGTGGACCTACCTGCCGCCAGGATCCGACCTGAACGACATCATGGCCGCGCTCTTCGAGCTTCGCGCCGAGGTCATGAGGTGATGCGGTGAGGGTGCTGGCCGTCGCCATCGCCGCGTTCGCCATTCTCGGCGGCCAGCAGGGTCAGCGTTTCCAGACCGGCACCGACGCGGTCCGCGTCGACGTCCTCGTCACCGACGGCAACAGGCCAATCACGGGCCTCACGGCCGCGGACTTCGTGCTGCTCGACGACAAGGTACCGCAGCAGATCGAGGCCGTCGCGATCGAGGACGTCCCCATCAGCATGATGCTCGCGCTCGACACGAGCGGAAGCGTCGCAGGGCGCCCGCTCTCCGATTTGAAGAAAGCGGCACGGGCCGCGCTCGACGCTCTCGACCCGAGGGATCGCGCCTCGCTGTTGACGTTCGCCGCCGACCTCACGCGCGGAACGACGTGGACCAGCCGCGTCCAGGACGTCGTCAGCGCGATCGAGTCCACCGAAGCGGGTGGCGGCACGTCCCTCTACGACGCCGCTTTTGCCGCGATGACCGCCCGCGATACGGAGCCAGGCCGCCGTTCGCTGGTGTTGCTCTTCAGTGACGGGGACGATACAGCGAGCTGGCTGCCGCCCACCGCCGTCGTCGAACGCGCCAGGCGTACCGATGCCGTCGTTTATGGAATCCGCATCGCGGCACGCGGCGACCGCTCGGACTACCGGCTGATGTATCGATCGGGCATCGAGCTGACGCGCGGAGGCCGTCCGGATCTCGTATCGCAGCCGCTGCTGGAGGAACTCGCTGATATCACGGGTGGGCAGAGCCTCCGAGCAGAGAATACGGGAGGCCTGGCAGACGCCTTCGTCAAGATCGTCAGGGAATTCCGCAGCCGCTATCTGCTGACCTACACGCCGCGCGGCGTCGATGCCGGCGGCTGGCACACGATCGACGTCAGGTTGAAGGATCGCCGCGCCGACGTTCGTGCCAGACGCGGCTACCTGCGCTGAATCAGTTCTTCGCGAGCTGCCGCAGCACGTACGGCAGGATGCCGCCGTGGCGGAACGCCACGAGCTCCTCCGGTGTATCGATGCGGGCCGTGGCGATGATGTCGCGCGACGTGCCGTCCGCGGCCGTGACGCGCACCGTGATGTCTCCGGACGGCCGCAGCGCGTCGCCGACCCCGAGGACGTCGTAGGTTTCGCGGCCCGTCAGCTTGAGCGTCGCGACGTTCTCGCCGGTCTTGAAGCAAAGGGGCAGGACGCCCATGTTGACGAGATTGCTTCGGTGAATGCGTTCGAAGCTCTCCGCCAGCACGGCTTTCACGCCGAGCAGGAGCGTTCCCTTCGCTGCCCAGTCGCGTGACGACCCCGACCCGTACTCCTTCCCGGCCAGCACGAGCAGCGGGACACCCGCCTCGCGGTAACGCACCGACGCGTCGTAAATCGTCAGCACTTCCTCCTGCGGCAACAGCGTCGTCCAGCCGCCTTCAGTACCGGGTGCGAGCTGGTTGCGCAGGCGGATGTTGGCGAACGTGCCGCGCATCATCACCTCGTGGTTGCCGCGCCGCGCGCCGTACGAGTTGAAGTCGGCCGGTGGGACGCCTCTTGAGATGAGGTACTTTCCGGCCGGGCTGTCCGCGGGAATCGAGCCGGCCGGTGAAATGTGATCGGTGGTCACGCTGTCGCCGAGAACCGCGAGGACCCGAGCTCTCATGATGTTCGAGGGCGGCGTCGGCTCGTGGGTCAGTCCCTCGAAGAACGGCGGGTTGCGAATGTACGTCGACTCGTCGGTCCATTCGAACCGCTCGCCCTTGGGAATCGGCAGCGCCCGCCACCGCTCGTCGCCGTCGAACACCTGCGCGTATTTCTCGCGGAACATCTCCGACTTCACCGAACGCAGCATCGTTTCCTGGATTTCGCGCTCCGCTGGCCAGATGTCCTTGAGGTAGACGGGCTGGCCCTCCGAATCGGTTCCGAGCGGCTCGCACGTCATGTCGATCTGCATCCGGCCCGCCAGCGCGTACGCGACGACGAGCGGCGGCGACGCAAGATAGTTGGCCCGCACCTGGGACTGGATTCGGCCTTCGAAATTCCGGTTGCCGCTCAGCACGGACGCCACGATGAGATTCCGGTCGCGCACGATCGTCGACACAGGCTCGGGCAGCGGGCCGCTGTTGCCGATGCACGTCGTGCACCCGTACCCGACGATGTTGAAGCCGAGCTCGGCGAGGTACTCGAGCAGTCCGGACGCCTTGTAATACTCGGTGACGATGAGCGAACCGGGCGCGAGGCTGGTCTTCACCCACGGCTTGACCTTCAGCCCGCGCTTGACGGCGTTCCGCGCGAGCAGGCCGGCGCCGATCATGACGCTCGGATTCGACGTGTTGGTGCAGCTCGTGATCGCCGCCACGACGACGGCGCCGTGCGTGAGCTCCTCCATTCCGGGAGGCACCTCTTCGGTGGTCGCGACCGCAGCCGCCGCGGGCTGAGCCGCTGCGGCGGCCGCGTCGCCGGTCTTTGGCGCTGCCGCGGGGTTGCTCTTGCGTTCGGCCAGCATCACTTCGAGCGCCTGTTCGAACTTCAGCTTGGACTGCCGGAGCGACACGCGGTCCTGCGGACGCTTCGGTCCCGCCAGGCTCGGCTCGACCGTGGAGAGATCGAGCTCGATGGTCGCGGTGTACACCGGATCCACGGACTCGGTCGTCCTGAAGAGACCCTGTTCCTTCGAGTACGCTTCGACGAGCCGTACGTGGGCCTCATCGCGGCCCGTCAGACGCAGGTAGTCGAGCGTCATGTCGTCGATCGGGCAGATGGCGATCGTGGCGCCGTACTCGGGCGACATGTTCCCCAGCGTCGCGCGATCGGCGATCGTGAGGAATTCCAGCCCCGGACCGAAGAACTCGACGAACTTCCCCACCACGCCAAGCTTGCGCAGCCGTTCGGTGATCGTCAGCACGAGGTCCGTCGCCGTGGCGCCCTCCGGCAGCCGGTCCACCAGCCGGAATCCGATGACCTCCGGGATCAGCATCGAGATCGGCTGCCCGAGCATCGCGGCCTCGGCCTCGATGCCGCCGACGCCCCAGCCCACGACCCCGAGGCCGTTGACCATGGTCGTATGGGAATCCGTCCCGACCAGCGTGTCCGGATACGCCGTCATCCGCCCGTCCACCGCGGTCTTGAAGATGACGCGCGCCAGATATTCGAGATTCACTTGATGCACGATGCCCGTGTCGGGTGGCACCACGCGGAAGTTCTGAAACGCTTCCTGCCCCCAGCGAAGGAAGGTGTACCGCTCGCGGTTCCGCGCGAACTCCAGCTTCGCGTTGAGATCGGCGGCGTTGATCTCGACGTAGTGATCCACCTGGACCGAGTGATCGATCACGAGCTCGACTGGTTGCAAAGGGTTGACCTTGCGCGGATCGCCACCCAGCTTGAGGATGCCGTCGCGCATCGCGGCAAGGTCGACGACGGCGGGCACGCCGGTGAAGTCCTGCAGCAGCACGCGTGCCGGCGTGAAGGCGATCTCCTTCTGGGCTCTGGACGTCACGTCCCAGCCCGCCAGCGCGTTGATGTCGTCAGGATCGACGAAGCGGGCGTCCTCGCACCGCAACAGGTTCTCCAGCAGGATCTTCAGCGAGTATGGCAGCCGTGCGATACCCGACATGCCGGCTTTTTCGAGCGCCGGCAGACTGAAGATCTGCAGCGTCTCCGCGCCAGCCGTGAGCGTCGTCCGGGCATTGAACGAATTGTTCGAGGCCATCCTTCGATCATCCTCCAGAGCGGCCGGCGGGTTCAAGGTCGGCTCTCGGCGCTCGGCGCTGGGCGTCCGGCGCTCAGGGATGGGCGGCCAGGAACTCGCGCGCGACGTCCGCAGGATCCCGACGTTTTGCGTCGACGGCGTGGTTCATCTGTCGCATGGCGTTGATGGTGATCCGGCCCGCGAGTGACGCCAGGGCATCTTTCAGCTCCGGATGCGCGAGCAGCGTGGCGCTGCGTGCGACGGCGGCGGCATCGTAAGGCGGAAAGTAGTGCCGGGAATCCTCCAGCATGACGAGCCCGTAGGCTTCGATCAGCCCGCTCGTGGCGTCGCCGGCAATGAGGTCCACCTGGCCGTCCGCCAGGGCGCGATAGATGAGCGAGAGATCCATGGCACGTGCGGCGCCAGCGAAGCGGAGCCCGTAGGCCTTGGCGAGGCCCGGATAGCCGTCAGCCCGCTGCAGAAACTCGTAGCCGAATCCCGCCTGCCAGCCCGGGGCGTGCGGCGCCACGTCCGCAATCGTCTTCAGGCCGAGCTTCGTCGCCACGTCGCCGCGGACGAGGATGGCAAACGTATTCTCGAACCCGAGCGGATCGAACAACGTGAGACCGAGCCCGGCGTATCGGCGGCGGACCGTTTCGAACACCCTCCGCGGATCGGTATCCGGCGCCTCGTGGAACACCGCGGTGTAGGCGGTTCCCGAGTATTCGACGTAGACGTCGATATCTCCCGATCGGATGGCGTGATCGCAGATGAACGTGCCGCCCAGGTTCAGCCGTCGGTCGACCCGGAGTTTGGATCGCGCTTCGATCGTCTGGGCCACGATCTCCCCGAGAATGATCTGCTCCGTGAAGTTCTTCGACCCGACTCGTATCACGACACCCCGTGGGCGCGTGCCTGCCAGCACGACGGCAACCATGGTGGCAATGATGATCGGGACAACCAGCAGTACTCCGGAACGTCTGAGGCTGCCACCCGTCAGCGCCGCGCGGACGGCCTGCTCCGCGAGCGTGAGGCCGCCGTCGAGCAGCAGCGCGAGCCCGGCCGCGGGAACTGCGCCGGCCAGAATCACCGTCGGATCCACCATGGCGAGCCCGCGGAAGATGTACTCGCCCAGACCTCCCGCCCCGACGGCCGCCGCGATCGTGGCGGTGCCGACACCGATGACCGCGGCAACACGAATGCCGGCGACGATGGACGGCAGCGCGAGCGGCAGCTGGACCTGGCGCAACAGCTGCCGCGGCGTCATGCCCAGCGCGGTCCCCGCCTCGACGAGCGCGGGATCCACCGATCTGATTCCGGCAATCGTGGTGCGCACGATCGGCAGCAGCGCGTACAGAATGAGGACTGTGATCGCCACGCGCGCCCCGAGACCGCCGACGAGCGGCAGCGGCAGCAGGAACCCAAACATCGCGAGGCTCGGCACCGTCTGCGCGGCGTTGACGAACCAGACCATCGGCGCGGCGAGGCGCGGCCGCGCGGCAGCGAGAATGCCGATCGGCACGCCCGCGACGATCGCGGCCACGGTAGACAGGAGAACGAGGAAGAGGTGCTGGGCGAGGAGCGCGCCGAATTCCGAGCCGTGCTCCGACCAGAACCTGAGCAACCTCACCGGCTGCCCCCCAGCGCGGACGTGGCCTCGATGAGCGGCTCCAGCATGGCGCGCACGCGCTCGTCGTCCGATTGCGCGACGGCCGCGGGCGTGTCCAGCACAATCAGCCGGCCGTCCGCGAGCACGCCGATTCGCGACGCCAGCGCCAGCGCTTCAGCCATGTCGTGGGTGACGATGACGATCGTCTTCCGGACCTCGGCCTGGATTCGGCGGAACTCGCGGTGCAGTTCGCTGCGCGTCACCGGGTCGAGCGCGCCGAACGGCTCGTCCATGAGGAGGATCGAGGGATCGGCCGCGAGCGCGCGGGCGACGCCCACGCGCTGACGCTGCCCGCCGGACAGCTCGTGCGGACGTCGCAGCGCGTAGTCGGCGCCGGGGAGTCCGACGAGCGCGAGCAGCTCATCCACCCGCGCGAGCACGCGCGCGTCGTCCCAGGCCAGCAGACGCGGAACCACGGCGACGTTGTCACGCACGGTCAGATGCGGAAACAGCCCGACGTCCTGCAGGACGTAGCCGATCTGCCGGCGAAGCTCGAAGGGATCCCAGTCGAGCGTGGCGCGTCCACGGACCACGAGCGTGCCGGAGTCCGGCGGCAGCAGCCGGTTGATCAGTTTGAGAATGGTGCTCTTGCCCGCGCCGCTGCGGCCGACGAGCGCGAGGGTCTCGCCCTGGACGACGTCGAGGTTCAGATCGCGGAGGACAGGAACACCTCCGCGGCTGATGGCGACGTCGCGAAAAGCGATTTCGATCACATGTGGTCGTGAGTCCGTGGCTTAGAACACCCAGAAGACAGACGCGCCCGCGTACGGCACGGCGCTCGAGCCCCCATCGGGGTCGACGCCGCCGTTCCGGATGGACAGCCCGCCTTCTGCGCGAAGGCCGAGCCGGCCGCGCGCGCCGAACCCCCACTTGATGCCGCCGCCCGCGTGGAACTCCCACCCGTCCTCGATGAGCGAACGCTCCTCGTGCAGCTCGCGCAGGTAGCCCGCGCCTCCGGTCACGAACGGAACACCGCGGCCGTTCGAGAAGGCGGCATTACTGAAGTGGTACACGGCCGAGCCATCGAACACGTACTCGTCGATGGTTTCCTCGGCGGTCGTATCGGGTGCGTCCTCGAGATCGTCGGTGACGCTGATCTCGAGCTTGGGACGCGTCCAGCGGACACCGCCCTCGACCGACAGCGAGCGTGTGAGGAAAAAACCGATCCGCCCCTGCAGGCCGAACCCCGATCCGAGCCGGCTTTCTGTCTGAAACAGCTGCGCCTCGCTGGGCGGCGTGCCCGTGTTCGGCGTCAGCTCCGCCGTGGCGTTGCCCAGATCCAGGCCGCCCACGAAGACGATGCCCCCGCCGATCTCCCAGTTGCCGCCGCGCTGAGCGGCGCCAGCCGGGGCCTGCGCCGACGCCGACGTCGCCATGCCGGCACAGAGAAGGAACGCAGCCATGGCTGCGCACGCGCGTGACGCGGGACGTCCGTGCCGCGCGCTCACTTCGGGTTCACCCTGATTTCGACGTTGTTCGCACCACCGCCGCGGGGCACGGCCACGACGCGGTCGTGGATCTTCACCTGAAAGTTGACGTCGACGTCCGTATCCGAGTCGAAGAAGCTGTTGATGTCCCCATCGTCGAGCGGCTCAGCGCGGAGGATGTACGGTCCCGGGTCGAGGCCTGCGATCACGAAGTCGCCGTCCTCGTTCAGGCTGAATCCGCCAACCAGCTTGCCGGTCCGAGGGTTGAAGGCCACGACGTGCGCGCCGAGCACGCCCGCCCCGTTCTTCGTGACGCGGCCGCTGACGCTGCCGGAGCGGCTGTCGAACTCGGTCGTGCCGTAAATATCGGAGATGCCCGCGATGTCGTCCGCCTTGAGCGTCCGATCGTCGATGTTGCCGCGGGTGAATGCGATCGGAAACATGACGGACTGGGCGGCGATGACGCGGCGCCCGCCGCCGATGAGCTCCGTTTCGCCGAGCGCCGAATGCGACAGGCCGAGGAGATGGCCGATCTCGTGCACGGCAATCGATTCGACATCGAACCGGTTCGCCGTGCCGCCTTCAGATACCGACCAGAGAAAGATCGAGTTGAAGAAGATGTCCGACTCGAGAATGCGGCCGTCGACCGGGTCGAGCGTGAATGACGTCGCCGCAAGCGTCCGGTCCTGCGCCGGCTGACTCACGAAACCCAGCACGGTCGATCCATCGCCACGAACCGGGTTCGATTGGGTGATGCCGACGAACTGAGAGGACGTCTGCGCGCTGTCGACGGCGTGCCACGTCCTGAAGGCGCGCGTCACGGCGGCCTCGAGCTGGTTCGCATTGACGGCGTCCACGCTGGCAGCCGTCACGAAGTAGCGGACCGGGAACTGGCGCCAGCGCAGGTCGTCGAGCCGGCCATTGACTCGAACGCCGAGCTTGAGATACGCGCCGACCGGAACCACCGCCAGCAGCGCGACGAGGATCGACAGCAGGAGGCGGACGCGTGCGCTCATCGCGCCCTCCCTGGCTGCGACGCCATCACCTCACGCACGCGCGCGCCGAACGCGTTCACCGGCAGCGGGCGGCGATCGAGCGATCCGCGGCGCACGAGCTGCGCCGTCGACGACGTCGACGACGGCGACGTCGACATCAGGGGCGGCGGAACCACCAGGCTTTGCCCGGTCCGCGAATCCACGCGGACGCGAAACACGCCCTGGTTCAACCCGAACACGGTGGGAAGCTGGCC
This sequence comes from uncultured Acidobacteriota bacterium, assembly GCA_963786195.1. Taxonomy (GTDB): domain Bacteria; phylum Acidobacteriota; class Vicinamibacteria; order Vicinamibacterales; family 2-12-FULL-66-21; genus CAWAYH01. Next base: position 263,602 of record CAWAYH010000011.1, on the reverse strand, counting down.
GCTGTCGCCCGAACGCAGAAACAGGACGGCTTCGTCACCGCGCTTGAACACCGGGGCGCCGATCATCACGGTCTGATAGCGTCCAAGCTGGCCGCCGGGTACCTTGAACTCCAGCGTTTGCTCGGATCCGCCCTTCAGGTAGGTGATGACCTCGGCGCTCACGACGCTGTCGACGCGGCGCCGTCCGTCTGCCCATTCGGGTCTGACGTCCACGACCCGCACGTGCGCGATGATCTCCGACCCGGCGACGATTTCCCGGAACTCGGCGGGGAGGAGAACGGTGGCGCTGAGCGTGGACGCGAAGAGAAGAGTGGCAATCAATACACCTGCGCGACGCATGCGAGCAGTCTACTCTAGTTCTATCCGAGGGGTTTCGCCCCTCGGACTCCCCTACACGCGCTCTCGCGCGCCGCTACGCCGGCGCGCTTCCGCCTACGCTGAAGCTACGGTGGACCCGCCGAAGCGCCTACGGCGCGAGGGCGGGCCGATCGCGTGGCTCGCTCGCTATGCTCGCTCGCACCTTGGGATCGAGTGTCAGGTTCGTGAGAAGCTTCTAAACACGGCGCGAAGTCGCCGTCGCAACGACGGCTTCCGCCGCGCGCCGGCTGGCGCCGGGTTCACCGAGCTTCGCTATCACATCGCGCAGGTCGCGGCGCATCGCGTCCGCGGCCGACGGATTGCGCAGGAGGTCCAGCGCCCGCTCTGCGACGGCCTGCGGCGTGAAATCGTCCTGCATCAACTCGGGCACGATCCGCCGGCCGGCGACGAGATTCACCATCGCGAACGTGTCGACCTGCAGGAAGGGGCGTCCAAGCTTGTACGTCACCGGCGACACTCGATAGACGACGACCATCGGACACTCGTGCAGCGCCGCCTGCACCGTGGCCGTTCCGGACGCCAGCAGCGCGAGATTCGCAGAGGCCAGCACCTCGTCGGATGCGCCCTCGACGATCGCGGCGGGAGGATCGCCGGCGACCGAGAGGCCGGCAAACAGCGCGTCCGACAGATACGGCGCGCGGGCCAGCAGGAACTGCGTGCCTGGCAGCGCCGCCCGGATCAGTCGAGCGGACGCGATCAATCCTGGCAGGATCGCGCGGAGCTCGTTCGGACGGCTGCCTGGCAGGAGAGCGACCACAGGCCGGGCGGGATCGAGCCCCACGCGACGGAGAAACGCGTCCCGCGGCTCCGTGACGCGCGTCACGTCGAGCAGCGGATGGCCGACCCACTCGACGGGCACCGCGGCGCGCCGGTAAATGTCTTCCTCGAAAGGAAAAATCACGAGCACACGATCCGCGATGCGCTTCATCGTGGCGATCCGTCCGGGCCGCCACGCCCAGAGCTGAGGGCTGATGTAGTAGGCCACCGGAATCCCCAGTCCCCGAATGGCCCGCGCGAGACGGAAGTTGAAGTCAGGGAAATCGATCGGTACGAAAACGTCGGGCCGCGTGGCCGCTGCGTCGGCGAGCAGTCGCCGGTACATGGCGTAGGTGCGTGGCAGGACGCGCGCGACCTCGACGAGGCCCGTGACGGAGAGACCCTTGAAATCACCGACCAGGGTGGCGCCGGCCTCGCGCAGCCGCGCGCTGCCGAATCCCCGGATTTCCGCCGATGGGTCGATGGCGAGGATTTCCCGCGCGAGCGCGGCGGCGTACAGGTCGCCCGACGGTTCGCCGCAGGAGACCATCACGCGCAGGTTTCTGCTCACGCTGCCGCCTCGCTCTCGGCCGACGCCTTCCGATCAGCTCGGGCGGACGAACAGTGCGGGATCGAGGGGAACGTTGTATTCGAACGTGCGCACGTGACGCCGGATGAACGGCTGGCCGGACTGTGTGACGACGGCGGTAAAGGCGACCTGGAGACCATTCACATCACGGTAGTCCGAGAACTGCTCTTCCGCGATCATGCCGCCATCGGCCGCCTTCGGCAGCAGATTGCCGTACAGCTCGTACCTGCTGGCCATGGATGACCCCCGAGACCGGATCGATCAGAACCGTGACGGGCCGCACGCCGCTGACGACCAGCGCCGCGAGGCTCCGCCCTCCCCTCGTCAGGTCCGGGCCCCGCGCCGCCGACACTTTCCCGTCGACGAGCGCCAGCAAGAGGCCGATAGAGTCGCGCTGCACGCGCGCACGTATCTCCTCGACGAACTTGGCGGGGGCGCTGCGCACGGTGCCGGACTCGCGAAGCCAGTACTCGCCGTGGTGAAACACCTCGACGAGCGGGCCGGACGGCATCTCGACATCCAGGCGAAACGAGCCGGGATACTGGACGTAGGTCGTCGTCGGCAGATCGATCGAGCCCTCAGATCCCTTGATCACCGTCATCGTCGACGACGCTTTCACAGTGCGAATCGATCGCAGCTTCTCCAGTCCACCCTTTGCCTGGACGGCCCGCAGGACCAGGTCGCGAACGGAGGCGTTGGATGGCGCCACAGGCGCGGCCTGCCGGGCGGCGGGCAGCGGGTATGACGCCGGAAGCATCCGGCCACCTCCCGGCGCGTGCCTCCGGAGATCGGCCGATCCGAGGTCCAGTTCGGCGAGCGGAATGCGATCGAACTGTTCGAAGCCGGCGCCCGGCAGCTGTTTCGCGAACACCGAGGCATCACCGACGAGCACGATCGCGAGGCGATCGGGCTTGAAGTACTCGCGCGCGATCCGCTGGATGTCGTCCGGCGTGATGGCGTTGACGCGCTCGCGATAGTTCTGCAGCTCGTTGAGGTCGAGGCCATAGAACACGGCGTGGAGCACCTGGAGCGCGATCGCGCCAGGCGTCTCGATGGTCAGCGGAAAGCTGCCGGTGAGATACGCCTGGGCGTCGGCGAGCTCCCGCTCCTGCACGCGCTGCCGCTGGAGACGCCAGAACTCGTCCACGATCAGGCGAAGCGCTTCGCCCGTCGTCTCGGACCGCGTGTCGGTATCCGCCACGATGTTGCCGGTGTCGTTGAGCGCGTTGATGTCGGCCGACGCGCCGTAGGTCAGGCCCCGCTCGGAACGGAGGACGCGGTGAAGCCGGTTGCCGCCTTCGCCGCCGAGAATGTTGACGGCGAGATCGAGCGCCAGAAAATCCTTGTGCTTCCGCGGAAGCGCGATGTTGCCGACGCGGATCTCGGTCTGCACCGCGCCCGGACGATCGATCACGACCAGCCGGCGCGTTGGCGCCGGCGGGTCGACGGGTTTCTGCGCGGTGGTCTGCGAGCGGCCCCATTTGCCGAACGCGCGTTCGGCGCCGGCGAACGCCTCCTCATGGGTGACGTCGCCGACGATGGCGAGAATCGCGTTGTTCGCGCCGAACCACGCCTTGTGGAACGCGACGAGATCGTCGCGCGTGATGCTCGCGATCGACTCGGGCGTGCCCGCGTCCGGCCGGCCGTACGGATGGAATCCGTACACGAGACGATCGAAGACCATGCCGGCGATGTAGTCCGGATCCTCGTAACCGACCTTCAACCCGGACAGAACCTGCTGACGCTGACGTTCGATTTCCTCGGGCGCGAACTTCGGGTTCCTGGCCAGGTCGGCCACGAGATCGAGGCCGAGCGCCAGGCTGTCCTTCATCACGCTGGCCTGAATGGACGTCAGGTCGCTGCTCGCGCCCGTGCCCATCAAGCCGCCGATCGAATCGATCGCCTGCGCAATCTGTTCGGCGTTCTTGGTCGTCGTGCCCTGATCCAGGAGCGCCGCGGTGAGCGTCGCCACGCCGGGCTTCTTCGCCGGATCCTGCGCCGCGCCGGACCGGATGATGAGCCGCAGGCTGACGGCGGGCTGCTCGTGATGCGAGACCGCAATCACCTGCAGGCCGTTGGACAACGTGCGGAACTGATACGGCGGAAACTTGACCTCGCGCGCGGCCAGCGGCCCCGGGGGACGCTCGGTGGGCCAGTCGGGGACCTGCGCGAGGACTCGTGACGCAAGCACGAGCATCAGGACCGCGATCGGCGCGGCGGATCGGATTCGGCGCGTCATCGCGCGCCCCCGCTTCCCGACCCCTTCGGCATGATGGTCACCACCAGGCGGTTTTCCGAGGTGAAGTAGGTCTTCGCGACGCGCTGGATGTCGGCCGCGGTCACGTTCATGAACAGGTCGAACTCGCCGTCAGCCGTCGTGATGTCGTTGTGGATCACCGCGGCGTGGCCCAGGTGACGGGCCTTGTCCCGGTCCGATTCCCGGGTGAGCACGTAGTCGCGCGCCCACTGGTTCTTGGCCTGCTGAAGCTCGGCGGGCGTGATCGGCTCGGCCTTCAGGCGGTCCAGCTCCGCAATCAACGCGTCGACGACTTCCTCCGGCGTGCGACCGCGCTGCACGATGGCCACCGCGTAGAACAGGTTCGGATGCTCGATGAGGTTGCCCTGGCCGAACGCCGTCAGCGCAATCTGCTTCTCGTAGACGATCCGGCGATAGATCCGCGAGCTCTGCCCGTCCGAGAGGACTTTCGCGGCCACGTGGAGCGGATACGCGTCGGGGTGGCCATCGAAGGTGATGTGGTGCGCCACCACGACGGCCGGGAGCGGAACGGCGTCCTCCACACGGACGCGCCGTTCCTTCACCTGCGGCGGTTCCATTTGAATGTCGCGCGGTACGCGGTGATCGGACTTCGGCACGCGGCCGAGATATTGATTCACCAGTTTCAGCGCGTCCTTCGAGTCGAAGTCGCCGACGATGACCAGCGTCGCGTTCTCGGGCACGTAGTACGTCCTGAAGAAATCACGGACGTCGTCGATCGAGGCGGCCTCGAGGTCCGCCATGCTCCCGATGGTCGGGTACTTGTACGGGTGCACGGTGAACGCCTGGTCGTAGATGATTTCGTTCAGGCGGCCGTACGGCTGATTCTCCACCCGCATCCGCCGTTCTTCCTTCACGACCTCGCGCTCGGTCTTGAACACGCGCTCGTCGATGCGGAGCGTGGCCATGCGATCGGCCTCGAGCCAGAGCACCAGCGGGAGGTACTGCGCGGGCGTCGTCTGCCAGAACACCGTCGAGTCCTCGTCCGTGTAGGCATTGCTCTGGCCGCCCACGCTCGAGATCCAGGATGGATGTCCCTCGGGCTCGACGTTCTTCGATCCCTTGAACATCATGTGCTCGAAGAGATGCGCGAACCCGGTCTTGCCCTTCTTCTCGTTCTTCGAGCCGACGTGGTACCAGATCTCGGTGTGCACGATCGGCGTGGAGTGATCCTCGAGCAGCACGACCTTGAGGCCGTTCGCGAGGGTCGTCATGCTGTAGTCCAGTTTCGGCGGCCGGACGGACGCGCCTGGCACCGGTTCGATCAGGAGCAGCCCGGCAATCGCGAGCAGCGCCGCGATCCCTCGTCTGGAGTGGAGGTTGACGCGACGAAGACTGGCAGGCATGGGATGGTCGATTATGGCATATTCTCCAGCTCCTCTATTCGCCGCTCGAGGTCCGCCACGAGCTTCTTCAGCTCCGGAAGTTTTCGAAAGACCGCGGACGACTTCAGCCATTCGCGATTGGGAATCGCCGGGTACCCCGAGATCAACGCGCCGGCTTCGACCGAGTTCGGAATGCCGGTCTGCGCGGTCGCGACGACGCCCTTGCCGAGCGTGATGTGACCGGCCACGCCGACCTGGCCGGCGAGCATCACGTTGTCTTCGATGGTGACGCTGCCGGCGACACCGACCTGTGACGCCAGCAGAACGTTGCGGCCGACCGTCACCCCGTGCGCGATCTGCACGAGGTTGTCGATCTTCGTGCCGGCGCCGATGCGCGTCTCACCGACGGCCGGACGATCGATCGTACTGTTGGCGCCGATCTCGACGTCGTCTTCGATGACCACGCCGCCGATCTGGGGAATCTTGTGGTGTGAGCCGTCGGGTCGCCGCGCGAAGCCGAAGCCGTCGCTGCCGACGACCGCGCCGTCCTGAACGATCACGCGATGGCCGATGCGAACGCGCTCGCGGATCGACACCCGCGAGTGCAGCACGCAGTCGTCACCCAGCTCTGCGTGGCGGCTGATGATCGCATGCGGGTGAACAATCGTCCGCGCGCCGATACGAACGCCGTCACCGATCGCCGCGAACGGACCGATGGAAACGTCCGGCCCGAGGACCACGTCGTTGCCGAGCCACGCGAGCGGGTGAACGCCCGCGGGAGGACGCCAGGGATCGGCAAACAGTTCGACGGCCTGCGCGAACGCGAGATACGGATGCGACACGCGCAGCATGGCGCACGGCGCGGGCTCGGACTGGTCACCGAGGATGACCGCCGACGCGCGTGTCGTGCGCAGTGCACCGACGTACTTGGAGTTGTTGAAGAACGTGAGGTCGCCCGGCCTGGCATGCTCGATGCCCGCGACGCCATGAATCTCGGTCGCGCCGTCTCCTTCGAGACGGCATCCCAAACGCGTGGCGATGTCCTGAAGTTTCAACGTGTGTTCGAAGTATCGCACAAAGAGCTGGCTCAGGACTCGGCCTCACCGACTCGACGCGGCCGGACTCAGGACGCTTGAATCGCGGTGCGTTCGAAAAAGCTGGCCAGATGTTCGAGCCGCAGCCGCGCCGCGACGTCGTGGACGTGACGGGTTCGCATATCGGGCGCGAGGCCGATCGCGGTGCGCAATTCCGAGAGCGGCCCGCTCTTCTCGGCCACCCACCGGACGTTCATCAGCCCCTGGCGGGCGCCGCGGAGCGAGAAATAGTGCCCGACGACACGGAACGCAAAGTAGTAGGCGAGCACGTTGGGGCCGGGCACGAGCATCAGCAGGCCCGACGCGATCAGGCCCAGCGCGTCGAGCGTGAGCCAGAATCGGTGCTTGTCGTAATCGCGTCCGAGCTGCGCCCGCAGAATCGCGTTGGCCTTCGCATCGTCCAGATCGTCGGGATAGAAAAGGCGAGCGTCGGTCTGCCCGCGCAGGTGCCAGAGGAGCCGCTGCTCGGCGATGCTCTCGGCTACCCAGCGCATGAGACGTGCCTTGCCGCGCGCGATCCAGCCTTTGTGCGGCGTGTCGCGATGCGGCTCACGGCGATCGCGCTCGGCTTCGGCCAGCATCTCTCGAAAGCGGTCGCCCAGTCGGCGGAAAAACCCGCGCCGGGCGGTCTGCTCGACGACTTCCGGCTCGTCGGCCACCTCGCAGTACAACTCGTACCGATCCGCGCCGACGGGAACAAGATACACGTCCATTACTGACGGTCTACGATAGCATCCGGCACGCCGTTCCCGGATCCCGCGTCCCTCGGTTGGGCTAAGATGCCCCGCATGTGGCGCGGCCTCCTCCTCGCGCTGACATGGCTGGCCCAGGGTCCGCCTGCGGCGCCCGTGACTCTGGAGCTCCGCGTGTTCAACGGATCGGAGGAGGTGACGTCGCAGACGCGCGTCACCGTGCACCGTGCGGGCGAACGGTCGGACCCGCTGGCGCAGTCGAGTGCCGAGGGCGGCCGCGTCCAGGTACAGGTCCCGCCCGGCATCTATGATGTGCAGGCGATCCACGAGCGCGAGGGACGCGTGCTCAATATCCGGTGGGCGCAACGGCTGGTCGTGATGGCCTACCCGGACGAGCACGGCCACCATCTCGAAGTCGTCAACTTCAAGAACGGATTCGGCGCTCTCCAGGTCCGTGGCGGCGACGCGCCCCGGCCTGACGTCGCGCTGCACGAGGCCGGCAACCACAACAAGACCGCGGCCATGCCGGTCATCGGGCTGACCTACGTACTCTTCGTCGTCCCCGCCGGCGTGTACGATCTGCAGGTGCGCGCGGGCCCGAAGCCGGTCTGGCATTCCGGCATCGAGGTTCCGCTCGATCGCACGCGGCTGTGGGTGATCCAGTGATGATCATTCAATGATGACCGCACCTGTCACAGACCTCGAGCTCCTTCAGCGTCTGCTGCTGGCCGCCGTGCTGGGGGGCCTGATCGGGCTCGAGCGCGAACTGCGGCACAAGTCCGCCGGACTCCGCACCAACATCCTGATCTCGATCGGATCTGCCCTCTTCACGCTGATGTCGATCGATCTCGCGCGGATGGCGTCGGCCGACCCGGGCCGGATTGCGGCGCAGATCGTCACGGGGATCGGGTTCCTCGGCGCGGGCGCGATCATGCGAACCGACGCCGGTGTGCAGGGACTGACGACCGCCGCCACCATCTGGGTCAATGCAGCGATCGGTGTCGCCGTCGGCGGCGAGAGCTATCACCTGGCGGGTATTGCGACGGGTGTCACGCTCGCAGTCCTGCTGGTCCTGCCCCCGATCGAGCAGTGGATCGATCGGCGCTGGGGCGCGGCCGACCATAAGTGACCGCTGAGGCCGGCTACTGACGCCGTACCTTGCGCGGGGTTCGCGGCGCCTCGAGCGGCACCGCGGGCCTGCCGGCTTTCTCCCACGCGCTCGTGATCAGCGACGCGACGGAGGTAATGGAATCCGCCAGCCGTTTCTCGAGGATGGGCCTGACCTTCGCGAACAGCAGCTTGAAGTACTCGTCGTCGTAGATCTCTCGTCCGGCGACCGCCGCTCGGTCCGCGTCGAGAATCTGCTGAACGAGCTGGGAGCTGACGGTCAGCGAGTCGAACGCGAGGTCGCGGGCGCTGGAGACCGGCAGGAGCCGCCCCGGCGTGACCTTCAGCTGGCTTCGATACCGGTCGAACAGCTCGCTCTCGAAACGCGCGTGGATGCCATACTGGCCGGTGAGCTGGCCGTCGTGGTTCAGCACGGCGTGGAACGGGACGCACGCGTCACCGGCATAGTGGCCAACGACCGATGAAAAGAACTTGATGTTCTCGCGCGAGTACCCGGCCTTCTGAGTGAACGCTTCCACCAGCTTTCCGTACATCTCCTCGAGGCGCCACGGGAGCACGCCGTTCTTCGTCACGAACTCCTGACCGCGCCGCGTCACCGCTTCGTTGTAATCCCGGGGCAGCGCGGAAAACGGATACGGCCCGTACGCGTCCATGTCCACGTAGTGGCGCGACTCCTCGACTTCCCAGCCAGCCGTGCGCCAGAGGTCCGGATCGATCGCGTGCTCGACGATGACGTCGCGGTATTTCTCGAAGAAGGGCCGGATTTCCGGCGGCAGGAGCTCGATCGCGCGCGACAGGATGTAGCGGTGGGCGTCGAACCCCCACGCGGCCGCGGGTTGCGGCGCGCTGATGACGAAGAGGAGGACCAGACCGGCGACAGCATGCCTGCGCATGCCGACTAATATATCGCGCGATTGTTTCAGGGGCTCAACATCCCGGCCTTCTTGAGTAATCCCCTCAACGTCCGCAGGTTGCGGGCGTCCCACGGATCGACGTCGCGCCGCGGGGACGATTCCCGCTTGGGCGTCTCGAGCAGCATCGGCAGCGATGCAAAGCGACGGTCGTTAAGAATCCGCCGGAACGGCTCCAGCCCGAGGCAGCCCTTGCCGATGTGCTCGTGACGATCGACGCGGCTGCCGCACGGCTTCTTGGAATCGTTCAGATGGAACAGGGCGAGGCGATCGAGGCCGATGAGCCGATCGAATCCTTCGAACGTGTGCCGGTAGCCGGACGGCGAGCAGATGTCGTAGCCGGCCGCCAGCAGATGACACGTATCGAGGCAGACGCCGACCCGCGGCGTCCCGTCGAGTTGATCGATGATCGACGCGAGCTGCTCGAACCGGTGACCGAGATTGGTGCCCTGCCCTGCTGTGTGTTCGAGGATCACCTGTGTACGACCATTTGGACGAGCGCGGAGCAGCGATCGGAGTGCATCGGCGATCAGACGAAGTCCTTCAGTTTCGGTCCCGCTCGTATACGACCCGGGGTGCATGACGAGGCCATCCAGCCCCAGTCGCTCGGCGCGATCGATCTCGTCGGCGAGGGCGTCGATTGACTGCGTGCGCAGCGCTGCACCGGCCGCGGCGACGTTGATGAGATAGCTGTTGTGCGCAAACACCGGCCGGATGTCCGATGCCTCGACCTGCTGCCGGAAACGCGCGATCTCATCGTCGGGCAACGCCCGCGCGCGCCACTGACCGACCGACTTCGTGAAGATCTGCAGCGTTTCGCAGCGGGACGCCACGGCCCGATCGACGGCACGAGGCAGGCCGCCCGCCATGGAGAGATGTGCGCCCAGACGAGGCATGCCGTCAGATTTCGCCGAACACCTCGGCGTCGAAGCGATAGACGACGGCGCCGCGCTGCCACGCGTCTTCGGCGAGATCGGCCTTGCGGCAGGTCTGCCGCACGAACTGCTCGACCGTCCAGTGCCATTCGCTCGCGACCTGGGGCAGCAGCACGCCGCGGCGACGGCCCTGTTCGACGACGAGGCCGTGACGGCCGATCGTCACCGCACCAGGCTCGGCCGGGTTGATTCGCTCGAGCGGTCCCAACACGGAGACTTCGATCGACAGATCGGGCAGCTCCGAAGCCGCGATCGCCGGGAATCGAGGATCGATGGTCGCGGCATCGGCTGCGCACCGCGCAACCTCGTTCTCCAGATCGCCACGGCAGTCGAGCGTCCCCAGGCACCCCCGCAGTTGACCGCGGTGTTTGAGCGTGACGAACACGCCCTCGGCGGCGGGCAGATCCTCGAAGCTGGAGGCCACCGGCGCACCCCCGGTCACTTTTGCGACGACGGAGCGGCGCGCGAGGTCGACCAGCGCCTGCCTCTGCGCTTCAGTCAGCACCGAAGTTTCCCATCACGGCAGCCAGGTATCCGACCACGCCTTCGTAATCGCCCGACACCTCGCCGGAGTGCGCGTACTTCAGCACGCGCGCGTGCTGCGCGCCGAGCGTCCGCGCGGCAAGCATCACGGAGATGATCGGCCCGCCGCCGCACGCGACGTATCGGCCGCGCTCCGGCTCGGGATATCGCTCGAAGACATCGAGCAGGCGCTCCGGAGCAAAGTCGGCCACGCACGCCTGCACTTCGCCATCCAGCTTGGCGGCAGTCGAGGCGTCGAAATAGTGCGAGAGATCAGAGCTCGCGACGAGCAGCGCGCGCCGCGACGACAGGGCGTCCGCGAGCGCCACCGCCAGGCGCTCGATGGTGTCGCGCCGCTGATAGCCCATGAGCAACGGAACAATCGGCACATCCGGCAGCAGGCGACGCAGAAACGGCAGCTGCATCTCCAGCGAGTGCTCCCGCGCATGCGGCGACGGCATCGCGCGGACGACGTCGGCTTGCGCCAGCGCCTCTGCGGCTCTTACGTCGATCCGCGCCAGACCGAGGGGGGAGTCGAACGCCCCGTCCGGATAGAGCGCCACGCCGTCGAAGGCGACGTAGTGAGAGGGGCCGACGAGCACGGCCACGTCATAGTCACCGCGGGCCGCGGCCTTGTATGCGTAAGCGCCGACCGGACCGGAGAACATGATTCCTGCGTGCGGCGCGATGAGTGCCGTGATCTGCCCTGACGGCCCATCGGCCGCCGCAGTGACGTAGGAGTCCACTTCACGCGCGAGCGCGCCCGCGATGCCCGGATACCAGGATCCCGCGACGGCCGGGCGGCGGATGGTCATGGTCGTTGGACGTAATCGCGGAACAGAACACCCAGCCCCGCATGCTACGATGCCGCGATGCCCGGCGCCTTTACCCGAGACGATGTCGAGCGCCTCGCGCGCCTCGCGCGGCTCGAACTGACCGAAGAGGAAAAAACGCTCCTCACCAGTCAGCTCTCGAACTTCCTCGCCTACGCCGAGCAGGTCCAGCAGATCGCGACGGCGGGCGTACCGCCGACGTCCCACACGGCAGAGACTGCTGGCACGTGGCGTGATGATACCCCCGAGCCATCCCTGCCGCGCGATGAGTTACTAGCCCAGGCACCCGAGTCCGATCGCGGGCGCGGTCTCTTCAAGGTACCACGCAGTACTTGGCTGACGTGCTGCCCGAAAGCGTTCGTGAGATTCCGGAAGCGATTCGATCCGGCCGGGTGTCCGCGACCGAGATCTGCCGCGCGTCGCTCGATCGCATCGATGCGGGGAACCAGACCCTGTTCGCCTTCCACACCATCGTGGCCGAGCGCGCGCTCGACCGCGCCGCCGAACTGGACGGCCGCCGCAGCGACTGGCCTCGACTCCCGCTGCTCGGAGTGCCGGTCGCGCTGAAAGACAATTTCTGCGCGCGCGGAACCAAGACCACCGCCGGGTCCCGCATCCTCGAGCACTACGTTCCGCCCTACGACGCGACCGCCGTCGCGCGACTGCTCGCGGCCGGCGCCGTGATCGTCGGCAAGACGAACTGCGATGAGTTCGCGATGGGCTCGTCGACCGAGAATTCGGCATTCGGCCCGACGCGCAATCCCTGGGCGCTCGATCGAACTCCGGGAGGATCGAGCGGCGGCTCGGCGGCCGCCGTCGCGGCTCGCATGATCCCGCTGGCGCTCGGCTCCGACACCGGCGGCTCCATCCGTCAGCCGGCCTCGCTCTGCGGCGTTGTCGGGTTCAAGCCGACCTACGGGCGTGTGTCGCGCTACGGCTTGATCGCGCTGGCGTCCTCGCTCGACCACGTGGGTCCTTTCACGACGTCGGTCGGAGATGCGGCGCTGGCCATGCAGATCATCGCCGGCCACGATCCGCACGATGCGACGTCAATCGCATCGGCGCCGGAGGACTACGTTTCTGCTCTCACGGGCACCGTCCGCGGCCTGCGGATCGGAGTCCCGCGCCGGCTCCTGGACGCCGGCGTCGATGGCGGTATCCTCGCGGCGTTCGACCAAGCCCTCGAAGTGCTGAAGCAGCTCGGGGCCGAGCTGACCGACGTGGCGCTCCCGCACAGCCCGTACGCGATCCCCGTCTACTACCTCATCGCCAATGCCGAAGCGAGCTCGAACCTCGCACGGTACGACGGCGTGCGATACGGACTTCGTGCACCAGGCGCCACGAGCCTCGGCGAGATGTACGACCGCACGCGGGACCAGGGATTCGGCGCAGAGGTCAAGCGGAGGATCCTGCTGGGCACTTACGTGCTGAGCGAGGGGTACTACGACGCCTACTATCTCAAAGCGCAACAGGTCCGAACGCTGATCCGGCGTGACTACGAGACCGCGCTGGCGGCCGTGGACCTCGTGGCTATGCCGACCAGCCCGACGCCAGCCTTCAAGCTGGGCGAACGCACGGCCGACCCGATTCAGATGTACCTGGCAGACGTCTTCACTGTCGGAGCCAACCTGACAGGGCTGCCGGCGATTTCAGTCCCGTGCGGCCTGACGCCCGACGGACTCCCCTGCGGCCTCCAGTTCACGGGTCGCACGCTGGACGATGCGAAGGTGCTGAACGCCGCGGATGCGTTCGAGCGATCCACGGAGTTCGCGAAGCTGCGTCCGGGAACGTGACCGATCGATTCGCACCAGCCCGAACGCGCACTACTTCGACGCGAACTTCGTCCGCCACGCCTCGAACGTCGTCGGATCGAATTCGCCGACGCGCAGCGGCGTCACGGCAACATAGCCGTGTTCGACGGCATGCACGTCGGTTCCCTCGGCATCGCCAGTCGGCTCACTCCACACGTTCCAGAGGAACTGGCGGCCGGTCGGTGATTTCTGCGGCTCCATCCGTTCGGTGCCGGTCATCCGGCTCTGGCGCGTCACCTGGATTCCCTTCAACGCGTTCGCCGTACCAGGTGGCACGTTGACGTTGAGGAACACCCCGGGCTCGAGCGGATTCTTCCGGACCATCTCCACGACCTGGCGGACCATCTCCGCGGCCGGGGCGTAATCGGTCTGCTCTACGGCGAGAGACGCCGCGATCGACGGAATGCGGTTGAGCGCGGCCTCCCGTGCGGCGCCTACCGTCCCGGAGACGTAGGTAACCATGCCGAGGTTGTAGCCGCGATTGATACCGGACACGACGAGATCCGGCTTCGCGGGCATCAACCCGCCGAGCGCAACCTTGACGCAGCTCGCGGGCGTTGTCGTCAACGCGAAGGCGGGCAAGCCGCCTGCGAGCGTCACCCGATCGACGAAGATCGGATCGCTCGTCGTAATCGAGTGGCCCTTGCCACTCTGATTCTCGGCTGGCGCGACAATCGTGACTTCGCCAACCGAACCCAGAGCCTGCGCAACCGCCAGGATCCCGGGAGCTCTCACGCCGTCGTCGTTCGTCACGAGAATGCGAAAGGTCTGTGGCGTCGTGTTCTGTGCGGCAAGTACGCAGGCCAGTGCGGAGCCGGCCAGCAGCAAGGTGAGCGCACGAAGGGTTGCAGGTGCGTAACGCATGCGGAGGATTCTATCCTCCGCGCGCCCGGCCGGCTCTACGGGTGAAGGACTCTCAAGCGGCGACCGTGCGGGCGGGCCGCACGATCAGCCAGATGACGAACGCGATCAGGAAGAGCGGCAGCAGCGGGATGGCGATCGCGGCAACCGCCGCCAGCACGCTCGCGATGATCGCTATCAGCACGATCGGGCCGACGATGAGGAGGAGCACGGCGCCGAGGACGAGCTTCACCAGCAGGAGCGGGAACAGCAGGACGCCGAACAGAATCCTGAACGGCAGCAGGACGACCCAGAGTACGGCCTTGACGAGGATCATCACGGCCGCGAGCGCAACGAACACGGCAAAGAGCGTCATGCCCAGAGCCGCCAGCGTGGCCAGCACCACCATCATCGATCCCACACCTCCGGCACGCAGGAAGTTGCGCGCCTAATGGGACTTACGCGCCTCCGCTTCGAGAAGTTCCGGCGTGCGCAACTGGTCGACGGGGCCGCGCGGCTCCTCCGGCGGCAGATAGGGGGACTGACGGCCAATCGCCTCGTCGAGGCTACGGACGACCCGGGAGTGACGACCGCTCGGGCGCAGCTTGGGGAAGTTGAAGAGGATGCAGAAGCCGATGAAGAGCACGAGGAGGAAGACCGTGCTGACGAGCAGTCCCGCCAGGGTGCTGAGAGCGGGCCACAACCAGCCCCACTGGTCCACTAGGCCCGGGGTCCTTTTCCGGCGACCCACCCGCTTGAATAGGCCGGCAGCGAGTACTGAATCAATCCGGACCGCACTTCTTCCATGGCGACCCGCTCGAGCTTGTGCGGGCCCGCGCCGAGCACCGGGCGGTCGAGCCTCGGCAGCGCACCGCGACGCAGCTGTTTCGCGCGCTGCGCGGCGACGTCCACGAAAAGAAACCGGCTGGTGATCGGAGCGGGGGCGGCGTCAGCGTCGGCCACGACACCCGCGTCCTTGTCGTCTGCGTTCTGCGGCATGTTGTCCAAAGAGTAGCTGATATCAGGCGTGTACTTCCACACGGAACTGGCGGGGACAGCCGGAGGACCGGGTGAAGCTCCCGCCGGGATAGAATGGGCCTGCAGTGGACGACTTCTACGTCGACCGAGGCGCCGTCGCCGACGTCCGACTCGTCGCAGCCTGGCTGGACGAAGTCGACACGCCCGGCGTCACGACGGCCGAGCACTGGCCGCCGATCGATGTCGTCGAGACCGCCACGGCGGTCCAGGTCGTGGCCGACGTCCCCGGCGTCCCCGCGGAATCCCTCCGGGTGATCTTCACGGGCGGGTTGCTCGTCCTTGCCGGCCGCAAGCGGCCCCCCGCCTTCGAGCACGACGGCGCCGCCTTCCATCTCGCGGAGCGCAGCTTCGGCCGGTTCGCCTGCGCCGTCCGGCTGGGCGACGCGCTCGACGTCGGCCGCGCGCGCGCGACGCTGCGCGCGGGCGAACTCCTCGTGGTGCTTCCGCGCATCGAGGAGCGCCGCGGCGGCGAGATTCGAATCACAGTCGAAACCGAATAGATGCAGATTCTCGTTGTCGGCGATATCTTCGGCAAATCCGGGCGCGAGATCGCGCGTCGCGCGATTCCCGCTCTCGTCGAGCTGCGCGGGATCGACCTCGTGATCGCGAACGTGGAGAACGCGGCGGCCGGGTTCGGCGTCACCGGCGACATCGCGGAGACGATCCTCGGTTACGGTGTCGACGTGATGACGTCGGGCAATCACGTCTGGGACAAGAAGGAGGTCCTCGACTACATCCCGCGGGAACCGCGGCTGCTCAGGCCCGCCAACTTTCCACCGGGCGCGCCCGGGCGCGGAAGTCATCTCGCGCGCACCCGGACCGGCGAGCCCGTCGGCGTGTTGAACCTGATGGGACGCGTGTTCATGGCGCCGCTCGACGATCCGTTTGCCGTGGCGCTGCGCGAAGTCGATGCCCTGCGCGCGCGGGCGCGGGTCATCGTCGTGGACTTTCACGCCGAGGCCACCTCGGAGAAGATCGCGCTCGGCTACCACCTGGATGGCCGTGTCACGGCGGTCGTCGGCACGCACACCCACGTGCAGACGGCAGATGAGCGAATCCTGCCGAAAGGCACGGCGTGCCTCACCGACGTCGGGATGACGGGGCCCCACGATTCCATCATCGGTGTCGCCGTCGAGCCCGCGCTGAGTCGATTCCTGACCGGACTTCCGGCCAAGTTCGACGCGGCCGCGGGCCCGGGCCGCCTCAATGCCGTCATCGTGACCGCGGATCCGGCCAGCGGACGAGCGACCGCGATCGAGCGTCTCAACCTCTCGGCGGAAGAGGTCGAAGCGATGGCAGTCGGAACCGGCGCGACACTTCCCCGCTGACAGGCGTTGCGGGTGCCACCATGTCCGATCTCTTCTCCGAACCGTTTGAGGACGACCGCCGGCCACCCCCGGCCGCAGCGGAACGCCGCATTGTCTCCGTCTCCGAGCTGACCACCGCGATCCGAAGCCGTCTGGAATCGGGCTTCGGCGACGTCTGGGTCGAGGGCGAGATTTCGAACTGCCGGCTCTGGAACACGGGCCATCTGTATTTCACGCTGAAAGACTCCGCCGCGCAGATCAAGGTCGTGATGTACCGCTCGGCGGTTCGGTATCTGAAGTTCAAGGCCGAAGACGGGCAGCACGTCATCGCGCGCGGCCGCCTGGCTGTCTACGAACCGAAAGGTGAGTACCAGCTGCTCTGCGATCACCTGCAGCCCCACGGGCTCGGCGCGCTGCAGCTGGCGTTCGAGCAGCTCAAGAAGAAACTGCAGGCGGAGGGGCTCTTCGACCAGGCACGCAAACGTCCTCTCCCGGCGCTGCCGCGAACGATCGGCATCGTCACGTCGCGTGAGGGCGCCGCGCTGCGGGACATCATCAAGGTCCTGACGCGACGCCACCCCAACGTCCGACTGCTGATCGCGCCGACCCGCGTCCAGGGCGAGGGCGCCGCGGCGGATGTCGCGCATGCGATTCGAACCATCTGCCGCGTCCCCGGCGTCGACGTCGTCATCGTCGGCCGGGGTGGCGGCGCCGCCGAGGACCTCTGGACCTTCAACGAGGAACCGGTGGCGCGCGCGATCGCGAACTGCACCGTCCCGGTCGTGACCGCAGTGGGTCACGAGGTGGATTTCACGATTGCCGACTTCGTGGCCGACGTTCGCGCGCCGACACCATCGGCCGCCGCGGAGATGGTCATCGCGGCCAAGGAAGAGTTCCGCGCGCGCATCGATCGTCTGACCGGGCGGCTGCGCGCGATCGTCGTGGCGGGCCTCGACCGGAGGCGCACGCGCGTCCACGTCCTCGCAAGCCGCCGCGGGCTCGCGGGCTGGCCCGCACGGCTGGCGCTTCGGGGCCGTCATGCCGCGGAACTGACGCACGAGCTCCGCCGCGCGATGAGCGGCAGGCTCGCGCGCAGGGAGCGGGAGGTCCGGACCCTCGACATCCGCCTCGCAGCGGTCGACGTGCGGCGCAGGGTTGCGGCCATTCGCGGACGGCTTCAGGCCGCGGACGGGCGCCTGCACGCCGCCGCGCGGCGCGGTCACGATCGCGCGCAGGCACGCCTCGGCTCCCTGGCCGGCCGGCTGGAGACGCTCAGCCCGCTTGCCGTACTGGGGCGGGGATATGCGGTCTGCTGGAACGCGGACCGGACGGCCATCATCCGCACGGCGGCGAGCACGAAGCCGGGCGATCGCGTACGGGTCAGCCTGCACCAGGGCGAGCTCGAGTGCCGGGTCGATCGGGTGGATTCATCGACCGCAACGCGGGTAAGCTGACTGCAGTCCCGAACTTCCATGGATCCCACGATTAAAGATTTCGAATCCGCGCTGGCCGAGCTCGAGACGATCGTCAAGTCGCTCGAGGAGGGAGACCTCGCGCTCGAGAAGTCGCTCCAGCTCTTCGAACGCGGCGTCCAGCTCTCGCGCTTCTGTCATTCGCGGCTCGAGGCGGCAGAGCGGCGCATCGAGATTCTCAACGACCGGGGCGAGGTGAAGCCGGCGCCCGCCGCGCTCGGCCTCGACGACGACCCCGCCGGGACGAAGTGACGACCACCGCATCAGATCTCCAGGTCTGGCTCGACGTACGGCGCCGCGCGATCGATGCGGCGCTCGAACGCTTTCTCCCTTCAGCGACTGTTGCCCCCGGGCCCGTCTGCGACGCCATGCGGTACAGCGTCATGGCCGGTGGCAAGCGGCTGCGGCCGATGCTCGTGCTTGCGTCAGCCGAAGCCATCGCCGAGCACACGGGGCTCGGAGCAGACGATGCGGTGTTGCTCGCGCTGCCGGCCGCGTGCGCGGTCGAGTTCATCCACACGTACTCGCTCGTGCACGACGATCTCCCGGCGATGGACAACGACACCCTCCGTCGGGGACGTCCGACGGCGCACGTCGTGTTTGGCGAGGGCATGGCCATCCTGGCGGGCGACGGTCTGCTGACCGAGGCCTTTGCTCTGCTGGCGCGGGAACCGGCTGAATTTCCCCTCGTCGCCCCCACAGAGCTGGCCGCGCGCAAGCTGCTCGCCGTGCGGATGCTCGCTGACGCCGCCGGCGCGGCGGGCATGGTGGGCGGACAGGCCCTGGATCTGAAAGCGGTGGAACCCGACGCCAGTCCGCTCGACGCCGAAGGTCTTCGCGAGATGCACGCGAGGAAAACGGGCGCGCTCATCCGGGGCTCGGTCGCCGCCGGCGCGGTGATGACCGGGGCGTCGCGCGCGGCCCTCGCGGCGCTCGACGACTACGCTCGCGATCTCGGGCTCGCGTTCCAGATTGTCGACGACATCCTCGATGTCGAGGGCGCGTCCGCCGATCTCGGCAAGACCGCCGGCAAAGACGCGGCCGCGGGCAAGCCCACCTATCCCGCCCGATTCGGGCTGGACGAGTCCCGCCGACTGGCCGCCGACTGCGGCAATCGCGCGCTCGCCGCCCTGCGGCAGGCCGGCCTGGGCGGTCAGCTGCCGGGAATCGTTCAATGGGTGATCTCGCGTACGAATTGACGCGAACCATACGGCTCGACACGCTGCTCGTGGAACGCGGCCTCGCCGGGTCGCGCGAACGGGCTCGGGCGCTGATCCTCGCCGGCCACGTCACGGTGAACGGCCGGACGGTGACCAAGGCGGGCACCGCCGTGAATCGTGAGGCCGAGCTCGCGCTGCTCGAGCCCGATCATCCGTACGTCAGCCGCGGCGGGCTCAAGCTGGCGCACGCCCTCGAGACGTTCAAGATCGACGTGACCGATGCGGTCGCGCTCGACATCGGCGCATCGACCGGCGGGTTCATCGACGTCCTCCTCCGACGCGGCGCCGCACGCGTGGTCGCGCTCGACGTCGGCCACGGCCAGCTCGACTGGACGCTCCGCAACGATCCGAGGGTCGTCGTGATGGAGCGCTTCAATGCGCGGGCACTCTCGCCGGGTGATTTGCCGGACGATACGCGGCGATTCAACCTCGTCACGATCGACGTCTCGTTCATTTCCCTGCGCCTGATCCTGCCGGTCGTACCGCCGCTGCTCGAGGCCGACGGTCAAGTGGTCGCGCTCGTGAAGCCGCAGTTCGAGGCCGGGCGTCACGAGGTGCCCGACGGCGGCGTCGTGCGCGATCCCGGCGTTCGGGCGCGCGTCGTCGAGGACGTCGTCCGGGCAGCACTTGCGTTAGGATTGACGCGCGCCGGCGTCATCGAGTCACCCATCACCGGGATGGAGGGCAATCAGGAATACCTCCTTCACCTGCGCCGGGCGTGACCCTTTCCACCACAATGGACAACATCACGCGTGTCGGGCTCGTCGCCAAGCACAATCTCGATGCCGCGGCCGGCGTCCTCGCGGAATTGGCGGGCTGGCTCGAGGCGCGCGGCGTGGAGCCGGTGTTCGAAACGCACACCGCGGCGCTGGTCGGGTTGCCGCCGGGACGTCCCACCAGCACGCGCGACGATCTGCCGAACGCGTGCGATCTGGTCGTCGTCCTGGGTGGCGATGGCACACTCATCGGGATGGCGGGGCGCATCGCGCAGGCTGGCGCGAACGTGCCGATCCTCGGCGTCAATTTCGGCAGCCTCGGCTTCCTGACGGAGATCACGCTTCCCGAGCTGAACGAATCGCTCGCGTCGGTGCTCGACGGAACCGCCCGGATCGAAGACCGCATGATGCTCCGCGCGCGAACGGTGCGAAAGGGCGCGATCTTCGCGGACCGCCTCGTGCTGAACGACGTCGTCATCACCAAGGCGGCGCTGTCACGGATCATCGATCTCGCGGTGTCGGTCAACCGTCAGCCGGTCATGCAGGTTCGCGCCGACGGCCTGATCGTCGCAACGCCGACCGGCTCGTCCGCGTACAACCTCGCAGCGGGGGGACCCATCGTCCATCCAGCGGTCGACGCGCTGCTGCTGACGCCGATCGCGCCGCACATGCTGACGAACCGGCCCGTGGCGATCCCGGGGTCGTCGGAAGTTCGCGTGGAACCGAGGATGAACGGCGTGGATGAAGAGGTGTTCGTGACGTTCGACGGCCAGTTCGGCCATCCGCTGCAGGCCGAAGACGTCGTAGACGTCCGCCGCGCGGACCGGCCGCTCAGGCTGGTGAAGGCTGCAAGACGCAGCTACTTCGACGTGCTGCGCCAGAAGCTCAAGTGGACCGAGCGATAGGTGCGGTCGCGCTGCGTTTTTCGGCGGCGCGCCGCCGTTTCGCCGAGAAGGGCACCCAGAACATCCACAGACCGCTGCACCACAACAGCAGCAGCGTCAGCCCCGCGGGCAGGAAGAGTCCCAGCTTGGTCCAGTCCCCGACGAAAAACGAGCCGTCGTGGATCGACTCGATCAGATCGGAGCGGCGATACGCGATCTGCAACACGGCGCCGGTCCCGAGATCGACCTGCACTTCGTGCCCGCTCATCAACCACACTTTGACCATGCCGCGGCTCGGCCGGACGTCCAGCCGATTGACGTCGTTCCAGCAGTGGACCTTCCGATTCAGGACGTTGAAATGCACCGTTAGAACCGAACGATGTACTTGAGCGACATCCCAAAGCCGGGGGCGTCGACGCCCCAGCTGATACCGCGATAATTCTTGTCGCTGAGGTTCTCGAAGTCGACGACCACCTCGTGCGGGTGCCGGCGGAACCCGGCGCGCACGCCGACGGTCGCGTAGCCGGGCACGGAGGTAAAGAGCGACGACGAGTTCACGCCGACGCCCAGGACGCGATTCTGGACCTGCGCGAGCGTCTCCCCGGTTGCGATGAGCACATCGTCGGCATTTCCAGCGATGTTGTCAGCTCCGGGTCCGATCCAGCCGCGAGCCCGCGCACCGTTGTTGAAAAACGCGGAGATGCTGTTGCGCGTGCGACCCGCGCCCGTCCGGCGATCGCCGAGATCGAGCGTGGAGAGGTGCGTCTGCTCCCACCCGAAGTGCGTGTAGGGCTCGACCCACCACCGGCCGTTCGTCGCGGTCCAGCGAACCGTGATGTAGAGATCCGGCGCCGGAGTCCCACCTTCGATGTTGGGAGGCAGCTCGGTCGTCGTGTCCTTGGCGTTGAGGTACGTGAACGAGGTGTTCAGCGTCAGGTTCCACGGCAGCCAGGCCTTCGCAGTATGCTCAATTCCCCAGATCCGGGCTTCGTCGAAGTTCGCGCGCACCAGGACCGGAACCGTCGACACCGGAACGAACACGACGCCGTTGGCGTTCTGCGACGTAATCGTCTGGCCGCCGAGCGTCGTCCCGACCGCGCCTGGCGGAAGGATGAGCGACTGCTTCTGGATGTTCGCGTGGACATGGTTGACGAAGACCGTGAAGTCGGTCCGCCATTTCCTCTGACGGTAGCCGACGGACGCTTCGTCACTGCAGGCTGGTTTCCGGCTCGAGCTGCGCAACCGGATCGCCGGTCGAGACCGCCGTGGCATCCGCCGTCGTGCCCACGAACCCGCCAAGACCCGCGATGTCGGGCGCGGCGACCTCGAAGCCCGAGCCGGTCAGGCCGAGGGTGCCCAGGTCGGTCATGTGCGGCGCGCGGAAGCCGCGACTGAGCGACAGCAGAATCGTCCAGGCTTCATCCGGGGTGAAGACGCCTGCGGCGCGGAACGTCACGTTCCCCACCGACAGCGAGTCGTCGGGCCAGAGCGGCTGACCGTTCACGACCGGACTGTCGGAGGCCTTCGCTTCGTAACTGGCGCCGCCGAATCGCAGCGCGCCCACGAGCCTCACGCGATCGGGGCGCAGGTCGTAGATCGACTGCGCGAACACGCCGCCCTGCGTGAACGTCGCGCCATCCGGCACGCGCGGCCGCCGCGCCGTCACGGCACCGGTGACCGGGTTGACGTTGAACGACTCCGACGTCAGGTGCTCGAAGTACACGTCGCCGCCGAACGAAAACGAATGACGCGGCGAGAACTGCTTCGTCAGGACCGCCTGCAGACCGTGGACCGTGGTGCGTTCCGGTTCGTGGCCGATCGTCGCGTTGGGGTTTCCGTTGCCGCCCTGATTCACGCGCTCTTCGCGCTGGCTGTTCAGGGAGTAGCCGAAGGAGGCGTGATCGAAGACGCCGAGCCCCAGCGCCTCGTAACGCGCGGAGAACAGGTCGAGCGTCATGCCGTTCAATTCCGAAATCAGGTTGCCGTCGCCGCCCAGCAGCTGATCGTACCGGTCGCCGTCATCCTGATACGTCCTCATGTAGCCGAAGATCATCCGGCCATTGGTCGTGGGCGCCCACTGCGCCCGCACCGATCCGCCGAATTGATGGAACGACGTGTCCGGCAAACGATCGTCCATCAGCACGTCTGATGAGACGCCAAGGAACCTCGTGACCGCCGCGTGCGAATCGATGCCGTCGCCCGTCCGAACCAGGCCGACACCGCGACCGGAGAATGCGCCCACGATGCCCACACTCGGCGCCTGGTAAGACGCGAACGCCTGTCCCCCCCCGTATCGATGCGAGGTCCCGAAGCTCGCTCCCGCGGATCCGCCCCAGCGCGATCCGGCCGAGAAACCCAGATCGGGAGGCCGCGTGAGGAACTGCACGCTGCCACCCAGCGCATCGCTGCCGAACTGCGCGCTGGACGGCCCGCGGACGATTTCAATGCGGTCCAGGCCGCCCGGCTCGATCAGATCGAGGAACGTGTTGACGCCACCCCGCTGCGCGCCGTTCGAGTACCGGACGCCGTCGATGAACACGTTTACCTTGTTGCCGGTCAGGCCTCGCACGAAGATGCCGGCCATCGTCGGACTGGTCTGCTGCAGCGCGACGCCCGTTTCGCCCTCCACCGCCTGCGCGACGGCCGTCGTGACCCGCGTGCCGATCTCCTGCTCGTCAATCACGTTGACGGGCTGACCAACTCGTCGCACGTCTTCGACGACGTTTGGCGCCGCCGTGACGGTCACCTCTTCACGAATGGGGCTGAGCTCGAGCACGATCTCGATCGGTGGCGGATCGGTCGTCCCGACGCTCACCGACACCTCGGCCTCGCCAAGCTGCGGCGCGCTGGCGAGCAGCAGATATCGTCCGGAGCTCGACACCTCCAGGCTGAACTTGCCCTGGGCGTCCGTTACACCTGTCGCGATCGAGGTCTGATCCGAGGTCATCAGCACAACGCGCGCACCTGAGACGGGCGCGCCCGAGGGATCCTTCACCACGCCGGTGACCTTGACCGCCGCATGCACGATAGCCGCGGTCAGCAGGCACGCTGCCCAGACACACGTCCACACACTGACCGTGCGCATAGTCCTCTCCCTGCAGCCGTCCCAGCGCTCGCCACCGACAAGTGCAGCTGCAACTACTGTTTGGGGGAATCTATCGATTAGATACAACTACTACCAGACGTAGTAACTTATGGCCACCCCGACCGCGTCGAATCGACCGCGGATTCATGCGGGCCGGCTGACCACGAGCGCCGCAGTCAGCGGCCTTGTCGTCTATCTCTGAAATACTGAACCTGATACTTGGTCACGTTGCGGCTGTGCTCCTCGTACGTGGTCGCGAATGCGTGCGATCCGTCGTTGCGGCTCACGAAATAGAGGTAGGGCACGTCGGCTGGATTCGCCGCCCCTTCCAGGGACGCCAGACCCGGCGACGCGATAGGGCCGGGCGGCAGCCCTGCGTAGCGGTAGGTGTTATAGGGCGAGTCGAACTTGAGGTCTTCGCGGGTCAGGTTCCCCGTGTAGCGTCCCGCGCGCTCGAGCGCGTAGATCACCGTGGGATCGCAGGCGAGGCCCATGCCGATCTTCAGCCGGTTCATGTAGACGGCTGCGACGAGCGGCCGTTCGTCCGCCTTGGCGGTTTCCTTCTCCACGAGCGACGCAAGGACGACGAGCTCACGCACGCTCAGTCCGCGGCTCGCAGCCTGCTGCCGCAATTCCGGTGTCAGCGCTTTTTCGAATCGCGCGACCATCCGCTCTGCCAGCTGTTCCGCCGTCGTCCGGCGCGGCAGCGCGTAGGTGTCCGGGAACAGATAGCCCTCGAGGTCGGACGCCTGGGGATCGATCTCACGGATGGGCGCCTCGTTGGATCCGGCCGCGACGAAGGCCGACGTCGGGCCGAACCCGCGCTCCTCGAAGATGGCGGCCATCTCGCGGATCGTCAGACCTTCGCGGAACGTCACGGGCTGCAGATACACGTCGCCGCGAACGATCTTCTCGACGACCTGAGCTGGACTCATGGGACTGTCGAAACGGTACTCGCCCGCCTGCAGACGACGGCCGGCCGCGCGAAGCCAGACGGCCGCTCGGAACGATTCCGCGTTTGGAACGACCCCCGCGTCGGCCAGCAATCGCGACATTCGCGTCGGCGTCGTTCCCGGCGGAATCTCCACGAACACCTCGGCGTCCGAATAACCCTTGTAGGTCGGCACGACATACACGTAGAGCCACGTCGACGCGGCAACGACGAGAAGCGCGAGAACGCCGAACACACTGCGCACGAGTCGTTTCACGAGCGGTCGTCCTCCGTCCCATCTCCTCGCGGCACATCCGCGATCCGTTCTCCGCTGCGACCGTCGAGGTAATCCTGCAGGATGACGGCCGCTGACGCCGCATCGAGCACTCGTTTTCGATCGCGCCAGTTCTTCATCCGGCGTGCGAGCAGGCTCTCCGCCTCACGGCTGCTCAGCCGTTCGTCCTGCAGGATCAGAGGCACCTCGATGCGCTCGCGCAGCGTCGCGGCGAGCGATTCGATCGCGGCAGTCTGGTCGGTCGGATCGCCGCCGAGTTTTCTCGGGAATCCGAGCACGACACCGCCGAGCCCGTCCTCTTCGCCCTGCAGGTTGACGATCTCGGTCACGATCGTCGCGGCCACCTGC
This sequence comes from uncultured Acidobacteriota bacterium, assembly GCA_963786195.1. Lineage (GTDB taxonomy): Bacteria > Acidobacteriota > Vicinamibacteria > Vicinamibacterales > 2-12-FULL-66-21 > CAWAYH01. The sequence goes on along the minus strand of CAWAYH010000011.1, from coordinate 238,217 downwards.
TTCAGGCCGCCCTGGGCCGCGATCGTCTTCCACGGCCGCGCGAGGAGGCCGGTCGCATCTGACAGCGCCAGGCCGATGCGTCGACGTCCGTAGTCGATCCCCAGGAATCGCACGACGTCAGGGTACATGAACCAGTGACGAACCGCGCGCGAAGGCCGCCGCCCGACGGTATAATCCACGCACATGCACCGACGTATCGTGCGCGGCCTGGCGGTGCTGCTGATGGGCCTTTTCGCGCCGGCATGCAATCCGCGGCCGCCCGTCGACTCCACTCGTCCCCGCCTTCTGATTCTCGGCTTCGACGGAATGGATCCTGAGCTCGTGACCCGCTGGATCAAGGCGGGCCAGCTCCCCAACCTCGCGAAACTCGCGTCGACGGGTGCCGTTCGTCCGCTGGCGACGACCCATTCGCCGGAGTCTCCCACCGCGTGGGCCTCGTTTGCGACCGGGGTGAACCCCGGGAAACACAACATCTACGATTTCCTCGTTCGCGACACCCGGACGTATCTGCCGGATCTGGGCATGGTGCGGCGCGAGCCTCCCCGATTTCTCTTCGGCTACGTGCCGATCGCAAGGCCGAAGCTCTTTTCGACCCGCGGTGGCACGTCTTTCTGGGTCACGGCAGGGCGCGCGGGGATCCGCTCCAGCATTCTGACGGTCCCGGTCACGTTCCCGCCCGAAGACGTCCCCAACGGCGAGCTGCTCTCCGGGCTCCCCCTGCCGGACATCCGCGGCACGATGGGCACCTTCTATTACTTTGCCACCGATCTGAGCCGCTACGAGGAGGGCAACACCGAGTTCGGCGGGGTACTGAAGCGGCTCGTGATGAATCAGGACGTGGCCAGAACCGAACTGATCGGTCCGCCGAATCCGATCAGCAGGCAGCAGATACAGGCCATTCGATCGAAGGGGCCCACGCTCAGCGATCGGGACCGCGCGGCGCTGGCAGAATTGCAGGCGCAGGAGGACATCAAGCTTCCGCTCACCATCCGATGGCACCGGACCGCGAAAACCGCGACGGTTGAAATCCAGGGACAGTCCTTCCTGCTCGAGCCCGGAAAGATGAGCCGCTGGGTCGATCTCGAGTTTCGCGTGAACTTCCTGGTGCGCCTGCACGGCATGGCGCAGTTGCTGTTGATGAACGCCGGCAACGAGTTGCAGCTCTACGTATCGCCCGTCAATTGGAAGCCGGACGCGCCACCCGTCCCCATATCGTCGCCCGCCTCCTTCTCGGGAGATCTCTTCCACCGGCTCGGCCACTACCGGACGCTCGGCTGGGCCGAAGCGACGTGGCCGCTCAACGAGGGCCGGATGGACGAGGCCACTTTCATGGAGGACCTGTACAAAGCCTTCGACGATCGGGCGCAGGTCATCCTCAGCCGGATCGACGCGCGGAACTGGGATCTGCTGGTCGGCGTGATCGAATCGACCGACCGGGTCCAGCACATGATGTGGCGTCTCTTCGACCCGCAGCATCCGATGCACGACCAGGCGCTGGCCGCGAAATTCGGCGACTCGATCCTGCGCGTCTACCGCCGGGCCGATCAGTTCGTGGGCGAAGTCCTCGATCGCATCGGCCCTGAAACGACGGTGCTCATCGTGTCGGACCACGGGTTCCACTCGTGGCGCAAGGCGGTGAATCTCAACACCTGGCTCGTCGAGCAGGGCTACATGGTGCTCCAGGGGCAGCAGCCCGGTGAAAAGAAGCTGGACGATCTCTTTGGCGGCGGTGAGTTCTGGGAGAACGTGGACTGGTCGCGGACGCGCGCCTACGCGATGGGCCTCGGACAGATCTACTTCAATCTCAGCGGGCGCGAAGCCAAAGGCATCGTCAGTCCCGGCGCCGAAGCGAAACAACTGGCCGACGAGCTCGCCGCCAAACTCCTGACGTTGACCGACCCTGACGATGGAACCCGGATCGTCCGATCCGTGTACAAGCGGGACGACGTCTACGCCGGCGAGTACCTGCAGAACGCCGCGGAGCTGCAGGTCGGCATGGAAGATGGCTACCGGGTCTCGTGGCAGACAACGCTGGGCGGCTCGCCGCCGGGAATCGTCTATCCGAACATGAAGAAGTGGAGCGGCGATCACGGCGGCTACGATTTCGCGACGACGGCGGGCGTGTTGATCTCGAGCCGTCCGCTCACATCGGAGTCGTCGTCTATTATCGACATCGCACCGACCGTGTACAAGTTCTTCGGCGTGCCGGTGCCGGGCGACATCGACGGCAAATCGATCTTCTAGCAAACATGATGCGGATAGACAGCGTCAGCGCCATCCTCGTCACGCTCGGAGTCATGCTGGCGTCGCAGACACCATCGCGGCCGCAGACGCCGGCACAGCGCGCCGTCGAGCGGATCCGCGCGCTGCAGCGCGAGGCCGAGGCGCTGGCGACCCAGGAGAGCAAGCTGCTCGACGAGTTGCGCAAGCTGGAGGTCGAACGGCAACAGAAGGTCGACGAGCTTGCCGGGATCGACCGTCAGCAGAAGGAGACCGAACGGCTGCTCGCGGCCTCGACGACACGGGCCGAGGAGCTGCGGCGCGTGGCCGATTCGGATCGGCCCGACATCGAGTCGCGACTCGTGCAGCTCTACAAGCTCGGTCGCGCCGGCTACTGGCGCATGCTGCTCGACGTCGACGACGTCCGATCGATCGGCCGGGCGTACCGAACGGCGTCCGCGATGACCGCGATCGATCGCTCGCGCATCCAGGCACATCAGCGAACGCTGGCCGAGCTGGCGAAGGAACGGACCGAGCTCCAGGCACGCGCGAAGCGGCTGACCGCGCTGCAGGAGCAGGCCACTCGCGCTCGCGTCGCGCTGGATCGGGCGGTCAACGCGCGCACGGCGCTCGTCGCGTCGATCGACGCGCGGCGTGACCTCAACGTGCAGCTGATGAGTGAGCTCGAGTCCGCGCAGCAGCGGCTTCAAACGTCCGTCAGCCGGTTCGAGGCCAGCGGCCCTGCAGCACTGCTACCGCTTCGGCCGTTTCAAGGCGCGCTCCCCTGGCCCGCGTCCGGGCCCATCATCATGTCCTTCGGGCGTCAGCCCAGCAGCCGCTTCGGGACCGCCATCGTGAAGAATGGTGTCGAGATCGGCGTGGCGGAGGGGCAGATCGTCAGGGCCGTGCACGACGGGACGGTCGCCTTCGCCGGCGAGTTCACCGGTTACAGCAAACTTGTAATCCTCGAGCATGGTGACGGGGCGTTCTCGCTCTACGGCCACCTCAGCGTTCTGCAGGTTGCGGCAGGTGACCGAGTTGACACGCAGGCGACCGTCGGGCGCTCGGGACGCAATCCTGCTGGGGCACCTGCCCTTTATTTCGAGCTGCGCGTCGACCGCAAGCCGGTCGATCCCTTACAATGGCTACAGAGAGGGATTCAGAAAGGGAATCAATGAGCTTCAGGACCCGCCTTTCGGTGCTGCTCGTCTCCACGCCCGTTCTTGCGTTCATCCTTGTCGGCGGCCTCATGGGCAAGGAGCGGGCTTCCAGCGAACAGACGCTCCAGCACCTGCGGGTCTTCGAAGACGTCGTCGGGCTCGTGATGAGCAACTACGTCGGTGACGTCGAGATCGACAAGGTGATGGACGGCGCCATGCGCGGGCTCGCCGACGGGCTCGATCCGGACAGCGCATACCTCAATGCGACCCAGGTCAGGTCCATCGAGTCCGGTGAGGCGCTGCCGGACGGTGACGTCGGGATCGAGCTCACCCGCCGCTACTACCTGTATGTGATCGCACCGCGGGATGGATCGCCAGCGCAGAAAGCCGGGCTCCGCACCGCAGATACGATTCGGTCGATCGACGGCAAGCCCACGCGCGACATGTCGGTGTTCGAAGGCCACCGGCTGCTGCGCGGCAAGGTGGGCTCGAAGGTCACGCTGACGATCATCCGCGGGAACGCGGCCGATCCGCACGAAGTCGTGCTGGTCCGCGAGAAAACGGCCGGACCGCTGGTGACGAGCAAGATGCTCAATCCGACGACCGGCTACATCCGCATCGCAGCATTCCGGGACGGCGTCGCGGCGGAACTGCTGAAGCATGCGACCGAGCTCGGAAAGAGCGGCGCGAAAGCGCTCGTCGTCGATGTGCGGCGCACGGCCGAGGGGCCCTTCGAGAACGGCGTCGCCGCCGCGCGTGTCTTCGTGAAGAGCGGAACGCTGACCATCAAGGCGGGCCGCGAAAAGAGCGGCCCGCGCGAGCCCATCGCCGCGCGTGCCGGCGACACGACATCCGATCTTCCGGTCACGCTGCTCGTGACGACGGGCACCGCGGGCGCGGCGGAAGTTTTCGCCGCGGCGCTCGATGGCAACGGTCGCGCGGATCTCGTCGGCGAGCGGACGCTCGGGCGCTCGGGCATTCAAAAGCTCGTCAAGCTCCCCGAGGGTCGCGGTCTCTGGCTGACCTACGCGCGGTACCTCACGCCGAAGGGCGACGCGATTCAGGGCCGCGGGCTCGAGCCCGATCTCAACGTCGAAGAACCGGACGTCGACTTCGGCGCGCCCGCGCCCGACAAAGATCCGATTCTCGACGCCGCGGTCGAGCGGTTGAAGGTCAAAGCCGCCGCGTAGGTATTGACACTCCGCAGGCGCAAGCGTATAACCGCTGCACACCTTTGCACGACGCGATGTAGCGAGACATCGCGTCGACCTCTTTCCTCTCGGAGGCGTTCATGAACAAGCAGGAACTCATCTCGAAAATCGCCGAGGACACCGGCATCACGAAAGCCAGCGCGGCGGCAGCCGTCGACTCCTTCATCGAAGGCGTGACCAAGTCGCTGAAGAAGAATCAGCCGATCACGTTCATCGGCTTCGGCACGTTCAAGACGGCGCAGCGCAAAGCGCGCACCGCGCGCAACCCGCAGACCGGCGCCGCCATCAAGATCCCGAAGCGCCGCGTCGTCCGCTTCAGCGCGGGCAAGGCGCTCAAGACACTGCTGAACTAGACGAAGGGAAAAGGGAAAAGGGACAAGGGAAAAGGGCACGAGAGTAAGGGAACTGGCTTTTCCCTTCTCCCTTGTCCCTTTTCCCTTTTTCTTGTTACACTGTCTGTTCGGTAAGGCCAGTGTTTTCAAGACATAGGCGCGTAGCTCAGTTGGTTAGAGCGCCTGCTTGACACGCAGGAGGTCGGCAGTTCGAGTCTGCCCGTGCCTACCATTCGACTCGGCCGCATTGGCGGCCTCGCTCATGGCAGGTCAGCGCCTTCCCAGTTCTTAGCATGTCCGAGATCTCCGTCACGTTGCCTGACGGCTCCAGCCGTCGCGTGCCCGCCGGGACGACCGCGAGGGACGTCGCGGCCGCGATCTCTCCGCGGCTCGCGAGCGCCGCGCTTGCGGCCATCGTCGACGGGCGTCTGGTTGACGTCACGTATCCGCTCAACCAGGACGCGACGCTCCGCCTCGTCACCGACAAGAGCCCGGAGGCGCTGCCGCTCTACCGGCACAGCACCGCGCACCTGATGGCGGCGGCCGTCACCCGGCTGTTCCCCGGCGCGCAGTGCGGCATCGGGCCGGCCACCGACGAAGGCTTCTTCTACGACTTCGTGGTCGATCGTCCGTTCGTCCCGGAGGATCTCGCCGCGATTGAAAAGGCGATGAAGGAGCTCGCGTCGCAGAACCTGATCTACGAGCGCCAGATGTGGCCGCGCGAGGAGGCCCGTCGGTTCTTCCAGGCCAGGGGCGAACCGCTGAAAGTACAGCTGATCGATGAGAAGACCGCGGGACAGTCCGAGGTGTCGGTCTACACGATCAAGGATCCCGACACCTTCGTCGACTTCTGCGTGGGTCCGCACGTCCCGGCGACCGGCGTGCTGAAGGCCTTCAAGCTGCTGAACACATCCAACGCGTACTGGAAGGGCGATGCGCGCAATCAGCCGATGCAGCGCATCTACGGAACGGCGTTCCTCAGCGAGTCAGAGCTGAAGACACACCTGCAGCGGCTCGAAGAGGCCAAGAAACGCGACCACCGGAAGCTCGGGAAGGAGCTCGGCCTGTTCATGTTCCACCGCTGGGCGCCCGGCGCGACCTTCTGGCTCGCGAAGGGTACCGTGCTCTGGAACATCCTCGCGGACTACATGCGCAGCGTGCTGATTCCCGCGGGGTACGTCGAGGTCAAGGCGCCGATCATCTTCAACAAGGCGCTGTGGGAGACCTCGGGCCACTGGCAGCACTATCGCGACAACATGTTCCTCGTCGAGAGCGAGGGGGAACAGATGGGTCTCAAGGCGATGAACTGCCCGGGGCATTTTCTGATTTACGGCAGCGAGGTACGCAGCTACCGCGAGCTGCCGATTCGCTATCACGAGCAGACGCCGCTGCATCGCAACGAAGCATCCGGGGTGCTGTCGGGCCTGACGCGCGTCCGGCAGTTCAGCCAGGACGATGGGCATTGCTTCGTGATGGAGTCGCAGATTGGCGAGGAAGTGGAGCGGCTGCTTCGCCTCGTTCAGCGCGTCTACGGGGACTTCGGCCTGACGCCGGAGTTGAAGCTGTCCACGCGCCCGGTCGAGTTCCTCGGAACCGTCGAACAGTGGAATCACGCCGAGCGTGAGCTGAGAGCTGCGCTCGATGCCGTCGGCAGGCCCTACGTCGTCGACGAGGCCGGTGGCGCGTTCTACGGACCGAAGATCGACTTCGACGTGACCGATGCCATCGGCCGGAAGTGGCAATGCGCAACGATCCAGCTCGACTACCAGATGCCGGAGCGGTTCGATCTGAAGTACGTCGGCGCCGACAACGCCGAGCACCGCCCCGTCGTGATTCACCGGGCGATCTTCGGCAGCTTCGAACGCTTCGTGGCGCTTCTGATCGAGCACTACGCGGGTGCGTTCCCGCTCTGGCTGGCGCCGGTGCAGGCCGTGATCCTGCCCATTGCCGATCGACACCTGGACTACGCGCGCTCCGTGCGCGAGCGGCTGGCCGCCGCGGGGCTGCGGGTCGAGGTAGACGAGCGGCAGGAGAAGATTGGATATAAGATCCGCGGAGCCCAGCTGCAGAAGGTCCCCTACATGCTGGTAGCCGGTGATCGGGAAGTCGCCGAGGGCACGGTCGCGGTGCGCAGCCGGGCCGGAGGGGACCAGGGCTCGAAGCGCCTCGACGCGTTCATCGAGGACGCGCGGCTCGAAATCACGACCAGGAAAGCGCCGGTCGTCGAAGTCAACGCTGAAGCCTGAACGGGGCCGTTCGGGATTCAGCCTGGCAAGGGAGGTCAGCTATCGCATTCGAAAGGGGCCCGCGGCGGGACGACCGCACGAGGGTGAACGAACGGATCAGGGTTCGCGAGGTGCGGGTCATCGACGACACCGGCCAGCAGCTCGGCATCATGGCGCCGCAGCAGGCGCTGGCTATCGCCCGGCAGAAGGGTCTCGACCTCGTTGAGATAGCCGCGACAGCGGTTCCTCCGGTCTGCCGCATCATGGACTTCGGGCGTTACCAGTACCAGGAGCAGAAGCGCGCCCGGCAGGCCAAGAAACATCAGAAGATCATCGAGGTCAAGGAAATCAAGTTCCGCCCGAAGGTCGACGAGCACGACTATCAGTTCAAGAAGAAGCACATCGAGCGCTTCCTGGCTGACGGGGACAAGGTGAAGGCCACGATTTTCTTCCGCGGGCGCGAGATGGCGCACCCCGAGATCGGGCAGCGCATCCTCGAGCGTCTGATCGACGAGCTGGGCGACCTGGCGGTCGCCGAAACCGCGCCGCGCCGCGAAGGCAACCAGATGCACACGATCCTCTCGCAGCGCGTGGGCGGGAAGCGGCCGACGGCGAAGCGGGAAGCGGAATGAATGGCAAAGGGACAAGGGAAATGGTCAAGGGCAACGGGAAACAGGGAGAAGAGCGAGCAATGCCGAAACTGAAAACGCATCGCGGCGCCGCCAAGCGGTTCAAGAAGACAGCGACCGGCAAGTTCCTGCGCGGCAAAGCGTTCAAGCAGCACATCCTGACGAGCAAGACGCGCAGCCGGAAGCGGGGATTGAAGGGGACGACGACCGTGTCGCGCGCCGACGCGGCGAAGCTCAGAACGATGCTTCCGGATTGAGGCGCCTGCGGCCCGCGAGCGCGAGGGCAGCGGCGTTCGCAAGCTACGCGAGCCTCGCCAGCGAAGCGCAGGCGGGGCCCCGCGAGCGCTGAATAGCGCTGAATAAAGAGGATCAGAAATGCCTAGAGTGAAAAGAGGAAATGTCCGCCGCGCAAAGCGGAAGAAGCTTCTGTCGCGCGCGAAGGGTTTTTATCAGACCAAGAGCAAGCTGTACAGATCCGCGAAGGAATCCGTCGACACCGCGCTGAAGTACGCGTTCGTCGGGCGGCGCCGCAAGAAGCGGGACTTCCGGCGGCTGTGGGTGGTCCGCATCAACGCGGCCGCGCGCGAGAACGGCCTGACCTACGCTCAGCTGATCTCGGGGCTGAAGGCGGCCGGCAATCCCATCGACCGGAAGAGCCTCGCCGACCTCGCCGTCACGAGCCCCGCAACGTTCGCGCGTCTCGCGAAGGTTGCGGCGGACGCCAAGCCGCGCGCCGCTCGAGCCTGACATCGGGGGGCACGGGTGTCATCCGATCAGGCTGGTGACGTCGATGCCCTGCGCGCCCGGTTCGACCGCGATCTCGGCGACGCGGCGACCGAAGCCGACCTGCGTGCCATCCGGGACCGGTACCTCGCCCGCAAGGGCGGGCTGGTCTCGGCCCTGCTGAAGGCGCTGGGCGCGGCGCCCGCCGCCGATCGCCCGCGTCTGGGCCAGCTCGCCAACCAGCTCAAAAACGATATCGAGGCACGGCTGTCGGCACGGCTCGCTGACGCCACGATCGCGCGTCCGCCCGCCAACGCCGTGGACGTCACGCTGCCGGGCCGCGTCCCGCTCATCGGCCACCGGCATCCGCTGACGATCCTGCGCGAGCAGATTGAAGCGATCTTCACCCGCTTCGGCTTTCTCGTCATCGAGGGGCCGGAGCTCGAAGACGACTACCACAACTTCGAAGCGCTCAACATGCCGCCGGAGCACCCCGCGCGCGACATGCAGGACACGCTCTATCTGGCGTCGCCGATTCGATCGGCCGTTGGCTCGCCGGCGACGCTGCTGCGCACGCACACCTCGGGGATGCAGATCCGCTACATGGAAACGCATCCGCCGCCGGTGCGGCTGATCGCGCCGGGGCGCGTGTATCGCCGCGACAACTTCGACCTGACCCACACGCCGATGTTCACCCAGGTCGAGGGGCTCGTCGTCGGTGAAGGCATCTCGCTCGCGGACCTGAAAGGCACGCTCTTCGCGTTCGCGCGCGAGCTGTTCGGGCCCGACCGGCGCGTGCGCCTGCGTCCCAGCTTCTTTCCATACACCGAGCCCAGCGCGGAGCTCGACATCAGTTGTGGCGCCTGCAAAGGGACCGGCCTTGGCGCGCCGAAGCCCGGTAAGGATCAGCCGGGCGAAGGCGGATGTGCGATGTGCAAGCGAACTGGGTGGCTCGAGATCCTCGGCAGCGGCATGGTGCACCCGGCAGTGTTCGAGGCGGTCGGGTACGACCCCGAGCGCTACACCGGATTCGCCTTCGGCATGGGCATCGAGCGCGTCGCGCTGCTGAAGTGGGGCGTGGAAGACATCCGGCTCTTCTACGAGAACGACCTGCGCTTCCTGGAGCAGTTTCCCCTGTGAAGATCGTCTACCCGTGGCTGTGCGAGCTCGTGCGCGTGCCGGCGGATCCGGAAACGGCCGCGCGGGAAATGAGTTTGCGCGGTTTCGAAGTCGCAGTCGTCGAGCTGGGCCACCTACCGGTCATCGACTTCGAGATCACCGCCAACCGGCCGGACTGCCTGAGTCACGTCGGGCTCGCGCGCGAAGCCTCGGCGATCTGGGGCCTCCCGTTAGCGTTGCCGGAGCTCCTCTCGACGCAGGGCCTGCCGGCCAGCGCGTCAGGTGGCGTCGACGTACGGCTGGAAGATCCGGCGCTTTGCCCTCGGTATTGCGCGCAGGTCTTCGAAGTCCGTGTGGGCCGATCGCCGGACTGGCTCGCCGAGAGGCTGGCCGCGGCCGGCGTCCGCCCGATCAACAACGTGGTGGACGTCACCAACTACGTCATGCTCGAGTTCGGCCAGCCGATGCACGCCTTCGACCTCGATCGCGTCGCCGGACGCACGCTGGTGATCCGTCGGGCGCGCCCCGGCGAACGTCTTCGGACGCTGGATGGCGTGGAGCGCGCGCTGGATCCCGAGATGCTGGTCATCGCCGACGCCGAACGCGCCAGCGCGATTGGCGGCGTCATGGGCGGGCATGACTCCGAGATCGGCGAATCCACGCGCTTGATCGCCCTCGAGAGCGCTTTCTTCCATCCGCCGTCGGTCCGGCGCACGAGCAAGCGTCTGGGCCTGAAGACCGAAGCGTCAATCCGGTTCGAGCGCGGCGGCGACGTCAACGCGCCGCCGATCGGGATTGCCAGAGCGGCGGCGTTGTTCCAGCGCATTGGCGCGGGCACGCCCGTTGGGGGCCTCGTCGATCGGTATCCGTCCCCGAGGCGACCGCTCGAGATCCAGTTGCGCGAAGCCCGGGCCCGGACACTTCTCGGGATCGACGTCCCGTCGGCCGACATCGAGCGCATCCTGACGCCGCTTGGCTTTGTCGCCGCTGCAACGGGCGGAGGCAGCTGGGCCGTCACTGTTCCCTCATTCCGCGTCGACGTCGCGCGCGAGGTGGACCTCATCGAGGAGATTGGCCGCCACTACGGGTTCGATCGACTGCCGCCGACGTTCCCGGCGCTCACGACGCCCGCAGGCGCCGCCGGACCCCGTGATCGCCCGGGACCGGCTCGTCCGCCGCCTGCTGACGGCCTCGAGCTTCTCCGAGGCGATGACGTTCGCGTTCATCGAAGCGCAGGCCGCGCGGCCGTTCTGCGAGCCGGGCGTGGAGCCCTCTGCCATCGCCAACCCCCTGTCCGAGAAGTTTGCCGTGCTGCGCCCGTCCCTGCTGCCTGGACTGATCGACGCGTGCGCCCACAATCGACGGCGGGAGCGCAAGGACGTCCGCCTGTTCGAGACCGGCAGCCGCTTCCCGGCCGGCGGTGAAGGCAGAGCTGTCGCGTTCGTCTGGTGCGGCGCCGCGCAGGGAGCGCACTGGTCGGCGAGCGCGCCGATCGTCGATTTCTTCGACGTGAAAGGCGTCGCGCAGCAGCTCTGCGATGCGGTCGGCATCGAGGTCGACTGGACGCCGGCGACACGGCCGTATCTCGTCACTGGCCGTGCTGCGGAAGCGCGATCGACGCAGAACGGCGCCGAGCGCGTCGTCGGTGTGGTCGGGCAAATCTCGCCGCCGGTTGCCGAGGCACGCGGCTTCCCCGCCGCCGAAGCCATCTTCGCGGCCGAGCTCGACCTCGAGGTCCTCGCGGGCCTGGCCGCCGGCGAGAATCTTCGCGCCGAGCCACTGCCGCGCTTCCCCGCGATCGTGCGCGATGTGTCGATCCTCGTGGACGAAGCCTTGCCTGCCGCAACGGTTCGTGGCACTATCCGTTCGGCAGCGCCTGCGACGCTGGAATCGATCGCGGAGTTCGATCGGTATCAGGGCAAGGGCGTACCCGAGGGCCGGATCAGCTTGTCGCTGCGTCTCACGTTCCGCGCGCCTGATCGGACGCTGACCGACGACGACGCCGACGCGGCGACGAACGGAATAGTAGAAGCGCTTCGCCGCGCGCATCGCGCGGAACGGCGATAGGTGGGGTAAGGAGCACAATGGCAAAAGCAGTTGCAGCACGCGAGGTCGATCTCGAACCGATCGACCGTCTCGAGGAGAAACTCAAGCTGCTGCTCGGCGTAGTCGAACGGCTGCGCGCGGACGGCGCCCGGATGAGCGACGAGAACGCGCGGCTCGCGCGCGAGCTCGACGCGGCGCGGGCCCGCATCGCCGATTCCGAAGGATCGCACGCCGAGATCGCGGCGCTCCGGGAAGAACGGGATCTGATCCGATCCCGGGTCGGCGACATGCTCAAGCAGATCGACAGTCTGAACCTCTAGGGTTCTAGAGGTTCAGCCCGGTGAACCTGTTGAACCGACAAGCATCATGGAACAGACCACCCGCATTGTGACCGTCGAGATCCACGGGCAGCGCTATCCGATCAAGAGCGCGCTCGATGCGACGTACATCGCTGAACTGGCGGCCTACGTCGACGAGAAGATGCGGCTCGCGGTCAAGGAGTGTCCGTCGGGCGATACCCTGAAGATCGCCGTGCTGGCCGCGCTCAACATCGCCGACGAGTACTTCCGCGCCGGCGACGAGGTGCGGGATCGCCAGATTGGCCTGGCGCAGCGCGCGAAAGAGCTCGAGCGCATGCTCGATCTCGCCCTCGCGTCGACCGGAACGCGGGCCGCGGCCGTCTAGCACCGCGGACAACACGGACAGCACGGAGCCGTGAGGGAGGTAGCGTCCAGGATCGCCGCTCGACCTTCGGCCGTGACTGCAGTAAGATGTACGGCAGTCGGATTTGCGGGAGAGTTCGAGTTCCCTGCTTTGCGCGTGATGGTTCGGAGGCTCGTTTGAGCCAACGTTTCACATAAGTGAATCGCGACGCTGCGTGGTGTGCATGCCTCTGCGAGAGGAAGCCTGAAGCGCGGCTTGTGCAGCGGTTCCACCTGCTTTACGCAGGTTCATCCGACCTCCCCACACGGCAAAGCGGGGCCTATCCCTCTACATCCCGGGTCGCCGGGGTTCACATACAGGACGGTGACACGCATGGGTCAACCGGCCGTCGTCTCTCTCGGTTTCCTCATCAACATCCTCATCACGTCGGTCATCGCAGGCGGCAGCATCCTCTGGTGGATCGCCAGCCGCAAGCGCATCGCCGAAGAGACCATCGGCCGCGGACAGGCTGAGGCGGAGCGGCTGCGGAAGCAGGCCGAGCGCGACGCGGAGACGCTGCGCAAGGAAGCGGCGCTCGAGGCGCGCGAGAAAGCCCACGACACGCTGGCCGAAGCCGACCGCCTGATGCGCGATCGGCGCAGCGAGATCCACGGCCTGGAGCAGGCGCTCGCCGACAAGACGCGTGCGCTCGCGGACCGGCTCGCGGTCTCCGACCGCGTGGAGCAGGAGCTTCGCGCCAAGGAGAAGGCCCTCGCCCAGCAGGAACAGGGCGCGGCCGCGGCGCGGACCAAAGCCGAGCAGCTCGTCGCCGAGCGGCAGCGCGAGCTGCAGCGCGTCGCGAGCCTGACCGCCGACGAAGCGCGCGAGCTGCTGCTCAAGCAGATCGAAACGGACGCGCGCCGCGACGCGGCGAACCTCGTCAAGCGGCTCGAGACCGAAGCGCGCGAGACCGCCTCCATCCGCGCCCAACAGATCATCGCGGACGCCATCCAGCGAAGCGCCGCCGAACACGCCATCGAAACGACCGTCTCCGTCGTCGATCTGCCGAGCGACGACTTGAAGGGGCGGATCATCGGCCGTGAAGGCCGCAACATCCGCGCGCTCGAGACCGCCACCGGCGTCGAGCTCATCGTCGACGACACGCCGGGCGCCATCATCCTCTCCAGCTTCGACCCGTACCGTCGCGAAGTCGCGCGCCAGGCGATCGAGCGCCTCATCGCCGACGGCCGCATTCACCCGGCGCGCATCGAAGAAGTCGTGGAGAAGGTGAAGGCCGAAATGGAAGACTCGGTCCGCAAGGAAGGAGAGGCGGCCGCGTTCGAGCTGGGCCTCTTCGACCTGCACCCGGAAGTGCTGCGGCTGATGGGGCGGCTGAAATTCCGAACGAGCTACGGCCAGAACGTCCTGAACCACTCCAAAGAGGTGGCGTTCCTCGCCGGCATCATGGCGAAGGAGATCGGGCTCAACGGCCACGTCGCCGCGCGCGCCGCGTTCCTGCACGACATCGGCAAGGCCATCGACCGCGATCTGCAGGGCACGCACCTGGAGCTCGGGCTCGAGTTCCTGCGCAAGCACGGCGAGAGCGAGCCCGTGCTGCAGGCCGTCGCCGCGCACCACATGGACATCGACTGGCCGTCGCTCGAGGCCATGATCGTGCAGGCGGCCGACGCGATCTCCGCCGCACGCCCCGGCGCCCGGCGCGACATCCTCGAGTCGTACGTGAAGCGGCTCGAAAAGCTCGAGGGCATCGCGGACTCGTTCCAGGGCGTGTCCAAGGCGTTCGCGCTGCAGGCGGGCCGTGAAATCCGGATCATGGTCGAAAGCGACAACGTGTCGGACGAGCAGACGGTCTGGCTCTCCAAGGACATCGCCCGGCGCATCGAGAATGAGCTCGAGTACCCCGGTCAGATCAAGGTCACTGTCATCCGGGAGACCCGGGCTGTTGACTACGCCCGGTAAGGACGACACGCTTCCCGTTTCCGGACTTGGCGAACGCGGTCTCATCGAGCGCATCCGCCGGCGGCTCCCGCCCGCTCCCCCTGCCCTCGTGGTCGGTATCGGCGATGACGCCGCCGTCGCGGAAGGCGATCGGGGAGCGCTCCAGGTCCTCACGACCGATGCGCTCGTCGAAGGCGTTCATTTCGATCGCCGGTTCTCCACGCCAGCCGACATCGGCTACAAGGCGCTCGCCGTCAACATCAGTGACATCGCGGCGATGGGGGCCGTGCCGCGGTTCGCGCTGCTGTCGCTCATGCTCCCGGCCGCGACGCCGGTCGGCGACGTGGATCAGCTGATCGAGGGTTTCCTCGAGATCGCGGGGCCGGCGCGCGTCGCGCTCGTCGGCGGCAACATCACGCGATCGCCCGGCCCGCTCGTCGTGGACGTCACCGTCGTTGGATCCGTCAAACCCAGGAAGATGCTGACCCGAGACGGCGGCCGGGCTGGGGACGCCTTGTATGTGAGCGGGACGATTGGCGCCGCAGCCGCGGGCCTTGCGTGGCTGAGAGCCGGCGGCTCGCAGCCCGGGCAGTCACCCGACGAACCCTCGATGGCTGAATGCGTTGCGCGACACCGACGCCCGGAGCCTCGCGCGCGGCTGGGCGCGCTGCTCGGACGTACCCGGGCGGCCACGGCCTGCGTCGACCTCAGCGACGGTCTCGCGGACGCCGTCCGCCAGCTCGCGACGTCCAGCGGCACGGGCGCGCGCATCGACGGGTCGAAGCTGCCGGTCCACGCCGGCGCGATCGATTGGTATGCGCGACAGGGGCAGGATCCGATTCACGCCAGCCTGTCGGGCGGAGACGACTACGAGCTCTTGTTCGCCGTCTCGCGCCGCGCGCGCGGCAGGCTGCGTCTGGTGGCGCGTCAGGCACGGGGCGTCGCCCTGACCTGCATTGGCGAGCTCACCGCGGACGAACCGCTGGTCGTTCTGCACGCTGGCCGGGTCGAGCCCGTCCCGGCGGGCTTCGTTCATTTCTGAGCGCGTCGATGTCAGCCGCCTTCCGCGCTCCCCGTTGGCTCGAACAGCTGCTGCACACGCACGACACGCCGCAGCGTACGGCGGCCGCGTATGCGCTCGGCGTGTTTTTCGGGTTCTCGCCGTTCCTCGGGCTGCACACCGTCCTGGCGCTGATCTTTGCGTTCATGCTCGGACTCAATCGCGTCGCGGTCGTGCTGGGCGTCTATACCAACCTGCCCTGGATCCTCCCGGCGTACTACACCGTGACGACGCTGGCGGGCGCGGCGGTGCTGGGCGCCGACGTGCCGCCGGGCCTGTTGAAGGAGCTGAGCGAGGCCGTCTCGGCGGTGTCCTGGGGAGAATTTCGCCAGCTGGCGCACGCGCTCCGACCCCTCTTCTGGGCCTTCATCCTGGGTTCGACGGCGGGGTCCGCCATCCTCGCGGGGATTGCCTACAGCGGTTCGCTGAGGATGATCCTCGCGCACCGGAGCCACGTCGCGCAGCGGCATCCGTGAAACTACTGATTCATAAGTACTTAGAATCGCACCTCCACGGCAGTGTGGATTGACCTGGGGCTCCCGCGACCGGTATAGTGGTGCCTCTCCCCGGCACCGGCCCGAGCCATGTTTCTATCGCGTTCGACCGGACGCAAGATCGTGGCAACCGCCACGGCCGCCGTCACCTTCGCTGCCCTTTACGAGGTGACTACCCTGGATTCGCGGTATGCCGCGCGGCAGGCGGAACTCCGCGAATCGACGGCCACGCCAGCCCCGGGGGCCCGGCTCCGGTTCACGGCCACCGCCTATTGCAAAGGCACGACGACCGCCTCGGGGGTCAACGTCCGGAGCGGCATCGCCGCCGCGGACCCGGACCTGCTGCCGGTCGGCTCGGTCATCCACGTCGACCGGCTCGACGAGCGCTACAACGGGATCTACACCGTCATGGACACGGGCCCGAGCGTCCAGGGCCGCCATGTCGACATCTACATGTGGAGCTGTTACGAGGCGCTGGAGCTCGGGCGGCGCCCGGTGCAGATTACGGTGCTGCGTCTCGGCTGGAGTCCCAAGGCCACCCCGCCAAGGCTCATCGACAGGCTGTTCCGGCAGGTCAGGTAAATCTGAAATCTGAACTCTTCACTCTGAAAGACTCTGCAATCTGAGATCTGCGATCTGAGATTCCTGATCTTTGTATTGCAGCTGATACAGCTTGAAGTAGATGCCCCGCTCGGCGAGCAGTTGCTGGTGCGTGCCGGCCTCGCGGAGCTGGCCCTTGTGCAGCACCAGAATCTTGTCCATGTCCTGGATGGTCGACAGCCGGTGCGCGATGGCGATCGTCGTCCGGCCGGCCATCAGCAGGTGGAGCGCATCGCGAATCAGCATCTCGGTCTCGGTGTCGACGCTGGAGGTCGCCTCGTCCAGGACGAGCACCCTCGGATCGAACGCGAGCGCGCGCGCGAACGAGAGGAGCTGTTTCTGTCCCACGGACAGCGTCGCCCCGCGCTCGGCGACGGGACTGGCGTAGCCGTTCGGCAGGTGTTCGATGAAGCGGTCGGCATGGACGGTCGACGCGGCCCTGCGCACGGCGTCGTCGTCGATCGCCGTGTTCCCGAGCCGGATGTTGTCGGCGATCGTGCCCGAGAAGATGTGGACGTCCTGCAGGACCAGGCTGAAGAGCCGCCGCAGATCGTCCAGCCGCATGTCGCGGACGTCCGTGCCGTCGACCAGAATCCGGCCGCGCGACACGTCGTAGAACCGGAGCAGCAGGTTGATGATCGTCGACTTCCCGGCGCCCGTGGCGCCGACGATCCCGACGCGCTCCCCCGGCCCGACCTCGAACGACACGTCGCGCAGGACGTAGTCGGGCTCGTTGTACGCGAACCACACGCGATCGAAGACGATGTGGCCCTGGGCGGCGCTCGGCGGTCGGCGTCGGCGCTCGGGAGGCCGGTCGGCCGAACGCCGAGCTCCGAGTCGCCGAGCGCGACCCCGACCTTCGAGCGCCGGCCTCGAGCGCCGACGCCGACTCAATCGTCACCGGCGTGTCCAGCAGCTTGAAGATTCGCTCGGAGGACGCCATCGCCGCCTGGAGGACGTTGAACTTCTCCGACATGTCGCTGATGGGCCGGAAGAAACGCTGCGCGTAGAGGATGAACGCGACGAGCGACCCGAGCGTCAGCGTCCCCTGGAGCGTCCACCCGCCGCCGAACCAGATCATCAGCGCCGACGCGAGCGCGCCGATGATCTCGATCGCCGGATAGAACACCGCGTAATAGAAGATCGACTCGACGTTGGCGTCGCGATGCGTGCGGTTGATCTCGTCGAAGCGGGCGAACGCGCGCGACTCGCGCCGGAACAGTTGCACGGTCGGCATGCCCGTGATGTGCTCCTGGAGGAACGCGTTGATGCGCGCGATCCAGGTGCGCACGGTCCGGTAGGATTCCCGCACGTTCCGCCGGAACCACTGCGTCACGAGCACGATGAGCGGCAGCACCGAGAACGCCAGCAGCGCCAGCCGCCAGTCCATCGACACGAGGACGATCATGATGCCCGCCAGCGTGAAGACGTCGCCGAAGATCGAGACGACTCCGGCGGTGAACATGTCGTTCAGGACGTCGACGTCGGTCGTGACGCGCGTCATCAGGCGCCCGACGGGATTGCGGTCGTAGAACTGCAGGTCCAGCCGCTGCAGATGCCCGTAGATCTGCATCCGCATGTCGAACATGATCCGCTGCCCCGTCATCTGCAGCACCCACGTCTGGATGTACTCGAGGACGAACGAGGCGAGCAGGATCGCGAGGAACGCCCCCGCGATCAGATCGAGGCCGACCAGGTTCCCCGTGGAGATGTGGCGGTCGATCGCCACCTTCATGAGCCAGGGCTGCGCGAGCTGGAGCACCGAGGCGGAGATGATGGACGCGAGCGCGATGCAGACGTTCAGCTTGTACGGCCACAAATACCGCAGCAGCCGCCGCATGAGGCGGGCATCGTAGGCCTTTCCAAGGACTTCTTCGTCGTGGATCGACATCAGCTTGCGGCCAGTTCTTCCTCCAGCAGCTGTCGGCGATGGAGCGCGGCGTACAGGCCGCCGGCGGCAACGAGCTCGGCATGACGGCCACGCTCGACGATCCGCCCGCGGTCGAGCACGAAGATCCGATCGGCGTACGCGAACCGTCGAGACGCGGTGCGACACGACAATCGACGTGCGCTGCCGCATCACGTCGCGCAGCCGGCCGAGGATCTCCTCTTCCGTGTACGTATCCACCGCCGACAGCGCGTCATCGAGGACGAGCACGCGCGGATCGATCATCAGCGCACGCGCGATGGCCGTCCGCTGCTTCTGGCCGCCCGGACAGCGTGATGCCGCGCTCGCCCACCATCGTCGCGTAGCCGTTCGGGAACGTGTCGACGTCCTTGTCGAGGCGCGCGACCGCCGAGGCATCGCGTATGCGCCGGTCGAGCACGTCCCTGTCCACCGACGTCGGATCGACGCCGAACGCGATGTTCTCCGCGATCGTGTCGGAGAAGAGAAAGGGCTCCTGCGGCACGAACCCGATGGCTCCGCGCAGCCGGGCGAGCGGAATCTCGCGGACGTCGACGCCGTCGAGAAACACGGTTCCCGGCGGCGGCTCGTGCAGACGAGGCAGCAGGTTGATGAGCGTCGACTTGCCCGATCCCGTCGCGCCGACGAACGCGGCGGTCTCGCCTTTTTCAATCCTGAGCGAAATGCCGTCGAGAACCGGCTTCGACGCGCCCGGATACGTGAAGCTCAAATTGCGAATCTCGATAGCGCCTTCGAGCGCCACGGCGCGGCCGGCATCCGACACCGCGCGGTCATCGATCTCGGGGACGGCATCGATGACGTCGAGCATCCGTTTCCAGGACGCCAGGCCGCGCTGGAGGATGTTGGTCACCCAACCGAACGCGATCATCGGCCAGCTGAGCATCACGAGGTAGGCGTTGAACGCGACGAACTCCCCCACCGTGATACGGCCGGCGATGGCTTCGCGGCTTCCCTGCCACAGCACGAGCAGCGAGCCCAGCCCCAGGAACAGCGTCATGCTCGGATAGAACAGCCCCTGGAGGCGGATCAGCACGCGATTCCGCCGCACGTACTCCTCGTTCGCGGCGTGGAACCTGCTGATTTCGTGCGGCTCCTGGCTGTACGCGCGCACCACGCGCACCCCGGACAGCGCTTCCTGGACGACGGCGCTGAGATCGGCCAGCTGCGCCTGGATCGCCTCGAACCGGGTGTGAATGGCGCTGCCGAAATACTTGACGCTGATCGTCACGAGCGGCAGCGGCAGGAGCGCGATGAGCGTGAGCCGGCCGTCAATCGACGCCATGAGGATGATCGCGACGATGAACACGAGGATCGTGTTCGCCGAGTACATGATCGCGGGCCCGATCATCATCCGCACGGCGTTGAGATCGTTCGTGGCGCGGGACATGAGGTCGCCGGTCCGGCGCGCCTGGTAGAAGCCCAGTGGCATTTGCGAGCAGACGCCCGAAGAACGCGTTGCGCAGGTCGTATTCGAGGTCCCGCGACGCGCCGATGAGGATCCGGCGCATCAGAAAGCGAAAAAGGCCGCCCACCGAGGCGATTCCGAGGAGCAGTCCGGCGTAAATGGCCAGCTTGCCGCGGGTCACTCCGGCGTTGAGGTCATCGATCGCGAGCTTGAGGATCCAGGGCGCGAGCAGCTGGATGGCGGTCGTGATGACGACGCAGCTCAGACCGACGAGGAAGGCCCGCTTGTAACGGAGCAGATACGGGAGGAGACGACCGACGGCGGGGGACATCTCTGACTATTGTAGGCGCTCGGGGATCGGCGCCCGGCTCGGGCGGCACAACAGAAAAGGGGCCACGACCTTGCGGCCGGGACCCCTCCTCCTCCCACTCCATCCATCTCTTGGGCTTCAGCCAGGCTGGCGTCACCAGCCCGGCTGACTTTAGTCGCGTCCGAAAATCCGTATCCCGATGTTCCGGGATCTTGGATTGCCCTCGAACGCGACCGTCAAATCGTGCGGCAATTCGGCAATTCCGCTACGCTGACCGACGCGCCAGTGCGTCTATCAGCAAGCGGAATGCCGAATCTCCCTACCGCATCTACTTCTGCCAGCGGGCCACCGGCCCGCGTGTAACAGACGTTAGAAGACGAAGCGCGCCCCGAACTGGCCGGTGCGCGGCGTCGTGCTCGTCGAGTACCCGGTCAGCACCAGGAATGTCGATGGCGCCGCCTGGTTGCCTGACGGATTCGCGAAGTTCACGCGATCCGTGACGTTGAAGATCTCGCCGAAGACTTCGAGCTTACGGCCGCTGAACGGGATCGTGTAGCCGATCCGGAGATCGAGCTTGAAGAAGCCCGGTCCGTACGCGCCGTTGCGCTCGCTCTTGTAGTTGTCGACGGTGTAGGCATCCGGGCCGGTGCCCGAATAGCTGCCGGCCGCCAGCGGCTCGCTCTGCGATCCGTTCATGTCCGGATCGATGTTGCCGTTGGTCAGGCTGAACGGCGAGCCGCTCAGCGCGCGCGCGACCCAGCTGACGGTCAGGCCGCCGGTCTTCGGCACGATGGCCGCCCCGCTGACGACCAGGTTGTGCCGCAGATCGGTGTTCGTCGGCCCTTCGTTCAGCTCGAGGTGCAGGTCGTCGCCGAACTGGAAGCCGCTGCGCCGGGATGCCCGCGCCGCTGGTGTTGCCGCGCGAGTCGGCATAGGTGTACGACACGCGGGCGCTGTAGTTGCTGGCCCAGCGCTTCTCGAACTGCAGCAGCACGGCGTCGTAGTCGGTGAACGCGGCGTTGACCGGGATCGTCACGCCCGTGGTGAACGGAGCGAAGCCCGGGTAGGTCGCCTGCAGCGCGGCCGTCTGCGCGCGGAGGAGGTCGCTGCCGATCACGCGCACCGCCGATGACGTCGCGGTGTTGGGTGTCGGACGGGTCAACGGGTTGAGGTCGCGGGAGATGAGCAGGTCACGGCTATTCGCCCGCACGTAGTCCACGCTCATCGACATGTTGCCGCCCATCTGCCGCTCGTACCCGATGGTGTACTGATCCGTGTACGCCATCCGGCGATCCGGGCTGTCCCAGGTCGCGCCGGTGTTGCGCACGGTCTGGCCGGCCGGAAACTGCGCCGCCAGCGCCGCGCGCATCGCGTCGGTGATGACCGGCCCGTTCACGAGAAATTCGTTCGTCGGGAGGTTCCCGTTGCGCGGGCCGAGGTCCGGGCCGTTGGTCGGGAAGTTGGTCGTAAACGACGTCGTGAACGGCGTGCCCGTGTAGATGCCGCCGATCAGCTCGAAGTGCGTCTTGTCGTAGAAGCGCCCGTAGCCGCCGCGCACGACGCCACGACCCTCTTCCATGTCATACGCAAAGCCCAGGCGGGGCTGGAAGTTGTTCGTGTCGAGCGGGTAGTCGTCCTGGCTCGCGAACATCGGGTTGTCGACCTCCGGGACCGGAATCCGCTCGAGGTCGTAGCGCACGCCGAGGCTCAGTGTCAGGTTGCTCGTGAGCTTCCACTTGTCCTGGACGAACGCCGCCATATAGGTCGACTTGTTCAGGCTGCCACCGGCGCCGGGGACGCGGATCGAGAACCGGTCCGGATAGGTTCTCGGGTTGTTCGGATCGAACGCCGCGTTGTTCTGGCCGAACGCGAACGTCCCGTTCAGGTTGTCCTGGGTGTCGTTCTCAGATTGTGCGTACTGGTACTGGAACCCGAGCTTGATGTCGTGGTCGCCGCGCTTGTTCGGCAGGAACCATGACAGCGTGTCTTCAACCTGGAACGCGTCGTTGACGCGAGCCTGCGCGACGGCGCTCTGCTGATCGGTGAAGGTCTGGAAGGCGAGCGTGGGCTCACAGTTGGCTTGCACTCGTCCGTTCGTCG
This sequence comes from uncultured Acidobacteriota bacterium, assembly GCA_963786195.1. GTDB lineage: Bacteria > Acidobacteriota > Vicinamibacteria > Vicinamibacterales > 2-12-FULL-66-21 > CAWAYH01. The sequence goes on along the minus strand of CAWAYH010000011.1, from coordinate 216,055 downwards.
TTGAAGCACGAGTTGGCGAAGGCCACGTCTTCCTGCGTCCAGCCGGCGCGCAGCGTGTTGACCATGCTGTTGCTCAGCACGGAATTGACGGTGCCGACGACCGTCTGGTCCAGGTCGTCTTCCTCGCGCGCGGCACGTCGAGCATCGCCGGCGGCGATGACCTGGTTGAACTGCGGCGAGTACTCGCGCAGCCAGCGGACGCCCCACGTGTGGCTCGCGTTCACCTGGTGATCGAAGCGCGCGATGGTGTTCCACACGCGCGTCTGCGTCGGTCGTCGTCCCGTTGAGATCGGGCCTCGCCGGAACGTTGACCGTGATGCCCTCGTCGATGGTCGTCCGCTCGAGGCTGCCGAAGAAGTGCGCCTTGTTCTGGACGATCGGCCCGCCGACCGTTCCACCCCACTGCCACTGGCTGGTGTCGGGCTTCGGGTTGTTGTTGCGCTTCGCGAAGAAGTCCTTGTTAGTCAGGCTGGCGTCCTGGCCGAACACGAACGCGCTGCCGCGTAACTGGTTCGTGCCCTGCTTCGTGACCGCGTTGATGATCGCGCCAGCCGTGCGCCCGAACTCGGCGTCGAACTGGTTGGTCAGCACCTGGAACTCCTGCACCGCCTCGATCGGCGTCCGCGCCTGCGTGCCCGCGCGCTGCCCGATGACGTCGTCGTTGTTGTTGCCGCCGTCGAGCATGTAGTTGTTGTTCCGGGCGTCCTGGCCGTTGACGGTCACCGAGTCGCTGCCGAACGATTCGGTGCTGATCGACGGGATGATCCCAGGGAGGAGGCCCACGAAGCCGACGAAGTTACGGTTGACCGATGGGAGCTCCACCAGTTCGCGCGCGGTCACGCGGCCGCCGACCTCTTTCGACGTGACGTCGACGATCGGTGAATCCGCGACGACGGTGACCATTTCTTCCATGGTGCCGATCTCGAGGCGCACGTCGACGGTCGCCGTCTTGCCGATTTCGAGCGAGACGTCTCTGCGGGAGTACTTCTTGAAACCCTGCAGATTGGCCGACAGCTCGTACAGGCCCGGGACGATCCCGCTGACGAAGTACGTTCCGTCGGCGTTGCTGACCGCGTCGCGGAACATACCGGTTTCCTGGTTCCGCACGGTCACGGTGACACCGGGTACTGATGCACCCTGCGTGTCGAGTACCTTGCCGCGAATCTCAGACGTGCCCTGCTGGGCGCTGGCGACCGACGCCAGCATCAGCAGCCCGCTGAGGACGCAGCTCATTACACGTAACTTCATGACATTTCCCTCCCCGGCACGCGCCGTCACAACATGTGAACGTTTCTGCGCGGCTCACTCCTCGCTCACTCGAACCGTCCCAGCATCCATCCCCACTAACGAACTTGGCGTTGCAGTTACAGTCGTGCGCTCCGGAAACCCGAATCCGCCGGCTCCGAATCTTGGATTCCAAGCCGGCAGGCCGTCGTTTCCTTAGGTATTTCCGCCACTTATGCGCACACCGTGCGCGGTGGAGGACTGATGAGCAACCGCGATGCCGTCGCGGCGCTGTTACTCGAGACCGACCTGCGCAAGCTGGCCATGAAGGAGCGCCTCCTTCATGAGCCGGCTGCCACAGTCGAGGTGTTCTTCCATGCGGGCTCGCGCCGCCACCGGATCGCGAGCGGCAATGGCGTCGACGACCGCCAGGTGTGCTTCGGTCGCGCCGCGTTGGAACGGCCCGAAGTGCACGCCGAGCGACATGAAGCGATCGACCTTGGCGAGACAGCGATCGATCAGCTCGAGGGCAAAAGTATTTCGCGCGGCTGCCGCGACCGCGAGATGAAAGCGCACGTTCGCGGCTTCCGCTTCACGGTATTCGGCGGGCGCGTCGGCGCGGTTGCGTCGCCCCGTCCGCGACCGCGTTTGCGGCAGCGCCGCCAGCACGCGCAGCTGCGCGATCTCTTCGTCCGTCGCGCGCTCAGCAGCCCACGCGGCCGCCGATCCTTCCAGCACACGACGCACGTCGAAGGTCTCGTGGATGGACTGCACCGTCACCCGGGCCACGAAGTAGCCGTGCCCGGTCACCCGATCGAGATAGTGTTCCTGCCAGAGTCGCGAGAGCCCTTCACGCACCGGCGTGCGGCTCATGCTGTGCTCGCGCGCGAGCACGACCTCCGACAGTGGCGCGCCCGGCCGATAGCGTCCCTCGACGATCGCGGCCTTGATGTTGCGGTACGCGCGCTCGACCTGGGGCGCATCCGGAGGTTCCGTCCGGCGGGCAGCATGACGCATGTATACGGCCTGAGTTCATGCAGTATACAGCCCGGCAGAAGGCGCTGCAACCGTGCGCGATCGTGATATCCTGTCCGGGCCTTCCCCAGCAGGCACCCGGTGACGCTCAAACGAGCATCCGTCCCGGGTACGTACCCATCAATCCATCCGGGGCGAGAACCGTTCCATGCGCATGCGTGTATCCGCGGCCACGCTGGGATGCCTGGCCGTCTTCATCATCGCCTCGGCGATCCCGGCCGAGGCCCAGTACAGCCCTACGTTCAGCTCCACCCGGGCCACGGGTGAGACGTATCACGTCGAGGTCGGCGGCTTCTTCTGGAATCCGTCCCCCAGCATCCTCATCACGGCCGACTACCCCGGCATCATCGGGACGCCGATCGACCTGGTCGACGAGCTGGGCTTCGAGAAGAAGACGTTCACGCAGCTCAAGGTTGTCCTGCGGCCGGCCACGAAGCACAAGTTCCGCTTCGAGTACACGCCTATCAGATACGAAGGCGAAGGCGCGCTGACCCGCGACGTCACGTTCAACGGCACGGTCTTCCCGCTCACGATCCCGGTGGGCGCCGAGCTCAAGTGGAACGCGTACCGCTTCGGGTACGAATACGACTTCGTCTACCGCGACCGCGGCTTCGCCGGCGTGCTCCTCGAGGCCAAGTACACGGACGTGAGCGCCACGCTGGTGAACGTGTTGGCCGCCGAGTTCATCCGCGCGCGCGGACCGATTCCGGCGATCGGCTTCATCGGCCGCGGCTACCTGGCGCCGAACATTTCCATCACCGGCGAATTCAGCTTCTTCAAGCTGCCCGAAAGCGTCAGCGAGGACTACAACGGGGACTTCTTCGATCTCGACATCTACGGCACCGTCAACTTCAACGACCATGTCGGCGTGCAGGGCGGATACCGCAAGTTCAACATCTTTTACAAGATCGAGGAAGACACGGGCGATTTCAAGGTCCAAGGCCTCTATTTCGGGGGCGTCGTGCGTTTCTGAATGTCGGGCAAGCGTCACGCATACGCGCCGACGGCTACTCGATCCTCACCCACACACCCAGGAAGCGCTGATCGAGGCTGCCGGGCACGACCTCCGACGGCCGGAATCCGCCCGTCGTTCCAATAATCACCAGGCCCGCCGAGGCGCTCGTCGTCATCGGAATCAGCAGCTCGCGCTCCTCGCCTGGCGCGAGCGAGAGCTGCTCCCGCCAGGGACCGGATTCCAGAGTGACCTGATTCTCGACCGGCGCGTTGCGAAGCTGGACGCGAATCGGCGCTGCGAGGTCGTCGCGCTGTAACACGATTGACGAGCGCTCCCCGCCACGGATCCAGAACGCGTCCGGCTCCGGATAACTCCCATCATCGAGAAAGAACGCGCAGGTTCCGCGGTATCTGACGGCGCGCCTGGCGTAGTCAGCCGTCAGCCGGGACTCGCGGGGTACGAGAGAGACGGGCTCGACGGTGATCCCCCGCAGCGATCGCGCGGCGTCCTCGTCGCCGCGGATGACGAGCGCACGGACCTCGACGGGGAAATCGACGTCGATGGGCGCCGGCGGGGATGACAGCTGTTCGGTTCGAATCGCGAACTGATCGTCGGCGATCCCGATCATCAGCCAGCCCCCCGCTGCGGTCGCGCGCGGCCGCACGCGATAGCGTCCGGCCGGCACCGCCGGCAGCGTCATCAGCGGCCGGTCCCGCCGGCCGTTCTCCTGGGTCGTCGGACCGTCGCCGACGCGGAACGTCAGCCTGCCGAAGACCAACGGACCTGAATCGATCCGCAGCCGGCCCGGCGCCTCCAGACGATCGAGGGCCCGCGGTGGCGTGAGCTCGAGCGCAACGACCCGCGGCTCCGCCGCGACACGACGGAGAAACGCCAGCTGTGCGGACGAAGTCGCCAGCCCCGGCGTGCCTCGCATGCCCCAGACCACTGAGGCTGCCGCCATCGCCGCTGCCGCATACACGAGCGCAGCGACGGTCACGAAGCGCTGACGGTTGCGAAGCGACGCTGCGCCTTCGACAGAACGAAGCAGCCACCACGCGCCGGCTAACGCCACGATCCAGGCGGCGACCTCGAGGTAGAACCTGGGCTGATACGTCTGAAACCAGTCGGGCAGCGCAAGTCGCAAATCCGCAAGACCGGAGGCCCACCCGAGGAAGAGCGCGAATGCCTGTCTCGTGTTGTACGCGAGATGTCCGTCGTCCACGAGAACGAGGCCGGCAGTCATGAATGCGGTCAGCCCCAGAGAACCGAACGCGGTCACGCGCGTCGCGCGGCTCTGGACGCCGCGCCACGCCACGGCGCACGGAATCACCAGCATCGCCACGACGGGCGTAGCCAGTCGCGCCGGCGCGCTCCATCCCCCCCACCACATGGTGAAGTGCGTGACCGTCATCAGGTACGGGCTCGCGACGAAGAGGAGCTCGAACGCCAGCCGGCTCCAGCCTTCACTGTCGGCATGCTCGCCGGTCCTGAGGAACCGCCGCGGAAACAGCAGCACCAGCAAGCCGACCATGCCCCACAGCAGAACCGGCGCATTCAAGAGCAACCCGAAACGTTGATCGAAGAGCAGCCCGGCAAGCCCAAGCGGAATGTTCCCGAGTGATCCGAGCTGAGAGCCGCCGTACGGCGCCGCCGGGTCGGGCGTCCCATAGATCAGGACGAAGTAACCAACCCACCCAATCGCGCTCAGCGCGGGAACGGTCAGAAACGCAACGGCCTTCCCCGCCGGGTTCTTCGTTTGCGCAAGGCGCACGATGATCAACGCACCGAGTGCCGCAGCCAGCAAGGCGAAGCGGCTGTGCAGCCACGGGAGTCCGGCGAGCGCAAGGCCGTGCAGAAACCAGGGGCGCAATCCGGTCACGCCGCTTCGGCGTTCGCTGTCAGCACGAAGAAGCGCCCAGACACCCGTCAGGACGAGCGCGCCGCCTGGGCCGTCCGGATAGATCGCAAAGCTGTGGAAAACCGTGGTCGCAGAAATCGTGACCGCCGTCCATCCGAACCACGCGGCGGCGGTCGATCGGCTGACGAGCCACGCCAGATACCAGGCCAGCGCGCTCGCTGCCGCCGAGACCATCAGCAGGAACACGACGACGCCGCGGTACCCCGCGAGCGCGAACGCCGGCGCCACGAGCGCAGATACGCCGGGCGCATGAATCGAATAGATCTCGCCGTCGCGGCCGCGCTTGAGGAAATCAGGTCGAAGCGTGCCGGGAAAGTACTCCTGGTAGTCTCCGCGGCGATGGTTGTTCTCGATCTTGAGATCGTGATCGTGCAGCAGGCTCTGGGTGATCACCAGGTAGTGCGGCTCGTCCCCGCCAGGAATCGAGGGCGCCACTCGCCAGGCGGAGACCGAGAAGATCAGAAACGCGAGCAGGCCGGCGGCGATCACGGGCCGTCGTTTGAAGAACTCGAGAGCGTTCCAGCGAGCAACACGGCCACCGACGAGGGCCAGGTCCAGAACCAGCAACGCCACGACAGCGCCCCAGACGAGCAGGTTCAGCGGTCCGGACCACATCAGAAACGCCGGCGGGACGGAAATCGGCAGCCAACCGAGCACTACCAGCACGAGCAGCCAGAGCGGCATCAGCGACGCGCCCTGCCGCGCGGCAAACACGACGAGCACAGCCGCGAAGACCGCGACGCCTACCGCGGACGCCGTCAACGGCAACAGCGCGATCCGCGGCCCGCCCGCCGACGCCAGGGCGAGCGTCCCCATCGACAACCATGCCGCCAACGCCGCGAACAGCGCCGTCATGGTGACTCTCGAGCCGGACATGCGGACGGGACTATGTGGCTGGATTCCCGAATTATGACCGGATTCTGCGCGTGCCGATCTGGGCGGTCGGTGCTGAAGGTGCTGAAGGTGCTGGAGGTGCTGTTGGTGCTGGAGGTGGTCCGTGTTGTCCGTGTTGTCCGCGGTAGGAATTGACCGCGGTGGTGATCAGTGGTGGCCGGACGGCATGGCCGCAATCGGCCGGCCGCCGCCCTTGCCGTACAGCAGGCGGTAGTCTTCCGCCGTCCCCAGGATCCGTTTGACGTAGTTCTGGGTTTCCGGGAAGGGGATGTCGTCGATGAACTCGTCCTCGTCTAATCCGGGCCGCTCGGCCTTCCAGCGGACGACGCGGCTCTCGCCGGCGTTGTAGCTGGCGAGCGCGTAGTAGGTGCCGCCGAACTGCTGCACCAGCCGCGAGAAGTACAGCGTGCCCATCCGGATGTTCGTCTCGGGATTGGTGAGCATCGACGTCGTGAACCGGCGGATGCCCATCGAGCGCGCGAGGCGGCGGCCCGTGGCCGGCACGACCTGCATCAGGCCCCACGCGTTGGCGGCCGACCGGACCTCGCGATCGAACGTCGACTCCTGCGCGATGAGCGCTGCGATCAGATACGAGTCGAGCCCGCGCGCCGCCGAGTGCTTGCGGATCAGATCCCAGTAGGCCAGGGGGAAGATCACTTGCATGATCTCGCGCGGCAGCGCCTGATCGGCGGTGAGGAACTGGGGATAGGCGCGGCGCATCAGCGTGATGGCTCGCCGCAGCTCCCCCTTCTGGTGATAGGCCCAGGCCATCGTGGCGTCGATGATGCGCGACGGCCCGGACGTGCGCTGCGCGTAACGCAGCTCGTTGAGCGCGTCATCGTACAGGTCCGCCGAAAGCAGCAGCCGGATGACGTCCGCCGTCGGCGGCACCGTCGCCTGATCGGCAGGTGCCGGCCGTGTCGCCGGGATCGCGTCGGGTGCGGAGTCAGCGCGCGTGTTTCGCGGCAGCTGACGGACGGCGAGCCGGCCGTAGTACGAGTTGGCGTAGTCCGCAAAGAGGAGCCGCAGGCGCGATTCCGCTTCGGTTCCCGCGCCGATTTTGCCGTGCGAGCGGGCGGACCAGTAGAGGAACGAGGGACGGTAATCCGAACGCGGAAACGCCAACGCAGCGTTCTCGAAGACGCGGACGGTCTCGGCGTATTCGCCGCTCTTGTAGTTCCACCAGCCGGCCTTCCAGGCCGCGCGCTCGGCCCGCTGACCGGTCGGGAACTTCTCATAAAGCTCCCGGAAGACCTGGGCCGCCGTGGCATCGTCGTTCTTCAGGATGTAGTAGCTGCCGAGATTGTTGAGCGCTTCCTCGGACCACGTGCTGTCCGGAAAGTCGCGGACGATCGACCGCGTCTGCTGGATGTATTCGTCGTCGCGCGAGAGCCCGCGAAGAGCGCTCAGGTAGAAGAACCTCGCTTCGGCCTGCCGCGCGCCCCGATCGAGCCAGGGCTTCAGCGCGTCGAGCGCAGCCTGGTGCCGCTGGAGGAAGTAGTCGGATTCGGCGATGCGGAGATCGACCACCTCGCGATCCTCACCGCTCACCTCACCCTGGAGCGCGCCAAACGCCACGCGCGCGTCGGTATAACGGCGCGCGCCGTAAAGCTGCATCGCCCGTCCGAGATCGGCCTTGTATCCCTGCCGGACGATGACGTCGCGCAGGGGATCGAGCTCGGCGGCGGCAGCGACCGCCGCATCGGAGAGCGCGTACTCGTAATAGATCCTCAGCAGCGCTTCGGCGGTTTTCTTCCGATCTCCGCCCACCCGCGCGGCTGCCGCGAGCTTGGACAGGATCTGCTCGTTGACCGCTGTCTTGTCGCTCGCCAACTTCTCGTAGATGGCCAGCGCACGCGGAGCGTCACCCAGCGCTTCGGCCGCCTCCGCTTCGCCAAGCGCGGCGGCAATCGGGAGGTACCCGGCAAGCTTGCGCGCCGACAACGCGACGAACGTCTCGCGTGCATCGCTGGCGCGCGACAGGCGCAGTTGCGCGATGCCTTTGTAGTAGGACGCGTAGTCAGCGAGCGCCGTCTTCGCGAGCGAGGCCTGGCTGACCAGGGTCAAGGCGCGATCGTAGGTTCCCGCCTCAAGCGCGCGGACGCCGGCGGTCAGCGGTTGATACACGGCTGCGGCCCGCGCGCTCGCGGCGTCGTCGGGCGGCACGAGCCAGGTACTCAGTGAGGCTTCCGGGAAGCGCCGGATGGACAGTTGGCGCGAGCTGGCCCGCCGCCGGCTGGAGGCCGGGCAAGAGCATCAACAGAGCGAGCACGCTCAAGGTTCGAATCATCGAGCTGGCTTCCTAGTCTCCTAGCAGCTGACACCGGCGCTGCCCAACAGGCCCGAGTCACCGTCGGCCAGTGTGTGAACGAGCTCCTGCTGGAAGTAGGCGCTCCTCGCGCCCACCGATGGCGACACGCGCTCCTCGTACAACCGGCGGGCGCGCTCGATCTCCGGCCGCAGCCGCTCGAGCAGATCGCGCTTCTCGCGGCCGACTCTGACCGCGGCCTCGTTGTACAGCTTGATCTCCGACACGAGCAGTCGCGCATATCGACGAGCGCTGCTGTCCTCGTCCGATCCTGACCCGCGCGCCGAGATCGCCGCTCCCGTCGTGACCCGCATGGCTTGTGCCGTACGCAGGGCCGTGATGTGAGCGAGGCATGCGGACGCGTGCCCGCAGATAATCTGAATCGCTTCGGGCCATGACGCCGGCACCTGGGGCTCTTTCTCCGAACCATCGTCGGCGTACAGCACCGCGACCGTGTGTCCGCCCACCGTAATCGGCACGGCTATTCCCACGCGATCGGCGGGCAGCTTTGCGAACGCCGGCGCCTTGGCGGCGGTCGTCGAGACGGCGCTTCCCGTCGTCGCGGCCTCGCCCAACACGCCGGCATCGTGCGCGGGTGTGTTCGGCGGGGTCGTTGCGCTGCCAAAGCCCGATGCGCGCCACCCCTGAAGCTCCTTGCCGTTGACGACGAACAGCGCCGCGCGCGGCGCTTCCGCCGCGACGGCCGACAGCAGTCCGTTCAGCGCGTCCGACAACGACCGAGCCCCGCCGATCGTTCGGACCGCCTCGAGGAGACGCTCGACGCAGAGCAGTTGGGACTGACGCTCGGAGACATGCGCTTCCGTAATCGCTGCCCTCGTCTGCTGCGCCTCGAGCGCTTCCGTGGCGCTCCGTGCAGCCGCGCGCTCACGCGCGAGTGCGGCTTTCGCTTCGTCCAGCGCAGTCGACAGCGTGCGAGCCTTCAGACGCTCGGCTTCGAGCTCGGCGCCGGTCCGATCGCGCTCGCCTGACAGCTCGGTGCGCGTCCGCTCCCGTTCGGCTTCGATCTCGGCCTGAAGCCGCTCGCGCTCGGCTGCCATCTCACCGTGAATCCGCTGACGCTCCGCTTCGATCTCTCCGTGCGCACGGGTCCGCTCGCCGTCGACCAGCCCCTGGGCCTCGATCCGCGCGGCATCGATCTCGCTCTGGCTGCGCGCGCGCTCGGCCTCGATCGCGCCCTGCGCACGCGTACGTTCGGCATCGATTTCCGCGCGCGCCCGTTCGCTTTCTGCGGCGAGTGCCTTGGACATCTCGTCGCGCACGCGGGCGGCCGCGTCGCTGGCGGCCTCTGCGGCCTCGGCCCGAATCTTTTCCGTTTCGCCGGCAAAACGCCTTTCAGCGTCCGCCGACGCGGATGCCAGTTCGGACTTCACGCGACCGGCCCATTCCTCGCGCTCCGCTTCGACCTTCGCTGACCAGCGTTGCTCAGCCTCAGTTTCGGCCTGACGACGGGCGGCATCCAGCGCTTCGCCCTGACTCGTCTGGAACGAAGAGAGCTGCTGCTCGAGCTCAGCCTGCAGACGGGTACGGATCGCGTCGATCGCGCCTTTCAGCTCGTCATGTGGCATTTTCTGCATTATCGGGACCGTTCGGGCACAAGTCAAGCCTGAGAAAACGCCGCAAATCCAAGCCCGACAGCGGTTTGACGTGAGCCCGCGCGGGGCGTACAATGGAGGGTCTGGCTCGAAATGGGGGCGACTTAGATTCGACGGAGATATCGTTTCGCAGGATGCGTGCCGAGGACCATCACCCTCGCTAATCAGATGGAAACAACCATAACTGCGGACACGCAGCTAGCTCTCGCAGCGTAAAACCTGTGAGCGTCCGTCCCGATCAGCCTGCGGGTCGGGAACGGATGTCATTTTAGCAGGCTGGCGGCTGCCGGTCGTCCTGGACGGCAGCGGCGAGACAATTTCGGGGCTGGCATCCGGCGGTTCTGGCCGCTCTTCACGTCGGATGCGAGACTTCAGACGCGGATACGCATCGTAGATTCCTGCGGGGAAGTATTTTCGGACCCGGGTGCGAATCCCGGCGCCTCCACCATAACGTTTACTGTTCAACTACTTTCAAGCAGGTGGAGGCGGGATTTTCCGCCGCCTCCACTACGCCGCGGTCCTTCAGTCACGCCCGCCGCTTCCTCACAGCGCTGCTGATGAAGACACTGCTCAAGGTGATGATCGCGCTCGCGGCGGTTGCCGTGCTCGCCGTGCTGGTCGTGCGCTCGGCCCGGAGCACGAGTGCACAGCCCTTCACGATCGCGCGACAGCACCTCTTGGGATGGACCCTGACCCTCGCGCCGGATGCCGACCCACTCGGCTCGTCGCTTTCGATCACGCCGAAGGCGGAGTTGATGCGGCCGCTCGGTCGTGACCTGTTTGCCCGTATGGGGGAATCGCTGCACTATCCGCCACCAGCCATGCCCGTCGTGCTGCGCAGCGAGTTCCAGCGCGCGATGGCAGGCGTGCTTACGCCGGAGGCGCTCCTCGACGCCGCGCGGGAGGCTGGTCTCGAGTCGGCAACGTTCCAGCCACGTTGCATGGCCCGGCGACGTATCAGTGCACCAGGGGTCGTTCGGGGCGTCTACTTCCTCTTGTTCGATCTGCCGCAGTTCACCCAGTTCCGCGAGCAGGTTGCGCAGCGCTTGCGTGCCGCCGGCCGTGACGCGTCGCTGTTCGATGCGACGGCGTTGTCGCCGGTCCTGATTGCGGCCGATCTTGATGGGAGCTTCAGCGGCTGGCTGCCGCTGCGCGCGGATCCGGCAGTCGACTGCTTTGCACCGGTCGTCGTGGAGTAACGTTCCCCCGCCTGCACACGCCGCTGATCGATCGAGTACAGGACGACCGCAAGCGTTACGGCTTCTGGCCTTCCGAAAGCACCAGCTCTTTGACCTTGATAGGGTCTGCAAGGAACCCTTTGATGGTCGTTCCTCCCGCACCATAGAAGCCGACAACTTGGCCGGCGTGGTTGACCTTCCTTGGAGTCGTGCACGTCATGGCCCCGCCAGCGATTGTGGACGAACAGCCGGGAACATCGAGCGTAGTGTAGATGTTGTGCATGAGCACATAACCGTGGCGAACGCCATCCTTCGTGTAGCCGCCTACGATGACGCCCTTCTTGTTGATGCCCAACGCGGCGGACGACGTCGCATTCGGGAAGTGAAGCGTTGCATAGGCGTCGTCGCTCTGTGATTGGTCTGCCCGAGCGAGCAGATACCCCCGCGCGCCTTGAGCAGCGATATCGTACCTGCCGACAATTGCTCCAAGTTTGTTGATGCCGCTCGCGTACGAAAACGTCACAACGTCTCCCGCGAACGAAGCGGGCGGCTCGATGTTCTGGTACGCCCCGTCGCTCAGCAGGTAGGCCGTCGTGTGACCGGCGATGACGGCCTCGAAGGTGACATCACCCTTCGTGTCGATGTCGCGCGGAAAGGAGGACGTCGCGCCCGGCACGTCGATGTTCGTGAAGCCTCCGTCCGTATGCCGCAGGTAGGCATGCAGGACCGAGTCGTTCGCAAGTCGATACGTGCCGGCGATATCACCCCGATCGTTGATCGCCGTGGCCTGCGTGAACACCGCACCGGGAGCATCGATCCTCATGAACCTTCCATGCCTGTTCGCGACGAATCCGTGCGTCACAGCCCCGTCGACGTAGTGGCCGACGAAGACCCCGTGGTTGTTGATATCCCAGGCGTCAGTATTGAGGGCACCAGATACCATCAGCGTCGTAAACGCGTAGCTCGGCACACCGTCCGAATCAGCATGCTGGGCGGCGGTGGTGGCCGCGCCGGACACGGTCTCGCCAGGATTGACGCATACGAAGAGCCCAACGCCGACCAACATTGCGTAGAGTTTCACGCGGTTCATGATTGTCCTCCTCAGCGCGAGTCGACCAGCAACCGGCATGCGGCGAGGCCGCGACCCGCAGCGACCGACCTCTCGGGCCTCACCCCCCATTGGCGGAAAAGGCGGGCAAAGAGGGGCATACGAGCAAACGGGCTGGCAAATTCGAAGGGATCGCGTCCCGATGAGGGACATAGAATCATGGCGTGCGCGACCAAGCTCCCACGCCGACCGAGTTGCTGTTGGCGTGGGGCCGTGGCGAGAGCCAGGCGCTCGACCGGCTTCTCCCGCTTGTGAACGCCGAACTGCACCGGCTGGCGCGTCGGTACATGAAGCGTGAGCGTCCGGGTCACACGCTGCAGGCGACAGCGCTCGTCAACGAGGCCTATCTGCGACTCGTCGAGGTGAAGCGCGTTCAGTGGCAGAGCCGTGCCCACTTCTTCGCCATGGCCGCGCGGATGATGCGGCGTATTCTCGTGGATCACGCCCGGGCCGGGACAACAGCAAACGCGGCGGTGAAGCGCCGAAAGTGTCGTTGGACGAAGCGTTGGTCGTCTCGAGCGAACCGGAGCAGGATCTCCTTGGACTCGATGAAGCGCTACGCCGGCTGGAAGCTGTTCACCCGCGGAAAGGTCAAGTCGTGGAGCTCCGGTTCTTCGGCGGACTGAGCCTCGAGGAGACGGCCGAAGCGCTGCACGTATCGACCGACACAGTGAAGCGTGACTGGCGGTTCGCCAAGCTGTGGTTGTTGCGTGAACTCGGTGTCGTGGGCGGAAATAGTGTCTGAGCGCGACATCGACGTTGAGCGGATCTGCCAGGCTGCGCTCGATCGCCCCCCGCCCGAGCGAGCGGCATTGCTGGCCGAAGCCTGCAGAGGCGACGAGGCGCTGCGCCGCGAAGTCGAATCGTTGCTGGCTCTCGAGACGGCTGCCGACCGGTTCATCGAAACGCCGGCACTGCAGGTTGCAGGGCGACAGCCGTCGGACGCAGAAGAGGGTCGCGACTCAGGCTTGCCGCCGGGCTCGAACGAGTGGGCATCGGGTGCAATGATCACAGCGGGTTCTCGCGTCGGGCCCTATGAGATCCTCTGCGCCGTCGGCGCAGGCGGAATGGGCGAGGTGTATCGCGCGCGCGACACCAGACTGCTACGCGACGTCGCGGTGAAGGTGCTACCGGAGGCGCTCGCGCTCGATCCCGATCGCATCCGACGCTTCCAGCGTGAAGCGCAGGTGCTCGCGTTACTGAATCATCCCAATATCGCGAGCATTCACGGCCTCGAGGAGGCCGACGGCACTCGGGCGCTTATTCTCGAATTCGTCGAAGGTCCGACAATTGCCGATCGGGTTGCTCAAGGTGCGATTCCGCTGACGAGGCGCTCGTCATAGCCCGACAGATCGCCGAGGCCATCGAGGCAGCCCACGAGAAAGGAATCATCCACCGAGACCTGAAGCCCGCGAACATCAAGCTGCGACCTGACGGTACGGTGAAAGTGCTGGACTTCGGGCTCGCGAAGATGTTTGAGACGCACGGCCGGGGCGACCGTATCGGACTCGCCGGAAAAGTCCGCGTCAATTCCCGGAATGATCCTCGGGACGGCGGCCTACATGGCGCCGGAACAGGCCAAGGGACAAGAGGCGGACCGAAGAGCAGATGTGTGGGCGTTCGGGTGCGTGCTGTTCGAGATGCTCACGGGGCGTGCAGTCTTCGAGGGTGACACGAACGGCGAAATCCTCGCCGAGGTGCTGAAAACCGATCCGGACTGGCGGCAGGTGCCCGAAGGTACGCCGGAGGCGATTCGGCACCTGCTACGCCGTTGCCTGCACAAGGATCGCCGGTTCCGCCTGCACGACATGGCAGATGTCCGTATCGAAGTCGAGGAAGCGTTGAGCCCGCCGTTTATTGACCTTCCGATTGCGCGGAGCGTTCGGCGGGGACGCGAACGTCTTGTCTGGATTTCAGTGGCGGTTCTTGCGGCCGCTCTCGCCGCCACTGCGACGTGGGTATGGCGAGAAGCGCGTTCGAATGCTGCCGCGCGCGAGATGCGCGTCGACGTCGCCACGCCCCCCACAACCGATCCGATGTCTTTCGAGATCTCGCCGGACGGCCGAAGCGTCGTGTTCGTCGCCACGTTCGAGGGACGACCACGGCTGTGGCTTCGAGCGCTGGACGGAAAGCAGCGGCGCGGCCACTGCCCGGAACCGATTTTGCGGCTTACCCGTTCTGGTCGCCAGACAATCGATCCGTCGGCTTCTTCGCAGACCTGCGACTCAAGCGTCTCGATATGGACGGCGGGACAGTGCAGCCACTCGCCCGAATCGAAGTCGGCTTCGGCGGCACATGGACTCGAGGACGGCGTGCATTCTGTTCAGCTCGGGGCCTGCCCGTCCGATCTTTCGCATCGCCGATACGGGCGGCAAGGCGGTGCCGGTGACGCGACTGCACGCGCCGCAGACGGGTCACCGCTTTCCGCACATGCTCTCCCGGACGGACGTCATTTCCTCTACTACGCCACAGGTGCGCCAGAGAGCAGTCCGGCGTATATGTGGCCACATCTCGATGGGTCCGAGGCGCGCCGATTGTTCCCCGCAGATTCTGCCGCGATATACGCGTCGCCTGGGCACCTGCTCTTTGTCCGACAAGGCACGCTGTACGCGTGTGCGCTTCGATCCCTCGACGCTTGACCATTGCCGGGAGCCCTTTCTCTGTTGCCGAGCGTGTGGCCCTGAACAGCGGCCTTGGTCGCGCAGCCCTCTCGGCATCTCCGACGGGGCTCATCCTCTACCGTGAAAGCTCCACCGGCGTAAGACAGCAGTTCATCTGGTTCGATCGCAAGGGCCGCGAGGTCGGCCGATTGGGCGAGGCCGGCGACACCGGCCCGGCGCATCCCTCACTGTCACCAGGCGGCGACCGTGTCGCAATGACGCGCGCGCAGGGTGGGAATCCTGACGTGTGGTTGCTGGACGTGAGGCGCGATCGAGTCAGCAAATTTACGCTGGATCCGAGCACGGAGATCTATCCGATCTGGTCTCCTGACGGAAGCCGAATCGTCTTTGGCTCCAACCGTCGGGGGCGACAAGGTTTAGAGCTGTACCAGAAATCGACCGCCACGAACGATCGTGACGAACTGCTCGCAACCCTCGACGGACTGACGACAGTCATGCCAGACGACTGGTCACCCGACGGAAGCTTCATCATCTTTCGAGGCCTGGGCGACATGAAGTCGAGCTTCGACCTTTGGGCTTTGCCGCTGACGGCACGGGGAAAACCGTTCGTTGTTGTCCAAACGGACTTCGAAGAGCGCGATGCGCAGTTCTCGCCGAATGGGAAGTGGATCGCCTACCACTCCGACGACACGGGTCAGTTCGAGGTATACGTCCAGCCCTTCATGAGGCCAGGAACAAGGACACCCATTTCGAATGGCGGCGGGGCGCAAGTGCGCTGGAGCCGTGACGGCACAGAGCTCTTTTACGTCGCCTTGGACGGCCGCTTGATGGCCGTACCGATCCGATCGTCATCGGATGGCCGGACGCTGGACGCCGGCGCGCCCGTGCCGTTGTTTGTGACTCGGATCATTGGAGGCCTTCCTGGTCAAGGCAACCATCGGCAGCAGTACGTGGTCTCGCTTGATGGTCAGCGCTTCCTCGTGCACTCCGTCGTTGGCGAAGAGACGTCGCCGATCACCGTCATTCTGAACTGGAGAGCCGGGTCTTAACCCGTGCTTGCAGTTCCGAAGGCGTCGCCTCAGGCGGCGACAGCTGCGGCCGTTGTACGACGAGCGCTGCGAAGTGGCTCGATAGTCGTTCCCGTCGAATCACCTTCCGCTTCTGACCGAGCGGTTGCTCGGGCGCGCGGTCGTGCCACGGCACGGCCCGTGCTCGCCTCCCCGCCTCAGACACGACGTCTGGGGATTTCCCCCCGCGAATCCGGCATCTGCGCGGAGCTGCGCCACGACATTTCGCGGGCGTCCCCTCAGGAATCAAAACCTATCTGGAGGGTCGGAGATGGCAGACACGAAGAAACCCAACATCCTGGTTATCTGGGGCGACGACATCGGAATTGCGAACCTGAGTTGCTACACGCGCGGTCTCATGGGTTACCAGACACCAAACATCGACCGGCTCGCGAAGGAAGGGATGATGTTCACCGATTCATACGGTGAACAGAGCTGTACCGCCGGCCGGTCTTCATTCATCACGGGACAGTCGTGCTACCGAACCGGACTCTCCAAAGTCGGTATTCCTGCGGCGCCCCAGGGGATGCGAGCCGAAGATCCCACCATCGCCGAGCTCCTGAAGCCGCACGGGTATGTGACCGGGCAATTCGGTAAGAACCACCTCGGCGACCGGAACGAGTTCCTCCCGACCGTGCACGGCTTCGACGAGTTCTACGGCAACCTCTATCACCTCAATGCGGAAGAAGAGCCGGAGATGTACGACTATCCGCCGGAGAAGGACTTCCCGAACTTCCGCAAGCAGTTCGGCCCGCGGGGCGTGCTGCGCTGCAAGGCGACCAACAAGGACGACCGGACGGAGGACAAGCGCTTCGGACGCGTCGGCAAGCAAGTCATCGAGGATACGGGCCCGCTCACCAAGAAGCGGATGGAGACGTGCGACGACGACTTCGTGGCCTCCGCGAAGGACTTCATCAAGCGCGCGCACAAGGCGAACAAGCCGTTCTTCGTGTGGCTGAACACGACCCACATGCACCTGTTCACGCACACGAAGAAGCGGAGCCTCGGCCAGTCCGGCCGCTGGCAATCGCCGTATCACGACACGATGATCGACCACGACAAGAACGTCGGCGAGATGCTCGACTTGCTGGACCAGCTGAAGATCGCCGACGACACCTTCGTGATGTACAGCACGGACAACGGACCGCACATGAACTCCTGGCCCGACGCCGGCATGACGCCGTTCCGAAGCGAGAAGAACTCGAACTGGGAGGGAGCCTACCGGGTTCCGTGCATCGTGCGCTGGCCGGGCAAGATCAAGGCGGGCGTCGTTTCAAACGAAATCGTCCAGCATCACGACTGGATGCAGACGTTCCTCGCGATGGCCGGCGAGCCCGACATCGCCAGCAAGCTGAAGAAGGGACACAAGGCGGGAGCCAAGACCTTCAAGGTGCACCTGGACGGCTACAACCTGCTGCCGTACCTCACCGGCAAGGAGGCCAAGAGCCCGCGCAAGGGCTTCGTCTACTTCAACGACGACGGTGACATCGTGGCCTTGCGGTTCGACAACTGGAAAGTGGTCTTCTCCGAGCAGCGCGCCCAGGGCACCATGCGCATCTGGGCAGAGCCGTTCGTGCAGTTGCGCGTTCCGAAGGTGTTCAACCTGCGTACGGATCCGTACGAGCGTGCCGACATCACGTCAAACACCTATTACGACTGGTTCTTCTACCACGACTACATCGCGTTGGCCGCGACGGCAATCCTCGTCCCCTTCCTCGAGTCGTTCAAGGAGTTCCCGCCGCGTCAGAAGCCCGGCTCGTTCTCCATCGATCAGGCGCTTCAGAGAATGCAGGACGTGGCGAGCGGCGCCGGACACTGACGATA
Source organism: uncultured Acidobacteriota bacterium (assembly GCA_963786195.1). Taxonomy (GTDB): domain Bacteria; phylum Acidobacteriota; class Vicinamibacteria; order Vicinamibacterales; family 2-12-FULL-66-21; genus CAWAYH01. The sequence continues at coordinate 198,310 of CAWAYH010000011.1, read as the reverse complement.
GCAACTAACCAGCCGGACGGACCTCTCATCCGCCCGGCTGTCGCACACGTTACTGGACCATGAGACGCGAGGAGAGTGTCATGCAGACTCTTGAAACGCTGGTATCGCACTTCTGGTGGACCATCGTGCTCCGCGGCGTCGTCGCGATTCTGTTCGGCATCATCGCCTTCATCTGGCCGGGGATCACGCTGGCAGCCCTGGTCCTGATGTTCGGCGCCTATGCCCTCGTCGACGGCATAGCGGCGGTGGTCATCGGCATCAAGCAGTACGGGGATCGCGAACGCTGGTGGGCGACGCTCCTCGGCGGGATCGTCAGCGTCGCCGCCGGTGTCGTCACGTTCGTCATGCCCGGCCTGACCGCACTGGCCCTGCTGACGCTGATTGCCATCTGGGCCATCATGCGCGGCGTCTTCGACATCGTCGCCGCCATCCGCCTGCGGCACGTGATCGAGGGTGAGTGGCTGCTCGCGCTCGGCGGCGCCTTGTCGATTGCGTTCGGGCTGCTGCTGATTGCGTTTCCAGGTTCAGGCGCAGTGGCGGTCGCGTGGTGGATTGGCGCTTACGCGCTGGTACTCGGCGCGGTCCTGGTCATGCTCGGCTTCCGCGCGCGCAGTCTGACGCGGGCGCTGCGAGCATGACAGGGGCTTCCCCATCCGGAGGCGTTCAGATGAGACTGACGTGCGGGTTGGTTCTCGCGGGGTTGTTCGTCGGTGCCGGACCAGGCCTTCGCGCAGGATGCGACCGAACTGGCCAAGCAAACACAGAACCCGGTCGCCAACCTCATTTCTCTCCCGTTTCAATTCGGCAGTATTACTACAACGTCGAGCGACCTGACGGGTCGGCCGGACAGCTGCTGCGGTTCGTGGTCGTGTTGCTGTATCCGACGGGAAAACCCTAGCGGAAAGGGACTGGACAAGGAGTGCCGACACGATGGCGGACGCAGTGAAGCCCGTGACCAAGACGTCGAACGAGCTCGCTCAGGAGCGTACGGATCTCGCAGACGAGCGTACGCAGCTGGCGGTCACGCGGACGATCGTCGCGATGGACAGGACGCTGATGGCCTGGGTGCGGACAGCAACGTCGCTGATCTCGTTCGGCTTCACGATCTACAAGTTCTTTCAGGGTCTCAGGTCCGATCTGGCGGCTGACCAGTCTGGCCGCCTCCTGACGCCGCGAGGCGTCGGTCTGGTGATGATTGGGATCGGCGTTTTCGCGTTGATCATGGCGACGATCGACTACCGGCGTCAGCTGCGCGCGGTGCACGAGAAATACAAGAACTACGGTCCGTTCCCCCGCTCGCTGACCGCGAGTGTGGCGGCGGTGATCTCTGGTCTCGGAATTCTCGGGTTCGTGCTCGTGTTCCTGCGGCTGTAAAAGAGGAGAGAAGGAGCAACACGATGGCAACCAAAAGCAAGCCCAACATCCTCATCATCTGGGGCGACGACATCGGCTGGTTCAATGTCAGCGCCTACAACAACGGCATCATGGGGTACCGCACCCCCAACATCGATCGCATTGCGAAAGAGGGTGCCTTGTTCACCGACTGGTACGGCCAGCAGAGCTGCACCGCCGGCCGCGCGGCGTTCATTACCGGTCAGTCGCCGATCCGGACCGGCCTCACGAAGGTCGGACTGCCGGGCGCCGATATTGGACTGCAGCCCGATGACCCGACGATCGCCGACGTCCTGAAGCCGCTCGGCTACGTCTGCGGGCAGTTCGGCAAGAACCACCTCGGAGACCGCGACGAGTTCCTTCCTACAGCGCATGGCTTCGACGAGTTCTTCGGGAATCTCTACCACTTGAACGCAGAGCAGGAGCCTGAAAACTCGGACTACCCGAAAGACCCCGAGTTCAGGAAGAAGTACGGGCCCCGCGGCGTCCTCCACACATGGGCCAACCCGAATGGCACGCAGAAAATCGAGAACACCGGGCCGCTGACGATCAAACGCATGGAAACGGTCGACGAGGAGTTCCTCGCGGCGAGCCTCAAGTTCATGGAGAAGGCCGTCAAGGATGACAAGCCGTTCTTCTGCTGGTGGAACTCGACCCGCATGCACATCTTCACCCACCTCAAGAAGGAATCCGAGGGCGTCACGGGTCTGGGTGTGTATCCCGATGGGATGGTGGAGCACGACGGCCACGTCGGCAAGCTGCTCGACAAGCTCGATAAGCTCGGAATCGCCGACAACACGATCGTGATGTACTCGACCGACAACGGCGCCGAGGTGATGAGCTGGCCCGATGGCGGCTCGACACCGTTCCGAGGTGAGAAGGACACCAACTTCGAGGGCGGCTGGCGCGTCCCGTGCGCGATTCGGTGGCCCGGCAAGATCAAGCCAGGAACGGTGTCCAACGAGGTCTTCTCCCACACGGACATGCTCCCGACGTTGGCGGCAGTCGCGGGTGAGCCTGACATCGTCGAGAAGCTCAAGAAGGGACACAAGTCCGGCACCAAGACGTTCAAGGTTCACATCGACGGCTACAACCTGCTCCCCTTCCTGAAAGGAGAGGTCAAGGACAACCCGCGAAAGGGGTTCCTCTACTGGAGCGACGATGGCGACCTGATGGCGTTGCGCGTGGGCAACTGGAAGGTGGAGTTCATGCAGCAGCGAGCGCGAGGCCTCAACGTGTGGAAGGAGCCGCTGAGTCCGCTGCGCGCTCCCAACCTGTACAACCTGCGAAGCGATCCGTTCGAGAGGGCGACCGAAGACGCCTCAGTGTTCTACGACAAGTGGATGGCGGACCGGGCGTTCCTGCTGGTGCCGGCTCAGGCGATCGTGGGCCAATTCCTCAAGACCTTCCAGGAATTCCCGCCGCGTCAGCGACCTGCGAGCTTCAGTATCGACCAGGCGATTGAAAAGGCCCGACAGGCTCAGGACAAAATGGCCACGGCGGCAGGCGGCGCACCCGTGAAGACGGCCGCAGCCGGGAAGAGTTAGTCAGTCGTGATCCGCATGAGGCGGTCGTCTCGCGAGACGGCCGCCTCTCTTTTTCAGCCCATGGTGTCCGGTCGTCTTCGCCATGTCGAAGCTGCGGTCACGAATTGGCACTGGAGGAGCTGCTGATGGGCGTCGCTGGTGTTCGGAGAAATGTTGCTCTCCTGGTGTCAGCCGTATTGGTGGTCCTCTCGACCGGGTGTGGCACTGCTGAAGCGCCGGCCCCGCCGTCGCCAGCCGCAGCGACACCGCAAACCGGCAGCGCGTCGACGGCCGATCCCCTGCCCTCGTGGAACGATGGCGCATCGAAGAAGGCGATCGTCGATTTCGTCGCCCGCGTGACGCGCGAAGGCGGGCCGGATTTCGTGGCGCCCGCGGAGCGCATCGCCACGTTCGACAACGACGGCACGCTCTGGTCCGAGCAGCCGATTTACTTCCAGCTCGCGTTCGCGCTCGATCGCGTCAAGGCGCTGGCGCCACAGCATCCCGAGTGGAAACAGAAGCAGCCCTTCAAGGGGATCCTCGAAGGGGACATGAAAGCGGCGCTGGCGAGCGGCGAGCGCGGAATTCTCGAGATGATGGCCGCGACGCACGTCGGCATCACGACCGACGAGTTCGCGAAAATCGTCACGGACTGGATCGGCTCCGCACGTCACCCGAAGACCCAGCGACCTTATACCGACATGGTGTACCAGCCCATGCTGGAGCTGCTCGCCTACCTCCGCTCCAAGGGCTTCAAGACGTTCATCGTGTCCGGCGGCGGCGTCGAGTTCATGCGGCCATGGACCGAGCGCGTGTACGGAATACCGCCGGAGCAGGTGGTGGGGAGCCGCGCCAAGGTGAAGTACGAAGTACGGAATGGCGTCCCCGTGCTGTTCCGGCTTGCCGAAGTCGACCACATCGACGACAAGGCCGGCAAGCCTGTCGGCATCCATCAGGTCATCGGCCGCCGTCCGCTCGCAGCCTTCGGCAACTCCGACGGCGATTTCGACATGCTCGAATGGACGACGTCTGCCGCGGGTCCGCGATTCGGGCTCATCGTTCACCACACGGACGCCGAGCGCGAGTGGGCGTACGACCGCGACTCGCACATCGGCACGCTCGCGCGCGGCCTGGACGAAGCGTCGAAGCGCGGATGGGTCATCGTGGACATGAAGCAGGACTGGAAGGCGATCTATCCATTCCAGAAGTAGCGTCCGGCTTTAGCCTGGCTTTAGCCAGGCTTTAGCCGGACCCAACCCACCAGGAGGAACATGTCAATGTCACGCAGCACAGTACTAATCCAGAGTTTCACGGTTCGCTCGTACGTCGAAAAGCCGAACGATGACGACATCACGCTGAACGTGACGTTCGGGACGCTCGCTGACGGCACGAATTATCCGCAGCAAACCGTGCTGGACATTCCCGCGAAGAAGCTCGAAGTACACATCACCAATTCCGGGGACAAGAAAACCGGATCGTAGGAATCGACGCGGCCGTGCGATGCCACACGAACTCGGTCCGTTCCTGAGGTCGATCGCGCTCACTCTCGCAGCGCTGCTGCCGATCGTCAATCCGCTTGGCTCGGCGCCTATTTTCCTGTCGATGACGCCGGGCGCGTCCGACGACGCGCGCCGCGCGCTGGCACGCAAGATAGCGTTGAACTCCGGGCTGATGCTCGTCGGGGCGATGCTCGTGGGCTCCTACGTCCTGAACTTGTTCGGCCTTTCGCTCGCGGTCGTGAAGATCGCCGGCGGCCTGCTCGTGATCGCCACGGGCTGGCGCCTCATTCGCTCCGACGAGAGCCCGGACGCGAAGATCGTTCCGGGAGCGCCGGCCTGGGGCGCCGCTGAGATCGCCAGCAAGAGCTTTTATCCACTGACGTTCCCGCTTACGGTCGGTCCTGGATCGGTGTCCGTCGCGCTCACGCTCGGCGCGGGTACCCGTGTGCCCGACGTGCCTGTCCTGGTCGGCGTCACCGGCAGCATCATCGGCATCATCGTCGTGGTGTTCGCGATCTATTTCTCGTACCGCTATGCCGCCCGCACGCTGCGCATGCTCGGGGAAACCGGAACCGTGGTCTTCCTGAGGCTTTCGGCGTTCATCCTGCTGGCTGTGGGAGTTCAGATCTTCTGCGACGGGCTGGCCGAGCGGTTCCAGATACTGAAGTAGGCGCCAGCCAGCCCACTGGACGTCATCCATCCCGGTCGATCAGTCGAACGTCGGCGACGACGCCCGGACGACCTTTACGGCGGCGCCCTCACGCATCAACCTCGAGATGCGCACCCCGAGTCCGTTCGGAGCGATCCGCGCATTCACCGAATTCGACTTCTCCGGCACCGGCACCGGCGCGCGGATGCGCCACGCCTATAGATCCAGGCGGGCTGGAAGCTCAGGTTCTGAGCGGGCATCGAGGCGGCCGATCCGGGTATCATTGAAAACATCTTGCTTGCCCGACGGCTGAGCACACTTCTCATTGCACTCGCTTCGCTCGCGACGCAGGCGCCGCCGGCGGCGGCGCCGTATACGGTGCTGTCGCGTGAGGGCCGGCGGCCGCTTGCCGCGCGGACGATGGGCGGACAGGAGATGTTCGCGCTCGACGATCTCGCGCGGCTGTTCGAGCTGACGGTCCGCGAAGATACGCTCGCCGGCGGACTCACGATCGTCACGGGAAGCCAGACGATCGTGCTGACGCCCGGCCAGAGCCTGGCGTCCGTCGGCGGCCGCCTGATCTCGCTGCCGGCCGCGCCGGCGCGCGACGGACGCGCGTGGTTCGTGCCGGTCGACTTCGTGTCCCGCGCGCTCGCGCCGTCGATGGCGACGCGAGTCGAGCTCCGGAAACCGTCGCGGCTGATCCTCGTCGGCGACATCCGCGTTCCGCGCGTTGCCGGACGAATCGAACCGCAAGGGTCGCTCACCCGCCTGACGCTCGAAGTCGCGCCGGCGACGCCGCACACCGTCACGCAGGACGGCAACCGGCTCGTCGTCCGGTTCGAAGCCGATGCGCTCGATGCGACGCTGCCGACATCCGCGTCACCGTCGCCAATCGACCTGATCCAGAGCGTCCGGCCCGGCGACGGCGCGACGATCCGTCGTCGATCTCGGCCCACGGTTCGCGACCGTTCCGCGCCTCGGACATGCCGGGCGATCGCGGCGCCGGCCGGATCGTGGTCGACGTCATCGCGCAGGCGACGACCGCTGCTCCGCCGTCACCGCCGCCGACGCCCGCGCCCGCGACAGGTACAACGCCGCCGCCACCGACCACGCCGCCACCGCTGCTCGACCTCGCGCCGGCCGGCGGCCTCCGGACGATCGTCATCGACGCCGGACACGGCGGCGACGAAGAGGGCGCGAAGGGACCGGACGGCACGCTCGAGAAGAACGTGACGCTCAGCGTCGCGCGGCGTCTGAAGGCGGCGCTCGAGGCGCGGCTCGGCGTGCGCGTCATCCTGACGCGCGACGGCGACCAGACGGTCGGACTCGACGAGCGCGCCGCGCTCGCGAACAACAACAAGGCGGACCTGTTCATCAGCCTGCACGCGAACGCGTCGGTTCGCCAGCACTGCGAGCGGTGCCGAAGTGTTCTACCTGAGCCTCGAGGAGTACGGCGATCGAGGCGCAGCGGGTCGCGCCGGGGCGAGACCGAAGCGCTGCCGGTCGTCGGCGGCGGCACGCGCGACATCGAAGTCATCCTCTGGGAGATGGCGCAGGCGCGCTACATCGAGCAGTCCGCCGCGCTCGCCCAGGCGGTCGAGGCGGCGCTGCGCGAGCGCGTGCCGATGAGCCCGCGCGCGATCCAGCAGGCGCCGTTCCGCGTGCTCGTCGGCGCGAACATGCCGGCGGTGCTCGTGGAGATGGGCTTCATCACCAACGCCGAGCAGGAAAAGCAGCTCGCGTCCGAAGGCTTCCAGTACGGCCATCGTCCAGGCGCTGGTCGACAGCATCGTTCGGTTCCGCGACGCGCACCACAGGCGCGGCCCCGTCCGGACAGCGCCGGACGGCGACGCTGATGTCACGCCGCGCGCTGGCGGCGCGGGGCGGTCGTCGTCGCTTGCGATCGCGGGCGGCTGGCTGCTCTTCGTCGGTCTGCCGCGCGGAAGCGCACCGCCGACGACGACGGCCACGCCGCGCGCCCGCGCCGTCCGCGGCGGCGCCGAAAGATCACCGCGACGCTGTACTACGTCGCCGAGGACGGCATGGCGCTCGTCGGCGTGCAGCGCGAGGTGCCGTTCGGCGAGAGCGTCGTCGAGCAGGCGCGTCAGATCGTCGACGCGCAACTTCGGCGACGCGCCCGCGCCGCTCGCGTCCGCGATGCCGCCCGGCACCACGCTGCGAGCCGTCTACGTCACCGAGCGCGGCGACGCGTTCGTCGACCTGAGCGTCGAGGCCCGCACGAAGCACACCGGGGGCGCGCTCGACGAACTCTTCACGGTCTACACGATCGTCAACGCGCTGACGGTCAACCTGCCCGCCGTCACGCGCGTGCAGATCCTCGTCGACGGCAAGGAAGTCGACACGCTGGCGGGCCATGTGGACCTGCGGCATCCGCTGCTGAAGAACCTGGAATGGGTCAGAACGAGAAGGGCGAGACATGACACGGATCGACGGACGTACGCCGGGCGAGCTCCGCCCGACGCGCATCACCCCAGGATTCCTCATGCACGCCGAAGGGTCGGTGCTGATCGAAGTCGGCCGCACGCGTGTCGTCTGCACCGCGAGCGTCGAGGACCGCGTCCCGCCGTTCCTGCGCAACACCGGCAAGGGCTGGGTCACCGCCGAGTACGGCATGCTGCCGCGCGCGACGTCGACGCGCACGCAGCGCGAGGCGACAGCCGGCAAGGTCGGCGGGCGCACGCAGGAGATCCAGCGGCTGATCGGCCGATCGCTGCGATCGGTCACCCGGCTCCCCGAGCTCGGCGAGCGGACGATCTGGGTCGACTGCGACGTCATTCAGGCCGACGGCGGCACGCGGACGGCGTCGATCACCGGCGGCTTCGTGGCGCTGGTGCTCGCGCTGCAGCGGCTGCGCGAACCCGGCGCTCATCAAGGACCTTCCGATCCAGGACTACGTCGCCGCCACGAGCGTCGGCGTCGTCGACGGCACTGCCGATGCTCGACCTCGCCTACGAAGAGGACTCGAAGGCCGAAGTCGACATGAACATCGTCAAGACCGGTGACGGCCGCTTCATCGAGGTGCAGGGCACGGCCGAGGGTCCGCCGTTCGATCGCCAGGCGCTCGACGAGCTCATGGAGCTCGCCGACACCGGCATCCGCGAACTGATCGCGCTGCAGCGGACGATCGTCGGCGAGTTCCGCGTGTGAAAAAGCTGGTCATCGCGACGACCAATCCAGGCAAGATGCGCGAGATCGTCGGCATCCTGCGAGGCGTTCCCATCGAGCTGGTCACGCTGCGCGACTTCCCGGATATCGTCGAACCCGAGGAAACCGGCGCGACGTTCGCAGAGAACGCGCGGCTCAAGGCGCTTTACTACGCGTCGGCCACCGGCCTCCCGTCAGTCGCGGACGACTCGGGCATCGAGATCGCGGCGCTCGACAATGCGCCGGGCGTTCACTCGGCGCGGTGGCACGGCCCTGACTATTCCGAGAAGTTCCGCAGGATCTACGAGCTGCTCGCCCTGCATGGCGTCGAGACGAGCGCGGCGCGTTTCGTGTGCCACGTCGCGCTCGCCGATCACGACGGCGTGCGATTCGAGGCCGAAGGCATCGTCGAAGGCGAGATCGCCCGCGAGCCCCGCGGCACGAACGGCTTCGGCTACGACCCGATCTTCTTTTACCCGCCGTTCGGGTGCACGCTGGCCGAGTTGGACCTCGAACGGAAAGCCACGGTCAGCCATCGAGGGCGGGCGTTTGCAGTGCTGCGGGAGTACTTGGTTTCACACGGAGGCGCGGAGTAACGGAGAAGAGCTAACGGAGAAGAGCTAACAGGAGAACGAGAGTAAGGGAGGATCCGATTGTGGCGTCCGCAGCCGTCGCGCGCCGGCCCACGACCGCGCGGAGCGCGGCGCGACGGCTTCTCCCGTACTCCCTACTCCTGTTGTTTCCCTCCGTGCCTCCGCGTCTCCGTGTTAGATGCCCCGAAACTCCGAAGCCTTTTGCCGCTCTTTCAAACCATCCACCGTCCCTTCACCGTCCAAGGGCACATGAAGACCCTGGCTCTTGGCACCTACCTCCTCATCGGCGTCGCGCTGCCGCCCGTTGCGTCCGACCCCCCACAGGCGCTCGAGGGCACCTGGCGTGTCCGGATGTCGGACACGTGGACTCGGAAAGACGGTCAGCAGTCGGTCTCGATCCAGCTCGAGCGCGATGGAGAACATCGGTTCGGGACCTCCATTCCGATGTCCGAGCTTCAGGGGCTGGGCGCGGCCGGGAGCGACTGGACCGCGAGCGACGTGCGGTTCGGCCTGCGACGTGACGCCGGCAACATCGACTTCCAGGGCAACTTCGCCGCGGGCCGCGGATCGGGGACGTGGCGGTTCACTCCCAACGCGGAGTTCGTGTCCGCCATGCGCGCCTCGTACCGCGCAGCTGTCCACCGAGGAGGTCTTCCGCCTGGCCCTGCACGACGTCAGCCGGCCGTTCATCTCCTCGATGCAGACAGAGGGCTACCCCGGTGTTGCGCTGGACGACCTCGTCAAGATGCGCATACACGGCGTCGATGCGACGTACGTGCAGGACTTCAGGAAAGCTGGCTACGACAAGCTCCCGGTCGACGATCTCATCAAGACGCGCATCCACGGCGCCACGCCGGCATTCGCGCAGGACGCCAAGGCCAACGGACTGCAGGGACTGACGGTCGACGACCTCGTGAAGATGCGCATTCACGGCGTCACCCCCGAGTTCATCCGCGAGATGCGCGATCTCGGCTACAAGGATCTCGACGTCGAGGACCTCGTCAAGCTGCGAATCCATGGCGGGTCGCCGTCGTTCATCAAGGAAATGCGCGACCTGGGCTACAAGAACGTGACGCTGGACGAAGTGGTGCAGATGCGCATTCACGGCGTCACCGCGCAGTTCGTGAAGGAGCTGCGCGATCTCGGCTACCCGAACGTGGCCGTACGCGATCTGGTGAAGATGCGGATCCACGGCGTGACGCCGCAGTTCATCCGCGACGTCAAGGCGGCGGGCTTCAAGGACATGACGCCGGACGATCTCGTGGACTTCAGCATCCACGGCCGGCGCTGGATGGCCAAACGAGGGTAAGAGAGCCTACTTTCCGTAGAGGAACTTCAACGCGTCGGGTAGCCTTCTCGCCCAGGCGGCTTCGGAGTGGGTACCGCCCGTTTCGACGGTCACGCGCAGCCTCCGCGCGCCAAGGCCGGCGTCCCGCAGGATCGTCTCCAGCCGGCGCACGTGCGCGACGGTCTCCAGGTTCCAGTCGCGCCGCCGCGTCTCGGTCGTCCCCACTCCGAGGTACACGCGTGAGGGCCAGCGCCGCACCTTGCGCGCCTGCCGCAGCAGGTCACCCCGGCTGACGTAGAGCGAGGGGCTTTCGAGCAGCAGCCGCCCGAACGTGCCGGGCCTGCTGATCGCCGTATAGAGCGCCGCGACCGCCCCGTACGACGATCCGCCGAACCCCGTATGCGCCGCGCCTTTCGCGACGGGGTACATGCGCTCGATCAGCGGCTTCAACTCGTCCGTGACGAACTCCGCGTACTCCCTCGCGAGCGGCTGTCGCGCGAACGGATTGCGATCGTCCTCGACGTGAAGGTACTCACGCGCGCGGCGCAACTCGCCGTGATCGATGCCCACGATGATGAGCGGCGGAATCTGCCGGCGGGCGATGAGCCACGCCGCGGTTTCGGCGACCCGCCACGTCACCCCGACAAACGCCCGCGCGGGATCGAAGAGGTTCTGGCCGTCATTGAGGTAGAGCGTCGCGTGGTTCCGCCGCGAGACGGCACGCGGCGGGAGCCAGACCGTGATGCGGCGCGTGACACCCAGCGCCGCGCTCCTGATGTCGAAGCTATCCACGATCGGGGTCAGGCTGGTTCTGTCTGACCAATCAACAATCGCCAATCGCCACTCGCGATCGGCAATCCGTAATCCGCAATCCGCAATTACTTTACCCGCTCGAGCTGCTTCAGGTGGTGGATGTCATGGCCCGCCATCTGCGCCATGATCCAGCCGACGGTCAGCTCGCCGTATTCGGGATGTGTGAAGGGCCGGTCCAGCTGGTCCGGTCCGAGCGCGCGCCACATCGCCAGGTTGAGACGGCGGAGCGTGGTGTAGGCGTCGAGCGCGGTTCGCGCGTCCGCCCGTCGTCGAGCGGCATCCACTCGTCTTGTGAAAACGCCTGCGCCGTGTAGGGCTGCTGGCTGAGCGCGAAGCGCGCGCGCGTGCTCAGCGCCAGCTCGGTCTGGGCGAGGTGGACCAGAACCTTGCGAGCGCTCCATTTGCCGGGCGCGTAGCTGCGCTCGAACCGATCGTCGCCCCACTGCTCGACGAGCACGCGAATGCGCCCCGGCGTCTCGGCGAGCGCGTCCAGCGGGGCCCGGCTGCCGAGATCGGCTCCATACGGATTTGCGATGGCCATGACGCATTATGACCCTGTTACATTACGGGCGTCCCTGGCAAACACGTTGGTGATGCGTTGGAGCAGGACGACCTGCGGCACCTCATGACGGCGTATCAAGGCGGCTCGATGGACGCCTTCGAGCGCCTCTATGCCGCGCTGGCGCCGCCAATGCTCGGGTACCTGACCGCGCTCACGCGCGATCGCGGGCGCGCGCAGGATCTGCTCCAGGAATCGTTTCTGCAGATTCACCGCTCCCGGCACGCGTACCGGCCGGATCGCCCCGTGCGTCCGTGGGTGTTCACGATTGCGCGCCACGTCTGGCTCATGGATCTGCGGACGCGTGCGCGCCGCCCCGCATGGACGTCCGGCGACGAGCTGCCCGAACTTCCGGTACCGGCCGACATGGAGCGCCTGGCGGACCGCGATGCGCTCCGCCGCGCGTTCGACCGCCTCCTCCCCGACCGGCGTGAGGCGCTGCTGCTGCATCACGTCTGGGGCTTCTCCTTTGCTGAGATTGGGCAGTTGCTGGGGATTCGCGCGGATGCCGCGAAATTGAGGTCGAGCCGAGGAATGAGCGACCTCAGGAGATTGCTGAATGCGGATTGGTGACTGCCGATTCACATTGCGGATTGTGGATTGCGGATTGATTGCGGATTGCGGATTGATTGCGGATTGCGGATTGATTGTGGATTGGGGATTTCGTGACTGACGGCCCTGGACGCGTGCCGCGGGAGTTGCGCGAGGCGATTGCGCGGGACCTGAAACCGGTCTCGCCGCTCGCGCCGCCGGTGGTTCGCGCGATCGGGGTGGTCCCGCTGGGGGTTCTGCTGCTAATCGGCGCGGTGATCGTGTTCGGGCTGCGAGCGGACGCGATGCGGCTTGGCGTGTTCCTGACGTGGGGCGTGTCGTCGCTGCAGATGACGCTCGGGCTGATTCTGATCGCGGCGTCGCTGCGGGAAGCCGTTCCGGGCACGACGCTCTCACGTCGGGCGCTCGGTGCCGTGTTCGGCACGGCGCTCATCGCGGTGCTGACGATCACGTGGATGACGTGGTCCGTCAGCCCGACGACGATTCAGCCGGGATTCGTGGGGTTCGTCTGGCGCGTCTGCGTGGCGGGCACGATCCTCAGCGCGCTGCCCGCGCTCGCGGTGTCGGGATGGCTCGTCGCCCGCGCGTTCCCGCTGCGCCCGCGACTCGCCGGCGCAATCTACGGTCTCGGCGCGGGTCTGATGGCAGACGCCGGGTGGCGCCTCTTCTGCCACTTCTCGGAACCGTCACACGTGATCGGCGCGCACGCGCTGGCCGTGGCTCTGACGTGTGTGATTGGAGTGGTGGTGAGCCCGCTCTGGCTCAGAATCCGAAACTCTGGGCTCAGGCAGCGTCGAGCCGCCTGAGCCCAAAGCCTAGAGCCTAGAGCCTAGAGCCCAGAGCCTACCAGCCCGGCCTCAGGCTGAACTGCCACATCCAGCCCTTCAGCGGCCGATCGATCGGGCGGACGTAGTCGATTTCCGCCACCGCGAAGCCGAGGACGTTGACGCGAATCGCCGCGCCAACGCTGACCACCGGCTGCTGATCGCCCCGGAAGAACCCCGCGCGGTTCGTCTGACCGTAGGCCACGCCGGCGTCCGTGAACAGCGCGACCTCGACCGGAAGCGGACCGTAGAACGAATCGCCGCCGAAGGCGCTCCAGAGGGGGACCCGCAGTTCCGCGTTCGCGATGGCCACGCGGCTGCCCAGCAGTCGATCGAACGCCGGGCACGACCCATCGATCGAGATGCCGCACTCGACCGAATCGAACGAGTTCTGGTCGTATCCGCGGACGAGGCCCGGATAGCCCAGGAACAGCGCCGGCAGCCGGCCGTCCTGCGCGTCCTGACCCACGCGGCCGAAGTACATCGCGCGCAGCGCGATCGTGTACGGCCGGAACGGCATGAGGTACGTCCGCATGTCCGCCAGCACGCCGGTATAGAGCAGCGACCCGACGTTCTGCGACACCTCGAGCCGCGCGCGGCTGCCGCGGATGGGGCTCGTGATCCCGAAGATCGACGTGTCGTACACGAGCGCACCGCTGCTCTCGCCCAGATGCAGCGTGTCGAACGTTTCGAGCTCGATTTTCTCTTCGCTGATTTGCTGGCCGTCCAGCGTGAACGTCCGCTCCGTCACATCGTAGTTCTGGCCGATCTGACGGTATCCGCCGCTGAACTCGACCCTGGTGGCGCGGCTCAGCGGGTAGGACGTGAACCCGGTGGCCGAGAGATCGCGCTGCAGGAAGCGAAACTCCTGCTCGACGTAGGTGTTGCCACGGAAGCCCGCGGCAAACGCGCGCGAGACGTACGGCGTCTGATCGAACGCCGCGCCCCAGTTCCACCGGTGCGTGCGATTGAGATAGAAGACCGTGCCGCCGAACTCGTCCAGCCGGCTCGTCGCCTGCACGGCCGTCCCCAGCACGTGGTTCCCGAGCATGTCGCTGAAGAGAAACGACACGCCGCCGGCGGCGTAGGTGCCGAACGGAGAGACGCCGACGCCGATCGAGGGCTGACCTGCGAAGTCGAGCGACATCTTCGGCGAGGACCGTTCGGGGATGGGAACTTCCGTCTCGGGCGGCAATCCCCAGCTCTGATCGTTCAGCGCCTCGAACACCATGCCCTCGCCGACCTTGCGTGGCGGCAGCACGGACGCCTGCAGCGGCAGATCGATGAGAGCGCCGCCCGCGAGCAGCTCCGGCGTCTCCAGCGCGTAGATGTTGTACCCATCTTCCTCGTAGGCGCTGAAGACGATGCGGCCGGCTGCGGCGGACATCGCGGGACTGAGCGCCGTGATGCCGCTCGCGCCCGTCAGCATGTTCGTCAACTGCGTCGTCGTGCCGCTCGCGACGTCGAGGCGGTAGATGTTCGTGATGCCCTGGCGATCCGACAGGAAGAAGATCGCTTTCCCGTCCGGGGTGTAGTGCGGGCTGACGTTCTTCGCGCCGGCAAACCCGAACAGCTCCTTGACCGCCCCGCTGGCGACGTCCATGACCGCGAGCTTCAGATGCCCCGCCTTGACCTGCGTGAGGTTCGTCGTGAAGCGATCGGTGCTGAACGCGATCTGCTTGCCGTCAGGCGACCAGGCCGGATCCATCTCCGCGTACGCGTCGTTCGTCAGCCGCTTGAGCGTTCCCGCGTCCAGGTCGTACAGGAACAGGTCGTTGAATCCGCCGACGAGGCCGGAGAACGCGATCTGCTTCCCGTCCGGCGACCAGGCCGGGTTCACGAACTCGTCGACTTCAGTGATCTTGATTTCGCGATCGGTCTTGCCCTTGTCGACGTCGACGATCGTCATCACCGGACGGCCGTCGCTGATCCCCGGGAAGACGAACCGCTTGCCGTCGCGATCCCAGGCGCCGGCCGACGTCAGGAACTCGATGCTCTCGAAGTGCGGGCTGGTGGACGTGTTCGTGATCTTCTTGATGATCTCGCCGGTGCGGACGTCCGCGACGTAGAGATCGATCGCGAACAGATCGCGTTCGGAATAGAAGATGACCTTGGTGCCATCAGGGCTGAGCACCGGACCGACGTTGAGATCGCCGCTCTTCTTGTCCCTCATGATGACGGGCCGGGCGAACTCTATCGGCATCTTCGTCGATTCGGCGATCGGTTTGTACGCTTCGAACTCGGCGCTGTGCCACTCGTGCGACAGCGTCTTCGAGTCGGTCAGCAGCACGGTCTTGATCGCCGTCTCGTAGCCGCCGTCACGCCCCGCGCCCGCGCGCAGCATGTTCCCGACCGCGGCGTCGCCGTACTTGCCGGCGATGTACGCCCAGAGCGCCTGACCGTAGCGATACGGGAAGTACTTCGGGTTCTCGAGGTCCTTGATCATCGGCAGCTTCTCGCGCCGCGCGGCCTCGCGCATCCACATGGCCGTATGCGGATCGACCGGGCCGATGGACAGGTATTCCGCCATGCCCTCGATGAACCACAGCGGCAGCGCCAGCGCGCCCGCCGCGCCGGACCTGACGTTCGTGCCCGTGATGTCGTACTGGAATAGCGTGGACCAGCTCGTGGCCGATCACGTGATCGGTCGCCTCGATCGGGCCGGCGAGCGGCAGGACGATCCGGCGCTTGTAGGCTTCGGTCACCCCGCCGGTACCCTCCCCCAGTTCACCCTCGATCGCGTTGGTCTGCCGAAAGTGAGGCGCGCTTGCGTACAGAATGAGGGGCTGGCGCCCGCTCAGCTCGTGGTTCAGGAGCTGGGACAGCCGGGTGTACCAACGCTCGGCCATCCGCGCGGCCATCTTGGCCGCCTGTTCTTCCTCAGGGTAGTAATAGATGTCGAAGTGGTCGGTTTTCAGAACCTGGAACTTGAAATCCCGGTACTGCACCTTGTTTCGCCCGAAATACCCCGACTGGGCGAAGGAGGTTCCGGGCAGCCCGATCAGGACAAACAGGGCTGCCGCAATGAGTCTTTTAACGTTCATAAGGTTGCTCGCTGTGCAACGGATGTGCCGGTCACCGTTGAGATTCATCCCGTGATTCAATCGGGTATGTGCCGCGGCTCAGCAGGCCCTCCCCCCCGGCCGCGACCAGTAATGAGGACGCCGATGTCATTTCTATTATCCACGGGTGTATTGAAGATTGGTTGTTGAACTGTGACAAGACGATGACGGCACCAGTCAAGCCCCCGATAACCCCCGACGTCCTCGACCGGATCGACGCGCGCATAGGGACGATTCTGCGCGTGGACGAGGTCCCCGGATCCGACCGCCTGGTTCAGCTGCAGGTCGACTTCGGCGACCGGACCAGGACCGTTGTCGTCGGCATGAAACAGGAGCGCGCGAACCCCGCCGAGATTGCCGGGCGGCAGGCCCTCTTCATCGTCAACCTCGAGCCCAAACGCATCCGCGGAGTCCTCTCGGAAGCGATGCTCTTCGACGTCGGCTACCAGGACGGCCTCGTGCCCGCCCTCCTCCACCCGGAGCGGCCCGTGCCGAATGGAACACGGGGTGGATGACGTGGGTTCAACGGGTTCATCAGGTTCAAGGGTTCATCAGGTTCAACGAGTGCGAAGTACATGTTGCGAAATTCCAGTCTTGGAAATCGTAAAGGACCAACGAAAACCCCTGAACCCCGTGAACCCATAGACCCTGAACGGCTGCAGGTACTAGGTCGTGTAGTATTGCTCCTGCCGCGGGGGCAATGGCAGAATGCCCTCCGCGCGCTCGCACCCTTTCCCCCTCGGAGCACAGCATGAAACGCAGAATGTGGCTGATTGTGGCAGGTATCGGACTCGTGACCGCCGGGCTGGGCGCCAGGCAGGGCACGGACCGTCTGTCGGCCGACCTGCTCAAGGGCATCGAGTTCCGCACGATCGGGCCGTCGCTCACGACCGGCCGTATTGCCGATATCGAGATCGACCCGAAGAACCCGAGCGTCTGGTACATCGCCGCCGCGTTCGGCGGATTGTGGAAGACGACGAACCGCGGCATCACGTTCGAGCCGATTTTCGACGATGGCGGGTCGTTCACGCTGTGCTGCGTCGTCGTGGATCCCAAGGACTCGAACGTCGTGTGGCTCGGCACGGGCGAGAACGCCAGTCAGCGCAGCGCGCATTTCGGTGACGGGGTCTACAAGTCTACTGACGCCGGCAAGACGTGGAAGCGCGTCGGCCTTGCGGCGTCGGAGCATATCGGCAAGATCCTGGTCGACCCGCGAAACTCCAACGTCGTGTACGTCGCGTCGCAGGGCCCGCTCTTCTCCGAAGGCGGCGAGCGCGGCCTCTACAAGACGACGGACGGCGGCGCGACGTGGACGGCGGTGCTGACGATCAGCAAAGACACCGGCATCAGCGACATCGTGTTCGACCCGAGGAATCCGGATGTCATCTTCGCGTCCGCGTATCAGCGCCGGCGTCACGTCGGCCAGATGATCGGCGGCGGTCCCGAGGGCGGACTCTTCAAGACGACCAACGCGGGAAAGACGTGGACGAAACTCACCAAGGGCCTGCCGACCGGCGACATGGGACGCGCGGGGCTCGCGATCGACGGGCGCAAGAATCCGGCGACGGTCTTTGCGTTGATCGACGCGAAGCGGCCGGAGTCCGGATTCTTCCGATCGGATGATGGCGGCAACTCCTGGACGCGCATCGGCCGCAGCCTCGGCGGAGGACGCGGCGGCGGAGGCGGCGGCGCGGCCGTGGCGCCGATCCGAATGCCCCGGCGCCTCCTCCACCCACTCCGTGTGCGCCGCTCGGCGCCAAGCCGACGCCGCCGTCCCGCCGGAAACGCACTGGAAGCGGCGCCGGTAGTCTCGACCCCGCTCGTGCAGCAGCAGCAGCCTCCTCTTCAGGAAGTCGCGGAGGACGAAGAGGAAGAAGAGCAGGAACAGGGTGGCCGCGGCGGCGGGCCCACCGATGACTGCTATCGTGGCGGCGGCGCGCAGTACTACCACGAGATCTTCGTCGACCCGTATCGCGCGGACTGGATCTGGTCGGTCAACGTCAGCATGGAGCTGAGCAAGGACGGTGGCAAGACGTGGGGACAGGCCGGCGTCGAGACGACGGGCGTCCACGTCGATCATCACGCCGTCGAGTTCGATCCGTCCGACCGCCACCACATCCTGATCGGCAACGACGGCGGGCTCTACGAGTCGTACGACGAGGGCAAGACCTGGCGATTCTTCGCCAACCTGCCGATCACGCAGTTCTACCGGCTCTCGGTCGACAACGCAAAGCCGTTCTACAACGTCTGCGGCGGGACGCAGGACAACTTCTCGTTCTGCGGACCCTCGCGCAACGTGAGTCGGCTCGGCGTCCGCACCAGCGACTGGTTCATCATCAACGGCGGCGACGGGTTCCAGTCCCGCAACGATCCCGACGATCCGACGATCGTCTACGGTCAGGCCCAGAACGGCGGGATCAATCGGCACAACCTGCGCACGGGTGAATCGCGATCGATCCGGCCGGTCGCCGCGGGCCGGGGCGGTGGCGGGGGGGCGACGACGAGATGGGCGCGCAGCCGCCGCAGGGGCGGGGCGCTGAGGGCGCTGGAGCGCCGCAGCCGCCGGCGCACCGCAGGGCGCTGCAGGTGCCCAGGGAGCGCAGGCAGGTCGCGGTGGTGGACGCGCGGTGGCGGCGATCGCGTGAACTGGGACACGCCGTACATCATCAGTCCGCATTCGCCGCGGCGTCTGTACTGGGCCAGCAACTTCCTCTATCGCACTGACGATCGCGGCGACACCTGGACGCGCATCAGCCCCGATCTGTCGCGGAACCTGAACCGCGACGAAATCCCGATCATGGGCAAGCTGTGGCCGGCCGACTCGATCGCGCGCAATACGTCGACGACGCCGCTCAGCAACATCGTGTCGCTCGACGAATCACCGCTCGTCGAAGGGCTGATCTACGTGGGCACCGACGACGGGCTCGTGCAGGTGACCGAGGACGGCGGGAAGAACTGGCGCAAGGTCGAGCAGTTCCCGGGCGTACCCCAGTGGACCTACGTCACCGACGTGTTCGCCTCGCCGCGCGAAGCCGACACCGTCTTCGCAACGCTCAACAACTGGCAGCGCGGCGACTACAAACCCTACATCGTCAAGAGCGCGGACCGCGGGAAGACGTGGACGAACATCACCGGCAACCTGCCGGACCGCCACGACGTGTGGGCGATCATCCAGGACCACGTCAACGGCAACCTGCTGTTCGCCGGAACCGAGTTCGGCGTGTTCGCGAGCTTCGACGGCGGCAAGCAGTGGGTACAACTGAAGGGCGGGCTGCCGCCGGCGCAGATTCGCGACATGACGGTGCAGAGGCGCGAGACCGATCTCGTGCTCGGCACGTTCGGACGCGGGTTCTACGTGCTCGACGACTACAGCGCGCTCAGGGACGTATCGCCGGCTGCGCTCGCCGACGAGGCACGTCTCTACCCGCTGCGCGACGCGTATCTCTTCAATCAGCTGGGGATGGCGCCGGCGGGCAGCGCGGGGCTGTCGCCGCTGTCCGGACTCTGGCGCGCGGAGAACCCGCCGTTCGGCGCGGTGCTCACGTATCACCTGCGCCAGGCGCTGCCGGCTGACACGAAGCTCGTGCTGACGATCTTCAACGACGCCGGTCAGCCGATCCGCAAGATGGAGCTCGAGAACGCCACGGGGCTGCGTCGCGTGACGTGGAATCTCAGAACGGATCCTCCGGCAGCCGGCGACGTCCAGGGCCGGGGCGGTGGCGACGCGGCGGCCAGGGCGGAGGAGGCGGCGGCGGGGGCCGCGGCGGACGCGGCGGCAATCAGGGCACTCTCGTCGAACCCGGCCGCTATCGCGCGTCGCTCGGCAAGCAGGTCGGCGACATCGTCACCCCGATCGGCGCGTCGCAGACATTCGCCGTGACACGTCTCCAGCAATGAACCTGTTGATCGCGGGAAGGAGCAGAAACAAATGAGATCAGCCTGCGCCTTGATCGTCGGCGGCGTGGCGATGAGCATGATCGTAGCAGCCCAGCAGCGCGAGCCGATTCGGGTCGCGACGCGGCTCGTGCAGGTCAACGTGGTCGTGCAGGACCGGGACCGGAACCCCGTCTCCGACCTCACGAAGGACGACTTCCGCGTGACCGACGACCGGAAGGAGCAGACGATCGAAGTCTTCTCCGTGGAATCCGAGAGCGCGACGAGGCTCGTCGAGGATTCCGCGGCGATGCCGAACAGCTTCAGCAACCGCGTCGCGACGGCTGCGGTCAGCGTCATCCTGATCGACAAGCTGAACACGCGCATCGAAGATCAGCTCGCCGTCCGTGAACAGGCGATCAAGTTCGTTCAGGAGCTCAAGCCTTCCGATCGCATCGGGCTCTACGTGCTCGACGAGACGGACAACATCCGCGTCCTGCACGACTTTTCGAGCGACAGCAGCTCGCTCCTGCGCGCGCTCGCCCGCTTCCGCGGGCGGACGTCGAATACCGTCGCGACGACCGAAGACGTCGTCGACACGAGCGTGTCGGACGAGAATCTCGACCCGGTATTGCTGGCGTGGCTCCAGGGCGTGGATCGTCAGAGGGAGGCCGACCTCGTCAGGGATCGGGCGGCCCACACGAGCTACGGCTTCCAGACGATCGCGCGTCATCTGGCAGGCGTCCGCGGCCGGAAGAACCTCGATCTGGATCTCCTCCGCCTTCCCCATCACCGTCGTGAACAACTCCGGCACCCTGTCACGGTTGCGTCCGATCTGAATCCCGGTCTTCGGGCGTTGAATGAAGCGAACGTCGCGATGTACCCGGTCGATGCCCGCCGGCTGATCGGCGCGTTCGCCGGACGGGCCGCTGACAAGGTGCAGACGTTTACGACCCTCTCGAGTACCGGGGCGAACGTGGACGTCATGGAGCTCGTCGCGGACGAGACGGGCGGCCGCGCGTACCTACAACACGAACGACTTGACCGGCTCGATGCGGCGCGCGATCGATGACTCACGGGTGACCTACGTCCTCGGCTTCTACCCGGCCGCACAACAAATGGGACGGCAAGTTCCACCAGCTCAAGGTCGAGGTCAAACGGCGGGGCGTCGACGTTCGCTACCGCAAGGGGTACGCGGCGACGCCGACACCGGTGCGCGACGACGCTCGCGGCAAGGAAGCCTTGCAGCAGGCGCTGGCCAGCCCGCTCGAGTCGACGGCGGTCGGAGTCAACGTCAGGCTCGCGAAGCCGGCGGCGCCAGCCCCCGGCAGCGTGGACGTCATCGTGCGCATCGATCCCGCAACCCTGACGCTCGAAAAAAACGGCGAACGGTGGAGCGGACTGATCGATCTGCTGGTTATTCAGGGGGTGCCCCAGGGGCCGCCTGTCGTCAGCATGAACACGACGCTGACGGTGAACATGACGGCCGAGCAACACGACAAGCTGCAGCGCGAAGGTCTCGTCATCACGCGGACCATTCCGATACAGCCTGCAGCCCATCAGCTGCGCGTAGTCGCCCGCGACGGCACAAGCGGCGCAATCGGCTCGGTGCTGATACCGGGCGACAAGGTGCGGGCCGCAATGTAACCCGTCGCTCGGAGTTCGTAGCTCGTAGCTCGTCGTTCGGGGGGACACGACAGTCAAGAAAAAGCAAAGGGAGTAGTTCATGGAGACACGCCTGCGTCTCGTGCGTCTCGCGATTCCGCTGATGATTCTCTGCCTGTTCGGTCCATCGCTCTCTTCGCAGGGTCAGGGCGGCGGAGCCGGCGCGGGCCGCATCATCAACGCGTCCAAGGATCCTCTCCTTGCGGGCTTCCGGTTTCGATCGATCGGCCCGGCGAGCATGGGCGGTCGCATCGACGACATCGCCGTCTCCGAGTCGGACCCGAGCATCATCTATCTCGGCTACGCGACGGGCGGCGTCTTCAAGTCGGACAACAACGGCACGACGTTCCTGCCGGTGTTCGAGGAGTACGGCACCGCGTCGATCGGCGACATCGCGATCCACCCGACCAACCCGAACATCGTCTATGTCGGCACCGGCGAGCAGAACAACCGCCAGACGTCGTCATTTGGCGACGGCATGTACAAGACCACCGATGGCGGCAAGACGTTCTCGCACGTCGGCCTGAGAGAGACGCAGACCATCGCGCGGATTCTGATCGATCCGAAGAATCCGGAGACGGTCTATGTCGCCGCGCTCGGCCACCTCTTCGGGCCGAACAAGGAGCGCGGCGTCTACAAGACGACTGACGGCGGCAAGACGTGGGACCTGGTGAAGTTCATCGACGAGCACACCGGGTTCACGGACATCGCGATGGATCCCGCGAACAGCAACATCCTGTATGCGGCAAGCTATCAGCGGCGCCGCAGCGGGTGCTGCTTCAACGGCGGCGGACCGGGCAGCGGCCTCTGGAAGACCACCGATGCCGGCAAGACGTGGACGAAGCTCACGGGCAACGGCTTGCCGCCCGGGACCTACGGTCGGATCGCGCTCGACGTCTCGAAGTCGAATCCCAACGTCGTCTACGTGCAGATCGAAGCGGGTGAGGACAACCAGCCGGCAACGCCTCGGGGCGGAGGCGGCGGTGGTGGAGGTGGCGGTGGCGGGGGCGGCGGTGGACGTGGCGGCGGCTACGAGTGGTGCAACAACGCAGGCCCGAACAAGGGCTTCGGCGGACGCGGTGGCGAGCAGCAGCAGGAACCGCGCACGGTTCCGCCCCTCAACATCCGCAGCGGCGGGATCTTCCGATCCGACAACAAAGGTGCGGGCTGGCTGCACATCAGCAACTGCAACTCGCGTCCGATGTACTTCAGCCAGCTGCGCGTCGATCCCAGCAACGACAAGACCATCTATGTCGCAGGGCTGCCGGTCGCCAAGTCGCTCGACGGCGGAAAAACATTCGCCACGCTGGATAACGGCGGGGGGCACGCGTCGCCCGGCCACGTCGATCAGCACGCCATCTGGGTCGATCCGAAGAACCCCCGGCATCTGCTGATCGGCAACGACGGCGGCCTCAACATCAGCTGGGACCAGGGCCGGACGTGGGACTTCGTCAACACGATGGCGACCGCGCTCCCTTACTGGGTCAGCGCCGACATGCGCCGGCCCTACTACGTCTACGTGGGTCTGCAGGACAACGGCAGCTGGGGCGGGCCGAGCGCCAAGCGCGGCGGACGCGGCGGCGGCGGCATCATGAACTCCGACTGGTTCAGCATCGGCGGCGGCGACGGGTTCCAGACCGCCGCGGATCCCACCGACTACAACATCGTCTACACCGAGTCACAGAACGGCGCCACGAATCGCTACGACCTGCGAACCGGTCAGTCCCGCAGCATTCGCCCCGTCGCCCCGGGCGGCGGCGGACGCGGAGGCCGAGGTGGCGGCGCACCTGCTGCACCCGCCGCACCCACGGCACCGGCGGATCCCGAAGCCGCGCCGCCGCAGGAGGGAGGCGGCGGTGGCCGCGGCGGGCAGCCCAACGTGCTCAACGCCACTCAGGGCGACCAGTATCGCTTCAACTGGAACACGCCGTTCGCGCTCTCGCCGCACAACCCGAGCATGATCTGGCTCGGTGGCAACCGGGTGTTCCGGTCGCTCAATCGCGGTGACACGTGGATGGCCAGCGAGGACCTGACGAAGCAGGTCGATCGCAGCAAGATCGCGATGATGGGCATCGCGGGCGATCGCACGATGCTGTCGAAAAACGACGGCGTGACGGCCTACAGCACCGTCATCTCGCTCTCTGAATCGCCAGTCCTTCCAGGCGTCGTCTGGGCCGGCACCGACGATGGGAACGTGCAGGTCAGCCGCGACGGCGGCGTGACGTTCACCGAAGTCGGCAAGAACATCACCGGGCTTCCGGCCAATCACATGTACTGGATCTCGCGGATCGACGCGTCGCACTTCGACGCGGCCACGGCGTACGTTTCGGTGGACGGCCATCGAGACGACGACCTGAAGCCGTATCTCTACGTGACGCGCGACTACGGCAAGTCGTGGCAGAGCATCGTCAGCGACCTGCCGCCGTCCGGCAACGTCCAGGTCGTACGCGAGGATCCGAAGAACCGGAACCTGCTCTACGTCGGCACGGAGTTCGGGCTCTACATCTCCACCAACGGCGGCAAGGGCTGGCAGAAGTTCATGCCGAACCTGCCGACGGCGCGGGTCGACGACATCCTGATCCACCCGCGTGACAACGACCTGATCGTCGCGACGCACGCCCGCAGCGTCTTCATCCTCGACGACATCACGGCGCTGCAGCAGATGACCGATGCCGTGACGTCGCAGGACGTCGCGCTGCTCGACATCCGCCCGCCCGTCGCATGGCTGAACGATCTGCAGGGCAGCCAGCAGATCGCCGGCCAGAAGCACTTCATCGGCGAGAACGCGCAGCGCGGCGCCGCGATTCACTACTACCTGAAGTCCGCGGCAACAGGCGACGTGAAAATCACGATCGCCGACGCAACGGGCCGCACCGTTCGCACGCTCGATGGCACGAAGAACGCGGGCATCAACCGCGTGCAGTGGAACCTGCAGCGTGACCCGCCGCCCGGTCAGGAAGGCGGCCGCGGTGGTGGCGGCGGAGGTGGTGGTGGCGGACGCGGAGGCGGCGGCGCAGGCGTCGACGCCGGAACCTACGTCGTCACGCTCGACGTCGCTGGCAAGAAAGTGACTAAGTCAGTGACAGTGCTGCAGGATGTTTGGCTGAATGAGAGATAGGTTCTGCGCCGGCGTGCCGACGGCCAGAGAGCCGTCGGCGCGTAGCTCACGACGCTGATTTCAGGATCTCAGCGCCCACCCCGAGCGATAGTCTCGGGTGAGGAACTGATTAGCATCGCTGTTGGCTTTGGGCTTGTTCGTGATCCGCATGTTCGCGCCGTCGTAGAGGATCTTGCCGCCGGCGCGTAGCGAAGCGATGCCGAGGAGCATGACCTCGGTCAGCGGCGCGGCGTATTCGAACGGGCTGCTGATCTGCTGGCGGCCTTTGATCGCGTCCGTCCAGTTCAGCTCGTGCTCCTCGTGCGGGATCCGCGGCAGCGTCGTCTTTGGCCGCGTGAACGCGTCGTTGCGGGACTTCGGGAGCAGCCGCGGCTTGTAGCCGTATGTGTCCTGCAGCATCTTGCCCTTGCTGCCGATGTAGAGGATCCCGCCCTCGCCGTTGAGCCGTTCCTCGTCGCCGAGCTCCTCCGGCTTCGAAGGCAGCAGGCCGCCATCGCACCATGAGAGTTTCACCGGCGGCATGTTTCCCCGCGCCGGGAACTCGTAGTACGTCTGCGTCGCGTGCGGGTAGCAGACGTTGTTGAACGGCGTCGACAACGTCTCGATGACCGTCGGGAACCCGAGGTTCAACGACCAGAACGGATGATCGATCAGGTGCGCGCCCATGTCGCCGAGTGCGCCCTGCCCCCAGTCCACCCAGCCGCGCCAGTTGAACGGGTGATAGATCGGGTGGTACTCGACGGCGGGCGCAACGCCGAGGAAGAGATCCCAGCTCAGTTGATCCGGAACCGGGTAGTTTCCGGACAGCGCGCCGGCGAGCCGCACGTCCACGCCGCGGCCGTTCCAGCCCAGCGGACGCTGGGGATTCTCGGGCAGCGGCGCCGGCCGGGGCACGCCCTGCGGCCAGTAGCCGAGCGGACGATTGGTCCAGACGTAGATCTCACGGATGTCGCCGATGACGCCGGAGGTGATCATCTCGTAGCCGGCCCGCGCCTCGTCGCTCGAGTGCCCCTGGTTGCCCATCTGCGTGACGACCTTCGTCTCCTTTGCGCGCTTCGCCAGATGCCGCGCTTCGTGGACCGACCAGCAGAGCGGCTTCTGCACGTAGACGTGCTTGCCGAGATCCATCGCCGCCGACGCGATGACGGCGTGCATGTGATCCGGCGTCGCCACGACCACCGCGTCGAGGTCCTTCTGCTTCTCGAGCATCTCGCGATAGTCGCGGTAGCGCTGGAGCTTGGGCAGCTGCTGCTCGACGAATCGCTTGACGTTCTCGCGTGCGGTTCGGGCGGGGCCGGCTCGCGTTGGCGGCCACCTGCGCGTCGGTCGGCTGCCACCGGGCGGGCTGCTCGCCGGACTGCCCTCCGCGCCCGCCCTGGGCATTGGCCGCCGCCGGCGGTGGATTCGCGGCGTTCTGCCAGTCCTTGATGCGGCTCTCCAGGAGCCCGAAGTCCACGTCGCAGATCGCGACGATGTTCTCGCCCATGAGTGCGCGCGTGTTGCTCGCGCCCATGCCGTTGATGCCAACGGTGGCGATATTCAGGGTGTCGCTCGGCGCCTGGAATCCCCTGCCGAGCACGTGGCGCGGGACGATGACGAGGCCGGCGCCCGCAGCCGCCGCCGTGGTCACGAAGTCGCGGCGGGTTACCTTCTGGTCCTTCTGGCCATTGTCGCGCATCGATGCTCCCCCTGATCGTCCGCGTGGCGTAACGTCCGGCGGCATTCTACCGCCAAAGCGGCTTGCGGAAAACTCGCGCGATCGTGATGTAATACGCAGGCTTTCGGAGACCACTCATGCAGAAAATGACCCGCCGCACGTGGAACGGCCTGGTTGTCGGAAGCCTCGTGGCCGGACCGCTGGGCGCCGCCGTTCGCGCGCAGAAGCCGGATTCGACGGTCGCCGGCGTCCGGCTCGGATCGCAGAGCTACAGTTTTCGCGATCGTCCACTAGACGAGGTCATCAGCTCGATGCAGACCGTCGGCCTCGCCTTCTGCGAGCTCTGGCAGGACCATATCGAGACCGCGAGCGCATCGACGCCCCGCCGGCGCGGGCCGCGCGGACCGGCGCGAGGCGCTGCGCAAGTGGCGGCTGACGGTGCCGCTCGATCTGTTTCGACGAGATCCGCGAGAAGTTCGACGCCGCCGGCGTCACGCTGACGGCCTACAACCTCAGCTTCCAGGACGACTTCACGGACGAGGAAATCCGGCGCGGCTTCGAGATGGCGCGGGCGCTCGGCGTCAACGTGATCACCGCCTCGTCGCCAACATCGGCGTCGTGTCGCGCGTCGACCGGTCGCCAGGGAGTTTCGTATCCGCGTCGGCATGCACAACCACTCACGTCATCGCGCCGAACGAGTTCGCCACGCCAGACGACTTCGCCAAGGCGATGAGCGGCGCGTCGGACATGATCGCGATCAACCTCGACGTCGGCCACTTCACGGCCGCGAACTTCGACGCGGTCGACTACCTCGACAAGCATCACGACCGCATCGTGTCGCTGCACATCAAGGATCGCAAGCGCGACCAGGGCGCCAAACGTCCCCTTCGGCGAAGGCGACTCGCCCATCGTCGCGGTGCTGCAGCGTCTTCGCGATCGCCGCTGGGACATCCCGGCCCAGATCGAATACGAGTACGAGAGACACGGACACCATCGCGGAAGTACGGCGGTGTCTTGAGTACTGCAGGAAGGCGCTGACGGGCTGAACTGCCAGAGCCCAGAGCCCAGGGACGCACTTCACGAGAGGATTCGATGGAAGGTGTGCGCACGCGGCTGTCCGCGATGATGTTCCTCCAGTACTTCATCTGGGGGTCGTGGTTCGTCACGATGGGCACGTACCTCGGGCAGACGCTGCAGCTTCTCCGGCGCGCAGATCGGCGCTCGCCTACGGCGCGACGGCGATCGCCGCGCTGGTCTCGCCGTTCTTCCTGGGCATCGTCGCCGATCGGTTCTTCGCGTCCGAGAAGCTGCTGGCCATCCTGCACCTGGCCGGCGCGGTGCTGATGTGGCTGGTCTCGCACGCAGACCGAGTGGGCGTCGTTCTATCCGCTGCTGATCGCTCTACGCGCTCTGCTACATGCCGACGCTGTCGCTCACCAACTCGGTGGCGTTCCACCACGTCAAGAACCCGGCGCGCGACTTCCCCGTCATCCGCGTGCTCGGCACGATCGGCTGGATCGTCGCCGGCATCATCGTCGGCAAGGTGCTGAAGGCCGACGCGCTGGCGCTGCCGATGCAGCTGGCCGCCGGCGCGTCGGTGGTGATGGGCGCTGTTCTCGCTCGCGCTGCCGCACACGCCGCCGAAGGCCGCCGGCGCGCCGTTCTCGGTGCGCGACGCGCTCGGCCTCGACGCGCTGCACCTGCTGAAGGACCGCGGCGTTCGCGGTGTTCGTGGTCGGATCGTTCCTGCTCTGCATCCCGCTGCAGTTCTACTACGCGTTCACCAACGCGTTCCTGAACGAGATCGGCGCGCCGGAGCCGGCGTTCATCCAGACGTTCGGCCAGATGAGCGAGATCGTCTTCATGCTGCTGCTGCCGGCGATGCTGCGCGCGGCTCGGGCATCAAGAAGATCATGCTCGATCGGCATGCTGGCCTGGGCGCTGCGCTACCTCGCGTTCGGCTTCGGCGATGCCGGCGCCGGCATGTGGCTGATCTACGTCGGCATCCTGCTGCACGGCATCTGCTACGACTTCTTCTTCGTCAGCGGCCAGATCTACACCGATCAGCAGGCGGGCGAGAAGATCCGCGCCGCGGCGCAGGGCTTCCTGAACTTCGTCACCAACGGCGTCGGCTACTTCATCGGCGCCTTCGTCTCGGGCCGCGTCGTCGACGCGTACCGCCTGTCCGACGGCGTGCACGACTGGCGCGCGCATCTGGATGGTGCCAGCCGCGGGGGCAGCGGTGGTGTTCGTGGTGTTCGCGCTGATGTTCCGGCCACGGCACGATCCGAGTGCACCTGGTGTATCGAGGTCATGAAAACCAAGAAGGTGACACCCATGAAGCGCTCAGGGTTGACCATCGCGCTACTTGCTTTCGTACTCGCCATCGTGGCGGCCAATGCCCAGAACCAGCAGAAGCCGTCGCTCGGCTATCAGGACACGCCGTTCCTGCCGGGCGGCAAGTGGCACGTCCACGATGGCACGCGCCCCCAGCCGCGCGTCGTGACGCCCGGGCCCGTCACGACGCCTGGCGCCGCGCCGTCCGACGCGATCGTGCTCTTCAACGGCAAGGATCTCTCGGCGTGGCAGCACGAGGGAGGCAAGCCGGCGCAGTGGAAGATCGAGAACGACGTGATGGTCGTCACGCCGAAGTCAGGCACGCTCGAGACGAAGCAGCAGTTCGGCGACTGCCAGCTGCACCTCGAGTTCGCGACGCCGACGCCCGCGTCAGGCGACGGCCAGGGCCGCGGCAACAGCGGCGCCTTCCTGATGGGGCTGTACGAAATCCAGATCCTCGACAGCTTCGAGAATCCGACGTATCCCGACGGCCAGGCCGGCGCGATCTACGGTCAGTATCCGCCGCTGGTCAATGCGTCCCGCAGGCCGGGTGAATGGCAGACGTTCGACATCGCCTTCACCGCGCCGCGCTTCAAGAACGGCGCGCTCGAAACGCCGGCGTACGCGACGGTGATCCACAACGGCGTGCTCGTCCAGGACCATCGGGCCATCCTCGGCGCAACCGTCCACCGCGCGCTCGCGGCCTACCAGCCGCACGGCCCCACCGGCCCGCTGCGGCTGCAGGACCACGGCAACCCCATGCGCTTCCGCAGTATTTGCAAGGGACTGAAGGGAGTGTGAAGGGCAGAGGTAGTGGGGTTCGGTGTCGGTTCGGTAGTTCGGGGGATGAGCGCAACGCCTCAGGCCCGCCAGCTGGCGGCGAGCGCACCCAGACAGGCGGACGCGAGCTTGGTGAGCGACGAGACGGCAACGAGAGCGCCGGCTCTCAACGTCGGTCCCCATGCCGCAAGAGTGGCGACGTCAACAAAGGCGTAGACCAGCCAGACGACAATGGCGGGCCGCAGGCCCACCCACCAGCCAACCAGGAACATGAGCGGGATGCCCGCGACAATGCTGCAGTATGGCGCGGCGACCCTGACGTGGGCTTCGTAGTATGCCTGCTCGTGACCGGGGTCGATCACGTGACCGTAAACGACCATGTATAGGATGCTGATGGCGACGTTGACCGCCATCACACCGAGAGCCAGGCCTGCCAGCGCAGCCACGCGACCGAGTGTCATGTGACGAAGCATAATCATCGGCGCGAACGCGTTCTTGACGATTCTTGGGAAGGAAGCAATGCCGCCGCTGACCCGGATCATTCCCGCGCTGGTGCACATTCAAGCGCACCTGGATCAGGACCTGTCGCTCGACGCACTCGCCGGTCACGTCGGCCTGTCGAAGTACCACTTCCACGAGTTGTTCCAAAGCGCGACTGGCGAAACACCGAAGTCATATGTCGAGCGACTGCG
Organism: uncultured Acidobacteriota bacterium; assembly: GCA_963786195.1. GTDB lineage: Bacteria > Acidobacteriota > Vicinamibacteria > Vicinamibacterales > 2-12-FULL-66-21 > CAWAYH01. The sequence continues at coordinate 168,263 of CAWAYH010000011.1, read as the reverse complement.
GCTCGAATGGGCGGCCGTCCAGCTCCGCATTCGCCGCGTCGCCGTGGTGGACGTGGCGCTGGAATGTGGTTATCGGAATCACGAGACGTTCAGCCGGGCCTTTCGCCGCCGGTTCCTCACGTCGCCGCGCGAGTATCGGAAGCAGTGGTTTCGCCTGGAGCACGACACGCGGCGCGCACGATTCCAGCGTGCGCCGGACGAGGCCCCGCGTGGTGAGCTCTCGACCACTCGCATCGTCCGGCTGTCGCCCTTGACGGTTGCCTTCAAGCGTCATCTCGGACCCTACGAACGAGTCTCGCCGGACAATTTCGCGCGCGTGACGGCGTGGGCGCTCCGTCGAGGCGGCGGAACGCCGCTGCTGCTGGGCATCGCGCGCGATGCGCCCGGCATCACGCCCGCGGCCAAGATTCGCTTCGACTGCTGTGTTCAGGTTCCGGCCACGTTCGAAGCCGACGGCGAGATTGGCTGCCAGCGAACGCCGGGCGGCGATCACGCGATCACCGAATACGTGGGGTCATGGGACCTGAGACCCGCCTACGAGTCGATTCTGGAACGGCTTAGCAATATGCCCACGCTTGACATCATCGGGCTGCCGGCAATCGAGATCTACCGGACGACGCGGGTTGGCGCGCGCGACGGGCTCGCGCGCGTGGCGATCGCCATTCCCGTAGCAACGCGCGGTCTCATGGTCAGTGCACGGTAATGCACGGTCGTCTTGGAGCGCTTACTTGCGTCTGATGCCTCGTCGCTGAGCACCGCGCCGGTTACCGCGGACGTCCGACCTACCGAACTACCGACCTCCCGAGTCCCCGTTCTAGGCCCAATACGCTTCGCCCGCCGGCTCCGCGATGACCACGCCCTTCAGGAACGCGATCGCCTTCTTCAGCCCCTCCGCGCCCGACATCACGCTGTCCTCGTGCTCGATGCTGAGCACGTGGTCGTAGCCGACCAGGCGCAGGTTGCTGACGATGTCCTTCCAGACGAGGGCGTCGTTGCCGTAACCGACGGTGCGGAAGATCCAGGAGCGCTCGAGCTCGCGCGTGTAGTTCTTCGCGTCGAGCACGCCGTTCCGCATCGCGTTCGCGCGATCGATGCGGCAGTCCTTGGCGTGCACGTGGTAGATGGCGTCGCCGAGCGTGCGGATGGCGGTCACGATGTCGACGCCCTGCCAGAACATGTGGCTCGGATCGAAGTTGCAGCCGATGACGCGCGGCGCGATCGCGCGCAGCCGCAGCATCGTCTCCGGGTTGTAGGCGACGAAGTTCGGGTGCATCTCGATCGCGACGCGGACGCCGGCCTTCGCGGCAGTGCTTCGCCGTGTCCGTCCAGTACGGCTCGACGCGCTCCTTCCACTGCCACTCGAGCATCGCCGAAAACTCCGGCGGCCACGGCGACACGATCCAGTTCGGCTGCGTCGCGCCCGGATCGCCGCCCGGGCAGCCGCTGAAGGTGATGACCGTCGAGACGTCGAGCTTCCGCGCGAGCTCGACCGTGTTCACGAACGTCTGCGTGGTGGTCGCGTCGCGATCTTCGCCTGCGGGTGGAGCGGATTGCCGTGGCAGCTGAGCGCGCTGATGACGAGCCCGCGGCGCTTGATCGCGTCGCGAAACGCCTTGAGCTTGCGTTCGCTCCGCCAGGAGCGCCGCGGGATCGCAGTGCGCGTTGCCCGGATACGCGCCGGTGCCGATCTCGACCGCCTCGACGCCGAGCTCGACGAGGTAGTCGAGCGTCTCCTCGAAGGGCTTGTCGCCGAAGAGGACGGCGAAGACGCCAAGCTTCATTTCCTTCTCCCTTTTCGCCTTTTCCCTTTTCGCCTTTCTATCCCACCCCCACCCAGCGGCGCGTCCGCGACGACGTCTCGATCGCGTCCAGCACGTGCTGATTCCTGCACGCCGTCCACGAAGTTCGGCTCCGGCAGCCGATCGTCGGCGATGGCCTCGAGCAGGTCGAACACGGTGTGCGTGAACGTGTGCTCGTAGCCGATGATGTGTCCCGGCGGCCACCAGGCCTTGACGAACGGATGCACCGACTCGGTCACCAGGATTCGGCGGAAGCCGCGCAGCCGTCGCGGATCCGATTCGAGGTAGAGCTCGAGCTCGTTCATCCGCTCGAGATCGAACGCCAGGCTGCCGTGGCTGCCGTTGATCTCGAAGCGATTGTAGTTCTTGCGGCCGGGCGCCATGCGCGTCGCCTCGATCGTGCCGATCGCGCCGTTCGCGAACCGCACGAGCGCCGCCGCGGCATCGTCCACCGTCACGCGGCCCGTCTTCTTGCGGGTTGCCGGGCAGCGGCCGCTTCTTGATGAACGTCTCGAGGTCGCCGGCGACCTCCGTGATCTCGCCGACCAGAAAGCGCGCCAGATCGATCGAGTGCGCGGCGATGTCGCCGAGCGCGCCGGAGCCGGCCTGCCGTCTTGTCGAGCCGCCAGACCAGCGGGAACTTCGGATCGGTGATCCAGTCCTGCAGATAGGTGCCGCGGAAGTGGCGGATCTCGCCGAGCTGCGCCGTCGGCGATCAGCTGCTTCGCCAGCATGACCGCCGGCGCGCGGCGGTAGTTGTGGCAGATCATGTGCAGCACGCCGGCCTTCTTGACCGCGGCGAGCATGCGCTCCGCGTCCGTGACGCGTGTTGGCCAGCGGCTTCTCGCAGAAGACGACCTTGCCCGCGCGCGCGGCGGCGATCGCGATCTCGGCGTGCGAGTCGCCCGGCGTGCTGATGTCGACGATGTCGATGTCCGGCGCGCGACGACGGCTTCCCAGTCGGTCGCCGTCTCTTCCCAGCCGAGCGTCCGCGCCGCGGCCTCGACGCTTCGCCGGCGTGCGGCCGCACAGCACCTTCAGCCGCGGCGTCAGCCGCGGCGAGAAGAACGGCGTGACCTGCCGGTACGCGTTGCTGTGCGCCCGGCCCATGAACGCGTAGCCGATCAGCGCGACGTTGACCTCGGTCGTCATCAGTGTTTCTTCGTGGCCGGCGCGGTCTCGGCGGCTTCAGCTTCGTGTCGAACGATCGCACGAGCTTCGCGAGCGCGGCGATCTCCGCCTTGCGTGAGCTTGTCCTTGAACGGCAGCATCGCCGTGCCCTTCACGCCGTCGGTGATCGTCTTGACGATCGTCCTGCGAGCGGCTGCCGTGCTTCCACTCGCGCGTCCACGAGGCTCATGTCCTTGAGCAGCGGCGACTTGCCCTTCAGGTCCATGGCAGGGCTGGCAGATCGTTCGGTAGTTGCTCGAGCGCCTTCTGCTGCGCGCGCCGGTCAGCTTGCGCTGGCGGCTTTCGGCGCGGCAGCTTCTGCGCTGCGCGCCAGCAGCCGCAGGCACAGCGCAGAAAGCACAGGATGCAGGCTCGTGAGCCGTGCAGACACCGAATCGATGTCGGACCAACGGCTCGGAACCCCTATTTGCGACCACGTTCGTCGCGCGCGACCAGCGCGCCGACGTAGCACAGCCGATGAGCGACCAGCAGCGCGCGGAAACCGGTCACGAGCGAGAGATATTCTCCGACGCCGCCGACCATCGCGCCGAGCAGATTGGTGCCGTAGTCGCGCGCGAGCGACGTCGAGCGCTTGATCGCCGAGCCGAACAGCAGGCCGGCGCACAGGATCGGGCTGAACATCAGCACCGCGTAGAACACCGACTCGACGACGCGGCTCTCGAAGCCGATCGCGGCCGACCGGGATCGCGATAGTTGAGCGCGAGCAGCGCCACGCAGCACGGCGCCGACGAGCCACGGACGGCGTGATCTCGACCTTCGCGACGATGAAGTTCGCGACCAGCGCCATCGCAGCACCGACGACGATCGCCAGCGACGCCACGACCCACGTCGATCCCCACAGCAGCGCGAACTGGATGATCGACTTCGTCTCGAGCAGCATGAAGCCGGCGCCGAGCAGGAAGAACTGCCACGACCAGCGGCCGCGCCTGCCCTGCGCAGCGACGAGCGTCACGACCACCGCCGTCGAGACACGCAGAATGAGCGCGAGCGCCGCGAGCGTAGTGGCGCGGGCACGTGGCGATCGCGCAGATAGAGGAACGGCCAGTCGTCGGTCGCGGGCTCGATCGACGCGTCGCGCGCGATGCATGCGCGCCGGGCTCGGCGCATGCGACTGCCCGAACGCGGTGACGCGATCGGGAACCACCGGATCGGCCGTCAGCGTCGCCAGCCGCGGCCCGGCCATCAGCACGCCGAGATACGCGCGCGCCTCGTGCACGTGGACGCGCGGCTCCTCGCCGAACGCCGCCGCGGCGGTGTTCGCCAGCCGATCGACGAGCCAGCGCTCGCGGAAGTAGTTGTAGACGACGAGCAGGCCGTTCGGCGTCAGGTGATCGCGCACCGCGCGGAACGACTCCTCGGTGAACATGTAGCTCTCGAGCCGCACGCCCGAGAAGCTCGACTGCATGCGTCAGCGAGTCGATCAGCGCGAACACCACGAGGTCGTACTTCTTCGTCGTCGTCCTCAGAAAATGCCGGGCGTCGTCGTTGACGACGGTGACGCGCGGATCGGAGTACGGATGGTCGGGATGCGCTCGCGGCCGAGCCGGAGGATGACCGGATCGATCTCGACCGCGTCGACGTGCTTCGCGCCGTGCCGGAGCGCCGCCGCGACGTCGGTGCCCGGAGCCGGCGCCGAGGATCAGCACGTTCTCGAACGTGTCGCCGAAGACCATGTACGGCCACTGGTAGAAGTATTCCTTCTGCTCGACCGGCGCCATCGACTGGTGAAAGATGTTGTTGACCTCGACGACGGTGTCCGGGCCTTCCTGGCCGACGGTGATCTTGTAGTACGGCGACCAGAGCGCGCCGCGCGCCGATGCACGTGGACAAGCGCGAGGCTGAGGCCGAGAGCAGCGACGCGTCGAGCGAGCGCCCGTGCGAAGTCGGCGTCCGGCGACGTGCCGCCCGGCTCTCCGGTGAGCAGCAGCGGCAGCGGCGGCAGAAACGCCGACGCCGAACCACCACGTCGGCGACAGCTGCAGCCACGAGATCACGCCGAAGGCGGCGACGCCGGCGAGGCTGCCGACCAGGTTGATCGTGTAGCCGCGCAGCGGCGGCAGCGCCGCCATCTCGCGCCCCATGCGCTGCGCCAGCGTCGCGAACAGCGCGGCGACGATCACGAACAGCAGCGGCAGCAGCATCGTGCTCTCGACGACAACGACGTCCTGCGGCCGTGCCGCTCGTGAAGTAGATGCTGCCGGACGTCGGGACCGCGACCTCGAGGCGGAAGAAGTAGACGGCGGCGACGACCACCGCCTGGAGGAGCGGGAACCAGACGAAGAGCCGCGCGCGCGCCGGCGCGAGCAGGCAGCCCACGCCGATGCCCGAGAAAGCTCGCGAGCAGGATGAAGTTCGAGAAGTACGCCAGCAGCCGGATGTACGCCGGCATCCAGCGAATCAGCGCGACTTCGAGGAACAGAACCAGAAACGAGGCCAGGAACGTCCTGGCCTCGCGACTCAGGTGGGGCATCACTGCTTCGCCGGCGGCACCTCGCCGTAGTACTTCCACTGCGCGCGGTAGTCCCGCGTCAGCGGCTGAGAGGTCAGCACGGCGCGCAACATTTCAATCGGCATGCTGCCTTCGCGAAGGATCGCGTCGTGGAACTCCTTGGCCGTCATCTTCTTCGTATCCACCAGCTCCTTGTATAGCGAGCGAATCTGCAATCCGCCCATCATGTACGCCGCCTGGTAGAGCGGTGAATAGTTGCCGACGAACGATCGGCGCACTTCGCCCGTCGCCGTGAACCGATCGTGACCGCACGCGATTGACGACGAAGTCGATGCACTGCTCGGGCGTCCAGCGACCGAGGTGGAAGTTGAGCGAGAAGATGATGCGCGACGGCGCGGTGCATACGCCACCACAGCATGCCGACGCGATCCTCCGGTGAGCGCGGAAAGCCCATGTCCCAGAGCAGCATCTCCCAGTAGAGCGACCAGCCCTCGCCCATGAACGGCGTCCCGAAGAGGTTCGCGGTGCGAGTTGTACCGCTCCGACATGAAGCCCTTCAGATGGTGCCCTGGAATCAGCTCGTGGTGCACCGTGGCGCGCGACACGTGGATGCCGTTGCCGCGCATGCTCATCAGGCTGTCTTCGGGCGACATCGTGTTGGTCGGATACGACACGCTGATCGTCTCGCCGCCGGTGAAGAACGGGTTCACGCGCTGACGCTCGGGCGACATCATGCCCATGCGCCAGATGTCCGCGGCGAGCGGCGGGACCGTCACCAGGTCGTGCTTCTTGAGGTACGCCTCGGCCTCGAGCGCGAGGTCGCGAATCAGCGCGGGCTGCCCGCCGCGGGGCACGTAGGCGTTCTTGACCTTCTCGAGCGCCTTCATCCAGTCGTCGCCGAAGCCCATCTCGCGCGACGCCTTCTTCATCTCGGCCTCGCACCACGCGTACTCGCGGTTGCCGATCTCGATCAGCTGTTCGGGCGTGTACGTGATCATCTCGCCCGCCAGATCCTCGAGCAGGCCGTCGCGTCCGATGGGATCGCCGACGATTTCGTCGGTCGCCGGAGGGGGCGCGTCGCCGACGGCGCCCCGCTCACCGCCTCGTCCGCCGCCGCGGCCGCCACCGGGGCCGCCGCCGCGGCCGCCGCCCTCGGGCACCGCCCCGGGCGAAAGTCCCGCCACCTTCTCGCGCAGGAAGCGTCCATAGTCGCCGAGCGCCTGCGTGAGCGCGCGATGCGCGTCCGGAACCTTCGCGGTGAACGCCGGATCGTATCCGTTGAAGAACCCGAACCACTGATCGATCGCGCCCCGCACCGAGTCGACCGCCTGCGCCGCGCGGACGGCCGTCATCTTCGGCACCTTCTTGCCGCTCGCCAGCGAGGCTTCGGCGGCCGCGCGAGCCTGCTTCACCTTCTCCGTGATCGGAGCGATCGCAGCCACGGCGGCATCGGCCGAGATGAACTCCAGCTTCTGCCGGTCCTCCTGCAGCTTGATGATGTCGTCGGCGAACGGCAGCAGCGGATCGATGTCACGCCTGATGCGTTCCTCGCGTCCGAGCAGCTTGACCTGATACTCGATGTAGTTGCGGAGCAGCACGTAATCCGCCTGCCCCTCGCGCGACAGGCGGGCGAAGTCGATCTTTGGCATGGCCTGCAGCCAGGCGGCGTAGAAGCCCCGCATCCGCGCGCGGCGCTCGTTGGAGCCGGCGACGTTGTGGAAGCGCTGAAGGGCCTGCGCGTCGGAACTGAATCGCGAGACCAGATCGCGCAGCTCGCTCGTGGTGGCCGCCAGCCTGGTCATGTCCGGCACGTATGCGGCCGGATCCGAGAGCGTCCGGTGCCCCTCGGGCGGCATCTGCAGCTTCTGCTGCTGCGCCGAGGCCCCGGCGTATCCAAGAGTCATCAGGATCGTGACGATGGAGAGGGTACGGCAGCGGAAGTTGGCGCTCATGGCAGCAAATAGTAATACTTTTCTCAGAGTCCGAGTTTTTCGAGGACGCTGGGCGGGCAGCCGTTCCAGTCGGCGACGAACGTGTTCCCCATGTAGCCGAGATCCTCGATCCCCATCTTGCTCGTCCAGAAGCCGGTGGCCGTCAGGTCGCGGAAGCTCCTGAAGAACGTCTGGCCGTGCGTCATGCCGGGTTTCGGATCGCCGTACGTTGAAATGTCGTCCATGACCTCACGCCGCTGGGCGTCGGTGGCGGCAACGAACGTCTTGTCGAACCTGCGCTGGCACTCGAGGTCCAGCCACGCCAGGCCTCCACGCATCGCGACCTGCCGGTTCGTCTGGTCGATCATGATGAAGTCCATGAATTCGGGGACGCCGGCGTCGGTGGCGCTGCCGGACCGCTCGTCTTTCGGGATGATCAGGTCGCACAGCACGCGCACGGTCTGATACTCGTGCGCGGTGAAGAACTTCGGCTTGAATGCGGTGGCCGTCTTCCGCGCAGCCTGTCGTGCAGCCTGCACCTGATGGTGGGCTTGCTGCGCTTCTGCGTCCGTCAGCGCGAAGGCGGCTGCTACTGGTGCTGCGGACAGGAGCTTCAGAACGCTTCTACGGGTTGTGTTCATAGTCTTCGGTTGTCGGTTGTCGGTTGTCGGTTTTTGGTTTTTGGTTTTTGGTTTTTGGTTCTTGGTTCTTGGTTATCGGTTCTAGGTTCTGCGTTCAGTCCGAGCGCCGAGTTCCGAGCGCCGAGTTCCGAGCGCCGAGTTCCGAGCGCCGAGAGCCGAAAGCCCAGAGCCTAGACCTTCCCCATCTTCCGCTGCTCCGCAATGTATTCGCTCGTGCGCAACGCCAGCGCAAGGATCGTCCACGTGCAGTTCTTGTCCGGGTTCGACACGAAGGGGCCGCCGTCGGCGACGAACACGTTTCGGCAATCGTGTGCCTGTCCGTTCCGGTTCAGCACGGACGTAGTTGGATCGTTTCCCATCCGTGTGACGCCGACTTCGTGGATGATCCTGCCGCCGGGCAGCAGGCCGTACTGACGCTCACGCGTGGGCATCTGGCTGGTGGGCGTTCCGCCCATCTCGGTGATGATCGCGCGAAACGTCTCCTGCATGTGCTTCGCCTGGTTGATTTCGTGGTCGCTGAACTTGAAGTGGAACCGCAGCACCGGGATGCCCCACTTGTCGACGACCGCCGGGTCGAGCTCGCAGTAGGTGTCCTTGTTGGGAATCATCTCCCCGCGGCCGGCAAAGCCCACCCCGGCGCCGTAGAAGCGACGGTAGTCTTCCTTCAATGACTTGCCGTAACCGGAGCCGTCCGGCCGAGTCAAACCGGCGTATCGAACCTGGTTGTGAATGCCGCCGCCGAAACCAAATCCGGGCATGCCGCGGCCGCCGCCCGGTTCGATGTGATAGCCGCGCGGGAAATCGAGCTTCTTGTTGTCCAGCCACCACGGCATGAAGATGTGCATGCCGCCGATGCCGTCTTCGTTGTGCGGTGTGCCGTTCATCAGCTTCGGGATGAAGCCCGACACGCCGGCGCCGGTGGTGTCCGTCAGGTACTTTCCGACGTTGCCCGTGGAGTTGCCGAGTCCCTGCGGGAACTTCGCCGACTTCGAGTTAAGCAGGATCCGCGCCGACTCACACGCGCTCGCGGCGAGCACGACGATCCGCGCGCGCACGTGATTCTCGCGGTTGGTGTTCTTGTCGATGTACAACACGCCGTCCGCCAGCCCGGAGTCGTCTACTGTGACCTCACGCGCCATCGCGTTGGCGAGGATCGTCAGACGCTTTGTCGCGAGCGCGGGCGGAATCAGCACCGACGGCGACGAGAAGTTCGAGTGCGTCGCGCAGCCGCGGTTGCACTGCCCGCAGTAGTGGCACGCCGGCCGGCCGTTCAGCGGCTTCGTGATGACGGACATCCGGCTGGCAATGCATGTGATCTTGAGCCGGTCGGCCGCCTGCTTGATCACCAGCTCGTAGCACCGCGGTTTGGGCGGCGGCATGAACACGCCGTCCGGATCGTTCGGCAGCCCTTCGTTGCTGCCGAAGATCCCGATCATCGCGTCGATGCGGTCGTAGTACGGCTTCAGGTCCTCGTAGGTGATCGGCCAGTCGTCGCCGAGGCCGTCGAGGCTCTTCCGTCGAAAGTCATCCGGCCCGAACCGCAGCGATATCCGGCCCCAGTGATTGGTCCGGCCGCCGAGCATGCGCGATCGGAACCAGTCGAAGCTGCTGCCCGGACCTGTCGTATAGGGCTCTCCCTCCAGCGTGAAGCCGCCGAGCGCGCCGTCGAATTCGCCGAACTGCCGCTCGGGCGTCGACGCCCCACGCCGCGGCGAATCGTACGGCCACGTGAACATCTTCGTGTCCTTGACCGCATCCCACATCGGCCCGGCTTCGAGCATGAGGACGCGGGCGCCCGCCTCGGTCAGCACCTTGGCGGCCATGCCGCCACCGGCGCCGGACCCGACGATGCAGACGTCATACGTCGTGCGGCTGCGAATGATCTGCACAACAGGACCTCGTAAGTGTTGCCAGATTCTAATCTATCCGAGGGGCTTCGCCCCTCGGACTCCCCCACACGTTTCCGCCTTCGCGCGTAGCGCTATGGCGAGACCTCGCCGAAGCTCGAAGAGCGGCGGCGGGCTCTCGCGCGCGTGTTGCTTCACCCGAGCCCTGCGTATTAGCATCCCGGCCATGATGCGCGCCATCGCTTCGTTCGCCGCCGTCCTGATCGCCGCCGCACACCTGGCGTCCGTGGTTCAGCACCAGGCCTTCCTCGGCCGCTGGAACCTCACCGGCCTCGCGCCGGACACGAACTACGTGTACTGGCTGGAGGTCAAAGAGGAGAACGGCCAGCTCACGGGCATGTTCCTCAACCGGACCAGCAGCCCCGTCCAGCTGGCGACCGTCAAGGTCGAGAACGGCGAGCTGATCTTCCAGCTGCGCGCCCGGGGCGATCGCCCGGCGCCGGAATTCCGCGCGCGGCTGGACGGCGACAAGCTGGTCGGCAGCCACACCGAGCGGGACCGCACCATCAAGTGGGTGGGCGTGCGGCCGCCAAGGTGGCCGGCCGTCAACTCGAACGCGCGTCACGCCTATGGCACGCCAATCGAGCTGTTCGACGGCAAGTCTATCGACGCGTTCGGCGTGCAGAACCCCGACCGCCCCATCAACTGGATGGTCGAGGATGGCTTGATGACGAACACGCCGCCGGCCAACAACCTCCTGTCCAAAGAGAAGTTCAAGGACTTCCGCATCCAGGCGGAATACAAGCTGTCAGCAGGGCAGCAACGGCGGCATCTACATCCGCGGCCGGTATGAGTTGCAGGTGCTGGACGACTTCGGCAAGCCCGTCGACAAGCTCGGGAACATGGCGATTTACGGATGGACCCCGCCGCTGGTCAACGCCAGCAAGCCGGTCGGCGAATGGCAGTCCGTCGACGCCGTCATCGTCGGCAACCGCATCACGGCGACGCTCAACGGCCAGAAGGTCCACGACAACACGGAGATTCAGGCGATCACCGGCGGCGCGCTCGATGCCGACGAGACCGCGCCGGGTCCGATCCTGATTCAGGGCGACCACAGCAAGGTGTGGTTCCGCAGAATCACGGTGACGCCGATCGCGTCCGCGGGCAAGTAAGGCCACGGACTGCCGAACCACGAAACAGCGGTGCTATTTTGCGGCGGACGCGGCGATGACTTCGATCTCGATCAGCAGTTCGGGTCGAACGAGGCCGCTGACCTGCACGAGCGTGCTGGCGGGAGTCGTGCGTGCCGAAATACCGGCTCCTGACTTCCCGCACTGCAGCCAGCTGTGACATGTCGGTGACGTAGGTATTCATCTTCACGACATCCGCGAACGTCGCGCCGGCTGCCTTCAGCGCCGCCTCGAGGTTCTTGAACACCTGCTCGGATTGCGCTTTCATGTCGCCCGCCCCGATGACCTTCCCGCTGGCATCGAACGCCACTTGTCCCGCGATGTAGATGGTTTTTGCCGGGCCTGAGACCTCCACGACGTGCGTGTAGCCCGTTGGCGTAGACAGCGCTGGCGGGTTGGTCCGCTTGATCGGCGGTCCGGGGGCTTGAGCCATGGCCAGCAGGGGAAGCACCATGAGAAACGCAAGCAACATCATTCGCATCGAAACCTCCGTTTGATGGGACAACCGCGCCAGCAGGCCGATGAAAAGTGACTCGCGTCACCATGTCTGTTCCCGTCTGCGCCCAGCGGTGTGCATCGCGTGCGGCCGCTTGCCGCGTGAAAGGCGACGGCGAGAGCGCGCAAGAATCTCGCCTGTTCCGGAACGAGTTGAACCGGCGGGTCGCACACGACCGTCTCTCACGCTGCCCTCGTCAGCAGCGTCCGCAGTTGGACCAAGTTGTACACCGCGACGGTGAAGGTCACGATCCAATCCACCAAGAGGCCGCCGCGGTGCCGCAGTTTGCGCAAGCCGTCGACCGTTTCATCCAGCCAAAGACCTGCTCGATCAGTTTCCGTTTCTGTTGGCTGACGGTGTAGCCGGCATGGCGGGTGGTCCGGCCGTCAATCGCGCTGCCGGTTACCTTTTGCGCCACGTGGGGCGTCACGCCCAAGGCGCGCACCCCCGCCACGAAACTCGGCACGTCGAAGCCTTTGTCGCCGCCGACCGTGCCCGCGTGCGCGGCGAGGGCCAGCAACAGCAGGGCGGCCTCGCGCTCGGCGGTCCCCGTCGCGGCCGTCACGCACACATTGGCGACCAGACCATGCCGATTGTCGAGCAGGACGTGTCCCGCGTACGCCAGCTTCGCTTCTTTCCCCGCGCCCTTGCGCGCGAGCCCCGCATCGTGATCGGTCGTCGACTGATGCGTGTCGTTCCGCCGCGTCTCCCCGTGAAAGTTGACCATGGGATCCGGGATCGTCGGGGGCGGAACTCATCATGTCGATCCCCCGCGAGTCACTTTTTCAGCACCCTGCTGAGCTCCGCCTCTCCGCCGCGACTCCGCGATGTACTCCGCGGTTCTCATGGACAGCGCCAGGATGGTCCACGTCACGTTCTTGTCGGGATTCGAGACGAACGGGCCGCCGTCGGCCACGAACAGGTTCCTGACGTCGTGCGCGCGGCAGAAGCGATCCACGACGGACGAGCGGGGATCGGTGCCCATCCGCGTCGTGCCGACTTCGTGGTTGGTCATGCCGCCCGCCTGCAGCGAGTAGTTCTGTTCGCGCGTCGGCATCGGATCGAGCGACGTTCCGCCCATCGCGTGGATGATCTCGTGGCAGGTCTCGACCATGTGCCGCGTCTGCCGGATCTCGTGTTCCGAGTGCTTGAAGTGGAACCGCAGCACCGGAATCCCGAAACGGTCGACGACCCCGGGATCGATCTCGCACCACGTGTCCGCGTTCGGAATCATCTCGCCGCGCGGCAGGAACGTCATCACCGATCCGTAGTGCTTGCGGTACTCGTCTTTCAACGACTTGCCGTAGCCGCCGACGCCGTACCGCTCGATGCCGCTCATGATGCCGACGCCCGGCATCTGCCGGCCGCCGCCCGGCTCGATGTGGTAGCCGCGCGGAAAATCCAGCTTCTTGTTATCGAGCCACCACGGCATGTAGACGTGCGGGCCGCCGACGCCGTCCTCGTTGTGCGCCGCGCGGGCGGCCAGCGCCGGGATGTAGCCCTGGACGTTCACCGGTTTGATCGTGTCGGTCAGATACCGTCCCACCGTGCCGCTCGAATTGGCGAGTCCTCGCGGAAACCGCGGCGACTTCGAGTTGAGGAGCAGACGCGCCGTCTCGCACGCGCTGGCCGCGACAATGACGCTGCGAGCACGGACGCGTGATTCTCGCCCGGTGCGCGTATCCACGTAAGAGACACCGGTCGCGAGGCCCTCCGCATCCGTCGTCACCTCGCGCGCCATCGCATGGACGATGACCTGCAGACGTTTGGTGGCTTGTGCAGGCGGCAGCAGGACGGATGGCGTCGAGAAGTTCGAGTGCGTCGCGCAGCCTCGTCCGCACTGGCCGCAGTAGTGGCAGGCGGGACGCCCGTTGTGCGGCCGCGTCAGGACGGACAAACGCGACGCGATGCAGAGGATCCCCAGTTTGCCGCAGGCCTGCTTGAGCGCGAGCTCGAAGCAGCGCGGCTTTGGCGCCGGCATGAAGATGCCGTCGGGCTCGTTCGGCAAGTTCTCGACGGACCCAAAGATGCCCACCAACCGTGTCCAGCTTGTCGTAGTACGGCTTCAGATCGTCGTAGCCGATCGGCCAGTCGTCTCCGAGGCCGTCGATGCTGCGCCGGCGGAAGTCATCCGGGCCGAAGCGCAGCGAGATGCGACCCCAGTGATTCGTGCGACCGCCGAGCATGCGCGCGCGGAACCAGCCGAAGCTGGATCCGGGCGCCACGGTGTAGGGCTCCCCGTCGATCTGCCAACCGCCAATCGCGCCGTCGAATTCGCCGTACGGGCGCTGGGGGATCGGGCCGCCTCGACGCGGCGACTCGTACGGCCACGCAAACATGCGCGCGTCTTTTGCGGAGTCCCACCACGGTCCCGCTTCGAGCAGCGCGACGCGCGCGCCGGCCTCGGTGAGGACTTTGGCCGCCATACCGCCGCCCGCGCCTGAGCCGACGATGCATACGTCGAAGAGTTCGGGGCGTCTGATGATCTGCACGTCGGACATCAGGGTACATCAGGTGCCCGCCGGGCGAGACCTCACCGTGGGATAGAATCGGCTCATGCCGTTTCGGCTCTCTCGCGCTGTGCTCCTCCTGCTGTTCGTGCTGCTGCTGACGAGCATCCCGTCCTTTGCCGAGTTCTACACCGACTGGCTCTGGTATCGCGAGCTCGGCTACGAGCAGGTGTTCCTCAAGTCGCTGTCGGCGCGCGCCTTGACCGGAACGCTGACGGGCGTGGTGGCCTTCCTGGTACTCGCGCTCAACCTTCGCCTGTCGCTCAGGAACCTGCGGCGCCGCGAGTTCACGATCGCGACGGCTGAGGGGCCGCGGACGATCTCCGTCGAGATGGGGCGGATGCGGGGCGTGATCTACATTCTGGCGCTGCTGGCGTCCGGGTTGATCGGCCTGTACGCGGCGTCGCACTGGGACACGTGGCTGTACACGCTGAATGCGACGCCGTTCGGCCGGACCGATCCGGTCCTCGGCCGCGACATCGGCTTCTATATTTTCAGGCTGCCGCTGCTCGAACACCTGCACGGGCTGGCGCTGACGACGGTCCTCCTGTCACTCGCGGCGGTCGCGGGCGCGCACCTCGCGGCCGGCAACCTCGCGCTCGATCCGATGCGCGGCATCGTGACGAACGGCACCGCCCGGCGTCACCTGGCGTTTCTCGCGGCCGCGCTGCTGCTGGTGCTCGCCTTCGGCGCGTGGCTGCGCATCCCCTTGCTCTTGACGGGCCAGTCGAGCGTCGTCTATGGCGCCACGTACGTCGACGTCCACGCGCGGATGCCCGCTTATCGCGTACTGATGGTCGCAGCGCTCGTCGGTGCGGCGCTCGCGGTCTATCAATCGACCGTGGTCCGGCTCCGCCCGATTTTCTTGGCCATCGGGCTCTACGTGCTGGCCTCGCTGGGCGGAGGCGCGTACGCCGGCGTCATACAGCGGTTCGTCGTCGCGCCCAACGAGCAGGTCCGCGAAACGCCCTACATCGTCAACAACATCCGCGCGACGCGCGAGGCGTTCGCGCTCGACCGCGTCGAGGAGCGGCCGCTGTCTGGTGAGGCGCGGCTGACGAAGGCGGACCTCGAGCGCAACGCGGCCACGATCGAGAACGTGCCCCTCTGGAACGATCAGCAGCTGCTCGACACGTTCGGACAGCTCCAGGAGATCCGCACGTACTACGACTTCATGTCGGTGGACAACGACCGGTACACGATCAACGGCAAGTACCGCCAGATCATGTTGTCGGCGCGCGAGCTGAACCCGCAGAGCCTGTCGAGCCGCACCTGGATCAACGAGCACCTGACATTCACCCACGGCTACGGCCTGACGCTCGGCCCCGTCAACGAAGTGACGCCGGAGGGGCTGCCCGTACTCTTCATCCGGGATCTGCCGCCAGTCTCGAGCATCGACCTGAAGATCACGCAGCCGGCGATCTACTACGGCGAGTTGCCGGAACAGCACGTGTTCGTCCGCACCAAGACCGAGGAATTCGACTATCCGCGCGGCGACGACAACGTGTTCACGATCTACAAGGGTGACGGCGGCGTCCCGCTGGGCGGCCTTCTGCGCCGCCTGCTGTTCGCGACACGGTTCCGATCGACCGATACCTTCTTCTCGCCCAACCTGACGCCTGACAGCCGCGTGATGATGTATCGCCGGATCAACGAGCGCGTCAATCGAATCGCGCCGTTTCTGTCGCTGGATCCGGATCCGTACCTCGCGATCTCCGACGGCCGTCTCGTGTGGATTCAGGACGCCTACACGACGAGCGATCGCTACCCCTACTCGACGTCGACCGGCCAGATGAACTACATCCGGAACGCCGTGAAGGTCACGATCGACGCGTATCACGGGACGACGTCGTTTCACCTGGTCGATCCGGGGGATCCCATCGCGACGACGATCGGGAGAATCTTCCCGGGCCTGCTGAAGCCGCTGGCCGAGATGCCGGGGGATCTCCGCAACCGGATGCGCTACCCGCAGACGATCTTCGCGATCCAGGCGTCGATGTTCGCGACGTTCCACATGACGAACCCCGCGGTGTTCTACAACCGGGAAGATCAGTGGGACGTCCCCACCTTCGAGGTCGGCGGCAAGTCGGAGCGCATGGAGCCGTACTACACGATCATGAAGCTGCCGGGCGGCAAGGAGCCGGAATTCATCCAGATGCTGCCGTTCACGCCGAGGCAGAAGGACAACCTCGCCGCCTGGATGGTCGCCCGCAGCGACGGCGAGCACTACGGCAAGCTGGCCATCTTCCAGTTTCCGAAGCAGACGGTGATCTTCGGCCCCCGGCAGATTGCCGCACGCATCAGCCAGGATCAAGTGATCGCGCCGCAGATCACGCTCTGGAGCCAGCGCGGGTCGGAGGTGATCCAGGGCACGCTCCTCGTGATCCCGATCGAGGAGTCGCTGATCTACATCCGTCCGCTCTATCTCCGCGCGGCCAACGGCAAGATCCCGGCGCTCACCCGCGTCATCGTCGCGTACCAGAACCAGATCGTGATGGAGGATACGCTGGACGGGGCGCTGGATCGCTTGTTCTCGGGCGAGCGCTCAGGCGCGCTCACGGCGGCGCCGAAGCCGATCGAGAAAGCGGAACCGGAAGCCTTCCCGGGCGATGCGGCAGCGCTCGTCGCGCAAGCGCGGGAGATCTACGACCGCGCGATGCGCGCGCAGCGTGAAGGCAATTGGGCGCAGTACGGCGAAGAGATCAAACGCCTGGGAGAGATTCTGGAGAAGCTGGCAGGACGAAAGTAAAAGCTAGCGGACCGCGCAGCCTTTGACTTCCTCGCTCATGTTCCCCAGCTCGTTGCTGAGGCCGATGCCGGGCGTGTACGAGCCGTTGCGGACGGATCGGATGAACATGCTCGTGTCGTCCAGCGGCAGCGCCGCGACATTGGAACAGAAACTGGACCACGTCCCTTCCCGCCCGAGATACTGCTCCACGTTCGACAGGTAGAACGCCGAGACCGACGCGTCCCGCTCCCCAGGTACCGGCCGACGGCACGGATCGCCTTCGGCCCGGCGAAGTTGCCGACGACCGGCACGAACAGGTTCTTCTCGTGCAGCTCCTTCAGGAACAGGAAGTTCTCTTCGCTCACCAGATAGCTGCGCATCTGGCCCTTGCCATCGTCGGCGACCATCAGATCCCAGTAGGTCGGCGCGCTGGTCGCGCGGCTGTTCGAGGACCAGTACGTCAGGCCCGGACCGTGCCATGAAAAGTTGCTGTAGATGTACTCGATGCCCTTGAAATCATCCGCGATGAGCGGGAAATGGTGCTTTCGCGACAGATGATCCTGTACGAGCTTGAGGTTCTGCTTGAAGAGCAGTTCGCTGGACTCGGCCTTGTGGAGAGCCTCGAAAATGTCGTTCGCGCTCGCCTTCGATGTGAGTCCCTCGGGACGCTTTCTGGAGAACAGCCGGAAGGCGAAGTCCGCCCGGTCGCTCGACAGCTCGAAGAGCGCTTTGTACATCAGGTGGAGCTGCATGTTGCCCCGCCTGATGTCGACGATGAACACCATCCTGGGCCGCAGGGCCGCGATGTACGTGAAGTTCTGCTCCGGGCCGACGCCCATGTAAACACGATTGAGCCGGACGCCGCCTTTCACGAGATCGGGGATCACGTGCTGGAGATAGATCTCGTTCGAGAGCAGGTTGTCGGACCGGAACGTACCGTCGGATTCGGAGAAATCGGTGATGAGCTGCCAGAAGTCGCGATCCGTCAGCTTCTCGGGAAGCGTGGCAGAGCCGGCGCGGACGAGATCCCGAGTCAGGCCCGCAAAAGACACCGACAGGAGCGCGGCGACCAGGACAATCGTTCGGCGTCTCGTCATGCTGAGGCACCTGAAACGGGACCGGACGTGGAAATAGAGCCCGTGTTCTGGATTTTCGCCAGCCTCCGCGATTCTGTCAATGGCATCAACGGAGCACGCGGAGCGGAACGAGCACGCGCATACGCTCCTGACCGGCGGTGGCGGTAATCGCGATCAGGTAGTCCCCGCGCGCCACCGACGACAGGGGGAGATCGATGACGTACCGGGCTCCCTCCCCCTGCTGACGGGTGACGGGCAGCGGGGCGAGATCCTTGCCCCACTGGCTGACGATGCGCGCCGCCACGGCGGCGTCCGCGGCCGCCGCTCCATATACGACGAAGCGGACCTGCAGGCGGTCGGATCGGACGAACTCGCGGCCGGGGAACGGTAGCGCCGCTGGATCGGCCCCGAACGTACGGAACTCCAGCGCGCTCTGAGTCCTGATCACGGACGGCGTGGAAATGCCGAGAGCGGGCGACGCGGAATCCGGAACATCGATCGTGCGGACTTCGCGATCGATCAGCTCTCCCGCCTCGTTGCTGACCGTCATGGTCAGCTTCAGCGGGCCCGGAGCCGCCGGAAACGAGACGCCTGACGCGTCCACGGGCCCCTCGTAGGCCTTGTCGTCACCGTGGAGCGCGACGGCAGACACGGTCGCGGGCTTGTTGTGCGCGGCCGGCGTGGCGCTTGTCTGCCGGGGCTGCCACACGAGCCGGACCTCCGGGCGTCCGTCCGCGCCCGGCCCGGTCCCCGCCCACAGATCGACGATGCGCCGCGCGCCGGTCGTGGGCAGCTCGAGGAACGCGCGCTGGACGTCGGGCGGCACTTCCGCTTCGGCCGCGCGCGTGCGCGCACGCTCGACCTCCACGGCGCTCGGCGCCCAGTAGCCCGCACGAGAGCGCACCTCGAGCCCGGACTTCTTGACGTTGACTTTGATCTTGTGGAACTTGCCGTCGGCGGACCGATCGGTCGGCGCGTAGCCGATCAGATAGTAGGCGCTCGAGTGCAGCACGACCTTGCGCATCGCCTGCTCGAGATCGTTGGTCCTGAAATAGTCACCGCCCGTATCGATCGCGACCGACTCGAGCAGCGACGAAAACCGCTGGGGCCCGAACCCGCGCGGGTCGAGCACGTAGACGGCGGTGTTGTTGTCGTTGGCCGTGCGAATCAGATCGCTGATCAGATTGAGCGAATCGCGCTGGAGACCGCGAAGGCCTTCGCTGATCAGGAGCACCGACTTGCGGCCGTCGCGCAGCCCGCCCAGGTGCGCGGTCGCCGCCTTGAGCGCGGAGAGCGTCACCTCGGAGCGCAGACGCTCGACGTCGCCGCGCTGCATCTGCGCATCTTCGACGGCGCTGCGCGTGGGGATGTAGACACCCGAGCGTCCCTGGAGCTTGCGCACGTGCTCGGAGAGCTCGAGCCGATCCCGCGTGAACCACAGCGAGTCGAGGGGCGTCAGCGGATCCATGAACGCGACGAGGTCGGTCGGACCGAAGGCGGTGCGCACGAAATTCGTCAGATACCCGCGGGCGCGCGTCGCGCTCGCCAGCTGGCCGATGTGGTATTCGTCCCAGAAAATCAGGAAGACCCGCACGTCATCTCGCGCGGCTTCCGACGCCGCGTGCGATCGCGATCGAATCGGCAGCGACACCTCATCCCCGTCGTCCGGCTGGCCGTTGGAGCGGACGAACTGAAACGCACGGATCGGTTGCTTTGCTCCGTCTTCCTCGAGCTCGAAGTCTTCGGCGTTGAGCGCCGGAACAGGGGCGCCGCGGCGATCGAGCACGGTGACGTCCACCCGGACGAGGTCCGCCCCCGTGCGGAACGTGGGCTTTGGCTGCGGCTGTTGAGGCGTTTGGGCCGGCGGCGACTGTTGTTGAGGAGGCGGTGAGGCAGGCGGCTGGCTCTGCGCCAGAACACCGATGGCGAGCAGGCTCAGAAACGGCGCGAGTGCCGCCGGGTTGCCATGTCTCACGGTGTCTCCTAAGGTAACAGACTTCCGTCTGGAAACGGAGCAGCGTCCGTCGGCGTAGAATGCGTCACGGAGGCACCTGCTGTGTTGATCCCGCACACGCTCATGATCTGCTGGCTCGCCGCACCGACCGTGCTCGGCTCGACGGTTGCCGCAGCCGACGGCGACAAATTCTGGCCCCAGTGGCGCGGTCCCGAGGGGACCGGCGTTTCGAGACAGGCCAAGCCCCCGCTCGAGTGGAGCGAGCAGAAGAACATCCGCTGGAAGAGGGAGATTCCCGGCCGCGGCAGCGGTACGCCCATCATCTGGGGCGACCACCTGTTCCTTTCGACCGCGGTGCCGGCCGATGCGGCCGGCGATGCGTCGCACGCGCCGAGGGGCCGCACGATGGGCAACCACAAGTTCGTGGTGATGGCGCTCCACCGCAAGGACGGCAAGACCGTATGGGAGCGGGTGGCCCGCGAAGAAGTGCCGCACGAAGCCAGCCATCCCGAGTGGGGCACGTGGGCCTCACCGTCCGTCGTCACAGACGGCCAGCACGTGATCGCGTCGTTCGAGTCCCGCGGGATTTACGCGTACGACATGAAGGGCACGCCGGTCTGGCAGAAGGACCTCGGCGACAAGCGGATGCGGAACACGTTCGGCGAGGGCAGCTCCCCCGCTCTCTTCGGCAACACGCTCGTCGTAGTCTGGGATCATCAGGGCGAGTCGTTCATCGTGGCGCTCGACAAGCGGACCGGTGAAGAGCGATGGCGGACGGCGCGCGACGAGATCGACAGCTGGGCGACGCCGCTCGTCGTCGAGGCCGGCGGACGCGCGCAGGTGGTCACGAGCGGGATGAAGCAGGTCCGCAGCTACGATCTGGAGACCGGAAGACTCGTCTGGTATGCCGGCGGAACGACGATGAACCCGATCCCATCGCCGGTCGCCGCCAACGGGATCGTCTTCATCACGGCCGGCTTCCGCGGCAACAACCTCAAGGCCGTCCGCATCGCCGAAGCCAAGGACGACATCACCAACACGCCCGCGCTCGTCTGGACGCTCGATCGCGACACGCCGTACGTGCCGTCCCCGCTGCTCTACGACGACATCCTCTACCTGCTGAAGTCCAACAACGGCATCCTGTCCGCGTTCGACGCGAAGACGGGCAAGCCGCACTATCAGGCCACGCGGATCGAAGGTGTGGATGGCGTCTTCGCATCGCCGGTCGGCGCGGGCGGGCGCGTCTACATTCCGTCGCAGGAGGGAGCCACCGTCGTGCTCAAGCACGGGCCGGCGCTCGAGCAACTGGCCGTCAACAAGCTGGACGACGGGTTCAACGCATCGCCGGCGCTCGTCGATGGCGAGATCTACCTGCGGGGACACAAGTCGCTATACTGCATCGCGGAAAAGATGGTCCGCCTGAAGGCGGACACTACTGTAGTGGCCGGCTTTAGCGGCCGTAGTGATGTAGTGGCCGGCTTTAGCCGCCGTAATGATGCCCAATCCTGCACGGCCCGAGCCCGGTCTCTGGTACTGGGTAGGCGCGGTGGCGCCGCTCGCCTACGCGATCTTTCTCGTGTCGTTCGTCATCGCCGACGCCGACTTCCTGTACACGATGGGGTGGCGGCTCAAGCTCGCCACCCTGATCACCTTCATCGTCGACGCGTTCGTGTACGGTCCGATCGCGGTGATCTACCTCACGGTCCAAATCGGAAAACGGCGCATGTCGAGACCCGAAACGCTTGCGACGCTCGTCTGCTGCGTCGGTTACCTCGTCATGCCATTCGCGGTGCACCTCATTCGCAACTCCTGAGGGCCGCCTGAAAGGATGACCGCGTGCGGACGAAAGTTGCGCTGTTGCTTGTCTCCCTATCCCTCGCGTCTTTGTCTGCGGGGTCTGCGGGGTCGGCCGGACAACAGCCCCAGGACACGGTCCCGAGCTGTCCCGAGCTGGCGACGGCCTTGAACGCACTCATCCGCAACGACGTACGCGTGCGTGACTGGCCCAACCTGGCCCGCTATCGCGAATCGAACCGCTCGGTGGCGCCGGTCAAGGGCGGCGACGCGAGGGTCGTGTTCATGGGCGATTCGATCACCGACTTCTGGCCGCAACCGCGCTTCGGCGAGTTCTTCGTCGGCAAGCCCTACGTGGGCCGAGGTATCAGCGGCCAGACGACGCCGCAGATGCTCGTGCAGGTTCAGACCGGACGTGATCGATCTGCAGGCGAAGGTGGTCGTCATCCTCGCCGGGACGAACGACATCGCCGGCAACAGCGGCGCCATGACGAACGAGGAGATCCAGGGCAACCTGGCATCGATGGCCGAGCTCGCGAAGCTCCATGGCATCAAGGTCGTCCTGGCGAGCATCCTTCCCGTGAGCGCGTATCACACCACGCCAATCGGCGTGCCGCAGACGACGTCGCGGCCGATGGCACGGATTCGCGCGATCAACGAGTGGATCAAGAAGTACGCCGCGAGTGAAAAGCACGTCTACCTGGACTATTTCTCCGCGATGGTGGACAGCACGGGCGTGCTGGGCCAGGACCTGAGCGGGGACGACTTGCACCCGAATGCCAAGGGGTACGCCGTCATGGGGCCCCTGGCTGAGGCGGCGATCAAGCAGGCCATGCGCTGAAAACCGGCCAGAAACCTGCCGCGCCGTAGCTGTAAGCGTAGGCGGGTCGACAACTTCTCACCGTTTCTTCACCTCCCGCTCAAGACTGTCGAGCCCTGCCTCCCGTAGTCTGATCCTGGACGCGTGGGACAGCGTCCAAGCATTGAGGATGACTATGGCCAGACTCGCAGTTCCCGACGTTCCCCAGCACGCCCCGGCGGTACCGGAGCGGCCCGATCGCGACACGGGGACGATCGTCAACGACCTGCACTCGCAGCTCAACGCGACGCGCGTCGGCGATCGTCACGCCTCGCGGCGTCGACGAGCTGCGAAGCGTCATCGCCGGCGCGAAGTCCGCCGGGAAGTCGGTGTCGATCGCCGGCGGCCGGCACGCGATGGGCGGTCAGCAGTTCGGCGAGGCGACGGTCCTGATCGACACGCGAGGGACTCGACCGCGTGCTCGCGTTCGACGCGGACAGGGCCTCGTCACGCGTCGAAGGCGGCATCCAGTGGCCGGCGCTGCTCGACATCTGGAGCGCCGTCCAGAGCGGATGCGCCAGCCAGTGGGGCATCATCAGAAGCAGACGGGCGCTGACAGACTGAGTATCGGCGGCGCGCTCTCCTGCAACGCCCACGGCCGCGGCCTGACGCTCAAGCCAATCGTGGATCAGGTCGAGTCGTTCGATCTCATGGACCACGCCGGCCACGTGCGAACCTGCTCGCGCACGCGACATCCTCGATCTGTTTCGGCTGGCCATCGGCGGTTATGGGATGTTCGGGGTCATCACCAGCGTGCAGCTCAGGCTTCGCCGCAGGATCAAAGTCAGACGCGACGTGGTCGTCGGAGACGACACAGGACCTGATGCAGCGATTCGAGGACCGCATCAAGGACGGCTATCTCTACGGCGATTTCCAGTTCGCGACGGATGCCGACCGACGAGAGCTTCCTGCGGCGCGGCGTTTTCTCGTGCTACGGACCCGTTCCGGACGACACGCCGATCACGAGGACGCCGTCCGCTTCAGCCCTGAAGACTGGACGAGGCTGCTTCGGTACTCGCCCACACGGACAAGCGTCTCGCCTTCGAGGAGTACTCGAAGCGGTACCTGGAAACGTCCGGTCAGATCTACTGGGCCGACTCTCAGCTCGCGGCGTGCCTACGTGGACCACTATCACCACGAGCTCGATCGCGTCACCGGCTCGCGGGTCAAGGGCTCGGAGATGATCACCGAGATCTACGTCGAGCGCGCGCGCCTGACGTCGTTCCTGGACGAAGCGCGGGACATGCTCCGGGCGCTCGGGGCCAACTGATCTACGGAACGATCCGCCTGATCGAAAAAGACGACGAGACGTTCCTCGCGTGGGCGCGCGAGCGCTATGCGTGCGTCATCTTCAACCTGCACGTCGATCACACGCCGGCCGATATCGAGCGCGCCGAGGAAGCATTCCGCGCGCTGATCGATCTCGGCATCGCGAACGGCGGCAGCTACTACCTGACCTACCACCGGTGGGCGCGGAAAGATCAGGTCGAACGGTGCTACCCGCAGATGGCGGCGTTCCTGGCGTTCAAGCGCCGGTACGATCCAGACGAGGTCTTTCAGAGCAACTGGTACCGCCACCACCGCGACATGTTCCGCGCCAGCATCGAGAAGCTCGAGGTATGACCGATCCACGCGTCTATAGCGCCGCGCTCTGGCTGTTCACGATCCTCCTCTTCGGGCGGGTCATCGGGCAGCTGATCGTCGTGCTGCGCGCGCCGAGGTGGCTGCCGCCGATGGCGCAGTGGCAGTCGGGCCTCGTCCCGTATCCGGTGCTGCTCGCGGTCCAGGCGGTCGTCCTCTTTCTGATGGTCTGGATCGCTTGGGACTTCTCCAGCGCTACCGGTTTCTGGGTGCAGCCTCTTCCCCGCCTCGGCATCGTCGTGCTCGTGTGGAGCTATCTCTACGCGACGGCGATGGTGATCCGCTACATCCTGTGGATGAAGTGGCGGCCGGATCAGCGCTGGACCGGCGGAACGATTCCCATCATTTTCCACTGCGTGGTGGCGGCGTTTCAGTGGACGTTCGCGCAGTATCACGCAGGGCTCTCGTAACCTCCCGTCCCATGCGCTTCGCATCGCCCGCGATATTCAACAGACCACCGCGGATGTCGTAGTTGTGGCCGACGAAGTAGAGATCCGGCTGGTCCGCGCTGACGATGCGATCGTGCCGGCTCGCGAAGCCGCACGGATCGACGCGAATCAGATCGCCAAGAAAGCCCACGGCCGCGCGGTAGCCGGTCGCGAGGATCACCAGGTCGAATGGCTCTTCACGGCCGTCGCTGAACTGCACGCCGCTCGACGTGAACTTCGTCAGGCCCGGCCGCAGCGCGATCGTCCTGGCGCGCAACGCGTCGGCCAGCGCCAGACCGATGAGTGGAACCACCTGACACTCGCGCGGCGGCGGAAGCGGCAGCACGCGCGGGCCGCGGAGTCTTCCGATGACGGCCGTCACGCGTCGCAACACGCTCCTGGGCAGCGGGCTCATCAGGACGGCCACGTACTGAATCGGGATGCCCAGCAGCTCGCGCGGCACGATCGGCGCGCCCGACCGCACAGCCAGCGTGACGTCGGCGCCCGCGCGCAGCAGCTCGACCGAGATCTCGCCGGCCGAATTACCGGCGCCGACGACCAGGACGCGTCGGCCCTTCATCTCGTCTGGCCGTCGATAGCTGACGCTGTGGATGACCTCGCCGCCAAAACGCTCGCGATCCGGAATCTCAGGCACGTGCGGGTTGCCGACGATGCCGGTGGCGATGACGAGGAAGCGGCAGTGGTGGACGTCGCCGGATCGGGTGCGGACGATCCACCGTCCGCGCCGTTCGACGCCCGTCACGTCAGCGTTCGTGACGATCGGCAACCGGAAAGTCTCGGCGTAGCGCTGCAGGTACTCGAGAAAGGCGCGTCGCGGGGGGAAGATCGGCGTGCCGGCCGGAAAGGAGAGGCCAGGCAGCGTCGACAAGTGGCGCCCCGTGTGCAGCACGAGGCTGTCGTAGAGATTCACCCACGTGTGCGCGACTTCCGCACCGCGCTCGAGTACGACGTGGTCGACGCCGGACTGCTTCAGCTCATGAGACGAGGCCAGCCCGGCCGGCCCTGCACCGATGATGATCGCGTCGTGGGTCGTGGGCACCGTGAGGATCAGTGTAGTGGAGCTGAATCAGGTGCGCTGCGGGTCCTGCGCGCGGACCTCGCGGCACTGTCTGCCGGAGCGGGGCGGTCGTCTCGGGCCTCCCGCTTCGCGCCGGGGAAAAACGGGGGCTCCGCGCCTGTGCTGACGATGGCGGCGTCGGCTCGGGTTGTCCGTGCGCCGGTAAAGCATCGGTTGGGCGGCCGGGCGATCCGCCCGGGGGTGGCGAAAGCGGCGCCGACGCCGCAGGGTTACGCTGCGCACCCGTTTTACCTCCTTCGCTGATCCCGGCGCTCAAGGTCGGCCCGATCCGACCACCCCGCTCCGGCGATTTCGTTGCGGCAGTTGTCAGCGCAGCGAGGCGAGCAAGGCTTCGCCGCAAGCGAACTTCGAGCACCAACCCGATTGCCGAGTTCTCGAACCTACAGCGTCTTCAGATACTCGATCAGCGCGCGGCGATTCTCGTCCGTGCGGATGCGCGACCAGAAATCGTGTCCCTGGTTGCCGGACCCCGGCCGCGCGACGTTGAACCAGTCCCGATTGTCGCCGAAGCGACGCCGAAGGAGATCGTCGCCGAGCCGCACGTGCGCCGGATCCGGATAGAGCATCTGGCCGACGCGCGTGCGATCGAACCTTCTCGCGGCCATCACGTTGAACATCGTCGGACGCTCGAATGCGGGGCCGAGCAGGTGGTAGAGCGTGGGCACGCTCCCGTTGTGAAGGTAAGGATAGTTGGCCCACACGCCGGTGAGCGGCGTGGCGGCGTATCCTCGGCTCTTGACGAGATCCCCTTCGGCGGCAATCGGACTGTTTCTGAACGCATCGATGAACTGCGCCGACACGACGTCGATGCGCGATCGATCAGTCCCCACGTCCGTGTGGACGCCCGGCCACTCGACGTTGCCCCTGCCGTCGTAGGTGCCATGGCAGCGTGAGCAGCCGATCTCCTTCGAGTAGAAGAGCTCCTTTCCCCGCGCAGCCAGCGCCGCGTCAATCTCGTACGGATACGGCGGCGGCCTGAGATGGCGGATGACCGAGTCGAACTCCGCCTTGATGCGCGGAATGACGGCGTTCACCAGCTCGTCGAACGGCCGGTCTTTCTCCAGCTCCATCGAGGACGCCATCAGCGGAATGCGTCCGTGAAAGCTTCCGTCGGTGTACCAGCGCCCGGACGTCATCTTCGCGGCCGTATGCCACAGCGGCGGTGTCTTGACGTCGCCCCTCCCGACCTCGTCTATTGCCGGCATCGCGCCGTTCGGGCGCATATAGAGCTCGACGTGCGATGCCGCAAACGCCGTCGACCGCGCCCGCGTCAGCGAGTCGATCTTGTCGTGGTGATGGGTGTTGAGGATCCGGTTCGCGTCCGCGGCCAGCACGAGGTCGCCGGACCCGGTCGGCAGCGCCGAACGCCACCGCTCGCTCGTCAGCGTCTTGAGCGCCTCGCCGAGCCACAGCTCGTCGAAGGTCTTGGTGCCTGCACCCAGGTACGCCACACCGTCGATTTCGGCCGTGTGGCAGACCAGGCAATTGACCGTCCAGCGCAGCGGCTGATCGGATTCGTGCCCGGGCGCCATGCCGAATGCCGGCACGATCGCCTGCCCGCGCCACGGCACGAGGCCGACTTTCTCGCGCACGATCGTATCCACGTCCCCGATGACGGCCTGCGTGATGAGGTTGCTGTCGAACAGCGACTGCGGGATCCACGCCGAGCTCTCGTAGGTCTGAAACACGAAGTCGAAGAGCGCCTTCCGTCGCTCGAGCGGAGGCGTCGGGTCGTTCGGGTCCCACCGGTACACCACCCCGCGCATGTCCGACTCGAACGTGGACCACAACGTGTCCCGCGACAGGTATCGTGGGGATGCAGGCGTCCATCCGTGCACCAGCACGTACGCTGCCGCGATCGCCAGCGCGATGACACAGGCGAAACGGACGAGCCGCGGATGCGTTGACATCATCGGTAGCCTGTCTTGATCAACGCCTTCGCATCCTTCACGCACGTCTCGTCTTCATCGCCGGTGCA
The DNA here is from genome assembly GCA_963786195.1 of uncultured Acidobacteriota bacterium. Classification (GTDB taxonomy): domain Bacteria; phylum Acidobacteriota; class Vicinamibacteria; order Vicinamibacterales; family 2-12-FULL-66-21; genus CAWAYH01. The sequence continues at coordinate 140,652 of CAWAYH010000011.1, read as the reverse complement.
GAGACGGATCGCCTGCCTGTACTCGTCGGTGGCACGTTCGCGATTCGCGGCCAGGTCCGCCAACTTGCCCAACTCGATGTGGACGCGGCCGTGGATCGATTCGCGGGCCGGATCCTGGAGGGCGGCGTTCAGCTCGCGTGCCGCCGCGTCGGTCTCCCGGAGCGCCAGCAGCGTCGCGCCATGGACGTACCGCCAGCGGGCCAGCTCGCCGAACGCGCGCGGACGCGTATCGGCAGCGAGCTTCGCCAGCCCCTCTTCGAGCGTCTTTCTTGCCTGCGCGTAGCGCCCGGCCCTCAGCGCCGTGCTGCCCGCTTCCAGCCAGAGCAGCCGGTTGCGCGGATACAGCTGTTGCAGCTGCTCGACGATCTTCAGCGCTTCGTCGTACCGCGATTCGCGGTTGTAGATGACGATGAGCGTGAAGCGCGCGTTTGGCTGAACGTCGCTCGGATACCGGGCGGCGTCTTCGACGAGGGCGATCCCCTGATCACGGCCGCCGCCGAATCCGACGATGCGCGCGACGAAACGGGAGAGGAACGGCAGCACGGACACGCCGTAGCGATACATGCCGACGATCATCCCGGCATCCTTGCGCTTGGGATCGAGCTCGAGCACGCGCTGGTGTTCGCTGTACGCGCGGCGCGCCGCACGGAAGCTGTCGAACATCCGGCCTTCGACCGTGGCCGCATACGACGCCTGGAAGCCAAACGCGGCGCCGATCTGGAAATGCGCATCGGCGTTGTCGGCAGTGCGGCGCCGGTCTTCGGCGAGCGCCATCGCGCGGGCCATGTGTTCGTGAAAGATCGTGGAGAGCTCGGGATTCGGAGGCTGACGCCTGGCGTTGGACTTGGCGCGTCCGAGGTAGTCATCCGCGGTGACCGCGCCCTGCTCGAACAGCGCGCGGATCCAGGCCGTGGCCGCCGCGAGCCGATGCGCGGTCGGATCGTTCGCGTCGGCGGCGATCGCCTCGTTGAAGGCCTTCTCCGCCTCCGCGTGATCCAGGTTGAACGCGAACTGCAGGCCCCGGGCCCGAAGCGCCGCCGCGGGTGGCGCCGAGCCCTCCGGCTGGTCCGCCGACACGCGGACGGCCACCACGGCAAGAATGGCGGCGATCACCACCCCGGAGCGCAGGCCGCGAATCGACATCTGTTTCACCATCCGCAGACCAGCGTAGCGGGGCACAGGGACGGAAGTCCTGAACCTGGTCTGAAAAAACGATGACTAACTGTGATTGGGGTCGGGGGTTCGGGGGCTCGGGGCCTCGGGGGGTCGGGGTTCGGGGGTTCGGAAGGTTCGATGTCCGTGTTGTCCGCGGTAGGTGTTGTCCGTGTTATCCGCGGTAGGATCCGACGAGCATGCGGGACAAAGTGATCGTGGTGACTGGCGCCAGCTCCGGCATTGGGGCGGCTGTGGCTGAGCTGCTGGCGAGCCAGAGCGCGAAAGTCGTGCTGGTGGCGCGGCGCAAGGACGCCCTTGATGCCGTGGCCGCCAGGTGCGGAAACAACGCCGCGGTTGTGGTCGCCGATGTCTCCAGACGAGACGAGATCAAGCGCATCATGGACGAGGCGATCGCGCGGTTCGGCCGCATCGATGTGTGGATCAACAACGCGGGCCGCGGCATCACGCGGATGCCGTCGGAGCTGACCGACGCCGACATCGACGAGATGATGCAGATCAACGTCAAGGCGGCGCTCTACGCCATGCAGGCCGTCCTGCCCCACTTCAAGGCCCGCGGCAACGGCCACATCATCAACATCTCCTCGATGCTCGGCCGCGTCCCGTTCGCGCTGCCCCGCAGCGCGTACAGCGCATCGAAGCACTTCCTCAACTCGCTGACCGCGAACTTCCGCACCGAAGTTCACGCAACGCACCCGGGGATTCAGATCTCGCTCGTCTCACCCGGAATCGTCGCCACCGACTTCGGCCTGCACGCAAAACACGGCGGCCCCGACTCCCGGTCCCTCCCCGGCACCCAGACCGCCGAAGAAGTCGCCGCCGTCATCGCCGACGTCGTCCAATCCCGCCGCGCGGACGTTTACACGCGGCCCGACGGACGCGACATCATCGCCCGCTACTACGCGAACGATATCGACTGAGCGGAACTGGAGGCTGAACGCCGGAGCGGGCTGGTCGGCTCGGGCCTCCCGCTTCGCGCGGGGAAAAACGGGCTCTCCACGCATGTGCTCACGATGCCGGCGTCGGTAAGGGTTTTCCGTGCGCCGGCGAACAATCGGTTGGGCCGACGGGTGATCCGAACGGCTGTGGCGAAAGCAACGCCTCCGCCGGAACGCTCCGCTCCGAACCCGTTTTACGCACTTCGCTGATCCCGCCGCTCAAGGTCGGCCCGGGCCGACCAGCCCGCTCCGGCGTTCAGCGGGCCGGAGCGTTCATGTCCTGCCCCAGCTTCAGCCTGGCGACCGCATCCTCGAGGCTCTTGCGATTTAGCTCGTCGGGCGCTTGCGTCAATGCGATCTCGGCGTGCTTCAGCGCGGTCTTGTAGTCACCGGTAGCCGAGTAGCCGCGCGCGAGGCCCACGTGCGTCGGCCACGCGTCGCCGAAGCGCTTGGTGTTCTTCTGAAACACCGCGAGCGCTTCCTTGGCGTTGTTCTGCGCCAGCAGTCGCCGGCCGTACTGATGAATCTCCAAAGCGGTCGCGTTAGGCATATCCAACGCCGTCGCCATCACCGCGGCGGCTTCGGTCGTCTTGTTCATCTTCTCGAGGATCTGCGCCTTCGTCGATAGCGTGGCGAAGTTCGCCTGGCCGATGCCCGGCATCGCGATCGCGTTCTCGGCCCAGGTGAGCGCTTCCGGCAGGTTGCGATTCTGCTGCAGGCAGTACTGCGCGGCGGTCTGCCACTGTTGCCAGCGGAATCCGGCAGCGTTGCGCAACTCGCGGCGCATGTTGTCGATGTACAGCCCCTGCACGTCGTCCACGGTGATCGTGAACGGCACGCGCAGCTCTTCCCACTCGAGCGCGACCGTCGCGCGATCCGGCTTGCGATCGACGAAATCGTACGCCAGCCATTCGCGGTAGGGCGCCTTCTCCGGCGTCGCCGTCACGCGCAGCGCGTCCTCGGCCTGCTCGTACGAGAAGCTGCCCCACGACGTGGAGTTCTTCGAGAAGATGACCGTCCACTCTTTCTCGCCCGCGATCATGTGGAGGCCGTACCGACCGGCGGGCAACGGCTGTCCGTTGATCTTCACGGGATGCGACACGGTGAACACCGTGTTCTCATTGGCGCCCGCGCGCCACGGGCCCTTGCGGTTGTTGAACTGGAGTTCGTAGATGCCGTACGGCACCAGCGTGCCCCAGATCTTGCCGCGCCGATCGGCGCCGTTCGGCGCGTGTACATCGGGGCTGCTGTATTCGACCGAGGCGCGAACCAGGCCGATCTGCTGAATTACTTCCGATCGCTGGTTGTCGCCATCGGGAGGCAGAGTCAGGGTCTGCGAGAATCCGGTGACGCTCGTTGCCAAGACCGCCGCCGACGTGAGCACCATCGTGCGTGTCATCATGAGTACACCTCTCGCGAGCGCACCGTGTTTCGGGCGCCCGATCTCCCAGAAAATGGTCGTAATCAGGCGGAAGCTAGCACTTCGCCCGGTGGGATCGAACGGGAGAGTGACGAGAGACCCCGTGCAGCGGCGAATGGCAGCGGCGCAGGGCCAGACTGCGGAGTGGTTGGCGGTCCGAGTCGGAGCGGGGTGGTCGCCTCGGGCCGACCTTGAGCGGCGGGATCAGCGAAAGAACAAAAACGGCCTCGCAGCGAAATCCAGCGGAGGCGGCGCTGCTTTCGCCGCCACCGTGTGGATCACCCGGGGGCCCAACCGATTGTTCGCCGGCGCACGAAGAACCCGAGCCGCCGCCGGCATCGTGAGCGCACGCGCGGAGAGGTCGTTTTTCCCCGCCGCGAAGCGGGAGGCCCGAGGCGACCGCCCCACTCCGGCTCGGACCGCGGTCTAGATGCGGTCTACACCTCGATCGGCGGTCCGCTCATCACCTCGCGGACTTCGATGGGCATGTTCATCGGCTTGCCACCCGGTCCGGGCGCAGCGGACGCGCGGGCTGCGATCTCGTAGGCCCGCGTCGGACTCTCGACGTCGACGATCCAGTAGCCCGCCAGAAACTCCTTCGCCTCGGGGAACGGGCCGTCCGTCACCTCGGGCCCGCCGGACCTGCCGGCGCGGACGATCTTCGCCTGCCCCGGCGTCGCCAGCCCCTCGGCGCCGACCAGCTCGCCGGCCGCGCCCAGCTCCTTGTTGAACGACATCATGAACTCGATGTGCGCCTTGAAATCCTTCTCCGTCCAGTCCGCCACGCCCCAATCCCCCTTCGCACCCGGGGCATTCATCATCAGCATGAACTTCATGTCGTCGCTCTCCTCATCAGATTCACCGGCTCTTCGGCTCCGCCACCATTGGCGTTCATCCATAGGTCGGAGCCGACGGCCCCTTCTCGACATCCCCGGTCGGGGCACCGGCTCATTCTAACGAGTCGCGGCTGTCTCCCGCTTGACCTGGGCGCGCGGCTGATAGGTGCCCGCCTCGGTGCGCGCGGCAATGTTCAACCGGTTCCAGACGTTGATCGTGGCCACGGCGAGCGTCAAGTTGGCCAGTTCGGCGGTCGTGAAGTGCGGACGGACTGATTCGTACACGCCGTCGGACGCGTGGCCATCCGTGATCCGCGTGATCGCTTCCGTCCACTCGAGCGCCGCGCGCTCCCGATCGGTGTAGTAGGGCGATTCCTGCCACGCGTCGAGCCCGTAGAGGCGCTGCTCCGTCTCGCCGAGCGCCCGAAGGTCCTTCCAGTGCATGTCGATGCAGTACGCGCAGCCGTTGATCTGCGATGCGCGCAGCTTGACGAGGTGCAGCAGCGTGTTTTCGAGACCGGTGTGGTGCAGGTAGACTTCGAGGCCCAGCACCGATTTGATGCCTTCGGGGATGTCTGTCAGAACGAATCGTGGTTTCATGAGTACCTCCATTCCCAGGAAAATAGAACGGAGTGGTCAGCCTGTTCAAGCTGTTGCGCGGCAAGCTGGGCAGGATGGACCGCAGAGGTTGAGGCAGAGCTTATGAGATTCGCAAGGACCGTTTTCAGGATCGCCGGCGTCTGGGGTCTGCTCCTGCTGACGCCTGGGTACTTCCTGTTCGATCGCATCGGCGAGCAATATCCGCCGCCAATCACGCATCCCGACATGTACTATGGCTTTCTCGCCGTCACGATGGTCTGGCAGATCGCGTTTCTGATCATCTCGACCGATCCACCGCGGTATCGACCGATCATGATCGCCGCCATGCTCGAGAAGTTCGTCTACATCGCCACGATGGGCGTGTTGTACGGCACACACCGCATCGTCTTTGGGCAGTTCGCTGTCGTGTTCCCTGATTTCATCCTGGGCATGCTCTTCGTTGCGGCGTATTACAGGACGCCAATCCGCAGTTGATCACATTCGTCATTCTCGTAGTCGTGCTTTCCGTGCCGTTCTGGATCCTCGGCGGCACGACCGGGCTGCGGCTGGTCGAAGGCCTGCCCGTCAGCGCGCTCATGGCGTTCTGCCCGCTCGTCGCGGCCGTGATCCTCACGCACCGCGAGCGCTCGATCGAGGGTGTGATGGACCTGCTGAAACGAGCGTTCGACTACCAGCGGATCACCAGTCCGATCTGGTACGTGCCGATCTTCCTGCTGCGACCCGCGGTGATGGTGGCCTCTTACTTCGTGCTGCGCGCGATGGGGACGCCGCTGCCACCACTCCGCTTCTCCATCCCGACGGCCGCGGTTCTGTTCGTGCTCTTCTTCATGACGGCCGTCGGCGAGGAAGTGGGATGGTCGGGCTACGCGACCGACCGATTGCAGGTCCGCTGGAGCGCGCTCCAGACCGGCCTCGTGCTCGGCGTCGTGTGGGCCACGTGGCACATCGTGCCGCTGGTCCAGGTCGGGCGCCCAGCGTCCTGGATTCTCTGGCAGGTCTTCAACACCGTCGCCACCCGCGTGATCATCGTCTGGGTCTACAACCACGCGGGTGGGAGCGTGTTCGCGGCCGTGCTCTGTCACACCGTCGACAACGTCAGCTGGCTGATGTTCCCGGACTTCGGGTCGCACTACGATCCGAAGGTCACCGGATTGATCATGGGCGCCGTTGCGGTCGTCGTCTCTGTCACCTGGCCTTCGCCCACTGCCATCGCGAGGATCAGCGCCACCAGCCCCTGCTCGTCGTAGTGCCGCGCCGCCTCGTCTGATAAGCCGCGGTATCAAGCCGGAGTGGGGTGGTCGACTCGGGCCGACCTTGAGCGGCGGGATCAGCGCAGAGGGTAAAACGGCCTCGCAGCGAACCCAGCGGCGGCGACGCCGCTTTCGCCACCAGTGTTGGGATCAGCTGGCGGCCCACCCGATTGTTCGCCGGCGCTAGGAGCACCCAAGTCGCCGGCGAACATCGTCAGCACAGACGCGATGAGGTCGTTTTTCCCCGCCGCGAAGCGGGAGGCCCGAGGCGACCGCCCCACTCCGGCAATACCGCGACTATACGCGACTATAGTTGAATGACAGTTCAACAGAGGTGACCGTGTCCAAACTGCGCTTGAAGATCTCGATGTCGCTCGACGGCTTCGTCGCCGGTCCGAATCAGAGCGTCGACAACCCGCTCGGGATCGGCGGCATGCGGCTGCACGAGTGGGTGTTTCCGCTGGCCGTCTGGCGCATCGCATGCACGGGCTCGAGGGCGGCGAGGTCAACGAGAGCACGCCCGTCGTCGAAGAATCGCTGGCCAACATCGGCGCGACCGTGATGGGGCGCAACATGTTCGGCGGTCATCCGGGCCCGTGGGATTCCGCGAAGCCGTGGAACGGCTGGTGGGGCGACAATCCGCCGTTCCATCATCCGGTCTTCGTGCTCACGCATCACGCGCGCGGCGCCGCTCGCCCTCGAAGGCGGGACGACGTTCACGTTCGTGACCGACGGCATCGAGTCGGCGCTCGAACAGGCGCGGCAGGCCGCCGGCGGCAAGGACGTGTCGCTCGCCGGCGGAGCCAAGGCCGCGCAGCAGTACCTCGCGGCCGGCCTCGTCGACGAGATGGAGATCAACCTCGCGCCGACGCTGCTCGGCAGCGGTGAGCGGCTGTTCGAGGGCGTCGACGATCTGCACGGGCTCGAGCTCGTGCGGACGGTCGCGGCGCCGAAAGTGACGCACCTCAAGTTCGCGAGGCGGTAAACATGTCGGGCGTACCTTGCGATGACGCCGGAGCGGGGCGGTCGACTCGGCCGACCTTGAGCGGCGGGATCAGCGCAGAGGGTAAAACGGCCTCGGAGCGAAACCAAACGGCGGCGGCGCTGTTTTCGCCACGGCTGTTCAGATTAGCCGGCGGCCCAACCGATTGTTCGCCGGCGCTCGGGGAACCCCAGCCGCCGCCGACATCGTAAGCACTCGCGCGGAGGGGCGCGTTTTTCCCCGTCGCGAAGCGGGAGGCCCGAGGCGAGCGCCCCGCTCCGGCCGACGCGGACAGAGTCGCGCCCGACGAGCATCGGAACTCTAAACGTGTCGCTATTTCAAAGCGTCCTTCAGCACTCGGCCCTCGACATCGCTTAGCGACAGCCCGAGCAGCGCAGCAATCGTCGGCGCGACATCGACATTGCGCACGTGGCCGAGCGAGCGGCCGGACGCAATGCCGGCGCCCGACAGCACCAACAGCGGCATCATCGACGGATGCTCGGGCAGATAGCCATGGCCGTGGTACGGCCTCGCCTTGCGCCGCCGCTCGACGGACGACGACGTCGGATCGATCGCCAGGTGAACGTCCGCATCAGCCGCGACGATGACGTGCCCGCGCGCATACGGGTTGTCGTCGTAGTCCGGGAAGCCGAGCGCCGCGAAGTCCTCGGCCGGATGACCGCGGGCAATCCCTCGCGTCGCGGCCAGTCGCGCGAGCACGCGATCGAGCGCCGTTCCGATCGCGGCCCGGCTCGAACCGCGGCGTCTGCTCCGCGAACAGATACCACTTGTCCGTCGTCCACTGACCCGGCCCTCGAGCGCGGGATCGGCGAGCAAGCGGCGCGACGTTCATCTCGTCCGTCACCGTGACGAACCCATGATCCGCGCCGATGACGAACGTCGTCTGATCCGCCAGCCCGGAGTCAGTCACCGCCCGGCGCAGCAGGCCGACGCAGTGGTCGGCTGTCGTCAGCGCCGCCTTCGATCGGTAGTGCGCCGGTCCGAAGTCGTGCTGCACGTCGTCGGTAACCAGCAGGTGTATCGCCGTCAGCGCCGGCGTGCGGCGGCGGAAGACGTGCGCAGCGGCCTGCGTCAGCGCGAGGTCTGCGGCGCCCTGACCGAACGGGTCGTCGTAGAACGCATAGTACGTGTCGATCGGCACGCCGGCCGCGCGCAGCTCGTCGAGCAGGCCCGGCGTCACGGCCGCGGGATCGGCGCCGCCGTTTCGCCGCCTCGAAAGACCTCCGCGACGTTGTCGTCGATCGCCGGATCGTCTTTCGTCTCCGGCCAGAAGAACGCGGCCGAGCTTCAGCCGGCCGCGACGCACCGCATCGAAGAGCGTCGGCACCTTCACCGACTCGCGGCGCGGCAGGTTCGTGATGTGGAAGCGCTTGCCCGTCCGCCGATCGGTCACCGTGTTGTCGACGACGCCGTGGCGACGCGGCGTGACGCCGGTGACGAGCGTCGTGTGCGACGGATGGGTGACGCTCGGGAAGACCGTCTCGCTGCTCTCCGCCGCGGCTCCCGCCGCCGCCAGCGCGCGGATGTTCGGCAGATCGATGGACGAGTCCGTCAGATGGAACGCAGCGAACCCGTCGATCGAGACGAGGATGACGTGACGGCTCGCCGGCTGGGTCGCCTCAGGCCGGCTGAAGCCGGCCACGACAACCCAGCAAACGCCGCCGACGCCAGACGAGCACTTCGCGACCTCCAGCAGCCTCAGCATCTTCATCGGAAGCGCCAGTCGACGCCGAACGAAGAGATTCCAGGAGTACACCTCGTCCTGCACGCGGCGCTCGGAGATTCCCGCGTAGCGCCGGCGATGCTCGTCGTTCAGGTTGCCGACCTCCACGAGCCCCGCAGTCCGCGCGTGATCGGCGCGCTGACCTTGAAGTCCACGACGCGGTAGGTGTCGCCGTAGTTGTCGGTGTCGGGGTTCGTGCCGACCGTGCCGAGGATCGGGCTGTTGAACGACAGCGACACCTGCGTGGCCACGCCGAACTTCTCGTACAGCACCGCGACGTTGCCGATGTGGTTCGACTGCTTGAAGAACGGCAGCTCGTCCGTCGCGCCCGAAGATCCGTGACCGACGAGTCGGTCAGCGTGTAGTTCAGGTTCACGCCCAGCCCGTCGAACGGCGCCGGCAGGCGCGTGAAGTAGTTCTGGTAGGTGAACTCGACGCCGGCGATGTGGCCGGCGTCCGCGTTCTCGCGGCTGCGAGAAGCCAAGCGTTCGTAGAACCGGTCCTCGTAGACGACGTCGTTCTCGATGAAGCTGCGGCCGTAGATCGGGTTGTCGATCTGCTTGTAGAACGGCGCGACCGCGATGAGGCCGGAGCCGAGGTAGTACTCGACCGACGCATCCAGGTTCATCGACTCGTACGGCTTCAGTCCGGGATTCCCCGAGCGACAGGCTGCCCGTGTAGATGCCCGGCTCGACTTGCGAGATCGTCGAGCGCCTTGATCGGCGCCAGGTTCGCGTAGGCCGGGCCGGCCGATCGTGTTGGTCCACGCCGCGCGGATCGGTGAGGTTCTTGCGCGGGTGGACGTTGACGTGCACGCCGGGGAGGACGTCCGTGTAGGACGTCTCGCCCACCGCCGGCCGGATGTTGCCGGTGAACGTCCCGTTGTTCGAGCAGCAGCTCGTTCGCCGTGTAGTCGCCGCTCGTGTGCTCGACGCGGACGCCGGCCAGCAGGATCCAGCGGTCGAACGTCGAAGGTGCGCATGCACGTAGCCGGCCGTCACCTGCTCGCTCGGCCGTGGAAATCCTGCACGAGCGAGTCGCTCTGCGTCGCCAGCGCATCGAACGACGAAGCGGGTCGGGTTGTCGGCGAAGAACTGCTGCAGCGCTGCCAGGTTGATCGTCGGGCCGAATCTGCGTACGGTCGTCGAAGAAGCGTCCGGGCTCGCCGGCGGCTCGAGGTCCGAAGTCCGCCAGCGTGAACGCAGGACCGCGGTTGTAGTTCTGGTTGGTGCGGTCCTGCGTCTTGTCGCGCGTCACGATCTTCGCGCCGCGCCTTCCAGGATCCCCGTCACGCCGCCGAGTGTCGTCTGACGCGCAGGTTGGCCTCGGCCGTGACGACGTCCTCGCGTTCGAGGTCGGTGCGGAAGCGGACGCGGCGGAACGGATAGGACGCCGGCGTTGTAGAAGTTCTCGGTCGGCGTGACGATCGGACGCGTCGGATCCGAGACGTCGTAGGTGTTCGGGAACGCGTTGGCGGCGGATCGGAACTCCCAGTCCACGCGCCGCGGCGTGTCGCGCTCGCCGCGGCTGAAGCCGGCCTGCCAGTCGAACACGGCCGATGCCCGCCGTGTGATTGCCGCGCAGCATCACCGCGTCGATCGTGTGGTGCTGCTCGTAGTCGCGGAACTCGCCGCGTCGCGCGCCCCTGGCTGAAGCTGCCCGGACGTCGGCGTCTGGTTGCTGAGCGTCCCGCGCGTCAGGTCGAACTCGGTCTGCTGACGGCCCTCGATGTCGCGAAACAGGTTGCGGTTCGACGCGAAACGTCAGCTCGTGGCCGGTCTTCGGGCGGAACGACGACCGACGCCGTTGACGCCCTGCCGCGGCGCTGTCGATGTCGTAGAGCAGGAACGCCTGATTCTGCGGGACGAAGTAGCCGTTGAATACCGACCAGGTGCCGTTGGACGCGCGGAACAGCTCGGAGTCGAAGTGCCGCTGCGAGTAGCTGCCGCCGATGACGACGCCGACCTTCCTGTCGTGTCCGAACGCGCGGCCGTACGTCGCGTTGCCGCTGAACGGCGCGCGGCCGCTGAGGTCGTTGTAGCCGCGTGCGGAACGTGCCGGAGAAGAATCCGCCCGGCCGGTCGAACGCGCCGAGCGTCTTGATGTTGATGCTCGCGCCGATCGCGTTGCGCGTCCATGTCGGGCGTCACCGCTTTGGCGACTTCGAGCCGCGAGATCAGGTCCGCCGGCACCGAGTCCATCGACACGCCGCGCGTGCCGAACTCCGCCGGCGTGCCGACGATCTGGCCGTTCAGCGTCACGTTGTTCAGCGACGCGTCGATGCCGCGGACGACGACGAATCGGCCTTCGCCCTGATCGATCTCGAGCGACACGCCCGGGATCCGGCGCAGCGCCTCGGCGGCGTTCGCGTCCGGAAAGCGGCCCATCGAGTCGGCAGAGACGACGTCCATGATGTTGGGCGCGGAGCGTTTCTCATCCCGCGCCAGCGCCGTCCCTTCACGCACCGTGAGTTCCTCGGACATCGGCGCGATCTGGAGCTGGAAGTCGAGCCGGCGTTCCTGCCCCGCGTCGAAGGTCGTCTCGCGCGGCTCGGAGTCCCGGAAACCCGGCAGCGTGGCCGTGATTCTGTAGGGGCCGGGCCTCAGGCCGCTCAGCGTGTACCGGCCGTTCTTCGCGTGTCACCGCCTGAATCGACACGCCGGTTGGTTGGTACACCGCCACGATTGTCGCGCCGGGAAGCACGCCTCCCTGCGCGTCGGTAACTGTCCCTGTCAGCGTGCCGGTGCTCTGGGCGTAGGCCGGTGTTGCCAGCAGCAGCGTTGCGAGGATCGTGACTATCGGTACGCGCATCATCATGTCTCCATCCCTTGTGGGCATTCCGCCTTCACTTGGGGATAGAGGCTAGGACGGACGCGCAACGGCCGTGCGTCAGGCGTGTATCAGAAACGTGTCGAGGGTCGCGGTGATCGCCGGAGTGGGGCGCTCGGCTCGGGCCTCCCGCTTCGCCCTTCGACAAGCTCAGGGCGCCCCGAGCTTGTCGAGTGGGCGCGGCGGGAAAAACGACCTCTTCGCGCGCGGGCTGACGATGCCGGCGTCGGCCGCTCCGCGAACGCTACGCCGTGCCTCGCCGAGCTCGCGTTCTTCGCGTTTGCGAGCGTAGGCGGGCTCGGGTTCTCCGGCTGCCGGCGAACAATCGGTCGGGCCGCCGGCCAATCCGAACATCGGTGGCGAAAGCGGCGCCGCCGCCGCAATGTTTCGCTCCGAGCTCGTATCACCCTCTGCGCTGATCCCGCCGCTCAAGGTCGGCCCAAGTCGAGCGCCCCACTCCGGCCGACGTGAACGGCCTCGCGCCAGCGCCGCACCCTGCACCTGCACAGCACCGCACCCTGCACGGTGCACTGTGCACCGTTCATCTCACACCGTATCTCTGCAACCACGATGCCCTTGGTGGAGAACTGGTGAGCTACGGGCTCGACTGAATCAGCGCGGCATAGATTGGCGCGCGGCGATAGATCGATGGGCGTGTGCCGAGAGGGGTGATGGACGCGTAGCCCGCGTCGCTGAACAGGCGCTCGAGTGACCGCGAGCTGAGCGGATACGGCACCCAGGTGTTGGCCTTGTCTGTGTCGTATTCGACGATCAGGAACCGACGAGGCTCTTTCATGGATGACTCGCACGCGCGGATGAACTTGGCCTGATCGCGGACGTAGTGCAGCGAGTTCGCGAGCAGCGCGCCGTCGAGGGAGTCGAGCGGCCAGGGCTGCTTCGTGAAGTCACCGACGTGCGTGACGATGGTCGTGCCAGCATGCGCGCGCGGGATGTGTCGCAGCGCCGCAGCGTCGCGGTCCATCGCGTGAATGACGCTGCCTACCGGAAGCTTCGTCGCGAGCGCCAGCGTGAACGTCCCGTCGCCGCACCCGAGATCGGCCCACGTCCCGCGTTTGGTGATGCGCAGGCCGCCGATGAGCGCGGCGGCTTCGTCGACCGTCATTGGTCGACTCTAACAGTTGAACCGCTCGCATTTCAGTCAACGCGACAACCACCGTTAACGCCGGAGCAGGCTGGTCGTCTCGGGCCTCCCGCTTCGCGGCGGGGAAAAACGGACTCTCCGCGCGTGCGCTTACGATGCCGGCGGCGGCTCGGGTTCCCCGTGGGCCGGCGAACAATCGGTTGGGCGACCGGGTGATCCGCACGGTGGTGGCGAAAGCAGCGCCGCCGCCGCAACATTCCGCTGCGAGCCCGTTTTGCCCACTGTCGCCGATCCCGCCGCTCAAGGTCGGCCCGAGCCGACCAGCCCGCTCCGGCGGTTCAGCGTCGACACTCACTTGTGGATGCAGCAGCTGAATCAGTCCACGCTGCGGGTGACCGCGGACGGGGCCGCCCCGCCCGCCGCGCAGGCGCCACACGCGTGACAAGGGCATTTAGCGCCGAGGACGGGTGGGGCTGTCCGCGGGCGGGACCCGCAGCGACTTCCGATTCAGCTGAGGAACAATTCAACGACTGTTCGCCGCGCCGGATCGCGGGTGCGGTTCGCGCTTGACCCGGCTGCGGTGCGGCCAAATAATCACTCCTCACCCTCACCAAGGAGCGGCGCCGTGACCAACATCTCCACGTCCCCTAGCCCGACTGGCCCACTGCCCGCCCCTGAAAACAACGGCACCACAGTTCCTACGTTCCGGCCGTTTTCATCGCTCGTGCAGATCGACGTCAGCGCGCTCTCGCACGTCGGGCTCCTGCGCGAGAACAACGAGGACCAGTTCTGCGTCACGAAGATGTCGCGCGCGCACGAGACGCTGCTCAGCAGCCTCCCCGTGGGCGACATCCCCGAGCGGGCCGAGGAAGTCAATTACGTCATGATCGTCGCTGACGGTATGGGCGGCCATGCCGGTGGCGAGCTCGCGAGCCGGCTCGCGATCAGCGCGCTCGTCGGGCTTGCGCTGGACCTGCCGGTACCTGGATCGTCAAGCTCGACTCCGAGGCGGCCTCGAAGGAGCTCGAACGCCGCGCCCGCGAGCTCGTGCAGCATGTCGGCGAAATCATGTTCAAGCGCGGAAGCGAGGACGCGGCGCTGCGTGGCATGGGGTCGACGCTCACCGTCGCGCGCAGCCTCGGCAGCGATCTCCTCGTCATTCACGTCGGCGACTCCCGCGCGTATCTGTATCGCGCCGGTTTCCTGCACCGCCTCACCAAGGATCACACCTACGCGCAGATGCTCGTCGACTGCGGCCGGCTCGAGTCGTGCGACATCGCCGCCTCCGGCGTGCGTCACGTGCTCACCAACGCGCTCGGGGGCTCCACTGAGCATGTCGACGTCGATGTGGATCTGCTCCGGCTCGAGGAGGGGGATCGCGTGCTGCTCTGCAGCGATGGGCTGAGCGATCTCGTGGACGACGAGGCCATGTCGCAGACGCTGGCCGCGTCTGATGGGTCGAAGGACGCCTGCGCCAAGCTCGTCCAGCTCGCCCTCGATCGCGGCGGCCGCGACAACATCACCGTGGTCGTCGCCGCATACCGTTTCCCCGAGGAGAAGTGAACCTCACGTCAGAGCTTCAAGATTTGCGTCGGCGCATCTCCCGCATGGATCGACGCTGGCTCGACGATTAACTTCAGGTTGCGGCCGGTGCCACACTTCGTGCAACTCGCCTTTTGCGCGCTCTCCCACTGACTCGCGCCGGACGTCTCCACCCAACCCACGGCTGCCCCCTTGCAACCGAAGCAAGAGAGTGCCTTGCATGACTCGCACACATGCCCGCGAATTCGGTATTGTGCGTCTCCGTCTTCCCACAGCTTCCGATACTCCTCGTGAGACACACGCTTGCCATCAACTTCCAACCCACACCACGCACATCGTCCATCATCGAACGGGGAGGTCGTGAGAATATCGTCCGCTTCCAACGAGCGTTGCTTGGCCTTCAGGAACCCGCCGACGAAAATCGATGCAACGCCGAGCCCCCTGGCGATGTCGGCACCGCTGATGGTCACGCCGGTGCTGGTACGTGGCGCGAAGAAGTAGAGATAGCCGATGACACCGGCGACGAGTATGAACAGGAATTGCGCGATGAAGCCTGGCAGCTCATGATGTTTCGCTGACATCACGGCCGTCTTCCAGACCTGTCGTATAGCGCTCACGACGATGTACAAAGCAGCGCACAGGCCAACCAGCCCCAGAACGAACTTGAGCCACAGTGGCGCCCAATCTAGCATCGGCTGCTCCAGAGAAAGGCTAATCGTAGCCGGTTGAGCAACGCGCCGCTGTCAAAATGTTTCCCGCACGCAGCCATTCCGATAGGATGGCTCCCCCGGAGGTTCATGAATTATCCGGTCAGGAGGATCTGTGATTGCAAGAGTCTGGCGCGGCTACGCGAAGCCCGAGCACGCCGATGCCTACGAATCGATGCTGAAGCCCGAGCTGTTGCCGGGACTCTCCACGGTGGCTGGCTATAGGGGCAGCTACCTGTTGCGCAGGCAATCAGGTGATGACGTCGAGTTCGTCACCATCATTCTGTGGGACTCACTCGATGCCGTCCGCGCAGTGGCCGGCGCGGACTACGAGAAGGCCGTGATCCCCGAAGAGCGCCGGCAGTATCTGTCCCGATTCGACGACCGCGCGGCGCACTATGAGGTTGCCGCGGTGCACGGGATCGAGTGAACCATCACCGCGGACTCTTGGCCACCGGGCTCGTCGGGTCGCTCGACCAGTCGGCCCAGGAACCGACGTAGACCCGCGCGGGAATGCCGGCGGCGCGCGCCGCGAAGTACGCGAGGCTCGCGCGCATCCCGACCGCGCAATACGTGACCACCGTCTGCCCCGGTTGCACGCCGGCCCGTTCGAACACCGCTTTCAGCTCGCTCGCCGGCTTCATCCGCCGGGTTTTCATATCGGTGTAGAGATCGGCCCACAGGAACTTCGTGGCGTTCGGGATCATGCCTCTGTCCCATTCCTGTTGAGACCGCACGTCCAGCAGCCGCATGTTCGCGTCGTTCAGATGACTCTTCACCCACGCGCGGTCCACCGAGACATCCGACGCCGGCTTCGCCGTCAGCCGGCCGCCTGCCGCGAGCGGCGTCTCCGTCGAGGACGGATGCCCCGCAGCGCGCCAGGCCGTGTAGTTGCCGTCGAGCACTGACACGCGATCCCCGTGCCCGAGCGATGCGAACGCGTGGTAGAGCCAGCCCACGGCCAGGGGCTCGCCATAAAGAACGATTCTGGCCGTGTCCGTCGCGCCAGCTTTTGCAAGTGCTGATGCGAGCTCCGCGGGCGGCTTCAGCCGGTGGTCGTTGTGATCGAGTGTTGCCTCGTGACCCGCGAACCGCGCACCCGGAATATGGCCATCGGAGTACGGCGCCTGGTCGTCGGTTGCGATGACGACCACGTTCGGGTCGGTCAGATGTCGATTCAGCCAGGCCAGCGAGACGACGGGATCGGGCACCCGCGCGTCCTGTGCTCCGCTCGCGCCAGGCGCGGCCAGCGCCGCAACGGCGATCAGCAGCGTGCGCGCCAGCGTTGTGGCTCGGAGTGTCAGTCGACATGTCGTCATGATTTCACTCTCTTGACGACAATCTACAGGAGCGTGACGGGAGTGTCAACGTCACAGGAGGTGTCAGGTGGGAAGATTGCGCGTACACTCATCGCTATGGAGTTGCCCGCGCACCAGCCGCCGACTGCCTCGCGAGCCGGCGCATCCGAATCGTCGCTCGTCAGCTGGACGCAGTGGATCTACGCCCTCCATGCTTTCAGTCTGCTGATGGGCATCCTCGGCACCGCAACCGTCGTCGGCGCGTTTCTCACCGGCTGGCCCTCGATCATCGCCGTCATCCTGAACTACCTGAAGCGCGGCGACGTCCGCGGCACCTGGCTGGAATCGCACTTCCGCTGGCAGATCCGGACGTTCTGGTTCGGTCTCCTGTGGGTCTCGCTCTGCCTGCTCTTCGTCGTCATGACGTTCGGGATTGGCATTCTGATCGCGTGGCTCCCGCTGGCGATCGTCAGCGTGTGGTTCATCTACCGAATCGTGCGCGGATGGAGCGCGCTGCGCGGACGCAGGCCGATGTACGCGTGAGCGGCTTCACGATTGGAGACGTCATGCGCGGATTCTCGTGGGGCCGCCTGCTGTCGGTGGCGACGCTCCTCGCCCTGGTAGCCCTGGGATCGGCTTACGTCGGGATGAAAGTCGGCCGGCAGTTCGAGCGGAATCGCATGTGCTGTCAGATGCCGCGGGCCCGCAACGTCTGGTTCTCCGTCCGCGAGCTGCTGGGCCTGGAGACGTTTCCCTCTCAGATCGGTCAGGACAAGTGGGTGCTGGCGACGATGTTCCCCGGCGTGAGGAATGGATTCTTCCTCGACGTCGGATCTGCGGACGGAACGGTCTTCTCGAACACGAAGGCGCTCGAACGACATGGCTGGACCGGGGTCTGCATCGATCCCTTCCCCACCAACATGCAGGATCGGACCTGCCAGATGCTGAAGGAAGTCATCTTCAGCGAAGCTGGCAAGCGAATGGAATTTCAGACGGGCAGCGGCATCAGGGGCATCTGGGACACGCTGGGCGAGTTCAAGGACAAGGCCCAGGAGGGCCGGACCGTCGCGTTCACGACGACCACGCTCGCCGACGTCCTCGCGCGGACCAATGCGCCGCGCTACATTCACTTCGTCAGCCTCGACATCGAGGGCGCCGAGCTCGAAGCGCTCAAGGCTTTCCCGTTCGACACGTACACGATCGGCTCCATGGTCGTCGAGCACAACTACGAGGGCGCCAAGCGATCCGCCATCGAGGCGCTCATGAAGAGCCACGGCTACGTGCGCACGCACACGTGGGAGCAGGATGATTACTACGTGCCGTCGCCGCGAAAATGACACTGACGGCCGTCGAGCGTCAGGGAATTATCCAGTTAGGGGCGATTGTGGACAGGGGGGTCAGTTCTTCCCGTCCCGGAAGCGGGCAGCCTGTTCCGGTCGATGCCAGCCTTCGTACAGTTCGACGAGACGCTTCCGGGCCGCGAGGGCTTCCGCCGATTCCGTTCCGCGATGCGCGAGCAGGCCGTCGTGGGCAGCCAGAAGCTCGGTTTCCGCCTCAGCGAAGCGGCGGGCACGGAGCAGCGCGATGCCAACCATGCCGCGCGCTTCGTCGATGCGCCAGTGATTGGCGGGATGAATGCGCTGCCGCACCTGCAGCGCACGCGTCAAGTACTTGTGCGCCTCATCGAACTGATTGGCGGCGAGGCTGTGCCTGCCGAGGCCTGCGAGCGAGATCGCGACGTAGACGTTATCCTCGCCAAACTCCTTGATCGCGCTCGCGAGCTCCGCCAGTCGCACGTCGAGGGCTTCGGGGTGCCGGCCTTGATCTTCGAGCACCGACGCCAGTTCCCGCGCGCTCGCCAGCGTCGTCGGATTGCCGGCTCCGAAGAGCGACCGGGAATCGGCCACGGCATCCCGCAGGATCAGCTCCGCCTCGTGCAGCTTGCGCTCGTCGTGGAGCACGGCGGCCAGGATGCGCACCCTGATCAGCGTGTCGTCGTGGCGATCGCCGTACAACCGGCGATACATCTCGCTCGATTCGCGGGCAGCGGCTTCAGCCTCGGGGAGCCGTTTGAGATCGCGAAGATTGCGCGCCAGCTCGCCGAGGCAATTCGCCACCTCCGAATGATCGCCCGCATACAGTGTTCGGGCGATCCCGAGCGCCTCTCGATAGAGCGGCTCGGCCCTCGCCGGGTCGCGCTCGAATTCATGGACGAACCGCGCCAGGTGCATCAGGCCGGTCACTTTCGCCAGCGACGGCTCGGCGATGGATCTGCCGACCTCGACGGCTTCGCGAAAGAGATTCTCGGCACGCTTGAAGTCGCCGGTTTCATGGAGCAGCGATCCGAGCTCGGTACAGTCCTGACATCATCTCGGTATTCGGAACGTCGCGCTGGCCGCGGCGAAGCGCCACGGCTTCCTCCATGTAGGTGCGAGCGCCGTCCATCCGTCCGGTGAGGCCCAACGTCTTGCCGAGCGACTCGAGCGTGGCCGCCACGTCTCGCGCCGGCACGGCCAGGCGGCGCCTCAGCGCGAGCGCTTCGGTCAGGCGCTGCTCCGCGGATGCGTAGTCGCCGAGCGCCACGAATTCCGCGCCCAGCCGGTGCAGCGTCTCGGCTTCCTCAGCCGTGCCGTCCTCTCCTCCGCTCTTTTGAAGCTCGAGGGCCCGCTTCGAGCACGTCGATGGCACGGTCGTGCAGGCCGAGGTTGGCGTAGACGCGTCCCAGCACGTTGAGCAGCGCCGCCTGTGTTGCCGCATCGCCCTGGAGCTCCGAGTCGATGCGGGCAGAAGCCTGCGCGAGCAGTTCCCGGGCGGTGATGTTCTCTCCCCGGCCGGCCGCCGGCTCTGCGAGCTTGAACAGGTCGGCCGCCAGCAGCGCGACGCGCTCGGCGCGGCGCGCCTCGATCTGCGCGCGATCGCGCTGCGACGCGACTGCCCTCGCCTGCAGCCCGGCAACGATGGCAAACGCCGTCGAGAGCACCACGAGCGCGGCAACCATGCCGACGCCGACGCGGTGACGGCCGACGAATCGCCGCGTGCGATACATCAGCGTGTCCGGCTGCGCCATCACGGGACGGCCGTCGAGCAGCCGTTCGATCTCTTCGGAGAGCTGACCGGCAGAGACATACCGTCGATCCGGTTCGACTCTCAGCGCTTTCATGACGACGCGGTCGACGTCGCCGTTCAGGCGTCGCGCCAGCTTCGCCGCCGTCGTCCTGCGAGCGGCACACATGCGCGCCAGGTCCGCCCTGACTGCCTCCTCTGTGGACTCCGCACGGCTCCTTATCGCCTGGCTTGGCGCCACGGGATCGACTTCGGCGGGATGCTCACCGGTCAGCAGCTCGTACAACACGACGCCGAGCACGTACACGTCCGTTGCGGTCGTGACCGGATCGCCGCGCAGCTGCTCCGGCGCCGCGTATCCGGGCGTCAGCACGCGCAGCTCGCGCGCCGTCGTCTCGATGCTGGCCCGCTCCGGCTCGAGCAGCTTCGCGATGCCGAAATCCAGCAGCTTCACCTCGCCGGTCTGCGACACGAAGATGTTCGCCGGCTTCAGGTCTCGGTGCACGACCAGCGACTGGTGCGCGTGCTGCGTGGCGTTCGACACCGCGCGGAAGAGACGCAGGCGGTCTTCGATCGTCAGCCGCTGCTCATCGCAGTAGGTCGTGATCGGCGATCCGTCCACGTACTCCATGACGAGGTACGCGGATCCTTCCGGCGTCAGCCCGGCGTCGATCAGGCGGGCGATGTTGGGATGCGTGACGCGGGCCAGGATGTGGCGTTCGGCGTGAAAGCGTGAGGAGCCGTGGCCCTGCGCCGCCATCGACTGCACCACTTTGAGCGCGACTTGCTGCTCGTATTGCCCGTCTGCGCGCTCCGCCCGATAGACGGAGCCCATCCCGCCGCGGCCGATCAGGTCGATGACCTGCCACGCGCCGAGGCGCATGCCGAGGAACGGATCGGGCCCGGATGGCGAGTCGTCGCGCACCATGTGCTCGATGTGCAGCGCCCGGTCGGGCGCATCGGCGGCCAGCAAGGCATCGATTTCATTGCGTAGTTGTGCATCCGTGCCGCAGGTGCGGTCGAGAAAGGCTGGTCTTTCGGCGGCGGCAGTTCCGCTGCGTCCTGGAAGACGGTTTCGAGGCGAGACCACCAGCCGGCGTCGGGGTTCATAGACAGCTGTTCCTAGATGATCGCGCTGAACGGGCGCGAAAACGGTCAGGCGCCCAGCTCTTTCCGCAACCAGGCGCGGGCCGTGATCCAGGTGCGCTGCACCGTCTTCACCGAGGCGTCGAGCGCCGCGGCCGTCTCTTCGAGCGTCATCCCGGCGAAGATGCGGTATTCCACGACGCGGGCGGCGCGGTCGTCCAATGCGGCCAGCCGCTCGAGGGCCGCATCGATAGCGAGGACCTGGTCGACGTCGGCGTCCTCGAGCAGGGTGTCTGCGTTGTCGTCGAAGGTGACGATCGGCTCGTCGCCGCCGCGCTTCAGGCGCTTGCGCCTCCTGGCTTCGTCCACCAGCACGCGTCTCATCGTGCACCCGGCAACGATCAGGAATCCCGGCCGGTCGCTGGCCAGGAGTTGCCGCTGATTCAGCAGTCGCAGGTATGTTTCGTGGACGAGGGTCGTGGCCGAGAGCGCGTGTGGCGATGGCTCGCGGCTCAACTGGCGTCGCGCGACTTGTCTCAGCTCGTCATACACGAGCGGCACGATGTGCTCGAGCGCGTCGTGCTGGCCGGCCCGCCAGCGGGAGAGCCAGGTGGTGATCGGCCCAGGAACCGGGGGGTGCATGCGGGGACCGTTTTCTGCGGGTATCGTAGCATCCGACGGTGTGATCACTCGCCAGTAGCCCGGCAATGCTCGAGCTGGCAGCAGAGGTGTCAGGTTCCTTGCCAAGTCCGCCGCACCGGACCTAGGATGAGCCACGATCCCTTCCATGCTGAACCGATACGCAGCGCTCAGCCCGATCGTCGGCTGCCTGCTCCTCGGCTGCGCCGGTCCTGAAGCCGTCAACCAGACCGCGTCGCCTGCACCCACCTTCCGCGCATGGCTCTTTCCCGTCGAGCAGAACGGCAAGGTTGGCTTCATCGACTCGGCGGGCAGGATCGTCATCCAGCCGCAATTCGATTCTGCGGATCCTTTCTCCGAGACACACGCATTCGTGCGCCACGCCGGCAAGGCCGCGTTTGTCGACGAGCAAGGGCGAATCACGGCGACCCCGTCGTTCGACGATGCGATGGGATTCTCGGAAGGATTCGCAGCGGTCAAAGTTGGCGGCAAGTGGGGGTACATCAACCGGACGCTGCAGGTCGTCGTGAAGCCGGAATTCGATGAGGCCGGCCGCTTTTCTCAAGGTCTCGCGGCGATAAGGGTGGCCGACAAGTGGGGCTATGCAGACCAGGCGGGTCGCATCGCGGTGCAGCCTCGCTACGAAAGAGCGGGATGCTTCGCCGAAGGTCTCGCGCCCGTCAAATCAGGCGGCCGCTGGGGCTTCATCGACAAGGGCGGTCGCGTGGCGATCGAGCCGCAGTTCAGCCAGCTGTCGACCGATGGCCCGCCGGGGATGCCGTCGGGCAGTCTCGCCCTGGTGTATTTCGACAGGTCTGGAAGACTGCTGCGGGATCCCGACCTCGAGTGTTCGAGGGGGTTTTCCGACGGTCTCGCGTGCGGCACCGCCGGAGGCAAGTCGGGATGCATCAACAACCGCGGAGCCTGGATGGTGGCGCCCGCGGACTGGCCGTTCCTCGACAGGTTCTCTGAAGGTCTCGCTCGTTTTTCGATGACGATCCAGGAAGGCCCGAACTACGTCAATCAACGCAGCGGGTACTTCAGCAAGTCGGGCGCGATCGTGATCACCCCGCAGTTCACCGCTGCGTACCCGTTCAGCGAAGGGCTCGCACCCGTCCGGACCGAGCAGTACTGGGGTTACGTCGACGCTCAAGGGCGGTTCGTCATTCCGCCGCAGTTCGAGTTCGCGTTCGGTTTCTCGGGCGGACTGGCTGTGGTGCACGCACCCGTCAGGGGCAAGCTGTACATCGACAAGAAGGGCACTGTCGTTTCGGCCTATTCGATCACCACCACTACGCCGACATCGCAGGCTCCTCCGGATGCGCAGGCTCCGACGGCTCAACAGAAACCAGAGCCGAGCCGGAGTCCCGAGGAGGCACTGAGGGACTGTGAGCTCGGGAAAGCCGACGCGTGCTACGCACTCGGGGCCATCTATTACGAAGGCCGCGGTGTGCCACAGGACCTGTCGCGAGCGGCCGCGTCGTTTGGCAAGGCCTGTGACGCTGGAGACCTGACGGGCTGCAGCCAACTCGGGCTCATGCACAACAACGGGCAGGGCGTCGCGAAGGACGCTGCCCGCGCGATCGCGCTCTATACGAAGGCCTGCAACGGGGGCGTGATGGTTGGGTGCGTCAACCTCGCAGGCGCGTATTATTCGGGCGAAGGCGTGCCGAAGGATCTGCCACGCGCAGCCAAGCTATACGGTCAGGCGTGTGACGGAGGATTCATGCTCGGCTGCGGCATTCTCGGCGTCATGCACGCGACGGGAGAAGGCGTGCCGGCCGACCGCCAGAAAGCGCTGGTGCTGCTCAAGAAGGCCTGCGACGCGGGAGCGCCTGTGGGATGCGACGTGCTGCGTCAGCTTGGAAAATGACTGCTCGCGGCAGAGGTGTCGCCCAGCGCTACGCGCGACGTGCGCGGATGTCTACTTCGCGTCGCCAGTTCCGGTCGTCTGGAGCGCGCTCAGCGGTCCAGTGAAACGAATCCGGCTCGATCTCACTGAAGACCCAGCGCATCGAACCGCCCCTCGGATCCGGGCCGGTCTGGACGATGTCTGGGCCTTGCGCGCGGCCGATCTGTTGCGTGAAGAAATTGGTCGCGGGATCGCTCCACAGGATTCGCCAGGCGTCGAGCTCGGGATCGTAGATCCGCAACGTCGTGCCGTACCAATTGCCTGCGCCGGGCAGCGGCTCGATCCCTGGCTGGCGGTCTCGCAGGCGTGGAATCATCCAGACGTCCTGGATGGCCCGACCCTGCAGCACCCAACCTGCGTGAATCTCGCCGCGGCCCCGATGCGTCGTTCCATCTTCGAGGATCGTCGTCACGTCCATGTCCCATCGGCCCACGATCCACGAATAGAGCGCGAGCTCGGTCGCACGAGTCGTATCCGGACCATCGGCGTGCAGCACCTGAGCGAACGACGAATGGACTAGCTCCGGTGTCACCGGGTGGGTCGAATGTGAAACGGCCATTGCAATTCCTCGAGTTCGCTTGGGCCGACGGGATTGTCGGGCCGACTGATGACGTGCACCCGCGCGAATCATCTGAGCTCCATAGCCGCCTGTTTCTCACGTTTTCCGGTTAGGGGCGGGTTCAAACAGCTCAATCGGATTCCCGTCCGGATCCTCGACCTGGATTTGGCGGCCCCCGGGACCGGTTTCCATGTCGTTGCGAAAACGAAGCCCGGCGTTTTTCAATTCGGCGATGTAGCCGGGAAGATCCGTCACTTTCAACACCACGCGATTCCAGCCGCCCGGCTCCTGCCGTTGACCGTTCGGCATGGGACGCGAACCAGACGCCTCAGGACCGCTGAGGAAAATCTGCACGTCGCCGAGAGAGACGCTCGCAAACGCGGGGAGCTGTTGGTGTTCCAGCGTGAACCCGAGGTGCTCTGTGTAGAAGGTGACGGCGCGAGCGACGTCCGTCACCTGATATCGGACGCCATGGACGCGCTTGACGAAGGCGTGTGGCTGAGTCTCGCGAGCTGTTGTGGTTTGATCCATGGTCACATCCGAAGCAAGTCAGAGGCCATGTGGCAGCAAGGAACCGCTGCGGTGATCAGTCCTTCCACCGCGCCGCCGCGGCGAGCCGGCTCACGGCCTCTTTGATCTCGCGATCGTTGAGGCACGCGAATCCAAGCCGCGCGCCTGGCGTACGAGTTTGATTGAGTGTGAAGGCGGTACCCGTATCAAAGAACACGCCGCGGTCTCGCGCCGCGTGCGCCCATCGCATCATCAGCTGGGCATTTCGCGTTCGAACCCAGAGCGCGGTTCCGCCAGAAGGTTCGCGGAAGACGACGAAATCCCCGAGCTGCGACCTGATCGCGGACGTCAGCGTCGCGAGACGCTCCTGATAGAGCCGTCGCATTTTTCGTACGTGCCGTTGGATCAAGCCTTCCTCGAAAAGCTCGGCGACCGCACACTCGAGCACGGGATCGCCCTGCAAGTCAGTGAACGAGCGATACGCGACGAGCCGCTCGATCAGGTCCTTTGGCGCCGCGATGAACCCCAGCCTCAACCCTGGAGCCACGACCTTCGACAACGTGCCGATGTAGACCACGAGGCCCTTGGTGTCGAGGCTGGCGATCGGCATCAGCGGGCGGCCGCTGTAGTGAAACTCGTGGTCGTAATCGTCTTCGAGGATCGCGAAGCCCTTCTCCGCCGCCAGCCGGAG
Source organism: uncultured Acidobacteriota bacterium (assembly GCA_963786195.1). Taxonomy (GTDB): domain Bacteria; phylum Acidobacteriota; class Vicinamibacteria; order Vicinamibacterales; family 2-12-FULL-66-21; genus CAWAYH01. Next base: position 115,771 of record CAWAYH010000011.1, on the reverse strand, counting down.
AAGCTCGAGGCGGCGGGAAGGCGTCAGCGTGACGGTCGTCGGGTACTGGTGATGCGGCGTGACGTACACCGCGCGAATGGGCCGTTGCGCCATGGCGTGCCGCAGCGCGCGGATGTTGAATCCGTGGTCATCGACCGGGACGGGAACGATGTGGCCACCCGCCAGTTTGAACGCCTCCCAGGCGGGCCGATAGCCTGGATGTTCGACCGCGATCGCATCACCCGGACGGATCAGCGCACGCGCGATGAGCGCGAGCGCCATCTGGCTCCCGCGCGTGACGAGAGAGTGAGTCGGGATCGACAGCGAGACCGCGAGTCGCGGACAGCATCGCCGCCAGCTCGCGGCGTAGCCGCGGGAGACCCGCCGGGTCGCTGTAGGACAACAGGGCGGGGCCGAACAGGCGAAGCGAGCGCCGGTACGCCCTTCCAATCAGCTCGGCCGGCAGCAGCCGGACGTCAGGGCGAGTGCCGGACATCAGGATGGCTCCCCGGGGGACCACGGCTGGCAGCTCGGCATGTGGAGCGGCGGGAACTGGCAGCGCGAATCGGGTCGCGGCGACGCCCGGACGTAATCGGCCGCGGCGCTGAACCTGGGTCCCGACCGGCGCGGGGACGTTCGACACGAATACGCCCGATGCCGGGCGACTCACCAGCCATTCCGCCGCGATCAGGTCATCGATCGCAGAGACCACCGTCTGTCGGTGAACTCGGAGCGCCCTCGCGAGCGTTCGGGACCCCGGCAGGCGGTCGCCAGGACGCAAGCGGCCGCGCTCGATCTCTGCGACGAGCGCCCTCGCGATCTGCTGCGCGAACGAAACCGTGTGCGAGCGATCGATCTCGAGCGCGAACTCCCATCGTGCCATGAGCCCTACTTATCGGACGGGAACTGGACCAGCGAAATGTCTGGATCGTACTCGCTTCATGGTCCATCTGGTCCATGGGTCTTATCGCAACTGGCCCATGATCCCCCTGGTGTTCTCACGTATGGTCGGAATCATGCGATGGTCCGCGATACCGCTGGCGTGCGCGATAGGAGTGTCCATGAGTGCCATCAGTCCAAGTGTCATCATTCCAGCTGCTGGAGACTGTTGCCTGGTGCTCGAACTGCGACAGGTACACGCTCAAACCCGGGCAACGGGACGAGCTGATCGATGTGTTCGAGCGGCACTTCATCGAGTCGCAGGAAGCGACGGGGATGACGCTCGCCGGGCAGTTCCGCGATCGACGTCGTGCTGACCGTTTCGTGTGGCTGCGCGGGTTCGAGAATATGGAGATCCGCCACAGGGCGCTCGAGAGCTTCTATGGAGGGCCCGTGTGGGCGGCTCACAAGGCGGAGGCGAACGCCACGATGCTGGATGTGAGCGACGTGTTGCTGCTGAAGCCGGCTCGGCCGGAACTCGCCCTCCGGACGGACAGCGTGAACGAAGCTCGGGCGACAAGCGGCACGCCCTCACTCGTCCTGATCGGGATCTATCAGCTGCATGGGCCAGCCGACCGAGCGCTGGTGTCGCAGGTCGAGCGGCGCATCGTGCCGATCCTCCGCGAGCATCGCGTCGACCTCAGAGGTGTATTCGTGACTGAGCCCGCGCCGAACACGTTCACCCGGCTGCCCGTGCGCGAGAAGGAGCACGTGCTGGCGTGGATTGGGGTTCTGCACGGTGGCGAAATCGCGGCCGCTTCGATCGACCGACTCGCGACCGCGCTCACTGTTGATAATCTCACGCCTTCGGTGCTCGAGCTGGAGCCCACACCGCGGTCGGTTCTGGGAGGCGGTCCCAAAGCGGCACGCGCATCAAAGCACGACTTCGATTTCCTGTTCGGATCGTGGAAGATCCACAACCGCTATCTGCGAGGTCGGCTGCGCCAATCGACCGAGTGGATTGAGTTCGACGCACAATCGCAGACCGACCCCTTGCTCGACGGGTTCGGTCACCTCGATCGCTATACGGCCGTGCGTGACGGGTCGCCGTTCGAAGGCATCACGCTCAGGCTCTTCGATCCCGCGACCGCCCAGTGGTCGATCCACTGGGCCGACACCGCTCGGGCGCGAACCCTGCTTCCGCCGATGGTCGGGAGATTCATCGGCGGCGTGGGCGAGTTCTACGGCGACGAAACCGTGGACGGCAAGAAGGTCCTCTGCCGGTTCCTCTGGACGCGACCGTCGGCCGACCCGGCGCGATGGGAACAGGCCCTCTCCGATGATGGGGGCAGGACCTGGGAAACGAACTGGATCATGACCCTCACGCGACCGTAACCGACGACCGCCCCGCCAAGAACAATCGGGGAGAAAAACCCCGCGGCCAGCGTAATGTATTAGCGTGACCCACGAATCCGGGGCGATCAGCATGGAGCCAGCAACGCCGGCCGTGCTCGACCAGGACTTGGTGCCGATTGCCGCGACTCAGCGGATCGAAGCCCTGGATGTGGTCCGAGGGTTTGCCCTGCTCGGCATCTTCTTGATGAACATCGAGTACTTCAACCGCACCATCTCCAGTCTCAACCAGGGCATTCCGCGTGGTCTCACGGGCATCGACTGGCTGGCCAGCTGGTGTGTCGCGTATTTCGTGCAGGGCAAGTTCTGGACGATTTTTTCGTTGCTGTTCGGCATGGGATTCGCGGTGATGATGACGCGCGCCGCGCAAGCCGGGCGCGAATTCACGATCGTGTACTTGCGGCGCGTGCTGGCCCTGGCTGTGTTCGGTGCGGCGCACTTTGTCCTTCTCTGGGAAGGCGACATCCTGTTCAGCTATGCGATCGGCGCGTTGATGCTGATGATTGTGCTCTACGGAAAGACAAGACCGCTCCTCATCGGCATCGCAATTGTGGCCGGCCTGGCGTTCATTCCCGGCTGGGGGAATATCGCTGCGGTCGCTATCGGCCTTGCGGCCGCCGGACTGCTCGCGATCTATCTTCGCAGTGGGAAACACGTGAACATCTTCGGCCACGGTGTTCCGCTGTTCTCGTTCCTGCTGCTAGTAATCGGCTCGCTCCTCGTCGTTGCGGCTGCGGTGTTCTGGTTGTTGCCTGATGGACCCATCGAACCGCGCCTGCCGCTCTCGGTCTTCGGGCCCTTGGTTCTCGCTGCGGGATGGTTCTCGTGGAAATATTACGAACCTGCGGAAAAGCGCAGCGTGAGACTGGCGGTCAGCGTCTATGTGTTTCTCGGAATCGCGATCACCGTGGGCGGACTCCTTGAGCGTTTCGCGCCCGATCCAGACGCCGCGGTGGTTGTGGCTGCGCAAAAGCCGACGAACGAGCCAGCACAAAAGCGCGCCGTAGAACGCAGGGCTGAGAGGGAGAAGGCGCTCGCCGAAGCGAAAGCCGAGGACGAGAAAGAACGACGGATCCTCACCAGCGGCAGCTACTGGGAGGCCGTGAAATGGCGTGGCGGTCGGTTCCCGGAAAAAGTCGCTGACGATTTCGGCTTCGCAATCGTCCTCGTCGGCATGTTCCTGCTCGGGACATGGTTCGTGCGTTCGGGTGTCATGGAGAATCCCGGCGCGCATCTGCCATTCTTTCGCAAGCTGGCCCTGTATGGCTTGCCAATTGGCATTGGGGTTGGACTGCTCGGTAGCCTGATCGCCATGTCCCATACGCTCGGTGACAGGTACGATGGCTGGGACATCGCCGTCGGACTGTCAATCCTCGGCAATCTTCCCGCCTGCCTCGGGTATGTCGCCATGGTCGTGCTCATGCTCCAGAGCAAGACGGCGTTCTCGCGTATCCGCGTGTTGGGGCAAGCGGGCCGGATGGCCTTGACCAACTACCTTGCCCAGTCACTGATCTGCGCGACCGTCTTTTACGGCTATGCCTTGGGCCAGTGGGGTCTGCCGCGAGCGCAGCAGGTGTTGTTCGTGCTCGTGGTCTACGCGGCGCAGATTGCCTTCAGCCACTGGTGGCTGACCAGATTTCACTACGGTCCGATGGAATGGTTATGGCGCGGCTTCACCTACTGGCAAATGCCGATACTTCGCCGATCGGCAATCCGCTCGCCGATTACTTCGAGAGTCTGACTGCAGCGGCCACCGTGTCAAGCCTGGTCACGGTGGCATCCAGTCACCATACGACCTTGAGGCCTTCGTAAAGATTGAAGGATTCGTCAGGCGTCACGACCGGGACGTTTTCCACGAGGGCTTGCGCGATGATTTGGCGGTCGAAGGGATCGGCATGATGTGTGGGCAGATCGAACAGGCGCAAGGCATGCTCTGCCGCGTACGGCAAGACCCGCACACGCAGATCAGCGACACCTGCCATCGCGTCCGCCTTGCCGAACGCGAGCCTCCCTCTGGTCTCCTTGACGGCGATCTCAGTCAGGGACACGACGCTGATCTCGCGCACCGCGGTCCCCTTTCGAAGAGCGGACAGCGCAGCACGTGAGAGGCGCTCTGGAGCGCTGACCGCCCAGATGAACGTGACCGTATCGAGGATGAGCCGCATGCGTTAGCGGCCATCGAGGAAGGCGTCGACCTCATCGTTGGTCATGGGCTTCCACCAGTCGGGGTCGAGAGCCGACACCGTGCCCTTCAGTGTCCCGAACTTCGCCTTCTGGGGATCGGCCTTCGTCGTCCGGACGATGTCCACCACCGGCGTTCCGTGCCGGTAAATCGTCACAGACTCGCCGTCTTCGACCGCCTTGATCAATTTGGGAAGCGTATTCTTGGCTTCGGCCACACTGACTTTCATGCTACCGATTATAGCTATAATTGATAGCTATTTCAATCCGGAGCTCGTCGCCGAACTGCACGTTCCGCGGGAGCCGCAGGGCGCGGTCTAGCTGTCAGAAGAGCCTTCCCAATCGGGTCACCCATTTCCCCTACTGCAGCGTCACTAGGATAGGCACAAGCGCGCGTCCCTCGCGCAACGATCCAAGAGCCTTGCCGAGCACGGCGCCGAACGCGCGCGCCGGATCAGCGGCCTTCATCGCGTGGCCCGGCGTCGCGGACGTCGTCAGCAGGTCGCCCACCTCCACGGGGACCTCGGTTGCGTCAACCTTGCAGAACGCCTTTCCCATCAACGACACTGGCCGGCGTTCGACGTCCGCCTCTCGCGCATCGAGGATGATGCCCGGCCTGAAGTCTCCGGCGCCCGATACGACGCCGGCGACGCGCCGATCGTAGGCGCGCGCGCTGGCTCTGAGCGCGCCGCCTTCGTCGATGACGAGGACCGTGCCGCCATCGAGGGCTGGCGCGTTGCGCACGGTGAAGTCCTCCGCGCAGTCGGCGCCCAGCAGCCTGATGTCGCCTGACTCGCCGGTCAGCTGGATTCGCTGGCCACCTGCCGCGTCGACCACGCGGAGGCTGCCGGCCTTGCCTTTCGCCCCGACGTTCACCACGCCTGTCTCGCCGTCGACCTGAAAGCTCTCGCGTCCCGCGCTGTCACTCACGCGCCAGCGACCGCCGACGACGGCGATTTGCGTGTCCCGTGAATTTCCCAGAAAACTCCACCCGAGCTGTTGCGGACGAGGAGATGACCTTCATATCCCCGCGGTACCGATGTTCACGGTGGCGGATTCGCCGTCTACGTGAAAGACGATGCTGCCTTGAGTGTCCTGCACGATCAGGTCGCCGCCGCTGCCATCGACGCCTACGAAGAGCTGCGCAGTGTCCCCGTTGAGGCGAATGGTATCGAGCCCGGCGCTGTCGCGGACGATGATGTCGCCGGTGTTGCCGTTGATCCTCACCGTCTCGCCGCCGCTGGAATTGCGCACGGCGATGTTGCCCGCCTGGCCGTTGCCGCCGGCTTCGATGTCGCCGTTCCTGCCGTTCAGCAGGATGGTCGTACCGGCGACGCCGTCGCGTACCTCGACGGTTCCGTTGAACACTTCACTCATACGTCACCCCTACCCGTGATCGCGCGGTATGAGGCGGCAGTTGGACAGATCGAGTGCGGCTATGCGGCGACGGGATCAACGATCTGGTCGATGCACCTTGACTGGAGAGAGCTTTCGTAGAGAATGGGTCAACGAATCGCGTCGACACGCGCAGGCGAGTGACGTGTCACGTTCCTCAATGACATCCGGTTTCAGCTTCACGACTGTCCGGCCCTTCGAGCCCGCCTCCACAGACTCCGGTCTGGCCGACGGGTGCGTGACCGGCCTTTCAGATGAGCTTGGCGATCGAGTTGTCGTGCTCGACGACCGGCGTGAACCGTCCCTGGAGCTGCTGCGTTTCCGGCCATCCCTCACGACGATTCCCGGCTTCGAAGTCGCGTTGCGCCGCCGCGTGGAACTGCTGAGGCAGTTTCGGCACGCCTCATTCGGTGCGCCGCCAGCTGTCGAGTATCTGGGGGCGGATCGACGATTGATCCTCCTGTCGAGCCACACCGAGGGCAGACGGCTCCGGGGCGTGGTCGGGCATGTGCGAGGACCCGCGTTCGCCTCCTCCTTGATCCAGCAGTTGACCCCCGCTCTCGCGGCGTTCCATAAGTACGGCAGCAGCATCGGCCACGGCGCCCTGACTGCGAACCGCGTCGTGATTTCGCCCGGGGGCCAGCTGATCATCGTCGAACACGTCCTTGGCCCCGCACTGGAGCGGCTCCAGCTGACGGCGGAGCGGATGCTCGTCGATCTCGGGCTTCCCGTGCCCGACCCGGGGGCTGGGAACCGGTTCAGGATCGATGATCGAACGGATTTCTTTCAGCTCGGCCTTATTGCGCTCTCGATTCTTCTTGGCCGGCAGTTGAGGCTGGACGAGTACCGCGAGAATCTCGGCCATGTGCTGGACGAGGCCATCGCCGCTTCGGAAAGTGAGTCGGCCGGGCCACTCGGCGGATTACGTGGTTGGCTCGAGCAAGCCCTCCAGCTCAACGGACGCGCATTCCCAGCGTCTGAAGACGCCCTGAACGCGCTCCGCTACGTCTCGAACGTCGGCATCAGCGGACACGCCACCCAGTCATGGCACGACGTTGTGGAGGAGACCGCTTTCCTCGAGGAGATCGTGCCTGCCGTCCTCCCGGATCTGCAGCCGGACGATCCCGCTCCCGTCGTGACGCTGATTCCAGCTCCCAGCGATGCCCCTGAGCCGTCTGAGGAGTCTGCCCCGGAGATGCTCCAGAGCATCACTGAACCGCCAGCAATCCCCGAACCGCCAGCAATCCCCGCCGGCGAAGTTCAGGCAACCGAAGAGTTGGAAGAACAGACCATGCAACAACCCCAGACGGTCTGGTCGGCTCCGAAGACCAACGTCCAGTCTCCTTCTCCTTCGTCGTCGAGGTGGAGTTCGCCGGTTTTCTTCCGCAAGCCGAACGGCCACCTCCACTGGGCCATCGCCGCGCTTGCCATCTGTGTCATCGCCGAAGCTGTCGTCATCGCGATGCTCCTCCGCGGACGGTGGGTCGCGCCTGCGCCTGTGAGGATGGCCGACGTGAAGCTCGAGACACCCGATCCGGGCGCAACAGTGGTCGTGGATGGCCAGTCGGCGGGCGTGACGCCTCTCCAGTTGAAGATCGGTCCCGACGTGCGATCGATCAGCGTCGCAAGTCCGCGGCCGGCGGCGCCGACGCCGGAGGCCGTCGTGGGCAGCACGGGGAAGGAAAACCTGGAGCCCGGCGGCGGACGCGAACCGGCCGTGGGGGCGCGACCTGCAACCGCTCCGGCCGCGGTTCCTGCCGCCCAGCGACTCGGTGGAATCAGGTTATCGTCGCCGATTGCCCTCGAAGTGTTCGACGGCGATACGCGGCTCGGGTCGAGCGCGACCGGGATCCTGTCGGCGTCCGTGGGACGGCATGAGCTCGATCTGGTGAACAGCGCGCTCGGATTCAAATCGCGTCAGGTCGTCGAGGTCAAGGCAGGGCGGGTCGTCCCGCTCGTGGTGACTCCACCCAACGGGCGAATCAATATCAACGCGGTGCCGTGGGCGGAAGTGCTGATCGATGGCAAGTCCGTCGGCGAGACTCCGCTTGGCAACCTGTCGATTCCGCTCGGCGAGCACGAGATTGTCTTTCGTCATCCCCAGCTCGGGGAGCAGCGCCGGACGGCCACCGTCCGGTCCGACACGATCACGCGTCTCACTGTGAATCTCGAACGCTGATCGTCACCTCGCCTAGGTGATCCATGACCGCTCCACGCGCCCGTTGCCGCCAGATGCTGGCTCTTGCTGTGTGGCTCGCCGCCGCGGCCGGAGTTGCCGGGCAGGACACGTTTGCACGCGCAAAGGAGCTCTACGTCAACGCCTCCTATGACGAGGCGCTCGTCCTCCTCAATCGACTCCACGACTCGGCCGAGCCGCCGGAGTCGAACGAAATTGCGGGCTATCAGGTCTTCTGTCTCGTGGCCCTGGGCCGCACCGACGATGCGCGGCAGGCCATCGCGGCGCTGGCAAAGGCGGATCCGCTGTATCTGCCGCCGGAGGCCACCACGTCTCCCCGCACACGCGCGCTCTTCGCGGAGGTGAGAAGAGGACTCCTGCCTGGCATCGTGCAGGACACGTACGACAATGCAAAGGCCGCCTACGATCGCAAAGAGCCGCAGGTGGCGCTGGCGGGATTCGACAAGGTCCTTGCGCTCCTGGACGAGCCGGGGCTGGCGGGTCAACCGAACATGGGGGACCTTCGACGGCTCGCGACCGGCTTCAAGGATCTGATCAAGACGACGCCGGCACCTGCGCCTGCTGCCGCGCCTGCTGCCGCGCCGACCAATGCGTCGGCCCCGGCAGCTCCGGCTGTAGTCCCTGTGCCCGACTTGCCGTCGTCTACCTACAGCTCGTCAGACGCGGGGGTCGTGCCGCCGGTGACTATCTCCCGACCAATGCCACCCTGGCGCCCGCGGAGCGAGGTTGAACGGTCGCGTCCGTTTCTGGGAGCGCTCGAAGTCATTGTCGACGAGCAGGGTGATGTGATCTCGGCGGCGATCTTGAAGACCGTTCATCCGACCTACGACGCGGATCTCCTCAAGGTGGCGCGCACGTGGAAGTTCCGGCCGGCGACGAAGGACGGCGTGTCTGTGAGGTACCGCCGGACGTTCGACATTCGCCTCGGTCCGGGTGGGGGGACGTAGCGGACGACACACTCCTCGATCGTTCGACACTTCGCCGGAACCTGGCTTGACTCCTCCTCGTATAGCGAATATATTCGCCAAGGGCGAAATTATTCGCCCACGGCAATCGGCATCAGACGCCCCATGCCCAAGGTCATCCGCGTCGATCTCACCCGCCGCGAGAGTCAGATCATGGAGATCCTGTACCGCCGCCGCCGGGCGACGGTCGAGGAGATCCGCGCCGAGCTCCCTGACGCGTCCAGCCCGTCCAGCGTCCGCAAGCTGCTCGAGATCATGATCGACCGCGGCCTGCTCGGCCGCGAGTACGACGGTCCGCGCTTCGTGTACTTTCCGGCGGCGAAGCCGGAGGACGCGAGCCGCTCCGCGCTGCGGCATCTGGTGCGAACGTTCTTCAACGACTCACCCGGCTCGGCCATTGCGGCGCTCCTCGATATCAGCTCGAGCGAGCTCTCCGAGGCCGAGTATCGGAAGCTGCGCAATCTGCTGAAACGGACACGTGAACAGGGAGACGAGCGATGAGCATGCTTTTCGAAGGCTCCGGACTCTCCACGGCCCTGTGGATCACGATCAGGGCCACGGCGCTGCTGGGCCTCACGGCCTTCGTCCTGGGTATCTTCTCCAGACGAATGTCAGCCGCCTCGCGTCATTTTCTGTGGACGCTCGCGATCGTGTCCGTGCTCATGCTTCCGGTCGCGTCTGTCGCGCTGCCGGAATGGAGCGTCGTGATTCGCACCGCGCAGCCGGTCGCGTCGGCCGCAGCTGACGTGACCCCTGCCGTCGAGCTAATCGAACCGGCAGGTCCGCCCATTCCCACCGCGGCCTTCCCCATCGCCGTCGAGGCCGCACATGCCGTGCCGGACGCGAGCGAGGCTCCATGGCTGACGGTCCTCTTGGCAACCTACGCCGGTGGCGTGCTCGTGATGCTGATCCATGTCATGGCCGGGCAGAGAAACCTGCGCCGCTTCGTTCGCAGCGCAGCTCCGATGAATGACACCGAATGGGTCCGTCTGCTCGCCGATTGCGCGCGCCGCATGAACGTTCAGCGTCCGGTGCCCCTGCTTCGAAGCCGCGAGCGCAGTGTGCCGATCGCGCTCGGCACGCTGAGGCCGTCGATTGTCGTCCCGGCGATTGCCGATACGTGGGACGACGATCGACGACAGGCCGTGCTGATGCACGAGCTCGCGCACGTTGGTCGATACGATTGCCTCACGCAGCTGCTCGCGGTCGCGGCCTGCACGATGTACTGGTTCCATCCGTTCGCGTGGCTTGCGGCGCGGTGCCTGAGAGTCGAGCGCGAGCTCGCGTGCGACGACAGGGTCATTCAATGCGGCGCCGAGGGGCGTGACTACGCCGGGCATTTGCTCGAGATCGCGTATTCCTTCGGGAGCTACCGTGCTCCAGCGCTGGCTGTCGGCATGGCTCGCCTCAATCAGCTCGAGGGCCGCATGCTGGCGGCGATCGATCCGCGGCGCAACCGGAATGTACCGGCGCTTCGCGTCCGGCTCGCCTCGGTTGCGCTCGCGTCGGCCGTGCTGTTCACCTTCGCCAGTGTTCGCCCGACCACTGCCGCCGCCGAGCCGCAGACCGCGAGCCCGGCGTCCGGGAGTGTTCCGCAGCCAGACCGTGTCGCGCCAACCCCCTACTCGGTCGCAGAGCCTGCTGCGGGCCATCACCGGACCGTGGGAAGACGGAGCGCGCCGCCTGTTCCACCGTGCGGCGGCGGCCATCCGAAGCGCGCAAGCCAATCAGCCTGGTACCTGGGAGATCCGTCCGGCCAAGGCGGACGGCATGGTGCATCTCCGCCTCACCGAGCTCAATTCCTCTTCCAGCACCAATATCCGGATCGATCAATTGCAGGGATTGACGGCCGCACAGCTGTCCGGGCCGGGTGGACCCGTTGAATTCCGGCTGCGGCGTGATGCCGGCACGTTCACGTTCGAAGGCGTGATCCGCAACGGCATCGGCGCCGGGACGTTTTCCTTCACGCCGGAACCTGGCTTCGCCGGAGAGCTCGCGAAACGCGGCTTTGCCAGGCCGACAGCCGCCGAGCAATACGAGCTCGCGCGAGCCGACATTGGCTTCGCGTACGTCGATGAACTGACCAAGCAGGGCTATGCGAAGCCCGAGACAGGCGAGCTGGTTCGCGCCGCCCAGCACGGCGTGGGCTTCGCCTACCTGCAGGAGATGGGCTCGCTCGGGTATCGTCTCGGCACGCTGCAGGCGCTCGTCACCCTTCGCGATCATGGCGTCTCGCCGTCCTACATCCGCGAGCTGGCGGAGCTTGGATACAAAGGCCTGACCGCCGACGAACTGCGCAACGCCCGCGATCACGGCGTCAGTCCCGACTACGTGCGCGGCATGCGGGACGGCGGCTACACCGGGCTGCCGATGAAACAGTTGATCGACGCCAGGGACCACGGGGTCAATCCCGAGTTCGTCCGCGGGCTCGGGGACGCCGGGCACCGCAAGCTGCCGCTCGACGAACTGATCCGCGTTCGCGATCATGGCGTGTCGGCGGAATACGTGCGTGACATGCGTCAGCTCGGGCACGCGCTCCCGCTCGCGGCGCTGGTCAACGCCCGCGATCATGGCGTCAGCGTCGAGTACGTGCGCGAGATGGAGGCGCTCGGCTACACGAAGCTCACGATGGATGCGCTCATCCGGCTGAGGGATCATGGCGTCTCCTCCGAGTACGTCCGGGCGCTGAAGGATCTCGGTACCAGGGGATCGCCGCTGACGATCTGATCGCGCTGCGCGATCACGGGCTGAGCGCCGAGCGGATCCGCAGGGCGAATGAGAAGGCCGGGTCGCGTCTGCCGGTCGACCTGCTCAAATCGCTCGCGGCTGGCGGCGGGATCCGCTGACGTCCGACGCGCCGCGCGTCAATTTCGCGAGTACACGCCCGGGCATTTCTCGCCCGCGCTCTCGATGTCATCCGCGTCTACCCAACCGACCTCGCCGTTGAGCGCGGATCGGCCCACGACTCGAACCTGGATCCGATTCCCCGACGAGGACAGCCTCTCCAGGTAGATGTCACCACCAGACCGTGTCAGCCGCGAGACGGCCCCTACGACGGAGTGCCCGAACGGCGATGCATACAGCGTGGCGACCTCGGCATCGACCCGCACTTTTGCCCAGCCGCACATCCGCGCGAACCTCGCGCTCGCCGGTTGCTGCTGAGTAATGCAGTTCATGCCGCCGCCGCCCCGGTTCACGTTCTCCGAGTACACCTGCACGATCCTGCGCCCCGGGAACAATCGCTGGAGCACGTCCCGTGCCTCGTCGTCTCGTTTTCTGATCTTCAGTGAGCGCCCGGGCTTCCAGAAGCGCGAGACCAGTATCAGGTCGTTCGTGGGCACGTAATTGACGTAGCTCGTAGCCCAGACGCCAAGCATGACGCCAGGCAGCGTCGAACCGTCTTCCCAGCGATCGTAGGCCGCGAAATAGTCGTAGGTCCCATCGCCAGGCTGGAATACATCGAGGGTCAGTTCCGGCACCGGGATGCGGACAGACGTGGATCGGCTCACCAGATTCCGTCGTCTCTCTCGAGATGATGTCGTAGACGCGCTCGAGTCTGGCGTGATTCTGTTCCTCGAGCCATCGAAGGAGTTCGTCGACTGGCGTCCTGACCGGCGCCGTTGACGGCTTCGATTCAGCCAGCACGACCTTGTCAGGCCCGACGAACCGAAGGTACTCGTCAGGGTGGCCGTTCGTGGTGAAGACCGTGTACACGCCCGCGTGCGGGATGTCGATGCCGTCCACCTTCGGCACGGAGATGTGCGGCGCGAGCGCTCCGCGGAACGTCGCGTTGTCCTCGATGACGCCGGTGGGAACCCAGATGAACTTCTTGACGCCCAGCATGCGCCGATACTCGGACTCGACGAGTCGCTTGCAGGCGGGCCAATCGGAATTCGGCGCGTACGTGTTCGGCTGGGAATAGTCCGTCACCGGCGCCTGTCCACCGCAGAAGCGGTCCGGCCCGAGGTTGCGCTGCATGACGACCGATTCGACGACGACCATCGTTCCATGTCCGTTGTGGGTGGTGCTGCCTCCCTCGTGGATCATGCGCACCCCGGTTTGCGGCCCCGGCCGCGCATCGAGGACGGGGACATTGAGGAGGGACGCAACCGTCCGATCGACAGGCTCTTCGATCACGCTGAGCTCGCTGTCTGGCTCCTCGTACCCCCACATGTTGAAGTTCCAGTCGTTGATGCGAAGCCTCGCCCGATCGGCTTCGCGTGAATTGCGGTCCCATGTCACGCGCCCAGATGTCGCCGTGCTCGATGTGGAAGAAGTGCACGTGGTCCAGTGGCACGCCTGCAGCGGTCAACAGGTCCCTGGCAGCAGCCTCATCGTCGGCGTCCTGCACGGCAAGGTTCACCTGGACGTGGCCGCTCATCGCGCGGATCATGTCGCTCATCGGCTCGGTGGAGGGGAACCCCGTCTTGTATTCGAACGTTGGCCAGAACATCCACATGGCCTGGTGGCTCTCATACTCGCCGGGAAAGAGCCAGTCGGTGGCTCTCCTGTCGAGGCCTTCAAAATGGGCGACGGAGCCTGTTGTGGAAAGGCCCACGAAGAGACACACGACGACCGCCATAACTCTTCTCACGGTCTCACCTCCAGAAGGCGACACGGTCATTACTTGCGCAGCCACTCGGCGACTCCGCCGCTTGCCGTCTCGATGTTGTTGCTCCTCAACCACGGCGCGGCGCACAAACGTTGACGACTCCCGTCGTCTCGCGGCTGATGGGCGATCGTGACCGTGAGGTAGCCGGCTTTGGCCGTGGTACGGCTCCACTCGACCAGGACGCCATCGGGTTGCCTTTTTCCTTCAGCCCCTCCGTGCGACCAGATCACCACGGGCAGCGGTCCGGCCGCGTCCTTGCGGCACGCGAATCGCCATCTTCACCGTCCGCAGCGCGCCGCTGATGTCCTTGTATGCCGTTTCCCGGATGACCTCCGGCGGCTCGGTTCCGATCGTGTATTCGACCGCCGGGAAGTACAAGCAACCACGCGTGAGTACCTGATTGCACGTGGGCGCCTGGCCAGATACGGGGCGAATCCCGATCAGCGCGGTGACAGTAAGGAAAGCGAACAAGGTTAATGCGGTGTTTTTCATGACCTCCCGTCCGGTTTGGAGGCCCTACCTGTGATCGCGTGGTATGAGGCGGGAGTTGGACAGCTGGGTGGGCAGAACGGACGGGCTTACGTCCGTTCGGCTTCGGCTTTCGCCCGGCGGGCTATGCTGGACGAGAGAACGACATGCAGGCCGCGTTGCTGACTAGTTTGCCGTGACGAAGAAGGAGCCTTTCGCCGCCGCTCGCAATCTACGCGATGGGCGCCCGATCCACTCCCGCCCGTTCACGCTTCGGGCGTGAACCACTCGGGCGCGGGACCGGCCGCGGCCTCGATCGCCGGCACGAACGTCCGGTCGAGCTCGGCGACAATCGCCGCCATGTTGTCGACGAGCTTCTGCCAGTGCGCAGCGTCGCCGATCCGGTATTGCCCGCCTTCGAGCGCGCGCTTCGACACCGGGAGCCGCAGCCGTGCGGTGAACCCGACTCCCTTCACGGCGAAGCGGCCGGTCAGACTCTTGCTCCACGTCCCGACATCCAGGTAGATCTCGACCGTCAGGTTGCCCGGTGTCCGTCGGCGCAGCGTGAACGTGCCGCGCTCGGCCTGACAGTCGTAGCCCATCGGCTTGAAGGCGCGCACGAGCACCGGCTTCTTGGGTCCCGTCGTCTCGGCAAAGCTGGTGGACTGGAGCGCTTCGAGCATCGGCGGCAGATCGTGAGGCGGCGCCGCGCGTTCGACGACTTCGGCCAGGCGCGTCGTGTAATCGCGGATGACGTCGCTTACTGCCTGGGCGACCTCGGGCGACGGCCGCGCGAACTGCGGCGGCGCCGTTGGCGCGTCGCCCGCCGCGAGCGGCACCTGGACCGTGCTCTTGATCTTCCCGCACGCGGCGAGCACCGCGGCCACACGCTCGGGGAGCGGCGGAAGTTTCGTGCCGGCCGGATCGGCGTCGACGCTCGTCAGCGCGCTCACGCCGCGGTTTCGTCCGTTGACCCACCACGAGTCCGTCACCATCACGCCAGGATCGATGGGCGCCAGGTTGCCCAGCGGAAACTGGACGCCGAATGCCGGCGAGTGGAAGTGAATCGAGACGCCGTGGAACGGCAGCGACTTCGGGACGCCCGCGGCGACCGCGAGCAACGTGGAAAACGGGACGGATTCACCCGCACCCGCGTGAGCGATTCGACACCTGGCGAATCGGTGGAACATTCGGGATGCCGGATCTCTCGCCCGTGAACCGCGCGAAGTCCGGGTACTTCTTGAGCAGCCGATCGATCGTCGAAAAAGCCCCAGGCACCGGCGGATCCGAGAACGTGAAGAGGATCGACGGCTCGCCGAGACCCGCGGCCAGGAATGCTGCGTGGATCCGCTCGAGCAGCACCGAGAGCGGCTCTTTCTTCGTCACGGCGAACGTCGTCAGCAGCGCAACCTGCATGCGGTGTACTCGTTGAGCATAACGCGCCGCCGCGATAGCGCGGACCCGGATCTAGTCGGCAGCTGGGCGATCAACCCTGAGTGGCACTACTCCCGGTCGCTGGAGTGGATCTAGCGTAGAGGCCCGTTTCTGTCGAAAGTGGTGACGCGGCTGAGTTCGTTCTTCAGAGGAGGTCACATTGAATTGGAACTACTGGGTTCGTCAGATCCACCGCTGGATGTCCATTGCCTTTACGGTGACCGTCATCGCAAACTTCATCGCCCTGTCACAGGGGGGCGGGATGCCTCCGCCCTGGGTGACCTATTCCCCGCTGCTCCCGCTCGCCTTGCTCCTGTTCACGGGTCTGTACATGTTCGTGTTGCCGTATGCCGTCAAGTGGCGCCGCGGGTGACTCAGTCCACGATCGACACCTCGAGCTCGCCGAGCCGCGCCGGATCGGCGATGACCTCGATCTCGGTAATCTTGCCGTTCGCCATCGTGAAGCGGAGCGCTCTCACCAAGCGTCCCTGCGGCGCCATCACGAGACCGACGGCCCCATTGACGAGCGCGGGCCGCACGACCCGCGCCATGTGCCCGTAGGCGACCGCCCCCTTCGCCCAGACCGCGGCACCGCGGATCTCGGTCGGCGCGCCCGACGGCATGTCCGCGCGAACCACGAGATCCGGATCGAGGACGGCGAGCAGCCCTTCGAAATCGCCGCCGCGCAATGCGGCAAGAAAAGCATCCACGACCTCGCGCTGCTGAACGAGATCGGGGTCGGGCGTCCCGCCGCCGCGCACGCGTCGTCGCGCCCGGCTGGCGAGCTGCCGCGTCGCCTCGGCGGAACGGCCGACGATCGGCGCGATCTCCTCGAACGGCACGGCGAACATGTCGTGGAGCACGAAAGCGAGGCGCTCCGCCGGCGTCAGCTTGTCGAGCACGACGAGCAGCGCGAGCCCGACCGAATCCGCGAGGAGCGCTTCCTGCTCGGGGTTGCTCCCGAGCGTGCCGGTCGCGACCGCCTCCGGCGCGTCCGGGGTGAATGGCTCCTCGCGCCGCGATGTGCGCGACCGCAGCATGTCGAGGCACACGCGCGCGACGACGGTGGTCAGCCATCCGCCAAGGTTGTCGATGCCCTCGGTATCGACGCGGCCGAGCCGCAGCCACGCTTCCTGAACCGCGTCGTCCACCTCGCCCACCGAGCCGAGCATCCGGTACGCCACGGCCCGCAGGTGGGTTCGGTGCTCTTCGAATCGGTCAGCTAGATAGTCGCGTTCTGTCATTGGTCACATTGTCCCGTGGCGCTTCGTCAACATAGTGACGCGGGAGCGCCCGCGAGTGTGACAAGTAGAACTGGTCTCAAAACTTCTCAGCGCGCCACGGCGCGCCCGCCGGAGCGGGGCGGGGCATTGGGGCCCCGCGAGCGAAGGCGGAACGTTGAGCCCGTTCTCACCTGGCGTATGATGCAACCTCATCAATAGATTATTGCTGAGGTGGGCATGCAGAATCCCAATCCGCGTCTGTGCTGGCTCTCGCTGCTGTGCCTCCTGCTGAACGCTTACGCAGCTGAAAGCCGTCAGCCACGGCAGCCGGGCCCCGGCGCCCCGGCGACCCTGTGGGCTCGTGCCGGTAGCGGTATCGACGGCGTCCTGCCATTCATGGGGGACGGCACTGAAAAGGCGGACGGCTGGCTCGATGTCGGTCTGTTCGAGGCGACCTGGTTCGCACTCGCCCGTGATCCCAGAGTCGTTGCCGCGGACCCCGCGTCAGGCTCCTGGAAACCAATGCGGGACGCCCGACTCGCCGTCGGATTGGGGGGCGCGACGTGTGCTGATTGGGGAACATTCGTTCAAGAGAGCCGGACGCGCGCTGCTGTATCGGCAGCCGCGCGGACGCTCAAGGCGGAGACGCTCTGGATCGGACGTTACAAAAGCACGGGCAGTCGCGTCGCAGTCGTCATCGCCCGCGTTCGGGAGGACGGCGCGCTGACAGGATGCGTGGAGTTCGACGAGGCCCTCGACGCTCTCCGGGCGCGCGCCACCGCCGCCGCAGCGGACCTCGTGGGCCGCGACTCGCCCGTTCGCGAATCTCCCCAATCCATCTCGCCCTTAGCGGCCTCGATCTGGCGTGATCATGCGCTGGCTGTTGAGGGGCTGCTGAACGCCTCGCGGGACAGCCTCAACGAGCAGCCGCTGCAGCAGGCATTCGATGCCTCGAGGAAGGTGACGATCGCCGCTCCGCGCTTTGCTGCCGCATGGCTGGTCCGGGGTCTGCTGGTCACACGATTTGGATGGGCACTCAAGGACCCCGATCGCCTGCCGGCCCTGCAGCCGCTCGAACGAGCGACTGCGTTGGATCCGCAGTTGACACTCGCCGTGCAGGCTCAGGCCGCCTTGTCCGACACGGAGCTCCAGGGGGCGCGATTCTCTTCGTCGGGTCTCACACAATTACAGCAAGAGGCGATACGCACACGAGAAATGTGGACCACGCTGACGGCCAGCCGCCCCGCGGATGTGCGCCTTCAGGTTGCGCTGCTGAGACACGCCGTTGGTCTGAACGACTTCGAATTCGCGCGCAAGATCGCCACGCCTCTCGTCCACAATCCGGATCCGACGGCCCGGTGGAGTGCGCTTCGTGTCTTGAGCCTCCTAGGACGTCCACAGGACGAAAAGGTCGCGCGTCAACTCGTCGAGGATCCGCACCCGCGAATCCGAACCCATGCGCTGTTCGTCGCGGAGAAACTGAAAGCGCTGGGAAGTTCACAGGTGCGCGACAGCGATAATCGCCCGGCCCCCGTCCCGCCTGCGGAGCGCTCATCACTTCCGCAGCTGAACGTGCGAGCGCCGTTGAGCAATCCACGATCCGCGGCATTTTCAGCTGACGGGACGCTTCTTTTCTACGCCGGCAAGGACGACACGTACCGGTTCCTCGAGACCACGACGGGTCGCGTCACGTGCGATTTGACCACGCAGCTTGCCGCCGCGGTGGAGCGAGCCCGCTCGATGGCCGGCGGCACGACCGTGACGTCACCCGTGTTTCGGGTGAGCGATTTCACCTCGGGCTCAGCTCTCGTCGGAATGATTGCCTGGCAGGAACTGGAAGCGTACGAAGCGCTCAAGGCCAACCGGTCGGGCTCGTCGGCCGATCCGAGCCTCGCCATTGTCGCCGACGTCGCGTCGTGCAATGTGGTGCGGGTCGTCCCGTTTGAGAGGCGCGTGGAGCGGGTCGCGTTGAGTCGAGATGCGCGGTCCATGCTCGTGACCACGTGGCGTCAGGCGACTGTCATCGACGTTCGTGATGGCTCGCGTCTGTGGCACGCGCACGACGTTCATGACGCGCTGTTGCTGCCACAGTCTCAGGGCATTGTCACGAAGGAGGGCCGCGAACTCCACATCTGGAAGATATCCAGCCCCGAACCCGTGCGCTCGTTACGACTGGACGCGACGTTCGACATGCTCGCGGTGGCTCCGGATGACCAGGGACTGGTCACGAGCGAGCGCCGGGAGAACCAGGACGTGGTGTGCGTGCGAAGCCTCTCCGATGGAAGTGTGCTGGCCGAGAGCGCTTCCGTGGGCCGTGGCGAGATCGAGCGCGTCGATTTTGGAACCCAGTCTGATGCGCTGCACGTCATCAGCAGAGACAACGTCGACGTCGAGATCGTGAATTACGAGACCGTCACGGTGTGGGAAGTCGTCCACTGGGGCCAGACGCGTCCGGCCGGCCCCCTGGAGCGCCGCTCGACGCAACGAATCCGCGGATACTGGGCGAGCACGTCAGACGGCCGGTTTCTCGAGGTGCTGCCGGATGGCAGCCGCACGATTCGCACGTTCTCGACAGACGGGCCCGTGACCGTAGCGGCAATTCAGGAGCCGTCGGATGGTCTGGAGTCGAAACCAGCGCTGCTGACAGTCCGTGGAAATCCGGCTGGTCCCGTCGCGTTCGTCGTCAACAACGATGTGCTGGTCGTCGATCAGGCAGGACAGACTCACATCCGCCCCGAGACAGGCGATGCCAGCGACCTCGTTCTGACGGCGGATGGCACTCTGCTTCATGCCGAGCAGAAAGAGGGGGGGACCTCCGTGACCAGGTGGGGATCATCCACCGGGTTTCAGGCGCACACCGAAGTTCGGGACGATTGCGCCGCGGCGCTTGCTGCCTATCCGGAGCTCCGGCGGCATCTTTCGTGTGATGCGGCAACGGCGGAACACGACTTCGTCGATGCCAAGACGAAGGGAGAAATACAGTTCTACGATGCTCCGGGTTCGCAAGGGGGGATCGTTCAGATCGCCGACGATGGCGAGCTCGTGGTCCTCGAGCGAAATCGTCAAGGACACAGCGACAGCACCACGATTGTCGACATGACGTTTGGCACATTGGAGGTCGCGCAAGTGTTGCGAGTGCTGCCGAACGGAACCGGCTTCGTCGGGGTGTACAACGACGAGCTCCTCGGATACGCGTGGGACGCGGCCGACCCATGGTTTCGTACGGATGTCGGTTACGGGATCGGACATGTCGCCGTATCGTCCGATTCCTCGGAAGTGGCGTTCTCGAAAGCGCTGGAAACGGGTATTCACGTGATCGACCGGCGCACGGGTGTCGAGCGGATCCAGTTGCAGACGGCGGGCGACCCTGAAGGCGTCGCCTATGTCGCCGGAGGCCGGCTGCTGGCTGCCTGGGTGGCCAACCAGTTCTGGCTGTGGGATCGGCCTGCGGGCGATCTCGTCGCGCGGGTGCTGTTTCCCGGCGAGAACTTGTGGATCGCCACAACGCCGGAGGGGCGATTCGACACCAGTAACATCGATGGGGCGAGCGAGGCGGTGCACTGGACGCTTCCCAACCAGCCGGCGCGAACATGGCCAATCGAGCTGTTCGCGCGCGACTACTATGAGCCGGGGCTCCTCACACGAGTCCTGAACGGAACCCCGCTCCCGCGTATTCCGCCGCTCGGTGCCAGAAATCTCGCGCAACCCGCCGTCGAGGTACTGAGCGCCGTACCGATCGAACCAGCCCGCAACGCGTTGCGAGTGACCGTCCGCGTTCGTAAGGGTGAGGCGGCGGTCGAGGAAGCTGGTGCGGCCCCGCGGACGTGGACAACGGGGATTCACGACCTGCGCGTGTTTCGGGATGGCGTCCTCGTCGCAGCCGCGCCGGAATCGGGCGGCGCAATAAAAACAGACAGCGACGGTTCAGCGACGCTGGAGTTCAACGTCGCGCTTCCCGATGTGCGCAGCCCAAGACCGCTCCAGATCAGCGCGTATGCGTTCAATGACGAGAAGGTGCGAAGCGCGAAGAGCCAGCTCCTTGTCACGGTGCGTCCCGCGCTCCGCGAGCGCCCGCCACGAGCCTACGTGATAGGTGTCGGCGTGAATGCCGGCGCAACATCGACGCTCGATCTCCGTTTCGCGGTGAACGATGCGAGGGAAATCGCAAAGACGGTTGCAGAAAAGCTGCACGCGGCTGCCCCCGAACGGCCGGTCGTTCCGTTACTGCTCGTCTCGGAACGAGACGACGAGGGCCGCGTGCATTCGACCGCGACCAAAGCGCATCTCCGCGCGGTATTGCGGAGGTTGGCAGGGCTCGAGGGCGACACGATCCTGCTGAAACAAGTTGCCGGTGCCCAGCAACTGGAGCGGTCGGGGCCCGACGATGTGATCGTGCTGGCAATCGCGAGCCACGGCGTCGCGGATCAGGAAGGACGCTACTACCTGCTTCCGTCGGATGTGCGCTGGCCGGCCGGCGGCAGCGTCGGTTCAGAAGCGCTCGCGGATGCGATCTCGAGCGACGAGCTCGCGGCGTGGCTACAGCCGATCGATGCCGCATCCATCAGCATCGTCCTGGACACATGCTACGGCGCTGCGGCCGTTCAGGCGCAGGACTTCAAGCCGGCACCGCTTGGCTTCCGCGGACTCGGGCAGCTGGCGTACGACAAAGGTATCCGGCTGCTCGTCGCAAGCCAGGCCAACGCCGTCGCGATCGAAAGCGAGTCGCTGCAACATGGGTTATTGACCTTTGCGTTGACGCGCGAAGGGCTGGCTGGCGGTAAGGCAGACTTCCGTCCCGCGGATGGGCGCGTTCTGCTGTCTGAGTGGCTGGAATGGGGCGCGCTGCGGGTTCCCTCGCTTGCCGGCGAGGCGACGAAGCACGCGAAGCCGCCCTCGCAGGACCGCGGCATCCGCGTTGTCGGGTTCGCAGGAGTGCAACGACCGGTGCTGTTCGATTTTCGGCGCGGTGTTGGAGACGTAATGCTGACCGCGTCGACGATGCCCTTGGCGATCCAGCCCACCGCCGCTGAACAGCAGCCGGCTGCCGTCGGTGCGGATCCTGCGGTCCGGCCTCGTCTCGTCGTCGGTGTCTCGAGGAACAGCCATCCAAGGCGGGCCATGTTCACCGCGGACGGCAAGCTGCTGACGACCCTTCACGCAACCGCCAGATCGGCGTTCCTGTGGAACGTGGAAACCCGCCGCCCGGTGCGTCGTTTCGAAGACGTGCGGGCAAACGAGGACTCCGGGCTCCGCGCCGTCGCGGTGGCGCCGGATGGCAGGCAGGTGGCGACAGGCCGCGGCCAGTTCGGCATCACGATCTTAGACGCTGCGACCGGCGCCACACTGACGACGATCCCGATCCAGGCAGAGAATGACGTGGTGACTCTCGCGTTCTCACCGGATGCCCGATACATCGCGGCGGGAATCGCTGGTGACGAGAGCACGTGCGAAGTGTTCGAGGTAGAGACGGGTCGAAGAATCGTGCGGCTTGGGTGCACGAATCCGTTTCGACGCCCGGTGTTCGCCGGAAACAGCCAGCACCTCTGGCTCGGTTCGCTGAGCAATCAACGGGCGATGGCGCTCTACGACCTGACCACCCGCCGCGTGCTGCGAACCGTCGGTGCTGAAGCGCATACAGATGAATGGGTCATCGCGAAGTCAGGCACCATCGGCATCGCGGCGAGTAGCGATGAAGTCGAGATCTGGAATCTCGAGAGAGGGACACGACTCCACGTGGTCAAGCTGCCGCAGGACGAAGACGTCAACGAAGTGGCGCTTTCAGACGATGGGACCCTGGCGCTGGTCGAAAGTACGATCCGCGACAGCTCGAATTCTGACCGGCGGCTCGAATGGGTCCGGGTCCTCGACATTGCGAAAGGAACCTTGGTCAGGGCGTTGCTCGAACGCGTGCCCCGGGATGACCGCGACACGCGAATAGATTCGATGGAGATCTCGGAAGGGAATCGCCTGGCGTACTTGAGCGGTGTCGGGCTGCCCGCGGAAATCTGGGATCTCACCACGGGCCGCAGAGCGGGCCCTCTGGAACAACACGTCATCGACGCTGCCCCGCTGTTTCTCGGCGGGACGCTGTGGACCGTCGACGGAGAGTTACAGTCGGTCCTTCGATGGGATCTGGAAACGGGACAGCCGCGCAAGATCGCGCTCGAGCGCGCCGAGCCGTCGACAGTGTTCGTGTCCAGAGCGTCACCCATCGCTGGATCCGTATTGGCCGCCACCGCTCAACCGAAAGATGGACAGCTCGTGCAGACCCATTTCTGGAGTCTCGAGACTGGCAAACGACTCCGAGTCGCCACCGGTCTGCCGGGCGGGTTTTCACGTGACGGCCGGCTCGTGCTGCTCCAGGGAACCGACGTGCGCGTCAACGCGAAACAGGAGCTCGTCACGTCGATCGTTGCAAACGTCGAAACAGGAGAGAAAACGTTTTCATTTCGCCAGCCGCCCGGAGCGACCGCGAGTTTGAGCCCGGATGGGCGCCGCGTCGCGCTCGCATCAGGATCGAGCCTTCAGATGATCGCCGTTCCCGGTGGG
Organism: uncultured Acidobacteriota bacterium; assembly: GCA_963786195.1. Lineage (GTDB taxonomy): Bacteria > Acidobacteriota > Vicinamibacteria > Vicinamibacterales > 2-12-FULL-66-21 > CAWAYH01. The sequence continues at coordinate 92,476 of CAWAYH010000011.1, read as the reverse complement.
GATATCGAGTGGACCACGACCACAACGGATTCCATCACCGCCGTGGCCATCTCACCCGATGGAGGTGAGTTCGCGATTGCCACCGGGCAGACCGTGGAGGTATGGGCATGGCCCGGCCCCCGGCGCGTCAGGTCAACGAAGCTGACGCAGCCGGTTCGCGAACTTGCGTTCGGCGCTCGACAACTACTGTGCGTCATGTCTTCGGACGACGGTTACAACGATTCCGTCGTCAGTGTCGATCTCGAGACAGGAGCGACCTCGAAGCCTCTCGTTCCGCCCGGTGGATCAATTTACGCGGCGACTTTGTCCCCGGATGGCCGCTGGCTTGCGTTCGCCGGCGACGAGGGCATCACCTTTCACCGGGATCAGCAGGAAGCGTCCACGCTGCGACTGGTCCTGGGTGAGGGCGATGCGTGGATGGTCGCCGACGCGTCAGGGCGGTACGATTCGTCCAACCCGGATGGCTCGCCGTTGTTTCATTACGTCCTCGGAAATCAGATCGTCGACACGGCGCAACTGAAGGGGCGTTACCACAGGAGCGGCCTCCTCGGACGCGTGTGGAGGGGCGAGCGGATGCCGGACTGAGGTTTCTGAGACGAGGCGCCGCTCGCCGCAATCACATCCCTGGAGTTCATGTCGATGGTGATGGTCCATCCTGAGGTCCCACGAAACTCGAACGGTGCTGGCGTGGGTCCGCGACGATAGGCGATGATTTCGACCGGCAGGATATTGAACCCGTCAGTTCGGGTGGCGGCGAAGTAGCTCATGTGCTTGATGACAGTCGTACCTTTCCCTGTGGCGCCGGAATATCGAGTCAACACCACTTCAGCCGCCTTTCCGCCATCGAGCCTGGCCTCGGCGCGCACCGCCTCGGCTTTCCACTCGATCTTCGCATCGGGTCCTTCGGTGAAAGACTTCCACGTCAACGGCAGGAAATGGGACAAGAACTCGCGGATCCCCTCCCGCTGCTCTTTGGTCGCGGAAGGCTCGAAGGTAAGTTCGACGGTCCTGGCGTCCCCCTTGTCTCCCGCGAACCAGAACTTCAGACCATCCAGCCTGACCTTGCCGTAATGCCCCTTGTTAACCCGAAACGCTGCGTTGAAGTAACAGGACCTGTGTCCCTCATGCTCGTGGGTCGCAGCTGTGCCGACTGTGGCGGGCGATCCGAAGATACACGGACACAGCATGCGGCAGCTGCAGCCATCGATAATCGTCGCATTCATCGCCCATTCGACCGAGCCTTCTGTCGCGAGCGCCTGCGCGTGAACGCTGGCAACGAGGAGTGTCGCAACAATTGCATGACCTCTCATGACATCCTCCTTGAGCTGAAGTGCGTGTCTCCAAAAGTTGAACGGGAGGCCGATCGGCTTCCATCGCACCACGGTGGACGTGCGGCTGTGAAGTCAAGAATCTGGACTTCACAACCGACCGTGAGTGCGTGACACTGGCGTCATGCGGACCTACGGCCAGTACTGCCCCATCGCCCGTGGTGCCGAGATCTTTGCCGAGCGCTGGACACCACTGATCGTCCGCAACCTGTCCCTGGGCTGCGGAAATTTCAGCGAGATCCTGGAGGGTGCGCCGGGGCTCTCCCGCACGCTGCTCTCGCAGCGACTCAAGCAGCTGGAACGGCTCGGCATCGTTGAATCTGCATCCAAACCTGCCGGGCGCGGGCGCCACTACGAGCTCACACCCGCCGGTCGTGACCTGTTCAAGGTCTGCGTGTCGCTCGGCGAGTGGGGGGCACGCTGGCTCGAGATCGCCCCGGAGAACCTCGATCCATTCGTGGCGCTGTGGTCGATGTGCAACGCGCTGCGCCGGGACCGGCTCCCGGATCGACGCGTCGTCATTCAGCTCGACTTCCTTGGTCGCCGTCCTTCGACGTTGCCCAGGACGGCCCTGAGCCTGCCGAAGGGCAAGTCTCCTGAGCGGTACTGGCTGCTGATCGAGCTCGGCGACACCGAGATCTGCAAGACGCACCCGGGCGTCGACGCGGACCTGTACATCACCGCGGAAGCCGAAGCCTTCGTCAAATGGCACGCCGGCCAGCTCACTTGGGCCCAAGCCACCCGCGAGGGCCGCATCCAACTCGACGGCACCCCGTCCCTGGTAAGAGCCTTCCCCACCTGGAATGCCCGGAGCATGTTCGCTCACATCAAGCCGGTCTCGGGCGGTCACATTCAGCCTGCGCTCATCCGTCAGGTGGCAAGGAGGACGACATGAATGTGACAGTAGGGAACAGCGGGACCCTTTCTTTCCGTGGACCTGAGCCTGCCCCGCCCCAAAGGCGTCGTCATCGGCTTCTGGACCGTCACGGCGCTCTTCTGCCTGCAGATGGGCTTCACCGCCTACGCGCAACTGACCCTGCCGCAGGTGGCCGAGGCGTTCGCCCATCTCGGTTTCCCCGACTACTTCCGGGTGGAACTCTCGTGGGCCAAGCTCCTCGGCGTTGTATTGTTGCTGGCGCCGGTGCCGGCGCGGCTCAAGGAGTGGGCCTACGCCGGCTTCGCCATCAACATCGGCTCTGCGCTCATCGCCCATCTCTCGGTGGGAGATGGCCCGGAAGCGTGGGGCTTCGCGGCGGCCACCGGCGTGCTCTGGATGCTCTCGTACTATTTCTGGCGCCGCATGGAGGCTTGCCGCGACGAAGCTCCGAAGGAGCGAAGTCGGGAGTGAATTCAAAATGGCTGTCAAGACGACGAAGAAGGGCGCGGCGAAGAAGACCGAGACCGCGAAGAAGTCGGCAAAGCCGACCCTCCTCTCGGGAGGCAACCCTCAGATCGCGAAGGCCGACGGCAACGCCCCCGTGCAGGCCTACATCGCGGCCATGCCGGGCTGGAAACGCGACGTGGGGCGCCGCCTCGACGCGCTCATCGTGCGCACGGTCCCCGGCGTGCGCAAGGCGGTCAAATGGAACTCGCCCTTCTACGGGGTCGAGGACCAGGGCTGGTTCCTCGGCATCCATTGCTTCACGAAGTACATCAAGGTCGCTTTCTACCGGGGCGCGTCGCTGCGTCCTGTCCCCCCCGTCGAGTCCAAGGACAAGTACTCGCGCTACTTTCACATCCACGAGGACGACCAGCTCGATGAGGAGCTCGTGGCGAGTTGGATCAGGCAGGCGTCAGAACTGCCCGGCTGGGTCCCGTAGCGCCACCATCGCGTCCCACGTCACGCACCGCCAGGAGTGACAAGATGGCCGGCAAGACATCCAAGAAGTCGGCGATAGAAGGCCACTGCCAAGCGGGTAGCTGCGAAGGCGGCCAAACCGCGCAACGCCGCCGCCAGTTCATCAGCTCAGATGAACGCATCCGAGCGGATCGACAAGATGATCGCGGAGTTGGGCGATTGGAGAGGCGAGAGGCTGGCCGAAATCCGCAAGATCATCCACGAGGTCGATCCGGATGTGGTCGAGGAATGGAAGTGGATGGGGAGCCCCGTCTGGTCGCACGAGGGGATGTACGCCCTCGCCAACCCGCATAAGGGCAAGGTGAAGCTCACGTTCTTCCACGGAGCCGAGCTCTCCGACCCCAAGAAGCGCTTCAACACGGGCTTCGGCGGGAACACGTGGCGAGCGATAGACTTTCGCGAGGGAGACAACGATAGACAAGACCGCGCTCAAGGCGTTGCTGCGCGAGGCGGTGGCTTACAACACCACGCACTCGGTCCCAAAGAGCAAAGGTTCGAGGCCTAGAAGCGGGTGTCCTCAACTGCACAGCGCATTCGTTCGCGTTGCCGCATGCTGTGTGGGTAGCGGAGTCGTAGACGGCTCCGCCCCTGTTCATTGGGCGAGAGACGAACTCGCACCTCAAAAGGGAGCGATCGCGATGCTGTACACCATAGCTGTAATTCTGCTGATTGCGTGGTTGCTGGGATTCGTCGGGATCTACACCATTGGCTCATTCGTCCATGTGCTGCTGGTCGTTGCGATCGTGCTGTTCCTCGTGGGGCTGCTGGGCGGTCGTCGCACGCTCGCATAGTCGTCAGCCAGTGAGCACACGTCAATGACCGGCACAGATGCGCTCCTGAGCAATGATGCGCTCCTGACCAATGATGTTGGGAGGCGAAATCAGTCACCAAAGCCAGGCGCTGGGCACCAGCGCTTGAACGTGTTCGTGGGCACGTGGCACACGGAAGGTCAGCAATGCGAGAGCCCGGTTGGCCCTGCCTCAGAGATCCGGGCGGTGGAAACGTACGAGTGGTTGCCGGGTGAGTTCTTTCTTGTTCATCGCTTCGAGGGGCAGGTAGGAGACAGCGCGGCCGCGTGCATCGAGATCATCGGCTATGACGCTCAGAGCCAGAGTTATCCCACGCACACCTTCTACAACTATGGCCTCGCCCATGAATGGCAGTCGCACGAACGCGATGGCACCTGGACGTTGGCGGGAAACTGGCCAATGCAGGGCAAGTCGGTGATAGTGCGATGCACGACTGCGTTCAGCGACGCCGGTAACACCATGAAGAGCAAATGGGAGCAGTCGAGCGACGGCTCGAGTTGGGAAACGTTCTGGGACGTCAAGGCATCGAAGGTGCCATGAACCACAAAGTAGGGATTTGGATCGACCACAAGAAGGCGGTGATCGTGTCCGCCTCTGCGGATCGTGTCACCGCCACGACGCTGGACTCCGACGTCGGACCGCACGCTCGTTATTCAGGCCCGCAGGACGGCGAGGGCGAGAAACATTACGAAGAACGCCACGGCCAACACCTTGACCGGTACTACGACGAGGTCATCAGTCAGCTGGGGCAACCCGAGGCCCTTCTGATCTTCGGGCCTGGTGAGGCCAAGCTGCAACTCAAAGAGCGTCTCAGCCGCTCCAAGGCGCTGGCTGAGCGTATTGTCGGAATCGAGACCACGGACAAGCTGACCGATCCGCAGATCGTCGCGAAGGTCAAGAAACACTACGGCATCGATCGCTGACGATTGGCGGCGGTCTCGATCACCACCACATCAGGCTCCGTGAAGACCGCCACGGTAACCGACCCCGCGGGCAATCGGGTGGTCTTCGCTGAATCTGCCGCGCAGCACTAGCCCCCCACCTCGGTACCAGTCAAGCGCCGTCGCCGGAGCCGAAATCCGTACGCTCATCCCCGAAGAGCAAGGGTTCGAGAGGCTAGCTGCTGAACGGGGTCAGATCTTGTATTTCAACATGTCAAGGATCTGACCCTCCTCGACATGTTGAAATACAAGATCTGACCCTCAGGGCGAGAATGAAGCTAACCAACGGGCGGCTCGCTCCGCCTAACTCCTTATGCAGGCTGTCCTGAACGACATCAAGTACGCCGTCCGGGCCTTCCTTCGAACCCCCGGGTTCACGCTCGTGGCCGTCGCGACGCTCGCGCTGGGAATTGGCGCGACGACGGCGATCTTCACGGTCGTGAACGCGGTGCTCCTGAAACCGCTGCCCTACACGGCTCCCGAACGTCTGGTGGTCACGCGGACGTCTCTGCCGGACTACAGAGACCTCCAGCGTATGGCACGGTCGTTCGAGGCGACCGCGCTGTGGGCGTCGAACCTCTACACCATGCGGACGGAGGCCGAAGCCCGGCAGGTGCTTGGCGGCGTCATTTCCCGCGACCTTCTGCCGCTGCTCGGCGTGCAACCAGTCCTCGGCCGGAACTTCACGGAAGAGGATGCGCAGCAGGACACCGTCGTCATCGGCTACGGCCTGTGGCAGTCGATGTTCGGCGGCGATCCATCGGTGCTCGGCCGCACGATCGACCTGACCGGCACCGCCTACACGGTGATTGGCGTCGCGCCCGCCTGGTTCCGATACCCGCGCTCCGAGTTCCAGTTGTGGACGACGCTCGGCACCATGGAGGCGAAGTCGCCGGCGCAAGCCCGAAACCGTGCATTGAGGATCTTTACGGTCGTCGGACGGCTGCGCACGGACGTCACGCTCGCCCAGGCGCGGTCGGAGCTCCAGGGCATCAGCGAGCAACTCGCACGGACGTATCCGGCCACGAACAAGGACGTGGAGCTCACGCTGGACCCGCTGTACGAGGATCTCGTCGGCGACATACGGCCGGCGCTTGTCGTGCTGCTCACGACGGTCGGGCTGTTGTTGCTCATCGCGTGTGCCAACGTGGCGAACCTGATGCTGGCGCGCGCGACCGGGCGTGAGCGCGAAATCGCGATCCGTTCCGCGCTCGGCGCCGGACGGAAACGGCTGCTGCAGCAGCTCGCGACCGAGAGCTTTGTGCTCGCGGCCGCGGGCGGCGTGGCAGGCGCGCTGCTCGCCTTGTGGGGCGTCGCCGCGCTGCCGGCGATGCTCGAGGCGCGCGTGCCTCGCGCCGAGGGCATCGGGCTGGACGCGCGCGTGCTCGCGTTTGCGCTCGGCGCGACGGTAATCACCGGGCTCTTCTTCGGGCTCGCGCCCGCCCTGCACAGCGTCGCGGGCCGTGCGCTGGCGTTGAAGGAGGGAGGCCGCGGCGTCGCGGGCACGTCGCGCGGCCGCGCGATCCGCCGGACGATCGTCGTCGCCGAAACCGCGCTGGCGGTCATCGTCCTCGTCGGCGCCGGCCTGCTGGTCCGGAGCTTCATGACACTGACATCGCGCAATCCGGGCTTCGATCCGGAGAGCGTCACCACGTTCATGGTGCAGTTCCTCAAGCTGCCGGACGGCCCCGCCCGCGCTCGCGCGGCAGAGGCGCTCATCGATCGCCTGGCGCAGCTCCCGGGCGTTCAGGCCGCGGGCGGCTCGACCGGACTGCCGACGGTCACCCCGCAGCGCAACACGCGCTTCGAGATCGAAGGCCGCTCACTCGATGCGGACGATGCGTTCGCGTTTTTCATGGCGGCGTCACCGGGAAACTTCACCGCGCTCGGTGCGCCGATCCGGCGTGGCCGCCAGTTCGAAGCTGGCGACACGGCCGCCGGCCTCCCGGTGGCCATCATCAACGAGACGCTCGCGAACCGCCTGTTCGCCGGCCAGGATCCGATCGGCAAGCGGATCCGCCTGATCAATCCCGAGTACGCGAATGACTGGCGCACAATCGTGGGCGTCGTCGGGGACGTCAAGTACCGCGGGCTCGACCGCGACGCGAACCCGACGCTTTACACGCCGTTCGCCCAAACGCCGTTCCTTTGGCTGTACGTGATGGTCCGGACGACCGGCCAGCCGGCGGCGCTCGCGGGCTCCATCCGCAGCGTCGTGTCCAGCGTCGATCCGGCGCTGTCGGCTGCCAACGTGCGGCCGATGACCGACGTCGTCGCTGACACCGTCGCCGCGCCGCGCTTCAACATGGTGCTTGTGGCTGGGTTCGCCGTGCTCGCCGTCGTGCTGGCCGCGATCGGCATCTACGGCGTCATCTCGTACTCGACCGCGCAGCGCACGCACGAAATCGGCGTTCGGATGGCGCTCGGGGCCGCGCGGCGCGACGTCATCTCGCTCGTGCTCGGCGAGGGGCTGCTCATTGCGACGGTGGGGGTCGCGCTCGGCCTCGCGGGATCCGCGGCGGTGACGCGGTTGATGCAGAATCAGCTGGTCGGCATCACCGCACGCGATCCGGTCGCGTTCGCCGGAGGCGGCCTATTGCTGCTGGTGGTGGCGGTCGCCGCGAGCTGGGTGCCGGCGTGGCGCGCGACACGGGTCGATCCGATGACGGCGCTTCGCAGCTCGTAGTCGGCCCTCGACGACGCGCGGGCCGACCCTGAGCCTGTCGAAGGGTCGGGGCTCGGTCGCTCGTTGCTCGGTAGCTCGTAGTTCGGTGGCTCGGTGGCTCGGTGGCTCGGTGGCTCGGTGGCTCGGTAGTTCGTAGCTCGTATCCCCCATGAAACACGACTTGCTGTACGCACTCAGAAGCCTCAGGAAAAAGCCGATCTTCACGATCGTCGCGATCGTCACGCTCGCGTTGGGCATCGGCGCCAACGCCGCGATCTTCACCGTCGTGAATGCGGTCCTGCTGCGGCCGCTCCCCTATCCGGATCCCGATCGCCTGATGTTCCTGTGGACCTACAACCCGCGCCAGGGGTTCGACAAGGACGTCGGCACGTATCCGAACTACCAGGACTGGATGCGGCAGAGCTCGTCCTTTGAGAACATGACGGCGTACACGGGCGCCGGCTTCACGCTGACCGGTGCCGGCGATCCGGCGCAGGTGCGCGGCGCGGTCGTCACCGCGAACTTCTTCGACACGCTCGGCGTAGCGCCGGCGTTCGGCCGCGGATTCACCACTGAGCAGTGGACGGTCGGCGGCGCCGATGTCGCGCTGCTCGGGCACGGGCTGTGGCAGTCGCGATTCGGCTCGGATCCTGGCGTCATCGGCCGGACCATCTCGCTCAACGGCATCGCGCGCCGCGTGGTTGGCGTCATGCCCCAGGGCTTCGCGCACCCCGCGGACGCCCAGGTCTGGCTGCCGCTCGCGCACACCCGCCAGTTCGCGTCGCTGCTCCAGTCCCGCGGTTCCTACTGGCTCACCATCATCGGCCGGCTGAAACCTGGCGTGGCGCGCGGCACCGCACAGTCCGAGATGGACGCGATCGCGCTGGGCCTGGAGAAGCAGTATCCGACGAACGCCGGCCTCGGCGTCCGGCTCGTGGCCATGCACGAGGAGATCGTCGGTGACGTGCGCCGGCCGCTGCTCATCCTGCTCGGCGCCGTCTGCTTCGTGCTGCTGATCGCCTGCGCGAACGTCGCGAACCTGCTGCTGACCCGCGCCGCGTCGCGCCAGAAGGAGCTCGCGATTCGCGCGGCGCTCGGCGCGGGCCGCCGGCGCTTGATCCGCCAGATGTTGACCGAGAGCCTCGTGCTCGCGTTCGCGGGCGGCATCGCGGGACTGCTCGTCGCGGCATGGGGCATCCAGGCGCTGCAATCGCTCGCGCCGTCCAACGTGCCCCACCTGTCCGCCGTGCGCATCGACACGCCGATCGTCGTGTACACGGCGCTCGCGGCGCTCGTCACCGGCCTTCTGTTTGGCACTGGCGCCGATCTTCCAGGGCGCCGCAACGTCCGCCGGGGAAACGCTGAAGGAGGGAGGACGCGCAGGAAGCGAGGGCGCGCGCGGACGCCGCATGCGATCGGCTGTCGCCGTCGTCGAGATCGCCGTCGCGCTCGTGCTGCTCATCGGTGCCGGCCTGCTCGTCCGCACCTTCCTGGCAATGAATCGCGTGAACCTCGGCTTCGAGCCGCGCAATGTGCTTGCGATGCGGATCGACCTGCCCGGGGCGCGCTACGGAGACGATGCCCGCGTCGTGAGCTTCTTCAGTGATCTCGCCGCGCGGCTGCGATCGCTGCCAGGCGTGGAGGACGTCGGCATCGGCAGCTCGATTCTGCTGCCGGCGCTCCCGAACTCGTCCAGTCTTGCCGTCGAGGGACAGCCTCCACCCGATCCGGGAGCGCCGAACACTCCCGTTCCGTACGACGCGGTGACGCTCGGGCTACTTCACGACACTCCGGATTCCTTTGAAGCAGGGGCGTCTCTTCACGGACGCGGACGCGGCAGGCTCGCTGCCGGTCGCCATCGTCAACGAGTCGCTCGTGCGGCGCTTTTTCCCGAAGGGTGATGCGCTCGGCCGGCGCATGACGTTCAACAGTCCGTCCAACCCCAACGCGCGTTGGCAGACCATCGTCGGTGTCGTGGCGGACACCCGCCGAGGCGGGCTCGAGCGGGCGCCCTGGGCCGAGGTCTACTTCCCGCAGGCGCAGGCGGCGGATCCTTCCGTGTACGCGCTCGTGCGCACGGCCGGCGATCCGCTCGCAATCGCCAAGGCGGCGCAGGCCGAGGTCTGGGCGATCGATCGGAATCAGCCGGTCGCGAGCATCCGGACGGTGGACGCGATCCTGGCCCGATCGCAGGCCAACCGGCGTTTCACGACGCTGCTGCTCGCTTTGTTTTCGATCGTCGCGCTCACGCTCGCCGCGATAGGGATCTACGGCGTCATGGCCTACTCGACCGCGCAGCGGACGCAGGAGATTGGCATCCGCATGGCCCTCGGCGCGCGCCGCGGCGACGTCCTGCGAATGGTGCTGATGGAAGGGCTCACGATCGGCGGAACGGGTCTCGCGCTCGGCCTCGCCGGCGCGTTCGCGCTGACGCGCTTCCTGTCGGGGCTGCTGTTCGGGGTCAGCGCGCGCGACCCGCTGACGTTCGTCGCGCTGCCGTTGGGGCTGCTGCTGGTCGCCGCCCTGGCGACGCTGATTCCCGCCGCGCGCGCGATTAGAGTGGACCCGTCGATCGCGCTGCGCGCGGAATAGCTGCCACACCCGCGCGGCTACGTATCGGCTCTGAGTGCCTCAGATGGAGTTCTGGTGCTCTCCTAAGCTGGTAAGGAGAGACGAGACCCGGGACGCTGGCTACTTTCTCGATTTCGGCTTTGAGGATCTGTGCCGTAGTTGCAATGTGGCCATATGTGGCTATATTGTAGAACATGACGTCAGCCGGCATTCGCGAGCTGAAAGACAATCTCAGTCGCTACATCCGCCGCATCGAAGCGGGCGAGCGCATCGCGATCACGGCGCACGGCCGGGTCGTGGCAGAGCTTGTTCCGCCTGGAAGTACAGACAGAGGGCGCGGGCCCAGCCGTTTCGACGAGCTCGTGGCGGCGGGGGTGATCCGGCCACCGCTCGAGCCCGGCGACCCGACGGAAGATTGGCCGGACATCCGGCTCCCGCCTGGCACCGCTTCGGAACTGATTGACGCGGACCGTGGCGAAGCGTAGCGGTGGCCCTCCGCGTGCCAGGCGCAAAGCGTCTCGGCCTGTGTCGGCCGAGAGTGCCGTCGTCGGCCTTCGTTACATCGAGGCGAGTGCGCTCGTCGCCGCGCTCCTCGAACATGACGCGGAAGCCCTGAAATCGTTGCGGGCTAGGGCCCGCCGGATCACGTCCGCGCTGACGCTTGCCGAGGTCGCGCGCGCCATCGTGCGTGCGCGTGTTGGCGAACGGCTGACACCTGACGCGGAACGCGCAGCCCTTCGGGCGTTGCGTCGGTTCGAACGTCGCTGCTACGTCGTGGCGGTCACAGACGAGGTGCTCGCGCGCGTCAAGCGCCCGTTTCCCATCGAGCCAGTTCGGACGCTCGATGCGGTGCACATCGCGACAGCAGAATCGCTCGGCGAGCCTCCGCAGTTGATGTCAGTGGTGACTCGTGACCACCGAGTCCGCGAAAACGCCAGGGCCCTCGGTTACTCCGTGGAATGACTGCGACACGATTTTTCCTGCGCTACACTTCGCTGCACGAACAGTCCCGGCAATAGATGGTGAAGGAGGACCTATGCGAGTGTTCACGTTCTTCGCGGTGGCGCTGGCGCTCGGCTCGGCGGCCGTGACCGCGCAGGCTCCGAAACCCACGCCCGGCCCCGAGCACAAGCGAATCGCGTATTTCGCGGGGCAGTGGAAGTTCGAGGGAGAGGCCAAGGACTCGCCGTTCGGTCCAGGAGGAAAAGTGGCCGCCGCCGAAACGTGCGAGTGGTTCTCAGGGGGCTTTCACCTCGTGTGCCGGACCAAGGGCAGCGGGCCGAAGGGACCGCTGACCGGCCAATCGACCATGAGCTACGACCCTGCTCGGCAGACGTACACCTTCTATTCGATCTCGAGCCTCGGCGACGGCATTTTCGTCCGCGGCCAGGTGCAGGGCAAGGTCTGGACGTGGGCGGATGAGATGACGATGGAGGGGAAGAAGATGAAGATCGTGGCGACCGTCACGGAAGAGACGCCGACATCGTACTCGTTCAAACTGGAGGTGGGTGCGGATGGCGGTCCGATGATGGTCATCGAACAGGGCAAGGCGACCAGGGTGTCGAAGGCGTCGTAGCGGTGATCGACATACGCGAGCTGCGCAAGGATCCCACCGCGTACCGCAACAGGCTGTCCCGCAAGGGCGCCGATGGTCTCGTCGAGGAGCTGCTCCAGGCCGACGCGGCGTGGCGACTGGCCACGACCGCGGCAGAGGCGTTGCGAGCGAAGCTGAAGTCGTCCGGGAAGCCCACGCCCGATCAACTGCAGGAGTTGCAACGGGCGAAGGAGCAGCTCCAGGAGACCGAGTCCAGCCTGGCGGAGCTTGAGCGTCGCCGCAAGGATCTGCTGGACCGCATCCCGAACCCGCCGGCCGACGATGTGCCGAGTGGCGGAGAGGAGGACTACGAGGTCCTCCGTGAAGTCGGCCGGAAGCCATCGTTCGATTTTGCGGCTCGTGACCATCTCGATCTGGCGCAGGCTCACGGCTGGATCGACGCGGCACGCGGCACCAAGGTCTCTGGTTCGCGTTTCGTCTATCGTATCGGCGATCTCGCGTTGCTGGAGCTGGCGCTCTACCGGTACGCCCTGGCGCGCGTCACCGAGCACGGGCACATTCCGTTGCTGCCACCGGTGCTCGTCCGGGAGGAGGCCATGTACGGCACCGGCTTCTTCCCGACCGACGCGGTCAACATCTACGGCGTCGAGCGGGACGAGCTCTACCTCGTGGGCACGTCCGAGGTGCCGGTCGCGGCATTCCATGCGGGAGAGATTCTCGAGGAACTGCCCCTCCGCTACGTCGCGTACTCGACGTGCTTCAGGCGAGAGGCCGGCGCAGCAGGCAAGGACACGCGCGGAATGTTTCGTGTCCACCAGTTCGACAAGGTCGAGATGTTCGTGTACTGCGTGCCCGAGGCGTCGGCTGATGAGCACGAACGCCTCCTCGCCATCGAGGAAGGGCTCGTCAAGGCGCTCGAGCTTCCCTATCGCGTGATCAATGTCGCGGCAGGCGATCTCGGCGCGCCAGCCGTGAAGAAGTACGACATCGAAGCGTGGTTCCCTGGTCAGGGGCGTTACCGCGAGATCACCTCGACGTCGAACACGACCGATTTCCAGTCGCGTCGACTCGAGATCCGCTTTCGCCGCGCCGGGAAGCCAGAGCCCGTCCACACGCTCAACGGCACGGCGATCACTGCGCGCGCGATGATCGCGATCCTGGAGAACTTTCAGGAGGCCGACGGCTCGATTGCTGTTCCTCGCGTCCTGTGGGAGTTCGGCGCTCCGCAGACATTGGGCTCTAAAGGGGCGCGCGTCTAGGACGAACGGAACCGACGATCATTCATAAGCGACGTGATCATGCTGGTACTGGTTGCGACCGACCGAGAGGTCGTCGTCATTGACGTTCAGCACGGTACCTCGGCGCCGACGCGCGGAGTCGGCGATCGCCCAACGTGCCTGGCGGCGGATCCGCTGGTTCCGGGGCGTGCGTGGTGTGGCACGCACCGAGGCGGCGTGTTCAGGAGCGACGATGGCGGAAGGTCCTGGCGGTCAGTCGGCCTCGAGGGCCGGCTGATTATGGCCATCACTGCAAGCCCCGTAAAGCGGGACGTGGTCTGGGTGGGTACCGAGCCGAGCGAAGTATGGCGGTCAGGGGACGCGGGGAGTACGTGGGAGCAAACCAGCAGGTTGGAGACGCTGTCGTCGTCGTCCGAATGGTCCTTTCCGCCGCGGCCGGACACGCATCACGTTCGATGGATCGGGTGCCATCCCCTCGAGCCCGAACGACTCTGGGTCGCGATCGAGGCCGGCGCACTGGTCTCCACGATCGACAGCGGCCGCACATGGCGCGACCGCGTTCCTGGGGGACCGTGGGACACCCACGAGCTCGCCGTTCATCCCAACGCTCCCGGTACCCTGCGCGTCTCCGCGGGCGATGGATATTTCGAGAGCGACGACGCCGGCGCGACGTGGCGCTCGCCCGGCGCCGGCCTCGACGTTGGCTACTTGCGCAGCGTGGCGATCGATCCGGAACACCCGGACGTCGTCGTCGTATCGGCCTCGTCCGGTCCGCACTCCGCATACGTCGCTGGCCGCTCGGATGGCCGGTTGTACCGCCGTCTCTCTCTTGAACGCTGGGAGCGCGTGCGCGACGGTTGGCCGGAGCCAGCAAACACCATCGCGCCGCTGCTCTGCGCCGGTGCGACAGGCGGAGAGTTGTGGGCCGCGGATGAGCGCGGCGTTCACCGTTCGGATGACGGTGGGAAGAGTTGGCGCCGCGCGGTCGGCTATGCGTCGCCACCGCAGCATCTACGCGGCCTCGCGCTGGTGCAGTAGCCGTCGACCATCCGACGCGCGAACGTGCACACACTCTGGGCGCGCAGTGAAGAGCCGTCAGATTCCTTCGAATTCCATCGTTTAAGCGCGCACATCACCAGCCGAGCTTGGCCGTTCGCCACCCGGTCTGTATACTCGGGCTTCCCGCGTGTTAGAGCGCCCGTTGCGGCAGCTGCCACTTCTGTCGGCGTGACTGTGAGCCCATGATCATCACCGACTTCGGCGACCTCATCGGTGCCCGAATGCGCAGCGAGCACCGGGTACTCGCGGCGCGATGGTTCGAGCGGCTGCTCGACCTCCTGCCTGTGAAGGCACGCGACGTCTTCCCGACCGAACACCTCCTGGATCACGTGCCCGCCCTGATTCTCGAGATCAGCGACTACCTCCAACAGCCGGCAGGCGAGGCGATCGCGTCGAATACCGCTATTCTCGAGAAGGCGAGCGAACTGGGCGCGCTTCGCCACGCTCAGCGAGCGTCACTGCACCAGGTGCTGCGCGAATATCAGGTGCTGGCTGGCGTGCTGGTCACGTTCGTTCTGGAGGAGTTGGAGCGAGCAGGCACTTCGCCATCTCCGACGGAAACCGTGCAGTTGGTATCACGGCTCCAGCAAGCGGTCGACGTGTTGTCGCAGGCGACTGTCGAGGCCTTCGTCGGTCTGTACACCCAGACAATCACCGACCAGGCTGAGCGCCTGGATCAGTTCACGCGGATGGCGGCGCATGAGTGGCGCCAGCCGCTCGCCGCGCTGCAGTTCGGCGTTCGCTTGCTTCGTGAAGCAGACTTCGACCGTCCTCGTTTGGACGACACGTTGGCGAACGTCGAGCGCAACGTCCAACGTCTCGTCGACCTGACCCACCAGCTCGAGACCATCGCGCGCGTACGGAGCAATAGTGACAGTCCGGTACTGCAGGCGGTGTCGATTTCAACGGTTGCGCACGAAGCCGCTCGTCAGCTTCGCGAGATGGCCGAGGCCCGCGCAGTGGAGATCCGTGTCTCCGATGCGTTGCCGACACTGACGGTGGATGTCGGCCGCCTCGAACTGGCTTTCGTCAACCTTCTCTCGAACGCGATCAAGTATTCGGATCCAGACAAGACCGACCGATACGTCGAGATGGTCGGCGAGTCAGGCGGAGACGGCTTCGTTCATATCGAGATTCGAGACAACGGTGTAGGTATTGGTGCGGCCGCTCTGACCACGATCTTCCAACGGTTCACCCGGGCACACGCAGACACTGCGGCGCTGCTTCATGTGGACGGCATCGGTCTCGGGTTATCGATCGTCGAGGATTGCGTCCGGGCGATGGGCGGCCACATCGACGTTCAGTCCGTCGAGGGCCGGGGAACCACTTTTACGATGAAACTGCCCGCGACGCCGCGTGACGCGCGGGCGCCTCCTTCAAGAACTGGCATTCACGCCACGCGATAACGATTCATCGTCGCACCGGAGTCGAACCGCTCGCTCGCCGTCCGCCGCAGATTCCGCCTCTTGCCGTCAGCGGCGAAGAGCGGCGTGCCACCACGCACCTGGACTTGGCCGCCGGGAGGTCACACGATGTTCTTTGACAGACGCCGGTTCCTCATGACGATCAGTGCTGCCGCGCTCGGCGCGCATGACGTCGTGTCTGGACAATCGAAGATGTACGGATTAATTGGAAAGATGCGAACACAGCCTGGACAACGTGATGCGCTGATTGCGATGTTGATCGCCGGTACAGGCAGCATGCCCGGCTGCTTGAGTTACGTCGTGGCGAAGGATCCGGCAGACGCAGACGGCATCTGGATCACAGAGGTGTGGGACAGCCAGGAGAGTCACAAGGCATCGCTGGCGCTGCCGTCGGTCAAGGAGGCGATCGGCAAGGGACGACCGTTGATCGCCGGGTTCGATCAACAGATTCCCACCGAGCCCGTTGGCGGAGTTGGGCTGCGACAGTCCGCTTAGCGCGGGTCACCGTCCACTGCTCGTCACGGGATAGCTACCGCGACACGTCGAACATCGACATCAAGGATCGTCACTCCCGGTGCCGACCAGCTCACAACTGCTTCGGCCATTTCTGCCTGGCGTGCCGCGAGCAGCCCCATCACTACGGTCCAGACGAAACACTTTGGCGGTCAGTTGCAGCGAATACCGCCGGTACAGCCCAGGAGGCGAACAAAAAGCGAATGTGATAGGCTGGACGCGTCGCGCGTCGAAGCGGTGGCGTAATCAGTTCCGGTCGTGGCAAATGGTGCTAGCCAGTCCTTCCGAGCCGCTCTCGCAACTCGAGGTGCTGGTGGTCGACTGCCAGGCCACAGCCGCCGCTCCACGAGGTCATCTCCTCGAGATCGGCTGGGCCCGCGTCCTCGGCACGACAATCACGCACGCGCATGCGTCGTTGATCGCGCTGCCGGATGGCGAGCAGATTCCGCCAGCTGTTGCGCGGATCACTGGGATCTCCGAGCACATGATGCGGTCCGCTGTCGACGGACGCTGCGCCTGGCGCGAGCTGACCGACCAGGCCGCGAGTCTCACGCAGCAGCCCGCGCCGACGGTCATCCACTTCGCTCGATTCGAGCAGCCGTTCCTTCGCACGTTGGCCGCCGGCGTGTTTCCGCTCGACGTGGTCTGCACGCGGGATATCGCCAGGCGCCTTCTGCCCAATTTGCCTCGGTGCAGCCTGCGCGCCCTCGCTGGATACTTCGGTCGCGCGGTTGGTGCGCTCCGTCGAAGCGCCGATCACGTCGAAGCGACAGCGTTCGTCTGGCACGAGTTGGTCGGCCTGCTCGACAGGCACGGCGTGTCGACCTGGGGCGCGCTCCACGACTGGCTCGCCGGACCTGCAACACCGATGAGGCGCCGACGCCGCATCTGGCCGATGCCGCGGGACGTGCGGCTTTCATTGCCGACTGCGCCTGGGATCTATCGCATGCTTCGGACGGACGGCAGCGTCCTGTACATCGGCAAAGCAGGGTCGCTGCATCATCGGGTCAACAGCTACTTTCGGAAGCAGGCCGGCGTGCCCGAGCGGTTGCTCGAGATGCTGTCGCAGGCACGCGCGATCTCGTTCGACGTCACACCAAGTCCGCTCGAGGCCGCACTCCTCGAGCCGGATGAAATCAAGCGGCACCGACCGCCGTACAACGTCGCGCTGACGACTGCGAGTCGCGCGTTGTGGTTCACGTCGCTGGATCTCAGCGCGCGTAGTCGACAGCCGTCGCCACACTGCCCGTTCGGACCATTTGCTTCGGCCGAAACGCTCGATCAATTCGCGGCACTCGCCCGGGCTGGGCGCGCCGCTCTGACGCCCGGTTCACGAGGCCCAGATGACCGCACGTTCACCGCCGGTTACGACCGGCTGTGCGCAACGCATCCTGAACTGTCGCGCGTCGACCTCTCGGACTACGCGAAGCTGCTGCGGCTTGGCACACGCCTGTGGCGAGAAGGTCGACGAGACCGCGACCCTGGGGACGATGTCGAAGACGATGCCAACGACACGCGTCGTGGTGTGACGGTCTGGACCCCGGAGTTCGTGCAAGTGTCGCTGGAGTGGCTCGCCTTGCGGGCGGCGCTCGCCCGCCGCCGCGCGATCTGGTTGACGCGGTTGTTCGATTCGAGCGTGGTGTGGCGCGAGCCCGCTGACAGTTGTGCGCGGCTCATTGTGATCGAGAACAGCGAGGTGGTGTTGAGCGGGGCAGTGGACGCACACGCGACGCCACCGATTCCACCGGGTTACCGCCGTCCAGTGGCCGCACGTCGTGAGGCCTTCACCCTCGGCTCCTTCGATCGCCTACGGGTATTGACGACGGAGCTGAAGCGCTTGATTGCAGCTGGCGCTCCAGTGGCGCTGCGCCTGGGCGTCGGACCGGCACTCGACGAGTCGCGACTCGCGTCTGCGCTGTGGTGGGTGTGATGCAGTGGGTTCCACAGCCACCATTCTCCACGCGGACCTCGACGCCTTTTATGCGTCGGTCGAACAGTTGCTTGACCCTCGCCTGCGCGGCAAGCCGATTGCCGTCGGCGGCGGCGTCGTTCTCGCGGCCTCCTACGAAGCGCGGGCCTTCGGCGTACGAAGCGGCATGCCTGGACGGCGCGCGCGGCAACTCTGTCCCGACCTCGTGTTTGTCGGCGGACATTTCGACGAATACCAACGGCTCGGCGACGCCGCCATCGGAGTCCTGAGCGATTTCACGCCTTCCATAGAGCGCATCTCCATCGACGAGGCCTTCGCCGACGTTGCAGGGTGTACGCATCTCTTCGGTTCGCCGGCAGAGATCGCAAGGACGGTTCGGGCTCGCGTGCGCGCCGAGCTTGGCTTGCCGATGTCAATCGGCGTGGCGCGTACCAAGCACCTGGCCAAGATCGCATCGCAGGTCGCGAAGCCGGATGGATTGGTCGTCGTCGATCCAGATACTGAACTCGAGTTCCTTCACGAACTGCCCGTCGCGCTGATGTGGGGCGTGGGCCCCGCCACCGAGGCGCGGCTCGCCAAGATCGGCGTCACCACCATCGGTCAATTGGCTGAGAGCTCTCCTCAATCCGTGGAGCGATTGCTTGGGCACGCGGCGGGAAGAAAGTTGACGGCACTCGCGTGGAACCGCGATCCGCGGCAAATCCAGACGCGCCGGCGCGCGCGCTCTGCCGGCGCACAATCGGCGCTCGGACGACAGCCTGCGATCGAGCGCGTCTTCAAACCGACGCTCCATCATCTCGCCGACCGCATCGGCGCGCGGCTCCGCGCCAAATCCCTGGCGGGCCGGACGATCACGGTCCGCGTGCGCTTTGCCGATTTGCGCTCGGTCACGCGCTCGCTCACGCTGTCAGCGCCGATTTCTGCAACGAGGGCTCTCGCTGAGATCGCCGAGGACCTGGTGCGCGGCGTCCTTGCGGATCACCGTGACGAGAGGACGATCTCGCTGCTGGCGATCTCCGTCTCACATCTCGAAGCGCATGCGATCGTGCAACTGGAGCTGCCGCTTGGGCTTGCCGACGAAGGACGCCGTCCTGGCACAAGAAAGGGCGTGGCGCGATCGCGCGCAGACCGGGCCGTCGATGCGATCCGCAAGCGTTTCGGAGGACAAGCGGTCGATTATGGGTCAGCGATGCGGGGTGTGCGCTCCGTCCCTGACGAGTTCCGACGCCTTGCTGAAAGAGAGCTGTGAATATCGCCAGCGCCCGCTGCAATGGAGACCGCCGCTCGGGAGACCGGGCGGCGGTTAATCCTCCCGCGCCAATTCCTGATCCTGCAACGCCATCCACGGCGTGAACAGCTTCGGGCCGCCCTTTCCGAGCTGCTCTTTCATCTTCGCGTTCGGCGTTCCCAGCACTTCGCCCGTGACGGAGGCGGTGGCCAAGATCGGCTCCATCAAATGACTGATGTTGGAAAAGTGCTCGATCGCGGCATCGGCATCGCGGTAGCGCTCGAAGACCACCGCCTCGCTCTCATCCTCGTTGAAGAAGATTTCGTACTGCAGCGTGCCGCTGTCCCTGGTCCGCACGATCTCCATGGCCTCTTCCGACAGGCGCTTCCATTCCTCGACCTTGCCGGGATGAAATTTGACCCGTGCGATTCCTTTGATCTCGTCCATTGTTGCCCTTTCGAAGTTCCGGCTCAACGGTTTGGGAGCCGCTTGGTTCCCGGCCTAACTTCGCCAGGGCAGCAATCCTGGTGCCCAACGCCCCGAATCTCAGTGGGCTCAGGCGCGACCTCCTGCGCAACGATTTGGGGTATCTTGACGTGAGACCTGTCGGCTCGAACCGATCGCGAATCCGTTCGGGCCGACAGTGTGACCCATGTCTCCGGAATGATCTGTTACCTATGTCTCCGGAATGGACCACTCCGGAAAGTGGTCGGGGCGACCCTTCGACAAGCTCAGGATCGCCCCGTTGAATTGAGATCGGGGCGACTGGATTCGAACCAGCGACCCCCTGCGCCCAAGGCAGGTGCGCTACCAGGCTGCGCTACGCCCCGACTGCCAACGATTATCCCACACTCAGTGGGACTCGAGCAGCCGGCGGCGCTCCGAATCGGTTGACACCACACGACCGGCCGGCCGGCGCCACCCGGAACGCAGGACACGGGCAACGATAGACGGCCGGAACAGGGTCGGCGCAGGAGCAAGCAGATTGGCCACGTCGAAGAACGCCCGGCAGACGACCTGATCGGTCGACGCGCAGCGGTGCACCTGCGTGAGATACCAGTTGATGAAATCCGTCCCGGCAGGCTTCGGGCCGGTGACGCCCTCGAACGCGAAGTCGCTGCCCGCGGCAATCATCCACGGACCGTCGACAATCCCGGAAGCCTTCTTGAAGAACGCCCGCCAGAGGAACTCAGGCGACGACGCATCCCTCAAACATTCGCGGAGCGCGATGGCCTCGAGCGTCGCGGTGCTCATGCCCTGACCGTAGAGCGGATTGAAGCTGCACAGCGCGTCGGCGATCACGAGGTAATTCCCAGGGAACCGCTTGTAAAGCTCGTAGTGCCGACGGCGATTCGCGGGGAATCCGAACTTGACGGCATCGGTGAGCGGCTGCGCGCGCTTGATGACGTCGTACACATCGGGCCGAACGAGCGTCCGCGCGAACTCGAGGAAGCCGTCATGATCGGTCGGCGCGTGCTCGCCGAGCCATCCGCCAAGCGTGACGATCCAGCGATCCTGCTCCATCGCGAGCATGAAGCCGATGCGCTTCTGATGCGGCGGCATGGGCGCGAGGATCGCGCCGACGTCGCCATCGAGATCGGTCGGAAATCGACGAAACGTCCGCGTCGTGTACCCGATGCCGACGTGCACCTCGTCCGATCGCGGCCGGCCGTAGCCGAGCTCGTCGAGCCACTCGGGAGTGCGCGACCCACGTCCGCCGGAATCGACGACGAGATTGGCGAGGCAGCCGACGGGATTGTCACTCCCCCGCTGCGCGATGACGCCGGTCACCTGCTCACCGGACGTGACGAGGCTGACGACGCGCGTGTTGTCCTGGATCCGCACGTTCGGAATCCGCAGCACGCGGTTGCGGAGCGTGGTCTCGAGCAGCGGACGACTGAGGAGGACGCCATCGAGCCCGCTCGCGAACTTCGCCTTGTAGTGCCCGTGCTGGAACCACCGCACGCGCCCGATAACGTCGCCCGGCACCGCGCCGTTGGCAATGAGCTCGACCTCGAATCCCGGAAACAACCTGTTGAGCCCGCGCAGCCCGCTGGCGAGCAGCCCGTGACCGTGACGCCCCTGCGGCACGCCCGGCCGATTGTCGACGGCCGAGGGCAGCTCGTCCCGATCGAAGATGGTGACGCGGACGCAATACTCACTGAGGACGCGCGCGGCCAGCAGCCCGCCTATGCCCGCGCCGATGACGACGGCGTGGCTGCCAAGAAACCGGCGGTTGGGATCGACGATGTGCATCGGTGGCTCCTACGAACGGCCTGTGCAAACCCGAATGAATGAGAATACGAGAGCCGCAGGTCCACGTCGTGAGATCGCGGTTAGGGAACGGGCAGGAATCCGTAAGGGTGCGGAAGGTGCTGAGGGTGCTGAAGGTGCTGACGGTGCGAGCTGAGCCACGACCGTATACTCCCCCGGTGATCCGCTCCGTCGCCGTGATGGCTGGCGCGTGCGTGCTGGCCTTCGGTTGCGGCCGCGCCAGCGATGACCCTCGGCCGTCCGCTCCAGCACGCAACCTACTAGTCATTACGATCGATACCCTCCGATCGGATCGCGTCGGGGTGTACGGCTATGGACCAGCCCGGACGCCCACGATCGACGGCCTGGCGCGGCGCGGCGTCCGCTTCGACCGGGCCTATGCAGTGGCCCCGATTACGCTGACCTCGCATGCCAGCCTGATGTCGGGCCGCTACCCGCCCGGCCACGGCGCGCGCCACAACGGCATGCGCATGGATCCGGCGACGCCGACGCTGGCAGACACGCTCGCGCGCGCGGGATTCGCGACGGCCGCGTTCGTCGCCGCCTTCCCTCTCGACAAACGATTCGGCGTCAACAAGGGATTTCAGACCTACAGCGATCGCATGCCGCGCGGCGCGGGCGGACGCCTGGCCAGCGAGCGTCCCGGTGAACAGGTCGCGAACGAAGCGATCGACTGGCTGAACAAGAATCGCAACAGACGATTCTTCCTCTGGGTCCACTTCTTCGAGCCGCATGCGCCGTACGGGAATCCGTCCGCGCAAACGCCGGCGACGCAACGCTACGACGAGGAAGTGACCGAAGCGGATCGTCAGGCCGGACGCGTGATCGAGGCGCTCGGTGTGGATTCAGCCGAACACGATGATCGTGATTGCCGCGGATCACGGAGAAGCGTTCGGCGAGCACGGCGAGATCGGCCACAGCATCTTCGTCTACGACACGACGCTGCGCGTGCCGCTCGTCATGGCCGGACCCGGAGTTGCGTCGAACGCGACGGTCGCGACGCCGGTCAGCCTGATCGACGTCGCGCCGACCGTGCTCGCACGCCTCGGCGTTCAGGGATTCGATGCAGATGGCGTGAACGTGCTGGCTGACAGTGGTGCGCCGCCGGAACGCGATCTCTACGCGGAGTCCTTTGCGCCGCTGCTGGATTTCGGATGGAGTCCGCTGCGCGCCTGGCGCTCGCAGAACTGGAAGTACATCGCCGCCCCGCGCGCGGAGCTCTACGATCTGACGAAGGATCCCGATGAGACACGGGACCTCGCGTCGAGCGATGCGACACGTGTGAAGACGATGAGCGAGCGCGTGGAGCGGATCTCGTCGGCGGAACTGCCGAACCCGGGGAAACTCGAGCCGGATGCGGCGGCGCGGCTGCAGGCGCTGGGATACGCGTCTGGCGGCCGGCGGACGTCAGCGGGCCGGCCGGATCCGAAGGATCGTGTTGCGCTCGCCCGGCAGATCGCGCAGGTGACCTCCGGCGAGCTGCAGGGCGCGGCGCTCGAGCGTGCGCTGCGCGAGATCCTGACGGCTGACGCCGACAATCCGCAGGCGCATCTCCGACTGGGCTACGTGCTGCTCGAGTCGAACCGCTGCGCGGAAGCCAGACGTCATTTCGCCGCGGCCATCGCAGCGCGGATGCCGACTGCGGACGCGCATCTCGGCCTTGCCGCGTGCGACACCGCCGCGCGCCGATTCGATGCGGCGGCCGCCACGCTGCGCGAGGCCGAACGCATCGAGCCAGACAATCCGGTCGTTCTCGCCAATCTCGGCATCGTGCTGTCCGACGGCGGGAAGCCCGCTGACGCGGTCCCCGCGCTCGAGCGCGCGCTGACGCTGGATCCCGATCTGCACCAAGCGCGCTTCAATCTCGCCGTCGCCTTCGGCCGCCTCGGCCGTCGCGCCGATGCCGCCACTCAAGCGCAGGAACTTCTCCGGCGCCTTCCTGCTGACGCGCCGCAGCGCGCTGAAGTCGAGCGACTGCTCAGCGCGGTACGGTAATTCGTCCGCGTGCGCTGCGGGTCCTGCCCGTGGACAGCCCCACCCGTCCTCGGCGCCGAAATGCGCTTGTCACGCGTGTGGCGCCTGCGCGGCGGGCGGGGCGTCCGCCTCCGCCTGGCTACGGCGAGACCTCGCCGAAGCTCGAAGAGCGAAGGCGGGGCCCCGTCCGCGGTCACCCGCAGCGGCCTCGACCTCATCGACGCGGCGTGTTCATGAACTGCCCAGACGCGAACCCACGCTCCGAATCACGACTGGGCAGCGGGCTCGCGGGTGGACCGGGGCGGGCGCCCGCGGGCGCGCAGCGCGCGGACCCGTTAGGCCACATGGCGGCGCGCGAGCACCCGTGGGCTGCCACGGGACGGGCCCCGCGTGGGTGCCCGCCTCCAGTCGTGATTCGCGAATGCCTCTCCTGCCCGTGCCTTGCCGAGCCCCGAGCGCCGACCCTTCGACAGGCTCAGGGTCGGCCCGAGCGTCGTCGAGGGCCGAGCGCCGGACACGATCTTCACTTATTCGTAGATCGGTCCAACAACGAAATGGATCGTCCTTCGCCGCTCGTCAAGCCACTGGTACCGGCGACGTGCTGCGGATGATCAAGCGCACAGCAGCGTGACGCTCCAGGTCGATCCAATTTCCCTCGTCTGGTCCTCACGTTGCTCTCGTCATCGGGCCCACGCAATTCACCCCTCACATTCGCAGGAGGTTGAGGCAATGAGACAGTTGGCAGCAACGCTGGCCACGTTGGTCGCCCTCGCGATCGGTGCGCCCGCGGCGGCACAGCAGACGACCGGCAACATCAGTGGCCGGATCGTCGACGCTCAGGGAGCAGCGGTGCCGGGAGTGACGGTGACCGGACACAATCCACTGACCGGGTTCACGCGCACGGACGTGACCGACGCCGAAGGCGTCTACCGCCTGACGGCGCTCCCGGTCGGCACGTATGACCTGACCGCGGAGCTGCAGGGCTTCAGCAAGGTCGAGAACAAGGGGATCATCCTGAACGTCTCGCAGACGCTCGAGGTCCCGATGACCCTGAGAGTCGCGGGCCTTCAGGAATCGGTCACGGTCACCGGCGAGTCGCCGCTGATCGAAACCGGCTCCTCCTCCGTCGGCGGCGTCGTCGACGTGAACCGCATCGAGCACCTGCCGCTCAACGGCCGGCAGTTCGCGAACCTCGCGGCCACGATCCCCGGCGTCGGCCTCGGCAACCACGCGGACCCGACCAAGTCGACGCAGTATTCGCCGCAGGTGAACGGCGGCAACGGCCGCAACGTGAACTATCAGATCGACGGCGGCGACAACAACGACGACACGGTCGGCGGGCTGCTGCAGCTCTTCCCGCTCGAGGCGATCCAGGAGTTCAACTTCGTCACGCAGCGGTTCAAGGCGGAGTACGGACGCAGCAACGGCGGCGTCATGAACATCGTGACCAAGAGCGGCACGAACGACATGCACGGGAGCTTCTTCACGCTGTTCCGCGACGAGTCGCTCAACGCGAAGACGTTCAGCGAGCAGCTGTCGAACATCTCGAAGCAGGACTACAAGCGATATCAGTACGGCGGATCGTTCGGCGGGCCGATCGTGCAGAATCGTGCGCACTACTTCTTCGCGGTCGAGCGCACGCAGCAGGATACCCTGCAGGCGGTCAACACGCTCGGGCTGTACCCGAGCGAGGACGGCGTCTTCGCGATCCCGGTGCGCGAGAACCTGCTGACGGGCAAAATGACTGCGAACGTCACGCCGTCACAGTACGTCTCGGTCCGCTACGGCCGGAACAGCAACAGCCAGCCGTTCGGCGCCGGGCTGCGCAATCGCGCGGAACTCCTGGAGCACGAGCGAGAACAGCTTCAACTCGTTCAACATCAACCACAACTGGGTGCTCGGCGGATCGCGCCTCAACGAGTTCATCTTCCAGTACGCGGATTTCCGGAACCACATTCCGCTCAGCAGCGATCAGCCGTGGCTGGAGTTCCCGAACGGCGTCCGCACGGGCGCGAACCCGAACACGCCGCAGACGACCGAGCAGAAGAAGTGGCAGTTCCGCGACGACTTCTCGTGGAGCAAGACGGGCATGGGCGGCATCGGCCACGACTTCCGCGCGGGCGCGAACTGGATCCACGAGCCGCACCTCTTCATCACGTTCAACGGCGGCGCGGCGCCGCAGTTGATCCTCAACGGCGACGCGGTCAACGCGCCGGTGCGCCAGGTGATGTTCCAGGGCGGCGCGGCGAACGTGAACATCCCGGTCGATCTGTGGGCGTTCTACATCCAGGACGACTGGAGAGTCACCGACAGGCTGACGCTGAACCTCGGCCTGCGGTATGACTACGTGGACAACATCCCCATCAACCAGGCGACGAACCCGAACTTCATCACGATGCAGGCCGCTGGAGCGGCGGGACAGTTCGATGCGTTCCCGTTCCTCGAGAGCTTCGGCCAGGAGCCGACGACGGACAAGGACAACTTCCAGCCGCGCGTCGGGGCCGCGTACGACCTCCGGGGCAACGGCCGGGACATTCTCCGCGGCGGCTGGGGCGTCTACACGGACTTCGGCTACACCAACTCCAACGTGCTCTTCCCCGCCCTCGACGCGGCGGGCGGCCACGGGCAGGTCTTCTTCGTGAACAACCCGGCCGGCATCCGCAAGGCGGACGGCACGCTGTTCACGTCGACCGATCCCATCTCGTCGATCGCGAGCCAGAACGAGGTCAACACCGCGCGTCAGCCGCTGATCGGCCAGGTGGCGTCGCCGCTGCTCGAGCAGCCCTACACGCGGCAGACGAACTTCGGCTGGTCGCACCAGATCGACGCGTCGACGGCGTTCACGGCGGACTACGTGCGCGTCGACGGCCGGGACATCAACATCCGCTTCCGGCCCAACACGCGGATCAACGGCGGCCCGCGCCGGCTCGCGGATCTCCCGCTCAACCCCAACACGCTGTCGTTCCGGACGGCGGTCAGCAAGGGCGAGAGCACGTATGACGCGCTGATCCTCGGCGTGCGCCGGCGGATGTACAAGGGGTTCGATCTGAGCGCGTCGTACACGCTGGCCAACGCGCGCAGCATCATCGGCACGGCGAACGACGAGCTGGATGCGAACAACATCCAGGACGCGACGAATCCCACCGCCGAGGTGAACAACGGACCGTCGACGCGGACCGACGCGCGTCATCGCGTTTCCATCAGCGCCGTCATCCAGGCGCCGTGGGGCATCCAGGTCGCGCCGATCTTCCTGTATCGCTCGGCGCTGCCGCTCCTCACGTTCGAAGGCGTGGATCTCAACAACGACAGTAACGTGAACGACATCACGTCGCAGGGGTATCGGTACACGGGGCTGAACGATGACGGGACCGCGAACTTCGAGGAGGACGGCGCCTGCGAGAACGTCAACTGCAGCCGGCGCGCGCCGTTCTCACAGTTGAACCTCCGGATCAGCAAGTCGTTCCGGCTCTACGGCAGCGCGCGGATCGAGGCGATCGGCGAGGTGTTCAATCTGTTCAACGCGAAGAATCCGTTCCTGCCGCTCACGTCGCAGCGTGTGAACGCGACGACGGGCGCGCAGCAGGCGAGCTTCATGCAGCCGACCGGGTATGCCGGAGATTTCCAGCAGCCCGAGCAGCGAATCGGGCAGATTGGGTTCAGGTTCTCGTTCTGATCGGTCGTTCGTAGTTCGGTCGTTCGTAGTTCGGTAGTTCGGTAGTTCGGGTTCGGGGGTTCGGGGTTCGTCGGGGGTTCGGCCGGACTCCCGAGCTCCCGAACCTCCGAGCTTCCGAGCTTCCGAGCTTCGTCGAGGGCCGAGCTCCCGAGCTCCCGAGCCCCCGAGCTTCGTCGAGCGCCCTACTCGATCCAGTCCGCTATAAACACATTCGTCTCCCCCTCCGCCTTCGCCTGCCGATTCGACGCGAACACGAGATGCTTGCCGTCGGGTGAGAACATCGGGAAGCCGTCGAACGTGTCGTTGTAGGTCACGCGCTCCAGGCCCGTGCCATCGAGATTGACCAGATACAGGTCGAAGTTGCGCTGCTTGGGATCGTGGATGTTGGAGGCGAAGATCAGACGCGTGCCGTCCGGATGCCAGGACGGCGCGAAGTTGGCGCCGCCGAGCCTCGTCACCTGTGTCTGATTCGAGCCGTCGCGATCCATCACGAAGAGCTCCAGCTCCGTCGGGCGCCACAGTGCTTCCTTGAGCAGCGAGCGGTATTCGTCCAGCTCCTTGCCTGCCGACAGGCGTCCGCGGAACGCGACGCGTTTGCCGTCCCACGAGAAAAACGGTCCGCCGTCAGGCCCGGGACGATTCGTCAGCCGGCGCACGTCCGATCCATCCGCCTTCATCGAATAGATCTCCATGTCGCCGTCGCGAACGCTCGTGAAGACGATCAGGCCGTCAGGCGCGATCGTGGCCTCGGCGTCGTAGCCCGGCGTGCGCGTCAGCGGCGTCAGCTTCGAGCCGTCAGGCTCGGCGCGGTAGATGTCGTAGCCCTGGTAGATCGGCCAGACGTAGCCGCGCGCGTAGCTCGGTCGCGGCGGGCAGGCCTTGTCCGCCTCGTGCGTCGACGCGAAGAGGATCTGGCGTCCGCCCGGGTAGTAATAGCCGCACGTCGTCCGCCCCGTGCCGGTGCTGACGCGGCGTTGATCGCTGCCGTCGATCTTCATCGTGTAGATCTGGTCGCACGGATAGTCGGCGCGCGTGGCCTGATAGATCAGGCGGGTGCCGTCCGTCGAGAAGTACGCTTCTGCGTTCTCGCCGCCAAACGTTAGCTGCCGGATGTTCTTCAGGCGCTTTTCGGCCGGCGGCCCGGGCGCTTGCGACCCGACCGTCGCAAAACCTGCCACCCAGACGCTCCCCCCGATGATCAAGAACTGCAACACCGCGCGCATGGTTATTGAGATTACCCCAAACGTGGCTGGCACCTTTAATGCCCCCACCTCGCAGATTCGGGCGCGCGACGCACTGCCGTGCCGGTGGGCAGTGGCGAGATAAGTCGTTACAAACAAAGCACGTCATCCTCGTCTTCCAGGACGAGGCGTGAGGACAATGAACGGGGCGCGGATTACAGATCCGTTGGACCGTGTGTTGTACCGGAATTGCGTCCGGATATTCGTGGTGTGCGCCGCGGTGTGCACTCTCCTGACGGGCACCAGCGCGGCGCCGGCGATGGGACGAATCGAGGGCGTGGTGCGGCTCGTGGCGCCGCACGGCGCGCCGATTACCTCGGGCGCGTATCCCACCCGCCGCGTCTCCCGACCCGCGGCAGCCTCTTCGGAAATCACCAACGTCATCGTCTTCGTGAAGGATGCGCCGCGCGTCGCGTCGCTCGCGGTGACGCGCACGCGCGTCATGCAGCAGGACGAGTCGTTCGTGCCGCGGACGGTCGCCATCACTCGCGGATCGACGGTGGAATTCCCGAACGCGGATCCGTACTTCCACAACGTCTTCTCGCTCTCCGCCGGAGCGGGCTTCGACCTCGGACGCTTTCCGCGCGGCGAGAGCCGCGCGCGGACGTTCACCCATCCCGGGCTGATTAAGGTCTACTGCCATCTGCACTCGCACATGAGCGCGAGCATCATGGTCTTCGATCACACGCACTTCGGCGTCCCTGACCTCGACGGCACGTTTGCGCTGCCCGAGCTGCCCGCCGGCACCTATCGCATCAGCGCGTGGCACGAGCGGATCGGCGAGAGCGCAAAGTCCGTCGTCGTCGAACCGGGCGCTACTGCGCGCGTCGAGTTCGCGCTGCCAGTGGAGGATCGATGAGACTCCGCAGCTCACCGCCCCGCTTCGTCGTCCGCACGGCCATCGCGACCCTGACGATGGTGGTGTTCGTCCTGTCGGCGGTCTTCATCGGCGTCACGCTCAATATTCGCGAACGCGTGCGGAACCACGTGGCCGACAAGCTGGAAGCGGGACAACGGATGCTGTCGGCGCTGGAACAGCGGCGCGCGCGCGAATTGAGCGCGCAGGTCGCGACGCTGGCGGAGAACCCGACGCTCAAGGCCGCGCTGGATACCTATCAGGCAGAGATCGCGAACGCGAACCAGGCAGCCAGGCGCGAGCTGCTGCTGACGGTCGACCGCGAACTGGAGAAGCTCGCCGCACGCATCCCGTCGGACGTTCTCGCCGTGACCGATTCGTCGGGCGCGGTGCTGACCGTCGCCGGCCGGAGGGGTGGCGACTGGCCGATGAACACGATCGTGCAGGCGCGGCACGACGGCAACGGCGCCGCCTACGTGTCGATGCCGACGGGCGTGTTTCAATTCGCCTCGGCGCCGCTGGCGCTGCAGGACACCGTCATCGGCACGCTGCAGCTCGCAAAAGCGCTCGACGACCGGTACGCGCAGGAGCTGTCGACGCTGTCTGGCGCCGGCACGCTCATCGTGTCCGGCGATCGCGTGATTGCGAGCACGCTGGCAGCCGAACCCGTCCAGGCGCTGACGCCGACGGTAATCCGCGCCCTGCCCGCGAACACTGTCGTCCGGCTCGGGCAGTCGGCGTACGCGGTCAAGCTCCTCTTCCAGGACGGCGAGGCCGCGGTCTACGCCGTCGATTCCATCGTCGCGTCGACGCGTGGACCGATGGCCGACGCGCTGCGCGCGATCCTGGCGATTGCGGTCGGCGCGTTCGGGCTCGCCGGGTTTGCGAGCGTGTGGCTCGCGCGCGCGATCTCGGCGCCGATCGACACGCTGTCGAAATCGCTCTCCGAGATGACGAAGTCCAGGGACTTCGACAACCCCGTGTCGCCCACCGGCTTCAGCCTCGAGGTCGATACGCTGACGGCGACGTTCAACACGATGATGCGCTCGCTGACGGCCGCTGAAGCCGAAACGCAGAGCGCGTACGTCGGTGCGATTCGCGCGCTGGCGCTGGCGCTCGACGCGCGGGATCCCTACACGGCCGGTCACTCCGAACGCGTCAGCGCCATCTCGATTGCCGTCGGCCGTCAGATGAAGCTAAAGGACGAAGCGATCGACATCCTCCGGCTCGGCGCGCTGCTGCACGACATCG
This sequence comes from uncultured Acidobacteriota bacterium, assembly GCA_963786195.1. GTDB lineage: Bacteria > Acidobacteriota > Vicinamibacteria > Vicinamibacterales > 2-12-FULL-66-21 > CAWAYH01. The sequence continues at coordinate 62,088 of CAWAYH010000011.1, read as the reverse complement.
GGAAGATCGGCATCAGCGACGAGGTCCTCCGCAAGCCCGGACCGCTGACGGCAGACGAGTTCGAGCTGATTCAGCAGCATCCGGTCGTCGGCGCACGGATCCTGCGCAGCGTCTCGTTCCTCGCACCGCACATTTCCATCGTCGAGCTGCATCACGAGCGGCCTGACGGTCAGGGGTATCCCTATCACCTCCACGGCGAGGAGATTCCCGTTCTGGCGCGGATCGTCCACGTCGCGGACGCGTTCGACGCGATGACGAGCGCGCGCGCCTATCGTCCCGCGCGCAGCGGCGGCGAAGCGCTACGGGAGCTGTGGCGATGCGCGGGCTCGCAGTTCGACGTCGAGGTCGTGCAGGCGCTTGCCGGCGCGCTGCCGCAGATCGAGCTTGGGTCTCCCGGCGACATGCGGAACACCGTGACAGCAGGTGCGCCGCGGCTGACGATCGTCGGCACACGAGCATGACCGCCCGCCCGAGTGCCGTCGCCGGACTCGGGCTGCTCGTGCTTAGCGCCCTGCCCTGCCGCGTGGACGCGCAGGGTTTTCTCTCCAACCGGATGTCCGTCGAGGTCGTTGGCTCCGTCAGCACGTCATCGCTGACCCCGGACGACCCGTTCATCGTGCTCGACGGCACCGCCACGGTCCGGGTCGGCGATCGCATCGATTTCGTCGGTACGCCCCTACATGCGCCGACTGCCTGGTGGGGATTACTCGACTGAAATGTACCAGCTGCAGATCCGGTATCAGCCCGATACCAGACTGCCTCTCCGCGTGGACGCAGGCATCATCGCGTCGCCGCTCGGGATCGCAGCGCTCGAGATGCGTCCAGATCGCAATCCGCTCATCGGCCCGCCGTCGTACTACTTCACCCCGCTGCCGTCGTTCGACGGCACGTTCAGCCGCGTGCAGCTGCTGTCCGGAGGCTATCCGCTGGGCGCGATGCTGAGCGCGTCCGGGACCCGCTGGGACGCGCGGGCGGGCATGACCGATGGGACCCCGACACGCAGTCGAAAGATGATGTGGTCGACCAAGCCGCCCGCCGATCCGCAGGTCGTGGCCGGCGCGGGCGTCACGCCGTTCGCGGGACTTCGCCTCGGCGCCGGATTCGCACGCGGCGCGTATCGCTCGCGACCGACTCCTACCGCGCCGGTCGCACAGACCGATCACCTGGCTGCGACAGTATTCAACGTCGAGGGCGACTACTCGGTCGGCTACACCCGTGTGAGCGGTGAGTGGATTCGCGATTCGTTCGAGACTGCCGGAGAGCCGGCGATCTCACGCGGGTGCACGCTCCAGGCCGTCCGCACGCTGTCCGCGCGCTGGTTTGCCGCGGGCCGGACGACGCGGGTCACCACGCCGGTCTTTGTCAAAGGCGTCCGCGTTCGGCGGGCGTCCGCCACCGCCGACGCCACGGTCGGCTACCGCGTCACCACGGATCTCACGCTGCGCGGCGGCTACCAGGGATCGCACGGCTACGCGTCCGACGACTGGGGGCACGCCGCGGTCGCATCGGTGGTCTGGGCGAAGCGCTTTTGGAACCACTGACAACACCTACCACGGACAACACGGATAACACGGAATGGATCCGGGCACCGCGGCGCGGTCGGTGTTGTCCGCGGTCGTGACACAATTGCTGGCTCACGCGCATGCCGACCCCGCCAGTCATTCAGGTTGCCGCCATCCGCAAAACCTACGGCCGGACGGTCGCGGTCGAGGAAGTTTCCTTCGACGTTCACCCAGGTGAGACGTTCGGCCTGATCGGGCCGAACGGCGCCGGCAAAACCACGACGATGGAGTGCGTCGAGGGTCTTCGTACGCCGGATCGTGGATCCATCTCGGTTCTCGGGCTGGATCCCCGGCGCGATCGGCAGACGCTGCAGGATCGGATCGGCGTCCAGCTTCAAGAGGCGCAGCTCCAGAAGCGGATCAAGGTCAAGGAAGCGGTCGGATTCTGGGCATCACTGTACCGAAAGGCGGTCGACGGCGATCGTCTGCTCGATCAGCTGGGCCTCAGCGAGAAACGCAACGCGTGGTTCATGACGCTGTCCGGCGGTCAGAAGCAGCGGCTGTTCATCGCGCTCGCGCTCATCAACGATCCCGAGCTGGTGTTCCTCGACGAGTTGACGACGGGGCTCGACCCGCAGGCGCGGCGCGCGATCTGGGATCTCGTGCGCGGCATACGCGATCGCGGCAAGACCGTGTTCCTGACGACGCACCTGATGGAAGAGGCGGAGCGGCTGTGCGACCGCGTGGCGATCATCGATCATGGCCGCATCATCGACATCGGGACTCCTGCGGAGCTCGTGCGCCGGCACTGCCCCGAGCGAACCGTGATCGTCTCCACCGAGGATCCGGACGCACGCGAGCGCTTCGCGGCGATTGCGGGCGTCGAGTCGGTCAGCCGTGAGGGTGCGCAATTCAGCATTCGCGGGCGGGGCGACGATCTGGTGACGCGGGTCATCCAGTGCCTGGCGGAACATCGCATGCGAGTGATCGACTTCCGCACGGAGGTCCCGTCACTCGAGGACGTGTTTCTCAAGATTACTGGTCACGCTATTCGGGACTGAAACCACAGACAACACGGACAACACGGATTATTTGTATGCTGCGCGGACTTCCGGGACTCATCTGGCTCGAGATCAAGATCTTCGTACGCGAACCGATGGGCGTCATTGGAACGGTCGGAATCCCCGTCCTGCTGTTTGTCGTGATGAGCAGGATGTTCGGACCGCGTGTCGTGTCGCCCAAAGCCGCTGCCGAGGTGCGCTTCGCCGTGGGCGACCTGCCGATTTTTGCGTCCCTCATGATCGCTGCGAGCACGGTGTTGTCCCTCATTGCCATCATGGCGATCTACCGTGAATCCGGCATCCTGAAGCGACTGCGCGCGACTCCGCTGAGGCCGCACACCATCCTCACTGCGCACGTGATCGTCAAACTGCTCTTCACGGCGCTCACGCTCGCGGTGATGGTCCTCGCCGGCCGGCGCTACTTTCCGATCGGGCCGGACGTTCCGCTCGGCTCGTTCACGCTGGCGTTGCTCTTCAGTACCCTGTGCATCCTGTCGCTCGGGTTCGTGGTCGCCAGCATTGTTCCCACGGCACGATTCGCACAGCCGATCGGGACGCTGATTCTCTATCCGATGTTCGGGCTCTGCGGGCTGTTCGTTCCGATCGACCGGTTGCCGCCAGCGCTGCAGCCGGTCGCGTACGGCTTGCCGTTCACCTACATCGTGTCGCTGCTGCGCGGCATCTGGAACGGGGATACGTGGTTCGCCCACACTGGCGACGTCGTGATGCTGACGCTGACGTTCCTGATCTGCGCGGGGGTGTCGGCGAAAGTGTTTCGCTGGGAGTAGCCCTTCAGGATGGTTCTGGCTTCAGCCGGAGCGGGACACTCGTCTCGGGCCTCCCGCTTCGCGGCGTGGAAAAACGGGCTCTCCGCGCTTGTGCTGACGGAGTCGGCGGCAACTCGGGTGATCCGTGCGCCGCCCGCTCCAGCTTACGCCAGAGAGGCGGGCGACCGTTGTCCACGCTGCGACCAGGAACCGATCCGCGTCGTCCTCCGTAAATTACGAACACATTCGTACTCCACGCTCGGAGGGCTTTCATGCTCGATGCCGTCATTCAGGACGTCCGCTTCGCCCTCCGCCTGCTCCGCAAGAGTCCGCTGTTCACCGCCACCGCTGCCCTGTCCCTCGCCATCGGGATCGGGGCCAACACGACCATCTTCTCGGTCGCGAACGCGCTGCTGCTTCGGCCTCTGCCAGGTCTCGCGGAGCCGGATCGGTTGGTGGACATCGGGCGGACGGATCGCGGGCAGGGCTTCGACACGGTCTCCTACTTCTATTACCGCCAGGTACGCGAGCGCGCGACGACGATGAAGGGAGTGTACGCGTGCTTCCTCGAGCCGACCGCGATGAGCCTGGGCGGACGCGGTGAAGCCGAACGCGTTTACGGCAGCGTGGTGAGCGGCAGCTTCTTCCCGTCGCTCGGAACGCGGCCGGTGTACGGCCGGCTCCTCGAGGATCGAGACGACGTGACCGTGGGCGGGCATCCGGTGACGGTCATCAGCCACGAGCTGTGGGAACGCCGCTTCTCGAGCGACCCGAACATCGTCGGGCAATCGATCGTCCTCAGCGGCACGTCGTTCACCGTAATCGGCGTCACTCCGCGCGGGTTTCAGGGAACGACGCTCATGAGGTCGGATCTGTGGGTCACGCTGTCGATGATCGTCCAGGCGGTTCCCAGGGAAACTCAGAGAATCCTGACCGAGCGCGGCTCGGTCTGGCTCGTGATGGGCGGACGGCTGAAAGACGACGTCACGATCGCGCAGGCGCAGGGCGAACTGAATACGATCGCCTCGGCCTTGGAGCGCGAATACCCGGACAATTTCCGGGGCCGCGGCCTGAGCGTCCTCCGCGCGGCAGTCGTCCCCGGTCAGATCGGCGTCGTTGCCGCGTTCCTGGGGCTGCTGATGGCGATCGTGGGACTCGTCCTGCTCATCGCGTGTGTGAACGTGTCAGGCATGATGCTCGCGCGCGCGGTGGCGCGCCGGCGCGAAATCGCGGTGCGGCTGGCGATCGGCGCCGGGCGCAGCCGGCTGATTCGCCAGCTGATGACGGAAGCCGTCATCGTGTTTGCGGCCGGCGGGGTGATGGGCCTGATGCTGAGCCGCTGGCTGACCGGATTGCTGATGGCGGTGCTGCCGGATCTGCCCGCGCCCGTCTTTCTTGACGTCACGACCGACTGGCGCGTCCTGCTGTTCACGATTGCCTTGTCGCTCGTCGCGGCGATCGTGTCGGGCCTTGTTCCAGCGCTGCAGGCGTCAGGATCCGATCTCATCCCCGCGCTGAAAGTCGACAGCAGCGACACGGGGCCGTCGAAGCTGCGGCTGCGCAACGTGCTGGTGGTGGGACAGGTGACGATGTCGCTGCTGCTGGTTGTGGCGGCAGGACTTTTCCTGCGCGCGCTGCAGCGGGCTGCGAACATTCCGCCAGGCTTCGATCAGACTCGCGTCGACGTCGTCTCGCTCGACCTGTCCGTGGCGGGATTCAAGGACGAATCCGGGCGGCAGTTCGTCAAGCAGATGCTTGCGCGGATCTCGGCGATGCCGGGCATCGAATCGGCAACGGCGGCTGTCGATCTGCCACTCGACGGCGGCCGCATGGGACTCGGTGACCTGTGGCTGCCCGGCGCGCAAGAGTCGGCCGAGCGCGGCCGAATCGACGCTGACTGGAACGTCGTCGAGCCAAGTTTCTTCCGCACGCTGAACATCCGCCTGGTGAGGGGACGTGACTTTACAGATAGCGACTCGTCCGCCGCGCCGCGCGTGATGATCGTCAACGAGTCCTTCGCACGGCGCGCATTTCCGGATCGCGATCCGGTGGGGCAACGGCTGCTCATGGAAGGTCGGGGCGAGAAGCGGGAGGTGACGATCGTCGGCATCGCGGCTGACGCCCGAGTGATCTCGCTGAATGGCGCCGTCGAGCCGTATGTCTACGTGCCGCTGAGCCAGCAGTATCTATCGCGGGTCTCGCTGCTCGTGAAGACCGCTGGCGCTGCGAGCGCGATTCCGCAGTTGCGAGCGCTCATTCGCGACATGAATCCGAACATGCCCGTGTCCGAAGCGCTGACGCTCGCGAGCGTCACGGCGATCGGCGTCATCCCGCAGCGCATCGCGGCGTCGGTCGCGGGCACGCTCGGGTTCGTCTGCCTGATCCTCACGGCCATCGGCATCTACGGCGTGACGGCGTACGCAGTGAGCCGCCGCACGAAGGAAATCGGGATCCGAATGGCGCTCGGCGCGGACACCAGCCGGGTGCTGCGGCTCGTTTTCCGTCAGGGGCTCGTGCTCGCGGGGATCGGCGTGGCGATCGGCGTGATCGTCGCCGGCGCAGGATCCACGCTGCTCGAGAGTCTGCTTTTCGGCGTACCCGGACTCGATCCGCTCACGTTCGGCGGGACGTGTCTGCTCTTCGCCATCGTGACGCTCGCGGCGACGTACGTGCCGGCGAGGCGCGCGACGAAGGTGGACCCGATGATCGCGCTCAGAAGCGAATAGCTTAGACTTGGCGGATGGGGCCGCGTTTCACTGCCGGGACGCTGACATTTCTCCGCGCGCTCAAGCGCAACAACGATCGAGAGTGGTTCAAGGCGCGACTCGATCAATACGAGCAGCACGTACGCGCGCCGATGATTGCCGTCATCGAACGGCTCGCGCGGGATTTCACGAGGGTCGCGCCGGAGATCGTCGCGTCGCCGAAAGCGTCGATGTTCCGGATCTACCGCGATACCCGCTTCAGCGAGGACAAGTCACCGCTGAAGACGAACGTCGCCGCCGTGTTCACGTGCCAGGGTTTCGCGAGGCATCAGGGCGCCGGACTGTATTTCGAGGTTTCGCCCGGCTGGGTCTGGATCGGTGGCGGGATGTATGCGCCGGAGACCGCGCACCTCCTTCGCGTCCGCGAGCACGTGGTGGACACGTGGCCCGAGCTGCAGCGAATTCTGAAGAGTCCGTCTTTCGTCCGCAACCTCGAGACGCTCGACGGCGATCGTCTTCAGCGTATCCCGCGCGGGTTCGCGGCCGACCACCCGGCAGCCGAGTATCTCAAGCACCGCCAGTTCATCGGCGGCCGCGAATTCCCGCCGGAGTTTGCGGCAGACGACGATTTCTATCCAACGCTGCTGGACACGTTCAAGGCGCTGATGCCGCTCGTCCGCTTCCTCAACGCACCGCTGAGCGGGACGACATCCAAGAAAAAAGCGCGGCCCTGAAGCCGCGCTTTTTCATTCTTCCGCTGTCTTTATCTCAACGAGCGTTAGTACCGGTAGTGCTCGGGCTTGTAGGGGCCTTCGACCGGCACCCCGAGGTAGTCGCGCCTGCTCCGGGCGCAGCTTCGTCAGCTTCACGCCGAGATGGCCGAGGTGCAGCCGCGCGACCTCCTCGTCGAGGTGCTTCGGCAGGATGTACACCTTCTTCTCGTACTTGTCGTTGTGCTGGTGCAGCTCGAGCTGCGCGATCACCTGGTTGGTGAACGACGCGGACATGACGAAGCTCGGGTGACCGGTCGCGCAGCCGAGGTTCAGCAGGCGCCCTTCGGCCAGCACCATCACGCTGTGACCGTCCGGGAAGCGGTACTCGTCGTACTGCGGCTTGATGTTGATGCGCTCGATCCCTTTGACCTTCTTCAGCCCGGCCATGTCGATCTCGTTGTCGAAGTGGCCGATGTTGCCGACGATCGCCTTGTCCTTCATCTTCGCCATGTGGTCGGCGGTGATGATGTTCAGGTTGCCGGTCGCCGTGATGAAGATGTCAGCGGTCGTCACGACGTTATCGAGCGTGTTGACCTCGTAGCCTTCCATCGCGGCCTGCAGCGCGCAGATCGGATCGATCTCGGTCACGATGACGCGGGCGCCCTGGCCGCGCAGCGCCTGCGCGCAGCCCTTCCCCACTTCGCCGTAGCCGAAGACGACGGCGACCTTGCCGCCGAGCATGACGTCGGTCGCGCGGTTGAGTCCGTCGACGAGCGAATGACGGCATCCGTAGATGTTGTCGAACTTGCTCTTCGTCACCGAGTCGTTGACGTTGATGGCCGGGAACAGCAGCGTGCCGTTCTCCATCATCTGTACAGGCGATGCACGCCGGTCGTCGTCTCTTCGCTGACGCCGCGGAGGTCCGCCGCCACTTTCGTCCAGCGCTTCGGGTTCTCCGCCAGTTCCTTGCGGAGCAGATCCAGGATGACGCCCCACTCCTCGGGGTCGGACTCCGGCTTGAACGCGGGGACCTTGCCGGCCTTCTCGAACTCGACGCCTTTGTGCACCAGCAGCGTCGCGTCGCCGCCATCGTCGACGATCTGCGTCGGCCCGGTGCCGTCCGGCCACATCAGCGCTTCGCTCGTGCACCACCAGTACTCCTCGAGCGTCTCGCCCTTCCAGGCGAACACGGGCGTGCCCTTCGGGTTCGCCGGCGTGCCGCCCGTTTCGGGGCGGCCCACGACGACCGCGGCGGCGGCGTGATCCTGCGTCGAGAAGATGTTGCACGAGACCCAGCGGACGTCCGCGCCGAGCTCGGTCAGCGTTTCGATCAGCACGGCGGTCTGAATCGTCATGTGCAGGCTGCCCATGACCTTCGAGCCCGCGAGCGGCTTCTTGCCCGCGTAGCGCTGGCGCAGCGCCATCAGGCCGGGCATCTCCTGCTCGGCCAGACGGATTTCCTTGCGTCCGAACTCGGCCTGCGAGAGGTCCTTCACTTTGTACGGCTCGCGGCCCGCTTTCTTCGCGGCCTCGAACGCATGCATGTCACGAACTGCGGTCGTCATCGTTGCTCCTTTTGATCACAGGAGAGCGGGAGAAAACGAGGTCACAGGAGAAAAACCACAGGAGTATGAGAGAAAAGAGAACTGAACCTAACGTGCTCTTGTTCTCGCTTTCTCTTGTTAGTTCTTACTCCTTTTCTCTCGTTCTCCTGTTGAGAATTTCTCCCGTTCTCCACTTCTCCTGTCACTGTCTTGTCGCGCTCGCCACGAACTGGGCCGGACCCTTTGCCACGGGATCGACGGGCATCGGCACGACCCGAATCTTTTCGAAACCGGCGTTGGTCAGCAGACGCTTCAGCGTCTCCTCACCAAAGCCGAGCCACACATGACCCATCTGCTGGCGATACTCTTCCCTGTCGTGCGGCAGCATGTCCGAGATCAGAAGACGTCCGCCGGGCTTCAGCACGCGCGCGGCTTCCGCGAGGGCCTCGGCCGGCTCGGGCAGGTGATGGAGCACGAGCAGCAGCGTCGCGGCGTCGAGCTCGGCATCCTGAATCGGCAGCGCCTCGAGCTCGCCGCGGCGGACGTCGACGTTGGGCAGGTCGCGCAGACGGGTGCGCGCGACCTGCAACATGTCGTTCGACCGATCGACCGCGATCACGCGCGTGACGAACGGCGCGAGGGCGGCGGTCAGTTGACCTGTTCCGCACCCGAGATCGCCGACGACCCAGCTCTCGTCGAGCAAGGCGGGAAGCGCGTGAAGATACGACGCGCGGCCGAAGACGTCCTGCCGGAGGCGGTCCCACTGACCGGCGGCCGACTCGAAGAACTCCTGTGACTTGTTCTGGCGGCGCGCGAGCACGCCGCGCAGGCGGCGGTTGTCCTGGTCAGCGCCGGGGGTCTGGCTCACCTGTTCGCGGAGCAGCGCCCAGAGTCGCCTCGTCGAGGGTCCCCGGTCGTCCAAGGCGAGGGTGTAGTAGCGGCTCGTCCCATCCCGCCGGGACGACACCCAGCCGGTGTCGGACAGCGTCTTGAGGTGGCGGCTGACCGTGGACTGCGGCAGCTGCAGCACGGCGCAGAGCTCGGACACCGTCAGCTCGTGGCGCTCCATGACCAGGAGCAGCCGGCTGCGGGTCGCGTCTGCCAGGGCGGTCAGGTCGTCAAAGATTGCCGCTTCCATCCGTATATCCGGATGGAGTGTTACATACCGGCGGGCTTGTCGTCAAGCGTGACAATATACTTGGCTCACCAGATGCGCTAGACTCGTCTGTATGGTTGAGCAATCTGAATCCTGGCTCGCCTTCCATTGGCGAGTGTTGCAAGACGCCGTCGATAGGCGGCCACCCATGATCCTGTGGGTGTTCGCCGTCATTCCAGCCATCTACGGATTTGCACACGACTTCTTGCCGCCAGAGGTTCAGTCAAGAATTGCCGTTCCGTGGTGGGCATGGGTCATCTACTACGTGGCGTTATTCGCGGTTCACTTTGAGTTTGGTGTGGTTGCGCGGATCCGAGAACTTGAAGAGAAGGTAGATGATTCACGTCCAGAGTTTCAGGTGTCGGCAATCGGGGCTATTGCGAATGAGGATAGACAGCAAAACAAGACGTTGGTCTTCCTTACGGTTCGTATCGTGAACCACAGAGCGCCCAGCACGGTGTTGGGCTACGCGGTTCGGTTCTTTGTAGACGATACCGAAATTCCAGCAAAAATCGCTCTCATCACAAACGCCCAACTCTTCCCGCTGCCAACAGGGGACGTTTATTCCTGGCGGCCAGAGGACGCGATCCATCTTGGCGGGGACTCAATACCCAGAGGAGCGCAACGAAGCGGGAAGCTTCCGATCCTGTTAGACGGGCTTCATATGAAAAGCGTCATGGACGGTTCTGGGCTATTCAAGTTCGAAGTTAGGGACTATCTGAACAACATTTCGTCGTGTGAATTCCGAGGCACTGGACCGGCGAAGTCCCTTGGTGTGCTTGTTGGTGAGCCGATTTCGCCGCACACGCGGCCCGCTAACCAGCCACGTGACAATCAGGCTCGTCGGAGGCATCGGCGCCGAAAGCGGTGATGCCGCGGGGTCATGTCTTAGCGTGGCGCGTTTCGGTCTCCGAAGTCGAGTCTTCTCTGTTGCGGATTTGGTCTTTGGGAACCCGGAGAATCTTCTTCGTGAACTCCGCAAGCTTCTCCAGCGAGTCCGGCGGTTTCGGTGGCGGTTCTTTTTCTTTCGTCATTGGCGTTGTCCCTCTGACCGCGCCCTTGCCTCGGGTGCGTCAGATCGCTGCTTGTGCATGACCAGTCAACTGATTGAACGTCAGACGACGGCCGACGATGGATGCGAGTGCCAGCAGGAAGCGAGCCGCATCGGTGCCCTTGCGCTGATTAAAGCGGAAGCACTGCTCGTCCAGATACCGGAACAGGTGGAACGGTTCGACGTTGACATACGTGCCCTTGATGGAACGCTTCAGCAGGCTCCAGAAGTTTTCAACGCCGTTGGTGTGGACTTCCCCGTCCACGTACCTCTCGGCGTGGTCGATGACTTTGTGGACGTACAGATCGCTGGGCATCCAGCCAGCGGGTACCTTGGGTTCATAGGACTTCAGCGCGTCCGTGATGAGCGTCGTGGTCCCGTCCGTTCGAACGTGCTTCCGGATGTGCTGCTGCAAATCCCGGCGCGTGACGCCACTAACGACTTCGGCGCGCACGATGCTATGACCATCGGCACCGTGGCGTTCCAGCAGCCCCATGACGGCGGTCTTGCCAAAATGTCCGGTCTTGTGTCGCCCCATGACGCGCTCGCGTTGGTCGCGGTGCATGAATCGGGCTTTGCCACCGATGTAGGTTTCGTCCGCTTCGACGTGGCCGCCGAACTTGCCGAACGACTGGTTCTGCATCGCCAGCCGGATACGGTGGAGCATGAACCACGCGGTCTTTTGCGTGACGCCGAGTGCGCGGGCCAGTTCGTAGCTGCTGATGCCGTTCTTGCAGTTCACGATCTGCCACATCGCCGGAAGCCACTTATCCAGACCGATGGGCGAGTCCTCGAAAATCGTCCCGACCTTGACGGAGAACTGCTTCTTGCAGCCCTTGCACTTCCAGAGTTGACGGGTCTTGAGGAAGGTCACTTCCTTGGACTCGCAGCGAGGGCAGACCGCGCCGTTTTCCCATTTGAGGTCCGCGACGAACCGCAACGCTACCTCTTTATCAGAGAAGTACTTAACGGCTTCGAGCAGGGTTTGTGGGGCGCGTGTTTTGGCGGCCATATGGTTACTCTACAAGGATTAGACGGGTGAGTCAAGTATATTGTTCCCTCGTCAAGTGGGGAGGCTGCTACCGGCGCAGCACTTTGCCAGGGAGGGCGTCCGTGAACTTGCCGTCGGCGATGACGGGGACGCCGTTGACGAGCACCCAGGTCATCCCCTCGGCGACCTGGTGGGGGTCGGCGTAAGTCGCCCGGTCGCGAATCTTGTCCAGATCGAAGATGACGATATCGGCGGCGGCGCCCTCGCGGATGACGCCGCGATCCTTCAGCGAGAACACGGACGCGGGGAGGCTGCTCATCGAGCGAATCGCGAACTCGAGGTTGACGACGCCGCGCTCGCGGACGTAGACGGCCAGGCGTCGCGCGAACGCGCCGTTGTTGCGCGGATGCGGCTGCCCCGCGCCCGGCATCGCCAGCGCGCCGTCGCTGCACGCCATGGTGTACGGCCGCGTCATGATGTGGCGGATGTCGTCCTCGGACATGTTGAACGACACGATCGACGCGTTGCCGGCAGCCATCAGATCGTACGCTGCGGCTTCGGGCGACGCACCGCGCGCCGCAGCGATCTGCTCGAGCGTCTTGCCCTGCAGCGTCTTGTCCGGCCCGTACAACGCGATCTGAATCGACGCGGCGCCGCCCCGCCGGCGGATGTTCTCCTTGATCATCGCGAGCGTCTTCTCACGCGACGGGTTCTGCTCGACCGGCGCGGGAGCATTTGGCAGCTCCGCGCCGCCCGGCATCAGCGACGCGCGCAGCGACGTGGACGAGGCCTCGTACGGATACTGATCCGCAAAGACCGGCACGCCGCGGGCCCGGGCCTGCTCGATCCTGAGCGTCGCCTCCTTCGACAATCCCCAGCTGTCCGGGCCCAGCGCCTTCATGTGGCTGACGATGCCGGTCAGGTGACCTTCTTCGGCGATGCGGATGACCTCCTGCACGCTCGCGAGGAGGCCGACGTTGTAGTTGCCTTCATCTCTGATGTGGCTCGTGTAGACGCCGCCGAACTCGCCCGCAACGGCGGCGAGCGCGATGACCTCTTCCGTCTTCGAGAAGCTGCCCGGCGTGTAGAACAGTCCACTCGACAGTCCGAACGCGCCCTGCTGCATCGCGCGGCGCACGAGGCCCTTCATCTTCTCGAGCTCTTCGGCCGTCGGCTCGCGGCGATTGGACGAACCCATCACCGCGGTGCGCACGCTGCCGTGTCCAATCAGCAGGGCGACGTTGGGACCCGTCCCGCCCTTCTCCATCTGCGCGCGCTGCGCGTCGAGATCTGACCGGACCTCCGCCATCCGGGTTGACTACGAGCGTCGTCACACCCTGCGCGAGGATCGGGCGCGCCTGTCTGAGCTCGGCGCGGGTCAGTGATTCGGCCGCATGCGAGTGGACGTCGATGAAGCCCGGCGTCACGAGACGATCGCCGGCGTCGATCGTCGTGGTCGCCGTCGCATTTGCGAGACGTCCGACGGCGGCGACGACGCCGGCGCGGATGCCGACGTCCGCGCGCAGCCAGGGATTGCCGGAGCCGTCCATGACACGGCCGTTTCGAATCACAACATCGAAGCGAGCCGGCTGAGCCGTTGGCAAGGCGGCCACCACGCCGCCCCAGAGGGCAAAAACTGCCACGATCGGCATGTGACGCATGCGCGCTATTGTAGACGGTCCGCGGGCATGGCTTGTGCTAGGGGACACTCAACTGGGACAGTCACGTTTGAGTGTCCCCTTTGACTGTCCCACTTAGAGTCCCCGAGACCACATAGGAGTAACGAATGAAGAACCTCATGGTGCCGAGAAGCGACAAGAGCATCTGGGATAAACCACGGCTGTCGCACTCCCTGGCGACTTATGATCAGGAACGGTGGCTGATGCTCGCCGGCGGTTCGGCGCTCGCGATGGCCGGGCTGAGACGACGAGGGTTCGGCGGCGGACTGCTGACCGTGCTGGGTGGCATTCTCGCGGCGCGGGCTTACATGGGACGACGTGATCTGCGCGTCGCGTCGCATTGGCTCGATCGCCGGATCACCGACCGGGGCTGGCGCGCCAAGGACATCGTCCAGGACGCGTCGGAAGAATCGTTCCCCGCGAGCGACTCGCCCTCGTGGACGACCACATCCGGCGCAACACCGGCACGCTGAACCACGCGATCACCAGAGGAGCGAGACCGCATGACCACGAATCTTCAATACACCGCGGATCGAATCGAACCGCTGCCGCAAAGCCGGCGCAACATCAGCGAGGCGGAACGGTGGGGATCGATGAGCGCGGGGGTCGCACTCGCGCTCTACGGGCTGACGCGTCCGAAGACGAGCGCGTGGATTCTCGCGGGATTTGGCGCCCTGCTCTTCCGGCGCGGCGCCACCGGCCATTGCCACACGTACGATCTGCTCGGATTCAGCACCGCGAGCGCGAGCGACACGAAGCGCGTGCTCGGCGGCAGCCGCGGCAGCCACGTCGACGAGAGCATCACGATCGAGCGTCCCATTGGTGACGTGTACGGGTTCTGGCGAGCGCTCGAGAATCTGCCGCGCTTCATGAACCACCTCGAATCGGTCGAGCGCGTCACCGACACGCTGTCGCGCTGGCGCGCCAAAGGACCGGCCGCCACGAGCGTGGAGTGGAACGCCGAGATCATCAACGACATTCCCAACAAGGTGATCGCGTGGCGATCGCTCGAAGGCTCTGACCTCGTCAACGCCGGATCGGTCCGCTTCGAGGAAGCGGACCAGGGCCGCGGCACGCGCCTGCGGGTCCGCATGCAGTACAGCCCGCCCGGCGGCAAGGCAGGCGACACGGTGGCCAAGCTGATCGGCCACGATCCGGCGACAGGGATTCGGGAAGATCTGCAGCGGCTGCGGGACATCCTCGAAGATGCGGCCGACAAACGCATGATTAACCCCGAACTCTGATCTGATCCGAGGGGCTTCGCCCCTCGGACTCCCCTACACTCTCTCCGCGCGCCGCTTCGCCGGCGCGCTCCGTTCGCGTGGCTCGCTCGCTATGCTCGCTCGCACCCCGTGTAGAAAAGGGTCAGATCTTGTAATTCAACATTGCTTGACTTGACATGTTGAAATACAAGATCTGACCCCTTAGTCGCGTCGCCGGCAGATCGAGTATGCTGAGCCTGCCGCGATGGCCGGCGCACCTCCCATCACATTCGCTGACTTCGACAAGGTCGACATTCGCGTCGGCCGCATCGTCTCCGCTGACGACTTTCCCCAGGCGCGCAAGCCTGCCTACAAGCTTCAAATCGACTTTGGCCCCGAGATCGGGACGCGCAAGTCCTCCGCGCAGCTGACGCGCCACTACACGCGCGACGAGCTCGTCGGACGACTCGTCGTGGCCGTCATCAATTTTCCGCCGCGGCAGATTGGCCCGTTCATGTCCGAGGTCCTGACGCTCGGCGTGCCGGATCCCGAGGGCGCGGTCGTGCTGCTGGTGCCGGACAAAGATGTGCCGTTGGGCAGCCGAATGTTCTGACCACTGATCCCACGGAAAACACGGATCACTCTTAGGGGCAAACGTTAAGGAGGAGCGGATGCGCACGATACGGATCACCTCCGCCATTGCGGCGATCGCGGCGGTTGGGTTGCTGACGACGTCCGCGGTGGCGTATGCGCAAGGGGCGGCGCCGGGCGGCGCGCGGCGTCCGGAGCAGATCACGTCCATTGATGAACGCGTCAACGGGCTGAAGAAGATCGACGGGTTCTTCCCGCTCTACTGGGACGAAGCCGCGGGACGCTTGTGGCTGGAGATCCCGAAGCTCGACATGGAGGTGCTCTATTCCACGGGGCTGTCCACCGGTCTCGGCTCGAACGACATCGGGCTGGATCGCGGCATCCTCACCGGTTCGCGCATCGTGAAGTTCGAGCGCGTGGGGCCGAGGGTCCTGATGGTGCAGCCCAACTATCAGTATCGCGCGCTGACGAGCAGCGCCGCGGAAGCCAGGACGGTGCGTGACGCGTTTGCGCGGTCGGTGCTGTGGGGCTTCCCCATCGCGGCGGCGACGGGAGATCGGCTGCTCGTGGATTTCACCGACTTTCTCGTCCGCGACTGGAACGAGATGGCGGGCCGCCTGCGTCCCGGCACGTACCGGTTCGAGGCCAGCCGCAGCTCCGTCTACATGCCGATGACGCTCGGGTTTCCGAAGAATACCGAGATGGAAGCGGAGCTGACGTTCGCGCGGCAGCCGGCCGCGCCAGGCGCGCCGGGCGGCGGACGCGGCGGCGGTGGTGGCGGAGGCGGAGCCGGCGGATTCTTCGAGGGCGTCGGCAACGTCGCGGCGACGGCAGAAGCGGCGAGCATCCGCGTGCACCATTCGATCGTCGAGCTGCCCGACAACAACTACAAGACGCGCCGATTCGATCCGCGCTCGGGCTTCGGGGCCGTCGACTTCGAGAACTACGCGGCGCTGCCGGGCCAGCCGATGACGAACCGCTTCATCAGGCGTCATCGGATCCAGAAGAAGGATCCGTCGGCGCGCGTCAGCGAGCCGGTCAAGCCGATCATCTATTACCTGGATCCAGGCGCGCCCGAGCCGATCCGCTCGGCGCTGCTCGATGGCGCCCGCTGGTGGAACCAGGCCTTCGAGGCGGCGGGCTATCAGGACGGCTTCCGCGTCGAGCTGCTGCCGGAAGGCGTCAGCCCGCTGGACATCCGCTACAACGTCATCAACTGGGTCCACCGATCGACGCGCGGGTGGAGCACGGGCGCCACGGTCACCGATCCGCGGACCGGCGAGATCATCAAAGCCGTCGTGACGCTGGGATCGCTGCGCATCCGACAGGACTACATGATCGCCGAGGGGCTGCTGAGCCCGTACAAGACAGGCACCGAGTCGCCGCGCGAGCTGACCGAGTGGGGCCTCGCGCGCATCCGTCAGCTCGCCGCGCACGAGGTCGGCCACACGCTGGGCCTCGGCCACAACTACTACGACAGCGAGGCGGGCCGCATCTCGGTGATGGACTATCCGCATCCGCTCGTCACGATGCGGGCCGACGGTTCGCTCGACTACTCGAAGGTGTACGACGTCGGCATCGGCGCCTGGGACAAGGTCGCCATCACGTTCGGATATTCGGATTTCCCGGCGGGCACCGACGAAGCGCCGGCGCTCGCGGGAATCCTGGATGGCGGGCACAAGAAGGACCTCTGGTATCTGTCGAACCAGGACATCGACGCGCATCCGCGCGTGGATCAGTGGTCGAACGGCACCGACGCGGCGGCGGAGCTGAAGCGGATGATGGCCATCCGGCGCATGGCGCTGAACCGGTTCGGCGAGCAGGCGATCAAGCTGAACGAGCCGATGGCGACGATCGAGGAAGTGCTCGTGCCGCTCTACCTGCACCACCGCTATCAAGTCGAAGCGGCGGCGTCGACGGTCGGCGGGATCTACTTCGTGTACTCGATGCGCGGTGACGGCCGGACGCCGGTCAAGTTTGCGGACGCGGCCGAGCAGCGCGCGGCGCTCGACGGAGTGCTGGCGACGCTCAAGCCCTCCGAGCTCGCGCTGCCACCGCGATCTGCTGACGAAGATTCCACCGCGGCCGTCCGGTTACGGCGCGACGCGCGAGCTGTTTCCACGCTACACCGGACAGATGTTCGACGCGATCGCGCCGGCCGTCGTCGCGGCCAACATGACCGTCGGATTCCTGCTCGATGATGCGAGGGCGGCACGGCTGGTCGAGCAGCACGCACTCGATCCCGCGCTGCCGGGCCTGGACGCGGTCATCGACCAGCTCGTCACCGCCACGTTCGGGGCGGACACGGCGAGCCCGTACGAAGCCGAGATTTCACGGGCCGTCCAGCGCGTCGTGGTCGAGCATCTGATGACGCTCGCGGCGAACGCCGACATGCCGCAGGTCCGCGCGATCGCGACGCTGAAACTGCAGCAGCGCATGCAGAGGGTGAGCTCGGCTCCAGCGACGGGCGCGTCCGCCCAGGCGCACGGCACCCTGCTCGCCGCTGACATCAAGCGGTTCCTGGATCGACCGATGGCGCCGGCCGCGCGGATGGAAATCCCGGCCGTGCCGCCAGGCGCCCCGATCGGCGAGCCAGGAATGGACTGGCTGCGGCGCGTCGAGCCCTGGTGCGGAGAGTGGAAGTAGCGACCGTTCATCAGGTCTTCGGCCGGGCGTGCACTGCGAACGCCGCGCCCTGGGGATCGGCGCATTGCGCGACCCGGCTGCCGCCCGGCACGTCCGTCGGACCGACGACGACCTGACCTCCACCTTGCTGTACCGCCTCGACCGCGCGATTCACGTCGTCGACGAGGACGTAGTGAAGCCATGCGGCCCTCTGCGTGCTGGACGGTTTGTTGTACATGCCGCCGAGCACGACGCCGTTGCGGCCGAACTCCTGATACACGCCGCCCGGGCCAGTATCAATGGCCGTTGACTTCTCCCAGCCGAAAAGCCTCTCGTAGAAACGGAACGACGCGGGATGATCGTGGGTCGCCAGCTCATGCCACGAGAACTCGCCCACCTGCGACTGCCCTTCGTGGCCCGGCGCCGTCTCGAGCGGGCTGAACGCTGCGAACGGCGCGCCCTGGGGATCCGCGAGCACGGCAAATCGCCCGATTGTCGGAATGTCCGCGGGCTCCGTCAGGACCTGAGCGCCGAGGTTCGTCGCCTGAACGACCGTCTCGTCCACGTTCACCGTCGCGATATAGGCGAGCCAGTGCGGCGCGCCGTCGTTCGCAAGCCGGGTGATTCCGCCGAGCGGAGCATCGTTGTTCGTCCACATCGTGTATGGCATCGGTCCCTGCCATGCCATCGTGCCCCAGCCGGTAACTGGACCGTAGAACTGCGGCGCCTTCTCGGGGTCTCTTGTCATCAGGTCGAACCACACGAATCGTCCTCGAGCCTTCACGTCCGACATTCGCATTACCTCCGCTGCAGCAGGCAGCGCGTATTATGCGGTTGGTGGGACGCACGTACACGGAAAAGGGATGAACTGAGGGACGATCGTCAGCCGTTCGTCACAACTTTTTTGCGGCTAGCGTGTTCTGTAGAGGTCGACAGCGCCGTCGCTGCTCACCAGCTCCAGCGGGAACGCGTGGCGGGCGAATTCGATGAGGGCATCCGACGAGCGATCGCGGTGGATGACCACGTATCCAATCTTGAGGCGATTGAGGGTGCGATTGGCGCCCTCGTGCGCGGCGTCGAACAGCGCGGGCTCGACCGCGCGGCCTTCGCTCAAGCGCAGCAGCACTCTGAGGACGGGATCGCGGCGGTAACGCTGAACGGTGCGTTTCGGAAGCCTGGAGAGATATCCCCCGACCAGCCGCTTTCCGTGCACGGTCTGGTAGAACTGCGTCGATGCCGAGACGTTGCCGCGAGAGCTCGTGCCGTCACGCAGTCCGAACGGCAGCGTGAGCACGCGCACCGGCCGCGGATCGGCCACGATGATGTGATACGCGCGGGGCACTTCGGCCGAATAGAGCGTGCGCGGCGCAGGCGCCAGCTCGAAGATCAACAACGCACCAACGGTAGCAAGCAGAAGATCCGGGCGCTTCACACGCGTCCGCAGATGTTGAAGCGCCATCGTCAGGATCATCGCGATACCGAGCATGACGAGGACGGTCAGCCGCGACGGCATCCTCGCCGCTCCGACCACCGGCAGGTATCTCAGCAGAGCCCACGGCGTCGGCACGTGGGTGCGTAGCCGGCGATGCGGACGAAGGGACCGAGCGCCAGCAGCGCGAAGAACGCGGTGAAGATGACCCACGGCCGCGGCGGACGGAATCGTACCAGGAGCATCGCGGCGGCGATCGTCGCGATCGCCACCAGCGGGATCGATGCGACGTTCTCGCGGAATCCGCCGGACATCGCGTCGAGCCAGTCGAAGTCGATCTGCCCGAACAGGGCGTGCAGCGGGTTCGGCACAAAGAACGCGAATAGGTCGACGCCCGCGGGGCTGCTTCGCCACCAGATGTGCGGGTTGATCCACTGACTCTCGCCGAACAGCGACTCCGCCGCGGACAGCACCGGCGAGAGAATCACGGCGCAGACGAGCGCGGCCACGAAGGCGCCGCGCGGGCGCAGGCCGAGCGACAGGCGCGACCACTCGACGCGCGGCTTGGCGATCAGCCACACTCTCAGAATCGCAAGCCCTGTGAGTAAGAGGACCGGATTGTAGAGTCGCGTCAGGCTGACCCGAATGCCCAAGACGTCCAGCCGGCCGCCACCTCGCAGCGTGATACCGACGATCAAGCCCACGACGCACAGCATCGCGAGGTCGAGAACCGCCGGCCACCATTGATGACGTGCGTCCACGGGCCGCCGTTCGAAGTTGACGGCGGTGTAGGCCGCCATGAAGCCCGCCATCAGCAGGCAATACACCGCGTAGTACGCGTCACACAGAAACGCCAAGGCGACGGTCGCACCGGCCGCGCACGCAAGCGGCAGCGTCGGCTTCGCCATGATGCGATACAACAGCCACGCGAAGAGCGGCAAGGGCGCGGCGAGCGCGAGGCTGAAATGATCGGCCACCCGCGCGCTCATGAACGGGGAGAATCCGAACAGAAGTCCGCCGATCCAGGCAGCGCCTGCGTCACCCGTGCGAGCCCGCGCATACGACATACATCGCGTAGGCCGTCATCACGCCGCTCGCGACGATCAACGTGTTGAACGTCGTCACCACGCCGAGGATCGGCAGGAGAGGAAACGCGATGATGTTCGCGAAGGTCGTGTAGTTGTGAAGCGCGAGCGGAACGGGCGCGCTGAGCGCGAGAATCTCGGACGTCAGGAACGGCAGATGATGGTTCTGGACGATTTCATGCCGGAAGACCCAGAGATTCCAGATGTAGACGCCGGTGTCGCCGCCCGGCGGGGCGAGCAGCGCGTCGCTCATGTGCATCGACAGCGGCCAGGTGAAGGCCAGCGCGACGCACACGTATCCCAGCAGCGCAGCGGCTTCTCGCCGCAACACCCAGGCAGGCATGGCGGGGCTATTAGAGATCTAGCTCAACCGTAAAAGCAAGGGGTTTTCCGTTATCAGTCGGAGCGCAGTGCGACCGTCGGATCGATGAGCGTGGCCCGCCTGGCGGGAAGCCAGATTGCCAGCAGCGCCGTCGCCGGCAGGACGACGATTGCGGCGGCAAATGCCCAGGGATCCCGCGGGCTGATGTCGAAAATCAGGCCCGATATCCAGCGCGCGCTGACGAGCGCGATCCAGGCGCCGGCCATCGTCCCGAGCAGGACGGGCGTCATGCCGCGGGCGATGATCAAACGCCTGACCGTTCCAGCGTCGGCGCCGAGCGCCATGCGGATGCCGATCTCCCTGGTGCGACGCGCGACGCTGTAAGACATCACGGCGAAGAGCCCCACCGCGGCGAGGCCGAGTGCGACGATCGCGAAGACCGCCAGCAGTCGCGTGCGGAATCGCGCCGGCGCCAGCAACACCTCGAGCCGTTCGCCGAGGAGCGCGAACTGCGACGGCACGGCGGGGTCGGCCTCACGCACCACTGCGCGGAGGACGTCGGTCACCGAGGCCGGAGCAATGGACGAGCGCACGACGAGCGCCGTGCTGTACGTGCGGCCCGGCCGCTGCGCGTACGGGAAGAAGATCTCCGACACGGGCGCCGCCGTTAAGCTGCGATGCCGCATGTCGCCGACGACGCCGACGATGGTCGCGAACGTCTGGACGCCGTCCATGTTGGTCATACGCACGCGGCGGCCGAGCGCATCCGCACCGTTCCACATCTGCCGCACGGTGGCTTCGTTGACGATGGCGACCGATTGCGCGCCGGCTCGATCGCGCGCGTCGAAGAAACGGCCTGCCTTCAGCGGCACGCGCAGCGCCTGGAAGTAGTCACCGCCGATGACGCGGTAATGCGTGACGGGCGCCTGTCCCCACTTCGGGAGCGGCACGCCCTCTTCCTCGAGCAGCGCGTTGGGACTGAACGTGAACGGCATGCTGCTCGTCACGCCCGCGTGTTCTACGCCCGGCACGGCCCGGCTGCGCTCGACGATGCTGTCGAGGAAACGCGCGCGCGCCGCAGAATTGTCATAGACGGACCCGGAGGCGGCGCCGAGTGTGAACGGCGACACGACGACGTTGTCGGCGCGGAAACCGGGATCGACGACCTCGAGCCGCGCCAGGCTGCGGAACAGCAGGCTCGCGCCGATGAGCAGCACGCACGCGAGTGCGACCTCGACGGCCGTGAGGAGGCGCATCCCACGAGGTTCCGAGACGACCGATCGCGATGCGAGCGACAGGGCTCCGCGGAGATCGAGTCGCGCGCTGTGCAGGGCGGACGGCAGTCCGCAGACGAGTCCGGCAACCAGCATGATGGCCGCGCACGTCAGCAGGACGGTGCCGTCGGGCGCGATTCCGCGCAGAAGACCAGCCGGCAGGACGCCTTCGGCGATGCTCGACGCCAGCGTCACCAGCACGGCGCCGACGAGCGTGCCGGCGATCGCCAGCAGCCCGCTTTCGATGATGAACAGCCGCAGCAGATCGGCGGAGGTTGCGCCGAGCGCGACGCGCACGGTGGACTGGGTCTCGCGGCCGACGGACCGCGACAGCAGCAGGTTCGCAACGTTGGCGCAGGCGATCAGCAGCACGCAGATCACGGCCGCCGTCAGCAGCCAGAGCGCCGACCCGCCGTTGCCGATGACGTCCTGCCTGAAGTCGGAGATGCGGACGCCGTAGCCCTCCGACTTCATGCTCGCGTCTTCCTCGTGCAGCGCGCGCGTGACGCGCTCGAGCTCCGATTGCGCCTGCGTCATCGAGACCGTCGGCGTCAGCCGCGCGATCGCTTCGAAGTTGTGCGAGGTGCGATCGCCGTACGCGTCTGCCGCGTCGCGCTCGAACGTGGTCCACAGATCCGAGCCGAGTGGGTACGAGAATCCTGCTGGCATCACGCCGATGATGGGATGCGGCACTTCCTCGATCCGGATCGATCGGGTCAGCACGTCCGGCGCGCGGGCAAAGAGGCGCTCCCACATCGCGTCAGAGATCACGACGGCGACGGGACCGCTCGGCGTCGCCTCCTCAGTCGAGAAGGTGCGGCCCAGCGCGGGTGTGATGCCCAGCGTCGCGAAGAACGATCGGCTGACGCTCGCGCTGATGGCTCGCTCGGCATCCGCGCCGCTGCGGATGTTTACGCTCCCGGAGCCGAGCGACAAGCCGATGCTCTCGAACGATCGCGTCGACGCCTGCCAGTCGCGCGCGACGCGCAGCGGAATTGCGACCTGGTTGTTACGCGGCGAGACCTGCCACAGGTGCACGAGGCGATCGGCGTTGCCGAACGCGAGCGGCTGGCGGAACGCCGCGTTGGCGGCCGTCAGCATCAGCGACGTACCGCCCATCCCGATCGCCAGCGTCAGCACCGCCGCGCACGTGAACCCGGGCGTCCGCATCAGCCCCCGCGCCGCCAGCCAGACGTCCCGCGCCACGATATCGAGCGTCATCTCGTTCCCTCCAGAGGTGCCAGGCACCTTTTCCGGTCCTAGGTGTTGACACGCGTGGTTGGACGACATCAGGGCGCAAAAGGTGGGTGGGCGTGCGCGGCGAATTGTGCCGGGAAGGCACAACTGCTGTGTCAATACGAGTCACATGACTACAAGCTACTGATCGAAGTAACTTAACGTCATTTTGCAGCCGAAAACCGTCTCTTCAATGACCCGTCCTAGGACACTAGACAACGCCGTAATCAAAACCACCGATCGCTATTAACTGCTGACATCGCAGTAGTTACACCGAATTCACGCAATTTCTTCAATGTGTTCCAGTTCGGACCGATTCTTGCCCTTGAGTCGGCCGGACCTCTGTCTCCCTGTAGGTGATTCATGCGTCGGATGATTCTGTGTGTCGGTCTGCTCGTTGCCCTCGCGTCGTCGTCTGCCCACCCGCGGGCGCAACGCGGCCCGACTCTTTCTGATGATTTGAAAGCGGCCCTGGCGCGCGGACAGCGCGTCCGCGTCATCGCGCAAGCGGAGGAGGGCGGACTGCAGCTGCTCCGATCGCGCCACGGCCGTGGCCTTCGACGACAGCTCGCCGGCGCGCTCGCGCTCGATCTGAGCGCGGACGAACTCAAGACGCTGAGACTCGACGGCCCCGTCGCGCACCTGTCCGGCGACCTGCCGGTCGTGGCCGACATGGCGGTCGCCAATAGAGTGACGGGCGCGGACAAGGTGTGGGCCGGAACCCGCGGCTTGCTCGGACTGCTCTCGACGCCTGGCTACACCGGCCGCGGCATCGGCGTCGCGGTCATCGACTCCGGGATCGCCGATCACGCCGCGCTCAGCGGGCGCGTCGTGGCGCGCGTGAACCTGGTGTCCACCGAGCCGGGCATGACGGGCGACCCATTCGGTCACGGCACGCACATCGCCGGCATCATCGGCGGCAGCGGCGCGTCGGCCGCGAGAGTGACGAGCGCGTATTCAGGCGGCAGCGCACCCGGCGTGCACTTCGTCGACGTGCGCGTGCTGGATAGCAACGGGCTCGGCTACACGAGCGACGTGATCGCCGGCATCGACTGGACGATCGCCAACGGCGCGCGGTATGGCGTGCGCGTCATCAACCTTTCGCTGGGACATCCGGTCTGGGAACCGGCGCTGACCGATCCGCTCTGCCGCGCGGTCGAGCGCGCCGTCCGCAACGGATACATCGTCGTCGCCTCGGCGGGCAACTACGGACGCACCGCCACCGGCCAGCGCATCCAGGGCGGAGTCAGCTCGCCTGGGAACTCGCCGTTCGCGATCACCGTTGGCGCGGTCGACACCAAGGGCACGGTCGATCGACGCGACGACGTCGTAGCGCCCTACAGCTCACGCGGTCCCACGAAGTACGACTTCGCGGTGAAGCCGGACGTCGTCGCGCCCGGGTCCGGCCTCGTCTCGCTGGAAAACCCCGGTTCGTGGCTCAGCTCGAGGTTTCCCTCGTGGCACGTCGCCGGTACCGGGCGGAACGCCTACTACCGGCTGAGCGGCACCAGCATGTCGGCGGCGGTCGTCAGCGGCGGCGTTGCGCTGCTGCTCGATGCCGAACCCGGGCTGTCGCCCGCGCAAGTGAAGATCGCTCTGCAAACAGGCGCCACGTTCATGACTGACGGGGGGCTCGTTGCCGCAGGCACCGGCGAAGTCGACTTCGACGCGTCGCGCCGGCTCGCGCACGGCGGCCTCATCGGCTCCGTCGTGACGACGCTCACGAGCGCGCTCGGGTTATCGAGCGGCGCGGCATTCCGCGATACCGGCACGCTGATCGATCGCGTCTACGATCGCACCGGCATTCGTCTGTTGCGGATCCTCGACCTCGGCGCGCTGCTCCGCGGAGCGGACGATGGCGAGTGGGGCGTGCTGAACCTGCTCGGCCTCTCGAATCCTCTGGGATCCGTCGGATCCAACTACCTGGTCTGGGGTGAAGTCGCCGGCTGGTCGAACAGCTATTACCTCGTCTGGGGCAGCTCGGTTCAGGATCCCGACGGCGAGTACCTCGTCTGGGGCACCGGCGATTACGGCGACGAGTATCTCGTCTGGGGCACGGCGATACAGCCCGACTCCGGAAAGTAGCGTCGCGCAGTGGCCGCCTCCAATCGATCAAGCCTGCCGCCGTTCGGCCGCGCCCTCGTGGGCGCGGTCGGCGTGCTTGGCCTGATCGTCCTCCTCTTCAGCCTGATCTGGATCTCGCAGGCCGCGATTCCCCTTCAGTGGCTCGGCTTCTCGCTGCTGACGTTCGCAGCGGGCATGCTGATGCTGAAGGTGCCATCGGTCGAGGCGCTCTTCTCGGTTTCGGAAGTCTTTGCCTTTTCGTGCGTCCTGCTCTACGGCCCCGAGCTCGGCGCGGTGACGGTCGCCGTCGACATCCTGCTGCTGTCGGTGCGGCGGAAGCTGTCCCGCGTCCACACGATCTTCAACGTCGGCAAGACGACCATGTGCGTGTGGCTGTCGGGGACGCTGTTCTTCGCCGTGGCCGGGGTGCCGCCCCTGTTCGCGCTGCCGACGCCGGCCAGCCAGCTGCTGATGCCGCTCGGCGTGATGGCGGCCGCGTACTTCCTGATCGACAGCGGCCTGCTCGCGTCGGTGGTCGGCGCCCAGACGCGGAAGTCGCCGCTCAGCGTGTGGCGGGAACACTTCATGGGGCTCGCGCCGACCTACGCGGCGGGCGCGTCGCTGGCGCTGCTCCTCGTAGAGATCATCCACTTCGACTTCGGCGCGATCGCATTGATCCCGCCGGTTCTCTTCATCTCGTACCTGACGCTGAAGGCGTCCTTCGGCCGGCTGGAGGACGCGAAGCGTCACGTCGAGAAGCTGAACCGTCTGTATCTGTCGACGATCGAGACGCTCGCGACCGCGATCGATGCCAAGGACGAGATCACGCACGGCCACATCCGCCGCGTCCAGGCCGCGGCGGTCGGGCTCGCGCGCAAACTGGGGATCACGGACGAGTCCCAGATCAAGGCGATCGAGGCGGCCGCCCTGCTGCACGACACGGGAAAGATCGCGGTGCCGGAACACATTCTCAACAAGCCGGGCAAGCTGACGCCCGCCGAGTTCGAGAAGATGAAGCTTCACGCGCCGATCGGCGCTGAGATCCTTTCGTCGATCGATTTTCCGTATCCGGTCGTGCCGATCGTCCGCCACCACCACGAGAGCTGGGACGGCCAGGGGTATCCGGACGGGCTGCGCGGCACCGACATTCCGATTGGCGCGCGCATCCTCTCGGTCGTGGATTGCTTCGACGCGCTGACGTCGGATCGGCCGTATCGATCGCGCATGTCGGACGAGCAGGCGGTGCGGATCCTGATGGAGCGCCGCGGCACGATGTACGACCCGGCAATCGTGGACGTGTTCGTCTCGGCGCACACCGAGCTGATGCCGTCCGAGATGCCCGCGCATCCGGCAACCCGCGCCGTCGGCGGCGCCCGCACGCGGGTGCGCGAGGCACCGCTCGAGACGACGCCGGTGCAGGCTGATTCCGGCGTGTCGGAAGAAGTCCTCGGGATCAGCAGCCTCGCGCGCGCGATGGCGGGTGAAGCGGGGCTCGCGGACGTCGGCGCGCTGTGCTGGATGATGCTGAAGCAGGTGCTGCCCTGCGCCGCGATCGGCCTGTTCGTGCCCCGGGAGGAGGACGACACGGTCGTGGGCAAGTATGCGGCCGGACAGCACTCCCTGTTGATCAGGAATCTTCGCACCGCACCGGGCGAAGGCGTCGTCGGCTGGGTCGCGGCGCACCGGCGGCGGGCGATCAACGCCGAGCCCGCGCTGGACTTCGGCCTGCGCGCCACCGAGATCGATCCACCGCTGCTGTCGTCGCTCGCGGTGCCGCTGATTCACGACAGTAACGTCGTGGCGGTTCTGGCCATCTACGCAACGGGCAAGAACGCGTTCACGGACGATCACGCGCGGCTGCTGGATCTGCTCGCGCCAAAGCTCGCCTCGTCTCTGGCCGCCGTCCGCGAAAAGGATGCGCTCGAAGCGGAGGCGGCCGCCCAGCCAGGCGCGCGGCGTCAGGCCGACTTCAAGCTGCTGAGACTCAAGGCGCGACAGACGGCCGTGTGACGTCGGCCGTTCCCTCGACGAGCTTCTTCAGCTGCTCGAGGAACTCGAGCCAGCCGAAGGGATAATCGCCCTTGTCCGCGACGCGAGAGAACCCGTCGTGGATCAGCGTGACTTTCGTCTTCGAGCCGACGGGCTCGAGCAGCCAGGCGACGCGCGTCAGCGGACGGGTGGTGTCGCCGCGCCAGTCCAACCAGTCGGTCACGAGCCGTTCGTTGGGCACGAGATCCAGTATTCGAGTCGGACCGCCCTCGACGTCACGCCCGCCGTATTTGTAGTTCCAGCCCCATCGGTAGTGGCCGTCTTTCCGCGCATCGACGTCGGCGTTCGTCGCAATCCACTTGTTCAGCGCGGCCGGATCGACGAGCGCCTGGAAGACGCGGTCCGGCGGAGCGTCGATGAGGATCGACACGCGGATCTCGGGCGCTGGATCGGTGTAGTCGGGCAGGACGATCCCGCTTCCGCCCCGCAGATGCGCGTCCAGGTTGCCGAGCGTCAGGCGCCAGAGATCGTCCACCAGCTCGGCGCCGTACGGAGGATCCGGCGGCGCCGCAAAGGCGTGACGCAACGACAGACGCGTCCGCGGTCCGTCGTGTTTCTCGTCGGGCACTGCCGGCTCGAGCGACAGCGTGACCTCACTATGCGTTCCTCCGAATGGCCACTCGAACGCGATTGCGCGTCCGCGCTCGAAGCGCGTGAGACGCTGGCGCACCGCAGTGCCCTCGGGGACGCCATAAGTGAATCGCCCCCAGAACCGATACGCGCCTCCCTCTCGCGGTTCGATCTCGACATGCTCGGCGAACCAGCGTCGCAGCTCGGCCGGATCCGTGAGCGCGGAGAAGACGCGATCCGGCGCACCCGGCAGCGTGACCTGATACTCGTGCGTCCACGAACTTCGAGTGGCTGTCATCAACGGCTCTCCTTGCTTTCGACGTACCGCTTGAGATCGTGGAGGCGTGCGCCCCAGAACGTGCGGTATCCGTTGAGCCAGCGGTCGACCTGCATCAACGGCGCGGGGTTCAGCGAGTAGATGCGCGACTGCGCGACGCGCGTTTCCTGGACCAGGCCGGCGCCGCGGAGCACGCGCAGATGACGCGAGACGGCAGGGCGGCTGACCGGAAACCGGTCCGCCAGCTCGCCCGCGGACAGTTCGCGCCCTCTCAACATGTCGAGAATCGCCCGTCGTGTGGGATCGGCAACCGCCCCGAACACGTTTGCATTCCGCCTGGCGTGTTGAGTAACCATACGGTTACACAGTACTCAGAGGGCGGTGAGGTGTCAAGTCGGCGGTGCCCTACTCCTCTATCGCGCCACCGATCGTTCGCAGGTGCTGCCGGAAGGTGTACCGACCGTCGGCGTCGCGCCGGCTGACATATTCCTTCAGCCGGAACTGGTCGCGCAGCGATCGGCCGTCGCGCACGAGTTGTGCCTGATGACGCTCTTTGGAGGCGATTTCGGCGGCCAGCGGCAGCACGTCCTCGAGATGCCGGTCGCTGACGAACAGCACGCCGTCCAGATCGCCGAACACCGCGTCGCTCGACTCGACGAGCTGCCAGCCGACGCGGGCGCGCACGAGCGCATCGCCGTCCCGTTCGCGCGCGCGCAGCGGACCGTTCGGACAGACGCCGCAGCTGAACGTCGGCAGTCCGATCTCCGCAAGCTCAGCGGAGTCGCGATGTGTGCCCCACACCACGATCCCGCCGAGTCCCTGCGCACTCGCCTCGATCGCGACGAGATCGCCGATGCAGCCTTCGTCCGTTCGGCCGCCGTTGTCGATCACGAGGACGTCGGCCAGGCTCGCCCGATCCATCGCCTCCAGGAACACGTCCACGCTGCCGGCATGGCAGGCCGGCAGCACCCGCCCCGCGAGCTTGGTACCGACGAAGGGACGAATCTCACGCGGCGCGATGCGAATGGGCAGCGACAGGCGAACGAGCGCGTCGGCCACGAGCGGCGTCGACAGACGATCGAAGGCTGCGGCGATCTCGGTACTGGTCATGGTCGGGCTCACCCTCGTCTTGATGTCGTATCAGACGTTCTCCAGTCTCGATGAGGTTCAGCCGCCATGACAGCCAATGTGTGAATGGACACGTCAACCGCGGACAACACGGACAACACGGATAACGACGGCAACTACATTCCGCCGCTCGTGGCCGCGAAGCCGCGCTTCTTCAGTTCCTGGACGCGCTGCGCCAGTGGTTCGGTGGTCGGTGCGTCGATCAGGTCGTCCGTGGACGTCAGCCTCGGATGCGTCATGGCCTCGGCGGCGAACTTCCGGTCGCGGGGACCGTGATCGCTCAGCCACAGGAGATCGTCGATGGAGCCGAAGTAGCGGACGCTGGTCAGCCCGCGGCTCGTGAGCGCGGTGTTGTACCGGCGATGGTGGAGCCATCGAATGACGCCCTGCGTCGGACCGCAATTCCGCGCGAGGCGGATCCGGGGGATGCCATGCGCCTTCGCGACTTCGGTGACGACACCGGCGACAGAGGGCGCGGTGTGGATGTCGTTGTGCGAATCGAGGTGCGTCAGCGAAATGCCGGCGCCGCGCGCCGCAGCGATCTGCGCGGCGGTTTCATCCGCGACGGCGCGCCGCGTCCTTGCCGACAGCACGTTGTAGTAACGGTAGCGGGTGACCGGCACGAACCTGCCGTCGGCGCACAGCGGCGTTCGCCGGATGCCCTCGGTCAGCGGCGTGCCTTCAGTGAGATTGAGGTGGAGCCCGATCCGATCCTGCAGCCGATGGGCCTGCGCGAGCCGGCACGCGTCCTGAAATCCGCGGAGGTTCACGATCAGGCTCGCGTGCGAGACGAGGCCGAGCGTGAAGCTGCGGACGACCGCCGCATTCGCGCCCTCGTCCAGCCCGAGATCATCCGCAGTGACGATGAGACGCGCGGGCGTATCCAATATCGCTCTATCGGCCGACGCGGAAATGGACTTCATCCATAAGCACGTTTACGGCAGAGCTCGACGCTTGAGGACGCTCAGCGTGTCGACCGTTTCGAGCACGTCGAATCGCGGATCCTTGAACACGACGTCCCTCGCATACACAACGCTCGTCTGCTCGGCGGCCGGATCGCCGTCCACTCTCAGCGTGTCGTGCAGCGCGATGATGCCGTCGATGGCGACGAGCGCCGACCACGCCTGCCACTCAGCGTCCAGATCGTCCCAGGTCTGGGCGGCATCGATGAACACGAAATCGAACGGCGCGGCTGACTGCATCGAGGCGCTGGCTGCTGCCTGCGCCCCTTGCTCTCTGACCCAGATCAATTGGCCGTTTCGGACGCTCTCGAGCTCTGTGCGGCCGACGAGGCTGGGAAAGCTGACGCCCAGCACCCCCACCTCGTAAGGGTCGACCGCATAGAAAATGCCGTCGCGCGCCATCGCCGATCGGAGGCGCTTTGCTGTGCCTGCGTGCCAGACGCCGACTTCCACGACGCGCCGCTTGCCCGCGGCGTGTCGCGCCAGGCAGTCGCGCTCGGCTTCGGTCGTCCAGACCTCGGGATCGGCCAGACCCAACTTCCACCTGAGGAAGTGCAGCAGAACCGACATCCTCAGGGCGCAGCGGAAGACCCGGCGCAACGCGCGGACCGCGGGCCGGAGAGGGTCAGGTGCGCGAGTCGTGCAGGCAACACCGCAGAGATTCTGGCATGGCGTTCTTGGGTTCGCCAACCCTTGCAGCTCAGATTGGTCCGCCGTGCGCCAGGCTGCGCCGCACCGCGCTCAGTCGCGCGCGGCTGACTGGAACCTCGTGCCCGGAGGCGAGCCGAACCACGGCGGTCCGATTCGGCCGAAGCACGAGCCGGACCGCTGAATCGAGTCTGACCGCCGCCTGCCGATGCACACGGACGAAGCCGATGTCGCTGAGTGCGCGAAGGGCGTGAGTCAGCGTGACGAAGCGGGTGGCATAGCGTCCGTCGGCGGTCGTGGCAAAGACGAGCCCGCGCTCGAGTTCCCGCGCAACGATCCGATCGTGTGAAAGCCAGCCGACCCCGTCAGGTGTGTAGACCACGAGGCGCGCGGGACGCGTGGGCTGCGGCGCCGAATCGCGCTCGCCTGCTCCGGCGTCGTTCAACACATCCGGACCTCCGAGCGCTCGGACCATCGGGAGACAGGCGACCGCAAGCGCGCTCAGGCAGGTCAGGGCGAACAGCGCGCGCAGAAGATCGTTCTCGACCGGACCGAGCCACGCGCTGAGGATGTCGCGGGCAAGGAATCCGCCCGCCAGCAACGAGACGCTGAGACCTACGGGGCGCAGGAGGCTGCGGATCAGCCGGACGTCCTCAGGCGTACTCGATTGCGCGAGCAGGAGTGCCGCACTCGGCGTCATGAGTGCGGGCGCAGGCGCAAGCGCGAAGAACGGCCGAAGCGCATCGAGCGGAAGCGCACTGCGCACACTGTCGAAACGAGTCGCGACCAGCAGCCCAAGGCACGCGCCGTTCCACGCGAAGCCACCCACGGCGAGGGCAACGGCCCTTCGGCGATCGAGCGACCGATCGAACCTGCCCCTGATGGCATACGCCACGAGCGCTGCGCACACGACGGATCCCGTCAGGAACGCGAGAAACCCTACGACCTCCTTGACTGGCGTCATGGCTCCCCCTGCTCGTGGACTGTATCAGCTGAATCACCGCTACTGGTGGACCGTATGAAAGCTGAATCACTACCGGGCGGGCACCCCGCGGGGCCCGTCGCGTGGCAGCCCACGGGTGCTCGCGCGTCGCCATGGGGCCCAACGGGTCCACGCGCTGCGCGCCCGTGGGCGCCCCGCCCCGCGACACCCGCGAGCCCGCGGGCAGTAGTGATTCAGCGTGACGGTCCACGAATGATTAGTCGCTTGTATCGGCTGAATCGGTAGGGCCGGCGGGCTTCGCGGGCGGGCACCCGGCGGGGCCCGCGTTGCTACCGATTCAGCCGATACAGGCCACTAATCGCCATCCTCGCCTCGAGGGCAGCGGGCTTGGCGAACTCGGCGTCGTCCAGCACGACGTCATGGGTGATTGTCGAGTACTTCTCCGTCCACCGAAAATCGGGACGCGCGCGGACGACCGAAAACGGCAGCCACACGTCATCGACCAGCCGATAGTCCGCATATCGCACCGATAGCTTCGTTCCCCGGACCGTCACGTCGAGGCCCGCGAGCCATCCCTTCTCGGCGTCGAAGTACTGCGTCTCCACCTGGCCACCAGCGGACGACGCCTCCAGGACGAATACGCGCCGGCCGTCCAGCTCCCCTTCCTTGGGCTCGCTCATCGTCGGGTACAACGTCCGCCAGTCGGCTTCCCGATGGAGGTACCGCTCGCGCCGCACGTAGTCGATGTCGGCCCCCTCGCGATCCTGAACGCCGCCGGCATTCTTCGACCACGCGATCCGGCCGTCGAACCCGTTCCACGTCCGCCCGCCGGGAGTGTCCATCATGACGACGAACTTGTCGGGAGCTTTCTGCTTGATTTCAAGCGGCGCCTCGCCGCCGCCGGTCACGAGCGCCCCCTTGATCACGCGCGTGGTGTGCGCGCGGACGGCACGCTCGCCCCCAACGGCCTGAGTGTAGCGCGACAGGATGTCCTTCACCGACGGCACGGGCTTCGGCTTCTCCTGCGCCTGCATCAACCCCACGCCCATCATCAGGACGAGCACACACGCGCACAGCTCGCACGGCGGTCGCCACATCGTTTGCCTCATCGTGACCTCCCTCGCCGGGGAATGCACCGGCCTCGAGGAGGGACGAACAGCCGACGCAAACGACCCGGTGTTTGTCTGGAGCGGTAGCAAATCTCACGTGAACGGTCGAACCAGTCTTATCCGAGGGCGTCGCCCCTCGGACTCCCCAGCACGCTCTCTCGCGCGCCGCTTTGCCGGCGCGCTCCGGTCGCGTGGCTCGCTCGCCATGCTCGCTCGCTCCTTGCAACGAGCGTCAGGTTTATGAGACACCTTCTAGGTTTGCGACAATCACCGGCTGAAGGAAGTCCAGGACGCACCCATGAAAACACGCCCGGTCGTATTCGGTTCAGCGGCGCTCGCGCTTCTCGCGCTCGCAGCTATCGGCGGATGGGCATGGCAATCGAAGCCTTCCCCATATACCTACGCCGCGCCCCCGGCGCTCGGCGACGGCTGGAAGACCGGTGCCGCCGATCGGGTCGGCGTCGACAAACGCCGGCTCGAGAGCATGACTGACTTCGTTCGCGAACACCCGGAGCTCAACGTGCACGCCGTGCTCATCGAGCGCGATGGCCAGCTCGTCTACGAGGAGTACTTCTCGGGGCGCGACGAACGCTGGGGCCAGGCGATCGGTGAGGTCACGTTCTCGCGTGACACGAAGCACGATCTCCGATCCGTCACCAAGAGCGTCGCGTCGGCGCTCGTCGGCGTCGCGAACGACTCGGGCGCCATTCAATCGCTCGATACGCCGCTCGTCGACTACTTCCCCGAGTTCAAGGATCTGCAGACGGACGAACGGAAAAAGATCACGATTCGCCACGCGCTCGAGATGAGGGCCGGCCTCGAGTGGAACGAAGAGGTCCCGTACACCGACCCGAAGAACGACGAGATCGTGATGATCCGCAGCAGCGAGCCGATGCGGTACGTGCTGAGCCGCCCGATCGTCGCGGCCCCCGGGACGGTCTGGAATTACAACGGCGGCGCCACGCAGGTGCTGGGGACGATCGTTCAGCGCGCGACGAAGAAACCGCTCGCCGATTACGCCAAAGAGGTCCTCTGGAACCGTATGGGTATCACGGACGTCGAATGGCTGGGCAACCTCGACGGGGTGCCGTCTGCCGCGTCCGGACTTCGGCTGCGGCCGCGCGATCTCGCCAAGTTCGGATCGCTGTACCTGCACGAGGGGCGCTGGAACAATCGGCAGGTCATTCCGGCGAAGTGGGCCGCGGAATCCACGCGACGGCACGTGACGTTCCCGGCGCGGCCGCAGCGTGGGTACGGCTACCAGTGGTGGCACACCTGCTACGACACCTCGTCTGGAGTGCTCGAAGTACCGACGGGAGTCGGCAACGGCGCGCAGCGCGTCTTCCTGCTGCGCGCGCACAAAGCGGTCGTGACGGTCCTCTCCGGGCGCTACAACGATTTCAGCTCGAACCCGCCGGAGCGGCTCCTGCTCGACTACATCGTGCCGGCGCTCGGTGCGGCACCGCCGGCCAGTTGCCCATAGTTGGGACGGCTTTGGGCTTTGGGCTCTCGGCTCTCGGCTCTGGGCTCTGGGCTCTCGGCTCTCGGCTCTGGGCTCTAGGCTCTCGGCTCTCGGCTCTGGCTTCGCTAGGCCCTATTCGATGACGATCCGATCGATGGCCGCCGACAGCGCCCGGCGATCGCCATCAGGCCGATCGGAGGGCCGGGCGTAGGAGAACGTCAGGTCCAGCACGTTGAACCCATAGTTCCAGACGCGCGCTGGCGCTGAGAACGTCACCTCCTGCCACTGGTCCGACAAGCGCGCCATGCCGATCGCGTGGCCGTTGATCGACGCGGCGACACGCTGGTCGAGCCCGGCTTGCGGCCGGATCGCCAGGCGAATGGTCGCACCGGTGAAGCCCGCGCGCGGCAATCGCACGCGCGCCGTTTCACCTTCAATCCAGACCGCCGTGCGCCCCTCATCCACCCCGGCTTCGTCCGTTCCGAACCCGCCGCCGGTGTAGCCGGCGGACGCGGGGTCCCCGATGTCGAGGCGGTAGGTGCTGCCCGGACGCAGCGCGCCGGCGGCGAGGACTATCGCCAGCGACAGACCGCAGGCAGCAACCGTGGAGCGGATCGCCGGCCGCGCCGCCGCGGCGCCGAACCCGTCGTACGCGAGCAGCGCGCACGCGAGCAGCACCCACACGTCGAAATACAGATAAATCACCGGCCACAGCGTCGTCATACTGAACACGAGGAGCGCCAGACCCATCCACGGCTCCGGGCGTCCGCCGCGACGGATCGAACGCCACGCCAGCACGTACGTGACCGCGAGCGCGGCGACCTGCGTCATCTCGACGTAGCGTTCCAGTCCGCGCTCGAGCAGGAAGCCCGTGACGCCGTAGGTATCGATCGCCCAGCGCGTCGAGTGCCAGACATAACCCTTCATCAGCTTCATGTAGACGCCGAACATCGCGTACCAGACAGAGCCCGGATCCCTCAGCACGAACGGAAGGAACGGCAGTCCGGCCGCGAGCCCCAGCGACAGCAGCGCGCGCAGCGAGAGCGCGCCACTGGCGGCGAGCGACAACACGAATACCGGCACGATCGCAATCATCGTCGTACGCGCCGCGACGAGCAGCCCGAGGCAGACGGCCGCGGCGATCCAGCGACGGCCCGCCAGCAGCCCGCAGAAGATCAGCAGCAGCGGCCAGTAGATCTGCGTGTGCCCGATGGCGTGGAACGGCATGATCGTCGGATTGTGAGCAATCGCCGCGCCCAGCCCGAACAACGCGGCCGCGCGCGGCCAATGCCCCTGGCCCGCGCGCAGACCGGATGCATGGAACAGCGCCGCCGGGATCGCGATCTGGCACGCGATTGTCACCACTCGTAAGTCCACGCGAAGCAGATGCGGGACGAGGAACGGCATCCAGAGCGGTGGCCCATAGGACAGCGGCGCGTCCCACGGCACTTTGTGGATCGCGTAGGGGTTTCCGCCCTGCAGAAAGAGCGTCATCGCATGCTCGATGATCACGAGCATGTCGCCGCGGTTGGGATCGAGAGGGCCGGCAAAAACCGTCGGCAGCAGACTGGACGCGACGTGGCCGAGCAGGGCCAGGCCCGCAAGCCAGACGGCTGCCGCAGCGGGAAGACGGAGGCGTTCGGGCTCCTCGCCTATTGTGCGCGGCCACAGCCACGGCAGCAGTCCGACCAGGGCAATCAGCAAGAGAGTGCCGAGCGTGTACGCTCCCCGATCGCCCGCTGCAGATGCGAGGAACCCGTAGGACGAGGGGACGAAACTGGCGAACGCGACAAGCAGCGCGCACGCGATCCAGCGCGCGGAAGAAGCGGAGCCGGTCAGTTGACCCACTCGGACACGCGTCTCGCGAGGTACGGGAAGAACGGATTCGAGGACACACGCATCAGGACATCAATCGGCACGGTCAGCACCGATTTTTCCCCGCGCGGGCTCAACAGGCCGAGCGCAACGGGAGCGGTCGGAGAATCCTTGGCCAGGCTCCCGTAGATCGGATCGTCCTCCGGAAACGGCAGCGCGACGTGGGACAGGGAGAAGATCTCGCGCGGCCACGACAGCCCGATCGGCTCGTCAATCGGGACGATCGTGCCGGGCGCGACATTGCGGGCCGCCGCCTCGAGCGTGTCGGCCCGCGCGTTCGTGATGACCGTCGTCCGGTAGGCGCGCGGCCGGCGCTCGAAGATGCGCGCGATGAGCGTCAGGTCGGCGGGCTGAATGAACGGATCCAGGCGCGCGAGGCGGTTGATGTCGAACAGCACCAGCTCGCTGCCGTTGGGGGGCAGTCGATCGTACAGGCCCGAGACGACCGCCGGGGTGCTGACGGTCGCGTCGACCAGCGACTGGAACGTGAGGACCGGTGGAAACTGCTTCAGGCGTCCGTCATCGGCCGCGCGGGCGAGGCGGCTCTGAAGGTCGCGCGTGATATCGAACGTCTGCCGGCCGGCGTTGGCGGGAAACGAGTTGTACTTGAACGGATTGTATTCGGGCAGCACGTCGAGCCAGCGCGCCTTCTCGAAGTAGGCAACCGAACCGAGCGCGCTGACGAGGGGGGCCAGCCGCGCGAACGGCGACACGCCCATCATGGGCGAGATGAGGATGAGCCGGGCCGGTTTGGGAAGCGCCGGCTCCTCGAGCGCATCGAGCGTGTAGCGGACGGCAAGCGCGCCTCCGTTCGAATAGCCGACGAGCACCAGTGGCCGATCCGGACCGATGCGGCTGCGGACCTGCCGCGCTCCCATGCGCACCGCGGCGTTCCAGTCCGCCATCGTGGCGTCGATCAGCCCGGCCGGCACGGTGCCATGCCCCGGCATGCGCAGCGCCAGCGAGTAGTACCCGTCGGCCTGCAGCTGCGCGGCGATTGCACGCATCGAGTACGGCGAGTCCGTCAGGCCGTGAAGCAGGAGCGCGCCCCCGCGCAGCTCGCGAGGCTCCACCTCGAACGTGCGGTTGTAATCACGATCCAGCCGCGTCGGGCTCGAGCGGCTGCCGCGGGCGTAGCGGTTGACCATCCGGGACTGCTCCGCGGGAAGCGCATCCTCGATTCGACTCTTGATCTCGGCGAAGATCGCGTCTTCGCGCTTCAGATACTCGGCCAGCGTGAAGCGCTCGGTGAGATCGCTGGCGTGGACCTCGGCGCGAGGCAGCAACCGGTGCCAGGGCTGCAAGTCCGGAAGCCGTTGCCTCGCGTCGACTGCGGCACCCACGATCACGGTCGCGGTGACGAGCAGCAGCGCCAGAACCAGCCAGATGCCCCACCGGACCAGACGGCGCGGCCAGGTCCTTACAGTTGCTCGCTGTGTCATGGTGATGAAGTATAGCTACGAGTGAAAGGGGTCAGATCTTGTATTTCAACATGCTAGTAGTGTTGAAATACAAGATCTGACCCCGTAAAAGTCGCCCCACCATGCGTCGAACACTCGTATTGGCGTCCCTCGTTCTGGCGCAGGCCGTTGCGCCGCCGGCGCCGGCGTCTGTTGTGACGGGAACGGTCTTCGTCGATGCCAACCGCAATGGCAAGCGCGATCCGGCAGAACGAGGAATGGCAGGCGTAGCCGTCTCGAATCAACGGCAGGTCGTGCGTTCCGCGGCCGACGGGACCTACACGCTCCCTGACGCCGGTTACGGCGTCGTCTTCGCAAGCCTGCCGGACGGGTTTGGCGCGAGCGGGACGTTCTGGCAGAAGCCCGTGAACGGCGTGGCGGATATCGGACTCGTGCCGCGCGAGACGCGCCAGGGCCAACGCTTCTCGTTCATCCATGCATCCGACACGCACGTGAGCGCACAAAGCCTGCCGCGCCTCCAGCGTCTTCGTGCGATGGTGGATCAGCAGAAGCCCGACTTCGTGATCGTCACCGGCGACCTCGTGCGCGATGCGCTGAGGGTCGGCGAGGCAGAGGCTGCCGGCTACTACGACATGTATGTCGCCGAGATTCGCCGGTTCAGCGTTCCCGTGTGGAGCGTGCCCGGCAATCACGAGAACTTCGGCATCGAGCGCCATCTTTCGCTGGTCGGCGCAACGCATCCGCTCTACGGCAAGGGCATGTATCGCGCCCGGCTCGGGCCGAACTACTACTCGTTCAACTACGGCGGCGTTCACTTCGTCGGGCTCGACTCGGTAGACATTGCCGACCTCTGGTATTACGGTCACGTCGACGCGGTGCAGCTTGCCTGGTTGCGCGCGGACCTTGCGGAAATCGCGGCGGGCACACCGGTCGTGACGTTCAACCACATCCCGTTCGTGAGCGCCGTCGAGAGCGCAAGCGGCTTTCGGGATGACGGCCCGGCGCCATCGCTGATCAAGGTCGAGGGCAAGACGGTGTACCGTCACATCGTCTCCAATTTCGGCGAGGTCCTGGCCACGATGAAGGGTCAGGACTGGACGCTGGCGCTCGGGGGGCATCTGCATACCCGGGAGACGATCCGGTTCGAGTCGCCGACACGCACGCGCTTCTTCCAGACCGCGGCCGTCGTCGGACCCACAGAAGGACCGGTGCCAGCCATTTCCGGCGTCACGCTGTACCAGGCGTCCGGCGGGAAGATCGACGATGGGACGTTCTTGCCGCTCGATGAGAAACGGTGAAAGCGATGATCTCCGATCCCGTCTACGCCCTGCGGCTCATGCGGCGCACGCCGGTGGCGACGGCCGTGGCCGTCCTGTCGCTCGCGCTCGGGATCGGCGCGAACACCGCGATCCTGGCGGTCGCCGACGCGTTGATGTGGCGCAGCCTCCCCGTCCACGATCCGCAGCGGCTCGTGCTCATCGAGGGCAGCCTTCAATACTCCTACTTCGAGCAGCTCCGGGAGAGCGTCTCAACGACCGGCGACCTCACCGCCATCGTCCGCACCGATCGTTACAACGTGGGCATCGGCGCGTCGACGCAAGGCGACGCTGGAGATGTCGACGGCGGCCCAGTCAGGCTGGCGCTCGTCAGCGGCAACTACTTCTCCACGATGGGCGTCGCCGCCAGCCGCGGGAGAACGCTCGCGAGAGAAGACGACAACGCAAAGGCGCATCCCGTGGCCGTTATCACGGATGCATATTGGACGCGGCGATTCGGTCGCAGTGCTGACGCACTGGGCCGGACGCTGCGATTCGGCGACTTGAGCTGCGAGATCGTCGGCGTCGCGCCTCCGTCTTTCACGGGTGAATGGGTCGGACGTCCCGCTGACGTCGGATTTCCCCATCGCCTGGCAGCCTCGAGTCATG
Organism: uncultured Acidobacteriota bacterium; assembly: GCA_963786195.1. GTDB lineage: Bacteria > Acidobacteriota > Vicinamibacteria > Vicinamibacterales > 2-12-FULL-66-21 > CAWAYH01. Next base: position 22,722 of record CAWAYH010000011.1, on the reverse strand, counting down.
CTCGAGATCCCGGTTGGCCTGCCCAATGTCGCCGTGACGGTCATGGGCAGGTTGCGCGACGGCGTCTCGCGCGACCAGGCACAGACCGTCTGGCAGCAGGTCATGCAGCAGACGCTGCTGGCGGAGGCCGGCACCAACACGACGACGGAGCGAATTGCGGAGATCTCCCGCGAGCGCCTGGAGGTCACCCCGAGCCCGCGGGGTTTCTCGATGCAACGCAGCCGGTTTTCGCGATCACTCGGCATCCTGATCGCGGCGGTTGTGGCCGTCCTGATCATCGCGTGCGCGAACATCGCCAACCTGCTGCTCGCCCGTGGAGAAGCGCGCCGGCGCGAGTTGGCGGTGCGTCGCGCGGTTGGCGCGACGCGCGGCCGGCTGATTCGGCAGGTGCTCACGGAGAGCCTCGTGCTCTCGGCGTTCGGCGGCCTGCTGGGGCTTGTCGCTGCTGACGCAGCGTCATCAGCGCTTCTCGCGTTCGTCCGTTCGGGTCCGGCGACGACGGCCGCTGCCCTGGTCACGCTCGATCTCGAGATTGGACCGGATGTCAGGATGCTTGCCGTCAGCGCGGCGCTCTGCCTCGCCACCGGCGTGCTGGTCGGGCTCGTCCCCGCCTTGCGCGGGAGCGGGCTGGAGTTGGCGCCCGCGCTCGTGGGACGCGGTCCTGCAGGCTCCGCCGGGGGTCGCAGCGTCACGGCGATCGGCCGGATTCTCGTCGTCGCGCAGGTGGCCATCTCGATCGTCGTGCTCGTCGGCGCGGGCCTGCTGACGCGCACGCTGCGGAACCTCTCGTCGGAGAATGTCGGATTCGATCGCAAGCAGCTGCTGCTGGTGTGGACGCTGCCAGGGCAGACCGGTGGGCGCGGCGCCGGCGCCGCCGACTTCTGGCGTGACGCGATGGCGCGCGTCGCGGCCGTGCCCGGCGTCGTGTCGGTCAGCGCGTCGAATCAAGGCGTGTTGAACGGTAGCGATCTCGACGGACATCGGCAGCGGCCCGGGCCTGCGTATCGAAGGCGAGCCGCAGGCGCCGAGCGGGCTCCCCGGGCTGCGGAGCTTCGTTGCGCCTGATTTCTTACGGACGATGGGCATCCCGATCCTCGCGGGCCGCGAGTTCACCGAAGCAGACACTGCATCCGCACCCCGCGGCGTCGTCATCTGCCGCGCGATGGCCCGGCATTACTTTGGCGATCGCAATCCAGTCGGCCACCGAATCTGGTTTCCCGAAGACAAGACGACGCCAACGGTCATCATCGGCGTGGTTGGTGACATCCTGATCGGCGGACCTCGCGAGGTGGCCCGGCGTCCCGGATTCACGTACTTCTCGTATCGCGATGGAGAGGCTCCGCGCCGGCTCCGCAACATGATGATGGTCGTGCGGACGACGGGTGCGCCCCAGACGCTGGCGGGCCAGGTTCGAGCGTCGCTGCAGGCGTCAGGTCTGCAGCTACCGGTGCTGCGAATCGACACTGTGGACGAGCAGATCGCCGACGTGCTGATGCAGGAACGCCTCGTGACCGCCGTGTCGAACGCCTTTGGTGTGCTGTCGCTCGTGCTCGCCACCATCGGACTCTACGGCGTGATCTCTTACAGCGTGGTCCGGCGCACGAACGAAATCGGCATTCGCGTGGCGCTTGGTGCATCGCCTCGCGCAATCCAGCGCGCGATCCTGGCGGAGAGCCTGACGCTCGTGGTGCTCGGCCTGATGATTGGCGTGCCCGCGACGCTGGCCCTGACGCGCTTCATCAGCCGGAGTCTCTTCGGGATTGGTTCGAGCGATCCGCTGACGATCGCGGCCGCCGTCACGCTCATAGCGCTCGTGACGACGGCTGCTGCGTTTCTTCCGGCTCGACGCGCGGCAAGGGTGGATCCGATGGTCGCGTTGCGCGCGGAATAGCGGACGCGATGAAGAGACGTGGCAAGCATCCGGGAGGCAGCATGCGAGCGAGCATCTGGGTCGTCGCTATCCTGTTCGGCACGGTCTGTTCCGCGGCACAACGCGGGTCGGACGAAAAGCCGACGGCCGCGCAATTCGCGGGAACGTGGTCGGGCTCGTGGGAGGGCGCGGGAGGGTCGGGCGGCTTCGAGTTGACCCTGGAAGAAGCCAAAGAGGGCGCCGTGACCGGGCGAGTGTCGGTCACGGGTGAACCGACCTACACAGCGAAACTCAAGACCGTGGTCGTTCGACGCCGCGAAGATGACCGCTGTCTATGACTTCCCGCCGAACGAGGCCGGCGAGGTGCTCCTGACGGCAGCATTCGACACCAAGAGCGCAAGCGGCACGTGGCTGCTCCGCGAGAAGGCGGGCGGATCAGAGTTCGCGCGTGGAACGTGGAAGGTGACCCGGAAGTGACCTATTCCTCCGGAGCCTCGTCCTCGGCCTGCCTCCGCCGCTGGTCCTCGTCCTCTTCGGTGTCGCCGAGGCTCGTGGTTTCGCCGCCACGCTCGATCCCGAGAACATCCCCAGGCTGAGCGCGGTCTTTGTCCGGATCGGGCCAGTTGGCGTTCGGGTTCGTCGGATTAGCCATGAGTCATCCCCTTCTCAGATCTTTCGTCCCGGGCCGGCGATTCTGTCACATCCTGACGTCGGGACAACAACAATTCTTCGCCGCGTCGGGGACGGCGGATGAGGTAGACCCGGTCATTTCTGGCCGCTGTTCGTCAGCCCTTCCAGCAGCACGATGTCGGAATCGCCCTCGCCAATCGCCGCGATGATGGAACGCCCGTCTGAGGACCAGGACACGCGGCGGGCGATGAACGTCGCGCGCCGGCCGAAGTCGGTGATCTGCCGCCATTCGCCGGTCGTGGTCGAGAGCGCCCAGATGTTCGTGGTGAATCCATCGGTCAGAGCCTGCGCCAGCCACTTCCCATCGGGCGACAGTGCGGGATTCAGGATCTGCCAGATCGGCACCCGGGAGGACGAAATGCGCGCCAGCACGCGGAACGGCGCGGTCTCCGGAGACGCGGCCCGTATCTCGAACTCCGGCGAGCCGTCCAGCATCGGGCGCTCGATGAGATAATAGAGCGTGTTGCCGTCCGAGCCGATCACGTTGCGCAGCCGCTCGGTCCTGACGACAACGGCCTCTCCCCCGTTCACCGGGATCTTCTTCAGGACGGCGTCCGTGGCGGCGGCTCCGCCTCGCGTCGAGTAGTACACCCAGCGCCCGTCATGCGACCACGCCGGGCCGAGGCCGGGGTTCGCGATGCTGCGCAGGTTGCCTCCGTCCGGATCCACCAGCCACACGCCGAAGGTCGACCCCTGGTTCCCGCGCGAGGAGACGAAGACGATGGCACGTCCATCGGGCGACCACACCGGAAGACCGACGGCCGTTGCGGGATCGCGCTCGTGCGTGATCTGCCGCAGCGCGCCGGTCCCGGTGTTCACGACCCAGAGGTTGGCGTGGCCGCCGCTGTCCGAGAGAAACGCAACCTCTTTGTCGTCGGGGCTGGCGGTCGGTGTGAGGACCAATCCCGTCTGCTGCGTCAGACGGACGCCGCGGCGCACGTTGTCGGCGGGCTGACCATCGACCGGGAACTTCCAGATGTCACTCTGAAGCTTCATGCGGCCGACGACGATCGTGCCGGTCGGGGAAATGTCCGGACCGGAATACGACATCTCGCCGGACGCGATCCGCCTGACGCTGTCATCGCGCAATGTCGCCTGCCAGAGCCCCAGCGTCGACAGATACGGCATCGAATGGTCGCGGTTCGAGGTGTACACGATGCCCGAGCTGTCCGGCAGCCAGGCAAAGCCGCTCATGTTGTTGTTGTCGTGCGTCAGCAGGCGCGGCTCGCCTCCGGTCGCGGGCGCGACGAGCACGTCGAACCTGACGCTGTCTCCGCGCTGGAACGCGATCCACTTGCCGTCCGGCGACCAGCGCGGATACAGGTAGTACGTCGCCGGGGTGAACGTGGCGACGACATCGAATCTGGAACCGTCCGACGGCGCTGTCACGAGCTGGATCTTTTCCTTCGCCAGCCTGAAGAGCGCAAGCCGGCCGTCAACCCGGCTGACGTCGGCGCCTCCCACGCTGCTGACGATCCGGCGCGGCTCGCCACCGAGCGCCGAGATCTCCCAGAGGTTTCCCTGCAGCGCGCCCGGCGCCGCCGGGGAGAAGTAGACGATCGAGCTCGAGTCAGGCGACCAGCGGGGACCCTCGTGATCGATCGGATCGCGGGTGAGCTGGAGTGGCGCACCACTGCCGACGAGCTGCACGAACAGCTGCCGCCTGCCGTCCACGCCGGCACTGAAGGCCACCGATTTGCCATCAGGTGAAATGGCCGGAGACTCCTCGAGGCCGGGCAGATCGGTCAGGCGCAGGACGCGGAAATCCGATGACGACGGCGGCGACATGTCTCCAAATCGTCCCCGCGTCGCGACAAGAAAGACGCCGGTTGCCGCAAGCGCCAGCAGGAACGCGGCGAGCGCAACGCCAGGCCATCGTCTTCGCGGCGCTGGCGCCCGCTCTGCAGGCGCCAGCGCGTCGTCGATCTCGATCCGTGCGTCCGCGATGTCGTGGAGCCGGCGCTTCGGATCTTTCTGAAGGCAACGGGCGATGAGACGCCGGATGACGTCCGGTGTGTCGGGCGGCAGTCGCCTCCAATCCGGCTCGGCGCTGACGACCGCCGCGATCGTGTCCGTGACGGTTTCTCGTCCGAACGCCGAGGCGCCGCTCAGCATCTCGAACAGCACGCACCCGAACGCCCAGATGTCGGTGCGCTTGTCGACCGTCTGCCCGCGCGCCTGCTCCGGGCTCATGTAGGCCGCCGTGCCGACAACCGTATGTTCCTGAGTGCCCGGGAGGGTCAGTGTGGCCTCGGTGGGACCCGGCGCCGGACGTTCCACCGCGAGAGCCTTCGCGATGCCGAAGTCCAGCACCTTGATGGCTCCGTCGCGCGTGATCTTGATGTTCGACGGCTTGAGATCCCGATGGATGACCGTGGCGGCGTGAGCGGCCTCGAGCGCATCGGCAATCTGCCTGGCACTGGTCAGCGCCTCGCGAACGGTCAACCGGGCGCGACGGATGCGGCCGTCCAGGTTTTCGCCCTCGACGAGCTCGAGCACCAGCGCCGGCACTTGCCCGGAATCTTCGAAACCGTAGATGGTCCCGATGTGCGGATGATTGAGCGAGGCAAGCAGGCGGGCTTCCCGTCCGAACCGCGCGACGCGCTCGGAGTCAGCTGCGAACTGCGGCGACAGGATCTTCAGCGCGACGTCGCGGCCGAGCTTGGTATCGCGCGCGCGATAGACCTCGCCCATGCCACCGGCCCCGATGAGCTCGGCAATCTCGTAGACACCGATCCGGGTCCCCCCAGAGAGGGCCATGCGACCGGTTCATTCTATTCCTCTCCGAGGGGCTTCGCCCCTCGGACTCCCCCACACGCTCTCTCGCCCTTCGACGTCGCTCAGGGCGACCCTGAGCCTGTCGAAGGGTCGCGCACCGCTACGCCGGCGCGCTCCGGTCGCGTGGCTCGCTCGCCATGTTCGCTCGCACCGTGGAACGAGCGGCAGCTTCATGAGGCAGCTTCTAGTGTCCGGGTGCGCTTTGAAACGCTCGGGCGCGAAACAGGAACTCGACGAGGTTGCCTTCGTGCGGCTGGCGCCAGTTGAGACGCGTCGTGGGCACAGGGCCGAGGTTCAACCGATCGATGTGCGTGGCGTCCGTCAGTCGTCTCCTCAGCTCGGGCCGACACGTGATCGCGCTGCACACGAGCGTAGGGCCCATCGCGTCCACCATCGTCGATTCGGGACATCGGACGACGGCTACGAACGGAAACATGAATTCCTTGTTCGCGATTGCCGCCTCGGGTGAATCACAGTGGACGACGGTCGGCAGCAGATAGTCAGCCCTGCCCTGCGTCACGAGCCGGCCTTCGCCTCGGAGTTCTACGGTGACGTCGATGACTCCGGGACTCTTTAGATCGACGTCGATTGAATCAGAAATGGCCTGGGCGACCCCGGGGACGGTGAAGGCGGCAAGGGCCGCGTCCGGATGGTCCGGCGGCAATGGCCGTACTGCCGTCACCCGGCGTGCGATCGCCTCGGCGATGTCACGCGTACGCCGGCTGGCCCAGATACCCGAGCAGTTGATGCAACTGCGGCCACCGTTGAGCATGACGCTCTCGACCATCATGTCGAGATAGCTTTCCCAGCGGTCGACCTGATCGTCGCCGAGGAGGATCTTCGAGAACCCGGGCCCGTGGGTCCGAACGCGAGGGTTGCCACGATACCGATCGACGGTCGCAGAACCCCCGAAAACGAGACTGCGCCGGCAGGCATCGACAACTGCGCTACCCACACCCTCCCCGGGATAGATCGAGATCCCCTCGCGCGGAATGCCGGCGGCAAGAAATGCCTCCGCGATCCGGTACGGTGCCCACGGCTCCTGCGAACCTGGCTTGAGCACGAGGCCCAGCTGCATTGGAATGATTGGCAGCCACAACGTGTGGACACCTGGCGAGTTGGACGGCAGCACCAGGCCGAGCACGGGGCTCTGCGCCTGGAAGCTGATCGGGACGCCACGCTCTTCGCCATGCCCGGTCGTGAGGACGTCGAGCGGGAGGCCGCGGGTCAGCGACGTCAGCATGTTGTGCATGTCGCCGAGCACGGACGCGATCTTGATCATGTTCGCGCGGCACATGTTTTCGGGAAGCCCGGTCGTGGCCGACTGCGCGCGCACGAACTCGTCGGGCGACTGAGTGCCGTCGCCCATGGCCAGGGTGCCGGTCATGTAGAGATCGCCGGCTTTCATCGCGCGTGTGACGAGATCGTCGATCGGGATCTCGCGCAGGACTTCACGCGCACGTGCGCCCTTTCGCATGTCACGCTCAACGAGTCCTCCGTTGGCACGGCTGACCCGCGCCACCGGCTCGCCGGTCACGAAGTGCACGAGCTGGTCAACTTCCATGCTGGTGTACGGCTGGCCCCACCGAAGAATGGAAAGCTGAAGCATGTGGAGCTACGACGGCTTCGCAGGCACGCCGATGCTGCGCAGGATGATCTCGTCAGCGGTGGGTTGAGACCTGATGTAGCGAAGCTCGCTCGCGTCGGCCCGGAGCTGATGGGCGTCCGCCGGTGACTGCTCTTCCCGAGTGCGCAACGCCGCCATTGTCGACTGCGCCATGAGTGACACGCGCAGTTTCATCGCGCTGGTGGTGCCTGTCAGGGGCTGGATATCCGAGCCGGAAGAAAAATCATCGAGCAGGCGAAGCGCGTACGCCCGAAGCTGCGACAACTCATTGAGGCTCACGATCTGTTCCGCCGACCGCGTCAGACCCCAGACCTCATGGAGGCGCTCGAGTCGCGCGAGATATACCTCGGAGAGAAACAGATGGAACCAGCACCTCTGATAGTCCGAGGTGCACCGCAGGACTTCAGCGTCTGGAACCAGCACGAACCGGCCGTGAGGCACCAGATGGCCGGCAAATGTCACGGAAGACGTATCGGACAGCCGCATGCTGCCGGAGAACTTCCAGTCGCCGATGCGCACGGCTTCACCTCGCAGGTCTGCCGCGCACATGACTATGCCCGTGGTCTCGGCCAATCGTGCCTTGAAAAAGACGACGTCCGCGACGGTGGCGAGGGACATGTATTCGCATGTTCCATCGATACGAATGCCCTCGTCATCTTCACGAGCGACCAGCGAATGGCAATCGCCTCGCGTGCGTTCACCACCGGTATTGGCCAGGATCAGCGATCGATTCCTGATCGTTCGCAGGATCATCGCCCGCTGAAATCTCGCGACGCTCAGTAGTGGGAGAGGGACGCACTGCAGGACGCACAGCGGATAGAAGTGCATCGCGACCGCGATGCCCAGCGGCAGGCAGTTCGCGGCGAGAATCCTCGCCGTCGCAGCCGCCGACTCGAAGACGACAGATGCCTTCGCGCCCGAGACCGGGTACATCTCGAGCTGGGAGCGGAGTAGAGAGAATCCCTCGCGAAACGCGTCGCGTGCGGCCGGTCCGTCTTCGGCGCGGTTCACGCCATCGACGAACCTCGCCACCAGCTCCGTCATCCGATGGCCGGCGTCGATGTGGAATTCAGTCTGCATGACGAGCATCCGCGGGCTGCAATCGTCAGCGACGCAAGAGAGACAGCTTGAACGCGGCCATCTCCTGATCGTTCCGGACCAGCAGGACGTTTCCGGCCAGCGCCGGGTGGTTCCAGGTCTTGCCTTCGATCGCCTTGAACCGCGCGACCTCTGTGAACTGGTCGGGAGTGGCCTTCACGAGCGCCAGCTCGCCCTCCTCCGATAGCACGAGGAGGAGATCCTGATCGGGCAGGAGGAGGAGCTGGCCGTGACCGTACCGGCCGCCCTTCCACTTGCGCTCGCCATCCTTCAAGTCGATGCACGCGAGAATGCTCGAGTCGAAGCCGTAGACGTGGCCCTTGTGAACGACGTAGTCGTTGAAGTACGGCTTCAGGCCGCGCGACGTCCAGCGCTCTTCGACGGTCCATGCGCCGGGCTTGTGGACGACACCGATGCGGCGGACGCCAAGGCCGCCCATCATGTCGCCCGTCGTAATCAGCACGTCGCCGTCAGAGGTCGAGGCGGGCTGCAGCATCGATGCGCCTTCCCACTTGTGGTCCCAGAGACGTGTGCCGTCGGCCGGCGCGACACCCGTGGCGCCGATGCTGGTCAACATCACGATCTGCGTCACGCGTCCGATCGTCATCAGCTGCGGAGAGCTGTAGCTGCCGCCGCCGCTCTTGAAGAACCAGCGCGGCTTCCCGGTCGCGACGTCGTACCCGACGAGCCGCCCCGATGCCGCGACGATCACGACGTCCTCGACCACGAGGGGCGATCCAGCGAAACCCCAGCCCGGAAGCGGCGCGCCGGTGTCTGTTGCCGCATTGCGCGACCACACGACCGCGCCGGTGTTGGCGTCGAGCGCGTTCACGATGCCGGTCGCGCCAAGCGAGTACACGCGTCCGTTGCTGACGGCCGGCGTCCCACGTGGACCGGCGCCGCCGTTCGACTCCCAGAACCGCGCCGTGTCGCGGTGTCTCCACACCAGCTTCCCGTTGGTCAGGTTGTAGCAGGAGACGTCCTCGTCGTTGCCGCGCTGCTCCTGCGTGTAGAGGAGATTGCCGCGCACCGCGAAAGACGACCAGCCCGGCCCGATCGGACGCCGCCACAACTCGACCGGCGGCGATGCGGACCAGTCGGTCGCGAGCTGTACGCCGCGAATGACGCTGTCGCGATTGGGCCCTCGAAAGCCGGGCCAGATTGCGGGTGGCTCGGATGGCGGAGGCGCGGGCTTGTCGGGAGTCTTCGCAGCGTCCGCCGGCGCTGCAGCAGCAGGCGCCGGAACTCTTTCCGTTGTGGGAGCCGCCACGGCTGGCAGTGTGGGCGCAGACCGCGCCGGCGTCGGCGCGGGCGGCGGCGCAGGCTCGATGCGCTCTTCGGCCTGGGCCAGGAGCCGCTCCTCGGGTGACGGCGTCCATCGCCAGTGAAGCTGGGAGCCGCCGTCGCCTGTGACGCCATCGGTGCGCATGACCGTGAACACGCTGCACGCGAGCAGGCTTGCGCCGACCAGAGACAGCCAACGAGGTCCTGCAGGCAGACCCTGCGCGGCCGCCGCCCACAGGAGCAGCGCGATGCAGAGAAACGGAGGGGTGTAGAAGTACATCATCATCCCCATTCCCGCGTTCGCAATGGATGGATGAACGACGAGCTTCGTCGCCAGCACCGCCAGGACCATCACCGCGACGGCACCGAGACGTTCGGCCCAGCGTGCCCGGCTGAAGAAGAGCCACCACAGCAGAACCAACGCAGCGCCGATGACTCCGCCCAGCGCCGAGTAGATGCCGCCGCCCGGGATGAGACGCGCGCCGACGATCACCAGCCAGAGCACGACGACGAGGAGTACGCCAGGCCAGAGCCGAAGCGGTTTCCGGAGCGCCGGATCGCCTGACTGGGAGAGCGTCATCTCAGTTCTGCTCCGTTCGAAGGGGTTGTCCGAGCGTCAGCCGGAACGCGGCCATCTCCTCGCTGTTGCGCACCAGGAGAACGCTGCCGACCAGCACCGGATGGTTCCAGGTCTTGCCCTCGATGGCCTTGAACCGCGCGAGCTCGGTGAACTGATCGGGCGTCGGCCTTGACGAGCGCCAGCTCGCCTTCCTCCGACAGCACCAGCAGCACGTCCTGCGTCGGGGAGCAGGACCATCTGCCCCTGGCCGTAGCGTCCGCCCTTCCATTTGCGCTTGCCGTCGGCGAGATCGATGCACGAGAGGATGAAGCCGTCGAAACCAAAGGCGTGACCGTTGTGCACGACGAAATCATTGAAGTACGGCTTCAGCGCGTTCGTCGTCCAGCGCTCCTGCACGCGCCATCCGTCAGGCCCCTGCGATACAGTGATGCGGCGCATGCCGACCTCGGCGCCTCCGGAGCCGCTGCCGAGGAGGACGTCGCTGCCGGCGATCACGGCCGGCTGCACGATTCCGTCGCTGTTCCACTCGTGCTTCCAGAGCAGCTTGCCGTCGGCCGGGGCGACGCTCGCCGCGCCGGCGTTGTTGAGCAGCAGTATCTGCGGCACGCCGTCGATCGTCGCGAGTTGTGGTGAGCTGTAACCCCCGCCGCCGGACTGAGCGGTCCAGCGCGGATTGCCGGTGCCGATGTCGTACGCGGCGAGCCTGCCGCTCGTTGCCGACGATGACCATGTCGCCGACGACCAGCGGCGAGCCGGCGAAACCCCAGAGAGGAATCTTCGCGCCGGTGTCGGACGCAGAGTTGCGCGACCACACGACTTGTCCCGTCGCGGCGTCGAGCGCGTTCAGGATGCCCGTGGCTCCGAGCGCGTAGACGCGGCCGTTGCTGAACGTCGGCGTTCCGCGCGGGCCGGCGCCGGCGTTCGACTCCCAGAACCGCGCCTGGTCGCGGTGTCTCCAGACCGGCTTGCCCGTCGTCAGGTCGTAGCAGGCGACGATCTCGTCCTCACCACGCTGCTCCTGCGTGTAGATGTGATTGCCGTGGACAGCGAAGGACGACCAGCCCGGTCCGACCGGCCGCCGCCACAGCTCGACGGGTGGAGACTTCGTCCAATCGGTTTCGATTCGCACGCCTCGAATGTTGTTGTCGCGCTCGGGTCCTCGAAAACCTGGCCACTCGGCGATCGTCCGCGGATCTTTTGCCGCTATCGGCGCCGGCGCTTTCGCCGGATCCTTCATGGCTGCCGCAGGTGCTACCGGCGGCTCGACGGCTGTTGCGGCTGGCGCTGCCGCGCGGATCTTTCTCGCCGGCGGTTTGAGCGAGCAGACGTTCTTCCGGAGTTGGCGACCAGCGCCAATGCAGCTCCGAATGCATGAGGGTCATGCCGCCAGTCCGCAGCACGACGAACACACCGCACACCAGCAGAATGGCGACGGCTATCGTCACGCGCCGGCGTCCGTCGGTCAGGCGACTGCCGATGGCCGCTCCGGCGACGAGTGCCAGGCAGATGACCGGCACGCCGTAGACGGGGACCATCAGCCCCATCATTCCGCCGGCAATCGACGGGTGAACGATGCGCTTCGTCACGAGGATCGCGACCACCGCCAGAAGGATGGCGCCCACGCGCTCCACCCAGGGCGCGCGGCTGAAGAACAGCCACCACACGACGATTGCCACCACGGCGGCCAATGAGGCCACGATCGCGCCGAACCCGACGTCGGGGAAAGCCTCTGGAACGATGAACCAGGCAAGCGCCAGCGCCACGCCGGCAACGATGCCTGGCCACAACCGCAGCGGCTTCCGAAGATGGGACGCAGGACTGGTCGTCATGTTCGATTACTCCGGGCGAAGCGCCTGCACGACGTCGACGCGTGAGGCGCGCGCGGCCGGTATCAGGGATGCCACGATGGCGGCGGTCATCAGCACGGCGGCTGCGCCCGCCGACGACCACGCGCCTGGTACCCACATGTCCTCGAGATAGCTTGCTGCCACGCGGCCGAGCGCGTAGCCGCCTGCCGCGCCCGCGAGAATCCCGATCGCGGCGATCAAGACCCCCTCGGACAGGACGCCCGCAAGCAGACGACTCGGCGTCGAGCCAATCGCCAGCCGCACGCCGAACTCACGCGTGCGCGCGCTCACCGAAAACGCCAGCACGCCCGCCACGCCCACGACGGCGATCAGCAGCGCCACGCCGGCGAAGCCCGAAAACACGAACGCGTTCAGACGTTCTGGTGCCAGCACTTCGGCGCGAACATCCGCGAGCGTGGCAGGACGCTCCACAGGCTGTTCCGCCGAAATGTCACGGATGATCCGCGTCACCGGCGACACGAGCGCGTACGGATCGCTCGACGTGCGGACGAACAAACGGCCCGCGAAGGGTATCTGGTAGAACGGGTGATAGACCGTGGACGCCGGGCCCGGCACGACGTTCTCGTCGTCCACGTCCGCCACGATGCCGACGATGCGACGGGGTGTCGGCTTTCCCCAGATGGGATCCGTCCACCACAGGCGCCGGTTGAGCGCGTCGCCGTTCGGAAAGATGCGCTGCACGATGCTCTGGCTCACGATCACGACCGGATCGCTGTTTCGCCGATCGTCCTCGGTGAAATCGCGGCCGGCGACGAGCGGAATGCCGAGCGTCGCAAAGAACCCGGGGGTCACATTCCGGAGTCGGGCGAGCGGTGGCTCTTCGCCGTCGGCGGGCGTGTACCCCTCGACGGCAAACGGAAATGTCGGAAGCTGCGAGCGATCGTCGCGCCACGGGACGACGTTCCCCGCCGCGACCTGCTCCACGCCTGGCAGTTTCTCGATCCGGCGCGTCGCCTCCCTGAAAAGGTCGACCGAGTTCGCCCCATAGGACTCGATGGGCAGCGGGACGTCGAGCGCCAGCACCTGATGCATGTTGAGGCCGGTATTCGCCGTCTGCAGCGCGACGAGCGCAGAGAGAATCATCCCCGCGCCCGCGAGGAGCACGAATGACAGCCCGATCTGTGTGATAGCGAACACCCGCAGGCGGCGGTTCGTGCCTGCGGTAATCCGCAGACCAGCGCTCGTCGGCGTCAATCCTGTCGATGCCCCTTGGGCCGGGCCGGGGCGGGTCCGCCATCGGCGCGACGAGGTGGGGGCGTACGGCGACGGCAACTGCGGGACGTACGCGAGGACCACCGCCGCGACCATCGCCAGGCCGGCGCCCATCCAGAGCAGGCTCGTGTCCACCGTGACGTCGAGCGCGCGCACGGAGAAGCGGGCGGCATAGCGGCTCACGAGCATGACGAGCGGGCGCGCCAGGAGCACGCCCAGTACAGCGCCGGTGCCGCAGAGCACCAGGCTCTCCGCAAGCAGCGTGCGCCGGAGCGCGCCCCTGCTCGCGCCCAGCGCCGCGCGCACGGTCAGCTCCCTCTCGCGCCGCACCGCGCGCGCCAGAATCAGGTTGGTCACGTTCGAGCAGGCAATCGCGAAGACCACCGCGGCCGCCGCGAGCAGCACGAGCAGGATCGTGCGCGCCGGAGAGACGATCTGGTCGCGCAACCTCGTGACGCTCAGCTGCACGTTCGCGCTCGCCGAGTACGCCTCGGGATGCTCACGCACTATGGCCGCGTGTGCCGCCGTCAACTCCGCGCGGGCCGCCTCGATCGTCGCCCCCGGCGCGAGCCGGCCGAACAGCTCCGTCATGCGGTGCGTGCGTCCGGTGACCATCGTCGCCCCGAGATGATGCGGGCTGGTCACGACGTTGGCGATGATCTCGGTGTCGGCCGGATACGGCACCGACGGCTCGAGGACACCCACCACCGTGGCATTGCGCGAGCCCAGCCGGACGCCCCTGCCAATCACCGCGGGATCGCGGTTCAGCGAGGTATTCCAGAATCGATGCGTCAACACCGCAACGGGGGCGCGCGTCGGGCCCATCGTCTGACGCGTTCAGCAGGCGGCCCAGCACCGGACGAAGGCCCATCACGTCGAAGTACGAGCCGCCGACGACGCCCGCGCGGACGGTGCGGGGTTCGCCGAAGCCGACCATCGTGAACTCGATCGTCGAGAAGTCGCCGAAGGCGCTGATCGTCGTGGACCGCGAACGGAGGTCGTTGATTTCCGGTACCGAGAACGTCGTGTTCTCGGTGCCGAGGCCGGGCGCGCGCTGACGGATGTAGATCAGCCGATCTTCGTCGCGGTTGACGAGCGGGCGGAACAGCACCTGTCGAACGACGCTGAAGATCGCGGCGTTGGCGCCAATGCCGAGCGCGAGCGTCACGGCGACGGTGAGCGCCAGGCCCTTAGCACGACTGAGGGAGCGCAGCGCGACCCGGACGTCCTGCCAGAACGCGTCGGCCATGTCGAGCCAGCGAGGCCGCCACACCGCGCGGATGGACTCGCGCATGAGCGTGACGTTGCCGAATTCCCGCAGCGCGGCAAACCGGGCTTCCTCCGGATCCTCGCCTGCGTCAATCCGTTCCTTCACGCTGAGGGCCATGTGGCCCCGAATCTCGTCGTCGAGCTCGTTCTCGTCTGGGAGCATGCGGCTAGTCTTTCGCCGGCGCCGGATTCATGATGCGACCAATCGCGTCGACCAGCTGCGACCACCGATCGCGCGCGCGTGACAGCTGAGCCTTCCCCTCCGCCGTCAACTGGTAGTACTTCGCGCGCTGGTTGGCCTCGCTCACACCCCACTCGGCTTTGAGCCACCCGCGTTTCACCAGGCGGTGCAGCGCGGGATACAGCGATCCTGTTTCGACCTTGAGCAGGTCGTCGGACTGCGAGCGAATGGCCTGGCCGATGCCGTGGCCGTGCTGGGGGCCCCACTGCAGAGTCCGGAGAACAAGCATGTCGAGGGTGCCCTGGAGCAGCTCCAGGCGCCGGTCGTCGGGGTTCTTGGACATAGTCGTAGACAGTCTACGGCCTTAGACGTAGGCGGTCTACGGCTTGTTCCGAGGCCGGCGGGACTTCAGGGGGTCAGATCTTGTAATTCAACATTACTTAGCATGTTGAAATACAAGATCTGACCCCTTTGCTAGATGCACCGGCGAACACGATCGATCGACGCGCCAATGTACCGATCGATCTGACCAAGGTGGGACAGGTCGTGACCGGCGAGCATTCTGACCATCAGGTCAAGCGACTCCGGGCCGCGCTCGTTGTGCTCGCCCGTACGCTTCAGGTCGGCCGGTGACAACCCTTTCAGCACCGCCAGATTGAACCCGCGCATGACGCGAAACACATCGACGAGCTCGGACGGCTCGCGCTCGTTGTGCCGTTGGCCGGCCACCCAGAGATTCTGGTTCATACCCAGGATGGGTGGATTGTCCTCGCAGAGAATCAACCGCAACCGATACCCGTAAACCCATTCGCCGTCCGCGAGATGACCGATCACCTCGTTGGGCGTCCACTTTCCTTCGAACGGGCGGGAGCGCAACACGTCCACCGGGTGCGTACGCACGATGTCGGCCAGCGTCGAGGCCGTCTCCGCGAGCACTTCCAGCGGATCTCGGCCACCAAGCAGCCTGAACAGATTCTCGCGATAGGCCTGCGGATTGAACGTCACTGGCGCACCGGCGAGAGGCCAGCTTGACCGCCGTCGCCCTGGCGAAGGCGGTAACTCATCGTCGGCCGGAGGTTCAGGATCTCGATGGTCATTTTCCCGACCAGACGATTGACCGCGTCCGGGAGCGCCTGTTCGTTCCTGCCATCGAGGATCGCCGTCAGGCTTGGACGGGGACTCAGGCGGACGTACCGCGGCGCGCTGCCACCGGCGATCATCCGAAACCAGAGGGTCTCGCCCTGCAGCGTTGACTGGACCGCGCTGACGGCTGTCTCGAACGCTTTTTCTGCGCCGGGGTCGAGGTCCACGGTCGTGAACTCCAGTCGAGCGGCCGGCGTCGGCACGCCTGTACCACGTGAGAGCCCGGGCAGATACTCGTAGACCGCGTTCCCCACGAACTGTGCGTGCGGTGTGACGTTGGCAACGTTGTCCCGCTCGTCCTCGGCCGGCGGCACAGGGTTGTTCAGGCTCGCGGCCGAGTGCCCGAACGTCGCATATACAAACCACCGCTGCCGGTCGCCCGCCCAGATCGTCCAGCCATACCAGGTCCAGGAGTCATTCGCCTGCCGGTGTGACTCCAGGTGACGGATGTAGCCGGCCTCGAAATCGACGGTCGTCACCATCGTGAGGCCGCAGCACCGCGATGCGCGCGTATGGACCGAAATCGGTTTGCGACTGATCGGCTCGCACGCCGCACGTCGATGTCGTCACCTGCATGGGAAGCAACAGCAGTGCGCCAATGCTCCCGAGCCAACGATGCGTCATGAAATCTCCTCCCGCCCGTGATTCAGATGCTATCGGAGGACGAGACGTCGATTTGCGACAGAGATCCGTCGAATTCCGCCTTCGCCAAGGCTTCGGCGCGACAGGTCCGCCCTTCCAGCGCGGCCAATGCAGTCCGTCCCTTGCGAAACGCTCCGGCGCGGCGGCATAGTGAAGAGACACATGGCCTCGGTGTCCACAGACAACAGCCGGCGGATCGTCGTCATCGTCGTGCCTCCGGTCGACGAGCTCGATCTGGTCGGACCGCTCCAGGTGTTCAACTCGGTCAACCGCCTCGCGGGCAGGACCATCTACACGATCGAAGTCGTGACCAGCGCGGACTCTCTCACGGTCGCGGGCGAAGGCGGCGTGCTGACCTTCATCGCCCGCCAACACTTCACCAAAGTCGAAGGCGCATGCGACTCCGTGCTGCTCGTCTGCGGATTGGGAAGCCGAACGGTCCGTGACGAAGCGCTCTCGGCATGGCTGAAGAAAATGGCGGTCGACGTGCGGCGGCTCGGCGCAGTCTGTGTCGGATCGTTTCTGCTCGCGGAGGCCGGGCTGCTCAACGGACGGCGTGCGACGACGCACTGGAGGTTTGGTCAGGAGCTGGGCGCGCGATATCCCCGCGTTCTCGTCGAGCACGAGCCGCTCTGGGTGAAGGACGGAAACATCTACACCTCAGCCGGCATTTCAGCGGGGATTGATCTCGCGCTCGCGTGGGTGGAAGAAGATTGCGGCGCGAGCCTCGCTCACGAAGCGGCGCGCGAGCTCGTGCTGTTCCTCCGCCGGCCGGGCGGGCAGCCCCAGTTGAGCATCTCGCTCGCCTCGCAGGCCTCCGAGATGTCCTCCATTCGTGAGCTGCAGATCTGGATCGCCGAGCATCTCGAGACGAGACTGTCGGTGGAAGACCTCGCGGATCGGATGGCGATGAGCGTGCGGAACTTCGAGCGCGTCTTCACGCGCGAGGTGGGCACGACGCCGTCGCAGTATGTGCTCCAGATGCGCGTCGAGGCGGCGCGGCGCCAGCTCGAACGCACGAATGGCGGCCTCAAGCAGGTGGCCTCGGCTGCCGGCTTCGGCAGCGTCGACGTCATGCGCCGGGCGTTCGTGCGGCTGCTGGGGATCACGCCGAGTCGCTACCGCGAGATGGCCGAGCATTCGATTCCGGACTGACGTCAGCTGCCGTCGCGCGCGCCGAGCCGGTATCCCCCGTCTCCGCGGAAAACTCCGCAGCACCCGTGGAGGACGCCCGCCGTTCTGCCTGGCAACTCCATGAATTCAGGCCATTTCTCTGGCGATGTTTACCTCGTTGCTTTGGCATCGCCGTTGCTCTGCATGATGCGAGGGCTACCTCGCTATGAACAACCTCGCTCGCGCGATCCGCCTCCTCATCCATCAACCCCGCTACACCCTGCTGGCCGTCTTCACGCTCGCCGCAGGTATCGGCGCGCCCAGCGCGATTTTCGGCCTTCTCGACGCCGTGTATTTTCGGCCGCTGCCGCTCGTCAACCCGGATCGGCTCGTGGACGTGACGCTCGTGTCGCCGGCGTCCAGATTCGCCGCGCTCTCATATGAAGAAGTCCGAGACGTGGAGCAGAACGTTCCGGCGTTCAAGGACGTCATGGCCATCGGACAGCGCGGCGTCACGTTGCACCGGAACGGCGAGGCGCAGCTGCTGCTCATCCACTACGTCTCGGGGCGATACTTCCCGTCGCTCGGGATTCCGATGCATCTCGGGCGCGGATTCACGCCCGCCGATGATCGCCCGGACGTCACGACGGCGCAGGTCGTGATCAACCATCAACTGTGGAAGGACCGCCTGGGCGCGCCGTCCGACATCATCGGGCGCACCGATCCAGTTGAACAGCACGATGTTCACCGTGGTCGGCGTCACCGCTCCAGGGTTCGTCGGCCTGGACCGGATCGTGCGAACCGACGTGTGGGTGACGACGACGCAGGCTCCCCTGGTTGTCCCGGGCCTGCGTGGCGAGTTGGACGACCGGCGGCATCGGTGGTTCAACGTCGTCGCGCGTCTCACGGACGGTGCGGGAATCGACGAGGCGCAGACGGCTCTGGATCTGCTGGTCGCGCGCTGGCGCTCAGCGGAAGCGCGCGAGTACCAGGACGCGAGGCTCGTCGCCGCAAGCCGGCGCGACGCGGACCGGAAGGCGGCAATGCAGGGCGCCGCCTTTCTCGCGCTGGTCGGCCTCGTCCTCTTCATCGCGTGTGCCAATGTGGCGAACCTGACGCTCGCCCGGGGTGAAGCCCGGCGCCGCGAGATGTCGATCCGCGCCGCGCTCGGGGCGAGGCGCCTCGATCTCCTGCGCCAGTTGATTGTGGAGAGCGCGATCGTCTCGATTGCCGGCGCTGCGGCCGGGGTGCTCGCCGCGTCCTGGCTGATTCGGCTCTTTCCGACTCTGTTGCCCCCTGGAGCGGGGTCGATCATGCTCGACCTGCGCGTGGATGCCCGCCTGGTCGGCTTTGCCGCGCTGCTTGCCCTGATCACGACCGTGCTCGTTGGCGTGGTCCCAGCGTGGCGTGCCTCACGCACGGACATCACGAGCGGACTCAAGAGCCCATCAACGGCGACGACTGGGGGCGGGCGGGGCCTCCAACTGCGGGATGCGCTCGTGGTCGGAGAAATCGCGCTGAGCGGCGTCATCATCATCGCCGCGGGTCTGCTCGTGCGAAGCTTCGCGCAGAGCCTCGCCGTGAATCCCGGGTTCGACGCGCGCAAGAACGTGGCGACCTTCTACATGGTGCCCGGCCTGAAAGGCTACGACCGCGCAGGCACCTACCGCTTTCTCGACGAGTGCCGGCGCGCGGTCGCCACGCTGCCGGGCGTCAAGCGCGTCAGCTACGGTATTCGCCTGCCCGCCCAGGGGAATGAGGCCGGCTGGTCGGCATCGTTCACCATTCCCGGCGTCGAGCCGCCGCCGGGCAAGAAGGCGTTCAACATTCGCTACACCATGGTGGGCCCGGAGTACTTCGAGGTCATGGGCACGCGCATTCTCGGCGGGCGCGGCATCAGCGAGGCGGATCGGCCCGACGGCGCGCCGGTCGCCGTCATCAGCGAGTCCATGGCACGGCGGTTCTGGCCGGGCGAGAGTTCTCTGGGCCGACGGATCAGAATGGGCGAGGCGCGTCCCCTCGATCGCGAGATCGTCGGCATCGCCGAGGACATCCGGATCGCCGGGTTGTACGAGGAACCCGAGATGTACGTGTATGTGCCGTATGCCCAGAACGCGCAGAGCTTCGGCCTGCTGCTCGTGGAGACGCACGATCGACCCGCGTCGATCGTGAGCGCGGTCCGACGACGCATCGGCGAGCTCGACGCGGCGCTGCCGATCCTCAGCGTCAGCTCGGTTGGGGAGCACATGGGCCTGTTGCTCTTCGAGGATCGCCGAAACGCGCAGGTCGCGCTCGCGATTGCGATCCTCGCGTTGACGCTCGGCGCGGTGGGCGTGCATGGCGTGGTTTCGCTCGTCACCCTGCGACGCACGAGAGAAATCGGGATTCGCCTGGTGCTCGGTGCCCGGCGCGGCCAGTTGTTCCGGCTGTTGCTGGGCAAGGGTCTTCGCCTCGCGCTGGCAGGCGTGGCGCTGGGCATCGTGGGTGGCATTGCCGCCGGGAGGCTGCTCACGAGCCAGCTCCACGGCCTCAATCCGGTCGACCCCTGGAGCCTCGTGCTCGGCGCCACCGTCTGCATGACCGTCGCCGTCGCCGCCAGCTTTCTGCCGGTCTGGCGTGCGCTGCGGCTCGATCCCGCGATCGCGCTCCGCGACGAATGAACGATGAAATTCCCTCATCGGCGCGAATGGTGACCAAATGGAGATTGGAGTTGCCGGAGTCCTGCGAAATCGCCTGAAATCGGACCAGGACGTGTGCGTTCCACACGACTGTCACTCCGACCTGAGGGCATGGCATGCAGTTGGCTCCATTTCTTCTCGATCGCTGGCTCGACGACCACACGAGTGACTCGATTGCATTCAATCTCGGGGGGAGCACGGGGCCTCTGTGGACGGTCGGGAGCGTCCTGGATCTCGAGCCGGGGAGTCGCGAGCGGTTGCTGAGAGAGCACGTCGTGTATACACCGAGCGCGGGGACGCCGGGTCTGCGCGAGGCCGTCTCACGCATGACCGGTGCCGGCATCGAGCACGTGGTGATCGTGGCGAGCGCGTCGGAAGCGCTGTTTCATCTCTTCTTTGCCGCGGCCGAATCCGGCGCGAATGTGCTCGTGCCCTTTCCCGGATTTCCCCCTTACAAGGCAATCCCTGCAGCCCTCGGGATCGAGGTACGGGAGTATCGACTGCGGCGCGACGCGAAGTATCGGGTCGACTTCGACGAGATCGAACGGCTCGTGGACACGCGCACGCGGCTGCTGCTGGTGAACTCACCCCACAACCCGACCGGAGCGATCCTGCGCGAGCACGAGATGCGCCGGCTGCACGACTTCGCGGCCGATCGTGGCATTCAATTCGTGTCAGACGAGGTATTCCACCCGATCTATCACGGCAGCGCCGGCGCCTCTGCCGCTTCGCTGCCGAAGGCGACGATCATCGGCGATCTATCGAAAGCGCTCTCGCTGTCAGGATTGCGGATCGGGTGGATCGTCGAAAGAGACGAGAAGCGTCGTGCGGATTACCTCAACGCGAGGCAGTACTTCACAATCTCGAACGCGACGATCGGTGAGTTCGCTGCAGAGATCGCCGTCCGACATTGTGAAACGATCTGGGCGAGAACGCGCGAGGTGGCGCAGGCCAACCTCCGGCATGTCGACGCCCTGCTTCAGCAGAGGGACTGCGGGCTCGAGTGGGTGCGTCCGGAAGGTGGAATGACGACGTTTCCGCGATTTGTTTCCGGGAAGAACACGCGTCCGTTCTGCGAGGAGGCGGCGCGGCAGGGGCTCCTGCTCGTTCCGGGCGACTGCTTTGGCGTGCCGGAACACTTCCGTCTCGGGTTTGGCGTGGGCGCCGAATGGTACCCGGCGGCGATGGAGCGACTCGGCACGCTGCTGCGCGCACGTGTGGAACCTGCCGCTCGTTCCACGGTGCGAGCGAGCATCGCGAGCGAGCCACGCGACCGGCCCGCCTTCGCGCCGGAGGCGCTTCGGCGAGGTCTCGCCGGAGCTGTAGCGTAGGCGGAAGCGCGCCGGCGCCCTTCGACTTCGCTCAGGGCGTGGTGAGCATAGTCGAACCACGAAGCGGCGCGCGACCCTTCGACAGGCTCAGGGTCGCCCTGAGCGACGTCGAAGGGCGAGAGAGCGTGTGGGGGAGTCCGAGGGGCGAAGCCCCTCGGATGAGACTAAGGACGCGCCAAGAGCGCCGCGAAGTCCTCGTAGCGCATCTCGATCCGCTGACGGAACGCATTAGCGAACGTGACGCCCCGCGCCAGATCCTCCAGCAGCGCGACGACAGCCGAAGCGCCGCGCTGGTCGATCAGCCGCCGCACGGCGCGTGCCGCCGACGCATAGGCGATTTCGGCGTCGCGCCTGGAGAAACCGACGAAGCTGCGGTGCAGGTCTGACAGTCCGGCCCGCGCGTCGATGCGCGCCGGCTCCGCGTCCACATCCTCGGGACCCGGTTCGAGCACGGTGGCGAGCCCCTCGTTCACCCAGGCCGGCACGGTGCGGCCACCGATCATGGCGACCAGGGCGTGCACGAATTCGTGTGACAGCACGCGATCGAGCTCATCGCGCTGCTCCAGTGCCCCACTGAGCGGCACGCGGATGCGGCCGTCGTACCCCGCCACCGACCATGCGGCCAGCTTCGTGATGTCCCCGAACTGTTCGCGGGTGTAGAGCACGACGGGAATGGGCTGGGACGGGTACACGCCAAGCTTCGCGCCGACTCGCCGGTACGCCGCCTCGAGCCGCTCGACGACATCACGCCGGAGTGGTTCATCCGCAGACGCCTCGAAAAGAACCGTGAAGTGCTCGGTGCGCACCTCGTGGAAACCGCTCTGCAGCTCCAGTTCCTTCTGCCAGCTCGCGAGCATCTCCTGAAGCTCGCGCCTGGCCGTCGTCTGCTGTTGTGCGGTTTCGTAGATCGCGATCGCCTCGCGGAGACGCCCCGCCCGATAGTGCAGGTCCCCGAGCCACATGGCCGCGGGCAGATGCTTCGGATTCAACGCAAGGGCACGCTCGAAGCGAGCCTGCGCCTCGTCATTCCGGCCGAGCATGAACGCGGCGACGCCTGCGCCGAAGCACAGGCTCGCGTCGCCGGGCTGCATCGCCGCTGCGCGGGTGAACGCGTCGAGCGCGTCACCGAACCGTTGGTTTTCGAGGGCTGCCGTGCCGGTGCGCGCCAGCGCGATCGGATCGTGCGCACGGGCGTCAGGCGCGGCGGCCCCCGCGAGCATCAACACAGCCGGCGCGATCAAAAGTGAGATCGGCAGAGCAACCAGCTGGTGTGCAAGAAGGACACCCCGAGGAATCAGGCAACTTGCTGGTGTTCTCGTTCGGCGTCGCGAGGTTTGTCTTTTCGCGGGTCTACAAAA
>CAWAYH010000010.1:60000-383582 GCA_963786195.1 uncultured Acidobacteriota bacterium | reverse complement strand
GCCGCGCTTCTTGGTGGTGCCGGTGACTTCGATGGCGCCAAGCGCGTTGCCGCGCTCGTAGGACTGCTTGTAGACCTGCCCGTTGCGCCAGATCTCGAGCTCCAGCGACTCCGAGAGCGCGTTGACGACGGACACGCCGACGCCGTGAAGGCCGCCGGAGACCTTGTAGCTCTGGTTGTCGAACTTCCCCCCGGCGTGCAGCACGGTCATGACGACTTCGGCCGCCGACCGCCCGCTGGTGTGTTGATCGACCGGAATGCCGCGGCCGTTGTCGACGACCGTCACGGAGTTGTCGATGTGCAGCGTGACGTTGACCTGGTCGCAGAATCCGGCCAGCGCTTCGTCGATGGAGTTGTCGACGACCTCGTAGACGAGGTGGTGCAGCCCCGGCGTGCCGGTCGAGCCGATGTACATCGCCGGACGCTTGCGCACCGCCTCGAGCCCCTCGAGGACCTTGATTTTGTCGGCGCTGTAGTCGTCCGACGCGCTCGCCCCGTTATCGCTGGCGGACGCAGTCGTCGGACGCTCAACCGCCTGTTCCTCCCCGGGAGCCGGCCGCTGTTCGTCGCTGGGTTGTTCGAATTCAGGCATCAATATGTGTTGAAATCTGCGGTCTGCGATCGCGCGATCGGCGACGCTATGTCGCCGATGCCGATCCTCGACTGTCAGACCCGCATGGGCATGATCACGTAGGTGTAGGTGTAGCCTTCTGCGCCGATTGGCGTCATAACGGCCTGGCTCATCTCGTCCTTGAACTCGAGGCCGACGGAGTCGGTTTCAACGACCGCCAGGAAATCCAGCACATACTGCGCGTTGAAACAGATCGTCACGGGGGCGCCGGCGTAATCGACGATCAACACCTCCTTGGCTTCGCCGAATTCGGGGCTGCTGGACGCGATTTCCACTTTGCCTTTGTCGATCTGGAACTTGACCGCGCGGGATCGCTCGTTCGAGAGCAGCGCGACGCGCCGGACGGCGCTCGTCAGCCGATCGCGATCGAACTCCACGCGCTTGTCGTTGGCCTTCGGAATGACCCGCTCGAAGGCCGGGAACTGCCCGTCGATCATCCGCGAGATCAACAGCCGGCCGCCGATGTCGAAGAACAGGTGATTCTCACCGCGCTCGTACTGGATGTCGCCTTCTCCCTCAGCGAGCAGTCGGCCCAGCTCGAGCAGCGTCTTCCGCGGCAGAATCACGCGCACTTCCTCGTCGGCGCCCTTGCCTTTCGATTTCGCGCCCGTTCGATTCACCGACACCAGCGCCAACCGATGGCCGTCCGTCGAGACCAGGCTCATCGAATCCGGCTGCAGGATGAACAGCGCGCCGTTGAGAAAGTAGCGGGTGTCCTCCCCGGTGATCGCAAACTGGGTCTTCTGGACCATCTGCTTGAGCACATCCCGAGGCAGCGTGGCACCCGACGTTCCGCTGGCTTCCGGGAGCGTGGGAAAATCCTCGCGCGGCAGCGTCTGCATCCGCGAGTCGAATCGATCCGCGGCAACCTTGACGCCGTTCTTGTCCTCTTCGATCCGGACGTCCGTCTCGGGAAGCGCCTTGATGATCTCGTAGAGTTTCTTTGCCGGAAGCGTCAGCGACCCGCCTTTGGCCACGGACGCCGCGCACTTGCTCCTCAACCCGACTTCGAGGTCTGTGGCGAGGAACTTCACTTCGTCGCCTTTGGCTTCCATCAGGACGTTCGCGAGAATCGGGATCGTGTTCTTGCGTTCGACGATGCCCTGGAACAGTTGCAGTTCGCGCAGCAGATCGGCCTTCCTGACAACCAGTTCCATGATGGCAATGACCTCGCGGGAAAGCGCCGGGCTGGCGCGTAGATCTCTTAGCTGAAGTAGGAGATCAAGAGAACAAGAAATTATAACAAGAAGAAGGTGCTGTTGAAAGCATTAAATATGCCTCTTAATCCTTACAAGTCTGTCGTTTAGCTTGTGCATGAATTACCCCTGGGCGTGCGGATTTTTGGGCCCGTGTTCTGTGCACCGGGCGGGGGTGCCAAAGCGTGCACAGGAGGCGCCTCCCGCGCCTGTGCGGGGGCTGTGGAAAAGCGTCCGCCGAGCCCGTCATGCTCAGCGAAACGACTCGAGGAAGCTGTTGATGAGGTTGTTGAAATCTCCTTCCCGCTGTCGCAGATCCTCGATCTTCCGGATGGAGTGAATCACCGTCGAATGGTGCTTGCCTCCGAAGCTCTTCCCGATTTCGGGGAGTGACGCGTTCGTGAGCGACTTGCACAGATACATTGCAATCTGCCGGGGCATGGCGATCGACTTCGAGTTGTTGCGGGATTTCAGTTCGGCCACCTTCAGCTGATAGTAGTCCGCCACGAACTTCTGGATGATTTCAATCGTCACGGCGCGCTCGTCGTGCTGGAGGACGTTGCGGAGCACGTCCTGTGTGAGCGGCA
This sequence comes from uncultured Acidobacteriota bacterium, assembly GCA_963786195.1. Classification (GTDB taxonomy): domain Bacteria; phylum Acidobacteriota; class Vicinamibacteria; order Vicinamibacterales; family 2-12-FULL-66-21; genus CAWAYH01. Next base: position 381,169 of record CAWAYH010000010.1, on the reverse strand, counting down.
GTGAAATCTCACGACCCGTGAGCGACGCATAAGCAATCAGCCGAATCAGGGATCCCTCGAGCTCGCGGATATTCGACTTGATTTTGCCGGCGATGTAGATCGCGACGTTGTCCGGAAGCGGGATCCCTTCCGCTTCGGCTTTCTTCTTCAGGATCGCAACCTTGGTCTCGAGGTCGGGCGCCTGGATGTCGGCAATCAACCCCCATTCGAATCGCGAGCGCAGGCGCTCTTCGAGCGAGGGGATCTCGTGCGGCGGACAGTCGCTGCTGATGACGATCTGCTTCTGGGAGTCGTACAGCGCGTTGAACGTGTGAAAGAACTCGTTCTGCGTGCCTTCCTTGCCCGCGATGAACTGAATGTCGTCGACGAGCAGCACGTCGACGCTGCGGTACCGTTCGCGAAAGTCGAGAATCCGGTCGTACCGAACGGCGTTGATCATCTCGTTCATGAACCGCTCGGACGAGATGTAGGTCAGCTTCAGGTTCTTGAGGTGACTCAGGACGTAGTGCCCGATCGCGTGCATCAGATGCGTCTTGCCGAGTCCCACGCCGCCGTAGATGAACAGCGGGTTGTACGAACGCGACGGCGCTTCAGCGACGGCACGGCAGGCCGCGTGCGCAAACTGATTCGAGGGCCCCACGATGAATGTGTCGAAGGAGTATCGCGGCGCGAGCCCGCGCGGGTCAGCTGCGGAGATGGTTTGCGGATCGAGATCGTCCGGCGGCTCGATAGCAGGAGCAGAAAGGGGTTCGGCCTCTTCCGTCACAAACGACACCAGGCATCCGCGCCTGTTGACTTCCGCGAGCGCGTCTTCGAGCACCGCCGAATAGTGCTTGGTTAGCCAGTCGCTGAACAGCGCGTTCGGCACGCGCACCCGCAAGCCCTTCCCATCGTCTGCGACGAACGACGTCGGTTGAACCACGTGTAGAAGCTGTGGCGGTTGACTCTTGGTTTCAATGCGGGCGAGAACCTCGTCCCAGATGCTGCTGCCGCTCATGTTCGCCTGCCTCTACCGCGCTCCGACCCTGCCCCTGTCCACTTTCGCCCGGAGGATGCCCCATCGTTACGCCACGTTTATCTGCGTGACGTGCAGAAAAGCCCATAAATACGAGCTCTTTTGACTTTCGCCTCGTGAAAAGCCGTGTCACTGCGGCATCGGGACAGTCGAACAGGGCGAAAACCGTGGCTTTTCCACATTTTTTTCCACAGTTGTGGAAAACTTCGGGGGGAGACCCTATGGGAGTCCCAGGGGAGGGGACTGTAACACACGGCCGGAAGTCCTCTCTCGGATTTCTGACGGCGACCGGGAAGCGCACGTGAAAAAGCGCCGATCGGCGAATTGACACTGACGACTGGCGTTCGCTAGTATCTAAGTTTCTCCGCCATTTTCTGTCCGTTGCAGGGGATCTGACACCATGAAGCGTACGTTTCAGCCGAACCGCCGGCGCCGCCGGCGCACCCACGGGTTTCTCGTGCGCATGAGCACCAAGAAGGGGCGCCTGGTCCTGAAGCGTCGACGGGCCAAGGGGCGCAAGCGCCTGACCGTTTCCACGTCGTCCTGAGCGCGGGGTCCATCCCCTCGAAACTAGAACCTGTGACGCTTGCCTCGAGCGCGACCTCGCGGCAGTTTCCCAAGGGCGCGAAGGCTTCGCCATCAGGTGGAGTTCAAACGTGTCTTCGACGCGGGTCACCGTGGGCAGGGCCGGTTCATGACGCTGCTGGTTGCGCCGAATCAGGCAAACGCTCCGCGGCTCGGGTATCGTCGCGTCGCGGAAGCTCGGGGACTGCGGTCGCAGAGAAATCGAGCTAAACGATTGATTCGAGAGATATTCAGACTGACAACACCAGCTGCCAGGCGCCGCGCGTCGACGTCGTGGTCATTCCGCGTCGTGAGCTGTTCGATGCGCCCTACGTCGCCCTCGAGCAGGACTTCCTGACGACGCTTCGCCGCTCGGTTGCGCGGCTGCGCCGTCGGAGCTGAGTGCATTCCGGCATGACGCCCGTTTCGCTCTCGCCCGCGCAGCGCGCGGTGCTCGGCGCTCCTGACGGTCTATCAAGCTGCTTTTTTCGCCAATGTTTGCCGGCTCCTGCCGGTATCTGCCCTCGTGCTCGCGAGTACGCCCGGGAGGCGGTCTGACGTCATGGCGTGCTTCGCGGAGGCGTGGCTGGCGGCGCGGCGGCTTGCCCGCTGCCACCCGCCGGCATCGTCCGGCTTCGATCCCGGTCCCGCCCCAGGTCTGACTCCATGGAAAAGCGGGTTCTTCTCGCCGTCGTGCTGTCGTTTGTCGGTCCTGTACGGCTACCAGGTGATGTTCCCGCCGCCGCCCGTCCGAAACCCACGCCGCCGGCTGCGGCAGGCCGCCGCAGCGCCCGCAGCGGCAGGCGGGCTCAGCCCGCGGTCGAGCCAGCGCCGCCGCCCGTGAGTCGGCGCCGCACCGCTCGTGGCATCCGACCGCGAGCAGGACGTGACCGTCGAGAGCGACGCCGTGCACGCGGTGTTCACGCACGCGGGGCGGGGTGCTCAAGAGCTGGCGGCTGAAGAAGCTACCAGGACGCCGAGCGGCGAGCCGCTCGAGCTCGTCCCGCAGAGCGTTGCAGGCTGCCGTCGCCCTTCACGCTCGAGTCGACGATCCGAGGCGCCACCGGCACGTCTGAAACAGGCGCTGTTCAAGCCGAGCGCCGACAGCGCTCGTCGTCGGCCGCGCCGCCGCGAGCCTCATCTTCGAGTACGGCGACGCGAGTGGGCTGACCGCCCGCAAGGAGTTCAGGTTCACCCGCGACGCAGCCGTACGTGATTCGGTTCACCGCTGACGTCACGCGGGACGGCCAGGCCCAGAAGCCAACCGTCCGCTGGGGCCCGGCGCTCGGGACGGGCGATCATCGGCGGCGGGATGACGTACAGCCCGGCTCCGCAGCCGATCTTCTACCGCGACGGCAGACGTGACGCGCGTCGGCGTCAAGAACATCGAGCAGCATCGCGAGCAGCGAGGGCGTGTTCGGCTTCGCCGGCGTCGACGATCACTACTTCCTGACGCGGTCGCTGCCTCACCGACCAGCCGCGTCCAGTTCGAACTACGCAGCCGATCGTCATGCCCGGCCGAGGGCACGGACCCCGCGCCGCCAGTTCGTCGACTGGTCGCGCGAAGTTCATCGCCGGCCGCCGTCGAGCGTCGACGTACTTCGTCGGCCCGAAGGACTTCGACGTCCTCGCAGTCGATCGCCCGCGAGCTCGTGCGCGCGATCGACTTCGGCATGTTCGCGCTGGCTCGTCGTGCCGCTGCTGCGCGCGCTGAAGTGGGTCGAACGGCTACGTCGGCAACTACGGCTGGTCGATCATCGCGCTGACCGTCCTGATCAACCTCGCGATGTTCCCGCTGCGCCACAAGAGCGTCGTCTCGATGCGGAAGATGCAGGAGATCCAGCCGGAGGTGAAGGCGATCCAGGATCGCTACGCGAAGCTGAAGATGACCGATCCGGCGCGGCAGAAGATGAACGCCGAGCTGATGGCGCTCTACCGCGAGCGCGGCGTCAACCCGGCGAGCGGCTGCGTGCCGATGCTGCTGACGCTGCCGGTGCTGTTCGCGTTCTACGCGATGCTCTCGGTCGCGATCGAGCTGCGCGGCGCGCCGTTCATCGGCTGGATCCACGATCTCTCGCGTCACGATCCGCTGCTTCATCACGCCGGTGCTGATGGGCGTCACGCATGTTCGTGCAGCAGAAGATGACGCCGTCGACGGCCGATCCCGTGCAGCAGAAGATGATGATGTTCATGCCGGTCATGTTCACGGTCATGTTCCTCTGGGCGCCGAGCGGCCTGGTGCTCTACTGGACGGTCAGCAACCTCTGGGCGATCGGCCAGCAGGTGGTCACCAACCGGCTGATCGGGCCGCCGCCGCGCACGTCGGTGCGGCCGCCGGCGGAGCGCCGCGTCAAGAACGCGGGCGGCGGCAAGTCGCGACAGGCGGCGAAGGAGCGGAAGTGATGGATCTGCACGGACGCGTGCGCGAGTTCACTGGACCAGACGCTCGCCGGCGATGGGGCTTCCGCTCGACGATCGCGATCGACGACACGCCCGACGGCATCCGCGATCGAGCTCTCCGGCGAGGGCGGCGAAGTGCTGCTGCGCCGCGCGCGCCGAGGCGCTCGACGCGCTTCAGCACATCGTCAACACCGCGTTCCGCCGCGAGCTCGAGGACGATCGCACGCTGGTCGTCGACTGCCTCGACTACCGCAAGGGCAAGGACGCCGAGCTGCGGCAGATGGCGCGCTTCATGATGGAGAAGGCGAAGAGCATCCGGCGTGCCGCAGGAGATGGGGCCGCTGAATCCGTACGCGCGCCGCCTCGTGCACCTGACCGTCGCCGAGGATCCGCAGATGTCGTCCGAGAGCATCGGCGACGCGTTCCTGAAGACGGTCATCATCTCGCCGCGGAAGTAGACGCGTAACCGGTAACCGGCGACAGGTTCCACGCGAGGTTCGACATCGGAGCCGAGAGCTGGGTTCGCATGTTCTCCCCCGACGACACGATCGTCGCGATCGCGACGCCGGCGGGACGCGGCGGGATCGGTGTCGTCCGCGTCAGCGGTCCCGACGCGCCGGCGATCGCGACAGCGGCTCGCAGCGGGACGCGAGCCGCTCGAGCCACGTCACGCGACGCTCGCGCGCATCGACGCAGGCGCGCGAGGCGCTGCGCGACCACGTCGTCCTCACGCTCTTTCCCGCGCCCCGCTTCCTACACCGGCGAGGATGTCGTCGAGATCAGCGCGCACGGCAGTCCGGTCCTGCTGCGCGCGATCGTCGAGGCGGCGATGGACTGCGGCGCGCGGCTGGCGGAGCCCGGCGAGTTCACGTTCCGCGCGTACCTTCGACGGCCGGATCGATCTCGTGCAGGCCGAAGCGGTCCGGGATCTGGTCGACGCGGTGACGCCGCTGCAGGCGCGGGCGGCGTTCGATCAGCTCGAAGGCACGCTGACGACGCGCATCCGCGAGATCGACGCGACGCTGTTCGATCTGACGGCGCGGCTCGAAGCGTCGCTCGATTTTCCCGACGAGGGCTATCACTTCGTCGAGCCGGACGAGCGCGGCCGAGACGATCGCGACGCTGATCGCGCAGCTCGACGGGCTGCTGCGAACGCCGCGCGCGGGCGGCTCGATTCGCGAAGGTGCGCAGGTCGTCGATCGTCGGGCGGCCGAACGCGGGGAAGTCGAGCCTGTTCAACGCGCTCGCCGGCGCAGGGCGCGCCATCGTGACGGACATTCCCGGCACGACGCGCGATCTGCTGACCGAGACGCGTCGACATCGCGGCGTCCCGTCACGCTCGTCGACACGGCCGGCGTGCGCGATCGAGCGCGGGCGATCGCGATCGAGGTGGAAGGCATCGTCGCGCGCGGTCAGCGGCACGCGACGTCGCGGACGCTGTGCTGATCGTGTCTCGATCGCTCGCGAGCCGCTGACGCCAGACGACGATCGACATGCTGCGCGAGACGACGCGATCGGCCGCGGCGTCGTGGTGGCGAACAAGGCGACCTCGCGCGCAGCGTGGAACGTCGATGACGCTGGCAGCCGTGCGCGCGATCGCCGGTGTCCGCGACCGACAGGCCGCGGCATGTCGACGCATTGCGAACGGCGATCGCCGACGCGCTGGCAGCCGGCGAGCCGACTCCGCGACGTGCCGGCGATCACCAACGTGCGCCACGTCGACCTGCTCGGCGCGCGCGCGCATCGCGCTCGCGCGCGCCGAGGCCGCGGCCCGGTCGGCACGCCCGAAGAATTCGTGCTTGCGGACTCCACGACGCGCGCGAACGCGCTCGAGGAGATCACTGGCGCGCGCACGGCGGACGACGTGCTGCACGCGATCTTCGACCGATTCTGCATAGGAAAGTAATTTGCACTGCAAATGACTCTAGCACGATTTCGACGTGATCGTGATCGGCGCCGGACACGCCGGCGTCGAAGCGGCGTGGGCGGCGGCGCGCATGGGCCGATCGCGTCGGCATCTGCACGCTCTCGGACGGCACCGTCGCGCACATGCCGTGCAATCCGGCGATCGGCGGGACCGCGAAGGGGCATCTCGTCCGCGAGATCGACGCGCTTGGCGGCCTGATGGGCCTCGCGATCGACGCGACCGGGCATCCAGTTCAAGCTGCTCAACCGCAGCCGCGGGCCCGGCGGTCTGGTCGCCGCGCGCGCAGGCCGACAAGCGGCGTTACAGCGAGTGGGTGCGAGACGACGCTGGAGCGACCAGCCGAACATCGCCTGGATCCTCGGGCGCGCCGGTCGGATCCTGGTCGAGCGAGGCCGGCGTCGCGGGCCTCGCGCTCGAAGCGGCGAGACGTATCGCGTGCCGCGCGCTGGTCGATCACCACCGGGACGTTCCTGAACGGCCTCGTCCACATCGGTCCCGAGCAGCGGCCGTCGGGGCGCGCGGGCGAGCCGCCGTCGCAGGAGCTCGCCGAGTCGCTCAAGTCGTTTGGCTTCGACGTGGGGACGTCTGAAGACGGGCACGCCGCCGCGACTTCATCGCAAGCAGCATCGATTTCTCACGATTCGTCGAGGAGCGCGGCGACGATCCGACCGGTGCCGTTCTCGTTTCTGACGCGAGCGCATCGATCGCCAGCAGATCGCCTGTCATCTGCTCCACACGACCGACCGCGTTCACGACCTCGTGCGCGATCGCACATCGCGCGAGTCGCCGCTCTACAACGGTCAGATCTCCGGGATCGGTCCGCGCTACTGCCCGTCGCTCGAAGACAAGGTGATGCGCTTTCCGCACCGCGAGCGTCACCAGATCTTTCTCGAGCCGGAGGGTCTCGACGTCGACGAGATCTACGTCAACGGCTACTCGATGAGCCTTCCGGCGAGACGTCCAGCGGCAGCTCGTTCACGCGCTGCCAGGTCTCGAAGACGCGGTGATGCTGCGTCCCGGCTACGCCGTCGAGTACGACTTCATCCAACCGACCGAACTCAAGGCACGCTCGAAACGAAGCGAGTCCCCGGGCTGTTCCTCGCCGGTCAGATCAACGGCACGTCCGGCTACGAAGAGGCGGCGGCGCAGGGCCTGGTGGCTGGGCTCAATGCCGCGCGCATGCGTCGCGGGCTGACGCCGCTCGTGCTGACGCGCGACGACGAGCTACATCGGCATCCTGGTCGACGACCTCACGACCGAGGGCTGCCTCGAGCCCTACCGGATGTTCACCTCGCGCGCCGAGCACCGGCTGCTGCTCCGCATCGACAACGCCGATCTGCGTCTGACGCCCGTGGGCCGCGAGCGTCGGCCTTGTGGACGACGAGCGGTGGGAGTCGATTCGAGCCAGACGGCGGATCGGTTCGAGCGGAATTGCGACGACGTCGGGCAGACGCTTGTCGCGACACCGGCGCGGCGACCGCATTCCGGCCGCGCGCGCGCTGAAGCAGCCGGAGATCGCGGCTCGAGCTGCGCTGCTCGTCGGAGGGCAGTCCCGCTCGAACTCGCGCAGCGCAGTCGCACGCTCGACATCGCCAGCGTCGAAACCGAATTCAAGTACGAGGGCTACCTCCGTCGTCAGATCGCAGCCGTCGAGCGCCAGCGACGCCAGGAGCACGGAGCATTCCTGTCGCGTTCACCTTCGCCGGGATTCCCGGACTCTCGCGCGAGATGGTCGAGCGGCTGACGCCGTCCGGCCAGCCACGCTGGGCCAGGCGTCACGAATTCCGGGTGTCACGCCTGCCGCCGTCGCCGTGATCGCAGCCTAGCTCGATGCCTCGGGGTCTCGCGCTACCGGTCTCATCTGATACGCTTCGGGATGTGGCCGCACGCGACTTGCGGACCCGGCTTGCCGCAGCGGCGCCGCCAAAGCCGGGGTTCCCCTCCCGGACGACCTGGCGAGCAGCTCGCCGCGTACTACGAGTCTGCTCGCCCGCTGGAACCGCAAAATCAACCTGACCGTCCATCGACGACGCCGACGAAGCCATCGACCGGCTCCTGCTGGAGCCACTGATAGCGGCGACGACACCTGCCATCCGCCGTCAGCCCGGCTTGTCGACGTCGGGTCGGGCGGTGGCTCACCTGCCATCCCGCTTGACCTGGCGGCTCCCGGCTGCATCTGACGATGGTCGAGTCGAAGGCGCGGAAGTCGGCGTTTCTGCGCGAGGCGGTGCGAGCATCTCGCGCTCGAGCGCGCCAGTCGAAACATCGCCGTTTCGAGGAGCTTGCTCGCCCGGCCTGAGCTCCACGAAGCGTTCTGATGTCGTCTCGCTCCGGGCCGTTCGAGTCGAGGCCCGGCTGCTGACCCCTCCAAGCCGTTCCTTGGCTCCCGGAGGGGTTGTTCTGCTTGTTCCGGGGTCCGGCGGGCCCTGACTCGCCTAGCGCGATGGTCCCGCCGCTCGAGTGGATGGGGACGTATCCGCCTCGTCGAGGCTCTCCAGAGCCGGCTCACGGTCCTGCAGTGAAGCGCCGCATCGGCTGATGTTCCACGTGGAACACTGCAGCGTGACGCCACGGGCGTCAGCGCTCGGCCGGATCATCGCCACAACAGCTCCAAACGAGCCACGAACGGCATTAATTTAGGTCAATTAACCAGAAATGCCCGCACGCGATCCATCGCCATCGCCAACCAGAAAGGCGGCGTCGGCAAAACCACTACCGCCATCAATCTCGCTACCGCCCTCGCCCTCGCGGAGCAGCGCGTCCTGCTCGTCGACATCGATCCGCAGGCCAACCTGACGAGCGGCGTCGGCCTGAAAGGTCAGCGTCGGCGGCCGGCACGGTCTACGAGGCGCTGACGTCCGGCGCCGACGGCGCATCGGCGATTCGTGCTCGACACGCGAGTCAAGAACCTCTCGCTGATTCCCGCCGATCGCAATCTGACCGGCGCCGAAGTCGAGCTCGTGCCGCTGCCGAATCGCGAGCGGCGCCTGCAGGCGATCCTCGAACCGCTTCGCGACTCGCTTCGACTATGATCTTCATCGACACGCCGCCGTCGCTCGGCCTGCTGACGCTGAACGCGCTCGTCGCCGCCGACGCGGTGCTCATTCCGCTCAACTGCGAATACTTCGCGCTCGAAGGACTGGCCGATCTCGTCGCGACGCTGCGCCGCGTCCGCGGCGTCGTTCAATCCCGGCCTCGACATCGCCGGCGTGCTGCTGACGATGTACGACGAGCGCACCAACCTCGGGCAGCAGGTGGCGCGGGACATCCGCGAGTTCTTCCAGGAACGCGTCTTCGACACCGTCATCCCGCGCAACATCCGGCTCGGCGAGGCGCCGAGCCACGGCCTGCCCGCCATCCTCTACGACGTCAAAGTCGCGCGGCGCCGAAGCCTACGTCGCGCTCGCGCGCGAGTTCCTCGACCGCGGCCGTCGGCGGCCCGCCGGCACACGGAGCCTCACCATGGTTGAAAAACGCCCGGCCCTCGGTCGTGGCCTGAGCGCGCTGATTCCCGACGCGCCCGCGCAGCCGCGCCGTCGTCCGACCGCGCGCTCGAGATCGACACCGATCTCCTGCGGCCGAACAAGTTTCCAGCCGCGCACCGCGCGTCGACGACGCCGGATCGACGATCTCGCGCGATCGATCCGCGCCAACGGCATCATCCAGCCCATCGTCGTGCGCAAGGCCGACGACGGCTACGAGATCGTCGCCGGCGAGCGCCGCTGGCGCGCCGCGCAGCGCGCCGGACTCCTCAAGGTGCCGGTCGTCGTGCGCGACATTCCCGACGATCGCATGCTCGCGGCCGCGCTCATCGAGAACATCCAGCGCGAGGACCTGAATCCGATCGAAGAGGCGCACGCGTATCGCCGCCTGTCGGACGAGTTTCAGCTGACGCAGGACCAGATCGCCGACGCGGTCGGCAAGGACCGCTCGTCGGTCGCCAACATGTGCGGCTGCTGCGCCTGCCGCACGAAGTGCGCGAAAACGTGGCCGCCGGCGCGCTCTCGATGGGCCACGCGCGCGCCATCCTCGCGCTGCCCGACGAAGCCGCGCAGCTCCGCCTCGCGCGCGACGTCGTCGCGAAGCAGCTGTCGGTGCGCGAGACCGAAGTGCTCGTCAAGAAAGCGCTGCAGCCCGCGCCACCGCGCGCCGAGCCGGAGAAAGACGTCCACACGCGCGCCGCCGAAGATCGCTCCGCTTCGCGCTCGGCACCCGCGTCCGCATCGTTCGCAAGGGTCAGCGGCGGGACGAATCGAGATCGAGTTCACCACCGAGAACGAACTGCAGCGGATCTACGAGCAGTTGACCACGGAGCTGACGGGCTTCACTGACAAAGGACGAATGAAGAAGCTGACTGACTACTCAGCCTGCGCCGGTTGAGCGAGCAAACTCGCCGCTGGCGAGCTCGCCCAGGTGCTGGGCGATTTGCCGCCGTCGAGCGATCGCCGGGTCCTGATCGACTATCGGACCTCGGACGATGCGGGTGTGTACCAGCTGGATGAAAACCGTGCGCTCGTGCAGACGGTCGATTTCTTCACGCCGATCGTCGACGATCCGTTCGCCTACGGGCAGATCGCCGCGGCCAACGCGCTGAGCGACGTCTATGCGATGGGCGGCCGCCCCCTGACGGCGCTCGCGATCGCCGCGTTTCCGAAGGACGCCGACCGCGGCATCCTGAAAGCAGATCTTCGCCGGTGGTCTTCAGACGCTGCAGGAGGCAGGTGTCGCGCTTCTCGGTGGCCACACCGTACAGGACACGGAAATCAAGTTTGGTTATGCCGTCACGGGAGAGATCGATCCCGCGCGGGTGTGGTCGAACGCCGGCGCGAAACCCGGCGACGTGCTGGTGCTCACCAAACCGCTGGGCACCGGCATCGTCTCCACCGCGCTGAAATTCAATCGTGCGCCAGCCGACGTGGTAGACGCCGCCATGCGCTCCATGACGACGCTCAACCGCGCGGCGAGCGACGCGTTGCTGTCGCTGCCGGCGAGCGTCGTTCACGGCTGCACCGACATCACGGGGTTCGGGCTCGTCGGCCACGCGTGCGAGATGGCGGCGGCGAGCGGCTGCACGCTGGAGATCGACTCGGCGAAGGTGCCGCTCCTGCCGGGCGTCCGGCCACTGGTCGCGGGAAACGTGCCGGGTGGCGGCCGCACCAACACGGAGCACTTCGGAGCCCAGGTCCGGTTCGCGGACGCCGTCGACCCGGAACTCGTCCAGCTTCTACACGATCCGCAGACATCCGGGGGCCTGCTGGTGGCCGTATCGTCATCGGCCGCGGACCAGGCAGTGGCCGCGCTCGAACGGGTCGGGGTGACCGCGGCGCGAATCGGCCGCGCGGTTCCTCCGTCGGGACCACGACTTCTGGTGTCCTAGCGCGAGACTGGTCTATCCGAGGGGCTTCTCATCTCGGACTCCCCCACACGCTCTCTCGCCCTTCGACGTCGCTCAGGGCGACCCTGAGCCTGTCGAAGGGTCGCGCGCCGCTGGCCGGCGCGCTTCCGCCTACGCTACAGCTCCGGCGAGACCTCGCCGAAGCGCCTCCGGCGCGAAGGCGGGCCGGTCGCGTGGCTCGCTCGCCCTGCCGGCTCGCACCGTGGAACGAGCGGCAGGTTTATGAGACAGTTTCCAGTCTCCCGGCCGCGTGATTCGTAACATAACTCCCGGGCGGGGCATCCCGGCTGGCGTCGTTGCTCGTCGCTTACAAATTCCCGATTTGCGCGCTCCTCGCGCCTTGCCATCCGGGCGCCGCGCTCCGGGACTTATGTCACGAATCACGCGGCCGGGAGACTAGATGTCGCCGTTTTTGAAGACTTCGTCTCGTTTTGGTGCCCGTGCGCGAATCCGTGTGGCTATCCGTGTTGTCCGTGTTGTCCGTGGTAGGTTGTTTCCGCGGTGGAGGTAATCCGTGTTGTCCATGTTGTCCGCGGCTGTTGTCCGCAGGGCGCTCCGAATGGTATAAATTGATGTTTTGCACAGTTGCGTCGCCAGCGGCCTGAGAGTCCCCCCAGCGGTTTCCGGAGGTCTTGGGTGATCCCGAATTCGTCCGTGTTCGTCGTCATCTTCTTCGTGCTCGTGCTGACGATCGTGCTCGACCGGCTCCTGTTCCGGCCGCTGCTTCGGACGATGGCCGCGCGCGAGGGGGCGATTCGATCGGCGCGGGAGCTGGCAGAGAAGGCGGCGAACGACGCGCGTGCCGCGACGGCCGAATTCGAACAGCAGACGACCGTGGCCCGGGCCGAGATCTACAAACAGATGGACGAAATGCGCCGGGCGGCACTGGCGGAGCGCGCGGACATCCTCGCGCAGACGCGTGCCGAGGCCGAAGCGGCGATCGCGGACGCGACCGCAAAGCTCCAGGCCGAGGCGGACGCCGCGCGCAAGCGACTGACGGCCGAGGCCGACGCGCTGGGCGCCGCGGCCGCGGAACGCATTCTCGGCCGCAAAGCGTCCTGACCTCACGGTTCCGGATAATTCCGTAAATGAGTGTGCATTCTCTTCAGAGCCTGGCCCCGCCGACTCGACCCGCGTCGGCAGCGCACCCCTCGCGTGTGATCGCGCGAGAGACGATCCGCGGGCTGTGGCTTCTGGCGATCCTCACCGTCGCCCTCTGTCTGGCGAGCGCGGTCTCGATGGGCGCGCAGGGTCACGAGCCGCCGCCGGCGCAGCCGGCGCACGCGCAGCCTCCGGCTGCCGAGCACGGCGCCACGGAGGAGACCCACGAGGAAGGCGGCGGCCTCCTCCACACGATCGCGAAGCTCACGAACTTCCTGATTCTCGTCGGCGTCCTCGTGTACTACCTGAAGTCGCCCATCGCCGCGTATCTGGTCGGCCGCAGCGCGCACATCCGGCAGGACCTGACGGCTGCGGCGGACATGCGCGCCGCGGCGACGAAACAACTCGACGACATCAAGCGCAAGCTCCAGACGTTGCCGGGGGAACTGGCCGCGTTGAAAGTGCAGGGCGAGGAAGACGTGAAGGCCGAGCGGGTCAGGCTCGCGCAGGTTGCCGCGATAGAGCGCGAGCGGCTGCTGGGGCAGACGCGGCGCGAGATCGATACGCGCTTCCGCGTCGTCCGTCGCGAGCTGGTCGAGCTCACCGCCCAGCTCGCCGTCACCGTCGCGCGCGACCGGATCTCCCGGTCGATCACGCCTGAAGATCAGATGCGACTGGTGGATCGGTACACGTCGCAGGTGGGGCAGGCGCAATGACGAGCCGCGCCGCCGCCGTTCGCTATGCGCGCGCGTTGTTCGACATCGCGCAGGCCGAGCGCCAGGATCTTCAGCAGCTGCAGAAGGAGCTGACGGGCTTCAGCGCGCTGGTGACCGGGAACGCGGCGCTGATGCGCGCGCTGACGAACCCGGCGATTCCGGTCGCGAAGAAGCGCGCGGTCGTCGAGCAGTTGATCGCCCGCGCGCAGACCATTCAGCCGCAGCTGGCGAAGCTCCTGCTGCTGCTGGCGGGCAAGGATCGGCTCGTGCTCCTGCCCGACGTCGCGCAGGCGTATCACAACCGGCTGCTCGATCATTTGAAGGTGGTGCGCGCCGAGGTCGTCACGGCCGTGGCGCTGCCGGCCGATCGGGTCAACGCGTTGAAAAACGGCCTGGCGCAGGCCACGGGCCTCCAGGTGCAGCTCGAAACGCGCGTGGATCCCGGGATCATCGGCGGTGCGATCACGCGCGTCGGCAGCACCGTCTACGACGGAAGCGTCACCCGGCAGCTCGAGCGCATGCGCGAGGCGCTGACGAACGCGACGGACTGACAACTGGGAAATGGCAAGGGGCAAGGCCTAAGGGGAAAGAAGGGGAGCGGCCGGAACATCCATGGACATCAAAGCCGAAGAAATCTCCAAGATCATCCGCGACCAGATCGGCAGCTACGCGGTGGACGTCGACGTTGCCGAGGTCGGCACCATCGTGTCGGTCGGCGACGGGATCGCCCGCGTGCACGGCGTCGAGAAGACGATGGCGGGTGAGATGCTCGAGTTTCCGCATGGCGTGTTCGGCATCGCGCTCAACCTCGAAGAGGAGAGCGTGGGCGCGGTGCTGCTCGGCGACTACACCGAGATCAAGGAAGGCGACACCGTCAAGCGGACGAACAAGATCATCTCGGTGCCGGTCGGCGACGAGCTGGTCGGCCGTGTCGTGAACGCGCTCGGTCAGCCGATCGACGGCAAAGGTCCGATCACGTCGCGCACGTTCAGTGAGATCGAGCGCCTGGCGCCCGGCGTCGTGGATCGCAGCCCCGTCAAGGAACCCCTCCAGACCGGCCTCAAGGCGATCGACGCGATGGTGCCCATCGGGCGCGGGCAGCGCGAGCTGATCATCGGCGACCGCCAGACCGGCAAGACCGCGGTCGCGGTCGACGCGATCATCAATCAGAAGGGGCAGGACGTCATCTGCATCTACAACGCGATCGGGCAGAAGCAGTCGACGATCGCGCAGGTGGTGCGGACGCTCGAAGAAGCCGGCGCGATGGAGTACTCGATCGTCGTCGCGGCCGGGGCATCGGATCCGGCCCCGCTGCTCTACATCAGCCCGTATTCGGCCTGCACGATGGGCGAATTCTTCCGGGATAGCGGCCGTCACGCGCTCTGCATCTACGACGACCTCTCGAAGCACGCGCAGGCGTACCGCGAGATCTCGCTGCTGCTGCGCCGGCCGCCGGGCCGCGAGGCCTATCCGGGCGACGTGTTCTACCTGCACTCCCGGCTGCTGGAGCGGGCGGCAAAGTTGAGGAAAGAGCTCAAGGGCGGCTCGCTCACGGCGCTGCCGATCATCGAGACGCAGGCGGGCGACCTGTCGGCCTACATCCCGACGAACGTCATCTCGATCACCGACGGCCAGATCTTCCTCGAGTCGGACCTCTTCCATCAGGGCGTGCGGCCGGCCATCAACGTCGGCAACTCGGTCTCGCGCGTCGGCGGGTCGGCGCAGGTCAAGGCGATGCGTCAGGTCGCGGGATCGCTCCGGCTCGACCTCGCGCAGTATCGCGAGCTGGCGGCGTTCGCGCAGTTCGGCAGCGACCTGGACAAAGCGACGCTGAACCAGCTGAATCGCGGCCGCCGGCTGGTCGAAGTGCTGAAGCAGCCGCAGTATCAGCCGCTGGCCGTCGAGAAGCAGGTCGCGATCATCTACGCGGCCACCAACGGCTTCCTCGATGCGGTGCCGGTCGAGCAGGCGCGCGCCTACGAGATCGAGCTGTACAAGTTCCTCGAGACGCGCCGCCCGCAGGTGCTGTCGTCGCTGGCTTCGAAGAAGCAGATAGACGACGAGTTGAAGGCCGCGCTGCAGGACGCGCTCAAGGAGTTCGGCCAGCAGTTTACGGCGGCCATGAAGACCACCGCGGCGTAAGCGGACGCAACGACACGAACCATGCCCTCTTTGCTGGATATCCGGCGGCGCGTGCGCGCGGTCAAGTCGACGCAGCAGATCACGAAGGCGATGAAGATGGTCGCCGCCTCGAAGCTGCGTCGCGCGCAGGAACGCATTCTGACCGCCCGCCCCTTCGCGGACGAGATGCATCGCGTCCTCCGCAGCCTCGCGATGCGCGTCGATCCCGGCGCGCACCCGCTGCTCGACGAGCGCCGGACGCCGAAGGCCGGCGGCCGCGCGCTGCTGCTGATCATTACGGCGGACCGCGGGCTCTGCGGCAGCTTCAACACCAACGTCATCAAAGCAGCCGGCGGTTTCATCACCGAGAAAGCGAGCCGGCACGTGGCGCTTGGTCTGATCGGCCGGCGAGGCCGTGACTACTACGCGCGCCGCGGATTCGACGTGCTCTACGAGCAGATCAACCTGTTCGCCGCGCTGAAGTTCGATGATGCGGTGAAGATCGCCGAGGCGGCGACCGGCGCCTACATCGACGGACAGGTCGACCGCGTGTCGCTCGTGTACAACGAGTTCAAGTCCGTGCTCACGCAGCGGGTCGTCGTCGAGCCGCTCCTGCCTATTCCAAGAGGCGCTTTCGCAGAGGCCGTGGATGCGCCAGCCGCCGCGAATGTGCCTCCGGTCGAATACCTGTACGAGCCCAATGCGGAGGAGCTGTTCAAGAACCTGCTGCCGCGATACGTCGAAGTGCAGATCTTTCGCGCGCTGCTGGAATCCGCCGCGGCGGAACACGCCGCGCGCATGACGGCCATGGACGCCGCGTCGAACAACGCGTCCGAGATGATCGATCAGCTGACGCTGCACATGAACAAGGTGAGGCAGGCGGCCATCACGCGCGAGATCATCGAGGTGGTGTCAGGCGCACAGGCGAGCTAGGAGTCAGGAGTCAGGAGCTAGGAGCTAGGAGCTAGGAGTTAGTCAAACATGGCAGTCGCAACCCAAGCAGCCGTCGGCCGCGTCGTGCAGGTGATCGGGCCGGTCGTGGACATCGAATTCGAGGGCGGGCAACTCCCCTCCATCTACAACGCCGTTCGCATCACCGGCCAGACCGCCGGGCAGACGATCGACGTCATCGCGGAAGTCGAACAGCACCTCGGCGAGAATCGCGTCCGAACGGTCGCGATGAAGCCCACGGACGGCATGCAGCGCGGGATGACGGCGACCGACACCGGCGCGCCCATTTCGATGCCGGTCGGACCGGCGACGCTGGGGCGCGTGCTCAACGTGCTCGGTGAGCCGGTCGACTTCCCCGACAGACCGGTGCTGGCGAAGGAACACTGGTCGATCCATCGCGCCGCCCCGACGCTCGAGGATCAGTCGACCGAGCTGCAGATGTTCGAGACCGGCATCAAAGTCATCGACCTGCTGGAGCCGTACCTCAAGGGCGGGAAGATCGGCCTCTTCGGCGGCGCCGGCGTCGGCAAGACGGTCATCATCCAGGAGCTGATTCACAACGTCGCGCTGAAGCACGGCGGCGTGTCGGTCTTCGCCGGCGTTGGCGAGCGCACGCGCGAAGGCAACGACCTCTGGCTGGAGTTCCAGGAGAGCGGCGTCATCAACATGGAGGACATGTCGAAGTCGCGCGCCGCGCTGGTCTACGGCCAGATGACGGAGCCACCCGGTGCGCGGCTGCGGGTCGCGCTGAGCGGCCTGACCGTCGCCGAGTACTTCCGCGACGCCGAGAAGAAGGACGTCCTCCTCTTCATCGACAACATCTTCCGGTTCACGCAGGCGGGCTCGGAAGTCTCCGCGCTCCTCGGCCGCATGCCGTCCGCGGTCGGCTACCAGCCGACGCTGCTGACCGAGATGGGCGAGCTGCAGGAACGGATCACGTCGACCAAGAACGGATCGATCACCTCGGTCCAGGCGATCTACGTGCCGGCCGACGACTACACCGACCCGGCGCCGGCGACCACCTTCGCGCACCTGGACGCGACGACGAACTTGTCGCGCGCGATCGTCGAGCTCGGCATCTACCCGGCCGTCGATCCGCTCGCGTCGACGTCGCGCATCCTCGATGCCCGCATCATCGGCGACGAGCACTACAACGTCGCCCGCGCGGTCAAACAGGTGCTCCAGCGCTACAAGGATCTGCAGGACATCATCGCGATCCTCGGCATCGACGAGTTGTCGGAAGAGGATAAACTGACGGTCGGCCGCGCCCGCCGCATCCAGCGCTTCCTGTCGCAGCCGTTTTTCGTCGCCGAGCAGTTCACCGGCTTCGCCGGGAAGTACGTGCCCATCGCCGAGACCGTGAGGAGCTTCCGCGAGATCGCGGACGGCAAGTGGGATCACCTGCCGGAACAGGCGTTCTACATGGTCGGCACGATCGAAGAGGCCGTGGAGAAGGCCGAGAAGATGAAGGGATAGCGCGCGAGACGAGTCATGGCTCTGCCAACGCACATCGATCTTCGGATCGTGACGCCCGAACGTCTCATCGTCCACGAGCAGGTGGACGAGGTCGAGATTCCGGGCACCGAAGGGTACTTCGGCGTCCTGCCCGGTCACACGCCGCTCCTCTCGGCGCTCGCCGTCGGGGAGCTGTGGTACCGCAAGGGCGCGGACAAGACGTACCTGTCGATTGCGTTCGGGTTCGTCGAAGTGCTGCCGGACCGCGTCACGATCCTGGCGCGTCTCGCCGAACGAGCCGAGGAGATCGACGCGGAGCGCGCGGAGTCCGCCCGCAAGCGCGCCGAGGAGCGGCTGGCTCGCCCGCGATCCGACCTCGACTACGAACGCGCGCGAATCGCGCTCACCAAGTCACTGAGCCGCCTTCAGGTGTCAACCCGGGTCGGCATCTCCCAGCGAACCGGCGCGCTGAAGCGCGTCCGCACACAGGGCTGATTGCGGAAGCCATGAGCCCGACCCCGTCACTGTCGTTCAGGTGGGCGGTCAATTCCGACAAGGGCCTGCGCCGGACCAGCAACGAAGACAGTCACTGCGAGCGACCCGAGATCGGGTTGTTCGTCGTGGCCGACGGGATGGGCGGGCACGTCGCGGGAGAGGTCGCGTCCCGCGTGGCGGTCGAAGCGATCCAGGCCTTCATCGCGGAAACGGCGACCGCCGACCGGAACCGCACCTGGCCGTTCCCGTTCGAACCGTCCCTGAGCCTCGAGGCCAACCGCCTGAAAGCGGCCTTCCGCCTCGCAAACCGCCGCATCGCCTCGGCGATTGCCGACTCCAGCGACCTGCGCGGCATGGCGACGACGGCGTCAGCGCTGCTCGCGGGCGCGGCCACCGCGTGCGTCGCGCACGTCGGCGACAGCCGGGTGTACGTGCTCCGGAACGGGCAGCTCGAGCAGATTACGCACGACCACTCCTGGGTCGAGGAACAGGTGCGGGCCGGCACCATGAGCCCGACCGCCGCACGTCAACACCCGTGGCGCAACGTCGTCACACGCGCGCTGTCCGGCGGCGAAGATCCGGAAGTGGACGTCACGGAAGTGTCGCCGGCGGGTGGGGAGCGCTACCTCCTCTGCTCTGACGGGCTCTTCTCGGTTGTCGGCGATCAGCAGATCACCGAGATCCTCGGCGACCCGAACCTCTCTCTCGAACAGATCTGCGACGCGCTGATCACGGCGGCCAATGCCGGCGGCGGTCCGGATAACATCACGACGCTCGTTCTGCAGGTCGATGCTCCGTAATCTCGCCAGGCTGGTGCGGTATCGCAGCCTGGTTCAGAGTCTGGTGGCCCGGGAGCTCAAGGCGCGGTATCGCGGATCGGTCCTCGGGTTCTTCTGGTCCTTCATCAACCCGCTGCTGCTGCTGTTGGTGTACTCGGTCGTCTTCAAGTACTTCCTCAAGCGCCCCCCGGACAATTTGCCGCCGTACGAAGTGTTCCTGTTCTGCGGCATCCTGCCGTGGACGTGGTTCTCCTCGTCGCTCCTCGAGTCTTCGGGGGCGCTCATCTCGGGCGGGAATCTGATCAAGAAGGTGCTGTTTCCGGCGGAGGTCCTGCCGATCGTGACCGTGCTGGCCAACATGGTCCACTTCTTCTTCGGCCTTCCGATCCTGCTGCTGTTCATCGCGTACAACCGCATGCCGCTCTACTTCAGCGAGCTGGCGTGGTTTCCGGTCGTCGTGTTCGTTCAGCTCGTCCTGACGCTCGGGTTCGCGCTCCTCCTGTCTGCGCTGACCGTCCACTTCCGCGACCTGCGCGATATCCTGTCGAACCTTGTGACGTTCTGGTTTTTCGCCACGCCGATCGTCTACCGGTACACGGACGATCCTGGCCTGATGCAGTGGCTGAACCTCAATCCCTTCACCCACATCGCCATCACGTACCAGGAGATCCTGTATTTCCCTGGCCCCGTCGGCCACGGTTTCTGGCTGCTCGTGCTTGGCGCGCTCTCGATCGCGTTTTTCCTCTTCGGGTACTTCGTTTTCGATCGGCTGAGGGATACCTTTGCGGAAGAGGTATGAGGTCCGGCTGAAGCCGTATGAGGTCCGGCTGAAGCCGGACACTACATCCCCCTTGCGCGTAGTGTCCGGCTTCAACCGGACGTGAAATCATGAACGCCATCACCCTGACCAACGTCACGAAGATCTACCAGCGCTACAACCGGCGGCGGCAGTTCGCGACGCTCAAGAGCGCGCTGTTGTCGGGCAGCCTGATCCGCGATCTGAGGCCGGATGAAACGTTCAAGGCGATCGAGGACGTGTCGTTCACCGTCCCGACCGGTCGCACGCTCGGCGTGATCGGGCGAAACGGGTCCGGCAAGAGCACGCTCCTCAAGCTCGTGGCAGGTATCACGAAGCCCACGTCGGGTCAGCTCCAGGTCAACGGCCGCATCTCCGCGCTCATCGAGCTCGGCGCCGGCTTCCACCCTGAAATCTCTGGTCGCGAGAACGTCTTCATCAACGGGATCATGCTCGGGCTGTCGAAGAAGGAAATCACGCGACGGTTCGATGAGATCGTGGAGTTCGCGGAGCTCGAGGACTTCATCGACGCGCCCGTCAAGACGTACTCATCGGGCATGTACATGCGCCTGGGCTTTGCGGTCGCGATTCACGTCGACCCCGACGTCCTGCTCGTCGACGAAGTCCTCGCCGTCGGCGACGAAGGCTTCACGCACAAGTGCCTGGACAAGTTCGCAGAGTTCAAGCGCCGCGGCCGCACCATCCTGCTCGTCACGCACTCCCTCGGTCTCGTCGAACGGTTCTGCGACGAGGCGCTGTGGCTGGATGCCGGGCACATGAAAGGCATGGGAGACCCCAAGCGGATCGTCGGCGCCTATATCACCGACGTCGAGGCCAGCGAAGAACAGGAGCTGGCGGCAGGCGACGCCCGGGCGCAGGAGGCGGCGATGCCCGTGTCGCCCGACGAGCCGGCGTCTGCCGTCCTGCCCGACCACCCGGTCGAAGTGGCCGAGAGCCCGTCCGACATGTTCCGGGCCACCGAAGGGCGATGGGGATCGCGCGAGGTCGAGATCACTGACGTCGCGCTGGCGGGACCGGACGGCGAGCGGTCGCACGTCTTCCACAGCGGTGGGCGGCTGGACGTCAGGCTCCGCCTGCGGGCTCCGGTCGCCATTCAGGACTTCGTCATCGGCATCGGGATCTTCAACGCGGAAGGCCTCTGCTGCTATGGCACGAACACCGAAATCGAAGAGATGAAAGGCGAGCGGATCTTCGGTGACGCCGAAGCGGTCTTCTCGGTCGAGAGCCTCGATCTCGTCGAGGGAACCTACAAGCTGGACGTCGCGGTTCACAAGGCGGATGGATATCCGTACGACTATCACCGCCTGCTCTACACCTTCCGCGTAAAGTCCCGTACCAAGGATGTGGGCATCTACCGGCCGCGGCACGAATGGCAGTTCTCCGACGCCATGACGTTTTCCAGGGCCGGAGGATCCTCGCAGTCATGACCCTCGAGGGACGGCAGCAGCCGCGGGTGCTGCCCCGCGACCAGGCCGTCGCCCTCGTCGAACGGCTTCGGGCCCAAGGCAGAACGATCGTGTTCACGAACGGGGTCTTCGATCTGTTGCATCCCGGACACGTCCGCTATCTGCGCGATGCCCGCTCGCTCGGCGACGTCCTCATCGTGGGTCTGAACAGCGATGCGTCGGTGCGCAGGAACAAGGGCGATGGACGGCCCATCATGCCGGAGCACGAGCGCGGCGAAGTGCTGGCTGCCCTGTCAGCTGTGGACGCCGTGGTCCTCTTCGACGAAGACACCCCAGACGCGATCGTTCGTGCCATCCAGCCCGACGTCCTCGTCAAGGGCGCCGACTGGCCGGCCGACCAGATCGTGGGCCGCGACACCGTCGAGGCGCGCGGCGGACGCGTCGTCCGCGTCCCGATCGAAACCGGATACTCGACGACGGCCATCGTCGAGCGCATTCGGCGATGCAACCCTTGACGCCGCTGGAGTCACTCAGGTTCGAAGGAGTGACTCCGAATGCGCACACCCGTCCTCGCCGCTCTCGTCCTGCACCTGGTGGCTCAGCCGCCCGCTCAGCAGAAGGCCTCTGAATCCTCCACCGGCACGCTGGTTTATCGACCATCGGTAGTCGTTCAGGTCGGTGTCTCCAACCTGGACCGGGCCATCGAGTTCTACACCAATGTGCTCGAGATGAAGGTGAAGGAACGCCGCGACGATCTCAAGTTCGCGCACATCGCCACGAACGTCCCGGGCCTGGAAATCGGGCTGAGCGAATCTCCGACTCCCGCTGGCAGCGGTTCATCGGTCATCAATCTGAGCGTGGCGGACGTCACGGCGTCGAGAGCGCTGCTGGAAGGCCGGGGTGTGCGATTCAGCGGGCCGACCCAGATCATCCCCGGCAAGGTTGCGCTGGCGGGGTTTGCGGATCCCGACGGAAACCGGCTCCGTCTCGCAGGCCCGCCACCGCGGCAGTAAGCTTTGGCCGTCGTGACGCCCGATCGACAGCTCGTCGACGACTACCTGCGCGCCCGCTCAGAGGACGCGTTCCGGGATCTGTACAGACGCCACTCACCCTCGATGTACGCGTTCGCGCTGCGTCTCACGGGCGGACGTCACGCCGAGGCCGAAGACGCGCTCCAGGACGCGTGGGTGCGCGCGCTTCTCCGTCTGGAGGAGTTCCGGTGGGAGTCCGCACTCCGGACGTGGCTGTGCGGCATCCTGATCAACTGCGCCAGGGAGCGACTGCGGGACCGCTGGTTCGAGCCCGTCGAGCAGGCTGCCAGAGTGATTACCCATCCGCGCGCCAACGCGCTCGATCTCGAGCAGCTGCTCTATCGACTCGCGCCGGGTATCGCGCCGTGCTCGTCCTTCATGACGTCGAAGGCTACACGCACGCGGAGATCGCCGGCCTCCTGGGCATCGACGTCGGTACGGCGAAGAGTCAGCTCTCGCGCGCGCGGAGCACGATGCGCGGCTGGCTGAACCACCTCTCGGAGGATCGTGATGCATCGCGACGACGATGACGAGGCGTTGAAGGAACTGCGGGACCTGCCGCGCGAGATTGCGCCGGCCGACGGCGCCGAGGCGCGGACGGTGTCGGCTCTTCGGGATCGCGGCCTGATTGTCAGCGGCCAACGTCTGCGGCTTCGCAGAGCCGCCGTGGTGCTCGCTGCCGATCGCGCTGACGATCGGCGGGTTCGCTGCAGGATGGTTCCTCCGGCCCATCGCTCGTGAGAGCGCCAGCCACAGCCACGATCAGCCACGGTTCGTGCTGCTTCTCTATGGCAGGACAGACTCCGTATCCGTCAAGGATGACAGCGTGGCCGAGTACGGCCGCTGGGCGAGGGATCTCGCGCGGAATGGGACAGGAGTGTCGGGTGAGAAGCTCGTGGACGCGCCGCCGACCATCGTGGGCGCACAATTACCCGCCGGGGCGCCGGCCGACCTGCGGGGCTACTTCATCGTCGAAGCCGCCGACGAGCAGCACGCGCGGATGCTGGCCGTGTCCCATCCCCACGTCAAGCGCGGCGGGACGATCGTCATCCGCCGCATCGATCCCACGTGAGGTCTAGACCTTTTCTCTGATGGCCGCTTCGATCTGCGAGACGACGTTCGGCGGAATGATCGTCATGTTGTGTTCTTTCCGCGCGTGCGCCTCTGCTTTTGCGAAGACCTCGTCGGCGTCCTTTCCCTCGATGACCTTGTCGCAGCCGGGCATGAGATCGGCGCATTTCAGAACCTTCGCCATGCAACACCCCCTTGCGTGCGCGTTCCCGAGTGTAGGCGCCTGAAACACGTCAGGTCAACGCCCGCGTAATCCAGCTCGGCATTACGTCACCGACTCCGAGGTACAATGAAGGATTTTGAGCGGCGCAATCGTGTCGTCATACACCTCCAGCTCCTTGACCCTTCGCGCGGTGCTGAAGTCGGCCGCGGGGCGACTCGGCATGGGCCCATCGCCCGCCGAACGCGCGGTGCGTCGGGTCATGGGCCTGACGGGTCCCGCAAAGGCGATGTTCGTGGCGTCGGCCGCCACACGCGGGCCGTCCTTTCTTGTCGTCCCCACCGATGCCGAGGTCGAGCGGGTGACCATCGACGCGCGGTTCTTCATGGCCGCGCTCGAAGGGTTGTCCGACAACGAGGTCGAGCGATCGGTCCTGCCGTTTCCCTCGCACGAGGTCGATCCCTATCGGGAACTCGCGCCGCACTTCGACATTTCCTCTGCTCGCGCCCGCGCGCTCTATGCACTCGGCACTGGATCGGCTCGGCTGGTGATTGCGTCGACGGCCGCCCTGTTGCCGCGTCTGAGCGCGCCGAATCGCCTGACGCGGACCGCGATGACGCTCACACCGGGTCAGGACATCTCTCCGATCGACCTCGGCGATCTGCTGTCGGCGGCGGGCTTCACCCGGCAGGATCCTGTCGACTCGTCCGGTGAGTTCTGCGTCCGCGGCGGCGTCGTCGATTTCTTCCCTGCCGGCGGCGCGGCGGAACCCATACGCCTCGAGTTCATCGGCGACACCATCGAGTCCATTCGACACTACGATCCGGCGACACAGCGCTCGACAGCTCAGATCGATCAAGCCGCGATCGTGCCGCTTCAGGAGCTGCCCGGCGATTCGGACGAGCCCGATCGCAGCGCCACGCTGCTCGACTACTGGACGGGCGCCGGGCGCCCCGCAGTGTTTCTCTCCGAGCCGGACGAGGCGCTGGCACACGGCCGGAAGCTCTGGGATCAGGTACGCGCGAGCCATGACGAGGCGCTCTCGAAAGGACGACGCGTACCGCCGCCAACGGATCTCCTGATCGAGTGGGACGTCATCGAGAGCTGGCTGGAGACGGCCACGGTGCTCGAGACGCTGGCGATCGGCGACGAAGCGGGCGAGCCAGGCGGCGTGCTGCACGTCGCCTGTCAGCCGGCGCTCGAGTTCGGGGGGCGCGTGCAGGAGTGGGTCGACGAAATCCGGCGCGGACGGGAACGCGGTGACACGCTGGTGTTCGTCGCGCATTCGCCCGGACGGGCCGAGCGCACGATCGAGCTCCTCGCCGACTACGACATCTTCGCGGTGCCGATGGAGCGGGCCGACGACGCGCATGCCGCATCGGTGCTCGTCGGTGTCGGCCTGCTGACGCGCGGCTTCAGGCTTCCGGACGCCCGGCTCCAGCTCTGGGCCGAGACCGACGTCTTCGAAGAAGAACGAAAGGTCCACGAGCGCCGGCGATCCGCGACGCGTGCCTTCCTGTCCGATTTCCGCGATCTCAAGGCCGATGACTTCGTCGTGCACGTCGATCACGGCATCGGCGTCTTCGTGGGTCTGAAACGGATCGATGTCGGCCTCGATCCGCAGGAGTTCATGGAGCTTCGGTACGCCGGTGACGACAAGCTCTTCGTCCCGGTCGAGCGCCTCGATCTCGTGCAGAAGTACAGCGGCGCCACGCGCCCCGCGCTCGACCGCCTCGGTGGCACGACGTGGGAAAAGGCAAAAACCCGCGTGAAGAAGGCCATGCGCGACATGGCCGAAGAGCTGCTGAAGCTGTACGCCGCGCGGAAAGCGGTGCCGGGCTTCGTGTTCAGTCCTGACACCCACTGGCAGCAGGAGTTCGAGGATGCCTTCGAGTGGGAACTGACGCCGGATCAGCGGACCGCGATCGTCGACATCAAGGGCGACATGGAATCGCCAACGTCCATGGATCGGCTGCTGTGCGGCGACGTCGGCTACGGCAAGACCGAGGTCGCCATGCGCGCCGCGTTCAAGGCCGTCATGGATGGCAAGCAGACGGCGTTTCTGGCGCCGACGACCGTCCTCGCGTTTCAGCACCAGAAAACATTGAAAGATCGCTTTGCGGCGTTCCCGGTCCGGATCGACATGATCAGCCGCTTCCGTTCGAAGGCCGAGCAGAAGCCGCTCATCGACGATCTGGCCGCCGGCAAGATCGAGATCATCGTCGGAACGCACCGGCTCCTGTCGAAGGACATCCAATTTCGCGACCTCGGGCTGCTGGTCGTGGACGAGGAGCAGCGCTTCGGCGTCGCGCACAAGGAACGGATCAAGCAGCTGCGCAAGAGCGTCGACGTGCTCACGATGACGGCGACGCCCATCCCGCGCACGCTCAACATGTCGCTCGCGGGCATCCGCGACATGTCGATTATCGAAACGCCGCCGCGCGATCGGCTGTCGATTCAGACCAACGTGGTGAAGTTCGATCAGGCCGTCATCTCGAGGGCGATCCGGACCGAGATGGAGCGCGCCGGCCAGGTGTATTTCGTGCACAACCGGGTGGAGTCGATCTACTCGCTCGGCAACCTGATCACACGTCTGGTGCCGGAGGCGCGGATCGCGATCGCGCACGGGCAGCTGAGCGAGGATGCGCTGGAGCGCGTGATGGTGGACTTCGTCGCGCACAAGTACGACGTCCTGCTCGCGACGACGATCATCGAGAACGGTCTCGATATCCCGAACGCCAACACGATCATCGTCAACAGAGCCGACCGATACGGGCTGGCGCAGCTGTATCAGCTCCGCGGCCGGGTGGGTCGATCCGACCGCCGGGCGTACGCGTACCTGCTGATTCCACCCGAGGAGTCGCTCTCCCCCATCGCCAAGAAGCGGCTCGCGGCGATCCGGGAATTCAGCGATCTCGGCAGCGGGTTCCGGGTGGCGGCCCTCGACCTCGAGATTCGCGGCGCTGGCAACCTCCTCGGGGGTGAGCAGAGCGGGCACATCGAGGCCGTCGGCTTCGACATGTACATGAAGCTGCTCGAGCAGACGATCAAGGAGCTGAAGGGCGAGGAAATCGAAGCCGAGATCCGCACGGCGGTGAACCTGCGCGTCGACCTCCGCGTGGACGAAACCTACATCCCGGACATGAACCAGCGGTTGACCGTCTATCGCCGGCTGGCAGGCGTCAGGACGGAACAGGAGCTCGATCGCCTGATGGATGAGGTCCGCGACCGGTACGGACCGCCGCCGGACTCGGTCCTCAACCTGGCGGAATACGCCTCCATCCGGCTGATGGCCGACCGGATCGGCGTGGAGTCGCTCGACCGCGAGGGGCAGACGGTCGTCATAAAGTTCAGGCCCGACGCCCGGCTCGACCCGGCGTGGCTGCTGCGGCTGATCAATCAGCGGGGAGATCTGGTCCTCGTCCCGCCTGCTACGCTCAAGCTCGACCTGAAGCGCGCGGCGGGGGCCCCTGGCACGCCGGTCGGCCCCGTCCGCCCCGGAAGGGGGGCGATCCCGTCGCGGGAGGATCGTGGTGGGCGGCCAGGGCCAAAACGGGGGAAGTGGCTCCGGGCTTCACGCGGCGAAGCCATCCTGCGCCCGACGAAAGAGGATCCGCGGGCGGAGGGCGGCGTGTTCTTACGGTTGGGCGCGCTTCTCCGGGAGTTGAGCGCGGGCGGTCCGATCGGCTAAAATCTTGTAATCCAGCGATTTAGGTGCTGGCGAAGTTAGGGGCTGAATGATGAACCACTCACGTCTGGCCGCCGCCGCGCTCGCCTTGGGCCTCGCCGTCACGGGCGCCCGACTGGCGGCGCAAAACCAGGTCATCGAGCAGGTCCTCGTAAAGGTGAACGGTGACATCCTCACGAAGAGCGACCTCGAAGAGCGCCAGATCAGCGCCCTCAGACAGCGCAACATCAAGCCGGAGCAGCTCGGGAACGAGGATCAGTTGAAGAAAGCGCTCGCCGAAGTCACGCCCCAACTGATCGTCAACGCGATCGACGAGCTGCTGCTCGTCCAGCTTGGGCGCGAAAAGAACCTTCACCTGTCTGACGATCAGTTCAACCGCTGGCTGAAGGAGATGCGCAAAGAGCAGAACCTCGAGGACGATGCCAAGTTCCAGGAGGCGCTGAAGCAGGAAGGCATGACGGTCAGCGACGTCCGGCGCAACGTCGAACGCAACTTCCTGATCCAGGAGGTCCAGCGCAGCGAGTTCGGCGGCAAGCTGCAGATCACCGAGGAAGAGGCGCGGCAGTACTACCTCGCACACCAGGCCGAGTTCGTCGACCCGGCGTCCGTCACCCTGCGCGAGATCCTGATCGAGGTGCCTGTCACCACCTCCCAGGGGCAGCCCTCGTTCACCGCGGGCCAGGATGACGAGGCGTTGAAGAAGGCGAACGCGGTCCGCGCGCGCCTCTCGGCCGGCGAGGATTTCGCCAAGGTCGCGGGGGAAGTGTCCACGAGTGCCTCGCAGGCGAACGGCGGCCTCATCGGACCGCTCACGGTCAGCGAGCTCTCGACGGCCCTGCAGCAGGTTCTCGAGAAGATGAAGCCGGGCGACATCACGCAGCCGCTGCGGAGCCAGAAAGGCTATCAACTGCTGAAGCTCGAGACCTTCAAGCCCTCTGCGACGCGACCCTTCGACTCGGTCAAAGATCTCGTCGCCGATCGCGTGTACCAGTCACGGTCGCGCACCGAAATGCGGAAGTTCCTGGATCGCGTGCGCCGGCAGGCGATCATCGTGTGGAAGAACGAAGAGCTTCGGAAGGCCTACGAGCAGCAGATTGCCGCCATGAGCGCGGCGAATCCAGGCTAGGCGGATCGATCGTGAGCGTCTCCTGGTACGCCATCTGGACGCGCTCACGGCACGAGCAGGTCGTCCGCGATCAGATCGTGAAGAAGGGCGTCGAAGCCTTTCTGCCGACGATCGCGCGCTGGAGCCGCTGGAAGGACCGCAAGAAGAAGATCGACTGGCCGCTGTTTCCGGGCTACTGCTTCGCGCGCTTCGAGGCGGATGAGCGGCTCCCCATCCTCAAGTGCAGCGGCGTCGTCAGCATCGTCTCGTTCAACGGCGAGATTGCACCGATTCCCGAGCACGAGATCGACGGCATCCGTCGACTCGTCGAGAGCGATCTGCAGTACGACCCGTGCCCCCTCATTCGTGAGGGCATGGTCGCCGAGGTGGTGAGCGGTCCGCTCAAGGGCGTGATCGGCCGTCTGGTGCGCAAGGGCGCGCACGCGCGGCTCGTGCTCGCCGTGGATTTGATCGGTCAGGCCGTCAGCGTCGAGGTCGACGCGGCGGACGTCCAGGCCGGTACTGACCAGCAACTTCATGAAAATCGGAACCGTCGACGTTCAGCCGGCGTTCGCGCTTGCCCCGATGGCAGGCATGACGGATACCGCCTTCCGCCGGCTGGTGAAGCGCCACGGAGGGTGCGGTCTGGTTGTCACCGAGATGGTCAGCTCGGAGGGGCTCGTCCGGGGGATCGATCGCACGCTCGAGTACGCCGAGTACACCGAGGAAGAGCGCCCGGTCTCGATACAGATTTTCGGGGGCGATCCGGAGAAGATGGCGGCCGCCGCTCAGATTGTCGAGGGCATGGGCGCGGACGTGGTCGACGTGAACATGGGCTGTCCCGTCCCGAAGATCGCGAAGCACAACGCCGGCTGCAGCCTGATGCGCGAGCCCGATCATGCGGCTGACGTCGTGCGGGCCATGACGAAGGCCGTGAAGATCCCGGTGACGGTGAAGATGCGCGCGGGTTGGGATGCGGACGCCATCAACGCCCCCGAGATGGCTCAGCGGATGCAGGATGCGGGAGCGTCGGCTGTGACCGTGCATGGCAGAACCGCCGCGCAGTCGTATTCCGGATTCTCCGACTGGGATCTCATCGCGCGCGTGGCGCACGGCGTCGGGATTCCCGTGTTCGGAAGCGGCGACTGTGTCGAGCCCGGGCAGATCGTCGACCGCCTGAGCCGCAGCCCGGTGGCGGGCGTGCTCGTAGGCCGTGGCGCGCTCAGGAACCCCTGGATCTTTCAGCAGGCTGCGGACCTGACGGCCGGGCGGCCGGCGCGGACGGTGACCGATGCCGATCGCGCGCAGTTCCTGCTCGACTACATCGACCTGCTGCTGGACGAGCGCGTGCACGAGGCGCGCGGGTTCCGGCACGTGGCGCCAGGCCAGACCGACGGCGAGCCATCCCGCCCGGCGACCAGTCACGATCGCTGGGTCATCAACAAGCTTCGCGCGTTGAACTCCTGGTACACGAAGGGGCTCGACAACGGGTCGCATTTGCGGATCGCCGTCAATTCCGCGACCTCGATCGGCGAGCTCCGGGGAATCATCCAGAGCTTTTTCGCAGGCGCGGAAGCGCTTCGAACCTGAGCCGGCCCGCCGCCGGCGTTTCGCCCTTGCTAACCGAGTCGGCAGGGAGATAGCCTTCCCTCGGTAACCAAGTGGTCACCCTGATCCAGGACCTTCGGCACTCCGCACGCGGGTGGTCGCGATCCCCCGGCGCGGCGGCCATCATGCTGCTCATCCTGGGCGTCGGAACGGGCGTCAACGCCACGGTCTTCAGCCTTGTCGACGCGTTGCTGTTCCGCCCGCCGGCCGGGATCCTTCGCCCGTCCCGTCTCGCCGCGGTGTACACGAGCGAGTTCGGCGGGCAGGCCTACGGGTACTCGTCCTATCCCGACTACCTGTCGCTGAAGGCGGGAGTTCCCGACGTCGAAACGCTGGCCGCGATCGATGACGGCGTCACCGCCACGCTGCGCATCGGCGACGCGACTTACAGCGTTCGAGCCGCAGGCGTGTCGCCGGAGTTCTTCGCGGCGCTCGGACTGCCGGCGGCCCGCGGCCAGCTCGTCCCGCCGGAGCCCGCCGGCGCGCATCCCCCCGCGGTCATCGTGTACAAGTTGTGGGAGCGGGTGTTCCAGCTCGACGAGCAGACGCCCGGCCGCACGATCTCGATCGACGGCAACGACTACACGGTTGTGGGCATCGCGCCAGCCAGATTCGAGGGCCTTCAGGTCGGGAGAGATTCGGACGTCTGGATCCCGCTCGGGCTGTCGAGCGCTTCGCCGGATCGCGGAAATCGACGGCTCTCGTTGTTCGGCCGGCTGAGATCCGGTCGGACGTTTGCCGATGCGCAGCGCCAGGTGAACGACGTCGCGGTGCGTTTGGCCGGCGAACATCCCGGCACCAACCGGGGCACCATCGCGAGCGCTGACGCCCCTCGTTCGATGTCGGTCCTCCGCTACTCCCGCCTCGATCCCGCAACGAGATCAAGGACTGCGGTGATCAGCGCCCTGCTGCTTGGCGCGACCGTCATGGTGCTGCTGAGCGCCTGCGCGGGCGCGGGCGCTCTGCTCCTCTCACGCGCAACCTCCCGAGTCACTGAGATCGGCGTCCGGTTCGCCCTGGGCGCGAGCCGGACCAGGCTGGTGAGGCAACTCCTGACCGACAGTGTTGCCATTTCGCTCGCCGGCGGCGCATTCGGCCTGCTGCTGTCGTATTGGACGGCGGGCGCGATTCCTTCTCTCTTTGCGTCCGAGCACGCCGAGATGCTCACGCCGCGACTCGACGTTCGCGTGTTCCTCTTCACGCTCGCGATCGCGGTGCTCGCCGGCGCACTCTTTGGCCTCGCTCCGGCAGTGCTCGCCACCAATCCGGTCGTGGCCCTGGCCCTGCGGAGCGATCCTGGCAGCGTCTCCAGCGCAGCCGGAGGCGCACGCCTTCGAGGCACGCTCGTCATCGCGCAGATCGCGCTGTCGATCGTGTTGCTCGTGTCGACGCTGCAGCTCATTCGGGGGCTGACGGGCGCCTTGAGCACGCCGGCAAGCGTCATCGCGAGCAGGGTCGCGGTCGCCACGGTCCTGCTTCCGGGACGCTACGAGAACCAGGTGGGCGGGATTCGGTACAAGAACGACGCGACGGACTACTTGCGGGGTCTGCCTGGCGTCGAAAGCGTCGAGTGGGTCAGCAGCCTGCCGCTGGCGGCCGATAACGCGCGGGCTTTTCTGATCCCGCGCGACGGCACCGGTCTCACCGAACACGCGGAGCTCCAGATTGTCAGCGTATCGACCGGTTACTTCGCGGCGATGGGCATTCCGCGGCTCGTCGGGCGGGTCTTCGACAGCCGCGACCACGCGCGTGCACCGCCGGTCCTCGTCGTCAACGACGTGCTGGCGCAGCGCTATTTCGGCGAACCACGCCTCGCGCTCGAGCGTCACCTGCTCGACGCGAGCGGCCAGAGGCTCGAAATCGTGGGAGTGGTCGAATCGGCGAGGTACCGGACCCTGCAGCCTCCACCGGCGCCGATCGTCTACTACTCTGCCACCCAGAACTATCACGTGCGCATGAACGTCGTCGTGAAGTCGTCGCGCGACCCGCAGTCGCTCGTCGAGCCGATCCGGCAAACCCTGAAGACCACGGACAGCAAGGCCGACGTTCTGAAGGCGATGACGCTCAGCCAGCACCTGTCTGAGGCGCTCGTGATGGAGCGTCTGACCACGGTCCTCGTCGGAACGTGCGGGCTCATGACGATGGTGCTCGCGATCGTTGGGGTGTACGGCGTGATGGCGGACGCGGTCATCCGTCGAACGCGCGAGCTTGGCGTCCGTATGGCGCTCGGCGCGCGCAGACTCCGGATCGTCCAGCTCGTTCTGACGCAGGGGCTCAGGCTCGCCGCATCCGGCGTCGCTGTAGGAGTCGTCGGCGCGTTCGCCGCCATGCGCCTGCTGCAGTGGCTGGTTCAGGGCGTCGCCCCGCTCGACACACCGACCTTCGTCCTGATTCCAGCGGTGCTTGCGCTGATGGTGGTGCTGGCGTCGGTCTTGCCGGTGCGCCGCGCGCTGGCCGTGAATCCGACCGTCGCGTTACGACATGAATGAAGAGCGGGCCGTCCCGCCCTCCGCATCGATCGCGAATTCGAAGTCGTACGCCAGCGCCGCCGACGAAGACCGGGAGAAGTGACCCCCGATGGCGGCGTGCGCCGGGTGCGTGAGATAGGCCTTCAAATCCTCGAGACTCTCGCACTCGATGATGACCAGATACTCGAAATCCTCCCGCATCAGTTGTTCGTACCCAGGCAGCCCGTGACGGACGCGCCGCCCGACCTGCACGCGTCGAATCACCGGGATCTCGGATGATGCCCGGGAAAGGTCGTCGAGGATCTGCTGACGATCGGAGTCGGAGAGACCCGGCTTCGGCTTGAACAGCACCACGTGGGCGATCATCGAGGCGATCCTCCCCCGCCGCCCCCGCCTTTCCGTCCTCCGCCGCCAGGTTTGCGCCCGCCCTGCCTGTTTCGATCAGGACGCTCGCGCCGGCGATCGCCGCTCCAGCCGCGTGCGCCGCGGTCGCCCTTGGGCGCCGGCCGCGACGACTTCCCCGGCGGTCTGACGCCGGCGGGTCGGTGTTCGGGTCGGTGTCCTGGACCGCGTGACTCAGGTCCACGCTCACCGCCTTCCGGACGGGGACCCCGGAGTCGATTGGCGAACCGCCGCCGCTTTTCATCGCGCGGGACCTTGAATCGCTCGCGTGGATCGCGATGCGATCCGCCAGGCCGCCAGTCCCGGCCGCGCCGATCGCCTTGCGCCCGCCGGGCCACCAAAGCGAGTCGCGCGTGTTCCGGCGATTGCCACAGGCGGCCGCGCGCGAACCAGAGCATCACCGCATCGGGATGCCGCGTCTGCAGCTGCCGCAGCGTCGGCAGCAGTTCCTCCTGGGTATGCGTGCGAAATGCGGTCGGCTTGCCGTCGAGAATGATCGTCCAGTAGGTGTGGCGTGGCGGCATGAGTTCAGGACTCGGGGCTCAGGGATCGGGCCCTCAGCCTCTTCATCTTTTCGATCAGCGTGGTCCGTTTGAGCTTCAGCAGCTTGGCGGCCTGCCGCTTGTTGCCTTGCGTCCGTTCGAGCGACTGCGTGATCAACGCGAGCTCGACTCCGGAGATGTACCCTTCGAAATCCACGCCGTCATCAGGAAACAGGATTCCCGACGGTTCCGCTGGCGCCGGGGGCTGGGTCGCCACTTCGAGCGAGAGATCCGGCACATCCACCTGCGATCTCCCCTGGCTGAACGCGAGCGCGCGCTCGACGACGTTCTCGAGCTGACGCACGTTGCCGGGCCACGGATGCGCCATCATCCGCCGGATCGCTTCCTGCGACATCGTCGCCGGTGGCCGGCCCAAGTCGGCGGACAGCTTCTGCAGGAAGTGTTGAACGAGCAGCGGAATGTCGTCACGGCGTTCGCGGAGCGGGGGCAGCGTCACGGGAATCACGTTGAGCCGGTAGAAGAGATCCTCGCGGAATGACCCCTCGGCGACCATCTTCGCCAGGTCCGAGTGCGTGGCCGCGATCACCCGGACGTCGATCTTGATGCTGTGCGAGTCGCCGACGCGCTCGAACTCCCGCTCCTGCAGCACGCGCAACAGCTTCGCCTGCAACGCCGGGCTCATCGTGCCGACTTCGTCGAGAAAGAGCGTGCCCTTGTTCGCCTGCTCCAGCCGGCCCTGACGCGTGGCCACGGCGCCCGTGAACGCGCCGCGGACGTGGCCGAAGAGTTCGGCCTCCAGAAGGGTCTCGGGAATCGCGCTGCAGTTGATCGCGACGAACCGGTTCGCCCGCCGTGCGCTGTTGTGATGGATCGCCTTGGCCGCGAGTTCTTTTCCCGTTCCCGTTTCGCCCGTGATGAGGACCGTGCTGGACGTGCCCGCCACGATTTCCAGCAGGTGAAACAGATCGCGCATCACGCGGCTGCTCCCGACCAGGCCGTCGATCCGGTATCGCTCCTCGAGCTGCGATCGCAGGTAGGCGTTCTCCGACTTCAGCCGCCGCTGCTCCATCGCTGAATTCAACACGTGGAGCAGCGCGTCGAACTGGAACGGCTTCGTGATGAAGTCGGCCGCGCCCTGTTTGATCGCGTCCACCGCGTCCTTGACCGTCCCGTAGCCGGTAATCACGATGGCCACGATGTCGGGATAGCGTTCGAGCGCCGCCTCGAGGACCTGACGGCCGTCGATGCCCGGCAGGCGGAGATCGGTGATGAGGATGTCGAACGCGAAGTCGGTGAGACGTTTGAGCGCGTC
The DNA here is from genome assembly GCA_963786195.1 of uncultured Acidobacteriota bacterium. GTDB lineage: Bacteria > Acidobacteriota > Vicinamibacteria > Vicinamibacterales > 2-12-FULL-66-21 > CAWAYH01. The sequence goes on along the minus strand of CAWAYH010000010.1, from coordinate 346,679 downwards.
TTCCCCGCTGCCGGCCTGCTCGACGACAAACCCATGGTCCGACAGCCGCTCGGCGATGGCCTCTCGCAGTGGCCGCTCGTCGTCGACGATCAGGCAGATGTTTTTCTGGGTCAGCCATTTAATCGGGCGGACGGTATTTTGACACAGCTACGGGCGCAAGGGGCACGGCTCGGGGTCCAGGCTTCAAAGCCTACAGACGGGCCACGCCCCTTCCGATAACACAGAGCGGAACGGGGACCGACATCATCCCCGGAAAAACAGCGATGATGATAGAGCGCAAGACGATTTCGATCATGAAGGCCTGCGAATTGGTCGGCGTGAGCCGCCGCACGATCTACAACTGGATCGCCAGCGGCAAGATCGAGTACGTCCGCACCGCGGGCGGCTCGGTCCGCATCTTCGTCGACACGCTCTGGCGCGAGCCGAGCCGGGCGCCGGAGCTGACCAGCAAGACAGCTTCATGATCATGCCGGCGTCCGATCGCCAGGCCAGCATGCCTGTGGACGAATCGCCCGATCTCGGCCTTCTCTTTCACCGCCTGAACAATCAGCTCGGGATTATTCTCGCGAACGCCGAACTGCTCGAAGCGAAGTCGGCCGACGAGATGGCCCGGGCGCGCGCAGCCCAGGTGGTCGCGAGCGTCCTCGACGCGATGGCCACCGCGCGCGAGATCCGGCTGCTTCGCCTGCATCCCGAGCGGTAGCGTCAGGCCGGCGTCGCCGGTCATGATATTGGCACTCTACCCGCCAGACCGTCAATATTATGACCATTTCAGGTTGACCCTCCTCCGGAATTTCTCAGCCCTTCACGCGTCGGCACAGTTCTAAACGCTTCAACAATAACGATTTAACTCAGCAGAACCGGAGGCGGTCGCGACCTGGATGCGACGTGGTACTGCCGTTGCCCTGCCTGGCGCTTGTCCACGGTGGCCTGACTGCCACCAATCTTCTGAGGAGAGAGAGGAAGCCGATGCAGCGCCAGCCACTCGTTGCCCAACAGCGTGAACGGATTGCCGCCGGATTGCCGTTTGTCGAATCGCTGGCGCGGCGGGTCGCCGCCTCGATGCCGCATTCGATCGAGCTCGGCGATCTGGTCCAGGACGGCATGCTCGGGCTCATCGATGCGGCCTGTCGCTTCGACGAGGCCCGCGGGATCAAGTTCGAGACGTTCGCGGAACGCCGGGTCCGCGGCGCGATGATCGACGCGCTGCGGCGCGACGCCTGGCCGCGCGGCGTCCGTCGTCAGCGTCGCGAGCTCGAGGCCGCGCGCGAGCAGCTCCGCCGCGAGCTCGGCGCCGAACCGTCGCTTGCCGATCTCGCCGCACGCGTTGGCTCTGACGAGGCGCGCCTCGGCCGCACGATCGTCCGCATCAACACGATCGAGTCCACGTCGCCGCTCTCGGCTGGCGAGAACGTCGACGGCTCGTCGCTTCCGCCGGCGCTCGTGCCGTCCGAGCCGCAGGCGCCGGACCGTGCGTACGAGGAGAAGGAAGTTCGGGACCGCATCCGCGCCGCCATCGCGTCGCTCCCCGCCCGGGAGCGCAAGGTCGTCGGCATGTATTACTACTCCGAAGCGACGATGAAGCAGATCGGCGTGGAGATCGGCGTGAACGAATCGCGCGTGTCGCAGCTGCATGCCCGCGCGGTGCAGCGTCTGCGCAAGGCGCTCGGCGCCGACTGCTCGGCAGCCGAAGCGGCAGCGGCGCTGCGTCCGGCCATCCTCTCGTTCCAGCAGACCGTGCGCCGGATGAAGATGGCGAAGGCGAACCTGACCGGCAACCAGGACGTGAAATCCGGCGTCGTGCTGGAATACAAGTCGCCGGCGAAGCCGGCGGTCAGACGGCGGGCTGTGGCCACGCGCGAGCGGATCGCGGTCGCCAGATAAACCAACGCTGCTGCGCGTCGGCCTCAGCTGACCATGTCTTTGGCCACGCGCAGCAGATCCTTCAGTCGGAACGGCTTGGCCAGCCAGCGCGCCCCGGTTTCCTCGAGGAAGCGCTCGGCTTCCGTGCCGGCCACATCCCCGGTCACGAACACGATCCTCCGGGACATCTCGGGTCGGGACGACTCCAGCTCGCGGTAGAACTGCATCCCTCCCACGCGGGGCATCTTCAGGTCGCAGATGATCAGATCGAAATGCTGCTGCTTGACGCGATCGAGCGCCTCGCGCCCGTCGCTCGCGCGCTCGACGACGAACCCCGCGTCCTGAAGCGACTCCGCGACGGCGGCACCCAGCGCGGCTTCGTCCTCGACCACCAGCACCGCGGCTCCAGCCACCGTGTCGGGCTGCCGTTCAACCGGACGCACCAGCGGCGGATTCAGCGTGCCCGACCCCGCCGGCAGCTCCACCGAGAACGACGCGCCGCGCGCCAGCTCGGATTTGACGTTGATGCGGCCGCCATGCTCCTGGACGATCGCATACGCCACCGTCAGTCCAAGGCCGGTACCCTTGCCCACATCCTTGGTCGTGAAGAAGGGATCGAAGATGCGCGGCTGGACTTCATCCGGCACGCCCGGACCGTCGTCGGTGACCTCGAGGACGACGGCGTCGCGATCGAGGTCGTGCCAGGTGCGGACGATGAGCGTGCCGCGGCCGTGGGCGCTGATCATCGCCTGCTCGGCGTTGATGATGAGGTTCAGGAGGACCTGCTGGATCTGATGCGGATCCGCGAAGACGTGGGGGAGTCCGGCCGGCAACGCTTCGAGCGTCACGATGTTGCTCACGCGCTGCTCGTAGGACCGGAGCGCCAGCGTCTCGCGGACGACCTGATTCAGGTCGACCATGGCGCGAGTGGTGTGGCGCTTGCGGGCGAACGTCAGCAGGTTGCGGACGATTTTCGCCGCGCGCTCGGACTCGCCGAGGATCGTCTCCAGACCGCGGCGGGTTTGATCGTCGGAGGGCCGCTGCGACAGCCGTTCGGCCCACGTCAGGATCGTGGCGAGCGGGTTGTTCAGCTCGTGCGCGACGCCTGAGATCGTCTGGCCGAGCGCCGCCAGTTTCTCCGCCTGGAGCAGCTGGTGGTACAGATCGCGCGCCTGATCCTCGAGCCGTTTCCGTTCGCTGACGTCGCGCATCAGCGCCTCGATGCGCAGGCCGTCACGCCCCCGCTCGGCGTGCGCCGTGACCTCGACCCACATGGGCGTCTTGTCCGCGCGACGGAGACGCATCAGGTAGTCGGTGACGGCGCCGTCGCGCTGCAGGCGGTTGATGAAGCCGTCGCGCGCCTGCGGGTCGACGAACTGCTCCGTGTCGAACGGCCGGACGTCGTCTTCGGCCGTCTCGCCGCCGAAGCCGAACATCAGTTTGAGGTGCGGGTTGGCCGCGAGCGTGCGGCACGAGTCGCCGGTGACCGCCCCGATGAACACGCCCTCGTGAACCGATTCGAACAGGCGCGCGAACGCGCCGGCTGAAGGTTTCGTGCGCGTCGCAGTGCGCGTCGTCGATCGAGGCACGAGGGATTATACGTCCGTCTACTTCGGAACCGGTGGCGTCGGCGTGCTGGTCGGGTTCTCCGACCCGTACTTTCGGTCGATCGCCGCGCGAAGATCGGCAAGCGTCGAGCCTGCGTTGTGCATCTGCATCGCCTCTCGCGCGACGTCGATACAGATGCCGCATCCGATGCCGTGAACGTTCCACGTCGGCTTGCCCGAGACGTCACGGCCGGAGACGAAACAGTCGTGGACGTCTTTGTGTCCGCGTTCCTCGCATCCACAGAAGCAGGGGACATAACGCAGCACTTCAGGATGGCGCGCGGCGAACTCGTAGGTGGCCTGGACTATCGGCCGCGGGCGGGCGAACGGGAACGGCGCCTCCGGCAACGGCGGCAGCAGCCCGGTGTAACCCACGATGCCGGATGTCGTGAAGGGTGAGGCCGGTACGGCCGGTTGACTCGTCCGCGGCGCGCTGGAAGGCGGTGCTGTCCCTGAGTCCTGCGGCCGCGCCGGTTCCGATCCGCATGCCGCCAGCGTGAGACACAGGACGAGCGCGGCAGTCAGCCGTGACGCTGACGCCAGGGGAGCGGCACTGGCGCGCATGAACGGATGGTAGCATGCGGCGTCGGCCCGCGTGGACATGCGGACACGGGCTGACTAAGCTCTTCTCGAGGTCTGGGTTCAGACGACGATGATGACCAACACGCTCCTCAAGGACCGCGTGGCCATCGTGACCGGCGGTGGCACCGGGATAGGACTGGCGATTGCGAAGCGCCTCGGCGAACTGGGAGCGCGTCTCGCGATCGGCAGCCGGAACGCGGAGAACCTCGAGCGGGGATCCGCCGAGCTGCGACTCGCCGGCTTCGATCCGCTCGCCGTGCAGATCGACGTCCGCAATCCCGAGCAGGTCGACGAGATGGTGCAGCGGGTCGTGCGCCATTTCGGTCGCATCGACATCCTGATCAACAACGCGGCGGGCAACTTCATCTGTCGCGCCGAGGACTTGACGCCCAACGGGTGGAACGCCGTGATCGGCATCGTGCTCAACGGCAGCTTCTACTGTTCCCGAGCGGTGGGGCGGCACATGATTGCGAGGGGCGCCGGCGGGACGATCGTGTCCGTGCTCGCGAATTACGTGTGGACGGGCAGCGGAGGCACCATTCATTCGGCGGCGGCGAAGGCCGGCGTCATGTCGATGACGCAGACGCTCGCCGTCGAGTGGGCGCGCCACAGGATCCGCGTCAACGCCGTCGCGCCCGGGCCGATCGAATCAGCAGGCGCGGCGAAACAGCTGTGGAACACGCCGGAAGCCGTCGATCGGATTACCAGCATGGTGCCGCTCGGGCGCTGGGGGCAGCCCGGCGAGGTCGCGGACGCCGTGGCGTTTCTCGTCTCGGATCACGCCGCGTACATCACCGGCGAAACACTGACGATTGATGGAGGCGCGTGGCTCGGCCGGGGGACGTTCAGTTTCCTGCCTGGCTAGTGCTGATGCGTGGGGCGTTCAGCGCTTCTTGTGGGCTTGGCGAGGGGGGCGCTCGGCGGCAACCGGCTAGTCTTCGAAGCGGCCGATCGTTGGCCAGCTCGCGCAGGCGCGGGTGCGGCTTGTCGTGCTCCTGGAGCTCCTGGCGAAGCTTGCGCGCCGCGGCGGTCAGCTCGCGCAGGCGCGCATGGATTTCCTCCTCCGTTGGTAGCTTCTTCACATTAGAACGTATGTCTCGGATACACCGAGGTCACACATCTCCCGTCTTTTCATCTAATCAGCATAATTAGTGCCATCCTCAATACTTGAGTTTGATGCGCAGCCACCTTCTCACCCAAAGGTGCCAGGCACCTTTTTCGCGTCAAGGTGCCAGGCACCCGCCTGAACAGAATAAAATTCTGCACATTGATGATCCATCAGAACATTGGTCATATTCGAGACGCAATAGGTGATATAATTCGGTGGTTATGGTCAACGACAAGGCGCTCGACGAGATCGATCTCCAGATTCTGGAGCTCCTTCAGGCCAACGCGCGGGAGACCCAGGCTGAGATTGCCCGGGCCGTCGGCCTTGCGCCGTCCGCCGTCCTCGAACGCCTTCGAAAACTGGAAGCGCGACGTGTCGTGAAGGGATACAGCGCCCACATCGATCCGCGCGCCCTGGGTCTCGGTCTGCTGGCGTTCGTCGCGGTCCGAAGCGACGAATCGGGGTCGGAAACACGAATCGCCCAGGCCCTGGCCGAGCACCCCGAAGTCCTCGAGGTTCACCACGTCGCCGGGGACGACTGTTACCTGATCAAGGTTCGGGCACGTGACGCCGAACATCTCGGTCAGCTGCTGCGCACCCGCTTCGGCCGCATTCCCGGCGTGCGCTCCACGCGTACGACGATCGTGCTGGAAACCGTCAAGGAGACCTCGCGTCTGCCGCTTCCCAAACGTGAGGAGGAGGCACACGCATGACGCCCGGCGCACGTCTTCGCCGCCTGGCCTATCTCGCCTGGGTGGCGGTGTGTCTGATCTGGGGCACGACCTACCTGGGAATTCGTGTGAGCCTCGAGTCCATGCCACCCGCGCTGATGGGCGGCCTCCGCTGGACGATCGCCGGCGCGCTCCTCGCGCTCTACGTCGCAGCGCGCGGCGAGAAGCTGCCGCCGCCTTCGAGATGGGCCAGCATCGCGTGTGCTCGGCTTCCTGCTGCTCGGCCTCGGGAACGGCGGCGTTGTCTTCGCCGAACAGTGGGTGCCGAGCGGCCTCGCCGCGGTCATGGTTGCGACCTCGCCATTCTGGATGGCTGGCTGTCGAAGCGTGCCTGCGTGACGGCGAGCGGCTGCAGCCACGAAGCATCGCCGGGCTCCTGCTGGGTTTTGGCGGGATCGTGCTGCTGGTGTGGCCGGATCTGACGCTCGACACACCCGGCCGTCGCGGCTTTCTGATGGGCATGGTCGCGCTGCAGATGGCGTCGATCGGCTGGGCGATCGGCTCGTCGTATTCGAAGCGACACGCGCCGCACGACAACGTCCTCGGCACGACCGCCTACCAGATGCTGGCGGGCGGGCTGATGATGATCATCGCAGGGACGCTCCGAGGCGAGTGGTCCAGCCTCTTCTTCACGCCGAAGACGACGTTCGCGCTGGCGTATCTGTCGACGATCGGCGCGATCGGAGGCTTCGTCGCCTACACGTTCGCGCTGCGACACCTTCCGGTCTCGTTCGTCTCGCTTTACGCGTACATCAATCCCGTTATCGCGGTCGCGCTCGGTGTGCTGCTGCTGAGCGAGCCGTTCACGTCGCGCATGGCGCTCGCGGCCGCGCTCGTCTTCGCAGGCGTCGCGATCGTCCGCTGGCAGCGGACACCGGCTGAGGAGAAACCTTCAGAGCCTGTCTTCGCGCCCGCTGGACGGGAGGCCGACCGGCGAGTAGCCTAAAGACGACTGAAGGCACGGAACACGGGCGAGTCTCGGTTCCGCGCCCTCGGTCTGCTCCGATCCGTCGTCAGACTCTGCGTCCGCTGATCAGTCGCACGAGGAAGAGCACGATCGCGACGACCAGCAGGATGTAAATGAAGTTGCCCAGCGTGTACCCGCTGACCATCCCCAGCAGCCACAGAATGATCAGGATGATCGCAATGGTCTCGAGCATTTCTCGTCTCCTTTGCACCGTTACCGGCGCGTCATACCTGGCGTCGAGGAACAGCAACGCGTGTGCCACGGACGAGCCGGTCAAGAGCTCCCGCGTCGTACGCCGTTTACTGCTGTGCATTCTTATGGTTGCGCTGTCCACGCCGACTCAGCAGGCAGAAGCTCAGCAGGAAGAACCCCCACGAAGTGTGAAGCCTGCTGCTGCAGTCGGTGGCTTCCTGGCAGGCAGTGTCGTGGCCCTGGCCGCCCACGAAGGGGGACACGTCCTCTTCGACGTCCTCTTCGACGCCGACCCGGGCGTGCGCCGCGTGGAGTTCCACGGCATCCCGTTCTTCGCGATCACACACCGCGCCGATGTCTCACGGCGCCAGGAATTCGCCATCTCGTCCGCGGGCTTCTGGGTCCAGGAAGCGACCAACGAATGGCTCCTGACGAAGCGGCCCCGGCTGCGCTCCGAACGCGCGCCGTTTGCGAAGGGAATCTTCGCCTTCAACGTGGGCGCGTCGGCATTCTACTCAATCGCCGCGTTCGCTCGTACTGGGCCCAGCCGAGCGTGACACGCGGGGCATGGCGGTCTCGTCGCGGATCGGCGAACCGTGGATCGGGGCGGTTGTCCTCGTCCCTGCCGTGCTGGATACGTGGCGCTACTTCGATCCGGATGCGCGTCTGCCGGTGTGGCTGTCGCGCGCCGCGAAGGTGGGGACGGTGCTGCTGATCCTTCGGTGAACGCACACGCACTACGCGCCGCTGCTGTCCGGCGCTCCTTCGTTGCGTGGGCCGAGCGCAAACGTCATCGTGCCCTCGACCGCGACCTTGCCGTCGACGCGCGCGATGCCGCGGAGTACGCCGACGCGGCTGCGCAGCCGCCGCACCGTCGCTTCGATTTCGACGACGTCGCCCGGGTGCACGGGACGTCGGTAGCGCACGCGCTCGATGCCCATGAAGTAGATCAGCTTCTCGCGATTCTCCGGCTTCGCGAGGATCATGATTGCGCCGACCTGCGCGACGGCTTCGGTCAGGATCGTCGGCGGCAGCACCGGCGCCTCGCCGGCCGGTGCGCCAGGTACCGCTCGTTCAGCGTGACGTTCTTGATGCCGACGATCCGCTTGTCGGGCTCGAGCTCGGTGATGCGATCGACGAGCAGAAACGGATAGCGATGCGGCAGGATGCGCTCGATCGCCGTGTAGTCGAGAGGCAGCGTGATGTCCATGGATAGCAAACCCGACCATCGGCCTCCGGCCGACGAGCCCGGACTTGCCAGTATAATCCGATCCGACCGATCGACCGAGAAAAGACGACCCTCAGTGAGTCAGCCACATTCGGCGAACGAGGCATCGACACACGTCGCCGCCGACGCCCACGAGCACGACATCATCACGACCCTGTTCGACCTGGGCCGCCAGGTCACGGCCATCCTCGATCTCGACGATCTGCTGCCGCAGATTCCGCGCCTGATCGGCCGACTGATTCCGTTCGACGCGTTTGCGGTGTACCTGCTCGACGAGCGCCGCGGTGAGCTGAAAGTGGCGTACTCGGTCGGCTACCCGCCGGACGCGGATCAGATCCGCCTGAAGCTGGGCCAGGGCCTCGTCGGCGCGGCGGTCATGAGCGAGCAGCCGCTGCTCGTCAACGATCTCTCGACCGATCCGCGATTCGTCGAGTTCGTGCCGGGCATGGCGTCCGAGATCGTGGTGCCGCTGTTCATACAAGGGCCGAACCCTCGGCGCGCTGAATCTCCTGAGCCACAATCGCGATCAGTTCACCGTTCGCCACACCGCGATTCTCAGGCAGTTCGCCGCGCACGTGGCCATCGCGCTCGTCAACGCGCGCTTGTTCGAGCAGAGCCGACTGGACGCCGAGGCGTTCGAAACGCTCGCCGAGATCGGCCGCGAGGTCGCGTCCGTGCTGGATCTGGATCAGCTCTTCACGCGGATCGCGCAGCTGACCCGACGCGTCATCGACTACCGGACCTTCGGCATCTTCCTGCTGAACGATGCCGGCGAGCTCGAGATCGAGCTGGCCGTCCAGTTCGGCGAAAATCGCGAGATACCGCGCGTGCCGCTCGGCGAGGGGCTCGTCGGCTACGCGGCGCTTCATCGCGAGGCGGTGCTCGTCAACGACGTTTCACAGGACCCGCGCTACATCAACCTCGTGCCGGACGTCCGCTCGGAGCTGGCGATTCCCCTGCTGCTCAAAGATCGCTGCATCGGCGTCGTCGATCTCGAGAGCCCGGAGCTCGACGCGTTCACGAAGCGGGACGTCGAGATCCTGACGCTGCTGGCGAGCCAGGCGGCGGTCGCGATCGAGAACGCGCGCCTGTACGCCGAGCTCCGCGCGAACGAGGAGCGTCTCGAGAAGGAAGTGCGGTTCGCGCAGCGCGTGCAGATGGCGCTGCTGCCGGCGGGCCCGCCGAAGCGCCTGAAGGGCGTGGAGGTAGCGGCGTCGTTCGCGCCGGCGCGCGAAGCTTGGCGGAGACTTCCACGACTACCTCTCCCCCGAATCGAACACGCTGGTCGTAGCCGTCGGCGACGTCTCCGGCAAGGGCGTGCCTGCGGCGCTCTACGGTGCGTTCGCCGCGGAGCTGGTTCGGGGCCGCACGTTCCGCCGTCGGTACCTGCCGGAACGTTCGAGTCCCGCCAGCGTGCTCGTCGTCGATCAACACGATCCTGCACCAGCGGCAGCTCGAGGAGTACTACTGCACGCTCTGCTACACCATCTTCGATCTGAAACGCCGGACGATGACGATGGCGAACTCGGGCTTGCCGTATCCCGTGCGATCGACCGCGGAAGGCACCCATCAGATCGAACTGCCGGGCGTGCCGCTCGGATCGTTTGCCGGATCGACGTACGACGAGATCACATTCGCGCTTCAGCCAGGCGAGGTCTTCGTCTTCTGCACGGACGGCGTGTTCGAGGCCATGAACGACCGCGGGCAGGAATTCAGCGCCAGCAGGTTGCTCGAGGTGGTGGGGAAGTCACGCGAGCTGCCGGCAGCGAAAATCGTGGAAGCCGTTCACCAGGCCGTGACCGACTGGCGTGCCGGCACACCGCCGAACGACGACATGACGGCGGTTGTGGTGAGAATTACACAATAAGAAGCTGTCAGCGATCAGTCCAATCAGGCTGACCGCTGAGAGCTCAGCGCCGTCTGAAATCCAGATCAGTCTCCTGGAGATGCAATCCGACGCTCGAGCCGCCGAACGTCGCGACCTCTGAGACCCGTCCCTTCACCTGCACGTGCGAGCCGCGCGTCGGTGTGCGTCCGCCGCGGGACACGACGGTCAGCTCTCCGGTACCGTCGTCAACCTTGTACAGCTTGAACGGCACGAGCGGCAGCCCCCACGAGCTGGTGACCACTCCGTCAATCGCCACCGTCCTGTCGTGGTACCGGCCCGGGTTGTACTTGAGTTCCTGGATGCTCGGCCGGCGCGTGGTCAAGCGCGCACGCCGAAACGGTCGCTGCGACGGCGATCAGAGCTATCAGCGCGCGAACCCGGACAAATGATGTGCGCATGGCTTATTCCTCGTCGAGACACAAATGGCCGCGCGAAATCGACCTTGTTACGACGGGATGCGGCGATGCCAGCGCCTGCCTGAGTTAACGCACCCCGTTGATTCCGCGCGACCGACCTCTTCATCATCAAATCGCGTGCCCGGACTCCCCCCTGAAAATCGCCAGTATTTTCAGCCCGCCGTCCCATGGTGCGGACAGACAGTGACCTCCCGGCGGGACGGCCCGAACAACCTTTTGGCGAGGGGTCGCGTCTACCTCTTATCTCGGCGCTCGGCGCTCGGGGCTCGGGGCTCGGGAGAATTGGTGGGTTTAGTCGGGGCGCGAATTCGCCCCGGAGGAGATAGCGACATGACGGGTTGGAGAGCGGCCGCGGCAACGGCGGCACTGGTGGTGGCGGCGGGCGTTGGCGCGATGGTGGGGCCGGTGACGCACGGGCAGGATTTCGAGTGGTTTTCGGATCCCGAACAGACCGTTCGCATCCTGACCGGGCAGAGCGGCCGCATTGGCGTGTCCGTGCGCGACGTCACCGATGACGATGTGAAGACCCACAAGCTGTCGGGGGTGAGCGGCGTCCTGATTGAAGAAGTCGACACGGACAGCCCCGCGGCGAAAGCCGGGATGAAAGCCGGTGACGTGGTCGTCGAGTTCGACGGCGAGCGAGTGCGTAGCACTCGCCAGTTCACGCGGCTCGTCCAGGAAACTCCTGTGGGCCGGCAGGTGCAGGCCTCCGTCATTCGTGACGGTCAGCGCGTGCCGATGACGATCGCGCCACGCGAGGGAAGCGCAGGCGATTTCAGAAGGCTCAACGACATCAAGATCGCCCCGCAAATCCTCAAGCCGACACCCATGCCGAAATTCGACATGCTGCTGGGAGTCGGCGGCGGACGCCTGGGGATCACCGTCGACGAGCTGTCCTCGCAGCTCGGGGACTACTTCGGCACGAAGGACGGCGTGCTCGTGACGTCCGTGACGGAGTCTTCGGCTGCCGCGAAAGCCGGCCTGAAAGCCGGCGACGTGATCACGTCGATCAACGGAGGGGTTGTCACCAGCGCCGCCGATCTCCGGCGGCGCGCCCAGCGCCTCGAAGACGGCGACGAGTTCACGCTCGCGATCGTTCGCGACAAGAAGCCGATGACGCTGAAGGGGAAAGTCGAAGCGGCTCCAGCCCGGCGCTGGGTGACCCGAACGATTATCTAGCCGCCCCGCACGGGATGCCGCGTCAGGCGCCAGTCGCTTCGACGCGGGCCTGACTACGGGCAGATGGCGGCCCGACGAGCGTTGCAAGTTGGGCCGCCACGATTGTCGCGGCCGCGAGCGTCGTGTCCTGACACTCCCCGTCGTGTCTCACTTCGGCCGCCATCACACCCACACATCCGCCAGGCGTCACCAGCGGCGCAGCGATGGCGCCGTCGGAGATCGTGTCCGCGCGAACGGTCTGAAGCAGGGACGTCCGGAACGCCGCGGCCGTCGCGTTCGGCGCATCCCGTGGAATGGTGCCGAGCCTGTTGACGAGCTGCGGCGGATACCCCTGAGCGAAGATCGGGTTGAGCTCGCGGCCGTCGGGATCGGCAATCCACAGGATGATTCCGGAAGCATCGAGCACGTTCGCCGCGCGCTCGAGCAGCGACGGCAGCGCTCGCGTGTCGACGACGCGCGCCAGGTCGCTGCAGAGTGATGCCACGGCCCCGAAATCGGTCGCCGGCTCGGGCGTCCCGGACGGCGCTTCCGTCGCGGCTGGCGTCTCGCTCACCGTGGCCGGCGTCCGCGGCGGCTCCGGGGCCGGCGCGGCATGTGCCGCGGCGCGTCGGGCCGGGCTCCAGGTCTCGCCCTCCTGCCCGCGTGGCGCCGGGATCACCCGGGCACTGCTGCCGCTGCTGGGCGCGCTCCTGTCCAGCAGAGACGATGGCAGCCGCGCGGGCTGAGCCCCCGGCAGGAGGAGCAACACGACGAGAATCGCGGCGGCCGCCGCAGCAAAGAGTGCAAACAGCTGTCGGCGCTTGAACGTGTCGACGATAGCGTCACGCGCCGTTGCCTCGGCTGTGCGTGCCTGCTCCAGGCTCGTCAGCGCCGCGTCGCTGAGCTCGAGCCCATCGGCAAAGATGAGATCCGACGCCGTGATCCTTTGGTTGTTGCGCAGGTGTGTCGACCGCGCGGCGATCCAGCCGGAAGAAATCCTCGATGACCGAGCGCGACGCGTCCAGAGCCGTTCGGGCCTGTGGCGACACGGCGTCCGCCCGTAAAGCCGTCAGCGCGCTCCTCAGCCCCTCGATGCCCTCTCTCACCTTCGTCGTCCAGAAATCCCCGCCCTGGCCGGGCGCCACGTACGCCTGTTGACTGCCGCGAACGTCCAGCAGCGTCCGCGCCGCTGCCCTCGCGGATGAATCGAACGTTCTCGCCGTAGCAATCGCCTCGGTCGCCTGTCGATCGCTGCGCCAGTAGAGGAACGCCGTCACGCCGAGTGCCACGATGAAGAGGATCAGCAGCGTGAGGCGAGCGGCGCGACTCTGCATGTTGTTTTGTGTGGAGGGTCGATCAGTTCAGCCAAACCAACGGCGAACGTTACTATAACATTCGCAGTTCGAGGTTGAGCGTGCCGCAGCGCGTTCAACGATCACTATTTCGTCATGCACGTTGTCGCGATCGTCAATCCGGTGTCGGGTGCGGGGATGGATCCTGACGTCGCCGGCCGTCGCGTGACGATGATCCGCGATGAGCTGGGGCGCCGCGGTCTGCACCCGTTAGTCCATCTGACCGAACGACGAGATCACGCGCGCGAGCTTGCAGCGGCAGCCGTGGCCGATCGCGCCGAGCTCGTCATCGTGTGGGGCGGCGACGGAACGGTCAACGAAGCCGGCGGCGCGCTGGCCGGCAGCACGACGGTTCTCGGGTTGATTCCGGCGGGATCGGGCAACGGTCTGGCCAATGCGCTCGGCGTGCCCAGAGATCCCCACGCGGCCATCGCCTGGGCACTCGATTCAAAGACCATGGCCGTCGACACCGGCATGGTCAACGGCCGTCCGTTCTTCAACGTGGCCGGCATCGGGTTCGACGCCCATGTCGCGCGTCTCTTCAACCAGCGGGCGCGCGGGAGCCGCGGCCGGTGGCCCTATGTCGTCATCGGCGTTCGCGAGGGGTGCCGGTACGCCGCCTGCCAGTACGAGCTCGAGCTGGATGGCGAAAAGGTCACCTCGAACGCGTTCCTGATCGCTTTCGCGAACGGCAAGGAATATGGCCTCGGGATGCAGATCGCGCCCCACGCCAGGCTCGACGACGGGCTGCTGGAGGCGTGCATCGTGGAGGATCGCTCCGTTCTGGCCCGATTCCGGGACGCCAGACACCTGGCGCTCGGCTCCATCACGCGCGCGCCGAACATGCGGCTGAAGCAGGTGAGAACGGCCGTCGTCAGCTCGGCCGGCGAAATCGAATACCACCTCGACGGCGAGCCCGCGGTCGCCCCCGGCAGGCTGGACATTACGATACGTCCGGGGACCCTTCGGGTCAGGGCGTAGACCGCGTCGCGCGAATCAGAACGTCGGGAAGTAGGGCTGCAGGTAGTTGGTGATCAACGTCAGCCGGTTGGAGAAGATCAGGACGCCAATCACGACCAGGAGAGCACCGGACGCGACCTCTATCGCGTGATAGAACCGGCGTATCCGGGCAGTCGCCGCGAAGAACTGGTTGATGGCCAGCGACGTCAGGATGAACGGCACGCCGAGCCCGAGCGAATACACGGCCAGCAGGGCGACGCCTTCGCCGATCGTGTCCTTCGACCCCGCCAGGACGAGAATGCCTCGCCAGGATCGGTCCGATGCACGGCGTCCAGCCGAATCCGAACGCCATCCCGACGAGCACCGCGCCGAAGAGCCCCGCTGGCTTGTTCGACTGCACGCGCTTTTCCATCTCGAGCAGCGGGATTCGGAACACGCCCATCGTGTGCAGGCCGAAGACGATCACCAGGGCGCCGGCGGCCATGCGCAGGAACGGGTTCCTGACGAGACCGCCCGAGCGCGGTCGCCGAAGCGCCCAATGCGATGAAGACAATCGAGAAGCCGAGCACGAACGCGAGCGACGTGATCAGGACCTGACGCCGGGACGACGTCGCGGCGCTGCCGCTGCGCATCTCTTCCAGCGAGACCCCGGAGACGAACGAGAGGTAACCGGGAATGAGCGGCAGCACGCAGGGCGAGATGAACGACAGGAAGCCGGCGCCGAACGCTGCAAAGAGGCTGACGTTGTCGCCCATAGGATCGGGTCCGCCTGACGCCGGACGCTACGAGGTCCGGCTGAAGCCGGACGCTACTTGAGTTCTTTCATGGGAATCACGTCGAGCAGCGACGAGAGTCCGTGGCGTCCCTCGAACTTCACGGGCGGCAGATCCTGGAACATGAAGTCCCACTTCCATCGTTCCGACGGGTTGGACGCCTGCAACCAGTGCCGCGCTGCGACGGCTTTCGCGAACGACAAGGTGGACAGGTTGGCATAGGCCTGATTGCCGGTCATCGCGGCCGCGAGCTCCGTCCGAATCTCGCCGCTGTTCGAGTATCGAGAACGCCGCGCCGAGCGCGAGGCCGACGTCCACGAACACCTGCCAGTCTTCCCTCGCGTCCGCCGGCGGCGCCATGGCTCTGGCCGCCGCCTGCACGCGGCCATCCCTGTTGACATAGGACGCATCCTTCTCAACCCAGGATGCGCCGGGAAGGACGACGTCCGCCGCCTTGGCCAGATCGGTCAACAACACGCCGTGCACGATGAGGATGGGAAGGCGACCCGACCGCCGGGCTTCCACGATCCAGGAAACGTCGCCGATGGATCCGACCGGCCCCGGATCGAACACGTACAGGCAGGGCACGCGCCCCTCCTCGACGTCCCGCCTCAGCGCTGAAATGTCCGCGCTGCCGTCCGCTGTGGCGGCGATGGGGAAACCGAGGTCCTGCGCCCCGCGGACGTTGGGGGCGTCGACAGGCGGGATCTTGAACTTGGCTCGCCTGCGGCTGTGGCTTGGCGCGCGCGCGCCAGCTGATCGCCACACCCTCTTCTGACAGGCCGAACGCGCCGCCGAGTCTGCCAATCACGTACAGCTCTTCGAGCGACGCGTGCGCCGAGATCAGAAAACGCATTGACGACACGCCCGCCGCCGCCACGCGGTCGGCGATCGCCGCCAGCGCCGCGCTCCACTCAGCCGTCTCGAGCGTTCCGTTTGACGCGCGCACGAACGGGCTGCGCAGCCGCTCGTCGCCTTCGATCCAGTGGTAGTCGAAGCGGCCGATGTCGCACATCCAGTAATCGTTGACGTCAGGGTTGAAGCGCGGCGTCATCCGCACGAGCCGCGCGCCGCGCGCCCACTCCGGCTTGGCCTTGAGCCACGCCGTCGTGTTGCAGCCGCGCTCGCACAACGTGCAGATCGTGTCGACGGCCTCGGGGTTGTCCCAGGGACGCGACTTGAATCGGTAGTCCCGCGTCGTGATGGCGCCCACCGGACACACGTCCATCAGGTTGCCCGACAACAGCGAATGCACGCCCTCTTCCTGGAAGGTCGCGATCTCGCTTCCGTATCCGCGATCGACGATGTTGATCTGCGCGTCGGAGTCGATCTCGCGCATGAATCGCACGCACCGCGTGCAGAGGATGCAGCGGTTGCGGTTCAGCATCAGCGTCGGTCCGAAATCGACGTCGGCCTTCACGCCTTCGCCGTCGAACACGCGTCGCGGGAAGCCCATCCGGCTCTCGTTGGGGCCGAAGCTGTAGGAGAAATCCTGGAGCGGACACTCGCCGCCCTTGTCGCAGACGGGGCAGTCGAGCGGGTGATTGATCAGCAGAAACTCGAATACGCTGGCCCGGGCCTCGACGACGTCGGGCGACTGCGTGAGGACGACCATGCCCTCGGCCACGGGCGTCGAGCACGACGTCTGCAGCTTCGGCATCTTCTCGATCTTGACGATACAGACGCGGCACGAGCCGTCGATGCCCAGCCCCGGGTGGTAGCAGTAATAAGGAATCCTGATGCCGCTTTCGATGGCCGCCTGGAGGACGGTTCGGCCCTTTTCGGCCGTCACTTTGCGGCCGTCTATCGTCAGCGTGACGGTGTCCATAAGCCTTCAATCATACTGCAGGATCAGCGCTTGACTTGGCCGCTGCCGCGACCTAGAGTGGGGCTCTCGCCCGGCCCCTCAACCCAACCAGGGAGGCCCGAATGGACGCGCTCCATGTCCGCCCGCGATTCCGGTTGGCGCCCGTTTTCGAGTGGCTCATTGCCGCGACTTTTCTGGTGGCGACCGTTGCCGTCGGCTCGATGATCCTGCGCGAGCTGCGGCCGTCGCCGGCCGCGCGCCCGCTGCCGACCGCCGCGCGGTCCATCATCGCGAGCATCCCGCCCGCGATTCCGGCGCGCGCTGTGTCAGTGCCGGTCCTGCCGTTCCTCGACGGGAAGGAAATCCGGGTGGGGGAGACGTTCTCGACGATAGCCGCGCGGCTGGGCCGTGCCGCCGAAAGCGGCCGTCAGGAAGTGGATCGTGGCAGCCTCGGAGAACGTCTGACGCGTTTCTACGAGTACGCCGGCTCGCGGTTCATCCTCGTGTTCGAACCGTTCGAACGCAACGGCGAAGCCCGCGTCGCGGCTATTTACTTGCCTTGACGTGAGGGTCGGATCCGGCCCTCACTTCTCAATCTCGGCCAGCGCTCCACCATCGTCATTCGCCTCGACTTTTCGAAGCACACCTTTCAGCGGTATCGTGCGCTCGGCGACACGTTCGGTCACCGGCACGACGATGTCTTCGGTTTCACCGCTGGCGTAGGTGATCGTGACGGTGACGGGAACCTGAATCACCGCGTCGAGATGTTCGAACTTGACTGAGACGCTCTTGTCGTTCGCGGTGTAGCTGAATCGCAGCCGCGGGATCGCGGCACCGTAAATCCAGGCGTCGAAGAACGGCGAGAGATCCCGCCCGGTGGTGGCTTCCATGGCGACGCGGAAGTCGTCGGTGCCGGCCTTCTTGAAGCGCCACTCCGCGTAGAACCGCCGCAGGCCCCAGTAGAACGGATCGTCCCCGACGAGCCGCCGCAGCATGTGCAGGACGACGGCCGCCTTGTTGTAGAGGATGGATCGGCGCACGCGGCTGTCGCCCTTGATGTGTCCGAGGCGATACCCCAGGTAAATCGGCCCCTGCGGCGACGTGTCGATGCCCCACCTCCGCATCTGCCGCAGCACCGCGGCCATGCCGTCGCGCCCGCGTTCTTTCTCGGCCCACAACGTCGCGAAGTACTGCGCGAAGCCCTCGCTCAGCCACTGCTCGTGGTAGTTCTTCCAGCCGACCGCCTGTCCCCACCATTGGTGCGCGAGCTCGTGCGCGACGAAGAAAGACGGGAAGTTCTCGAAGTTGACCGGATCGTTGCGCCACACCACCGGCGTCGTCGGCAGCGTCTGGTTGACGAGCGCCAGGTAGGCCGGGCTGTGGCCGCCCGGCAGATCGTTTTCCGTGACGGCGAGCGTGAGGCTCGGGTAGGGCGCTTCGCCGATGATCGACGCGTAGAACTGCATGATGGAGCTGGCCTGCTCCGCGATCGATCGCGCCCGGCCCGTCTGGCGCGGGTTCGCCTGCACGACGAGCGCGACTGAATCCGCGTTGCCGTCCGTGGCGGCCGCGGGCGCCGGAGGTTCAGCAGAGCCGGCCAGCGCATCGGCTTCCGGTTTCGGCGACGTCCGGATCTTGAGCTTCGTCGACAGGACCGGCGTGAACCGGCTGATCGCGCACGTGAGATAGCGCACGGGACGATCGGTCGCGAACACGAACGTCTTCTGGCGCGGCGCGCCGCCAACCGGACCCGGCGCGGGCGACGCAGGTCCGCTGGACGCGCCGCTCGCGACGACGTCGAATTCCTGCGGCACGGTGATGCGGAGCTTTGCGAGCGAGTAGTCCGTCACCGTCGATTGCGGATACCAGTACGAGTTGTTGCTGTAGACCCAGCGCAACTCGAGCGGCATCGCCGCGGACTCGCGCTCCTGCTGCTGGACGTCGATGCCCTCGCGGTCGACCTCTTGAGGCTCGAGCCGGCCGCTGTAGAGGATGGTCAACACGAGCTCGGTGTCACGTTGAACGACGGCCGGCAGGTTCACGATCAGGCTGTTCTGCCCGACGACGCGCAAGTGCAGGAGGCGTCCCATCTCCGGCGAGTACACGCCCCGAACCGTCAGTGCTTCCGCCAGCCGCAGCGTCAGCGTCGTCATGACCGGCGAACGGACCCTGAGCCGCAGCTTCGCATTCCCGTTGATGAAGAGCCGCTCGGGAGAGAACGTCGACTCGATCTCGTAGTCGAGCATGTCGTAGTCGGCGAGGTCGTCTTCGCTGTAAAACCGTCCACGCGCCGCGAGCTTGGCGGCCGACGCGTACACCGAGATATTGCGGCGGCGTCGGCGATCGAAGAGCGTGACGTCCTCGGCTTCGCTGCCGGAGCGGGCGTAGGTGAGGTTGCCGAACTGGCGCGTCCGGACTTCCGCGATCAGATCGCCCGACGGCGGCACGAGCGACCAGCGCTCGCGACTCAGATCGGTCAGGTCGAGCTGGAACGTCCGCCCGATGAACTCCTCGAAGATCTCGCTCGCGCGCTTGAGATCTGCCGGCTGCGCGTCTCGCTGGACCATCGACTGTGCCGGGAAACGCGTGGTGAACTCGACGGGCTTGATGCGGATGAATGCGCCGTCGAATTCCGACGCCAGCGCGTCGGCACCTGAGAAGATCCTGACCTGGGATCGCTCCGATTCGTCGGGCGGCGTAAACCGCATGCGCCCGCGCCCCACGAGGACGATGGCCGTTGGCCCCTCGCCCGTCTCGGCGACGAAGGCACTGCCGGACTGCATTTCGATCGCGAAATCCGTTCCGGTGACGACCAGGTTGCGGACGTCGTATTGCTTGGTCGTGTTGAGCGCGAGCCGGTACAGTCCAGAGACGAGCGTCAGGCGTTCGGCGCGTATCAGTCGCCACTCGATCGCATTCTTCGCGCGCGCACCGCGTCCCCCGGCCGGCATCAGATCCAGTTCCCACGGCGCCAGTCGCGCCTCGCTGCCTTGCTCCGCAAACACTTCAATCAGGAGTCGTTGGCCGCCGTCTTCGAGCGGCCGGCGATCGCGCTCCTTGACGACGACGCGCGTCGGCTTGTCACCCGCGGCTTCGGCAAACGCGTCGAGCGAGCTGGCGTCGACCGTGCCCAGCGACATGATCGCGTCGCGATCGCCCGCGGCAAGCGCCTGCTCGAGCCGCGCAACGAGCTTCTCGATGGAATCGGGCGGAGAAGTAGGCTGGGCCGCCGCACCGCGAGCCGCGGCCAGACACGCGAGCGCCAGGAGTAGAGCGCGCCCCATGAGTGAACACATTTTAGACCCCGCCGGCCGGCCGGGGCTAACAATCGGAAAGTGCTGAAGGTGCTGAAGGTGCTGAAGGTGCTGGTGCTGGGACGAGCTGCGGGACGAACAGCACCTTCAGCACCTCCAGCACCTTCAGGATCGCTTCAATATCAATAACGTCAGATCGTCGGCGAACCGTGGCCGCCGGGCATGGGCTTCGACGGCCGCGAGCACTTCGGTCACGATCGCGCCAGGGGGCTTCGCCGCGTGCAGCTCGACAATCTGTTCGAGCCCACCCTCCTCGAGCGGTTGGCCGGCGGGGTTTTCCGCCTCCGTGATCCCATCGCTGTAAAACACGAGCAGGTCGCCGGGATCGAGGCGCGTCCGCGCGGCCGAGTACTCGGAGTTCTCGAACAGTCCGAGCGCGATGCCGGTTCCCTGCAGCCGTTCGAACCGGCCGTTCGCGCGCCGGATGAGCGGCGGGTTCTGTCCGGCGTTGACGTAGGTCAGGTCGCCCGTTGACGGGTCGTAGATCACGTAGACCAGCGTGATGAAGCGCGAGGCGGGGCTGTGCCGGCAGATCTGGACGTTGAGCCGCGCGACGAGCGTTGGCGCCTCGAGCCGTTCCTCGACGAGCGTCCGCAACGACGCGAGGAGCAGCGCCATCAGCAGCGCCGCCGGACTCCCTTTCCCCGCGACGTCGCCGAGCGTCAGGACCACCGTGCCGTCGGGCTGCGGCAGCACGTCGTAGAAATCTCCCCCGACGGTGTTGGCCGGTTTCGTCGCGCCGTGAACGTCGCTGCCCCGCGTCGAGTACGTGCCGCGAGGGAGCAGCGCCAGCTGGATCTCTCTCGCAACCTCGAGCTCGCCCTTGAGCGACAGGCGGTCGGCGACCTCGAGCAGCACGAGCAGATTGACGAGCACGAGGCTCACGATGAGCGCGAATGTGCCAGGCGCCCAGACGGGAAGGAACACACCGACCTGAAAGAACGGTGTCCCCAGCGGGATGAGAACTCTTGCGAACCCCTGGAAGAGCCTCAGCAGTCCGAGGATGGCGATGACGAGCGCGGCGAAATACAGCGCCCGTCGCGCCGGCGGCAGCCTGAGCGTGAATGCGACGAAGACCCGACGGAATCTGAGCGCCGCGCGCTGCCACCAGGGAAGCTTCGACAGCTCGTCCTCGTCGATGCCTCGCGCGAAATAGTCGTACGCGTCCCTGGTGTCGTCCGTGAAGAGGCGTTGTATATCGTCGGACGACAGATCGCGGGTGTAAGTGTGGAACCACTCGCGCGCACGATCGGAAGCCGAGGACTGGGTTGGCATGCAGCTACCGCACCTACGAAGAGACGATCACGAGCCGGAGCTGGTTCAGCCGGGCCGTGACGGCGCGTAGATGTCTACGGCCGAGCCCGTAGATGGTCCGTGAGGAACTGCTCCGTGAACTGGGCGATCGCGTCGTAGATCTCGGACAGCTCTCGCGGCGGCGCGAGGAAGACGACCCGGAAGAAGCCGTCCTGCGGCGCGGTGCCGAAGCCCGAGCCGTACACGCACAACACGCCGGTCGCGCGGAGCAGCGCCAGCACGTAGTCCGCGTCGGTCACCCCGGGTGGCAGCGCGACGCGCGGCATCGAGTAGAAGGCGGCTGTCGGCGCGACAGCGGTGATGCCCGGCGATGCGCGTTCAGCCGCCGCGTCGTCAACTCGCCGCGCTCGCGCAGCGCGTCACGAAACGCCTGCCTGATGCGACCGATCGCCGTTGAGCGCGGCGACGATCGCGTGTTCCATCGGCCCGGTTGCGCAGAGTCGGCCGTCCGCCAGCTTCTTGATCGCCGGCAAGCACCTCGTCGAGCCGATCGGTTCGGCCGACCGCCATCCACCCCGCGCGCCAGCCCGGCGCCAGATACGCCTTCGACAGCGATGAGAAGGTGATGACGGGCGCGTCGGGGTTCTGCGCCGCGATGCGCCGGCACCGGGCCCTCGAAGGCGAGATCCGCGTAGACCTCGTCGGCGAGCAGCGGGAAGTTGTGGCGGTCGGCAAGCTCCACAAGCGTCGCGCCGGACGTCAGTCGGGATAAGTCGCGCCGGTCGGGTTGTTCGGATCGATCACCACGAGCGCCCGCGTCGCCGGCGTGATCAGGCTCCGCGAATGTGATCGAGGTCGGGCAGCCAGCCGCGGGCAGGATCGGTGCGGTAGAAAACCGGCCGCGCGCCAATCTTCGCGAGGACCGCCGTGTATAGCGGATAGGTCGGAACCGGGACGAGCACCTCGTCGCCCGCTTCGGCCAGGGCGGTGAGCGTCAGCTCGATGCCCTCCGACGTGCCGGAGGTAATCACCACGCGATCGGGCGTCAGCGGCATGCCGCGCCGGGCGCATTCGGCCGCGACCGCCTCACGTGCCGGCAGGATGCCGACCGAGGGCGCGTAGCCATTGTGGCCGTCGCGCATCGCCCGCTCGACGGCCTCGATGAGGTGTGGCGGGGTCTTGAATCCGAACGTGATCGGGTCGCCGATATTGAGGTAGCGGACGTGTCGGCCGGCGGCCTCAACCTTTCGAGCCTCCGCCACGATATTGCGGATGGCGTAGACGAAGCCCGCCGACGCGCGTGGCGACCGGAATCGAGGAAGCTGTGCGGCCGCTCATTCCGCCGAATCTTACAGGTAAACGCGAGGGCTTTTGAACGCCAGCCCGGCGCTTGTAGAAATGACAGGCGCGGATTTCAGAGATCGCGTAATTTCTACATGCTGATCGGCAAGAACGTACGCCGTTAGCGGAACGACAACTATGTTATCTCCAATAAAATCAGCGACTTACTCACTGGCAGGCTCTTTGGTATGTAGACGGCTCATGTTGGGGCGTCGGGCCGTCCTCGCCGCCGCAGCAGCACTGCTGCTGTCGGCCGGGCTGGCAGGCGCGCAAGGCTCCACGGTGCCGCCGCCCGCAACGGAGCCGGCGCCGAAGTTCAGGTCTTCGGTCGATCTCGTTTCCGTCGCGGCGGTCGTGCGCGATCGCAAGGGGCGATTCGTGCCCGACCTTCCAGCGTGACGACTTCATCGTCGTCGAGGGGGGCGAGCGGCAGGCCGATCGTCGGCTTCCAGACTGAAGCGGACGGGCCGATCAAGCTGGCGGTGCTGTTCGACGTCAGCGGCAGCATGCGGGTGGGCACGAAGGCCGTCGACGCGCAGCAGGCGGCGCGGCACCTGTTCAGTGCTTTGAAGAAGGGCGATCAGGCGGCGCTGTTTTCGTTCGACACGCGGCTCGCAGCGCGTCACGGAGTTCACGTCGGACTTCGCGGCGTCTCGAGACCGCGACTCGAGAACGTCGAATCCGCCGTTCGGTCAGACGTCGCTGTACGACGCGATCGCGGAAACGGCGAGGACGGTGGCGGCGGAAATCGGCGGCGGCGATGGCCGGATTGCCGCAGCGAGCGGCGCGTCGTGGTGCTGACCGACGGCATCGACACGAAGAGCCGCTTGACGGCGGCCGAAGGTATCCGGCGATTGCGAGCAGCATCGACATCCCGGTCTACATCGTCGCGGTGATGTCGGCGATCGACGATCCGCGGACACGACGGACACGGCACGGGGTCGATGAGCAGCGGCTCTGACGGACCTGGCGCGGTGGACGGGCGGTGAGCTGCTTCATCGGCGAGCGCGCCGGCGCATGCGAGCATCGCCGCGACGGCAGATCGTGGGCGAGCTGCGGCACCAGTACCTGCTGGCGTTCGAAGCGTCGGCGAGAGCAGGCTGGAGGCCGCTGGAAGTGCGGGCGCGCAATCGCAGACCACGTCGTGCGTGCGCGAAGCGGGTACTCCGCTGGCGGCGGTCGTACGTCGGTCCGGGACTGGATCAGGTGAGGCTGACAGCCGACGTCGGTAGCCGGGATCTCATAAGCGAGGCGGTCGGGTGCAGCGGATTCGTGCGACTATAGACGGAGGACATCATGAAGAGAGTTCGTGCGTGGCGGTTCCGGTGCTCGCGCTGGCGCTTGGTGGCACCACGGCGTGCGCGACGAAGAAGTTCGTGCGAGGCGAAGTCGGGCAGGTCAACGACGAAGGTCGACACGCTCGCGAAGTCGGTCGAAGAGACCCAGGAGCGGACGCGCGCCAACGAAGCCAGAGATCGGTGAAGTCGATCAGAAGGCTGCCGCGGCGCGATCAGAAGGCCGCCGCCGCCGGGCAGCGCGCTGACGAAGCGCGCGCGGCCGCGGATGCGGTCGAACGACGCGCGCCGACGCGATCGAGAAGGCTGTCGAAGCGGCTCGTCTACGAAGTCGTGCTGAGCGAAGACAAGGGCAACTTCAAGTTCGGTCAGGCGGCGATGCCCGAGACGTGACGTCAGGCGAGATCGATCAGCTCGTGCAGCAGCTGAAGGCGAATCCGAACGGCGCCTACATCGAGATCGAAGGTCACACGGACAACGCGGCGCGAAGGACATCAACTATCAAGCTCGGGCTCGAGCGCGCGGAGAACGTGAAGCGCTACATCTACGAGACAGCACCAGGTGCCGCTCCACAAGATCAACGTGATCAGCTACGGCGAAGAGAAGCCGATTGCGCCGAACAAGACCAGCGACGGCCGTGCGCAGAACCGCCGCGTCGTCATCAAGGTGCTCGCCTAAACGCGAGTCACCTGTCCACCCCGCGGAACCCCGCCTCCCGTCCGGGGTTCCGCGGTGGTGGATTTCCCTGTGTACCGCTGCGGTGGACCGGGGGCGGATCGCTGGGGCCGTGCCGGGCTGGTCCGGTACCGGCGTCCATGATTAAACGTCAGCACTTTCGCAGGGTGCTTCGCGTTCCGCTCTCCGGTCGACTCACCAGCGGCCACAGTCTCTCACCAGCCCCACTCGAGACTCCGCGGGTCTGACGGTCTATTCGCTGAGCAACGACTCCGCTGTTAGTTCGATGCCCCTGCGTGGCGATGTCTTCCATCGCCGCCGCAAACGTGTCGACTTCCTCCAGCGTCGTGTAGACGTTCGGGGTGACGCGCGCGCCTTCGTACTCGGCGTGGACGATCGGCGTGGCGATGATCCGCCAGCGCTCCCACAGTCGCGCGACGACCTTCGCCGTCGGCACGCCGACGATCTGCACGGTGCCGATCGCGCACGAGTGCGCCGGATCGAGGTTGGTGTGGATCCTGATCTTCGGGTTCTGTCGCCAGCCGGGTCGCCCACCGATCCCGCAGGTAGCGCAGGCGCGCGGCCTTCCGCTCGATGCCGATGCCTTCGTGGAAGCGTCAGCGCCTCGGCGATCGCGTTGTGGTTCGCTGCCGGATGCGTCCCGATCTCCTCGAACTTGCGGATGTCGTTCGTCGTGGACTGCGCCGCGCCGGCGTCAGCGGCCAGAGCGACGCGATGTTCTCGCGCCGGACGTAAAGGAAGCCGGTGCCGATGGGCGCGAGCAGCCACTTGTGCAGGCTGGTGCCGTAGTAGTCGCAGCCGAGGTCCCTCGCTTTGAACGGGAAAGTGCGCGAACGCGTGCGCGCCGTCGACGACGGTCTTGATGCCGCGCCGCCGCGCCTCGTCGCAGATCCGCTTGACCGGGAAGATCTGCCCGGTCAGGTTCGTGATGTGGCAGAAGTGCAGGACCTTCGTCGCCGGCGTGATCGCGCCGATCAGCCGGTCGGCGAGATCGTCCATCGACTTCGGCGGCACCGGAAACGAGATCTTCGTGAGCTTGATGCCGTCGCGCCGGACGCGCTGCTCCCACGTGTCGAGCATCCGGCCGTAGTCCTGGTTGGTCGTGACGACTTCGTCGCCGGCCTTCAGATCGATGCCGAGCTGCGCGATCTGCAGCGCCTCGCTCGCGTTGCGCGTGATCGCCAGCTCCTCGGGATCGCAGCCGAACTCCGCCGCGAGCCGCCGGCGCACGGTCTCGATGTTCGGCTCGAGGATCTGCCACATGTGGTACACGGGCGCCTGGTTGGAGATGATCGAGATAGCGCTTGAGCGCCTCGTGGACGACCCGCGGGCTCGGGCAGCAGCCGCCGTTGTTGAGATTGATGATCGTGCGATCGAGCGTGAAGGCCTGCTGGATCTCGCGCCAGTAGGTTTCGTCGACGGCGACCTCCGCCGGTGCGCGGCCGGCGACCGCGCGGCCCGCCGCCGCGACGCGATCCAGGCCGCGATCCGTGAACGCCGCGACCGCGGCCATGCCTGCCGTTCCGGTTGTCCGAAGGAATGTGCGCCGCGTGAACATGGCTGCTGCTCCTGACTTCGAAGAGGGCGACATCACTCCGAAAACGGCCGTCCCGTTGTTCGACGCGAGGATACTGTATTCCCCCAGCCATTGGTGGCACAATAGCGGCCCGCACGAACGGCTTTCTTGCGGACGACATGCCCAGCTCCCGTGGCGCTCCTGTGCGGCTCGGCGGGGCCGTCATCACGCACCCGTCGAAGTTGTTCTGGCCGGATGACGGCCTGACGAAGCTGGATCTCGCCCGTTTCTACGCCCGCATCGCATCCCAGATCCTCCCGTGGCTGAAGGGCCGCGCGGTGACGATGGAGCGATGTCCGGAAGGCATTCGCGCGCAGTGTTTCTTCCAGAAACAGGCGCCCGACAACCTGCCCGACAACGTGCCCACGATGCGCATTGCCGCACCGACCGCCAGGCGCGACGTCGACTACATCGTCGGCGGGAGCCGGAAGACGCTGCTGACGCTCGTGAACCTCGGCTGCATCGCGATGCACGTGATGAACAGCCGGACCGATCAGCTCGATCGCCCGGACTGGCTCGCCTTCGATCTCGATCCGTCGGATGGATTCGAGTCGGCCGCGCGCGCGGCGCTGCTGCTGAGGGATCGCCTCGAGGATCACGGGCTCGAGTCGTTTGCGAAGACATCCGGCGGGCGCGGACTTCACGTCTTCGTGCCGCTCAGGCGCGGCGCGTCGCAGGACCAGGTGCGGGCGTACGCGGTCGCGATCGGCCGGGAGATGGCCGCGCAGCATCCAAAGCTCGTCACGCTGGAAGCGCGTAAAGCCAAACGTCGCGCGCCGGTGTATCTGGACGTCATGCGCAACGCGTCCGGGCAGACCATCGCGCCGCCGTTTTCCGTTCGCTGGCGACCGCACGCGCCGGTCTCGATGCCGCTGGGATGGGACGAGGTCAGCCCGCGGCTGAACCCCGGCGTCTTCAACATCCGCACGGCCGAGCGCCGGATCGCCGCGAAAGCGCCCTGGTCGAAGTTCTTCGGTCACCGGCAAACGCTGCCGCGGATCTAAACCACGGACAACCCGGAAAACACGGATCTGCAGAGGTCATGAGAAGATCGGCAATATGACGACGGCTGTATCGTCGGCAGTGCTCGTCCTTGCCGGCGTTCTCGCGTCAGGGAACTGGCCGGCTCGGGCCGGGACTCAGCCGCGAGCGGCGGATGTCGTCATCCGGTCGACTGGACCGGGGCTCGCGCTGCGGATTCCTGCAGGCGGCGTGGCTACGTTCGAGCTGCTCCAGCAAGTGCTTTCAGCGGTCGGGGTTCCCTACGGGCTCGAGGAAGCGCCGCCTGAAAAAGAAGCCGTCTCAACAGACCTCGGCCGTCCTGCCCATCAGCAGGTCCCCCTCAACGGGTTGAAGCTGGGCGAGGCGCTGAATCGCATCGTCGCCGACGATCCGCGTTACTCGTGGGAGGAATCCGAGGGCCGGATCATCGTCCGTGCGCTCGACAGCCGGAGTCCTCTTCAACTGCGGTTGGCTCCCGTTGCCTTCGATCGAGCGACGCTCGCTGGAACCGTCGACACGCTCATGCGCGCCCTCGATCCGGATCGGGTACTCGGCGGCATTGTGAACGGCGGATTGCAAGCCAGGATATCCGTTGGCCCGGACGGGCCTCCCACAGCGAACGAGGGGCCCGACGTTGCCATCAGCCTCAGCCTCGACAGGCCGACGCTGATCGAGGCGCTGACGGCGATCGTCAACCAGCGTGGGGATCTCTCCTGGGTAGTCCGGCAGGATGAAAAGGGGGACGTCGATGGCGTCGGACTCACGCTGTCACTGCCCGACGCGAGCGCGACAGCGTTGTCGGACCGGATGGTTCGAACGGCCCGTGAGCGCGCGTCGAGCCCCTCGGGCCCGGCGAGAATGACCCTGCCGCTGACGCTCGGGATCAGATCGGCGCTGGCCGGCTATGGGAAGCGGGCAAAGGTGCGCATCGGCCTTGAACTGGTTCCTGCGAGCCAGGACGAGCCCCGCCCGACAGGTGGCGGCATGCTCGACCTGACTGCCGTCGAGCCACCCGAAGCCGTGACGCGGATCGTGCGGGCGGACTCGAGGTATATGTGGGTGGATGCGGCCGGCGTATTCGACGTACAGCCGGCCCTGCACCTTCGTGAACCGGGTCCGCTCGATCGCCCGATAGACGGGTTGAACGCCTCGGACGAGACCGTCGACGCGATTCTCGACCGGATCGTCGCCCTTTTGGGTGGTCAGGAGCGCAGTGGCGTGGGCCAGAGCTGGGGGTCGATGCCAGGCTCACCTGAGCGATTGAAGGCTGAAGCCGCCCGAGCTCGTCCAATCACCCTGCAGGTTGGACCGACCACCGTCCGCGAGCTCCTGAACACCCTTTGCCGGACCCAGGGGACGCTGTCGTGGACGGTGACGCCTATCCTGAGGAAAGACGGGCTCATGCTGGTTTCGCTCCAGGTCGACAGCTGGGATGACTGGGGGACCAGCCGGTCTTTCATCTTGTCCAAGTGGTGATGTAATCTATCCTCCCAATTTCCCGCGAGGCGCGACACATGGCTTCGAAGACTTCGAAGAAGAAGAGCGACCCGGGGTTCAGCCGGCGTACCTTTCTCAAGACCGTCGGCGCCGGCGGTGTGGCGGCCGGCGTGCTCGGGCCGCCGGCAGTGGCTCGAGGGTCAGGCGGTCAACGCCGTCGGGCCCGGCCCGGTGCCGATCCAGCTCAATATCAACGGCCGCGTTCACAAGCTCGAGGTCGAGCCGCGCGTGACGCTCCTCGACGCGCTGCGCACGCGCCTCGACATCACCGGCGTCAAGCGCGTCTGCGATCGCGGCGCGTGCGGCGCCTGCACGATGATCATGGACGGCAAGACGATCTACGCGTGCTCGACGCTCGCCATCGAAGCCCAGGGCAAGACCGATTCGCACGGTCGAGAGCTTCACGCAGGGCACCGTGCTCCACCCCGTGCAGCAGGCGTTCTGCGACCACGACGGGCTGATGTGCGGCTTCTGCACGCCGGGATTCGTCATGTCCGCGGTCGCGCTGCTCGAGAAGAACCCGAAGCCGACCCGGGAGCAGGCGCGCAAGGCGCTCGACGGCAACATCTGCCGATGCGGCACCTACGTGCGCGTGCTCGAGGCCGTGTTGGATCCGAAGCCAGTTCGGGGGTGAAACGTGGCTAGCTGGCCTCCCGCCAACGAACGCAAGTTCGATCGGCAAGTCGATCAAGCGCCTCGACGGGCCGGAGAAGGCGCGAGGCGCCGCGAAGTACACCTACGACATCATCCGCCCGGGCATGCTGTACGGCCGTCTGCTCGACTCGCCGCACCCGCACGCGCGCGTGAAGGCGATCGATCTCTCCGCGGCCCAGAAGCTGCCAGGCGTCAAGGCGGCGCTCGGCGCTGAAGGATCCCGCGAATCCCGACGACATCGAAGGTGATGTACCAGGGTGAAGAAGTGGCCGCCGTCGCGGCGACCACCGAAGAGATCGCGGCGGACGCGATCCGGCTGATCAAGGTCGACTACGAGGTGCTGCCGCACCTCGCGACCATCGAGCAGGCGATGAACGCCGAGGCCCCGCTGGTGTTCGCGAAGGGCAACGTCACGCAGCCCGCGGTCCAGCAGGAGGGCGACGTCGACGCCGCGCTCAAAGCCGCCGCTCACGTCGTCGAGGGCGTCTACTCAACCCAGGTGCAGACGCACACGAGCCTCGAGACGCACGGCGGCATCTGCGAGTGGGAGGGCGACAAGCTGACCGCATGGGTGTCGACGCAGGCCGTCCACGCGCACGCGCGACGGCATCGCCAAGGCGCTGAGCATTCCGCAGGCGAACGTGCGCGTCATCACCGACTACATGGGTGGTGGCTTCGGCAGCAAGCTGGGCGGCGACGTGTCAGGTCGTGATCTGCGCGCGCCTGGCCAAGGCCGCGGACGCGCCGGTGAAGCTGATGCTCGACCGCAAGGAAGAGCACCTCGTGACCGGCAACCGGCCGTCGGCTTTCGCGAAGGTCCGCGCCGGCGTCGACGCGCAGGGCAAGCTGACGGCGTGTCGACGCCGAGACGTGGGGCACCGGCGGCGCCGGGCAGGGCGCCAACTTCCCGGTCCCCTACCACGTCTACGTGTTCCCGGGACCGGCGACAGCGGCACACGGACGTGTACATCAACGCCGGGCCCGCAGCGCGCGTTCCGCGCGCCGGGACATCCGCAGTCCTGCTTCATCACCGAGATCGTGATGGACGAGCTCGCCGATCGGCTGCGGCTCGATCCGCTCGAGCTCCGCCTGCGCAACCTGCCGCCCGAGGCGCCAGAGCGCGCAGTGGGCGCAGGTACTTCCAGATGGGCGCCGAGAAGATCGGCTGGAGCAAGCGGCATCCGACGGGCGATCCCGCGTCGGGCCCGATCAAGCGCGGCATGGGCTGCGCGGCGAACCGCTGGGCCGGCAGCGGCAGCAACCGCCACGCGCGCCTCGTGCGAGATTCAGCCTGACGGCGGCGTCGTCATGCGGATCGGCACGCAGGACATCGGCACCGGCACGCGCACGCTGGTCGCGATGGTCACGGCCGAAACGATGGGGCTGCCGCTCGAGTCGGTGCAAGCGGCGATCGGCGACACGAACTATCCGTTCGCGCCGGGCAGCGGCGGCAGCGTCACCGTCGCCTCGGTGACGTCGACGGTTCGCGTCGCCGCTGAGAACGCGCCGCGACGCAGCTCTTCGCCAAGGTGGCGCCGACGCTGAGCGTCGAGCCGACGGCGCTCGTGGCGAGCGACGGACGCATTCAGTCCGAAAGGCGATCCGTCCAAAGGGCATGACGTGGGCGGAAGCGTGCAAGCTGCTCGGGACCGAGCCGATCAGCGCGCCGGGCGAGTGGCAGGCCAGGCCTCGGTCGACCGGAACGAGCGGCGTGCAGTTCGCCGACGTCGAAGTCGACATCGAGACCGGCGTCACGCGCGTGAAGCGGATCGTCTGCGTGCAGGACTGCGGGATGATCGTCGACAAGCTGACCGCCGAGAGCCAGTGCTATCGGCGGCATCATCATGGGCCTCGGGTTCGCGCTCTTCGAGAACCGCATCCTCGATCGCAACACCGCGCAGATGGTGAACCCGAACATGGAGTGGTACCTGCTGCCGGGCATGTCCGACGTGCCCGAGATCGACGTCACGATCGTCGATCAGCCGGATCGCGGTGTGATCGGCCTCGGCGAGCCGCCGGTGATCTCGACCGCGGCCGCCGTCGGCAACGCGATCGCGAACGCCATCGGCGTGCGCGTCCGCACGCTGCCCCTCACGCCGGAAGCGGTACTCACGGCGATTCAGAAGGAACGCGCCGGGGGAACATAGAACGGTGCAGGGTGCACGGTTCAGAGTGCAGGTGCTCGCCAAGACGCGCTCAGAAACGCCGACGAAGCTCGGAGGATTCTGTGAAGGCATTTGCCTACGTCAACGCCGCGAACGAGAAGGAAGCGATCGCTGCGCTGGGCACCGAGCGGGGCAAGTTCCTGCCGCTGGCCGGCGGGATGGACCTGCTCGCGCTGATGAAGGACTACGTCGCGCAGCCGGACCGGCTCGTCAACGTCAAGAACCTCGATCGCACGATCCGGCGGACGCCGGCTGGCGGCCTCCGCATCGGCGCGGCGGTGACGCTCGCCGAGCTCGCCGCCAACGCCGACGTCGCGAAGATGTATCCGGCGCTCGTCGCAGGCGGCGGAGGAAGTCGGCACGCCGCAGATTCGGAACGCCGGCACGGTGGGCGGCAACCTGAACCAGCGTCCGCGCTGCTGGTACTTCCGCAACGAGGAATTCGACTGCCTGAAGAAGGGCGGCTCGCGGTGCTTCGCGGTCGACGGCGAGAACCAGTACCACGCCATCTTCGGCAACGGCCCGTGCCACATCATCCATCCCTCGAGCCTCGCGGTGCCTGCGATTGCTCTGGACGCGCGGTTCCGCGTCGTCGGGCCGGCCGGCGAGCGCGAGGTGGCCGCGGGCGACTACTTCGTCGATGCCGGACAAGAATCTGTTCGGCGAAACGGTGCTCGCGCCGAACGAGCTGCTGACGCACGTCATGCTGCCGCCGCCTGCGGCGGACGCGCAGCGCGACCTACGAGGTGCGTTTCAAGCAGTCGCACGACTGGCCGCTGGCCGTCGCCTCGGTGGCGCTGACGATGAGCGGTCAGACGATCAGTCGGCGCGCGTCGTGATGGGCGCGGTCGCCCCGATTCCGTGGCGATCCGCGGCCGCGGAGGCCGCGCTGGCCGGGAAGCCGCTGACCGAAGAGAGCGGCCATGGCTGCCGCCGACGCGGCCGTCACCGGCGCGAAGCCGATGAGCGGAAACGCCTACAAGGTGCAGATCGCCCGAACCGCGGTCAAGCGAGCCATCATGAAAGCTGCGGGCATGAAGACTGTGTAGGGCTGAAGGCTCTGGGCTCTGGGCTCTAGGTTCTAGAGCCTAAAGTCCAGAGCCTAAAGCCAGACCCAGACAAGGATCAGCACATGGACCATCCGCCACTGTCGTCGCGCTATCTGACACCGAACCACTGCGCCAACCTGCGCCACAAAGGGATGTACGTGCTGGTCGGGAGCACCGTCGAGAACGACTACGACGAGGCCCTGGGCGCGTCGTCATTCTGGTGTGAGTGCACGCAGAAGGCCTTCGGGCCGGACGGGCACCCGGTCAATGCTCGAGATTGCGTGCACGGCCGGCACTGCTGCGAGCACTGAACAGGCTCCGGGCTCTCGGCTCCAGGCTCTGGCGAGTTCTTGAGCTCCGAAAGACCCCTAGAGCCCCTAGAGCCGAGAGCCGACAGCCCAGAGCCGGTTATAATCAGGAACAAGAGGTTTACGTCATGAAAAAGGCTTTCGCCGTTCTCGCGACCGTCGTGCTCAGCTCGGGCGTCGGCATTCGGGCCAGCGACCCGGTCCTGACCGGCGACTACGTCGAAACCCGCACCGCTGAAGTGTTTACAGGCCCCTGCATTCTTGGCAGCGAAGGCGAGACGTCAGGCAAGGAAGCCATCATGGCCTGGCACGTCTCCCGCGGCAGCCTCAACGGTGTCGCGCTGGACGGATTGTCCGTCGTCGCGGTCATCGCCGCCGACAAGCACCTGAGCTTCCATGAGTACGGCGCGCCGGCGCCGACGTCGATCAAGTCGGTCGTCATGACCGACAGCCGCGCGACAGCCGCGCAGCAGAAGGCGCTCGTCGACATGGCGCGGGCGCTCGCGCCTGCGGCGGTCACGGACGTCATCGCGACCAGGAGCGTGCCCATCACGTTCACGAAGGACGACGACGGCATTCGGGTGTCGGCTGGCGCCGCTTCGCTTGACGTCACGACGAAGTTCGAGCACCCGATGTCCTGCGGCGCGATGAAGTGGTTCGATCCGCTGTCCCGCACGGACGCCTACGCGACGGGTCTGACCCGCTCGCAGGAATGGTCGGGGAAGGACCTGGGCATGCAGTGGCGGCAGTTCGACCGCAAGTCGTCGTACGTCGGTACCTTCTCCTACCGCCCATAGCATCCGCGGGCTGACGACCGCGGCCAACAACCGCGGACAACACGAGCCGCGGACAACACGGACAACACGGACAACACGGATCAGTCGAGGCGCCGGCAATTCCCGGCGCCTTTTTCTCTGCACTCGACCTCGCATGACACGACTCGCGCTCGCACTTCTCCTGTGGCACGTTTCCAGCCAGACGCCCGGCCTGACCGCTACCGCACAGCAGT
Source organism: uncultured Acidobacteriota bacterium (assembly GCA_963786195.1). Lineage (GTDB taxonomy): Bacteria > Acidobacteriota > Vicinamibacteria > Vicinamibacterales > 2-12-FULL-66-21 > CAWAYH01. The sequence continues at coordinate 312,887 of CAWAYH010000010.1, read as the reverse complement.
CGCCGCCTCCATCGGCCTTCAACGCGTCGATTGTCGAGAAGCTCGCCAAGGGCGGCGTTCGCGTGGTGGTGGGCAAGCAGTCCCCCGTCTCGCTCGACTTCTGGTGGGTGAGCGGATTGCCAATGAAGGGATCGTCGGCGACGCTCTCGTGGGAGGATGTCGAAGAAGGGTCGCTGGTGGGCGCGGTCAACGTCCCTGCCGAATTCCGTGACATCCGCGGCCGCGTGATCAAGCCGGGGGTCTACACGCTGCGTTACGGCCTCCAGCCGGAGAACGGCGACCATCTCGGCGTTTCACCGTTCCGTCATTTCCTGCTGCTCAGTCCGGCGGCGGTCGACACGGACCCGGCTCCGCGCGGTCATGACGGGACGATCGAGCTGTCCAAACAGATCGATCGGCGGATCGCATCCCGGCGTGTGGAGCATCGATCCACCGGTCGCGAAGGAATCCCCGCTGCAGCTGCACAAGACCGACCTGGGTCACGATGCCGTCGTGATGGAGGTCCCGGTCACGCGCGACGGAAAGGCCGCAGGGACGCTGCGCTTTGGTGTCGTGCTGATTGGTCGAATCGAAGCGTAAATGGAACTGAGCGACAAGACCGTCCTCATCACGGGCGGGAAGCGAATCGGCGCCGTCGTCGCCGAGGAGCTCGCGCGCCGCGGGATGGACGTCGCGCTCTCGTTCAATCGTTCGCGGGAGGAAGCCGAGCAGGTTGCGCAAGCCGTCCGCGCTGCGGGCCGGCGTGCGTTTCTGTTTCAGGCGGATCTCTCGCGCGGCGAGGCCTGCGCGATGCTCGTCAACGAGGCGGCCGCCGCGCTCGGTCGTCTCGACGTTCTGATCAACATGGCGTCGGTCTACCGCGCGGTGCCGTTCGACGCAATTGACGAAGCGCAGTGGGACGCCGTCGTCAACGTCGATCTGCGAGCGGCGTTTCTCTGCGCGCGCGCCGCGGTGCCGCACATGCGTGCGGCCGGCGGCGGCCGCATCATCAATTTCAGCGACTGGATCTCCGCGAGCGGTCGTCCGCGCTACAAGAGCTACCTGCCGTACTACGTCGCGAAGCGAGGCGTCATCGGGCTGACCGAAGCGCTCGCGCTGGAGCTGGCGGGCGATCAGATCCTCGTCAACGCCATCGCGCCCGGGCCAATCCTCGCGCCCGAAGGCACCGCTGACGAAGAAAGCAAGAGCGTCGAAGCGGCGACGCCGCTGGGCCGCTGGGGCGGTGAACTCGAAATCGCCGCTGCTGTCAGGTTCCTCCTTGAATCCGGTTTCGTGACCGGCGAGACCATCCGCGTGGACGGCGGCCGGCACGTGCGCTGATCGGTCGCCGACTCGACGGTTCCTTCACACTTCTGCACATCACGACCCGCCGGGCCTATTCGAGGCCAGTGCGGCAAGGACTTTGCTCTCTCACAGGCCGAATCGGGGTGTCTTCAGCCGGCGTATCGCCTGCGATATCGGGCTGAAGGCTGAGCGACTCAATGAATGTCGACGCCAACGGCGCGCCACGCGCGAGATCTCAGAGCACTCCCAAACGTGCCGCCCGCCGCAGCGCGCGTCCGCTCCCCAACGCGCCTGTCGGGAATCTTGCCGGTCCGGCGCGCGTCCTCGTCGTTGACGATCACGAGGACGTCCGCCGGATGCTCGCCACGGCTCTCGCGATCGAGGGCCATCATGTGGATGAGGCGGCTGACGCGCACGACGGACTGAGACGGCTGCGGCAGACGCGCTACAACCTCATCATCACCGACCATGCCATGCCCGGAGGGACGGGCGCGTGGATGCTCCAAGAGGCCACCCGCCGCGGGCTTATGAACGGAGCCGCCGCGCTGATCGTCACCGCCCATCCGGACCTGGACCAGTTCGGAAACGTCGCGGTGCTTGGCAAGCCGCTCGATCTCGACGCGTTTCTGGCTCACGTCCGCAACACTCTCTCGCCGATGGAGCAACCCGTGATTTCAACTGACGTCATCAGCGGGCTGCACACGCGACGCATCGAGCTCGTGCTCTACATCAGCTCTGCGTCGCCAGCTTCGTTCCAGGCACAACGCAATCTCGAACGGATTCTCGATCGGTACGACCCGTCTCAGGTCAGCGTCACGATCTGCGATCTGATGGCAGACCCGCCGTCGGGCGAACAGGATCGCATTGCCTTCACGCCGACGCTCGTCAAGCGGTCGCCAGAGCCCCGTATCTGGGTGCTGGGCGATCTCCGCAACGCCGGGATCGTCGATGACCTGCTCGGCGTCTGCGGAGCCCGCCCGAGACGATGAGCGCCCTCGCGAAGCTTCGCACGGGTGTCCGCGGTCTCGATGTGCTCGCGATGGGGGGGATCCCTGAAGGCCGCTCGACGCTGATTGCGGGCCGGAGCGGCACGGGCAAGACCGTGATGTCGCTCCAGATCGCGGCGCATCTCGCCGCTCAAGGCGTGCAGACGATCTTCCTTGCTACGGAAGAAGCACCCGACGATCTGAAAGACAGCGGCGACGCGCTCGGCCTCCGCATCTCGCAGCTGGCCGCCTCGGGCACGCTGCACGTTGTCGATCTCGCGCAATCGCTGGAGGGACCGACATTCGTGTCCGGCGAGTACGACATCCTCGGGCTGTCGCACCGCCTCGAGGCGCTGGTCCGCCAGACGGGCGCCCGTGCGCTCGTGCTCGATTCCGCGACGGCCCTCTTCAGCACTCGTCCTCATGCGGACGCGTTGCGCAACCACTTCTTCCAGCTGGTCTACGGCCTGCGACGCCTGAACCTGACCGCCGTCATCATCGCGGAATCCCCGGGCGACCACGGCCCCCTGACGACGCTCGGTGTGGAGGATTACGTCTGCGACATGACGATCGTCCTGCGCAACGTCAACGACGCCGGGCGGCGGCGCCGTTCTATTGAGGTCGCGAAGTACCGCCGCAGCGGGCATTACAAGGGTGAATACCCGTGCACAATCACGTCAACCGGCGTTGCCGTGTTTCCGCTCGACGTGCGGGACCGCGCGAGCGCGGACATCGTCGAGCGCTATTCGAGCGGGGTGCCCGGGCTCGACGAGATGACGTGCGGCGGCTGGCTCCGCAACTCGATCGTCATCGCGCGAGGCCCGTCGGGCAGCGGGAAGACGCTCCTCGCCGGCCTGTACGCCCGCGCCGGCGCGGCCCGGCGCGAGGGCGTGGTGTACTTCGGCTTCGAGGAAACCCGGTCCATGCTGCTGCGAAATTATCGCGAGATTGGCATGGACATGGAGCCGTTCGTGGGCTCAGGACACTTGAAGGTGATCTGCCGGCGGCCCGAGGCCTCGAGCCCCGAGGATCTGCTGATGGACCTGCACATGGGTCTCGAAGAGCTGAAGCCGTCTCTCGTGGTCCTGGACAGCATCTCGTCGATCGAGCACACGCTGTCCCCGCAGGGCTTCAGGCAGTTCGTCATCGTCGTCGCGTCCCTCCTCCGCGCGAATGGGCGCAGCGCGCTCATCACGCAGACGGTGCCGTCGACCAGGATGGTTGAAGCCCCCGTTTATCTGTCGACCGTAGCAGACGCCATCCTGGCGTTGAACTACTCGACCGAAGGCTTCGAGCTCGACCGCGAGCTGCGAGTCGTCAAGATGCGCGGCTCGGACCACGAACAGTCTCCTTACCGACTGACGATGGGGGCGGGCGGGCTCAGCGTGAGCAGGTTGCAGCGGGCAAACGCGCACCACCACTGAAGGACCTCTCTGGCGGCGCGGCTGCGCGCTGCGTTACGACGCAGCGGCCCGGGCGAACAACTCCCGCATCGATTCGAGCGCGCCGGTCAGCTCTGTGCGATCGCGGGCGAAGCAGAACCGCATGTAGCCCTCGCCGTTGGCGCCGAAGTCGACGCCGGGGACGCAGCCGATGCGCCCTTGCGAGATCAGGTACTCCGTCATGCTCCACGACAGCGAGCGAGTTCAGCCTGCCCGGCGGGCGGCTTCCAGGCCGGATCTGATCCGCAGGAACGCGTAGAACGCGCCCTTCGGCGGCGTCGCCGGCGAGCACGTCGGCCGGCGTGTCGCGAATGCCGTCGTAGAACAGATCCCGCCGCGCCTGCAGCTCCGTCGCGGAACGCTGTCGATGCATTCCTGCGATCCCTCGAGCGCGCCGATGCCGCCGAACTGCACGACCGACGCGACGTTGCTCGCGGTGTAGAAGAGCACCTTCTTCATCCGGTCGCGCAGCTTCGCGTCCTGCGCGGCGACGTAGCCGAGCCGCAGTCCCGTCATCGCGTACGACTTGCTGAAGGTGTAGAACGAAATCGTCCGTTCGTACATGCCCGGCAGCGACGCCGGGCTGACGTGCTCGGCCCCGTCGAAGACGACGTCCTCGTACGCCTCGTCCGAGATCAGCCAGAGGTCGTCGCTGCGCGGCGAGCGCGGCGATCGCCTCGATGTCGGCGCGATGTCAGGACGCCGCCCGTCGGATTGTGCGGCGAGTTGATGTAGATCGCGCGGGTCTTCGGCGTGATCTTCGACGCCAGCTCGTCGAGATCGTAGCGCCAGCCGAGCGATTCGTGCAGCGGACAGGGGACCGGAACGCCGTGCGCGGCCCGGATGTTGCCGACGCACGGCGGCCACTCGGGATCCGGGACGATGACTTCGTCGCCCGGCTCGAGCAGCGCCTGGCAGAGGATGAACAGCCCGTGGATGCCGCCGGTCGTCACCATGATCTCGTCGGGACTGCCGATCGGGATGCCGTTCGTCGTCCGCAGCTTCTCGGCGAGCAGCTCCAGCAGGCGCGGCACGCCGGTCGTCTGCAGGTAGTGGCTGCGGTTCTCGTCGATCGCCCGGTGCATCGCCGCCTTCACCGTATCGGGCGCGTCGAAGCTCACGTCCCCCTGATCGAGGCGGAACGGATCCTTGACGCTGTACATCATGTCGCGGATGCGGATGATGCCGGAGAACGGAACCGTGTCGAGAAACTGCGCCCATGATACTGACTACTGACTACTGATCACGACACTGACTACTGACTACTGATCACTGACAGCGACGCGAGATCCATGATGCGGCGCAGCGTCGCGGCGGCGCGGCCGAGCGGAAGGTTGCTGATGTAGAAGTGCCGGACGCCGGCGTCGGCGAGCGCTCGCGAATCGATCGCGCGCAGATCTCGTCCGGCGGTCGCGCCGGCGGCGAACTCGCGCGTCAACTCCTCGACCGGCACCGGCAGGAACTCGCTGCAGCGTGTCCAGCGTCCTCGGATTCGCGGAGCGGTAGTAGAACACGCCGAACAGCCCCGGCATCGTCAGGCCCCGCCGGCGCGCCTCCGTCGAGGAACCGCTCGACGCGCCGCGCGGCTGTGATGCGAGACGATCTGCGTCAGGTAGAACTCGGCGTTGACGTGCGTCGTCGAGCAGGTGCTCGACCTGCGCGCGCGCAGTCGCGCGTGCGGGTTGGCCCAGCCGCCGAGCGCCAGCTGCCGGCTCGCGGCGCCGGATCGTCTCGCGCAGCTGCCACGCGTGCTCGACGCAGCGCGGCGGCCCGACGTGCTTGTCGCCGCCGAGCACGACGAGCGCACTCGAAGCCGTGGTGCTGCGCGCGATCCGCGTAGGCGAGGCAGTACTCCGAGCGGATGCTTGCACGTCAGAAACGGCACGACGTCGCGAGCGCGGAACGTCGCTGCCGAGATTGATCACGAGATGGCGGAGGTTGTCCTCTTCCTTCAGGCCGACCGCGCTGTCGGTCAGGAAGACGAACGTGCCCGCCGCGCGTCAGGCCGCGGACCGCGTGGTAGGTGTCGATCCACGCGTCCATGCTCGCGGCCGTCTCGAGCTCCGCGCGCGGCGGCCGCAGCTCCGCCGCGATCACCGGCACGATCCGGATCGCAGTGCTTCGAGCAGCGTGGGCATCGAATGCGTCGTATACTAGCCGTATACTGTAACGACTCACGATCGGGCCTGCGTCGTGGACCGGCTGCTCAGTGCGCTCGCCACGTTGCCTCGCTGCCGCTCGCACCGGTCCCACACCCGTCGACAGAGCTGTCGCGGCTTCGCGACGCGCTTGGCGGCGGACCGCGCCTCCTCGTCAAGCGCGACGATGCGATTCCGTTCGCGTTTGGCGGCAACAAGGTCCGCAAGATGCAGCTCGTGGCGGCGCGACGCGCTCGCGCGAGGGCGCCGACACGCTGATCACCAGCGGCGGCGTCCAGTCGAATCACGCGCGGGTGACCGCCGCGGCGGCGGCCAGGCTCGGGCTGCGGCTGCGTCCTCGTCGCCAACGGCACGCCGCCGGAACAAGCCGACCGCGAACGCGCTGCTCGATCGCTGCTCGGCGCCGAGGTGCGCTACGTCGCGACCGCGCGAGGAGCGTGCGCCGGCGATGGACGCGGCCGCCGAGGAGCTGCGCCGCGCAGGGGCGGCAGCCCGTATCGTCATTCCGATCGGCGCGTCGACGCCGCTCGGCGCCGCGGCGTTCGTGCACGCGGTCGCCGAGCTGCTGGCGCAGGTCGACCGCGCCGGACGTGATCGTCCACTCCACCTCCTCCGGCGGCACGCAGGCGGGCCTCGTCGCCGGCTGCGCGCTTGCCGGACTGGCGACGCGAGTCGTCGGCATCAGCGCCGACGAATCGGCGGCGCGTCGCTGGAGCGAGACATCCGCGGGATCCTCGACGGGCTCGCGGCCGCTGCTCGGACGTCCCGCCGGGCGCGCTCGACGCGACGCGCCGATCGAGGTCGACGATCGATTCGTCGGCGGCGGCTACGGCGTGCCGACGCCGAATCGACGCGAAGCGATCGAGCTCTGTGCGCGCGACGCGAGGCGCTGTTCCTCGATCCGACCTACACGGCGAAGGCGATGGCCGGGCTGATCGCGCGCGTACGCGCGCGGGCGAACTTCACGGACGCCGGGCACGGTGCTCTTCTGGCACACCGGCGGACAGGTGGGACTCTTTGCATGACATGCGCATCACGTTTCTCGGTGCGGCGCGGACGGTGACCGGCTCGAAGTACCTGCTCGACAACGGCCACGCGAAGGTCCTGATCGACGCCGGACTCTTCCAGGGCCTGAAGGAGCTGCGCGAGCGCAACTGGCAGGACCTGCCGATCGCAGCCGTCCGAGCATCGACGCGATCGTGCTGACGCACGCGCACCTCGATCACTGCGGCTATCTGCCGCGGCTCGTCTCGCAGGGCTTCCGCGGGCCGCGTGTTCTGCACGCCGGGCACCGCAGGATCTCTGCAAGATCGTGCTGCCCGACTCCGGCCGGATTCAGGAAGAAGACGCGGCGAACGCCAACCGCCACAGCTACTCGAAGCACACAGCCGGCGCTGCCGCTCTACACCGAAGTCGACGCGTTTCGCGCCGTCTCGCAGCTGCAGCCGGTGCGGCTACGACCGGCCGATGCCGGTCGCGGACGGGCGTCGAGGTGGAGTTCATCAACGCCGGGCACCTGCTCGGTTCGTCGTACGCGCGCGATGCGGATCGACGGCCGGACGATCCTCTTCGGCGGCGACCTCGGGCGCTTCGGCCGCCCGGTCCTGCCGGATCCGACGACGGTCGACGGAGGCGGACTACCTGCTCGTCGAGTCCACCTACGGCAATCGCGTCCACGAAGCAGGACGACAACGGCGACCGCCTCGCGCGCGATCGTCAGCGAGACCGCGCGAACGCGGCGGCAAGCTGATCATTCCGGCGTTCGCGATCGGGCGCGTCGAGGAGCTGATCTACTGGATCAAGCGGCTCGAGGACGGAGAAGCGGATCCCGGTGCTGCCGGTGTTCGTCGACAGCCCGATGGCGGCCGCGGCGCTCGCGCGCTACACCGAGCGGCTGCAGCGAGCTCGATCCCGAGATGCAGCCGGAGGAGCACGACGACAAGGCGCCGCACGACGCGGCGGCGCACGAGTCAGCGGACCGCCGGCGGCGTCAGGCGCGGCAGGAACGCGAGGTGTGCGTGTTCTGCACCGAGCGGTTCCGCATCATCGCCTCCGCCGCAGGAGTCGAAGCAGCTGACGGCCTCGAAGATGCCGGCGATCGTCATCTCGGCGAGCGGCATGGCGACGGGCGGGCGCGTGCTGCACCATCTCAAGGCGGCGCTGCCGGACGCGAGGAACACCGTGCTGTTTGTCGGCTATCCAGGCCGCGGGCACGCGCGGGCGCCGGCTGGTCGACGGTGAGAAGAGCGTCAAGATTCACGGCGAGATGGTCCCGGTCGCCGCCCGCGATCGAGCGGATCGACTCGATGTCGGCGCACGCCGACTCGCAGCGAGATCCTGCGCTGGCTCGGCGGCTTCACAGCGCGCCGCCGAAGCATGACCTTCATCGTGCACGGCGAGCCGGTTGCGATGGAGGCCCTGCCGGCCACCATCAAGGAAAAGCTGGGCTGGCCGACGAAGATGCCTGAGCATCAGGAAACGGTCGAGCTGGCGTAACCGTCCTAATGTGACAGTCCGACTACTGTGAGGCACAGGTCAGAAATGTCGAATGCACGAGTCTCGTCGGGAACACGAAATCGCAGGGATGCACGCACCTGGATGGGAGTGGCAATGGCGTTGTCGTTGATGACGGGATGTGGGAGGGGGCGCGACGACGGCGGTAACACGCCAACGACCGACAGCTTGCGTCCGGCGTCGACGACGCCGGCGCCGGCGGATCGAAAGTACCTGCTCGAGCGCGTCGACGATGCGGCGGTCGTGCAGATCTACGCGGACGGCTTCGAGCGGCTGCCGCTCGACCAGAAGATGCTCATCTGGCACCTGTACCAGGCCGCGCTCGCCGGTCGCGACATCTATCTACGACCAGCGCTACGCGCACAACCTGGAGATGCGCGACGTGCTCGAAGAGATCCTCACGCACCCCGAGGGCGTCGATCCGGCAGACGCTGGCCGAGATCAGCGGTACACCAAGCTGTTCTGGCTCAACACCGGTCCGTACAACAATCTGACCGCGCGCAAGTTCGTGCTGAAGTGCACGCCCGAGGCGTTTGCCGCGGCGGCGACAGGCGGCAGCGAAGGCGGGCGCGCGATTCCCGGTCAGGCAAGGCGAGTCGGTGGACGCCATGCTGAAACGGCTGCAGCCGATGTTCTTCGACGCGCAGTTCGATCCGATCGTCACGAACAAGACACCGGGCGCCGGCAAGGACATCCTGCAGGCGAGCGCCAACAACGTCTACGTCGGCGTCACGATGAAGGACCTGGAGGCGTTCAAGGAGAAGTATCCGCTGAACTCGCGGCTGGTCAAGCAGAACGGCAAGCTCGTCGAGGAGGTCTACCGCGTCGGCGGTCACTACGACGAGGAGATTCGCGCGATCGTCCAGCATCTCGAGGCCGCGATTCCCTTCGCGACCGAACCGATGGCGAACGCGCTCCGAGCCCTGATCAAGTTCTACCGGACCGGAGAAACCGCCGATCGGGTCGCGTACGACATCGCGTGGGTCCAGGACAAGGAGTCGCCGGTCGACACGATCAACGGGTTCGTCGAGGTCTACATGGACCCGCGGCGATCAAAGGCTCATGGGAGGCGCTCGTCTTCTACGTCAATCCCGAGAAGACCGAACACATCCGGAAGCTCGCGGCCGACGCGCAGTGGTTCGAGGACCGGATGCCCTGGGCCGATCAGTACAAGCAAGGCGGGCGTCCGCGGCATCACCGCCAACGCCATCGACGTCGTGATCGAGACCGGCGAATCAGGACCGATCACGCCGGTCGGCATCAACCTGCCCAACGATCAGGAGATTCGTGAGACACACGGCAGCAAGTCGGTCTCGTTGTCGAACGTCAACGAGGCCTACGACCGCTCGACGTCCCGGAGTTCCGGACCGAGTTTGCCTGGACGCCCGAGGAAGCGGCACGGGCCGAGAAGTGGAGCAGCGTGGCCGGCGAGCTGACGACCAACATGCACGAGGTCATCGGCCACGCGTCGGGCAAGGTCTCCCGAAGCTGCAGGGCAACCCGCAGAACGGTCCTGAAGGAGCAGTTCTCGGCGCTCGAAGAAGCGCGCGCCGACCTCGTCGCGCTGTATTTCCTGCCAAACCCGAAGCTCGCAGAGCTCGGCCTCGTCACGTCGCAGACTCAGTCGGAAATCGTCAGCGCTGAATACGAAGGCTACACCCGCAACGCCCTCGTGCAGCTTCGCCGCGTGCGCGAAGGGACCCAGATCGAAGAAGACCACATGCGCAACCGGCAGATGATCGTCCGGTGGCTCATGGCGAACTCGAAGGCCATCGACGTCAGGAACCGGGACGGCAAGACCTTTTACGTGATGGTCGACGCGAAGGCGTTCCAGGAAGGCGTGGGGAAGCTGCTGGCCGAGGTTCAGCGCATCAAGGCCGAGGGAGACTACGACGCCGCTAAGGCGCTCTTCGAGACCTACGGCGTCCACTTCGACGGCCGGATTCGGGACGAAGTCGTGGCACGTGTGGACCGGCTGAAGATGCCGTCCTATACCGGGTTCGTCCAGCCGAAACTCGAAGCAATAAAGTCAGCCGACGGCAAGGTGTCCGACGTCAAAATCACGTATCCGATGGATCTCACGGCGCAGATGTTGGAGTATTCCGGGCGGAGGCGGTAATTAGGATGAGGCAGGCCGGCCTGGCCGGCGCGATCGCGGTCCTTGCGCTGACGGTTCCGGCCACTGCCGGCAACCAGCGCAGGTCTCAGCCGGCTGCCGGTCCGCCGTCGGACTTCAAGCTGGCGATCGTGATGGCCGTGGAGGATGCGCGGGCCCCCACGAGCGAGGACGTTCGGGCGCTTTACGAGATCGCGCGCGGCGAGAACGAGAACCTTCGCAGGGCCGCGATTCGGGCGCTCGGGCGCCTGGAGCGGCGCGACCTCATCACCGACCTCCTGCCGCTAGTCTCGGCGGAGGCCACTCGCGCCGATGCGGCCGATGCCCTGGCCCAGTCGCTGCATGGTGAGCCCCTGGAAAAGGTTCGCGCCGGCCAGCAGGAGCAGGCGGTGCTGGACGCGCTGCTCGCGGCCGGTGCCGCGGAGTTCACTCGCAAGAAGCCTGACGCGCTCGGAGCGATTTCACGGTCCGTAGGCCGCCTGCCGTACGACCGGCCCAATCAGGTCCGCACGGCGGAAGGGTTCCTCAGGCGCGTCCTCGACACGCCGTTTCCCTCGGTCGAAGACGAACCCCACATTGGCGCCGCGAGAGGGCTCGAATCGCTGGCGCCGCGCAGCAGAAAGCTGTCGCCGTTCGAGGACGAGACCGTCGAACGCCTGCGCGCCTTGGCGCACACCGAGGCGTTGAAGCGCGGGGACATTCAGCGCAACGCGATGGCCGCGCTGATCGCGGCCCAGGGCGTCGATGCCGACACGCTCGAGTCCGCGCTCTCGGACGACGACGTCGAGGTGCGGCGGCTCGCGGCGTTATCGCTCGTCGGATCCGGATCGGTCATCGGCGACGACGAGCGGGTCGAGTTCATCCGGAAGGCCCTCTCCGACACCTCATTCATGGTCCGCTACGAAGCGGTCCGCGGCTGGACCCGTCGCGCGGCCGCGAAACTCGGATGTCAGCCGCTCCTCGATGCGCTCCAGGACAGGAGCATGCACGTCGTGCTGGCCAGCCTGGACGCGCTCGGCGACGTGTGCCGGGAGGACTCGAACGTCACCGACACCGTGACCGCCGAGTCGCGAACGCCACCGACGGTTGGCCCGTGGCAGCGCGAGGCGCACGCCTTCGTGGCGCTGGCGAAACGCGCGCCCGAGCGCGCCGCCAACGGGCTGATGACGTTCGCGATGCACAACGTCTGGCAGGTCCGCATGTACGCCGCCCGCGCCGCCATCGTCATGGACGACGTCGCCGTGCTGAACAGGCTGGCAGCAGATCCCGAGAACAACGTGGCGGAAGTGACGCTTCCGGCTTTGCGCAAGCGGCTTGGTGCTGAGAGCGACGGTGTTTTCATTGCAGCGCTCAACCGCCAGAACACGAAGTCGCTCTTCCACGCAACTGTACGTCCGTACGAACTCATACGCACCGCAGCTATCGCCCTGAAGGGGTCCCAATCGACGCCAGCGCTCTTGACGTCGCTCCGTGGCGCGCTGGAGCGGATTACGAAGGAGGAATGCGAAACCTCCCGCGACGTGCGGCTCGTGTTGATCGAGCGTATCGGCGAGTTGGGTTCGGCGGCGCAGGAGTCATGGCTGACGCCCCTGCTGAAGGATAGCGACCCGGTCGTGATGGAAGCTGCTGCCAGAGTCATCGGCACCTGGACGGGGAAAACACCGGCGATCAAGGTGCCCTCCCGCAAGCCCGGGCCGCTGCCCGATGAAAAGGATCTGGCCAACCCGGTGATTGCCGACGTCGAGATGGAAAGCGGAAGGGAATTCGCCATCCAATTCGCGACAGCCCAGGCACCCCTGGCGCGGAGCCGGTTCGTGGGTCTGGTCAAGGGTGGTTACTACAACGGCCTCACGTTTCACCGGGTCGTTCCGAACTTCGTCATCCAGGGTGGCAGCCCCGGCGCCAACGAATATTGCGGCGATTGCCCGTTCATGCGCGACGAGGTCGGGTTGCTGATGCACACGCGCGGCACGCTCGGCATCTCGACCCGCGGACGCGACACGGGCGACGCGCAGATCTTCATCAATCTGGTCGACAACGCCAGGCTCGATCACGAGTACACCGTCTTTGCGAGCGTCTGCGAGGAAGGCGACCTGAAAGGCATGAAGGTCGTCGACGAGATCCAGGAAGGCGACCGCATCGTTCGCATCACCCTCGCAAAACCGCGCCGTTTCTGCGGCTGATCCCACCCTTACCAAATCCTAACCACTTCGTCAGGCGTTCCTCATGCGCTGCACGAGGTCCCCGTCGTAATCTCAGGGGATTTGAACCGGTGCATGGGGCACGCAGTGACGGTTCGCACGCAAGTGAGGTTTCGCATGACAGTGGCCACCCTCGAACGATCGCCGGCGGAGGCATTTACCGACAGGACGCTGCAGATTCTCAATGACGGCGCGCTTGCACTCATGATCAGCATCGGGCACCGGACGGGTCTTTTCGACACGATGGCGTGCCTGCCGAAGTCGCCGGCCGCCGACATCGCCCGCGCGGCGATGCTCGACGAGCGCTACGTGCGCGAATGGCTGGGCGCGATGGTCACCGGCGGCATCGTCGATTTCGACGCTCAAGGGAACACGTACTTTCTGCCGCCGGAGCACTCGGCGTCGCTGACCCGCGCGTCCACGCCGAACAATCTGGCGGTCACGGCGCAGTGGCTGGCCGTCCTCGGCGCTGCCGAGGATGTCGTGGTCGACGCGTTCGAACATGGTGGCGGCGTTCCTTACAGCGCGTATCCGCGCTTCCATGCCGTGATGGCGGACGAGAGCCGCCAGACGGTCGTGGCCGGTCTGCGGACGCACATCCTGAAGCTGGTCGACGGGTTGATTCCGCGGCTCGAGGCTGGCATCGACGTGCTCGACGCGGCGTGCGGCAGCGCTCGTGCGCGTGATCGCGATGGCGGAAGCGTTTCCGGAGAGCCGGTTCACGGGCGTCGACATGTCCGCGGAGGCGATCGCGGCCGGCAGGGCGGGCGCGAACAATCGCCGGCTCTCGAACGTGAAGCTGGTGCAGGCCGACGTGGCAGAGTTCTCGAGGGATCGCGGCTTCGATCTCGTGACGGCGTTCGATGCGATCCACGATCAGGCGCGCCCCGCGCAGGTCCTCGAGCGGCTGCACGCATCGCTGCGCACCGGCGGCGTGTTCCTGATGCAGGACATCGCCGGGCACACGCACCTCGGCGACAACCTGACGCATCCGCTCGGTCCGTTCATGTACACGATTTCGTGCATGCACTGCATGTCGGTGTCGTTGGCGGCCGGCGGACCCGGGCTCGGCGCGATGTGGGGCCGCGAGCGCGCGATCGAGATGCTCGAAGCGGCGGGGTTCCACGACGTGCGTGTCGAGACGCTCGCGCACGACCCACTGAACTACTACTACGTGGCAGCAAAAACCCGATGACCACTACGGCAGAGCTGAAGACAGTTGAGGGTCATGTGGAAGAGCCTGGCAGGTGGTACTCTCCTCTGGTCGGCATGGCCACGTGCACCTTTGGCCCATATCGTCTCGACGTCGTTGCGGGACAGCTACGCCGCGGCGACCGCGTCGTGCCGCTCGCGCCGAAGGCCTTCACGGTGCTGGAGCATCTGCTCGGGCACGCGGGCGAGCTCGTCACGAAGGACGATCTGCTGACGCTCGCCTGGAAGGATGTGCACGTCGGCGACGGCGCGTTGAAGGTCTGCATGCGCGAGATCCGGCGCGCCCTCGAAGACGATCCGCGCACGCCCACGTATATCGAGACGGCGCATCGTCGCGGCTACAGGTTCATTGCGCCTGTCGCGTTCGAACCGGCAGCCCACTCCGCTGCTGCGTCACCAGCCGCGCCGCCGCCCGTGTCCACCCCGTCACCGGCGCTGCCCGAAACGCACTACGCGCGCAGCGGCGACGTCAACATCGCGTATCAGGTAGTCGGCAGCGGGCCGATCGATCTCGTGTTCGTCATGGGCTGGGTCTCGCACCTCGAGTACTTCTGGGCGGAGCCATCGTTCGCGCGCTTCCTGCGCCGGCTGGCGTCGTTTTCACGTTTGATCCTGCTCGACAAGCGCGGAACCGGCTTGTCCGATCGCGTCGCCGAGCTCCCGACGCTCGAGCAGCGCATGGACGACGTGCGCGCCGTGATGGATCAGGTGGGCTCGCGGCACGCCGCGCTGCTGGGCGTGTCGGAGGGCGGTCCGATGTGCGCGTTGTTTGCCGCGACGTATCCGCACAAGACGCGCGCGCTCGTCATGATCGGGACCTACGCGAAGCGCCTGTGGGATCCCGACTATCCCTGGGGGCCGACGCGCGCGGAGCGCGAGGCCTTCTACCACGAGATTCGCGACGGGTGGGGCGGTCCGGTTGGTCTGGAGGAACGGGCGCCCAGCGTGTCGAACGATCCGGCGTTCCGGGCCTGGTGGAGCACGTACTTGCGCATGGGGGCAAGTCCTGGCGCCGCGCTCGCGCTGACGCGCATGAACGCCGAGATCGACATTCGGGGCATTCTCCCCTCCATCCGCGTGCCCACGCTCGTGCTGCATCGGCACGACGATCACTTGCTGAAAATTGAGGAGGGCCGCTTCGTCGCCGATCTGATTCCGGGCGCGCGCTTCGTGGATCTCCCCGGACGGGATCATCTCCCGTTTGTCGGCGACCAGGAGCCCTTGCTCGACGAGATCGAACGTTTCGTGACGGGCATGCCCGTTCGCGCGCCGCTCGATCGCGTGCTCGCGACGATCGTGCACGCGCAGGTCGGCGGTGCCAATGCCGCCGACGTGCTCGCGCTGGCGACGCGCGAGTGCGAGTGGTTTCGCGGACAAATGCTCGAGAGTCCTCCGGGCCACCTGACGGCTGCGTTCGACGGTCCCGCGAGAGCCATCCGATACGCGACGGCATTCGTGGACGCGGCGCACGGCTGTGGCGTCTCCGTCCAGGTCGGACTCCATACTGGCGAGTGTGTCGTGGAAAACGGCCTGCCGACCGGCGGGCCGGTCGAAGCCGCCGAACGCATCGCGCACGTGGCGTCGCCGGGCGAGGTGCTCGTCTCTCGGACGGTCCGCGACATCGTCGGCGACGCGGGCCTGCCGTTCCAGGATCGCGGCGTGCACGCAGTCATGGAGCGCGGCGGCTGGCAACTGTTCAGGGTGTGACCGCGGGCTCGAGCATCCTGATCCGTCCGGCCGTCGCGTCGATTTCTACCGGGATACCCTCGGCAATCGTGAACTGCGGCATCCGGTGCCCGATCATCGCTCCCTGCCACGCCGGCACCTTGAGCGGCTTGATGTGATCGGCGAAGACTTCTTCGAGCGTCAGCGAACCGTAATCCCTCGCCCGGCTTGCACTCGCTGCACGTGCCGAAGATGAACCCCGTGATTCTGTTCAGGACCCCGGCCAGCTTCAGCGTGGTCATCATGCGATCGACCCGGTAGATGTCCTCGCCGACGTCTTCGAGGAACAGGATCGTATCCGTCCAATCAGGCAGAAAGGATGACCCGGCAATCGCGGTGAGCACCGTCAGGTTGCCGCCGAGGATCCGTCCGCGCGTCGTGCCGGGAGTGATCGTCTGCGTGCGGTTCTCGGTCTGCACCAGCGAGTCACCTTTCTCGCGCGGGTTCTCCATCGCCACCGCCTCGCCTTCGAAGAGGATCCGCCTGACCCAGCCCACCGAGAACTCGTCCCAACGGCCCATGCCGTTGGGTCCGTGAAACGTGATCAAGCCGGTGCGCGCGTGGATGCTGAGCAGGAGCGCCGTGATGTCGCTGTAGCCGAGGACGATCTTCGGGTTCCGGCGAATGAGGTCGAAGTCGAGGTACGGCAGCAGCCGGCTGCTGCCCCAGCCGCCCCGAATCGGCAGGACCGCGCGTATCGTCGGGATCTGCGAAAACCCGGTTGATGTCTCCGGCGCGATCCCGATCCTGACCGGCGAGATAGCCGTGCCGATCCAGCAGGTGCCCTCCAACCTTGACCTTCAGGCCCAGCGCTTCGAGGGACTCCTGCGCAATCTGCAGGTCGAGCGTGTTGAAGGTTGCGCTCGCGGGCGCCACGAGCGCGACGGTGTCGCCCGTCGTCAGACGCTTTGGTTTGACGGCCGGGGGCCTTTGAGCGGTCAGTCGATGCGGCCAGGCGAGTGCGGCGGTGACGGACGCCGCGGCGGCTCCGAGAAAGTGCCGACGGTACATGGAGCGGATTCTACTTGCGAATGGTGCGCGATACACGCTGCGCCGGCTGACCCGGCGCCGTCACGTCAGCGCTCAGCACGTACTCTCCTGCCGCAAGACGGCCGACGGCAACCGTCCCTGTCGCCTTGCGTTTCGTCGGCTCGTTCATCGATCCGCTCACGACGAGCGGCGCTGACGTCAGCGGCCTGGGTTCTCCCACGCGCGACACGCTCAGGGTGACCGACGCGCTCGTGAAGATCGCCGGATCGTCAGCCTGCAAATCCAGCCGGACATCGACGCTGGACGTCGTAGCTGTCAATCCTGGGCGCAGCGTGAACCCGGCCTCCGTCTCCTGGCCGACGAACAGGTCGCTGATGCGAATGGCGGACGTCGACGGCTCGCGGACGAGGAACGTGTGCTCGACGCTGGCCCGCCGGCCATCGTCGGCGAGCGCGCCGAGCTTCAGCGAATAGCGGCCGGGCACCAGGTTCACGGCGCCGAGATAGGCGAACGATCCAGCGTCCGGGCGCGCGGATTTCGGTCTCGATTCGAACGCGTCCGCGACAGGCTTGCCGTCGCCGACGATCTCGAAGCCGAGCGCGGCCATGGACGTGTCCGTGCGGAAATCAGCAGCGAGCACGACGCGCACGGCCGATCCGGCTGAGGGCGACCCCGAGAACGTGTCGATCGCGACAGGCATCTCGGCGACAGGCACCGGCCATTTCAGCAGTCTGCCCATGAGCGTGCGCAGGTCGGAATCCGCAGCGCTCTTCAGCGAGAGCGGCGCCGCGGCTTTCGTCGAGATCGGGACGTAAAAGTCCGTGCGCGCTCGCACGGTGACGTCGGCTCTTCTGACCTTCACATCGATCGTGTGCCGATCCGGGCTGGCGTCGCTGCGCTCGGACTGAAAGGAAAGGAGGTAGTACCCGGTCAGCTCGCGATTCATCTGCTCGAGGGCGACGTCCGGCGTGCCGCTGATCATGAAGGCCGTGCCACCGGCGGCTGTTGCGGCGTCGGCCATTCCGTCGAACCGCATCTCGTTGTCGAGCGCGCGGTCCGGAGGACGGGCGCCGCCGGAGCCCACGTCGTTCAACGGCGTCGCGAGCACGAGCGAATAGACGCTGACGCGCCCGCGCGCCGCGACTTCGGCGAATTTGCGGAGGTCGTCCCGCGTCCGTCGATCGCGAACGAGTCCCTCCGAGACGAGGACGAGCGTCTTCAGTCCCCTGATGGGGGCCATCGCGTCCGCGAGCGTCCCGAGCGTATTCAGCGAGTCGCGCGTACGGCGCCGCTCCTCCTCCATGATCCGTTCAGCCGTGATCGTTGGATTGCGGCCGCAGGTGGGATCGCGCTGCGGAAAGCACACGCGATCCCAGTACTCCTGCACCGCGCCTTTGGATCCGCGCTCGATCGCCGCGGCCTCGCCGATGCTCATGTCCTCGTTCCGCCGCTGTGCGGTTCCGACGATCATCTGTAGGGCTGCAGCGACCGGCGCTCTGTCCGTCGTGAGGTCCACCCGGGGCCTACCCGATGGCAGCGTCAGCACACCGACGCGGTCCTCAGGCGCCAGGCGGGCGATGAACTTCGCGACCGAGTCCATCGCCACCCGGCCGCCGCCGGCGCGGATGACGTCCACGTCGACGACCACGACGAACGAGCGCGACTCCGGAAGATCCACATTCGATGAGGCACGGGGCGCGGGGATGACGGACGTCGACGGTGCCCGAGCCCCCGCGCTCGTCACGACCGGCACGAACTGCGCGGAGACGAGCCGCCGCGGCTGGCCGTCCGCCGTGACGGCAAAGTCGTCGAGGCCGAGGTTCGTGATCGGACTGCCGGCCTTGTCCAGCACGATGGCATCGACGGTGATCAAATCGATGCCCGTGCGGAACACGGGCCGCTGAGGATCCTGGAGGGCAAGCGTTGCAAGCCCGCTGAAAATGATCAGGGTCGCCGTTCGCATTGGCAGGAATTGGTGGTGCTGGACCGTTCGGGAGAATATCACGGTGATCCGGTGCTAAGCTGGTCGGCACTGTCACGGGAGGTCATCCGATGAGGGCCCTTATCAGCTGTTTCGCGCTCGCCCTGACGTGCAGCGCCGTTCTGGCGGCAAGTCAGGACAAGGCCCCCAAACCCAAGACGCCTTCGAAAGGCGACAACGTGATCGTCAGGGGCTGCGTCCGTGGTTCGGTCATCGAGTCCACGGAGACCCGGCTGGCAGATGACACGGGCTCCGTGGAGACGGCACTGACGTATCAGTTGAAGGGTGACAAGGCCAGACTGAAGACGATTCGGGACAAACATCAGGATCAGGTCGTCGAGTTGACTGGCGTCCTGAAGTCCGAGATCTCGCAGCCCGTCGTGCGCGGCAAGCAGATAGGGAAGACGGGGATCTTCATCGGCGGCTCCACGCCGCCCGATCGCGGTGAGATCAGCCAGCACGAACAGCATCCGGTTCTCGAGGTGAAATCGTTCGAACCGACCGATATTCGATGCAGGCTGTAGGCCGCACGACCCTCACGTCCTGCCTGCTTGCCCTGCTCGGGCTGGCGCTGGCGCCGGCGCTTGCGCAGCGGCTGGCGCTGGGCGAGGCACGTCCCGTCGCGCCCGGCATTCTTCTCTATCACCTGGAAGACCGATCGCTGCTGAACCCGGAGGCGCCCGTGTCGATCTGGCTGCTCCGGCTGGAGCCGGCGCGCGTCGATCTGCGCGCCGCGCTGGCGAACGACGAAATCATGGACACCGAGACGGTCGCGGGCATGGCCGAGCGTCACAAGGCCATCGCCGCCGTCAATGCGGGGTTCTTCCTGCCCAACGGCGATCCCGCGGGCGTGCTGACGATCGATCGGCGTCTCGTCAGCGACACGCGGAGGCCGAGGGGCGCGGTGGGGATCGTCAGAACGCCGAACGGTCCGCGCCTGATCTTCGCCCGCCTCAAGGCCACGGCAGCACTCGTCATCCAGCCCGGTCGGAAGGATTCGGTTCGCGTGCCGCTCGACGGCGTGGATACGACGCGCGTGCGGGGACAGATCATGCTGTTCACGCCCGCCTATCACGCGGACACGGACACGGCCACCGGCGGCCTCGAATGGGTCGTCGACGGGGAGCCCGGCAAGGTCGTCAGCGGGCCTCATCGCACGGGCAAGACGCGAATTCCGCGTCGCGGCTTCGTGATATCGTTCGGCGGCACCGAGACCCCGGCCGCGCTGGCCCGCCTGAAGCGTGGCACGCGCGTGGCGCTCGACGTCTCCTACGATCCGGTCGACGGTGAGACGGGAATCTGGTCTTCTGCGCATTATGTGATCGGAGGCGCGGGCCTGCTCGTCCGCGACGGACGAGACATCGAAGACTGGAGCATGGAGACGTTCAACCAGGGCTTCGCCGAAAGTCGCCATCCGCGCACGATGGTCGGTACTTCGACGGACGGCGCCATCTGGCTCGTCACCGTCGACGGCCGTCAGCCTCAGTTGAGCGCGGGGATGACGCTCGTCGAGCTGCGCGACCTCGCTCACCGGCTGGAGCTGACGAACGCCCTCAACCTCGACGGCGGCGGCTCGACGACGATGTGGATCAAGGGACAGATCGTCAACAGCCCGTCGGACGCGACCGGACCACGGAAGGTCAGCGACGCGATCCTCGTGTACCCGGGGTCCGCTGACCGCGGAGCGCGGACGCCGTGACCTACCGATTCGGTCCGTTTACTCTGGATCCTGCGTCGTACCGGCTCCTGCGTGAGACGGAAGTCGTTCAGCTGTCGCCGAAGATCATCGATCTCCTGCTGTACCTCGCGTCCCGTCAGTCCAAGCTCGTCTCGAAGGACGATCTGTTCAAGGCGCTCTGGCCCGACGTGGCGGTGACGGACAACGCGCTGACGCAAGCGGTGTCCGAACTGCGGCAGGCTCTCGGCGACGATCCCTCGCACCCGATCTACATCCAGACCGTTGCGCGGCGCGGCTACCGCTTCATTGCGCCGGTCAGCACGACAGCCGCTGGCGCACAGGCGGTGGCGGCGGTCGACGCTTCGGCGGCTGCGCCGGAGACGGTGTCTCGCGAAGGGGTTGCTGCACAACCGGCGATCGCGGTGATGGATTTCACGAACGTCAGCGGCGACCGCGAGCTGGCGTGGCTCTCGTCCGGCATTGCCGAGACGGTCACCAACGATCTGCGGTCGACATCGCAACTGCGTGTGATCGATCGGGTCAGGGTGGTCGAAGCCGTTCGCCGCTCCGGGTCGGAGTTGTCCGCGCTCCATCAGGAGCTCGGTCTCGATCTGGCGGTCGTCGGGAGCTTTCAGCGGGCCGGGGATCGCGTGCGGGTCACGGCGCGAATCGTGGACGCGGCACGAGGGGAGACCATGGCGGAAGCCAAGGCGGACGGGCTCCTCGAGCACGTGTTCGAGGTTCAGGACCGCATCGTGGCTCAATTCTCCGAGACGCTGGGCGTGGTGAAGTCGCGTCCGCGCGCGACCGGAGATACGAGCAGCCTCGAGGCGTATCGCGCGTTCACCGAGGGCCGCGTTCGGCTGGAGGCGCTCGATGCGTCGCTCGTTCCCGGCGCGATCGTCGACTTCGAGCGGGCGATCGAGCTCGATCCGAGGTACGCCAGCGCGCACGTCGGCCTTGCGAACGCACGGTTCTGGCAGTACGAGCGATCTCGCGCGCGCAACCAGCCGGACGGCGCGCTGCTCGCCCGGGCGATCGATCACGTTCGCCGGGCAATCGAGCTCGACCGCGACCTCGCGGAAGGGCATGCGTCGCTGTCGTTCCTGCTGATGAGCGCGGGCCGCGCAACCGAGGCGTTGTCGGCGGCGAGACGGGCGGTGGCGCTCGAACCCGGGTACTGGGGCAATCAGTTCCGGCTGGCACACGCGGCCTGGGGCGACGAGCGCATGAAGGCGCTGGCGCGCGCCATGGACCTGTATCCGGACTTTCCGTTCGTGCACTTCGAGATCGCCATGGTGCACATCGCACGAGGGCATCTCGATCGGGCCGAACCGGTACTCCGCGAGGGGACGATCGTTCAGGATCGTCAGGCCGATCTGAAGCAGCGATATCCCGCCAAGGGCCTGCACTGGCTGCTGGGCCTCGTGCGGCTCGCGCGCGGCGACGCGCCGGAAGCGCACCGCGAGTTCGAGCGCGAGATCTCCTCAGGCTCCTGGCAGCTATACGCGCCGGAGTTTGCGATGAACGCGCACGATGGGAAGGGGTTCGCGCACCTGCACAGCGGCGAAGCCGCGGCGGCCGCCGCGGAGTTCCGCTGCGCGCTGGAATTGTTTCCGGAACACGCCCGGTCGCTCGTCGGTCTTGGCGCCTCGCTCGCCGCATCCGGCGACGCAGCCGGCGCGGCGACGGCGTTTGCCACGGCATCGGCCGCGATCGATGCGCTGCGCCGTGGAGGCCGGGGCACCGAAGCCACGCTGGCCGAGGCGCTCAGCCACGCCGCCTGCGGTCGGCACGACGAAGCGATTCAGACACTGAACGCACTGCTGGACCACCCAGACATGCCGTTCTCCGGCTGGACGATTCCCGTCGAGCCGCTGCTCGAGCCGCTGCGGCGCCTGGGTGCGTTCCAGCGTGTCATCGCGAGGCTGGCGGAACGCGCGCGGTGAGAGGGGGCCCCTTTCAGACTAGCTGCTCGCGACGGAGGTACGGCTCGCGTCGGCGAGCTCTCCCCACGTATCGGGATCCTGTGAGACGAGCGTCGCGAAGTAGAGCGACACGTCTTCGGCCGGGTACTTCGTCGCCAGGTCCGCCGCCGCCGCGCGCAGCTTCGCGCCGTCGGGCTTTGGCGCCTCGTCATCCGTGATCAGCCCGTTGTCGTGCGCGATCCCGAGACTGTCCAGAAACGCCCCCATCATCGGGCGCTGCCGTTCGAGGTGGTAGCTCACCAGCGCCCGGGCCACGATCGATTCGGAAATGTTCGGCAGCGTCGCCAGGTACTTCGCGCGCCTTTCGAGGGACAGCGACAGCACGCTCTTGGTCCTGAACTTCATGTGCGCCGCGAGTGCCGTGATCGCTTCGATCTGCTGTTCGGTGGACTGCTCGTCCTGCCAGAAGAGCTCGGCCGCCTGCAGCCGCCGCTCGGACGACAGGCGCTTCCACACGCGCGAGGGCCGGAAATCGCTGAAATCCTGCTCCATCCGGCCATCTTAGCCCAAGAACGAGACCGCTCAGGCGGTCAGGCCGATCTAAACGAATCGCGCGTGCACTGCGTCTAACCGTGAGCGTACACGTGGGGAGTGGTGTGTCCTTATGCATGCAGCAACTCTGTTCGAAACGTTGTGGCAGGACCTGAGATTCGGCGCCCGGACGCTCTTCAAGAACCCGGGCTTTGCGGCCATTGCCATCCTCACGCTCGCGCTCGGGATTGGTGCCAACGCCGCGATTTTCAGCGTGATCAACGCCGTCCTCCTGCGCCCGCTGCCCTGGAGCCAGCCCGATCGCGCGGTGATGATCTGGAGCCGCTGGACCGCGTTCGACAAGACGTGGGTGGCGACCGGCGAGGTGCTCGACTACCGGCGCCGCGCGAAAACGTTGAGTGACGTCGCAGCGTGGGGCGAGGGCCAGGTGAACCTGACGGGTGACGGCGACCCGGAACGCCTCGCCGCCGCCAACGTCACGGCCAATCTGTTCTCGACGCTGGGCGTCGCGCCTCTCATCGGCCGCACGTTCACCGCGCAGGAGGATCGTGCCGAACGGTCCGTCGCTGGTCGTCCTCGGCTTCAGCCTGTGGAACCGTCGCTTCGCCGGCGATCCGTCGATCGTAGGTCGATCCGTCCAGATAGACGGCGATGCGTACGAGGTCATCGGCGTCATGCCCCCGGGTTTCGTGCTGCCGACGGACTACCACAATCCCGAGCCCAGCCAGCTCTGGGTGCCGATGCAGATGGATCCGGCATCGATGGATCACGGGAACCACGGGCTCTACGCGACCGCGCGCCTCGACGCCGGGCGCCACGGTGCGACAGGCGTCGGACGAGCTCCACGGGATCGCTCGCGCGATGACCAAAGAGGGGCTGTATCCCGTGCAGATGCAGTTCGACACCGTCGTCCTGTCGCTGACGGACGAAGTCGTCGGATCCGTGCGCAAATCGATGTGGCTGCTGCTCGCTGCCGTCGGCTTTCTGCTGCTGATCTCGTGCGCCAACGTCGCGAACCTGCTGCTCGCGCGCGCCGAGGCACGCCAGCGCGAGATGGCCGTCCGCACCGCGCTCGGCGCGGGCCGTCTCCGCGTTCTGCGTCAGCTGCTCACCGAGAGCGTCGTCCTCACCGGCGTCAGCGCGATGGCCGGTCTTGGCCTCGCCTACGCCTGCGTCCGCATCGTCGCCTGGTGGAACCCGGCGAGCATCCCGCGTGTATCGACCGTAACCGTCGACCTCCCCGTCCTGATGTTCACCGCGGCCGTCGCGCTCGCCACGAGTATCCTCTTCAGCCTCGCGCCGGCGCTGCGCGCGCTTCGCGTCGATCTCACCGACTCGCTGAAGGACGGCAGCCAGAGCGTGTCGAGCGGCGCGTCCAGACAGCGCTTCCGCAACGGTCTCGTCGTTGTCGAGATGGCGCTCGCCGTCGTGCTGCTCGTCGGCGCCGGCCTGATGCTGCGCAGCCTCTGGGCGCTGCAGCGCGTCCCGCTCGGGTTCGATCCCAGCAACGTGATGACGATGAGGGTGGCGCTGCCGTCGACGAGCTACGCGAACGCCGAGCAGGTCGTCCTGTTCTATCAGCGGCTGCTCGAGCGCGTCCGGCAGCTTCCCGGCGTGCGCGCGGCGGGTGCCGCGCGCTCCCTGCCGCTGGGATCGACGATCGGTGACTTCGGCCTGCGCGTCGAAGGATACGATCCGCCGCCCGGCACGAATGCCAAAGGCGACTGGCAGATCGTGACCGAGGGATACCTCGAGGCCATGGGCGAACGTGTCATCCGTGGCCGTGGCGATCACCGCGGGCGATTCGTCTGATGCCGAGCTCGTGGCGCTCATCAACGAGGAAATGGCGCGCCTGTACTGGGCAGGCCGCGATCCGATCGGCGGACGCCTCAAGATCGGCGGCAACCAGAACCGGCCATGGGTGACGGTTGTCGGCATCGTGGCGGATGTCCGGCACAACGGCATCACCGAAGCCGTGAAAGAGAAGTTCTATGTGCCTCATCCGCAGTGGCACAAGTCGATCGGCAATCCGATCAGAGGGATGTCGCTGGTGGTGAAGAGCTCCACGGATCCCGGCACGCTCGTCGGTCCGATCCGCCAGGAGATCCGGAACCTCGACCCGAATCTGCCCGTGGCCAACGTGCGGTCGATGAGCCAGGTAGTGGGTTCGTCGCTGTCTGCGCCGCGGTTCACGGGCTTCCTGCTGGGCACGTTCGCGGCCGTCGCGCTCGCGCTGTCGGCCATCGGGATCTACGGGGTGCTCTCGTATCTCGTCAGCCGGCGCACGCGGGAAATCGGCATCCGCGCTCGCGATTGGCGCCGGCCGTTCTCAGGTGCTGAAGATGGTGCTCGGCAGCGGCCTGACGCTCGCGCTCGTCGGCGTCGCGTGCGGGCTGGGCGTCGCCCTGGCCGTGACCCCGTTCATGCGCGGCCTGCTGCACGACGTCCGCCCCGCCGATCCGGTGACGTTCGTATCGGTCGGCGTCGTGCTCTCATTCGTCGCCATTCTGGCCAGCCTCGTGCCGGCCTGGCGCGCGACGCGCGTCGATCCCGTTGTAGCATTGAAGTCGGAGTAGGAGCGCGGACCTTCAGGTCCGCGTCGGCAGACGTTCCGTCTTTGATGCAGTCGAACCGGCTTTTCACCCCGCACTTCTTCATCATGTGCGGGTTCACGTTCACCGTCTTTCTTTCCGCCTTCCAGCTGCTGCCGACGGCGCCGTATCACATCCTCGATCTGGGTGGCAGCACGTTTGCGTCCGGATTGTTCCTGGGATTCCTCACCTACTCGTCGGCGTTCTCGGCGCCGCTGACGGGCGCGCTCGCGGACCGGTTCGGCCAGCGACGGATCCTCATCATCGGGAGCCTCGCCCTGACGGGCTTCTCGCTCGCGTACGCGGTGATCACCGATTACCGTCTGATGCTCGCCCTGGTGATCGTCCATGGGATCTTCTGGTCGGGACTCCTCTCGGCATCGGCCGCCTACATGACGAACCTGCTGCCGGCCCAGCGCCGTGCCGAAGGGATCGCGTACTGGGGACTTTCGTCGGTCGCGGCGATTGCGCTCGCGCCCACGGCGGGGTTCTGGATCTACCGCCGAGGCTGGCTGTGGCTCTGCGTTGTCGGAGCGGCGCTGAACCTGGTGATGGCCGTCATCGCCTGGAATCTGCACGAGTGGGAGATCAGCAGGCCCGCGAGCGAGCGCCGGGGTGGCCTGAGCGGTCTGCTCGAATGGCGCGTGCTCGTCGTGTCGGTCAGCCTGTTCCTGTTCTCGTTCGGCTACGGCGGCATCACCAGCTTCACGGCCCTGTATGCCGACGCGAACGGCGTCACCCCGAAAAGCATCTACCTGACGACCCTGGCCATCGTCATTCTCCTGACCCGGCCGATCTCGGGACGCCTCGGCGATCGCCTGGGCTACCGGCGCGTGTTTCTCCCGTGTCTGGTGTTGATCAGCGTCGGCCTCGCGCTCCTGGCGTTTGGCGGGACACGCGGATGGATGATCGCGTCAGCGATCGTGTTTGGTCTCGGTTTCGGGACCTCGTACCCGGTCTACGTGGGTTACGTCATGCAGGGCGTGGAGCCCGAGCGGCGCGGCGCGGCGTTCGGGGCGATCCTCGCCGCGTTCGACACGGGCATCGGCACGGGCTCCACGTTGATGGGCTGGCTGATTCAGCACTTCGGCTTTGCCACGGCGTTCGGCGTGTCCGCTGCGCTCTCATCGCTCGCGCTGCCGTACTTCCTGATCGCGGATCGGCTCCTCCGCAGACGCGTGATGAATCGGCCTCTGGCCTCTGGTCTCTGGTCCCCGGCCCCTGTCCTCAGAAACTGAATCTGCGCCCCGAGCTCCATCTTGCGTGGCGCGCCCGCTGACGTGGGCTGGCCGAAGAACGGCGACGTCATGACGCCGCTGTAGGCGACCGGATTCATGTGGTTGAACACGTTCGTGCCGGCCAGGTAGACCTCGAAGCGCCAGCGCTTTTCGTCGGCTCCGCCGGTGAAGCCGCCCATCGGCGTCTCGCCTCCGCCGCCCACCGTGCGAACCATGACCATCGGCGTTCCCGCGGCGCCGTCCGCGCCCTTACGCTGGCCGAAACCGAACGACCAGCTCAGTCGCGCGCCAACGTCCCAGCGGGCCTTCATCCGCCCGGCATTGCGCCCCACGCCGTCGGGACGATCGTTGCTCACCGTGTCGCCGTTGTCGTCGAAGCCGGTGGTGATGTTGTAGGGCTGCCCCGAGGTGGCGTTGAACGAGGTGGCGAGCTTGAATCCCTTCCAGAGGTTCATGTTCATCATGCCGGAGAGGCGATGGCGGACGTCGTTCAGCGACGCTCCCCATTCGGCGGCGAGGTCGTAGTTGTTGGCCGGCAGCGCGAACGCACCATCAGTGTCGTTCTCGAGTCTGCCGAACCCGTAGTTCACAAAGAGGAAGGTCCGGTGCCACGGCAGGTTCAGGTTGAACCCGGTGTTCAGCATGTTGCCTTCCGATCCTCCCGTGGATTCAACCTCGGTGATGTTGCCGGAGGCCGGATCGGGACGGTTGCCGTCCGCCAGCGGCGCGTTGGTGTTCCGGCCTCTGAACAGGTTGCGTCCGCGTCCGCGCATGTAGCTCATGTTGACCCGGACCAGGGGGCTGAGGACTTGCTCGACGGCCACGAATGTCCGGAAGGTCGTCGGCAGGCGCAGGCCGTCCGCCTGCACGAGGCGGCCGGATGGCAGGACGATGACGTCCGGGCCGATCAGGGGATTGGGATAGCCGGGGTTGCGCACGACTTCGTCGATCTGGTGCACGCCGTCGACGCGCAGCGTCTGTTCGTACACCTGCGCGTCGTACCAGTCGTAGAAGACGCCGGCGCCTCCGCGGAGCGTTGTTGCTCCGCTCTTGAAGGGAGACCAGGTGGCGCCCAGGCGTGGAGCAATGTTCAGATAGTCGTCAACATGGGTCTGCAGCTCGTGCCTGAGGCCGACACTGACGGACAGGCTGCGGGCAACGCGGATGTCGTCCTGCACGTACCAGCCCAGCTGCGCCTGTCGAGTACTCCACGAGCGGGTCGCCGCTGCGGCGGGTGAACGTCGTGGGCTCGGCCGCCTCGTAGGCATCCAGACTGGGGAAGGTGAACGTTCCGCCGGCGTTGCGGACGTCATCGCTGCGATAGAAGCCACCTTCGAACAGGAATCCGGCCCGCGCGGAGTGCCGTCCCTTCGCGTAGTCGATGTCGCTCGCGAACTCGAAGTCCAGTGCCCGCCGCCCGCCAGCCACCTGCGCGCCGCCGGTGTTGAACGCGTCGAGCACGAGCACCGCCGGCGCGTCGCTGAACGCGTTCGAATCGTTGGTCGTTCGCCTGACCTGGAATCGGGTTTCGTTGAAGAAGTTCCGTCTCACCGGTCCGGACACCGACAGCCGGAAGAGATCCTCGGTCGTGTCCCGCGCGTACGCGCGGCTCGGCAGGTCGAAATCCCCGACGCCGAGATTGCGGTTTTCGGCGCCGGTCCGGTTGTACGACGCGCGCAGCGCGTGCGACTTCGTCAGCGCATGATCGACGCGCGCAGAGAATCCGATCCGATCGGTCGGCCGGCGCACGACGCCCGAGACCGTTCCCTCGGGCACAGCCGCCAGCAGCGTCTTGGAGTCGTAGGCGTCGAGGCCGTTGCTCGTGAACGAGAATCCGGTTCTGTCCTTCCACAGCGTGCCGTTGAGCGTGAACGTGGCGGCATGCTGCCGCTCGGGACCCAGCGCCGGCGCAAACGCGTTCCTCGCGTTCAACGCGTCATCGCGGAACGTGAAGTCGAGGGTGCCGCGAAGCGGGCCGCCGCCGGGTCGCGTGGTGATGTCGATGTGGACCATGCCGCCGCCATGATTCTCGGCGGCGAACAGATCGCGGCGGAACCGGATGGACTGAATCTGCGACTTCGGCGGCAGCCGGCCGCCGCGAAACCCGTCCACCCTCAGCACCGCCCCCGGTCCGCCCATCTGCTTGAGTGCCTCTTCCATCTCGTCCGGATCGTCGGGCAGGGCTTCGATCTGTTCCCGCGTGAGCAGGTTGCCGAAGCTGTTGCCGCGCGGATCGAGCGCGCGGTCGCGCGGATCCTGGCCGACGACCACGTCCTCGGCGATCTTCGCGATGTTGAGCTTCATATCGCGTCGGGTATTGCTGCCGGGACGCAACCGCAGGTCATCGATCAGCCGTGGTTCGAACCCCGGGTACTCGGCGTGCACGTCGTACCGGCCGGGCCCGAGGTTCGTGAACACCGCCTCTCCGCGCTCGTTCGTCGTCAGCTCGATCGGCTCCCCCTTCGGGTCGACGGGCAGCGCCGTCACTTTTGCGCCCACGATGACGGCGCCCGTCTGGTCCGAGACGGTCACGCGCAACGCCGCGTCGCGATTCTGGGCCTGGACCTGCGCCGTGGCCCTGGTTCCGACGGCGAAGACCAATGCCAACGCGAGTACCGCCGCGAGATGCTTGTGGGTGCTCATAGCCACTCTTCTTCTAGCGATCCGTGTTGTCCGTGTTGCCCGCGGTGGTTGTCCGTGTTTTCCGTGGATTCATTTGGCTCCGACCTTGAAGCGGTCGGCCTTGATCTTCGGGTTCACCTGATAGCTCTTGATGTCCCACTCTTCCGTGGTCTTCTCGGCGGTGCCGCGGACGATGTGATGCGGGAGCGAGACGCCGTCGACCTCGCGATAGTCGGAGAAGAACATGCGGAACTCGACCATCTTCGGCGGCGTGGCTTCTGCCTCGCGTATCTGCTTGTCGAGCTGCTCGCGCTGTTCCGGCGTCAACGATGAGGCCTGCGGATGCCCGCCGCCGCCCGCGGCACCGGCGCCCGCGCCCTGCACGACTGTCCCTGTCGCCGTTCCTCCGGTTCCCGAACCGCCGCGTCCATCCCGGGTCATCGTCCTGACGATCGGCCGTGCTTCGGCCTCGATGTAGGTGAGCATGAGCGGCAGGCGCGTCTGGCTGTCGATGAAGAGCCGGGCCTTGAAGTCCTCCGGCCCGGCGACCTCGATCACATCAGCCTTGCCCTCGGGCGCCTCCGCCTGCGCGACGTAGGAGTAGGTCACCTGGAAACCCGGCTGCGTGCCGGCGACGAGCCCGAGGAGCAGCCGGGCGAGATCGCGATTGTTCCGCTTGAGCGCGGTCTTTGCGCGCTCGGGATCGTCCGCGGGGTTGTCGACTCTGATTTGCGCGCCGGGCGCGTTCGGAACGATCTCGAGGAACGGACGGCTGCCTTCGAAGCCATCGTTCCGCGTCATCGCGAATCCCGAGGATCCGATGTCGGAACGGAGGTACTTGTCGGGGAACTCGACGTCGATTTCGATCTTGCCGGTGGCCTGAGATCCACCGGCGCTCATGGCGCCGCCACCACCGCCCATCATGACGAACGTGCCGCCGGCGCCGCCGAGGGGCCCCGCGGACATCTCGCGCCGGTACTCTCCGCGGAGCGAGAGGGTCTTGAGCGCTGCAAGCTTTTTCTCACCGCCGAGCGCCTTGCGCGCACTCGCGATGATTTCATCCGCTTTCGGATCGCCGGCGTCGCGGACCGCCAGCGCGACGTGCGCGGCCATCATGAACACGAACGCTGTGAAGAGCAGTGAGTCTTTCCGGATGTGCATGGCCTCACCTTTCGTTCCAAGGTCGGAGCGTTTCTCTGCTGTCGTTCTCGCCGAGGGTCTGACGACGATGATGCGATGGGCGGACGTGTGCGGTGGTTAAGCCGGGGCTAAGAGTTTGTTAAGGACGTAAAACCTGACGGGGGGCCATCTCGCAGCCTGCAGATCGCGTGCTAGACTCGCGATTATGGTGGGTTTCGCGGCCCTGAAGCGATTGTTCAGGCCGCCGGTGTTCGTCGTGGCGATCGCCCTCCTGGGGCTGATCGCGCTCCTTGCGGTGCTGCAATACCGCTGGCTGGGACAGATCAGCGATGGGGAGCGCGAGCGCACCCGCACGCGGCTGAGCGCCGGCGCGACCGAGTTCGCGCAGGACTTCGATCGCGAGCTCACGCGCGCGTACCTGCTCTTTCAGCTCGATGTTCCCGGCACGACGGACGCCGAGATCGCCGAGCGCTTCGCGACGCGCTACGACCGATGGCAGGCCAGCGCGCGGTTCCCGCGCCTGCTGAAGGACTATTACATCTTCACGCAACCCGAGAAGGGCGAGCCGATCCTGCGCCGGTTCGACCCGGCGACACGAACCGTTGCCGCTGCAGACTGGCCGGCGTCGATGGCGAACTGGCGCGAACACATTGTTGGCACGTCCACGCGGGAGCATGGACCAGCGGGCAGTACGGTCGTCCTCCGGAGCGTACCGTCGGCAATCTGGGCGAGCGTCCCCGCGCTCGTGGTGCCGATGCCGATGGTCTTCGTGGCGGCACCGGCCCCAGACGTCCGCACGTCCTCGGCGCTTGCGCTGTCGATCGTCACGATCGATCTCGACTACGTGAAGGGCGAGCTGCTGCCGTCCCTCGCCGATCGCTACTTCAGTGCCCCCGGCGGAGGCCTTGATTACCAGGTGGCGGTCGTCGAACGTGAGTCCACGAACGGCGTGGTGTTCCAGTCAACGGCGGGCTTCGCACCCGCGTCCGACGCTCCCTCCGATGCCGCAGCGGATCTGTTTCAGGTCCGCATGCAGGACTTCACGACGCTGGCCTCGGAGGTGCGCCGCTTCACGACCGCATTCTCGACGTCCATGCATGGCGCGACGTTTTCGGTTCCGCCGGGCAAGGGCCCGTTCACGGTGACCGAGACGCGTCCCTTGTCGATCATGATTCAGCGGGGCGCCAACGCCGGCGGCGGCGGTGTGCGCGGCACCACGTCGACGCGCGTGACGACGACCGTCGGCTTGCCGTTCTGGAGACTGCTGGTGAAGCACCCGTCCGGCTCCCTCGAGGCGGCGGTCAACGCGCAGCGCCGGCGCAACCTCGTCGTCAGCTCGAGCATCCTGGCGCTGCTCGGTGCGAGCATGGGCCTGCTCGTGCTCTCCACGCGACGGTCGCAGGAGCTCGCGAAGCAGCAGATGGAGTTCGTCGCGGCCGTGTCGCACGAGCTGCGCACGCCGCTGGCCGTGATTCGATCCGCGGCAGAGAACCTGGCTGACGGCGTCGTGCACGATGACGCGCAGATCAAGCGGTACGGCGAGCTGATGCGGACCGAGGGCCGGCGGCTCACCGACATGGTCGAGCAGATCCTGGAGCTCGCGGGGATTCAGTCCGGTCAGCGCGGATTCGCGCTGCAGTCGTGTGGCCATCGAGCCGCTCCTGCGCGACGTCGTCTCGGCGTCGTCCGACTCTGCTCGACGGCGCCGGCATGCGAAGTCGAGCTCGAACTGCCGTCCGGACTGCCGCCGGTTGCCGGTGACGAGCCGGCGCTCCGCCGCGTATTCCAGAATCTGATCGACAACGCCATCAAGTACGGCGCTGGCGGGTGGGTGGATAGGCCTGACCGCGCGCAGGGTCGGGAACGAGGTGTGGATTACCGTCGCCGATCGCGGCATCGGCATCGCGACCTGCGGAGCAGTCGCGCATCTTCGAGCCCTTCTATCGTGCCGCGGACGTCGTCGCGGCCCAGACCCAGGGCGCCGGTCTCGGGTTGAGCCTGGTCCAGCGGATCGTCGTGGCCCACGGTGGACGGATCACGGTGACGAGCGCACCGGGCGCGGGCAGCGAGTTCACCGTTCAGCTTCCCGCGGCGAGCGAAGAGGCTGCGCCCATCGGCCACGAGGTCGACGTCCGACCAGCCGGTCGCGTCGTGAAGCGCCTGCTGCTCGTCGAAGACGAACCCGGGCCTGGTCCTCGACGCTCACCGACCGGCTGACGCGCGAAGGCTACGCAGTCGAATCCAGCGCCGACGGCGAGAGCGGCCTCGAGCGTGCGTCGGCCGAGGCCTTCGATCTGGTGCTGCTCGACGTGATGCTGCCGCGCCTGGGTGGCTTCGACGTGCTGCGCGAGCTGCGCAAGCGGGGCATCGAAACGCCGGTGATCATGCTCACCGCGCGCGGGCAGGTCGTCGACAAGGTCGTCGGCCTCAAGCTCGGCGCCGACGACTACGTGACGAAGCCGTTCGAGATGGTCGAGCTGCTGGCGCGCATCGAGGCCAAGCTGCGGCGGGCACCGGCCGTGCCGCATCCGGCCGAAGGGCATCAGTTCGGCGACATCCGAGTCGATTTCCGCAAGGCCGAAGTCACGCGCGCGGGCGACTCGCTGGACCTGTCGGCGCGTGAGTTCCAGCTCCTGCGCTATTTCATCGAGCACCGCGGCGCCACGCTGACGCGCGAAGAGCTGCTGAACGAGGTCTGGGGCTACAACGCCATGCCCTCCACCCGGACCGTCGACGTCCACGTCGCCTGGCTCCGCCAGAAGATCGAGCCCAACCCCAGACACCCGCAGTACATCCTCACCGTCCACGGCATGGGCTATAAGTTTGTGGGCTGAAGATACATTGCCGATTGCGGATTGGGGATTGCCGATTGGGATTGCGGACTGGGGATTGCGAGATTGCAGCTGGGGATTGCGGATTGATTGGGGATTGCGGATCGGGGATTGACGATCGAGGACCCGCAATCGGCAATCCGCAATACAATCAACCTCCGTAATCCTCAATCAATCCGCAATCCTCAATCAATCCGCAATGGACACGCCGCAATCCCAATCGGCAATCCCCAACCCGCAATCGGCAATCCGCTTGTGCGATGCTCACTGCCACTTCTTCTCCTCCCGCTTCCTGGAGCTGCTGACGAAGGACCGTGCCGACCTGCCGGCGGACAACCGGGCCGCGGCGGTGTCTCGGCTGCTTGGCTGGGATGACCCTGGCGCGCCGGAGGAGCTTTCGGACCGGTGGGTCGCCGAGCTGGATCGTCATGCCGTCTCGCGCTGCGCGTTGATTGCGAGCATTCCAGGCGACGAAGACTCGGTCTCGGTTGCCGTGTCTCGACACCCGCGCCGGTTCGTCGGGTTCTTCATGTTCAACCCCACGGCGCCGGACGCCCCCGATCGCCTCGCGCGCGCGCTCGGGCCGCTCGGGCATCGAGCGATCTGCGTTGTTCCCGGCCATGCACCGTTATCACATGGACGATGAGAAGGTAGGGAAGGTCTTCGAGGCCGCGGCCGCGCATCGGGCCGTGGTGTTCGTGCACTGTGGTGTGCTGAGCGTCGGCGTACGCAGGAAGCTCGGGCTGCCGTCGCCGTTCGACCTTCGGCTCGGCGACCCGCTGGCCGTTACGGCCGTGGCGCAACGGAACCCCACCGTGCCCGTCATCATTCCGCATTTCGGCGCCGGGCAGCTGCGCGAAGCGCTGATGGCTGCGGACCAGTGCCCGAACATTCATCTGGACACCTCCAGCTCCAACAGCTGGATGAGGTACTATCCCCAGCTGACGCTCGAAGGCGTCTATCGCCAGGCGCTGGTGGTCGCGGGCCCGGACCGGGTCATTTTCGGTACGGATTCCTCGTTCTTCCCGCGCGGCTGGCAGCGGCCGATCTATGACGCGCAGGTCGCGGCTCTGACAGCCGCAGGCGTCGGCGACGAGGATCGGGCGAAGATCCTCGCCGGCAATTTCGATCGATTGTTTCCGATGGGGTAATCAATGACGCGAAAAATCCTGATTGCGATCGCCCTGACGCTGACCGTGGCGGGCACCCTCGCCGCACTCGCGGCGCGATCGCCACAGCAGGTCCAGCCCGCCACCCTGGTGCTGACGAACGGCAAGATCGTCACCGTCGAGACCAGTCCGGCCGAGGTCCAGGCGGTTGCCGTGCGAGGCGATCGGATCGTCGCGCTCGGTACGAGCGCGGACATCAAGCCTTACATCGGTCCGGGCACGCAGGTCATCGATCTCAAGGGACAGATGGCCATGCCGGGATTCGTCGAGAGTCATGGTCACTTCACGGGCGTCGGCACGACGCAGCTGAACCTGAAGCTGATGTCGGCCACGTCGTGGGACGAGATCGTCGCCATGGTCGAGAAGGCGGCGAAGGCGGCCAAGCCTGGCGAATGGATCTACGGCCGCGGATGGCACCAGGAGAAGTGGACGCGCGCGCCGCAGCCGAACGTCGAGGGATTCCCCACGCATGCGTCGCTCAGCAAAGTCTCGCCGAACAACCCGGTCCTGCTGACGCATGCCAGCGGCCACGCCAGCTTCGCCAACGCAACGGCCATGGAGCTGTCGGGCGTCACCAAGGACATGAAGAACCCGGAGGGCGGCGAGATCCTGAAGGATGCCAACGGAAACCCGACCGGGCTCTTTCGTGAGACGGCGTCCCGTCTCATCCGGCGCGACGCCGGCGCACCGCGTCCGACCGCGGAGGAGACGACCGCGCGCGCGCGCACGATCCTCGAGCTGGCCGCGCAGGAAGCGCTGTCGAAGGGCGTCACGAGCTTTCAGGACGCCGGCTCCTCGTTCGACGACATCGATCTGATGAAGCGGATGGTCGACGAAGGGAAGATGGGGATCCGGCTCTGGGTGATGGTCCGCGAAAACAACGCGCGTGAGGCGCCGAAGCTCGCGCAATACCGGATGATCGATTACGGCAACGGGCACCTCACCGTCCGCGCGATCAAGCGCGCGATCGACGGTGCGCTCGGCTCACGCGGCGCGTGGCTGCTCGAACCCTACGCCGACAAGCCCGACAGCACCGGCCTGAACACGACGCCGGTCGACGAGATTCGCGAGACCGCCAGGCTCGCGATGCAGCATGGCTATCAGCTCTGCGTCCACGCCATCGGCGACCGCGCGAACCGCGAAACGCTGAACATCTTCGAAGAGGCGTTCAAGGCAAACCCCGACAAGAAGGACGTGCGCTGGCGAATCGAGCATTCGCAGCACCTCCATCCGACCGACATCCCGAGGTTCGGCAAGCTCGGTGTCATCGCATCGATGGAAGGTATCCACTGCACGTCCGACGCGCCGTACGTGCTCGCACGCCTCGGACCCAAACGCGCCGAAGAGGGCGCCTACGTCTGGCAGAAGCTGATGAAGTCGGGCGCCGTCGTGACGAACGGCACGGACGCGCCAGTCGAGGACGTCGACCCGATTGCCAGCTATTACGCGACCGTCAGCCGCAAGCTGAAGGACGGGAGCGTGTTCTATCCCGACCAGCGCATGAGCCGCATCGAGGCGCTGCGCTCCTACACAATCCAGGGCGCCTATGCGGCGTTCGAGGAGAACTCCAAGGGCTCGCTGAAAGTCGGCAAGTACGCGGACCTGGTCGTTCTCTCGAAGGACATCATGACGGTCCCCGAGGACCAGATTCCCACCGCGCAGGTGATGTACACGATCGTTGGCGGGCAGGTTCGGTACAAGAAGGGATAAGGGACAAGGGACAAGGGACAAGGACAATGACTTGTTCCTTCCCTTTTCCCTTCTCCCTTTTCCCTTCTCCCTTTCTATCGAGCTCCGACCGGCTTGGTGCTGCGCGGCGTCTGGTGCTGCGGCGGCACCTTGCGCCGGTACTGATCGAAGAATCGATTGCAGGCACGGTGGAAACGCTCGGCGAGCTGCCGGCCGCTCTCCCCGGGAATCGGGCCGAGCCGATTCCACGACGACTGCGCCTGTCGCACTTCCTCCGCCATATTGCGCCACTTCGACTCTTCGCCGGCGCGGCCGCCGATGGTGTTGCTCGCCAGCGCCTCGCGGAGCATGTCCGCCAGCGCCTGCGAGCCGGCGGGCTTGGCCGCCGTCTCGGTGGCGAAGCCCTCGACGCGGGCGCACAGCTTCTCCATCTTCTGCCGGCTGGCTTCGACGTCGAGCTCCGTTCCCTTGAACGCGTCGGGGTGTCCGACCAGCAGCTTCTCGAGCGCGTCCACGAAGCGCGCGCTCAGAGGGTCGGCACCCTGCCGGACCACCGGCGTCGTCTGGTTCCAGCGGCTGCGCAGCGAGCGCACGCGCTCGAGCAGATCGGGTGAGACCTGCGGGAGCCTGTCCGTCCTCGGACGCGGCCGGCGGTCCGAGCGCTTCGAGCTCGGTGACGAGTGCTTCCCGGTCGGCCTGTTTGGCTTCCAGCTCGATCTCGTCGCGCCGCTTGTAGCGCTCGAAGAACGTGTCGCAGGCCGCGCGGAACCGCTGCCAGATCGCCTCTGACTTGCTGCGGCGCACAGGGCCGATCGTCTTCCAGTCTGCCTGGAGGCGGCGGATCTCGGCGGCCGCGCGATCCCACTCGCGTGACGCGGTCAGCTCTTCCGCACGCGCGCAGAGCGCGTCCTTGCGCGCGAGGTTCGCCGCCCACGTCTCCTTGCGCTCCGAGAGGTCGGCGTTCCTTCTGGTGAAGAACTTGTCGCACGCGTCACGGAAGCGCTTCCACGTGATCTTGGTGTCCTGCCGCGGAACCGGGCCAACTTTCTGCCATTCGGCCTGCAGCTTTTTCAGTTCGTCGGCGGTCTTGATCCAGTCGGTCGAGTCGGCCAGCGCTTCGGCGCGTTCGATGAGCGCCATCTTGAGCTGGAGGTTGGATCCTCTTTCCTCGGCGCGCTGCGCGTACAGGTCGCGCGCCTTGACCTGGATTGGATCGGCAGCCTGGCGGTAGCGGTGCCAGAGGGCCTGGGCCTGGGCACGCGGCGCTTCGGCGACATGCTTCCAGCGCTCCTGGATGTCGTGCAGCTCGCGCGCGGCGTGCTCGACGTCCTCCGGCTTCGGGCCCTCGGGATTGTCGATGCCGAACTTCGCCCGCACGGCCTCCGCTCTGGCGATCAGTTCTTCCTGGACGGCGGCGTTGGCGAAACGCTTCCACTCGTCCATCTCCCGCAGCTCGTGCAGGCGCGGAGAGATCACGGCCAGGGCCGCCTTCACCTTTTCGACGAGCGCATGCAGCTCGCGCGCGTCCATGCGCGGGGGCGCTTCGATGGCGGAGCGCAGGTCGCGCACCGCACGATCCGCTTCGCGCAGCGAGAGGTCCTCGGCCGCCGCGCGCTTCACCACGCGCTCGATGAGCTGTTCGACCCGGAGGATCTGCTGCTTCTGCGCACGCTCGGCGGCGGCGCGCCGTTCTTCCGCGCGCTGACGCAAGCGCCCCTCCGCCTCGGCAAACCGCGCGGGGATCGCCGGGTCCGGACCGTCGGCCTGCGGCACGAGCGCCTTCCACTCATTGTTGAGCGCCCGCCACGCTTCGAGGTTCTCGAGCGTGTCCTCCGCTGTCGAGATGCGCTCGGCTTCCTGGGCCAGCGCGTCCATCCGCGCGTGAATCCGATCGAGCTCCTCCCGCCGCTGATGACGCTCCATCGCGCGACGGCACGCGTCGTCGAAGCGCGCCCGCAGCTCGGCGTCCGAGCGCTCCTGCTCGGTGGCGCCCGGGAGCCCTTCCCATTCCGCCCGCGCGCGATCGACGTCCGCGACAGCATCGTCACCGCGGAGCGTTTCGACGCGTTCGCAGAGCGATTCGAAGGCGCGCCGGCGCTCCGCCACACGCTCGGCTTCGGCTCGCCGCTCGGCCTCCGCGCGTTCGTGCTGCTCGATCGCGTGCCGCGCGTCCGCCAGCGCCGCTCCGAAGCGGGACACGGTGTCTTCGTCGGCTTCGAAACCGGCACCGCCGACGAGCTCGCGCCACTCGGCGTCGGCATCCCCAAGCTGGACGATGGCGTCGGGCGCCTGCGGCGCAGCCCGAAGCGCCTCCACGTGTGCGATCACGGCGGCCACGCGCTGCTGCCACTCCTCGCGCGCCGCCCGACGGGCGGCCTCCGCATCGATGAATTCCTGGAGCATCGCCCGGCCGCGCTTCGCAACCGACTTGCTCTTGGCGCGCACCGTGACCTCGTCGAGCAGCTGCCGCCGCGCCGCATCCGAGGCGGCTGCCGCGACCGCACCCTCGAGGGCGGCGATGCCGGCGTCCTTGTGGTCCGTTTTAAGCGCCACCGAGGCCAGTTCGGCCGGGTCGGTCACGCGCGCGAGCGCGTCGAGGGCGGTCTGCGGATCGCTGGCGTGGCGAGCGACGCTCGCCAGCAGCTTCGGGTCGTGGACGCGCGCGACCGCGGCGGTCCGGACCGTGTCGTGCGGCGACGATTTCGCAACCGCCGCAAAGTGCTTCTGATCGCTCAACCCGTCGAGGGCGAGCGCCGCGTCGCCGTCGGCCTCGGCCGGTGTGGTGGCGACGCCCACGAGACGGTCGGCCAGCTCGCGCCGAAGCGCGTCGTCTTTCTCGGTCCGTGCCAGCCGCGCCAGGTAGCCGACGACGCCAATCCGTGCGATGGCGGCGCGCCTGACGCGGACGTCCTCGTCCGAGGCCGCCAGCTCAGCGATGACGGCCCAATGCTCGGCATCGTCCGGCACTTCCGCCAGGCCAGCCAGCCTGATAGCCGGATCCGGGTTGCGCCACTTGGGTTGGGCCTTGAAACGATCGAGGAAAGACATTGGGGAGCCTTGCAATTGCAGATGCTGACGTCGCGGTATCCGCGCTGCCTGATACCTTTCAGTTCACCACGTGCAATTCGTTTAGCCGTTCGATTCCTGTGTGAGCCACTCAGCGATCTGCTCGCGGGTCATCCGGTGATCGTCGTTGAGGTGGACGATCATCGATGCCAGCGGCAGCCGCTTCTTGCAGCCCTGGGGGCACCGTTTAGTCACCTCGTCGAGGCAGCGGAACAGCCTCTCCAGGTGATCGGGTATGAGCTTTCCGTGCTCGCGCGGCAGGTGATACACACCCTCGTACACCGCACCGAGCGCGCACGAACCGCCCTTCTCGTCGAAATAGCTGCCGAAGCATTGCGGTCCGCGCCTCGATCCCGCGCGGATGAACTCCGCCAGCTCTTTCTGTTCGTTCTCGAGTTCTGTCGCCATCGCGAATCTCCTCGCGTGCGTCAGGAACCGCGTGTTAGAAAACCCTGCTGATCACGCCTATTGTAGCGCAGGGTTTGACGCACGGACGCTACGTGAAACGCGTTTGCGACGATCCATCCTATTGAATCGAGAACCCAACCCGCCCGAAGTTGCAGTACGCCGAGGCCTCGAATACCGCGAAAACCTGCAGTCGGCTGTTCGCACTCTGCAATCGTCAGTCCGCAGTCCTGAAACGGGCGTCCGCATCAGCGCGCGCGAAATCCGGACACTGTCCGCGAACGGGCGGCCGGGGCCTCCGCGTCCTCCGCCGCGTCTGCCCGTTACAATGGAGCCATGCTGCTGACTGAATTTCTCGTGTGTGTCGCGCTGCTGGCTCCGATCCAGGCGCCCGCGGCGCCCCAGCCGGCCCCCGGCAACCCTGTCGCGGTGATATCGACGTCGCTCGGGGACATCACGGTCGAACT
This sequence comes from uncultured Acidobacteriota bacterium, assembly GCA_963786195.1. GTDB lineage: Bacteria > Acidobacteriota > Vicinamibacteria > Vicinamibacterales > 2-12-FULL-66-21 > CAWAYH01. The sequence continues at coordinate 272,901 of CAWAYH010000010.1, read as the reverse complement.
CTTCAAAGAGCAGGCGCCGGTGTCCGTCGAGAACTTTCTGAAGTACGCCAGCGACAAGTTTTACGAGGGCACGATCTTCCACCGCATCGTTCGCGGCTTCGTCATCCAGGGCGGCGGCCTGACGGCCGACATGAAGATGAGGCCCACGCGGGATCCCATCCAGAACGAAGCCACCAACGGACTGAAGAACCTCCGCGGCACGCTGTCGATGGCCCGGACGCAAGCGCTTCGCAGCGCGACGTCGCAGTTCTACGTCAACCTGGTCGACAATCCCGGCCTCGATCACAAAGGGCTGACGCCGAGCGAGTTCGGCTATGCGGTCTTCGGTCGCGTGCTTTCAGGAATGGACGTGGTCGACAAGATCGCTGCGGTCCCGACGAATACGTCAGACGTGCCGGTGGAACCCGTCCTCATCAAGAGCGTGACGGTAAAGCCGTAAGCTCTTTCTCCAGCCGCGTGACGAGATCGTTCAGCTGATCGACGATGGCGCGGACGGTGTCCGGCTGGCTCAGATCGACCCCCGCCTTCTTCAGCTGCTCCATCGGGTAGTCGTTGCCGCCCGATCGAAGCAGCGTCAGGTAGCGCTCCCGCGCCCCGCGTCGCGAGGCTTCATCGCCGCCCATGATTTCTTTCGCGAGCCTCGCGGCGGACGCGAAACAGGTCGCGTACTGATAGACGTAGTACGGCGAGTTGAAGAAGTGCGGGATGCGCGACCACGTGATGCCGGTTTGTTCGTTGAGATCGAGCGCGTCGCCGTAGTAGTCCGTCAGCAGCGTGCGGTAGGTCCCGGTCAGCACGTCGGCCGTAATCGGCTGATCCTGTTCTGTCAGCCGATGCGCGCGCAGCTCGTAGTCGGCGAAGAGCACCTGCGTGTAGAAGGTGCTCGTGATGTTGTCGATCGCGTGCTGCAGGAGCACCACGCGTTCCGCCGGATCCGTCGAGCGCGCCAGCATGTACTCGAGCAGCAGCGCCTCGCTGAGCGTGGACGGGACTTCCGCGACGAAGATCGTATAGCTCGAATAGACGAACGGCTGCGTCTCGTGCGACAGGATGGTGTGCATCGAATGCCCCATCTCGTGCGCGAGCGTGAACATATCGTCGAGCGTATCGGTGTAGTTGAGGAGCATGTACGGATGAGTCCCGTAGACCGGCGCGGAGTAGGCGCCGGATCGCTTGCCCTCGTTTTCGTAGACGTCGATCCAGCCGCCCGCGAAACCCTGCCGCAGACGCGCCTGATAGTCGGCTCCCAGCGGCGCCACCGACTCGACGATCCACTCGAGCACGCGGTCGTACTCGTACTTCCTGTCGAAGGTGACGAGCGGAATCGACAGATCGTAGATGTGGTACGACGGCACGCCCAGGATGCGACGACGGAGGCGATGGTAGCGGCGAAGCGGCTCGACGCCGGCCCTCGTCGTCTCGATCAGGTTCTCGACGACCGAGGTCGGGATGTTGTCGCCGTGGAGCGCGGCATCGAGCGTGCTCTTGTAGCCGCGCGCGCGCGCGTGGAACCAGTCGCGCTGGCAGACGCCGGTGTAGAGCGTCGCGTAGGTATTGAGGCTGCTCTGGTAGGTGTCATGCAGCGCCTTGAATGCCGCCGCGCGGTCCGCCTGCTCGCGTCGCGTCGCGAGGATGGCGCGATACTGTCCGTACGAGACGGTGACCCGCTCGCCGGTCGACAGCGTGATCGTCGGGAACGTCGCGTCGGCGGTCGACAGTGCCCAGTAGGCGTCGTTCGGCGCCGAGCCGAGCCGGCTCGAGAGCGACATCAGCCGTTCGCCGGCCTCGTCCAGGACGTGCTCCTGCTGGCGGTAGAGATCCTCGATGGCGAAGCGGTACAGCTTCAGGGGCTCGGAGGTGTCCATCCAGGTCCGCACCATGGCGAGCGGAACCTTGAGCAGTTCCGGGGCGAACCAGGATTCCGCCTGCTTCCAGCGCGCGAACAGGATCTGGACCTGCTGCCGCTTGGCGCTGACCGTGTTGTCGCGCTGATCCTCGTCGTAGCGGAGGGAGGGGAAGTACCAGACCCGATAGGCAAGCTGACCGAGGTCTTCAGACAGCTTGAAGGCTTCGAGAAGCCGATCGGGTCCTTCGGCGATCGTGCCCTTCAGCGCGGCGTAGCGGTCGATGCCGGCGTCGAGCTTCTTGTAGGCGGCTTCCCAGGCGTCCCACGTCGGAAAGATGTCGCCGAGGTTCCACTTGTAGCGGTCCGGGATCTCCTGGCGTTTGCGGCTGCGGACCGCCGGCGGCTCAGGCGTGGCCACATCGGACGCATCGAAGAAGGGTTCCATCCGATCACTATAGACCATTGAGAAACGCGCCCGCCTCCCGTGCGACCGTCTCGGACCACTCGTGACCGCCGTCAAAGGCGATCGCGCGAACGTCGACGCTGCGCGCTCTGAGCGCGGCCAGGTCGGTCGCGAACTTCGCGTCCGTGTACCAGTCGTCGCTCTTGCCGCGCATGATCAGCACCGGCGGAAACCACGCCTCGGAATCCTCGAACAGCTCAGGCGGCACGTCGCCGCCCGCGGCGATGACGCCCGCGCAGCCGAACCGGCCCCGCACGCCCGCGCGAAAGGCCATCGCAGCACCCTGCGAAAACCCGGCATACACGATCGACATCGTCAGGACGTTGCACTCCTTGAGCACCGTCGCGATGACGCGATCCACATAGTGGAGGTTGTCGGCGATCGAGAGCTCGCGGTCCTGGCGCGTCATCCAGCTGGCCACCACCTCTTCACTCCGACCGCGGTAAAAACGGTTAAGCGCCTGGACCGAGACGCGCGTCCATGACGCGGCGCCAGGAATCTCTGCGAGGCGACGGAACTGGGCCTGCGCATCCTCGCCGTAGCCGTGAAACCCGACGAGCAGTCCTTTTGCCTGCGTCCCTGCCGCAGGTTCCAGCAGCACTCTGCCGTGAACGGGCGATTCGACGTGCAGCACGGTGTGGGCCATCAGATGCTCGGCAGCTTCCCGATCCATTCGGCCACCGTGTCCATGATTCCTTCGATGACCTGATCCTGTGTGACGCCGGACCGTCCTGACACTTTGAACGAGTGATCGCCCCCCGCCACTTCGTGCAGCACCGCCCGCGGCAGGGAAGGAACCAGCGCGGCGATCTCAGCCGCCGTGCCAAATGCGTCGCGGCTTCCCTGGAGGAACAGCATCGGCTGCGCGATACGAGGCAGGTGCGCATCGCGCCGCTGCTGCGGCTTGCCGGGCGGATGCCGCGGGTAGCCGAGAAACACGAGCGCCGCCACCCCGTCCGCGCCATCGGCCGCGACGTTCGACGCGATCCGGCCGCCCATGGACTTGCCGCCGATGACGAGCGGCAGCGCTCCACACTCGCTCCGCGCGGACGCCAGGACGTCACGCCAATGCTGCTCCAGCACCGGCGCCTTATCCGGGACCTTCCGCTTCGCGGAGATGTAGGGGAAGTCGAAGGTGGCGGCGGTAATGCCGCGCTGGGCCATGCCGCGCGCGAACCGGACCATGAACGCGCTCTGCTGCCCCGCGCCCGCGCCGTGCGCGAGGACGAAGGCCGCGCGCGGCGATGCGGCAGAGTACACGGTGAGATCGGCAGGCATCCGCCCGATGGTAAATGGCAAATGGTAAATGGTAAATGGAAGCGGGTGGACGGCTAGCTGTACTGGGCCATTTGCCATTTACCCTCTGCCATTTACCATTTGCCAGCGTGCCATCTATCAATGTAGATTTATAGATATGCTGCCTGTCCCGAGCCTGTTCCGGCTGCTGGGCGACGAGGCCCGCCTCCGCCTGCTGCGCCTGCTCAGCCTCGAGCGCCTGAACGTCAGCGAGCTGACCGGCATCCTCGGGATCGCCCAGTCCGGCGTGTCGCGTCACCTCGGCCTGCTCAAGGAGGCGGGGCTCGTCGTCGAGCAGCGCGAAGGGGGCTACACCTACGTCCGGCAGGCGCCGGCGCTGGCCGACGGGCAGAATGGCCTCGCGCCGCTGGCCGCGCTGCTGCGGGCCGAGTTCGAGGTCGCCGCGCAGACCGAAACCGGCCGTGCGGACGATGCCAGGCTGTCGGAAGTGCGCCGGCTGCGCAAGGAGAACTTCGAGGCGCATGCCGGTCCGGACACGAACGAGCGGCAGCTCGTGCCCGGCCGGAGCTGGGCGGCGTGGGCGAGGGCGCTCGGTCACCTCCTGCCGCCACTGCGCGTGGCGGATATCGGCTGCGGAGAAGGCTACCTGACGATCGAAGCGAGCCGCTGGGCGGCGCGCGTGATCGCCGTCGATCGATCGCCGGTCGTGCTCAAGCGCGCCCGTTCGCTCGCGACGAGACGCCGGGTGCGCAACGTGATCTGGAAGCGCGGCGAGCTCGAACGCCTGCCCATCCGCGACGCGAGCGTGGACGTGGCGCTGCTGTCGCAGGCGCTGCACCATGCCCCCGACCCCGGCCGGGCGCTCGCCGAAGCGGTCCGGATCGTCGTGCCCGGCGGCCGCGTGCTGATTCTCGACCTGCGGGAACACGGCGAGAACTGGGTGCGCGCGCGGTTGGGCGATCGCTGGCTCGGGTTTTCAGACGACACGCTCACCAGGCTGTTGAGGGGCGTCGGTCTGACCGATGTGAAGGTCAACGTCGGGGCGCGCCGCACTGGCGATCCCTTTACCGTCATTGTCGCCAGCGGCGTCAAGCCGCCCGCGAAGGCCAAACGCAGCTCCAAGAGGACCCACTGATGTCGGAATCGGCCTCATCGAAGACCCCTCAGCATCCCGCGTTTCAGACGCTCCGCGCGCAGCTCGAGCGGCGCATTCTCATCCTCGACGGCGCGATGGGGACCATGATTCAGCGCCACAAGCTGACCGAAGCCGACTTCCGTGGCGCGCGGTTCAGGGACCACCCGCACGACGTCCGGGGCAACAGCGATCTGCTCGTGCTCACGCAGCCGGACATCATTTCTGACATCCATCGTCTGTACCTCGAAGCCGGCGCAGACATCGTCGAAACGAACACGTTCACGAGCACGGCCATCGCGCAGGCGGACTACGGGCTGGAGTCGATCGCGTACGAGCTGAACCGGGCCGGGGCGGCGCTCGCCCGTGCGGCCGCCGACGAGTGGACGGCACGGACGCCGGACCGCCCGCGTCTCGTCGCCGGATCCATGGGGCCGACGAACCGCACGCTCTCGATCTCGCCCGACGTCGGGAACGCGGCGTTCAGGGCGACGACGTGGGACGCGCTGGTCGCGGCCTACGCGGACGAGGTGCGCGGGCTCGTCGACGGCGGCGCCGACATCATCCTGCTCGAGACGATCTTCGACACGCTGAACGCGAAAGCCGGCATCTTTGCGATCGAGCAGGTCTTCGACGAGAAGGGCGTCCGGCTGCCGCTGATCATCTCGGTGACGATCACGGATCGCAGCGGACGAACGCTGTCGGGCCAGACGCTGGACGCGTTTTACCTGTCGATCCGTCACGCGCGTCCCTTCGCCGTCGGCCTCAACTGCGCGCTCGGTGCGCGCGAGATGCGGCCGTATCTCGAGGAGCTCGCGCGCCAGGCCGAGTGCTACGTGATCTGCTACCCGAATGCGGGCCTCCCCAATGCGTTCGGGCAGTACGACCAGCTGCCGGACGAGACCGGACAGCTCCTCGGGGACTTCGCGGCGAGCGGGCTCGCGAACATCCTGGGCGGCTGCTGCGGCACGACGCCCGAGCACATCCGCGCGGTGGTGAAGGCGGTGGAAGGGCAGACGCCGCGGCCGCTGCCGAGTGGATCGTGGGTGGCTGGAGGCGTCAGCGGAGGCGAAGGGGTTGTTCCGGGACCGACCAGGTTTTCCGGCCTCGAACCGCTCACGATACTCGCCGACAGCAACTTTCAGATGATCGGCGAGCGCACCAACGTCACCGGCTCGGCGCGATTCGCGCGCCTGATCAAAGCCGACAACTACGCCGAGGCCGCACAGGTGGCCGCCGAGCAGGTGCGCAGCGGCGCGAACATGATCGACGTCAACATGGACGAAGGCATGCTCGATTCCGAGCAGGCCATGACGACGTTCCTGAGCTACGTCGCGACGGAGCCTGAGATCGCCCGGGTGCCGATCATGGTCGACAGCTCCAAGTGGTCGGTCATCGAAGCCGGGCTGAAATGCGTGCAGGGCAAGGGCGTCGTCAACTCCATCAGCCTGAAGGAAGGCGAAGCGGACTTCCTGCAGAAGGCGCGGCTGGTTCAGCGCTACGGCGCGGGGGTCGTGGTGATGGCGTTCGACGAGGTCGGCCAGGCCGACACCATCGAGCGCAAGGTCGCGATCTGCCAGCGCGCCTACAAGCTGCTGACCGAACAGGCCGGGTTCGATCCGTCGGACATCATCTTCGATCCGAACATCCTGGCGATTGCCACCGGCATCGAGGAGCACAACAACTACGCGATCAATTACATCGAGGCCACCCGCGTCATCAAGGCGGCGTGTCCCGGCGTGAAGATCAGCGGCGGCGTCAGCAACCTCTCCTTCTCCTTCCGCGGCAACGACGTCGTGCGCGAGGCGATCCACTCGGCGTTTCTGTTTCACGCCATCAAAGCCGGCATGGACATGGGGATCGTCAACGCCGGACAGCTCGTCGTCTACGAGGACATTCCGAAGGATCTGCTCGAGCACGTCGAGGACATCATCTTCAATCGCCGGCCCGATGCGACCGAGCGGATGGTGCAGTTCGCCGACAGCGTCAAGGGCACGGCCAGGAAGAAGGAGGGCGATGTCGCTGGCGGCAGGGGACCGTCGAAGAGCGCCTCTCGTACGCGCTCGTCCACGGTGTCGTCGACTTCATCGATCAGGACGTCGAAGAGGCGCGACAGCAGTACGAGCGGCCGCTCCAGATCATCGAAGGGCCGCTGATGGACGGCATGAAGATCGTCGGCGACCTGTTCGGCGCCGGCAAGATGTTCCTGCCGCAGGTCGTCAAGAGCGCCCGCGCCATGAAGAAGGCCGTTGCGTACCTCCTGCCGTTCATGGAGGACGAGAAGGCGCGCCTCGGCGGCGCCCGGACGCAGGGGCGCGTGCTGATGGCGACCGTCAAGGGCGATGTCCACGACATCGGCAAGAACATCGTCGCCGTCGTGCTCGGCTGCAACAACTACGAGGTCATCGACCTCGGCGTCATGGTGCCCGCTGCGAAGATCCTCGATGCGGCGGTCGAGCACCACGCGGACATCATCGGCCTGAGCGGCCTGATCACGCCGTCGCTCGACGAGATGGTGTTCGTGGCGCGCGAGATGAAGCGGCGGGGCTTCACGATGCCATTGCTGATCGGCGGCGCCACCACCAGCCGTCAGCATACGGCCGTCAAGATCGCGCCGGAATACACGGGTCCGGTCGTGCACGTGCTCGACGCCTCGCGGGCCGTCGACATGGTCGCCAGCCTGCTCGGCACGCGCAGGCCGGAGTTCGACCGCGCGAACCGTGTGGCACAGGATCAGATTCGCGACCAGTACGCCAGCCGCCTCGATCGCCCGCTCCTCACCTACGAGCAGGCGCGCGCCAACCGGCAGGTCCTCGACTGGGACGCGCACGAGATCGCGTCGCCCTGGTTTCTCGGCCGCCGGTATCTCGATGACGTGCCGCTCGACGAGATCGCCCGGTACATCGACTGGACGTTCTTCTTCTCGGCGTGGGAGCTGAAGGGGCGATTCCCGGGCATCCTGCAGCATCCGGAATATGGCCCCGCGGCGCGCGAGCTCTACGAGCATGCGAAGACGCTGCTCGCACAGATCATCGACGAGAAGCTGCTGACCGCGCGCGCCTCGTATGGCTTCTGGCCCGCGAATGCCGATGGCGACGACATCGTCCTCTACACCGATGACGCGCGGCGCAAGGAGCTGGCGCGATTCCCGATGCTCCGGCAGCAGGAGGTCATTCCCGACAGGCGTCCGAATCGATCGCTGGCGGACTTCATCGCGCCGCGGGACAGCGGCGTGCCGGACTATCTCGGTCTCTTCGCCGTCACCGCGGGACATGGCGCCGATCGCCTCGTCCGGCGTTTCGAGGCGGCGCTTGACGACTACAACGCGATCATGGTCAAGGCGCTGGCCGACAGGCTCGCCGAGGCGTTCGCGGAGTACCTGCACGCGCAGGCGCGCAAGGACTGGGGCTACGGCGGGCGCGAGAGCCTCACCGTCGACGATCTGATTGCCGAGAAGTTCAAAGGCATTCGTCCGGCCTTCGGGTATCCGGCGTGCCCGGATCATTCCGAGAAGTTCACGCTGTTCGAGCTGCTCGACGCCGGGAAGCAGGGCATTACGCTGACGGATCACGGGGCGATGCTTCCGGCTGCCAGCGTCAGCGGCCTCTACTTCTCACACCCCGAGGCGAAGTACTTCAACGTCGGCCGGCTGGGCCGCGACCAGGTCGAGTCGTACGCCCGTCGCAAGGGCTTCTCCGTGGAAGAGGCGGAGAAGTGGCTCGGCCCGAACCTCGCCTACGATCCGGCAGCCACACCAGCCCCGGCCGTCACGCCCGGGTAACAGGCGCCCACCGCCGGAAGCCCCAACCCGGCAGGGCTGTGCTTCCCCTTGTTTACCGAGAGGAGAGACAGTATAGTGGGCCCTCTGCGTGTAAGCGGAATTCGCTGTCCTGGTGTCTATCCTGGTGGCGTCGGGACCGGGTAATCGCGGGGTAGAAATGACCAACCAATCCCTCAGCCCCGCCGTCTGATAGGCGGAACACCCATGGCCCGGACGGCCCCTTTCAGTCCGCGTGTGAAGCTCCTCCTGGCGGGGCTCGTTGTGCTGGCCGGCCTCGCGGCCGGCGCGGCGTTTCTGTCCGCTCGCGACCCTGGCGACCCGGGAACTGCACAGTCGGGTCGGCGGCAGACGACGGCGACAGTCGCCCGTCGTGACTTCGTGAGATCGATTCGGCTCACCGGCACCGTCGAAGCGGTTCAGGCCACCACCATTGCGACGCCACGGCTCGCCGGTCAGACCATCCCGTCGCTCGTCGTGACGCGGCTGATCCGGCCGGGCACCATCGTGAAGCGCGGCGATCTGCTCGTCGAATTCGATCGACAGGATCAGCTGAAGAACGCGCTCGATCGTCGCGTCGAACTGAACGACCTCGAGCAGCAGATCAAGAAGAAGGAAGCGGAGGAGCGTGCCGCGCGGACTCGCGACGAGACCGAGATTCAGGCGGCCGAGACTGGCCTGACCCGCGCGCAGCTCGAAGTCGGCAAGAACGAGATGTTGCCCAAGATCCTCGCGGAGAAAAACGATCAGACCCTCGAGGAATCGGTCGCCAAGCTCAAACAGCTCAAGCTGACCTTCGATCTCAAGCGCAAAGCCGCTGAAGCGGACCTGCGCATCCTCCAGATTCGCCGCGATCGTGCCGAGAACGCCATGCGCCAGGCGGAGAGCAACGCGGACAAGATGTCGATCGCGACGCCGATCGACGGCATGGCGATCGTGCGGTCGATCTGGAAGGGCAGCGCGCAGGCGGAGGTGCAGGAAGGCGACGAGATCCGGAGCGGCATGCCGATCGTCGACGTCGTCGATCCGAAGCTGATGCGCGTGCGCGCGCGGGTCAATCAGACGGACATCAACGAAGTGCAGTCGGGACAGAGAGTGAGCATCGGTCTCGACGCGTACCCGGACCTCTCGTTCACCGGCACCGTCGGTCAGATATCGCCGCTCGCCGTGAAGTCGGTGCTGTCGGCAAAGATCCGGACCTTCGTCGTACTCATCCTGATCGAGGGGTCCCATCCCAAGCTGATGCCGGACCTGACCGCATCCCTGGACGTCGAGCTGCTGCGCGAGCCACGCGCGCTCGTCATCCCCCGCGATGCCGTGCGCTACGACGGCGACCGCGCGTTCGTCAGCGTCCGCCGGGGATCGTCGTTCCGGGACCAGGCCGTGACCGTTGGCGCCCTGAGCGCCCACGAGGCTGTCGTCTCGTCCGGCCTGGACGAAGGCGTCGTCGTCGCGCGTAACATCGCGGCGCGAGGTGGCGCGTGACCGTGCTCGCACGCGTGCGCCGGTATCCGCGGGCCTTTGTCACGGTGCTCGTGCTCGTCGCGATCGGCATCACGGCGGCGTTCGCCGGCGTGGGCCGCGGAGCGACACCGGATCTGCCGACGACCGAGGTCAAGAAAGGCGAGTTCGTCGACGCGCTCGAGATTCGCGGCGACATCAAACCGCGCCGATCCGTCGTGCTCGCAGCGCCGATGCAGGCCGGCGAGCTCCAGATCGTCAAGCTCGCCAAGACCGGGACGATGGTCAAGCCGGGCGACGTCGTGGTCGAGTTCGATGGCTCCACGCTGAAGCGGACGATGCAGGAGAAGCAGTCGGAGCTGAAGCAGGCCGAGGCAGAGATCGAACAGGCCCTGGCGCAGACGCGCATCACCAAGGAGCAGAACGCCACCGATGTGATGCGCATGAAGTACGACATCGAACGGGCGAAGCTCGAGGTGCAGAAGGGCGACACGCTTTCGCGGATTGACCTCGAACGGGCGAAGCTCGCGCTCGCGGACGCGCGGCAGAAGCAGCTCGAGATCGAGGCGAAGGTCAAGTCGGACGTCACCTCGATGGAGGCCGATCTGTCGAACAGGCGCCGCAAGCGCGAGAAGGCGCTGTTCGACTTCCAGCGTGCGGAGCGCGGCCTGCAGAACCTTCAGCTCAAGGCGCCAACCGGCGGGATGGTCTACGTGCTGACCAACTACCGATCCGGCGGACCGTTCGGCGGCGGTGTCGAGTTCCGCGAAGGCGATCGCGCGTGGGCCGGCGCCAGCATCGTCGAGCTGCCCGACCTGACGACCGTTCATCTCGAGGCGAGGCTCGACGAAGCCGATCGCGGCCGGCTCGACGTCGGCCAGGAGGCCATGATTCGCATCGAGGCCATACCCGGCCGCGAGTTCAAGGCCAAGATCGAACGAATTTCCGTTCTGGCGCGCGCCGACTACTCCACGTGGCCGCCCGTGCGCCTCTTCGACCTCGGTCTCCTGCTGATCGACGTCGATCCGAAGATTCGTCCCGGCATGGGCGCCGTCGCGCGTATCGCCGTCGATCGGGTGCCCGATGTCATCATCGTCCCGACCGAGACCGTGTTTCAGCGCGACGGCTTCCCGGTCGTCTACCGGCTGGACGGTTCGGTGTTTCAGGAGCAGCGCGTCGAGGTGAAGCGGCGCGGGCGCGAGCAGACGATCATCGGCACCGGCGTGACGCCTGGCGATCGGATCGCCACGCGACGGCCGGGTCCTGACCTGATTCGGAGGTCCGAATGAAACGGCGGCTCGTGCGGTTCCTGGTCGCGATCGTCCTCCTGATCGCGGTCGGGGCTGCGATCGCGATCGCGGTGCCGCGTCTGCCCGAGCGCCGCTCGGCAATACCCACCTCGCGAGTCACACGCGGACCGTTGAAGCTCACCGTCTATGCGACGGGCGATCTGCGCGCCGGACGGTCGATGACGCTCACCGCGCCGCCGGTCGGCGGCATGCTGCGCGTCGTCAACATGCTGACGACCGGGACCGCGGTGAAGACGAACGACGTCGTGGTCGAGTTCGATCCGGCCGACCAGCAGTTCGCGCTCAACCAGGCGAAGACCGAGGTGAGCGAAGCGGAACAGGAAATGGTCAAGATGAAGGCGGATGCCGTCGCGCAGGCCGCCCGGGATGAGGTGTCGCTCCTCACCGCGCGGTTCGACGTCCGCCGCGCCGAGCTCGACGCCTCCGGCAACGAGTTCATCGGCGCGATTGACGCCCAGAAGAACCTGCTGTCGCTCGAAGAGGCCAAGCGCCGGCTCGCGCAGCTCGAGGAGGACGTGAAGTCCCGCGCCGCCACCAACCAGGCGTCGATGGCCGTCGTCCAGGAGAAGCGCAACAAGGCGATGCTCTCGATGCAGCGCGCCGAGCAGACCATCGCGAGCCTCGTGCTGAAGGCGCCGATGGATGGCGTCGTGCTGGTCAAGGAAAACGGCGACGCCATGGGCGGGATGATGGTGTGGGGCATGCCCATGCCCGAGTACCGGTCCGGTGACAGCGTGTGGCCCGGCCGCCCGATTGTCGACGTGATCGAGAACGGCCGCATGGAGCTGCGCGGGAAGATCAGCGAGAACGATCGCGGGAACATCACGGAAGGCCAGGAGGCCCGCGTCGACATCGATACGATTCCCGGCGAGACGTTCAAGGCAAAGCTGGGCACGCTCTCCGCTCAGGCACGCCGGGCCGATTGGCTCGAAGCGGCGGCCAGCTCCGCGCGGCAGTTCGACGTGTCGTTTCAGTTCGACAAGCTCGATCCACGGATGCGCGGCGGAGCGTCCGCGCGGGTGCGGCTCGAGGGCAAGGAAATTCCCGACGCGCTGACGGTGCCGCGCCAGGGGGTCTTCCTGAAAAACGGGAAGACGCACGTCTTCGTCAAGGTCGGCGATCGCTTCGAGCAGCGCGAGGTCAAGGTCGTTCATCGCACGGAAAGCCGCGCGGCGCTCGAAGGCCTCGCTGAAGGCACGGAGATCGCCCTCATCGATCCAACCGTGGCCGCCACCGCCGCCGGCACGAGCTCGGCGCCCGCAGTGCCTGCCGCCGCCGGGCCGCGATGAGCGTCATCGGCGGCCGCATCGCCGGCACCACCGTCGACTTCCTGCCCGAGCTGCAGCTCGGGCTCGACAACCTCCGCGCGCACAAGCTCCGGTCGCTCCTCACCATGATGGGGATGATCTTCGGCGTGGCCGCCGTCGTGGCCATGCTGTCGATCGGCGCGGGCGCCCAACAGGAGGTCATGGCGTTCATCGAGCAGCTCGGCGTCCGCAACCTCATCGTCGAGGCGCGCGAGTCGAACAGCTGGGAGAGCCTGCAGAAGGTGCGCAAGATCTCGCCGGGTCTGACGCTGCAGGACTACCGCGTCATCCAGGCGAACCTCGAGGGGATCACCGCCCACACCGCGCGCAAGCGATTTACGCCGGCGAAGCTGATGCCGCGGCCGCAGGGCGAGGTGCCGGTCGTCTACGGCGTCGACACCGGCTACATCCAGATCGCCAACCTGCGGGTCGTCCTGGGCCGTTTCTTCGACGACAAGGAAGCGGCGGCGGGAGCGCCGGTTGCGATCCTCGGCGAGGCGGCCTCGGCGGCGCTCTTCGGCGCCGACGATCCCGTCGGCAAGTACGCGAAGATCAACGATCAGTGGTTCCAGATCATCGGCGTCGCGGGTCCGCAGCTGACCGTGCAGGCCGACGTCGCCGGGGTGCCGGCGCAGGACCGCAACAACTTGATCTACGTGCCGCTGGCGGCCGCGATCTTCAGGCTCGAGGACAACCAGACGCAGTATCGGGACGAGATCGACGGCATCTATCTGCAGCTGGAGTCGAGCGCGAGCATTCCGGCCGGCGCGGCCCTCCTCCGCGGGCTGCTGAACGCGTCGCATGGAGAGGCGGGAGACTTCTCGATCGTGTCGCCCGCGGAGCTGCTGGCCCAGCAGCGGCGCACGCAGCGGATCTTCGAGATGGTCATGGTCGCCATCGCCTCGATCTCGCTGCTGGTCGGCGGCATCGGGATCATGAACATCATGCTGGCGAGCGTCATGGAGCGCACGCGCGAGATCGGCGTCCGTCGCGCGATCGGCGCCAAGAAGCGCGACGTGATCCGTCAGTTCCTGATCGAGACGACGATCATTTCCCTCGCGGGCGGCATCATGGGCGTGATCGTCGGGGTGGGCCTGTCGCAGCTCATTGGCTACCTGGCGGGCTGGTCGACGATCGTCACGACCACCTCAATCGTGCTCGCGTTCGTCGTGTCGGTAGCGATCGGACTGATCTTCGGTCTGTATCCCGCCGCCCGGGCAGCCAGTCTCGACCCGGTTAAAGCGCTGCACTACGAGTGAATCTCCCGGTGCCACCTGCGCGCTTCAGACGCCCAGCAGGACCCGCTTTGACAGTCTTCCCTCTGGCAGCGGAGAGGGCGCGGCAATAAACAGCCAGCTGCCGCGTGTATTGCTCGAGGTCCGTCGCCACCTCACGGTCGGTCTTGAAGTCCAGCACGGTCATGCCGTCCGACTCCTCGAACGCAAGATCGATCGTGCCTTCGATCAGCACGCCGTCCGGAGACTTCCACGTAACGGGCGCCTCGCGGTAGCAGCGGCCGGCCGCCATGGCTTGCCGCGCGCGATCCAGAAGAGGGTGCCCCAGCACGGCCGCGACGGCATGCGCAGCGGCGCGCTGCTCCTCGGCTGTTGCCCCGAGGATGCGCGACTGCGTCTCGACGATGCGGGCCACGGTGACGGGGTCGGCGTCGAGCGGCGCCGTGGCGAGGGCGGCGTGCACCAGCGTGCCGAATCGCGGCCCATATGGACGCTCTCCAGTCTCGGCCGCCGACACCACGTCGATCTCGAAGGCGTCCTCGTCGAAGCGGGGCGTTCGCGCCCAGGCCGTCGCGGTTTCCACGAGGAGCGACGGACGGACGCCGGCATCGATCGCCGCCCGACGATCGGACTTCCACCGCTCGTACGCCGCGAGCTTGTCGTCGACCGCGAAGAGATCGCCGTCCTTGACGATCAGGTCGTCGCGCCGCAGGCCGAACGACGGCTCCACGCCGAGCGCCAGCGCATGCGGATCCCACCAGACGACGGAATACTGGTCGGCGCTCGGCGCCGGGCGTTCGGCGGTGCGTGCCGGGCGCACGGAGCTCGACCCAAACAGGTGGAGCCCCGGCGTAACCGTCGTCGGCTTGGCCGGATCGCCGTCGGGTCGCGTCAGCACCGAGTCCTTCGACGGGAAGTCCGGGCAGGCTGGCGCGCGCGCGGCCGTCCGTCGAACGGTTTCTGGCGGGTACACGGCCGGCATCAGCGGATCGAGCCAGCCGCCTTCGTACGGACCGTCGCCGATCGCCGGGCACGACGAGCACGTCGCGAGCGCGGGTGGCAGCCACGTACGCGAGCCGCGCGGCTTCGGCCTGCTCGCGTCCGAGCTCCTCCGCGCCGTGCAGGAGTAGATCGAGCGGCGACAACCCTGCGAGCTTGAGCGCGCACAGCCCGTTGTCGGCGATCGAGCCAGCGGCCGGCGTCGACGCGTGACAGCCGGCACGTCAGATCGGCGAGGATGACGATCGGGAACTCGAGGCCTTTCGCCTTGTGCACCGTCATCAGGCGAACGCCGTCGCTGGCCTCCTCGAGAATCGGCGCTTCGGCCGCTTGCGCGCCTTCCGCCGCGTCGCGCAGCTCGTCGACGAACCCGCGGAACGAGATGCCGCCATCCATCTCGTACTGCCGCGCGAGCTCCGCCACGTGCAGCACGTTGGCGAGCGCCTGCTCGCCCCCGCTGCGCAGCACGAACCCGACATGCGCGCGCGTGGCATCGAGCAGCCGCTGAATCGTGTCGGCGATCGGGACGTAGTTCCGCCGGCGGTGCAGGTCGCGGAGAAGACTGAGCGCGTCGACGATTGGTCGCAGATGCGACGGGATGCGGCGTCGTGCCCTCCGATTCGGCCGCGCGGGGGCCGCGGAACGGGTGGAATCGCAGTCCGAGATGCGTGCCGCCACTCGAGCAGATCCTCGTCGCCGATCGCGAAGAGCGCTCCGCGCAGCGTCGCAAACACCGACAGCTCATCGTCGGGCCACTCGATGGCGGCCAGCGCCGCGCGGAGGGTCTCGACCTCCTCGCGATCGTGGAACGTCTTGCCGCCAACGAGCACGTGAGGAATGCCGCGCGCCTCGATCGCGCGCACGTAGGGCTCGGTCACGTCGCGCCCGAAGCTCAGAAACCGTCGAAACAGGATGCAGATGTGCCGCGCCTGGACAGGCTCGGGCTCTGATCCGCGACGTTCGGTGACCTTCCAGTTGCTGCGGTTGACGATCCAGTCGACCAGGGCGCCGACTGCGTCCGGAAGCGAACGCTCGATCGCGATCATCGACAGCTGGCGCGTTCCATACGGCTCCGGGACCGGCAGCGCAACGACGGCCGGCTGATTGCCAAGGGCCGGCCTGAACGGCGACAGCGGAACGTAGTCGGCCTGGAGGGTTGCCGCGTCGCCCGTCATCACCGGCGTGAACCCCGCGTTGACGCACGCCTGGATCTCGGGGACGCTCCGGAAGCTCGCGGTGAGCCTGACGAACCGCGCGCCTGCCTTCTGGAGCCTGTCGCAGACGTCACGGTAGACGCCGACGTCGGCGCGCCTGAAGCGGTAGATCGACTGTTTCGGGTCGCCGACGATGAAGAGACGGCCCGGCGCGGGAACGGCCTGATGCCAGTCCGAGACGCTGGTGTTCGTGGCGGTGAGCAGCAGCAGGATCTCGGCCTGAAGCGGGTCGGTGTCCTGGAACTCGTCGACGAAGATGTGAGTGAAACGCTTCTGGAAACCGTTTCGCACGCCCGCGCTCGTTTTGATGAGATCGCGTGCCTTGAGGAGCAGGTCGAGAAAGTCGAGCGCCCCTCCGCGACGCTTCACCTCTTCGTAGCTGGCAACGGCGCCGCCGAGCTCGACCTGGAGAAGCGCGGCGAGATCGGCGTCGGCGTCCATCCGGAATTGATCGAGATGCGCGCGAAGCTGATCGAGCGCGCCGAGAACCGCGGCCCGCGTGACACCCTGTCGATAGCCCGGCCCTCGTCCGTGCCGCGCATTCGCGAAGTTGCGCTGGCGCGAGAGCGACACGACGCGCGCCTCCCAGCCGTCGTAGTCGGTCGTGCCGATGGACTGCTGGAGGCGGATCTCCTGGCTCAGGTGCCGCGCGGGCGCCGTGTCCAGGAACAAATAGTCCCGCGCGTACGACGGCGAACCGGTCAGATCGGCGAATGCGTGAACCTCGTCGACCAGCGCATCGATCCGCGCCTGGCGGTCGAATGGCGGCCGCGTCCAGCGGCCAGGAAAGTCGCGCCATTCAGCGAGGTCCCAGGCCGCCTGACGGAGGCGATCGACCGGTCCGTCTTCGGCGGACGGTCCCGGACCGCGCATGAAGCCGGGCGCCGTCGATCGACGGAGCGCTCGCCGCAGGCCCTCCGGCGGATTCGCGAGCTCGTTCTGCAGCCAGCCGCCGAAGGCGTCCGCGAACATGCGTTGCGACTGCGCCTCGGTCAGCACGGTGAACAGAGGATCGACGCCGGCTTCCACGGGCCGCTCCCGCAGGAGGTCCGCGCAGAAACCATGAATCGTGCTGACGTGCGCTTCCTCGAGGTTCATCAGCGCGCGATCCAGCAGGTCGCGCGACTCGCCTTCCGAGCGAGCGCGTTCGCGTTCGAGTGCCTCACGAAGCCTCAGCTTCAGCTCGCCGGCCGCCTTTTCGGTGAATGTGACGGCGACGATGTTCTGAATCGGCGTCCGGCCGGCCGCAAGGATGCCGAGGATTCGGCGGACGAGCTCGGTTGTCTTGCCCGTGCCCGCCGCGGCCTCGACGATCACTGTGGAATCGAGATCGTTGGCGATGATGTCCCGCTGGTCCTGATCGATGAGCCTGGTTTTCATGGCCGGCTCCGAAGCGCTTCGAGGTCGCCGAGGCGGTCCTGTGACTTGTGTTTGATGCGCTGCTCCTCGTAGGGTCCGCAGACGCTGCGGAAGTCGCACCACGCGCACGCGTTCGGGGCCGGCGCCGCCGGCAGGAACCCCAGCTCGATCGCGCGGTCGACGATTTCGAGCGCCTCGAGTCCGATGCGCCGGTTCGTATCGTTGATGGCGATGGGATGATCCGTGAAGCCGCCGGTTGCGGTGCAGTAGAACAGGCGTCCGAACTCGACACGCGTCCCGAGCGCCTGCTCGATTGCCAGGCTGTAGAGCACCGGCTGCAGGATGGCACCGCCGCCGATGATCGTCCGGTCGGTCGTCCGGTTCTTGCCCGTCTTGTGATCGGTGACGCGCAGTTGTCCCGCCCGCGAGCGCTCGATGAGATCGACGGACCCTCGGAGCCGGAAGCGTCCGTCGACCAGCACCGGGTCGGCGACGCTGCCCGGATCGTGGTCCTCGTCTTTTGGCAGTCCGAAGCTGAACTCGAAGTACGCCGGCACCCAGTCCTGATACTCGGGCAGCTTGCGGGCCCACACGCGGAGATCCTTGGCGATGTCCGCGATCTCGTCACGCCAGACGCGATCG
This sequence comes from uncultured Acidobacteriota bacterium, assembly GCA_963786195.1. Lineage (GTDB taxonomy): Bacteria > Acidobacteriota > Vicinamibacteria > Vicinamibacterales > 2-12-FULL-66-21 > CAWAYH01. The sequence goes on along the minus strand of CAWAYH010000010.1, from coordinate 254,898 downwards.
ATGGCTGGTGCGAGCTGCTCGTAGTATTTCGCGGACACCGCCTCGATCGTCGTATCCAGCACGACGAGCGCCTCGTCCAGGTTGAATTCGGTGACCGGCAGCGCGCCGGCGCCGCGCAGCGTTCGAAAGAACCGGGCCTGGGCTTCGTGAAAGAGCGCGCCGCGTGTGAGCGGATCGAGCCGCTGCAGTGGTTCAGGTTCCTCGTTGGGTTCGAGTCGGTGAACGGCGGACAGCAGGAACTGGTAGGGGCACGTCGTGAAACGCTGGAGCGCCGACAGAGAATACGGTCGGTTTCCCAGGCGCTGGGCCTCGAGCGCGGCGCGCGTGGCGCTCGTGATCCTGACGAGGCCGTCGGCCGGTGACCACAACGACCGCGCGCGCGACCAGCGCGCGGACACGGACCGCTTCAGGCAGTCGTTGAGCCGCAGCATGTAGTTGGCGTGGCCGCGAACCTTCGCGCGCGGCTCGACCCCGACGAGGTCCTTCAGCACTGACAGGTCGTGCTCGAGGTCGTCGATGGCCGTGCGCGGGATCGCGTGGGGCCGGCCACGCCAGGCTGGCGCCGCCCTCCTGAGCGGCTGCTGTGGCGAGCGTTTCGTGATCGGGGATGCGACCGGTCACCGCGCGCAGGACGTCGAGCGCGTAGAACGACAGCACCCTCGGCCGGGACTCGGACGCCTCCATCCGTGGATACGAGAGCCAGAGCCGCTCCGTCGCCGCGCCGACCGCGAGCCGCAGCAGCAGCCGCTCCGTCCCCGCCCGATCCTTCTGCAGCAGGAGCCCGGCGTCGAGCGGCACGCGCATCTCCTCGTCCAGGAGCATCGGGTCTTCGCGCGGCTTCTGCGGAAACATGCGCTCCGCCAGGCCAGGCACGAACACGACCCGGAACGTCCGTCCGCGAGCCTGGTGAGGACTGCCGACGAAGACTGCACCGTACCTGGCGCGCGCGGCGGATCGGATTGCAGCGTCAGCAGACGATCGGCGAGCACGTCGCGCGCTTCGTGCAGCGCGATGGGCCCGATCTCGCTCATGGGCCGAAGCTCGCCGAGCATCCGCAGGACCTCGGACGGATAGCGCAGCACGCGCGGCGCGAGCTCCTCGAACCGGTCGAGCCACTCTCCCCAGGTCGCCGGTCATCGGCCACGAGGCGAGCGTGTCGATGATCGGAAGCGCGAAGCGGCGCAGGTGTTCGAGATTTCGGAGATCCCGCGTGAGCCTGGAGACGATGGGTGACTCCGGATCGTCGCGCGCTTCCTCACGAATCCGAAGCCGGAGCTCGCGCGCCAGCCCGTCGAGGCGTCGATGCCACCGCGCCGGGTCGCCGCCGATGACAGCCGACTCGACGATCAGCGTCTCCCACTTCCATGGTGCCCGCAGCGAGCCGGCGACGATCGCGCCTCCTCTCCGTCTGGATCCGCGGCGGCCGCCGTCTCATCCGTTCCGCGGGTTACAACGGCGTTGTCGGTGGCGGTTCTGCGCTCCGAACCGGCCGAACGTGTCGTCGCCTGGCGGCACGAAGTCGGCGGACGGAATCGGCTCGCAAGCTGCGGGACCTGGGCGAGCGAGAGGTACTCCGCGAACCGTCGCGCCGAGAGCCTCTCGACCGCGCAGCCGAGCAGGGCCAGGAACGCGCGCCCCGCCGGGTGAGGCCGCGCGTCCGCGGTCGAACCAGACCGGAATGCCGCCACGGCGGCAGGCGTGCTCGAGCAGCCCGAGGTACGTCTGCGGCGATCGCAGCAGCACCGCCATCTCGTCGAACGGCACGCCGCGACTCGCCTCCTCGAGAATGCGTCGAGCGATCTCGATCGCCTCGCGCCCCTCGCCCGGCGCTGAAAATAACCGAACGTCTCCCTGCGGCTCTCGCGTGGGGGGACGCTCGCTTTCGAACAGGTAGCGCCTCAGCGAGACGAGATCGGAGGCTGCCTGCTGCTCCAGCCGTTCGGGGGCGACATCGAGCGCGCCACGGCGTCGAGCGCGGCTGATCGTCGAGCGGCACGGTGATCAGCGCGTGTCGCGCGCGCGGAGATCAACGCGCGGAGAAAGTCGAACTCGACCGACGAGTCGCACGGGACGTCGAGCAGCACGACAGCGTCGAACGCGGCCGGCTCACGCGCCGACTGGATCCCGTGCGTCGCGGCTTCGAACAGCGTCGCACGATCCGTCGCGGACGCTGCCGCGAACTGTTCGTCGAATCGCGCGAGGAGCGACGAGAGGTCGCGTCCGCCGAGCGGGAGATGCTCCAGCGAACCGGGTTCACCCGCGCGAGCCGCAGCTCCTGAAACGTGCGCGCGAGCGCCCGGGGAAAGCCGGGTGTCCGTGCGACCGGACCTGAAGTACGGGCATCTCGCCTGCGCCCGCTCGAAAGTCGCGCGCGCCGCGACGGCCTCCGATCCGAGATAACTGACTGGCGCCCGTCCGTCCGCCGCCAGCACCGGCGTGGCGAGCCGGGCGGCGAGCTGCGTGAAGCTGAGGCGATGGAGTCCGACCGTTGCCGGGGCGGAGCTGGCGACGGCTCGCGCCAGATCGTCAGCCGCGCCGCGCGAGCCGCCAACGATGGCAATGCCGGTGGCTTCGGTGGCGTCGCGCTGGGTGAAGTGGGATTCGACGAACGAGCGCGCTTCACGAACACGGAGTTCGGCGGCGCCCGACACGACGATCCGGATGGATCCTGGCATGCGCATCCCGGTCCTCTCGCCGGGTCATCGGAACAGGCCGCGCCACGCGGCTGTCCGGATGACAGTAACACAGAGGTTCCGCTCGGCGATCGCACCACCTGCGATCCGCGTGAAACCCTCCACTACGAAAACATCGACCGACCGGGCGGAATCGACGAAAATGCCCCACATCTACAAAGGATGAGCTTGGCCCTGAACCTTCCTTAAGGGGCTGCGATGAGCGATGAGTTGCCGACCGAAGGGTCGGACCTGACCGTTGGGGGCGACGTTCCTGCAAGCGCAGGCTTCGAGCAGATCGGCGCCTACACGCTGATCCGCACGCTCGGCGAAGGCGGGATGGGCACCGTCTACCTCGCCGAGCAGAAGACGCCGGTCGAGCGCCGCGTCGCGCTCAAGGTCATCAAGCTCGGCATGGACACGCGCGAGGTCGTCGCGCGCTTCGAGGCCGAGCGCCAGGCGCTGGCGGTGATGGACCATCCCGGCATCGCCCGCGTCTTCGACGGCGGCGCCACCGACACCGGCCGGCCGTTCTTCGCGATGGAGTTCGTCCAGGGCGAGCCGATCACGCAGTTCGCCGATCGCACCGGCCTGCGCGATTCGCGAGCGCGTCGCGCTGGTCATCGACGTCTGCCGCGCCGTGCAGCACGCGCACCAGAAGGGCATCATCCATCGCGATCTCAAGCCGTCGAACGTGCTGGTGACGCTGCAGGACGGCACGGCCGGCGGCGAAGATCATCGACTTCGGCATCGCCAAGGCGATCGAGCGGCCGCTCACCGATCAGACGTTCGCGACCGGCGTCGGCCAGTTCGTCGGCACGCCCGCCTACATGAGCCCGGAACAGCTCGGACTCACCGGCCAGGACGTCGACACGCGCGCCGACATCTACAGCCTCGGCGTCCTGCTCTACGAGCTGCTCGCCGGCGTGCGGCCGTTCGAGCCGCGCGAGCTCGAGACCGGCCACAGCCTGGTCGCGGCGCTGCGGCGACGACGAGCCGCAGCGAAGCCGAGCGCGCGGCTGACGGAGTCAGCGGCGACGAGCGGCAGCAGCGCAGATCGCCGACGGCGCGTCGAACCGACTCGACGTCGCTGCGGCGAGCGCTCGAGCGCGAGCTCGACTGGATTGCGCTGAAGGCGATCGAGAAGGATCGCACCCGCCGCTACGACACCGCCAACACGCTCGCCGGCGATCTGCAGCGGTATCTCAACAACGAGCCGGTGACGGCGCGGCCGCCGTCGCGCCGCTATCGGCTGCGCAAGTTCGTCGCCCGTCATCGTCTTGGCGTCGGCGCCGCGGCGGCGATCGTCGTCCTCATCGATCGCCGGCGTGATCGTGGTCTTGATTCAGGCCGCCCGCATCGCCCGCGAGCGCGATCGCGCGACGATGGAGGCGGCGAAGTCGCAGGCGATCAACGAGTTCCTGCAGGAGATGCTGAGCTCGGCGAATCCGCTTCGGGACCGGCAATCGATCCGTCACGGTGGTCGATGCGCTGGCCGCGGCCGAACGCCGGCTCGACAGCACGCTGAACATGCAGCCGGAGGTCGCCGGCACCGTGCGGCGCACGCTCGGAAGCGCCTACGTTGCGCTCGGAGAATACGATCGCGCCGAGCGTCTGCTGAGAGCCGCCGCCGACGCGAGCCGGTCGCAAGGACGACGTCAGGATCTCGCGCTGGACCTCGGTGAGCTGAGTAACACCCTGACGCTACGAGGCAAGCTCACCGACGCGGAGCGTCTCGCGCGAGAGGCCGTCGAAACCGGGCGCGCGAGCGGAGTTCAGCCGGACGTCACGGCCTACCTGCAGTTCCTGCTGGCCGAGAACCTGATCAGGCAGAACAAGGTTGACGAGGCGCGCGCGGCGGCAACTGAAGCTCTCGAGGCTCGCCGGACAATCCATGGACCCGAAAGCCGCGAGGTGGCCCGGAGTCTACGGCAGCTGTCTAACGCCGAGCACCTGAAGGGCGATCTGACGCTGGCCGACACGCTGATCCAGCAATCGATTGCCGTGACGAGGAAGATCGTCGGACCGCGAACGCCGGAGATGACCACCGCGCTCAACGATGCCGCCGCGATCCAGATGTCCCGTGGCGAGTTCGAGAAGGCTCTGCCGACCCTCGTAGAGGTCGTCTCTGTCATGCGCGAGACCCTCGGCGAGAACCACCCTGAACTGGCGGTCGCGAACGAGAACGTCGCCAACGTGCTGTTCCGCCTCAAGCGCTATTCGGAGGCCCTGGCACGGCTCGAAGAAGTGCTGGCGATCAGGAAGAAGGCGCTGGGCGAGGACAGCATGCCCGTGGCGCGCACGCTCCACAACATGGGCGCGCTCTACACGAGAGTCGGCGACTATGCGAAAGCGGAGCAGTGCCTGACGCAGGCCGTGGACCGGCTGCGCAGCGCGCTCGGCGCCGACCATCCCGAGATGGCGACCGTGCTGCGCACGATGGGCTTCCTCCGCGAGCGTCAGGGCAACCTGCTGGTAGCAGAAGCGCTCTATCGCGAGTCACTCGCGCTCAGCGTGAAGAAGCTCGGCCCGGACAACGTGCAGACCGCGACCTCGCATCTCTCGCTGGGCAGCCTGCTCGTCTTGAGAAAACAGTACGCGGAGGCCGAGACCCACCTCCAGCGCGCCAGGGCGATCCGCGAGAAATCGCTGGGTCCGAACGCGCCGCTCACGCAGGCCGCGGCTGACGCACTGGCCAAACTCTACGCAATATGGAAGCCGGCGGCTCGATAGTCGCCGCGTTCCAGCACCCCCACCACCCGAGCACCTTCAGCACCCAATAAACCCGTGTGCCTTCTCTACCGTCTAACGCTATAGTCTAACGATACAAGTATGAAACGCCCCGATCCCGAAGCGCTGCTGCCCCTGACCCCCGGCATGTTCCAGGTCCTGATCGCCCTGGCCGATGGGGAGAAACACGGTTACGCCATCATCAAGGAAGTGAACCGGCGGACGGGCGGCGAGATCGCGCTCAGCGCGGGCACGCTGTACGCCATCATCCGGCGCTTCGTCCAGGAAGGCGTCATCGTCGAGAGCTCCGCGCGACCCGACCCGGCGCTCGATGACGAACGGCGTCGGGACCATCGGCTCACTCCCTTCGGTCGCGACGTCGCACGCGCCGAGGCGGTCGCGTATGGAGACCGCGCTGGGGATGGCGCGCGCGAAACGACTCATCCCGAAAACGAGGCTGGCATGACAGGCGACCGCTGGTTCCGCCGTCTGCTCCGATTGCTCCCTGCGGACTTCCGATCCGACTATGGCGACGAGATGGCGCGCGTCTTCCACGAGCAGCATCGTGAAGCGCGGACGGCCGGGCGTCGCGGCCGCGCGCGTGTGTGGTGGGACAACGTGGCTGCGCTGCTCGCGATCGGCCCCCGCGAGCACGTTGCGCAGCTGGGCCAGGACGTCCGCTACGCCTTCCGCACGCATGCGGCGCAATCCGGGCTTCGTGACGGTCGCCATCCTCACGCTCGCTCTCGGCATCGGCGCGAACACCGCCGTCTTCAGCGTCGTCCATGCCGTGCTCCTCCGCCCGCTGCCATACGCGGACGCCGATCGGCTCGTGGCCGTCTGGAATCGCTGGGACGGCAGCCCCGTGGCGGCGTTGTCGGATCCGGAGTTCCTCGACTACTCCGAACGCGCGCGGACGATGACGATGGCAGCGTTCGCGAGCCGGGCGGTCAACGTAGGCGGAACGAGGGATTATCCGGAACGCGTGACGGCGGCGACGATCACCGTGAACGCGCTCGACGTCCTTGGCACGCCTCCGGCACTCGGGCGGGCATTCCGGACGGAGGATGCGAACACCGGCGCGCCGGAGGTTGCGATCCTGTCGAATCGTTTCTGGCGCGAACGACTGGCAGCCGACCCGGATATCGTCGGCCGATCGATCACCATCGACGGGTTACCGACGGCCGTCGTCGGGGTCATGCCAGAGGGTGTGGTGCTGCCGATCGAGCTGGGCGCCGCCACGCCGATTGACGTCGTCCTGCCGCTCCCGATGGATCGCGCCGCGCCCAGAAATCGCCGGGGAGGCCACTATCTGCAGGCAGTCGCCAGGCTCGCGCCGGGCAAGGACATCAGCGACGGGTCCGCGGAGCTGGAGGCGATTCTCGCCCCGCTCATGCGCGAGTATCCCGACGAGCACGATCAGGGCAACTTCGGCATTGTCGTGCGATCGTTGCGCGACGATCGGCTGGGCGACTCGCAGCCCGTGCTGCTCGTGTTGTCCGCAGCCGTCGGTCTCGTGCTGCTGTTGACGTGCGCCAACGTCGCCAACCTCCTGCTGGCCCGGGGGGAGTCGCGCCGCCGGGAGCTGTCCGTGCGCACCGCGCTCGGCGCGGATCGGTTCAGGATCGCCCGTCAGCTGTTGACGGAAGCCTGCGTGCTGTCGCTGGCGGGAGCGCTTGCCGGGCTGGCGGTCGCTCGACTGTGCCAGGAAGCCATCCTCCTGATCGGCAGTGCCTCGCTTCCGCGTCTCGGCGACGTGCGACTGAGCATGCCCGTTCTGCTCTTTGCGGCCGGCCTGGCCGTCCTCACGGGGGTGATGTTCGGGATGGTGCCAGCTATCCAGGTGTCGCGCGCGAGGTCGCAGGAGGCGCTCACCGAGGGCACGCGCGGGAACACGGGCCGCGGTCGACTCCGCCAGGCGCTCGTGATCTGTCAAGTCGTGTCCGCGTCGATATTGCTGGTGGCGTCAGGGCTCTTGATCAAGAGCCTCGTGCGGCTCACCCACGTGCCATCGGGCGTGGAACCGGCGCGCGTGCTGACGTTGCGCGTCTCGCTGCCGGCGTCGAGATATCCAGGCCGCGCCGAAGTGTCGACGGCTTTCGGGCAGCTGCTGTCGCGCGTCAGGGCCCTGCCAGGCGTACAGACGGCAGGTGCGTCGACCGGGCTTCCGCTCGCGGTCGGGTCCGGCGACTGGAGTTTCGACATCGAGGGCCGGCCGCGCATCGGCACGCGATATCCCGGCGCGGCGGATTGGTACGTCGTCACGCCCGGGTACTTCGAAGCGCTCGGCATCCCGCTCCGCCGTGGACGGCTGCCGTCGGCGTCGGACACCAGCGCGGCGCTGCCCGTCGTTTTCGTCAACGAGGCGACCGCTCGAGCGTTGTTTCCCGGCGCCGATCCGATCGGCCAGCGGATCCGCATGAGCAGGGGAGAGGCGACGAGCAGCCGTGGCGTACGATCGCGGGGATCGTCGGCGACGTCCGCCAGCGCGGTCTCGATACGCCGCCTCGCACGGAGATCTTCTTCCCGTATGAGCAGTTCGTGCACTTCTCTCCGGGCGCGCAGGCGCGCTCGATGAGTCTGGCGGTCAAGACCGAGCGCGATCCATCGACGCTCATCAGCGGCGTTCGCGGCGCGCTGCGCGCCGTCGATCCGGAAGTGCCGGCCGCGCAGGTGCGGGACATGGAGACGGTCATCGCCAGGTCGGTGAGCGACCGCCGGCTGAACGCGGTATTGATCGGCACTTTTGGAGCGCTTGCGCTCGCCCTGGCGGCGATCGGGCTCTACGGCGTGATGGCGTATTCGGTCTCGCAGCGCACGAGGGAAATTGGCGTTCGCATTGCGATGGGAGCGCCGCGACGCACGGTGCTGAGGCTGGTGGTGGGAGAGGGCACGCGGCTCGTGGCGATTGGGGTCGCGCTCGGTCTCGCCGTGTCGCTTCTGATTGCCGGATCGCTCGCGCGGCTGCTCTATGGAGTTGAACCGAGAGACGCATCGGTCATCGTGCTGGCTTCATTGATCCTGCTGGTCGCAGGTGCGCTTGCCAGCTACCTGCCCGCGCTCCGCGCGACGCGGGTCGATCCGGTCGTCGCGTTGCGCGCCGAGTAAGTTCGAGCCTTCGGTGCTGTCCGTAGTGTCCGCCTTCAGGCGGACCAGCTGAAGTCCGGCTAAAGCCGGACACTACCTGCCGGTTTCAGCACGCGCGCCAGGCGTTCGAGGGCGGCCTGAAAACGCATCTCGAATTCGGCTGCCTTCTGCTGCGGCAGACCCCAGCCCATGCCATGCACGCAGATCGCCCGCGTGTCCGGTCCGAGGCTGAATCCCTTGAGCGCCAGCGCTCCATCGATCTCGTTCCACGAGAGGAGCACTTCCCATCCCGTAACGGCAAGCACTTCACCGCTCGCGCGAATGCCGTCCGGCAGCACGAGGTTGTAGCGGCTGCCCGGCTCACCGACGCTGCCGTCGGTCGTCAGCCAGGTTCTGAGCAGGTCAGCCTGACGGTAGTACGGCAGGAGGTCGTGATAGCCGAACGCTGCAGGCTGCATCGCGAAGAACTGGCTGCGAGCACGGCCGTAGAAACGCTCGACATATAGCTTCAACGTCGCGAGTACCATCTGCCACCCCGATGCGATCCCCTCGTACTCGTCGTCCCAGCCATCCTTGTCCAGGAAGCCCGAGTTCGCCAGCGTGACGATCGTCGATCCGCCATCCCGCGCTATCTCGATCTGCAGGAAGAATCGTGGACGCCCTGGCGGCTCACCGCTGTAGACGAGGTGCTCCCCCGACACTATCGAGTAGACCTCGTACGGCAGCGCGTACTTGAAGCGATCGAAGTACCACGTCTGGGTCGCGCCCTCCTCGACACCGCCTTCGGCGCGATCGGGAAACCATTGCGCGAGCTTTTCGGGGTCCGCCCAGGCCTCCCAGACGTCAGCGGGGCTGCCCTTGATGCTGACGGAGGTGCGTATCGTTCGCCCCCGATGTTCAGGGTTTTTTCTCATGCTGGTCTCCGAACTGGACTCGGGTAGCACGCGACGACGAGGCGGAAGTGGCGGCCGCTGGCCTGTTCGCCTTTGGTTGTGAGCATGGGTGACGAGTAGCGTCCGACGACGTCTGTGATCGCCGCCTGCAACGCCTCGGTGAATGCCTGACGCTCGGCCGGACTCTCGAAGCGGACGTCCGCCGCAATGGACAGCGTCGACAGCCGCTGTCCACGGGTGGCGGACTCGCGGATCGCGCGGGCGACATCGGCCTGCGCCTCCGCCGCAAGCCCGACGAGCCGCGCGGCGCTGAACGCGTCCTCTGCCGTGTGACCGCCCGCCGCCAACGGACCGAGGATTTCCGGCGCCAGCACGTACGCGCGCGCGGTGGCCTGATACCGCTGCTCGATCAGATTGCGCTTGCGGACCTGACCGGCGCGGCGCAGCAGTCCCGTCCGCGCGAGTTGTCGGACGTGATAATTGACGCCCTGCCTCGAGAGGCCCAGCCGGCCGGCCATCTGCGTGGCCGATTGCGGTTCACGGGCGAGCGCGACCAGGCGGGCACGGAGCGGATGCGCCAGCAGCGCCGCGGCGGTCCGACGGTCGGACACCGGTTCCACGTCGACGATTTCTTTCACAGACAAAAACTATTGATCGGAAAAATATATTTGTCAACAAACCCCGAAACACCCGTCGCGCGGCGTCCGCCCGCGGTAACGGCAAACGGGCGCCGCCCGATTGTCGGTTTGGATCGGCGCCACTACCATACCCGCCGGAGGACGCTGCCATGACGCATGTGCCCGCCCGCCCTCTCGCGCTGCTGACGCTCGTCGCCTGCGGACTGCTGGCGCTCACCGTGTCGCTGACGAGCCAGCCACCGCCGCAGGCTCGCGCCGGCGATCCCGCGCGCGATCAGCGCATGCAGTGGTGGCGCGAGGCGCGCTTCGGGATGTTCATTCACTGGGGGCTGTACGCCGTACCCGCCGGCGAGTACAAGGGACAGCGATCCAAGGAGATCGGCGAGTGGATCATGTCCTGGGCGAACATCCCGAGGGCCGAGTACGAGCAGTTCGCACCCAGGTTCAACCCCGTGAAGTTCGACGCCGCCGAGTGGGTGCGGATCGCGAAGAACGCGGGCATGAAGTATCTCGTCATCACCTCCAAGCATCACGACGGCTTCTCGATGTTCGACAGCGCGGTCTCCAACTACGACATCGTGGACTCCACGCCATACAAGAAAGATCCGATGCGCGCGCTGAAGGATGAATGCGAGAAGCAGGGCATCAGGTTCGCGTTCTACTACTCGATCATGGACTGGCATCATCCCTCGCAATACGTCAAAGCCGAGGGCAAGCACGAGACGGCCGGCAACCGCGTCACGCAAATGCGTGAGGGACAGAAGCCGGAATACGTGAAGTACATGAAGGCCCAGCTGCGGGAGCTGATCACGAAGTACGACCCCGCCGTCCTGTGGTTCGACGGCGAATGGGTTGACTGGTGGACCGAAGCCGACGGCAAGGACCTGTATCAGTACGTCCGGGGCCTGAAGCCGAACATCCTCATCAACAACCGCGTCGGCAAGGGCAGGAAGGGCATGGAGGGCCTCAACAAGGGCGATCAGGACTACGCGGGCGACTTCGGCACGCCCGAACAGCAGATCCCTCCGAGCGGCATCCCGGGCGTCGACTGGGAGAGCTGCATGACGATGAACACGACGTGGGGGTTCAAGTCGTACGACGACCAGTGGAAGTCGGTGGAGACCCTCGTGCGCAACGTCATCGACACCGCATCGAAGGGCGGCAATTATCTGCTCAACGTCGGGCCGACGGCTGAGGGCCTGATTCCGCACCCGAGCGTCGAGCGTCTGGCCGGCATCGGACAGTGGATGAAGGTCAACGGCGAGTCGATCTACGGAACGACGGCCGGTCCGTTCAAGACGCCGTTACCGTGGGGTCGCGCGACCGCGAAGGGCCACCGGCTGTATTTGCACGTCTTCAACTGGCCGGCGACCGGCACGCTGAGCGTGCCTGGATTCACCGAACGCGTCACGCGTGCTTTTCTGCTGGGGGCTCCACAGACCGCACTTGCGGTGAGCCCGGTCGCGGACGGCCTTCAGATCACGGTCCCGGGCACGGCACCCGATCCGATCGCGACGGTCATCGTCGTCGAGACCGCCCGCTGACCCAGAACTACTTTCCGCCGCGGCCGGTTCCACGACCGGACGGCGCCGGCAGCGGTTTCCGCGGCAGCTTCTCGTTGCGCATGGCGGCGTTGTAGGCGAACACCGCCATCACCGTGGCGTGCTGCACCATGTCGTCGCGCTGCACGCGGTCGAACGTGTCCATGTTGGAGTGGTGCGTGCGCGAGTTGTATTCCAACCGATCGACCATGAACTGGAAGGCGGGGAGGCCGATGGCGTCGAAGGACGCGTGATCCGTCGACCCGACGGAGCGCGGACCGATCGCAAACACGCCGAGATCCTTCAGCGGCTCCATCCACTGGCGGAAGACCGCCTCTGCCCCGGCATTGCCCTGCGTCCACATCCCGCGCACGCGTCCCGTCCCGTTGTCGGAGTTGAAGTACACCGACAGCTTTTCGTGTTCCGGCTTCAACGTCATCGTGGCCACATCCCCGAAGTGATCGCGGACGTACGCGCGCGAGCCCATCAACCCCTGCTCCTCACCGCCCCAGAAACCGATCCGGATGGTCCGCCGCGGCTTCACGCCGACCTCCTTCAGGATCCGCACGGCCTCCATCACCGCGGCACAGCCTGTGGCGTTGTCCGTCGCGCCGGTCGACGCCGCGACCGAGTCGAAGTGCGCGCCGAGCAGGACGATCTCGTCCTTCAGCACGGGATCGGTTCCGGGAAAGTCGGCGATCACGTTGAAGCCGTTCGGCGTGGTCTCGTCGAAGAACTTCGTCTGCAGATTCAGCTCGACCTTGACCGGGAGGCCCTTGTCCAGGATCCGGATCATCCGGTTGTAGTGCTCCACGGCCAGCGTGACGGTCGGGACGCCGGTGCCCGCATCCGCTCCGCGCGAGCCGCCGCCGCCCGGGAAGATCGTGCCGCCATCGGGCCGCTGCTGGCGCCAGGACAGATCGCTGCCTCCGGCGGACATGTCCGAGTCGCTGCCGCGGGTGAAGATCGCCACGACGCCCTCGGACTTGAAGAACTGCTGGATTTTCTGCTGAAGCGAATTGGCGGCGCCGCGGCCGCCGCCGCGGCGCTCCACCCGTCTCCTCCTCTTCGCCGCGCCCGCCTCGTCCGGCGCCGCCTCGGCCGCGCGGCGGCGGGATCGTCTTCGCTTCTTCGAAGTCCTTCTCTGTCATGCGCAGGATGATCGGTCCCTCGAGCATCCTGACGTCGCGCGCGGGCTGGGTCAGCACGATCTTGCCGGCCAGCAGGCCGCGCAGCTTCTCGATGTCGGCTTCGCTTTGAATCTGCACGCGCACGACGTCCGCGGTGACGGTCCCGTTGGTTCCGGCGCTCCACGATCCGGGGAACCCGATGAGCGGCTGCACCTGGGGCTCGATCATGTGGGCGCTGAAGCGTGCGAGCGCCCATCCCTTGCCGAACTCGAACGGCTCGCGATGCGGGTTCACGAGCTCCCAGTTCTTGAACGTCTCGATCGCCCACTCGCTGGCCTGCATGATGCCCGGTCCGCCGGTGAGGCGTGGACCGAACACGTCGCTCAACCAGCTGATGTGGTCCATGACCTCGGATCGGTTCATCCCCTCGTCTCGGATCTTTGCGATCATCGCGAGGTCGAGCTTTTCGGACGGAGCCTGTGCGCGCGGCAGCGCGGCAATGGCCGTCATCAGCAACAGGAGTGCGGCAACACGCTTCATGGATCGCTCCGGAAAGGCCGGGCGCTGAACGACGGGCGTTCAGGCGGGCTCGTAGGGGCGCAGGTTAGCATCGGGCCGACTGCCGGGCAAGCTCCGCGGACAACGCGGACAACACGGACAGCAGGGACAGCACCAGAAGCGATTATGAGATAGCTTGTAGTGTCCTGGCGCGAGCGAGCGCCGCGAAGCGAGCCACGCGAACGGCCCGCCTTCGCGCCGGAGGCGCTTCGGCGAGGTCTCGCCGGAGCTTTAGCGTAGGCGGAAGCGCGCCGGCGCAGCGGCGCGCGAGAGCCCGCCTCCGCTCTTCGAGCTTCGGCGAGGTCTCGCCGTAGCCTTGGCGAAGGCGGAAGCGTGTTGGGGAGTCCGAGGGGCGAAGCCCCTTGGATAGGACTAGGATCGGCTCGGGGCCGGCCGGCCCGCCGAACCAGACGTCCCGGCCCGGCGTCCAAAGGACTTTGGAGTTGCAGCTATGAAGTCGTTCCGCTCCGTCGCAGGCGTGCTGGTCACCGCCGCGCTGATGCTCTCCCTGCCGGCTCGCGTGTCGAACCGCGCGCCGAACGACTGGCCGCAATGGCGAGGCCCCAACCGCGACGGCATCTCAGCCGAACGCGGCCTCCTGAAAGACTGGCCGGCAAGCGGCCCTCCCCTGGCGTGGCGAGCGACCGGCGCCGGCGAGGGCTACTCGTCGTTTGCGACCTCCAACGGGCGGCTCTACACGATGGGCGCGCGCGGCGACACCGAGTACGTGATCGCGTTCGACCAGGCGTCGGGCAAACGCCTCTGGGAGAGCGCGCACGGCCGGCGGTTCAGCAACGACCGCGGTGATGGCCCGCGCGCCACGCCGACGATCGAAGGCGACCGCGTGTATGCGTACGGCGCGAGCGGAGATCTCAGCGTGCTCGAAGCCGGCACCGGGAAGATCATCTGGACGATCAACGTGCTGAAGCAGTTCGGCGGACGGAACATCACGTGGGGCCTCAGCGAGTCGCCGCTGGTCCTGGAGGATCGCATCCTGATCAATGCGGGCGGGCGCGGCGCGTCGGTCGTCGCGCTGAAGAAGACGGATGGGTCCGTCATCTGGCGCAGCCAGGGCGATCAACCCGGCTATTCATCCGCGGTCGTCCACAAGATGGGAAATATCACCGAGGCCATCTTTTTTACCGCCACCCGCGCGATGGGTGTCGAGGTGAGCACCGGCCGCCTGTTGTGGAGCTACGGCCAGGTGGCGAACAACGTCGCCAACATCGCGACGCCGATCGTCCAGGGCAACCGCGTCTTCGTCTCGTCGGCGTACGACACCGGCGGCGCCCTGCTCGAGCTGACGCCCGACGGTTCGCGCGAGTCGGTTCGCGTCCGCGAGGTCTACTTCACCCGCGCAGATGATGAATCACCACGCCTCGTCTGTGCTCATCGGCGAGCACCTCTACGGGTTCGACAACGCCATCCTGACGGCGATGAAGTTCGACACGGGCCAGGTGGCGTGGCAGAACCGCAGCGTGGGGAAGGGCTCGCTGGTCTTCGCGGACGATCGGCTCTATCTCTACAGCGAAGGCGGGGTCGTCGGGCTCGCGGAAGCCTCCCCCGCCGGCTACCGCGAGCACGGACGTTTCCAGCTCAAAACCGGCAACCTCCCCACGTGGAGCCACCCGGTCGTCTCCGGCGGCCAGCTCTTCCTGCGCGATCAGGACGCGATCTACGCTTTTGACGTTCGATCCCGGTAGGTTCCGGATTCGGGCCATAATAGGAGGATGGCCGGGAGGCCGGAAGGGAAGACAGTAGGGTTTTGCCAGATACACGACTGAAGATTGCGGTATTCATCGACTTCGACAACATCGAGATCGGGGTCAAGAGCACGCTGAGCGTGCAGTTCGACATCGGCGATCGTCCTCGAGGCGCTCAAGGAGCGCGGCGACGTCGTTTCGAAGATCGCGTATGGCGACTGGACGCGGGCAGGCGACTACAGCCGCTCGCTGACGCAGCACGCCACGAAGCTGGTCCAGCGAAACCTCACCCCGGGCGGCGACAAGAACGGCGCGGACATCAACCTGGCGCTCGACGCGCTCGAGATGGCGTTCACGCACAGCCACATCAACGCCTACGTGATCGTCGGCGGCGACAGCGACTTCATCACGCTCGTCGAGAAGCTCAAACAGTACGACAAGCAGATTTTCGTCGTCGGCGGCCGCGCGTTCACCAGCCTGGTGATGCAGCGCAACTGCCACGAGTTCATCGCCTACGAGAACCTGGTGGGATCGCGGCGCACGCAGGACCGCGGCCGCCCGGCCGCGCAGGCGGCGCAGGCGCCGCTCGATCAGGTCGTGCCGCTGGTGCGACGCGCGCTGAAAGTGCTGAGCGATCGCGAAGTCATCGCCGCAGCTCGGCCTGCTGAAGAGCACCCTGCTCCAGCTCGATTCGACGTTCTCGGAGCGCACCTACGGCGTCGGGCAGCTTCCGCGACTTCGCCCAGAAGCTCGCGGCGCGCCGGCCACGTCGTCCTGCGCGAGTCAGGTCGCAACGTCCTGGTCGAGCTGAGCGAGAACGGATCCGCGACCGTCGGCAGACGAGGCACGCGGCCCGACGAGTCGCAGCCGCAGGGAATCGGTAAGAGCCGACGCGGCCAGCCGCCGTGAGCGGCGGACCGCGTCTGGCCGACGGGATCCGCGAAGTCCGTCGCCTCTTCCAGAGCGCGCAGAATCCGCCGCGCTGGCCGATGTACTCCGCCAGGTGAAGCAGTTCCTGCGCGGCGTGGACATCGTCGTTCGACGAGCGGAGCTTCGGGTTCGGCAGCCTCGCGATCTGCTTCGCGCCTGTCAGCGCGAGGGACTGTTCCGATCGAGCGCGATCGCCAGGGCGTGTTGCGGATCTTCGCCGGGCAACGTGATGCAGCCGACTCCCGGCAGCGCCCGTTGCCGAAGCGCGACACCTCGCCGATGCCGGTCGACGTCGACGACGATCGCTGCAGCCGAGGCGCAGCCGGCGTGGGAAGCGCCCGCGGAGGCCGCGCGACGAGCCGGACGTCGTCGAGGGCGACGTGGTTCAGGAGATCGACGCCGCGCCGCCCGTCATCGACGGCGAAGAGGCGCCGGCACCCGGGCCGCAGCACGCCGGGCGGCCGAAGCGCCGCCGCCGCCGGCCGCCGTCGCCGGCTGAACCTCGCGCCGCACGAAAGCACGTGGATGGAAACGCACCGCCCGCGTGCGCGCAAGGCCTGCACCGAAAGCCACGCGCGGTCGGGCCCCCAAGCCGCAGCCGCCGGCTGAGTAACTCCGCGGACAAAGCGACAAGATCGCGGACAACCACCCGGACATCACGGCGAACGGTCAGACGTCGTTCTGTTCACCGGCACCGAACGGCAGCGACGTCGACGCATCGATCTCGGCCGGGTCCATCAGGTTGTGCACGCTCACGCCGAGCAGCCGCACCGGCCGGTTGCCCGCTTCGGTGCGTTCGAGCAGCGCGACCGGCACGGCGCGGCGATCTCACTCGGCGTTCCGCGTGGCCGGCAGCTGGCTGTGGCTCCGCGTGATCGTCGTGAAGTCCGAGTACCGCACCTTGATGCGTGACCGTGCGGCAGACGCAGCGACTTGCGCTCCAGCCACGCGGCGGCGTCGCGCGCCATCTCGTCGATCTCGGACCTGATCTCGTCGAGGTCGGTCAGATCCCGCGAGAACGTGTTCTCGGTTCCGCACGATTTCGTCGCCCGGTTCGGTACGACCGGCCGGGGATCGTCGAGCCGTCGGCGAGCTGTCGCAGCCAGTCGCACCTGGCTGCCGACCGCGCTCGCGCAAGACTTCCGGATCCGCCGTTCGAACGTCGACCAGTCGCTCGATGCCGCGATCGCGCAGGCGTGTGGCGGTGACCGGTCCGACACCCCACAGCGCGTCGACCGGGAGCTTCTGCAGGAACGGCTCGACCCGATCCGGGGCGATGACCGTCAGGCCATCAGGCTTCTTCCAGGCCGAGGCGATCTTCGCGAGGAACTTGTTCGGCGCCACGCCCGCGGAGGCGGTGAGGCCAGTCGACTCCAGGATCTTCGCTTTCAACCGCTGCGCCACCGTGCGGCCGAGCGGCTCGCCCCACGCGTTCTCGGTCACGTCGAGATAGGCCTCGTCCAGCGACAGCGGCTCGACGAGCGGCGTCACCGCCCGGAAGATGTCGAACACCGCTCGTGACGCCGCGCGATACCGCGCGAAATCCGGCCGGACGATGACGAGCGAGGGGCAGAGTCGGACCGCGCGCGACATCGGGATGGCCGAACGCACGCCGAACGCCCGCGCTTCGTAGCTGGCTGCCGCGACGACGCCGCGTTCGGCAGGGCTGCCGCCGACCGCAACCGGCTGTCCGCGCAGCGACGGATCGTCCCGCTGCTCGACGGACGCGTAAAACGCGTCCATGTCGACGTGCAGGATGCGGCGGACGGAGCTCATGCGATCTGTGATCTGATTCTGTATTCCGTATTCTGACGTGTGCGCCTGTCAGAACACAGAATACAGAATACAGAATACATTGGTGGAATCCACACCTGGCTGGTGAGTGAAGGACCGTATGAACGAGCCACCGAAAGTCGAAGGCCACGATGGATTGGCCTGGATCCGCGGGAGCGGTGTCTGCCGTCAGTGGAACGGCATCCACTACAAGCTGGGGATGTCAGGAAAGAACGTCGGCGCCACGCAGCTGTCGATGAACGTCGCGGTGATCCCGCCCGGCGGCGTGGCCGCAGCGCACATTCACGTCGGTTTCGAGGTCATGCTCTACATTCTCGAGGGGCGCGTGCGGCACGACTTCGGTGACGGTCTGGCCCATCGCGTCGATCACGAAGCGGGCGACTTCATCTTCATCCAGCCCGGCGTCCCGCACGAGGTCTACAACCTCAGCGACACCGAACCCGTCGTCGCCGTCGTCGCACGCTCGAGCGCGGAAGAGTGGGACCGGATTGTGCCGTACGTCAGGAGTTAGGAGCTCTAGGAGTTCGCTTCGTTCTCCGGTGTGAAGAACCGTGCGATGATGCCGGTCGTCAGTTCCCACTCGCGCGCTTCGCGTTCGAGCTGACGGCGTCCCGCGCGTGTGAGTCGATAGAACCGCGCGCGCCGGTTGTTGTCCGAGACGCCCCACTCCGCGCTGATGTACCCCTCCTGTTCGAGCTTCAGGAGCGCCGGATACAACGTCCCGTAGTTCACCGACAGCGCCTGGCCGCTCGTCTGCTCGATCCGCCGCGCGAGGCCGTAGCCATGCTGCGGCCCCATCATCTCGAGCGTCTTCAGCACCATCAGCGCGAGCGTGCCCTGCCACACGTCCGTTTTCTTGTCGCTCATGCCAAACCTATGGGAATGCCATATCAGCTTGTCGAACCTCGTACTGGAATGCAATAGGAAAGGCGCACCCGAGGCGGGTCGAGAGGAATGCCAACTTGACAATATGTAAAGCATGCATTACATATAGTCATGTTAAGGAGACATTGATGGCGCAGAAACCCGCGCGGGACACAGGGCTGCAGCGACTCGGCCACCTCCTCGGAGCCGTCGTGATCTGGGCCGGGACCATCACCGTCAGTGCCCGCGTCCTGGCGGGCCACCCCGAGAGCGCGGGGCTCCGGGCGGCCATGGCCGCCCTGGCGATCGTCGGGTTCCTGCCATGGATCTGGGTGGTCGCCCGCATGATTCTCGCCGAGGACGAGTTCTCGCAGCGCATTCACTTCTACGCGCTGGGCATTGCGTTTGGCCTGACCGGCGTCTTCGTCATGGCCGCCGACGTGCTGCGGCGCGCGGGGTTCATCGATTACGTGTCGCTTCCGACGATTCTGGCCTGGATGGTGGTGACGTGGTGGCTCTCAATCGTCCTGACCGCGCGGTACTACCGATGAAGAACCGGCTTCGAGTCCTGCGGGCGGAGCAGAACTGGTCCCAGGCCGAGCTCGGGATGCGGGTGGGCGTCTCGCGGCAGGCGATCAACGCGATTGAGACGGGCCGCTACGACCCGGGCCTGCCGCTCGCCATGAAAATCGCGCGCGCGTTCGAACGCCGCGTGGAGGAGATCTTCGAGCTGGAGGATGAGGACTGATGCGCACGTTCAGCTACACGCAGCACATCGACCGTCCGCGTGAGGACGTGTTCGCCTTCATGATGGATGTCACGCACGCGTCGCGCTGGCGGAACATGGTCCGGCGCATCGAGCTCGTCGGCGAGGGCCCGATCAGGGCGGGCTCGCAACTGCTCGTCACGATGGACGTGCTCGGCAAGACGCACCAGGTGGTCTCGGAGCTCTGGGCCTACGATCCGCCGCAGCGGTTCGGGCAGCGGAACACCGCCTCCGGCTTCACGGCGACCTTTGAATTCACGCTCGAGCCTGACGCCACGGGAACGACCGTTACCTACACCTGCGACGTGCGCCCGCAGGGCGTCCGCTGGCTCCTCCTCCCGCTCGTCATTCGCGCGCATCGCAACCGGTTCAGGGATCAGCTCTCGAACCTGAAGCGGGCAATCGAGTCACAGCAATGAAGCCTCCCAGTACAATCCACCCATGCAATACGTGAATCTCGGGCGCACCGGCTTGAAGGTGTCGCGCCTGTGCCTGGGGATGATGACGTACGGCGACCCGGGCTGGCGCTCGTGGGTCCTGCCGGAAGACGCCGGCCGGCCCTTCTTCACGCGCGCGCTGGAGCTCGGAATCAACTTCTTCGACACGGCGGACATGTACTCGCTCGGGGTGTCCGAACAGATCCTCGGCCGCGCTGTCAGGGATTTCGCCCGGCGCGAGAACGTCGTGATTGCGACGAAGGCGTACTATCCGCTCGACGACGATCCGAACGGTCGGGGACTCTCACGCAAGCACCTGCTCGCTGCGATTGACGATTCGCTGCGGCGTCTGGATACGGACTACGTCGATCTGTACCAAATCCATCGGTGGGACAAGGACACGCCCATCGAGGAGACGCTCTCCGCGCTCGACGCGATCGTGCGTGCGGGGAAGGCCCGGTACATCGGCGCATCGAGCATGGCCGCATGGCAGTTCACGAAGGCCCTGTATCTGGCCGACCGCCACGGCTGGACGCGCTTCGTCTCCATGCAGAATCACTACAACCTCGTCTATCGCGAGGAGGAGCGCGAGATGATGCCGCTCTGTCGCGAGGAGGGCATCGGCGTCATCCCGTGGAGTCCGCTCGCGCGCGGCTTTCTGGCCGGCAACCGGCGCGCAGCGGATCGTGGCGCCACGGCGCGCGCGAAGGCCGACAACATCGCGCACGACCTCTATTTCACCGACGCCGACTTCCGCATCGTCGATCGCGTGGTCGAGGTCGGCGCGGCGCGTGGCGTGTCGCCTGCGCAGGTCGCGCTCAGCTGGCTGCTCGCGCAGCCAGGCGTCACGGCACCGATTGTGGGCGCGTCGAAGATGGAACAGCTCGAGCAGGCCGCGGCGGCAACGGAGATCGTGCTGAGCGACGAAGAACGGAAGCGGCTCGAGGAACCGTACGAGCCGCACACAGTCCTGATGTAGTCGCGCTTACATCCGCAAGGCGTCGACCGGGTCGACTCTCGACGCGCGTCGTGCGGGCACGTACGCTGCCATCAGCGACACGCCGATCAGAATCAGCACTGCCGCGACGAGCGTCGTCGGATCCGCGGGGCTGAGGTCGAACAGCAGGGTCTGCACGAGTCGAGTGCCCCACCGCGCCGCCGGAATACCGAGCGCGAGGCCGATGGCCACCAGCACGAGCGATTGGCGGATGACCATCCAGCTGACGGCGCGCCGTTCGGCGCCGAGCGCCATCCGAATCCCGATTTCCGACCGTCGCACGCTGACCGACTGCGCGAGGAGTCCGTACACACCTATCCCCGACAGCAGGAGGGCAATCGCGCCGAGAATCGTCGCCAGCTGCGCGAAGAGATGCTCGCGGCTCATTGACGCGAGGATCTGCATCTCCTGAGTCCGCACGTCGAACATGGGGACCTTTGGATCGATCTCCTGAAGCGCCTGCCTGACGGAAGGCACGACGTCGAGCGGATCGCCGGCTGTTTTTGCCGCGAACGTCATGGCATTCAGCGGCTGCTGGCGGATGCTCAGGTATGTCGTGGGAGGGACCTCGCTCCGCATGGACGTGTATTTCGCGTCCGCGACGACACCGACGATCTCAAACACCGGAGCACCGGGCCGCGTGCTCAGCATGAAGCGCCGACCGATCGGCGGCGCCTCCCCGAACACGCGGCGGGCGAACGTTCGGTTCACTATGGCGACAGGCTGCGATCCCGGCGTGTCGCCCGCGCCGAAGACGCGGCCCTCCATCAGCGGAATCCTGAAGGTTCCGAAGAAGCGGTCATCGACGATCTGTCGCCAGACGAGCCGTTCCTCGCGCGGCCGGCGAGGTCCGCTGGCGGGCGGTGCCTGCTCCCCGGGGAGCGTGACGCCCGAGATCGAAGAAGAGTTCGAAATCAAGGTGTGCGCCGACGCGCTCGCGCTTCTCACGCCCGGAAGGGCTCCGACTCTCTCGATGACCGATGAGTACAGCGCACGAAGCCGTTCACCCTCGTACCCGTTCAGGGTGGGGTCGATGCGGAAGAGCAGCAGATTGCTGGCATCGAACCCCGGATCGATCCGCCCGAGGTTTCGCACGGAGGTGACGAGGAGGCCGGCGCCGGTCACGAGCAGGAGCGACAGCGCCACCTGGACGGCAACCAGCGCCTGTGCGAACCCCTGGCGCCTGCGGCCTTCGATGCTGCGACCGGCCTCCTGCAAGACAGGCCAGACCTTGACGGTGGTGCTCCGCAGCGCTGGTGCCAGGCCGAAGAGCACCGTGCTTCCGACAGCGACGCCAATCGCGAACAGCACGGCCCGTGTGTTCAGCAACAGATCGACGTCGAACGCTGGTCCCTGATCGAGCGCGGGAAGCAGCGTGGACGCAAGCCAGGAGGCCGTCAGCAGCCCGAGTCCGCTCGCCAGCGACGCGAGCAGCAGGCTCTCCGTCAGCATCTGGCGCACGAGCCTTCGTCGGGGCGCACCCAGCGCCGCGCGGACGGCCACTTCGCGTCCCCGCGCGCCCGCGCGCGCGAGCAGCAGCGTCGCGACGTTGGCGCAGGCGACGAGCAGCACAATCCCGACGACAACCGCCATGATCTTCAGCGGCTCCTGCGAGTTCTCCCGGACCTCGCGCTGGCCGCCTGCTCCAGATGCGAGCTCGAGGCGCGGCAGGTCCTGCGCCTTCACCGCCGGGCGGTTGGCCGCCACGTTCTGCTTCAGGATCGCGTCCAGCGCCGGCTGCGCCTGTTCCGGCGAGACGCCCGGTTTGAGCCGGCCGAGCATGAGCACCCACCAGAAGTTCGGATTCGAGTACGGCTCGGTCCGGTCGAGCAGTCCCTGCATCGCCATCGGCACGTACACACTCGGCGTGCCGCCCACCTGCAGCGTTCCGGCAAACCTGCGCGGCGTCACGCCGACAATCGTGAACGCGACACCGTTGAGCGTGATCGAACGCCCGATGACGTCCGTCGATCGTCCGAAATGACGCTGCCACACTGAGTGAGCGATCATCACGGCCGGCGCGGCAGACGGCTGGTCGTCGTCGCGCGTGAGCGGACGCCCCAGCGCCGGAGGCACGCCCAGCACGTCGAAGAAGTTGCCCGAAACCGCCTGTCCGCTTCCGAGCTCGGCCTGGCCGCCGATGCCGAGATTGATCCGGTAGATTTCGGCAAAGCCGACGACGTCGGCAACCGCGGCGCCGGTGTCGCGCATGGCCTCGAATGTCGCTCGAGAAAAGGACGTGCTCGCCGTCCCGGAGTCCATCTGCCAGCTGTAGCCGCTCAGCGATTCGAGCGGAGGCTCCGGCCCCGCGAACCATTTGAGCGTCACCAGCGCGTCGGGCTCGCGGACGGCCAGCTGCCGAAACAGCACGGCGTCGGCCACGCTGAAGACCGCCGCGCTCGCCGCGATGCCGACGGCGAGCGACAGAACGGCCACGACTGTGAAGACAGGAGACCGGCGGAGCAGGCGCGCGCCGTAGCGAACGTCCTGGATCACGGTGTCAACGGCGGGGAACCCCCACATCTCCCACGACTCCTCTCGTTTGATCGTCACGTTGCCGAACATGCGGCGGGCCTCGCGCGCGGCCAGTTCCGGATCCATCCCTTCATCGACGAGCGCCTGGGCGCGTAGTTCGATGTGCGTTCGGATTTCCTCGGCCAGTTCCTCATCCAGACGGTTGCGCTGAAATCGCGCGATGAGCCGTCGAATGGTGCCTGGTTGCATTGGCGGGTCGCTATTCCGCGCGGAGGGCGATGAGCGGATCCAGCCGCGACGCACGTCGCGCGGGGATTGCCGCCGCGGCGATCGCCACGATCGCAAGTACCGCGGCCATGGCCGCGAACACGCCGGCATCGAGTGGTTCGACCTCGAACAGCAGCGTGCGAATGAACCGGACGAGAGGAACGGCAGCGATCGAACCGAGACCGATGCCGAGAGCCGTCAGCGTCGCCGCCTGTCGCAACACGAGCCTCAGCACGTGACGCGCGTCCGCGCCAAGCGCCATCCGCACCCCGATTTCGTGAACCCGCTGCGCCACCAGATAGGCGATGAGCGCGTAGAGCCCGAAGATGGCGAGCACGAGCGACAAGGCAGCGAAGCACGCGATCAACAGCGCATCGAACCACCTCGACGTGACGGCTTCGCCGACCTGCTGTGCGACCGTCATGACGGCGCTGACTGGTTGCGCCGGATCGATTGCCCGGACCGCCTCGCGAATCGCAGGCGCGAGCGTCGCCGGATCGTAGGCCGGTCCTGGCTCGCACGGCGATCACACTGGAATAGGGCGCGTCGATTGGCGAGGCGCACGTGTACACCGTCGACAGGGGCAGGGCCTTGGTGCCCATCGCGCGGACGTCGGTCGCGACGCCAACGATCGTGTAGGTGCCTTGTGCTGCCAGATCCAGACGCTCGCCCACGGCCGACCTGTCACCGAATGCGCGGCGCGCCGCCTGCCGATTGATGACCGCGGTCGGGGAGTCGCGGACCGCTCCGCATTCGGTGCCCTCGAGGATTGGAATGCCGAAGGTACGGAAGTGCTGGGGGGGGACGTCAGTCAAGACGGCCAGTACTGATGTGTCACTCGGATCCGACCCCAGCCCGCGAGGCCACCTCATCGTCAGCGTCATGCCCGTCACGCCGACTGGAGAGATCGACGCGGATTCGACGGCCGGCAACGCACGCAGACGCTCGAGGACGCGATCGTAGAACGACGCTCTCGTGGCTTCGTCGGCGTATCGGGTACGCGGGAGCGTCACGGACGCGGTGAGCACGTTGTCCGCATTGAAACCGCGATCGACCGCCTGAAAGCGGACGAAGCTCTTGGCCAGCAGCGCGGCGCCGATCGTGAGGACGACGGCTGTGCCCAGCTGGAGCACCACGAGGATTCGCCGCGGGTGGCTGCGTCCAGCCGTCGCGCCGTCCGAGCGCGTTCCCTTCAGCCATTCGTGCGGATCGGCGCGGCCTGCCGCGAGGGCCGGCGCAATCCCGAACAGCAGGCCGGTTCCAACGGTGATCGCGACGGTAAAGGCCAGCACCGTGCCGTCGAGCGCGATGCCGGGAATTCTGGCGAGCGCGGGTGGACCGACCGCCAGGAACGCACGGAGCCCGAGCTCGGCGAGCGCCAGCCCAGGAATGGCCCCGAAGCCCGCGAGGAGCACGCTTTCAACGAGGAGCTGACGAATCAGCCTCGTGCGGTTCGCGCCGAGCGCTGCCCGCAGCGCGAGCTCGCGTCGCCGCACCGACGCGCGCGCCAGGAGCAGGTTGGCGACGTTGGCGCATGCGATCAACAGGACGCAACCGACGACGCCGAGCAGCAGCGCGAGCGACCCGCGGTAGCTGCCGTAGAGACGCTCGTGGAGCGGCATCAGGCGGAGCTCCAGCTCGCGAGCGCCGTCAGGAAGATCGCGTTCGTGCGATCGACGCAGCGACGTCAACCCATCACGGGCGGCAGACACGGACACACCCGATCGAAGGCGGCCGATGAAGTCGGTGTAGTAGAAGCCACCCGAACCGATCCGGCGCGGCTGAGAGGGGAGCCAGACCTCGCTGCGAAAGGGAAAGCGGAAACCACCGGGCATGACGCCGACGACGAGGTAGGACTGATCGTCGAGGCTGATCGTCCGGTCGATCACGTCGGGCCTGCGACCGAACGCGCGCGTCCAGAGGCTGTCGCTCAGGATGACGGCGGACGGTCCGCCGGTCTGGAACTCCTCCGCGACGAACGTGCGGCCAAGCGCCGGCTGGACGCCAATGGCCGCGAAGAACCGTCCGGAGACCCGCGCGCCGGAAACGCGTTCCGGTTGATCGCCGCCGTTCAAGTTGGCGCCGGTCGACTGGTAGGTGGCGAGCGCTTCGAAGGCGTCGACCCCGGTGGTCATTGCGAGCTGCGCCGTCGGTTCGTCCATGCGCTGGATGTCCGTGCCCTTCGAGGCGACGGTGATGGAGACGATCCGGCCCGGCGCGGGGTAGGGAAGCGGCCGCAACAGCACCGCGTGCGCGATGGCAAAGAGCGCGCTGTTCGCCCCGATGGCGAGGCCGAGCGTGAGCACGGCGGCCGCAGCAAAGGCGGGCGCGCGGCGAAGCTGTCGCAGGCCGTAGCGGGTGTCGAGCATGAGCGCGTCGATCGAGGGGAATCCCCAGAGCGCGCGCGACTCCTCCCGCAGCCGAGTGACGTTGCCGACGGCGATGGACGCGCGCCGGCGGGCTTCATCCGGCGACAGCCCGTCCGCCAGCAGCGCGTCGGTCTTCAACTCCAGGTGCCGGGCGAGCTCGTCCTGCAGTTCCCGGTCCAGGCGTCCGCGCCGAATCATCGCCAGGAGCCTGCGGATCAGGGTCGCCATATACTCCCCTCGACAGTCAATGGGTAGACCGCCGCATCACGCCGGTTTCATGACGCGGGTAATCGCGGCAATCAGCCGTGAAAAACTCGTCTCCGCGTCGCCCAGCTGACGACGTCCCGCGGGCGTCAGGCGGTAGTAGCGCGCCTTCCGGTTGTTGACCGAATGGCCCCATTCCGAGGCGATCCAGCCCTGCAACTGCAGCCGCTGCAGCGCCGGGTAGAGGGAGCCTTCCTCGACCTGCAGCACCTCGTCCGAGAGCTGCCGGATGTGCTCGGCGATGCCATAGCCGTGCATCACGCCGCGCGTGAGGCTCTTGAGGATCAGCATGTCCAGCGTGCCCGGCAGCAGCTCCTGCCGGTCGCCCTTCTTCTTTCCCATAGACGATCTATGGGATACAGCGGTTAGGTGGGAATGTCAAGGAACGCAACGCACAACGTCGATGCGACTCGACGCTACCAGCTCGGCCGTCGTGTTGGCTTGATAGCGCCCGGAGACAAGCGCTGCGACAAACTGTCCAGGTCGTGCTGGAGTCCGGCGGTCATGGCGGCGAACGTGCGATACGCGCGGAGGAGCGCGCGCTGGCCGGCGGTGTCGAGCAGGTAATGTTTGCGCCGCCGGCCGCCGCGCTGCGGCGTCGGATTGCCCACGTAGGAGCACACCATCCGCTTCGTCTCCAGCCGTTCGAGCGTCACGTATACGGCGCCGAGCGAGAGGTCACGGCCGGTGCGCGTCTTGATCTCGCGGTGAATGGCCGCGCCGAACGCGCCGTTGCCGAGCCGCAGCAGCGCGAGCAGCACCAGTTGCTCGAATTCGCCGATTGGCGATCCCCCATAAAATGGTTTTATATCCATAACATTGTTAAGTATATCAGGAAGGCCGGTTCGGGCCCATTTTCAGGCCTCCGGATCGCGCTCGTCGTACGTGTGCCGAGCGCGATGGTTGCCGTCGCCGACACCGCCCCCCATAATTAATGGCTTCCGGGACAGTGCTTCCCCCAATTCTGTAAGCGCATCTGCCCTAATGCCACCAGAAGACGCTGAACGAGCAGAGAGAAAGGACGACACGGCGATGGGTTCCGCACCAGCAGACGACGCGATCCGCAGCATCAGCCACTGGAGCCTCGCGCTCCGAAGGGGGCAGGCCGCACCACGTAAAGCCACCGAAGAATTCGGGTCATTGACCTTCAACGACGAAGCTCAGCGGGCCCGTCTCCCGAAAGACGCCTACCGCGCGCTGCGGCGCGCCGTCGCGCAGGGCGAACCGCTCGACGCGTCCATCGCCGACATCATCGCCAGTGCCCTCAAGGACTGGGCGGTGGAGCACGGCGCGACACACTACACCCACTGGTTCCAGCCGATGACCGGCATCACGGCCGAGAAGCACGATTCGTTTCTGTCGCCCACCCCGGATGGCCGGGCGGTCGCCGAGTTCAGCGGCAAGGAACTGATCAAGGGTGAACCCGACGCGTCGAGCTTCCCGTCCGGCGGCATGCGGTCGACGTTCGAGGCGCGCGGCTACACGGCGTGGGACCCGACGAGCCCGCCATGGCTGCTGGTCACGCCGAACGGCACGACCCTCGTCATCCCGACAGCCTTCGTGAGCTGGACGGGTGAAGCGCTCGACAAGAAGACGCCGCTCCTCCGCTCGATGGAGGCGCTCTCCCGCCAGGCCGTGCGCATCCTCAAGCTCTTCGGTTCACGCGCGCAGCGCGTGACCACGACGTGCGGTCCCGAGCAGGAGTACTTCCTGATCGATCGGCAGTTCTTCTTCAATCGCCCCGATCTGATCAACGCCGGCCGGACGCTCTTCGGCGCCAAGCCGCCGAAGGGCCAGGAGATGGAAGACCACTACTTCGGCGCGATCCCCGACCGCGTCCTGGCGTTCATGATGGAGGTCGAGCGCGAGCTGTACAAGGTGGGCGTGCCGGTGAAGACCCGTCACAACGAGGTGGCGCCGAGCCAGTACGAGGTCGCGCCGATCTTCGAGAACGCCAACGTCGCCACCGATCATCAGATGATGACGATGGAGATGATGCGGCGGGTGGCGCCGAAGTACGGGCTGGCGTGCCTGCTGCACGAGAAGCCGTTTGCGGGCGTCAACGGCTCCGGCAAGCACCTCAACTGGAGCATGAGCGACGAGCTGGGGAACAACCTGCTCAACCCCGGCGACACCCCGCACGACAACATCCAATTCCTGGTCTTCATCGCCGCAGTCCTGCGGGCGGTCAACAAGTATCAGGGGCTGCTGCGCTGGAGCATCGCGAGCGCCGGCAACGACCACCGGCTCGGCGCGAACGAGGCGCCGCCCGCGATCATCTCGATCTTCCTCGGCGACATGCTGACGGACATCTTCGAGCAGATCGAGAAGGCGGGAAGCGCGAAGACCACGAAGTCGGGCGGCATCCTGGATATTGGCGTCGGCGTGCTGCCCAAGCTGCCGCGTGACGCCGGCGATCGCAACCGCACCAGCCCCTTCGCCTTCACCGGCAACAAGTTCGAGTTCAGAGCGGTGTCGTCCAACCAGAGCATCGCGCTGCCGAACGTGGCGTTGAACGTGGCCGTCGCCGAATCGCTGGACTACTGCGCGACCGAACTGGAGAAGAGCCTCAAGGACGGCAAGAAGCTCCACGCCGCGGTGAAGCTGCTGTTGTCGAAGATCATCAAGGAGAACAAGCGGATCATCTTCAACGGCAACAACTATTCGGACGAGTGGCAGAAAGAAGCCGCCAGACGCGGGTTGCAGAACCACCGCAATTCCGTTGCCGCCTACCCCGAAGTGATGAAGCCGGACGTCGTGAAGGCGTTCGAGAAGTACGGCGTGCTGAGCGGGCGCGAGCTGAACGCGCGCTACGAAGTGGCCATCGAACAGTACAACAAGACCATCAACATCGAGGGTCAGCTGATGGTGCTGATGGCCAACCGGTACATCCTGCCCGCCGCCTTCAGGTATCAGGGGCAGCTGGCGGAGAGCGTCGTGTCCTTGAAGGCGGCCGGCACGGTTTCGAAGGAAACCCGCAAGGCGCTGGACGCGATCGTCAAGCTGGTCGAGGCGTGCAAGCAGCGCTCAGACAAGCTGCAGACGCTGCTCGAGCACGAGGCGGAAGACGGTCCCGAGACGCACGCGAAGTACTTCCGCGACAGGGTCGTGCCCGCGATGGAAACGCTGCGGGAAGCCGGCGACGAGCTGGAGTCGATCGTGCCGCACGACCTCTGGCCGCTGCCGACGTACCGGGAGATGCTGTTCATCAAGTAGAGGCCGGCGGTCAGCCGGGACCGGGACATGTCCGGCTGAAGCCGGACACTACATACGGGCGCTCGGCTTCGGCCGGGCGCCTTTTTTCTGTGTAACGCGTGCCGGGCCCGACTTCTCGCTGAACGCGACGTCCTTCGGCAGGACCAGGTCGAGGTCTCGTTCCGCGATCAATCGTCCGCTATCCGCATTCCAGACGTGCAACGTCGTGAATTTGGCGGTGGCAGTCGCTGCCACAGTCGCGAGTGATTGGCCGGAGGGGTCGAAAAGGAGCTTGAGAACGCGAGTATGCGAACAGCGCAGTTCGGATATCCGGTTGGTCATGCCGGCATCGAATATGCGGACTGTGTCCGGCGACCAGGTCGTCCTGGTCACTGGCCCCGCGAGGTTCAGTCCGACAGCGATTCGATCGCCCCGTGGGCTGACAGCGGCATGATCGGGGCCTTCTCGTGGCAACTGCTGTGTCGTCAGGACTCGTCCGGTGTGTGTCTCCCGACTCGTGAGCACGCCCCGAACGTTGGTCATGAGGGACTTGCTGTCGGCGGTGAACGCCAGTATGAGGGCCCTTTCTTCTGACAGCGCCAGGTCGGCAGGTTGGCCTGGGATGCTCCACACCCGGATTGCCGAATCCACGCCGCCTGATGCAATGATCCGCCCGTCAGGGCTGAACGACACGGCCTGGACTTCTCTCGGATGGCCTCTGAAGAGACGAATGGCCGAGCGCGTCGAAAGATCCCACACCCGCACGGTTCGGTCGAGTGACGCGGAGGCGAGGAGCGTGCCGTCCGGGCTGAAGGCGAGCGATGTCACACGCCCTTCGTGCTTCGCAGACATCGACCTGCCTGGGGCGTCACTCCGTGACCAGACCCAGATGGAACCATCGTCTGTTCCAGCCGCCGAAAGCGAAGGGCTGTCGTGGTACGCGATGGCGGTGACCGGCAATTGGGGCCCTTCGAGCGAGGCGATCTGCGCTGCGGCATCGATATTCCACAGACGCACTGATCCGTCGTGCGATCCTGAAAGGAGACGCGTGCCGTCGTCGGAGAATGCGACGGCTGAAACCAAATTGGTATGGCCTCGAAGCTGGGCGCGCTGTGTTCCGGACAGTGTGTTCCACACCCGTATCACGTGATCCCACGACCACGCAGCGGCGATGGAGCCGTCACCGTTCATAGCGGCGGAAATCGCACGCGGGAAATCGACGAGCGACAGGGGAGGATCGCTCAATGCAGTCGGGAACACAGCGGCGACGTCTGCCATGTGGCCCATAGTCGGCGGCGTCGGAAGAAACACCGGGGAGCGCCAGACACCAGCGCCTGGGAAATCGAGTGTGGTAATGACCGCGCGCGAAACGGGATACCAGTAAGACTCGCACAGACTTGCCAGCGCCGCCTGGGCCACTGGCGAATCCGGATCACCGGCAGCGAGGACGAGACTCCAACGAGTCGTGTGGAACCGGCTGGCGACCACGTCCCGCCTTCTTATAGCCGAGGAAAAGGGAGCGGCCGCCATTCTGCCTCAGGCGGTCCAACGCTTCAAGACGTGCGGAAGAGTGCCACGTGCGAAATCTGGTATGGTTCGTCCCTCTGAATCTGGTGATTCGATGGGCACGCTGACAGCGGTCACAATCGTCGCGGCGCTTGGGCTCGGCGTGCTGACCTGGAAATGGAAGCAGGGGTCGGTCTCGATCGTCCTGGCCGCGCTTCCTCTGGCCCTCCTCTTCCCCGTGTTGCCCGTGCCGCCGGCCATCTGGTCGATGATTCGCGGGTTCCAGCAGATGTCCCAGGCTGGAACGGCAGGAGTGCAGCGGGCCGCGGCCCTCTGCCTGGATGTCAGCCGTCCGCTCTTCTGGGGCACCATTGGTTTCGTCGTGGTCATGACCGCGGCGGCCGTCATGCAGGCACTGGCGCAGCGCAATCAGGCTCCCGACAGCGACACGGCGGCAGTGCCCGCCAGCGGGGCGGAATCAGGATTCCTCATCGGCTCGTCGCTGCTGGCGCTGCCCGTCGTCTACCTGACGCACTTGACCGCGGGCATACCGCGCATCATCATGGCCGCCGCCAGCCGCTTGAGCGGGCCGGCCGCCGAGAATCCGGGCAGTGCAGCGCTGGCGCAGACGAGCCAGCTGATTTCGTCGCGGCTGGTGACGGCCGTGCTCGTCGGACTCCCGCTGGGTGTGCTGCTCCTGCTGTTCGCCGTGGCCAGTCTCGTCATGCTCAGGTCGCGTCGAGCGTCAGCGGCGCTACTCGTGTTACTCGTGGATCGTCTGGGCAGTCTGCGTTCTGCTCGCGATCTGGAACGTCGTCCAGCTCAATACGGATATTCATGCGCTCGAACGCGCACTCAAGTGACTGAGGCCAAAGAGAGGTCCTGCCATGCTCGTTAGAACCGTTGCCACGGGACTCGCCGCGGTGTTGCTCCTCGCGACCCCGGTCGCCGTTCAGCAGTCGCGATACGGACCCGAGCGCGGCGGGGAGGATGAAACCGGTCCGTACGAGGTCGTGACGAACTGGCCCCAGCCGATTCCCGGATTCGAGGGCCTTCGGTGGGGATCGACGGCCGGCGTCTTCGCCGAGACACCGAACAAGATCTTCATCTTTCAACGCGGGTTCCTGCCGCCCGCGCCCGCCGGCCGTGGCGGCGGCACGACGCCGCCCACGCCGGCCACCTCTGTCGAGCCCCAGCAGTGGACCCACTGCCTCTACATCGTCGATGGCTCGGGCAAGCTGATCGAGGCGTGGACGCAGCACGACAAGCTGTTCGTCCGGCCGCACAAGGTGCTCATCAATCCGTACGATCCAGAAAAGCACGTCTGGCTCGTCGACGATGGAGCGCACCAGGTCTTCAAGTTCACCAATGACGGGAAGAAGCTCGTCATGGTGCTTGGCGAAGCCAAGGTGCCGGGAAATGACGAGAAGCATTTTGCGCGCCCGACCGACATCGCGTGGCTGCCCGACGGCACGTTCTTCGTGAGCGACGGCTACACGAACACGCGCGTCGTGAAGTTCGACAGGGATGGAAAGTTCCTGATGACCTGGGGGAAGCCGGCGTCGGGTCCGAAGCCGGGGCCGTCGGAGTTCAACACCGTGCACGGGATCGCGATCGACAACACGCGTCGCATCTACGTCTCGGACCGCGGCCACTCACGCATTCAGATCTTCGACGAGAACGGCAAGTATCTCGACGAGTGGCCGAATCTGCGTCAGCCCTACCACCTGTTCATGTCCGCTGACCAGCACCTCTGGGTGTCCGACGGCGTGTCGAACAAGATCCTGAAGCTCGATCTCTCTGGACAGCTCCTCGACTCGTGGGGGACCTACGGCCAGTTCCCCGGCGGTCTGTGGGGCGGACATCAGATCAGCGTCGATCAGGACGGCAATCTCTACGTGGCCGAAGTCTTCAACGGACGCGTTCAGAAGCTGCGACCGCGCAAAGGTGTCGACCTGGCGCGGCTCGTCGGTCAGCCCCTTCGCTTCAAGGCGTCCGGGCTGCGATAGGGATGTCGGTCCGCAGCGCTGACGGACAGGCGCGGCCATTCCTGACCGCGCGATGGGAGAACCTCATTCTCCTGAATTACGAGGCGCCGCCGGCGCTGCTGGCGCCGCTCGTCCCTCGCGGAACCACGCTGGATCTCTGGAACGGGTCCGCGCTCGTCAGCCTGGTCGGATTCCATTTCGCGGATACGCGAGTCCTCGGGCTGCCGATTCTCGGTCACCGCAATTTCGAAGAGGTGAACCTCCGCTTCTACGTTCGCAGGCGCATGACTGGGGCACCGGATCGGCGGGCGGTGGTCTTCATCCGCGAGCTCGTGCCCCGCGCAGCGGTTGCACTGAGCGCGCGCTGGCTCTACAACGAGCCTTACATCGTCGCCAGCATGAGCCACCGGGCGAGCCTCGACCCCGATCACGGCGGCGAGGTCGAGTATTCGTGGCAGTACCTCGACGATGCGTTCGTGCTGTCCGCTGTCTGTCGAGGGCGCGCCGAACCCCGGCCGATTCAGTCCGAGATCGAGTTCGTCACGGAGCACTATTGGGGTTACACGCGTCAGCGCGACGGTGGAACGCTGGAGTACGAAGTCACGCATCCGCCCTGGAGCGTCTGGCCGAGCCCTGACGTGCGATTCGAGGGCCCGGCCGCCGCGCTCTACGGAGCGGAGTTCGGAACGATTCTCAACGGCCGCCCGCGCTCCGCCTTCGTGGCGGACGGCTCGCCGGTGGCCGTGTACCCAGGGAAGCGGCTTGCCGACAAGGCGGATACTGACAGGTAGGGTCCGGCTTCAGCCGGACCCTTGATAGTCCGCCTGAAGGCGGACACTACGCGTTGTGAGTTGGCCGCTGACCATTGCCCATTCGCAGCTCGTACCAGTTCACGCGTCGCGTGAGGAACATGACGAGCGCGAGCATGGCAAAGAGGCCGATCGAGCCGGCAAGCAGCGCCGAGTCCTCGAGCCGGAGCAACAGGTACAAGTAGCCATACAGGACCGTCAGCGCGGCGCCCATCAGCACACCCTGCCGGCGGCCGCTCAGGACCCAGCTCCAGTACCACGCCAGCAGACCCACCGTCGCAATCGTGCCGATCGCATACGCCACATCGAACCCCCAGTGCTCGGCAATCGAGAGCAGCAACAGGTAGAACACGCACATCGCGAAGCCGACGAACAGGTACTGCACGGGATGCACCAACACGCCGCCGGTGATTTCCCACAAGAACGCGATGACGAACGTCAGCACGATGAACAGCGCCGCATACTTCAGGGCGCGTTCGGTCATCGAGTAGATGTCGACGGGATTCACCAGCGCGACGCCGAAGATCGACGTGCCCGCCTTGGCCTTCAACTGGTCCGTGTTCTGGCCGTAGCTGTACCACACTGGCGGATAACCCCGGCCGAAATACGGGACGCGCCAGTCGGCCGTGAATCCGGTCGCGCTGACGGTCCGCTCAACCGGTGACGGAGAGCCCGAGAACTTCGGATGCGGCCAGCTCGATGCGAGGTGAACCGTGGTCTCGTTGCCGGAGGGCAGGAACCAGAGCTCGCTGGTGCCTCTCAGCTCGAGCTCGAGCGCAAATGAGACGGGCTCTTTCCTCGAGGCGTCCAGCCCGCTCGCCGCGGCCTGGACTCCGGCGTCGAAGAGGCCCACGCTGCTGACGCCCGGCACGAACGGCTGCGGCCGGCCGTCCCACGTCAGCGCGAGCGCGCGCGCGATGCCTTTCGGATCCGAAATCCCAAGGCTGACGGTCGCTTCATCCCAGAGTATTTCCTCGGCAGCCGGCCTCGCGCGCGAGAGATCGGGCGGCGTGAAGCGTCCGCTGATCTTGAGGCTCGCCGTATAGACGGTGATCGAGAAGAGCGTCCGGTCCAGTTTCGACGGCGCGATGCTCCCGTCGACCGTCAGCGTCTCCGGCAGGAAGTAGGCGTACGCCGTGGCACGTTGCACGCGCCGCTCGCTATCGATCCAGGAATGGCGATAGGGCACCACCAGTACTGGCCCGCCAACCACCTGCGTGTTGCCCCATGTGCCCGTCGACTCCCACATGACCTGATTTCGGCGTGCCGTACGCTCGGCGACGACGGAGTACATCATCGTCAGCGGTATGAGCAACACCAGGAACAGCAGGCCCATCATCCCCAGCCGCGCGATCGGCGACGTTCGCATGATTCCTCCATGGGCACGTGGCGCGCCCAGGTTGATTACAGCGTGCGGGGAAGTCCCGACGATGACGGGATTGTGGAAACACGCAGTCAGATTGTGGCGGCACTAAGGCAGCGATGCCCGGCAGCGTTCGGGTTACAGTGAAGTGAATGTCTGCCGGCCGCCTCGTGAGCGTCGTCGAGGACGAAGACACGATTCGCGAGATGGTGTGTCTCGCGCTCGGCAGGGAGGGGTACCGAACAGAGAGCTTCGACGATGGCGTGCGCGCGTGGGATGCGTTGTCGCGGACGCTGCCGGATCTGGTGATTCTGGATATCGGCCTGCCGCGGCTCGACGGCCTCGAGATCTGCCGCCGGCTTCGCGCGCGGTCCGATGCCCTGCCGATCATCTTCGTCACGTCGCGCGAGGACGAATTCGATCGCGTGCTTGGACTCGAGATCGGCGCGGACGATTACCTGTGCAAGCCGTTTTCGATGCGTGAGCTGATGGCTCGCGTGAAGGTGCTGCTCCGGCGCGCCTCGATTGGTGAGAGCGCGCGAACGACCGACGATCAACCGCTCGTCGTCGGGCCGCTCATCGTCGATCCGCTTCGGCTGACGGTGGCCTGGAACGGGCGTGGCGTTCCGCTGACGGTGACGGAGCTGTTGCTGCTCGAAGGGCTCGCGCGGCGTCCTGGAATCGTCAAGACTCGCGAGCAGTTGATGGAGGACGCGTATCCGGATCGTGTGTCGGTCAGCGATCGCACGATTGACAGCCACGTGAAGCGAATCCGCCGCAAGTTTCAGGCGATCGATCCGGCCTTCGATTTGATCGAAGGCGTGTACGGCGCGGGCTATCGTTACCGCCAGTCATGAGTTGGCTGACGTCGCGTCTGGCGTCGCTCGGCCGGCTGCGCCCGTCGCGCATCGGCACCCGACTGCTGGTGTTCAACCTGCTGCTCGTGTTTCTGCCCGTCGCCGGCATTTTCTACCTGGACGTGTACGAGACCGAGCTGCTGCAGGCACAGGAGCGCAGCATGGTGCAGCAGGGCCGGCTGGTGGCCGCGGCTCTCGGCGCCCGAAGCGAGTTGGCGACAGACGAGGCGGTTGCTCTGTTGACACGGCTCGAGCGCCGCGGTGACGCGCGCGTGCGCGTGTACAACGGCGCCGGTGCGCTCGTCGCGGATTCCGCGCGGATCGCCGAGCGATCCGGCGATCGGCCTCCAGACGAGGCTGCCTCGCAATACGACGTGCCGGCCAAGGGCGTTCGGCAGCGTCCGCTGTACCGCCTTGGCGCCTGGCTCGCGCGCCTCAGGCGAGCCGTGACGAGTGTCAGCCGGTCCCTGCTCGTGCCGTCACGGCTGACGCCGGCATCCCACACGACGGATCCGGTGCCTGCGGCAGGGCCTGAAGTACGAGCCGCGCTCGAGGGCAAATACGGTGCGGCCACGCGACCCACAGCCGGACAGAGGTCGCTGACGCTCCACACCGCCGTGCCGATCCGTGACGGCGATCGGGTCGTCGGTGCGGTGCTCGTGTCGCAGTCGACATTCCGGATACTCCAGGCGCTCTACGATGTCCGGCTGCGGATCTTCCAGATCGTGGTGGCGTCTCTCGCCGCGGCGGTCGTGCTCAGCCTGCTGGTGTCGGCGACGTTCGTGCGTCCGCTCGTCCGGCTTCGTCACAGCGCACTCGCGCTTGCCGATCGGCGAGCGCCCCCCGAGCGCTTCGCGGGCGTCGACCGGCGCGACGAAGTGGGCGATCTCGCTCGTGCGCTCGAGGATCAGACGCGCCGGCTGGACGCGCATATCCGACTGCTGGAGTCGTTTGCCGCGGACGTTTCCCACGAGTTCAAGAACCCCCTGGCGTCGATCCGTACCGCGACGGAAATGATCGCCGCGACAGACGATGGGTCGGAGCGTGCGCGCATGCTGGGGATGATGACCCGTGACGTCGATCGGCTGGAGCGCCTGGTATCGGGTGTTCGCGAGCTGGCGGCGATCGACGGGCAACTCGCCCATGATGCGGTCGACACGATCGATCTCGGGGCGTTGATCGCTGAAATCGTGCAGGGGCTGCGGCTCAGCGACGATCGGGTCGAACTCGTGTTCGCGCGCGATGCCACACCGGCGTTCGTCAGAGTAGCGCGGGACAGGATGGCCCAGGTCTTCGAGAACGTCTCTGCGCAACGCCCTCAGTTTTTCCCCGAAGGGCTCAGCCGTCGAGGTCAGCCTGGCCGTGGAGGACTCGATTCAGGGGTCGTGCGTCGTGACGGTCGACGATCGCGGCCCTGGCATTCCGGACACACACCTCG
Organism: uncultured Acidobacteriota bacterium; assembly: GCA_963786195.1. GTDB lineage: Bacteria > Acidobacteriota > Vicinamibacteria > Vicinamibacterales > 2-12-FULL-66-21 > CAWAYH01. The sequence goes on along the minus strand of CAWAYH010000010.1, from coordinate 217,627 downwards.
AGCGCGTCTTCGAGCGATTCTTCACGTACCGGCCGACCGAGGGCGCAGGGCGCCGGGACCACACCGGTCTCGGGCTCGCCATCGCGCGGGCGATCGTCGAGGGCTACGGCGGGTCCGTTCGCGCCGCGAACCGTGACGGCGGCGGGGCGCGGTTCGAGGTTCGTCTGCCGCGCGCGTCCGCCGTTCAGCCTTCTTCACGCTTTGCTCACGGCGTTTCACGGGCCTCGTCCGTATCCTGAACAGCATGATGGCCAAGAGATCGAAGTGGACGCGTGGCGTCGCGGCCGGCCTCCTGATGACGGCGGGAGTCGTCGTGTGGCGGGAACTGCCGTCATGGGCCGCCAACGGGTTGGTGCACCCCTACCGGCGGACTGCCTTCACACGCCCCGCTCGGCTTCTCGAGGACGTTCAATACAAAGGTGCTGGCGTCACGCTGCAGGGCTGGCGCTTTGCCGCTGAGGGTCTTCGTCGCGGAACTGTCGTGTACCTGCATGGGATCGCCGACAACCGCAGTTCAGCGGCCGGCCCTGCCGAACAGTTCGTTCAGCGTGGATTCGATGTCATTGCGTACGACAGCCGCGCTCACGGAGACTCAGGCGGGAACCTGTGTACGTACGGCTACTACGAGAAGCTCGACCTGCAGCGCGTGCTCGACACGATCGAGACGGGACCGATTATTGTCATGGGAAGCTCGCTTGGCGCGGCAGTTGCGCTCCAGGCCGCCGCCGACGATGGTCGGATCGACGGCGTCATCGCAGTCGAGACGTTCTCAGATCTCAGGACGGTAGCGCTCGAACGGGCGCCGTTCTTTCTCACTCACGGCCTGACGCGCCGCGCCTTTGCGATCGCGGAAGCGTCGGGCGGCTTCGAGGTCGACGCGGTCAGCCCTGTCCGGGCCGCGGCCCGCATCAAGGTCCCTGTGTTGCTCATTCATGGCGCACTCGATCGGGAGACGCCTCCGGAACATTCCGGGCGCGTCTTTCGCGCGCTTTCGGGGCCCAAACGGCTGCTGGTCGTCGATGGGGCCGGTCACAACCAGTCGCTGGCTCTGAGCTGGCTGGAAATCCACGACTGGATGGAAGAGCACTACGAAGGAGGCGGGCGATGATGGTCACGCGTCGCCGTTTTCTTCGCACGGCCACGCTGGTCACCGGCGCTGCGGCTACGTCAGGCGTCTACGCCTGGCGGATCGAGCCGCACTGGCTCGAGATTGTCAGGCGCCCACTGGCGGTTCCAGGGCTTCCGCCGTCGCTGGTCGGGCGCACGCTCGTGCAGATCAGCGACGTGCATGTCGGTCCGCGCGTGGACGACGACTATCTGATTGATGTCTTCGGACGCGTCGCCGATCTGCGTCCGGACATCGTCGTCCTCACGGGCGATCTGATCAGTCATCACGACAACGTCTTCGCGCAGATGTCATCGGTCTATCGTCATTTCCCGACGGGTCGGCTCGCGACGCTGGGCGTCCTCGGCAATCATGACTACGGTCCCGCGTGGTCTCGTCCCGACATCGCCGAGCGTGTCGTGGAAACCGTCGCGCCATTTGGGATCACGATCCTGAGGAACGTGGTCCAGGACGTCGACGGGTTGCAGGTGGTCGGTCTCGACGATCTGTGGGGCCGGCGATTCGATGCGTCGATTCTCTCGCGCCTCGACGATCGGCGTGCGTCGCTCGCGCTGAGCCACAACCCGACACCGTCGACCTGCCCGGGTGGGAGCGCTTCCACGGGTGGATCCTGTCGGGCCATACGCACGGTGGCCAGTGCCGTCCGCCGTTTCTACCGCCGCCGCTGCTGCCCGTCCGCAACCGGCGCTACACCGCGGGTGAGTTTCCCCTGAGTGGCGAGCGGCACTTGTACATTAATCGCGGAGTCGGTCACCTGCTGCACGTGCGGTTCAACGTCCGCCCCGAGATCACAGTTTTCGTCCTCGGGGACACCGGGGACACTCAAACGTGACAGTCCCCGTTTCGTACTGTCAAAATGGGGACAGTCACGCTTGAGTGTCCCCGAGACTATGACCTTTGGTTCGGCGTCTCCGGATCTTCTTCCAGGTGCGCGCAACGCGGTCGACGTCTGCCTTGCGATCGAGCGAGGCGAACGGGTCGCGCTCATCGCCGACGAATCGAGCCGCGATGTGGCCGCGAGCCTCGAGCAGGCGCTCGCCGATCGCGGCGCGACCACGCGATGTCTGAACATCGAGTCCGTCACCACCCGCCCGATGACCGGCGCGCCGCCGGCGGTGCTCTCCGCGCTCGACACGGCTGACGCGGGGATCCTGTGCGTGCAGCCCCAGGAAGGCGAGTTGGGCGCGCGGATGGCGATCGTTGGCCTCGTGGAGCGCCGGCGCATCCGCTACGCGCACATGGTGGGCGTGACGCCACGCATCATGCGCGAAGGCATGCGCGCGGACTACCGCCGTGTGGATCGTCTGAGCCAGCAGCTCTGCGAGCGCATGCCGTCCGCACGCCGGCTGACCGTGCGTACCGCGGCCGGCACCGACTTCACCGCGACATTCGATCGGTCGCTCGCGTGGGTCAAGACGAGCGGCCTCATCAATCCCCGCTACTGGTCGAACCTGCCGGCGGGCGAGGTGTTCACCACACCTGCGTCCGTAGACGGGACGTTCGTCTGCGACGGCACGGCCGGCGACTACTTCAACGCGAAGTACGGCAGCCTCGAACGATCGCCCCTCGTGCTCGAAATCCGCGGCGGTCGACTCGTGTCGGCACGATCGCGATCGCGGCGATCTCGAGCGCGACTTCTGGTCGTACTGCCACACGGACGACAACAGCGACCGCGTCGGAGAGCTCGCCTTCGGCACGAACCTCGGCCTCCGCGACATGATCGGCGTCCTGCTCCAGGACGAGAAAGTGCCGGGCGTGCACCTGGCCTTCGGCGATCCCTATGGCAACCAGACGCACGCGGACTGGGCGTCGCGCACGCATGTCGACGTCCTGACGCGCGGCTGCGACGTGTGGATCGACGACGATCAGGTCATCGAGAAGGGGCAGTACCTGCTGGAGAAGTTCGACCTCGGCCGCGGACAACACGGACAACACTGACCGAGAGCTGATCGAGGCCGGGCGAACGCGCAGGTTCACCAGTGCGAGAGATACTCCCGCATCTCATCCTTCCAATACGGCCAGTCATGACCGCCGCGGGGACCCCAGTCGTCCAGATGATGGCGGATGCCCTTGCGCGCCAGGATGCCTGACAGCTCGTACGAGAAGCGGCTTTCCTCCCAGGGACCGGACCCGGTCACCAGCCGGATCTCGCACGTGGCGAGCTGGCTGAGGACCCACGGGTCCTGAGATTCGACAGGTAATCCACCGGGTTTTGGAAGTAGAAGTTGTTGTCGTACATCCCGTCCATGTACCGCTTGCAGGTCGTACACGCCGGACAGCGCGTAGCAGCGCTTGATCATGTGCGGATAGCGGAACAGCGTGTTGGCCGCGTGATACGCGCCGAGCGACGCGCCCATCGTCGCGATCGGAATGCCAGGGCTCTGGCAGTCGGCGTAGATGAACGGGATCACCTCGTCGCGGATGTACTCGTCGAACATGCGCTGACGCCAGCTCCGGTGGAACGGGTGCGCGCCGCTGTTCAGGTACGACTCGTGGTTGTTGGATCCGACGCAGAACAGCTTGACGCGCCCCGCCTCGATGAACTCACCGAGCGCGTCCACCATGCTGTTCCGCTGGTGCTCCCACTCGTCGCCGTGGCTGGTCGGAAACGCCAGCATCGGCGGCCCCCAGTGTCCGAATACCGCGACGCCCATGTCGTGCTCGAGCCGCGGCGAGTACCAGTAATGATGATCTGTCCGCACTTCCTTACTTCCTTCCCACTCCCCACAGCGCCCGCCCCGGCTTGGCGCCCGTGTGTTCGCCGTCCTTCAGCACCTGCACGCCGTTGACGAAGACGTGCTGCATGCCGACGGCATACTGGTGGGGCTTCTCGAACGTCGCGCGATCGGCAATCTTCGCGGGATCGAAGACGACGACGTCCGCGAACATGCCTTCGCGGATGAACCCGCGCCGATCGAGCTCGAGGTTGGTCGCCGGCAGCCCGCTGAGCCGATGGACGGCCTCGCTCGAGCGACACGACCTTCTCGTCGCGGACGTACCGCCCGAGCAGCCGTGCGAAGTTGCCGTACGCCCGCGGGTGCGGCGGACGACTTCGTGAACGGCGGCTCCGGAGCCATCGACGCCGCATCGGACCCGAAGGACACCCAGGGCAGGCGGATCTGCTTCCGGATGTTGTCCTCCGACATCATGAAGTACACGGTGCCGACTCGCGATCGATCCTCGAGCACGAGGTTCATGATGGTCTCGACCGGATCCTCGCGCCGCAGCTTCGCGGCCTCCGCGAGCGTTTTGCCCGTGAGCGGCTTCAGCGCGTCCGACTTGAACTCGACGAGCAGCACGCGATCCGCCGATCCGGCCGCGAGATACAGGTTCTCCCAGTCTTTCGACGGCGTCCGGATGGCCGCCGCGATCTTCTTTCGCGTCTCCGGATCCTTCAGCCGCTTGTACGCGTCGTCATACCCGCCGTCGAGTACCCAGGGTGGCATCGCGGCATCGAGGCCCGTCGCGCCGGCCGGATAGGTGTACATGTCCGCGGTGATCTTCAGGCCCTGCTTGCGCGCCTCTTCGACCATCGCGATGACCTTGTCGATCTTCGACCAGTTCGCCTGGCCGGCGGCCTTGAGGTGATAGATCTCCGCGGGAACTCTGGCTTCTCGGCTGATCCGGATCAGCTCCTCGACTGCTTCGATCAGGCGGTTGCCCTCGCTGCGCATGTGCGAGATGTACTTGCCGCGATACTGCGCCGCAACCTTGCACAGCTCGATCAGCTCCTCAGTCGAGGCATAAAACGCCGGAGCGTAAATGAGCGACGATCCGATGCCGAGCGCGCCGGCCTCCATCTCGTTTCTGACGAGCGCGCGCATCTCGTCCAGCTGCTGCGGCGTCGGCTTCCTGTCTTCGAGGCCGATGACGTGCTCGCGGATCGTCGTCGCGCCGATGAACGACGCCACGTTCGGCGAGACGCCTCGGCGCTCGAGCTCGTTCAGATACTCCGACAAGGTCGTCCAGGTGATGTCGAACCTGATATCGCCCATCTGCTCGACCATGCGCTTCTTCATCGCGTCGGTGAGCGGGCCCATCGAGCTGCCCTCGCCGAAGATCTCGGTCGTCACGCCCTGCCGGATCTCGCCCTGCGAGCGGCCGTCGACGAGCAGCGACTCGGTGGACCACGACAGCATGTTGATGAAGCCGGGCGCGACGGCCAGGCCGGTGGCGTCGACGACGTTCGCCGCAGCCGCCGCGGAGAGATCGCCAACGGCGGCAATCCGGTCACCGCGAAGCCCGACATCGACGCGCCGGCCGGGCGCTCCGGTGCCGTCGTACACCGTGCCGCCGCGAATGATGACGTCGTAGGCGGGTGGTTGCTGCCTGGCACTCGAGACGTTGCAGGCCGCGGCTGTCAGCGTCGCGACCGCCAGCGAGATGTGAGCGAAACGCATGGGTGAGATGATACCCCGCAGCGAACGCGTCGCGTCGCGCGTCGCCAGTTGCGCCGGTCTGGTCCGCGGCGTAGAGTTCATTCGAGGGCTGGAGAGCATGCCGCGACGCGTCGTTCCCCGGAGGTGTGTCGGAATCGGACTGGCGCTCGTCCTCACAGCGAGCGGTCCATCGGCGCAGACCCCTGCCACCGCACCCCAGGCCCCATCCTCGGCGCAGGACCGCGCCGCCCAGCTTCAGGCCAGAGTGGCGGAGCTGGAGAAGTCCGGCGACTCGGACCCCGCGCTGGCGACGGCGCTGAACGACCTGGCTGTCTTGTATTTCGGCCAGGGCGACTACGTCGCCGCCGAACCCCTGCTGCGTCGGGCCGTGTCCATTCGCGAGGCGACGCTTGGTGAGGACAGTCCGGCGACCGCCCAGTCCACCAACAATCTCGCACAGGTGCTGCAGCAGCGCGGCAACTACGTGGAGGCCGAAACACTGCTCGAACGCTCCTTGCGTAGTTACGAGCGGATCCGCGGTCCTGACCACCCTGACGTTGCCACCGCGCTGAACAACCTCGGCGGGCTCTATCGCGCGATGGGGAACTACCGGCGTGCAGAACCGCTCTATCAGAGAGCGATCGCCATCCTGGAAAAGGCGGTGGGGCCCGAGCACACGAACGTGGGCGTGGCTCTGAACAACCTGGGTCTGATGTACCAGCAGGAAGGCGATCTCAAAAAGGCCCGTCCCTTGTTCGTGCGCTCGCTTGCCATCCGTGAGAAAGCGCTCGGCCCTGATCACCCGGATGTCGGGCGTACCTTGAACAATCTGGCGATCATCTCGCAGGAGGAAGGCGATCTCGCCAATGCAGAGATCCTCTATCAGCGAGCCATCGCCAACTTCGAGAAGGCGTTCGGCCGCACCCATCCCCTCGTCGGCACGGCTCTAAACAACCTGGCGGTCGTCGAATTGCTCAAGGGCCAGTACGACAAGGCGGGCCCGCTGTTCGATGAGGCTCTGGCGATCCGACGCGCTGCGCAGGGTCCGAGCCACCCGGACATGAACCGCGCGCTGACGAGTCAGGCCATCTACTACGACGTCGTCGGGCGGAAGGACGATGCGATTCGACGCCAGACGGAAGCCACTGAAGTGGGTGAGCGCAATCTGACGCTGATCCTCGCTACCGGTTCCGAGCTGCAGAAGCATCGATACATGGAGACGTACGTCGAGGACACCGACATCACCGTCTCCATGCATCGCGTGTCGGCCCAGCAGAACCCTGCTGCCGGCAGGCTTGCGTTCACGACGTTGTTGCGACGAAAAGGGCGCGTGCTCGACGCAATGAGTGGAACGCTGCAGAACCTCAGGAGCCAGCTGTCCACCGACGATCGCGCCCTGCTCGACAAATTGTCGGGTGTCCGGGGCCAGCTGGCCACGCTCGTCCTCCGCGGACCGGGTCGACAGGATCTCCAGTCGTTCAACAATGATGTCCGCGTCCTCGAGGATGAAGTCCAGCAGATCGAACGAACGGTGAGCACGCGCAGCGCGTTGTATCGATCGCAGTTCCATGAAGTCACGATCGAAGCAGTCCAGGCCGCTCTTCCATCCGACGCCTTGCTGATCGAGGTCGCGCTGTACCGGCCGTTCGACAACAAGGTGGCCCAGCGTGACAAGCGATTCGGCGCTCCGCGCTACGTTGCCTACGTGCTTCGTCGAACCGGCGATCCGGCGTCTGTCGATCTGGGCGACGCCACAGTCATCGACCGTCAGGTAGAGATCTTGCGCCAGGCGCTTCGCGATCCCAAGAATGCCACCGTCGATCGGTCAGCTCGATCGGTCTATGAGGCCGTCCTGGGTCCGGTGATGCCGCTCGTCGGCGACTCCCGACGACTCCTGATCTCGCCGGACGGCTCGCTCAACCTCATCCCCTTTGCTGCGCTGATGACGACCTCGGGGCGATACCTGCTCGAGACGCACGAGGTCAGCTACCTGACCAGCGGGCGGGACCTGCTCCGGCTCAAGGAGCGTGCGGCCTCCAGCGGTCCACCGCTTGTAGTCGCCAACCCCGAGTTCAACGCTCGAAGCGGAAACGCTGAAGTGGCGGCGGCCGGCCCCGGCGGCCGTGCGGTCGACCTCTCTCGCGCACGGTTCAACCCGTTGCCAGGCACGGCGGCCGAGGCGGCAGCGCTTCGCAGCCTGCTACCAGACGCCGATGTGCGCGTTGGCGCTGAGGCCACTGAATCCGTCGTCAAGTCGGCCCACGCCCCAAGCGTGCTGCATCTGGCCACGCATGGATTCTTCCTGGGGACCGAGCAGACGGCGACCGTGACCGAGGGACGACTACTCGTGCATGATGCCAAATCGGACTCGGCCAAGGGATCAGCGATCGAAAATCCCCTCCTCCGATCGGGACTGGCCTTTGCCGGAGCGAATCAACGTGAGGGTGGGCAAGGGAACGACGGGATCCTGACAGCCCTCGAGGCCTCGAGCCTGGACCTCTGGGGAACACGTATGGCGGTGCTGTCGGCGTGCGAGACCGGGCTCGGTGAAACGAGACGCGGTGATGGCGTCTACGGCCTGCGGCGAGCGCTCGTCATGGCGGGGGCGGAAACATTGGTGATGAGCCTGTGGCAGGTGAGCGATGACGCGACGCGCGAGCTGATGACCACCTTCTACACCCGCCTCAAGGCCGGGCTCCCGCGATCGACTGCGCTACGGGAAGTTCAACGCGACATGCTGCGATCGACCGACAGAAAACACCCGTACTACTGGGGGAGCTTCATCCTCTCGGGGGCCGACGGTCCGATCGCGTTTCAGTGAACGGGTGACGAACGTCGTCGTCGGCGCCACGCCGCAACTGCGAGACCGGAGCCGAGGAGCAGGAGCGAGGCAGGTTCGGGGACTGGTTGAAGCGGCTCGATCTCGAAGGTGTATTCCACGTTCAAGGCCTGCGTCAGGTCTCCCGTGTTGTTCGGATTAGCAAAGCCAAACACGAGCGCACCGATACCGAACCTGACGTCGTCCACCCCGTAGGTCTCTCCCATTCGCTCGAGAATGAAATTAATCTGGTCGAGGCTCAGCCGGAAATCGAATTGCGTGGCAATCGGCGCATTGATCGGCGACGCGAGACCTGACGGCGTTCCGGGCCAGGGCGCCGGGTCGCCGGTATCGAGGATCAGCGGACCGCCGACGAGGTTGAAGGCGAACAGCACGTTCTGGGGGTTGGTAGGCGGATTGATTTCCGCGACATCCACGTCGTCTTCGATCACGCAGTCACCGCAGGGGCTCGCGAGAGTCCCGAACAGACGGATTGTTCGAATGCTCGCGACGGTCGCAACGCCATCCCTGTCAACGACACTGCCACGGATGTGGAGGTCCGCGAGGTCCGAAGCCAGAGAGCCGTCCATCACGCCCAGCTGAGCGAGGGTGCGGGTGAAGCTGTCCTGCTCGATCACGCCTCCGTTCGAGTTGGACACGTCGCCAATCCCATCGTTCATGATGGTTCCGCCTTCGCTACCTTGGAAATCCTCGACGGATATCCGGGCGGCTTCAGCCTGACGAGAACCGGCGAGACCAACGACGACGAGCAACGCGAGCGCAAAACGGGCAGATCTCATGTGGCAGTCCCTCTCAGTCGCAAGAGCGCCGCGAAGCAATCCAGATGCCCGCGCGTCACCTTGCGAAATTGTCGGATTTGCTTGTACTTGCGGGAGTGGTCCAGCTGAGATCGCGACGGGAAAGTCCTACCCGACCGCGACTTTGGTCGGCGTGCCGAGTTCGTACGAGGCGGAGGAAGACTTTCGAAAGCGCGCGTCATTTCGGAAAGCCCGGATGCTTGAGCAGCGTCGGCGGCGCCTGCCCCGCCAGTGGTTTGAGCGAATACCTATAGGCTTCGATTAACCAGCCGTTGGTTCGTTTGACGACGATGGTGAACAGACCCTCGAGAGTGGGCGCGGGCTTCCCGCTCGCATCGAGCAGACCACGAAGCTCCCACTTGCCGTCCGCGACGGCGATATCGTTGGCCAGGCAGCGAATCACGCCGACGGTCATCGGGTGGCGGGTGTTTCGATACTCGCGCCGCTGAAAGAGCACGATGCGGTTCTGCATGATGGTCAGCGACCCCCGCTCGATGAGACCGTCGGGGTGGGTCATGTCTCCGCCCCGCGACCACAACCCGCCGAGTCTCTCGGCGTCGGCGTTGTTCCAGTGCGTCGTATAGGCGTCGCCGATGGCGCGGATCGCCCGTTCGTCGCCCTCGGAACAACGCTCGGTCCGCTCGGGACGTGAAGCGGGCGCGGCCTGCGGCTGAGGAGGAGGTAGTGGTGGAGCCGGCGTCGGAGACGCGACTGGAAGAGTTGCGGCGCTCAAGTCCCTGATGTCCTCCAGGATCCCCGACACCAGGGCCTCGACGAGCGTCTGTCCTTTCTGCACCGTCGCCAGCGTCGGGTCACCCCAGATCCCCGACGTCGAATACGTTCCGCGGCCGTTGTTCTGGCGCGTGAGGTTGAACGGCGCGACATCGGGTCCGGCATCCTTCACCGCGCGACTCATGTCGACGGACGCCGGATCGATGTACAGCATCATCGAGGTCTCGATCTCGTCGGCATGGCTCCCGCGCTCCTGCTGACGGAGACCGCGCGATACGCTGTCCAGCCGCTCGCCAAGGTTCGTGTAGCGCATCAGCACGCCCTCGGACGCCAGCGCTTTGGCTGCAGGATCGAGGGCGCGGATCGTCGAGATGCCGGTGTTGAGGACGTAGAACCGCCGCGGACCGTAGCGCGCCAGGCTGCGAACGACATCAGCCGTCATGTCCCTGGCCGTGGTGAGGGCCAGCGACGTCGAGCCGGGGTATTCGAGAAAGGCCGGATAATAATGATACGTAAGCGTCGGCGCAACCACGACGGGAGAGGCGCTGATGACGCGGCGGGTCAGGTATTCTGCCAGCGTCAGATCGTTTTTCAGCTTCAGGTGCGGTCCATGTTCCTTGCTCGCGGCGCCGAGCGGAACGACGACGATCGTCCGGGGCGTGAGGACGCGTTCCGCCTCCGGCCAGGCCAGATCTTCGAGACGCTGGCCCTCCGCCTTCGCGCTTTGGCGCTCCGGCGCGACAGGTTCCGCCTTCGCGCTTTGGCGCTGCGGTGAAGACGGAGGAGATGCTCCGGGGATGAACGTCAGCGTCAGCGCCACGATCAGTATCCGCATGAGCGTTTCCTCTGTGTGAACACTATGGCAGACTGGGACGCCGAACGATATCACCGGCTCTCGAATCCTCAACTGGGATGGGGCCGGCGCGTCCTCGAACGTCTCGCGCCACGGCGAGGCGAGCGCATTCTCGATCTCGGATGCGGCACGGGCCGTCTCACCGCGGAGCTGATGGCGGTCATGGGTGAAGGACACGTCGTCGCCCTCGATCGATCGGAGTCGATGCTGGTCGAAGCGGCCGCGCAGGACGTGTGGGAGTATCGCGGCCCGCACCGGATTCAGGGCGATCACGACGGCCGCGCGCACTACCTTGTGCAGTTCGTGCGCGGGGATGGCGCGCACCTTCCGTTCGTCGATGTATTCGACGCGGTCTTCAGTACGGCCACCTTCCACTGGATCCTCGATCACGACGCGCTCTTCGCGAGCATCTATCGTGCGCTCGTGCCCGGAGGTCGTCTTGTCGCGCAATGCGGTGGCGGTCCCAACCTGAAGCGGCTGCTCGATCGCGCCACGGCACTGACCCGCCGGCTCGAGTTCCAGCAGTACTTCGACGGCTGGCGCGATCCATGGGAATTCGCGGACGTGCCCACGACGGTGTTGCGGCTCGACCGCGCGGGGTTCACGGCTGCCGACGTCACGCTGGAAATCTCGCCGACCACGCTGACGGACGGTCCGACGTTCAGCGATTTCCTGTCGACCGTTTGTGTCCGGCAGCACGTCGCCCGACTGCCCGAGGCCAGCAGGCCGTCGTTTCTTCAAGCGCTGACCGAGCAGGCGGCTGAGGACTCGCCGCCGTTCACGCTCGACTACTGGCGCCTGAACATCTTCGCGCGCAAGCCGGCGGGCGCCGAGCGTGCGGCGTGATGGATCGCGATCTCAACGCGCGACGTGGGCGTAGCCTGCCGGTTCCCTACCTGCAGAACGCGGCGCGATATGGCGCAGCGCGTGAGGATGAAAACCGGCGCTCGGCTCTCATCTCACGGCTCCGCCTCGCGACGTTTCTTCCTGCCGCCGCCATACTGGTCTGGACGCTGTCGCGGAACGTATCTCTCCTGCCGGTCGTCGTCTCGCTGACGCTGTTCCTCGTCTTCGGCATCCTGGTCGCGTGGCACTCGCGCGTCGACGAGCGGGCCGCCTGGTACGAGGCGCTCCAGCGAGTCAACCTCAGAGCGCTCGCGCGGATCGCGCGAGACTGGAAGGATCTGCCCGACGCCGAGAGTCCGCCCGATCTCGATCTCTCAGCGCATCCGTACGCGCAGGATCTCGATCTCTTCGGACGGGCCTCGCTGCTGCAGTGGCTCGGACCTGCGGCAACGCCTGCAGGACGCTCGTTGTTGGTCGGCTGGCTGCTGGCGCCGGCGTCGCGCGCGGAGATCGTCGCGCGGCAAGAGGCGGCGATCGAGCTGGCGCCGCTCGATTCGTGGCGCGAACATCTGGCGGCGCACGGCGTGCTGGCCGAGGGCGCCGTCCAGGTCGACATCACGCGGTTCCTCGCCTGGGCGGCGGGCGGCGATCCGTTCGGGCGAAACGCGCTGCTCGTGAGGGTGATTGTCTGGACGCTCACGTCCACGATCTGGATTCTGATCGTTCTGCACGTGACCGGAATGGTGCCCGCAGCGCTCTGGACGATTCCACTCGTCGCGGGTTTCGTCCTGTGGTTCGCGCTCGGGATGCAGCTCGGCGAGGCGTTCGACCGGGCCGGCGGCGGTCAGCAGGCGCTCAGCCGCTACGCCACGCTTTTCGAGCACGCGGTCAGCGCGCCGCGCTCCTCGTCGAAGCTCGCCGACGTGCACGTGCGGCTGTCGGCAGGCGGCGAGCCCGCCGCCACGAACATGCGCCGCCTGAATCGTATTCTTGGATGCGCCGAGCTCCGCCGTAGCTCCGCGATATTTCATCTCCCGATCCAGGCGCTGACGCTCTGGGACTTTCACGTCAGTTTCGCGCTCGAGCGGTGGCGGCGCCGGTGCGGGCCTCACCTTCCGCACTGGGTCGGGGCGCTCGGCGAGCTGGACGCGCTCGCGCTCCTCGCCGCGGTCCGCCGCGACAACCCGGACTGGTGCTCACCCGACGTCGGTGCCGGACTTCACGCTCGTCGCCGACGCCATGGGGCATCCGCTCATTGCCGACGACCGTCGTGTCGCGAATGACGTGACGGTCGGGCCGCCGGGCACGATCCTGCTCGTCACCGGGTCGAACATGTCGGGCAAGAGCACGCTGCTCCGCGCGATCGGCCTCAACGTCGTCCTGGCTCAGGCCGGCAGCGCGGTCTGCGCGCGCAGCATGCGTCTGCCCGAGGCGGATCTGCAGACGAGCATCCGCGTGCAGGACTCGCTCGAGCGCGGTCTCTCGTACTTCATGGCGGCGCTCGCGCGGCTCAAAGGCGTCGTCGACGCGGCCGAGCACGAGCGGAAGGATCGCGTGCTGCTGTATCTGCTCGACGAAATCCTCCAGGGCACCAACAGCGCGGAACGCAGCGTGGCGGTTCGTGCCGTGACGCGGCACCTGCTGCACGCAGGCGCGATTGGAGCCATGACGACGCATGATCTCGCGCTTGCCGCCGAGGAACCGCTGAAGGACGCCGCACGGCTCGTGCATTTCACCGAGACGGTCGACGAGAAGGGCGTCATGGAGTTCGACTATCGTTTGCGGCCGGGCCTCGCGACGTCCCGCAACGCGCTGCGGTTGATGCAGATGATTGGAATCGAGCCGTGAAACCCGAGGCCCTGGCGCCGCGGGCCACCCGCGATCGCGCGGTCTGGGGGGCGACGCTGTTGTTTGCGCTGCTCACCGTGGCGATGACGTGGCCGCAGGCCGAGTGGCTCGCCACCAGAGCTCGCGGCCATCACGACGTGTACTTCAACATGTGGCGCCTCAAATGGGTCGCCCATGCGCTGACGACGGCCCCAGCCGACCTGTTCGACGGAAACATCTTCTACCCCGCCGAGCGCGCCCTGACGTTCTCCGACGCGATGATCGTCGAGGGGCTGATTGCCACGCCGCTGCTCCTCCTCGGCCTGCCAATCGTTCTCGTGCACAACCTGCTGCTGCTCGGCGCGATCGTCGGCTCGGCGGCCGGGATGTTCGTCCTCACGCGACACCTCACCGGATCGTCAGGAGCGGGGATCGCGGCGGGCGTCGTGTTTGCTTTCGTGCCCTATCGCTTCGAGCACTACATGCATCTCGAGCTTCAGTGGACGGTGTGGATGCCGTGGGCGTTCTGGGCGCTGCACCGCACGCTCGAGACCGGCGCGCTGCGGTACGGTCTGCTCACCGGTCTGTTCGTCGCGCTCCAGACGATGTCGAGCGTCTACTACGGTGTGTTTCTGGCAACGCTCTTCGCGCCCCTGTCGCTTCTTCCTGACGATCGCGCTGTGTCGCGGGCGGCTTCGACAGGTCGTGCCCTCGCTGGCTGCCGGTGCGGTTGCGGCGCTCGTGCTGTGCGGCGTGTACGCCCTGCCCTACCTTGCGACGAAAGAGGAGGTCGGTCAAAGGTCAGAAGCCGAGATCGTGACGTACAGCGCGCGTCCGTCGAGCTACCTCGTGGCCACGCCGGACAACGTGATGTACGGGCGGATGTTCGCAAGCCGCGGCCGCCCCGAGCGCCGCCTGTTTCCCGGTGCGCTCGTGGTGGTACTGGCCCTCGTCGGGTTGCTCATGAAGCTGCCGGCGCCGATCGCACTGGCGTACTTCCTCGGGCTGGTCGGCGCGTTCGAGATGTCGCTGGGCCTGTCCGGCTACAGTTACCGGTTCCTCTACGATCACGTGCTTTTCTTTCAGGGCTTCCGGGCCGTCGCGCGCCTCGGCATCTTCGTGGTGTTCTTTCTGGCGGTGCTCGCCGCGTTCGGCTATGCGGCCATCGTCGAGGGGCGAGGACCGCGCGTCCGGCGAATCGTGCTCGCCATCGTCGTCCTGACGCTGCTGGCGGAGTACCGTGTCGAACCGCTCGCGCTCGTGCCGTATCCGAATGGGCCAGGCCCGTTGCAGACCTGGCTGGCGCAGCAGCCGCCGGGCGTCGTGGCCGAGCTGCCGATGCCCGACCTGTCCGCGCTGCCCGGAGATGATCCAAGGATCAGTTTTCTTTCGACGTTTCACTGGTTACCGATGGTCAACGGCTACAGCGGTTTCATGCCGCGGTCGTATACGGATCGGCTTGGCGCGGTGGAAAGATTCCCGGACGACCGAGCGCTGGAACGCCTGCGTCGGGACAACGTGCGATACCTGGTCGTGCACTTGTGGCGCTACGGTCAGAATGACGCGAAGCAGATTCCGGATGAGCTCAAGCTGCGCCATGGGCTCGCTGAGCTGAAGCGATTCTTCGGGGACGAAGGGGAAACCGTGGTCTACAGCCTCAGATGATCCCTTCTGCGGACAGGATGTGGTCGAACACGACTTCGACCTCCTGACGAGCCTCCAGGAGTTGCCGCGACCGGGCGAGTCCCCGGTAGCGGAGCCAGCACCACGCGCCGATCGCCGTCCCGAGAACCAGGATTCCGCAGGTTCGTGCCTTCACGTGCCCCTCCCCGGACTTGTCTCACGCAACCGGGATGCCAGTCTCGGCCCCGAGCGCCGAGCCCAACCCTGGCTATCTGGACGCCCGAGGACGCCTGGGTCGTCGAGAACGCGGGAGTGCCGCCCAACATCGAGGTTGGACAGACGCCGAAGGGCGTGATGGCCGGTCGCGGTCCGCAACTCGAGCGCGCGATCGCCGTCGTGATGGAGGAACTGAAGAAGCATCCGGCCGCACGTCCGACCCGCCCGGCGTATCCCGTCAAGGGCAAGACGCTCCGCGGCACGGCGACGACGACGACGAGCAGTGGCGGACGGCGATAGCTGGCCGGTCGCTGAGCGCCGCCAGGGCGGGCCGGTCGGCTCGGGCCTCCCGCTTCGCGACCTGGAAAAACAGGCCCTTGCGGAGCGTCTGACGGTCGCGTCGGCGGCTGGGGTGATCCGGGCGCCGGTAAAGCATCGGTTGGGCGGCCGGGATGCCCGACCGCTGGTGGCGCATCCGCGCCGCCGACGATTGGGACCGCGCCGGGCCTGTTTTAGAGCCTGACGCCGATCACGTCGCTCAGAGGTCGGCCCGATCCGACCGGCCCGCCCCGGCGGCATGGTGCGTCATCGCTCAGTGCGCGTCCACGGGACGCCCACGCTCATGCCGGCGGAGCACGTCGGCCGGATCGGGCGACCTCTGAGCGACACGATCAGCGTAGTCGGTAAAATGGCCTCGCAGCGAGGCCGATCGGCGTCGGCGCCGTTTCGCCTCCAGCGCCCGCGCAACCCCGGTGCCCAACCGATGCTTTACCAGCGCCCGGATCACCTGAGCCGACGCCGCTCTCGTCAGCACGCGCGCGGAGGGGCCATTTTTCCGTGTCGCGAAGCGGGAGCCCGATCCGGCTGACGTGCTCCGCTGGCGTTCGCAGAGCGGTGTCACGCCCCGGCGGCGTTCAGCGACTCTCCACGACACGCGATCGCCACGACACCCGATCGCTATCGAGCGGTGACGCGGAACCAGTCCCACTCCGCGTAGCCCGTCGACTGTCGCGTTCGACGGCGCCCGCGCGAACACGCCGACGCGATCGCGCCCGAGATCGCGTATCCCTAGGCCGTGCTCGATGTGGTGGACAAGACCCTCATTCCCGGTGCCCTGACAAAGTTGTAGGATGACCCCACGTGCTGCTTCAGCTTCTGCTCGTCACCGCCCTGGCCGTCGTGCGCGCGACGGGCCAGGACGCTCCCCGGTACGACCTCGTCATTGCCGGTGGTCAGGTCATCGACGGATCGGGGTCGCCCGCACGACGCGCGGACGTGGCCGTCAAGGGCGGCCGGATCGCCGCTATCGGTAGCATCGCCAGGACTGACGCCCGGGACGTCATCGATGCCACCGGCATGGTCGTCTCACCCGGCTTCATCGACGTCCACACCCACGCTGACGACCTCGCCGAGCAACCACGCGCCGAGAACTTCGTCCGCATGGGTGTGACGTCGATCGTCGCGGGCAACTGCGGTGGATCCGCGCTCGACGTGGCGGAGGCGCTGACGACGATCGAGCAGACGGGCGCGTCGGTGAACTTTGCGACGCTCATCGGGCACAACACCGTGCGGCGCGCGGTGATGGGCACGGACAACCGGCTGCCGCGCATTCCGGAGCTGGAGAAAATGAAGTCGCTGGTCTGGCGCGCGATGGCCGACGGCGCCGTGGGCTTCTCGACCGGACTGCAGTACGTGCCGGGCACCTACGCACGGACCTACGAGATCCTCGAGCTGGCCAGAGTCGCGGGCAACGCGGGCGGCGTCTACGCGTCTCACATGCGCAACGAAGGCACCGCGCTCGAGGAGGCCATCCGGGAAACGATTCGTATCGGCGAGGCCACCGGCTGCCGCGTCCAGATTTCCCACCTCAAGGTCGACAGCCCCAGCCATTGGGGCGCCAGCGCGAAGGCGCTCGCGCTCATCGATGCGGCACGCGCGCGCGGAACGGTCGTCCAGGCAGACCAGTACGCGTACACGGCCGCGAGCTCGACGCTCGGCATCCGATTTCCTGCGTGGGTGCTCGAAGGCGGTCAGGAGAAGATCGCCGAGCGCCTCAACGATGCCAGCACGTGGCTGAAGATCAAAAACGAGATGCGTGCGCTGCTGGCGGAGCGCGGCCTCTCCGATCTGTCATTTGCGGTGGTCGCGTCGTACCGCGCCGATACGGCGTTGAACGGGTTGTCGATGAAACAGGTCGCCTCATCGCTCAAAGACTCTGAAACTCTCGACGCGCAGTTCGAGGCAGCCCGCGACATGATGCTGCGCGGCGGCGCGTCGATGGTCTACCACTTCATGTCCGACGCCGACGTCGATCGCATCATGAAACACCCGCAGGTCGGAGTCGCCTCGGATGCGTCGGTGCTGACCATGGGGCAGGGTGTGCCGCACCCGCGGGGTTACGGCAACAACGCGCGCGTGCTGGGCAACTACGTGCGCACGCGAAAGGTGATCACGCTCGAGGAGGCGATCCGGAAGATGACGTCGCTGCCCGCGAATCAGTTCCGCTTCTCGGACCGCGGTCTCCTCGCCCCCGGCTTTGCCGCGGACGTCGTCGTGTTCGACCCGGCGACGGTGGGTGACGCGGCGACCTTCGAGCGTCCCCACGCCTACGCGCGCGGCATTCCTCATGTCCTTGTCAACGGCGTCGCCGTCGTCCGCGCCGGAGAGCACACGGGCGCGAAGCCGGGTGTCGTCCTGATGCCCGCGCGGAAGAAGTCAGAAGGCAGGGATCACCTGAATCCGGAGGATTGATCGATGCTGCGCGGACTCATCCCGCGAGCCATGCTGGCCGCTGGCCTGCTCCTTGGGGGTGTCGCGTCCGCGCGCGCTCAGGAGCGGGCACAGGAACAACCCGAGGCGCGGACCACTGGCTTGCCCCCAAAGGTGAAGTGGACCTTCAACTTCGACGCGGGCTTTGGGGCCTTTGGCTTCATGAACTCACTGTTCGCGAACCCGCGGGACGAGCCGAGCGGCGATCTGAGCGACAACTGGCTCGAAGGGTACGTGAAGCCGGGGCTCTCAGGGAAGTACGTCCGGCACGGCGGCGAGTTGTACGGGACGATGAGCGCGGTGGGCGCGCGAACCTATGGCTCAGCCCCCGATCTCGTCGGGTCGGATTTCTCGTCGTTCCAGGTCGAGGACCTGAGCATCGGCTGGCGATCCGGGCATGCCTTCGCGCTCGGCGAGAACGTCCTCGACTTCACCGTGGGCCGTACGCAATACACCCTCGGGCACGGCATGCTCCTCTGGGACGGCGCCGCGGACGGAGGCAGCCGGGGCGGTTACTGGAGCAACGCGCGCAAGGCGTTCGAGTTTGCCGCGATCGCGCGATTCACGCCGGCGCCCCACAAGGCAGAAGTCTTCTACCTGGACAAGGACGACCTTCCCGAATCGGACAACGGCACGCGCCTGTGGGGCGCCAACTACGAACTGACCGCGGGATCGAACTCGACGATCGGCGTCACCTACATACGGTGGTTCGCGGACTCGCTGCGCGGTTTTCGGCGCGATGGGCTGAACGTGCTCAACGTGCGGGCGTACACGGCCCCGCTTCCGAAGGTGCCCGATCTCGACTTCGAGTTCGAGTTCGCGCGCGAAAAGAACCGCGATCGCCTCGAGTCCACCGCCTGGACGCTGCAGGCGGCGTATCAGCTCAGCAACGTGATCTGGGAACCTCGGGTCTCGTGGCGCTACGCGCGTTTCGAGGGCGACGACCCGGCGACGCGTACCAGCGAAGCGTTCGATCCGCTGCTTCCCGGCTTCTACGACTGGGGCAGCTGGTGGCAGGGTGAGATCGCCGGCGAATACTTCCTGGCCAACTCGAATCTGATTTCCAATCAGCTCCGCGTCAACGTCACGCCCGCCGAACCGGTTGAGACGGGCCTGATTTTCTACCGCTTCAACTTGGACCGGCTGCCCCTCGCTGGCGTGACAGACGACGACCTGGCGTTCGAGCTGGACTGGTATCTCGACTGGCAGATCAACAGGACGTTTTCCGTCAGCGTCCTCGGCGCGTTCGCCGATCCAGGCAGGGCCGTTCAGCAGGCGTTCGGCAGGACGAAGAATTTCGGATATGGGATGGCGTACGTGACGTATTCGTTCTAGCCCTCCTAACTCCTAACTCCTAACTCCTAACTCCCTAGCGTTCAGTCGTCTGCCAGCGCGAAGTAGATGGCGAGCGGCGCCAGCATCAGCGACACGCTCAGGAGCGCGAGCAGCAGCCAGTTCTGGCTCCAGGTCTGCAGGAGCATCGCGGGAACGCGCAGGCTGGAGAGATCGATCGCCAGCGGGCTGGCGAGCCGCGCCACCCAGCCGCTGAGCCAGGGAGAGAGGATCGCCACCACCGCGACCGCCAGTAAGATCGCCGCCGATGCGGCCAGGACTTGCGCGATGGTGATGGGATGTGCAGCCGCGCTGGCCAATTCCTTACGCGCGCGCATCTGGGCGCGCCACCACATCACTGCAGACGAAGGGATGCGCGTCTCCTGCCAGTCGGTTTCCCGATCGTCGAGGACAGGGCGAACCACTTCCACGAGGTCGGCGCACAGGCTGCACTTAGCGACGTGCGCGCGGAGCTCAGGATTTGCCCGCTCCGGCCACTGGCCGGTGGTCAGCGCATCGAGCACGTCCTGCTCGCGAATGCATTCGACGATCATCGCGGCACCTGCCTCTCACGTCCCGCAGCCTGCGCAGAACGCAGGAAGCCGGCGAGCCGGCGCCGCGCCCTGAAGAGCAGCAGCTTGACGCTGCCGGTCTTCACGCCCAGCGTGTCAGCAATTTCGGCGTGCGCGTGACCGTGGGCGTACGCGAGCCACAGCAACGCGCGATCCCGCGGTCGAAGCCGTGCCATTGCACGACGGAGGTCCGTGCGGCGAACAGCCGATTCGGCGAGATCGCCAGTCGCAGCCGGACCGGCGCCATCGTGGTCCGGAAGCGCGACGGTCCGGCCGTGACGGGCGCGCCTGCGGCCGTCGTGCACCAGGTTCGTCGCAATCCGGAACAGGTAGGCGCGGCGATGGGTCTCGTTGTCCCAGCTGCTGCGCGCGCGCAGGAATCGATAGTAGCTCTCCTGCAGGAGGTCGTCCGCGAGCTGGGGATCGGCCGTCATCCGCTTCAGATACATCCATAACGACCGTGCGGTGCGATCGTAGAAAGCGCGGAAGGAGTCCTCGTCCATCTCGAAGGCGACGTCAGCGTCGGCATCGGCAGCTTCGAAGCGTCGAACGTCTGAGAACGTCATAGCCATCGTGATGTGGACCGGTCAGTGCCCCGGATCATGCCGATCTCCCCGGGGCCTCGGAGTGCTCGCGGGGCGCGCCGACCGGTTCGAGGAGACCGAATCGCCGCGACAGGAGGAATGACGCGGCGGCTGACACGACGAACCCGGCGCCGACGGCCAGCGCGAGCACCCCGATCGCGAACAAAGGCCCAGCCACGTCTTCGACCACGCGCCGGCTGATGAACAGCAGCCCCAGCGCCGCGGCGCCCAGGACGACCCCGGCCTGCACGGACCAGAGGATTCGTGTAAACGGCGCTGACAGCGGCCGCGCCGGCGCTTCGAGGGGGAGCGGCGCTGCCTCGAGGAACCGGCGGCCGGCAGGTGTCTGAATATACGACAGCAGGTCCTCGTTGTTCGCAAAACGATCCATCAGCTTGTTGTGCACCTCGGTCTGAATCTTCGACACGCGGGTCCACCGCCGCCATTCAATCAGGTTCCGAACGATCCAGATGAGGACGGACGTGATCGTCAGGAAGACGCACAGGAAAGCAAACCCGCCGAGCACCTCGCTCCACATCCTGAGGGCCTGCCGCTCGCGGCTCTCGGGCGGCGACGGATTCCAGAACTCGTACGAGCCCACGTGCTCGAAGAAGAACCCCGGGTTGCTCCTGATCTCAGGATGCTGCTTGATGAACACCGCAAGGGCCGGGTAGGTCGCCAGATACGACTCGTTGGTCAGGAGCGACGGGTCGGTGCGCAGGACCCGGCCCACGCCCGGGGGGGTCTTTTTGAGGAGTTCCTCGAGCTTTTCGCGCGTCTCGCGCGCGTCCTGATCCTGGGCGACAACCACCTGCTGGGTAACGAGCGCTGGCGCGGTCTCACGCGCGACCTGTCGCTCGACGGCGGGCCGGGGTTCCTGGCTGGCGGACGCGCCGCCTGGAAGCGCCAGGCCGATGGCCGTCACAATTGCCGCAACCCCAAGACTGCACTGACTCAAAGACATCAGAACTCCTTACCCTTCAACTACGCTGGGGCGGGGCAAGGGTTAACAGCGGGCGGGGTCAGTAGACGGACCAGACCCCCGGGGAGGCCAGTTCCAGGATGTGGCCGTCGGGGTCACGGAAATAGAGGCTTCGGCCGCCCCGTTCCCAGCGGCGGTCCCGCTCGATGGCGACCCCGTGCTGCTTCAGGCGGGATTCCCACGCATCCATGTCAGCCGCCGGCACGGCAAACGCGACGTGCTGCTGCCCCCGGGCGTCGTGCGACGTCTCGGAAAGTCCTTTCGACGCGCCGCGCAGGCACACCAGGAGCACCTGCCGGCCCCCGACCCCCATCGCCGTCAGGCGATCGTCGGCGTCGATGGTCTCGAGTCCGAGGACGGTCTCGAAGAACTGCACCGATCGCGGCACGTCGTCCACGTACAACGCCGCCTCGAGAAGTCCTGTGATCGCAGGCATGTCGATCGCCGTTCAGTCGAAGAGTGACGTCAGCTCGGACGCGATGCGCGTGAGGCCTTCGCGGAGGAACTCTTCGCGGCCTCCGAGCCAGATTCTCAGATACCCCTCCAGCCCGACGTGCGAGCCCGGCACGATCAACGTGCTCTGACTGACGCGAACGCGCTCGGCGATCGTCAGGCTGGGAACGTCCGCGTCGTACTTGACCAGCGCGATGGCGCCCGCCTGTGGCTCACGCCAGGTGAGCCGGCCACCGAAGCGCTCGATCCAGTCGCGGCCGATCGGCAGGTTGTGTCGAAGAATCTCGCGCGTGCGCGCGTAGCATCGCTCGCGATTCTGCTGCTCCACGACAACAGTGGCGACGCGGTCCGAGAGCTTGTTCGGGCCGATCGTCACATAGTCGTGCTGCGACCAGCAACCCTCCACGACGTCCTTCGGCCCCACGAGCCAGCCAATCCGGACGCCCGGTATTCCGTAGGCCTTCGAGAGACCGCTCGTCACGATCACGCGGTCGCTCATGCCCCAGAAGCTCCGCGTCCGCTCGCGATCGATCTCGGCTCCCAGATAGACCTCGTCCGCGAGCAGCCACGTACCCGTCGACTCACATCGCTCGACGATGCGCCGCATCGCCGGCTCGGAGAGAATCGAACCAGTCGGGTTGTTCGGATTGGAGAGGTAGAGCAGTTTCGTGCGCGGGCCGACCGCGCGTTCGAACTCGTCCCAGTCGGGCTGCCACCCGGTTTCCTGACGAAGACTGAACGTATCGCACGTGCGCGCCAAGACTTCGCGCGACACCCGGCATCTGCATGTAGTTCGGCACTTCCATCGCGACCTCGTCGCCTGGTCCGAGCAGGCTCAGCGCGATGAGGTAATTCGCTTCCGACGTGCCGTTGGTCACCTCGATCTGATCGATGTCAGCGCCCGGATAGATCGCGGCGAGGCGGTCGCGCAGCGCGATCGTGCCGTTCGACTGGCTGTAGCCGAGCGGCTGATCCATGAACTCGTTCAGATCGAGTCCCATGGCCACGAGTTCCCGGAGGGTCAGTGGCCGGACACCGCTTTCGCTCATGTCGTAGTCGACGAGGTTTTCCCACGTCGACTGCATGCGTTCCATCGCGAAGAGTTCGATCGGCATGTCAAGGCACTTCTAGCACAATGCGCCTCGACTCTGCCATATAGCGCGGGCCTTGCTATCGGGCGGTTCCCCCTTTAGACTAACGGGTCCAATCACTCGGAACGGCTCACGCGTTGTGTGTTTTCAGTCGACTTTTCGGCCTCTCGGCCGTGAAGTGGTCGGCTGAAGCTGCGAGGGGCACATGCGCAAGGTCTGGCGGATCGGTCTAGGGGTGTCGGTAGCCACGGCGCTGGGCGTTGTGCCGCTGGCGGCCCAGGGCTGGGGCGTGCGCCGAATGGAAGTCAGCCTCACGAGGAAGATCCCGTCCGCAGTCCCGCTCACCGGCATCGCAAAGGTGCGCCTGGAGGCGAAAAGTCAGGGTCAGGTGCCGCCGCAGGTTGCTGAGATCTTCAGGAGCCGTCTCCAGGCCGAGATGTTCAAGGACTCACGCCTCGTCGATGAGAAAACCAGCCCCGACCTCGTCGTCGAGGCGGTGATTACTGTTTTCTCTCTTGTCACGAAGAACGTTCAGCGTTCGACCTTCGATCCAGTCGCGAAGAGGAACAACATTTTCTACGACCACCTCGTAAGCGGTCAGGTGAGCGTCAGCTACCGGGCGATTGGGGCGCGCGACAAAAAGGCGGTGGATTCCGGTAACTTCCGATTCGGGTTCGAGCAGGAATTCCTGCCGAACGGCGATCCCTATCGGGAGTGGTTTCGGAAGGGCAAGAACGAGGTCTTCAAGAAAGAGCCGGGCAACGACGAGGCGTACCAGTTTCTCGTCGACGGCATCGTCAGGGAAATAACGAAGCGGCTCGTGCCGGTGGACGAGACCATTTCCGTGCCTATGGCGAGAGGCAAGCTGGAACCGGCATCCAAGCTCGGTCAGGCGGCGCGCTGGGGTGCGATGCTGGAGGCCGTCGAGAAGATGCCGGCGTTCACGTCCGCGGAGGACGAAGCGTTCCGTCAGTACTCGCTCGCCCTTGCCAATGAGGCGTTGGCATATCAGGAAACGGATCGCGGACGAATCGAGGAGATGCTCGCAAAGGCCGCGCTGGGTTACAAGAAGGCGCTTCAGGGGAAGCCGGGCGAGGACGTCTTCGAGCAGGCGCAAAACCGGATGGCGAGTTACAGCGGTCCGCCCGAAACGACGGCTCCGACCGCGACGACAGGCGACGTGCAGGATCGAAGCGCAGCAGCCGCACCGGCCAAGCCGGGTTCTCTCACTAATGCCGACGTCATCAGATTCGCGCAGGAGAAGTTCTCGGACGACTTCATATACGAGGCGGTCACGGCCGCCGAGCATCCGGCGTTTGATCTGTCCACCGACTCGCTGATCGAGTTGAAACGGGCCGGCGTCTCCGAACGGGTGATCAAAGCGCTGCGCGACAAGATGGCCAAGGCCAAACCGGCGCCGAAGCCACCGAAGCATTAGCCTTATCCGAGGGGCTTCGCCCCTCGGACTCCCCGACACGCGCTCTCGCGCGCCGCTTCGCCGGCGCGCTCCGATCGCGTGGCTCGCTCGCCTGCTCGCTCGCACCGTGGTACGAGCGCCAGGTTTATGAGATAGGTTCTAGAATTGCTCTCGAGAATTGCCTGTACGCTCCGCGGGGTAAGTACGATGAACACGAAGTTTCTGCTCGCCCTGTTCTTTTGCGCGGTGGCGCTCGTCTCCGCGCAGGGCCCGCGGCCGTCCCGCGCGTGCCAGACCGCCGTCGAGACCGTCAACTGGGTACGCGAGAAGCTGGCCGAGCCCGATCCCACGCCTGCCCGCCTCGAGCAACTCCTCGCCGCGATGGAGCTTCGAACCGGGTCGTGTCCGACGATCGGCGATCTCCTGGTACTACCGCTCCGTCGTCGAACAGCAGTTGAAGCGGCCGCAGGCGGACGTCAAGTACAGTCTGGACAAGGCGCGGGAATACAACGCGCCTGCGCTCGCGAGCAGTGTCTCGCCGTCTCCGACACCGCCCAGGACGTCCCCGGGTCCGCCGCCGGTCACTCCGCCTGAGAATCTCGATCCCGCGGCACCGGTGCGTGACAAGTGGGCGATCGTGGTCGGCGTCGGCACGTTCAAGGACGCGCAGGTCCGAGCGCTCAACCTGGCGACGAAGGACGCGCGCGATCTGACGGCCGCGATCACCGATCCTCAGGTCGGCCGTTTCCGCCGGGAGAACGTCCGCACACTGCTCGACGGCGAAGCGACGCTGCCGAACGTGCGACGGGCGATCGGTTGGGTCCGTGAGCAGGCGAACGCCAACGATCTCGTCCTGCTGTTCTTTGCCAGCCACGGGTCGCCGCGGGAAATGGATCCGAACGGCGTCAGCTACATCCTGACCAACGACACCGACACGAGCGACGCCGTTTCGCTGTACGCGACATCGCTCCAGATGATCGATCTCGTCGAGATCATCAGCCGCGACATCAGGGCCATGCGTGTCGTGCTGGTGCTCGACACGTGCTACAGCGGCGCCGCAACCGTGTCGCACCATCGCGGGTTGAAGATCGTCCGCCAGCCGCAGGCCAGCTACAGCGTCGCGCTCACCAGGCTGCTGACGACGCCGGGTCGCGCGGTGCTGGCGTCGAGCCAGGCGGACGAGCAGTCGATGGAGAGCCCGCAGCGGCAGAATGGATACTTCACGTATTACCTGCTCGAGGGACTCCGCGGGCCGGCAGGTGCGGGAAAGCTCGAAGATCTCTTCAAGTTCGTGAGTCAGCGGGTCGCGTCCAGCGTTCGATCTGAGCTCGGGCGCGAGCAGAACCCCGTCTTCAGCTGGGGGCCCCGCGCGGAGCAGATCATCCTCAGCGTGAAGCCCTCGGGTCAGCCCTGACGAACCCTGCAGGCCGGGTCAGCGGTTGGCCGTCAGCTCGGCGAGCCTCTCCACGCCCATATTCCCGCCGCTGACGATCGCGACGATCGATCCTTCGATCCGTGATGGAAGCGCGGCGTCCAGCGCGCCGCTGAGCACCGCGGCAGTCGTCGCGGCGCCGCTCGGCTCGGCCACGATCTTGGCGTTCGCGAAAATCCAGACGACGGCGTCGATGATCGCCGGATCGTCGACGGTGATGACGGCGTCGACGAACTTCTGCACGTGGGCGAACGTCAGGTCGCCCGGCCTGACGGGCATGAGGCCGTCGGCGACGGTCGCGGTCTTTGGCAGCGTGACCGGGTGCCCGGCGTCCACCGAGGCCTTCATTGTCGCCGCGCCGGTCGGCTCGACGCCGATGACTTTCACGCGCGGGTTCGTCTGCTTGATTGCCGCGGCGACGCCCGCGACGAGACCGCCACCGCCGACGGGCACGAGCACGGCCGCGACGTCCGGACGCTGCTCGAGGATCTCGAGACCCATCGTGCCCTGTCCCGCGATGATCCACTCGTGATCGAAAGGCGGCACCATGGTCAGGCCGCGCGCGGCGGCTTCCGCTTCGGCGCGTTCCCGGCGATCCGCTGACGTCGTCCCCGCGAAGATCACTTCAGCGCCGAAGGACTTCGCGCCGTCGACTTTGATCGTCGGCGTGGTCGTCGGCATCACGACCACCGCCGGTCCGCCCAGGAGTCTGGCAGCCAGCGCCATCGCCTGGCCGTGGTTGCCGGACGAGAACGTGATGACGCCGCGCCCACGCTGGTCGGGCGTGAGCTGCGCGACCATGTTGTACGCGCCGCGGATCTTGAACGCACCGGCCGGCTGAAGGCTCTCGCACTTCAGGAAGAGCGGTCGGCCGGCGGGTCCCGAGACGTCGAGGAGCGGCGTGAGCCGCGCCACCGGCTTGATCCGGGCTGCCGCCTCGCGGATGGCCTGGATGCCGACCATCGGCGCGTTCGTTGCGATCGTGTTCGTCGTCATTGACGCGGTACCTCGCCGAGTCGGTGCTCTTTCGCGGGCGCGTTCTTCACGTACTTGTCGAGCCAGTTGAGCATCTCGGCGATGGTGTGCAAGTTCGACTCGCGCGCGGCGTAGCCGTGCGCTTCGTTCGGCAGCGTGACGTACCGGACCGTCGCGCCGTGTCCCTTGAGCGCCATGTAGAGCCGCTCGGACTGGATCGGGAAGGTGCCCGAGTTGTCGTCCGCTTCGCCGTGGATCAGGAGGATCGGCTCGTTGATCTTGTTCGCGTACCAGAACGGCGACATCCGCTCGTAGATCTCCGGGATCTCCCAGAAGGTCCGCGTCTCGGACTGGAATCCGAACGGCGTCAGCGAGCGGTTGTAGGCGCCGCTGCGCGCGACGCCGGCCGCAAACAGATCCGAATGCGCCAGCAGGTTGGCCGTCATGAAGGCGCCGTAGCTGTGGCCGCCGACGCCGATCCGATTGCGATCGGCGATGCCCATCTCGACGGCCTTGTCGACCGCCGCTTCGGCGCTCGCCACGAGCTGCTCGACGTAGGTGTCGTTCGCGGTCTCGCCCGGCCCGACGATCGGCATCGTCGGGCCGTCGAAGATGGCGTAGCCCTGCGTCAGGAGCAGCAGGTGCGACGAGCCGCCGACCGTCGTGAAGCGATTCGGCGAGCCGATGACCTGGCTGGCCGCGTCGGCGTCGACGAACTCGCGCGGATACGCCCACACGAACATCGGCACGCGCTCGCCCTTCTTGTAACCCGGCGGCAGGTAGATCGTGCCGCTCAGCTGCACGCCGTCCTTGCGCTTGTAGGTCACGAGCGTGCGTTCGGCGGCCGGTGATCTGCGGGTGCGGATCCTTGAACTGCGTGAGCGCCTGCTTCGCGTTTCGCCTTCAGATCGCGCGTCGAAGTAGTTCGGCGGCTCGGTCCGGGTCTCGACGCGGGTCAGCACTTTCGACGCGTTCGTCGTCCAGCAGCGCCACGACGGTCTCATAGCTCGTCGGTCGCTGCGGAAGAGCCGCTCGGTCGCGAACGTCGTCAGGTTGAGCCGATCGAGAAACGGACGATCGCCCTCGGGCGACGAGCCTGCGCCCGTCAGATAGATCGAATCGCCGGACTGCAGAATCCTGTCCGTGCCGGGCCGGATCATCGGCGAGCCGGGATTGGAGTACGCGTCCTGCTGCTTGCGATCCCACAGCTTCCGCGCGTCGCTCCAGCTCGGCGTCAGGACCCAGGTCCTCGTCGTCCGCGTCGCGCGATCGCTTCCGTCAGGAGGATCGTGCCCTTGTCGGTCCAGCTCACGTCGCCGTAGCGATACTCGGTCTTGGCGACCTCGGTCGGCTCGCCCGTGAACGGGCGCTTTCAGCGTGACGATCCGATCGCGATGCGGCACCTTGTTCCGGATGTCGCCCTTGTCGAGCGCTTCGACCCAGACGAGCGTGGCCGGGTCGAGCGGATGCCAGCGATACGAGCGCGGACCGGTCATGACGCCGTGGATCGGCACGACATCCCCCATCGGCACGTCGGCGATCGCGCGGACCTTCTCGCCGCTCCGATTCCAGACCTCGACGTCCGTGGGGAAGTCCGACCAGGGAAGCAGCCGTGAAAACGGACGCTTGATGCGCTCGACGAGAATGAACTGGCCGTTCGGTGAGACGCTGAACGTCGTCGTGACGAGCCCGGGCTTGCCGACCGGGGTGCGCTTGCCGTCTGCCGCGTCGACGAACGCGAGCTGGCTCGTGAAGTAGTACTCGAAGAGATCCTCGTCGTGCGCGCTCGTCAGCAGGTCCTGATACGTCCGACCGGCGTCGGCTTTCCGAGGTTCTCCTGGATGTTCGGGCCTGCCGGCGCCTTCGGCTCTGCGGCGCCGCGCCACGGCCGGTCGGAACGAACCCGCACAGCAGGCCCGAGCTGTCGTCGAGCCACTCGCAGCCGCCGGCGATGTCGTTGAGCGCCGCGTCCACCATGCGCGTCTGGGCCGTCGCCACGTCGGCGATGTAGAGATCGACGCGCGACGTCGCGCGTGTTCGTGAACGAGAACCGCTTGCCGTCCGGCGAAAAGCCGACGCCGCCGATGCGCGCGTTGGCCGGGACCTGGATTCGTTCGTTCGTCGCCGGTCGCGATCGACCGCAGCGTGATCGCCGGTACCCGTAGGCGCGCGGTGCGGACCGTTGTTCCGCGGATTGATGCGCAGGCCCGCGAGGCGCAGCATCGGCTGCGACACTTCCTCGATCGACGGCATGCTCCGCCGCGACATGACCGCCATCACATCGCTCGCCGGGCTGACGACCACCGTGGGCAGCGGCGCGGCGTCGAGGATGTCGACGATCGCCTTGGGCGGCGTCAGGTAGACAGACGATGTCGGCGCGCCGGATTGCGCGATCAGGCCGACCGTGATCAGCAGCGACGCCGCGAACGTGAGCCCCGCACCGGTTCGTCTTCGCATGACAGCCCTCCCTTGTCGTCGAATTCTATACCTTACAATGCTGATGGCATGCGCCTGGCCGCTCTGTGCCTGTCGGTGCTCTGTGCGCTGGCCTCAGGCCGACCGGCTCAACCGCTCTCCGCGCCGTTCGTGCCCGTCAGCGTCTCGTACGACAGCGAAACCCCTGACCTGAACGAGCTTCGAGCGATCCGGGCGCTCGGTTTCAACAGCATCAAGTCCAACGTCCGCTGGGCGAGCGTCGAGCAGGTTCGCGGTCAGTACCGTTTCGATCGGCTGGACCGGCTGCTGACGCTCGCGGGCGAAGCGGACCTGAGAGTCATCCTCGAAATCGATACGGCCTCCGCGCCCGGCTGGCTCGGGGCCCGGTACGCCGACGGCCGGGTCGTGCTGAAAGACGCGAAACCTGCTTCACCCGCGCCGCGATTCTGCCTGGATCACCCGGGAGTTCGCGCGGACACGTTGTCCTTGATCGGCGCCGTCAGCGCCCGGGCGTCGAGCGCAGGCGCCTTTTACGCCGTTGACGTCGGCAGCGAACCTCACGTTGGCTTCTGCGAATGCCAGTTCACGCAGCGGCGGTTCGTCGACTGGCTGGCCAGGAAGTACGGCCCGGCTGCGAATCCTCCGAGAACTGATGCCGACCGCGCGGCCTTCCTGGCGCTCACGCTGCGAGACGACCTGAAGATGCTCGCTGACGCCGCGGCGCCACGCGGCGCCCGTTTCGTAGCGAGCCATTCATCTCTCCCCTGGCTCATCAGCGATCCCGCATCGTGGTCCGTCGATGCCGACGAGTGGCTCATGCGCACGGTGGTGGACTTCTACGGCACCACGGTCTCCCCGCGTGTCCCGTCCGCGCGTCCTGCCGACCTGGCGCTCGCGCTCGACGTTCAGCGCTCAGCAAGCGGCGAGAGAGGCTGGTGGGCTGAGCTGCCTGTCGACATGCCTGCCGGCACCCGGGCCGAATCAACACCGGATGCCGAGGGCGTCCGTCTTCGGAGCTGGAGCGCGATCGCACGCGGCGCGCGCGCCATCAGCTACTCCGGCAGCGTGACCGCACGCAGCCCGGCCACCACGTTTGCGACCGTCGTCACGCGCAATCCGGCGCTCTTCGCCCCGCTGCGGCCCCGGCCCTCGAAAATCGCGATCGTCTTCAACCCGCTCGTGCTCGGTATTGGCGACAGCGGCGGGCTGAGGGACTCGGTCATCGGTTTTTACAATGAGTTGTTCGTGCACAACATTTCCGCCGACTTCATTCATCCCGACGACGTCGCCAGCGGCGACGCGGCGAACTACCGGGCCATCTACGTGGCGTCCGCCCGGCTGCTGCCGCCGCCAGCGTCCGCCGCGCTCCAGGCTTACGCCCGCGCCGGCGGCACGGTCATCGACGGCGACGACGACCGCACCAGTCTGGTGAAGAACCTCGCGAGTTATCTCGAGCGCGCCGCGCGGGCGGGCGTGACTCCCGACGTGCGAATCGCCGGCGCCGACGGCCCTGTCGAGACCCGGTTTCTCGAGTCGTCGAACGTCATCATGATCATCGGCTTGAATCACTCGGACCGATCGCAGAAGGTGACGATGACGTTTGCGCCGGATACGCAGGAGGCGATCTGGCAGAACATGGAGACCGGGTCGGCCGTGAATTTCGTGGCAGGTCCGAACGGGCCGACCTACAGCTACTGGTTTCGACCGCGCGACGCGCTGGTGCTGATGATCAGGAAGTCGGTGCGGTAGTAGAGTCCGCCTTCAGGCGGACCATAGAAAGTCCGGCTGAAGCCGGACACTACATCGACAGAGCTAGCGCAAAGCCCGGCTGTCGATCAAATCGTGATTCCCGGGCGGCGAAAACCCTGCGCGGCGAACCGCCAGAGCCACCTGCGCCCAGTGCCGGATTTCGTGCACCAGGATGTTGAAGAGCGCCTTGCGCGGCGTCAGAGTCCACTGCTCGTCCCGAAACGCCAGCGTCCGCACCTCGTCGCCGTCGTCGCTCTCGTCCACGACGCTGGCGAACTGCTCCAGCTCGCGGCGCACCGAGGCGCCATAGTCGAACAGCGGCTCGACGTTGTTCGCGCTCAGCCCCGTGGACTCCGAGACCGGCTCGCCGGACAGCCACTGAACGTACCGCCGCTCCACGAGAAAGATGTGGTCCACGAGCTTGCCGACCGTCGCGAACCGCCCGCCGTCATGCGGGTGAACCGAGGCGTGCAGCGCGTCAGCATGCGCGATCAGCCAGCCGCGCCATCTGTCGCGTTCTTCGCTCGTGTACTTCAGGAGCTCGTCGAAGGTCAGGCTGAGGGACATGGGCTGCTCGCGGCCTCGTTATAGTCTATCAATCGGAATGTTCTCGGACCGTGTCCCACGAAGCCTCGAGGTCAACCGGGTGACGCACGCCGTGCGCCGCGCGCGCGCCGCGGGACGTCCGCTCATCGACCTGACGATCAGCAACCCGACAGAGGTGGGGATCGCATACGAACCGGCGACGCTTCAGCTGCTGGCGTCGCCCGCGGCGCTGCGCTACCAGCCCGAACCATTTGGTCTCCTGGACGCGCGCCGCGCCGTCGCCCTCGAGTACGCACGTCGTGGTCTCGAGGTCGACGCGGAGCGCATCGTCCTCACAGCAAGCACCAGCGAGGCCTACAGCCTGCTGTTCAAGCTCATGTGCTCGTCGAGCGGTGATCACGTGATGGTCCCGGTGCCGAGCTATCCGCTCTTCGATCACCTGACTCGACTCGACGGTGTGCAATCGATCCCTTACCGGCTCGAGTACCACGGGCGATGGGAGCTGGATGTCGATCAGCTCGATCGCGGCTGGACGAGCACGGTGCGCGCGGTGCTCGCCGTCAGCCCGAACAATCCGACCGGATCGGAGCTGTCGGATGCCGAGCATGGCGCGCTGGTGACGCGATGCGCCCAGCGTGACTCGGCGCTGATCGTCGACGAGGTGTTCGCCGACTACCGGCTGACAGGGTCCGGGGGCCTGCCGGGGGGCAGGGGCCAGAGGCCGGGGGCCGAACCAGCACTCACGTTCCGACTTGGCGGCCTGTCGAAGTCCGCCGGTCTTCCGCAGCTGAAGCTTGGCTGGATCGCGGTTGACGGACCAGAGCCTGTCGTGCGCGAAGCCCTCGATCGTCTCGAAGTCATCTGCGACGCGTATCTCTCTGTCGCGACGCCCGTCCAGGTGGCGGCCGCCTCGCTGATTGAATCCGGCTCGCGGGTTCGCGAGAGAATTCTGGAGCGGATCCGGGGGAACTATCGCGCGCTCGCGGCCGCGGCAGGCGGATGTCCTGCGGTGGAAGTGCTCGATGCGGAGGCCGGCTGGTCCGCCGTCATCCGCGTGCCGTCCACGCGCTCCGAGGAGGATCTCGTGATCGATCTGATCGATCGCGACGACGTGATCGTGCATCCGGGGTTCTTTTTCGATTTC
This sequence comes from uncultured Acidobacteriota bacterium, assembly GCA_963786195.1. GTDB lineage: Bacteria > Acidobacteriota > Vicinamibacteria > Vicinamibacterales > 2-12-FULL-66-21 > CAWAYH01. Next base: position 184,907 of record CAWAYH010000010.1, on the reverse strand, counting down.
GCGCACGAGGCGTTCCTCGTTGTCAGCCTGCTTCCCGAGGCGCAGATTTTTGCGGAAGGCGTGCGGCGGCTGCTGGATCGGGTGCATGACTGAACGCGACTCACGACAGACGGGACGCGGATCGCACGGACCCCGGCGCGCGCGGCGGGGAGACGCCGGCGGGTCCGAGGGCGATCGCCGGCTCGTGTCAGGACGTCACGCCGGCATCGCCGTGCCACTCTTCTCTATTCCTTCGCGACGGAGCTGGGGCATTGGCGAGATCCCCGATCTGATCCACCTCGCCGAATGGCTCCAGGCAGCGGGCCTGAGCTTCGTGCAGCTGCTGCCGGTCAACGAGATGCAGGACGGCCAGAGCTCGCCGTACTCGGCGCTCAGCGCGATGGCCATCGATCCGATCTTCATCTCGCTGGACGAGGTGCCCGAGCTGGCGGCGATCGGCGGAGAAGCCTCGCTCGACGCCGCGGATCGGAAGCGTCTCGATGCGGCACGGCGATCGCCGATCGTCGACTACGAGGCGGTGCGCGCGCTCAAGCATGCCGCGCTCGGGCGGGCGTTCGATCAGTTCGTCGACGCGATGATGAACCGCGCCGGCACGACCTCGTTGCGGGCCAGGGCGTTTCGCAGCTTCGATCGCGCGGCGGCGTGGTGGCTGGACGCGTACGCCCTCTTTCGCGCCATGCATGATGAGAATGGCGGAGCGGATTGGCGAGAGTGGAGCCGCGAGCAGCGCGCGTCCGATCGGTTGCAGGCGAGCGCCTCGCTGCAGAAAGCCGTGCTTCGCTACAAGTACTACCAGTGGATCGCAGCAGAGCAGTGGGAGCTGGTCCGGCGCAAGATCGCCCCGACCGCAGTGCTGGGCGATTTCCCGTACATGGTCAGCCTGCAGAGCGCGGATGTCTGGGCGAGAGAGGACGAGTTCGACGTCGACGCGTCGGTGGGCGTTCCGCCGGATGCGTTTTCAGCCACCGGACAGGACTGGGGGCTGCCCGCCTATCGCTGGGACGTGCTCGCGGCCAACAAATACAAATGGCTCCGCGATCGGGCCAGGCGCTGCGCCGAGCTCTACGATGGTTTCCGGATCGATCACCTCGTGGGCTTCTACCGCATGTTCGTCCGCCGGCCCGACGGCTCGAGCGCCTTCGTGCCGCCGGACCCGCCGCTCCAGCTCGCGCTCGGCGAGCAGGTGCTCGGGGTGCTGAGCGGCAGCGGCGCGCGCATCCTCGCGGAGGATCTCGGCACGGTGCCGGACTTCGTGCGTGACTCGCTGGCCAGGCTTGGCATTCCCGGCATGAAGGTCCTGCGCTGGGAACGCTACTGGAACGTGGACGGACATCCGTTCCGCGATCCGAGCGCGTATCCGACGCGGTCGGTCGCCACCAGCGGCACGCACGACACCGAGACGCTTGCCGCCTGGTGGGATGACGCGACGCTGCCGGACCGTCGCGCGCTGCTCGACCTCGCGGCGCTCGCCAGCGCCGGATGCCGGCCCGAGGATGACTACTCCGATCGGACGAACAACGCCCTGCTCGACGCGCTCTACGGCGCCGCCTCCGAGCTGTTGATCCTGCCCATGCAGGACGTCTTCGGTTGGCGCGACCGCATCAACACGCCGGCGTCCGTGGGGGAACAGAACTGGACGTGGCGGCTGCCGTGGCCGGTCGAGGACCTGACGACCGAGCCTCTCGCGGTCGAACGGGCCGGCTTCCTGAGGGATCTGTCCCGGAGACACCGCCGCCCCGGAACGCTTTGATAAGATCCTGGACCATGCTTGAAACCAGCGCCGGACAGGTCGACTCTTCGGCTGTGCACGCGGCGCGGGCGAGCCTCGACGCTCACGTCCGCGAGATCGTCAGGTGGCACTTCGATCCGGCAACGGGCTGTCCGTTCTGGCTGGAACGCGCGAAGCAGTTCGATTTCGATCCGCTGAAGGACATCAACAGCTTCTCGGATCTGAGCCGATTCGGTCCGTTCGAGGACGAGTGGCTGCGCGGCGGCCCCGTGCGGCGCTGGGTCCCGAAGGCCTGCGCCGACAAGCCCGTGTTCGTGTTCGAGACGGGCGGCAGCACCGGCATCCCGAAGTCGCGGATCAACATCGACGACTTCCGCATCGACTATTCGAAGTTCAGCGAGACGCTGCCGCCGGACAAGTTCCCGATGGGATCGAACTGGCTGGAGGTCGGCCCATCCGGCCCGCGCCGCCTGCGGCTCGCGATCGAACATCTCGCCCAGTACCGCGGCGGCATCTGTTTCATGGTGGACCTCGATCCGCGCTGGGTCATCAAGCTCATCAAGAAAGGGTGGTCCGAGCACCTGCAGGCGTACAAGGATCACGTCATCGATCAGGCGATCACGCTTCTGCAGGCGGGCCACGACATTCGCTGCCTGTTCACGACGCCGAAGCTGCTCGAGGCGCTGGCGCTGCGGCTCGAGTCCATGGGTTCCAGCATCCGTAAGGCCGGCATCACCGGCATTTTTTCAGGCGGGACGGAGTTCACGCCGCAGTGGAACCGGTTCGCCCACGAAGAGCTGCTCGACGGCGCGTACATGACGCCGACCTACGGCAACACGCTGATGGGGCTTGCCGCGAGCAGTCCCTCGGGACCGCACAACAACTACAAGATCACGTACTACGCGCCGCAGCCCCGCGCCGTCATCGAGGTCGTCGACCTCGACGATCCGTCCAGGCTCGTCGAGTACGGACAGACCGGACGAGTCAGGCTGACGACGCTGACGAAAGAGTTCTTCATGCCGGGCTTCCTGGAGCGCGACGAAGGCGAACGCGAGCCGCCCTACGAACGCTATCCGTGGGACGGCGTCAGCGGCGTGCGTCCCTTCCGAGGGCTGGCCGCGACAACGACTGTCGGCGTCTACTGACGCTGAACGGTGCATGTGCACAGTGCACAGTGCACGGTGCCGTGCTGTGCAGGTGCAGGGTGCTGAGGTGCTGAGGGTGCTGAGGTGCTGAAGGTGCTGAAGGTGCTGAGGGTGCTGCTAAGAGCCAAAGACCGCACCGTGCACAGTACCGCACCGAGCACGGTGCACCGTGCACCTGCACCGTTCTCCTTTCACCGATTAGCCATGTAGGATCACGGGTACATGCTGCAGATTCCGATTCTCCGTTGGGGCCAGCCCTACTCGAGTATGGACGTCGACGACGTCGTCCATTTCTCGACCGGGGAGCCGATTGCCAGGGTCAGCCGCGCCAACGGCGGACTGATCGGGCGCGACATGCGCAAGGCGCACCGCGCGCGTGAGGTGCTCCGCGAGATCCCCATCGACGATCTGATTGCCCGGGTCGGCGCCGCCGGCGAGCTGTACATGAACGCCACGCTCCCGATAGGTGACGGTGTGCAGAGCCCGGACGAGTTCGCGCGGGCGCAGTCGGCCAGCACCGGGCTGCCCGAGCGGATGTGCCGCGCGAACATGAAGAAGAACGGGTTCGTGCTGGCCGAGATGCGGCACATCCTCACATCGCTCACCCGAGGGCTGTCGTTCGACGTGCTGTCGTCCGGCTTCGGCGAGGAGCGCGGCGTTCCCATCAGCTTCCAGGCGCAGACGCCCGTGATGGGTCTCGTGCTACCGTCCAACTCGCCGGGCGTGCATACGCTGTGGCTGCCGATCATCCCGATGCAGATCGGTCTCGTCCTGAAGCCGGGCCCGCAGGAGCCGTGGACGCCGTACCGCATGGCGGAGGCGTTCTTCCAGGCCGGTATCCCGCGCGAGGCGATCTCGATCTACCCCGGAGAAGGCGACGTGGGCGCGGCCGTGCTCGAGCACTGCGACCGAAGCCTGATCTTCGGCGGCACCGCCACGGTCGATCGTTATCGCGGGAATGCGCGGGTCCAGGCGCACGGCCCCGGCTTCTCGAAGATCGTGCTGGGAGACGACGAGGTCGACAACTGGGAGAAGTATCTCGATCTGATGTTCGACAGCGTCTTTGCCAACAGCGGCCGCGGGTGCATCAACTGCTCGGGCATCTGGGCGAGCCGTCACACACGCGAGATTGCGGACGCGCTGGCCAGGCGCATGGCCGCCGTCCGGCCGCTCGCGCCGGATCATCCCGAGGCCAGCCTCGCAGCCTTCACGGTTCCCGGCATTGCCGACGCCATCGCGCGCGCGATCGACGGAGAGGTCAAGGTCCCCGGCGTCACCGACGTCACCGCGAAACACCGCGAGGGACCGCGCATCGTCAAAGACGGCCGCGCCGACTACCTGCTGCCGACCGTCGTGCACTGCTCGTCACCGGACGCGCCAATCGCGAAGCAGGAATACATGTTCCCGTTCGTGAGCGTCGTCGAATGTCCCGAGGCGAACGTGGTGGAGGCGATGGGGCCCACGCTCGTGTGCACGGCCATCACCGAGAAGCCGGAGCTCCGACGTCTGCTGCTCGACGCGGTCCACATCGACCGGCTGAACCTCGGTCCCGTCCCGACGATTCAGCTCAACTGGCTCCAGCCGCACGAAGGCAACATCGTCGACTTCCTGTTCCGCGCGCGGGCGTTCCAGAGCGCCTGAGCCCTCCAGACGTCGTGGGATAGACTGACGTCATCGTGCGAATTCTGTCGTTCACGGGCGGCGCCGGAAACATGTACTGCGGGAGCTGCCTGCGTGACAACGCGCTGGCCGCCGCGCTGCTCTCCCGCGGCCATGACGTCGTCCTGACGCCCGTCTACACGCCAACCCGCACCGACGAACGCAACGTCAGTCAACATCACGTGGTGTTCGGCGGGATCAGCGTGTACCTCGAGCAGCACTCGTCCATCTTTCGTCACACGCCCGCCTTCCTCGATCGGCTGTGGGACGCCGAGTGGGTCATCAAGATGGCGTCGAAGCGCCAGATCAAGGTCGACCCGCAGAGCCTCGGTGAGATGACGGTGTCGATGCTCAGGGGCGAGCAGGGGCTGCAGCGCAAGGAGATCCAGAAGCTGCTCGACTGGCTCGTGAAGGAGCCGCGGTTCGACGTCATCAATCTGCCCTACACGCTGCTCATCGGGCTCGCCGAGCCGATGAAGCGCTCGCTCGGAACGCCGATCTGCTGCACGCTGCAGGGCGAGGATTTGTTCCTGGACGGTCTCGGCGAGCCCTGGAAGAAGCAATCGATGGACGCGATCCGCGCCGCGAGCGTGCACGTGGATGCGTTCATGCCCGTGAGCCGGTACTACTTCGACTACATGCCCGGATACCTGGGCATCCCGCGCGAGAAAATGCGGCTTGTTCCGCTGGGCATCAACCTCGATGGCTATGCGCCTCGTCTCCGCGAGCGAACGGGGCCGTTCACCATCGGGTACTTCGCGCGCGTCGCGCCCGAAAAAGGGCTCCACGTCCTGGCAGAGGCCTATCGGCATCTCCGCGCGCGACCGGGCGTCGGTGAATCGCGTCTCGTGGCCGCCGGCTATCTCGCGCCTGAGCACCAGGATTATCTCGACGGCATCAGGACGCAGTTGAGGTCGTGGGGACTCGAGGATCACTTCGAGTACCGCGGTGAAGTCGATCGCACGCAGAAGATCGACTTCCTCCGCAGCCTGGACGTGTTGTCGGTTCCGGCGACGTATCAGGAACCCAAAGGCATTTTTCTGCTCGAGGCGATGGCGAACGGCGTGCCGGTCGTGCAGCCGCGGCGCGGCGCGTTTCCCGAAATCGTCGAGACGACCGGAGGCGGGCTGATCGTCGAGCCCGACAACCCCGAGGCGCTCGTCGACGGCTGGCTCGAGCTGTGGCGCGATCCGGCGCGACGTGCGGCACTGGCCGCTGCCGGCGCCGCCGGCGTGCGCGCAGCACTACGACGTCAGCGCGATGGCCGAGGCGGCCGAAGGGGTTTACAGAGAACTTATCGGTTCAAAGGGTTCAAGGCGCTGATGCTGGACGTAAAAGACGTCGCCAAGTCGTACCCGACGCCGCGGGGGAGCCTGCAGATCCTGAGGGACATTAGTCTCTCGCTGAATCGCGGCGATGCGATTGCGATCATGGGGCCGTCGGGCAGCGGCAAGAGCACGCTGCTGTACATTCTCGGGGCCCTGGAAGCGCCGACGTCCGGCACCGTCGTTCTGGACGGGCAGAATCCGTACACGGCTCGGTGAGAAGGAACAGGCGGCGTTCAGGAACCAGCGCGTCGGGTTCGTGTTTCAGGATCACTCGCTGCTGCCGCAGTGTTCGGTGCTGGAGAACATCCTGACGCCCACGCTCGTCGCGCCCGCCTCCGAGCGCGACAGCAAAGTGGAGGCGCGGGCTCGCGAGCTCGTGCAGCAGGTGGGACTCACCGATCGCATCGATCACCGCCCCGGCGAGCTGTCGGGCGGCGAAAAGCAGCGCGCGGCGATCGCGCGCGCGTTGATCAGAGGTCCGCTGCTGCTGCTCTGCGACGAGCCCACCGGCAACCTCGACCGCGCCGCGGCCGACTCCGTCGCCTCTCTTCTTCTGGATCTGCACGCGCGCCGCAAGACGATCCTGGTCGTCGTCACGCACAGCGCGGCCCTGGCCGAGCGCTTTCCGGTCACGTTCGAAATGAACGACGGAACGCTTCAGAGACGGCACGCGTGACGCTCCGGACGCTCATCACGCGGAGCGCCAGATACCACTGGCGCACGAACCTCGCCATCCTGCTTGGCGTGGCCGCAGCGGTCTCGGTGCTCGCCGGCGCGCTGGTCGTCGGCGACTCGGTGCGCGGCAGTCTCCGCGACATCGCGCTTGGCCGGCTGGGAAGGACGGACCTCGTCCTGAGCTCGGTCGGGTTCTTCCGCGAGGAGCTCTCGGAGGATCTTCGCAAGCGGCTGGGCGCGTCCGACGCGGCGCCGATCGTCGTGGCCAACGGCTTCGTGACGCTCGAATCGTCGGGCCGCCGCGCCGCGAACGTCTTCGTCTACGGTGTGGACGAGCGATTCTGGAAGTTCCACCAGCTGCCAGCCACTGACGGTGTCTATGTCTCGCCGGCTCTTGCGGCCGAAGTCGGCGCCCGAGACGGTGACGTGCTGCTGACCCGGCTCCAGAAACCCTCCGAGATTCCGGTCGAATCGTTGTTCGGACGCAAGGAGGACGTCGGACGGACGGTGCGGCTCATGCTCGCGGGCGTGCTCCCGCGGGACCGGCTCGGCGAATTTGCGCTGCGGCCCCAGCAGACCGACGTTCGCGCCGTCTTCGCGCCTCTGGGGCGTATCCAGCGCGACCTCGCCGTCGCAGGCCAGGTCAATACGATCCTCGTTGCCGGCGGCACCCAGAACGCTTCTTCCTTTGCCTCCGCCCTGAAAACCGAAGATCTCGGCGTCCGTATCTCGGTGGTCGGCACTCCGCCGCACGTGCTCGTGGAGAGTTCCACCGGCATCGTCAACGAGACGCTGGAGAGCGCGACCCGCCGCTCCGTGCAGGCGCTCGGCGCCAAACCCATCCCCGTCTTCACGTATCTCGCGAACACGATCAGGAAAGGGGACAAACAGGTTCCGTACTCGCTCATTACCGCGACGGATCTGAGTGAGTTGGGGGGGTCCGACGCGGAACTGAAGTTCCGCGCTCCGCTGCCACAGCGCGCTCCACTATCCCCGTCGGATCCGATCGTGCTCAACGAGTGGGCGGCGCGCGAGCTTGGAGCTGCGCGCGGCGATCGGATCGAGGTCGACTATTACCTCTGGGATTCGACCGGCGGCCTGACCACCCGTACCGCGACGTTCACGCTCGACCGCATCGTTCCCATTGCCGGCCTCGCGGCGGACAGGCGTCTCGCGCCCGACTATCCTGGCATCACCGCGTCCAGGAGCCTGGCCGACTGGGATCCGCCGTTCCCAATCGATCTCTCGCGCGTGCGACCAGAGGACGAGCGCTACTGGGATCAGTATCGAACGACACCGAAGGCATTCATTCCCTACGAACGCGGCCGCGACCTGTGGCGGTCGCGCTATGGCGCGCTGACGTCCTCTCCGGTTTGCGCCGCCCGCGGGCGTGGATGCCGCCGCGATCGTCGATCGGCTGCGCACCGAACTGGGATCGTCGCTGTCTCCTCAGTTGATGGGCGTCAACCTCTATCCGGCACGCGCCGCTGCGCTGGAAGGCGCCCGGGGCGCGACGGATTTCGGCGAGTACTTCTCCTACTTCAGTTTCTTCCTCGTCGTGGCCGCGCTCCTGCTGACCGTGCTGTTCTTCAAGCTCGGGGTGGAGCAGCGTCTCCGTCAGATCGGGATTCTCCGCGCCGCGGGCTTCACGATTGCCGCGATCAGGCGGTTGCTCGTCAGCGAAGCCCTCGTGGTCGCATTCCTCGGCGCCGTCGTCGGCATTGCCGGTGCCGTTCTGTACGGACGCCTGATCGTCTACGGGCTGCGCACCTGGTGGGTTGGCGCCGTTGGCACGACGCTCATCGCGGTCCACGTGAATCCACTGACGGTGACGCTCGGCGCGATCGGTGGCGTGCTGGCCGCCGTCCTGTGCGTCGTCGTGTCGCTGCGAGCGATCGGCCGCGTCTCCCCTCGATCGCTGCTGACGATGGCGTCGCTGGAGAACGAGGTCTCGGCGGATCCACGGCGGGCCCGCCGGCGGCGGCTCTGGGCGATGCTCTGGGCGCTGACCGGCGGCGCCCTGCTCGTGCTCGGGTTCCTGAGCCAGAAGGCGCAGGCGGGCGCGTTCTTCGGCGCGGGCGCCAGCCTGCTCGTCAGCGCTCTGCTGCTGCTGGCCGCATGGCTGCGCGCGCGGAACGCGCGTGTGCTCACCGGCAGCGGGCTCCTCGCCGGTCGCCCGCCTGGGTTTCCGCAGCATGGCGCATCGGCCGGCGCGGACCGTGCTCTCGGCCGCGCTGATCGCCTCTGCAGTGTTCATCATCGTGTCCGTCGAGGCTTTCCGGCGCGCCGGCATCGACTTCGACGCCGATCCGCATTCCGGCACGGGTGGCTATGCGCTGCTCGCCCGATCGGAGCTGCCGCTCCTGCAGGATCCGAACGATCCTGGCCGGGCGCGAGGCGCTGATGATCCAGGCGCCGGAGCTTGCGGGCGTCCGTTTTACGCGCTTCCGCTTACGCCAGGGAGACGATGCGAGCTGCTTGAATCTCTATCGGCCAACCAACCCGACGCTGATCGCGCCCGAGCAGGGGTTCATCGAGGCTGGACGATTCTCATTCTCCGCGTCCATTGCTGATTCCGACGCCGAACGCGGCAACCCCTGGCTGCTCCTGCGGCGTCAGTTCGACGACGGTGCCGTGCCGGTGATCGCCGACGCGACATCGCTTCAATACGTGCTGCATGCAGGCGTCGGCGACACGATGTCGATCGACCTGGGCGGCGAACGTCCGCTCGTCCTCCGGTTCGTCGCCGCCTTGCGCGACAGCGTGCTCCAGGGCGAGTTGGTGATGTCGGAAGAACAGTTCGTCCGGCATTTCCCCTACGTTCAGGGGTACCGCCTGATTCTCGTCGATGCGCCGAGCGTCCGCTCGCTCGACGATGCGAACACGCTTGCCGGCATTGTCGAGCAGGAGCTTCGCCCGTTCGGCGTGGACGCGGTCCCCACGGCGGAACGCCTCGCGGAGTTCCATCGCGTCGAGAACACGTATCTCTCGACCTTTCAGGCGCTCGGCGGGCTGGGATTGATCCTCGGCACCATCGGCCTGGCCACGGTGATGTTCCGCAACGTGCTCGAGCGGCGGCGGGAGCTCGCGCTGCTGCGGGCCGTCGGCTACGCAGCGCATGACGTGACGACGCTGATCGTCGCGGAAGCGGCATTCCTGCTGGGCGCCGGCGTGCTCGTCGGGTCGGTGTGCGCCATGGTGGCGATCGCTCCCGCATGGCTGGGACGCGGCGGCACCCTTCCTGGCGCCGGCCTGCTGGTGCTGCTCGCTGCCGTCGTCGTCGCCGGCCTCGTGTCGTCGATGATTGCCACTCGCGCGGCGCTGAGTGGGAGAATGTTGGAGGCGCTGCGCTCGGAGTGATGGAGTCTGGGTCCGCAGCGGGAGCAGAGGGCGCCGAGTCATAACGAGAACGCAGAAGGCGGAGGGACGCAGTGCTGTCCATGTTGCAGACCAGGCTAGCGGTAACAACTCTCGTGATCGGCGCGCTGACGACGGTGTCGGCCCAGGAGTGGCCTCAGTGGCGGGGGCCCGCGCGGACGGGAGTGGCCTCGGGTTTCAAGGCACCGGCGGTCTGGCCCGATCGGCCCACGCAGGTGTGGAAGGTGACCGCAGGCGTCGGGCACGCATCGCCCATCGTCGTCGCAGGTCGTGCCTACCTGTTCTCCAGAATCGGCGAACAGGAGTCGCTGACGGCGTACGACGTCGGCTCTGGAACACAGATTTGGCGGCAGGGGTACGACACGCCGTATCAGATGAACCCGGCAGCAACGGGTCATGGCAAGGGTCCGAAATCCACGCCGGTGTTCGACCGCGGGCGTCTGTACACCTTCGGGATCAGCGGGGTTCTGTCGGCGTGGCAGGCGAGTGACGGCCGGCTGCTGTGGAGGAAGGACTTCAAGAAGGACTTTCCGCAGACGTCGCCTGACTTCGGCGTCTCGATGTCGCCGATCGTCAGCGGCGACCTGCTGATCGTTCACGCCGGCGGCGCCGGCAATGGCGCGCTCATGGCGCTCGATGCGGCGAGCGGCGACGTCAAGTGGTCCTGGAAGGGCGACGGTCCCGCGTACGCGTCGCCAGTCGTCGCCACCTTCGCCGGGACCCGTCAGGTGATCACGCAGTCCCAGCGTCGTGTGATCGGACTGTCGCTCGCCGACGGCCGTCTGCTCTGGGAGATCCCGTTCACGACCGACTACGAGCAGAACATCATCACGCCGATCGTGTCTGGCGACCTGCTCATCTATGGCGGGCTCGCGAAGCCGACGACGGCGGTGCGTCTGGGGCAGCAGAGCGGCAAGTGGACGATCGCACAGGTGTGGCAGAACGCGGATCTTCCGATGTACATGAGCTCGCCCGTCGAAGCCGGAGGGTTCCTGTTTGGATTGTCGAACCGGAATCGCGGTCAGTTCTTCTGCATTGACGCGAAGACGGGGAAGACCATGTGGACCACGAAAGGACGGGAGGGCGACAACGCCGCGCTCGTGACGGCCGGTGACCTGCTGCTGATCGTCACGACCGAAGGGGAGCTCATCGTCGCACATGCAAGCCCGAAGGCGTTCGACGTCGTGAAGCGTTACACCGTCGCGGAATCTCCCGTATGGGCGCACCCGGCACCGCTGGCGGGCGGCGTCCTGATCAAGGATCTGGAAACGCTGGCCTACTGGAAGTTCTAGGGAACGCGATGTTCAAGATCCCCGTGATCCTCGGCACCATTCGTCGCGGGCGAAAGAGCGAGCGGGTCGCCACGTTCCTGATCAATCAGCTGCGCGCCACCGGCCGCGTCGAGCCGCAGCTACTCGATCTCGCCGAGTACAACTTCCCGTTGATGGAAGAACGGTTGCGCATGCGCGAGGATCCGCCGCCGCGGCTGCCGGAATTCGCCACGACGATCAGGAACGCGGACGCGCTCGTGATCGTGAGCCCCGAATACAACAATGGCTACCCCGGTGCGCTGAAGAACGCGCTCGACTACCTGTTGCCGGAATACAAGCGGAAGCCGGTCGGGATCGTGACTGTCTCGGGCGGTGATTTCGGCGGACTCAACTGTCTGGCGCAGCTTCGCCACATCTTTCTGCACATGGGCGCTTTCCCGGTGCCTGCGCGCCTGCCGATCCAGCGGGTGCAGGATACGTTCGCCGAGGACGGCACGCCGATCGATCAGGCGTACTTCAAGCGGACCGACGCGTTTCTCACCGAGCTGCTCTGGCTGACCGACGCGGTGTCGGAACACAAGAAAAAGGAACTGACCCAATGATCTGGACGATGGTGCGGTTGGCTGCGGCGGTTGCACTGGTTTCGGCGGAGGCGTTGCCGCCTCCGGATACGTCATGGCTCCAGTGGGGAGGGCCGCAGCGGAACTTCATGGTCGAAACCGCGGGTCTGGCGACCAGCTGGCCCGCGAGCGGACCGCGGGTGCTGTGGAAGCGTGCGCTCGGCGAAGGCCATTCCGCCATCGTCGCGGAAGGCAACCGGCTCTACACGATGTACCGACCGTTGGGCATGCTCTCCATGGTCCGGCGCTCGCAGCAGGAGACGATCGCGGCGATCGATGCGTCGACCGGCAAACCTGTCTGGGAGCACACCTATGATGCGCCGACGGCCGGCCTCGATTTCGAGTACGGCGCCGGCCCGCATGCCACGCCGCTCATCGTCGGCACTCGGGTTTATGCGATCGGCACGCTCAAGCAGCTGTTCGCACTGGACAAGCAGACGGGCAAGGTGGCGTGGTCGCACGACCTGATCAAGGAGTACGGCGCGCCAACGCCCGATCGCGGGTACTCGCCGAGCCCGATTCAGTATCGAAACACGATCGTCGTGCCCACCGGAGGGAGGGGGCAGTCGCTCATCGCGTTCGATCTGCAGACCGGCGCGGTGGCGTGGAAGAACGGCAACTACGACATCTCGCCGGCGTCGCCGATCATCATCACCGTCGATGGTCAGGAACAACTCGTGGTGTTCGGTGGGAACGAGATTGTCGGCGTGAATCCCGCCGACGGAACCGTGTTCTGGACGCACCCGCACAAGACCGAGTGGGGGCTCAACATCAGCACGCCGGTGTGGGGCGAGGGCAATCTGCTCCTCGTGTCGTCCGCGTACAGCAGCGGCGCGCGGTTGTTGAAGTTGTCGCAGGCCGGAGGGAAGACCAGCGTACAGGAGCTCTGGTATCAGAACCGGATGCGCACGCACATCGGGACGATCATCCGGCTGGGGGATTTCGCCGTCGGGTCGAGCGGCGACTTCGGGCCGTGCCCGACGGTGGGCATCGATCTGAAGACCGGCACTGTGCTCTGGCAGAGCCGGGATTTCGCGCGGTCGACGTTTCTCTACGCCGACAACAAGCTCGTTATCGTCGACGAAGACGGAAACCTGGGGCTGGCGACCGCGTCTCGCGCAGGCTTGAAGGTGCTGGCCAAGGCTCCCTTGCTGGCCAACATCGCGTGGACGGTACCAACGCTGGTGGGGACGAAACTGTATGTCCGGGACAGGAAGGACCTCGTAGCGCTGGAGCTGGGGCCGTCGTAATTCGTCGTAATTGAGGAAAACGGTGCCCGCCGTGGGGGTCGGGCGACCGCCAAACGGTGAGCCGGGCACGGCCGTCTAACAGACGTCATGTCATACAAGCGCCCGTCCTTCGTGGTTTTCATGGCCGTCCTCGCGGTGGTCGGCGCTCTGGCCAGCGCGACCGTGGGGGCTGGCGCTAGAGGGTCAGCCTCCGGTGCCCCGGGATCCGCGGCCCGCTGGCGCAACCGGCGGCGCCTCCGCGCGACCCTGGAGGGGGTGCTCCTGCGCCGTCCGGGAAGGGGATCATCACCGGAACGGTGGTGGTCGCCGGCTCGGGACAGCCGGCCCGCCGCGCCCGTGTGAGCCTGTCTGGTGGCGCCGATGTGGGCGGCAGCCGCAGCATGCTCACCGATGATTCGGGGCGGTTCTCGTTCACGCTCCTTCCCGCCGGCCGGTTCAATCTCTCCGCGTCGAAGCAGGGCTACGTGAACGTCTCGTACGGACAGCGGCGGCCGGGCCCGGGCCGTCCAGGTACGCCCATTCAGCTCGCGGACGGCCAGAAGATGCAGGTGCAGTTGCAGCTTCCGCGCGGCGGCGTGATTACGGGGACCGTTCTCGACGAGCACGGTGAAGCGGTTCCGGGGACACCGGTTCGCGTGATGCGCTGGGCGCTGCAGAGCGGACAGCGGACGCTGCAGTCCGGCGGCAACGCGCAGACTGACGATCGCGGCGTCTATCGCGTCTACGGGCTTCAGCCTGGCGACTACATCGTCTATGCCACGCCTCGCAACAACGTCGCGAGCGTTGACGTGGAGATGCGGGAGATGGCCGTTCGATCGCTCGTCGCCGACCGTGTCGCTATGGCCGATGTCGCGGTGCCGTCCCAGGAGGCTCGAGTTGCGATCGAACGCGCCATGCAGGAGGCGCGCACGGCCCCACCGACGCCCACGAACGACGAGCCGATCGCCGGCTACGCGCCCGTCTACTATCCGGGCACGACGGCGCCAGCCAGCGCCGTGACGATCACCGTCGGTCCCGGCGAGGAAAAGAGCAACGTCGATTTCCAGTATCAGGTCGTGCCGGTGGCGCGCGTCGAAGGCGTCGTCATCAGCCCGCAGTCGCTGCAGAACATTCAGGTCACGCTCGTCAACACCGGTCACAACGTTCCGGGGATCAGTCCCGGCTCCGCTCGCGCCGACGCGCAGGGCGCATTTCGAATCTCGAACGTTCCGCCGGGACAGTATGCCGTGATCGCGCGCGCGACGATCAACCAGGGACGCGAGGGCGGTCCCGGACGTGGCGGACAGGCGCCGGCAGCAGCCGGGCGGGGCCGCGGAATGGAGATCACGCCGATGCGCATGGCGCCGCCGGAACCCGTCCGGCTGTGGGCGATGGCCGAAGTGACCGTGGACGGCAGGAACATCCAGAACGTCGTGCTGACGCTGCAGCCCGGTACGACGATCGCCGGACGGATCGCGTTCGAAGGCACCGCCACGGTCCCGACGGACCTGGCCCGCCTGCGCGTCAACGTCTCGCCCGTCGTGATGCCCGGAACACCCGGCGAGCTGGCGTCAAGCTCTGCGGGTCGCGTGGACAGCAGCGGGCGTTTCACGATCAGCAGCGTCGTGCCGGGCAAATACCGCCTGTCCGCATCGGGCGCGGGGAACCAGTGGTTCCTGGGATCGTCCGTCATCGAAGGTCATGACACGCTCGATTTTCCCGTCGACGTGAAGTCCCAGGGCGTCAACGGCGCGGTGATCACGTTCGTCGATCGTCAGACGGAGCTCACGGGGACGATCGTGGACGATCAATCGAAGCCTGCTTCCGACTACACGCTCATCGTTTATTCTGCCGATCCGCGGTACTGGACGGGTCAGTCGCGCAGGATTCAGTCGACGCGTCCCGCAACCGACGGCCGGTACACATTCCGAAATCTGCCCGCGGGCGAATACCGCATCGCGCCGGTGCTCGATCCGGAGCCCGGATCGTGGTACGACCCCGCGTTCCTGCAACAGCTCGACAACACCGCGTTGCGGGTCCCCATCGCGGACGGGGAAAAGAAAGAGCAAAACCTGCGCGTGCCCGGCGGCGGCTGAGTTTCGCCTGTTGCCTGCGCGTCGCCGACCTGACTACGATATCGCCCTGGAGGATAGTGCCTTGCTCAAACGCATCCTGGTGTCCCTCGCGGCTGGCATGTTGGCGGTGATTACCGTCTCGGCGGAGAACTG
Source organism: uncultured Acidobacteriota bacterium (assembly GCA_963786195.1). Classification (GTDB taxonomy): domain Bacteria; phylum Acidobacteriota; class Vicinamibacteria; order Vicinamibacterales; family 2-12-FULL-66-21; genus CAWAYH01. The sequence goes on along the minus strand of CAWAYH010000010.1, from coordinate 169,645 downwards.
GCCGCACTGGCGCGGACCGCAGATGAACGGCATCAGCAGCGAGAAGGGCCTTCCCCTCAAGTGGTCGACCGAGGAGAACATCGCCTGGAAGCTGCCGCTGCCCGCGCGCAGCGGCTCGACGCCGATCATCTGGAACAACCACATCTTCCTGAACGTCGCGACCGCGCTCTCGAGCGGTGAGCTCGAGCTGTGGGCGGTGGACCGCCACAAGGGCGAGCCGATGTGGAAGAAGCCCATCGGCGGCGGGAACAACCAGCAGCGGAAGCAGAACATGTCGACGCCGTCGCCCGTCACCGATGGCACGACGCTCTGGGTGATCACCGGCACCGGCATCCTGAAGGCGTTCGACTTCAAGGGGACGGAGCTCTGGATGCGGGACATCCAGAAGGACTACGGCCCGTTCGGCCTGAACTGGGGATACGCGTCATCGCCGCTTCTGCACGAGGGCGCACTCTACGTGCAGGTCCTGCATGGGATGAAGACCGACGATCCGTCGTACGTGATGAGGATCGATGCCAAGAGCGGCAAAACGGTCTGGAAAGAGGAACGGCCGACCAAGGCCATTCGCGAATCACCGGACTCGTACACGACGCCGGCTCTCCTCCGCTACGGTGGGACGACCGAGATCGTGATTACCGGCGGTGACGTCGTGACCGGACACGATCCGGCGACCGGAAAAGAGCTCTGGCGATCGGATGGGCTCAACCCCGAAAACATCCCGTCCTACCGCATCGTCGCTTCTCCCTTGATCGCCGGCGGGCTGATTGTGGCTCCGACGCGGAACAAGCCGATGCTCGCGCTGAAGCCGGGTGGCAAGGGCGATATCACGACGACTCACAGGGTCTGGAGCTTCGATCTCGGGCCTGATGTGCCTACGCCCATCAGCGATGGCAAGTTGTTGTATGTCGTCCGCGACAACGGCGTCGTGCACGCGCTCGACGTGCAGACCGGCGCAATCGTGTGGGGCCCCGAGCGCCTGAAGACCGGAGCGTACAGCGCGTCGCCTGTGCTGGCGGAAGGCCGGCTGTATGTGACCAGCGAGAACGAAGGCCTCACGACGGTGTTCGCGGCCGGACCGAAGTTCGAGGTGCTCGCCGAGAACCCGCTGGACGATTACTGTCTCAGCTCTCCGGCGGTTTCGGGAGGGCAGATCTTCATCCGGACGGACAAGTTCCTCTGGGCCATCGGAAAGGGCAGCAAGGCGTCGAGTGCAGATTAAACTACGGACAACACGGCTCTATATCCGCGTTATTCGTGTTGTCCACGGTTTTAAGCCGGCGGCTTGAAGTAGAGCACCATCCCGGCGCCGATGGCGGTGATCAGAAAGCCCGCGTAGAGCATCGGGCTCGGTGCATCCTTCGGCGGATGGATGTACATCGTGTAGAGCACGTTGACGAGCGGCGCGCCGCCGAACACGAGCGGCATCACATAGGTCGGCGTGCCGCCGGTGCGGAACGAGAAGATGATGCAGACGGCGCCGAGCGCACCGAGCGCGCCCGCCACGGTTGCCGCCGTCGTTCCCTCAGTGTTGAACCCGCGCAGGCCGAGCCCCTGTGACGCCAGCACGATGACGGGGACGATCACACCGATCAGGAAGTAGGCGACACCCACGCAGAGCAGCGCCCGCATCGGGTTGCCCAGCCTGACCTGTCCCTGATGCAGCATCGCCCCGTAGACACCCCACGACAGAACTGCCCCTGCCACGAACGCAAGCCAGGTCATGGACGCTCCAATGTTGAATGCTGAAGTGAGAATGCTGAAGTGAATGATGAAGCCACGGAAGGATCAATATAATGGCGAAGGTGGCAAGTTCAAAGTTCAAAACGACATTGCTCGCGCTTGCAATCGCCACGCTTTACGCGCTTCATCAGGACATCTGGTTCTGGCGGACGGCGCAACCGCTCCTCTTTGGATTCCTTCCGATCGGCCTCGCGTACCACGCGGCGTACTGCGTCGTGGCCGCGGCGCTGATGTGGATCCTGACGCGCGTCGCGTGGCCGTCCCACCTTGAAGAGGACGCCCGGCATTGATTCCGGCCGTTCTCGTTTTCACGTATCTCGCGGTCGTCCTGTACATCGGCCTCTTCGCGTCGCGCGGGCCGCGCGCCGCGGATCACCAGGCCGAGGACTACTTCCTCGCAGGGCGCGCGCTCGGCCCGATGGTCTTTCTGCTGTCGCTCTTCGGCACGAACATGACGGCGTTCACGATCCTCGGCTCCGCCGGCCACGCGTTCGCGAACGGCATCGTCACGTTCGGCCTGATGGCATCGTCGTCCGCGATCGTCATTCCGCTGACGCTGTTCTTCGTCGGGACACGCATGTGGGCCCTCGGCCGGCGCCACGGCTTCATGACACCGGTCCAGATGTTTCGCGACCGCTGGGAGTGCGGCCACATCGGCACCGTCATCTTCGCGGTGCAGGCTGCGCTGCTCGTTCCCTACATCATCATCGGCGTGATGGGCGGAGGCACCGCGCTCCGAGCGATCACCGGCGGACTCGTGCCGTACTGGCTTGGCGGCGCGGTCGTGGCGCTCGTCGTCATGAGTTACGTGTTCTTCGGCGGCATGCGCGGCACCGCGTGGGTCAACACGTTTCAGACGGTCCTGTTTCTCTCGTTTGGCGCCATCGCGCTCGTCGTGATCGGCCGCGGGATGGGTGGATTCCCCGCCGCGATTCAGACGCTTCTCAACTCGCCCGAGACGGCGCCGCTCCTCACCCGCGAGCGCATCTCGCCCATGTTCTTCTTCAGCTACACGTTCATCCCGCTCTCGACGATCGCGTTTCCCCACATCACCATCTTCTGCCTCACCGCGAAGCGGATGGGGCAGTTCAGGCGGACGATCATCTTCTATCCACTGTGCATCCTGGCGATCTGGCTGCCGTGCGTGTTCCTGGGCGTCGCGGCCAACTCGATGCGCGACGTGCCACGCATCGAGCAGAAGCTGGAGGCGCGTGAGGCGTTGGCCGCGGCGTCCGCATCCCTGACGCCGGACGAACGCGCGGCGCTGCGCCGGCAGGCCGCCGGTGACGACGTGGTGCCGATCATGCTGGAGAGGTACGCGCCGCTGTGGCTCGCGGGAATCCTCGGGGCCGGCATCATGGCGGCAGTGATGGCCAGCGACTCGCAGATCCTGGCGCTGTCCACGATGTTCACCGAGGACGTCTTTGCGTTCTATGAAGGGAAAGCACGGTTCGGCGAGGCCGTGCAGGTTCAGACCGGCCGTATATTCGTCGTGATCCTCACGTTCGTCGCGTACGTGGTCGCGCTGAGAGCGCCCCAGAGCATTTTCGATCTCGCGGTGCAGTACGCGTTCTCTGGCTACGCGGCCTTGTCGCCGCTGCTCTTCGCGGCGCTCTTCTGGAAACGCAGCACGAAATGGGGCGCGCTGGCGGTCGCGCTGTGGACGGCCGCCGCCGTCATCTACGTCTCGCGCACGCCGGGCGCCCTCGCCTGGTTCGGGCTGATGCCGGTGGTGCCGATGACGCTCATCTCCGGCGCGCTGATGATCGTCGTGTCGCTCGTGACGAGGCCACCCTCGGCTGCGACGATCGCACGGTATAGTAACTAGTACGCAGCTCGATACATCTCGAGCGCCCCGGCGGCATCGAACGGCCGCGGGTTGAACGTGCCCGTCCACTGCGTCGCAGCGAGATCGGCCAGTTCGGGCAGCGCATCGCTCGTGACGCCCTGATCCCGCAGCGTCGTCCTTAGACCGCCGGCCGCAGCGAGCTCTTCCAAACGCCGTGCAACCACGTCCGGCGCGTTCCCGGTGTGTGAATCACCGAGCAGCGCCGCGTAACCGGTGGATGCCACGCCGGCGTTCCATCGGACGACGTGGGGGAGGAGGATGGCGAGGGCGAGCCCGTGCGGGAGATCGTAGCGGGCCGTCAGCGGGTTGGCGCACGCGTGCGCCGCGCCCAGCATCGACTGCTCGATCGCCGTGCCGGCGAGGTGCGAGCCGAGGAGCATCCGCGATCGCGCCTCCAGATCCGAGGGATGCGTCAGGACGCGCTCGAACGACGCGTTCAGCATGTGCCACGCGCTGTGCGAGAACGTGTCGGACAACGCGGTGCGGCGCGTGGTCACGGCGGTTTCCAGCGCGTGCGCGACCGCGTCGAAGCCCGCCATGGCGGTGACGGCGCGCGGCGCGGTCAGCGTCAGTTCCGGATCCAGGACCGCGACCTTCACGGCGGCGGACGGATCGCCGCAGGCCATCTTCATGTGCGTCGCGGCGTCCGAGATGACCGCGTAGCTCTGCGCCTCGCTGCCCGTGCCTGCCGTCGTGGGAACCCCGATCATGGGAAGGAGCGGCGTTCTGATCTTGGCGTAGCCGCGATAGTCCGCCATCGCGCCGCCGTTCGTGATCAAGAAGTTGATGCCTTTGGCGCAATCGAGCGAGCTGCCGCCGCCGAGTCCGATCAAAGAATCGATCTTGTGCGGAGCTGCAAACGCGCGTCCGGCTTCCACCATCGCCGAATCCGGATTCGGGCCGAACTCGTGGAAGCCCACACTCTCGATGCCCGAGTCGCGAAGCAGACGCACCGCGTCCGCAGCGTACCCTGCGTTCACGACCCCGGCATCGGCCACGACGAGCGTCCGGCTGAATCCCAACTCGTGAGCCAGCTGCCCAATCCGCATGAGCGCGCCCGGTCCAAAAACCACTCGGGTGCGCGGCTGAAAATCGAACGCAATCATCAAGAACCAACCAACCAACCAACCAACCAACCAACCAACCAACAAACCGATAACCGATAACCGATAACCGACAACCGACAACCGATAACCGATAACCAAAAACCGACAACCGAGAATTCCAGTAAACTCTATCACCGCCTCACGCGTAACCATCGCCATGCACACATCGCCGCCTCCCCGTCTGACGCCCACGCAGTGGCTCATTTGCGTGATTGCCGCCATCGGCTTCGCGTTCGACACCTACGAGCTGCTGATGCTCCCGCTCATCGTCGGGCCAGCGATCGGCGACTTGATTGGCGCAAAGGCCGGCACGCCCGAGTACGCCGACTGGGTCAGCCGGCTGTTCTACGTGCCGGCCGTCTTTGGGGGGATCTTCGGACTGCTCGGCGGCTACCTCACGGATCGATTCGGCCGCCGCCGCGTGTTGACGTGGAGCATTTTGCTGTACGCGTTCTCGGCATTTGGTGCCGGCTTCGCGCCGAACATGCAATGGCTGCTCGTGCTGCGCGTGACGACGTTCATCGGCGTGTGCGTCGAGTTCGTCGCCGCAACGGCGTGGCTGGCGGAGCTGTTTTCGGATCCCAAGCAGCGCGAGCGCGTGCTCGGCTACACGCAGGCGTTCGGATCCGTCGGCGGGCTGCTGGTCACGGTTGCCTACGGGCTCGCCGTTACCTGGGGGACGAGCCTGCCCGCGATCCATGGCAGCCACGCGGCGTGGCGCTACACGCTGATCTCGGGCATCATCCCGGCGATTCCGCTGATTCTGATCCGGCCGTTCCTGCCGGAGTCGCCGATCTGGCGTGAGAAAAAAGCTGCCGGCACGCTGAAGCGTCCGAGCATCGCCGAGCTCTTCGCGCCGCGCTTCGCGAAGGTCACCATCGTGACGACGGTCATGTTTGCCTGCGGCTATGGCGCGGCGTTCGGCGCGATTCAGCACATGCCCAGAATCGTGCCGGGGATCGAAGAGGTCCGCACGCTCCCGCCGCCCGCGCGCGAACAGGCCGTCAAGGACGTGCAGATGTTCCAGGAAGTCGGGGGCCTGATCGGCCGCGTGCTCCTGGCCGTGCTCGCGGTCCGCATCGTCTCGCGGCGTTCGCTGCTGTGGGTGTTTCAGGTGCCGGGCCTGTTCGTGGTGCCGATCGTGTTCTACTTCGCTGCCACGGGCACCCTCGGCTGGGCCAAGTGGGGCATTCTCCTCGCCGGCCTCTTCACCGTCTCCCAATTCAGCTTCTGGGGCAACTACTTACCGCGCCTCTATCCCACGTATCTGCGCGGCACGGGTGAGAGCTTTGCAGCCAACATCGGCGGCCGCATGATCGGCACCTTTGGCGCCTGGGTGACGCCGCAGCTGGCGCTCTCCGTTCCAGGCGCGACACCGGCGCACCGGCTGGCGCTGGCCGCGGCGGCGGTAGCCCTGTTCGTCTATGTCGCCGGATTTCTGACGAGTTTCAAGATGCCCGAACCCACGCGAGAGGACTTGCCCGAATAGCTCCGCGGACAGCACTGACAGCACGGAATCGCTCATGAGATAGCTTGCAATATAATCACGACCTTCCGTGTGGACGACTGCGAGCGTCCGCTTTGTGATCGGCATGACGTCCCGCTGGCCGCTCCTGTAACATTCGGGGCGTGAAGTATCGCCATCTGTTCGTCATCGTTCTTCTCTCCGTCCTCACGCTCACCCCGACACTCACCGCGCAGTCCCCGGACTGGAAAGCCATCGAAGCCGAGGCGGTCAAGACGCTTCAGAGCTACATCCGCATCAACACGTCCGTGCCGCCCGGCGATGTGACAAAGGCTGCGGACCTGCTGAAAGGCATCCTCGATCGCGAGGGCATTCCGGTTCAGCGGTTCGAGCCTGGCCAGGGACGGTCGGTCCTGCTCGCGCGCCTCAAGGGCAGCGGTCCGGCGAAACCACTGGTGCTCCTGCATCACATGGACGTTGTGCCGGCCGACGCGAGCCGCTGGAAGCGCGATCCGTTCGGCGGCGAGATCGCCGAGGGGGCGATCTGGGGACGCGGCGCGATGGATATGAAGGGGCCCGGCGTCGCGCAGCTGTACGCGTTCATCGCATTGAAGCGGCAGAACGTCCTGCTCGCGCGCGACGTTATCCTGATGGCCGTCCCGGACGAGGAAATCGGCGGCGCGCTCGGCGCGATCTGGATGCGCGACAACCACTACAAGGAATTCGATCCGGAGTACATCCTGGATGAAGGCGGTTTCGGCAGCCGCGATCTGTTCGCGCCCGGCAAGCTCGTGTTCGGCATCTCCGTCGCCGAGAAGAAGATCCTCTGGCTCAAGCTGACGGCCGAGGGCGTGGCGGGCCACGGGTCGCAGCCGCACGACCGGAACCCCAACGATCGGCTGGTCCGCGCGCTGGCGAAGCTTCTCGGCGAGCCGTTGCCGTCATCCGGGTTCAGCGTGCTCGACACGCTGAAGACGAGGGTCGGGCCGCTCGCGCCCAACAAGTTCAACAACGCCATCCAGCACTCGACGATCTCGCTGACGAGCCTCAGGTCCGGCGTGGGCGAGCCGCCGAAGGTCAACGTGATCCCGTCGATTGCCGAAGCGACGCTCGACTGCCGCGTGCTTCCAGGCACGACGAAAGAGCAGTGGCTGAAGGAGATTGCCCGCCGGCTCGGCGATCCCGGCATCAAGGTCGACGTGACGTACGAATCACCGGACCCGGTCGTCACGACGGATGATTCGACGTTCTATCGCGCGCTCGAGGCGGCGGTGAAGACGCGGCATCCGGATGCGATCGTCACGCCGATGATCGTGCCGTACGGGACCGATGCCAACAGCTTCCGCTCGCGCGGCGTCAAGAGCTACGGTTTCACGCCCGCAATTCTGCCGGCAGACGTCGTCGCCTCGATGCACGGCGACGCCGAGCACGTCCCGCTGGAGGCGATCGGCCCGGCGATTCAGATCCTGTACGAGGCGATCTCCGCGACCGCGCGCAAATGACACGACGAGGCGCCGCGCTGGCCTGTTGGTTGTCCGTGATGATGGGCGTCACGATCGTCGGTCAGGGCGGCCCGAAGACCAAGGTGTCTCTCGCTGACGTTCTCGCGCGCGCCAGCACGTACGTCGTCGACTACGGCCAGTTGCTGGCGACCGTGCTGGCGGAGGAGAGCTACACGCAGCAGCTCGTCTGGCGCAACAGCAAGGACGTCTGGGAAGAGCGGGCGCTTCGATCGGAAATCGCCTTTCTGAGGCTGACCGACAGCACGGAGTGGCTGTCCTTTCGAAATGTGCTGAGCATCGACGGCCAGCCCGTGCCGAACGCGGAGGGACGGCTGGAGCGGCTGTTTCGCGACCAGCCGCGCTCGCTGCTCGAGCAGGTCCGCGTGATCGCCAGCGAAAGCGCGCGCCACAACCTCGGCCCGATCACGCGCGAGGTCAACGTGCCGACCACGGCGCTTCACTACGTGCACCCGATCCACCAGCGGGATACCCGATTCAGCAAGGAAGGCGAGGAAATGGTCGGCGCCGAGCGCGCGTGGATCGTCGAGTTTCGCGAGCGGGACACGGGAGGGCTGATCCGCCGTGCTGATGGCCGGGCGGTGCCCGGTGAAGGAAAGCTCTGGATCGTTCCCGCAGACGGTCGAATCGTTCGTAGCACGCTCGTCCTCAAGAACTTCGTTCGGGGCAACGGGGGCAGCTCGAAGGCGCAGATCGACGTGACCTGGCGCCGGGATGCCGCGCTGGATCTGTGGGTGCCGTTCCAGATGCAGGAGCACTACGAAGGACCCTGGTTCGGCCGCTCGGGAATGTGGAAGCGTTCTGAACGCTACGACATCGCGGGGACCGCGACGTACTCGAACTACCGTCGCTTCTCGACGAGCGTGAGGATCATTGGATAGGAGCCGTATGCCCCTCCGCAGTCGTGTGTCGGTGTGGATCGCTGCCGTGATGCTGCCGGCGCTCGTGGTCGTTCTCGGCGCGCACTCCCAACAGGTTTCGACCTCGCCAGGCTCGCTCGCAGACAGGCTCCAGGCAAAGTTCCAGGAGCTGCACGCCGGCAGGGAGCTTCCCGGGTGGAACGGCGGCTTCGCGCTGGCGGACGGCAGATCGATCGGCATCGCCGTTGGCGTGTCCGACCGCATCGACGCAAGACGCCGATGAAGTCCGGCGACCGGTTCCTGCTCGGAAGCGTCGGCAAGACCTACGTCTCGGCGGTAGCACTTCAGCTCGTACACGAGAGGAAGATCGGTCTCGACGATCCGATTTCGAAGTACCTGGGGAACGAGGCGTGGTTCAGCCGGCTCCCGCATTCGCGACCGCATCACGGTCCGGCAGCTGATGACCCACACGAGCGGCCTCGTGCGCTACGAATTGAACCCGAAATTCACGGCCGACCTCACCGCCAATCCCGGACAAGGTCTGGACGCCTGAGGAGCGGATCGCCTATCTGTTCGACGCCACAACCGCCGTTCGCGCCGGGCGAGGGATGGGAGTACTCGGACACCAACTACATCGTCCTCGGGCATGATCATCGAGCGCGCCGGGCGGCGCGACCTACTACGACCAGCTGAGAAAGCGCATCCTCGAGAAGCACGGACTGAAGACACGGTGCCCGTCGAGAGCCGCACGGTTCCGGGCCTCGTGCAGGGGTACGCCGGGCGCGAACAATCCGTTCGGCGGCACCGACGAGATGATCAAGGACGGGAAATTCGCGGTGAACCCGCAGTTCGAATGGACCGGCGGCGGCCTGGCCGTCACCGCGACGGATCTCGCGCGGTGGGCGAGGCTGCTCTACGAGGGAAAGGTGATCGATGCATCGCTGATGGACGACCTGCTCGCGGGCGTGCCGGCGCGGCTGGGGCCGGAAACGAAGTACGGACTCGGCGTGATCATCAGGCCGACCGCGCTCGGCGTCACCTACGGGCACAGCGGGTTCATGCCGGGTTATCAGACCGACGTCATGTACTTTCCGGAGCTGAAGGCGTCGATTGCCGTGCAGGTGAACTCGAGCGCGCCGCGCTCGACCGGTCGCGCGCTGCGGAGATTCGTCACCGACTTCGCGCAGATCGTGTTCCGCGTCGAAGTAATCCTCGCCTGTTCGTTTCTTCGACAGCTTGGCAAAGATGAGCTCGTAGGCTTCCACGATCCTCGTCTTGATCTCGCGATCGGGCAGCGCATCGAACCGTTCGAGCGCGACCCACTTGGCGCGGGCGAGGTACGGAGCCGGCGCGACCCCTTCGTGCTCGACCAGCTCTGCGAAGCCCTTCGTCCGAACACTTGAACGACAGGCGGTGCGACGCCTGCGGCTCGGTCGCTGCGACGGCGAACATCTTCCCGCCGACCTTGAAGACGAGATCTGCGCCCCACTGGATCTGTTCGGTGGCGCCAGGGAAGACATGCAATGCGTGCGCAGCTTTTCGAGATTCATGCTTCGACAGGTCCCGGCGCCGGCAGCCCGCGCGCTATCCGAGACAGAACAGCTTGCCGTCCTGCGAGCCGATCACCAGCCGTCCCGAGGCGACGGCCGGCGACGCCGACAGCGGTCCACCGGCTTCGAACTCGAAGACGCTCTTGCCCGTGGCGATGTCGAGCACGTAGAGCTTGCCATCGTTCGAGCCGATGTACACACGCGGTCCCGCGATGACCGGCGACGAATCCACGCGTGCGCGCGTCGTGAACGTCCAGAGACGCCTTGCCGGTCTTTCTGTCGATGCGCGTGCACCATCTTGTCGCGGCCGCCGACGATCAGCCGATCGCCTGCCACGCGCGGCGGACGAATAGAACGGGAAGTTCCGCTCCGGATGCTTGTACGTCCACACGATCTTCTTCGCCTTCAGATCGACGCCCAGCACTTCGTTCTCGTACGTCCCGTAGTAGGCGCGGCCTGTCGTTGACGATCGCGGGTGATGCCCCCGTATAAGCGCCGGACGACAGCTTGAAGATCTCCTTGCCGTCCGCAATCCGGATTCCCGCGCAGGATCTCATCGCATCCGGCGATGTAGGCGACTCCGCCCGCCACGGCCGGTGTCGCGTGGACGTAGCCTTCCGTCTGCACCTTCCAGGCCAGCTTGCCGTCCTTCGCGCCGAGCGCGTACAGATGCGAGTCGTAGGAGCCGATCAGGACGCGGTCGCCCGACGACCACCGGCGACGACTTGATCTCCGTCCCGGTCTTGAACGTCCACGCGGCCTTGCCGGTCTGCGATCTCCACGGCGTGCAGCAGGCCCGCTGAGATCGCCGATGTAGACGAGCCCGCCCGCGACCGCCGGCGACGACTCGCCGATGCCGTCGGCGACGCCTTGTACTTCCACTTCAGCTTTCCGTCCGCGAGGTTGACGGCATGCAGCTCGCCCGTCATCGAGCCGACATAGACGACGCCGTCGACGATGGCTGCCGAGGACTCGATGGAGTCGCCGGCCTCGTAGGTCCAGAGGACCTTGAGCGTGTCCGGCAGCTTCGCGTCCGAGACGCCGGTGAGCGAGGCGGATCCCCGGAACTGCGCCCAGCGGTCGGCCGGCGCAAACGACGGCGCCTGCGCGCTCAGCGCGGACGTTGCGGCGAGCGCGAGGAAGAAGAACGCCCGGTTCACTTTCCGTTCGTCGTGGCGCTCGAGGTCGCGAGCGCGAACAGCTCGTTGCGATTGACGATGTAGATGGTACCGTTGGCCGGAACGGGCGTCGAGTACACCGAGCTCCCCATGTTGCTCTCCGCGACCACCTTCATCGTCCGATCGGCGTTGAGGACCGTCGACGTCGCCGTCCTCGTCGCCGAGGTACACCTTGCCGTCGATCACAATCGGCGATCCCCAGATCGCGGCAAACATGTCGTGCTTCCAGAACGGCTTGCCCGTCTTGACGTCGAGCGCGTGGAGGAAGCCGCTGAAGTCCGAGTAGAAGAGGATGCCGTTGTAAATCGCGCCAGTGGAGATCGACCGGCGGATCTTCCGTAATGCCAGATCATCCCGGTCTTGGTGATATCGCCGCGTTTCGTCGGCGTCGATGGCGTAGAGGTGGCCGACACCTTCGCCGTGCTCGGGATCCTGCCCGTTGGCGATATAGACGACGTTCTCGTAGATGACCGGGGTGCTGATGACTTCGTTGCGCGTCTTCGGCCACACCGAGTCCTTGGGATTCATGTCGAATTCCCACAGCTTCTTGCCGGTCTTCGCTTCGTAGCTGCGGACCCAGCCGTCACCCTGGCCGATGACGACCTGCACGGTGTCGCCAATCTTGCCGACCGCTGGCGACGACCACTGGCCGTGCAGGATCTTCTCGCCCGGAGACGCGTCTTCCCAGACAAGCTTGCCGGTGTTCTTGTCGAGCGCGATGATGGCCGGCGCTTTGGGCGACGGCACGTTGACGTGGCTCTCGTCCTGGCCGTTCGATGTGCTGACGTAGATCAGGTTCTCGAACATGACCGGCGACGAGTTCGCCATGTTGTGCTGCAGGACGCCGAGCTCGTCCATCATGTCGTAGCGCCAGATGATGTCGACGTCGGTCTCGCGCGTCTGCTTTTCGTCCTTGAACGGCCCGTCGTTCTCGCCCTTGTCGCGGAAGCCCTGCACGTCGACCGCCATGACCTCGCCGCGGTTCGACACGTAGTACGCGATGCCGCCGTCGACGAGCGGCGAGGAGCAGATTCCCTGGAACGGCCAGTCGTTGGCGCGCCCGGCCGTGAGCTTGTCGTGGACGGCCTGCCACAGGAACTGGCCGTCGGACTCACGGAACGCCATGAGGATGCCCTTGTCGCCCTTGACGGCGGGATCCTGCATCGCTTCGTTGTTCGTCCCGACGAGCACGACGCCGTTCGAGACGACCGGATTGCCGTAGGTCTGCGAGCCGAGCTCGGCCACCCACTTCACGTTCTTCTTCGCCTTCACGTCCCAGCTGATGGGTAGTCCCTTCATGCTGGACACCAGGTTGCGATCGGCCGTGCCGCCCCACATCGGCCAGTCTCCGCCACCCGGATCACCCGCAAGGAGCCTCAGCCCGGCAAGCGAGAGGACGAACCCGACGGCCGCTATCTTCTTGATATTCATGTCAGCCTTTTCGTGGTGAACCTTCAAAACCGACAACCAACAACCAACAACCGACAACCGACAACCGACAACCTACTTGTTTCGATACACCTTGATGTTGTCGTAATAGAGTTCAGATCCTCCGCCGACCCGCGACGGTGCGTCAGCATAGATGCCGGGGGCGCCTTTCACATTGCCGATCGGATCGGTCCGTTCGACCGTCCACGCCTGGGGCTCGGGCTGACCTTTCGGCCACACCTTGCCGCGCGCCCGCACCTTGCCGCCGCCCATCGTCTGGACTTCGAGCTTCATCACGTACCAGGTGTCAGCCTTCCACGGATAGTCCAGCTTGACGGTGCGCTGTTCCTCCGGTTGCCATCCGATCAGCTCGACGCGATCGTGAGCGCCCGACAGCCAGAGCTCGTAGCGCTGCGCGACCACGCCGATGTCGCCACGTTGACGCCGGCGCTCGAGGGCGCGCACGTCCGCTTCAATCGTGTAGTTGCTGAACTCGCTGCTGCCGAAGAACGGCCTGCAGCGTTTGGCGAACGCGAAATCGTTCTCTGCGAGCTTGACCAGGACCTTGCTGCCATCGAGATCGCGCACGGCGAACTTCCCGGTGGCGTTCGCCCACCACGCGCGGCGGCGTTTCGCCGCCACTCTCGAAATCGAAGGTCCAGGGTAGATCTGGAATGACGCGGATGCGGGCCGCGCCCGTCAGCGAACCGACAGCGGCCTTCACCAGACCTGCCTGGCCGACCGACGCCGAGTCTGCGCGTGAAGTTGCCGTTGGTGACCGTGCCCTTCAGGTTCTCGAGCGTCCACGTCGCCTGGCCCGGCGCCGCCAGCTCCTGCCCCTTGTCGTCCAACGCTCGCACGGTGAGAGCAACGGACTCGCCCGGCTTGAGGATCAACTCGGTCGGGTTGACGAGCAGCACGGCGGCCGGCCCGGCGCTCTTACCGTTCGTGCCGGTTGTCGCGGGCGCCGCGCTCGGCGCGGAGGACGAAGCGGGCGCGGTCTTCGGGCCGATCGCGTACAGACCTTCCATCGACGCCACGTAAATGCGTCCGCGCGCGACGGCCGGGGAGGCGATGATCACTTCGGGTTTCTCCTGGCTGCCGAGCCAGTCCTGATCGAGAACCTCGGCGCGGTCCGCGTGCGGCCGGATGATGAAGAACTTTCCGTTCTCGGTGCCGACATACAGCTTGCCGTCGGCGAGCACAGGTGACGACTTCTGTAGCGTCCCGAGGTTCTCTTCCCAGAGCTGCTTGCCGCTCTTCGCGTCGAACGCGAACAGGATCCCGCCGTTGTCAGCCACGTAGATGCGTTCGCCGTCGCTGACGGGCGACCCGTAGCCGGCTTGGATTCCGCGCGTCAGCCACCGCGCGCTCTTGTCTTCGAGCGTTCCCTTCGAGTCCGCGGGAACAGCCGCGAGCATGCCCATCTCGTTCGTCGGGATGTTTTCCTCGCTGTGCGAGACGATCACATCCGACCCCACCATCAGAGCCGCCGTGTTCAGGCCGCGCTTGCTGACCAGCCAGCTCCAGACTTTTTCTCCGGTTGCAATCTTCAGCCCGAGAATCGCGCCGTCGCTGCCGCCCGAAAAGAGCATGCGCGTGCCGTTCACGTCCGCCACATACGGATTGGCGTAGATCGTGTCGGTGGGCCTGCCCTCAGGAGAGCTGAGCCAGATCACCTTGCCGGTCGACTTGTCGAGCGACAGGAAGCGATGGGCGCCGCCTGCATGCTGGCCCCAGCTGAACATCAGGCCGCTGACGATCACCTGCTGGCCGTCGATGATCGGCGACGACAGCCGGCCGCCATGCGTCGTCCACATGCCGAACTCTTCGGTGAGCGATCGTTCCCAGATCAGCTTGCCGTCCTTCGTGAACGACATCAGCACCCCGTTGGCGCTGAACGCAAACACGTTGCCCGAGGCCGGGTCGACCGCCGGTGATGCCCAGGCGATCCGGTGCGCAGGCACGTCGCTCGCGAAGATGTTGTATTTGTGCTCCCAGAGCAGCTTGCCCGTATCCGCGTTGAAGCACATCAGCCGTTCCTGCTCCATCGCGCCCGAGCCTGATGTGTTCTGCAGATAGAGGTGATCGCCGAAGACCACCGGTCCCGATCGGCCGCCGTACGGCGCCTTCCACGCGAGGTTCTGACCGGAAGGCGACCACGACGAAGGCAGACCAGTTTCGGCAGACACGCCGGTCCGCGCCGGGCCGCGCCACTCGGGCCAGTCGGCGCCGCGCAGCAGAGTCGCCGCGGGGACCAGCAACCCGATCGCGAGGAGAATCGGCAGTCGAGGCAGAGCTTGTGCTTTCATAGATGCCTACAGGATATCGCGGGTTCGAAGGCCTCGGAAGCGGTCGGTCGAATCGGTCCGGACTCTTCGTCCCCGGCATCAGGACGTTCGTCAACAGTGGGCCCGCCCCGTACCGCGCAGGTCGCGGGGTACTTCCCGCCATCTATAATCTGTTCTTTACGTTGCGCACCCCTGTATCCGTTTCAGCGACCTGGAGATCCCGCATGCGTCTGGCGCCCGCCGTCTCAGCGACCCTCCTTGCCGTGACCGCCTCCATCGGCGTGCTCGCCGCGGAAAACTGGCCTCAATGGCGTGGCCCGGGGGGTCAGGGCATCTCGTCAGAGAAGGCTCTGCCCACCGAATGGGCGCCCGACAAGAACATCGTCTGGAAGACCGAATTGCCTGGAACCGGCCATTCCTCGCCGATCGTCTGGGGCAACCGGATCTTCGTCACGGCCGTGATCGAAGGCGAGGCCGTCGAGGGACAGAAGGCCGTCAAGCACCGCCAGGGCAGAGAAGAGAACTGGATTCATCCCGATAGCGTCGCGGCGGATCGAAAACACACGTTCCGGCTCTTGGAAGTCGACGCGGCCACGGGGAAAATCCTGTGGGATCAGCAGGTCTACGACGGCACGGTCTACGACGCGCGTCACCGGCGCAGCAGCTTTGCCGGCCCGACGCCGGTCACCGATGGCACCGGCGTGTTCGCGTACTTCGGCCCGGAGGGACTCTACGCGTACGACTATTCCGGCAAGCTCCTGTGGACGGTCGTCGAGAAATTTCCGACGCTCGGCCTCGGCGCCGGGACCTCTCCTGTCCTGTACCAGAATCTCGTCATCGTTCAGCGCGACGAAGACAACGGCGAGAACTCGGTCGTCGCCGCGTATGACAGGAAGACCGGCGCCGAAGTCTGGAAGACGAAGCGGGAAATCGACATCAGCTGGGGCACCCCGGTGCTGGTCGAGGCAGCGGGGCACTCGGAGCTCGTCACGAACGGCAGCGATCTAATCATCGCCTACGATCCCGCGACCGGAAAGGAACTGTGGCGCACGAAGGGCGTGCAAAGCAACGCCATCCACACTCCGCTCACCGGTCACGGCCTCGTGATCGTGACGGCGGGATTCCCCGTGAAGAAGGTGATTGCGATCCGTCCGGGCGCGGTGGCCGACGACAAGCGCGTGGCCTGGGAGTATCCGAAGGGCACCGGCTACGTGCTGTCGAACATCCTGTACGGCGACTACCTGTACCTGCTGACGGACAACGGGATCGTCACGTGCCTCGACCCGAAGACTGGCGAGGTGAAGTACGAAGGCGGGAGGATTCCCAAGCCCGCCAGGTTCATGGGGTCGCCGGTCGCGTTCTCCGGCTTCGTCGCGATGACGAGCGAGGACGGCGACACCTTCATGCTCAAGGCGGGCCCGGTTCACGAGATCGTCAGGACGAACTCGATCGACGAGCCCGTGTTTTCGTCACCCGCGATCGCGAACGGGCGCATCTACATCCGCGGGCAGAAGCACCTGTTCGCCATCGGCAAGTGAGGGTGGCGGAGGGGGCTACCTCCGCCCCCTCCGCTACCTCAGAATCTCACGCCGGCGCTCAGCCCGAACGTGCGCGGCGCCCCGTTCTCGCCTAAGAAACCGGACGGCGCCAACGGGCCGATGCCGAACGCAATCGGAATGTAGGTCGTGTCGAACGCGTTCCTGATCCACGCTTCGGCGAACAGGAACTTGCTGCGAACCCCGCCCCGGAAGTTGGCGAGCGAGTAGGCGTCCTGCCCCTGCGTGTTCTGGTCGTCGTACTTGAACGCCCCGTAGAACACCACCTCGCCACGGCCGTACACCGTCATCGATTGGTTGAGCGAGCGGCCGAATTGCACCCCCATGCTCGCCGTGTAGTCCGGCGTGTTGGGGATCTCGTTGTCGGACACGTCCGCGCCCAGTGAGAAGGTGCCGCTGCCGAAGCGCGCGTGCGTGTACCCGAAAGTACCGAACACGTCGATGCCCTCCGCAGCCCTCGCGTTCAGCTCGAATTCGAAGCCCGTGCTGGCGGCATCGCCAACGTTGGAGATGTAGACCTGTCCCGGAACTGATCGATTCGGCACGTTGAGCTGAAGGTTGTTCCAGTCGATGTAGAAGAACGCCGCGCTGGCTCCGACCCTGCCGTTGGCGAACGTCGATTTCACGCCCCCCTCGTAGTTCCAGGAATGTTCTTCGTCGTACGCTTCGGCGCCAGGCGGCGACGCCGGGTTGAACCCTCCGGCTTTGAAGCCGCCCGTGAAGGTGCCGTAGAACATGCTGCCGGGCTGGAACCGGTACACCGCTGCGAGCTGCGGTGACACATTGGAGAAACTGTCTTCGGTGACAACAACGCTCGGCGGGAACGGAAGGGCCTCGAAGAACGAGTTCAGGTCCGCGTTCTTGTTCTCGTAGTCCAAGCGCGCGCCGCCTATCACTTCGAACTTGTCGCTGAACGTCACGGTTCCCTGGCCAAAGACCCCGAGCCCGAAGTCGTCCAGCTCAGACCGCGGCGCGTGCTCGACGACGGGGAACGGCAGGCCCGGGAGTACTCCGGCGCCGTATTGGTTGATCGCATCCTGGTCGAAGTTCTGCGTGAAGAGGAACACGCCGGCCTGCCAGTCGAGCGCGGCGCTTCCGGACAGCTTCCTCGCCGAGGAGGACGCGAGTCGAACCTCCTGCGTGAACTGAAAAGCCTCTTCCGTGTTGTCGCGGACGATCGCCGGGAACGGCGAGTAATCGAGGTCGGTCACGTCCTGTGTCTTCCAGTTCACGAAGCCGGTCGTTGAGGACAGCGTGATCGGTCCGCCCTTGCGCAGCGCCTGGATCGTCGTCGCGAAGACGTCACGGTCCGTGTGCCCCTCGAAATCGCGCGCGGTGTGGAAGGGATTCTCACGCAGCGCCGCGAGGTCGTTCAGCGCGTAGTCGCCGTCGCGGGCGCGCTCACCCGTGACGATGACGCGCGCTTCCCAGTTCATGTTCGGAATCCACAGCACCTGTCCCTTGCCCGTGAATGCCGATCGCGAGTCGACGTCGTTGCCCGTGATGTCGTTGACGGTATAGCCCTCCCGCTCGCCGTAGTCGAACGAGAAGCCGGCGCTGAGCTTGTCGGCGATAACAGGCCCTGACACGCCGCCGCGAAGGTCCCACGCCGAGAAGTTCCCGAACGGAACCGAGAGCGTGCCCCGCCACCGGTCGAATGCCGGCCGCGCGCTCGTCACGTTGATCAGTCCGCCCAGCGTGTTCCGCCCGAAGAGCGCGCTCTGCGGTCCGCGCACGAACTCGACCTGAGACACGTCGATCAGGTCGTAGCTCGACGAGTTCGTGTTCAGCTGCGGCACCCCATCGATGAACGTGGTGATCGCCGGGTTGGCCGGGCTTGCGCCGATGCCCCGGAATCGCGGGTTGCTCAGCTTGCGCGCCGTGAACTCGGTGAAGAACACGTTCGGGGCATATAGCCCCAGGTCGCTGACGACGCGGATGCCGGCCTGGTCGATGACGTCCTCGGTGACCGCCGTGACGCTGACGGGCAGCTTCTGGATGTCCTCCGGCTCTTTCTGGGCCGTCACCGTCACCGTCGGCAGTTTCAAACGAAGGGTTGGATCCGCGGGCGGCTGCGGCTGCGCGGCCTGACCTGCGAAAGCCGGCGCGGCTCCGAGGGCAGCTGCCAGGATCGTGGCTGAAATTCGCGTGATCTTGAAGATTGTCTGCATCTTGCCGCTATTAGACGCCATGACTCACGGGCACGTTTCAGCCTGGGACGAGCCGCCGGGGCCTGCCCCTGCTCCCGATCCGCGAGTACTATCGAGGGTAGTGGAGTCGCTTCGTTGCACGGCCCTGCTCGCTCTTGCACTCGCGTCCGCCTGCGCCCTCAATCAGCCTGCGAATCGCACGAAATCGGGATCATCGGACATCAGCGAGGTGTCGATCCGCAGCCACATGGAGTTTCTCGCCGGCGACGCCCTGAACGGACGTGGTAGCGGAACCCGCGACGAATGGATGGCTGCCTCCTATCTGGGGTCGGAGATGCGGCAGATCGGGCTCGAGCCGCTCGGAGATGCCGGCGGGTTCGTCCAGCAGGTGGCGCTCGAGCGGACCGAGACGTCGGCGCCGCCCGTTCTCTCGGTGACGGGCCGGCGCTTTACGCATGGAAAAGAGATCCGCGTGCTCGCGCTTGGCGCGACTCGCGTCGAGGGCCCGCTTCAGAAGTTCAAGGCGGGAACACCGGTGCCGGCGGGCGTCGTGTTGTTGGCGCCGTCGTTCGCCAACATCGGGTTGGGTGCAGGCGCCGCTGCAGCGGTACTGGTGCCGGGCGTCGACTTGCCGCAGGAAACGGGCAGCCTGCCGTCGCCTCCGGCACGGCTCGCGGGCTTCCCGGCTGCTGCCGCCGGCCGGCCGACCATCGTCTCGCTCGACAAGGACGCATTTGCCGCGCTCGAAGCGCTCGCCGATGGGACGACCGTCGCGATCGAAGCCGAGACGAAGCCCGGTCAGACCACCACGCACACCTGGAATGCCGTCGGCCGCCTGACCGGACGCGATCCGAAGGCGGCCGCTGAGGTCATCCTGCTGTCCGCGCATCTCGATCACCTGGGCAGCCGTCCGGGTGCTGGCGCGGCGTCTGCCGACACCATCTACAACGGGGCGGACGATGATGCGTCGGGGACGATTGCGGTGCTGGAGCTGGCGCGTGCGCTGGCGCAGGGACCGCGTCCGAAGCGCACGATAGTCTTCGCGTTCTTTGGCAGCGAGGAAACAGGCGGCTACGGCTCGAGATATTTTGTCGATCGTCCGGTGGTGCCGCTGACGGAGATCGTCGCGAACCTGCAGTTCGAGATGATTGGCCGCGCGGACGCGGCGGTGCCGGCCCACACGCTCTGGCTGACCGGGTTCGAGCGCTCGAATCTCGGGGCGACCCTTGCGAAACAGGGCGCGCGGCTGGTGCAGGACCCGCATCCCGAGCAGGATTTCTTCGAGCGATCCGACAACTTCCAGTTCGCCCGCCGTGGCGTCATCGCGCACACCGTGTCGAGCTACGGGCTGCACAAGGACTATCACCGGCCGTCGGATGACGTCCGATCGATCGACTTCGCGCACATGACGGACGCGATCCGGTCGATGCTCGAGCCCGTCAGGTGGCTGGCGAACTCGAGCTTCAGGCCGGAGTGGGTGGCGGGAAAGAAGCCCTGAACCTCTACTGTCCCCCGCCGGTTCCGCGACCGCCGGCCGGCGTCGGCTTCGGCAGCGGCTTGCGCGGCAGCTTCTCTTCGCGATTCGCGGCGTGGTACACGAACGACGCCACGATCACCGCGTTCTTCTTCATGTCCTCTTCCTGGATCCGCTCGTACACGTCCATGTTGGAGTGATGCGTGCGGGAGTCTGTACTCGACGGGATCCTGAATGAACTGGAAGCCCGGCAGGCCGACGCGGTCGTAGGACTGGTGATCGGTGCCGCCCGTATCGCGAATCGTCAGCGTCGTCATGCCGAGATTGTGGAACGGCTTCATCCACGCCTCGAAGATCGGGGCGACGCCTTCGTTGCCCTGCAGGTAGACGCCGCGGATGGCGCCGGTGCCGTTGTCCACGTTGAAGTAGCCTGAGAACCGTGCGTGCTCGGGCTTGAGCACCATGTCTTCCCGGTTCGCGAAGTGATCGCGTGACGTACGCCGCCGATCCGAGCAGCCCCTGCTCTTCGCCGCCCCACAGGCCGATGCGCACGGTACGGCGCAGACGCACGCCGCTCTGCTTTGAGGATGCGCATGGCTTCCATCATGACCGCCGAGCCGGCGGCGTTGTCGGTCGCGCCGGTGCCGGTGTGCCACGAGTCGAAATGCGCGCCGAGCATGACGACCTCGGTCGGCCTTGTCGGTTCCGGGCAGCTCGCCAACGACGTTGAAGGACATGCAGTTCGTCGTAGAACGTGTTCTTGACGTCGAGCTTCGATTCTGCACCGGCATCTTCTTCTCGAGCGTGCGGAGCATTCGGCCGTAGTGCTCGACGGCGATGGTGATCGCGGGGACGCCGATGTTCGCGTTCGGCTGGCGCGTTCTGCGGTCGCGCCGCCCACGAACACGGTGCCGCCGTTGCCGTTGCCCGGCGTACATCAACGCCAGCACGCCTTCATCCTTGTAGAACTGCGTGCGGGTCTGCGCGAAGCTCGGCGCGCCGCCGCCACGACCGCCGCCACGTCCTCCGCGGCCGCCGCGTCCGCCGCGACCGACCGCATCGGTGTCGCGCTCCATGTCCTTGAGCTGATCCTCGGTGTACCGGCGGGCCGGCGCGTCGAAGAGCGGCAGGACGTCACGCATCGGCTGTGTCAGGACGAACTTGCCGCCCAGCTTGCCCTTGAAGCTGGCGAGCTGTCTCCGGCGTCTCGATCGTCGCCGCGATGGCGTCACCGGAAACGAGGCCGTTCGTGCCTGGCCGTCCACGCGGTCGGATAGCCGATGACGGGGAAGCTTCCGCCCGGGCGTCGTCGCCATCATGTAGAACTTGTCGTTCGACCATCCGCGGCCGAACGGGCCGAACGGTTCGAGCTTGACGTTGGCGAGCCCCCATGACGTCATCTCCTTGACCGCCCAGTCGCCCGCTTTCCTGAAAGCCGGGTGAATTCGTGAGCCGCGGACCGTAGACGTCGGTCAGCCAGCTCTCGATCTCCATGACCCTCGAGCGCTGGAAGCCCTCCTCCTTGATCTCTGTAGATCGCGTCGAGATCGACTTTCTCCGCCGCCTGCTGAGCAGAGACCGGAACGAGCGTCAGCGCCATCGCCAGGACGGCGCCCGCGATCGCCGGCCTCTGCCGTGAACGGAATTTTCATATGCACCTCTCCAGAGAAGTCCGTCGCAAGACCACCCCAGGAAACCGTGTTCCGGACGGTCTCAGGTCGACAGACTCGTCGAGCCGCCGACAGCATAGTCGCGTCATTCGCGGGGCGCGCAAATCTGTGTGTCTGTGATTACAAAACCGAACTCGACCCGACAGACTCGTAAGTGCGCGATCGAGCGCCTCGCACACGCCGAGAGCCGTGGAACGCAGCCCTGACAAGCGTTTGCGGGCGATCCATGGTTCAGTGTGCAAGGTCTGGTACTCTCCGTTGCAGATCCCGGCGGTGACTCAATGACCACGGTACCCGCTGTCCAACGACCGGCCGGAAGCCCCTCTCTTCTGCGATGGTCTCGGCGATCGTGTCGTCGCGGCCGACGGCGCGACGGGCGAGCTGCTGCAGATCCTCCGTATCCGGCCGGCGCTGACGGCGGTGCCGTCCTTCGAGTTTGCGCTGCGCGAGCGCGCCGCGCGACTGGCCAACTTCCGTCACGCCTACTACGCGCGCGTTCGTCGCATCGACCGCGTGCAGGTCGCCGGGGCCTGGTCTGGCCGATCGTCTCCGACCACGTCGAGGGCACGCGGCTGTCGGACATCCTGCGTGTCGCGCACGAGCGGCACCTGCAGCTCGACATCAACGCGGCGCTCTGCCTGATTCGTCAGCTCGTGCCGGCGGTGGCCCTGCTGCACGAGAACGCGCGCGAAGTCGCGCACGGGCTGATCGCGCCCGAGCGTCTCGATCGTGACGCCGCACGCGCGCCTGGTCATCGTCGAGCACGTCCTGGCCGGCGGCCGTCGAGCAGCTGCAGTTCGGCCGCGAGCGGCTCTGGCAGGACTTCCGGATCGCGATGCCGCCGAGCGCCGGTCTTCCGCGGTTCGATCATCGCGCGGACGTCACCGGCATGGGCCTCGTCGCGCTGGCGCTGCTGCTCGGCCGTCCGATCGAGACGCGATGAGTTCCCGCATGCGTCTGCCGGCGCTGCTGGACGACGCTCGCGAGCGCACCGCCCTCGGCGAGGAACAGCCGCTGTCGCAGCCGCTGCGGGACTGGCTCGCGCGCGCGCTGCAGCTCGATACGCGTCGCGCATTCGCGTCCGCGCCGGAAGCGCTGGCCGGACTCGAGGAAATCGTCGCGGACGACACGATGTACATGGCGGCGCCGGTCGCGCTCGAAACGTTCATGTCCCGCTACATCGCGGCGCTGCTCGAGCCACCGCTGACCGAGCCCGAGCCGGCGCCGACGCCGACACCAACCTTCGTTCTACCCGCGGCGCCTGCCGCGACGCACCCTGCGACTCCTTCGACACCTCCGGCCGCGCCCGTGGCGGAGGTGGACCCGGTGGCCGAACTGCTGGCTACCTTCGCGCCCGCGCGGCAGCCGCTCCCGACGAGCGACCTGCTGTCGGGTGTTTCTGCCGTGACTCCGGCCCCACCGCCACCGGCTCCGCCGAGTGTGTCGACGGCCGCCAGACACGACGCCGCAGCCGACGCGACCGTTCCCGCGGGCTCCGGCCAGCCGACTCGCGAGATCACCGATCTGATTTCCGCGGCCGATCTCTCGATGCCCTCTCAGGCGGCAGGCCCCGCGCCGAAGCCGCTCTTTGATCCAGACGCGCCGTTCAGCGTGCCACTTTCTCAGGCACCGGTGGCGCGAGAGAAGACCCAGAAGCCGCCGCGTTTCAAGATGCCGCGGGTCACGCTTCCAGGGCGAAAGGCCGCGCTCGTGGCCGCAGCGCTCGCAATCCTCGTGACGGCTGGCGTGATGGCGCCGCGCTTCATGACCGGCGGCGCTAAACCCATCCCGTCCATGGGAACGCTGGTCGTGCAGTCGAATCCCGCGGGCGTGCAGGTGTTCGTCGACGGCGTCGATCGCGGGCCCACGCCCGCGCGGCTGTCGGTGACGCCTGGCGCGCACATTCTGGAGCTCCGCGGTCGCGGCGTCCCGCGCGTCATCCCGCTCAACGTCGCGGCGGGCGCGGAGGTCTCACAGTATCTCGAGTTCGCGAACACGCCCGAGACCGGCAGCCTGCGCGTCGAGTCGCAGCCGCCCGGCGCAAAGGTCCTCGTCGACGGCGTGGACAAGGGCGTCGCGCCGCTCACCGTCGCCGATCTCACGCCCGGCGACCACGAAGTCATTCTGCAGACGCCGGTCGGTTCCGCGCGTCACGTCGCCAACGTGCAGGCGGGCGCCGTCGCATCGCTCGTCGCGCCCGTCGCGTCAGCGGCCGCCGCCACCGGCCCCGTGTCCGGCTGGCTCACCGTGAAGGCGCCGTTCTCGCTCGAGATTCGGGAAGAGGGACGGCTGCTGGGCACGACGGAGACGGATCGCGTGATGATGGCCGCCGGCCGCCACGAGATTCAGCTCGTGAGCGAGACGCTCGGCTTCCGCATCAACCGCGTCGTGCAGGTGCCGCCCGGAAAGACCGCCAGTCTTTCAATCGATTTGCCCAACGGCGTCGTCAATCTCAACGCCACGCCGTGGGCTGAAGTGTGGATCGATGGCCAGCGCGTCGGAGAGACACCGATTGGAAACCTGTCGGTGCCGATCGGACCGCACGAGGTCGTCTTCCGCCATCCGCAGCTCGGCGAAAAGCGCCACGCGATCTCGGTGACGCTCGGCGGGCCGCTGCGGGTGAGCGTCGACATGAAGTGAATCGAGGCTGACCGTGCTGATCGCGCTCTCGCTGTTGATCATGTCGATGGTGACGTTGCTCGTGAAAGTGCTTTCAGGGGTGGAGAGGTAGAGCCATGGTGAAACGTACAGCTCGCGAACCTGATCGTGATCGGCTGCCTGGCGGCCCCGGCGGCGGCGCAGGAGGGACCGCTGGCGGCGGCCCGCGAGCTGTATGCCTCAGCGCGCTACGATGAGGCGCTCGCGATGCTCAACGGCCTGCGGCCACAGCAGGAGGCTGCCGGCACGACCGACGTGCGGTCGATCGAGCAGTATCGTTCGTTGTGCCTGCTGGCGCTCGGGCGCGGCACCGAGGCAGAAGCCGCCATCGCGGCCGTCGTCTCGGCCGACCCGATGTACCAGCCGACCGAAGCGGAAGCGTCTCCGCGCGTGCGCGCGGCGTTTTCGGAAGTTCGCCAGCGCCAGCTGCCGGACATCGCCCGGTCGCGGTACGCGGCCGCCAAGGCCACGTTCGATCGGAAGGAATACGCCGCGGCGGAGCAGCAGTTCCGCGACGTCCTGCGGCTGATTGACGATCCCGACATGGCCGGACGTCTCGGCGACATGCGCGTGCTCGTATCCGGCTTCGTCGATCTGAGCGCGGCTGCGGTCACGCCCGCGGCGCCCGAGCCGAAGAAAGAGGACCCGCCGCCTGCGCCGGCGGCGCCGGCCGGTCCGGACCCGAACAGGATCTTCACGTCCGAGGATCCGGGCGTCGTCGCGGCGTCTCCCCTCCGGCAGGAGGTGCCGCGCGTGCCGCTGCAGATCTCCAACCAGGCCCGCGAACAGGGCATCCTCGACGTCACGATCGACGAGCTGGGGCGTGTGGTTGCCGCGACGGTCCGCGTGTCGATCCACCCGGTCTTCGACGCGCAGCTGCTCTCGGCGACCCGCGACTGGCGTTATCAGCCGGCGACGCTGAATGGAAAGCCTGTGAAATTCCGTAAGATCATCCGGGTCAGCGTCTCCAAGCGCTGAACGTTCGTCACTCGCTCCTTCGAGGCGTGTCGTGCTCGTGCTAGTGTAGGAAGCCGTCTGGTCGTCGATCAGACGCTTTCGCAAGGAGAGTCACGATCATGACGAAGGCCCTCGTTTGTCTGGCAGTCGGGATGTGCGCCGCCACCCTTTCGGCTCAGCAGACCCCGCCGGCGAAGCCGGCACCGCCTCAGCCCCCGGCATCGCTCGACATCGCGGCTTCGTTGAAGGGCCAGCATCAGTCCATCCGCAAGTACCTCGCAGGCGCCGCTGACAAGATGCCGGACGCCGATTTCCACTTCAAGCCGCAGGGGACCGTCGCCGAAGTCCGGACGTTCGGGCAGATCGTCGCCCACATCGCGGTCGCCAATTACAGCTTCTGCGCGAGGGCCAAAGGGGAGCAGGCGCCGACGCTGACGGTCAGCGACAAGGAATCACAGCCGAAGGCGGACATCGTCAAGGCGCTCAACGACTCGCTGGTCTACTGCGACGCCGTGTACGACGCGCAGACCGCGACCACGATCAACGAGATGCTCAAGATTCAGCGGCCGAACAACACGCCGCTCGAGCGCGCGCGGGGCATTCTGCTCATCCAGAACGTTGCGCACAACAACGAACACTACGGCAACCTCGTCACGTACCTTCGCGCCAAGGGCCTCGTGCCGCCCTCGAGCGAGCCCAGGTAGCTCGAGCCCTCAGCTCGACCGATGGTCCGACAGACAGTCGCTGGCGTCCTGATCGTCGTGGGGTCGGCGTTGATCGCATCGTGCGCGCGAGAGACGCCGTCGCCGCCGGCGCACCCGGGTGTCGACGTCAACCTGCCCGTCGAGACCGAGACCATCGAGGCCGTGGTGCCTCGACACGCCACGCTGGAGACGCTCCTGCTGCAGCACGATCTGTCGCAGGAGCTCGTGCAGACGGCCATCGACGCCGTCGCCCTCGTCTTCAACCCCCGCCAGCTGCGCGCGGATCGTCCGTACCGCCTGGTGCTGACGCTCGACGGCTTCCTCCGGGAGTTCGAGTACCAGATCGATTCGGATCGGTTCCTCCGGCTGGTCAATCGCGATCGGGCGCAGCCGCTGCAGCTCGAGGCTGCGGTCTTCCCGTACGACAAGGACATCGATATCGTCGCGATCCGCGGCCAGATCGACGAGGAGCACACGTCGCTGATTTCGGCGACGGACGCCGCGGGCGAGAAAGTGCAGCTCGCCATCTCGCTCGCGGAGATCTTCGGCGGTGAGATCGATTTCGAGAACGATCTCCAGCCGGAGGATTCATTCGAGGTGCTCGTCGAGAAGACCTCGTACGAAGGGCAGTTCGCGGGTTATGGAGACATCCTCGGCGCGCGGTTCGTCAACGAGGGCCGCGTGCACCAGGCCTATCGCTGGGTGCATCCCACGACGGGGAAGCCGGGCTACTACGACGAGGAGGGCCGATCGCTGCGGCGGTTCTTCCTGGCATCGCCGCTCCGGTTTTCGCCGCGAGTGACCTCCGGATTCTCGAGACGACGGCTGCACCCTGTGTTCCGCACGTATCGGGCGCATCTCGGCGTGGACTATGCGGCGCCGACCGGTACGCCGGTCGTGGCCGTTGCCAGCGGTGTCGTCGTGTCGGCGGGGTGGGCGGGCGGAGGTGGACGGCAGGTGCGCATCCGGCACGCCGGCGGCCTCGAGAGCTACTACCTGCACCTGTCCGCGTTCGCGCGGGGCATGCGCGCCGGCACGCACGTCGATCAGGGTCAGACCATCGGCCGCGTCGGCGCCACGGGTGCCGCGACCGGACCGCACCTCGACTACCGCCTGCGGAAGAACGGCTCCTTCGTCGATCCCCGACGCGAGCATGCGCGGCAGCCGCCGGGCGAGCCCATCCCCGCAGAACTGATGGCCGAGTTCGACACCGCGCGCGACAGCGTGAAGGGCCAGCTCTCGACAGCGCCGCCGCCCGCGCCCGCAGCGTCCGCCAGGCCGGACACGCAGAAGCCGCAGCGGTAATAGAATGTGCCCATGGCGTCCCTCCATCCGTTCCGCGCGCTGCGTCCGGCGCCGGCCACGGCGGCCTCCGTGTCCTCGGTTCCTTATGACGTTGTCTCCACGGACGAAGCGCGACAGCTCGCGGCGTCGAATCCTCTGAGCTTCCTGCGGGTGACGCGATCCGAAATCGATCTGCCCCCTGGCACCGATCCCTACTCGAACCGCGTCTACGAACAGGCGCGCGAGAACCTCAAGACGCTGCGGTCCAAAGCGCCGCTCGTCGTGGACGAGACGCCGTCGTTGTACTTCTACCGGCTCCGGATGGGCGACCACGAGCAGACGGGCATCGCCGGCTGCTTTTCCGTCGACGAGTACGAGCAGGACGTCATCAAGAAGCACGAGCGGACGCGCCGCGACAAGGAAGACGATCGCACGCGCCACATCGTCGAGCTGCGGGCGCAGACCGGCGTGGTGTTCCTCACGTATCGTGCCGCGCCTGAAGTGGACGCCGAGTCACGGCGCGTCACGGGCGGCCAGCCGCTCTACGACTTCACCGCGCCCGACGGCGTGCAGCACACGCTGTGGCGCGCGGGGCTCGACGAGACGCGGGCGCTGGTCGCCGCGTTCGCGCGTATTCCGGCGCTGTACATCGCTGACGGCCACCATCGCGCGGCCAGCGCCGCGCGCGCGCGTGCGGCGCTCCTGACGCGCGTGGGCGGCAACGACGCGGCAGACGCCGAGGCCTTCATCGCGGTGGCGTTCCCGCACAACCAGGTGCAGATCCTGCCGTACAACCGCACGGTGAACGATCTGGCCGGCCGCACGCCGGAAGAGTTTCTCGGCGTGCTGCGCGAACGGGTCCCCGTGGCCGAGGGGCCGGCGACACCGCGCCGCAGGGGCGAAGTCTCGATGTATCTCGCCGGGCGCTGGTACACCGTCGATCTGTCCGGCGCGCTGCCCGCGGACGACACGCGGGCGAACTCGCTCGACGTCGCGCTGCTGCAGAAGCACGTGCTCGAAGAGATGCTGGTCGTCGGCGACGTGCGGACCGACAAGCGCATCGACTTCGTCGGCGGCGGCCGAGGCACCGCCGCGCTCGAGGAGACCGTGAATGCCGGGAAGGCAGCGGTGGCATTTTCGATGTTCCCCGTAACCATCGACGACCTCATGGGAATCTCGGATGAGGGCGGCATCATGCCCCCGAAGTCCACCTGGTTCGAGCCCAAGCTCCGCGACGGGCTCCTGGTCCACCTCATCTAGCGCGGGCACAGCCCGGGTCGAATCCTATGAAAGTGCTGATTGCGGACAAGTTCGAGCAGAGCGGCATCGAGGGGCTCGAGGCGGCCGGTTGCGAGGTCGTGTACTCGCCGGATCTGAAGGACGACACGCTGACCGAGGCGATTCGCTCGAGCAGCGCGGACGTGCTCGTGGTCCGCGGCACGAAGGTCACAGCGCCGATGCTCGACGCCGGGCGTCTGGCTCTCATCGTTCGCGCTGGAGCCGGCTACAACACGATCGACGTCGCCGGCGCGTCGAAGCGCGGGATCTACGTCTCGAACTGTCCCGGCAAGAACGCGATCGCGGTTGCCGAGCTGGCGTTCGCGCTGATCCTCGCCCTCGACCGCCGCATTCCCGACAACGTCGCCGAGCTGCGGGCGGGGAAGTGGAACAAGAAAGAGTTCGCCAACGCCCGCGGTCTGTACGGGCTGACGCTGGGGCTTCTCGGCATCGGCAACATCGGCGTCGAGACGATCAAGCGGGCCGCCGGGTTCGGCCTGAAGGTGGTCGTCTGGAGCCGCCGTTTCAGCGGCCAGCAGCGCCCGATCTCGGAGTCCGAAGCGCGTGAGCTGGGGATCGAGTCCGCGAGTCACCTCACGTCGATCGAGCTTGCGCCTTCCCCCGCCGACGTCGCTGCGCGCGCGGACATCCTCAGCCTCCATCTGGCGCTCGGTCCCGACACGAAGAACCTCGTCAACGCCGCGTTGCTCAGCCGCATGAAGCCGGGCGCGTTCATCATCAACACGGCGCGCGGCGAGGTGATCGATCACGCGGCGCTCGCGGCCGCCGTCCGCGAGAAGAAACTGCGTGTCGGCCTCGACGTGTTCGCCAACGAGCCGACGTCCACCACGGGAGATTTTGCCGACGAGCTGATCGCGCTTCCGAACGTCTACGGCACGCACCACATCGGCGCGTCGACGGATCAGGCACAGGAGGCAATCGCGGCCGAGACGGTTCGAATCGTGCGCTCCTACAAGGAGACGGGCCGCGTGCCGAACGTCGTCAATCTGGCCACGCGGACGCCCGCGACGCACATGCTCGTCGTGCGTCACCGGGATCGGCCGGGAGTGCTGGCGCACGTGTTTGCCCACCTGCGCGAGGCGAGCCTGAACGTGCAGGAAACCGAGAACATCGTGTTCGAGGGAGCCGAAGCTGCCGTGGCCAGGATCAACTTGGACGGCGCGCCCGCGTCCGAGCTGTGCGATCGTATCAGGGGCGGAAATCAGGACGTGCTGGATCTGCAGGTCGTGCGGCTGTCGCCGCCGCCACCGAGGCTGTTATGACTACCATGACTCGCGTTTTCAACTTCTCGGCCGGTCCGGCCATGCTGCCGCTCGAGGTCCTCGAGGAGGCGCAACGAGATCTCGTGTCGCTCCCGGGCGTGGGCATGTCGGTCCTCGAGATCAGCCATCGCTCGAAGACTTTCGACAGCATCCTCGAGAACTGTGAACGCGATCTCCGTTCGCTGGCCGGCATTCCGTCGAACTATCACGTGCTGTTCCTGCAAGGGGGCGCGAGCCTGCAGTTCTCGATGGTACCGATGAACCTGCTCCCCCCGGGCGGATCCGCCGACTACGTGGTGACCGGATCGTGGTCCGAAAAAGCGGTGAAGGAGGCGAAGCGCGTCGGCGGCGTGAAGATCGCGGCGTCGACCGGATCCGAGAAATACGCGCGTATCCCGCGCCAGGACGAGCTGAAGCTGGATCCGAACGCGGCCTACGTGCACCTGACGACCAACAACACGCTCTTCGGCACCGAGTGGCACTACCTCCCTGACGTCGGCAACGTTCCGCTCGTCGCCGACACTTCGTCCCACATGTTCAGCCGGCCGATCGATGTGTCCAGGTACGGCCTCATCTACGCCGGCGCGCAGAAGAACCTGGCGCCCGCGGGCCTCACGCTGGTGATCATCAGGGACGACCTCGTCGGCCGCACCCCGCCCGCGCTGGCGACGATGCTTCAGTACAAGGTCCTCGTCGAGAACAAGTCGCTTTACAACACGCCGCCTGTGTTCGCGATCTACATCATGGGCCTCGTGTTGAAGTGGCTCACCAAGCAGGGCGGGCTGGCGGCGATCGAGCAGCAGAACGTCCGCAAGGCCGACAAGCTCTACGCCGAGATCGACCGCACGGGCTTCTACCGCGGCCACGCGCAGAAGAACAGCCGTTCGCGCATGAACGTCACGCTGCGCTTGCCGAGCGAGGAACTGGAGAAGAAGTTCATCAAGGAAGCGACGGCCGCCGGCCTCGACGGGCTCGCGGGACACCGCTCGGTCGGAGGCCTGCGCGCGTCGATCTACAACGCGTTCCCTGAAGAGGGCATCGACGCGCTCGTCGCGTTCATGGAACACTTCGAGGCAAAGAACGGGTAGGCAAAACGCCCCTGCCGGCTGAGCAGTAAACTCTTAACTACGAGACATTTACAGTCTTACAGAAGTCTTACACTCGAGCCTGCGGCGATCCTGCTACTCTCGCGTGGCGCCCCCTTTTCGAGGAGTCACGTTGACGACGTCCGACGCTGCTGGCCGATCGGCCTATTCGTTTACCACGCTGAATCTGATCACCGCGTTCTTCATGATCGCGTTCCACGTCCTCGGCCTGATGGCGTTCTGGTTTTTCAGTTGGACGAACGTGCTGACGGCGCTCGCGCTGCACTGGATCGCGGTCGGGCTCGGGATCAGCCTCGGCTATCATCGGCTGCACACGCACCGCGGTTACAAGACGTCGAAAGCGTTCGAGTACTTCCTCGCGGTCTGCGGCACGCTGACGCTCGAGGGCGGCCCGCTCTTCTGGGTCGCAACGCACCGGGTGCATCACAAGCACTCGGACAAGGACGGCGATCCGCACACGCCGCGCGACGGTGGCTTCTGGGCCCACATGGGGTGGATCCTCTTCGGCGATACCCATCACAACAACACCGCGCTGATGGCGAAGTACGCCCCCGATCTCGCGGCCGACGCGTTCTACCGCTGGCTCAACACCTATCACTACGTGCCGCTCACGACGCTCGGGTTCGTGCTGCTGGCGCTGGGCGGCTGGCCGCTCGTGCTCTGGGGCATCTTCCTGCGTGTCACCGTCGGCCTGCATGCCACATGGCTCGTCAACTCCGCGACGCACATGTGGGGCACCAGACGCTTCGCGACGCGTGATGATTCACGCAACAGCTTGTGGGTCGCGCTCCTGACCTTCGGCGAGGGCTGGCACAACAACCATCACGCCCACCCGGTTTCCGCCCGCCACGGGCTCACCTGGTACGAATTCGACGTCAGCTGGATCACGCTCAGGCTGCTCGAGGCCGTCGGGATCGTGCGGGACCTCAAAGTGGCCAAGGTGACGCGGCTACCTGTTGAAGAAGCGGCGTAAGCCATTCTGAATTCTGAAGTTTGAATGCTGAAGTGAATTCAGCATTATCCTGTTCTCATGATTAGCGGCCGGCGAAGGTCGGTCATTTTCTTCACGGTCCTCGGCGTCTGCCTCGTCGCGCTCGCGGTTACGCTCAACATCAGCTGGATCGTGCTCAACTGGCGCCGGGGGCTGCTCGTCTTCCTCGGCATCATGCTCTTCCTGCCCATCATCGCGGGCATGGTGCTCAATACGATCTTTCTCGTCCGCGAAATCCGCAGGAACGAACAGCACGACTCGTTCATCAATGCGGTAACCCACGAGCTGAAGACGCCGGTCGCATCGATCCGTCTGTATCTGCAGACGCTCCAGACGCGCGATCTGGACGAGGCCCGGCGGCGCGAGTTCTACCGCATCATGCTCGAGGACAGCGATCGCCTGCTGCAGACGATCGAGCAGGTGCTGCAGGCGGGCAGCTCCGGCTCGCGCTGGCGGCGCATTTCCAGGACGCGCGTGGATCTCGGCGAGATCGCGAAGGAATGCGTCGAGCTCGCCAAGACGCGCTTTCACCTCACTGACGAGGCGCTGGTGTACGAACAGCACGCGGATCCCCGGCCGGTCGTGATTGGCGACCAGGATGAGCTCAAGGCCGCGATCTGGAACCTGATCGACAACGCCGTGAAGTATTCGTCGGGCGACGTTCGCGTGCGGGTGGCCCTCGAGGACATGGACGGGCAGCGGCTCGCCGTCCGCGTCACCGATCAGGGTGTCGGCATCTCGCCGGCCGAGCTGAAGCGCATCTTCCGACGGTTCTATCGCATCCCTGCCAGCGTGGCCATACGCGCGAAAGGCAGCGGGCTGGGGCTCTTTATCGTGCGCTCGGTTGCGCGGAAGCACGGCGGCCGCGCGTTTGCCGAAAGCGACGGGCAGGGCCGCGGCAGCACGTTCACGCTGCTGCTCCCGAAGGCGGCGGAGGCCTAGCTGCGCATGCAGCGCGTCCTCATCGTGGAGGATGAACAACACCTCGCCGAAGGACTCCGGTTCAACCTCGAGGCCGAGGGCTTCGGCGTCGAGGTCGTCGATAACGGCGAGGCGGCGCTGGCGCGGCTGCTGTCGCGTTCCCAGCCCGCCTTCGATCTCGTCGTGCTCGACGTGATGCTGCCGGGCAAAGACGGCTTCACGGTCGTCTCGGAGCTGCGCGAGGCGCGTCAGTTCGTGCCGGTCCTGATGCTGACCGCGCGGGGGCGGCCCGAAGACGTCCTGAAGGGATTTGCCGCCGGCGCGGACGACTATCTGCCGAAACCCACCGAGCTGGCGATCCTGCTCGCCAGGATCGGCGGCCTGTTGCGGCGCTCGCAATGGCTGCGGCGGCCGACGGAAACCTATAGCTTCGCCGGCAAGACCATCGACTTCGACACGCTGCAGCTCCGCGTCGGCGAACGCACGCTGCCGCTCACCTTGATGGAAGCGAATCTGCTGCGGCACCTGATCGCGCAGGAAGGGAAGGCGGTGTCGCGGAAATCCATGCTCGAGGAAGTCTGGGGTCTGCGGGAGGACACGGACACCCGTGCCATCGACAACTTCATCGTCAGGCTCCGGCGGTACATCGAGGACGATCCGTCACGGCCGAAGCACCTGCTGACGGTCCGCGGCGTCGGGTACCGCTTCGTGGCGCAACCCAGCCGCGGACAACACGGATAACACGGATAACACGGACAACACGGACGTGTTCTGTTCTCAGCCCGCAGCGTAAGGGGCCCGGCGACGACGTCGTCGGCGGCGCCGGCGGCGGAACGGGGCTTCTCGTTCGGGCTCTGCAGCCGGATGCTGCGCTTGAGCGGGTGTTTCAGCCGCGAGCTCACGCCAGTACGCCACGACGTCAGGACGCTCGGCGTGCACGTCCAGCCACGTGAGCGCGTCGGCAAAGACGGGCCGGTGCATCACACCGCGCTGGGCGCGCACGGGAGCGCGCACGTCGAGCAGGCGCGGCTGAATGGCGATGACTTGCTGCAGGCGCTCCAGATCCCGTCGCGCAATCGGCAGCATCCCGAGATCGACGCGGCGCTCGAGCGGGTCCGCTGAGAAGCGCTGACGACGGATCAATCCCAGCGGATGAAGCAGCGTGCCGGCGAGGATCGCGTTGGTGAGCGAGTCCGGCGCCGAGTCGAACCGGTTGCGGTACTCGTCGAGTGCCGCGATCGAGCGCCAGAGCGCGTCCGGCGCCTCCGTCAGCTCCGGCGTGATCTCCTTCATCAGGCCTGTCGCGCGCAGCTGACGAAGCGCTTCCGCTGCGTGTCCCGACCGCAGGATCTTGTAATACTCCTCGACCAGCCGCGCGGGCGCGCTGTGCCCGATCGCGTGCCGATGGGTCTTGATGGCGTCGAGGATCGGTTCGTCGATCGTGAACTGCAGACGCGCCGCGAGCACGACCGCGCGCAGCATCCGGACCGGGTCTTCGAGGAAGCGCTCGACAGGATTGCCGATGCACCGGATCAGCCGCCGGTCGAGGTCCTGGAGCCCACCGGTGTAGTCGATGATCGCGAAGGTCCCGATGTCGTAGAACAGCGCGTTGATCGTGAAGTCCCGGCGGAACGCGTCCTCTTCCGGCGTTCCATAGGTGTTGTCGCGATGGAGCATGCGCGCGGGCGCGCGGCCGTCGGCCTTCCGCCGCTCGCGGCCGGTCTCTTCCGGCGGCAGCGTTTCTCCCGGCGCGACGATGTCGCCCGGCGTGACCGCGGCGGCTTCGGCTTCCGGCGTGAGCTCGGCCGGATCCACCAGGCGGCGGAACGTCGCGACCTCGATCGTCTTCGGTCCGAACTTGACGTGCGCGAGCCGGAACCGTCGTCCGATGATCCAGCAATTGCGGAAGAGCTTCTTGACCTGGTGCGGGTGCGCCGACGTGCCGATGTCGAAGTCCTTGGGTCGCCTGTTCAGGAGCAGATCGCGCACGCTGCCGCCCACGAGATACGCGACGTAGTTGCTCTCGTGCAGTCGATAGAGAACCCGAAGGGCTGAAGGATCGATGTCCCGGCGCGAGATTGTGTGCGCGGTCCGCGGAACGATGGTCGGCTCCACCATCGCCTACGGATTATAGCACCCGAAGCCTGTCAGCGGCGATTAAGTGGCTGATTATTATAGGGTTAGGTCAGCTCACGCATTGTGCTACCATCCCACCATGCGCCCTCTGGCGGTGGCGGCCCTGCTTCTCGCGTTCGTCGGACAGGTGCGGGCAGCGGACCCGTTGATGGAGGCGCGCCGGCTGTACAACCTCGGCCAGTACGAGATGGCCGAACGGCTCGCGCGCGAGGCCGCGAGCATTCCGGCGAAAGCCGAAGCCGCGCGAGTCGTGCTCGGACGAATCCAGCTCGAGCGCTACCGTCAATCTGCCGACGCCAAGGATCTCGGCGCCGCACGCGACACGCTGGAAACGGTGGATGCGCGCGCGCTCGATCCCTTCGAACGCGTCGAGTTGACGATCGGGCTCGCCGAGACGCTGTACCTCGAGGATCGATTCGGCGCCGCGGCTGAGCTGTTCGAGTCCGTGCGTCAGCGCTCGGCGCTGCTCGGCACGCCGGCGCACGAACGCGTGCTCGATTGGTGGGCGACCGCGCTCGATCGCTATTCGCAGGCGCGTCCGCCCGAAGAGCGTCCGGCCATCTATGGCCGCATCCTGGACAGGATGACCGAGGAAGTCGCAGAGTATCCGGGATCGACGGCGGCCGGATACTGGCTCGCGGCTGCCGCCCGCGGCGTCGGCGATCTCGAGCGGGCCTGGAACGCGGCGATGGCCGGCTGGGTCCGCGCGGTGCTGGCCGAGGATCGCGGCGCCGCGCTCCGCGCCGACATCGATCGTCTCGTCACGCACGCCATCATTCCCGACCGTGCCGCCAAGCTCGGCCAGCGCGGTGACGCGAAGCAGGCCCTGGCCTCGATGACGTCGGAGTGGGACGCGTTCAAAGCCTCGCACAGCAAGAAGTAGGCTCTTGGCTCTCGGCTTTGGGCTCTCAGGTCTCCGCTGATAGCCTGAAAGCACCTCCAGCACCCCCAGCACCTTTAGCACCTTCAGCACCTGCATTCAGAGATACATGTCCCCCATGCTGTCCCATTCGTGCGAGACGTTGCGCATGATCAGGGCACAGTCATACTGGATCGACCCCGACGGAAACAACGACTGATTCGCGAAGTAGCTGGAGTGGACGCGCTCGAGCGCGAGCGGCGCCACCTGCCAGGTGTGCGTC
Organism: uncultured Acidobacteriota bacterium; assembly: GCA_963786195.1. GTDB lineage: Bacteria > Acidobacteriota > Vicinamibacteria > Vicinamibacterales > 2-12-FULL-66-21 > CAWAYH01. Next base: position 133,348 of record CAWAYH010000010.1, on the reverse strand, counting down.
GTCAACCTGATGCCATCGAGCCGGCGGCCGGACGCCGTGGCTGAATACCCGACAGAACCACTCTCGAAAAACGCGGACGCACTCTCCACGCGGTCGAACGAGGACGATGGGGGCAAGGCGTCGGCCGCGCGACCGGCGACATCCACTTCCACCTTCCGGTCGGCCGACTGCATGTGCAGAGCGATGTGTGTCCCGTCGTCGACCACCCGGAACCTGGCGCGTTCGTGCTCACCCGGAAACAGGCGGCCGCCTGCGATGTGATTGATCAAAGATCCGGTATCCCGCCTGGGGATGTACACGCCCTCGTGCTTCCCCTCGTCATCCTCCCAGGTCACCGCCACGCGATGCGCAGCGTTCTCGCTCGACAACCCGGCGATCCGCGGGAACCGCCGGGGCCTGATCTCTTCGAGCCGGATGAGGCATATGCCGGCGATTGCGTGACCATCGTGCAGTTTCGGCCGGAACGGCGCCGGGAGCTGCAGCTGGATGACGGCCGGGTCGACGCGGAAGTTCACCAGGAGCCGCCGCCGGATGATGCCGTGGACCTTTGGGAATCGCATGGTTCCGTCCGGACCGTTGTAACCTACTCTATCGTTCAGGAGTTGTTGTCCCAGCTGACTACTTCGCGTCCTTCCAGTTCTCGCCGATTCCGACGTCAGCCTCGATCGGCACCTTCAGCGTCACGGCGCGCTCCATCAGTTCCCGAACGGCTGCTGCCGTCTCGTCCGCGGTCTCCTTCGGCGCCTCGAACAGCAGCTCGTCGTGGACGGTGAGGATCATCCGCGCGCGGCCCCCGGCGATGCGCGGCAGCGCCTGATGAACGTCGATCATGGCGCGCTTCAGGATGTCGGCCGCCGTGCCCTGTATCGGGAAGTTCACCGCTTTTCGCTCCGCCTCGCCGCGCAGCTGGAAGTTGCGGTTGTTGACGTCCGGCACCGGGCGCCGGCGTCCGAACATCGTCTTGACGACACCGGTTTCGCGTGCGCTGGCGAGCAAGCTGTCGATGAACTGGCGGACGGCCGGGAATCCCGCGAAGTACGCGTCGATGAAGGCCTGCGCCTCCTGACGCGACACGCCGATGTCCCTGGCGAGCGTGAACGCCTGCTTCCCGTACAACAGTGCGTAGTTGATGATCTTGGCGCGCCGCCGCAGCTCGTGCGCGCTCAGCCCGCTGCTCGGGCCGAAGACCTTCATCGCTGTCCGGTCGTGGATGTCCTCGCCCCGGCTGAACGCCTCGACGAGCGCCTGCTCGTCGGCCAGGTGGGCCATGACGCGCAACTCGATCTGCGAATAGTCCGCCGAGATCAACACGTGGCCCGGCTCGGCCACGAAGGCGCGCCGGATCTCGCGTCCGATGTCGGTGCGGATCGGGATGTTCTGCAGGTTGGGATCGCTGCTGCTGAGCCGTCCTGTCGCCGCAACCGCCTGGTTGAAACAGGTGTGGACGCGCCCGGTCTCCGGGTTGACGAGCTGCGGCAGCGCATCGATGTAGGTGCCCTTCAGTTTCTGAAGGCTGCGCCATTCCAGTACGAGCTTCGGCAGCTCGTGTGTGAGTGCCAGTTCCTCGAGCACTTCGAACGCCGTCGACTGTGCCTTGGTCTTCGTCGTCCGGCGGATCGTCTCGGTGCGCATGCCGAGGCGGTCGAAGAGGATCTCGGACAGCTTTTTTGGCGAGTTGATGTTGAACTCTTCGCCGGAGAGCTCGTAGACCCGCGACGCCAGCCGCGTCAGTTCCTGATCGATTTTCTCGGCCTGAGAGGCCAGCGCTGCACCGTCGATCCGCACGCCCGCGCGCTCGATGTCGACCAGCACCGGGATCAGCGGATGTTCCAGCTCGTCGTAGACCCGTAGCAGGTCCTCGCGCTTCAGCAGATCGTCGAGCGTCGTCGAGAGCTGGAGCGCGAGGTCCGCGCGCTCGCCGGCGAAGTCGAGCGCACGATCCGGTGCGACGGCCGCGAACGACACGGCCTTGACGCCGCGGCCGCAGACCTCTTCCTCCGTCAGCGCCTTGTAGCCGACATGTTCGATGGCGAGATCCTCGAGCGGATGGAACGCGGCGTCGAGGAGGTATCCCGCGATCATCACGTCGGTGCCGAAGCCGCGCAGCGTGATCCCGTGCCGTGACAGCACGATCGCGTCGAACTTCAGATCGTGGCCGACTTTCTTCACGGCCTCGTGTCTCGAGCACCGGCCGAAGGATCGCCAGCGCCGCGTCGGGGTCGAGCCCCGAATTCCCGGCTTCATCCGCACCGGGCGCTCCGAAGAGGTCTCCGCCCGTCACCGGTCTCGAGAGCGGCACGTATCGTGCCTGCTTCGGCCCCGTCGAAAACGACATGCCCACGATTCCTGCGCGCATCGCCGCCGTGGCATCCGGGAGCACACGGAGGCCGAATCGGCCGGCGCGCGTCAGGGCATCGGCGAGGGACTGGAGCTCCGACAGCGTGCTGATTGTCGCGTAGTCCTTGCCGACGGTCTGGGACGATGGCGCGAACTCGAGCACCAGCGATCGAAACCCGAGCCGCGTGAACAGCTCGAAGCACCGCTCGCGTGACGCGCCCCGGAAGCGCAGCGAGTCCGCCTCGAACTGTACCGGCACATCGGTGCGGATGCGCGCCAGCTCGCGGCTCTGCCTCGCATCCTCCGCGTGCGCCAGCAGCCCTTCGCGATAGCGCTTGTTGCTGACCTCCGCGGCGCGCGACAGAAGCGCCTCCAGCGATCCGTGCTCCGCGATCAGATCGCGCGCGCCTTTCTCCCCTATCCCCGGTACGCCCTTGATGTTGTCGATGGAATCGCCCATCAGCGCGAGGACGTCGATGACCTGCGCAGGAGTGACGCCGAACTTCTCTTTCACGCCCTCGGCGTCGAACCACGTGCCGTCGTCTCGAGGGTTGTAGACCTTGATGCCGTCGTGCACGAGCTGAAAGAAGTCTTTGTCGCCGGTGACGATCGCGACCTCGAACCCCGCGTCAACGGCCTGCCGCGCGAGCGATCCGATCACGTCGTCGGCTTCGAACCGCTGGGACGTCAGGATCGGCACGCCCAGGGCCTCGCACGCCTCGTGGACCCAGGGGATCTGCTCGGCGAGATCGGGCGGCATCGGCGTCCGGTTGGCCTTGTAGTCGGCCGCCATCTCCGATCGAAACGTCGGACCCGGCATGTCGAACGACGCCGCGATGTACTGCGGCTGATGGTCCTGCATCAGCTTCCGCAGCATCGTGACGAAAATGTAGACGGCGTGCGTGGACTTGCCGCCGGGTCCGGTGAGCCCCGAACCGCGCATCGCGTGGTACGCGCGATACATCTGCGAGCTGCCGTCGATCAAGAAGATGCGTGATGGCGTGGACATCGAGCGCCGATCGGGCGGGAAAAGCCGCGAGAACTTTCAGTATATCATTCGAGAAATGTCCCGGAGTCGTGCGTGCGCAGTGGCCGCGCTGCTTGCCGTCTTCCTGCTGGCCGCTGCGGCGGCGTGCGGCGGGCGGGGCAATCTGTTCGGCCGCGTGTACCAGTACGAAGAGGATCTCTACCTCTCGCTCGATGGATCGGCGGAGCTGATCGTCAACACGTCGATTCCGGCGCTCGTCACGCTGCGCGGGATGGACTTCAGCCTCGATCCCGCGGCACGGCTGGACCGTGAGAAGGTTCGCGCGGCCTATGAGTCACCGGTGACGCAGGTGACCAGGGTCAGCCGGCCGTGGCGCCGGAAGGGCCGCCGCTTCATTCAGATCCGCGTTCACACCAGCGACATCCGGAGGCTCTCGCAGGCCGCGCCGTTCGCCTGGTCGACATACGACTTGACGGAGAAGGACGGTCTCTACGTGTACCGACAGGAAATCGGGCGTTCGGCGTACAAGCCGGGGACGCTGACGAACGTCGGGTGGACGGGAGGCGAGCTCGTCGCGTTCAGGCTGCACGTGCCAAGCCGGATCGTCTGGCACAACGCCCGCGACGTCGAGACCAACGAGACGAGCCGGATCGCGCGCGGAAACATCCTGTCCTGGGAGCAGCAGCTGACCGATCGGCTGGATGGACGGCCCGTCTCGATAGAGATCAGGATGGACCGTCAGTCCATCCTGTATCACACGTTGTGGCTCTTCGCCGGCGCGTTCGTGGCCGCAGTCGCGGTCATCGCCCTGATCATCCTGTTGACGATCCGAAAGGGCAGCACTACTCCGACCTCATCTCCGAATCCGTCTTGAGCTGGTTCGTCACCGACAGCTCACCGAATCCGGTCGCGAGCGAGCGGGCCAGCATCCGATCGACGTTGTTGTTCACCACGCCCGTCAGCGTGACGTGCCCGTTCTCGACGATGATGTGGATCGGCGGGTTCGCCTGGGCCGCATAACGCCAGAATGCGGAGTTGCCGTAAATGGCACGCGCGATGCGGCTGCGCAGATCGTCGTCGTACGACGAGATCGGCAGCACCTCGATCCTGTTGTGCACTTCGCGAACGCCGTCACCGTTGAAACCTGCCGCTCGATATCCGTCTTCTTGTAAGGCATCGTCACCTTTCCCGTAAGCGTGACAACGCCGTTTTCGACGGAGCCGCTGACGTCGTCGAAGATAGTGAAGCGAGTGTACGAGCTGATCTGGCGTCCTATCGCGCTGGCAATCCGAACGTCGTAGCGATCCTGCGCCGACGCGGCGCCAGCGCCGAGCGCAAGCGCGCTGAGAATCAGCACGAGGAACGATAGCTTGGTCACCCTCATTGGAGTTCGACTCCCGCTGTCCAGGTCGTCTGGCATCTGACAGAGCTGAGCATCGCAAAGCTGGTGCCAGGGCCGGGATGCGCGGTACTCGAAGAAAAGGCCCGAAGCGTCCGGATCGGACGCAGAAAAAGGACAGTTCAGGGGGACACTAAATCAGCGTGATGGTCGCGATGCCGGCGCCGATAAGGAGGAGCTGCCGGATTGGACCGCCTTCGATCCCCCCGTGGTGCAGGTCCGGGATCAGGTCGGCCATCGCGATGTACAGGAAGTTTCCCGCCGCAAACGACAGCACGTAGGGCAACAGGTTGGGCACGCTCTGCGAGGCGAGCAGCATGGCGACCGCGCCCAGGATTCCGCCGATGCTGGCGACGAGGTTCAGCGTGAACGCGCGCATCCGGCTGAACCCCGCGCGCAGGAGAATCGCGACGTCCCCGACTTCCTGCGGAATCTCGTGCGCCGCGACCGCCAGCGCCGTCGTGACGCCCAGCGGGAACGACGTGACCACGGCGGCGGCGATCACCGCGCCGTCGACGAACGTATGGAACGCGTCGCCGACGATCACCAGCGACGCCGCGCTGCTCGTATGAATCTCGCAGTCGTGCGCGTCGTGACAGTGGCGCCAGATCACCAGCTTCTCGAGCAGAAAAAACGCCAGCACGCCGGCGAGGAGCGTGCCCATGGCGGCGGCGGGAGCGATCCGGCCAAGCGCCTCGGGCAGCAGCGCCAGCAGTGCCACGCCGAGCAGCGTGCCGACCGCATAGCTGATCAACCACGGTACGAGCTTGACGCGGAGTTCGTCGCCGAGGAGCAGGAAGATGGAGGCCATCAGCAGCCCGCCGAGGCTGCCGAGGACGCTCAGCCCCACCGCGGCTGCGAAGGTCTGCACTGGCTGATGATACTTCAGTCATCAGCCGCGAGTCCCCGTCAGGGCGTCGCGATGTATCCCTTGCGCGCGCGTACGAGCTGACCCGTGTTCCGCACTTCCACGCGGATGCTGTGCCACTGCCCGTCTTTCTTGCCCTGCGCCGGATAGCCCAGATAGTACTGCTGGCTCAACTCGTCGGCGATTCCCGCGGTGGCCGGATCCAGATCGCGTGCGAAGCGGATGATCTCCGTGCGGCCGCCGCTGTCGTCGGTGAGGTCGCGCAGCGCGGCGACATTGACCCGCTCGTCGAGCCCGCGCACGTTGCGTCCGCTGCTCGGCGGCTGCGGCTGCGGCGGCGTGTACGGCGGCGTCGTGCCCGGCCGGCGGCCCGGAACGGGAAACGGGAGCGGAATCGGCAGTCGTGGACCGCTGGGCGGCATCGACGGTCCCGACGGAGACGACGTGTACGGCGAGCCCTGGCCGTCGATGCCGATCGCGTACACGAGCACTTCGCTCTCGCGAATCAGCTGCTTCACCTCGCGGATGGACGTGCGGCTCGACGTATCGTTGCCGTCCGAGATGACGACGACGGCCTTCTTCCGGTGACGACCCGTCTGCGCAAGCGGCACTGCCTCCGCCACTGCGTCGAACAGCGTCGTCGCGCCGCGCGGCCTGAGGCGCGCCAGCTCGGACGCGATCCGCTCGCGATCCATCGACCAGCCCTCGACCAGCTCGGGATGACTGTCGAATCGGTACAGGAACACCTCGTCCTGGCGATCGAGCAGCTCGAACAGGAACCGGTTGAGCGCCTGTCTCGCCGCCGTCATTTTTTCGCCTTCCATGCTCCCGCTCGTGTCCAGCACGATGCCGAGGCTCACGGGGACGCGCTCGTTGCTGAAATGCGTGACCGGCTGCTCCTGGCCGTCCTCAAAGACTCGGAAGTCTTCCTTGCGGAGGTTCGGGACGAAGCGCCCGCTGCGATCGGTCACCGTCGCGGTGACGTTGATCAGCTCGACACCCGTACGGAAGCGAAACACCTGGCCGTCCTGCGGCTGTTGCCCGGATGCCGTCACGACGCCCGCGATGATCGTCGCCGAGATCGCCGACAGTGTTCCCCGCTTCATGATGGCCCCCCAACCGCGAAATCGTTCATCGCTCCTCGTCGCCGCCATGTCTCGCCATGGCGGGCGTTCCACGCCGATCGATGTGGCCGATGACGTGACCGTCCTCGCCGCGGAATCCAATCCGATATCTGGCGACTGGCGCCTTGACCGGCACAGCGACCACGAAGGGAGACTCTTCGCCTGGATTCAGAACCGTGAAGTCCAGCGGCGCGCGGCCGCTCGCGAGGAACGTGCCGTCGGCCGCGAACAGAAACGCCGTCGCAGAGACCTTCGATACCGGCGCGCCGCCGCGCGGGTTCTGCACGAGCCCGGTGATCGTCAGCGCGTCCGCCTGCTGGCTGTGTTGCAGCGACAGCAGTTCCAGCGACGCTGACGGCGCCGGCAGCGACGTTTGCTCGACGCTTGGCGCGGCGCCTGGGCGGTCACTCGATCCGCTTCTCGAGAGCGTGACGAGCGCGACCACGAGCAGCAGCGCTGCAAGCGCGCCGGCAATCCCGAGACGTCTCGGCCACGGCGAGTCCGACGTCGGCCTGTCGAAAAGACCCTCTGACACCGAGGGCGTGCGCTCGAGCACGTACTCTTCCGGCTCATCGAGTATTCGAAGCGGCTCTGGCCGCAATCGTGGTTCGGCCTGGAGCCGCGGCTCTGTCTGGAGTCGCGGTTCGGCCTGGCGTCGCGGCTCGACTCGCGGTCGCGGTGCGGGCCGGTCGACGACCGCTTCGATTCTCTGCTCCATCCGTTCGTCGGCCAGCTCCGTCAGCGCGGCGACGCGCGCGTCCGACCTCCGCCGCTCATCGCGCAGCAGCTTGACCACGACGCCCACCATCGCCAGCGTGACCGCCAGCGACGTCAGCGAAACGATCATCAGGATCAGATTCATCGTCGTTGCTCCACAGTTAGCGCCGCGCTCATCGCAGTCTGAACTCCACTGCGACTTCCACCATCACGTCCACCGGCGTGCCGTAGCGACGCGCGGGCGCGAAACGCCACTGACGCACCGCCTCCACCGCACGCTGGTCGAGCCCGGCGCCCAGCCCCTGAACGACTCGAACGGAACCGACTCGCCCGTCGCTTTTGACGACGATGTCGAGGACCACTTCGCCGGACAGGCTGCGTCGCCGTGCTTCTTCCGTGTAGTCCGGTTTGACCTCGTGCACGATCGTCGGCGCGGTGATGCCGCTCCCCGGCCGGTACGGTCCGCCGCCGGTTCCTCCACCGCTCCCGGGGCCGATCCCCGGTCCGGAACCTTCGCCGATACCGGTCCCAGTTCCGGTTCCTGCGCCTCCACCTGTCCCTGAGCCCTGGCTCTTCGTGTTCGCCGAAGTGTCGCTCAGGACGCCGGCCTGCTCCTTCGGATCAGCTGACGCGCTGACCACCGGTGCCACGACTGGCGGAATCGGGTCCGGCTTGGCCACGGGCGGCGGCGGTTCTGCCGGCCTCTCCGCCGGCACCGGCGGTGGCGGGGGCAGCGGTCTCGGCGGAGGCGGGGGGTCTGGCTTCGGCTTCCGCACCGCGCGCTCAACTGGAACCGGACTCCTGAGGGCGCGAGCGCTCTTGAGCATTGCGCGCTGCGCGGGGGGCTTCTGTCTGAGACCTCCGCCACCACCACCACCGCCCGGCCCCGGCTGCACGAGGAAAACCAGCCGTGCGGGAACGCTGGGCCGCTGTTCGGATTCGGTCGGTCCGGCGCCCATAGTGAGGAGAATCAGAATCACCACCAGCAACGCATGAATTCCGCCCGACGCGGCCAGCGACGGCCCGGGCTGACGCCTCGCCCCGACCAGCGGACGGAAGAGCTGGCGGCTCTGAGCCTCGACCGGGTACTGGCCTCTCAGAAGTCGAACGGCCCGGACCGCGTCCCGCGAATCCACGAACTTTCCGTCCACGGTACCGATGACGCCCGAGGCCAGCAAGGCATACGCATCAGCTGTCGCGGCCCCTGCGGCACGGGCGATTTCGCGTGGACTGTAGACGTCGGCCGGGAGCGTGCGGGTGGACATGGGTCGAGCCGATGCTGTGCGGGGCAAAAGACTTGCCGAACGCTTTCCGCAGGGACCGCGAGAACTGCCCGTTTTTTCGGCGTTTCCGAGGGAGACCTGTTGGGTGAAGTCCACGTTCTGGGACAATCCGCGTGCAGCGTAGGACACCACGGGAGCGCGAAATTTCACGTCCGCGTGCTACAACAGCGCATGCCTCAGCAGGTGATTGTCACGGGAGCGTCGAGCGGGATCGGGCGCGCCACGGCGGTCCGCTTTGGACGAGGGGGCGCGTCGGTTCTGGCGGTGGGACGGGACGAAACGGCGCTTCGCGACGTGGGCGCAGAGATCGAAAGCTCGGGCGGCCGCGCGGCGGTCCTGGCCGCTGACGTCACTGCCCCCACCAGCCCCGACGTCGTCGTCCGCACCGCTCTCGAGCTGTTTGGTGGCCTGACGACGCTGGTCAACGCGGCGGGAATCATCGCGTCCGGTTCGGTCGAATCGACCACGGATGCGGACTGGGACGCGATGATGGACATCAACACGCGTGCGCCGTTCCGGCTCATGCGCGCGGCGGCGGCGGCGCTCTCCGCGGCGCGCGGCGCGGTCGTGAACGTGTCGAGCGTGACCGGACTGCGCGCGTTTCCCGGCGTGCTGGCGTACTGCGTCAGCAAATCAGCCGTCGATCAGTTGACGCGGTGCGCCGCGCTCGAACTGGCACCGAAGGGCGTCCGCGTCAACGCCGTCAACCCCGGCGTCGTCGTGTCGAACCTCCATCGGCGCGGCGGCATGAACGAGACGAACTACGCGGCGTTCCTGGATCGATCCCGCGAGACGCACCCGCTCGGCAGGCCCGGCGAGGCGCGCGAGATCGCCGATCTGATCTACTTCCTCGCGTCAGACGATGCGGCGTGGATAACGGGCGAGACGATCTCGATCGATGGCGGCCGTCATCTGACGTGCGCCCGATGATGCTGAGGGTGCTGGTGTGCTGGGGGCTACGTGTTCCGCTTCACGGCCTCGACGAACGTCACGCCATCGCGCTCGGCGAGCGTCCGCACGGCGACGAAGCCTGCGTCCTTCAATCCGTTCAACGGTTCGCCTGACGCGGCGTAGTCCTCGCTCGCGCCGGAACGGCCCATGAGCGCGGCGAGACCCACGCGAGCGGTTGATTCGATGACGAGGCAACGGCCGCCGGCCCGGAGAACGCGATGCGCTTCGTGGATGACGCTCATCCGGTGGCCGTGTTCGAGCGTCCGGAGGACGTCGCGCAGGACGACGATATCGAAGGATTCCGGATCGAACGGCAGAGACGTATAGGGCGCGACGGAGGTCTCGATGAGCGCGCCCTCGCGCAGCGCGACGCGCGCCGCTTCCGCGACTGCGGAGTCGTTCTCGTCGAGTGCGCACGTCAGGCCGGTGAGTCCCGTCTTCGCGCCCAGGACCGCGATCAGCTTCGGATCGCTCGCTCCGGCCACGAGCACGCGATCGCCGAGCTTCGCGCCGACCATGCTGACGCTGAGGGGATCGAGCGTGGATTTTCTCAACCAGCGCATAGGTGCACCGAAACCGCGATGCCGGCGAGCGTCCCGCGAGGCCCGAACAGAATGATATAGTTCCCGGTTGTGAAAAATCCGCCAAAAATCGCCGAACCTGCAGGGAAACTGGGTGTTCTGCTGGTAGGGATGGGCGCGGTCAGCACGACGACCGTCGCCGGGGTCCTCGCTATTCGCCGCGGCCTCGCAAAGCCGATTGGCTCGCTCACCCAGATGGGCACCGTCAGGCTCGGCAAGCGCACCGAAGCGCGCTCGCCTTTGATCAAGGATTTCGTTCCGCTCGCCTCGCTCGACGACATCGTGTTCGGCGGCTGGGACATCTTCGAAGAGAACTCGTACGAAGCGGCGAAGACGGCCGGCGTGCTCGAGTCGGCGTTGCTCGAACAGATTCGCCCCGAGCTCGAACAGATTCGTCCGTGGCCCGCGGTCTTCGATCGCCGGTACGTGAAACGGCTCGACGGCCCGAACGTGAAGAAAGCGGCGAACAAACGCGAGCTGGCGGATCAGGTCGTCGAAGACATCCGGCGCTTCAAGGCACAGCACGGGCTCGAGCGGCTCGTGATGGTCTGGTGCGGCAGCACCGAGGTCTACATGACCGAATCGCCGGCGCACGAAAGCGTCGCGGCGTTCGAGAAGGCACTCGAGGCGAACGACCCGTCGATTCCATCGAGCATGGTTTACGCGTACGCGGCGATCCGCGAGGGAATTCCCTATGCGAACGCGGCGCCGAACCTGAGCGCCGACATCCCGGCGCTCCTGGAGTTGGCGGCGAAGACCGGGTCACCGCTCTCGGGGAAGGACCTGAAAACCGGCCAGACGCTGATCAAGACCATCATCGCGCCAGGCTTGAAGGCGCGGCTGCTCGGCGTGGAGGGTTGGTACTCGACCAACATTCTCGGCAACCGGGATGGCGAGGTGCTGGACGACCCCGAATCGTTCAAGACCAAGGAAGAAAGCAAGAAATCGGTCCTCGACTACATCCTGCAGCCGGCCCTGTACCCGGATCTGTACGAAAAGCTTTGCCACGTCGTCAGAATCAACTACTATCCACCGCGCGGCGACAACAAGGAAGGCTGGGACAACATCGACATCTTCGGCTGGCTCGGATATCCGATGCAGCTGAAGATCAACTTCCTGTGCCGCGACAGCATCCTGGCGGCGCCCATCGTGCTCGACGTCGCGCTGTTCCTCGATCTCGCCAAGCGCGCGGGCATGAGCGGAATCCAGGAGTGGCTGTCGTTCTACTTCAAGAGTCCGATGCACGCGCCGGGGTTGTACCCTGAGCACGATCTGTTCATTCAGCTGATGAAGCTGAAGAACACGCTCAGGTACCTGCGCGGCGAGGAGCTGATCACGCACCTCGGCCGGGAGTACTACGACTGATGATGTCCGAGCGATTGCAGCCGGCGTTCTGGGGCGGCCTGTTCATCGGCGTGCTCTCGGCGTTGCCCATCGTGAACGCGGGGAACTGCTGCTGCTGCCTCTGGGTGCTCATGGGTGGCGCGCTGGCGGCATATCTGCGCCAGCAGAACATGCCTCACCAGGTGACCCCGGCGGAAAGCGCGCTCGTCGGTCTCATGGCCGGCATCGTCGGCGCCGTCGTCGGCGCGCTCATCTCAATTCCCTTGCAGCTGGTGGCAGGTGGCTTCCAGCGCGAGTGGATGGAGCGGGCGCTCGAATCCAACCCTGACGTGCCCGAAGAGTTCCGGGACCTCATCCGGCAGATGGCAACGGGGCCGTCCATGATGGTGATCGGCCTGATCATTTCCCTCGTGATCAACATGATCTTCGGGATGGTGGGCGGCCTGATCGGCTTCGCGATCTTCAAGAAGAAGGACGCGCCGCCACCGCCGCCGCCGGGCACCATCGACGTGACGCCGATTCCACCGGAATCGACGCTGTAGACGCCCAGGTTGCCGGCCGACCCTGGCACCTGGCACCTTGGCACCTCTGCACCTCTGGCACCTGGCACCTTGGCACCTTGGCACCCTGATCACTACAGGTTTGCCCGTCTGTGCCCGAAACTTCCAACAGCAAAAGTGTGCACGTACCGACGCTGGTTCGTCGCCGTGTCGCTCCTGGGCCTGGCGCCCGCGGGCGCCGGCTCGGGCGGAGGGCAGCTCCCGAGACCTCCCGGTGACCAAGCTCGACGTCCGCCAGCCCGCGCCCCTGTCCGTTTCCCGGGGCGCTGAACGGTCCGACCTCGACGCCCGCAAGATCACGCTCGCGGTCGGGCAGCCGACGCCGATCCGCGACGTCATCCTCCTCGTCGTGAGGGGCAGCCGCTTCAGCACCGTCATCGACTCGAACATCACGGGCACCTTCACCGGGGAGTTGAGGGATCTGACGATGAGGCAGGCCCTCGAGGCGGTGCTGTTCCCGTCAGCGCTCGACTACGACGTGGACGCCGCCGTCATCAGCGTCTACCCGCGAAAGCCGCGAGACGCGGCTCTTCGAAGTGGATCTCCTCAGCCTGCGCCGGACGCTCCAGCATCGGACGGAGAGCGCCGGCCCTGGTGTCACGGTCGAGATGGGCTCGGCGACGGCCACCGATGTGTTCACGGAGATCGAGGCCGGTGTGGCCGCGCTCCTGTCGCAGTCGGGACGGCATCACGTCGATCGCCGGGCCGGCCTCGTGCAGGTGACCGACTTCGCCGATCGGCTCGATCAGGTTGCCGTGTATCTCGAGTCGGTGCAGGTCCGCGCGCTGCGCCAGGTCCGCGTGCAGCTGAAGATTCTGGCCGTGACCGTCAAGGATCGCGCCCGCGGCCTGGACCTGACGGCGCTTGGCATCAGGCCCGGCTCCGCAGCGGTCCTCCCGGCGGACGTGGACGCGGTGCTCCGCGCGATTTGGGCGCAGGGGACAGTCGACGTGCTGGCGACGCCGCAGGTGCTCGCGATGAACAACGAACCCGCGGTCGTTCGGGTGGACAGCGGCGACGAAGCGGCCTGGACGCTGGCCATCACCCCCCAGATCTCGGCCGACGATATGGTCCAGCTTGGAATTGCGCCCGGATTTTCGCGCCGCATGGCGAGTACAGCGGGAGCCAGTCAGACCTGGCAGAGCGACGTGAATACGGTCGTTCGGGTGCGGGGAGGCGAGACGTTGATCCTATCAGGGCTGAGAGCGCATCCGGCGAGCGCGGAGCTGGTCGTGCTGCTCACACCGACGATCGTCGGCCAGGCGGCCGCCGCCGCAGGAGCCGTGCGATGAGCCTGATGCGTTCGATGACGACGACGGCCGCCGCCCAGTTCGCCTCGGCGCTGGGGCGCACACGCGAGGACTATCCCATGTACGAAGATTTCTACGGGTTCACCGAAAAGCCGTTCAGCCTCACCCCCGATCCCAAGTATCTCTATCGCAGCGAATCGCACGCCAACGCGTTCGACCTTCTGCAATACGCGATTCGGCGCCGCGAGGGCTTCGTGGTCGTCACCGGCGACATCGGAACGGGCAAGACGACGCTCTGCCGCGCGATCCTCGATCAGCTCGATCGCCGTACGTTCACCGCGCTCATCCTCAATCCGTTCCTGTCCGAGGAAGATCTCCTGCGCCTGATCCTGCAGGACTTCGGCGTGGTCTCGCGTGACGAGATCCGGAAGGGGCGGCTCGCGGGCGTCAGCAAGCAGGAACTGATCAACACGCTCAACGAGTTCCTGCTGTCGCTCCTGCCGCTCGGCGCCAACGCCATCCTGATTCTCGACGAGGCGCAGAACCTTCCGCTCCAGGTGCTCGAGCAGATCCGGCTCCTGTCGAACCTGGAGACGGACAAGGAGAAGCTGCTGCAGATCGTGCTCGTCGGCCAGCTCAATCTGAAGGGCAGCTTGCGGACGCCGGAGCTGCGTCAGCTCGATCAGCGCGTCTCGATCCGATATCAGCTGCGCCCGCTGACCGCGCAGGAGACGGCCGCCTACGTCGCGCATCGCCTGACGATCGCCGGCGGCGGCTCCGCGGTTGGCTTCACGCCGAAGGCGCTGCAGCGCGTCCACCGGGCGACCGGCGGCATTCCGCGACTGATCAACCTCGTCTGCGATCGCGCGCTGCTTGAGGCGTACTCGGTCCGCGCCACGTGGATCGAGCCGCCGATGGTGGTCAAGGCTGCGAGCAGCCTCGATCTCGAGCCGGCGCGCGAGACGATCTTCAGCTGGATGCGTCGGCGCGTGGCGGCCCTGTAGCCGCGGACAACACGGACAACACGGATACCCTTACCGGTGAGTCAGCTCTTTGAGGCGTTGCGACGCGGACGGGGGCCGAAGTCCTCGACGGAGCGACAGCGCGACAGGAATCCCCAGGCGGATGCCGTGCTGGCGACGATGGGGTATTCGACGACGCGACGTCGAAGCGGCGAACGCGTAACGGCCTACCTGATCGGAGCGATTCTGATCGCCGGCGGCGTGTGGTACGTCTGGCCCTGGCGTGGACCGCGTATCAAAGCCCGCGGTCGTTGCGACTCGACCGGCGCCGCCCGCGTCAAGCCCGGGACGGGTCACCGGATCGAGCCCGGCGTCGACATCACCGGGCCCGACCGCCACTGCACCGGAGAAGAGCGCAGCTTCACCCGGTTCCACCGCCACTGCGGCGAACCGGACCGTCGCGCCTGGCATCGCGCCCACGGCGTCATCGAGTACCAGGCAGGTCACGCCATCCAGTCGCGACGTGCTCTTTGATCGCGCGGTTCAGTACCAGCGCGCCGGTAACGTCGACGGCGCGCTTCAGGCGTACCGGGAGCTGCTCAAGGCAGACGATCGGAACGCGGCGGCCCACAACAACATCGGACTTCTGTTCCAGAGCCGGGGCAAGCTGAACGACGCGGTTGGCGAGTTCAGGCGCGCGCTCGACATCGATGCGGAGTACGACAACGCGCACAACAACCTTGGTGTCGCCCTGCTGGCGCAGGGCAAGTACGATGCGGCGCGCCGCGGAGTTCAGGAACGTGCTGACGCGGCGGCCGCGCGACGTCGATGCCATGGTCAACCTGTCGCTTGCCGAGAAGGCGACCGGGCGAACCGAGCGTGCGAAGGAGTCGCTGCTCCGCGCGCTGGGCGCCGACCCCCGGCATGCGCCGGCGCACTACAACCTGGCGGTGTTGTTCGAGTTGACGGGTGAGCCCGCGCGCGCGGCCACGCATTACGAGGCGTTTCTGGCCTACGCCGGCGCGGAGTACAACGACCGCCGGGCGGCCGTTCGCAGCCGGGTTGACGCGCTGGCTTCGCGGCGCGACGGATCCGGGCCCCGCGATAGATAATCAGGACGATGAGCGAAATCGACGCGCTGCTCAAAGAGGATCGTCGTTTCCCGCCCACGCGCGAGTGGCAGGCGACCGCCAATATCGCCGACCCGGCCATTTACGGCCGCGCCGCTGCGGATCCTGAAGGATTCTGGGCAAGTTTCGCGCGCGAGCTGGAGTGGATACGGCCCTGGGACAAGGTGCTGCGCTGGGACCCGCCCTACGCGCAGTGGTTCTGCGGCGGCAAGCTGAACATCAGCGTCAACTGCCTCGACCGTCATGTCCGGACGGCGCGCCGCAACAAAGCCGCGTTCATCTGGGAAGGCGAGCCCGGCGATCGGCGCACGCTCACGTACTGGGATCTCTATCGCCAGGTGAGCGCGTTTGCGAACGTGCTGAAGTCGCTGGGTGTGAAGCGGGGAGACCGCGTCGCGCTGTATCTGCCGCTCGTGCCGGAGCTCGCCATCGCGATGCTCGCCTGCGCGCGCATCGGCGCCGTGCACAGCGTCGTGTTCGGAGGGTTCAGCGCGGAGTCGCTGCGCGACCGCATCAACGACGCGCAGGCCGTGCTGCTCGTCACCGCGGACGGCGGCTACCGCCGTGGACAGATCGTCCCGCTGAAGCAGATGGCGGATGAAGCGCTCGAAGGAACGCCCTCGATCAAGAACGTCGTCGTCGTGCAGCGTCAGGCCGGCGCCCCGATTCCAGTCCAGATCAAAGAGGGACGCGATCACTGGTACCACCGGTTGATGCAGAACGCATCGCCGTCCTGCGACCCGGAGGCGATGGATGCCGAGGACATGCTCTACATCCTCTACACCTCGGGGACGACCGGAAAACCCAAAGGGATCGTGCACACGACTGGCGGGTATCTCGTCGGCACGTACGCCACGACCAAGTGGGTGTTCGACCTGAAAGAAGACGACGTCTACTGGTGCACGGCCGACATCGGCTGGGTGACCGGCCACAGCTACGTCGTCTACGGTCCGCTGGCCAACGGCGCGACGGTCGTGATGTACGAAGGCGCGCCCGACTGGCCGCAGAAGGATCGATTCTGGGAGTTGATCGAACGGCACGGCGTCACGGTCTTCTACACCGCGCCGACGGCGATCCGCGCGTTCATGCGCTGGGGCACGGAGTGGCCGGCGCGCCGCGACCTGAGCACGCTTCGGCTGCTGGGGTCCGTCGGTGAGCCGATCAACCCCGAGGCGTGGATGTGGTACCAGCAGCACATCGGCCGCGAGCGGTGTCCGATCGTCGACACGTGGTGGCAAACCGAAACCGGCATGATCATGATCACGCCGCTCCCGGGGATTACGAGCACGAAGCCCGGCTCGGCGACGCACACGTTCCCGGGCGTCTTCGCAGAGATCCGCGACGCCACGGGAAAGCGCGTCGAGACCGGCGGCGGGCTGCTGACGCTCACGCGTCCCTGGCCCTCGATGCTGCGCGGCATCTACGGCGATCCCGATCGCTACGTGCAGCAGTACTGGAGCCGCTGGCCCGACGGCATGTACTTCACGGGTGACGGCGCGCGCCGCGACGAGGACGGTTTCTACTGGCTGCTCGGCCGCGTGGACGACGTCCTGAACGTCGCCGGCCATCGTCTCGGGACGATGGAAGTGGAGAGCGCGCTCGTCGATCATCCGAAAGTCGCCGAAGCGGCGGTGGTCGGTCGGCCGCACGAAATCAAGGGTCAGGCCGTCGCGGCGTTCGTGACCGTCAAGGAGGGCGTCAAGCCATCGGCCGCCTTTGCCGACGAGCTGAAGGAGCACGTCGTGCGCAAGATCGGCGCGATTGCGCGTCCCGACGAGATCCTCTTTGCCGCCGACTTGCCCAAGACGCGTTCGGGAAAGATCATGCGACGGCTGCTTCGCGACATCGCGGAAGGCAAGGCGCTCGGCGATACGACGACGCTGGCGGATCCGGCGGTCGTCGCGCGGCTCAAGACGGAATACGAGGAGAAGGAAGG
Organism: uncultured Acidobacteriota bacterium; assembly: GCA_963786195.1. Taxonomy (GTDB): domain Bacteria; phylum Acidobacteriota; class Vicinamibacteria; order Vicinamibacterales; family 2-12-FULL-66-21; genus CAWAYH01. The sequence goes on along the minus strand of CAWAYH010000010.1, from coordinate 115,918 downwards.
CTAGCGGCTGCCGCTGCGCTGATGGACAACGTCACGGGAATCGAGCTCGGACCGAATCACTGTGTGCTCGTCCGCGCGGGGCGGCGTGGCGCGTCGGCCGAAGTGTCGGCGGCGCGGATCGTGACGCCGGGTGAATGGTCTGCGGATCATGACGAGCTGGCCGATCTGCTGAAGCGGGCCCGCCGCCGGAACCGGTTGCCGCATCACGCCCACGTCGTCGCGTGGGGGAACCATCCGCAGAAGGCTGTTTCCGAGGAGTCGCTGCGGCCGTTCGTGTCAGCAGGGTTCGAAATCAAGGTCGTCCTGTCGCCGGTGCAGGCGCTCGCGCGGATCGCGCGCGGCCGGCGCGCTCACGCCAAGGGCGAAGCCGTGGCCGCCCTCGCGCTCAATACGCACGGCGCGGCGATCGCGATCGTCCGGAACGACGACGTGCTCTTCTGGCGCGTGTTCGACTGGGCGCTGGGCAAGCCGTTCACGGGCGCGCGCCCGGAGCTCCTCGACCGATACCTGCTCGTCTCGCAGCTCGCGCCTCACGTGCAGCACGCAATCGAGCTCGTGCGCCCGGTGCACGGCGCCACGGTGACGTCTGCGATCACGTGCGGCAACCTGCACGATCTCCGCTCGCTGACGATGGCGTTGATCGAGGAGCTGGACCTCGAAGTCGAGGCACTGGATTCCGCGGAGCTGCCGGGCCTCGGTGGCGAAGCGCAGGGCCGTCTCGTCGAGTCGGCGGCCGCGCTGCAGCTCGCGTCCGCCGCCGCGTCGCACCAGGACACGAGCGTCCCGTCCGGCCTTCACGAGACCGTTGCGGCGACAGTTCCCGCGTCGACCGGTGGTTCGACTTCGGTGGACGGACCGCGCGCCGCAGACTCGCCGCGCCCGGTGTCATCGTCGCCGCTGCTGCGCGCCGCGGCCCTGACGGCGATGGCGCTCGCCGGAGCGTGGTCGTTCCTGCTGTGGTCGGGATCGTCGCCGGCGGTTCCAATCGCGCGTGCCGTCGTACCCGTGACTCCGGTCGAGGTCGCGGATCTTCGGGTTGTGCCCACAACCGGCCGGTTCGAGCCGGAGGCATCAGCGCCCGTGTCGAGTCAATCGGCTGCAGAGAGAGCGTCCCCGGTCGTTCGTGAATCGGCGGCCGGTCCCGACCGGCCTCCAACCGCCGAACGCCGGCGGGATCCACCGCAGGCGCCGCTGCCGCTCGTCAACGGCATCATGGTGTCGGACAGGGCCCGGATGGCCATCGTCGGCGGATCCATCGTCAGTCAGGGAGATCGGGTCGGGCCGCGGCTCGTCGTGCGCATCGATCGCGACGGCGTCGTCTTGCGCGACCGCTCCGGCCAGGAGGTCCTGGTTCCCGTCGGGGGGCGAAGAGACGACGGAGGGGGATAATGGTACCCTTCGCCGGGGGAACCCCTCCCGGTTGCCAACCGTAGAGTACCGCCAATCGTCTGTAGCAGTGGTGTTATGAGCCTGATTGAAACGCGCGATCTCTGGAAGACCTACGTCATGGGCGAGGAGGAGATTCACGCCCTGCGCGGGGTCTCGATTCAAATCGAACGCGGCGAATACGTCGCGATCATGGGGCCGTCCGGTTCAGGAAAGTCCACGCTGATGAACCTGATCGGGTGCCTGGACACGCCGAGCAAGGGCAGCTATCTCCTCAACGAGAAGGAAGTCGCGGCGATGAATGACGACGAGCTGGCGCGGATCCGGAACGAAGAGATCGGGTTCGTGTTCCAGACGTTCAACCTGCTGCCGCGCGCGACCGCCCTGCACAACGTCGAGCTGCCGCTCGTCTATGGCGGCGTGTCCGGCAAGGTGCGGCAGGAGCGCGCGCGTCAGGCACTGGCCAAAGTCGAGCTCACCGATCGCGCGTCGCACCGGCCCAACGAGCTGTCGGGTGGACAGCGTCAGCGCGTCGCGATCGCGCGCGCCCTCGTCAACAACCCGTCGATTCTGCTGGCGGACGAGCCCACGGGCAACCTGGACTCGAAGACCGGCGCCGAGATCATGGGCGTGTTCGAACGGCTGCACCAATCGGGCAACACGATCATCCTGGTGACGCACGAAGCCGACATCGCGGCGTTCGCCCACCGCGCCATTCACATCCGGGATGGACAGGTCGAGAAGGACGTCAAGCGCGCCGCGTAAATTCTGATCCGTCGGAGCGGTCGATCACACGGCCGCGACGTGTCCGTCCGCGACGGGCCTGAGCAGTGCCTTCCGATCGAAGGACGACGGATCCAGCTCGATTCGTTGTCGCGGCGCTTGAGGATCCGGGACGGGAATCGCCGAAAGCAGCGCACGCGTGTAGGGATGCGCCGGCGCCTCGAAGAGCCGTTCGGTCGGCCCCATCTCGACGATTCTTCCCAGGTACATCACGGCAACCCGGCTGCAGATGTGGCGCACGAGCCGCAGGTCGTGCGCGATGAAGAGGTACGTGAGCTTCAGCCGCTGCTGCAGATCCATCAGCAGGTTGATGACCTGCGCCTGCACCGAGACGTCGAGCGCCGAGACCGGCTCGTCCGCGATGATGAGCGTCGGGCTCAGGGCAAGCGCTCGCGCCAGACCGATGCGCTGACGCTGTCCGCCGCTGAACTGGTGCGGGTACTTCGACAGCTGCGACGGGTCGAGGCCGACGAGCTCGAACAGCTCGGCGACGCGCGCGCGCCGCGCCGCCTTCGATCCCATCTTGTGAATGACCAGCGGCTCTTCGACGATCGTTCCCACGCGCATCCGCGGATTCAGGGATGAATACGGATCCTGAAACACGATCTGCATGTGGCGACGCGCCAGACGCAGCTGGCTGCGCGTGTACCTGAGGACGTCCTCGTTGCGGAAGCGGACCTCGCCTGACGTCGGCTCGATCAGCCGCAGGATGCAGCGTCCGGTCGTCGTCTTGCCGCTGCCGGACTCGCCCACCAGTCCGAACGTTTCCCCCTCGTCTATCGAGAAGCTGACGTCATCCACCGCGCGGACGATCGTGGTGGGGCGCAGGAGGCCGGGCTTGCGGCCGAATTCCTTGACGAGATTCCTGACTTCGAGCAGCGGCATCGGGTCAGCGTGCCGCCTCCACGGCCGTTCCGTGCAGGTAGCACTTGACCGATCGGCCCCCGCCGAGCGCCGTCGTGCCGGGGTGCGCATCCGTGCAGGGTTCAAATCGATCCGGGCATCGAGGCGCGAACGAGCAGCCGGGCGGCAGCTGCCCGAGCGCCGGTACCGTGCCCTGAATCGCGCGCAGCCGCGTGCCCGGCGCTCCGCCCGGCATCGACGACATCAGGCCTCGCGTGTACGGATGCTTCGGATCTTTGAACAGTCCGTCGACCGGCGCTTCCTCCACGATCCGGCCGGCGTACATGACGGCGACCCGGTCGGCCATCTCGGCCACGACGCCGAGATCGTGCGTGATGAGGAGGAGCGCCAGCCCCATGTCACGCTGAAGATCCCGGAGCAGGTCCAGGATCTGCGCCTGGATCGTCACGTCGAGCGCGGTCGTGGGCTCGTCGGCGATGACGAGCGACGGCTTGCACGCGAGCGCCATCGCGATCAGCGCGCGCTGGCGCAGGCCTCCGGAGAGCTGGTGCGGATACTCCTGCGCCCGGCGTTGCGGTTCGGGGACGCGCACGGCGGCAAGAAGGTCGATGGCCTTCTGACGAGCGTCCCGGCGCGTGGCACGGCCGTGGATCCGCAGCGTCTCCTCGATCTGGTTGCCGATTGTGAAGACGGGGTTCAGCGCGGTCATCGGCTCCTGAAAGATGAGCGCGATCTCGGCGCCGCGCACGTGCTGCATCTCCCGCTCCGACAGGGTCATCAGATCGCGCCCGCGGAAGAGCATCCGCCCGCCGGCGATCCGTCCAGGGGGCTGCACGAGACGGAGGATCGACAGTGCCGTGACCGACTTGCCGCTGCCTGACTCTCCGACGAGACAGAGCGTCTCCCCTTCGCGAACGTCGAAGCCGACGTCCACGACGGCGGGTACGAATCGACCGTTCAGCTCGAAGCCGGCGGTGAGATGGTCGACGGACAGCAGAGGGCGCTCGGCGCTCGGGGCTCGGCGCTCGCGCGAGGGCGTGACCACCGATGGGGTCGAAGCCGACGGCCGACTGCCTGAATCAGTCATGCGGTCTCCCCAGCCGCCGGGCGGCGAACGCCGAGCGCCGTGCAGCGAAGCCGGAGCCCCGAGCGCCGAACGCCGAGCGCCGAGCGCCGAGTTGGTCAGACATCGCTCTCCCGATGCTCGCCGAACACGCCGCGCAGTGTGTCCGAGATCTCGCCGAGCGTCGCCCTGGCTTCCACTGCGGCGATGATTGCCGGCACGAGATTGTCCGTTCCGCGCGCCACAGCCCCGACGCGATCGAGCGACGCGCGCCAGGGAGTGGCGTCCCTCGCCGCGCGGACCGCGCGTACGCGCTCCACCTGCCGCGGCTCGACCTCCGGATCGATGCTCAGGACCTGGATGCCGGCGGCTTCCGCCGTCGTGAACCTGTTGACGCCGACGACGACGTTTTCGCCGCCGTCGATCTGCTGCTGGGCGCGGTAGGCCGACTCCTGAATCGCGCGCTGGATGATGCCCTGTTCGATGGCCGCGAGCGTCCCTCCGGCGGCCTCGATGCGATCCAGCAGCGTCCGCGCGTCCTCTTCGATCCGGTTGGTCGCTGATTCGATGGCGTACGCGCCGCCGAGCGGGTCGACGGTGTTCGTCACGCCGGACTCGGCCCCGATGATCTGCTGCGTCCGCAGCGCAATGCGCGCCGAATCCTCGGTCGGCAGCGCCAGGGCCTCGTCGCGGCCGTTGCAATGGAGCGATTGTGTGCCGCCGAGCACCGCCGCGAGCGCCTGAATGGCGACGCGGATGATGTTGTTGTCCGGCTGCTGGGCCGTGAGCGTGCTCCCGGCCGTCTGCGTATGGAAGCGCAGCTGCTCGGCGCGCGGATTCGTGACGCCGAACCGCTCGCGCATGATCCGGGCCCAGAGCCGCCGGGCCGCGCGGAACTTGGCAATCTCCTCCAGGAAGTCGTTGTGCGCGTTGAAGAAGAACGAGAGCCGTTGTCCAAAGCGATTGACGTCGAGGCCGGCGTCGATCGCCGACTGCACGTACGCGATTGCGTTCGCCAGCGTAAAGGCGACCTCCTCGACCGCCGTCGAGCCGGCCTCGCGGATGTGGTATCCGCTGATCGAGATCGTGTTCCAGTTCGGCAGCTCGCGTTCGCAGTACGCGAAGATGTCCGTGACGATCCGCAGGGACGGCCGCGGCGGATAGATGTAGGTCCCGCGCGCGACGTATTCCTTGAGGATGTCGTTTTGAATGGTTCCCGACAGCGCAGACACGGACACGCCCTGCCGTTTCGCCACGGCGACGTAGAGCGCGAGCAGCACGATGGCCGTCGCGTTGATCGTCATCGACGTGGACACGCGATCGAGCGGGATGCCGTCGAAGAGATCCGCCATGTCTTCGATGGAATCGATCGCGACGCCGGCGCGCCCGACCTCACCGGCGGCGAGCGTGTGATCCGAGTCGTAGCCCATCTGCGTGGGCAGGTCGAACGCCACGCTCAGGCCGCTGACGCCCTGTTCGAGGAGGTACCGGTAGCGGCGGTTGGATTCACCCGCCGTGGCGAAGCCGGCGTACTGCCGCATCGTCCACAACCGGCCGCGGTACATCGTCGGTTGAATGCCGCGCGTGTAGGGAAACGCTCCCGGAAATCCGAGATCCGCGGCAGGATCCCAGCCGCGCAGCGACTCGGGATCCGCGTAGTCGTCGCTCATGCGCGTTGGTCGTCATTGTAAACGCTTCCGACGACAACATCTTGCGCCTGTGACCATTGACACCCGCCGAGGGGGGCGTTTACAATGAGCCTGCGTTCCCGCGCTGCAATTCCTTCATATGAAAACATCTGGCGCCCGATGCCTCCTGCCCTCCCGGGGTGGCGGTTTCGGGAGACGCCCCGGTATCCCAGCTCCGGCGGCGGTGAGGAGGTCCCGAATGGACGACGTCATGAATCGGATGGCCCGTGAGCTATCCGACGCCATTGCTGCCGCCGTAGCCGAAGATCCCCGGGTCGAAGCGTGCCGCGAGCGCGCCCGGGCCGCTGGTTTCGAAATGCGCGTGTCCCTGGAGGCCGTGATCGGGTTCGTGAACCGCACGCAGCCCGGCGCCCTCGCCAGGGTTGGGGCCTCGACCAAAGCATCGCGCGCCGAGCGCCGTCATCTCGAGATGAGCGCGAACGATCGCCGGTTCCTCCGCTCGCTGCGCATCGCGGCGGACGAAACCCAGGAAAAGGAAGTCGAGTAGCCGCCGCGTCGCGCGGCGGACTCGAAAATCAGGACTCATCAGGCCCGGGCGTTCGCGCCCGGGCCTTTCTGTTTCAGGACACATGCGCATTCTACGGGCCGATCTCCACGTGCACTCCTGGCACTCGCGGCACGCCGGGAACATGCGGTTCCTCCAGAGCCGCGACTGCTACTCGAAACCGGCGAACGTGTACCGGGTCGCGAAGGCGAGAGGCATGGATCTCGTCACCATCACCGATCACGACTCGATCGATGGGTGTCTCGAGCTCCTCGACCGCCGCCCCGGCGCCGACGACATCTTCATTTCCGAAGAGGTGTCGTGCCTGCTGCCGGACGGCGACATTCAGGTGCACCTGGGGGTCTATGGAACGAACGAGCGGCTGCATCGGGAGATTCAGCCGCTGCGCCGGAACGTCTTCGAGGTGATCGCCCGGCTGCGCGAGGCGGGCGTCTTCTTTGCGCTCAATCACCTGCTGCATTTCTATCGACGGCAGGTTCCGCTCGAGACGTACCTTCGTCTGCTGGACCTCGTGCCCGCGCTGGAAGTACGCAACGGCGCGATGCTGCGGGAGCACAACGACCTGATCGAACGGCTGGCGCATCGCTGGAACGGCGGGCCCGCGCTCGGGATGCTCGGGGGCAGCGACGCCCACACGCTGCGACGCATCGGGCGCACCTGGACGGAGGCGCCGGCCGACACCGCCGCGACGTTTCTTACGAGTTTGAGGGAGCGGCGCTCGCGCGCGGGAGGCTCACATGGCGGCACCGCAGCGGTGGCCGCGGACGCGTATGGTGTCGTGGCGGGTTACTGTGGCAGTCTGATCGGGCTCGGCCCGCGCGACCACAAACCGTTGCGACGCGCGGCGTGCCTGGCATTCTCGATTGTGTCGCTCCCCGCGCAAATCGTCCCGCTGGCGCTCGTGGCGTCAGGCAAGCGCCGTGAAGCCCGCAACGTTCGTCACGCGGAAGGCGAGCTCCGCGCCGTGCGTCAGCTCACGTGATCTTCGGCGGTCGAGGTTCCTCCGCCAGCAACGATCCCCCGTTCATCTCCTGCGCCTTGGGGATCCCGAGCAGCTCGAGCATCGTCGGTGCGACATCGCGCAGGCTGCCGTCGCGCAGCCGATGCCCGCGGAACCGATCGTGGCAGAGGATCACGGGAACGGGATTGGACGTATGCGCCGTGTGAGGAGCGTTCAGCTCCTCGTCCCACATCTGCTCGGCGTTGCCGTGGTCGGCCGTCACGATCGCGGTCCCGTTCGCCGACTGGAGCGCCGTCATCACCCGGCCCAGGCAGTTGTCGAGCGTTTCCACCGCTGAAATGGCGGCGTCGAGCCGGCCCGTGTGACCGACCATGTCCGCGTTGGCAAAGTTGCAGATGACGATTTCGTGCCGCTGGCTCGTCAGATCTGCGACCAGCTCGTCGGCGATCCCCGGCGCGCTCATCTCCGGCATCAGATCGTAGGTCGCGACCTTCTGCGACGGGACCAGGATTCGATCCTCACCGTCGTACGGCCGTTCGCGGCCGCAGTTGAAGAAGTAGGTGACGTGCGCGTACTTCTCCGTTTCGGCCAGCCGCAGGTTCGTGCGGCCGTGCGCCTCGAGGACGTCGGCGAGATTATTGCTGAACGTCTGCGGCGAGAAGACGACCGGAAACGGGAACGTCCGATCGTACGTGGTCATCGTCGTGCAGTCCACGCGAGGGCGGTGCGGCCGATCGAATCCGTCGAACTCGTCGAGCGCGAGGGCGCGCGTGAGCTGCCGCGCGCGGTCCGCGCGGAAATTGAAGAACACCACCGAATCGTCGTCTCGGATCGGTCCGACCGGATGATCGTCCGCGTCGACGATCACGACCGGCTCGATGAATTCGTCTGTCACGCCCGCGTCGTAGGAGGCCCGGATCGCGTCAACAGGCGACTTCGCGGTCGTCTTCGCCACGCTCTGGACGAGCGCGTCGTAGGCCTGCTTCGTCCGCTCCCAGCGCCTGTCGCGATCCATTGCGTAGTAGCGGCCCGACACGGTGGCGACGCGGCCGGCGCCGCATCGGTCCAACACCAGTTGCAGCTCACCCAGGGAGCGGACGCCGCCGGTCGGGGATGTGTCACGGCCGTCGGTGATCGCCTGGACGAAGACGCGCGGCACATGCCGGCGCGCTGCCATCTCGAGCAGCGCGTGGAGGTGCCGTTGATGGCTGTGCACGCCGCCGTCGGAGACGAGGCCGATGACATGCAGGGCGCGGCGGCCGTCCGCGCAGCGATCCATCGCGTCGACGAGCGCGGCATTCGTAAACAGCTCGCCGTCCCTGATGCTCTGATCGATCCGCGTCAGGTCCTGATAGACAATCCGGCCGGCCCCCATGTTCATGTGGCCGACCTCGGAATTCCCCATTTGTCCCGCCGGCAGGCCGACGGCCTCGCCGGATGCGATCAGCTGAGCGTGCGGATAGCGGGCCAGGAGGCCGTCGAAGACCGGCGTCCTCGCCAGGGCGATGGCGTTGTTCTCGCGCTGCGGACGGATGCCCCAGCCGTCGAGGATGATGAGAACGATCGGGGTCACGACGCGATCTGCTTGAGGGCGCGCCTGCCTGCGTACGGGGCTTTCGCGCCCAGCTCTTCTTCGATCCGGAGCAGCTGGTTGTACTTGGCCACCCGATCCGAACGGCTGGCGGACCCCGTCTTGATCTGGCCGACGCCCGTCGCGACGACGAGATCGGCGATCGTCGTGTCCTCGGTCTCGCCGGATCGGTGGGAGATGATGCTGGCGTAGCCGGCGTCGCGAGCGATGCCGACGGCTTCGAGCGTCTCGCTCACGGTCCCGATCTGGTTCAACTTGACGAGCAGGGCGTTGCCGATTCCCTCCGCGATTCCGCGTTTCAGGATCTCGGGGTTGGTGACGAACACGTCATCACCCACGAGCTGCACGCGTGTGCCGAGTGCCTTCGTGAGTGTCTTCCACCCGTCCCAGTCGCCTTCAGCGAGGCCGTCCTCGATCGAGACGATTGGATACTGGCGCACCCAGTCCTCGTAGAGCGCGACCATCTGGTCGGCGGTGCGCGACGGCTCGTGTGATTTCTTGAATTCGTAGTTGCGGCCCGTGCCGCTCCACAGCTCGCTCGCCGCGACGTCGAGCGCGAGGTAGACGTGCTGTCCCGGCGCATAGCCGGCCTGGACGACGGCTTCGAGCACGAGGTCCAGCGCTTCGCGATTCGACGAGAGGTTCGGCGCGAAGCCGCCCTCGTCGCCGACGCCCGTGCTGTGTCCCTTTTTCTTGAGAATCGTACGAAGGGTGTGGAAGATCTCGGCGCCCGCCCGCAGCGCTTCCGCGAACGACGCTGCGCCGGTGGGCATCACCATGAACTCCTGGAAGTCGACGCTGCTGTCTGCATGCGCGCCGCCGTTGAGGATGTTCATCATCGGCACGGGCAGCGCGTAGCCTGCGCCACGCGGAAAGAGACTCGCGAGGTGCGCATAGAGCGGACGCCCGGCAGCCTGCGCTGCCGCGCGCGCCACCGCCATCGACACGCCAAGGATCGCATTCGCGCCGAGCCGGCCCTTGTTCGGCGTCCCGTCGAGCCCGAGGAGCTGACGATCGACCGCCTGCTGATCGGCCTCGCGGCCCGCCAGCGCACGCGCGATCTCGCCGTTGACGTGGCCGACCGCTTTCGTGACGCCCTTGCCGGCGTACCGCTTCTTGTCCCCGTCCCTCAGCTCGAGCGCTTCGCGCTCGCCGGTCGACGCGCCGGACGGCACCGCCGCGCGACCCCTGATGCCGCCTTCGAGGACGACGTCGACTTCGACCGTGGGATTGCCGCGCGAATCCAGGATCTCGCGCCCTTTCACCTGCTGGATGTTCATGAAGGTTCTGCTCCGCGGCGATCGAACTCCGTCTCGTTCTGCAACGCCTCCTGCGGGATCTCTCCGAGAAACGGCTCATCGTCGGTGGTGACCACGATGATGCCGCTCTCGGTGACGGTGTGGCGTCGGCGATCTTCCTCGTCGTTGTAACCGATCAGCGCGCCGCGCGGGATGAAGACGTCGCGATCGATGATCGCACGGCGGATGCGCGCGTGACGCCCCACGCGGACGCCCGGCATCAGGATGCTGTCGTCCACCGTGCAGAAGCTGTGGACGCGGACGTTCGGGCAGAGCACGCTGCCGGCGACACGGCTTCCCGAGATGATGCAGCCCGCCGAGATGATCGAATCCAGCGATTGCCCGCACCGGCGGCCCTCGTCGGCGAACACGAATTTCGCGGGCGGCGCCTGGACCTGATACGTCCGCAGCGGCCACTCGGGATCGTAGAGGTTGAACTCCGGGTTGACGTGACACAGGTCCATGTTCGCCTCGTAGTAGGCGTCCAGCGTGCCGATGTCGCGCCAGTACTTGTTCCTCTTCTTGTTCTCGTCGGTGAAACGGTAGGCAAACACGGGCACGCTGCTAATCAGGTCGGGGATGATGTCCTTGCCGAAATCGTGCGTCGTCGACTTGCGCGCGTCCGCTTCGAGCGCGGGCTCCAGGACCTCCATGTCGAAGATGTAGATCCCCATGGACGCGAGCACCTGCTGGCCCGGCGGCAGGTGGCGCGGCTTCTCGAGAAATCCCGTCAGGCGATTGTGCTCGTCCACTTCCAGCACGCCGAATCGGCTGGCTTCATCCGATGGGATGTCGATCGCCGCAATCGTCGCGGCGGCCTGACGCTCCCGGTGCAACCGCAGCATCCGCGCGTAGTCCATCTTGTAGACGTGATCGCCGGAGAGCACGAGCAGGTGCCGCGGGTTCTCGCGCAGGATGGAATACAGATTCTGGTACACCGCGTCGGCAGTCCCCAGATACCAGTGCTCGCCCACGCGTTTCTGCGGGCTGAGGATCTCCACGAACTCGCCGAGCTCGTCAGCGACAACGCTCCAGCCCATCCGGATGTGGCGGCTCAGAGAGAGGGACTTGTACTGGAGCGCGATGAAGATCTTCCGCAGCCCCGAATTGATGCAATTGCTCAGCGTGAAATCGATGATGCGATAGGGACCGCCGAAGTAGACTGCGGGCTTGGCCCGCTCCTTCGTCAGCGGATAGAGACGCTCGCCGGCCCCTCCGGCGAGAACCATGACGAGGACATCATCCTCCACGCGCGCACCTCAACGACCGCAGCCGCCCACGACCCGCAGCAGCCGCGCGCGTGGGCGCGCTGATGATAGCTGATCGCTGCTGCAGGTACTGTGTCCTTTCGTGTCGTTATGGGCCTAATCCGTGTCCCTTCTTTGACTTGAAGGGACGACTCGCCTATGATCGAGCAGGTTGATTAGGGCCGAATGGCCGGAACGCGCGAGCGGACGACGGGGTTTCTGCGGCGATCGGCGGGATTCCTTGTGCTCGCGCTAGTGCCGGGACTGGAAGGAGTTACGGCGCTCCAGCCGGGTTCGGCCGAGGCTCGGCAGCGAGAGCGGATCGAGCAGGCCCAGCGGCTGGAGGGGGAGGCGATGCTCCTCCTTGCCGATGCCGCGATGTCGGGGAAGCCGGTGCCATCGGACTTCGAGGTCACGTGGCACAACGATTTCCTCAAGGCCCAGCGCGGAACGTTCGTGCCGTTCACGCTCACGGTCGACACGTCGCGATTGAGCAGGCCGACCGCGCTGGTGTATGTGAGAGCGGCGCGCCGCGCATCCCGGGAGAACGCCTCGAGGGATGCCGATCGCAAGCGCCGAGAGCGGGACAGAGTTTCGGACGAGGCGGACGCGGCGTTTCCGGTTGACGCGATCTTTCCGGTGGATCTGAAGCCCGTCGTCGGGCGTCCATCGCGGGTCAGCCGGGGGTTCTCGATTCCTCCGGGCGAGTACGACGTCTACGTCGTCATGCGGGAGCGAATCGACCCGGACGCGCAGCGGTCGCAGCCCAAAGCGTCGGTGCTCAGGCAGTCGATCAGCGTCCCGGACTTCTGGTCGGACGAGCTGACGACGAGTACGGTGATTCTGGCGGATCGGCTCAACACGTTGAAGGAGCCGGTTCCGGCCGAGCAGCTGGCGGAACGGCCGTATGTCATCGGCCAGAATGACATCACGCCGGCCGCCGATCGGGCGTTCCGGAAGGACGAGGAACTGATCGTGGTATTCCTCGTCTATAACCCGACCGTAACGGCCGGGCGACAGTTTGACGTGCTGGTGGAGTACCATTTCTTCAGAAGGGGCGGCGGGGGCGCGGCCGCTGACCCGGGGAATGCGGTCGTCCATCCGCCGGAGCGGGAAGGGGAGAAGTACTACAATCATACGGATCCGCAGCGCTTCAATCCTGCGCTCATGGGGCCGGGGTTCGATCCGCGCGGCGCGCAGCCGGTGATGGCCGGGCAAGTGGTTCCGCTCGGCGGGTTTCTGGAAGGCGAGTATCGACTGGCGATCCTGATCACGGATGTTCTGGCGGGCAAGTCGATCTCGCGCGACGTTCAGTTCACGGTCGGGTCGTCAGGCGTCGTTCAGCAGGACTGACGGAGGAAGGTGTTATGCAACGCCTCAACCGAGCGCTCGCGGCGGCCATCGTCGTCAGCCTCGCCGGGGCAGTCAGCGCGTCATCAGCGGGCGCTCAGTCAGCGAACGCCCAGTTCCAGTCCGCACGCGCGCTGCGTGGCAGCATTACGGGTCAGGTGAGCGACGATCGTGGCGGTCCGCTCGTCGGCGCCATGGTATCGATCCTCGGCACCAGCATCGCCCAGACCGTCAACACCGATGCGGCGGGCTGGTTTGCGATCGAGGCGTTGCCGCTCGGCGACTACACGGTCCAGGCCCACGCGCGGGGATTCGCGGGATCGGCGCGGCTGAGGGTCCGCGTGAGCGGGCTGTCGCCGTCGCTCCAGAAGCTGCAGCTGAAGCGCCTCGACGCGCCGGTTGCCACGGCCGGCACGCAACCCGTGGAGGCACGGCCGATCATGGCCGCAGGTTTTGGCCTGCCCGGGGGGACGCTGACCGATCAGCCTGACGCCGAGAAGCCGGCGGACACCACGGCGCGCGACGATCATCCGCACAACGAGACCGCGTGGCGGCTGCGTCACATCAAGCGCAGCATCCTGAAGGACAGCTCTCCGATCATCACGGTCGTCGAGCAGGATCCGGAAATCACTTCGGGCACGCTGTTCGGCCGCGCGATGTACTCCGCCGCGAGCCTGGCCTCCAACATCTTCACGGATCTGCCGTTCTCCGGTGAAGTGAACCTGCTGACCACGAGCGCGTTCTCCGGGCCTGCGGATTTGTTCTCCGGCGATCTGTTGCCGCGTGGCGTCGCGTATCTCTCGATCGGCGCGCCGACGCCGCTGGGATCGTGGTCGGTTCGGGCCGCGATGAGCCAGGGTGACCTGTCGTCCTGGAACGTGGCGGGCGCGTTCACGTCGCGATCGAAAGCGCCGCACGAATACCGTTTCGGGTCGTCCTACAGCACGCAGGATTACCTGGGCGGCAATCGCGACGCGCTGGCGGCCGTCACCGATGGCAATCGCAACGTCGGCGAGCTGTACGCCTTCGATCGCTGGACGGTCACGCCCGTTGTCGCGATCGAGTACGGCGGCCGCTATGCGTGGTACGACTATCTCGACCACCGCGCGCTGCTGAGCCCGCGCCTTGGCCTCAGCATCGAGCCGATCAGGCATACCCGCGTGTCCGCCACCGTGGCGCAGCGGATGGTCGCGCCGGGCGCCGAGGAATTCCTGGCCAGCGAAGCGCCCGGACCCTGGCTGCCACCGGAGCGGACGTTTGCGCCGCTCGGCGGACCGGGACTGTCGAACAGTTTCAGTGTCGAGCGCGCCCGCTACCTCGACGTCATGGTCGAGCACGAGTTCGACTCCACCTACGTGATCGGCCTTCGACGCTTCTATCAGAACGTCGACGATCAGCTCGTGACGCTGTTCGGCCTGGAGATTCCCGGCGACCGTCAGTCGGTCGGACACTACTACGTCGCGAACGCCGGCGCCGTCGATGCGGACGGCTGGGCGGTTCGGCTCAGCAGCGCGCCGGGCCGTCGCGTGCAGGGCTCGATCGACTACAGCGTGACGCGCGCCCGCTGGCTCGGCCGCGGAGACATGGCGGACATCGCCGAGTGGGCACCAGCCTCTGTTCGCCCCGCCACCGAAGATCTCCACGACGTGACGACATCGCTGGCGACGGAGATTCCCGAGACGGCCACGCGGATCTACTTTATCTACAAGTTCAACACGGGTTACACGCGATCCGATGCGACGCTGCCGAAGCCGGGGCTCGACGGCCGTTTCGATCTGCAGGTCAACCAGGCGCTGCCGTTCGACGTGGCGGGCACGCGTTGGGAAGTTCTCGTGGGCCTCCGCAATCTGTTCCGCGACCCCATGGATCCGGGATCGATCTACGACGAGCTCCTGGTGCTCCGGCCGCCCAAGCGCGTCGTCGGCGGCTTCCTCGTGCGGTTCTGAGTCCGATCGTCCGCGCCGCGGAGATGAATCAGGCGGGCCTTGCAGGCCCGCCTTTTTTCGCCTTTCAAAAGGGTGTCCGGTTTCTTGGATCGCTGGTCCGGGGGGTTGGAGTCCCGACGCGATCATCTGAGTGAAGCTGTTGTAATTCAATGAGTTATCGTCGATCCACAGACTGGCTGCAGGGAATGCCCCTTGCTTCGTCGCGGGTGGGTATCCGTTTGTCTTCGACCGCCCAGACTCCGCACGTGGATCGTCGACGCGCGCTCGTGCGCAGAGTAGCCCAGCTGCGCTGGTCGCGGGGCTGCTCGGGCTGGCCGCGCTGAACATCTCGACGAAGACCTGGACCGAGATGGAGGACGGCGTCTACTGGGCCAGCAACGGCGTCAGCCTCATCGCCCGCGAAGTGGCGCCCGAGTCCCCCGCCGCGCTCGCCGGTATCGAGCCCGGGGACGTCCTCCTCAAGATCGATCAGCGTGACATCGAGGGGCGCAACGACGTCGTCGATGCGCTGCACCGGTCGCGCGCGGGTGGTGTCCTGCACTACATCGTGATCCGGACGGGCTCGCAGGGCCCGCCGCAGATGATCACGCTGACGGTTGCCGGGATCCCGAGCGGTCCGCGCTGGTTGTATCTGACGCTCGCCGGTGTCGGGATCTTCACGCTGCTCGTCGGCACCGGCGTGCGACTGCGCCGGCCGGAGAACCAGGCGACGCTGCATTTCTTCTGGCTCTCGGTCGCGTTCTTCGGCGTGCTCGCGTTGTCCTTCAGCGGCCGGCTGGATCGTCTCGACTGGGTCTTCTACTGGGGCGACGTGGTGGCGACGCTCCTGCTGCCGCCGCTCTTCGTGCACTTCGCGCTGGTCTTCCCCGAGCGTCCTGACAGCTGGGCGAAGAGCGACGCCGGGCGCACGCTGCTCCCGCTGCTGTATCTGCCTGCGATGTTGCTCGGTGGCGCCAGAGTCGCCACGCTGCTCGGGAACCAGCAGGGCGAAGTGCTCTCGAACGTGATCGTCCTGATCGAGCGCGCGGAGCTGCTCTACCTGGCGCTGTGTCTCGTCGGCGGCCTGGTGATCATGACGCGCGCGCTTCGTCGCGTCCGCTCGGTCACCGCGCGCCGGCAGCTCCGCTGGATCGTCTGGGGCACGGCGCTCGGCGCGGTGCCGTTCGTCTTCGGGTACGCGCTGCCGTTCAGCCTCGGCTTCGATCCGACGACGGGCTTCGAGTTCACCGCCGTCCTGCTCGGGCTCGTGCCGCTGGCCTTCGCCTCGGCCATCGTCCGCTACCGCCTCATGGACGTCGAGGTCATCATCAAGCGCGGCCTCGTCTATGCGGCGGCGATTGCGGCCATTGCCGCCATTTACGCGGTGCTCTACAACCTGGCCAGCAAGATCTTCTCGTCCGGGTCCGAGGATCGCGATCCGGTCATGGCGCTGCTGGCCACGATGGTCGTCGTGCTGCTCGCGCGGCCGGTGAAGAATGCCATCCAGACCGGCCTCGATCGCGTGTACTACCGCGATCGCTACGACTACCGGCGGGCGCTCGTGGGCTTCGCGCGCGACCTGAACAGCGATCTGGACCTCTTCCGGTTGAGCGAACGGCTCGTCCGGCGCGTCACCGAGACGCTGCTCGTGGATCGCATGGCGCTGATGCTCACGCCGGCGGCGGCCGGCGGTGAGGCCGAGTTCGTGACCACCGCCCACGCCGGGTTCGTCACCCCGCCGCCCTTGCTTGCGCGGGGCAGCGAGGTGGCCACACGCCTCATTTCGGGCCACACCCTGACGCTCGACGATCCGATGCTGCAGCGTCGGCTCGATCCGGCGGAGATCGAGTTCTGGCGGGACGCCGGGATCCACTACTTCGTTCCGTGCGTCTCGAAAGAAGGGACCATCGCCATCATGGCTCTCGGCCGAAAGTCGAGCACGGAGCCTCTGAGCAGCGAGGACATGTCGCTGGTCGCCGCCGTGGCGGCGCAGGCGGCCACGGCGCTCGAGAACGGCCGTCTGTACCGCCAGCTCACCGTGAAGGCGGGCGAGCTCGAGCGGATGCGCGAGTTCAGCGAGAACATCCTCGAATCGCTCAACGACGGTCTGGCGGTTGTCGATCGCGAAGATCGCATCGTCCGCTGGAACCGCCGGCTCGAAGAAGTGTACGGCGTCCGACACGAGGCGGCGGTGGGAAGACGGCTCGACGAGATCGTCGACACGCGGTTCTTCGAGATGCTTGTGTCCGCGCGCCGCGAGTCCCCGGACGGCGCGGCGCTCTATCGGGTGCCCCTGGCGACCAAACACGACCCGGCGCGCCGGCTGCTGGTCAACGTCGCCACGACACCGCTCAGGAGCTCGGACGGTGCGATTGCCGGCACCATTGTCGTCCTCGAGGACATCTCCGCGCGCGTGCAGCTCGAGGAGCAGCTTCAGATCTCCGACAAGATGGCATCGATCGGCTTGCTCGCGGCCGGCGTCGCCCACGAGGTGAACACGCCGCTGACGGGGATCTCCAGCTTCGTGCAGATGCTGATGCAGGGCACCGAGCCGGACGACCCCAGAACGCAGGTCCTCGAAAAGATCGAGCGTCAGACGTTCCGCGCCGCGAAGATCGTCAACGGGCTGCTCAACCTCGCGCGCCCCGCGCAGGTCGACAGCGGTCCGGTCGATGTGAATGCCGTCATCAACGACGTGCTGGCGCTCCTCGAGCACCAGCTGCGCACCGGACGGATCCAGGTGAGGAAGGAGCTGGCGCGCGTCGCGCCCGTCGTGCTCGGCACGGAGTACAAGCTGCAGCAGGTGTTCCTGAACCTCTTCCTGAACGCGCGTGACGCGATGCCGAAGGGCGGCTGGCTGACGATCGTGACCCGCGAGAACGGCGAGATGGCGGAAGTCGAGGTCGGCGACACCGGCTCCGGGATCCCGCCCGATCAGCTGTCGCGCATCTACGATCCGTTCTTCACCACCAAGGACATCGGCAAAGGCACGGGTCTGGGTCTGTCGATCACCTACGGCATCGTCCAGGAGCACGGCGGCGCGCTCACGTGCGACAGCGTGGTCGGGCAGGGCACGCGGTTCACGCTGACGCTGCCGCTCGTACCGGCGCGCGCGGCGACGACGTCTTTCAACCGCCAAGCGTAGGAAGCGGAGCTCGCATGAATCGAAACGGCTCCATCCTGGTCATCGACGACGAAGAGATCATGCGGGAGATCCTCGAGGCGCTGCTGGCGCGCGAGGGGTACACCGTGCGCCTCGCGTCGAGCGCCGCGGAGGGGCTCGAGCTCGCCCGGGGCATTCCATTCGACGCGGCCATCGTCGACATCATGATGCCGGGGATGGACGGCATGGCCGCACTCGACGAGCTGAAGAAGATCGACGACGACCTCCCGGTGCTGATGATCACCGCGTTTGCCTCCGTCGAGAGCGCGATCACGGCGATGAAGCGGGGCGCGTTCCACTACATCACCAAGCCGTTCAAGAACGACGAAGTGCTCGCCGTTCTGCGCAACGCGCTCGCCCAGCGCCGTCTCGTCGTCGAGAACCGGGCGCTGCGGCAGAACCTCCAGGCGCACGCCAACCACTTCGGCGAGATCATCGGCCGCAGCGCGCGGATGAAGCAGGTCTTCGACCTCATCATCCAGGCGGCGCCGAGCCGCACGACAATCTTGATCAACGGCGAGAGCGGCACCGGCAAGGAGCTGGTCGCCCGCTCGCTGCATCAGAACTCGACGCGCGCGGATCGCGCGTTCATCACCGTCAACTCGGGTAGCCTGCCGCCCGACCTGTTGGAATCGAACCTCTTCGGGCATGTGAAGGGCGCGTTCACCGGCGCGATCTATCCGAAGAAGGGCCTGTTCGAGCTCGCGGACAAGGGCACCATTTTCTTCGACGAGATCGGCAACATCCCGCTCGAGACGCAGGCGAAGCTGCTGCGCGTCATCCAGGAGCGGGAGTTCATGCGCCTGGGCGGCGTCGAAACCATCAGGGTCGACGTCCGCATCATCGCGGCGACCAACGTCGATCTGCGGAAGATGATGGAGGACGGCCGCTTCCGCGAAGATCTCTTCTACCGGCTGCACGTGATCACGGTCCAGCTGCCGGCGCTGCGCGAGCGGCGCGAGGACGTGCCGCTGCTCGTGCAGCACTTCTTCGAAAAGTACGGCGTCGAGAATCAGAAGCCTGGGCTCGAGCTGACGCCTGAAGCGCTCGATCTGCTGCTCGAGTACCGACTGGCCTGGCAACGTCCGCGAGCTGGAGAACGTGGTCGAGCGCGCCGTCGTGCTCTCGTCCGGCAACCGTATCGACGTCGACCTGGTGCCCGACCACGTGCGGAGCAGCCGCCGCTTCCAGATGCCCCAGTTCGTGGTGCCGCCGGAGGGAATCTCGTACCGCGACGCCGAAATCGCGTTCCAGCGCGGCCTGATCGAGTCAGCCCTGGAGCAGGCAGGCGGCGTGCAGAAACGCGCCGCGGAGCTGCTGCAGATCAAGCCGACGACCTTGAACGAGATGATCAAGCGTCACGACATCCGTCCGCGACGCAAGCGCTCGTCACCGCCCGGCAACGGCCGGTCGCCGGTTCCACTGGACGCCGACGAGGGAGAAGAAGTGATAGTGGAGTGAGTGATTGTGGATTGCGGATTGGGGATTGCCGATTCACATTGCGGATTGCGGATTGCCGATTGATTGTGGATTGAGGATTGATTCAGGATTGCCGATCGGATCGACCGTATAGCTGATTGTCAATTCCACTCAACCATTCAAAGGCCGCAACTTCCAATCAATCCTCAATCCGCAATCAATCGGCAATCCGCAATCAATCCGCAATCCGCAATCAATCCGCAATCCGCAATCCGCAATGTGAATGGGCAATCCGCAATCCGCAATCCCCAATCCGCATGTGGTCATTTCTTTCGTAGAGACGCGAACATCTTCTCGTATTTCGCGAGAATAACGTCCCACCGGTAGTTCTGCCGGACGTAGGCGCGGCCGTTCTTGCCCATCAGCGTGCGAAGGTCGTGGTCCGCCATCAGCAGCCTCAGGCATTCGGTGAACTCGTCGCGATCCGCGTAGTACAACCCGGCGTTGCTCTTCTGGCAGTGGTCCACCAGCACGTCGCTGCGGGCGTTGGCCAGGACGGGTGTGCCGACCGCGAACGACTCGAGCGCGAGGAGCGACAGGCTCTCGTAGGGCGAGGGCACGACGACGACCGTGGCGGCCTCGAGCGCCAGGAGCCGCTCCTGATCCGAGAGTCGGCCGGCGAAGCGGATGAATGGCTCCTCGGGTAGCGGCATCAGCTTGACGCCCATCAGCACCAGCGACGCGTCACCGCTCTCCTGCACGTACGTGCTGAAGTACTCGATCAGCTCTTCGCATCCCTTGCCCGCGTCGATGCGTCCGCCGTACAGCGCGAACGGGCCGTGCAGCCGGTGGCGCCGGCGGAACATCGTCCCGCGCTGCGCCAGGTGCGGGCGGAAGGTCGGCGACGACTCGTCGGGCGGCGACTCGTCCTCAGTCGGCTCCACCGGCTCGTCGGGCTCGCTGACGGGGTTGGCAGCCGGCCGTTCGCGCGGCCATCCGTGCGACTGGGGCAGGTCCACGCCGCAGCCGACCGTTTCTTCCGTGATCGCCCGGATGGAGAAGTGCGTGGTCAGGAAGCGCCGTTCGACCTCGGTGTTGTAGGCCAGGCCGGCTGGCTGGCTGAAGAGGTCCTTGTACATCTCGAGCCGGATCGCGGGCTCGTCGTGCGCCGTCGGCACGAGGATGCTCTTGTGCGGCGCGATTCGCGCGCCCAGCACCGTCGGCGCGTAGAGATAGGTGAAGAAGATCAGGATGTCGTACTGCTGCTGGTTCCGCTCCAGATAGTCGAGCAGCGCCGGGCACCAGGGTCCCTGCTGGCGCAGCCACTCCAACTCGTCATCGCGGCTGTGCTGGCTGTTGAAAATCCACTCCGAGTAGCGATTGAAGGCGTGAATGTCTCTGGTCCGCGCGTTGGCGAACCGTCGCACCGTGACGCCGCGGATCCGATCGGTGCCCTCGGGATACTCGTTCTTCCACGAGATGTAGTCTGCGGCGCAGGTCGTCAGGACCTCCACCTGGTGCCTCGGCGCGAGCCGCTCGGCGATCAACCGGCAGTGATACTCGGACCCGCCGAGGATCTCGGCGCCGTAACGCTGAACGATGAACGCAATCTTCAATCAGAGTCCTCGAATGATTTCCGTGAGCCTGAGCTCGATTCGCTCTGGCGAAAAATCCAGCAGCCGCCTCCGCTGACCCTCGATCACCGTGTCGCGGACGGCTCGATCGTATACGAGCATTCCCATCATCTCCGCCGCGACCTCCAGGTCCTTCGGCGCGAACAGCATGCCCGCGCCGCCGAGCGTCTCGGGCACCGCCGCGGCCGCGTACGCGAGGACGGGCACGTCGGCAGCCATGGCTTCGACGAGCGGCACGCAGAACCCCTCGTGCTCGCTCAGCGACACGTAGACATCCGCCCAGCGGTAGAACGCGCCGAGGTCCTCGTCGGGGACAGGACCGGTGAACCAGAACCGATCGGGGAGCATCTGGAACTGGTCGATGAGCGCGCGGACCTGCGCATAGTACGACGGGACGCCATCGTACCGGCCGACGAAGATGAACCGATAGTAGCTGTCCACGTTCCGCTTGTAGATTTCGGCCAGTCGGATGTGATCCTCGATTCGCTTGTTCGGGACGATGCGGCCGACGAAGAGGATGTTGATCAGGCCGTCCGCGAGGATGCGCTCGAGCGCCGGCCGCCGCGGCGCCGAGGTGATCCGCTCGGTGTTGACCGCGATCGGCAGCACGCCGGTCCGTGGGAACCCCAGGCTTTCCAGTTCGCTCCGGTTGAACTCGGAGTCGCCGAGCGCCAGATCGACGCACCCGGCGAGCGACTGCAGCTCGCGGCGTCCGAGCGCAGCCAGCCTGAAGAGCCCTGGCGAGTACGGTGCGAAGAACGAGGCGGGCGTGATGTTGTGATACTGGAGAACGCGCCTGCCGGCCAGGCCCGCGAACGCCTCGGTCATGGGCGATGGCAGCGCGAAGTGAAAGAGCGTGACGTCGCCCCGCCGTGCGTCCGCGTCTGCAAACGGCCGCACGTCGCCACGCAGGTCCTCGTCAATGGTCAGGGCGTAGATGTCCGACGCGTATCCCTGCGCGCGGAGCATTTCCCGCACGCGCCGCGCGCTGTCGCCGATCGCATCGCCGCGATGGGCCGCCGGCACCCATTGGTTGACGATCATTCTCGGGGCTCGGGGCTCGGGGCTCGGCGCTCAGAGCTTGGTGCCTGGCGCTCGGCGCTCGGCGTCCGCCGCTCAGAGCTTGGTGCCCGGCGCTCACTGCCGGGCGCTCGGTCTCCGTTATCCCGAGCGCCGAGCGCCGAGGCCCGAGCGCCGTCCGGATCGTCTGGAAGCGCCTTGAACAGCGCCGGCCTGAACTGCCGCAGCTCCTCGAGACGCTCGAACTGCTCGTATTGCGCCCAGAAGTCCCAGGCGACCTCGGGGGCGGGCGTCGGAGGCTGCTGCAGGAGATCGCCGACGAAGCGCAGCAGGGTGGCCCCGAAATCGCGCGCGCGCAGTCGCTCGAGCGCCGCGTCCTGCGATGCCAGCACCGCCTCCTCGAGCGTCGAATCGTCGAGCACGGCGTCCATCAACCTGGCGATGTCGAACGGATCGGTCGTCTCGTAGAGCACGCCGCCGCCATCCATCGTCGCTGGCACCGCGGTGGCGGCGTACGCGAGGACCGGCACGCGCTTGTAGAACGCCTCGACGATCGGCACGCAGAACCCTTCGTGCTCGCTCGCGCAGAGGAACAGGTCCGCGACGTCGTACAGCGCAGTCAGTTCCTCGTTCGAGACGTGACCGGTGAAGTACACGTCGGGTGTGCCGAGCCGGGCGATCAGCCCGTGGAGCATCGCGAGATAGCGCTCGAAGCCGCTGTACGAGCCGACCAGCAGCAGCCGCGCGCGCGGGTTGTGTCTGGTGCGGTACACGTGAAACGCGCGAATCACGTTCTCGAAGCGCTTGTTTGGAATCACGCGCCCGACGAACATGACATTCGTCCAGCCGTCATCGAAATCCTCTGCCAGCCGGCGATCCGGTGGCACGTCGAGGTGCACGAAATCCGGCACGACCGGCAGAACGCCCGTGCGCGGGAAGCCGAGGTCCGCCAGCTCGCGCCGGTTGTACTCGGAGTCGCCGAGCGCAATTCCACAACGATCGACGTACGCCGTCAGCTCGCGCCGTCCGCGGAAGCAGAGCTTCACCAGGTCTTTGTGCACGCCGACGAAGTACTCGGGTGGCGTGATGTTGTGATACACGAGCGCCATGCGTCCCGGCAGCGCGTAGGCCGTCCGCGACGCCCGTGACCCAATCGAGAAGTGATGGATCAGCACGTCCTCGGGCGCGATCGCGCCGATCATGTCGCGATAGTCGAGCGTGCGGTCCTCGAGCCGGGGGTCGGCCGTCTCGACGAAGATCTCGGAGTCGTAGCCCGCGCCGCGAAGGACACGCTGAATACCGAGAACCTCGTGGCCGATCGCGTCGCCGTAGCCGAGCGTGGCGAGGACCTGGTGCACGCGCGGGGCCCGCGCACCGCCGCTCATGCGGTCTGATCCTGTCTGGCGGCGTGGTGCTGAGGGAACACGGCTCCCGACGGCAGAGCGGCGAGCGTCTCGGAAGCCGCCGGCACCTCCGCGCGCCGTCTGGCCATCCATCCGGGGAGCGGCTCCATCACCGACGTCGCCGGCTCGCGGCCGAGCCGGTTGAGCATCTCGAGGTACTTTCCCTCGATGACCGGCCACGAGTAGTGGCGCGTGAAATAGTCGCGCCCGTTGCGGCCCAGGCGCGCGTGCAGCGGGCCGTTGGATTCGAGCGAGTACAGCGTCTCGGCAAATTCCTGGTAGCTCTCGTAATAGAGCCCGGCATTGCTCCTGAGGCACTGCCCTTTCAGCACATCACAACGTCCGTTGGCCAGCACCGGCCGGCCCAGCGCCCACGCCTCGAGCGCGACCATCGACAGGCTTTCGAAGAAGGACGGCATGATCAGCAGGTCCGCCGCCGCGAGCGCGTCGAACTTGTCTTCGTCAGACACATACCCGAGGTGATGAATCCGATGATGCTTCGGAACCTGCATGATGGCGTTGCCCACGAGCACGAGGTCGAGCCCGCGGGGAAACGTCATCGCGTACCGCTGGAAGTAGGCGAAGAGCTCGCCGCAGCCCTTGTTCTCGTCGATTCGACCGATGTAGATCGCAAACGGCCGGTGGATGCGGTGGCGTTGGCGAAATCGCGTCGGATCCGTCCGCGCGGGCACGTCGGAACCGACGCCGACGATGACGCCCGGCACCTCATGATTGCGGGTTGCGGCCTGGATCATCGCGCGCTCTTCATGCGAGTTGTACATGATCGCGCGCACGCCCCTGAACACGGGGGCGAAGATGGACAAGCCGATGGCGGCGTCACGTTCGGCCGTCGGCACCAGGACTGCCCTGCTGCTCAGTCGTCGCGCGCCGTGCCAGGCATGATAGTAGCGGTAACTGAACAAGAGCAGATGGTCGAACCCGGCGGCCGACTGTTCGAGGTAGTCGATCATCGCCGGGCTGGTCGGTCCCTCGCTGTCCAGCCACGACAGCTCGTCGGCGATGGAATGGGTTTCGTCGAAGACCCGGCGCGACCGGCGACCGAACTCCAGAGGGTTTCGCGGGCGCGCCACCGGAAACCGCCTGACGGGGACTCCGTTGATCGACTCGACACCCGGCGGAAGCTCGTTCCGCCAGGTCACGTAATCGCGCGCGCACGTGGTGACGACCTCGACCTGCGCATGCGTCGCCAGCCGCTCGGCGATATACCGGGCGTGCAGCTCCGCCCCGCCGTTGATGTCGGCGCCGTAACGCTGGACGACGACCGCGAGCTTCACGACTCGTCTGGGCCGCTGTCTGTTTCTCCGGAGGAACCGTCGTGCGGAGCGGACGCATCGTGCGATTCGGCCCCGGCTGCGCCGTCCGGCGCGGGCCGTTCGCCGCCCGGCATCCCGCCCGGCGCCCCGGGGCGACGGCGGCCGCGACGTCGACGACGGCGGTTTCGCCGCTCGGCTCCGGCGTTGTCGAGGCTCGAGCCCTGAACCGGTGCGGGCGTCCCGCCGCCGGCCGGCGGCTGCAGCGGCGCGACGGCACCCGGCCGGTACTGGACGACGCCTTCGAGCGCGCGCGCGCGCCGCTCGTCGAAGTCGAGCCGGCTCGACATCGATTCGACGCGCATCTTCAGGTTCTTGACCTCGATGCCGAGCCGCGTCGTTTCGAGGACCAGGTTGTGGATCAGTTCGTAATACAGCGCCTCGGCCTGGTTGTACGACTCGTTCAGCTTCGACTGGATGTGCAGCGCCTCGATCAGCGGATTCGGGTTGAAGAACAGTTTGAGGATCGGGTTGAGCAGCTTCCGCATGGCGCGAAGCAGCGGACGGCTCGACTCGTAGATCGTCGAGTCCTCGAACGCGTAGTTCCTCGCGGTCGTCGCCGCCTCGCGACGGCGGCGGTACTGCTCGAGCAGGTCCGATCGCACGCCCTTCGGATCGAGAAACCGTTCGAGCTTGACGCCGGCCAGCTCGCGGATCTCGTCCTCCGTGTAGTCGACTCCGCGCTTCTCCCGGATCCGCGCGCGAATCTGCCGCATGATCTGCTCGACGTCGACAGAGTCGTTCGTGACGGTGAAGTCTGTCATAGGCACACGGGCTCCTCTTTCCGGCCTCACGCCTTCTTCCCCGCTTCATGTCTGCGGCGCCCGGCGAACTCAGGCGCCTCCTTGATGCACGTGCCCAGAATCCCGATCGATTCCTTCAGCGCCCGCGCGCCGGTCCTCTCGATCACGGCGTCGGTGCCGCCCACGTCCGGGTATCCCCGATCGTCCGGCCGCACCGACTCCCAGTTGCGGAAGAGCCGGCCCCACGGGCTGGCGAGCACGTCGTGCATGACGTGTCGGGCGTTGTACGGGTACCAGAAACTGTCGTGATAGATGACGCTGGCGATGTAGGCCCACGGCGCGAGCACTGTCTTCAACGACCACTCGATCGGCTTCTTCATCGGCCCCCAGTAGATCAGGTGCTGCATGCGCGAGGCAAACGTCATCTTCTTGAACGGCCCCACGAAGTGCCAGTTCTCGGCCGCTGCCGACGCATCGCCGACGATCTCGATCTCGCGGGGATCGCCGCAGCCCAACCCCATGTCGTGCGCCATCCGGATGAACTTGATCGAGAGCGGGTCGAATCCCATCAGCTTCGCCGCGACGGCGTCGATCGCGACCTGATCGGCGCTGGCGAGGATGACGTTCTTCACGTGCGGCACCATGCAGCGCGGCCCGGGGCCGTCCCCGGCAAACGTGCCGTCCATCACGGCGAAGACGCCGCGATGAATCTTCTTCTGAATCATCAGCAGGTCGACGAGCGTTTCGTGGATCACCGGATGCGTCCAGTGCCGGCGCTCGTTCAGCAGTCCGCCGAACGCGTTCTTCATCGCCCCGGTCGTCGTCGTAAAGACGTGGGTCTTGATGGTCGGCAGGTGGATGATGTTCTCGCCGATGAAGCGCTTCGGGATCATGAAGCCCTTCGGGTAGACCTCGTTGAGGCACGTGAACTTCTTCGTCAGGTCGCCGACCGCATCGCGGATGTTGATCCACTCTTCGGTCTCGTAGATGTGAATGTTGCGCAGGCCGTGCGCGTCGACGACGTTGACCTGCTTGTTCTCGCGCTCGCCCAGGTGCGCGTCGATGACGACCGTGCGGTTGTGGCAGGCGTGCATCAGCGAGGGGTCGTACCCGTCGCGCTTCATCGCGCGGATGACGCCTTCGAGCTGCCACGGCGTCGTCGAGCTGCCGGGGAAGAAGAAGTGCCAGGAGATGTTCACCTTGAGCGCCGTGTCCGCGTCCTTCGCGATGACATCCTGGTAGCCTGCGAGGTTCAGCAGCGAATGGTAGTCCTCGAGCACCGTTGCGGGGCTCGTCCGGAGAATGGCAACTGTCGATTTCGGCATATGAGTCTCAAACGCCTGCGGCAGGTCACTTTCCCCAGAGAACCGGCCCGTAGATGATGATCGTCACCAGGACGGTCCAGAGTCCGACGCAGGCCAGGAGCGGTCGATCCATGAGCAGCATCTCGGCGGGGCTTCCGCCCCCTTCCTTCTGGTGCACCAGGTAAAGGTAGCGGAAGATCCCGTAGAGTGGAAACGGCAGCGTCAGGATCAGGGCGTCGGTCCCGAACTTCTGGATCGTTTCCGGGCTGACCGTGTAGAACGCGTAAGCGACCAGCGTCGACGCGGTGACCACGGAGATCATCTGATCGAGGAGGTACGGACTGTATTCCTCCAGGATCGGGCGGTGTCCCGTGGCGCGATCCGCCAGCAGCACCAGCTCGTGCCGCCGCTTGCTCAGCGCCAGGAACAGCGCGAGCAGGATCGTCAGCACATAAAGCCAGTGGCTGATGGCCACGTGGATCGCCACGGCGCCGGCGGCAGCGCGCAGCACGAACCCGATGGAAATCGTGAGCACGTCGATGATAACCATGTGCTTCAGCGGCCCCGAATAGAGGCTCAGGAGCACCAGGTAGGCTGCAGCCAGCACGCCGAACAGCGGCCGCAGCCAGAACGCGGCAACGAGCGCCAGCCCGCCCAGGACGGCGGCCGCCCACAGCGCCACAGGGACGGGAAGCGCGCCGGACGCGATCGGGCGCCGCATCTTGATCGGATGGCGACGATCCGCCTCACGATCGGCGACGTCGTTGATCAGGTAGACGACACCGGACAACGCGCAGAAGATGACGAACGCCGCCACGGCCCGCAGCACTGCGCTCGGGTCGAGCAGCTTCTCCGCCAGCAACAGCGCGCCGAAGATGATGAGGTTCTTCGTCCACTGCGAGGGCCGGAGGGACAGAACGAGGCTGAGCGCCAGTGGCCGCACATTACCTGCGGCGGCGGGCGGTTGATCGGTCCGCTCGATGAGTTCCGGAACTGTGTGTCGCGCCATCCTGAGCGCGGCGGAGATACTGCGCGGCCTAGCCGAAGCTCTTGATCGCGTCGGGCTCGGACTCGTAGGTCTCGAACACGGTCAGCAGCTTGGTGATCGCAAGCAGGTCCTGAATCCGCTTCGTGAGGTTCAGCAGCTTCAGTTTCCCGCCCTGGCGACTCACCGTGGTGTAGGTGCGGACGATTTCGCCCAGCCCCGCGCTGTCGATGTAGGGCACACCCTCGAGGTTGAGCAGCAGCTTCTTCCGGTCCTGCTGGATGAGCGAATTGATCTTGTCCTTCAGGAGTTCGTCACCCTCACCCAGCGTCATCTTGCCCTTGAGGTCCAGAATCGTCACACCGTCGACGACCCGTTCGTCGATCTGCATTGCCGCTCTCCTCCAGCCCCGACTGCGCCACTGAACCCGCCGGCCTCCCGCCGTGTAGGCCGACGTCGTTGATTACGTGTGTCTTATGGCCGAAACACCGTTGCCCCGGCCCCTACGGTTTCGAGAAAAAAGACCGGCCAGCGTACTACGCGGGTTCAAATACTGTCAAGAAATCGGGCCATTTGCCGATCCTGTTCGAGCACGCCGGGTTCGGGCTGTCAGGCCCTTCCCCTCACACCGGACAGCCTCCGCTAGTCGGTGTGTCACCGGAAAGGAGTTCTTGTTCCCTTTTGGACATCCACGCCCTGTTCTGGCAGCTACACTCGCCGATACGATGATTCTGTAGATGTTTGGCTTATTCAGCCCAGCCCATTTTCCCCCATGCCGTGGCGGTCGGAGTGTCATTCCGACCGGCTGAACACCTAACTCGTCATTACTTCGACTTCGTCTAGTGCCAACTAAGGAGGCATCTGTGCGGTTTTCGTCCGCTCGTCTGATCGGTGTTCTCGCCCTGCTTCTCGCACTGCCCGCGATCGCATCTGCCCAGAGCGGATCAAGCGGTTTCGGCGTCAAGGCCGGCTTCAACATTGCCAGCATCAAGGTTGATTTCGACGAGGCCAGTGTGACCGGCGACGGGCGCGCCGGCATCCTGTTGGGCGCCTTCTACGCCGTGGACTTCAATCCGCATTTCGGCATCCAGGTGGAGGGCCTGTTCACCCAGAAGGGCACGGAATTCGCGGTGGAGGATGATCTCGGCTTCGATGACGACACGAGTGTCAAGCTGAACTACATCGAGTTCCCGGTGTTGGCTCGCGTCAACTTCCCGGCTTCGGCGGCCACCGTCCGGCTGCTGGTCGGTCCGACGATTGGCTTCAAGGCCAGCCAGTCGATCAAAGTCGGCGAAATCGAACTCGATGCGGACGACTTGCCGCTGAAGTCCTACGACTTTGGGCTAGCCCTCGGGGGTGCGGTCGAATTCAATCGCTTCATCGTCGACGCGCGGTATACCTGGGGCCTCACGGATATCAACGACACCGATGACCCCGACCCCGACGAGCCCACGGTGAAGAACAGGGCGTTCAGCTTTTCCGTCGGCTGGCGCTTCTGAGGCTGGTACGTCTGACCCCGACCCGGCCGCGCAGGTCGGGTTGGGGCTCTACGCCGATTCCGGCGTCCTGCCCGGTAACCGCCGACTGTCTCTGCCGACCCAGCCTCGCAGCGTCTGCACGACGACGTAAAGAACCGGGATAAACACCAGATTCAGGAACGTCGACACGAGCATCCCGCCCGCCACCGCGGTCCCGACCGAGTGCCGGGCTTCCTGTCCGGCGCCCGTCGCAATCACGAGGGGAACACGCCGAGGATGAACGCCAGCGACGTCATCAGAATTGGCCGCAGCCGGATTCTGGCGGCTTCGACCGCCGCCTCCACGACGCCAAGACCCCGACCTCGGAGCTGCTCAGCGAACTCGACAATCAGGATGGCGTTCTTGGCAGCCAGCCCGACGAGCATGACGAGCCCGACCTGACAGTAGACGTCGTTGGCCAGCCCTCGCAGCCACTGCGCCGACAGCGCGCCGAGCACCGCGAGCGGGACGCCCAGCAGCACGATGAATGGCAGGACGAGGCTCTCGTACTGCGCCGCCAGCGTCAGGTAGACGAGCAGCAAGGCGAGCCCGAAGATGAACACGGACTGTCTCCCCGCTTTCGTTTCTTCGAGCGAGATGCCCGACCATGCGAAGCCCATCCCCTGCGGCAGGTTCGTCGCAGCCAGCCGCTCCATCTCCTGCAGCGCCTCGCCCGAGCTCACACCTGCCGCGGCCGATCCGTTGATGGATGCCGATCGGAACAGGTTGAAATGGTTGATGACCTGTGGCGCCGTCGTCTCGTCGAGCCGCACGACCTGCTCCAGCGGCACCATGCTCCCACTCGCCGTCCGCGCGTAGAGCTGTTTCAGCGCCTGCGGGTTGGCGCGGAATCGCTGATCGGCCTGCACGTAGACGCGGTAGGCGCGGTTGTTGAACTCGAAGTCGTTCACGTACTGCGACCCGAGGAAGATCTGCAGGGCGCTCGTGATCTCTCCGAGCGGAAGCCCCATGGCCAGCGCCCGCTGTCGATCGATCGTGACCTGCAGCTGCGGATCGTTCGCCGTGAACGGGCTGAACAATCCTCTGCGCAGCTTGGGCGACTGGTTTCCGGCGACGACCATCGCCTGCGCGGCGCGCGCGAGGTTCCCGATGTCAGTTCCCGTCTGATCGAGCACCTGGAATTCGAATCCGCCGAACCGGCTCAGCCCCTGAATCGACGGTGGCGTGAACGCCACGACGATCGCGCCGGGCAGGCTGAACAAGGGACCCGTGATGCGGCCCAGCACCGCCTGCAGCGAGTGGGACGCGCCGAGCCGATCGTCGAACGGCTTGAGCCGGACGAACATGAGCCCCTGGTTCGGCGCCGCGCCCGTGAAGCTGAAGCCCATGACCGAGAAGAGCGCCAGCACGTCGGGCTCCTTCAGGATGATGGCTTCGGCCTGCCGGGCGACTCCGGCCGTGTACTCGAGTGACGCCCCTGCCGGCGCCTGGACCTGGATCAGGAAGTAGCCCGGATCCTCCTCGGGGATGAACGATCGCGGCACGATCTGGTAGACCCACGCGGTCGCGCCGAGCGCGGCGATGAAGATCACCACGATGGCCCATCGGATGCGCATGCCGGCCGTGGAGTCCGCGGACGTACAAGTGGGTGCCGCCGGTTATCACGTGCTCGAAGAACGAAAAGAATCGGCCCTTGTGGTGGCTCTTCGACTCCAGCAGCAGCGCCGACAATGCGGGCGTCAGCGTGACCGCGTTGAACACGGACAGTGCCACCGCGAAGGTGATCGTCATCGAGAACTGCGCGTACAGCCGTCCCGTCGTCCCGGGAAAGAACGCGACCGGCAGGAACACGGCGATCAGCACGAGCCCGGTGGCAATGACGGCGCCCAGCACCTCGCGCATGGCGTCGGACGCCGCTTGCGCGGCGGACACTTTGTACTCCTGGATGTGGCGCTCGATGTTCTCGATCACGACGATTGCGTCGTCGACGACGATCCCGGTGGCGAGGATGATGCCGAACAGCGTCAGCGTGTTGATCGAGAAGCCCATCAGCTTCACGAACGCGAACGCGCCGATGAGCGACACGGGAATCGTCACGGCCGGAATGAGCGTGCTGCGCCAACTCTGCAGGAAGACGAAGATGACGAGCACCACGAGCGCGATCGCCTCGGCGAGCGTCTTCAGCACCTCGCGGATCGATTCCTCGACGACGTCGGTCGTGTTGAAGGCGACGAGGTACCGCATGCCCGGCGGGAACTGCGCGGCCAGCCGATCCATCTCGGCGGTGACCGCTCGTTCCACGTCGAGCGCGTTGGCGGTCGGCAGCTGGATGACGCCGAACCCGACGGCTTCGACCCCCTGGAAGCGGAGCTGCGCGGAATAGGTTTCCGCGCCCAGCTCGGCGCGGCCGACGTCCTTCAACCGGACCAGCGATCCATCTGCCCCGCTCTTGAGGATGATGTTGTCGAATTCGGAGGCCTCGCGCAGCCGGCCGATAGCGCGGACGCTGAGCTGGTACATCTGTCCGGCTGGGGCCGGCGCCTGTCCCAGGCTTCCGGCCGCGACCTGGACGTTCTGCTCGCGCAGCGCCTGCACGACGTCTCCGGCCGTGAGCTCGCGTGCGGCGAGTCGATCGGGATCGAGCCAGAGCCGCATCGAGTACTTGCGCTCGCCGAAGATGATCACGTCGGCGACGCCCGGGACGCGCTTGAGCGCGTCCTTCACGTAAATGTCGATGTAGTTGCTCAGGAACAGCGAGTCGTAGGTGCCCTTCTCCGAAAAGACGCCGACCGCCATCACGAAACCGGTCGACTGCTTCTGCACCGTGATGCCCGTCGTCCGAACTTCCGTCGGCATGCGCCCGAGCGCCTGGTTGATGCGGTTCTGCACGTCCACCGCGGCCAGGTCCTGATCGCGCGTGACGTCGAACGTCACCGTGATCGTCGACACGCCGCTGTTGGTGCTGGACGAGGACATGTACAGCATGCCCTCGACCCCGTTGATGGCCTGCTCCAGCGGCGTGGTGACAGCGGTCTCGACTTCCTGCGCATTGGCGCCGGTGTAGATCGCCGTCACGTTCACCTGCGGCGGCGCCAGCGACGGATACTGGGCCACGGGCATCGTCGGGATCGCGACGGCGCCCGCGAGGATCAGGACCAGCGAGCAGACCGAGGCAAGGATCGGACGTCTGATGAAGGTGTCGACGAACATTACAAGCTTCTGTGTTGTCCGTGGTGTCGTGTTGTCCGTGTTGTCTGTGGTGTCAGTTCGCTCGAACGGGCGCGCCGTCGCCGATTTTCTGGATGCCGCTGACGATCAGTTGATCGCCGGCCTTCACTCCGCTGCGCACGACGTAGTCGTTGCCGAGGACCTCACCAACCTCGATGGGTTTCTGGCGTGCGACGAGCCCGCCGCCCTGCGGCGCCGGTTCGGCGACGAAGCAGAAGTACTGGCCGCTGACGCGGACCACGGCCGTCACGGGTACGGTGATACCCTGGACGGTCCGCCACACGATGCGCGCGCGCACGAACTGCTGGACGCGAGCTGACGGCGGGATTTCCTTCAGCCGGCTCTTGACGAGCACGGTCTGCGTGGAGTCATCCACGCGTGGCGCGACGAACGTGATGCGATCGGTGACGGCCACCTTCCCGTCCGCGTCGAGGATCTCGATGGGCAGCCCGAGCCGAAGCTGTGTCGAGCGATCGAGCGGAACCTGGATGTAGGCCTCGAGCGCCTGGTTCTCGTCGATCGTCGTGATGACGGTCGAGGTCGTGACGCGATCGCCCACGCGAACCGGGATGTCTCCCACGACGCCGGGCTGCGGCGCCTCCACTCGAAAGAACTCGAGCTCGACGCGTTGCTGCCGGACTTCAGCATCGAGGGCGCCGAGCCGCGCCTCGGCGGTGCGCAGCGAGTTCTGCGCCTGATCGAACTCCTGCTTGCTGATCGCCCCGGCTTCCACAAGCGACTCGAGCCGCTTTACCTGCAGCTTCCAGAACTGCACGTCCGCCTCGATGCCCGCCCGATTGGCTTGCGCCGCCTGAACCATGGCTTGCTGCCTGGACTGGTTGATCTGGATCAGCGGTGTGCCGAGACGCACGCGATCGCCGGATTTCACGAAAATCCGCGTGATGAAGCCCTCCACCTCCGGGCGGATGGTCGTCGATTGCAGGGACCTCAGCGTCGCGATGAATTCGGATTTCTCTGCGAGCGGCGCGGCTTCCAGCGTCTTGATGCTCACCCCGGTCGGCGGCGGCGCGCCCGCCGCACCCTGCGCGGGCGTGTTACCGCCGCTGCAGGCGAGGCTGGTCGCCGAGCCCGCAACGACAAGTGTGCAGAAGAGGTAGGAAACAGGTTTCAAAACTGCCATGGGACGTTCTTTGTTAGACGCGAACCGGAAGGGCCCGATTCCGGACACCCTACTGTCGGCCTGGACGACCGCCGTACCCTCTATTCTGTGTGGACCTGTATGGTGTCTGGCAAGTGGGCCAAAAAAAAGAGGCCACGCCGGAGCGTGGCCTGTCGACTCTAGCGTATGAAGTTCAGGACCTAAGCGCCGCCGGCCCCCGCGAACTTGCGTTGCTGGAAGCACTCACGGCAGAAGACCGGCCTGCCCTGCGTCGGACGGAACGGAACCGTTGTTTCCTTCCCGCATGCAGAACAGTTCGTGGTCGTCTCGACGCGCTCTCTGCCAACCGGGCCGCCGGAAGCAGGGCGGGATGCACGCTTCGCTTTGCAGCTCTTGCACCGTTTCGGTTCGTTCTTGAAGTTCTTGTCGGCGAAGAAGAGCTGCTCGCCCGCCGTCCAGATGAACTCCGTTCCGCAGTCCACGCACGTCAGCGATTTGTCCTGGAACTCCATCGGTCCTACCTCTCACCAACTCGAACCCGCCCGCGCATCTGGCGGGAACGGTCCGCCCGTCCGAATCCTCATTGATTCGGTACGAGCGGACCGCGATCAGCCCCTGCAGCTAGTCCGATTCCCGGCGCTGCTTCTTGCGCGTCCGCTTGCGCGCCAACGCTTGCTTGGCGCGTCGCCGGTCGCCCGGCTTCAAGTAGAACGAATGTTTCTTGATATCCTTGATGATATCTTCCTGCTGCACCTTACGCTTGAATCGGCGCAGCGCGCTTTCGATCGACTCGCCTTCCTGAATCTTGACTTCAGCCACTCCTGATGACACCCCCTTCGCGTCGCAGAGCCCACTGCGGGGCCCGCGGAGTCCGATGGAATGGGCTAGGCTATCACAGCACCCGGCGTATTGTTGGCAGAAAGCTCATCCGGCGTCAACGCCCACGACCGCTTCCGTCAATGTCCAATCAAGTCGTTTAACATCATGTAGTTACGGCGAGCTGGAGAGTGCAGGGGAACGGGAACCCGCGCGCCGGGTGCCGTGCTACAGTACGACGTTCGTCCCGCGATCGGCGGGAGCGTCTCCTCACTCCCGCGTCGAGACGCGTTCGGTCCAGGACGGTACGACCCCATGAAACTGCTTGTCGTCGGTTCCGGCGGCCGCGAGCATGCCATCGTCCGCAGGCTCGCCGCCGATTCGCACGTCACCGATCTCGTCTGCGCTCCCGGCAACGCGGGGATCTGCCGCGACGCGCGCTGCGTGCCAGTCGATCCCGGCGATCCACAGGCCGTTCTCGAACTCGTTCAGCGCGAGCGGATCGATCTCACGATCGTCGGCCCTGAGCTTCCGCTCGATCGCGGCGTCGTGGATCTGTTTCAGCAAGCCGGGCGACGGATTCTCGGTCCCACGCGCGCGGCCGCGCGTCTCGAGTGCAGTAAGGTCTTTGCCAAAGACTTCATGACCCGTCACGGCATCCCGACCGCGCGATATCGCGCGTGCGGGAGACTCGATGAAGCGCTCGAGTTGATTGAGCGCGGCGAGCTGGGATTGCCGGTGGTCATCAAAGCCGACGGTCTGGCGGCGGGCAAAGGCGTCGTGGTCGCCGCCGACGCCGCCGCGGCGCGGGCCGCGATTCGTTCGGCGATGGAGGACCGGGCGTTCGGCGACGCAGGCACGCGCGTAGTGATCGAAGAGTGCCTGTCGGGGCCTGAGGTGTCCTTCTTTGCCTTGTGCGATGGCCGCACTGCGATACCGTTGAGCTCGGCACAGGATCACAAGCGGATCTTCGATGACGATCGCGGGCCGAATACCGGAGGGATGGGCGCGTTTTCACCCAGCGCGCTCGTCGACGACGCGTTGCAGGCCCGCATCATGAACGACATCGTCAACCCCGTGCTTCGAGGGATGCGGGCCGAAGGCCACGAGTATCGCGGGTTCCTTTACGCCGGCCTGATGCTGACCTGCAACGGCCCCAGGGTGATCGAGTTCAACGTCAGATTCGGCGACCCGGAGGCGCAGGTCGTGCTGCCACTCCTCGAAGGCGCAATCGTGTCGGTGCTGGCAGCGGCCGCGGACGGAAACCTCGGAAATCAGGCCGTCGCGCGATCCGCCGACTCGTGTGTTGGGGTCGTTCTCGCATCTGCCGGCTATCCGGGTTCGGTCAAGACCGGCGTTCCGATTCACGGGATGGACGCTGCGGAGGCGCTCGAGGGCGTGACCGTCCTGCACGCCGGCACGGCGTCCGATCTCACCCGGACCGTGACTGCCGGCGGCCGCGTGCTGACAGTCGTTGGACGAGCTGCGACCTGGACTGACGCGATCGGCCGCGCTTATGCCGGCGTGTCGAAGATCTCGTTCGACGGGATGCAATACCGGAGAGACATCGGAGCGAAGGCGAAGCTGGAGAAAGAGACGGCCGGCGCCGGGTAACGACATGGCACAGATTTCAGTGTTGATCCTCATGGGTTCCGATTCCGACGCGCCGGTGATGCAGGGCGCCGTGGACGTGCTCAAAGAGCTCGACATCCCCTGCGAGATGACCGTCGCCTCTGCGCACCGCTCACCGGAGCGCGTCATGCGGTTGATACGCGAGGCACCGGGCCGGGGCGTCAAAGTGTTCGTCGTCGGCGCGGGCGCCGCCGCGCATCTGGCCGGCGTCGTCGCGGCGCATACGACGGCGCCCGTTATCGGCGTCCCCATCGATTCGTCCGCGCTCAAGGGACTCGATGCGCTCCTCTCGACGGTGCAGATGCCTCCGGGTGTTCCGGTCGCGACGGTCTCGATCGGCAAGCCCGGTGCGACGAACGCCGGGGTGCTCGCCGCTCAGGTCCTGGCCATCGCCGACGCGAAGATTGCCGCACGGCTGGAGCAGTACAAGAAGAGACTGGCGGAGAAGGTCGAACAGGCCGCAGCGCGACTGGCGCAGCCTTCCTGAGGCGCCACGAACGAAGGGCCACCGAGCGCCGGAATGAAGTTCGCGATCGTCACGTTTGGCTGCCGGGTCAATCAGGCGGACTCCCTCCGCATCGAAGAAGATCTGCGCGCGGCCGGCGGCGTCGAAGCGAGCCCGGCGGAGGCAGACCTCGTCGTCGTCAATACGTGCTCGGTGACGGCTGCCGCCGACCAGGGCGCGCGGCAGACGATCAGACGCATTGCGCGCGGCAACGCGTCGGCTCGCGTCGTCGTGACCGGATGCTATGCCACGCGAAGGCCGGATGAGGTGGCGGCGCTGCCAAACGTTATTCGCGTTGTCCCCAATTCAGCGAAGAGCGATCTGGTCGCTGACCTGACGACCGCCGAACGATTCGGCGGCGGCGACGGCGCTTGCGGCGCGCCGTCCGAACCGGGGATCGCGGGTCGAACCGCGTTTACGCTGCGCGTCCAGACCGGCTGTGAGGAGCAGTGCAGCTACTGCATCATTCCAGATACTCGGGGCCCGGGGCGGAGTCTGTCGATTGACTCCGTCGTTCGCGAGGTCGAACGAATCGCGTCCTCGGGATTCAAGGAGATCGTGCTCACGGGAGTTCACCTCGGCTCCTACGGACGGGACCTGAATCCCCGCGTATCCCTGCGCGACCTGCTGGCCGCGCTCGAATCACTGGACGCGGACGTCACGCTGCGAATCAGCTCGCTGGAACCGATGGACTGTACGCGGGAGCTCGTCGATCGCGTGGCCGCCAGCGGCGGGCGCTTCGCGCCGCATTTTCATCTGCCGCTCCAGCACGCGAGCGATCGGATCCTGGCGCTGATGAGGCGGCCCTATTCGCTCGACTACTACAGGCGGCTGGTCGATGACATCGTCGATCGCCTTCCGCATGCGTCCATCGGGTCGGACCTGATTGCCGGGTTCCCGGGCGAATCGGACGCCGATTTCCAACACAACCTGGACTACCTGCCGGCCTCGCCGCTTTCCCACCTGCATGTTTTTCCGTATTCCGATCGGCCCGGCACAAGGGCCGCCGTTCTGGGCAACAAGGTTCCCGGCACGACCATTCGGGATCGCGCCGCGCAGCTCCGCGCGATAGGCGCGTCGCTCTCGCGTCGATTCCGTGAAGCGCTGGCGGGGTCCGTCCGTCCCGGCCTGACGCTCGAAGACGGAACGCTGGTCGTGACGGACAACTATCTGAAGGTGAGGATTGCTCCCGGATTCCGGCGCAACGAACGCGTGCTGATCAGGCTCGATTATCCGGACGTCGCGAGCGGCGTTATGACGGCATCAGCGTGGCCAGCCGCTGACCGGGAGCCTGTCGCGCCGATTCCGTGATGAGCTGACCGCAGGCCGCGCGAATGTCCCGGCCTCGGGACTTCCGAACCGATACGGTCACGTGATGATCCGCCAGGATCTGTGCGAAACGATCGACCCGCGCGTCTGACGGCCGCTCGAACGGGATCCCGGCCGCCTCGTTCAGCGGCAGCAGATTGACCTTGGCCTTGATGCCGTTCAGCAGCTTCACGAGCCGCCGCGCGTCCTCTGGCGTGTCGTTGACGCCATTCAACAGCACGTACTCGAACGTAATCCGGTTGCGGCGCTTGAGCGGGAACCGCCGACACGCGTCGAGCAGCTCCTTGAGCCCGTATTTCCGGTTGATCGGCACCAGCATGTCCCGCTGATCCTCGGTCGTGGAGTGCAGCGAGATAGCGAGATTGGGCATCAGCGGCTCGCTCGCCAGCCGCTCGAGTGCGGGCAGTACGCCGACCGTCGACAGCGTGATGCGCCGGGGCGAGACCGCCAGGCCGTGCTCGTCGTGAAGGATTCTCAGCGCCTTCATCGTCGCATCGTAGTTGTGCAGCGGTTCGCCCATGCCCATCAGCACGATGTTGAAGCGCGTGTCGAGCATGCCGAGCTCGCGGGCCAGGACGCGGACCTGACCGACGATCTCGCCCGCTGTCAGGTTCCGGACGATGCCCATGCGCGCCGTCAGGCAGAACGCGCACTTCATGGCGCAGCCGACCTGAGTCGAGAGGCAGAACGTGTTGGCCGGCGTGTCCGGGATGAAGACCGACTCGATGAGGTTGCCGTCGGCGAGCTGAAGCAGGAACTTGGTCGTGCCGTCCGACGACTGCTCGCGGCGGACCACTTCAGGCGTCGTGACGCGGAAGTCGCGCGCGAGCCGGGCGCGAAGCTCGCGCCCGAGGTCCGTCATCTCCCTGGAAGTCAGTGACGCCGTGTCGATGGACCCATCGGAAGAGCTGGCGTCCGTGAAATCTGGGCGCATCGACTGACGCGAGCCGTTGCTCCAGCTCATCCAGTTCCAGTTCCGCGACGTCGGTACGAAGGTCGGTGGACATCGGCGTGCTGCGGATCGAAACGGGCAGATCTGCCATTGTACAATGGCGCTCCTCGCCGATGAGCCTTGAACGCCGTGCCGCCGGCGTGGTATTATTTCGCTTTCGAGCAAGTCAGCTAAATCCCTACGCTGCAAGCACTTGCTGGCGTGAAGAGGCCTTGAGTCGGCGCTGAGCGCGGATGCGCGATGCGACAACCGTGGGAGTGGGGCCCACGGTCCCGAACACGCGCCCGCGGCAACCCAGAAAACACATGATAGTTCGCGAAGTACTGGATACCGGTCTCCGTCTCGTCACCGAGGCGATGCCACAGGTCCGATCCGTGACGATCGGCGTGTGGCTGATGCGCGGATCGCGGCACGAGACTGACGATCGCAGCGGTATCGCGCACTTCGTCGAGCACATGCTGTTCAAAGGCACGCACTCGCGATCGGCCGAGGACATCGCGCAGGCGATCGATTCGATCGGCGGTCAGCTCGACGCGTTCACCGCGAAGGAGTACGCCTGCTACTACATCAAGGTGCTCGACGAGCACCTGCCGCTCGCCGTCGAGCTGCTCTCGGACATCGTGCTGCACCCGCGATTCGCGGAAGAAGAGATCGAGCGCGAGAAGAAAGTCATCCTCGAAGAAATCAAGATGGTCGAGGATACGCCGGACGATCTGGTCCACGAGCTCTTCACGCAGCATTTCTGGGAGGGGCACCCGCTTGGCCGGCCGATCCTGGGCTCCAAGGAAACGGTCGAGGCCCTGAAGGCGTCCACGCTCCGGCAGTATTTCGGCGGCTCGTATGCGGCGCCGAACATGATCGTTTCGGCGGCTGGCAATCTGGAACACGCGCGGGTCCGGGATCTCATCGGCGGCGCGTTCTCGGCGCTCCCGACGGAGGCCGATCGATTTTCGCAGGGTCCGCCGACCGTCGTGCCGCAGGTGATCGCCCGCACGAAGGAGCTCGAGCAGAGCCACCTCTGTCTGGGCACGAACAGTTATCCTCAGAGCCATGAGGATCGCTACGTGAGCTATATCCTCAACTCGCTCCTCGGCGGCTCGATGAGCTCCCGTCTGTTTCAGAACGTGCGGGAGAAGCGCGGGCTGGCCTATTCGGTGTTCAGCGGCCTGAGCGCGTATCGTGATGCCGGCAACATCACCATCTACGCCGGCTGCGCGAACGATGCGGTCGAGCAGGTCATCGATCTGTGCGTCGAGGAGCTGCGCGGGCTGAAACGCACGCCTGTGCTGGGCACGGAGCTGAAACGCGCCAAGGATCATCTCAAGGGCAGCCTGATGCTGAGCCTCGAGAACACGGCGAGCCGGATGTCGCATCTGGCGCGCCAGGAGATCTACTTCGACCGGCACTTCGGCCTCGACGAAACGCTGGCCGGCGTCCAGCGCGTCTCGACGGAGGACCTCCAGCGTGTCGCGTGCGATCTGTTCGCGAACGGGTCGCTGGCGGCGACCACGCTCGGTCCGATTGCGCCGAAGCTGCCGCGGGAGCGGCTGAACCTGGACTAGCCACGGACAACGGCCGCGGACAACACGGATAGCACGGATAACAGGGAGCCGCGGACAGCACGGATAACACGGATGATCAAGCGGTACACACATCCAGACATGGGCGCCATCTGGAGCGACCAGCGCCGCTACGAGACGTGGCTGGAGGTGGAGCTGGCGGCGGCTGATGCCATGGCGGACGCGGGGATCATCCCGGCCGATGCGGCGCGCGAGCTTCGGGCCCGGGGGGCGTTCGAGGCCGACCGCATCGAGGAGATTGAGCAGACGACGCAGCACGATGTGATTGCGTTTACGACGGCAGTCGCGGAGAAGGTCGGTCCCGCGGCGCGGTGGCTGCATTTCGGCCTCACGTCTTCGGACGTGCTGGACACGGCGCAGGCGCTCCAGATGCGGCAGGCGTGCGACCTGATCGTCAAGGGCATCGCGGGGCTGATGGATGCCGTCCGCCAGCGCGCGCAGGAACATCGTCGAACGCCGATGGTCGGCCGGACGCACGGCGTGCACGCCGAGCCGATGACGCTCGGCGTCAAGCTTGCCTTGTGGTACGCCGAGCTGCAGCGCGACCTCGATCGCATGCTGCGCGCGCGCGACGTCGTGGCCGTCGGGAAGCTGTCCGGGGCTGTCGGCATGTTCGCGCACCTCGACCCGGAGATTGAAGCGCGGGTGTGCGAGCGCCTCGGCCTGCAACCCGCCCCCGTGTCGTCACAGGTGATCCAGCGCGATCGGCACGCCGAGTTGCTCACGGCCATGGCGATCACGGCGGCCTCGCTCGAGAAATTCGCGCTCGAGATTCGCGGGCTGCAGAAAACGGAAATCGGCGAGCTCGAGGAGCCGTTCGGGAAGGGCCAGAAGGGCTCGTCGGCGATGCCGCACAAGCGCAATCCGATTGGCTGCGAGCAGGTGACCGGCCTGGCCCGGCTCATTCGCGCCAACGCGATGGCGGCGCTCGAGAACGTCGCGCTCTGGCACGAACGCGACATCTCCCACTCCTCGGTCGAGCGCGTGATCCTTCCTGACAGCTTCATCGCACTGGATCACATGCTCCGTCGCTTTACCCGCATCGTGCGCGGCATGGTGGTGTACCCGGAGCGGATGCGGGAGAACCTGGAGCGATCGCACGGCGTCGTGTTCTCGGGCACCGTGCTGCTCGAGCTGGCGCGCCGCGGCGTCTCACGGGAGCAAGCGTACGAGTGGGTGCAGCGAAATGCCATGCGCGCGTTCCACGAGAAGAAGGATTTCAGAGGACTGCTGCTGGCTGACGCCGATCTCATGGCCGTGCTGAGCCGCGCGGACGTCGAGCGGGCCTTCAATCTCGATGAGCAATTGCGCAACGTGGACGCGATCTTCGAGCGGGTCTTCGGGCCGGGCGGGGCCGATTCTGCGGCGGGGACACGCGGTGACGTAACAGATGCCCCGGGTCTGAAGCCCGTGGGCCTGCCCGAGGTGGTTCGTGAAAGCTAAGGTCTTTGTCACGCTCAAGCCGTCGGTGTTCGACCCGCAGGGGCAAACCATTGCCGACGCGCTGCATTCGATGGGCTACGACGGCGTCGGCGACGTCCGGCAGGGCAAATACTTCGAGCTGGAGGTCAGCTCGACGTCACCCGATCAGGCACGAGCGCTGGCGGCCGAAGTGGCCGACAAGCTGCTGGCCAACCCAGTCATCGAGAGTTACCGGATTGAAGTGGATCAGTAGCTGAGATGCCTATGACGTTCGCCATCATCGTGTTTCCCGGCTCCAACTGCGATCACGACGCCTACCACGCCGCCAAGCACGTACTCGGGCAGGACGCAGAGTTCATCTGGCACAAGGAAACGAGCCTGAAGGGCGCCGATGTCGTCATCCTGCCGGGCGGCTTCTCACACGGTGACTACCTGCGCACCGGAGCGATCGCACGGTTTTCGCCGGTCATGACGCAGGTCTCCGAATTCGCGCGGCACGGAGGGCCCGTGCTGGGCATCTGCAACGGCTTCCAGATCCTGCTCGAAGCGGGTCTGCTGCCGGGCGCCATGCTGCGCAATCGCGATCTCAAGTTCCATTGCGAGCACGTCCGGGTCCGCGTCGAGCAGACGGATACGCCGTTCACACAGCGCGCGGCGCGCGGCCAGGTCCTGAAGATTCCGATCGCGCACGGCGAAGGCAACTACTACGCCGACCCGGGGGTGATTCGCGATCTCGAGTCGTCTGGCCGCATCGTGTTCCGCTACTGCGATGCGGACGGTCAAGTGACGGACGCGGCGAACCCCAACGGCGCGCTCGACAACATCGCGGGCATCTGCAACGAGTCCCGCAACATCCTGGGCCTGATGCCGCATCCCGAGCGCGCGTGTGAATCTGCGCTCGGCAGTGCCGACGGCCTGGTGCTGTTCGAGTCGGTGGTGAGCGCTCTTGCCGGCCAGGGTGCGCTCGCGCGCGGACGGGCGTCATGAGCCGGATCGACCAGGCGGTCCTCGAGCGCCACGGCCTGAAACCCGACGAATACTCCCGGATCGTCCAGACGCTGGGGCGCGAGCCGACCGATACGGAGCTGGGCATCTTCTCCGTGATGTGGTCCGAGCACTGCAGCTACAAGAGCTCGCGCATCCACCTGAAGAAGCTGCCGACGCGCGGTTCCCGGGTGCTGCAGGGGCCCGGGGAGAACGCCGGTGCCGTCGATATCGGTGATGGTCTCGCCGCCGTCTTCAAGATCGAATCGCACAACCATCCCTCGTTCATCGAGCCGTACCAGGGGGCCGCGACGGGCGTCGGCGGCATCATCCGCGACATCTTCACGATGGGCGCCCGCCCGGTGGCGCTGCTCAACTCGCTGCGGTTCGGTCCCATGACGAGCATGACCGGTCCTGACGGCGCGCGCACGAAGCGGCTCGTGGAAAGCGTCGTGGCCGGCATCGCCGGGTACGGCAACAGCATCGGCATTCCGACCGTGGGCGGCGAGATCGCGTTCGAGGCGCCGTACTGGGTAACCCGCTCGTGAACGTGCTGTGCCTGGGCATCGCGAAAGCGGATGCGCTCGTGAAGGGGCGCGCCTCGGGCATCGGGAATCCGGTCTACTACGTCGGCGCGAAGACAGGGCGCGACGGTATTCACGGCGCCACGATGGCGTCGGCGGAGTTCGACGAGAGCTCGGCCGAGAAGCGCCCGGCCGTCCAGGTCGGCGATCCGTTCATGGAGAAGCTGCTGCTCGAGGCCTGTCTCGAAGCTGATGCGCACCGACGCGCTCGTCGGCGTCCAGGATATGGGTGCCGCCGGGCTGACATGTTCGACGTGTGAGATGGGGGCGCGCGGCGGGAGCGGGATCGAGATCGACGTCCAGCACGTGCCGCAACGCGAGACCGG
Organism: uncultured Acidobacteriota bacterium; assembly: GCA_963786195.1. Classification (GTDB taxonomy): domain Bacteria; phylum Acidobacteriota; class Vicinamibacteria; order Vicinamibacterales; family 2-12-FULL-66-21; genus CAWAYH01. The sequence continues at coordinate 72,278 of CAWAYH010000010.1, read as the reverse complement.
CATGACGCCCTACGAGATCATGCTCTCCGAGTCACAGGAACGGATGCTGCTCGTCGTCAAAGCCGGACGTCAACCCGAGGTCGAGACGATCTTCGACAAGTGGGACCTGCACGCCGTGCACATCGGACACGTCACCGGCGACGGCCTGCTCAGGGTCAAGGACCACGGGCGCGTCGTGGCCGAGATCCCGAACGGCGCGCTGGTCGATGAGGCGCCCGTCTACGATCGGCCGACGGCCCGGCCCGGCTATCTCGATGATGTCGCGACGCTGGATGCGTCGGTATTCGCGTCCGGGCCTTCGGCGAAAGATGCGTTCCTTGCGCTGCTCGCCTCTCCGACCGTTGCCAGCAAGCGCTGGGTCTACCGTCAGTACGACCACATGGTGCGGACGAACACGCTGCTCCTCGCGGGCATGGGCGCGGCGGTCATCCGCGTCAAGGGCACGACCCGCGCGCTGGCGATCTCGACGGACGGCAACGGCCGGTACTGCTATCTGGACCCGCGCCGCGGGGCGATGCTCGCGGTCGCCGAGGCCGCGCGCAACGTGGCGTGCGCGGGCGGCGTGCCGATCGGCGCCACCAACTGCCTCAACTTCGGCAACCCCGAGCGTCCCGAAATCATGTGGCAGTTCGTGGAGGCGGTCGAGGGGATCGCCGATGCGTGCGGGGCCCTCGAGATTCCGATTACCGGCGGGAACGTCAGCCTCTACAACGAGACTGACGGGCAGGCGATCTACCCGACGCCGATCATCGGGGTCGTGGGGCTGATCGAGGATGCTTCGCGCGTCGTGTCCCGCACGTTCAAGCAGGCGGGCTCGGATATCGTCCTGCTGGGCGAAGACTTCGCCGAGCTCGGCGGGAGCGAGTACCTGAAGGTCGTGCACGGGCTCGTCACGGGGCAGCCGCCTCGACTCGATCTCGACCGCGAGCGCGCGTTGATAGGCCTCCTGACCCGCGCGGCAGCGAGCGGCTGGCTGCAGTCTGCGCACGACTGTTCCGACGGCGGTCTCGCCGTGACGCTGGCCGAATGCGCGTTCGATACGGGTGGCATCGGCTGCGAGGTGGACGTGGCGGGGCTCGACTCGGCGCTCTTCAGCGAATCGGCCTCGCGCGCGGTCGTCTCGGTCCAACCGGAGAACGTGACGGCGTTGCTTCGGGCCGCGGCCGAGGCCGGCGTGCCCGCGTCGAGAATCGGACGGACCGGCGGCTCGCGGATCGCCGTCTCGGTTGACGGACGCATCGCGCTCGATTGCACCGTCGCGGAAGCTGAACAGATGTGGTCGAACGCGCTCGCCCGTTACTTCGCCGGACGGGCAGCGTAGAATTGGATTGAGCTCGAGCGAATGCAGTGACGGTTGCCGCAAGGTGTCCGCAGACGCGGCAAGAAAGGCGAGCGCCAAGGGCGCGAGCGAATGCCATTCAAAGACGAGTGCGGCGTGTTCGGCATCTTTGGCCATCCCGAAGCGGCCAACCTGACCTACCTCGGTCTGTACGCGCTGCAGCATCGAGGTCAGGAAAGCGCCGGCATCGTCACGGCCGACGGCGAGAAGATGCGCGTCTCCCGCGCGATGGGCCACGTGGCGGAGGCGTTCGACCAGCCGACGCTGGACAAGCTCCCGGGGCACCTCGCGGTCGGTCACACGCGGTACTCGACCGCGGGCGAGAGCAAGCTCGAGAACGCGCAGCCATTTCTGATCGACTGTGCCCACGGGCAGATTGCCGTGGCGCACAACGGCAACCTGGTGAACGCCCGCGAGCTGCGCGATGACCTCGTGCGCAGCGGATCCATCTTTCAGACGGGCAGCGACACCGAGGTCATCCTGCACCTCTACGCGCGCTCCAGGGCCGCGACGGTCGAGGACGCGGTCGTCGATTCGATCTCGCAGGTCCGCGGCGCCTACTCGGTCGCGCTGCTCACGAAGAACCGCCTGATCGCGGCCCGGGATCCGCACGGGTTCAGGCCGCTGGCGCTGGGACGCCTCGGCGATGCGTGGATTGTCTGCTCGGAAACCTGCGCGCTCGATCTGATCGGCGCGACGTACGTCAGGGACGTCGAACCGGGTGAGCTCCTCGTGATCAGCGACGGCGGCCTGCGGTCCATCAAGCCCTTCCCCCCACAGCCCCTGTCGCACTGCGTCTTCGAGCACGTCTACTTTGCTCGGCCGGACAGCTACGTGTTCGGCCGGAGCGTGAACGAGGTCCGGACGGATCTCGGCAAGATCCTCGCGCGCGAAGCGCCCGCCGACGCCGACGTCGTCGTCCCGATCCCCGACTCGGGCGTGTGCGCCGCGATCGGGTTCGCCGAGGCGGCGGGGCTGCCGATGAAGATGGGCCTCATCAGGAATCACTACATCGGCCGTACGTTCATTCAGCCGCAGCAATCGATCCGGCACTTCAGCATCAAGGTGAAGCTGAATCCCGTCCGCAGCATCCTCGAGAACCGTCGCGTCGTCCTGCTGGACGACTCGATCGTGCGCGGCACGACGAGCCGCAAGATCGTCAAGATGGTCAAGGCAGCCGGGGCGAAGGAAGTGCACCTCCGGATCAGTTGTCCACCCACGGTCTCTCCCTGCTTCTATGGTGTCGATACGCCGAGCCGGACGGAATTGATCGGCGCGACGCACACGATCGAAGAGATTCGAAAGTACGTCGAAGCCGACAGCCTCGCGTACCTCAGCCTCGACGGAATGCGTCAGGCCGTGGGTACTGAGCAGAGGTCGTACTGCACGTCCTGCTATACAGGCATCTACCCGGTGGCGTTCCCGCGCGATGAGCACGCGTACCTCCAGCTCGCACTAAAAGCCATCGATTAATCGTGAGGCTCCCAGCCATGCGTCACTTCGTGTTCGCGTGTTGCATGGTCGCGCTCGTGTCTGGTGTGCGCGCGACCGGCGCCGGGCGGCAGGGCACTGGTCCAGGTCAGACCCCGGCTGGCGAAGCGCCCGTAACGGCCGAACAGCTGCGCGCGGCGATCGACAAGCTGGGCAGCGTTGACTTCCCCGTGCGGTCTGGCGCCGCCCGCACCGTCCGCCGCGCCGCACCCGATGTCGCTGTGCCTGCGCTGCTCCAGGCCGCCAGGCAACACGCGGACGGATACGTACGGTTCAGGGCGCTCGTCCTGCTATCGGGCTTCAACGATCCTCGGACGCGCGACCTGATGGTGACGTGCCTTGCCGAGAAGAACGATCGGCTCCGCGCGGTCGCCTACGCATACTTCGAGCACAACCCCGACAAGACCATCGCTCCACGCCTGCTGGAAGCGCTGAAGGCCGAAGAGTCCGAGTTCGTCCGGCCTGCGCTCACGCGTGCGCTTGCCGCCCACGGCGACGACCCGCAGGTCCGGCAAAGGATGGAAGCGCTGGTGATGCAGGGCCAGGCCTTCTTCCGCAGCGTCGTCATCGAGGCGATCGGCGACTATCGCGGCGCCTACGCGCTCAAGGCGCTCACGGAGGTCGCAAAAACCGACGGTCCGCTCCAGGACGATGCCGCGTTGGCGCTTGGCAAGATCGGCGACAAGTCGGCGCTCCCGACGCTGGCGGCGATGCAACGCTCGGCCCCGCGCGAGCGCCAGCCGTCCATCGCGGCATCCATCTGCCTGCTCGGCGTGAACTGCGGGTCTCACCAGCCGTTCATCGCCGAATCGTTGCGCTTTTCGATCAAGAACCTGGGATATCAGGAGCTGCTGCGCGCGTCGGCCTCTGCGCTGGGGGTGCTGGCGGTATCGGGCAAAGCAGACGCGGCGACCGAGCTGATCGTTCAGGGGACGCCGACCCGCGACCCGGTGCGCGCGCCGGTCGCGCTGGCGCTGGGAACCGTCGCGCTCCGCAACACGCCGCTCCTGCTGAAACTGCTCGAGGAGCAGTCGCTGCGCGACCCGGCGATCGATCTGCTCCGCGAAGCCTTCGACATGCTGGAGGAGGACTTCGAAGAGGAACGCTTCTTCGCCACGGTCCGCCGCGCCTACTGGCAGGCGCCGGCCGGTTCGCCCGCGAAGACCGTCACGGATGCGCTCGTCCGCAAGCTCGAATTCTAGTCACGAGGCGCCTTCGGCTGACAGCTGAGAGCTGAAGGCTCGAATCCCATGGACTACAGACAATCCGGCGTCGACATCGACGCCGGCAACGAGGTCGTGAAGCGCATCCGGTCGCTCGCGCGTGGCACGTTCACGACGGGGGTCCTCTCCGAGATCGGGTCCTTCGGCGGGCTCTTTGAGCTCGGCGCCGCCGGCGGCAGCGACCCCGTCCTCGTTGCGAGCGCTGACGGCGTCGGCACCAAGCTGCGCGTCGCCTTCATGACCGGCGTGCACTCGACGATCGGCATCGACCTCGTCAACCACTGCGTCAACGACATCCTCGTTCAGGGCGCACAGCCGCTGTTCTTCCTCGATTACCTCGCGACCGGCCGGCTCGATCCCGATGTGGCGGTCAGGATTGTCGAAGGGCTCGCCGTCGCCTGCCGCGAGAATGGCTGTGCGCTGCTCGGAGGCGAGACGGCCGAGATGCCGGGCTTCTATCAGGATGGCGAGTACGACGTCGCGGGGTTCATCGTCGGTGTCGTGCCGCGTGACGGGCTCATCGACGGCCGGACGATCGTCCCGGGCGACGTGCTGGTAGGCCTGCCCTCGTCAGGCCTGCACACCAACGGCTATTCGCTCGCGCGCCGCATTGCGTTCGACACAGCCGGCCTGCGCGTCGACAGCTACGTGCCGGACCTCGGACAAACCGTTGGAGAAGCGCTGCTGGTGACGCACCGCTCCTACCTGCGCGTCATGAAGCCGCTGCTCCCCAGGCGGATCATCAAGGGCATGGCCCACATCACCGGAGGGGGGATTACCGACAACCTGCCGCGCATCCTTCCCGACGGCATGCACGCCGTAATCCGGCTGTCATCCTGGCGTGTTCCTCCGATTTTTGACTGGCTTCAGCGCACCGGCGAGAGTGCCCCAAGGGGACATGCTGAGAACGTTCAACATGGGCGTGGGCCTGATCGTCGCGTGCGCGCGCGATCATCTCGGCGAACTTCTCGATGGCCTGTCGTCAGCCGGAGAGGCGGGTGCGATAGCGATCGGCGAGGTGCGTGCGGGAGGCGAAGGCGTCGAGTATGCCGGCTGACGCCGAACACGGAGTTCTCGGCGTTCTGATCTCCGGCCGCGGGAGCAACCTCCAGGCGCTCATCGACGCAATCGCCGAAGGCAGGCTGGATGCCCGCATCGGGCTGGTCGTGTCGAATCGCGCGGATGCCGGCGGGCTCGAGCGCGCAAAGAGTGCTGGCATCGAGACGCTCGTGATCGACCACCGCGGATTCCCGTCGCGCGACGAATTCGATCGCACGATCGTCCGCGAGCTGCAAGGCCGCCGCGTCGCACTCGTATGCCTGGCGGGATTCATGCGACTGGTCGGCGCTCCTCTGCTGGACGCCTTTCCGCACGCCATTCTGAACGTGCACCCGTCGCTGCTGCCAGCGTTTCCTGGGATGGACGCTCAGCGGCAGGCGCTGGAGTACGGCGTGAAGATCACAGGGGCCACCGTGCACCTGGTGACGCCGGAGCTCGACGGCGGCCCGATCGTCATCCAGGCCGCCGTTCCCGTGCGCGACGACGACACGGTCGAGACGCTGTCGGCGCGCATCCTCATCGAGGAACACCGCATCTATCCCGAGGCCGTGCGCCTGGTGCAGGAGGGCGGCCGCACGGTTGCCGGCCGCCGCTTCGGGTTCTACCAGACGCCCGGGATCAACCGGTAACGCACCCGTTCGGTGTAGTCACGGTAGCCCTCGAGATGGCTTCGCAGATACGCGTCTTCGAACAACACTCGCCGAAGAATCAGGCCCGCGTAGATCAACGCGAACCCGAAGGCGAGCCACGATCCCAGCGCCAGCGCGCTGACCGGCACGCCCACGATCATGCCGGCGTATCCAGGGTGCCGGACAATCGCGTACGGACCGCGATCGACGACGCGATGGCCACGTTCGCGCTGGATGCGGACGACCGGCGAGAAGAACCTGTTGGAGAGCATCGCGCGGAACACGAGGGTGAAGAAGATCGCCATGCCGATCAGGCCGGCGACTCGCAGCGCAGCGGGTACCTGAGTGATCTGGAAGCGCAGGTCCAACGCACCCACGAGCAGGTGAGCCAGCGCGCTCAGGCGGATCCAGAGCAGCGGCACGCGGTCCGCGCCAGGTTCGGGCGGGCCGGAAACGTTCGCGTGCGAGGTCTTCATCGATCGAAAGCAGGGCGTAGAGCGTGACGAGAGCGAACGTCAGCACGTACGCCCAGAGCCAGGGGTCCTGCCAGCGACCCGTAATCACGAACAGGCCGGCGCCCACGACCAGATTGACCACCAGCCACCGTCTGACCCGGGGAGCCAATATCGCGAGTGTATTTGACATGTAGAACTCAATATTTTGATTAATCAAAAACAACAATACTGCTAATGCCCGACCAGGTCAAGATCGACCGAAATCAGGCCAAGTCTTTGGGTTTCAGCGTGAGGATCGACACTTCAGGCGGGCAGGCCACGCGAACCGGCACGTAGACCGTCCCGATGCCGCGACTGACGTAAGCGGTCGTGTTCTCCTTGTAGGCCGCCCCGGCGATCACCGGGAATCGCCTCGCGGCAATGGCGCCGAGTCCCGGGAGGACGACCTGTCCCCCATGGGTATGGCCGCTCAGCATCAACGGCAACGCGAGGGCCGTCGCTTCCCGAAGCCGTGACGGTGTGTGTGCGATGAGCATCGAGGCTGGCGACGCGCCGCGAGCGAGCCGGGCGATGTCAGCCACTTTGGACGTCCAGTATCGAATCCCAATCAGGTCGAGCGTGTCGCCGCGGATGGTGATTCTCGTGCGCTCGTCCCGGAGGATCTCGAACCCACGAGCGCTCAGCGCTGCAGGCACGTCCCGATCGTCATCATGATTGCCCAGGACGCCGAACACGCCGTTCGGCGCAGACAATCGACTCAGGGCCTCCGCCGCCGGCTCCGCGAAGCGCCGCTCACCCATCGTGATGTAGTCGCCGCCCAGGATGATCAGATCCGGACGCTCCGCCATGAGCAAGCCGACCGCGCGGTCGATGAGCTCGTGCGGCACCGTGCCGCTCCGATGCAGGTCCGTCAGAAAACCGACGCGCACGCCCGACAGCCCGTCGGGCAGCCCCGACACAGCCAGCGTCGTCCGCGCGACGTCTACTCGAAATCGCTCGTACAGAAAACCATGCGTGCCGGCTCCGACGACGGTGCCGATCCCGGCGGCGGCGAGCCCGCGGAGCACGTCGCGGCGGCTGAGCGAGGGAGGAGTCATCCGGTCGAACATGGTAGCGCGGTATAGTTAGGGCCCGCGAGCGAGCCAGTAAGGGGGGCCCCGGGGGACGAAGTCCCCCGGACAAGAAATGACCATCGACGATCAGATCGCGTATCTCACCAAAGGATGCGTGGACGTCATCCGCGCTGAAGAGCTCCGGATCAAGCTGGAACGGTCCGCGACGAGCGGCCAGCCCCTCGTCGTCAAGGTCGGGTTCGATCCAACGGCGCCCGACCTGCACCTCGGTCACACGGTGCTCATCCGCAAGATGAAGCACTTTCAGGATCTCGGTCACACGGTCGTGTATGTCGTCGGATCGTTCACCGCGCTCATCGGCGATCCGACGGGCCGCGCCAAGACGCGGCCACCCCTGACACCGGAAGAGATTCAAGAGAACGCGGAGAGCTACAAGACGCAGGTTTTCAAGATCCTCGATCCCGCGCGCACGAAGGTGCGTTTCAACAGCGAATGGCTGGAGCCGCTCGGGAGTGTCGGCTGGGTCCGGCTCGCCGCGCAGTACAACGTCGCGCAGATGCTGGAGCGCCGTGATTTCAAGAAGCGCTACGAAAGCGGCCAGCCCATCGCACTGCACGAGTTTCTCTATCCGCTCGCGCAGGCGTACGACTCCGTCGTCCTGCGCGCCGACGTGGAGCTCGGCGGGACCGATCAGCTGTTCAATCTCAACGTGGGCCGGGACATCATGCCGTCGTTCGGACTCGAGGCTCAGATCGTGATGACAACCCCGTTGCTCGAGGGGCTTGACGGCGTCGAGAAGATGTCCAAGAGCGCGGGCAATTACGTGGGAGTCACCGACACGCCGTCGGAGATGTTCGGCAAGATCATGTCCATCTCCGACGACCTCATGTGGAAGTACTACACGTTGCTCACTGATCTGACGCCGGAGCAGATTGAGGCGCGCAAGGCGGCGGTCGATTCGGGCGAGCTACACCCGAAGCGGGCGAAATCCGATCTCGCCATGCTGATCGTCAAGGACTTCCACGATGGTCCGACGGCCGAACAGACCGCCGAGGACTTCGAGCGCAGGGGCAAGGGCGAGATCCCCGCTGACACTCCCGAGCGTCCGATGCTGCGAGGTACCGTCATCGAGCATCTACTGCTCGAAACGGGGCTTGCGAAGTCCGGCAGCGAGGCGAGCCGCAAGGTCCAGCAGGGCGCCGTCCGCATCAACGGCGAGAAGTTCACGAGCGTTCGAACCCAGGTCGATCGCCTCGATCCGTTCATCCTCCAGGTGGGCCGTCAGCTCGTACGCGTGATCGTCCTGGAACCGTCCGACGTCTTCGTGAGCACGATCCCGGGCGAGTCCGGCGACATGTGGATCATCATGCAGAACAAGGGGCAGGTCGATGTGACGCACGCGACGCGCGAGAGCGCGCTCGGCCGCGCGCACGAGGTCGCTGTCGCCGCCCGCAGCCGCGTGTTCGTGTTTGACGACGAAAAACTGGTAGAGGACACGCGCCCGGAGTGAGGGTCGTTCCCGCGCGGACACCGGTCGTTCACGATCGCGTGAATCTGCACTTCAGCAGCATGTAGACGGCGTCGACGCCGTCGATCCACCGCATCTTCTTTCCTTCAGTGACGCTCCGCGGGTTGTAGGAGACGGGGACCTCGACGATCGTCCGCCCCGCGAGCAACAGCCTGGCCGTCAGCTCCGGCTCGATGTCGAAGCCGACCGCGCGAAGCCGGACGCCGTCAAGCGCCTCGCGCCGCATGACCTTGTATGCGGTCTCCATGTCGCTCAGCCGCGAGCCGAACAGGATGTTCGTGAGCATCGTGAGGAAGCGGTTCGCCAGCCGCGTCCGCCGTGGCACTGCCGCGCTCGATCTCAGGAAGCGCGATCCGTACACCGCGTCGGCGCGGCCCGCGACGATCGGCTCGAGCAGCCGCGGGTACTCGGTCGGATCCAGCTCGAGGTCAGCGTCCTGGACGAGCAGGATGTCCCCGGTTGCGCGCGCGAGACCGATGCGCACCGCCGCGCCCTTGCCCAGGTTGATCGGGCTGTGGTAGATGTGCACCGGTATGCCCGGCGGCCACTCGCGCGTGTCGATGACCGATCGGGTGCCATCGGTCGAGCCGTCGTTGGCGACGATGATCTCGATCTGGATGCCCGCGAGGTCGACCGCGGACACCCGCGCGATGATCTCGTCGATGGTCTGCTCTTCGTTGAAGACGGGAATGATGACCGAGAGGCGCATCAGCGAGGTCCCGATCGGGACGACCGGCGGCGCCACTATACGCCACGCGCCCCCATGATTGCCACGCGCGAGTTTTCCGCACGCGCGAACCCGCCGACGGCGCTCGACCGTGCGGCGCCGATCATCGCCGCATGCGCTGTGTTCGGCGTGTTCGTGGCGGGCGTCATGTGGAACACCCGCGCCGCGGGCGGATCGGATTCCTACTGCTACGTTGGCCAGGCGGAGCAATTCGTGGCCGGCAGAGTCTTTCTCGAGGACCCGCTGGCGCTCGACGCGCCCTGGCCCGACGCAGCGCTGTCGATCACGCCGCCAGGCTGGGTGCCGGCCAGAACTCGTCAGGGCGCCGCCGTGCCGATCTGTCCGCCCGGCCTTTCGCTGGTCATGGCCGGCGTCTGGCGCGTCTTCGGGCCGTCGGCCATTCACGTCGTCGTGCCAGTCGCCGCGGCGCTTCTGGTCTGGCTGACCTATGCGCTCGGTCGCCGGATCGGCGGACCCTCCGTGGGCGCCTTCGCCGCATGTCTGCTCGCCGCGAGCCCGATCGTCTTGTATCAGGTCGTGCAGCCCCTGAGCGACGTGCCCGCCGCGGCGACCTGGATGGCGGTCGTGATGGCGGCCGCCACCGAACGACGCGCCGGCTGGATCGCCTGCGGGTTGGCCGCTTCGCTGGCGTTGCTGACGCGCCCGAACCTTGCGCCGTTGCTGGTGCCGTCCGCCATCCTGCTCGCGCTGCCGTCAACCGGCTTTCGGACGGGGCCCGGCGTTCGCATTGCGCCTCTCGTCTGGTTCGTCCTCGCTCTGTTGCCGGGGTGCGTGATCCTCGGCTTACTGAACGCGGCGCGATACGGGTCGCCCTTCAGTACCGGCTATGGAGATCTCGAGGCGCTCTTCAGCGCGTCGCACATCGTTCCCAACCTTCAGCGTTATCCGCGCTGGCTGATCGAGACGCAGACGCCGTTCATCTGCCTCGCGCTCGCGGCGCCGCTCATGGTCCGGGGGAAGACGACTCCGCGCGTCCGCCACCTGGTGTGGGTCTCGGCGTCTCTGGCCGCGCTGGTGATGGCTTGCTATCTGCCTTATGTCGTCTTCGACGCATGGTGGTACATCCGCTTCATGCTTCCGGCGCTCCCGCCGATCCTCGTGTTGAGCGCGTTCGTGGCCGGTGCACTCGTGATGCGGTTCCCCGCATGGAGCAGAACGCTCGTGGTCGTGCTCGGGACGATTGGCCTTGTTGTGTTCTACGTGCGCACCGCGAATGCGCGCCACGCCTTCGGGCTCCAGGCATTCGAGCGCCCGTATCTCGATGCGGGCGCCTACATCGCCCAAACGCTGCCCGCGGGCGCCGTCGTGCTGTCGAGCCTGCAGGCGGGCGCCGTGCGTCATCACGGGCACCGCTCATCGGTGATGTGGTGGGTGCTCCCGCCGGATGGTCTCGATGGCGCCATCGCGTGGCTCCACGACCGACACCGGCCGGCCTACATCCTTCTCGAGGAATCGGAGGAGCAGCCGTTCCGCGAACGCTTTCGGGGACAGCAGGCGGGCGCGCTCGACTGGCCGCCGCGCGCGGTCGTTTCGGGACGGGTGAAGGTTCGCCTGTATGATCCGGCCGATCGCGATCGCATCCGCGCGGGCGAGGACGTTCTGACGACGTATGTGCCGGATAGTTTGAGAACTCCAAGGAAGTAACGGTCATGACGAAACGACTCCTGGCGGTAGTGACGGTGGTGTTGCTTGGTGTGGCGTCCGGTATGGCGAAGCAGGCGACGAGCCCGCAGCAGCAGCGGTCGCCCGACGAGTACGCGAAGTTCCTCGAAGGCGCCGAGCGCGTCGCCCGCATGCAGGTCCCGCGCGTCGTCCAGACGCTCGCGCTGAAGCCGGGCATGAAGGTCGCGGATATCGGCTCGGGCTCCGGGCTGTTCACGCGACCCATTGCGGCCGCAATCGCGCCGGCGCCGGTGTATGCGGTCGACATCGAGGCGGCCCTGCTGAAGATCGTGGAGTCACGAGCGAAAGAGGCAGGGCTCGCCAACGTGCGCACGGTGCTGGGCGCGGCCGACGATCCGAAATTACCGGAGCGGGTGGATCTGATTTTCATCTGCGACACGCTGCATCACATCGCCAATCCGGGACCGTATCTGCAGACGATCCGCAAGTACCTGGCGCCGGGCGGGCGGGTGGCCGTCATCGATTTCGGCGATCGCTGGCCGGAGGGGCACGAGAAGCTGCAGTATTCGGTGGCGCAGTTCGAGCAGTGGATGGCGTCTGCGGGGTACGCGCGCGTGGAGTCGCACGACTGGCTCGAGAACAGCTTTTTCCGCATCTATCGCTGAGCTTGGCAGGGCTGAGCTGGCTGCGCGGATCGACCGATACATCTGTTGACAGGTCCGGCGGGACCGCGTAATCTTGATGTTTCGCGCGCCTCCGCTTGGTCCCGCCCGTGCGTCACCTCCCACGGTCTGGTTCGGCCGGCAAGATGGGCTTCACGGGTTGACAGGACCGACACGTTTTAGTAATCTCGTAAGGTTCCCCTTACGACGGTTGGAGCGGGTTGGAGGGGACGCGAAACCCTGGTTCTTTGAAAACTAGATAGAACGTGCAAGCACAGTCCGACGAAGGCCGTCGGCGTTTCGGTCGAGCTCGTCTCGTCGAAGCGCCGGGGGTGCGGAGTCGGAACCCGTCGAGTATCAGCGGGTGGCGCTGTTGGGGCGTGGGACGTGAGTCCTGCGTGTCGAACGGCTTCGAGGCGTCAGTTCTGCTTCGGGGCCGGCAGTGAAC
>CAWAYH010000010.1:0-57500 GCA_963786195.1 uncultured Acidobacteriota bacterium | reverse complement strand
AAGCTACTAAGGGCGTACGGTGAATGCCTTGGCGCCAGGAGTCGATGAAGGACGTGGTAAGCTGCGAAAAGCTTCGGTGAGCCGCAAACAGGCTTTGACCCGAGGATCTCCGAATGGGGCAACCCACTCAGGCTCATACCTGAGGATCGCCGACCGAATCCATAGGTCGGCCGAAGACAACCCAGGGAAGTGAACCATCTCAGTACCTGGAGGAACAGAAAACAAATCAGTGATTCCGCTAGTAGCGGCGAGCGAACGCGGAAGAGCCCAAACCGGTGTGCATGCACATCGGGGTTGTAGGGCCTGTCGGGCCGCAAGGCCGGCGAGTCAACAACCAGCACCATAGTCGAACGATCTGGAACGATCGGCCACAGAGGGTGACAGCCCCGTAGGCGACATGATGCTGGCTCGCTGGACAGGTTCCTGAGTACCGCGGGACACGGGAAATCCCGCGGGAATCTACGAGGACCATCTCGTAAGGCTAAATACTCCCTGGCGACCGATAGTGAACCAGTACCGTGAGGGAAAGGTGAAAAGAACCCCTGCGAGGGGAGTGAAAGAGTACCTGAAACCGTATGCCTACAAGCAGTGGGAGGGCTATGCCTTCGACCCTTCGGGGTGGAGGGAATGCCTGACCGCGTGCCTTTTGCATAATGAGCCGGCTAGTTAATCTCAGTGGCAAGGTTAAGCGCAAGCGAGCCGCAGCGAAAGCGAGTCCGAAATGGGCGACAAGTCGCTGGGATTAGACGCGAAGCGAGGTGATCTACCCTTGGCCAGGGTGAAGTACGGGTAACACCGTATGGAGGCCCGAACCAGTGTTGGTTGAAAACAGCTTGGATGAGCTGAGGGTAGGGGTGAAAGGCTAATCAAACCTCGTGATTGCCCGTTCTCCTCGAAATATCTTTAGGGATAGCCTCGAGAGGTCGGCGTTGGTGGTAGAGAACTGAATGGACTAGGGGGCTTACCAGCTTACTGAATCCAATCAAACTGCGAATGCCAACGACACGTATCTCGGGAGTCAGACAGTGGGGGCTAAGCTTCATTGTCGAGAGGGAAACAGCCCAGACTACCGGCTAAGGTCCCTAACTCTGTGCTAAGTGGTAAAGGATCTGGAGACGCTCAGACAACCAGGAGGTTGGCTTAGAAGCAGCCATCCTTTAAAGAAAGCGTAATAGCTCACTGGTCAAGCGGCTCCGGGCCGACAATATAACGGGGCTCAAGCACAGGACCGAAGCCGTAGAATGCAACTCCCTTCGGGGAGCTGTTTTGGTAGAGGAGCGTTCTCAATGCCGCGAAGTCAGACCGCGAGGACTGGTGGAGCGTTGAGAAGTGACCCTGCCGGCATAAGTAGCGAGAAGGGAAGTGAGAATCTTCCCCGCCGTAAGCCTAAGGTTTCCTGAGGAAGGTTCGTCCGCTCAGGGTCAGTCGGGTCCTAACGCGAGGCCGAAAGGCGTAGCGGATGGATATCCGGTCAACATTCCGGAACTACCTTTTCCACGTTATCACGATGGGGGGACGCAGGAGGCTAACCGGGCCCACGATTGGACGTGTGGGTTCAGGCATGTAGGGGGATTCGCCAGGCAAATCCGGTGGATCACATTCCCTGAGGTGCCATGTCGAGAGCCGCAAGGCTCGCAAAGCCGGTGACGCCATGCTGCCGAGAAAAGCCTCTAAGGAGTGGGAAGGGTACCCGTACCGCAAACCGACACAGGTAGGCGAGGAGAAAATCCTCAGGCGCGAGTGAGAACCCTCGTTTAGGAACTCGGCAAATTGGCCCCGTAACTTCGGAAGAAGGGGTGCTCGATTACCGTGTGCGATCCTTGCGGTCGCATGCGTGAACGAGTTGCAGTAAAGAGGCCCAGGCGACTGTTTACTAAAAACACAGGACTCTGCGAAGTCGAATACGACGTATAGGGTCTGACGCCTGCCCGGTGCCGGAAGGTTAAAGGGAGAGGTCAGCCGCAAGGCGAAGCTTCGAGCTGAAGCCCCGGTAAACGGCGGCCGTAACTATAACGGTCCTAAGGTAGCGAAATTCCTTGTCGGGTAAGTTCCGACCTGCACGAATGGCGTAACGATCTGGGCGCTGTCTCAACGAGGGGCACTGCGAATTTGTGGTACCGGTGAAGACGCCGGTTGCCCGTGACTAGACGGAAAGACCCCGTGCACCTTTACTACATCTTAGTAGTGAATGCTGGCGTGTTATGCGCAGGATAGGTGGGAGGCTTTGAACCCGGGTTCTCGGACTCGGGGGAGCCAACGGTGAGATACCACCCTTAACACTCCGGCGTTCTAACCTCGCTCTGTCATCCAGAGCAGGGACACTGCTAGGTGGGTAGTTTGACTGGGGCGGTCGCCTCCTAAATTGTAACGGAGGCGCGCGAAGGTTCGCTCAGGCTGTTTGGAAATCAGCCGTAGAGTGCAAAGGCAGAAGCGAGCTTGACTGCGACACCTACAAGTGGAGCAGGTGGGAAACCAGGCCTTAGTGATCCGGTGGTTCCGCGTGGAAGGGCCATCGCTCAACGGATAAAAGGTACGCCGGGGATAACAGGCTGATCTGAGCCAAGAGTTCACATCGACGCTCAGGTTTGGCACCTCGATGTCGGCTCATCGCATCCTGGAGCTGTAGCAGGTTCCAAGGGTCCGGCTGTTCGCCGGTTAAAGCGGTACGTGAGCTGGGTTTAGAACGTCGCGAGACAGTTCGGTCCCTATCTGTCATGGGCGCAGGAGATTTGAGTGGGGCTGTCCTTAGTACGAGAGGACCGGGATGGACGCACCTCTAGTGTACGAGTTGTCACGCCAGTGGCAGCGCTCGGTAGCTACGTGCGGAAGGGAGAAACGCTGAATGCATCTAAGCGTGAAACCCTCCACAAGATGAGATCTCCCAGGCCGCAAGGCCTCTAAAGGCTCCTGGAAGATGACCAGGTGATAGGTCGGGTGTGGAAGCGCAGCAATGCGTGGAGCTAACCGATACTAATCAGCCGTGAGGCTTGACCATAATCTATTTGCACAATGGATGGGTGGTCGGGACTAACTACCGTTTGCAGGATACTCAGTTGTCGCTCGCGAATCCCGAGCGCCGAGCGCCGGATCCCGGCGACGCGTTCTTTGACATAGTCTGGGATGATCGACGACTCCCGCGCAGGTATCAGGCGCGTCGGGTTGTCGAACCCCAGGCAACCAATTCACGTTTCCCGGTGGTCATAGGAGAGGGGTCACACCCGTTCCCATTCCGAACACGGAAGTTAAGCTCTCTACCGCCGATGGTACTGCGCGGGTAACTGCGTGGGAGAGTAGGTCACTGCCGGGAGTATTCTCACAGAGCCCGACGTTCTGAACACAGAACGTCGGGCTTTTGCTTTTCCGTCGGAGGTGGGCCATCGCGATACTGAAATGGCTGCTGATCGCGGTGCCCGTGGCCGTCGCCGCACACCTGCTGCACGGTCCGCCGCTCCTCGTGTTCGCGCTGAGCGCGCTCGCCATCATCCCGCTCTCCGCGCTGCTCGGGGAGGCAACCGAGCAGCTTGCCGCCCGGACCGGTCCCACGATTGGCGGCCTGTTGAATGCCACGCTCGGCAACCTGGCCGAGCTGATCATCGCCGGTCTTGCGCTGCGCGCGGGTCTCGTCGACCTCGTGAAAGCCTCCATCACCGGCTCGGTCATCGGCAACCTGCTGCTCGTGCTGGGCGCCGCCCAGCTCGCGGGGGGCCTGCGGTACAAAACGCAACGCTTCAATCGCCAGCTGGCGACCGTCAACGTGCCGCTGCTCGTCATTGCCGCTGCCGGCCTGCTCATCCCCGCGCTGTTCCACGCCGTACACCCGGATCCCAAGCGAGTCGCCACGGTCCGCATGTCGGAGTACGCGTCGGTACTCCTCATCACGGGCTACGCGCTCTCTCTGGTCTATTCGATGTGGACGCACCGCGCGATGTTCGCCGAGTCATCGGACGGCCATGGCGACGGCGCCACATGGTCGATGTCGAAGACGCTGGTGGTCCTGGTCGGATCCGCGGCGGTGATTGGCGTGATGTCGGAATTGCTCGTGGGCGCGACTGAAGAGGCCACGGCCGCGATGGGTCTCTCGAAATTCTTCGTCGGCATCATCCTGGTACCGATCATCGGCAATGCCGCGGAGCACAGTTCGGCCGTGCTCATGGCTCATCGCAACCGCATGGATCTCGCGATGAACATCGCGCTCGGATCGTCGGTGCAGGTGGCGCTGCTCGTGGCTCCTCTCCTGGTCTTCCTCGGCCTCATCGTCGGCCAACCGATGGACCTCGCGTTCACGATGTTCGAAGTCGCCGCGGTGGCCGTTGCGGTGTGGATCGCGTCCTCCATTGTCGTCGACGCCGAGTCGAACTGGCTGGAGGGCGCGTATCTTCTGGTAGTCTACGGAATGCTGGCGGTTGCGTTCTTCTTCTTCTAAGCTGACTCACCGCCGAATATTCACGGCCGCGCCCAACTGAAACTGGAGTCGGGTCTCGGCCGGAAGCTTCAGGTGCTCCTCACCGCTGCTGGCCACCGCCGCGCCGGTGATCCCCCCGACCGCCGCTCCAATCGCCGCGCCTTCGCCACCTCCGGCGATGCCTCCGACGATGGCACCGAGACCAGCGCCTCCGCCGACCTTGCGGGCCGGTTCGCTTGCCCTCTCCCTTGCCCTTGGTTTCGACCTGTGACGTCGTGACTTCGTACACCCGGCCCCCAAATCCGATGGAGTTGACCTTCAGCGTAATCTTGTCGCTCCCCTTCATCTTTCCGGACTGCTGCACGTGCACCGCCTGAAGCGCGGCGGAGGCACCGCGCGGAATGACGATCGAGCCGTCAATCATCACGGGGTCGTCGATCAGGCCCTTGAACGTCATGCCCGCCTGCGAGGCGTCGACATCGATCGATTGCGTGAGCCGGACGTTGAGCGTCGTGCCGGCTGGAACGGTGACGGGCTTGGGTGCCGGTGATGGCGCGGGAGTCGCTGCTGGAGTCGGTGCCGGTGGTGGCGGCGCAGGCTTCCGCGGCGTGAACTCGACTGCGACAGCTTCCCCGAGCGGGATCTCCGAGACCTGCCCGTTCTCGAGCAGCAAACGGACGCTCTTGCTGTCGCCGCCGATGAACATCCCTTCGATCACCTTGCCGGATGTCAAGCGGACACGGTCCGCCGAAAGCGATACGCCCGCGACGAGCACGAGCATCGACGTGATCCACCTGGTCGTCTGAGTATTCATGGCTGGTCTCATCACTGAACGACGGGAAGCGAGGAGGCAATCTGCAGATCGATCAGCAGGAGCAGCTGGTGCTCGACCTGCAGGAACCGCAGCGCGGTTTTCGGCGAGAGCGCCTTCTGGACGCGCTCGTAGTACTTCGCCCTGACCGCGTGTCGTCGGGCGTCGATGTCGATGGCCTTGGCGGCAATCTTCTCGGCGATCGCGTCGGTCATCTTCGAATAGTTGCTGACGTACTCCGAGATCATCGCGACCCGTTCGTCGCCGAGCGTTGCCATCTCGAGGTCGTACTCGCGATAGATCGGCCAGAACGCCGCATCCTCGCTCTCGGTAAAGCCCATGACCTCGGTGATGATCGCGACCTTCTCAGCGCGGACGTCGCTCCGCAACAGTTCGACGTAGGCGCTCAGATTGAGTGACTTGGTCTGCTGCCCGGTCATTGGTGGGGCCTGCATGTGTGCCGCACCGCTGCCCATCAGCAGCAGGGCGACGACGGCCATCGTGTGTCGCTTCACGTTCGTGACCTCCGGATTGCCTTCGGCCGAGGGCAGTTTCGGCGTTCCCTCGCCTGGGTTCCGCTGATCGCTCGAGGCTGAGAAACGAGCGAAACATCCACGATTGTAACGCGGCGTCCATCCGGCATTAACGCATCGGGCTTTTTCTTTTTCCGCCTCCCGCCCGCCCGAAGACCGTGCCATCATGTCCTGACACGATGCGGCCGACTCCTGTCGCGTCGATGACCCGGTCCGGCACGTGGCGGCCGGGATTCCGCGAGGCCGTCGCCATCGCCCTGGCGCTGGTCGTGTTCCGATCGACCGTCTGGGTGTTCGTCGAAGCCGCGCACTTCGATTCCGATCAGGCCATCACCGGGCTCATGGCCAAGCACCTGGCCGAGGCCCGCGCGTTTCCCCTGTATTTCTACGGCCAGCACTACATGCTCGGCGTGGAGTCCTGGCTCGCGGCGCCGCTGTTCTTGGTGACAGCGCCATCCGTGACCGCGCTCAAGCTGCCTCTGCTGGCCGTGAACCTGATCGTGGCCTGGCTGCTCGTGTGGATCCTCGTTCGGCGCGAGGGCCTGCCGCCGTCGCACGCCCTCGCGATCGCGCTGTTCTTCGTCGCTCCTCCGCTGACGGTCTCGAGCATGCTGGTCGAAGCGCAGGGCGGCAATATCGAGCCCTTTCTATACGTCCTGCTGATCTGGCTGCTGCGCGATCGGCCGATCGCTGCCGGCCTGGTGGCCGGGTTCGCGATCGAACACCGCGAGTTCACCGTTTACGCGATCGTCGCGCTCTTCCTCGTCGAGGTGGTCTCCCGGCGCGCCTTCAGACCCAGCCGCATCCGCGACTATCTCGTCGCCTTCGGCGCTATGAACGTAGTCTGGAGCGTGATCGGCGCACTGAAGCTTCACGCGGACCTCTCCGGTCCCGGAACGGCCGGCGGCATCGCCGGAAGTCAGAGCCAGCTCGCGACGCTGGGGTCGTTCCTCTGCTGGAATCCGTCCGAGCTCGGAGCGAACCTGCACTGGCTGGTGACCGAGAACCTTGGCTTCATCTTCGGCTGGACGGCCAGGCCGCATGTGTTCGGCCACCACACGATTGTCACGGGCGGCGTCCGGATGGCCGTGCTGTTCGTTTCCGCTCTCGCTGCGGGCGTTGTTGTCGTCGTTCAGAAAAGAGAGCAGGTGGTCCGCAGCGATCGCTGGATGCTGCCGTGCTATCTGGTGCTGGTCGCCATCCAGGCCGCGCTCGTGTATGCGGTACTCGGATGCGCCGTTCGCGGCTGGCCGCTCGCGCGCTACACGCTGCTGACGATGTTTCTGCCGATCGGCGTGTTCACGCTGGCGCTGTCGGTCGATCCCGGCGTCCGTTGGCGGCGCGTCATCCTGAGCCTGATTGCAATCTGGGCGCTGTTCACGGTTACCGATCACACGCGGTACTTGTCCGCGTGTATCCGCCATCCCCTTGCCCGTCCGTACCGCGATCTCGCGAACCTGCTCGAAGCCGAAGGCGTGAAATACGCCTGGGCGCCGTACTGGACTGCCTATGAGCTGGATTTCCTGACCAGGGAGCGCGTGACCGTCGCCTCTTCGGACGTCGTGCGAATCGTCGAGTACCAGCGGATCCTTCAGGAGCACGACAGGGAATCTGTGCAGATCTCGGAGGAATCCCCGTGCCCGCGTGAAAGCCTGACGTTCGGCCGCTGGTGCCTGGGCCACCTCGATCGCGCACGCGCAATCCGGCAGCCGGCGCGAGAGGCGCCTCGGATCAGTCCAGCGCCTGCTGCGCCTTTTCCGCGTCGTCGGTGACGATCGCAAGCTCCACGAGGTTGTCCACGAGCCCGACGACGTACATGGCCTGGAGATTCACGCGCGCGTCGCCGAGCTTCTTGCTGATGCGCGCGAGCTCTCCAGCCCTGTTTTCGAGCAGCACCGTGACGACCGTGTTTTCGGTGAACGGAATCTGATGCTTGGTGAGCGCGGCGCGCGCCGGCTCGGGATCGTCGGGCAGGATGTGGATCGTGGCCCGGCCGTCAGTCGTCGCGAGCCCCGCGAGCGACTTGAGGTTGACGCCATAGCGCGCGAGCATGGCCGCGACCTGCGCGAGCTCCCCGGGGCGGTGTGAAAGGCGAATCGCGAAATCTTTCATGAACGCCTCCAGCGTGGAAGGGTCCGGCTGAAACTAGACGAAGGGTCCGGCTGAAGCCGGCCGCTGAAGCCGGACGCTACTTCTGGTTCTTCACGTGGCGGGCGATCTGCTCGTGGGTCGCGAACCAGACGCCAGGCTTCGATTTCATGTAGGTCACGAGACGGTCGAGCATCGCCATGCGCGCGCGGTGGCCGATGACGTGCGGGTGCATCGTCAGGATGAACATCCCGCGCTCCTCGTAGGCGACGTCGAACTCGGCCTTCCAGATCGAGAACACCTCATCCGGCGTCATCGTCGGACGCACGGTCGACGTGCGGTCCATCCAGAAGTAGGGAAAGTCATCGAGAATCCACTCGACCGGCAGCTCGACGATGCCGGTGGGCTTGACCCGCGGCGAGCACCTCGTAGGGCCGGTCGTCAGCCATCAGGCTGCTGTCGTAGAGGAGCCCGAGCTCCTTCGCAATCTGAATCGTCGTCGGGCTGTAGTCCCACGACGGGGTGCGCATGCCGACCGGGCGTTTGCCGGTGGCCGCCTCGAGCGCTTTCGACGCGCGGGTCAGGAGCTCGCGCTCCGTGGCGCCGTCGAGCTGCGAGTTGCGCTCGTGAATCCATCCGTGGAGCCCGACCTCGTGACGGCCCGGCGTCACGATGGCCTTCATCGAATCCTGGTGCAGCATCGCGCTCACGGCCGGAACGAAGAACGACGCGGCGATGCCGTGCTTGTCCAGCAGCGCGAGCACGCGCGGCAGCCCCGCGCGCGATCCGTACTCGCCCTGCGGACATCAGCGCCGGACTGCTCGATCCGTCCCGCAGCGTGCCTGTCTCGTTGTCGAGATCGAACGACAGCCCCACCGCGACGCGCGCGCCGTCGGGCCACGAGGCGGGCGTCAGATCGCGCCCGGCGCGCACGCGCCCCACCATCTCCCGAATCTGCGCCTCGGTCAGCGTCCACGGCGGAGGAGTGCCCTGGCCGGTCTGCTGCCGCCCGTGGACTTGCGGCGGCAGACCCAGGAGACACACCAGGACGAACGTCAGCCTGAAGCCCTTCACCACGACTGCCCTCCCGATCGGAGAAAGGGACGTGACGGTCACGACATTTGCGGGAAGCCCAGGTTCACGCCGCGGTGACGCGGATCGGGCCAGCGGGAGGTGACGACCTTCCCCCGCGTATAGAAATGGACCCCTTCCCGGCCGTACATGTGCGCGTCGCCGAAGAGCGAGCTTTTCCACCCGCCGAAGGAGTAGTACGCCATCGGCACCGGAATCGGCACGTTGACGCCGACCATGCCGACCTGCACTTCGTGTTGAAAACGGCGCGCGGCGCCGCCGTCGTTCGTGAAGATCGCGACGCCGTTGGCGAAGTTGCTCGCATTCACCAACTGCAGCGCGTCGTCATAGGTCGGCGACCCGGACGACGCTCAGCACCGGGCCGAAGATCTCGTCCTTGTAGATCGTCATGTCCGGCGTGACGCGATCGAACAGGCACGGGCCGAGGAAGTAGCCGCGCTCGTGTCCGGGGATCGACGTCCGGCGGCCATCCTCGAGCAGTTCCGCGCCGGCCTGCTGACCCTGATCCAGATAGGACACCACGCGGGCGAAATGATCTTTGGTGACGAGCGGCCCCATTTCGGCGTCGGTCTCGAGGCCGGGCGCCACCTTCAACCGGCGCAGCCGTTCGCGAATCCGCGGCAGCAGCCGGTCGGCGACATCTCCAACCGTCACGAGTACGGAAATTGCCATGCAGCGTTGCCCCGTGGATCCATAGCCCGCGTTGACCGCCGAGTCGGCCGCGAGGTCGAGATCGGCGTCGGGCAACACGACCATGTGATTCTTGGCGCCGCCGAGCGCCTGAACGCGCTTGCCCGCTCGCGTCGCGGTCTCGTAGATGTAGCGCGCAATCGGCGTCGAGCCGACGAAGCTCACCGCGTGAATGCCGGGATGCGTGAGGATCGCGTCGACCGCGACCTTGTCGCCATGCACGACGTTCAGGACGCCGGCGGGCAGGCCCGCTTCAGCGAACAGCTCGGCGCAGAAATTGGACGCGGAGGGATCTTTCTCCGATGGCTTCAGGATGAACGCGTTGCCGCAGGCGATCGCCAGCGGAAACATCCACATCGGGACCATCGCCGGGAAGTTGAACGGCGTGATGCCGGCGGCGACCCCCAGCGGCTGGCGGATCGAATAGGTGTCGACATCGGTCGAGACGTTCTCCGAGAACTCTCCCTTGACGAGGTGCGGCATGCCGCACGCGAACTCGATGACCTCGAGCCCGCGGTTGACTTCGCCCATCGCGTCCGAGAGGACCTTGCCGTGCTCGCGCGTCAGGATCTCCGCGATATCGCGCTTGCGGCGCTCGACGAGATCGCGGAACGCAAACATGATGCGCGTGCGTGCGGCGAGAGACATGCGCCCCCACGTCCGCGCCGCGCGCGTGGCGGCGTCGACAGCCGCGTCGACGGTCTTAGCGTCCGCGAATGCCACGCGGCCGCTCGGCTCACCGCGCGCAGGATTGTAGACGTCGCCCCACCGATCGACGGGACCGTCCCAGGGCTTGCCTCCGATCCAATGCGTGATGGTTCCGATCCGGGTCTGTGTCGAGGTGGCCATAAAGTTGCCCCGCGTCTGAAGTCGGCGGAACTACGAAACCAGCGGCGGACCGGGCTGGCGTTTCACGAACTGTCCGCGGCCGCGCGCGCCGGTAAACTTGCCATCGTCCACGATGACCTCACCGCGGGAGATCACCATCGAGGGAGCGCCCTGGACGAGTCGCCCCTCGTAGGGGTTGTAGTCGACGCGCATGTGATGCGTCTTGGCCGATAGCGTCACCGTCCGCTTGGGATCCCAGAGCACGAGGTCCCCGTCGGAGCCCACGGCAATCGTGCCCTTGCGCGGCCACAACCCGAACATGCGGGCCGGGTTGGCCGACACGATTTCCACGAAGCGATGCATGTCGATCCGCCCGTGCGGACACCGCCATCCCAGAGGAGCATCAGCCGCGTCTCGATGCCTGGCGCGCCGTTGGGGATCTTCGAGAAGTCATCGCTGCCCAGCTGTTTCTGCGGCGGCTCGTTCATACAGAAGGGGCAGTGATCGGTTGACACGACCTGCAGGTCGTTCCTGAGGATGCCCTTCCAGAGCACATCCTGGTGCCACTTCTCGCGCAGGGGCGGCGACATCACGAACTTGGCGCCCTCGAACCCCTCGCGCTCGTAGTCGTCGTACGACAGGAACAGATACTGCGGGCACGTTTCCGCGTAGGCGGGAAGCCCCATGTCGCGCGCCTGCTTGACCTTCTCGAGCGCGTCGGCGCACGACAGGTGGACGATGTAGATCGGCACGCCGGCCATCTCCGCGAGCGCGATTGCGCGGCCTGTCGCTTCGCCCTCCGCCCTCGTCGGCCGCGTCAGCGCGTGGTATTTCGGCGCGCGCTGCCCCTTCCGCAGCGCCTCCTTGACCAGCGTATCGATCACGCCGCCGTTCTCGGCGTGCATGCAGATCAGGCCGCCGTTCTCGCGGGTCTTCAGCAGCGCCTTGAAGATGGTCGCGTCGTCCACCATGAAGACGCCGGGATACGCCATGAAGAGCTTGAACGACGTCACGCCGTCACGCCGGACCATGCGATCCATGTCGATCGAGACCTGGTCGGTCAGCTCCCGGACGATCACGTGAAAGGCGTAATCGATGACGGCTTTTCCCTCGGCTCGAGCCATCCATCCTTCGAACGCCGGATACAGACCCGCACCGAAATCCTGAATGGCGAAGTCGATCAGCGTGGTCGTCCCGCCGTGGGCGGCGGCGACGGTGCCGGTCTCGAAGTCGTCGGCGGACTTCGTGCCGCCGAAGGGCATGTCGAGGTGCGTATGCACGTCGATGCCGCCTGGCATCACGAACATTCCCGAACCGTCGACGACGGTGTCCGCGGGCAGCGTGAGCCCGCGTCCGATGAGCGTGATGGCGCCCTTGTCGATGTAAAGGTCGGCTTCGTAGCGGTCCGACGCCGTGACGATCGTGCCGTTCCTGACGAGTGTCGTGGTCATGGCTTCTTCAGCACGTCGGGCTCGGCGTAGCCTTCCTGCTCGTAGCCGCCGCGATAGTCCGCCGCCTCCGGCCGCCGGATCTGCGAGTGTGCCACGATGCGGTCGCGCATCAGTCCCCGAAAATCATCCAGCGTCTTCCAGCCGCGATCGGCATGCTGCTCGAGAAAGCGGCGAAAACCATCGAGCAGTGCCCGAATCACGTTGGGACCCACCGCGCGGTCGAGCATCGCCGCCGTGCAGACCTGGACCGTGCCGCAGCCGAGGAGAAAATAGTTGAGGGCGTGTCCAAAATCCGCGATGCCTCCGATGCCCGAGAACGCCGCATCCGGGAACGCGCGCGTCATCTGCGACATCAGGGCCAGCGCCTGCGGCAGGATCGCCGGCCCGCCGAGACCACCGCTCGAGACGCGCCCGTCGACGTTCATCTCGAATTCCATCGTCTGCGGATCGATGAGCGGGATCGACGGAAACGTGTTCGACGAGCTGACCGCATCGCCCCCGCCGCGGAACACCGCGCCCGCCTCGACGACGATGTTGCCCGTGGCCGGGGTGAGCTTGGCCCAGACCGGCACGCGCGCGACGTCCTTCACGACCTGCGTGACGAACGAGCACAGCGCCTGATCCTTCCCGATGTTCGACCCCATGTCGGGCCGATCCATGTGCGGGCACGACAGATTGAGCTCGAGGCCGTCGGCACCGGCGTCCTGACAGGCCGTCGCGAGGAGACGCCACCGCTCGAGTTCCCTGTCGTTGCCGGAGCCGGCCATGATCGACGCGATGAGGACTCGATTCGGGAACGCTTTCTTGATCCGCTCGAGCCGCGGCAGCCACCAGTCCAGTGGTTTGTCGGAGATGAGCTCCCAGTTCCAGGAGGAGTGCAGGATGCCGCTCCGGCCCTTGTTCATGGACAGGACGCTGGATTCGGGATAGTAGCGGAGGAACTTCGTCTTGGGTCCGGCCACGTTGGCGACGGGATGCATCCCGATCGTCTTCGTGACGACCCCGCCCCATCCGGCCTCGAAGGCATTGAGGATATTGTTCTCGGATTCGGTCGGCGGCGCCGACGCGAGCAGGAACGGATTCTCGAAGCGAATGCCGGTAAACGTGACGGAGAGGTCAGGTCCCATGCAGTTGCCTCAACGGCCGGGGCGTCGCCCCATGGCCTTACGGTGAAACAAGCGCCCCGTACGCATCCGGGCGGCGATCGCGGAAGAATTGCCACACCGATCGAACCTCTTCGATCAGATCGAGATTCAGGTCCGCGACCACCACCGCATCCTTGTCACGCGGACCCTCGGCGAGGATGCGTCCGCGGGGGTCGCAGAAGTAGCTCGAGCCGTAGAACTCGCCGATGTTCCAGGGCGCTTCGTGCCCGACGCGGTTGACCGCGCCGATGAAGTACCCGTTGGCAACGGCGTGTGCCGGCTGCTCGAGCTTCCAGAGATACTCGGAGAGGCCAGCCACCGTTGCGGAGGGGTTGAAGACGATTTCGGCGCCATTGAGGCCCAGCGCGCGCGCGCCTTCAGGAAAGTGACGGTCGTAACAGATGTAAACGCCGACCTTCGCGTACGCCGTCTCGAACACGGGATACCCGAGGTTGCCCGGCCGGAAATAGAACTTCTCCCAGAAGCCCGGTTTGCAGTGCGGGATGTGCGTCTTCCGGTACTTGCCCAGATACTTGCCGTCCGCGTCGACGACCGCCGCCGTGTTGTAGTACACGCCCGGCTGCTCCTCTTCGTAAATCGGCGCGACGATGACCATCTGGTGCTTCTTGGCGAGCTTCCGGATCAGCGTGATCGTCGGTCCATCCGGCACACGCTCGGTGAGGTGATACCAGCGCGTCTCCTGCTCGGCGCAGAAGTACGGGCCGTAGAAGAGCTCCTGGAGGCAGAGGATCCTGACCTTCTTGCGGCCCGCTTCCCCGATGAGCGTCTGGTGTCGATCGATCATCGCCTTCTTGATGGCGGCGAGGTCCCGATCGGGTCCCAGGACGTTCCGGGTCTGAATCAGTCCGCAGCGCACGGTGCGCGGCATGGCCTGCCCCTCCTTATGGCTCCTGGTGAAAACGTCAGTATGCCACTAATCGGCGGGGGCATCGAAATGCGGGCGTACGAGACCTCGTGCGGAGGGAAACCGGCCGTCCAGCTCCCTGGCCAGGCGTCTCAGCTGGAGACGCAGGTGATCGATTCGCGCGTCGGCGTCTTCTTCCGCGAGCTCGCCCAGCGCGAGGATCGACCGATCGATGGCCAGGAGCGCGATCTTCACCGAGACATTCGCGTCGTCCAGCCGTTCGTCGTCGTCGCGGGCGCACTGAGCGGCGGCCACGAGCGCTCTGTAGATCTTCACCGGCACGAGCTTGTGATACCAGGCGAGGACGTCGAGCGGCGTCGGTACGCCTGACTCCCGTCGGCTCGTCAGCTCCGGCAGATCTGCTCGGGATGTCAGATAGTGGGCCGCGGTGAGGAAGTACTGACGGCCCATCTGCTCGATCGGGTCGCGAAGGACCGGCGCGCCGATCGTCAACGCGTCTGTGAGCCGCAGCAGCGAGTCGAGCTCGCGCGTGTCACCGCCGTCCGTCGCGACCTGATCACGGGCGGACTGAACGGCGTCGTGCAACCGGCCCGCGACCGCCTGATAGATGTCGCCGGGTTCGCGCTCGCGCCGATGGGCGATGCACGCGAACGCCAGGCACCTGGCGGTCAGCGGACAGTAGGCACACCATTGATCGCAGTAGTTGAAGATCCCGGGAATCCGGCGCGGATCCTCGGCCACATCGACGAAGTGCAGCGTCATGACGGTTGAGAACGCAAGTCCGCTGCCCGCGCGATTCCGGCCGTATTTCTTGCAGACAGGTGCAAACGTACGCAGAACGAGCCACCCGATCGACCGCTCGGAACAGCAGATTCTTCCAGTCCCGCACCGCCTATGACTGCCCAACCGCGGTGGGGTACCATGGGCGCGTTGGAGGCAGCAGTGACGGAAGGCTCTGGCGGTTCCCTTGAACCCGGCTGCGACGGCCAGCCGATGGCCGCCGAACAGGACTTCCGCCGGATGGTGGATGCGCTTCCGCACCTCGTGTGGATTGCGAAGCCCGACGGCCACATCGTTTATTACAACCAGAGCTGCTTCGACTACACAGGCCTGACCCTTGACGAGCTCGAGGGGCTGGGATGGCAGCGCGTAGTGCATCCGGAAGACATCGAGCTCAAGGTGAGCCGGTGGGCCGAGGCGGTCAGCACCGGCAAAGTGTTCGAGGTCGAGTACCGACTCCGCCAATCCGACGGCGAGTACCGCTGGCATCTGGCTCGCGCGCTTCCCGTGCGCGACGGGAATGGACAGATCGTCAGGTTGTTCGGGACGAGCACGGAGATCGAGGAGCAGAAGCGCGCGCAAGACGCGCTCCGTGAGAGTCAGGACACACTGGAGCAGCGCGTCGCCTCGCGGACGAACGAGCTCTTTCGCGCGAACCTGTCCCTCCGGGAGGAGATCGCCGAACGCCTCCGCGTCGAGGAAGAAATCACCCTGCTGCACGGCATCACCCGCGACATCACATCCGCCGATGACCTGACGGCCTCGCTCAACGTCATCCTCCGCCGGGTTTGCGAACGAACCGGGTGGGCACTCGGGCAGACGTGGATCCCGAGCTCCGACGGTTCGCATCTCGATTGCGGCGATGCGTGGTTCGCACGTGTAGGCGGTCTGTACGGATTTCGGCGGTCCTCCGAGCAGACGACGTTCCTGCCGGGCATCGGGCTTCCCGGGCGCGTGTGGCAGTCGAAAGCGCCGGCCTGGGTGCGCGATGTCACCGAGGACGGCAATTTCCCGCGAGCGGAGGCGGCCCGCGCGGTCGGGCTCAAGGCGGCGCTATGCATCCCGATCGTCGCCGGCACGCGGGTCGTCGCGCTCATCGAGTTCTTCCTCCGTGAGACGCGAGACGAAGACGAGCGGCTCATCAAAGTGATCGCCACCATTGCCACGCAACTCGATCTGGTACTGGAGCGGAAGCAAGCCGAAGAGGAGCGCGCCGAGAAGGAAGCGGCGCTGCGAGTCAGCTACGAGCGAATCCAGGATCTCGCCGGCCGGCTGATTGCCGCGCAGGAGGCCGAGCGGACGCGCATCGCCCGCGAATTGCACGACGACATCAACCAGCAGCTCGCGGGGCTGTCAATCGCCCTGAGCAACCTGAAGCGTCGTCTGCGCGAGTCCGACGCCTCGGCACTCGAGGAGGGATTCGCCGCGGTGATGCAGCGTACCAACGCATTGGCGGACAACGTCCGGCGGCTCTCCCACGAGCTGCACCCGGGCGTCCTCCAGCACGTGGGGCTCGTGGCGGCAATCGAGTCCCACTGCTCGGAATTCGGCCGTCAGCATGGGATTGAAGTCGCGTTCACGCCGGGGGATACGCCCAAGACCGTTCAACCCGACGTGGCACTGTGCTTGTTTCGAGCCACGCAGGAAGCGCTTCGGAACGTCGCGCGGCACGCCGGCGCGCAGCGTGCGCAGGTCGCGCTCCGTCCCGGCGACGGCGAGATCGTGCTGACGATCAGCGACGACGGCCATGGCTTCGATCCGGACCGGGCACTCGGGGGGCTGGGGCTGAGGAGTATCAAAGAGCGCGCCAGACTGTTGCGTGGGACCGTGAACATCGACAGCGGGCCGCGCGGCACGACCGTACGAGTGTCGACGCCGCTGGGCGCGTAGCCCCTGACCTGAGAGTTCAAGACCAGATGCGACGGCCGAAGATCCTGCTCGCCGACGACCACGCGATCGTCTCCGATGGACTGATCAGCCTGCTGAAGGACTCCTACGAGCTCGTCGGCGCCGTCCGCGACGGCCGGCAGCTCGTCGAAGCGGCGAAGCGTCTTCGACCCGACGTGATTGTGACCGACATCTCGATGCCGGTACTGAGCGGGCTGGACGCGCTGCGTCTGCTCAGGGCCGAGCACCTCGACGTCAAGGTCATCTTCCTGACGATGCACGTGGAGACCGAGCTCGCGACGGAGGCGGTGCGCGCCGGCGCCTCCGGCTTTCTCCTGAAGCAATCCGCGGGCGACGAGCTGCTGAACGCGATCGACGAGGTGCTGCACGGCCGGATGTATCTGACGCCCGCGGTGACGAAGGACGTGATCGTCGGCATGTCGGCGGCTTCACCGCCGGCAAAGACGCTGACTCCCCGTCAGCTCGACGTCCTCCGGCTCATCGTCGCGGGGCGTCGCGCGAAAGAGATCGCCTCGGAGCTGAACCTGTCGACTCGCACGGTCGAAGCCCACAAATACGAGATGATGGCGACGCTCGGCGTCCAATCCACGGCTGAGCTGGTTCGCTACGCCATTCAGCGCGGCCTGGTGAGCGAATAGACAGGCCCAGAAAGGTCCCTTCGGTCATTTTCCGGTCGATCCTCGTACTTTTACCCCCCTCTTCCCGTACTTTTGCTCTGATGCTGCTCTTGTCTCCCCGGCTAGGATGCGCAGGAGAGAAAGCGGGGCCGAACGAATCATGGGAAGAACGCGAGTGCTGCTGGCTGACGATCACGCGGACAATGCGGCGCTTCTGCGGGAACTGCTCCAGGGAGAGTGCGAGGTGGTCGGATCAGTCCAGGACGGCCAGGCGCTGGTGGATGCGGCCGAGGCGCTGTCGCCGGACGTCATCGTGACCGACATCGGGATGCCCGGTCTCGACGGCATCGAAGCGGCGCACGAGATCCTTCGCCGGCATCCGGGGACCCGAATCGTGTTCGTGACGGTGTACGACGATCCCGCCGTTGTCGCGCGGGGAATGGCCGCCGGCGCGTCTGGCTACGTCCTCAAGAATACCGCGGGCGAGGAGCTGCTGCCTGCCGTGCGCGCGGCCGCGCGCGGCGAGCGGCAGATCGGACCGCTCCCGCAGAAACCTGGAAGCCACACGCCAGTGGAACCAGACAGTCGCTAAGGAAATCAGGAGATCGGTCATGTTGACGAGTGCCGTGGTCCAAATGTCGAACCCCCTCCCGCCGGCGCTGCTGCGACCGGTGCGCACGACGGACACGCTGGTCGGCGCCAGCGAGGCCTTCAGACTGATGTGGCAGAAGGTCGAGCAAGTGGCGCCGACGGACGCGACGGTGATGCTCCTCGGCGAAACGGGAACGGGCAAGGGCGTCGTCGCACGCGCGATCCACGAGCACAGCTCGCGCCGGCGGGGGCGATTCGTCGAAGTCAATTGTGCCGCGCTGCCGGCCGCGCTCATCGAAAGCGAGTTGTTCGGCCGCGAGCGAGGGGCATTCACGGACGCGACCTCCGCGCAGCCGGGACGCTTCGAGCTGGCGCACGGCGGGACGATCTTCCTGGACGAGGTGGGGGAGCTGCCGCTGGATCTCCAGGCCAAGCTCCTGCGGGTCCTTCAGGAAGGCACGATGGAGCGTCTCGGATCCCCCCGCACGATTCATGTCGACGTCCGCGTGATCGCCGCGACCAACCGGGATATTCACGAAGAGGTCCGCGCCGGACGATTCCGGCAGGACCTGTTCTATCGGCTCAACGTGTTTCCGATCTCGTCGCCGCCGCTGCGCAATCGCGCGGGTGACGTGCCGCTGCTGACGACGCATTTCGTCGATACGCTGTCGCGCCGGTACGGCAAGCCCATCCACACGATCCCCACGACCGTCCTGAATCAGCTGGAGGCGTACCGACTGGCCGGGCAACATCCGCGAGCTGGAGCACGTCATCGAACGCGGGATCATCACCTGTTCCGACGGCGTGCTGCACCTGATGGAGGCGCTGGTCTCCATGGGTACCGAGGTCCAGCCGCAGGCCCCGCCCACACGGCTCACCGACGTGGAGCGTTCGCACATCGAGCGTATCCTCGGGACGACGTCGTGGCGGATCGAAGGGCCGGAAGGTGCGGCGTCAGCGTTGGGTCTGCACCCGAGCACGCTGCGCAGCCGGATGCTCAAGCTCGGGATCAGACGTCCGATGGACCTGCCTAGCGTACATCGCGGAGCCTGATCGAGCGTCCGATGCGTTCGAAGACCGGGCTGTACTGCGCGGCGTCGCGCTCGGGCACGATGGTGGCGAAATAGAACAGACGGCCGTCTGCGAGAAACGTCGTGTAGACGTCGATGTATTCGGATCCCCCGAGCTGTGATCGATTGACGAGGGAGACGCCGAGCGCCGAGCGTTCTGAGAGCCGCAGATCGCGGGTCTCTCCGCGCTGGCGCAGGTCGGGATTGCCGCGGGCGAACGCGTTCAGCAGCGTGCGCGTGGCCTCGATCAGTTGACGCGATGCTGCGGGCGCCACGCCGAACTCGACGCCGTGCGTGAAGATCGTCTGCCCGCCCTCCACTGCGCCATAGCCGTTCCGCGGCACGTACTTCACCGCATTGTTCGATGACACGGCCTGCCAGTTCGCCGGCACGTCCGCGTCGAACAGGCGCCCGCCCTGGATCGTCCTGAAGTCGGGCGACGGCGGCGGGACCGGATCGCCGATCCGCCCGACCGGCGCGCCGGACGGGTCGCCGCCGCCCGTGTTGCCGCGTCCGCTGCGCGCCAGATCCGCCATCGAGGTTGCCGCCGGCAGGCGGGCGAATGCCGCCTGGGCGCGCTGGAATTCCGGAGGCTGCGAGTCACGGTGCGCGACGCGAAGCATCGCGGCCTCCTTTGCGATATACGCGGAACGGTTCCCCGGATCCGGGTGGCTGCTCAGCCACTGCGGCCCGCCGCCCTGCGATTGCTGCTGGATCGTTTCGAACATCCTGGCGAGGTCGAGCGGATCGTACCCGGCGCGCGCCATGATCTGGGACCCGAGCAGGTCGGCCTGTTTCTCGTACTCGCGGCTGTACTTCAGCAGCCAGGTGCCGAGTCCGAGCTGGCTGCCTTGTGCGATCATGTCTCCCCAGCCCCCGCCCACCACGGCGCCCGCGATCGCGCCAGCCAGCTGACCGAACTGAAACCCCTGCGCCTTGGTCGCGTTTGCCGTTCCGTGCCGCAGGAGGACGTGGCTCAGCTCGTGCGCCATCACGCCGACGACCTCGCCCTCTTTCTGGGCAGCTTCGAACATGCCGCGGTTGACGAACATCGCCCCGCCCGGCAACGCGAACGCATTGATCTCCTTCAGATTCACCGGTGTGAACGAGTACTCGAAGACCGGATTGTTCAGTTCGGCCGGCGACGCGGCGACGAGCCGCTGACCGAGCGAATCGAGGTAGGAGTCGAGCCCCGGATCGTTGATGACGGGGTACTCGCGCCTGGCTTCAGCGGCCGCCTCCCGCCCGAGCTGGACGTCCTGTTCTGGCGTGTACTTGTTCTTGGGGGGCGTGATTCGCGTCTGAGCGACGGTCAGCGGCGTCAACAGCGCGATCGCCAGCGCTATCGGCGCGAGAGCCCGAATCCCGGTCCGGCTCATGATCCGTCGTCGTCTTTTCGCCACGCCAGCCGCGCGATGCCGAGAAGGGCGGCCAGGCCCAGGGCGCCCCGCGCGATGCTGCGCCCGCGCGTTGGTGAGGGCGCCGGGTCCGGGCTGAGGATCTGGCGGTACACATCGAGCTGTTCGCGGCGTTCCGTCGACGTGTCCGGCCGCTTCGGACGCGGCGGACCGTCTCCGCTTCCGTCTGCCGGCTTCACCCAGCGCGTGACGAACGCGAACGACTCGGACCCGCAAACCGGGCAGTGTTCCAGTTCGTGAAGCTCCTCGCAATCCAGGCAGAGTCGTGCGTTCGTCAGTTGCATGTGTCGTTTCTCATCCATCACTCTAAGGGCTTCTTCAAACGCTGGCAACGCTCGGCTCGGAGGTCCCCGCTGGCTATACATGAGGTAGACTCGCGCAGGTTGGGGGGCTTTCGATGACTCGGCCCCGGACGTCGACCCCCGAACGCCGGATCCCGGAGCCCGATGACTCAGAACGCGAGCAGCACTCCGACTCGCGGTCCGATCGCCTCGATGTCGGGATTCCGATCGCGGCCCGCGAAGCCGCCATTCGAGATGTGGATGAGATCCAGGCCGGCCAGACCGTGGATCCCTCGATGCAGGCGCATCGTGACGCCGAATCCTCCGATGGCGAGGTAGTTGAACCGCGTCCCTCGAGGCGGCACGAACGTATCAGCGTCGGACACGCCAACCGCGCCGCTCAGAAAGATCGACCAGCGGGGTCCGCGAACGATCCGGCCGCGCACGCCGAACGTCGCCCCCATCATGCCGGCATCGACGCCGCGTTGTGACACGTAGAAGAGGGGCCACGACGCCGTCAGCACGAGGCCATCTCTCAGCCCGTAGGTAAACCCCGTCGCCACGAGCCCCAGCTCTTCGTGCGAGCCGTTGTAGTTCCAGGCTTCGAGCGCGCCCTGTCCACCGAAGTCGAGATGCCAGCCGCGGCGCGCGAACGGATCCTCGGCGGGAACCGGCGCCGGCTGCGCGCGCACGTCGCCGACGCGCAGCAGCAGCGCGATCGCGACGAGACACGCCGGCTTCGACAGTGGCAGTACAGCCCGGGCTGTTATCGTAAGGGGCATGCACGAGCGCGCATGCCGCATCGCGGGGACGCTCATCGTGTGGTCGATCGGCTGGTCATCTCCGGCCCTGGCGCAGGAGCATGTCACATTTCAGTCGCACGTGCTGTTCTACGGGGACGACACGGAGTTTCGCAATGAATTCCGTGAAGGCGAAACCATTTTCGGCACCGCGATTCGGGCAGCGGTCGCCTTCGAATTCAACGAGCGCGTCCGCGTCGCGCTGGGCGCGTTCGGCAACGTGCGCTTTGGAGGTGACGAAGCGTTCGAGATGGTGAGACCGATTGTGTCGCTGACGATCACCGGCGACCGATCGTCGTTCGTGTTCGGCACGCTGCCCCCGCCGCGGGTCGGCGCGCCGCCGGGCCCCGATCGCACGGGCCCGCACGGGCTCCTCCCGCCCATGCAGCGCGAGACGCTGGCGTTCGATCGCCCGTACGAGGCGGGCATTGCGTGGACGTTTTCGGGCGCTACGCTCCGGCACGAGCTCTGGATCGATTGGCAGCGGGTGAACACGCCCGATCACCGCGAGCGTTTCGACGGCGGCGCCAACGGTGAGCTCCAGGTCGCGAAGCGCGTCGCCCTCCCCTTCCAGCTCCACATCGTCCACGAGGGCGGCCAGTTGTTTGCGTCGGGTCCGGTCGCCGACAGCGCGGTGCTCGCATTGGGCGCAGCCCTGCGTGACCGGCTGAGGCGCCTGGATCAGGCCGCGCTCGAGTTCTATGGCCTCGTCTCCAGGTTCGTCCCCGATCGCGCAGAGCCGGATCGCACCCGCAGCGGCGCGGCGTTCTTCGCGCGCGCATCCGCGGAGCGCGCAGGCTGGCGCGGCCACTTGATCGTCTGGCGTGGCGACGACTTCATCAAAGACGAGGGAGATCCCAACTACCAATCGATCCGGCGTGATGGCACGCGGTATCGCGGCACCCGGGACTACTCGGAAGCCGGGCTCACCCGGACGTTCAAGCCGGCACCCGGCATCCTGCTCGAAGCCTCAGGCCGCGTGCACCGCGTGGAGCGGCACTACGAGGTACTCGTTCCGCATCGTGGGGACTGCGCTCGTGGGAGTGAAACTGCGCTGATCCGGCCGGCCTTGGATTTTATCCGTGTTATCCGTGTGATCTGCGGTTAATAGCGGAAGACGAACCCCACGCCGGCGGTCCAGTAGCTCAGTCGAATGCGTTCGAACGCCTCGCCGCTTTCGTCGCTCGGTTTGAGGTTGCGGTAGTAACGCAGATCGAAACGCAGGCCCGTCGAATCGCTCAGAAAGCCGACGGCCCCGCCTCCGATGTTGTAGCCCAGCAGGTTCGTGCGCACGGGAAACACGTCGAGCAGGTCGCTCATCGACGCGTGCAGCAGGCCGATCCCGCCCGACACGAACGGCCGGAGGCCACCGGCGCTCCGCTTCTGCGGCGTCGCCAGCACGACGTTTCCCATGAACGCCAGCGCGCGGCTGTCTATGACGAGCGGCCGCGGCGGAAGGTCGCTGGGACGATCGGGCGGGTCGTCCTGCTGGAAGAACCCCGGCGTGTAGACCAGGAGGCCCTCCACGCCGATCGGGCCGGCGCCGAGAAGCGTCACCATGCCGCCGAAATTCCAGTGAGAGTTTCCAACGGCGGTGTCGAGGTCGATGATGCTCGTGTCGGTCTTGAACGTGCGACCGATGAACGGCGTGAACTGCCAGTCAGCCGACGAGATCTCGGGAAGGCCGAGGGTCAGAGCTCCAACGAGGAGGGCAACGCGGATAGCCTTTGCCAACGTCGTCTCAGGTGAACAAGCGCAGGAAGAGCGTTGCAAACAGCGATCGGTTGATGTCGCCCTCATTGAGCTGGAACGGCGCGTTCAGGCCGTCGCTATTGGCCAGGAGGATGAGCGTGAGCCGCCGCTGCGGCAGCTTGACGATGAGCGATGAGTACGCGTTCGGGATCACCCCGAAGTGCCACACCACCGGTTCGCCCTTATACGACTGCACGAACCAGCCCAGCCCCGTCGGCAGCAGACTATCGCCGCTGACGGCGTTCGTCCACGCGGCCGCGAGCGTCTCCTCGCGGAGGAGCAGCGCCGAGTCGAGCGCCAGATCGAATCGCGCGAGATCGCGGACCGTCGAGACGAGCCCCGTCGCCGCGTTGATGCCCTCGGGTGACAGCTCGGTGCGCGTCAGGCGGCCGCGCTTGTCGACCCTGTACGGTATCGCCAGCCGCTCGAGCACCCGCTTGTACCTGTCGAGCACGCTCGCCGCGAAGATCGGTTCCGACAGGATGTTCGGGTTCGCGAGATCGCGGCCGGGGACCGAGTCCTTCATGGCCAGCCGCTCCAGCAGGAGGACGGCGACGCTCTTGCGATACGCCTGGGGGACGCACGACTCGACCGCGCCCGTCAGCTGGGAGTAGCGCTCGATGTCGTAGTGGAAGCTGGCCCCTGGCGTCCCCGCGGACGAATGATTCAGGATGTTGCGCAGTGTCGCGTTCTGCTCGGGCAGGTCGACACCGTAGCGCGTCGCGGGCGCATCGATGTCGAGCCGACGCTGTTCCACGCACTGCAACAGGATCACCGACGCCAGCGTCTGACTGAGGTCCGCGATCGGATACGGCGTATCGGGCGTCGCCCGGATCCGGAGCTCCTGGTTCTGGAACCCGAGCCCGCGCTCCCAGATAACCTCGCCTTCACGCAGGATGGTCGCCGACAGTCCGGGGATGCCGGCCTGCACCCGCAGCGCTTCGAGATAGCTCTCGAAAGGCGGCGACGTCAACAGTGCCTGTCCCTGGGTCTGACGGGCCTCGGGCCCGGCCAGGGGGAGCACCAGAAGGACGGTCAGCGCAGTCAGAAGTTTCCGCATGATGGTCGGAGGCCCACCAGTGTAGCTGAAGTATGGCCCAAACGATAAGATGACCTCCTGCACGCGTCTGTCGCGGTTATGCAGGAGTAAACACGGCCCTGGAAGGAGCAGCTTTCGTGATGAATCGGCACGGGAAAACGGTCTGTGCGCTCGTGACACTCGGGACCTGCGCAGTGCTGTCGGCTGCGCCGAAGTTCACGTCGATCTGGAAGGCGCCGGACGCTCGAGGCGTGCGGTTTACCGGTCAGAAAGTGGCTGCGGTCGTCATCAGCCAGGACGAGTCCCTTCGTGTGTCCGGCGAAGAAGCGCTTGTACGGGAGCTCACCGCGCGCAACATGACGGGCGTTGCCGCTTACCGGATCGTCCCCAAGGAGGAGCTCCAGAACGCCGACAAGGCCCGACCCTGGTTCGAACGTGCGAATGTCGAAGGCATCGTCGCGCTGCGGCCAGTCAGTGCCGACAAGCGGACGACGTACACGCCAGGCACGTGGACCAACCCCTATTACGGCACGCTCTGGGGCTACTACGGCTACGGCTGGGGCAACCTCTACATCCCGGGATCGATCCAGCAGGACACCGTGGTCGTCGTGGAGACGACGATTTACAGCGTTCGACGGAATCAGTTGTTGTGGGGCGCGGTGAGCGAAACGAAGAACCCGAAGACGCTCGCGAAGTTCGTCGAGGATCTGGCGAAGGCCGTTTCAAGTGAGCTGAAGAAGGAGGGCCTGACGAAATGACACGATGGCCTGGACGCGGCGCGGCATCGGTCGCCATCGCTCTAACGCTCGCGCTGAGTGGTGCGCTCGAAACGAGCGCGCAGCGCGCGACGGCGAGACCCGAGATCGACAAGATCTTTGCGAATTGGGATCGCCGCGACTCGCCGGGCTGCTCGCTGGCGATCTACAGGGACGGCCGCATCCTCTACGAGCATGGGTACGGGATGGCCAATCTGGAGCTCGACGCGGCGATCGCTCCGGAGACGACGTTCTATGTCGGGTCGCTCTCGAAGCAGTTCACCGCCATGTCCGCGGCGCTCGCCATCCAGCAGGGCACGCTGGCGCTCGACGATCCGATCAGCAAGTACCTGCCGGAGCTGCCGGATTACGCGGCTCGCATCACCGTCCGCCATCTGATCCATCACACCAGCGGGCTTCGCGACTACAACACGCTCCTGGCCATCGCCGGCCGGCGCGGCGACGAGGCGTTCGACAACCCGACGGTTCTGAGAATCAGCGCGCGGCAGAAGAAGCTCAACTTCGAGCCGGGCAGCGAGTATCTGTACTCCAACACCGGCTACACGCTGCTCGCAGTCATCGTGGAGCGCGCCGCGCGGGTTCCGTTTGCGGAGTTCGCAGCGAAGAACATCTTCGAACCGCTGGGCATGAGCGTGACGCACTATCACGTCGACGAGTCGCGGGTGGTCAAGCATCGTGCCGATGCCTATTCAGGAAGGGGCAGCGAGTTGCGACTGGACACGCCGAGCAACGAGCGGGCGGGCGCCGGCGGCGTCTACACGAGCGTGCGCGATCTGCTCCACTGGGATGAGAACTTCTACTCGGGACGCGTTGGCGGGCAGGCGTTGCTGCAGAAGCTGCAGACTCCGGGGAAGCTTGGCGATGGACGGCCGCTGACTTATGCCTGGGGTCTGGAGATCGGTCGCTATCGAGGGCTGCCGATCGTCGAGCACGGCGGATCCCTCGGTGGCTACCGGGCACACCTGATGCGGTTCCCCGAGCAGCACACGAGCGTGTCGTGCCTGTGCAATCTGGCGAGCAGTGTGCCCGGCAACCTGGCCCGACAGGTGGCCGACATCGTGCTCGCGGATCGATTCACGGAACCACGCGCTGAGCGATCGACTACGGCTGCTGGCGACCGGTCTGCGCGGCCCACGTCCACGTCGGGCATCGTCGCCGGCGCCGCTGATTATGCCGGCACGTACTACAGCGACGAGGTGGAGACGACGTTCACGGTCGCGGTCAACGCGGGGCAGCTGACTTTGCGGCGTGTCGAGGCCGGGAACGAGCTGACGCTTCAAGCCGCGGGATCATCGGATGAGTTCCAGGCGCAGGGGATGACCATTCGCTTTCATCGCGATGCGACCCGTCGAGTGGACGGCCTCGATGTGGACGCCGGACGCGTCCGGGACATCAGGTTTACGCGTCGTTAGTCCACGCGTCGCCGGGTTCCATTCGTGACGGGTCGTCCGGCAGCCCGCCGTCGATGTCGGAGGCGCCGAGATCGAGCCGCTGCAACCTGCGCTCGTACCTCGCCCTGATCCGGTGCGCGGAGTCGACCCTGTTCGACCGCTCGAGGTGGCGGAGCATCACGCTGTCGATGCGCCACGCCGCCAGCGGCGCGTCGATCCCGCGAATCTCGCGGCGCGCGTTGCGCAGGTGGCGCTCGACGTCGTCGCACTCCCCACGGTCCATGGCGACGAGCGCCTGCATGGCGCGCGCGCGGCCACGCCACGTCCGTTCGTTCGTCGCGTCGGCGGCCTGCCGCGCGAGCGCCGCTTCCGCGGCGGCCCGGTCGAGATCGTTCCGACGAAGCGCGAGCTCGGTGAGACACAGGTGGAGCGGGATCTTCCAGTACCAGTCCAGCACGAGCCGCTCGCGCGCCTGCCACTCGCGCAGCGACTCGAGGTGCTCGTCGGCTTCGTCGAGCAGCCCCAGACCCAGCGCGCCCGCGCCCGCGAACACGTGCGACATCTGCTGACCGACGATCCAGCCGCTCGATCGGAGCAGTGCCCGACCAGAGAGGCTCAGCCGCCGGGCGTCGTCCCAGCGCTGGGTCTCTACGGCAATCCACGCCTGCATGAGGCGCATGAGCGCCGCATCGAGCGCGCTCCCCGTCTTCTGCGCGAGCGAGACGCCGTGAGCGGCAAACCGGATCGCGTCAGCCCAACGGCCGACGTGGACCGCCGCGCAGACGAGCGATTCGTAGCACAGGATGCTGTCCGTCAAGCTTCCGCTGCGCACCGCCATCGGCAGGAGCTTTCGGCCGACCGTGAGCGCCTGCGCGTACTGCGAGCGCAGGCACTGCACGAACATCAGCCGGATGCCGAGCGGCCGTCGTGCGTCGACGTCGGTGTCCGGGCTGAGCGTGCCCCAGGCGTGGAGACAGCGATCGGCAATCTGGTCAGACCAGCCGCCGATGTACAGCTCCAGCATGCCGGCCCGAATCGCGCCCGTGGCCGCCAGCGTCCGATCCGTCACGCCGATCGCCAGATCGCTCGCGAGGCGCGCGTAGCGCAGCCCCTCTTTCCGCGACGTGAAGACGTGCGTCTCGGCGAGCGCCAGGAGCGCGCGCAGCTCGTTGTCGGGTTGTGACGCTTCGCGCGCGAGCCGTTCGGCCCGTGAGAACGTCGCGATGGCCAGAGCGCCTTCTCCCAGGCCGGCTTGTGATGCCCCCAGCTCGATCAGCGCGGGGAGCTCAATCGGCAGTCGTGCGGCGGCAGGCAATCGCCCGGCGTGCGCCAGCGCGCCGTGCAGCAGTGCGCCCGCTTCGCGCAGCGCATAACGTTCCGCTGCCTTCTGGGCCGCGAAACGCAGATAGCGCGCGGCCCTGGCAGAATCGCCGGCGCCGTGGAAATGCCGCGCGAGCTCGGCGGCCATGTCCCGCTCGCACCCGGTGAACGTCCGCTCGTACGCCTCGCCGAGCCGCTGATGCGCGCGGGCACGGGTGTCGGCGGCGAGCCCCTGCTGGAGGATCTCCTGATACAGCTGGTGCTTGAACCGGTATCGCGGCGTGACCTCATGATCGGGCAGCTGTGTGACGCCGTCCCTGACCACGAACGTCTGTCGGCGGGCCAGCTTCTCGAGCACGGCTTCGAGGGCGACCTCGTCCTCGTCGGCGGCCCGCGCCGCGGCCCACAATCCAAACTCGAACCCCACCACGCTGGCGATCTCGAGCGTTCGACGCTCCGCCTGGTCCAGCGTCTCCGCCTGACGCCGCACGGCGCCGGCCAGACTGGCGGGGAGAGAGCCCTCGAGTCCCTCGGGCGACACCGTCATTCGCCAACCGTCCGGCCCCTTCGCCAGATAACCGCGGCGGGTGAGGTACTCGAGCGCGGCGATCAGGAACAGCGCATTTCCATCGGTCGACCGGTGCAGGATCGGCGCGGCAGCGCCGAATCGGTCGCCGCCGAACCGCAGATCGAGATAGTTCGCCACATCGCTGACCGTCAGCGGGCGCAGACGTATTTCCGACGCGCGGCCGTGACCCAGCAGCTCGCCGTACACGCGCCTGAGCGGCGATGCAGACGGCAGGAACTCGGACGGCCGCGTGGTGACGAGCAGGAGCAGCTGCGCGGGATCGCGTCGGTGGGCCAGGCTCGCCAGCGCGTCGAGCGTCGCGGGGTCGGCCCACTGGACGTCCTCGAGCCAGACGACGAGCGGCACCTCCTGGGCGAGGAGCTCCAGCGCCGTCACGATCTCGCGTAGCATGCGCGCGGCACCAATCTGTCCGCCCACGCCGGTCGAGGCCGCGTCGCGATGCCCGAACACTGCGGGCAGTGACGCGACCCAGCCTGGCGCATGGTTTCTCAACACGCTGGTCACGGAGTCGCCGGATGGCGAGCGCGCCAGCCGAGTCACCGCGTCGACCAGCGGGGCGTACAGCTCCGACTTGCCGGAATGCTCGTGACAGGTGCCCCACGTCACGCGCATCAACTCTGTCGTGCCCACCTCGCGGAGAAAGGCCTCGCACAGCGCGGTCTTGCCGATGCCCGCTTCGCCGGTCACGAACACCAGCCGTCGCTCCGACGTCCGGACCGCGTCGAAGGCGCTCGTCAGCTGCCGGGTCTCTTCCGTTCGTCCCACGAACGGTGCCGGCGCCGCCGCGGGACTTCCAGAAACATCCGGGGAGTCCCGTTCCTCGGGCGTGTCGGCGACGGGAGCGATGAAGACGTATCCCTGGCGCGGGACGCTGCGAACGTAGTGAGGTCTCGCCGAATCGTCACCCAGCGCGCGCCGGATTTCGGCCACGAGCACCTTGATGTTGTCCGGGTGGACGTGCGTATCCGGCCAGACGGAGCCCATCAGGTCGTTTTTGGAGACGACGCGGCCGGGGGTGTCCACGAGACACCGTAGAAGCGCAAAGGCCTTGGCCGTCAGCGGCACACGGTCGTCATGCCGCAGCAGGAGTCGGTTCGACGGGTCGAGGCGAAAAGGTGAGAAGTATTTCACAGTCGCCGATCCACAACACCAGATCGCGGCCGCTGATTCCCAGCACCCCTGCTGCGTGCATTCGCGATGCCAGAGGGCTCACGTGGGGACCAGCGGGCCGCAAGCGCGTTTTGAGACAACCCCCAACCTTAAACGCCATCAACGACGGGACTGAACGAGACGAACGTGCCGGTGTGCAGGGCGAGAATCCTACCGAAGTCTTACCGCGGTCTTACCTGGATAAGCGTCCAGCCGTGGCAATGTCGACCCGGCGAATCCTACCGGGGCCTTACCGGAATCCAACTCGCCCGGGCGCGCCCTGGTGGAAGAATGTCCCACTAGCCGGGTCGTGGCGTCCACGTCAGATCGCGGCATCGGGGTCACGTGTCACGCCCCGTCGTGTTGATCAGGTTCTAACAGAAGACCGGCGTTCTCGCCTCGCCGGTCACAGGCGGGTTCGCGGCCACTCTCCAGCCTCCCGGCACGGCCGCGGACCCGCCGCTCCCAAAGCGATGGTGAGGTTCTATGACGTTTCCAGCCCTTCCGCAAGATCGTCCCATGCCCGCGCTGACGCCGTTCCGGCGCACCGAACCGATTGCGCTGCCGGCCGTCGAGCCGCCGCAAGAGACGATCGTCGGCGACAGCGACGCGTTGCGGTACGTCATGTTTCGCGTCGATCAGGTGGCCTCGACCGACGCGACCGTGCTGCTCCTGGGCGAAACCGGCACGGGCAAGGAGTTGCTCGCGCGCGCGATCCACCGACGCAGCCCCCGGCGGAGCCGGCCGCTCGTCGTGGTCAACTGCGCGGCGCTGCCTGCCAATCTGATCGAGAGCGAGCTGTTCGGCCGCGAGCGCGGCGCATTCACGGGCGCCCACACGACGCAGATCGGCCGATTCGAGCTGGCCAATCGAGGGACGATTCTGCTCGACGAAATCGGCGAGCTCCCGCTCGAGCTGCAGCCCAAGCTGCTGCGGGTGCTGCAGGAGGGACAGGTCGAGCGGCTCGGCAGTCCGCGGACCGTCGACGTGGACGTGCGCGTGATCGCCGCGACGAACAAGGACCTGGCGGAGGAAGTGCGCCAGGGCCGTTTCCGCCGCGATCTGTACTATCGCCTGAACGTGTTCCCGATCACGGTGCCGTCGCTGCGGGATCGACGTGAGGACATTCCGGCACTCGTGCGGCACCTGGTCGATCGCCTGTCACGCGCGCTCCGGAAGCCGATCGACGCGATTCCGCCGCACGTCATGCGGACGCTCGAAGCGCACGACTGGCCGGGCAACGTGCGCGAGCTGGAAAACGTCCTGCAGCGGGCGATCATCCTCTCGCCGGGCACCACCCTCGCGATCAGCGAGGCGTGGATGCCCGCCACGCAGGCGCCCCCCGTGACTGGCGGGCTGACGCTCATCGAGATGGAACGCCGTCACATCCGCGGCGTACTCGACACGACACGCTGGCGGATCGAAGGCGGCAGCGGCGCGGCGCACCTGCTGGGCCTGAAGCCGAGCACGCTG
The DNA here is from genome assembly GCA_963786195.1 of uncultured Acidobacteriota bacterium. Classification (GTDB taxonomy): domain Bacteria; phylum Acidobacteriota; class Vicinamibacteria; order Vicinamibacterales; family 2-12-FULL-66-21; genus CAWAYH01. The sequence goes on along the minus strand of CAWAYH010000010.1, from coordinate 26,620 downwards.
CGCAGCCGCATGTTGAAGCTGGGTATCGCGCGGCCCCGCTGACGCGTCCCATCGCCGTCTGATCAGTTTCGCATCAGGCGTGTCACACGTGCGCGCACATCGTCGAGCACGATGAACGGCTCGTCGCGCAGCAGGATGCGAATGCCGCGGAAGATCTGAAACTCGCGCGATCCCAGAAACGCCTCGGCGGCGCTGCTGTCCGCCCACTCCGAGGCGACGGTCAAGGCATTCGGGTCGTCCGTGTCCGTGAGGACACGGCTGCGCGTGCAGCCGGATGCGGTCCGCATGCGCTGCACGAGTGCGTCGACCGCGCTCAGCGCTTCGGCCCTCTTGTGCGGCTGCACCCGAAAGCTGATTGACGCCAGGAGCATCGCGAGCCGTCAGGGCTGCAACGCCCGTTCCCTTCCCCCTGAGGTGCCTTCCGAAGAATTCGTGCGAGGAGTCGGCCCGGTTTCGGGTCCCCGCGTCATACGGCCGTCGCGGCACGCCGCGACGACCACGAAATGACGTGGTCCTGCCCCGTGTGCGCTTGTCCGACACGGAACTTAGGTAGGATAGAGCCGGAGCGGACGCGAGTCAGCGGGGGCCAGTGCTGGATCACACCATCTGGGAGCTGCGTACCTGGCAAGTCTCCGGGATTATTGCGCTCGTGCTGCTGCAGGGGCTGCTGATCGTCAGCCTCCTGCTGAGTCGGGCCCGGCGGCTCCGGGCGCAGCACGCGCTGCGCACCAGCGACGCGCGTAACACGGCGCTGCTCCGCGCGCTGCCCGACATGATGTTCCTCCAGCGCAGCGACGGCGTGTATCTCGACTACCACTCGCGAAACGCCGCGGACCTCCTGCTCCCGCCGGAACAGTTCCTGGGCCGCTCCATGCGAGAGGTCCTCCCTCCGGACCTGAGCGCCGCCTTCGAGGAGCCGATGGCTCGCGCGAGAGCATCAGGGGGCCCCGAGATCCTCGAGTACGCGCTGCCGATTCAGAACGAGGAACGCCATTTCGAAGCGCGCGTCGTCTCCTGCGAACCCGATCAGCTGCTGACGATCGTCCGCGACATCACGGAGCGGAAGAGCGTCGAGCGGGCGCTTCGCGAGAGCCAGTCGCGATATGCCCTGGCCACCTCCGCAGGGCGCGTGGGCGTCTGGGAATGGGACGTGGAAACAGCCGCCGTGTACATCGATCCTCAGATCGAACGCCTTCTCGGCTATTCCCCCGACGAGTTTCCCGACCCGGACGAGTTCTGGCGCCGGTGCCTCCTCGAGCAGGACGTCGAAACGCTCTCGTCGCGGATGAAGGACTACATCATCGGTCAGTCGCCCGTCTTCGAGATGGAACACCGGATGGTCCATCGCGACGGCAGCATCCGCTGGTTCCTCACGCGCGGCATCATGGACAGGAGGTCGGGGGCGCCGCGCCGCGTGGTGGGCACGAGCACCGACATCAGCGAGCGCCGGCAGGCCGAAGAGTCGTTGAGGAATACGCAGGACGAGGTCGCGCGCCTGACGCGGCTGACGGGCATGGGAGAACTTGCCGCCTCGATCGCGCACGAGGTCAACCAGCCGCTGTGCGCGATCGTCGCCAACGCACAGGCCAGCCTCCGGTGGCTGTCAGCCGATTCCGCCGGCGAATCACCGAACGTGCGCGAAGCGCTCGCCGATATCGTCAAGGACGCGAACCGCGCGAGCGAGGTCGTGAAGCGGACCCGCAGCCTGTTCACGGAACGGCCGCAGGCCAAGGAGCTGGTCGATCTCAACGAGGTCGCGCAGGCCGTGATCACGCTGTCGCAGCCGGCGCTGCAGCGCGAGTCCGTCAGCACGCGCTTCGAGCTGGAGGAGATGTTGCCGCTCGCCGTCGCGGATCGCGGTCTGCTCGAACAGGTCCTGCTGAACCTCGTGATGAACGCCATCGAGGCGATGACCGAGGTTCGCGAGCGGTCGCTCGTCATCCGCACGCAGCGGGACCGGGACGGGCACCTGGCCGTTGCCGTGACCGATACCGGGCCGGGTCTCGACGCCAAGGAAGAGCAGGAGGTGTTCCAGGCGTTTCATACCACCAAGTCGAACGGGATGGGTATGGGCCTGGCGATCAGCCGCGCGATCGTCGCCGCGCATGGCGGACGGCTCTGGGCCGTCGGCAACCCTGAACATGGCGCGACGTTTCAGTTCACGATTCCTGCGGCGCAAGTCGAGGAGAGCGTTTCCGTGCCTCTGCGCGTCGCGCCTGCGAGCCCGAACCGCGAATGATCCCGTCCAGCCGCCTCCGGTCCGTGACGTGCAGCGTGCCGCGATCCTGCTGCTCGACAGCGCCACGGTCCTTCAGCGCGACGAGCGCCTTCACCACCGCGTCGGTCTGCATATCGAGATAGTCCGCGATGTGCTGCGCGCGGAGCGGCAGCCACACGCTCCCTTTCTCGGTCGCCTCGTGGGCCTCGTCCAGCATGGCGAGGAACATCGCGACGCGTTCGAGAGGATCGCGACGCGTCACGATGAGCAGCTGACGTTGCGACTCGCGCAGCGCGTGCGTGACCTTACACAGGAACTGAAACTGCAGCTCCGGGTTTCGCAGGAGCAGGGCCGTGAGGGCGTCGAGCGGAAAGCGGAGCACCGTCGCCGGCGTCATGGTCGTCACCGAGTTGCAGTAGACTCCGCGACGTGCGAGGCCGAAGATGTCGCCGGGCAGCAGGAAGGCCAGCGTCCGGCTGTCACCGTCCGGCAGAGGCCGCCACACGCACGCCGATCCTTCGACGATGTTGAAGACGAAGGCGGATGGCGTACCCTGATTGCAGAGAATCGTGCGGCCGGGGACACGCAGGACCGATGAGATGGACCCGAGAATCTCGCGATCCCGGGCTGACAGGCGGACGTCGGCGGAACCGGCGTGCCCGCCGAACGGGACGGATCGGATGAAGGGCCTGGGTCCGGACTGCTGAGCAGGCCGGTGGCCGGAGGATCGATGGCGCACGTTGGGTCCCTCCCAAGAGACTTGCCAGCATAGCCTGGCACGAAACGCGCAACGAATGGGCGGTCCTTTGTTGCGCTTCGCTGAATGTCGCGGTCAGCTCGATCCGGCCCGCGACCAACCGTGGCCGCCGCGAGGATGAACGGAAATGCGACCCACACCCACTGTCTGCGTCGCCGCCGTGATGGCGGCCCTCCTGATCGCCTCGATTCCCGGAGCGGCGCGCGTCAAGGTCCGCGCCCAGTTCGACGAGAAGTTCGACTTTACACAGGTTCGCACGTGGGCGTGGAACGACACAGGCGCTGGCGACGTCAAGATGGCGCGCACCGCGGACGACGATCCCGAGGCCGTGAAAAAGACCGCCGAGCCCGTGATCAGGGACGCCGTCGCCACCGAGACAGCCGCCCGCGGCTTGAAGGCAGCCGACTCGAGCGCGCCTGACATCGAGATTACCTACTATCTGCTGCTTGGCATCGGAACGCAGAGCCAGTACATGGGCCAGTTTCTCCCGACGACAGGCGAGTGGGGGATCCCGCCAATTTCGGGGGCGACGCAGTCCTACTCGGTCGTCGAGCAAGGCTCGCTCGTGCTGGATCTGAGCGCCAAGGATGAGGTCGTGTGGCGCGGCATCGCGCAGGCCCAGATCAAGCCCGGCACCTCGCTGCAGAAGCGGGAGACGCTCCTGCGCGAGGCCGTCCGCGACCTCCTGAAGCAATACCCGCCGAAGGCCAAAAAGAAATGACCCGCCTGAGTGGCGCGCGATTTGAAAGAGAGCGCTCCCATGAAGCCATCCCATGAACGTCCTGTGCCCGCGTATGCAGTGATCCTCGGCCTGACGATGGGCTGCGGCCTTGGCCTGACGATGGGCTGCGGACCGGGTGAGCCTCGCACTGACGCCGAGAAGCTGACACGCGGGAAAGAGATCGTCGAGCGCATGAGCAACAAGCTCGCGTCGGCGCAGGCCGTGACGATGACGACTCACGAAACGCGCGAGCGGATCAAATCCGGCGGACAGGTCGAGGTTGTCAAGACAGCGCGTGACGTCACGATCAAACGGCCGGACCGCGCGTACTACAAAGCGTCGGGTGACGTCGACAGCGAGGCGTTTTACGACGGCGTGGGTTTGACGATCGTCCTGCACAAGGAGAAGGTATTCGGTCAGGCGAGGATGCCAGAGACGCTCGACAAAACGCTCGACGCGATGCAGGAGCGCTACGGCATCATCACGCCCATCGCCGACTTCACGCGCTCGTCGCCCGCCAAGGCGCTGATCGCCGACACGACCACCGGTGGCTGGGTCGGACGCGAGAACCAGGACGGCGTCGCCTGCGATCACCTGGCGTTCAAGGACCAGGGCGTGGCCTGGGAGCTGTGGGTGCCGACCCAGGGCGATCCGTTGCCCAAGCGGTTCAGCGCGCAGTTCGAGGGCTACAAGCGCCTACGGAAAATCGACGCGACCTTCTCGAACTGGAACCTCTCGCCGACGATTGCCGCCGATCGGTTCGATCCGCACGTGCCGCCTGACTACGAGGGCATTGCGATGGTTCAGCGGGCGCGTGTGCTGAAGAACGTCAAGGAAGATCAGCCGGTTGGCGATCAGGGTCAGAAGAAGTAACGGAGGACTTATGCGTCGGAGTCACGCGAAGACGTTGATTGCCGGGCTGACGCTTTGTGCGTTCGCATTCGGCCTTGTCTCGGTGTCCGCGCAGGTCCGAGGCACGCGGCGACAAACCGTTGCCAAGGGCGAGGAGGGTAAAGCCGTCGCCGCAGGTCCCCGCGGTGTCGCCGTAAAAGGGGAGGAGGGCTACGCCGCCGCCGGACGCCGGGGTGCCGTCGCGAGCGGCGACGAAGGGTACGCCGCGGTCGGACGCCAGGGAGCGGTCGTCAAGGGTGAAGACGGCTATGCCACCGCCGGTCGGTACGGCGGCGCGGTCGTCGCGGGCGAAGAAGGCTATGCCGCCGTCGGCCGCCGTGGTGTGGTCGTCGGGAATCGGTACGAGAGCTACGAGGGCTGGAAAATCGCCGCGGGCGTCGCCACCGGGATCGCGATCGGCACGATGCTCGCCAGGCCCCCGCAAGCCGCTGTGACGGTCGTCGCTGGCGGCGCGAGCTACTATTACGCCGACGGCGCGTACTACACGCGTGTGATGTCCGAGGGATCGATGGTCTATCAGGTCGTGACTCCACCTGTGGGGGCCATCATCGCGACGCTGCCATCAGGCTGCTCGTCGGTGACGGTTGGCGGCATCGCTTACACGCAGTGCGGCCCCACGTACTACCAGCGCGTCAGCGCAGGCTATCAGGTCGTCGTCCTCAAATAGGCCGTGCGCCATCTGCCGGCCGGCCTGCTCGTGCTCGTCGGTGTGTGTCAGATCGCGCTGGCCCTGTCCGCGAACCTGACGCCGTGGAAGGGCGGCGGGTTCGGCATGTTCTCCACGCTGGATCACGGCGGCTTCCGCGGCGTCACGATCGTTGTGGAAGCGCCGGATCGATCCGAAACGCTCGATCTCGTCCCCTCGATCGAGGAAACCGCCGGCCGCGCTATTGCTTTGCCGTCCCGGTTTCTGCTGCAACGTCTGGCCGAGGAGGTTGTCGCGCGCGAGCGGCGCTACGGCCGCCCCGTCACACGCGTCAGGCTGACCGTCTGGAACACGCAGTTCGACCCGCAAACGCTGAGGGCGACCGAACGAGATCTTCGCAAGTTCGAGTACGCCGTGCCCTAGAGTGTCAGCGTGCGCACCGGATGGTTGACACCCGCGGCGCAGGAGAGCGCGCTCGACACGCCGCTTCGGCTGACGGCCATTGCGCTCCTGCTGCGTCCGATGGGACCGTGGTTCGTCCGGCCCGCGATCCTCGCGGTCGCGGCGCTGGCGCTGATCTCGCCGCGTGCGCTGCGCACGCCGGCGCTCTGGCTCGCGGTCGCTCTGCTGACGGCCATCCGCATCGCGGCTGACTGGCCGCTCGCCGACAACCACATCTACCTGCTCGCGTACTGGTGCCTGGCGATTGGCCTCGCGTTTCGTGAGGCCGACGTGCGAAGCGTCCTGGCGCGCTCGAGCCGCTGGCTGCTCGGGCTCGCGTTCGCGCTCGCCGTCCTCTGGAAGGCCGTGCTGTCCCCCGATTTTCTCGACGGCCGTTTCTTTCGGGTCACGCTGCTGACCGATCCGCGATTCGTCGATGCTGCAGTGCTGATTGGCGGTCTCACCCCCGATCAGCTCGATCAGAATGGTCGCGCGCTGGAAGCGCTGCCGGACGGCGCCGAGCTGCTGAATCCGCCGGAGCTCATCGAGCCCGCCAGGCTTCGCGCGTTCGCGACGCTGTCGACGTACGGGATCCTCGTGCTCGAGACGGCACTCTCGGTCGTCATGCTGTTGCCGTCGACCCCACGTGTCGGGGCGGCACGCCACGCCGTGCTGCTCGGCTTCTGTCTCGTGACGTACGCGTTCGCGCCGGTCGCCGGCTTCGGATGGCTCCTGCTCGTGATGGGGCTGACGCAGGCCGACCCCGACGCGATCTGGCTGCGTCGCGGGTACGTCGCCTTGTTTCTCCTCGTGATCTTCTATTCAGAAGTGCCCTGGACGGGACTGCTGCGGGATTTGCTTTCGTGACGCGGATCACGTGATAGAGGACGAGACGCGGAATCCGCGTCCCGCCCTTGGAGGATCTACGTCTTGGGCTTCGGCGGGAACTTCTTGCTGTCCTTGAACATCTTCTCGGCGGCCTTGTCAATTTTCTTGGCGTTGTTCTGAGGTTTGTCGGACAAGGTGTCTTTGGCAATGCCGCGCCACACGAGCTTCTTGCTGGCGGCATCGAACAAGTCGATCACCATGGTGCCTTCGACGAACGTGGAGACGGTGGTCGTCGACGACCCCATCCCCATACCGCCCCATCCGCCGTAGCCCCATCCGCCGTAGCCCCCGCTGTAGAAGGTGTTCAGGTTCTGGCTTTCCTTCGTCGAGACGTTGGGCACGATCGCGAGGTCGCCAGAGCTCTCCGCCTTCTGCCAGCCTGCCGCCTGCAGCCACTTGTCCACGGCGGCGATGATGCGTTCGTCCGCCAGCTGGTTGGGCGTGATTTTCGTGGTCTTCGCCCAGAAGTACGTTTTCACGTTGGCGAAGTTGTAGTTCGGATCGAAGTCCGTGTTGACGCTCTGCCCGAACGCACTCGACGAGCTGAGCGCGATCAGGGCAACTGCAGCGATGACGACCTTACGCATCTGACGACCTCCTCGGTTGCACTGGAAACGACTACCGGCAACACCACGCCCCCCCCACGGCATGTCGCGGCCGAGGGTAGCTTCGCGCGGATCGCCGCGCCTCTTGAAGGTGGACCGGAACAGACCTGACGCAACATGCATTTTCCATTCCGTGGATTCAAGGGGGGAGCAGGCCCGCGTCGCGCAGCGCAGCCTCGTAGCTTTCGGGAGCGTTGCAGTTGCGGAAGCTCTCGAGCGTCGGATCGACGATCGTCAGCTCGTCTGGCGTCACCTGCCGGGTGCGGACGCGTTCGAGGAGTGCCCTGGGGCTCAAGTGACCGCGTGCGACGACGTCCTCGGCGACGGGCGCGATCGCGCGCGCATACACCGCGGCGGTCGGTACCGTGAATCCGTCGATGACCGGAACGGCGACGTCGTACCCCTCGCTCAGCGCGAGCATGCGACGAACGAGCGCGGGCTGGAGAAAGGGCATGTCGCACGCCACAACGAAGGCACGTTCTGCGGTGATGTTCATCAGTCCGGCGGCGATCGCCGCGAGGGGGCCGAGGCCTTCGACCCGATCGCGAACGACCGTCCAGCCCTCAGGGATGGACTGGTCCGCGCGGGCGACGAGGACGACCTCCGGCACCGCCGCGCGCACGATTCTCACAACCCGCGCCAGCATCGTCTCGTTGCCGAACGGCAGCGAGGCCTTGTCGCGTCCCATGCGGGACGAGCGGCCACCGCACAGAACGATCGCCGCTCCATGTGAAGTCACCAGCCTCCGTGTCGTCTACGTCCTCTTGGATCGATCCGCATTCGTCGCACCCTGCTGTACGATACCCAATTCGAGAAGGTGGTGTTTATGGAGGACGGCATTTCCCGCATCTGGCAGGAGATCCTGGCCCGGCCCAACGGGCCGATGGCCTGTCGCTTTTTCTGCAGCCGGTGACGGCGACGGTTTACGCCATCAGGAGCGGGTTGAAAGATGCACGAGAGGCCTTGTGCGCGGACTGGTAGACCGTCTGGCCCGGCGCAAGTAAGCGCGGCGCACCCCAGCTTCTGGCCGCCGCTCAGGATCGATCTTGATCTTTTCTCTCGACCTTGTGCGCGGCGTCGATCATGGCGGCGTGCTCATCGCACACCGCAGCCCAGGCCCTGATCTCGCGGATGACGCCCACGACGTGAGCCGCCACGTTCGGGCAGCTGGGCCAATCACAGAGATACTCTGTCAGAGTCTCTTCCTTGCCATCCGCGCCGATGATGCCGGTTTTGAGTGTCACGTGCGACATATGTGTCCTCGACGTTTCACCGATGACCGACGACTGCGCACAATTGCCCGCGTTTTCCCTCTTTTATCGGGCTCTTCCCGAGCCGATTACCTTATTGGTGCAAGAACCACACCCTGCGAGCACACATCATGACGACATGTGATTACGCACGACGCCGCGGTCAGCCAGGAGCTGGCCTGGTCCTGCTCGGCCTGCTGGTCTCCGGTCCAACCCTGGCGTGGGCACAGACTCCGCCGCCGGCGTCCGTGTCCCAGCCATCACAACAGACTATCGGCGCGACGCTGGCCGAACTGCGCAGGCTCGTCACCGATCAGCGGGCGCTCATCGACGGTCAGGCGGAGCGGATCGACAAGCTGGAGAAGCAGGTCGCGTCGCTCGCGGGCCAGCCGACCGCCGCGCCGCTCGCGTCCGTGGAAGAGCGGCTCAAGCAAATCGAGACTGCCGTGCAGCGCCTGCCTGAAATGCCTGCGGAAGCCGTATCGGCGGGAGAGTTTCCGGGCTCGATGCGCATTCCCGGGACGAACTCGGCGATCAAGATCGGCGGGCAGGCGCGCATGTCGCTCGTGAACACGTTCGCGGCGCTCGGCACCGACGATCGGTTCGTTACGTCGTCCATTCCGGTCGGGGACCAGGAGGCGGGGGAGGATGCGCGCGTCGTCTACTCACCGACCGCATCGCGATTCGGAATCGACTTGCGGACGCCCCTTCCCAAGACGACGATGAGAACTTTCATCGAGGGCGACTTCGCCGGCAGCGGCAACGCGTTCCGGTTGCGGCACGCGTTCATGCAGACGAACCACTGGGTCATCGGGCAGACGTGGTCCACGTTCTCGGATCCGGAAGCAGAACCAATCGGCATCGATTTCGAAGGCCTCAACGCGATTTCGCTGTTCCGCCAAACGCAGATTCGGTACTCGCGTCGACTCCGTTCAGCGCTTCGGCTCGCGCTCGCGCTCGAGAACCCGGCACCCGATCTGACTGGCGCGCAGGGTGTCAACCTCACACCCGACTTCATTGCGCGGATCAGGTGGGAGCCCAGCTCCGGGAGGGGGCTCCTCGGGTTCGGCGCCACCGAGCACGTGCAGGCCGCCATCATCGCTCGACAGCTTCGCGGCGAGGTGACGGATCAGCCCGATTCGACGCTATCGACCGGCGGGTTCGGCATCAATGTCAGCGGCGTGCTCGTGCTGCCGTGGGACCGAGACGATCGCATCAAGTTTGCATCGAACAACGGTTGGGGGATCGGCAAGTACATCACGGACCTCGGCACGCTCGGCGGCCAGGATGCCGTGTTCGATCCGGCCGCGAATTCACTGCGCTCGCTCCCGGTGTCGTCCGCGTACTTCGGCTACGAGCGGAAGTGGCGGCCGACGATCCTGTCGGCCTTCACTTACGGGATCGTCAACGTCTCGAACCTCGGCATCCAGCCGTCGGACGCGTTGAAGCGGACGCACCGGACGTCGTTCAACCTGACGTGGTCGCCGGTTCCGCAGGCGGACATCGCCATCGAGTTCCTGTACGGCACTCGAGTCAACAAGGACGACCAGAAGGGAAGATCGAGTCAGCTGCAGGCGGGCTGGATTTACAGGTTCTGAGGGAGAGCGGTGCCCGGTGCGCCGGGCACCGCTCTTAGTTCACTTGAGCGGTTCGAGCGCGAGCACGACCGCCTGCGTGTAGGTGATGTCGATCTTGTCGCCGACCTTCACGCCTTCGAGGTTCTTGCGCTCCTCGACCTTGCGCGTGACCGTGCGCCCGTCGGCGGTTTTCACCGTGATCGACGGCAGCTTCTGATCGATGGCCAGGACTTCGACGGTGGTGGTCTGCTCACGCGAGATCGTGGCGGACGGTGCGCCGGTGCCGCGAACGGCCTGCGTCTTGTCGCCCGATGTCGGCGCGGGATCGCCCGGCTTGCGGACCTGCATCACGATCGATTCGGTGTACGTCAGCCTGATCTTGTCGCCGACCTTCACCTCGTCGAACCGCTTCACCTCCGGGCCCACGTAGACCGTGTCCTCGGCGCCTTTCTCGTCCTTGATCGTGACAAGGCGGTTGGCCTTGTCGATCGCCTCAATCGTGGCGGTCGCCGAGACCGAGTTCGACTTCTTCACCTGGGCCTGTGCCAGCGAACCCAGGGCGAGCAGCGCCGCGATGCCGAGAATGGTTTTGCGAGTCATTGTGCCTCCGTGGTAATCGTTACCGGGTCAGAACCGGCGCATCGGCACTGCAACGGCGGTACCATCGCCACGTATGGGCGGGACGCGCTACGAGATTCGGCTTCCCGCGACGGGCCGTGGGCCGGCCCGCGCGCGGGTATCTGGACGGACGGACGCGCACGTGATTCCGCGCGGAACAGCGCGCCCGCGGCGTGGCGCGATACTTGCGGGAGAGACAGACTCCTCATGCCCAAATCGCGACTCTCCAAACTGATCGAGCCCTACGTCATTCGAAAAGGCCACAAGTTCCGATTGAAAGACATCGACCCTGGCGACACAGCGGGCTTCAAGCCCGAGAAGGAGACCGCGCGCCAGATTCTCGAAGAGGGCATCGTCCGCCTCCGCGACCTGCAGGAAAAGCTGTACGCGCAGGACCGCTGGGGCGTGCTCCTGATGTTTCAGGCGATGGATGCCGCGGGCAAGGGCGGCGCCGTCGAGCACGTGATGACGGGCGTCAACCCGGCCGGCGTTCAGGTGTACTCGTTCAAGGCGCCGTCGGCCGAAGAGCGCGATCACGATTTCCTCTGGCGTAACTTCAGGTGTCTCCCCGAGCGTGGCCGCATCGGCATCTTCGACCGCTCCTACTACGAAGAAGTGCTCGTCGTGCGCATTCACCCCGAGATTCTGGAGGGACAAAGAGTCCCGGACGAGCTCAAAACGAAGCACATCTGGCAGGAGCGGTTCGAGGACATCTGTTCGTTCGAGCGCTACCTCGCGCGTCAGGGCTACGTCATCCGCAAGTTCTTCCTGCACATCTCCCAGAAGGAGCAGCTGCAGCGGTTCCGAAAACGGCTCGACGAGCCCGAGAAGAACTGGAAGTTCAACATCGGCGATCTCGCGGAGCGCGCCCGGTGGAAGGACTACATGAAAGCGTTCGAGGACACGATCCGGAACACGGCGACGCCGCACGCGCCGTGGGTCGTGGTGCCGGGCAACAAGAAGTGGTTCGCGCGAATCATCGTCGCGGCCACGGTCGTGGATGCGCTCGAGGAGCTCGACCTCAAGTTCCCGAAAATCACCGGGTCGAAGCGGCGTGAGCTGGAGCAGGGCCGAAAGCTCCTCGACAAGGCTGTGCGTAAACCCGGCAAATGATGGACTCCGTCGGTACTACCTCGTTCGATCGCCTGCTGCCGCGCAGTCTGTCGGACAGCTCTCTTCGCCCGCTGATGGCCATCGCGGGCCTCGCACTGGCCTACTACTTTACGGCCGTGGCGGGATATGCCCTTCTGATGGTCCCGTCGCCCCCCAGCATGGCCGTGCTCTGGACGCCGAACGTTCTGCTGTTCGTGGCGTTCCTCGTGGCGCCCATTCGTCTGTGGCCGATCGTCACGGCGCTGGCGCTGCTGACGCAGCTCGCCGTAGCCGTGACGGTTCCGATTCCCATCGGACGTTCGCTCGCGATGTTCACCGGCAATATCTCCCAGCCGCTGATCGCCGCCGGAGTGCTCCGGTGGCTGGACCATCGCGCCGATCTCTTCGAGACGCTCAAAGGCGTCACCGTGTTCATCGTCGTGGCCGCGCTCGCCGCGCCTGCGATCGCGTCGTTGATATCTGCTGCCGTGCTCCAGGCAGCTGGGTGGATCGCCGATCCCTGGGCGCACTGGCGGCTGCGGTTCGTGACCAACGTGCTCTCGATGCTCGTGCTCGCACCGCCGCTGCTGGTTGTTCTTCGGTGGCGCACGCTTCCGCGACCCTTCGCGCCGCGCGTCGCCGAGTTCCTGATCCTGCTGACGATGCTCACGGCGTCCGAGCGGCTGGTTGAATCGCTGATGACGCCGATGACGGTTTCGCCGCTCCTGTTTGCGCCGCTGCCGTTTCTCCTGTGGGCCGCCGTCCGGTTCGGTCCTGGCGGTCTCGGTCTGGTCCTCTGCTTCACCGCACTGTTCCGGTACTTCACCGGCGCGCACCCGGGCCACGGCCTGCCCGACCCGCCGGACGCGGTCGTCACCACGCAGCTGACGCTCATCGCCATGTCGTTACCGCTCCTCGTTCTGTCCACGCTCCTGATCGATCGACGCCGCACCGAGGAAGCACTGAGGACGGGACACTCGCGCTACGGGCTTGCGACCAGCGCGGGCTCGGTCGGCGTCTGGGACTGGGACCTGACGACGAATGCGATGTACCTCGATCCGGCGCTCAAGCGTTTTCTGGGCTTCGACGACAGCGAGATCGAGAACAGCCTCGACGGCTGGACTCGCCAGGTGCACCACGAGGACGCCGCACGGATCATGGCGGAGGTCCAGGCGCACATGGAGGGGCGCACGCCTTCCTTCGAGGTGCAGCATCGGATGCTTCACAAAGACGGGAGCATCCGGTGGTTTCTGTGCCGCGGGGTCGTCGTGGAGCGTACGGGCGGACGGCCGACGCGCATGACCGGCACGGACACGGACATCACGGTCAAGAAACACGCGGAGGAGGCGCTCGAGGAGGCGCAGTCCGAGCTGTCGCGCATGATTCGCCTCAGCGACATGGGCGGGCTCACCGCGACGATCGCGCACGAGGTCAACCAGCCGCTGTGCGCCATCGTCGCCAACGCGAACGCGGTGCTGCGCTGGCTGGGACATGCGGAGCCCGATGCTGCGCAGATGCGCGCGGCGCTGGAAGACATCGTGCGCGACGGTAAGCGGGCCGGCGAGCTCATTCGACGGACCCGCGGGTTGTTCGAGCGCGGCGAGATCGAACGGCAGCCGATTGCGATCAACGACGTCGTGCTCAGTGCGACGACGTTGACGCGCGCAGCAGTCGTCTCAGGGCGAATCGCCGTGCACACCGAGCTGCAGCCCTCGCTGCCCACCATCACTGCCGATTTCGTTCAGCTGCAGCAGGTGTTCTGCAACCTGATTATGAATGCCGTCCAGGCGATGTCCGGTATCACGAACCGGCCGCTGACGCTCACGATTGCCACCCGCCGCGAAGACGCCGGCGTCCATGCCACCGTGGCCGACACCGGTCGTGGCCTGGAAGAGGACGACGCCGAGCGCGTGTTCCGGCCGCTCGTCACCTCGCGTCCCGATGGAATGGGGATCGGATTGGCGATGAGTCGATTTATCATCGAAATGCACGGTGGCCGGCTGTGGGCGGCGCCGAACCCGGACGTCGGCGCCACCTTTCACATCCTGCTGCCGCTGTCGTGACTGCCAAGCGCGGACTCTGTATTCAGATGGTTGACACGCTGACCCCGACGGTGTTCGTCGTCGACGACGACCCCTCCGTGCGGACCGCCGTCAAAAGGCTGCTGGCCTCGGTGGGTCTCGAATGTGAGACGTTCGCAAATCCTGCCGAATTCCTCTCGCGAGCGGAGAGCGGCGTGTCCGGCTGCCTCGTGCTCGATGTCCGCATGCCGGGGGCCAGCGGTCTGGATCTTCAGCGCATGCTCAATCACGCGGGAACCGATCTCCCCATCATCTTCGTCACCGCGCATGCCGACGTGCCGCTGACCGTGCGGGCCATGAAAGCGGGCGCCCTGGAGGTCCTGACGAAGCCGTTCGACGACCAGATCCTGCTCGACTCCGTGTATCAGGCGTTGGAACAGGAGCGCGTGCGGCGGCACGAGCGCGAAGAGCTGCAACGCCTGCGCGATCGGTTCGAGACACTGACGGCCCGTGAGCGGGAAGTCATGGGGCTGGTCGTAACCGGGATGCTCAACAAGCAGGTTGCCGGCGAGCTGGGAACCGGGGAAAAAACCATCAAGGTGCATCGCGCCCAGGTGATGCACAAGATGGGGGCCGATTCGCTGGCGGATCTCGTCCGTATGGCCGACCGGCTCGGGCTGTCGTCACGCCCCTGAAAACGGGTCCGCATTACCCACGCCACGGAATTAACGCCATCGTCATAGGGTATTGGACCAAAGGCCAATACCTACAGGGCTTAGGTCCAATGGACCGACGCCCTGCCAGGACGTATCGTGACTGCTTTCAGCCCAGCCTCTGACTGGCTTGGGCCGCGACAGTCGCGACAGTCATGAAGCACTTCACGCCGTTCCGATTCGACGTCAGCGAGGGCACCCTGTGGCGAGGGTCCCAGCAGGTGCCGCTGACGCGCAAAGCGGGGGCCCTGCTTCGCTGTCTACTGTCATCGGCCGGCACCTGGGTGTCGCGGTCGCGATCATGTCGGCGGTCTGGCCCGACACGCACGTCCAGCCTGACAACGTCAAGGTTCTCGTTCGCGAGATCCGACAGGCGCTCGGCGACCAGCCCCGCAACGCGCGGTTCATCAAGTCGGCGGCGGGACGAGGTTATTCGTTCATCGCGCCCGTGGGCGACGGCGTCGCGCATCGGTCGGGAGACCCGGAGTGGGGATCCGGAACGTCGATATTCGTGAATCGCGGACCTGAGCTTGCCGCGCTCGCCGACGCGCTCGACGCCGCGCGTGCGTCCGACAGGCGCCTCGTACTCGTGTCGGGCGAACGCGGAATCGGCAAGACCGCGTTGTGCGACGTGTTCATCCGGACGGCGACGGCAGCGAGCCCGGCGAGGGTGTGCTACGGGCAATCGGTCGATCGCGTGTCGCCGCAGGAACCGTACTATCCCTTCCTCGATGCGCTGCTGCGCCTCGACCTGCGCAACCCGGGCCTCGTGCCCTCAATCCTCTCGCAGCACGCACCGTCGTGGCTCGCGCAGTTTCCGCAGTGGGTGGGAAGCACTGCGACTGTCGTGCATCCGCTGGCGATGGTGGAGGAACTGACCAGGGCGCTCGAGGCCCTGTCGCTCGAGCAGCCGCTCGTGATCGTGCTCGAGGATCTGCAGTGGGCCGATAGCGACACGCTCCACGCGCTCGCGCGTCTGGCTCAGAGCCGCACGCCGGCAAAACTGCTCGTGGTGGGAACCTACTGCGATGGCGACTGGACGGCAGGCAGCCGCGCGAAGCAGCGCCTGACGCGCGCCATCTCGGACAATCACCGCTGCTGCCTGCTTGATCTCGGTCCGTTGACGCCCGAGCAGGTGGGACGATACCTCGACGCCCGGTTCGGGCCGACGTGCCTGACGGAACTCTCACCCGCGGTCCATCACGCCACCGGCGGAAACCCGTTCATGATGGTGAGCGCGATCGACAGCCTGATCGCTCGAGGGTTCGTCGTGCGGGAAGACGGCCGGTGGCTGCGCGCCGCGACGCTCGAAGCGATCGCGCACGTGCTGCCCGAGACGCTCGGTCAGACCGTCGCGCGGCAGATCGATCAGCTCGAGCCGGACGAGCGAGAGGCACTCGAGGCCGCGGCGGTTATTGGCCTGGATTTCACGGCGGCGTCGGTGGCCGTCGCCATGGGCGGTCGAGCCGGTCGACCACGCCCGCCGAATCCTGACGCCGCTGGTCCGGCGCACGCAGCTGATTTCGGCCTGCCCCGGCGACGGCGTATCCCGCGCCGCGCTCGGCAGCTATCGCTTCCGCCACGCGCTGTTCGCCGAGGTTCTCCTGCAGCGGGCGCCGATGCTCAGGCAGCTCCGCGCCGCCCAGCGCCTCGACCGAACACTTGAACTGACCCTGCGCCGGGCCTGAGGCCCTCCTCCTCCGAAGGACCGGCGGAAAGCCAGACCCCCGCGGTGGTCCACGGCATGTCGTGGGCCGCGACTTATCTGATGTAGAAGGGCCTGCCGTTTGCCCCCGGTTCGCACTGGCCTGAGGGTTGAATGACCTTCTCGAACCGTGAGATTGTGATGCCCCAGATAACCGTGTCGGACTCGACTGCCGCTCGCAGGGCCCCGGGACCCTGTCCGTTTCCAGACATGGTCTGGATCCCAGGGGGCACGTTCCAGATGGGATCCGAGGATCACTATCCCGAGGAGCGCCCGGTACATCGCGTCAGCGTCGACGGGTTCTGGATGGACCGGACGCCCGTCACGAATGCGACGTTCAGGAAGTTCGTAGAAGACACCGGTCACGTGACGTTTGCCGAGATCCCGCCGAATCCCAGCGGACTATCCCGGCGCGCGGAAGGAAATGCTCCATCCGGGTTCGCTGGTGTTCGTGAAGCCGGCGAATCCGGTGGACCTGCGGGATTTTCACAACTGGTGGAAGTTCATCCTGGGCGCCGACTGGCGCCATCCGCGCGGGCCGAACTCCGCGATCAAAGGACGCGACGACCACCCGGTCGTCCACGTGGCCTACCCCGATGCGGAGGCGTACGCGACGTGGTCCGGCAAGGCACTGCCAACCGAGGCCGAGTGGGAATTCGCCGCGCGCGGTGGGCTCGACGGCGCGGAGTACGCGTGGGGCACCGAGCTGGCTCCCGACGGAAAACCGATGGCGAACTACTGGCAGGGAGAATTCCCCTGGCAGAATCTGAAGGAAGACGGCTACGAAGGCACGTCACCGGTCGGCGCATTTCCGCCGAACGGCTACGGTCTCGTGGACGTGACCGGCAACGTCTGGGAATGGACGACGGATTGGTATTCGCCGCGGCACCCGGACGAAGAGCCCAAGGCCTGTTGTATTCCAACGAACCCGCGCGGTGGTCCTGAAGCCGAGAGCATCGATCCGAGGCAGCCCGCCGTCCGGATTCCGCGTCGGGTCATCAAGGGCGGATCCCATCTGTGCGCGCCGAACTACTGCCGACGGTATCGCCCCGCGGCACGGTTTCCGGAGCCGGTGGATACCTCCACGTGCCATCTCGGTTTTCGCTGCATCGTACGGCCTGCGCCGTAAGGTAGGGCGCGAACCATCAATCGGGCGAGGCGCGCATGCGGAACGAGATCGCCCGCGCGTGGTCCGTACTGCTGATCCGCGGGATCTGCAACGTACTCTTCGCACTCTGTGCGTTTCTTCGGCCTGGCCTCGCGCTGCTCGCTCTCGTACTCCTCTGGGGCGCGTATGCCGTCATCGATGGGGCGACCGAGTTCGCCGCGGGCATTGCGGCGCGTCGCGGAGGCGGTCCGCACCGGTCGCTCCTCGTTGCCGGGATCACGGGGCTCCTCGCCGGCCTGACCGCGTGGATCTTGCCGGCAATCACGCTGACTACACTCCTCGCGGTGATTGCCGTCTGGGCGGTCCTGCGCGGCCTCCTGGAACTGGCCGCCGCGGTTCAACTCCGTCACGTCCTGCCGCGCGCCTGGCTGCTCGGATCCGCCGGAGCCGCCTCGATCGGCTTCGGCGTGCTCCTGATGCTCAAACCGGTGACGCTCGTGGCCCTCGTGTACCTCGCTGGCGCGATCTGCCTGGTGATCGGCGTGCTGATGAGCGCGCTCGCCGTGCACCTCCGCAGCGTGATCGTCAGCGATCCTGCGGGTTTATTGCCTTGAAGACGACGGCGCCCGCCGCGGCGGCCAGCACCTCCGCCACCACGAACAGCCACAGGCTCGACCAGGGCAGCATCCCCATCGTCATGGCGCCGACGGCCACGGCAGGATTGAACGCCCCGCCGGAGACGTGACCGACGGCGAATGCGCCGGCCAGCACGGTGAAGCCAATCGCGAGGCCGAAGTAGCTGTTGCCGCTCGTGGCCTTGGCGGTCGCGACGTTCAGCACGACGTACACGAGCGCGAACGTCATGAGGAACTCGGCGACGAAGCCTGCAAGCACGCGCGGGTGGAACGTGACGGGATCCTCGACCGTGAAGGACCGCAGGATAAACGCTGCCGCAAGGGCACCCGCCAGCTGCGCAATCCAGTAGGGGAGCACGTCGGACGCGGCGCAGCGCCCCCGCAGAAACACCGCGACGGTGACCGCGGGATTATAGTGGGCACCCGAGACGTGGCCCCCCGCGTAAACCATGACCATGAGCATCGCGCCTATTGCCAGCGGCGGAATCGCGCCGGGTCCGGCCGCGATGCCCGTGCACCCGATCGTCAGCACCAGGAAGAACGTTCCGATGAATTCCGCGGCGTATTTGTTCATCTCTCGTTCCTTTCGGACCGCCGAGCCGGTCTTGGCTCGAATCAGGGCAAGCATTATGTGTCAGGACCGTTGATTCCCAAACCTGGCGCGTTATTTGATATGCAGTCGAGTCGAACAGGAGACCGCACGGGATGGAAGAACTGTTCAAGACCGTCGCGGGGTTCGTCGCGCTAGGGGTCGAAGCCGTCGCGATCATCCTGATTGCCGTCGGTGCCGTCGAAGCCGTCTTGCTGCTCCTCCGGCGCTACGCTCACCCAGCCCGGGCGGTCGTCCGGCGCAAGGAAATCTGGGTGCGCTTCGCCATGTGGATGCTGCTGGCGCTGGAATTCGAGCTGGGCGCCGACATCATCCGCTCGTCGATTACGCCGAGCTGGGACAGCGTCGGCAAGCTGGGCGCGATCGCCTTGATCAGGACGGTGCTGAACTACTTCCTCGAGAAAGACATCGAGAAGTACGCGGAGGGCCGTGAGTCTGCCTGAGCGGCCGGGTTACCTGCTCGAAACCCACGACCAGTCGCGGATCACCGGTGGCCGCTCGAGCTCCGGGCACCTGTTTTCGCGAGCACGCTCAAAATGTTACAGTCGGCGGACGCTAACGTTACGCGACAGGTGATCAATACGATGCAGAACAGAGTCCTTGCCCGTGTCCCGTCACTCACTCTCCACGCCGGAGCCGTTGCCTTCAGTCTCTTTCTTGCACTTCCGGCTGCCACATCCGCTCAGACCCCGGCGCCGGCCCAACCGGCTCCGGTGATCGACTGGCTGAAGAGGCCCGAGCTCACCGGCGACTGGGGCGGAAACCGGACGAAACTCAAAGATCGAGGGACGACGCTCGACTTGAGCTGGACGCAGTTCTTCGACTGGGTGCCGGTCGGAGACGACGACCGCGGGTTCGACTACGGCGGCAAGTTCGACGTGAAGTCGAAGAGCGATCTCGAGCAAGGTCGCGTGGGACGGGTTCTCGGTGGACGCGCATTTCATGCTGCGCTACGGCGACGTCCCGCTGGTCGCGGGCGGCACGCTGATTCCCACGAGCACGGCGCTGCTGTTTCCCGATCGCGACGGAACAGAAGCCCAGCTGAGCGCGCTGTACGCCACACAGATCCTGGAGAAGAAATTCGCGCTGTCGTTCGGGCGCTTCAACTTTCTGGATGCCTACAGCGCTCACCCGTTTACCGGCGGTGAAGGCATCGATCGCTTCATGAACCTGTCCTTCGTCGCGCCCCCGGTGTCAGCGCGCACAATTCCCCCGGTGGCGGAAGGTGTCATGTTCAGCTATCTCTATGGCGGGAGGCCGGCGGTGACGGTCGGGTTGATCGAATCCACCGAGGACGGGTTCTTCGAAAACGGCGCCACATTGATGTGGAACGTCGGACTGCCGGTCAAACTCTCCAAGACGAAGCCTGGCGGAATCAGCGTCGGCGGCGAATTCAGCTCGTTCGAGGGCACGTCGCTCTCCCAGAACCCGTGGGTGTTCATTCCGGAGCTGGACGTTCCGCTGGCCGAGGAACGGGGCACGTGGACGTTCAACGTCTCCGTCGATCAATTCACCTGGATGCATCCCAACGACCCGACCAAAGGGGTCGGCGTGTTCGGCATGCTCGCGTTCTCCGACGGCAATCCAAGCTTGTTGAAGGTCCAGGCCTTCGCCGGCGTCGGCGGCGCGAGCCCGTTCGAGGGCCGCAGCATGGACTCGTTCGGCATCGGCCTATTTCTACAACGACATCAGCGGCGACTTCGAGGAGACCCTCGAGCCGTTCCCCCCCCCTTCGGATTCGCAACGAGCAGGGCGCCGAGCTGTCCTACACCTGGACGCCGATCGGGTGGAGCCGCATCACCGCCGATCTCCAGATCATCGATCCGTTTCTCAGACGGTCCGAGACGCGGGCCTTCTTCGCGCATTCGATGGAAGGTCATTTTCTAGACTCAGGTTCAGCCTGATGCACGTTGCACACACCCTGCGGAAGGCGGCGATCGTCGGGCTTCTCGTCGCGCTGGTGCTCGGTGCCCCTCCGGCGCACGCGCAGCCGCCGCGCCGGATTGGCGTCGCCTTTGGCGGCGGAAGCGCCCGAGGGATCGCCCACATCGGCGTGATCCAGTGGTTCGAGGAGCACCGCGTCCCGATCGATCTCGTCGCCGGCACGAGCATGGGCGGGCTGATCGGCGGCGCGTTCGCGTCGGGCATGTCCGCGGCAGAGCTGCGTGATTTGATCACGCAGACCGACTGGGACGTGATGTTCGGCAGTTCCTCGTTCGCCTACAAGAACCTACCGGCGCAAGGAGGACGCGCGAAGTTATCCGTCGCGCCTGGAATTCGGGCTCAAGGGCGGCATCGTGCCGCCCACGGCGCTCAACAACGGACAGCAGGTCGATTTGCTGCTGGCGCGCATCGCGGCCCCGTATTTTGCGCTCGAACGCTTCGACGATCTGCCGACGCCGCTGCGTACGATCGCGACGGACTTGATCAAGGCGGAACGCATCGTGATCGACAGTGGCTCGCTGGCCCAGGCCATGCGCGCCACGATGTCGCTGCCGGGTGTCTTTCCGCCGGTGCAAGTTGGCGATCGCGTCCTCGTCGACGGCGGGACGCTCGACAACATCCCGGCCGACGTCGTCCGGGACATGGGCGCCACCGCGGTGGTTGCCATCGACGTCGGATACTCGCCGACGACATCGGTCGACTACTCGCTGTTCGGACTCCTCGGCTCAACCCTCGACTCGATGATGCGCGCGAACACGCGGCGCGCGATCGCCGCGGCCGATCACATGATCACCGTCGACGTCACCGGGTTCGGCGCGCTCGCCTGGCGGCGCAGCGACGATCTCATCAAGCGCGGCTATGAAGCCGCGGACAAGATGAGCGCGGAACTCCTGAAGTACGCCGTGAGCGAGGCCGAGTGGAAGGTGTGGCTCGACGCCGCGTACCGCGCGCCGCCGGACAACGATTCCGCAGCCGCAGTTCATCGCGACCGCGGGCCTGACGCAGGTCGATGCGATTCTCGTCAGGCGCCAGCTCGCACACCATATCGAGCGTTGCGCTCGACGTGCCCTCCCTCGAAGAGATCTCGCGAGGCTGTCGGGCCTCGATCGCTACGAAGGGCTGACCTGGCTGATCACGGGTCTCCGGGTCGCGAAGGCCTCATGATCCGTGCAAGGAGAAAACATACGCGCCGCCGTTCCTGATGATGCGCATCAATCTCGAGAACACGGCGTCGGATGATTTTCGCGCGCAGGTTGCCGGCCGCTATCTGGCGTTCGACGTCCTGGGCACGAGCACGGAGCTGCGCATCGATGCCGTCCTCGGGTCGGATCCGTCGATCGCCACGTCCTGGTATCGCCCGATCGTCGGCTCGCGCCTGTTCGTCCGCCCGTATGCCGCGGCCAGCAAACGGACCTTCGACGTGTTCGTCGAGGAACAGAACGTGGCCGTGACAGAGAGGGTCGGATGCTCGCAGGGGGCGATCTCGGACTGAACGTCGCACGCGAAAGCGAGCTGACCGGCGGGATCCGGGTGGGCTGGCTGGATGCCGGCGTGCATTCAGGGGATCCACGTCTGCCGGAGCTGTCGGGGCTGCGAGACGGTCGGCATGGCGAAATGGGCGTGGGACGGGCAGGACAGTCCGATCGTGCCCTCCCGCGGGCTGCTCGCCGGCGTGGTGCTGACTTACTACCTGGAGTCGCCCGACATCGTGAGCTTCGATCGCACGAACGACAAGGTCACACAGCTCGAAGGCACCGCCGTACAATTCTGGAGTTATCGACGCGCCAACCGGCTGTTCCTCGTCGCGTCCGGAGGAACCTCGTTCGACGGTCGTCCGCTGCCCACGGCGCAGTTCACGCTCGGTCAGCCATTCCGCCTCGACGCCTTCGGGATTGGCGAGCGCCGCGGCGACCATTTCGGCGTCCTCACGGCCGGCTATCTCCGGCGGGTGGGCAGGCTGCCGGACTTCATCGGCGGCTCGGTGTTCGCCGGCGCGTGGCTCGAGAACGGCGCCGCGTTCAACAGCCACGAGGACGTCGACCTGCAGACGAACTTCGGCACCGGCATCATCCTCGACACGCTCATCGGCCCGGTGCTGACCGCCGTCACCGTCGGGTCAGGTGGAGACTGGCGAATTCTCTTCGGGGTCGGCAAGCTGTTCAGATAACTACGGTTATCGGTTATCGGTTATCGGTTGTCGGTTGTCGGTTGTCGGTTCTTGGTTATCGGTTTCCGGTTGGTGCTCGGTTCTGCGAAATCCCCACCTAACCGACGATCGGCAGAACCGACACCCCAACCGATAACCGAGCACAGAACCGATAACCGAAAACCGAGAACCGAAACCGAAAACCGAAACCGTTCGCCCCTATAATGCCCGTTGGAGGCGAACAAATGGCACAACGAAGCCGGCGGAGTTCGCGCAACTGTTCGCGTTCGGGGGCTCGGCCGCGCTGTTTGCCGCACGACGGCGGCCTGGTCGACGAGTCCTGTCCCCACCGCGCGCACGGTCGCTGACGAGCGCTTCTGGTCCGACATCCGGACCAGTTCGTGATGCCTTCCGGCTACGTCTGCCTCAACGCGGCCAACCTGTGTCCGTCGCCGGCGCGCGTGATCGAGGCGGTACTTCGACGGCACGCGCTCGGTCGATCGCGATCCGTCTTCGCAGACCGCCAGAAACAGCACGAAGGCCGCGACGACGACGCAAAGCGCTCGCCGCTCACCTGCGCGTCGACGCCCGAGGAAACGTCATCACCCGCACAACGAGCGAGTCGAACAACATCGTCTCGTGCGGGCTCGATCCGAAGCAGGCGACGAGTTGCTGCTGATCTCTCGCAACCGTCCGAACATCGCCGCATGGCGTCAGAAGGCCGAGCGCTTCGGTTCACCCGTCCTGTGTCGTCGATCAGGTCATCCCGCATCCCGGCGCGGAGTACTCCGTCGGACGCGTTTCGCCGCCAGCTGACGCCGCGCACGCGCGATCGTCGCCGTCACCCACGTGACGGCAGACCTGAGCGACCTGATGCCGGTTCGCCGAGCCGTCCGAGCTGGCGGGGAACAGCGCCCTGTCCGTCGTGGACGGCGCGCGGTCTTCAGCGTGCTCGACGACCATCTCGCCGAGCCCAGCCGGAATTCTACAGCGGGAGCGCCCACAAGTGGCGGCGTGCGGCCGAAGGAGAACGGCGTCTACTACGTCAACCAGCGCGTGCACGATCGCCATCGAGCCGAGCATCCATGAGCCTGCTATCCGGCGACGTCGGCATTTCATTGACGATGGAGGGCTTCTGGGCAGCGGACGAACCCGCCGACGATCGGGACTGCGAGAGGCGAGCTGGCGATTCAGTCGAAGGTCGGCCGCCCCGCGCTCGAGCGTCGTTCGCGCGAGCTGGCCCACTGATCGAGGGCTGCGGCGCATCACGGCGTCAAATCTGGACCACGCCGATCCCCCCCGTTCGGCACCGTCGTCTCCTTGTACACAGGCTGGACGCGAGAGGCTGCACGAGCGCTCTATCAGGAGACGATTGTTTCGCCACGCGAGGCACGGATCGCGGCGGCCTCCGATTTTCGCGCACGGATTCTGAGCCTGCAGCGACATCGATCGAGCGCGTCGCCGCTGTTGGCAGTTCCATGACGGCCTCTGAAGAAGATCCGTCACTTCTTCTCGAACGTGCCCTCCAATTGAGCGTCCCCGGCACGCCTGCCTTGTGGCGCTCGTCCCACACTGATAGCGTCAATCAATGGCACAGGTGGAGGACGCCACGGAATCCCAAGGTCGCGCCTCTCGCAGGCTGTTGATGAGCCCTTCGTTGCATTGGCCTGGCACTCCCAACTGTTCCGGCCTGTGATGATGACCTCTCGCCGCGGCGCAGGACTGCTCGGCGTATTTAGCGCTTCGAGTCGCGCTGCTCATCTGGGAAGAGGAACCGGTGGGCTGTCTTCCCGGATCCAGCAGCACGAAGACGTACTTCGTCCGTCACGCCGTCTGGCGGCGCTGCTGGCCGTCGTCCTTCTACGATGCCCGCGTGCCCTGCTCATGTCGATGTGAGGAACATGTGCCGCGATCCAGGCGC
Organism: uncultured Acidobacteriota bacterium; assembly: GCA_963786195.1. GTDB lineage: Bacteria > Acidobacteriota > Vicinamibacteria > Vicinamibacterales > 2-12-FULL-66-21 > CAWAYH01. The sequence goes on along the minus strand of CAWAYH010000010.1, from coordinate 2,092 downwards.
GCGTCTGCATTGCCGATAGCGCTGCTTCGGCATCGTGACAGTGGTGGTCGCATCACGCACACCTCCAATGTTCTGCTCCACGACTCGAAAAGCGATCGTCTGGAGCGAGGCGACGGAGAAGGCGAGCTCGAGGCCGAGCTGGAGCGCTTCGGCCGTGAGGTCCATCTGCACTTTCTGTTCGACGACCTCGCCGCGCTTGTACCGCCTGGTCAAACGCGCAGCCGTTCGCCGCATTCATCGACGCGCTGAGCGCCACGTATCGCTACGTGCTCGATCGCGCCGCCGTGACCTCGTTCCGCTCGCCGTGGACTCGATTCGCTGCGCCGCACGACGCTGGCCGCGCTCCGCTTCAGCGAAGGCGTCGATGGCGGTTGCGGATTCACATCGAATTCGGCCGCCAGCTTCAGCGTCTGCAGCTCACCGTCACGCTGGCCGAGCTCTTCAGGAACACGATGCAGCGCAAGCACCCCCGTCCACGCGGACACGCCGCTCGACGTGTGCCTCTGCCTGGATCACACGCCCAGGACGTGCTAAAGTCAGGACGATCTGCGGGCCGCAGCAGTCTACAGCAGGTCGGACGCGCGTCGGCTGGGTACGGAACGGGTCGGCTGGCGACCGGCCGCAAGATCGCCTCCGGAGTCCACGACAGCAGCCGTAGCTGCAGGTACCGCTGGTTTCGCTTCCACGTAAAGCACATTCTTCAGCACTTTCCATCTCGTCCATCACACGGTTCATCTTTTGATCGTCAGTTCCACACTTCATCCCATTCGTTGCATGTCGACGCCGGCGTCCCTTCAGCAGATCGATCGGATACGACCCACCGAACCAGAACGCCGGGTAAGTTCTTCGTGGCCACCGGTCACCGCCATCACCTTTTCCGCCAGCACAGACAGGCCGTGAATGACATCACGTACTCGAAGAACGTCGAGAGTTCCGGATGAAGTACGGATCAACACCCGCTACCGTGGCGATCTCGTCGTCCACGATCCGCGCACCTTCTTGTCGTCGCCGTCGTTCTTCCTGGTGATCTACCGCGTCGAGCTTGTCCAGCGCTTCGCCGGTGATCGGCTGACCTTCGACATCTTCGTGAATTCCGGCTCGATTTCCGCGGACTCGGTCTGGCGGACACCGTGGCCTTGATCCCCTCGAGGTCAGTTTCCGAGCAGCGACAGCCTCATTCAGGCGTCCTTGATTGCTTCATCATGTAGTCGATGAGGAGCGCCTCGTTGAAGGTCGACGCCTCGGCCACGAAGATAGGACCCCCAGGACGCTGGTCTTCTTCGAGTCGTCCTTGTCGTCGTCTGGCCCAGCTCGTACCAGCGTGCTCAGTAAGCCGTTGCCCTTGCCATTCTCGTTGATCAGCATGAACAGATCCACGTCGTAGGCGCCCCGTTCGAGTACGCGCAGCACGCTTGCCTTCGAGTCGGATCGATCGGTCGCCGTTCGTTGAGCGCCTTGTTCGCGACCGTCGCATAGTCCTGGCCGGAGTCGTTCATCGCTTCGAGCATAAGCTCTTCGCTTCTTCGACTAGTCGACAAGTAAACCGAACGACGCCAGTCGTAGAAGTTGATGATGGTCCAGGCTTCCAGCAGCATCGTCGTCCGCTGCCGCAGGCTTCAGGTACCGTCGAAGCGTGGGGAGGTCACGGTCACGCCATTCGATAGGGCGTGTCGACGAACATCAGGATGCGGTTTCCGTGGAGCACAGCCTCGAGCGCACTGGGTGGTTCCGGGCCCGCGCGTCGAGGATGCCGAACTGCACCTCGCCGCCCAGCGTCGAGCCGGAGCGTGCCGCGGAACTTGCCCAGCGCGCTGAAGAACTCGGACATGACCTTCTGCGATCGTCTCGATTCGGCGCGCGCGATACAGCTTGAAGCCGAGCTGTCCAGCTTCACCAGCTTGCCGTAGCGACGTGACCGTCGGGTAAGGGAGGTCGGCGTGCGACAGATGCGTGGTGGAGGGGGGCGAGATCCTCGCCGTCGCGCCGGAGCTGGCGAGCAGGACAGCCCCTCGCCGTCGCTGAGCATCTGATCGCGGCACGCTGCAGGTCGTCCAGGTCCTGTTCGACCTTCAGGCGCGGCTCGCTGGCGCTG
>CAWAYH010000009.1:0-594322 GCA_963786195.1 uncultured Acidobacteriota bacterium | reverse complement strand
AGGTAGATTCTCAAGAGACGAACGCCGACTTGTTGGATGGGCTGTTCGAGCTCGCAGGTCCTCGACTCATTGATCTTCATTCGCCACTGATCTGTCCAAAGAGTGACACAAGTCTGCGACTGATACTTTTAATGACGATCATCGGTTGCTGCTTTTGTCATGAGTCCTGATTTCGTGCGCCGGCTGGAACGGCCCTCTGACATTCGCCGTAGCGGAGCCTGCGCAACAAAACCCGTCGGGGGTGGCGTTTCTTCCGTCGCTTCTTCGTCCTGCCGTGGAGACAATTCGTGGCGTGACAATCGCCAGTTTGGTTGTGCCCCGGAAAAAGCTGAGCGCGTCACGATGAATCTGAGGTTACTCGCACGGGATAGGCAATGAACTCACTGTCCCCGGCCTAATGGACTAATGCCGCTTAGCGTAAAGAGCACGAATCCGAGGAACAGCAGAGCTATTCCAGTCACTCCAAGAACATACATCTGTTTGGGTTTGGAACTGCCAGGGACTAGTGCCCGGTGGCGCGATAGCAGTTCTTCCATTTTCAACTGAAGAAAAAACTCGCCAATCTTGTGCTCAGCGAGACCGAGATGATTCACCTCATCCCGCAGGTTATAGGCAACCACGTTCGCGTAGAGAATGAGGGCTATTCCGAGGCCACAAGCGAGCAGGCCCAGAAGGTTCAGAGTCACTTGCAGACCTGTCGTACAGCGTACATGAAGTAATCGTCCATCGACGCATGCGGTGTCTTGATGAAATTGCCCATTGGAGTCGGTTGACTGTACGTGGTGACACCCGCGGGTAGTGTCTTGAGTCTGGTGGAAAAGTAGAAAGCGCGTCATCATCCGGCGCAGTTGTTAACCAGCAGCTGCGTCCGCTTGCAGGCGGATGCCGGAGGATGACGCTATGGCGAAGGATAGCAGGAACGGATCGACGAACGAAGCCGTGCAGGAAACCGAGGCGACGACCCTGGAAACGATCATTCGACGACGCGCCCGTGGTTTGATCGACGCCATCGTGGAAGAGGAATTGGAAGCCGCGCTGGGTGCGGCGCCGTCGGTGCGCGTGGGCGCCGCGCGCGTGGGCTATCGGCATGGGGCGCGCGACCGGACGCTGACCACGAGCTTGGGCCCGACGACGTTCGCAATGCCCCGGGCTCGCGTCTTGACCGCCGATGGCGGCACCAGGGAATGGCGGAGCGATCTGGTGCCCCGTTATCAGCGTCGCAGCGAGCGCGTCGATGAGGCGATCCTGGGCGTGTATCTGAGCGGGACCAACACGCGGCGCATCAAAGGGGCGCTGGCGCCACTGCTGCGCGGCGGGCCGTTGTCGAAAGACGCGGTCTCGCGCTTGGTGGGACGGCTCGCGGACGATTTCGAGACGTGGCGGCACCGCGATCTCGCTGAGGACGAGATTCAGTATCTGCTCATGGACGGCTGGTATCCGAAAGTCCGCATCGGCCAGCGGCGCGTCCGCGTGCCCGTGCTCGTCACGCTCGGGGTGCGGGGCGATGGCGAGCGCGTCGTGCTCGACGTCCGCTTGGTCGGCGATGAAAGCACCGCCGCGTGGCGTGATGTGATTCGGAGCTTGGTCGAGCGCCAGGTCGGTCGGCCGCTCCTCGCCATCGTCGACGGCAGCGCCGGCTTGGCCGCGGCCTTGCGCGAGCAATGGCCGACAATGGCGATTCAACGCTGTACTGCGCACAAGCTCCGGAATCTCGAGGCCAAGGCGCCGGTGCGCCTCCGCGAGGAGCTCGCCGAAGACTACCGGCGGATGATCTACGCCGAGACCCGAACACTCGTCGATCAGGCGCGCACCCGCTTCGCGAAGAAATGGCGGTTGCGGTGCCCCGCTGTGCTCGAATGCCTCGAGGAAGCGGGCGATGATCTCTTCACCTATTTGCGCTTTCCCAAGACGCAGTGGAAGGCGCTGCGAACGACCAATGCGCTCGAGCGGATCAACGGCGAGTTTCGACGCCGCACCAAAACGCAAGCGAGCTTGCCAGGCCAAGAGGCCGTCCTCCTGCTGCTCTTTGGGCTCTTGCGCAGCGGTCAGGTGAAGCTACGGAAGATCGACGGCTGGGAGGACATGGAACGCGTCGAGAAGGCCGCGTAACTGAAAGACTCAGAGCCGGCTCATGACGCGCTCACACTTTTCCACCACTTGACAGACACGGCCCACCCGCGCCCGCTCCGATCACTCCTCGCATACCCACGCCAATCGAGGCGCCAACAGCCATCGGGTCTTTTAGACTGGCACCGGAAGCGAATACTCCAAGTCCGCCAATGCCGGCTATCCCCACATTGCCGTTGAAGTTCATGAATGGTCCACGGGTCCACTGTAGTTGGCGTTATTATTGCCCAAGCCTCGCACCCAACCCGAATACGTTCATCGCGCTTTCGCGACCTCCACAGCATACACGTGCGTCGCGCCGTGCATATTCGATCGGAACACGATCCACTGGCCGTCGGGCGTGAACGTGACGTTGGGTTCCAGCTGATAGTCGTGCTTCGAGAGATCCACGAGACGCTCGACCTCGAGCGTGTCCTTCACCGGGCGGAACAGATAGATCCACTGACCGTTGCCGGGCGCCGCCACGCTCTTCGGTCCTCCGCCATCTCCGGCGAAGAGCTTTCCATCCTGCGACTGGTTGAAGTGGACAGACCAATGTTCGCGCTCGACTGAGTACCGCGTCGTCCGTCCGCCCGCAACTTCGACGCCCGCCAGCCAGAACACCTTGTACTTGGGCGTCTGGAGGTCATACCAGATCGTCTTCCCGTCCCAGCTGAAGAACTCGTGCCCGGCGATCTCCATCTCCATCGTGCGCGCGTGCATGAGACGCCGGTTCGTGCCGTCGGTGCGGATCGTCCAGATCCGATCGACCTTGTGCCACGGTCCTTCGTGACAGAACATGATGAGGTTCGGATCGGTCGGCGACATCTGGACGTGGTTCAGCCAGTCGTTGGATCGATAGATGATCTTCAGATCGCCGGTCTTGACGTTCAGCGTGTAGAGCGCCATCGGCAGACGCGCGGCCCAGCGCGTCTCGAGGCTCGATGCCGGCGGCGGCGGTGTCGCGAGCGGGTTCGGGGCCGGAGGAGGGACCGTTGCCGGCGGCCGCGTGTCCTCTTCGACGAAGCTGCCGGCCAGCACGGTCTCGTCGGCACTGAGGCCGAAGCCGGAGCCGGAACGAATCCGTGGGTGCGCCTTGATCGTGCGCACCGCACGCGTGTCGAGATCGACGCCGTAGACCGTGTCGTTCTGGATGTAATAGGCCTGCCGCGTCTTCGGCCCGACGACGAGATGACTCGCGCGGCCCGAGACCAGCGGAGTGATCTGGCGCGTCTGGAGCGCGATCGTCGCCAGCCCGTCAGGCGTCGAGACAACCATCTTGTCGCCCCTGGCGGTGTAGGGGTTCTGATGAAAGTACAGGCTGGCCGTGCCGGGTTCGTTCGACAGCCGTCGCACGCGGTGGCCGGTCTGCGGCTCCACCCACTCGCGCGGCGGTTCGGTGGCCGGAGCCTGCGCGAGAGCGACGACCGGCGTCAGAAGGACGAGCAGGGATCGGAGTGTGCGCGTCATGTGATGTCCACGGTCAAACGGGTCACGGACGCCGGGGGAAAACTGTAGGCGATCACGCCAGAGCGAGCGGCGTCAATGCGATCGTCGCGCGGCTTGACGGCATCCGGTCGCTCGAACGTATTGTGCGCGTGGATGTCCGCCGCGCTGATGGTCGTCGCTTTCGCCCCGGCCGGCGCCGCGCCGCGGATGCCGATTTCGGCGGCCGCCGCCTCGCTGACGTGCGGGTTCACGACCGTCAGCGTGAGCGTCCGGTCCTTCACCGACGCGGATCCGGCGAGCCCCCACAGCGATCCCTTTGCGTTCACCCGCTCGTAGCCGATTCGCGGCGACGAGAACATCGTCCGCACCGACCGTCCGCCGACGTGCGCGCCGTAGGTTTCGAACACGTGGAACACGGGCGTCGTCACGAAGCGATCCCCGTCGGCAAGGAAGAGCGACTGGAGGCAGTTGACGAGCTGCGCGACGTTGGCCATCACCACCTTGTCGGCATGGCGATGGAAGGTATCGAGCGTGAGGGCCGCGACGAGCGCGTCCCGCATGCTCGACTGCTGGCCGAACAGGTGCGCGGGGTTCACCTCGGTACCTGCGCGATACCACGCGCCCCATTCGTCGACGACGAGCTTCACGCGGCGCCGGCGATCGATCTCTCCCATGACGGCCCAGTGTCCCGAGATCAGGCCGTCCATCTTGTCCGCCTCGACGAGCAGCTCGTACCACTCGTCGTTCGGTGAACTTCACCGCGTCGCCCTTGCCGGCGGTCCAGTCCGTCGTCGCGCCGCGGCTCGTATTCCATGAGTAGTGGTGCAGCGCCCACCCCCAGAGGCCGCCGAGCTGACCTTCACCCTTCTCGGTCAGCTTCGTGAGGAACCTGCGCGTCCATCCGAGATCGGCGCTGTTCGGCCCAGACCCGACGAGCGCGAGGTTGACGCCGTACCGCGGCAGCCACGCCGTAAAGCGGCGATACTCGGTCGCGTACTCTTCGGGCGTGAAGTTTCCGCCGCAGCCCCACGACTCGTTGCCGACACCCCAGAAGCGCACGTCGAAACGGATCACGATCGCCGCCCTGCGCGCGCAGATCGGCCAGCGTCGAGCTGCCCGCCGGGCCGTTGCAGTACTCGACCCATTGGTAGAAGTCTCGTGCCGGCAGGCTGCGGAGATTCGCCGCCAGGTACGGCTCGCCGCCGGACAGCCGGCAGAACCGCACGAAGTCGTTCGTGCCGAACTGGTTGGGATCGTACTTGCCCGGGCCGTCGGGCAGCGCCGTCATGTCGTTCGCCCAGAAGTTCGTCCGCCGTGGCCGCGATCCGCGAGGCCCGACGCCATCACGCCAGTCGTAGCTGTCGGCGAAGCATCCCCCCGGCCATCGGATCGCGCCCGGGGGCAGACGACGCATGTGATCGACCAGCGTCTTGCGGATGCCGTTGACGTTCGGGATCCTGCGAATTCTCTCCGACCCACACGCCGTCGTAGACGACGCCGCCGAGATGTTCGACGAAGTGCCCGTAGTGGTCGGCGGTGATCGGCCCGATGGCCTCGTTGACGAGGACATCGATGCGCGCGTCGGCAGCGCGGCTGGTGCGGGGCGCCAGCGCGACCGCGGCGCCGGCGAGCGAGAGGCGGACGAAATCCCGCCGATTCATCGTGTCGTGATTATCGCCCCGACAGGCAGGCCCGCGGTCTCTCGACCGCGGGCCTATGACCCATGATTGGTTGAACCCGACGTGTCTAGAAGGTCATCCTCAGGCCCAGCTGGATGTCGCGGGGCTTCATGACCGTGCTCGAGTCGATGTTCGTCAGCTTGCCGAACGCCGCGTTCGTCGGACCCAGGCTCACGTTGCCCGCGCCGAAGAGCGTGTAGTTCGTGGCGTTGAGCGCCTCGACTCGAACCTGGATGCGATACCGGCTGATCTGGAAGTTCTTGGTCAGCCCGAGATCCAGCAGGTGGTGGTTCATGAACCGCACGTCTTCCAGTGTCGACGGGAACCGGCGGATGCTTGCCGCGCCGAGCTGGATCTCGGTGGCCGTGTTCGTCACGACCGCGCCCGCGGCGTTGCGGAACGGCTGCCCGTTCAGCGTGTAGAAGCAGCTCGTGTCGAAAATGGGCACATCGACGCCATAGAGCTGACCGTTGCCGGCGTCACCCCAGGTCGCCTTGAGGCTCGAGGGGTCTCCGCAGCCCGGGTCGTAGTACACGTTGCCCCACGTCAGCGGCTGGCCCGTCTGCCACTCGTACTTCGCCGCGAACTGCCAGCCACCGAGGAAGGCGTCCGTGACGGCGTTCCAGTCGCTCCCGTACCTGCGTCCCTTGCCGAACGGCAACTCGGCCACGCTCGCGAACGTGAGGCGATGCGGACGGTCGACCGGGGAAATGCGATCCTCGAGATCTTCCCACGGATTGAGCGGAGCGACCCGTTCACGGAATCTCGACCAGGTGTACGAGCTCATCACCATCAACCCGTTGGTGAACCGCTTATCGAGCCGCGCCACGATGCCGTGGTAGGTGTTCGTGCCGGCGTAGGTTTCGATGTTGAGCGTGTCGAACTCCGGATACTGCAGCAGCAGCCGGCGCCGGGCGATCGTGCCGCCGTTGGACCCCGGGTTGTCCGGGAACAGCCCCTGGAACGGGTTCGCCACCGCCTGGGTGAGGACCGTCTCCGCCGGCACGTCGCGGATCACGCTCTGGCTGCGGAATTCGATCGGCACGTAGTTGAGCGGCCGGACGACCGGGAGGTTCTGCCCGCGCTGACCCAGATACGAGATCTCCATCACCATGTTGAAGGGCAGCTCGCGCTCGATGCCGATGCTGTAGCGCCAGTAGGACGGATTCTCGCGATCGACCGAGAAGATCGTCCCCGGGCTGCCACCGAGGTTCGTCCGGAGTCCCAGGCTCGAGCCGATCGGCTCGAGCAGCTGGCCGCTCGGCACCGGGTTGCTCAGATTCGCCTGGAACGACAGGCCCTGGTCCGAAGAAACCGGGACCGGTGTATCGCGCGCGTACCCGAACTGGTTGATGGGATTGTTGAGGCCCGGCACACCCGTGATCTGGAACGGTGCGACGAACAGTCCGACGCCGCCGCGGAGGACGCTCTTCGCCCCGAGCTTGTACGTCGCGCCGACGCGAGGCTGCCAGTTGTTCCCGTCGCCGTCCCAGATGTGCGGGTTGGAATCGGACACGTACTGGTAGCCGCCGAGCACCTTTGCGGCGAACTGCTGCGCGCTGAGCGGAACTCCGGCGGGGGGGTTGGCTGCGTACTTTGTGGCCACGTCAGCCTGAATCGGGTTCGCCGTCGTCAGGTCGAAGCCCCGGATGTTGCGGTTCTCGGCCTCGGTCATTCCGGTTTCGAGGTCGTAGCGCAGGCCGAGGTTCAGCGTGAGGTTGGGCGAGACGCGCCAGTCATCGTGCACGAAGATGCCGTGGCTGATGACGGAGTAGTCCTGTCCCGGCCGGACCTCGATGCGTCCGCCGGTCGGAATGCCCAGGAGGAACGCGGCAATCCCCTGGCCGTACTGCCCGGTGGCATTGCTGGCGGCTCGGGTGTACGTGCTGTCGAAGTTGTAGATGCCGCCGCGGAAGCCCTGGTTGTCCTCGACCTGCCGCAGCTGTCGCCAGTCGTAGCCGGACTTGAGGGAGTGGTTGCCCCAGATCTTGGTCAGCGTCGGCGTGAACTGGATGTTGTAGAACGACTGCACGCGGCCCAGGTTGAAGCCGCTCTGCTGCGCGCCGAGGATGGCGACGCCGCCCGCCGTGCCGAGCGTGCCCGCTTCCATGTCGAATCGCGGAATGTGATCGTAGCCGCCGAAGAGCGACAGCACGCTCGCCGAGTATCCGAGGTCCGCGTTGTCGAAGGGTTCGTGCGGGATCAGGTCGTCGTTGAACTTCAGCCAGCTGCCCTTGAGGTCGAGCACGAGGGTGGGCGACAGGACCGCCGTGTGGCCCACCGCCGCGTTGTGGTTGTATCGATCCGTCGACCCCTGCGTAATGGGCGTGCCGGCGAAGTTGTGCCGTTCCTCGCGGCGGAAGTTCTCGATGAAGCGCACGTAGGTCTTGTTGTTCGGGGACCATTCGTGGTCCACGCGACCCATGTAGAACCAGTACCCGTAGGTCCAGGGCTGCTGATAGAAGTAGTTGTTCCTGAGGTCAGCCTGGGGCGCCTGGTTCGGGGCCGGATACAAGGCCAGCACGTTGCGCGCGATCGGGTTGATCAGCTGGGGGTCGATGATGTTGCCGGGGAACGGATCGCGAACGGTCACGCCGCCGACCGATCGCGCCGAGAAGGGATTGAAGATCTGGACGCCGGCCGCGAGCAGCTCGGAGAAGTCGCCGTTGCGCATCTTGTCGGTCGGAATCGAGTGCTGCACCGTCTCGATCGTGTCGTCCTGGAGCTTCTCGTACGACCCCATGAAGAAGGTCTTGCCCTTGATGATCGGGCCCGACAGCATGGTGCTGAAGCGGTTGTAATCGCGCGGCGTGACGCCGCCGCCCAGGCGTTCCGACGCGAACAGGGGCTCTGAACGATTGTCGTTCCGGTTGTAGAACGAGACGGCGCCATGAAGCGTATTGGCCCCGCTCCTGAGCGCGAGGTTCACGTTGCCGGCGCCCGTGTGGCCGATCTGGGCGTCGTAAACGGCCGTCTCGACCTTGAATTCCTGGATCGCGTCGGATGGCGGCTGTATGGCGACGCGCGCCTGCGATCCGACGTTGCTCGAGCCGTCGATCGTGAACTCGCTGTTGATCGTGCCGCTGACCGTCAGCCCGCGGAGGTTGTCGTTGTCCATCGGCCGCTGCAGCGCGTACGACCGCTCGAACGTCGCGCCGCCCACGAGCCGGGTGAGGCCGTAGGCTGTGCCGTCGCCGAGCGGGATCTCCTGAATCAGCTTGCTGTCGATGACCTGGCCCATCGTGGCCTTGCCGGTCTCGAGCAGCGGTGTCTCCGCGGAGACCTGAATCTCTTCGGTGATGCCGCCGGGCTCGAGCCTGAAGTCGATCTCGGCGCGATCGCCGACTCGCACTTCGATCTTGTCCCGCAGCGCTTTCTTGAAGCCCTGGATCTCGGCGCTCACGGTGTAGGTCGCCGGATTCAGGTAGAGCACCGTGAACTGGCCGTTCTCGTTGGTGATCGCGGTGCTGGTGGAATTGGTGTCGGTGTTGACGATCGTGACGGTGACGCCCGGGAGGACGCCGCCGGACGCATCGATGACGCGGCCGGTGATCGAGCCGCGCGCTTCCTGGGCCTGAGTGCCCGCCGCCGTCGCCAGTACCAGGATGATTCCGAGGACGATCCCCTGCAGCCAGTGCGGGGCGTCGCCATGCCGTCGTAGCCGCTTCATCGCCTTCCTCCTCTTGAGATCGCCCGTGGGCGATCAGGCGGTGTTTCCGACCCGGGGGACTATATGATATATGATTGTGGAAATACCAGTACCTTTACGTCACGTCAAGTGGTCTGACCACTTAAGCGCTCCGCTCCTTTCTTGCCCTTTCCCTTGTCCCTTTTCCCTTGTCCCTTGTCCCTTGTCCCTTTAGACAATTCCCGCCCCGCGCCGCGTCCGCTCCGGCCGCTCCGCGGCCTTCCGCCGTCGATACGCCGACGCCCGATACACGCTCACCGGGTCGATCGCGCCGCCCGCGCGCAGCCGCGCCATCGCCAGAATCGGCGACACATCGGTCGTGAACGCCTGCTTCAACGTCTGCAGCGCCATCAGCGCGTCGTTCTCGTCCTGGTAGCGCGACAACGCCTCCCGGTCGACGAGGTGCGCCTGGACGTTCGCCCGCACGAGCTCGATCGCGCTCGTCATCAGCGACTCGATCGGATCCGTGACGTTGTGCGACTGATCCAGCATGTAGGCCGGGTCGAAGTTCGCCACGCGTTCGATGGCCGCGTCGACCAGCTCGTTGAAGATCAGGAACAGCTGAAACGGCTTGATCGATCCGGCGTCGAGGTCGTCGTCTCCGTACTTGCTGTCGTTGAAGTGAAAGCCCCCCAGCTTGCCGAGCTGAATGAGCCGCGCCACGATCTGCTCGATGTTGACGTTCGGCGCGTGATGCCCGAGATCGACGAGCGAGAACGCGCGGTCGCCCAGCGCCTTCGCGCAGATGTAACTCGTGCCCCAGTCGCTCATCACGGTCGAGTAGAACGCCGGCTCGTAGAACTTGTGCTCGAGGAACAAGCGGCACCCGGCCGGGAGCGCCGCATAGATCTGCCGCAGGCTCTCGAGGTATCGATCGAGCGCCTTCCGCGCGTGCACCTGTCCAGGGAAATTGCCGCCGTCGCCAATCCAGATCGTGTGCGCCCGCGCTCCGAGCGCCGCCGCCATCTCGAGGCACTCGAGATTGTGCTCGACCGCCTGACGACGCACTGCCGGATCGGTGTGGCTCAGGCTGCCGAACTTGTACGAGTGCGCCTGGCCGTCCTGATCCTGGAACGTATTCGAGTTGGTCGAATCGATGTGCAGTCCGCGCGACTCGACGAAGGACGCGAGCGTCGCCGCCCGGTCCGGCTGATCCCAGGGCAGGTGCAGCGAGACACCCGGCGTCGTCCGCACGAGCCTGAAGATCGTCTCGCAGTCCTCGATCTTCTCGATCACGTCGCGCGGCTCGCCCGGCGATGGAAAGCGCGCGAACCGGGTTCCGCCCGTGACGACCGCCCACGACGGCACCGCGACCCGAAACGCCATCGCGCGCGCCGTTTCCTCGTCGATATCGATGCCGCGCCGCGCGAGCTGGACGCCGAGGTGGTCGTAGTCCTCCTCGACCGTCGCCCGCAACTCGCGGTTCTCGTCGTCGATGTGACTTTCTGTCAGGCGAAAAGACATATTCTTCTATCGGTTGTCGGTTGTCGGTTGTCGGTTGTCGGTTGTCGGTTATCGGTTATCCGTTATCGGTCATTGGTTGGTGCGACTTCGAACCGACAACCGAGCACCAACCAAAACCAAAAACCGAACCGAAAACCGAAACCGAAAACCGGAACCGAAAACCAAAAACCAAAACCGACAACCGACAACCGGAACTCTATCGAGTGAAAGCAGCACTATTGCCAGCGTCGACGTTCAGGATGTTCCCTGTCGACTTCCCAGATCGATCCGACGCGAAAAAGTACACCGCTTCTGCGACGTCCTCCGGATAGACGCTGCGCTTCAGCAGGCTGCGCGCCCGGTAGAACTCCTCGACCTCGTCCTCGTTGATCCGGTTGCTGGCGGCGCGCTCGGCGCGCCACGTGCCGCCCCAGATCCGCGATCCCTGAATCACCGCGTCAGGATTGACGACGTTGGCGCGGATGCCGTGCGGGGCGCCCTCGACGGCGAGACACCGGGCGAGGTGCAGCGCGGCGGCCTTGGCCGTGCAGTATGCGGCGGCACCGGGAGATGCCACGAGCGCGTTCTTGCTGCCGACGAAGACGATCGAGCCGCCGCGCCCCTGTTTCAGCATCAGTCGGAACGCTTCGCGCGACACCAGGAAGTAACCGGTCGCCAGCATGTCCACGTTCTTCTGCCACGTGGCGAGCGACGTGTCCTCGATGGGCGACGCGGACGCGATGCCGGCGTTGGAGACGAGGATGTCGACGCCGCCATACTCCCGCGCGGCCTCCGCGAGCGCGGCGACGACCGCCGACTCGCTCGTGACATCGCAGACCGTCGCGCGGACGCGGTCCAGGCCGTGCGACTGCTCGAAATCCCTGCGGGTGGCGTCGAGCGCGGCGGCGTCGATGTCCGCGAGCACGACGGCGGCGCCTTCTGCCAGCAACCGTCGCGCGGTGGCGGCGCCGATCCCTCCCGCCGCACCGGTGACGAACGCGACGCGTCCGTCGAGGCTCTTTGCGGGCGGCAGGCGCCGCAACTTGGCTTCTTCGAGCGACCAGTACTCGATGTCGAAGGCTTCCTGCTCGGGGATCGGCGTGTAGCTGTCGACCGCCTCGGCCCAGCGGACGATGCGGATCGTGCTCTCGTAGAATTCGGCGGCCACGCGCGCGGTCTGCTTGTCCTTCTGGAACGCCAGGAGGCCGATGCCCGGGATGAGCACGATCACCGGGTACGGATCGCGCATGCCGGGGAGTCGGGGCGCTTGCAGCGCTCGTAGTAGGCGGTGTACTCGGATCGATACTGCTCGATCAGCGCCGGCAGGCGCGCGAGCAGATCGGCGGCTGACTCACGGCCGGGCGCGAACGGCACGAACAACGGCCGCACGCGCGTGCGCAGGAAATGGTCGGGACACGTCGTACCGAGACGCGCGAGCGCCTCGCAGCGCTCGGCGCCGACGAACTCGAGCACTTCCGGCGAGTCGACGACATGCATCACCTTCGACGCGAGCGGGCTCACGAGCCCGCGGAGCGCCGGTGCGACTAAGTCGAGAAGCTTTGTCCGCTCAGCGGCGGGCACCGCCGGCGCCACCTGAGGACCGAACGGTTCGCGACGCCCTCGCGCGTCGAGCCAGTCGGCCGCTTGCTGGACGATCCGAATCGTCGTCTGGTAGCACTCCCGCGATGTCTCGCCCCAGGTGATGAGGCCATGTCCGCCCAGGACCAGCCCGACGAGACCCCCGTGCGCGCGCGCCGCCTTGCCGACTTTGAGACCGAGATCGAAGCCGGGGCGCTGCCACGGGATCCACGCCAGCTCGTCGCCGAAGATCTCGCGCACCAGGCGCTCGCCGTTCCCGGCGGCCGCCAGCGCGATGATGGCGTCGGCGTGCATGTGATCGATGTGACGGTGCGGGATGAAGCCGTGCAGCGGCGTGTCGATGCTGGCGGCGCGCGGATTCAGGTTGAACGTGCAGTGGGGAAAGCGCCCGGGCATCTCGTCTTCGCTCGCGAGCCCCTGATAGAGGCGGGTCAGGCCGAGCAGCTTGTCCAGGTAGAGCGAGGCGAAGCCGTCGAGCGTCGCCGATCCGAGATCGCCGCCCGAGCCCTTGACCCAGAGCACGTCGACGGTCTCGCCCGTGAGGGGTTCCGGCATCGGCACCTTCGCCGACGTATTGCCGCCGCCGAAGTTCGTGATGCGCAGATCGGCGCCGAGCAGGTTGGATCGGTAGCGGAGCAGCTCCGGCTCCGACAGCGCACGCGCCTCGTCGTCGTTCCAGAGATCGGGCAGCCGCCCGGCATCGGCCCCGGCGGCCGGTGCATCCTTTGAAAAGGTGGTCATTCCCGACGAGATTCTACCCTTGCCCGGCCGGCTGGCGGCGGGCTCGGCCACAGCCTCCCGGGGGTTCACATGCAAAAACACGCCACCCGGGCCCGGGCCGGCGGGCTGCCGGGATCGACCTGAGATTTCGCGGTTTTGCGGCCTGCGTCGGGAAGTCGCCGAACCGCTCGTGTTGTGCTATATAAAACAGGCCATGCCCAAGCGCCGGGGCCGGCCAGCCGGCCGCGACCCGCTGTCCGATGCCGCCCAGGCGGCCGCCCCGCTGGCGCCGGGCGGCCGCGATCTGTACCTCGTCAAGTCGCTCGTTCACGCCTCCGAGATCCTGTGGGCCTTCCAGCATCCCGGCGAAACGCTCCGGCTGCGCGACGTCATGGACCGCACGCGCTTCGGCAAGGGCATGTGCTTCCGTCTCCTCTACACGCTGCGCCACTGCGGCTTCCTTGAAAAAGTCGAAGGCAATCGCTATCGCCTGACGTCCGAAATCCGCCGGCGCAAGAAGCACCGGATCGGTTACGCCGGCGCAGGGTCAGGACAGCTCGTTCGCGCACGAAGTGCACGCCGGCCTTGTCCGCGCGGCCGAAAGCGAGCAGGTCGAGCTGATCGTCGTCGACAACCGGTATCAGCCGAAGATCGCGGTGAAGAACGCGGAGCTGCTGATTCGCGAGGGCGTCGATCTCGTGATCGAGTTCCAGACCGACGACTCGGTCGCGCCGGCGATCGCGGCCAGATACCGGGAGGCGAGCATCCCGATGATCGCGATCGACATCCCCCATCCGGGCGCGACCTACTTCGGGGCGAACAACTACGAGGCCGGTCTGCTCGCCGGGCGATACCTGGCGCGCTGGGCGCGGCAGCACTGGGGCGGGAAAGCGGACGAGATCCTGCTGCTCGAGCTGGCGCGCGCCGGCTCGCTGCCCGCGTCACGCATCCGGGGATCGCTGGCGGGCCTGCGCGAGGTGCTGCACGAGGCTGCCGACCTGGCCGGTCGTCTCGATCGACGGCGACGGTCAGTTCAGGACGTCGCTGGAGCGCGTCCGCAAGCATCTGCGGGAGTCGAAGGGGACGCGGATTCTCGTCGCGGCCGCGAACGACCCCAGCGCGCTCGGCGCCGCGCGGGCGTTCCAGGAAGCCGGCCGCGCCGACACATGCGCGATCGTCGGGCAGAACGCGGAGCCGGATGCCCGCGCCGAGCTGCGCGAGCCGCGCACGCCGCTCATTGCCTCGGTCGGGTACTTTCCCGAGAAGTACGGCGACGGGCTGATTCGCCTCGCGCTGGAAATCCTGGCGCGCCGCGCCGTCCCGCCCGCCGTGTTCGTGAAGCACCAGATCATCACGCCCGAAACGGTCGATCACTACTATCCGAACGATGCGCTCATGGGTGTCGAGACCTACGCGCGCTTTTGATCGAGAGCGGTGCACCGTGCACGGTGCACCTGCACCGCTCACGCTCACTTGATGGCACTCAGGATCACTGGACCAATCAGCCCCGATTCCATCGCTTCCCACTTGGCAGCGCTGAAGAGTCCGTCTGGGCCGCGATTCTGCGGCAGGCGGGCGGGGAAGTTGACGTTGTAGAACTTTCTCCAGGCCACGCCTGCCCGGTCCATGGCGGCGATCCGGTTGGCCATGAGGTTGGTGACGTGGACCTCGAGCGTGTTGCGGTCGGTGAGCCGTGACGCGTCGATCTGCACGCGGTAGGGCGGCGCGATCAGCGTGCCGAGATCGCGGCCGTTCAGCCGCACGCGCGCGCTCTCGTGTACCCGGCCCAGATCGAGCTGCCACGATGGCGATCCGCCTGACGGCCGCGCGAATGTGGTCGTGTAAACGGCAGTGCCCGAGAAGTCGCGGAATTGATCGCCCCAGCTGGTCCACGACGTCAGGCGATCGATCGTCTGCTCGGCCGGAAGCGCCGGGCCGCCCCGCACGAAACTCACCTGTCCACGATCCAACGATCGGGACGGGCGCGCCCGTCGCCTCGGGCCACGAGAACGGACGTTCCTGTTCGCCTGCTGCTGGTGACCACGAGGAGCGATTCGCCCGGACCGAGCTTCAGCCGCACCTCGAGGGTGCCGGCGGACGACCGCCTCGTTGCAGCGTCTCCCCGTCGGCCGGTGATCGGATCGAAGATGATCGCGCCCGCCGACCTGTCGTCGAGCCGGCTCCAGCCGTCGATATCACGACCCGTGCTGTTGAGAATGAAGTAGTAGCGCCCGCCCGCATACCTCCGGCGGGCAAACTCGAGGCCGGGATCCACGAGTGATTCGCGACCGACGCGCGCGCGCGCGAGCACGGTCTCGAGCACGTCACCGCTTATCAGCAAGCCCTTGCCGACCGACGAAACAGCCATACCTCGCTCGAGTCGTCCTCGACCAATCGATCGGTACAGTCCCTCCAGACGAGCCCGGCGGCGCGTCAGATCGTGGAGCCCCGCGACGTCCACGGGCAGGCCCTTGAACGCGATGATCGTTGCGCCCTCGCGCGCCAGCGCGACGATCCGCTCGAAGGTCTCGAGCGGAATGAAGCGGGACGCCGGCACGATCAGTATCTTGTAGCGTCCGCCGCCCGCCGTGACGAGCTGACGATTGACCACGCGGGTCGATGCGAGTTGACGATCGGAAATGTAGTCGTGCGTAAACCCCCGGCGCTGAAGCAGCGCGGCAGCTTCCTCGAACGCCGTCCCCTCGGGCGGAGGATTGGCGCCGCCGAAGTGCTTGAGCGGAATCGGCGCCGAGCCGGGTTCGGACACCGAATCGTAGAATGGAAAGTACAGCAGCACGTCGTTATCCGGCTGTCCAGCCTGCAGAAACGACTGGACGCGCGTCACGTACGTGTTGAGCGCGGCGAAGTCGTCCCACCATGGATTGCGCGTGTTGAATTCGACCGCGGCGTAGAACAACCATCCCGGCCACGGATCGTCGCGAGGGGAATAGGCCGTGCCGTGGTAGACGATGTGGTTGACGCCGGCGACGAAAAAGCGGTTGACCGCGGTGCGGACGTCGTCCAGCGTCGATCGAAAATGCTCACCCAGCCACGTGGCGGCCTCCGCTGACACCAGCCGGCGGCCCGCGACGTGCGCCGCAGAGGTCGCCCACTTGAAACGCGCGATCTCGTTGCCTTCGGTCTCCGGGATGTCGCTGGCGGCGTAGAGATCGAGCAGGTTCGCCGGTGAGCCGTGCGCCTGGTTGCGGACGATCGCGCCCCGCGTCCGCGCCCACGTGCGCCATTCGGTTGTGAACGTGTCGAGCAGCAGGTCCGCGATCGTCTGACGGTAGTCCGCCCGCACCCGGGAACCCCGATCGGTTGTCTCCATGACGACGAGTTCAGGAATATGACGGCGAAGATCGTACCCACGTCTCTTCTGAAACTCCTCGAACAGCCGCAGCGTCCCGCTCGCCTGCCCGCTCGCATCGTCGACTTCGTACGAGTCGTTGAAGAAGGCGCGCAGGCCGGTGAGCCGATGGCCGCTGAACGCGCGATCGAACGGCGCCAGGTACTGACGGATCGCCTCGCGCGAGAAGTGATCGATGACGTTCCCTTCGCCTCCCGGCGCGGCGCGCTCGACCAGCTTGCCGTGCCAGCCGAGGAAGACGCCGTGGACCGTCCACATGCCCTCGGGCGCCACCCAGTCGAGGTCGCCGTTCGAGCGGACCCGAGACGTCACGTCGACGATCGTGCCGGCAGGAGAGACCGCCACGAGCGCCAGAAGCGGCAGCGGCTTTGCGTAGCGCACCTGTTCGAGCGCGAGCATCTGGAGGTTGGGGTTTGCTTCGACCGGGTCGACGAGATCCTCGATGCGCATCGCGCGCGCGCCGGGCCGCAGCAGCGGCTGCTGGCGCGTGCCCTGCGGGGCCGCCTCGCCTGGCGGTGTGTCAAGCACCTCGTAGATCTGATTGCCGATGGCGCGGACGAGCGACGTCTGCTGCAACCGCACTGGTTCCGAGAGTCGATGTCCACCGTGCACGGTCCACGTCCGGAAGACCAGACCGCGGCACGCCTCGCGTTCGCTCACCCAGGGGCCGCCAAACGGCCACCCGGTTCCGGTCGCCATGTCGACGCCGATGTCGAGCCGGCCGGCCTCGCGCAGCGTGTGCTCGAGCAGACCGACCCACGTGTCGGAGAGGAACGGCACGAAGCGCGACTCGGTCCTGGCCACGCCGTAGATGGGTGTGATCTCGACGCCTCCGATCCCCGCGGCTCGCAGCGATTCGAGCTCGGAGGTCAGCCCCGCCTCGTCCACGGCGCTGCCCATCCACCACCACCGGGTCCATGGTTTCGTCTCGCGCGTGATCGCAGGCCAGTCGGGCGCCTGCGCCTGAAAGGCGGACGTGATCGGTGGCGCATCCCGTGACGAGAATGCCCACGACACGACGATGAGCGTGGCGAGGATTCGCGCGCGCATGGCCTCAGAAGTCGAAGAGATCGATGTTCCCCTTGTTGAACATCAGCGGCGGGCCCAGCAGGATCTCGCTGCCGCGGATTTCGATCGTTCCGAGCCGGCCCGCGCTCAGCGATTGAGCGCCGCTCTGGACCTTGTGCTGCGCCAGCATCGCGCCGGCGTAGACCGTCAGATACCCGAGATCGCGCGTGTTCCAGAGGACGACCGTCTGCACGACGCCTTCGTGGACGTACGGCTTGTTGATGTTCGGCAGCGAGAGGCCGATGACGTTCACGTCGCGCCGGCCCGCTTGCCGAACCGCCTCCGCCGCCCCGGGAACGGCGGGCGCCGAGATCGCCATGATCAGCTTCACCTCCGGATTCACTCGAAGGATCGTCTGCGCCTCCGAAAACGCCTTGTCGCGGTCGTCATCGCTCGGTCGGATCGTCGCGAGCTTGAGCCCCGGATGCTTCTCGGCGATCCGCTTCTTGATGTATCCGATCCACTCGTTCTGATTGGCAGCGCTGAGGGCGCCCGTGACGATTGCAAAGTCTCCACGACCGCCCAGCAGCCGCGCCGCTTCATCCGTCAGCGTGTTGCCGATGCCCTCCGGCGTCGCCTGGTTGACGAAGAAATCGCGCGCGTCAGGCTCGGCGTCCGCATCCCACGTCAACACGGTGATGCCGCGCTGGCGCGCCTTGCGGAGAACCGTGGAAATACCGGCACGGTTCTCGACCGATACCGCGATCACATCGACTTTGCGCGTGATCCAGTTCTCGACGACCTCGTTCTGCTTCGCAGCGTCGAGTCCCGTCGGGCCGTCCCAGATCAACTCGACGTTCAGCTCTCCGGCCGCCTCTTCCGCGCCCGCTCGGCAGCTGACGAAATACGGATCGCCTTTCGCTTTCGGCATGACGGCGATGACCACGCGGCGCGCGTCGGCGGCCGGCGCGCCGCCGGTCGCCGTCGCCGTTCGTGAACCGGAAGACGAAAGCGACCGCACGAGCCACACGTTCGTGCCGGAGATGATGAGCGCGCCAACGAGCACCGCGGCGCACAGAACCGCAACCTGGCTGTTTTTCACGTCGAAGTCCTCGTCTTCAGCAACGTGGCCTGATGAAGCCGCTTCCGGGCCCGCCCGGTCGAGACCGCGGGACTGCGGTTCCCCGGGGGAATATACCGTTCGCGGCGCGAGCCTGCGCAACCGGTCGACGGCAATCGAGAGCAGCAGCAGCACGCCGGTCAGGACTCCGGCGAGCTCGGATGGCAACGCCGCCAACTGCAGCCCGTTGCGCAGCACCGCGAGCGCAAAGAGGCCAAGCAGCGTGCCGCCGAGCGTCCCGCGTCCGCCAAACACCGATGTCCCGCCGAGCACGACAGCCGTGATCGCGTCCAGCTCGTAGCCGATGCCGGCATCCGATCTCGCCTGGCCCAGGTGAGCCACGTAGATGATGGCGGCGACGCTGGACATCATTCCCGAGAGCACGTAGACGAGGCCCACGCGACGCGCCACGGGAATACCGGCATAACGGGCACCCGAGGGCGTGAAGCCGATCGCGTAGAGCGCGCGACCGATCACCGAGCGGTGGAGGAGGACGACGTAGCCGGCGAAGATCAGCAGGAAGATCGGCAGCTGCGCCGGAATGACGCCCGCGAGGTAGCCCTGCCCGAGGAACAGGAACCCGCTCGGGAAGCCGCTGTAGTTGATCGCGCCGAGCGTCAGGCCCTCGGCGATGCCCCGGAAGAGCGAGAAGGTGCCCAGCGTGACGATCAGCGGCGGAATGCCGAGGCGCGCGACGAGCAGGGCGTTCAGCGTGCCGCCGGCGCAGCCGACGAGCAGGCTGGCGAGTGCCGCGACCGGCACGGGCAGTCCCCAGTCGCGACAGGCCGCGCCGAAGATCACCGCGGCGAGGCCCATCATTGCGCCCACCGATAGATCGATGCCGCCGCTGACCAGAATCGGCGTCAGCGCGATCGCCAGCAGACCGAGCTCGACGCTCAGCCGGATGATTTCGAAGAAGTTGCCGACCGTCGCGAAGTTCGGGGCCAGCGCTGCGAAGATTGCGATCTCTACGATGACGAGCGGCGCCAGCCCCTGAACCCACAGCCTCCTCACGATCTGACCCCGAGGGCCACGGCCGCGAGGATGATCGCGCCTTGAATGGCTCGTTCCCAGTACGCGCTGACGCCGAGGAACGTCAGCCCGGGCCCGATCGCGCCCAGAAGGATCACGCCGAGCATGGTGCCGGCGATGCTCCCGCGACCTCCGGTGATCGCCGTGCCGCCGACCACGACGGCCGCAATGACCTTGAGCTCGAGGCCGAGCCCCGTATTGCTGGGAATCTGGTTGAACCGGACGGAGTTCAGCAGCGCCGCCAGCCCGATGAGCGCCCCGAGCGTCACGAAGACCCAGAACGTGACGAACTCGGTGTGAAACCCCGCCAGCCGCGCGGCGTTGGGATTCGAGCCCGTCGCAAACACCGCGCGCCCGGCGGGAAGGGCACGCAGCCCCCATGCGAAGGCGATCAGCAGTATCAGAACGATGGCGCCGCCGACGAGCGGGTAACCGGACTGCGTCAGGCCGAGCCACTGGAAGCTGACCGGCAGATCCTGCACCCAGGCGCCCTGCGTCGCCCAGCGCAACCCGTCCCGCAGCGCCACCATCGTGGCGAGCGTGACGACGATCGATGGGATGCGGGCGTACGCAACGAGGGAGCCGTTGACCGCACCCAGCGCCGCTCCGATGACGCCTGCGGCGAGCGCGACGAGCGGCATCGGGACATCAGCCTTGGCGAGCAGTCCGGCGGCGACACTGCAGATCGCGAACGAGGATCCGACCGAAATGTCGATCTGCCCCGTCAATATCACCATCGTCATGCCGATCGCGACGACGAGGACGGGCAGGTTGGCGAGGAAGACATCGACCAGGTTGTCGCGCGCGAAGAACGACGGCGCGGCGATGGCGAGTACGACGCCGAGAGCCAGCACAGCGACGGCAACAGCGGCTTCCCGGCGATGGTGCTGCAGCATGGCGTCAGTGAGGCAGGTTCGACGCCGGTGAATCGGACGCCGATTCATTCAGCGCCATCGCGAGGATCTTCTGCTGCGTGGCTTCGTCACGGGTGAGCACACCGCGGATCCTGCCCGCGTGCATGACCGCGATGCGGTCGCTCATACCGAGGATCTCCGGGAGCTCCGAGGAGACCATGAGAATCGCGAGGCCCCGTTCGGCAAGCGACTGCATCAGACCGTGGATCTCGGCCTTCGCTCCGATGTCGACGCCCTGTGTGGGCTCGTCGAGGATCAGGACGGACGGCCGGGTCGAGAGCCAGCGGGCGAGCGCCACTTTCTGCTGGTTGCCGCCCGACAACGTGTCCACGCTGACGTCGACCGACGGCGCCTTGATTCGAAAGCGCTCGACGTACTTCTGCGCCGCGGCCCGCTCGGCGTCGCGATCGATGAGCCCGTTCTTCGAGACTGCCTCGAGACTCGCCAGGCTCGTGTTGGCCGCGATCGACATGTCGAGGACGACCCCGTGCTGGCGGCGATCTTCGGGCACGTAGCCGATGCCCACGCGGATCGCATCCGCCGGAGACGTGATCCGGACCGCCGCACCCTGGACCCGGATTTCTCCGGATTCGGCCGGCGTCAGTCCGAAGAGGATCTCGGCCAGCTGGGTCCGGCCCGACCCGACGAGTCCCGCGAGGCCGAGAATTTCGCCGCGCCGCACCGAGAGCGACACATCGTGGACGCCGGCGGCCCGGTTCGTCACCTCGTGGAGCGCGAGCGCCACGTCAGCGGTGGCCACGCTGCGTTTGGGGAAGACGGCATCGAGCTCGCGGCCGACCATCAGACGAATCAGTTCGCCGCGCTCGACCTCGCGCGTCGCGCGCGTCGCGATCGTCTCGCCGTCCCGCAGGACGGTAATCCGATCGGCGATCGCGAACACCTCGTCAAGCCGGTGCGAGATATAGATGATGCCCGCGCGCTGGCGGCGGAGCAGGCCCACGACATCGAACAGCCGTTCGACTTCCCGATCGCTCAGCGCGGCGGTCGGCTCGTCCATGATCACGATCCGGGCCTCGCTGCCAATCGCTTTGGCGATTTCGACGAGCTGCTGCTCCGGCATGCTCAGGGTCTCCACGAGACGCTGGGGATCGATGCCGGCACCCACGCGATCCAGGAGATCGGCCGCCTGTTGCGATCGCCTCTTCCGGTCGATGCGGCGCCAGGTGCCGCGTTCGAGCGCGATAGCGATGTTCTCGGCGACCGTCAGGTGAGGGAAGAGCGAAGGCTGCTGGTAGATGGCCGCAATCCCGAGCGATCGCGCGGTACCGGGATCCATGTGCCGCACGAGACGTCCCGATACTGCCAGCGTGCCGCTGTCGGCGCGCTCCGCGCCGGTCATGATCCTGATCAGCGTCGATTTACCCGCGCCGTTCTCGCCGACCAGCGCGTGAACCTCGCCGGGCTGGAGGTCGAAGGACACGCCGTTCAACGCCCGCACGGCGCCAAACGATTTCGCGATAGACGAGGCTTGCAAAAGCATGCCGGACACTACGTGCTCACAGCCGCGGCACCGTCAGCCCCCCATCGACATGGATGACGGTGCCTGTGGTGTAAGGCATGTCGCCGCGGACCAGCGACGCGACGACGCGGCCGACGTCGTCGCTCTGGCCCCAGCGTTTGTCCGGCACGAGGCCGTCCGCGATCCGACGGTCGTACGTGTCCCGGACGTTCGCGGTCATGTCGGTTGCGATGATGCCGGGCCGAACTTCGTACACGGGGATGCCGTCCTCCGCCAGGCGCACGGCAAACAGTTTGGCGGCCATCGAGAGGCCAGCTTTGCTGACGCAGTAGTCGCCGCGGTTGATCGACGCCATTTCGGCCGAGACCGACGTCACGAACACGATGCTCGCGCGAAAAGCCGGATCGGCCTGCCGCCGCGCCACCATGTCGTTCGCCAGCGCCTGCGTGAAGAAAGTACGGACCCTGCAAATTTGTGCGGACCAGCTCCTCGAAGCTCTCTTCGGTCGCGTCCAGCAGATCCTTTCGGGCCTTCGGCGCACGGCCGGCATTGTTCACCAGCGCGTTGACGACACCATGCTGTTCACGGATCGAACGGTACGAGCGTGGCGCGCGCGTCAGTGCTGCCGACGTCCGACGCCATGTATGTGACCTGCGCTCCGGCCGAGCGGAGCGCCCAGAGTGTGTCTGTGACTTCCGATGGCTGACGGACACCGCTCAACACGAGATTCCAGCCTTCAGCGGCGAGCGCGCGAGCGATGCCGAGGCCGATGCCTCTCGTGCCGCCTGTGATCAACGCTACTGGTTTGTCCGGTGATGGCATTGTGCCTAGAACCTATCTCACAATTCCGATCCGAGTTATCCGCGTGCTCCGTGGCGCTATTCGTGGGCGGTTGGGCCGAAGAACGTCAGGTACGGTCTGTCTGCCGCCAGGCGTTTGACGTAGAGCGCCGCTTCGCGGGCGTGGTAGTCGCCCCACTGGCTGGACTCTCCCCGGGGCGTGCGCGCGCCGCTGGGCACATGGTCCCAGCCGTTGGGCCAGTGATAGACCGAGTGGAGCAGAAGGCCCTGATGATCCCGGCTCTTGCTCACGTACGGTCCGTTCTGGTCGAACAACGTTTCCAGCACGCGCAACCCGGCCTGCGTGTAACGCGCGCCATCCTCAAGGCGGGACTCCAGGAAGTGACCGAGCCGGAGGAGACCTTGCGCCGCGATGGCGGCTGCCGAACTGTCGACCGGCTCGCGATCGTTGAAGGGGTCCGACGGCCGGCGGCTCCAGTCGCCGAGCGCATGCAGGCCTGGCGCGCCGGTGTCCCAGTACGGGATTCCGTCCGCGCACGCCGCCGTGTCGATGTAGTAATCGCACGTCGCGCGCGCCGCATCGAGCATCCATCGTGGCGCATCCGCTGCGCCCGCGTCGCTCAGCGCATCCGGCGACAGCGTCGACACGAACTCGAGCTGCTCCGCGAACCCCAGCATCGCCCAGCCCAGGCCCCGGGTCCACGTGCTGAACGGCGAGTAGCCCTGCTGAGTACTCGGTCCGCGGTACGTGCCGCTGGCGACGTTGAACAGGGTCTCGTGCGCGACCCGGCCCCTGACGTCGAACGGTCCCGATCGCTCGGGTCCGAGCACGTTGCACACGTTGTAGGTGGCCGTGGCGCGCGTGTGTTGGAGCAGACGGGTCAGCAGGTTCACCGGCGCGTCCTGCTCTTCGACCAGCCGCTGACCGAGCAAATGGGCCAGCGCGAGCGCGCGCAGCGTGCGAATCGTGTCGACGAAGAGCGAATGCGCGCCGTTGAACGAATGGATGTACCCGCCGTCAGGAAGGGGCGTCCAGCGGTGGGCCTGCACGGCACCGCTCACTTTCAATGCCAGCGCATAGAAGCGTTCCTCCCACTCGGCCGCCTCGTATCGCCGTTCGCGCGCCAGCCGCCACAACGTGCCGTAGGTGCTGACGTTGTTGAACCCGTGATCGTGCACACCGGTGTGCGTCAGGTGCGGCGACATGCGGGCCAGCGTGCGATCGCGACCCAGGTCGAGGAACTGGCGATCGTCGGTGGCGTCGAACTGCAGGAGCGCCGACCCGTACTGAAATCCTTCCGTCCACTCGGTCCAGCCTCTCGTCGTGTACCGGCCGCCGAGCGTGAAGACCGGCGCGCCGTGAGCCGGGTTCCAGCTGCGCTCGAGCGCCAGGATCTTCTCGCCGGACAGCTCGAACAGACGGTCCACCGCGCCGGTCAGGTCCGCCGGCCGGCGCGTGCGATCGATGTGGATCATGCGCAGGACGTTTTATATCGCACAACACGACCCTTGACGAGCGGACGGCCGCAAACCGCAGTCCGCATGCCAAAAACGGTCGGAACCGGCCACCCACCGATGCGGCGGACCCTGCTGTTGTTCTCTCATGTGAACCTCCAGTGCCCCGTAGCCCCTCCGTTGCCGACCCGGTGGGGCAGGCAGAGGCTAGTGCCGTCTCGAAACCTGCCGCTCGTTCCACGGCGCGAGCGAGCTGCGCGAGCGAGCCACGCGACCGGCCCGCCTTCGCGCCGTAGGCGCTTCGGCGAGGTCTCGCCGGAGCTGTAGCGTAGGCGGAAGCGCGCCGGCGAAGCGGCGCGCGAGAGAGCGTGTGGGGGAGTCCGAGGGGCAACGCCCCTCGGATTAGAGACGCGTCCGGAACTCAGGGAGGAGACGGTCAAATGTCCAGATCTGCGATCGCGTTCCTGGTGTCGGCCCTCACGCTCGTCGCGCCTACGACGGTCCGCGCCCAGATCGGCGGCAGCGGATCCATTCAGGGTACCGTGCTCGACTCGTCCAAGTCCGCGCTGCCGGGCGCAACCGTGACCGCGACGAACGTCGCCACGGGCATCGAAACCATTCGCCAGACGACGGACGCCGGTGTGTACGTTATCGCGCCCTTGCCTCCGGGCACGTACCGCATCTCCGTCTCGCTCGACGGTTTCCAGACCTTCGTCCGTGAGGGAGTCATCGTCGATGCGCTGGCGGTGCTCAGCCTCAACGTCACGCTCGAGGTCGGCGGCATCACACAGGAAGTCGTCGTCACGTCCGAGGCGCTGCCGCTGGCGACGGCCGATGCGCGCCTGGGGCAGACGCTTCGAAACGACGTCTACACCGCGCTGCCGCTCGTCATGAACACCGGCGGCCCGCGCGATCCGACGGCCTTCATGTTCCTGATGCCCGGCGTGCAGTCCATCGGCCGCTGGGGCAACGTGATGGGCGGTCAGGACTTCACGACCGACATGTATCTGGAAGGCATTCCGATCACCAACGCCGTCGTGCAGGGCGAGGGGCGCAACCTGGCGTTCGGCATCTCGGTGGAAGCCGTCGAGCAATTCCAGGTCGAAACCAGCGGGACCGCGGTCATGTACAACGGCCAGGGCGCCTCCAACTACGTCGTCAAATCGGGGACGAATCAGTTCCGCGCCAGCGGGTTCGAGTACTTCCGGAACAAAGCGCTCGACGCGAAGGCGTTTTTTGCGACGACCAAGCCCGATGACAACCAGCACGAATACGGCTTTACCGTCGGTGGTCCGATTCGCAAGAGCCAGATGTTCTTCTTCTTCGCGTACGATGGGTACCGGGATCGGCGGCAGACGGCGTCGGTGCTGACCTCGATTCCGACGCTGGCCATGCGCAACGGCGACTTCAGCGCGCTGCCGGTCCAGATCTTCGATCCGCGAAGCACGCGACCCAATCCGAACGGCACCGGGTTCATCCGCGACGCCTTCGAGAACAACCAGATCCCGCGCGAACTGCTGTCGCCGATCTCGCTCTACTTCCAGTCGTTCCTGCCGGAGCCGACGAACGGCAACCTGCAGAACAACTACCTCGGAGGCTCGCTGCCGATCGGCTTCAACAACGACAACGTCACGACCAAGGTCGATCTGACGCTGACGGTCAAACAACAGTTGTCCGTGCTCTTCGCGCACGGCAAGCGCAGCCAGTCGACGTCCTACCGCGGCGGCACGAACCCTCAGACCGCGCTGCCGCTGCCGTACACGGAGACCAGACTGGTGGAGGAAGCTCCGACCAGCGCGCAGATCCGGCATACCTACGTCCTGGGCCCGCGCTGGGTCAACCAGGCGAGCCTCGGGTTCTCGCGTCTCTCGGTACCGATCTTCAACGCCACCATCGATGGTCAGTACCCGATCGAAGCGGGCCTGCGGGGACTGCCGGCAGGTGAGGCCGACTCTTCGTTCCCCGAGATCGGGTTCGCGGGTCCGAACGCACCGACCATGTGGCGCGGGACCGATGCGCGCGCCTTCACAGAGTATCTGAACAACTATTCGTTCCAGAACAACCTCAACTGGGCCGCCGGCAAGCACGCGATGACGTTCGGCCTGCAGGCGCAGCGCATGGACGCCAACGAGCGCGAGCGGTCCTACGGCAGCCTTGCGACGTTCGAGTTCAGCAACGTTCAGACGGCCGGGTTCAACGCTGCGGGCACGCTGCTGACGACGACCGGTCATGCGTACGCGAGCTTTCTGATGGGGGCGCTGAACACCACGAATGTGATCGAGGACTCGGAGGTCGCGACGAGCGGGCGGTTCTACACCTACGCGTTCTGGGCGCAGGACGACTTCAAGCTCCGTCCGAACCTGACGCTGAACCTCGGGCTGCGCTACGACATCATGAAGCCCTACACCGAGGTCTTCGATCGCTGGTCGTTCTTGAATCCCGATCTGCCGAACCCGGCGGTCGGTGGATACCGCGGCGCCGTCCAGTTTGCCGGCGACGGTCAGAACGCCTGCAACTGCAGAACGCCGATCGACACGTATCACGGCGCGATCGGCCCGCGGCTCGGCGTCGCGTACAGCCTCAACGAGCGGACGGTGCTCCGCGCGGCCTACGGGATCAACTATTCCCGTCGCGGCGCGGTGGGCGGCCGCGCGGGCGCCCGCAACGGCACGGGGACGCTCGGGTTCTCCGCCAACTCGACCTTCCCGAGCCCGAACGGTTTCGATCCGGCGTACAACTGGAACAACGGCGTGCCGTCGTATCCCGCGCCGCCCTTCTTCGATCCCGCGCTGAACGCCGGGTTCGTCACAGGCCGGCCGACGGGTGGGAGCGTGACGTACGGCGATCCGGAGATCGGCGGGCGGCCACCGCGGTATCAGAACTGGAACGCGGGCTTCCAGTACGCGCTGGCGCGGACGCTCACGGTGGGTGCTGCGTATGCCGGCAGCCGCGGCGACTTCCTCGGCGGCGCAGGCCGCGGCTTCTATTCCAACCAGCTCGATCCGCGCTATCTCGTTCTGGGCAACCTGCTGACGCAGACGGCCAACGCGGCGAACATCTCGGCCGCGCAGGCGATCGTTCCCGGGATCGGGTTGCCGTATCCAGGGTTCACCGGCACGATTGCCCAGATGCTGCGGCCCTTCCCGCAGTACAGCGGCGTGACGGACGTGTACGGCAACGTCGCCTGGTCGAACTACAATTCGCTGCAGCTCGTCGTGGAGAAGCGTCGATCGGCGGACGGCCTGACGGTGAACTTCAACTACACCTACAGCCGCACCGAGGACAATCTCGCGGCCCG
This sequence comes from uncultured Acidobacteriota bacterium, assembly GCA_963786195.1. GTDB lineage: Bacteria > Acidobacteriota > Vicinamibacteria > Vicinamibacterales > 2-12-FULL-66-21 > CAWAYH01. Next base: position 567,161 of record CAWAYH010000009.1, on the reverse strand, counting down.
GACCGGCTACGACTTCGGCCCGGACTGGGCCGTCGGCGTGAACGACCAGCCGCACGTCTTGAACGCGATGGTCGTCTACAACGTGCCGTTTGGCGCGGAGGGAAAACCGGGCAGCCAGAACAAAGTGATCCGCGCGATCGTGCGCGACTGGCAGATTTCTGGCATCACGCAGTTCCGATCCGGCCGGCCGCTCGGCGTGATCGGCGCCGCGTGCAACCTCCCGAACGCCGGGACGTGCTATGCGGACTTCAACCCGAACTTCAGCGGCCCGGTCCGCATCAACGGGGACTACGGCGACGGCGACGTGCTGGGCTCGAACCCGCCCACCTACATCGATCGCCTGGCGTTCCAGTCACCGGCGCCGTTCACGTTCGGCAACACGCCGCGAACGCTCGCCTTCGATCTGCGCAACCCCAATTACTTCAACCAGGATCTCAGCGTGCGCCGCGACTTCCGCATCTCGCGCACGCGGCTGGTCTTCGGTGTCGACGTGTTCAATCTCTTCAACAACGTGGTGTTCGGCGGCATCCAGACGAACATCACGAACGCGAACTTCGGCCGCGTGAGCTCGCAGACCAACACGCCGCGCGTGGGGCAGTTGAAGGTGCGGTTCGAATTCTAGCCACGGACAACACGGATAACACGGATACTTTGTCGATTGTCGGTTGCGGTTGTCGGTTGTTGGTTGGCGGTTGGCGGTTGGCGGCTTTGGATACACGGACAACACGGAGCGTTCCGCGCGGGACGCTCCGTATTCCCTCTCTGTTCCATCTTCTCGAACACTCCCGAGCGACAGCATATGAAAACCTTCTGCAGCGATCACATGTACGATGGTGGTGGTTGTCGCGCTCATCGCACAGCAACAGCCACCGCCAACACAGCCGTCGACGCGTCCGCCTGAGAACAACGACGAGGTCCTTCGGCCGCTCACGCCCGAAGAGATTCCGCCGAACCTGAACTTCTACGCGATGGACCCGCTGTACAAGTGGGGGCGCCCCTCGGCTGGGCGTCTCAGCGCATTCGCGAGACGCTCGATCGCGGCCTGACGGCCGTCGAAATGGACGCCGGGCGCGTGTATCTCAGTTGGCGTCTGCTCGACACCGATCCACGCAACGTCGGCTTCAACGTGTATCGAACGGACGCGTCAGGAAGCGAGACGAGGCTGACGCCGAAGCCGATTCTGGTCACCACGGGCGTTGTCGACACGAAACCGCCGGCAGAAAGCGGCGTCGCGTGGCGGGTTGCGGCGGTCGTGAACGGACGCGAGCAGCCGTCAGCCGCCGGCGCGACCTGGGACGCACCGCCGGTTCGCGGCTATCGCGCGCTGCGGCTGCGGGACGATGTGAAAAGCGTCGACCGTGTGGCCGTCGGCGATCTGGACGGCGACGGCGCGTACGACTTCGTCGTCAAGCATCCGGCGGGCAATGTCGACCCCGGCCGCCAGATGCCGAGCAGCAACACGTACAAGATCGACGGCTACAACGGCCGCACGGGCGCGTTCATGTGGCGGATCGATCTGGGGTGGAACATCAACCACGGCATCTGGTTCTCGCCTATGGTCGTCCGCGATCTGGACGGTGATGGACGCGCCGAAGTCTGCCTGCGGACCGCGCCGTACGCGGCCACTCGCGAGGAAGCGTTCGATGGCGGCAAGGGCTTCGTGCTCGAAGGTCCCGAATATCTCGCCGTGTATTCCGGCGAGACCGGCAAGGAACTCGCGAAGGTGGACTGGATCGAGCGCGGCAAGTCGAGCGACTGGGCCGATCACACGGGCAATCGCTCGAGCCGCCACATGCTCGGCGTCGCGTACCTCGACGGGAAGACACCAAGCGTCCTCGTGGTGCGCGGCACCTACGGGCTGATGAAAATCGACGCGTGGACGTTCCGCGATCGCAAGCTCGAGAAAGTGTGGCGCTGGACCAACGAGCGCGCGCCGTTCATGTACCAGGGACAGGGTCAGCACAGCATCAAGGTCGGCGACATCGACGGCGACGGTTTCGATGAGATCTTGAACGGCTCAATCGCCATCGACAACGACGGCAGGACGATGTGGGGCACGGGCCTCGGGCACGGCGATCGGTTTTACCTGTCGGACATCGATCCGGATCATCCTGGTCTGGAGGTCTGGTACACGATCGAGGAACCGCATCCCCAGAACGGCGTGAGCCTGTGGGACGCGGAGGCCGGCGTGTTGCTGTTCGGCTCGAAGGAACCCAACCGGGACAACCAGATCGCCGGCGGACTCGCCGGCGACATCGATCCGGCGTATCCCGGCATGGAAGTGTGGGGTGACAAGTACTTCTTCACGGCGAAAGGCCAGGCGATCGCGGGACCGGTCCCTCCGCAGAACGAGCTCGTGTGGTGGGACGCGGACCCTTTGCGCGAATTGCACGCGCGCGGCGTCGTGTCCAAGTGGAAAGGCGCCGAGATCGCGCATACGGAAGGCAGCGTTCAGCAGGTCGCCGACATCGTGGGGGACTGGAGGGAAGAGATCGTGACGTTTGCCAACGGCGAGCTGCGCATCTACACGACGGCGATTCCCGCCCGCGATCGGCGCGTCACGCTGATGCAGGATCCCCTGTACCGAAACGATGTCACCCAGCGCTCCATGGGATATCCGCACGTCCCGATGACGAGCTTCTTTCTGGGGGAGAAACGGCCTAAGCCTTGATTGTCCTGAGGCTTCAGCCTTCTGAGCCTCCCGAGCCTCGAGCCCCGCGCCTTGAGCCCCGAAATCATATATGATCCGCTCACCATGGTTCCCCAGGCAGCGTGGAGCCGGCGCGAGTTGCTCACGGGTCGCCTGCCTGCGGGTCCTCCCGCGGCCGATCACTGGATTCGCGTCCACCGGCGCGCGATGGCCTGCCGGTTCGAGATCACGCTGTCCGGCGAGGACGCGCGCTGGGTGCCCGCAGCGCGTGCCGCGCTCAATGGGATCGATCGAATCGAAGACGAGCTCAGCGTCTTCCGTGACTCCAGCGCCATCTGCGCCGTCAACCGACGCGCCGCCGATGCGCCGGTCACGATCGGCGCGGAGTTCTTCGAGCTGCTGCGACAATGCGCAGCGCTGCACCGCGACACCGGCGGCGCTTTCGATGTCACGTCGACGCCGCTCAGCCGCTGCTGGGGCTTCCTGCAACGGGAAGGACGGTTGCCCCCGTCAGATGCGCTCGAAGCCGCTCGCGCGAACGTCGGCTTCGACGCCGTCGCGCTTGACGTGGACGCGCATTCGGTACGGTTTGCCCGCGCGGGCGTCGAACTGAACCTCGGTGCGATCGGCAAGGGCCACGCGCTCGATCGCGTTGCCATCGGCATGCGCGCGTCGGGCGTTGCGCATGCGCTGCTCTCAGCCGGCCGCAGCAGTCTGCTCGCGCTCGGCGGTCAGACCCACGGCTGGCACGTCGAGGTCGTGTCTCCGAGGGTGACTGGCGGCCCGCTCGCACATGTCTGGCTGCGCGACGCCGCGCTCGGGACGAGCGGATCCGGCGAGCAGTTCGTGATCGTCGACGGCAGGCGCTACGGACACGTGATCGATCCGCGATCCGGCCGTCCGGCTGACGGTGTGCTCAGCGCGAGCGTGGTTGCATCCAGCGCCGCCGAAGCCGACGCGCTGTCGACGGCGTTTTTCATCGGCGGCGCCGAGCTCGCGCGCCGATATTGTGACGATCACCCGAACATCCTGGCGTTCGTCACGCCGGACGCCGGGACGGAGCGGCCACTCGTGTTTGGCCATCACCCTGGCTGTAGTCTCCGCCTTCAGGCGGATTCGGCCGGCTGAAGCCGGCCACTACGGTCGGGCTGACGCTCGGTGCAAGGCGCGAGCGAGCATCGCGAGCGAGCCACGCGACCGGAGCGCGCCGGCGAAGCGGCGCGCGCGAGCCCGCCTCCGCCAAGGCTTCGGCGCGGTCTCGCCGTAGCTTTAGCGAAGGCGGAAGCGTGTTGGGGAGTCCGAGGGGCAAAGCCCCTCGGATACAGACGAGAGGATCCATGATCGCCGACGCCTGGAAACTGTCCGGAGTACAGCAGCTCACGCTCGTCGTGCTCCGAACCTTGATCGGCTGGCACTTTCTGTATGAGGGGTACACGAAGCTGGTGCATCCGGGCTGGGCTCGCACGGGCGCGCCGCTCGCGGAATGGTCGTCCGCGGCATACCTCAAGGCGGCGACAGGTCCCCTCGCCGGTTTCTTCCACTGGCTCGGCAACGCCTCCTGGATTGGCGCGCTCGACACGGCCGTCGCGTGCGCGCTCGTGGCCGTCGGCCTGAGCCTGATGCTCGGCCTGTTCACGCAGTCCGGCTGCGCGGGGGCGCTCGGCCTGCTGGCAATGTTCTATCTCTCCGCGATTCCAATGGGCCTTCCGGAAGCTCGTTCCGAAGGCACGTATCTCATCGTCAACAAGAACCTCATCGAAGCGGCGGCGGTCGTGGTGCTTTTCGCTTTCCGGACCGGACGGATCGCCGGATTCGATCGCTTGTGGGTGCGGTCGCCGCAGAGCGCGGCCGCGAAGATGCACGAGGCAACAGCATGAATCTGACGCCCGAACAGATGGACCAGGGTCGGCGCAACTTCCTGAGAATTCTCGCCGGTACTCCTGCGCTCGCCGCGCTCGGCGTTTCGGCGACGATGCGCGGGCCGGTGCCTGGCGGCCCGGTGCGGATTGGCTTCATCGGCGTCGGGGCCCAGGGCCGGGCGCTGCTCGGCAACGTCGATCCCGCGTATGGAGAAGTGCGCGCGCTGTGCGACATCAACGCCAACAGCCTGAAGGCCGCAGACGAGGTGCTGAAGCGCAACTCGTTGCCCCAGGCACGCCACTACACCGAGTGGCAGGACATGCTTCAGAAGGAAGACCTCGAGGCGGTGATCATGGCGCCGCCGCTCTGGGCGCACGCCGACATCGCCGTCGGGTGCCTCGACGCCGGAAAGCACGTGCTGTGCGAAAAGATGATGGCGTGGGACATCCCGAGCTGCGAGCGCATGCGCGAGGCGTCGATCCGGAACCACAAGGTCCTCGAGATCGGGTATCAGCGCAACTACAACCCGATGTACCAGGCGGCGTACGAAGGCATCGTCAAGACCGGAACCCTGGGGGACGTCTACCACGTGCGTCTGGCGTGGCATCGCAACGGGAGCTGGCGCCGCAAGGGAGATCCGCCGTCGCCCGATTTCAATCCGTCGAAGTGGGGGTATCCGACCTGGGACCATCTGTTGAACTGGCGTCTCTACTGGAAGTACTCGCAGGGGCTGATGGCGGAGCTCTGCAGCCATCAGATCAACGCCGCCAACTGGTTCATGGGCTCGGCTCCTGAATCCGTCGTGGCTTCGGGCGGCGTGTATCGCTTCCCGGAAGGCGGCCGCGAAGTGTACGACCACGTCTACGTGACCTTCGACTATCCGGGCGGTCGGACCGCGATGTTCTCGTCGATCGAATCGAACGCGTTCGACGACTACTACGAGATGTACCTTGGGACCAAGGGTACGTTGATCCTCGCCCGCGAGCGCGACGCGCTGCTCTTCGAAGAGGGGAGCGCGGCAAACCGGGCGACGTCGCTCGAGGTCGCGCCTCGTGGGTCCGGTCCGGCGGCGCAGTCGTCCGAGACGATGACAGGCAACACCAGCCAGGGCCCCGCGACGGCGGCGCAGACGGTCGGGCAGGGCCAGGATCGGCCGCGATCGACGAAGCTTCAGATTCAGCGATTCTGCTCGGCGATCAGGGTCGGGACGCCGCTGGCGTGCGGCATGGACAAGGCGTTCGCGTCGGCTCGGGCCTGCATCCGCGCGAACGAGGCGATCAAGCAGAAGACGCGGCTCACGGTATGAAGCGCGCCGTCCCGTTGAAGCCCTCGCCGCCCGCGACCGGTCACCTGACGAAGCAGCAGTTCGTCTACACGACGCTGCGGGATTCGATCATCCGGTGCGAGCTCGCTCCGGGCACGCGGCTGGTGATCGACGATCTGGCCGAGCGGCTGAAGGTCAGCATCATCCCGGTGCGCGAAGCCCTGCGTCTGCTTCAGTCCGAGGGCCTGGTCCTCAGCGTCGCGCACGTCGGCGCGACGGTCGCGCCGATCTCGCGCGCATCGGTCGTCGAGGTGTTCACGCTGCTGGAAGGCCTCGAGGTCGTGGCCACGCGTGCGGCCGCCCAGCGGGCGACGCCGTCGGACATGGACGTGCTGGCGGGCCTGGTCGAGGAGATGGATCGGGCGCTCGAGGCGGGGTCGCCGCTGCTCTGGGCCAGCATCAACACGCGGTTCCACCTCGCGATCGGCCGGATCGCGGACATGCCGATCCTGCAGGACATGATGCAGCGGGCCTGCGACTACTGGGACCGCGTCCGCCGGTTCTACTTCAACGACGTGCTGATCCATCGCACCAGGCTGGCGCAGGCGGAGCACCACGCGCTGCTGGCCCAGATGGGCGCGAAGGACTACGTGCGGCTCGAGCAGACGATTCGGGAGCACAACCAGGGGGCGCTCGCCGCCTATACCGCACACCTCGAGTCGATGGACGAGTCGGAGAAACGCGAGCGGCACGCATGAGCGACGCGCGGTACGTGCGCGTCGCGGCGCTCAAGACCGCAGAGAGCCTCAGACGTCACCTGCAGCTGGCGGGCGTCGATCTGGCATTCGACGAGACGCTCGCGCCGCCCGGCGAGTCACCGCTCGGCCGCCCTTTCACGCGCGACGACGTCGTCGTCGGCAACCGGTTCTGCATCCTGCCGATGGAAGGGTGGGATGGCACGCTGGACGGCGAGCCCAGCGATCTGACGCGCCGACGCTGGCGGCGCTTCGGCGAGAGCGGCGCCAAGCTGATTTGGGGCGGGGAAGCCGTGGCGGTGCGCCACGACGGCCGCGCCAACCCGAATCAGCTCCTGATGTCCGAACGGACCGAGCCGGCACTCGCGGCGCTTCGCGAGGAGCTGATCGCCGCGCATCGCGAGCGGTTCGGCGCGCAGGCCGACCGCGACCTCTACATCGGGCTGCAGCTCACGCACTCGGGCCGCTTTGCGCGCCCCAATGTCTGGAACAGGTCCGAACCGCTCGTCGCCTACACGCACCCGGTGCTCGACAAGCGGTTTCCGTCTGGCGTTCGGGTCATCACCGATGCAGAGATCGAACGCCTGTCGGAAGACTTCATCCTCGCGGCACGGCGCGCGTCTGACATCGGCTATCAGTTCGTCGACATCAAGCATTGCCACGGTTACTTCGGCCACGAGCTGTTGAGCGCGAGAGAGCGCGAGGGCAAGTACGGCGGCAGCCTCGAGAACCGCACGCGGTTTCTGTTCAACGTCGTCGATGGCATCCGCGCACACGCGCCGAAGCTGGGCATCGGCGTCCGGGTGTCCGTCATCGACAGCGTGCCGTTCAAGAAGACGCCCGACGGTCCTGGCGTACCCGAGACCGAGGCCGACGGCTACGCGCACGGCTTCGGCGTGCTCCACTGCTCGGTCGATCGCGCGCTGGATGAGAGCCGCGCGCTGTTGCGGTTGCTGCAGGGGCGGGGCGTCAACTGGGTGTGCGTCACCGCAGGCAGTCCGTACTACTGCCCGCACATCGTCAGGCCGGCGCTCTTCCCGCCGATCGACGGCTACGAGCCGCCCGAGGATCCCTTCGTGGGCGTCGCCCGGCAGATCCAGGCGACGGCGACGCTGAAGGCAGAGTTTCCGGACGTCGTCTTCGTCGGGTCGGCGTACTCGTACCTGCAGGAATGGCTGCCCAACGTGGCGCAGTACAACCTGCGGCACGGCATGACCGACTTCGTCGGTCTCGGGCGCATCGCCCTCGCGTATCCCGAGATCGCCGCCGACGTGCTTTCGGGCCGCCCGCTCGCACGCAAGCTCTTCTGCCGGACGTTCAGCGACTGCACGACCGGGCCTCGGCTCGGCCTCGTGTCGGGTTGTTTCCCGCTGGACCCGCACTACGCGAACCATCCACATGCCGCCGCGCTGAAAGAGGCGAAGGCGCCCGCGCGCACATGACCGAGCAGGACGGTCAGCGGCCTCAACAGATCCTCGCGGTCGTGACGGCGTTTCTGGCGCTGTTCGCGATCGTCGGGTTCGCGCTCTACGGCCTCCCGCGGTTCTATCCGTACTTCGTCCAGGATCTCGGGTGGAGCCGCCAGCAGGTCACATCGGGGAACGCGTACAGCAAGATTTTCGTTGCCCTGGCGTTCGGCTTCCTCGCGGGCCGCCTCGTCGATCGGTTCGGTCCACGGAAGTTGATGCTCGGCGGGATCGTCATGGCTGGCGTCGCGCTCGTGGGACTCTCCTACGTCTCGAGCCTCGGCGCGTTCTATTTCTTTTATGCCTTCAACGCGCTCGGCTATGTGTTCGGCGGACCGCTGCCGAATCAGGTGCTGCTGTCGCGCTGGTTCGAGCGCGGCCGTGGGAAGGCGATGGGGATTGCGTATCTCGGCATCGGCGTCGGCGGCGCGCTCGTGCCGCTCGTCGCCTACACGCTGACGCAGTCGTACGGCTGGCGCGGGGCGCTGCGGATTCTCGGACTCCTGATGATCGTCGTCGCGCTGCCGGCGGCGTACTTCGTGCGGGAGCCGGCGAAGGCGGCTGCGGCTGCCGCCGCGGTGCCAGCCGGGTCGCTGCAGAACATCCTCCGCCGTCCTGCGTTCTACTTCCTGATGATTGGCAGCATGGCGTCGATCGGCGCCGTGGGCGGGACGATCCAGAATCTGGCGCTCTATCTCCGGCTGGATCGCCAGCTGGCGCAGGTCGACATCGATACCACGCTGTCGATCATCCTCCTCGGCAGCATCGTCGGGCGTCTGACGATGGGATGGCTTGCGGATCGCTGGGCCAAGAAGCACGTGATGCTGCTGATCTACGTGATCGTGGCGGCGTCGATTCCGATGCTGGTCTACGCGCCGACGACCACGACGCTGAAGATCTGCGCGTTCCTGTTCGGGATTGGGCTCGGCGGCGACTACATGATCATCCCGCTGATGGCGGCGGAGTTGTACGGCGTCGCGATTCTTGGGCGCGTCATGGGCATCGTGCTGACGGCCGACAGCGTCGCCGAGTCGCTCGTGCCGATGTTCGTGGCGTCCATGCGCGATCAATCGGGCAGCTACTCATCGGGGTTCCTGCTGCTGGTCGCGCTGGCCGCGATCGGCGCAGCCGCGGTCGCGTGCCTGCCCAAACGGCTCGTCATTGACAAGCGGATGAGCTAGCAGCATCATGCCGGCTGCTTAATTCAAGAAAACTCGAAAAAGGAGCGCTGCAAATGAAAATCCGTATTCCCCTCCTCATCGCCCTGCTGACTGTCGTCGGCATGGCGTCCAACGTCAACGCGCAGGCGAACAAGGCGTTGATGGGCACCTGGAAGCTGGACGTCGCAAAGTCGAAGTTCAGCCCGGGACCGGCACCGAAGAGCATGACCATCACGTATTCGCCCGCGGGCGAGGGAATGAAGATCGTGGTGGACCTCGTCCCGGGTGATGGACCCGCCCAGCACTGGGAGATGTCAGGCGCGTACGATGGCAAGGATCATCCGGTGACCGGCAATCCGAACGCGGACACCATCTCGATGAAACGGGTCGACGATCTGCACGGCGAGAGCACCTTCAAGAAGGGCGGGAAGGTGTCGGCGACCAATACGCGTACGTTGTCCGCCGATGGCAAGACGCTCACGATCGTGTCGAAGGGCACGACCGCGGACGGCAAGCCGCGGATGGATACTCAGGTCTTCACGAAGTAACGATTCGCGAATCGGACCGCGAGGCCGGACGGCGTCCCCAAACCGTCATCCGGCCTCGTGACATCTCGCGTTACTCGCGCCTCAGCGCCGTCACCGGATCGATGCGCATCGCGCGTCGCGCCGGACTCCACGCCGCGGCAAGGCTGACCAGGATCAACAGCACAGCGGTCCCGACGAAGGTCAGCGGATCGTTGACCTGCAGGCCCGTCACCAGAAACATCGCGAGCGGCTTCGTCACGAACACCGCGATGGCGAGGCCAGCCGCCAGCCGATTCCCGCCACGATCGCAGCGTCACCGAGCACGAGTCGCAGAACGGCCTCCCGGCTGGCGCCGAGCGCCATCCTGATGCCGATCTCTGACGTGCGCCGGCTCACCGAGTAGGCCATCACCGCGTACATGCCGACCATGGCCAGCGTCAGTCCGAGAAGGCCGACGGTTCCCAGCAGTGCGGCACCGAGCTGACTCGGCAGAAAGGCGAACGCCAGCGCCGATCGCATCGGCTTGACGTCGATCGCTGCCGACGAGTCGAGCTGGCCGAGCATGTTCCGGACGTCACGTTGTGATGTCTCCAGGAGCGCTGCGCGCGCGGACCAGGACGTGCACGAATCGTGTCCGGCCCCCGCGCTGCAGGTACGGCTCGTAGATCGCGGCCTTCTGTTCCTCGCCGAGCGTGCGATGCCTGCTGTTGCTGACGACGCCGACGATTTCCACGGGGTAGACAGTCTTCGAGCCGGGCAGGAGCAGGTGCAGGCCAACCGGATCGACCCCGGCGAGGTGCCTGCGGACGAACGCTTCGTTGACGATCGCCACCGCCGGCGCACCGACCCGATCGCCCGCCTGGAATTCGCGTCCCCTCGTGACGCGAATGCCCATCGTCTCGAAGTATCGAGGTCCGACCAGGTTGTTCTCGTACTCCGCCTCGAATCGTCCGTTTCGTTCGGCGAGCTCGAGGGTCGCGCCCGTGGTCGATCCGCTCCGCATCGTGAGCGGGACGCCTCGCGCGAAGCTGGCCGCTTCGACACCCGGCAACGCGGCGAGACGTTCGACAGCGGACTCGAGCAAGCTCGCGCCGCTCTCGCGCGTGTAGCGTCCTTCGACGAAGCCGAGTTGCGCGACGAGCGTGTGGGTGGCGTCGAAGCCGGGGTCCAGGCTCTGCGCCCTGCTCAGATTACGAACGAAGAGCAGCGCGCCGACCAGCAGCACGAGCGCGACAGCCATCTGACCCATCACCGAGGGCGCCGCGAAGCGTCAGCCGCCGATGGGTGAAATACGGTTCCTCGCTTTTCAGCGCCGGCACGAGCGAAGGCCGCGTGGCCTGGAGCGCCGGCGTCAGTCCGGCGAGCAGTGTGGTCACGACCACGAGGATCGATGAATAGCCGAGCAGCCTGGAATCGAACGACGGGTGCAACTCGATCGGCAGCGGCAGCGGAAGTGGAATCCGCGCGATGAGCGCCATCAGCAGTCGCATCAGGAGCAGGCCGCCTGCTGTTCCGAGGATCGCCAGCCAGAGGCCTTCCGTCATGAGCTGCTGGACGAGCCGCCCCCGAGTGGCGCCGAGCGCGACACGAACCGCAATCTCGTGGCGCCTGACTGCAGCGCGCGAGAGCAGCAGGCCCGCGACGTTCGCGCAGGCGATGGCGAGCACCAGTCCGACCGCGACAAGAAGGACGCCGAGAAAGGCGCCGACGCCGTCGAAGTCGACGGCCTGGCCGAGCGTCCCTGCCTGCGCGAACTGCGTGATGTTGCCAAACCGGCTGAAGCCGTAGAGTGGCCCGAGGCTGTTGCCCGCAGCCGCCAGCGCTGCGCGTCCTTCCGCGAGCGTCTGCCCGTCGTGCAGCCGGCCGACGAGCTGCACGGTGGCCGCGTTTGGCTCGTTCAGATCGCGCAGCAGGTCAGGGCTCAGGGGCAGGTAGACTTCCGGTGCCATGCCGTAACCCGGCATCGCGCGCAGCGTGGCCGGCAAGTACGCCGAGCACGGTGTAGTCCTGCCCGTTGAAGACGAGCGTTTTGCCGACGACGAGCCGGATCGCGTCCGAGACGTTTCTGCCAGAATCCGTGGCTGATGACGGCGACCCTCGGGTGACGCTCCGCTCTGGCCTCCTCTGAGTCAAACACGCGGCCCATCGCGACAGGAACACCGGTCACATCGAAGTAGTTCGCCGTGACGATGAGCGGCAGAAGGCTGACGGATTCTTCGGGGCCGCGCCAGTTCACGTCCACCTCGACTTGATGCCCGGCCAGCCCCGCGAGCGCGCCGCTCGCCTCGAGGTCCTGCCATTGCGCGGTACGAGACGTGACTGCCGTTGCCCATGCGGATGTGCACGAGCCGATCGGCCCGATAGGCGCTCGGTGTCGGAGACCAGGAGTTCCCTGGCGAGGCTGAAGATCGTCGTGTTCGCGCCGGACGCGACGGCAATGGACAACGTCGGCGGCGAGCACCAGGAGCGGTTGCCGCGCGAGCGATCGCCACGTGTATCTCAGATCGTGCGCGAGATTCTGCAGGACCGAGACGCGCCGGGTATCCCGGCATTCCTCTTCGATCCGCGACACGCCGCCGAATGCGCGGATCGCCGCGGCGCGGGCCTGCCGCGGGCTCATTCCAGCGGCGATGTTCTCCTCGATCTGCTCTTCGAGGTGGACGCGGATCTCGTGGCGCAGCGAGGCATCGAGTTGTGTGCCTCGAAAGAGCGCGCGCAGCCGAAGAATGGCGCGATCGAGCAGGCGATTCATGCGTGTCACCCCTGTCCGGCTTCGCGGACGACCAGCCCGATCGCCGTGGACAGACGATCCCAGCTTTCGAGCTCGCGGGCGAGCTGCTTCCGGCCCGGCGGCGGTCAGCGCGTAGAACTTGGCTTCCCTGTCCTGTGGACGTGACGCCCGACTGTGCCTTCGAGCCACCCCTGCTGTTCGAGGCGGTGGAGCGCGGGGTACAGCGAGCCCTGGGTGATTTGCAGCACGTCCCGGCTCATCTGCTGAATCCGCTTGGCGATGGCCCAGCCGTGCTTGGGTTCGAGCGCGACGGTTTTCAGAATCAGGAGATCCAGCGTGCCTTGAATGAGATCGGACGGTCGGCTCATGACGATACCTAAGTAATCGACAACGCGATGCCTAAGTTATCGACAATGCGCCGGGGAAGTCAAACAAAAACGTGAGGGTCGAACCGGCTCGACCGTCGCGAGCCGGGCGCGGCCTTTGCGGCCGGGCACGGCCTTTGCGAAAGCATCGGCATGAGCAGGCTTGCGATTCTACTTGCCGTCGCGCTGACAGGAATGGGAGTCGTCGATCCGCCCGCACAAGTTCGCTGCGGCATCGACATGCGCAACGTGGTGCTGCACGTCACAGAAGGCATTGTGCTTCGAGTTCGCACGCTCGATGGCGAGCTGATCGCGAAGAAAGCCGGAACACCTCCCGTGTTCGACGATGCCGATTCTTACACCATGCGGCTTGCGTCTGCCGAGATGTCGATCGACTCGGCTAGCCTGACGGCGCTGATGGCGCGGGTGTTCCCGAGCAAATCTTCTCTCAGCGATCTCCAGGCCACAATCGGGGAGGGCCGGATTTCGGTGAAAGGCAAACTGCACAAAGGGATCGTCGTTCCGTTCTCGATGAAGGCGGGAGTCTCCCCGACGAAGGACGGACGGATCCGTTTGCACGCCGATTCCCTGAAAGCGGTCGGCATTCCAGTCAAAGGCATGCTCGATCTCTTTGGCGTCGAGCTCGAGAACCTGATGAAGGTGCCAGGCCAGAAGGGACTCGAGGTCGACGGCGACGACATCCTGCTTGCGCCAGCCGCGGTGCTGCCGCCGCCGGCGACGGAAGGTCACGTCAAGGACGTTCGCGTCGTCGACGACCGGCTGGTCATGACAATGTCCGGCCCCGCAAAGCCGCCCGGCCGCCCGGCGACACTTCCTGAACCCAGGGCACGAAACTACGTGTATTTCCACGGCGGCAGCATCCGCTTCGGCAAGCTGACGATGAGCGACGCGGACATGCAGCTGGTGGATGCGGACGGTGCCGATCCGTTCGACTTTTTCCTGCGCAGTACTCTGCGCAGCTCGTCGCCGGTTATTCGCGCGTGACCGCGCGGGGTGGTCTCAAGGTTCTGATGCCGGACTACGCTGACATTGGCTCCCGGCGCGGCCAGGTACGGCCGCCAATGTAGCGTCCGCCTTCAGGCGGACTACACGGTCCGGCTAAAGCCTGGCTAAAGCCAGGCTAAAGCCGGACACTACAATCCCGGGAACGCAACCGTCCTCTCGTGCATCCAATACAAAGATCAGCATGAGCCCCACCAGACCCAGTCCTGCCCTCCCGGCCACGCGGGAGGATGATGCCCGGCTCGTGAGCCGCATCGGCCGCGGCGATCACGTCGCGTTCGAGGCGCTGATGCGCGTCCACAACGGCAAGCTGTTTCGCGTGGCGCGCGCAATCCTGAGAGACGACGCCGAAGCGGAGGACGCGCTGCAGGATGCGTATCTCGAGGCGTACCGCCACATCGGGGACTTCCAGGGCGAGGCGAAACTCGGTACGTGGCTCACGAGAATCGTGATCAATCAGGCCCTGATGCGGCTGCGCAAGCAGCGCCGCGACCGCGTCGTCGTGCCTTTCGGCAGCGGGCGCAGCGACGGACCGGCGGCTGCGGAAGGCGATATCGCCGATGAGACCACCGAATCACCGTCCGATGCGATGCATCGCGCGGAGATTCGCCGCATGGTCGAGCGCAGGATCGACGAGCTGCCGGTTGCGTTCCGCACCGTGTTCGTCATGCGTGACGTCGAGGACATGAGCGTTCAGGAAACGGCCGAGTGCCTGTCGATTCCCGCGGCGACCGTACGGACGCGACTCTTCCGGGCGAGGGCTCTGCTGCGCGCGCGCGCTCGCCCGCGACATGGATCTGGCCACGGGCGACGTGTTCGGCTTCGCGGGCGACCGGTGCGACCGGATCGTCGCAGCCGTGCTGGCGCGCGCGGATGAGCCGTCCGCCTCCGCTAAAGCTACGGCGCGACAAGCCCGCCTCCGCTAAAGCTACGCCGAGACAGGCCCACCTTCGCTAAAGCTACAGTCCGCCAGGCCGCCGGGAACATCCGGCAATCCATTCGCATCAAACGGGCGTAGATCCATCGGACTGCGAAGAACAGTGAGGAGTAGCTCATGAGAATGTCAGGGATTATGGTCGCCGGATTGCTCAGTGTCTCGTCCGCGGCTTTCGCACAGGTCACCGATCCTCAGATCGCCCACATCGTCGTCACGGCCAACCAGGTCGACATCGACGCCGGGAAGCTCGCAGCGTCGATGGGGAGCAGCGCCGACGTCAAGAAGTTCGGGCAGCAGATGGTCGAGGATCACACCGGCGTGAACCAGCAGGCGGTCGCGCTCGCGACGAAGTTGAAGGTCACGCCCGAGGACAATCCCACGAGCCAGAGCCTGAAGTCCGGGGCGAGAAGAACGTCGCGAACCTCAAGGGTCTGACGGGCGCGGCGTTCGACAAGGCGTACATCGACAACGAGGTGGCGTATCACCAGGCCGTGCTCGATGCGGTGGACAAGACCCTCATTCCCGGTGCGCAGAACGCCGAGCTGAAGGCGCTGCTCGTCAAGGTGCGGCCGGCGTTCGTGGCACACCTCACGCATGCGAAGACCATCCAGGCGTCGCTTGGCAAGTAGCCGCACGTTTGCCGTGTCAGTCGCGCTGACGGCGCTCGCGTTGTGCGCCGCGGGCGTCGTCGCGCGAGCGGGCGGCCAGTCTCCAAAGGCGCCGAAACCTGCGACGCACACCGTTGTGATGGATGGCACCAGCTTCGAGCCGGCGAACCTGACGGTCAACGCAGGGGACACGGTCGTGTGGGTGAACAAAGATCCGTTCTCTCACACGGTCACGTCGAAGGCCGGCGGCTTCGACTCGAAGGTGATTCCGGAAGGCAAGACCTGGACGAACACGATGAAGGCGAAGGGAACCTTCCCCTACATCTGTACGCTCCATCCGACGATGAAGGGTGTTTTGCGAGTGAAGTAGTGGACGAACGCCGGGTCGAACGCGATCACGTTCCTGTCACGCCGTGCTCTACCTTCGGCCGGATCGACATCCGACTCCTTGAAGTCGCGCGAACTACGCGCGAGGCGTCGCCCGCGACCACTGATCGCGTGGACTCGTGCTCGTCACGACGTCCACTTGTTCCATCACCCGCACCGGTAGACTCGACACCGGTACTCGCCGTCACACCGTTCGCCACACGATCCCGCTGCATCCAATTTCACAAAGGTACGTCGGTTGCTCCTCGAGGGCGGACAACCCGCTTTCTTTTCAAGAGGAGTCTGTCGATGACGCGATTCAGGATCGTGTGGAGCGCGCTGGCCTGCATGCTGCTGGCTGTCAACGTGCTCGCGCAAGGGAACCCCACGGGCACGGTGACCGGGCGCGTCATCGGCCAGGACGGCGTCGCGCTTCCGGGCGTCACGGTGACGGCGACGTCACCGAACCTGCAGGGCGCGCGCACGGTGACGACGACTGATGTCGGGCGACTACATCATTCCGTTCCTGCCGCCAGGTGAGTACACGCTCGACGTTCGAGATGCAGGGATTCAAGTCAGCCAGCGAGAAGACGCTGGTGACGGCGGCCGCGACCGTCGACCTCGACGCGCGGATGCAGATCGACGGCGTGACGGAAGCGGTGACGGTCACGGGCAGCGTCGCCGAAGCCATCGCGCCCGGCGTCACGGCGACGACGACGCTCAAGCAGGATCTCGTCAACGACCTGCCGCTCAATCGCGGGCTCGATGCGACGATCGCGCTGACGCCTGGCATGCTGCGGACCGGACCGAGCAACTCGACGAGCGGCACCAGCAGATCGCGATCTCGGGCGCGATCACGTCCGAGAACCTCGTCCTCGTGAACGGCGTCGTCGCGCAGGACAACGTCCGTCGGACGTCGCTGCCCGTCTACATCGAGGACGCGCTGCAGGAGACGACGGTCTCGACCTCGGGTGTCTCCGCCGAGTTCGGCCGCTTCGCCGGCGGCGTCGTCAACGCCATCACGAAGTCCGGCGGCAACGCGTTCAGCGGCACGTTCCGGACGAGTCTCGCGAACGACAACTGGCGCGCGGTGTCGCCGTTCCCAGGAGAGACCAAAGCCGACGTCGTCGTGCCGACGTACGAGTACACGGTCGGCGGCCCGGTGGTGCGGGATCGGCTGTGGTTCTTCACGGCCGGCCGCTATCAGAACGAAACGCTCGCGCAGAACCTGTTCGGCTCCGGTGCTGACGCCCTACGATCGGCTCGACGCTGCGGCGCCGGTTCGAGGGCAAGGGCACGTACAGCCCGCTCAACGGCCACACGGCGCGTGTCGCGTACCTGAACAACTATCAGCGTGCGGAGAACAGCAACTTCCAGAACGAGATCGACCTCGTCGAGCCTCACCAACCGCGAGGATCCCGAGAACACGTGGTCGGTGAACTACAACGCGGTGCTGACGAGCCAGCTGTTCCTCGAAGCGCAGTACTCGCGGCACGACTCGGCGATCGTCGGCGCTGGCGCCAAGTCGACCGATCTGATCGAGGGCACGCTGCTCATCGACGGCCTGAACGGCGGGCGCTTCAACTCGGCGACGTTCTGCGGCGTGTGCCGGCCCGAGGAGCGGGACAACGAGAGCATGGTCGTCAAGGCGACCTACTTCCTGTCGCGGCCGGGTCTCGGCGTCGCACACGATCGTCGGCGGCTACGACGGCTTCGCCGACAAGATCGCCGCCGACGACCATCAGAGCGGCAGCGGATTCCGCGTCTTCGCGACGACCTCGATCATCCGGGACGGCGTCGTCTATCCGGTGTTCGAACAACGTCGGCAGCAGCACGCTGATTCGCTACAACCCGATCCTCAACCCGACCCAGGGGTCGAACTTCAGGACGCACTCGCTGTTCTTCAACGATCAGTGGCGCGTGAACCGATCGCTCACGCTCAACCTCGGGCATGCGCTACGACCGCAACGACGGCGTCAACTCCGCCGGGGTCGAAGGACGTCGAGGACTCCAAGGTGAGCCCGCGCCTGGGCGTCACCTTCGACCCGCGCGGCGACGGCGACTGGATCGTTGAACGCGAGCTACGCGACCTACGTGTCGGCCATCGTCAACGGCATCGCCAACGCCGGATCGAACGCCGGCGGCGTCGGCGCGCTTCGACTTCCAGTATCTCGGGCCGGCGATCAATCTCGACGCCAACGCGCCGTCGCTGGTCTCGATCGCACGACGCGCTGCGGACGCTGTTCGACTGGTTCAACGCGAACGGCGGCACGAACCGGCCGAACGTCGGCGCCGCGCTGCCGGGCGTCAACAGCCGGGTGTCGCCGGATCTCGTCGTCGCCGAGCACCGACGAGATCGCCGGCGGCGTGACCAAGCGGCTCGGGCCGCGCGCGATGGTGCGCGTCGACGGCGTCTACCGGACAGTACGAGGACTTCTACGCCGAGCGCGTCGATACCAGCGACCGGGCAGGTCGTCCAACGAGCTCGGCCAGCGACTTCGACGTCGATCATCACCGAGAACACGAACGACGTGGAGCGGCAGTACGCCGGGCTGAACCTGAGCGGCGTCATGGCGGCCGTCGCACTCGCCTCACGATCGGCGTGGGCTACACGCTGTCGCGCACGCTGGGGCAGCGTCGACGGCGAGACGTCGAACTGCGGGCCCGTCGCCGCCACGCCAAGCAGTATCCCGGAATACCGCGAGGCGAGCTGGAACTATCCCGATGGGCGATCTCTCGATCGACCAGCGGCACAAGGCGCGCATCCTCGCCACCTACTCGATGCCGCTCGCGAGCTTCGGCGACCTGACGCTGGGCGTCATCCAGTCGATCAACTCGGGAATCCGTACGGCGCGCACGGGCAGCATCACGATCGCGCCGCTACGTGCCGGCAGAACCTCGGCTATCGCAACGCGCCGGCGTCGGTGCTCGTACTACTTCACGGCCGGACGCCTTCCGCACCGAGCGTCTCGTTCAGCACCGACATGTCGGCGACACTACACGTATCGCGTGCCGCGGCCGGGCAGCTTCCAGCTCTTCGTGAAGGCCGACGTGCTGAACCTGTTCAACCAGGCCGCGATCGTCAACCCGCATTACCTGCATCATCAACGGCGCGTGCTGACCAACGTGCTCCACGCCGGCGCGCTACGCGGCCTTCAATCCGTTCACCGAGACGCCGGTCCAGGGCGTGCACTGGGACCTCGGGCCGACGTTCGGTCAGCCGCAGAGCCGCTTCGCGTATCAGATGCCGCGGACGTTCCGGATGTCGCTGGGGGTGAGGTTTTGACAGGCGGGGACACTCAAAGGGGACAGTCACGCGTGACTGTCCCCGGCTACTCAAGAAGTGCGACGAATGGCAAAGTCTGCAACACGGCCGGGGCCGGTAACTCTCTCGACCACTGGTGCGCGCGAAAGACGGGTCAATTTCTGCGATGTTTACCGGCGAACACTGAGTGCAGACTGTCCCCGGTGACTGTCACGATTGACTGTCCCGATTGAGTGTCCCCGGTCCCACGATCCGCAGGTTGGCGGGGACGTTCGGTGGGGGGCCGGCGGGCACATACTCGTCGGCCCCGATATCGGTCGCGCCTCCCGGTCGGGCCTGACCGTCCCAGTCAGTGGCCGCCGCGGCCGGCGGGGCGGTGACCTTGTTGATCAGGGCCGTCGCCGTCGGATTGAGGTGCAGATCGCCTGTTGACGGGTTGACGAAGAAGCCCGCGACCGCGCTGGTGTAGTTGCCGACCACCGAACCCGTCGCGCCGTCCCGGGACGCGATATTTCCGTCGAGCACGTTGTTCGCGATCACGACCCGTGCGGTATGCGGGAACCGGTATTCGATCGGGCTGCCATACGTGCCCGAGATGAAGATCGAGTTGTGCAGCACCTGCGTGTCGGGGGAGTCGGCCAGGTAGATCGCCGAGTCGCCGGACATGCTGCGATAGATGAAATTATTGCGGATGATGCCGCCGCTGTGATCGTCCGGCGTCCGCTCTTCCAGCCCGAAGGCGATCTCACGCTGGCAGTTGACGAAGGTGTTGCCGTCGACGATGGTGTTCGTCGAGCTCCGCCACATCAGGATGGAGGGACCGGCGAGCTGCCCCTGGGGCGCACGGATGTTGCGGAACAGGTTGTGCCGGATGATCCAGTTGTCGCCAGTCAGCACGTCGACGCCATTCGTGTAGAAGTCCCTGCTCGTCGTCGCGAACTCGATCACCGAGTACTCGACGATGCCGTTGTCGACCCCGCCGCCCTGATCGTCCGGATTCGACTTCAACAGCTGCTGCCCGGCGTTCATGAGGCGCACGTTGTGGACGCGCGGCGACTGCGCGCCCGCATTGAGAATGATCGCGTGATAGAAGAAGTCGCGGAGCGTCAGGTTCGCAATCGTAATGCCCTGGACGTTGCCGCCCACCCAGATGCCGAACGGCACCCCGCCGTCATTGGCCGCGCTCATGCCCTTGCCGACGATGACGACATCGTCGCGATTGCCGGTCGCGCCGCGGATGCCGACGTTCGTGAAGGTGCCGTTGACGTAGAGCGTGGACGTCAGCTGATAGGTGCCGGGCGCGACGACGATCGTCGTGTTGGACGCGATCGAGGCGACGGCGTTCTGCAGTTGCGCCACGGTCGAGACGTTGACGACCGGCCCGCTCGGCGGCGGCAGCGGAGCCGGCGGAATCGCCGGCCCCGCGAAGACCGGAGAAGCGGCTAACGCCAGCACGACGACGGACATCGCTCTCATAAGAGTGAGGTGGATTAAGCAAGGTTCCTGCCCGGGTCGACAGGGTGCGCAACGGATCGACGCCTACCCGCGTCGGGGCACGGATTTGTTCGCAATCTGACGATTCTTGACCGCCAAGCATCCCTCGGGTGCGCGGTCGACAAATTTTCAACCCTGTGTAAATTCAGGCTAAGATCCGCCCCGCCCATGACGAATTGGTCTCGCCGCCGTTTCCTCCATCGCGTTGCGGCGGCCGCTCCAGCGATGGTCGTTCCGGTCGCGCTGACCGACCGGCAACGCAGCGGGAGCACGCCCGATCCGTGGACGCGCGCGGCAGCCATCGTCAGAAGTATCAGGATTCCGCGATTTCCGTCGCGCGATTTCGACATCACGCGATTCGGCGCGGTAGGAGACGGTCAGGCCAACTGCACCGAGGCGATCCGCAAGGCAATCGCCGCGTGCCGGGCCGCGGGCGGCGGCCGCGTGGTCGTGCCGGACGGTCGCTTCGTGACCGGCGCGATCCGGCTCGAGAGCGGCGTCGAGCTGCACCTGAACCCCAAAGCCACGCTGGCGTTCAGCCAGGATCCGCGCGCACTACCTGCCGGTCGTCTTCACGCGGTGGGAAGGCGTCGAGCTGATGAACTATTCGCCGTTCATCTATGCCTTCGAGGCAGCAGAACATCGCCATCACCGGCAGCGGGCACGCTCGACGGCCAGGCCGGACGCGGATCACTGGTGGGACTGGCGTGGCGGCGGCGCCGCGGCGAGCGCCAGGCAGTTCCCAGCGCGGAACCGGCTGATCGAGATGGGCGCCAACGGGGTTCCGGTCGCCGAACGCGTGTTCGGCGAAGGCCACTGGCTGCGGCCGAACTTCATCCAGCCGTACCGCTGCCGCAACGTCCTGATCGAGGGCGTGACGATCGTCAACTCGCCGATGTGGGAGATCCATCCGGTGCTCTGCAACAACGTCACCGTGCGCGACGTCACGATCCGCAGCCATGGGCCGAACAACGACGGCTGCGATCCCGAGTCGTGCACGGACGTGCTGATCGACGAGCTGCACCTTCGACACCGGTGACGACTGCATCGCGCTCAAGTCGGGTCGAAACGACGACGGCCGGCGCCTGCAACGCGCCGATCGAGAACGTGATCATTCGCGGCTGCTACGATGAAAGACGGCCACGGCGGCGTCGTCATCGGCAGCGAGATCTCCGGCGGCGCCCGCAACATCTTCGCCGAGCGGTGCCGCATGGACAGCCCGCAGCTCGACCGCGCGCTCCGGATCAAGACGCAACTCCGTTCGCGGTGGCACCGTCGAGGGCGTCTACATGCGCGACGTGACCGTCGGCCAGGTCGCCGAAGCCGTCGTCACCATCAACTTCTTCTACGAGGAAGGGGACGCGGGCAAATTCCCTCCGATCGTCCGTGACGTCGAGGTGCGGAACGTCACCAGCCGAAAGAGTCTTCATGCGTTCCTGCTGCGCGGATATGCGCACGATCCCATCAGCGACGTCCGCGTCATGGACTGCACGTTCGATGGAGTGGAAAAAGAGGACGTGATTGAGTCGGTGCGCGACCTGAGCCTGACCAACGTCCGCCGCAACGGGCGCGTGCTCAACGAACGGATGACGCGCTGACGTCCATGTCGGCCGCGCGGCTCGTCCTTCGGTCGCTGCTCCTTGCTGTCGTTGCGCTTCAGTCCGGCCAACCTCGGACCGCGCCGTGGGTCCCGGACAAGGGCGACGGCACGTATCAGAATCCTATCCTGCACGCGGATTACTCCGATCCGGACGTCGTGCGGGTCGGTGACGACTACTACATGACCGCGTCGAGCTTCACGTGCTCGCCGGGTCTGCCGATCCTGCATTCGCGGGATCTCGTGAACTGGCGGCTGATCGGCCACGCGCTGCGGGGTCAGGTGCCGGAACAGGTCTTTGCGACGCCGCAGCACGGGAAGGGCTGCTGGGCGCCGGCGATCCGTCATCATGACGGAAAGTTCTGGATCTACTATCCGGATCCGGATTTCGGCATCTACGTCGTCACTGCCGTGCGGCCCGAGGGACCCTGGAGCGATCCGGTCCTCGTCAAGGTCGGGAAGGGGCTGATCGATCCGTGCCCGCTGTGGGACGACGATGGGCAGGTGTATCTCGTGCACGCGTGGGCGCGGAGCCGCGCTGGATTCGCAAACATCCTCACGTTGACCCGACTCAGCCCGGACGGCCTGCGCGCGATCGACAGCGGCCGGACGATCGTCAATGGCGACGAGATTCAGGGCTACACGACGCTCGAGGGGCCGAAATTCTACAAGCGTGACGGCTACTACTGGATTTTCGCGCCGGCCGGCGGCGTGCAGCGCGGCTGGCAATCGGCGTTTCGATCGCGCGGCGTCGACGGCCCCTACGAGCATCGCATCGTGCTGCACCAGGGCGGCACGGACATCAACGGACCGCACCAGGGCGCGTGGGTCCAGACCCCGAACGGCGATCACTGGTTCTTCCACTTTCAGGATCTCGCCGTGTACAGGCCGCGTCGTGCATCTGCAACCGATGGCGTGGCGTCCTGATGGATGGCCCGTGATGGGTACCGATAGCGATGGCGATGGTACAGGGGGAGCCGGTGCGGACGTGGCGCAAGCCGAACGTCGGGCGTACGTATCCGGTGGCGGTGCCCCCGACGTCCGACGAGTTCGACGGCAAGGCCCTTGGGCTGCAGTGGCAATGGCAAGCGAATGCGAACGACTCCTGGTGGTCACCCGGCGCCAGTCATGCCGGCCGCCTGCGGCTGAACTCCGTTCGAGCGGCGGCCGGCGGCGACACTCTCTGGACCGCGCCGAACCTGCTGCTGCAGAAATGGCCCGCGCCGGAGTTCATCGCAACCACGGCGCTGACGTTCCTGCCCGCGTCAGACGGTGAATCTGCGGGGCTCGTCGTGTTCGGACAGGACTACGCCTGGCTTGGACTCCGTAGAGTGGATGGCAGGCCGCGACTCGTGCTCAGGGCTGCGAAAGATGCGCAGAAGAACGGCGCGGAAGTCGAGGTCTCCGACGTCGACGTGCGGCTCGACGTCCGCCGTGCGCGCCTGCACCTGCGCGTGACCGTCGGCAGGGAAGGCCGATGCCGCTTCAGCTACAGCCTCGACAACCGGAGCTTCACGCCGATCGGCGAAGAATTCGTCGCGCGCCAGGGCGTCTGGGTCGGCGCCAAGGTCGGCGTGTTCGCGCAGGCGCCGCCGAACGCGCAGTCGGCGGGCTACGCGGAGTGGGACTGGTTCCGCGTCACCGCGCGATAACGATCGGGCGTCGTGGTGATCGCGTGTTGGGGAACATAGTCGCTGAACGCCGCCGGGGCGGGCCGGTCGGCTCGGGGCCTCCCGCTTCGCGACGTGGAAAAACAGGCCCTCGCGGAGCGTCTGACGGTCGCGTCGGCGGCTGGGGTGATCCGGGCGCCGGTAAAGCATCGGTTGGGCTGACGGGATGCCCGACCGCTGGTGGCGAATCCGCGCCGCCGACGATTGGGAACCGCTCGGGCCTGTTTCAGAGCCTGGCGCCGATCACGTCGCTCAGAGGTCGGCCCGATCCGACCGGCCCGCCCCGGCGGCATGAATGCGTCGTCTCGCCGCGCGCGTCAACCAGACCTCCACGTTCATGCCGACGTGCTCCGCTGGCGTTCGCAGACTATGTGTCGAGCGAACTGCAGCTATCGCCGTCCGCCGCTGCTCGTCGTCGTCGTCGCCGTGCCGCGGAGCGTCTTGCCCTTGACGGGATACGCCGGGCGGGTCGGACGTGCGGCCGGATGCTTCTTCAGTTCCTCCATCACGACGGCGATCGCGCGCTCGAGCTGCGGATCGCGACCGGCGATCACGTCCTTCGGCGTCTGTTCGACCTCGATGTCGGGCGGCACGCCCTCGTTCTCGACGACCCAGCCGTCCTCCGGCGTCCAGATGGCGAGGTTGGGCGCGGTGATCGCTGCCGCCGTCCATCAGGATCGGGAAGCCGAGGACGCCGACGAGCCCGCCCCACGTCCGCTTCCCGACGAGCTGGCCGATGCTTGAACTTGCGGAACATCCACGGGAGCAGATCGCCGCCCGACCCGGCGGTCTCGTCGATCAGCATGACCTTGGGCCCCTGGATCGACGCGGTCGGCGTCTTCAGGTCGTCGCCGTAGCGCATCGCCCAGTAGCTGATGAGCGGCCGCCGCAGGATGTCGATGTAGTAGTCGGCGACCTGGCCGCCGCCGTTGAAGCGCTCGTCGATGATGATCGCGTCCTTGTGCGCCTGCGGGTAGAAGTACCGCTTGAAGTACGCGTAGCCCGGCTGCGCGGTGTTCGGCACGTAGACGTAGGCGACGCGTCCACCGGTCGCGGCCGTCACCTTCTTCAGATTGCCCTCGACCCAGTCGCGGTTGCGCAGCGCGGCCTCGTTCGCGATCGGGACGACCGAGACCGTTCGCGAGCCCACGCCGTCAGGATGTCGGGCCGACGGTGATCTCGATGATCTTGCCGGAGGTGTTCTCGAAGAAGCTGTAGATGTTGGCCGGCGGCCGCGACGTCCTGTCCGCCGAACCGCGAGCAGATACTCGCCGGCCTTCACGTTGACGCCAGGCTCGGTCAGCGGCGCGCGCAGCTGGGGATTCCAGTTCAGCCCGCCGTACACCTTCTTGAAGCGGTAGCGTCCGTTCTCGACGCTGTAGTCGGCGCCGAGCAGTCCGCCCGGGACCGTCTTCGGCGTGTCGAGACGATCGCCGCCGCCGCCGCGGTGATGGCCGACCGAGAGCTCGCTGCACATCCACTGGATGACGCGGTTCAGGTCGCTGCGCACTGCCGACGTCGGCGACAGGAACGGCTCGTACTTCTTGCGCATCGCCATCCAGTCGACGCCGTGCATGTTCGGCGCGTAGAAGTAGTCGCGGTTGATCCGCCAGGCTTCGTCGAAGATCTGCGTCCACTCGGCGCGCGGATCGATGCGGACTTCGACGTCGCGCGACGGCGAGACGTCCTTCACCCGGCGTTATCTTCTGCGCGGTCGATGCGATCGCCCAGTTGTCGCGCGAGGCGTAGAGCAGCTTCTTGCCGTCGCCGGAGATGACGTAGTTCCGGACGTTTTCGAGGATCTGCTCGTCCTTGCGCTTCGTCAGATCGAAGCGGTGCAGCGCGATCCTCGGCCCCCGGGGCGTCGGTCGCCCGCTGATAGTAGATTTGGCCGGCGTCACCGGCCTGCAGGTTCGACAACTCGCCGGCAGGCACGGGCAGGTCGAGGATCCGGTACTCGATGCCGTCGAAGTCGATCCGGACGGGCTCGACGGGCTTCTTCGCCGCACTCTGATCTCCGGCGGCGGCCCCGGCGGGTTTTTCGGCTGCGGCGTCGGCAGGCCGCGGCTTTTCTTCGTCGCTTTCCTTGGCGAGCGGCGACGGCAGGTCCTGACGCAGCACGACGAGATAGATGTTCCGAGTCCGCCGGTTGTCGGCCGTCGACTGCGCGAACCAGTCGAGGACGGGTCCCGCGTCGGTCGAGGCGAACATGAACAGATACTTGCCGCGATCGATCGAAGATCGGCTCGCTGACTTCCGCCAGCCCATCGGTGATCGGGAACGACTGGTTCTGCTCGATCGAGTACGCGTTGACCGTCATCGCCAGCGCCTGGGTGTTGGTCGTGTAGGCGATCCACCGCGAGTCCGGCGACCACGAGAACGTGACCGAGCTCACCGGTCCGTACACTTTCGCCGACGCAATCTTGCTGGGAGGCGCCGGCCGTGAGGTCGAGCACGAAGAGTGCTCTGCGAGTTATCCGCGTACGCGATCTTGCGGCTGTCCGGCGACCACTGCAGGCGCTCGTAGAAGCCGGCGCCGTTCAACTTGTGCTTGACGACGTCGCCTTTGCCGTCCTGCGTTTTCGATGTGCAGCTCGTACTCGCCCGATACGTCGGAGAAGTACGCGATGCGGGTGCCATCCGGCGACCACGCCGGCGAGCGCTCGTGGGCGCCCGTGCTGTTGGTCAGATTGCGCGCGTCGCCTTTCTCCGCCGGCACCGTGACAATCTCGCCGCGGAACTCGAACAGCGCGCGCGCGCCGGTGGGCGACAGCGGCGGCGTTTCTGATCCAGTTGGCCCCCTTCACGAAGCGCGCCCGCGTCTCGCGAAGGTCCGCGGGGACGCCGAAGCTCAGTTTGCGGGTCGCGGCGTCGCCGGATCGAAGAGGTGAAGATAGCCCGCCTGCTCGTACACGATCTTGCCGCCGCCGGCCGATGCATTCAGAACCGGAAAGTCCTCGTGCCGCGTGAGCTGTCGCACCTGCTTCGATCGTCGCGTCGTACGAGATAGAGGTTGAACTCGCCGTCACGGTCGGACCGGAAGTAGACGACGTCGCCGATCCACATCGCGTCGACGTCGTTGGCGCGCGCCGGCGGCTGTGGGACCTTGTCGACGGCCTGACTCGCGAACGTCGTAGAGCCAGATGCGCGACACCGTGCCGCCGCGATATTGCTTCCACTGCTCGAATCGCGGCCCCAGCGGGTTGTAGGCGATCCGCTGCCCGTCGGGCGAGTAGATGCCGCTCGCGGCATTCGGCAGCGCCAGCGCCTCGGGCATCCCACCGTCGAGCGGCACCGTGAACAGCTGCGTGTAGCGCGTCGTGAACACCGCGCGCGGCGACGTGAAGAGCACCCGGCGGCCGTCCGGGCGTGAACCCCTGGACCTCGTCCGCGCCCGGATGCCACGTCAGGCGCTTCGGCACGCCGCCCTCGGCGGGGACGACATACACATCCACGTTGCCGTCGTACTGAGCGCTGAACGCGATCGTTTTCCCGTCGGGAGAAAACGCCGGGTTCGATTCGATCCCGTCATCGGTCGTCAGACGACGGAGGTCGGTGCCGTCCAGCCGTGCGACCCACAGGTCGTCCGCGTAGACGAAGGCGACGTGGGTGCCGTTGGTGGCTGGCTGGTGCAGCAGTCGCGTGTCGCGGATGTCGACCGAGGCGGACGGAACGGACGTCAATGCGAACAAGGCCATCGCGGCCGAAACGAAAGCGCGGCGGATCATGGAAGCCTCCGAATGTGAACTATGGCGGGCGTTATTGTAGCGCTTTGGCCCGTTGACGCCAGGCGGGATATTCGACGTCGACCAGCCGCTGGGGCCATGAGCCGAGCCAGGCGTAGTTGTTGCGCCGTTCCTCTTCGATCTCCCCGAGCTTGTAGCGGATGATGCCGTCGCGTCCGGAGAAGATCGGGCGGTTCGTGCCGATCTGGTAGAAGCGGGCCCAGCGCGGCGGGTCGCCGGGGATTCGCACGGACCTGAACCACGCGACGGCGGCGTCCACGGCCCTGTCGATCCTCGCGTCCGCGTCACACGTCATCAGGAACCTCACGATGCCGACCGATTCCTGACCGCTGATCGACGGATGCTCGTAGGGTCGCGCGCCCCGCGGCTCGAACGTCACCTCATCGTGCTGCGCACACCACGCCGTCAACTGTCCCTCGACGCGGATCTGCGTCGCCAGGATTACCTCGACGCCCCTGGCGACAGCCGCCCGCGCCTTCGCACGCCGCGCCTCGTCTATTCCGTCCAGCGGCGCCACGCCCCGTGACACGTCGTCGAGGACCGTCATCGCACCGATCATCGCCCCGTCGTTGAACGTGATGTGACGCGAGTAGTCTGTCCGGAGCGGAAAGAACTGCGGCCATCCGCCGTTGGGATACTGCGCGTCGAGCAGGTAGTCGAGTCCCCGGATCATGGCGGTCCGGTAGCGCGGATCACCCGTCGCGCGCGACACGAGCGCCAGCAGAAGGATCTGGGTCATCGTCGCGCCGTTATCGAGCGTCGAGTCCGGGTGCAGCTCAGCGGCCGCGAGCGAGTCGGGAACGGGCGCCCGCGTCATGTCGGTGTCCTTGGGCCACCCGCCCGACTTGCGCTGATACCGCAACACGAAGTCCGCAATGCCCTGGGCCTCAGCGCTCCCATACCAGCCAGCAGGCTGCCGCAGCACGTCCGGCCAGGCCACCGGTTGCGTCGCCCCCTGCCCGCTCGCGCCAGTCGCTCGCACCCCTGCGACGAGCACCAGGGCCACGAGGGCACCCGCGCTCAGACGACCGAACCCGTCAATCGCCAATCCCCAATCCAATCCGCAATCAGCATTCCGCAATCCCAATCCTCAATCCGCAATCAGCAGTCCGCAATGGAGAAGTGGCTATACCAATAGCCCGATCGGCTGTAGAGACGCAAGAAATAAGGCTGAACTGCGGTCGCGTCCCGGGAAGCCGGGGCCGAACGGTACACCCGTTGACATCCTTCGAAGACAAGTGGTAATACCTCTGACATAGAGCGTTCTGTGTCCATGAGTCCCATCACGATACGCGGCCGGTCTGAGGGCGTCGAGGGCGGCACCGAACAGGTCGTGTCCTATGTCCGCGACCTGATCGAGCGCGGGGACGTACGGCCGGGCGACCGGCTGCCGGCCGAACGCGACCTGGCGACGCAGATTGGCGTGAGCCGGCCGACCGTCCGCGCGGGCCTTCGCGCGCTCGCCGCGATCGGCGTGGTCCAGTCGCGTCACGGATCCGGAACGTATATCCCGTCCGGTCCGCCTTCGTTGAATACCGACGCGCTCAGCTTTCTCGCGGCGCTGCACGGCTTCACGCGAGAAGAAATGTACGAGGCGCGTCGGATCCTCGAAGTCGGCGCGGCAGGCCTGGCGGCCGAGCGCGCCACCGCCGATCAGATCGCGACGCTGGCCGAGGAAGTGGCCAGCCTCTTCGCGTCCATGGCCGATCCGAACGTGTTTCTCGTGCACGACATCAATTTTCATCGGGGCGTCGCTGCCGCCTCGGGCAACCCCATCGTGGCATCGCTCATGGAGATGGTCTCGGCGATGTACTACGAGCGGCGGCGGGAGACCGCGATGCGCGCGAGCGAGCGCGACCTCCGGGATGCGGCTGAAATGCACCGGCGAATCTACCAGGCCATCCGCGCGCGTGATGCCGAGACCGCGCGGCGGGCCATGCACGATCATCTGATTCAGGCGAGCCAGCATCAGGCGCAGGAACCCGCCGAAGAAACCGTGACGCGTCGTCCCGCACGCCCGGCCGCGTCTGCCCGCCGCGCGAGGGGCAGGCATCAGGCGTCTTAGACGGTCGCGATGAGTCTCTTCAACCTTTCCGGCCGGACGGCCGTAGTCGTGGGCGGCACGAGTGGCATCGGCCGGACGCTCGCGTTGGGCCTGGCCGACGCGGGCGCGACCGTCGTCGCGACGGGTCGGCGCCAGGAGCAGGTCAACCAGGTCGCCGCCGAGCTCGATCGCCGCAGCGAAAAGCGTACGCTGCGGCTGACGTCGGACGTCGCGGACGCCGCATCGCTGGAGCGTCTCCGTGACGAGTGCATCGAGGCGTTCGGCCAGGTGGACATCCTCGCGTGCGTCGCGGGTGTCACGAAACGCGTCCCGACGCTCGACATGGAGGAGGCCGACTGGGCGCGCATCCTGGACACGAACTTGAACGGCACGTTTCGCGCATGCCAGGCGTTCGGCCGCCACATGGTGCAGCGGCAGTACGGACGCATCCTGACGATTGGCTCGCTCTCGTCGTTCGTCGGGTTGTTCGAGGTTGCGGCCTATGTCGCCAGCAAGTCCGCGGTCGCGGGCCTGACGCGCGCGCTGGCGGTCGAGTGGGCGCCCTACAACGTGACGGTCAACGCCATCGTGCCCGGGGTCTTCCGCACGGATCTGAACGCCGCGCTGCTCGATTCTCCTCGCGGCCAGGAATTCCTCATCCGGACACCGATGCGCCGGTTCGGCCGGCTCGAAGAGCTGGTGGGCGCCGCGATCTTCTTGTCGTCGGACGCGGCATCGTTCGTCACCGGCCACATGCTGGCGGTCGACGGCGGGTTCCTGGCGAGCGGAGTCAACCAGTGAAGCCGGTCCTGATCATCAGCGAGCGTGACAACGTCGCGACCGCGCTGCATTCGCTCGAGCCTGGAGTCCGGCTCGACATGAACGGCGCGGCGGTCGTCGTCGCGGAGCCGATTCCGTCCGGTCACAAGGTCGCCATACGAGCGATTCGCGCGGGCGAGCCGGTGATCAAGTACGGCAGCCCGATCGGTCTCGCCAGCGCCGACATCGCCGCCGGCGCGCACGTCCACACGCACAACGTCGCGAGCACGCGCGGCCGAGGCGATCTCGAATCCCCGTCCGGAGAGCCGCAGGCGCGACTCGCCGAGCCCCCGGACGAGCGCAACGGGCAGAACGATCGGAACGGGGAGCGTCAGCGGACGCCCGCGAGCGCTGAAGAAAGCTGACCGAGGAACCCATGAACGACAGGCTTCGATTCCGCGGGTACCGCAGGGCCGACGGCCGGGTCGGGACGCGGAATCACGTCCTCGTCGTCCCGACGGTCATCTGCTCCGCCGTCGTGGCCGAGCGGATCGCGGCCGCGGTGCCGCCGCTCGGCGCCGCGCTCCCGCATCTGGCGGGCTGCGGCCAGCTTGGACCGGACATGCGCGTCACGCACGACACGCTGGCCGCCTACTGCGGTCATCCCAACGTTGGCGCCGTCGTGGTCGTGGCGCTCGGGTGCGAGCAGGTGGTGGCCCAGCACCTGGCCGAGGCGGCGCGCCGTCACGGCAAGCCGGTTCAGATTGTCGCGATCCAGTCCGAGGGCGGCACGGTGCGCGCAACCGAAAAGGGCGTGCGCCTCGCTCGTGGATTTGCCGACATGCTGGCCCAGCAGGAACGGGAGTGGTGCGATGCGTCGGAGCTCGTGCTGTCGCTCAAGTGCGGAGGCTCCGACTACACGTCGGGTCTTGCGTCGAATCCAACGCTCGGACGGGTGACGGATCGCCTGGTCGAGCTCGGCGGCTCGGCAGTGCTCGGCGAGATTGCCGAGATCATGGGCGCCGAGCATCTGCTCGCGTCCCGCGCGCCGCGACCCGCCACCGCCACGAAGCTGATTCAGGTGATTACGCGCGTCGAAGGTGAAGCGCGGGCGCTCGGCCTCGACATTCGCGGCACGCAGCCGTCGCCCGGCAACATTCGCGGAGGCCTCACGACGATCGAAGAGAAATCACTCGGCGCCACCCACAAGGGGGGCGAGCGCGCGCCGCTCGAAGACGTCGTCGGGTACGCCGCGCCGATCACGCGCAAGGGCCTGACGGTCATGGACACGCCGGGCCTCGACGTCGAGTCGGTGACCGGCATGGTGGGCGGCGGCGCGCAGGTCGTCGTCTTCACGACGGGACTCGGCACGCCGACGGGCAATCCGATTGCGCCCGTCATCAAGATCACGGGTAATGCCAGGACCGCGCGTCAGATGGCCGACAACATCGACCTCGACGTGAGCGGCATCATGGACGATTCGGAGACGCTCGACGCGGCAGCCGACCGGCTGTTTGCCGAGGTCCTCGACGTCGCCTCGGGCAAGCCGACGACGGCCGAGACGCTCGGACACCGCGAATTCGCCATTCACCGCCGCAATCCGACGATCTGAGCAGCGGGTTCCCAACGCGACGATCGGCTAGCGACTTACTCAATACTTACCGCCCGCTAACGACTTCCAGGCTGCGGACCTCGTAGTCTGAATACATGAGCGAACCGAACAAGGGATGGGATGTGACCGATCTCGTCGTCTGGGTGACCACCGCGTTTCTGCTGCTTGCAGTGATCAACGGCCTCAAGAGAGTCGTCCCCCTCGAAAAAGCCCCGAACCCCGAATACGCGATGAACACCAGGCGGCCCTAGACCTTGTAGTGTCCGCCCTTCAGGCGGACTCAACGTCCGGCTGAAGCCGGACACTACAAATAGGAGCGGTCTCGTAAGCCTGCCGCTCGTACCACGGTGCGAGCGAGCACGGCGAGCGAGCCACGCGAGCGGAGTGCGCCAGGCGCCCTTCGACTTCGCTCAGGGCGTGGTGAGCCTCGTCGAACCACGAAGCGGCGCGCGAGAGCGTGTGGGGGAGTCCGAGGGGCGAAAGCCCCTCGGATAAATCATGAGCGAACCGAACAAGAGATGGGATGTGACGGATCTCGTCGTCTGGGTGACCACCGCGTTTCTGCTGCTGGCAGTGATCAACGGCCTCAAGAGAGTCATTCCCCTCGAAAAAGCCCCGAACCTCGAGTACGCGATGAATACCAGGCGGTCTTGAATTTCCGCCGCCGGAAGGCATGGTGGCGATCGAAGCCGACTGCTACAAGACGATCTCGTCACCTGAGCTGTATCGGGGCGCCCTCCATGTCGTCGATGGCGGTCCTAAGGGCCTGTCAGGAAATAAGTGTAAGAAGTAACTTGTACTTTTTGAGACGGCGTAGTACCGGTGAGGCGTGCCTGTCGCCACGCTCCGCGCGAAACATGCGGCGCTGCGCTCGGTGTTCACCGAGCGGTCGCGACGGCTGTGGGCGGCCACGGAGGCCCGGGCCCTCGGCTACGGCGGGATCGCCGCGGTGGCCCGCGCGACGGGCCTCTCGCCGGCGACGATCAGCCGCGGGCTGGCGGAGCTGGACGCCGACGCGCCCTTGCCGGTCGACCGGGTGCGCAAGCCCGGCGGCGGGCGCAAGCGGGCGACCACCCACCACCCGACGTTGCTGCGGGACCTGGAGGCGCTGGTCGAACCGACCGCGCCGGGCGATCCGGACTCGCCGCTGCGCTGGACGTGCTTGAGCACGCGCACCTTGGCCGTGGCCCTCGAGGCGCTCGGTCATACGCGTGAGCCACACGGTGGTCGCCGAGTTGCTGCACGGCCTCGGGTACAGTCTGCAGGGCAACGTCAAGACGCGCGAAGGCCGCCAACATCCGGATCGCGACGCGCAGTTTCGCTACATCGCGCGGCAGGTGCGGGCCGCCCAGCGCCGCCAGCAGCCGGCGATCTCCGTCGACACCAAGAAGAAAGAACTCGTGGGGCCCTTCAAGAACGGCGGCCGCGCGTGGCGGCCCGCCAAGACGCCGCAGCGCGTCCGCGTGCACGACTTCGTCATTCCGGGCGCCGACGGGCGGGCAAGGCCATTCCGTACGGCGTCTACGATCTCCATCGGAATGAAGGCTGGGTCAGCGTGGGCATCGACCACGACACGGCGACCTTCGCGGTGCGGTCGATTCGCCGCTGGTGGCAGCACATGGGCCGGCCGGTGTATCGGGACCGCCACGTCGCTGCTCATCACCGCGGACGCCGGGGGCAGCAACGGCGCGCGGCTGCGCCTGTGGAAGTGGGAGCTGCAGCAGCTCGCGAACCGGACCGGGCTGGCCATCACGGTCTGTCACTTCCCGCCGGGCACGAGCAAGTGGAACAAGATCGAGCATCGCCTGTTCTCCCACATCGCCATGAACTGGCGAGGCACCCCGCTGGTCGACCTCGCGACCATCGTCAGCCTCATTGGGTCGACGCACAGCGAGGCCGGCTTGCACGTCCGGGCCGAACTCGATCGCGGACAGTACCCGGCCGGTGTCGCCGTGACCGATGCGCAGATGGCGACGGTGCGCCTCGAACGACATCGCTTCCACGGCGACTGGAACTACACCATCCACCCGGCTACGCCACGCATGAGATCTCACAGTTACTTCCTGACAGGCCCTAAGCGCAGGCCGTGGCGGGTCGTCCACGGCAGAGCTCGAGAGTTGGCCGACAACGGTCAGTAGGTTGGCCGATTACGGTCACAGCAAGTGGCGGGCTTCATTAGAAGCCATGCGAATTCCAACGCTCCCAAAAGGTATGTATCTTGCACGCTGGGCGAACCGACCCTTTGACGCCTTCTGGAGGCTTTCGCTTCTTGGGAGGTTGAAACGATGCACCGGCAAATGGTCGTCGCCTTCGCTGTCTGCTGGATAACCGCTTTCAGCGGCCCGATGCTGGGAGACGTTGGTCTCACCGCGGACGGTTCCCAATCACAGAAGCCCGTCAAGGAAATGGAGTTCCACATCGACGGAGGACCAGAGCCACCTGCGTCCCTCGATGAGTTGTGGTCGTCTGGGAACGTTGTGGTCGAGGGGATCATCCAAGCGGCCGAACCTATCGATAGCAGCTTTACCGAATACTTAGTGCAGGTGGTAGAGGTATTCAAGGCTGATCTCCAGGTCCGTCCCACCGCGTCGGCTATCGCGGTCACTCGAATGGGGGGAGTACGCGACAAGGGAACGCATATCGAGCGCCGGGTGGAGAGGGGCTTTCCGCTCTTTGAAGTGGGCGAGCGGTACATCCTTTTCCTGAACGCAACGCAGAACGGGCGCTACACGCTTTCGGCCGAGGGCGCATTCCTCGTCTCCCGGACCACGGTGCAGCCACGAGGTCGCGGCGATGTTACCCGTCCGTACGACAACAACCCCGAGCTCTTCCGACTCTTTCTACGTGGAAAGAGCGGCGCGCGATGACTGCGCATTTTGGCATGCTGGGACGGGGAGTTCCGCTACTGATCCTGGGGTTCTCGGTGCTTGTCGTCTCGCCGTCCGTCGTCGCCTTCTTCGCCCCCTGCCCGAACGGGTGCGCCACGCCTTACTCTGGAGGCGCCGCTCCACGGAAGTATCGGATAACGTATGGGCCAGGTGTTGGTGGGACGGACGAACAGCGCACCGAGCTCGAGGGCTATATCTATTAGCCGCCTCCAACTGGAACTATGAGTTCACGCGACGAAATGCCAACGCGTCGGCTACTCGGGATCAGAACTCCGACGACATCTGGATTGAGGTCACGGCCAACCTGACTGGCCAAAGCGCGAGCTATGACAACAATCAGATGAAGTTCTCTAGCGCCTATCTCACGCAGTTCGGTTCAGCCTTCAAGATCGGCGTGGCTATGCACGAGCTCGGTCATGCCTTTGGGTTCCCGGGGAACACCTGCGCAGGGCAGTCCGTCATGAGTCCGCAGAGTGCGACGGGCTTCCATGTGGCGTACTTCACGCAGTGCGACCAGGACTCGCTGACGTCGAACTTTGGCCAACCGCAAGAGGACTACTGTGCGGGTGGTGGCTGCACTCCTGGATATGCACCTTTAGGTACGCCCGGGTGCTCGGAGGCGAGTATCGACGAGTGCGGCTGCTGCTTAACATACTCGCCGATCATTTTGGATCTGGCATCCAACGGCGTTCCGTTCAGTGGTCCCGAGGACGGCGCGGTGTTCACGATAAACCACATGCGTAAGCGTGCGCGGCTCGGCTGGCCAGTGGGTAGTGACGACGCGTGGCTGTGGCGTGACGTCAACAACAATGGTCTCGTGGATCATGGGGGCGAGCTGTTTGGCAACACGACGCTGTTAACATCGGGTCAACCCGCCGCACACGGATTCATGGCTCTTGCTG
Organism: uncultured Acidobacteriota bacterium; assembly: GCA_963786195.1. Taxonomy (GTDB): domain Bacteria; phylum Acidobacteriota; class Vicinamibacteria; order Vicinamibacterales; family 2-12-FULL-66-21; genus CAWAYH01. Next base: position 531,472 of record CAWAYH010000009.1, on the reverse strand, counting down.
AGCTCGACACGAACTTCGATGGTCAGGTTGACGCCGCTGACCCTGCTTTTCAGGACCTCAAGGTGTGGTGGGACCGGAACCGGGACGGGTATTCGCAGCCTGCAGAGGTAGCGGCCCTCGAAACGACCAACGTCCTGAGCATCAGCGTCTTCTCAAGGGAATCGAGGCGACGGGACAGCCACGGAAATCTCTTCAAGTATCGCGCTGAGGTTCGGCTGGCCGGAGTCCCGCGACGGACGTGGGCGTGGGACGTTTATCCGGCCGTAGGAGAGCCCCAGCCACGCGATGGTATATCGGCCGCTTGCGAGAGGCCCTCGCCTAAAATCTGGAAATCGAACGAGTAGACGTTCGTATTGTCAGAATGATTCTTTTTGGCGGCAGCTCCACGATGGGTCTCCGCGCGTAGGAACCCACCTGATAAATGTTGTGGTTTGTCACCATCTCCCAGAATGAACCCCATGCACCGCGGGACTGTCTAAGGACATTACGAGCCAGTATTCTTTTTCGAAGCTGCGTCGGCGTCGACTTTTGGTTTCCCTGGAAGCCTCATTGACTCTCGAACGCCCAGCGTCGGCCGCCACTGAGACGAGCGTCCAGTGGTTTGCTTACCAAAGAGCGAGCCTGTTGAAACGTAAGTATTACGCGACTTCCGGCGGCACTTCTCGATGACCCCTTCGCACTGGCGTCGCGTAGAGGCCGTTGTGTGCATGACGTGATTCAACAGGGAGTAACCCTAGAGTGCTTTCGAACTCTTTGTCTGCAGGTTCGATGGTCGGGTGCCTCGTGCTCGCATCGGCTGGTGCTCCCGCCGCGGAACGCCTGGAACGATGGCCTGAGATTCAACGGTCCGATCAGGTCGAAGTCCCTTCCATCGTGCGCGGGACCGTGTCCGCTTCGTCAGGGACCGCGGTTCGTTTCGCAATCGTGACGCTCTGGACATTGCGCGGAGCGGTGGTCGCCGAGACCCGCACGGATCCAAGCGGACGCTTCGAGCTGAAAGTACGCGCTCCCGGACGATACGAAGTATCGGCGAGCGCGCCGGGATTCCTGCTCACCTACTGGGGTGAGAACGCGAGCAACGGAGTTCGACGACGGCTTGACGTGTCGAGCGAGCGCCGGGCCCACGACGTGTCGCTGACGCTGTCACGTGGAGGGGCCATTTCCGGCCGCGTCGTCGACGAAGGTGGGGAGCCTCTCGAGGGCATCGGGGTCTACGCGCTCGAAGCGGTGTTCACAGCCGGCGTCGAACGTGTGGTGCCCGGCGCAGTTCCGGCGCGGCTCAGCGACGACCAGGGGCGCTTTCGTCTGTACGGTCTTCCACGCGGCAACTACTACGTTGTGGTGAGTCCAGGGTTGTTCGGCACTGGAGTCGGCGCCGCCCCGAGGACCGAGGGGTACGCCATGACCTTCGCTCCCGGCTCGACCGACGTTTCCGGCGCGTGGAGACTTCCCGTGGGTGCAGCGCAGGAGCTGGAAACGGGGGACATCATTCTCGCGAAAACCCGCTTCCTCAAGCTGACAGGCCGCGTGACCGATGAGAGTGGTGCCCCGATGCCTCGCCAAGCGGTACGACTGTTTCCAGGTCGGTCAGGGACTGTAGGGCTGCACGCCGAAGCGACTACGGCAGCCGACGGCTCTTTCGACATCAATGGCCTGAGTCCGGGAACCTACACCCTTCAGACGGGGCTCACGGCTTCAACCCCGGCGCGATTCGGCTCTCGAGTGCTGTCACTCCAGGACGACTCGATGGCTCTCCTGGAGGCGCGGCCAGGTCTGACGGTGACGGGCGTCTTCATCGCGGAGCAGGACGGCAGCATCGCATACTCTCCTCGAGACCTTGACGTCACGCCTGTGGCGGTTGACTTTGCCGAGTCGCCAGTCGGCGGCGGAGGCAGCGGGCGCGTGAACGCGGACGGCACGTTCCAGCTCGTCGACCTCTGGGGCCCGCAGCGGGTTCGCATCGACCGGACTCCACCTGGCGTAGGACTAAAAGCCGTCCTGGTTGGTGGTGTGGACTACACCGATCGGCCCATCGACTTTCGCAAGGTCTCGGGCGAAAAGCTTCGCATTGTGCTCACGACGCGCGTCGCAGCGATCGAGGGCGTCGTACGAGATCGCAAAGGCCAGGTCGTCGCGGATTGCGACGTGCTCCTGTTTCCGCCCGACCGCGAGACGTGGGACCTGGTGTCGAGCCGGCTGCGCCGGGCCGTGACAGACGCCACCGGTCGGTTTTCGTTTGATGCCGTGCTGCCGCAGGCATACCGGCTGGTCGCCGTCCGGGGCTTGCCTGTCACGGGATGGCGGCAGCGCGACTACCTCGACACGATCATCCCCGAGTCGACCACGCTCATCGTTGACGAAGGACAGCGAAAACGTGTGGAGCTCTCGCTGTCGGATTCGCGCTGAGATTGGAAGATCCGACGGCGGCTCATGGACTCCTTGCTAACACTCTCATGTGTGTCGCCATGCCTGGAGAAGCAGTCCAAGCCGGGAGTGCTGACCGTGCGCCGCGTCGCCGAACCTGAGTCTCCGGATGGCCTGCGGTCCCCACAGGTGCCCGACGGTGACCAGCAGCTGAATATCGCCGTGCGTAACGTCCGGGAGAATCGTCTTCTTCACGACATCGCGGAGATCGTCCAGGCTGACGTCGCTGATCGGCAGCGTCCTGCGGCCCACTCGCACCATGTGGTTGGGGACGACGATGTCCTCGACGAGCACGTCGAGGAGTCGATCCTTCCACCGCTGCGACAGGTGTTGGAACACGGACGGAAACCACATCGTGCCGAGCAGCCTCCGGAGCTCGCCTGACTCGAGGCCACCTGACTGCCGTCGGTCCCGCTGGCAAAGGCCAGGGCCGCCGGCTCGGACCGCTGAAGGGCGAAGGCGAGATCCCAGAATCTCGTAAAGCTCGCGGTCATGTCGGGAGCTGCCGTTGCAGGCCTGTCTTCGATCTCCTGGTCTGTCCTCGTCCGCATCGGCTTCCTCTGGCTCGACCGCGCGAGGCGCTTCCACTGGCGCTTCGATCCCGGCGCGACGGCTGACCTCGCGCTCCACTTCTATTACTGCGGGAGGTACTGCGGGCGCTCGACGCTCCCACGGCCAGTCGATGTCCAGCGGCTGAGGCTGGCCGGTGTACTCGGCGAAGATTGCCGACACGCCCCACGGTCTGGGTGCGTGAAACGCGCGCGCATAAAGAGGATTGTAGGTCGTCTCGACGGCGCCATCGACAGCCAGCGTCGCGAGCCGGCTCTTGATCTTGCCGTCGACGACATTCGACCAGTCGCCCTGGATGCAGATCAAGGACGAGCCGACCGGATGCTCGAAGGAGCAGTAAGGGTTCTCCCAGCATCCGCTGACGGCGCGCTGGATCTGCTCGTCCGCCGGATCCTTGCCGGGCAGCGGGTCGATCTCCGAGTAGCCAATCCGCAACCGGCCCCTGCCTGCGAAGAGCAGCGAGAGATCCGAGGGGTCGACCTGCGAGAGGTCCGAGAGCACGTAGAGCAGGCCCCGCAGCGCGCGTGCGATCGGAAGGTTCATCCGCTCCCACACGACTGACTGCGGCTGAGGGTCGCGCTCGACGTATCCGTAGTCGTTGAGGATTTCGATCAACCGGATGCCCGCCGCGTCGAATCCCTGTACGACGCGCAGCGCGTGGTCGTACCGCGGTTTCTCGACCTCGTGCCGCTCGAACGACGGCCGTACGAAAACCGGGATCACCAGCTTGCGCATCTGGCGCGCCATTCTTGCCAGCGGCAGCATCGTGCCCGCGCCGGTGCCCTTGCCGCCCGTGCCCATCAGCACGATGACGGCGTACTTCTCGAGCAGCGCCGCGACCTCGCTCTGCGATTCGTCGAGCGCTTGCTTCGCCACCGCCGGGTTGTGCATCGATCCGAGCCGTCCCGTCGTCTCGGGTCCGATGAGGAGTCGCTCTTCCTTCGGCACGTCGGACAACGAGAAGGCGTTCGTGTCGAGGAACCGCGTCACGACAGATCGATCCAGTCTCGCAGCGAACTTCGGGTTCGTTTTCTGCGCGACGATGAGGTCGCGTCGAAAGAGCCGCTTGAGGGACCGCAGGATGTTGCCGCCGCCTCCGCCTGCACTCAGTAAAAGAATGTTCACGTGGCACCTTCTCCCTTGTCACGTCCGTCGAACTGAAACGTCAGGACCACCCACGAGCCGCTTGCGTACGGCTGATCTCCGATGACTGGCGCGTTCGGCACCAGGCGAAGCACACGCGCCACGTCGTATTCGAGATTTCGCTTGTGATCCGTCAGGTTCGGGTAGCTCCTGCCGTCGCCGGGTTCCAGAAAGACTCTCAACCGCCCGCTGCGCGGCGTGAACTGGAGACGCGATCGGATCGGCCGATCTTCGCTCCGTCGGATCAACGGCCGCTCGAACTCATGGACGAACGTCGTCCGCGAACTGCTCCATCTCGCGCAATGTCGCCGACCGGCGATTGCGCGTCCGCCTGATCCAGAAAATCATCAGCGCGCCGACCGGCGGAGCGAGCACGAGCAGCCACCGCACGTCGTACGTCGTCGCCGGTGTGACCGCGAGCGGTTCGGGCTGCGCTGACGAGCTCGTCTGGCAGGGCGCGTCCGCTGAGGATTCGCGCCTCGGCGCACACCTGCCAGCCCGGTAGCACGAGGTCGTAGTCGCGGCGCGGCACCACCCTGGACCGCGAGGTATCGATCACCCGCAGCCATGGCAGCGATGACGCGTTGCGGATTCCCGCCCGGCCCGTCAGTTGCCGGGCGACGTGCGCCACCGTTTCGCCGGGCTGAACAGTACGGCAGACGTAATGCTGCGCGCCGGCGTCGTCGACCGCGACTGCCAGGAGGCCGAACGCCAGAACGACCATCCGCCGGCACCCGTAGAGGCGTGACCAAGGCGCGTGCCAAGTCGCTCACGAATTCGCCTCCGATTTTGCCGCGTCAGCGCTGGCGCTGGCTGCCATCACGCGCGCTCCATGCAGGGTCTGTCTTAATGACAGGTCAGACGTGACCAAACCGGGGGACGAGGATATGCCGCGAAGGCAGAGCTCATCAGGCAGCGACGCGCTGTTTCGCTGGCACCGTCATTGCTCAGGTCCACCGACGCTTGCCTGGACGGAGGACTCTCTTGCCGACCCTTTCGATGCGCAGAATCCCCGGCGCGACGATCGTCCTCGCCCTCGCGGTGCTCGTCCCCCGAGCGTCGTACGGGCAGTGGATGCCGTATCCGCCGCCCTATTACGGCGTGTACGACAACACGGGGGCCGCGCGCATTCAGGTCACGCCGCGCAACGCGCGGGTCTACGTGGACGGCTACTTCGTCGGGGTCGTCGACGACTACGACGGGACGTTTCAAAGGCTCCGCGTCCCGGTCGGCGAGCACGACCTGCAGATCTACCTTGACGGATATCGGCCTTTTGCTCAGAGGGTCATGTTCGTGCGTGGATCGACGATGAAGGTCGCGCACGCGCTCGAGCCGCTCGCCGCGGGCGAAACGAGCGGTCCGCCCCCGAAACCCGACACGACTCGCTCCGCCCGCCCCTTACTCACGGCCCGGACAACGTCCGCCTGGAACGCCCCGGCCTGGCTCGGAGGCGGCGTATGGGTCGCTGCTCCTGCGCGTGCAGCCATCGGACGCGGTGGTTCTCGTCGATGGTCAGCCCTGGACCGCGCCCGAGAACGAGCCGCTCTTCGTGATCGAGCTCGGCGAAGGCACGCACCGCATCGAAGTTCAGAAGGAAGGGTTCCGCACCTACGCGACGACGATCCGGGTGCGGCGCGGCGAAACGGTGAGACTCAATGTGAACCTGACGAAGGGGACCGATTCCCGGGCAGGATGATCTCGAATTGCGCGCCGCCACCGGGCGCGTTCGAAGCCGTGACGCTCCCGTGATGCCGATTGATGATGGCCTGGACGATCGATAAGCCGAGCCCGCTGCCCGCCAGGCTCGATCCCGCCGTGCGTGAGGCATCGGCCTTGTAGAACCGCTCGAAAATATGCGGCAGGTGTTCCGGCGGGATCCCCGGGCCGCTGTCCCGCACGACAATCCGCACGTCGTCTGATCGACGCTCGGCTTCGAGCGTCAGCCGGCTTCCGTTCGGTGTGTGCCCGATCGCATTTGCGCCGAGATTCTGGAGCGCCTGCTCGAGGCGCTGTGCATCGCCGGTGACCGTCAGCGTCTCTGGAGGCACGCTGACGACACGTGATCTGCCGATCGCGAATGATCGGTGCCGTGCCGATCGGTCACCCGGCCGAACAAGTCGCCACGACACGAACCTCGATCGCGCGCCAGCACGCCGCCGCCGCCCTCGAGCCGCGCGAGATCCAGCAGGTCGCCGATCATCGCTTCAAGCTTCTGTGTTTCGTCCCCGATGATGCCGAGATATCGCTGACGAGTGCTCCGGATCGAGCGTCACCTCCGGCATCGGCCAGCGTTTCCGTATAGCCGCGAATTGCGGCCAGGGGCGTCATCAGCTCGTGAGACACATCCGCGAGCAGTTGCCGTCTCGCCCGGTCGGACTCCGCCAATGCGGCGGCCCGTGCGACCAGGTCGTCCGCCATGCGGTTGAAGGTGCGCGCGAGCGCGGAGACTTCGTCGCCACCGCTTTCCTCCGCGCGCACGTCGGTGCGTCCGCCCCCGAGCGCGCTCGCCGCCTGCTCGAGCATTCGCAGCCGTTTGTGCGTCGGGCCGGAAGATCACCAACGCCATGATTGCCGACCCGGCCACGAGCAGCGCCGCAGCGACCCATGCCAGCGTCGGTCCCGAGTCTGCCGCATGACGATCGACGCCGGCGGCGGATTCCTCCGGCACCGCGACAATACCGACCTCCCGGCCGGCAACGACGATCGGCGCTATCTCGGCAAGCTGTCTCGAGGGTCCCGATCGACCGCCTCCGTCGCGCGCCCTCGGCGGCCGCGGCGGTGGCCGGCCATCGTCCGGCGGAGGCGCCTGTCCCTGACGCCGGTTGCGCGCGAACGTTGCCGTGCGGCTGAATCCTGGCGGAAGTCCATCGGCCGATTCGACGCCGTCCGTCCATCGTCCATCAGGACGAGGAAGGGTTGAAAGATGTGGCCGAACCGATCGCGCACGTGTTCGTCGATGGCGACGATCGGCCGTGCCGTCATCGCCGAGCCCAGCTCCGTGGCGACTTCGCTCGCCAGCTGTATCCGGCACCAGCGACGAGCGGCCGACGACGACGGTGAGCCACACGAACACGGCCCCCTGGACGACGAGGATTGCTGCGAGCAGCGCAACGAATCCGAAGGCGATCCGCCAGTACAGGCTGCGGTACCAGACGGCTCAGACATCGGCAAACTTGTAGCCCGCTACCCCAGACCGTCAGGATGAACCGCGGTTCTTCAGGGTCGGCTTCGATCTTCCGACGGATGCGCTTGACCAGCGTGTCGACACTTCGAGTCGTGACGAACGTGTCGTCTGCCCCAGACGCGCTGCACGAGCGCTTCGCGGCTGAACACGATGCCGGGGTGGCTCGCCAGCAGAAACAGCAGATCGAACTCGTGGGCGGTCAGATCGATCTCCCTGCCCGTCCATTCGTGCCTGGCGGCGTGCCGGATCGACGGTGAGGCCCTTGACGGACACGGCCTGTGGCTCCGCGTTGTTGACGCCGGACGCCGACGGCCGACCGGTCGTGACCGCTGCCAGCGGGACGGCGGGGCCGCCGGAGCAGCGCGCGGACCCGTGCGACGAGCTCGCGAATGCCGAATGGTTTCGTCAGGTAATCGTCCGCCCCGCTGTCGAGGCCGAGGACCTTGTCGGACTCGTCGCGCCGCGCGGTCAGCATCAGGATTGGAACGTCGGCGTTCAGCTCGTCTCGCCGATCGCACGGCAGACCGTCACGCCGTCGAGGCCCGGGAGCATGAGGTCGAGCACGATCAGATCGAACGGTTCGCCCGAGCCAGGCGCAGCGCATCGTTCCCGTCGGCGACGTCCACCGTCGTCAGGCCCTCGAGCTTGAGGTGAAGGGCGATCAGGTCGCGGATGTTCGGCTCGTCTTCGACGACGAGCACCCGCGCCGCCGAGGCTCGAATCGCCGGGTTCCACACCTCAAGTGTAGCTGCGTCCTATCGTCGAGGAGGGCCCGCCAGCCCTGCCATCGTTTCTTCACAATCCCGCCTCTGTTTTGACACAGGAGGGTCGTCCTATACGTCAGAGTGAAAACCAGACTGACCATCGCCGCCATGATCGTGACGCTGACAGGGATCAGCGCCCTGGCCATGTACGCCCGGCGCGGTAATGGTGTCCCGGAGGTCAGCACGGAGACCGTGTCGCGAGGCTCGATCGTGAATACGGTCAGCGCCAGCGGCACGCTCGAGGCGGTGACGACCGTCCAGGTCGGGTCGCAGATCTCGGGAACCATCTTGACGCTCGAGGCCGATTTCAACTCGATTGTGAAAAAGGGCCAGGTTCTGGCCCGGCTCGACCCCTCGCTCTTCCAGTCGGACGTGCAGGAAGCGAGGGCCAATCTGATCCGGGCGGAGGCCGAGACGGAGCGCCTGCGCGTCGCGCTGACCGATACCGACACCAAGCTGGGACGAGCCCGGGAGCTGAGTGCGAAGCAGCTCATTCCTGCGAGCGAGCTCGACACGGCTGACGTCGCACGTCGCCTGGCCGACGCGCAGGTCCGATCGGCCGCCGCGCAGGTGTCCCAGGCACGTGCGTCGCTCTCGCAGGCCGAGGTCAACCTGAAGAAAACGGTGATCGCGTCGCCCATCGACGGCATCGTCATCTCGCGCAACGTGGACGTGGGCCAGACGGTCGCGGCCAGCCTGCAGGCGCCGACCATCTTCGTGATCGCTGCGGACCTCGCGGGGATGCAGGTCAAGACCAGCGTCGACGAATCCGATCTCGGCAGCATCCTGGCGGGGCAGCCGGTCACGTTCCGCGTGGACGCGTATCCGAACAGCGTTTTTCGTGGCGCGGTCGAAGAGGTTCGGCTGAATCCCGTCGTCGTGCAGAACGTGGTCACGTACGACGCGATCATCAGCGCACCAAACCGAGAGCTGAAGCTCAGGCCCGGGATGACCGCGACCGTGACGGTGGAGGTCGCGCGCCGCGACGACGTCCTTCGTGTGCCGAACGCGGCGCTGCGCTTCAAGCCGACCGATGAAGTCCTGACAGCGCTCGGCGGGATCCCGGCGCGATCGGCGAGCGCGTCCGTGGCGGCAAAGCCGACGGGGACCAGCGGTCGCGCGGCTGGCGACAACAACGAAGGAACGGTCTGGCTGTACGACGGTGGTTTGCACTCGGCGACTGTGAAGCTGGGTGTGAGCGACGCGCTTTACACGGAAGTCGTTGGTGACTCGGTCCATGAGGGGGCGACCCTGGCGACACGCGTGGCAGTGCCAGGATCGACGACAGGCGGTGCGCCTGCGACGGCGATTCGCAACCCGCTCATGGGATCGCAGCCGCGACGTTAGCGGATAAATCCAGGGAGCAATCCCCATCGGGTGTTCAGCCGGCACTACTCCTCCCGCCGGCTGCGCAAAGCCGCGGCGGAAGGTCTCTCCCCCTCCCGCGCGGCCAAGGGGGACAGGTTTTGGGGCCTGTCCCCCTGCTTTTTTTACCTGCCCGCGACAGAACACCCCGTCCCACTATTGGGAAGAATCAGTCACTCGATCGCCGGAATCAGGCCATCAAATTGCGGCTCAGCCGGGCACGTGTTTGGCAGGTCTGGGACACTCAATCGGGACAGTCAGCGTCTGCCCGTCAGTGTGACGGAACCCCGGAGATCTGCCTCATGCGCATCCTTCTGTCCGACCTGGCGTACGCCGTCCGTACCCTGCGAAAGAAGCCGGCGTTCGCGCTCACCGCGATCGCCACACTGGCGCTCGGCATTGGCGCCACGGCGGCGATCTTCAGCGTCGTCAACGCCGTGCTCCTGCGTCCGCTGCCATACGCGCAGCCGGAGCGGCTGGTGCACGTCTGGCAGGACATGCGCGGCGCGAAACGTCACCGATTTCCCCTGGGCCGCCGGCGACTTCCACGACCTGCGCGACGCAGGTCACCACGTTCGATGGCGTCGCGGCGCTGCTCGACCGGGCGTCAGGTGGTGATCGCCGAGGGCGGCCGCGGCCGAGCGGAGATCGATCCGGACCGGGGTGCGACGCCCAACCTGTTCCGGCTGCTCGGCGCGCGCATCGCCTACGGCAGTGACTTCGCCGACGCGGATGGCCTGCCGCCGCCGGCCGCCGCGGCGCGAGCCGCGGCGCGCAGCCCGCGCAGCGCCGCGCCACCGCCCCCGCCGCGCACGATCCTCAGCCACGAGTTCTGGCAGCGGCGCTTTGGCGGCGATCCGGTCGATCGTCGGCACCGTCGTGCGGCTCGGCGGACATTCCGTTCGAAGTGATCGGCGTGCTCGAGCCGGGCTTCGAGCTGCTGTTTCCGCCCGGCATCAACGTCGAGCGCGTGCCGGATCTCTGGACGCCACTGCGCGTCAACTTCGCAGCCGGCTCCCGCATCAACGTGTTCCTGCGCGTCATCGGCCGCCTGAAGGACGGCGTGTCGCGGTCGGGCGAGGCGCAGCAGCAGACGTCGACGCGCTTGCCGCGGATCTGCGATCGCAATTCCCCATCAAGCAGACCGCGGGCGTGTACTTCCGCATCGAGCCGATGCACACGGATCTCGTCGCCGACGTACGACCGGCGATCCTCGCGCTCATGGGTGCCGTGTCGTTCGTGCTGCTGATCGCGTGCGCGAACGTGGCGAACCTGCTGCTCGTGCGTGCGGCGTCGCGCGAGCGCGAGCTGGCGGTTCGCGCCGCGCTCGGCAGCAGCCGTGCGCGTCTCGTGCGGCAGATGCTCGCCGAGAGCCTGGTGCTTGTCGGGGCTCGCGGCAATTGCCGGCATCGGGCTGGCATGGCTCGGGATCCGGCTGCTGACTGGCGCTCGGGCCGGCGAATCTGCCGCGCCTCGAGCGCGTGGCGATCGATCCGCGCGTGCTGACGTTTGCCGCGGCTGCCGGCCGTCGTGTCGGCGATCGTCTTCGGGCTGGTTCCGGCGCTGCGCGCATCGCGTCCCGACGTCATGGATCTGCTCAGGCGCGCCGGGCGCACGAGCGGGCTGTCGTCAGGCAACTGGTTGCGCAACCGGTCGTCGTGGCGGAGGTCGCGCTGTCGTTCGTGCTGCTCGTCGGTTCTGGACTGATGATCCGCAGCTTCATCGCGCTGCAGCGCGCGCAGCCCGGCTACGATCCCAACGGCGTCCTGACGTTCCTGATCCCGAATCTGCGACTGCCGGATCCGACAGGCGCGTCAGGCGTTCGTGCGCGATCTCCGCCGCGGCTCGCGGCATGCCGGGCGTGCAGGCGGTGACCGCGGCGAGCCCCTTCCCGCTCGAGGCGCGCGAGGGCCTCGCGCGATGGGGGACCGAAGAGGCGCTGAGCGGATCCGTCGAAGTTTCAGCAGGCGACGGCGCACTCCGTCCTGCCTGGTTACTTCGAAGCCATGCGAACGACGGGTCGATCGAAGGGCGGACGTTCACGGACGCCGACAACGCCCGACGTCGCGGTCGATCGTCATCGATCGCGTGCTCGCGTCGAAGGCCTTCCCCGGACAGTCGGCCGTCGGCCGTACCCTCCTCGCGCGCCTGCGCACGCCGGAGCCGGAGCGTTTCCAGGTCATCGGCGTCGTCGACCATCAGCGGCACGCGATCGCTCGCGCGTGACGGTCGCGAAGCGATCTTCGTCCCCGATGCGTACATGGGGCTTCGGCGCGGCCAATCGCTGGGCAGTGCGGACGAGCGGCGATCCGCTCGCGACTCGCATCGACCGGTCAAGGCGGCCGTGGCCGAGCTGAACCCGCGCGCCGGCGTCATCGAAGTCCAGCCGATGACGACGTTCATCGGGCGCGCGCAGGCGCAGACGAAGTTCGCGCTCGTCCTGATCGCGATTTTCGCCGCCATCGCGCTGGTGCTCGCGGCTGTCGGTCTCTACAGCGTGCTGTCGACCGTCGGTGCGGCAGCGGACACGCGGAGATCGGCGTGCGCATGGCGTTCGGCGCCGAGCACCGGCGCATCTTCCGCATGATGGTCGGGCAGGGCCTCTGGCTGAGCGCCGCGGGCATTGCGGCGGCGGTCTGCTCGCCGCGTTCGCGCTGACGGGCGTCATGCGAACCATGCTCGTCGGTGTCGAGCCGACCGATCCCGCACCTTCGTCGTCGATGGCTGCCGTGCTTCCTCGTCATCGCCGCTCGTCGCCTGCGGCGTCCCCGCCCTCCGCGCCGCGCGTCTGGATCCGATGGTGGCGCTGCGAGACGAGTAGACGTGAACTCCCACCTGCCGAAAAGGTGCCAACCCCCTAAACACGGAGACTCTCGAACGTGGGACTGAGGCCGTTTGGGAGTTCGGCGATGCGCCTTGGTCCCTTTCCTCGGTCTGGGATCGCGATGGCGGCGAGTGGGGGAACCCCGCAGCGACGCCTGTGGACCTGCGATTGTCCTCGCACCCGGCAGACCACGACGGTGCGCGCTGCCTCGCTCAGCGTTCGCTTTGACACGGTCCTGACGTCGCTATCTGCGACGGCCCTCTGCATCGGGCCGACGCCGTGGTCGTGATCGAGGTCGTTCCCGACCGCGGCACGCGTCAGTACTACGAACTGCACGTCGTGAGGTCCCGCAGCAGGTCACGACGGCCTGACGATTTCTCGGAGGAGTGGCCCGTGTCCGTCCACTTCCGGCCCTCCCAACCGTCGACTACCGGGCAACCCTCCGCATTACCGTCAGCGGGACTTTCGCTCGCCGCCGAGCCGTCGTTGTCCTAAGTGTCAGCCTCTCCTCCCAAAGCCGTGCCGGGACGGATGGCCAACTCGCCGTTCCCGGCCGCGTCTTTCGTAACCTGCTCTCCCCAGCAGGTTGACAAACACCCCGGGGATCACCCTTTCTCAGCCTTTTTTCAGCCTGCCGCTCACGGTCACGGCACGCTCGCCACGTAGCTTCATTCCATCGGGGGTGGCTTCTCGTGAAAATTGCGCTGATTCTCGCCAAAGGGACCGCTCTATCGTCATCGCGGCGGCATCTTCCGCCGATCGCTTCGCTACGCACCGCTCACGCTGACGACGCTTGCGTCGCTCGTGCCCGCCGGAGCTCGACGCCGATCTGCACGCTCATCGACGAAGGCATCGAAGACGTCGATCCGCAGACTGCAGGTCGATCTCGTCGGCATCACCGTCATCACGGGCACGGCGCCGCGCGCCTACGAGCTGTCCGCGGCCGTTCCGCGCGCGCGGTATCACCGTCGTGCTCGGCGGTCCTCACGTCACGCTCGTCCCTGACGACGCGCAGCCGCACGCGGACGCCGATCGTCGTCGGCTACGCCGAAGACACGTGGCCGCGAGCTGCTGCGGGACTTCGTCGCGGGGACCGGCATGCGGCCGCGCTACGCGCAGGCGCCGGATCTCTCGCTGGCCGGACGTCCGTTCCCGCGCCGCGACCTGCTGCCGGAGCGCGCGATTTCCTGACCAACAACGTGTTCGAAGCGACGCGCGCGCTGCATCCACAACTGCGAGTTCTGCGTCGTGCCCGCCGCCTGGGGACGCAAGCCGTTCCAGAAGCCCGTGCGAAGACGTCGTCGCGGACATCCGCGTCAGCACGGCGCGCGCAAGCTGATCTTCGTCGACCTGAACCTCATCGCCGACGCGCAGTACGCCGAGCGGCTGTTCGAAGCGCTGATTCCGCTTGAAGGTCCAGTGGTACGGCCTCTCGACGGTGCTGCTGGCAGACGATCTGCCGCTGCTGAAGCTCGCGGCGCGGAGCGGCTGCCGCGGTCTGCTCATGGGATTCGAATCGATCCGTGCGGACAACCTGCGCGGCTCGAGCAAGAGCTTCAACCAGCCGGATCGAGGTTCAAGGACAGTCGTCGCGTTGCTGCACGCGCACGGCATCGCGGTCTATGGCTGCTTCGTGTTCGGCATGGATCACGACACGCCGGATGTGTTCCTCGAGACCGCGCGATTCGCCGTGGACGCGCGCATCGATCTGCCGCGATTCGCCGATCGTCACGCCGTTCCCGGGCACGCGCGCTCTATCAGCGCCTCGAGCGCGAGGGACGGATCCTGACGAGAAACTGGGAGCTCTACGACGGTCAGCACGTCGTGTTCGAGCCGGCTGCGCATGAGCGTCGCAGCAGCTGCAGCGAGGGCACGGAGGAGGCGTGGCGCTACGTGTATTCGCTGCCGTCGATCGCGCGACGGCTTCGCGCCGTCCCGGCATCGCCGTGGGTTGCCATCTCGGCACGAACCTCGGCTACCGGCATTACGCCCACAACCTGCACCGGTTCTACAACTGCGACTGGATCATCGGGCCGGGCGGGCCGGCGCTGACGTCCGCGACCGGTCGTCGCGATGGCGGCACGCGATGAGGCTCACGCTCATTCATCCGTGCATCGGCCGCCGCGCGGGGCAGCGCTACATCCGCTCCTGGGAGATGGAGCCGCTGCCGCCGGCCACGATCGCCGGACTGACGCCATCAGATGTCGACGATCCGGTTCTACGACGATCGGATGGAGACAGATTCCGTTCGACGAGCCGACGGACCTCGTGGCCATCAGCGTCGAGACCTACACGGCGCGGCGCGCCGTATCAGATCGCCAGCGAGTATCGCGCGCCGCGGCATGCCGGTCGTCATGGGCGGCTTTCACGCGACGCTCTGCCCCGACGAGGTCTCGCGGTACGCCGAAGCGGTCGTCATCGGCGAGGCGGAGGAGATCTGGCCGCGGCTCGATCGACGACTTCCGTCACGGCAGCTGGAGCCGTTCTATCGCGCCGAACGGCGGCCCTCGCTGCGCGGCTTGCGGCCGGACCGCCGGATCTTTCGCGGCAAGCGCTATCTGCCGATCGGTCTCGTCGAGGCCGGGCGCGGCTGTCACTTCCGCTGCGAGTTCTGCGCCGTGCAGATCGATGTTCGCGCAACACCCAGACGCGTCGGCCGCTCGATGAGGTCATCGCCGAGGTCGCGCTCGATCACGCGACAGCAAGAAGCTGTTCTTCTTCGTCGACGACAACATCACGTCGAACCTGGCGGAGGCGAAGGAGTTCTTCCGCGCGCTCGCGTCCGCTCGGCATCCGCTGGGTCAGCCAGTCGAGCATCAACGCCGCGCACGACGAAGAGTTCCTCGATCTGCTCGCGCAGCAGCGGCTGCCAGGGCGTGCTGATCGGCTTCGAGAGCCTCAACCCGGTCGCCCTCGCCGGCGATGAACAAGAGCTTCAACACGATGCGCGGCGGCTACGAGGCGGCGCTCGCCAACCTGCGGCGACACCGGCTCCGGCTCTACGCGACGTTCATCTTTGGCTACGACGCCGACACGGCCGAGAGCTTCGCGCACGCGACGGAATTCGCCAAGGCGCACAGCTTCTACATCGCCGCGTTCAATCACCTGACGCCGTTTCCCGGTACGCCCTTGTACACGCGCCTCGAAGTCCGACAAGCCGGCTGCTGTTACGAACGCGTGGTGGCTCGACGAGCGCGTACCGCTACAACATGGTGCCGTTCCGCCGTCCCCGATGAGTCCCGAGGAGCTCCAGCAGTCACTGCCTGCGAGCCCGCCGCTCTTTCTACGGCTGGTCGAGCATCGTCCGCCGGGGGTTCGATGAGGTGAATCGCGCGGACGCGTTCATGTTTCGCAACTTCTTCCCGATCAACAGCATGCTGCGGGTCGACACGAAGCGGCGCGACGGTTTTCCGCTGGGAGACGAATCGTGGAACGGGCTCGCTGCTGCGCGCGCACTGACGGCGCCTCTGCCGGTCGTTCCCGACCGCGACGAGCGGGCGCGCGCGGCCGCGCGTCGCTGGTCGGCGTCGTACACCCTCGAGCTCGCCTCGCGGGACGACGATTCCGCGATACGCACGCTGCTGCGTGAGACAGCGTTCCCCGGTGACGTCAGCCTCTCGCTCGAGCGCGAGCCGGACAGCCTCGCTGCCGCCTCCATCGAAGGAGACGTGCACCAGTTGATCGTCGCCCGCCAGCGCGCCACCGGGAAGCTCGCCGCCGTTGCCAGCCGCAGCGTGCGCGACGCGTTCATCAACGGAAAGCCGGACCGGCTCGGCTACCTCGGCCAGCTTCGCATCGATCCCGCCTTCCGAAGCCGTCGCGGCCTGATGGATGCGGGCTTCCACTTCTGCCGCCAGCTGCACCTCGCCGGCGATGCGCGCATGTATCTGGCCTCGATCGTGGCAGACAACGCCGGCGCCGCGCGGCTGCTGACGCGCGGTTCGCCCGGATGGCCCCGCTTCGAGCCGCTCGATCGGCTCGTCACGCTGGCGATTCCGGCTCGCGCCCCGCGGCGGCCCGCCACGCCGGGTGACGTTCGCATTCAACGAGGTTCGCTGACGGCCATCGATGCAATCGTCGAGTGCCTGCACCGGAACGGCCGACGCTATCAGCTGCATCCACGCTGGACCGCACACGACCTGCTCTCGACGCTCCGAACGCGAGGGTTGAGCATGGACGACTTCCTCGTCGCGACGCGACAGGGGCGCATCGTCGGCTGCCTCGCCCGTTGGGATCAACGAGCGTTCAAGCAGGTCGTCGTCCGCGGCTACTGCCGCCGGCTCGCGCACTGGCGGCACGTGATCAATCTCGCGGCCCCCTGGACCGGAATTCCAACGCTGCCCGCGGTCGGCACCTCGCTCGCGTTTGCTTACCTGTCGCACGTCGCCGTGGACGACGACGATGAGGACGTGCTGGGAGCGCTGGTGGCCGACGCGTGCGCGCGCGCACGGCTGGACGGGCTCGACTACGTGGCACTTGGACTCTCGGAGCGGAGCACGCTGCTGCGCGGGATCCGCCGGCGCTTTCGACACCGGGCCTACGAGAGCGTCGTGTACCTCGCGTTCTGGCCGGACGGCGAAGCACTGGCCCGATCGGTCGATCCCCGACCGTCACAGCCGGAGTTGGCAATCCTATGACCCCAATCACCTCTGCACCGACACGACTTGCCGGCCGCATCGTCGAGCGCACGTCGCTCGGGGACGGCGACCGTGACGCGATGTTCGCCTTGTTGTCGACGTCCTTCACGGGCGTCGATCGAGACACGTTCGAGTCGGATCTCGCGGGGAAGAACCGGGTGATCCTCCTCGAAGACGATTCCGGATCGGTTCATGGTTTCTCGACGCTGCAGGTTTATCGCAGCCAGGCGACGAACGTCGACGCGACCATCGTCTATTCCGGCGACACTATCGTCGATCCGCGCTGGTGGGGAAGCTCGGCGCTTCCGCTGACATGGCTGCGGGCCGTCAAACAGCTCGCCGGCCCGGACGGCGGCGACCTGTATTGGCTTCTGCTGACGTCGGGGTTTCGAACGTACCGCTTTCTGCCCGTGTTCTTCCGCGAGTTCCATCCCCGCTACGACTCGGACGGCGTTGCGGGCTCGCTGCTCGACACCCTGGCTCGCGAGCGGTTCGGGGATCTCTACGATTCGGAGCGCGGGATCGTGCGGTTCGATCGACCTCAGGTACTCGTGCCGGAGCTGCTCGACGTACCCCTCGGGCGCACTCATGACGCCCACGTCACGTTCTTTCTCGAGCGCAATCCCGGGTACATCCACGGCGACGAGCTCGTCTGCCTGACGCGCGTTCACGAAGACAACCTGACCCGGGCGGGGACGCGGATTGCGAGGAGCCTGAAGGGCTGACGATCGTGGATGTTCGCTGCAGTGCGGTGAATCTGCTCTGGGCGGGAGCAAGCGCGCGAGCGTGGCAGCGGTTCCGTGTGGCGCTGCGCGACCCGGCGCGTGCGCAGCTCGACGTCCTGGCTGCGTACCTGCAGAACAACGGCGAGACGGTCGTCGGTCGCGCGTGCCGGTTTTCACGAATCGTGAAAACGCTGCAGCTGGCGGACGCGGGGCGCGCAACCTGGCAGGACGTCGTCGAACGCTATCGGGATCAGGTGCCGATCGCGACGTACGACGATCTCGAGCCGCTCGTTCGACGGGTTGCCCGGGGCGAGCCGGGCGTGATGACGCAGGAGACCGTCAGACGCCTCGCGCCGTCCAGCGGCTCGACTGCGGCGGCGAAGCTGCTGCCGAGCACGATCGGGCTGCAGCGCGAATTCAGCCGGGCCATCGACGCCTGGGTCGTCGATCTGTTCCGCAGCAGGCCGAGCCTGGCTGGCGGGCCCGCGTACTGGTCGATCACCCCGGCGCTCTCGGCCGACACGCTTGCCTCCGCGCGGCTTGGCAGCGATCACGTGGTCCCGGTTGGGTTCGAAGACGACTCGGCGTACCTGGGCGCCGCGCGCCGCGCGCTGATCCGTGCGGTCGTGGCGGTGCCGGATGACATCCGTTTCGTCACCGATCCCGATGCGTTCCACTACGTCACGCTGTTGTTCCTGATCCGAGCACGCGCGCTGCGGCTGATTTCGGTCTGGCATCCGTCGTTTCTTTCCAGGCTGATCGACGGGCTGCCGGCGTGGCGCGATCGCCTGATTGCGGACGTCGAGCGCGGCTCGCTCACGCCGCCGGGATCCATCTCGAGCGACGTGCGCGGTCGACTCCTGCGCCGGCTGACGCCCGATGCGCGTCGCGCGGCGGCCCTGCGGCAGATTGATGATCTTCGTCCCGAGAACTTGTGGCCTGACCTCGGTCTCGTGAGCTGTTGGGGAGACGGTCCGGCACAATCCTACGCGCAGAAGCTGACGCACGAGCTGAAGGGTGTTCCAGTCCAGCCCAAGGGCCTGATCGCAACCGAAGCGATCGTGTCGATTCCCTTTGGCGGCCTCCATCCGCTTGCGATCCGATCGCACTTCTTCGAGTTCCTCGACCCCGCGGGCCAGGCGCTCCTCGCGCACGAGCTGGAGCGCGACGTCGATTACTCCGTTGTGGTGACGACCGGCGGCGGCCTGTATCGCTATCGGTTGGGGGACAACGTGCGCGTGAACGGCTGGATCGATGCCACGCCATCGCTACGGTTCGTCGGCCGGGCCGACCGCGTGTCGGATCGCTTTGGCGAGAAGCTGAGCGATGGATTCGTGGCCGGCGTGCTTGCCAGGCTGTTCGAGGGTTGGGCTGCGCCGAGGTTTGCGATGCTTGCGCCCGAATCCTCCGGCGGCGCGACCTCGTACACGCTGCTCGTTGAGCCTCCGGAGCCCGACGGGGCGCTGCCCCCAGGCCTTGCGACGTCGCTGGAGCGCGAGCTCCGGCGCAACCCGCACTACTCGTGGTGCGTCGACCTCGGTCAGCTTCGCCCGGCGCGCGTCGTGTCCGTCGGTCCTGACGCCGATCGCGCGTACGTGGACGCGTGCGTCGCGAAGGGTCAGCGGCTGGGCGACGTCAAGCCGGTGTCGCTGCATCGGGAAAGCGGGTGGGAAGGCGTGCTGCGTGTTCCGTCCGGCGCGTCCCCCGAACGAGAACTTTCATGCTGACGGCGGCGCGGCCTCAGTTCGATCACGCTCTGCCCGGCGCCGGCGCGCGGGCCGACGCCGTGATGGCCGGACGCGAGGCCGAGCTGCTGGCGCGCGTACGTGCGGCTTACCCTGACGTCGACTACGAGCACTGCAACCGCGAGCGGCTCGGCGACCTCGCCGTCCGTCACGGCATCGACTTCGCGACCACCTTGTTCTATGACCGGATCCGGCGCGCTCCGCAGAATCGCGCGCTCGTTGACGCGCTGGATGGCGCCGCGTCGGCGCCGACGATCGGCCGCGCGCGGGGCAGGGTCCTCATCGTTCCCGCGCTTTTCTACCGCGAGCGTCCGGACATCGGCGGCGATGGCGCGGTCGTGCAGCGTGCGGCCCTCGAAGCGGGACTCGACGTCGAGGTGCTGCCGACACGGAGCGCCGGCACCGCGCACGAAAATGCGGCTGTTCTGCGAACCATGCTTCCGGATTACGTGACTGAATCGACCGTCGTGGTCTCGCTGAGCAAGGGAGCGGCCGATACGCGGCTTGCGTTGGAGTCGATGTCCTCGCTTCCCCGGGGGTTGCGCGCGTGGGTCATCGTCAGCGGCCTGGTGCACGGGACACCGGCCATCGACTGGATGCTCGCACGCTGGTGGCGGCGTCTGGCGCTTCGATATCTTCTCGCGCGCGGCGGCGCTCGCCCTGCACTGGCTGAGGAGTTCACCACGCAGTCGGCCCTCAGCCGGCGGGCGTCCGCTCCTGCCGGTCTCCCCGTGGTGAACCTGATCGGCTGTCCGCTCTCGCATCACCTCACGACTCGGTTCGGCCGGATGCGCCACCAGCAGATGGCGCACCTCGGGCCCAACGATGGACTCACGCTGCTGCGCGACGCGATCGTCGAGCCGGGTCTCGTGTATCCGGTGTGGGGGACGGATCACTACTTCCGGACGCCTCGCGTACCGGAGCTGATGCGGCGGCTCATCACATTTGTTTTTAGCGGTCAGCTGTCAGCGGTCAGCTCTCAGCCAATGGGGCACAAGCTGAGAGCTGAAAAGCTGAGTGGAGGACGAGGATGATTCGTGTGCCGTTCTTGGCCGTGGTGCTGATGACGCTGGTGGGCGCGTCGAATGGACAACCTGCGGAAGACCCGGCGCACGCGGAGCTTCGCGCGCTGCGCGACGATCTCGTCGACAGCCTGAACAAGCGTGACCTGACGCGGCTGCTTCAGCACCTCCATCCCGACGTGGTCGTCACGTGGCAGAACGCCGAGGTCAGCAGAAAGCCGGAAGGCGTCCGCGCTTACATCTCTCGCATGACGGAAGGTCCCAACCGGCTCGTCGACGAATTCACCGCCGCGCCAACCGTGGACGAGCTCACGATCCTTCACGGAGCCGGACACGGGCGTGGCATTCGGCAGCTCGCGCGACCACTTCAAGCTGACCAGCGGCCTCTCGCTCGACGTCAACAGCCGCTGGACGGCGACGGTCGTGCGGCACGACGGTCGATGGAAGATTGCGGCCTTTCACGCGTCGGTCAACCTGTTCGACAACCCGCTCCTGACAGCAGCCCGGCGGAACCTGTGGGGCGTGGGGGCTGCCGCAGCCGTCGCCGGGATTCTCGTCGGCATGCTCCTGAGTCGATCTCCGAAACGCGCCGGGGGGACACGATGAAAGCACGTCACGCGCGGGAGATACTCGGGATCCCACGCGCACTCAACGTCGCACTCGGGATCGTCGTGTTGTCCGCGAACGCGGCCTTGCTGTACCTCGCGTCCCATGCCAGCTCCTGGACCGGCGTCCTGCTGGCGGCCTGTGCGTTTTCGTTCACGAACAACACGATGTACTCGCTGCTGCACGAGTGCGTCCACCGCAAGTTCCATCCGGACCCTCGCGTCAACGAGTGGTCGGGCCGGCTGCTCGCCGCGTCGTTTCCCACCGGATTCACGTTCCATCGGATGTGCCACCTCGGACATCACCGGCGCAACCGGACCGAGGTCGAACGGTTCGACTACTACGCGCCCGAGGACAGTAAGCTGCTGAAGTTCGTGCAGTGGTACGGGATCCTGACGGGGCTCTACTGGTTGGTGCCGCCGCTCGGATGCCTGCTCGTCCTGTGCGTGCCGAAGCGTGTCCTGGCGCGAGCGATCGACACGCGCGGCTCGAAGGTCCTGGAGCACGTCGGCGTCGAGGCGATGCTGGACGGCATCCAGTCAGCCGGCTGGAACCGGATGCGGGTGGAGATTCTGGCGTCGGCGGCGATCCAGATCCTGCTGTGGATGCTGCTCGATCTCTCGATCGCCGGGTGGGCGGCCTGCTACGCCGCGTTCGCGATCAACTGGAGCGCTCTTCAGTACGCCGACCACGCGTGGTCGGAGCTCGACACGCGCGACGGCGCCTGGAATCTGAAAGTGAGCCGCGCGACTCAATACGTCTTTCTCAACTATCACCACCATCGGGCGCATCACCAGCACCCGGAGGTGCCGTGGATTCATCTCGGCGAGTACGTGGACTTCGAGGCGCCACGGCCGTCGTTCCTGCGGATGTATCTCAGCATGTGGCGGGGACCCCGGCCCCTGCCGTCTCCAGAATCGGAGCGCGTGTGATTGCACGGCAATCGATCCGTCCGGAGCCTGTTTCCGCGACCACGCTGCCGGCTGCGCCGCGTTCCTGGTATTTCGTCTGTCGATCCCGTGAGCTCCCGCCGGGCCGCGTCGTCACATGGACGCTCCTCGGCCACGCGCTGGTCGTCTACCGCGGCCGCGGCGGTGCCCTGGTGGCACTGGATGCCCGCTGCGCGCACATGGGCGCGCACCTGGGACGCGGGACCGTCGTGGGGGACAACCTCCAGTGCGCGCTGCACCACTGGACCCACGATCCTGCAGGCGTGTGTCACGCCCCGGCCGGCAACGCCTGCCTGTCGCAGCCCGTGTATCCGGTGGTCGAACGGTCCGGCGCGGTCTTTGTCTTTGCCGGGCGTGAAGCCACTTTCGAATTCCCCTCGATCGGCGACACAGGAGATCCCCAGCTCCACGTGATCGTCGGTCGACCGGCGCTCGTCGAGACCTCCTGGGGTTCCGTCGCAACGAACGGGTTCGACATCGCCCACATGCAGGCGGTCCATAAACGTGCCCTGCGGCAGGAACCGGACGTGCGGTTGCTCGGCACCGACGGCCTCGAGCTCGCCTACGAGTCGCGCGTGACGGGCCACGGCCTGTCCGATCGAATGATCAAGTGGCTGTCGGGCGACTGCATTCGCGCGACGATCCGCTGCTGGGGCGGGACGGTCATCGTCGTGCGCAGCGACGTCGGGGCGATCCGGAGCCGCCTGATGTTGTGCGCGACGCCGAAGGCGGAGGGTGTCGAGGTCGTCCCGATCTTTGCCGTGCCGCGAACGGGGTTCAGGGCTCTGGACGCGGCCCGTGCGCGCATGACGAGATGGCTCTTCACCGCATTCCTCGAGCGCGACCTCGTGCCGCTCGCCGGCATGGACTTGCGGCTCGCGCGCGCACTCCAGGCGCCGGGGCCCGTCGGCTGGCTCGCGCGATGGCTGACGACGCTGCCGGCGGCGGAGCTCCCTGACGCTGACATGTAGTGTCCGGCTTCAGCCGGACTGTCACGTCGCGCGTATACTGGCGCCGAATGCTCCGGAAGCTGCTGATCGCCCGGAAGCCCGTACGCGACTCGGAGCGCGTTCGCTGGCGAGGCCGCGAGGTCTCCAGGATCGAAGGCCTGTCGGACGCCGTCTTCGGGTTCGCGATTACGCTGCTGGTCGTGTCGCTCGAAGTGCCCAAAACGTCCACCGAGATCCTCGATGCCATGCGCGGCTTCGTCGCGTTCGGCCTGACGTTCGGTGTGCTGATTTCGATCTGGCACACGCAGTATCTGTTCTTCCGTCGCTACGGTCTGGACGATGACTGGACGTTCTGGCTGAACGCGTGCCTGCTGTTCGTCGTGCTGGAGTTCGTGTATCCGCTGAAGTTCATGTTCACGCACGCCGTCGCGCGTCTGCTGGGCATGAACACCGACGTCAAGCTCGCGGACGGCTCGGTCGTCCCGGCCATCCTCCCGCAGCACGAGGACATTCTCTGGCTGCTGTACGGGATCGGTTTCATCGGTGTGTTCGCGCTCTTCACCCTGATGTACGCGCACGCCCGCGCGCAGGCCGAAAACCTCGGCCTGACCGACGCCGAGGTGTTCGAAACCGAAGAGAGCATCCGTCGCTGGCGTCTCGTCATGTCGATAGGCTTCATCGCCGGCGGTCTGCAGGCCTTCAACGCGATCGAGGATCGCTTCTGGACGCCGCGGGGCATCCAGCTTGCTGCGGGAGTCGCGGCGCTGGTCGCATTCGGATGGGTCGTGACGTCGCTCAGCCAGACCGACCGGCGTCGTCGCCAATTTCAGACGTCCAGGCAAGCCGGCCACCTGCGTGCCGAGTCAGAAGAGTAGCAGCTGTCTCATAAACCTGACGCTCGTTGCAAGGAGCGAGCGAGCATGGCGAGCGAGCCACGCGACCGGCCCGCCTTCGCGTCGTAGGCGCTTCGGCGAGGTCTCGCCGGAGCTTTAGCGTAGGCGGAAGCGCGCCGGCAAAGCGGCGCGCGACCCTTCGACAGGCTCAGGGTCGCCCTGAGCGACGTCGAAGGGCGAGAGAGCGTGCAGGGGAGTCCGAGGGGCGAAGCCCCTCGGATAACGTAGACTGGACTCATGACTGAGCTCGGCGACTTCAAGCTCGACAAATGGGACGAGTACGATGACCACGGGCGCCGCCGCTTTGGCTGGCGGGTCGCCATCATCGTCGTCGTGCTGCTTGCGCTCGGCACCAGCGGCTATTTCCTGCTGTGGCGAAAGCGTGCGCCGGCGGCGTCAAACGTGCGCGTGTCGACCGAGCAGGCGGTCGCGCCGGCCGCACCGAAACCGGTCGCCGAGCCTGGTGAGAGCATCGAGGTCCCGCCGCTCGAGCAGAGCGATCCGGTCGTCCGCGAGCTGGTCGGCCGTCTGTCATCACACCCGAAGGTTGCGGCGTGGCTCACGACGGACCAGCTCGTTCGCAATTTCACGCTGGTCACCATGACGATCGCGAGCGGCCGCACGCCGTCACGGCATCTGGGTCGCGTCAGGCCGGCAGGGAAGTTCGAGACCATCGAACGCGGCACCGACACGTCCATCGATCCGAGGAGCTATCAGCGATACGACGCTTACGCGGACGCCGTGGCGGCGATCGACGCGCGCGGCGCTGCGCGGCTCTATGCCACGCTCAAGCCGCGCATTCAGGACTCTTATCGCGAGCAGGGTTATCCCGACGGCAATTTCGATACGGTTGTCCAGCGCGCCATCGTCGAGCTGCTGAAGACGCCGGTGGTCGAGGGGCGGGTCGCGCTGCGCTCGAAGAGCGTCGCGTACGAATTCGCGGATGCGAGGCTTCAGGCCATGTCTCCCGTTCAGCGGCAGTTCCTGCGGATGGGCCCGCGGAACGTGAAGATGATTCAGGCCAAGCTGCGCGAAATCGCGCCGCTTCTGGGTATGCCGGCCGATTCGTTGCCGCAATAAGTCCGCGTCCCGAGGTGCGGCGTTCCCCGATCGGAGCCAGGGTGCGCGACGGGACGCCCGATGTACACTAGCGGAATCCGGAGTTCCCCTGGCCAGACGCTCCTCGGCCCTGATCGTCTCACTCACCCTGGCATTCGGCGCCGGAGTTCAGCAGTCTGCCACCGCGCAACGCCAACCCATCCCGGGCGAGGCGCTCGCGGCAGCATCTCCGCCGTCGGTCTCTGAACCCAGGGCCCGCGCCGTTCAGATCGACGCCATCGTCACCGACAAGCAAGGAAAGCCGATCGTCAATCTCAAACCGGGTGAGTTCGAGATTCGCGAGAACGGTGTCGTGCAGAAGATCGACAACGTCGAGCTGAAGACGCGATCGTCTGCGGCGGGCGCGAGCGATCGCGTCGAGTCTACCGAAGACGAAGTGCGCGCCGCGCGAGAGCCGGGCACGCGCGTCATCGCGTTGTATCTCGACGAGTTTCACGTGAGTGCCGGCGCAAGCACCGAGCGCGTCCGCCAGGATGCGCTGCGGTTTCTCGGACGAGCAGCTCCGGCCGAGCGACCTCATCATCGTCATGAAGCCGCTCGATCGCGTGACGGAGATCCGTTTCACGCGCGATCGCGACCGGGCGCGTGAGGTCATGGGCAGCTTCACCGGCCGGAAGGACGACTACACACCGCGCACGCCGTTCGAGCAGCAGTACCTCGGCACCTCGCCGGAGGCCGTTCGCGCCGCCCGCGCGCAGATCGTGCTGTCCGGCTTGCGCGCGCTGACGCTCCGGATGGGCGAGCTCGAGAGCGGGCTCGCCGCGGTCGTCCTGATCAGCGAAGGGTTCACGACGGACGTGCCGCGCGGCCGCGAACGCCGGGTGCCCGAGCTCCAGGGCCTGGTGCGCGCGACCAGCCGCTATCGCGTGCTCTTGTACGCATTCGACCCGGCGACGCGCGAGACGACGACCGTGACGGCCACCGGCGGATCCTGATGATTCGTCGATGGGGCCGTTGCAGAGCGTGGCCAAGCAGACCGGCGGCGAAGCCGTCCTGGCCGGCAGCGATCTCGTTCCCGCTCTGCGACGAGTCTCGCGCGATCTCGACACCTACTACGTGCTGAGCTACACATCGACGAACGCCGGCGACGGCCGCTTCTACGACGTGCAGGTCACGTCGACGCGGCGTGACGCCCAGGTGCGGGCGCGATCGGGCTACTGGTCACCGCTTGCCGCGGACTCCCTGACGAGACGTGCGAACGACACGCCCGCGCTGCCGCTCCGCGGGCTGAAACGCAGCCCGCTGATCGACTACTGGCTCGGCTACACCGTGGGTCCGGACAAGCAGCGGCGCGCCATCTTCACGTGGTCGCCGTCCACGCTGCCCGTGCGGGCCAAGGTCCTCGGCCGTCCCGAGCTCGTGCAGCTGAAGGTGAGCTCGCCAAACGGCAAGCCCCTCTTCGAGGGTGAGATCGCAGCCGTTCATGGCAGCACCGTGTCGTCCGGGCGCGCCGCTCTCGCCGTCTTCGACGTGCCGGCCGGACGCATCCAGCTCGACATGGTCATCCTTCAGGCGGACGGCACACGGATCGACTTCGCCGCGCAGGATCAGGACACGCCGCCACTGAAAGGTGTGGGGCCGGTGATCCTCCCGCCGCAGTTGTTCCGCACGTCGTCCGCACGCGAGTTCCGCGAGAACAGCGTCGATCCGGCCGCGGCGCCTGTGCCATCGCGCGAGTTCCGGCGCACCGAGCGGCTCCTGATCCGCGTCCCCGCGTACGCGGCCGCCGAGGTAAAGGTATCAGTCACCCTGAAGAACCGCGTGGGCCAGCCGCTTCGCGAGCTCGTTCCCATGGCTGCGCCCGCTGCGGGTGATGCACTCGGCGCCGCGGTCGTGACGCTGCCGCAGTTCGATCTCCCTCTGTCCTGGATCGCGCCCGGGGATTATTCGCTCGAGATCGCAGCGACCAGCGAGGGCGGCACCGTGCGTGAGTTGATACGGTTCCGCGTCACGGGCTAGAAATGTTCGCCTTGAGGCTACTGCAGCCACACGACCAGCAGTTGACTCCCGTGCTCACGGCCGATTTCCTGCACATCGGCCCCATCGTCCACGATCTTGTCGAGCAGCCAGCCTGAGCCGTCCGAGTACGCTTTGAAGTTGCGGTGCACGCTGGTGAACCGCTCGTACGGCTCGACGGGCAGCGTGGTCCATCGCGCGAGCGCGGCGTATCCGCGATCGATCGTGTCGCTCTTCCGATAGCGGACGGCCGAGGCGGGATCGAGCAGATAGATCAGCCGCGGCTTCAGCTCCGTCGGCGCGTAGTACCAGAACTCGAGGAAGTGGATGCTGCTCCCGATCGCCACCTGGCCCGGAGACCGCAGCGCCCCGAGCAGCACGGTCCGGAAGGCGATGGGGTTCTGGATCACCGGACGATTTACCACCACGCTCACGACCGATTGCGTGAACAGGCCGGCGAGTACGCCGGCGAGCACGACTTCGGCGGGCCCGCGGTACCGGTTGAGCCGGTGGACGACCAGCGGCAGGACGATCGCGACGCCGACGACCGCCGGCAGTGCGTACCTCGGCACGAACGCACCCGTGACCAGGATGCCGAGCAGCAGGCCGGCGACGGGAATCAGCAGACTGGCTACGCCCGCGACGATCTCGTGAGCCGGTAGTCGTTCCGCATCGCGCGGGTCCACGCGGTTGCGAGTGAAGAGGAATGCGCCAATCAGGCACATTGCCACCGCGATCATCGTGCGGATGAAATCCTGCTCGAGCAGCGGTGCGAAGATGAACGCGTAGATGGCACCGACATCGGAGCCGTCGGGAGCCGACCAGAAGGTTGTCTTCTGTCCTGAAGCGACGGCCATGAGCGCCCTCAATGGAGTCGCCGCCAGTAGCGCAAGCGCCGTGGCCGCGCAGACACCCCAGTCCGGCCGCCGGTTCTGCAGCAGGCGCACGAGCTCACCTGCCGCCAGAACGGTCAGCATGACGACCGAGTAGTAGTGGGTCCAGAAGGCGGCAACGAGGGCAAGCGTCAGCAGGGGCAGGAAGAACCGACGCCGGTGTCCACGCGCGGCTTCCGACCAGGCGAGCAGCACGACTGCGAAGAGCCCGACCATCAACCCGTACCCGCGCGCTTCGTACCGAGTAGCGATAGGCAGCGGTATAGCACGGCAGGAACAGGGCGGCGACGGCTGTCGTCGCGTTCGCGCGCTTCCGCACGATGTGGAACACGACCACGCTCATCGTCCAGAAGCCGAGCATCGCGGGCAGCCTGGTCGTCACGTGGCCGACGCCGATCGTCCGGTGCACCGCGCGCGTCAGCCAGGTGTTGAGCGGCGGCGAGAGATCCACGCCATCGAGCGACGCCGCCCAGATCGCTGACGTCGACGGGAGGTTCGACAGGAGGATCGTGAAGATTTCGTCGTGCCAGAACGGCTTGGCCGTCGCCATGATCGCCGTTCGGGAGAAATAGAGGATCGTGAAAATCAGGATGACGATAAGGCGATGACGATCGAGCAGATCGTCGACGCGTCCGAGGACGCCCGGGGCACGCACGCGTTGAGTCTATCGCGACTCGACGTGGACGAAGTGACGCGCCCGCACGGAGCGCCTATACTCCTAGGGCTTGCGTCAGCCTCCTGATTCGCCGCGCGGCCGTGGTCGTGAGGCGCTGCTGCTGTTGCTCGGCCTCCTTGCGATCTACAACCTCAACGGCCGCGAGGTCGGCACGTTCGATTCCCAACCCGCGAAGTTCACCGCGCGCGAGCTGGCGGTGACCGGCACGCTGACGCTCGACCGCGTGATCGCGGAACGGCCGGGCCTCGCCGAGCGGTCCGCCTTCGCGCGCGATCGCGGCGGACACTGGCGATCGGCGTATCCGATACTGCCCGCGCTCATCGCGGGCGGCGTCGCGACCGTGCTGCATCGCAGCGGCGTGGTGGATCTCGACGCCCCGCTCGCGCCCAATCTGATCGCCGCCGTGACCGCATCGCTGCTGACCGCGTCGGCCATGGTCCTCGTCTTCCTGGCGACCGCGCGACTGACGTCACCCGGAGCCGCGATGCTGACGGCCATCAGCTTCGGTCTCGGCACCAGTTTCTGGCCGCTCGTCAGTCGAACCCTGTGGCAGCACGAGACGGTTGCCTTCGGTCTCGCGCTGGCACTCTGGGCCTGGCTCAGATCGCCCGCGAACATCCGTCTCGTGCATCTCGTGGCGGGTGGCGTCGGGCTGGCGATGGCGGGAGCGGCGCGCCCCCAGGTGTCGCCGCTCGTGCTGCTCATGCTGATCTGGTTGGCTGGACGGACCGACGTCAGGCGCGCGGCGCTGCCCGCGGGCATTCTGCTTGCCGCCGCGGGGCTCGTCATCGGCACGAACCAGCTGTGGTTCGGCAGCCCGTTCGGCGCGCTCCCGCGTCTCGAAGCGCTGCATCCCGCGATCCACGCTGTGAACAGTTCGGTCAATCCGCGCCCGTGGGTTGGCGCTGCCGGTTTGCTCGTGTCGCCGAACCGCGGCCTGCTCGTCTTCAGCCCGATCGTCCTCGTCGTTCTTCCGGGTCTGATAGCGATCAGGAAGAGCCCGCCCGGGTATGCCTGCTGGTGGCTGATGGCTGGAGCGTTCGTCCAGTTTCTTGGCTACTCGGCCTACTCGGTGTGGTGGGGCGGACACACCTACGGTCCGCGATACATGCTCGACGTGTTGATCCCGCTCACGCCGTTCGCGGCGTTCGGCATGGAGTCGATGATGAAGCTCGCGGTGGGCCGCTTCGTGGGATCGCTGCTGCTGCTCTGGTCAATCGCGGTCGCCGGCATGGGCGCGTTCGTCTACCCGAACGAGCGCTGGAACACGATGCCGGAGGACGTCGACCGCCATCACGAGCGGCTGTGGGACCTCCGCGACACGCAGATCCGACGGGTGTTCGAGGCCGACCGAAGCCCGCAGAACTTCGATCTCTTCGAACGGGGAGCGATCGCGAAAGTCCCGTGACGCCCGTCAGTGCCCGGCGCCGTCACCCGACAGCGCCTTGACGACGTCGCCGAGGACCTGCTTGGCGTCGCCGAACGCCATCAGCGTCTGATCGAGGTAGTAGAGCTCGTTGTCGATACCGGCAAACCCCGGGTTCATCGATCGCTTGATGGCGATGACGGTCCGCGCCCGATCGGCGTCGATGATCGGCATGCCGTAAATCGGGCTGCCCTTCTCGTGGCGCGCGGCGGGATTGACGACGTCGTTGGCGCCGACGACGAGAGCGACGTCGGTCTGCGGGAGCTCGGGGTTGATGTCGTCCATCTCGACGAGCGCCTCGTACGGAATCTCGGCCTCGGCGAGCAGCACGTTCATGTGGCCGGGCATGCGGCCGGCCACGGGGTGAATCGCGAACTTGACGTCCACGCCCCGTTTGGTGAGCTGATCGTAGAGCTCGCGAATCCGGTGCTGCGCCTGCGCGACGGCCATGCCGTATCCCGGCACGACGACAACGCGGTCCGCGGTCTGGAGGATCTCGGCGACGTCGGCGGGCGTGGCACTCTTCGCCGTCCTGGCTTCTGCGGCTGCCTGCACCGCCTGCACCTGGCCGAAGGCGCCGAACAGGACGTTGGTGAACGACCGGTTCATCGCGCGGCACATGATGACGGACAGGATGAAGCCGGACGAACCGTCCAGCGCGCCCGCCGTGATGAGGAGCTTGTTGTCGAGCACGAATCCCATCGCCACGGCCGACAGCCCGGCGTACGAGTTGAGGAGGGAGATGACCGTCGGCATGTCGGCGCCGCCGATCGGCAGGATGAGCAACACGCCGAAGGTGAGCGAGAGCACCACGATGATCGCAAACGCGATGGGCGTGGCCGGGTTGATCGTGAGGTAGATCCCGGCGGCGATGGCGATCGCCAGCAGCCCGAGGTTCACGATGTTCTGGTTCGGGTACGTGATCGGGCGGGTCGGGACGATCTCCTGAAGCTTGCCCGCGGCCATGAGGCTGCCGGTGAACGTGAGGTAGCCGAGGAGCACTTCGAGCGCGATGGCCGCCGTGCGAAACCGCGTGAGCTCGCCGTGCTGCAGCCAGATCATGTACTTCGCGGTTCCGACCAGGCCCGCGGCGAGGCCGCCGAACGCGTGCGAGAGCGCGGTCCGCTGCGGGACGGCCGTCAGCGGGACCCACGACAGCGGCACGCCGAGCGCGATCCCGACGACCGCCGCCAGCGCGATCCAGGTGTAGTTGACGATCTCGGGCGCGAGCAGCGTCCCGATGATGGCGGCCGCCATGCCGCCGACGCCGGCGGCCACTCCGCGCCGCGCGGTTCTGGGAGAATTGAGCCACCGCAGCGAAAGGATGAAAAGGACGGCGCCGACGAGATACGTGAGCTGCGTCAGGTCGTGCACCGTCACGGCTTGCGCTCCCGCTCACGGAACATCCGCAGCATCCGATCGGTGATCAGGAAGCCGCTGACGATGTTCGTCATGGAGGCGGCGACCGCGACGGCGCCGAGCAGTGTCGTGATGTTGGACTCCTGCTCACCGGCGATGATGATGGAACCGACAATCGCGATCGCCGAGATCGCGTTCGTGAGTGACATCAGCGGAGTGTGAAGCAGGCGCGAAACGTTCTGTATGACCTGGAAGCCCACGAACGTCGCGAGCATGAAGACGAAGAGCATGGACCAGAGGTCGAAGTCGGTCATTCGAGCGCCCTCCGCGGCGGCTGGAGTCTACCACGACCCGAAACCAGGCAATCTACACCCGCCGCAGGCGCTCCGCCGCGCGTTCGAGCGTGTCGTCCTTCTTTGCGAAGCAGAAACGGAGGACGAGCGGGGCCTTCTGCCGGTACAGGAACGGTGAGGTGGGGATGGACGCGACGCCGTGCTCTTTCGTCAGCCTGATCGCGAAGTCCGCGTCGGGCTCGCTGGTGATCGCGGAGTAGTCCATCAGCTGGAAGTAGCTTCCGCGGCACGCGAGCGGCGTGAAGCGCGATCCCTCCATCAGCCTCAGGAACAGATCGCGCTTGGCCTGATAGAAGGGCGCGAGCTCGGCCAGCCCGCGCTGCGTCTCGAGGAAGTCGGCGATCCCGTGCTGAACGGGCGTGTTCGTCGCGAACGTGACGAACTGGTGCACCTTCCGGAACTCGGTCGTGAGCGCCGCCGGCGCGACGGCGTAGCCGACCTTCCACCCGGTCGTGTGATACGTCTTCCCGAACGATCCGACGATGAAGCTGCGGCGGGCGAGCGCGTCGGAGCGGGCCATGCTCTCGTGGCGGAGGCCATCGAAGATGATGTGCTCGTACACCTCGTCCGACAGGATGAGAATCTCCGTTCCGTCCACGACCGTCGTCAACTGCGCGGATGTCCTCGGGCGTGAGGACCGCGCCGGTGGGATTGTGCGGCGTGTTCAGCATGATCATGCGCGTCCGCGGCGTGATCGCGCGGCGCAGGCCATCCCAGTCGATCGAATAGGTCGGAAACTGCAGCGGAACGAAGACCGGCGTGCCGCCGCTCAACTCGATCGCAGGCACGTACGAGTCATAGCAGGGCTCGAGGACGATCACTTCGTCACCGGGGCGGACGGACGCCGCGACGGCGTCGAAGATCGCTTCCGTCCCGCCGGACGTCACAGTCACTTCGGTCTCCGGGTCGTACCGACGGCCACAGAACATCTCGTACTTCGCTGCAATCGCCTCGCGCAGCCGCGGCACGCCCTGCATGGGCGCGTACTGGTTCTTCCCGCTCCGCATGTGGTGCGCCACGGCGTCCACGAGCGCCGGATCGCAGTCGAAGTCCGGAAAACCCTGCGACAGGTTGATCGCCCCGAGATCCGCGGCGAGCCGCGACATGACCGTGAAGATCGTCGTGCCGACTGACGGAAGTTTCGAGTCCACCGTGATCATGTGGTATCCGTGTTGTCCGTGTTGTCCGCGGAGGTTGTCCGCGGTTCGAAGACTCCGCTTTGCGTGTTCTTCCGCACGCGATCCCAAAGGAAGTAATGACCGTTCATCGAGACGTACACCCCCGGGGGCAGGATCTGCGCGAACGACAAGGCGCTGCCGAGATTGAAGAGGCCGTCCGAGCTGCCGAAGGCGAACGGGATCATCGCGCCCGTGAGAACGATGGTCCGGTCGGTCAGCCCGGCAGTGGCGAGCGTGCGCGCCGTCTCGACCATCGTGTCGGTGCCGTGCGTAATGACGATCGCCCGTTCGCTGCACGCGCGACAGGCGGCGACGATCTTCGATCTCCCCCCATCGTCCAGATCGAGGCTGTCGACCATCATGACGGTCTCGACGTCGATGTCGAGCCGGGATCGGCCGCGCCGCAGCATCTCCGGGACGTGCGTGTCCTTGAAGAACAGCCGTCCGCTCAGCTCATCGTATTGTTTGTCGAACGTGCCGCCGGTGACCAGGACTCTGATTTTCATGAGTGCAATATTGGGAATCGGCCGCGACAAATCTGAAATCGGAATCCCTATTCTGTCCGAGCGTCCCGGCATCTGTCAGCAGCCGCCGGTCCCCCGCGGCGACGATCGCCCCTCGGAAACTACCGGGCGTGCGGGGGTTAGCCAGACGAGGCCGCGCCGGACGCAGTCGCGGCACTCCGCTTGCCTCCCCCGATACCATTCGGAGGGCATCACCATGTTCGGACTGTCTGCGATTCTGATTGGGGTCATCGGCACCGTTTACGTGCTGCGTCGCCGCTCGCGCAAGAAGCAGGCGTAAGCGCACTTGCCAAGGCAACGGGACGCGGATCACGCGGATCTCGCGAGAGATCCGTGGATCCGTACGAGACGCGGAGCGCGCGTATAGCGCGTCCGCGTTTTCGTTTGTACGCACGCGTGCCGATCAGCGCGCGCCGCTCGCGCGGAACAGATCGTCCGACGAGGAGAGCACCACCCGCCGCAGCCGATCCGGGTAGTCTGCGGGCAGCCTCGTCAGAAAACGCTTCACCATGTCCGACGCGGTCGCGGAGTTGTGGCCACCGAGCGTCGCATCGGCCCAGCGCTTCGGAAAAAAGATGTCGCCCGTTCGTTGAATCTCCGCAAGCATCTCGAGGCTGACCGGGATGTACTTCTCAGACGAGGCCGCGCGAAGCGGATGGTGGAGATAGTTGAGCCCTTCGAGCACCCAGGGCTCGCGCCGCCGGTTCTCGACGTTCTTCAGGCTCGCGAAAAACGCGTCGCGCACCGCCTGGTCGGGGGACAGCGCCGGCTGGACGAACGCAAATCGTGCCTTGCGGTCCGGGTTCTCGATCCGGGTCAGCTGCTCGTCCAGAATCGCCTTCCAGGATGGCACCTCACGCACCGCCAGCTCGAGCGCCAGCGTCGAGTAATCCGGTTCCGCGAGGATCAATCCAGGGACGTCCTCGGTCTTCCGCCAGACACGTTCGAGCCACCCCAGCACGGATGCCGAACGGGCGGTGTCGCGCAGCGTGGAGAACCACGCCGATTTGAGGCTGGAGGTCTTCGCCGCGTCGACGCCGGCACGCAGCACGCGTTCGAGGTCGGCCGTCACCGAGTCGCGTTCCGGAACGGAGAGGAACCGCCAGTATGTCTGGCGTGTGTACGTCAGCACCTGTTGAACGTTCTGCTCGTCGCTTTCACGAGGCAGGGCCCGCAGCGCCAGCTGAATGAACGCCGACGGCTTCGCCCGCCGATCGAGCATCTGATCCCACAATGTCACCCACGCGGCGCCGCGCGTCACGGGATCCGCGATCTCTGGCAGTCGGTCGAGCAGATACGCGATGCTTGCGGAATCGAGCTCGAAGCCTGCGTAGCCGATGCCGCCGCCCGCGGGCAGGACGTAGAGCGGCGCAGGCAGCCCGCGCGCTTCGGGTACGTCGGCACGTGTGCCCGTCATCCGCACCGGCCACGTGCGGACGCCGTCCGGCAGACCGACGGTGACCAGCAGCCGCTGGTTCCAGACCAGCCCGCGCGATTCGGCGGGATCGGCCTGCACGAACGACAGGCCCGCGATGCGTCCGCCTTCCAGTTTCAGCTCGGTCCGGACGATGGGCCGTCCCGCTTCCTCCACCCACGCGCGGCTCCATGACGCGAGGTCGTCCGGCGTGCGGGCGTCGAGCACCGTGATGAGGTCCGGCCATGAGGCATTGCCGAACCGGTGCGCGCGGAGGTACTGCTGCAGGCCCGCCCGGAAAGAGTCCTCGCCGAGCAGCGTTTCGAGCTGACGCATGACGATCGGCGCCTTCTGATAAATGATGGCGCCGTAGAGCGTGCCGGCCTCGCTGAGGTTGTCGAGCCGCTGGCGAATCGCGTTCGTCCCGGGCGTGCGATCGACGTCGTACGCCGAGGGGTAGTGCGCGAGCAGGAACCGCAGATCGTGGTTGATCTCGGGAAACGACGGGTTGACGATCTTTGCCGCCATGAAGTTGGCAAAGACCTCCTTCATCCACACATCGTTGAACCACCTCATCGTCACCAGATCGCCGAACCACATGTGCGCGGTCTCGTGCGCGATGACGCTCGCGCGGCCCAGCTTCTGATTCTGCGTGGCGGACGGATCCAGGAGGAGGCCCGAGGCGTTGTAGAAGATCGCGCCGGCGTGCTCCATGCCGCCGAACTGAAACGAGGGCACGAGCAGGAAATCGAACTTGCCGAAGGGATAGTCGATCCCTGTGTAACGCTCCAGCCAGTCGAGCGCCGACGCATGCAGGTCGAAGATCGCGTCGCGGTTCCGCGCGACCTTCGCGGCGTCGGTCTCGCGGTGGTACATCCGGAACGTCCGCCCCGCCCGTTCGGCCGTCTCGACCGAGAAGCGTCCGGCGCCGAACGCAAACAGATAGGTCGACAGCGGCTGGGTCTTCGCAAACGTCAGGCTGACGCGGCCGCCCGCTTCCGATCGTCCGACCTCCGCGCCGTTGGCGACCGCCTGCCACCCCGAGGGAATCTCGAGGCTGAGCGTCCACCGGCCCTTCAAGTCGGGCTGATCGAAGCACGGGAACGCGAGGTGCGCGCGCGCCGGCACGAAGATCGTGTAGAGGAACTCCGGATTCCGATTGAGCGGCGCATTGCCCGCCACGAAATCGATCGTGATCTCGTTGCGCCCTTCGCGCAGCTCCGCGGCGGGAATCACGAGGTGATCGGGGACGACGTAGGCGGTGATGGGCCGTGTGCCGGAACGGGCGCCGCGAAAGCCTTCACGCGGAGCGAAGTCGAGCGCCAGGGGACGCGTGGCATCCGTCAGGCGGAACGACATCGTGACGCGTCCGGTGACGGCATCCGTCTGCGCCGGCGGAATCGAAAAGTGAACGGTGTACTCGAGATCGCGGATGCGGCTCGCCCGCTCCTCCGCGAGCGTCAGCGGGATGCCGCGTTCGGGGTCAGCAGGTCTGGTCACGCTCTGCGGGAAGGAAAGGATCCCGGTCAATCCGGCCACGATCGTCACGACCGCCGTGCGGATCATGACGGCATGATATCAGGCGACCTTCCGGAAGCGCAGGGTCGCCAGCGCGCCAATCACCACGAAAAAGCAGAGGCTGATGCCCGACATCCGCATGAACATCGAATACGCACGCCGGCCCATCACATCGAAGAGGCTCAATCCGATCGCCACGAGCGCGACGGCCGTCACGATCCGAAGCCAGCGAGGCAGGCCATCCGAGTAGTTCACCACATACACGACCGCCGGCGTCGCGATGAGGAAGACGTAGTCCCAGCCCTGCGGAGAGAGGAGCGGCATCAACGTCAGCAGCAGGCCGCCCTCCAGCCCTTCGGGGAACCGCACACCACGCCGCGCCAGGAACACGATTGCTGCAACCAGGAGCAGCACGATGCCCGTGACGAGCGCGAGCCGCGCCGACAACGCGCCCGGGCCCGCCCACCGGAAGAACATCGCGGCCAGGGAGACGTTGTCGAGGACCGTCATCTGAGGCGCGGTCGTTTCGGTGACGGTTCTCCACCACTCGCGATGAAGCGCGGCGGCGCCGGAGAAGCCGTACACGAGCGCTGGCAGCAGCAACGTGGCGGCCGCGGCAGCGCCGGCGGACATGATGGACGCCATCCTGGCCCGGCCCACGATCCACGGCAGCAAGAGCACGGCGTACGGCTTGATGACGACGCCAAGTACGACGAGCGCGCCGGCCAGGCCCTCACGACCTGCCTTGATCGCAAGCAGCGCGATCGCGATCACCACGGCAAAGAGGATGTTCACCTGGCCGAGCACGAGCTCGTGCACGTAGAACTTGCCCAGCGCGATGATGATGACGCCGACGAGGAATCCGGTCTTCACCCTCTTCTCGAGTGGGAGTCTCACACTCAGCCTGATGAGCACGACCAGCAACGCCACGGAGGTTGCGAACCAGAGCGCTTCCGCCGTCGCGAGCGGCATGACGCCTACCGGAATCGCCAGCACGGCAAATGCCGGCAGATACTTGAACTGAAAATGCCCGTCGTCCGGGCGATAGAGCGGCTCAGCGGCGGCGGCGCGCGAGCCGGCCTTCCAGTACACCTCGAAGTCGGGCATGCGAGGCGACGCTTTGTAGACGTAGACCCAGACGGCCAGCGCGATCAGAAAGCAGATGAGGACGGGCTTGAGAAGGTGCCTGATGGCTGATTGTTGCGGATTTCGCTCCAGGCCCACAAGTGCCCAGCCGTCGCGCCGAGGCTACTCCGATCGCAATGCCGTGATTGGAAGGACGCGTGTCGCGCGACGCGCGGGGAACCAGGACGCCGCGAGGGCGGCGGCGGACAGCACGATCGGCGCCGCGATGAAGACGATCGGATCGAGCGCACGGACTTCGTACAGCATGCCGCCAACCGCCTGCGCCACGCCAAAGGCGAGCAGCAGTCCGATCAGGACGCCGACGGACGTGAGCGCGAGGCCTTCGCGGAGCACGAGCCACATCACGTTGGTTGGCGTCGCGCCGAGCGCCATGCGAATCCCGATCTCGCGCGTTCGCCGCGAGACCAGATAGGATTTGACGCCGTAGACGCCAATCACCGCGAGGAGCAGCGCCACACCGCCGAACACGGAGAAGAGCTGCGCGCCGGCGTTCACGGCCCACAGCGCGAGGCTCTTGTCCCGCTGCTGCGCGAGCGTTCTGAGCTGCAGCACGGGGATCGCCGGATCGAGGGCGCGAATCGTCTGACGAAGCGTCCCCAGCATCGCGATCTCGGCCGCCTGGCCGCCGCCGGCCAGACGCACGTGGATGTTGACGTTCGCGCGGAACCGCTGGCCGTGCGGCGCGTACACGTGCGGCACCGGCGCCTTGTCGAACAAGTCGTGGCGGACGCCCGCGACGACGCCGACGATCGTGTAGTGCGTGTCGTCAGGCGTTTCACGACGCGCGAACTGCACGATCTGTCCAAGCGCGTCCTCGCCCGGGAAGAGCTGACGGGCAAGGGGCTCGTCGATCACGACGACCGGCGCGCCGCCAGCCGATTCCTCTTCAGCCGCGGTGAAGCCGCGGCCTCGCAGGACCGGCAGCCGCAGCGCCTCGAAGTAGTCGGCGCCGATGATCGTGTAGGTCGCCTGGACGCCGGACTCGGGTTGGCCTTCGGCCGCGGGCGGCGTCCCGGCTTTCTGCACCCGCTCACCCTCCTGGAACTCGCCGAACGGCACGAGGCTCGCCAGACTCGCGGACTGGACGCCGGGCGTGCTTCGGACGGTCTGGAGGATGCGCCGGATCGCGCCACGCGCGCGCGCCTCGTCGTAGCCAGCCATTCCGGGATCGATGTTGGCGATGACGCCGCCTTCGAGCGGGAATCCGGGATCCGCCATGGCCGCTTTGATCGCGCCGCGCATGAAGAGGCCCGCCGCGGTGAGGAGCGCGAGCGAAAGCGCGATCTGCCCGACGACCAGCGCGTTGCGCATGCTGAAGCGGCGTCCGCCTGTCTGATCGGCGGGCTGCTCCTTCAGATCGGGCAGCACGTCGGGACGGGTGACGCGCCACGCAGGCCCGAGACCCGCGATCACCGTACTCACCGCGCCAAAGCACATCGTCGCCAGCAGGACCCGGAAGTCGGGCCGTGCCTCGAACGTGACGACCAGCGGCAGCGCCGCGGCGAACGAGGCGACGAGCAGTCGCGTGCCCCAGATGGCGAGCAGCAGGCCAGCCGCACTTCCGAGCGCGGCGAGCAGCAGGCTCTCGGTCAGCAGCTGCCTGATCACGCGGCTGCGGCCGCTGCCCAGCGCCAGACGCAGCGCGATCTCCTTGCGGCGGGCCGAGCCGCGCGCGAGGAGCATGTTGGCCAGGTTCAGGCACGAGATCAGCAGCACGAGACCCGCGGTGCCCATCAGCAGCAGCGACAGCACGACCGTCGGGCCGGCACCCTGCGGCGAGTTGCTGATCGCCTGTCGCGACAGGCGATGGGTGGTCAGGTCATGGTTCTTGTTCTCGACGGGATCGCTCTGCTCGAGGATGGCCGATAACGCGGCGAGCTGTGGCTGTGCCGCCTCCTCGCTGAGGCCGGGCCGGAGGCGTCCGACCAGCATCAGCGCGCGCGCTCGCGGATCGCCCAGCGGCTCCTTGCGGCCGTCGCGGAACATGTCATCGGTGACGTTGGTCGTAGACGCCGAGCGGCACCCAGAACTCGGTTCCGACGAGTGCGGTCGTGCCACCGAATCCCTCTGGCGCCACGCCGACGATCGTGTAGTCACGCGCGTTGAGCCGGACCGTCCGTCCGAGCACGTCGCCCGGCGCGACTCCGGCCTTGCGCGCGTACTGGTGCCCGACGATCAGCACCCGCTGATCGCTGCCCGGCCGTTCTTCGTCAGCCGTGAACGCGCGGCCCGCCACGAGATGCACGCCGAGCGTCGTGAAGTACGACGCTGACACGATGGCGCATAACGAGCGCCTCGTCGTGTCGCCTTCAGTCGCGCCGAGGAGCGTCACGCTATGGGCCATGACCGCGTCGAACGGCTCCCGGCTGGCGCGCACGCGCTCGTAGTCCGGCCAGGAGAACCCGCGATAGCTGTCGGGCCGTGTCCGATCCTTGGAGTAGATGCCGACGATGCCCGGGCCTTCGGCGGCCGTGGGCTGGAGCATCATCGCGTTGACCAGGCTGAATACCGCCGTGTTGGCGCCGATGCCGAGCGCCAGAACGATGACGGCGACAGCAGTGAACGCGGGATTTTTCAGCAGCAGACGAAAAGCGATCTTGAGGTCGTGAAGCACAGGGAACTGGACGAGAGCAGGTGGGGGGTTGTTCCCCTAAATGGTTGGTCGCCGGGCACTTTTCTTCTGCCCGAGTCGTCGCAGCATCGCCCGGACGGTGCCGCCGGGATCACGGGCGGCGCCACGGCCGACCGCGCCCAGCAACCGCGCCGCCTGGGCCGCATTGCCGCCGGCGCGCGCCAGCGCCTCCTCGAGCGCGACGCGTTCGAGCCCGGCCACCTCGTCGCGGAGGTTCATGCGGCCCCCCTTGATTCGCTCCGCGATGATGCCGCGATCGACGGCGGAGGCGTCCGTCGTCCATTCGCCCTTGAGGATTCGCCGCGGCAGATCCGACAGGAGAATCTCGTTGCCCGCGCGCTTGTACACGAGCGTCTCGTAGAGGACATTGCGCAGCTCGCGGATGTTTCCGGGCCACGGATAGGCGCGGAGTCGATCGATCGCGTCGGACCGGATGCCCGTCACCGCGGGCCGCCCCTGCTCGCGTCCAAAGCGCGCGATGAAGTAGCGCGCGAGGTCCGGAAGATCGTCCAGGCGCTCCCGCAGCGGCACCAGATGAATCGACACGATGGCGAGCCGCTCGTAGAAGTCAGCGCCGAACAGGCCCGCGTCGACGAGCGGACGCAGGTCGCGGTTGGTGGCCGCGATGAGCCTGAAGTCGATCTCGTGCCAGACGTTCTCGCCGAGGCGGCTGACGACGCGGTCTTCGAGCACGCGGAGCAGCTTGACCTGGGTCTCCGCGCGGCGTGTCGTCGATCTCGTCCAGAAACACCGTGCCGCCGGCGGCCGCCATGAGCTGACCGTCATAGCGCTGCACCGCGCCGGAAAACGCACCGCGCGCGTACCCGAACAACTCGGCTTCCATCAGCTCGTTCGGAATAGCCGCGCAATTGATTGGGATGAAGGCCTTCGATTTGCGAGGCGAGCTGGCGTGAATCAGCCGGGCCACGAGCTCCTTGCCGGTGCCCGTTTCGCCGGTGACGAGCACGGGCATGGAGGTCGCGGCCACGCGCGCCACCTGCGTCACGACACGCCGCGAGGCGTCGCTCACCATCACGAGCGTGTCCGTCGCCGGGACCGGCGCCTCGGGCGTCAGCAGCTCCTCGATCCGCGATGCCAGCAGGGCGGGGCCGTCGTCCAGGCGACCGTCGATGACGTCGTACGCGCCCCGCAGCACCGCGTCGAGCCGGCGGTCCTGCGTGACCGGCTCGTCCGACCACCAGATCCAGCGCGGCTCGTGCGGGGCCCGCGGCGCGCGCGTCCCCGTGCGGGTCCGAACGATCCGGATCGTGCCGACGCTCGGTGTCGGCCTGACCTCGATCCTGCGCCTTTTCAGGAGGGCATTGAGCCTTGCGGACGGCGCCGGACCGCTCCAGGTCACAGTGGGCATGACCATCATTTAAACACCGTCATGCCAGTAATTGAATCATGATCTTCGGTCTGCCTGGCACCTTCCTGGCCCCAAAAACCGGCGGAAAGCCTCGAATTGGCGCTGGCTCAGCGAATGCACGAACGGGCGTCAGCGCGGTTCGGGCTGCTTCGGCTGGCAGCGCACGCATCTGCGCCGGAGGAAGGACATTCATGTCGCTCACGTTGTCGCCGATTCTCGACATCCTGCTGGTGACGTTCGCGTTGCTGGCCGGGCTCCTGCTGATCCTCTCGGGCATGCGGGTCATTGCCGAGAACCAGTCCGGTCTGGTCATCAAGCGCTTCGGCCCGCCGCTCGCCTCGGGGCGCGTCATCGCGCTCAACGGCGAGGCCGGCTATCAGGCGCGTATGCTGCCGCCCGGCTGGCACTTCGGCTACTGGAGGTGGCGCTACAAGATCCGCAGAGTGCCGCTCGTCGTCGTGCGGCCGGGCGAAATCGCGCTGGTTGTTGCCGCCGACGGCGAGGGGATTCCGGCCGAGCGCGTGCTCGCACGTCAGATCGCGTGCGACCACTACCAGGACGCGGAGGCGTTTCTGCGGAACCACGGCGAGCGCGGACGTCAGCTGTCGTTTCTGACGGCCGGCGCGTACCGGATCAACCCGGCGCTCTTCAAGGTCGTGACGACCGAGACGGCGCGCGACTACGCCATGAAGGTTGAGGATCTGCACGTCTCGCAGGTCCCGCCCGACCGCGTCGGCATTGTCACGGTGCTCGACGGCCGGCCTATTCCCGCCGGCGATCTGGCCGGGCACGTGGTCGATGGCCACGGCAGCTTCCAGCGGGGTCAGGCGTTCATCGACGCCGGCGGCTGCCGCGGGTTGCAGGAGGAAGTGTTGCTGTCAGGTTCGTGGAACCTCAACCCATGGTTCGTCAAGGTCGAACAGGTGTCGCTGACCGAGATTCCGATTGGCTACGTCGGCGTGGTCGTCAGTTATGTCGGCGGAGAGCACCTCGACCTGTCCGGTGAGGACTTCACGCACGGCGATCTCGTCGAGCGGGGACGCAAGGGCGTGTGGAACGATGCCCTGTTGCCAGGCAAGCACCCGATCAACACCCGCGTGATGAAGGTCGAGCTCGTGCCGACGACGAACATCGTGTTGAACTGGGCGCAGCGGACGGAGGCGCATCAGTACGACCAGCGGCTGTCGTCGATCCAGGTCAGATCGAAGGACGGTTTCTCGTTCAACCTGGACGTGTCGCAGATCATCCACATCGGCATGAAGAACGCGCCGCGCGTGATCTCGCGCGTCGGGTCGATGCAGAACCTGGTGGACCACGTGCTGCAGCCGACCGTTGGCAACTACTTCCGCAACTCGGCCCAACAGGTCTCGGTGCTCGAATTCCTGTCGGCGCGCTCGGATCGGCAGAGGGAGGCATTCGACAACATCAAGAAGGCTGTCGAGGCGTATGACGTGGAGTGCATCGACACGCTGATTGGCGACATCGCGCCTCCGGCCGAGCTGATGAAGACGCAAACGGACCGCAAAATCGCCGCGGAGCTCGAGCGGACGTACGACGCGCAGCGCGAGGCGCAGGTGAAACGTCAGTCGCTGGAGCGCGAAACCGCCGTCGCGAATCTGCAGAGCGAGGTCGTGCGCTCCGAGCAGATGGTGCGCATCGCTCAGCAGAACGCGCTGGGCGCCGCCGAGTCGGCGAAGGGTGACGCCAACGCCGTGCGCCTGCGTGCCGAAGGTCAGGCTGCGGCCGTGCGGCTGAACGGTGATGCGGAAGCATCAGCCGTCCGCGCCGTGGGCGCCGCCAAGGCCGAGGCCTACAAGCAGGGTATCGACGCCGTCGGCACGAACGGCTACACGGCCATGCAGCTGGCGTCGATCCTGGGCGAGAACAAGGTGAAGCTCGTGCCGGACATTGCGGTGTCCGGGGAGAGCGGCAACGGGCTCGTGACCGCCGTGCTGGCGCGCATGCTGGCGAACGACGGCGGCCGTGAAAAAACTGATCGGTGAAGGTGCTGAAGGTGCTGAGGGTGCTGGCATCCTCAGCACCAAATCCGTGTGTCCAGGCAATTTCTGTCGTCGGCCGGATCGGCTAACTCCCACAAATCACAGGGTCTTGCGCGGCACGAATTGTGCGTCGCCGAAGTGTCTGCCGGGACAACTGCGCTCAAAACTCAGGAAATGACGATACTGCTCTCTCGCCGGCGCGCAACTCTCACCGTCTTCATAGTCGCCTCGCTCGTCGTGTCGTCGACGCCTGCTCTCGCGCAGAATCCTGCTGCCACGGTCACCGTCGACGTCAGCGCCAATCGTCATCCGATCGATCCGAACGTCTACGGCGTTGCGCACGCGACGACCGCGCAGTTGAACGATCTGAACACCCCGCTCAACCGCAACGGCGGCAACAACACGACGCCGCTACAACTGGCAGCTGAACGCCGACAATCGCGGCAACGACTGGTACTTCGAGAGCATCGCCGATGCCAGCGCGACGCCCGGTGAGCGCGGCGACACGTTCATCTCGAACGCCCGTGCGGCAGGCGCCAGCGCGATGCTGACCATTCCGAT
The DNA here is from genome assembly GCA_963786195.1 of uncultured Acidobacteriota bacterium. Lineage (GTDB taxonomy): Bacteria > Acidobacteriota > Vicinamibacteria > Vicinamibacterales > 2-12-FULL-66-21 > CAWAYH01. Next base: position 487,546 of record CAWAYH010000009.1, on the reverse strand, counting down.
GATCGACTGGGTGGCGAAGCTCGGGCCGAACCGCAGCAAGCTGGCGAGTTTCTCGATCGCCAAGTACGGGCGCGCAGACCGGCAACGACTGGCAGTGGTTCCCGGACGCGGGCAACGGCGTGCGGACCAACGGCCAGTTCGTCACCGGCAACGATCCGAACGACGCCAACGTGCCGTCCAACTCGACGTTCCAGCAGGGCTGGGTGCAGCACCTGGTCAACCGGTGGGGCACGACGCGAACGGCGGCGTGCGCTACTACATCCTCGACAACGAGCCGAGCATCTGGCACTCCACGCATCGCGACGTGCATCCGACGGGCGCGACGATGGAGGAGATCCGGAACAAGATGCTCGACTACGCGCGCGAAGATCAAGGCCGTCGATCCGTCGGCGCTCGTCGTCGGGCCGGAGGAGTGGGGCTGGAGCGGCTACCTCTTCAGCGGCTTACGACCAGCAGTACGGGAGCATCAACGGCTGGGGCTTCCTCCCCGATCGCAACAATCACGGCAGGCGCGGACTACCTGCCCTGGCTGCTCGACCAGCTGCGCCAGAACAACACCGCAACCGGCCAGCGGCTGCTCGACGTCTTCACCGTCCACTACTATCCGCAGGGCGGCGAATTCAGCGACGACGTCTCGAGCGCCATGCAGCTGCGGCGCAACCGCTCGACGCGCTCGCTGTGGGACCCGAACTACGTGGACGAGACCTGGATCAACGACCGCGTGCAGCTGATTCCGCGCCTGCAGGAACTGGGTCAACACTTACTATCCCGGACACGCAGATCGGCATCACCGAATACAACTGGGGCGCCGAGAGCCACATCAACGGCGCGACGACGCAGGCGGACATCTACGGCATCTTCGGCCGCGAAGGGCTGGACATGGCGCGCGCGCTGGACGACGCCCGCGACGCATCGACGCCGACCTACAAGGCGATGAAGATGTATCGCAACTACGACGGCAACAAGTCGACGTTCGGCGACACCAGCGTGGCGGCGCCGCGGCCGCCAATCCGGACAACGTCGCGGCGTTTGCCGCCCAGCGTTCGTCCGACGGCGCGCTGACGGTGATGGTCATCAGCAAGTACCTGTCGGGAACGACGCCGGTGACGATCAACCTCGCCAACTTCGCGCACCGCGGCACGGCGCAGGTCTGGCAGCTGACCGTCAGCGAATACCATCACCCGCCTGACCGAATCTCACGTGTCACCGGCACGAGCCTCGACGGCCACGCTGCCGGCGCAGAGCATCACGCTGTTCGTGATCGCCGCGAGCGGAAGTGCGGCGCCGCCCGCGCCGCCCACCAACCTCCGCGTCGTGCGGTAAGTAAGGGGTCAGATCTTGTATTTCAACATAATGTTGAAATGCAGAGATCTGACCCCTACAGCGTCAGCAGCAGGTAGGCGGCCACCAGCGAGCCGACGATCGCGCCGCCGTAGCAGACGGCGTTGATCATCTCGTTGAGGTGCTTGATCTGCAGCCCGTCGTAGAGCGTGTAGCGGAAGCGGTGCGCCCAGTGGAACAGCGACAGCACGCAGAGGACGAACAGCGCCAGCGCGGGTGAGCGGGATGGCGCAGCACGGCGAGCAGGTGCTCGTAGCTGGGCGGCGAGAGCCAGCCGAGCGGGAACGCCAGCGCCGAACAGGAAGACAGCAGCGACCGGGAGCAGCAGCGCCGCCACCACGCCGCCGGCGCTGAACAGCAGCCACAGGAGCGGCTCGATGCGGTCGCTTTCGGCCATCAGTCCGCCCAGGCAGGAGCCAGGCGACGACAGCGCCGACACGACGACCCAGGCCGCGATAGTTGCGACGCCGCGATGCAGCACGGCCGGGCACGCGCTTGCCGCCCACCTGCACCACCATCGCCTTCGGCGCCAGGTTGAACCAGGTGACCGCGTGGAAGACGACGAAGAGCAGGCTGACGACGTTGAGCAGCGAGCACGCAGCGGGTTGCCGGACCAGTCGCAGGAAGCCGTGGTACGCCGCCGTCGCCCTGCGCCACGGCGCGGACCAGCAGCAGCAGGAACACGACGAACCAGGCGACGAAGACGCTGCTCAGCTCGCGCAGGATGAACGCAGGTACGACCAGCGTGCGCAGCCACCAGTAGGTGGACATGCGCGGCCGGTACCAGCGCGGGTGGTACTCGGTGTAGCCGGCGCTCGTGGCTCATCGCGCCGCCCCGCGGCATGAGGAACGACTTGACACCAGTCGCAGGCCGCGGCCTTCAGCTTGTAGCGCTGGATGGCGCCGGCCGGATCGACGTGCTTCGGGCAGACCTTGGTGCACTCGCCGACGAAGGTGCAGCCCCAGATGCCCTCGTGCTCGGAGAGGACCTCCATGCCGCTCGTCGCGCGCCCTCGTCGCGCGAGTCGAGGTTGTAGCGCTGCGCCAGGGCGATCGCCGCCGGGCCGAGGAACTTCGGGTCGAGCCCGTAGACCGGGCAGGCCGCGTAGCAGAGCATGCAGTTGATGCACATGCTGAACTGCTTGTACTCGTCCAGCTCCTCCGGCGTCTGCAGGTACTCGCCCTCGGAGAGCGGCTTCTCCTCGCTTGCGGATGATCCACGGCTTGACGCTGCGTCAGCTTCCGCATGAAGTCGCCGATCTCGACGACGAGATCGCGGATGACCGGGAAGTTGCGCAGCGGCTCGACGCGGACCGGCCCCGGCGCGTAGTCGGTGCAGGAAGGTGGCGCAGGTCAGCTTCGGCTCGCCGTTGACGGTCATGCCGCAGCTGCCGCAGATGCCCATGCGGCACGACCAGCGGAACGACAGCGTGCCGTCGAGCTGGTCCTTGATGTAGTTCAGCGCGTCGAGGACGACCCAGTCCTTGCGGCAGCGGCACCTCGTACTCCTGGAACGTCGGCGCGCCGTCTCGCTCTCCGGGCGGTAGCGCGCGACCTGCAGCGTGATGCCGGTCCGCCATGCGAGTCCTACCTCCCGTAGACCCGCTCGGCCGGGCGGCCAGCGGGTGATCGTCACCGGCAGGTACTCGACCCGGCACGAGCCGTCGGCGTTGCGGTGAGACCAGCGAATGCGGCAAGGAAGCGCTGCGTCGTCGCGCGTCGGGAAATCGGTGCGCTGGTGCGCGCCGCGCGACTCCTCGCGCTGCAGCGCGCTGTCGACGATCGCTCTCGGCCACGTCGAGCATGAACGACAGCTCGAGCGCGGCGACGCGCTCGGTGTTGAACGTGCGGCTGTGGTCGTCGAGGGCGACGTCGGCCGAAGCGCTCCTGCAGCTCGCGCAGCTTCGTCGGCGGCTTGCGCGAGCGACGCGCCCGGTGCGGTAGATGCCCGGCGCCCTCCTCCATCGTCTTCTGCATCTCGCTCGCGGAGCGTCGCGATGCGCTCGCCGCTGCCGTCTTGCGGCTGGAACAGCCTGCTCCAGACGTCGCTCTTCGTCCTCGGCCTGCGCCAGCGATCGCCGGGCTGACGTCCTGCCGTGCGTCGAGGCGAACTCGGCGGCGACGCATGCCCGCGCGCGCGCCGAAGACCAGCAGCTCCGGCAGCGAGTTCGAGCCCAGCCGGTTGGCGCCGTTGATGCTCACGCAGGCGCACTTCGCCGGCGGCGTACAGGCCGGCCAGCGGCGTCGCGCCGTTGATGTCGGTGTGCACGCCGCCCATCATGTAGTGCACCACCGGCCGCACCGGGATCAGCTCCGTGACCGGATCGATGTTCTGCGTACTTCAGGCACAGCTCGCGCACGAACGGGAGCTTCGTGTTGATCACCTTCTCGCCCAGGTGCCGCAGGTCGAGGTGGACGACCGGGCCGTACGGGCGTGTCGATCGTGCGGCCCTTCTCCAGCTCCTGCACGAACGCCTGCGACAGCCGATCGCGCGGCCCGAGCTCCATGCTGCGGAGCACCGGCTTCGGCTCCGGCTTGCCGAGGTCGTAGTCCTGCAGGTAGCGGTAGCCGTCCTTGTTGATCAGGTAGCCGCCCTCGGCGCGCGCCGCCTCGGTGATCAGGATGCCGGTGAACGGCAGGCCGGTCGGGTGGTACTGGACGAACTCCATGTCCTTGAGCGGCGCGCCGGCGCGGTAGGCCAGCGCCATGCCGTCGCCGGTCTTGATGTTCGCGTTGGTCGTGAACGGAAAGACGCGGCCGCAGCCGCCGGTGCACAGGATGACCGCCTTGGCCGTGATCGCCTCGACCTTGCCCGACATCAGCTCGATCGCGACGACGCCCTGCACGCGGCCGTCGTCGACCAGCAGCTTCGTGACGAACCACTCGTCGTAGCGGGTGACGCTGCGTGTACTTGAGCGAGGTCTGGAACAGCGTGTGGAGCATGTGGAAGCCGGTCTTGTCGGCGGCGAACCACGTGCGCATCTTCTTCATGCCGCCGAACGGCCGCACGGCGATGCGGCCGTCGGGCTCGCGGCTCCACGGGCAGCCCCAGTGCTCCAGCCGCAGCAGCTCCTCGGGCGCTTCCTTGACGAAGGCCTCGACGGCGTCCTGATCGCCAGCCAGTCGCCGCCGGAGATGGTGTCGTAGGCGTGCTCGTCGAGGCTGTCGTCCGCGCGCGCCACGCCCGCGGCGCCGCCCTCGGCGGAGACGGTGTGGCTGCGCATCGGGTAGACCTTGGAGACGACCGCGACGCTCAGCCGGGGATTGGTCTCCGCGATGGCGATGGCCGCGCGCAGACCCGCGCCGCCGCCGCCGACCAGGACGACGTCATGGCGCGGCGTCACCGACTCGCTCTCTTGGCAGACATGCGGGGGAGAGCATACTACAGTCACCCGGGCGGTCTGGAAGCGGTCGGCTGGCCGCGTTACTCCCTCAGGGCCAGCATCGGATCGATGCGCGTCGCGCGGAGCGCCGGGAGGTAGGACGCGAGCAGCGCCATCGACCCGAGGATCAGCGGGACGCGGCACGAAGGTCAGCGGGATCGGTCGAGGAGATCGCCGAACAGCAGGTTGGCCAGCAGCCGCGAGATGCCGAATGCCGCGCAGAGGCCGAGGGCGATGCCGCCGCCGACGAGCGCGAGCCCCTGGCCGACGACGAGGCGCAGGATGTCGCGCGGCTGGGCGCCGAGCGCCATGCGGACGCCGATCTCCTGCGTTCGCTGGACTCGCCGTGTACGAGACGACGCCGTAGATGCCGACGAGCGCCAGCACCAGGCCGAGCACGCCGAGGCCGCCGCCGAAGAGCGCGCCCATTTTCAGCAGGAAGAACCCGTTGCGGCCCTCGAAGCATCTCGCTCCATGGACCGCACGTCGTACACCGGCAGATCCGGATTGAGCGCCCGGATCTCCCGCTGCGCCGCGCGGCGCGAGCGCCTCGGGCGCGCCGGCCGTGCGGAGCTGCAGCACGCGCAGCGCGCGGTACGTGCTGTGCGATCGGCGATGAAGAAGTAGGCGCCCGGGATCCTCGAAGATGTAGTTGTACTTGCCCGGTCCCGACACGCCGACGACCTCGAGCCACTGCGTGGTGTTGGCCTGTCGTGCGGAATCGCTTGCCGATCGGATCCTGCCCCGGCCAGAACCGGTCGGCCATGAGCTCGTTGATGATCGCGACGGCGCAGCGCGCCGTTCGTCGTCTTCGGGGAGTGAACGCGCGGCCGCGGACGATCGCGCATCTTCATGGTGCGGAAGTAGTCGGGTCCCGACGACGTTGTAGCCGGCCGCTCGGCTTGGCCGCTGGTCCTTCGGCACCGGATGCTCTTCGACCTCGACGTTCTCGCTCGAGTTGTAGTAGCCGAACGGGACCGAATACGCGTAGCTGACCGACTCGACGCCGGGGAGCGGCCGGACGCGCGCCTCGACCTCCCGATAGAACGCGCGGCCGCGCGCCTCGTCGAACCCCTGCTGCGAGACGTCCATCGACGAGGTTCAGCACGTGCTGGGGAGTCGAAGCCCGAGATCGATCGACTGCGCGCGCTGGACGCTGCGCACGAAGAGGCCCGGCGGCGACCAGGAGCACGAGCGACACCGCGACCTGGGCGACGACGAGCGCGCTTGCGCAGGCGCTGACGGCTCGCTGCCGTCCGCCATGCTGCGTCCGCCTTCGCGCAGGACCTCGTTCAGGTCCGTGCGCGACGCGCGCAACGCCGGCAGCAGGCCGACCGACGAGCCCCGTGCCGAGCGCGACCACCGCGATGTACGCGAACACGCGCCAGTCGAACGGCGAGATCGAAGCGGATCGGGAGATCGGCCGGCAGCTTGATCCGCGCGAGCAGGCCGCTCAGTCCAGCGGCCGATGACCGCGCCGGCCAGGCCGCCCGCGACGTGCCAGCAGCAGGCTCTCCGTCAGCATCTGCCGCACGAGCCGGCGCCGGCCCGCGCCGAGCGCGGCGCGCACGCGCCAGCTCGCGCTGCCGCACCGTCGCGCGGACCATGCAGCAGGTTGACGACGTTCACGCAGGCCACGAGCAGCACGAGCCCGACGAGCAGCAGGAACACCCCCGCGACGAACGGGTTGCTGTCCGCGGTGTTCGGCTCCGGGCGCGCGAGACGTCTCCGGGATCAGACGCGTGCGCGCACGGTCTTGTTCGTGTCCGGATACTGCTGCTCGAGCTGACCGCGCGAGCACGTCGAGCGCCGCCTGCGCCTGCGCCAGCGAAACGGCCGGCTTCAGCCGGCCGATCACGCGCAGCTCGTGGTTGTCGCGCCGCTCGATCATTTCCTTGTACGCCGACTCGCGGAAGATCATCCCGAGCGGCAGGTACGCGTCGAACTCGACGAGCGCGTAGACGCCGTAGAAACGCTTCGGGAACGACGCCCGCGACGGTGAACGGCTGGCCGTTGACCAGCACCGTGCGTCCGACGACCGACGGATCGCCGTTGAAGCGCTTCTTCCAGTACGAGTGTCCGAGGACGACAATCGGGTCCGCGCCGAACGTCGTCGCCTTCCGCCGGGCTGAATCAGGCGGCCGAGCGCCGGCGTAATCCCGAGCATCGAGAAGAATAGTTGCCGGTGACGTACGCGACGGCTGATGCGGTCGGCGCGGTTGTCGGCGCTGAGACCCGCGAAGCCGATGGCGTAGGCGGCCAGAGATCGGAGAACAGACCGGTGCGGTCCCGGTAGTCGACGAAGTCGGTCCACGAGACCGGTGCGGCTGCTCGTTGTCCTGGTGCGTGACGCGAGCACGTAGAGATTGGTCGGGGTCGGAGACCGGCAGCGGCCGCAGCAGCAGCGTGTTGACGATGCTGAAGACCGCGGCGTTGGCGCCGATGCCCAGGCCGAGCGTCAGGACGACCGTGAGGGTGAAGGCCGGGCTCTTGCGGAGCGCACGAAGGCCGTGCCGGATGTCCTGCCTGAGAGTGTCCATGGATGTTGTGCTTGTATACGATGGCGGCCGCGGCCCCGGTTCCGCGGAGGAGTCGGCCCCGTGCTAGAGTTGAAGACCGGAGCGCTCGCCCACCGTTGACCTTTCCGCTACTTCCTCCTTCATACAGACGTCAGCTCGGGCAGGCCGAAGTGGATCGAGCTCGCGAGCGATCGTCCGATCCGCGAGCGCAACAACACCTTGTACCGGCTCGCGCACTGGCCGATCTGGATCTGGGTGTTCTTCATCGCGCCCGGTCCGCTGACGTTCGATCTGTTCGAGCGCGGCTTCGACCCGCGCATGGCGCTCTGGCTCGGCGCGGTCATGCTCCTGGGCACGGGCATCGCCGGGCTGCGCGGGCGCCTGCCGGGCGTCGAGCCGCGGCCCTACATCATCCGCTTCACCGAAGATCGGCCGAACCCGCTCTACCGCCGCGTCTGCTACACGCTCGCGTGGAGCGAGGTGATTGCCTTCGCCGTGATCGAACATCGCCGGCCTGGTGCATGGCGCTCGCGACGGGCGAGTGGCGACTCCGCCAGATCTACGACGCCGCGTACTTTCCGATCGTCGTCGGCGTCTGGGCTGCTCGGCGCGATCGGGCTGCTGCCGCGCGTCAGGCCGTCCACCCAGAACGAAGGGCACGAACGCCGCTATTTCTACGGCTCGGTCTGGGCGGTCTGCATCGCGCAGCCGGTCATCGGCGTGCTCTGGAAAGTCCTGCCTCAGACGCCGGCGTCCGACGCGATCAAGCTGGCCGTCTTCGTCGGCATCCTGGTCTACGTCGGCAACATGGCCCGCCGTGGGCTCCTGCCCCGCACCCGTCCCATCGTTCCCGGAGAGCTCGCCGTATCCGATTGAACGCGCAGCGGCTTTCGGCCGTATAGGGCCGCATGGCTCTGAGCCACGTCCTTCACGCGCTGCGTCTGATCCGCCTGAAGCCTGGATCGAGCGCCGCCATCATCCTCACCCTCGCGCTCGCGATCGGCGCCAACGGCACGCTGTTCACCTTGATCAATGCAGCGCTGCTCTCGCCGCTGCCGATTCGCGACGCCGATCGATTCGTCAACATCTATACCTCCGCCGCCGATGGTTCCGGCTTCAACGGCCTCTCGTTTCCGGACTACGAGGATCTGGTGGCCGGACGCACGGGTGTACTCGAGGACGCGCTGGGCTACAGCGGCCTGATGGCCACGATCACCGGCGGACGCGCCAGCGAGATCGTGTTCGGCGAGCTCGTGACGCCCAACTACTTTTCGCTGCTGGGCGTGCGCCTGCAGGGAGCGCGGGACTTCAGTCCCGCGTCACCCTTCACGTCCGCCCGGGAGCCGGTGGTCGTCATCAGCGATCGCTACTGGCGCCGGCGATTCAACGCGGATCCAGCCGCAATCGGAGCGGCCCTTCCGGTCAACGGCCGTCCGTACACGATCGTGGGCGTGGCTCCCGCCGGCTTCCCTGGCCTGCTGTTCCGCGCGGTGTCCGCCGACGTGTGGATCCCGGTGTCGATGATGGGAGCGTTGCGGACCGATCAGCGTGCGAATCGCGGCGAGCGCTGGATGTTCGTGAAGGGGAAGTTGAAGCCTGACGCCACGCCCGCGGAGGCTCGAGCCGCAACGGGCGTCATCGCGGCGCGCCTCCAGCGCGACTACCCGGACACGAACACGGGCCGCAGCCTCAAGATCGTTCCAACCTCGGACGTCATCGTTCATCCGGACGGCGATCGCGCGGTCTTCGCGGTGGCGGCGGTCGTCATGAGCGGCTCGGCGCTCGTGCTCGTCGTCGCCTGCGCAAACGTTGCGGGCGTCATGCTGGCGCGCGGGCTGGCGCGGCGGCGTGAAATGGCGATCCGGCTGGCCATCGGAGCACGACGCGCGGACGTGATCCGGCAACTGCTCGTCGAGGGCGCGGTGCTCTCGCTGTTCGGCGGAATCGGCGGCCTCGTGATCGCGCGGTGGTGCGCCTCGCTGCTCGCCTCCTGGCGACCCGACCTGCCCGTGCCGATTTCCATCGAGCCGGCCGTCGACCTGCGCGTGACGATTTTCACGATCGCGGTCACCGCGCTTGCGACCGTGCTGTTTGCGATCGTGCCCGCGGTCCGCTCTTCGCGTACCCCCGCTGAAGGCTCCATGCTGGCTGGCGCGTCGCGCGGCAGGCGCAGACTCTTCGGGCTTCGCGAGGCTATCCTCGTTCCGCAGATCGCGATTGGTGTGGCGCTGGTCACCGCCGCCGGACTGCTCGCGCGCAGCCTCGCCCGCGCCGACGCGGTCGAGACGGGCTTCGACGCCCATCGCACGGCGTTCATCGCGCTCAATCTCGGGTCGAGCGGCTATGACGAGGCGCGGGCCGTGCGCTTCTATCAGGACTTCATCCGTACGCTCGAACAGAACGGCACGGCGACCGTCGCTGCGCCGACGAGCCGGCTTCCGCTCGACCTCTACGGCAATCAGTCCGCGACGGTCTCCATCGACGACGAGGCGCAAGGGCGATCGGTACAGGTCGCGCGGATCGGAGATGACTATCTGGCCGCGCTGGGGATTCCAGTGCTACTTGGACGCGCGTTCGAACCGGCCGATTCCGAGCCCGGCCGGCCCGCGGTCGCGATCGTCAGTGCGGCGGCGGCGAGAGAGTACTGGCCAGACGCGGACCCGATCGGTCGTCGCGTTCGTTTCGATGCCGCGCAGTCTGCTGTCGTCGTTGGCGTCGCGGCGGATGTGAAGGTTCAGTCCCTCGGGGAGTCACCGCAACCCTTCGTCTACTTGCCGTGGCAGTCAGGGTACACGAGCTTGCAGCGGATCGTCGCGAGGTCGACCGGTGATCCAGCCAGGGTGGTGGATGAGATGCGGCGGCTCGTGCGGCAGATGGATCCGAACGTCGCCGTTTTCGAGGCGCGGACGCTCGCCGGGTATCTCGACGTGATGCTGTACCCCTATCGGTCCGCTGCGGCGCTCGGCGCGGCCTTTGGCGTACTCGCCATGGCGCTCGCGGGCATCGGACTCTACGGTGTGCTGGCGTGCGGCGTCACCGAGCGTCTGCGAGAGCTGGCGATCCGGCTGGCGCTCGGCGCGCAGGCGCGATCGCTGATCTGGACGGCGGCGTCCGAGACCGCGCGTGCCGCGATGCTCGGGACCGCCGCGGGCGCGCTCATGGCGCTGGCGGCCGGGCGTCTGCTTTCGGGCGTCCTCTTCGGCATCTCGCCGTTCGACCCGATCACCCTCCTCGCCACCTCAGCCGCACTCACCGGCGTCGTCGGGTTGGCATCGGCCGGTCCCATCCGCCGCGCGCTTCGTGCCGAGCCCATGGAGACGCTGCGGACTTGACTCGGCGCTCGGCGCTCGGGGCTCGGCGCTCGGGGACTTGTATTCTGTCTCCTGTATCTCTGTGTCCTGTATTCTGTGTCCTGTATTTTGTATCCTGACCCCATGTCGAACACCGAGATGGATCCGCGCGGCATCATCGTGACCTGCGGCTCGTGCCAGCAGCGGAACCGGCTGCCGTTCGGGCAGGAGGGGCACCTCGCGAAGTGCAAGAAGTGTGGAACTCCGCTGCCCGTGCCGGCCGAGCCGATCGACGTGCCGAGCACCGAGGCGTTCGACGCGCTGGTGAAGTCCTCGAAGTTTCCGGTCGTCGTCGATTTCTGGGCGCCGTGGTGTCGGCCCTGCCGCATGGTCGCGCCGGAGATCGCGCGTGTCGCCGCCAACAACGCGGGACGCTATGCCGTGGTCAAGGTCAACACGGACGCGGTGCCGGAGCTCGGCGATCGATTCGGGATCCAATCGATTCCGACGATGGCGGTGTTTGCTGGCGGCCGCGAAATGGCGCGGACTGCCGGCGCGCGTCCTGCCGCGGACATCGAGGCGTTCATTCGTCAGGCCGCTGGCGCCTGATGTACCATCTGCCCGATGTCGCGGGCGTCGGTTACGACACGTACTGAATCTCGCTCACCGCCTCGAGGCTTTCGTCATCGAGCGGTTCCCCTTTGCGCTACAGGTCGTCCGCGGCGCGCTCGCGTCGTGCGGCGTTCAGATCGGCAACGACGCCGACGAGGCGACACTCGAGCGGCTGCGACACGCATTCGGACCCTCGTTGCGCCGCGAACTGCAGGCGCTCGCCCCCGCCGATCGACGAAACGACCCCGGGTGTCGAGGCGCCGCAGCGGTTCGCGGCGGCCGTCGACGAGATCGTCGACGCGTGCGACGGCTTCCTGCGCCGCGCGGCGATCCGCGCGTCGCTCACGCCGCGACGAGCGCCGCGAGATCCTGCGCGGCATGGTCCTGACGCGCGCGACCGACAACCGGCTGAAGACGTTCTTCACCGGCGGCGAGGTCCGCTACGGCGACGCGCCGTTCCAGGGCAAGGGATTCCGATCGCTCGGGCAGGAAGCGATCTACGCGGCCGGCATCCGGCTGCGCCGCGGCGACGCGTACCGCGACGCCGACGGGCTGGCGCGGCGACGTCGTCGCGCCGCTCATCCGCGATCTGGGCGTCGCGCTGGCGATGCGGCCGGCGCCGCGAGACCGTCCGGATGGTGCTCTCGGCGCAGATGGCCAAGGCCGGCCCGCCGATGAACGGCAAGGACCTGCACATCGGCGACTTCGACTTCGGGCATCCTGCCGGCGGCCGCGCCGCTGGCGATCGGCACGCTGACGATCGCCGGGATGGCGATGGCGTTCGCGCGCGAGGGAAGCGGCCGCGTGGCGCTGTCGTTCATCGGCGAAGGGGGCTCGTCGCTCGGCGAATGGCACGAAGCGATCAACCTGTGCGCCGCGCGCCGGCTGCCGGCCGTCTTCTGCGTGCAGAACAACCAGACGGCGCTGTCGACGCCGGTCGCGCGATCAGTCCGCCGTCCGCGTGTTCGCCGACAAGGCGGCCGGCTACGGCATTCCGGGCATCACGATCGACGGCACCGATCCCGACGAGATCGCCGCGGCGTTCGCGTGGGCGGTCGAACGCGCGCGCGACGGGCAAGGCCCCGCGCTCATCGAGCTCGTGTGCATGCGCATGTGCGGCCACGCGCACCACGACGACATGCTCTATCTCGGGAAGGATCCGCAGCCGTCGTGGGAGTATCCGCCGCTCGTCGCGCCGGGCTACGCCGACCCCGAGCTGCTACGCCTTCTGGTCGGCGCGCGATCCGCATTCCGCTCGTACGCGCACGCGGCTCGAGCGCGAGGGGCTGATCGAGGCGGGCGATTCGATCGCTTGCAAGCGCGAGGCCGAGGCGCTGGTCGAGGCGCGAGGCGCAGGCGGTCATCGACGCGCCGTGGCCCGATGCCGGACGAGGCGGGGCGGGGTGTGTTCGCCGGACGAGCCGCCGCGCGGGCGCGTCGAGGTGCTCGAACCGCAGGTCCGCGACGCAGGTCGACTCGCCGCGCCGTTGCCGCCGCTCGACACGGGCCCGCCGTTCGATCCGAAGGGCAGCACGTTCCTCGAAGGCGTCATGCTCGGGCTCCGCGACGCGCTCGCGGCCGATCCGCGCGTCTTCGTCTACGGCGAGGACGTCGGCGGCGAGTACGGCAACGCGTTCCTGCTGCTGCGGCCGCTGCTCGAGACGTTCGGCGATCGCATCCTCAACTCGCCGCTCGCCGAAGGGCGCGGTGCTCGGCGTGTGCGTCGGCGCCGCGCTCGCCGGCCAGCGGCCGATCGGCGAGATGCAGTTCAACGACTTCGTCGCGACCGGCTTCAACCAGCTCGTGAACAACGCCGCGAAGATCCGCTACCGCTGGGGCGGCTCGGTGCCCGATGGTCGTGCGCATGCCGTGGGGCGGTCTGCGGCACGCCGGGCCGTACCACAGCCAGAACACCGAGCCGTGGTTCTATCGCACGCCCGGGCTGAAGATCGTCGTCCCGTCGACGCCGGCCGACGCGCGCGCGCTGATGGCGGCGGCCGTCGCCGATCCGGATCCGGTCCTCTACTACGAGCACATCGCGCTCTACCGCGATCCGCGCATCAAGCAGGAGCTCGACGGCGAGCCGCCCGCGCCGATCGCCGATCGGCCAGGCCGCGCTGCGCCGCGCCGGCGACGATCTCGCGATCATCTCCTACGGCGCGTACGTCCACGCCGCCATGCGCGTCGCCGAGCGGCTCGCGGCCGACGGCATCGAGGCGAGCGTGCTCGATCTGCGGTCGCTCGCGCCGCTCGACCGCGACGCCGTCCTCGCCGTGGCGCGGCACTGCAACCGCGTCCTCATCGTGCACGAGGACACGCGCACGGGCGGCATCGGCGAGAGCCTCGCCGCGATCATCCAGGAAGAGGCGTTCGAGTCGCTCGACGCGCCGGTCCGCATCATCGGCGCGCTCGACACGCCGGTCCCGTACTCGCCGCCGCTCGAGGCAGTCGTTCCTGCCCGGAGAAGCGGAAATCGAGCGCGCGGCGCGGCTGCTCGTCGGCCTACTGAACCATTGAACCGACGAATAGCAATCGTTCTCCAGACCCCCGGCGATCCGCAGTCCTCTGTATTCCTGACCTATCAAACCCTGGCGGGTGAGTTGACGCAGCGTGGCTGCGTCGTGGCGATGGTCACGCCCGACGATCTTCTTGCCCGGCGAGCCGGCGGCCGCTGGACGCCGCTCGTGTATCCGCTGGCGGTGCGGCGCTGGGTGGGTGCGCACCGGAACGACCTGGATCTGGTCGTCTTTCACAGCTATGCCGGTTGGCTTGCCGGGCCGGCGACGGCTTCGGGGGAGCTGAAAACCGTCGTCGCGTTCCATGGGCTCGAACCGCTCTACCATCGGGAGCTGCTCGAGGAGATGCGCAAGTCGACCGGGCTCAGCTGGCGGTATCGCATGCTCCAGGAGCGATTGATGCCGGTGTTCCTGCGACGCTCGTGTCAGCACGCAACCGGGGTCGCGTGCCTGAACAGCGCCGAGCAGGCGTATCTACTGGAGCACGGTTGGGCCCGATCCGATCGGATCCGGACATTCGCTCACGGCGTTCCGGACGAGTTCTTCGCCCCAGCCAGAACGGCTCGGCCTGTTCGCACGCTGTTGTACGTGGGGCAGTGGCTGGAGATGAAGGGCGTGGAGTACCTGCGCGACGCGTTCATCCAGCTGGCGCCGCGTCATCCAGACATGCGGCTGGTCTGTGCGGGCACGCTGACGGATGCGGCCGCGATCGTGTCGGCATTTCCTCCCGCCATTCGCTCACGTATTAACGTCCATCCGCGCGTCGAACGTGCGGCGCTGCCTGCGCTGTATCGGGAGGCCGACATTTTCCTGTTCCCGAGCCTCTACGAGGGATTCGGGATGGCGCTGCTCGAAGCCATGGCCGCGCGGCTGCCGATCGTCACGACTCAGGTCGGTGTCGCGATCGACGCGCTGACGCACGAGGAGAGCGCGATTCTCGTTGGGAAGCGCGACGCTCCGGCGATCGTGGACGCGGTCGCGCGTCTCGACGGCGACCCGGCCCTCCGCGGCCGGCTCGGCGACGCGGCACACGCCGTCGCGTTGACCTATCGAGCGGAGGACAAGACGCGAGAGCTGGCAAATTGGATTCAGCGGCTGGGCTGAGCGCGCGCGTCCGTTCCGCGGCATCCGTTTTCTTGCGGTATCCTTGCGGCCATCCGTGAGAGCCTGGCTCCAGCACCTCGCCGAACTCAGGAAGATCCTTCAATTCCTCAAACCCTACCTCGCCCATCATCCGCTGCGCCTGACCGTCGTGATCGTGGCGGCGCTGCTCGTGGTGCTCTTCGAGGGGGTCGGCGTGGGCCTGCTCGTCCCGCTGCTGAACCTGCTCCTCGGCGGCGAGAACGCGGCGCCGATGCGGCCGCTGCAGTGGCTCCAGCGCACGCTCCCCGGGCATTCACCGGCCTTCTACGTGGGCGCGATCTGCGTCGCCATCGTGTGCGCGATCGCGGCCAAGAACGTCGCGAGCTACGCGTCACAAGTGCTCACGGCCACCCTCAAGAGCCGGATCGCCGTCACCCTGCGCGACGATCTCTTCCGTCGGCTCCACCTGGCGGATCTCGACGTCTTCGACCGTTCACCGGGCGGCGAGATCGCGAACGTCTTTCTCGTCGAAACGTATCGGAGCACGCTCGCGCTTGAAGCCGTCCTGTCCCTGATCCAGCGGTCGAGCATCGCGCTCTTCTACGTCGCCGCGCTGTTCTTCCTCTCGTGGCCGCTGACCGTTCTCGTCATGCTGCTGGCCGTGACGCTGGGCGCGACGCTCTCGTTCGTCTACGGGCGGCTCCGCCAGGCGGGCGTCGAGCTGACGGACCTCAACCATCGGCTGGCGGCGGCGCTCACCCAGTCGTTTGCCGGCATCCGCATCGTGCGAGCGACCAACTCGCAGCAGCGCGAAATCGATCAGTTCCATCGTCTCAGTACCGCGCAGGCCGCCGCCGAAGTGCGCAGCGCGGAGGCGTCGTCGCTCCTCTTTCCGATGACCGAGACGCTGGCCGTCATGGGCGGCATGATCATCGTCGCGTGCGCGTACATTTTCCTGGTGCGGCCCGGTCACATGCTGAGCAGCTATCTGCTCGCGTACGGGTTCATCCTGCTGCGGCTGCTGCCGCTCCTCAATCAGCTGTATGGGCTGCAGGGACACCTGTTCTATCTCGCCGGCGGGATTCGGGAGCTGCAGTCCTGGCTCGAGACGCCGCGGTACCCGGAACGCTCCTTTGGCACGACGACCTTCCAGGGGCTCGAGCGTGACCTGCGCTTCGAGCAGGTCGTGTACCGGTATCCCAATGGCACGCTGGCGCTGGACGCCATTGATTTCACGGTTCCGGTCGGGCATACCGCGGCGATCGTCGGGCCGTCGGGATCGGGCAAGTCGACGCTTGCGGCCATGCTGCTCCGGTTTCGGGCACCCGCGTCGGGCCGCGTGACCGTCGACGGCCGCGACTGCTGGGAGTTCTCTCCCGAGAGCTGGCATCGCGCGACCGCGCTCGTGGAACAGGACGCGTTTCTCTTTCACGGCACGCTGCGGGAGAACATCGTCTACGGCTGCCAGAACGTCACGGACGAGGCACTGCAGCGCGCGCTGGCGTCAGCGAATCTCGTCGCGGTGGCACAGGCGCTGCCGCAGGGGCTCGATACGCTGGTCGGTGAGCGCGGCGCGATGTTGTCCGGCGGCGAACGTCAGCGGATTGCGATCGCGCGTGCCGTCCTTCGCAATCCAAGCATCCTGATCCTGGACGAGGCGACGTCGCACCTCGACGCGGTGTCGGAGCAGCTCGTTCAGCAGGCGCTGCACAATGCGTCCCGCGGACGTACGACGCTCGTGATCGCGCACCGGCTGTCGACGATTCGTGACGCCGATCATCTCATCGTGCTCGACCGCGGCCGGATAGCCGAGCAGGGCACATGGGAGACGCTCGAGACCGCCGGCGGCGTGTTCCAACAGCTGATTCGGGGCCTCGAGCCGTGACGCTCGGATCGGATGCCGCAGATGTGCAGTTCTTGTGCGACTTCGATCCCGGTTTCACCGGTGGCGCCTACCACAACGCCGGTGTCGGTGGGACCGAGGCGCTCGTCGTCCTCCTCGCCGAGGAGCTGACACGCCAGGGCCGGCGGGTCATCGTCTCGACCCGAGTGCCGTCCGTCACGCTCGAGAACGGTGTGCGTTACGAACCGATTGCACCAGTTGGGCAGCGCGCTGGAATCGTCGTGCTGGTGAAGCAGTGGTCGAGCGCAGCCGGGGATGGCGGAGCCACACGCGTATTCCTCGCGACCGACGTTCACGTGCCGGACCCCGATGCGATCGTTCGCTGCCGGCGTTGGGCGCATCACGTGTGCGCGCTGTCCGATTTTCAGCGCGCGCAGATCGAGCGGGCGACCGGTCGCGGCACGATCAGCGTTGTCGGTGCGCCGGTGGGCCTCGACGATTATCGCGAAGCACCTGCAACCCGCGACAACGTGCTCCTGTATTGCTCGGTCCCGGATCGCGGGCTCTATTACCTGAAGGACATTTTTCCGCGTATTCACCGGCGCGTTCCCTCTGCCCGGCTGGTGATCACCTCGGATTTCAGCCTCTGGGCGAAGCCCTCGGCGCAGCACGCGTTCGAACGATTCTTCGAGGGTCAGCAGGGCATCGAGTACCTCGGGCACATCCCGCGGCCGGCGCTCGTGCAACAGCAGGCGCGGGCGAAAGTCATGGTGTATCCCTGTCACTTTCCGGAAGGATTCTGCCTGGCGGCTGCCGAGTGCATGGCTGCCGGCGCAGTGCCCGTCACGACGCGGGCGTTTGCGCTGCGAACCACCGTCGGCGAGCATGGTGTGCTGATCGCCGGTCGTCCAGGTGGCTGGTTGTATCAGCGCGCGTTTGCGCGGGCCGTCACGCGCCTGCTCGAGGACGACGCCGAGTGGCGCGCGCGCTCGCAAGCCTGTCGGCAGCACGTGGGCAGTCTGTATCATCCGTCCCAGGTGGCCGCGCGCCTGATGGCGCTGATTCAAGAATGAACGTTCTTCTGATCGCGTATAGGCGGCCCGAGACCACCAAGCGCGTCATGGACGCGATCGCAAGAGTCCGTCCCCAGCGTCTCTTCGTCGCAACCGACGGTCCCGCGAACGCAGGCGAGCGGCCGTCCTGCGAGGCGGTGCGCGACATCGTGAAACAGGTGGACTGGAGCGCCGACGTCGCCTACGACCTGTCCGAGCGGAACATGGGGCTCACCGCGCGAGTGACGACGGCGCTCGACTGGGTGTTGGGCTCCTGCGATCGCGCGATCGTGCTCGAAGACGACTGCCTGCCTTCTGAGCGGTTCTTTGGTTTCTGCGACACCTTGCTCGAACGATTTGCACTCGACGACCGCGTGATGCACATCAGCGGCGAAAGCTACCAGCCGGTTCGACGCGGCGATCGTTCGTACCTGTTCTCGAAATACCCGCTGGTCTGGGGATGGGCGACGTGGAAGCGGGCGTGGGAACGCTTCGACATCGATCTGAGGACATGGCCCGCGTTTCGATCGCAGCCGGAGTCGCGAGAGCTGTTCGACTCAGATGACGAGCGCGAGTACTGGTTCGACGTGTTCGACCAGATGCACCATGGCCGGATGACGCCGGTGTGGGACTACGCGTGGATGTACGCCTGCATGACTCAGGCGTTGTCCATTCATCCCGCCGTCAACCTGGTCTCGAACATCGGGTTCGGGTCGGGCGCGACACACACGCTGGGTGGCGGATCGCTGGCCAATCGCCCGATCGGCCAGCTCGAGGCCGAGCTGCGCCATCCGGTCGGCATCGTCCGCGATCGCGACGCGGACCTCGCGACGTTCGACGACCGTTTTCCCGGCGGCGTCTTGAAGCAGCAACGGACGCTGCGCCACCAGGCGGGCCGCCCCTTCCGGTGGCTGGGACGGCGGTTGCGCGGCGGTTAGGCTGTATCGCCGATGCAACATCCCATGTATCCTTATTGACACACCCGGCCGATCCTGCGAGGATGGTGCGTCGCCCCGTGTGACTGACGGGGCGGAGCTGTCATCCATGCTGCCCCCCGAGCTCCTCGGACAATCCCCCGCCGTCATCGTCGCGGCGGACGCGGTCCACCGGGCGGCGCGCTCGTACGATCCCGTGCTGATCGTGGCCGAGCGCGGGTTCAACGCCGAGCGGATCGCGCGCGCGATCCACGGCGCGGGCCCGTTCTGCGCGTTCGACTGTGCCGACCGGTCCGCGGACCACGCCGTTCGCGATCTGTTCGGGCGTACGCCTGGCCGTCGCACGGACCTCGAGACCGTCGACAGCGGGAGCCTCCTGGCCCGCGCGCGGGGCGGCACGCTGCTGCTGTCCAACATCGCGCAGTTGCCGGCGGCGGCGCAGCTCCGCTTGTGGCGGCTCCTGCGTGACGGCGAAATGCGGCTCGGCTCGCGGACGACGGCGCTGAACGTTCGCGTGGTCGGCGCGGCGCATCCGGGACTCGAGCACGACGTCGCCGATCAGCGGTTCCGCCGCGACCTTTACGAACGGCTGCAGCGCCTGCGCGTGGATGTTCCGTCGTTGCGCGAACGCCGCGACGATCTGCCGGCGATTGTCCGCGCGGTGCTCGACGAAGTGTGTCGCGAACACCAGACGGAGCGGACGCTCGCGCCGGCGGCGCTGACCGCGCTCACGGCGCTGCCATGGCCGGGGAACCTTGACGAGCTGCGGCGGGTACTCGAGCGGCTCGTGACCGGCGTGACGTCAGGAGTCATCCGACAGGAGGACGTCCTCGGCGATCTGCAGCCGCCGCGGCCGCAGCCGCGCCCCGTCGTCTCGTCCGGCACGCTTCGAGAGGCGCGCCTGTCATTCGAACGCGACTACATCGCGGCCGTGCTGCAGGAGCACGGCTGGCGCATGAGCGACGCCGCGCGCACGCTCGGCATCGAGCGCGCCAACCTCTATCGCAAGATCCGTCAGCTCGGCATCACCCGGCTCAAACCGTCGCGCGTGTCATGAAGCTTCGACGAGTTCTGCCGATCGGCCTGGCGATGCACCTGTCAGCCTCTATCGCGTGGGCGCAGCCGTCCGCTCCCGATCAGGATCCGCTGGAGTCGATGCAGTTTCGCTTCGGCCCCATGGGATTGAGCCCGACGCTCTCGATCACCGAGTTCGGCGTCGACTCGAACGTCTTCAACGATGCCGTCGACCCCCGTGACGATTTCACGATGACGATCGTCCCGCGGCTGCTCGCGAGGCTGCGCTCACGGTACGTGCAGCTGAGTGGCTCGGTGGCGACGGGATTCGTGTACTTCCACGAATTCGACGAGGAGCGCTCGATCAACTTCAACACGGACGTGCGCGGCGACTTCGAGCTGGGCCTGTTTCGCCCGTACGTCTCCGCGTCGTACCTGAATACCCACGATCGGCTCAACGCGGAGCTCGACATCCGCGCGCCGCGAACCCAGACGTCGGTGGCCGGGGGCACGCGCGTGCTGGTCTCGCCGCGCACCGGTCTCGTCTTCAATGCCCGGCACTCCCGCCTGGACTTCGAAGAGGGCTCGATCTTCGAGGGTGTACCCATCAGCCAGACGATGAACTCGACGACGAACACCGTCGACGGCGGGCTCGAGTTCTACCTGACGCCGCTGACGACGCTCACCGTCACGGGTACGTTCGTGCGCGACCGCTTCGAGCAATCACCGGAGCGCAATGCCGACTCGTTCGAGATCCTGCCGTCGCTGAAGTTCGACGCCCCGGCGATCATCCAGGGGACGTTCATGGTGGGCTACCGGCGTTTCGAACCGGACGACCCGCTGCTGGCGGGCTACACGGGCGTGGTCGCGCGCGGCTCGCTGACCTACACTCTCGCGGAGTGGACGAAGTTCGATCTCACCCTCTCGCGTGACGTGCAATACTCGTTCGAGCCCGCGGATCCGTACTACATTGGAACCGGACTGCGGCTGACGGTAACACAGCAGCTGAACGAGTACCTCGACGTGCGCGGCACCCTCGGATTCGATCAGCTCGCGTACCGCACGTTCGAACCTTTCGAGGAAGCCCGCACCGATCGCGCGACGACGTTCGGTGCCGGCGTTGGCTACCGTTTCCGCCCGAACCTCCGCGTTGGAGTGGACGTCGAGTACGCACAGCGAACCAGCGATCGAGCGGAGCGTCAGTACGATCGAACCCGGGTCTTCGGGTCGGTGGCGTATGGGTTGTGATTCATGCCTCTCTTGATTCTCCTGATCGCGTTGACGGCCGCGGCCTCGATGCAGACCGTCCCCAAGCCGCAGGCCTCTCCCGAGTACCTGGTCGGGCCCCAGGATCGTCTCTCCATCACGGTGTTCGATGAGCCGACACTGACGAAGCTCGTCACGGTGGGCAGCGACGGCACCTTCGACTATCCGTTCATCGGCATCGTCAAGGCGGGCGGCCTGACGCTGCGCACCATCCAGCAGGACATCACGGAACGTCTGAAGAAGGACTTCCTCCGCAATCCGCAGGTGTCCGTGGAGGTCGAGTCGTACCGCAGTCAGGTCGTCTACGTGTGGGGCCAGGTCCGCACGCCAGGCGCTGTGATGCTCTCGGGTACACTCACCGTCACCGAAGCGCTCGCGAGAGCCGGTTCGCCCACGCCCGACGCAGGCGCCTACATCGAAATCAATCGCCGCGTTCGTGGCTCCAGTGCGCCAGCCGATCCGCCGTCCGGCACCGCACCCGGCACGGCGCCGGCCGGAGCCGAGCGCGTCAGCATGGCCGACATTCAGAGCGGCCGCGCGCAGAACATCACGCTGTCGGACGGCGACACGATCTTCGTGCCCAAGGCCGAGACGTTCTTCGTCACGGGCTACGTGCGCAACGGCGGCCCGTTCATCCACGAGCCGGGCATGACGGTCGCGAAAGCGTTGTCGATGGCGGGCGGCGTGACCGAAAAGGGATCCAGGAATCGCATCCGCATCACGCGGATCGTCAACGGCAAGCAGCTCGTCATCAAGGACGTGAAGCCGGACGATTCCGTGCTGCCTGGCGACTCGGTCGAGGTTCTTTCCCGTCTGTTCTAAGGCAGGTCTCTGGGCGATTCGCAGTACGTCCGCAAATTGACTTGAAGGTCCTTCACGTCACAAGCGGCCGTCTCTTCGGCGGCGTCGAGCAGATGCTCGTAACGATGGCGCGCTGTCGCGACGTGGCGCCGATGCTCGACTCGGCATTTGCGGTCGCCGCGCCAGGCCGGCTGGAGGACGAGCTTCGGGCTGCCGGCGCGCCGGTCACGGCGCTTGGCGACGTGCGGTTGAGCCGTCCCGGCACTGTCGTTCATGCACGATCCCGTCTTCGGCGCGCGCTCGAGCAGGAACGCCCGAACGTTCTCGTGTGTCACGCGCCGTGGGCGTTCGCGCTGTTCGCGCCCGTCGGCAGACGCGCGGGCGTGCCCTGTGTGTTCTGGCAGCACGACCATGCGTCCGGACGCACGCTCGTCGAGCGGTGGGCCCGCGCCACAGAAGCCGATCGGGTGATCTGCAACAGCCGTTGGACCGCCCAATCGGCGGCGGTGCTCCAGCCTGACGCTCCCGCGTCTGTCGTGCATCCTCCGGTCCGTCTTCCCGAGCCCTCATCGACCGCGCGAGCCGAGATCCGGCGCGCGCTCGAGACCGATCCCGTCGACGTCGTCATTCTCACCGCCGCACGGCTGGAGCCGTGGAAAGGACAGATCAACATCCTCGAGGCCGCGGCGCGTCTCTCCTCGCTGGTCTCCGTGCCGTGGACGGTCTGGATCGCCGGCGCCGCCCGGCGTCCGCACGAGCAGCGGTACGAAGCGGAGCTGCGGCAGGCAGCCGTCCGACTTGGCGTTCAGCGGCGCGTGCGGTTCCTCGGTGAACGCCGCGATGTTCCGGCGCTGATGGCCGCCGCTGACGTGTTCTGCCAGCCGAATGACGGCCCAGAGCCATTCGGGATCGTCTTTGCTGAAGCCTTGCTCTCGGGCGTGCCCGTCGTCACGACCAACCTCGGCGGCGCGCCGGAAATCGTCGACGCGAGCTGCGGCCGCCTCGTACGCGCCGGCAACCTCGAAGCGCTGTCGGAGGCGCTGCGCGAGCTCGTCGTCGATTCGGCCACGCGGGAGCGCCTCGGCGCGGTCGGCCGCGCGCACGCCGCTTCGCGCTGCGCGCCCGAGATCGTGTTGCCACAGCTCGCCCGCGTGCTCGCGGGACTGGGTGCTACGGCCGCCGCATGACGACGGACGCCGCTGTCGAGCGGGGCCTGCGCAGCTACGGCGAAAGCGACGAGCCGATTTATCGAGCCGCTGCGGGGATCCTGCGGAGCTCTCAGGCGGCCGGCAGCCTCCTCGACGTCGGCTGCGGCATCGGCCGTTTCCGCGAGTTCACGCGGGACCTGGCCTCCGGCTATACCGGCGTGGACGTCGTCCGCCACCCGCGTCTTCCGCCGGACGTCACGTTCCTGCGCGCGGATCTCGATCGGGAGCCGCTGCCGGTACCGGATCGCTCGGCGGACATCGTCGTGGCGATCGAGACGATCGAACACCTCGAGAATCCGCGCACGTTCTGCCGGGAGCTGGCGCGCGTGCTCAGGCCTGGCGGCTGGCTTGTCGTCACGACGCCCAACCAGCTCAGCCTGCTGAGCGTGCTCTGCCTGATCGTCCGTGGACGTTTCGTTGCCTTTCAGGACGCGTACTACCCGGTCCATCGGACCGCGCTTCTGCCAATCGATCTCGTCCGAATCGCGAAAGAGTGCGATCTGTCGAATGCCCAGCTCGCGTTCACGTGCTCGGGTCGAATACCGCGGACGGCCCAGCACTACCCGGCGGCGCTGTCGCAGATGTTCCCGCAGGCGTTGTCGGACAACGTCATGCTCCTCGCACGCAAGGATGGTTGAGACCGCGCCGCTGTGGGTGACGCTGTCCGCCTCCGCGATCCGGCGGCTGCCGTTCGGCCGCTACCGCCTGTCGGACACGTTGGGTCGGTTCAGCCGGCGTCCCTTCCTCGCCCGAATGCCGGTCGATCTCGGCGCAGCCGAGTTCGTGTGCGATCTCGGCGACACGATCTCGCGCGAGGTCTGCTTCACGGGCCGCTACGAACCACAGGAGACGGAACTGATCCGGCGGCTGCTGCGCCCCGGTCAGACGACCGTGGACGTGGGGGCGAACTGGGGCTACTTCTCTCTGGTGTGCGCGCACCTCGTTGGCGAGCGGGGGCGCGTCGTCTCGCTCGAGCCGCATCCGCGGCTGTGCACACTGCTGGCTGACAACGTCGCGAGAAACGGGCTGCGCCAGGTCGAGTGTCTCAGGCTGGGTGCGGGCGCGACGCGCGGATTGACGTCGTTCATCGCATTTGACGAGCACGGCGGGAACTGGGGTGTCTCGCGAGTGGCCGATCGGTCGGAGCGGCCCGACTTCGAGTGTGAGGTGATCGCGCTCGATGAGTTGATCGATGCGCGCGGCATCGACCGCGTCGATCTCGTGAAGATTGACGTCGAGGGCGCCGAACCGGACGTGCTTCGGGGCATGGCGGCTGGTCTCGACCGGCAACGGTATCGGTTCGTGCTAGCCGAGTGTCATCCGGGCGCGCCGGGGTGGACCGATGCCCGGATGAGCCTCGACCAGTGCCTGGCACCGTTGAGGGACGCAGGCTATGAGGGATGGCACATCGATCATTCGCTGTCCATGCACCGGCGAGCTGCCTCAGGCTCGATCCGTCCGGCTGACATGCTCGCACCGATCGATCCGGGAGCCGTGACGCTGGACGCCTGGCCGCACTTCCTGTGGACGGCGCCGGGCGAGCGCATTCCCGCCTGAGCATTCCGGCCTGAATGCGTATCTCGTACTACAGCGTGTCGGACGGCCTCGGCGGCTCGGAGACCGCGCTCATCAGCATGATCGAGGGCGTGCGTCGTCTCCGATCGTCGTGGACGCTTCAGGTGATTCTGCCGGGGCGCGGGCCGCTGCTGGCGCGCGCGGAAGCGGCGGGCGCGGATTGCGTCGTCGTTCCGTTTCCGGAGTCGCTGACGCGGCTCGGCGAATCGACTGCTCCGGGCGGGCTCGTGTCCGGCGTGAGGATGGGCGCGCGGCTGGTACCCGTCGCGGCGGCGCTGCCGTCCTACCTTCGCCGCCTGCGGCGGGCCGTTCGAGCGAGCCGGCCCGCGATCCTCCACACCAACGGGATCAAGGCGCATGTGCTGGGCGCCCGCGTCGGGCCCGAAGTGAAAGTCGTCTGGCATCTGCACGAATACCTCAGCCCTCGCAGAATTTCACGCGCGCTCCTGAGATTCTCTCAGCCGCGTGTCGCCTCGATCCTTGCGAACTCGGCGAGCGTCGCGGATGACGCCGCGACCGCGCTCACGCCGACCGTCCCGATGCACGTGATCCATAACGCGGTCGACCTCAGCACGTTCGCTCCCGACGGCCCCGCCGAGAACCTCGACGTCCGGGCGGGGCTCGGTCCGGCGACTCCGTCGACCGTTCGAGTGGGTCTCGTCGCGACCTTTGCCAGGTGGAAGGGCCACGAGCTGTTCCTGCGCGCCATGGCGGCGCTTGGCGATCGTGGTGAGATTCGCGGCTACATCATTGGTGGACCGCAATACGCGACGGAGGGCAGCGAGTACACGGAAGGAGAGCTGCGCGGGCTTGCGCGGACGCTCGGCGTTCACAAGCGCGTCGGCTTCACGGGCTTCCTGCCGGCCGCGCGTGCCCTGCGGGCGCTCGACATCGTGGTGCACGCGAGCACGCAGCCTGAGCCGTTCGGGCTCGTCATTGCCGAGGCCATGGCCTGCGGCCGTGCGGTGATGACGCCGGCGACCGGCGGCGCCGCGGAGCTCGTCGAGCCGGAGAGCGACGCGCTGACGTACCGGTCGGGCGACGTCGAGTCGCTGTCGGCCGGCATCGCACGACTTTCTGCTGACGTCGGCTTGCGGCAGCGCCTGGGAACTCAGGCGCGCGTTGCCGCCTGCCGACTGTTCGATCCCGACCGTCTCGCCTCCGAGGTCGTGTCGGTGTACGAGGGGTTGACAGCGGACGGTGCAGCCGCGCGCGCGGGCGCCAGCCTGATTGGGGACAAAAAGGCGTGAGCGCGGCGGTTGAGCGATCTCGAACGCCATGGGGCCTGGCCGAGTTCTTCGTGATCAGCCAGACCGCAATCCCTGCGCTGTTGTATCTCCCGGGCACCCAGCCGCTTCGCCTCTACATCCGCGTCGCGTCGTTCGGGATCTCGCTCGCGCTCCTCCTCTGGTGGGGATTCGGACACGCCAAGATCAGCGCAAAACATCCGGCGCAACCCTGGCTGGTCGCGACGCTGATCTACATCGCCGCGATGATCGTCCACCCCTTCAGCAATTCCACGTTCGCGGGCCTCGCGCAGCTCGTGCTCTACCTCTCCGTCGCGGCGCCACTCTTCTGGGCCTCGTCTGTTGTCCACGGCCCCGATCATCTGGCTCGGCTCGTCGCGCTGCTCCTCGTCTGCAACGGCGTCAACTCGGTTGTCGGTGTCCTGCAGGTCTACGACCCCGCCAGGTGGATGCCGCACCAGATGTCGCGACTCGTGACCGAGTCGGAGCTACGGGCTCGGCGCCGTCTCGTACATGGGACCGAACGGCCTGATCATCCGTCCACCCGGCCTCTTCGACAATCCCGGCGCCGTCGCCGGACCCGGCATGTACGCCGCGCTGCTCGGCCTCGTCTTCGCGATCAGCGCGATCGCGCTCTGGAGACGCGCCGGCTGCGATCGCGGCGTCGTTCGCCGGCGTCGCCGCCATCTATCTGAGTCAGGTTCGCGTCTCGCTGGTCGTTCTCGCGGTGATGCTCGCCGTCTACGTCGTGATGCTGATCATCCAGAACCGGCGTCAGCGCGCCATCCTGTTCGGCGGCGTGGCCGGGGTGATTCTCGTGGCGACGTTTTCGTTTGCGATCGGACTCGGCGGCGAGAGCATTGCGGAACGCACGTTCACGTTGTTCGGGCAGAACCCGGTGAGCCTGTACTCGGAGTCACGCGGCGGTCAGCTCGAGTACACCTTCGGCGAGCTGCTGTACTCCTATCCGCTCGGCGCGGGTCTCGGACGATGGGGGATGGTCAGCGGGTACTTCGGCGGCGGCTCGACGCCTGATTCCGCGCCGCTGTGGGCCGAGATTCAAGTCGCGGGCTGGACGATCGACGGCGGCATCCCGCTGCTCATCCTGTACGTCGGCGCGATCGTCGTCACGCTGACGTCCGAGTTGCGCACTGCGCTCTACGATCCGGACGCCAAGGTCCGGGCGTGCGCCGGCGTCGTGGTGGCCGTGAACCTCGGGCACCGCGGCGCTGATCTTCAGCTTCACACCGTTCGTCACGCAGATCGGCTTGCAGTTCTGGTTCCTGGCGGGCGCGCTGCACGGCATCGCGACCCCGCTCGCGCGGACCGCGATGCGGACGCGCAACGCACCAGCACGATGAGCGCCTGCTGGCTCCTCATTGCGGGTGACTTCGCGCCGCACGGCGGCATGGACATGGCCAACTTCGCGCTGGCGAACTATCTTGCGCGGCCCCAGGCGGCTCTGGAGGCGAGGGTGACGTTCGCAACGGCAGCGAAGTGCATCTCGTCAGTCATCACGTGTCTCCGGAGCTGGCCGCTCTCTCGACCGTGCGCGTGCACACGGCGCCCAGGCCGCTCGGCGCCGAGCGGCTCGGCGAGCCGATCCTCCGCTTGAGCGCGCGCCGCTGGCAGCAGCGTCTCTCGTCGCGCGGCGTCCGGACGATCGCCAACGGCGGCAACGCGGACGCCGGCGACCTCAACTGGGTGCACTACGTGCATTCGGCGTTCCGTCCCGAGGCGGCCGGCGTGTGGAATCGCATACGCGTGGCGTCCAGTCATCGTCGGTACCTCGCCCAGGAGCGAACGGCGCTGCAGCACGCCCGGGCGATCATCTGCAACAGCAATCGAACGGCCGACGCGGTCGTGCAGCTGACCGAAGTCCCGCGCGATCGCACGAGCGTCGTCTACTACGGCACCGATCCCCAGCGATTCGGGCCCATCGATCCGGCGGAGCGCGAGTCGGCCCGCCGCGCCCTTGGCGTGCGACCCGATCGTCCGCTGGCGCTCTTCGTCGGCGCGCTCGGCGATCGGCGCAAGGGATTCGACACGCTGTTCGAGGCGTGGCGAGCGCTGTGTCGCGAGCCGGACTGGGATGTCGATCTCGCTGGTGGCGGGCACCGGCGCGCGAGTTGACGTCGTGGCGCGCGCGGGCGGTCGAGCACCTGCCGGCCGGTCGCATGCAGTTCCTCGGATTTCGCCGGGACGTCCCCGCGCTGCTCGCCGCGGGTGACGTCCTGGTCCATCCCGCGCGCTACGAAGCCTACGGGCTGGCCGTTCACGAGGCGCTGTGTCGCGGACTGCCGGCGATCGTGTCGGCGACGGCCGGCGTCGCCGAGCGATATCCCGAAGATCTTCGTCAGCTCCTGCTCACCGATCCCGAGAGCGTGACGGAGCTGATCGCCAGGCTTCGCCAGTGGCGCACGGACATGACGATGCGCGAACGGGTGCTGCCGTTCGCGTCGCGGCTGCGCGCGCGCACGTGGGACGACATGGCGCGCGAGATCGTCGCGATCGCCAGCGGGGCGGCGTAGTGGGAGACGAGCGGCCGTTGTTCGATGCGACGGGCGCGTGCTGGGTGTGCGGCGGTTCGTCCGGATCCGGTTCCACGAGGCCGTGCTCGACTTCTCCAGTGGAAGGCAGCAGGATCCCGAGCTGGCCGCCTACTCCGGGGAGCCCGTCTCGCTCGAGCGCTGCGTCGATGCGGGTTCGCCCAGCCGGTCGCTTCCGGCGCTGCCGCGGTACTTCGATCGCATGTACGACCAGCGATGGTCGGACGACTGGATCGCGCGGCGAGTACGAAGCCACCTACAAGGATCTGATCTTTCGCCGCATCCTCGACGCGCTCGGCCGGCGCGTGTCTCCCGGGCGACGCGCTGCTCGACGTCGGCGCGCACGCCGGGCGGTTTCTCCGGCTCGCGGCTGACGCCGGGTGGGAGGCGAAGGCCTCGAGCTCAACCCGCAGACGGCCGCCTACGCGGCGGGTCGCACCGGCGCGCGCGTCCACCAGATCAACGCGGACAGATCCCCGATCTCGGCCGCCGGTTCGACGCCGTCACGCTGACCGATGTCCTCGAGCACGTGCCGGAGCCGGTACCGTCCTCTCGAATGTGCGCGCGGCGCTCGCGACGGCGGGTGGATCGCCGTCAAGGTGCCGTGCGGGCCGGCGCAGACGTGAAGGAAACGTGGCGCGCGTCTGCAGCGCGGCTATCGCGCGACGCTGGCCGACAACCTCGTCCACGTCAGTCACTTTTCGCCGGCGCGCTCCGCCGGGCGCTCGAGCGCGCCGGGTTCGACGAGATCGCGTTGGAGGTCGCCGCGCCGGAGCTGCCGTCCGGCACCGCGGGATCGACTGGCTGCGGCTCGCGGTGTTCCGCCTCGCGCTCGCCGTGCCGGGCGGCGTCCATACTCCGCTCGCGTTCAACCTGCAGGCCTACGCGCGCAACGCTGGCCGCGCATGACGGTCCCGGCGCTCAGCGTCGTCATGCCGACCTTCAACAACTGAAGCCGTGCTGCGGCGTGCCTCGCGGCTGGCGGGTTCCGCCGCGTCCAGCAACTCGAGATCATCGTCGTCGAGGACGGCTGCCGCGACGGAACCGCGCATTTCTCGAGAGCGAAAGCGAGACCGCCTGGGGCCGGCGCCATCTGCGATGGATGCACCAGGACGACGCGCACGAGCTGCGGTGCACGAACGCGGGCTTGACGCGGCGCGCGCGCCGCTGCTGATGGCCTGGCAGGACGACATGTTCCTGCGCGCCGCCTGGCTGGTGCCCGAGCTGCTGGACACGTTCCACGCTGCCCGGACATCGGGCTCCTGAGCCTGAGCCGCGGCCTCAACTGCCTTCCGCTCGACGAGCCGATCGACGCTGGGAGGATCTGATCGACTGGCGGCGGCTGCAGAGCACGATCGGTCCGGCACCGGGCAACTGGTTCCGCCTCCAGGAAGTGGACGCCGTGATCCGGCCGTGGATCGTGCGCCGCGCATGCCTCGATCGCGTCGGCTCGCTCGACGAGGCGTTCCGTGCCGACCGAGTGGGACGAAGCGGACCTGGCGTTCCGCATCCGAGAAGCGGGCTGGAAGGTCGCGACGTGCGGCTACGAGCGGCTCGGCGGTTACGATCATCTCGGCAGCACCACGATCGGCGAGCTGTGCGCGGCGTATAGGACGCGTGCTCGCGAACGGCCGGCTGTTTCACTCGCGGTGGGACGTGTCATCGCGCGGGATCACGCGCGCCCGCGCCGGACATGGATGCGCCGCGCCTCGCTCACGGGCTGGGCCAACACCGGCTGGCGCATCGTGGCGCGAGCGGGACGTAAGGAGTAAATGCTGGTCAGGACCGCGCGCGACGCCGCGTCCGCCGTGATCGCGACGGCGCTCTATCACGCGCCGGCGATGGAGCGGCCGTACTCCGCGGTGTGCCGCGGCGTTCTGGGGCGTGCCTGGTCTCAACACCGTGTTCCGCGAGGCGACCGATCGTCTGGCGCGACGCCTGGTCAGCGACGGGCGGGCGCATCGCCGGATTCAGGTCGGGCCCGTGTCCGCCCTGTTCGATGTCAGCGACTTCACCGTCAAGGGGCAGTACTTCGCACATGTGCCGTACGAGCCGGGGGCCACGCGGGTCGTACTCGACGCGCTCGAGCCGGGCGGGATCTTCGTGGACGTCGGCGCGAACACCGGGTACTTCACGGTCCTGGCCGCGCTCCGCGTGGGCGAGCGCGGTCATGTATACGCGTTCGAACCCAATCCGGCGGTTCGTCATCACCTCCAGGGCCAGGTGGAGGTCAACGGCCTCACGGCCAGCGTGACCATCTCTGACGTGGCGCTCGCCGATTGCGACACCGACGCCGGCCGACTGTTTCTGTCGTGCCGCGAGGAGAACAGCGGGCTCTCATCGCTCGACCCTGCGCCCGATCGGCTGGCGCGCGGAGACCTGAGTCTCGACGCGACGGTTCCAGTGCGCCTGCGGACCTTTGACACGGCGGAGGCGGTTCGTGGACTGTGCCGGATCGACCTGATGAAGATCGACGTCGAAGGTGCCGAGGAACGCGTGTTGCGAGGCATGAGGCACACGCTGGAGCGCTGTCGGCCCATCCGGATCATCTGCGAGACTCAGCCGGGTGGCCCTGCCGCGAAGCGCCTTCTGGACGCCGGCTACCGCATGACCGTCGTCGATGAAGTCCGCGGCGGCATTCCCAATCTGTTGTTTGAGTGATTTCCCTCAAGACGCAACTGCTTCACGCGCTGTACTCGCGGCGTGGCCTGCCCTGGGCGGTGCACGACGAGTTCGTGCGTATCGATCCATTGCTCAGGCACATGATCCCGCACGAAGGCGAGCCAGCGCTGTTTGGCTTTTTGAAAGACCGGATTCGTCCCGGCAGCGTGGTGCTGGATGTCGGAGCCTTTCTCGGCGTCTACGCCATCCTGTCGGCGAAGTGGTCCGGACCCGGCGGACGGGTCGTCACGATCGAGCCGACCGCGTCCAGTGCTGCGGCGGCGCGACGGCATCTCGAGTGGAACGGTCTCGGACCGGATCGAGTGCTGCTGGTCGAAGCGGCCGTGTCGGATCGGCCTGGCGAGGCGACGCTCTTCGAGTACGACTTGCCTTACGTGAATAGTCTCGGTCCCGCCGTGGACACTCGAGAGCCGCCTCGGCGTCGCACTGTCCGGGTCGTGACGATCGACGATGTGTGCCGCGACCTGAAGATTGTGCCGGACGTGATTCGGATGGACGTGCAGGGCGCAGAGATCCACGCACTACGGGGCGCGCGCGAGACCATTCGCGTGGGGAATGCGGTGCTCGTCGTCGAAATGCATCCGCAGTGCTGGCCTGCATTTGACGTGACCGAATCCATGGCACGTGACACGATTCGTGATCTCGGCCTGATCGCGTCGCCGCTCGTCGAAGGCGAGCCGTTGTTCGCGCGCGATGGCCACGTCGTCCTGAGACGGGAGCCGGAGGCCAGAGTCCAGAGACCAGAGACCGGCATTTCTGACACATGAGTTCGTCCGCCGGCAGCCGTCACCGTCGTCGCAGCCTCCCCGAGGTGCTGGGTGACCTGCTGCCGTCCGGCGGAGCGATCGGCCGCGTCCGGCGCACCCTTCGGCCGCTGGTCGATCGACTGCTCGAGCACAAACGGGGCGGACTCCGAGCGGTCCTGCCCGGAGGCGAGGTCGTGCTCGTGGCGCCGGCGCAGCGTCACATGACGTGGAATGATGAGGAGTACTCGGCATTTCGCGCCTCGTCGCAAACCGGGCAGGTGATTCTCGAGGCAGGCGCCAACGTCGGGTGCTACACGCTGCTGTTCGCCCAATGGGTGGGCCCCAGCGGGCGCGTGTTTGCGTTCGAGCCGGATCCTGTCGCCTTCGAGGGGCTGCGCCGGCACGTCACGATGAACTCCGTGGACGATCGGGTCACGGTTCTTCCCGAAGCCGTCACCGACGGCGCCGCTTCGCGCGTGCGCCTGATTCTGGGCGAATCCTCCGGTGTGAGCCGTGTTGCGGGCCGTGATCCGGGGATCGGTTCGCGCGCCGTCGACGTCGCGGCCACGTCTATCGATCGCTTCTGCGCCGAGCGCGCGATCACCCCGGACGTGATCAAGATAGACGTGGAGGGCGCCGAGCTGTCAGTGCTGCGCGGCGCGCGACAGACGATCGCCGCTGCCGGACCGCGTTTGCAGTTGTTCGTCGAGATGCACCCCGGCCTGTGGCCCGAGTTCGGCAGCTCGGCAGACGATCTGCGAGGGGAATGCGAGCGTCAGCGGCTGGTGCCGGAACGGCTGGATGGCAGCCGCGATAATGTCTGGAGTAATGCCTGGAGCATCGAGGGCGTCTGCCTCAGACTGCGTCCCCAGGCGCCATGAGAATCGTCATCGCGCACGAATCGGTGGACACCGCGGGTGGCGTCGAAACGTACCTGGCGTCGGTGATGCCCGAACTGCGGCGGCGCGGCCACCAGGTGGCGTTGCTCTACCACCGCCGGCGCCAGGAGAGCGAAGGACGCGAGAACGATCCGGGAAGTCTGGTGACCCGGCGCGGATCGTCCAGTGGACTGCGCAACGCGGCGCAGCATGCCGTGGGCGTGGAGGAGAGCGGTCTCGACGCGGCGATCGACGAGATTGGCGCCTGGCGGCCCGACGTGTGCTACTCGCACAACATGGGCCCGCTCGAGGTGGACAAGCAACTGCTCGGCCGCTGGCCCGTGGTCAAGATGGTGCACGGCTACTTCGGCACCTGCGTCAGCGGCCTGAAGACCCACGCCTTCCCGTCAATGCAGGCGTGCGGCCGGACACTCGGTCCCGCCTGCCTCCTTCTCTATGTGCCGAGACGATGTGGTCCGCTCAGCGCAAGCGCGATGGTGCAGGGGTATCGCTGGGCGTGTGACCAGCGGGCGATGCTCTCGCACTACACATCCATCGTCGTCGCCAGTCAGCACATGGGAGAGGAGGTCGCGCGCCACACCGGCGCCGGCGGACGAATCGAGGTCGTGCCGCTCTTCTCGACCATTGCCCGGAGTGCGCCGACCGCATCGGCGGAGCCCGATACTGTGCTCTTTGCCGGCCGGATGACGCCCCTCAAAGGAGGCCACGTTCTCATCGCGGCCGCGGCGCGGGCCGCACGACTGCTCGGCCGTCCCGTGCGCCTGATCATGGCGGGCGATGGACCTCAGAAGGAGCCATGGCGTGAGCTCGCGTCCTTGCTGCGCGTGCCCACGGAATTCACGGGTTGGGTCGACATCGACGATCGGCCACGGGTTTACGGCCGCGCGACGCTGATGGCAGTACCCAGTCTGTGGCCCGAACCATTCGGTCTCGTCGGTCTGGAGGCCAGCCACCTGGGCCTGCCCTCGGTCGCGTTCGACGTTGGCGGCATTCGCGAGTGGCTCCGTCACGGCTCGAACGGCCTGCTCGTCGCGCCGGCCGCCGGCGACCAGGGCCTCGGCCGGGCGATCGCAGCCGTGCTGAATTCTCCTGCTGAACGTGAACGCATGGGACGCGAGGCGTTCGCCATATCTCAGGAGATGAGCCTGGCCGCGCACGTCGATCGCCTCGAGAGCATCCTGCTCAACGCTGCCGCGTCGTAACTCTCATTTCGCCCTCCACCCGCTGACAGCGCATGCACGATTGGACGATCCTCACCTGCGAGTATCCACCCGACTGCGGCGGCGTGGGCGACTACACGGCGCAGGTCGCGAGCGCGCTTGCGGCGGCCGGCGACCGCGTCACCGTGTTCACTCCACCGGCTGAGAACGATCCGTCCGTTCAGGCAGGCGTCGACGTCGTCGTCCTGCCCGACTGCTACGGCGCCGAGGCGCGACGCGAGCTCACGACGTGGCTCGACGGGCGGAAGTCCAGAGTCCTCGTCCAGTACGTCGCGAACGCCTTCGGATCTCGCGGGGCCAACATCCCGTGGTGCCGGTGGCTGCAGGCGCGAGCCCGGCGGCACGGCGACGACGTGCGCGTGCTTTTTCACGAGCCGTACCTTGTACTTCGAGGGAATGCGGCCTCACCGCAACGCGCTGGCCGTCGCACAGCGATTGATGGCGGCCATGCTGCTGAGGGCCGCACGTCGGTCCTATATCTCGACTGACGCCTGGCGGCCGTATCTGGAGCCATACGCGCCCGCACGAAGTCAGCCGCTCGTCACGATGCCGATTCCGTCCGCAGTGCCCCGATGCGACAGCCCGGTCGAGGTCGACGCCCGCCGACGGGCGCTGACGGGATCCGCTGGCGCCCTCGTCGGCCATTTCGGCACGTACGGATCGCACATCGCGCCGATGCTGCGCGGCGCGCTCGAGCGCCTGCTGACGTCGTCATCGGACGTCGTTGCCGTCTGCATCGGCGCGGGCAGCGGTGAGTTCGTGGGCGAGCTCGGGTCGGCCGTGCCGTCGATCGAAGGAAGACTCCACTCGACCGGCCGCATCCCGGCGACGCAGGTAGCCGTGAATCTGCAAGCCTGCGATCTGTTATTGCAGCCATACCCTGATGGCGTCACGACGCGCCGCACGTCCGTGATGGCCGGGCTCCTCAACGGGCGGGCCGTGCTCACGACGGCCGGGGCGCTCACCGAATCGGTGTGGGCCGACACAGGAGCCGTGGCGCTTGCGTCTGCGATGGACATGCAGGCCTTCGAGCGGGCGGCACTGACGCTGTTGTCGGATGACGCCGCACGCGCCGAGCTTGCAAGTCGCGGCGAACGAACGTACGCGTCGCATTTCGCGCTGGCAAGATCGATGGCCACGCTGCGAAGCGACGTCGAAGGCGCGGCGGCATGAGCCAGCGCCGGCTCACGATCGGGATCACGACCAGAAACCGCAGCGACTCGCTCCAGCGCTGCTTCCTGTCGCTGAACGTCGTTCGTCACCTCGATCCCGAGGTGCTGATCTACGACGACGGATCGGAGGTTCCAGTCGTATCGCAACTGGCCGGCACCGGTTCGCTCATGGAGTTTCGCGTTCTCCGCGACGAGAGCGCACCCGGCTACATTGCCGGCCGGAATCGATTGGTTCGCGAAGCGGCGGCGCCAGCCGTGTTGCTGCTCGACGACGACGCCGCGTTGATCGATGGAGAGGCCGTCGAGCGCGCGCTCTCGGTCCTCGAGGCCGACGGCCGCGTCGCGGCCGTCGCTTTTGCGCAGTCCGATCGTCAGGGGAACTCGTGGGCGGAAACCATGCAGCCGGGGCTTGGCAGCGCCGACTGTTATGTGCCGGCGTTCATCGGCTTTGCCCACCTGCTGCGGCGTGAGATCTTTCTGACGCTCGGTGGCTATCGCGAGTCCTTCGTCTACTACGGAGAAGAAAAGGATTTCTGTCTGCGGCTGCTCGATGCCGGATATCGAACCGTTTACCTGCCGGACGCCAGAGTCCGACACGAACCGGATCCCTCCGGCCGCAGCAACCAGCGTTATCTGCGCTACGTCACGAGAAACGACTGCCTGCTTGCGCTCTACAACGAACCGTGGCACCGACTAATCTGGTTGCTGCCCGCGCGCCTGCTTCTGTATTTCCGTATGCGCCGCCATTGGGCCGTCCACGATCCGTGGGGATGGCTGTGGGTCATTCGTGATCTGTGGGCCAACCTCGACGACGTGTGGCGCGAGCGCCGGCCGGTATCCTCCAGGACTCTCGAGCTCTGGCAGCGCCTGCGACGGCACCCCGAACCGTATGTTGTCCCTGAACCCGTGAACCCCTGAACCGTGATCCGCCTTCTGACCATCGGTCATTCGTACGTCGTCGCACAGAACCGGCGACTCGCGCACGAGATGGCGCTGCAGGGGAGAGGACGATGGGAGGTGACGGCCGCGGCGCCGGAGCATCTGACCGGGGAGCTGCGCCACGTGGCGCTCGAGCGCATCCCGGACGAAGCGTGTGAGGTCCGTCCGCTTGGTGTTCGGCTTGCCGGTTCGCCGCACCTGCGGGTACTACGGCCGGGGTCTGTCGGCGGCGCTCGAGCAGCCGTGGGACGTCGTGCACGTGTGGGAAGAACCGTACGTCGCGGCGTGCGCGCAGATCGCCGCGCGCGCGCCGGCAGGGGCGCGGGTCATCCCTGCGACGTTTCAGAACATCGTGAAGCGTTATCCGCCGCCGTTGAGCTACTTCGAGCGGCGCGTGATGCGCCGCGCGACGGGGTGGATCGCGTTCGGCGAAACCTCGCACGAAGCACAGAGCTCGAAGGCCGGCTACGCCGCGAAACCATCACGAGTGATCAGCCCGGGCGTCGACGTCGGCCACTTCCGGCCCGACGCGCACGCCCGGAACGTCATCCGGACTCGACTCGGATGGGACGACGCGACGCCTGTCGTCGGATTCCTGGGTCGGTTCGTCGCGGAGAAGGGGCTTTCGACGCTCATGTCCGCGCTGGACGCCATCCGGCGTCCGTGGCGCGCCCTCTTCGTTGGGGGCGGTCCGATGGCGGATGCGCTGCGGACGTTCGGCAAAGCGCACGGCGATCGCGTGCGTGTCCTGACCGGTGTCCCGCACGACGAGGTGGCGGCGCATCTCAACGTGATGGATCTGCTGTGTGCTCCCAGTGAAACGACGGGCCGCTGGCGGGAGCAGTTCGGACGGATGCTCATCGAGGGGATGGCGTGCGGCGTGCCGGTCGCGGCCAGCCGGAGCGGCGAGATCCCGCACGTGGTCGCTGACGCCGGAGTGCTCGTCGACGAGCGCGACAGCCAGCTGTGGACGGCGGCTATCGAGCGGTTGCTGGACGACCAGCGGCTGCGCCGTGAGCTGGCGGAGCGCGGCATCGCCCGCGTGAACGAGAGGTACACGTGGCCCGTCGTCGCGCGCGCGCACCTCGGCTTCTTCGAGGAACTGTTGTGAGATGACGAAGCTGCGCGTCGCGATTCTCGCCGACTACCTCGAGGAAGGCTGGCCGAGCATGGACCTCGTCGCCGACATGCTCTTCGACCGCCTCCAGCGCGAGCATGCCGGGTCAGTGGCGCCGTCGCTGGTGAGACCGGTGATGCGCCGCCGGGCGGGTCGGCTCCCCGGCAGCGGGCGACTCACGTGGTTGTCGGGTCTGGATCGACTCACCAACCGCATGTGGGATTACCCGCGCGTCGTGGCAGACCTGAACGGGCGCTTCGATCTCTTCCACATCGTCGATCACAGCTACGCGCAGCTGGTGCATCGTCTGCCGGCGGCGCGGACGCTGGTGACGTGCCACGATCTCGACACGTTTCGCAGCGTGCTCGATCCCTCACTCGAGCCACGGTCGGCGCTTTTTCGCGCGATGACGCGCCGCATCCTTGACGGCCTCAAGCTCGCCGGGCACGTCGCATGTGACACCGCGGCGACTCGGGACGCGCTCGTCGCCAGGGCCGGCGTCGCCGCCGATCGGACGTCGGTCGTCCCCAACGGTCCCCATCCGAGCTGCACGCCGCAGGCCGAGGCATCCGCCGACTTCGACGCGGCCCGCCTGCTCGGTCCGCGCGGAGAATTCGTGGACCTGCTCCACGTCGGCAGCACGATTCCGCGGAAGCGCATCGACGTGTTGCTGCGAATCTTCGAATCGCTGCGCGCCGCACACCGTCACGTCCGGTTGATTCGGGTCGGCGGGCCGTTCACCGCCGCGCAGCGCGCGCTCGCGCGCGACCTCGGCCTGTCGGAGTCGATCGTCGTGCTGCCAACGCTCGATCGCTCGACGCTGGCTGCCGTGTACCGGCGCAGCGCGCTGCTGCTGATGCCGTCAGAGCGCGAGGGATTCGGTCTGCCGGTACTGGAAGCGCTCGCGTGCGGGACCCCGGTCATCGCCAGCGACATCGCCGCGCTCCGGGAGGTCGGCGGCTTCGCAGCCATGTACCTGTCCGGTCGAGGATGTCGAGGCGTGGCAACGCACGGTGTCGCGGCTGCTCGATGAACGGACGCAGAATCCCGCGCAGTGGAACCTCCGCTGCGATGCCGGGATCCGGCGCGCCGCTGCGTTCAGCTGGTCGCATTACGCGAACGAGATCGTCGCGATCTACGCGCGCATGGCCGCCGTGCAGCCGTGCTGAGGGTCCTCCACGTCGCGAAATTCTATCCGCCGGCTCCCGGCGGGATGGAGCGCGTGGTGCAGTCGCTGTGCTCAGTCGCCCGGGATCGACTCGACAGCCGCGTCCTGGCGTTCAACCAGGGGGCTGACACGGTCGTCGAGACCATCGACGGCGTGCGCGTCACGCGCGTCGGCACGTGGGGCAGCGCGGGGTCC
The DNA here is from genome assembly GCA_963786195.1 of uncultured Acidobacteriota bacterium. Classification (GTDB taxonomy): domain Bacteria; phylum Acidobacteriota; class Vicinamibacteria; order Vicinamibacterales; family 2-12-FULL-66-21; genus CAWAYH01. The sequence goes on along the minus strand of CAWAYH010000009.1, from coordinate 449,173 downwards.
GTGCCCGTGTCGCCGGCATTTGCCAGGCACCTCCGTCGCGCCGAGGCGGACGTCATGATCGTCCATGAGCCCAACCCCTGGGCGCTGCTGTCGTACGTGGCGGTCAGGCCACGTACTCCGCTCGGTGTGTGGCTCCACAGTGACGTGGTACGGCCGAAGCTGCAGTACGCCCTCTTGTACGCGCCCATCGCACGGCCCGTCTATCGCGACGCGCGTCGCCTCATCGTCTCGTCGCCGCCGCTCGCCGCCCACGCAACCGCGGTGCAGCCGTATCGCGATCGCGTCACCGTCATTCCGTTCGGGATCGACGCGGACTCCTGGCGCCCGGACGCCGCTGTGTGCGAGCGTGCGGAGCAGATCCGCCGGGAGGCGGCCGGTCCGCTGGTTCTGTTCACCGGTCGTCACGTGCCGTACAAAGGCGTCGACGTGCTCATCGAAGCTGCCGCGACGCTCGATGTCGCGGTCGTGATTCTGGGTGACGGTCCCATGCGGCAGACATGGACGCAGCTGGCCGGCAGGCAGACTGGACCGGCGCGCTTCATCTTTCGCGGTGGCGTGGACGACCGCGACATGCGCGCGCATCTCGAGGCGTGCGACATGCTCGTGCTGCCGTCGGTGACCCGCGCCGAAGCGTTTGGGTACGTCCAGCTCGAGGCGATGGCGCGCGGCAAGCCGGTGATCAGCACGTCGCTGCCGACGGGCGTCCCCTGGGTCAACCAGCACGAGCGCACCGGGCTGATCGTCCCGCCCGGCGACGTGGACGCTCTTCGATCGTCAATCCGGCGTCTTGCCGACGATCCGGCGCTTCGGGCGCGGCTGGGCGCGGCAGGCGACGCTCGCGTGCGTCAGGACTTCACGCTGGAAGCCATGGGCGATCGCCTGGCCGCGGTGTGCGCTTTGATCGCCGGGAAGGACGCGTGCTGAAGCGTGCGTTCGATGCCGCTCTGGCCGGCTCGGGGCTCGTGCTCTCGTCTCCGGTCTGGCTGCTGTGCGCGGCCGCGATCAAGCTCGAAGATGGCGGGCCCGTGTTCTACTCGCAGGCGAGAATCGGGAAGACGGGCCGCATCTTCCGGGCGTTGAAATTCCGGTCGATGCGTCCCGATGCCGAGGCAGGCGTGGGAGCGATCCAGGCGCGAGAGGGGGATCCGAGGGTCACGCGTGTGGGCCGGATGCTGCGCGCGACCGCCATGGACGAGCTGCCCCAGCTGTGGAACATTCTTCGCGGCGACATGAGCTTTGTCGGTCCACGCGCGCTGCGGCCGGATGAAATCGAGGTCGAGCGAGGCGGCGCCGTGCCAATCCACGCCGTGCCCGGCTACGCGTCGCGCATCACCGTCCGGCCCGGGCTGACCGGCATCGCGCAGATCTACGCGCCGCGCGATGTTCCTCGTCGTCAGAAGTTCCGGTACGACCGACTCTATATTCGACGACAGTCGATGTGGCTGGACCTTCGATTGATTCTGCTCTCGTTTTGGATTAGCTTGCTTGGCACATGGGAGTCCAGAGGCCGCAAGTACTGACCACGATCGATCGCGACGTGGTGGTGGTTGGTGGCGGTCCCGCCGGATTGATCGCCGCGCGTGACCTTGCCCGCGGCGGTCTTCGCGTGAGCGTGCTCGAAGAGCACGATCGCATCGGATCTCCCGTCCACTGCACTGGCGTGCTCGGGCTGGACGCGTTCGACGAATTGTCGCTGCCGCGCGCGTCCATACTCGCCACGGCGCACTCCGCCAGATTCGTCGCGCCTGACGGCAGCGACATCGTCGTGGCCGCCGATCGCGTGCGCGCGTCGGTGATCGATCGCGTCGTGTTCGATCGCGAGCTGGCCAACGCCGCGCTCGACGCCGGCGTGACGATCCACACGGGCGTCCGCGTGACGAGTCTCGAGAACCAGCCCGCGTCGGTGACGATTCGTACGACCCGGAGCGAGATTCGCGCTCGTGCCGCCGTCATCGCGTGCGGCGCGAGTTATGGCTTCAACCGGGCGCTGGGCCTCGGGGATGCCGGGCGTCCTCGTCCACAGCGCCCAGCTCGAAGTGCCCTTTCCGGCTGTGGAGCACGTCGAAGTGCACTTCGGGCGTCACGTGGCCCCGGGCGGGTTCGCCTGGGTCGTGCCGTTCCGCCGTGGCACCGCTACCTTTGCCAGGGTCGGCCTCATCTGCGACAGCGGAGCGGCCGCGAGATTCCAGGCGTTTGCCGGAATCCTCCGCGCGCCGCGCACCCTCGCGGACGACTGGGGTGCCCCGCGCCTGAAGGTGTTGCCGCTCGCGCCGATCGCGCGCACGTGGACCGGTCGCGTGCTGGTCGTCGGTGACGCCGCAGGCCTCGTCAAGCCGACGACGGGCGGGGGAATCTATTACGGGCTCCTCACCGGCCGAATCGCCGCCGAGGTGCTGACGGAGACCCTCCGGCGCGAGGTGTTCGACGCCGCGCGCCTCAAGGAGTACGAGCGGCGATGGCGCGCCAGGCTCGGGCCTGAAATCCGCGCCGGCCTCGCGTTCCGGGCCGTGGCCTCACGGCTGAGCGATCGCGCCATCGACCGGCTGATGGAGCTGACGCGCGTCGACGGCATCGTGCCGCTGCTGAAGCAGACGGCCGACTTCAACTGGCATCGCTCCGCCGCGCTCTCGCTCCTCCGGCACGCCTCATTTCGCCAGATCGTGCAGACGCTGGTCGCGAGCCGCTAACCGCGGACAACACGGACGATACCGTTAGTACCGCGGACAACACGGACAACACGGACTGGGATCCCCGGTGCAGACAGACGACTCGCTCCTCACGGGCCACTACGCGCAGAAGCAGATCTTCAGCCCGAGCCGTCTCGTCGCGTGGAGTCACCGCCAGCGGTTTCGAACGGCCCGCACCCTCGTGGCACCGTTCGCCGGCCGTCCGCTCCTCGACTACGGGTGTGGTGACGGCACCTTCCTCGCGATTGTTCACGACCTGTTTCCCGAAGCGCTCGGTGTCGATGCCGCGAAGGATCAGGTTGCGGACTGCGCGCGCCGTTTCGCGCAGGTGCCGGGACTGTCCTTCGCCCCCACCGATCGCCTGTCGAGCGCTGCGTACCGCGGCCACTTTGGCGTCGTCGTCTGCATGGAGGTCCTGGAGCACTGTCCGGATGACATCCAGAGCCGGGTGCTCGACGACATTGCGGGCGCGGCGGCGCCACAGGCGCTGGTGCTGTTCAGCGTGCCGATAGAAATCGGCCCGGCACTGGTGGCCAAGCAGAGCGCCCGCGCGCTGGTAGCGCTCCGGGGCCTGAGCGAGTACGCGAGCCGCGAGCGGTACCGGCTTGGCGAGATGGCGCGCATGGTGTTCGCGGGGGCAGACACGGCGATCCCGCGTGACGAATACGTCGTGGAGATGGACGAGGCCGTGATGCGCTACACGGGCCACAAAGGATTCAACTGGCGGACGCTCCAGCGGTCGATCGAGCAACGGTTCGCGCTCGATCGTCGTCTCTTTTCTCCGATGCCGTACATGGGCCCCTGGCTGAACAGCCAGGTCTGGTTCGTATGCAGGAACCGTTGACGTCCGATCGGCTCGTCGCGGCGCTGCGGGGTCAGGCGGCCACTACACCTGACCGCGCGGAGTGGTCCGATCTGCTGACGACGGCGCGCGAACACGGCGTGCTTCCACTCCTGGCCGGCCGCGCGGCCGACGCCGGATGGGATCGCGATCTGCTCGCGCTCATGCGACCGGGTCTCGCGGCAGAAGCGGCGCTGGCCATCGTGCGGGAGCGCGAGTTGCGCGGCGTCCTCGACGCGCTCGCGGCGTGTTGTGACAGGCCGTTGCTCTTCAAGGGTTCGCACCTGGCGTTCACGGTGTACCCGTCTCCCGAGCTGCGGCCGCGGATCGACACCGATCTCCTGATCCGGGAGCGACGACCGCGAAACCGCCTCTCGATGCCTGGGCGCGCTCGGTTACCGTCCGTACCCGTACGTCACCGGAGATGTCGCGTTTGCCCAGCGTCCGTACTGGCGCGAGGATCGGACCGGTGCCAGGCATACGCTCGATCTGCACTGGCGCATTGCGAATCCGAAAGCGTTTGCCGAGCGACTGTCATACGCGGAGCTGCGCGCGGGAGCCCTCCCAATCCCCAGGCTTGGTCCGAATGCGTTCGGTCCCTCAGCACCGTTCGCGCTGCTGATCGCGTGCATGCACCGGACCGCCCACCACGGCAACAGCGATCGGCTCGTGTGGCTTTACGACATCCACCTGCTGGCCTCGTCTATGACCTCTCTGGAATGGGCTCAGCTCGGGGACGCGGCGGCGGGGAAAGAGCTGACGACCGTCGTCGACGACGGCCTGTCGCAGGCAACCGAACGGTTTGGCACGCTCGTTCCGGCTCGCGGGCTCGATCGCCTGCGCGCCGATCGTCAGCCAGACAATCCCGAGCTCCGCATTTTTCTGGATGGCCGTCCGGCCACGATTCGGGTTGCGCTTTCAGACCTCCGTCACCTGCGTGGATGGCGGCAGCGAGGCCGGTTCCTGCGCGAGCATCTGTTTCCCTCGGCCTCGTACATGGCCGACCGCTATCACGTCACGACGCGCGTGCTCCTGCCGGTTCTCTACGCGCACCGCATTCTGACGGGCGCGTGGAAGTGGATGTGAGGAGGCTCAGGGCTGGGGAAGCGGCCGCTCCTGTCGCGGGTTGAGCGGCAGCGTCTTCTCGGGCTTCCGAATGAACCAGTCAATCAACCGGAGCGGACGCCCGCGCCTTGCGGGGAGGACTTCCTCGAGCCGGTCCAGCACGGGCAGCGTTTCGGCGAGGCTCGAGACGACGCCGATGCCGCGATTGGTGGCGGCCGCTTCGAGCGTCAGATCGGGATCCCGCAGCATCAGGACCACTTTCGTCGGCCCAGCGCTGATGATCTCCGCGCAGTTCACGAGCTGATCGTCGACGACCAGGTCGAGACGAAGCGAGTTCGCCAGCTCGCCGCGCGATCCGGGCACCGTCAGGACAGCGGGGAGGTAGAACCCCTGCTGCTCGAGCCACCACTGCGTCTGGAACTGGACCGGATCGCCAGCGCTCGGCGGGCGTCGCGTCAGGAAGAACACTTCCCACCGTGACGCGCGCGCCCGCGTGTAGAGCTTCGCGATTTCAGCCGGTTCGAACGGCCGCAGCGTCAGCCACCAGTTCGGCGTCTGCCCGATGTGACTCCAGACGCGCTCCACCTCGCGCGCCGTCAGCGGTGGAGTTTCCTCTCCAGTCCCCCGATTGAGGCACGCCCGCGCGGTTTCGCGGAAGGCGCTTCGGAAGTCGGCGAGTACGCCGTCCATGTCGAGGCCCAGCCTGAGCGACACAGCAAGACAATACATGAAAGCGCAAGACCTGACTTCAAGGGCTCGCGCTTTCGGGCTTCGGGCTTCGCTCGTGGACGAGGACCGCCGCCAGCACCGCGGCGAGCGCGGCGTTTGCCGGCATGACGAGTCCGGTCTCCCAGGCGCTTTGCAGCGCTGCGGCGCCGAGGCCCGCCGCGGCGCCGATTCTTATCCACCGAAGGCCGGCCTCGTCATGCCTCAGCCGTTTGCTCGCGGTCCGCACGAACGCGACCAGCGCGACCGCCAGCGCGACGACCATCAGCAACCCGCCCTCGACTGCTACCTGCAGGTAGTGGTTGTGCGCCTGGTTGAAGTACACCGTGCGGTCGGCCTTCTGGTAGACGAGCATCGCCGACTGGTAGGTCCCCGCACCGGTCCCGGTCAGCCAGAAGTCCCTCAGCACTGGCACGTGTCGCGCCAGATCACCATCCGATCGGCAACACCGGTGCGCGTGCCGGCGAAGCGCTGCTGAAGCGCCGGCATATCAGCCCATCCCAGCGCGAGCAGCGCGACCACGGCTGCCGCCGTCAGCAGCCAGCGACGCTGCCGGGCGTCGAGCCGATGTCTGGCGAGCACGACCGTCAACACGCCCGACACGCCGCACGCTACGGCGCCCGATCGCGACAGCGACAATAGCAGCGCCACGAGCATCGTTCCCGCCGCCACCATCAGCCAGGCCATTCGCGGATCGATCAAGTCGACGAGCTTCGCGCGTGTGTGCCGTGGGCCGTCGCGAGGGGCGCGACGGTTCGCGCGAGCGGCAATGTAGCCGAACGTCAGCGGGACGGCCATGATCATCCACGTCGCGAAATGGTTGCGATTGACGAAGGGTCCGAAGGGCAGCGGACCCTCGACATCGGTCTTGAAGTGCCAGTAGATCTCGCGCCCTGCGGTGGCGGCTTGGGCGATCGCCAGGAGCGAGACGCCAAATCCCAGCGCGGCCACCGCGCGGACCGTCCGCCTGACCGAGCCGCGGCTGAACCGGTTGCGGGCAAACCAGAACAGCGCAATCGTGCCGGCCATCACGAAGCCTGCCCACGATGTCGCGGGGACGCTCAGCGTGAGCGGTAGAAAGCCGCCCGCAGGAGCGCGCTCGATCGCGAGCACGTCGCGCACTTCACTCGCGTGGGGCGACAGCATCGCGACGACCGAAGAGGGCAGCGGCACCAACTGAAATGCGACGATCGCGAGCAGCGCAATCAGACTGCGATCCAGCGGACCGCCCACGCGCGGGAAACCGGCGATCGCGCAGACGATGCAGATGAGGGCGAACGAAACGGCCGTGGCGGGAGACCTCCCGCCGAAGGCGGCCAGCGGCCACAGCAGTAGTACGGGCAGCAGCAATGCGCCGGCCTCGCCGATCGCGTCAGGCTGACGCCTGGGTGCTGGTGCCGTAGTAGTTCTGGTAGTGATAGCCGTAATAGCGCGAGTAGTAGTACTTGTTGCGGTTGAAGTCTACCCGGTTCAGCACGACGCCGATGGATTTCGGCTTGCCGGACATCAGGGTCTCGACTGCGCGCTGCGCGTGCGCCGCGCGCGTCATTTCCGACCCGATCACGAACACGACGCCCGAGACGAGGCGCGCAACCAGGACGGCATCCGTCACCGCCAGCACCGGCGGCGTGTCGACGATGATCCAGTCGAACGGCCCCGTCCGAAGGTTGCCGATGAACGCCTGCATCCGTTCCGACGCGAGGAGCTCGGACGGATTCGGCGGGATGCGGCCCGCGGCGATCACGAACAGGTTGGGCTCGCTGGTGTTCTGGACGACCTCCCGCGTGCGGGCCTGCCCGACCAGGAGGTGCGACAAACCGGCGTCGTTCTCGACTCCGACGACTTTGTGCAGGCCGGGCCTGCGCATGTCGGCGTCGATGAGGAGCACCCGCAAGCCTCCGAGCGCGAGCGCCATCGCGAGATTGCACGCGGTCGTCGTCTTGCCCTCGAGCGGCTGGGTGCTGGTGACGGCGACGATGCGCGGGCCGTCGGCCCCGCTCGTGAACACGAGCGAGGTCCGCAGCGAGCGGAATGCCTCGCCGAAATCGTGGGGCACCGTTTCGGTCAGCAGCGGCACGCGCTCACCGCGAATCGCCGGCACCAGACCCAGTAGCGGCAGCCCCAGCTGCTTCGCCACGTCGTCCGGCGTCTTGACCGTGTCGTCGAGGTATTCGAGTCCGAACGCCAGCGCGAAGGCGACAAGCAATCCCGCGATGATCGCCGTGAACCAGTCGCGGCGCGCGTTCGGCGAAAACGGCCCGCCCGGCACTTCGGCGCGATCCATCACCTGGACGTTGTTCGTGCGGCTGTTGCTGATGACGCGCAGCTCCTTCTGCTGCTGCAGGAGCGCCTGGTAGACCTGCCGGTTCGTCTCGGCCTGGCGCTGGAGCACGAGGTACGCGCCGCTCTTGCGATCGAGGTCCATCGCCGCGCCCTTCTGCGCCTCGAGCTGACCTGCGTAGCTGCGCTCTTCCTGCACGGCGGCTTCGTACTCGTTCTTCGCCGATTCGATGACGCGGGCCCTTTGCGCGATCAGCGCCGCCCGGGCGTTGGCGATCTGGCCTTCGATCTTCGCGAGCTCCGGATGTCCGGGAAGGTACCGGCTTTCCAGTCTCGCTTTGTCGGCCACCAGCTGGGTCAGGCTCGTCTTGGCGTCGATGACGCCCTGGTTGGTGGCGATGATCGGGAACGTGTCCGCGGCGTCGCTCTTCGGATCCACGGACTTGACCTGGTTGTAGGTCGCTTCCTTCTGAAGGCGCGCCGTCCTGGCACGCGTCGCCGTGTCGTTCAGCGTGTTCAACCGGGCGACGACGATGTTCTGGCGATCCTCGAGCGACAGCGCATTCTGCTGCTCACGGTACTTCGTCATCGCCTCTTCGGCCTCGGTCACCTTCTTTTCCTGCTTTGCCACTTCCTCGCCGAGCCACGTCAGGTTCTTGTTGATGGTCTCCAGCCGCAGGTCGAGATTCTGCTGGGCGTACTCCTCGGCGAGCACGTTGGCGGCCTGGGCTGCAAACGCGGGATCCGGCGACGTGTAAAGGATCTCGACGAGCCGGGTGGATTTCTCAGGATTGACTTCCACGCCGGCGAGGAACGCGCTGATCAGGCCGCTCTCGACGGCATTCTCATCCGGCGGCGGCTTCTGGGTGGCCGCCTCGCTGGTTTCACCGCGCGACACGAGCCGCCGGACGGACGCGCCGATGCTCTGGCGAGCTTTCCGGATCGCGCCGAGCGGCCCGCGACTCAGCTCCGCCGTTCCGTTGAACAGTGGATGATCCTGCAGCTTCATCCGATGCACGACCCGCTTCGCCAGGCCGCGACTGCGGAGGATGCTGTATTGCGTGTTGTAGTACTGCTCGGAGTCCTGCCAGAAGACCGGATCGTTCGAATTCAGGTTGCCGACCGCCGTCGTCCGTTCGTCCTGGATGAGGACGCGCGAGCCGGTCTTGTAGAGCGGCACCTTCGAGTACGTCTGCAGCATCATGATGCCGACGACGATGGCGAACGCGCTGCCGGCGAGCCGGCGATGCCGGAGGACGGCCGTCAGCTTGTCGAGGAGATTGATGGACGGCCCGCCCGGCGGGAACGACGTCACGGACGGCTGGGCCGATCCGGTCTGCGCCTGCTGGAGATCCTGCACGTCGAACATGTGTGCCGATCGGGCCTATTGCGGACTCACGGGGCGGCCGTTCGAGCCGACGGCCGTGATACCGATGCTCGAGGCGGCAGAGATGGCGGCCGCCGCCGCGTTGGTGAAGAAGCCCGCGAACCAGGGGGCGCGCGAGCTCAGCCGCACCGCGGTCGTCACCACACTGCCCGGCGTCACGCCAAACAGATCGCCGAGCGCCAGGACGCGGTCGGTGTCCGAGACGAGCTCGACGACATAGGCGCCCGGCTCGACGCCCTCGAAATGAAACTCGCCTTCCGCATTCGTGTCCGTGCGGTCGACGGCCCGGCCCGTTGTCACGTATCTCAGACGAATTCGCGCGTTCGGGTAGCGGGTGCTGTCGGACTTCCAGGCCACGCCAATGACCCGCCCGGTCGTGGCCGGTGCCACGGTTGACCGCGGGGCCGGGGCTGCCTGCTGCGTTCCCGCCGAGGAGCCCGTTGGGATCATCGACAGCACCACGAGCGCCGTCGCGGAGAAACGAGTGAATCCGGTGCGGCTCATAGACATCTCCGCCCGTACGTGCGACCGGCCGAGGGGGCGGCAGCCGGGACCAATGTTGAAGTCTTCGTACTGTAGTCCATGACTCCGGCCGGGACAACCCCGGTCCGTTCGTGAGCAAGCAAGGGTCAGTCCGGCATCGGGTCAGACAGGCCACGGATTTGCACGGAACGACCCGCTGGTATGCGTTGGATCTGTGTTGAGACGGGACAGCCGATCACACTTCGCGTGATAGAATCCGTCCGCTTTTTCGACAGCCGATACGACAATCATGAGCCGTGATCTCGATGCCCTGACGTCTTCGACCCTGAAGCATCTCCGCGAGCACTGGTGGAACGAAGCGTTCACCGGTTTCCTCGAAGAGACGCTGCGGCCGCGTCCCGGCAAGCGCATCCTTGACGTGGGCTGTGGGACGGGCACCGCCGAAGTGAGCCTCGCGCGTCTTCGCCTGTCGCAGATGCAGTTGTTTGGCGTCGATCTCGTCATCGACCGCGTGCTGGAGGCCGCCAAAGCGGCCCGCGGGATGAACGCCCGCGTGGGCTACGCAGCGGCCGACGCGTGCCGGCTGCCGTTTGCGGCCGACGTCTTCGACTCGACGTATTGCGTTGCGGTGCTTCAGCACATTCGCGATTTGCAGTCCGCGCTTGCCGAACTGGCGCGCGTCACGAGGCCCGGTGGCCGCCTGCTCGTCGTGGAACCCGACAACGCGGCGAGGTACTGGTTCAGCTCCGTCGCGAGTGGCATGGAAGCCTTCGAGATTGGACGCCGGTTCTTTGCGGGGCTGGCGCTGGCGCGCGGCGAATCACCGGCGGTGGCGGTGGGGCCGCTCGTGCCCGGCATGTTTGCGGCCACGGGGGTGGAGCCCGTGTCCGTCCATCTCTTCCCCGTGTCGGTCTCTCACCTGGGTGCGCCACCGGCGACGCTCTGGGACGCCCGGCGAACCGCGGTCCGCGAGGTCATCGCCAAGGCGCCGGACGAGGCGCTGCGGCGGCTGGGCGCCGACTACCTCAAAGCGATCGATCAGTACGCGCGCGATGCAGCGGCCGCCGGCCCTGCGTTCGTCGAGATCCAGAACACGATGTTGTTTGCGACTGTCGGGCAGCGGGGGGAATCCTAAATTTCGAGCCTGAAGCGCGCCGACGGATCCCTGGGTTGGGATGACTACGCCGCGTTCTACGACTGGGAGAACGCGCAGACGATGTCGCGGCGTGACGTCGAGTTCTGGGAACGTCTGGCCGTGGCGCAGGAAGGGCCGGTGCTCGAGCTCGGGTGCGGCACCGGCCGCATCGCGCTCCCGGTCGTCAGGGCCGGCGCCGCGTTCGTCGGGATCGATCGCTCGGCGCCGATGCTGCGGCGCGCCAGGCGCCGGCTGGTGCGCGCCGGGATCGCGGACCGCGCCATGCTCGTCCGCGGTGACATCCGCGTCCTGCCATTCCGATCGCGTCACCGCTTCTCCCTCGTCATGGCGCCGTACGGAATCCTTCAGTCCCTGACCCGCGAACGAGATCTGCGTGCGACGCTGACGTCAGTCGCGAGCGTCCTGCGGCGCGGAGGGCTGTTCGCGATCGACCTCGTGCCCGACCTCCCGCGCTGGGCCGAATACCGCCGGCGCGTGAGCCTCCGCGGCCGCCGGCGCGATGGCAGCACCGTGACGCTCGTCGAATCCGTTCGTCAGGACCGCCGGCGCCGGCTCACGATCTTCGACCAGGAATACATCGAACGTCGCGGCCGCCTCCGCCGCCAGCACCGGTTCGCGCTGACGTTCCGAACGCTGTCAGTTCCCGAGATGTCCAGGAGACTCGAGAAGGCCGGGTTCGCCGTTCAGGCCGTGCTTGGCGATTATCAGGGCGGACCGTGGGATGAACGGGCGGACGTTTGGGTGATACTTGCCAGACGGAAATAGGTTCAATGTACAAACTGAGTCCCGATGTCGTGTTTCGTGATCTGGACGGCGAGGCAGTCATCCTCGATCTGGCCACGGGCACGTACTTTGGCCTGAACGAAGTCGGCACACGGGTGTGGCAGCTCCTCGACGAGGGCCGGGATCTGTCGCAGGTCGTTGAGACCGTGGCGCTCGAGTACGACGCTGACCGCGCGACGATCGCGCGTGACGTCGCGCGGCTGATCGAGGACCTCCAGGCCCGGCGACTCGTCGTCTCAGACGGAACGATGTGAGCGCGATTGCCGCCTGCTATCACCTGGATGGCCGTCCTGCCAGCGCGGACGACCTGCGCGTCCCGGCAGAGGCCGCGGCGCATCGGGCCCGCGGCCCGTTCCGATTCTGGTGCTCGGGGCCGGTCGCGCTCGCGTACGGCGCGCCGGATCACGCGGCCTCGCGTCAGCCCTATCACGATCGTCTTGTGCAGATGACCGCGATTGTCGACGGCCGCATCGACAACCGCGACGAGCTTGCATCCTCGCTCGAGCTTCCCGCCCGGGATCCCGCGTCTGATGCCGACGCACGCTCGACGGGGGCGCTCGCGATCGCCGCGTACCGGCGGTGGGGCAGTGATGCAGGAGCACATCTCCTCGGTGATTTCGTCGTCGTCATCTGGGACGAGCGACAGCGGCGCCTCGTCTGCATACGCGATCCCATGGGACAGCGTCCGCTGTTCTACGGCGTCGGTCTGCGATCGGTCGTCATCGGGTCAGAACCTCATCAGGTCGTGCGACACGGTGCGGTCCGCACCGGGATCAACGAGGGGATGATCGCGGAGTATCTGACTGACGTTCCCGAAACGATGGGTGAAACGCTCTGGCGGCATGTCCTGAGGCTCCCGGCGGCCCACACGCTGACCGTCGACGCACAGGGTGCCCGCGTCGCGCGGTACTGGGACTTCGATCCGGACGCGCGCGTGAGGTGTGCGAATGCCGACGAGTACGCGGAACGATTTCGCGACCTGTTCACGGCCGCGGTCGAATGCCGGTTGAAGCATGTGTCCAGGGCCGGTGTCCTGCTCAGTGGCGGAATCGACTCCTCCTGTGTCGCCGGCGTCGCACACCTGCTGACAGCCGCGGCCCGCCGCGCGCCGGTTGAAGCGCTGTCCGTCGTGTTCCCCGGCAGGTCGTGCGATGAATCCCCGCACAGCGGCGCGGTCATCGGGATGTGGAACCTGCCCGCCACGCGCCACGTGGCCACGGCCCCCACGCCCGAGGAGGTCATGTCGCTGGCCGACCGGTACCTGGACATGCCCGGCTACCCCAACGGGTTCATCCTGGATCCGCTTCGGGATCGAGCGGCGGCGACGGGCATCGGCGTCCTGTTGACAGGATTTGGCGGGGACGAGTTCTTTGCCGGTAGTGACTTCAACCCGCTCGATCTTCTGCGGCAGCGCCGCGTCCTCGCATTCGGCCGCTCGGTTGTCAGCGGGTATCTGTCTGAACGCCTGCGTGTGCGTTTGAGGCCGGTGTTTGGCGCGCGGCCCCTCGCCCGCGCCTGGATTCGCCAGGAATTCAAGCGCCGAGTCAGCCTCGACGACCGGCTGCGGATCCGGCCGACACCGGAGTTTCCGACCCGGGAGCAGCAGGAGATCTACCGGATCGTCACCAGCCTCGCGCAGGCGATCGGCGACGAGGTCGAAGATCGCGCCGCGCACGCGGCCGGAATCGACCAGCGTCATCCGTTCTACGATCGGCGCGTCGCCGAGTTCGGGCTGGCGCTGCCGTGCTCCCAGCGCGCGCTGGGCGCCGAGACGAAAGTGATCGTTCGGCGCGCCTTGCGGGATCGCCTTCCGCCGTCGGTTGCCGCGCGCGCCGACAAGGCGGAGTTCTCACCGACGTATGTCGAAGCGCTCGAAGCCATTGGCGGGCGCGAGCGGTTTGCCGGGCTTCAGATGGAAGACGCCGGCTGGGTGGACGGTGACCGAATCCGACGCATGTACGATGAGATGATTCAGCTTTACAGCCGCGGCGACGATGCGTACATTGCCCTCACCGGGCCGCTCTGGGCGGTAGCCGGACTGGAGATCTTTCTCGCGCGGACCAGCGGTTGCCAGAGTCGCACGTTGACCGATCGGCGTGACGATGAGCGCGAAGGCAAGGCCCGCGAACCATTGCACGTCTGCGTACGTCGTGCCTGCGTCGTCGATTACGGAAATGTCGCCAAGCTGACCCAGACGGGGGACCACGATGGACTCCGGCGGCAACATGATGGCGATGATGATACGTGCCTGACCCGACAACGATGGCGCACCGCCCCCGGTCCCGCCTCGTCCGTATGTGGCGCCCGCCCTCATCGACTATGGAACCGTCAGCAAGCTGACCCAGACGGGCGGCGTGACTCAGTTCGATAGTGGCGGTTTCATGATGATGATGATGACGTGCCTGTGACCATCATGCGGGTGAGCCTTGCGGCGGCGGCGTTGGCTGGCGCCCACCTCTGGTTGTGGATTACGCCCGGTCAGGCGGTCCGGTGGGCCGGCGGTGGATCGGAGAGATCCGTCGCGGCCGGCCACGCGCGCGCCGCGATGCTGGCGAGCGCAGTCAATCGGGCCGCGGCGATGCTGTGCTGTCGCGCGAGCTGCCTCGACCGGGGTCTGGCGCTGGTCGTGCTCCTGGCCGCGCACCGCCTTCCGAGCCGGCTCGTGATTGGGGCCACCCGCGCGGGCGGGGCTGTGCAGTTTCACGCCTGGGTCGAATGCGACGGCCGCGTGGTCATCGGTGGGGAGGCCTCGGATCGCTTCCTCCCGCTGCTCCGCACCACAACTTCATCCTCAGCGACGTGTCGCGCGTAATCGACGAGCATCGAACCTACCTGCGCGACCGCCATCGCATTTCGGCGTACGAGCGTGCGCTCCGCGAGGTCGTCAAGCCCGGAGACGTCGTCGTCGACCTCGCGTCGGGGACGGGCATTCTGGGAATGCTGGCGTGTCGAGCCGGCGCCGCCCGGGTTTACGCGATCGAAGAGGACGGAATCGCGGGGCTCGCCCGGCAGCTTGCCCGCGTCAACGGGCTCGAGGAGCGGATCACCGGCCTCCGGGGCCATTCGCAGACGGTCACACCTCCGGAACGGGCGGACGTCGTTGTCTGCGACCAGATCGGCGGCTTCGGCCTCGAGGCAGGCATCATCGATCTCTTTCAGGATGCGCGCGAGCGGTTTCTAAAGCCGGGCGGCACGATGATTCCGTGCGGGCTCGATCTCGATGGTGGCGCCCGTCGAACATCCGCTGATGCATGGGCGGCTTCGGTTCTGGAAGGGGAGGCCGGCGGATTTCGATTGCGGGCCGGCCGCCGCGATCGCCGCCAATACCGGATATCCCGTGAGACTGCGTCAGCAGCATCTGCTGTCTGCGCCGGTCAGCGCGATTACGCTCGATCTGACCGCCGAGACCACGATCCCGCTCCGCGCGACCGTGACCCCACGCGCGTCGCGCGACGGCGTGCTGCACGGATTCGGCGGGTGGTTCATCGCGCGGCTTGCGCCGCACGTGACGATGACGAACTCGCCGCTGTCCGCCGAACGGATACTCAGGCGCCAGGTGTTCTTTCCGATCGAGGAAGCGGTGCCGGTCGAGGCCGGCGCGACGATCGAGATTTCGGTGCGGATCCTGCCGTCGAGCGACCTGTATGCGTGGGAGGTCAGCGTCAGGCCGGCGGCCGGCACCCTGGTGCGCTTCCGCCACTCGACGCTGCGCGGGATGCTGATGAGCCCGGAGGATCTCCGCCGTACGCACCCCGGATACCGGCCACGGCTTACCCGTGCGGGCGACGCTCGAATGGCAGTGCTGCGTCTGTGCGATGGTCAGCATTCGCTGCTTGACATCGAGCAGTCCGTGTACGACGAGTATCGCGATCTGTTTGCATCGCGCGGGCAGGCGTCGATGTTCGTCGCCGAAGTCGTATCGCGCTACTCCCGCGAGTAGGTCACCCGCGTGCCACGCTATCGCCTCCACGGCCTGACGGTCGGCAGCGACATCCCCCTGCCCCAGCTGCGCCGCTCGACGCGGCGCAGCGTCGAGTGCAGGATTGAGCTGGCGCTGCCGACCGTCGACGCCGCTGCGGAACTCGAACCTTTTCATGTGTGGCGGGCCCGCGGTCGAACCTGGCTGTCGTGCGCGCGTGATGCGAGCGGCTACGTCCTGCGGTTTCCCGGTCTCGCGGATTTCGGCGTGGCGGCCGATGGCGAGCGTATCTGGTGCCGCCCGGGACCTCGGCTGCCGCAGTCGACGCTGCATCACCTGCTGCTGGATCAGGTGCTCCCGCTGGCGATCGGACGCGCGGGCCGGCTCGTCCTGCACGCGAGCGCGGTCCACGTGCCGGGCGTCGGCGCGATCGCATTTGCAGGCGCGACGGGTCGCGGGAAGTCGTCGCTTGCCGCGGCTCTTGCCAGACGCGGGTGCCCCGTGATCACGGACGACTGCCTCGTGCTCGATGAGAGCACCGCCGGCCCAACCGCCGCGCCGGGGTATCCGGGCCTTCGACTGTGGCGTGACATGGCCAGGACGCTCGGTCCGCGTCACGCATCGAGCCACGAGCGCGTTGCGCACTACAGCGCGAAGAAACGCGTGGGCGCGGGTCTGGTGCCGTTTCGCTCTCGCCCCAGCCAGCTGAAGGCGCTGTTCGTGCTCGCACGCCGCGCTCACCTGAGCGTCGCTGCGCGCGCGAGCCATCTCAGCCCCCGCCAGCGCTTTGTCGCGGTCGTGCCTTTCACGTTTCTTCTGGACATCGATGATCGGGGTCAGCTCTCGCGCACGTTCGATCAGCTGACGACGCTCGTGACTGCCGTTCCCGTCATGCGATTGCAGATCCGCGATGACCGGCGAGCGCTCGGTGACATCGCGGACTCAGTCGTCGCATTGACCCGGCGACGGCTCGCCGTGGACGCGGTCCTCCCCGGAATTTCGTGATAGCATGCTCAGTCGCCCGTATCGGTCATCTCGGGGGTTTTGCCATGTCTGGCCATTCCAAATGGCACACAATCAAGCATAAAAAGGGCGCTGCCGACGCGAAGCGCGGGAAGGTGTTCACCCGCGTGATCAAGGAGCTGACGGTCGCGGCTCGAAACGGCGGGGGAGACCCCGATTCCAATCCGCGGCTGCGTACGATCATCGCCGAAGCGAAGGCGGTGAACATGCCGGCGGACAACATCAAGCGCGCGATTCAGCGCGGCACGGGCGAGCTGCCCGGCGTGACCTACGACGAAGTCACGTACGAAGGCTACGGGCCCGGCGGCGCGGCGTGGATCGTCGAGGTGCTCACCGACAACCGCAACCGCACCGTTGGCGAAATCCGGCACCTGCTCTCGAAGTACGCCGGGAACCTCGGCGAGGCCAACAGCGTCGCCTGGATGTTCGACAAGAAGGGCTACATCGTCGTCGAGAAAACGAAGGCGGACGAAGAGACGCTGATGGCCGCCGTCCTGGACGCCGGCGGCGACGATCTCCGCGACGATGGGGACAATTGGGAAGTCCTGTCGTCGCCTGACGTGTTCCAGCAGGTGCTCGACGCGATCAAGGCGCTGGGCATCGAGCCGGGCGCCGCCGAGATCGCGATGCTCCCGCAGAACTACGTGAAGCTCGAGGGCAAAACGGCTCACCAGATGATCAAGCTGATCGAAGTGCTCGAGGAGCACGACGACACCAAGAAAGTCTGGTCCAACGCCGACATCGAGGAGAAGGAGATCGAGGCCTCGTTGGCGTGAAGATCTTCGGGATCGATCCCGGCTCCGCTCGCACCGGCTACGGCTGCATCGAGCGCATCGGCCGCCGTCATCGACTTGTCGTCTGCGGTTCGCTGTCAGGTCCCTCCAACGCCACATTTCCCGAGAAGCTGAAGACCATCCACGCCGGGCTGGTCCGCCTGCTGGCGGATCACCGGCCGGACTGCGTGGCGATCGAAAACATCTTCTACGCGCGAAACGTGCGGAGCGCCCTGAAGCTCGGGCATGCGCGCGGCGTGGCGCTGCTGGCGGCATCGGAGGCGGGGCTGCCGGTCGTGGAGTACGCGCCGGCCGAGATCAAGCGCGCCGTCGTCGGGTACGGCCGCGCCGACAAGCCGCAGGTGCAGCAGATGATCAAGCTGCTGCTCGGCCTGGCCGTGGCGCCGAGCCCGCACGACGTCGCCGACGCCCTCGCCGTGGCGGTCTGTCACCTCCAGAACAGCAGCGGGCCGCTGGCGGCCGAGCTGCGGCGCGTGCCATCGCGGGCGACGCCGAAGTCCTGGCGGGACTACCGGCCTGCGGAAGGGAAAATGGAAAATGGCAAAGGGCAAAGGGAAAAGGGACAAGGGAAGGGATAAAGGGACCAGTGATACTGTGATTGCGCTGTTGCGGGGAACCTTGATTGAGAAAGCGCCGAGCCGCGTGATCGTGGACGTGGCGGGCGTAGGCTACGACGTGCAGGTGCCGCTCTCGACCTTCTACGGGCTGGGTGAGCCCGGCACGAACGTGGCGCTCAAGATTCACACGCACGTGCGCGAAGAGGTCATCGCGCTTTACGGGTTCGGCACGCGTCTGGAGCAGGATCTCTTCGAACGGCTCATCGCGATCAACGGCATCGGCCCGAAACTGGCGCTGGCCGTGCTGTCCGGCATCGAGCCGGCCGAACTCGTCCGGGCAATTCGCCGTCAGGACGTGGCGCGGCTGACGGCGATCCCGGGGGTCGGCAAGAAGACCGCCGAGCGGATCGGCCTGGAGATGAAGGATCGCCTGCCGCCCGCCCTCGAGACCGTCGGCCAGGCTCAGGACGCGGCGTCGCCCGCCGATCAGCTGCGCACCGATTTGCTGTCGGCGCTGCTGAACCTCGGCTACCAGCGCGTATCGGCCGAGAAAGCGATCGATAAGGTGCTCAAGGCACCACCCGATGTTTCGTTCCAGGACGCCCTGAGGGATGTTCTGAAATCGATGATGAAGGGGTAACCTCCGCAGACCATGGGTGACGATCGTCTCGTGACCGCCGTCCGCGTCGATGAGGACGCGCCCTACGAGGCCGGACTGCGCCCGCGGACGCTTGCGGAGTACATCGGCCAGCCGCGCGTCCGCGAGAACCTCCAGGTTTCGATCGAGGCGGCAAAGAAGCGCCGGGAAGCGCTGGACCACGTGCTGGTCTACGGCCCGCCGGGTCTCGGCAAGACGACGCTCGCCCACGTGATCGCGCACGAGCTGGAGGTGCCGATCCGCGCCACCGCCGGTCCGGTGATCGAGAAGCCTGGCGATCTCGCGGCGATTCTGACCAACCTACAGGACCGCGAGGTTCTCTTCATCGACGAGATCCACAGGATGTCGCCGATCATCGAGGAAATCCTGTATCCGGCGATGGAGGACTACGAGCTGGACATCGTCATCGGCCAGGGGCCCGGCGCCCGGTCGGTGAAGGTTCCGCTGCAGCGGTTTACGCTCGTCGGCGCCACCACGCGCACGGGATTGCTGACGTCGCCGCTGCGCGCGCGCTTCGGCATCGTGCATCGCCTGGACTACTACAGCGACACGGACATCCGGGAGATCGTCCGGCGGTCGGCGAGAATCCTCGACGTGCCGCTGGAGGACGACGCGGCAGACGAGCTCGCGCGCCGCTCGCGCGGAACGCCACGCGTCGCGAACCGGCTGCTGCGGCGTGTCCGCGACTACGCGCAGGTCCGTGCGGATGGCAAGATCACCGGCGACGTCGCCAGGAGCGGGCTCAAGCTGCTCGAGGTGGACGATCATGGGTTCGACGAAATCGATCGACGTCTGCTCAGGACGGTCATCGACAAGTTCGGCGGCGGCCCGGTCGGCGTCGGCAGCCTGGCCGCGGCGCTCAGCGAAGAGCGGGATGCGATCGAGGAGATTTACGAGCCGTTCCTCATCCAGATAGGGTTTCTGGACCGAACACCGCGGGGCCGCGTCGCCACGCCTCGCGCTTACGAGTACTTCGGATTGACTGCGCCCGGGAGGGACCGCCTGTGGTAAAGACACCTGCAACCGGCAGCGTCGCCGTCGCGTCGCCCGTACAGACCGGGAGAACGTTGCGGCCGGTCGCGATCTCGGGCCTTTCCACCTACGTGCCGCCGAAGCTCCTGACCAATGCGGATCTGGAAAAACTCGTCGAGACCACGGACGAGTGGATTCTCCAGCGCACCGGCATCCGCGAGCGCCACATCGTCGAGCCAGGAATCGCGACCTCCGACCTGGCAAAGGAAGCGGCGCTCGGCGCGATGAAGCAGGCCGGCGTCGAGCCAACCGACATCGGCTTCATCGTGGTGGGCACGACGACGCCGGATACGATCTTTCCGAGCACGGCGTGCGTGCTGCAGCACAAGATCGGCGCGACCAACGCGTGGGGATTCGATCTCGGCGCCGCCTGTTCCGGATTCACCTACGCGCTGACGGTCGGCATGCAGATGGTAGCGAGCGGCGCGCACGACCACGCGCTCGTGGTTGGCGCCGACGTCATGTCCAGCATCATCGATTACAAGGATCGGGCGACCTGCGTGCTTTTCGGCGACGGTGCGGGGGCGGTCGTGCTCTCGCCGGCGCGCGATTCCGGACCATCGATCATCGGCTTCGCTCACGAAATCGACGGAAGCGGTGGCCCGGCGCTGTGCATGCCGGCCGGCGGCAGCCGTCTGCCCGCGTCGCACGAGACCGTGGATCAGCGGATGCATTACGTCAAGCAGGACGGTCAGGCGGTTTTCAAGTTCGCGGTCCGGAAGACCGAAGAGATCTGCCTGCGTCTCCTGCAGCAGCACGGCGTCGGTCCGTCCGAGCTCGATCTGTTCGTCTCGCACCAGGCGAACCGCCGGATCATCCAGGCGGCCGCGGACAGGCTCGGGTTGCCGGAGTCGAAGGTCGTCATCAACCTCGAGCGCTTCGGGAACACCACCGCCGCGACGATCCCGCTGGCGCTCGCCGATGCCGTCGCCGACGGCCGCGTGAAGAACGGAGATCTCGTGCTCCTCGCCTCGGTGGGTGCGGGCTTTACCGTCGGCGCGGTTCTGATGCGCTGGTCATTGTAGTGTCCGGCTTCAGCCGGACCTCGTCGCTCGTCCACTCACGAATTCTTCGCCAGACGCCCAAACTGTAACCACTCCAGCCCGACTCTCGAGAAAATGGGCCTGCTCCGGGCCCGTCTCCCGGGTACGTGCTTTGCGCCCGCGACTGCCATGGCCATCCCGCGCGGGACCAAGGGAATGCTGGGCATCCTGCTCCTGGCATTCGTTGCGACCTTTTCGGCCGTGTTCGCAGCCAGGAGTCTCCGGACGTCCGTCCCGCGGAATCTTCCCGCGCCAGAGGCCTGGAAGGCGCTGGAGAAGGATCCGGACACGGCTGCCGCGCTCTTCCGCCAGGAACTGAAGAAGCAGCCCCGCGATCCCGTTCTGCACTTCGGAGCGGCGACCGCCGCTTACGCGCTCGGTCAGACGGGCGCCGCGCTGTCCTCGCTCAAGAAAGCCGTCGAGCTCGATCCGCAGTTCGCCGAGGCCTTCGGCCTGCTCGGACAGGTCGCGTATGACAGGGGAGACAGCGATCTGGCGATCCGATCGGTCGAGAAAGCGCTGGCGATCAATCCGCGTGACGGCCGGCTCTCCGAGTTGCTCACGCGCTGGAAGCGCGAGTCCTCGGTGCACAGCTCTTACGTCGAACGGAACGCGCAGCACTTCCGGATCCTGTACGAGGGCGGGGTTGTGCCCGGCATCGGCGATCGGGTCGCGCGCGTGCTCGAAAACGGATATCGCCGCGTCGGACGGGCGTTGAACAGCTATCCCACCGAAACGCTCACGGTCATTCTCTACACCAACCGCGAGTTCCAGGACATCACGCGGTCGCCAGCATGGGCCGCGGGCGGCTATGACGGGCGAATCCGCATTGCCGTCGGCGGCGCGCTCGAGGCGCAGGATCTCGATCGCGTGGTCACGCACGAGCTGGTGCATGCGATCGTCGCCAGCGCCGCTCCGCGTCGGATTCCCGTCTGGCTCAACGAAGGACTGGCCACGCGCCTCGAATCGAGCGACCAATCCTGGGTAGACGCCGCCATCCGCAACGCGGGAACGATTGTCCCGCTCGAGAGTCTCGCCAATGGCTTTGGCGGGCTCGACGAGCAGCGCGCGCTCGTCGCCTACGCCGAAAGCGCCGTGGCCGCCGAGATCCTGTGCGCGAAGCTCGGGCCGAACATCGGCGCGTTCCTGCGGTCCGTCGGCGAAGGCCGAACCGTGGACGACGCGCTGCTCGCGTTTCAGGTGCAGCCCGACTCGTTTCACGCCGAGTGGCGCCGCCGGGTCGGGCTGCGGTAATGCCTCGGCTCCCACTGCGGACAAATCAAGTGCATTTGGCGCGGAGGACGGCGGGGGCCGCGGCCAGGCCGTCTGACGGTCGCGTCGGCGGCTGGGGCGATCCGTGCGCCGGTAAAGCATCGGTTGGGCTGCCGGGAAGCCCGACTGATCGTGGCGAATCCGCGCCGCCGACGGACGGAACCGCTCCGCCCTGTTTTATGGCCTGACCGTGATCACGTCGCTCAGAGGTCGGCCCGATCCGACTGGCCCGCCCCGGCGGCATGAATGCGTCGTCGCGCAGCGCGCGTCAACCAGACCTCCACGTTCATGCCGTCGGCGCACGTCGGCTGGATCGAGCGACCTCTGAGCGACACGATCACCGCAGCCCGTAAAATGGCCTCGCAGCGCCGCCGATCGGCGTCGGCGCTGTTTCGCCTCCAGCGCCCGCGCCACCCCGGTGCCCAACCGATGCTTTACCAGCGCACGGGTCACCCGAGCCCGCCTACGCTCGCAAACGCGAAGAACGCGAGCTGCGGCGAGGCGCGCCGTAGCGTTCGCGGAGGCGGCCGACGCCGCCCCCGTCAGCATGCGCGCGGAGAGGGCATTTTTCCGTGTCGCGCCCGCTCGACAGGCTCGGGGCGCCCTGAGCTTGCCGAAGGGCGAAGCGGGAGTCTCGAGTCGGCCGACGTGCGCCGGCGGCGTTGATCGATCGTGCAGCACGGCGCGCCCACTCGACAAGCTCGGGGCGCCCTGAGCTTGTCGAAGGGCGAAGCGGGAGGCCCGAGACGACCGCCTGGCTCCGGCATCGCAGCCGTCGCGAACACGACGTGGCCTACTTGTCGCCGGCGAAGATGAGCGGGAGTCCGGTCTTCGTGTTGCCGACGACGACCACCTTTGCGTTGGAACTGCGCGCCAGCTCGATCGTCGCCTCGATGCCCTTCCACTCGAGCAGCTTGTCGCTGATGCCCTCGGAGACGATGTTCTGAAAGTCCTTGATGCCCTGCGCCTCGACGCGCTTGCGCTCTGATTCCTGCTTCTCGCGCTGGAGGACGTATTCCATGCGCTGCGCCTCCTGCTGCGCCTGCTGCTTGGCCTCGATCGCATGCTTCAGCGTCTCTGGGAGCTGCAGGTCTCGGAGCAACACCGTCTCGATCACGATCCCGCGAGGCTGCACCTGGGCCTGCAGATGTTCCTGGATCTGCCGTGCGATGGACTCGCGCGCATCCGAGTAGAGCGAGCTGGCGGTGTTGGACGCCGTCACGCCGCGCATCGCCGAGCGGAAGTTCGGAATCAGCAGGACCTCGGCGTAGTCCTGGCCGATCGTCCGCAGCACTTCCGCGGCGCGGTCGGGCTGGATGTGATACAGCACCGACGCCTCGACACCCATGATCAGGCCTTCCATCGAGGGAACGGCCGCGCGTTCCTTGATCTCGCGCGTCTTGACGTCCATTTCGTGGACGCGCGAGAGCGGGTTCACCAGATGGATGCCTTCGCCCATGGTCCGGCCCGTCACCCGGCCGAAGAGCGTGACGACGCCCACGTGGCCCGTTTTTACGCAGGACGTGGAGCTGGCCGCACCGATCGCCAGAAACGCGAGCACGAGCAGCAGACCCATGCCCCGCCTGAACACGCCGAATCGACCCTCTCCGTCGAGCCCGATGGAACTGCGCATATCGGCCTCCCTTTCCGCGCTGCGCGGTGAGTACAGCCTAGCGTCCTGTTGTTTCGGGCGTGTTATCAGTGGGATAGGGCACGTCCGTTTTCGTCATCGAGCCGCGCGGTATCATGGGCCGGGAGGGTTTTTCAGTGACGCTTCAGGATCTGCAGACGCTGCTCGACTTCCACTACTGGGCGCGCGATCGGATGCTCGAATCCGTCGAACAGCTCACGTCCGAGCAGTTCACGCGCGATCTCGGCAACAGCTTCAGGTCCGTCCGCGATACGCTGGCGCACACCTACGGAGCGGAGTGGGTCTGGTACTCGCGCTGGCAAGGCGTGTCTCCGACGTCGTTTCAATCGTTCGACACGTTCCAGAACGTGGCCGCCATTCGCACCGCCTGGATGGAGCACGAGCAGAAGGTCCGTACGTTCGTCGACGGGCTCGGCGAAGAGGGCATCACTCGGCGCTACGATTACACGCTCTTCAACGGCAACGCGAGCACGTCGGTCTTCTGGCAGATGCTCCAGCACGTCGTCAACCACGCGAGCTATCACCGCGGACAGGTCACGACGCTGCTGCGCCAGCTCGGCGCCGCGCCGCCGAAGAGCACGGATCTGATCACGTTCTACCGAGAGCGGTGATTGTGAGCGTCTTGAGCCCCCAACGAATCTTCCTCCTCTCGTCCGCACATTGCGGGGGCAGGCGCGCGCAGATCGTCATGTCGGAGCGCGCGACGTTCGAGCTTGCGGTCCGTCTGCGCGCCCGGGGCGGCGCGCCGATTGGCGAGGTGTTCAGCTTTCTGAGCGGCCTCTATTTCCGCGGCAAGCTCGCCTATGCGGGCGCGTTTGCCAGCCCGCCGGATCCCACGTCGGCGGTCAGCGGCGCCGGCTCGTTCGTCATCACGCCCACTGCGGGGCTGCGCGCCGTTGATACCCGCGTGACGCTCGACGCGCTCCGCGCGTTCGCGCGTGTGGACGTCGCGGCGGACAACCCGAAGTACCGGCGGCCGCTCGAGACGAGTGCCCGCGCAATTGCCGACGACATCGGACCCGACTGCGAGGTCGTGCTGCTGGGCAGCATCGCGTCGCCCAAGTACGTCGATGTGCTGCAGCACATCTTCGGCGAGCGGCTGGTGTTCCCGGCCGACTTCGTGGGCCGCGGCGACATGAGCCGGGGCGGCCTGCTGCTGCGATGCGGCGGCCGCGCGTGAAGAGCTGCGCTACATTCCCGTAGCCGGCGCGGTCCGCCACGGGCCGCGACCGCCGAAGCTCGATCCGCGGACCCGGGTCCGGATGTGATCGTCCCGCCCGCCGGCAACGCGACGCTGAAGGTCGAGGGTCGCGAGGTCCGTCTCACCAATCTCGACAAGCTGTTCTGGACCCGAACCGACGATCACCAAGGGCGACCTGATCCAGTACTACGCCGACGTCGCGCCGTTCCTGCTGCCGCACATCCGCGATCGGGCGATGGTGATGAAGCGGTATCCGCACGGCGCGGCGGGCGACTTCTTCTTCATGAAGCGCGCGCCCGAGCCGCGGCCCGCCTGGATTCGCACCTGCCGAATCGATCACGGCTCGGGCAACGTCATCGACTTTCCCGGTGATCGACGATCTGCCGTCGCTGCTGTGGGTGATCAACCTCGGCTGCATCGACCTGAACCAGTGGTACGCGCGCTGCGACGAAGTGAATCGGCCGGATTACGTGCACTTCGATCTGGATCCGGGCGAGGGCGCGACGTGGGACGATGGTCCTCGAAAGCGGACTGCATCGTCCACGAGGCCCTCGACGCGCTGAAGATGCCGTCCGTCGTCAAGACGACGGGCTCGCGCGGGCTGCACGTCTACGTGCCCATCGTGCGCGGGCCCGTCCAGAAGGACGTCTGGACGTTCGCCAAGGCGCTGGCCGTCGAGCTTGCCGTCGCGCAATCCGAAGCTGATGACGGCCGAATACCGCGTCGCGAAGCGTCCGCGCGGGCGGGTGCTGGTCGACTACAACCAGAACGCCTGGGGGCGGACGCTCGCCTCGATCTATTCCGTCCGGCCGCGCCCGCTCGCGCCGGTTTCGACGCCCGTGACCTGGAGGGAAATCGAAAAAGGCGTCCGGATCGAGGACTTCCGCATCGACAACGTCCGCGAGCGGATCGCCGAGGTCGGCGACCTGTGGAAGCCGCTGCTCCAGTCACGTGGCCGGGTGCGATCTGCGCAAATATCGTGTAGCCGGTCCGGCTGTCAAGCCGGACCTAGCCTGCGACTTGCGACGACTGGATAATCCTGTTAGCTTTCTCGCCAACCCTGTTGTCTTGTAAAGCTCCCGAGGAGGAGTGGTTATGCTGACTCGTGCCGCTGCCACGCGCGCCGCGCGCGATCTTTCTGTGTGCCAGCCGTTCGCGCTCGTTTTCATGTCCGTCGCCTGCGCTCGTGGCGCAGAACGGCGCAGCGACCGGCGCCCGCTGCCATCACGCCGAACTACGAACTCGCGTCCGCAGTGGACCTCCCAGAAGGTGTCGAAGCTCGTCTTCGACACCAGCGTCACGCCGCGCTGGCTGCGAGACGAGCGATCGCTTCTGGTACGCTACCAGACGCGCGACGGCCGCCGCTTCTACATCGTCGATCCGCTGAAGAAGACCAAGGCGCCGCTCTTCGATCACGCGAAGATGGCGGCGGCGCTGACGTCGATCACGCGCATCCCGTACGACGCGCAGCACCTGCCGTTCACGCAGCGTCCAGTTCATCAAGAACGACTCGGCATTCGAGTTCGAGGTCCAGGTGCCGCGCGACGCCGACATCGTGACGACGAAGCCGAAGCATGATCACGACGACGCAGGCGGCCAGGGGCGGCGGCGCGAAGGATCCCGATCAGTCGGACATCGAGAACCAGGACCAGGATCCGACCAGGCACAGCAGCAGGGCGGGCAGGGCGGCCGCGGTGGCCGCGGCGGACCCGCCGGCGCCGCACCGCGCAACAAGACGCTGCACTTCGAATACGACATGGCGACGGCGCAGGTGACGCTCGATCGAGGACTACAAGGAAGACCCGCGTCCGACGCGGTGGGCGTCGATCTCGCCCGACGACAAGACCGTCCTCTTCGCGCGCAACCACAACCTCTACATGATGGACGCCGCCAACTACGCGAAGGCGCAGAAGAACGCCGAACGACACGACCATCGTCGAGACCCAGCTGACGACCGACGGCGAGGAGCACTACAGCTTCGCGCGCGCCGGCGGCGGCCAGCGCGAACATGGACGACCAGCAGCAGCAACAACAGCAGCAGGACAGGACGAGCAGCAGCAGGAGCAGCGCGAAGAGGGTGACCAGAAGAACGCGCGCGTGCCCGCGGCGCAACGTCGTCTGGTCGCGCGACTCGAGCAAGTTCTCGCTGATCCGCCGCGATTCGCGCAAGGTGAAGGACCTCTGGGTCATCAACGCGCTGGCCAACCCGCGGCCGACGCTCGAGACCTACCGCTACGCGATGCCCGGCGAGGAGAACATCCCGCAGTCGGAGATGTGCGTGTTCGACGTCGGCCGAAGAGCCGGGTCAAGCTCAAGGCCGATCGCTTCAAGGACCAGACGGTCGACGTCGCCACGAAGCCGCAGCGCGGCGGCGCGGGCGGCGGTCGGTGGCGGCGGCGGTGGCGCAGCCGCGCCAGCAGCCGCCCGCCAGGCCGGCCGAGTGGCTGAGCGACGCCGCCGACAAGCTGTACTTCACGCGGCTGAGCCGCGACATGCACCGGCTCGACGTCTGCGTCGCCGACACGGCGACCGGCGAGGTCAAGCCGCTCGTCGAGGAGCGGCTCAACACCTACATCGAGACGAAGCCGCTGCGCCTCGTCAACAACGGAGCAGGAGCTGCTCTTCTGGTCCGAGCGCGACGGCTGGGGGCACTTCTACCTGTACGACGCGAACACCGGCACGCTGAAGAACCGGATCACCGAAGGTGAGTTCGTGACGACGTCGCTCGAGAGCGTCGACGAGAAGCTGCGCGTGGCTCTACATCGCGGCGGCCGGCCGCGAAAAAGGTGAGGATCCGTACTACACGCACCTCTATCGCGTCGGCCTCGACGGCACGGGCCTGAAGCTGCTCAATCCCGGCGACGCGTCGCACTCGGTCTCGATGTCCGACTCGAACGCGGTACTTCGTCGACAACTCGTCACGCGTCAACGGCGCGCCCGAGTCGGTGCTCTACGACACGCTGGGCACGATGGTGACGAAGCTGGAGACGCCGGACCTCAGCGCGCTGATGCGAAATGGGCTTCAAGTTCCCGAGCCGTTCACGGTGAAGGCCGACGACGGCATCACGGACCTCTACGGCGTGATGTACAAGCCGTTCGACTTCGACCCGAACAAGAAGTATCCGATCATCGCGTACGTCTATCCCGGGTCCGCAGACCGAGAGCGTGACCAAGACGTTCAATCCGCGCAGCAACAACATCTCGCTCGCGCAGTTCGGCTTCATCGTCATCGAGGTGGGCAACCGCGGCGGCCACCCGCACGCGGTCGAAGTGGTACCACAACTACGGCTACGGCAACCTGCGCGACTACGGGCTGGCCGACAAGAAGACGGCGATCGAGCAGCTCGCCGCGCGCCACTCGTTCATCGACATCAACCGCGTCGGCATCTGGGGGCACTCGGGCGGCGGCTTCATGTCGGCCGCGGCGATGCTCGTCTACCCGGATTTCTTCAAGGTGGCGTGGTCGGAGTCCGGCAACCACGAGAACAACATCTACAACAACTCCTGGAGCGAGAAGCACCACGGCATCAAGGAGGTCGAGAAGGACGGCAAGGTCACCTTCGAGTACGACATCGAGAAGAACTCGGAGCTCGCCAAGAACCTGAAGGGCCACCTGATGCTGATCACGGGCGACATCGACAACAACGTGCACCCGGCGAACACGTACCGGCTGGCGGACGCGCTGATCAAGGCGAACAAGCGGTTCGACATGTTCATCCTGCCCGGCGTGCGCCACGCGTTCGGCGACGCGCTCCGGCTACGTCAACTGGCTGCGCGGCGACTACTTCGCCCGCCACCTGCTCGGCACCTCGTCGAAAGCGTCGACATCGTCGAGCTGAACCGCGAGACGCAGCAGACTGGCGACAAGAGGCCGCGCTAAGAACGCGCGGAAGGTGCTCAGGGTGCTGAAGGTGCTGAAGGTGCTAGAAGCGTGACCTGAAGGTGCTGGGCTAGCACCCTCAGCACCGTCAGCACCTCAGTATTCCGACCGGCACCGTTTCGAAGACCTGGCCGGCAAAGATCCAGGACTGCTCGCCGGCTGACGTCGGCTGGATCTCCGCGCCGGTGAAGACGTGGCGGAACACGCGGCCGGCGAGTTCGGGCGGCAGCATGACGCGCGAGGTCTTCCAGGCATCGCCGCCGAGCGGCAGCGGTTGAGCCTCGGTGGAGAGCCTCGCGCAGCAGACGCGGGGCGACGAAGATCACGGCCTGTTCGTCGAGGATCCGCGCAAACGCGACGACGCTCCCCGCCGACGCTGACTTCTGTGGTCAGGGGCACGTAACTCGCCCGCGAGGAACAGCTCCGGCCAGCTGACGCCGCAGGCGCAGTCCACCGCGGTCACGAGAAGCTTCACGTGCCCGGTGCGCCAGCTCGTCCACCAGTGTCGCAACCGCAGCGGCGCGCTCCGCGCCGGCGAGCGACAAGATGTGTTCCATCTGCGCGAGCAGGTTGCTCCGCAGATCGAAGTCCACCGGCCGGCGGTTGTCGGGATCGACGAGACTCAGATCCCAGAGCTCGGTGCCCTGGTAGAAATCCGGCACGCCCGGCGAGCCGATCTTCAGCACGACCTGCGCGAGCGAGTTGACCACGCCCGCCGGCGCGATCCGCCGCTGGAACGGCAGGAAGACGCGGGAGGAACTTCGCGGCGCCGGCGCCGCCCAGCGCGCGCTCGACGAATCGCGCGGACGCGTCCTCGTACGCCTGGTTCGGCGTCAGCCAGCTCGTATGGAGCTTGGCCTCCTTCACCGCCTTGATCATGTACGCCTGGAGCCGCTCGATCAGCTCGGCCGGCGCAGGGTGAGCGGCGTCGAGCGGCGGCCAGATGCCCACGAGCGCCTGGTAGAAGCGGTACTCGTCGTTCCGATCCGGCGCGGGCTCGCCGTCGACGATCGTCCGGTGCGGCCGGTTGAGGCGCATCCAGCGGCCCGACCTCGCGCGCCCACTCGTCGGGGATCTCCGAGAGCACGTTCGATGCCGCGCGCGGACGTCCTCGCCCAGCTTCGTGTCGTGCGTCGCGGTGGCGAGCATCTCGAACGGCCAGTCCCGCAGCCGCGCGGCGTTGGCCTCGTGGAAATCCCGTACCGACCGGCCGAACCGCGCCGGGTCGCCGCCGACTTCGTTCAGCGAGAGCAGCACGTTGTAGCGATAGAACGCCGTGTCCTCGAGCCCCTTCGCCTGGACCGGCCCCGTGTACTGCTGGAGCTTCATCGCAAAGCGGAGGCGCTCGGCGGCCTCGACCGCGTCCGCCGGCGGATAGCCCTCCCGGCGATCGTCGCGCCGGTTCTGGCCCGGCTCCTCGGGGTTCCGCGGCAGCATGACCTCGCGGAAGAAATCGAAGAGCGACGATTCCATCGCGGGGTTGCGCCGGCGCGCGCGCCGGATCGCCGGCTCGACCACCGCGCGGTCGTCGGGCGTCCAGCCGGCTTCGTCCACGTAGGTGCGGTAGACCGGGAAGCAGGCGACGACCTCGACGATCGCGTCGCGCAGGCTGTCGAGCGTGAAATCGCGCGACCGCCGGTTGCCCTCGGCGATCCGTTCGAGCACATGCGCGAGCACGTTCAGCTCGCTCGCCATCGCGGTCGTCATGATCAGCCGCTTGCTCGCGTACAGCACATCGTCGAACGGCTCCGTGCGGCCGGTGAGCTTCAGCGTAGATTCGGCGCATGCGCCGCGCTTCGGCCGGGTCGACGAAGAGGCCGTTGAGATCGTTGAGGTAGTTGTAGCCGGTCGTGCCGTGAGACGGCCCACTGGGACGGGAGTCGTTCGCCGCCGGCAGGATCTTCTCGGCGACGACGTAGAGTCGGCGCGCGGGACTCGTCCCGCGCTCGCGCCTGGAGCATCTCGAAGTAGCGCGCCGGATCGAAGAGCCCGTCCGCGTGGTCGACGCGCACGGCCTGCACCGAACCCGTCGCTGCAGGAGACGTCCCAGAAGCTGGTGGGTCGCTGCGAACACGTCCGGATCCTCGACGCGGAGGCCCGCGAGCGTGTTCACGTCGAAGAAACGTCGATAGTTGATCTCGTGCGACGCGGTTCGCCAGTACGAGAGCAGGTACGCCTGCGCTTCGAGCAGCTCGTGCAGCGCGTCGAAGCTTTCGGGCTTGCCGGGGACGCCGTTGACGCTCTGCACGGCAGCCGCCAGTTGATCGGCAATCGGCGGGCACTCGGACACCAGACGCGCGAGCCGCGATCGCGCGACCTCTTTTTCACGCTGACGCTCGGCGACCTTCGCGGCGTCCTGCGCGCCTCCGGACGGCAGGTTCTCGAGCGACGCGAGGATGCTCAGGAACTCGTGGAGCTGCGGATTCTCCGCGCCGAGGATCGCCGTCAGCGGCTCGACCGCGCGCCTGTAGACGAGCGGCGCGAGCTTCGGGTTGATCGGCATCTCGCTCGTGCCGTAGGTGAGCAGCAGAAGGCCGTCGCGGAAGACGAGCTGCAGCTCGCCGCGCTCCAGCACGCGCCCGTACTGATCGCCGAGAATCGGCAGCAGCAGCTTCGCCTGAAGCTCGCCTTCACCGGCGTCCAGTCGATGTCGAAGAACCGCGCGGCCGGTGAGCCCGGACCGTTCTCCAGCACGTCCTTCCACCACGCATTCGCGTTGGTGCCGATGCCCATGTGGTTCGGCACGAAGTCGACGATGTGTCCGAGGCCGAGCTCGGTCAGTCTGGCTGTGAACGTCGAATAGCCCTCGGCGCCGCCGAGCTCGGGGTTGATCTCGTTGTGATCGCAGACGTCGTACCCATGCTGGCTGCCCGGGACTGCGGTGAAATATGGCGAGGTGTAGCACGCGCCGGCGCCGAGCTTCGCGAGATAGCAGGCGGCGTCGCGCGCCGCATCGAAATTAAACCCGGCGTGCAGCTGAAGGCGATACGTGCTGACGGGTACGTAGTGCGGCCGATTCGGCATGTCTGTAGTGTTCGGGCTTTAGCCGGACCTCAGTATGACCGCCCCAGGTCTCGCGAACCTGAATCGTCCCGCGAGAACGGACATCGATCAGCGGGGGGCAGGGCTCTGCGGCAAACGCCGGGTCTTCAGTCGTCATGACCACGGACCAGGATCGGCCCTCGCTCAGTGACACCCCGCGATCGAGGTCCATCGTCCCAGCGCCGCGCAGGCGCGCGGCGATGAGCCGACTTCTCACCGCCCGATCCATGGCGGACGATTGCGATCGACTCGTCATCTGGTGCGAACGCGTCGCCGGCCAGCGCATCGCTGGCGCCGAGCGCCGGGTTGCCGCGCCTCAGACGAAGCAGCCCGCGATACAGCTCGAGCACGCGCGCGTGACGCGGTGCGTCGAGCTCGTTCCAGCACAACCGACTGCTCTCGAACGTGGCGGCCGATTGCGGGTCCGGAATCGCTTCACGCGCCGCCGCGTCGGCGAATTCCGGAAAGTCCTTGAACTCCTGCCGCCTGCCCTGCGTCACCTGGCGCCCGAGCCACGGCTCGAGATCCGTGAAGTATTGGAATGGCGTCGACGCCGCCCATTCCTGTCCCATGAACACCAGCGGAGTCATGGGCGTCGTCAGCAGCACGACGCTCAACGCCCGCCAGGTCGGTTCGTCTATCGCGTGGTGCAGCCGATCGCCGACGGCCCTGTTCCCGATCTGATCGTGGTTCTGAAGACAGGCGACGAAGCGGTTCATCGGGATCGCCGAGGGATCCGTTCCACGCGGGCAGCGATGGTGAACGGAGTGCTCGCCTGTGTAGAGCCATCCCTGGCGGATCGTCCTGGCCAGCTCGCTCGAAGTTCCCGTGAAGTCCGCGTAGTAACCGTGGCGGTCGCCGGCGACTATCCGCCGGATCGCGTGATGGAAGTCGTCGGCCCAGACGCCGTCGAATCCCCAGGCGGAGTCGTCGTCTCTCGTGACGACTTCGCTCAGGTTCCTGTAGTCCTCGGCAAAGAGCAGAACGGGTCGGCTTGCGCCGCTCCTGACCGTGTCTGCGAACTCCCGCATGAAGTGGCGCGGGCTCTCGTCGACGAGCGCATGCGTCGAGTCGAGGCGCAGACCATCGATGTGATACTCACGAATCCAGTGCAGCGCGTTGTCGATGATGAAGCGGCGGACCGGGTCCGAACCCTCGCCGTCGAGATTCACGGCGGCTCCCCACGGCGTCTGGTGCCTGGCGTTCAGGTAGTCGGGATAGAACTGCGGCAGGTACGCGCCTTCCGGGCCCAGATGGTTGTAGACGACGTCGAGGAGAACGGCCGAGGCCGAGCCCGTGGGCCGCGTCGACGAGCGCCCGCAGATCGTCGGGATTGCCATAGGCGCGGGATGGCGCGTACAGCGAAACGCCGTCATAGCCCCAGTTCCTGCCGCCGGCGAAATCGGCGACCGGCATCAGCTCGATCGCAGTGATGCCCAGGTCGCGCAGATAGTCCAGGCGGCTCGTGACCCCCGCGAACGTGCCTTCCGGCGTGAATGTCCCGACGTGCAGCTCGTAGATCACCAGGTCGCGAGACGCCGGACGCCAGGCGGCATCGTGCCACCGGTAGCGCGAAGGATCGATGACTTCGGATCGACCGTGCACACCCTCCGGCTGAAATCTGGACGCGGGGTCTGGAAGAGGATGCGATCCGTCGATCCGATAGCTGTATCGCTGACCTGCGGAGACTCCCTGAACCGTCACCTCGAACACGCCATCGTCTGTCGCCGGCATCACGTGCGCACCGGCAGATGGAGCGCCATCGATGACAAGTCGATACTCGCGGCCTCGGGCTCCGAGGAAGCGGAAGCGCACGCCGCCGGGAACAGGCACGGCTCCGAATTCGCCCCCGCCTTCGCTGAAGCTTCGGCGCGGCAACTTCATGGCTCGAGGGTGAGCCTTGTCGCGGCCTCCACCTGCGGCGCCGGGCCCTGCATCAAATCGAGAATCCCGACGAGCGGAATCCTGACCCACTCCGGGCGGTTGGTGAGCTCGCCGCTGAGCTCGTCGACGGCGCGATCGAGCATGAAAAAGCGGAGGAGCGCATCACGATCCGCGGGTTTGGCCGGCAGGAAGGCGCCGCCCTCGGCCGTCGCCATGTAGCTGCGAAGGAACGCGGCGCTGGCCCACATCTGCCAGAGCCGCGCCCAGGGTTCGAGCTGCGCGAATTCGGCGGGCCTCGTCGTCGTGTGCGCGAAGAGCGCCGCGTTCGCCGCGTAGCTGAACGAGCGCAGCATGCCCGCGAGATCCTTGAAGGGCGACTGCTTCTCGCGCCGTTCGGCCAGCGGCAGCGACACGTCACCCTCGAAGTTCACGACATAGAAATCTCCCTCGGCGATGCGGATCTGGCCGAGCCGGAAGTCTCCATGGATGCGGATCTTCTTGCCGCCTGGCCTGAGATCGTGGACCGAGCGAAGGCTGTC
Source organism: uncultured Acidobacteriota bacterium (assembly GCA_963786195.1). Lineage (GTDB taxonomy): Bacteria > Acidobacteriota > Vicinamibacteria > Vicinamibacterales > 2-12-FULL-66-21 > CAWAYH01. The sequence goes on along the minus strand of CAWAYH010000009.1, from coordinate 415,270 downwards.
GAGGAGGGCGTCCTGTCCGGCCAGCAGCGCGCGAACCCGCGCGGCGACGTCCTCGGGAACGCGCGAATCGCCGCTGGCGCGGTACGTCTCGAGCGACTGGAGCATCTTCTGTGCATCGCCGAGCGCACGGTCGCTGGCGGTTGCGAGGTCGTCTCCGCCAAACGGCTGCGGCGCAAAGGCCGGATCCGACGAGTCGCCCGCCAGCGCGAGATGTAGTTCGGCCGTGCGTTTGCCGAGACCGGCCGCCGTTTCGAGGTACCCGCTCAGCGCGTCGAATATCGGCTTCGACGCCGCGGCGTTGGCCAGCTCGGTGAACGTGGAAAGCGCGGGCGTTTCCGGGGGCACCGTGCTGCGGACCTGATCGTAAAAACGGTCCAGCCAGTCGGTCGCGTGCGTCCATCCGTCCACCTGGCTTTCGACCAGCTGGCGCATTATGCCGATCGTCGCGCCGGATTCGCCCGGCCGGTCGTATTCGATCGCCCCGGCGACCGCCGGCACGCGCGTGAACATCACGTTCTCGGAGAGATGGCGCCCGATTTCCCTGTCAGGATTGATTCCGGGTTGAATCCGGCGAAACAGCTTCAGAATGAGGCGGTCGCCGTAGACGATCGACGTGTTGATCTGGTCGGGCGACGGACGCGTCAGCTGTACGGCCTCGCCGAGCGCGCTGCGGAGCGGGCCGAACGCGCGCGCCTGCCACGCCCTGATCGCGCCGCGGCCGGTCTGAATCCGATCCTCCTTTTCCATCACCTCGAGCAGCGTCTGGGCGAAGTAGTCATCGAGCCAGGCGTCGAAGAGCAGACCTTTCCGCGCGCCGGTCACGCTGGCGAGGACCGCGTGCGGCGATCGCTCCTCGATGGCTCGGGCGTCCGACGACGCACACACGGTGAGCGGCAGGAAGAACTGTTCCGGCGGCCCGGTTTCGAATTCGACTTCGACGATCGTCAGGAAGAGCGGCTGCGGCCGATGACGCAGCACCGCGCGGTCGACGAAGCGCGCGGAGCGCGGCTTCCGCGACGTGCTCGCCGTGAACCAGCGCTGGCGTGTGAGGAACGGAATGAGCAGCTCGCGCTCGATGAGCGTGCGCGCATACCCGTCCAGCAGGGTTTCCCAGACCGTGCCGACCATCAGGGCCGGCGCCTCGGCGGCGCTGGCGGCCGTTTCGCGCGCCACGCGCTCGGTGATGGCTGGCGCCGCCTGTTGCACACGGAACCAGTAGAACGCGTACGCGCCGAGCGTCAGGAAGTAGGGTTGATCGCCGATCCGCGGAAACTCGGTCTGCCCGAGCATCTCCAGCGGGACCATCCCACGGAAGCGCGTGAGATCGATCTCCACGGGCTGGACGCTCCTCGACAGGTTGGCGACGCACAGCACGGTTTCGTCCTGGTAGGTCCGCACGAAGGCGAAGACCTTTCGGTTCTGGGCCGGCAGGACCTCGATCGTGCCGCGTCCGAACACGCGATGCTGTTTCCGCAGCGCGATCATCCGCTTCATCCAGTTCAGCAGCGAGTAGGGGACCCGCTCCTGCGATTCCACGTTGATGGCCTGGAAGCCGTACACCGGATCGGCGATGAGCGGCGCATACAGACGGGCGACGTCGGCCCGCGAGAAGCCGGCGTTGCGATCGCCGGTCCACTGCATCGGCGTCCGCACGGCGTTGCGGTCGCCGAGATAGATGTTGTCGCCCATCCCGATCTCGTCGCCGTAATAGATCACGGGCGTTCCGGGCAACGAGAAGAGCAGGCTGTTCATCAGCTCGACGCGCCGGCGGCTGTTCTCCATCAGCGGCGCCAGGCGGCGTCGGATGCCGCCGTGGATCCGCATCTGCGGATCGGCGGCGTAGGTCTGATACATGTAGTCGCGCTCTTCGTCGGTGACCATCTCGAGCGTCAGCTCGTCGTGATTGCGCAGGAACAGCCCCCACTGGCACGTCTCGGGGATATCCGGCGTCTGCCGCAGGATCTCGACGATCGGATGACGGTCCTCCTGCAGCAGCGCCATGAACATGCGCGGCATGAGCGGGAAGTGAAACGCCATGTGGCACTCGTCGCCGTCGCCGAAATAGGGCCGGACGTCGGGAGGCCACTGGTTCGCCTCCGCCAGAAGCATGCGGTCGCGATGCCCGGCGTCCAGTTCGCGACGGAGATGGCGCAGCACCGCGTGCGTCTCCTCGAGGTTGGCGCCGATCGTGCCCTCGCGCTCGATGAGATACGGCACCGCGTCGAGCCGCATGCCGTCCACGCCGCGATCCAGCCAGAATCGCATCACGCGGACGACCGCCTCGAGGACGTCGGGGTTGTCGAAGTTCAAGTCCGGCTGATGACGGAAGAATCGATGCCAGTAGAACTGGCCGGCGACGTCGTCCCATTCCCAGTTGGACGATTCGCCGTCGGTGAAGATGATCGGCACCCCCTGATATTTCTGGTTGGTGTCGCTCCAGACGTAGAAGTCCCGCGCGCGCGATCCGGGCGCCGCGCGCCGCGCCGCCTGAAACCAGGGGTGCTGATCCGACGTGTGGTTGATGACGAGCTCGGTGATGACGCGGATCCCGCGCCGGTGCGCCTCGGCGCACGAAGCGATCGAAATCCTCGAGCGTCCCGTAGCTGGGATGCACGTTCTCGTAGTCGGCGATGTCGTACCCATCGTCTCGCAGCGGCGATGGATAGAAGGGCAGCAGCCAGACCGCGTCGACGCCAAGGCTTTCGATGTACTCGAGCTTGTCGGTCAGGCCGCGGAAGTCGCCGACGCCGTCATTCGTGCTGTCGAAAAAGGCACGAACGTGGGCCTGATAGATGACGGCGTCTTTGTACCAAAGGGCCGTCCGGCGCCCGAAGCCGTTCGGCGGCTCGGCGATCGGCAGCTCGGCGTCTCATCATTCAGCATTTCAGATTCCGCATTCATCATTCAGCATTCGAAATCGCTCAGAGTACCCCCATCGGCCCCCAGTCCGCGTCGCGCGGCGCGTCGCTTCGTCGGCGGCTGAGCCGCAGGACCGCCATCGTGTGACCCTGCAGCTCGTACCGATCGCCCGCCCGCAGCCGGCGCGGGGGCTGCCACGGATCGGCCGTGTCGACGAGCGTTTCCCATCGCTCGACGGGTGCCGCGGCCGGGAGCACGAACTGGATCGGTTCCGTGCCGCCGTGCAACAGCAGCACGATCGTGTCGCCCACGATGCGCTCGCCGCGCTCGTCGAGATCGTTGATCGCGTCGCCATTCAGCCGCACGCCGAGGCATCGCACGTCGGGCGAGTTCCACGTCTCGTCCGTCATCTCACGCCCCGACGGATCGAGCCACGCGATATCGATCACCTGCTCGCCGCGAATCTGTCGTCCCTGAAAGAACTTGCGGCGGCGAAGCACCGGGTGCTCCTTCCAGATCTGGATGACGCGGCGCGTGAACGCCAGGAAGTCCCTGTTGGCGGGCGTCAGATCCCAATTCGTCCAGCTGATCTCGTTGTCCTGACAGTACGCGTTGTTGTTGCCGCCCTGGGTGCGACCCAACTCGTCGCCTCCGCTCAGCATCGGCACGCCCACCGACGTCATCAGCGCCGTCATCAGGTTGCGACGCTGGCGGTCGCGCAGATCGAGAATGCGCCGATCGTCGGTCGGTCCCTCGACGCCGCTGTTCCAGCTCAGATTGTGGTGCTCTCCATCCTGGTTGTTCTCGCCGTTGGCCTCGTTGTGCTTCTCGTTGTAGCTCACGAGATCCGCGAGCGTGAAGCCGTCGTGCGCCGTCACGAAGTTGATGCTCGCGTACGGCCGTCGTCCGCTCTGCTCGTACAGATCGCTGCTGCCCGACAGCCTCGTCGCGATCTCCGACACCGTGCCCTTGTCGCCGCGCCAGAATCGACGGACCGCGTCACGGTACTTCCCGTTCCACTCCGTCCACTTCGTCGGAAAATTTCCTACCTGGTAACCGCCCTCGCCGAGATCCCACGGCTCAGCAATGAGCTTCACCTGAGAAAGCACGGGATCCTGATGAATGATGTCGAAGAACGCGCCCAACTTGTCCACAGCATGCAACTCACGAGCCAGTGCGCTCGCCAAATCGAAGCGGAACCCGTCCACGTGCATCTCGAGTACCCAGTACCGCAGGCTGTCCATGATGAGCTGGAGCACGCGCGGACTTCGCATGTTCAGCGTGTTGCCGGTGCCCGTGAAGTCCTGATAGCGACTCAGGTCGTGCGGCTCGAGCCTGTAGTACGAACTGTTGTCGATGCCGCGCAGCGACAGCGTGGGTCCGAGATGATTGCCTTCGGCGGTGTGGTTGTAGACGACGTCGAGGATCACTTCGAGTCCGGCGGCGTGCAGCGCGCGGACCATCATCTTGAATTCGCGCACCGCCTCGAGCGGCGACGACGCCACCGCGAAGCGGACGTCGGGCGCGAAGTACGACAGCGTGTTGTAGCCCCAGTAGTTGTCGAGACCTCGCTGCACGAGATGCCATTCGTCCGCGTGATGGTGCACCGGCATCAGCTCCACCGCCGTCACGCCCAGCGACGTCAGGTGACGGATGGCCGGCTCCGACGCGAGCCCGAGATACGTCCCGCGCAGCGCTTCGGGGACGTGCGGATGGAGCTGCGTGAAGCCCTTCACGTGCAGCTCGTAGATCAGCGTCTCGTGCCAGGGAATGCGGAGCGGCCGGTCGTCACCCCACGTGAACGCGCTGTCGACGACGGCGCCGAGCGGCGCGTACGGAGCGCTGTCGCGATCGTCGGGGATCGTGTCGTCCTGCGATCCGACGCGAAAGCCGAAGAGCGCCTCGTGCCAGTGCGTGGCGCGTCCGACGACCTTCGCATAGGGATCCATCACGAGCTTGTGCGGGTTGAAGCGTTGTCCCGCCCGGGGCGCGTACGGACCGTGCACGCGATAGCCGTACAACTGCCCGGGATGGATGTCGGGCAGATACCCGTGCCAGACCATGTCGGTCTGTTCGGGCAGCGAAATCGTCAGCGACTCGACTTCGGCGTCGGCCGAATCAAACAGGCACAGCTCGACGCGGGTCGCGTGCTCCGAGAAGATGGCGAAGTTGACCCCGACCCCGTCCCAGGTGGCGCCGAGCGGGTAGGGCGTTCCGGGCCAGACACGAAGGCTCGATTTGGGCACAATCACTCATTTTAACTGTCCGGCGCTCGGCGCTCGGCGTTCGGGACTGGGCTCGGGCTCGGGGGCTCGGGGCTCGGGCTCGGCGCCGAGGATGCTGACGTCCGGAGCGTAGCGTCCAGAGCCAAGAGCCAAGCGGCGAGCGCCGATCATATTTCTTACATATGATATAATACCATTATGCCAAAGAAAGCCGTCTCGCTCACCCTCGACGAGGCCAACCTCCTCTGGCTGAGGGGCCGCGGATACGGCCACGGCAATCTCAGCGCCGCGGTGGACGACCTGATTACGGCGGCGCGTGCGGGACGGCTCGGGGCACCTGCCGCCGCGCGGAGCGTCGTCGGCACCATCGATCTCGCCGCGGACGACCTGCGGCTCGAGCACGCGGATCGTGCGGTCCGGGATCTCGTCGCGGCGTCGCTGGCGCGGCCGCTTCGCGTGTCCGAGGCGCGTGGGTCTTACGAGCCGGTTCCGCGCGTCAAGCGCTCGCGTCGTCGTCGTGGCTGATCTCCCCGCCGCCGTCGCCGACACCCACGCGCTGCTGTTCCATGCGGCAGCGAGCAGGGCGCTGGGACGTCTGGCGGCGGCGCACTTCGAGGCGTCCGAGCGTCAGCAGGCGCTCGTCTATGTGCCGATGGCCGTGATCTGGGAGGTGAGCCTGCTGGCGCGAGTCAGCCGGATCAACCTGCGGAGTCCGGTTCGGGACTTCTTCGACGATCTCTTCAGCAACCCGGCCTATCACCCGGTCGACCTGACGTCCGAGCAGGTCTACCTCGCCGACGATCTCCGCTTCACGCGCGATCCGTTCGATGCGCTGATCGTCGCGGCCGCCCGAACGCTCGCGCTGCCGCTGCTGACGCGCGACGCGGCCATCCGCGCCTCCGGCGCCGTGCGCGTGGTCTGGTAGGGGTCAGATCTTGTATTTCAACATGTGCCTGCGCGGGTCTGAGTCGATGATGTCAGTCGCGAACCCGCGGGCGTAGGGGCACATGTTGAAATACAAGATCTGACCCCCGATCTCAGAATCTTCCCGTCGTTGCGTGTCTCGACGTGGCAGTTTCTGCGCCGTGACATCACCGCGCGTCGAAAACTCCTGGCAATGTCACGCGGAGGGGGCTGGAACGCTGGTTGAACGTGAACCTCCGTGTCCCGACCATTACGTATTCTCGCCGCGGACGCCCTCTATCACGTCATGTCGCGGGGCAACGCCCAGATGGCGATCTACGACGACGATGCCGATCGATGCCGGTTCTTGACCATTCTCGAAACCGTCGTCGCGCGGCACCGAATCGAGTGTCACGCCTATTGCCTGATGTCCAATCACTATCACCTGGTCATCCGGACGCTCGACCCCAACCTCTCGTCGGCCATTCAATACCTGAACGGCGTCTACGCGCAGTGGTGGAACAAACGACACACGCGGGTGGGGCACGTGCTGCAGGGCCGCTTCAAGGCCCAGGTCATTCAGAAGGAGGGTTATTTTCTCGAGGCATGCCGCTACGTCGTCCTGAACCCGGTCAGGGCGGGCCTCGTCGAGAAGGCTGAGGATTGGGCCTGGAGCAGCTATGCCGCGACGGCCGGTCTCGCGCCTCGCCCCGCACTCCTGACGACGAGCCTACTCCTGGGGACGCCCTCGCCGCCGGCGTGGCGTGACTATCGGGCGTTCATCGCCGCCGGCGTGCCGGAATCCGAGGTGACAGCCGCGCTCCGCAGCGATGTCCCCCTCGTCGGCAGCGAGGCGTTTGCGGCTGCGCATCGGGACGCGATCGAGCAGGCGCACCCAACCGACGTGTTGCGGCGCGATCGAACGATTGGCCGCCCGACGCTCGACGAATTGTTTGCGGAGGTCCGTGACAAGCCCACGCGCAACCTCCGTATCCGGGAGGCTCGCGACCGTTTTCACTACCGGGTGTCAGAGATCGCAAGACACCTGTCCCTCCACTACGCCAGCGTGAGTCGAATAGCGATCACCCGTCACCGAGCGCCCGGACGGCCGTCCGATATCATCGCGTGAAACGCGACGGCGCCCGAGATCTCGTCGCCACTCTGCGATTGAGTTGCGCAAAACGTCAAGCCATAAGACCTGCCCCATGCTTGTCGTGCGTCAGGAAATGTTGAAATACAAGATCTGACCCCGAGGGTGCCCGGCTCAGGGCTGGCCGGTCCAGCGGCTGACCAGCCGCGATCGGAGAATGCGGGAATCACGCGTGAGCAGGGGGAGACCGAGCACGCGACAGCTCGCGACGATGAGGCGGTCCGCGGGATCCCGATGGAAGGCGGTTGGGAGGGCCGCCGTCTGCGCCACGATCGCCGGCGAGATCGGCACGAGGCGCACCGACCGGGCGTGCGCGGCCGCATCCAACCACTCCGGGAGGGAGACGCTGAAGGCCACCCGGCCCCGCTCTACGAGCATCGCGACCTCCCAGAGACTGATGGCCGAGAGGTACGGGCGCTCATCGCGGGGCAGCCGGTCCAGGGTGTCGCGGACGCGGCGCGGCAGCCGGCGGTCGCCTTCGATCCACCAGATCCAGGCGTGCGTGTCCAGGAGCGGCACGGCCATCAGGAGAGGGCGTCGATGTCGCGCTCGTCGACCGCAGGGGCGAACGGGTCGTCGTACTTCTGCAGCGTGCCCCGCACGCGCAGCCACGGCCGCTCGTCATCGTCAGCGGGGCCGGCGGGGACCAGCCGCGCAACCGGCCGGCCGCGCTTCGTGATGGTGATGGATTCACCCTCGTCGTGCACGCGATCGATGAGCGCGAGGCACTTGGCCTTGAACTCGGCGGCGGCGATGGTCTTCATGTGAACCACTCTGATTGACCAGTTCAGGATCGTCAATCCTGGCTCGCCACTCCACAGCGTGAGTCGCCTCTAGCAATTGCCGGTCACCGAGCGCCCGGCCGTCCGAGCCCCTCGTGGGAACGGCGATAGCGCCCGAGATCTCGTCGCCACTCTGCGATTGAGGTGCGTCAACGTCAAGCCACATGGCCTGACCCATGCGTGTTGCGTCGGCAATGTTGAAATACACGATCTGACCCCAGGCGCTGGCCGCGTTCGGCGCGCCGCTCGCCGAGATCGCGGAGGCGGACTTCGGCTGACGGGCCTGACCTTCGACCAGGCCTGGCGCGATCGGATCCGGCGGCCGTTCGGCGAGCTCGAGGTCGATTTCATCGATCGCGCTTCCTTCGTGCGGAACAAGCAGGCGACGGGCCGGCTGAAGGACTTGAGCGACATCACTGACGACCTGCGCGCCTCCGCCGGCCGTCCGATCGCATCGTGGGAAACGCGACAGCGCCCGAGATCCAGGCGCCACTCTGCGACTGAGCTGCCTAACCGTCACGCCACATGACCTGACCCAGGCCTGTGTGCGTCAGGAGATGTTGAACGACAAGATCTGGCCCCGGATCCGCGAAGACGTAGAATAGTCGTATGGGTGCCGAGCACGATCGGACGCCGATTCGGTCGTCAATCGACGAGATCATCGAGCTGTACAAGAAAGACGTCGATCGCGGGCTACTGCGGGAGGCGCTGAAGCTGACTCCCAGTCAGCGCCTGCGACGCCTCGTCGAGCTCACGCGCTTTACGGAACGCCTGCAGCACGCGGGAAAGAAACCGTCGCCGTGACCGACTTCGAGCGGCTCCTGCAGGCGCTGGCGGCCGGCGGCGTCGAGTACATCCTCGTCGGCGGGCTCGCCGCCAACGCGCACGGGGCGATTCGAACGACCCGCGACGTCGATGTCGTGTATGCACGGTCGCGGGCCAACCTCGAACGGCTCGAGAAGACGCTCGCGCCCCTGCGGCCCTACCTGCGCGGCGCACCTCCCGGATTGCCGTTCCGATTGGACGTCGCCACCCTCCAGTCGGGTCTGAACTTTACACTCATCACCGACCTTGGAGAGCTGGATCTCCTGGGGGAGGTGCCGGGCGGCGGTCGGTATGAAGATCTCCTTCCGCACTCGGACATGCTCGATCTGTTTGGCGTGAGCTGCCGGTGTCTCGGACTCGACGCGCTGATTCGCGTGAAGCGCGCAGCCGGCAGGCCGAAAGACTTCGAGGCGGTCGCCGAACTGGAAGCGCTGGCCGAGGAGCGCAAGCGCCTGCCGCCGGGGTGAGCGCGCGCGGACTTGGTAAGATGCGCCCATCGACATCGAAGGGATGGACTGACCCCGCATGCTCGAGTCACTGACGCTCGAAACACTTGCGCCTCGAATCGGAGATCGCTTCCAGATCTCGGCGGGCGAGGGCAACACGATCGACGTAACGCTGATTGAGGCGACGCCGCTCGGCGCGTCGGCACGCGGCGGACGGCAGCCGTTCTCGATTGTCTTCCTCGGTCCGGCCGCCCCGGTGTGGCCGCAGCGCATCTACCGTGTCGCGCACGAGGCGCTGGACCCCCTGGATGTGTTTCTGGTCCCGATCGGTCCCCGCGACGGCGGGATGCAGTACCAGGCGATTTTCGCTTAGCCGGGGCTCAAAGGATTTCGGTCTGGCGCGCTGGTCTGACACCTGCGGGCGGCGGCGGATGCCAGACTACTCGTGTGCATCCGTGAAAGGATTGCGTACCCGAACGCCTCTCAGCACTTGACCGTCGTTCAGGTCCTCCGTCCAGAGGACGTCGCATCCCGACTCCGATGCGGCCAGCACGATCATGGCGTCCCAGAAGCCGATGTTCGCCTGAGCGTGCAGACCAATGGCGGACAGGATGTCATCAGCGGTCGGCGAGAAGACTCTCCAGGCAGCGAATTCACGAACGCGGAAGGTCGCGTCTTCGACCGGCAGGGGCTTGGCGACCTTCTTTGTGACCGTGACGAAGAACTCCTGAAGCACCTGGATACTGAGACATCCGCCGCGGCTGTCCCACAGACCCTCGAGTAGCCGGCGTGCCGCCTCCTGCTTCGATCCAGCGGATGCGTCGAAGGCGTACACGAGAATGTTGGCGTCGACGAACTCGCGCGGCGGCTCAGCGCTCATGCAGTTCGTCGCGCGACCACGCCCGGCGACCCTCGGTGCCGAGCGAGCGAGGCGCCGCCAACGCGGCCCTGGCGCGCTTGCGGGCGGCGGAATACCGACGGTCCTCGTCTGCCAGTCGGGCCAGGGCCTCAGCCATGAGCGCCGACACGGAGGTCTCGCGGTCGGCGGCGACGCGCTTGACCCGCCTGAGCAGTGTCCGGGACACGCTCAGGGTGATGTTCTGCTTTGAGTCCACTAGAATCAGTGTAACACGAAAATACGTGGACGATCCAGCGACTGAGATCAGTAAGCTTCTCCGAGCCCCGACCCCGAGCCCCGAGCCCCGAGCCCCGAGCGTCAGCCCTTCCACTCCAGGAACAGATAGACTCCGCGGTCTTCGATCAGCCGGAATCCCAGTCGCTCGTAGAGCCGCAGCGCGGGATTGAAGCGCTCGACGTGGATGCGGAGCGGCTTGCCGGCGGCCGCGGCTTCGGCCTGAAGCTCCCGCAGCAGCGTCGTGCCCATCCCGCCGTTGCAGACCTCCGGCAGCAGCGCGATGTCGACGTTGCGGAGCTCGCCGGTCCAGCGGGCGACGTAGAGCCGTCCGACGGCTTCGGCGTCGAGGAGGATGACGTCGAAGCTGGTGTCGGTAGTGCTCGCGGTAGTACGGGCCCTGGGCCGCGAACTGCCCGACGGACGGGGCCGGCTCGCATGCCGGCGCGCTGGATGGCGAGCACCGCGATCCCTTCGCTCGGATGCTGATGCACAGGCGCAGCTCGAGGACGTGGCCATCATCAGCGACGACCGCGTGTTCGACGATTTCGACGTGCGCAGAATCTGGTGAGCCGTGTTGTGCTCGGCGTTGGGCGCGGGGCGCTCGGACTGGCATTCCGATCCGAGTCGCGTGACTAAGATCAGTGAGCTTTTCCGAGCCCCGAGCCCCGAGCGTCAGCCCTTCCACTCCAGGAACAGATAGACGCCGCGGTCTTCGACGAGACGGAAGCCGAGGCGTTCGTAGAGCCGCAGCGCGGGGTTGAAGCGCTCGACGTGGATGCGAAGCGGCTTGCCGGCGGCCGAGGCTTCTGCCTGAAGCGTCCGCAGCACCGTCGTCCCGAGGCCGCCATTGCAGAACTCCGGCAGCAGCGCGATGTCGACGATGCGGATCTCGTCGGTCCAGCGGGCGACGTAGAGCCGCCCGACGGGTTGGTCGTCGAGCACGATCACGTCGAAGCTCGTGTTCGGATAGTGCTCGCGGTAGTGCTGGGCCTGGGCCGCGAACTGCATCCGCAGGAACGCGGCCTTGTCCTCCTCGGTCCAGGGCACGGACGCGAGCTCCGCGGCCCGCGTGCCGGCGTAGACCTTCTCCAGGAACGGCTCGTCGTCGGCGGTGGCCGGCAGGAGCGTCAGCGGCCGGCCCACCAGGGTCGGATGCCTCATGTCCCTCGCGGCGGGAACACCCCCTGCAGCGCGATCGCAAAGTAGAACGTCAGGTACGGCTGCAGGTTGTTGTGCGGCTGATCGCCGCCTGCTGGGGCAAGTGATTCACCGGCCATCGCCACCAATGGGGCACCCGCAGGAGTCTTGTAGAGGTTGCCGCCTCCAAATGGGCGCGCCAGGACGGCGCCTTGGGGGTCGTTGAGATTGGAGTTGGAGCCCTGCCCATTGAGGACGTGCGCGTGTGACGGTATCTCGCTTTCGAGCAACGTCACGGTTTCACTGCCACCGGTCTCTCCGAGGTCGTGCAACGAGAGCCCGGGTCCCTGCCCAGGGTGCATCGGTGCGCGGCCTTGCAGATCCGGCAATGCAAAGTTGCTCTTGCCATCGCCGCCGTATGTCGTGCCCAGCAGCGAGAAGAGCGCCGTGTTCTGCGACAGCGGCAGCAGCTGGCCGTCGCACCAGGCCCAGCCCTGGGGCGCGAAGTTGAACGGAAAGATTCGGATTTCAGCCACAAACGGATCGGCCATCTCTCGCTCCCTTGACTATTGCACGTGTCTGTCGCTCCGCACTCCGCCACTCTCTAAGTCGGGGACGGGAAGATCCCGAACAACGAGATGATGAAATCCACGCAAAGGTACGGCTGAAAGTTCGTGTGCGGCTGGCTTCCGCCCGTGGGCCCCACGCATTGTGTCGCCATTGCTGAAACACTACTGGGTACTACGTAGAATCTCTTGCTGGCCTCGGCTGGCACGTTGCCCAGCGGCGTCACTGAAGTCGCTGCCGCTTCTGACGCCAGCCACGGGTGGCTGTGCGCCGGGATCTGTGGAACCGTAAGGGTCACCTCCTCTGCTCCTCCAGTCTCTGCGAGAATGAAACCGCTTCCTTGATGGACGGGGAGACGTCCTCTGAGGTCGGGCAGCGCGAAGGTCGACTCTCCATCACCCCCGTAGGTCGTGCCGATAAGCTGGAACAGCGTTTCGTTTTCGGAGATCGGGAGCAGTTGTCCCTCACAAAACATCCAGCCTGCGGGCGCGAAGTTCCCGGCGAACATCCGGATCTCACCGACATAAGGTTGAGCCATCGCGCACTTCTCCTTCTAGTTCGGTGACGGGAAAATGCCTTGCAGCGCGATGCAGAAGCTCAGGGTGAGGAATGGCTGCATGTTGAGGTGAGCCTGACTGCCACCAGTGTTACCGACGGCCTGCGGGGAGAACGCGACCAAGTTCGAAGGTCCCGAATACGCATTCCCGAACGAAGCGTTATCCACGGCCCCGAGGAGATTACCTCCAGGGACGGCAGCATCCGCCAGGGCGGACGATCCGTTGACCACGTGCGTGTGCTCTGGCAACTCGGCAATGGACAGCGTATGTGCCGACTCACCTCCCTGTTCACCCAGAGTATGACCGCTGCCGACGTGAATCGGAGTGCGCGCGCGAAGGTCGGGCAACGCGAAATTGACTCGCCCATCGCCCCCGAACGTGGTGCCCAGCAAGGAAAACAACGCCTGATTCTGATTGATCGGCAGAAGCTGCCCGTTGCACAGCGCCCAACCCTTCGGCGCGAATACAAACGACATGATTCTGATTTCACTCAAAAATGGTTCCGCCATCTTTCCTCCTTCCCTCCACCGGCGGCGGCCTGCGCCGGACGCCGACCTTGAGCCTCGCCGCCATCAGTTCGCCCGGATGCGCGACCGAATCCACGTCGATCTCCCCCCGTGCGTGACCCATCTCGTGCATTAGCACCGTGAGAAGATCGATTTTACCGTCGGCGGGACCTCCCGCTTTCGCACGACGCTCGCCGGTCTCCGGCGACGCCGGTTCGAATTCCTCGTCTTGATCGGGCGTCGGATCGACGAACCAGCCCCAGCCTGCGGCGTCACGATCGAGGGAGACATGGCCTCCTGCCACGCGGCCGAGTTGACCTGCGGCAAGATCCGTCAGTCGCAGGCCGAGCGACGCCATCGTATCGGTGGCGACGGCCCGGTCGCTTGCTCCTGCAGCCTTCCCGTACAGCCTGGCGGCAGCGACGACTAACCTCGTCAAATCGTCTGGATCGACGACGGATGCCGTATTGCAAGCGGGCCGTTCACCTCCGTCCGCCATCAACGCCACGTTGCAGGTGGCACCGTTCGTCAGGTCGATCACGCCAAAGATAGTCACGGGCCCGGGATCGTTGATCGAGTTGACATAGGCAGCATTCGCGGTCGTGGCGGCGGTGTTTGGTACCTCCTCGAGGGTCATCGTTCCTCCGACTTCCTCGAGGTAGTAGTCGACACACGGCGCGCCACCGCACTGTGTCGGGCTGGCCGGAGTGCCCGTGACGGTGTTTCCTCGCAATACGAGGCATGACGTGTCTTCGAACCCAGTGAACGAAATGCCACCAACGAAGTTGACTGCCGTGTTTGCGCTGTGGCCGTTCACGATATTGTTCGTAACGGCGAGTTGCATGGTGGAGACGCCGACGCCGCCGAAATTGACGGCTTGAATGCCGTCGCCCCCCGAGTTCGTAATAGTGTTGTTGTCGAACACGATGTCGTTCGTTGCCGCCTCGTCGACTGCGACGAACATGCCGATTCCCGGCGGGTTGGTGATCTGGTTACCAGAAACAGTTCCGTTCACCCTGGAACCGTCGTTCGTGTCGATACTGATCACGCCATTGCCGCCGGCGCCGCTGAACGTGTTGTTCGCAATCGTGAGGTTGGTGGTCGTCAGTTCCTGGCCACTCACGACGACGCCGCTGGCACGACCGGCGAGCGTGACGTTGAGCGTGTTGTTCGAGAACGTGAAGTTCTGGGTGCCGTTGGAGTTCAGCAGATTCGCACCGATCTGCGCCGCGGCATTCCTGACATTGGTAAAGGTCGAATTCTGGATCGCTGCCGTAATCGACGCGGTGCCACCAGGAAGGAGCAGCATCGCGCTGTTCGCAAAAGCTCCAACGACGGACGGATACGTGAACTGGCTGTTGTTGGTGACGGTGAACGTGACGTTCGTATTGTTGTTTTCGAGATGGATCAGATCCTCGGAGGCCCCGCTGAAAGTCGTTGCATCGATGGTCACCGTCCCTGCCGCGTTGACCAGATTGAGACCGTGCTCGTTGTCGCCGTTGCCGTTATCCTGCACGAAAGAGTTGCTCAGTGTCAGGCCGTTGACCGTATTGGCGTTGATGCCGTGATTGGCGGCGGTGCCGACGAAAAGTCGGGTAAGTGAAACCGTGCGGGTGCTTGTGAGTGCGAGACCGTCGCCCGTCGTGTTCTGAATCGCACCGCCGGTGCACGTTCCGGCCGATGCGCAAATCCCGGCGTTGCCTATCACCGTCAGACCCGCCGTCGCACCCGTGTTGTTCAGGACAATGCCATTGACGGCGCCGGTCGCGGAGATGCTCCGGAACGTGATCCCGCTCGCGCCGATGGTCGTATTGGCAACGTTGAGCGCCGTGCCGGTGGTCGTGACGATGGAGTTGGCAGTGCCCGTGACGGTGACCGTGCCGCCGCCGGTCGCGACGAAGCCCGCGCCGCTGGTCGCATCGATATCCAGCCCGCCGCCGCTGAAGTTGACGGTAGCGCCGGTGTTGTCGGTGAGGAGGACGGCGGTCGACGTGCCGCCGTTCAGCACGCTGTTCGGACCCGAGAACGCGATCGTGCCCGCGGCGTTGTCGTCGAGAAAGATCACGTTCGCATTGCCGGCCGCGTGCGTGATCGTGCCCGACAGCGTGATGTTGCCGGCGCCCGCCGCGCGATCCTGGATATCGACCGCGCGCACCCCGCCGGTGGTCGTGATCGTCCCGCCGTAGCTGATCGCCGCGGTGCCGCCAGTGCCAGCGCTGCCCGCGCCGTCGCCGACCAGGAACGCCGCGCCGGCCGCGCCGGCCAGGCTGCCCGTGCCAAGCGCAATCGCGCCGCCCGTGACGCTCGTGAGCCTGACGTTGCGGAGTCCGCCGCCGGAGGTGGTGGTCCCGAAGTTCAAGCCGCCGGCGCCGATGGTCACGCCCAGCACGTCGAGCGCAATGCCGGTGCCGGCAGTGATGGAATTGCCCGTGCCCTCCACGGAGATCAAGCCGCCGCCGATCGCCGAGAAGCCGGTGCCCGTCGTCGTCGTGATGTCGAGCCCGGTACCGCCCACGGCGGGGTTGAAGTTGATCGCGCCGCCGCCGTTGTTGACGTCGAGCGTCACCGCCTTGCTCGTCCCGGTGGTGAGCACGATGGTCGGGCTGTTGAAGTTGATGACGCCGCCGTTGCTGTTGGCGACCTGGATCCCCGTTCCCGTTCCATTGGAGGTGATCGCGCCGGTCGCGAACACCACGGTGCCGCTGTCGTGGTTGTTGATGTCGACGGCGAAGCCGGTGTTGTCGGTGATGCTGCCGCTGTAGGTGACGGTGGCCGGGCTGTCCGACAGGAAGAACGCGCTCCCGGTCGGGTTGGTAATCGTCGTGTTGACGAAGGTGAACGTACCGGAGGACCCGTTGATGATGTCGATGCCCGCATCGCCGCCGTTCAGCGTCGTCGTGCCTGTGAAGTTGTACGTCGTCGTGCTGTCGGCGTTGTCGAAGACCAGGCCGGGACCGCTGGTCGCGTTCAACGTCCCGCTGAACGTGATCGTGCCGGCTGTGTGTCCGCCGCTGACGGAGACCATCGCGAAGCTGTTCGCCTTCGTGATGTTGCCGCCATAGTTCAGCGAGACGGTCCCGCCGGTGATGTCGACCGCGATCCCGGTCGTGTTGCCAATCGATCCCGACGTCGCCGACACCGAGGCGGGCGTCGTCCCCGACGCGACGTTCAACAGTATGATGCCGGTCGTCGGGCTGCTCGTGACGCTCGCCGAGTCGAGCGGGAGATCGACCGTCGCATTGTTGACACCCACCACCGGGCCGCCAATCGACTGCAGCGTCGCCACGCCCGGCGCAACGCTGACGAGTGTGCCGGTGCCGGCCGCGGCGTTCACGGCGCCCGTGCCGCTCAGCAGGAGTCCGGCGCCGGAGGTCGAGAAGATGTCGAGGTCGGTGAACGCCAGGTCGCCGGAGACGTTGGTCAGCACGACACCCGCAAGGCCCACCGGATTGATCGGATCGCCCACCGCGGTCGCTCCGCCCGTCACCTGGTCGTAGCCGCCACCCGCCGTGGCGTCGAAGGTCGCGTTGGTGACGACGATGCCGGATCCGCCCGTGTCGCCGGTGATGGTGATTCCGCTGAAGCCGGTCACCGTCATGGTGCCGGCCGTCTCGTTGAGATCGATGCCATGGCCGGTGGAGGTCACGGTGACGTTCGAGATCGCCACGGTCGCCGTGCCGGTGCTGGCCTGGTTGATGTCGATCCCTTCGGCCGTCGCGCCGGTCACCACGACGTCGCTGATCGTCACGCCGAGGTCTGCCGCGTTGGCCGACGTGATATCGATCGCGTTCGAGCTCGGGGCCGTGGTCGACAGCGTGAGCCCGCGGATCTCGACGTTGGTCAGGCTGCCGTTCGCGGTGTTGGCGAGGACGCCGACGGCGTTCCCGGTGGTCGCGTTGATGACCGGATTGTTCCCCGGCGCGACGAGGACCGTCGGCGCGGGGTTGCCGTTCAGGGCTTGATTGATCGACAGCCCGAAGCCCTCGCCGTACAGCTTCTGCCCGGTCTGGAGCGTGATGCTGCCGCGCCAGCGTCGAGTCGTGGACGAAGATGAAGTCGTCCGCGTCGCCGATCGTGGCCGGGAGCGCGCTGAACGGATCGCTCGAGGTTCCGGTGCCGGGACCAACCACGGTGCCGTTCACGTACCAGATCCGCCCGTGCAGCGTCAGGTTCACGGTGACGTTGACGCTGGCGGGCACGCCCGACGCGGGCGCGTCCGTGAGGATGTACTGGAAGCTGTCGCTGGTCACGTCGCCGGCCTGCGGCGTGTAGCTGAAGGTGCCGTTCGCCAGGATCGTGACCGTCCCGCCTCCGGTCGTCGCGCAGGTGAAGACGCCGGGGCCGCACCCGGCGCCGACGAGGCCGGTGACCGCGATCGGGTTGCCCTCGGGGTCGAGGTCGTTGGCGAGCACGCCGTTGGCCGGGGTGGCATCGAGCACGTGTGGCGTCGCGGCCGGCCCCGTGCCGACCCGCAGCTCGGTGTTCCCGAATGTTTCCCACGTGTCGGGGCCGCCGATCGGCGCGCTGTTCACGGCCGTGACCGTGATCGTGCTGGTGGCGAGGTTGCTCGGATTGGTGCCGTCGTTGACGCTCCAGGTCACCGTGCGCGGCGCCGTCGACGGGTTGCCCGAGTTGTTGAAGTAGGTGACGGTTCGGAGCGCCGCCTGATAGTTGGCGACCGGGGCGCTGCCGCTGAGCGTGAGCGTGCCGGTCGCCGGGACGAACAAGCCGACGATCCCGAACGCCGGAGCGAATCCGAGCACGTCCTGCCCGTTGACGTAGTTGCCCGTGATCTGCACGGTCGCAAACGCGAGGTTGGGGCTATCCGCGTCGGTGACGGTGATGGTGGTGTCGATCGCCGTGGCTGGATTGCCCTCGATGTAGTTCAGCGTCGCGCCCGCCGTGATCACTGGCTTGGGGTCGATGACCGTCAACGTGAAGTTCTGCGTCGCCGGCGGGTTGACGCCGTTGGTGGCGGTGAAGGTCAGGGCATACGTTCCGCCCGTGCCGGCCGCGGGCGGCCCGCTCAGCGTGCCCGGTACCGTTGCCGTTGTCCACGAACGTCACGCCGGCCGGCAGGGCGACGCCGCCCTGCGCGATCGTCGCCAGCGGGAAGCCCGTCGTCGTCACCGTGAACGAGCCAGCCACACCGACGGTGAACGTCGTGGTTGCTGCGCTCGTGATCACGGGCGCCTGGTTCACGGTCAGGGTGAACGATCTGCATGGCGTCCGGCGGATGCCGTTGGCCGCGGTGAACGTGACGGGATAAGTGCCGCCCGTGCCGGCTGCGGGCGTGCCGCCCAACGTCCCGGTGCCGTTTCCGTTGTCCACGAACGTCACGCCGGACGGAAGCGCACCCGTGCGAGTGATGGCTGCCACAGGGAACCCGGTCGTCGTGACCGCGAACGTGCCGGCCACGCCGACCGTGAACGTCGTCGCGTTGGCGCTGGTCACGGCCGGCGCCTGGTTGACCGTGAGCGTGAAGGCCTGCGTGCTGTCCGGGAGGACGCTATTCGAGGCGGTGAACGTAATCGCGTACGTGCCGCCGGTGCCGGCGGCGGGCGGCCCGCTCAGCGTCCCGGTGCCGTTACCGTTGTCCACAAACGTCACGCCGGCCGGCAACGCCGTGCCGCCAATCGCGATCGCCGGCGCCGGGAAACCAGACGTCGTGACCGTGAACGACCCGGCCGTCCCGACGATGAACGTCGTTGCGTTCGCGCTGGTGATCGCTGGCGCCTGATTGACGTTCAACGTGAAGGCCTGCGTGCCATTGGGCAGCACGCCGTTCGACGCGGTGATCGTCAGGGGATAGCTGCCGCCGGTGCCCGCGGCGGGCGGCCCGCTCAGCGTGGCGGTCCCGTTGCCGTTGTCCGTGAAGGTGACCCCCGTCGGCAAGCGCCCCGGTGACCGTCAGCGCTGGTGTCGGCGTGCCGACCGTCGTGACCGTGAACGTCCCGGGGCTTCCGACAGTGAACGTCGTGCTGCTGGCGCTCGTAAACGCCGGGCCAGCACTCACCGTCAGCGAGAACGTCTGCGTCGCGGGCGCCCCGATGCCGTTGGTGGCCGCGATCGTCAGCACGTAGCTGCCGCCCGTGCCGGCCGCCGGCGTCCCGGCCAGCGTCGCCGTCCCGTTGCCATTGTCGAGGAAGGTCACGCCTGACGGCAGCGCGCCCGCCGCCGTGATCGCCGGCGTCGGGCTCCCGGTCGTCGTCACCATGAAGGTGCCCGGCGCGCCGACGTTGAACGTGACGGCGGAGGCGCTGGTGATCGCGGGTGCCTGGCGCACGGTCAGCGTGAAGCTCTGTGTCGTCGTCGTGCTGCCGCGCGTCGCCGTGAAGGTGAGCGGATAGGTGCCGGCGGTGCCCCCGCCCGGCGTGCCACTCAACGTCGCGGTGCCATCCCCGTTATCGGTGACGGTCACGCCGCTCGGGAGCGGCCCCGTCTCGATGATCGTCGTCGGATTGCCGGCTGTCGTGATCAGGAACGTCCCCGGCGTGCCCACCGTGAAGGTCGTCGATGCCGCGCTCGTGAAGCGCAGGCTCGCGCCGTCGCCGATCGACCCGACCGTCGCGCCGCTGCCGTCGCCGAGCAGCAGGCTCGCCAGCACGCTCAGGTCCGTCCCGCTGAACACTTTCACGTGCGGCCCGCCGCCGAAGCCCGGGCCCGTGATGATGTCGGCCTGGCCGTCGCCGTTGAGATCCCCTGTCGCCACGAAGACCCCGCCGGCGAACGTCGCGTCGTAGGCGAAGAAGCTCGCCAGCAGGTCGCCGTTCTGGCTGTTGAACACCTTGACGTGCGGCCCGCCGCCGGCGCCCGCGCCCGTCACGATATCGGTGTGGCCGTCACCGTTGAAGTCGGCGGCCGCCACCGTCACGCCGCCGAACAGCGACACGTCGTAGGCCATGAAGCTGGCGATGACCGTCAGGTCGGTGCCGCGGAACACCTGCACGTGCGGCCCGCCGCCCGGGCCCGCCCCCGTGATGATGTCGGCGAGCCCGTCGCCCGTCACATCGCCCGCGGCGACGTGCACCCCGCCCGTGAAGTCCACGTCATACGCAAAGAAGCTGGCGAGGATCCCCAGCGTCTGCCCGCTGAAGACCAGCACGTGCGGGCCGCCGCCGGGCCCGGCGCCTGTGATGATGTCGGCACGTCCGTCGCCGTCGACGTCGCCGGCTGCGACACTGATCCCGCCGGTGAACGACGGGTCGTAGGCAAAGAAACTGGCGATCTGGTGAAAATCGGTCCCCGAGAAGACACGCACGTGCGGCCCGCCGCCGAAGCCCGCGCCCGTGATGACGTCGTAGACCCCGTCGCCGTCCACGTCGCCCAGCGCCACCGACACGCCGCCGAGGAACGACGGATCGTAAGCGACGATTGGGTGATCGCCCGATGTGTCGATCAAATGGACGGTCGGACTGCCGCCCGGGCCCGGGCCGACAACGTATTGCGCCGATGCGACGGTCGGCAGCAGCACCAGCGACAGCAGAGGGACGAGACCTCGCGCCAGGCGTGAAGACACGTTAGTCATGTGGGCTCGGAAGGTGAAACGAAAAAAGCTGATCGACGCGGAGGATGGCAGAGTGTAGCAGGGACGCAGCCGCTCGTCCATCGATAAGATGCGTTCGAGTTGGACGAGTCGTCGGCCACGAGACTTCGCGGGCTCTCCGCTTCGTTCATTACACTAATGGTGTGAAGCGAACCGGTGAACCGCATCTCGCGCTGCTTCGACGATGGGCCGTGCTGCTCGACAGCGCGTTCCGCGTGCCCGGCACCGGAATCCGATTCGGGCTCGATGCGATCATCGGGCTCGTCCCAGGACTCGGTGATCTCGTCGCCCCCGTGTTCACGGCGATGTTGCTCTTCACGGGATTGAAGATGCGCGTCCCGCCGGTGGTGCTCGCCCGCATGGTGCTGATCGCCGGCATCGACATGGTGCTCGGGCTCGTGCCGCTGGCCGGCGACGTGGCCGACGTGTTCTGGAAGGCCGATCTGCGCAACATCGCGCTGCTCGAGCGCCACGCGCAGCCGGGTGTGACACCGACGTCCGGTGACTACTGGTTCGTGGGCATCTGTATAGCGTTGCTGTTCTTGATGGCGGTCGTGCCGATCCTCTTCATCATCTGGCTGTTGTCGCAGTTCTCGCTGATGTAGCGACTGCCGTCTTTCCCTTTTCCCTTTTCCCTTTTCCCTTTTCCCTTTTCCCTTTTCCCTTTTTTACTCGCCCAGCAGCTCTCCGATCGGCTGCAGATCTTCGACGTGATCGCAGATGGCCTTGACCATCATCAGCATGGGCACCGCGAGCACCGTGCCCCATACGTCCCAGATCCACGTCCAGAAGAGCAGACCGATGAAGATGGCGACCGGGTTCATCCGCGCGGCGCGTCCCATGAGCGCTGGTGTGAGCAGATAGCCCTCGAGCGACGTAATCGCCAGCGTCGCCGCCGCGACGTAGCCGGCCTTCGGCATGTCATCGAACTGCGCGAATGTCACGACGCCGAGTCCCGCTGTCACGATCACCGGTCCGAGATAAGGGACCGAATTGAAGATGCCTGCGAACAGGCCCCAGACGACGTAGTTGTTCACGCCGAACGCCCACAGCGCCGCGCCGGTCGCGACGCCGACGACGACGCTGGTGATGATTTGCACCTTGAGGAAGCTCTCTATCTGCCGGTTGATTTCGTCGAGGATCTGGACCGTGATCTTCTTCTTCGTCAGCGTCGGCCCCGCGATCTTCACGAGCTTTTTCTTGAACAGGTCGTCCGAGACCAGCAGGAAGAACACCAGGAAGAGGATCATGGAGAACTGGCCCAGGATCCCGAAAAGGCCTATGCCGCCCAGCCACAGGTAGTCGCTGGCCCGAAAGGGCGGTTCCACGACTTCGACTTTCTGAACGCCCCGCGCCGGCTCGCTCGCCGCCTGTGCCTCCTTTGCGGTCTGCTCGAGCTGCTGCGCCGCCTCCTGCACGCGCTGCAGCGCCCCGCTCGTCTGTCGCCGCGCCGCGCGCACGCGCTCCCGGACGCGCTGCGCCGTCTGCGGCACGCTGTCCACGATGGCGAACACATCGTCCGAGAAGGACCAGATGCCGGCGCCGATCGTGCCGACGAGAAACAGGACGGCGAACAGCGAGGCTGCGGACCGCGGCACGCGATGGCGCGTCAGCGACGCGACCATCGGCGACAAGGCGTAGCTGATCAGGATAGCCAGGACGATGGGGATCAGAACCGAGCGCGCGTCCTGCAGGATGACGAGGCCCGCGAAGACCGCGACGACGGTCAACGCGATGCTGCGGACAACCGTCGGCACTTCGCGGTCGTTGTTGTTCATGCCCCCTCGACGGACGGAATTGTACCGCAGTAAGGTACGCGCGACTTTGAGTCCTGATGCTGGTCTCTCGACTTCGATTTCGACCTCCCCGATGAGCTGATCGCTCAGCACGCCGCTCCGCGGGGCGAGTCGCGATTGCTCCTGCTCGACCGCGAAACCGGTGCGATCGCACATCAGAGCCTCCACGATCTGCCACGGCACTTCCGCGCCGGCGACCTCCTGGTCGTGAACAACACGAAGGTGTTTGCCGCGCGGCTTCTTGGACATCGCGTGCCAAGCGGCGGAGCCGTCGAGTGTCTCCTGCTGTCACCACACGGGAAGCCATCGCCTGAGGAGCCAGGGTCAGCTGAGGTCTGGGACGCGCTCATGCACCCGGGACAGAAGCTGAAGCCGGGCGCGCGCGTCACGTTCACTGGTGATGCCGGCGTCCTGATGGCCGAGGTCCTGGAGCGCCGCTTTCAGGGACGCCGCACTGTCCGGCTCTGGACCGAGTCAGGAGGCAGCGTCGATCGCCTGGTCGACGCGCTCGGACACGTTCCGTTGCCGCCCTACATCAAACGTCCCGACACGCCCGGCGACGCCGAACGGTACCAGACCGTCTACGCGCAGATGCGCGGCTCGGTGGCCGCGCCGACCGCTGGGCTGCACTTCACGGTGGAGCTGCTCGATCGGTTGACGGCGATCGGCGTGGAGCGCGTCGAGATCACCCTGCACGTCGGCTACGGCACGTTCAAGCCGGTGAAAGCCGATCGCGTCGAGGATCACGTCGTCGATCCGGAAATGTACTTCATCGACGACCACGCGGCCGGGCGCATCAACCGCGCCCGCGCAGACGGTCGTCGCGTGGTCGCCGTCGGCACGACGACCACGCGGACGCTCGAAGACGCGGCGATCAAGGGAGACGGGATCGTCCGCCCCGGCACTGCGTGGGCTGACCTTTTCATCTACCCGGGATTCGACTTCCGCATGGTCGACGGGCTGCTGACGAACTTCCACCTGCCGAAGTCGTCGCTGTTGATGCTGGTGGCGGCGTTTGCCGGCCGCGAGCGCGTGCTCGCCGCCTATCGCGAGGCGGTTCAGCATCGGTATCGCTTCTACAGCTATGGCGACGCCATGCTGATCGTCTGAAGGGCTCTGGGCTCTGGGCTCAGGCTCTAGTGGCTCTCGGCCAGAGCCGATAGCCGAAAGCCAAAAGCCTGAACTATAGTTTCCGCGTGCCCTTCCCCTACGAGGAATTCGACCTGTCCGACGTCCGCACGTATCCGCTGTCGTCGCGCAAGAGCAAGGCGCACTCGAAGGATTTTGCGAAGCCCTATGCGGCGGGCTCCGGCGTTCGGGCGCTGATTGATTCGCTGCCCGACATCCTTGCGGCGTCGGACTTCAAGGCGATCGTCTCCGCGATTCGTTCGGCGCACGCGGGGGGCCGCGGCGTGCTGTGGGGGATAGGGGCGCACGTCGTGAAGACCGGGCTCTCGCCGATCCTGGTCGACCTGATGGATCGTGGATTCGTCTCCGCGATCGCGACCAACGGCGCCGGCGTGATTCACGACTTCGAGCTCGCGCTGTCGGGCTCGACATCTGAAGACGTGGACGAAGCGCTCGGGCCCGGCGGCTTCGGCATGGCCGACGAGACCGGCCGACTGCTGAACGCGGCGATCAATGAAGGTGTGGCGTCAGGTCTGGGTCTCGGTCAGTCGGTCGCGCAGCGAATCCGGAGCCTGAAGCCGCCGCACGAATCGATCAGCCTGCTGGCGGCCGCGGCGCGTCTCGAGATTCCCGTGACGGTTCACGTCGGCATCGGCACCGACATCATCCACATGCATCCGGCCGCGTCGGGCGCCGCGCTCGGCGAGGGCAGCCTGCGCGACTTCCGCTACTTCGTGTCCAATGTCGCGCGGCTGAGTGGCGGGGTCTATCTGAACTGCGGCTCGGCGGTCGTGCTCCCCGAAGTGTTCCTGAAGGCGGTGGCCCTCGTGCGCAACCGCGGCATTTCTCTCGACGGCCTCACGACGGTGAACCTCGACTTCATGCGCCAGTACCGTCCCCACACCAACGTCGTCTCACGACCGGTCGCCGGCATCGGGCGCGGCTATTCCCTCGTCGGTCACCACGAGCTGATGATTCCGCTGCTGGCGGCGGCGCTCGTAGAATCCTGACCGCGTCAGTTCCTCCATCGCCGCAGCAGCGCTTTCGCGTCGAATAGATAGAGCAGCAATCCGGCAGCCCATCCCCACAGCGCCGCTCGGAGCGAGCGTCGGGCCGTTCGCCTGGCAATGCCCATCGAGCCGACGCGCCCGATCGAATCGAAGTGCCGGCTCCAGCAGATGCGCCGGCGGAACACCTGTCGCGGCCCGCGGTAAGACGTCGTCGCCATGTCGTGGAACATCACGACGCCCCCTTCGATCAGCCGCGGAAGCCAGAGGTCAGCGTCGCGCGCGACGGCCTCGTAATCGTGATTGGCGTCGATGAAGAGCAGTTCGATCGGTCCTTCGAGTGCGTGGACGGCCTGGGCGGACGTCATCACGAGCGGCTCCACCACGTCCGACAAGCCGGCCGTCCGTATGTTCTCGAGGAACTCGGGGAGCGTATTGGCGGTGGGGTCCTCGAACGATCCCTGGTGCGGATCGATGGCATAGACGCGCTGACGGGCGCGGCGCGCGCCGAAGGCGAGCCAGGCGGTCGATCGTCCTTTCCACGATCCGATCTCGACGATCGCGCCGCGGCCGGTCACCGCCGCCGCGGCGTCGAGCAACGCCTGTCCCTGGTCGTCGCTCAGCCAGCCTTCGATCGTCGACGCAATGGCCCGCGGGTCTTTCAGAGTGCCTGTCCTTTTGCCGCTGCGACGCCCATTCGCCTGCAGAAGGTATAATAGATAGTTCGTGCCGGTGTAGCTCAGTGGTTAGAGCACGCGGCTCATATCCGCGGAGTCCGGGGTTCAAGTCCCTGCACCGGCACCATCTTTCTTCTGCCCGTTCTCCCTTTCATGTCTCTGCGGATCGCGTCCTCGCGACCATCCGAAAGCATGCCCTGATGCGGACGGGCGATCGTGTGCTCGTCGCCGTGTCGGGCGGCTCGGATTCCGTCGCGCTGCTGCGGCATCCTCGACGAGCTCCAGCGTGCCGGGGAGCTGACCATCGCCGGCGTCGCACACCTCAATCACGGCCTGCGGGACTCGGCGAATACCGACGAGGCGTTCTGTCGTGCGCTGGCGGAGCGGCTGCAGCTTCCGTTCAGGTGCGACCTGATTGATGTGCGCGGCCTGGCCGGGCGTCTCGGCACCTCGCTCGAGGACGCCGGGCGCAGGGCGAGATACGACCTGTTCGCTCGCGTGGCCGACGAGTTGAGCGCGGACGTCATCGCGACAGGTCACACCCGCGACGATCAGGCCGAGACGTTTCTCCTGCGCCTCATTCGCGGCGCCGGCGCGCGCGGCCTCGGGGCGATCCATCCAAAGGCAGGGACGGGTTGTCCGTCCGCTGATCGACGTCACCCGTGATGAGCTTCAGGGCTATCTGACGTCAATAGACCAGCCGTACTGCGAAGACGAAACGAACCGCGACCTGAGCATCCCGCGAAATCGGGTCCGGCACGAGCTGCTGCCGTATGTTCGACGGGAGTTTTCGCCAGCCATCACGGATGTGCTCGCGCGGGAAGCGACCATCGCGCGGCAGGATGAAGATCGGCTGCAGGAAGATGCAATCGAAATCGCGAATTCGATCGTCTTAAGTAATGTCCGGCCAGGTAGTGTCCGGCTTCAGCCGGACGAGGCGGGTCGTGTCCGGCTTCAGCCGGACCCATTCCGAGGGCAACCAGGACGAAGCCAGGGTCGAGGTCAGTGCGGTAGCGCTGGCCGCGTTGCACCCGGCGCTGGCATCTCGAGTCGCCAGGCTTGCGCTGGCGGTTCTGGCGCCGGATCGGTTCGTGGGTTTCGAGCACGTCGAGCGGTTGCTCGAGCTGGCGCGGGCTGATGACCATCGGGGGGCGGTGAGCCTGCCCGGCCAGCACGTTGTGCGGCACGGCGATCGGCTGATTTTCACTCGCCAGCCATTCCGGGCGTTTTCGAACTCTTTCCACGTTTCGCTGTCTATACCAGGAGAGGTCGTTCTCGAGCATCAAGGCTGGGCAGTTTCTGCAACAGGTGCCAGCCACCTCTTGCCTGAACAGGTGCCAGGCACCTTTTTTGCGAAAGGTGCCAGCCACCTTTCGGCGGTGGTGCAGACCAGCCGGGTGACGCTTCCCCTGGCCGTCAGGTCCAGGAAACAGGGGGACCGGGTCAGGCCCTTCGGCCTGGGCGGCCGGGAACGGAAGCTCCAGGACGTCCTGGTCGACCGGAAAGTCGACCGGGAGACGCGCGATTCGCTGCCCCTGGTGGTGGATGGCGCCGATAAAATCGTGTGGATTGTGGGCGAATCCGTGGCCGAGGATTTTCGAGTCACGGACCCGTCACAAGGCGTGATACTCTTGAAAGCAAGGCGGTTAGGAGGCCCAGGTTGAATTCGACCCTCAAGAGCTTGCTGTTCTGGATGGTCCTCGTCGTCGTCGCGCTCCTGATCTGGAACTTCTCGACGACCTTCAACCGGGGACCGGAGCAGATTCCGTTCACGACCTTCCTGAAGCAGGTCGGCGACGGTCAGGTTGCCGAAGTTGAAATCACCGGCAACGACATCACGGGCAAATACACCACCGGACCGGCGACGGGACCGCCCAGTTCCGGACGTACGCGCCTACGCAGTACGACCGGTCTCGGCAACCTGCTGACCGAGAAGAACGTGGTGATCCGGGGCAAGGACCCGACCGCCGAGTCCCTGGGCCACCCTGCTGTACTCCTGGGCGCCGATCCTGCTGATGATCGGCTTCTGGATCTTCATCATGCGGCAGATGCAGAGCGGGGGGAACAAGGCCCTCTCGTTCGGCAAGAGCCGCGCGAAGCTCTCCTCGAGCTCGCAGAAGAAGGTCACGTTCAAGGACGTCTCCGGCGTCGACGAAGCGAAGGAAGAGCTGCAGGAGATCATCGAGTTCCTCAAGGAGCCGCAGAAGTTCCAGAAGCTCGGCGGCCGGATCCCGAAGGGCGTCCTGCTCATGGGCCCCCCGGGAACGGGCAAGACGCTGCTCGCGCGCGCCGTCGCGGGTGAAGCCAACGTCCCGTTCTTCTCGATCAGCGGCTCGGACTTCGTCGAGATGTTCGTCGGCGTGGGCGCGTCGCGCGTCCGCGACCTGTTCGAGCAGGGCAAGAAGAACGCCCCCTGCATCGTCTTCATCGACGAGATCGACGCCGTCGGCCGTCATCGCGGCGCCGGCCTGGGCGGCGGCCACGACGAGCGCGAGCAGACGCTCAACCAGCTGCTCGTCGAGATGGACGGCTTCGAGTCGAACGAAGGCGTCATCCTCGTCGCCGCCACGAACCGTCCCGACGTCCTCGATCCGGCGCTGCTGCGGCCCGGCCGCTTCGATCGCCGGATCGTCGTCAACCGTCCGGACGTGAAGGGCCGCGAGGGCATCCTCGCCGTCCACACCAAGAAGATTCCGCTCGCCGACGACGTGAACATCCACGTGCTCGCGCGCGGCACGTCGGGCTTCTCCGGCGCCGACCTCGCCAACCTGGTGAACGAGGCGGCGCTCAACGCGGCGCGCTACAACCAGAAGGTCGTGCGCATGCTCGACTTCGAGTTCGCCAAGGACAAGGTCCTGATGGGCTCGGAGCGCCGCTCGATGATCATCAACGACGAGGAGAAGAAGGTCACGGCGGTCCACGAGGCCGGCCACGCGCTCCTCGCGGTGGTGCTCCCGCACGCCGATCCCGGTCCACAAGGTCACGATCATCCCGCGCGGCATGGCGCTCGGCGTGACGATGCAGCTGCCGGTGGACGACAAGCACAACTACACGCGCGACTACCTGAACGACCGGATCGCGATTCTGCTCGGCGGCCGACTCGCCGAGGAGATCACCATCAGCGGCATGACGACCGGCGCCGGCAACGACCTCGAGCGCTCGACCGAGCTGGCGCGCAAGATGGTCTGCGAGTGGGGCATGAGCGACGCGATGGGGCCGCTGACGTTCGGCAAGAAGGAAGAGCAGATCTTCCTCGGCCGCGAGATCGCGCAGCACCAGGACTACAGCGAAGACACGGCGATCCGCATCGATCAGGAGATCAAGCGGATCGTGACGAGCAACTACGACCGCGCGCGAGACGTGATCGAGAAGCACCGTGAGGCGCTCGATCGCATCGCCGAGGAGCTGCTGATC
Source organism: uncultured Acidobacteriota bacterium (assembly GCA_963786195.1). GTDB lineage: Bacteria > Acidobacteriota > Vicinamibacteria > Vicinamibacterales > 2-12-FULL-66-21 > CAWAYH01. The sequence continues at coordinate 386,610 of CAWAYH010000009.1, read as the reverse complement.
CGCGAGGTGCTCGACGCCGATCAGGTGCAACGCATCGTCGCGGGCCAGCCGCTCGAGGAGCACAAGGCTGCCACTTCGTCGCCGGGCCCGACCGAAGATGGATCGAAGCGGCCGGCGAAGGAACGCCCGTCGATGGTGCCGCCGATTCCGCCGCTCAACAAGCCGCTGACGCAGGAATAACGGCGGCGACATGCCACCGGCACGTGAAGGGCCCGCGCCGCGCGCGGGCCCTCGGTTTGTACGGAGACACGTCGTGATCGCACGCAAGCGCCTATTCGATTCCGCTGCCCGGACGCGCTCCGCTGGAGCTGGGCGCGCGCACGCTGGTGATGGGCATCATCAACGTCACGCCCGACTCGTTCGCGGACGGCGGGCCTGCGCTTCGATCCCGCGACGCGCCATCGCCGACGGCCTGCAGATGGTCGAGGACGGCGCGGATCATCCTCGACGTCGGCGGCGAGTCGACGCGGCCCGGCGCCGCGCCGCTGCCGGCCGACGAGGAGCTGCGGCGCGTCCTGCCGGTCGTCGAGCGCCTCGCGCAGGAGGCCGGCGTGCCGATCTCCATCGACACCTACAAGGCGGTCGTCGCGCGCGAGGCCGTCGAGCGCGGCGCGACGATCGTCAACGACGTCAGCGGCGCTTCAGTACGACGCAGCGCTGGGGGCCGTCGTCGCGGAGACGGGCGCGGCGCTCGTCCTGATGCACAATCGCGGGCGATCGCGGGACATGTACCGGGATGCGAGCTATGACGATGTCGCCGACGAGGTCGTGAGCGGAGCTCGAGGAGGCCATCGGTCGGGCCATCGGCGCCGGCGTCCGCCGGGAGGCGATCGTCGTCGATCCGGGCTTCGGATTCGCCAAGCGCGCCGAGCACACCTGCGCAGGCGCTGGCGCAGGCTCGATCGACTCGTGCGCGCTCGACCGCCCGATCCTGTCCGGGCCCGTCCCGCAAGTCGTTCCTGAGAGCGGCGCTCGGCGAGCGCCCGCCGATCGGAGCGCGAATGGGGCACGGCGGCCGCCGTCACCGCGAGCATCCTGCTCGGCGCGCACATCGTCCGCGTCCACGGCGTGCGCGAGATGATCGACGTCGTCCGCGTCGCCGATCGGATCGCACGGCGCGCAGCCGTCGCACTCCGGCGTAGACCGCCGGCATCCGACTGCCGAGCACTTCGCACCCGAGCATTGCACTGCGATAAGCTACCTCGCGAATGCCGGAGTACCTGACCAGCCTGTTCGCGCCCGCCCTCCGGTCGGCTGGTGGGACCTGCTCGACATCGCGATCGTCTCGATCCTGATCTACGAGTTCCTCAAACTGATCAGGGGAACTCGCGCGGTCCAGATGGCGGCGGGCTCGCTGCTGATCGTCGGTCTCTTCTACGTGTCGCGGCTGGCGCCGCTGCAGACGCTCAACTGGATGATCCGCAACATGCTGGTCTACGTCGCGTTTGCGGCGATCGTCATCTTCCAGTCCGACATCCGCCGCGCGCTGGCGCACTTCGGCCAGGCGCCGTTCTTCCGCTATTTCAACCGCCAGGAAGCGGCCGACGAGACGATCGAGGAAGTCGTCGTCGCGGCCACGATGCTGTCGTCGCAGAAGACGGGCGCGATCATCGCGATCGAGCGTGAGATCGGCCTGCGCAACTACATCGAGAGCGGCATCCCGCTCGACGCGGAGCTGACCTACGACCTGCTGGTGACGATCTTCCAGCCCGGCTCGCCGCTGCACGACGGCGCGGTCATCCTCCAGGAGGACCGCGTCGCCGCGGCCGCCTGCTTCCTGCCGCTGACCGTCAACCCGCGTGTGAGCCGCGAGCTCGGGACGCGGCATCGCGCGGCCATCGGCCTGACGCGAGGAGAGCGACGCCGTCGCGGTCGTCGTGTCCGAAGAGACGGGGCAGATCTCGCTGGCGCTCGACGGCGGCATCGAGCGCGGGCTGACGCCCGATCAGCTGCGCGAGCGCCTGCGGTCGCTCGTGCCGCTGCGCCGCGCGACCGCGCGACGTCCGGCCACGCCCGTGTACCGCGTCTGATGGCCTACCATCCGTTCCGCCATCTCGGTCTGAAGGTGCTGGCGATCGCGCTGGCGACGCTGCTCTGGCTGACCGTCGCCGGCGAGCACGTCGTCGAGCGGAGCCTGCGCGTGCCGCTCGAGTTCCGGAACATCCCGCCGACGCTCGAAATCGTCGGGAGATCCGCCGGACACCGTCGACGTCCGCGTTCGCGGATCGTCGGCGGTCCTGAGCCGGCTCGATCCCGGCGAGGTTGTCGCCGTGCTCGACCTGTCGGCGGCGCGGCCGGGTTCGCGGCTGTTTCCCCTTCGGAACGACGAGGTCCGGGCGCCGTTCGGTGTCGAAGTCGCGCAGGTCATGCCCGCGACCGTCGCGCTCGAGCTGGAGAAGTCGGTCACGCGGACGATGCCGGTCGTGCCGGCCGTCGACGGCGAGCCGGCGCCCGGATTCGTCGTCGGACGGATCTACGTCCGAACCGGCGACGGTCGAGGTCATCGGACCTGAGAGCCGCGTGCGGCAGATGGCCGAGGCGACGACGGAGCCGGTCGAGCTCGGCGGGAGTACGAGCCGCGTGCGGGACGTGCGTGACGATCGGCGTCGCCGACTCGGCCGTTCGGCTCGTCCTGCCGCAGACGGCGACCGTGGTCGTCGAGATCCTGCCGGCGCCCGATCGAGCGCGAAGTCATCGGCGTGCCGGTGCGCTGGCGCAATCTCGGCGCCGGGCTGCGGGCCCAGGTGTCGCCGTCGCTCGCGCGCGTGCCGCGTGCGCGGCAGCGGAGCGCGCTCGCCGCCCTGCGCGCCGGATACCATTGACGCGTTCGTGGACCTTGCCGGGCTCGGACCCGGCCGGTACAATCTGCGGGTTCAGGTCGATCCGTCCGAGAACTTCGGTGTCAGCACCATTGCGCCCGGCGTCGTCGAAGTCACGATCAGATAAAACAGCGATATCTCGCATGTCTCAGCTTTTCGGTACTGACGGTGTGCGCGGCAGGGCGGGCGACTACCCGCTCGATCACGACACCGTGGCGCGGCTCGGCGCGGCGCTCGTCCGCGCGATGCGGCCCGAGCCGTCCGAGGGTCGACCGCTGCGCTTCCTCGTCGGTCGCGATACCCGCGAATCGGGCAGACTGGATCGAGCAGGAGCTCGCGCGTGGCGTGAGCGCAGCGGGCGCGACGCTCACGAGCGCCGGTGTCGTCCCGACGCCGGCCATCGCCTACGTGACGCGCGCGATGGCCTTCGACGCCGGCATCGTCATCTCCGCGTCGCACAATCCGTTTCAGGACAACGGCATCAAGGTGTTCTCGGGCACCGGGGAGAAGTTCACGGAGCCGCTCGAGCGCGAAGTCGAATCGATCGTCGCGGCGCGCGACTGGGAGGTGCCGGGCGATGCTGTTCCCCGCATCGAGCACGCCAACGTCATCGACGCGTACATCGCCATGCTCGCCTGGCGCTGCCGTCGCCCGAGCGTCTCGGCGCGCTCCAGCTCGCGATCGACACCGCCAACGGCGCGACCACGACCGTCGCGCCGCGGCTGTTCCGCGAGCTGGGGTTCGACGTGCAGGTGATCGGTGGCGCACCGGACGGACGCAACATCAACCTCGACTGCGGCTCGACGCATCCCGAGCACCTGGCGCGGGCGGTGCGCGAGAGCGGCAGGCGCATGGGCGTGGCGTTCGACGGCGACGGCGACCGCGCGATCTTCGTCGACGCCGCGGGACGCATCGTGGATGGCGACGCCGTGCTGCTGATGTGCGCGCGGCACATGAAGGCGAGCGGACGGCTCAAGGGCAACGCGATCGTGGCGACCGTGATGAGCAACATCGGCCTCGAGATCGCGCTCGCGGAGAGCGGCATCGACCTGGTGCGCTGCCCGGTCGGCGACAAGTACGTGATGGAGGAGATGATCAGGCGCGACCTGTCGCTCGGCGGCGAGCAGTCGGGCCACATCATCTTCTCCGATCATCTCTTCACGGGCGACGGCATCGCGACGGCGCTGAACGTGCTGCGGGTGATGGCCGACACCGGCCGCGAGCTGGCCGACCTGGCGGCGGAGCTCGTGACCTATCCGCAGGTGCTCGTCAACGTCCGCGTGCGCGAGCGGAAGGACCTGCGGCTCGTTCCGGAGATCGTCGCCGCGATGGATCGCGTCGAGGATCGGCTGGCCGGGCAGGGCCGGCTGCTCGTGCGCTACTCCGGCACCGAGCCGCTGCTGCGCGTGATGATCGAGGGCAAGGATCAGCAGGAGATCCAGGGCTGGGCCTCCGAGATCGCCGGCACCGTCAAGGAGCATCTGTGGCTGACGCTCAGCGTCAACGTCAACAAGGTCGCGACGTCCGCAACTCGCGCGGCGGGACAGTGCCGAGCGTGATCGAGGCGGCGCGCGTGTGCGTCGCGGCCGGCGCTCCCGGCATCACCGTCCACCCGCGCGCGGACGCGCGGCACATCACGTTCGACGATGTCCGCGAGCTCGCTGCGGACCTCCGATCGCGCGCGCGGGGCGTCGAGTACAACATCGAGGGCGATCCGCGGCCGGATCTTCTGGACCTCGTTCGCGAGGTCCGGCCGGATCAGATGCACGCTCGTGCCGGTGCGCGCCGGCGAGATCACGAGCCAGGCGGGCTGGCCGCCGGAGACGCCGGTCGACGAGATGAAGGCATCGTCCAGGACTTGCAGCAGGCCGGCATCAGGGTCAGCCTGTTCGTCGATCCGGATCCGGCCGCAGTCCGTTGGGCCGCGTCGATGGGCGCGGAGCGGATCGAGCTCTACACCGAGCCGTTCGCGCGCGCGTTCGAGGCCGGCGAACGCCAGGGTCGCGAGAGTTTCGAGCGGTACGTCGAGGCCGCCGGCCTCGCGCACGAGCTCGGCCTCGGCGTCAACGCCGGCCACGATCTCGAATCTCGAGAACCTCCCGCTGTTCCGAACGCTGCCGCACCTCGACGAGGTGTCGATCGGCCACGCGCTCATCAGCCACGCGCTCTTCGTCGGCCTGGATCGTTCGGCTCGGGACTATCTCGCGGCGCTCGCGGGTCGAGCCTCGTCGTGAAGTCTTCCTTCGTCGTCGTCGTGTCCCTGATGGCTGCGGCCCTGGCCGGACTGACTCCGGTCACCGCCTGCGACGCAGCGCGTCACGTTTCGCACGGACGACGGCGTCACGCTGGTCGGGACCTGGTACGAGCCGTCGTCGCGTCCGGCCCCGGCGGTCATCCTCGTCCACATGCTGCAGCAGTCCCGGCGCGACTGCGATGCAGTTCGCGTCGGCGCTCGCGAGCGACGGCATCGGCGCGCTCGCCCTCGATCTGCGCGGCCACGGCGAGTCGGCCGGCGGGCCACAGGACCATGCCTCCATGGTGCAGGACGTGCGCGCGGCGCGCCGCTTTCTCGCCTCGCGCCCGACCTGGGAGCGGGCCGGATCGGTTTCGCGGGCGCGTCGCTCGGCGCCAACCTCGCCGCGCTCGCCGCCGCCGAGGATCCGACCGTTGCAAGCCTCGCGCTGCTGTCACCGTCGCTCGATTACCGCGGCCTGCGGATCGAGCCGGCCATCCGCAAGATCGGCTCGCGTCCGATCCTGCTCGTCGCCAGCGACGACGACGGGTACGCGTCGCGAACCGTTCGCGACCTGCAGAAGGCCGGCAACGGCATTCGCGAGCCGTTGATTCTCAGCAAGCCGGACACGGTACGGCGATGCTCGCGCGCGACCCGGATCTGAGCCGGCTGCTCGTGGACTGGTTCCGACGGACGCTGCTATGATCGAACCGCCCCGCCTATGTCGCGAGAGTCCATGGTGATCGGCGTGGCCGGCGTGTTTTTCGGCGTGCTGATCGGCTGGATCATCGGCAGCCAGCAGGCCGGCGGACCACAGCCGGCTGCCGCACCCGCCGCCACGCGAACGGCCCCGGCGCCCCAAACGGCTCAGTTCGACGAAGCGCGTGCCGACACCTTGCGCGACGCTGCGACCCGCGATCCGCGCGACGGCCGCTCGCGCGTCGAGCTCGGCAACATGTACTTCGACGCCGATCGCTTCCAGGAGGCCGCACGCTGGTACGAGGAGGCGCTCAAGATCGATCCGCGCAACGTGAACGCCAGCACGGATCTGGGCATCAGCTACTACTACATCGAATCAGCCCGATCGCGCGCTCGCAGCAGTTCGATCGGTCGCTCGCGATCGATCCGAAGCACTCGAAAACGCTGCTCAACATCGGCATCGTCCGCGCGTTCGGCAAGCAGGATCTCGCGGGCGCGGCGAAGGCGTTCCAGCGGGTCCTCGACGTGGCGCCGGACAGCTCCGACGGGCGCGCCGCGCGACAGGCGCTCGACGAGCCTGCGAAGCGCGCACCCGAATCTGACCGCGCCCGCACCAGGGGCCGGCAAGCCACCGGGATAGGCACATGGTCCTGCGGATCCTCCAGCTTCTCCTGATCGTGTTCGTCATCCGGGCCGTCTGGCGCCTGGTGCTGGGTATTCTGGACGGCGCCGGCTTCCGTCAGGTCGACGGTGCGCAGCCCCCCGGCGTGAAGCTCGTGCGCGATCCGGTCTGCGGGACCTTTGTGGCGCCTACGACGGCGCTCGTCGCGAGAAGTGAAGGTCGAACGTTGTACTTCTGTTCCGAGAAATGCAGGCGAGAGTGGGAACGTCGGTAGCCTCCGGCCCGATGCCCACCGAAACGCAGCTGCGCGCGGACATCGTCGAGGTCGGTCGTCGTCTGTACGCGCGCGGCTACACGGCGTCGAACGACGGCAACATCAGCGTCCGGCTCGACGGCGGGCGGCTGCTGATGACGCCGAAGAGCGTGTGCAAGGGCTTCATGACGCCGGACATGATGTGCATCACCGATCTCGACGGGCAGGAAGCTGGCGGGCGACCGCGATCCCTCGTCCGAGATGCAGATGCACCTCGAGGTGTACCGACAGCGGCCGGACGTCCAGGCCGTCGTGCACGCGCATCCGCCGATCGCGACCGGGTTTGCCGTCGCCGGGATTCCGCTCGATCGGGCCGTGCTCGCCGAAGTCGTGACGACGCTCGGGCAGCGTGCCGATCGCCGAGTACGCGACGCCGTCGACGAAGGAGCTGCCCGAGGCCGTGCGCAAGTACGTCAAGGCGCACGACGGCATGCTGCTGGCGAACCACGGCGCGCTGACGCTGGGGGCCGACCTCTTCGCCGCGTACTACAAGATGGAGACGATCGAGCACTTCGCGCAGATCAGCCTCGTCGCGCGGCTGCTCGGCGGCGAGCGGCTGCTGTCGCGTGAGGAGGTCGATCGGCTGCAGGGCCTGCGTGGATCGTACGGCATCGCGGCGCCGGCGCCGATCTGTCCCGAGCCGACGCAGCGCGGACCCGCTCGAATGCCAGGTCGTTCAGGCGCCCTCGTCGCCGCCGGGCGAGCGTCTCGTCCCCGAGGCGCGCGCCAGGCTGGCGCGGGAGGCTGCGGCGGACGGTGAAATTCGGCTAACATACCGCGAACTCACGGCGCTGATTGAAGACGCAGTCAGGAACCTGAAATAGCTATCAGCTGTCAGCTATCAGCTATCAGCTGAAAGCTTCATGGAGGCACGAATGGGTGAGGCGCTCGGGATGGTCGAGACCAAGGGTCTCGTCGCGATGATCGAAGCGGCGGACGCGATGGTCAAGGCCGCCAAGGTGACGCTGGTCGGCTGGGAGAAGATCGGCGCGGGCTACGTGACCGCGATCGTGCGCGGCGACGTCGCGGCGGTCAAGGCCGCGACCGACGCCGGCGCAGCGGCCGCGCGCCGCGTCGGCGAGCTGGTGTCGGTGCACGTCATCCCGCGGCCGCACGCGAACCTCGAAGACGCGCTGCCGATCGGCAAGGCGACCGCCAACACGAAATGATCCTCGCGAAGGTCGTGGGGACCGTCGTCGCCACCCGCAAGGACGAACGGCTCGTCAGCACCAAGCTGCTCATCGCGCGGCCGATGGACCCGCGCGGCAAGGCCGAAGGCAACTACCTGGTCGCGGTCGACACGGTCGACGCCGGGTTCGGCGAGACCGTGCTGATCGTCAGCGGCAGCTCTGCCCGCATGGCGTCCGGTCTGAAGGACTGTCCCGTGGATGCCGCGATCGTCGGCATCGTCGACAACGTCGAGATACACGATGTCGCGGGTGCCGTCACCTCCGAAAAGGTCTGAGATGCAGCTGGCCCGCGTGCTCGGCGAAGTCGTGGCGACCATCAAGGACGCCAACTTCGTCGGCTCGAAGTTGCTCGTCCTGCAGCCGTTGACGGCTGCGGGTGAATCGGCGGGTCGAACGCTCGTGGCGCTCGACTCGGTCGGCGCGGGCGTCGGCGAGCACGTGTTCTTCGTCCGCGGCCGCGAGGCCGCGTTTCCCTTCTATCCCGCTGAGCCGCCGACCGACGCCACGATCGTCGGGATCGTCGATCACTGGACGCTGCACAAGGGATAAGGGCAAGGGGAGATCGTGCAGATTGCTCGCGTCGTCGGGACCGTCGTCTCGACACAGAAGAACCGCAAGCTCGAGGGCGCGAAGCTGCTGCTCGTGCAGCCGCTGACGCTCGAGGATGAGCCGCGAGGCGTCACGCTGCTGGCGATTGACTCGGTTGGCGCCGGCGTCGGCGAGAAAGTGCTCGTCGTGATCGAAGGCAAGGCCGCGGGTGACGCGCTGCGAAGGAAAGCGGCGGCCGTCGATGCCGCGATCATCGGGATCGTCGACACGGTCGATTATCCGAGTAAACACGCATGCCGATGGACAGCAACCAGGACGAGCAGGCGTTGCGTGCGCTGGTCCGCCAGGCCGTGGCGAGACATCTTGGCGGCGAGGCACCCGCGAGCGGTGCGTCGGATCCTCGGTTGCTCACACGCGTGACCCAGGCAGCCACTACCGGTACGCGCTCCCGCCGTCCGACGGTCCCTGCCTGATCGAGCCGACGGTCCAGTGCAATCACTGCGGCTACTGTGAGTCGCACGGGCACTAGCCTGTCCGAGTCTGCAGGTTCACGTGATCGTTCCGTCGGTTCTGCTCACGCGTCGCATTCCGTCGTCAGTCTTCTCGCAGCTTGAATCCCGCTGCCACGTCGAACTGCCTGATGGCGCGTCGGGGCTGACGCCCGACGAGCTCAAACGTCGTGTGTCGGGCAAGCAGGCGCTCATCTGCGTCCTCACGGACCGGGTGACGGCCGATGTGCTGCGACGCGGCGCCGGACCTCCGCATCGTGGCGAACATCGCCGTCGGTTATGACAACATCGATCGTGGCCGCCGCGCGGGCCCGCAACATCGTCGTGACGAACACACCGGACGTCCTCACCGAGGCGGTGGCCGAATTCACGTGGGCGCTGATCCTGGGGGTCGCCCGGCGCGTCGGCGAAGGCGATCGGCTGGTGCGGCGCGGCGAGTGGAAGGGCTGGGCGCTCGACTTCATGCTCGGCGCCGAGCTCCGCGGCAAACAGCTCGGCATCATCGGCCGGGGACGGATCGGGCGCGCGGTCGCGGCCAGGGCCCCCGCGTTCGGCATGCGCGCCGTCTTTGCCGCAAAGCCCGAACGCCCGCCGGCGACTGACGAGGTCTCCTTTGATCAACTGCTGGTCAGTTCGGACGTGATCACGATTCACGCGCCGCTGACCGCGTCCACCAAACACATGATCGACCGGCGTGCGCTCGCGCGCATGAAGCGGTCCGCGTTTCTCGTCAACACCGCGCGCGGCCCGATCGTTGACGAGGCGGCGCTGGCGTGGGCCCTGAACGAGCGGCTGATCGCGGGAGCCGCGCTCGACGTCTACGAAAAGGAACCCGCCGTCCAGGCGGAACTGCTGGCGTTCGAGAACGTCGTACTTGCGCCGCACCTCGGCAGCGCCACGCGGGAGACGCGCACAGCGATGGCCGATCTGGCGGTGAGAAACGTCCTTGCCGTGCTGGACGGCCGGCCGCCGCTGACGCCTGTAGGGTGAACTCACGTGAAGCTACCACCGCAGCCCCGAGTGCCACGCGGCCGCATTCCAGCCGTCATGCGACGCCTCGCGAACGCCATCGACGGTCTCGACGAGCCCGCCGTCGAGAAAATCGCCGAGGAGCAGCAGGAGGACGCGTTCCAGGTCCTGATCGCGACGATGCTGTCGGCGCAGACGCGGGACGCCGTGACGGCCACCGTGTCACGACGGCTTTTCCGCGTCGCCCGCACGCCGCGCACGATGGCGAAGCTATCAGCGTCAAGAAGCTCGAGCGGCTCATCTATCCGGTGAGCTTCTACCGGAACAAAGCCGTCCACGTGAAGCAGACGTGCGAGCAGATCATGAGCCGGTTCGGCGGCAAGGTGCCGGGGACGATGGAGGAGCTGCTCACGCTGCCGGGCGTCGGACGAAAGACCGCCAATCTCGTGCTGATCCTGGCGCACAGTAGCACCGAGAACATCTGCGTCGATACGCACGTGCACCGGATCTCGAACCGTCTCGGCTGGGTCGCCACGCGAACGCCGGAAGAGACCGAGCAGGCGCTCTACGCGGCCGCCGATCGCCGCTGGTGGCCGATCATCAACCTGTATCTCGTCACGTGGGGACAGAACGTCTGCCGGCCCGTGTATCCGCTGTGCGGCAGTTGCGCGATCGCCGACCTTTGTCCCAAAATCGGCGTGACGCGAAGGTCGGCGAAGCGTCGGTCAAGAGCGACGTTCGACGCCCGAGGGGCGGCTTGATGCGAGGAACAGCATGAAGCTGATGCGCTGCCTGCTCGTCGCGGTGATTGCGTTGGCGGCCACGAACACCGAAGCCCAGAAGTCGCCGGGCGCCGGACCGACCATCGTGCTGGAGACGGCGAAGGGCATGATCGAGATCGAGACGTATCCGGAGGAAGCGCCGAAGACCGTCGCGCAGATCGTCGCGCTCATCAAGCGGGGGTTTTACAACGGGCTCCGGTTCCATCGCGCCGAGCCGAACTTCGTGATTCAGGTGGGCGACCCGCAGACACGCGACATGACCAAACAGGACTCGTGGGGGACCGCCGGAAGCGGCAAGCCGATTGGCGTGGCGGAAATCACGAAGAAGCGCCGAAACGTGCGCGGCGCGGTCGGCATGGCCCACAGCGGTGCCGCCAGCAGCGCCGACAGCCAGGTCTACATCACGCTCAGGGCTGCGCCGGAGCTCGACGGCAAGTACACGGTCTTCGGACAGGTCATCAAAGGGATGGACGTCGTCGCGAAGATTCAGAAGACCGATGTCCTCAAGAGGGCTTCGGTGAAGGAATGAGAGACGGCAGCGTCTTCACGAGGCCCTTGAGCTCGGGATAGCGCTCGACGAACTCATCCGGATACTCACCCTCGAGCGGCTGGCCGATCTGATGCTTGAGGATCGCCGCGTTTGCGACCGACTTTGCCGAGAAATGGTTGTTGGTGTAGAGATACGCCTTCTCGGACCTTCTGTGACGCCGTCACCGCCGCTTCGGCGAACGGTTCCAGCTCCGCCGCCGAATACAGATAGTTGTAGCGATCTTCAGACTGCTCGTGCGTCCACCACTGAGCCGCGTTGCGGCCGTGCAGGCGCAGGTAGTAGAAGGTGCGTACGTTCGGCAGGAGGTTCTGCCGGATTGACACGCGAAATTTGGGTTCGTCGATCTGCGTCCATGCGGCGCCGACCGACTCGAGGAGGGCCAGCGTCGCAACGGGATCGTCGCTCCAGCTGCGATGCCGCAGCTCGACGGCGACGCGATACTCCTTGAACTGCTCGAGCAGCCACTCCAGGTACCCGCGCGCGTCAGGCTCGTTCTTGAAGCTGGGCGGGAACTGCGCGAGGAGCGCGCCCAGTTTGTCCCGGCGAGGCGAGCGGATCGATCGCGGCGCGGAACTCGTCGACGTCTTTCGTGTCGAGACTCCAGGGATCCTGCCCGGTTGCCTTGTGAAACATCTCCGGGTGGGTGAACTTCTGATACAGCTTGAGTGAGAACTCGAAGCCCGGCGGCGTGCGCGACGCCCACCCGCGCGCGGTCTCCGCCGACGGGACGCCGTAGAAACTCGAATTGATCTCGACCGTGTCGAAGTGCTCGGCGTAGAAAGCCAGCTCGTCGAACTTGCCACGGCCGCGCCGCTGACGCGCCGGCACCGCGGGATAGAAAATGCCGTTCCACGTCCCCTTGCCGGAAGGATAGTTCCAGCCGGACGTGCCGATCCTGATCGTGCTCACGTCTCGGTACTCGTCCTTGTCGAACCCGAACGTCACCTTCGACCCGCGGATGAGGATCGGCCGCTTGATGAGATTCGGTTGTTCCATCATCAGGTCAATCGCTTCCTTCTTGGACTTCGGGAGCGGCCGCTCCTTGAACACGGGGCTCCTCTTGCTGACGTAATCCAGGAAGTGCGCGGTGTCGATGTGCTTTTCGAGAAACGCCCGGTCGGGCGGGTTTCGATTGATGTCGCGCTCTTCGACGTCCATCTTCCGTTGCTCCAGAAAACTTCTGGCGTTGCGGCAGGTCGTTCACGTGGGCTTCCAGTAGAAGACGGGCTTGGCCATTCAGGTATTGTAATCGCAGTGACAGATCGACCTCAGGACATGCTGACCATCAACGAGATCTTCCACTCGATTCAGGGCGAGTCAACCCACACGGGACGGCCGTGTGTGTTCGTCCGTCTGACCGCGTGCGATCTCAGGTGCTCGTGGTGCGACACGCCGTACGCCTTCCACGAAGGTCACAAAATGAGCGTGGACGACGTCGTCGCGGACGTCAGCAAGTTTGACTGCAAGGTGGTCGAAATCACCGGTGGCGAGCCGCTGCTGCAGGACGACGTCTACCCGCTGATGCAGACGCTGCTCGATCGGGGCCACACCGTGCTCCTCGAGACGGGTGGTCATCGCAGCATCGCCAGAGTGCCTACGGATGTCGTGCGCGTCGTCGACGTCAAATGCCCGGCCAGCAACGAGGCCGACAAGAACCACTGGCCCAACCTCGAGCTGCTCACGCCGAGGGACGAGGTGAAGTTCGTGATTCAGGATCGGGCGGACTACGAGTTCGCCAGGCAAGTCGTGGAGCAGCACGACCTGATCGATCGTTGCGCCGCGGTGCTCTTTTCGCCGGTTCACGGCGTGCTCGATCCCAGAACTCTGGCCGCGTGGATCCTCGAAGATCGGCTCACGGTGCGCCTCCAGCTCCAGGCCCACAAGTACATCTGGGGAGCCGACGTCCGGGGCGTGTAGCCGCCTATGCCAAAGGCCGTTCTCCTGCTGAGCGGTGGTCTCGATTCCTACACCGCCGGCGCGATCGTGCGCGGCGAGGGTTACGAGCTCTATGCGCTGACGATCGCCTACGGTCAGGTGCATGCTTGTGAGGTCCGTGCCGCGAACGAGGTCGCGCGCGCGCTGTCCGTCGCGCGTCACGTGAACCTCGAGGTCGACCTGGCCGCGTTCGGCGGATCGGCGCTGGTGGGTGTGGGCGCGATCCCCAAGGACCGCCCGCTCGACGGACCTCAGACGATTCCATCGACGTATGTCCCGGCGCGCAACACGATCATTCTCTCGCTCGCGCTGGCGTGGGCGGAAGTCGTCGGCGCGGATGCGATCGTCATCGGCGTCAACGCGCTCGACTACTCCGGTTATCCGGACTGCCGGCCGGACTACCTCGAGGCCTTCGAGCGGCTTGCCGCGCTGGCCACGCGCGCGGGCGTCGAGGGCGGCCGGCTGACCGTGCGCGCGCCGCTGCTGCGGCTGTCGAAGGCGGATATCATCCGCCGCGGGGTGGAGCTGGGTCTCGACTACGGACTCACGCACAGCTGTTACGATCCGTCGGCGGCCGGCACGCCGTGCGGGCGCTGCGACAGCTGCCGCCTGCGGGCTCGCGGATTCCACGAGGCGGGCGTCGAGGATCTCTTCTGAAAAAATCAACGCCGTGACCGAGCGCATCTATTACACCGAGCCCTACGCGACCGAGTTCGACGCCACCATCATCAGCACCGAAACGAGCGACGACGGTCGCCCGGGCGTGGTGCTGGACAGGACGGCGTTCTATCCAACCTCGGGTGGTCAGCCATTCGACGTCGGCGTCCTCGGACAGGCCGTGGTCGTCGACGTCATCGATCGCGACGACGGAAGCGTTCTGCACGTCCTGGAAGGGAATCTGGCGCCGGGGCCCGTTCACGGGCGCATCGACTGGCCGCGCCGGTTCGAGCACATGCAGCAGCACACGGGGCAGCACGTGCTGTCGGCGGCATTCGATCGGCTCGTCGGCGCCAGGACCGTCAGCTTCCACCTGGGGTCCGCCTCATCGACGATCGATCTCTCGCGAGATGTGTCGGCGGACGACATCGCTCGGGTCGAGTCCGAAGCCAATCGCGTGGTGTGGGAAGACCGTCCCGTCACGATTCGCTTTGCCGACGCAGCCGAAGCGGCAAAGCTGCCGTTGCGGAAAGAGCCTGTCCGTGGGGGCGTTCTGAGGTTGATCGACGTACAGGATTTCGATGTCTCGGCGTGCGGAGGCACCCACGTCGCCCGGACCGGCGCGATTGGCATCATCGCCGTCCCGTCATGGGAGCGCTTTCGCGGCGGGACACGGGTCGAATTCCTGTGCGGCGTCCGGGCGCTGACCGGGTATCGAGTGCTGCGCGATGCCGTGAGCGCCAGCATCCGCCAGCTCTCCGTGCTGCCGGCCGAATTGCCAGCCGGCATCGAACGGCTGCAGGCTGAGGCGAAGGACCTGAAACGGCAGATCAAGGATCTGCAGGGCCGTCTCGCCGTCCATGAGGCTGCAACGCTTGCGGCGCGCGCTTCAACGGTCGGCCCCGTCAGGGTCGTCGTCGAAGCGCTGGACGGATGGGATCAGACGGGGCTGAAGGCGATCGCGTCCGCGATCACCGAACGCCCCGGTCATCTGGCGCTGCTGCTGAGCGCGTCGACTCCGTCGCTCGTCCTGATCGCCCGCGCGTCCGACGTGCCAGTCGATTCCGCGTCGCTCCTGAAGCAGCTGATGGCCAGATTCGGCGGCAAAGGCGGCGGGCGCCCCGAGATGGCTCAGGGCGGCGGGCTGCAGGGAGCGCCCGCGGAGCTCGTGGACGCCGCACGAGCGATCGTTCAGGCGTCGCTCACGACGGGTTCTTCGTGACGGGCTTGTTGCCGTACTCGACGAGCTTCATCGCGCCGTCCTGCACCAGTCCCACGCCCCAGCCGTAGTACTTCAGCTCGGTCACGCCCGGCTCCAGTGGCGTCGTCTCGGCGGTCTTGAGGACCTTCTTGAATTCGCCGGCCGGCGTCCTCAGCGTCTCGTTCTGGCTGAGGATCTCGGCGCGATCCATCGCGACCTTCGGCGCGATTTCCTGATCAGTACTTCGCTCGCAACAGCGGAAGGCCCGGCATCGCCAGACCCGCTCTGGCGCCGCTGACACCCGCCATCCACGCACCCTCGTGGCTCACGACCTTGCCGGACTTGTACAGGTCGACGTCCTCGCCAAAGTAGAAGACGCTGTTCGTCCGCTTGCTGATGGCGAAGAAGTTGCGCGAGACCTCGATGAGCTGTCCATCTTTCGTTTCCCGTTCTTCGACGACACGGGTCTCGATGTTGTCGATCGTGCGGGTGTCGCTCAGCACGGTGATCGTCAATTGGGACGATCCGTCCTTCAGCACGAGCGTGTAGCCGGGTTCCAGGATGAAATACGGATTCTTGCCAGTGCTGATCAGATCCCCGGGCTCGAGCGCGAAGTCAGTGGTCCATTCGACCGGCTGCCCGCGCTGCGCGCCGGTCCCGGCCGCAACTGCGACTCCGACCACCACGGTCGCGAAGATTGCCTTCATCACGACATCCCCCTTCCTTGAGCAGCGGGAGCAGCGGCCCCTGCTGCACCTTCCTGAATCCTGATGAGCGCCAATCCCGCTTCGCGTGCCAGATTCTCGTCAGCGTCGGTCGCGGCCTGCTTGAGCGCCGCCTCCGCGGGGCGCGCCGCCGCGCCGAACGAGCCGAGCGCCGTGGCCGACGCGCGCCGGACTTCAATCACCGCGTCGCCGAGGCCGGCGATGAGCCACGGCACGGCGTTGTCGGGATCCTCGTGGATGATGCCGAGGTAGGTGGCCGCAACGGTGCGGACGCCGCCGTCCTCGTCACGCATGCCGTCCACGAGGAGCGGCACCACGGCCGCGCTGACGAGCGGCGCGCGCGATTTCAGCTTGCCGATCGACCGGAGCGCCTCGCGGCGCACCACCGCGTCATCGCTCGCGAGCGCCTCCTTCAGCGGCGGGAAGGCATCCCGGCCCATGAAACTGAGCGCGATCGCCGCCTGCTCCGTCACGTCCGGATCGAACAACTGAGTCGCGGCGTCCGGCAGCACGGGCGCCGCGGACGCTCCGAGGATCGAGCACGCTTTCAGCGCGGCCTTGCGCCGTGAACTGTCCGCCGACCAGTCCTGCAGCGCCGCGCGAATCGCCGGCAGCGCCTCCGGGCCGAGCTTGGCAACCTTCTCCGCGGCCGCCTCAGCCTCGCGCGGATTCCGGCTGTAGAGGTGGTCCAGCCAGCCGTCGTCTCGCACCACGACCGGACGGATTTCCCCGGACCACGGCCCGGCGTGCTGGACGTACCAGGCGATCCCAGCCGCGATCGCGGCCAGGCCGCAGATGAATCCGAGGAAGCGCCACACCCTGGTTTGATTCTAGCCGCGGATCACAAGACGGATAAGTGTGCAACGAGATCGCCGGAGCGGGGTGCGCCTCGCGATCGGGCCGACCTCGAGCGCCGGGATCACCGCAAGTGGGTAAAACGGGCGCGCAGCGAATTGACTCCTCCAGCGGCGGCGCCGCTTTCGCCACCACCGCGCGGAATTCGCACGGCCGGCCCACCGAGCTCTTACCAACGCACGGAGTCACCCGAGCCCGCCTACGCTCGCAACGCGAAAATGCGAGCTACGGCGAGGCACGCCGTTAGCGCTCGCGAAGGCGGCCGACGCCGGTATCGTCAGCACACGCCGCGGAGTGCCCGTGTGTCCCCCGGCGCGAACGCGGGAGGCCGAGGCGACCTGCCCCGCTCCGGCCAACGGCCGCCGCGAGATCCGCGCGGTACGTGCTCGACTGCGGCGTGCGCAAACCGTGTGCGCGGGAACCGGTGGTGGGACTGCGGTTAGGTCTATCTGCGGGTGAAGTTGGACAGATGCTCCACCGCCAAATCCGCGGCGTGATTGATCGTCTCCGCGGGAACGACGAAATCGTTGGCGATGATCGAAAAGACCAGCATCTCGCCGTCCCGGCTTCGGACGTAGCCGGACAGCGATCGCACGTTGGCGATCGAGCCCGTCTTGGCCGTGGCGTTCCCTTCGGCGCGCGTGCCGCGCAGGCGTGTGGCCAGCGTGCCGTCCTTGCCGGCGACGGGGAGGGTGGCGACGAAGGGAGCCCGATCGGTATCGCTCTTGTAGAGCCGCTCCAGGATCGTCGTAATCGTGGCAGGCGTGATGTAGTTGTATCGCGACAGGCCGGATCCGTCGGCGTTCACGAAGCTGTCGTCCGGCACCCCCCATGACGTCAAGACCGTTCGGATCACGGACAAGCCCCACTCGGCTGTGCCAAGCCCGCCGCGGGCGGCAGCCGTGGCCTTGACGAGCGTCTCCGCGTAAAGATTCTGGCTGACTTTCATGAGGACGACGGCGATGTCTCGAAGCGGAGGCGACTGTGTTCTTGCGAGCACTCGACGCTCGCCTGACACGCCCGCGAACTCTGCCGCCACATCGTCGAAATCGACCGCGGGCCCGCTGACCGGAATGCCGCGCGCCGTGAGCTCGTCCTTGATCGTGTGCGCGCAGAAGACGGTCGGATTGACGACGGCTGCTGTGCGATCCGTGGCCGTGGCGTCGGCGGCGATGCTGCCCGACACCTCGAGGATCGGGCTCTCCAGGTGGCGGCGGTAGCTGACGCTGGTTCGTGAGCCTGCCTCGACGGTCAGCGCCCGATTGAGGAGTTGAAGACCCGATCCGGGCGACAGCGTGACGACTGCGGGAGTCCCGGCCTGCGCCGCAGGCCGGACGTTGAGGGTCGCGAGGTCCTCGTTGCATTGCAGCGCGCCAACCGGCGCTGCGTATCCGAACTGCAGGTAGTCCCACGCCCAACCGGCGCCGATCCCTTCGTCATCGAACGCCTGATCGTCGCCGATGATGCGACCGTCGATCCGCTGAATGCCCGCGGCACGGAGCGCGTCCACCCACTCGGTCAGCACGACGCCGGCCCGGCCGTCCCGCGTGTTGATCGTCGGATCGCCGTTGCTGCGGACGAAGAGGTCGCCGCGAAGCACGCCCCCTTCGACCGGCGCGAACGTCTCGAGCGTCGTGATGAATCGATAGTCCCAGCCCAGCACTCTGGTGGCCACGGCCAGCGTGAGGATCTTCATGTTCGAGGCGGGCATCATGAGCCTGCCGGCGTCGCGTTCGAAGAGCTGTTCGCCGGTGTCGAGCGATCGGATGTCCACGCCCCACACGCCGCGCGCCATGATCGGCGCGCCGAACACGAGGTTGAGGTCGCGGCGAAGCTCTTGAACGGCTTTGCTCGGGCGGTTCGTCCTGGTGGGAGGCGATTGTGTGGCGCCCGGGTGGGTTCGCGCCGCACATCCGATGCAGGTCGCGAGCACCAAGACGATGGCGACGCGTCGCGGCGCTGATCGCGCGGCTATTTCAAGCCCTCCATCGCCTTGGTGATGCTCTCGACCGTCGCCGTATCGATTTTGGCGGCGCCCGGCTCGCCCGCGCGTGCGGCAAACGCGTCCTTGCCGCTGCGCCCGAAGCTGACTTTTTCCTCGCGCTTGCCTTCATCCGATTTGATCGTGAAGGTGAGCTCCGGCTTGTCGAGCCCCGTCTTTGCGGTCGTGTCGACGAAGCCTGTGGCCCGGGCCTGGGTGATCGCCGTGAGCAGGGCGTCGATCTTCGCCTGATCGACGTCCTTGGCCGCCGGCGCGACCTGCTTCCATTTCTCCTCTTCCTTGCCGTCCTTGTCCTTCGTTTTTGTTTTCTCGAAGGCGATGGTCTGGCCGCCCGCGACGACTTCGAGTCGGGAGGAGTTGAACGTTCGCGCGTCGAAGAGGTCTTTCTGACGGTACTCGCCCGCGTCCTTCGTGACGTCGGCGACGATCGCCGACTCAATCGTCAGAACCAGCGGCCGCGACTGATCCTTCGCGTACACCGCGCCATCGCCGGCCCCTTTTCCCAGCAACAGCGTGGCCTGCGACGATCCGGATCCGAGCTGGATCGTGGCCTCCGGCTTGTCGAGGCCGTCATCCGTGACGGCGTCCGACACGATCGACTTCATCTGCAGCGTGTTGACGCGGCTGACGATCCCGTCGACCGTCGTGAAATCAGCGCGTGCCTTGACCGGCTCGGTCATCTTCCATTCGCCGTCGGCCTTCGAGAATCGCAGCGTCCGCCTCGGTGTGATGATCGTCAGCGTGTCGACCTTGTCGCGATCCAGCTTCAGGACCGTCTTGTCGCGGAGCGCGAAGGTGGTCTTGTTGAAGGTCGACTCGATGTAGGAGGAGACCAGGAACACCCGTTTCTGATCCGCCAGCTTCGCGTACAGGTCGGTTCCGGGCGGCGTCTTGCGACCGATCTGGAGCCGATGCTCCTTGCCGTCCGCCTTGAACGTGACCTCGATGCGCGGCGGCGCGAGGCCGTACTCCGCGAGATCGCCGGGGTTCTCGTCGATGACGCGCTGCTCTTCGAGCGACGAGAGGTTGGTGAGGATGCCCGTGACCTCGCCGCCGTCGGTATCCGCCGTCAGCGGCTGAACGATCTGCCAGTTGCTCCCGGTCTTCTTGAGCGTCGTCGTCTCGCCGGCATCGCCCTTGATCGTGATCTCCTCGATCTTGTCGGACTCGACAGTGAAAACCTTGTTCCGCTTGTCACCGTCGTCCTTCGGTCCGCGCTTGTACTCGTAGATCGCATAGCCGCCCAAACCGCCGAGCAGCACGAGCAGAACGAGAAACGACCGCACTCCGCGCATGTTGTCTATCGCCTCCGCCACCAGGTCTGGATTCCCGCGAGCAGGACGACCCCCGGGACGATGAAGATGACGAACCAGAAGATGAACCGCTCCTGACCGGCGGCGAGCGTGATGCGCCGGTCTTCCGGATTGCGCGGCCGGACCGAGATGAGGTTCTCCTGCTGCGCGAGCCAGTTGACGATGTTGACGAACATGTCGCGGTTGCCGCCGGTCGCCGCGATGTAGTTGGCCGCGAAGTCGGAATCGCCGACGACCACCAGCCGCGTCTCGGGCTTGTTCTGGTTCGCATCCTGCCCCTCGGGCGGGGGCGGCGGCGAATTAGCGCCTTCCACGCCCGCGGTCACGGCGACCGCGAGCGAAATCGGGCCCTGCACGTCCCCCTTGTCGAAGTTCGGCTGCGCCTGGCCTTTCGTCATCAGGAGCGTCAGGTCAGACTCGGCCCAGCTGTTGCGGCCGCTCTGGATGAACGACGTGGCCGTGCGCCCGGCGGGCGCGTTCTCGACCGGCTTGACCGAACGCGCGCCGGGATACGCCGTCAGGAACCGCATCGTGTTCGTGATGGCGTGGAACGGATACTGCGCGGCCACCGGCACGTCCGCCTCGGCGCCACGGAGCCGGCTCATGGGGTCGAGCACCGCGTTGGTGCCGACATCGACGGCCCATTCCTTGAGCATGGCGATCAGGTTGGCGAGCGGGGGCGCATCCGCGCTTTGTGGCGGATCGACGAGCGCCAGCAGCTTGCCGCCCTTCGCGAGGTGCGCCTTCAGCTTTTCGATCTCCGGCGGCAGCACGTCCGACTTCGGTCCCGCGATCACGAGCACCGCCGCGTCGGCCGGAATGTCCTGCTGCAGGAGGACCAGCGGCTTCGGCGACGAAGTTGTCACCCTTGAGCTCCTGGACAATCCCCGCGTAGCCGGGGCCGTCCGAGGCCGCGATGTCGCGCTCTCCGTGGCCCTGGATGAAGTACACCTTGGGCTGCTGCCCCTGGATCACCTTGATGAGGCCGTTCGTCACGTCCTGTTCGGCGTCCGACGTCACACGCTGCACACGACCGTCGTACTCGAAGACGATCGTGCCGAGCGCGCTTTCCTTCAGGCGTTCCGCCAGCGTCGGCCGCTTCTCCGGATCGATGTATTCGACCTTGAAGTTCTTGGTGACGTATTCGTACTCGGCCAGGCGCTGCCGGAACCGCTCGAAGTCCTCCGTCCGCGCGAACACGGTCACGTTGACCGGTTTCTGCAGCCCCTGCAGGATCTTCCTGGACTGATCGGACAGCGTGAACTGCTTGGCAGCGGTCAGGTCCCAGCGCTTGTTGTGCTGGTTGGCGAGATAGTTGATCGCGACCAGGATGCCCAGCACGACCAGAATGCTCGCGACCGCCAGCGACCCGAAGCGCGCCTGACGTCCCGAGAGCTCGCGGGCGATCTCACGCCACTGGCTCAGCACGTACGCCAGCGTGAGCACGAGGCCCGTGATGGCGAGCGCCCTGTACCAGACCCACTCAGGTCTCAACATCGAAATGGCAAACGCCGCAAAGACCAGGGCGACGCCGAGCCATCCCAGAAGTCCCAAGATTCGTTTCAGCATACGTCTCGCAAACGTTGATCCGTGTTATCCGTGTTGTCCGCGGTGGTTATCCGTGAAATCCGTGGTTTTAGCCGCGCCACCGCTCGGAGTCCACTGACTTCGCCGTCAGGAACAATCCGAACGTGATGAAACTCAGGTAATACACGATGTGCTTCGTGTCGAGGATGCCCTTCGTGAAGTCGTCCAGGTGTTCCGTGATTGACAGAAACGACAGAACGATGCGGCCAGTGGGGCCGGCGGACTCACCGAACCAGTTGATGACCCACAGCATCAGGAACACGGCGAACGTGATCACGCCGGCGACGATCTGGTTCTTGGTCAGGCTTGAAATCAGCAGGCCGACCGACAGGAAGCAGCCGCCCATCAGCAACAGGCCGAGGTAGCCCGTCGCGATCGGCTTCCATTCCGGGTTTCCCAGCTTGAACAGGATCGCGATGTCGATGAACGTCACGAAGAGCATCGCGGCGAACAGGCCCATGGCACCGAGGAACTTGCCGAGGATGATCTGCCAGTCGGTGACCGGCGACGTCAGCAGCAGCTCGATCGTGCCCGATCGCTTTTCTTCCGCGTAGGTCCGCATCGTGACCATCGGCATCACGAAGAGGATGATGATGGCGGCGTTCTGGAGCACGCCGCGGATCATCCGATCGTTCACGTTGATGGCGCCGCCGCCCATCATGCCGAGCTGCTGGCTCTGCTGAACGAACGCATTCAGGAACAGATAGAAGAAGACGCCGAACAGGAGCGCGAAGAGGCCGATGAGGATGTAGCCCATCGGCGACGCGAAGTACGAGCGCAGCTCCTTGCCGGCGATCGCCAGGATGTTGCGGATACTAGTCACGGCGCGCTTCCTCCTGCTGCGTGCCTGCCGTCTGCTGCTGCTCGTCCTCGTCCGTTGTCACCTGCAGGAAGATCTCCTCGAGGCTCATGCGCATCGGCCGCAGTTCGAGCAGGCCCCAGCCGCGTCCGACGATCGTCTTCGCAAGTTCGCGCCTGATGTCGGTGCCGCGCTCGCTCTCGACCTCGAAGGCGCTCAGGGCGCCGCGGGTCTCCGATCCCACCACGCGCGTCACGCCCGCCACGCCCGCCAGCACCGGGCCGACGTCGTCGCCGCCCGCGTCCACCTGGACGAACATCGATTCCGCGCCGCGGAGCCGCGCGGTCAGGTTGTCCGGGGTGTCCACGGCCACGACGCGTCCCTTGTTGATGATGATCACGCGGTGGCACGTCTGCGCGACCTCGGGAAGGATGTGCGTGCTGAGCACGATGGTGTGATCGCCGCCCAGGCTTCGGATGAGCTCGCGCGTTTCGATGATCTGTTTCGGGTCGAGGCCCGCCGTCGGCTCGTCGAGGATGAGCACCTCGGGGTTGTGAATCAATGCCTGCGCGAGGCCGACGCGCTGGCGATAGCCCTTCGACAGTTTCGCGCAGTGACGCTCCGCCATGTCAGCGATACGCGTCTTTTCCATCACGGACGACACGCGCTGTTTCCGCTCGGACCCGGGCACGGCCTTGATTCGGGCGACGAAATCCAGGTACTCGCGCACCGTCATGTCCGGGTAGAGCGGGGGCGTCTCCGGCAGGTACCCGGTGCGCCGCTTGGCCTCGATCGGCTGGGTGAAGACGTCGTACCCCGCGACGAGCGCCTTGCCCTCACTCGCCGGCATGTAGCCGGTCAGAATCCGCATTGTCGTGGTCTTGCCGGCGCCGTTCGGACCCAGGAACCCCAGGATCTCGCCCCGTTCGACGCGGAAACTCACGTCGTCGACGGCCGTGACACGGCCGTATTGCTTCGTGATGTGTTGGACCTCGATCACAGGATCAACTCCGGCTGTTGGACGCAGCTAGACCAGCGAGGTGCCAGCCACCTTTCTCGGTGAAAGGTGCCAGGCACCCTGGACGCCAGCCATCCCTCTAGCATGTAGTCAGAAAAGAACTTCAAGACCGAACCTCCGAATGTTATCGATAGCGGGAAAAAGCTGTCAAGGAAGCGCAAAGAGAGTATTATATATATGAGCATCTGCTCATATGTTCATATGTCCGAAGCACCTGAGCTGACGAGACCGGTGGCCGCGCTCGATGACGAACACTGCGAGGGGCAGCACCTCAACGGCCGCGGCCGTGCCGAGCGGCGGCAGCGGCTCATGTCCGGACGGTCGGTGCAGGTCCTCGCCGAGACGTTCCGCGTCCTCGGCGACCCCACCCGCGTGCGGATTCTCGACGCCATCTCGACAGGTGAACTGTGCGTCTGCGATATCGCCGCCCTCGTGGGCATCAGCGAGTCGGCCGTCTCGCACCAGCTGCGCCTCCTCAGGGGCATGCGGCTCGTCCGGACCCGTCGCGCCGGCCGACTGGTCTTACTACGCGGTGGACGACCAGCACATTCTGGAACTGCTCCGCCAGGCGCTGACCCACGCGCAGGAACCTTCGTAATCGATCGAAATCAGACCCATGGCGACCTGTCCTGTTTGTGAGCTCCACGCCGAATCGGTCTTCAGGATCGAGGGCATGGACTGCCATGAGGAGGTCGCGATCCTCGAGCATCGTCTCAAGCGGCTCGTCGGGCTCGAGGCGCTCGCGGCGGACGTCATCGGCCAGCGCCTCACTGTTACGTACGACGCTGCGAAGTTGACGACGGCCGGTATCGCCGAGGCGGTCGCGCAGACGGGGATGCGCGCCTGGCTCGAGCACGACGAGCCGCGCCCGGCGGCAAGCTCGGTGTGGCGCGAACGCCTGGTCGCGCTCTCGGGCGCGTCGCTGGCGCTCGGGCTCCTGATGCAGGTCACGGGCGCCGGTTCGTCACTGCAATGGATTCCTTGTGCCGCCGCGATTGCTCTCGGCGGAGTCCAGACGCTGCGCCGCGCGTGGGTGTCGCTCTCGGCACGCCGGCTCGACATCTACGTCCTGATGCTCGTGGCGGTCGCCGGCGCCATGGCGCTCGGCGAATGGTCCGAAGGCGCATCGGTCGTGTTTCTGTTCGCCCTTGCCCAGGTCCTCGAGGCGCGTGCGATGGAGCGCGCGAGGGGAGCCATTGGCGCGCTGATGGAGCTCGCGCCGGCCGAAGCGCTGGTGCGCCGCGGTAGCACCGACGTGCGCCTGGCCGTGGACGATGTCTACGTGGGCGACATCGTGATCGTGCGGCCCGGAGAAAAAATCCCCCTGGACGGCCGCGTGCACGCGGGACGCAGTCACGTCAACCAGGCGCCCGTGACGGGCGAATCGCTCCCGGTCGAGAAACAGGACGGCGACGACGTGTTTGCGGGAGCGATCAACGGCCGCGGCGCGCTCGAGGTCGAAGTCACGCGTCTGCGGAAGGACTCGACGCTCGCACGGATCATCCACCTCGTCGAACGCGCGCAGGCACAACGCGCGCCGAGTCAAACGTTCGTCGATCGCTTTGCGCAGGTCTATACTCCGGTCGTGCTGGCCCTGGCCGTGCTCGTCGCGATCGTGCCGCCGCTCGGGCTCACGGGCGCTGCATGGAGCACGTGGATCTACCGCTCGCTCGTGCTGCTCGTGATCTCCTGCCCGTGTGCGCTCGTCATCTCGACGCCCGTGTCGATCGTCTCCGCACTCGCGGCGGCGGCCCGAAAGGGCGTCCTGATCAAGGGTGGCGCGCACCTCGAGCGCCTGGCGGCGGTGCGCGCGATAGCGTTCGACAAGACGGGAACGCTGACGAAAGGAAAGCTTCGCGTGACCGACGTGGCGGTCCTCAACGGCGCTCGAAGCCCCGAGATTCTCTCTTTGGCAGCGTCCCTCGAGACGAGGTCCGAGCATCCCATCGGGCGCGCCATCGTCGATCGCGCGATTGAGGATGGGATCCAGCTTGCCCCCGTCGATCGTTTCGAGGCGATTCCAGGACGAGGTGCCGTTGGCGCGATCGGTGGGCGCGAGCTGATCGTCGGCAGTCATCGACTGTTCGAAGAGCGCGGCATGTGCGGGCCCTTGATCGAGGCGTCGCTCGACGCGCTTGCCGGACAGGGCCACAGCACGGTTCTGGTGGGTGTTGACGGCCTGACGGTCGGCGTCATCGGCGTCGCAGACGAGGTGCGCGAGGCTGCCCGCGACACCGTGGAGATGCTGCGCTCGCACGGAATCGGGCGCATGGTCCTGCTGACCGGAGATAACGAAGCCGCCGCGCGGACGCTCGCGCACGCCGTCGGTATCGACGAATACCGGTTCGGCCTGCTGCCCGAGCACAAGCTGGAGGCTGTCGAAGCGCTGAAGGCCGATCACGGCGCGCTGGCGATGGTCGGCGACGGCGTCAACGACGCGCCCGCGCTGGCGGCTGCCGATGTCGGCATCGCCATGGGCGTCGCCGGCACCGACGCGGCGCTCGAGACCGCTGACGTGGCGCTCATGGCCGACGATCTCGCGAAGATTCCGTACGCGCTGCGCCTCAGCCGCGCGACCGCGCGAACGATTCGCGTCAACATCGGATTCTCGCTGGCGCTGAAGGCGGCGTTTCTGGTGATGGCGCTGACCGGCTCGGCCACGCTGTGGATGGCCGTGGTGGCCGACATGGGCGCATCGCTGATTGTGATTGGGAACGCGCTGCGGCTGCTGCGCGAATAGCTCCGCAGAATCAGGCCTTCCGGTTCGTGAAGAAATGCTGGTCGACGAACTCGTCGACACGCCCCTGATCGCTCGCCTCCACCTTTTCGAACTGCAGGCCCATGCCGACACGGCGATCGCTCCAGGCCACGCGGCACTCGGCCTCGATGTCCCGCTTGGATCCGGGCAGGCGGAACCGGACGCGCGCCTTCGCGTCCTGCGCCAGCGGGCTCATGGTCCGGATCGCCAGACCCCCCTTGCTCAGATTCAACGTCAACGCGGCCGCGATGGTGTTGCCGAACCGGTAGGCAACCGGGATCCCCAGCACGACGCGCGGGCTCCCGCGACGGTTGAAATTGTCAGGAAAGAGGTGCGGCGCGAGCGACGGCAGGATGTGCTGCACCGCGCTGTACTCGTTGACGTAGCCGGCCACCCCCAGCGCCGCGAGGTCTCGCACTTCGTCGGCGGTGGCAATCGTGCCGCTGAAGATCAGGATCGGCAGCCTGCCGCCGTCGAGCTTGCGAATCGACCGAACCAGGTCCACACCGCCCGCGTGGGGCAGCCGCAGGTCGAGTACGATCAGATCGATGCGATTCAGATCCGCGCGCACGCGCGCGAGCAGCTCAGCGGCGCTCTTCACCGTCAGCGCGGCATGACCTGCGCCGAGCAGGGCGGTCGCGAAACGATCGCGGACGAACGCCGTATCGTCGGCAACGATGACGGTCTTGGTGGTCGGCACGGCTGCACCCGTCACGCTCCACGTATCGACAGCGGCGATCCGGGGCGTTAGGCTCGATTGCAGAATTTATCAGGTTATCGCTATAATCCGAAGTCTTGCAACGATCACGTACTTCACGGCCAACAGGGAGGCAAACGGTCGTGCGGGACGCCCTCGAGGAGCTTGTATGGCAACGTGTCCGGAGTGTGACGCCGAGATCGAAGTCGACGAGTTCGACGTCGATAAGGGGGACCTCATAAGCTGTCCCGAGTGCGGCTCCAATCTGGAAGTGACCGGTACGTCCCCTGTTGAACTCGAAGCCGCCGACGACGACGACGACGACGAAGACGAAGACGGTGAGCCAAAGGACGACGACGAGAATCTCGACGACGATGACGACGTCGACGTGGACGACGACGAATCCGACGGAGACGACTGGGAGGAGTAAGACGGATCCCGCCCCGCAGGTCATCGACGAAAACACCCTCGAACAAAAGCAGGCGGCCCTTCGCAGCCAGCTCTCCGACTGGCCGGCGCTGATCGTCGCGTACAGCGGCGGCGTCGACAGCGCGTTCCTGGGCTGGGCGGCGACCGAAATCCTGGGTCCACGCGCGCTCTGCGTGACCGCCGACAGCCCGAGCTACCCTGACCGTCATCGTCAGCTCGCCATACAGATCGCGCGCGATTTCGGATTCGCGCACGAGATCATCCGCACGAATGAAATGGCGCGGCCCGAGTACCGCTCGAATCCCGCGAACCGCTGCTACTTCTGCAAGCACGAGCTCTACACCCACCTCGCGGATATCGCGCGCGTGCGCGGAATCGGCGTGATCGCCGACGGCAGCAACGCGGACGACCGCGGGGACTACCGGCCTGGCCGGCAGGCCGCGCGAGAGTTCGGCGTCCAGAGCCCGTTGGACGTGGCCGGCCTCACGAAAGCCGACATCCGCGAGCTGTCCCGGCGCGCCGGATTGCCGACGTGGGATGAGCCGGCGTCGGCCTGTCTCTCCTCCCGGATTCCCTATTTCAGCGAAGTGACCGATGGGAAGCTGCGGATGATCGAGCGGGCCGAGGAGGCGCTCCGGCAGCTCGGCTTCCGCGTGTGCCGCGTCCGTCATCACGGCGGCGATGACAGCGGCACCGATCGGAACAGGACGAGTGCGCTCGCGCGGCTCGAAATCGGACGCGATGAGATGTCCCGCGCGCTGGATCCGGAGATCGCCGACGTCATCAATCGAGAGCTGCGCGCGATCGGGTACGAGCACGTGACGCTCGATCTCCGGGGATACCGGCAGGGCAGCCTCAACGACGCGCTCCGGCTCCGGCCGGTCTGATCCGGCCTTGCGGAAGATCCTCGGCACGCTCGCGGTGCTCTCGCTGGCGGTACATCTCCTCTCTCTGCCCCCGACCCTCGAGGATCTCGATTCGGTCAACTTCGCCCTGGGAGTGCGCGACTTCGATATCGCGCTGCATCAGCCACATCCGCCCGGCTATCCGATGTTCATCGCGATCGGTAAGCTCGAGGCGGCGGTACTGCGCACGCTTGGCGTCCAGGAGCCGGAAGTGCGGAGCCTGTCGATCGCGAGCGCCATCGCCGCCGCCGCTCTCGTCCTCCTGACGTTTGCCTTTTTGCGCGCGCTCGATCAGAACGCACAACGCGCCGCGATTGCTGCCGTCCTCGCGATCGCGTCGCCGGTCTTCTGGTTCACTGGCGTGCGGCCGCTCTCGGACATGTCCGGGCTGGCCGTGGCGATGGCAGCGCTCGCCCTGATCGCACGAGCCGTTTCGAGCGAGAGTCCCGGAACGGGTAGAGCCGCTGCGCCTGCGTGGACGTCAGGTCGGACGCGATTGCTGGTCTGCGGAGCGCTCGTCGCCGGGCTGTCGATCGGGTTTCGATCGCAGATGGCGTTTCTCACGCTGCCGTTCCTGGCGCTCGTCCTGATACTCCCGGGCCTTGCGATGCCGCTCGCGGCGCGTGTGGCCGCCGTCGCCGGCGCGGCTGCGGGGATCGCTTTGTGGGGAGTGCCGCTCATCCTGGTGACGGGTGGCCCCGGTGCCTATCTTCACGCGCTGCGGTTTCAGGCCGACGCCGATCTGACCGGTGTCGTCATGCTGTGGACCCACCGCACGGTCCGAACCGCGGCGTTCGCGATACTGCACACGTTCGTTCGGCCCTGGGATTCGCCGGTCCTCGCTGGCGTCATGCTCGCACTCGCCGGAATCGGGCTGCTGTGGCTCGCGCTGCGATCCCGGCGCGTCCTGTTGATGGTTGCGGCGACGTTCGTACCGTACGCGGCATTTCATCTCCTCTTTCAGGAAACGATCACGATCCGTTACGCGTTGCCGCTGGTCCTCCCGGTGGCGTATCTCGCGGCGGTCGTGCTGTCCGAGGCCGGAGCGCGCAGCGCGATTGCCGTCACGGCTGCGCTCGCCGTCGCGAGCCTCGCCTTCGCCCTGCCCGCGACTGCGGCATTCAGCCGGGTACCGAGTCCCATCTTCGGTCTTCTGTCCGAGATGCGCCTTCTCCAGTCGCGTGGCGCGGCGCCGGTCGTGGCGATGCATCGCCGCGTGTTCACGGAGTCGCGTCGCGCTCGCGTGTGGGCGGGCGAGATGCCAGGCAAGATACTCCCAGCTCCGCGCGACGTCGAGTGGCTCGAGATGACGCGCGCGTGGCGCGAGGGCTACGACGGGGAAACGTGGTTCGTGGCCGACCCGCGTCGCACCGACCTCGCGCTCGTCGACGGACAACATCGCCGCATTCGCGAGTACCGCTGGCCGTTCAACGGCCACGTGTACGTCGGGGGTGCCCGCCCGGACGAGATCGATTGGCACGTCATCAATCAGCCAGGGTGGTTTCTCGAGCAGGGATGGGCTCTCACGCCCGAAGTCGCCGGCATCACCGAGAGGGACGGCTGGGGGCCGCACCGGAAGCCGAGCATCGGCTGGGTCCGCCGGCGTCCGACCGAAACGCTGATGATGCTCGGCGGACGTCACCTTGGCGGGCCGAACGATCCGCCCGTCAGGATCATCGTGAGCATCGACGAGCGCCCTGTCGCGACGCTTGACGTGCGGCCCGGGTACTTTCTGGAGTTCATCACGCTTCCCGCAGGAGCGCTGTCCGGCGACGGCCGCTACGCGAAGCTGACCGTGCGAGCCGAACCGACCGGCCCCGGAAATACATCGCGCGTCGCGATCGAACAATTCAACCTTCAGGGTCCGGAAATCGTGCAGTTCGGGTACGGCGAGGGGTGGTACGAGCCGGAGTACAACCCGCAGGACGCGCGTTCATGGCGGTGGATGAGCGAGAAGGCCGTGATCCGCGTGCGCAACCCCGGCCGTCAGGTGGTGCTGCGTCTCAGCGGCGAATCGCCGCTGCACTATTTCGATGTTGCACCGCTCGTGCAGATCCGGGTCGGCGAGCGGCTGTTCTCGGAGGTCACGCATGACGCTGACTTCAGGACCGAAGTGACCATCCCCGGCGACGTGCTGACCCGCGCCGACGGCCGCATCGAGATCATCTCGAACCGTTCCTACGTACCAGGCGACCTGGAGGGCACCGCCGACCGTCGCCGCCTCGCCTTGCGCGTGTATTCCGTGACCGTCGAGTAAAGGTGCCAGGCACCTTTTCTCGAGAAGGTGGCTGGCACCCTTTTCCGGAGAGGTGCCAGCCACCTCTCACATCAACCTCTCACATCACCTCGTTTTTTGGGCGACTGCCAGAAGGGAGCTGCCCAGCGGCATGTTGACGACCCGGAGCGCGGCGGCTTCGGCGGCCAGCACCGCTGAGAGCACCGCATTGACGGGAGCCGGCGGGACCGTGATGTCGCTCGTCGATTCATGACGGCCGGTAAGCCGCTGCACGAACCGAACGCCCGCGACGATGGGCAAAAGTGTGAAGTTCGTGTAAGTGATGCGCAAAACTGTGAAGCCGGTCCGCGTCAGATGGTCGCTGAGCTCGCGCCGATGGTACCGGCGAACCTCTCCTCCCAGCACCGAATGATTGCCGGTCAACGATTTCAGCGCCGCAACGTTGACGACGATCTGTCCTCCTGGCCGCAACACCCGATACATCTCATTGAGCGCGTCCCGTTCCATCTCGTCGTCGAACGCGTACAGGACGTCGAACGACGTCACGAGATCGAACCGACCGCCGGGGAAGGGCAGCTGCGTCGCGGATGCACGGGCCACCTGGCGTTCACCCCGACTGCGTGCGTAGGCGAGACCACTCCAGGTGATGTCGATCCCGAAGACGCGCCCGTAGCGCCGGAGCAGCGCCAGGTTGTTGCCGGTGCCACAGCCGCAGTCCAGGATTTGCGCGTCCCGGCGGTCGCCAATCGCGTTGGCGACGATCGGCTCGACGAAGCGCCTGAAGCCGCGGAACCAGAAATGGCTGCGCTCGGCGCGGGCGGTGGCTTCGAGGAGACGGTCCATAAGAGTGACTGAGGCGTGGACGGCCGGATGCAGGCCCATTCTAATTCGAGGAGAGAACGGTGATGATTCGCAGTCTACGAGCTGGCGCTGCGGCGCTGATGGTGATGGCGCTCGCGGCAAGTGCATGCGGTCCCAAGAAACCGGAGGTCAAGACCCCGCCGCCCGCGCCGCCGCCCGCTGAAAAGCCGGCGCCCCCGACGACGCCACCGCCACCGCCGCCACCCGCGCCGCCCGCGCCGCCGACGGAGGCGCCGCCTACCGAGGAGACCCTCGACGACTACAACAAGAAGGGGTACATGACGGACGTCTTCTTCGCGTACGACTCGACCGAGCTCAACGAAACCGCGCGCTCGAGCCTGCAGAAGAACGCGGACTTCCTGAAGAAGCGGGCGAGCGCGCAGGTGATGATCGAAGGGCACGCCGATTCACGCGGCACCAACGAGTACAACCTGGCGCTGGGCGAACGCCGTGCGGACGCCGTTCGGGACTACCTTGTGAGTCTGGGAGTTCCGACGGCGCGCATGACGATCGTCAGCAAGGGCAAGGAGCAGCCGTTCTGCCGCGAGGAGACGGAAAGCTGCTGGCAGCAGAACCGCCGCGGGCACTTCATCTTCACGGCGAAGTAGCGGCGCAGGGTGGGGGTCAGATCTTGTATTTCAACATTACTTGGCATGTTGAAATACAAGATCTGACCCCTTACGGTTCTACCCGATCGAGGCCGCGATCTCCTCGGCGGCCCGGCGGGGATCGCCTGCCGCGATGATTGGGCGTCCGACGACGATGTAGCTCGCGCCGGCCGCGATCGCCTCCGCCGGGCTCAACGTTCTCTCCTGATCGTCTTTCCCCGCTGTCTTCGCGCCGCCGCCGCGGATCCCCGGCGTGACGATGGTGAAGCCGGACCCGCACCGCTGACGGATGAGCGCAGTTTCCTGTGGTGAGGCGACGACGCCGTCGAGCCCGGCAGCCTGCGCGAGCTCAGCGAGCCGCGCGACCTGATCGAGCACCGGCGACTGGACGCCGGTTTCGGCGAGGAAGTCGCCCGTCATGCTCGTCAGCACGGTCACTGCGATCACGATGGGCGGCGTGAGCCGCTCCTTCGCGGCAGTTTCATGCGCGGCATCTCTGGCCGCCCGCATCATGCGACTTCCGCCCGACGCGTGGACGTTGACCATCCACACGCCCAGCGACGTCGCGGCAGCAACGGCTGTTGCGACGGTGTTGGGGATGTCGTGGAACTTGAGGTCGAGGAAGACGCGATCGCCGCGACCGGCAAGCGTGCGAACGATGCCGGGACCCTCGGCGGTGAACAGGCGGCTGCCGATCTTGAAGCCCCCCGCGATCCCCCTCAGCGAATCCGCCAGCCGCAGCGGCCTCGGCGCCGCTGTCGACATCGAGCGCAATCAGGAGCTGATCCACGCCTTTTCCCGCTGCGTCGTGTCGAGCGTGCCGGTCAGATCCGACAGGCTGCGCGATCTCGTGCCGCTCCATGTAGTCGCGCAGCCCATCGAGGAGCTTTTGCCAGATGAACGGGTCGACGAAGTTCGCGGTTCCCACCTGCACCGCGGTCGCGCCGGCGATCATGAACTCGAGCACGTCGGCGGCGGTCGCAATGCCGCCCATGCCGATGATCGGCAGCCTCACCGCCTGACGGCACTCGTAGACCATCCGTACCGCAATCGGCCGGATGGCCGGGCCGCTCAGCCCGCCGACGATGTTCGACAGCCGCGGACGACGGGTCTCGACGTCGATCGCCATGGCGAGGAACGTGTTCACGAGCGACACGGCATCCGCACCCGCTTCTTCCGCCGCGCGCGCGAAGGATGCGACGTCCGTGACGTTCGGCGTCAGCTTGGGGATGACCGGCAGCGCCGTCACCTTGCGCACGGCGCTGACGACCGCGTGCGTCCCCGTGAGGCTGCAGCCGAACGTGATCCCGCCCTCCTTGATGTTCGGACAGGAGATGTTCAGCTCGAGCGCCGCGACGCCGTCGGCCGTCCGAGAGGATTCGCGCCAGCTCGACGTACTCGTCGATCGTCGTGCCGCAGATGTTGACGATCACGATCGCGCGGCGATCGCGCAACTCGGGCAGCTTCTCCCGTACGAACCGGTGCACGCCGATGCCCTGGAGCCCGATCGCGTTGAGCATCCCCGAGGGCGTCTCGACGATGCGCGGCGGCGGATGCCCCTCGCGCTCGCTGAGGAACAGGCCCTTGACGGCGACTCCGCCGAGCGTCGAGAGGTCGACCACGTCGCTGTACTCGACGCCGTAGCCGAAACAGCCGCTCGCGGCAATCACCGGATTGGGCAGGCGCAGCGATCCGATGGCAACCGAGAGATCCATAGTCAGTGCGCCAGCGCCTCCCATACGACGCGCGCGGCGTCGAACACCGGGCCCTCCAGACAGGAGCGGACGAAATGCGGCGAGGCGGCGCCGTTGCGCGTCAGCACGACGCAGCTGTAGCAGCCACCGAGTCCGCACCCCATCATGGGCTCGAGCGAGACATCGCACGGCTGCCCGTGCCATTCCGCGGTCTTCGCCACCGCGCGCATCATCGGCGTCGGTCCGCACACGAAGAGCTTCACGGCCCGGGCCGAGTCGAGCGCCAGCAGCCGCTCGCCGAGCGGGGCGGTGACGAGACCCTCGATCCCGCGACTGCCGTCCTCGGTGGTCAGCACGGTCTGCACGCCGAGCCGCTCGAACTGCTCGACGTAGTAGAGCTCGCCGCTGCTGCGCGCGCCGTAGAACAGGGTCGTGGGCGTGCCCCGCGCGGCCAGCGCCTCGGCGAGCGTCAGGAACGGCGCGAGCCCGACGCCGCCGGCGACCATCCAGGCTTCGGTCGGCGCGTCAACGGGCTCGAACGGCCGTCCGAGCGGACCGAGGCAGGCGACTCGGGATCCCGGCTCGGCGTCGTAGAGCAGGCGCGTGCCGACGCCGGCGCGCTTGTTGAGCAGCGAGATGCCGGTGTGGCGGCCGTCGACGTCACGCAGGATCTCGAAAACGGAGAACGGCCGTCGCAGCAACGGATCCGTTGCGCGCGATGGTTTCACCATCACGAATTGACCGGGACGCGCCAGTCCGGCGATCTCGGGCGCGGCCAGCGCGAGGACGTTGTAATCGCTGGACAGCCGCGTGTTGGAGATCACCGCGGCGTCGATGTCGCACGGCATCCATCGAAGTATACACTTCAGATCATGCGGTTCCTGCGGATGCTCACGAACTCGCTGCTGGCGGGCGCGCTTGGCGCGGCCTTCCTCACCGTGATCGTGCTTCAGCTGAACCCGCACGTGCCGCTCGCGTCCGAAACGACCTGGCGTCTGCTGGCATCGCTCGTCATGTTCTACGGCGTTCACCTTGCGGTGCTGTTCTACGTGCTGATGGTCGTGCGCGAGCTCGTCACCATGAACCCGCTGTCACCGGGGTGGGTGAGCGTCCGCGTGCTCGCGTGGCTCGCGGCGGCAACCGCCGCCGTGGCGGGCGTGATGATGTGGCTGAACGTCCAGGGATTCCTGCCTGCGATGGACGAGGCCGCGGTGGCGCGCATGCGCGTCGGCGCCGCCGCGACGAGCGCGACCGCCGTCGTGCTGCTGGGCCTGGCCGCGGCGCACTATTCCTTCGGCCGACGCGGCAGCCGCGTTGGCGCGGCGCTGCTGCTCATCGCGGTGTTCGGTTCGCTGGCATTGCCGATCGCCGCGCGCGGTCCGGCCGTGTCGGAACCGCTCGGGTCCTATCCTGTCCGATCCGTCGCCGCCCCCGTCGCGGCAACCGGCCCGCGCGTCGTCATGCTGTTGCTGGACGGGGCATCGCTCGACTACATCTGGCCGCGCACCGCCGAGGGTCGTCTGCCGAATTTTGCGCGGTTGCTCGACGCCGGCGCGGTCATGGATCTGGCGACGGTGCGTCCGACCGGACCGGATCCCGTCTGGGCCTCGGTGGCGACCGGCATGTATCCGGCCAAATCCGGCGTACGGTCGCCGGCTCGTACTACCTGCGCGGCGACGATCGTCCGCTCACGCTCCTGCCCGATCACTGTTTTTCGCACGCGCTCTTGCACCTGGGTTTCGTCCGCAGCGAGCCGAACTCGTCCGCCGGATGGCGCGGCCGTCCGATTTGGAGCATCCTCACCGATGCCGGTCTCGCGGTGGGCATCGTCCGCTGGCCGTTGACGTATCCAGCGCAGCCGGTGAACGGGTTTGTCGTCAGCGACCGGTTCCACGAGCTGCTCGGGTCGCTGCTCGAGCTCGACGAGCGTGCTGCGTATCCGTCCGCCGTGCTGCCTGTGGCGCGTGGGGCGTTCTCGCAGCCCGTGGAGACGGGTTCGCCGGAAGGCTCCGCCGGACTGCGCGATCGGCTGTACAGCCGGACGATGCGGGACCTGCGCGCGGAATGGCCGGTGCAATTCGCCGCGCTCCGCTACCAGGGGCTGGACACCGTGGGCCATTACTACCTGCGGTATACGCAGACCCGCGGCGTCGGCGACCTGCCGGAAGACGAGCGTCGTCGGCAGCTGCAGGTCCTCGATCGCTACTACGCGTACATCGACGGCGAGATCGGCGAGGCGATTGGCGCGCTCGCCCAGGGGGATTTGCTGCTGGTCGTGTCGGGATTCGGGATGCAGCCGCTGAATCCGTGGAAGCACTGGATGGGCCGCCTGATCGGCGATCCCATGAACGGCACACACGAGCGCGCGCCGGATGGCTTTCTGCTCGCGTACGGCACCGCCGTCGAGCCGGGCCGCCCCAAGCGCGGGTCGATCGTCGACGTTACGCCGACCGTCCTGTATTTTCTCGGCCTCCCGGTCGGCCGCGACATGGACGGCTACGCCCGCGCAGACCTGTTCAAGCGCGCCTTCACCACCGAGCGTCCCGTCGCCTTCGTGCCGACCTACAGCCGGTAGGGGACACTCAATCGGGACACTCAAGAGTGACAGTCCCCGGGGACGCTCAAGGCCGCCTATCCCCCTCAAACATTGCAATTTCACCAATACCGCGCAGGTCAGGACCCTGAATCCCTCGTGTCGCGTTGGAGATTCTGCCAAGCAGCCAGGTTTTGAGTCATGGGGACAGTCAACGGTGACTGTCACGATTGAGTGTCCCGATTGAGTGTCCCCGCCTGTGTTACTATCAGTGGACTCTTTAAGCGCGGCCCTGAGAGGCCCACAAGAGGTGTTTCGTGACGACGTCTTCGCCCGCTCGCGCTCTCCGTCCGCCGCATCCCTCAGCAGCATCGGCCATCGATCGCGGCCGGAGGTGTCCATGCCCCAGGTAATGGACGCCGACCGCATATCGCGCGTGCTGACGCGCATCGCGCACGAGATTCTCGAACGCAACCGCGGGCTGGACGAGCTCGCGCTGGTGGGCATCCGGACCCGCGGGGTCCCGCTGGCGCGGCGCATCGCCCGCGCGCTCAAGGAAATCAACGGCGACGAGGTGCCGACCGGCGCGCTCGATATCACGCTCTATCGTGACGATCTGATGCGCCACGCCGTCGGACCGCAGCCGCTCGTCAGACGCACCGAGATCCCGTTTTCCATCGACGACCGGAAAATCCTCCTGGTCGACGATGTGCTGTACACGGGCCGAACCATCCGCGCGGCGCTCGACGCCCTGATTGATTTCGGGCGGCCCCGCGCCATCCAGCTGGTCGTCGTCGTCGATCGCGGACACCGCGAGCTGCCCATCAAGGCAGACTACGTGGGGAAAAACCTGCCGACGTCGCTCAGCCAGAGCGTGCAGGTACGGCTTCAGGAGATTGACGGGACCGACGAAATCGTCATCGAGGGGGAACCATGACGACGCGAGCCATCGATCGAGCCGAGAGCGTCGGGCGTCTGACGGACGGATCCGCGGCCGATCCTGCCGCGCCGCGGCTCCGGTCGCGGCACCTGCTCGGGATCACCGACCTGGCGGCCGATGAGATCACGCTCATCCTCGATACGGCCGTCGCGATGAAGGAAATCGGCGGGCGGACGATCAAAAAAGTGCCGGCGCTGCGCGGCCGGACGGTCGTCAACCTGTTCTTCGAGCCGAGCACGCGCACGCGGACGTCGTTCGAGATCGCGGAAAAGCGACTCAGCGCGGACACGCTCAGCATCGCGACCGCGACCTCGAGCGTGACCAAGGGCGAAACGCTCGTCGATACAGTCCGCAACCTGGAGGCGATGTCGCCGGACATGATCGTGCTGCGGCACGCATCGTCGGGCGCGCCCCATCTGCTGTCGCGCATCTGCCGGTCGACGATCATCAACGCCGGTGACGGGATGCACGAGCACCCGACGCAGGCGCTGCTCGACGCGTTCACGATTCGCGAGCACAAAGGGCGCCTCGCCGGGCTGAAAGTGGCGATCGTCGGCGACCTGATGCACAGTCGCGTCCTGCGCTCGAACGTGCTGCTGCTCAAGATGATGGGCGCCCAGGTCTGGGCGTGCGGTCCCGCCACGCTGATTCCGCGGGGGATGGAGCGTCTCGGGGCGAGGTCGACGACGTCGGTGGACGAAGCGGTCGAAGGGGCGGACGTGGTGATGCTGCTGCGCATTCAGCACGAGCGCATGCACGGCCACTTCTTCCCGTCCGTCAGAGAATACTTTGCGTTGTTCGGCATGACGCCGGAGCGCGTGCGGCGGGCCGCGTCCGATGTCATCATCATGCACCCAGGTCCCATGAACCGCGGGGTCGAGATCGATTCGGAAGTTGCCGACGGGCCGTACTCGGTGATCCTCGAGCAGGTCTCCAACGGGGTCGCGGTGCGCATGGCGGTGTTGTATCTGCTCGCCGGACGAGAGGGCGAACCGTTAGACACATGAAGCTGCTGCTGAAGAATGGTCGCGTGGTCGATCCGGCGAACGGTCGCGACGGCATGTTCGACGTCCTGATCGAGAACGGGCGCATCGCGCGCGTGGACAGGAATCTGCCGGCCGAAGGCGCGGACGTGCTGGAAATCGCGCGCGGCTGGATCGTCGCGCCCGGGCTCGTCGACATCCACGTGCACCTTCGTGAGCCGGGTCACGAGCACAAGGAAACGGTTGCGACGGGGACGGCGTCGGCCGTCGCCGGAGGGTTCTCGGCTGTCGCGTGCATGCCGAACACGGAACCCGTGAACGACCACGCCGGCATCACCCAGTTCATCCTGAAGAAGGCGGCGGAGGCCGGCCTCGCGCGGGTCTACCCGATCGGCGCGGTGTCGCTGGGCTCGAAAGGGGAGCAGCTCGCCGAGCTCGGCGAGCAGAAGGCGGCCGGCTGCGTGGCGTTCTCCGACGACGGCCGTCCGGTCGCGACGGCGCTCCTCATGCGCCGCGCGCTGGAGTACGCCGGCATGTTGCAGGTGCCCATCATCGATCACTGCGAGGATCCCTCGCTCAAGGGCGACGGCGTGGCCCACGAGGGCTATCACGCCTCGGCGCTCGGGCTGCGCGGCATTCCCGGCGAGGCCGAATCGCTGATGGTCGAGCGCGACGTATCGCTGGCGGAGATGACGGGTGCCCACGCGCACATCGCCCACATGAGCGCGCGTCAGTCGTTGCGCGCGGTCCGCGCGGGCAAGGAGCGCGGCGTTCGCGTGACGTGCGAAGTCACGCCTCACCATTTCACACTGACTGACGACGCGCTGGACGGCCGTCTGAAGTACGACACCAACCTCAAGATGAACCCGCCGCTGCGCGAGACGGCGGATTGCGAGGCGATGCTGCAGGGGATCTCGGACGGCACCGTGGACGTGATCGCCACCGATCACGCTCCGCATCACGCCGACGAGAAGATGCTCGAATTCGATCGCGCGCCTTTCGGCATCGTCGGGCTCGAGACCGCCGTGCCGATCGTGTGCGAGCGGCTCCTGCACGCCGGACGCATTTCGGTCGGACGCATGATCGAGCTGCTGTCGGTCAACCCCGCCCGGGTTCTGAGCATCCCCGGCGGGTCGCTTGCGGAAGGCGCGGCCGCGGACGTCACCGTGCTGGCGCCCGATCTCAAGGTGACCGTCAGCGCGGGAGCACTGAGATCGAAGTCCAAGAACACGCCGTTCGACGGCTGGGAGCTGCGCGGCGGCGTCATCGCCACGATCGTCGGAGGACGCGTGGTCTACAGGAACGGGGCAGCGTGAATCGTGACGACACCTCTTCTCAATCGTGTGGACGACCGGCGGCTGCAGGCGCTCGCCAAGCTCCAGGAATTCGAAGTCCTGATGCGCGACGGTCACTTCGACTACGGCAACGGTTTCCACGGGCGCTTGTACCTGAACGCGCATCAGCTCTTCCGGCATCCGTCCACGATCTGGCGGCTCGCGGAGGACCTGCTGGATGTCCTGCCCTCGCGATCTGCTGCAGCAGACCGAGATCGTCGCGGGTCCGGCGACGGGCGGTGCGCTGCTCGCGCATACGCTCGCCGGTCTGCTCGACGGCCGTCGGGCGCTGACGCACCCGGCCTGCAGTTTTGCGCCGTTCACGCCCACCGAAACGGGATTCGTCCTGCGACGCTTCTACGCGCGGGAGATGGCCGGCAAGCGCGTGCTGCTGGCCGACGACGTGCGGAATACGGGAAAGACGTTCCAGCGGTGCGCGGAGCTCGTGCAGGAGGCCGGCGGCCGCGTGCTGGCGACGGTCGAAATCTACGATCGCCTGGAAGCCCTGGGTGACCTGGGCGTGCCGAACTACGCGCTCGCCGAGTATCGAGCGCCCGAAAACTACCGCGCGGCGGAGTGCCCGATGTGCGCCGAGGGCGTGCCTTTGGTCCGCAACAGTCGTTCGATTTGTAGCGTGAAAGCACTGGCGCCATCGCTGGACGCGCTCTACGCCGACTACAACCGCCTCGATTCGGCCAGCGATCCCGTCCACAGGGTGAGGCCGTTTCACGATCCGGCCGACCGTGAAGTCGCCGGCTTCTGCGCGGCCGCCCTGGCATTCGGCCGCGTGGCGAGCGTGCTGAACTCGATCGACACGCTGCTGGCGATCATGGGCCCGCGGCCCGCACAGTACGTCCGGCGGTTCGATCCGGCTGCGCCGCATCCCGAACTGCGCGCGATGGTCCACCGCTGGACGCGCGGCGTGGATCTCGTCGCCTTGCTCTGGATGCTGCGCCAGATGCTCGATCGGTCGGGATCGATCGAGTCGTTCTTCACCGAGGGTGACGCGGAGCAATCCGACGACGTGGGTGACGCGCTCGAAAGCTTTGCGAGTCGAGCGCTGACGCTCGACATCCGCCGCGCCTACGGACGGCTTCCGAAGCGGCCCGGCGTCGGGTACTTCTTCCCGCGTCCGTCGGCAGGCAGCGCGTGCAAGCGGCTCAATCTGTTCCTTCGCTGGATGGTGCGGAAAGACGAAGTCGACCTCGGCGTGTGGAGCCGTGTCTCCCGATCGCGACCTGATCGTCCCGCTCGACACCCACGTGATCAGGCTCGGACGCTGCCTCCGGCTGACGCACTACGTCAGCCCCGGCTGGAAGATGGCCGCCGATATCACCGCCTCGCTGCGCCGGCTGGATCCGGTCGATCCGGTGCGCTTCGATTTCGCGATCTGTCACGTCGGCATGATGAACGCCTGCGGCTTCGACCGAAAACAGGGAGATTCGCAATGTCCGCTCAAGGGGCTGTGCCATCCACGCGCGCGGGCGGCTCGAGCGTCCGGCTGATCGTCGCGCTGCTGCTGGGCATCGCGCTCGGCGCGGCTGCCGGACTCCTGCTTCGGACGCCCGAGGTGCCGTGGCGCCGCACCACGACGCGCGCGTCGTCACCGGATCGATCCCGAATCGCTCTCGTACGGGAGCAGCGGTGCGCCGCCGGGTGGTGTCAGGCGCTGCTGATCGGAGCCTCGGAAGACAGTGCGACCGAGGTGACGACGCTCTCCAACCAGTCGTGCGATGAGATTGTCTGGACGCCGGACGGGAGCCGGATCGGTTTCCTGATCGATGGTGTCCAGCTGTGGCTGTACGACGCGAAGGCGCTGAAGCCGATCGGGCCCGTCAACCTTTTCGCGCCCGAGGCGATTCAGTCGCGCGTCGCGCGCGGGGTGACGTTCTCCGAGAACGGGCGGGCCGTGACCTTCGACGATTGTCCACGTGCGCACTCCGGCTGCCGAGCAGGCCTGATGGGAATCGGGGAAGGTAGGTCCGGCTTTGCCACTCGGTCCCCAGCCACTCTTCACCGCTCCACATCCGCGGTGTCGTAGTCCTCTTCCCGGTGTGGATGCATGGCCACCCGCTTATAGACCTTCAACGTGTCCTGAATCATGCGGTCCGCGCTGAACGTCAGCCGCGCGCGCGTGCGTCCCGCGTCACCCATCCGTTGCCGCAGCGCCGGATCCCTCAGCAGCCTGACGATGGCAGCTGCCATCGCCTCGTGATCGCGAGGCGGGACGAGCAGACCCGTTTCACGATCCACGACGACTTCCGGAATCCCGCCGGCCGTGGTGGCCACGACCGGCTTTCCGCAGGCCATCGCATCGAGCACCGACGTCCCCAGGCCCTCCGTCACCGAGCTCATGACGAAGAGGTCGAACGCCTTGTGGAGAGACAGGACGTCCGGGCGGAAGCCTGCCAGCAGGACGTGTTTCTCCAGCCGATGCTCCTTGATCTGCCGTTCGAGCGCCGGACGCAGTTCACCTTCGCCCGCGATCACGAATCGCGCGTCCGGCACCTGACGGATCACGAGGATCGCCGCCTCGATCAAGTACTTCTGCCCTTTGTGCGGCACGAGCGCCGCGACGTTGCCGACGACCGGCGCCTGATGCGGCAGCCAGAGATCTTCGTGGAGCTTCGCCGGCGGCGCGGCGTCCACGCGGCCGAGGTCGATCCCTTCATGAACGGTCACCGCCCGCGCGTCCGGCACACCGTCGGCGACGACCAGCTTCCGGATGGCGTCGGACGCGCAGATGAAACAGTCGACCTGGCGGTATTTCCAGCGCGACAACGCGTTCCCGCGCATGCGGAAGTCCACGCGGCGCGCGGCGACGAGCGGTGGCTTGGTCAGCTGCGTGCTCATGGACAGGGCCATCCCGGCCATGGCCACGCCGTGCGGATCGTGCGCGTGCACGATGTCGGGCTTGAGCTGCTTGATGAGGCGTGACAGCCGCCAGGCCGCGCCCAGATCCATTTCGGTTTTCGGCGCGAGCGGGATCAGATCGAGACCTTCCATGGCTCGTTGACGCAGCTCGCCTCCGGGGTGCGCCACGAGCGTCGCGCGGTGCCCGAGCGAACGAAGTCCCATCACCGTCACGAGCACCTGGTTCTGTCCGCCCCTCCAGGTTCGCGCAGTGTCGATATGGAGCGAGAACACGTGATCTACGGCTCTCCCTTGGTCGGGCTGACCGCGGCAGAGGATCGCGGCTCGGACGCGCGCCGCTGATCGATGTTCGGAACGCGCTCGAACTTCGGACGACGCGGCGGGCTCGCGTCCGCGCCGTCGATGGCGCCGTGCGCGTAGACATTCCGCTGGAGCGCCCACAGCTTCAGGATCTTGAGGAACACGTAGT
Source organism: uncultured Acidobacteriota bacterium (assembly GCA_963786195.1). Taxonomy (GTDB): domain Bacteria; phylum Acidobacteriota; class Vicinamibacteria; order Vicinamibacterales; family 2-12-FULL-66-21; genus CAWAYH01. The sequence goes on along the minus strand of CAWAYH010000009.1, from coordinate 343,962 downwards.
ACCAGTTGAGCGAGGACACCAGAAAGCCGGCCGCGCCGTAGAGAAAGCCGCGGCGGAGGATGTAGTTTCGGAGAAACGCACAAGGCGGATGCACGAGCGCTTCGAGCACGTTGGTCCGCCGGCCCTCCGCGTGCCATTCTTCCGCCGCCAGACTGGTGTAGTGATCGATGCTGGTGACGTGATCCGAGATGTCTCGGTACGGGTAGTGCTGCAGCTCGTTGCGCAGCGTGGCGGGCTTGCCTTCCGAGAGCTGCACGGATTCGTGGACGCGCTTCCTGTTCCACTGCCCGACGCGACGGTCGTAGAGCCGCAGCTGGTAGTCGGGATACCAGTCCGTGCCATGTATCCAGCGGCCGAGATAGAACGAGAGGCGGGGCATGCGATAGCCGCCGGCCCGCGGTCCGTCCCGCATGATTTGCTGGATCTCCGCCGCGAGCGCCGGCGGCACGCGTTCGTCCGCGTCGATCGCGAGAATCCAGTCGTACGAGGCCACCCCCGCCGCGTAGTTTCGCTGCACACCGTATCCCGGCCAGTCGCGGACTTCGATGTGGGAGGTGTACTGACGCGCGATCGCGGCGGTCTCGTCGGTGCTATAGGAGTCGACCACGACGATTTCGTCCGCCCATCTGACGGACTCGAGCGCCCCGCGGATGTTGGCCGCCTCGTTGCGGGTGATGACCGTAACGGTCAACTTCACGAGGCGAGTGTAGCAGAAGGGGAAAGGGAGAAGGGCACAAGGGAAAAGGGAAGGGAAAAAGGACTGTCCGTGTCCCTTTTCCCTTGTCCCTTTTCCCTTTTCCCGTTTCAGAAGCCGCCGCCGAGCGGCACCGTCTGCACGGCCTCGAAGTCGATCAAGGCGCGGTTGTAGTCGATGATCGCGTTGAGCTCGACCTGGAGCGCGTTCGCGAGGTCGCGCTGTGCCTGCAGCATCTGGAACGTGTCGCCAAGTCCGACGGCGAGCCGCTTCTCATCGGCCTCGAACCGCCGCTGCGCGAGCTCGCGCGCTTTCTTGGTTGCCTCGACGCGCTTCAGGTTCGTCGTCACGTCCCGCGCGGCTTCGCGAACCGCCGTCGTGATCTGTATTTCGAGCTGCTGCTGCGAGACAATCGACTGCTGCCGCTGCAGCCGGCTCTGCGCGAGCGCGGCTTCGGCGGTGCTCGTGCCGAGCGGGTAGGACACGCTGAAGCCGACGGTCCAGTTCCGGAAGTCGTTCCCGAACACGTCGCGCAGCACGCTTCCAAACCCGCGCTGCGACGTCGCAATAATCGGCGGAAGGCCACCTGGCTCCAGCGGATCGCCGTAGGAGATCTGGCTCCCGCCGACGCCCGTGAGGCCGTACGACGCCGACACGTCCAGCGCCGGTAGCTTCTGATTCTGATTGAACTTGATATCGAGATCGACGCTCTCGATCTGTTTCTTCAGCTGCGCGAGGTCGGTGCGGTTGGCGAGGGCGTTGCGGACCGCGCCGTCGATGTCGATCGGTGCCGGCGTCAGCACGGGTTGCTCCGCCGGCTCGATCTTCGTCGTCCAGAAGTCCGGTTGCGAGGGATTCATGATGAGCGCGCGCAAGCCGTCTTCCGCGGTGTCGATCTGTCCCTGGCGCACGATCACCGTCTCTTCCTGACGCGCCACTTCGGCTTCAGCCTGGATGATGTCGATCTGCGCCATCGTGCCGACTTCGACGCGGCGCTGGTTGTTCTTGTACGACTGACGCGCGACGTCGAGCGACTGCTGGGCAACTTGCAGACCCGAGATCGCCGCGACAAGGTTGAAGTACGCGTGCCGGACGTTGCGCGACGTCTGCGTGATGCGCTGGGCGAGCTGGATATCCGTGATCTGCTGCTGATTCTTGCTTTGCAGGACGTTCTGCCGGAATCCGTCGATCTTGAAGCCCCGAAGCAGCGGCTGCACGTAGCTCGCATCGAAATCCGACCCGAGCCGCGGCGAGAATGACGTGCGCGGTGCGTCAGACGTCGACCGCAGCCCGCTCATCCCCAGGGAGTAGCGTCCGCCGCCCCAGGGCAGCTGCTGACGGATGCCGCCGTTAGCGGTAAAGAACGTGCTCGTCGTCACCGCAACGCCCTGCTGAAGGAAGTCCGTCGGCGGCGCGGTGTCCGAGTTCCGGCTGCCGGCGCCGAACAGTTCGGGCGAGTAGGCACCGAGGGCGCGAGACGTCGCTAGCGCCTGCAGCTGGGGATTCAAGCGCTCCGTCTGGATCCCGAGGTTGTTTTCGAGCGCCATCCGGACGGCTTCGTCGCTGCCGATGCGTAGCACGGATCGCGCGGCCCCGGCGGCCTGTGGCGGGGTACCGCCTGGGCGGGTTGCCGCGCGGCTGGCGCCTGCTGCCCCTGTTCGGAAGCGGACAGCACACGCCCGGATGTGGACAGGCACAGGGCCACGAAGGCCGCCGTATAGAGGCGCAGACAGGTCGGTGTTCGTTGCTCAAAACGCATTACAGGCTCTCCAATAAGACAAAGAAAGAGGGAAATCCGTCCGTTGACGGTTGCAAGAACCGGGCAAGGATTGGGTGCTTATCCCGAATATACTATCGCCGAGGTCCCGCTCCGGCCTCCGCTCAGGCCACAGCGGTCCACCGAGATCGCCGGATCCGTCCCGGCAGCACGTCCCCACCACGTTCAAGGATTAGACGTCGATGCGCGTAAGAAGTGTTGGTTTTGCGACAGCCCTGTTGCTGGCAGGGGCCGTGACCCAGGCGCAGAAGGCTCCGGGTCCCGCGGCCAAGGCCGCACCAGACACCAGGAACAGCACGTTCGACCTGACGGTCGACAGCATCATGCGCGGTCCCGACATCGTGGGCTGGCCGCCGAGCGGCCTGCGATGGTCCGCCGACTCGCAGAAGCTGTACTTCGACTGGCGCAGGCCCGGCGAAGACAAGGCCTATCCGTACGTCGTCGGGCGGGACGGCGGCACGCCGCGGAAGCTGACCGAAGACGAGGCGAAGAACATTCCGCCGGCGGCCGGCGGACGCTGGGACAAGGCGCGCCGACGCGTGCTGTTCGTCGACGACGGCGACGTCGTCGTGTTGGACGCCGCGTCCGGCACGCGTCGCCAGATCACGCGGACGACGGGCAACGAGTCGAACGCGCGCTGGGCCCGCAACGACACGCACGTGACCTACGTGCGCGAGGGCAACCTGTTCGTGGTACCGGTTGACGCGAGCGCGCCCGCGCTCATCACACAGCTGACGGACGTCGCGCCCAGGCGCACGGAGCCGAGGCTGACCGACAGCCAGAAGTTCATTCGCGACGAGGAAGAGAAGCTCATCGACTTCCTCGACAAGCAGAAGAAAGAGAAACAGCGCACCGACGACGAGCAGAAGAAGAACAAGCTGCCTTCGTTCGAGCTGCAGGAACGTCAGAGCGTGACAGACCTGATGTTGTCGCCGGACGACACGCATGTCTTCGTCGTAGTCGGCGAGCGCGCCACCGGCATGAAGAACACGATCGTCCCGAATTACGTCACGACGGCCGGGTACACGGAAGACATTCCATCGCGCTCCAACGTCGGTGACACGCAGGATCGGCGGCTGCTGGCTGTCGTGAACCTCAAGACGGGGAAGACGGCGTGGGCGGACGGCAGCTTCGCTGAAGGCACAGGCCGGAGTCAGACCGAGAGCGCTCGTCAGCCAGACGGCCGCGCAGCACAAGGCCCGCAGTCCGAAGGGGACGGGCAGAAGCCTGTGGCCACCGACAGCGCGGCGCAGGACAAGGCCGGCCGCAAGCCGGAGCGCGATATCCGCTGGTCGATGCCGTCGGTCTCGGAGGACGGGCGGTACGCGGTGGCGAGCGTCCGCTCGGCGGACAACAAGGATCGGTGGTACGTCACGCTCGATCCCGAGAGCGGCAAGACCAGGGTCATCGATCTGCTGCACGACGACGCGTGGGTGCGTGAAGCGGGAGGGGGATTCGGCGCGTCGAGCGTCGAGTTCCTCCCGGACAACAAGAGGATTTCGTACTTGTCCGAACGCGACGGCTGGATGCACCTGTACACGCTGGATGTGTCGGCCGAGAGCGCCACGGCGAAGCAGTTGACGTCCGGGAAGTGGGAGGTCACGTCGTCCGAGCTCGCGCGGGACGGGAAGAAGTTCTACATCACGAGTACCGAGGCGCACCCCGGCGAACGTCACCTCTACACCGTTCCGATCGACGGCGGCCCGAGGACGAAAGTGACGTCGATGACCGGATCGAATCAGGCCGAGGTGTCACCCGACGAATCGCTGCTGGGGGTCGTGTACTCCTACAGCACGAAGCCACCCGAGGTGTATCTCATGCCGAATACGCCCGGCGCACAGGCGAAACAGATTACGACGTCACCGACGGAGGAGTGGCGCTCGTTCAAGTGGATCGACCCCAAGGTCATCACGTTCAAGGCGCGCGACAACGTCGACGTCTACGCACGCCTCTTCACGCCGGAGATGATCGGCGCCCGCCGGGACCCGACGCATCCGGGCGTCGTCTTCGTGCACGGCGCGGGGTACGCGCAGAACGCCCACAAGTACTGGGCGAGCTACTTCCGTGAGTACATGTTCCACAACCTGCTGGCGGCGCGCGGTTATGTCGTCCTCGACGTCGACTACCGCGCGAGCTCCGGCTACGGCCGCGACTGGCGCACGTCGATCTATCGGTTCATGGGCGGCAAGGATCTCGAGGACATCGTGGACGGCGCAAAGTACATGGTGACGGCCGAGAACGTCGATCCGAAACGCATCGGCGTGTACGGCGGCAGCTACGGCGGGTTCATCACGTTGATGGCCATGTTCACGACGCCGGACGTCTTTGCCGCCGGCGCTGCGCTCAGACCCGTCACCGACTGGGCTCACTACAACCATGGCTACACGTCGAACATCCTGAACGTGCCGCAGAAGGACGCCGAGGCGTATCGCAAGAGCTCGCCGATCTACTTTGCGGAAGGCCTGAAGGGCTCGCTGCTGATCTGCCACGGCATGGTCGACACGAACGTGCACTTCCAGGACTCGGTGCGCCTCGTGCAGCGGCTGATCGAGCTGCGGAAGGAGAACTGGGAGCTGGCGGTTTTCCCGGTGGAGAACCACGGCTTCACCGAAGCAACGAGCTGGGCGGACGAGTACAAGCGGATCCTCAAGCTCTTCGACGAACAACTGCGACTGAACAAGCAGAAGCCGGCATAGCGATGACCCAGGACGACGTACTTGATCTGTTTCGGAAGTCCGGCGCACTGCTCGAGGGTCATTTCCGGCTGTCATCCGGTCTGCACAGCGATCGTTACCTGCAGAGCGCGCTCGTGCTGCAGTACCCGGAGTTCGCAGAAGCCCTCGGGCACGCGCTCGCGGATCGCACCCGGCACGTGCAGCCGACGGTCGTGCTCTCCCCGGCCCTCGGCGGCATCGTGATCGGACAGGAGGTCGGGCGTGCGCTCGGCATCCGCGCGGTGTTCGCCGAGCGGCAGGACGGTGCGCTGACGCTGCGCCGGGGGTTCGCCCTCTCGCCAGTCGACCGCGTGCTGATCGTCGAGGATGTGATTACCACCGGCGGATCCACGCGCGAGACCGCCGCCGTCGCCGAAGCGCACGGCGCGCACGTCTCGGCGGCCGCCGCCATCGTCGATCGGAGTCACAACCCCGCACGGCTCGACCTTCCGATGCAGGCGCTCGTTCGACTGGATGTCCCGACCTACGCGCCGGAATCATGTCCGCTCTGTGCGAAGGACATTCCGGTGGTGAAGCCGGGGTCAAGAATCTGAATCATGTCTTGAAGTTCGTTTCTTGAACGTCGTTTCTTGAATCGCCTTGATCAGATGCGTATTCTGAAGCTCGTCATCGAGTACGACGGTTCGGAGTACGTCGGCTGGCAGCGTCAGGCCGAGGGCGTCTCGATCCAGGGTCTGCTCGAGGATGCGCTGGCACCGTTCGAAGGACAGCCTGTCACGGTCCACGGCGCGGGTCGCACCGATGCGGGCGTCCACGCGCTCGCGCAGGTGGCGACGGTGTCGCTCAGCGCCTCGCACGACACGGCGACGCTGCAGCGGGCGCTCAACGCTGTGCTTCCCGTGGACGTCCGCGTGCTGGACGTCGCCGTAGCGGCTCCCGGCTTCCACGCCCGATTCAGTGCCGTCTCGAAGGTGTACGAATACCGCATCGTGAACGCGCCGCTCGTGTCGGCGTTCCTGCATCGTTACGTCTGGCACGTGCCCGCGCCGCTCGACCTCGACGCGATGCGCGCTGGCGCAGCGACGCTTCGCGGCCACCATGATTTCGCGGCGTTTCAGGGCACACGCACCAGCCCCTCGAGCACCGAACGGACGATGACGTCGATCGAGGTAATCGCGACGACGCCACCGGCGATCGTCCTGCGCGTCGAAGGCGACGGGTTCCTGCGCCATATGGTGCGGGCGATGGCGGGGACGCTCGTGGACGTCGGCCTGGGCCGATGGACGCCTGACGACGTCGCAGAAATCCTCGCATCGCGCGATCGAACCCGGGCGGGCCCCGCTGCCCCCGCGTGCGGCCTCTTCCTGATCGAGGTCAAGTATCTGACCCCAGCCTGCCGCGCCGAAGCTTTAGCGGCGGCGGGTTTTGCTTTATAATGCAAAGCGGGTGCGGTGCGTGCCTTGAACGCCCCCGTAAGAGCCTGTATCATCGAGGTTTAATTTCCCGAAACGACCGATGCCCCTCGACGACCTCCTTTCCGTCGTAGAGCCCGGATCACCCGAGGAGGCGCTCGCCCGCCAGGTCGACTTCGACCGGCTGCCCCGCCACATCGCGGTGATCATGGACGGCAACGGACGCTGGGCCGCCCAGCGCCATCTGCCGCGGGTCGAGGGTCATCGCGCGGGCATCGACTCGGTCCGCGAGGTCGTCGAGTCGTCAGCCCGCCTCGGCATCCAGGTGCTCACGCTCTACGCGTTCTCGCTCGAGAACTGGAAGCGGCCCGCCGCGGAAGTGTCGACGCTGATGTCGCTGCTCAAGCGATACCTCAGGCTCGAGCTGAACACGCTGCTCAAGAACAACATCCGCTTTCACGTGATCGGGCGCGGCGAAGAGCTGGCGCGGGACATCAGAGACGAGCTGGCGAGCGCCGAGGCAAGAACGGCCGCCAACACGGGCATGATTTTCAACATCGCGCTCAACTACGGCGGCCGCGCCGAGATCGTCGAGGCTGCGAAGCGCCTGCTCTCGGCCGGTGTGCGTTCCGACGAGCTCGACGAGCAGCGTTTTGCCGGTTTTTTGTACACGGCCGGTCAGCCGGACCCCGATCTCCTCATCCGCACGAGCGGCGAGATGCGCGTCAGCAACTTCCTCCTGTGGCAGATCGCTTATGCGGAGATCTGGGTGACCGACACGCTCTGGCCGGACTTCCGCAAACGGGATCTGCTCGAGGCCATCCTCGCGTATCAGAAGCGCGATCGCCGCTACGGCGGCATCACACAGCCGGTCGTGGCCGGGCGCTGACGACGTGACCCGTGTTCTGAGCGGCCTGGTCCTCCTGCTGCTGGTCGTCGGCGTCGTCTGGCTGCTGCCGCCGGTGGCGACGCTTACGCTCGCGACGCTCGTGTCCCTCCTCGCGTTCGTCGAATACGCGGATCTCGCGGCAGCCCTCGGCGCGCGCATGCCGCGGATCATCTGCGGAACCGGCGTCGCGGCCACGTGCGTGGCGGTCGGCAGCGCCACCATTCCGCTGGAACCAGTCATGCTGAGCGCGATGATCGTCATCGGCGCGCTCGCGGTGGCGGCGGGGCAGCCTGGACCGGCCGTGTTGCGCGACACCGCGGCGTCCGTCCTGCCGCTCGTGTACATCGGCCTGCCGCTCGGGTCGCTCGCGGCTGTCCACCTGATAGGAGGGCGCGAAGCGTTTCTGTTGCTGCTCGTTACAATCGCGGTCAGCGATTCGGCGCAGTACTACACCGGGCGCGCGCTGGGCCGGCGCAAGCTCGCGCCGGCGATCAGCCCGGGCAAGACCGTTGAAGGTGCCGCCGGCGGCTTGATTTTCGGCACCGCGGCCATGAGCCTCGGCGGTCTGCGCGTGTTTCCCTCCGCGAGTCCCGTGCTCCTGGTGCTGGCCGCCGCGGCCGTCGTCGCGCTCGGCATGGTCGGCGACCTCTTCGAATCGCTGCTCAAGCGGAGCGCAGGCGTGAAGGATTCGTCGCACCTGATCCCCGGCCACGGCGGAGTTCTCGATCGCCTGGACAGCTGGCTGTTCGCCGGACCGGTCTACTACGTCTTCACGCGATACCTGCAGGTGTGATGAAGCGGGTTGCCATACTCGGATCCACGGGATCGATCGGCCAGAGCGCGCTGGCGGTAGTCGCCGCGCATCCCGACCGCCTGCGCGTCGTCGCGCTGGCCGCGGGCGAGAACGTCACCCGGTTCGTCGAGCAGGTCGCGGCGCACGCACCCGACACGGTGGCCATGGCGACGCCGGCTGCGCTCGCCGACGCGCAAGCGGCGCTGCGGCACCTTCGCGCCCCCCTGCCGGCACAGGCGGCGTGCGGCGCCGAGGGCCTGATCGCGGTAGCCACGCATCCCGACGCCGACGTCGTGCTGTTCGCTTCGTCGGGTACCGCGGGGCTGGACGCGGTTCTGGCTGCGATCGACGCCGGGAAGACCATCGCGCTGGCGAACAAGGAAATCCTGGTGATGGCCGGCTCCGTCGTCATGGAGGCGGCGCGGCGTCGCGGCGTCGCGGTACTCCCGGTCGACAGCGAGCACAACGCCATCCATCAGTGCCTGCACGGCCGCCAACCAAGCGAGATACGACGACTCATTCTCACGGCGTCCGGCGGTCCGTTCCGCGGCCTCACGATGGCGCGGCTCCAGGACGTCACGCCTGCGGACGCGCTGCGTCATCCGACATGGCGGATGGGTCCCAAGATCACGATCGATTCCGCGACGTTGATGAACAAGGGCCTCGAAGTGATCGAGGCGCACTGGCTCTTCGACGTCGGTCCCTCGCAGATCGAGGTCGTCGTGCATCCGCAGTCGATCGTCCACTCGATGGTCGAGCTGATCGACGGATCTGTCATTGCCCAGCTCGGCGTCACCGACATGCGCCTGCCTATTCAGTACGCGTTTTCGTACCCCGAACGCTGGACGGCTCCGCTGCCACCGCTGAACCTCGCCCAGTGCGGCCGGCTCGATTTCGAGCCGCCGGACACCACCCGCTTTCCCTGTCTGACGCTCGCATTCCGCGCGCTCGAGGGGGACGCGGGCCTGCCAATCGTCCTCAACGCCGCTAACGAAATTGCAGTCGAAGCGTTCCTGGACTCCCGGATGGGCTTCCTGTCGATTCCCCACGTGATTCAGCAGGCGATCGATGCGTACGAAACCAACGGCGCCTCGAGAATCCGCGGGCTCGACGATGTGCGCGAGGTGGACCGGTGGGCGCGCGAATTCGCGACGGTCGCCGCGAGGTAAGTTACAATTAGATATTATGGGGATTTCCGAGCTCCGGACGATTCTGGCCTTCGTGTTCGTGCTGGGTGTGCTGATCTTCGTGCACGAGCTGGGGCATTTCCTCATGGCGCGGCGGATCGGTGTCCGCGTCCTCACGTTCTCGCTCGGCTTCGGCCCCAAGCTCCTGAAATTCCGGCGCGGCGACACGGAATACTGCATCAGCGCGATTCCGCTCGGCGGCTACGTCAAGATGGCCGGCGAAACGCCCGACGAAGTCCGCACCGGCGCCCCCGACGAATTCCTCTCCAAATCGAAGTGGCAGCGGTTCCAGGTCCTCGTGATGGGACCGGTGATGAACCTCGTCCTCGCGCTGGTCGTGATGACGGTCGTCCTCTACCAGGGCGCGCAGGTGGCGAAGTCCGATCAGGAAGCACCGGTGATTGGCTCGTTCTCGACGAACTCCGTCGCGTCCGCCGCAGGGCTGCAGGTCGGCGATCGCATTGTCAGCGTGGATAGCAAGCCGGTCGCGACCTGGGAACAGTACCGGATGCAGATCATCCCGAAGGCGAAGCGAACGGTGACGATCGGCTTCGACCGTGACGGGAAGCTCATGGAACGGCAGGTCGTGCCGCTCGCCGTGAACAAGTTCGAGATGGGGGACATCGGCATCAACCCCATCATGCGACCCCAGATCACAGAGGTGCGGCATGGCGAGGCGGCAGAGCAGGCGGGCCTGAAGCCAGGCGACATCATCCTGGCGGCGGCGGGCGAGCGCGGCGTGTCACAGCCGCGGGTCCTGGAGCTGATCAAGCAGCATCAGGACAAGCCACTGCCGTTGGAGATCCAGCGCGGAACCGAGACGCTCGTGGTGACGGTGACTCCCCGGTATCTCGAAAACCTGGAGCCGAAGGTCCGGGTCGGCGCGGTGATCTATCCGTTCGAGCTGCGCACGATCGAGCCCGGTCCGATCGAGGCTGTCAAACTGAGCTTCGAGAAGAACTGGGAGTGGTCGAAGCTGATCGTCACCACGCTCGCCGGTCTGTTCACGCGCGACACGTCGGTCAAGCAGCTCATGGGCCCGGTCGCCATCGCCGATCTGTCCGGCGAGGCCGCCAGCGCCGGACTGATTCCGCTCTTCACGCTGATGGCGCTGATCAGCCTGAACCTCGGCCTTCTCAACCTCATGCCGATTCCAGTGCTCGACGGCGGCCACATCGCCATCCTGGCGCTCGAAGGGCTCTCGCGGCGCGACTTCAGCATGAAGGTGAAGGAGAAGATGCTGCTGGCGGGCTTCGTGCTGCTGCTGATGCTGATGGTGACAGTCATCTACAACGACCTCGCGCGCATCCAGTGGATCGGAAGACTGATGCCCTGGAGGTAAACCGCTTGAAGCACTTCGCTTTCTTAGTTCTCGCGGCCATAGTCGTCACTGTTCCTCACGCCCAGAGCCCTCGACCCGATCCCGTCGCGACGTTTTCGCATCCTTGGTTACGATCCGCAGACCGGCGAGGTCGGCGGCGCCGTGCAGTCGCGCGTGTTCTCGGTCGGCAACGGCGTGCTCTGGGGTGAAGCGGAGGTCGGCATGGTCGCCACGCAGGCGATCGTCGACGTGAGCTACGGGCCGAAGGGGCTCGCGCTGCTCAGGGCTGGGCATGACGCCGACGGCGATCATCAAGTCGATCTGGGACAGCGATCCGGATCCGGGCCTCGGCGGCAATCCCTGGTCGAAGGAAGGCCGCCAGGTCGCGGTGATGGACGCGAAGGGCAACTACGCAGCGTTCACAGGTCCGAAGGCCACGGCCTGGGCCGGCAACAAGGGCGGGAAGTACTGCACGGCCCAGGGCAACATCCTGGCGGGCGAGGCGGTGGTCAATGGCATGGTCGAGCAGTTCGAGAAGACGACCGGCCACCTGTCGCTGCGACTGATGGCGGCGCTCGACGGCGGTCAGGCCGGCGGCGGCGACACGCGCGGCATGCAGTCAGCCGCCATGCTGATCGTGAAGAAGAACGGCGGCGTGTGGCTGAACAACGACGTCGTGCTGCGGCTCCAGGTCGACGACAGCCCGGAGCCGCTCAAAGAGCTGCGGCGTCTGGTCGAGATGAACGCGCGCAGGTTCAGGCGTTAGTTACTTCACTTTCCGCAGCGTCGCGAACAGCTTGCCTTCCTGGCCCGCCGGGCCGACGATCGCGCGCACAACGTAATCACCTGGCGCGAGCTTCGCGATGTTGAACGTGCCGGTGATCGTGAAGCGGTCCGGATCTTTCGTTCCCGATCCCGCCGGCGGCACCTGCTCGATCGCCGGGCCATCAGGCGTCGCGGCCAGTTCCAGCTTGAGCGCCAGCTGCGCCGGCGGTTTGCCGTACAGCTCGAAGAACGCGGTCGCCGTTTCCTCGTTCCGGAACTGCATGGCCGGCGCGGGCTCCCCGCCCGGTCCCGGCGCGCTCAGCATCAGCGCGCTGACCTTGAGATCGCCGGCGGAGACCAGCTCCGCCGTCACGTTGTAGTCTGCCGAGCCGCTCTTGCCGGAGGCATCCGTGGCCGCGAGCCGGAGCCGGTAGGTGCCAGGGGCCGCGACGAGCGCTGCCATGATCGGAAGCGATCCGAGCTGCTCGTTGGGGATGGTGGATTGGGCGGTCAGCTTTCCTTTCGCGTCGTAGATCGCGACCACCGCGCTCGTCAGCTTCGTAGACGGGTCAACCGGCTCGGCGAGCGTCACGATCTTCACCTTGTCGGCCGCGTCACGCGAGGCGTAGCCGGCGACACGCAGCGGCAGATCGCGGTACACCGTCGCCTCCCGGAGCATGTCGCGGGCCGATGGCGACGACGAGCGCGCGCCGCCCCCGCCCTTCGGGATGAGAATCAGCTCGGGAGACCTGACGGAGACGTCGGGGCGGTTCACGCGGATCTCGAGGCGATGATTCTGACCGTTTCGCTCGGATGCATCGGGCTCGAACGCTGCGACAAAGGATGCCGACGTTTCGAGCGCCACGCGGTTGAGCGGGTTGTCTCCAGCCGCGGCCAGCACGATCACCTTCCCCCCGCTCACGCCTGCCAGGTTTTCCAGGCCATCGCTGCGCTGCGTGACCGTCAGGTCGCCCTGGATCACGTAGAGTTGCACCCGCGCGGCCGCACTGGCGGCGGCGACCTTCTGGAAGTGATCGGTCGACAGATCGCACGCCTGATTTCCTCCCATCTGCCCTGTCGTGCGCGTTGAGCCGGACATGCCACTCGAGAAGAACATCACCGTCGTCGACGGCGTGTCCGCGCCGGCCAGGCTCGTGAACAGCCCCGCCATCGCCTCGAGGGTCTCCCGCGCCCGGCACGCGAGGTCGTCGTTCGTCTGTTTCTGCAGGGCGACGCCGTTGACCCTGTTGAGCGCTTCGCGAACCTGCTCACGTCCCGTGGGCTCGACCCTGACCGACGCCAGCGGCATGGTCAGCAGGGCGACGCGATCGGCGGGGGAGATCTCGTCCAGGTACTTGCTGATTGCCTGCTTGGCGAGCCGCTCGTTGCCCGGCCTGAACGACGCATCCTCGATCAGGAAGAAGATCGTCCGTCCTGTCGCGGCGCCGCCGCCTCCGCTCAGGTTGGTCCCGAAGGGCGGCGGCAACGCCGAAGCCGCCGGCTTCGCCGCCTCGCCCGCGCCCGCGGACGCCCCCTCGATCCGCTTGAACGACTTGATCGGGCGCGGCCGACGATTCAACGTGATCTGGACGTCCTCGGCCTTGAGGTCGGCGACCGGTCGTCCGTCGGGTCCCACTGCGAGAAAGCTCACCGACGTCACGCCGCCGGACTGAGCCTCCGGACTGGCAGGGACCGAGAGCCACGCCACGGCGGCCAGGGAAGCCGCCACCGCCAGATGACGGACACGAATTCGCGCTGTTTTCATGGCACAAGAGAATAGCGGCTCAGGGCTCGCGGCTCAAGCTCCGGCCGTTTGTGGCATCATTCAGGATTCCGGCAGCCTTCGATGTTCCCCGCCTTACACGACCTCAGGACCGAATTCAGGCCGATGTTCGTGCTTGCGGTCCCCGTGGTGCTCGCCGAGCTCGGCTGGATGGCGATGGGCGTCGTGGACACCCTCATGGTCGGCCGCCTGGGTCCGGAAGCGATCGGCGCGGTTGGATTCGGCAGCTCGCTTTTCATCGCCGTCGTCATCTTCTCGATGGGCCTCCTCCTCGGTCTCGATACGCTCGTCTCGCACGCGTTCGGTGCCGGCCGAGTCGAGGACTGTCATCGGTGGCTGCTGCACGGAATCGCGCTGAGCCTCGTCACGTCGATCCCCGCGTCGCTCACGCTGCTCGGGTTCTCCTCGCTCTTTCCTCGCTGGGGGCTGGACCCCGTCGTGCTGGAGCTCGCGCAGCCCTACACCAGGGTGCTGACGTGGAGCGTCTGTCCGCTGCTGCTGTACGCCACCTTCCGGCGCTACCTCCAGGGGATGGGGGTCGTGACGCCGATCATGACGGCGCTCATCACGGCGAACATCACCAACCTCGCATTCAACTGGATCCTGATCTACGGCAGGCTGGGAGCGCCGGCCATGGGCGTCCGCGGCTCGGCGTGGGCGACCGTGATTGCGCGAATCATGATGGCCGTGCACCTGCTCGTCGTGATCCTGGTCCGCGAGCGGGGCCGCAGGCCGAGCCTGTTCGAAACGCCGATCCGGATCGACTGGAGCTGGTTGCGCCGCCTGATGACGCTCGGGTTACCCGCTGCGGCGCAGATCACGCTCGAGGTGGGCGTCTTCGCGATGGCGACCGCTCTCGCCGGACGCCTCGCGCCGATCGCGCTCGCCTCGCACCAGATCGCGCTCAATATTGCGGCGGTAGCGTTCATGGTGCCGTTCGGCCTGTCGTCAGCCGGCGCGGTCAGGGTCGGGCATGCCGTCGGGCGCCGCGATGCCGCCGGCGCGGGTCGATCCGGCTGGACGGCGCTCCTGTTCGGCGCGTCGTTCATGGCGTGCGCCGCCGCGGTGTTCTGGCTTGCGCCGCGCGTTCTCATCGGCGCGTTCACCAGCGACGAAGGCGTGCTCCGCGTGGGCTCGTCCCTTCTGGCGGTCGCCGCCGTATTCCAGTTGTTCGATGGCCTTCAGGGCGTAGCCACCGGCGTCCTGCGCGGTCTTGGCGACACGCGCACGCCCATGTTCTGGAATCTCGTCGGCCACTGGGTCATCGGCCTGCCGTTTGGCTACACGCTCTGCTTCGGTTTCGGCCTCGGCGTGATCGGGTTGTGGTGGGGACTCTCGACGGGCCTCATCATCTGCGGCGCGGGGCTGCTGGTCGTCTGGGCCCGGCGCATTAGGGCGCTAGGTAACGGAGGAGACGGCAACGATGAACCTTGGAGTTCTCGCCTCGCATGAGGGAACGACGCTTCAAAGCCTGTTGGATGCCTTTTCCGGTGGCCGTATTCAAGGGCGCGTAGCGGTTGTCGTGAGCAACAATGGCGACTCTGGCGCCTTGAGGAGGGCTCGCCAGGCCGGTGTTCAGGCAGTTCATTTTGTCTTCGAAAACGCTCGAGGATCCGGCCGCGCTGGACGCGGCGATTCGAGACGTTCTGGTTGCGGCTGACGTCGACGTCGTGTTCCTGGCGGGTTACATGAAGAAACTGGGACCACTCGTACTCGGGGCTTTCGAGGGCAGAATCCTCAACACTCACCCTGCCCTCTTGCCGCGATTCGGCGGACCCGGGATGTATGGGGATCGGGTGTTCGAAGCTGTGCTGGAGGCCGGCGAGGCGGAATCTGGTGTTTCGATTCATCTGGTAGATGCTGACCACGACACCGGCGCCATCGTGCGTCAGTGCAGGGTGCCGGTGTTCCAGGGCGATTCCCTCGACGATCTGAAGGCCCGAGTACGGGCACGAGAGAAGGAATTCGTGGTCGAAACGCTTGGGCAAATTGCGAAAGGCGAAATCCGTCTCGTCGCGGGTAACGGAGGGGGCGGAGGGCGCGGAGGAATTCCACACGGAGACACGGGGACGCGGAGAAACACTTGGCAGTCCGTGGTGAAAATAGCGACGAGCTCCCTCCTACCCGCATTGCGACGATCGATGTAACGGTTCTCAAGCGCCCTCAATCGTTGCATTCGGCCCTGGTCCAAGCGATCGAACGTCGTTCCCTCGTCGGCCCAGAGCCGCAGCAGCGCAACCGTCCTCAGGAACTCGTTGTCCTCCTTCGGTTCCTTGCGGTCGAGGAAGCTCTCCATGACGGCGATCGCAAGCTGCCGGTGCGGCGTCGAATACAGGCCCGCTCTTAGCTCCCACGCGACTTGAGGATCGGGCCGGCGCGCGAGCAGGTCGACCATCGTCTGCGCGGCCTCCGGCGTGCCGAGAAAGCGCAGCGTGCGCGCGGCATCGCGGGCACCCTCGCCTCCAGGCGCCCCTTTGAGCTCATCGAGTGCAGCCTGCATCGCCGCCTTCGACCATGCAGGATCGCTCGCAACAATTTCGAGATCGACGACGTTTGATGTCACCGGCGGGCACGACGCGAGTCGATCTGGTTGATCGAAGCTCTTCTGCAGGCGGCCCGAGTAAATGGAGAGCCGATACCGCCCTGGTCGTGTGAACGTGACCCACTCGTTCAGATCCAGCTCGATGTGATAGGCGCCATTCTTCCAGGGCCATTGACTCGATAGTCCACCGCCGATGAACCCGAAAGCTCGCCCGAAGTAGTCGCCCAGCGGGTCGACGATCTCGGCCTGGCGATCGACGATGATTCGATCGATTCGCAGGCGGCCGGACCGATCGTAGCTGGCGGTATTGATGACGCATGGCGCGTCTGCATCTCGAGTCGTGAATTCGAGCGTCAACGGGATGATTTGGCCCGGGCGGAAGCGAGCGGGCTGTGGAAGAGACGCGGTGAGGCCCACCCAATCAGGGTTGGCTCTTGCGACTCTCGCGTGCTCGGCATCAAACGATTGCGGCGGCTGGACCGCCAGGCCGAGGCCGGCAAGCAGAAGGGCGAGCAGGAGAAGCATTAGATCTTCAGCCTAAGGTTCCTCCGCGTCCCCGTGTCTCCGTGTTTCTCTCCTCCGCGCCCTCCGCCTCCTCCGTTACCTGTGCTGCTTCTTCGGATACCGCGTGTCGATGTAATCGTCGACCAGCGCTCGAAACGCGGTCGCCAGCTCGTCGTAGGTGCCGCGAAGCGTAGTGTGATGCTGACCGTCGATGTAGACGGGGCAGTGGGGCGCTTCGCCCGTGCCCGGCAGGCTGATGCCGATGTTGGCTGCCTTGGATTCGCCGGGGCCGTTGACGATGCAGCCCATGACGGCGAGGGTCATGGATTCGATGCCCTCGTATTGCGTCTTCCACTCCGGCATGCGCTCGCGGATGTACTCCTGCGTCCGCTCCGCCAGCTCCTGAAACGTCGTGCTCGTCGTCCGTCCGCAGCCGGGGCAGGCGGTGACGCTCGGCGCGAACGCGCGCAGCCCGAGCGACTGCAGCATCTCGCACGCTGCGTAGACTTCCTCGCGACGATCGCCGCCGGGCCGCGGCGTCAGCGAGACGCGGACCGTGTCGCCGATGCCTTCGTTGAGCAGCACCGCCATGGCGGACGCCGACCAGACGAGCCCCTTCATCCCCATGCCCGCCTCGGTGAGGCCGAGGTGCAGCGGCTGATCCGTCTTGCGTGCGAGGTCGCGGTACACCGCGATCAGATCGCGCGGCCGCGAGGTCTTGCACGAGATGATGATTTGATCCCGCCGGAGCCCGGACTCGAGCGCCAGATCGGTCGACTGCAGCGCCGACAGGACCATGCACTCGTTGATGATTTCTTCCGACGTCAGGCCGCGATCGCTGTCGGTGTTCTCCTGCATCTTTGCGACGACGAGCTCCTGGTTGAGCGAGCCGCCGTTGACGCCGATGCGGACCGGCTTGTCGTTCTCCTGCGCGACCTTGCAGATCGTCGCGAACTGCTCGTCCCGCCGCCGGCCGGTGCCGACGTTGCCGGGGTTGATCCGGTACTTGTCGAGCGACCGGGCGCATTCCGGAAAGCGCGTCAGCAGCAGGTGACCGTTGTAGTGAAAATCGCCGATGAGCGGCGCGGTCACGCCGGCGTCCAGCATCCGCTGCTTGATTTCGGGAACGGCCGTCGCGGCCTCCGGCAGGTTGACCGTCACGCGGACCATTTCCGAGCCCGCCTCGGCCAGCTCGATGCACTGACGGGCGGTGCCTGCCGCGTCGGCCGTATCCGTGATGGTCATCGACTGCACAACAACGGGGGCACCGCCGCCCACCTGAACAGGCCCCACGCGGACACCGACGGTCTTGT
The DNA here is from genome assembly GCA_963786195.1 of uncultured Acidobacteriota bacterium. Classification (GTDB taxonomy): domain Bacteria; phylum Acidobacteriota; class Vicinamibacteria; order Vicinamibacterales; family 2-12-FULL-66-21; genus CAWAYH01. Next base: position 326,307 of record CAWAYH010000009.1, on the reverse strand, counting down.
GCAATTTCACCAGTGGCATGGCTAACGTATTGATCATAACAGGGTTCCAGCAATTCGACGCGTACGGCTGACGTACAGACCCTGCTGTGCCGATACAGACAATGGAGAGGTTTCAATCTTGCAGTGATCCCGTGTTGGGAGAGATCCAGTTGAGGACGATCACGATGATCAACATGATGACCGCCAGGCGAACTGTGACCATTGTTCTGCTCGCAGGCGCGCTGGTCGTCGGCACCAGCGCGAGCGCGCAGACGACCACGAGCAGCACCGATATTCAGCGACTTCAGGACGAGGTCTACCAGATCGGCACCGACATCACGCGTCTGAGGAATACGGATGCCGTCACGGCCGGCCGCCTCCAGGAGCAGCTGGACGAGCTTCGCGACGAGGCGATTTACCTCAAAGTCAAGCTCCGCAAGGAGGGTTCGGTCAGCCGGACCGAGTACGCCGACCTTCGGACCCGGCTGCAGGATCTGCGCTCGCAGGCCCGCGGCGAGCAGCCGTCCTCGCGCGGTGGCACCGCGTATGACGATCGTCCGCGGTCTGACGAGCGTCCGCGCCCCACACGCACTGGCGGCATCCCCGTCGGCACCGAAATCGACGTGCGTATCCAGTCCGAGCTGAGCTCCGATTACGCGCAGGTCGAGGATCGCTTCGAGGCGACGACCATCGTCGATTTGTACGAGGGCGATCGGGTCATCATCCCGGCCGGCTCGGTGATGCGCGGCATCATTTCTTCCGTGAACCGGGCGTCGCGCACGGATCGCAAGGGCAGCCTGACGGTGGCCTTCGATCAGATCACGGTCCGGGGCCGGAACTATCCCATGCGTGGCACCGTGACGCAGGCGATCGAGAGCGAAGGCCTGAGGGGTGAAGTCGGCCGGATCGGCGCGGGCTCGGCCGTCGGCGCCATCATCGGCGGCATCATCGGCGGGGTGAAGGGTGCGCTGATCGGCGTGCTGATTGGCGGCGGCGGCACGATGGTCGCCACCGAGGGCAAGGACGTCACGCTGCCGGCGGGCACCATCCTGCGAGTCCGGATGGACACGCCGCCTGACATTCGGTGATCAGAGCTCTTTGAGCGCTTCGCGCGCTGCTCTCGTCGTCCGGTCAACGTCACGTTTCGTGTGCGCGGCCGAGAGGAACCAGGCCTCGAATTGTGAGGGCGGCGGATACACGCCGCGAGCGAGCATTGCGCGGAAGAAGCGTCCGTAGGCCTGAGTATCAGCGGTGAGGGCGGTCTGGTAATCGCGGACGCTCGTCGACGTGAAGAACGGCGTCACGACGGACCCGAAGCCGTTCACCTGCATCGGGACGCTGGCCGCTCTCGCCGCGTCGGCGAGACCGGATGCGAGCCTCGATCCGAGATCCGACAAGTGGCGGTACAGTCGGGGCGAGAGCTCCGACAGGCTCCAGAGTCCGGCGGTCATCGCCAGGGGGTTTCCCGACAGCGTTCCCGCCTGGTACACCGGTCCTGAGGGCGACACCAGATCCATGATCTCAGCGCGGCCGCCGTACGCGCCGACTGGCAGCCCGCCGCCGATGATCTTGCCCAGGCACGTGAGATCGGGCCGCACGCCGGCGATCTGCTGCGCGCCGCCCGCTGCCGCCCGAAATCCGGAAATGACCTCATCGAACACGAGCAGCGCATGCTCCCGCGTGCAGATGCTGCGGAGGCCCGCAAGAAAACCGGGCTGGGGCGGCACGACCCCCATGTTGCCGGCAATCGGTTCGACGAACACCGCTGCGATCTGCTTCTTGTTCTGCGCGAAGAGCCGCTCGACGGATTCGAGATCGTTGTAGCGCGCGAGCAACGTGTCGCGTGCGGCGCCCGATGGCACGCCGGGACTGGTAGGGACGCCGAGCGTGGTGGCGCCGGACCCTGCCTGTACCAGGAACGCGTCGGCGTGGCCGTGATAGCAGCCCTCGAACTTGACGATCCGGTCGCATCCGGTCGCGGCGCGCGCGACGCGCAGCGCGCTCATGGCGGCTTCGGTGCCCGAGCTGACGAAGCGGATTCGCTCCATCGACGGCATCAGCGTTGCGACGCGCTGCGCGAGCCGCGTCTCCAGCTCGGTGGGTGCGCCAAAGCTGGTCCCTTTCCGCGCGGCGCTCGCCAGCGCCTTGAGCAGCCCGCGCGGCGCATGGCCGTGGATGAGCGGTCCCCAGGACATGACGTAGTCGATGTAGGTGTGACCGTCGACGTCGGTGAGGTACGCGCCGCGTGCCTTAGCGACAAAAATGGGGTTGCCGCCGACTGACTTGAACGCGCGGACGGGGCTGTCCACGCCGCCCGGCAGGATTCGCGCCGCCGCCGCGAACAACTTCTCGGATCGAAGATAGCGCGACCGTGTGCTTCCGGGCATCTGGCGAAGATAGCACGGGCCGGGGGTCGGGGAGCTCGGAGGTTCGGGAACTCGGTGCCGCCGACGCGCAATTGGGAATGAGATCGGTTTCGTGGTAACACATCACCCATGCTCCGACGATCTTTGACCCTCGGCGTGCTTCTGCTCGTTTTCGCAACCACGCTTCGAGGTTCTCCCGATGGCCGCACTCCGAGGCGCCGAGCCCCCGAACTTCCGAGCCCCCGAGCCGCCGAGCGGCGACAAGGATCACCCTACGATCTCCTCATCCGGCACGCGCGCGTGCTCGATGGATCCGGCAACCCGTGGTTCTACGCCGACGTCGCCGTCAAGGATGGACGGATCGCGGCGATCGGCGATCTCACGGCCGCGAGCGCGGGACGGACGATCGACGCGAACGGGCGCTACCTCGCGCCGGGCTTCATCGACATCCACTCGCACAGCGATCGCGGGCTGGGCGACATGAACCTTCGCTACAACCTCAACATGGTCGCGCAGGGCATCACCCTCTCGGTGGTGAACCAGGACGGCCGGTCGCCCTGGCCCATCCGCGATCAGAAAACGCGCTACGAGAAGCAGGGCATCGGATCCAATGCGGCACTGATGGTCGGCCACGGCGCCGTCCGGACACGAGTGATGGGGCAGCGATCGAATCAGGTCGCGACCGATGCGGACATCAAGGCGATGCAGGCGCTCGTCGAGGAAGGGATGAAGGATGGCGCCTACGGACTGAGCACCGGGCTCGAGTACGTGCCGGGACGGTTCAGCGAACCCCGAGAGGTGATCGAGATCACCCGGCCGGTCAGGAAGTTCAACGGCTTCTACATCAGCCACGAGCGCAGCGAAGGCCGCGACCCGATGTGGCACGTGCGATCGGATCCGACGCCGTACGTCGACCTGCTCGACGCCGTCAAGGAAACGATTGCGATCGGACGCGAGACCGGCGTGCGCGTCGTCGCCTCGCATCTCAAGGCCAAGGGAGCGGACTTCTGGGGCTCGAGCCACGCCGCGACGCGCCTGATCCAGGAAGCACGCGACGAAGGACTCGAGGTCTACGCCGATCAGTATCCGTACGACACGTCGGGCAGCGACGGATCGACGGTGCTGATTCCGATGTGGGCGCTGGCGCCGCCGGGAGCCGAAGTAGGCGGCCAGCTGGGCGAGGGTGGACGAGGCGGCGGTGTCGTCGACGTCAAGGCGCAGCTCGAACGGCGGCTCGACAACCCGGCCGACGCGGAAAAAGTCCGCCGCGACATCGCCCATGAGATCACCCGTCGCGGCGGCGCCACCCGCATCGTCGTCTACGAGTTCCCGGACAAGAAGTACGTCGAGAAGAGCCTCGACTGGATTGCCAGGGACCGCGGTGTGTCACCGGTCGACGCCGCCATCTGGATCCAGAGGAACGGCTCCGCGCGGGCCGGCGGCGCCCGCATGCGTGGGTACTCGTTGTCCGAGATCGACATCGAGCACATCATGCAGCAGGAGTTCACCGCCGTCTGCACGGACGGCGACACCGTCGAGCTCGGCGAGGGTGTCCCGCACGCCCGCTTCTACGGCACGATGCCGCGCAAGATCCGGCGCTACGCGATGGATCGCAAGATCATCAGCCTGCCGTTTGCCATCCGATCGATGACGTCGCTGCCGGCGCAGATCATGGGCCTGGCCGATCGCGGCTGGATTCGCGTCGGGTACTGGGCGGATCTCGTGATGTTCGACGACACGATCGAGGATCTCGCGACCTTCACGCAGCCGCATCAGTATCCAAAGGGGATTCCGTTCGTCTTCGTCAACGGCGTCGCCGTCATGGACGCCGGGAAGCTGACGAAGGCGCTGCCGGGAAAGGTGCTGACTCCCCGGTAGACGCGGATTCCGCGGATCACGCGACGCTCTATTTCTCCGCGTGGAGTTTGTGGAGCAGCCTATGCATCCACGGCGCCAGGATCAGTCCCATGAGCGCCACGAAGAACAGGCCGCTGTACAGCGCGTAGAACGCGGCGAACAGCTTGGCGGCGGGCGACGGCATGGCATCGACCGGGCCCATGCCGCCGAGGATCATCGACGCATTGAGGAACGCGTCGAGCCATGACAGGTCGGCGACGAGGTGATACCCGACCATTCCGGCAAAGACCGACGACAGGACCGCCACAATCCCGAGCAGCAGGTGCCCCAGGGCGCGACGCAGGAACTCCGGCCGGCTCAGCACGGGACTCTTGTGGTGCTCGTACAATGCTCGAACTCTCTCTGGTACTGAGGACACTATGCCACTAGTCATGCTGATCGTGCTCAACCTGATTCCGGGCCTGGCACAGGAGCCTGCGCGCGCCACTCCACCCGCCACCATGGCGTCGACCATCGATCAGTGGTGGCGGATGATCGAGCAGTCGTTCGTATCCGCCGCCGAGGCGATGCCTGCCGAGAAGTATGCGTTCGTGCCGAAGGAGGGCGCGTTCGAGACCGTTCGCACGTTCGCCGAGCAGGTGAAGCACGTCGCCTGCGCGAACTATGCGTTCTTCAACCAGATCGAAGGCAAGACGCCGCCCCCGAACTGCGAGACCGGCGGGCCGTCACCCGCGAAGACGAAAGAGGAGCTGGTCCGCTACCTTCGTGAATCGTTCGATTACGCCCAGGGCGTGTTGAATGGCCTGACGCCTGCCAACGCGCTCGATCCCGTCAGCGGGCGCTACGGAGGATCGAGTACCCGGCTGGGCATCACGACGCTGGCGGTGTGGCACGCGTCCGATCACTACGGTCAGATCGTCGTGTACTTGAGGATGAACGGGATCGTTCCGCCGGCGAGCCGCTGATCATCGGCAGGAAGACGACGTCAGTTCTTTTCGCCGCGCAGATCCTCGATGGTGATGTCGACTGGCGGCTGAATCCGCGCGGCGGACTCTGTTAGGGCCCCCAGGCGCACGAGCTCCGCGATCAGCAGGCTCATGCGGCGCTGCACATCGGCGCGAATGCGTTCGACTTCGGTGGTGGGATCGACGCCCGCGTCCAGTTGGATCGAATGACTCTCGGCACCACGCACGGGCAGATCTTCGGGCGGTCTGCCGGCCAGCCTGGCCAGGTAGGTGACCCGATCGTCCGCGGTCGGGCCGCCGATCTCCAGAAAGCTCCCGGCTGGCGTCAGCCCCGCCTCCGATAGCGTACGGGCGCAGTACACGGGCTTCGGCCCGTCTGCCAGGACGACCTCGCCAGGCGTTGCAAACGGCGTCAGCTTGTAGGCCGCCAGCGGCGGGAAGCCTGGAGCCATTCCTGTAAATCCGCAGCCGATACCCAGTCCGCCGCCTGAACCTCCGCGCAGACCGCCACTCCGCACGAGGTACACGGTGACCGCAAGCTTGAGGTTTCTCAGAATTGCTTCGCCGAGTGCAGGCCTTGCTTTGCCTCTAGTGAGGAGAAGATTGGCCGCGGCGTACCACGGCAGGTCTTTGGCCTGGGTCACGACGTCGAGCAGAAACGCATCCGCCTCCTCGGCCGAGTGCGACGCGAGAATGAGGGCTTGCGCCGGATAGTCGGGGTTCACATTCGACAAGAAGTCCGACGTGACGTTCGCTTTCATCTGAATCAACGCGTCCAGCGCTGCCGTCGTCCCGAGCCCGATGCCGCCGCGCGCCGAGTTCTCGATGACGACCCGCCGAACCTCTGGAATGAGATGGCGAAGGTTGTCGCGTCCCGCGAGCCACGCGCCCCACGCGCGCTCGCGCTCCTCGTTGGATTGGAGCAGCCGGACGATCTCGGCCTGCGGGTCCGGCGGTTTCGTGGAGCCAGGCGTACTTCTCGTCTGACCTGAGGAGTCCGACGCGGCCAGAGTGAGAGCCACGGCAGCGATCGACAGTTCCAATTTTGTGATCAGCTGCCCCGCGAGCATGGTGCAAAATTTAGACCCCGGTGGGCGGGGTTTGGTCTCAAAGAGGGAGGCGGAGGATCGCGCGGCAGCCTCGCGCCTCGCCGCGATTCTCGAGCGCCAGCGTGCCGCCATGGGCTTCCGCAATCTGGCGGCTCAGCGCGAGGCCGATGCCCGATCCGCTGGGCTTGGTCGTGAAGAAGGGTACGAACAGATTCGAGGTGTCCGGCAGCCCCGGACCTTCGTCCTCCACGGTGATCTGCAGCGCCCCGTCGTCTTTCTCCCAGTCGATCCAGACGCGGCCGCTCGTCTCGAGCGTCGCGTCCACGGCGTTGCGGACGATGTTGATCAGCAGCTGCTCGATCTGATCCGGATCGGCGCTGATCTCGACGTCCTCGGTGGCTTTCACGAGAACAGCCAGTCTATTCTCGAGCTCGGCGATCCGGCGCGCGATCGGCGCGATCTGGATCGCGCGCTGCTGCGGCTTGGGCAACCGCGCGAGCTGGGCATACGCACGCAGGAAACGTCCCAGCGATCCCGATCGTGTCTCGATGAGGTTGAGGCCATCCTGGATCTCCGCCGCGCGCGGGACGTCCGGGACGCGCGAGATCATGCGCTTGATGCTGTGCGCGATCGACTTGATGGGCGTGAGCGAGTTGTTGATCTCGTGCGAGAGCACGCGGACGATGCGCTGCCAGGCCTGTTGTTCTTCCTCGCGGAGCGATCGGGTGAGATCGGCGAACACCAGGAGATGATGTGGCTTGCCGTCGCGGCGGAAGGTCGACCGGCGCAGCTCGAGCCGCCCGCTTTCCGGTCCGAAGGGCCGATCGAGCAGCCGCGGCGTGTTCCCCTCGAGGCATTTGTCGAGCCGCAGCTCGCGCGCATGACGTCCGAGGATGTCGGCGGCCCGCTTGCCGAACAGCCGCTCGGCCGCCGGGTTGGCGAGCACCAGCTTCTCGTCCATGTCGAACGCGAACACCGCGACGTCGATCGCGCCCATGACGCTCGTCAGCAGGGCGGTCGACTCAACCGCCTCCGTCCGCTGGCGCTGCAGCGTATCGCCGAGCGCGTTGATCTCGTTCATGACGAGATCGACCGAGCTGCCCGGACGGGCGCTCGCGCCACGGATCGAATAGTCGCCCTCACGCAGCGCGCCGAGCAGGTTTGCCTGCAGGTACAGCGCGCGCGTGACCATCTGAAACGCGAGCGCCGCGCAACCGATCCAGACCACCGCGACGACGGTGGCGAGCGTCCAGCGAACCTCGAAGCTGTAGTTCTGCCCCCACGTGAAATAGAGAAGCGCCAGCGCCGCCGGCAGTCCGGCGACGATCACGAGGAGGACCACCATGTGCTCGAGGCTGCGGTACGCGTGGGTCGAGCGCCCAGGCGGTGACGGCGGTCGGTTACTCGCGGACGCCATATTGCTGCAATCGTCGATAGAGCGCGCTGCGGCTCATGCCGAGCTGCTCGGCCGCGAGCCGGACGTCGCCGCCGTGGCGCGCGAGCACTTTTTCGATGAACACACGCTCGGCATCCTCGAGCGACATCGGCTCGCCGGGCCGCTCGCTGGCGCGCAACGTGTGCAGACCGAGATGGCGGCCCGATATCGAGGTCGCCGCTGGATCGGCCATCAATACCGCGCGCTCGACGCTGTGCGCCAGCTCGCGGACGTTCCCCGGCCAGCGGTGCGCCAGGAGCGCGGCGCGCGCGTCGACCTCGAAGCCGGCGAGCGGCTTCCGGTACCGTGTCGCGTAGTGGGCGAGAAAGTGCGCGGCCAGGGGCTCGATGTCCTGCGGGCGTTCGGTGAGCGGCGCCAGATGGATCACGACCGTGTTGAGGCGGTAGAGCAGATCCTCGCGGAACCGGCCCGCCTCGATCTCTTCTGACAAGTCCGCATTCGTTGCCGACAACATGCGGACGTTGACGTATCGCAACCGTGAGGAGCCGACCCGCTGGACTTCGCCGGTCTGCAGCACGCGCAACAGCTTCGCCTGGAGGCGCACGGGCATGTTGGCGATCTCGTCCAGGAAGAGCGTGCCCTCGTCCGCCAGCTCGAAACAGCCGATGCGATCGAACCGCGCGTCGGTGAACGCGCCCTTCACGTGGCCGAACAGCTCGCTCTCGGCGATGCCTTCGGCGAGCCCGCCCGCGTTCATGGTGACGAGCGGCCGCGTCTTCCGATCCGACAGCGCATGCAGCCAGGTTGCCACCACTTCCTTGCCCGTGCCGTGCTCGCCGGTGATGAGCACCGACGCATCCGACGGCGCCACGCGTTCGATCGTGCGTCGCACCTCCGCGATCGACGGCGAGTCGCCGATGAACACCGGCGTCGAGCCGCGCTGAAGCCGCGTGTTGGCCTCCTGCAGCCGCTGACTTCGCCGCAGCGCGCGACGCAGGTCGATCTGCGTCCGCACCGTCATCAGCAGCCGCTCGTCGTCCCACGGCTTCTCGATGTAGTCGCGCGCCCCGCGGCGCATGGCTTCGACGGCCCCGGCGACGCTGCTCCAGGCCGTCACGACCAGCACCGGCAGCGTTGGATCGAGCGCCTTGATGCGCTCCATCAGATCCAGACCCTCCTGGCCCGACGTCGTGTCGCGCGTGTAGTTGAGGTCGAGGATGGCGAGATCGAAGTCAGCCGCCTCGAGTTTGTCGAGGGCCTCACTCGGAGAGCGTGCGTCCGTGACTTCATACCCCTCGTCCGACAGCAGGAATTTCAGCGCGTTCAGGATGTCGGCCTGATCGTCGGCGACGAGTATGCGGACGGGGCTCGTGTCGGCCATCGAATTCGTGTAATCGTATCAGTGCCCGAGACGCCGGACAGGTCCACACAAGCATCGCGGATGCCGTCTGGGACGGTTAGACGGTGCGGCGGTATGAATGTTTGCAGGGACGCGACAGGTCGCGGATTTGCGACTGCCTGTCGCAGGACCGGGACCAGCGCCGGCTGACGGGGCCAGACTCCGGGCAATTCTGCGCGGGTCAGGCTGGTACGGGTCTTGGTCTTGGGGATCTCGCGCATGTACGAGATCTTCACGGAAAACCGCATGTCATCCCAGAACGATCCCACCCCGGCCCGGGTGCTCGTGGCGGACGACCAGCCGGACGTGTTGGAGGCGCTTCGCTGGCTGCTCACCGGCGAGGGCTACGAGCCGCAGTTCGTCGGGACAACGGCCGCCGTGATGGAAAAGCTCGGGAGCGCAGCGTTCGACCTGCTGCTGATGGATCTCAACTACACGCGGGATACGACCTCCGGCAGGGAAGGCCTCGAGCTGATTCCCCGCGTCCGCGCGCACGATCCCGCCATGCCCATCGTCGTGATGACGGGCTGGGGCAGCATCGATACGGCGGTCGAGGCCATGCGCCGCGGCGCAAAGAGCTTCGTGCAGAAACCGTGGGAGGACGTGACGCTGCTCGAGATCCTCGAGCGCGAGATCGCCGAAGCGCGCGCGGCGCGCCGCCGCGATCAGAAGCAGCAGCGCGAGCATGAAGAAGCGCGGTTGATCCAGCGCGGCCTGCTGCCCACGACCGTGCCGCAGGTGGCCGGCGTCCAGCTCGCCTTCGCCTGGCAGCCGGCCTCCGGCGTCGGCGGCGACTGCTTCGACACCCTGGGATTCGGTCAAGTGCTGGGCATCTCAATCGCGGACATCGCGGGCAAGGGTCTGCCCGCGGCGCTGCTGATGTCGAACCTCCAGGCCGCGGTGCGCGCCTTTGCGCAGGAGTCCGTGCCGCCCGCGTCGATCTGCAGCAGCGTCAACCGGCTGCTGTGCCGGAACATGGCGGCCGGCCGGTTCGCGACGTTCTGCTTCGCGCGCGTCGACGTGCCCGGCCGTCGGCTCATTTACTCGAACGCCGGCCACAATCCGCCGCTCCTCGTCCGCGCCAATGGCAGCGTCGAGCGCATGAGCGGCGGCGGGATGGTGCTCGGTGTGTTTCCCGACAACACGTACGAACAGATGGAACTGCCCCTGCAGTCGCGCGATCGCCTCGTGTTCTACACCGACGGCATCACCGAGGCGCGTGACTCGAAAGGGGAGGAATACGGAGACGAGCAGCTCGAGGCTCTCGCCGTGCAGGCCCGCGAGCTCGACGCAACGGCACTGAAGGATCGTCTCCTGGAAGACGTGACGCGCTTCACCGACGGCAAGTTCGATGATGACGCCACCCTGATTGTAGTGGCGATTGAGTGACGGAGGGAGCGGAGGGAGAGTTCACACGGAGACGCGGAGACACGGAGATAAATTGGTCTCCGTGTCTTCGTGCCTCCGTGTGAGATCTCCTCCGCTCCCTCCGCACCCCCGGTACCCCATGCTGAACGACTTCCGCTACGCTCTCCGCGCCCTTCGCAGCGCGCCTGGATTCACGACGATGGCGGCGCTCACGCTGGCGCTCGGCATCGGTGCGAACACCGCCATCTTCAGCGTCATCAGCGGTGTCCTGCTCAAGCCGCTGCCGTACCACGAGCCCGATCGCCTCGCGCGGCTCAACGAAGGACGTCCGGGCTTCGAATTGAACGTCTCGTATCCGAACTTCGCGGACTGGCGAGTGCGATCGCGGACGTTCGAGGACATGGCCGTCTACAACCCCTACAGCCGTTCGATCCTGTCGGACGGCGGCCGATCCGAGGCGGTACCGGCCGCCTCTGCCGAGGCTCGGTTGTTCCCGCTGCTCGGCGTGCAGCCGTTCCGCGGGCGTCTGTTCACGGCCGAGGACGAGCAGCCATCCAGCCGTGGCGTGCTGTTGATCTCGCATGCGCTTTGGCTCCGCATGTTCGCCGGGTCCGACGCTGCGGTGGGACGCGACGTGTCGTTCTCGGGCAGCACCGCGACCATCATCGGCGTGTTGCCGCCGGAATTCCGACTGCAGCGCGTCGACGCCTGGTACCCGTTCATCGCGAAGTTCCTGAGCCCGATGCAGCTCGATCGCGGGAATCATCCCGGCTTCCAGGTCTTCGCGCGGCTGCGCGACGGCGTGACGTTCGAGCGCGCGCAGGCCGAGATGTCGTCCATCGCGTCCGATCTCGAGCGGCAGTACCCGACGACGAACAACCGCATGGGCGTGTTCGTGCGGCCGGTCCTCGACACGGTGGTCGGCGGCGTGCGCCCGATGCTCCTGTCGCTCGGCGCGGCCGTCGGCTTCCTGCTGCTCATCGCGTGCGCGAACGTTGCCAACGTCCTCCTCGCACGAGGCCTGCGCCGCGAACGCGAGACCGCGCTGCGCGCGGCGCTCGGCGCAGGACGCTGGCGGCTCGTGCGGCTGTTCCTGACCGAAGGTCTGGCAATCGCGCTCGTCGGCGGCGCGGCCGGCCTGCTGCTCGCCGCGTGGGGAATTCGCACGCTGAAGGCGATGCCGTGGTTCACGCTGCCGCGCGCGACGGACGTCGCCATCAACCCGGACGTGCTGTGGTTCGCGATCGGCCTGTCGGTGCTGACGAGCGTCGTCTTCGGCCTCGCGCCCGCCGTGCAGCTCTCGCGCGTCGATCTGATGGGAGCGTTGCGGCAGTTCGGTACGTCGGCAATCGGACGCGGCAAAACCCTGCGCGCCGTGCTGCTCGTCGTCGAAGTCGCCCTGTCGCTCGTGCTTCTTGCGGGCGCCGCGCTCATGCTGCGCACGCTCGCGCATCTGGCCGATGTGGACCCCGGCTATCGCCCGAGCGGGTTGTTGACCGTGAACACCCAGCAGCAGCGGGAGACCTATCGTGAAGCGTCCGCGCGGCAGGGGTTTGCGGAGCGGCTGATCGCGGACCTGAAGTCCACGCCGGGCGTGACGGCCGCCGCGGTGGCGTGGCCGCTCGATGCCGTCAGCTTCTCCTGGAGCCCCTACGCGAACTTCCACGACCGACCCACGCCGGCAGGGCAGGAGCCGGCCGTGCAGATGGCCGCCGTCTCGCCGGAGTACTTCGAGACGATGGGGATTCCGCTCAAACGGGGACGGCTGCTCGGTCCCCAGGATCGAGCCGGCGCGCCGATTGCGGCCATCGTCAACGAGACGGTCGTTCGACGCTTCCTGCCCGAGGGCGACCCCATCGGCCGGCGGCTGTCGCTCGTCGGCATCCCCGAATTGCAGAACATGGAGATCGTGGGCGTCGTCGGCGACACGCTGCGCACGGGGCTGGCCGGACGCGCCGTCTCCGAGGTGTACTGCGCGTACGCGCAGTTCTCGAGCAGTGGGCCGACGGTGATCGTGCGCGCGACGGCCGGCGACCCGCTGACGCTCGTTCGATCAGTCGAGGACCGCATCGGAGGGATCGACCGTGGCGTGGCGACCTACGGCGCGCGGCGGCTCTCGGACGTGCTGGCCTCGACGATTGGCGATCGTCAGCTGCTGGCGGCGCTGCTGGGTCTGTTCGCCGGGCTGGCGCTCGGCCTGACCGGCCTCGGCATCGCGGGCGTCGTCTCGTACGTGGTCGCGCAGCGTACGCAGGAGATCGGCGTGCGCATGGCGCTCGGGGCCGACGCGGGCGCCGTGCAGCGCCTCATCGTCCGCGGCGCCATGACGCCCGTCGTCATCGGCCTGGTGGCCGGGCTTGTGGCCACGGTGCCGTTCACACGGATGATCAAGTCGCTGCTGTTCGAGGTGAAGCCGTGGGATCCGGCGGCCCTCGCCGGAGGATGTGTCCTGCTGTTGCTGTCTGCGCTGCTCGCGGCGTACCTTCCCGCGCGCCGCGCGACGCGAGTCGATCCCCTGGCGGCGCTGCGGGCCCAGTGAGATTCGGAGTCGGCCGGAGGGAACGGAGGGAAATCAACACGGAGGCACGGGGACACGGAAGTTCCTGGTCGACGGAGGTTCCTAGTCTCCCGGCCGCGTGATTCGTGACATAAGTCCCGGAGCGCGGCGCCCGGATGGCAAGGCGCGAGGAGCGCGCAAATCGGGAATTTGTAAGCGACGAGCAACGACGCCAGCCGGGATGCCCCGCCCGGGAGTTATGTTACGAATCACGCGGCCGGGAGACTAGGTCAACGGAGGTTCCAGAGTTCTCCACGAGGGTTGGGCAGGGCGTGAGATGTTTGCGAAGCTACGCAGACTAGTACGACCGTTGGCGGTTCCGCGAGGATCCAGACCAGGTACCGGTGGCTAACACCTCCCTCGGCACTCACAGATCCAGACGCCTGGGACAACTTCTGGCGCGATCAATTCACGCACGGCATTGCCGGGCTCTACGACATGTTCTTCGACGACGGCGAGCTCGTGGACGCCATGCGGGCCAACGCACTCCAGACCATCGTGCTTTGCAAGCAGTCGCTGACCGCCTAGCGCCCCAGAGTATGTTCTTCAGTCACTCGCACGACGGTGCATGGCGACCGCCTGCTCCTCGCGTGCACGCGTGTGAGGATTGGTCTGCTGCAGAAGGAGGGTCGCACTGGAGAGGCGGCCATCGCGTGACGGGCAGAATAGTCTGGTTATTCGTCAGCACGGGATAGGCGCTCGGCCAGGTCCCTGAGTTGCCACTCCGCGTCTCCGTTCCTCCGTGTTGATTTCCCTCCGTTCCCTCCGTATCCTCCGTTGACTCATGGCATGGTCACTGCGGCGTCTCCACGCGATCGACGGCACGCAGATCGACGGCCTGGCCGATGTGCTGATCGATTGCGTCGAAGGCGGGGCGTCGGTCAGCTTCATGCTGCCGTTGTCGCGAGAGCGGGCCGTGGCGTTCTGGCGCCGCGTGGCGCAGGACCTTGCAGCGGGCGACCGCGCGATCGTGGTCGCTGAGGATGCACACGGTATCTGCGGCACCGTGCAGCTCCTGTTGAACCTCCCGGAGAACCAGCCGCACCGCGCCGATCTGACGAAGATGCTCGTGCATCACCGCGTGCGCCGGCAGGGAGTGGGAGCGGCGCTGCTGCAAGCGGCCGAGGCCATGGCCCGCGAGTGCGGCCGGACGCTCCTCGTGCTCGACGCCGTCACCGGCGGCGATGCCGAGCGTCTCTACGAGCGCATGGGCTGGCAGCGCGTGGGCGTGATTCCCAACTACGCATTGTTTCCCCGCGGCGGCTTCTGCAGCACGACCGTGTTTTATCGTGATCTCGGCGGCTAACCACAGATAACACGGACAACCCGGACAACACAGACAACACAGACAACACAGACAACACAGATGGGCTTCTAGACGCGGGCGTCACCCTGTCAGCGCAGGTGTTTTGTGCGATCATGGCGCGGGCGTCGGGAGACTACGAACATGATGAAATCCGCGACCACGTGGTTTTTCATCCTTTCCGGGTTGTGCATCCTTGGACCGTACCTTCTGGGTGTGCGGCCACGCACCCGGCGGGAGTGGACCTGCCTCGTCATCGCGGTCGCGTTCATCGCGTGGGTCCTGCCGTTCATGGTGTCGTTGCGCTCGAGGTAGAGGGGACCCGCGCGGTGAAGTCCTCCAGCTCCAAGACCAACGCCAGGGACGCTGGCGTCAAGGTTCGAGCCTATCTTGCAGCGTTGCCGCCAGACGGTCGCAGAGCCCTGAAGAAGATCCGCGGAGCCATTCGCGCCGCGGCGCCCGATGCCGTCGAGCATTTCAGCTATGGAATCCCCGGATTCAGGCTCGACGATCGGCCGCTCGTCTGGTACGCGGGCTGGCGGCACCACAGCAGCCTCTATCCGATCACCGGCGCACTCAGGCGCGCCCATGCGGCCGAGCTCGAGGGATACGAACTCTCCAAGGGAACGGTTCGTTTTCCACTGACCGAGCCCATACCAATGACGCTGGTGAAGAGGCTCGTGAAGGCGCGTATCAACGAAATTCGGAAGCAGGCCAGGGCCTGAGGAGTTGCCGTGGATCTCTTCCAGAGCCGCACTTGGTTCTCCCTGATCGCGATCGCCGCGGCGCTGGTCATCGTTCGGGTGACGTTCAATCGCTCGCGCTCCTGGAGCCGGCGCTGATGGCCGTCCCGAGCCCTCCGGAGGTTCCTCGCGCGCTCGAGCTGTACCGGTCCGGCGACACGACCGCCGCGGTCGATACGTTCCTTCGAGGCACCTGCGGGGCGAATTATCGAGACGACCTGGAAAGAGCGATTCCCGATGCCGTTGCGCAAGCGCTGACCGACTCAGCGACGTTCTTCGAACAGGAACTGCCGGCGTTGCGTCAGTGGTCCTTCGGACCAGACGAGGCGCGCCGGGTCGTGCAACCGGTCCTTGCCGTGCTCGGCGCGGAGAGCGATGTGCGGTTTCATCAACGACACACACTCCTGCTCGAATGGCTGCCTGACGTCGAGCCGTTTCTCCTCACGGGCGCGGGACACCTGCTGCACCTGCAGAATCCCAGCGGCATGGCCGAGGGCCTGGCCGACTTCTTTGCGCGTCATGCGCGGACCGGGAGTGAGCGGACGTCATGAAGCAATGGATCGCGCACGTCGCCCTGGTCGTGCGGGATTACGACGAGGCGATCGAGTTCTTCACGAAGAAACTCAGCTTCGATGTGGTCGACGATACATACCAACCAGAACAGGACAAGCGCTGGGTGTTGGTCGCGCCGCCGGGATCAACGGGCACGACGGTGCTGCTGGCCAAGGCTTCAACGCCGGAACAGGAGTCCGCAGTTGGCAACCAGACTGGCGGCCGCGTGTTCCTGTTTCTGAGCACGGACGACTTCTGGCGCGACTACAACAGGATGGTGTCGGCTGGCATTCGGTTCCCGAGAGAACCGAAAGCAGCACCCTACGGGACAGTCGCGGTGTTCGAAGACCTGTACGGCAACCTGTGGGATCTGGTCGAGTGGAAGGCTGGCGTCGTCACCTGACGCGGCCGCATGCAGCGCCGACCGTTGCCACCATGCCGCGGGCGCGGGCCGGTCGGATCGGGCCGACCTCTGAGCGGCGCGATCAGCGCAGCCAGTAAAACGGACTCGCAGCGGTATCGATCGGCGTCGGCGCCGATTCGTCTCCGGCGTTCTCCACACCCGGATGCCCAACCGATTGTTCACCAGCGCGGGGATCACCCGGGCCGACGCCGCCATCGTGAGTACAAGCGCGGAGAGCCCGTTTTTCCGCGACGCGAAGCGGGAGGGCCGAGACGATCGGCCCGCCCCGGCGGCGTTCGTCAGACGAACGGAGGGCAGGAGCCCAGGCGCAGCGGCCCCGGTTACACCGCAATCCCCACCATGAACGCGGCGGTATGCCCGTTGGTCGTATCGCCAGTCACCGACGCGAGCTCGGAGGCAAGACTGTCTGAAAAGACGTTGTCGCCGAGATTCGCCGTCGGGTTCTGCCCCTTGGGCGCGTACACGCCCGTCCTGTACACCGCGGCCGTGATGCTCTCGGGAAACGCAATCTGCGTGACTTTCACCGACCGGCCGTTGATCGTCACTTCGACGTGGATGTGCGTGGCCCGGCCGGCATACCAGCCAGGATAAATGGTCGTGAAGGTGACCCGGCCGCCACTGTCGGTGGTCTGGATGCCGCGGAGGTACGTCTCCGCCTGGCCGCTGTAGCCCGGCTGCGAGTACTGCGAGTAGTGGCCTTCCGCGTCGCACTGCCAGATCTCGACGTTCGCGCCGGACACCGGACTGCAGGCGTTGTTGACGTTGACGACGTTGATATTGACCGTCAGCGGCAGACCGCTCCTGCCTTCCCTGATATCGCTGCGGAAGAAATCGCTCAACGACGGATAGGGCCCAACGGTCTCAGAGGGCGCCACCGCGCAGGCTGAGTTCGTTCCCGTCGTGGTCGTGGTCGTCTGAGTGGTCGTGCTGGGGCTCGTCGGGCTCCCCCCGCAGCCTGGCCAGCGAAAGCGCGGCGCCTGTCGCGCCGAGCATGCCCAGCGCCTCGCGTCGGGTGACCTTCTTGACGCGGTTGACGTCGGGGCGTTCGTCGAGTGCGGTCTCGACGTGTGTCGGATCCATCGTGTTTCATCGAGTGCGTCTCCACACCCAATGAAACGCGACAGGTGTCACGAAACTGTTGGGGAACCGTGAAATGAGTGTTGGCCCGGCCCAACGGGAGTTTCACAGGCCTGCCACAGTTTCGCAGTACTCTTCCGGTTGAATAGTGCTGACGTGGACGTCGAACCTCGATCGCCCTGGTACGGCAGCTTCTACTGGCGGATCGGCATCAGCCTGGTCGCGTTCGTCCTGGTGGTGCTCGTGGCGCAGAGCGTCATGTTCAGCGTCATCATGTCGCGGACGAGCGCCCGGAACCCCGACCGTTCGCCGAACAATCTCGCGACCTCGCTGGCCGCCGACCTGGGATCGGCCCTCGAGACGAACCCGGACCTCGATCTCGGCGCGTATCTGAACGAACGCTACGGCCGCGAACCCTGGCGCATCTTCGTCGTCATGGGCAACGGCCGCATTGCGGGCAACTCGAGTGATCCGCTGGCCGACGAGATCAGGCGGTCGGCGGAGTCGGTCCTGGCCCGGAGCCGACTCAAGACAGACCACCGCGCAGCCGAGACTCTCGGGCCCTGTCGTGACGGCGCCCATTCAGATCGGCAAGGAGCTGCGCGGGCTCGTCGTGTTGCCGCCACCGCCGCCAGGCGGCGTCCTTCGGGATGTCGGGCGCCTGCTGTCGCTGCCCGGGACCATCGTCTTGATCCTGGCGACGGTCGCGGCCGCCTTCGTCATCTTCGGTCCCGCCCGGCGCCGGTTGTCCGCGCTCGAGGATGCGGCGGTGCGACTGGGACAGGGCGATCTCAGCGCGCGCGCGCCGCAGACCGGCAGCGACGAGATCGCGCGAGTCGCCGGCGCGTTCAACAGGATGGCCGACGAGCTCGCGGCCCGCGACGAAGCGCTGCGAGCCTCCGACAAGGTCCGTCGTCAGATGCTCGCGGACGTGTCGCACGAGCTGAAGACGCCGCTCACGGTGATGCGCGGCTTCATCGAAACGCTCAGGATGCCAGAGGTCGTGCTCGATCACGATCGGCGCGGCCGGTATCTCGAGACGATCGACCGCGAGACGCGGCGCCTCGAACGCATCGTGAAGGACCTGCTGGATCTCGCGCGCTACGAGAACGAAGCGGTCGCGCTCGACGTGCGCGTGTTCGACATCGAGCGCGTGTTCCAGCACGTGTTGAGCCGCCGCGAACACGACGCGCACGCACGCGGCGTGCTCCTGAGCGTCGAGATCGCCGCCGACGCGGATCAGGTTGTGGCGGATCCCGACCGGATCGAGCAGGTCATCGACAACCTCGTGGCGAACGCGCTCCGCCATTCACCGCGTGGCGGGACGATCGCGCTGAGGGCCACCGCCGCTCCCGGCATGCGGACGATCGAGGTCTTCGACGCGGGAGAGGGAATCCCGGCGGAAACACCTGCCCTTTGTTTTCGATCGCTTCTACAAGGCCGACAAGTCTCGTGCGGCTGGAACGGAAGGGAGCGGCCTCGGTCTCTCGATCGTGAAGGCGATTGTCGAGCGCCACGGCGGCACGATCGGCGTCACGAGCAGGCCTGGCTGCACGCAGTTCAGTATCGTGCTGCCGCAGCCGGCCGCCCGGAAGCCGGACGTGGAGCAGGGCAGTCGAGCGAGCGACCAGCGCCCGACGGCTCACTCGGCGTCGACGAACTTGTAGCCGACGCCCCACGCTGTGAGGATCAGCTCCGGATCCTGCGGGTCGCGTTCGATCTTCTTCCGGAGCCTGCTGATGACGGTATCGACCGTCCGTTCGGTCACGTAGGTATCGTCTGTCCAGACGTTCTGCAGGAGCGCGGTCCGGCTGTACACGATGCCCGGACGTTTCGCCAGCTGATAGAGCAGGTCGAACTCCTGGCGCGTGAGCTCGACGGGTTCTCCACGCACTGAAGCCGTTCGCCGTTCCGGATCGATGTCGACGTGCGACGCGGAGGTGCGACCGACGGACTCTGTCTTTTCCCCGGCACGCTTGTGGCGGCGCATGATCGCACCGACGCGCGCGACGAGCTCCCTGATGCCGAACGGCTTGGCGAGGTAGTCGTCTGCGCCGCTCTCGAGGCCGAGCACCTTGTCCGACTCGGCGTCCCTGGCCGTCACCATCAGGATGGGCGTGTCGGTGTTCGGCCCCTCCATCCGAACCGCCCGGCACAGTGACACCCCGTCGAGTCCCGGGCAGCATCACGTCGAGGATGAGCAGATCGAATGGCGCCTCGCGCGCGCGACCGAGCGCGGCTCGGCCGTCGCCCGCTTCTTCGATCTGAAAGCCCGCAAGCTCGAGGTGGAGACGTATCAGCTCGCGGACGGCGGTCTCGTCTTCGACGATGAGCGCACGTGGCGGGGTGGTCGGGCTCGCCATCCACGCCATTGTGGACCAGATCTACAACGGGCCCACAGCTGAGAGCTGACAGCTGAGAGCTGAGAGCTGTTGTTCAACGAATGATGCGGAATCCGGTCGGCACGACTGGCGGCGTGCCGCCGCCGGCTCTTGGACCGTAGGCGGGCAGCGGCTGACCCATCTCGAAGGCTCCCAGGTCAGGCGCGGCGCCGAGGAAGCCGTCGTTGATGTTGGGCAGGATCGCGCCGGCATCGATGGCATTGCAGCCGGCCTTCAGCGTCATGTGCTGCGGAGGGACGGGCGTCAGCGGCGGCCCCGGCACGTTGAAGGTCTCGAAACACGTGTTCCTGTCGATCCGCCGGCCGGCCGTTTCGAGCCCCGACGCCGCGGCAAACGAAGTCAGGCTCGAGTAGACGACGCCGCCGTAGCGGAACGGCGCGGTGCTCGTGCCCCAGTCGAATCCGTCGTTGTTGAAATCGGTGCGCCAGTCTCTCACGCTCGACCCGAAGTCCCAGATCTGACCGCCGGTGACGGTGATCCAGAGATTGTTCTTCACGATCGAACGCAGCAGGTGCGTGTCGCTGCAGCAGATCATCTTGCCCCACATGACGATCGTGTTGTGGGCGATGACGGATCGATCCGTCGTCCGGAACTTGAACGGCGCTTCCTTGAAGCCCACGAGCTGATTCCTGACGATGTACCACGGCGACCCGTTCTGCGGCTGGTAGCTGATGCCGTTGTGGGCCACGTTGTGGATTCGATTTCCCCACACGCGGATGTTGGGTCCGCCCGGATCGCCCTCGAACCCGTCGTCCGACGCGTCATAGATGTCGTTGCCGTAGACATCGATGTTGTAGGTCCCGTTCGAGATTCCGTCGGCGACGTTGGTGATGCGGTTGTGCGCGACGACGTGACCGTAGCTGTCGACGGAGTAGCCGTTCAACTCGATGCCCTCGCCGTCCAGGCTCTCGGTCGAGATCGGCGTGTCGCCGACGATCGTGTTGTCGGCGATGTACCAGTCGCTGCCGCCCCGCTGCAGATAGATCGAGTAGTGGTTGTTGAAGAACGCGCAGCTCCTGATGACGACATCGGTCGGCGCGTCCTTCGACATCAGGGCGTACGGCAGATCCCTGAGCGTCAGACCCTCGAGCCAGACGTGACTGACGTAGACGTCGATCCCTGCGAAGAGTGCCTCTCCATCGCCGGCGCCCTTCCAGACGACGTAGTTGCCGGGCGTTCCGGGCTTCGTGAAGCCGATGCGGCCGCCGTACGATCCGGCGTGCACGAGGAAGGTGTCCCCGGGCTGCGCGACGGCCTGCGCTGCGGCGATGCCCCTGAACGGATTCGCGGGCGATCCGTCACCACCGCCCGATCCCGGCGTCACGTGAAATGTTCGTCCCGACACCGGCAAGGTCGGCACCGGCCGCGTCGTCATCGAGAGCGTCCGCGTGTCGGCGCCGCCGTCGGGGTCGTTCAGCGTGAGCCGGACTTCGTAAGTCGTGGCCGGGCTCAGGAACAGGATGCTCCCCGCCAACATGTTCGATCCGTTGTAATCGACGCGGACGAGGGGCAGCGCCTGCTTCCACGGGGCGGACGAGGACGTTCGATACTCCACCGCGACGGTGGCATCGTGATCGGCGTCGCCCGTGATGGTCCACTCGAACCCGAGCGACTGGATCGTGACGTAGCTCCGAAGCGCGCCGGGCACCGTCGCGTCGGCGGATTGCGACATCAGGTACAGCACTCGGAGTACCCAGCAGCATCAGTGTGAAGACACCAGCCGCGTACTGGCGCGCGCGCGCGCGAGAGCGTGGGAGCCAAGGATCGCGGACGGTTCGCATCGTGTGCTGCTTTAGAACTGACGTTCCGCTGCAATGGAAATGCCATGGCTGCTGCGCGCCTTCAGGTGGGGAGAGTCGGGCCGCTGCCGAACGCGGTAGTGTCTGTCAGCATGCCTCCGTTACACATCGGAGCCGGGCTGTCGCGGATCTGTAATCGCTTGATCCTCCCGCAAAGTGCTGTGCTAGCATGCGCGCTCTCAGGGCAAATCGGTTTCTCAGGATCACGATGCGCCTGCGCCGTTATATCGCCTGGTTCGGGGCCTGTTGTATTGCGGTTGGGGGCGGCCGACTGCCAGAGGTCTCCGCACAGGAAGGCGCCTCGCCAAGTCACGCCAGTTGTCTACACGTACCCGCGAAGTCGATAGCGCGGCGCTCCAGCTGTTTGTCTTCAGGCCCACCGCGCCGCCACGGAACGGTCGAGCGCCGGCGATTCTGCTGTTTCATGGCGGCGGATGGGTCGCTGGCGCGCCGGCTTGGACCTTCGCCAGCGCGCAACGGTACGCAAATCTGGGGCTCGTGGCTGTGTCCATCCAGTATCGACTCTCCAACGAGAGCGTCACGCCCATCGACGCGCTGGCGGACGTTTGCAGCGCCTTCCGGTGGGTGCGGGCCCAGGCCGCGACGCTGGGCGTAGACCCCAACCGGGTCGCAGCGTCCGGCGTCTCCGCCGGGGGGCATCTCGCCGCCGCCGCGGCGACGATCGGCTGCGACAATGCCGAAGGCCCGTACCGCACCGGGGGACCGGACGCGCTCGTCCTGTGGTCGCCCGCGCTGGATGTGAGCGCAGATGGCCACTTTCGCCGACTGCTGCGCGAGCGCGCGACCGTCGAAGCCTACTCGCCCGTGGAACATGTGCGCCCGCGCATGCCTCCCGTACACATCGTCCACGGCGAACGGGACACGCTGACGCCGCTCGGCGGAGCGCGACGCTTCTGTGAGCGCGTCAATGCGAGTGGTGGCCGCTGCGAGCTCGTCGTGTATCCCGGTGTGGGACACCTGCTGACGCGCAACCTCGCCAACCAGGAGAGCGACTTTACCCCGGATCCCGTGGCACGCGAAGACGGAAATAGTAAACAACTCGCGTTCCTGAAGTCGTTGTGGATGCGCTGATGCCTGTAGTCGACCCTTCTGTAGGACTGGCGGATGAAGCCGGAACGATCATGAGCAGACGACTGCGCTACCAGGTCGCGGTGAGCCTGGACGGCTTCATCGCCGGGCCGAACGGCGAATACGACTGGATCGTGATGGATCCGGCCATCGACTTTGCCGCGCTGTTCAAGGAGTTCGACACGGCCGTCATGGGGCGCAAGACGTATGACGGTGCTGACCGCGCAGGGCGGGCACGGCGCGATGCCCGGTCTCGACGTGATCGTCTTCTCGCGGACTCTTCCGGCGGCCACGCATCCGGGCGTCCGCATCGTCAACGACGATCCGCGCGAGATCGTCGCGGCGCTGAAGGCGAAGCCGGGTCGAGACATCTGGCTCTACGGCGGAGGCGACCTCTTTCGCTCGCTCCTCGACGCGGGCCTCGTGGACACGGTGGAAGTTGCCGTCGTTCCCGTGCTCCTCGGAGCCGGGGTCCCGCTTCTTCCGCCCGGCGCTGCGACGAAGCTGATGCTCGGCGGACCAGAAGACGCTTCCGCCAGCGGGATCGTGGCGCTCTGGCTACTCGAGTACCCGGTGGCGTTGGCCCTGCTCCCCGCATTCGCTACATCAAGGCCGCGAAGACTCGCGCGAAGAAACGTACGAAGCCCGGCGCTCGTAAGCGGAGAGCGAAGGGGACACACCGAACCGTCAAGTCTCCGCGCGCCTGAGGTGCTCGATGTTGAGGCGCGACAGCCGTATCCGCAGGAGTCTGTTGTTCTGGATCGTCTTCCTGGCGTCGGCGTGTGCCGGGGACGATCGGCAAGACGCCGCGCGTGGCCGAGGGCCGTCCCGTCAGGGTGGGCTCGCTGGTGCACGGCGAGGAGCCGATCACGAAGGTGCAGCCGACGCTGCCGCCGGAGGCGGCGGCTCGAGGCGTCGTCGGCCCGGTCTTGGTCGAGATTCGAATCGCCGAAACCGGAGACGTCTCAGTCCTTCGCGTCCTGCGAGGACACCCCCTTCTGGACGAACCGGCAAAGACTGCTGTCAGCCAGTGGAAGTACCGACCTGTCGTGTTGGATGGGCGCGCCGTTCCGATCATCAAAGTGGTAGCGGTGTCCTTCCTCGCACCGGATCCCAAACGCGCGGATATCGACGTCGAGACCATGGAGAGGCCTTCTGCCTAACCATCGCTTATGGCTTACTCGCCTCAACGCGCCGTCTTGATTTCTCTCATCGGCTTGGCTATGGCCCTGCTGATCGTAGGCGTCGTGAGCGGAACGTTCCTGCGGCACGTCGTCCAGATCCTGCCCATCATCGCGGCAGCTGGTGTGCTTGCACGGCGTCCGGACTGGGGAGCCTACGCGGCGGTTCCCATCTTCATCTTCTGGATGGCCATCGTCGTCTTGATCTGGCTGTTTCTTCTTGGCCTATCGCGGATCGCGAATGGCCACTACACGGCGATCGAGATTGTGCTGACACTGATCATGGCTGGATTCTCCATCGCGGGCCTCGTCACGAGCCTTCGGCTGGGACAGTCTCAGCGCGCCGTCATCAGGATGCTTGCTTTCACCGTGTTCGGGCTTCTGCAGATAATCGCGATGCGGATCAGTTTCCTCGAGCCGATTGCGAATCGATGAGTGCCCGAGCATTCCCTCGTCAGTCCTGGATCGCTGCCGCGGTACTCCTCGGCATCGCGTACGCGCTCGTCGGCATCGTGTTCGCGGTTCCGGCCACTCACGCGCAGGCGTGGCGCCTGGCAGCCTGGATCGTGAGCGCTATTGGATACGCGGCTCACATTGCGCACGAACGCTTTCGCTGCAGAACTCACCGGCTACGGCAGCTCTCCACGTCGCCTCCGCCGTTGCGCTTGGAGCATTCGGCCTCGCCGTTGGCGCGAACATCCATCCATGGTCCGTCGGATCGACCGACCAGCACAGACAGCTCCTGCTTATCGCGCTCGGCGTCTGGCCGGTCATGACGGCGCTCCCGGCTTTTCTCGTCGCGCTCGTCACGAACCTGGTGCTCGCGCGCGCGTTCCGGGGCGCGCAGGGAACGTAATGTCGGACCTGACCCCGGCTGAGCGGCTGGTCGAAGAAGGCACGGCCCGCAACGAGGCCGGCGATACCGCCGGCGCTGAACACGCGTACTTGTCGGCGGCGGCGTTGGATCCCGACTGGTCGGTTCCCGTCTACAATCTCGGCCTCCTCTACAAATATCAGGGCCGTTGGGAGCCATCGCTCGAGTTCAACCGCCGGGCGTCAGAACTGGCCCCCGACGACCAGGCTGCATGGTGGAACCGCGGTATCGCCGCGACCGGCCTCGGTCGCTGGTCAGAAGCGCGTCTCTGCTGGACGCATTGCGGCATCGAGGATCCCGGTGGGCCCGATCCTCCGGACTACCGCTTCGGTCGCATCCCGCTTCGGCTCGATCCCGATGGCGACGGCGAAGTCGTGTGGGGCTCGCGCCTCGACCCCGCGCGAGCGCGGCTGACCAACATCCCCCTGCCGTCATCCAGATTTCGCTGGGGCGACATCGTCCTTCATGATGGTGCCGCGGAGGGCCATCGCATCGTGGACAACAAGACCTACCCGGTCTTCAACGTCCTGGCGCGGCTCGTGCCTTCGTCCATTTGCACGTTCGTTGTCGAACTGGCATCCGTGGATGATGCCGCGGTCGAGGCGCTCGAAGACATCGCCGCCGAGATGGGCGGCGCGGCCGAGAACTGGGGGACCTCGACGCGGATCCTGTGCCGGCAGTGCAGCTTTGGCGTGCCGCACGAGCACGACACGGTCAGCGGCGCACCCGCTCACCCTCACTGCGGTCTGGTTGCATCGAGCTACGATCTGGCGCGCGCCATTCTGGACCGGTGGCTGGATACGAACACTACAGCCGACCTGGTCACCTTTTACGAGCATTCTGCTGACGAGTGACAGAGGTTGAACGCTGGACGAATCGGCATGAGACGCGGTGCATGAACACCGGCCATCTGTTGGGCGCGTACAGGAGAATGGCGATTCTGGCTGGCCCGTTGGCCCCGGCCGTTCTCGCGACCACGGTCGCGGTCGTCTCGTCCAGCGACGTCGGGTACGACTCCCGGTACCATGCGATCAGCAATCTCGGGACTTCACGGGCACCAATGGCTGGCGTCATGAACGTGTTCGGCTTTGGTCTATCCGGGTTCCTGATGTCCCTGTTCGGATTGGCGTTTCCGCTGGTGCAGGGCGTCAATTCAAGGACCGCTCTGGCGTGTGGCTCGTGGGTATTCACCGGAATCTGTTTCGGTTGTCTGGGGCTCTGGTCGTTTCCACACCCGTATCACCTCGAGCTCACGTTGTACTGCGCAGTGAGTGTTTCCGCCGCGGTGGCCGCCGGCGCATGGACGTTGAGCCAATCGCTTCGGAGTGGTTGGCCCTGGCTGTTCTCCGCGGCGACTGCAGTCGTGGCGCTTGACTTGCTCGCGTTTCCTCTTCGAGCCAGCGCCGACTTCGGGTTGCAGCAGCGGCTGCACCTCGCGGTCATCGGCGCGTGGATGGCCATCGCGGGTGCAGCGCTGTGGGCGATCGACGTGCGGTCGAACCTGCCGCTGTATCGCCGTCCGACCGGTCAATTGTGATTGACCCGATCGTCCTTGCCGCAGGAGTAGGACTTCTCGCGTCCCCCATCGCGGGCCGGGCGTTGCTTCACGGCCAACAGTTACTCCCTCAACGCTGGCGCAGGACGGCCGCGTGGCTGCTGGTTGGCAGCGCGGTCGTCGCCACCATCTTGGCCGAACTGTGGTTGGAGGGACCGGTGCAGGACGGCGTGTTCGTCTTCCTGCTCGGCGCGCTTCCGGGCATCCTGGCGTTCGTGGTCTGGCGCACCGCGCTCGCCAGCGCGGTCGTGTCGCTCGTCCCGCTCTACTTCGGCATCGGCGCACAGACACTGGGCCGGCCGCTGCACATGCCAGAGGTCGCTCTCGACCGCGCCGTGCCCCTGCAACCCGAGTGGATGCTCGTCTACGGCTCGCTCTACGTGTTCGTGCTCCTGCCGTTGCTCATCGTGCGGCACGAACAACTGTTTCGCCGCGCCATGCGAGCGTATCTGATGGTGCTGACCGTCGCGTATCTCGGTTTCGTGGCGTATCCGACCGTGGCGCCGTGGCCGGCTGAGGTGCCCAGAGAAGGGTTCGCCGCCTGGTGCCTGCGGCTCCAGTACTCCCTCGACCAGCAGTACAACTGCTTTCCGTCTCTCCACGTCGCACACTCTTTCGTGTCGGCGCTGACGTGTTATCGCGTGCACAAGGGGGTCGGAGTCGCCGCAGCACTGTGGGCCTCTCTGATCGGCGTGTCGACGCTGTACACCAAGCAGCACTACTTCGTCGACGTCGTCGCCGGAATGCTCATGGCGTGCGTCGCCTACGGTGTGTTCCTGCGCAGCTATCCGCGCGAGCTCGTCGCGGCGCGCGACCTGCGTCTGGCGCCGGTCCGCGCGCTGAGCGTCATCGGAATCTTCGGAGTCATGGTCGCCTGCGTCTGGGTCCTGTACAAGACGGGGGTCGGGTAACGATGGAGCCAGTGTCGACCAATGGCACCGATGTTGTGCCAACATTCAACTCGGTCCAGAACGAGTTCCAGATTCGACAAGCGCAGCGGACGCGGGGTTTTGGCCAACGCGGCAACGATTCAAGTGGAACCGACCCAGTGAAAACCGCACACAACCTGGTCGACGACGTTCGTCGAGATCTGGCAGCTCTGCCACGCATTGACACGCCGTCCGTGCGCTCGCTTCGACGCCGCTACTCGAAAATGCTCGCCGATGAATCTCCGAAAACCGTGCTTCGGTTCGTCAGGTTGCTTCTCGACGGCGCGGGCTGGCCCGAACGTGTCGTTGCATGGGAGATTCTCGCCGCCCATGAAGGAGCCTTCGGTCTTCTGAATGACCGACTGGTCGAGGCGATGGCTCACGGGCTCTCTGATTGGGGCTCGGTGGACCTGTTTGGCGTGACAGTGCTCGGGCAGGCGTGGCGCGCGGGCCTGGTCACTGATTCGAAGATCCTGGCCTGGGGGCGGTCAGACGATCGGTGGCGCCGCCGACTGGCCCTGGTCGCGACGGTGCCCTTGAACTCGCGCGCCCGGGGGGGAACGGGCGATGCCCGGAAAACCTTGCGGGTCTGCCGCGCGCTGCTCGGCGATTCGGACGAGATGGTCGTCAAGGCCATGTCATGGTCTCTTCGTGAGCTTGCCAAGCAGGATCCGAAGGTCGTCGCAGCGTTTCTTCTGAAGGAAGAAGATCGTCTGTCGGCTCGCGTGAAGCGCGAGGTGCGGAACAAGCTGAGGACAGGCGTGAAGTCGCCACGCCGTCAGGCGTCGACTGTGGCCTAGCGTGTTTTACAGCTGACGAGTGGCACCGATGTTGTGCCACTATTCAACTCGGTCCGGACCGAGTTGGGCCAGCGGCCGAGGGGGTGACGCATGGATGACTGGCGATCGGTATTCGCGGCAAATGGCGAGATGCAGGCCCAGCAGGTCGTGGCCTTCCTGGAAGCGTCGGGCATTGCCACCGAGCTGCGGGGCGAGTCGTTGAGAAAGACTCACGGGCTGACGCTCGATGGCCTGGGGATGGTCGAGGTGCTCGTGTCGACCGATGACGAAGATCGGGCACGGGCGCTGCTCGCCTCGGCTGAGGCCGGTGAGCTCCGCATCGATGACGACGCCCAGGTCGGCCCTCCTGAGACGCAGGGTTAGTCGGACAAGAGAGAGGCTCTACATATGAATGCCCCGTTCCTGCTGGGAGTGGTGATCGGCGCTCTCATCGGGGCCGCCCTCGTGGCACGTCTGACCTCGAGAGGGCACCACCCGAGCGGGCCCTCGCGGCTGGAGGCCAAGATCGATGCGATCCTGAAGCACCAGGGCATCCAATTCGATCCGTATTCGGACGTTCCGCCGCCGGTAAGCGACGCACTGCGCCAGGGGAAGAAGATCGAAGCCATCAAGGAATATCGAGCCGCCACGGGAGCGGGCCTCCAGGAGGCCAAGGACTACGTGGAGGAGTTGCAGCGTCGCACCCCTCACTGACAGCTGTCCGCTCCGTTGTCGGTGAATGTATTGCCTCTCGAGCATGTTGCCCGCAACGGGTCCCTTGAACCCGCAGGTGTTCGTGGCGATCGTGTTCGCGACCACCCGGTTTCCTGTGGACGATCCTGTCGGCGTGATCACGAACTCGATGCCCGCCGGGTTCGAGGCCACGGTGTTCCGCCGGACGAGGTTGCCGGTCGTCAACACGTTGAATCGAATGCCGGCAAGAACGCTGGCGGAGACTATCGTTGTCCTGCACCGTCGTATTGACGGCCCCGAAAAGCAGGACGCCGACGCGGTTTCCGGTGA
Source organism: uncultured Acidobacteriota bacterium (assembly GCA_963786195.1). Taxonomy (GTDB): domain Bacteria; phylum Acidobacteriota; class Vicinamibacteria; order Vicinamibacterales; family 2-12-FULL-66-21; genus CAWAYH01. Next base: position 297,641 of record CAWAYH010000009.1, on the reverse strand, counting down.
ACGAATTCTCCTTGACCACATTGTCGACCGCGTTGCCCCTGATCATGATGCCTCTCGAGCGGTTGTCCTTGAACACGTTCTCCTTGACGGCGACTTCCAGGCTTCCAGCTCTGGAGATCGATCCCGTCGGTGTTGCCTGCGAGCGTGCTCCGTCTCACCGAGATATCCGTCGAGTCCATGACCCGCACGCCGGCCTCGAAGTTGACGATGGTGCCGCCGGAGATCGACACGTGGGTTCGCCCGGTGACGCTGATGCCGGCGCCGGTTCCCGAGCCCGCGATCGTGTGACCGTTCAGATTGATTCTGATTCGATCGGCGCCGGCGATGAGGCCGTCGCCGGAACAGGCAAGGTCGTGGTCGAGCGTCAGATCATCGGTGAGCGTAACGCCGCACAGATCGTTGGATGGGTGCGAGGCTGGCGTCGACCCTGATATCGAATCCAGGAAGAACTGCTCCCAATAGTCGCACTGCTCGTCGCGCAGCCGGCTGTCGTCGCGGACCGGCCAGTCGAGGACCATGTACTTTCCGGCTCCCTGCCCCCGACCGTTCGGATGTTTGAAGGCCGGCCAACGCGGCAGATCGTCGTCGCGGTGGTTTGGATTGCCCGTCGCGGCAAAGCGCGTCCAGTAGGTGCTGATGGCGCCAAAGAGCGACAGGTCGTCCTCGTTGAGCACGTAGTTCGAGGGAGCACCGAAGTTGTTGCCGAAGACGAAATTCCTGTCGAGCCCGTGAATGACCTGATCGGGGACCACCGCGTCAGCTTCACGCTCGAAGGAGTAGAGATAGACTGGCGTCCGCGTCCTCCCCACCAGACGTGCGACCCTGCGCGCCTCGCAGACCACTTCGACGTCGCCGGTCAAACGCGACAACGCATGTTTCGGTGACGGAAAATCGGCGGACGGGTACATCGCGAGTATGGTCGGCGCCTCGGCGGTCCCGAACTCGCGGGCGACCGCGGCTTCGTACTCTTCGACCGTCAGGCCCGCCGGGAAGCTCCTGTCGACGTAAATCCAGCCCTCATCTCTGGTCGCGCCGATGATGAGCGGCACCCGGTTGAACGCGCCACGTTCGTACAGATCGCCGCGGTTGATCGGGGATCTCCAGCCCGTCGACGACGGGGCCCCACGGAACGCGTCCAGTTTCGGCAAACTCCTGTTGCCCGTTCCTGAACGCCAGCAGCACTTCGTTTCTCGTCTTGGATCGCATGCACGCGAGCACCTGCGTTGGATCCGTGCATCCCACGGCCGCGGCGAAATCAGTGCCCAGCGACTCGACGTCCGCGATCGTCGACACGCGCGACGACGCGTATCGAGCTCTGCATGATCGCCTTGGTGAAGTAGCCGGCGCTTCGAGGCGACACCAGGTGAAAGCCCACGCTGTGGCCTCCGGCCGACTGGCCGTCAATCGTGACGTTGTCCGGATCGCCGCCGAACGCCGCGATGTTGTCGCGGACCCAGGCGAGCGCCGCGCGTTGATCGAGCAATCCGTAGTTGCCTGATGACGGGTAGGAGGGATCCTCGGCGGTGAGCGCGGCGTGACCGAGGAAGCCGAGCGGCCCGAGACGATAGTTGGCGGCGACGACGATGGCGCCGGTCTGTTCGGCGAACCGTCGACCGTTGCTGTCGGCGAGGTTGATGCTGGCCCCCTGGAATGCGCCGGTGTGTATCCAGACGATCACTGGCCGCGAGCAGGTAGCCGGGCGCCAGTTGTGGCGCCCAGATGTTCATGACCAGGCAGTCCTCGTTACCCAGAAGCTGTGGTGGAACCCGCCGGGGAGATCTGCGGGCACTGCCGAATGACGTTCGCGGTCAGCGTCGCCGGCGCCCAGGGCGCGGCAGGCTGCGGCGGCCGCCAGCGAAGGTTGCCGATCGGCGGCGCGGCAAATGGAATGCCCAGAAACGAGCACGACGATCCATTGTCCACGCCCTGAATGTTTCCGTTGATCGCACTGGCGAGAGCACGACGCCGCCTGGCTGTTCGCGCGTCGAGTGGACAGAGAGAGCGCGCACGACACCACGGCTATCAGCAACGCCGCGTGTCTCCATTCGTTCCGCATAGATTCCTCCGTGACTGTTGCCGATGACTGAAGAACCGGGCCTACCGCATCCTCGTCGTCAGCTCGAACTCGCGCGGCGGCTGCCACCCGCCGATAACGCGGATTTCGTACGTCGATCCGACTCTGCACGGGAATCGTCGACGCGAACAGGGCGAGACCCAAATGGCGTCGTACGCCTACGAACGGTCCATCTGGCCCGACGATGTCGAAATCGAAGGTGAAAAGCGGCGCGGAGAGCGTGACTTCGAGAATCCCGGAGGCGGGAGCGGTCACGCGAATCGTTGACACGTCGCTCGCGCCATAGCCCCAGTGCGAACAGACGGCAGCGCCAGGCGGCGACAGGCCATGAACGACCTGACCCACGGGAATCTGCTACCCGAGGAAACGAGCGCGAAGTCGAGCGCGCGTGTCGCTCGTAATCGGCAGGTAGCTTGGGTCAGCGAATTCAACATCGGCAGAAGAGCCCGCTTTGGAGGCGCTGAGCAGCGGCGACATGGCTTCCACGGGAGACGACTTCACTCCTGAAATGCTGTAGGACCCATCGGCGTCGGTGGTGGCGAAGGCCGTTTCCTGCCCGAGCACGACCACGCTAGGCTCCCGCAACCGGGACGTTCGTATCGTCTCTGACCATGCCGGAGACCGTGAACGTCTGGCCCGGCACGGGGGCAGGCGGCGGCGGCGCCGGGTTCACTGGAGGACCAGAGGTCGGCACGCGTCCGGGGCCGGTCGTCGGGCCGTCGCACGCCGCAACCAGCAGCGACCGCATCATCATGACTCGGCACCGCATCGGATCTCGATCCGACGGTCTCCACATCCGTCGAGGTCCACTATGGAGAAGGCGCTGGCTGGAAGTCCTGCGGGAGATCCTGGATTTTTCCGGCTTTGTTGCGGGAGTGAGTGCCGCGTCCGGTTCAGGAGCGATGCGTCTGCGTCGAACTACTGGTCCCGAGGAGGCGGAACTTGACGGGCACGGATCCCAGCCGGAGTTCGTCGCCGTCGGTCAACGGTGATGGCGTCGGCGAGGCGCTCACCGCGCAGGTAGGTGCCGTTCTTGCTGCCGAGGTCCTCGATCGTGGCCGGTCTCACCAGTGACGCGAATCCGCGCGTGGTGCCGGGACACGGTCGGGGACTCGAGCCAGACAGCGACGTCCCGATCGCGCCCAAGCAGGTGATCTCCATCGTCCAGGGGCACCTGCCCCGACTCCCAGACAATCCAGCACCGCGCGCGATCGCTGCGGCGCTGGGGCGCGACGTGAGCTCCGTCGCGGTCCCCTTGAACGCGTAGCCGAACCGGTGGACCGTCCTCACGAACCGCCCGCCCCGCGGCTTCTCTCCGAGCACGCTTCGCAGCTCGGCGACGAGGCTCGTGAGGGTCGCGTCGGATACGAAGGTCGACGGCCACAGCCGTTCGTGGATCTGGACCTTCGAGAGCGCGGCCGGCCGGCACTCGATCAGCGCCCGAAGGAGCTCGAACGCCTTGGGCGACAGGTGCCGTTCGGCGTCGCCATGCCGCAGCTGGCGGCTCTCGGTGTCGAGCGTGAACTTGCCGAACTGCACCCGCATCGCGCCCTCACCGGCTAGCCGGAGAATCCCAGGAAATTCCCAAGGACTCGCGGACGCCGGGGGTCCATATTAACCACATTCCGGGTGTCGACACCCAACGGCTCTGGGCGTAGACTGGCGCTTTCCGCATACATCGGCTCGAGCTGTCGCGAGGGGGCCATTATGCGCGCCTGGGTCCTGCTGATGGGCGCCCTGTTCATGCCGCCCGGAGCGGCTGGCGCTTCTCCTTCCACGCCGCCACAGAGTCAAGGCGGGACGATTTCTGGTGTCGCGTGCGACCCGAGCGGCTCCCCACTGGCGAGCGTCACGGTCGAAGCCTCGAGCCCGGCGTTGATCGAACGAACCCGCCGGGTTGTGACGGACAGCGACGGTGCGTACAAGATTGTCGCGTTGCCGCCGGGGACCTACACGGTCACGTTCCTGCTGCCCGGGTTCAACACGTTGAAATCGGAGGGCCTCGAGATCACGCAGCTCGTTCGCGGCGACCGTGGACGCGGCGATGCAGGTGGGGACGACAGAAGAAGTCGTGACGGTTTCTCGGGACAACCCGACCTGGACACGCAGAACGTTTCCGTGAAGGCCGTGACGTCCCGGCAGGCGATGGATACGCTGCCGTCCGACCGCACCTTCATCAGCTTCGCGTCGATGACGCCTGGGATGCAGGTGGTCGGCGGCGGCGGTGCAGAACGTCGGCGGGTCCAACCCGGAGAACTCGCTCATGCTGCAGATTCATGGCAGCCGCATCAACGAGAGCCGGCTCTTCGTGGATGGCATGTCGGTGATGAGCGGTCAGAGCACGGGTGGCACGACCTTCGGCAATTTCCTGAACAACGCGATGGCCCAGGAGATCGTCGTCAACACCGGCGCGATGTCCGCCGAGTTCGAGCTGAGCGGCGTCACGTCGAACGTCATCACGCGGCAGGGGTCGAATACGCTTCCACGGATCATTCATCGGGCGCTACACGAACACGTCGCTGCAGGGCGAGAACCTGTCGGACGATCTCATCGCGCGAGGCCTCCCGAGCAGCAACAGGATCGAGAAGATCTGGGACGCGAACCCTTCCGTTGGAGGGCCGCTCGTCAGAGATCGCGTCTGGCTCTTCTCGTCGGTGCGGCAGTGGGGCACGTACAGGTACATCGCCGGACTCTACGACGACCTGGACCCCGACGGCCCTGTTCTATGCACCCGATCTCGAGCAGCCGGCCATCCAGCCCGTCTGGCACGCGAGCGGCGACGCGCGGCTCACGGTTCAGGCCACGCCCAGGAACAAGATCGACGCCTACTACCACGTGCAACGTTCGGATTTCGGCACCTGTCTGATGCCCACGCGCAGCATCGCTCCGTCAGCGTGCGCCCATCCGAAGAACGACCCTCAATGGTTTGCGCAGGCGACCTGGAGCTCACCGCTTTCCAACCGCGTGTTGATCGAGGCTGGTGCAACCATCACGGTGCAGAGCTCGATGAGGCGGCGCGACCCGGGCGTGCGCGCGGACCTGTCGTCGATCACGGAGACTGGTCCGGGCGTGTTCCCCTCCACCTGGCGCGCGCCTGTTGACGGATTTGGCGGCACCCGCAACAACCAGTCGAACTATCGAGCCGCCATGTCGCTACGTCACCGGACGCCACGCGATCAAGCTAGGTCTCACGCTCCTGCGGCAGTGGCGCATCAACGGCAGCGAGCACAACAACAGCGTGAACCACACCTTCAACAACGGCGTGCCGACCGGGCTGACCCAGTTCGCCGAGCCCGCCACGTTCGCCGAGCGCGTGAACTACAACCTCGGGCTCTACGTACAGGACCAGTGGACGGTGAAGCGCCTGACGCTCAATCTCGGCGTGCGAGCGGACTTCCTCAATTCCCAAGTGGACGCGCAGCATGTCCCTGCGGGCCCTCTGATCGGAGAACGCAATTTTCAGGAGATCGAGAACGTACCCAATTGGAAGGACCTGTCCCCGAGATTTGGTGTGGCGTACGATGTCTTCGGCGACGGCAAGACCGCGCTCAAGGCCACGCTGGCCAGATACGTTCAGGGCGAGTCGTACGGGATAGCGCGGGCCGTCAACCCGCTGGAGTCGATGGTCAGCAGCACGACACGCGCATGGAACGACGGCAACGGGAATTACACGCCCGACTGCGACCTGACGAAGGTCACCGAGAACGGCGAGTGCGGACCCACCAGGGACGACAAGTTCGGTCAGATGATCGTGGGCACGAGGTACGACGAGGCCCTGACCAGCGGCTTCGGCGTTCGGCCGTTCAATTGGGGAGCGAGCCTCAGCGTCCAGCACGAGATCGTTCCCCGCGTCACGGTCTCCGCCGGCTACTTCCGCCGATGGTACGGCAATTTCACGCGTGACGCAGAACCTCGCCGTGACGAACGCCGACTTCAGTCCGTTCTGCGTCACGGTGCTCCAGAATCCTCGATTCCCGGGCGGCGGTGGCACCAGCCTGTGTGACTTCTACGACGTGAGCCCGGCGAAGTCGGCAAGGTGGACAACCTGATCACCAGTGCCAGCCGGTTCGGGCACCAGGAGGACGTGTTCGACGGATTCGATTTCACCATCAATGCCCGCCTGCCGAGTCGCGCGCTCGTGACCGGCGGCCTGAGCCTCGGGCGTGAGCGGATCAACACCTGCTACATGCTCGACGATCGCAGCCTGGCGTTCACGCCAAACGCGCCCCGCACAACGCCGTTCTGCGACATCCGCCCTCCGATGCAGCCAAACCTGAAGGTCCAGGCGGTGTACCCGTTGCCCTGGTGGGCGATCCAGGTGGCGGCGACGGTCCAGAGCCTGCCAGGCGCACAGATCTGGCGCTCGGCAGAGCACGAGCAACCTTCTGATTCGCGAGTCGCTCGGCCGCAACCTCGCCGCGTGCGGCGACAGCGGTTTCGTGCGGGGCCCAGATCACGTTGGATGTACTTCCACCGGGCACGCTGTACGGCGACCGTATCAACCAGGTCGACTTCCGCGTCAGCAAGACTGGTCCGCATCGGTCGAACGGCCATACGTCCGACCGTCTCCGTCTACAACCTTCTCAATGCCAACCCGGTGCTTCAGATCGACAACCGGTATGGCGCCACGTGGCCGGTGCCGACGGTCGTTCTCACCGCGCGATTCGTCGACTTTGGTGTGCAGGTCGATTTCTGAAGCGGCCCTGGGCTCGCCGAAGCCGGGCGAAGGCGGCCCTGGCGCGCCGAAGTCGGACGAAGGCGGCCTCAGCGTCGAAGCAGAGCTGGCCAGTTCAGGAGCAGAGAGACAGGTGAAGGCGGGGCCTCAGGAGAGACGTTGACCAGAACGCGCTGCCCATCACGTGCGGGCATATAGGGCCGGTCAGTGCGAACCACCGACTCCTTTATTTGCAGCTTGAACAGTGCGCGGGGCGTGCTCGCAGTGAACTCGACGTTGGTCTGGACGGCCACTGCCATGAGCGTCTGGTCCGACACCACGTAAAACAGCTCCTTTCCATCGCGCCTCCATTGCGGCCACCGTCCGCCAGTCGCCGACACCGGTGTTCCTCGACCCCCGTGCTGCGGGAATGCCCCGACGTACACCTCCGAGCGCCCCGATTGATCCGAGGTATAGGCCATCCATCGTCCATCAGGCGAGAGCACACCGTCGTGTTCGTTGAACTCGGTCCGCAGATACAGCACCGGCGCTTTCGTTGCGTCTGCGGGCGTCCTGTCTCGGGCATCGTCCACAGGTCCCACTGCGTCTGTGGATCTTGCCTGCCAAACACGAACAGCTTTCCAGACCAGTCGGTCATCTGCTGCATCTGACGGAAGCCCGACGTGAAAACCGGCGTTTCCGCCTCGGTGCCGTCAACCACTTTCAGGTATGTATTCGTGCCCTGGTCGTCACGGGTCGACCCATAGAGGATGTGCCGACCATCAGGTGACCAGAGCCCCATGTTGTCGAGACCCGGATTCGTGGTGAGCCGCGACGTCACGCCACTGTCGCTGTCGATGAGACAGACGTCCGGGGATTGAGTCTCTGGATCGAGACGGTGAGCCGCAATCGTCTTCTCGTCGGGTGAAAGGACGGGCCTCTGGTACCCCGATGCTCCCGGGACCGTGGCGATCGGGTTGCCTGCGCGATCGAACCAGACGAGGGACGTGGAGTCGCGAGCCAGATTCCCGTGAATCAGCCTTCCGTTCTTCGACACGGAAAAGTCCGGGCGACCGAGATTCGGGTAGAAGGGGACACGTTCGGCGAGCGGCACGGGGTCGCCGGTCAACTCGAGGCGATGGAGATCAATTGGATGAGCGAACAGCGTCCCGGCCATCGCTCCGCCCCTGGCAAGCATCAGGTAACCGTCGGAGGCGTAGGCAGCCCCGGCATACAGCCCGATCTCACTCGTGAGGAGTCTTGCTGGAACGTCCGGATCGAGCGAGGCCACGTAGATCCCGGGCTTCTCCCGTCGTCCGAAATACACGAAGTGACGACCGTCGGGCAGAAAGCTGGGCCAGTGACTCTCCCCATTCGGACTCTCGAAGGTCAGCGCCGCGCGTGCGCCGCCGCCCGCCGACACCCGATACAGGTGTTCTCCAGCGCCGGCGGAAAAGACAATCACTCCTACGCCGTTCCAGGTCCCACCTCGGGGCAGTACCGCGTCGCAAAGGACTTGAAGGGGTCCGCCCGCGGCATCGATTCTCTTGAGTCTCCCGTTGGCGAAGAACCCGATCGACCGGCTGTCCGGCGACCAGAACGGGTACGCTGCGTCGTCAGTTCCGGCGAGCGCCTGCGCGGTCGTGGAATCGAGCGACTGTACCCACAACTGCTGGCGATCGGAACCCGAGGCGACATAGACCACACGCAGCCCATCGGGCGAGAGCGTGACGGGTCCTGCGTACCTGACCTCGGCCAGTGTCAAGCCGGCCAGCGGCGAGAATGTGAGCCGGACTGCAGGCCCTTCCGCGCGCGGGCGCAGAAAGAGCACGAGAGCGATCGCAGTTGCCGCGATGGCGAGCACCACCAACGACAGTGTGGTGAGCAGCCGCATGCTGTTCGTCGTCTTGCGGGCCGGCGCCGGCGTCGTGGGGTGCTCGGCGATCCATTTCAGCTCGAGCATCAGATCGCGCGCGGTCTGCCAGCGGTCGTCGGGATCCTTCGCGAGGCAGCGCGACACGATGCGGTCGAGGCCCGGCGGCGTCAGCGGTTGCAGCGTGGAGACCGGCGGCGGATCCGTGTGGAGAATCGCGCCGATCAGGCTCGCCGCCGTCGTGCCCTGAAACGCCCGCCGCCCCGTCGCCATCTCGTAGACGATCGCGCCAAACGCAAAGATGTCGCTGCGCGCGTCGGTCTCGCTTGCCCTCGAGCTGTTCGGGCGCCATGTACGGATACGTGCCGAGCACGGCGCCCTGCGCCGTGAGCGGCGCGGGGCTGGACGCGATCGTCGACAGCGCGATCAGATCCGGGGTGGACTGCAGCTTGGAGAGGCCGAAGTCGAGCAGCTTCGCGCCCGACCTGGTCAACATCACGTTGCCCGGCTTGAGATCGCGATGGACGAGACCCCGGCGATGCGCGTGATCGAGCGCGTCGGCCAGCTCGATGGCGTAGCGCAGGACGTCGGCGGTCGCAGCGGCCCACGTACCAGACGATCCGCCAGCGTCTGGCCCTCGACATACTCCATGACGAGGAAGTCGACGTGGTCGTGCTCGCCGACATCGTGGAGGTCGCAGATGTGCGGATGGTTGAGGGCGGCGACCGCGCGGGCCTCGCGCTCGAAGCGCTGGCGGCGCTCCGGGTTGGCCGCGAGCCTTCTCGGGGAGCACCTTGATCGCGACGAGGCGATCGAGCCGGGTGTCGCGCGCCTGATACACCTCGCCCATTCCCCCGGCGCCGATCAACCGCAGGACTTCGTAGGCGCCGAGACGGACGCCAGGCGCGAGGGACATGGCTGATTCGTGGTGGTCAGTTTATAGTGAAGCACCATCGCGGAGGGACATTTGGACCTTGTACTGCTCGGCGCGCCCGGTTCGGGCAAGGGAACGCAGGCCGGCTCCATCGAAAAGGAGCTGCACCTGAAACATGTCGCGTCAGGCGATCTCTTTCGTGAGAACCTCAAGAACCGAACCCCGCTCGGCCTCCGCGCCGAGGAGTACATGACGAAGGGCGCGCTGGTTCCCGACGAAATCACCATCGCGATGCTGAAGGAGCGCCTCGAGCAGCCGGACGCGAAAGCGGGCGTCCTGCTCGACGGCTTTCCGCGCACGATGGAGCAGGCGATCGTGCTCAGCCAGATGATGGAGACGCTGGGCCGACAAGTGGACGGCGTGGTGTACGTGGACGTGCCGGACGAGGTCCTCGTCGAGCGTCTGTCCGGCCGCATCATCTGCCGCGAGTGCCAGGTGCCGTTCCACAAGACCAGCAACCCGTTTCGGACATGCCCGTACGGCAAGTGCAACGGCGAGCACCTGTATCAGCGGACGGACGATGCGCCCGAGACCGTTCGCGCGCGGCTGGCCACGTTCCATCGCCAGACCGAGCCCGTCATCGACTACTATCGTCTGCTCAATCTCCTGATCACGGTGCCCGGCGAGGGCCCGGTCGAATCCGTCAAGCGGGCGGCCCTGGAAGCAGTCAAGGGTCTGGCCCGGCGAGGCTGAACTCATGTTCGAAGCTGCGGAGTTGGGGCGCAAGGTCTCGGGCGAGGAATTCAAGAAGCAGGTTCCGGCGTTGCGGGACGAGCTGCTCGAGGTGCAGCGCGCGTTGAGCGCGGAACGGCGCTGGCCCGTCATCGTGCTCTTCGGCGGCGTCGACGGCGCCGGCAAGAGCGAGAGCGTGAACCTGCTCAACGAGTGGATGGATCCCCGCTGGGTGCAGACGCGCGCCTACGGCGCGCCGTCAGAAGAAGAGCGCGAGCGTCCCGAGTACTGGCGCTTCTGGCGTGACCTCCCACCCAGGGGTCGGATCGGATTCTTCCTGAGCGCCTGGTACTCCCGTCCGCTGGTCGAGCGCGTCAACCGCCGGATCAAACGCCCCGAGTTCGGTCAGCGGCTCGAAGAGATCATCGACTTCGAGCGCGCGCTGACGGACGATGGCGCGCTGATCATCAAGTTCTGGATGCACCTCGACAAGCGCGGGCAGAAGGCGCGCCTGCGGAAGCTCGAGAAGGATCCGCTCACGCGCTGGCGCGTCATCACGCGAGCAATGGCAGAACTTTCGCTTGTACGGGCGCTTCATCGAAGCCGCAGAGGAGATGATCAAGCGCACGAGCCTGTCGAACGCGCCGTGGACGATCGTCGAAGGTGCGGACGAGCAGTATCGCAGCCTGACCGTCGCGACGACGATCCGCGACGCGATCCGCAAGCGCCTCCGAGTCGCCCAACGTGAGTGCCGCACGTCGGAAGACGACACCAGCGAAGACGATCGCGACTGCCGCAACACGTGCGTCCGGCCGCACGGCTCAGCCGACAATCCTGAGCCATCTGGACATGACTCAGAAAGTGGACCGGAAAAAGTACCGCACGACGGCTCGAGAAGCTCCAGGGACGGCTCAACCTGCTTCATCGCAAGGCGCAGAAGCAGGGCGTGTCGGCGATCCTCGTGTTCGAGGGATGGGATGCGGCGGGGAAGGGCGGTGCCATCCGCCGTATTACGGGCGCGATCGACGCCCGTGCGTATCAAGTCATCCCGATCGCCGCGCCCACGGACGAAGAGCGCGCCCAGCACTACCTCTGGCGATTCTGGCGGCATCTCACACGACGCGGACGCATCACCATCTTCGATCGAAGCTGGTACGGACGGGTGCTCGTCGAGCGCGTCGAAGGCTTTGCGACCGAAGCCGAGTGGATGCGAGCGTATGCGGAGATCAACCAGTTCGAATCGCAGCTCGTCGCCCACGGCATCGTGGTCGTCAAATACTGGATGCACGTTTCGAATAAGGAGCAGCTGCGGCGCTTCCACGAGCGCCGGAAGGCGTCGTACAAGCGGTGGAAGCTGACCGACGAGGACTGGCGGAACCGGAAAAAGTGGGACGACTACCAGGCCGCGGTCAATGACATGGTCGAGCGGACGAGTACGGGTCGGGCTCCGTGGACGCTGGTCGAGGCCGACGACAAGTACTTTGCGCGTCTGAAAGTGCTGCAGGCGCTGTGCGACCGGCTGGGCGGGTACCTCGACGCGCGCTAGACGCGACGCGCTACTCCTTCGTCCGTCCCGGGCCGTCGTGCCAGCACGTCGTCGCGCCGCGATGCTGCCAGGGCGGAGTGGGATTCGGCCCGCTCCAGAGTCCCACTCGCGTTTTTCTCGCCTCTTTTGCCGCCTGATCGAGCTCGCGATCCTCGGTGAACCGAGCGCAGTACCACGCCATCCCGTTACGGATGAGCGCCGAGCTGACGTCGGAACCGTGCAGTTCCACGCGCGCGAGGCCCTCACGGGTCAGGGTCGGGCGGACCCTGACGCGGACCGTGACGAGTTTCCGCATCAACAGTCTTGTGAGGAAGTCTCTGGCCTCGGGCCCGAACGGCTGCGAGAGCTCCGGCGCGTCCACGCCATCGAGGTGCAGCCTGGCCATGGTGGCGTCGTAGTCCTTCAGCACCACCGAGTCTCCGTCGATGATTTCCAGCACCGTGGACTCGAAGACCTCCTGGACGACGGTCAGCGGCTCCTGCCGGGGGAGCGGCTCCCGAAGCTGCGACGACACCCCGGTCGAGGACAGGACCAGGACGAGGACGCCATGACGCCACACCTGACGTTGTCGCATCGGACGCGTTCCCATGAACGGGTGGTCAGGCACGAGACTACGCCGAGTCGCGGGCGGAGTCACGCGGATTATCCGGCGGATTGGCTATTTGACCAGGCACGCCGCGGCACAATAACATCCGTTCCGCCCTAACTGTTCCTCAGGCTTCTTCCGATGACGCTCCAGGGAGAACGATTGTGACCATCCCAGTCAACATCACGGTCAACGGCCGGGCCTTCGCGTCCAGCGTGGAGCCGCGGCTGCTGCTTGTCCATTTCCTGCGCGACGTCGCGGGACTCACCGGCACGAAGGTCGGGTGCGACACGAGCCAGTGCGGATCCTGCACGGTGCTGGTGGACGGCCTCGCCGTCAAGTCGTGCACGAGGCTGGCCGTGCAGACCGACGGCGTGTCGGTGACCACCATCGAAGGCCTTGCCCAGGACGGAACGCTGCACGCCGTGCAGGAGGCCTTCTGGGCGAAGCACGGGCTGCAGTGCGGCTTCTGCACGCCGGGCATGATCCTCACGACTGTGGAATTGCTCTCGCGGAATCCGAATCCAACGGCCGATCAGATTCGCCACGGCCTCGAAGGCAACCTCTGCCGCTGCACCGGCTATCAGAACATCGTGCGCGCGGTGCAGGAAGCCGCCGCTGCGGGAGGTGCCCGATGACGACCGCCGTCTTCGGTTCTGGCATCCGGCGCCGCGAAGACCCACGGCTGATCACCGGATCGGCGTCGTACACCGACGACATCGCCCTGCCCGGCCTGGTGCACGCGGCGATCCTGCGGAGCCCCCACGCGCACGCGCGGATCAGGCGCGTCGACACGTCGCGGGCCCGCTCCGCCCCGGGCGTGATTGCCGTTTACACCGCGGCAGATACGGAGAAGGGCCTGAAGCCCGTGCCGTGCCTCTGGCTCGTGCCGAACTCCGATCTTCGCATCGGTCCGTATCCGGTCCTGGCAAAGGACGTCGTCCGCTACGTCGGCGACTGCGTCGCCGTTGTCGTGGCCGAGAGCCGGTATCAGGCGCAGGACGCCGTGGATTTGATCGATGTCGACTACGAGCCGCTTCCGGCCGTCGTCGATCCGAAGCGCGCGTCGGAGGCAGGCGCGTCGGAGCTCCACGACGGCATTCCGCAGAACGTCGCGTTCCACTGGACCGTTGCCGGCGGCGACATCGACGCGGCGTTCGCCAACGCCGACGTCGTGGTCAAGGACCGGATCATCCAGCAGCGCCTGATCCCGACGGCGATCGAGCCGCAGATCGGCCGTCGCGAAATTCGTCACCGCCACCGGCGAGCTGACGCTCTGGAACACGACCCAGAATCCCCACATCGTGCGCTTCGCGTGCTCGGTGGTCACCGGCGTGCCCGAAGACAAGCTGCGTGTCATCGCCCCGGAGGTGGGTGGCGGATTCGGCAGCAAGATCGCGCAGTATCCCGGCGATTTCCTGACCGTGTTCTGCGCGATGAAGCTCGGGCGCCCGGTCAAGTGGACGGAGACCAGAAGCGAGAACTACCAGGCCACGACGCACGGACGCGATCACGTCCAGGAGGTCGAGCTCGCGGCGACGAAGGACGGCAAGATCCTCGGCCTGCGGTGCACGGTGTGGGCCGGCATGGGCGCGTACCTGTCGACAGCGGCGCCCGGAATCCCGACGATCCTGCACGGGCTGATGCTCTCGGGGCCGTACGATCTTCCCGCCGTCAAGGAAGACGTGTACGGCGTCTACACGAACACGACGCCGGTCGAGGCGTATCGCGGCGCCGGACGTCCCGAAGCGACGTTCATGCTCGAACGGATGATGGACGTCCTCGCACGCAAGCTGCAGATGGATCCGGTCGAGATCCGCCGGCGCAACCTGCTCCCGCCGTTCGACAACGGTCACGCCGTCGTGACGGGCCTGACGTACGACAGCGGCAACTACCAGCGTGCGCTCGACAAGGCGCTCGATCGCGCGGGCTACGCGCAGCTCAGAGCCGAACAGGCGACGCCTTCGGAAAGAAGGGCGCTATATGGGCATCGGGGTCTCGACCTACGTCGAGATCTGCGGCCTCGGCCCGTCACAGGTGGCGGGCGCCGTCGGGTTCCAGGGTGGACTCTGGGAAAGCGCGATCGTCCGGTTCCATCCGACCGGCAAGGTCAACGTGTTCATCGGCGCGTCGCCGCACGGCCAGGGCGAGGAGACGACATTCGCGCAGATCGTCGCGAACGAGCTGGGCGTGGACGTCAACGACGTCAAGGTCGTGCACGGCGACACGGACAACACGCCCATGGGCTGGGGCACGTATGGGAGCCGGACGACGGCCGTTGGCGGGGCGGCGCTGGCGACGGCCGTCGGGAAGATCAAGGACAAGGCGAAGCGCCTGACGGCGCACCTGCTCGAAGCGGCATCCGAGGACATCGACTACGAGGACGGCAAGTTCTTCGTGAAGGGCTCGCCGAGCCGGTTCAAGACGATCCAGGACATCGCGCTGATGGCCAACGTCGCCTGGAACATGCCGCAGGGCATGGAAGCCGGACTCGAAGCGACGAGCTTCTACGATCCGCCGAACTTCGTCTATCCGTTCGGCGCGCACGTCGCCGTTGTCGAGGTCGACGGGGAAACCGGCCGGGTCGATCTGCGGAAGTACGTCGCGGTCGACGATTGCGGACCTCAGATCAATCCGATGATCGTCGAGGGTCAGGTGCACGGCGGCGTCGTGCAGGGCATCGGGCAGGCGCTCTGGGAAGGCGCGGTGTACGACGAGAACGGCCAGCTCCTGACGGGATCGCTGCTCGACTACGCGTTGCCACGGGCTGACGTGCTGCCCGACATCGACGTGCAGTCGACCGTCACGCGCTCGCCGCATCACCCGCTGGGCGTGAAGGGCATCGGCGAAGCGGGGACCATTGCTTCGACGGTCACGGTCTATAACGCCGTCGTGGACGCGCTCGCGCCGTTCGGCGCGCCCGAGCTGGTCATGCCGCTCACGCCTGAGCGGGTGTGGCGGGCGATGCAGCGCGGGGAGGGTCGTTGACATGTTCTCAGCACCATTCGACTACTACCGGGCGTCGTCCGTGGAAGAGGCGCGCAGACTCCTGCAGCAGCATCCGGGCGCCAAGGTGCTCGCCGGCGGGCACAGCCTGGTTCCCTTGCTGAAGATGAGGCTGGCGCAGCCCACAGCGCTGATTGACGTCGGGCGGATCGCGGCGTTGAAGGGCATCGCCACGAGTGGTTCTTCGATCCGGATCGGTGCCCTCACGACGCACGCCGAGATCGTGGCGTCATCCGCGCTGCGAACCGCATGCCCGATCCTCGGTGAAGCCGCCGGCATGATCGGCGATACGCAGGTCCGGAACTGCGGCACGATCGGCGGCAACATCGCGCATGCGGATCCCGCATCGGATCTGCCGACCGTTCTCGTCGCGCTGGACGCGAAGATCCACATCGCTGGTGCTCGCGGCGAGCGCGTCACGGCAATCGGCGAGTTCCTGCAGGGGATGATGACGACGACGCTCGAGCCCGACGAGATCCTGACCGCGGTCGAAGTCCCGGCGCGCGCCGGCGATCAGCGCATGGCCTACGTCAAGTTCAGCCATCCGGCGTCCCACTACGCGGTTCTCGGCGCGGCGGCGATCGTCTCGGTCCAGAACGGCACCTGCGCCTGGGCCCGCATCGCACTCGGCGGACTGCTGCCGGTCGCGCGGCGGTGCCGTCCGGTCGAGGCCGCGCTGGCCGGCAAGCCCGCGTCGGCCGAAAGCGCCGCCCAGGCGGCCGCGCAGGTCAGCGGCGATCTCAGGCGACGATCTCCTGGGCGATGTCTTTGCCTCGGGGGACTATCGCAAGGCGATGGCGCCGGTCTATGTGAAGCGCGCGCTGCAGCGGGCGCTCGAGCGAACGGGCTAGCGTGCGCCTCCCCTCGTCCATCGACCACCTTCAAGAGCTTCTGGCCGGGGAAAACTACGTCTGCGAACGCAGCCTGGCGGTTCCCGTCTATCTCGCGCTGCAGCTCGGACGGCCGCTGCTCGTCGAAGGCGAAGCGGGCGTGGGCAAGACGGAAATCGCCAAAGCGTTGTCCGCCGCGCTCGACACCGAGCTCATTCGCCTGCAGTGCTACGAGGGCATCGACGTCTCCCAGGCGCTCTACGAATGGAACTACCCCCGGCAGCTGCTCGAAATCCGGCTGCTCGAGGCCACGCATTCGCTCGACCGCGAGGCGGCGGCGCGCGAGCTCTTCGGCGAGACGTTCCTCATTCAGCGCCCGCTCCTTCGGGCCCTCAGGCGTGAGGAGGTCCCTGTCCTCCTCATCGACGAGATCGATCGCGCCGACGACCCGTTCGAGGGCTTTCTCCTCGAGCTGCTCTCCGACTTTCAGGTGACGATTCCGGAGCTCGGCACGATTCGCGCCGCGCGGCCGCCGATCGTCGTCATCACCTCGAACCGCACGCGCGAGCTGCACGACGCGCTGAAGCGCCGCTGCCTCTATCACTGGATCCCGTATCCGGACTTCGACAAAGAGCTCCGCATCGTCCTGACCCGATTGCCGGACGCGCCGCGGCGGCTCGCGGAACAGGTCACGGCGTTCGTCCAGATGCTGCGGCGTGCCGACCTGCACCGGGTTGCGGGCATTTCCGAAACGCTCGACTGGGTCGCCGCGCTCGTGGCGCTCGGACAGGATCGGCTCGATCCGCAGCGTCGTGGAGCAGACCCTCGGCATCCTCGTCAAGGATCACGACGATCTCGAGTCGCTTCGCGGCGATCGATCCAGGGCGCTCGTCGAGCAGGCGGAGACCGCGGCCGCGCGCGAACGCTGATGACCGGGCAGCATCTGCTGGAGAACGTGCTCGTGTTCGCACGAACGCTGCGGGCTGCGGGGCTCGCCGTCCCGGCGAACGCGACCAGTGACGCGTACCGCGCGCTGGAGGTCACCGGGGTCGAACGCCGGAACGACGTGCGGGACGCGCTGCGCGCCGTTCTCGTCAGCCGGCGCGAGGATTTGCGGACGTTCGATCGGCTGTTCCTGCAGTTCTGGCGCGCCTGGCCCTCCCGCGACGCCACGCGTCCGCGGCCGCTCAACGTGCCCCGCCGCGCCACCATGAAGACACGGTGGATGACGACGGCCGGCGTGCCCGGGCGGGTGGATGACGAAGGCCGTATCCAGCCCGAGGACGCCCGCGACGTTCCCGTGAGAAGCTACAGCCCGGCGGAGGTCTGGCGGCTGAAGGACTTCGCGGAGTACGACCAGGCCGACGTCAGTCGCGCGCGCGCCGCGATCGACAGGCTGCCGTGGGCGGCCGGCGACAGGATTACACGGCGATGGGAAGCCGGTTCGGGAACGGCCATCGATCAGCGACGCCTGCTGCGCGTCAACATCCGTCACGCGGGCGAGCCGATCGTCATCCCGCGGCGGCGTCGCCGGATCGCGCCGCGGCCCCTGGTGCTCCTGTGCGACGTCAGCGGCTCGATGGAGCCGTACATCGCGGATGCTGCTCCTCTTCATCCACGCGCTCGCGTATCGCCGGCGCTCGATCGAGCTGTTCCTGTTCTCGACCAGGCTGACACGCGTCACCAGAGAATTCGTCAACCGGCCGATCGCGGACGCGCTGGCGCGCGTGCGCGAAACCGCGAGGGACTGGTCTGGCGGCACGCGCATCGGCGAAGCGCTCCGGGCGTTCAATCTCGAATGGGCGCGACGGGTGCTCCGCGGCGGTCCGACGGTGCTCCTCATCTCCGACGGCTGGGATCTCGGGGACCCCGACCTCCTCACGGCAGAAATCGCGCGAGTGCAGAGAGGAAGCTTCCGGCTGATCTGGCTCAACCCATTGATCGGCTCGCCCGGGTACGAGCCGCTGACGCGCGGCATGCGCGCGGCGCTGCCGTTCGTCGACGACTTTCTCTCGGTGCGCAACATGACGAGCCTGGACGAGCTGGCGTCGCATCTTGGAGCGCTGCCGGATCGGTCGACGCGACGCCGTTGATGATCGAATTCGCGAACGTGGAGAACAGACTAGAAGCTCTCTCACAAACAGTGCGAACGAGCGGGAGCGAGTGAGCCTGGCGAGCGGCGCGGGGCGCGAAGGGCCCCCGCAAGCGAGCCAGTAGGGGAGTCCGAGGGGCGAAGCCCCTCGGATGAGACCAGACACATGGATCTGAATGCCCAATATCAGTTCACCGCGCCGGCGGCGCGTGTCTGGGATCTGCTGATGGATCCCAAGGCAA
This sequence comes from uncultured Acidobacteriota bacterium, assembly GCA_963786195.1. Lineage (GTDB taxonomy): Bacteria > Acidobacteriota > Vicinamibacteria > Vicinamibacterales > 2-12-FULL-66-21 > CAWAYH01. The sequence continues at coordinate 279,132 of CAWAYH010000009.1, read as the reverse complement.
TCGCATCGTGCCTGCCTGGCTGCCAGACGTTCGAACCGATCGGCGAGGATCGCTACCGCGTCGTGCTCAATGCGGGCGTGGCGGCCATTACCGGCACGTTCGAGGGCACGGTCACCATCGCGGACAAGGTTCCCGGGAAGTCGTATCGGTTGCTGATCGATGGCAAAGGCCGTCCCGGATTCGTGCAGGGCAACTCGTCGGTCGCTCTCGAGTCACACGATCAGGGTGTCGTCGTGGACGTCACGGGTTCGGTGCAGGTCGGGGGGCTGGTCGCACAGGTGGGCCAGCGGCTGCTGGGAGCGACCGCGCGGATGATGATGGATCGCTTCTTCAATTGTCTCCAGCGGAAGCTGGCGGAGGGCTGAACATTTGCGGCTCCAATCCGGCACTCAGGTTGGACCGTATCAGATCCTCTCCGCCATCGGCGCCGGCGGCATGGGCGAGGTCTATCGCGCCCGCGATTCGCGCCTCGGCCGGGACGTCGCCATCAAGTCGCTCCCGGATCTGGCACATACCGATCCCGAACGGGTGGCGCGCTTCCAGCGGGAAGCGCAGATCCTCGCGTCGCTGAATCATCCGCACATTGCCTCGATCTACGGCATCGAAGAGTCGAGCGGCTCGCGGTTCATCGTCCTTGAGCTGGTGGAGGGAGAGACGCTTGCCGCGGCCTTGAAGGATGGCCCGCTGCCAATCCGCGAGGCGCTCACGATCGCGCGCCAGGTGGCTGACGCGCTGCACACCGCGCACGACAAGGGGATCATCCATCGCGACCTCAAGCCCGCGAACATCGCGCTGACCGCCGGGGGTCAGGTGAAAGTGCTCGATTTCGGGCTCGCGAAAACGCTCGAGCGCGACACGAATTCGCCGACCGAGCTTCAGCCGGCAACGGCAATGGGAATCGTCGTGGGCACAGCGGCCTACATGAGTCCGGAGCAGGCGCGTGGAAAGCCGGTCGACAAACGCACCGACATCTGGGCGTTCGGGTGCGTGCTGTACGAGCTGCTGACGGGTCGGCACCCGTTTCCGGGTCAATCGATCTCCGACACGATTGCCGCGATCCTCGGCCGCGAGCCGGATCTGGCGGTTCTGCCGGCCTCCGCCCCTCCACGAGTGCGATGGCTCGTCCGCCGGTGCCTGGAGAAGGATCCCACCCGCCGGCTGCACGACATCGCCGACGCACGTATTGAGCTCGACGAAGCGCTCAGCGGATCACCTGACGCCGGCTCGGATCGGATCGCCGTCGTCGATCAGGCGCCTGCGGCCGCGCGGTGGAGCAGACGCGAGCTGGCCGCGTGGGTCGTAGCGGGAGCATGCCTCGCCGGTCTCATCGCGGTTCTTGCGCGCGGACGATGGGATGTCGATCGCGAGTCGGCCGACGTTCGCACCTACAGCACGTCGATTGCGCTGCCCGAGGGGTTTCGTCTGGGCACGAACAATCCGCCGGGACGTTTCACGCTGTCGCCGGATGGCCGGCGGCTCGCGATGGTTGCCACCGACGCTGGCGGACGGACGCTCTTGTGGGTTCGTCCGCTGGATACGTCTGTTCCTCAGCCCCTCGCCGGGACTGACGGCGCATCGTTCCCGTTCTGGTCGCCCGATTCCAAATCGATCGCCTTCATCGCGGAGGGCAAGCTCAAGCGAGTCGATGTGGCCGGCGGCCCGCCCGTTGCGCTGGCCGACGTGTCAATCGGATCGACGGGGTCGTGGAACACGGACGGTGTGATTCTGTTCACGCCGAAGGGAGGCGATCCGATCTACCGCGTCTCGCCATCGGGCGGAACACCGACGCCGGTGACGACGCTCGATACTGCCGCCGGCGACGTGCAGCACTGGTACCCGTTTTTCCTCCCCGACGGTCGGCACTTTCTGTACTTCGTCGTCGGAAGCAAGGCTGGCGGCCTGACCGACGCGCGCGCGATCATGCTGGGCAGCCTCGATTCGAAGGAGCCCGGCAAGCTCCTCGTGGAGCGTGGGTCGAACGCGAAGTACGCCAACGGTCAGATTGCTGTTCGTTCGCGGCGACACGCTGGTCGCGCAGCCGTTCGATGCCGATCGCCTCGAGCTGAGCGGCGAAGCGAGGCCCATCGTCGAGCACGTGCAGATTACCGGCGGCGGCTCGACGGGCACGCCGGGGGGATTCACCGTCTCGGAGACGGGTCTGCTCGCGTATCAGACAGGCCTCCTTACTCGATCGCAGCTGGCCTGGTTCGACGGCAGGGGCACTCGGCTCGCCAGCGTTGGCGATCAGGCGGACTACGGCGACGTGATGCTGTCGCCGGACGGGACGCGCGCCGCAGTCAGCGTGATGGACCCTTCGCTCGCGACACGCGACCTGTGGGTCTTCGACCTCGGGCGCGGCATTCGCGAACGGTTCACGTTCGACCCTGGGGACGATTTCGCGCCCATCTGGTCGCGCCTCGACGGGCGAGACATCATCTTCAGCTCGCGCCGGCAAGGCAGCATCCAGCTGTACCGAAAACCAATGGGCGCGTCAGGTCAGGAGCAGCGTGTCTTCGAGGACGGCCTCGGCAAGTTCGCCTCGGACTGGTCCCGGGACGGCCGGTTCCTCGTGTATATCGCCGGCGGCGGCGTCGTCGCCCGGAGCGACCTGTGGCTTCTGACGCTCTCCAGCCCCGCGAAAGCCGAGCCGTTCCTGCAGGAAACGTACATAGAATCACACGCGCAGTTCTCTCCGGATGGGCGCTGGCTCGCCTACATGACTGCGGAAACGGGGAAACGGGAAGTCTTCGTTTCGTCGTTTCCGGGTAAGGGTGAAAAGACGCGAGTGTCGGCTGCCGGCGGCGGGTGGCCGCGCTGGAAGCGTGATGGTCAGGAGATCTTCTACCTGGCCCTTGACGAGACGCTGACCGCCGTGGCCGTCAACGGTCAGGGTTCACACTTCGAAGTAGGTGCCGCGAGGCCCCTCTTCAAGGCTCGTCCCCGCCCCTTTGCCAGGCTCGATGCCTATCCGTACGATGTGACCGCCGACGGTCGACGGTTTCTGGTCAACACCTCTGTCGAGGAACCGACGACGGCCCCGATCACGCTCGTGGTGAACTGGCCCTCCGTCATCAGGAAATGACCTGCGAGGTGCGTGGTGACCGACTGCCGACGCCCGGCGCTGATCCACTCGGCCATCCTTGCGGCAGCCCTGAGCTGTCCGGCGGCGCCAGTGCTGGCTCAGCGGCTGCCAATCAAGACCTACACGACGGCCGACGGCCTGGCCCACGAGCGCGTCCACAGCATCCTCGCGGATTCTCGCGGGTTTCTCTGGTTCTGCACGGCTCAGGGTCTGAGCCGGTTTGATGGCCACTCGTTTACGACGTACGGTACCGCCCAGGGACTGCCAAGCGCCGTCATCACGAATCTGCTGGAAACCTCGCGTGGGGTCTATTGGGTCGCGACCAACGGCGGCGGGGTAGCACGGTTCGATGACGCCCGGCGTCCGATTCCGCACGGCGCGGCGCACGACGCGGCGACCCGTTCTCGGGCGAGAGATTCTTCACGCTTTACCGTGCTCGCCGTCAGCGATCGCCCCGAACCGAATCGCGTCAACGTCCTGTACGAAGATCGGAAAGGCCGACTCTGGGCAGGGACCGACGGCGGCGCGTTTCTGCTCGATGAGAGCGCGTCGGCCACGTTCCGGGAAGTCGACCTCGGATTGCCGTCGGGCCCCGACCGCGCCGTGCTCGTCTGGGCGTTCGCGGAAGACGCCGAAGGCAGTCTCTGGATCGGATCGTCCTGGGGACTGAGCCGACGGCTGCCGGACGGCCGCACCCTCCACTACACGGTCGGACCCGTGCAGGGTGCGGATCACGTGCGCGCGCTGCTCGCAGACGAAGGCGACAGAATCTGGATCGGTCACGAGACCGGACTGATCGCGTTTTACGCCGAGCCCGCATCGTCATCCCTCGCGTCCCGCGCGCTGCGGCCGATCCGCGCGCGGTCCATCAACGCTCCAGCGAAGGCAGGCGACGCCATCCGGTACGCGAACGCGGACGGATTGGCTGGCGCGAGCATTCGCGTGCTTCACCGCTCATCCGACGGCCACCTGTGGATAGGCTCATTGGACGGCCTGACCCGATTTGACGGCCAGCGATTCGAAGCCATCACGAAGGGCGGAGGCGTAACAGGCACGCTGAGCGTCGCCGAGGATCGCGACGGCAACGTCTGGGTCGGGACGAGTGCGGCCGGAGCTTCCAGGATTGCCCGACACGGATTCAGCACCTTCACCGAAGCGGACGGCCTCGGACGCGGGAATATCGGCGAGCTGATCCAGGATCCATCCGGGAGCCTTTATGTCGTGACCGGTGGGCAGTTCGTTCATCGCCTCGCCGAGGCGCGTTTTGTGACCGTGCGTCCCAATCTGTCCGACGAGCCGGCGGACTCAATCAGCCTGGCCGTGGGGCTTCGAGATCACACGGGAGAGTGGTGGCTTCCCGGCGACCGAGGCGTGTACCGCTTTCCGAGCGTCGCGAAGCTCGAGGATCTGTCACGCATCCGGGCCAAAGCGATCTACACGACCAGGGATGGCCTTGCAGGCGAGGACGTGATTCGGCTGTTCGAGGACTCCCGCGGCGACATCTGGATCGGCCGGAGGATTCCGACGTCGCTTGTACTGACGCGATGGGAACGGGCGACGGGAGTGTTCCACCGCTACTCGGAGGCGCACGGCCTCCCGGCATTCAGTCGAATCACGGCGTTCGCGGAAGACCGATCGGGCAACGTCTGGCTTGGATTCCGGAACGGTGGGCTGGCGCGGTACCGCGCGGGAGGATTCGAACGCTTCACGGCGGCCGACGGGGCGCCGGATGGCGTGATCACCGCGCTCCATCTCGATGGACAGGGTCGACTCTGGGTCGGGTCGGCGGAGCGGGGCGCGAGTCGGATCGATGCGCCCGCCGACGACAGACCCCGGTTTGTTGCCTACACCACGGTTGATGGCTTGTCCAGCAACAGCGTCAGCTGCATCACGGACGACCGCCTGGGGCGGATCTATCTCGGCGTCGCTCGCGGTCTCGACCGGCTCGACACGCGCGCCGGCCGCGTTCGGCACTTCACGACCGCGGACGGTTTGGCTGGGAGTGCGCCGTACTCGGCGATGCGCGACCGTCACGGTGCCCTCTGGTTCGCGACGCTCCGGGGTCTCTCGCGCCTGATCCCGGAACCCGACCGGCCTGGGGCGCCACCGGCCGTTTTCATCGGCGGCCTGCGCGTCGCCGGCGAGAGTTATTTCGTCTCCGATTTGGGCGAACGCGAAGTTCAGGGCACTCGAGCTCAGGCCTCACGAGAATCGGTTGCAGATTGACTTCTTCGGCATCACCACGGCCGTCGACCTTCGTTATCAGTACAAGCTCGAACCGGTCGACCGGGACTGGAGCGAGGCCAACTGACCAGCGAAGCGTCAACTACGCGAGCCTCTCCCCAGGCGGCTATCGTTTCGTCGTGCAGGCGATCGCCGCGGAAGGCCTGGTGAGCCCCGCCACCGCCGCGGTGGCGTTCACTATTCTTCCTCCGGTCTGGCAGCGCTGGTGGTTCATCGCACTCCTTGGAACCTGTGGCGCACTGGCCATTCATGCGGTCTATCGGTATCGCCTCGTCCGCGCGCTCGAGCTCGAGCGTGTGCGCACGCGCATCGCGACCGATCTCCACGACGATGTCGGCGCGAACCTGTCGCAGATTGCGATCCTGAGCGAGGTCGCGCGCGCTCAGGCCGGAGAGCGCGAGCAGGCGATCGACCAGCCGCTGTCGCGCATCGCAAGCCTGTCGCGTGAGTCCGTCGATGCGATGAGCGAGATCGTCTGGGCGATCGATCCCCATCACGATCGGTTCAACGACCTGGCGACGCGCATGCGTCGATTGGCGAACGAAGTGTTCCCCCCGCGGGGCATCGCTCTTGAATTTCGAACGACCGGCGCCGCGACCGTGCCTGTTGGCACCGTCGCCCGGCGCGAGCTCTTTCTGGTGTTCAAGGAAGCGATCAACAACATCATCCGTCATGCCGAGGCCACGAGGGTCGAGGTGATCCTGCGCGTGGACGGGCGCCGGCTCTCGTTGACCGTCTCGGACGATGGGCGCGGATTCGAACCGATCACCGACGCCACCGGTCAAGGGTTGAGGAGCATGCGCCGACGGGCCGCCAGCCTGGGAGGAACACTCGAAGTAATCTCGCAGCCGGACCAGGGGACACGGGTGACGCTCGCAGTCCCCATCCGGCCCCACGCGTCGCGACCCGCGAGCGCACGGGAAACCTCGGGCGCTGGACCCGTGTGATCAGGTGGGTGACAGCCCATGGACAGGCTCATTAGACTCTGCACGGGCATGCTTGATGACTGACGCCCCTTTTTCCCCTGGCGTCATCGCCGTGGCGATCGTCGAAGACCAGGCCGATGTCCGCGACGGGCTGAAGTTCCTCATCGACCGGACTGACGGTTATTCCTGCCGATCGGCCTTCGCCTCGATGGAAGAGACGCTGGCCTGGCTTGCGCGGCCAAGGACCGTTCTGCCCGACATCATGCTCGTCGACATCGGCTTGCCCGGCATGTCGGGACTGGAGGGGATGCGGCTTCTCCGGCAGCGCCATCCGGACCTTCGACTCGTCGCACTCACCGTCTACGAGGACGATGCGAAGATCTTCGACGCATTGTGCGCCGGCGCGTCGGGGTACCTGCTGAAGAAGACGCCGCCGGCGCGCTTGCTGGAGTGCCTGCGGGAAGTGATGAGCGGCGGCGCGCCCATGTCGCCCGAGGTGGCCAGCCGTGTCATTTCGTTGTTCAGAGACATTCGCCCTCCCGAGCACACCGATTACCACCTGACGCCCCACGAGCTGAGGCTCCTGAAGCTCCTCAGCGAAGGACACACCTACAAGACGGCTGCGGCCGAGCTGCGATCGAGCGTGAACACCGTCGGCTTTCATATGCGCAGCATCTACACGAAGCTGCAGGTGCACTCGAAATCCGAGGCGGTCGCCAAAGCGCTGCGTCAGCGGATTGTGCGGTAGTCCTAAACAAACCTACATGAACTGGTGATTCCCTCTCCGACCGAGGCATCGCAAGATGTCCTCGGACCTGCGGACGCCCTGTCATCTGAACCGGATGGGGAAATCGGCCAGGCGCCGGCCCTGCTGGCAGTTCGGCACCGGGAGGAGGAAGAATGGGGGGGAAGACTCGAAAATCGATTCTGGCTACTGCAAGCATTGCAGCCGTGGCGCTTGTGATGGCCCTCACTCCGACAGGCCGTGCCGTAGCGCAGGGCACGACAGCGCTGCTGGTGGAAGTCGTAAACGTGCCTCAGGTCAACGTTGCGAACGTTCCGCGGGTTCAGTCGTCGCAATCTGGCTCATGGACGGTGGCCATCGGCAACTCGAGCCGCGACCCGGTTCCGATTCTTGATGTGGGCAGTCCTGCCAGGCAAACCTACCGTGCCCGGATTCCTTGCATTTCAACGTCGGGCAATGTCTGCACGGTGACACTCACGGTCCCGAGCGGGAAGTTACTCGTCATTGAGACGTATTCAGCTTTCTGCGGAACGGAAATCACGACCGGCGCCGTTCGGTCCAGCATTGCGATTGACGAGTCAGTCGGCCCACCCAGCCAGTTCTTTTTTGCGCTCGAGCCGAGCATATTCGCGGGCGTCGGCCTCGGTGGCCTTGGCCGCCATCACGTCATTACGGCACAGTTGCGCCTGTACGCGGACCCGGGAACTGAAGTTTCGTTTGGTTTCTGGAAAAACTCGCCAGGTTCTACGTTGTGGTGCGAAGCATCCATTTCCGGCGTGCTAGCAGACTGCGGCTCGGGCCCCGGCTGTCCGGTTCCGTAGAAGAGCGCGGGTAGCCGAGGTCGAGGAGTATCAGATGTCACGCAACCTGCTGACGCTCACACTTGGTACCGTCTTCGCGCTCGGGCTTGCGGGCCCGATTGTAAGTCAGCCCGGAGATCGTCGGGATTCGATCGAGTGGCCGGACGAACGTCGCGAGTTCCCCACGCTCCAAAGCGCGATTGATGCCCTCGCCGACGGAGGCAAACTGAAGATCCAGAAAGGTCGGTTCGAGCTCAGCGAACCCCTGATCGTCCGAAACAAACGGATCACAATCGAGGGCGCGGGGTGCGGCGACGAATTGCCCCGGACGCGCGCCCAAACCGATCGCGCCACCCATCTCGCGGGCCCACGGCCGTTGCGGGTCGCTCCATTCAGCGAGGTTACCGGGCTCGTCACCTACCTCGGCACGGGTGGAGGCGTGGTCAGAGGCCTGAAACTCTCCGGTTTCGACGCGGCCATCCGCATCACGGGCGGCGATGACACACGCGTCCCGCCCTCCACGCTGACCGTAGAGGACACCTGCATAGCACACACCGGACGCGGCATCGCCTCCTCCGCATTTGCGGCCAAACTCGTCGTGCAAAACGTGCTCATCCGAGATGTCCTCTGGAACGGGATCGCCGTTTCCCCGAACGCAATCACGCCGGGGTTCACCCCGGAGTCGATTCTCACCTCGTTTGGCGTGACCCTGCTGAACACCGGACAGGCCTGCGTGGTGGTGAAGAACTCCCTCTACACCGCGTTTCAGAACCACCTGGACGCATGTGGCTACAACGGTGGCGCTCCTGGCCAGGGGGGCGGCGTCATGGCCGTGAACGCAGGAGTCAACTTCATCGAGTCCACCATCAACGTCACGAACGGGCCTGGTATCGCCGCGAAGGGGGGAACCACGTTCGTTCAGCACTCTTCCGTCATCCGTTCGTCAATCGGAGCGGGCATTCTCCTTTTCCAGCCCCTGTACGCGATGGTCAAGGACAGTCACATTCTCCTCACAGACCCATATCCCCAGGGTCACGTCCAGGCCGGCTTCTACGGCGACGGCCTGACTGTCGCCGGCCCGGGCATCGTATGGGTGGACAATTCGAGGATGTGGAAGAACGCACATTCGGGAATCGCAAACCTGGGTGGCACCCTGGACATCGGGAATACGAGGCTTCACTGCAATGCATTCGATCTCGAAGGTGAGGCGTTTCCCACGTCTGCCGACGACTTCCAGTTTCACGATCGCGGCGGAAACCGGTGCGGCTGCCCGGTCGCCCTCCCTGACAGTTGTGTGGCCGAGAGTAGCGTGATGGCGCCACTGCCCCCGCAGCTCATCAACCCTGTTGAATAGGCGACCGAGTGCGCTTCCTTGTCTCCACAAACCTACACAGATAGGTGATTCCAAGGTCCCGACCAGACATCGCACCATGGTCCTGGGCGCCTGCATGACGATCGGCGCCGAAAGGCGCTCCGCAGAATCACCGTGAGCCTTCGTCAGTAGTGTTGGTGGAGAAACGGTCATGACAAAAGTCCCACGCTCGGAACGCGGCTTCACGCTGATCGAACTGTTGGTGGTCATTGCGATCATCGGGATCCTGATCGGGCTGCTTCTCGCGGGTCAGGCCATTCGCATGGTGAATAACACCGAGAACGCCAAAGCCGGACTGGGAGCCCTGGTGCAGTGCGCGAACGAATTCCGGCGAGCCGTCGGACGCTCTCCAATCGACCTGGTCGAGCTGTTTGACTGGAGACAACAGATCCCGTGCGGGCCGTTGAAGGATGTGCGCGAGGACGGCGTGATTGTCACGTTCGGGTACAGCTTCTCTGTGTTAGCGTCCGCACCCAACAATTTCCTTGTCGCCGCTGAGCCGATCATTCCTGGCATCAGCGGCAGCGTCACCCTGACGGCGGATCACAAGAATCCCATCAGGGAGTCGCCTACACCTGGCGCCAGGCGGGCAGGGTGGAGACTATCCAACGAGATCCTGACGGCTGGCGCGGACGCCGCGGGCGCGTTATTGAAGATGCACCCGGAAGCGACAGGTCGCGCGCCGGCGTTTGTCTCGGATCCCGCTACGATCAGGCAGGTGCTCGAAGGGTTGGACGAGAATGACGACGGCGTCATCACGCTCCCCGAGATTCTCGAGCATCCGCCGGACCCGATTCTCGTTTCAGACCAGGGCCTGCTGGCGGTGTACAACTCGTTCCGTCAGTCGGTCGCGCACGCGATGAAATGGGGCGCGGGCAGCGAAGGTACAGGTCAGCCGCCGGGCGTGGCCCTGGAGGAGGTCGCGGGCGATCCCGCAGCGTTGTTCGGCTTCTCGACGCTTGGTCGCTTGTGCCGGGCCCTTGTGAGGGATGACGAGCAAGGAGGACCGACCAGGGAGGACATCGTCGACTCGTTGATTGCGAAGATTGACGCTGCAGAGGCTGCCGCAGACCGCGGTGATCTGGCGGCGAAGCAGCGCGCGATTCAGAGGTTTCTCGCCGAGCTTCAACGATTGGCTGGAACGCATCTCACCTACAACGCGGCAGCCACGCTGACAGCGCTGGCGCGGACGCTATAGGGGAGGGTTCGGTTAAAGCAGCCTGGCGGCTTCTCTCGCGTAGTACGTGATGATGATGTCGGCGCCGGCGCGGCGGATCGCCGTCAGCGTCTCGAGCATCGCGCGCGGCTCGTCGATCCAGCCGTTCCGTGCGGCCGCTTTCAGCATCGCGTACTCGCCGCTGACGTGATACGCCGCGGTCGGTACGCCGAACTCGGCTTTGACGCGCGCGACGACGTCGAGATACGTCAGCGCCGGCTTCACCATGACGATGTCGGCGCCTTCCTCCAGATCGAGCTGCACCTCGCGCAGCGCTTCCTCGACGTTGGCCGGATCCATCTGATGCGATCGGCGATCGCCGAACGCGGGCGCGGAGTCGGCTGCCTCGCGGAACGGGCCGTAGAACGCCGAGCAGTACTTCGCGGCGTACGACATGATCCCGACCTGCGAGAACCCGGAGTCGTCCAGCGCCTGCCGGATGCGTCCGACACGGCCATCCATCATGTCCGACGGCGCGACGATGTCGGCGCCGGCGGCGGCATGTGACAGTGCGGCGCGAACGAGCTGCTCGACCGACGGGTCGTTGGCGATTTCGTCTCCGATGAGCAGCCCGCAGTGCCCGTGCGATGTGTATTCGCAGAGGCACACGTCGGTGACGACCAGGAGATCCGGCATTTCCCGCTTCAGCTCGCGCACGGCAGTCTGGACCGGCGCGTCCGGATCGAACGCTGCCGACCCAAAGGCGTCCTTGCTGTCGGGCAGACCGAACAGCAGCACGCCCGGCACGCCGTCGGCTTTCGCGGCAGCGGCTTCCTTGACCGCCTCGTCGACCGAGAGCTGAAAGACGCCCGGCATCGACCCGACCTCGCGACGCTGGCCCCGGCCCGGACAGACGAACAGGGGATAGAGGAACATGTCGGCCGAGAGCCGTGTCTCGCGCACGAGCGAGCGGATCGCGGCCGTCCGGCGCAGCCGCCGCAGGCGGCGGGGGAGATCCAGCTGCCCGCCTGTGGCAACGCCCGGTGGTGTCGGGGTGCGCGTCGTCATGGTTCGGCCGCTACGACCGCAGGGCTGGTGAAGTGCTCGACCAGGGCGTCGACCAGATCCGGGATGGTGTAGCGTTCGGGCATGACCGCCGTGGCGATCCCGAGCTGCTGCGCCGCCTCCGCGGTGACCGGGCCGATCGACGCGACCACCGTCCCGCGGAGCAGATCGGCGGCCTGATCGCGGCCGATCATCGCCACGAAGTTGCGGACCGTCGATGCGCTGGTGAACGTCACGGCATCGATTTGCCGGTCGAGCATCATGCGGTAGATGTCGTATTCGCCGCTGCCGCCCTGCAGCGTCCTGTACGCCGCGACGTCGACCACCTCCGCGCCCGCCTGTTTCAGCTCGTCGACGAGCATTTCACGCGCGATGTCGGCCCGAGGTAACAGCACGCGCCGGCCTTTCAGGCTGCCGTCTCGCGCGAGCGCATCCGCGACGGCTTCGGCCCGGAACTCCTCGGGGGTCAGATCCACGCGAATACCGTAGCGTGACAGCCGCGAGGCCGTGGATGGCCCGATGGCGCAGATCCGGACGCCCTTCAGTTCCCGCACGTCGCTCAGGGCGAGCAGGCGATCCATGAAGTAGTCCACGCCGTTGGCGCTCGTGAAGACAATCCAGTCGAACGTGCCGGCCTCGGCGCACGCCTGGTCGAGCGCGCCGAGATCCTCGGGCGGCGCGGTACGGATCACCGGCGCGGGAATCGCTTCCGCGCCGCGCTCTTCGAGCATTTCAATCAGCTCGCCCGCCTGTTCGACCGAGCGCGTGACGACGATCCGCTTGCCGAACAGCGGACGCTCGTCGAACCAGCGCAGATGCTGACGCAGGCCGGTCACCGCGCCGACGACGAGCAGTCCCACCGAGCCTTCCCTGGCGCGCGAGGCGATGTCGGACAGCGTGCCCTCGACCGTCAACTGCGACGGGAGCGTGCCGTCGTAAATCAGGACGGCCGTCTCGTCCGGCGCGCGGCCGTGCGCCAGCAGCGCGTCCGTGATTGCCCCGATCCGGCGCGCGCCGGCATAGCAGATCAGCGTGCCGCCGAGACCCGCCAGCCGCGACCAGTCGACGTCTGCCGCCACGTCGACGTCGCCCTCGTGGCCGCGGACGAACGTCAGCACGTCGCCCGCCCCGGGGTAGGTCACGGGCACACCCGCGTACGCCGGTCCGCCGATCGCGGCCGGGACGCCCGGCACGACCTCGAACGGGATGCCCTGTTCGTGCAGGAACAGCGCTTCCTTCCCGCCGCTGTCGAAGACGAACGGGTCGCCCCACTTCAGTCGCACGACGGTTTTGCCCTCGCGCGCCTTTTCCGCGAGCAAGTAACAGATCGCGTCCTGCTCGAGCGGCTTCGGTGCGGCCGGCCCGACATCGATGCGCTCCGCGCCGGCTTTGGCGAGCCGCAACAGTCGCGTGTGGACGCGATGGTCGAACACGACGACGTCCGCCGCCTGCAGGTACTGCCGTCCCCGCACGCTGATCAGCGACGGATCGCCTGGGCCCGCACCCACGATATAGACGCAAGGCGTATTCATGACACGTGCAGTTCGTACTGAATCGATTCAGGATTCCCTCAGTAGATTCCCATTATCCCGGCGCCCTGATGCGCGAGCGTTGCGGCCAGCCGTTCGCCAAGCGCCTCCGGGCTCGCGGATGGACCGGTCATCGATCCCGAGATCTTCCGCGATCCGTCGAGGGATGCTACCACCGCGTGCATCTCCAGCGCACCATGGCGCGGAAGGGCGATGGCGCCGAGCGGCAGCTGACAGCCACCCCCCAGAGCCGAGACGAGCGCGCGCTCGGCGGCCAGCGATTCTCCAGCAGCGCGGTCGTGAATGCTCGCGATGGCGGCGCGCGTCTTGCCGTCGCCGGCCTGGATTTCTATCGCAACGATACCCTGACCCGGGGCCGGAACGCACTGTTCGACGGGAACGACCGCTGAAATCCGCGACCTGAATCCCAGCCGCTCGAGCCCCGCGGAGGCCAGGACGAGCGCGTCGACTTTCGCCGCTATCCAGCTTGGCGAGCCTCGTGTCCACGTTGCCGCGGATCGGCTCGAATCTGGCGCGCGGAACGACCGATGCCAGCTGGGCGATACGCCTGACGCTGCCGGTGCCGATCGTCGAACCGCCGTTGAGGCGCGCGAGGATTAGTCGCCAGATCACCGGTGGGTCCCCCCTGCGGCAGGACGATCGCGTCGCGCGGATCCGCTCGCGGAAGGCAGGCCGCGATCGCCAGCCCGTCGGGCAGCACCACCGGCATGTCCTTCGCGCTGTGCACGGCGAGATCGACGTCGCCCCGGATCAGCGCGTCCTCGAGCTCCTTGACGAATTGACGCTTGGTGTCTCCCTCGGGGCCGCGGACGTCGGGCCGCTGATCGCCGGACGTCCGGATGACGACGATGTCGCACGACACGCCGGCGGCCTGCAGGCGTTCGGCGACCGCGTGCGCCTGCCAGAGTGCCAGCTTGCTCCCGCGCGTAGCGAGTTTCAATCCGTTCCGGCCCGTCACCGCGACCGCGCCTTCGGCACGAGCGGTTCTTCCCGTTCTTCCTTCTCGTCGCCCGTGAGCCCGAACAAGCGGTTCAGCGCGTCGGCGTACGAGACGACGCGCGCCTCGTCATGAACGGACTTGAGCTGCTCCGTCGGCGTGTGCAGCAGTTTCTCGACGAGTAGATGCGTGACCTCGTCGACCCGCGCCCTCGCCTCAGGCGTCAACCCTGAGAGCTTCGGCTCGAGGCGGCGCAGCTCGGCCTCGCGCACGCGCTCGAACCACTGACGGAGCGCGACGATCGTCGGCACGACCTCGCGCGTCTGCATCCAGGCCACGAAGCGCGTGACTTCCTCGCCGACGATGGTCTCGGCGCTCGCCAGCTCCGTGGCCCGGCGGGCGAGGTTCTCGTTGACGACCGACTGCAGATCGTCGATGTGATAGAGAAACACCTGGTCGAGATCGCCGACGGCCGGCTCGACGTCGCGCGGCACGGCGATGTCGATGATGAAGAGCGGCCGGTCGCGGCGCTGCCGCATCACGCCCTCCAGCATCGTCCGCGTCAGCACGGGCTCCGACGCGCCGGTGGCGGTGACGATGATGTCCGCGCTGCCCAGTGCCGCGCCGAGCTCGGTCCACGGCAGCGCGCCGCCCTTCAGCTGACGGGCGAGGCGTTCGGCCGTGGTCAGCGTGCGGCTCGCGATCGTGATCTGGCGCACGTGCTGCGCCTGCAGGTGCACGCCCGTGAGCTCGGCCATCTCGCCCGCGCCCAGAATCAGCACGGTCAGCCCAGTCAGATCCCCGAAGATTTTCTTCGCCAGCGCGACGGCGGCGTAGCTCACCGAGACCGCGCCCTCGCCGAGGCTCGTCTCGGTCCGGACGCGTTTGCCGACCGCAAACGCCGCGTGGAACAACTTGTGCGTGATCGTGCCGGTGTATCGGAGCTCGCTCGCGGCGGCGTAGGCCGTTTTCACCTGACCGAGAATCTGCGGCTCACCAACGACGAGAGAATCCAGGCCGGCGGCGACGCGGAAGAGATGCCGCGCGGCCTCGCCGCCGCGATGGCAATAGAGGTGTCCGTTGACGTGGCCTGGATCGAGCGCGTGGTAGTCGCTGAAGAACCGGCCGATCGACGCATCCGCCGTCTCCACGTGGCCGACCGCATACACCTCCGCGCGATTGCACGTCGAAAGGACGACGGCCTCGGAGGCGACGCCGCACGCGGCGAACGCGCTGAGCGCGCGGTCGAGTCCGCCGCGGGCGAAATCGACCGTCTCCCGCAACTCGACAGGCGCCGTGCGGTGGTTGAGACCGACTGCGAACAGGCGCATGGTCAGAAGTTGTGGCTCTTCGTCAGGAAGTAGCCGACCGGCACGAAGTTCAACAGCACGATCACGAACGCAATGGCGGACAGCCACGCCGCCCGTCGTCCGCTCCACCCGATGGCGCGGCGTGCAAAGAGCGCGAACGTGTACACGGCCCAGCAGACGAGCGCGACGAGGATCTTCGGATCGCCGATCGACATGTTCTGCGCGCGGGGATCGGGCGACGCGTGAATCGTCGTGGCCCAGAGCCCGCCGACGGCGATGCCGAGCGTCAGGAACGCCCAGCCGATCGTGACGACGCGACCGTTCATGGCGTCGAGCACCTGCAGCGAGGGCAGCCGCGCGTAGAAGAAGCCCAGATGCTTCGCCTTGATCTCCTTGAACAGCAGCACGTAGGTCAGCCCCAGGACGAACGCCAGCGCGAAGCTCGCATACGCGAACAGCATCGAGACGACGTGCACGCTGAACAGGGGGCTCTGCAGGAGCGGCGGCCGCAGTCCCACGCGCGGATCGAGCGCCGGGATGAGGTAGAGCGCCACCATCATGCACGCCACGAACATTCCCATCGCGCGTTCGTCCGTCGTCAGCTCCACGTAGAGATACGCCAGCCCGAGCAGCCAGACAAACGCCGAGAGCGCGGCGGTCGTGCCGACGAGGGGCGCGTACCCCGCCTCCATCGTCTGCATGCCGATGAGAAATGTGTGCGCCAGAACGCCCCCGCCGAGGAGGGCGGTGGCCAGCCGGCCCGTGCGTGGATCGCGCCACGCGAAATGCGTCAGATAGGCGGCCGCGGCAGCGGCATAGAAGACGAGCGGCACCAGATGCATGGCATCCCTATCGACCCGCCCCCGGCCCGTAGTATCCCAGTCTCGTGCGCGCGACGAGCCCCGCCCGGCCGATGCGTACCACGACGCGCCGCCAGGCCCCGTTGCGCAGCGGGTTCTTGGAAGAATACGCGAGGCTGTACTGGCTCGCGAGCTCTTCTGAAATCTGTTCGTAGATCTTCGGCAGCTCCGCGACCGTGTTCACGAAGTACGCCCGGCCGCCCGTCTCCTGCGACAGCTGCTTGAGGACGAACTCCGCTTCCTTGAATTCGGAGCGGAGCGCGCTCGGCGGACGAAGCCCGATCGCATAGATGGACGTCTCGGAGCGCTTCGCGAGGTCGAGGACTTCTTCGTACGGCACCAGGCTGGACGTGTCGTCGCCGTCCGACAGGACGACGATCGCCTGGCGCCGGATCTCCTCGGCCGTCCTCGCCTTGACTTTCTTCAGCTCCTTCAGCGAGATGTAGATCGCGTTGTAGAGCGACGTGGATCCGTTCACATCCGTGTTGCGGATCGCTTTCTCGAGCGCCGCGGCGTCGTTGGTGAACTCCTGCAGGATCCGCACCTGGCTGTCGAAATCGATGACCTCGATCGCGTCTTCTGGCCGCAACCGGCGCGCAAACCCGATGGCCGCTTCCTGCGCCGTCTCGAGCCGTTCGGACATGCTGGCGCTCGTGTCCAGGAGGATCGCGAGCGCGATGGGCTGCTGGACCCGCGAGAAGAACGTCACCGCCTGTCTCGCCCCGTCCTCGTAGATCTCGAATTCTTCCTGATTGAGATCGGTCACGTAGCGCGTGCCCTCGGTAACCGTCACGCTGAGCGATACGAGATCGACGCCGCCGCGGAAGCGCGACTGCGGTGTGCTCTGAGGTTGCGACGCTTGACCCGCAGACGGCGGCGATGCGGGAGGCGTGGCCGGCGTTTGCGCAGCGGGCGGATTCTGCGCAGGAGGAGGTTGCGTTGGTGGAGGCTGCGCCGGCGGAGGCTGCTGCACGGGCGGCGGCTGCGCCGGCGGCGGCGTCTGGGACTGCGCGCCGACCCACACCAGGCCCGCGAGGGCGAGCGCGACACCGATCGACAATCCGCGCGGGGGACGAGGGGCAACCATGTCAGCGAGCCGGGGCGCGTTTCGTCGATCGCACCGTCAGGCCGGGCCGTCCCACTTGCACGTCCACTTTCTGCGGCGGGATCAGTTTCTCCGGGCGTGCGTACGTGACAACGTATTGGTTCATGAGCTCGTCGGCGAGCTGGGATAGTTTCTCAGCGATGGCGCTTTCAGCCAGGACCTGATCCCGGCGTCCGCCGGTCTGCGACGTGCCCTCGGCGACCACGATGTTGCGGTTACGCTGCTCATCCGATTCCGCGGAGCCCGAGTTGCCGATCGCCAGGACGTGCAGCGTCGCGCCACTCTTGCGCAGGCCGTCGAGCACGTTCTGGTAGTACATGTTGCTGAACTCCACGCCGGCATCGACGTAGATTGCCACGATCGTCGGGCGCTTCGCTTCGCGCCGTTCGAGCCCGCGCGCGACCTCCGCGATGCCCTCCATCACGTACGCGCCGGAGCCCGTGCGGGCGAAGATCTTGGTCACGCCTTTCTGCAGCATCACCGTGCTGTCCGTGTACTCGACGATGGGGGTGGGACGCTCGCCTATCGTGGACAGCGCGATCTGGGCCCTGCCCTCGAGCTTCTTGACGAACCCGTTCAGCCCGTCCCTCAGGAACTGGATTGCGGACGTTGCCGCCTGGCTATCGTCGACGAGCACGGCAATATTGAGCGGTTCCGTGGCGGGGCCGGCCTTCAAGACCTCGCGAGCCGTGCCATCCTCCTTGACGACGAAATCTGCCGCGCCGAGCCCGGGCACCGCCTTCCCTGCGCTGTCGAGCACGCTGACGTAGATGTCGCGCGTGCGGCTTTCGCTCGGCTTTTTGAGCGACGGCGGCTGCGCCCACGCGGACACCGCGAGCGACACCAGGCCGAGGGAGAGGAACAGGTGGGACATAAAGGCAGTATAGGCCGCGCTTCTGCGGAGCGTCAAGAAACGCGTCTTGCCGAAACTTATTGGTAAATAGGGATTTGTGCGCATCGGGCGAGCCCGCCGGACCCCCCGGGCTTCCTTGACACGCCCCGGCCCGCGCGTGCTATAAACGGCCCGGTTCCACCCGGTCATTCCCTCAAATCCATGATCCGAACCTACATTCCGATTCTGCTCTTCATCCTCATCGCGACCGGGTTTGCGGTGTTCACCCTCGTCTTCTCCCGCCTCGTCCACGCCGAGAAAGCCAATGCCGTGAAGCTCGAGCCGTACCGAGTGCGGCATCGAGCCCGTGACCGATGCGCGCGATCGCTACAGCATCCGCTACTACCTGGTGGCGATGCTCTTCGTGATCTTCGAGGTCGAGACGGTTTTCATGTTCCCGTGGGCCGTGTCGCTCGATCGGCTGGCGCTCTTCGGGCTCATCGAGATGCTCATCTTCCTCTTCATCCTCGTCGTCGGATACGCGTGGGCCTGGAAGCGCGGCGCTCTCGACTGGCAATAGCGCTTGCAATTCTGAGTTCTGAATTGGGAATGCTGAAGTGAAGTTGGAATAGTTGAAGGGGGAAGATAATGGAGAACGATGCAAGTGGGAAGCACGGCTTTCCTGCTATTCTCCCTTGCCCAATTCCCAATTATCTTGTCAATTTAGAACTTCTTCATTCACTTCAGCATTCACACTTCAGCATTCAACATTATGTCTAATCCGCCCGCGGGCCCGCCGGATCCGCCGCCGCCAGCGGACGCGCACATCCCCTCGTTCATCACCGCGCTGCAGTCTGCGCTTCCCGGCGCCGTGACCCAGATGTCGTTCTGGGTCGGCGACTGGACGGTCATCGTCGACGCCAACCGGTTGCCGGACGTCGCCGCGTGGCTGCGCGATACGCCCGGCGCTGACTTCGACTTCTGCTCGGACGTCACCGCGACGGACTGGCCGCCCCGCGCGCAGCGCTTCGACGTGATCTATTCGCTCTACTCGATTCGGCACAAACACCGCCTGCGGGTCAAGGTCCGCGCCGGTGAGGTCGACGCGGTGCCAACCGTCACGGGCGTGTGGCCGTCCGCGAACTGGCTCGAGCGGGAAGTGTTCGACCTGTTCGGCGTGCGCTTCGCCGGCCATCCCGATCTGCGGCGGATCCTCATGCCCGAAGACTGGCAGGGCCACCCGCAGCGCAAGGACTATCCACTCGAGGGTCCGGGCGAGCTGCTGATGGAAAACCCGATGGACTGGCTGAGGCTGAAACAGCGGGAAGAGATCGAATAGAGGCTTCGCGAGCGAGCCCAGCGAGTGAGCCACGCGAACGGAGCGCGCCGACGAAGCGGCGCGCGAGAGCGCGTGTGGGGGAGTCCGAGGGGCGACGCCCCTCGGTTTAGTAATGTTTGACACGAGCGAAATCGTCCTGAACCTGGGTCCGCAGCACCCGAGCACGCACGGGGTGCTCCGCGTGGTGCTGCGCCTGGACGGCGAGCGCGTGATCGGCTGTGACGTCGTCATCGGCTACCTGCACCGCGGGATCGAAAAGCTGTGCGAGCACCGCGACTGGACGCAGGTCATCCTGATCACCGATCGGATGGACTACATCGCGGCGGCGAGCAACAACCTCGGCTACTGCGAGACGGTCGAGAAGCTCATGTCGGTCGAGGTGCCCCCGCGGGCCCGGTACATCCGGACCGTGCTCGCTGAGCTCCAGCGGATCGCCAGCCATTGCCTGTGGCTCGGCACGCACGCGATGGACATCGGCGCGATGACGGTGTTCCTCTACGCGTTCCGCGAACGGGAACTGGTGCTGGATCTGTTCGAGGAATACTGTGGCGCGCGACTGACGTACAACGCCATGCGGATCGGCGGGCTCCCGCTCGACATTCCGCCGGGCTGGGACGCGAAGGTGCTCGCGGTCTGCGACATCCTCGACACGAAGGTCGACGAGTACGAAGAGCTGCTGACGCACAACCGGATCTGGCGAGACCGGACGCGCGGCATCGGCATCATCTCCGGGCACGACGCGATCGAGATCGGGCTGAGCGGACCCGCGCTGCGGGGATCCGGCGTCCCGCGTGACGTCCGCAAGGACGAGCCCTATGCCGCCTATGCGGAGTTCGACTTCGACGTGCCGATCGGCTGGGCGGGCGACACCTACGATCGCTATCTCGTTCGCCTCGAGGAGTTCCGGCAGTCGGTCCGGATCATCCGCCAGGCGCTCGGGGGGTTGCCGGAGGGTCCCATCCTCGGCAAGGTCCCGCGGCTGATCAAGCCGCCGGCCGGAGAGACCTATCACGCCATCGAATCCCCCAAGGGGGAGATCGGGTTCTTCATCGTCAGCGACGGCAAATCGCCGACGCCGTATCGGTTCCGCGTGCGTCCGCCGTCGTTCTGCAACCTCCAGGCGCTGCCCCGACTCATCAAGGGCCACCTCGTCGCGGACGTCGTCGCCCTGATCGGGTCCATCGACATCGTGCTCGGAGAAGTCGATCGTTGAGGGCGCCGCGATGATGGAAACCTACGTCGTCCCGCTCCTCAAGATTCTGGTGCTGCTGAACGCGGTGCTCGTGGCGGTCACCTACATGGTCCTGCTGGAACGGAAGGTGATCGCGTGGGTTCAGGTACGTCTCGGGCCGATGCGCGTCGGGCCCTATGGCGCGCTCCAGCCGATCGCGGACGCGATCAAGCTGCTGCTGAAGGAAGACATCACGCCCGCGCGGGCGGACAAGTGGGTCTTCACGCTCGCGCCGATCATCTCGATGGTTCCGGCGCTGATCGCGTTCGCCGTCATTCCGTTCGATCGCGAGATCACGCTCTTCGGGTATCGGATCTCCATGTACGTGGCCGACATCAACGTCGGGCTGCTGTACATCGTCGCCGCCACGTCGATCAGCGTGTACGGGATCATCCTCGCGGGCTACTCGTCGAACAGCAAGTTCCCACTGCTCGCCGGGCTGCGGGCATCGGCGCAGCTCATCAGCTACGAGGTCGCGGTGACGCTCATGCTCGTCAGCATGGCGGCGACCGCCGGCACGCTCAGCATGGTGGGCATCGTCGAGGCGCAGTTCAGATCCGGCTGGTGGTTCGCGTTCATCCAGCCCGTCGCGTTCGTGATTCTCTTCATCGGCGGCCTGGCGGAGACGAACCGGGCGCCGTTCGATCTGCCGGAGGCGGAACAGGAGCTCACGGGCGGGTTCCACACCGAGTACAGCGGCATGCGGTTCGCCCTGTTCTTTCTGGCTGAATACGCCAACATGATCGTCATCTCGGCCGTCGTCACGACCGTATTCCTGGGAGGGTGGCTGCGGCCGTTTCCGAACGTTGCCCTCTTCGGGTTCCTCGGTTTCGTGCCTGGCTGGATCTGGTTTCTCCTGAAGACGTTCGTATTCCTGTACGTCTTCATCTGGATCCGCGCGACGCTGCCGCGGTACCGGTACGACCAGCTGATGCGCCTCGGCTGGAAGGTGCTGATCCCGCTGGCGATTGCGAACCTCGTGGTGACGGGAATTGTGAGAGTGCTGTTGTAACTGGAGTCCGGCTAAAGCCGGACACTACAGGGACCGGATGTTGTAGTGTCCGGCTTCAGCCGGACCTGAAACACCATGCTCGAAGCGATTGTCTTCTACACGCTCGCGGCGCTGATTCTCGGTCTCGGCGTAATGGTCGTGACCGCGCGGAGCACCGTACACAGCGTGCTCTTTCTGGTCGGCAACTTCCTGTGCGTGGCTGTTCTCTATGTCGCGCTGGCCGCCGAATTCCTCGCGGTCATCCAGGTCCTCGTCTACGCCGGCGGCATCGTCGTGCTGTATCTGTTCGTCGTGATGCTGGTGAACCTGAAGGCGATTCCCGAAGCGACGCTCGATCCCAGGCGTCGATCGCGTCTGGGATTCGCGCTGTCGGCGGCGGTGCTGGCCGAGATCAGCGCGATTCTGGTGTATTCCGCCGCACGCCCCTCCGCCGTGCCGGCCGTGGCGGCGGCGCCGACGCTGGGGAACACGGAGACCGTCGGCTGGCTGCTGTATACCGACTTCCTGATTCCTTTCGAGGTGGCCTCGGTCCTGTTGCTCATCGCGATGGTGGGGGCAGT
The DNA here is from genome assembly GCA_963786195.1 of uncultured Acidobacteriota bacterium. GTDB lineage: Bacteria > Acidobacteriota > Vicinamibacteria > Vicinamibacterales > 2-12-FULL-66-21 > CAWAYH01. The sequence goes on along the minus strand of CAWAYH010000009.1, from coordinate 257,006 downwards.
GCTGTTGGCGAGGAAACCTGAATGAGTAATTGCGGATCGCGGATTGTGGATTGCGGATTGTCTGTTGTTGATTGCCGACTGCTGAGTGCGGGTTGGATTGTCGATTCGAATGCGGAGTGCCGACTCGAGCCAGAATCCAATCCGCAATCCGCATTCAGCAATTCGCAACCACAATCGGCAATCCGCAGTCCTCAATCTGCAATAGGGCGACACCAGTCATGATCCCCATCACTCCGTACCACTACCTCGTGTTGTCCGCCGCGCTGTTCATGATCGGCGTAATCGGAGTGATGCTGCGGAGGAACGTCATCATCATCTTCATGTCCATCGAGCTGATGCTGAACGCTGTGAACATCAATCTGGCGGCGTTTTCACAGCAGTGGCAGAACGCCGTCGGCCAGGTGTTCGCGATCTTCATCATCGCGGTGGCGGCGGCGGAAGCGGCGGTCGGGCTCGGCATCATCTTGTCGTTCTACCGGAACAAGGACACGCTCGACGTCGATGAGATGAATATTATGCGTTGGTAACTACCCGGTTGTCGGTTGTCGGTTGTCGGTTGTCGGTTTTTGGTTTTTGGTTTTCGGTTTTGGTTATCGGTTATCAGTTCTCGGTTCTGGGACCAGCGATGAACTTGATTTGGCTCATCCCGTTGCTGCCCGCGGCTGGCGCCCTTCTCAACGGCGTCGTTGGCGTGCGCTGGTTTGGCCGAACCACTTCGGGGGCGCTGGCGTGTCTGACGATGGCGGGCTCGCTGGGACTGTCGGTGTGGGCGTTCGCGGGGCTGCTGTCACTTGCCCCCGAGGCACGGGTGTACGACGTGGTGCTCGCTACCTGGATTCCACCGATCCCGCTGCAGACGTCGACGGGTATCGGGGCGTTCGGCGTCGACTGGGCGTTCCGCCTCGACCCGCTGTCGGCGCTGATGATCCTCGTGGTGACGGGCGTCGGGCTGCTCATCCATGTCTATGCGACCGCATACATGCACGACGAGCCGCCTGCGGCCTACGCGCGGTTCTTCTGCTATCTCAATCTCTTCTGCGTCTTCATGCTGCTCCTCGTGCTCGGGAGCAACTTCGTCGTCATGTTCGTCGGTTGGGAGGGCGTGGGCCTCTGCTCGTACCTGCTGATCGGCTACTGGTACGAGAAGAAGCGCGCCGCGGATGCGGGCAAGAAAGCGTTCGTGACCAACCGGATCGGTGACTGGGGTTTCCTGCTGGGCATCTTCCTCGTCTTCTTCACGTTCGGCACGCTCGATTTCCGCGAGGTCGCCAACGCCGCTGCCGCGATGCCGAAAGAGACGGCCGGCTTCGGCGTCCTGTCGGCGATCTGCCTGCTGCTCTTCGTCGGCGCGACCGGCAAGAGCGCGCAGATCCCGCTGCACGTCTGGCTGCCTGACGCCATGGAGGGCCCGACGCCCGTCTCCGCCCTCATTCACGCGGCGACGATGGTGACGGCGGGCGTGTACATGGTGGCGAGGAATGCGGTCCTCTTTTCTCAGGCGCCGCGCGTGATGCTGATCGTCGCGATCGTGGGCGCGCTGACGGCGCTCATGGCGGCGACGATCGGGCTCGTGCAGAACGACATCAAGCGCGTGCTGGCGTACTCGACCGTGTCGCAGCTGGGCTACATGTTCCTCGCCCTGGGCGTTGGCGCGTTCGCGGCCGGGGTGTTTCACCTGATGACGCACGCGTTTTTCAAAGCGCTCTTGTTCCTGGGCAGCGGATCCGTGATTCACGCCTCGTCCGGCGAGCAGGATTTGCAGAAGCTGGGCGGCTTGCGGCGATTCATGCCGGTGACGTTCGGCGCGATGATGATCGGCACGCTCGCCATCGCGGGAATCCCGCCGTTCTCGGGCTTCTTCAGCAAGGACGAGATTCTCTACCAGACGTTCGTCGGCAATCCGGCGCTCTGGGGTCTTGCGGTGCTCACCGCGCTGCTGACCGCGTTCTACATGTTCCGCCTGATGGCTTTGACGTTCTGGGGAACGTATCGCGGGCCCGCGGCGCACGGCTCGCATGGTCCGCATGAATCGCCGCGCCTGATGACGTGGCCGCTCATCGCGCTCGCGGCGGGCGCGGTGCTGGCCGGCGCCGCTGGAATTCCGAAAGCGCTTGGCGGCAGCAACGCCATCGAGCACTTCCTCGCGCCGAGTTTCAGCGCCTCACACAGCCGGGCCGCCCCGGCCGAAACCGGCGGCGCATCAGCCGCGCCCGCCGACGCTCAGCATGGCGCCGAAGCGTCCGGCCACGGGACGGAGCTCGGGCTCATGGTCCTGTCGGTTCTCGTGGCGGTGGGCGGCATCTTCATCGCGCGGCGCATGTACGTGGATCGGCCCGAGATTCCCGGGCGAATGGCGGAGCGCTGGAGCGGCGTGCACTCCCTGCTCTTCAACAAGTACTACGTGGACGAGCTCTACGACGCGACGGTCGGCACTGCGACCACCGTGAGCAGCCGGGTGTGCGGGACGTTCGATCGGCGTGTCCTCGACGGCGCCGTGGACGGCTCCGGTTGGCTCACGAAGATCGCCGCGTGGATCTCCCACATGTTCGACACATACGTCGTCGATGGTCTCGTGAACCTGGTCGGCTGGGTCTCGGGCGAGAGCAGTTACGGCCTGCGCCGGTTCCAGACAGGGCTCGTGCAGAACTACGCGCTCGTGATGATTCTCGGGGTGTTCGTGTTTCTCACGGTGTACCTGCTGTCGCGCTCAATCTGAACGCCCATGACTTTCTTTCAGACGCACCTGCTGTCGATCATCCTCTTCACGCCGGCCGTCGGCGCGCTGGTGATCCTGTTCGTCAATCGCCGGCAGGAGGCGGCCATCCGCTGGATGGCGAACGCCACCGCCGCGCTCGGGTTCGCCGTCTCGCTGCCGCTCTGGTCCGGGTACAACCCGGAGCTGGCCGAGTGGCAGTTCGCCGAGAAGGCGGCGTGGATCCCGTCGATCGGCGCGAGCTACTCGCTCGGGGTGGATGGATTCAGCATGCTGCTGATCCTGCTGACGACGCTCATGGGATTCATCGCGGTCCTGTCGTCCTGGACGGCGATCACGGAGCGGGTCAAGGAGTACTACGTCTTCATGCTCGTGCTGCAGACGGGCATGCTCGGCGCGTTCATGGCGCTCGACTTCCTGCTGTTCTTCCTGTTCTGGGAAGTGATGCTGGTCCCGATGTATTTCCTGATCGGCATCTGGGGCGGCGGCCGCCGGCTGTATTCCGCGATCAAGTTCTTCCTCTACACGCTCGTCGGCAGCGTGGTCATGCTGCTGGGCATCCTCGCGCTCTACTTCTACAACTATTCCCTGACCGAGGTGTACACGTTCGACATCCCGACCTTCCAGCACCTCGCGATCCCGCTGGCGCTGCAGAAGTGGATCTTCCTCGCGTTCTTCCTCGGCTTCGCGGTCAAGGTCCCGATGTTCCCGTTCCACACCTGGCTGCCCGATGCGCACACCGACGCGCCGACGGCCGGCTCGGTGATCCTGGCGGCCGTGCTGCTGAAGATGGGCACCTACGGCTTCATCCGGTTCAGCCTGCCGATTCTTCCCGAGGCGTCGCGCTTCTTCGTGCCGATGATCGTGGCGCTGTCGCTGATCGGGATCATCTACGGCGCGCTGGTCGCGCTCGCGCAGACCGACTGGAAGCGGCTGGTGGCGTATTCGAGCGTGAGCCACATGGCGATGGTCATGCTGGGGATGTTCGCGCTGACGCCCGTCGGGCTGACGGGCAGCATCATCCAGCAGATCAACCACGGGATCTCGACCGGCGCGCTCTTTCTCATCGTCGGGATCGTCTACGAGCGGCGGCACACGCGCGAGATCGCGGAGTACGGCGGGCTGTCGAAGATCATGCCGGTCTTCGCGACGGTGTTCCTGATCATGACCATGTCGTCGATCGGGCTGCCGGCGCTCAATGGCTTCATCGGCGAGCTGCTGATTCTGCTCGGGATCTTTCCGGTCAGCAAGACCTGGACGGCGGTGGCGGCCAGCGGGATCGTGCTGGGCGCTGTGTACATGCTGTGGCTGTATCAACGGACGATGTTCGGCAGGCTCGACAACCCCGCGAACGCCTCGCTGAAGGACCTGAGCCTGCGCGAGCTCGCCACGTTCGCGCCGCTCGTGGTGCTGGCGTTCTGGATCGGGCTCTACCCGGCGCCGTTCCTCAAGCGCATCGAGACGTCGGTGGCGCGCGTGGTGCTGCGCCTCGACGCCGCATACGCGCCCGCTCTGGCCAAGTGCCTGTCACAACCGGCGCCGGCTCCGGCGGGTGAGCCGGGGCTGCCGGCGGGTCTGATCATCGCGGCGCCGTGCAAGGACGGCTCGACGGACGTGACGGCGTCCGGGACGCCGAAACCCGCCGCGGGAGAAAAACGCTGATGCCCCCGGGCTTTCAGGCGAGCGATTTCTACTACCTCCTGCCCGAGCTGATCGTCACGGCGGGCGCCCTGCTCGTCCTTGCGGCCGATGTCCTGCTGCCACATCGCCCGGCGGGCGCGGGGACCGCCGACGGTCCGGATGCCTCGGAGCGCGTACTGGCGTGGATGACGCTCGGGACGCTGGCCGCCGCGACGCTGGCGCTCGAGCCGGCCGTCGGGTTGAACCTGACGATCGCGCGCGGTCTGATGGCGATCGACGGCTTCGCGCTCTTCTTCAAGCTGCTCTTCCTCGGATCCGCGGCGATCACCGTGCTGATGTCGACGAAGTACCTCGCCTACGAGGGCGGCCGCGCGGGCGAGTACGACTTCCTCGTGCTGTGCGCCACGCTCGGCATGATGTTCCTCGCCAGCGGCATCGAGCTCATCACGATCTTCATCGGGCTCGAGACGATGGCCGTGTCGTTCTACGTCCTCGCGGGCTTCATCCGCCCGAACCGGCGATCGAACGAGGCGGCGGTCAAGTACTTCGTGCTCGGCGCGTTTTCACTGGGTCTGCTCCTCTACGGCATGTCGCTGCTCTACGGTCTGACGGGCACGACACATCTGCGATCCATGGCCACGGCGCTCGTCGGCGGGGGAGGGCCCATGCTCCTTCTCGCCGTCGCCCTGCTCGTCGCGGGGCTGGGCTTCAAGATTGCCGCGGTGCCGTTCCACATGTGGGCGCCAGACGTCTACGAGGGAGCGCCGACCCCGATCACGGCGTTTCTGTCCGTGGGATCCAAGGCCGCCTCGTTCGCGATGCTGATGCGCATCTTCGTCGAGGGCCTTCCGGCCTTCCGCTTCGATGGTCTCGGCTACCTGTTCGGCGAGCCGTTCGGCTGGCGCGCGATCTTCTACATGCTCGCCATCGCGACGATGACCGTGGGCAACGTCGCAGCGCTGACGCAAGGCAACACGAAGCGGATGCTCGCGTATTCCTCGGTGGCGCACGCCGGGTACATCCTGATTGGCGTCGTGGCCGGACCGCCGCGCGGAACCACCGCGGCGCTCGTGTACCTGATGGTGTACGTCTTCATGCAGCTCGGCGCCTTCGCGGTGGTCGTCATGCTGAGGCGGCGCGACGTCATCGGCGACGAACTGAAGGACTTCACCGGGCTCGCCTCGACGCATCCGGCCGCGGCGACGGCGATGCTGATCTTCATGCTGTCGCTGGGCGGCATCCCGCCGACGGCCGGCTTCATGGGCAAGCTCTGGCTGTTCGGCGCGGCGATCGACGCCGGCTACATCGGGCTCGCCGTCATCGGCGTGGCCAACAGCGCGCTGTCGCTCTACTACTACGTGCGCCTGGTCGTGTTCATGTGGTCGACGCCGGCAGACGCGCCGGGACCGGCCATCCGGCTGCCCGCGGCTCTTGCGGTCGCGATCATCGTCTGTGCGTTCGGCACCCTGCTGTTCGGGATTTTCCCGAACGCGCTGTTCGAGTTCGCGCGCGACTCAGCCGCGTCGCTGGGAGCGGCGCCGGCGGCGCTCAGTCTCAGGTAAACTCGGGTCGATGGAGCCTGAGAAGAAGCCCCGCGAGCCGGCCTCCCAAACGGCACAGTCGATTGGCGCGTTGAGCACCGTCGGCCTGTCGTTCGTGCTGGCGATCCTCCTCGGCGCGTGGTTCGGGTATCTGCTGGACAGCTGGCTCGGCACCGGTCCCGTGTGCTTTCTCATCTTCTTCGTGATCGGGATGGCCGCCGGCATCGTGAACGTCTATCGCACCGCCAACAAGTTCATCAAATAGGCCGCTGATTATTTCGCCAAGACGATCGTGGACACCGATCCCATGCTCAGGCGGCTGGAACGCACCGCCATCGTGGCGTGCCTGGTGATGGCGATCATCGCGCTCGTGGTCGCGGGTGGACGACCGGGCGCGGCGATCGCGGTGCTCGCCGGCGGACTCCTGGCGGGCTTCAGCTACTGGACGATCGGGTTGGGCGTGAACCGCCTGGTCACCTCGCTCACGCACGCGGACGGAGGCCCGGCGTCGCCGCCGTCGCGAGGATTTACGGTGACCCGGATCGTGGCCCGGTACGCTTTACTCACTCTTCTGGCGTACGTTATGATTGCTCGTTTGCGCCTCCACCCTCTGGGGCTTCTGGCGGGCGCGTCCTCGGTCGTGGCGGCGGCTGCAGTCGAAGCACTCCGCCTTTCCTTGAAGAAACCCTGACCCGCGACGGTTGGCCGACGAGGAAGAATTGCAGGCCGGGGCGAGAGTGTAGATGCACGAACAGCCGCTTCTGATCGTCCAGATCGTCAACGCTGTCCTCGGACCGGTCGTCGGGCCGATCCTCGAGGCGCTTGGCTACCACGTCGATCCGGCTCACGAGATCATCCCGCCGTACATCGTGATGGTCGTGCTGATCGTGTTCGGCCTCACGCTGCTGTGCCTGTTCGTCCGCTCGCGCCTCAGCGTCGAGAATCCCGGCAAGCTGCAGATTCTCATGGAGGAAGGGCTCCGCGCGCTGTCGGGGATGATGCAGGAGTGGATCGGTCCCAAGGGACCGAGGTATCTGCCGCTCGTCGGCACGCTCTTCATCTTCATCCTCGCGAGCAACTACCTCGGGCTCGTGCCCGGCTTCATGGCGCCGACCAGCAGCATCAACGTCACGCTCGGCTGCGCGCTGACGATCTGGGTCTACTACCACTTCCAGGGCATCAAAGAGCAGGGCGCCTTGAACTACATCAAGCACTTTGCGCTGCCGCCCGGTTCACCGCTCCTGATGGCCCCGCTGATGTTCGTCATCGAGATCATCAGCCACCTGGCGCGCGTGATGTCGCTCTCGCTGAGGCTCTTCGGCAACATCTTCGGAGAGGAGATGGTGATCGCCATTCTCTTCAGCCTGGTGCCGTTCCTGATTCCGTTGCCGATGATGTTCCTCGGCCTCATCACGGGCGGGCTCCAGGCGTTCATCTTTGCGATGCTGTCGATCATCTATCTGCAGGGCGCCGTTGCGGTGGAGCACGAGCACGACGAGCACGGCCACGACGCCCCGCATGGGCATCGGGCGCCGGCTGCGGCATGAACGGTTTCTTGGGATTTTGGTCCTCGTGCGACTTTGTTCTCGTAGCGGTTTGGAACTTCTAACACCAGACTTCAGCAGTCAGGATTTCATTTTCAGGAGGCGTGGTCGTGAGTAAACGTATCGCACTGACAAGCGCGCTCGTCGCCGTGGCGGCCGCGTTCGGGCCCGAGGCCGTTCTCTACGCGCAGGAGCCGGGCAGGGGCATGCTGCATCCCGAGGTCATCCGCTGGTCGATCATCACCGCCGGCTTCGCGCTGGCGTTTGCCGCCGGCCTCGGCGCGCTCGGTCAGGGCAAGGCCGTGGCCTCCGCCGCAGAAGCGATCGCCCGCAACCCGGGCGCGACCGGCGACATCCGCGGGGCCCTGCTGCTCGGCCTCGTGCTGATCGAGTCGCTCGTCATCTACGTGCTCCTGATTTCGCTCTTGCTGTTCTTCTTCAATCCGTTCGGCAAGTAGACACTGCCGTACACTCGATTGCGGATTGCGGACTGCCGATTCCGATTGCGGATTGGTGATTGCGGATTAGTGGTTGCGGATTGCAGATTGCGGATTGGGGATTGCTGATCGTGGATTGCTGATTGGTTGCTGACTTCGATCCGATGGATGTCGAAATCAGCGAATCATCAGTCCAGCAATCACCAATCCACAATCCACAGATCCACAGTCCGCAATCAGCAATTCACAATCCGCAATGGGCGATCAATCCGCAATCGGCAATCAACCCGCAATCCGCAATCAATCCTCAATCCGCAATCAACCCGCAATCCGCAATCCGCAATCGGAATCGGCAGTCCGCAATCCGCAATCGGCAATCATCATCGACACTCTTCTGCTCCTAATGGCCATCATCTGGGGCACCAACTATTCCATCGTCAAGTCCGCGTTTGCCGAGATCGATCCGTATGCGTTCAACGCGGCCCGGATGGCGATCGCCTCGGTGGTGTTTCTGCTGGTCATCTCGGCCGTGCGCAGGCTGCCGATGCGCGCCAGCAGCGTGTTCCATACGCCGGCCGCGATCACGCCGCGGGAGTGGCTCGGGCTCACGGCGCTCGGGATCGTCGGGCATGCTTTCTATCAGGTACCTGCTTCATCGGCGGGCTCGCGCGCACGAGCGTGACCAACAGCGCGCTCATCATCGCGGCCACGCCGGTCGTGATCGCCGTGTTCAGCGCGGTCCTCGGACAGGACCGCGTGGGCGTCCTCCACTGGATCGGCGCGGTGCTCTCGATGTTCGGGATCTACCTCGTCGTAGGACGTGACGTCGAGACGAGCGCCCAGGCGCTCGTCGGCGACCTGATGATGGGCGCCGGCGTCTGCGCGTGGGCGATCTACACCATTGGCGCAAGACGACTCATGGTGCGCCATTCACCGGTCGGCGTGACCGGCCTGTCGATGGCCATCGGCACGCTCGTCTACGTGCCGGTGGTCTGGTCCAGCGTTCGCGCCGTGCCCTGGACGCATCTGAGCGGGGGGACGTCGCTGGCGATCCTGTATTCGTCGCTCTTCGCGCTGTGTATCGCCTACACCATCTGGTACACGGCCGTGCGGCAAATCGGCAACGCGCGCACGTCGGTCTACTCGAACGTCGTGCCGCTCGTCGCCATGGCCACCGCCGTCATCTTCCTCGGTGAGCCCCTCAGCCGCGCCAAGATCGCCGGCACCGTGGCGGTCCTCGCCGGCGTCGCGCTGACGCGCGCACGGACGCTGTGATCCACGAGGAATTTCCTGAGCCTCCGAACCTCGCGCACTTCCAGCACCTCCAGCACCTTCTGAACCTGCTAAGATCGATTCAGTGAAGTCCCACTACTTTGCGCAACATACGGTCGCTCTGAAGGCCGAGCTGGCGCAGGCTATTCCGCGGGACGAACTGCGGCAGCTGCACCGCAAGTCCGCCTGGCGGCATTTCGTGGTCGCGATCCGGCAGTTTGCCATTCTGGGGCTGGCGACCTGGGGCCTTGTCCGTTTCGAGAACCCCTTGATCTGGGTACCGCTGGCGTTCGTCCAGGGCTTCACGATCTTCAATTTCACGATCCTGTTGCACGAGGTGCTGCATCATCTCGTGTTCGAGCGGATGCACCCGTCGATCGAACGCGTGCTCGGCCTCCTCTACGCGATTCCGAGCGGCATCTCGGCGAGCCAGTTCACCCGCTGGCACCTCGATCACCACGCGGAGCTGGGCTCGGAGGAGGACGATCCCAAGCGGCATCATCTGTCGCCGAAGGTGAACAAGCGCTGGTACAAGCTGCTCTACTGCACGCCGGCGCTCTTCCCGATCTACTTCCGCGCCGCGCGTCGCGAATCGTCCACCTACCCGGCCGATCTGCAGCGCACGATCGCCTGGGAGCGCAAGGTCTCGATCGCCGCGCACCTGTCGGCGATTGCGCTGCTCTGGTACGTCTTCGGCTTCTACGCCGCGTTGCGCACGAGCATCATCCCGGTGTTCTTCATCTTCCCGATCGCGTTCACGCTGAATCGTCTCGGCCAGCACTACGACATCGATCCCGGTGACGCCGCGAAGTGGGGCACGCTCATGAGGGGACACTGGTTCTGGGATTTCGTGTACCTGAACTCGAACTACCACCTCGAGCACCACTACTTCCCGGGTGTGCCCTTCTACCGTTTGCCGGCACTCCAGCGCGCGCTGGTACCGTTCTACGAGCATCGTGGGTTTCGATGGCAGACGTATGGCAGGCTCGTGTACGGCTGGATCGTCGAGAATCGGGCGCCGCATACGGACTGGAGCCGGGCCGCATCGGACGAACACCAGGGCGTCGCAATCGGATGAAGGTGCTGGGGTGCTGAAGGTGCTGTGAACCTCGTGAACCTTTGTGGATTTTGAGGAAGAGCCAGTGACAACTACTCTGAACGGCACCATGACCGGCGCCGAGATCGTGGATCTCTGCCGGCAGCACACGTTCTTCGAGTGGAGCGCCCAGTCCGCGGTGGATCCCATCCCGATGGCGAGCTCGAAGGGCGTGTACTTCTGGACGCCGGAAGGGAAGCGCTACCTCGACTTCAACAGCCAGCTGATGTGCGTCAACACGGGTCACGGCGACGATCGGATCGTCCGCGCCATCCAGCAACAGGCCGCGACGATGGCCTATGCGAATCCGTTCATGGCGACGGAAGTGCGGGGGAAGCTGGGCGCGAAGCTGGCGCAGATCGCGCCGGGCGACATCGACGTCTTCTTTTTCACCAACGGCGGCGCCGACGCCAACGAGAACGCCATCAAGCTGGCGCGCGCGTACACCGGCCGCCACAAGATCCTCGCGAGATACCGCTCGTACCACGGCGGCACGCATGGCGCGATGGCCCTGACCGGCGATCCGCGCCGCTGGGCCTCGGAGCCGGGCATGCCCGGCGTCGTCCACGTGCTCGATCCGTATCACGGGGTCGAGCGCGGATGGGACTCCGCGGCGCAGTCGCTGGCGATGCTCGAAGAGATCATCCAGCTCGAGGGGCCGCAGACCATCGCGGCGTTCTTCCTCGAGACCGTCAGCGGAACGAACGGCGTGCTCGTCCCGCCGGATGGGTATATGCAGGGCGTTCGGGACCTGTGCACGAAGTACGGCATCCTCATGGTGTGCGACGAAGTGATGGCCGGCTTCGGCCGTACGGGCGAATGGTTCGCCGTCAATCACTGGAACGTCGTGCCGGACATCCTGACGATGGCGAAGGGCCTGACGAGCGCCTACGTGCCGATGGGCGCGGTCGGGATGCGGCGCGCTATCGCCGATCACTTCCGCGACAAGGTATTCCAGGGCGGGTTGACCTACAACAGCCACCCGCTCGCGTGCGCGACGGCGCTGGCGACGCTGCAGGTCTACGAAGAAGACGATCTCATCGGCAACGCGCGCAGGCTGGGCACGGTCATGACGACGCTGCTCGACGGGCTGGCGGCGAAGCACTCCGTCATCGGCGCGCATCGCTCGATCGGGCTCTTCGGGATCGTCGAGCTCGTGCGCGACCCGACAACGAAGGAGCCGATGGCGCCGTTCGGGCAGACGTCTCCGGAGATGAAGCGGCTCTCGAAGCTCCTGCGCGAGGAAGGGCTTTACACCTTCGTCCGCTGGCACACGTTCTTCACGAATCCGCCGCTGTGCATCACGGAAGCGCAGCTGAAGGAAGGGTTCGAGATGATCGACCGGGCGCTCACGAAACTGAGCGCTGAAGGCTGACAGCTCGCCGCTGTCAGCCTTCAGTCAAGGCGCTACTGCTTCCGCTTCATCGGCACGGTCCACAGATAGACCGAGCGGCCTGCCGCTTCGACGGTCTTCTCGGGCGGATAGTTCTCGCCCATCGAGAAGGTCTGCGACACGATCCGCGTGCCCGGCTTCAAGTCCTTGTTCAGTTTCGGGATCAGCTTCTCGTTCAGCGACTGCAACAGGTAGAGCGTCACCACGGTCGCCTGGCCGATGTTCGCCTCGAAGAGATCTTCGTGCAGGATCTTCACCTTGTCGGTGACCCCGGCCTTCTGCACGCGCTCGTTGGCCTCCTTGATGCGCTGGGGATCGATGTCGATGCCCACGGCGTGGGCGCCGAATTCCTTCGCCGCCGCCGTGACGATCATCCCGTCACCACACCCCAGGTCGTACACCGTGTCTTTTGCCGTCACGTTCGCCAGCTTCAACATGGCCGTGACGACTTCGCCCGGCGTCGGCACGAAGATGACGTCCGGCGTCCTCGACGGAGCCGCGGCCTGCTGGGCCACCGCGGGTGCCGTCAGGGCGACCGCAACGATTACGAACGCAAGCGCCACAGATCGAACTCGCATCAGAAGTCGCTCCTTTCCTCCGAAGTAAGCCACCTTTATACCTCAGTACCCCATTTCACGTTGTATGCCCCGTGACGATCCGGTCGAGCTCGTCGACGAGCTGGCCGCCTCCGGCCTCGCGAAACGCCCGCACGAGCGACTCGTAATACGCCATCACGTCGTCGGGCGTTGCGCTGAACCGTTCCCAGACCGCCTCACCCGAATTCCGCAGATCGCGCAGGATCGCGTAGGAATTGTGCACCTTGTCGGCGGCGGACACCCGCAGGCTGGGACCGAGGCAGCGTCCGGGCGTGTTGAATGTAGGCCTGCTTCCGCTCGAGCCAGGGAGGCTTCGGCGTGTCCCACGAATCGGTGCAGTCCTCGACAATCTGCGCGACGGCGTCGCCGAAGCGGCGCGCGGATGTCGTCCAGGCGCGTCGCGGCCGCCGTGATCCTCGGCCGCATCGTGCAGCAGCGCGGCAATCGCCTCGTCTTCGCTCCCGCCATCGTCGAGGACGATCGACGCGACGCCCATCAGGTGGCCGAGGTAGGGAGCCCCCGTGCCCTTCCGCGTCTGGTGACGAATGGACCTCGTGGGCGTACTGGAACGCTTCGTCGAATCGGGTGGTGAGCGTGGCCATGACGTCAGGCTCGATTCCCAGGCTGTCCGTGTGTCCGTGTGTCCGTGTTGTCCGTGTTGTCCGTGGTTAGAATGCCGCCGAATGAGCGACCCGACTGCGCCAGTGTATGACACGCTCGACGCGCTGGGCATCTCGCTACGACACGGTACGAGCACCCGCCGGTCTTCACGGCTGAGGAAGCGGCCGTGCACTGGGCCGATCTGCCCGCGACGCGGGTCAAGAACCTGTTCCTGCGCAACAAGAAGGGCGATCGGCACTACCTCGTGATCCTCGGAATCGACGAAGCACGCCGACCTGCGGCAACTCGTGAAGATCATCGGCGACGATCGGCTGAGTTTCGGCTCGCCGGAGCGGCTGATGGCCAGACCTGGGTCTGACGCCGGGGTCGGTGTCACCGTTCGGACTGATCCACGATGTCAAGACGTGCCGTCCGGGTGATCGTCGACGACGATCTGCGCGGCGCCGAGCGGCTGATCTTTCATCCCAACATCAACACCGCCAGCGTGACGATCAGCGTCCGCGGATTTCGAGCGATTCCTTGCGTCGACGGCGGAATACCGTGACAGTGGGTGAGTCTCGGACACGCACCGAAGAGCGCGGACCTTTAGCTCCGCGGTGCGCTTCGGTCGCATGTTCGCCGCCAGGATGCGCTTGCGCAGCCGGATGCTGCTGCGGCGTCACCTCGACCAGCTCGTCGTCGTTGATGAACTCGATGGCCTGCTCGAGGCCGAGCTTGCGCGGCGGAATCAGGCGGACCGCTTCGTCGGCGGTCGACGCGCGCATGTTCGTCTGCTTCTTTTCCTTCGTGACGTTGACGTCCATGTCGTTCGCGCGGGCGTTCTCGCCGATGATCATGCCCTCGTAGACCTCGGTGGTGGGCTCGATGAAGATCTCGCCGCGCTCCTGCAGGTTCCAGATCGCGTACGCGGTCGCGACGCCGGTGCGATCGGCGACGAGCGCGCCGGTCGCCGCGCGCCGCGATCGCGCCGTGCCACGGCTCCCACCCGGCGAACAGGTGGTTCATGATGCCGGTGCCCTTCGTCTCGGTGAGGAACTGCGAGCGGAAGCCGATCAGGCCGCGCGCCGGGATCCGGAACTCGAGCCGCACGCGGCCGCTGCCGTGATTCACCATCTTCGTCATCGTGCCGCGGCGCATGCCGACCTGCGCGATGACGACGCCCTGGAACTCCTCGGCGACGTCGATCACGAGATCTTCGACCGGTTCGACGATCTGACCGTCGACGGTCTTTCGGTCACGATGTCCGGGCGCGACACCTGCAGCTCGAACCCCTCGCGCCGCATCATCTCGATCAGGATCGAGAGCTGCAGCTCGCCGCGGCCGAGCACTTTCATCTGCTCGGGCGTGTCGGTCGGTTCGACCCGGATCGACACGTTGCCGAGCAGCTCGCGGTCGAGGCGGTCCTTGATCTGCCGCGACGTCACGAACTGGCCGTCGCGGCCGGACATCGGCGACGTGTTGACGCCGAAGATCATCGACACCGTCGGCTCGTCGATGGCGATCGGCGGCATCGCCAGCCGGTGCTCGACGTCGGCGATGGTCTCGCCGATCGTGATGTCCTCGATGCCCGCCAGGCAGACGATGTCGCCGGCCGCCGCGTCGGTCGATGTCGATGCGCCGCAGGCCCTCGAAGGCGAACAGCTTCGTGACGCTGCGTTTCCTGGATCCGTGCCATCGAGCTTGCAGACGGCGATCGGGATCGCCGATCTTCACGCGGCCGTTGAAGATGCGGCCGATCGCGATGCGGCCGAGATAGTCGCTGGAGTCGAGGTTGGCGACGAGCATCTGCAGCGGCGCGTCGGCGTCGCCGCGCGGCGGCGGCACGTGCTCGACGATCGCGTCGAACAGCGGCCGAAGGTCCTGCCGGGCTCTCGCGATGGACGTCGGCTGGACGTCCCCGCACGGGCGCTGGTGTAGAGCACCGGGAAATCGAGCTGCTCCTCCGTCGCGTCGAGATCGATGAACAGGTCGTAGACCTCGTTCAGCACCTCCTGCGGCGCGCGCGTCCGGGCCGGTCGATCTTGTTGATGACGACGATCGGGCGTCAGCCGGCGCTCGAGCGCCTTGCGCAGCACGAACCGCGTCTGCGGCAGCGGTCCCTCCGAGGCGTCGACCAGCAGCAGCACGCCGTCGACCATGGCGAGCGTCCGCTCGACCTCGCCGCCGAAATCGGCGTGGCCCGGGCGTGTCGACGATGTTGATCAGGATGTCGCCGTAGTGGACCGCGGTGTTCTTGGCGAGGATCGTGATGCCGCGCTCGCGCTCCAGGTCGGTGTTGTCCATCGCGCGCTCGGCGACCCGCTCGTTGGCGCGGAAAATGCCGCTCTGGTGCAGCAGCGCGTCGACCAGCGTCGTCTTGCCGTGGTCGACGTGGGCGATGATGGCCACGTTGCGCCGGAGAGCATTGGCGACGGTAGGAGCGCTTTTTGACGACAAGGGCATCTCGCCAGTATAGCGTGCGGAAGGTGCTGGGGGTGCTGCAGGTGCGGAAGGTGCGGAAGGTGCAACGGGAGCACCTTCAGCACCCCAGCACCTACAGCGCCTACAGCACCTTCAGCACCTGCAGCACCTTCTGAAGCGATCAACCGTCAGGTTCCGGGTTACGTCCTATGAACTGACCGGGAATGGCTGATTCGGACCTGATTACCCGTGCGACGGGGGGCGACCCGGCCGCCTTCCAGTCGCTTGTCGAGCGGCACCGATCCATGGTGTATCGGGTCGCCTATCAGTTCGCCGGGAACCACTACGACGCCGAGGACATCGCCCAGGAAGTCTTCATCAAGGTCTACCGATCGCTGGACCGCTTCCGCCAGGACGCGCAGCTCACCTCCTGGCTCTACCGTATTGCCATGAACGCCTGCATCGACCATCGCCGCCGACAGAACCCCGCGGCCGCGGCGCCCTTCGGCGAGGACGCCAGGAGCGGCTGTCACAATACGCCCGAGGAGAGTCCCGGCCCAGAGGATCACGCCTACGCCGGCGAGCTCGGGCAGGTGCTCGAAACCGAGATCGCACGGCTGCCCAAGGGACAGCGAATCGTCTTCGTCATGCGCCATCATCAAGGGCTCAAGCTCTGCGAGATCGCCGACGCGCTGGGTCTTGCGGAGGGGACGGTGAAGCGGCAGCTGCACGCCGCCGTCCATCGGCTGCGTGCAGACGCTGGCCGCCGCGAACGTGACAGCGGGAGGCCGGGCATGAGCGCCTGCGATCGTCAGGACTCGGGCGTCATCGAGCTGTACTTCTACGGTGAGCTGGACGCGCCCGAACGGGCGGCCGTCGAACGGCACGTCTCGACGTGCGCGGAGTGTCACCAGGCCCTCGAAGAGCTCACCACGATTCGCGCCGCGCTGGCCACGCGGCCCGACGTCGCGGCGCCGCCCGGTGGCGACTGGGGTCCGTTCATGGCGCGGCTCGATGAGGCGATGCGTCTCGAGCGCGTCGATCAGACGGCTGTCACAGTCGTGCCGCTGCGGACGGTCACGCCGCCGGCCGCGAGACCGCGATACGCGGCATACGTCGCGATGGCGGCGCTCGTCACGCTGATCACGATGAGCGTGGCGTATCTCGTCCGGACCCGCACGCAGGAGGCGCCCGATGGACCCGTTGCGGCCCGGGTCACACCAGCCGAGACGCCGGTCGCTCCGGCCCCCGCGCCCGCAGCCGAGGACCAATCGGCAGAAGCGGCGTTCGCCGCCCTGAGCGAGCAGCATTTCGAACGCTCGAAGCTGGTCGTGCTGGGGCTGACGAGCAAGGATGCCCACCGCACGCGCGAGTCGGAGTGGGCGTACGAACGTCAGCTCGCGTCGACCCTCTTGAACGACACGAGGTTGTTCCGCATCGCCGCCGAAGAACGCGGCATGAACAACATCGCGAGAGTGATGGGCGATCTCGAGATGGTGTTGCTGCAGACGTCGCTGGCCGAGACGCCGGACTCGGCCGCGCTGGCGCAGATTCAGCGGCTGATCAACAAGCGCGACCTCGTAGCGAGGATGGAGCTTCCCGGGGGGCTGTAACTGGGTACAAAGGTTCAATAGGGTTCAAGAGGTTCACGGGTTCAGGGTGAGATGACGATGACGAATCAGACGATAGATGCGGGACGGAAGGCGCTGGCGCTGGCGTTCGTGGTGGCGCTGGGATGGGCGGCGGTCGCAGCGGCCGCGGCCGCGCCCGAGTCGAAGCGCCTCATCCTCGCCAAGGACTACATGGCCGATGAGCAGTGGACGCGCGCGGTCGACGTGCTGCGGCAGGCCGTCGACGATCCCAGGGAATCGAGGCGCGACGAAGTGCTGTACTGGCTGGCGCACAGCTTCAACGAGTCGGGCGATCGGGCCGCCTCGCTCGCCACCATCCAGCGGCTCGAGCGCGACTTTCCCGCGAGCCTCTGGGTCAAGCCTGCGCGATCGCTTCGGATTCAGATCGCCGTGCGCATGGATCGGAGCGACGTGCTCTGGTGGACCGCCGTCGCTGCCGCCCCTTCTGCTCCGACGCCGACGCCGGTGCCATCCGGTCGCCGGGGCAAACTTCTGCCGTCCCGGCCGCGCGCGCTTCCGCCTGCACCCGATCAGACGCCGGACGAGACGCCTCAGCCGTCGGCCACTCCGCCAGCGCCCCAGCCGAAACCGCCGGTGATTCACGTGCTGACGCCGCAGCCTCCATCGCCGTGGGTGACCGACGCCTACACACCAGACACGGATCTGCGCATTCAGGCGATGACGAGTCTCATCCGCACGGATGCCGCACGGGTGATCCCGATGCTGAGGGACATCGCGCTCGAGGTCAACGATCCGGGAGAGGCCGGCCGGGCGGTGTTCGCGCTGGCGCAATCCGATCGCCCCGAGGCCCGAGAGATGGTCATTCACATCGCCAAGATGGGGCCGGAACCGGTTCGCGTCGCGGCCGTGAAGCAGCTGGGACGCTTCGGTGGCCCCGAGATCTCGAGTGAGCTGCTCGGGGTCTACACGACCTCCGGCCGGCCCGTCAGGCTGCAAATCGTGCGCACGCTCGGTGAGCGCGCCGACAAAGGTGCGCTCCTGCGCATCGCGGAATCGGAGAAAGACCCGGCGCTGCGCGACCGCGCGATCATCATGCTGGGCCAGGCCGGCGGCGATCAGCAGCTCGCGACGCTGTATCCGGCTTCCGGTCCGCAGGGCCGGCTCGTGATCATCATCGGCTTGTTCAATGCCCGGTCGGACACGCAGCTGATTCGCGTCGCGGAGCAGGAGCGCGACAATCGTCTCCGCACCGAAGCGATTGCCAAGCTGCGACTGCTCGGCTCACCAAAAGCGAAGGCGTATCTTCTGACGCTGGACGAGAAACGGTAACATCCGAAAGCGCTTTACGAATCCCGGAACCCGGCGCGTCACCCGCGGCCACGCAACCTGCAGCCAGGGTGACGGTTAGGGCCTCAGACCCGATGGCCCCAGGTTCGCAAGGCGCTCTCGGAGACCATGTCGATTCCTGCCGATCCGCCTCCTGACACCAGCCGCCGCCGCACGCTCGCGATGTTCGTCAATGGCGCCGTCGCGCTGATTGGCGGCGCGTTGTCGACGCTGCTGGCCGCCTTTGCCGTCCGCCCGGCGATCGGGTCGGCCAAGGGCCGGGAGCGCTGGATTCGTGCCGCGACCGTCGGCGACCTCACGCCCGACGTACCCGTCCCGCGAGTCCTCGCGGTCCCGCGCGCCGACGGCTGGTACCGCGCCCGCGCGCGTGAAACGGTGTTTCTCGTGTGGGACGGCGCGCGTGAGGTGCGAGCGTTTTCCGCGACGTGCACGCACCTCGGCTGCCAGGTGCGTCTGGGAGTCCAAAGAGAAGCGATTCCATTGCCCGTGCCACGGCGGCGTGTACGACGCCGGCGGACGCGTCATCAGCGGACCGCCGCCGCGCCCGCTCGAGCGTCTCGACGCCCGCGTGGACGACAAGGGTGAAACGGTACTGGTGCGGGTGTGAGCGCACGTCCGATCTGAGCGCTCGACTGCTGGCCTGGCTGGACTCGCGCACGGGGTACCGCGTCGCGCGCCACGCGCTTCTGGACGAGGAGATTCCGCCGGGCACCGGCTGGCTCTTCACGCTCGGCAGCGTGCTCCTGGCGCTGATCTCGGTGCAGTTGCTGACGGGCGCGTTTCTGACGCTCTACTACGCGCCGACGCCCGATCACGCCTACGACAGCGTCCGCTTCATCAGCAGCATGACGTCGGGGCGGCTCGTTCGCGGTCTGCATCATTTCGGCGCGAGCTTCCTCGTGGTCTTTCTCGTGCTCCACATGCTGCGGGTGATCGCGCTCGGGTCGTACAAGCCGCCGCGCGAAGTCACCTGGCTCTCGGGCCTGGCGCTTGCTCGGCCTCGTCCTCGCCTTTGCGCTGACCGGATACCTGTTGCCGTGGGATCAACGCGCCTACTGGGCGACGGTCGTCACCATCAACATCTCGGCGCTGACGCCGTTGGCCGGCGACGCGGTTGCCGCGTTGCTCCGCGGCGGCGCGACGATCGGCGCGCTGACGCTGACGCGCTGGTATTCCGCGCACGTCATCTTTCTGCCGGCGCTGCTGATGCTGCTCGTCGTGGGCCACCTCGTGCTGATGCGCCGGCAGGGAAGTTCGGGGCCGATCCGGCCGCGCTCCGGCCCGTCCGTTCCGCTTCTATCCCTACCAGGCCGCGCGGGACGTCGTCGTCGTGTCGATCGTCCTGATCGCGGTGCTGGCGATGGCGTGGCGGGGCATGCCCGCACTCGAAGCGCCGGCGGATCCCACCGACGCGAGCTACATTCCGCGTCCCGAGTGGTATTTTCTCGGGCTCTTCCAGCTGCTGAAGTATTTCCCGGGCGAGTGGGAAGTCGTCGGCGCGATGGTCGTGCCCGGGCTCGCCGCGGCGTTCCTTGCGCTGCTGCCGTGGATCGACCGCGGCCCCGAACGCGACCCGCGGCGGCGTCCGATCATCATGGCCGCAGTCGCCGCGGGGCTGGCGGGCGTCATCGTGCTGACCACGCTCGGGTGGCGGGATCGGCCGGTGTCCGCGGCCGGCGCCGGCTGGACGCTTCGGGAGATTGGCGGCCGTTCGTTCGTCGCGTCCGCGAAATGCGCGACGTGTCATGCCGACACCGGGATGGCCGACCCGCTCGAAACGATCGCCACCGCGCGCGGCGTCGAATGGCTCGGCGGCCACATCATCGATCCGGAGATGATTGCGCTCGGTCTCCGGGAACCGCCCTCGGTTGTCAACGAGTACGAAGCGGCCGCGATGGTTGCCTACGTCCGCCGCATCTCCCGGGAGCCGTATCCGGGCTACCCGCCGCAGATCGAGGCGGCCGCCGCCGTCTTCGCGCGCCACTGCGTGCGTTGCCATGTGATCGACGGCGACGGAGGCAAGGAAGGTCCCGATCTCTCGGCCGTCGGCGCGAAACACGACGCCGCGACGCTGCGCGCCTGGATCACCGATCCCGACTCGGTCAACCCGGATGCGAAGATGCCCCCATTCGGCAAACGCCTCACGCCCGAGCAGCTCGACGCCATCGCGACGTATCTGGGAAACAGGAAGTAATTCGGAATGCTGACTTGTGAATTCTGAATTGAATTTTGAAGTTCAGAAGGAGGAAGATGTTAGCTCACTGAGTTCCAACTGCAATTCAGCATTCATCATTCCTAATTCAAGATTATTGTGAACCCGCTCCACGACGGCCTGCGCATCGAACCGACCCCGGGCCCCACGACGATCGTCATCTTCGGCGCATCGGGCGATCTGACGCGCCGGAAGCTGCTGCCGGCTCTCTACCACCTCTCGCGCGGACATCGCCTGCCCGCGCGATTCGCGGTCATCGGCGTCGGACGCAGTACGTTCGACGACGAGGCATTCCGTCAGCAGTTTCGCGAGAGCCTGCGCGAGTTCGTGAATGAGGACGAGGGCGCCGCGGATAACGACATCGCCCGATCGCTCGCGAGCCGCATGTACTACGTGGCCGGCGAGCTCACTGATGCGGCGTTATACCAGCGGCTCGGGCAACGGCTGACGGAGGTTGGCGCCGAGGGCGTCCTTGCGTATCTGGCAATCCCGCCCGCGGTGTACGCCACGGTGATCGAGCAGCTGGGCGCGTCGGGCATCGCGACCCCGCCGGCAAACGGCTGGCGGCGTATCATCGTCGAGAAGCCCTTCGGGACCGACCTCGAGACCGCGCGCGCGCTGAATCAGCTTCTCCACAAATACTTCAGCGAGGGCCAGGTTTTCCGCATCGACCACTACCTCGGCAAGGAGACCGTTCAGAACCTGCTCGTGTTCCGGTTCGCCAACGGAATGTTCGAGCCGATCTGGAACCGACGGTACATCGATCACGTGCAGATCACCGCCGCCGAAACTGTCGGCGTCGAGCGGCGCGCCGCCTACTACGAGGGCGCCGGCGCGCTGCGCGACATGGTGCAGAACCACCTCCTGCAGCTCCTGACGCTCGTGGCCATGGAGCCGCCCATCGCGTTCAGCGCCGACAGCGTGCGCGATCGAAAGATGGACGCGTTGCTGTCCATCCCGCCCCTCGTGGACGCTGCGCGAGAGCCATCGGATTTCGGCGTCGTCCGCGCGCAGTACGGTGACGGCTGGGTCGACGGCTCCGAGGTGGTCGCGTACCGCAGCGAGCCGGGCGTCGCGAGCGGATCGACGACGGAAACATTCGTGGCGTTGAGGCTGCTGCTCGACAACTGGCGGTGGGCCGGGGTGCCGTTCTACATCCGGACCGGAAAGCGGCTGCCGAAGCGCACCACCGAGATCGCGATTCAGTTCCGCCGTCCGCCGCTCGAGATCTTCCGGCGGCTGGGCCCATCCGCTGTCGCGCCAAACCTGCTCGTCATCAACGTTCAGCCGGACGAAGGGATTTCGGTGCGGTTCGAGGCGAAGGTCCCGTCGACACGGATGCAGCTTTCACCGGTGATGATGAACTTCCGCTACAGCTCGGCGTTCGGCGGCGGTATCCCCGAAGCCTACGAGACCCTCCTCCTGGATGCGATGCTCGGCGATACCACGCTCTTTGCCCGTCACGATTTCGTCGAATCGGCGTGGGAGCTGATTGCGCCCGTCCTCGACGCGTGGCAGGCCCAGCCGGGCGACATTCCTGTTTACGAAGCCGGCGAGTGGGGACCCGCGGAAGCCGCTCAGCTCATGGCTCGCGCCGGGCGGCACTGGAGGACGCTGTGAGCGAAACCACATTGCTTCCATCCGGCGCGACGGTTCCTTTCGACGAGGTCGTGGCCGCGCTGGCCCGCGGACAGAACCTGGCAGGTCAGGCGCCGGCGACGCGCTCGCGGACGGCCACCGTCGTCGCAGTCGGGCCTGACGATCGGCTGATCGAAGCCACGGACTCCCTTCAGCAGCTCGGTGAATGCGGCGCCGTCCGCGCAATCCTGATCTCTCCCGGCGACAACTCCGCGCCCCCGCCCCGAGTGCAGGGCAACGCGATCGCGCTGTCGGGCCTCAAGCCGCGCTTCATCAACAACGCCGTCGCGGCGCTTCGCATCTCGAGCCTGCCCACGCTCGTCTGGTGGCGCGGCGGTCAACCGGACACGCTCGACGGTCTCACCGACCTCGCCGACCGCGTCGTCCTGGACGAGGCCGAGCCGGGGGCGATCTGGAAACGCGCACTCGGGCTTTTCGATCGCAGCGCGTTCAGCGATCTCCGCTGGACGCGCATTACGCAGTGGCGCGCGTTGATGACCCACTTCTTCGACATTGCCGACGTGCGGGCGGCGGCGCCGGGATTCACGTATCTGCGCATGACTGCAGGCGACCGCCGGGCCGCCGGGCTCTTCGCGGCATGGCTGACCTCGTCGGTTCAGTTCAAGCAGACGCTCCAGGTGGAGATCCGCGCGCGTGCGCCTGACATTCCCCTCGAGGAGATTCGTCTGGGCGGCGGCGGCGAGGAACTCGCGCTGTGCCTGGCCGGCAATCGTGGGTGCGTAGAAACCGCCGTCTCGGTCCAGGGCCATTCGAGCGCATCCCGGATTGTGTCGCTGGAAGACCAGAGCCTGGGCGCGCTGCTGGCAGAAGAGCTGCGAATCAGGTCGCGCGATCTGGCGTTCGAACGGGCCTTGCAGGCCTTGAACCCGTGAACCGTCTGAACCCCTTCTGAAGCATCCCGAGTCACCGTCTGCATTGCCTCAATTCACCTGAAGAGCTTGGCCTGCCGCCATTGCCCAGCTTTCGGTGAGGTCCGGCTGGCCACGACTTTGCACTACGGTCCGGGCCGACTCTGCGACGGAGGAAGGGTACGTATGCCTACATGCAGCGAAATCATGACGCGCGAGCCGATCTGCTGCGAGCCGGGCGACCCGGTCACCCGGGCTGCAGATCTGATGAGACAGCACGATATCGGGTCCCTCCCGGTCGTGGAATCGAACCTCGATCGACGGCTGGTGGGGATCGTGACCGATCGCGACCTGGTCGTAAAAGTCGTGGCGGGCGACCGCTCGGTGGAGAACGCAACGGTTCGCGATGCGATGACGGCCAATCCCTGGAGTTGCGGCGCTGACGAGGAACTGGATCGTGTCGTCTCGATGATGGCAGAGCGTCAGGTGCGACGCATGCCGATCGTCGACCAGAAGGGCAACCTGGTGGGCATCATCGCGCAAGCTGACGTGGCGACACGCGCGAACCGCGATCAGCGCACGGGCGCGCTCGTCGAGGCGATTTCGGAACCTCCGGCGGTTCGCAAGTGACGGGACCCTTGTGCGGGGGAGTCGGCAATTGCCCCTCCTCCGGGCGTGGGTTATAGTCGCTCGCGCATGGCACTCGAGCTTCCTTCTCATCATCGCGCCTCCGGGCTTGTCGACGTGCTCGACCGCGTGCTCGACAAGGGTCTCGTGGTCGCGGGCGACATCAAAGTCTCGCTGGCGGAAGTTGAACTGCTCACGATTCGGATTCGGCTGCTGATCTGCTCGCTCGACAAGGCGCAGGAGATCGGTCTGGACTGGTGGAGGTACGACCGGGATCTGTCGCCCGGCCGCGGCGGACGCGGACGGCGATCCGTTCCCGAGCACGATGAACTGCGCTCGCAGATCCGGGAGCTCGAGCGCAAAGTCGAAGCCCTCTCGTCGGCCTCGGCGGTGCGACCGTCGAAGGCGCGCCGATAAGGGCCCTAATAGTCCCGCCGCCGAGGATGGGGTGGCGGGAGGACTCGAAGCCATCAGGAGCTGCGAATGGCTGTAGAACGGGCCGCAGGTGGAACCAGTCTCATTGACGTTCTCGATCGGGTTCTGGACAAGGGGATCGTCATCGACGCGTGGGTGCGGGTATCCCTCGTAGGGATTGACCTGATCACGGTTGAAGCACGGGTCGTGGTCGCTTCAATCGACACCTATCTGAAATACTCGGAGGCGGTCGGCCAGGTCGCGCCCGTCTCGCGTCCGCAAGCCGAGCTCGCGCAGAACGTCATGGCGGAGAACGCCGCCTTGCGCGCCGAGCTCGCGGCTCGCGATTCCACGAAGGTCAGGCGCGCCGAGCTCGCGGCTCGCGACTCCACGAAGGTCAGGCGCGCCGCACCGCGGCGCCGCAGGGTGGAAGGCTGAGGGCCTGAGCGGTGTACAGGTCGATGGCTCCGGCCGCTCAGCCGCCCGGGGTCGAGCTGGAAGCGAAGCTCATCCTCCTCGAGCTCCTGCTCGCCAGCGCCGACCTCGAAGCATCGGCCCGCCACGGTCTTGACTGGCTGGCGGCCCATGCGGGTGTGCGCCAGGGCCTTGTCGTTGTCGTCGAGCCCGCCAACCAGGAACTCCTCCTCATCGCCGAGCGTGGCCTGGGCGCGACGGCCACCGTCGACTTCGCCATCAGACGCAACGATCTCGATCATCCGCTCATTCGCGCGATGGAGCGGACGACCCCCACGTATTTCGATTCGTCGCACGCGTTCACGTCGCCGATGGACGTCGCCGGTTTTCACGCCGTTCCGCTTCGAGCCGACGATGACGGCATTACGTACGGGTTGGTGCTGGTCGATTCATCAGCGCCAGACGTGCACCCGGACGTCGTCTGGTGCGCCCGCCAGATGTCGAAACAGGCGGCGCGCCTGCTCACCGGCCACCCGCTGGCGCAGACGCGGGCCGGACAGGAGCGGATGCTCCTGTACAGCATCATCAACGCCGTCACCGATCCGATTCTGCTGACCGACACCGAGGGCAAGCTGATCATCGCCAATACGCACGCCGAGAAGCTGTTTGCCGCGCCCGAGGATGCGAGCGAGGGCTGGCGGCGGGCGGTGGCGCTCAACAACATGCTGTTTTCCGCGGCGTTGTCGACGGGCGCGGTCACCCGAACCGACCTCTCCCGGCGCGAGCTGCTGCTGGTCGATCCGCTCGAGGGATCCGACCTGCTCTTCGAGCTACTCAGCTCGCGCGCAAAGGACGAGCGTCAGGGCACGTGCGTCGTCTCGATCCTGCGGAACATCACGGACCTCGCGCGCGCGCGGGAGGAGATCGAGGAAAGCTATCGAACGTTCCGTATCGCGCAGGCGGAGGTGCGGGACGAGCGGCATCGTCTCGATTTGATCATCGACTCGGTCGCGGACCCGATCCTCGTGACGGATCCCGAAGGCGACATCGTGCTGATGAACGAACCGGCGGAACGTATTTTCAACGTGCCGTCGAGCGCCGCGGAGGCCGTGCAGCGAAACGTGCGGGCCAACGGCGCGAACCTCACCTCGTTCGTGTCCAACGTGCTCACGAGAACGGGCGAGCAGCGGTACAGCGGCGAGATTCAGCTCGCCGATCCCTTCAGCGGCCGCCCCCTGCCGGTGGAAGGGGTTGCGGGGACCATTCTGTCCGAGCAGGGAGAGCTCGTCTGGGTCGTGACGATCCTGCACGATCTGACGGAGGCGATCGAGAAGGGCCGGCTGTTCGAGCGGCTCAAGGAAGCATCGGCTGAGCTCGAGCGCAAGGTGCAGGAAGCGACCGCGGAGCTGGCGCAGCAGAACGAGCTGCTCAGGCGTCAGCACATCGCGCTGGAGCAGGCGTCCGCGCTCAAGTCGCAGTTCCTCGCGAACATGTCGCACGAGTTCCGGACGCCGCTGAACGCGATCCTGGGCTACACGCACATGCTGCTGAACGGCGTGACGGGCCCCGTCACCGACGCGCAGCGCAAGAGCCTCACGCGGATCGATTCGAACTCCCAGCATCTGCTGGCGCTCATCAACGACATCCTGGACATCACGCGAATCGAAGCCGGCCGCATGCCGCTCAACGTCACCACGTTCCGGATTCCGGACCTGGTGAAGGAGGTCATGTCGGAGCTGGAGACGATCATCCGCCGATCGAACCTGACCGTGACGTCGCGGATGAAGGGCTCGATGCCGGCGATCAAGAGCGATCGTCAGAAGGTCAAGCAGATTCTCCTGAACCTGTTGAGCAACGCGTTGAAGTTCACGCCGACAGGTTCCGTCACCATGAGCGCCACCTACGACGCCCGGGGTCGCACCGTCTCGGTCGCGGTCAAGGACACCGGGGTCGGGATTCCGGAAGACGCCCGCGTCCAGGTGTTCGAGGATTTCCGTCAGCTCGACAACTCCCCGGCGCGCGGGTACGGAGGCACGGGGCTCGGGTTGTCGATCTGCCGGCGTCTGGCGCAGATGCTGAGCGGGTCGATCGAGCTCGAGAGCGTCGTTGGCAAGGGCTCGACGTTTACGCTGCGGCTGCCGGCTCGGGTCCGGCGACGTTGATCGAATTTATGGAACAGCAATACGATCCGCTCGTGCTGGTGGTGGAGGATTACCAGGACGCCCGGGAGATGTACGCCGCGTATCTCCAGTTCTCCGGCTTTCGCGTCGCCGAAGCCGCCAATGGCCTCGAGGCGCTGGAGAAGACGCGGGAGCTTCTGCCTGACATAATCCTGATGGATCTCGCGCTGCCGAAGATGGACGGCTGGGAAGCGACGCGTCGTCTGAAGAGTGATGACAAGACGAAGCACATTCCGATCGTCGCGCTGACGGGTCACGCGCTGTCGGGACATGCCGAGGGCGCGCGGGAGGCCGGGTGTGACGCGTTCGTCACGAAGCCGTGCCTGCCCGACGCGCTGGTGGCCGAGATTCAGCGTGTGCTGGCCGCCAGGCGGCCGGACCAGACCACCGTGCGGAAACCGGCGAAAGCCTCAGGCAAGGCGAAACGGTCGTAGAGGCGATGGCGAAGCGCAGGAAGGCAGCAAACAGCCGGACATCCGGCCGCGGCGGGCGAGCCCGATCGGCCACCCTCGTGTCGCGCGAGCGGCTGTCGCGCTCGACACCGGCCGGCCCACGCCGCAGCCGGCTCGAGCGTGTCCGCATGCCGACGCCGAGGCCGGCGCGACCCGCCGCTGCTCATTCGTCCGAGGACGCGAATGAGGGCAAGTACGTCTACTGCATCATCAGGTCTGAAAAGCCGCTGACGTTCGGGCCGATGGGCATCGGCTCCGAACCCGCCGAAGTCCACACCGTTCACTTCCAGGATATCGCCGCCGTCGTGTCGAACACGCCGATGGTGGTGCAGGATCCGACCCGCGACAACGTCCTCGGCGCACCAGCGCGTCAACGAGACGGTGATGCAGCACTACACCGTCATCCCGATGTCGTTCGGTACCGTCTTCAAGACCGACGACGACATCATGGAGCTGCTGCGCTCGGCGTATGACGCGTTCACCGACGTGCTGAGCAAGATGCAGGAGAAGGTGGAATTCGGCCTGAAGGTCCTCTGGGATCGCGACCAGATCATCCGCGAGATCGAAGAGGACGAAGAGGACATCCGCCGCCTGAAGGGGGAGATCTCGTCGCAGAAGGGCTCGACCTACTTCGCGCGCATGCAGTACGGACGCATGATCGACGCGGCGCTCCAGGCGAGATCCGAGCGCTACGTCACCGAGATCTTTCAGGCTGCTCCGCGACGTCTCGGTGGCGTCACGCTCGAACAAGCCGATCGGCGATCGCATGATCATGAACGCCGCGTTCCTGGTCTCCCGGGATCAGGAGCACGCCTTCGACGCGCGCGTGAAGGACATCGGCATGCGGTACGACAAGCTCACGTTCAAGTACACGGGTCCGTGGCCGCCGTACAACTTTGTCAACATCCGCCTGAAGCTCGAACGCGCGCAATGAAGAAATCCTGAATTGTTCATCCTCGACTCTCTCCTGATCGGCGGACTGCGGTTCGTGCTCGACAAGGTTGCCGCCGCGGTCGACACGGAGCTGAACGACGACACCGCTCTTCGTGAACAGCTGCTGGCCGCCCAGATGCGCCTGGAGCTCGGCGAGTTGAGCCAGGCCGAGTTCGATGCGCTCGAGTCAGAGATCCTCGCAAGGCTCCGCGAGATTCGCGAGCAGCGCCTCGGCCCGGACCAGGCCCTCTCGCCGGCCGACTACAAAGTTGCGGGCATCGAAGCGACGGTCGAAGGCGACGAGCATCGCTAGCGCGCCGCGTCTGCATCTCGTTGGCGGAAAGGGCGGAGTCGGCAAGACCACCTGCGCTGCGGCGATGGCCCTCGCAGCGGCCTCTTCAGGGCAACGGACCCTCGTTATTTCCACCGATCCCGCCCCGTCGCTGGGGGACGCGCTCGGCGCCCGCCTCAGCGGAACACCGCGACGCATCCGCATCCCTGGACTTGACGCGGCCGAGATCGACGCCAGCCGCACGATGACCCGCTGGCTCCGCAGCCGACGAGGAGTGCTCCAAACGATCGCGCTCCGCGGAACGTGGCTGGATGCCGACGACGTGAAGCGGCTGTTGAGATTGTCGCTGCCCGGGATCGACGAGATCACCGCGCTGCTCGAAATCGCACGGCTCGCACGGTCTGTCCGCTACGACACCATCATCGTGGACACCGCGCCGACCGGTCATACGCTCCGCATGCTGTCTTTGCCGGACACGCTTGCGGGCGTCGCGCGTGCCTTCGATCGCATGCAGGCGAAACACCGCGTCATCGTCGAGACGCTCGGCGGCGCGTGGCGGCCCGATGCCGCCGATCGATTAATCGACGAGCTCGACCGGGACGCCCGTGGACTCACGGAGATGCTTGCGGACCCTTCGAGGACCCAGGTGTCGCTCGTGACGCTGCCCGAGCCCATGTCGAGCGCCGAGACGCTCGATGCCGTGGCGGCGCTGGCGGCGCGGGGCATTGGCGTGGCGAGAGTGATCGTCAACCGTGTGACACCCCCGCCCGAGCGCGCCTGCGCGTGGTGCCGCGCAAGACGGACGTACGAGCATCGCGCGATCGCCGCGCTCGTGAGCGCTTTGCGACGCCGGCGGGCGCGCCTGAGCCTCGTGGCGGAGCGGGAGCGGGAAGCCGTCGGCGTGGCCGCCTTGACGGGAATCGCGAGGGACATCGACAGGGTCGTGACGGGGATCGCGCGTCTGCGAGGCAGCGCCCGAGGAACGACGGCAAGACCGTCGCGCGCGACCGGGTCAGCACACACGGATGCGCTGGATGCCGCCGCGCGCGATGCGCGTCTCCTGATGTTTGGCGGGAAGGGCGGCGTCGGCAAGACGACCTGTGCGGCAGCCTTCGCGCTCCACACGGCCGGCCGATTGCGCGACCGGCGGATTCTGCTCATCTCCGTCGATCCCGCGCATTCGCTCGCTGACGCGCTCGGGACGGCGCTGTCCGATGTGCCCCGCAGGATTCCCGGAGGTCCGCGGAATCTCGACGTTCGCGAGATGGATGCGGCAGCCGGGCTGGAACGGCTTCGGACCCGGCACGCCGCTGCGATGGACGAGGTGTTCGAGCGGCTGGGTGGCTCGGGGATCGATACCGCGCACGATCGGCGGGTCATGCGCGATCTGATCGAGCTGTCGCCGCCCGGGCTGGACGAGCTGGTCGCGATTCTCGACGTGACCGATGCCGTAGTCGACGATCCCGTTCGCCGGTTCGACCTGGTCATCATGGATACCGCGCCGACCGGCCACGCGCTGCGGCTGCTCGAGACGCCCGCGCTCGTCCACGAGTGGACACGAACGCTGATGACCATCGTGCTCAAGTACGGCGCCGTTGCCGGCGTGGGCACGCTCGGGGCGGAGCTGCTGCAGCTCGCGAGATCGCTCGGTCGCCTGCAGGCCCTGCTGCGAGATCCCGCGCGCGCGCAGTTCGTCGTCGTGAGCCGGGCGGCGCAACTGCCGCGGCTCGAAACGAAACGCCTGCTGGCGAGCCTCCGGCGGCTGAGGATGCACGTGACGGCGATCGTGATCGATGCCGTTGGCCGCGGCGAGTGCGCGCGATGCAGGAGAATGTCCGCACAGGAGCGGCGTGAGATCGCCGCAACGCAGCAGCTCCTCGGGGACGATACGCGAAGGAGGCGAGTCGTGCTCGCGCCGGTGCAGGTGCCGCCTCCGTCGGGTCGCGTTCGGCTCGAGCGTTGGTATCGGGAGTGGCGGTGACCACGACCCGCCGAGGGACCTGCGATATCATCGACCCCCGGACCGCATGGCTGACACAGCGACGTATATCTACTGCCTCGTCGAGCGTGACCGGCGGCCGGCCATGAGCCGGGTCCCGCGCGGCCTGGCTGGTGCCGCGGCGCCCGAGCTGCTCGAGATCTCCAAGACGCTGTGGAGCGTCGCCGGGGAGGTGCCGCTGAATCTCTACGGTCCGGATCGGCTCGACGAGCGGCTGCAGGACCTGGCGTGGGTCGCCGATGTTGCGGTGGCGCACGAATCGGTTGTCGAGCATTTCGCGCGCGCGAACGGATCCGTTGTCGTCCCGATGACGTTGTTCACGATGTTCTCCAGCCGTGAGCGCGCGCAGGCGGACTTACGTGCACGGAGCCGGGAGCTGCGTGCGATCCTGAAACGGATACGCGGGTGCGACGAGTGGGGCGTTCGCATCACCCGGGCGGCGGGTACTGCGGCGCCCCGGGGGACGAGCCGGAATTCGACCGCCCGCAAGACCGGCAGTGGCGCTGCGTTTCTCGAGGCCAGGAAACAGGCGCGCGACGAGGCGCGTGAGGCCGTCGAGAGAGCCGCCCGCGCCGCGGAAGGAGCGTTCGAGACGCTCTCGCGGCTGGCCCGATTGGCCGGCCGGCGTGACGCGCCGGCTGGCGCGGTCGTGCGGCCGCTGCTGGATGCCGCGTTTCTCGTTCCCTCGACCCGCACAACCAGGTTTCGACAGGCCGCCCGCCGCGCGGCGATCGAGTGCCGCGCCGCCGGCGCCGACCTGACGTTGACCGGGCCCTGGCCCGCCTACAACTTCGTGCAGAACGCCGGAGCGCGCGGGTGAGGCGTCGCCGGTCCCGGCACAGCACAGTCCCGAAGACGCCGCCGCCGCCCACGCCCAGGCGCCCGCCGCCGCCGCTTCGTGGGCCGATGCCGCGCGCCACGGCGCGAAGTGTCGCGCGCATCATCGATCAATCCGATGCCTCGCTGCTCGACGTGATCGACAGCCTGCTCAACAAGGGCGTCGTGCTGAACGCCGACGTGATTCTCGCGCTGGCGAACGTCGATCTCGTGTACCTGCGGCTGTCGGCGCTGCTATGCGCGGCCGATCGCGTCATGTCGCGCGAGTGAACGGTGTCGACGGTCTACGTCTACGCACTTCTGGGCGGCGTCGGGCGGAGGCCGCGCGCGCGAGGTCGTCGGCTCGAGTTTCTTCAGGCGAGCGGAATATGCGCCGCCGTCGAACGAATGACGCAAGCGCCGCGCGTGTCGGAGCGGGCGCTCCGGCGTCAACACGATCTCGTCGTCCGCCTCTCGCGCTCATCGTCTTCCGTCCTGCCCGTCAGATTTGGCACGCTCGTCGAAGAGGATGAGCTGAGGCGCGTGCTGCGGCTGCGGCGTATTGTGCTTCGACGATCGCTGAAGCAGGTCAGCGGCAAAGTGCAGATGACGGTCCGGATTCTCGGCGCAGATCGCTCCCGTCCGGCAGTTCGATCGAATCGATCAGCATCGGGGACGGCTTACCTCCGCGCGAAGGGCGCAGAGGCGCTGCCACACGCGGCTCGAATCCTGCGGAAAGGCCTACACGTGCTCGTAGAGGACGAGCGTATTGACAAGGGCGCCGGCAGGATAGTCGCCACGCTTCATCACCTGGTGGTGAGGCACCAGGTGGCGCGGTACCGCACGCTCCTCAGGACAATCGTCCAGGAGCTCGATCCGGAGAGTGCCGTGACCGTTTCGGGTCCGTGGCCGCCGTTTGCGTTCGTGCCGGATCTCTTCGATCCCGGCCAGATTGCGTCAGCCTGACGCTCGAGATCCCATGAAACGACGTCGATCACCCGTCACGTCGAGCCGACGCCGGGCACCGGCAAGACGGCGAGCCCCCGCGCGCCGCCGGCGGACGGCTGCCATCGAGGTGCGCGAGATCGAGTCGTTGCGCGGGGAGCTCGCGCGCATGGCGCGCCGGCACCACCCGCCGCGCTGGAATGCGAACCCCGAGGACGCGCGTCGATCGGTGGCGAAGCTGGTGTTGACGCTCGTGGATTTCATCCGGCAGCTGCTCGAGCGTCAGGCGATCAGGCGCATGGATGCCGGCACCCTCACCCCTGACGAGATCGAAGCTCTCGGGCAGGCCCTGATGCGTCTTGACGAGACGATCAAGGAGATCGGCGCTCAGTTCGATCTGTCGCCGGAGGATCTGAACCTGGACCTCGGGCCGCTGGGTACGCTCAGGTAGGCGCGAAGACGTAACACCCGGGCGACACGACGATCCGCCCGTTGCTGGTGAACGACAGACTCGTTGGCGACATGAGGCCCGCCGCGCGGAACTGGACGACGCGGCGCTTGTCGCCGCGGCGATCGTAGACGTAGGTATAGGGGGCGTCCAGAGAGAGCCAGAGACTGCCGCTCGCGTCCGCGGCCGCGGCGCGAATCGCCGGCCGCACGACAGGGATTTCGCCATCCTCGGTCTTCCGGCGCGGCCACGTCGTCGGCCTGACCTTCATGTAAGCGTCCATCTCCACGCCTTCGATGTGGCGCTCGAACACGAGCTTGCCGGTGGTGTCGTACTTGCGGAACATGGGAACGCCCGCGACGAACACGAAATAGAAGCCGCCCTCGGGATTCAGCACGACGAGACCCGCGTTGAGCGCCAGCTGCAGATCGCGATCCGGCTCGTGCCCCGTCGGGCGGAGCTCGCCGAAGCTCCGGATGGCCTTGCCGTCCAGCCCGTACTCCGTCACGAGCGCGCCGCTGCCGGGTTGGCTGAGCAGCACCGACCGACCGGTATACACGAGCGTTCCGACGCCGCTGATGACCAGTGTGTCGAGAACGATGAGGGGGATATCGCGGCCGGGGAGAGTGAACCCGCCGATACTCGCGCCCGTGGAGAAGAAGACCTGAACCCGTCCGCGGCCGAACGGCGCATCGGCCACGACGAAGGTGTCGTCAGCGGCGAGATCGAACGCGTTCGGCCGAAGAATCCGCCCCGGTTCCGTGCCGACCTGGACGAGCTCGCGCGGCTCTTCAGCCGATGGAGGAACGCTGAAGACCGCGTGCGCGCGCCGGTCGAAGATGAACCAGGTTCCGTCGCGCCCTTGCTGGCACGCCGTCACTTCGGTGAATCGGCCCGCAATGTGGCTGGGGAGCGACGAGATGGAGCGTAGTAATTCTGAGTTCTGAATTGTGAATGCTGAAGTGAAGTTAGAAGAAGAGAGAAGGGAGAAGACAACTGAGAGTGAAGCAAGTCTGAAGCAGGGCCGGGCTTGCCGCTTCAGCATTCAGAATTGCGCGATTTCTCTAATCGCCTTCAGGACGTTTCCTGATTGTGGCAGGATGGCTTCTTCGAGGTCGGGAAAATACGCGACCGGGACGTCGAGGGCTGCGACACGGCGGACCGGCGCGTCGAGCTCTTCGAAGAGCTCGTCGGCGATTCGAGCCGCCAGCTCGGCGCCGAAGCCGCAGGTCAGCTGATCCTCGTGGGCGATGATGACGCGGTTCGTGCTCCTGACGGCCGTGGCAATCGTCTCCCAGTCGAAGGGCGCGATCGTACGAAGGTCGATGACCTTCACGCTGATCCCGTCTTTCTCCGCCTGCTGGGCTGCGAGCAGCGATCGTTGCACCAGTGCGCCCCATGTGACGACCGTCACGTCCGTGCCCTCACGGCGGACGGCGGCTTTCCCGAGCGGCACCATGTAATCCGCGCCCGGATACTCGCCCTTGTTGTAGGTCTGCCGGTACAGGTGTTTGTGCTCGAGGAAGAGCACCGGGTCGTCGCAGCGGATCGACGTCCGCAGCAGCCCTGCCGCGTCCTGGGCGTTCGACGGGAACACGACGCGAAGGCCGGGACAGTGCGCGAAGATGCTCTCGCCCGACTGGCTGTGGTACGGAGCGCCGCCCCGCAGATAGCCGCCAATCGCGGTCCGCACGACCACGGGGCACGAGAACTCGTTGTTCGATCGATACCGCATCATCGACATTTCGTCGCGGAGCTGCATCATCGCGGGCCAGATGTAGTCGAAGAACTGGATTTCGACCACCGGCTTGATCCCGCGCGTCGCCATGCCGATCGCGCGGCCGATGATATTCGCTTCCGCGAGCGGTGAGTTGAAGACGCGGTCGGCGCCAAAGGCCTTCTGCAGGCCGTGGGTCACCTTGAAGACACCGCCCTTGCCCGGGACCGATTCGAGCGAGGACGGCCGGCTGCAGTCCGCGACGTCTTCGCCAAAGACGACGATCCGCGGCTCGCGCGCCATTTCTTCCTTCAGCGTGCGATTGATCGCCGCCACCATGGTGTCGGGTTTGCCTTCGGGCGTGGCCGGGGTCGCAAACGCGTCGGACGTGGGATCGACGTCGGGCGAATAGACGTACAGCGTGGCGGTACCGGGCGCCGGTTTGGGTGACGCCACCGCGGCGTCCGACGCCTCGTTCACTTCGCGGTCGACGTCCTTCGCGAGCGCGGCGAGTGCCTCGTCGGTCGCGAGGCCGTTGCTCTTCAGGAACTCCGCCATCCTGACGATCGGATCGCGCCTGGCTTCGGCGGCGCGCTCGTCGGGCGTCTTGTACAGCTTCTCGTCGTCGGACAGCGAGTGCGAGTAGGGGCGGATCACGCGGGCGTGGACGAACGCGGGCCCCTTTCGCGCGCGGGCGTATGCCACGGCGTCGCGCAGGGCGCGATAGCTGCCGAGAAAATCAGTGCCGTCGATGCTCTGGACGAAGAGGCCCGGAAACGACGAGACGAGCTTGGACAGATCGCCGCCCGCCGTCTGCACTTCTACCGGGACCGAGATCGCGTACCCGTTGTCCTCCACCAGATAGACCACCGGGAGCCGGCCGATGCACGCGGAGTTGAGCGATTCCCAGAACTCGCCCTCGCTCGACGTCCCCTCCCCGATCGAAACGTAGACGACTTCGTCGCTGCGGAAGCGCGACTCCCGTCCCTCGATCGCGGTGACCTTCTCGTAGAGTCGTCCGGCCTCGGCGCACCCAATCGATTGCAGGCACTGCGTGCCTGTGGGACTCGACTGCGAGACGATGTTCAGCTGTTTGTGGCCCCAGTGCGACGGCATCTGACGCCCGCCCGAGTTCGGGTCGTCCTTGCTGCCGACGGCACTGAGCAGCATTTCGAGCGGCGTCATGCCGAGCGTGAGACACAGCGCGCGGTCGCGGTAGTACGGATAGAACCAGTCGTGTCCCGCCTTGAGGTGCATGGCCGCGGCGACGAGCACCGCTTCGTGGCCGGCACCGCTGATCTGGAAAAAGATCAGGCTCTGGTTCTTGAGCTGGATCTCCTTGTCATCGAGCCGGCGCGACAGCACCATCGTTCGATAGGCCCGGATGAGATCCTCACGACTCAGCCCCTCGGTGGTGTCCGGGCTCTTCAGATCGCGCTCCTGGGTGGTGCTCCTGCCGTTGGTGACGGCCGTGCCCTTCATGCGTCGAGTGTCCCTTTCAGGCGGTCCAGGGAACCGCTCCGATACAGGCGCAAGAATGCAAATATGAGCCGAAGGTGAACACGACATTATAGCATCGCCCCTGCGGGCGCAGCCGGCCGGCCTCCGGCGCTGCCGAGCGTCAGACCGTCCGTGATGCGGGTGCTATAATCGCGGCTCTTTTCGGCACGAGGAGGACTCCTGCTGTGAGCACCGAGACCGTTCGACTGCACCGATGGGACGAGATCGCGCTCGAGAAAGTGACCGAGATGATCTCCCGGAAGATCGTCACGGGCGAGCGTGAAATGCTCGCGCAGATTTACCTCAAAAAGGGCGCGCTCGTCCCGATGCACTCTCACGAGAGCGAACAGATGACGTACGTGCTGCAGGGCGCGATGAAGTTCCTCGTCGGCGGCGAGGAGATCACGCTCCGCGAAGGCGAGGTCCTCCACATTCCCTCGTGGGTCCCGCACCAGGCGGAAGCGCTCGACGACACGTTCGAGCTCGACTTGTTCAGCCCGATCCGACAGGACTGGCTCGATCACACCGACACGTACTTCCACACCCCGCGCTCGTGAATCTCGAGCTCAAGGGCAAGTGCGCGATCGTCTGCGCCGCGAGCAAGGGACTCGGCAAGGCGAGCGCGCGAGCGCTCGCAATGGAGGGCGCATCCGTTGTCATCTGCGCCCGCGACGCAGACGCTCTGAGGCGCACGGCCACGGAGCTGCAGAAGGCAACCGGATCCCGGATCATCCCGATCGTCGCGGACGTGTCGAAAGCAGACGACATCGATCGCCTCATCACCTCGGCGGCGACCGAGCTGGGCGGGATAGACGTGCTGGTGACGAACACGGGAGGACCGAGGTCCGCTCCGTTCGACGCCATTTCTGATGACGAGTGGCGCGCCGCGATCGACTCGCTCCTGATGAGCGTCGTCCGGCTCTCGCGCGCGGTGATCCCTCACATGCGCCGGCGGGGCGGCGGCCGGCTGATTCACATTACCTCTGTCTCCGTGAAGCAGCCGATCGACGGCCTGGTCCTGTCCAACGCGCTGCGGGCGGCCGTCACGGGGTTGTCGAAAACACTCGCCAGCGAGCTCGCGGCCGACGGCATTCTGGTGAACGCCGTGGCGCCCGGATTCACGGCAACGGATCGGGTGACCGAATTGACCGAGGCCACCGCCAGGCGGGAGGGCATTCCACCCGACGTGGTGTTACGCCGGACCGAAGAGCGAATTCCGATGAAGCGGATGGGCACGCCGGACGAATTCGGCGCGGCCGTCGCGTTTCTCGCGTCCGAACGCGCCTCCTATATCACGGGCGTGACGCTGCAGGTGGACGGCGGGTTCATCCGGAGCTTAATCTAGCCGAGGGGCTTCGCCCCTCGGATAAGATTAGTGGACTTTTCTGTCCCAGTCCGATCGACCGCCTGAATACACGTCGAACTTGCGGCGCATCCGGTTCATCTTCCACTTCAGATACCGGTACTTGACGTCGGCGATCAGGCCGCCCCGGCCGCCGCGCAGGTACAGGTAGCCGAAGACCAACCCGCCAAGATGCGCGGCGTCGGCCACCCCGAGGTTGGGGCGATAGGTCGACATCAGCGCGAGCCCCCCGTAGATCATCACCAGGATCTTCGCCGGGATGGGAAACAGCAGCATGAACAGGACGGGCCGGTTCGGAAAGTACAGTGCGTAGGCCATCAGGATCCCGTACAGCGCGCCCGAGGCGCCGATCGTCGGGACGCTGTACGCGGCGGCGCCAATCGGCAGCAGCGAGAACAGCAGCATCGTGAGGCCGCCGCCCACGCCCGTCACGAAGTAGTAGCGGAGGAAAAAGTTCGTGCCCCACATCCGCTCCAGCTCCACGCCGAACATCCAGATGCCCAGCATGTTGAAGAGGATGTGCATCGCACCGCCGTGCAGGAACAGGTACGTGCCGAGCTGCCAGAACCAGCCGCGCCTGACGACGTCTTCGGGTATCAGGCCGAGGAAGTAGATGATGATGGGGAACAGGAACGTCAGCACGAACATCGCGACGTTCGTGATGATGATCCATTTGATCCCGAACGTGATTGGCCCCGGGCCGAATCCGTATGTGATCGAGGAGGGCGAGGCGTAGCGGGGCATCGCGCGGCGTCCAGGGCCTATCGTACCATACCGTCTTCAGCCGTCCGCTTCAGGTACGACCACATCCGCCGGCCTGACTGGCGAGGGCGCGTTCGCGCGCGCCGGGAGCGGCAGCGCGCAGGCCGCTGCCGCGCAGCGGGACGAGCGCGAGGCCCGTCAGCGTGGGCTCGATGCCGATCCGATCCGCGATCATTCCCACGAACGGGACGCTCAGTCCGCCGGTGCCCCAGGCGAAGCCCATCATCAATGACGACACGGTCGCGGCGCTCACCGGCGCCAGCGATTGACCGAACGTCACATTGACGGGCAGCGTCGACTGGAGGAAGAGCCCGCCGATCGAGAGCACGACCACGAACAACCATCCCGTCATCAGCGGCGCGGCAAACAGGAAAGGGGTCGCGACAACGAGCGAGAGGATGATGACCCGCCTCGCGCCAAACCGATCTGCGGTCGGGCCACCGAAAAAGCCGCCAAGACCGCTCGAGAAGAGGTAAATCGCCACCGCCGTGCCGGCCTGGCCGACCGAAAGGCCTCGGCGCGTCAGCATGACCGGCACGAACGTCGCGAACGAGATCGCGGTCAGCGTGCGCAGCACGATGACGAGATAGAGCAGCGCGAGCGGCCGTGCATAGGGCCGCAGCGATCGGAGTCCGCCGCTCGACGCCGTGTGCACGGGCATCGCCGGTACGCGCGACAGGAAGAACGCGACGACCATCAGACCCGGCAGCGCGAGCAGCGGTGTCCATCCGAGGCCGAAGCGCTGCGCGAACGGCGCGAACATCAGCGGGCCGAGCGAAAAGCCGAGCGTTCCGCCCGCTGATGTAGACCGACATCGCAAACCCAGGATGATCCCCGCCCAACCGATGGGCGAGCGCGGCGCCCGGCGGATGAAATGCCGCCGCGCCCAGCCCGCCGACGATCAGGATCGCGGCCAGCATCGCCGGAGACGAGGCGACGCCGACGAAGCTCAGCACCGACACGGCCACGACCGGTCCCGCCATGATCAGCACGCGCGGACGCCACCGGTCCGCGAGGCGGCCGAATCCGACCTGCGCCACGGACGCCGCCATCTGAAACAGCATCGTCAGCGTGCCGGCGGCTGCGAGCGACAGGTCCAGCTGCGGGATGAGGAGCGGCAGCAGCGGCGCGTAGATGTTGCCGTAGCCGTCGACCATCATGTGGGCGCTGGCCATCAGCAGGACCGTGGGGTGCAGGCGTGCGAACACGTCAACCGCGACGAAGGAGCCGCCCGATGACACGGTCGAGGGCTTCGGTGAACTCGGCGATGGCGAGGGCTCGCGCCGAAACCAGCAGCACGATGATGCCCGCGCCAATGGCGCTGAAGACGCGCACAGCTTTCAGATACCACATCGTGCCGGGAAGTGCCGTATCCAGCCACGCGGCGGACTGCCAGGCGGCCAGTCCCATCAGCACCGACGCGAACAGGATCTTCACGAACGCGATGAGGATCCGGTTGCCTTCGAGGCCGTCGAGGCGCCGCCTGAGCAGCCAGAGCAGCGCCGTCGCGTTGAAGATGGCCGCCACCGCCGTGCCGAGCGCGAGGCCGCGGTAGCCCAGGACCCTGACGAGCGTCAGGTTCAGAACCAGGTTGAGGCCCACCGAGATGACGCTCACGGTCACCGGTGTGCGGGCGTCACCAAACGAGTAGAAGCTGGGCGACGCGATCTTGACCGCGGAGTACCCGAGCAGACCCGGCGCGTACATCATCAGCGCCGCCGCCGTCGCATCCGTGTCCCTCGGCACGAACGCCCCGCGCTCCAGCAGCAGCTCGACGATCGGGCGCGCGAGCACGATCAGCCCGATGGTCGCGGGCACGTTCAGCATCAGCATCATCCGCAGGCCGCTCGAGATCGTCCGACGAACGGCGTCCTTGTTGGCCGCGACGACGTGGCGGGAGATGTCGGGCAGGGCAGCGGTCGCGATGGATACGCCGAACAGCCCGATCGGCAGATACATCAGCCGGAACGCGTAGTTCAGCCAGGACAGCGCGCCCTGCTCCTGCGTCGTCGCCAGATAGGTGTTGACGAAGACGTTGATCTGCACGGCGGACGAGGCCGAGGGTCGCGGGTCCCATCAGCCGAAGGATGTGCCTCAGATCGGGATCGCGAAAATCGAGCACCGGCCGGTATCGAAATCCCTCGGCGCGGAGCGCCGGCCACTGAACCGCAATCTGCCCGAGCCCTCCGAGGAGCACGCCGAAGGCAATACCTGCGATCGGCGGCAGCCCGACGAGCGGCATGAGCGGCACGATCGCAACCGCCGAAAAGATCGACGCGACGTTGAACATCGCCGGCGATACGGCCGGAATGAAGAACCGGTGCAGCGCGTTCAGCATGCCCATCAGCGCGACCGCCACGGCGACGGTCGTCAGGAAGGGCAGCATGATGCGCGTCAGCAGGGTCGTCAGCGCGAGCTTGCCTGGAACGGCCACGAAATCGTCGCCAGACGCGATCGCGTTGGTGATCGGCCCGGCGAACAGAATGCCGAGTATCACGAGGACGCCGGTCACGACCAGCAGGGCGTTGATGACGAGGTTGCCGAGACGCCACGCCGCCTCACGGCCGCGCGTCGCGAGCAGGCGTGTGAACGTCGGCACGAAGGCCGCGCTCATCGCGCCTTCCGCAAAGAGATCGCGTACGAGATTGGGGATGCGAAACGCGACGTTGAACGCGTCCATCGCGGGGCCGCCGCTGGCGCCGAAGAGCAGCGCCATCACCGTCTCGCGAGCGACGCCCAGCAACCGGCTCGTCAGCGTCGCGATGCTGACGAGACCCGCCGACCGGGCCATCCGCAGGTTCATCGCGCCAGGAAGGCCAGGAACGAATGCATGAGCTGAGCAGCGTACCACGGTGCCCGGATCCGGGACGGCTGGGACACCCGGGACAGCCAAAGTATGAAAAAAAAGGCCCCTGCCTTTCGGCAGGAGCCTGATGGAGGATGGATGAGAGGCTTGTGCGTGCCTTTCAAAATGATTAGACGGCCGCCAGGCGAAAAAGTTTGCATTCGTCAGCCCAGTTTTCGGCGCACGATTTCGTTCACCTGTCGACCGTCGACAGTCTGGCCCGCGAACCTCGGCATCAGCGCTTTCATCACGCGGCCGAGGTCCTTCGTCCCGCTCGCCCCGATCTCGGCGATCACCTCGTCCACGGTCCGTTCGATCGCGGCCGCATCGACGGGAGGCGGCAGGTAGGTCTCGAGGGTCGTGATCTCGGCGGCTTCCTTGTCGGCGAGGTCGTCACGTCCGCCCTTGCGGAACTGCTCGATCGAATCGCGCCGCTGCTTGATGAGCGAGACGATCACCTGCTGCGACTCCCCGTCGTCCAGCGGTCCGCCTTTCTGGACCTCGCGGTTCATCAACGCGGCCTTGGCCATACGCAGCGCTCCGAGCTTGACCGGCTCCTTCGCGCGCATGGCCGCCGCAATGTCCTGACTGATTCGATCGATGAAAGCCATATCAGACCCTGCGTGAATCCATCACTCCGATCATCCCAGAGTACTCCACCAGAACCGGATCGTGTTGAGGACCGACCAGGCGAGCAGGGCCGCCGCGATCACTCGGGGCGTGCGGCCCCCTGTCCAGGCGGTGCCCGCTCCGAGTGCACCCGTGATGGCCACCGCCGGGATCGCGGCGAGGTAGTGGCGCATATCCACGGGCGTCAGCACGCCGAGCAGCAGGAACCCGACGCACGCGGTGACCCAGCCGGCCACCGCCAGCGTCAGACGGTCGCGCGCGCCGCGCTGCCAGAGAGCGATCGCGCCCCAGGCGGAGAGCGCCAGCGCCGGGATGCCGAAGTAGATGTACAGGTAGCGCGGAACCGACGCAATCCTGGCGCCGATGCTGCGGCCGCCGGCGTCCGGCGCGGCTGTCGCGGTTTCCGCGCCGATACGCGCCAGCTCGGTACGGTATGTCTCCATGAAATGCGCGTAGTACACGACCACGGCCAGCATCGTCGCGACGATCGTGGCCACGAGCACCGCTGCCGCGGGGGACCGCATCGCCGGCCCGCCGCGCCATCTGAAAACGCCCGCAATCAGGCAAGCGGCCACCAGGGCGATCGCGAAGGCGCTCGTGTGCGAGAGAAACGCCGCGGCGAGTGTCGCGGCGAGCAGCGCGACGACGCCCCGGTGTTCGAAGCGAAGCGACGGCGCGGCGATCACGGCGAGCACAGCGACGCAGACCGACTGAGCGAAGGCGTTCGTCAGGTTCCCCGTGGCGATG
This sequence comes from uncultured Acidobacteriota bacterium, assembly GCA_963786195.1. Classification (GTDB taxonomy): domain Bacteria; phylum Acidobacteriota; class Vicinamibacteria; order Vicinamibacterales; family 2-12-FULL-66-21; genus CAWAYH01. The sequence continues at coordinate 215,010 of CAWAYH010000009.1, read as the reverse complement.
ACGCCGAAGCCAAGCGGGATGAGCTGATAGAGCGCCACGGCCATCGCGCCGGCGAGGCGATCTCCGCGCGCACCGACGACCATCGGATAGAGCAACAGTCCAGCCGCCGCGTTGGCCGAGCACACGATAATACGGAGCAGCGTCATGTCCGACGCTCCGCGCCGAACCATGCCCGCGAGCGGGTAGGCCAGCACGTAGAGTCCGGGCGCGTACGGAAAGAGGTAGTTGCCCGGCGCCGTCGACGTGAAATAGAAACGGCCGCCGAGCACGTCCTGGAAGCGATGCGCGTGGAACAGCGCGTCACCGATTGGCATGTTGGGATGCAACAGGATCAGCATCTGGAGGAGCAGCGTCGAGGCCGAGAACACGATCGCGAACTTCGCCGTGTTTCGATAGGGCTGCCGGCGAGCCAGCCGCACGATCCACGCCACCGTCAGCGTTGCGATGCCGATCCAGATGGCGCACCGGGCCATGTCCTCCGGGTAATTCGTGAACGGCGCCGTTCCGCGCGAGGCCAGCGCAGCGAGACCGGCGCTGATGATCACGACGGCACCGACCGCTGACCCGGCGGTCACCTCCAGGAGCGCGACCGCGGCCCCCATGACCGCCGATGCAAGGACGGCACCCGAGAACGCCGTCGCGGGGAGGCAGCACGATTCCGGCCGGCTCGACGGCGATCGAATCGATCATCACGCCGAGCGCACGCGGATCGGACGGGCCGGGCACGAACGTCGTCGAGACCTGCATCGCAATCGTGGCGCCCGGTTGAGTCGCCCGTGCGGCGACCGGGACGCGGACGTGCTCGTAGTCCGTCGCCGACCCATGGGTGAGCACGAGCACGCCATCCACATAGAACGACAGCGACGGATTCTGCCCGTCGCTTCGCGCGCCTCGCACGCGCACATCCATCGTCCAGTCGACCTTGCGATCGAGATCCGGAAGCCGCAGCGTCAGGACCTCGCCTGTCCAGGCGAACGAGTGGCTCGTCGACGCATCGAACTCGGCGGGATAGACCCCGGCCAGCACTGCCCGAGGTGGGGTGACGTCGAAATCGAGGCGAAGCACGGGGTCGCGCGCGTAGAACACGACGAGCCAGGCAGCTCCCGCCAGAGCGCCCAGCAAGGCCGCGGCGACCGCGCGTCCGACGGCGCGGCTCATACGTGGGTGCCGGCCGTGACGCCGTCGTAGATGGCGCGATAGCGCGCCGCCACCGCGGCTGGACGAAATTCGCGCTCGAGTGTTTCGCGGGTCAACGGGGACGTCCGCCGTTTGTGTGTGAGGAACTCGACGATTGCGCGAGCGAGCGGCAGAGGCTGCTCGCGCGGGACCAGCGAGACGTCCCGGCCGAAGAGATCGTTCAGCTCCACCCCGCCCGGGTTGTCCGCCGAGATGACGGGCGTCCCGCACGCGAGCGCCTCGACCGCGACGGTCGGCAGCGCTTCCAGAATCGACGGCAGCACGAACAGGTCAGCCGCCGAACAGGTACCTGAGCGATGAGCGTGTTGTCCACGAGACCCGCGAAGGTGACGTGCCGTTCGACCCCCGCCCCCCGCGCGCACGCCTTCAGCTCTTCGAGCAGCGCACCCGTGCCGCAGATCACCAGGCGCGTATCGGGGTGCGTGCGGATGACTTCGTTCATGGCTTCGATGACGAAACGCTGGCCGGCCAGCGGGTGCAGCCGCTTTACGTTGAGCAGCACGTGACGGTTCGTCAAGCCGAGCGATTCGCGCGCGACGGCCACCGCCCGGTCATCCCGCCACGCAAAAGCCGCGCCGACCGGTGGGTAGACCGCGTGGAGGTCGCGGCGCGACAGGCCCAGCTCGCGCGCGCGGCTGAGCAGCCGCTCGCTGTAGAACGTCACTGCCGTCGCCGCGCGATAGGCGCGCGTGAACAGATCGGGTCCGAGTCGCTTCGGGCCATAGTGCCAGATCTCGGTCCCGTAGAGCGTCAGGACGACGGGCTTCCCGCGCCGCCGCGCCAGCAGCACGCCAAGCTCCGACAGCAGGCCGTTGCTGTGTGCGTGGACGATGTCGACCCGGTCGAGGACGGGCTCGAGCGCCCGGTAGATCAACGGCACGTTCGCGATCGCGCCAAGGCGCAGCGTCCGATCGACGAAGCTGTCCGAGCGGCGGGGCACCCAGACGACCGGCCCCGGAAGCGGCGTCACCCCGCCGGCTCGCGGTGGATGCGACAGGTACTCGACATCGTCTCCTGCCTCTCGCGCCCATGTCCCGAGCTGCCAGGGCAGCAAAGCGTTCGCGGCCTGATCGGGCGGCAGATGCGGGGTGATGTGGAGAATTCGCAAATCGGCTTAGTCTATCCGAGGGGCTTCGCCCCTCGGACTCCCCGACACGCTCTCTCGCGCGCCGCTTCGCCGGCGCGCTTCCGCCTACGCTAAAGCTCCGGCGAGACCTCGCCGAAGCGCCTCCGGCGCGAAGGCGGGCCGGTCGCGTGGCTCGCTCGCGGTGCTCGCTCGCATCGTGAACGAGCGACAGGTTCATGAGAAAGCCTTGTAGTCCAGCGCCGTCAGTTGCGGCTCGCGGCGTGCGCGGCGAGCGCGCTCGGCAGTCCGACCCCCAGGGCATGAATCAGCAGGCCGTTGATCAGTACCGGCCAGGGTCGCGCTCCTGCCGAACCGATCGCCGACAGCGGAATCACGACGAAGTTCATGACCACGTAGACGACGAGCCCGTAGAGCGGACCATAGAGATAAATTTGCGGCCGCCGGGCGAGGTCCACCCACCGGCGGCTGACGAGATAGTACGTCGTGACTACGACCGTGGCGATGAAGAAGTGGATGAGCGTGCCGAGTACCGCGGTTGCCACGCCGCCCTGGTAAGAGGATCGCCCGAGCAGGCCGGAGGCAATGCTCTGCAGGACCCTGATCGCCGGGACCCCCCTGAGACCGAAGAACACGATGGCATCGAGGCCGTCAAGGACGCCGACGGCCAGCGAGCCGAACACCAGCGCACGTGTGACTCGTCCGGTCATGATGTCAATCCGTAGCGCGAGCGAAACTCCGCGAACGTGACGGGTTCGGCCCGAAGATCGCCGGTCGCGTACGTGAGAAATCTCTCCAGTCGATCCAGGAAGCCATCCAGCTCCGCCTGCGTGCGATTGTACGGGCTGCCACCGACGAGTGCCTCGCTCGAATGAAAGATGAGGTTGAGCACGGGCTCGCCGGCGCGGGCCAGATCGCGCGCCAGCGCTTTCATATCCTCGAGCGACGAGTACGACGGCCGCAGCCATCGCATCCGGAGCAACCCCAGCGCCCGGAGCACCCGCTTGGTCATGTACGGTCGGGGAACGCGTGCGTATGCGTGCCGAAGCGCCGCGGGCAGCCTCCGGTTCAACGCGGCCGAGACGGGTATCTCCAGGAGCTGACTGCTGCCGGGCCTCGTGGCGTTGTCGTACGCCAGGAAGTACGGCGTCAGCGGGGCCTCGACGAACTCGGGTCCGCCCTTGTGCGCTTCGTAGAAGAGCGGCGCGACGCTTGATTCCACGAGATAGCCCTGTTGCTCGAGCGCTGACACGTGGCTCGACGAGAAGCCGAACCGGCCGGATCGATACGACACGGGGCGGACGCCCACGGCGTCGGCGATCGCCCGTGTCAGGCTGGCAAGCTGATCGCCGAACTGGCGCCCGGGGAGCGTCGAGGCATACGCATGCCGCTCGATGTCCTCCGCCGTGCACGGTGGGGTTTCCCACACGTGGTGGTGCGCGCCGATTTCACAGTGGCCTGTTGCCAGCAGCGCGCGCAGCACCTCCGCCGATCTCGGGTCCGTCGCGACGGGATACGTGATGACGTACGTGGGCCGCACGCCGAAGCGGGAAAACAGGTCGTGCAGCCGCGGCAGCGCGTAGATGTTCTCGAAGCGCTGATGCAGACGAGCCGCCGCGTCCCACTGATTGTCGCCCTCGGTGTCGATGCCGACGAGGAGATGCAGACGGGCGTCCTGAGCCATCACCGGTCCTGATCCGAATCCCCAATGGTGACGTGCCAGCGGTTGGTGTCGTCGTAGAAGGAAGGCCCGACCTCGAAGCCGTTCACCTTCGCCACGAACTGCACGGTCGACTTGACCTGAAAGTATCCCGCGCGCTTCAGCAGGCGTTTGAACCCGGCGTGCATCGCAAACGTTCGGATCTTGTCGGAGTCCGCCTGGCGGGCTTCGCGATCGATCCAGGCGAGGAGCGTTTGCAGGCCCGCTTCATCTTCCGGATCCACCAGGAAGTCCACGAGCAGCGTCACGCGGCCGCGGGGTTCGCGTAGATGCCGGTACACGGCATAGCCGACGTTGCGATCCTCGCGCCGGAGCGCCACGATGCGGTATCGGACGTGCGGCGCCGACACGAACTTCCAGTTCAGATACGGCGCATCGCGTCGCACCCCGAAGTCGAAGCGCGACGCGAGCGATTCCCACAGCGCCGTGAAGCTCTCGTCGAACCGATCGATGAGCCGCACCTCGGCGCCGAGCGGCCGCGTGCGCGACACGATCTTGACGACCGGCAGGGTGACGACCGAGACGATGCGGTTGATCGGTTCTGGCCAGTCGGGCACGCGGAGCGCACGCCGTGTCAGCGGCTTCACCAGGCAGGGCAGGGGCCCGACGTCGGGCCACCGCAGCTTGTGGAACAGCCGGTGCGACGATTCGGACAACCCGAGCCCGAGCGACGCCTCGACGTTGCGGTCCCACGTCCGGAAGAGGACCTCGCCCAGTCCCTGCCGCTGACGCTCGGGTGCGACCATGACGTCCATACCCCACGAGCCGCGCACCTGACGTCCCCCAACCGTCAGCTGCACGGGCATCGTCGCGTACTGCCCGACGATGGCCGGTCCCTCGCGCGCGATCCAGATCTCGGGCTCCCCGGCACGGTTGTTCGGGTTGCGGCGGTACTGCCAGTCCCAGCGCAAGCGGCTGGCTTCCGCCGCATCATGACCGAACACACGTCGATACAACGCGTCCAGGACGCGCCGATCGTCAGTGCGATATCGGTCGATGTCTGCCAAGTCTAAAACCCTGAACGGTGCACGGTGCACGGTGCAGCGTGCACGCGTGCGGCGCTCGTGCAGGTGCATTCATGCCGCTCTATGCAGGTTACGTTTTACGCATCGCGCCCGCACCCAGCACCGTGCACAGCACCGCACCCTGCACCCTGCACGGTGCACCGTGCACCGTTCTCTATCGTCGCGTCAGTACATACTCCATATTGCTGACGAGCACGTCCTGCGTCAGCGCGCTGTCGCGCAGCCATGTCGCGACGGCGGCAGGCAGCCGTCTGACCGTCGCCGTCACGTGCAGTTCCTCGCGCACGATCCGCAGGCCCGCGTCCGAGATCTGGCGGCGGAGGCGCGACACGCGGACCTTCTCGAGCAGATCGTCGTGCTTGATCTCTCCCCGCCGGGCCGCCTTGATGAACGAATTCTCGTTCGCGGGTTCCTTCAACGTCCAGGCAGCGTGGCGCGCGAGAAACCGGAACGTGGCGAATGCTGCGCGGCGTCCGATCAGCAGGTGCAGCGGCACCTGCACCTTCAGCCGCGGCAGATGCGCGCCGGCAAATGACAGATACGGCGCGGTGGACAGGTAAACGTGTCCACCCGACGCAAGAACGCGTGCGCACTCCCGCAGGTACAACGGCGCGTCGGCGACATGCTCGATGACGGCGTGCGACAGGACGAGATCGAACGTCCCTTCGCGGAACGGCAGATACATGCCGTCAGCGAGCGCGAACTGCAGGTTGACGAGCGCCCGCTCGCGGCCGAGGCGTACGCCGGCGTCCTGAAAGCGATCGGCCGGATCGATCCCCACCACGAATGCGGTTTCTTCGGCGAGCGAGAGCGGCATGCCGCCGCCACCGCAGCCCGCATCCAGGACGCGGCCGTGAATGCTCACGCCCGCCCTCTCCAGGAATGCGACGACTTTGGCGCTGCGGTAGTACTCGAACAGTGCGTAGTCGTACTCCGAACGGAACCGAAGATCGGCGTGCGCTTTGATCGCGCCGTCGTCAATCCTGCGCACGCCCTATCCTGCTGGCTCCCGCCGACACCCCGCCGAACTTGTCGATGAGAGCCGCCCGGTCATCTCCTCTGGTGGATTCCGCGACCTCGAACGTCCTGATGATGCTGCGATTCGGGTAGGCCTCGACCACGTCACGAATGACTCGCCCCTCGTACCCAACGTACGGAGAAACGTAGGTCAGAATATACCGCACATCGTCACGCCGGTTGCGGTCGTCGTAGTTCCCGAAGTGATCGCCGACGAACACGGGGCGGATCCTGTTCTCGAGCGCGAAGCCGTTCGCCAGCTTGCCATGGACGAGCGTGCCTGGCGGCAGGATGGTCCCGAGCTCGACCGACGCCAGGTAATTCTTGTAGGTGCGGCCTGCCGCCCACTGCACGAACTGTGCAAGTTGACCGGCTGAGACGAGGGCCGCCAGGAGGAGCCCGGCCAGCGGCGTCCATTGCTCGCGAGCGAGACGGCGCGGCAATCGAGGCCAGGTCGCGGCGATCAGGATCAGCGCGATCGCCGCGACCGCCGCTCCCAGTCGCACGCCGGGCCTCACCTCATAAATCGACACGAGGCGAACCATCGATCCCGCGGCCACGTACAGGACGTAACCCGCCGCCGGTAACAACAGCAGCGCAGCGCGACGGTCGATGTCGGCGAGATCGAGAGGGAGGAGCCGCCGGTCGCGACCCAGGACGATCGCGCAGATCGCCACGAACGCGGGAATCAGAAAAAGAAAGCGGCGTTCGTTGCCGACGTCGTGCAGCAGCAGCTCGAACACGCCAAGCCCGACCCACAACACCAGGAGCCGCTCGCCTGACGCCACGCGATGGATGCGCGCCAGCATCCCCATGAAGCCCGCGATGGCCAGGAGGACGACGAACCACATGCGGGTGAAGACGTCGTGGTTGATCGGAAACCAGGTGAGGCGATCGAGCAGCGCCTTGGCGGTGTAGCTCGGTTTTCGGGTCACCGACATCTGCCAGTTGTAGAAGCGGTACTCCGTCCAGCTGGGCAGGATGAACAAGGCGAGCGCCGCGACACCGCAGACGACGAGTCCGATCAACGTGGCCCGTCCCGCAGCTCTGTTCGCCGCCGATGAGGGACGCAGCACGCTGACCAGCGCGTCGACGCCGAGCGCGACCACGAAAAACGCGGCGGCCGCCTTGGTGAAGAACGCCAGCAGCGCGCACGCCGCGGCCAGCCACCCCCACCAGGCCTTTTCCCCGGCACGCACGTAGCAATACCAGGCCGCCACCATGAAGGCGACCATCGAGGCTTCCATCAGCGCCGCGCGGTTGTACATCACGTACACGTAGTTCGTGGCCAGCAGCGCGCCGGCGATGATCCCCGCCTCGCTTCCGGCGATGCGGCGGATGCCCAGCGCGAGCAGCACGACCGACGCCAGACCCGCCAGCTCCGAAACCAGCCGCGCCTGCCAGGTCCCGACGCCGAACGTCGCGAACGAGAGGTACTCGAGCCCGGTGAACACCGGAGCGATGTACATCGGGTTCCACGCGTCCAGCGACCATGCGCCGTACAGCGCCCTGTTCCGCGCGTTGTGCGTCCAGGCGCCCTCGTCATGCCACACGACGCCGACCGTGGCGCGCCACGGGGGATCGGCGGTGGGGAAGATCCCGCGCAGGAGAGCGGCCAGCACGACGATGAGCGCGAGCAGCGAGACGAATCGGCGGGCTGTGAGGCCATCGGACATTGGGGCTGAATCGCTGATCGAATTATAGTACGTGGGTGAATTCCGAGTCGCCGGCGGTCGATGCCACGCCGGACCTGACGATGGTCGTGCCGACCTACAACGAGCGCGACAGGATTGAAGAGCTCACCGAGGCGCTGTTCGCCGCCTGCGCGTCGCATGGACTTCGGCTGGAACTCGTCATTGTGGACGACAATTCCCCGGACGGCACGGGGGTGGTGGCCGACGAGCTCGCGAGGAAGCATCGCCTTCGCGTCATTCATCGTTCGGGCAAGCTGGGGCTCGGCACCGCGGTGGTGGCTGGTTTTGCCGTGGCGTCGGCTGACATCGTCGGGGTCATGGACGCGGACTTCAGCCACCCGCCGGCGCAGGTACCCCGGATGTTCGCCACGTTCAGGGCGACCGACGCGGACCTCGTGGTCGCCAGCCGGTACGTCCCGGGCGGGACGACGCCCAACTGGCCCTGGCACCGCCAGGTGCTCTCACGAGCCGCCTGCGTCCTGGCGCGTCCGCTCACGCCCATTCGCGACGCCGCGTCCGGGTTTTTTCTCATCAAACGAGACATCGCCCGCAGCGTCACGATCCAGGCCGGCGGGTTCAAGATCTGCCTGGAACTCCTCGTTCGTGCGTGGCCTCGACGGCTGGTGGAGCTGCCGTATCAATTCGACGATCGGGAGCTTGGTGAGACCAAGATGAGCCTGAGGGAGGCGGCCGGCTACCTCGTGCAGTTGTGGGACCTGTACAGGCTGCGGTGGACCGATCGCCGGCAGCGGCCGCGCAACTACCGTCAGCTCACGGCCGGTGGCGTCGAGGCGGTGATGCAATCGCACAGCGTCCTCGGCAGCTCGCGCTGAGCCGATCTCGAAAAATTCGAGCCGCCGCGCGTTTGTCGTCGTCAGTATGTTCATGTCCATGGGATTGAGGAGTTCAGTCTTCGCCGTCGTGATCGCTGCGCTGCTGGCCGCCCTCACGTCAGCTCAACAGCCGCGCCAGGCGCCCTCTGCCGTGCAGACGACGCCCGGCGCGATGGGCGTCGAGGAAGCGACCATGATCGCGCAGGGATGGGCGCTGCTCGCGCAGGGCCTCTCCGCGGACGCGGGCGTGCGCGCAGCGAAGGTGCTCGCTGCGTATCCCCGAAGCGTGGCGGCGTTGAGTCTCGCCGTGGAAGTGGCTATCGCGAGAGGCGGCTCACAGGCAGGCCTCGCGCAGTACGAGCGTTGGCTGGGTCAACGGACGGTGGAAGAGCCGGCGTTGCTGCGACGGATTGCGCATGCGCTGCTGCGGGAGGCGGCAGCCGAATCGCGAAATTCACCGGCCCGGCTCGAGGCCCTCCGCGCCCTCGCAGCCGACGGCGATGTGGAGGCGATTGCGACGCTGTCGAAGGCCGCCGATGAGGGCGGGATTGCCGAACAACGAGCGCTCGCGTCGATGGGGAATGCGAAAGCGGTTGCGACGCTCATCGCAAACCTGAACAACGGGACGGGAAACGCGATGACCATCATGGAAGCGCTCGCGGAGAGCGGAAGCAAAGCCGCGATTGCGCCCCTGACGGCGGGCCTCAAACACTCCCAGCCCGAGATTCGCGGCGCGGCGGTCGAAGCCCTGGGCAAGCTGGGCAGCCGGTACGATCTCATTGCGACCATCAAGCCGATGCTCGCGGATCAGGCCTCATACGTGCGCCTGAAGGCTGCCGGCGCCCTCTATGGGCTCAACGACATGAGCGGGCTCCAGATCCTCCAGGACCTGGCGCAGGCAGACGTGGCCCTGAGCCGCTTGATGGCCGCCCAGGCCATGGCATCCCGGCCGGACGGGCTCTGGCTCGATCAGGTGCGGCGCTTGACGGCGGCGTCCGAGCCCGAAGTGCGGGTCAACGCGGCCCGCCTACTGGCGCCTCACGACCCTGAGGCGGCCCGGAAGGTCCTCGAGGGGGCCATGTCCGATGGGAATCCGGCCATCCGGGAGATGGCCACCGGAGCGTTCGGGGAGGTCCTGACCAGCGATTTCCCGACGCTCCGCCATCAGATGAAGAGCAGTGATCGCCTGACAGGCGTCAAGTCCGCGGCCCGGGTGCTGGTGCTCGCCAACCGGTGATTTCGGCGTCGAGCGGAGCGCCGATAACGCATTTCGTTCTGGCGACTTTCGCGGCAATCGTCTATACTTGAGTTCCGCTTTTCGCTCCCCAGACAAGTTCGATCGTGTAAAGTGTCAGGCTGCAATTGCCGATAGCGCGCGAGAGTAGTCCTCCACGTCGTCCGTCTGCAGGAAGGCCTGCTGACCGAAGGATGACGTCTGGGGATCGAGGGCTGACAACCGGTGCCTGGGAGACCATGTATGGGACTGTGTAACGTGCGTACTATCACTCGGCGCCTGGCGGCTCAGGCACTGGCCGTTCAAATCGCCCTGGTTGGGTTCAGCGGCGTGGCCTCCGCCCAGCAGATTCAGGGCGGTCCGGTGAGCGAGCTGCTTGGTTTCCTCACGAAGGGCGTCGATTCGGCATTCGATCCGAATACGAACACGTACCTGGTCGTTGGCGGAGCAGGGACCCTTCTTGGCATCTGTATCAACGCGCAGGGTGCGCCGATCAGCGCGCCCATCATGATCAACAACGATTTCTACGGATCTTTTCCGCGCGCCAAATACAGCCCGCTCATCCATGGCTCGGGCGGCTTCCTGGTCGTCTGGTCCGAGGAAGTCGGCGGCAACCAGCTGCACTCGCGGACGGTCAGCTGCTCGGGCGCAACCGGGCCGGAGCAGATGATTTCTGACGCGGCAACCGCGTGGCTCGAAAGCGGCCCGGCACTCGCGTATTCATCGAGAAGTAATCGCTTCCTCGTCGCGTGGAAGGCCATGCCGCCGCAGGTCGGCATCAAGGTCCGACTGGTCGACGTGAACGGTACGGGCTTCGGTCCCGTCGTCGACGTCTCTCCCGGGTTCGCTCGCGATCCTGGCGTGGCGTGGAATCAGTACCTGGATCAGTTTGCCGTGTCGTTCAGCGGGGAGAGCGGCACGAGGGTGTTTTCGGGGTTCGCAGTCATGCCCGCCTCGGATCCGGCGGCGTTCACTCGAACGATCTTCAACCCCCTGTCGGGGGCGCTCACCACGATTACCGACCTCGATTTCAACCTGGAAACGGGTCTGTACGTGATGACGTGGTTCGAGATCAGTGGTGCGTTTTTCGCGCGAATTGCGGAATTCAACCAGAACGGCGATCTGGTGAGCTCTGGGATTGGGTCGGCGATGGTCGGCTCCTACGACGCGTTGTCGCTCGCGTTTAATCCGGTCAGCCGCACTTTCGCGCTCGTCGGGCTCGATCGCCGGAACGACAACGTGCTTGGAGTGGAGTTGAATCGCCGGGGGTTCCCGTTCAACGGCGAGAACACCCTCGGCGCCGTTCCGGGGACTCGGCCCGCCCGCTACACTCGCGTGTCGTCCAGCACGCTGTCTCCGACGTTCAATTCCACGTTCAACATGAATTTCGGCTCGGTCAGCAGCCTGATTGCCACGACCTTTGCGTCAGGAGGGGGTCCCGGAGGCAGCTTCGATGCGCCGCCACCCGCTCCTCCGCCCACGCCGCCTGGTGGGGCGCCCGGACCTCCGCCGCCACCACCCGGTGCGTGCCCCGGAGTAGCGCCGGTGCCCGGTTGGATCTGTATCAATGGCGGGTGGATTCCGCCGGATCATCCGCTTGCGGGCCCGCAGCCGCCGGCGCCTGGGCCGCCCGGACCGCCGCCGCCTCCGCCGCCACCTCCACCGCCGCCCGCAGGCAATTGCCCCGGCGCTGCGCCGGTAGCGAACTGGGTGTGCACGGCACAGGGTGGCTGGGTGCCTCCGGATCATCCGCTCGCGGGAAACCCTGCCCCTCCGCCGGCGCCACCGCCGGCACCGCCACCCACGCCGCCGCCAACCTCGAGCTGCACGACGCCGCAGCCGGGTCCGACGTGGTTCTGCGTCAATGGCGGATGGGTTCCGCCGGATTCACCGTATGCGCCGCCCCCAGCTGGAATCTGTCCGGGAGCTCCGCCAGCGCCTGGCTGGGTCTGCACGGCACTGGGCGGCTGGGTGCCGCCGAACCACCCGCTCGCGGGTGGCGGTGGGAACGACGACTAGGTAAGAGAGCGCGACACTCAGGCTCGCGACTGACGGTTGACGATGGGGGAACGCCCTCCGTCAACCGTCGCGCGAGTCTCTTTCACTCTAGTTCCGAACACCGTCCGGGACAGTACCTGCCAGACGATGTCCTGCTTGGTCAGCACCAGGCGGGCCGCATCCCCCAAATGTCGTGCGAGATATGACGGCCGCAGGAAGAAGCGGCGCTTCGCGCGGTTGATCGCATCCATCACGACCTGCTCGTCGAGCCCGTTCCCCCGCAGCAGGTAGTACGAGTATTCCATCCTCGACCAGTCGGCTTCTTCCGGTTTCAGCCAGCCCTCGCGCACGCACTTGTCGTACAGCGCCGTGCCCGGGTACGGAACGGCCGGGTAGAAATTGGCGAAGTCGGGATCCAGCTCGATCGCGTACCGCGTGGTCAGATCGATCGTCTCGAGTGTCTCGCCCGGATAGCCGAAGATGAAGAACGCGAACGACTTGATACCGGCCTCGCGCATGTTGCGGAAGGCCGCCTGAATCTTCTGGCCGCTCGAGCCGCTTCACCATGTCCTTCCGGACCTCGTCCGACTCGGACTCGATGCCGAGCGCCAGCATCCAGCAGCCCGCGCGGCGAAGCCGGTTGACGAACGTCGGGTCCGTCAGGTTGTCGGCGCGCGCGTTGCCGAACCACTGAACCGGCAGGTTGCGTGCGATGAGCTCGTCGCAGAACGCGGTGAACGACTTCACGTTCAGCGTGACCGTGTCGGCCCAGAGGTAGAAGAACTCCACGCCCAGGTCGCGGTAGTTTCGTTCGATCTCGTCGACGAGCGATTTCGGACTGCGCTCCCGGAACTTGTGTCCCTGGTGAATCGGCGCTACGCAGAAGTCGCACGTGTAGGGGCAGCCGCGGCTGGTCTCGACCAGCACGTACGGCTTGTTGGTCATCGGCAGCGCGTAGCGCTTCAGATCGAGCAGGTTCCACGCCGGCACCGGCGCATCCGCGAAGCGCGAATAGACACCCTGGGATTTGTGCGGGACTACCGTGCCATTCTGTCGCCACGTCAGGCTGGGCAGTTCGCCCAGACGGTCGAGCGAATCGAGCGACGCGAGCTGTACGCACGCCTCTTCCGGCTCGCCGACGAACATCCCGTCCACAGCCTCGACACGCCGCATCGACTCACCCGGTGTCGTGGACGCATGGGGACCGAAGCAGAAGATGGGTGCAAGAAATCGCTCTTTCAGCCGCGCGATCTCGGTGACGTCGGCGTCGAGCGTCGGCGTCGTGCTGGGGAACACGATGAGAGACGGCGTGAAGCCCTCGCCCTCGAGCCGCGCGATAACCTGGTCTGAAGAGAGGCCCTCCGCCGTCGCGTCGACGATGCGCACGTCGAAGCCCGCGTTGCGAAGGAGGGTTCCGAGGAGCGCCAGCGTGTAAGGCGGCTTCGTCGTTCCCAGCACATCCTCGCGCTCCTGGCAGCGGCCCTGGCGGGTGAACGCCACACCGTTGATGAGCGGCGGGTTGATGAGCAGGGTGTGGCGTCCGAGCATGGTCAAAGAGGTCACCGGACGACGGTCAGGGGGATGGCACGACGGGTCGTCGCGCCCTCCTCGATGGGTTGCGGTACTGGCTCGGGCGACAACTCGACCTTGCAGCAGCGGCGGCAGACAGGGAAGATTCCGTGCTCGACGAGCGTTCGCCGCATCTCGACGTACTTCGGGCCGTTCCACACCTCTTCGAGCGAGGACTGCGTCAAGTCGCCGACCTCGACGCGGATGAACGGGCAGAAATACATCTTGCCGGAAAACGACACGCGCGCGTGGAGAAACGGATACAGGCAGCGGCCGGCGAGCTTGGCGCCCGGGGTGTAGTAGTTCTGGATCAGCTGCGAATGCACCTTCGGCCGGTAGTCGAAGAGGATGTTGCGCTCCTTGCACTTCGCCTGGAGCGCGCTCACTTTCTTCCGGACGACCGCCACGTCGAGCCCCGGATCCGGCGTCACGAACGTGGCGATGATCGAACGATCCTCCAGCCCGAGGATCCTGAGGGTCTCATCGACCTCTTCGGGAGTGCTGAACATCAGGTGGTTGAGGCCGATGGCGTCGACGCCCAGCGCGTCGGCCACATCGACCATCTCGTCGAGCGCGTCGAGGCTTTCGTGCGCCACCGTCGTGTTGATGCTCACCCGCAGCGGCGCGCCCTTGCGCCGCGCGGCTTCCTGGAGCCGGGTGAGACCGGCGCACGTGCGCTCGAACGTTCCCTTCAGCCCTCGCGCGCGATCGTGCAGTTCTCCGGGGCCGTCGATCGACACGCTGATGTGCTTCAGAAAACCAGCGGCGGCGAGATCTGCGAGCGCCTCAGCGCGCTCTTCGGTGATGATCGTTCCGTTCGTCGTCAGATACCCGCAGGAGTAGCCCTTCTCGCGGAAGAGATCCAGCACGGACATGATGTCCTTGCGCATGAAGATCTCGCCGCCGGTCAGGCTGACCTGCAATCCGGCACGTTCCGGAAACGCCTGACGTAGCGCGTCGAGCGACAGCTCCTGACGCCACTCGCCTTCGAGGTTCAGGAGGTCGAGCACGTAGCAGAACTCGCAGTGCAGGTTGCACCGCATCGTGGCTTCGTAGACAGCGCCTTCCGGCAGGCGATCGGCCCGGCCGGTCTTCTCCTGCAGGAACCGATTGATGCGCTGCTCGTACCGGAGGCGCCGGTAGCGCGCCCACATGTGACGGGCGACCGGCATCGCGCGCGCGCGCGTGGCCAGCGCATCGCGGGCCGCCGACGTCCATGTTCGGGCAGGCTTCACCACAGTCACTCTAGAACCTGTTGCTCAAACCCCAGATCTCAATCCGTGGCCCGGGACGCTCGAGCGCGTCATCGATCCGGGCGTCGGTGTTGTGCAGGAAAGGATCGACCCGCGCCTGCCCGGCCTCGGTCACGTCGGGCCGATACGGTGAGAACGTGGCCATCCGCCGAGCCTCCCGCTCGAGGGCGGCAAGAATCGGCAACGTTTCAGGATCCGGCTTATTGTATCGCTTGATCACGACAAACGTCACGCCGAGGCGACGCAGCGGTTCCAGGCTCGCCTGCTCCGAGAACGCGGCCGGGTCCACGTAGATCTTGTCGGCGTCGAGTCCGCCACGGCCGAGGTAAATCAGCCGATAGGCGGGCTGCGGGTAGGGGTCGAGAGAGAGTTGCAGCCTGAACTTCGCCGACGCCGCGCTCGCGCTGCCAAGGTTGGCCGTCAATGCCTCGGTCAGGCTCTCGCGTGACGGTGTCAGCATGACCGAGTGCGGCTGGATCAGGACGGTCGAGCCGGCGGGGATTTCCGACTCGACGTAGCGCTCCGCAAGGGTCCTCGTATCGTCCGTCCGAAGGAAGAAGTCCGCTTTGAGGCTCGCCAGCGCCCCGGGCACGAGCGCAAGCACGGTCACAATCCAGAAGAGGGCCGGCCGGCTGCGCCGCCAGTTGATCGCGGCGGAGAGCAGCGAAGCCGCAAACAAGGCGAGAAACGGCAGCACGGGGTTCAGGTACCGGCTCGCTGGTGCGGTGTTGACGATGAACAGCAGAAACGGGACCGGGAATGCGAGGAGGAATACCGCGCGGCCCGGTGCCGCGAACAGCATCCACACGGCGCCGGCGATCCCGAGGAAGGTCACGGGCTGCCCCATCGACTCGCTCCACAGCATCTCGAGATAGCGCAGAGCCGGTGAGAAGGCGCCAGACGCCACGGCCCGATCGACGACGATTTGCCTGTTGGCCGTGATATCACGCCACGCCGCCTGGGGTTCGAGCAGGAGAAATGGCGACAGCGCGACGAACATCAGGAGCATCGCGCCGATACCCCACCCGAGCTGGCGGATGACGGCGCCAGCGCCCTGCGGCGCCCACGCCAGGACGATCGCCATCACGAGCGGCACACCCAGGAAGACACAGTAGTAGTGCGTCGACAGGGCCGCGCCGCATGCGGCGCCCGCGATCAGCGTGTCGCGCAGCCGAACCCCTTCGGGCCTCGGATGCGGCCACAGCCACGTCATCGCCAGGTACGCGACGACGATCGCCAGCGTCGCTGGCACGTCGTGCTTGACGTAGTGCGAGTCGCGGACGTGCAGCGGTGCGACGGCGAGGAACATGGCCGCCGCAAACCCGATTCGTTCATCCAGGATCCTCGACCCCAGTCGCTGCACGAGCAGAACCGTCGCGGTGCCTGCGGCAACGCCCAGCGCACGCCCGGCCGTGTAGATGCCGGTCGGATTGCTGAAGAAGAGCCGTTGCAGCGCAGCAAGAGACTCGACACGTCCCGTGATCCACACGAACGCGAGATAGACGCCGACCCACGCGAACAGCACGTAGAAATAGAACGTCGGGTAGAGAAAGTTGTGCGGGTTCAGCGTGCCCTGGCCGAAGCTCA
Source organism: uncultured Acidobacteriota bacterium (assembly GCA_963786195.1). Lineage (GTDB taxonomy): Bacteria > Acidobacteriota > Vicinamibacteria > Vicinamibacterales > 2-12-FULL-66-21 > CAWAYH01. The sequence goes on along the minus strand of CAWAYH010000009.1, from coordinate 198,799 downwards.
GCGCACGCGTCATGATCGCGATCTCGTCCGGATTGTAGACGTCCGGAAGACCGTACTTCAGGCCGATGACACGCAGCGCGAGCGCGACCCCGCAGATTGCCAACAGCAGCAGGCCGGTGCGTGCAGACGCCGTCATCGCCCGCGATGTCCTGCTTCAGCCACCCGCTCCGACGAGGCCAGGTCATCGTCTGGCAGCGGAGCTGCGACGATTTCTCCCGCGAGCTCGGTGGTCTCCATGGGCGGCGCGGCCGGCGGCGCGGCAGGGCGCCGCCGGTTGAGGACCGCAAGCGCGCGCAGGTCTCCGGGTCTGAAGAATCCTGTCAACGCAAGGCACGCGCAATAGCCGACTATCACCGTGCCGCCGCGGACGAGGACGCCTGCCGCGGGGGCCATGTCCGGCAACGTACGCGCCGTCAGGTACGCGATGACGCCAGCTGCCGCCACGCGCGCAAGCCGCCCGATCTCGTACTGGATGGGGAAGAAGCGCTGCGAAAAACGAAACGCCAGGCCAGCCTGGACCGCATACGCGGCCGCGTTGGCCCAGGCCGCGCCAATCATCCCGAATCTCGGCACGAGCCCGAAGTTCAGCCCGACATTCACCGCCGCCGCGGCCATCGTCGAGACCGGATAGTACTGGGTGTGCTTCGTGATGTTGAGGCCGATTGACGTCAGGAGGTAAACGCCCTGAAGGAGCACGCCGACCGAGGTCCACGTGACGACACCCGCCGCGGGCGCGTACTGCGGACCCGTAATCGCCACGAGCAGGTCGTGGCCGACGGCGGCGAGCCCTGAGGTCATCAGCATCAGCACCGCCAGCCCCAGGGTCGTGACGCTGCTGAACAGCCTGGGCGCGTCCGGGTCCCGCGCGTTGGCGTAGTAGAACGGCGCCCACGCATATTCGAACGCGCTGAGGAAGAGCTTCTGCGTCAGGCCGAAGCTCACGCCCATGGAGTACACGCCCACTTCAGTGAGCGGCCGATACAACTTCAGGATGATCTTGTCGCCGACGGCGACGACCTGCTGCGCCGCCGCGTGCGGAACGCGGGGCAACCCGAACTTCAGGACGTCGGCAAGCACCGCGGTCGAGAACACTGGCCGGATGATCGGCGCGAACCACCGCAGCAGCCCGAGCAGCATGACCGCCGTCACGACGATGTCGGCGAGGACGACTCCGAGCACGCCGAAACCGAACCCGACGATCAGGACGAGCCGCAGTACCACGGTCGCGATCGAACGCAGGAGCGTCAGCGCGCTGAACTGCACGGTGCGGCCTTCCATCCGCAGGATGTGGAACGGGAAGAAGGTGAAGCCGATGGCGCACGTGTTCAGCAGCGTCAGCTGCAGCGCGCGGATATGCGCGCCGTCGAACATCCACGCGGCAAGCGCGGGCGAGGCCGCCAGCGAGATGCCGAGCAGCAGGCCGTTGACGCCCAGCAGGAAAAAGAAAATCGTGCTCGACAGCCGCTGCCGCGACTCATCGTCTTCGCACTCGTAGAAGAAGCGCATGTACGAGCCGTCGAGGCCGCTGCGGAACAGGATCTTCGCGATCACTTCGACGCTGCCCAGCAGGCCGAGCGCCCCGTAGTCAGCCGGGGTGAGGTAGATGACGTACAGAGGCAGCAGGAAGAAATTGACGAGGGAAATCGCGACGTCACCGAGCCCGTAGATGGTCAGATCTTTCGCGAGCTGACGGATCTTCGACAATTTCGGTTCAGGCGTCGCAACCACCGCTCACGCTCAGGGCTTCCCGAACGTCAGCAGGTTCAGGAAGCACCAGCCCGGAACGGGCAGAAGCCTCGACAGCCACCGGTGGAGCGGGGTGAGCGTCTGCGGATGCCGCCGGATGACGCGCGTCAGGATGGGAACGGTCGGGAAAATGCCGCGCCGCGCAACCAGGACGAACCCCGCGCGTTTCGCGAGCTGCAGGTATTCGGCGACCGGCCGATCGCCAGGATGCTTCAATTCGGAGGCCGTCCTGATCAATCGACCCTGCAGCAGGAAGTGAATCCGCGACTGCAGGTGCGCCAGGTTCGGCACCGAGACCAGCAGCTCGCCACCGGGACGCAGCACGCGAGCGAGCTCGGCCAGCGCACGCGGCTGCTCGTCGAACGTCAGGTGTTCAAGGACGTCGAGGCACAGCGCCCGATCGAACGACGCGTCGGCGTAGGGAAGCGACGTGAGGGACCCCGAGCGCACCCGGTCGGACGAGTAGTGAGCGTCCAACCCTTCGATCGCGAGCTTGCCGGCGTACTCCTGGACGAGGATTCCCTCGCCGCACCCGGCGTCGAGCACGCGCGTTGTCGGTGGAAGTCGATCGAGCCAGTTGCGGACAGCCTCGAGCTTGGCGAGATACGTCGGGTAGTAGTCCCAGGTGGGATCCAGCTCGCGGTGGTAGTCACCGCGCGCGGCGTACTCGCCGCGGCGTACCACCGGTGGACTGGCGCTCATGCCGTTGATCTTACTGGCCGCCCGGCCCTCCGGGTCCACCCCCCGGCGGACGGACCGGAAGCTGAGGGTTCACCGGCTGATACGGATTGGGCTGGCCCGGCACGGGCGAGGGAAGCGGCAGCTGTCCCGGACGCGGCGACGTCAGGACTGGCGCAGGCTGCTGCCCCTGGTTCGGGGTCATGCCCGGGACCATTCCGGGCACGCCTGGAAACTGCTGCGTCCCTGCTGGCAGACTTCCCGGCGGCACCACGGGCTGCTCATCGTCGTCGACGATCGGCGGCGGCGCGATGGGAGGCGGCGCGCTTCTCGTCGTGAACGGGGCGGTCGCCGCTGACGGCGCGGGGCCGCGGCTGAACGGCATGATGGTGATGCGATCGTAGAGCGACGCGCCGACGGTGTCGCGGCGCCTCGCGGCCATGTAGCCGCTGGCCGAGCGCAGGAGTGTTTCGAGGGCTTTGCCTTCGGGGACGTCTCTCAGCTCGATCGTCACCGCCGGGCCCGTCAGCTTGTCCGCCCCCACGATTCTCGTTCCGCCGACGCGACTCCATTCGTCGAGAATCTGGCGAATGGGCACGTCCGTCGCGATGAGCGTCACCAGGCCGTTGGCGATCGTCAGTTTGAGCTCTCCCGCGCTGGCCAGAGCCGGCGTCAGGCTGAGCGCCGCGACGATCAGGACAGACCGATAGAGCTTCTGCATAAGACCCCCGTGCGAACCATCATTCAGTATACGCCTGATTGGACGGCCGCGCGAGGCGTCCGGTTGGATCAACTGGTCAGAAATGCCTGTCTGCGTGTGCTTTAGCTCGGGTCAGGCGAGCTTGGTGATCCAGAGAGGCGAATCTTTCCGTGGCAGGTCGCAGGACCGGCAGATGTCAGGGCCGCCGCTCTCGAGGTGCTGCCGGCGTACCTGGACGTAAGGTTCGGCGTTCCAGATCTCCTGAATGCTCGAGGTATTGAGGTCCCCGAGCACGGTGCGACCGTCGAAATCGGCGCAGCACAGGGACACCCGGCCGTCCCAGAGCGCCGTAAAGGTCAGCCACGGGCGGTAGCAGGGATAGGTGACGTCGGACTCGCGGTTGAGCGTCCCGGCCCAGTTGTGCAGGTCGGTGATGTGAATCTTGTCGGCGACGTTCTTCCAGTGTTCGATGAACGCCTGTTCGTCGACCGAGTTGCTCTGCCGGACGAAGGAGAGAATCAGCTTCGGACGCCGTCTGCCGAGCTCGGCGCGGATGCGCACGAGACGCTCGATGTTGGCGATGACCTTGTCGTACTTCAGCCCGATGCGCGTCGACTCGAACACCTCGCGGCCGCCCGCGTCGACGCTGATGTTGATCGCGTCGAGTCCTGCCTCGATCATGCCGCGCGCGACGTCGTCTGTGATCAGCGATCCGTTGCTGATCATGCCGACTTCTTTGATCCCCTTCTGCTTGGCGTAGCGGACCTTTTCGACGAGCTGGCGGTCGATGAACGGCTCTCCGTAGTTGTGGACGCGCACGTGGGTGATCCCGAGCTCGGCGCATTCGTCCACGATCTTCCGGAACAGGTCGAACGACATCACCCCCTGGCGGCGGTGCATTTCGTCGCGCGGGCAGAACACGCACTTCGCGTTGCAGATGTTGGTGCTCTCGATCTGCACGATCTCCGGCAGCCTCGGCGCGCGATCGCGGCCCGTCGCCAGCAGCAGCCTCCGAATCGGCTGGGCCTGCTTCCGCAGGATCGACTCCACGGTCCGCCTGGCGCGGGCTCGAACGTCGAGGGGTGAGGACATCGTCGACTGTTGTTCCGTGTTGTCCGTGTTCCGTGTTGTCCGTGCTACTGTTGGCGGAAGTACTCGATGACCCGCGTCAGGATCTCGTCGAGCTCCACCGTCGGCTCGTAGCCGACGAGCGCCCGGACGCGAGAGATGTCGGGCACGCGCCGCGGCATGTCCTCGAAGCCGGCTTCATACGCCTCGTCGTACGGAATGCGCACGATCTCCGACTGGCTTGCGGTCAGTCGTCTTGATGCGCGTCGCCAGATCGCCGATGCTGATTTCCTGGCCGTTTCCGATGTTGAACACCTGGCCGATGGCGCGAGGTTCGTTCATCAAGGCTAGCATAGCCCGCACGACGTCTCCCACGTAGGTGAAGCTCCGCGACTGTGTCCCGTCGCCGAACACGGTGATCGGCTGGTTGGCCAGCGCCTGCCGGACGAACGTGGGGATCACCATGCCGTACTGACCGGTCTGGCGCGGACCGACGGTGTTGAACAGGCGAATGATGATGATCGGCAGCTTGCGCTCTTTCCAGTACGCGAGCGCCAGGAACTCGTCGATGAGCTTGCTGCACGCGTAAGCCCACCGGTGCTTCACCGTCGGACCGAGCACGAGGTCGGCGTCCTCGTGGAACGGAACATTGGCGCTCTTGCCGTAGACCTCCGACGTCGACGCGATCATCACGAGCTTCTTCTTCTTGTTCGCGTGCTTGAGGACGACTTCCGTGCCGTGCACGTTGGTCTCGATCGTGTGCACCGGCGCCTCGACGATCAGCTTGACGCCGACCGCCGCCGCCAGGTGCACGACGACGTCGGAGCGATCGATGAGCTCGGCGAGCACCGGCTCGTTCGTGACGGTGTCGATGGTGTAGTGAAACCGCGGATGCGACTTCAGGTGCGTGATGTTCTCGATCGAGCCGGTCGACAGGTTGTCGAGGACGAACACTTCGTCGCCGCGAGCGAGCAGCGCTTCCGCCAGGTGCGACCCGACAAACCCTGCCCCGCCCGTGATCAGCACACGCATCGAAAGGTCTCCAGTAGCGGCCGGCCGCGCGTCAGGCCCGCTTCTTCCCGGTCAGCCGGACGATCGCCTCGGCGGCCCGATCCGCAGCCCGGCCGTCCGACGCGATCCCGAAACGCGAGAGGAACGCCTGCCGAGCGCGCCCCAGCTGGTGGCGGAACTCCTCATCATACAGGATTCGCTCGAGCGTCAGGGCGAGCTCCTCGTCCGCTGCGCCCGCCATGAGGCCGGCATCGACGAACGGCGACAGGTTGTTCGGCAGCCCGATCACGAGCGTCGGGACGTCGAGCACGGCGGCGTCGAGCGCGACCGTCGAGTTGACGGTCACGACGGTGCGGCTGGCCTTCAGGAGCGGCGCGAGCGGTGCGGACGCGTCCAGGACCCTCACATTCCCGCGGCCGGCGATGAGGTCCGCGTAAACGGCCGGCGTCTCGGCCGGGTGCGTCTTGATCGCCACGTGCACGGACGGCAGCTGTGCCGCGGCGTCGAGGAGCGGTCCGAGCGCACGACCGGCTTCGCGGTGTTTGGCTGCGACCAGGACCAGCGTTTTCGACGAGGCGCCGGCCGTTGCCCGCGCGCGATCGATGTCAGCCGCGTTCAGGCCCTTCGCCTCGCGCACCAGCGCGTCGAGGCGCGGGCTTCCCGTCACCGTCAGCGTGTCGCTCGAGAACCGGCCCCGCTCGGCGAGGTGACGCGCGGCGTAGTCGTCGAACACCAGGGTCAGCGCGGGGTGCGGAAACCCGGGATCGACCGGGTGTTCGGGATCGGCCGTCATCTCATCCGGCTCGTGCAGGTAATTGAGCCAGTGACGATAGATGAAGCCGTGCTGCACGCCCACCGACGGAATGCCTCGGCGGCGGCTCTCGAGCATGAGCGCGCGGCCCCAGCCGCCGGCCTCCGCATACGTAACCGCGCGCCCGGGGCCGGAGCGCGTCGAGTGCGGCAGCCGGCTTCGTCCATGGCCCGGGCCGACCACGGCCACTGCAGGAGCGCGATGCCGGCGAGCTCCTCGCGGACGACGGGCCAGCAGTCGCAGCCGCGAATCACGGACAGCCGCCGGATGTCGTCGCTGTTCCAGAGCGCCCGCCGCATCTGGTGGCGTTCGCGCCAGAGACGACGCGACGCCTCGAGGCGACCGAGCGGCGCGTACGCTTCGATGGGCACGGCGGGCGTCCGGTTGCTGCCGAGCGGATGCCACCACTTGCGCGCTCCGAAATTCGTCGACGGCCCGACGCTCACGTAGGCGACATCGGAAGCGGGCAGCCGATCCTCGAGCGCCGCGAGGACCGGACCGATGTAGGTTTCGGCGCTACCGTCACCTGTGTCGGCGCGCCAGAAAGCCCGATGCACGAACGCCGCAACCGCCGGCGCCTGTCGGGGCGATGCGGCAGCCCTCGGACGAAGACGTGACGCGAGCGCCCGTGCGTGCAGCGACGCGGCACGCGTCTCCATCGCGGCGAGTCGCAGCGGGACCGTCCGGCCGAAGCCGCGGAACCCGCGGGAACGAACCTGATGCCGTTCCGCGATCTGCGGCGCGAGGCCTCGCACGAGATGCCCTCCGCTCACCAACTGCAGCTCGAGCGGCCGTTCGCGCGTCACCAGCGCCTCCAGCGCAAGGATCGTGCGGAACAGGTTCAGGATCACCTGCTGCTTGTGCAGGTAGATCTCGGCGAACCACCACAGTGAATCATCTCGATACGTGAACCGGCGGCGAAATGGCTGTCCGTCGACGCGCGCATGCCTCAACGACTTGATCCACGCGAGGCTGGCCACTGCCGCCTGCTCCTCGCGCGCGGCGTCGAGGTAGCTGCTCAGCGCGACCTCGCGCTGACCCGTTGCATCCTTCACCGCGAGAATCGAATCGGTCCGTTCGCGAGGCATCAGGCTGGTGAGGCGGCGAGGGGCATGCGCCGCGCGAGCGTCAGGGAATGGCGGATGGCCAGCGCGCTTCCCGCCGCCAGACCCAACGCGATCGACAGCGCCGCAAGCCGTCCGATAGCGCCGAGATAGAACAGGTGCAACCACCAGAAGTCAAAGCCCGTGGCGTGCCGCAGGTCCTCGAGCTTCAGCCTCGGTGCCGACGCGGGCGTTGCCAGGTGCTGCACCACCTGCGGCACGCTCGAGGCCGCTGCCTGTGCGTTCAGCCACAACGGCATGCCGGACCACCGCATGTCCTGGGCGACGGTTTCTCCAGCGGTCGCGCGGGCCATGCGCACCTTCGAATAATCCACGAGCACCCCTGGAATCTGAATCGCGATGCTGAGAACGACGATGGCGATGGCAACCGCGCGCGTCCTCGGTGACGGCGTCCAGAACGCAAGCGGCATCACCAGAGCCGGCACTAACGGAACCAGTACCTCGGCCCGGTACGAGCGCCCGCCCATCCAGTTGCCGAGCGACGCGTACAGCGCGAAATACGTGACGAACATCGTGGTGAGGAGCACCATCGCTGGAAAGTTGCGGCGGCCAAGAGCCCGCAGTCCCGCTGCGCCGAGCACGACCACCGGACAATAGAGCAGCAATGACGAATACGGGCTGAACAGGAGACCCAGGCCGCCCTCGAGGATGGATCCGCCGTACCCGGGTACGCGGTCGCTCAGATAGCCTGATTCGAGAGGATTGCCGAAGCGCCACCAGTTCAGCACGGCCCAGATCGCCACGAACGGCGCCAGTCCGGTCACGAACATCATCAGCGATTTGGAACGCGAGGCCCCCGTGGCCGCGACGAAGGCGCCCAGGATCACGGCTGCGCCCAGCATCTCATGCCGTGTCAGCAGCGCCAGTCCCGCGAACGCACCCGAGGCAATGAGGGCACTCTCCCGTCCGCGCGCGCCCGCGACCGCGCCGAGGATGGCCGCCCAGAGAAACATCGCGGTCAACGGCTGATTGAATCCGAAGCGGCTGTACGCCCACAGCGGCGTGCCCACGATCAGCAGGAGCACCGTCGTCGCGGCTCTCGGCGGCGCCGCGCCGAGCTCGAGCGCGAGCTCGAAACAGATCCAGCCGAGCAGGGCCACAGCCGGCACGGTCGCGAGCGCCACGACGGCCTTCGGCACAGTATCGGCGTTCCCCGGCGACCCGACTATCGTCGTTGCCGCGCGGCCGACCAGGTAGAAAGGAATGTTCCAGATCGACTGTGCGATCCCGAAAGGCGAGTAGTAGCGGCCGTCGCGTCCGCGATACGCCGGGTTCCCGATCAGATCGCCGCTCGTCGCGATCGATCCGTGCTCGACGATGTTTCGTGTGACGTCGTACGCGACGACCGCGTCGGTCGTCGTCATACCGCCGCCGGCCGTCAGGAGGCACAGCAGCGTCAGACCTGTCGCCATCCATGCGCCTGCCGACCGTCGAAGTCGGGGATTCGTCGTCACCGGTTCCACCACCACGCCAGGAGGTCTATCGGCGCACGGAATCTGGCGAGCCAGAGGCCGTCCGCTCCCTGTGGATAAGGCACGACGTCACGCAGCCCGTGCATGAACGCCTGATACTGCAGCAGCAGCAGGAACGTGTGGCCGGTGAATGCCGTGGCAATCGCCGCGCAGGCCGGTGTTCCGGCGCGGATCCGTTCGAGCAGCGCGGCAAAGCCCAGCACGAAGACGGGGAAGCAGCTGATGAATCGTCGTGAACCGAATGCTTCGCCGGCCCACCAGTCCGCGACCGCGGCGTTGACGTACCACGACAGCCCGAAGAACACGACGGCGGCGAGACCAACGAGGCGATTGCGCCGCACCAGCGGAAAGAGACCGGCCACCGCAACGAGGATGACCGGCGTCCAGGTGAACAGCCCGTGATTGGTCGACACGAGAACGGACCACATGGCCGGATCCGTCCATTTCATGAACGACGGTCCCTGCGGCATCGCCAGCGGCCGGCCGTACAACACGGTCCAGACGGCCATCTGTGGAAGGAAGCCGACGAGCGCGCCGGCGGCGCACGCGGCGATCCTCATTGCCGTCGCGCGAGCTGCGGCGCTCCGTCCGTTGTACAAGGCGTCGAGTACCGGCACCGCGATCAGGATGGAATCCTGCCATCGCATGAGCGCGGCGATGCCGACGAGTAATCCGACGAGCGCGTAACGGCGCGAGTCCTGTCGCTCGAGCGTTCGAAGCCACACGAGCCAGAACAGGCTCACCGCCAGCATCGACGTGACGTGCGAGTAGGTCGGAGACACGACCGAGTAGTAGATGGCGCTCGATGACAGCCAGACCGTCAGCGTTGCCCAGATGGCGACCCGCCGATCGAACAGCGTGGTGGCGGCGAGACAGGCGAACCAGCTGCCAAGGGCGCCCGCGATGATGCCGCTGAAGCCCGCGGCCGCCTGAAAAATCCTGGCGTAGCCGTCGAGTGGGTACGCGACCCCGAACCAGTTGCCGAGCCAGACGCCGGCCGAGATCAGCAGGAACGCGGGAGCCCAGACGATGGCCGGACCGACGGGCATGTAATTCCGCACGTGGCCGGTGATAGTCGGCTCGTATACCCACGCCGTGTCCGGCTCGCCACCCTTCAGGTCGTAAAGCCGGACGTATTCGTTCCTGAACTGGAGATCGCGATCGAAGACGGCGGATCGCAGCTGCACGTAATGGTGCACGGCGTCGCCAATGACGATGCGGCCGTCGGGTTTGCGCAGCCAGACGAGGCTGGCCGCGTACGCCAGGGCGAAGACGAGGCCGATGAGTGCCAGCGTGGCGGCAGGATGCCGTTCCGGCAGCGTCAACACCCTCGTCCACGGTCGAATCATCCGAAGGCCTGGGTGCGCGGTGGGGTTCCCTGTGCAACCTCGCGCAGCAGATCGTCGACCGACTTCAGCACGAGCTCTACCGGTATGCCGGCGAGACAGTCCGGCGTGTGTCCGATGCATCGTGCTGGCGGCATGCGGATCCGGTTGCACGGACTGCACGGCAGGTCGATGCGGACGATTCGGTTCGCTCCGCCAGCCGGCGCGTACCTCGCCGGATCCGAAGGACCGAAGATGGCGACAATCGGAGTGCCGACCGCGTGAGCGAGGTGCATGGGTCCCGTGTCGCCGGTGACCAGAAGATCCAGCCGGGCGAGCAGCGCCGCCAGCGCTGGCAGGTCCAGCTTTCCGCCCACATCCAGCACCCGTGCCTCGGGCAGCCCGGATTGCACCGAGCGGACGAGCTCGCCGTCCTCGTCTGCGCCCGAGAGGACAATCGTAGCGTCACGGTCCGCGATCAGGCGTCGCGCCAGCTCACGAAAACGTTCGGGCGGCCACTGTTTGATCGCGCGTCCGCCGCTGACGTGGATCCCGATGAGCGGTGCGGCGAAGCCGCTCACCAATTCAGCGGCCCTGCGCTCGGCTGCTGATGGAGGGATGAGGCGCGGCGCGGTAAGCGATCGGCCTGCGACGTCGATGTACGATTCGTTCAGTGCCATCGCGGCGAGTCTGCGGGCATTGACCGACACGTGCGCCGAAGGGTCGTAGGCGACGGCCTGCGTCAGGAAGGCGCCGCCGCCTCCTGTCCAGTAGCCCAGTCGCTGCCGGCCGCCGCTGAGCCAGGCGAGGAAGTTGCTGCGGATGTCCGGCTCGAAATTGACGACGAGGTCATAGCGTCGGGCGCGCCAGCTTCTCGCGGTCTTGATCAGCTCTCCCCACGAGCTTCCGGAGCCTGAGCGTGCCAGCCACGGCGCGTCGAGCGTCACGACGCGATTCAAACCGGGAATGAGCTCCGCCAGCGAGGTGTTCCAGCTCCCCACGACGAGGTCGACGTGCGCATCCGGCAGCCGTCGTCGAAGGTACGAGATCGCGTCCAGGACCATCAGCAGATCGCCGATTCGCTCGAGGCGCAGGATCAGCACGCGCTCAAACGGCCGCGCGGCGGGCCCCGGAATCCATCGCAGGGGCGCGATCGTCAGATCGGCCAGACGAACGATCGTGCGCTCGCGCGGATCGTAGATCTGCAGCTGGTGGAACATCGTGGGTCGGGTCCGAATGATAAGAGTACCACCTGTCCAAGTCGAGGCGGCCCGGCGAGCTGTGTGCTGCCTCAGCGCACGGCGACGCGGTCGACCATCACGCCCAACGCTCGTGCGTCGCCCGTGCCCAGTACCTCGGACGGATTCCACGTCGTGGTCGTGAGCTTCAGTGAGACCGGCACGCCCTTCGCTGCGATGCGGCCGGCCAGCGCCGGCGGAATCGCCAGCGCATATGGTTTGAATCCCGTCTCCACTCGAACCGTCCCGAGCACCTCGTCGTCGAGCGTCATCGTGACGTTGCAGGGGCCGGCCGCGGCCGGACGCCCGCCGTCGCTGAGCCACGCGCTCACTTCGCGGCTCGCCGGCTGAACGCCCGTGACCGACACGTAGGACGTGTCCCGGGACCAGCGGAACGTCCGCCCCTCGCTCGTCTCTTTCGCGTGGAATCGCACGACGTGCAGGTCATCCCGGATGCCCACGTCCAGATCGAAGGGTCGGCTCGCCTCCAGAGGATCGGGCGGCGTCAGTTCGTAGATGCTGTAGTCGAACTCCTTCTGGCGCACCGACCGCGGATACGTGTCGACGCTCGCTTCGTACTCCGGCACCTGGAACTGGTCGCTGAGGATCGCCTTCGCTCCCCACGCTGGCGAGAGCAGGTCGGTGCCGCCGCCGCCCATGAACAGGACGCGGGCGTACTGCGTGCGGGCCCATTCCAGGAACAGCGCGAAGTCCGTCTTGCTCGGACGCGGAGAGTCGAGCAGCAGCACGTTGCGGGCGTAGATATAGGCGAGCGGAAGCCCGAGGACGTGGGTATCCGATGAGTTGCGTGACTCGACCAGCAGGAGATCGCGGTCGCCGATCGCGCCCGCCAGTTTTTCCAGCCTGGGGATCACGCCCGCGTACTCGACGTGGCCGAGTATCGGCTGCGTGGTCCGGTTGTAGTGGAATGCGATCAGGAAAACAAAGATGAGCCCGATGGCCGAGCGGAGCATCCGCACGGTTGCCGGCCCGCGACGCATGCCGCCGAGCGCGACGCCGGCCGCGAACAGCAGCAGGCACGGCAGGATGATTGGCAGGTACCGGCGGGTCATCCAGAAATGATTCGGAACGATGCGGATCTTGTAGAAAAAGAAAAATGCGAACGAGGCTGCCGTCAGAAAAAGCGCTGGCGCTCGCCAGAATGCCTGGCGCGCGTACAACCCGAATCCGGCGAGCGCGGCAAGCAGCACCGGCAGCGTCACGTAAAAGCTCGTGAACGATCGCAGGGCAAACGCATCGTGCGCGGCAAGCGCACCGGCCGGCACCCGGAACCAGAGCGCGTACACCGCGGCGATGAAGACCGCGGCCGTCAACGCCGCCGGTGCGAAACGCCGGACAGCGCCATCAAGGCGCCGGAGACGTGCGCCCACCGCCAGGGCGGCGATCAGCAGGATGCCGGCCGCAATGAGCGTGGCCGCCATCCAGGGTTGCAGGTTGGCGAAGAACGCAACGGCCTTCTCCGAGTACGCGCGCATCGGCCCCAGCAGGTAGGCCGTGGCCAGCGCGGTCGATGTGGCAAGCGCAAGCAGGAACGACCACCGGACGCGCCCGCCCGCGCAGACGCAGAGCGCCACCGTCGCGACGACCGCGCCGATCCCGAGGACGGCATCGAACCTCAGGAACAACAGCAGGCCCAGCAGTGCCCCTGAGATCGGCGCAAAGAAACCGTCATCCTCCGCATACGCGCGGTCGGCCGCCAGCACGGCCGCCAGGAGGAACGCCTGCATGACGACTTCGGTGTTGGGGTACCGCGAGAACCAGACCTCGATGACGTGAAGCCCGAGCATCGCCGCTGCCGCCCATGCCGCGGTCCGGCCGATGAGTCGCGCCCCGACGAAATACAGCGCCAGCAGCCCCAGCATCGTCCAGGCGCCGGTCGTGTCTCGCGCGCCGCTGAGGCCGTCGATGCCGTAGCCGATCGCAATCGACGCAGGGAAGAGATGCGGAAACTGGCTCACGACCGTACCCGACACGGGATCCTGGATGAAGAAGCCCATGAACCGGATGCTGTAGTAGGTCGGCTGGTTGTACGAGTGGAAGAAGAGATCGCGCGCGAACGGTGGTACCGATGACACCACGGGATCGTGAACCACGATCGCGCCGCGCTGTGCGATCTGTATGCCGGCGTTCACGTAGACGCCCGGGTCCTTGCCGCCGATGACGTACTCCGACGGCGGAAAGAACCGCGCGAATCCAAGGAGTACCAGCGTCAGCGGAAGCACGGCTGACAGCCCCGGACGCCGCGCCGCGGCCCCGAGTCTCAGCCTGAATCGGGCGGCGAGGGCGAGCACCCCCGCGATCGCCAGATCCGCGATCAGCAGACGCTCGAGGCTGTACCGCTCGATAAATGCGAGCGCGAGCACGGCCGACAGCGAGACCGCCAGGCTGATGACGATCGCCCAGAAGAGACGTTCTTCAGCGTCGAGCGCCGCTCGCTTGTCGCGGCCGGCAATCGGCAGGCGAAAGATCACCGCACCGGGCAGCCAGGCGACGATGAGAAGTTGTACGAGTGTCACGAATCAGACAAGGCTCGCGGCCCGGGGCTAGCGGATGCCTGTTCGCGGCACCGGCACCGGCCCGCTCGCCACGGCCTCGGACACACGGCGGATGGCATCCTCGGCGAGCGTCGGGTACAGAGGCAGCGAGAAGACCTCGGAGCAGACGCGATCCGCGTTCGGGCATTCAGCAGGATTCTCTCTCGCAAGCGCCGCTTGACGTGGAATCGGAACCGGATAGTGGATGAGCGTTTCGACGCCCGCCGCCTTCAGATGCGCCTGCATGGCCTCTCGCGCAGCGCTTCGAACGGGAAACAGATGATAGACGTGGCCGCTGTCGCACTCGGGCGGAACGATCACCGTGTCTGTCGACTTCAACGCGACCCGATACTGCCCGGCGATCGTTCGCCGGCGCGCGGTCCATCCCGGCAGAAGCGGCAGACGCGCGCGGAGCACGGCAGCCTGCATCTCGTCGAGCCGCGAATTCACGCCGAACTCGCCGTGATGGTACCTGTCCGTCTGCCCGCCGTTGCGAAGGCGCTTGATCCTGGCATCCAACGCCGCGTCGTTCGTCGTCACCGCGCCTCCATCACCGAGGGCGCCGATGTTCTTCGTCGGATAGAAGCTGTACGCCGCGGCTGCGCTGAAGCTGCCGACCGGCCGCCCGGAACAGGTCGCCAGATGTGCCTGGCAGCAGTCCTCGACGATCGCCAGGCCGTGCCGGCGCGCGACCGCGCTGAGCGCGGGCATGTCCGCGGCCTGGCCGTAGATATGCACCGGCATGATCGCGGCGGTCTTCGACGTGACGGCCGCCGCCGTCGCGGCGGGGTCGAGGGTCATCCGCTCCGGGTCGATGTCGGCGAACACCGGTCTGGCGCCGACCATCATGATGGCCAGCGCCGAGTACGCGGCTGAGAGCGGTGACGTGATCACCTCGTCGCCCGGCCCGATCCCGAGGGCCCGCAGCGCGATGGCCAGCGCGTCCGTTCCGTTGCCGACGCCAGCGGTGTGCGACGCGCCGCAGGCCGAACTGAACTCCTGTTCGAACGCCTCCAGCTCCGGGCCCAGGATGAACCAGCCGCGCGCGATGACCCGCGCGATCGCCGACTGGACCTCCGCGGCGTCTTCTCCCGGCGTCAGGCGGAGGAACGGGATCACGGCAGCGCTTCCTGTGGAGACTGTGAAGCCTCGCCGATGTACTGGTCCAGGTGCTCGCGGTAGAACGCGATCGTGCGCTCGAACCCCTCGCGAAGGCCGACGGTCGGCCGCCAGCCGACGGTCTCGCGAAACTTCGTGGAATCCGAATAGAAGCTGCCGATGTCGATGCGTTTTTTCTCGGGCGGCCACTCGACGAACCGCATCGACCCGGATCCCGCGACGTCGAGGAGCAGCAAGACCAGCTCACGATGGCTGATCGGCTCGTCCCCGCCGACGTTGAACACCTCGCCGTTGCACGAATCCGTCGCCCCCGCTCGCAGGAACGCGTCAGCCGCGTCGTCGACGTACACGAAATCACGGAGCTGCGAGCCGTCGCCGAAGATCTCGATCTCGCGCCCTTCGATGGCCAGCCGGAGGAACCAGCCGATGAAGCCCTGCCGGTTGTGCCTGATCAACTGGCGCGGGCCGTACACGTTCGTGAGGCGGAGCGAGCAGGCGCGCACGTCGAAGACGTTGTTGTAGAGCAAATGGTAGTACTCGCCGGCCGCCTTGTTCACGCCGTTGATGTCGGCGGGCCGGACGAGGTGCCGCTCGTTCACCGGCAGGTGGTCGGGCCGTCCGTACACCTGCCGCGTGCCGGCGTAGACCACGCGCACGCGGGGGTTGTACTGGCGGCACGCCTCGAGCATCGAGAGCTGCGCGCGGCAGTTGATCTCGAGATCCGTGTAGGGATCGCGCATGCTGTCGATGTGGCTGACCTGCCCGGCGAGGTTGAAGATGACCTCGCGATCCTTGACGAGCACGTCCATCGACGTCTGGTCGCGCACGTCGCCGATGTTGAGCCGGACGCGATCTTCGATGCCGTGGATGTTGAAGAGATTGCCGCCGTAGTCCGGGTTGAGCGAGTCGACGATCAGCGTGTCCGCGCCGGCGTCCACGAGCTTGCGTACCAGGTTGCTGCCGATGAAACCGAGCCCGCCCGTCACCATGACGCGCCGGCCGCGGTAGTAGGACAGATACCCGGTTCTCATGGGTGGTTTCCGGGCCGGGGTGGGGCGGGCGCGGCGGCCGTGCTGCGGACATCGCGCCGCACGTGATCGCGACGTACCACCAGCACCACCCACAGCTTCATCACGTCCAACGCGGTCCTGAACAGACGACGAAAGTTGAAGAACTGCGATCGTCCATGCGCGCGGTGATAGTGGTGCACCGGCACCTCCGCGATGCGGAACCCCGCGTCCTGGACTTTCTTCATCATCTCCAGGCAGATGACGCCGCTGTTCTTCTCGAGCGTCACGCGATCGAAGATCGAGCGGCGCATCAGCCGGAAATCACAGTCGACGTCGCGGACCCTGAGTCCGAACAGCCGCTTGACGGTGTGGTGATAAATGCGGCCGATGACGATCCGGTGCAGCGGATCCGATCGGCTGATCTTGTAGCCGTTGACGAGATCGACATCGTCTTCGAGCGCCTGCCAGAGAATCGCCATCTCACGCCGGATCGTACTGCGCGTCGCCGTCCGTGTAGAAGACCAGATCCCGCGTCGCCGCAGCGAAGCCGCTCCGCAGCGCGCCGCCGTAGCCTCGATTGCGATCGTGATGGACGACCCGGACCTCGGGGTACGTTCGCGCGAGTTCGTCCGCGATCTGCGCCGTGTTGTCCGCGCTGCCGTCGTTGACGATGATCACCTCGAAATCGGAGGTCAGCTGGCGGGCGGACTGCAATGCGGCGATGACCAGACTCGCGATCGTCCCGCTGTCGTTATAGGCGGGAAAAAACACACTAAGGCCCGGTTTCCGCAAGGCCGGCTGCGGCATGGATGAACCGTAAATCTTAGCGGCCGGAGGACTTGATCGCAAGCGCCCGATCATACGCGGCCTCGAATCGTCCGGCGGTGCGCTCCCACCCGAACCGCGCGCCCGCGAGCGCCCGTGCGGCCTCGCCCAGTCGGATCCGGAGCACGGGATCTGCGACCAGCTTCGCAATGGCCGCCGCCAGCGCGCCGGCGTCGCGCTCGGGCACGACGAGCGCAGTACGGCCGTCCTCCACCACCCCTCCGATGCCCCCCGCCGCTGTCGTCACCAGCGGCGTTCCGGCCGCGAGCGCTTCCAGGACGATGTTCGGCAGGCCGTCGACGTTGCCGCTGTCGTCGCGGACCGATGGAACGACAACGATGTCCGCGGTCGCCAGCCACGCGGCGACATCCGTCTGCGTGAGATTGCCGAGAAAGCGGACGCGCTCCGCACTGCCGGCGTTCGTGGCGCGGGTTCGCAGCTCCGCCTCCAGGTCGCCTTGTCCCGCGATCGCCAGCACCGCGTTCGACGCGGAAGTCTGTTTCGACAGGGCGTCGATCAGGTATTCGAACCCCTTCTTGCGGACGAAGCGTCCCGCGGCGAACAGCAGGGGCGTGTGCGTCGGGATGCCGAGCGTCGCTCGAAGCTTCGCACGCGCCAGCGGATCGGGCCGGAAGCGCTCCACGTCGACGCCGTACGGGACGACCTCGACACGATCGGCGCTGGCGCCGAGCGCGACTGCGCGCGCTCCAAGATCGGCGCTGCAGGCCGTGACGGCGCCCGAGCGCTGAAAAACGGCCGCCGCCACGCGACGTGCGGGCGCGAGCGTCTCGGCCACGTAAACGTCCGATCCGTGAAGGCTCACCACGAGCGGCAGGCCGGGCGCGGCAGCGGCAGCGATGGCGCCGCCGGGAACGACCCAGTGTCCGTGCATCACGGTCGCGCGGTGCCTGCGCGCAACCTGACGCGCGGCCCACCATCCGGCCGTCAGCGCCAGCGGCGCCGCGACGTACGCCGAACCTCGAAGGCTGACGTCCGCGCGCAACGCGGCGGCGTACCCGAACACGCACAGGCTTCGAAGCGGCGCGTACTTGTAGAAGTGGAACCAGACGCCATCCTCCTGGTCCCCGCGTGTCACGAGCGGATGCCAGGGCGCGACGATGTGGACGTCGTGGCCCCGGGCGGCGACGGACTTTGCGATCGGCTCCATGAACGTCCCGACGCTGTCGCCCGGAAAGCGCGGGTACGATGTCGTGACCATCACGACGACATGATTCATGTCAGGCGTCGCGGCGGAAGATCAGCCTCCAGGGCGTGATCAGGGATTCGAACAGCACCGAACCCGAGACTTTCGACTGGCCCTGCCGTCGCTCGATGAAGATGATCGGCACTTCCCCGATGCGGCAGTCGCGGCGGCGCGCCTCGAAGAGCATCTCGACCAGGAACGCGTAGCCATCCGAGACCATGCGATCCAGCGCCAGCCGCGAGAGCGCTTCGCGACGCCAGCAGCGGAAGCCGCTCGTGCAATCATGCGGCGTCAGGCTCGTCACGGCGCGGATGTACCGGTTGGCAAACGCGCTCAGAAAGATCCGGTGCAGCGGCCAGTTCACGACGCTGACGCCATTCAGGTACCGCGATCCGATCACGAGGTCGTAGTCGGTCGCGCCTGCAACCAGCGCCGGCAGATACTCCGGGTTGTGCGACAGGTCCGCGTCCATCTGGCACACGAGATCGACGTCCGGCTGCGCGACGGCCTTGAGCAGCCCGTCGACGTACGAACGGCCCAGCCCGCGAACCCCGGTCCGGTGCATGACCTCCAGCCGCCCCGGGAACTCCGCCGCGAGCGCGTCGGCGACCGCGCCCGTGCCGTCAGGCGACCCGTCGTCGACGACAAGCATCCTGTAGCCGTCACGGGCTAGAACGGCGCGCACCAGCAGAGGCAGGTTGTCGCGCTCGTTGTACGTGGGAACGACGACGAGAACGGTCGGATGTGTGCTCAAGGATACGGACGGCCCGCGAGGCCGGCGGCGCAGACGATCATCACGGGATCAATAACGGGAACACGAAAACGTTCCTGCGGAAAGAAAATGAGGCATACCAGCAGCGACGAAGCCGCCAGCAGCATCAACGCCACCGGTCGACGCCGTCCGCGCCAGAGCCGCCACGCGCCCGCCAGCGCAAAGGGCAGCAGCAGCAGGTACGGCGCGATCGAGGCCACCCGGTATCTCGCTGAGTGTAGCGCATACGAAGGGCCTGTCGGCACGATCGTGTAGAAGGCCTTTCTGGCCATGAGCGACAGCCACGCGGATGGATGGCTGATGATCCAGTGCAGCGCATCACGGTAATACAGCGGTTCGAGCTGTTCAGCCGTGAGTCCGGCGTGTGCGGATCTGAACGCGACCTCCGCGCGTTTGAGATCGGGGTTGGCCGCGAGGTCTCCCTCGCCACGCGCCAGCGGATGGTTGCCCGTCCAGAACGTGACGCCTCCCTCGGACGCGATCGGGACCAGGCGATCGTACTGCCGCATGTTGCGCAGCGTCCACGGTGTGATGACGGCAACCGCGCCTGCCATCAGCGCGACGGCCAGCACCGTCCGCCGTCGCAGCAACAGCCACAACAGCGCGAGCGGCAGAAACGTCAGGATGACCGGCCGCACCAGCGCCGACGCGCCGGCGAGGACGCCCGCCAGCAGCGCCAGCGCGCCGCCCGCGCGGCTGCTGCGCGCCGCCTCCGATCGATCGAACGCGAACTGCAGCACCATGGTCGTCGCAAGCGCGATCGCCGAGTACAACGTTTCGCTGAGCGTGTAGGCGGGGATCGCGACGAGCGGCGGATACAGGGCCGCAATGCCGGCGGCCACCACGCCCGCCCGCGGCCCCGCGGCGTACAGCGCGATGAGGCCGATCAACGCCACAGTGGCTGCGCCGACTATCGCCTGCGCGACTTTGACGCGCGCCGGGGTGCTGGCAGGTTCCGGACGCCCGGCGTCGAGCAGGGCGAGGAAGATCGGATAGCCAGGCGCGCGCCCGAATCGCTGCGCCGTACCTGTGTCGAACGACGCGTCGTACGTGAAGCCCATACCCGACGCCAGGCTCCTCGCAAGCGCCAGGTACTCACGCTCGTCATGCGTCAGCGGCTTGTCGACCCAATAGAACAGGCCAAAGGCCAGTCGCAACCCGAGCCCGATCAGGGCCGCCGCGACAATGAGGCGCCGAGCGCGTGTCCGATCCAGTGTCAACTCAGATCCGTGTTGTCCGTGTTGTCTGTGGTAGTTGTCAGTGTGGTCCGCGGTGGGGATCGAAACGCAGCGCCGCAATCTGCTCGGAGACGAGGCCGACGAGGAACACGGCCAGCGCGAACAGAATCAGCAGCACCGCGCCGTTTGGAATGCGCGAATGCACGGCGACATTCCAGATCCCGTACAGCGCGCCGACGAGAAACGTGAACGCCGACAGCGGCACGAACACGCGCAGCGGGCTGAAGAGCGTCACGATCTTGAGGATGATCATGAAGAACTTGGGACCATCCTTCGCGAGACGAATCTTCGAGGTTCCGACGCGCGGACGGGCATCGGTCGGTTCGAACGCGACGTTGTATCCCGCCTTGATGAACGCCAGGGTCGTCGTCGTCGGCGTCGAGAATCCGTTGGGGAGCAGGTGCAGGAATTCGCGCAGGTACTCGCGCCGCGCGGCGCGAAAACCGGAGGTCAGATCCGGGATGGCGCGGCCGGTCAGATACGCGGCGAGCCAGTTCAGCGCGCCGTTGCCGAAGCGTCGGGCCTGCGTCGCCTGGGTCGTCGCCGACCGCGCGCCGATGACCAGGTCGTACTCCCCGAGTCGCGCAACGAGCGTCCGCGCGTCGGCGGCCTGATGCTGACCGTCGCCGTCGACGATCAGCACGTACTCGCCACGGGCCGTCCTGATACCGGTCTTCACCGCGGCGCCGTTGCCCTTGTTGTAGGGATGCCGCACGACCGTCGCGCCGGCGGCGTGCGCGCGCGCCCCCGTGTCGTCCGCCGATCCATCGTCGACCACGATGATCTCGCGCCACGGTCCCACCGCGGCGAGGGCCGAGACCACCGTTGCGATCGCGTCGCTCTCGTTGAAGGCGGGGATCACTACCGAGACGTCGCCAGGCTCGGCCACTACCGTTCCCATCGCCGTTCACTGCCGGTTCGGGTCAGGACCGCCGGCGGCTCGACCGCATCGGGCGTCGAGTCGCTCGTGTCGCGCGGCAGCTCGAGCGATCTGACGCGGTAGACGAGATCCTCGAGCAGCTTCCGGTTGGCCGAAATGACGTCGGCCAGCAGGCCGATCAACACGACCTGGAACCCGACGATCATCAGCACGGCGGCGAGGATCAGCGATTGCACGTAGCGGCCGCCGCCCGTGTAGTCGAACAGGTAGAGGTACAGGAAGCGGAAGCCCAGGGCCAGGCCGCCGGCAATCAGCGCGACGCCGCAGTAGCTGAAGATCTTCAGCGGCTCGTACATCGCGTAGATGCGGACGATCGTCGCGGCCGACTGCTTGATGTACGAGAAGACGCTGTCGAACAGCCGTGACTGGCGCGTGCGCGGGTTGGTCGTCACCGGCACGTGCGCGATCGCCATCCGCTTCTTGCCCGCCTGGATGATCGACTCGAGGGTGTAGGAGAACTCCGAGACGATCGTCATCCGCAGCGCGGCCTCGCGCGTGTAGGCGCGAAAGCCGCTCGTCGTGTCGGGAACGGAGGTGTTCGAGACCTGCCGGACGACCCAGCTCCCGAGCCGCTGGAGCTTTCGTCGTCGCCACGACATGTGCGCGAGTTCGGCGATGTTGCGGTCGCCGATGACGATGTCCGCCTCGCCCGACAAGAGCGGTTCGAGGAGCTTGGCGATCTCGTGGCCGGCGTACTGATTATCCGCGTCCGTGTTGACGATGAAATCCGCGCCGCGCTTGAGCGACGCATCGATGCCGGCCGCGAAGGCCGCGGCGAGCCCCTTGTTGCGCCGCAGCCGCACGACGTGATCCACCCCGCATTTTCGCGCAATGTCGGCCGTGCCATCCCGCGATCCATCGTCGATGACGAGGACTTCGATGACGTCGATACCCGGGATGGATCGCGGCAGATCCGCCAGCGTCGCCGGAAGCGTCTCGGCTTCGTTCAGGCACGGAATCTGGATGATGAGCTTCGTCAAGGAGTTGGCCAATTATGGCAGGTCTGTCACGTTTGGCAATTCACGAGACGAGTCTGTCGATGACACCATCCCACGTGATCGCGCGCGCGGTCTCGTGGCCCGCGGCCCCCATCCTGGCGGCCAGCGCGCGATCGGCCGCCAGCCTGTTGACGGCGTCGGCCACCGCCTCCACGTCCGGAGCGCACACCAGGCCGTTGACGCCATCGACGACGAACTCGTTGGGTCCGCCCGAATCGAGACAGGTGACGACCGGCTTTCGCGCGAGAAACGACTCGAGCGTGACGTAGCCGAAGTCCTCGTCGTAGGGCGGGTAGATCGTGGCCAGCGCGCGGGCGTACAGCTCGATCAACTCGTCGTCGCCGACGGTGCCGAGGAAGGTGATGCGATCCGTCACTCCCAGCCGGGACGCGTCACGCTCGATGCTGTCACGCTGCGTACCGTCACCGGCCACCATCAGCCTGATGCCGCGGTCGATCTTCGTCATCGCGCGGACGATCAGATCGATGCGCTTGACCGATTCGAGCCGTCCGACCGACAGGATGTAGTCGTCGGCGGGCGCGGACTTCAACCGCGCGGCCAGCCGCGGCGGATGGTAGAGCGGCGTCGCCGCGAGGCCGTTGAACTTCTCGAGCCTGGCCGCGGTGTTCTTCGCGTTCGTGTAGACAGCGCGGCACTCCGAGAGCATCTCGGTGTCCAGCCGTATGAGCGACTCGCGGAGGCCGACGTCCAGCTCGGTGTGGCTGAAGTCGCTGTACGGCGTTCCGCAAAGCTCGTAGGCCGCCCGGTACTGGTGGATCAGCCAGGCGACCTTGTTCGGATGCCTCACGAAGTAGGTCGGGAACTTCGACGCGATGACCAGGTCGACCTTCCGCCCGTTGCTCTCGCTCAGGTCGAGGAGCCGCCACGCGGCGGCGTGCGGCAGGATTTCTTCCTTCGGGTACCACTTGAACGGGACGCTGACGAGCTCGGTGGGGTAGCCGCGCGTCCGCAGCTCCCGAACGAGCTCACGGACGTGCACTTCGGCGCCGCCGTGCACGAACGGTACCTGAGCCTCACACACGAGGATCGTCTTCATTCGGAACGTTGAGCGTCGCAGCCGCGACCGGCGTGCATTTTACGTCGCATGCCGGAAGTTGATGACGTCGCCGTCGAGCACGACGTAGTCCTTGCCTTCGAGGCGCAGTTCGCCGTGATCGCGGCAGGCTGCGAGGGCGCCGCGCGCGATGAGGTCCTCGTAGCGCACGACTTCCGCCCGGATGAAGCCCCGGGAGATGTCCGTGTGGATCTCGCCGGCGGCCAGCACGGCAGACGTCCCTCGCGGAATCGACCAGGCGCGGCACTCGTCTTCGCCGACCGTGAAGAACGAGATGTATCCCAGGAGGTCGTAGCTGGCGCGGATCACGCGATCGAGGCCGGACTCGCGCAGTCCCAGGTCCGCCATGAACGCGCGCGCGTCCGCGTCATCGAGCTGCGCGATTTCCAGCTCGATCTTTCCGCAAATCGGCACCGCGCGCGTGGCGGCTCCGGACATGAACGCTTCGAGGCCGGCCATGCGCACGGCTTCGTCGGCGTGCGGCAGGTCCGCCTCGTCCAGGTTCAGTACGAGCAGCAGGGGCTTGGCCGAGAGAAACTGAAAGCCCCGCAGCCGCCTCGCATCGTCGCTGGCGAGCTGCACCGCGCGCAGCGGACGTCCCGCTTCGAGGGCTTCGCGGCAGACGATCAGCACGTCCTGTTCTTTCTTCAGATCCGCGCTGCCGCCCTTCTTGATGTCGCGTTCGAGCCGCTCCAGTCGTCGCTCGACCACGCCGAGATCGGCCAGGATGATCTCGTCCTCCATCGTGCGGACGTCGCGCGCCGGATCGATCGCGCCCGACGGGTGAGGGATCGCGGAGTCGCGAAACATCCGGACCACGTGCAGCAGCGCGTCAGCGTTGCGGAACGGCGCCACGTCGAGCAGCGCCTGGGCGCCGGTGCGTATTCCGGTGCCGGCGATGTCGGCGAATTCCACGGTGGCAGGCACGCGCTTGCGCGGATTGAACAGCGCCGTCAGTCGATCGAGGCGCTCGTCAGGGACGCGCGAGACGCCGACGTTCGCGTCCACCTTGCCGCCGGATCGCGGCGCTTCGCGCGCGCTCGTCAGCAGTTGAAACAGCGCTGTCTTGCCGGATGAAGAGAAGCCGATGAGACCCGCTCGAAGCATCGTGTCTGGGAAGGTGCCTGGCACCTTTTCCGAAAAAGGTGCCTGCCACCTTTTGTGCGAAAGGCGTCTGGCACCTTGTCGCGGTTCAGGGCTGAGCCAAATCTGCACATCGTAGCACGCGGGCGCAGGCTTTCGACGTTTGTTCGTCGGGCGAAGATTTAGCGTAAGCGTAGACGCTACTTCATTTTGCGGTTGACAGCGTCGGCGCCGCCCTCTACTATCCCCGTGGACTTTTGTGGAGCAAAGTGGAGTAAACAAGCGTGCTCCGGGGCAATCACACCGCCAAAATCGATGACAAAGGGCGGCTCAAAATCCCGAACGCGTTCCGTGCCCTCATCGAGAAGCAACACGGCACGGAGCTGTTCGTGACGAGCCTCACGGGGGAGTACGTCCGCCTGTACCCCATGCCCGTCTGGCTCGCCCTGGAAGAGCGCCTGGCGCGCATGCCCTCGACGCACCCCGCCCGCGTGAAGTATTTCGACCGCGTCAACTACTACGGCCAGACCGCGCAGATCGACGCGCAGGGTCGGGTCGTGATCCACGCCCGGCTCCGCGACTCGTCCGGGATGACCGGCGACGTCGACGTGTTCGGTCAGTACGACACGCTCGACGTCTGGAATCACGAGCGGTTCGTCGCCAGGCTCCAGCGCGAGCCGTACAGCGAAGACGACGCCCGCGCGCTCTCCGAGTTCGGGATCTGACGTCATGGCGGCGATCCACGAGCCTGTCCTCACGTCGGAAACGGTGACGCTGCTCGACCCGTCGCGCGGGGGACTCTTCGTCGACTGCACCGTCGGACTCGGCGGCCACAGCGTCGCGCTGCTGGAAGCCGGCGCCTCTCGGATCCTCGGCCTCGATCGCGATCGCCAGGCGCTCGACATCGCGCGCGCGACGCTCGAGGCGTTCGGGGATCGCGTCGAGCTCGTCCATGCCGACTACCGGGATCTCGAGCGCGTGCTGGAGACGCGCGGCATCGATCGCGTGGCCGGCGCGCTCGCCGACCTCGGCGTCTCGTCGCTGCAGCTCGACACCGAAGGCCGCGGGTTCACCTTCCGGCGCGACGAGCCGCTGGACATGCGGATGGATCGGACCCAGGGCCCGACGGCCGCCGAGCTGCTCGCCGAGGTGGACGAAGCGGAGCTGGCCGACGTCATCTACCAGTACGGCGAAGAACGATTCTCGCGCCGCATCGCGCGCTCGATCGTGCAGACGCGGCGACGCTCGCCGCTGACGACGACCGCTCAGCTCGCGCAGGTCGTGAGGCGCGCCGTGCCGGGCCGTGGACGTCATCGGATCGATCCCGCCACGCGGACGTTCCAGGCGCTCCGAATCTGGGTGAATCGCGAGCTCGACGGGCTGGACCGGTTCCTCGTGACGGCGGCCGGACGCCTGCTGACCGGCGCGCGCCTGGCCGTCATCGCCTTTCACTCGCTCGAAGATCGGATCGTCAAGCACGTGTTCCGTGCGCTCGCAAGCGGCGACGCCGCCGTCCGGATTCTCACGAAGCGTCCGCTCACGCCGGCCGACGACGAGGTGGCGCGCAACCCGCGGGCGCGCAGCGCCAAGCTGCGCGCGATTGAGAGGTTCGCATGAGCGCGACTGATTTCGAGTACGCGATCAAGAAGGACGTCCGCAACAACCCGATCGTCCGCGAAGTGGACGAGGCCCGTCAGCGTCAGCTGTGGCGCTCGGCGGGCATCGGCGCGCTGCTCGTCCTCGTGCTGCTGTTCTCGGTCTGGCAGCACTTCGAACTGGTGCGGTACGGGTACCTCATGGAGCGGCTTCAGCAGGAACGCGCCGACGAGGAAGAAGTGAACCGGCACCTGAAGCTCGAGATCGAGACGCTCCGCTCACCCAGTCGCATCGAGGACATTGCGACCAGACGGCTGCGGCTGATCGAGCCGACGCCGGAACAGTCGATCGTGATCGAACGGGTGGCCACGCCGGCGCCTCCCGCGAAATCGATCGTCGCAGCGCGATAACCCGGGCGGCGCAGGAGGATCGGTGGCGGACCAACAGGGCATGAGCGGCATCCGGCTCCCATGGCGTCGCTCCACGGCGCCGGGCCGGACCCCCGCGGCTCGTGACGGCGCCGACCGCTGGCGCGAGACGATCCAGTCGCGGCTGGTCGCCATCGCCGGGCTCTTCGCGCTCTGGACCGTTGGCATCGAAGCCCGCCTGTTCTATCTCCAGGTCATCCAGCACGACGACATGACGGCGCGCGCCGCGCGCCTGCAGCTGAACACGATCGACGCGCCCGCTCGGCGTGGTGACATCGTCGATCGCAACGGCAACGTCCTCGCGTACAGCGTCGACGCCGACTCGATCTTCGCCGACCCGTCCGAGGTCGAAGACCCCGACCGGACCGCGGCGCTCGTCTGCGGCGCGCTCGCGCAGTGCGACGCGGCGGACCGCCAGACCATGGCGAAGAGCCTCAGGAAGAAGACGCTCTTCGTCTATCTCGCGCGCAAGGTGTCGCCCGCGGAAGAGCAGCGGGTGCGGGCGCTCGGCGTGAAGGGCGTCGGCGTTTACAAAGAGAGCCGCCGGTTCTATCCGAAGCGGCAGCTGCTGGCCCACGTCCTCGGATACGTCGGCCTCGACAACGACGGCCTGGAAGGGCTCGAGTCGACCTACGACGGCGAGATTCGCGGTCGTGCGGGCCGTGTGCTGATTCAGCGCGACGCGCGCCGAAGCGTCGTGTTCAGCCGCGTCGAACGGGAACCGACGGCCGGCGCCGCGCTGGAGCTGACGGTCGACCAGTACCTGCAGAACATCGTCGAGCGCGAGCTGCAGGCTGGCGTGTTGGAAAACAGGGCGGCGGGCGGATCCGCGATCGTCATGGATCCGCACACCGGGCAAATCCTCGCGCTCGCAAACTGGCCGACGTTCAACCCCAACGTGTTCGGCCACGTGCGTGAGGACTCCCGTCGCAACCGCGCCATTCAAGATCTGTACGAGCCGGGCTCCACGTTCAAGATCGTCACGGCGTCCGCCGCCTTCGAGGAGCGGATGGTCGGACCGCAGGATCC
Organism: uncultured Acidobacteriota bacterium; assembly: GCA_963786195.1. Taxonomy (GTDB): domain Bacteria; phylum Acidobacteriota; class Vicinamibacteria; order Vicinamibacterales; family 2-12-FULL-66-21; genus CAWAYH01. The sequence continues at coordinate 171,754 of CAWAYH010000009.1, read as the reverse complement.
CGTCGACGTCAGCGCGGGCCTCATCCGGTTCGGGCCGCGCGTGATCAACGACGAGCATCGCTATGGCGTGCTGTCGTTCACCGACGTGATCGTGAAGTCGAGCAACGTCGGGGCGATCAAGGTCGGCCTCCGGCTCGGCCCGGAGCGCCTGCTCCGCTATGTCGGACGGTTCGGCTTCGGCCAGGCGATCGCCCCGGATTTCCGCGGCGAGAATCCCGGCATCGTCTGGAGCCCCTCACGGCTCGATTCGAGCGCGCTGGCGTCGGTCTCGATGGGTTACCAAATCGGCGTGACGCCGCTGCAGATGGCCGCCGCGGTCAGCTCCGTGGCGAACGGCGGCACGTTGTACGAGCCCCGCGTCGTCCGCGCGCTCATCAAGGATGGCCGGCGATTGGAAGTGCCGAACAAGGCGCTGCGTCGGACGATCTCGGAGCACACCGCCGCAGAGCTGACGGCGATCATGGAAGAAGTCGTCGCTCGCGGCACGGCCAAGAGCGCGCAGATGGACGGGTTCACGATCGCGGGGAAGACGGGTACCGCGCAGAAGATCGTCGACGGCCGCTACTCGCGCTCCGACTACAACGCGTCGTTCGTGGGCTTCATCCCGTCGCGCAAGCCGGCGTTGACGATCGTCGTCGTCATCGATTCGCCGCACGGGAAGGGGTACTACGGCGGCGTGGTCGCCGCTCCGATCTTCAAGCGCATCGCCGAAGCCTCGTTGCGCCATCTCGGAATCGGGCCGAGTGTCAACGCGCCGCCGCCCGTTCTCGTGGCGTCTCGCGACACCGCTCCCGACTCCATGCTCGCTCGTCCGATCAGCGCCCCCATCGAAGTGTCGCGAGTCGTCGAGCGCGCGCAGGACGGCCTGATGCCCGATCTGCGCGGCCTGAGCGCGCGAGATGCCGTGCGCGCGCTGATGAAAATCGGCATGACGGCCCGGATGACGGGCGACGGATTCGTTCTGGAACAGACGCCCTCCGCCGGCAGCGCGCTCGCGCCCGGCGCGGCGTGCGCACTGAAGCTCGGACGGCGGCCCACTCCGACCACCCCCGCGGGAGCTCCACAGTGACGCTCGCGGATCTGCTTGGCGCAACCGCCGGGCGTGGCGGTGTCGACGCGCGGACGGCGTCAGGTGTGCCGGAGCGTGCGGCCGCCGCGATCGTCCACTCGGTGACGTACGACTCACGGCAGGTCGTGCCGGGCTCGGTCTTCGTCGCGCTCCGCGGTCTGCATGCCGACGGCGCCGCCTTCGCCCGCGATGCCATCGCACGCGGCGCGATCGCCGTCGTGTCGGAATCGCCGGCGCTCCCGGACGTCACGATCCCGTGGCTCGAGGTTCGCGATGCGCGCCTCGCGCTGGCCGCGCTCGCGGTGGCGTTCTTCCGCAACCCGAGCGACCAGCTCGTGCTGGTCGGCATCACCGGCACGAACGGCAAGACGACGACCTCGTACCTGCTGACGTCGATCTTCGAGGCGGCCGGCGTCCGCAGCGGCCGCATCGGTACGGTGAGCCACGTGATCGGCGCCCGCGAGATCGAAGCGGCGCGCACGACACCCGAGGCGTCGGAGCTCCAGGGGATGCTCCGGGACATGGTGACGGCCGGATGCGGCGCCGCCGTGATGGAAGTGTCCTCTCACGCGCTGGCGCTTCGACGCGTCGACTATCTGCATTTCAGCGCCGCAGTCTTCACGAACCTGACGCGGGACCACCTCGACTTCCACCGCGACATGGAGGACTACTTCGCCGCGAAGCGGCGGCTCTTCGAGTTGCTGCCGCCAGGCGCCATCGGTGTCGCCAACCTCGACGATCCGCGTGGTGCGGCGTTCGCGGCCGCAGCCGCTCGTCCGGTCACGTACGCCATCGATACGGCGGCCGACGTGAGGCCTGGTCCGCTGACGTTTTCGCTCGAGGGCCTCGCGTTCGAAATCCGCACGCCGCGGGGCACGCTCGCCGTGCGCTCGCCGCTGGTCGGCCGTCCCAATACGTACAACATCCTGGCCGCGGTGGCGGCCGCGATGGCGCTCGACCTGCCGTTCAGCGCGATCGAGAAAGGCGTCGCCAGCCTCGCGCTCGTGCCGGGTCGCTTCGAACTGGTGTCGAGCGCGCAGGATGACGTCCGCGTGGTCGTCGACTACGCCCACACCGACGACGCGCTGAAGAACCTGCTCGAGACGGCGAGGCCGCTGGCCGCGGGCCGCGTGATCACGGTCTTCGGCTGCGGCGGCGATCGCGATCGCCCCAAGCGTCCGCTCATGGGCGCGGTGGCCGCGCGCCTCAGCGATCTGGTGATTATCACGTCCGACAACCCGCGCTCCGAGGATCCGGACCGGATCATCGAGGAGATCAAGCGCGGCATCGTGCCGGCGGCCGATCGCGTGTCACCCAGGGGACAGACGGGCGCGAAAGCGACCCCGTGGCTGGCGATCCCGGACCGCAGGGCCGCGATCGAACGCGCGATCAACGAGGCGCGGCCCGGAGATCTCGTGCTGATCGCTGGAAAGGGCCACGAGAAGTACCAGGTGATCGGCGAGCGAGTGCTGCCCTTCGACGACGGCGAAGTGGCCAGGAACGCGCTGGCTCGACGCCGGGCCGGATCGCGGGTGTCGTAGGGAGTGGAATCGCTGTCGTTGACCGCGGCTCAGATTGCCGCCGTAACCGGCGGTCGGGTGATCCATGGGGACGCGCGCACGGTGGTGGGGCGGATCGTGATCGACTCGCGGACGCTCGAACCCGGCGACTTCTTCGTGGCGATCAAGGGTGAGCGGTTCGACGGACATGAGTTCGTGACCCACGTGCTGGCGGGAGGCGCAATCGGCGCGCTGGTGCACGAAGCGCCGGCCGTGCCTGGAGAGGCAGGGACAGGACGGCCGGCGCCTGTGGTGATTCAGGTGGGGGACACGACGCGCGCACTGCAGGACATCGCACGCGACGTGAGACGCCGGTCGGGGGCGCGGGTCGTCGCCATTACCGGCAGCGCGGGAAAGACCACGACCAAGGAAATAGCCGCCGAGTTCCTGCAGCTGCGCTATCGCGTCTTCAGGAACAAGGGGAATCTCAACAACCACATCGGCCTTCCGCTCTCGCTGCTGGAGCTGCGGTCGAAGCCGGAGATCGCCGTCGTCGAGCTGGGCATGAACCACCCTGGTGAAATCCGCACGCTGGTCGGCATCGCCGAGCCGGAAGTACGTGTGTGGACCAACGTTGGCGACGCGCATCTGGGTTTCTTCGAGTCTGCTGACGCGATTGCCGATGCGAAGGGTGAAATCCTCGAACAGGCGCGGCCCACGGACGTGCTCGTCGCGAACGCGAACGACGCGCGGGTGATGACGGGCGCGAAGGGCTTTGCGGGCCGCGTCGTGACCTTTGGAATCGAAACCGCGGCTGACGTCGCAGCCGACAACGTCGAGCTTCGAGGGCTCGACGGCACCGCCGCGCGCGTGCGCACGCCTGCGGGTGAGGCGCGCATCGCGACGCCGCTGCTGGGGATGGGCAACCTCGCCAACGTGCTCGCCGCGCTTGCGGTCGCGCACGAAATGGGCATTTCGGTGGCGGACTGTGTCGATCGGGCGGCACATCTCAGGCCCGCCACGCACCGTGGTGAGCTCCTTCGGCTCCCCGGCGGTGTCACATTAGTAGACGACTCGTACAACTCGAGCCCGGCCGCGCTGAAGCGGTCGCTCGAGACGGTCGCAGCCGCCAGCGGGTGCGCCAGGAAGGTGGCCGTGCTCGGGGAAATGCTCGAGCTCGGCGCGCACGCCGATCGGCTGCACCAGGAGTGCGGCCGAGCGGCGGCGGCGTCCAGTCTTGATCTGCTGATCACCGTCGGGGGTCCCGCGGCGCGCGCAATGGCCGACGCGGCGATCGCGGCGGGCATGAGCGAGAGCGCAGTCATACACGTGCCGAATCGGGAAGAGGCCGCGTCGTTGGCGCTGAGACGCGTGCGCCCCGGGGATCTGGTGCTGGTCAAGGGCTCACGTGGCATCGGGACCGACCTCGTGGTCGAGCGATTGAAGGTGGAGTTCTCCTGATGCTCTACCACCTTCTCTACCCGCTGACGCCGTGGTGGCCCGTGCTCAACGTCACGCGCTACATCACGTTCCGCACGGCAGCGGCCAGTCTGACCGCGCTCGCGATCGGGCTCTTCCTGGGTCCGGTCCTCATCCGCAAGCTGCGCGAGTTCCAGATCGGGCAGATCATCCGCCAGGAGGGACCCGCGACGCACCGGACGAAAGCCGGCACGCCCACGATGGGCGGCCTGCTGATCCTGACGTCCGTGCTCGTGCCGACGCTGCTGTGGGCCGACCTCACGAACCCGTTCATCTGGACGGCCGTGCTGTCGACGGCGGCATTCGGCGGGATCGGCTTCGCCGACGACTATCTGAAGATCGTGCGTCGATCGCACCACGGCCTGCTGCCCCGCTACAAGATGGGATGGCAGATTGTGGTGGGTCTCGCGGTGGGCGCCGTGATGCTCGTCCTCGCGAGCCAGGAACTGCAGCTGCACAGCACGCGCCTGATCTTTCCGTTCTTCAAGCGGCTGATCCCGGATCTCGGCTTGCTCTACGTCGCGTTTGCCGCGTTCATCCTCGTCGGCGCGACGAATGCCGTGAACCTCACGGATGGTCTGGACGGCCTCGCGATCAGCGTCTTTGCGGTCGCCGCCGCGGCGTTCACCGCGCTCGCGTATGTGTCCACGCACGCCGTCTTCGCCGAGTATCTGCAGCTGGTGAAGCTGCACTCGTCGGCGTCGGAGCTGACGATCTTCTGCGGCGCGCTCGTCGGCGCGAGCCTCGGGTTCCTCTGGTACAACTCGTACCCCGCCGACATCTTCATGGGCGACGTCGGGTCGCTCGGCCTTGGCGGTGCGCTCGGCACTGTCGCGCTGCTGATCAAGCAGGAACTGCTGCTGCCGCTCGTCGGCGGCGTGTTCGTGATGGAGGCGCTGTCGGTCATCGTCCAGGTCGGCTCGTTCAAGCTGACCGGCAAGCGGGTCTTCCGGATGGCCCCGCTGCACCATCACTTCGAGCTCATCGGCTGGAGCGAGCCGAAGGTCATTACTCGCTTTCTGATTCTCGCGATCATTTTTGCGCTGTTCAGCCTGACGACGTTGAAGCTCAGATGAGTCACCACGCGTTCTCCGTGCGCGGCAAGCGCGTCGTCGTGATCGGCGCGGCACGTAGCGGTGTCGCTGCCGCGGAGCTGCTGGTGCGGCGCGGCGCGCTCGTGACGCTGACGGACCTGCGCGATCGGATCGACGACGAGGATCGGCTCCGTTCCGCGGGCGTGGCGCTGGAGCTGGGTGGCCACAAGGAGTCGACGCTCACGGGAGCGGATCTCATCGTCCTGAGCCCCGGCGTGCCGCCCCGGCTTCCGGCCGTCGAAGCGGCCCGTGCCGCGGGCGTTCCGGTGACAGGCGAGCTCGAGCTCGCGTCCCGCTGGCTGCGCGGCCGCGTCGTCGCGATTACCGGGACGAAAGGAAAGTCGACGACCACGACGCTGACCGGGCGGATGCTCGAGGCCGGTGGTCATCGCGTGCTCGTCGGCGGCAACATCGGCCACGCGCTGAGCGCGCAGGTCGACACGTCGACGGACGAGACGATTCACGTCGTCGAGGCGAGCAGCTTTCAGCTCGAGAGCGTGGAGACGTTCAAGCCCGTGGATCGCCGTGCTGCTCAATTTCTCGCCCGACCACCTGGATCGGCACGCGAACGTGACCGAGTACGCGGACGCCAAGGCCCGCGTTTTCTCGAACCAGGATCGCGCGGACTGGGCCGTGCTGAACGCCGACGATCCGACGACGCTCGATCTGGCGGCGACCGGCCGCGCGCGCCAACTGCTGTTCTCGATGAGCGGCAGCATCGACGACGGCGTCGTGCTGTCCGGTGACGCCATCGTCCGGCGGACGTCGGCGGGCGACGAGCCGCTCGTTCCGCTGGCGTCCGTGAAGCTGATCGGTCGTCATCTGGTGGCCGATGTGCTGGCCGCCGCGGCCGTCGCGTCGCTGGTCGGCGTCGACGCCGCCGCGATGACGAAAGCGGTCGAGGGTTTCACCGGGCTCGAGCACGCGCTCGAGCCGGTTGGCGAGGTCGGCGGCGTGCGATTCGTCAACGACTCCAAGGCGACCAACATCGAAGCGGCGCGGCGCGCCATCGAGAGTTTCGACTCCGGCCTCGTCGTCGTCATGGGCGGCCGGTTCAAGGGTGGAGACTTCCGCGAGCTGCTGACGCCGCTGCAATCGCACCGGGCCCGGGTCGTGACGATCGGCGAGGCCAGGCCGCTCATCCGCGATGCGCTCGGATCGGCCGTCCCGATTCTCGAGGCCGATGACATGTCCGCCGCGGTGCGCACGGCCTTCGCCTCCGCGTCACCCGGCGAGACCGTCGTGCTCGCGCCGGCCTGTTCGAGTTTCGACATGTTCCGCGACTACGCGGAGCGCGGACGCGTGTTCAAGCAGGAAGTGCGGCGGCTTCAGTCGGAGTGGAACGACGCACGCGAGCAATAGGAGTGAACCGAATGCGTGAGCAATGAGCAGTCATCAGCCGGTCGATACGGTAAAGAACCGTCCGCTGGGAACGCAGGCTGCCCCGGTCTGCGAGGGTGGTGTCTTTGCTCACCGCCGGCTGATGACTGCTGACTGCTCAGGCACTCGCCGCTCGACCGTAGGCGAACGTCACTCGCGGCTCAGGTTACTTGTCGGTGGGTGCCGGCAAGACCTTTAGGTTCCGGAGTATGGCGCGAAAGCTGAAATCCGACAAGGTGCTCTTCACCGCCACGCTGTTGCTGGTCTGTACCGGCGTCGTGATGGTCTACAGCGCCTCGGCCGTCATCGCCATGGAGCGGTTCCACCAGCCCTACTACTTCCTGTCGAAGCAGGCTGCGTGGGCGTTGATCGGCCTGAGCTTCCTGCCGATCGTGATGCGCATCGACTACCACCAGTATCGGCAGCCGGCCATCATCTGGACGGCCCTCGGCGTCGCCGGCCTTGCGCTCGTGGCCGTTCTCTTCACACCGCGCGTCAACGGCGCCAGCCGGTGGCTGGGGATCGCCGGCCTCGGCGTGCAGCCGTCCGAGCTCGCCAAGATCGCCGTCATCCTGTTCACGGCCGCGCTGCTCGCACGGCGCATGGATCGCATCGACGACGTGTCGTACTCGCTGCTGCCGATCGGCGTCGTCACCGGCATCATCGTCGGTCTGGTCGTCGTCGAGCCCGACCTCGGCACCGCGCTCTCGATCGCGATGATCGCGGGCGTCATGGTGTGCGCGGCCGGCATCCACTACCGCTACATCATCGGTCTGATCCTCGTGTCGTTGCCGGCGCTGTATCTGGTCGTCATGGCGTCGGAGTACCGACGCAAGCGCGTGCTGGCATTCCTCGATCCCTGGAACGATCCGCTCGGCAGTGGCTTCCAGATGATTCAGTCGATGATCGCGGTCGGTACGGGCGGCTGGCTCGGTCGTGGCCTCATGGGCGGGGTCCAGAAGCTCTTCTACCTGCCCGAGCCGCATACCGACTTCATCTACGCCGTGATCGCCGAGGAGCTGGGGTGGATCGGCGCGACGGCGGTGCTCGCGTGTTTCTGCGTCATCGCGTGGCGCGGGCTTCGAACGGCGGTCCGCGCGCCCGATCGCTTCGGCGCGTTCCTGGCGATTGGGCTGACCGCGATGATCGCGCTGCAGGCGTTCGTCAACATCAGCGTCGTGCTCGGCTTGCTGCCGCCGAAGGGGATACCGCTGCCGTTCGTGAGCGCCGGCGGCTCGTCGCTGCTCATCAACCTTCTCGGGATGGGGATGCTGCTGAACGTGTCGCAGCACGCCTCTTCCTCGCACGTCATCACGACGACGATGGCCGCGTCCGATGCATGACGCCGCTCCGCATCGTGATTGCCGGCGGAGGGACCGGCGGGCACCTCTTCCCGGGAATCGCCGTCGCCCGCGAGCTGAAGCGGCGCAATCCGGACGTCACGGTGACGTTCGCCGGCACGGCGCGCGGGATCGAGAACCGTGTGGTGCCACGCGAGGGATTCGAGCTCGACCTGCTCCGCAGCGCGGGCTTGAAGGGGATGTCTCCGACAGCCGTCGCGCGCGGCATCGCCCTGCTTCCGCTGAGCGGGCTGGACGCCTGGCGCATCCTGTCGCGCCGGCGACCGGACCTCGTGATCGGGGTCGGCGGCTACAGCGCGGGGCCCGTCGTGCTGACGGCCGCGCTGCGGCACATGCCGACGCTGTTGCTGGAACAGAACGCCGTGCCCGGGCTGACCAATCGCGTCCTGGCGCGCGTGGTCACCGCCGCGGCGGTCACATTCGAGTCAACGCTCTCGTTCTTCGGCAGGAGGGGATTTGTCACAGGCAACCCGGTTCGGCCCGAGTTCTTTGACCCGACGCCCGTGGCCTCGCACGACGGGCCACCGAGGATTCTGATCTTTGGCGGCTCCCAAGGCGCGCACGCGATCAACATGGCCATGGTGGAGGCAGCGCCGAGGTTGGCAGCCCTCGCTGGCGGGCTGGCAATCACGCATCAGACAGGAGAGCGCGATCTGGCGATCGTCAGGACCGGGTACGAGCGCGCCGGGCTGCAGGCCCGTGTGGAGCCGTTCCTCTTCGCCATGGATCGCGAGATGAAAGCAGCGGACGTGATCGTCTGCCGTGCGGGCGCGACGACGCTGGCGGAAGTGACGGCGGTGGGCCGGGCGGCCCTGCTCGTCCCCCTGCCGACGTCCGCCGACGATCACCAGCGCAGGAACGCGGAGGTGCTCGTCAACTCCAACGCGGCGGAAATGATCGATCAGCAGGAACTGACGGGAGACGTGCTGGCCGGGCGCATCGCGGCGCTCGCCACCGATCGGGCGCGCCGACAGGCCATGGCCGATGCGGCGCGCCGGTTCGCGCGGCCCGATGCCGCGCGCGCCATCGTCGATCGCGCGCTCGAGCTCGCGGAGCCACGGTGATGCTCGGGCGCACGCGGCACATCCACTTCGTCGGGATTGGCGGGATCGGCATGAGTGGCATCGCCGAGCTGTTGACCAACCTCGGATACGAGGTGAGCGGATCGGACGCGAAGCGATCGGACGTCACCGATCGTCTTGCGCGGCTGGGCGTGCGCGTGTTCATCGGCCACGACGCCAGCCACGTCGGGGCCACGGACGTCGTCGTGGTGTCATCGGCCATCAAGGCCGACAACCCCGAGGTCGCCGAAGCGTCCCGGCGGCTGATCCCCGTCGTCCCGCGGGCCGAAATGCTCGCGGAGTTGATGCGGCTGCGATACGGGATTGCGATTGCCGGGGCGCACGGCAAGACGACGACCACGTCCATGGTGGCGCTCGTGCTCGAGCGCGCCGGCCTCGATCCCACCGCGGTGATCGGCGGGCGGCTGAGCGCGTTCGGCAGCAACGCCCGGCTCGGCCGTGGCGAGTACATGGTGGCGGAGGCCGACGAGAGCGATCGCTCGTTTCTGAAGCTCACGCCGGCGATCGCCGTGATCACGAACATCGATCGCGAACACATGGAGAGTTACGGCAGCTGGGACGACCTTCGCCAGGCGTTCGTGGACTTCGCGAACAAGGTGCCGTTCTACGGCGCCGTGATCGCGTGCGCCGACGACGAGCCGGTGCGGGGTGTGCTGCCGCGAATGACGAGGCGAGTGATCACGTACGGACTCGATGGCGAAACCGGCGGCGCGGCGTCCGGCGTGACGGCTCGCGGCATGACGCTCGAGGCATTCGGGTCGCGGTGCGAGATCTGGCAGCGAGCGCACGACGGCAGCGACCTCCGGCTCGGCAACCTGCGCCTGCGCGTGCCGGGTCGGCACAACCTCCTGAATGCGCTGGGGGCGGTTGCCGTCGGCCTCGAGGTCGGCGTTCCGTTCGCGCGCGTTGCGGCCGCTCTGGAGGAGTTCAGCGGCGCCGAACGGCGGTTCCAGCGCCTCGGCGAGGCTGAAGGCGTGCTGGTCGTCGACGACTACGGTCACCACCCGACCGAGATCGCCGCCGTGCTGGCCGCGGCTCGCGCGGGGATCGACCGTCGCGTGATCGTCGTCTTCCAGCCGCACCGGTACACGCGCACCCAGCAGTTGATGGCGGAGTTCGGAACGGCGCTCGCCGCCGCCGATGAAGTGGTGCTGACGGACATCTACTCCGCCGGCGAGCCGCCGATTCCGGGCGTGACGCTCGATGCGCTGGCCGACGCCGTGCGAGCCGTCACCGCAGGTCCCGTGCACGCCGTCCAGGCGTTGAAGGACATCCCGGCGGCGGTCGCGGCGCTGGTCAGGCCGGGCGACCTCGTGATCACGCTCGGCGCCGGATCGATCAGTTCGGCGGGGGACCGCATCCTCGATGCGATCAGGAACCGGCAGGCGCAACCGGCTGCGAACGGGGGCGCCCGATGAAGGTGAAAGCGCCCGCGGACCGCAAGTTCCGTCGAGCCCGGCAGACGCCGTCCCGGCGCCGCGGTCCGCGCTCGTGGTTCAGCTGGCGTGCAGTCCGCGTCGTGCTGACGGCGGCCGTGGTCGTCTATGCCGGATATCGCGCCGTCAACCTCGCGCTGACGGCGTCCGTGCTGCAGGTGGATCGCATCCGCGTGCACGGCAACGTGCGGCTGTCGAGCGGCGAAGTCCAGACCATCGTTCGGGAACTGCGGGGAGCGAACATCCTGACGACGAGCCTCGCGCGCTACCGCGCGCTGTTGTTGCAGTCCCCCTGGGTCGCCGACGTGGCGCTGCGCCGCGTGCTGCCCTCGACGATCGAGGTGTACGTCGCCGAGCGGCGGCCGTTCGGGATCTGCCGGCTCGGGAATCAGCTGTATCTGATCGATCGCAAGGGGATCGTGATCGACGAGTTCGGTCCGCAGTACGCCGAGTTCGATCTCCCGATCGTGGACGGTCTCGTGCGGGCGCCGCGCCAGGGCAAGGCCGCGATCGATGGAGACCGCGCGGCGCTGGCCGCGCGTGTCGTCGACGCGCTGCGCGACCACGACGACCTCGCGCGTCGCGTGTCGCAAATCGACGTGAGCGACACCCACGACGCCGTGGTGCTGCTCGACGACGATCCGGCGCTCCTGCACCTGGGCGAGGACCGGTTTCGCGAGCGGCTCCAGTCGTACGTGGAGATCGCCGAAGCGCTCCACCACCGAATTCCGGATATCGACTACGTGGATTTGCGGTTCGAACAGCGGTTGTACGTGAAGCCCCGCGGCGGCGCCGTGCGGGTCGCGGGAAATGCGGCATCGGTTCGCCGAACCTTCTGAGGGGGAGACGTGGCACGAAAGGAGCGCTACCTCGTTGGACTGGACGTAGGCACGTCGAAGATCACGGCCATCGTCGGTGAAGTCACGAGCGACGACGGGCTGGACATCATCGGGATGGGCCTCGCCGATTCCCGGGGGATCAAGCGGGGCGTCGTGGTCAACCTCGAGGCGGCCGTCGAATCGATCAAGAAAGCGATCGAGGAAGCCGAGCTGACCGCGGGCGTCGAGATCGATTCGGTCCACCTCGGGCTCTCCAGCGCGCACGTCAAGGCGTTCAACAGCCGGGGCGTCGTGGCGGTCGCCGGCAAGAATCGCGAGATTACCCGCGAGGACGTGCGCAGGGCGATCGATGCCGCCAAGGCGGTCGCGCTGCCGAGCGGGCGCGAGATCCTCCACGTGCTGCCGCAGGACTTCGTGGTCGACGAACAGGACGGCGTCGGCGCTCCCGTCGGCATGACCGGCGCGCGGCTCGAAGTGAACGTCCACGTCGTCACCGGCAGCGCGACCTCCACGCAGAACATCGTGGCGTGCGTGAATCGCGCGGGCGTCGCGGTCCTCGACACCGTGCTCGAGCAGCTCGCCGCCAGCGAGTCCGTGCTGACCGACGACGAGAAGGAGCTCGGCGTCGCGCTCGTGGACATCGGGGGCGGCACGACCGACTTCGCCATCTTCGAGCGTGGAAGCCTCTGGCACACAGGCGTCGTCGCGGTGGGAGGCGATCACTTCACGAACGATATCGCCGTGGGGCTGCGCACGCCGATTCCGGACGCCGAGCGAATCAAGCGGCGGTCCGGCTGCGCGCTGTCATCGATGGTCGACGAAGACGAGACGATGGAGGTCGCGAGCGTCGGCGGGCGCCAGCCGCGCGTCATGGCGCGGCGGATCCTGTCCGAGATCCTCCAGCCGCGCGCCGAAGAGATCTTCCACCTGCTCTGGGACGAGTTTCGTCGCGCCGGCTTCGAGAAGTCGCTGCACTCGGGAATCGTCCTGACCGGCGGCGGCGCGCTGCTCGAGGGCATGGGGGAAATCGCGGAGCAGATCTTCGACCTGCCGATCCGGCGAGGCGCCCCCGCGGGGCTGGGCGGACTCGCGGACCACGTCAACAACCCCGCGTTCGCGACGGCTGTCGGGTTGGTGATGTACGCGCATCGAAATCAGGCGGGCGAGCCGGCGCGGCCGGTGGGCGCTGGCGCATTCGGCCGCGTGGCGGGCCGGCTGCGCACCTTGTTCAAAGAGTTCTTCTAATACGGAGGTCTGACCAATGGGTGACATGCGACACAAGAAGATCAATGGAATCGACCCCACGACGCTGCGGCTGAAGCTGGCCGATGAGGCGCGCACCGGCGCGCGGATCAAGGTGGTGGGTGTCGGCGGCGGCGGCAGCAACGCCGTCAACCGCATGGTCGCGTCGGGGCTCGACGGCGTCGAGTTCATCGTCGCCAACACCGACCTCCAGGCGCTTCAGCTCAACCGGGCGCCTGTGAAGCTGCAGATCGGCGCGAAGCTCACCAAGGGGCTGGGCGCCGGCGCCGATCCCAACGTCGGGCGCCAAGCCGCGCTCGAAGACACCGAGAAGCTCATCGAGGCGCTCGACGGCGCCGACATGGTGTTCGTGACGACCGGCCTGGGCGGCGGCACCGGCACCGGCGCCGCGCCGGTGATCGCGAGCCTCGCCAGCGAGCTCGGCGCGCTGACGATCGCCGTCGTCACCAAGCCGTTCACGTTCGAGGGCCGCAAGCGGCAGCTGCAGGCGGAACACGGCCTCGACGAGCTGCGCGAGTGCGTCGACACGGTGATCACCATCCCGAACGAGCGGCTGCTGGCGACGATCGCGCGCAGCACATCGCTGAACGACGCGTTCACGTCGGCCGACGACGTGCTGCGGCAGGCGATTCAGGGCATTTCGGATCTGATCCTCGTGCCCGGGATGATCAATCTCGACTTCGCGGACGTCAAGACCATCATGGCGGGCATGGGGTTCGCGATCATGGGGACCGGCCTGTCGGAAGGAGAGAACCGCGCGATGGCGGCCGCGAACGCGGCGATCTCGAGCCCGCTGCTCGAGGATGCGTCGGTCAAGGGCGCGCGCGGCGTGATCATCAACGTCACCGGCGGTCCCGATCTGTCGCTGATCGAAGTGAGCGAGGCGTCGGCCGTCATCCAGGAGGCGGCGCACGAGGAAGCCAACATCATCTTCGGCGCGGTCGTGGATCCGGGCATGTCCGGCAAGGTGAAGATCACCGTGATCGCGACCGGCTTCGATCGACCCGGCCGGGCCGCGAGCGCGTCGAACGTGCAGACGCCGGTCGATCTCCACACCTACACGTCGTGGAAGCAGGAGTCGACCGAGCGCGTCGCGGCCGCAGGCGGTTCCCGAATGAGCTTCTCGCGGCGGCCGGTACTGGATCTGCCGCTCATTCCGCCACCCGCGCCGGAGGCGGACGCGATCGTGCCAGGCGCCGAGTTCGAACCGGTCTCGCCGCTCGACGTCCCGGCGTTCCTGCGGAGGCAGAACGAGGCATAGAAGCGGCGCCCTGAGCGCTGCGTCCTCGCGTGGTAGACTGCATAGATCCACGGCACGGCTGAGCGGCGCCGTCTGAGCCGCATTGTCCGCACGATGTCTTCCCGGCCGGTGGCCGGGAGCCCGTGCGGAGACCCGCCGTCGTACTGCCGTCCCGACATCTTTCAATGACCGCCTGGAAGTACCGCGAGCGCGCGCAGCAGGTTCTTGCCCGCGAGAGGGGCTACGTGCAGAAGCCGCACGGAGGCCGCCTGCGCGTCGCGCTCGCGTTTCCCAACACGTACTACGTCGGGATGTCCAGCCTCGGGTTCCAGACGGTCTACCGTCTGTTCAACGGGCTGGACGACGTGGTGTGCGAACGCGTGTTCCTGCCGCCGCGGCAGGAGTTGAAAGAGCAGCTCGCGTCCGGTGTTCCGCTGGTGACGCTCGAATCCCAGACCCCGGTCGGCAACTTCGACGTGCTCGCGTTCTCCGTGTCGTTCGAATGGGACTACACCAACGTCGTCACGATGCTTCGGCTTGCGGGTCTGCCTCCGCGGGCCGCCGCGCGATCGGATGCGCACCCGCTCGTGGTGATCGGCGGCGCCGTGACGTTCGTCAACCCTGAACCGCTGGCGCTCTTCGCCGATATCGTGGCAGCGGGTGAGGGTGAAGTCCTGATTCCCGATCTGATGGCCGCGCTTCGTGAGGGCGCGAGCCGCGAGGAGCTGTACGGGCGTCTTGCGTCGAAGCGCGGGTTCTATATCCCGTCGTTCTACGATGTGCACTACGGAGCGGATGGGACGATCTCCGCGTTCGAGCCCCGGCCAGGGACGGGCGCGCCGCCGACCGTCAAGAAGGCCGCCGTCAAGAGCGCGGAGCGGCTCGATCCCCCAGCGACATCGATCTTCACGCCCGACACCGAGTTCGGATCCCGGTTCCTGATCGAGGTCGTGCGCGGGTGCGCCAACCTGTGCCGGTTCTGCTGGGCCGGCTACAACTACCTTCCGGTTCGCGCGTTCCCCGCCGATCGGATCCTGCAGCTGGCCGCGGAGGCCCGGCAGCACGCGAATCGCGTGGGGCTCGTGTCCATCGCGCTCTGCGATCATCCGGAAATCGAGCGCATTCTGAAGGGACTGCTGGATCTGGGCTACTCGATCAGCCCCGCGTCGCTGCGGCTGGACGATTTGACCGAGCCCGTCGTGCGGCTGCTGCGGCAGAGCGGCGAGCGCACGCTGACGATCGCGCCCGAGACCGGATCGGATCGCCTGCGCCGGGTGATCAACAAGACGGTGACGAACGACGAGATCCTGGCGGCCGCCGAGCTGATCTTCGCGAACGGCATCGAGAACCTGAAGCTGTACTACATGATCGGGCTCCCGACGGAGACCGATGACGATCTGGTCGCCATCCGCGATCTGACGATCGGCATGCGCGAGGCGATGATGCGGCACGCCCGATCCCGCGGGCAGGTCGGCCGCATCGTCGGGAGCGTGAATCCGCTGATCCCGAAGCCGGGTACGGCGTACCAGTGGCTGCCCATGGAAGACCCGGCCGAGACGGATCGGAAGACGAAGCGGCTCCGGCAGCTTCTTGCCGGCATCGACAACGTCTACTTCAATATCAAGTCTGAGCGTCATTCGTACTACCAGGCGCTGTTGTCGCTGGGCGACCGGCGCGTCGTGGATACGATCGAAGCGGCAGAGGCGAACGGCGGCAACTGGCGCGCCGCCGTGGCCGACACCGGCCTCGACGCGAAGTTCTACATCTTTCGTGACAAGTCGAACGACGCCGTCCTCCCCTGGGACATCATCGACGGCGGGATGAAGGCGTCGTTCTTCCAGTCCGAGTTCCGGAAGGCCCTTCGCGAGGAATGGACGCTTCCGCCCAAGCGGCAGAAAGAGAATCTCAGGCTGCTGCCGGTCGTCGACTGACGCGCGCCCGAGCGTTCATCCCGCCGACGCCAGCGCCACCTCGGCTTCGTGTTCGGAATACGCCTGAAGCACCAGATCGCGGATGCGGTCCTGCGATGTCGTATCCGTCACGGGGCGCAGCAGCGAAAAGCTGCGACGCTCGCCGTTGACCGTGTACTGGCGGGCCGGAAACGTGACGTTGCGGCCCGATCCCTTCTTGCGTTCCCACACGGCGAACCCGATCAGCTTGAGCCCCTCGAGCGGCCCGGATGTGAAATGCAGTTCCGCGTCTGCGAGCTTACCCGGCGGGTTTCCCTTCTCGTTTGGCAGAATCTTGACGGTCACGGCTTGTACTCCTCTCGATGTCGTGGGGGGCACACGGTTCGATCGACCGAGGAGGCAAGGCGCGCGCCGGAACGCGGGCGGAGTGGCTGGTCCAGGAAACTGTCAGCAGAGTCACGGGTTGCGCGTGCCGGTCTGGCGCTACGATCGGCGGCACCGGGCCGGACCCTGCGCCGGCGACAACCGTGGTAGACGCTGAACGGCCGCTCGTTCGGGCGGCGTCAGTCGCCCAGCAGGAGCACCTGCGCCATCGCGAGGGTGTCCGAGTGCGTGATGGTGAGAAGGGAGCTGCGGACGTTCATGCTCGACGCGATCTTGGCCGCGCCGCCATGGAGCTGCAACCGTGGCGGTCCGCCGCGCCGGACCACCTCGATGTCCCGCCAGATGACGCCGCGCGAGTGACCCGTCCCGAGCGCTTTCATCGCGGCCTCTTTCGCCGCGAAGCGGCCTGCGAGGTGCGGGGCGGGGTAGCGCCTGCGGCTACAATAAGCAATCTCGTCGTCCGTGAAGACCCTTCGCAGGAAGCGCTCGCCGTAACGGTCGAGGATATCAGCCACGCGTGGAATATCGGTGGCGTCGAGCCCGATGCCGAGGATGTTCATGACCGAGCCCCAGCCTAACCGCGGCTTCGCCTGGACGCAAGCACCCTGGGGCGCGATCCTGCGCTGCACGGCGCTCCAGGCGTCGGCGGATCACTTCTTCACCGTGAAGAACCTGACGCTGCGCGACCAGACGGACGAGTGGGCTGCCGTCGCCGCGGCGATCGGCGTCCAGGGCGAGGACCTGCTGCTCATCAGGCAGATTCATGGGTCGACGGTGGCGGTCGCCTCACCGGACCGCCCTCGACCGTGGCCGCGTCCCGAGGCGGACGCCATCGTCAGCAACGATCCGACGGCCGCGATCGGCGTGCGCGTGGCCGACTGCGTGCCGATTCTGCTCTCGGACGAGCGCGGCCGCGGCGTCGCCGCCGTTCACACCGGATGGCGCGGCACGGCGAAGCGGGCCGTCATCGCCGGCGTCGAAACGCTGCAGACGCGGTACGGCGTCAGGCCCGAGCGTTTGATCGCCGCCATCGGCCCGTGCATCGGCGCGTGCTGCTATGAGGTCGGGGAGACCACGCTGGCGGCGTTCCGCGAGGCGGGCCACCATCCCGGCATGCTGGAGCGCTGGTTCGAACCGCGATCCGGCGTCAAGTACCACCTCGATCTCGTGCGCGCCAATCGCGACCAGCTCGAAGGCGCTGGTGTGATGCCGGCCAGCATCTACGAAGCAGGGCTGTGCACGCGGACGCACGCCGACGTGCTGCATTCCTTCCGGGCGGCGGGAGAGAAAGCGGGGCGGATGGTGGGGGTGATACGGGCGAATGTGCGAAGTGAAAGGAAAAGGGATACGCCTTCTGCTTTTTCCTTTTCTTCCCTTGCCCTCTGAATCCATGCCCAGGTTCGACAGCCGGTCCGCCTCCGTGTTCAGTTCGCGGCGCACGTGCTCGAACCTGACGTCATCCAGCTGCATGACGAGCAGGCGGGCCCTGACGTAAAGCGGCTGCAGCCCCGGATGCTTGACCTTGTACTCGCCGCGCATCTGTTTGACCAGCAGCTCCGAGTCGGAGCGGATGTGCAGATCGCGCTCGCCGTGATCGACGGCCCATTGCAGCGCCGCGAGCAGGCCGTTGTACTCCGCCACGTTGTTCGTGGCGGTCCCAAGCCCGCCGTAGAGCTCCTCGATGAGATTTCCGTCCGCGTCCTCGACGCGGACGCCGTAACCGGCGGGCCCCGGATTACCGCGGGCGCCGCCGTCGATGTACGCGCGGATCACGACGACGGCTCGGTCACGACGCCTGGGGCGAGAAGCCGGCGGCGGCGGTCGGCACGAAATACAGGATGCGCGAACAGCTCTCGCACTGGATCAGCGAGTCGTTGCGGCGCACGTCGTTGTAGACCTGCGGGCGCAGGCGGACGTGGCACTGCGTGCAGTGGCCGTCGCGGGCTTCCGAGAGCGCCAGGCCCTTGCGATGCTTCGACACGTGATCGAACAGCGACAGCGCGGCCGCGCCGATGCCCGCTGCGAGGCGCACGCGCTCCGTCGACGTTTTTTCGAGCTCGCGCTCGATCGCGGTTTGTTCGGTCCCGAGCTGCTGCCTTTCGCGGGTGGCCTCTGACTGGCCCGCCTTGAGCGCCGATTCGGCCGCTTTCAGTTCGGCCGCGTGCGTCTCGGCCTCCTCCATGCGATCGAGCAGCCGATCCTCCTGCTTGCGCACGAGCTGCTCGGCGGTCCCGATCTCGGTCTGCATCGCGTGGTATTCCTTGTTCGTCTTGACCTCCATCAGCTGATCTTTGTACTTGCTCAGCCGGCCCTGCACGACTGCAAGGTCTTTCTCGATCTCACGCCGGGCCGCCTGGGACTCGGCCATGCGCTCCTTGATAGTCGCGACCACCGACGTGAGCTGCGCCACGCGTTCGTCGAGCGCCGCCAGCGCCGCGGGTAAATCCGCGATCCGCCGGCGCATCCGCTCGGCGGCCAAATCGAGTTCTTGAACCTGGATCAGTGATTGGAGGTCTGGAAGCATCTTGCAATGCTGAAGGCTGAAGGCTGAATGCTGAAGTGAAGGATGAATAGGGAATGGGGAAGATAAGGGTGAATGGAGCAAGTGTGAAGTGGTCCTTCACCCTTGCTCCCTTCGACACTCACTTCAGCCTTCACTTCAACATTCATCCTTCAGCACTCAGCATTGAAGAGTGGGCCCACCAGGATTCGAACCTGGGACGGGCCGGTTATGAGCCGGCGGCTCTGACCGCTGAGCTATGGGCCCGCCCATAGCGTAAAGGAAAGGGGAGCCTTTCTCAGGTTCTTCCCTCCAGGAACGCCCGGAGCTTCCGGCTTCGCGACGGGTGGCGCAGCTTCCGCAGCGCCTTGGCCTCGATCTGGCGGATGCGCTCGCGCGTGACGGCAAAGCTCTGGCCCACTTCCTCGAGCGTGTGCTCGCTGCCGTCGCCCACGCCGAACCGCATCTTGATGACCTTCTCCTCGCGCGGCGTCAGCGTCTTGAGCACCGAATCGGTCTGTTCCTTCAGATTCAGGTTGATCACCGCATCCGACGGCGACACGACCTGGCGATCCTCGATGAAATCGCCAAGATGTGAATCCTCTTCCTCTCCGATCGGCGTCTCGAGCGAGATCGGCTCCTGCGCGATCTTGAGCACCTTGCGCACCTTCGAGACCGGGATGTCCATCCGCTTTGCGATCTCTTCCGAGGTCGGCTCGCGTCCCAGCTCCTGGACGAGCGCGCGCGACGTCCGGATCAGTTTGTTGATCGTCTCGATCATGTGCACGGGGATGCGGATCGTGCGTGCCTGATCCGCGATCGCCCGCGTGATGGCCTGGCGAATCCACCAGGTCGCGTAGGTCGAGAACTTATAGCCGCGCCGGTACTCGAACTTGTCGACCGCCTTCATCAGCCCGATGTTCCCCTCCTGAATCAGGTCCAGGAACTGCAGGCCGCGGTTCGTGTATTTCTTCGCGATCGACACCACGAGGCGGAGGTTGGCCTCGACCAGCTCCTTCTTCGCCTGCTCGGCCTGGATCTCGCCCCTGGAGATGGTCTCCAGCGTCCGCATCAGCTGGTCGGGCGTCTCCTCCAGCTCGTCGGCCATGGTCTTGACCTGGACCTTGAGCTCTTTCTGACGCCTGAGCAGGTTCTTCCTGTCGTCTTCCTTGAGCCGGCTCTTCTTGTTCTTCGGATTGAGCTGCCGCTCGATCTGATCGATTTCGCGGCGGACGCGCATGACCGCTTCGACCGAGTCCTTGATCTGGTCGATCAGCCGGCGCTTGACGTTCTCGGTGAACTCGATGCGACGGATCAGCTGCGACACCTCTACGCCCGCACGCAGCGTCTCCCAGCGCACGCGGCGATACTTCCGCTTGTCGCGCGTCGTCGCGCCCCGTGGCGTCTTCTCGAGCTTCTCCTTGCACTTCTCGAGGACCTGCCAGGCCTTCCGCACGGCGTCAATCTGACGCAGCACCTGCCGCTTGCGGTCGTCGATCTTGTCGTCCGTCAGCTCCTCGTCCTGGAACGTCACCAGCTCGCGGATGCTGCGCTCGTCGTTCCGCAGCTGATCGCCCATCAGCATGATGGCGCGCGCCACCGTGGGCGTCCGCGAGATCGACTTGATGACCGCCAGCTTGCCGCGCTCGATGCGCTTGGCAATCTCGACCTCGCCCTCACGCGTGAGGAGGGGCACCGTGCCCATCTCGCGCAAGTACATCCGGACCGGGTCGTTCGTCTTGTCGAGCGCGCCCGGGGTGAGATCGAGCTCGAGCTCCTCGGCGCCTTCGCCCGTCCGATCGAGGAGCTTGTCTTCCCGGTACTTCTGCTCGGAGTCGACGACCTCGATTCCCGCGCTGCCGAACGTGCTGAACAGATCGTCCAGCTCGTCGGACGACGTGATGTCGGCCGGCAGCAGTTCGTTGACCTCGTCGTAGAGCAGGTACCCTTTTTCCTTGCCGATGGAGATGAGCTGTCTCACCTCATCGTATTTTTCTTCGATCGACAACGGCAGCCTCCCAAAGAGCTATCAGCTATCAGCTATCAATGTTGGTTCTATCGGCTCTCTGCCCCCAGCAACGCTTCAATCTGATGGAGCAGAGCTTTCTTCCTGTCCCAGAGCGCCACGATCTCGGCCTCGTGATTGGCTGCGCCGTCTTCCTGCAGCCGATCGATTTCACGTTGAACGGCGGCGCGTTCCCGGTCGTAGCGCAGGCGCTTGAGCGTCCGAACGCAGTCGAACGGTTCGCCGGGCGGGTGGGGCTGACGGCCTATCTCTTCGACAAGCCGAGCCTCTACCCTGTTTAGACGCTCAACGAGCGTCTGCGGTAAGGACTCAACCGGCCATTCTTGCAGGGATCGGGCCTGTTCCAGGATGGATCCCGTGGCCAGCCCCTCCAGGTCGACCGGCTCCAGTTCCGCCACCGCGCCGGCCCCTGCCCGCGGGTTGTGCAGAAGAGCCCAGATCACCCCTTTTTCCGCCGTTTTCACCTGATCCAGTCCGGGGGCCGGCCGGTCCAGGACACCCACCGACGTCTCGCGCTTGACGGCCGCTTTCCGTATCTCGGCCCGAACCACCTCTTCTGTAATACGGGCCTTGTGGGCCAGTCTGTCCGCGAATTGGTCACGACCGGCCGCGTCCGGAATGCGGGCCGCGACTTCGAGCATCCGGTTCAGGAACTCGCGGCGGCTGTCGTCCCTGGCCAAATCGAGGCCCACCGCCGTGTGATCCAGCAGGTACTCCAGATACGGCCGGGACGCTCGAAGCCTTTCCTGATAAGCTCCGCCGCCCTCCCGGCGAATCAGGGTGTCGGGATCGTCGCCCGCCGGCATCATCGCCACGTTGACCTGGAATCCCTCAGCCACGAGCAATTCCGACGACCGGGCCGCGGCGCCTGTGCCGGCCGCGTCGGGATCAAAACTGAGGACGACCTTCGACGTGAAACGTTTCAGTAAACGCGCCTGAGCGGGGGTCAACGCAGTCCCGGACGATGCCACGACGTTGGTGATCCCGGCCTGCAGGGCCTGAGCGACGTCGAAATAGCCCTCTACCATGACGGCATGCCGCGCCCGGCTGATGGACTCCTTGCTCAGATGGAGGCCGTAAAGCGTTCGACCCTTGACATAAATCGCGGTTTCCGGCGAATTCAGGTACTTCGGCTGCTGTCCCGCGTCCATCGCCCTGCCGCCGAACGCGATGACGGCGCCGTTGTCACGGGCGATGGGGATCATCAGCCGGCCGCGAAACCGATCGACCAGCGCGCCACCCTCCCGCTCGAGGACGAGCCCGGTCTTGACGAGCCAGGCCGGAGCGAAGCCTTCCCTCACCAGTCGGTTCTTCAGCCCGTCTCTCGAGGGCGGCGCGTACCCGATCGCGAGCTGCTCGACGGTCGGGCCGGCGATCTTGCGGTCCGCCAGCAGCCGCCGGGCGGCCGCACCCGGCCCACCGGTGAGCTGTTCCCTGAACCAGGCAGCGGCGACCTCGTGCGCCTTGAGGATCGCTTCACGCTCGCGCTGACTCTCCGCATCCTGCCGGCTGTCCTCGGCCTGGGGAACCGTGAGCCCGACGCGCCCCGCGAGTTGCCGGACTGCCTCCGGAAAGCTGACCTTCTCGAACAGCTCGACGAACTTGATGACGTCGCCGCCCACTTCGCATCCGAAGCAGTGGAAGAAGCCCTTCTCGCCGTTGACGTGGAACGACGGTGTCTTCTCCCCGTGGAACGGACACAGGCCTTTCCATGTCACCCCGCTCCGGCGCAGCGGCACGCGCTCCTGGACGATCTGCACGATGTCGGCGTGCGACTTCAGCTCGTCGATGAAGTTCGCTGGAAACAGCGCCATGAATAGGTGACTACTCTTTCAACTCGACGACTGTGACGCCGCCGCCGCCCTGCTCGGGCGGGGCGGGGGCGAAATGCGCCACGAACGCGTGCGACTGGAGGAAACTCGCAATCGCCCGCCGAAGTTGCCCCGTCCCGTACCCGTGGATCAGACGCACGCTTTTCAGCTCGCCGAGAAGCGCCTCGTCCAGGAACTTCTCCGTGCGCGACAGCGCTTCGTCAACCGAGCATCCGATGACGTTCAGCTCGGTCAGCGATCCTTCCCGCGGCTGCAGCTCGACGTTCACCCGGACCCGGGCAGGCTGCGGCGGGCTGCCACCCGACGGAGCAATCACCCGCAATTCATCGACGCGCGCGCGCAGGCGTTTGCCTCGGACGTCGATCTCCGCCTCACGATCGTGCAGGGCCTGGACGATGCCTTCCAGCCCCAGCGCGCCGACAACCACCCGATCGCCGACGGCCGCGATTCGATCCACGATTTCACGCGAGCTCGTGGCCAACGGAGGCACGGCTTCGGCGGTTTCACCTCGGCCCCGGAGGCGCTCCCCGATGGCGTCGATCGCGGCGCGCGCGTCGGCACGGGCCGCGCCGGTCTCGCCCGTCGGGATCAGGCGGGCGGCGCGCCGGTCGGCGTCCGCCGCCAGCGACGCCGTCCGTGTCTTCAGGGCTTCGACCACAGTCTCGATCTCGCGACGGGCGTCGCGCAGCCGCTCCTCGATGCGATCGTCGAGACGGCGACGGAACGTCTCCTCGCGGTTCCGGAGGTCCTGCTCGCGCGACTGCATCCGCGCCGCGGTTTCCTCGAGGGCGGAGCGCTCACGCGCGGCAAGCCGGTGTTCATGATCGAGTGCCTGCATGTCGCGCTCGATCCGGGCCAGGTGCTCGGCCAGCTGCGCTTCACGAGCCCCGCGATGCTGCCGCGCCTTGTCGATGATGGACGCCGGCAGACCGAGCCGAGCGGCAATCTCCAGCGCGAGGCTGCTGCCGGGCGCGCCGTAGTTCAGTCTGTAGGTCGGCGCGTACGTCGACGGATCGAACCCGAACCCGGCGGGCGTGACACCTTCCGTGGCGGCCGCGTACGATTTCAACGCGTCGTTGTGGGTCGTCGCGACGACCATGGCCCCGCGCTGCCGGAAGTGATCGATGATGGCCATCGCGAGCGCGCCGCCCTCGATCGGATCCGTGCCTCCGCCGGCCTCGTCCAGCAGCACCAGCGCGGCCGGCGCCAGCGCGCGATCCATCGCGACGATGTTCGTGATGTGCCCGGAGAACGTACTGAGGCTCTGGGCGATCGACTGCTCGTCGCCGATGTCCGCGAACACGGTCTTGAACACGGAGATCTGCGTGCCCTCGGCCGCCGGGACCAGCAGTCCGGCCTGCGCCATCAACGTCAGCAGTCCCGCGGTCTTCAACGCGACGGTCTTCCCACCCGTATTGGGCCCCGTGATCACCAGCACGCGAACGGGCGGAATGACGAGGACATCGACCGGGACCACATCGCCATCGGCGCCTGGGTTTCGACGCTCGGCAGTGGGCGCGTGCTGATCGGTGGGCTGATCGCCCAGGTGACGCCGAACCGCCGGAATCAGCAGCGGATGACGGGCAGCACGCAGCTCGAGCCGGCCGTCCGAGGGCAGCGTCGGTGAAATCCCGTCCACCATCAGCGAGAATCGCGCGCGGGCCTGGAGCACATCCAGCTCGGTTGCCGCTTCGACGGTGCGCTGCAGATCCAGCGCGCGCTTCCGCAGCCCGTCGGCAATGGCCAGCAGGATGCGGCGCACCTCCTCGGCTTCCTGCTGCTGCAGCGCGACGATGTCGTTGTTGATCTCGACCGTGCTGAGCGGTTCGAGAAACAGGCTGGCGCCGCTGCCGGAACTGCCGTGGACGATGCCGGGGATGGCCGCCCGGTGCTCGCTGCGCACGACGAGCACGTACCGGCCGTTGCGATCCGTGACGATCTGCTGCTGGAGGTACTTCGACGTGTCCCGGCCGCGGAGATACGACTCGAGCGTCCCCCGCAACCGCGCCCGTTGCTTCCGTAGCCGATCCCTCAGCCCCGCCAGCTCCGGGCTCGCATCGTCGACGACCTCGCCTGCCGGATCGATCTTGCGGCGGATGTCCGCGATCTCCTGCTCGAAGCTCGCCGTCGAATCCGCCAGGAGACGCAGGCCGGGCGCAGGCGTTCGCGCGCGCCGGATCGCCGCGCAGCACGTATCCACGGACGCGAGGAACCTCGCAACCGCGAGGAGCGCCATGGGCTCGAGTACACGACCCTCGACCGCGAGCGCCTGCAACTGGAGCTCGAGGTCGTCCGGCGCCTCGAGCGGAAGCTGGTCTTCCGACAGGAAGCGCGCGGTCTCGGACGTCGCCGCCAGCGCCGCGCTGACGGCGCGCGCATCTGTCAACGGCTGCAGCTTGGCGAGCCGCGCCTCGCCGGGAGGCGTCAGCGCGAAGCGGCAGACCGCCTCGACGATGCGATCGAATTCAAGGGCCCTGAGGGCGCCGGGTTGCATGGAACGTGAGCCGTGGAGAGCGTCAGGATCGACAGGCCAATCCTCAAGTATAGTCCGGCGCCTGGTTTCCGTGGTGCAGCTTTTTTTCGACCGGAGGACGTGCCCCGCGATCGCCTGGCGGGTTCGCTATAAGTGATTGATGGAACTGGCGATGGCGGCGGCGCCGAAGCCGTTGTCGATGTTGACGACCGACACGCCGATGGCGCAGCTGTTCAGCATCGCGAGGAGCGCGGTGATGCCGCCGAAGCTCGCGCCGTATCCCACGCTGGTCGGCACGGCGATCACCGGGACGTCGACGAGCCCGCCGACGACGCTTGGAAGCGCGCCTTCCATGCCGGCGACGACGATGATGACGCGCGCGGCGATCAATCGGGCGTGTTCTGCGAGAAGCCGATGAAGGCCCGCGACGCCGACATCGTAGAGACGCTCGACTGTGTTGCCCATCGCCTCGGCACAGACCGCGGCTTCTTCCGCAACCGGCAGGTCGGCTGTGCCGGCGGCCACGACGAGGACGGTCCCTCGACCCTGTGTCAGGTCCTGGCCACTGAGCGTAATGGTTCTGGCCAGTTCGTGGAATTTTGCCTCAGCTAGACGCTCGCGGACGGCCTCAAAAGCCGCCCGATCCGTGCGCGTCACGAGCAGGCTCTGCCCATTCCGGACGATCCGTTCGGCGATGGCCGCGACCTGATTTGGCGTCTTTCCAGGCCCAAAAATCACTTCCGGGAACCCCTGGCGGAGGGGCCGGTGGTGATCCACCCGGGCAAAGCCCAGATCTTCGAAGGGGGCCTGGCGCAGAAATTGAAGAATGCGCTCTTGCGCCGACTCAGGCGTGACGACGCCGGCTTTGACGTCGAGGAGCAACTGCTGCAGCGCTGGACCGGTCATCGCTCCAAGTGTCTGGCGTTCGTTGACTTCCGGTCCAGCCGAACAGTAAAATCACCGGTTGTGCCACGTGACGGATTCATGATTCTATGACGCCCGCTGAGACACTCATTCTCGCCCTGTATTTTTTTGTACTGAGCATCCTCGCGGTCTACGGGTGGCACCGCTATTACCTTGTGTATCTTTACATGAAACACAAGGGCAACGTCCCGCCCGCGCTGCCTGCGCCGCGGGTGCTCCCGCCGGTCACGATCCAGCTTCCGATCTACAACGAGATGTACGTGGCGGATCGCCTCATCGACGCGGTCTGCGAGATCGACTATCCGCGCGAGCTGCTGGAAATCCAGGTCCTGGACGACTCGACCGACGAGACGACCGAAATCGCTGAGCTGGCGGTGAGGCGGCACGCCGCCCGCGGATTCAACATCCACTATCTGCACCGCGTCGATCGCCGCGGATTCAAGGCCGGCGCGCTCGAGGCCGGGCTGAAGCAGGCGACCGGGCAGTTCATCGCCATCTTCGACGCCGACTTCGTGCCCCCGAAAGACTTCCTCCTGCGGACGCTGCCGTACTTCAGCAACGACGAGAAGGTCGGCATGGTGCAGGCGCGGTGGGGGCATATCAACCAGGACTACTCGCTGCTGACGAAGATCCAGTCCATCCTGCTCGACGCGCACTTCGTGCTCGAGCACGGAGGGCGCAACCGTGCCGGCTGTTTCTTCAATTTCAACGGCACGGCCGGCGTGTGGCGCCGCGCGGCGATCGAGGACGCGGGCGGCTGGCAGCACGACACGCTGACCGAGGATCTGGATCTCAGCTATCGCGCGCAGCTGAACGGCTGGCGCTTCATCTTCCTGCCCGACCTGGTGTCGCCGGCGGAAGTGCCGGTCGAGATGAACTCGTTCAAGTCGCAGCAGCACCGCTGGGCGAAGGGTTCGATTCAGACCTGCATGAAGCTGCTGCCGCGGATCCTGCAGTCGTCGCAGCCGCTCGCGGTGAAGGCCGAGGCGTTCTTCCACCTGTCGGCGAACTTCAACTACCTGCTGATGTCGCTGCTGTCGCTGCTGATGTTCCCGGCGATGGTGGTGCGCTACAGCATGGGCTGGTCCGAGATGCTCCTCATCGACGTGCCGCTCTTCTTCGCGGCCACCATGTCGGTGGGGAACTTCTACATCGTCTCGCAGCGGGAACTGTACGGCGACTGGCGGCAGCGTCTCCGGTACCTGCCGTTCCTCATGTCGATTGGCATCGGCCTCTGCGTCAACAACACGCGGGCCGTGCTCGAGGCCATGTTCGGCAAGCCGAGCGACTTCGAGCGCACGCCAAAGTACGGCATCGAGCGCGCGAGCGACGAGTGGATCGGGCAAGAAGTACCACCAGTCAGTCGGCATCCAGCCGATCGTGGAGGTGGCGCTCGGGCTGTACTTCACCGCCACCGTGTTCTACGCGCTGTCCCACCAGATCTACGGGACGCTGCCGTTTCTGATGCTCTTCCAGATGGGCTTCCTCTACACGGGCCTGCTGTCCATCCTCCAGCAGTTCACCGGCGAAGGCATGATGCAGGCGCCGGAAGTCGCGAAGTAGATTCAGTGTTATAGTTCCGCCCTTGTTTCAAGGAGCGGCCATGAATCTCCCTCGCGTAGCGATGGCGGCCGTGGTGACCTGGGTCGTCTATCTTGGCGTGTCCTATCTCGTGCACGCGGTGCTCCTGACGGACCTTTACGGGCAGTTCAAATCCGTGATGCGTCCGGAGGATCAGGCCAACGCGATTCTGCCGATCGGCTTCATCTTTGCGCTCGTGGGGTTCTTCGCGTTCGCATACGCCTACGCGAAGGGCTATGAGGGCGGCAGCGGGCTGCAGGAGGGACTCCGGTTCGGGGTGATCGTCGGGATCCTGCTGTGCTGTTTCGGCATGATCTGGGAGTACATGGTGTGGCCGGTCGGAGGCACGCTGCTCCTTGCGTGGCTCCTCGACAACATCGTGGAGTTCGCGCTCTACGGGATGATCGTCGGGCTCATCTACAAGCCGGCAGCGGCGCCGCTGCGGCGCTGACCGCGGTTCCGCACCTTGATATGATCGAGGCATGGCCACCGAAGCAAAACCCAAGGCCGGCCTCGAGGACGTCGTCGCCGCGTCATCGGCCATCTGCTATCTGGATGGCGATCGCGGCGTCCTGGCGTACTACGGCTACGACATCCACGATCTGGCGCGCGGCGCGACGTTCGAAGAAGTCTGCTACCTGCTCTGGCACGGACGGCTGCCGAACCGCGCGGAGCTTGGCGACCTGCAGTCGCAGCTCGCGGCCGCGCGCCCGCTGGGCGAGCCGATTCTGCGGCTGATGCGGCAGCTGCCGCCGTCGGACGGGATGGACGCGCTCCGCACGCTCACGTCGGCGCTGGGCACTACGATCCCGAGGCCACCGACAACTCGCAGCCGGCCAACTACCGCAAGGCCGTGCGTCTGACCGCGCAGATCGCGAGCCTCGTGGCGACCTACGGGCGTCTGCAGGCCGGCGGCGGCCTCATCCAGCCGGATCCGGCGCTGGGTCACGCGGCGAACTTCCTCTACATGCTGACGGGTACGCGCCCGAGCGCGCTGGCGACGCGGGCGTTCGACATCGCGC
The DNA here is from genome assembly GCA_963786195.1 of uncultured Acidobacteriota bacterium. Lineage (GTDB taxonomy): Bacteria > Acidobacteriota > Vicinamibacteria > Vicinamibacterales > 2-12-FULL-66-21 > CAWAYH01. The sequence goes on along the minus strand of CAWAYH010000009.1, from coordinate 143,360 downwards.
TGGTGCTTCACGCCGACCACGAGCTGAACGCGTCGACGTTTGCCGCGCGCGTTGCCGCCGCGACGCTCACCGATCTGCATTCCGCAATCGTCGGCGCGATCGGCGCGCTGAAGGGACCCCTGCACGGTGGCGCGAACGCGGACGTGATGCGCCTGCTGATCGAGATCGGTCAGGACGCGTCCCCGGAGCGGGTCGACGAAGCGATTCGAGCCAAGCTTGCGCGGAAGGTGAAGATCCCGGGTTTCGGTCATCGGGTCTACCGCACGGAGGATCCGCGGGCCACGCACCTGCGGCGCATGTCGAAGGAGCTCGGCGAGCGTGCGGGCAACACGCGCTGGTTCGAGATGTCGCGGCGCATCGAGCAGCTCGTGACCGGCGAGAAGAAGCTGTACCCGAACGTGGACTTCTATTCGGCCTCCACGTACTACTCGCTCGGGATCCCGATCGATCTGTTCACGCCCATCTTCGCCGTGAGCCGCATCTCGGGCTGGACGGCGCACTGCCTCGAGCAGTACGCGAACAACCGCCTGATTCGGCCGCGAACCGACTACATCGGGCCGCAGTATCCGCAGACGTTCCTGCCGCTCGATCAGACGATAGGCTCTAGGCTCTAGGCTCTAGGCTTCAGGAAGACCACAGCGCCCTGAGCTTCCCAGAGCGCAGAGCCCAGAGCCCAGAGCCCAAAGCCAGCTATAATCACCTGTTCCCGATACATGGAATCCCGCTTCATCCGCAACTTCTCCGTCATCGCGCATATCGACCACGGCAAATCCACGCTGGCGGATCGGTTTCTCGAGCTCACCGGAGCCCTCCAGCCGCGCGAAATGGAAGCCCAGGTGCTCGACACCATGGATCTCGAGCGCGAGCGCGGGATCACGATCAAGGCCCACGCGGTCCGTCTGAACTACACGGCTCAGGACGGCCAGTCGTACGTGCTCAACCTGATCGACACGCCGGGGCACGTCGACTTCTCGTACGAGGTCACGCGATCGCTCGCCGCGTGCGAAGGCGCGCTGCTGCTCGTCGACGCCTCGCAGGGCGTGGAGGCGCAGACGCTCGCGAACGCGTACCTCGCCGTCGAGAACAACCTCGACATCATCCCCGTCATCAACAAGATCGATCTTCCCGGCGCCCAGCCCGACGAGGCGAAGCGCCAGATCGAAGACATCGTCGGGCTCGATGCGAGCCATGCGATTCTCGCGAGCGCCAAGGAAGGCACCGGCGTCCGGGACATCCTCGAAGCGATCGTTCACCGCCTCCCGCCGCCCGCCGGCGATCCCGACGCGCCGCTGAAGGCCCTGATCTTCGATTCGTGGTACGACGCCTATCGCGGCGTGATCATCCTGACGCGCGTGATCGACGGCGTCGTGCGTCCGGGCATGAAGATCCGCCTGATGGCTCTTGGCCAGGAGTACGAGGTGGAGCAGGTCGGCGTCTTCTCGCCGAAGCCGACGGCCGTCGACGAGCTCGGCGTCGGCGAAGTCGGATTCATGTTCGCCGCGATCAAGACCGTGAGCGACGCGAAGATCGGCGACACGATCACCGAGGCCGCGCGCCCGACGTCGGAGCCATTCCCCGGCTTCAAGGAGAGCAAGCCGATGGTCTTCGCCGGGTTGTATCCCGTCGAAGGCAGCGAGTACGCGGAGCTGCGCGACGCGCTCGAGAAGCTGCGCCTCAACGACGCGTCGTTCTTCTTCGAGCCGGAGACCTCCGCGGCGCTCGGATTCGGGTTCCGGTGCGGGTTCCTCGGCCTGCTGCACATGGAGATCGTCCAGGAACGCCTCGAACGCGAGTTCGACATGGATCTGGTCACCACGGCGCCGGGCGTTCTGTATCGCGTGACGACGACCGACGGCGAGGTGCACGAGATCGACAGCCCGGCCAAGCTTCCCGATCCGGGCCGAATCGAGAAGTTCGAGGAGCCCGTCATCACCGCGATGGTCCTCACACCGTCCGAGCACGTGGGCGGCATCCTGCAGCTCTGCCAGGAGAAGCGCGGAGTGCAGAAGGGGATGGAGTATCTCGCCTCGGACCGCGTGCTCATCACCTACGAGCTGCCGTTCAACGAGGTGGTGCTCGACTTCTACGATCGCCTCAAGACGCTGTCGCGCGGCTACGCATCGCTCGACTATCATGTGACCGGCTACTGGGAGTCCCCGCTCGTCAAGCTGGACATCCTGGTCAACGCCGAGCCGGTGGACGCGTTGTCCGTGATCGTCCACCGGGACACGGCGTACCAGCGCGGACGCGCGCTGGCGTCGAAAATGCGCGAGCTGATCCCGCGTCAGATGTTCGAGGTGGCGATTCAGGCGGCGGTCGGCAGCCGCATCATCGCGCGGGAGTCGGTGAAGGCGCTGCGCAAGAACGTGCTGGCGAAGTGCTACGGCGGCGACATCTCGCGCAAGCGGAAGCTGCTCGAGAAGCAGAAGGAAGGAAAGCGGCGGATGAAGCGCGTGGGCCGCGTCGAGATCCCGCAGGAAGCGTTTCTCGCCGTGCTCAAGGTCGGACAGGAGTAGCCTGCGTCATGCCTGCGACATTCCGGAAATCCACGCTGCGCGAATACTTCGAGTCGATCGTCATCGCCGTCATCCTGGCGCTGTTCGTGCGCACGTGGGTCGTGCAGGCGTTCAAGATCCCGACCGGATCGATGGAGAACAACCTGCTGATCGGCGATCACCTCCTGGTGAACAAGTTCGTGTTCGGGCCGACCGCGTCCAGGCTCGCGCGCACGCTCCTGCCCGTCCGCGACATCCAGCGGGGCGACATTGTCGTCTTCAAGTACCCGGACGAACCCGAGCGCGACTTCATCAAGCGCGTCATCGGTCTGCCGGGCGACACGGTGGAGCTGCGGAACAAGAAGGTTCACATCAACGGCCAGCCGCTCGACGAGCCGTACGTCCACTACCTGACGCCGGTCACCATGGGCCAGGAGGTGACGTCTGCGGACGTGCGCGAGAATTACGGCCCGGTCACGGTGTCCGAGGGACAGTACTTCGTGATGGGTGACAACCGCGACAACTCGCAGGACAGCCGCTACTGGGGCTTCCTGCCGCGTCACTACATCAAGGGCAAGGCGCTGATGATCTACTGGTCCTACGAATACGAGGATGGTCGCGAGGCCTCCGCCGGAGACGGCGTCGGCGCGGCCATCGGGCGGATGTTCTCAGTGGTCACGCACTTCTTCACCAGGACGCGCTGGGAACGGCTGCTGCACCAGATCCACTGAACCGATAAATACGACCGAAAACCGACAACCAAAAACCGACAACCGGCTTTACTCATCCGCCATTTGCACGCGTCCCGTGCTGAACGCCTTGAGCGCGTCGGTCGACAGCCGATCGATTTCCCGACCGACCTCGCCCACGTACGCCTGATCTTTCAGGCTCTCCAGGTTGATTTCGACATTGAGGCGCGCGCCGCGGAGCCCCGCGTGCAGCAGCTCGAGCCCGACCTGGAGGTCGCTCGACGCGTTGGGGTTGGCGCACTCCTGGAGCACCGGACCCTCGGCGATTCCCTTGCGACACGCGCGCATGACCTCGAGGGGCGCCTCAATCGCCGAGCGGAGCGCCTGCTGAATGCGCGCCGACCGCGCCGCCTTCTCCTCGTCTGATCCTTTCGGCATGCGATACGCGCTCATGACCTGCTCGTACGCCTCGCTGTCGCGATCCACGAGCGCTTCGAGCTGCTTCGCCAGATCCGCGCAGCGCGCGCCGGCAGCCTTCAGCTTCTGCAGCGCTGGCTCGGTCGTCGCGCGCGGCTTGGGCAGGCCCGCCACCATCGCGAGCAGCGACGCGCCGACCGCGCCCGTCAGCGCAGAGGCGGAGCCGCCGCCGGGCGTGGGATCGGACGAGCGGAAGGACTCCAGAAGGGACGAGACGGTCTGTGCGGCGAACGTCATGGCACCACTTTCCCTCGCTTGACGACACCGGCAATCGATGCCGCCCCGACACGAATCAGATCGATCGCATCCCCGCGAACGAGGACGGCGTCGGCGAGCTTGCCCGCCTCCAGGCTGCCGATCTCGTTCGCGCGATCGAGCGACCACGCGCCGTTGATCGTCGCCGCCGTGAGCGCTTCCTCGAACGTCAGCTGCATGCCGAAGCAGGCGAGCGTCATCGCAAATGGCATCGACGGCGAGAACCCGCCGCCCGGGTTGACGTCGGTCGCCAGCGCGACGGGGACCGACGCGTCGATGAGCGCGCGCGCCGGCGCGAAGCGCCCGAGCTTCAGATAGAACGCGGCGCAGGGGAGCAGCGTGGCCGCCACATTCGCGCGCGCCATCGCGGAGATGCCGTCAGCGGGAACGAAGATCAGATGATCGGCCGACCGCGCGCCTACTTCGGCGGCGACTTGCGAGCCGCCGCTTGCGCCGAGCTCGTCGGCGTGAATGCGGGGCTTCAGCCCGGCCCGCGCCCCGGCCTGGAGAATCGCCCGCGATTCCGCAGGCGTGAAGACCCCACTTTCACAGAAGACATCGCACCACTCCGCCAGCTTCGCGGACGCCACGGCCGGGATCATCTCGTTCACCACCAGGTCGACGTACTTCGATCGATCCGCCCGGTACTCGACGGGCACTTCGTGCGCGCCCATGAACGTCGGCACGATATCCATCAGATGCCCGGCGTCCAGACGCTGGATCGCGCGCAGCATCTTGAGCTCGGCTTCGGTGGTCAGGCCGTATCCGCTCTTGATCTCGCAGGTCGTCGTCCCGCAGGCGAGCATCTCGTCGAGGCGGGCCCGCGTGACCGCGACGAGGTCTTCTTCGGAGGCGTGCCGCGTTGCCGCGACGGTGGAGACGATGCCGCCGCCTTCGGCGGCGATGCTGGCGTAGGTTGCGCCGGCGAGCCGGCGCCGGAGCTCGTCGCGACGATCGCCGGCGAACATCGCGTGGGTATGCGCGTCGACGAAGCCGGGGACGACCGAGAGCTGACGGCCGTCGATCAGGCGCGCGTCGGGCGCGACGCTCACCCGGCGGTCGCACTCGTCCGTGCGTCCGGCGAACAGGATGCGGCCCTTCGACGCCGCCAGCGCGCCGTCAGTGATGATGTCGAGGCGCGCCTGCTCGGGACCGCGGCGCGGCGCGGGGCCGGCGCACGTGATCAGCTGGCGGCAGTGGCGGATGACGGAGATCGGCGGAGGCCGGCTCAGCCCCGCTCATCCGCGGCCCGCGGCGCTTCGGCCGGCCACGCCGGAGCGGCCGTCGCGGCGGTCGCCGCGTCGGCTTGACGCGGACGATGGAGCAGGACCTTGTCGTCTGAGCGATCCTGCTCGCGGATGAACTCCAGCGCGCGATAGAGCGCCTGGATGGATCCCTCGAGCGATCCCTCGACGTCGCGCCGGCGCAGCCGCAGCTCGTTGATGTCGCGCTCGACTTCCTCGAGCCGCCCCTGCGCTTTCTGCAGCAGCAGGTCGGCGCGGCCCTGGGCCTCGCGGATGATGAGCTTCGACTCGTTCTGCGCGGCTTCCTTGATTTCGTCTGCCAGCCGCTGCGCCGTGAGCAGCGTGTTGCGCAGGTTGGCCTCCCGCTCGCGGTGTTCCACGAGCAGGGCCTCCTGCCGCGTCAAGTCCTGGCGCAGGCGGTCCAGCTCGCGCAGCGCGTGCTCGTAGTCGTCGGCGGCCTCGGTGAGGAACGCGACGACCTCCGTGCGATCGAAGCCGCGAAACGACTGGCGGAATCGCTGCTGCCTGAGGTCGAGCGGCGCGATCCGCATGACGCGTTCGGCGGGCGGCGACCCGGCATTGGCGGCGGATGTGCTGGCTGGCGCTTGTCGATCGAACATTTAGGCCCTCGCTTCTCGTTTACCGAAAATGGCTGTGCCGACCCGGACGATCGTCGATCCCTCTTCGATTGCCGCTTCGTAGTCGTGGCTCATGCCCATCGAGAGATGTCTTAGCGCCGGGGCGGGGACGCCAGCGCCCAGCAGGCGTTCACGAAACTCACGCAGGCGCGCGAACCAGGGCCGGGTCTGTTCCGGATCCTCGTTCCACGGCGGCAGCAGCATCAGGCCGACCATCTTCACGGCGCTGGCCTGCGCCGCCGCCCGCACAATCCGCTCGGCTTCGTCGGCCCCGGCCCCGAACTTTGTCGCCTCGCCAGCCAGGTCCACCTGAACGAGGACCTCGGGGCGCGCGGTGCCGGCCGGCAGCGTCGCCGCCGCCCTGTCGAGCCGTTGCAGCAGATCCATCGAATCGACCGATTCGATGCAGGCGAACGCGGCGGCGGCTTTCTGCGCCTTGTTCGACTGCAGGTGGCCGATGAGATGCCACCTTGTCGCGATATCGGCCGTCTCGGCGATCTTCTGCAGCCCTTCCTGTACCTTGTTCTCGCCGAATTCCCGCTGGCCCGCCGCCCACGCTTCCCGCACGCGATCCGCGCCGAACGTTTTGGAAACCGCGACCAGCGTGACGTCCGCCGCCTGCCGCCCGGAGCGGCGGGCGGCCTCGGCAATCCGCTCGCGGACTTCCGTGAGATGCTCGGCTATCGCCAAATCTTCCAGAACCCCGAACCCAGTGAACCTACTTATTTCTTGATGGCCGCCAGCATCCCCTTGGCGTTCTCGACGTACTGCCCCTTGGGCTCCAGCTTCAGGTACTCCTCGAAATACTTGACCGCGTCAGGCAGCTTGTTCTGATTCACATTGGCCATGCCGAGCCAGTAGTGGGCCTCGGCCAGCTTCGGATCGAGCTGGACCGCCTGCTCGAACAACTTCTGGGCATCGGGGATCTTGCCGCGTTCCACGCGATGACGCCCTGGTTGAAGACCGATCCCGCGCTGGCGCCTCCGCCCCCGGCCGCTCCCGGTGCCGCGCCGGCCAGCTTCTGGGCCTGCGCGCTCGCTTCAGCCGCCTGATCGAACTTGCGCTGGCCGTTGTACACGTTGGCGAGGCCGTTGTAGGCGTCGACGGAATCCGGCTTGAGTTCCAGCGCCTTCTTGTAGGCAACCTCGGCCTGGTCGAAGTCCTTCTTCCGCGTGTACACGGCGCCGATGTTGTTGTAGCACTCGACACACTTGGGGGCTTTGGTCAGGACCTCGTTGAACTTGGCGATCGACTCGTCGTACTTGCCGTCGTTGCTGAACGCCACGCCTTCCTCGAAGGCGGTCTTGACAGCCGTGATCTCTGCCTCGGCCTTCTTCCGGTCGGCATCGCTCCCGCCCGCGCTGCTCCCCGGCTTGAGCGTGAAGTTCACTTCCTTCGCGTCGAGGCCGACCCTGACCTCGAACACCTGGCTCAAGGCGTCCTTCGTGGCCGTGACCGAGTAATTGCCGGGCGGAATGCCGATCTGGATGTACTCCCCGCGCTTGTCCGACTTCACGGTGAACTTGCGCTTCATCTCTTTGGTCATTTCGATCACGACCGTCGCGCCTTCGATCGGCTTGTTGTTGGCGTCGACGACCTTGCCTCGCACCTGGCCCTGTGCGTAGCCGATTGCGGGGAATGCGATCAACCCGATGACCAGGGCGCTCAGCGCGAGCGACCAGCGGCCGAAGCGTGCGCCATCCATGCGAACCTCCGTCTGTGGGTATGCCATGAATCCGCGTGAATCCGCGAAGTTGTTCCCCGTCCGTGCAGCCTCAGTTTAGCAACAAAACGGCGGGGTCCGCTCTCGATTTTCCGCGTCTTCAGCCGTTCGGATCGGAAAACCGGGATCTGACCCCGACGTTCGTGATCAGGTACTCGCGCACCGCCCCGCGCGCCGACGCCCGCGAGTTGATGGCGCGACGCGCGGCCACCGTCCGCGCGACCAGCCCGGCGGCCCTGGCATCGGCGCTCTGGGCGTAGAGCCGCCGGATATCCGGGGCGACGGAGTTGCTGAGGAGCACCCAGGCGCCGCGCCGGGCGAGCTGGACCACGGCCTGCTGCAGGCTCGTCTGTTCTTCGCGGCCGAACCCCCCCGCTGTGTACGACGTGAAGTGCGAGGTGCGGCTGACCGGCGAATACGGGGGATCGAGGTAGACGAAATCCCCGGCGCCCGCCTCGCGAAGCGCGTCGCCGAAGCCGCGCACGTCGAGGCGAAGCCCGGGTCGGCCGAGCGCTCCGGCCAGCGCCAGCAGGTTGTCTTCGTCGCAGATGGTGACCGACGTGTAGCGTCCGGCCGGCACGTTGAACCCACCGCTGGCGTTCAGCCGAAACAGCCCGTTGTAGCCCGTGCGATTCAGGTAGATGAGCATGGCGGCCAGGGCCGGCGTATAGCCGCACGCCGGATCGCCGGACGCCTGCAGGTCCCGCCTCAGCCTGTTGAAGCCCTCGTCCCGGACGGCGTAGAAGTGCTTGTCGCCTCCGGCCCGGTGACCCCGCTCGAGCCGCCGGAGGTCGTCGATGACTTCCGCCACCCGGTCGCGCACCATCCGGTAGCAGCCGATGACGTCGGCGTTGATGTCCGACAGTTGGACCTCGCAACCGTCCAGCAGGCCGCGATTGTGGCAGTCGAGAAACACGGCTCCGCTCCCGAGGAACGGCTCGACGTACCGAGTGAGCGTCTCAGGGTAATAGCGTCGCAGTGCCGGCAGCAGCTGCCGTTTGCCGCCCGCCCACTTGAGGATCGGCCGAACCGGCGCCGCCGCGTTCGCCGCGCGGCTACGCCTGGCCATTGGTGGACGCCGCGAAGAACGCCCGGATGTCGGCAAGATCGTGGGTGACAGGCGCCGGCGGCAGCGACGCCAGGAACCGTCGCCCGTATCCCATCGTCCGCAGGCGCGGATCCAGGACGGCCAGTACGCCCCGATCGAGGCGATGCCTCAGAAGGCGCCCCAGACCCTGTTTCAGCGAGAGGATGGCGAGCGGAATCTGGTACTCGCCGAACGGCGATCCCCCGCGCGCGCCGATTGCCTCGATGCGCGCGGCCGTGATCGGATCGGCCGGCGAGGCAAACGGCAGCTTGTCGATGATGACGCAGCTCAACGCGTCGCCCACGACGTCCACGCCCTGCCAGAAGCTCGACGTGGCCAGCAGCACCGCGTGGGGCGTTGCCTTGAACTCGCGGAGCAGCGCCGACCTCGGCGCCGATCCCTGCACCAGGATGGGTACTCGAGCTCGGCCGCGGCGATCCTGTGGACCTCTCTCAGATTGGCGTAGCTCGTGAACAGCACGAACGCCCGGCCCGACGTCAGCTTCAGGATCTCGATGATCTGGCTGGCCGCGGCGCTCGAGAACCGCGGGTTCCGTGGATCCGGCATCTGTTTCGGGAGATACAGGATCGACTGCCGCGTGAAATCGAACTCCGATTCGAACTTCAATTCCGTCGCGTGCCGGATGCCCAGCCGCCCGCGCACGTACTCGAACGAGCCGTCGACCGCCAGTGTCGCCGAGGTCAGAACGGTCGCGTCCATGCGATCGAGCAGCAGGTCCCGAACGATGGACGACACGTCGATCGGCGACGCGCGGAGGAAGACCGCCCGTCCCCGGGTCTCCAGGAAATAGACGAACCCCGGGTCGTTGGCCGCGAGGAGAAAACGGACGTCGTCCCTGATTTCGCGCGCGCGCCGGCCCAGCGCGATCACGTCCTCGGGCACGTCTCTGGCCAGCGCCACGTCCGCCTCGAGGGCCTCGAGCGCTGCAACCAGCGCGGGGCCATCGTCCGCCCCCGCGCGCGCGAGGTCGCCGGCCCTGACCCGCGTGCGCGTTTCGGCGCCCGACGCTGACGGCAACTCGTGGCGCAGCATCTGCAAGGCGGCAAAGAACACGCGCGCGTGATCGCGGATCCTGCGCGCGTCGTCGGCGATCCCGTGTGCCCGCTCCTTGTCGTCGACGAGCCTGATCGACTGCTCGGCGTCCCGCGCGAGCTCGTCGAGCCGATACGTGCTGACGGACAGCCCGAAGTATTGCGTGGCCACTTCTTCCAGCTGATGCGCTTCGTCGACGATTGCGTTGCTGCACCGCGGGATGACCTCGCCAAAATCACTCTGCCGGACGGCGGCGTCGGCGCAGAGCAGGTGATGGTTGACGATCACCAGATCGGATTCGGCGGCGCGCTGGCGCATGCGGACGACGTAGCAGTCCTTGAAGCGGGGACACTCGGCGCCGATGCAGTTTTCGCTCGTGGCCGCGATCTCATTCCAGAACGGCACATCGTCTGGCAGATCTTCGATTTCGGCGCGGTCGCCGGTCTCGGTCTCGGCAGACCACCTCTCGAGGATACGCAGTTGCAGGAACTCGTCGCTGGACCGAAGCGCCGGACTCTCGCGAAATGCTTCGAAGCGATGCAGGCACAGGTAGTTTCCGCGTCCCTTCATGCACGTTGCGGTGAAGGGGACGCCCAGCGAGTCGCGCAGCATGGGCAGATCCTTGAAGAAGATCTGCTCCTGGAGGTTTTTGGTGCCGGTGGAGACGAGCACGCGCTGGCGGCTCAAGATCGCGGGGATGAGATAGGCCAGAGTCTTGCCGGTGCCCGTTCCCGCTTCGGCAAGCAGGATACCGCCCGTGGCGATGACGGACGCGACGGCCTCGGCCATCTCGAGCTGGCCGGCGCGCGCTTCGAATCCCGGCAGCGCGCGGGCCAGCGGCCCATCGGGCGCGAACGCCGCGACGGACGCGCCGATCAGTTCCGGGACTCGGGGTACAGCGGGAACTTCCGGCACAGGGTTTCAACCTTTTCCCGCACGGCCGCGGCGTTTCGGTCGTCGTCCGGCGCGGCCAGCACGCTCGCGATCAATTCGGCGATGGCGTCCATTTCCGGTTCCCGCATGCCGCGGCTCGTGACCGCCGGCGTGCCGATGCGGACGCCGCTCGCCACCATGGGTGGATTCTGATCGAACGGGATGGCGTTCTTGTTGACCGTGATGGCGGCCTTGCCCAGCGCGGCTTCGGCCACCTTGCCGGTCAGGCCCTTCGAGAACACGTCCACGAGCATCAGGTGATTGTCGGTTCCGCCGCTGACCAGCCGGAACCCGGCGGCCGTCAGGCCGGCCGCGAGCCGCCTGGCGTTGGCGACGATCTGCCGTTGGTATTCGACGAAACCGGGCTCCATCGCTTCGTTGAGGCACACGGCCTTCGCCGCGATGATGTGCATCAGCGGTCCGCCCTGCACGCCCGGGAAGACCGACCGGTCGACGTCCTTCGCATACTGCGCGCGGCTCAGGATCAGGCCTCCGCGCGGTCCGCGCAGCGTCTTGTGCGTCGTGGTCGTCACGAAATCCGAATGCGGCACCGGGCTGGGATGGATCCTGGCGGCCACGAGCCCCGCAATGTGCGCCATGTCCGTGACGACAGGCGTCCCGACATCACGCGCGACCCGCGCGATTCGTTCGAAGTCGAACACCCGCGGATAGGCGCTGGCGCCGACCATGATCATCTTCGGCTTGTGCTCATGCGCGAGGCGCTCGAACTCGTCATAGTCGATCCGCTCGTCGTCTTTGCGGACCCCATACGGAACGATGGTGTAGAGCTTGCCGGAGAAGTTGAGCGGATGCCCGTGCGTCAGGTGACCGCCGTGGGCCAGGTTCATGCCGAGCACGGTGTCGCCCGGTTTCAGCAGCGTGAAGTACACGGCCATGTTGGCCTGGGCGCCGGAATGCGGCTGGACGTTCGCGTGCTCGGCGCCGAACAGCTCCTTGGCGCGTGCGATGGCCAGCGACTCGGCAACGTCGACGAACTCGCAGCCGCCGTAGTAGCGCTTGCCCGGATAGCCTTCGGCGTACTTGTTCGTCAGGACGGATCCGGCGGCCTCGAGGACAGCCTGGCTCACGAAGTTCTCCGACGCGATCAGCTCGAGCCCGCTGTTCTGCCGGTGCACCTCGTTCGCAATCGCGCCGGCAATCTCGGGGTCGGTGTCCTGCAGCGTGCGCCAACGGGCCGGGGTGTGGGTGTGTGAAGACATATCAATAATTCTGAATTCTGAATTGGGAATGCTGAATTGAATGTTGAAGTATTGAACGTTGAAGATAAGGGTAAATGGAGCACTGCTGAATGGTCGAAGTTGCTTCATTCCACAGTATCTTTATCATTTCAGATTCCGAATTCCGCTCAGCATTCGCACTTCAGCATTCACCATTGCGTTCGAGCGCGCTGATCTGCGCGACGCGCCTTTGATGCCGCCCGCCCTCGAAGGCCGTGCCGAGCCACAGCGTCACGATCTCGTCGGCGAGACCGAAGGCGACGATGCGGCCGCCCATGGCGAGGACGTTGGCATCATTGTGCTGCCGCGACAGGCGGGCCGTATAGAGGTCGTTGCACAACGCGGCGCGTACTCCGGCGACCTTGTTGGCGGCGATCTGCTCGCCCTGACCGCTGCCGCCGAGGACGATCCCGCGATCCGCGCGCTGCTCCGCGACCGCGCGGCCGACGTCCGCGCAGATCGCGGGATAGTCGACCGGATCTTCACTGTGCGTGCCGCGATCGTCGATCTCGTGACCGAGTCGCCGTATCGTGTCCATCAGGTGCTGCTTCAGCGCAAACCCCGCATGGTCGGCACCGATCGCGATACGCATGACATGAGATTATAGCGAAGCTCACGATCCATGCCCCATATTGCTATCACCCATCGTGGCGAAGAGCGCGTCCGCAGCGGACACCCCTGGGTGTATCGCAGCGATGTGAAGGACGCGAGCGCGGCGGGGGGCGACGTCGTCCTCGTGTCGGGGCCGCGCGGGCGGCCGATCGGCTACGCGTCTGTACAGCGATCGATCGGAAATCGCGGTGCGGATGCTGTCACGCGGGGAGGTGGCGCCGACGCTGGACACCTGGCGCGGCCGGATCGACGCGGCGGTCGCATACCGCGAGTCGCTCGGCATCGACGCGACTGCGTACCGGCTCGTGCATGGCGAGGCCGACCTGCTCCCGGGACTGGTCGTGGACCGGTACACCGACGTGCTCGTTCTCCAGGCGCTCGTACAGGGGATCGACCGGTTGCTGCCAACCCTGACGGGTCTGCTCGTCGATCGGCTGCGGCCGTCGGGGGTTTTGGCGCGCAACGACCCGCGCGTCCGCCTGCTGGAGGGTCTCGAGCAGCGGGTGGAGGTCCTCCACGGCACGGTGCCCGAGACCCTCGAGATCCGCGAAGGCCGAGTCATCTTCGATGTCGATCCGTACCGCGGGCAGAAAACGGGATTGTTTCTGGATCAGCGCGAGAATCGTGTGGCCGCTGCACGCTACGCGCGCGGCCGGCTGCTGGACGCGTTCAGCTACAACGGCGGTTTTGCGCTGGCGTTGGCACCGGCCTGCGACCAGGTGCTGGCGGTCGATATCTCCGAAGACGCGGTGGCGAGGATCGTCGGCAACGCGAAGCGCAACGGCCTGGCCAACGTCGAGGCGCGGGCGATGAACGTCTTCGACGAGCTACGCGAGCTCGAGCGTCGCGGCGAACGCTTCGACACGATCGTGCTCGACCCGCCGGCCTTTGCGAAGAACAAAGCCGCCGTGCCCAAGGCGCTGTCGGGCTACAAGGAAATCAACCTTCGGGCGCTGAAGTTGCTGCGGCCTGGCGGATTCCTGATGACGTGCAGCTGCTCCTACAACGTCAGCGAGGCGGCGTTCGCCGATGTGCTGGCGGCCGCCGCGGTCGACGCGCACGCCGACGTCACCGTGGTCGAAAAGCGGATGCAGGGGCGCGACCACCCCGTGCTGATGACGGTGCCTGAAACGTACTATCTGAAGTGCTTCGTGCTGCGAAAGCTGTGAGCGTCCTACTCCTGCCGCAAGACTGAATTCGGATCCACACGGAGCGCACGGCGAGTCGGCGCGAGCGCGGCAAGAAGCGCGACCGAGAGCAGGACCAGCGGGACCGCCACATACGTCAGCGGATCGGAGGCGCTGACGCCGTAGAGGGGAGTGAGCGAGCCCAGCGCGCGGGCCGCCAGCAGCGCCAGCGCGAGTCCTGCGAGGACGCCGAACCCCGTGACGCCGACGCCCTCCTGCAGCACCAGTCGAATGACGTCGAGCGTTCGCGCGCCCAGCGCGACTCTGATCCCGATTTCCTTCGCGCGCCGCACCACGCCGTACGCGATGACGCCGTAGACGCCGATGCTCGCAAGCAGCAGCGCCATCCCGCCGCAGACGCCGACGAGCGTGGCTGTCAGCCGCTCCGCCGCCACGGCCTCCGAGAGGTGCGACGACAACGGAATCGTGCGAAAGACCGGGACCAGATGATTGACGGCCTGCATCTCGCGCTTGATCGGTTCGATCATGGCCCGTGGATTCCCATAGACGCGCGCGACCAGCGTCAGCCGCGGCATGTACTCCTGCCCGACCGGATAGTAGACGATCGGCACCGACGTATCCTGCGCGGTCAGGTACTTGTGCGATTGCACGACGCCGACGATTTCGAATTCGCGTTTGCGGGAGTCCCTGATGCGGCGGCCGACGGCGTTGCCGCCGAAGAAACGATTCGCGAGCAGGTCGTTGACGACGACAACGGCCGCGCCATCGGCCCGGTCGCGCGTGTCGAACGTCCGCCCGTCCCGCAGCGGGATCTGCATCGTCTCGAAGTACCCGTTGGAGACGACGTTGATGACCTGCTCCAGGTCTTCGCCCGGCTTCGCCTGGTAGCCGTCGACCCGGAAACCGCGCCGCGACCCGCGGCTGAGCGGCAGCGTGCGAGCGAAGGCGGCCGCCTGGACGCCAGCCATGCCCCTGACGCGTTCCAGGACGGCGTCGTAGTACAGGCGACCCTGCTCCGGGGTGAAGTCGGCTGGCGGCAGTTCGACGGTCGCGATGACGCCTTCGTGCGTGGCGAATCCCAAATCCGCGTTCATCGCGTTGTTCAGGCTCTTGACGAGCAGAGCCGACGAGACGAGCAGGACGACGGCGACCGTGACTTGTCCGGCGACCAGAATCCGTCGCAGCCGTGTCCCCGCGCGCCCGTCCGAGACCTGCCTCATACTGCCGCGCAGCGCAGCCGCCGTCGAAGACCCCGACGCGTGCAGCGCGGGTGCGAGCCCGAAGAGCAGGCTGCTCGCGAGCGAGAGCGCGGCGACGAACGTCACCGCGCGCGCGTCAACGGACGTGTCGAGTAGCCGCGCCTGTTCGGCCGGGAAGAAGGACGGCAGGATGTCGGACGTCCAGAGCGCGAACAGGAGTCCGCACGTTCCGCCGCCGATTCCCAGCAGGACGCTCTCCGTCAGCATCTGCCGCACGAGGCGCCGGCGCCCGGCGCCGAGCGCGAGTCGGATGGCCATCTCCCGGTGCCGTGACGTCGCGCGCGCGAGCAGAAGGCTGGCCACGTTCGCGCAGGCAATGAGCAACACCAGCACGACGGCCGCCAGGAGCACCGCACCCACAGCCGCCACTGTGGGCCGGAAGTCCGGCGGCATCCGCGTGTGGCTGAGCGCGACGATCGGCCGCGGCTCCTTGGGAGTCTGCAGCGTGCCGAGGTTCGTCGCCGGATAGGCTCGCGCGAGCGTTGCAGCGATGACGCTCAGTTGCGCCTGCGCTTCACGCAGCGTGGCATCCGGCCGAAGCCGGCCGTAGACCGCGATCCCGCGATTCTGCCGTTCCTGCGGGGCGTCCGCAGGCGGCACCATCGGCGTCCAGGCCTCGACCGCATCGTCGATGATCAATCCTCTGAACGCGGCAGGAACGACGCCAACGATCGTATAGGTGCGGCCGTTCAGCGTCAGCGCGCTCCCGACGGTCGCGGGATCGCCGCCGAACGCGCGCTGCCAGAGACCATGACCGATCACCGCGGCCGGCGGTGCATCCGGCTTCGTGTCGCTCTCCGTCAGCAGCCGTCCGCTGGTCGCGCGTAAGCCAAGGAGCTCGAAGTAATCGCCCGTCACCGCGGCAATCTGGACGCGGTCGACCGCCTGGTCGGTGCGCAGCACGCCCGCGCCGCGATCCTGCTCCGCCGCCAGCGCCGCGAACGTCGTCGCGTCCGACCGTAGAGACACGTAATCGGGGTACGACGTATTCCCGTAGGGGCCGCTGCTGTAGTCGCTCGTGTAAATCGCGACGAGAGACTGCGGATCGACAACCCCTGCCGGCGGTCGAAGCAGAAGTGCGCTGACGAACCCGAACACGGTGGCATTGGCGCCGGTGCCAATCCCGATCGTGAGGATCGCGATGGCCGCGAGGCCCGGGGCTTTCGCGATCATCCGCAGCGAGTAGCGAAGATCCTGCAGGAAGCTGTCCATGCTCAACCGCAAAGCCAAAGCCGTGCCACGGGCATGGACGAGAAGTCGTTAGCGGACAGGAAGTTCGCGGAGTGATGCTTGCAAGCGTCGGAAGAGCGTGTCGTTCGCTTCCGGCACGGACCGTCCGGGAACGCACAGGCGCCGGTTCTATACTCCTGACAGGCGATGACCCCCGAGGGCGAGGCGGCTATCAATCGGAATCAGCGACGATCGCTGATCCTGCTGGCAGTTGGGATCGCGGCGTTCTGGGTAATCTTCGAGGCCGCCGTACGTGCGCCGGCGCCCACGCACATGACGTCCTGGTCCGATCCCTACAGCGGGATGGAATTCGTGCTGCTGCGTGCCGGGACGTTCAAGATGGGCACGCCCGCGGACGAACCGAAGCGCGAGGCCGGCGAAGCGTTGCACGAGGTCACGCTGAGTCGGCCCTTCTACCTTGGTCGCTACGAGGTGATGCAGGGCGAGTGGGATCACGTGATGGGCGACAACCCGAGTTTCTTCAAGCGCTGCGGCGACCGCTGCCCGGTCGAACAGGTCACCTGGCACGACGTGCAGCTGTTCATCCGCCGGCTGAACGAGCGCAGTTCGGCGGGCTTCAGGCTGCCGACCGAGGCCGAATGGGAATACGCATGCCGCGCGAACGGGTTGGCGCCGTTCGGCCGCGCATCGAGCCTCAGCAGCCGGGACGCCAACATCAACGGAAACTTTCCGTACGAGGCGCCGATCGGAGAGTTCCGCCAGCAGACGACACCGGCGGGACGGTTCGCGCCGAATCCGTGGGGCCTGTTCGACGTGTCGGGCAACGTCTGGGAATGGGTGCAGGACGCGCATTGTCCGTACCCCGAAGGATCGGTGACCGACCCGAAGGGCGAATGTGAGAGTCCTCATCGCGTCATCCGCGGCGGGAGCTGGCTGTTCGACGGCGGCAGCGCGCGCTGCGGCCTGCGCTACACGCACCGTCCGCAGGACAAAGGCTACAGCCTCGGCCTCAGGCTAGCCCGTGACGTTTCCTGAGCTCGACGACCTGTTATAGTGGGCCTCAGGTGAAATCCCATGCCGACGCGAGCCTCGCTGCCTCCTCTTCAATCCACTGACTTTGCTTCGGCGTTTCCGAACTCACGGAAGGTGTACGTCCCGTCGGGCGACCTCCGCGTGCCGATGCGCGAGATCGCGCTCGGTGGCGGCGAGCTGCCGCTGCGTGTCTACGACGCCAGCGGTCCGCAGGGTCACGACGTCCGCGACGGGCTTCCTCAACTCCGTCGCCCGTGGATCGAGTCGCGCGGCGGGGTCGTCGACGGCCCTCGATCGATCGAAGCGCTCAACGCGTCTCAGGTGTCGCCCGGTCTGCACGCCCGCGCGCAAACCGCGCTCCGAGGGTCTGAGGCTGTCACCCAGCTCCGCTACGCACGCGAAGGCGTGATCACAGCCGAGATGGAGTTCATCGCGCTGCGTGAGGGGTTCGACGCGGCATTCGTCCGCGCCGAGGTCGCGCGCGGCCGGGCCATCATCCCGGCGAACATCAACCATCCCGAGCTGGAGCCGATGATCATCGGCCGCCACTTCGCGGTGAAGGTGAACGCCAACATCGGCAACTCCGCGGTGACCTCGTCCGTCGAGGAAGAGGTCGAGAAGCTGCGCTGGGCGACGCTCTGGGGTGCCGACACGGTGATGGACCTCTCGACCGGCAAGGACATTCACGAAACACGTGAGTGGATTCTCCGGAACTCACCGGTGCCGATTGGCACGGTGCCGATCTACCAGGCGCTGGAGAAAGTCGGGGGACGGCCGGAGGACCTGACGTGGGAGGTCTATCGGGACACGCTCATCGAGCAGGCCGAGCAGGGCGTGGACTACTTCACGGTGCACGCCGGGGTGTTGCTGCGCTACATCCCGATGACGGCGCGGCGCGTGACCGGCATCGTGTCGCGCGGCGGCTCGATCATCGCCAAGTGGTGTCTCGCGCACCACCAGGAGAACTTCACGTACACGCACTTCCGCGAGATCTGCGAGATCATGCGCGCCTACGACGTGTCGTTCTCGCTCGGGGACGGGCTTCGACCAGGATCCATTGCCGACGCCAACGACGAACCGCAGTTCGCGGAACTGCGCACGCAGGGCGAGTTGACGAAGATCGCCTGGGAGTACGACGTCCAGGTCATGAACGAAGGTCCCGGGCACGTCCCGCTGCACCTCATTCGCGAGAACATGGAGAAGCAGCTCGCGTGGTGCGACGAAGCGCCGTTCTACACGCTGGGCCCGCTGACGACCGACATCGCGCCGGGGTACGACCACATCACCTCGGCCATCGGCGCCGCCGTCATCGGCTGGTACGGCACCGCCATGCTCTGCTACGTCACGCCGAAGGAGCACCTCGGCCTTCCCGATCGCAACGACGTCAAGGCGGGCGTCATCGCGTACAAGATCGCCGCCCACGCCGCGGACCTCGCCAAAGGCCATCCGCGCGCGCAGGCCTGGGACGATGCGCTGTCGAAGGCGCGGTTCGAGTTCCGGTGGGAGGATCAGTTCAACCTGTCACTCGACCCGGTGACGGCGCGCGCCTACCACGACGAGACGCTGCCGGCGGACGGGGCGAAGGTCGCGCATTTCTGCTCGATGTGCGGCCCGAAGTTCTGCTCGATGGAGCTGACGCAGCAGGTGCGCGAGATGGCCGAGAAGGGCATGGACGAAAAATCGCGCGAGTTTCGCGAGAAGGGCAGCGCGATATATCTGAAGGAAGAGTAGGAACTACTTCGGCGCGCCGGCCGGCGACGGAACAATCTGGATGATCGTCTTGAACCTCGCAGGCTCCGCGCCGCGCTTCGGGTTCAGATAGCCGGAGGATCCGGCCCACGTATAGTCCTTCACCGTCACGCCCGGCGGAAACGCCATCGTCTCTTCCCGGAACCGCCCGACCTCGAACATGTGAATCGGCGGCTCCTCGTACACGAGCTCACCTTTCTGCTTCAGGACCGTGCGGTAGTAGCCGACGATCTCGGTGAAGGACGCATTGGTGCCGAACAGGTAATAACGCTGCCCGCGGCCGGCGTCGTAGGACGCGATGAACTGGGACGTCGGGTAGATCGGCAGGCCCAGCATCGCCTCGGTCGGCGCAGGCGGGCTCGCGGGGCCGCCGGGGCGCTGGGGCGGCTCGACCTTGGGCGCCTGCGCCCCGGCCGCCTTCGGATCCGCAGGCTTGGGAAACGGCAGCGGCACTTGACCGGCGACGTGGCGGCAAACGCCGAGCACGAGGATCAGGAGAAGGGCCGCGCGTCGCATGCCGGTATTATAAGACGCCAGCGGAGCGCGGAGTTTCGCAACAGAAAACCTCATGCATCAGAAACTGCTGGAATGGTGCCGGTCGGAACACGGCTGGCTCCGCGAGACGATCGAAGCCCTGGTCCGCCTCGAGTCGCCAAGCACCGACAAGGCGGCTGTCGATCGCTGCGGCTCGGAGATCCGGGCTCGATTGGAATCGCTCGGCGCCCGCGTCACGCCGCTGACCCAGACGGAACGCGGCAATCATCTCCTGCGCCGAATGGGACGGCGGACCGGGCCGCGTGATGTTCCTCGGCCACTTCGACACCGTCTGGCCCGTGGGGCAGCTCGCGCCGCATGCCGATTCGTGAGGTCGACGGCCGTCTGCACGGCCCGGGCGTGTTCGACATGAAAGCCGGAATCGGCGTCGCGATGCTGGCCGTGCGCGCGCTTCGCGAAGCGGCGGTGCCCGGCGCACCCCGGCTGTCGATGCTCCTGACGACCGACGAAGAGATCGGCAGCGGCACGTCACGGACGGCGATCGAAGAAACGGCGCGACGGTCGGACGCGGTGCTGGTGCTCGAACCCTCGCTGCCCGGCGGCGCCGCGAAGACCAGCCGCAAGGGGTGCGGCGAGTTCGAGCTGACCGTCCACGGCGTGTCCGCGCACGCCGGCATCGATCCGACGAAGGGAGCCAGTGCGATCCACGAGCTGGCCCACCAGATCGCGGCGATCGAATCGCTGCAGGACCTCCAGCGCGGAGTCAGCCTGAACGTCGGCGTCATCTCCGGCGGCTCACGCACCAACGTGGTCGCGGAGCTGCGCGCACGCAAGCATCGACGTTCGCGTGCCGACGATGGCGGATGCGGCAACGATTGAAGCGAAGTTGCTGGCGCTGGCGCCGCGCCTGAAGGGCACGCGGCTGGAGATGCGCGGTGGGGTAGGGCGTCCACCGCTCGAACGGAGCCCGCAGGTCGTTCGTCTCTATGAGCTGGCGAAGGACGTCGCCGGCGCGCTCGGGCAGCAGCTGGGCGAGGGTGGGACGGGCGGGGGGTCCGACGGGAATTTTACGGCCGCGATCGGTGTTCCCACATTAGATGGACTCGGGCCTCGCGGCGATGGTGCGCACGCGATTCACGAGCACGTCGAGATCGACGATTTGCCGTGGCGGGCGGCCTTTGTCGCCGGCCTGTTGAGTCGCCTCGGAATCGCGCAGGCCTGAACGTCACGATCGATATTACGAGTACAATCAAATCATGTCCAACGGGGTAAAGACGGTCCTGCTGCTGGGTCTTCTGACGGGCGCGCTGCTGATGATCGGAGAACTGCTGGGCGGCGCGAACGGACTTGTCATCGCGTTGATCTTTGCCGCGGTGATGAACCTCGGGTCGTACTGGTTTTCGGACAAGATCGTCCTGCGCATGTATCGCGCGCAGGAAGTGGGACCCGGGCACCCGTTGTATCGCGTGACGGAGCGGCTCGCGCGTCAGGGCGCAGCTCCCCATGCCGAAGGTCTACGTGATTCCGGATCCCTCGCCGAACGCGTTCGCGACCGGAAGGAACCCGGATCACGCCGCGGTCGCCGCGACCGAAGGCATTCTGCAGCTGCTGACCGAACCGGAGCTCGAAGGCGTGATCGCCCACGAACTGGCGCACGTCAGGCATCGTGACATCCTGATCAGTTCCATAGCCGCCACCCTCGCCGGCGCGATCATGGTCGCCGCCCGTATGGCGATGTGGGCCGGGATGTTCGGCGGCGGCCGTCAGGACGATCGGGAAGGATCCAACCCGATTGCTCTGCTCGCGATGATGATTCTCGCGCCGATCGCCGCGATGCTGATCCAGGCGGCGATCTCGCGTTCGCGCGAGTTCAGCGCGGACGCCGGCGGCGCGCAGATCGCGGGCACGCCCTACGGGCTCGCGGACGCGCTACGAAAAATCGAGGCGCAGTCGAAGCGCATTCCCATGGATGCGAACCCGGCGACCGCCCACATGTTCATCGTGAAGCCATTTTCGGGCGAAGGCCTGATGTCGCTCTTCTCCACACACCCGCCCACGGAAGCGCGAATTCGCGCGCTGCTCGGAACGACCCGGTAGCTCATCCATCTTCTTCATCGCTCCTGTCGCACCCTGAGCACGACTTTTGCTGTCTCAGTGATCAGGCGTGTCGCGGGGGCAAGTCCGGTAAACCCGGACACAGGGTGGAGGCGGTCGTGGGTGATACAGACTTCGACATTCCACAGGGGAAACTGGCCGAGTCGGCCGCGCGCGTCGTGGATCGGGCCCTCGATGAGGCCCGGCGCCGCGATCACGCGCTGGTCACCAACGAGCACGTGTGTCTCGCGTTTGCCCAGGTCGAGTGGGACACATTCGGGCAGGTCATGCGCGACCTCAGCCTGAATCCCCACGAAATCCTGCACGCGCTCGAGGAACACCTGCAGCTGCTGCCGCCCGCGCCCGGTCGCGACCTGCGGGTGGCGCCGTCGACGAAGCTGCTCTTCAAGCTCGCGACGCTGCACGCCAGCCGCGCGGGGCGTCACTCCGTCGAGGCCTCGGATCTGTTTTCGGCGATATTCGAGGAGACGCAGGGCATTCCCGTGTCGATCATTCGACGCCACGGCGTCGAGCCCGAAACGCTCGTCTCGCGCATCGCGACCCGCATGCGTGACAACGAGCTGCGCGAGGAGCGGCTGAAGAAGCGCTTCGAGCTGCCGCCCTTCCTGAAGCACTTCGCCACGAATCTCAATCAGCTGGCGCGACAGGACAAGCTTCCCCCGGTGTTCGGCCGCGACCGCGAGATGGATCGCGTGCTCGAGGTCCTGTGCCATCGGGAACGCGCCAATTCCGTCCTCCTCCTGGGCGAGCCGGGGGTCGGCAAGACGGCGATCGCCGAAGGACTCGCGCGCCGGATCGAGTTCGAGCCCGACAAGGTTCCAGTCAGGCTGCGCGACTGCCAGATCGTCAACCTGCAGATGAACACCATGGTGGCCGGCACGATGCTGCGGGGCATGTTCGAGGACCGCATCCAGAACGTGATCCGCGAGATCAAGGAACGGCCGAACCTGATTCTGTTCATCGACGAAGTCCACACGATGATCGGGGCCGGCTCGGCGCTGGGCGCACCCTCCGATGCCGCCAACGTCTTCAAGTCGGTGCTCGCGCGCGGCGAGGTCCGCATCATCGGCGCGACGACCTCCAGCGAGTACAAGGAATACATCCAGGAAGACGAGGCGCTCGCGCGACGATTCCGCACCGTGCACATCGACGAGCCGACGATCGGGGAGACGCGGCACATCCTCTACAACCTGCGGCCGCGCCTGGAGCGCAACTACTCGGTCCGCATCCTCGACGCCGCCATCGAGACGGCGCTCGAGCTGTCGCCGCGCTACATGCGGCACCTGCAGCTGCCCGACAAGGTCATCGGCTGGCTCGATACCGCAGCGGTCAAGGCGGAGATCGCTCGCCGGTGGGACGTGGACGGCGCCGACGTCGTCAACGTCATCTCTCAGGTGTCGAACATTCCCGAGGACATGGTCTTTCGTGACGTGAACGACCGCTTCAGCGATCTCGAGGAGCGCCTCAGCGCGCGCGTGGTCGGGCAGCGCGAGGCGATTGACGCCGTCGCGAAGCGACTCGTGCTCAACAAGGGACCGCTCAAGGACACCTTCGATCGGCCCGACGGCGTACTGCTCTTCCTCGGCCCCACCGGGGTGGGGAAGACGGAGCTGGCGAAGTCCGTCGCCGAGTTCCTGTTCGGCGACGAGAAGAAGATGGTTCGCGTGGACATGTCCGAGTACCAGGACGGCGCCGTCGCGGTCGACAAGCTGATCGGCATGCCGCGCGGCATCGTCGGATCCGAACGTGGCGGCGTGCTGACCAATCAGCTCCGCGACAATCCGTACTGCGTCGTGTTGCTCGATGAAGTCGAGAAGGCCAGTCCCGCGATGCTGAACCTCTTCCTGCAGGGGTTCGACGAGGGCTGGGTGACGGACGGCCACGGCAAGCGCGTCTATCTGAGCGACGCGATCGTGATCATGACGTCGAACATCGGCTCGGAGCACTTCCGCAAGCTGACGAACCCGCTCGGGTTCCTCGCCCAGCAGGTCGGCATGGATCAGATCCGCGGCGACATCCTTCGCGAGATGGAGCGACGATTCACGCCGGAGTTCCGGAACCGCATCGACGAGGTCGTGATCTTCCACCCGCTGTCGAAGGACGAGGTCCGCGAGATCGCGCTTCTGCAGCTCGATCGGCTGAAGCAGCTGATGATCCGCGGCGGCCGGACGCTGCGCGTGATGCCCGCTGCTGTCGAGAAGCTGGTGGACGACGGCTACAGCCTGGCATTCGGGGCGCGTTTCCTGAAGCGCACCATCGAGGATCGCATCCGGCTGCCGATCAGCCAGAGGTGGAACGAGGGGCGCGACTTCACCGCCGACGTGCGGGACGGCCGGATCGAGATCCACGTGAAGCCGACGCTCGCGGCCACCGCCTGATGACCGGATGCCCTCAACACTTGATTGAATCAACTGTTGAGGGTATGCTCGGCCGATGATCGGGCTCGATCTCCTGCAGGGCACTCTCGACGTCCTCGTGCTGCAGGCGCTGTCGCACGGACCGCGCCACGGCTACGACGTCGCACGCTTCATCCACGAAGGGTCGGAGCGCGCGTTCCGCATTCTCGATGGCGCACTCTACACCGCTCTCCACCGCATGGAGGCGCGTGGCTGGGTCTCCTCCGTGTGGGGTCTTTCCGAAAGAGGCAAGCGCGCCAAGTTCTACGACCTGACGGCCGCCGGCCGGCGGGCGCTGAAAACCGAAAGCGAGAGCTGGTCGCGCTACGTCACCGCGGTCGCGAAAGTCATGAAGGCGACGCCATGACGCCCGGCCGACCTCCGCGTCTGCGGCCAGGCTGGCGTCTCCAGCCCCGCTTCTGGCGCTCCGACATCGATAGCGACGTCGACGACGAGCTGCGGTTCCACCTCGAGGCGCGAATCGAGGCGCTGACCGCCGAGGGGCGATCCCTCGAGGCCGCGCGCGCGCAGGCCCTCGTCGAGTTTGGAGACGTCGAGCGCGTTCGCCGCGTGCTCCGTGGCATCGATCGGCGCGTGGAACGCGCCCGGCGCCGCTCCGGCTGGCTCAGCTCGCTGGCGCAGGACCTGCGCTATGCCGCCCGGACGCTCGTGCGCTCGCCAGGGTTCAGCCTCGCCGCGATCACCACCCTCGCGCTCGGAGTAGGCCTCAACGCCGTTGTCTTTGGCGCGATTGACACCGTGCTGTTGCGTCCGCTGCCGTACGGCGAGCCGGAACGTCTCGTGGGGCTCTGGGAGGAGACGAATCGTGCCGGCGGGTACGCCAGCGGGTCGGTGTCGCGCGCCAACCTCGTCGACGTCCAGCGTCAATCCCAGGTGTTCAGCGGCATCGCTGGTTTCCGTCTGTCGCCGCAGAACCTGACGGGCAACGGGTTGCCGGAGCGGGTGTGGGTCGAGCAAGCGACCGCGAACTACTTCTCGGTGCTTGACGTTCGACCCGCCCTCGGGCGCGCTTTCACTCCGGATGAAAGCACCGCCGGTCGCGAACGGGTGGTGGTGCTCAGCGACGGTCTCTGGCGTCGGCTCGGCTCGCCAGCGTCGGTACTCGGCAGCGCGATCCGTCTCGACGATGTCGAGTACGAAGTGATTGGGGTGCTGCCGGGATCGTTCAGATCGCCGCACGAGTTCAACAGACTCGAACCCGTGGCGGTCTACGTTCCGCTCGTGTTCTCGGCGAAGGACCTGTCGCCCGACGGCCATGGCAATCACGATCTCGATGCCGTCGCGCGCCTGAACCCGGGCGTGACGCTGGCCTCGGCGCAGCCGGATCTCGATCGGATCTCGGCCTGGCTCGCGAAGACTTACCCGGATACCAACGCGACCAAATCGGCCCGCATCGCGTTCCTTCACGACGTCATCACGCGCGGCGTGCGCACCTCGCTGCTCGTCCTGCTCGGAGCGGTCGGGCTCGTCTGGCTCGTCGCGTCGGTGAACCTGGCGAATCTCCTGCTCGTGCGCGCGCTCGGCCGCCAGCGCGAGGTGACCGTGCGGGCCGCGCTGGGGGCCAGCCGGCTGCGCCTCGTGCAGGGGCTCGTCACTCAGAGCCTGCTCCTCTCGACGTGCGGCTGCCTCGCCGGTCTCGGCATCGGCTGGCAGCTCGCCGCGATCCTCCGGCGCATCGCACCGCCGGGAATCCCGCGTCTCGACGCACTCGGCATCGACCTCAGGGTATTCGCGGTCATGGCGGCGCTCTCGACTGCCGCCGGCGTTCTCTTCGGGCTGCTTCCGGCCTTACACCTCTCGAGAACGCCGCTGAGCAACGCGCTGAGGGCTCGCTCGTCTTCTCCGTCGGCTCCCATCGTCGTGCGGTGGCGGAGTGCGCTCGTCGTCGCGGAAATCGCCTTGTCCCTCGTCCTGCTGACGGCAAGCGGCCTGCTGCTGCGCAGCTTCATGACCGTATCCAGGGTCGACCTCGGGTTTTCCACCGAGCGAGTCCTGACGCTCAACATCAGCCTGCCGGCATCGCGGTACGCGACCCCGGACGATCGCCTGCGGTTCTTCGAGGCGCTGACCGATCGCGTGCGATCCATCCCCGGCGTCCAGGCGACAGGATTCGCCAACCGTTTTCCGATGCGCGGCGGCTGGAGCGGCAGCATGTTCTTCGACGGCAGCAGGGAACCGATCGAGGTCAACCTCCAGGCCGTGAGCCCGGACTACTTCTCGACGCTGGGGATCCCGCTGCTCCAGGGCCGCGTGTTCGAACCCGCTGACCGGTCGGGCTCGCTCCCCGTGGTCGTGATCAACTCCGCCCTCGCGCGGGCATTTTTCAGAGGGCGCGACCCGCTCAGCCAGGTTGTTCGACGGAATCTGGAGACGGCGCCGGTGACCGTCGTGGGCGTCGTCGGCGACATCAGGCGCGCGGGCAAGACCGCGGAGATCGTCCCGGAGATGTATTTCTCGGCGGCGCAGACGGATATGTATCCCGTGACGCTCGCGGACTTTGCCGTGCGAGCGAGATCCAATCCTCGTGAGCTCGTGCCGGCGATCAGGGAAGCCGTGCGTTCGATAGACAAGGACCAGCCCGTCGGGAACGTGCGGACACTTCGCGAGATCGTCAGCTCGTCCGTCGCGCAGCGGCGCTTCGAGATGCTGTTGATCGTCCTGTTTGCCGGGGTCGCGCTCGTGCTGACCCTGGTCGGCATCTATGGCGTCGTGTCGTTCGCGGTCGGGCAGCGGACGCATGAGTTCGGCGTTCGCGCGGCGCTCGGCGCGCGTCGAAGCGACATCCTCGGCATGGTCCTTCGACAGGCTGCGATGCTCATCCTGCTCGGCCTGACGATTGGCCTCGCCGGCGCGTATGTCGTCGGCCAGCTGCTGAAGACGCTGCTCTTCGAGACGCCGCCCGACGATCCCTCGACGTTTGCGGCGGTCAGCGTGATGCTGGCGGTCGTTGCGCTCCTCGCCAGCCTCGTGCCCGCGCTGCGGGCGGCCACCATCGATCCCGTCAGCGCGCTGCGGACCGACCAGTGACTAGATGAGTGGGGACGGCTTCCAGTCGAACTCGACTTGCGTGGGTGGAGCCTGCTCAGTCGAGCCTTCGACCGGTTCGGATTCAGACGCCCGCCACCGGATGTCGTACCGCTCCTCCAGCGCGTGAACCATCGTCTTGACGGCCGTGGTGTAGCTCTTCGGCGCGTACGCCCCGGGGTACAGCCGTTCGTATCCTTCGACAAGGTGCGGGTACTCCTGGCGAAGGAATCCCATGAAGTGATCTTTGGTTCCGCCCTTCAGATGCAGCACGTTGGCCCCGACGAACGCGGCGTCGTGATCGGCGATCGCGCGGATCGTCGCCTCGAGACGCGAGGCCTGCGTCGTGAAGCCGGGCACGATGGGCGCCATGAGCACGCCCGGCGTTGACGCCGGCCTTTCTGAGCAGCTTCACTGCACGGAGCCGCTGCAGCGGATGCGCGGTCCCCGGTTCGAGCGCGGACCACGCGCTCTCGTCGACGGTGGGCACGCTGACGTGGACCGTGCACGCCGCGTGCTTCCCCAGCTCGGCGAGCAGATCGGCGTCGCGCACGACCATCGGGCCTTTCGTGACCAGTCCGATCGGCGAGCGGGCCTGCACGAAGGCTTCGAGGGCTCCGCGCGTCAGCTTGTAGTGGCCTTCGATCGGCTGGTACGGATCGGTTGCAGTTCCGAGCGCCACCACCTCGCGCGTCCAGGACGGCCGGTCGAGCTCGCGCCTCAGCACCGGGACGAGGTTGACCTTCACGAAAATGAGGGACGAGAACTCGTCACCCGGTCCCAGCTCGAACTGCGTCTGATAGCGGCGGGCGAAGCAGTAATGGCAGCCGTGGGTGCAGCCGCGATACGGATTGAGCGTCCAGCTGAACGGCATCCCCTTGACCGCGTTCAATGCCGATCGGCACGTGACTTCCTGATACCGCGCGGCGTCCGCGCGAAGGCGCGCCTGGTCGAGCGCCTCGGCGCCGCCGTGCTTGACGGTCAGCGCGATCGTGCGGGTCGTGGGCGGAGCGGCGGGTGATTCGAAGAGGCGTGGAGCATCCATTGTGTGTTTCGCCTTTTGTTCGCCACGCACATCATCCCGCCGGACGTCAGTTCTGTCAATGGCTCAGAAGAGGTAGGCGACGGCAAATCCGACCTGCGCGACGAACATCATTCGATACATGTGAGCCCAGGACACGTGGTTCTCCTCGACCGCCAGGTCCTCGGGACGCCGGAGCATCAGGTAGCAGACGTAGACGCCGTACGCCGTCATCGTCGCGGCCAGTAGCTGGAGCAGCAGGAAATTGCCTGTGAGAATTCCGCTGAAGGCGCCAGCCGAGATCATCAGGAACGGCACGACGAACGACGGCGAAATCATCCAGGCGGCGCGTCGGACACCGTAGATGATCGGCAGCGTGCGGCAGCCCCCGCGCGCGTCCCCTTCCATGTCGGCAAAATCCTTGGTCGTGGACGCGCCCAGCAGGAAGAGACCGAAGATGCCGCCGATGTACCAAGGCTCGACGGCCATGACCGTCTTGACCGCCGACCATCCGGCGACCTTGAGCAGGACGCCGCGCGGGATCGCGATCGTCAGGTTCGCCCACACGCCCAGCCGCTTCGTCCGGAACGGAGGCACCGAGTAGACCACGGTGATCACCGTGGCAATCACGACGATCCAGAAGCATTCGTGCCGTCCAGCCGGGCGCGACCATCCACGCCAGCACCAGCGCGAGCACGTACGAACAGATCGTGAACGTCCATGCGTCGGCCATCGTCAGCCTGCCGGACGGCAACGGCCGCTTCGGTTTGTTGATGCGATCGATGTCGAGGTCGTAGATCTGGTTCAGCCCGTTCGAGGCGGCGTTGAGCACGGCCGCCATCGTGAGGCCGATCAGCGGGTAGATGACGAGGTCGCCGCTCCAGGCGTCGCGTGGATACGCGCCCGCGGCTGTCACCGAACCGGACGCGAATCCCAGCGCCGGCGCCACGAGGGTGAACGGTCGCGAGAACTCGAACCAGGTGGCGGGGCGCGATCCGCTCATGTCGTTGCGCTCAGGATGAGGACAGCGGCGATCCCCGCAACCGCGGTGTTCAGAAAGTTGAGGAGATCGTTGTTCAGGATACCTGGTCCCTCGAGCGTCGCGCCGAGCAGGCTCTCGACGAACGAGCCGAGCGTCGCGCCGAGGACGACCGGCAGCCAGGCATGCTCGGGAATCAGCCCGAGCAGCATGGCCGTCGCCGCGAGTACCGCCGCTCCGGCCAGACCCGCCACGGTGCCTTCGAGCGATACGGCACCTGAGCGTTCCCGGGACGACCGCTGTGAACGTCGGCACGAGATACGCCCGGCGTCCCCAGGCTTTGCCGATCTCGCTCGCGATCGTATCGCTGCCTCCCGCGGTCAGCGCCGCGGCGAACGCGACGAGCGCCTGATCGTGCGCGTAGGTCGCGACCGACATGAAGGCGGCAGCCGCCGCGAACCCGGTGTTGGCGATCGCGTTTCCAGCGCCGCGACGGCCCCCGCGCTCTTCGGCAATCCCGAGCAGCGTCTTGCGCTGCAAGCCGAGCCGCGAGCTGATCGACGCGGCGAGAAACGTCACGAAGAGCAGCGTCCAGCCGGGCCATCCGGCCGCGGCGGCAATCACGACGCCGATCACCGCTCCGCAGATCGCGCCTTGAAGCGACACGGTCCCCGCGCGGTAGCCGAGCCACGCGGCGATGATGTTGACGACGAGTGCGGGCAGAAGCGCGTGACCGGCCGCGATCGCCGCCGACGCGATCAGATCCCCGCTGACAAGGGACGACGCCCACAATACGGCTGCTGCGGTGGCCGGAACCGAGACGTTGTCGTTCAGCCTGACGGGGATCGTTTCCACGAACGCCGCGGCGAGCGCAGCCACG
Organism: uncultured Acidobacteriota bacterium; assembly: GCA_963786195.1. Lineage (GTDB taxonomy): Bacteria > Acidobacteriota > Vicinamibacteria > Vicinamibacterales > 2-12-FULL-66-21 > CAWAYH01. The sequence goes on along the minus strand of CAWAYH010000009.1, from coordinate 113,606 downwards.
AACGGCGCGGCCAGCGAGAACCACGGGTAGGGCGTCGGAATCAGCGCTCGGCCGGCACCACCAGGCGAGTCCAGCCGCCGCCAGTCCGCCGAACACGAAGAGCGCCACGCTGCCGGCGACCGTCTTCTCGCGATTCCAGGGGATGCGGCGCCCACGCGCGCGCCGGCCGACGATCGTCGCCATGCCATCACCGACCGCGAGCACGCCCCATGCGGCGGCCGCGATGTCGAGCCGGTACGGAAAGATCAGGATGAGCAGCAGCACGGCGACGGGGTAGAGCACGATGCCCGTCGGAATTCGGCGAGAGCGGTCGTCGGGGCGATACAGAGCCCGGCCGACGCGGGGCAGGACGACGAGGTTGAAGACGAGCGCAGCGCCAGCCAGCAATGCCGCCTGCCACCATGGGATGTATCGGAGCAGCAGCGCGAAGCCGCCCATGCCCATGTGCACCAGCTTGCGGCGCGTCTTCGGAGTAGGCAGGCGGCGCGACTGAAGGACGACCCGCACCTCCTGGCGTCATGCGCGCGCGACCGTCGTGCGCTGTCGCCAGTAGTCCAGCAGATCTGTGAGCGTCCGCTCGATCGGGATTTCGGCCCGCCATCCGATCTCGCGCGCCATCCGGGAGGGATCGCCAAGCACGATCGGATTGTCCGACGGCCTCAGGCGCGAAGGATCGACCGCGACGGAGATGCGGGTGCGGGACAGTCCCATCAGCGTGTCGAGGAGGTCTCCGATGCGATGCGCGCGTCCGCTGCAGATGTTGTACGGCCGGCCCGATTGCCCGGACTCGATCAGGAGCCGGTAGGCCCGAACCGTATCGCGGACGTCGGTAATGTCCCTGCGCGCGTCGAGATTGCCGACGCGCAGGACGGGCTCGCTGACTCCGGCCTCGATCTCGGCAATCTGACGCGCGAAGCTGGAGACGACGTACGCGGGCGACTGGCGCGGGCCCGCGTGGTTGAAGGGACGCGCGAGCAGCACGGGACACCACGTCACCCGCGCGGCCACCATTTCCTGCGCGAGCTTGCTGAGCGCGTACGGGTTCGACGGTCCGATCGGCGAGTCCTCGGTGATCGCTTCCGTGGACGGGCGGTAGAGCAGCGCCGATCCCGTGACGAGCACGGGACAGCGAAGTCCGGCGTCGCGGACCGCGTTCAGCAGGTGGTGGGTCCCCAGCGTGTTGACGCGCAGCGGCTTGACCGGATCGGCCCACGAGCCGCCGACGTCGGCGGCGCCGGCGCAGTGGTAGATCGCCGACGGGCGCAGATCGGCAACGGCCGCGCGGACCGCGTCGCGGTCCAGCAGGTCGACCGCACGCCACACCACTTTCGGGTGCTGCTCGGGGACGGGTGCGCCATGCGGATTCGCCCAGGCGCCCACGACCGGCGAGAGCTGGATCAGGTGGTCGAGCAGGTGACTCCCTGCGAAGCCCGTCGCGCCCGTAATGAGAGGTGGACCCGTCACGGCCCGCCGTCAGCCCTGTCTGTCGCCGTACTGGGTGGCGTAGTAGGTCTTGTAGGCGGGGTCGCCCTGCTTGATCGGGCGCCACCACCAGTCGTTCTGGCGGTACCAGCTGACGGTGTCAGCCAGGCCCTGCTCGAACTCCACGCGCGGGGTCCAGCCGAGCGCCTGCAGCTTGGACGTGTCGAGCGAATAGCGGCGATCGTGGCCGGGTCGATCCTCGACGTGGCGGATCAGCGACTCCGGCTTCTCGAGCAGCTCGCAGGATGCGGCGCGTCAGGTCGGCGTTCTGCACGTGATTGCCGCCGCCGACGTTGTAGACCTCGCCGGCTGCGCCCGCGTCGATGATCACATCGAGCGCCTGGCAGTGATCGGAGACGTGCAGCCAGTCGCGCTCGTTGAGGCCGTCACCGTACAACGGCAGCGCGAGGTCGTCGATGGCGTTCGTGATGAACAGCGGGATGACCTTCTCGGGAAACTGGTTCGGCCCGTAGTTGTTCGACGCGCGCGTGATGACGACCGGGACGTTGTAGGTGGCCCAGTAGCTGTAGGCGAGGCGATCGGCGCCGGCCTTGCTCGCCGAGTACGGATTGCGTGGCTTCAATTCGTCCGATTCGCGGCTCGATCCGGTCGGGCACGCTGCCGTAGACCTCGTCGGTCGAGATCTGCACGAAGCGGCGGAGGCGCGGATTCTGCCGGGCCGCCTCGAGCAGCACGAAGGTCCCGAACACATCCGTCGTGATGAACTCGCCCGCGTTCAGAATCGACCGGTCGACGTGCGTTTCCGCGGCGAAATGGACGACGAGATCCGCCGCCGAGACGAGGGGTCCGGCCACTGATGGATCCGCGACATCGCCTTTCACGAACTCGTGCCGCGGGTGATCGAAGACGTCCTTCAGATTCTCGAGCCGCCCGGCGTAGGTCAGCTTGTCCAGGGTCGTGACACGCCAGTCTGCGTGTGTGGCAAGCGCGTGGCGCACGAAATTCGACCCGATGAAACCGGCGCCGCCGGTGACCAGCACGTTGAGCATTGAGGAGTTCATTCTATTGGCCGCCGAAGGCACCCAGGAAGTTCGAGAACGTGCCAATGCCCGCGAGCGTGAACGAGATGTTGAATCGGCGATCCTGTGGGACGCCGAGCGGCGCGACCCTGCCCAGGAAGTTGAACGATTGATACTCGACGGCGACGCCGCAGCACTGCGCATTGTAATACGCGAGGTACCGCTGCTGGAGGAAGAAGTTCTGCCGCACGTCGTAGTTGAACGCGTAGGTCGCGCCGATCCGGTTGCGCAGGCCGCGCACGGTCGTCGAGGCGTTGAGGAAATGGTCCGCGAGGTCCGCGTTATCGAAGCCCGGAAGGTTCGGAAGAAACCGGCGCCGGCTCCAGCCGGCTGACGCCTGGACGTGGGTCGCGTTCACGATGCCCGTGGCGCCAAACGTCCGCAGGGCGTGGACCGTCGGATCCCATTCCGTTCGAAACTCTCCCTGGACGTTGACCGTCGGCGACGCGCGCACCAGCACCGCGACGGGAGAATAGTTCGTCGGTTTCACCGCACCGAAGCTGCTTTGATACTGCTGATCCACGACCGACGCTCTGGCGTCGGTGTAATAGCTCTGGTTGATCGAGACGCTCAGGATTTCGCGTGCGGTCGTCTTCTTCGCGTACAGACGGTTGTTCAAGCCGTAGGTGTACCGCGTCACGCGGCCGATGATGTAGTCGGTGCCGTCGATCTTGACGATCTCGTCGACGTTGTCGATGGGCGTGACACGCCGTACGAAGAAAGTCGGCTCGATGACGTGCTTGAATTTCTCGGCGTAGCCGCCGCCGGGCCGGTTGAAGACGCGCGTCAGTACCGGGCCGGTGATGCGCGCGTTGAAGTCGAAGAAGCGTCGGCCGATGGATTCGCTGATCTGGACGCCGGTCGGATCCAGGCTCTCGTTCCACCACGTGCCGCGCCAGCCGACGCTCGTGTTGAACGTCAGAAACGGCCACCGCGTGAACGGCATGCGCAGCACCGGGTTGACGTCCATCCGCGTCAGCCCGCGGTCACCGTCAGCGATGGGGACGCCTTCCTTGTTCTCCGTGGTCCAGAGAATGGTGTTGTATTCGCCGTTGACGCCGAAGTACAGCGGGGATTTCCCGATGCGGCGCTCGCCGCGGCTCGCGTTGATTCTCGGCAGACCGCCGTAGGTCGTGACGGCGCCATCCGGATAGAACGTGTCGTTGCGCTCGAGCGTTGAGCTGACGACGTACTCGCGCCAGTTGCCGGTCAGGTTGCCGCCAAACCGGCGCGTCCGGTTCGTCGCCTCGTAGACGTTCTGCTCGTAGCGCTGCTGCGTCGTGATGCTGGAGAAGAAGTTGGCGTCGGCCCGCGCGCGGAACCCGTGCCCGAGGTTCTGGTTCATCGAGCCGCGGATGTCGTAGTTCCGCTGGGCCGGGGTCGTCGAGCCGTCCGCGTTGTCGACCTCGTGCTCGTTCAGCATCGACACGCGCGCGTTGCCCTGGGATCCGCCGCCGAGCACGTAGCGGTACTCCCCGCCGACCTGCTGCCCGGTCTTCGAGAACCAGTCGTGCACGAACGTCGCGTCGTGGCTGCGCCCGATCGCCCAGAAGAAGGCATTGCTCAGCGTCTGCCCGCGGAACGTGGAGGTGCCATACGTCGGAATCAGGAACCCGGTGGCGCGGTCATCCTCCTGGATCGGGTAGTAGAAGATCGGCAGGTACATCAGGGGCACGCCCTTGACGCGGATGATGGAGTTCTTCAGCAGCGCGTGGTCGTCCAGCTCGAGCGTGACCGATCCCGACGCGATCTCCCAGCGCGGCGTCGGCTGCACGCAGGTGGTGAACTCGCCGTCCACGACCTTGTACTTCTTCGGTCCGATCTTGTGGATTTCCCTGCCGCGAAAGAGCGCGTCGGCTTCCTGCGTCCCGAACAGGCTGCGGTCGGGGCGGTCGCCCATCGACGCCATGCCGGACGCGTTGTAGAAGACGCCCGTGCGTGACTTCGTGTCGAACTCCATCCGCTCTGCCGCGATGCGGCTGCTGGAGGAGACGAACACCACGTTGCCGGTCGCCACGACGCGGTGGCGATCGAGGTAGACCTCCGCGAAATCCGCGAAGAACTGCATGTCGTCGCAGTCCACGCGGACCGAGACCGCGCCCACGCCCGTGAGGACCTGGATGCGTTCCTTACCCGCGTCGGACTCCTTGACGAAGAAGTTCTGCGTGGCGCTCTGCATTTCCGAGACCTTGCAGCCGGCAAGGTCGCTTTGCGGCGCCGGGGGCTGCGCGGCCTGCTGGGCGCGCGCGGACGCGGCGCCACCGGCGATGAACGCGAGGATGCTGCTGGCAATGAGCAGATGGGTCACACGTGGCATGTCGTCGGCATGACATCGGTCCGGCAGAGCCGGACGCGGGAGGCGCGGCAGCTAGCGAAGAATATCACGCAGTGGTCCGATGAGGAAGATTGATCCGGTCACCACCACTCGCGATCCGGCTCGGCAAGCGCGCTGCCATCGCCGCCGCGGGATCGTCGATGGTCTCGACGCGGCAGCGCCCGGAGGCGAGGCGCGCCACGAGCGCTGACAGATCCCGGCCGGCCGCGCGCGCGGGCTCGACGCCGTCGTGCAGATGACCAGCTCGCATGAGGCCAGCAACGCGGCGAGCATCCCGTCGACATCCTTGTCCCGCATGGCACCGAAGACGAGCGTCACGTCACGCCAGCCGGCGTCCCGCAGATACTCGGCCAGCGCCCTGGCGCCCGCAGGGTTGTGCGCCGCGTCGAGGAGCACGTCCGCGTCCCGCCACCGTACGCGCTCCAGGCGTCCGGGCCATCGAGCATCCGTCAGCCCCGTCCGCACCGCGGCATCGCTGACGTCCACCCCCAGCCCGGTCAACGCATCGAGCAGGCACACCGCGATGCGGGCGTTGGCGACCTGGTGCCGGCCGCGCAACGCCAGCGTGACGTCCGGAAGGACCCGGCGCGCCGATTCCAGCGTCGCTATCGTGTCGCCGTCGACGGCCCTGGACGACACGCGGACGAGCTGTGGCGCGCTGAGCGCGTGCGCCCCACGTTGATCGCAGACCTCCTGGATGACGTCGGACGCCTCGACCGGGAGATCTCCAAGCACGACCGGGATGCCCGGCTTGATGACGCCCGCCTTCTCGCGGGCGATCGACGCGATGGTATCGCCGAGCTGGTCCTGGTGATCGAAATCGATCGACGTGATCGCCGCGGCGATCGGCGTCACGACGTTGGTCGCGTCGAGCCGGCCGCCAAGACCGACTTCCAGCACCGCGATATCCACCGGTGCGCGCCGGAACAGCTCGAACGCGATCGCCGTCGCGCACTCGAAGAAGGTCGGCGGCGTTGCCAGCACGCCCTCGCGCAGCAGTCGCTCGACGGCCGTTTGCACCACGCGCGCGGCGTCCGCGAGCGTCGCGGTCGCCACTTCGCGCTCGCCGATCACGAATCGTTCCTCGAGCCGCACGAGATGGGGCGACGTGTAGCGGGCGGAGCGGTGACCGGCGGCGTGCAGCGCCGCCTGCGGTCATGGACGTGACGGATCCCTTGCCGTTGGTGCCCGCGACGATGACGGAGCGGAAGCTGCGCTCGGGATTGCCCAACGCCGCGCAGAGCCTCGTCATGTTGTCGAGGCCGAACTTCATCCCGAGACGTTCGAGAGAGAAGAGAAAGTCGAGAGGCTCCAAGGGGGACGTTGAATCAGGACTCGGCGGCGGCTTCGGCCATCGCGGGCTGCGGCCGCGGGACGCGGCGTGGCGCACGAAGCGCAGGAACCGCGTGATGGCATCCTTCATCTCGCGGCGATCGATCACCATGTCGAGCATGCCGTGCTCGAGGAGGAACTCGCTTCGCTGGAATCCCTCGGGCAGCTTCTGCCGGATGGTCTGCTCGATCACGCGGGGGCCGGCGAATCCGATGAGGGCCTTCGGCTCCGCGATGTTGATGTCGCCGAGCATGGCGAAGCTGGCGGTCACGCCGCCGGTGGTCGGATCGGTGAGGACGGAGATGTACGGCAGCCGCGCGCGGTCCAGCCGCGCGAGCGCCGCGCTGATCTTGGCCATCTGCATCAGCGAGAGCGCGCCTTCCATCATGCGGGCGCCGCCCGAGCACGACACGATGATGACCGGCAGCCGCCCCTCGATCGCGCGCTCGATCGCGCGCGTGATCTTCTCGCCGACGACCACGCCCATGCTGCCGCCGATGAAGCCGTATTCCATCGCGGCGACCACCGTTTCGATGCCGTTGATCCGGCCGGTCGCCGTGATCACGGCGTCGTTCAGACCGGTGGCGGCGATGCTCGTGTCGAGCCGCTGGCGGTACGGCTTGGTGTCGGTGAACTTCAGCGGGTCGGTCGACGTCAGGCCGCGGTCGTACTCCTGCCAGTCGCCGTCGAACAGCGCGCGCAGTCGTTCGCTGGCGGTCAGGCGGAAGTGATGTGCGCACTTGGTGCACACGCTGAGGCTCGCGGCCAGGTCCTTGTTGTAGATGATCTGCGCGCACGACGGGCACTTGACCCAGAGCCCTTCCGGCACCCGGCTCTGTTTTTCGGGCGGCTCAATCGGCTTGCGCTGCTTCTTGAACCAGGCCATGGACTATCCGTAGCTTAGCATGCGTCCAGACGCCCGGGTCACGTTCGCGGCACGTAGTACCGCGTGCCCTTGCCCATCGATCGGATCTGCCGCTCGAGGTCGGCGACCGCCTCGTCGCCCCAGGACAGATCGAACTGCGAGGTTTCGACCACCAGCAGCGGCGTCGCGTTGTAGTGGAAGAAGAAGTGGTTGTAGGCCTCGTTCAGCTCCCGCAGGTAGTCGTCGTCCGGGCACGCGGCAGCTCCGGGTTCGCGCGCGTCGCGCTCGCGCAGCCGGCGGCGCAGCACGTCGGTCGGCGTCTGCAGGTAGACGACGAGATCCGGCGCCGGGAGGTCTGGCGACGAGCAGCTCGTAGAGCCGCTGGTAGATGAACAGCTCGTTGTCGTCGAGGTTCAGATAGGCGTAGATCTTGTCGCGGTCGAAGAGGTAGTCGCAGATCGTGAGCTGGCTGAAGAGATCGCTCTGCCGCAGCGACGTCTGCTGGCGGTGTCGCGACAGCGTGTAAAAGAGCTGCGCCTGGAACGCCGGCGCCGGGGCGGTCGGCGTAGAAGTCGCCAAGAAACGGATTGTCGGTCTCGTCGAGCACGACCGTGGCGTCGAGACGCGCGCCGAGACGATCCGCGAGCGCGGACTTGCCCAGCCCGACCGGCCCTTCGATGGCGATGTAGCGGAAGTCCAAGGTGAGCAGTATAGCGAGCCTTGCCTTCGATAGCATTGTCCGGTGCGAATCGAGCGGATCGAGCTGCGGCTGCTGCGCCTTCCGCTGGTGCGATTCTTCGAGACGAGCTTCGGCCGGATCCACGATCGGCCGTTCGTGCTCGTGACGGTCGAAGGCGATGGCGTGACCGGGGTCGGCGAATGCGTCGCCGAGGCAACCCGTTCTACAGCTCCGAAACCACCAGCACCGCGTGGCACATCATCGCGGAGTTCATCGCGCCGCTCGTGCTCGGGCGCGAGTTCGCGCATCCACGCGAGATCTTCGCCGGCGCTGGCCGTCGATCCGCGGCCACAACATGGCGAAGGCCGCCGTCGAGATGGCGCGCTGGGATCTGTTCGCCCGGCAGCAGGGCGTACCGCTGTGCCGGGTGCTCGGCGGATCCGACGCGATCATCGGCACCGGCATCGCGTCCGGCGTGTCGATCGGCATCCAGGATTCGCTCGACCAGCTGCTCGAACGGGTCGAGGTCGAGCTCGCCGCCGGCTACCGCCGGATCAAGATCAAGATCAAGCCGGGGTGGGACGTCGAGGCCGTCGAGCGCGTCCGCGCGCGGTTCGGCAGACATCCCGCTGATGGTCGACGCCAACGCCGCCTATCACGCTCGCACGACGCCGCCATCTCGCCGGGCTCGATCGGCTTCGATCTGATGATGATCGAACAGCCGCTCGACTACGACGACGTCCGCGATCACGCGAGCCTGCAGCAGCGGGATCCGGACGCCGATCTGCCTGGATGAGTCGATCGCACACCGTCCGAAGATCGCCGAAGAGGCGATCGAGCCGGGGCCTGCCGGATCATCAACATCAAGCCGGGGCGCGTCGGCGGTCACGCCAGTCGATTGCGCATGCACGACCTCGCGGCCGCGCACGGCATTCCGGTCTGGCACGGCGGCATGCTCGAGAGCGGCATCGGCCGCGCGCACAACATTCACCTGTCGACGCTGCCGAACTTCACGCTGCCCGGCGACGTGGCCGCGAGCCGTCGCTACTTCGCGCCCGATCTGATCGATCCGGAGATCGACGTCCGGCCGGACGGCACGATCGCGGTGCCGACCGGTCCCGGCATCGGCGTCCACGTCGTCTGAGGATCGGGTCGACGGCGCTACGCAGGAGAGAATCGAGCTACGCGCATTTGATGAGGGACCCCATGACGAGCAGGCCGCTGATTCGTCGTCTCCGTGGAGCCGTGGTGACCGCGTTCTGGCTCCTGCTCGCCTCCGCGTGCGTGTCGACGCCGCCGCCGGCCGCCCGGCCGATCGCTGCCGTTCGAAGCAGAAGATGGCCTGGATCCTCCAGCTGGAGGATCAGCGCATCCTGCGCCTCGAACAGCCCGCGCCCCGCCGCCGCGCCAGTCCCGTGCCCGGACGACGGCCGCGCGCCGGTCGCTCGTGCCGCCGCTGCCGCCGACTCGTCGCCCGATCTCACGCGTGTCTCGATCGACGACGAAGACCCGCGCATCCGGCGCCGGGCGGCGCTCGCGCTCGGCCGGGTCGGGTCTGCGGACGGCGTGGCGCCCCTCGCCGGCGCGCTGACCGACACGGACGCCGACGTGCGCGCAGATGGCCGCGTTCGCGCTCGGCCTCATCGGCGACGCCGTCGGCGGACGCAACGCTGACGCCGCTGCTCGGCGACTCCGCTCCGCTCGTGCGCGGCCGTGCGGCCGAAGCGCTGGGTCAGATCGGCGCGAAGGAGTGCCGCGGCGGCAATCGGCGAGATGGCCGCCGAGTACGCGAAGCAGCGCTCCCGTCGCTGGCGATGGAGCCCGACGATGAGACATGGCCGGCGGCGCCGGAAGCCGACGCGTTCAAGCTGGCGCTGTTTGCGCTCGTGCGGCTCGGTGCGTACGAGCCGCTCGCGGGCGCGGTCCTCGACGGCGGCACGCCCGGTCGTCGAGCTGGTGGCCGATCGCGTACGCGCTGCAGCGGATCGACGATCCGCGAGCGGTGCCAGCCCTCACGCAGCTGCTCGCCGCGAAGGGCCGGCATACCCGGGCGTTTGCCGCGCGCGGGCTCGGGGACGTGAAGGAGGCGTCGGCGACCGACGCCCTCATCGCTTTGGTGCAACCATGCCGCGAAGGCCGGACTCGAGGTGACGGTGATCGGCCGTCCGCGCGCTCGGAAAGATCGCCGCGCCGCAGGCGGCCGGTCCCGCTGTCGCGCCTCGTCGGCCGACGACCGCCGTGCATCCCAACGTCCGGCTCGAGGCCGTGACGGCGCTCGGCGCCTGCGGCGGCCACGGACGGCCTGCTCGGCCATCCAGGATCTCATGACCGACGACTGGCCGGCGATGCGTGCCGCAGCGATCCGGGCGGCGGCCGCGATCGATCGCGAGAGCTTCGTCTCCGTGCTGTCCGGCCTGGAGCCCGACCGGGACTGGCGCGTGCGCGCGGCGCTGGCTGACGTGCTGGGACCCTGCCGCCCGAGCTGCGCACCGACCGTCTGCAATCGATGCTCCAGGACGAAGACAAGCGGGTCGTTGCCGGCGGTCCTGCGCGCCGCTGGTGAGGCTCAAGGTGCCGGATCCGCGCCGATGCTCCTTCAACGCCTCGAGGACACCGATCTTCGTCGTCCGCGCCGCGGCAGCGCACGCTGGTTGGCGAACTGAAGCCTGAGGGAGGTGCCGAGCCGCTGCGCGAGGCGTACAAGATCGGCGCGGCCGCGACTGCGCCTACGGCGCCAGGACGGCCGCTCTCGACGCGCTCGCCAAGTACGGCGCGACCGAGGCGGCCGAGACGCTGAAGCACCGCGCTCGAGCGACAAGGACTGGGCCGTTCGCGTTCGCGCGGCCGAGCTGCTCGCGCAGACTCGAATCCGTCCGTCGACGACCGCAGCGCCTCATCCGACCCGTGCCTGCGGCGCCAACCGGCGCCGTACGACGACCCGAGCTCGATCGCGCCGAACAATCTCGCCGCACGCCTTCATCGAGACCGCCTACGGCACGATCGAGTTCGAGCTGGCCGTGCTGGACGCGCCGCAGACGACGCGCAACTTCATGGCGCTGGTGCGGAAGGGCTTCTTCAACGGGCTCGAGGTCCATCGCGTGGTCGCCGAACTTCGTCGTCCAGGACGGCGATCCCGCGTGGTGACGGCGAAGGGGGCCCGGGCTTCACGATTCGCGACGAGCTGAACGAACGGCCGTTTCTGCGCGGGACCGTCGGGATGGCGCTCGAGTGGCGCGACACCGGCGGCAGCCAGTTCTTCATCACCCACTCGCCGTCAGCCGCACCTCGATGCGCGATACACCGTGTTCGGCCACGTGGTCAACGGTCTGGACGTGGTCGATCGGATTCAAGCCGGGCGATCTCATCATCCGCGTGCGTGTGTGGGACGGAACCGGGTGGCAGGGCACCGACGAGCCGTCGCGCTGACGTGCGTGCCGCCGTACAGCAAAAAAGGGGGCGACGGCGCCCCCTTTTTTGGCGGGTGAGTGGCTTACTTCTTCTTCGCAGCCTTCTTCTTCCCGCCCTTGGCCGTCTTCTTCGCCATGTCGACTAATCCCCCCCTTCGCTCGTGGGCTCGTTCCGCGAGGAGTCTCACCGCATTGCAGCGCCGCGACCGTCTGGCACGCCGGCCTGCGTCTGTCGGTGCTCCGTCGCTTCCTGGTTGACCTGCTCGACCATGCCGAGTCGCGTATCCGTCACCGGCTCACGCGTTCCGCAGGAGGTCAGGCACAAAAAATAGGGGGTGTCAACGTGACACCCCCGGACCGGTAGGCGGCTGGGAACTAGCGCTTCTTCCCGCCCTTTTTCTTGCCGCCCTTCGCAGTCTTCTTCGCCATTAGTTCCTCCTTGGAACGTGGCAGCTCAGCTTCGTTACCGTTTCGCGATGCTAACAACAGGTGGGCTGAGCGATCCACCCTCATACAAGATGTAGATTATGGATGAGAAAAATTTGCTGTCAAGCACAAAGTGCACGAAAAGTCAAAAAGCTGCACGCCTTTTTCACCGCGATCGCGCGCGCGTGCGATCCTCGTACTACTTCTCGAGTCGAGCGATCGCGCGCGTCGCGGCGTTGCGCGTCTCCTGCGCCGCGCCGAAGAGCGTCGACGCGATGCGATACGCGTGCAGTGCCTGATCGGGCTGACCCGCACGCTCGTGCAGCCGCGCTTTCTCGAGGTACGCGGTCCCCAGGATGGGGGCGGGACACGATTTCGCCTCGCGGATCGTCGTGTTGAAGTGCTCGAGCGCCGCGCTGTCGTCGCGGCGCGTCTGCAGAACACGTCCGTAGCGATAGTGCGCGATCGGATCGGCGGGATTGAGCGCGAGCGATCGCGTCAGCGCCTTGGCGGCGCCGGTCGCATCGTGTTGCTCGAGGCGGCGCCAGCCGTCCAGCGAGAGCCGGAACGCCTCGGCGCGCTGCGCGTCGGGCGCCTTGCGGAGCCGCCGGGTGGCCTGCCCGCGAACGTCGTACGGATCGCCTTCCGGGGCCGCGAGCGAGGCCTGACGATATGCCGACATCGCCTCTGAGCGCGCGCCGAGCCGGTCGTGGCCCTCACCGAGACGAAGATAGGCCAGGGCGAGCGAAGAATACGGAGCCTCTGGCGCCGAGCGGACGATTGTGTCGAGCTGTTCGACGGCATGATCGGTCAGCGCCAGTCGATCGAGCTGCTGCGCGATCCCGAGCCGCGCGCGTACCTCAGCGACCCTCGTTTCATTCACCCGCTTGTCGCGCGCCATCGCCAGCAGCGCACGCCAGCTGTCGAGGCTGGCCGTGATGTCGTGCTCGTACATGTCCTGGATGTCGGCAATCTGGATCAGGTAGAGGGGATTCCTCGGATACTGCTTCTGGAGACCTCTCAGCAGCTCGAGCGCGCGGTGCGTCTGCGTGCTCGTACCACAGGTAGATGACGTGGAGCTGGTAGTCGGCTTCGCCCTGGAGCAGGCGGCCGCGCTCCCGCGTCCGCAGCATCTGTGCCAGGCCCTCCTCACGATCGCCTCCCGGGAGGAGCAGGAGAAACCTGAGGATCTTCGCGGCCGCCGGGGCCACGTCCGCATAGTAGCGATACAACCCGATCCCGAAATACGCATCGTCCAGGCCGGGGTCGAGCGCGACGGCCCGCTCGAGCGCCTGCTTGATGCGTTTCCCGTCCCGCGCCGCGGACAGCTTCTCGTTCCGCAGCACGCGCCACTGAACGCGCGCCGCGTACGCGCCGCCGAGGTAGAACCAGGCTTCTGACGAATCCGGCGCGCGCTCGGTCCAGGCTTCGGTCGAGTCGATCGCACGGTCGATCGACGCGGAGAACTCGGTCGTCGAGCGCGCGGTTGTCGGGGTCCAGCTGGATGCGCCACCAGAGCGCGGTGGCGTCGAGCACGTGGCAGGCCTCGACCGGCGCAGGCCCGCAGGCCCGCTGGAGTTCCGCGTCGACCTGATCGAATCGTGCTTCGAGGATCGCGTCGTAGACGCGCGACAGCGCTTCGAGCCCCCGCAGACCCGAGGGCCCGCCCGGCTGAGCCGCCAGCGCCAGCATCGCAAACGCCAGGATCAGCGCGGGTCGCGCGGTCATGTGAGGCTGGTTCGAAGCTGCTGCTTCGCCGCGTGACGCTCGAGCGCCAGTGCGACGAGGCGGTCGAGGAGCGCCGGATAGTCCACGCCCGTCGCCGCCCACAGCTTCGAGTACATGCTGATCGTCGTGAACCCCGGAATCGTGTTCACTTCGTTGACGAATATCTCGCCGTTGGTCCGCGTCATCAGGAAGTCCACCCGCGCCATGCCGGCGCCGTCGATCGCCCGAAACGCGGCGATCGAGAGCATCCGGATCTCGTCGGCCGTCGCGGGCGGAAGATCGGCCGGGATGATGACTTGCGACCCCTCGTCCAGGTACTTGGCCTCGTAGTCGTAGAACTCGCGTGAGGGAATGACCTCACCGGCGACTGAGGCTTCGGGATCGTCGTTGCCGAGCACGGCGCACTCGATCTCACGCGCGTCGGGGACGGCCGCCTCGATGACGATCTTCCGGTCGAACGATCCGGCGAGGTCCATGGCATCTCGAAGGCTCGCGGGATCCTTGGCCTTGGAGATGCCCACGCTCGATCCCAGGTTGGCCGGCTTGACGAACATCGGAAACCGCAGCTGGCGCTCCAGGTCGGCGGCGATCTCGTGCGGACGACCCTCCCAGTCACGCCGCAGCACGACCCGGTAGTCGCACACCGGCAGACCTCGAGCCGAGAAGAGGACCTTCATCACGGCCTTGTCCATGCCGACGGCAGACGCGAGTACTCCGGCGCCCACGTACGGGACGTTTGCCAGCTCGAGCAGACCTTGAATCGTCCCGTCCTCGCCGTACGGGCCGTGCAGCACCGGGAAGATGACATCCACGTGCAGGCCGGTCACCAGCGCCTGTGTCGGATCGGCCGCCGCCTCGTCCGGCATGCCCCGCTTGATCGACAGGATGGTCTCGTCGCTGGGCCGCGCGACCATGTGCACTTCGCGCCCGGTTCGAATGGCCCGCGCCGACTCGAGGCGCCCCTGCTCGATGACATCGGCGGCAGACATCGCGGTTGGCGGCCGCTCGGCCAGCGCCCAACGCCCGTCCTTCTCGATGCGGATGGGCATCGGCTCGTACCGCGAGCGATCGAGGTTCGCAAGTACCGCCGCTGCCGACGCCAGAGACACTTCGTGCTCGCCCGACCGGCCGCCGTAGAGCACGCCCACGCGAAGACGTTTCACAGGAACAGGATACAGAATACAGGATACAGAATACAGAGTACGGACCGATCGGCCGGGCGCCATGCGTGCTGTGTATTCTGTGTTCTGTATTCTGTGTTCTTCTGTCGGACCCAGTGACACGCCTTCCATTCAGTTTTCGTCTCCTGGCCCGCGACGGCGCCGCCCGCCGTGGCGAGATGGTCACTCCGCACGGCGTCGTGCAGACGCCGGCGTTCATGCCCGTCGGGACCCAGGGCGCGGTGAAGGGCGTGACCGAGCGCGACCTCGAGGATCTCGGGGCCGAGATCATTCTGGGCAACACCTATCACCTCTACCTGCGGCCAGGGGAGTCATTGATCGCGCGCGCGGGCGGCCTTCACAAGTTCATCGGCTGGCCCAGGCCGATCCTGACCGATAGCGGCGGGTATCAGATCTTCAGTCTCGCCGCCCGCCGGCGCATCTCGGAAGAGGGCGCAGAGTTCCGGTCCCATCTGGACGGTTCGCTCCATCTGCTCACGCCGGAGCGCGCAACCGACATCCAGGCCTCCCTCGGCTCCGACATCGCCATGGTGCTCGATGAGTGCATCGCAACGCCCGCCCCGGAGGTTGACGCCCGCGCCGCGATGGAACGCTCTGTCCGGTGGGCGGGACGCGCGCGCGCCCGCCTGCAGCGCATCAGAGCGGATCCGGCCTCACTGCCGGACCTTACGCCCGCCAATCCCGGGCAGGCGCAATTCGGCATCATCCAGGGCGGCATCCACCCGGCCCTGAGAACCGAGAGCGTCCAGGCGACCGTCGAACTCGGATTCGAGGCGTATGCGATAGGCGGCTTGAGTGTGGGGGAGTCACCCGAGGTGACGTACGGCATCGTCGGGCACACCGCGCCAGCGATGCCCGTCGACCGGCCGCGCTATCTCATGGGTAGCGGGATGCCGGACGACATCGTCGAATGCGTGGCCCGGGGCATCGACCTGTTCGACTGCGTGCTCCCGACGCGCAACGGGCGGAACGGCCAGCTCATTACGAGCCAGGGGCCGATCTCGATCAAGAACGCCCGGTATGCCGAGGATTTCGGACCGCCGGATCCTGCCTGCCGGTGCTACACCTGCCGGCATTTCTCCCGGGCCTATCTGCGCCACCTTTATGTAGCGGGAGAGATGACGGCCGGCACGCTCAACACGATCCACAACCTCTACTTTTACCTTGATACTATGAGGAGGATTAGAGACGGTATAATGGCGGGTACGTTTGACAAACTCCGCTCGGAGTTCCATCAAACCTTCTCCCGCCGACTACAGCACTGAATGTCTGACGTGATCGGGCTACTCGTGTTCGCAACGGCCACAGGCCAGCCGGGCTGGGGATTCCTGGTGCCGCTGGCGATGGTCATGATCATCGTTTATTTCCTGATCCTGCTGCCGGCGAAGAAACAGCGGCAGAAGGTCCAGGAGTTCCAGGACGCCTTGCAGGTCGGGGACAAGGTCATCACGACCGGCGGCATCTACGGGCAGATCACGCGTGTCAACGACAAGTCCGTGCAGCTCCAGGTGGCGGAGAAGGTCAAGATTGAGATCGCTCGAGTGGCCATCGGCGGCAAGCAGGGCGAAGAGCCGGTCGTGCAGGATGCCGGGACTTCGTGAAGCAGGGGAACCCCTGACTCTTAACTAAAGATATGTCCAAGAATATCCGCTGGAAAGTCATCACAATTCTGGCCGTCTTCGTACTTTTCTTCGGGATCGGCGTGTACCCGATTCTCGCCTCGCGCTACGGGCTTCCCGCGCCGGCCTGGCTCAAGGCCAAACAGCTTCGCCTGGGCCTCGACCTCAAGGGTGGCGTACACCTCGTCCTTCGCGTCCATACCGATGATGCGCTGAAAATCTCGACCGAGGGCCTGACGGAGCAGTTGCGTGAAGCGCTGAAGACTGCCGGCGTGACCGTCACCGCAATCTCGGTCATATCGCCGACGACGTTCCGCGTCGAGGGTGCGCCGCAGGATCGAGACGCAGACTTCCGGCGCGTCTCGGATGAAGTGATCGGGTCGAACTACGCACGCAACCCGGGCGTCGGCGGCGCATACGACTTCACGATGCAGCCGAACATCGAGAAGGACATGCGCGAGCAGACGATGGTGCAGGCGCTCGAGACCATCGATCGGCGCGTCAACGAACTCGGCGTGGCCGAGCCGAGCATCGCGCGGCATGGGTCCAGCAACGATCAGATTCTGGTGCAGCTGCCGGGCGTCACCGAGGTGGCGCGCGCGAAGGACATCATCCGGTCGACGGCAATTCTCGAGCTGAAGCTGATCGAAGCGGGTCCCGCGCCGACGAAGGAAGCGCTGCTCCAGGCGCACAACGGGCAGGTTCCTCCCGACATGGAAATCCTGACCGGGGCCTCCGAGCCGGGGAGCGGCGAGACCGGACCGAACTATTTCCTCGTGCGCAAGGTCGCCGGCGTGACGGGCAACGACCTCCGGACGGCGCGGCCCTCGCTCGATGAGAGCAACCGCCCCGCGGTGAGCTTTTCCTTGAATCCTGACGGCGCCCGGAAATTCCGCCAGTTCACCGGGGCGAACGTCGGCCGCCTGCTCGGCATCATCCTCGACAATCGCGTGCAGTCCTACGCGAACATCCAGGAGGCGATCGGCGCCGAGGGACGCATCTCCGGCAGCTTCACCCAGGAGCGCGTGAACGACCTGTCGCTGATCCTCCGCTCCGGCGCGCTTCCGGCGTCGATGAGCTACCTCGAAGAGCGCGTCGTCGGTCCGTCGCTCGGCGCCGACTCGATCCGCGCCGGTATCACCGCGTCCCTCGCCGGCCTGCTGCTGGTGGGCGTGTTCATGCTCATCTACTACAAGCTGTCCGGTATCAACGCCATCGTCAGCGTCGTCGTGAACCTGATCATCCTTCTCGGGTTCATGGCGTACGTCGGCGCGGTCATGACGTTGCCCGGCATCGCCGGCTTCATCCTGACGATCGGCATGGGCGTCGACTCCAACGTGCTCATCTTCGAGCGAATCAAAGAAGAGCTCGAGGCGGGACGCAGCGTACGCGCCGCCGTGGCGGCCGGTTTCGACCGGGTGTTCCTGACGATTCTCGACACGCACGTCGCGTCGCTGATCGGCGCGGGGATCCTCTTCAACTTCGGCACGGGTCCGATCCGCGGGTTCGCCACGACACTGTGCTTCGGCTTGCTGGCGAACATTTTTACCGCGGTGTTCGTGTCGCGCACGATGTTCGAGATCGCGCTCGCGAGGCGACAGACCCCGGCGTTGAGTATCTAATTCGGCGCCCGGCGCCCGGCGCTCGGGAGTTCGGTAGGTCGGGAGTTCGTTGTTTCTTGCGGGAAGCTGGCCAGCTGGGAGCTGGAAGCTGGAAGCTGGAAGCTCTATTGAGGCATCAATGAAACTGATTGGGACCACCAATTTCGATTTCATCAAGTGGCGTTGGCACTCCATTGCGTTCTCCACGCTGGTGATTCTGGCCGGCCTCGGACTGATGTGGACGCGCGGGCTGCCGATGGGCGTCGACTTCTCGGGCGGCACGATCGTCGTGCTGGATTTCGAGAAGCCCACGAACGAGGAGGCCGTCCGCTCAGCCGTCGAGTCCATCCCCGGCGACAAGGTCGTCCAGACCTACGGCGATCCGGGAGAACACCAGATCCTCGTCCGGCTTCCGCAGCGTGAGGGCTCAGAGCAGGGATCGGCGTTGAGCGAGGGCGCGCAGGCGGTCGAAGCGGCCGTCACCAAGGCGGGCCTGGGCCCCTACAAAGTCGTCAGCACCGAGATCGTCGGTCCCGCAGTCGGCAGAGAGCTCCAGCAGAAGGGCATCTACGCGACGCTCGCGTCGCTCATCGCGATCACGGCCTACATCGCGTTCCGGTTCCGCATGAGCTTTGCCGTCGGCTCCGTCATCGCGACGTTCCACGACATCCTGATGACGCTCGCATTCCTCGTGTTCTTCAGATACGAGCTGTCGCTGAACATCGTCGCGGCGATGCTCACGATGGTCGGGTACTCCGTGAACGACATGATCGTCATCTTCGACCGCGTTCGTGAGAACACGCGCCACAGCCGGCGCGAGCCGCTCGAGAAGGCGATCAACGACAGCATCAACCAGACGCTCGCCCGAACGGTGATCACGTCGGGCACGGTGTTCCTCTCGGTGCTCGCGCTGTACCTCTTTGGCGGGGACGTGCTCAAGGGCTTCGCCTTCACGATGCTCGTCGGCACACTGGCGACGACGTACTCCGGCTGGTTCATCGCGCCGTCGATTGCGATCATGCTGAGCGGCCGTGGCGCGGCACGCGGCCAGCAGCCCGCGGCGGCGGAAGCGAAGCCGGCGCAGCCGGTTCGAAAGCCCAGCAAGCGTCGCGCGTCGTGAGCGGGCCAGTTCTCCACGCGTGAGCCTGGCCGCCGCCGTTCTGCTCGGAATTCTGCAGGGTCTGACGGAGTTCCTTCCGGTTTCGAGCTCGGCCCATCTGATCCTGGCGAGGGCCTTCTTCGGCTGGGAGCTTCCTCCCGCCTTCGGCCTCGCCTTCGACGTGGCGCTGCACATCGGTACGCTGGCAGCGATCCTGACGTTCTTCCGGCGGGAGATCGTCGAGATGGTGAAGGCCGTGCCGACGATGCGGTCGCCGGTGCCAGGTCCGCCGGGCCGATTGCTCCAGCGTATTGCCGTCGGCACGATTCCCGTGGTCGTGGTCGGCGTGCTGTTCAACGACTACATCGAACAGGTGCTCCGCACGCCGCGCGTCGCCGCGTGGGCGCTGGCCGTGGGCGCCGTGTTGATGTTCGTCGCCGAGCGACTCGGCCCGCGTAAGCGCCAGGAAGATTCCATGGGCTGGCTCGAGGCGGTCCTGGTCGGCGTCGCGCAGGCGTGCGCGCTCGTCCCGGGCGTCTCGCGGTCGGGTGCCACCATCACGCTGGCGATGTTCCTGGGCTTCAGGCGGGATGCTGCCGCGCGCTTCACCTTCCTGCTGGCGATTCCCGCGACTCTCGCGGCCGCGGGCAAGGAGAGCCTCGAGCTTGGCCACATGGGGCTGTCCGCCGGTACGCTCGAGCTGATTGCCGTGGGTATCCTCGTCTCGGCGGTGGTTGGCTACCTCACCATCAAGTACTTCCTGCGGTTTCTCGCGGGTCACCGGCTGGACGTCTTCGCGTACTATCGTTGGGCGCTGGCGCTCGTGACCTTCTTGTGGCTCGGACGGTGACAGTGGAGCGCGGAACTGTAGTTCCGCGTACGTGAATGCTTCAGTGGCTTCAGCGGAGTTTCATCACCGGGTTCTTCGTGACCGTGCCGCTGGTCATCAGCATTGCGGCGTTCATCTGGATCTTCCGGCTGATAGACGGTTTCGTCGGCCCGTTGTACGCCACGTGGCTCGGCCGCGACGTCCCCGGGCTCGGCTTTCTCACCACGGCCCTGTTCGTGCTGCTCGTCGGGGCGCTTTCGACGAACGTCGTCGGCAAGAGCGCGCTGCAGCGCACCGAGGGCTACCTGCTCCGCTTGCCGGTGTTCAGGACCATCTACGCGCCGGTGAAACAGATTGTCGTGGCCTTCTCGCCCGACAACGAGTACGGGTTCAAGCGAGTCGTACTGGTCGAGGACTCGGCGCGGGGGTTCGTTCTCGGGTTTCTGACCAAAGAGTTCACGGTGGACCGCGGGCAGGGACCCGAATCGGTCGTCGCGGTGTATGTGCCCACGAATCACCTCTATCTGGGGGAGGTCATCATTTGCCCACGCGATCGCGTGGCCTATCCCGACATCACGGTCGAGCAGGGCGTCCGAATTTTCCTGACAGGCGGAATGGCGCTTTCAGGCAGACTTCGCGCCCGCCGCGGGGACGACCGGGTCGGAGACTTCCGAGTGTGAATGGATCGGAAGTTCGGTAGGTCGGTAGCTCGGAAGGTCGGTAGCTCGGAAGGTCGGTAGCTCGGAAGGTCGGCAAGCCGGAAGTTCGGTAGCTCGGACGTTCGGTAGGCCGGAGGGTCGGCATCGAGCCTCGGTTTCTGTGGTACGATTGGCGTTTTTCGGCCCCATCCCAGCACTCCCAGAGGAGAGGCATGTTCGAGAGACTGGCGTCCCGCGTCCTGCGGTTCTGTGTGCTCACCACCGTGCTCGTGCTGTCGTTGTCGAGCGTGATCCCGGCCGCGTCGTCGCAGCCCGCGCCTGCCGAACCCACGCAGGCCGCGCAGCAAGCGCCGCGTCATGCCGGCGGTGAAGCGAACCTCATACTCCCGGACCTCGGCCAGGTGCAGTTTCATGGGATCAACAGCCGTACGCTGCTGATGGCCGGTCTGGTCGTCTGCGTGCTGGGGCTCGGCTTCGGGATGGTGATCTTCTACCAGCTCAAGAACCTGCCCGTGCACAAGTCCATGCGGGAGATCTCGGAGCTGATCTACGAGACGTGCAAGACCTACCTCATCACCCAGGGCAAGTTCATCCTCCTCCTCGAAGTGTTCATCGGCGTCATCATGATCTTCTACTTCGGCGCGCTCCAGCACATGGACGCGCTGAAGGTGGCGGTCATCCTGCTGTTCAGCCTCGTCGGCATCGGCGGCAGCTACGGCGTGGCGTGGTTCGGCATCCGGGTGAACACCTTCGCCAACTCGCGCTGCGCGTTCGCCGGGCTGAAGGGCCAGCCCTATCCGATTTCCGCCATTCCGCTTCGCGCCGGCATGAGCATCGGCATGCTGCTCATCAGCGTCGAGCTGCTGCTGATGCTCTGCATCCTGCTCTTCATTCCGGGTGACTACGCCGGGCCGTGCTTCATCGGCTTCGCCATCGGCGAATCGCTCGGCGCGGCCGCGCTCCGAATCGCCGGCGGCATCTTCACGAAAATCGCCGACATCGGTTCCGACCTGATGAAGATCGTCTTCAACATCAAGGAAGACGATGCGCGGAATCCGGGCGTCATCGCCGACTGCACCGGCGACAACGCGGGGGACTCGGTGGGACCGAGCGCCGACGGGTTCGAGACCTACGGCGTGACGGGCGTCGCGCTCATCTCGTTCATCCTCGTGGCCGTGACCAGTCCGATCGTCCAGGTCCAGCTCCTGGTCTGGATCTTCGTGATGCGCGTGATGATGATCATCGCCAGCGGCCTCTCGTACCTGCTCAATGAGGCATGGTCCAAGGCCAGTTTCGGCACCGCGACGACGATGAACTTCGAGACGCCGCTGACGCGGCTGGTCTGGCTCACGTCCATCGTGTCCGTCATCATCACGTACGCCGCGTCATACTGGCTGATTCCCGATCTGGGCGGCAATCCCGACTTGTGGTGGCAGCTCTCCACGGTCATCACGTGCGGCACGCTCGCCGGCGCCATCATTCCCGAGCTCGTGAAGGTCTTCACCTCGACCGAATCCACGCACGTCAAGGAGGTCGTCACCTCGTCGCGCGAGGGCGGGGCGTCGCTCAATATCCTCTCCGGGTTCGTGGCCGGCAATTTCTCCGCGTACTGGCTCGGCGCCAGCATCGTTGCGCTCATGGCCATTGCCTATGGCGTGAGCACGCAGGGTTTGCAGGCGAGCAACATGATGATCGCGCCCGCGGTGTTCGCCTTCGGCCTCGTCGCGTTCGGGTTCCTCGGCATGGGTCCCGTGACGATTGCGGTCGACTCCTACGGTCCCGTGACCGACAACGCGCAGTCGGTCTTCGAGCTCTCGACGATTGAGTCGATCCCCAACATCCAGCAGGAGCTCAAGAAGGATTTCGGTTTCAACGTGAACTTCGAGCGCGCCAAGCACCTGCTCGAGGAGAACGACGGCGCCGGCAACACGTTCAAGGCCACGGCCAAGCCCGTCCTCATCGGCACGGCGGTCGTCGGCGCGACGACGATGATCTTCTCGATTGTCGTGGTGCTGACCGACCGGCTGCGGCCCGAGTACCTGCAGTATCTGTCGATCCTGCATCCGCCGTTCCTGCTCGGGCTGATTACCGGCGGCTGCATGATCTATTGGTTCACGGGCGCGTCGACACAGGCCGTGACCACGGGCGCGTATCGGGCGGTCGAGTTCATCAAGGCGAACATCCGGCTTGACCGCGCCGAGAGGGCGTCGGTCAAGGACAGCAAGAAGGTCGTCGAGATCTGCACGCAGTACGCCCAGCGAGGGATGTTCAACATCTTCCTGGCGGTGTTCTTCGGTACGCTCGGGTTCGCGTTCCTCGAGCCGTACTTCTTCATCGGGTACCTCGTCTCGATCGCCCTGTTCGGCTTGTTCCAGGCGATCTTCATGGCCAACGCCGGGGGTGCGTGGGACAACGCCAAGAAGATTGTCGAGGTGGAACTGAAGGAAAAGGGCACGCCTTTGCATGCAGCCACGATTGTGGGGGACACGGTGGGTGACCCGTTCAAGGACACCTCGTCGGTGGCGATGAACCCGGTCATCAAGTTCACGACGCTTTTCGGTCTCCTGGCCGTCGAGCTTGGCGTGCAGCTGGCCAATCAGTACGGGTCGACGGTGAGCCACCTGCTGGCGGTGGTGTTCCTGGCGGGGTCAATGTCCTTCGTGTGGCGGTCTTTCTACCGCATGCGTATCGGGGCGAGCGCCGCCTAGGCGGGGACCGGACGCTGCCGTCGCGTGCCCGTTACGGGCCTGGACCCGGTGGGCCATCTGCAGATAGGCGGTGTCTAACAGGCGGAGGGTAGTTTCGTTGACACTGCTTTTTGGGTCTGACTATAATTCGCGCTCTCGCACAAAGGCAGGAGGGTTGACCCGTGGCGCGTGAGATGTTTGGCGACGTTGTCTCTCCGACCGTGCGGGTGGGGTCGCGGAAGTGGTATACCGTGCCACTGTCGATTCTGGCCCACGTCGTGATTTTTGCCAGCGTGATCATCATTCCGCTGATGGCAGCTGACGTACTGCCGACACCACCGACCATGCTGGCGTTCGTCGGGGCGCCGCCCCCGCCGCCACCCCCCCCGCCGCCGCCTCCAGCGCCGTCGGTTGCCGCCAAGCCCGTGCCCATGGCCAACCCGAATGCCGCGCCTGTGGAAGCTCCGAAGGAGATCGTGCCGGAGGCGCCTTCCTCGACGGCTGGTATTTCGACCGGCGTGCCGGGCGGTGTCGAAGGGGGCGTGCCCGGAGGCGTGATGGGTGGCGTGGTGGGTGGCTTGCCCGAGGCACCGCCTCCGCCGCCGCCTCCGCCGAGCGCGCCGGTGCGCGTCGGTGGCAACATCAAGCCACCGACGAAGACCAGAGACGTGCGCCCGGTGTATCCGCCGATCGCACAGTCCGCGCGAGTCCAGGGCGTCGTCATCATCGAGGCGACGATCGGCGCCGACGGCCGCGTGAAGGAAGCCAAGGTGCTGCGTGGTCAGCCGTTGCTCGACCAGGCGGCCCTCGACGCGGTCAAGCAGTGGACGTTCACCCCGACGCTGCTCAACGGGGTGCCCGTGCCGGTCATCATGACGGTCACGGTCAATTTCACGCTCCAGTAGGAAACACGTACTTCTAAAACGGTTAATCGGAGTTTCTGGACCTTCCAGTCCCGGAGGATGGGCGCATGGATTTAATCAAGATGTGGGGTGACATGGGCTGGGTCGCGCAGGGCATTGGCGTGATCCTGGTCATCATGTCGATGATTTCGTTTGGTGTGGCAATCGAGCGGATTTACACGTTCTCGCAGGCGCGCAAACAATCGAAGCTCTACGCGCCGCAGGTGGCCAAACACCTGAAGGAAGGGCGCCTGAAGGACGCCATCGCCATCTCCTCCTCGAAGAGCTATCGCTACAGCCATCTCGCCAAGGTCGTCCTCGCCGGGCTGCAGGAATACCAGTTCCAGAAAGACAGCGGCGGGAGCCTGGCCCGCGAAGACATGGTCGACACGGTCCGCCGGGCCATCCAGCGCGCCGCCGCGCTCACGGCCAACGACCTGAAGAAGGGCGTCTCCGCGCTCGCCACGATCGGATCGACGGCGCCGTTCGTCGGACTGCTCGGCACGGTCGTCGGCATCATCACCGCGTTCCAGGGCATCTCGTCGCAGGGTTCCGCCGGTCTCGCCGCGGTGTCCGCCGGTATTTCGGAAGCGCTGGTCGAGACGGCGCTCGGGCTCGTCGTCGCCATCCCGGCGGTGTGGTTCTACAACTACCTGACGGGCCGTATCGAGTACTTCAACGTCGAGATGGACAACTCGTCGTCCGAGCTGGTCGACTACTTCATCAAGCAGACGTCGTAGTCCGGAGCAACTCTCATGGCAATGGATGTTGGCGGCGGAAAAGGCGGACCGAAATCCGACATCAACGTGACGCCGCTCGTCGACGTCATGCTGGTGCTGCTGATCATCATGATGCTGGTCGCGCCGATGCTCCAGAAGGGCGTCGACGTCAGGCTTCCGTTGGCGACGAACACCGTGGACAAGCCGGAGACCCAGCAGCAGACCGTCGTGGCCGTCGATGCCCACGACAAGTTCTACATCAACGGCATCGAAGTGCCCAGGAACGAGCTGGGGACGCGCGTCAAGAACGCGCTCGAAGAGAAGACCGAGCGCGTTGTCCTCATCAAGGGGGACACGGATGCCACCTACGGAGCGGTCATGGCGGCGATGGATGACCTCCGCAAGGCGCAGATCGAGGACATCGGCCTGATCACCGAGCCACGCGTGGACAAGAAGTCGCCGGCGCCGGTGGGAGGCAAGTAGCCATGAAACACGCCCACAAACACTTCGGCGCCGAGCGCGTGGTCACGGGCGAGGTCCCGCACGCGACGGCGGACATGAACGTCACGCCGCTCATCGATGTGCTCCTCGTCCTGCTGATCATCTTCATGGCGGCGCTGCCTCTGAGCCAGAAGGGCGTCGACATCAACCTGCCACTCGAGACCAGCAAGCCGACGCAGCAGGTGAATACCGAGCAGATCGTGCTGGAGTACATGGCCGATCGCTCGATCTCCGTGAACAAGCAGCCCGTGACGATCGCGACCCTCGAGGGCAAGCTCCGCGACATCTTCGAGAGCCGCCGCGAGAAGACGATGTTCATTGTCGGCGACCCATCGCTGCGGTACGGTGAGATCATTCAGGTCATCGACGCCGCGCGTGGCGCCGGCGTCGAAAAGGTCGGCATCGTGACGGAAGGGATGCGGCGCGAGGCCTCGGGATCAGGTAACAACTGAGCCCGCGCGTCCTGAGCGGTACAACACAAAGGGCCGTCCGCGAATCGCGGACGGCCCTTTTCTTTTGGCCGATGCCGTCGGACGGCCGGCCCCTTATCTGCTGCCGGCGGTGCCGGCCGTCTTCTTCTTGAGGATCTCCTGCGCGCGCGCCCTCAGCGAATCGGCTTCCTTGATGAGCGCCTCCATCTTCTTGCGATCGGTCTCGGTGTTCGCCTGCATCCGCAGGAGGATGTTCTTGTAGGTCAGCGCCTCGGCGTAGTCCTTGTTCAGCTTCAGGGCCTTGTCGGTCGCGTCGATCCCCTTGGCGATGTAGTCGCGCTGCTGCGCCGTCGAGAGGCGCTTGTCCTTGAAGGCCTTCTCCCAGTAGTACACCGCGACCAACTGATAGCCCTGCGGGTTGTCCGGCTGCAGGTCGGCGGCCCGCTGCAGCGCGTCCATCGTCTTTTCGAACTCGCCCTGGCGGTTGTAGAAGTTCGACAGGGTCGTGTAGACCGTCGGTTCGTTCGGTTTCAGCTCCTTCGCCTTCATCAGGGCCTGCTCGGCCTCGTCATAGCGGCCGGCGTCCTCATAGATCTTGGCGAGCGCGAAGTAGTTGGTGTGCTCGCTGGGGTTGATCTCGATCATTTTCTTGACGATCGGCTCGGCCGCGATGGGGTTGTTCAGCTTGTCCGGGCCGTAGGCTGCCACGAAGTACTCCATCGCGCGCTGCCGGAGGAGGGCGTCGGGCTCGTTGTCCGCCGCCTTCTTGTACCACTCGATCGCCTTCTGCATGTAGGCGTCGTTCTCCGGCTCACCCGCGCGGCTGGGCTTGTAGAGGTTGTCGTAGCTGTTCGCGAGGAAGAAGTGCGCGCCCTGGAGCGTCGGGTCCGAGGCCACGGCCACCTCGTAGAGCTCGGTCGCCTCCTTCCACCGGGAGGCCTTGTAGTACTCGTGGGCCTCCTTGATGGCCTTTCTACCCTTCAGGCTGCTGAACGAATACTTGCCGCACCCGGCCGTCACAAAGGCCAGCACGAACACTACGGCCAGCGAGCCCGCCGAAACCGTGCGAAATGGCGTCCTCATGCGTCCTCTTGAGCAAAAGCCGCGCGCAGAGACAGCAAAGCCGTCCGGCGCGCTGAAAACCTAAGTATTAGAATGGATCGAGCGCTCTCTTGACTGTCGGGCCCTGCCGAGCACTACCAGGCGGTTTGCCGGCAGCCGAACCGGGTCAGTATAGTGAACCGAAAAAGAGCACGTCAACCACGGAGTAAACGGACGGCACCGGCAGCCTCGGCAGCACCGTCAGCCCAGGCAGCACCGTCGGCACCAACAGCACCTTCAGCACCTGGGATGCTCTGAGGGGTTAGACACCACCGATCATGATTCGGTTCGAGGACCTCGTCGACAAGGTCCGGGCGACCAATCCCGAGGCCGACATCGAGCTGCTGAGACGGGCCTACGTCTTCTCGGCGTTCGAGCACAAGGGACAGGTCCGCCATTCGGGGGAGCCCTACCTGGTCCACCCGCTCGAGGTCGCCGACCTGCTCGCCGACATGAAGCTCGACGTCGTGGCCATCGCGGCCGGCCTGCTGCACGACATCGTCGAGGACACCCAGACCCCGATCGAGCGCATCCAGGAGCTGTTCGGCGCCGAGGTCGCGCACGTCGTCGAAGGCGTCACGAAACTGGGCGCGATTCCCTTTTCGTCGAGCGAGGAGCGGCAGGCGGAGAACTTCCGCAAGATGCTGCTCGCGATGGTCGACGACATCCGCGTGATCCTGGTGAAGCTGGCGGATCGGCTCCACAACATGCGGACGCTCCACCACCTCCCCGAGGAACGGCGGATCAAGATCGCGCAGGAGACACGCGACATCTACGCGCCCATCGCCAACCGGCTCGGGATGAGCAAGGTCAAGAACGAGCTGGAGGAGCTGGCGTTCAAGTACCTCGAGCCGAAGTCGTACGAGGGGCTCCGGACGCGCGTCGAGAACCGCCGCCGCGCGACCGAGGGCGTGATCGAGGAGCTCAAGAAGACCGTGTCGGGCAAGCTGGCCGAGGCGCAGGTGCCCGTGATCGTCATCGACGGCCGCATCAAGCGCCTGTTCAGCATCCACCAGAAGCTGAAGCGCCAGAAGATCGAGTTCGATCAGGTGTACGACCTCGTCGCGCTGCGGATCGTCACGGAGTCGGTGAAGGACTGCTACGCGGCGCTGGGGATCATCCATCAGACGTGGTCGCCGGTCCCCGGGCGCATCAAGGACTTCATCGCCATGCCCCGGCCGAACGGCTACCAGTCGCTGCACACGTCGGTCGTCAGCGAGCGAGGCTTCGCGTTCGAGGTCCAGATTCGCACCGCCGAGATGCACCGCATCGCGGAGGAGGGCATCGCGGCGCACTGGAAGTACAAAGAAGGCCGCGTCGGCGCCGATCGCGACGAGCAGCACTTCCTCTGGCTCAGGCAGCTCCTCGAGTGGCAGCAGGAGGTCCGCGATCCGCAGGAGTTCCTGCAGAACCTGAAGATCGAGCTGTATCCGGAAGAGGTCTATATCTTCACACCGAAGGGCGAGGTCAAGTCGCTCCCGCGCGATGCGACGCCGATCGACTTCGCCTACTCGATCCACACCGACATCGGGCACCAGTGCGTCGGCGCGCGCGTGAACGGCAAGATCGTGCCGCTCCGCACCCGCCTCCGCAACGGGGACATCGTCGAGATCGTCACGCAGGCGGGGCACAAGCCGAGCCGTGATTGGCTGACCGTCGTCGCGACGTCGAGGGCGCGCAACAAGATCCGGCATTTCATCCACTCCGAGGAGAAGGTCAAGAGCTACGAGCTGGGGCGCAAGCTGTTCGAGAAGGAAGCGCGCCGGTTCGGGCTCAGCATGAAGACGCTGTCGGAGGGCGACGGACTCGCGCGCGTGGCGGCCGAGTACGGCATGACGAAGCCCGAGGAGCTGTATGCCGCGATCGGATACGGCAAGCTCGCCGCAAAAGCGGTGCTCGCGAAGCTCGTTCCGCAGGAGCAGCTCAAGGAGACGCCCGAGACCGGCATCGCATCGGTCGTGCGCCGCGTGCTCGGGACCGGCGACGAGAAGATCAAGGTGCGGGGCTTCGACGATCTGATGGTGTTCCGCGCGCGCTGCTGCAATCCGATCAGGGGCGAGAAGATCGTCGGCTACATCACGCGCGGGAAGGGCGTCTCGGTGCACTCCGCGACGTGCACGAACGTCGTCAACCTGCTGTACGACCCCGAACGCCGCATCGACGTCGAGTGGGACAAGGGCACCGACGCGGCGCCCTACACCGTGCGGCTGAGCATCCAGGTCGAAGATCGCAAGGGCATCCTGGCCGACGTCAGCTCCAAGATCGCCGGCATCAACACCAACATCCGCAACGTGGAAGCCACCGTCGACTCACAGATGGGCCGCATCGACATGACCGTCGAGATCAGCGACGTCAAGCACCTGCAGAAGGTGATCAAGTCGCTGAAGTCCGTCAATGGCGTCGTGGACGTGGAGAGGGCGGCCCGGTGAACATGAACGGTGCACGGTGCACCGTGCACGGTGCGGTGCTGTTCGGGCAGACCGTGCTGGCGGGACAAGAGGGGCCGGCATGGGCTGGCAGTGGCCGGCGCGATAGCTAAAGAGAAGCAATCAGATCGATCTCGACCCGTGCGTCCTTAGGAAGCCGCGCGGCCTGGACCGTTGCGCGCGCTGGAGCCGGCGATCCGAAGTACGTCCTGTACACTTCGTTCATCGCGGCAAAGTCGTTCATGTCCGCGAGATACACCGTGGTGCGGACGACGTGGTCGAAGGTGGCGCCGGCGGCTTTGAGGATCTCGCCCAGGTTCTGGAACACGCGGTGCGTCTGCGCCGCGATGTCACCGTTGATGAGGGCACCGGTGGCGGGATCCATCGGGATCTGGCCCGAGACGAAGATGAGGGAGCCCGCCCGGATGGCCTGGGAGTACGGGCCGATCGCCTTGGGAGCTGTGGACGTCGAGACGGCCTGCCGCGCCAAGGTGGACCTACGCGGCCTTGACGACCTTGTTCGACCTCAGGCAGCGCGTACACACGCGCAGGCGCCGGATGCCGCCGTTCACCACCGCCCGCACGCGCTGGAGGTTCGGCTCGAAGCGGCGAGGGGTGATGTTGTGGGCGTGGCTGATGTTCCGGCCGACGACCGGGCTCTTCCCGCAAAGTTCACAGCGTTTGGCCATGGCTCGCTCGTAAGAAACAGCCCTGCCGTGGCAGGGCAAACATCGAAGTATAGCACGGTGACGGGGTCACAACCCCGGCAGGGGGCATGACTCCAAGGGGGCAGACCTAACCAGGAATAATGAGCCCGCTCGACGATGGATCCGGCTGCTGGTCGCTCGCCGCGGCGCGGTCACCCGCGTCCTTCAGGACGCGCCCCAGCAGCTTGAGGTAGACGGGCGGTTCGTCGCCGGGCAGGGCGCCCGCGGCCGTCCTGGCCCCCTGCTCGATGCACCGCAGCGCGACCGCCGCCTCCCGCTCCAGCCGGGCGGACTGCGCGCCGACGTTCTTGCCCAGTTCCGCGATGACGCGACCGAACTCGTTGGAAAGCCGTTGCGCGGGGACGGAGACCGCCTGATGCTCGTAGATGATCCCTTTGTGCGAGGTCTCGAGCGTCGCGGCGGCGGCGGCCGCGCCCTCCGCCACATCCTGATCGAGTGCCGGTGGAACCGCAGTTGCCGCGTGTCGGAGGAGCAACGCCTGCAGGAACAGCAACAGCTGGTGCTGGGATTCCGTGAAGTCGGTCACCAGCGGCAGCAGGAAGCCGAAGTCGCGCTCCTGCCGTCGCTGCTGGACGGCCGGCGGGTGACTCCGCGAGGACGCGAGGTACGAACAGTCTCGCGGGCAGTTGATCTCCACCTCACGCTTCGTCCCGCAGCACACCGCGCAGATCATCTGACCGAGAGCCGGACAGGCGCGTCTGGCCTTGCGCTCGTGGCAGAGCGGGCATTTCTGACTAGACATCGCGAGAATCCTGCGCGATAACGCAGTTACAAAAACCCGCTGCAAGGACAAAGACGTAATTCCGGCGGGTTGCACGAAACTTCACAGCCATTGTACTCACTGGAGAACACTCCCGTTTCCGAGTCTCCACGAACCCGTTGAAAAGGCTGCGGAACCCCGAACATTCGGGCCCGACGAGCCGATGTACCTCAAAAGAGGCCCGGCCCGCTGCACCTGGCCATGGGAATATGAGTTGCATTACTGAGGGTTGCGGGGCAAAGGGACGAACCGTGGTCGTCACAACCGGCTGCGGCGCGTCCGGGCGAAGGAGGATCGCGCATGGATCATCCGATCGTGGGCGGGCAATCGCCGGCCGAGTTCTTCAAAGAGCTGGTCGAGTCCTCGATGAACCGGCAGCGCCTGCAGGCCGGTGAGTTCACGGAGTACTACATCGTGAACCTGCTCTGTCAGTACGTCCGGCTGGACGCCGGGCCCGATCGCGTCGAGCACATGCAACCGCTCGCGATGCGACTGGCGCGCGCGCTGGAAAGCGACGGCTACGAACAGCGGGCCCGCCTGCGCAGCCTCGGGGATTTCTCGTTGTTCATGTCAGGCTTCTTTTCCGACAGCTTCCGGCGCGCCGCGATCGATGTCGACTACTACAAGTCGATGGGCCAGTACGCCTATGGTTCACTGAGCCGGTCTGAAGAGGACGCGTTTGCCGACGTGTTCGCGGAGCTTGCGGGCAACTTCGTCGGCTTCATGGACGTGCTCGCAGACATCAGCGATCGGACGGCGCTGGCCACTCCCATCGACGTGCTGCGGCTGTACGAGAAATGGCTGCGAACGGGCAGCCACCGTGACGGGCAGCGCCTCGTGGAGCGCGGCATCCTGCCGAACCACTCCATCGGCACCCGATTCCTCCAGTAGTCAGGTCAACTGACGCGGGGCTGACGAGCCTGGCAGGGTGTGTCCAGGTCCGACGCAGCCCTCCGAAGCTACGCGGCCGGAGCTCCGCGCTTGCGCACGGGGGCTGTGGTGGTTTGCCACGATATCCCGAGATGCCGCACTCAGCCCCCGCTTCAACAATGTACGAACCGGGGGGGTGGGGTCTGGCGTCTAAAGGTGCAAATGCCACGAGGCTGAGCGCCAGAAGACGGAGACACTGGAGTGTAAGTCATTGAACACAAGGCAGAAGCCACAAATGAGCCCGGCGTGCCGCGGCGCGTGACAGGGTTCGGGTCAGCAACGCTGAGTGTCCTCTTTTTGTGACCCTCGCCCCCGAATCCCTGCTCTGAATCCTCCCCCGGCACGTTCACTCTGGTGTAGACTATAGGGCTTCATACTGGCAGATCGCTTGCATAGGGGCCTGCGACTTGGAGGTATTAACCCTGCCCGCAGCATTGGCCCGCGGCAGGGAGCACGAGGCGGAAAGGAGCGGAATCATATGAGCGTTACTAAGAATCCCGGCGGACAAATGGCCCGCGATCGGTACGCGGAGCTTAAGCGGATACTCGAAGAGCGTCGTCGCGAGATTCTGAGCGAAGTGCACGAGAAGATCCGGGACGTGCGCATCGAGGGCGCGAACAGCCCGACGCACGGCGTGCTCGACGCGGCGGAAACGTCCGAGGCCGACATCCAGGACGACATCGAGTTCGCGTTGATCCAGATGAAGGCGGAGACGCTGAACAAGATCGAGGAGGCCCTCCGCCGGCTCGAGGAAGGGACGTTCGGCTACTGCTTCGAGTGCGGTGACGAGATCTCGGAGCGACGGCTGCGCGCGCTGCCGTTTGCGGTTCGCTGCAAGGACTGCGAGGAGGCACGCGAGGTAGCTCAGCAGCGCGAGCGGCTCCAGGCGCAGCGGGGCAGAGCGGCTTCGCTTTTCCTCGACACCCAGGGATAACCGGCACCAGGACGGACGCGCGTGCGCGCGTCCGCCAGGCCAACGTGCTACAGTCTCGCAGGCCCCGGGGATGGGGCCTGCTCCCTTTCCCCAGCCTCAGACCAGTTAGGAGCATCGCCAATGAGCGATCGGGTCGAGCCCGTCATCGTGGACGAGGCCTCGAACGCGGAACGCCTGTCCATCCCGCCCGAGCTGCCCGTACTGCCGCTCCGGGACACGGTGCTGTTCCCCAACTCGTTCATGCCGCTCGCCGTCGCGCGCGAGGCATCGGTCCGTCTCATCGACGAGGCCACGACCGCCGGCCGCATGATTGGCGTGTTCACGCAGCGGGAGGCGTCGATCGAAGATCCGATGCAGGAGGACCTGTATCCGATCGGCACCGCGACCCACATCCACAAGATGTTCAAGCTGCCTGACGGCAGCCTTCGCCTCATCGTCCAGGGTCTCGCGCGCGTGCGGCTCGACCGGCTCGCGCAGACGCGCCCCTACCTGCGCGCGGCTGTCACGCATGCGGAAGAACAGCTGAGGGAGGAAGATCACCTCGAGATCGACGCGCTGCAACGGAACATCAAGAGCAACTTCCAGCAGGTCGTTTCGCTGTCGCCGCTGCTCTCGGACGATCTGCAGTCCCTGGCGGCCAACATCACCGATCCGGGCAAGCTCGCCGATTTCATCGCGTCGAGCGTCACGACCATCGGCACGCCGGTGAAGCAGGAAGTGCTGGAGACGCTCGACATCCGCGCGCGGATGGACGTCCTCAACCGTCTGCTCATCAAGGAGCTCGAAGTTCTCGAGCTGGGATCGAAGATCCAGTCGCAGGTGCAGTCGGAAGTCGGGAAGAACCAGCGGGAGTACTTCCTCCGCGAGCAGCTCAAGGCGATCCAGAAGGAGCTGGGCGAGGGTGACGAACAGGCGAAGGAGATCGACGAGCTGCGCGTGAAGATCGAGGCCGTGGGCATGCCCGAGACCGTGAAGAAAGAGGCATTCCGCGAGCTCGATCGTCTGTCCAAGATGCCGGTGGCCGCCGCCGAGTACACGGTGTCGCGGACGTATCTGGACTGGTTGATCGCGCTGCCCTGGGCCAAGCGCACGGAAGACTCGATCGATCTCAAGCGGACCAAGGACGTCCTCGACGCCGATCATTCCGGGCTCGAGAAGGTGAAGGACCGCGTGCTCGAATACCTCGCGGTCCGGAAGCTGAACCCCGACGTCAAGGGTCCCATCCTCTGTTTCCTCGGTCCTCCCGGAGTCGGCAAGACGTCGCTGGCGCGCTCGATCGCGACCTCGCTGGGGCGGAAGTTCGTCCGCGTGTCGCTCGGCGGCATGCGCGACGAGGCGGAAATCCGCGGTCACCGCCGCACGTACATCGGCGCGCTGCCCGGCCAGATCGTCCAGGGGCTGCGCCGCGCGGAATCGAAGAATCCGGTCTTCATCCTCGACGAAATCGACAAGCTCGGCTCGGATTTCCGCGGGGATCCGGCGGCCGCGCTGCTCGAGGTCCTCGACCCCGAGCAGAACAACAGCTTCCGCGATCACTACCTCGACGTCCCGTTCGACCTGTCGGAAGTGCTCTTCTTGACGACCGCGAACGTGCTCGACCCGGTTCCGCCGGCGCTGCGCGATCGCATGGAAGTGCTCGAGCTGGCGGGCTACACGGAAGAGGAAAAGCTCAAGATTGCCGTCGAACACCTCATCGCCAAGCAGGTCACGAATCACGGCCTGACCGCCGAGCAGATCGAGTTCACGGAAGCGGCGGTCCGCTCGGTGATCCGCGGCTACACGCGCGAAGCCGGCGTGCGCAACCTCGAACGCGAGATCGGCGCGCTCTGCCGCAAGGTGGCCCGCCGGCGCGCGGAAGGCGACGAGACCAACGTCACGATCACGCCCGACGTCGTCATGGAGATGCTCGGCGCGCCGGCGTTCCTCGACGAGGAGATCGAAGACCGCACGAAGGATCCGGGCGTGGCGGTGGGTCTTGCCTGGACGCCGGCCGGCGGCGAAGTGCTGTTCGTCGAAGGGTCCCGGATGCAGGGCGGCGGCAGCCTGACGCTCACGGGCCAGCTCGGCGACGTGATGAAGGAATCGGCGCGCACCGCGCTCTCGTGGTTCCGCGCCAACGCGACGCGCTACGGCGTCGATCCCGCGTTCTACAAGGACGCCGAGATCCACATGCACGTGCCGTCGGGCGCGATTCCGAAGGACGGTCCGTCGGCGGGTGTGACGCTGGTGACGGCGCTCGCCTCGGAGCTCACGGGCCGCCCGGTGCGCGGCGACCTTGCGATGACGGGTGAGATCACGCTGTCCGGCCGCGTGCTGCCCGTCGGCGGCATCAAGGAGAAGGTCCTCGCGGCGCGCCGCCACGGGATCACCGAAGTCGTCCTGCCGCGGCAGAACGAGAAGAACATCAAAGAGGATCTGACCGACGAGCTCCGCCAGGAGCTGAAGATCCACTACGTCTCCCACATCGAGGAAGTGCTCGCGCTGGCGCTGCTCACGTCGCCGACCCCGGCGCGGACGAAGGTGCAAATTCCACAAACGCTGCAATAACTCTGAATTGCAGATTGTCTATTCCCCTCAGTACGAGCTGAACCTCGCGGGTCACATCTGGCCGACGGTCAGGTACCGGCGGATCGCCGAGCGGCTGACCGCGGAACGCGTCGTCGAGCCAGACGCGCTGGTCGCGCCGCGGGCCAGTTCATGGGACGATCTCGCGCTCGCTCACACGCCTGAGTACATCGGCAAGGTGAGAGACGGCACGCTCAGCGAGGACGAAATCCGGACGTTGGAACTGCCCTGGGTCCCCGGCCTCGTCGAGGGCTTCCGCCTGATGACCGGAGGGACCTGGCTGGCCGCGGAGCACGCATTGGACGAAGGCGTCGCCGTCCATCTCGGCGGCGGGCTTCATCACGCGTTTCCGGATCACGGCGAGGGATTCTGCCTCTTCAACGACGTCGCCGTCGCGGTTCGCCGCCTCCAGCGCGCGGGGCGCCTCGACCGCGCCGCGATCGTCGACTGTGACGTCCACCATGGCAACGGCACGGCGGTCGTCTTCGGACGCGATCCGTCGGTCTTCACGTTCTCTATTCACCAGCAGCACAACTACCCGTTCTTCAAGCCCCTGAGCGATCTCGATATCGGGCTGAACGACGGTACTGGCGATCGCGAGTACCTCGCGAAGCTGGACCCGGCGCTGACGGTCGTCATGCAGTCGAACCCCCAGCTCGTTGTGTACCTTGCGGGCGCGGATCCTTTCCACGGCGATCGGCTCGGCGGGCTGGCACTGACACTCGAGGGTCTCCGCCTGCGGGACCGTGCCGTGATCCAGGCCGCCCGCGCCGCCGGCGCCGCGCTCGTCGTGGTGCTCGCCGGAGGCTATGCGGTGGATGTGGAAGACACGGTGGAAGCGCACGTGGGAACGGTGCGTGAATTGCTCAGATCATCGTAAGCCCTACGACAGTTTTCATGTCCGTGATTTCACCGCGCCGAACCATGTCTCGGGCATCGGCGAGCGTGAACGTCTTCGGCTCGATGTCCTCGTCCTCGTCGGGGACGGCCGGTTCAGCCGGCACCGACAAACCCGAGAGCCTGAAGAACAGCATTTCCTCGTCGCAATAGCCGGGCGTGGGGAACAGCGCGCCGAGTCGCACGATGGTGGCTGGCACCTGGCCGATTTCCTCGTGGCACTCGCGGTGCGCCGCCTGCTCCGGCTCTTCCCCTTCGTCTACGCTGCCGGCCGGCAGCTCCCAGAGCCAGCGATTGACGGCGTACCGATACTGCCGGATCAGGATCACGTGCCCCGGTTCCGGTACGGGCACGAGCACCACCGAGCGCGGGTGCCGGACGACGTCGACGACAACCTCGCGGCCGTTCGGCATCGCCACGCGATCCCGGTCGATGTCGAAAACCTTGCCGTTAAACACGCGCTGGCTGGCTAAAAGATCCATAACGGTCAACGTTCCTCAAAGGGTTCATCAGTCGGTGGTCTGCGCTGCTTCGATGTCGTCGACGACGGATTCCAGATCCGGTGGAAGCGGCGAGTCGAAGTCGACGCGGCGGCCGTCGGTGGGATGTGTGAACGAGAGCCGGGTGGCGTGCAGGAACGGGCGTTCGAGGCGCATGACGGCTCTCAGATCGTGTGCCGCACGGCGATGGACGCCGCCATAGACGGGATCGCCGACGATGGGGTGGCCGATGGCGGCCAGATGGACCCTGATCTGATGGGTTCTCCCCGTGGCGATCGCGACTTTCAGCAGCGACACGCCCTTGAAGTGGCGGGCGAACGTGACGCGGGTAACTGCGCTCCGGGCTCGCCGCGCGCGCGTGGACATCTTCTGCCGGTCCTTCGGGTCGCGCCCGATCGCGGCGTCGATCCGACGCCCCGCCTGTACCAGCCCCCAGACGAGCGCGATGTACTCCTTCTCGACCTCGCGATCCTCAAACTGCCGCGCGAGCTCGTGGTGCGCGCGATCGTGCTTGGCGACCACCATCAGCCCCGAGGTGCCCCGATCAAGCCGGTGCACGATCCCCGGCCGCAGCTCGCCGCCGACTCCGCTGAGATCCTTCACGTGGTGGAGCAGCGCGTTGACCAGCGTGCCGCTCCGGTGCCCGGCCCCGGGGTGCACGACCATGCCTGCCGGCTTGTCGAGCACCACGATGTCGGGATCTTCGAAGACGACCCGCAGCGGCAACGCTTCGGGCTCGGGCGTGGCGGCGGTCGGCGCCGGCAGATCGACGGAGTACTTCTCGCCGGCGCGCACGATCGTGCTCGCCCGCAGCGACGGCGTCGGGCCCGTGACGTGGCCGTCCTTGATCAGGCGCTGGAGCTGCGAGCGCGAGTGATCGGGAACGAAGCCGGCCAGGAAGTGGTCGAGGCGCGAGCCGTCGGTACTCCTCGTCGACCTCGAGAGTTCGTGAGAGGCTCACCACGCACCTACGCCGCTCGGGGGCGACTCGTGGCGGCTTCGGCCGGCGCCGGACCGGTCCGGCGCGAGAGCACGAACAGCATGATCAGGCTGAGGGGGACGATCACGAGCGAGACGAACTGCGACGTCGAGAAGGTGCCGATCATGCCGCGGGGATCGCCGCGGTAGAACTCGATGATGAACCGCGAGATGCCGTAGAGGCACATGTAGCCCCAGAACGTCCGGCCGGGGAACGGCCGGCCCTTCTTCTCGGTGACGAGCAGCAGCCCCAGGATCAGCAGCTCCGCGCCCGCTTCGTACAGCTGCGTCGGATGGAGCGGGATGCCGAGCGGCGTGCCGACGTTCTGCGACGCGAACTCGTTGTGGAACGTCACGGCCCACGGCACGCTGGTCGGCCGCCCGAAGCAGCAGCCCGCGAACAGGCAGCCGAACCGCCCGATGACGTGCCCCAGCGCGATGCCCGGCGCGAACACGTCCGTCGTGGTCCACATGGGCATGCGATGACGACGGAGGTACACGAGCGCGACGATGACGGCCGTGATCAGGCCGCCGTAGAAGACGCCCGCGGATCGCATCAGGTTGACCAGGTCGCCGAAGCTCCAGCCGAAGCGATCGCGTTCCACCACGACCAGCATCAGTTTCGCGCCGACCAGCGCGCTGACGATGATCCAGATGCCGAGATCCATCACACGGTTCGGATCCAGCCCGCGGGTGCGCGCGCGCACGAGCGCGAACTGCAGCCCCAGCAGGTACGCCGCGGCCAGCAGCAGGCCGTACGTGTACACGGGGAACCCGCGAATCTCAAAGAGAATGGGATGCATGCTGTCGTCCGAGGCCAATCATGTCGATCAGAACCAGCACGGCGCCGACGGTGATAGCGGAGTCGGCGACGTTGAACGCCCAGAAGTGGGTCTCGCCCCAGTAGATGTCGACGAAGTCCACCACGTGGCCGCCGAGCGAGCGATCGATCAGGTTGCCGAAGGCGCCGCCCAGGATCAGCGACAGGCCCACGCGCGCCAGCCGTTCGTGAAAGCCGAGTTGCGTCGCGTACGCCGCGATGGCCACCAGCGCGATGGCG
Source organism: uncultured Acidobacteriota bacterium (assembly GCA_963786195.1). Taxonomy (GTDB): domain Bacteria; phylum Acidobacteriota; class Vicinamibacteria; order Vicinamibacterales; family 2-12-FULL-66-21; genus CAWAYH01. The sequence continues at coordinate 75,205 of CAWAYH010000009.1, read as the reverse complement.
GCGATGCCGATCATCACGAGTGGCTTGTACGGAAAGTCCGCCGCGTTCAGCAGGCCGAACGCCGCGCCCGTGTTCTGGACGTGCGTGATGTCGAGAAGTCCCGGGATCACGCTCCAGCTCTCGCCAAGCGGCAGCGTCCGGCGAATGATCTCCTTGGTGAGCTGATCGAATGCCACGACCGACGCGATGATGGCGATCTCGATGGGACGGGCGTAGCTCGGCGACATCGCCGCCGCACCTGCTCCGGCGTCCGCGAGGACAGGGCTCGGGCCGTCGGCCATGACCTTGTCCGGTTCAGCGCTCAAACCCGCGCTCACATCTGGTTCCTGGCTTAGCTTCGGTTCTGACCCCAATACCACTTCCTGTTCTCAACCCGGCTCGCCCAATTATCCCGCGACAGGGCCTGCGGTCGCAGCGATTGCGTCCACGCACCGATCGCAGAGTCCCTCGGTCCGCAGCGTCGACGACACGCTCGGAACGGTTCGCCAGCAGCGCGGGCACTTCTCCCCCTCGGCCCGCACGACCACCACCTCCAGCTCGGGGCCGTCTCCCGCCGCGGTCTCCAGCTCGAGTTGAGAGACGATGAAAAGCATCGCGAGGTCGGGTTTCGAGCGCTCCAGGAGCTCGGCCGTGGCGCCCCTGACCCTCATCTTGACGCGTGCGCCCAGCGAATTGCCAATCGTCTTCGCCTGGCGGGCCTCTTCGAGCGCTTTGTTGACCTCGTCCCGCACGGACAGCAGCCGGTCCCATTGCTCGACGAGCGCCGGATCGGCCATCGCTTCCAGCTCGGCCGCAGCGGGGAACTCGGCCACGTGAACCGACACTTCGCGGACGTCGGGCCGCGGCATGTGCCTCCACAGCTCATCTGACGTCATCGGCAGGATGGGCGCCAGGATTCGCACCAGACCGTCCGCGATGACATACATGGCCGTCTGGGCCGAGCGGCGATCGGGTGACGTCGCGGCGAACGTGTAGAGGCAGTCCTTCGAGACGTCCGCGTAGAACGCGCTCAGGTCCACCGTCGCGAACTGGTTCACGCGCTGAAAGATGGTGGGGAAGTCGTAATCGCGATAGGCGTCGAGCACCGCGCGGGCCATCGCGGAATACTGCGCGAGCGCGTACCTGTCGACTTCGCGCATCTGGCCGAGCGGCACACGCCGTGCGGGATCGAAGTTGTACAAATTCGACAACAGGTATCTCATCGTGTTGCGGACCTTGCGGTACGCTTCGACGACGCGCGCGAGGATCTGTTTGCCGACGCGTACTTCCTCGCGATAGTCGACCATCGCGACCCACAGCCGGATGATCTCGGCGCCGCTCTCCTTGATGATGTCCTGCGGCTTGACCGTGTTGCCGATGGACTTCGACATCTTCCGGCCGTCTTCGTCGACCACGAATCCGTGCGTGACCACCTGGCGGAACGGCGCGCGGCCACGCGTCCCGAGCCCGACGAGCAGCGAGCTCTGGAACCAGCCGCGATGCTGGTCGCTGCCTTCGAGGTAGAGGTCGGCCGGCCACGTCAGCTCGGGACGGAACGGCAGGACCGCCTCGTGGCTGGAGCCCGAGTCGAACCAGACGTCGAGGATGTCGCGTTCGCGCTCGAACGTGCGGCCGCCGCACGACGGACACACGAGCCCATCGGGGATGAACTCCTCCGCCGGACGCTCGTACCAGGCGTCGGCGCCGTAGGTTTCGAACACGGATGCCGCGCGCTCGACGAGCGCCGTGGTGAGGAGGGCCTCGCCGCACTTCGTGCAGTCGACGGCCGGGATCGGCACACCCCAGGCGCGCTGGCGCGAGATGCACCAGTCGGGACGGTTGGCGAGCATGTTCGAGAGCCGCTCGCGGCCCCACGCCGGGACCCACTCGACCTTGTGCTCGACCCAGTCGAGCGCCGACTGACGCAGCGTGGAGGACAGTCCCTGGTCGGAGCGCAGCTCGCCATCCATCCTGATGAACCACTGGTTCGTCGCCAGGAAGATCACGGGGTTGTGGCAGCGCCAGCAATGGGGATACGAGTGCTGGAACGCCGCCTTGTGCCACAGGCGGCCGCGGCTTTCGAGCGCCTGGACGATGGCCGGGTTGGCGTCGAACACCCGCTGACCGCCAAAGAGCTCCACCGTCTCGAGAAAATGCCCCGCGGGGCCGACCGGCGCATAGATCTCGAGCCCGTACTTCATGCCGGTGTTGAAGTCGTCGCTGCCGTGCCCCGGGGCCGTGTGGACGGCGCCCGTGCCCTGATCGAGCGTGACGTAATCGCCGAGCACGCCCAGCGATTCCCGTGCGTAGAGCGGATGCTGGAATCGGATTCGCTCCAGCTGCTCGCCCTTCATCCTGACGATCGGCGCGCCGAGCCGGCGGCCGGTGACGTCACCGACCTGCGTCGCAAGTGCTTCGGCGACGATCACAGCACGGCCGTCGACGTCGTACGCGGCGTAGTCGAACTCCGGATGGAACGCGATCGCCAGGTTCGACGGGATCGTCCATGGCGTCGTGGTCCAGATGAGGACGGACACGTCGCGGCCGGCGAGCGCAGGCAGTCTGGCCGCAAGCTCCGCCGCGCTCGCGGGCAACAGCGGGAACTCCACGTAGATCGATGGCGAGCTGTGATCCTCGTACTCGACTTCGGCCTCGGCGAGCGCCGTCCTGCAGTGGATGCACCAGTGCACGGGCTTCTTGCCCTTGTAGACCAGCCCCCGGTCGACGAACCGTCCCAGCGCGCGCGCGATCGCCGCCTGGTACTTGAAGTCCATCGTCAGGTACAGATGATCCCAGTCGCCGAAGACACCCAGCCGCTGGAACTCGACGCTCATGTCGTCGATGAAGCGTGACGCGTAGCCGCGACAGGCGCGCCGGAAGTCGGCCAGCGACATCTCGCGTTTCTTCGGGCCCAGCTCGCGATCGACCTGCAGCTCGATCGGCAGGCCGTGGCAGTCGTAGCCCAGCACGTAGGGCGCGTCGTAGCCCATCATCGTCCGCGTCTTGACGGCGAGATCCTTCAGGATCTTGTTCATCGCGGTGCCGATGTGGATCTTCCCGTTCGCGTACGGCGGGCCATCGTGCAGGACGAACTTCGGCCGGCCGCGTCGGCTCTCACGGATGCGGTCGTACAGCCGCATCTCGCCCCAGCGCGCGAGCGCCTGCGGCTCCGCCGTCTGAAGGTTCGCCTTCATCGGGAAGTCGGTCCGCGGCAGGTTCAGCGTCTCTTTCCAGTCGGTCATGGATATCCAACCATTTTATTGCGTATTGCCGACTCTCACGCACGAGTCCACCAAGGCTCGCTGAAGGGCGCCGGTATAATTGACGCATGAGCCCTCTGGAGGTCCCCAGCGCGGCCAGCGTTCGTACCGAAACGCTGCCGAACGGCCTCAAGGTGATCGTGCAGGAAGTCCATACCGCGCCGCTCGTTTCGGTGTGGTGCTGGTATCGGGTGGGATCCGGCGACGAAGGGCCGGGTCTGACCGGCGTGTCGCACTGGGTCGAGCACATGAACTTCAAGGGGACCACGAACATCCCGCGCGAGCAGATGAAGGGCATCGTCGAGCGGTTTGGCGGGATGTGGAACGGCTACACCTGGATCGATCAGACGACGTATCTGGAGACAGCCGGGCGGGACGCGCTCGATCAGATGCTGTTCATCGAAGCCGAGCGGATGGCGAACGGCCTGTACGAGCTGGAGGACTGCGAGTCGGAGCGGACGGTCATCATTTCCGAGCTGCAGGGGGGCGAGAACGATCCCGACCAGCTGCTCGACCAGGAGGTCACCGCGACCGCGTTTCGCGCGCATCCGTACCGTCATCCGACGATCGGCTGGCTCCAGGACCTGCGATCGATGACGCGCGACGATCTGTACGGTCACTACCGGCGCACTACATCCCGAACAACGCGACGCTGGTCGTGGTCGGCGACGTCGACGCGGATGATGTGCTGCGCCGCGCGGAATCGAAGTTCGGGGCGATTCAGGCCGGACCGGAGCGGTCGCGCCGTGTGATCGTCGAACCCGAGCAGATCGGCTGGACGCCGGGTTGTCATCGAACGTCCGGGCACGACCGCGTATCTCAAGATCGCGTGGCACGCGCCGGCTGCGACCGATCCTGATTTCGTGCCCATGCTCGTCGCTCGACGCCGTGCTGACGGGTGCCAAGGGCCTCAACATCTGGTCCAGCTTCCGCGGCGCGCCGCCGCAGCGACGGTCCCGCCTGTACACGGCGCTGGTCGAGACGCGCGCTCGCCTCCCGTGTGTCAGGCGCACTCCTCGCGACCTCGCAGCCGTTTCTCTACACCATCTCGCTGACGGCGCTGGAAGGCGTGGGACTCCCGGCGCTCGAAGCCGCGATGCTCGAGCAGATCGAGCGTGTGTGCACGGAGGGCGTCACCGAGGATGAAACGGCCGAGCAGGCAGGCAGCTGCGGGCCCGCCTCGTCTTCGAAACCGACAGCGTGACCAACATCGCGCATCAGCTCGGGTACTTCGACATCGTGACGGCGCCAGGCTTCATGGCCGATCTTCGATCGCGCATCGCGGCCGTGACGGCGGCGGACGTGTCGGAGGTCGCCAGACGCCGGCTGACCCGGGCGACCAGCACGATCGGGTGGTTCCAACCGGTGCGCTCGTGACCCTGGCCTTGACGCGCGGTCTCTCGCCAATCCGATCCGTCCTCGACAACGGCGCCGTCGTGCTGGTTCAGGAGACCGCCACGACGCCTGCGGTGACGATCAACGCGACGTTCCACGCCGGCGGCGTTCACGAACCACCCGATCTTCCGGGACTTGCGTTCCTGACGGGCCGACTGCTCGACCGCGGAACGGTGCGGCGATCGGCCGATCTCATCGCCGAGCAACTCGACGATCGAGGTGTCGCGCTGCGGGTCACTTCCAACCGTCATGCGACGGCGATCAGTTGTACCTGCCTGTGCGAGGATTTCGACGACGTCCTCTCGATCGTGATCGACGTCGGCGTCAGGCCGATCTTTTCGGAGCCCGAGATTGCCAAGCGGCGGGCGGAGATCATCACGACGCTTCGTCAGGACGAGGACAACCCGGCGGTGCGCGCCGCAGAGGTGCTGTTCGAGCTGCTCTACGGTCCGGGACACCCTTACGGCCGGCCCGCAAAGGGCAGGATTGCCAGCATCGAGCGCATCACCCGCGGCGACCTGCAGGCGTTTCACGCAGCCCGGTTCTTCCCGTCCGCGCTCTCGCTCGCCATCGTCGGCGACGTGACGGCGGGCAGAGCGCTCGAGCGGGTGTCGCTCGAAACAGGAGGATGGTCCGGTCAGCCTGCCGGCGATCCGGTGCTGCCGGCGCCGCCGTCAGAGCGGACGCGATCGGTGCGTGTGATCGCGCTCCCGGGGAAGTCACAGACCGACATCGCGTACGGGTTCACGACCATCCGCCGCATCGATCCGCGCTACTACGCGTACTGGGTCATGAACAATATCCTGGGCCAGTTCGGCCTCGGCGGCCGGCTCGCCGACAACATCCGCGAGCGTCAGGGGATGGCGTACTACGCGTACAGCTCGTTCGACCCGAGCGTGGGGGAGGGGCCGCTCCTGGTCCGCGCCGGCGTCGATCCAGTAAACGTCGACAAGGCGCTCGAGGCGATCGACCTGGAGGTCGGGACCATGGGGGCGGACGGCGCCACGGCGCAGGAGCTGGCGGAGACGCAGCAGTTCCTGATTGGGTCGATTCCGCGGATGCTCGAAACCAACGGCGGGATTGCGACGTTTCTGCAGACGTCCGAACAGTTCGGGCTTGGCCTCGACTACGATCAGCAGCTCCCGCACCACTTGCGTCAGGTCACGCTCGAGCAGGTGCGAGAGGCCGCGGCCGAGGTCCTCAAACCCGATCGAGCGGCGGTTGCGATTGCCGGACCGCCCCGGCCAGGCGCCGATCGGTGACGGAGATGGTGTCCGATCGGCCTGCCACCCGCGCGGTATTCTTCGACGTCGACTTCACGCTGATTTACCCTGGCCCGATGTTCCAGGGGAGCGGCTACCGCGATTTCTGCGCGCGCCACGGCGTCCGGATCGATCCCGAGCGCTTCGAGGGCGCGGTTGCGCGCTGCGGCGTCGCTCCTCGACGCGCGGCAGACCGTGTACGATCCCGCGATCTTCATCGAATACACACGACGCATCATCGAAGAAATGGGCGGCGCCGGCGAAGGCGTGGCGCTGGCGGCGCGCGAAATCTACGACGAGTGGTCGGCCTGCCATCACTTCGAGCTGTACGACGACGTCCCGGAGGTGCTGCGCGTGCTGCACGGGGCGGGCATGACGATCGGGCTCATCTCGAACACGCAGCGTAGCCTGATCGACTTTCAGTCGCACTTCGCGCTCGAAGGCCTGATCTCGGTGACCGTGTCCTCGTCCGATCACGGGTACCTGAAGCCGCATCCGAGCATCTTCGAAGAGGCGCTCCGTCAGGTCGGCGCCGCGCCGCCGAAGCGGTCATGGTGGGCGACAGTCCGATACACGACATCGACGGCGCGCGACGGCTGGGCATGCGCGCGATTCTCGTCTCGCGGTCGGGCCGCCCGTCCGACTGTCCGCCGGACGTACCGGTTATCCGGTCGCTAAGGGAGCTTCCGACCTGCTGTAAGGTGCCATCGTGCCATCCAGTGCCTGCCGGGTCCAAGTGCGGTCTGGCCTGGTCGCCAGCGGCAGCTGCCGCCGATCACTGACGCATCTGGCACGCATGCACCCGTCCCCTGACGAACACTCGAAGACTGCAGGCGCGTCGCCGAACTCGAAAAAATCGTCTGGGGCTATACCGACGCCGAGGACATCGTGCCGCCGCCGGTGCTCATCGTGTCGATCAAGCGCGGAGGGATCCTGCTCGGCGCGTTCGACGAGGCGGGCGCGATGAAGGGGTTCGTGTATTCGATTCCCGCGGTCAAGGACGGCCGCCTGACGCAGTGGTCGCACATGCTGGGCGTGACGCCCGACGCTCGCGATCGCGGGCTCGGCGCCCGGTTGAAGCTCGCGCAGCGGGAGGCGGCGATCGACATGGGCCTCGACCTGATCGAGTGGACCTTCGATCCGCTGCAGGCGCTGAACGCGCACCTCAACTTCGCGAAGCTGGGCGTGATCGTCGAGGAGTACGAGGAGAACATCTACGGCGAATCGAGCAGCCCGCTGCATCGCGGTACGCCGACCGATCGATTCGTTGCCGCAGTGGCGGCTTCGCGAGCCGCACGTCGAGCGAAGGATCGCCAGCACCGGACCGGTGATTCGCGATGGCGCGGTGGCGGCCGCGCCGGTCGTCAACCCGTCAATCCCGGGCGCGTCGGGGCTGCGGCCCGGCGCCGCGGACCTGACGCTCGGTGTTCCGCGGCTGCTGGTGGAAATCCCCGTCGGCTTCGGGGACATGCAGCTGCACGATCCGGCGCTTGCGCTCGAATGGCGTCTGAGGACGCGCGAGATCTTTCAGGCGTACTTCAGTCGCGGATATCGGGCCGTGGATTTCTTCCTGTCGCGCGAGGCCGGGCGCGGGCAGTACCTGCTGTCCGCCGTTACCCCGGCGGCCAGCTGATCGGCGGCCGCCGAGGACGTGCAGGTGGATGTGGAATACCGTCTGGCCGGCGTCCGCGTTGCAGTTGAACACCGTCCGGTAGCCGCGATCGGCGTGTCCGTTCTCCGCGGCCAGCGCCGCGCCACGCCGGATCATCTCGCCGACGAGCCCGTCGTCTGCAGGCGTCAGGTCGTTCAGGCTCGCGACGTGGCGTCGCGGCACGACCAGCACGTGCATCGGCGCCTGCGGATTGATGTCCTTGAACGCGACCAGCCGGTCGTCCTGGTAGACGATGGCGCCGGGAATCTGGCCAGCGATGATCTTGCAGAAGAGACAGTCGGGCACTTCCCCTCGGCTTTCGGCGCTCGGTTCAATACGTCTAGCTGAGAGCTGACAGCTGACAGCTGACAGCTACATGGCCATGACCGCGACCCGCGGGATGCCTTGCAGGTCTTCCTTCATCGTCACCTGGCGCCATGCTGCCGCGGCGGCGACCGCGCTCACGGCGTCGTCCTGTCCGGCGCCGAATTCAACAACGAAGTGCCCGTCGCGGGCAAGCGGCGCTTGCGCGGCGGGGATGAGCCGTTCGAGCGCGGTCAGGCCGTCGTCTCCCGAATAGAGCGCGACGGGCGGCTCGTACCGGATGATCTCCGGAGAGAGTCGGACGCGGTCCGAGCACGTAGGGGGGATTCGACACGATCAGATCGACCGGTCCGGCCATCGCGGTGAGGAGGTCACCCTGGACGAACGTGATCTGGTCGCGGACGCCATGCCGCGCGGCGTTTCGTGCCGCGACGGTGAGCGCCGCGGCGGACACGTCGATGGCGATGACCTGGGCGTCGGGAAACTCGAGCGCCAGAGCGATCGCCAGGCAGCCGCTGCCGGTGCCGACGTCGACGATCCGGCGGCTCGAGCGGCCGCGCCTGGCGTCGATGGCGGTCTCGATCGACGAGCTCGGTTTCGGGTCGGGGAATCAGCACGTCGTGCGTGACCTCGAAGTCGAGCCCCCAGAACTCTCGATGCCCGGTGATGAACGCGACCGGTTCTCGCGCCGCGCGGCGCCGGATGAGGGCCGCGAAGCGCTGCGCGAAGTCGACCGGCGCGGTTTCCCGTCCGCGGGCCAGCAGCGCGGCGCGGTCCCAGCCGAGCGCGTGACGCGCGAGGACTTCCGCGTCGAGCGCCGCGTCGGCAGGCGAAATCCCGCCGCTCACCAGCGTCTGCCGCGCGTCGGCGATCTGCTCGTGGACTGAGTTCATGGATGTTCGCGTTTACCGCGACGTCTCGGCGGCCGTCGCGTCCTTGAGCTTTTCCGACTGGAAGAAGGTGGTGGCCTGATCGATCAGCTCGCCGAGATCGCCGTCGAGCGCGGTCGTCAGCTGGTGCATCGTGTAGCCGATGCGGTGATCCGTGATGCGGTTCTCGCGGAAGTTGTAGGTGCGGATCTTCTCGGAGCGCTCGCCCGTGCCGACCTGCGTGCGGCGATCCTTCGCGATCGCTTCCTGCTGCTTCCGCATCTCCATCTCGTAGAGGCGCGAGCGCAGCACCTTCATCGCCTTCGCGCGGTTCTTGATCTGCGACTTCTCGTCCTGCTGCGACACGACCAGCCCGGTCGGAATGTGCGTGATGCGGACCGCCGAGTAGGTCGTGTTCACGCTCTGGCCGCCAGGTCCGCTCGAGCAGAACGTGTCGACCCGCAGGTCCTTGGCGTCGATCTGGATGTCGACCTCCTCGGCTTCGGGCAGCACGGCGACCGTGGCGGTCGACGTGTGGATGCGGCCGCTGGCTTCGGTGGCCGGCACGCGCTGCACCCGGTGCACGCCGCTCTCGTACTTCAGCCGGCTGTAGACGTTCCGTCCTTCGATGAGCGCGATGACTTCCTTGATGCCGCCGACGCCCGTCTCGCTCAGGTTGAGGACCTCGATCTTCCACCCCTGACGTTCGGCGTAGCGCGAATACATGCGGAACAGGTCCGAGGCGAAGAGCGCGGCCTCGTCGCCGCCGGTGCCGGCGCGGATTTCGAGGACGACGTTCTTGGCGTCGTTGGGATCCTTCGGGACGAGCAGCACCTTGATGCTCGGCGAGCAGCGCATCACGGCGCGCTTCGAGCCCGCGGAGCTCTTCCTGCGCCAGCTCGCGCATGTCGGGATCCTTGAGCGAGCTCCTCCGTGGCCGCGATCTGCGCGATGACGTCCTTGTACTGGCGGAACTGCTCGACCAGCGGCTGCATTTCGGCCAGCGCCTTCGAGTGTTCGCGGAACTTCGCCGTGTCGGCCTGGACGGCAGGATCGGCCATCTCGGCCATCAGCTGGTCGTACCGCGATTCCACCGACGAGCTTGTCAAACATGTAGTCCTTGTCGCGGAACTCAGTCCGCGCTCGCTGAGTCCCGTGTCGCGGCTCGTTCCGCGCTCCATCGCCGCCGGAAACCGGCGGCAGGAACGCCACCTCGTCGCCGTCCTTCAGCGGCGTCGTCAGCCGCGCGTAGTCGTCGTTCACCGCGCACGAGATCGTGCGCTCGTAGTCTGCGAGGGCCGGGAAGTCGCGCACGAGCGATTCCCAGGCGGTCTTTGCGCTGGCGCCTTCCGGCAGTTCACAGCGGAGCTCGGGAGCGCCCGCGAGCTCGCGCAGCCGCGCGAACAGCCGGACGGTCACGAGCATGCGCGCTCGAACGCCGCCTGGCGCGCCGCTTCGTCGTCCGGATCCGCCGTCGCCCCTTCGATCCAGACGTCGCCGCCTTCGAAGTGCTCGTGCTTCCAGACCGGCGCGATCTGCTTCACCCGCTCGATGGCGTACCGGCAGGCCGCGAACGCGTCCGCGCGATGCGGCGAGGCCGCGGCGATGACGACGCTGGCCTCGCCGATGGCGACCCGGCCGATCCGATGGTGAATCGCGAGATCGACCGCGGCCAGCGCGTCGATGTTTCCGCGGCAATCCGCTCGAACGCCGTTCGGCCAGCGCGGGATAGGCCTCGTAGTCGAGCCACAGCACGCGGCGTCCGGCGTTGTGATCGCGCACCAGCCCGACGAACGTCGCCACGGCGCCCATGCCGGGCCCGGCGACGGTTGCCGCGATGGCCGCCATATCCAGCGGCCGTTCCGTGATCGCGAACCTGCTCGCTCACTCGGCCTTGTCCCTGTTCCTGCCTTTTCTCTTCTCTCAGTATAGCCGCCAGAAATGGTTGAGCGGGCCGTGCCCGCGGCCGATCGCCGGAGCGTGCCGGATCGCGCCCTCCAGGTATTCCCGCGCCCTGCCGAGCGCAGCCCGGTCGTCCAGGCCAAGCGCGAGGTTCGCGGCGATCGCCGACGACAGCGTGCATCCCGTGCCGTGCGTGTTCCGGGTCTGGATGCGGGGCTGCCGCAGCTCGAAATCGCCGTCGGTCGAGCAGACGATGTCCACGGATTCGGGTCCCTCGAGATGCCCCCCCTTGACGAGTACGACGCGTGGTCCGAGCTTCAGGATCCGTTCGCCGGCTTCCCGCATGTCGTCGACCGATGCGATCGTCAGCCCGGTCAGAACCTCCGCCTCCGGGATGTTCGGCGTCACGATGTGCGCGCGGCACAGCAGCTCGGTCCGCATCGCGTCCGACGCGTCCTCTTCGAGCAGGCGGTCGCCTCCCTTGGCGACCATCACCGGATCGACGACGACGAGCGGCAGATCGAGCTCGGCGATCGCGGCGGCGACCGCTTCGACGATCGCCGCCGTCGCGAGCATGCCGATCTTGCACGCGTCCACGCCGATGTCGGACGGCGACGGCTTCGATCTGCGCGGTGACGAGATCGGTCGGCATCGCGCGCCACATCGTGACGCCGAGCGTGTTCTGGGCGGTCACGGCCGTGATCGCCGACGTGCCGTAGACGCCGTGCGCGGCGAACGTCTTCAGGTCGGCCTGGATGCCGGCGCCGCCGCCGGAGTCGCTGCCCGCAATTGTCAGTGCTGTGCGCATACAGTACAATTCAGCCGCTGAAAACACGGAGCAACTGGATACGCATTAATGGCCCATACTAGCAGCCTCACGCTTCTGGCGACGGTTTCGACGCGCTCGGACATGGCTCCGGCCATTCGCGCCGCGGCGGTGCTTGGTGTCACGGTTCTCACCGCCGTTGCCGCGCAGGTCAGCGTTCCGCTGCCGTTCACGCCGGTGCCGTTCACGCTGCAGCCGATGGTCGTCCTGCTCGGCGGCGCTGCGCTCGGCTCGCGGCTCGGGATGACGAGCCAGGTGCTCTACCTGCTCGCGGGCATCGCGGGACTGCCCGTGTTCGCCGCGTCACCGGTGCTGCCGCAGGGATTCCTGCGCCTGCTCGGTCCGACCGGCGGGTATCTTCTGAGCTATCCGTTCGCGGCGTTCGTCGCCGGCTGGCTCGCCGAGCGCGGATTCGATCGCCGCTACCTGACGTCCGTCCTGGCGATGGGCGCGGGCCTCGCGGTCGTCTTCGCCGGCGGCGTCGCCTGGCTCGCCTGGTTCGCGCAACCAGCGCCGTCCGGCCTGAGCGCCGCCGTGCGAACGGGCTTGCTGCCGTTCATTCCCGCCGACATCGTGAAGATCCTTCTCGCCGCCGTGGTGCTGCCGTCGGTGTGGTGGATAAGGGGAAAGTCTTAGGTTGTCGGTTGTCGGTTATCGGTTTTGGTTTTCGGTTTTCGGTTTTCGGTTTCGGTTGGTTGGTGCTCGGTTCCAGCACCAACCGACAACCGACAACCGATAACCGATAACCGACAACCGACAACCGATCGTCACCTGACATATCCCAAACTCCGCAGCCGATCGATCATTTCCTGATCGAGAGGCTGTCCTTCGCGGACTGGCGGTTGCGTTGAAGGCTGGCCGTACGTGGGGACGAAGCGGACCGGGTACCGGGCGGTGAACGCGTCGTTGAAGATCGCGAGCAGCGGGGCGCTCGCGAGCTCGCGGCTGACCGGCACGCCGAGCGCGTAGAGAATCGTCGGGGCCACCGACGTGATCGGGCCGGCGATCGACGCATCGCGTCGAGCGACGGAGCTGCGGACGGCGAGACGCGCTCCGCCGGTGGTCGTCACCCGGCCCGGACCGGTGACGACCATGACGATCTCGTCCGTGTGCGGCGTCAGCTCCGCGCTGAGGAGACGGTCGAGCGCCACGTAGTAGTCCTTCAACGCGTCGAGTCGCGCGGCGAGCGTCGAGGCGGCGAGCGCGCCGCCGTCGCTCGCGAGCAGCGCATGCTGCGCGATGTCCAGCCCGGGCAAGTAGACGACCGACAGATCGGTGCGTGAGTTGGCGACCTCGGCCACGAGCGAGAGCTGGATCGCGTCGAGTTCCGCCGACCGCCGCAGCAGTTCGGCGACGTCGCGCTCCGCGCGCGATCCGCGCAGGGCGTCGGCCGCGAGCGTCTCCGCCCGCTGTCTGATGGCGGGCCAGCGCCCTCGCAGCTGTTCGTAGACCGCGGCCGGCGCGATCTCGGCGTCGAGCGGACCGCCGCGTTCCAGTCGCAGCGTCGCGCGATCGGTCAGGACGACGCCTGCCGCATCGGGCGCGGGCCAGGTCGCCCACCAGTTGACCACCACCGTGCGCAGTCCGGCCTCCGCCGCCACTTCCCAGAACGTCTTCGCCCGGCGCTCGTGTGCCGCTGGTCAGCGAGGGGCGCGTCAGACGCAGCAGATCCGTGGTCACCCGAATCACGCGGCCGAGCGCAGAATGCGTCGACGCTGGAACGCTGCCCGTCAGCCCGGCGACGCGCCGCGTCTCGAGCCCCTCGACGCCGTGGACGCCGGGCGGCTGACCCGTTGCGATCGTCGTCCAGACGCGCGCGGGATCGCCGGACTCGTCCGGCGGCATCTCCAGTTGGGCCAGCGCGGTCGCGAAGGCTGCGGTCAGCGCCGGGACGTGTCCCGCTGATGACAGCTCCTGCAGGATGTGACGGGTCGAACCCGTCGATCGGCCATGAGCCGGACGCGCACGCCGCTCGAGACGACGGTCAGTGCCGGGCGTTCAGCGGTCCGACGATCGAGTCGGCGAGGCAGACGAGGAGCAGCAGCGCCGCGCCGCCGACCGCGACGAGAACCGACGCGATCGTCATCCACCAGGACGTGACGCCGCCGGTGGCAACCGGCGCACCGGTCGCGGCGAGGGCGACGGCCATGGCGGCGACCGTCACGGCGTGGCCGAGCAGCGAGGCTGATAGCCGCCGCGACGAGCAGCGCGAAGGCCGTCCAGGATGGGCGCCGACCAGCCGGCGCCTCGCGTTGGCGATCCGCCACCACAGCGTGAGATAGACGAGGCAGAGCAGCGTGACGAGCGTTCCGGCCGCGAGCGCGAGCCGCCGTGCGCGCCGCGCCAGCGCGGAACCCGCGCGTTTCGCGGCCCAGAACGCGAACAGGCTCGCGAGAAAAGCGGCGACCGCAACGGCCAGCCCGAACAGCACGCCGAGGTAGAGCGCGGCACGACCGCATCCCGCGGACCCGCGATCAGACCCGGCATGCGCGCGCTCAAGCCGATCGCGGCAGCGGGTCCCGAGGCAGACGGCGCCAGCAGCCCGATCCGCAGGCTCGCGAGCGACCGCGATGGCGACACGGTTCGCGCGCGTCCCGTGCCGGCGCGAGCACGAATCGATCGACGCCCGCGTCGAGGTAGCCGAGCGAGCGCAGCCGCTGCCGCAGCTCGTCGACGCGCGGATCGTGAACGGGCGTGGTCATCGCGGATAGGCGTCAGACGTGGCGCGCCGCCACGAACGCCGACAGCTCGCGCAGCCGATCCGCGCGCCGGCCGAACGGCGCGAGCGCGCGATCGGCGGTCTCGCACAGCTCCCGCGGCGAGCTGTCGCGCGCCGGCGACGCCGCTGAACGACACGAACGTCGTCTTCCGCGCGTCCTGCGCGGACCGCCTTGCCGGTCTCGGCCGGGTCGCCTTCGACGTCGAGCAGGTCGTCGATGATCTGGAACGCGAGCCCGAGGTTCTTGGCGTACGCGGCGAGCGCGCCAATCTGATCCTCGGCCGGCCCCGGCGGTCAGCGCGCCGGACGTCGCCGCGGCGACGAAGAGCGCGCCGGTCTTGCCGCGATGGATCCGCTCGAGCATCTCGAAGCTGATCTGCCTGCGTCGGTCGGCCAGCAGATCCGCCGCCTGGCCGCCGATCAGACCGTCGGTCCGACCGCGTCGGACAGGAGCGACGAGAGGCGCGCGGCGAGCGGCGGATCGTAGGCTCGCGCGAGCGTCCGGAACGCCGAGGTTCAGCAGGCCGAACGCGGCGAGGATCGCGATCGCCTCACCGAATTCCAGATGATTGGCCGGCTCGCCCGCGCCGCAGCGGCGCATCGTCCATGGACGGCAGATCGTCGAGGATCAGCGAGGAGGCGTGCACGAGCTCGATCGTGGCCGCCGCCGGCGTCGCGCGCGGCGGCGTTGCCGCCGCACAGCTCCGCGGACAGCAGCGTCAGCACCGGCCGGACGCGCTTCGACGGCGCGTGCAGCGTGTAGGCCATCGAGCGCTCGACCGGGCTTGCCGTCTGCCGGCACGAGCCGCTGCAGCTCCGCCTCGACGCGCGCCTGATACTCGGCGAAGAACGCCGGAACCGCGATCATTTGCGGCGGTGGCCTTGCCGTCATCCTGCTTTCCGAACACCAGCAGGTACTGGTAGCGCAGGAAATCGGCCGCGCGATCAGCGCGCAGACCGGCGGCCTCGGCGTCGCGGATCACGCGCTCCGGATCGACACGCTCCTCCATCGGCGGTCCCGGGCCGCCGCCGTCCCTCGTGAAGTCGACGATGCCGATCCGCCCGTTCGGCTTGAGCGACTGCGCGACGTTCCGCAGCAGCGCGACCGGCTGTTCCATCTCGTGGTACGCGTCGACGATGAGCACGGCGTCGAGCTGATCCGTCGGCAGATCCGGATCCGAGGCGCGTGCCGAGCATCGGTCTCGACATTCTGCAGGTCCTCGCGCTGGACGCGGCGCTTGATCGCCTCGATCATCTCGCGCTGGATGTCCTCGGCGTAGACCTTGCCGTTCGGACCGACGCGGCGCGCGAGTCGGATCGTGAACCAGCCGCCGCCGGCGCCGAGATCCGCGACGACGCTGCCCTCGCCGATGCTGCAGCGCGTCCATGATCTGATCCGGGCGCTGCCAGATGTCGCGATCCGGACCTTCGAGCAGCCCGAGATCCTCGGGAGGAAACAGTCGGCCGTGCTGCGGCCGCTGCTGCGCGCGGGCACCTGCCACGAGCACAACGGCGACGAGCGTCATTGTCAGCATCGGGGCGGTTGTTCGCTGCACGCTATCGTCCTTTGTTCTGTCCGGGCACGCCCGGGGACGTCATCGCCTCGGGCGAGAGGATCGCGTCGAGCTCCTCGTCCGGGATCAGCCCGCGCTCGCGGACGAGGTCCCGGATCGGGCGGCCGGTCTCGACAGACTGCTTCGCGATGTCGGCCGTCGTCGCGTATCCGATGTACGGGCTGAGCGCCGTGGCGAGCGCCGTGCTCCGATCCAGGAGCTCGCGGCAGCGCTCGTCGTCCGCCCGGATGCCGCTCACGCGCGCGTCTGCAGCACGCGCATGGCCTGCCGAAGGATGCGCGACGCGTGGAGCGCGTTCCACGCGATGACCGGCATCATCACGTTCAGCTCGAGCTGACCGGCGTCGGACGCCGCGAGGATCGTCGCGTCGCACCCGAAGACCTGGTAGCAGACCTGGTTGACCATCTCCGGCACCGACGGGTTGACCTTGCCGGGCATGATCGACGATCCGGGCTGCACCGGCGGCAGCTGGATCTCCGCGATGCCGGCGCGCGGGCCCATGCTGAGGAGGCGCAGATCGGACGCGACCTTGTCGACTTCGACCGCGAGGCGCCGCAGCGCGCCGGAGAACGCGAGCACGTCGCCCATGCTCTGCGTCACGCGGAACCGGATTGGCGGCCGGGCGCAGCGGCAGCCCGGTGTACCGCGCAAGATTCGCGATCGCGCCGCGCGTGTAGTCGTCGCCGGCGTTGAGGCCGGTGCCGACCGCCGTGGCGCCGAGATTCAGCTCGTGCAGCGCTTCGCCGGCGCGCTCGAGCTCGTCGGCCGCGCGTGACGACGTTTGCGGCATATCCGCCGAATTCCTGGCCGAGCGTGATCGGCACCGCATCCTGCAGGTGCGTGCGTCCGGTCTTCAGAATGTCGCGCGAACTCGCTCGCGCTTGTTTTCGAGCCCCTCGGCCAGCTCGCGCGCGCGCCCCAGGAGTCCAGGCAGCATGAGCAGAATCGCCAGCCGCGTCGCGCGTCGGGAACACGTCGTTGGTCGACTGTCCCATGTTCACGTGATCGTTCGGGTGGACGCGGCGGTAGTCGCCCTTCGGCGCACCGAGGATTTCGGCGGCGCGGTTCGCGAGCACCTCGTTGGCGTTCATGTTGTGCGACGTGCCGGCGCCCGCCTGGTACACGTCGACGACGAACTGGTCGCGGAACTGGCCCGCCAGCACCTCGTCAGCCGCCTGGACGATGGCTCGTGCGATGTCGGCCGGCAAGCCGGCCGAGCGTCGCGTTGGCCTCCGCGGCCGCCTTCTTGACGAGCACGGTGGCGGCCACGAGCTCGGCGGAGCGGTCAGCCCGCTGATGGGGAAGTTCTCGACGGCGCGCTGGGTCTGCGCGCCGAAGTAGGCGTCCGCGGGAACGCGAACCTCGCCGAGCGGATCGCGTTCGATGCGATGCATGCTCTTGACTGAGCCCCCCGAGCCCCCTGAAAGATGGGCCCTGACTAGAATTATACTTCCACCATGTTGCCTGCCTTCTTCGACAGCATCGTCGACCTCATCACTCGAACGTCCACCGATCTGCCGCCCGACGTGCGCGCGGCGATGGGCTCGGCGCTCGCTAGCGAAGAGCCGGCAACCCGAGCCGGTCAGGCGCTGACGATCATCGCCCAGAACATCGACCAGGCCGCGTCCTGCGAAGGACCGATCTGCCAGGACACGGGCATGCCGACGTTCGAGGTGAAGGTGCCGGTCGGCGCCAACCAGATCTGGATGCGCCGCCAGATCCGCGACGCGGTCGCGGAAGCCACCCGCCGCGGCAAGCTTCGTCCGAACTCGGTCGATTCGATCACCGGCGAGAACTCCGGCAACAACCTCGGGCCGGGCACGCCGATCATCCACTTCGACCAGTGGGAGGAGCCGGACGTCGAGGTCAAGCTGATCCTCAAGGGCGGCGGCTGCGAGAACACGAACGCGCAGTACTCGCTGCCGACCGAGCTCGATCATCTCGGCCGCGCCGATCGGACGCTCGAAGGCGTCCGCAAGTGCATCCTGCACGCGGTCTGGAAGGCGCAGGGCAAGGGCTGCAGCCCGGGCGCCGTGGGCGTCTGCATCGGCGGCGACCGGACGTCAGGCTACCTCCACGCCAAGGAGCAGCTGTTCCGCACGCTCGACGACGACGAATCCCGATCCGAGGCTGGCGACGGTCGAGACGCTCGATCATGGAGGAGGCGAATCGGCTGACGGTCGGACCGATGGGATTCAGCGGCAAGACCTCGCTCATCGGCTGCAAGATCGGCGCGCTCAACCGGCTGCCGGCCAGCTTCTTCGTCTCGGTCGCCTACGACTGCTGGGCATTTCGACGGCTTGGCGTCCGGCTCGACGCGGCGACGGGCGCGATCACGTCCTGGCTGTATCGCGAAGGCACGACGGCATCGACGCCGATGCTGTCGGCGGAGGCCGCGGCTGCCGGCTTCCCGCGCACGGGCCGCGAGATTCCCCTGAGTGCGCCGATCACCGGAGGAGCAGATCCGATCGCTGAAGGTCGGCGACGTCGTGCTGATGTCCGGTCGCGTCTTCACCGGACGCGACGCCGTGCACGCGCACCTGATGAAGCACGAGCCGCCGGTCGACCTGCATGGCAGCGTGCTGTATCACTGCGGTCCCGTCGTCGCGAAGGATGGCGATCGGCTGGCGCGTCACCGCGGCCGGTCCGACGACGAGCATCCGCGAGGAACCGTATCAGGCCGACATCATCAAGCGGTACGGCGTCCGCGTCGTGATCGGCAAGGGCGGCATGGGCGCGAAGACGCTCGCCGGCCTGAAGGAATCGGGCGCCGTCTACCTCAACGCCATCGGCGGCGCGGCCCAGTTCTACGCGCGATGCATCGAGCGCGTGGACGACGTATCGCTGATGCAGTTCGGGACGCCGGAAGCGATGTGGCACCTCGAGGTCCGTGACTTTCCGGCCATCGTCACGATGGACGCGCACGGCAACAGCCTCCATAGGGACGTGGAGGAGGAGTCCGGAAAGGTGCTGGAAACGCTCAGATAGCGCCGCGAAAACGCCTTAATCTCGTCCGTTCCCGACTGCTGGTATAATTGATTATCTACTTGTCGGGCGAGGAGATGACCTGATGATCAATGTCACGCCGGCAGCGGCTTCCAAGATTACCGAGCTGCTGACCGAGGAAAACAAGGTCAGCGCGGGCCTGCGGGTGTTCGTCCAGGGGGGCGGATGCTCGGGCTTTCAGTACGGTCTGATGATAGACGAGGGCGAAGGCGACGCGACGACCGACGCCGTGATCGAGTCCAACGGCGTCAAGCTGCTGGTGGACCCGATCAGCGCGCGCTACCTGCGCGGAGCGGAAGTGGACTTCGTCGACAACATCACCGGCGGCGGCTTCACGATCAAGAACCCGAACGCCAAGTCGACCTGCGGCTGCGGCTCCTCGTTCAGCGTCTAGGCGATTTCGAAAAGCTCAGGGCTCAGGGCTGGCTTGAGCCTTGGGCCCTGAGCCATGCAACCTTCTGCCTCCGCGTATCTCGAGAGCCTCCGCCCTGCTGGCAGCAAGCGGTCGAGCAAGCGCGATCTCATCGTCAACGTCTTCCTGCGTCAGGAAGGGCATCTCACCGCCGACAATCTCGTCGATCTGATTCGGCGCGAGGATCAGCGGATCAGCCGCGCCACGATCTATCGAACCTTGCAGTGGATGGTCGACGCCGGCATCGCGCGGAAGGTCGACTTCGGCGAGGGGCGCTTTCGATTCGAGCACTCGTACCGCCATCCGCGTCACTTCCATCTGATTTGCAAGAGCTGCAACCGGAGCTTCGAGTTCCTCAGCTCCGACATCGAAGCGCTCGTCGAGGAAGTCGCAGCCGCGCGGAATTTCACGCCGCGCCAGAGCGTGCTGCAGATCCACGGCACGTGTGAAGCGTGCAGAACGGGCCGACCGGCCGCAGCCGAAGGCGGCACGACGGAGCTGCTTTTCGCGAGGGACGCGCTCCGCATCGCCATCGCCACCGAGCGCAGCGGGCTCGAGTTCTACACGCGCGCCGCGGGCATCACGCGCGATGCGCGGGGGCGTCGCGTGTTCCAGAAGCTTGCCGAGGAAGAGAAGGAGCCACCTCGCGACGCTCGAAGCGAGGTACCGGGAGCTGCTGCAGCAGGATCCGCAGCTCGAATCGCTGCCGACCTTCCTGTTCTTCAAGGGCGCGGCCAACGGCCTGTTTGCGGCCGGCGCGGATCAGCTGACCAAGGGCGTCAACGACCGTAAGGCGCTGATGATCGGGATTCGCTGCGAGCGCGGGTCGCACAAGTTCTTCAAGCGCTACGGCGAGCGATTCGAGGACTCGGAAGGCAAGAAGATCTTCCTCGAGTTCGCCGACGAGGAGCGCGCGCACCTCGAGCTCCTCATCCGCGAATATCGCTCGCTCGTCCACCGGCAGCGGCCGCGGCGTGGCCGGCGCTCCACGCGCAAGCCGCGTCACGCGGCATCTGCCTGACGTCGTGATCGATCTTCATCTCCACTCCACAGCCTCGGACGGCAGGCTGCAGCCCGCGGCGCTCGTGGATCTGACCGCCCGCGTCGGGCTGCGGGTGATCAGCCTCACCGATCACGACACCGTCGCGGGTCTGGACGCCGCGCGCGCGGCCGCCGGGCGCCACGGCATCCGGCTCGTCGACGGCATCGAAATCACCGCGGTCGAGGACGGCCAGGACGTCCACGTGCTCGGCTATTTCATGGACCCGTCTGACGCCGGGCTTGCGCGCTTCCTGGACGCGCAGCGCGCCGATCGCGTGCGGCGGCTGAGGGAGATGGCGTCGCGGCTGCGCTCGATGAGCTATGAGATAGATGTCGAGGCGCTGATCGACGCTGAATCGCACAACACCGGCCGGAGCGTCGGCCGTCCGCTGCTGGCCGACGCGCTGGTCGCGGCGGGACACGCGATCGATCGCAGTGACGCCTTCGATCGCCTGCTGGGCCACGACCGCCCGGCGTTCGTGCCTCGCTGCGGCGCTCCCGTCGCCGACGTCATCGCGGTCATCCGCGCCGCCGGCGGGATCGCATCGCTGGCGCATCCCGGGCTCGTCCACCTGGACGATTGCATCCCGCAGTTCGCCGCCGCGGGGCTCTCCGCGCTCGAGGCGCGTCATCGGCAGCATGACCCCGAGACCGAAGCCCGCTACCGCGAGCTGGCGCAAACCCTCGGGCTCGCCGTCTCGGGAGGATCCGACTTCCACGGCGAGTCAGTGGACGACCAGTCCGCCCTGGGAACACTGGCGCTCTCGCCGGATGATTTTGCGGCGCTCGAAGCGCGCGTAGCGCGCCCGCTCGTGTGACCGCCGTCCTGCACCTCTCCGGAGTTCAGAAGAACTATCAGAGCCTTCGGCCGCTGCGGCTGCAGGCGCTGACGATCGAACCGGCCGAGCGCGTCGCCATCAGCGGTCTCGACGCCGGCGCCGCGGAAGTGCTCGTGAACCTGGTGACCGGCAGGAGCCTTCCGGACCAGGGAGAGGTGGCGGTACTGGGCCGTCCCACCTCGTCTATCGCCGATGGCGACGACTGGCTCGCGTCACTCGACCGCTTCGGGATCGTCAGCGATCGCGGTGTGCTGCTCGACGGCCTGAGCGTCGAGCAGAATCTCGCGATGCCGTTCACCCTCGACATCGAGCCGGTACCTGCAGAGACTGCGGAACGGGTTTCTGCGCTCGCCGGCGCTTGTGGGATCGGCGGCGATTGGCTCCAGCGCCCGACGGCGGCGGCGCCGCCCGAAATCAGGGCGCGGATCCACCTGGCCCGTGCGGTGGCGCTCGAACCGGCGCTGCTGATTCTGGAACATCCGACGGCGGGCCTCGACGCGTCCACCCGCGCCGCGTTCGCAGAAGATGTCAGGCGGGTGGCGGAGGCCCGGCAGCTGGCCGCGCTCATCATCACGCAGGATGACGACTTTGCGAGGAAAGCCGCGCACCGCGTGCTGCGTCTGGAGCCTGCGACCGGAGCGCTCCGCCCGGTGAAACGCGGGTGGTTCCGCTGACGCGCGCGCTACTGCGCGAAGACGCCGCAGGCGAGACGCGGTCCGCCGCTGACGCCCGACTTGGGCTCGCCGGTGATCCCCTGATCCTCGTTGGCGTGAATGATGATGGCCGTGCCGTCCGTGTCGAAGATCGAGAGCGGCCCCGCGGACACCGTTACGCGCGTCGTCATGGCCTTCAACGTTCCCTTGCCGTCGTTGCCCACCTGCAGATTCGGAATGTCACCCATGTGGAACGGATGATTCGCGTCGGGATCGGTGTTGCCGGCCGGTCCCGGATCGAAGTGACCACCGGCGGCGGTAAAGCCCGGGGCCTCGCACTTGCCGATCGCGTGCAGGTGCACCCCGTGCCGGCCCGGCTTCAATCCGTTGACCGTGACGGTGACGTCGACCACCACGCCCGTCCCGACGTGGCGCTCGACCAGCTCGGCGCGACCGGTAATGCCGTCTCCCTTGATATCCGCGTGAGCGCGCATGGCGGCCGCGCCCGCTTTCTGGGGTGGCGCCGGCGGCTTGTCCTGCGCGAGCACGATCGCACCGGCGACAGCCAGGAATCCGGCGGTCACCATCACTCGTCCATGGTTCATACTGCCTCCTGCAGCAGATTGTAATCTGCACCACTCCGTATGGCTACGCGCACCAAGCTCGTGCTTTTCGACATCGATGGAACGCTCGTCCTCACCGGCGGCGCCGGACTTCGCGCGATGAATCGCGCCTGCGAAGACATCGTCGGGCACATCGACGCGCTCGACGGCATTCCGGTGGCAGGCCGGACCGACTGGATCATTCTTCACGACACGCTCACGCGCATTGGTCGCGCGCTCGACGAGACGCTGTTCGGCGAGCTGCGCGATCGCTACCTGCTCCATCTCGCCGAAGAGATCCACCAGCCGGGCCTCGGCGTCAAAGGCGCGCTGCCGGGCGTCCCCGAACTCGTGCGCGCGCTCGACTCGCGTCCCGACGTGTCCCTCGGTCTGCTGACAGGCAACTTCGAACAAGGTGCGCGCATCAAGCTCGAGCACTACGATCTGTGGCGCTACTTCCGCTACGGCGCGTTCGGCGACGATGCGGCGGATCGAAACGCGCTGGTGCCGATTGCGGTAGACCGCGCGCGCCGTGCGGGCATCGTGACGAATTCTCCCCGTGACGTTTTCGTCGTAGGCGATACGCCTCACGATGTTGCCTGCGCTCTCGTGGTTGACGCGGTACCTGTCGCCGTTGCGACCGGCGGATTCACCTCCGATCGACTTCGCGAAAGCGGCGCGACGATCGTGTTCGAGAATCTTCAGGCCACCGACGAGTTTCTTCGTCTACTGGAAATCTGATCCTTCGCGATTCGTCCCTCCTAACTGCAACGCTCGCTAAACCGCGCACGACACGTGTCCGTCTAAGTTCAGGAATCGGCGGGCGTGTTCTCGACGAACGTGCGCGATGGTGAACAACACGTGCGCATTCGAACACCGGTCATCGGCGGACAGTGGGACGAGACATGTGGGCACTACCTGGCGCGAGACAACGCCTCTGGTTCTGCGCGAGTCTGACAGCGACGTTCGCGTACGCCCTCACGAACGTCGATGCAGTCGCGCCACGCTCCCCGCGCCAGGCGAGCAATAGCGTTCAGGCCGGATCAGACGAGGAGCTCGAGCTCGCAACGCTCGGGCTTCCGTCGAACATACGCTTCGACGAACATCTCAGGAAATCGGCCCGGACGCTCCTGCTCGGGTCGCGGACGTTTCGCGAGCAGTGCGTCCGCCTGGGCCGCATCTCGCGACTGGCTGTCGCTTTCAAACGCGACATTCGAGTGCCGGGACCTGGACGCCGGTATCGGGCGAGGTGCGTCATCGCCAGGTACGAGTTCGGTCGCATCGTGGCGACGGTGCGCATCGCGTCATTCGAGAATGTCGCCGAACTGGTCGCCCACGAGCTCGAACACGTCAGCGAGTACGTCGATGGTGTGAACTACCGGCAATCCTGGAACCGGGGCGAGAGCGGCGTCTGGATGGACGGCAACGGCCACTTCGAGACGTCGCGCGCGATCACCGCCGGAAGGAGCGCCGCCCACGAAGTCCACGCGGCCGCACGATCCGCCTGCGCGCCGAGCGATCGCTGCGTCACGATCGCACGCAACCGCTAATCATCCGGGGGGCTTCGCCCCGCCGGACCCCCCTTCACGCTCACTCGCTCGCTGCTTCGCCACGCTCGCTCCGTTCGCGTGGCTCGCTTCGCTCCGCTCGCTCGCGTCGCAAGGCCGCACATTATTGCTCCGGCGAGACCTCGCCGAAGCGCCTCCGGCGCGGAGGCGGGCCGTTCGCGTGGCTCGCTTCGCTCCGCTCGCTCGCGTCGC
The DNA here is from genome assembly GCA_963786195.1 of uncultured Acidobacteriota bacterium. Lineage (GTDB taxonomy): Bacteria > Acidobacteriota > Vicinamibacteria > Vicinamibacterales > 2-12-FULL-66-21 > CAWAYH01. The sequence goes on along the minus strand of CAWAYH010000009.1, from coordinate 51,131 downwards.
AAGGCCGCACATTATTGCTCCGGCGAGACCTCGCCGAAGCGCCTCCGGCGCGAAGGCGGGCGCCATGCTCGCTCGCACCGTGGACGAGCGGCAGGTTCATGAGACAGCTTCGAGGTGGTCCTGAGGACTTCACTCATCCGACATCGCGACCAATCCCGCGACTTCGAACGACCGCTGTCCGTGTTGTCCGTGTTGTCCGCGGATGTTGTCCGCGGCCGCGATGTCGGTGTTATCCAGCGGATTCCGCCGATTCCGCGGATAATGTCCGTGGTTGGAAGCGACCGGGGCCCGGTGGCCCTCCCGGTCTTCAAAACCGGTCGCTGCCCGCGTGATAGCGGGCGGGCTGGGTTCGACTCCCAGGCGCTTCCGCCAATCGCGCGCAGAGGAGGCTGCATGGAGAACCTGTCGCGCTCGGCGTGTCTGGCCCTCCTAATCGGCAGCTCAGCGACGATTGCCGCTTTTCCCAAAGCGGACTTACAGGTTGAGATAGCGGGCGGCGCAGTGCCCGGCCGCCTGGACCCCCGGGTCACGGTCGACTTGCGGCAGGGTTCGCCCGACGAAGCCCGCATCGCGCTGACCGGCCCGCACGCGACCCGCTTCGCGTCACGGATCCGGCTCGGTGACGATATTTTGGTCGACGTGGCGGAGGGCCGGGAGACGACGAGCCTCTTCAAGGGAGAAGTCGTCGGGATCGAGCCGCTCCCGCAGCATCAGCCGTTCATCGTCGTTCACGCGGCGAGCCGGTTGCTCCGGCTGACCCACGAGCTGAAAACGCGTACGTTCAGCGACGTCACGAGCGCACAGATCGTCGGGATGATTGCCGCCGAGCATGGTCTCCAGGCAGACGTCACGTCTGATCCGGACATCCATTACGATCATTTGTTCCAGCACAACCAGAACGATCTGGACTTTCTGAAGACGCTCGCGCGCGAGGCCCATCTCGAGGTCGCCATCGATGGCGTCACGCTGTTCCTGCGACATGCGGACGACGATCCACCGTTGCTGTCGGTGAGCAGACGGCGATTCGCTGACGCGAGGCTCCAGGTCTTCCATCCGCAGCTCTCCGCGAGCCACAGCCTCCAGAGGCTCGTCGTCACCGGGCCCAATCCCGATCGGACCGGGATCTTCACCGGCGAGGCGCAGGCGCCCTCGATCCTTCTGGGCTCACGAGACGACGACCCCGCGGGTGTGCTCGGAAGGACCGCGACGATCAACCTGGATCAAACGCTGGCGTCGCAGGAGGAAGCGGACGAGCAGGCCCGCCAGCTGTTCCACGATCTCACCGTCGGGCGGATCGCCGCCGAGCTGCTCACCCGCGGGAATCCCAGAATCAAGCCGGGCATCCTCGTCGACATCGATGTGGGCTCGAAATTCAACGGGGAGTACTTCGTCGCCGGCGTGTCACACCGATTCGGGGAAGGTGGCTACGAGGCCGTGCTCCGCGTGCGGCAAAGGAACGACGGCATGTTCTTCCTGCCGGAAATCGATGACGAGGTGCTCGTCAGCTTCGCGCACGGGAATCTCAATCGGCCCGTCGTCGTCGGATCGCTGTGGGACGAGGACGATCCAACCCGCCCGGCCTGCCGACGGTGTGACCGGTAGGCGAGACGGGCGCTGGATCGGTTTCGTGTGCATTTTTGCACAACTCTTAATTCTTTAATTGACATACGTTTGTTCGGTCGGCTACAGTCTGTCTGCCTAACTTTTAATTCCTTCGGTCTTATGGCCAGACGACGATCCCCGGCGTTGACGGACGGAGAAGCGAGGCTGATGACAGTCCTCTGGGCGAAGCAACAGGCCAGCGTGGGCGAGGTCGTGGCTGCGCTTTCCGGCAAGCGGCCCGTCAGCTACAGCACCGTCCAGACCATGCTGCGCATCCTCGAGACCAAGGGCTACCTGACCCACACGCGGTCGGGCAGGGCCTTCATCTACCGCCCGCTCGTGGACCAGCGCCAGGCGCGCCGCCGCGCGCTGAGCCACCTCGCGTCGCGGCTGTTCAACAATTCACCGACCCTGCTGGTCCTCAACGTCCTGGAGGACGAGCGCATCGATCCGGCAGAACTCGAGCGCCTCAAACAGTTGATCCGGGACGCCGAGTAGGAGGCACCGTGGACGCGCTGCTCAACTGGCTCTGGCAGGGAAGTGCGGTGGCACTGACGGCGACGCTCGTCATGCGCGCAGGAAGGATGAGCGCCACGACCCGGTATCGCCTCTGGTGGATCGCGCTCGTGTCAATCCTCGCATTGCCGGCGATTGCGTGGCTCCAGACGTCCGGAGGCGCAGTCGCGCCGGCGTCCGAGCCAGGAGCTCTGACCGCGCCCGTCATCGGCGTCGAGGTGCCCGCGCTGCCGATATGGCCTGCAGTCGTCCTGGCGGTGCTGTGGAGCGGCTGGATCGCGATCGCACTCGGGCGAACGGCCGTCGCGCTGGCCTGCCTCAGGCGCGCCGCGCGCGCGTGCAGGACGTTCCCTGCAGGTCGAGAAGCGCGGCTTCGCTATTGGACCGCAATCCGCCAACAGGGACGTCGCGCGTGTCTGGGTGTGTCAGACGATGTGCGGCTCGCGGCGGTTCTGGGTGTGGGGAGGCCGGCGATCGCGGTGGCGCCTGAGGTGCTCCGTGAGATGAGCGACGAAGACCTGGATCGAATCCTCGTGCACGAGTGGGCGCACGTGCAGCGGCGGGATGACGTCGGTCGCCTCCTTCAGGCGATCGTGCGCGCGGTCGCGGGCCTGCATCCGGCCATCTGGTGGATCGATCGTCAGCTTCACCTGGAGCGCGAGGTGGCGTGCGACGACTGGACGATCAACCTGACGGGCGCGGCGCGTGAGTACGCGGCGTGCCTGACCAGGCTGGCCGCCCTCGACGTCAATCGGGCAACCGCCCGTCTTGCGCCCGCCGTGCTGTCATCGGCGGCCTTGAAGACCAGAATCGTCCGAATCCTCGACAGGCGCCGCAGCACGTCCACTGCCGGCTCCATTCCAGCGCTGGCCACGGCCGCCAGCGCGCTCGTGGGTCTTTCACTGGTTGCCGCGAGCGTCGAGCTGGTCGTGATCGCGGCGCCGCTCGACACGCTGCAGGCCGGCGCGGTTCCCGTTCTGCGGCGGATCATTCCGGCAACCGAGGTTCGCGCGTCGGACCTCGGCCGGACGAGTCCCGCCGCAGCGGCGCTGTCTGCCAGATCACAGCGAGCGGTGGATCGCACCAGAACACCCGCGGCGGCAGTGCAGCCGATCGGGGCCATGCAGCGAGGCGCGAGTTCCTGAATCTGTCGGTACTGCCGCTGAAATCCGTCGGGACGCTGAACCGCCAGCGGACCCGCCTCATGCGACCGATTCTCCACTTGAAGCGTTGAACGCGCTTCCCGGCCAGGCGCTTCCGTTGTCGTCGTCGAGCACTGCACCGTCAATGAACGCGAAAAGCCCGACGCCCTGGGGTGCGGCAGCGGATGCTGGCGTCGCCGTCGGCCGCGGATCGCAGAAGACTGCCGTCGCAACCTCGCGCTTTTTTACGAAGTTCGCCAAATCAGTCGCCGGCGCGTTCTGAGGGAGAGGCCTCCGACACATGCGCGTTCACCTCGTCAACCCGAGCGATCTGTCCTTCGGCACCGCCGTCATCACGCCCCGCTGGTTGTACGTGCTCGCGGCCGCGACGCCCGAGCGCTACGGCACGCCGTCGATCGTCGATGAGACGCTCGAACCGTTCGACACGGCGACCGTCGAGCCGGGCGACGTCGTCGGCATCGGCATTCACACGGCCAACGCGCTTCGTGGATACGCCGTCGGCCGCGAGGCGCGCGCCCGTGGAGCGACGGTCGTGTTCGGTGGCATCCATGCAACGCTCTACCCGGACGAAGCACGCGAGCACGGCGCCGCACACGCCGTTGTCAAGGGCGACGGCGATGTGATCTGGTCGCACGTGTTGAATGACTGCGCGACCGGCGCGCCGCAGGCGCTGTACGACGGAGGCCGCGTCGATGCGGACTCGTTCGTGTCGGCGCGCTGGGATCTGCTGCCCTCGGATCGCTACATGTGGGGATCCGTCCAGACCGTTCGCGGGTGCCCGAAGCACTGCTCGTTCTGCTCGGTGTGGCGGACCGACGGCCAGAAGCCGCGTCAGCGCGGCGTGGACGAAATCATCAGGGAGGTTGTCGAGCTGAGGCGCCGCGGCTTCCGTTTCATTCTGCTCTCCGACGACAACTTCTATCCGGTGACGCTCGCCGACCTCGCGGCCGCCCGGCGGCGGTCTGATGCCCGGCATCTGGCCACTCTCATGGCGCTCCGCCAGGAAAGGTTCGATCTGATGGCGCAGCTCGAGCGCCTGCCCGCCGATCTCGTCTTCTACACGCAGATCACGATGGAGGCGGCCGAGGATCCCGAGTTTCTGAAGGCCATGCGGCGGGCGCGGATTCGCGGCGCCCTCGTCGGCGTCGAATCCGTCACACCGGAAGGACTGAAAGCCGTCTACAAGGACTTCAACGACGCGGGCGAAGCGCTCGTGACGCGCCTGCAGGCCTTCAAGCACCACGGCGTCCACGTGCTGGGGTCGTTCATCTTCGGCCTGCCGACGGACAACGCCGACACGTTTCGGGCCACGTCCGAGGTCGCACAGCGTGCCGGCGTCTCGTTTGCGCAGTTCGTGATGCTCACGCCGTTTCCCGGCACCGTCGATTTCGCAAGATGGGAGCGCGAGGACTCGAGCGCGGCGCGCGTGGGTGAGATACCGCTCTCCCGCTACTGGTTGATCCCCTCTGCGGAACGGCCGAAAGTCTATGCGCCGCATCCGCTGATGTCGGCCGACGACATCCGGCGGCGAACGCAGGCGACCTGGGACGATTTCTATCGATTTCGCCTAATCTGGGAGCGATCCGCGTGCGTGCGATCGCTCCGCGGGCGTCTCGCGTTCGTGCTGATTTCGAAGCTGTACCGTCAGATGTACGCCAACACCGGAATCGCGACGGACAGCGCGCGGGTCGCGCGATCCGCGCGGCGGGCGCGCGTGCTGGCGCGGCTCGCGAGGCGGCTGTTCGTGGCCTCGCCCATGAACGATTTGCAGGTTCCGAGTCCGGGAGCACAGCCATGCGTCCCCCAATCCATTACGCTCTAGTTGTCGCGGCCGCTCTGCTCTTCGCGCGGCTCGCCGGAAGCGCCGACACGCTCGCGTTCCAGGCTCCCCCGCGCGCGGAGGCGGTCGCGCGGTTCCTGTCGTCGGAGGATCGCTCGCTGGTGAGCTACCGGGCCGTGCGCCGCCTCACCGCCGAGTCCAGAGGCGGGAAGATGCGCGCGTCGCTGACCGCGATGACGACGTTCGATTCCGAGCGCGGCTTCCAGTACGAAGTGCTGGCAGAAGAGGGGTCAGGCATGATCCGCTCCCGAGTGCTGCGCGGTGCGCTCGAAGCCGAGCGCGACGCCAGGCGGCGCGATCAGGCGGGCCGCAGCGCGCTGAGCGAAGCGAACTACGAGTTCGGTCCGGGGGCGATTTCAGCCGGGCTCGTGCAGGTGACGATCAACCCGCGCCGCAAGGACGCCATGCTGATCGACGGCAGCATCTTTCTGACGCCGGAGGATGCGGACCTCGTGCGGATCGAAGGACTACTCGTGAAGCGTCCGTCGTTCTGGACGCGTCGCGTCGAGGTCGTCCGCCGCTACGCGCGCCTCGCCGGCGTACGTGTGCCGGTTGCCATGAGCTCGGTTGCCGACGTCCTGCTCGCGGGACGATCGACGTTTTCAATGGACTACGAATATCAATCCATCAACGGCACGCCGCTTCCGAAATCTCCCACGGTCCAGTAGGCGAAGGCCGCCACGGCTCAGCTTCGCGCGGCGGTCGAGCCCCCGTCCGCTGAGCGTTCCTACGCCCGGCCCTACGCGATCGATTTGTTCATGACCACGAAATGGCAGGGCATCTTCAGCCGATCGGGATCCGGAAACGGCCGCGTGCCCGACTCGACGTAGCCGAGCCCGTGATAGAAGGCGGGCAGCTCGGCGCGTAGATTCACGACCTCGATTTCCATCTCGCGGCAGCCGTGTCGCGCGCAACGAGCTTCGGCTTCGGCCACGAGTCGGGCGCCCAATCCCTGGCGCTGACGCCCGGGATCGATAGAGAGCATGCCCATGTACCCGCGCTCGCCGAGCGATTCGACGTAGACACAACCTGCCAGCGCACCGCCGGCGTCTTCCAGCATCAGGAACTCGCCACGTTGCATCCGCGCACGCACGTCGTCGGCGCTCGTGCGGTCGCCGTGAACGAAGAAGTCCTCGACGCGGTAGGCGAGGGTGATGAGTTCGCTGACGGCCGGTGCGTCGCGGGTCGTAGCGACCCGGACGGTCAGATTCATATCCCGGTCGGCGGCCTGCTGACCGAGGGCGAAGCGCCCGAAGCAGGAGAAGTGTCGAGCACGCGCAGGACGATTGCGTCGAGGTTGTAGACGTCCTGTGCGAACCGGAGCTCTCCGGACGCTCCAACGCTGACGGTCCAGTACACGATCAGCACAGGAAGCGGCTCACGCAGCAGGACGGTCTCGGTCTGCCCGGCGTCCACGGCCGACTGGACGCGCTCGCGGTTCCAGCCGTCGCCCTCGAGGAGCGCCGTCGCCAGATCGAGCGGCTTCTCGACGCGGATGCACCCGGAGCTGAACGTCCGCTGGTCCGACGAGAACAGATCGCGGCTTGGCGTATCGTGCAGGAAGATGGAGGTACTGGTTGGGGAAGATGAACTTGACGCGCCCCAACGCGTTGTCCGGCCCCGGCGGCTGGCGCAGCGTGTACGGAAACGTCCCGGGTCTGGCCGTGGCCCAATCGATGGACGCCGGATCGACCGCGTTCCCCTGACGATCCAGGATCGTCAGACGTTTTTTGGCGATCGTGTTCTGCCCCTTGCGCATCCCGCCGAGCACGTCCTGCTCGAGGATCGTGGGGGGAACCGTCCAGTCCGGATTGAAGACGAGATAGCGAAGGTCCGCCCGGAACGTTGGCGTCCGCCGCGCGGCTCTGCCGATCTGCGTCTTGGATTCCCAGATGTTCTTACCGTCGCGGATGAAATACACCTTGAAGGCGGGCAGGTTGACCAGCAGAAACGACTCGCGCAACCCGTTGGTCACCCAGCGGGCGCGCTCCATGTTCACGCGGACCTGGCCGATCCGCGTGTCGATCGGCACGTTCAGGGCATCCAGCGTCGTCTTGCCGATGGCGCCATCCGCGTTGAGCCGATGATGATCCTGAAATCGCTTGAGCGCCGCCTCGAGCTCCGCGTCGTACACGTCGCTCTCCGGCGAGGCGTTCGACGCGAGCTCGCCGCTCGCCGCTAGCCGCTTGCGAACCGCGGGCACACGAGGGTCTTTGGCGCCAGGCTTGATCGAAGCGCGACCCGGCGGTACGACGGGCCAGCTTCCAGCCGACGCGACGGTCCTCAGCCGGGCCAGCTCCTTTTTCAGGCCGGTATAAATGAAGTGTTTCGGCTGAAGCGCATTGATCGCGTCGCCGAGCGCGGGCGCGGTCGCGAGCTGGTTGAGGACCGACTCCATCGGCGGCGCGCCGATTCTCGGATCGACGTTCCATCGCTTGTCCAGAGTCGCCGGCAGGACTTTCCCGTAGAGAACGTGATCGAAGAGCGCGGCGGTCGCATCGGCCAGCAGGACCTGCAGGTCGGCATCGAGTTCCGGATTAGCCGCTGACCCGCGTGCCGCGATCGCGCTGTCGAGCGCGGCCAGGTGATAGTCGGCCGGAGTGAGGCCGTCCTCCTGAGTGCGCCGGATCGCCTGCACGATCGTGGCGGCACCGGCCGGCAGCGCCCAGGCGGGCTGGAACCCGCGCGCTTCGTAGAACGCCACGACAGCGCGCGGCTGCATCAGCTGAATGCCGCGGATCCGTGTTGCGGGCGCCGCCCGCAACGCTTCTACGCGTGACCGAAGCGCCTCGGCTGGCCGCTGAGATTGCCATGCCGCGGGGGCACTTACGCTGCAGAGAACGACCGGAATCAGGATCGCGCGCTTCCACGCCATGACCCTGCGAGCCTGACGCGTTGTCATGAACATCACCCGTTACACATGCGATCCGTGCAGGGGCCGTGCCAATCAGAATCGCACGTGCGTCGGTTCGAGTTCGCTGACCTCAGGCCTCGTTCCACTTCCGGCTGACCTTCGTCCGGCCCGGCATTGCGATGGGCGGCACCTCGAGCGGGCCGAACGCGATCGTCTCCGGCGTCAGAATCTGATTCGCGTTGAGCATCTCGTCCCACGCGATCTCCTGACCCGTGTACGCCGCCTCGCGGCCCAGAATCGCCGTGAGCGTGCTCTCGGTGACCTGCTTCAGCTCGTTGTAGGGTTTGCCGCTTCGAATGCTCGCGATGAGGTCGGTGTGCTCCTGGATGTACGGGCTGATCGGCTTCTCCGGCTTTTCGAAGGTCCACGATTTCGCACCCTCGATCCGGCCGGCGGCGTTCGAGTTCCCCTTCGTGCCGATGAAGTGCTCGCCCACGCGGCCGCGCGTGCCCGCGATTTGACGGCACATGCTGAGCACGCGCACGCCGTTCGGGTACTCGTAGTCCACCGCGAAGTGATCGTAGATGTGTCCGTACCGCGGCTCGGTCCGCCACTGACGCCCGCCGACCGCGGTCGCTTTCAGGGGATGCGCGCCCATGACCCAGTTGGCGACGTCGATGTTGTGCACGTGCTGCTCGACGATGTGATCGCCGGAGAGCCAGGTGAAGTACAGCCAGTTGCGAATCTGCCATTCGGCGTCGGTCCACTCGGGCAGCCGGTCGTGGTTCCACAGGCCGCCCTGATTCCAGAACACCTGACCGCTCACGACATGGCCGATCGCGTCGTCCTGCAGGCGCTTGATCGTCGCGAGGTACTCGGCCTGATGACGACGCTGGGTGCCGACGCCGATGCCAAGTCCCTTTTGACGCGCGATCTCGTAGGTCGCCAGCACGGATCGCACGCCGGCCGAGTCCACGGCGACCGGTTTCTCAGCGAAGATGTGCTTGCCGGCGGCAACGGCCGCGGCCAGGTGCGCCGGCCGGAATCCCGGCGGCGTCGCGAGAATCACGAGGTGAATGTCGCTCGCCAGCACTTTCTGGTAGGCGTCGAATCCGGTGAAGCACCGCTCGTCCGTGATCTTGTACCTGGCGGCGAAGCCGTTCTTGTCGGCGTTGGCCGTGAGCTCCTTGCGGCACTGCGCAAGCCGATCCGGCACGAGGTCGCCCAGCGCGACGAGCTCGACGCCATCGGAGGACCGCAGGCAGTCGCTTGCAGCGCCGGTGCCGCGACCGCCGCACCCGACGAGGCCGACGCGGATCACATCCGAGCCCGCCGCGTGGATCCCGCCGGGCAGCACGATCGCCGCCGTCGCAGCCGCCGTCGTCTGGATGAACGTTCGCCGGGTAACGGGATCGATTCGGTTGTCGCTCATAGGTGCCTCACTGATCTGACGTCTTTTCCGATCTGACCACCCTGAATCCCACGAAAGGGCCGTCCGACAGCCACCAGCGGCTCTTGGGGAGCTGCGGATCGCGTTCGTTCCACGAATCATCCTGTTCGGCGCGCGCGTCCGGGCCGACGAGTTCGGCGCGTTCCCGGAACGAGCCGCCGCGCGTGACGAGACGGCCGTCGCTCGTCGTCACCCATTCGGCGGCGTTGCCGAACAGGTCGAACAGCCCGAGATTATCAGGCTTCCGGCTGCCGACCGCGTGCGTCGTCTCGGTTGCGTTGCCGCGATGCCACGCCAGCGCGCTGCGCCGGTCGCCCGTCAGGGGCGCGTCTCCCGCCCCAAGCCGCGCCGCCCGCAGCCACTCGGCTTCCGTCGCGAGACGGTACGGCTTTCCGGTCTTCGACGCGAGCCAGTCGCAGAACGCCTGCGCGGCGGCGCGCGTCACGCTGATCGCCGGATAGCCCGCGTGTCCCCATCCGTAATCCGGCGCACCGTAGGGGTGCGAAGGCCGCGCAACAGCATCCGCGCCGCCGGAACCCTTCGGCCCGTCGAGCTTGAGCGCGAACACATCGTACATGTCCCACGTCACCTCGGTGCGACCGATGTAGAACGGCTCGACGGTCACCGACTTTCCGCCCAGGGTGACCGAACCGCCCGGCACAGGCACCATCTCGAAGGTCACCAGCGTGCCGGGGATCGATTCGCGATACCCTTGCGCTTGAGCCGACGGCTGCGGCGTTGCGTGAGCCGTGACGTTGTCGGCGGTAGCGGCCGTAAAGGCTGATGCGAGCGCCGGCAGCAGCAACAACGCCCGGCTGGTCGCCCGCAGATCGAAAACCATCGATGATCGCGACAGCCGCGAACACGATTCCTCTCGTCTGGTTGTCACTCGTCCTGTGGCTCCCGGCACCCTGCCGATCCCTCCAGCCGAGTCAGGCGTTCAAGGCCGAGTTCACCGAAGTGCACATGGGCCTTCCGGTCCGGATCGTACTTCACGCGGAGTCGGAGGACCAGGCCCGCGAGGCCGCGCGGACCGCATTCCGCCGCATCGCGACGCTGGACCAGATGATGAGCGACTACCGCCCCGACAGCGAGCTGCGACGGCTCGAACGGCATGCAGGCGACTGGACGGCCGTCAGCCCGGAGCTCTTCAGCGTCCTGACGCGCGCCGCCGAGATCGCTTGCGCCAGCGGCGGGGTGTTCGATCCGACCGTCGGGCCGCTCGTCGCCCTCTGGCGTGACGCGCGCCGCACCGGACGGATGCCCGATCCCGCCGCGCTTGCGGCCGCGCGCACGCTGACGGGCTGGCAGAAGCTGGCCCTCGATCCCAGGCGTCGCGCAGTGCGACTCGGGCGTCAGGGCATGCGGCTCGATCTTGGCGGCATCGCCAAGGGATACATTCTGCAGGAGGCCCTGCGCACCATGCGCGATCACGCCGTTACCCGGGCGCTCGTCGAATCCGGGGGTGACATCGTCGTCGGCGATGCGCCGCCGGACAGGTCCGGATGGCGCATCGAAGTCGGCCGCGCCGATGCGGCGTTCCGCGAGCGCGCCGGCCGGCTCACCAATCAGGCGATCGCCACATCCGGCGCGACGTCGCAGTTCGTCGAGATCGACGGCGTCCGCTATTCGCACGTGGTCGATCCGCGGACGGGACTGGGCGTGACAAATCACGTTCTGGCGCGTGTCATCGGGGATGATGCCACAACCGTCGACGCCATTGCCACGGCCCTGACCGTACTTGGTCCGGAACGCTCAGGCTCGCTTTTGACGCGCTTCCCGGACCTGGTCGTCAGCATGGAGCGCGATCCGGCGCCTGTCATTACCCAACCGTTTTCTAACCCCTGGCCGTCTCATGCAGTGACTTGGTGTCTGTTCGAAGACACGCACTGTTCAGGAGTCAGCGATGATCAAGGACGACGTTCACCTGGCCTGGCGGCGCCTGCAATCGAAGCCGGGGTTGATGCTGGCTGCCGCGGCCATGCTCGCGCTGGGCATCGGCCTGACGACGGCGATGTTCACCATTGCCGATACCCTCCTGCTGCGGCCCGTTCCGTTCAGGGAGCCGGACAAGCTCGTTCAGATCTACATGGGGACCGCGCGCGGCGGCCGAACTGCGGTGTCGCGCGACGTCTTCCGCGCGTGGCGCTCGAGCCCGGCATTCGAGGCGGTCGAGTCCGCCAACAGGAGTACGGCGCTGATCGCCGCCGCAGACGGTCCCGTGGCACGTGCAAGCGCCTTCGTCACACCGGGGCTCTTCCGAATGCTGGACGTCCGCCCGATTCGCGGACGGGTGTTCGAACCGGAAGAGGGGCGTGCCGGCGCAGACGACCGCGTGTTGCTGTCCGAGGATGTCTGGCGCTCCACGTTTGCCGCCGATCCGTCGCTCGTTGGCCGGACCATCGTCGTCAACGGCCGATCGGTGGTCGTCGTGGGGATCATGCCGGCTGATTTCCGGTTCCCGGGTTTCGACACCGTGGTGTGGCAGCCGGCCAATTTCGATGCGCCGCCGCCCGACCGTGCGACGGAACTGCCGGTTCCGTTTGCGCGCCTGGCACGCGGTGTTCCGGACGCTGACGTCCGCCGCATGGCCACCGAGGCGGCCCACGCAGTCGACCCGTTGACGGCGAAGCTGTCTGCGCGTCCGTCAGAACTCACCGGTCTCAGGCAGGACCGGTACAACCAGCGTGCCTTGCCGCTCCTCTTCGGGGGTGTGGCGCTCGTGTTCCTGGTTCTGTGCGCCAACGTCAGCAGCCTGCTCCTGGTCCGGCTCAGCGAACGTCGCCGGGAGTTCAGCATGTGCTCGGCGCTTGGCGCTTCGCGCGGCCGTCTTCTCCGCCATGCGCTCTTCGAAAGCGCCTTGCTTGGGGTGGCCGGGTCGGCCGCGGGCGTGGCGCTCTCATGGACGCTGGTCGCAGCAGCACGCGGCTTTCTGCCGGAGGCATTCCTGCTGCGAACGCTGAATCCCCTCAACCTGGACGTGCGGGCGCTGATCGCGGCCTCGGCCGCCGGCGCGTTCGCGACGCTCGTGGCCGGCGTCTGGCCCGCCTGGATCGGAACGCGGCTCGATCCGGCGGATGCGATGAGAATCGGAGACCGATCGGGCACCGAAAGCAGGGCAGCCCGCTCGATCACGCGCGGGCTCATCGTGGGCGAGATTGCACTGGCGTGCGCGCTGCTCGTCGGAGCGGCGCTCCTCGTACGATCTTTCATCAACCTCTCGGAAACCGATCGCGGATTGGATTCTCATGGCGTGCTCGTCGCCAGGATCTCGCTTCCAGACTCAGCCTTCAAGGACCGTGCGTCGCGTCAGGCCATCACCTCCGTCATCGAGGACGAGATGCGCAGACTGCCGGGCATTCAGCAGGTCGCGTTGTCATTCGGCCTCCCTCCCGGCGGTGGAGGCATACATTTCACCTTCCAGTGGCGGACCAACGTCCCCGGCGCCGAGCCCGTCGAACTCCCCGCGGTCGAGAGCTATCACGTCGGTGCCGATTTCTTCGATCTCTATCGCATCCCGCTGCTGAGGGGCCGGACCTTCCAGCCCTCCGACACCTCGCATGACGCGATCATCGGGGAACGGCTGGCGTCGCGCCTGTTCGCCACCGTCGATCCGATCGGCGCGTCATTCGGGTTCGGCAAGGAGGACTTCCGCGTCATCGGCGTCGCCCGCGAGATCAACCATCCCTCGATCGATCCCCAAGTCGACCGACCCGAGTTCTACCAGGCGCTTCCCGCCGCGTCGCTTGGCGGCTTCTTCATGATGAGCCTGCGCTGCAGCGATCCGTGCCCGAGCGGTGCCGTGATCCGGCAGCAGCTCATGGCCAGCAGTCCGGCCGTCCAGGTGCTCGATGTGGGCCCCCTGGACGAGGCGTACCTCGAGCAGCTCGCCGCACCCCGCGCCGCGGCTGCGCTCGGACTCGTATTCGCGGCGATTGCCGTCGTTGCTGCCGCGGGTGGACTGTTCGGGGTTTTGAGCTACGCGGTCGGCAGGCGACGACGGGAATTCGGGATTCGGACGGCGTTGGGCGCGTCCGAGGGACAGATACGCCGGCTCGTCCTCAGGGACGGACTCCTGGTGGCGACGATCGGCATTGCTCTCGGTTCACTGGCCGGCTGGTCGTTCGCTCGCAGCCTCAGCTCGTTGCAGTACGGCGTCAGCGTGTTCGATCCGGCCATCTGGGTGGCCGTGATCGGTCTGCTCGCCGCGACCACACTGGCCGCCGCGTGGCGTCCAGCACACGTCGCCGGACGCGTGGATCCTGTGACGCTGCTGAGGGACGAGTAGTCCGAAGCTCGGCTAACCCTTCGGCAGCCTGAGCTTCGCGTGGGCCGGGCGTTTCGCGCCGGCAGCTCCGGCGGACAGGACCGCGCGGAGCTTGGCACGCCGCAGCACACCCCGCTTCCGCGCGATCTGGAAGCGGGACTTATCACCATTCCGTTCCGACATCAGGCCTCCCGGGGTCACAGCAACGCCGTAACGCTATCACACCCGTTGCACTCCAGGTGGCTACTGCCGGACGATCCTCACGTCGTCCACCGCCGCTTCGACCAGGCTCGCGCCGCTCGCGTCCGCCGCCTCGACTCGAATCCTGATCGTCTGGCCGGCAAAGGCGCTGAGGTTCACGGTCGCGGTCGCCCATACCGCATCGTCGTCATTGGCTGCGCCCAGTTCCTGGAGCACGGTCGTCGTCGTGGCGCCCACGACGAACACGCGCAGGTAGTCTGCGCTCGACGAGTTCGAGCCGTGTGCCATGTAGTAGTTGAACGTCAGCGTGATCGTCCCGGTGGCGGGCAGGATGATCGCCGGCGATTGAATGGAGGTCCGCCCGCCGTCGATGTCGTTATCGCCCGCCGCAGCTCCCGAGAGGCGGCCGGTCACGAGGTCGTTCACGCCGCTGACGGTCGTCCCGAGCTGTTTCGTGCCTGACGAGGAGGTCGCTTGAGGATCGCCGCGCTCCCAACGGCCCAACGTGGCCGTGTCGGTCGCGAGCGGGTTGACGGTCCAGCCCTGGTTCGTCTCGAAGTCGTCGAAGAACACCACTTCCTCGGGCGGCGCCGGTGACAACTGCACGTCGACGACCGAGGCGGACGTCGCGGTGATGGTCACCGGGATCGTCTTCGGCGTGTAGCCGGCAGCCGAGAACCGCACGTTGTACGAGCCCGGCGGCATGAACATGTGGTACGCGCCGTAGAGGCCTCCGCTGCTGTTCGTCTCGCCGTTCGCGAACGCCACGTTCAGGATCTCGATCTTCGCGAGCATCGGGACGCCGGTCGTCTCGTCGGTGACGTGTCCGGAGACGGAGACCGGGCGCTCGAGCACGTGGAGGATTCCGGGCCACACGAGGTTCGCCTCTGCGACTCCGCTTTCGAACGGCGGCTGGAACTGGGTGTGGGTCTCGATCAGAAACGCATACGCGCCCATGCGGGCGAACTGCCATTCGGGGTGCTCGCCCTCGGCGCTCGGCACTCGCGTTGCTCCGCCGTAGCCGGACACCTGCGAAAGCGTCGTGGCTTCCTGCCGCATCCACGTGGTGAACGGATGGCTGAGGCATCGGTACGCGTAGAGCACTTCACGGCCGCTCGAGTGATAATCGATCACCTTCGCGAATCGCTCGCGCTGGGACCAGGTCATCATCGTCTGCGTCTCGGCCTCGGACGCGGCTGACGGTCCCTTGTAAGTCTCGGACGCGACGCTGGTGCTTCCCGCGCAGGATGCGGTCCAGCCCTGCGGGTAGTTCCGGTTCTGATCCACGCCGGCGCCATTGCCGAACAGCCGGCGGTTCTTCCGCCACATGTTGTCGGCCGTGAACACGTAGTTGTAGCCATCCGGGTTCCATACGGGGGCAATCCAGATCTCGTGCCCATCGACGGCGGCCGTAATCCGCGGATCGGACCCGTATCCGGCTGTCAGACGATCCGCGGCGCCGAGCGTAATCAATGGTGTCGAGATTTCACGGGCGTGGTGCGTGCTGACGATCAGCATCGCGGGCTCGTCCTCGTCTATCGTCACGTTGTCGGAAATCTTCAAAGCGAACATGTGGCGGCCTTCGGCGGTCGGCGGCGTGTTGTACGTCGCCGTGAGGTCGACCATCTGGGCGATGTCGGGATGCGCCGTCGCAATCGCCTGCATCTGGTCGAGAATGCCGTTCAGGTCGCTGTAAGTGGCGGGCACGGCCGCGGCGGTGACGGCCAGCGCGCCGGACGATGTCGTGGTCGCCTGCGTTTTCGTCTTCGGCTGGAACACGTCAGCGAGCGGACGTCCGCGGTCGATCAGTTCCGCGTCGTATCCACGCGATGACAGCGCGCGCCATTCAGCAAGCGTGACCGCGAGATCGATCGTCGAGTTCTGCGGATCCGACCCGAGCACGTCGTACCCGGCCTCTTCGAGCTTGACTCTGAGCTCGGCGACATGCGCGGCCTCGATCCGGACGTGGAACCGAGGGTCGTCGCTGCCGTTCTGTGTCGCCTTGCCGGGCACGGCGAGCACCAGCATCGCCAGGGTTGTGAGAACCGCGAACGCGCGCGTCTTCATAATTGCCTTTCTGTGCTGACGGGGCACACCGGTGTGCGCCGCCGCTCAGCCGATTCGAGTCCGTTGCCGCACGCCTGACGTGACTTCACGCATCACGATTGGTGCCACAGCTGAGGCCGCCCCGGGGTGAGGTTGGCGCGCCAATGACCGGCGCGTGGCGGCCGCGGACGTCGATCAGAGTTGTTACCCATGGGGCAAAACAGGACGCTGCGCTTTGCACAAAATGGCACTGCGCGCGATCGATGTCGATCTCGGGCCGTGTGCGTTTCTGGCGAGCTGGCAGGGGCGTTCAGCCCTGCCGCTTCGTCCACTGCTCCGAGACCGTGCGCCCGCGTGCCACGTCGTCGACCACCAGGATGAGATTGTGATCGTGATCGCTGTACTGCACGCGAATGTTCACGCCGGCGGCCGCCATCATCCGGGCGATCTTTCCGAGCTGACCCGCCTCGTCCTGACGCAGCTTCTGTACGAGCACTTCGTGTTCGGCGATGACGGGGATGCCCGCGGCCTCGAGTGCCGAGCGGGCGGCTTTCGCGTCGTGGAACAGAAAGTGGGCGACACCAATGCCGTCCACCACGAACACGCCACCGCCCTCGATGCTGACTCCCGCGCGACCGAGCGCTTCGCCCATGTCCGCGAGGGCGCCGGGCCGGTCGTCCAGCCGAATGCACAGGTCGACCATGAACGGACCATTTTAGCAGTTGGTGTTCCAAGAGACTCGAAGCTGTCTCATGAACTGCTGACGAAGAGTAACCGCGCGAGTGCGGTGTCATCGCGCTATGATTCGTGAGGTCTGCACGCGGTGGTGCAGGCGTCATCCCGATGGCTCCGTTCTCACCGATTCGGCCGCGCCTTCCAATTCGCGTCGTCCTGTCGTCGACGGCGCTGCAGCCGTTCATGTCGGTGCGGAAGGCGGCGGCGCTGGCCATTGCCCAGCTTGGCGTCGCGGCGTTTTTCATCGCCGGAATCGATCGGCAGGCGCTGGGCGATTCAGTCGCGTGGTTCGTGCTCGCGGCCGCCGTTCTCGCGGTCTTCGTCAGGGCGATCGACATCGAAAGCTGGGCGCTGCTGATCCCCGGCGGGTTCGTCAGCCGCGTCACGAAGGTGTTCGGTCCGCGCGCGGCCGGGTTCGCCGTCGCGGCCACGCTGGTCGAACGTCTCCTGCTTGGTGCGCTGACGTGTGTTGTCATCGGTCACTACCTCTCCGGCGTGTTTGCCACCGCCATCGCCGGCTGGCGGTTCACGGGCCACGTGCGGCCCGAGGAGCTGGCGACGCCGCTGGCCGTCGGCCTGATTGGCGTCCTGTGGATTCGCGATCGCCTGGGGTACGAGACGCGCCGGGACATCCTCACACGCGGCGTCTGGATTGGCGTGGGCGTTCTGGCGGTCGCGATGGTGTGGGGGACCGTCACGCTGATACGTGGCGGTACAGCCCCGCTTGCCGTCCTGCTCTCCGCTCCTCCGCAGGCGCCGGTGACGGGCTGGCCGCTCGTCGACTCGACGCTGAACCTGCTGATCGGTCTGGCGCTGACCTTTTCCGTCCTGGGCGGCGGGGAAGCCCTGTCACGCGCGGCTTACGAATTCCCGCCACCCAGGCTGCAGGCGTTGAAGCGTACTGGCTTCCTGACGCTCCTGTTCACGTTCCTGATCACCACGCTCGGAACGTTCCTCGTGGTGGTGCTGGTGCCCGTGGCCGATCTCCCCCTGTGGCTCAACGCACCGCTGGCCGGACTGGCGCAGCACCTCGCGGGGCCCGCCTGGCTGCGCGATCTCATGGCGCTTGGCCTCGCGGGCGCCGCGCTCGCCGTGCTCCTTCCGGCAGCCCACGCGGCGCTCGGCGACGCCGAACAGATGCTGCACCGGGCGTCAGCCGACGGCAGCCTGCCGCAGGGCCTGGCCTCCCTTCACACGCGTTTCGGCACTCCGGCACGCGCGCTGGACGTGACCGTCATCGCCATGATCCTCGTGACGCTCTCGAGCGCCGGCCGGGTGTCGTGGCTGGCGCGCGCGTACGCGATCGCCATCGCCGTGATGGTCGTTCTTACGGTGGCGTGCCTCGTCCGGCTTCGCAAGTCGCACCAGGGCGCGGTGCCGTTCAGGACGCCGTTCAACATCCGGCTGAGGGGCCGGGACCTGGCGCTCGGACTCCTCGCGACCGGTGTCGTCGTCGCTGCAGGCGCGCTGGCCATCCTCGCGAAGGGAGACGTGTCCTCCGTCACTGCCGTGGCCTCGATCGCGGCCCTCGGTCTCTGGTTCGTGATTGCGAGGCGCAGGGTCGAGCCGGCGTTCGACGCCGCCGGCGAGGAACGGTTCGACCTGCTGCACGCCGCGGAGCTCTCGCTCGCCGAGATCGCCGTGCGTCCCGGTAACATCCTCGTTCCGGTCCGCAATCCCCACTCCCTCGGGCACGTCGTCGCCGCGCTTCAGACGCCAGGCGATCGCGATGTCGTCGTGATGACGGCGCGGCTGCTCGACGTCGACGTGACCCACGAAAGGGCAGAGGAGAGCGCGCCCACGCCGTACGAGCGGCAACTCCTCTCGGACGTCGTTGCCGTCGCCGAGCGTGTGGGCCGTCCGATCCGGCTCCTGATCGTTCCCACGCATAACGTCGTCGACGCCATCGTCGGCACGGTCGTGCGTCTCGGATCGTCCGACGTCTACGTCGGCGAATCCTCGACGCTCTCGGTCGCCGATCAGACGCGCCTGCTGGGCGAAGCCTGGGAGCGGGCGGACAAGCCCGAAGCGCTGGACGTTCGGCTCGTCATCTGCCACCGCAGCGGGCGTGCCAACACGTACCACCTCGGTGCCCATCCGCCGTCACTGACATCAGCCGATCTCGATCTCATTCACCGCCTGTGGCTCGACGCCATCAAGAGCGTCGGACCGCATGTCCATCATCACGACGTCGTCCGGGCAGCCCTGATACAAATGGAACATCAACTTACCGGCCCTCAACGCGACGACATCGTCGCGGCGATTCGAGACGTAGCCCGGCCTGCCGAGGAGCTTGCGGCGCTGCTGCGCGCGCGCGATTACGCGCGCCTCCGCGACGTCCTGCGCAACCGGCACGCCGGCGACGTCGCCGCCCTCCTGACGGCGCTCAGCCTCGAGGATCAGGTCGTGGTTTTCCGGGTTCTCCCCCGGAAGGACGCGGCCGCCGTTTTCGAGTACCTGACGCACGACGACAAGGAAGCGCTGTTGAAGACGATGGCGCAGGAGGATGTCGCCGAACTGCTGAACAACATGGCACCGGACGAGCGGACGGTGTTCCTCGAGGAACTGCCGGCCGAGGTCACTCGACAGTTGCTGGCGCTCCTCACACCGGCCGAGCGCTCCGTTGCCCTCACCCTGCTTGGCTACCCCGAGAAATCCGTCGGCAGGCTGATGACCCCGCACTACGTGGCGATCCGCGAGCAATGGACCGTCAGCGAGGTGCTCGACTACGTGCGCGCAAACGGACACGACAGCGAAACGTTGAACGTCATCTATGTCGTCGACGAGCAGGGGCTGCTGATCGACGACATCCGCATCCGCGAGTTCCTCCTGGCGCCGCTCGACCGCCGCGCCGCGGAGCTGATGGATCGCCGGTTCGTCGCGTTGAAGGCGACCGACGATCAGGAAGCCGCCGTCGCCGTCTTCCGTCAGTACGATCGAACCGCGCTGCCGGTGACTGACACGGCCGGCATGCTCATCGGCATCGTGACGATCGACGACGTGCTCGACGTCGCGGAGGCGAAGACGACCAGAGAGATTCAGCGCATCGGTGGATCGGAGGCGCTGGACGAGCCGTACACGGAGATCTCGTTCGGCCGGATGATTCAGAAGCGCGCGGGCTGGCTGACGGCGCTCTTCCTCGGAGAAATGCTGACGGCCACGGCGATGGCCGCGTTCGAAGCGGAGATCTCCCGCGCGGTCGTGCTGGCGCTGTTCGTGCCGCTCATCATCTCGAGCGGCGGCAACTCGGGATCGCAGGCGTCGACGCTGGTCATCCGGGCGCTCGCGCTCGGAGAAGTGAGACTGCGGGACTGGTGGCGCGTGATGCGCCGTGAAATGCTGGCCGGTCTGGCGCTGGGGACGATCCTCGGAAGCGTCGGGTTCTTCCGCATCACCCTGTGGTCGGCCTTTTCCGACGTGTACGGGCCGCACTGGCTGCTCATCGCGATCACCGTGGCGGTGTCGCTCGTCGGTGTGGTCCTGTGGGGCACGCTCAGCGGATCGCTGCTGCCGTTTCTCCTGAAGCGCCTCGGGTTCGACCCGGCCGCCTCGTCCGCGCCGTTCGTGGCGACGCTGGTCGACGTGACCGGACTGGTGATCTACTTCTCGGTGGCGCTGGTGACGCTGCGGGGCACATTACTGTAGCTCGTGGTCGAGTGTGGCGGCGACTCGGCGTTACTTCGTGGGGCGCGACGAATACACCTTGTTCGCGATTTTCCAGGTGTTGTCGACCTTCAGCAGGACGAAGTAGTCCGTGAACGTCGTCTGCCCGTGCACCAGCGTGGCGCCGGCCATGGCCGCACTTCCCGAGACGTCGACGCGATCGATCGTGCGCTTCCTGGAGGCTTCGTCGGCTGCAGGCTTTCCGCTGAAGCGCGAGCGGTATCCTCGGCTGTCCATGACACGAACTTGCCCTCCCGGATGCCCTCGATGTGGGCGGTGGGCAAGAACGCCTTCCGCATTTGAGCGGGATCCCCGGTCGCATGTCCCCGAAAGTACTGATTGACGGCGGCGCGCACGTCCTGTTCATCGGAGGTCTGCGCGAGGGGGGTCGTCGTGGAGAGCAACGCACACGCGATCGAAGCAACGACAATACGGCTCATCACGGGCTCCTGTGAGGAAGCAAGCGTAAACCAGAATACCGTCCAGCCCTGAAAACGGGCGGAGCGATGGTGTATCTTGTCGCAGGTAGGTCACGATGCAACTCTCCATTCGACCCGGCCTGCACGCGCCGTCCGTGGTGGCTATGCTGTCGCTGTTTGTTATCTCATCCGTAGCACCGGCCCTCGCACGCGAACAGTCGCCGGCCCCGCTTCCGTCGCAGGGCACCACCACTCGCCGGGCCATCGGCGAAACCGTCACGACCGCATCGGGTTTGAGCTACGTGTTCACGCAGCAGGGGACCGGCCTCAGACCGCAGCCTGGAGACCTGATGGTCATTCACGGCATCGGCCGGTTCACGGACGGGAAGGAGTTCTGGAACACGCGGACGAGCGGCAGTACCTTACGAGTACACGCCGGGGGTTGACCGTGTGATCCGCGGCTTCGAGGAAGGCATGCGCGAAGTCCGGCAAGGCGACCGCATCGTCATCACGATGAAGCCGGAGCTCGCCTATGGCGAGAAGGGCAATCGCGACATTCCGCCGAATGCGACGCTCGTGTTCGATTACGAGATCCTGAAAGTCGAGCCGAAGTCCGTCGCCCGGTTATTGCGCGAGAGCATGGAGAAGGGAACGGTCGATGAGGCGCTGGCACACGCCCGTGGACTCTCGAACATCCAGGAGTACTACGTCAGCGCGTCCAGTATTCAGTCGCAGGCCACCCGCGCCAATCGCGCGCACGCCGGCGACGGAGAGAAGGTGCTGGCCTTCGGTGTGACGCTCCTGCCCGATGCGTACACGTTGCACCAGGCGCTCGCGCGCGCGCAGGCCGAACGCGGTGCCGTCGCCGAGGCGATCCGCAGCTTTGAGACGGCGCTGCGGCTCAATCCGAAGAAGACAGACGCCGAGCGGCGGGACGAAGACGCGGCGGCCAAGGCCCTGGCCGAATTACGGGCGCGCTGAGCGCGTCAGCCCGCAGAGCCGGACGAAACCACACACTGCACGCTTCGTCCGCGCCGTTCGTGGCGACGCTGGTCGACGTCACCGGGCTGGTGATCTACTTCTCGGTGGCGCTGGTGACGCTTCGCGGCACATTACTGTAGCTCGTTGTCTCTTGACCGCACGTCGTCTCTTGACCGCACGTCGCGATCAAGGTGCTGTCCCGGCGATCGCCGACGATCTCCGCATCTTGCGACTTTTGTCTCCCCCTACCGCGACATCCTCTTCGAAGAGCCTGCAATTTCGGGTCCCGCGCGGGCCAGGCATTTGCATGGCGCGCCGACGCGCTCCCTACAGGTCATCTCGCACCCATTTCGCATCTCTGTATTCCGACAAGCAGGTCGACATGAAGCGAGCTTTCGACCCCCTCGTTATCGCGCTCGCAGTGGTGCTTCGTGCAGCATCGGCCCACGCGACGACGATCGAATTCACGACGGCAGATCTCAGCGGTGGCCGGTGGGAGTACGAGTATTTTCTAAGTGGCGATCCTTTTCCTGAGGGCCAGGGTTTTACAATCTTTTTCGACCATGCGTTGTATTCGGCGCTTGAACTCGGGGCACCCTCGCCTGGGAACGGCCACTGGGACCCGCTGCTCGTGCAACCCGATGTCCCGCTGACATCGGACGGCTACTACGACGTGCTGGCTCTGATTGCCGATCCATCGCTCATCGGGCCGTTTCGAGTGAGTTTTCTCTGGGCGGGGCTTGCCACACCTGGATCGCAGCCGTTCGAGATCTACCAGCTCGAAGGAGACCTCGTTCGGATCCTTGACTCGGGCCGGACAGCACTCGTGCCGGAGCCGTCAACCCTGTGGCTCCTGACCGCAGGAGCTGGCCTTCGTTTCGTGCCCCGCAGGCGTTCGAGATGACCTAAAATCACCGGCGACCGTTGAGCGTCGCCGGTGGCCGCCTCGTCACGCTCGTTCTCCGATTGAGGCTTCGCATGCAGCGGACGATCCGTTTGGTCGCGACGACATTGCTCGTCGGTACCTGTCTCTTCCCGTACTCACCCTCAGCACAACCAGGACTCCAGGCGATTGGCGGCTACGTCAAGGTGAGTGAGGTGCGCGTCACGCGCACCGTGTCGGAGTATGTCTACCGTGCGTCGTTGACGAACAATGGCGCAGCGCTGACGAGCGCGACGGCGACCGTGTCCAGCCTGTCTGGAGCAACAACGATCGTCGATGGCGTGCTGTCGTTCGGGCCGGTGGGCTCAGGAGGCACGGTCGAGAGCCTCGACACGTTCAGTTTTCGGCACGACCGGACGGTGCCCTTCGCCTTCTCGAACCTCCAGTGGGTGATCGCGCCCGCCACCGGCAATCACCTGCCAACAGCAAACGCGGGGCCTGATCAGACGGTGGGCATGGGTGTGACCGTGACGCTCAATGGCAGTGGGTCGACGGACGCTGACGGCGATCCGCTGACGTTTGCCTGGGACTTCCAATCACGTCCTCCCGGCAGCTTCGCCGTTCTTCAGAATCCGACGTCGATCACGCCGACGTTCACAACTGATGTTCAGGGAGACTACGTCGTTCGCCTGATCGTGAATGACGGCACCGTGAACAGTTCGCCCGAATCTAGTGGTTGTCACGACGGCCAATTCGGCGCCGGTGGCCAATGCCGGCCCGGATCAGACCGTGGGATTGGGTCAGACTGTGACGCTGAACGGCAGCGGCTCGAGCGACGCCGACGGCAATCCGTTGACGTTTGCCTGGGCGCTGCTGTCGGCGCCCTTGGGGAGCGCCGCAGTGCTGAGCAATCCCACTGCGGTCTTCCCGACGTTCGTCGCCGACAGGCCGGGGACCTACCGGATCCAACTGATCGTCAACGACGGCGTTCTCAACAGCGCGCCGGATGTCGTAGAGGTTCGCACCCAGAATGCCGCCCCCGTCGCCAACGCCGGTCCGGATCGGACTGTGCGACCGGCGACGCTCGTCACGCTCGACGGCAGCGGTTCCAGTGACGTGGACGGCAATCCGCTGACCTTCACCTGGTCCCTCACCACCAGACCTCCAGGCAGCGTCGCCACGCTGAGCAACCCGACGGCGGTGATGCCGACATTCCTCGCGGACCTGCCTGGCGAGTACGTCGCCCAGCTGATCGTGAACGACGGTTTCGAATCCAGCGCTCCGGACACGGTGGTGATCACGACGGCCAATTCCGCGCCGGTCGCCAACGCCGGTCCCGATCAGACGGTGGCCGTAGGTCAGACCGTGTCGCTGAACGGGGCAGGATCGTCGGACGCCGACGGCGATCCGCTCACGTTCGCGTGGTCGTTCACGTCGCGGCCCGCGGGCAGCCTGACGACGCTCGATAATCCCACGGCGGTCGGCCCGTCGTTCACGGCCGACCGGCCCGGAACCTACGTCGTGCAGCTCATCGTCAACGATGGGTTCGTGGCGAGCGCCGCGGATTCCGTCACGATCTCGACCACCAATTCGACGCCGGTCGCCAACGCCGGAGCCGATCAACTCGACGTCGCTGTCGGCTCCGTCGTCACCTTGAACGGCACTGGATCGACCGACGCCGACGGCCAGCCGTTGACGTTCAGCTGGTCCCTCCTGTCGAAGCCCGCCGGCAGCACCGCGCAGTTCAGCGACGTCACGGCCGTCAACCCGACATTCACTGTCGATCAGGCCGGGGATTATCTCGCGCAGCTCATCGTCAACGACGGGTTCGTGAACAGCGCGCCCGACACCGTGCTAATTCGCGCGATCGTTGTCACGCTGCCCACCGTCAGCATCCAAGCCATCGACGGCGCTGCCGCCGAAGCCGGTCCGGACCCGGGAACGTTCAGGGTTACTCGGAGTGGAGGAGACGTCGGGAGCCCGCTGACCGTGACTTACACGATCGGTGGCACTGCCACGAACGGTCTCGACTACGAAACGAATCGGCGCCAGTGTCGTCATCCCGGCTGGACAGCCGTCCGCAGATGTGACCATCACGCCTCTCGCTGACGCAGTGCCTGAATTCTCCGAAACGGTTGTCATCACCGTAATCGACGGCGCCGCCTACAACCTCGGGTCGCCGGAAACCGCCACGGTCACCATCGTCGATGCTGCCGGCGAATGTGGTGTCGAGAACGGCACGCTCCTGAACGGTGGGACTCACTGTGGGGCGATTCTCACTGCCAGTGAGGTGGATACGTGGACGTTCACAGCAAATGCTGGTGATCGCATCGCTGTCCACGTAGGCGAAGTTGTCGACAACGATGATTTCCGGCCATGGATTCGGCTCTCTGCGCCGACCAGTGCGATTTTGGGCTCAGCGTTCAGCACGGATGCGGCGGAGATCGGCGATGTGATCGCCCCGGTGACCGGCACCTACCTGGTGCTCGTGGCGAGCGCCGACCTCGGCGTCGACGGGACGGGCACCTATCGGCTGACGATGACGCACACGCCGGGGCCGATCACCGTGTCGGCGGGCGATCAGGGTGGGCCGCTCACCAACGGCGCGCTGCATACCGGCGAGATTCTGCAGGGTGACCTGGACGTGTGGACGTTCACCGCCACCGCCGGTGACCGCATCGCCGTGCACATCGGCGAGATTGTCGACGACGACGACTTCCGGCCGTGGATCCGGCTCTGGGCGCCCAACGGGGCGACCCTCGGCTCAGCGTTCGGCACGGATGCGGCGGCAGGTCGACGACGTCGTCGCGCCCGGTCACCGGCACCTACCTGGTGCTCGTCGCGAGCTTCGACACGCGGCTTCGACGGCACCGGCACCTATCGGCTGACGATGACGCACACGCCGGGGCCGATCACGGTGTCGCCGGGCGATCAGGGCGGGCCGCTCACCAACGGCGGCGATGCATACGGGCGAGATCCTGCAGGGCGACCTGGACGTCTGGACGTTCACCGCCACCGCCGGTGACCGGATCGCGCGTGCACATCGGCGAGATCGACCGACACCGACGACTTCCGGCCGTGGATTCGGCTGTGGGCGCCCAACGGGGCGAGCCTCGGGCGACAGCGTCCGGCACGGACGCGGCGGCGATCGACGACGTGATCGCGCCCGGTCACCGGCACCTACCTGGTGCTCGTCGCGAGCTTCGACGCGGGTTCGACGGCACCGGCACGTATCGGCTGACGATGACGCACACGCCGGGGCCGATCACGGTGTCGCCGGGCGATCAGGGCGGGCCGCTCACCAACGGCGGCGCTGCACACGGGCGAGATCCTGCAGGGCGACCTGGACGTGTGGACGTTCACGGCGACCGCCGGTGACCGCATCGCGCGTGCACATCGGCGAGATCGACCGACACCGACGACTTCCGGCCGTGGATTCGGCTGTGGGCGCCCAACGGGGCGATCCTCGGGCTCAGCCGTCCGGCACGGACGCGGCGGTGATCGACGATGTGGTCGCGCCGGTCACCGGCACCTATCTGGTGCTCGTCGCGAGCTTCGACAGCGGGTTCGACGGCACCGGCACGTATCGCCTGACGATGACGCACACGCCGGGGCCGATCACGGTGTCGCCGGGCGATCAGGGCGGGCCGCTCACCAACGGCGGCGATGCACACGGGCGAGATCCTGCAGGGCGACCTGGACGTGTGGACGTTCACCGCCACCGCCGGCGAGCGCATCGCCGTGCACATCGGCGAGATCACCGACACGGACGACTTCCGGCCGTGGATCCGGCTGTGGGCGCCCAACGGGGCGACCCTGGGCGACAGCGTTCGGGCACGGACGCGGCGGCGATCGACGACGTGGTCGCGCCGGTGACCGGCACCTACCTGGTGCTGGTCGCGAGCTTCGACAGCGGGTTCGACGGGACCGGCACGTATCGGCTGACGATGACGCACACGCCGGGCCGATCACGGTGTCGCCGGGCGACCAGGGCGGGCCGCTCACCAACGGCGCGATGCACACGGGCGAGATCCTGCAGGGCGACCTGGACGTGTGGACGTTCACGGCCACCGCCGGTGACCGCATCGCGCGTGCACATCGGCGAGATCGCCGACACGGACGACTTCCGGCCGTGGATTCGGCTGTGGGCGCCCAACGGGGCGACCTCGGGCTCAGCGTCCGGCACGGATGCGGCGCAGGTCGACGATGTGGTCGCGCCCGGTGACCGGCACCTACCTGGTGCTGGTCGCGAGCTTCGACAGCGGCGTCGACGGGACGGGCACCTATCGCCTGACGATGACGCACACGCCGGGGCCGATCACCGTGTCGGCCGGCGATCAGGGCGGGCCGCTCACCAACGGCGGCGCTGCATACGGGCGAGATCCTGCAGGGCGACCTGGACGTGTGGACGTTCACGGCCACCGCCGGTGACCGCATCGCCGTGCACATCGGCGAGATCGACCGACACGGACGACTTCCGGCCGTGGATTCGGCTGTGGGCGCCCAACGGGGCGACCTTGGGCTCAGCGTTCGGCACGGATGCGGCGGAGATCGGCGATGTGATCGCGCCGGTCACGGGCACCTACCTGGTGCTCGTGGCGAGCTTCGACAGCGGAGTCGACGGGACGGGCACGTACCGGCTGACGATGACGCACACGCCGGGGCCGATCACCGTGTCGCCGGGCGATCAGGGCGGGCCGGTGACCATCGGCGCAGTCCATGCCGGCGAGATCCCGCAGGGCGATGTGGACGTGTGGACCTTCACCGCCGTTGCGGGCATGCTCCTGACGGTGCAAGTCAGCCAGACATCCGAGACCGACGACTTCCGGCCGTGGATTCGGCTCTGGGCGCCCAACGGCGCGACGTTGGGCTCAGCGTTCGGACTCGCCGCGGCGGAGATCGTCAACGTCGTAGCACCAGTGACCGGCACATATCTCGTCCTCGTTGGGAGCGCCGACTCAGGCGTTGACGGGACCGGCACATACAGCTTGCGCGTCACGACGGGAGGGACATAGCGAAGAGTCTTGGTCGGAGACTGGAAACTGGAAGCTGGTAGGCTGCGTTGACATGCGTCGCGTCACGATATAGAGTCACGCGACGTAGTCAATCATGACGTCGATCCGGCGCGATCCTTCACAACTTCTTCCCCTCACCTCGCCGATGTTCCACGTCCTCGTCGCGCTCGCCGACGGGGAACAGCACGGCTACGCCGTGATCAAGAGCGTTGCTCATCACACCAACGGCGAGGTGATGCTCAGCACGGGTACGCTCTACGGCATCATCAAGCGGCTGCTTGCCGAGGGGCTGATCGTCGAGTCGCGCAGGCGCCCGGCCGCGGCTGAGGACGATGAGCGGCGGCGGTATTACCGGCTGACGGACTTCGGCCGCCGCGTGGCCGTCGCCGAGGCCGAACGGCTCGAGAAGATGATCGCCGTCGCGCGCGCGACACGGTTGATCGTCGACCCGGGCCGCAGCGTGGGGTGAGGCATGCGCAAGCCGCTCGCCGAACGTTTGTATCATCTGCTGCTGCGGCTCTTCCCGTCAGAGTTCCGCGGTGATTTTGGCGACGAGATGTCGTCGGTCTTTCGCGACGAACGCGCCGAGGCTGCGACGTCGGGACGATCAGGTCTCACCCGGCTCTGGTGGCGCACGCTTGGCGGCTTTGCCCGCATCGCGCCCCGCGAGCACGCGCACGTGTTGATCCGGGACGCCGGCTACGGCCTGCGCCTCATGCGCAGGAACCCGCTGACGACGGGCGCAGCCGTGCTGGCGATCGCGCTCGGCGTCGGCGCGAACACGGCGATGTTCACCGTCGTCAACGCCGTGCTCCTGCAGCTGCCGTTCGAGGATCCCGACCGCCTGGTGTCGGTTCGCCGCTTGCAGGCCCGCGGGAACTACGCTCCGATTTCCATGCAGCAGTTTCGCGCCTGGTCCGCGGGCGTCGACGCCTTCGACTCGCTCGCCGGCTACTCCATGGCCTCGCCCGTGTGGACCGGGGACGGCGCGCCCGACCGCGTCAGGCTCGAGTGTTTTTCGGCTGCCATGTTCCCGACGCTCGGTGTCGCTCCCGCAATGGGTCGCACGTTCACCGAGGATGAAGACACTCCGGCCGGCGCTCAGGTCGTCGTGGTCAGCCACGCGTTCTGGACGAACCGGCTCGGTGCCGATCGCGGCAGCATTGGCCGCGCCCTGATTCTCGACGGCGCGCCGGTGACGGTGATCGGCGTCATGCCCCGACAATTCGATGGCCCGCGCGCCCTGCGGCGGATCGACGGCTGGATCCCACTGACCTCGTGCCTGACGGGCGAGCGCATGGCGCGAAGCCTCATCGGTCAGCGTCTACGGTCGACTGAAGCCGGGCGTCGCTGCCAGTGTCGCCGCGAGCGCAGATGGACGCCGTGCTCGACGCGTCGTGACCCGCCGGCGGCGCGCTCTCACGTGCGGCTGGAATCGCTCACCGAGGAGATCACTGGCGAAGTCAGGCAGCCGCTCCTGGCGCTCTCCGGCGCCGCGGGGTTCGTGCTGCTCATCGCGTGCGCCAATGTCGCCAGTCTGCTGCTGGGCCGCGCCGATGCACGCAGACGAGAGCTGTCGCTTCGCGCGGCGCTCGGCTGCAGCCGTGCCCGCATGATCCGCCAGCTGCTAACCGAGAGCGTGCTGTTCGCGTTGTGCGGCGGCGTCGCCGGGTTGCTGATGGCGAACTGGAGTCTCGGCGCGCTGCTCTCCGTGATGCCAGGCTACATCCGCCGTATCGATCACATCGCGCTCGACGGCCGGGTCCTCGTCATGTGCGTCGCGCTGTCGACCGCGACGGGCTTCGTGTTCGGCCTGCTGCCCGCGGTGTACGCCTCGCGGGTGGATCTGGGAGCGACGCTGAAGGAATCCGCCCTCGCGGCGACACCCTCCCGACGCCGGATGCGCGGCGCGCTCATCGTCGCGGAGGTCGCCCTGTCGATGGCGCTGCTGATCGGCGCCAGCCTGCTGGTGAAGACGTTCCTGCACCTCAGGCCGGTCGATCCCGGCTTCGACCCCGAAGGCAAGGTGGCGACGACGATCTCGCTGCCCGCGTCGCGCTACGCGGACGGTCCGACGCGGACGGCGTTCGTCGAGCATCTGCAGCAGCGTCTCTTGCAACGGCCCGGCGTGCAGGCGGTCGCGGCCACGAGCTACCTTCCGCTGTCGGGGTTCATCAGCACCGCTGACGTGCAGCGCGAAGACGGCGACAGGTCGGCTCCGACCGAATTGTATGCGCCGCACGTCACGCCTGAGTACTTCAGCGTCATGGGCATGACAATTCTCCGCGGCCGCGCATTCACGCCAGCCGACGGCCCGGGATCGGGCGTCGCGATCGTCAACGAAACGCTGGCGCAACGCATGTGGCCCGGCCAGGATCCGCTCGGTCGGCGGATCACGTTCAAGGGCCAGGGTACAGCCTCGACCAAGACTATCGTCGGTATCTCCCGCAACGTGCGCGATTCCGGGCGCCGGCTGAGCGCCGCCGCCGAGGTGTACGTCCCCTTCGCGGACGAGCCCGTGCCGATCCTTCGGGTCGTCGTCCGGACGGCAGAGCGTCAGGAGCAGATCTCGCGAACCATCCGCGAGGAAGTCGCCGCAATCGATCCGATCCTGCCGATCGGCGACGTGGAATCGGTCGCCGCCATCACGGCGCGATCGGTCGCGACGTGGCGCTTCGCTGCGTCGTTGATGTCGGCGTTCGCGGTCATTGCGCTCGCGCTCGCCGCAGTCGGCCTGTTCGCGGTCGTCAATTGCTGGGTGACCGAGCGCACGCCGGAGATTGGCGTGCGGATGGCCCTCGGTGCGGGGCGCGGGCGTGTGCTGCGCCTGTTCCTGGCGCGGGGTGCAGCCCTGGCGGCCCTGGGCCTCATCTGCGGCGTCAGCCTGGCCGCGCTCACGACGCGGTTTCTCTCGGGCTGGCTGGTCGACACGAGCCCGCTGGATTGGGCCTCGTTCCTGGCGGCGGCGGCTGCGATGGCCATCGTCTGCATGCTCGCCACCTTGCTGGCCGCACGTCGCGCCGCGGGAGTCGATCCGCTCACGGCTCTTCGCTCCTGACCTCGGCGCCGGGTCGCTCGGTGCGCCACCGGACTTCGACTATCGAGATCAGCGCGCCCGCGGCCAGAATCAACAGCACGGTCAGGAGCAGGTACAGGTTGAAGTTCGGCCCCAGCGCCTCCTCGAGCCAGTCATGTGCGAGCATCTTGACGCCGACGGTCATCAAGACGAGGGCCAGCGCGTGCTTCAGGTATTGGAAGTAGTGCAGCGCGCCGGACAGCGCGAAGAACAGCGAGCGCAGGCCAAGCACGGCGAACACGTTGCTGGAGAACACGAGGAACGGGTCGGCCGTGATGGCGAAGATCGCCGGGATCGAGTCGACCGCGAACACCAGATCGGTCGTCTCGACCATCGCGAGCGCCGGCGTGAGCGGCGTCAGCATCAGCGTGCGACCCCGGGCACTCTCCGTGCGGATGACGAACGCATCGCCGTGGAACTGATCGGTCACGGGAAAGAACCGCTTGATGGCGCGGACGACGATGTTGCGGCCGGGGTCGCCGTGTTCGCCGCCCGAGAACAGCATCTTCACCGCCGTCAGCATGAGGATGACGCCGAAGACGTAGAGGATCCACGAGAACTCCGCGACGAGCCGCGCGCCGATCGCGATCATGGCGCCGCGCATCACGAGCGCACCCAGAATGCCCCAGAACAGGACGCGATGCTGATACATCCTTGGCACGGCGAAATAGCCGAACACCATCGCGATCACGAACAGGTTGTCGACGCTGAGCGACAGCTCGATGACGTATCCGGTGAGGAACTTGACCAGCGCGCTGCGGGCGTCGTTCACGCGCCCGTCAGGATGCGCCGCGCTGCGATCCGCCGGATCGGGGTCGAACCCGAGGCCGAGCCAGTGGTGCTCGTATCCGAAGTACACCAGACAGGCGAAGAGGAGCGCGGTGATGACCCAGATGACCGACCAGGTCAGCGCCTCGCGGACCGAGACCACGTGGGCACGTCGATGGAACACGCCCAGATCCAGGGCCAGCAGAAGCAGAACGATGGTAATGAAGCCAATCCAGACGACCACCACGGCCTCCCGGGCTCGCGGTAGTCTCGCTGGGTGAGTGTGATCGCCGGATGCGGCCGAGAGCGATTGCTCTGTGTTGACGACCGGATCCACCCGCGCGTGCGGGCCGCTACTCCCTACCAGGTGTCAGGGTACCTTCGACCGGGATGGGTGTCAAACGCGGTTCTGAGTCGACCGAGCATTTCGATGGGACGAAAGGCCCTTGGACTCAGCGCATCTTGATTATCATGCCCTGCGATCCGAGGAGGCTGAATCGACCGAGCGCCGTTCGCGGGAGCTGCGGGCTCTTGCCGCACGTGAGGCAATACCACCATCGGAAGAATCCCAACGGCTATACCGGCCATCGCGGAGCCAGGCCGGGCCTCATCGATCGAGCTGCAGCTGCGCGAGGAACTCGTTCAGGGCGACCACCACCGTCGCCGGAACCTCGTGCCCGCCCTCAAAGGGGCACCAGGTGACGCGAACACCGGCCGCCTCGAGCTTCTGCCGATAGCGATCGGCGATCGCGAACGGAAGAACCGGGTCCCTGCGTCCATGCGCCAGAAAGACCGGGAGACTCTGGCGCTCGCGGAAGTGATTCTCCCACGACGGTTCGTCCACGAGGGTGCCAGAGAGGATCACGAGCGCCGAGAGCCTGACGTTCGATCGGAACGCCACTTCACTCGCCACCATGGCGCCTTGCGAGAACCCCCCGAGGACCACAGGCCCCCGGGGAACCGTTCGTGTGTCGGCCAGCAATTGCCCGACCATGTCGGCAGCGCGCTGCAACCCCGGCGGCCGCGTCCCGGACAGGTCCGGTATTGTTTGGCCCGGCGGAATGTGCGCCGCCAGGTCGAGTCGCCACCAGCCTCGTCCACCAATCGGCCCTTCGGGTGGGACCGTGGTCTCCGGGGCTTGCGGGAACACGAAGCGTCCAGTTGCGGGCCATTGCATGGTCTTCGTGAAGGGCGCCCACTCCTCGGCCGCCGAACCATAACCGTGGAGCATCACGATCGTCGGTGGGCCGCTCCCGCCGTGGACGATCGTCACGAGCGCGGGCTGCCGATTGCAGCCAGCGGTGGCGACGATCAGGCCGAGCAATCCAATGAAGTTGAGGTGAATGGCGCGTCCGCGCTTCCTTACCGTTGCAAGTGAAACGACATCGAGACGCTTGCGGTGATGCTGATCTTCCCCAGGGCGACGGTGCCTTCGGCGCCGATTCCATCCCCTCCGGATCCGGAGTTCTGCACGACGTTCTGCGACATCCCGCCGTACCCGCGACCGTGCCAGCGTCCATACGATGCCCCGCCCCCGTAGCTGTAGGCACTCACGGCAATCGGCGTCCCGACGACCTTCAAGCCGGCAGCCGCCGCGAGATCGTTCGCTTTCTCCTGTGCCGCCTTGACGGCGAGCGCCCGCGCGGCATCCCGATGCTTCCGAAGCTCGGACGTGCTGAATTCCACATCGTAGATGTGGTTGGCGCCGGCCAGCAGCACCTGGCTGAGGAGCTCCTCGAATTGCTCGACGTTCCGGAGCAGGACCTGCACGTCCTTCGTGACCTTGTAGTAGTCGATGAGCGTTCCCGAGTTGTCGTAATCCAGCTCGACCTGGACGAAGTCGGTCTGAATGTCCCCAGGCGGGATGTTCATGGCGCGCGCAGCCGCGATCACCTTCTTGATCCCCGCGTCGTTCTCCGCTTTCGCCGCCAGTAGGTTCTTGTCTCGGGACTCGACCCCCATGAACAACCGGACTCGATCGGGCACGACGTTCACCGCAGCGTCCCCAGTGACGTTCAGCGTGCTGGGGCCGGTGACCGGGATTTGTGCGAAGGCGGGTTGAGCCGATACGAACAGGATCAGCACGAAGAGTCGGAGCTTCACGGTCCCTCCTGCGCCTGGCAAAGCAAACGTGGGCATTCTCTAGTTTCGGCCCCAACTGGAGCCAGGAATACGGGTGGCGAACGTGGGCAAAATCTGCAAACTCGGTCCGGACCGAGTTCCCAGGTCCAGCCTGCCTCAGCGCTGACGCGTGCGCCAGTCCCAGAGACCCGCCGTCACCTCAGACGGGAGGCGCTTATCCAGCTGGCGAGCGACGAGGACGATCTGGCCACGGTGATGACCCTCATGCGCGACGAAGTACGTGAGCACGTGCGCGACGTCCAGGGCGAGGTTGCGCCAGACGTAGCCCTTCGACGGGGGAAGGCGCCCGCCGTGCCGAAGACCCAGTTCCAGGAGGTCAGCGATGCCTCGCTCGCTGTGTTTGAGGGCCGTGAGGAGTTGTTGACGCGTGACCTTTCGGTGATCCACGCGCGCGATGCCAGGAATGCCGTGCTCCGCGCCGAGCGTCTTGACCCAGCTGCAGCGCGAGTTGTGGAGGTGCGCGCAGATCGCCCGCACCGTTCGGGTCGGCGCCCCCGGAATCGCTGCACGCCACAAGGATGCAGGCAGCTGCCCGATGAAGCGGGCGGTGACGCGGCTGCTCGTCTGCCACGCAGCGAGGACGCCCTGGCCGTCGAGTTCTGGGGGCATTTGCGGGCTCCGTTGGTAGCAGAATCTGCAACTCGGTCCGGACCGAGTTCCGGACCTTGGGCCGGGCAGCGGTCGCAGAGGGGTACGGCAGGGCTACCGCACGCCGTTATTCATATCGCAGCGCCTGCATCGGATCCACACGTGACGCGCGGGACGCCGGAATGTACCCGGCGCTGAAGGCCACGGCGGTGAGAATGATCACCGACAGG
Organism: uncultured Acidobacteriota bacterium; assembly: GCA_963786195.1. Taxonomy (GTDB): domain Bacteria; phylum Acidobacteriota; class Vicinamibacteria; order Vicinamibacterales; family 2-12-FULL-66-21; genus CAWAYH01. Next base: position 16,692 of record CAWAYH010000009.1, on the reverse strand, counting down.
GCGATGACGACCGGATCGTGGGCCTTGAGCTCGAACAGCAGCGCCTCCGCGCCCCTGCCGAGGAAATAGGCACCGACGACCCCGATGGCGCCGCCGACGAGCGTCATCCAGGCCACCTGTTTGAGGATCATGAACCGCATGCGCGCGGCGTCGGCGCCGAACGCCATGCGAAGGCCAATCTCGCGCGTGCGCTGCGCGACGGTGTACGCGAGTACACCGTAGAGGCCAACGGCCGCCAGCAGAGTCGCCAGCACCGCGAATGCCGTTGCCAGCGTGCTGACCAGCCGATCCAGGAACACGCTCTCCCGCACCTGCTGGGGCAGGGTTTTCACGTTCTCGAGCGGCAGGTTGGGATCGAGCCGCGCCAGGACACCAGGCGCCGCGCGGAACACCTGGTCCGGATCGACCGACGTCCTGACGTAGAAGTTGATCGTCGCCAGCATCTCGCTCTGCCGGTTCGGCCGGAAGAAGATCGGAGGGGGCTCCTGGCGCACGTCGCTGTACTTCGCGTTCTGGACGATCCCGACGATCTCGAGGTCGAGCTCCCGTCCACCGGTCGACATCCGCTTGCCCACGCCGTCACGTCCCAGGTTGAACTTCCTGGCAAAGGCTTCGTTGACGATGACGACCTTCGGCGCGTTGGACGCGTCGGCGGCCGTGAACTCCCGTCCCGACATCAGCGGGATTCCAAGCGTGCGGAAGAAGCCGGGACTGACTTCGTTGAAAAAGGCGTGCGTGTCGACGTCCGGACCTCGCTCGAAGCCCTGGACCGACACGCTGGTGCCCCAGCTGCTCCCCGATAGGAGCGGAACCATGGACGTCGCAACGCCCGTGACGCCGGGCAGCGCCGCCAGTTCGTCCTCCACTCGCTCGAAGAGCCCACGCGCTCGCGGCACGCTGTAGCCGTTCAAGTGCGGGGACACGCCGAAGGTGACCACGTGGTCGGCGTTCAACCCGAGATCCACGCGGCTCACGTTCATCAGGCTCCTGATGAACAGGCCGGCAGAAATGAGCAGGGCCATCGACAGGGCGATTTGCGTGGTGACGAGCGTGGTACGGAACCTCGCAGCGGCTCTGGCGCCGGACGGCTGGCCGGCCTGCGCCTTGATCGCCGAAATCAGATTTGGCCGCGAGCTGTGAAGCGCGGGGAACAGTCCAAACAGGAACCCCGTCGCGATCGAGAGTCCCGCTGCGAAGAGCACGACGTTCGGCTCCAGCTCGAAATGCAGCGAGCCCGACCCGTCTGGCGGAAGCAGCGACGCGATGAGCGACAGCGTCAAGCGCGCGACGGTCAGTCCGGCGATTCCGCCCAGCACTGCCAGCACGCTTGATTCTGTGAGCAGCTGGACGAGCAGTTGCCGCCGGCTCGCGCCGAGCGAGAGGCGCACGGCCATCTCGCTCGCTCGCCCGGCGCCTCGCGCCAGCAGAAGATTGGCGATATTTGCACACGCGATCAGCAGGACGATCCCGGTGATCGAGAAGAGCAGGATCAGCGGTGTCCTGGCCTCGCTGTGAAAGGAGCTCTGGCCGCGCCTGCCGTCGCCGAGGACGAGTGCCTTGGCGCGGAACCCGGCCATCGTCTGCTCGCTCATGCCCTTCTGAAGCGGCGCTTCGACATCGTTGATGATCGGACGGTAGACCCCGTTGATGGCAGGGCCTGCCTGGGCGATCGACACGCCCGGCTTCAGGCGCGCAAACAGATACGCCCAATAGGCCCTCCGGTCGGCCAACGCGTTCCACCCGGGGATCATCAACCCCCGCATCGTGACGGGCACGAACACGGCCGGCTCCGCACCGAGCGTCGTGCTGTTGAATCCCCGCGGCGCGACCCCCACGATCGTCATGCCGTGGCTGTTGACGACCAGCGTCTTGTTGAGAACGCCCGGATCGGCGCCGAGGCGAGTCGCCCAATAGGCGTGGCTGAGGACAACGACAGAGTGGCCGCCGATCGTCACGATCGTCATTGGTGTCGAGCAGGCGCCCGAGCGCCGGCTGCAGGCTGAGCATCGGGAAGTAGGACCCCGACACGAGCATGCCCCCGCCGCTCATGGCCTTGCCCTGGTAAGCGAGGTTGGCAGGGAACGATACGTGAGTCGCGATCCCGGTGAAGACCGTCTGGGCCCGCTCCAGATCCCGGAACATCGGGTAACTGAACACCGAGTCGCAGCTGCCGGCCTGCCCGCAGGAATTCGATCCCGGCTTGGGACCTGGCGACGAGAAGTTCACGAGCTCCTCGGGCCGTGGCACCGGTAGCGATCGCAGCAATGCCTGATCGAAGAGCGAGAAGATCGCGGCGTTTGCGCCAATGCCAAGCGCCAGCGACAGGATTGCGACGCCGCTGATGAGTGGAGTCTTGAAGAGCCGACGCAACGCGAGTTTCAGATTCATTGCTGCTGCCTCATCGCTATGCTGATGTTCGACGCGGCTGAGGCTGGATAGTTTACTCGCTACACGTCGCGTTTCTTCAAGGACGAGCTCCCACGAATACTGGACGGCAGAGTTAGGCTGACTCCCCTCCGCCCCACCCGACGTCTAAGCAGATAGAGAGAGTTATCAAATCGGAAGGGGGGCCTATATGAGGCCATCAATTCAAACCGTCATCAGGAAGCCGATCCTGGCGGCGATGTTCATACTTGCCCTGGCGGCGTCCCTCGCCGCGGCACCGCAACGTGGCGCCGGCCACTTCGGCAACGGCGCAGCGGGTCGGCCCGTCGGCAGCGGATCGCGGGCGCAGGTGGCTGTGCCGCACGCTCAGGTTCGCGTACCCGAGCGGCATGTCGTCGTACCGCGCGGTCACGTCGTAGTACCGCACAGTCGAGTCATCGTGAGAGGCGGTTTCTACGATCCGTTCTTTGGCCCGGACTACCCGGTACTACCTGGGGCTATCCCTATGCCTATCCGTATGCGTATCCGTACGGAGCGTACGATTCTTCGCTGACGTCGAACGGTGACGTGCAGACGAAGATCACGCCGAAGCAGACCGAAGTGTATATCGACGGGTACTATGCTGGTCTTGCGGCCGACTTCGACGGGGCGTTCCAGCGACTGCACCTGGCGTCCGGCGGCCATGCGGTCACGTTGCACCTCGACGGCTATCGGACGGTCACTCAAGAGATCTACGTGCGTCCGAACTCGACCTACAAGCTGACCGAGACCATGGCGCAACTGGCGCCTGGCGAAGTCAGCGAGGCCGTGCCGGCGCCGTCGCCGGTTATGGGGCGATAAGGAGGTGTTTTCTTGTCTGACAGGACGTGAGGAGAATAAGAATAAGAGACATGATCACTCGTGTCCTCTTCGCCGTTCTCCTAACGGCCTCCACCGTCCTTGTTGCCTTTGTTCACGCACTGCATCCTCCCGCCCAGGGAGGGGACCAGTTCCTCGACGGGATCGGCGAGACCGCGCTCGTGGCCCGATATGCGCTCGCCGGCACGTCCGAGGATTCGTCGAGAAACCAGGCCCACGCGACGCTGCGCGGAACCGGAGCGACGTTCGTCGACGACGAGCAGTACCGCAGGGTGCTGCTGCTGACCGGCGATGGCAGCTACCTCCAGCTGCCGGGTGATGCGCTGGCTGGCGAAGACGCGATCAGCGTGACGGGCTGGCTGTTCCTGCCGACGGGTGCCTCGGGACCGTTCTTCGACTTCGGGCAGAACCCGTCGACGCGGTTGTTCGCCCTGGCGAACCCGGCCGGTTTCCGGGCGTCGGTGGTATTTCAGGGCAAGGTCCACGAAACCGCGGCCAGACCGTTTCTCGAAAACCAGTGGGTTCACTTCGCGGTGGTGCTCGACTCCGCCGGGCGTGTGCTGAACGGCTACCTGGACGGCGCCAGAGTCAGCCAGGCGACCGGCGTCGACGTAGACGCCGCCCAGATTCTCAGCAAGACGTCGGCTGCTGCGAACCGCCTCTTCATTGGTCGCTCAGAACCGCAGACCGCGGGTCGCTCCGAACCGCAGACCGCGGGTCGCTCCGAACCGCAGACCGCGCCCACACTCCACGCGCGGTTGCGCGACGTGCGAATCTATCGCATCGCGCTGAACGACGAGCAGGTGGCCACGATCCGAAGGAACGGCCTGGCCGGACGCCAGTCCACGAGGGGCCGCGGCGCGCCGCCGCCCGAGATCTCGACTGCCGCAATCCCCCGGGAATCACCCTTAGCCCCCCGGCTGTCGCACGTCCCGGACATCACGGTTGAAACGGTGGCGGGCACACTGCCGCGGTTGCCGTACACGATTCCGGCGGTGTTTCGCGACAACGCCAAGGGCAGTGAAGTCCGCGTGATCTGGCCGTCGCCGTCGGACAACAGCCAGGTGCTGAAGCCCGGCACCTACACGGTGACCGGCAGGGTGCCCGGCACGCGCTTCGAGCCGAAAGCGACGGTAATCGTGACGATGCCGGTCGGGACGCTCACGCCTCCCAGCCGCCTGGCCGAAGCCTTTCCCCTCAGCGCGGTCGTGCTCGATCGTGACACCAAGGGCCGCGACACGGCGTTCATCAGGAATCGGGACAAGTTCATCCGCGCGCTCGCCGCCACGAATCCCGATCGCTTCCTCTACAACTTCAGGGACGCGTTCGGACAGCCGCAGCCGGCAGGCACGCAGCCGCTCGAAGGATGGGACAACCAGACGACGAGGCTGCGCGGGCACGCGAGCGGTCACTACCTCAGCGCGGTTGCGCAGGCCTACGCGAGCACGACGTACGACGAGGCCCTGCGGGCGAACTTCCTCGCGAAGATGAATTACCTGATCGACACGCTCTACGAGCTGTCCCAGAAATCAGGCAAGCCCGAGAAGGAAGGCGGGCCGTTCGTCGCGGACCCGACAGCAGTTCCACCGGGTCAGGGTCGCAGCGGGTACGACTCCAACCTGCGCGCGGGAGCGATTCGCACCGACTACTGGAACTGGGGCGTGGGGTTCATCAGCGCCTACCCGCCGGACCAGTTCATCATGCTGGAGAAGGGGGCGACCTACGGCACGCAGGACACGCAGATCTGGGCGCCCTATTACACGCTGCACAAAATCCTGGCCGGGCTGCTCGACAGCTACGAGGTCGCCGGGAACAAGAAAGCGCTGGAAATCGCAAGAGGCATGGGCGCGTGGGCCCAGGCCCGGCTCAAGGCCCTTCCCCCTGAGACGCGGGTCAGCATGTGGAACCGCTACATCGCCGGCGAGTACGGCGGCATGAACGAAGTCATGGCGCGTCTCTTCCGGCTGACCGGTGACCGGCGATTCCTCGAGTGCGCGAAGCTGTTCGACAACACCAATCTCTTTTTCGGCAACGCCAGTCACGACCACGGGCTGGCCCGGAACGTGGATACGATCAGCGGGAAGCACGCCAACCAGCACATCCCGCAGATCACGGGGGCACTCGAGACCTTCCGCATGACGCGGGAGATGCCCTACTACCAGATTGCGTCGAACTTCTGGGAGATCGTCAACCACAGCTACATGTACAGCATCGGAGGAGTGGCCGGCGCGCGCAGCCCGAACAACGCCGAGTGCTTCACCGCCCAGCCGGACACGCTCTGGGAGAACGGCTTCGCCAACGGCGGCCAGAACGAAACGTGCGCGACGTACAACCTGCTCAAGCTGGACCGGCAGCTGTTCATGTTCGATCAGACCGCGAAGTACATGGATCACTACGAGCAGGCGCTCTACAACCACATCCTCGCGTCGGTCGCCGAAGAGGATGCCGGGAATACGTACCACGTGCCGCTCAACCCGGGCGCGCAGAAGCGGTTCAACAACGCGGGCATGAACGGCTTCACCTGCTGCAACGGCACGGCGCTCGAAAGCAACACGAAGCTCCAGGATTCGATCTACTTCAGGAGCGCCGACAACAGGACGCTCTACGTCAACCTGTTCGTGCCCTCGACGCTCAACTGGAGCGAGCGAAAGGTGAGCCTGCAGCAGGTGACGGACTTTCCGTACGCTGATACAACCCGGCTCATCGTGAAAGGGACAGGCGAGTTCGACATCAAGGTTCGCGTGCCACGCTGGGCGACCGGCGGGTTTTTCGTGAAGATCAACGGACGGGATCGGTCGGTGAAGGGGGTGCCAGGCACCTACCTATCACTCGGACGGAGCTGGCGCGACAAGGACACCATCGAGCTCCGGATGCCTCAGCACTTCTCCATGCAGCCGGTCGCGGATCAGCCGAACGTGGCCAGCATCTTCTACGGTCCGATCCTGCTCGCGGCCGAGGAGTCGGGCCCCAGGACCGACTGGCGTCCGATCACGCTCGATGCGAACGATATCAGCAAGTCCATCACTGGCGATCCGGCGACTCTCCGGTTCACCATCGACGGCGCCGCGTTCAAGCCGTTCAACGAATCGTACGGCCGTCACTCCGTCTACTTGCACGTGACGTTTCGCTAGCTGCTAGGCGACCGGACGCCGCGTTCACTCCGTCTTGAGGACTACAGCCGGATCGACGATGGCTGCACTCCGCGCGGGAAGGTACCCGGCAAGCAGGGTGACCACCCCCACGAGCACTGCCACTCCCAGATACACCTGGGCGTCGACCGGCTGAACCTCGAACAGCACGGTCGTCAGCAGTCGGGTCGCCACGAATGCGGCGGCCAGCCCGAGCGCCAGTCCCACCGCGGCGAGCACCAGGCCCTGTCCGAGAATCAGCCGAAGCACCGACGCCCGGCTGGCGCCGAGCGCCATCCGCAGGCCGATCTCCCGCGAACGCTGTCCCACGGCATGCGCCATCACGCCGTAGACGCCCGCCATCGCCAGGCACACGGCGAGTCCGGCAAAAACCGTCAGCAGGAGCGCGCGGAACCGGGGCTGTTCGACCCGCTTCGCGATCGTCGCGTCCATGGTGGTGAACGACACCGGCACCTCGGGCGCGACTTCCGCGGCCAGGCGGCGCAGGGTGCCTGCGAGCGCCGTCGGATCGCCGGCGGTTCGCGTCACGATGTTCAGCGTGTTGCCGTTGTACGCGTGCTGGCTGTACGGCATGACGCAATCCGGCATGGGTTCCAGCGCGGGGTTGCGCTGCCGGACATCGCCCACGACGCCAACGATCGTCATTCCCTCCTTGCGATCGAAGGAACAGAAGATCGTCCGCCCGATCGGATCCTCGCCGTCAATCGAACGCCGGACGAGCGCCTCGTTGACGATGGCCACCAGAGGCCGGTCGTTGGTATCGCTCTCGCTGAAATCGCGGCCGCGCTTCAGCGGAACGCCCAGCGCGGCAAACGTGCCGGGTGTGATGATGGTGAACATCGCCGTCGGGTCGCGCGAACGATCGCGCTGCGCCGGCACGCGATCGATGAAATATGGCCCGTCGCCGCTGTTCGTCAGGTCCCCGGGTGGAATAGACGTGGCGCCGACCGCGACGACCCCCGGCACCGCTGAAATCCGCGACACGACATCCCGGAAGAACGCGGTGTTCTCCTGCAGCGAGCGGACGCCCGTCGCCTTCATGACCAGCACGTTCTCGGGCTGAAAGCCCAGGTCGACGTCGTGCAGCGCGATGAGGCTCTTGACCAGCAGGCCGGCGCCCACCACGAGCACGACGGCCAGCGCGATTTCGCCCACGACGAGAAATCCGCGTGTGCGAACCATCCGTCCACCGGTTACGGCGCGCGCGCCGCCCTGCTTGACGATGTCCGTCAGATCGACACGGGATGCGTGCACCGCCGGAACCAGGCCGAACAGCACGCTCGTCACGATCGACATGACCAGCGTGAACGCGAGCACGCCGCGGTCGATGCCAGTCTCTGTGAGCCGCACCACGTCAGCAGGGGTGAGCGCCACCAGCACCCGCGCTCCCCAGTAGGCCAGCGCCAGGCCGAGAGTGCCGGCGATCACCGCGAGCAGCAGGCTCTCCGTCACGAGCTGCCGGATGATCCGGCGCCGACTGGCACCCAGCGCCGTCCGCACGGCGATCTCGCGCGTGCGGGCCGTGGCTTTCCCGAGAAGCAGCGTCGCCGTGTTCGCGCAGGCAATCAGCAGCACGACGCACACGACGCCCCATAACAAGTAAAGAGTGAGACGAACGTCGCTGACCAGCGTGTCCTGGAGAGGAATCGCGGCGACACCTCGTCCCTTGTTGCTGTCCGGGTACTGCTGTGCGAGCCGGGCGGCAATGGTGTCCAGCTCGGCCTGCGCCGCTTCGAGCGGCACAGCGGGCTTCAGCCGCGCGACCGCGAAGAGATTGTGACTCGTCCGGCTCGTCGAGCGCGTCGTCTGAGGAGCCCAGATGTCGGTTTCGTTCGGGAACTGGAAGCCCGGCGGCATCACGCCCACGATGGGCCGGGGACGGTCGTTCAAGCGGATCGTCCGCTGGAGAATGTTAGGGTCGCCGCCAAAGCGGCTCTGCCAGTAGCGATGACTGATCAACGCCGCCGCTTGTTGATCGCTGCCCGGCACGGTTTCTTCCGCGTTGAACGTCCGCCCGACGATCGCCTCGACCGCGAAGACGCGGAAGAACTGGCCGTCCACCACGGCGAGGCGCCCGTATTCGGCCGCGTCGCCGGCGTGCACCGGCGCTTCGCCGCCCCGGTACGTGGCCATCGCCTCGAACGAGGCGCTCTGGTCGCGCCAGTCCCTGAAGTTGGCAATCGTGACCAGCGGATTGATCTGGCCGGTCGCCAGCGTCGCCGTGGAAAGCGCCACGATTCGATCCGCCCCGGGATACGGCAGCGGCTTCAAAAGCACGCCGTTGACGACGCTGAACACGGCGGTGTTCGCGCCAATCCCCAGCGCCATGATGAGGATGGCGAGCGCTGCAAAGCCCGGGCTGCGCCGCAGTGTCCGCCACGCGTAGTGGAGGTCGCTGAAGAACTCGGCGAGCAGGTTTCCGCTCCGGAGATCGCGCGATTCCTCCTTGCTCTTGTCGATCGCGCCCATCGCGCGCAGCGCGGCGTATCGCGCCTCGTCCGGCGCGAGACCGGCGCTACAGCCCTCATCGATCTGCGCTCCAGGTGGTACGTGGATCTCTTCGTCGAGTTCTTCCTCGACGCGCCGTCGGTGGAACAATCGAACGAAGTGCGACGCGAAGCCCGTTCGAGCCAGCGAGTCATCTCGACTCCTCCGTGCTAGACGGCGCGGACGATGGAGGTGATGGCCGCCGACAGCCGCTCCCAGTGCGCCGCTTCCTCGGCGACAGCCTTGCGGCCCGCGCGCGTGAGGGAGTAGTACCTGGCGCGCCGGTTGGTTTCCGACGTCTTCCACTCCGATGTGACCCAGCCCGTGCCGCTCCAGCTTGTGCAGCGCCGGGTAGAGCGCGCTCTGACCGACCTGGAGGACATCGCTGGACATCTGCCGGATTCGCTGCGCGATGGCCCAGCCATGCATGGGCTCCAGCGCGAGGACTTTCAGGATGAGCAGGTCCAGCGTTCCCTGCACGAGATCGGTCGGCTTGCCCACGTCCACTCCCCTCATCTACTGATACATCAACTACTGACAACATATGTCGGCGGACGGCCCGTGGCAAGGAATTTCCGCGAGGTCTCAGCCTTCGCGCAGGACGGGTTCGGGCGGCGCGACGCGACGGCAGCCACCCCGCCAGCGCGGCCACGTCAATCGACAGATCGATGAGGACGGTCGTCCTCGGCAGTGAATCCGGCTTTGTTCACACGAACGGTGTACGTCCCCGTCAGCGCGAGCGCGGAGACAGTCGCGGAGCCATCCGATCCGGACACTACGTCTCGCGTCGCGCCGGTCGCATTGTTGACGACCGTCACGTTCGCGCCATCCACGACGGCTCCGGTCTGATCGACCACGACGATCACGAGGGCGGCGGTGTTGGGGGATTGCGCCAGCGCCGGCGCGGCGAGCGCCGACAACAGCATTGCCAGGAACATTCGCATCAACATCTGTATAAGGGCCTCTTCCTGCGATCGAGCTACAGGGGGAGGACGAGAAATCGAATGAGGCCCAAATCTATCGAGGACGTCGCATCTACTACCAGATATCGTAGTTCGCGCCGCGACTTATATAATGACGCGTTGATTTCAGCGGAACCGCAACTCTCCATCGTGGCCGCCCGTCTCGAACGCATAGAGGACCCGGCGGCGTTCCTGACCCAACTGCGGCGAGAAGTGAACGCGCTCGGGGTCCCGAGCGAAATCATCACGGTCCCGGATGAGGTGAAGGATTTCGGGAGCGAGCTCCGTTGGGGATTCCGGCAGGCACGCGGCGCGTACGTCATCACCGTCGATCCGGATTTTTCAGGGCCCATGACCTTTCTCGCTGATCTGTGGGCGCGACGGCACGACGCCGAAATCATCGTGGCATCTCGGTACGTGGACGGCAGCAGAGTCGACATGCCCGCGGCGCGCCGTGCCGGCAGCCGCGTGCTGAACGTCGTCTTTCGACGGGGCCTGAGTCTTGGCGTGAACGACGGGTCCAGCGCGATCCGGCTGTACCGGACGGATGTCGTCAATGCCCTGCGGCTCGAGGCGACGGATTACGACATCCTGCAGGAAGTGCTCGTGCGCGCGTATGCCGCCGGATGGCGCGTGCTCGAGATCCCGCTGAACTACACGCCCAACCCCGCGGTGGCGTCGAAGGCGCACGCGTCGCTCGCATCCGCGTACCTGCGCACGTTCTGGACGCTGTGGAAGCTGCGCAATTCGATCGCGGCGGCCGACTACGACTTCCGCGCGCACGACAGCCCGATTCCGCTGCAACGGTACTGGCAACGCAGCCGCTACCGGCACATCGTCGAGCTGATCGACGGGCAGGGGCCGGTGCTCGACGTCGGATGCGGATCGAGCCACATCATCGGCGCGCTGCCCAGGGGCAGCGTCGCGCTCGACGTGCTCATGAACAAGCTGCGCTTCGCGCGGCGGTTTCCGGCGCCGCGCGTCAATGCGTCCGGTTTTGCGCTGCCGTTCGCCGACGGGAGCTTTCCCTGTGTGCTCTGCTCGCAGGTGATCGAGCACGTGCCGATGACCCCGTCGATGATCGACGAGCTGTGCCGCGTGCTCGCGCCGGGCGGCCGGCTGGTACTCGGCACGCCCGACTACGATCGCTGGGAATGGGTGTGGATCGAGAAGGCGTACGGCATGGCCGCGCCAGGCGGTTATGCCGATGAGCACATCTCGCACTACACGCGGAAGGGGTTGCTCGAGGATTTCGCCAGGCGTGGTTACACGCACGAGGCGACGCGCTACATTCTGCGCGGAGAGCTGATCCTGGCCTTCCGGAAGCCCGCGCGATGAGCCGATCCTCGTCCGTCGCTGACTCGGCGGTGAACAGGAGCCGCTCGCTCGCATACCTGACAGTGGCGTGCAGCGTCGCGCTTCTGGCGCCGCTGCTTCGTCCGCTCCTGACCGGCCGGGTCTTCGTCCACACCGACCTCCACTGGTTCCACCTGCCGACGCGGTACCTCTACCAGCAGGCGATGCAATCCGGCGACACCGTGTTGTGGACGCCAGCGATCCTCTCGGGGCGTGTACATCCACGGCGAGGGGCAGGTCGGCCTCTTTCATCCGTTCCATCAACTCCTGTATCGACTCCTTCCGCTCGGGCCGGCGTTCAATCTCGAGCTGATCGCCAACTACCGTCGCGCTGTTCGGGGGAACCTTCTGGTTCCTGCGACGCCTGCGTTTCGCCACGCGCGCCGGCGCTCTTCGGCGCGATGCTCTTCGCGTTCAGCGGCTTCAATCTCCTGCACCACCAACACATCAACATGGTGGCCGTCGTCGCGCACATGCCATGGCTGCTGGCCTGCCGCCGACGTGCTGATCGTGGACGAGCGCAGGCGGGCGCGAGCGCTCGCGTTTGCGGCCATCGCGCTGCATCCTCGCCTCCGAGCTGCTGCTGGGCTTTCCACAGGGCGTGTGGTGGAACGCGGTCGCGCTGGCGGCCTTCGGCGCTGTTCCGCGCGAGGCGAGACCGGGCGTTGGCGTCAGCTCGCGCCGTGCGCGTTCGCCGTCGCCCTCGGGCGTCCTGCTGGGCGGCATTCAGCTGCTGCCCACGCTGGACGCCGCGGCGCACTCGACGCGGGTGGGGCTGACCGCGCGAATTCGCGCTGACCTACTCGTTGCACCCGCAGAACCTGATTCAGCTGTGGTCGCCGCTCTTCTTTCGGGGCGGCGCCGCCGGTGGCGAGGGGAGGGTGCACGAGTTCGGCCTCTACTCGGGCGCGATCCTGACCGGTGGCGCTGATCTGGGTGTGGATCCGGCGTCACGCACTGTCCGATCGACGCGCACTCATCACCGCTGCCACCGTGTTCGCCGCGGTTCACGTTCATCCTTGCGCTCGGACGCTACGGCGGTCTCGGTACTCTGCTCGCGCACTGCCGGTGTTCCAGTCGCTTCGCGCGCCGGTGCGGCTACATCGTCCTCGTCCAGTTCGCGCTCGCGATTCTCGCTGCCATTGCGTTCGACGATCTGCTGGCGATCGGCGAACGGCGCAGACGAGCTCCAGGCGGCTCGATAGCAGCCCTCTGGATCCCCGCCGGACTCGGCGTCGTCACGACAATCGCACTGAATTCGCGGTCTGCTTCCTTACGGCAGACACACGTTCGAGAGCGCGACCCATGCTGCCCCGGGCGTCGCGATGGTGGCGGCGGTGACGCTGCTGGTCCATCTGGCGGGCCGGCAGGTGGGCTGGGCGATCGCGCGCTCTCGTGGTCGTCACGACGATCGATCTCGCCGCGTGGGGCATCCTGTACGTCTACCGGGAGCCGGCGAAGCGGATCGAGGAACTGGCTCACGCCGCGCCCGTGGCCCCGCCTTCCGTCCCCGAGTCGTATGCTTTCGCCGCCAGATACAGTCCGTACTTCTCGGATGTTCTCATCCTGCGGGGATACCGGCTGACGTCGGGCTACGTCGGTCTCTTTCCGGCCACCCGGCATCCGCTGGAAGGCGAGGGTTCGCGTCGACTGTCCGGGACGCGATGGATCTTTCACGCCCGACGGCGTCAGGCGCCCGTTCGACGATGCGGTGGAGCGGGTGCGGCTCCTCGACGAGCAGGGGCAAACTGCGACGGGAAGCGCGCGCCTGTCTGTCGATCGTCCGGGGCGGCTCGTCGCGGAGGTCGACGCGCCCGGCCGCCGCGTTCTCGCCTTCACCGAACGGTTCCACGACGGCTGGTCCGCGACGATCGACGGCGCGCCACTCCAGACCGTGCGCGTCGAAGAAGACTTTCTCGGCTGCGTCGTGGACGCCGGCGTTCACCGCGTCACCCTTCGGTTCATGCCGAAGAGCTTCGTCTACGGATCGATCCTGTCGGCAATTGGCGCGGCGCTGCTCGCGGGCGTTCTGTTCCTGAAACTGAAATTGAGGGAGCAGCTCGAATTCGCTCGCTCGACGACAGCCAACGAGCGGCGGGTCCTGACGCTGTTGATCGCCGTGCTTCTGGGCACGGCGGCCGCCTTTCGCCTCGTGCGTCTTTCCTCGGTGCCAGGGATCAGCGGTGACGAGGCCTGGTGGGGGATTCAGGCGACCGCCTGGGTGGCGGGCCGGCCCTACGACACGCACACGACCAGCGGCAATCCCATCGACCTCGTGTTCCTGGTGCCGCTCGCGCTGCTGCACGCGATCGCTCCACCCTCGTTTCTGCTGCTTCGCCTCCTTCCCGCGTTCGTGAACCTGCTCGCGTTGCCGATCGGTTTCTGGTTCGTCCGTGCGGCTGTACGACAACACCACCGCGTGGATCTACACGGTGGCGCTGGCGATCCTGCCGACCGCCATCGCGCACAGCCGCATTTGTCAGGATCCCTCCCAAACCGTGTTCTGGACGGGCATCGTCATCTTCCTGTCGATGCTTGGCTTCAAGGAACAAGCACGGGCCTGGAAGTACCTCGTCGCTCTCGCTCGTGGTGTTCCCGATAGCGCTCTGGACGCATCCGACGAACGTCTTCCTCGCGCCGTTTCTCCTCCTGCCCTGCAATACCGCCATTCGCCCGCTGCTGCCGGCATCGCGGCGGGGACGCGCCGTTCTGTTCGTGTCGATGGCCATCCTGCTGGCGCTGGGGCTGCTCGCCGCGTGGTCCGCCGTCAGGCACCTGGCGCCGTCGAATGACTACCTGGATCGGCCGTGGCTGTCGATGGCAGCGGCGCGCATGATGGATGGCGCGGCAATGGTTCGAGTTCGCCGCGAACACCGGGCGGCTGTTCAACGGCGTGACGGTGTATCACTACTTCTCAGGCGCGCGGCCGGCGACGGTTCCCTTTGACGCCGCGTTCGTACTGGTCGCGGGCACGCTGCTGGCCGGCTTGCTGATGACGATCTCCACCAGACCGCGTCCACTGGACATCGCCCTGATCCTCGCGTGCGCGGGCACCTGGATCGGTTTCTACGCGTTCGCCGGTCCCCAGGCCCTCCGTCCTCACTTCGAGCGCTGGGGACTGTGTTTGATCGTGCCTGGCACCCTCGTGATGGCACGCGGTCTCGACGGCATGGCTCGAATGGATGCCGGGAAGGCGGCGGTTGATTGTCGGAATGGCGACGCTGGTCGCCGCGGGGCTGCTGACGTCATTCCATGTCAACTACTTCAGGGAGTTCGCCACGAGCGGCGGACGCTCTCACTTGACGTACGTCACCGCAGCCACCGAGCCCAAGCAACAGGCGCTGCAGTTCATCCTGTCGAGGACCGCAGGACCCGGTGCCGTTTCGATCGTGTCGCAACAATGGTGGATTGCCAGGCCCCTCGAGTACCTTGCACTTGGCCACCCCAACGTGTCGGTCAGCATGACCCTCGACGAGCAGCGCCAGGAAAGCCTTCAGGACGCGCTCGGCAACGGCCGGCTGTTCTTCGTCGAGTTCGCGGCCACGACGGAACTTGCCAGCACGCTGGACTGGATTCGTCTGCGGGATCTGCGCGTTGCGCGGAGCACGATTCAGGATGCCGGCGGCCGTGATCTGTTGGAAATCCTCCAGGTCACGCCAACCCGCCCGTGATGCCGATTGACCGTTCTATGATCAACGTCTTGATCGACGCATGATTCATCGGCCGACATCCTCCACGTCCCGACTGCCTCGATGGGCCCCGCTGGGCGCACTGTGCGTGGTGCTGCTTCTCGCGTGGGTGAACTTTCTGTTCACGGGCAGGTGGTCGGGCATCCCCGGTGCGCTCAACGGATGGCGTCAGCCCTGGTACGCCGCGGCTCTCCTTGCCGCCACCGCACTGACGATTGTGACGCGCCGGCAGGTCGGCGGACCGGTGCAGATCGGCCGCGCGGGATCCCTGATGCTCTTCGTCGCCGGCGCCGCGATGCTCGTGGGAGCGATGGTCTCGCGGCTGCCGCTGTCGACGTGGACTCAGATTCCGTTCAAGGACGACTACACGGTTTTGTATCAGTCGGCCGTCAACGGCATCGAGCTCCTGAAGCGGGGAAGCGTCGTCGGTTGGAACTGGTGGCTGCTGGGTGGATACCCGACGTCAACGGACATCGCGCAGAGTTTTGCGGTGCTGGCGTTCGTTCCCATGACGATCTTCGGTCCCCAACTCGGGTATCACGTCTTCCACGCCGTCGTCTTCCTCGCGATTCCAGCGTTCGTCTGGTGGGATGTCCGACAGGAGGATCGTGACGCCGGCCTGCTCGCCGGCGGCTTCGCCTGCCTGCTCACCGCCGGCTACTTCGCCACCATCGGCAGCAGCGGGGACACGAACTCGCTCATCGGCGTGTTCTGCGCCGGCCTCGCGATGGTCGGGAGTCGTGCCGCGCGGCTCGGGAAGCGCTGGGGCGGGCCGGTGCTGATGCTCGGCCTCACGCTGGCGCCTGTATTCACATGTGGCGTTCGCGGTCTACGCGGGTCTCTATCTTCTGCTCGAGGCCGCGTACTATCGCGACCCCAAGGCTCGTCCTGCGGCTGGCCGTGGCCACGGCGCTCGCCATCGTCGTGTCGCTGCCGGTGCATTGGGAGTCGCTGCGATACTCGTCCTATGTCAGCTTCAACAACACCGTCTATGACCCCGGCGCACCGACGAACTGGGCGCTGTTCTTCCGCACGGTCTACTACAACATCGAGATTCTGTTTCTGCCGCAGCGCTGGTTCAACGACTACCGCAGCCTGACGAATGTCTGGCTGCCGGCGCTGATGGTCATGGCGCTCGCTCCGGGCCGCTCGCGCGCGGGCTTCTACGCGTGCGCGGTCGTGTTGACGCAGGGGCTGCTTCGCCTGAACACGCCAGAGGCCGGCGCGCTCTTCGATCGCATCCAGCACATGATGCCGCTCCTTGCCGGTCCCGCGCTCGCCGGCTTCGTGCTGCGCTTCAGCGGCACGCGCAGGCTCGCGGTCGCGCTCGTGGCGCTCATCGGCCTGTACGTGGCGACCTCGTTCGTGCCGGTGCGCCACGTGCCAGACCTGCGGGCGTTCGACCCGCCCTTGATCCATCGCATCGCCGCGTCCGACGGCAACATGATCCTGGTCGAGACGAGTCCCCATCGCGACATGGACAGCGATCCGCGCCGACGCAGCGTCACGACGCCATTCGACGTCCACTTCGAGGGCCTGCTGCCGGACGTGGCCGGCCAACGATTCTACAGCCAGATGTGGGATGGCTGGGTCTGGAACGTGTTCCGCGGTCAAGTCGTCGGCGCCGGCACGTTTGCCGGTCGCCCGATCGAGGAAACCCCGCCCGGGACGTTCGTCGCCGAGATGCGTCGCTGGGGCGTGCGGCACCTGTTCGTCTGGACCGACGCCGCGCGTGACTACCTCGCCCCGGAGCGGGTTCTTCACCGAGCGCTGGCGAGGCGGGCTGTGGTCGGATTTCGAGCTGAA
>CAWAYH010000008.1:0-170897 GCA_963786195.1 uncultured Acidobacteriota bacterium | reverse complement strand
GGATTTCGGCTACCCCAGCTTCCGCGGTGCGGCGTGGCAAATGCCACAGCGCCCGCGCGCACGTCCTCATCATGATCCACCCAACGCGCTCAGGGCGAAATGCCCCCCGCATTGATCCTTAACGCGTGAATTGGCGAGCAGCGACGCTCGCAATGACGCCGCGCACCTAGTGGCGCGCGGCAGGTGAAGACATGCAAATCTCAGGAGATACGAAAATGCTGAAATCACTAGTCACGGCCTCGGCGTTGGCTTTGTTGGCTGTCACCGGCTTCGGCGGGACGGCGCAAGCGAACGGTTGGAAATGTGCAACGATCATCTCGAAGGGCGGTTGCTCAGCGCTCGTATACCAGCGGGATCAGCAGCCGACCAAGCCGTAAGGGGACTAGCTGCGCAGAAGGCAGGCCCGCGGCCTCGCCGCGGACCTGTCTTCGTCTGACGCAGACTCTTCTGACACCAAGGACCAACCGGGCACTAATCTACGAGCTCGATAGACTTCGTCATCTAACACCCCATGACGGCCCGCGCGCGCGCCTGCGCGTATTGGTGCAATTAAGGCCAAGGCACGTGCATTTCCACTCTTTGCCGCTCATTATGAGCAGTGGCCTTGCGCCAACGTATCGAAATCTCTTGTCTAACCTCGGCTTATGAGGCGGGCGACCGCCACCCACGCCCGTTGATCGAGGGTGTCCTCATAGGCGTCAAACTTCTGCAACATAGCGGTTATACGTGCGCCACCGCATCCATCTCGGTTTCGGCGGCAGGTCCCATTCGTCGGGATCGCAGGTCCCGATGAGTCGTGATTTGATCTTTGCCTTCCCGCGATGGGCCCGATCCTCGGGGCTTGCAAACTGGGAGGCGTAGGCGGACCTGCCTGCGCCACGCTTGGCGGCTGGAGAAGCGCCGCGCACCCGGCGGGCGCCACAAGACCGAACAGTGGCGGTGCGTATCCGGGCATTTGAAGTACCACTGGCGACCACCGAAACGACGCGGCTGGGCGCCGAGTTCGATCCACTGGTCGAGGATTCCGATTTGAACCCTCAGCCGGCCGCCGTCGTCATCTCCTTCCATGTGGGCGGTGATGAGCCCGCTCGCGATTGTGTCGCCGGTGTCGGTCCGGGTCCATTAAATCTGGTTGGGGCCGCACTTCGCTCCGGGCCGGATCACGCCCTGACGAGCGAGTTTATTGATGTCGAGCTTGAGCCCTTGCTCCAGGCATACTCTTTGTCGCGGTTTTGGCATGCGGGCGAGACCAACCGTTTCAATAAACAGGTTCAGCGCCATATCCAGCGCCTGCTGCGCGTCGTGATAGCTCTCGAGCGCGTTTCGCAGACGTCAGGTTGCTGATAGGTCTCGAGCAGGTCGATGAGCGGCTGCTCGGCCTCGTCCGGCGCGATCGATTCGGGGATTTTCTCTTCGCCGAACGCCGAGACGCCCAGCACGTTGAAGATCAGCACGCTGTGGTACGGCGACGATCGCCCGGCCGCTCTCGGACACGATCGATCGGGTGCTTCACGCCCGCGTCGTCGCAGACGGTCTGGATGTGATAGACGACGTCGTTGCGCGTATTCCTCGAGCGTGTAGTTGACGCTCGACTCGAAGTTGGTCTGCGAGCCGTCGTAGTCGACGCCCAGGCCGCCGCCGACATCGAGGTACTTCAGGCCCGCGCCCATCCTTGCCGATTCAACGTATAAACGCGAGCCAGTTCATTCACGCCCGAGTTCACGTTGCGAATGTCGTGAATCTGGCTGCCGAGGTGGCAGTGCAGCAGTTGCAGGCAGTCCTGCATGATTGTGACGCTTGAGGAATGCAAGGACTTCCAGCACTTCAGAGATCGACAGGCCGAACTTGGCCTTGATTCCGGTGGAGTGACGCCAGCGTCCGCGCCGGTGGCGGCGAGATTGACGCGCACACCGATCTTCGGACTTATGCCGTGAGTATCGGCGTGCTTCACAATCAGTTTCAGTTCCTCGATGTAGATCTCGATGACCGGAATGATGGTGCGGCCGAGTTTCGCCGCCAGCGTGACGAACTCGATGTAGCGGTCTTCCTTGAAGCCGTTGCAGATGATGAGGCCTGTCGGGTGCGTCGGTGGTCATGCCCATGACTGCGAGAAGTTCGGTTTTGAGCCGACTTCCAGGTACAGCCCCAGTTCGCCGCCGTCGTTCTCGATCTCCTGAACCGCATCGCGCTGCTGATTGACCTTGATTGGATAGACGCAGATGTATCGGCCTTCGTACTCGATGCTGGGCGATGGCCGACGCGAAGGCATTGTGGATGTCGCCAACCCGGTGCTCGCAGGATGTCCCGGAAGCGAATCAGGACCGGCAAGCTGGATGCCGCGGAGCATCAGATGATCGGTCAGCTGCTTCGAGGTCGATCGTCTTGAGCGGGGTCCTTGGTCGGGTGGACCAGCACGTGCCCCGACGGGGAAATCGAGAAGTAGCCTTTCCCCCAGCGGTCCACCTCGTAAATCTCGTTGGCGTCCGCTGACGGTAAAGACCTCGCCTGTCTGCCAGTTGCGGTGACCACGAGTGGTCTGTGTGCTCACAGACACATAATACAGTCCTTAGTTGCCGGTCGCTACTAGATCCGAGGGGCTGCGCCCCTCGGCACGCCTCCGCTGAAGCTTCGGCGATGTCCGCCGTAGCCTTGGCGAAGGCGGAACTCCCCCACACGCTCCCTCGCCATGCTCGCTCGCACTCGTGGAACGATCGGCAGCAGGCTCATGAGACAGCATCTTGTCGCACAGGAAGATCTGATAGTCGCGCGCCGTTGTGCGTCCGGCGGATCAAGATACAAGAACGTCACGTCGGGCTTCCATGTTCTTTCGACCGCGCGCACCAACCCTCCGCGGCGTGCAGCCGTCTTCTCAACGACCGGGTGACGCGTCGCATCCGATCGCCAGACGACCGGTCCGGCATGGGCGGGAATCTGGTTTCCATCTTGCGATCCGTCGGTGGCCACGGCCTGTCGCGGGTCGCGCGACAGCGCTGACCGGATGCGGGCAGCGTGCGAATTCGCGTCGAACGCGCACCGATCGCAGGGATGAAATGCCACTATGCGGTGACGAAAGGCCGTTTCGAGCTGATGAACCAGGAGTGTTAACGGTGTTAAGGACACGGGCGTGTGGAAGCGGCGGGGCACCCGCCGATTCAAGGCCCCGTATCGGGAGATTCGACAAGACGAAAGCGACGTTTCATACGTCTAACGACAAGCATGCTCACGAACACGGCCGGAGGCCTATTCGACCTCGCGCCTGCGCATCATGAAACCGCCTGCTGATCGACAACTGGATTTCAGCGGCTCGGGCACCGACGTACCCGCCACCGCGCCGCTGCGGTACGGCGTCCACTGGACCGTCATCTTTGCCGCTGCGACGCTGCTCGGGGTTTTCTCGTCGCTGCTCGCATGGCGTCTGGCGACGTCGCTCGGCAGACCCGCGACGTACTTCCGATCGCTCGTCTTCCTGAATCTGTCCTACTGGTATCTCTGGGCGCTCTTCACGCCGGCGATCGTCTGGCTGTCGCAGCACTTCAGATTCGAGCGCCAGGGCCTCTGGCGGGCGTTCGCCGTCCACGTGCCGGCGGTGCTGCTCTTCTCGCTCAGCCACATCGCCACGATGACCGGCCTGCAGTGGTGGCTCGCCCGCACGCGAGGGGCGCGAATTCCCCTGGTGGCCGGAGGTGCACGCGATCCGCGCTGATGAACTTCGACTGGGAGATGATGACCTACTGGACGATCGTCGGTCTCAGTCACGCGGTGCTCTACTACCGCGAATCGCGCGATCGCGCGGTGCGCACCGCGCAGCTCGAGACCAAGCTCGTCGAGGCGCAGCTCAAGGCGCTGCAGCAGCAGCTGCATCCGCACTTCCTGTTCAACACGCTCCACGCGATCTCGGCGCTGATGCACGCGACGTCGAGGCCGCCGACCGCACGCTGATGCGCCTCAGCGACCTGCTGCGGCTGACGCTCGAGCAGCCTCGGCAAGCAGGAGGTCACGCTGCAGGCGGAGCTCGACTTCCTCGCGAAGTACCTGCGAGATCGAGCAGACGCGGTTCGCCGATCGCCTCGTCGTCCGGTTCGACGTGCAGCCCGACACGCTCGACGCGCTCGTGCCGAACCTGATCCTGCAGCCGCTCGTCGAGAACGCGATCAAGCACGGCGTCGCCAGAAAGTCCGGGCCCGGCCACATCGACATCTCCGCCCGGCGCGAGAACGACAAGCTCCGCATGGAGGTGCGCGACGACGGCGTCGGGCTGTCGGAGGACGCGCTGACCGCGCTGCAGAAAGGCATCGGCGTGTCGACGACGCGCGCCCGGCTGCAGCATCTGTTCGGCGCCGACTACCGTTTCGAATTTCACCGCCAGACCGCCGGCCTGCTGGTTGTCATGGCGATCCCGTGGCGGACAGAGGTTCCTGACCGTGTCGAGGAGGCCCGCGCCGGCACGGCGCGCGCCGAGGCCCGTCAGGCAACCGGGACCTACAGAACAACAGGGAGGATCGGCGCGGTAGCCCGATAAACAGCCATGAGTATGACTGCTGAACAACCACGTACCGACGGACGGACAACTACCATGAAAAAGATCAAAGCCCTCATCGTTGACGATGAACCGCTGGCGCGGGAGCGTCTGGCCGCTCTCCTCTCGACGGAGGCCGACATCGACGTCGTCGGGCAGTGCCGCGACGGCGAGGAAGCGGTCACAGCGATCCAGGACTACTCGCCGAATCTCGTCTTCCTCGACGTGCAGATGCCGCAGATGAATGGATTCGAGGTCATCGAGGCCGTCGGCACGGACCGGATGCCGCTCGTCATTTTCGTGACGGCCTACGATCAGCATGCGTTGAAGGCGTTCCAGGTTCGTGCGCTCGACTACATCCTCAAGCCGTTCGATCGCGAGCGCTTCGTCGAGGCGCTGCAGCGCGCCCGCAAGCAGATCGAACGTGAAGAGACGGGCGACCTCGGACGGCGGCTGATGGCGCTCGTCAAGGATCTGCGCCGCGATCAGCCGAAGACGGATCGCCTCGTCGTCAAGTCCGGCGGACGCCTGTTCTTCCTGCGGATGGACGAAATCGACTGGATCGAAGCGGCCGGCAACTACGTGCGGCTGCACGTCGGTACGACGTCGCACCTGCTGCGCGAGACCATGAACGCGATCGAAGGCCGGCTCGATCCGGAGAAGTTCTTCCGCATCCACCGCTCGCGCATCGTCAACATGGAGCGCATCCAGGAAATGCAGCCGTGGCTCAACGGCGAGTACGCCGTCGTCCTGCGTACGGGCACGCGGCTGACATTGAGCCGCGGGTACCGGGAAAAGCTGCAGGAACGGCTCGGGCGGGGCATCTGAAACGTGAACGGTGCAAGGTGCAGGGTGCACCTGCACCGTTCACGTTCACTTCTTCGGCATCTTGAACACTGCGTCTTCGACCGCCGCGTTGAACTCCATCTTGTCGACGGTCAGCTGAACGAGCAGCTGACCGCCGACGGACTGGCGGATCATGAAGGGGACCATGATGCCGTCGACGTCGCGGTAGTCCGAGAACTCCGTCGTCACTTCCCGCTTCATCCCGCCCTGCTCGACGGTCATCACCTTCTTCACTTCGAGATTCGTCGTCGGGTTGATGTAGATGTGCTGGACGGTGCCGCCCTTGGTCGTCAGCTTGAGGTGGTTCAGCGCGACGTCACCCGCTGATTCCGTGCCGACGAGCTCGACCGTGCTGCCCCTGTCCTTGTAGTCCAGGAGCACGCCGTCGAACTCGCTGGCCTCCTGCTTCGTCATGTCGGCCTGTGGGCCGCGCACTTCCTGCGGCGTGCCACCCATCATCGGGTTGACGATCCAGACCGTGGTGCCGTCGGTGGCGAGCGTCAGCGTCTGTCCATCGGACGGTATGACATCCCGCCGCAACATGTTGGGACGCTTCACCCAGCTCGCGAGCTTCACTTCAGGACCCTGGGCCGACTGGAGCCGACCGCTCGTCCTCACGGACTTGACCGCGCGGAGGCGCTCGGCGCCGCCCTTGGCCTGCAGGTGCCGCGCAACCATCTCGTCCGCTGTCTGCGGCGAGCCCTGCGCGCGCGAGTCGGCAGCGAGCAGGAAGATCACACCCAGCAGCATCGCCACGTTTCGAGTCAGGTCGCGCATCGTTTGAATAGCCTCCCGGGCTTCGGTGGGGGAAAGACGCGGGGGGCGGACGCCCCCCGCCAGACGTGTGGTGGCTGCGCCGAGCGCAGCTCAGGCGCTGCGCTTGACCATCATCCGGTAGAGTCCAAGCAGGATGACCGCGCCCAGGATCGACATGAGATAGCCGGCTGTCTGGTTGTCGGCATAAAAACCCATCGCCCGACCCAGAAACCCGCCGACGAGCGCGCCCGCGATGCCCAGCAGGATCGTGATGATGAAGCCCCCGGGATCACGCCCCGGCATCAACAGTTTGGCAATGACACCCACGACGAGCCCGAACAGAATCCAGGAGAGAATGGCAATCATGCGAACATCCTCCTCGTCTCCTCCCGGCACTGGGCGATGCAAGCCCGTGACCAGATGCTAACAAGGGAAAAGGGAAAAGGGAAAAGGGAAAAGGGCGTCAGGAGGCCGACGTCGTTCGCGGTTCCCGGCCCTGGACGTGCGGTTCGTGTTCGTCGGTCATCTGCGGTCTGGGGGCCCTCTGCTCGCCCAGGAGCGCCACCATCGGGCTGGTTCCTGTCAGCAGCACGCCTACGGCGTAGTAGCAGGCAATCAGGATAACCGGCCACAGCAGCCTGGCTCCGGCGGCGGCGCTGCCGAACGCGAGAACTGCCGCGACCATGAGGTCCGCGGCGGTGCCCAGATATCGGACGCGCATCGGCACGTCTGCTGGACCGGCGGGCGGCTCAGCAGTGGACGCAAGGAAGTGGACGGCCCTGGCGCCGTGCGTGGGGACCGGATCGTCGGCCCCCATCGTTCCGGGCAGCTCGGGTGGCGCCGGCCGGTACCTGATCCTCGAAGCGGCGCCAGACGACGTCGGCATCGAGCCCGACACTCGTCTGCGTACGCGCGTACGAATGCCCGCCGGAAAATGCCCCCCGGCCATCGCGAGATGTCGTCGCCCTCGAGCCCGTCGAGCAACGCAATCGAGACCTTCGTGCTTTCCGAGATGGCTTTCAGGGTCAGGCCGCGACTTTCGCGTTCGTGCCGCAGGTAGATCCCCAGCGAGGTGGTATCGTCCATCAGCTCCGGCGCAGGTTTGAGCAGGGTGCTCCGGCAGTATGCGCCACAGCCGGGCCTGGCGCAAGCTGATCCTTGCAGCTTTTGGCACGAACAACTACCCTGTCGGTCCCAGGTTTTTCCCGGAGGAGCTTCATGATCGCCCGATGCCTCGCCGTGCTGCTGATCGCTGGCTCGATGCTGCCCTTTATCTCGGCTCAGGAGAAGTCGGACTCCACCACTGAGAAGAAAGAGAAGAAGGATCTGCCGCTCGAGCCGGGCAGGACGATCGATTTCGAGACCACCGAGGGATCGTGGATCTCGCTCGACGTCGCGCCTGACGGCCGCAGCCTCGTGTTCGAGCTGATTGGCGATCTGTATTCGCTGCCCATCGGAGGCGGCACCGCCACACGCGTCGTGTCCGGCATGATCGTTCGACAGTCAGCCACGATTCTCGCCCGACGGATCGAAGATCGTGTTCCTGTCGGATCGGAGCGGTGACGAGAACATCTGGATCGCGAGCCAGGACGGCATCGATCCGAAGGCGCTCACCAAGGGCAAGAACACGCGCTACTGGTCGCCCGAATGGACGCCGGACGGCAACTACATCATCGTCTCGAAGTCCGGCAGCGGCGGCGCCGCGACGTCGGGCACGCAGCTCTGGCTGTATCACGTCGACGGCGGCAGCGGCGTCAACCTGACCGGCAGCGAAGAGCGTCGTCAGCTCAACCCGCTCGGCGCCGGCGTTCGGCAAGGACGATCGCTTCGTCTACTACACGGAGCGTACGGCGGCCGGCAGCGTCTACAACCAGATGATCGTTCCGCTGGCAGCTCGGCGTGTACGACCGCCAGACCGGCGAGAACTTCCGGATGAGCGACGAGCTGGGCAGCGCGATGCGGCCGGTGCTGTCGCCCGACGGCCGCTGGCTCGTCTACGCGACGCGCTGGGACGCGCAGACCGGACTCCGCGTGCGCGATCTGAAGAGCGGTGACGACTCGTGGCTGATCTATCCGGTCACCCGCGACGATCAGGAGTCCGCGTCGACGCGCGACCTGATGCCGGGATCGTCGTTCACGCCGGACTCGAAAGCGCTCATCACCTCGTTCGACGGCGGCATCTGGCGCGTCGACGTGCCCTCGGGCGAAGCGACGGCGATTCCGTTCAACGCCAGGGTCGAGCAGCAGCTCGGACCGAAGGTGCACTTCGAATACCCGTTGGACGAAGGGCCGGTCCGCGCGCAGCAGATCCGCTATCCGCGCCTGTCCCCTGACGGCAAGAAGCTCGCGTTCACCGCGCTCGATCGCCTGTGGGTCATGGACTATCCGACGGGCAAGCCGCGCCGCGTCAGCACCACCGAAGCCGGCGAACACCAGCCGGCCTGGTCGCCGGACGGTCGCTTCATCACGTACGTCACCTGGTCCGACCCCGAGGGCGGGCACGTCTACCGCGTCGCGGCCGACGGCGGCATCCCGCAGAAGCTGACGACAGATTTCGTCGTTCTACTCGGATCCCGGTCTACTCGCCCGACGGCCAGCGCATCGTCGTCGTCCGCGGACCGCGCGGCGGAGCGGCAGGAGGACTTCTCTCCGCAGGGCCGCGGCGGTCAGGCGCATGGAGCTCGTGTGGCTGCCGGCTGCCGGCGGCGAGACGACGCTGATCACGCCGTTCCGCGGGCAGGGCCGGCCGCACTTCGCGAAGGATCCGAATCGCATCTACACGTTCGAAGGCAGCCGCGGCCTCGTCTCGTTCCGCTGGGACGGCACCGATCGCAAGACGCACGTGAAGGTCACGGGATACAAGAACCCGAACGCCGAACAGGCCAGCAACGCCAGCGAAGTGATCATGGGCCCCGACGGCGAGCACGCGATCGCCGAAGCGCAGCATCACTGTATCTGATCACGGTACCGGTCAAGGGCGGTGAAGCGCCCACCGTCGCGCTCGCGAGCCCCGACGGCGCAGCGGTGCCGGTGAAGAAGCTGACGACGGTCGGCGGCGAGTTCCTGTCGTGGGCCGACGGCGGAAAGATCGGTGACGTTCGCGCTTGGCCGGACGCTTCTTCCGGTACGACCTCGATGCCGCGAGAGCGGCGGAGGACGGCGGAAGAAGCCGAAGCCGGAAGGCCGGACGCCAAGCCGAAGCCGGGCCGAGAAGCCGCGGCGACGAAGACACCGCGGAAGAAGCCGGCGTACGAAGCCGGCGGCCACCGAGGTGATCGTCGAGGCGGCGCGCGCGAAGCCGTCAGGGACGGTCGCTGCTGCGCGGCGCGCGGATCATCACGATGAACGGGTCCGAGGTGATCGAGAACGGCGACATCCTCGTCAGGACAACCGCATCGAGGAGGTCGGCGCGACGCGGGAAGGTGCAGATTCCGTCGGGCGCGCGCACGATCGACGTCACCGGCAAGACGATCATGCCGGGCCTCGTCGACGTTCACGCGCACATCTGGCCGGCCTGGAACATCCACAAAACGCAGGTATGGGAGTACCTCGCCAACCTGGCCTACGGCGTGACGACGACGCGCGATCCGCAGACCGCGACGACCGACATCCTCGCGTATCGCGATCTGGTGGAGACGGGCCAGATGATCGGCCCGCGCGTCTTCGGCACGGGCCCCGGCGTGTTCTCGCAGGACAACGTGCAGAGCCTGGACGAGGCGCGCGACGTGCTGAAGCGCTACAGCCAGTACTGGGACACGAAGACGATCAAGCAGTACATGGCCGGCAACCGCCAGCAGCGGCAGTGGATCATCATGGCGGCCAAAGAGCAGAAGCTGATGCCGACCCTCGAAGGCGGCCTCGATCTGAAGCTGAACCTCACGCAGATCATCGACGGGTATCCCGGCCTCGAGCACACGCTGCCGATCATGCCGCTCTACAAGGACGTCGTGCAGCTCGTCGCGCAGTCCGGCATCGTCTATACGCCGACGCTGCTGGTGCAGTACGGCGGACCGTGGGCGGAGAACTACTTCTACGAATCGACCGACGTGCACGGCGACACGAAGATGCGCCGGTTCACGCCGCACCGCGATCTCGACGGCACCGTGCTGCGCCGGCCCTGGTTCCACGAGCAGGAGTACTCGTTCCCGCTCGCGGCGAAGGTCCTCGCCGACATCGTGGCGGCCGGCGGCAAGATCGGGCTCGGCGGCCACGGCCAGCGCCAGGGCATCCAGTGCCACTGGGAGCTGTGGGCGATCGCGTCAGGCGGAATGACGAACCACGACGTGCTGCGAGTCGGCACGATCTTCGGCGCGGAAGCGCATCGGGATGGGGAAGGATCTCGGCTCGCTCGAAAAGGGCAAGCTCGCCGACCTGGTCGTCCTCGACAAGAACCCGCTCGAGAACATCCGCAACACGAACACGGTCCGCTACGTGATGAAGAACGGCGAGATCTACGAGGCCGATACGCTGGATCAGGTCTGGCCGCAGCAGAAGAAGCTGCCGCGCCAGTACTGGTGGGATCTCGAGCCCTCGATGCGGAAGACCGCGCCGGCGCGGCTGACGATCCCGACGCCCACGCCGCCGACGAACGGAAAGTAGAAGCGGGCTTGGGTCAGGAGGCTAGTGACCGCGTCGCATCATCACTGCGGTTCACCGTTTCTGGCGTCGCCCGCTCCGGCGTGGAGGATGTCGGCAAGCTCTCGCGAGGCTGACGCCAGATGCTCTTGGGCCAATGCCCGGAGCTCCGGTTGACGATCCTGCGTGTACACTCGGAGAGAGGCCTGATAGCAGCCGATTGCCGCCTTCAGATTCTCCGCACGATCGACGGAGGGCAGCTGGTGATGGACAACGCCAAGGTTGTGATGAGCCCTGGCCCACTCGAGCGGGCATAAGTGCTCGGTGTAGACCCGAAGCGATGACTGATAGGTGGTGAGCGCCGCTTTCAGGTGCTCGGTCCGGTCCCCTGTCGTCAATCGCAGGTGCGCCTCGCCGAGTGTGTGCTGGATGCGGGCCCAATCCAACGGGTAGGCCTCCTCGGTGAGGACCCCCAGCGCCGATTCGAAACACGCGATGGCGCGCTGCGTATTTTCTGTTTCGTCTCCATCCTTTCGGGTCAGATAGACCGCGCCCAGATTGTCGTGGATCAATCCGCAATCCCGTCCGGCAACCCGTTCCGTGAGAATCCGGAGGGCGGCACGATAACAGCCGATCGCGTTGCTCAGATTCAGTTCGCGATCGCCGCTCGACGACTGCTGATACGCGGCGCCAAGGTTCCACTGGGTTCTCGCCCATTCCTCGGAGTTGGACTCCGGAGTGAACACGCGGAGGGCAGAGTTGCAGCACTCGATGACGCGCTCGAGATGATCCGGCGAGCCACTTGAAGCCAATACTTGATGCGCGCGTGCCAGGCCACATTTGATCCCGGCCCACGCCAATGGGTGTGAGTCCTCAGTCCGCACGCGCAACGCCGCTTCGTAGCAGGCGATCGCTCGCTTCTGATGGTCCATCCCCTCGCTGGAGGGCAGCTTGTGATACAACCCGGCCAGGCTGGTCTGCACCATAGCCCAGTCCCACGGAAAGGCGTCTTCGGTGATGATCCGGAGCGCGGCCTGGTCGCACGCGATGGCCTTCCTCAGGCTCTCCGCCGGGTCCCCCAACACCATATGCTCATACACCGACGCGAGACCGACTTGCGCCAGGGCCCAATCCTTCGGATACGCGTTCTCGGTGAATACCTGAAGCACCGCTTCGTAGCAGTCGACCGCATGCTTCAGATTCTCCTCCCGGTCCCCCGACAGCAGTGCCGCATAGGCCAGCCCGAGGTTGTGTTGAGTCCATCCCCACAGCCGTGGAAACTGGTCGCGGGTTCGAACGCGCAGCGCCGCGCGGAAACACGCAATGGCGCTGTTCAGATGCTGCGCGCGTTCGCCGAAATATGAGTTCGTGTGCGCCGCGCCCAGATTGCTCTGGGTGGTGGCCCAGTCCTGCGGGAATGCGGTCTCGGTCCGAACACGCAGCGCCGCTTCGTAGCACGCGATGGCCCGCCTGAGATTGGACTCGCGGATGCCGGTAGACAGCCTCTGACACGCGTTGCCGAGCGTGTCCATGGTGGCTGCCCAATCCGCTGGGCACTCGTGTTCCGTCCGGACCCGCAGCGCGGCCTCACAACAGGCAACGGCTTGAGCCACGTTCGTGGCGTGATCGGCTGTCGGGAGTTCCTGCAACACGACCCCTAGGCTGTGTTGCGTCGCAGCCCAGTCCTCGGGGTGTTTCTGCTCCGAGCAGAGCCGCAGCGCCGCTTCGCAACATGCTACTGCTTTCTTCAGAACCGCTGTTCGGTCGCCCTGAGTGCTGCGGACCAGTTCAATCGCGAGGCAGTTGAGTGCCGCGGGCCCTGAATCAATCGACGGTCGCTCGAGGAGGTCCGTCTCGGACCACCAACTGAGGAGACGAGAGTGCTCGAGCATCCTCCCCGCCCGTCGCGCGCCTTCGGTCAGACGACGCCATGTGGCGAGAGCGTCCGACGGCGCAAGGTGCCAGTCGTGGTACCAGGCAAGCGACGCGATGTCATCTGCGTCGGTGACGCTTCTCGCGGCCCAGTGCTCGCGCCAGAATGCGTGCGCCAATCGCGCGTCGTCTGTCTGCTCTGCCTGCATGCGGCACAACGCGAAGCGCATTCGGCTGTGCAGGCGGTACCATCCAGCGCTGTCAGCGGGTTGGACGAAGCTGAACGTGCGCAGCTGTCTCCACGCAGCGCTTGTTTCAACGCCGGTGTGCGATCCTCCGAACGCGGCTCGCGCGGCCTCTTCATCGAACCGCGGAGTCCAAGCGAGCCGCTTGACCCACAGATCGGTTGCATCGTCGTGCAGGGAACGCAAGAACCGCCGGGCGAGCGACTGAGTATCGCCGGGGTCCATATCGAAGGACGCGGCGCCGCCCTCGCCAAGCCCGAGCCGCTCCTCACTGGATACCGTATCGGCGCACAGGCCGAGGCTGAAGGCGTGATAGCCGATGGGACGCGACGCGCTTGAGGCTTCCCCCGACTCGGTTTCCACATCCAACGCGACGCGGAGAACCGCTTCCTGCATGCGGGGCTCGACAACACCGCACCTCGTCAGAAACAGCCGCGCATCATCCTCCGAGAGTCCGCCGACGAGGTGCTGTTCGAGGTGCCGATGGTCCTGCCAACGGATGTCAGCCTCATCCCATCGCAGTTTGTCCCGACCGCAGACGACGAGCAGCAAGGGCGATTCCGGATGATACAGACCTCGAATGGCGGCCTCCCGTTCAAGGCCCCGCTGTTCAGCGTGCAATCCAAACCGTAACGCTTCAAAGGAATCGAGGAAGAGCACGCCGCGGCAGGCCATCGTGGGTCGCGAAGGAAGGCTTTCATTGAGATCGCGGACCAGCCGTGACGGCAGCTCCCCGAAAATCTCATCGCGATCCGCCGCGCGCAGTTTCTGCCAGTCCTTGCTGCCGAGGTGAGAATCCAGCCAGTCGGCAAGCCGGCTCTGTCGGAATCGGTTGCGCGCCGGCGCAGACAGTTTCTGCATCAGCCACTTCACCAGGTTGGCGCCGGGTACAAACCCGGTTTCGGTCGCCACGGCCTCGGTGACTTCGGAGACGAGCTCCCACGCCCCGGCGAGCGCGCCTTCCCCATGAAAGTGCGGCTCTCCGCCCCCGCCTTCCTTGTAACGGACCCAGGCATACGCGAGATCGAAGCGAGGGCAGGCGCACTGTCGAAACTGTACACGGATCTCAGCGACGATCTGAGAGAGATCCTGGAGTCGGGCACCGCCCGACGAGGGATCGAAGTCGATCCGCGCGGTAGGCACCGCCGAGTGTGCGACCTCCCGCAGCCGTTTGGCGAGCCAGGTCTTGCCGATGCCGCCGACGCCATAGAAAGAGAGAACCGGAAGACTCAACTTGGCTGAAAGGTATAGGAGCCTCTCGAAGACTCTGAACTCGCTCTCGCGGTTAGCGAAGTTGGCGAGCTCCTGGCTTGGCCTCGTCCATTGCGTCGCGAGCGGCTCCCACCCACTCATGTCTGTGCAGGACTGCTACGGTTGCGTGGGGATGATCGACTGGCAGTCGCGGCCCAGCGAGTAGTCCGGCGCGTCGAGCGGGTGTGGCAGCACGGGCGCCGGCAGGCTGGAATCGCGGATTCCGATCCGCTTGTTGACGAACAACACCTGGTACGCCCAGGCCGGCAGCGGTTTCCATCTGACCGAGCACGCCTGATTGTTGAAGTGCAGGTGAACCAGGTGGAAGGTGCGCTTCAACTTCCGGATCATCTCGAGAAACTCGCTGTCGGTGCCGTGCACTTCCATCGCGAGCTGGTCGAAGCGGTCGAGGACGCTGTCGGGCGTCGCCATGATTGACGCCAGCTCCGCCCCCTCGACGTCGATCTTCACGACCAGCGTCTTGCCGGCGTCGCCGTTCTTCCAGATCTGTCGCGTCAGCGTGTCGAACACGCGCGATTCGATGACCTCGGTCCTGGGGCCGATGCACTCGTTGTGAAACATCGGCCGGCCGCCCGGACACGACGGACGCCCCGGATCGAAGCAATCGTACTGGTGCACGGTGACCGAGTAGCTCTGCGAGATCTGGCAACCCCAATCGTCCGCGGGCCCGATTCCGTACGAATAGGCCGCCTGGACATTGCCCAGCAGATTTCCACACATCAGATAGCCGCCATCGTTGGCGCTGCCGACCCGCTCGAAGGTGCAGTTCGCGAGCGCGACGGGGCGAAGCTCCTTCAGGAGTTTCTCGCGGTGGCTTCGGGCGGTGGGCTTCGGGACCAGCAGCGGCGCGCTGGCGAGCCCGGCGACGGACGCGGTGAAGATCAGCAGACCAACCCACACGAGACCGCGGAGTCGACTTTGGGACGAACCGGTCATCAGGATGTCATGAGCGGCAACAGCGCACGCTCGTGCTGCAGGAGCCAGCGCTTGCGATCCAGGCCGCCGCCGTAACCGGTGAGGCTGCCATTGCTGCCGATGATCCGATGGCACGGCAGGACGATGGCGACGGGATTGGCGCCATTCGCCGCGCCAACCGCGCGAACGGCCGCCGGGGTGCCGACGTACTTCGCCAGCGCGGCGTACGAGGTCGTCGTGCCCGCGCGCACCGATCGCAGCGCCTCCCACACCTGAGTCTGGAATGGCGTCCCGTGCAGCTCCACGGCGATCTCGTCGAGGGCATCGAGGTCCCCGTCGAAGTAGCGCCGGAGGACGCTGACGGCGCCGGCAGGGTCGGGATCAGCCTCGACGGCCTCACCCGGATACCAGCGTTCGAGCTGCCGCCGCACGTACATAACGTCCTGGCGGCCGCGCCGGAAATGGACGAGGCACACGCGCGATCCGCGAGCGGCGACGACGAGCGGGCCGACGGGGGTGTCGAGCGTGGCGACGTGAACAGCAGGCACCGATTCCAATTCTAGCGTCTGTTCACGGAGAATTCTCCAGCATCTTCGCCGCCCGCGCGGGCCTCAGATGATCTTGCGGACGATCGCCTGGACGGTGATCGACTGGCCTTCGCGTTCCACGACAATCGTCCTGGTCTGACCGGGCTGGCCCGACAGCGCTTGCTGTGCCGCGGACAACGTCGCGCCGGTCACGTCGGTGCCGTCCACCCGCAGCAAGCGATCGCCAGGGCGAATCGCCTGGCGCACGGCAGCGTCGTTCTCGGCCGATGGCGCCGACGATCGGCGACGTCATCATGGACGACATGTTCGCGTCGAGGGGAACGGTCGCAGAGGCCGGCGCCTGGCCCGAGGGTCCGACGAGCGCGAGCAGGCCGCAGATGATGGCGGTCAATCTCATAGAAGGGGTCAGATCTTGTATTTCAACATTATTGACATGTTGAAAAAATTGACCCCTTCGCACCCGCTGCAACCTTCTGGTCCCCGGCTCCGTCTGATACCTTGATTGTCTAGGCTTTGCGCTTTCTGGACGGTTCCATGACCGACATGCTGCACGGCACCCTCGACGCCCTGATCCTGAAGACCCTGACGTGGGGCGAACGGCACGGCTACGCCATCGCGAAATGGATTGAAGAGGCGACCGACGAGGCCGTCGTCGTGGAGGAAGGCTCGCTGTATCCCGCCCTCTATCGCATGGAACGCCGCGGCTGGATCGAGGCCGAGTGGGGCACGTCCGAGCTCGGCCGCAAGGCGAAGTTCTATCGGATCACCGCCAAGGGCCGCCGGCAGCTCGTGGCGGACACCGCGGAGTGGTCCCGGTTCTCTGCGGGCGTGTCGAAGGTCCTCCTGCGCGCATGACATTCGGCAAGCGTTTGCGCTCGCGGTTCTGGCGGGGCAGCGTCGACGACGAGGTCGACGCAGAGCTCGACTTCCACGTCGAGATGCGCGTGCGTGAATACGTCGAGCGCGGGCATGTCGCCCGGGGAAGCGCGCGAGGCGGCCGTCCGCCGGTTCGGCAACATCAATCGGGTCAACGCCACCTGCACAGCCATCGGGAAGAAACGAGACGACGAGATGCGACGCACCGAGTATCTGACGGAGCTCAGTCAGGACGTCACCTTCGCGATCCGGCAACTGCTGGAAGAACCCCGGCTTCACGGCCGTCACGGTCCTGACGCTGGCGCTCGGCATCGGAGCGACGACCGCCATCTTCAGCGCGGTGAACTCCGTCGTGCTGCGCCCGCTCCCCTTTCCGGATCCTGACCGGATCCTTGCCGTGTACACGCTCTGGCGCGGCAGCCCCGGTGAAGTCTCCGCAGGAAACTTCGTGGATGGCGTCGTGCCGATGCAGTCGTTCAGCGCCGTCACGGCGATTCAGTATTCCAGCTTCAATCTTGCCGATACGCGGAGATCCCGAACGCGTGATCGGCGCACGAGCGACCGCCGGGTTCTTCGACGTGTTCAACCTGCCTCCCGCGCTTGGCCGCGTCTTCACCAGCGACGAAGACCAGCCAGGCCGCGAACAGGTCGTCGTGCTCAGCCATCGCCTGTGGATGCGACGCTTTGCCGGCGCGCACAACGTGGTGGGCCGTCAGATCAGGCTCAACGAGCGGCCGTACGAGATCGTCGGCGTGATGCCGGCCGCTTTCGATCTGACCGCGCAGACCGAGGAGCTCTGGGTTCCGGTCGCCTTCACACCCGAGCGCAAGACGATGCACGACGAGCACTACCTCCAGATCTTCGGCAGGCTGAAGCCCGGCATCGCCGCCGATCGAGCGCTGGAGGAGGTGAAAGCCAACGCACGTCGGCTCTGTACGAGCGTTTCCCAAAGACGATGCGGAGATTGATTTCACGGTAGTGCCGGCCCTGGCGGATCTGGTTGGCGACTACCCCCGGCGCCTCTTCACGCTCCTGGGCGCGGTCGGATTCGTTCTGCTCATTGCGTGCGGCAACATCGCCAACCTGCTGCTGGCGCGCGGGGCCACCCGCGCCGAGGAGCTCGCGATCAGAGCCGCGCTCGGCGCCGGCCGCGCGCGGATCGTCCGCCAGCTGCTGACCGAGAGCATGCGTGCTCGCCATCGTGTCGGCGGCGGCAGGCGTCGCGCTCGCCGCGTGGGGTGTTCGCGTGCTGGTCGCGGCAGCGCCCCCGGGTGTGCCGCGGCTCGAGCAGAGCGCCATCGATCCGGTCGTCCTCGGCTTCGCGCTGCTGACCGGCGTCATCTGCGCGCTGATGTTCGGCCTGGCGCCGGCGTGGCGAGCGGCAAAAACCGACGTGCAGACGGCGCTGCGCGAAGGCGGACGCGGCGCGGGCATGGGAGGCGTGCGCGATCGTCTGCGCACCGGACTCATCGTCGGCGGAACTCGCCATCGCGCTGATCCTGCTCGTCGGCGCGGGGCTGATGATCCGCAGCTCCATCGCGCTCCAGCACGTCGATACCGGCTTCGATCCCACAGGCGTCCTGTCAGCTCGGCTGGCCCTGCCCGCGGCTACCTATGCCGATCGCACCAAGGTCGTGCACACGCTCGACCGCATCGCGCAGTCGGCCTCGGGCATCGCCGGGGCAGATCGCGCGGCAATCTCGTCGCAGGTGCCGATGGCGCCAGGCGGCGACGGCAACGGCCTGATCCCCGAAGGCATGACGTTCGACATCAAGAACATCATCAGCTCGCGTCTGCGAATGGTCACGCCAGGCTACTTCGAGACGATGCGGATCCCGATCGTGAAGGGACGCGCGCTGAACGACGCGGACCGTTGGGGCGGGCTCAAGGTCATGGTCATCAGCGAGTCGCTCGCGAGGGCCGCGTTCCCGGGGCAGGATCCGATCGGCAAGCGCATCGCCTGCTGCGAGCCCGGGCCGGACGGCAAGGGGCCCGACTACAAGACCGTCGTCGGAGTCGCGGGTGACGTCCGATGGCGAGGTCCTGCCGAGGCGCCGTCGCCGGAGTTCTATATCCCGATCGATCAGGTGCCCGCCGTCGCGTGGGACTGGGTGCAGCGGACGATGTACGTGGTGGTCAGGACGAAGCTGGATCCGCAGGCCATGAGCAACCCGCTTCGCACGGCAGTCGGCGAGATCGCGCCGGGCGTGCCGCTGTTCAACGTCCGCAGCATGAACGGACGGGTCAGCGATTCCCTGGCGTCCGCGCAGTTCAACACGCTGCTCCTGACGCTGCTCGGCGTCATCGGGCTGATTCTCGCGGCCGTCGGCGTTTACGGAGTGATCGCCTACTTCGTGACGCGGCGCAGCCAGGAGATCGGCGTCCGGATGGCGCTCGGCGCGACCCGTGGCGATGTCGTGCGTCTCGTGGTTCGTCAGGCGGCCTGGCCAATTGGCATCGGCATCGCGGCAGGCATCGCGATGTCCGCGATGCTGACGCGCGTCCTCTCACAGCAGCTGTTCCGCGTCAGCGTCGTCGATCCCGCGACGTTCGCCGTCGTGATCCTGACGCTCGCCGCCGTCGCGCTCCTGGCCAGCCTGGTGCCCGCGCGCAAGGCGGCCGGGCTGGAACTGACGCGAGCGTTGCAGCTTCGCTAGGCGATCGTGAACGGTGCAAGGTGCACGGTGCACCGTGCACGGTGCGGTGCGGTGCGGTGCAGGTGCAGGGTGCGCCTCGATACTGCGAAAGCTGCGCCCGCAACTGTTGCGAGCACCTGCACCGCACGGCACCGTGCACGGTGAACCCTGCACCTGCACCGTTGATGTTCACTAGCTGCCGTCCGCCAGCCGCTTGTCCAGCTCGGCTCGGGACAGCCAGCGGCCGTTGAGCATGACGCCGGCGATCTTCGTGCTGTTCGTGATGTCCTGAAGCGGATTGGCGTCGAGCAACAGGAGGTCGGCCCTGCGACCAGTGCCGACGACTCCGGTCGTGGACTGGGTACCGAAGTACTCGCCGACGTTCACCGTGCCGGTGCGCAGCGCCTGATAGGGCGTGAGGCCTGCGGTCACGAGCGATGACAGCTCGCGATGAGCTGAGAAGCCCGGGACGTTCCACACTTGTGGCGCGTCAGAGCCCAGGCCGAACGGTACGCCCGCGTCGAACAGAGTCTTGATGAGCCTGCGGCGGAGCGTCAGGAATGTCTGCCGGTCGGCTGCCGTGATCTGCTTGAGAAAGTTCTCCTTCTGCGCGACCCACTTCTTGATCTGCTCCTGCGGCGCGACGTACTTCATCTCGGGCCGTTCGACCAGCCGTTCGGGAGCTTCATCGCTCATCAAGTTGTCCATCAAGACCTGCGTCGGAACCTGCCAGGTGCCGGCCGCCTTGGTCGCCGCGACCAGCGCCGGAATCTTCGTCTCGTCGATCTCCGCCATCAGATTGACGCCGAAGAACTGCGACGTGGACGGGTTCTTCGCGAGCGCCTCGACGTAGCCGTCGAGATGATCGATGCTGCGGTACTTCGCTTCGAGCGCGCGATGCAGTCCGACGTCGAGCGGCACGTGGCCGGCAAATGGAATCGAGAGCTCGTGCGCTTTAGCCGCAAGCGCGTCGAAGACCTGCCGCGTCACGCCCGGGTGGATTTTGAGCAAGTCGTACCCAGCCTTCTTCTGGGCAATCACCGACGCGACGGCGACGTCGACGGTCGGCGCCGTGTTGCCGTTGAATGACGGCCCGGACGTGTAAATTCGCGGGCTGACGAGCTCGCCTTTCGCGACGCGATCGCGATACACGAGATGACGTGGATCGCCGAGCATGCCGCGGATGGTGCCGATTCCGTTCGCGGCATACAGGAAGAGGGTTCTCTCCACGGCGGAATCGGGTGCCTGGCCGCCAGGAATATGCGCGTGCATCTCGGCGAGCGCCGGCATCAGGAACTTGCCCTGGCCCTCGACGCGAACTGCGCCGGCGGGAGCTTGAGTCTGCTTCGATGGCCCCATCGCAGCGATGCGCCCATCCTGGACGACGACCGTCTGATCCTTGAGGACCGTCTCCTTGTCCATCGGGACCACGTTGACGCCGACGAACACCGTCGCCTGCGTTTGCGTGGTCGCGTGGTCGGCGGTCCATACGACGCTCACAAGTACCGTGGCTGCCAGCATCTTCGTCATGCGCATGTCGACTCTCCCAGGCCGGCAATGCTATCAGGGATCGTGAACGGTGCAGGTGCACGGTGCACCGTGCAAGGTGCGGTGCTGTGCATGGTGCAGGTGCAGTCCGTTGGCGGGCCGCACGCTCAGCACCTGCACAGCACCGCACGGTGCACTCTGAACGGTGCACCTTGCACGAATGTGCGTGCTGGCACCGTGCAAGG
This sequence comes from uncultured Acidobacteriota bacterium, assembly GCA_963786195.1. Classification (GTDB taxonomy): domain Bacteria; phylum Acidobacteriota; class Vicinamibacteria; order Vicinamibacterales; family 2-12-FULL-66-21; genus CAWAYH01. The sequence goes on along the minus strand of CAWAYH010000008.1, from coordinate 150,107 downwards.
TGCGTTGCTGTGCATGGTGCAGGTGCGTCCGCTCGCGGGCAGCACGCTCAGCACCTGGACAGCACCGCACGGTGCACTCTGAACGGTGCACCTGGCACCGTTCCCCGCTCATCGTATGATCGCGCAGCCCGATGCCGCCGCGGATCAGCGTCATCATCCCGTGCCGCAACTGTGAGTCGCTGCTTGGCGATCAGTTGCGCGCCGTCGCCAGGCAGCAGTGTGACTGGCCGTGGGAACTGATCGTCGCGGACAACGGGTCGCGGGACGGCACGGTCGCGCTTGCACGGTCGTTCGAGAAGACCTTACCTGCCCTTCGCGTGATCGACGCCAGCGAGCGCCGCGGGGCCGCGTACGCGCGGAATGCCGGCGCCGCCGCGTCAATCGGAGCCCTTCTGCTCTTCTGCGACGCCGACGACGAGATGGGGGCGTCCTATCTGCAGGCGATGGGTCGCGCGCTGGAGAGCAACGCCTTCGTCGCGTGCCGGTATGACTACGCGCGGCTGAATCACTCATGGCTGGTCGCCGCGCGTGATGGCGGAGGGCAGACCGACGGCCCCGGCACCGGTTTCTGCCATCCGACGCTGGCCTACGCGGGCGCCGGCGGACTCGGTATCCGCAAGGCGATTCACGGCGCCGTGGGCGGGTTCGATGAAAGCCTGCGCGCCGGGGCCGGCCAGGAGGACAGCGACTACTGCATTCGCGTGCAGCTTGCCGGCAGTCCGCTGATGTTCGTTCCGGACGCGGTCATGCACGTCAGGATGAAGACCACCGTGCCTGCGGTCTTCCAGCAGGCGCGCGCCTGGGCTGAAAGCGGTGCGTACGTGCGGCAGCGATACCACCCGGACGCGAGTGCCGACGGCACGGTGCTGTCGACGACGACCGCGCTCATCCGTCATCTCGGCTGGCGCGCGCTGAAGATTCGATCGTCGGCCGATCTCGCGCGTTGTATCTGGCACGCTGGCTGGAGCGCGGGCTGGATCGAGGCGCGGGTCCGAATGGCGCGGCGCCCGAGAGGTGAGGGCCGCGGAGGGGGCTGAGGACGCCCCCTCAGCGGTGGCTTCGATGCAGATTCTGCACTCTACCCGCCCTCGAACACGTCGCACGTTTTTCAACTCTTCCCACGAGGGACCACAGATTGCAGGCAGGCTTGGGCTGGAGCGATCGATGCAGTCCTCTGCTCGGCATGAAGCCGCAACCGACCGCCGCGTTCCTCAATGAAGTCACAGGGCGAATCATCGAGGCAGCGATCGAAATTCACCGAACGCTCGGTCCCGGGCTGCTCGAAGCGGCCTACCTGACGTGCCTAGTCTACGAGTTGACGGGCGCCGGCATGCGGCTCGAACGCGAACGCGCGATTCCGTTGACCTACAAGGAGGTCCGGCTCGACTGTGCGTACCGGATCGACGTCGTCGTGGAGGGCTGCGTCCTGGTCGAGGTCAAGGCGCTGGGGTCCATCGCAGACATTCACCTCCGTCAACTGATGAACGTACTTGCGGCTGGCCGACTCCCGCGTCGGATTACTGCTCAACTTCGGAGCGTCCTCGATGAAAGAAGGTCTTTACAGGAGGGGTGAATCGCTTCCCGGATGAGTGAGCGCGGGGGGAGCGGAGCGCGCCGGGATCCAACGCAGAGACCGCGGAAGGCAGAGGGCGCAGAGGTTCACCGTAGTTGCAACTGATGGCCGCGACCTGCCGCGCCGCAGGCGCGGAGAACGTAATTGTTGGTGAGCCCTCCGCGCGTCCTCTGCCCTCTGCGAACGCTGCGCTAAGAACTCTGCGACCTCCGCTCCCTCCGCGAGACTCCCTATCGGACGACGATGGTGCTCTCGGCCACGACACCGGCGGCGGTGCGGACCGTGATCCGATGGGTACCCGGCGTCAGCGACCACATCACCGGCGATTCCGACGATGACGTCCCGAGCGGGCGGTCGTTGATTCGCCATTCGATCTGCCCGGGGCGGGGCGTGACGACGCGCAACGGCACCGTCTGGAACTCGCGGCGCAGCGTCGGGTCGATGAGGTAGACGGCGCCTGACGGCGGGCTGACGATCTCCAGCGGACGCTTCGCAGGTGCCGGCGTGTTCTCCTCGACTGGAACCTGCGGCGATGCGGTAGCCACGACGGCCCGCATGTCACCAAGTAGCCCGTTCTGCCGCGCCCACTGACGGTACTCCGGCGGCCACACGACGAGCAGGCCCTCGTCGCTCAGATGATGCCAGCTGCACGGCGTGCATCGATCGCCCGCGGCGAGCCACTCGCGCTGACGCGCCGGGCACCAGCGATTGGCGGGCATCCCCGAGAGCGCGCAGATCTCGCGCTCGGCGAGACCCGCCGGGCGTGCGACCGGCGGCTGACCCTCGATCGCGCCGTGCGATCCACGGACGCGACGGGTCGCCGCGAGCATGACGGCGTGGAAGATCGGCCCGGCGCCGGTGACGCCGGTCGAGATCGCGCAGCGGCGTGCGATCGAAGTTGCCGACCCAGACGCCGACCGTGACGTCGCGCGTGTAGCCGATCGTCCAGTTGTCGTGGTACGCCTGCGACGTGCCGGTCTTCACCGCGACCGGGAACGGGAACTCGAGGCTGCCGCCGCGGCCGAAGATGTACTCGCGCGCGTCGGCGTCGGACAGGATGTCGGTGATCCAGAACGCCGTCCGCGGCGACACGAGCGGCTCGCTCTGCCGCCGCGCCGTCTTCACGCGGCAGCCGCCACGTGGGCTCGATCCAGTCGCCGCCGCGCGCGAACGCCGCGTACGCGGCGACGAGCTCGTCGAGCCGCACCTCGGCGTTGCCGAGCGTGAGGCCGAGCCCGTAGTACGACGGCGTTCCGATCGAACGTCGTGAAGCCGGCGCGCGTGCAGGAACCGCAGCAGCGCCGGCACGCCGAGCTCGGACGCGAGCGCCACGGCCGGCACGTTCTCGGATCCGGCCAGCGCGCGCCGCGCGAGCAGCGGGCCGCGATAGCGGCCGTCGTAGTTGCGCGGGCTGTAGAGCACGCCCGGCTCGGCCGTCGGAAAGTGCGACGGGATGTCGGCCAGCACGGTCGCCGGCGTGAAGCCGTCCTCGAACGCGAGCGCGTAGGTGAACGGCTTCAGCGCCGAGCCCGGCTGCCGCGGCGTGAGCGGCGCCGTTGATCGTGCCGCCGTGTGCGGCGTCGAAGTAGTCGCCCGATCCCTCCCACGCGAGCCACTCGCCGCGCGCGTTGTCGAGCACGACGACGGCGACGTTGGCCGCGCCGTGCCGTTCGCAGCAGCGCGCCGATGGCTGCGGATGATGCCGGCGACGTCGCGCTGCAGCTCGGCGTCGAGCGTCGTCTCGATCCGCGCCGGGCGCGATCGCCCGGCGGCGCGCAGCACCATCTCGACGAAGTGCGGCGCGAGGAACGGCGTCGTGTCCGCGCGCGAAGGTCAGCCGCTCGTCGCGCGCCTCGCGCGCCTGCTCGGCGCGTCAGCGCGCCGGCCGCCGCCATGCGCCGCAGCACGCGTCGCTGCCGCGCGACTGCGGCCGTACGGTTGCGGTGCGGGTTGAAGCCCGACGGGCGCTGCGGCAGGCCGGCGAGGAACGCCGCCTGCGCCGGCGTGAGCATCGACGCGTCCGTCGCCGAAGTACGCGCGGCTGGCGCGCTCGGCGCCGACGATCTGGTTGCCGTAGGCGGCGAGGTTCAGATACAGCGCGAGGATCTCGCGCTTGGCGAAGCGATGCTCGAGCCGCAGCGCCAGCACCGCCTCGCGAACCTTCGCGCGCAAGCCGCGCGACCGCGTCCGGCGCTGCGGCGGTTGAGCAGCAGCTTGGCGACCTGCTGCGTGATCGTCGAGCCGCCTTCGACGACCTGCCGCTCGCATCAGGTTGTGCCGGACGGCGCGCAGGATCGCGAGCACGGATCGACGCCCGGATGCGACCAGAAGCGCCGATCCTCGGCCGCGATCGTCGCCGCCACGAGCACCGGCGGCAGGTGCGCCGCCTCGAGCCTGACGGTGCGCGTCGCCGTCGCCGGACAGCGCTTCGTACAGCGGCACGCCCGTGCCGATCGACGACGACCGTCGACGGCGTGTCGGAGCAGGTCGAGCAGGTCGGCGGACGAGCGGGACCGACAGCGCGGATCCAGAGCACCGAGCGCGACCAGCGCGGCGACCGCGAGCACGCAAGACGCGCGGCGACTTCAGTGCGACGCGACAGCCGGACGCCTCGAAGCGAGCCCGTGGCACTCTACTCGCCGCACTTCGATCGACCGCCGTCGCCGTCCGGCCGAACACCTCCGGCTCGTACATCTCCTCCGCGCGCGCCGGCGCCGTCCGGAACGTCCCGGCGGTCGTCGCGCGGACGATGTAGGTGAACTCGTGGCGGCCTTCGCTGAGCCGCGTGGCGAAGAGCTGGACGCGATCGTCGTGGCGCTCGACGTGATCGAAGCCGCCGCGCTGCCACCACGCGAATCCAGTCTGTCGCCGGTCTCGAGCCTGATCGTCCTGCTCGTGGTCAGAGCGCCGCGGCGGTCGTCGCGAACCACGACTCGACCGGCTCGAAGCCGGCCGGCAGCGGATCGGTGACCGCGACGAAGCGGCGCTCCTTCGTCAGGTGGAACGTCAGCGTCACGCGGACGAGATCGCCGGCCTTGTAGCGTCGTCGCCGCGGGCCGTGTGCCCGTCTCGACGTACGGCGCGTAGGAGCGCTCGATGCGGATGCCGGTGTCGAGCCCGTCCTGGAACAGCGCGATCGGCGGCGTAGCGCAGGCGCGCCGTGTAGAAGAGCGTGCCGGTGCCCTCGCGCGTGAACGTCAGCGGCTGCGTGGTGCCGGGCGGCGCCCGCGCGAGCACCTGCGCCATCGGCACGTCCTTGCACGGTCGCCTCCGTGGAGCGGCCCTGGAACTGCTCGCGCGCGAGCTCGTCCGCGCCGAGCGTCACGACCGCGCGTGAAGTCCGGCACCGTCGCTCTCGTACTTGCGGTAGTAGGCGACGAGCGCCTCCATCGCGTAGCGCGTTCTCCTGCGTGTTGCCCCAGCGGCCGTCCTTCGCGCGGCGGCCATCAGCCAGCGCACGATCGTGCCGGATCGGCGCGTCCGTCCGCGTCCGCCCGGACGAGCGAGTTCAGCACGATCGCCGTCGAGCGCACGTTCGAGTTCCAGAACCAGAGCAGGTACGGATCGCTCAGCTCCTCGACGTGCGCGCTGCCGGCCTCGGGCAGGATCGCGTTCGACATGCGGCGCCGCAGATCGGCGAGCGCGCGGGATCGCCGACTGCGCTCGCCGTTCGCGCACCAGCGCGTCGTGCAGATACGCGAGCGCGAACACCGGCATCCGATCGCGATAGCCGTAGAGCCGCGTGATGTTCGAGTCCTGGTTGCGGCCGCCCTCGACGAGCACCTTCACCGCGAACGCCTGCCACGCGGTGTAGGAGGGCCACCAGCCCTCGTTCGCCGGCGGCGTCTCCGCCAGCTCGCTGCTCGAGGTAGCGTAGCGCGCGGTCGCGCATCGCCGCGGTCGACGGCGTACTTCAGGTCCGACGGCCGTCTTGAAGACGTGCAGCAGGTAGCCCGTGAGGTACGGCGACGTGCCACGGGCACTGCGCCCGGCCAGTAGGCGAAGCCGCCGTTCGCGCACTGGAACCGCTCGAGCTCCTTGCAGCGTCTGCTGCACGGCCGGGCGCATCTTGCGCGGTGTCGATGCCGGGCAGCGAGAACGCGTCGCCGAGATCGGCCGCGAGCAGCAGCGCCAGCGCGCGCGATCCCCGCTGCTCGGCGCAGCCGTACGGATACTCGACGAGATAGCGCGCGCCTTCGCCGAGGCCGACCAGCGCCGTCGACGACAGCTCGACGTGCAGGCCGCCGAAGCCCGGCACGACGCCCGCCGGAATCGTCAGCGTCTCGGTGGCGGTGGCGTTCGCCTTCGGCCGCCTCGCCGTAGGCCGCCACGGTTTCCGGCGAGGCGAGCACCTCGACCGGGATGACGTCCTCGAAGGCGTCGGTCTCGTCGCCGACCTTGACCGTCATCTGCACGCGCGCGCGGCCGATCGCTCGCCCGGCGGCGTCGAAGCGGACCTCGACCGATCCGCCGGCGCCGATCGTGCACGGTCTGCTCCGCCGCGCCGGTGAACGTGCAGGACGTCCGGATCGAGGCTCTTGATCGTCACGATCGCGGACTCCGCCGCCTTCAGCTGGCTCGTCACGACGGCGCCGAACGTACGCCTTGTCGCCGACGCGCCAGGAAGCGCGGGAACGTCGGCTTCAGCGTCAGCGGCTTGTTGATGCGGACCTCGGTGTCGCCCGACCCGAAGCGCGAGCTGCGGTCCGCCGGCGACCGCCATGATGCGGTAGGTCGTCAGCGACTCGGGCAGCTTCACGTCGACCGTCGGCCGCGGCCGTTCGCGTCGGTCGTGACCGAGCCGAGCCAGAACGCGAGCACGCGGAAGTCCTTGCGCATCGGTCGCGGCCGGCGTCCGCTCGCCCGCCGCCGCCGCCGTCGGTCTCGCCCTTCGGCGTCAGCACGCGGCGGCTGATGATCCGCTGGCGGTTGTCGGCGTTCAGCACCTGCAGCGCCTTGTGGACGTAGACCGAGCCGAGAACGTCCGGCGTCCGGTACGCCGTCAGCGACAGCACGCCGTAGTCGACGGCCCAGAGCGTCACCTCGCTGGCGCGCGCCGCGGCCCTGCCGCATCCTTCACGTCGAGCGTCACCGTGGCGGCGTTCGCCGGCCGGTACTCTTCCTTGTTCGCGCGCACGGCGACCGTCAGCCGCTTCGACGCGTCCTCGACCTTCAGCTCGACGTAGCCGAGCCGGAACGACGGCTTGCCGGGATCGCTGGCGTCGTTGCGTCGCCGCCGATGGTCCGTGCGCTCCAGCCGTCGACGTCGACGGCGGCGCTGTCGTGCGGCCCTTGACGAGCAGCACCGACACGAAGACGTTCGGGATGTCGCTCTCGGTGATCGGAACGGAGATCGACTGCTGCGTCGACGTCAGCGCGAACTGGCGATGCGTGCGGATGCCTTCGCGCTCGGTCGTCACGAGCGCGGTCGCCTGCTCCCACGGCGACTGGATCATGATGCGCGCGGTGTCGCCCGGCTTGTAGGTCGTGCGCTCGGGGACGAGGTCGATGCGGTTGTGGTCGTAGCGCGCCCACGCGGTGTAGCCGTCGCCGAGCGCGTAGAACGACGTCCGCGTCACCGCGATAGCGGCCGGCGTGCCGTCGTGCGCCGTCGCCTCGAGCACGAAGTAGCCGCCGGTCGGCAGCGGGACGTCGAGCGGCACGGGCTCGGCGCGCGGTCGTCACCGTCCACGAGCCGGCCGGGACCTCCTTGCGCTCGCGTGTCCCACGTGTAGAAGCCGTTGCCTTCCGCGCGGCGGACGCTGTGTCCACTGGACCTGCGTCAGCGTGACGTCGACCGGCACGCCGGCGACGACCTGGCCGTCGGGAGCGACGGTCACGACCTCGGTCTTCAGGCCGGTCTTCTGCTCGACGAAGTACGGCGGCCGGCGGATGCCGATGTACCAGGGCGCCGGATGGACCACGACGACTCGCGCGGTTGGCGATGTGCTGCCGCGACACGTCCTCGACGTCGCCCTCGAGCGTGTAGGTGTACGGCATGCCGGCGCTCGTCGGCGTCGGTCTCGAGCGACGAGCGACAGCTCGCCCGTTTGTCGTCAGCGTCGCGCCTCGTCCTGGCTGCCACGTTGCCGCAGACGCATGTCCGGTCGTTCCCGCCAGCCGACGAACATCCAGCGATCCGTCGGGGAACTTCGTCGCGGACGGCGGCGGGCGCGTCGTCGACCGGCGATCGCGTCAGCGTCCACTTCACCGGCCGCGTGCCCATCGGCGCGCCGAACAGGTAGCGCGCGGTCACGACGCCCTTCAGCGGATCGCCGGCGAGCGGCGGTCGGCCGGTCAGCGTCACGTCGACGCGGAAGTCCGGACGGCGATACGCGGCGACCAGGAACGAGCCGTGCACCGTCTTCTGGCACGGCACGTCATCGTCTGCGCGGCGTGCCCGGGCGTCGCGCCGGGATCGAGATCGCTCCGGTGCCTTGGCCTTCGGCCGGTCGCCCTCGAGCACGGCGCGGACGCTGTAGTTGCCGAGCGCGCCGTCCGCGGGCAGCGTCAGCGTCCACTCGGCGCTGCTCCAGGCGTTGACCGTCACCGTGCGCTCGTCGACGACTCGATTGTGGCTGTCGCGCAGCGACGACGTAGAGCACGCGTGCCCGTCGGGCAGCAGGCGAATGCCGCTCGGGCGTGTTGCTGCGGAGGATCGCCTTGAAGTGCACCTCCTCGCCGAGCCGGTAGACGCCGCGATCGCTGAACACGGTGCCGCGCAGCAGCGGCTCGGCCTCGTCGCAGGTTGAACTGGCACGCCGAACTCCCACGGCTGGATGCCTTCGTTCCAGTCGCTGCCGACGTAGGCGATGTCGCCGTCCTTCTCGGCCGTCACGATGAAGCGCGAACTCGCCACCAGTCTGGCTCTGGTCTCGCGAGCAGGCGTGTCTCGGCGGCCGATGCGCGACGCCGTCGCGCGCTCCGGTCGTGCCCGGTCCAGAACATGCTGTTGTCCGTCCGCGATGATCGACACTTTCGCGCCGGCGACCGGCGCCCCGGTGTCGAGCCGCGTGACGAAGACCAGCGTGTTCTGCGGGCTGTCCTTGACGGTGATGCCGAGGTTGGTGACCTGGACGACCGACGCGCGCACGCGGCTCGCGTCGCGTCGACGGGCGCGTTGTCGATCGGCTTGCCGTTCTCGACCGCCGTCCACACAGGCCGGTGCCCTTCGGTCCGAGCGCCTTCGACAGGTCGAGGCCGTGCGACTGGATGCGGTCGGGTGTCACGCCGAGCTTGCGCTCGACGCCGGCGACGGAAGGCGCCTTGCTGAAGCGTGGCTGTCAGCGACCGCGAGCGTCGGCATCAGCTCGTCGGGCGTCGACCGGAGCGGCCCACTGCGTGACGTTCCGGAAGTTGCGCGCGTAGAACGGCAGCAGTCGATCCGCCGCTCGTCTCCCACACGCCGTGGCCGTCGCCGAAGCTCGTGAACGCGCTGCGATGCCAGTTGTCGACCTCGCTGGCCCACGTGTAGCCGAGCGTCTGGCCGTCGACCGACGTGAGCGCGGCGTCGAGGGTGACGGCGTAGCGGCTGGCCGGCGGCTGCGCGTTGAAGCCGGCATCCTCGAGCGTCAGCCATGCGCCGTCGTCGCGCATCCGCCCGGTCGACGGTTGTTGTGCGGGCCTCGCAACGTCCGTCGTTCCGGACCCCGTGACGCTCGACACGCGCATCGCCTTGCCGAAAGTCGCCACTTCGACGCGCGTGCGCATCCTGACCGGATTCCGGCCGTCGGGATCGCAGCCTTCGGTGCACAGCGAACCCCTGGACGAAGAACGCCGGCTCGGCCTTCATCGTGTAGTCCTGCGCGGACGCGGGCGTCGCGGGCCCGGCGGGCGACGGCAGCTTGCTGTCGAGCTCGCAGCTTCACCCAGCTCTCCGGCGGTATCCGCGTCGTCGTCTCGAAGACCACGAGATCGGGCGACGGCGGGAATTGCTTCTTGTCCCAGTCGTTCGTCAGGCGCAGCGAGACCGGCGGCGTTCGACGCGGCGGCGGCGTTCGTTGCCGCGACCTTGGCGGAGAACTGTTCGAGCGCCGCGGGAGCGATCGACTTCAGGCGGTTCTGCGCGTCGGCCTCGAGGCCGGGCAGCTTCCCACTCATGTGGCTCGAACCGCGCGCGCAGATGCGCGAGCACGTTGGCCGGCCGGACAGGCTGGTTGAAGCGCAGCAGCACGACGATCGGCTGATCGAATCGTCCGTTGCGCCGGTACCAGTCTGCGTTCTGCAGCAGCCTCACCGTCGGTGTCGTGAAGCTGAAGGTGTACGGCTTCGGCCAGCTTTCGGCCGCTGACTGCCGTTGCGGTCGTATCGATCGTGACGGTGATAGCTCGTCGCGAACGGCAGCGGCTTCTTTGGATCGGGCGTGAAGATCAGGATCGTCGTTCCGGACCACCGGAACGTGCCGGCGATGGCCGGCGTGATCCTCGAAGAACGGCGCCTGGACCACCGCGGGGATCCGGCCGAGCGTCACCATCGGCTCCGAGAACACGACGCGGATCTCGTTGGCCTCGGCGAGGCTCGCCACTTCGTCTTCCGGTCCGGCGCTGACGATCGTCAGCGCCCGGGGCGGCACACCCGCCTGGTCCCTCCCTGCGGCCCACGCGCCGGGACCAACGGTGACAAGAGACACTACGAGCAGAAGCAAGCAGCGGCGACATGAAATTGTCATGGTTGGCCTGCCGTCGAGGCAGAAGGGCTGTTGGAGCTGTGACGTCGATGCGCCATGCGCTCGGCCGGGCCGCAGGTCCCGGCGTTACTCAGATTAGACACCGACCCGCGTCACTTGGTCCGAGCGGAAGGGGGACGTGCGGGCGCGTACTATGCGTGCGCCCGACGTCGATCCGTCAACTCGAACAGCGCGGGTAGACGCTGCCTGAGCGCCTCGGCGATCCGGATTCCCGGAGAGGTGCCCATGGCGACGGTCATGACGGTGTAGTACATCACGGTGACGACACCGGCGATTGCCCAGAAGTTGATTTCCATGAGGTGCGCGATGCCGCCGGCGAGGCCGAGCGTGCAGATGGAATCGACCGCCGTGCCGACGATGCGCGAGATGAGCTTCGCGCGCGAAGCCCGGGTTTCGTCGATCACGTACTGAGGCACCGCGCGCCGATCGCCTTCCAGGGGCACGGCGCCCGGCTCGGCGTACGCCAGGCTGTGACCGATCAGCTGCGCCTGCGCCTGAATCAACCGGCTGCTGCGCCGATCGCCGACGGGAAACAGACGGCAGAATTCGTCGACGACCTCGTCGGCGTCGAGACCAATGGCGCGCGCGTAGTCGCGGACGAACGCGCGGGCGAAGATCCCCGACGGCCAGCGCGAGAAGTCGTTACGCTCCAATCCGTCCCAGAGGTCTCCGCCGACCTTGGTGACGGACGCGATGGTGTCTATGGAGATACCCCGGCGTTCGCGCTCGGCGCGAAGCCTGGGGCCAAAGTATTCACTGTCGGACATTAGAAAAGGCTCTTTCGATGAGCAAGTACGGGGCCGAAGCCAAACTCTTTACTTTCACGAGGTTTCACGAATCTTCCGCTGATCGCCCCGCGACTTCTGTAATCTGAATGCTGCAAAATGGAACACGAAGCCGAGTGCCTGAGCGTGCACGCGGACTACGGCTGCCGTCACCGGGGCGCCTGCTGTACGGCAGGATGGGCGATTCCGGTCGAAGAGCCGACGTTCCAGAAGCTGGCGATTCACTTCGATCGCGGGCCGGTTGAAGCGCCTCTCTTCGTCAGCGATGGTGCCCTCCCCGACGGCGCTGCGGCGATTCTCGCTGTCCGATCGAACGGCGCGTGCGTGTTCTACGAAGCCGAACGCGGTGGCCTCTGCGCGGTCCATCGCGAGCTCGGTCCACAGCTTCTCCCGACGGCCTGCCGTCAGTTCCCGCGCGTCGTCCGGCGGACCCGGCACGGCACGCAGATCTCGCTGTCGCACTTCTGCCCGACCGCCGCGGACCTGCTGATGTCGCAGGGCGATCTTCGGGTGGTCCCGGCTCCGACCGGGCTGGCGCTGGATGGCGACCTCGAGGGTCTGGATGCGAGAAACGTGCTGCCGCCGCTCCTCAGGCCCGGGCTGCTGACAGATGATGAGGGGTGCGACGCGTGGGAGCGTCGAGCACTGGCTGTTCTTGCGCAGGGCGACCGCACGGCGGAAGAGGCTCTGTCGACCATCGCCGCTGCAACCACGGCGAGCCAGTCGTGGAGGCCCGGAGGGGCGCCGTTGCGGAATGCCGTCGAACGTGCGTTCGACCAGACGCGCGCTCATCGCGACGCCGAGGATCCATCAGAAGATGTCCGACGCGTCCAGCTCATGTTGATGTCGGTCCCCGCGGGCCTTGCTGTTCCCGCGCTCGTCGCGGACTTCGCGAGTCGTTGGCCGATCGTGTCACGCTGGTGGCCGGAGTACGATCCTTTGGTCCGGGCCTATCTTGCGGCACGCCTTTTCGGGAACTGGATGGCTTACTATGGCCAGGGGCTGCACGCCGTCGTCGAGTACTTGCGAATCTGCCTGTCCGTGTTGAAGATGGAGGCCGTGAGGTACGAAGCCGCCTCGACATCACCATGCCAAAACCTCCTCCAAGCCGTCCGCGCCAGCGACCTGCTCATAGTGCACCTGTCGGACGTCCACGACCTGGCGCGGCGGATGGCGTAAAGACCACCGTACTGGACCGCTTCCTCCGCTACGTCACCGTCAATACGCGGGCGGACGAGAATTCGTCCTCGATTCCCAGCACGCCCGGTCAGCTGGCGCTGATGCGCCAACTGGTCAACGAGCTGCGCGAGATCGGCATCCAGGACGTGACGATGGACGAGCACGGGTACGTCATGGCGACGATCCCGGCCACGACCACGAAACTCCATGTGCCGGTGATTGGATTCATCGCCCACGTCGACACGTCCCCGGAGATGCCGGGACTGGCCGTGCGTCCGATCGTGCACAAGCGGTACGACGGCAGCGATATCGTGCTGCCCGACGATGCCACCGCGGTGCTCCGCCCTGCAGACGACGCGGCGCTCGCCGCGCACATCGGCCACGACATCGTCACGGCGTCCGGCACGACGCTGCTCGGCGCGGACGACAAGGCGGGCGTCGCGGAAATCGTCGCCGCCGCCGAGTACCTGATAACGCACAAGGAGATCCCGCACGGAACCATCCGCATTGCCTTCACGCCCGACGAAGAAATCGGCCGCGGCGCCAATCACTTCGACGTCGGCCGGTTCGGGGCCGTCTGCGCCTACACGATGGATGGGGGCGGTGCCGGCGAGATGGAGTGGGAGAGCTTTTCAGCCGACGCGATGACGGTCACGTTCAAGGGGTTCAACACGCATCCCGGGTATGCCAAGGGACGGATGATCAACGCCGTCAAGCTCGCGGCCGAATTCATCGCCCGGCTGCCGAAGGATCGCCTCTCGCCGGAAACAACCGACGGCTACGACGGCTACGTCCATCCGTACGTCGTGGACGCGTCGGTCGACCGAACCTCGGTCAAGCTGTTGATCCGTGACTTCTCGACGCCGGGCCTCGAAGAGAAGGAAGCCATGGTCGAGCAGCTTGCCCGGGACGTCGTTGCCGATCACCCGGGGGCGACGATCGAGTTCAAGATCGAGGAGTCCTACCGCAACATGCGCGAGATCCTCGACGGCTACGCCGACGTCGTCGAATGCGCGCGCGAGGCCATCCGGCGCGCCGAGCTGACGCCGGTCGAGAAGCCCATCCGTGGCGGGACCGACGGCGCCCGGCTCTCCTTCATGGGCCTCCCGACGCCCAACATCTTCGCCGGCGAACACAACTTCCACTCCCGGCTCGAGTGGGTCTCGGCGCAGGACATGGAGAAGGCGGTCGAGGTGATCGTGCACCTCTGCCGCGTGTGGGAAGAGAGAACGCCCGCTCCTACTGCAACGTGAAGTTCACGGTCACGGTCATGATGACTGGCACCGGCGCGCCGTTGAGCAGCGTCGGCACGAACTCCCACTGATAGACGGCGTCGAGGGCGGCCTGATCCAGCATTGGCTGACCCCGAAGGACGCGCGCGAAACTCACCTGGCCCGTGGTGTTGATCGTCGTCTCGAGTATCACGACGCCCATGACTTTGGCAGACTGCGCCACCTCCGGATAGATGGGACGGACGTCCCTGGTCTTGACCGGGGGCTTGATGTTGCCGCCAACGCGGACCGGCTGCAGCCCGTCGACGGAGTCGGGTGGTGGCGGCGGCGGTGGGGGCGGAGGCGGCGGCGCAGGCATCCCGTCCGGCACGACGGCGACGCCACTCGGCTGGCCCTGACGCGCCTTGTTCAGTTCGAGCGCGCGGCTGCGAAGCGCGTCAGCCTCGGCGATCAGTGCCTGCTGCCTCGCGCCGTCGGTCTCCAGGTTCGCCTGCATGCGGAGCAGGATGTTCTTGTAGGTCAATGCCTCCATGTAGTCCGGGTTCGCTGCCAGAGCCCGATCGGTCGCGGCGATTCCCGCCTGCAGATAGGTCTGCCGCTCGGCCGTCGTCAGCCTCTGATCCTTGAAGGCTTTCTCCCAGTAATACGTCGCGACGATCTGATGGCGCTGGGCATCGGACGGATCCTGGGCCGCGTAGTCCTGAAGGATCTCGACACCCTTGTCGAACTTCCCCCAGCGCATATAGAAACCCGCCAGCGCCGTCATCGCAGCCGGATTCGTGGGCTGCGCCTGGCGAAGCGCGAGGTAGGTGTTTTCGACCTCGGCGACGGCGCCGCGCGACTCCTGGAGCTTGGCCAGATCGAAATAGACCGTGGCCCCGGCGGAAGGATCGGATTCGATCTTCCTCTTCAGTTCGATTTCGCGCGCCGTCTCCGGTCCCGGCTCGCCAGGACGCCGGTCGCGTGGCGCTTGAGACTGGACGGTGACGGAGTCCGAGGATCGCAACGCGATCTCGCCAGTCGCGCGGGCAATGCCTGGGCTCGGCGGCGTGTCGTTGACGACGGCGTCGTCGATCGCAACGGCCGCGGCTTCCAGCGGGAACGCCGACGCCCCGTACGCGGCCGTCAGCAGGACGAGGAGGATCAGGGTAGCAGACGTCGCGACGATTCTTCTGGACGACATCACGGCCTCCGAGGAAATGAGGGTCATGCGTTGAAACAGATGCGGACTGCGTCGGGCGAACGGCGCGGCCGGGAACAGCGTCGGCTCGTCCGCGAACGTGAGCAGGGCCTCGAGGTAACTGCGGCGTGCGTTGGTGACGAGCACCGTCAGCTCGTCGACGACTTCCTCGCGCGACGCCTGCACCCGAGAGATGAGCCAGGACATCGCGGGGTTGAACCAGAATGCCGCGCGGAGGAGCTCTTCGATGACGACCCAGGCCCAGTCGCGGCGCCGCACGTGCCACAGCTCGTGCGCGAGGACCGCACGCTGGATGCGCCGCGGCATCGACCGGAACGACTCGGGCAGCAACACGACAGGACGTAAGACACCGAAGGTCACTGGCTGGCCCGAGCGTGCGGACGTAGCGAACGTCCGAGCCCGCCTGCACCAGCGAGCCGAGCTCCTCGTAATCGCCGTCGGGCGCCGCTGGCACACCGGCCCGGCGAAGCCGCCGCAGGCGGAGGAGCGCCCCGGCGAGCCAGACCAGCCGCGCCACGGCGCCGGCGGCGATGAGGAAACCCAGTGCGGGCAGCCACGATGCCGCGGCCCGCGCGCGAGAGCAGATCGGAACGCGGCGCGATCGGAGTCGGGTTGTGCTGTGAGGTCGCGCTGGCAATGGGAGCGCTTCGCTCGAGCTGGACGCCTGGCAACGCCGCGAACGGCCGTAGTGGGCTTCCACGGCTGCACGAACGGGAGCGCGAGGCAAAGGACGAGCAGCGCGCGCCAGCATGCGTGACGAATCACGGGAGCGCTGATCTCTGAGGGCGCGGAGGAGCACGCCTCCCGCGACCGTCAGCAGCGCGACCTGGAGGCTCCACGCGATGAGATTCGCGACCGTGTGGGTGTCCATCACTCCTCCATCTCGTCGATCATCCGGCGGATGCGCTCGCGCTCTTCCTTCGAGACCCGGCCGTCCCTGGCCAGGTGCAACAGGAGCCCGCCCGCCGCGCCGTCGAACACGCGATCGACGAAATCACGAACCATCGCACCGACGACCTGCTGTCGCGGCCGCGCCGGACGATAGACGTTCGCCCTGTCCACGAGGGTCTTCTTGAGGTACCCCTTGTCCTCGAGGATCTTCATCATCGTCATGACGGTCGTGTAGGCCACCGCGCGTTTCTCGCGCAGCGCTTCGTACACGTCGCGCACCGTCGCCTTGTCGAGCCGCCAGACCACCTTCATGATGGCCAGCTCCTGAGGCGTCAGGGTCGGGTGGGGGGTCCGCATTAGTACTAACTATTTAGTAGAGTCCGGGGGTTTTGTCAAGTCGGACTATCAAACTCAACCAAAACAGGTGCGTGGTCGCTGGTACCGACGTCGCGCTGGACGGTGCAGCTCTTGACGCGGTCGAAAAGCCGCCGGCTGGCGAGCGACGTAGTCGAGCCGCCAGCCGATGTTGCGCTGGCGCATGTTGCGCCACGGCGCCCACCAGGTGAACAGCTGATCGTTGAGCAGGATCGAGGGCGCGTCCCACATCGACGAGGCCCTCACCCTCCGGCGCGCCCTGCGCGATGATGCGCTCGAGCTGCTCGCGCTCTTCCGGAAGCTGGCCGATCGCGCGCGGCTTGCGTTCCTTCGGGTGCACGTCCATGTCCGTCCGCGCGATGTTCAAATCCCCGCAGACGACGAGCGGCAGCGGATCGCTTCGGTGCGCCGACGACGAATTGCTCGAGCGCGGCCAGGAACTGCATCTTCGCCGGAAAATCCTTCCCGCCGTTCGGGCACGTACACCGAGGCGACGACGACGCCGGGAAGCCGCACGGTGACGATGCGGTTCTCGTAGTCGAACGGCGGATGCTCGAAGAGCGGACGTTCCGGCGCGAGATCGCGGCTGACGTGCAGGCCGACGCCCGAGTAGCCGCTCGAACCGTGCCAGTAACACCAGTAGCCCTGCATCTCGCAGAGCACCATCGGAATCTGGTCGGGCGACGCCTTGATCTCCTGAAGGCACACGACGTCGGGCCGCTCGCGCTCCATCCATTCTTCGACCTGAGGCAGTCGCTTCCTGATTCCGTTGACGTTCCAGGTTCCGATCTTCAGACGAGGTGGCATGAGGGCGGAGCAGTCCGGCCACGAGAAACAGGTCCGGCTAACGCCGGAGCTACATCGCCGTTATCCGTATGCCGGGACTGGATTCGGGGCGCCGGGGTGACTCGACCATCTCGGTGGGTAGGGTGTGCCCTGACGCGTGGTCTGGAACCGCACACGTCGGGGAGCGAGCGTCCAGGATGCTGACAATCTCTCCCTCGTACGTCTCGTAGACCCCGGCCAGGCAGCCGCAGGGGAGGAGCCGGCTCGCTAGTCCGCGGAGTATGCGCATGCCTGCGACGTTAGACCGAGGATGCCGCCGCAAAGTTTAAGAAACGTAGCGTCCGGCTTCAGCCGGACCTCATCGTCAATATCGGCGGCGGAGCGTCAACCTCAAGGGCTTGACGGGTACCTCTGCCGTCAGTGACGTCTGTTCGCTCCACTCGACGCGTCGGGCAGGATTGCCGGGCCGCTCCCGCTCGGCGAACACCTTGTACTCGCGATGAGCGGGCGCCGCCAGCGCGAAACGGCCCGACATATCGGTCAGTACCGGCTCTGCGAGGATCTGGCCGCGTTCCCCGACGCCCATCAGGAACACACGGGCACGCTCCGCCGGAACACCGTCGGCATCGAACACGACTCCGGTCAGGCCGACATACGGCGACGCCGCGGGCATGACGAAGTCTGGCAGCGAGACGAGCTCGCCGGCCCCGACGGTGACACGCGTGGCCGACGGCAGAGGCTGTACCCCCGGGTAGAAGACAGGGGGATCAGGTAACGCCCCGATGACGAACCGGCCAGCCGGGACGCGTGCGAACTGGAAGCGGCCGTCGGCCGCGGTAATCGTGCGGCGCCGTTCGCTCCCGAATCGTTTCGCGTTCGTTGACGCCGCCAGCTCCAGCGTCAGGCCGGCGATCGGCCGGCGAGTCGCATCGACGACCCTGCCGGTCACGCGCCCGTTGTGGTACACGGTGACGTCGACCGAGGCGCACCCGCGCACGTCGAGGAGCACCGCGTCCCTGGGTCGCACGTCCGCGTAGTAGCGCTCGGACAGCACGAGGCGCACCTGATAGGTCCCCGGAGACAGTCCATCGGACGCGAAGGTGCCGCCACTGTCGGTTGCCGCGTTCAGAACGGTGCCGTCCTTCTCGAGAGCAACCGCGACATCGCGCATGGGTTCGTCGCGCACGCGTCGTCCCGCAAGGTCGCGCTCGGTCAGCGTGACGTGTCCCTGAATGCGTCCGAGCGGCGGGGCGTCGGGCATCCCGTTCGCGTAAGCGAGATCTGTCCCGGCGTCTTCGATCGGCGACGTTCGCGAGCAGATCGTCGTCGTCAGATACGCGCCGTCGTCGGATCGATAGGCGTACACGAAGTACTCGCGGCTCTGTTTGAATGGATAGGCGCAGGCGCCGGTCCGGCTGCGAATCTCGACCTGTCGAGCCGACACGCCCTTGAGTGCGTGGAGCACGCGGAAGGTGATGACACGATCGGTGCTGACGGAATTCCCCCCGCGCGCGACCGATTCGACGCGGCCGACGAACACCGAGGAGGCCGTCCAATACCCCTCACACGCCGCCGCGCGCCGTTCGCACGCGCACGCGTGAGCGTCGGCGGGGATGACGATCGCCAGCGACGCGCCGAACAAAACTGCTGCGATTCGCACGCCCAGCTCCCAACTCCTAGCTCCCAACTCCCAACTCCTAACTCCTAACTCCTAACTCCTTTCTTATTTGACCCCACGCGTCGTCGTGCGGCTCGTGGGTTTCGCCGACCAGGGATCCTCCGGCCAGGGATGCTTTGGATAGCGGCCGCGAAGTTCTTTGCGCACCTCGGGATAGGTTCGCTCCCAGAAGCTGCGCAGATCGCGCGTCACCTGCACCGGACGGCCGTTGGGCGCCAGGAGGTTGAGGAGGACGGGCTCGCCACGGTTCCCGATGCGGGGCGTATCGGCGAGGCCGAACAGCTCCTGCAGTTTGACGGACGCGCTCACCGAGCCATCCTCCTGGTACTCGAGTCGCGCGTGCCGTCCGCTCGGCACAGAAATCGATTCCGGCGCAAGACGATTCATCTGCTGCAGCGCGTGAGGTTCCACGCCTCGGCGCAGATCGACCTCCGCGAGCGCGCGGCATCCGGCTGCGGCGCGCGCCGCGAGCTGCCGGACGTCCGCCTCGAGTCCCGCGAACCGCAGACGACGGATCAACTGCTGGTCCGCATCCGGGAGATCGCGTGCTGCAAATGCCTCGGACAACAGGCGTGCGGCCTCGGAAGGATCCGGAGCGAGCGGCCGTTCGGTGAGCACGAGTGCGCCGTAGTAGTCCCGCGAGACTGCACGAACGACACCGGACGCTTCGTCCAGGTAGTGTTCGAGACCTGAACCGGTCGGCGTCAGCCATTCACGATCCACGAGGCTCGCCATGCAAATCCGCGCCTCCGATCCTTCGCCGCGTTTTCCTGCGGTCACATCGAGCGCCACGAGGAACTCGCCGTCCCGGACGCCGCTCTCCTGACCCATCGCCGCGCCATGCCCCGAGGCCAGCAGCACACGCGGCGATCCGGGGGCGCGCCGCCGGCCGACGCGATCGGGGTAGCCCGCCAGCAGCGCGCGGCGGAAGTCAGCGTCGCTGATTCGACGGCCGGTCTTGCTGCCCGTCATCGACTGCAGCGTGTCGGCCACCCGGATCACGTGCGGCGGCAACTCCCGCTCGCGCTCTATCGCGGCCAGGAGGTCGCTGGTGGTCGTGGCACGAGTCGATCCCGGCGCGGACTGGTAGTGGCGCTCCGAGAGCAGCGCGCACGCGAGCGCCGCCTCACGGGCGCCCTGGGCGGCCACGAGGATCGCCGCCAGGCGCGGACTGATGGGCAGCACGTGCATGCGGCGGCCGAGATCGGTGAGCGTCGTGTTCTCGATGGCTCCGAGACGCTGCAGCAGTTCGAGTGCAGCATCCAGGGATTCGCGGTCCGGCGGCTCGAACCACTCGAACGATCGTGGATCGCCTCCCCACGCGAGGACCTCGAGAACGGGGCCCGATAAATCGACGCGACTGATGTCCGGTTCCCGCTGCGGCCGCAGGCGATCCGCCTGATGCCACAGCCGGATGGCGATCCCGGGCCCCCGCCGCGCCGCGCGGCCGGCGCGCTGGTCGGCGGCATCACGCGAGATGCGCTCGGTCTCGAGGCTGTCCACACCCCGGTCCGGGTCGTACTTCGCGACCTTGTGCAGCCCCGAGTCGACGACCGTCGTCACGCCCGGCACCGTCAGCGACGTCTCTGCGATGTTCGTGGCCAGGATCAGGCGTTTGCGCGACACCGGTGCAACCGCGGCGTCCTGATCCGGCGCGCTCAGCGACCCGTGAAGCTCGACGATGTCCAGGTGACCGTGAGTTGCGGAGAGCTCGCGGTGGGCGCGAGCGATTTCAGGCGCGCCCGGGAGGAAGCAGAGGATCTGACCCTCGCGGCCTTCGACGGTGTCGATCGCCTCACGAATCGACGAGCCCGGCGCGTACCGAACCTCGAGCGGATGCGGGCTCCCGGGCACCGAGACGATGGGGCACTCGTTCAGGTATGCGGCGACGCTCGACGCATCGATCGTCGCCGACATGACCACGAGCTGCAGATCCGATCGCGCGAGCCAGGCCTGACGGGCCAGGGCGATTCCGAGATCCGCGTGCACGCTTCGCTCGTGGAACTCGTCGAGGATCACGGTCCGGAAGCCCGTGAGGAGCGGATCCCGCTGCAGGCGCGCGGTCAGGATGCCTTCGGTCGCCAGGAGCACGCGCGTGCGCGCCGTGAACTGCCGCTCGAACCGCACGTGCCAGCCCACTTCCCCGCCGATCGTCCAGCCCTGTTCGTCGGCGATCCGCCGCGCAAGGCTCCGCGCCGCGATGCGACGCGGCTGCAGCACGAGGACTGGACCGTCCGCCGCGAGCGCCGGCGGAACGCGAGTCGTCTTCCCCGCCCCGGGCGCCGCCGTAATCACAGCCGCGCGTGCGCCGCGGATGCGTGCCAGGATCTCCGGAATGAAAGGATCGATTGGAAGCGACGACGGCACCAAACGATGGTACTGCGTGTCGGTTCACGGGGTGAACCCTGTCGAACCTCTGAACCTATCCGCGTAGTGCGGTAACGGGATTCATCCGTACAGCGCGCAATGCCGGGATCAAGCTCGCCAATACCGCAACGACGATCAGCAGCACCGCGACGATCACGTACGTCGCGGGATCGAGCGGGCTGATGCCCCAGACGAATCCCTGCAGCACGCGAGCGGCGCCGACGGCACCGGCCAGGCCGAGTGCGGCGCCGATGATGGCCAGGAGCGCGCCGTTCCAGACGACCGACCGCAGGAGGCGTCCGCCGGTCGCGCCGAGCGCCATCCGGATCCCGAACTCGCGCGTTCGCTGGACGACCGAATACGAAACGAGCCCGTAGATCCCGGCGGCGGCGAGCAGCAGGCCGATCCCGGCAAACGACGCCGAGCAGCGTCATCTGCAGCCGTTCCTCCCCCAGCGACGCGCTCTTCACGTCCTCCATCGTCCGGAACGACGAGAACGGCTGCCGCGGATCGAGCGACCGGATCTCGTCGCGGATCGATCGGGCGAGCGCAGGCCCGGTGTCGCTCGCGCGGACGACCCAGCACATCGGGAAGTAGGTGTGCGACGCGCGGACGCCGGCTGGATTTGCCTGCGCGATCGGCACGTACATCACCGGCACGCCGGGCGCTTTCAGGCCCTGCTCGCTGACGTTGCGAGCGATCCCGACGATCTCGATCGCGCCGTCCGTGTCGAAGATCCGGATGTGGCGACCCAGGGCCGCCGTGTCCTTGAAGAAGCGCCTGGCAAATTCCTCGTTGACGACGGCCACCGGCGTCGCGCCGGCCCGATCGCGATCCTCGAAACCGCGCCCGGCGACGATCGGAATCCCGATCGTCTTGAAGTAATCCGTGCTGGCATAGCGCCAATCGGTCAGCGCATCCTCGATGAGCGTCGGGCCGTCCAGGATGTCGACGTTCAGGTTGAGCCCGCGATCGATGGGAACGTTGTTGACGATCGCGGCGGAGCGAACGCCGGGAATGCGCCGAAGGCGCTCGAGCCCCTGGTCGAAGAACCGGTTGATGGCTTCGGGCGTCGCATAACGCTCGCCCTGGAGCGACATCCGGGCCACCAGCACGCCCTGAGGATCGAACCCGGGATCGACCGCGCGAAGGCGCACGAACGTCTGAATCAGAAGTCCGGCGCCGACGAGCAGCATGACGCACAACGCAACCTCGCCGACGACGAGCGTGCTGCGGAGCCACGCGGATCGGACCGTCCCGGTGCTGCGGCCGCTGTCGCTCTTGAATGCCTCGACGAGGTCGTACCTGGACAGGCCGATGGCTGGCGCGAGGCCGAAGAGGATGCCGGTGACGACCGCCGCCGTGAGCGTCACGGCGAGCACGGTGCCGTCGATGCGCGCGTCCTGGTAGACCGTGAATCCCGGAGGCGTCAGCGCGAGCAGTCCGGGGACTGCGAAGTAGGCCAGCAGCACGCCCAGGCCCGCGCCGGCAACCGCGAGCACGACGCTCTCCGTCAGCAGCTGGCGGATGATGCGGCCGCGGCCGGCGCCGAGCGCTGCCCGCACGGCAATCTCGCGTCCACGTCCCGACGCGCGCGCGAGCAGGAGGTTCGCCGCGTTCGCACAGGCAATCAACAGCAGCAATCCCACGGCACCGAGTATCGTCAGCAGCGCCGGCTTCACGCTGCTCGACATCGTCGACTGCAGCGGCGAGAAGCCGGACGGCAGCTCGTTCCTCAGGATGGTCTGTGGAAATTCACGCTGCAGCGCCGCCCAGGCCGCGGCGGCTTCGGCGTCTGCCTGCTGCCGTGACACACCCGATCTCAGGCGCGCGGCCACGCCGTAGTTGAAGCCGCCGCCCGGTCCGGTCGTACTCGGCCGAAGGGGCACGTAGAGATCGGCGGGCGGAATCGTGAGCGGCGAAGCCGGCATCACGCCGATGATGACGAACGATTTATCGCCGACGAGGAGCGATTGTCCGATCACGGCAGGATTCGCACTGAAGAGGCGCCGCCAGAGCGCGTCGCTGAGCACGGTGGCGTCGGGGCCACCAGACGCGTCGTGCTCGGCGGTGAAGGTCGTGCCGAGCGCCGGCCTGATGGCGAAGACGTCGAAGAACTCCTTCGACACGGGCATCGCGCGAACGAACTCCGCCCCATCGTCGGTTGCGATGTTGAAACCCGTGGTGCCGCGCCATGCGGCGATCGCTTCGACGTTCTGCAGGTGATCTCTGAAGAACATGAAGCGGCGGCCAGTCTGGCCCTGGCCTTCGAACCCCGCATGGCGGCGGACGAGTTGAACGAGCCGTTCGGGCTCGTGGTACGGCAGCGGCCGCAGCAGCACCGCGTTGACGACGCTGAAGATGGCCGTGTTGGCGCCGATGCCGAGCGCGAGCGTGAGCAGCGCCGCAAATGTGAAACCCGGAGCGCGACGAAGCGTCCGGATGGCGTAGCGGGCATCCTGAGCGAACGTCTCGAGCATGGGAAGGCTGCGCTGATCCCGATAGGCCTCTTTCATCTGACTCACTCCTCCGAACTGCCGAAGCGCCGCCAGTCGTGCATCCTCCGCGTTCAGGCCACGACGCCTGAACTCATCCGCCGTCATCTCGAGGTGAAACCTCACCTCGTCTTCCAGGTCGTGATCGAGCCGGCGTCCCCGGAAGATCGCCAGTGCGCGGGCCAGGAGCGTCCGCATGGATCAGTCCGATCTGAGGGCGATGACGGGATCGATCCGGAGCGCCCGCCTCGCGGGAATCCAGTGCGCCAGGACCGCCACCAGCGCGAGCGTGACGACCGCGGTGAGGAGGGCGGCAGGGTCCGAGGCGCGCACGCCGAAGAGCAGCGTGTCGAGGAACCGTGTGAGCGCGAATGCCGCCGCGACGCCGGCCGCGAGCCCGACCGCCACGGTCCCGAACCCGCGAAGCACGATGAGCCGCAGCACATCGGCCGGACGCGCGCCGAGCGCCACCCGCACGCCGACTTCTCGCGTGCGCTGCGCGACCGTGTAGGACACGACGCCGTACAGACCCACCGCGGCGAGCAGCAGGGCCAACAGCGAGAACCCGCCGAGCAGCCGCATGACGAACTGACGGTCGGCGAACGACCCGGCCAGCAAATCGTCGAGTCTGGCTACGTTGTAGACCGGCACTGAAGGATCGAGACCTCTGAGGATTCCCCGAATCTCCGGAAGCAGCCGCTCCGGCTCTCGAACAGAGGTCCTCACCACGAGCACGAGGAACGAGTCGGTGATCTGCGACTGTGGAATGTACATCCCGGTCGATTCGCGCTCGTCGAGATTCGTGTGGCGGACGTCGCCGACGACGCCGACCACCGTGCGGAGTGGAGACGTCGGTCCGCCGATGCGAACGCGGCGGCCAATCGCATCGGCGCCGCCCCACAGCTTCGCGGCCGACTCCGACACCACCATCACCGGCAACGCTCCCGTCGCGTCGGATTCCGCAATCAGGCGGCCGCGGCGCAACGGAATCTGCATGGTCTGGAAGTAGTCGGGCGTGATCGAGTAGCGCTGAACGTCTGCATCCTCCGCCGGGTTGGCATGCGTCAGTCCTTCGATGTGAAAGCCCCAGGTGTCGTAGTTGTTCCCCATCGGCACCTGGCCGGCCAGCGCCGCGGCCGTGACACCCGGAAGTGCTCTCGCTTGCTCCAGCACGCGATTCTGGAACGCCAGGACCGCGGGATCTTCGGCGTACGCGCTTCCGACGAGCGAGAACTGTGCGGTCAGCACGCCTTCAGCCTTGAAGCCCGGATCGGCATCCATCAACCCCTGGACGCTGCGCAGCATCAGCCCCGCGCCGGTCAGCAGGACGAGCGCCAGCGCCAGATCGCCGACGACGAGCAACTGGCGGATGCGGGTCGAGCCCGTGCCGGTCCCCGTGCGCGGGTCGGACGCCAGCGCCTCGCGCAGACGGAACGAGGAACCGCGCAGGGCGGGCACGAGACCGAACGCGAAGCCGGTGACGATTGAGAGACCCAGCGCAAACGCGAGCACCGACCCGTCGATCCCGACGTTGTTCAGGCGCGGAACGGTGACCGGCGCGATCGACGCGACGCTGCGGACGACCGCGGCGGCGAGCGCAAGCCCCAGGAGGCCGCCGGCGAGCCCGAGGAGCAGGCTCTCCGTCAGCAGCTGCCGGACCAGGCGCGCCCGGCCTGCGCCGAGCGCGGCGCGCAGCGCGATCTCGCGCGACCGGCTCATCGCGCGCGACAGGAGCAGGTTCGCGACGTTTGCGCAGGCAATCAGCATGACGAATCCGACGGCGCCGAGCAGGACGATCAGCGGCGTCCGAACCGGGCCCGCAATCGCGTCGGCGAGCGGAACCGCGGTCATGTCAGCGGTCGGATAGTCGGTGGGATACGCGCTCGCCAGCCGGCGGCGGATGCCGTTGAGATCGGCGATCGCCTGTTCGCGGGTGACGTCGGCGCGGATGCGGCCGATGGCTTTCAGATGCTGACAGCTCCGGCACGCGTCCCGCTGCGAGATCTCGTAGCCGACCGGCGCCCAGATCTGCGCCGGCTGATAGTAACGCGCCGATATCAGCGGCTCGAAGTCAGGCGGCATGACGCCAACGACCTGATAGTCGACATCGTTCATCTTGATCGCGCGGCCGACGACGGCCGGATCGGCGTTGAAGCGGCGGCGCCACAGGCCGTCGCTCAGGATCACAACGCGTCTTCGATCGGGGCGGTC
This sequence comes from uncultured Acidobacteriota bacterium, assembly GCA_963786195.1. Taxonomy (GTDB): domain Bacteria; phylum Acidobacteriota; class Vicinamibacteria; order Vicinamibacterales; family 2-12-FULL-66-21; genus CAWAYH01. The sequence continues at coordinate 124,648 of CAWAYH010000008.1, read as the reverse complement.
CTCGGCCGGCTCGAAATCGCGCCCGAGCTGCATGCGGACGCCGAGCATGGAAAAGAAGTTCCTAGCTGACGCGCATGGCCGGCAGCCGCTCGGCCTCGCCACCCATGAACAGCGTCGGAGACCAGGATCGGATCACGGCCAGCTGTCGAAGCTGCGGCTGGCTTCGCGGATGTCGTGGAAGGTGGTGTAGCCGATGTTGTTCGGCGTTTCCATCGGATCCGCGGTCGCCTACCACCACCAGCCGATCGGGATCGGCATAGGGCAGCGGCCGAAGCAGCACCGGGTTGACGATGCTGAAGATAGCGGTGTTGGCGCCGATGCCGAGCGCGAGCGTCAGCAGCGCCGCGACGGTAAAGCCCGGCGATGCCGCCAGCATGCGGACGCCGTAGCGAGCGTCCTGCAGCAACGACTCCAGCCGTGGCAGCGTCGTCTGATCGCCGTAGGCTTCGGCGACCTGGCTGACGCCGCCGAGCCGGCGGCGCGCTTCCTGTCGTGCCGTTTCAGGGTCCATTCCCTGCCTCCTCAACGTGTCTTCCGTCATCTCCAGGTGAAACCGCAGCTCGTCGTCCAGGTCGCGGGTGCGGCCGCGCCTCAGCACGAACCCGGAGACGCGCGACGCGAACTCACGGAACGCGCTCATGACGCCCCTTCGCTGCCGAGGAGACGGGCCATGACCTCCACCATGCGGTGCCAGTCCTGAGCCTCGCGCGTCAGCTGCTTTCGCCCGGATCGGGTCAGGCTGTAGAACTTGGCGCGGCGGTTGTTGTCAGAGGTGCCCCATTTCGCGGAGATCCAGCCCTTCTGCTCCAGCCGTAGCAGGGCTGGATACAGCGTGCCCTGGTTGAGCTGGAGCAGCTGGCTCGACACCTGCTGGATCCGCTGGGCGATGCCGTAGCCGTGCATGCTCCCGAGCGAGTCGAGCGTCTTGAGGACCATCAGATCCAGCGTGCCCTGCAAGACGTCGGACTTGGGCTGGGTCACGTCCCTCCTGTTGGGTATCAACAGGACCGTAATGTTTCCTCTGTTGGATGTCAACAGAAGGATGGTTGGAAAGGTGGCTCTGGTTCTGGGCTCTGGGCTTGGCTCTTCAGAGCGCGGAGCCTGAGCCTGAAGCCAGAGCCTGCCTTTCGAGAGCCCAGAGCCAGAGCCGAGAGCTGCCCTGACCGAACACCACCACCGCGGCCGCCGTATTGACCTCCTATGGACCGCCTTCTTCAGGACCTCCGCTTCGGACTCCGGCTCCTCGCGAAGGACCGCGCGTTCACGCTGACGACCCTCCTGACGCTCGCCGTGTGCATCGGCGCCAACGCCGCGATCTTCGCCATCGTCAACTCCGTGCTGCTGCGACCGCTGCCGGTTCCGGAGCCGGACCGCCTCGTGCTCCTCTACAACAGCTACCCTCGAGCCGGGGTCGAGCGCGCCTCGAACGGAGTGCCCGACTACTACGACCGCCTGCGCGAGATGGACGTCTTCGAGGAGCAGGCGCTCTACAACACGCGCGGCGTGACGATCGGCATCGAAGGCGACCCCCAGCGGGTCACGGGCATGGTGGCCAGACCCTCGCTGCTGCGGATGCTGAAGGTTCGGCCGGCACGCGGGCCGCATCTTCACCGAGGAGGATGGCGAGCTGGGACGCAACCGGAAGGTCATCCTGAGCTATGGACTCTGGCAGCAGCTGTACGGCGGCCGTGACGACGCGCTCGGCACGGCGATGCGCATCAACGGCGAGCCGTACACCGATCGTCGGCGTGCTGCCCGCCGACTTCCGGTTCCTGGACGAAGACGTCAGGCTCTGGGTGCCGCTCGCCTTCAGCGCGGAGGAGAAGTCGGACGATTCCCGGCACAGCAACAACTGGTCGATGGTCGCGCGGCTGAAGCCGGGCGCCACGCTCGACGCAGGCGCAGCAGCAGATTGACGCGCTGAACGCGCGCAACCTGGAGCGGTTTCCGCACTTCCGCGAGATCCTCATCAACGCCGGCTTCCACACCGTCGTGACCGGGCTGCAGGACGATATGGTGCGCGGGATTCGCCGGACTCTCCTGCTGCTGTGGGGCGGCGTGTTCTTCGTCCTGCTCGATCGGCGCCGTCAACATCACCAACCTCGTGCTCGTGCGATCGAGTACGCGGATGAAGGAGCTCGCGACGCGACACGCGCTGGGCGCCGGGCTCTCGACGCTCACCCGTCAGCTGATCACCGAGACCGTATTCCTCACGATCGCCGGGGGTGCCCTCGGGCTGGTCCTCGGCTACTGGGGCCTGACGATGCTGGGAGGGCTGGGGATTGCGGAGATGCCCCGGGGCGGGGAAATCCGGATGGATGTGCCGGTGGTGCTCTTCACGGGTGCGCTGGCGCTGGCCGTCGGGCTGCTCGTCGGCCTCGTTCCCGTGGTGAACATGCGGCAGATGAACCTGAGCCAGGCGTTCCGCGAGGAGAGCCGCAGCGGCACGAGCGGCCGCGCCGCGCGCCAGGTGCGCCGGGTGCTCGTGGCCAGCCAGGTCGCGTTCGCGTTCATGCTGCTGATCGGCGCAGGGCTGCTGCTGGCGAGCTTCCAGCGGGTGCTCGCCATCGATCCCGGGTTCGACCCGACGAACCTCCTGACCGCGCGGGTCGCGCCGCCGGTCTCCCGATACAAGGACGGCGCCGCGCTGCGCACGTTTGCCTCGCGGCTTCTCGAGCGCGTCCGCGCCGTGCCTGGCGTCCAGCGCGCCGGCCTGACGTCGAGCGTTCCGTTCGGCGACGACTACAGCGACAGCGTCATCCTGGCCGAGGGCTATCAGATGGCGCCGGGGGAGTCGCTCATCTCGCCGTACCAGGTGCGTGTCTCGACCGGCTACTTCGAATCGTTGGGGATGAAACCGTTGTCGGGCCGGCTCTTCAACGACAGCGACACGAATACTGCTCCCTTCGTGGTGATCGTGGACCAGAAGCTGGCGCGCAAGTTCTGGAGCGGCACCGATCCGGTCGGCCGGCGGATGTTTCATCCTGACGACGCCAAAGACCTCACACAGCCCGGGCCGAAGGCGCGTTGGTACACCGTGATCGGCGTGGTGCCGGAAATCCGGATTTCGGGTCTGGTCGCGACCGACGACCGCGTCGGCGCGTACTACCTTCCGATGGCGCAGAGCCCGGCACGCACGATTACGCTGGCCGTGAAAACAACAGGTGATCCCACCGCCGCTGCGCCCGCCATCCGGCGTGAGCTGGCCACGATCGACCCCGAACTGCCCCTCTACGGCGTGCTGACGCTGCAGGAGCGGATGGACCGGTCGCTCGTCGACCGCCGGACGCCGATGATGCTGGCGCTGATGTTCGCCGGCGTCGCGCTGCTCCTGGCGGCGGTCGGGATTTATGGCGTCCTCGCCTATCAGGTGTCGCAGCGGACGCGCGAGATCGGCATTCGCATGGCGCTCGGCAGCAACGCCGGCGGCATCTTCAGGATCGTGCTGGCCGAAGGCCTCGTGCTGATCGGCCTCGGGTTCCTCGCAGGGATGGCAGGTGCGTTCGCGATCCGCAAGACGATTCAAACGCAGCTGTACGGCGTCGGAGCGATGGATCCGATGGTGCTGGTATCGGTGGGCGCGCTGCTCGGCCTCGTCGCACTCATCGCGTGCGCGGTACCGGCGAGGCGCGCGGCACGGATCGATCCGGTCGTTGCCCTGACCGATCAATAAACAACTCGGAGTGGGACAGGATCGGGCCGGCTGCGCTCGTATTGCCCGCGGTTCAAGGACGAGGATCCCATCGGTACCGCCGACATCCTGACGCGAACCTCGATGTTGTCCGACACCCCCACCCCAAGATAGGTGGGTTCCGCTATCTGGAAGTCCGAGATGCGCAGAGGGAACACAGCCTCGACTTGAAAGGCTCCGCGCTCCCGCTTGACGGTAGCCGTGCCCGCGATCTCCTGCTGCTGACCGTGCAATGTCAAGATTCCGCGAAAGCTGCTGGTGCCGTCCCAATTCGCTATCCGAATCTGTTGCAACGTGGCGACCGAGAACTCCGGACGCTTGTCGACTTCGAGGTAGTTCTGGCGGAGATGCCGATCGCGAAGCCCAATCCCGGTTTCGAGCAACCGGAGATCGACAGAAAGCGTCCCGCGCACGCCATCGGTGGTCTCCGGAAGCAGCGCCAACTCACCCGTGAGCGCGGTCGTCCTCGCCTCGAAGCTGCCGCCGACGGTGAGCGGGCAGGTGATGGTGACCGTGGCCTTCTGAACGCGATGACGCTCAGCTGCGTGAAGCCAACCAAGCGACAGCACAACGCAGAGCAGGGCGACCGCAGTCTGTGTCGTCGGATTATGAGTCGTCATGCCTTCAGTCTCCAGCAAGTGGTTCGCGGCGATGAGGAACCCCGTTCCTGACGAGGCGTCGCAATTCTTGAGCTACTGCACGGTCTTCAGAAAGAGTTGCACGGCAAAGGAACGGGAGTGAATTGGCGTCGGTTCAGCGAAGCGATCCCATTCGCCGATCAATAACGTGAAATTCTCTGATATGCGGATCTGGGCTGACGGCGAGACCCGGTACGTGTACGTGCCGGGTGAGCCGGCGGGCACGTACTCGACGTTCAAAGACGTGACAAGCCACTCGGGCGAGGCAAAGAAGACTTGTAGCAGACCCGTGGAGCCTCGGACGAAAACGCTATCCGGAACGCGCGGGGATCGGCCGAGGTGTTCATGTTCGGTTAAGACGCCCCACTTGCCAAATCCCAGGCGGGCGTAGGCTCCGTACCTGAGGAGGCCTTGGGTAGGCGAGCGCGACCCCCGCACCGACAGCCCGACGACAGCATGCTGCCGCAATGCGACCAATCCACCAAGTGCCCCGCCGCCGTACTGCCGGAACTCCCCGTCTTCCACTCCAGACGGCCCGAAGACGTACGGCGTCAACTGCAGTCGCTTTGTCCACACGAACAGCTTCGCCTGTGTAGGAAACCCACTCGAGCCCGTCTCGAGAACGCGGCGGAGTTGTCCCTCGTGGTCCGCGTTCTGCAGGCCGCTCGGAAGCACGTCACGCCCGACGGCCAACTCCATGCCGTCCGCCAGCTGGTACTGCCACAGCGCCTTCGTCACAGTCACTCTCGAATCCGCGCGTCCAGTCGAAGGGAACTCGGGCCGGACATTGACGGCAATAATTGAACTGACGGTCTGATGCGCGGTCAGCCGGCCCGCCGCCCGATACCAGAGCTGCACACCTGACGAAAGCGAAACGGTCTCCGGGGATGCAAAGACGGTCGTTCGATGTGCGCTGAACAGCACGCGGAAATCCTGGCGCCACCGGCGGTTCTGGGAGTCAGGGGGCGGCTGGTACTCGCGGGCGACAAGGCTCTGCGCAACATCGATCCCCTTCCCGTAGTCGGTCAGGAGGCCGCCGCCCTGCGCAGAAACGTGACATGGCGAGCAACCAGGGTAACCGAGACGGATCATCGTGGGTGACGCCGCTGCAGGAAGGCCCGCGGCCAGCACGAGGAGAAAACCGAGCAGAAGCGGTTTCGACGTCATCGGCCCAGATCGCAGTCGGAGGTCACGGCGATCGTCGCCAGCGCACTTTGCGAGAACGGTGCCGGCGCAACCCGTCCGGCTCGTTGGGCGCAGGTCACCTGAAGGGCCGCAACCGGTTGGTTTAGCTCAGGTTGCCTCCCGACGCTCTCCTATCCTGCGTGCAGTCTGGAGATCACACTCGAGTCCGGGCCGCATTCTGTAATCGGAGCGACGGAATTGGGACCACCCCGGAAGCCCCGAGGCCTTGGTCGCAACACTGTCGGAGGTGCCGGCAGGGGCTCGCGTCAGCCGCGATGCTCGATCCTGGCCCAGGTGTCTTTCAGCGTGACCGTTCGATTGAACACGAGATCGGCCACCGGTCGAGTCCGGATCGACGCAGAAATATCCAAGACGCTCGAACTGATAGCGTGTTCCGGGAAGCGCGCCCGCGACGCTTGGTTCGACTTTGGCGTCCGCGATGACCTCGAGCGATCGGGGATTGAGATCCGCGCGGTAGTCGCCGGTCCCTCCAGGATTCTCGCTGTTGAAGAGGCGATCGTAGAGACGCACCTCGACGCTCAGCGCGTGCGACGCGGAGACCCAGTGGAGCGTGGACTTGACCTTGCGGCCGTCGGGCGCGTCGCCGCCGCGCGTGGCCGGGTCGTACGTGCACCGCAGCTCCGTGATGGCGCCCGTTGAAGGATCCTTGACCACTCCGGTACACGTCACGAAGTACGCGCCCCGCAGCCGCACTTCCCGGCCGGGCGCGAGGCGGAAGTACTTCTTCGGCGGATCCTCGCGGAAATCATCCTGCTCGATGTAAATCACTTTCGAGAACGGCACCTTGCGCGAACCCGCCGCGTCGTCCTCCGGGTTGTTGACGACGTCGAACTCTTCGGTCTGACCCTCGGGGTAGTTCTCGATGACGACGCGGAGCGGCCTGAGCACGCCCATGACGCGCGGCGCGCGCCGGTTGAGATCCTCGCGCACCGCGTGCTCCAGCAGCGCGACGTCGACGATGTTCTCGCGCTTCGCGACGCCGATGCGGTCGCAGAACGTGCGGATCGCTTCGGGCGTGAAGCCGCGGCGGCGCATGCCGACGATCGTCGGCATCCGCGGGTCGTCCCAGCCCGTGACGCGGCCTTCCTCGACCAGCTCGAGCAGCTTCCGCTTGCTCATCAGGGTGTAAGTCAGGTTCAGGCGCGCGAACTCGATCTGCCGCGGCTTCGCCGGCACCGGCAGGTTGTCGATCAGCCAGTCGTAGAGCGGCCGATGGTCCTCGAACTCGAGCGTGCACAGCGAATGGGTGATGTGCTCGATCGCGTCGGACGGCGGGTGCGCGAAGTCGTACATCGGGTAGATGCACCAGGCGTCACCCGTCCGGTGATGGTGCGCGCGCCGGATCCGGTACAGGACGGGATCGCGCATGTTGAGATTCGGGGACGTCATGTCGATCTTCGCGCGCAGCACGAGCGCGCCGTCCGGGAACTCCCCCGCCCGCATGCGCGCGAACAGGTCGAGGTTCTCGGCAACCGGACGGTTCCGATCGGGACTCTCTTTCCCTGGCTGGGTGAGCGTGCCGCGATACTCGCGAGTCTGGTCCGCAGTCAGGCTGTCGACGTATGCCAGTCCCTCGTTGATCAGGTGGACGGCGTAGCCGTACAGCTGCTCGAAGTAGTCCGACGCGTAGTACAGGCCGGTCGTGCCACTGGAACCCGAGCCAGCGGACGTCATCCTGGATGGAGTCGACGTACTCGACATCCTCCTTGGTCGGGTTGGTGTCGTCGAACCGGAGGTTGCAGGTGCCGCCGAACTGCCCGGCGACGCCGAAGTTCAGGCAGATCGATTTCGCGTGTCCGATGTGGAGGTAGCCGTTGGGCTCGGGCGGGAAACGCGTGGCGACGCGGCCACCGTGCTTTCCGGCGGCCACGTCGTCACCGACGATCGTGCGAATGAAGTCAACGGCTGGCGTATCGTCGCGAACCGTCTCTGTCGTGCGTTCGTCCATGGCCTGAAACGCTCATTATAGTTGCTCGGGGCTCGGGAGCTCGGGGGCTCGGATTCACCGCGCACCGATCAGGTAACGAAGCCGACTCGGAAGCTGAAGGTGCTCGGCGAGTTCAGTCCGCCGGACACCCGCGCGTGCTGCCCCGGACTACTCGGAGAGGTCGCCGTCAATCCCGTGGGTTACAGTGTCAGGACGAGTGCGAGGTGATCCCATGCGCGTCAGCGTCAGATTCAGCGTTCTCCTGGCCGTCGTCGCCGGCCTGTCCGCGTCCAACCCGGGCGCGGCGACCGCCCCGCGGCCCGGCATCGACTGGCCGCAGTTCCGCGGCATCCGCGCCGCGGGCATCGCCGACGGCTTCAGCCTGCCCGCGACCTGGGACGTGGCGAAGAAGCAGAACATCGCCTGGAAGACGCCGATTCCCGGCCTCGGGCTCTCGAGCCCCATCGTGTGGGGCGATCTCGTCTGCGTGTCCTCGTCCATCAGCGGGAAGACGGATGCCGGACTGAAGGTGGGCTACTACGGCAACGTCGATTCGGTGCCCGATGATACGGAGCACGAGTGGCGCATTTACTGTCTCGACAAGAAGAGCGGCGCGGTCGCGTGGCAGCAGTCGGTGCTGAAAGCGGTGCCGAAGGTCAAGCGGCACATGAAGGCCACGCATGCGAACTCGACGCTCGCGACCGACGGCGAACGGCTGATCGCCTTCTTCGGATCGGAAGGCCTGTATGCGTACGACCTGAAGGGCAAGCAGCTCTGGAAGAAGGATCTCGGCGTGCTGGATGCCGGGTGGTTCACCGACCCGTCCTATCAGTGGGAGACCGGCAGCTCCCCCATCATCCACGACAACGTCGTCGTCATCCTGGCGGACGTGCAGAAGGACTCGTTCCTCGCCGCGTTCAGCGCAAGCGATGGCAAGGAGCTGTGGCGGGTGCCGAGGACGGACGTCCCCACCTGGGGGACGCCGACGATCCATCAGGTCGGCAATCAGACGCAGATCATCGTCAACGGATGGCGCCACATCGGTGCGTACGACTTCAAGACCGGCAAGGAGATCTGGAAGATGAAGGGGATGGGCGACATCCCGGTCCCCACGCCGATCGTGCACGAGGGATTCGTCTACATCACGCAGGCCCATGGACCCGGCTCGCCGGTGTATGCGATTCGCGAGACCGCCACCGGCGACATCTCGCTGGCGGCAGATGCCACCAGCAACGCGGCGATCGCCTGGAGCTACCCGAGGGGCGGCGGCTACATGGCCACGCCCGTGATCTACGGCGGCCTGATTTACATCGTCAACTACAACGGCCTGCTGAACGTCTACGATGCCAAGACTGGCGAGCGAAAGGTGCAGCAGCGGCTCGGCACCACGCCGTCTGCCTTCACGTCCTCGCCGATCGCGGCGGACGGCAAGGTGTATCAGGCGAGCGAAGAAGGACACATCTACGTGCTGAAGGCCGGACCGACGTACGAGCTGCTGGCGGAGAACGAGATGGGCGAGAGCGTCCTGGCGACGCCGGCCATCTCCGAGGGTGCCCTCATCTTCCGGACGCAGGGGCACGTGTTGTCGATTCGAGGTTTGGGTGGCCGATAGTACGCCATCCAGACAGGCTTCTTCAGCCTCTGTCACATCGGCCTCACGACACGACCCGTCCTGATCAGGCATCCTGGAAGGACCGATGATCGGGATTCTGCGCGGTCTTGTCGTTGTGTTGGGCGTTGCCTTCGGTCCGGTGTTTGCCGCGCGTGCCGCCATTCCACTCGCGTCGAGCCTGGGCGCCGGCACGGTGGCCAACTCTGCGTTCGGCGTCATGTTGGGATGGTCGTTCCTGGCGCTGCCGGTCATTTGGATGGTGCCGGGATTTGCGCCCGGCACGGCGCTGTTACTATCTGCTGTCGAGTGGACACTTGTCGGGCTCCTTCTCGGACGACTGACGGCAGGACGGAGTTTCGGCCGGGTGCTGGCTTTCGCGGTTGGAGCTGTCGTGATCGTGGGACCGCTGACGCAGTTGGTCATCCGAGCGCTCGGCTACGCCGTGATCGTAGAAGGTCCCTAGCGTGGTGTCCGGCTTTAGCCGGACTTCAGCAGGTCCGCCTGAAGGCGGACACTACGTACGAATGAAACGCTCTGGGAGAGGGTCAGGTCTTGCAATTCAACATTACCTAGCATGTTGAAATACAAGATCTGACCCCTCCCGCTAACGAGCAGATCATGGCCGAAACCGCACGCGGACAACTGGCCGGATTCATCGCGAAGTACTCGCCTGACATCCAGAAGCAGACGCGGGCGGCGCTGACGAAGATGCGCGCGCGGCTGCCTGGGGCGCTCGTGCTCGTGTACGACAACTACAATGCGCTCGCCATCGGGTTCGGCCCGACCGAGCGTGCGTCGGATGCGGTCTTCTCGATAGCCGTCTTCCCCCGCTGGGTCAGTCTCTTCTTTCTCAAGGGTGCCAAATTGGAAGACCCGGATGGGCTGCTGAAGGGCAGCGGCAATCGGGTCCGCCACATCGTGCTCGAGTCGGCGGCGACCCTTGACGACCCCGACGTGCGTCGTCTGATGACGCAGGCCATGGCGAGCGCTGATCCACCGTTCGCGCGCCGGAAAGCGACCCGCATCGTCATCAAGTCCATCTCTCCGAAACAACGCCCCCGCCGCGCGCAGACCAGAGCCGCGCGATGAAAAGTGACTCGCGTCACCATGTCTGTTCCCGTGTGCGTCCAGCGGTGTTCATCGCGCGCGGCCGCTTGCCTGGTGAAAGGCGACGGCGAGCGCGCGCAAGAATCTCGCCTGTTCCGGAACCAGTTGACCCCGGTCGCGCACGACCGTCGCTCATGCGGGCCTCGTCAGCAGCGTCCGCAGACGGACCAAGTGGTACGCCGCGGCGGTGAAGGTCACGATCCCATCCCCCGCGAGTCACTTTTTCAGCACCCTGCTAGTCCCCTGGAAACGAATTAACTAGAAAAAGAATCTGCATTGTGATCTAAAGGGGCATGGCAAAGATCGGACGCCCCACTCCAGCGTTGATTGTGACGGCTGACGAACGAAGCGCGTTGACGCGATTGACCAAGCGGTCGCGAGTGAACCGTTCCCTCGCGTTCCGGGCGCGTCTCGTGCTCGCGTGCGCAGACGGCACGGCGGCGAGCGCCGTCGCCAGGCGGTTTCGAACCACGAATGCGACCGTGGGTAAATGGCGGCGCCGGTTCATCGACCGACGGCTGGACGGCCTCTATGACGAGCCTCGCGTCGGGACCCCACGCACGATCTCGGATGAGGACGTCGAGGCGGTGATCGTGACCACCCTTCAGACGACGCCCCCGGGCGAGACCCACTGGAGCACCCGAACGATGGCGGCGAAGGCGGGCATGAGCCACACACCATCGGTCGCATCTGGCGCACGTTTGGCCTCAAGCCGCACGTCACCGAATCGTTCAAGATGTCGCCGGACCCGCAGCTCATCGAGAAGATCCGCGATGTCGTGGGTCCTGCACGTATCCGCCCACGAATGCGGTGGTGTTCTCGTTTGACGAGAAATCCCAGATCCAGGCGCTCGAGCGGGCGCAACCGATCTTGCCGATGGACATCGGGCAGCCCGAACGACGCACGCATAACTACATTCGGAACGGCACGCTCGACCTCTTCGCCGCGCTGAACATCGCGACGGGCGAGGTCCTCGCGCGCTGCAAACCGCAGCATCGGGCGCAGGATTTCGTCGCGTTCCTGCGCGAGATCGACGCGAGCGTCGAGCCGGCGCTGGAGGTGCACGTGGTATTGGACAACCTGTCCGCGCATCGGGCGCCGGTCGTGCATCGCTGGCTGCTGCGTCACCCGCGCTTCCACCTGCATTTCACTCCGACCTACGCGTCGTGGTTGAATCTCGTCGAACGCTTCTTTGGCCTGCTGACCGAGAAGGCGCTGCGTCGCGGATCGCATACCAGCGTGGCGCAATTGCGCGCGGCCATCCTCGCGTACGTCGATGCGCACAACGAGAAAGGCAAGCCGTTCAAGTGGACCAAGACGGCTGACGAGATCCTGGACAAGATGCGGCGCTTCGGGCTCCGGACTCAACAGATGCATGCGCGATGACACGACTTTTGTCAGAAATCACCGATCCAGGGGACTAGAGAGCCCAGAGCCTTTTAGGGCAGGTTCTCTCCCTTACTCCCTTTCTCCTGTAATAAATCTCCCTTTCTCGTCTTCTCGTCTTGATCTTCCTCCCCTCCCGCGCTATTCTCTCCCTCGGTAACCGAGGGAGACGCCATGAGCCGGCCAGCCGATCTCGTCCAGGGCACGCTCGACCTCCTCGTCCTCAAAATCCTCGCGCTCGAGCCGCTGCACGGCTGGGCGATCAGCCAGCGGCTCAAGCAGGTCTCGAAGGACGTCCTCCAGGTCAGCGACGGATCGCTCTACCCGTGCCTGCACAAGCTCGAGCTCCAGGGCTGGATCAAGGCCGAGTGGAGAGCGTCCGACCACAACCGCCGCGCGAAATTCTATTCGCTCACGCGCCCCGGCCGGCGGCGCCTCGAAGAAGAAGCCGCCAACTGGGCGCGGCTCTCGTCCGCGATCTCGCACGTGATCGGCCTTGCGTGAGCCGGACACATGGAACGCTGGCTCTACGCGCTCAAGGCTCGATTCCAGTCGCTGATCCTCCACGACGAGGTCGAAGACCAAGTCGACGAGGAGCTGCAGTTCCACATCGATCAGCAGATCGCCGCGGGAGTGGCCGCGGGGCTGAGCCCGAACCAGGCGCGTGACGCGGCGCTGCGCGCGTTCGGCGGGCTTCAGCAGCGCCGGGAAGAATGCCGGGACGTCCGGCGGCTGAATCTCTGGGACTCGCTGCAGCAGGACGTCCGGTACGCGTGGCGCACCGTGGGACGCAGCCGCGCCGTCGCCGCCGGGGCGGTGCTCGTCCTCGGGCTCGGCATCGGTGCGAACACCGCGGTCTTCTCCGTGGTGAATGCGGTGCTGATCGCGCCGCTGCCCTACCCGGATCCCGATCGGCTCGTGCAGATCATGAGCGAGTCTCCGATCGAGACGACAGCGCTTGCCTCCGTTCCCCGCTTCACGATCTGGCGCGACGAGACGACCGTCTTCCAGCAGATGGCGGCCTGGAACGCCTCCGATCCTGGCGTGAACCTCAGTTTCGGCGACCGGCCGGCTCATCTCAATGCCGTCAAGGTGTCTCACGAGTACTTTCGACTGTTCGGGGCGAAGGTGCTGGCCGGCCGGACCTTCTCGGAGCAGGAGGATCGTACTGGTGGCGCGGGGGTCGCGGTCCTGAGCCATGTCTTGTGGCGCACCCTGTTCGCCAGTGATCCGGCGATTCTCGGACGGACGATTCTGCTCGGCGGCCAATCGCACGAGGTCATCGGCGTGATCGCCGGCAACTTCCGGCCCGACCCGCCGGCCGATCTGTGGCTGCCGCTCCAGGCCGACGCGTACACCCTGGATCACACGCGCTTCATCCAGGTGGCCGCGCGCCTGAAACCTGGCGTGCCGCTCGACCTCGCGAGGGAGCAGGTGGCGCGCACCACGACCCTGTTCCGGCGTACTTTTCCCGACGCGCTGGGAGCGCGCGAGAGCTTCGCCGCTGAACCGCTTCGCGATGTCGTCGTCGGCAAGGTGCGTGAGCCGCTGCAACTGCTCACCGGCGCGGTCGCGTTCGTCCTGCTCATCGCCTGCGCGAATGCCGCAAGCCTGCTGCTCGCGCGCGCAAGCCGGCGCCGGGTCGAGATCGCCACCCGGGCTGCGCTCGGCGCGGCGCGGGAGCGCCTGATTCGCCAGCTCCTGAGCGAAAGCCTCGTCCTCGCCCTGGCCGGAGGCGCCCTCGGGCTCGGGATGGGATACGCAGGCGTCCAGGCGTTGATCGCGTGGAGCCCGGCACAGATCCCGAGGCTCGCCGACAGCGTGACGCTCGACTGGCGCGTGCTGATCTACGCGCTGGTGGTGTCCACCATCACGGGAATCGTCTTCGGGCTCGTCCCTGCGCTGAGCGCTTCCCGCGTCGACCTGGCAACGGCGTTCAAACACGGCACTACCGACACGGGGACGTCGCTGTCCAGGCCGCACCGGCGCATACAGTCCGCGCTCGTCATCGCGGAGATGACGCTCGCGCTGGTGCTGCTCGTCGGATCGGGCCTGATGATCCGGACGTTCCTGGCGCTCCGCGCGATCCAGCAAGGCTTCGATCCGCAACACGTGCTCACGCTCGACATGTCGCTCGTGGGCACGGATTTCGAGCGCTCCGATACGGTCACCACGCTCGTCCGCAACGTGCAGCTGCGCCTTGCCGACAGCGCCGGAATCTCCGGCATCGCCGCCACGCGCGCGCTCCCGGTCGACGCCGGCTTCGGTATCCCGTTCGTCATCGCCCGCCGGCCGCTCTTTGGCGGCGGCAGCCACCACGGCACCACGGGCTGGCAAAGCGTCTCTCCCGACTATTTCCAGGTGTTCCGCATCGAGCTGGTGAGGGGACGCCGGTTTTCGGCCCTCGATCGCGCCGGCGCGCCGGCAGTCGCGATCGTCAATCAGACGATGGCCCGCCGCTTCTGGCAGAACGCCTCGCCGCTGAACGAGCGAATAGTCGTCGGATCCGCCTCCGGGCCGCCTTTCTCGGATGCGCCGCTGGAAATCGTCGGCATCGTGGCCGACGTTCGAGACCCGGCAACGGGCCGGGACCCCGCGCCGACGGTCTACGTGCCGTCGGCCCAGGTGTCAGACGCCATGACGTCCTGGAGCAACCGGCTCTCGCCGCTGACGTGGGTGGTCCGCACCGGTGTCGAGCCGCATCTCGTCGTCGCGACGATCGAACACGAGCTGCGGGGCGCGGCCGGCGGCATTCCGGTCGCCCGGATCCGCACGATGAAGGATGTCCTCGCGGCCGCCACGGCGCGCACGGACTTCACGACGATGCTCATCACGATCTTCGCCGCGATTGCGCTCGTGCTGTCGGCCACGGGGATGTATGCGCTGATGGCCTATTCCGTCCAGCAGCGCACGCAGGAGATCGGGATACGCATCGCGTTCGGCGCCAGCCCGGGCGATGTCCGCAATGGCGTGGTACGCGACGGCATCCGGCTCGCGCTCATCGGCATCGCGCTGGGCGTCGTCGCCTCGTTATTGTTGACGCGCGTGATGGTGACGCTGATCGTCGGCATCACGACCTGGGATCCGATGGTCTTCCTGTCTGTCGCGGTGCTGCTCACGGCGGCTGCGATCGCCGCGGCCTACCTGCCCGCACGCCGCGCGACGCGCGTCTCGCCGCTCGATGCACTGCGTGGCGCCGCCTGAAGACCGGCACGGGTCGGCCCGATACACCGCGCGAGATGTTCTACTTCTTCCAGCGCGGGCCGGAGTTCCTCCAGTGCGAGATTCGTGGCGACGACGACTCGGGGTACGAGATTGTCATCACCGAGCCCAAGCGGCCGGAGCGCCGCGAGTCGTTCGCCACGTCCGAGGAAGCCTACGCCCGATGGCTGCGTCTTCAGGAGCACCTGGTCGCCGACGGCTGGTGGGGTCCCCACGGCCGTGATTGATTCCGCGGCTGTCTGCTGACGGAACACCCGACACCCACGCCACAGCCTAAAGACCGATCAGAGAACGAGTTGCCGAAACTGCCAGCGGTCCTGTTTCAGGACACGCTCAGAATCCCCTGTTTTAAGGGTATTTCACAGATCTTGTCAGCGAGCGTCTCGATCCGGAGCACTCGGAAGATGCCGGTTTGAGCGTACTTTCGCGGAAACACGCAGAAACGGGCCAAAAACGCACACCTGCCGCTCCGGCCGCGCAGGGCGTCAATCTTGCCTCACGGTGTGGGTTGGCATTGGTCGGGCAAGTTCGTTGGCGTGTTCACCGGGCAAACCACGGAGCACTACCGATGAAGCCGAGACTCGGTCGGATTGAAGAGGTCAACAAGGAGCTGTGGCTGCTCCTGTCGGTGTTTGGCATCTGTCTGCTGTTGAACCTGGTCGTCGACGGCCAGCGCATGGTTCTCAGCTTCTACACGCTGCCCACCGTCGGATCGGCCTATTTGTACGGCCGCCGTCACGCCACGCTCACAGCGTTCGGCAGCGTGCTGCTCGTCGTCCTCATGACTTGGTACAACCCGGTGCTCTTCGCCGCGCAGCCCGCGATCCCCATCGATGCCACCCGCTGGCTGGACATCACGGTCTGGGGCGGTGTGCTGATGGTCACCGGCTACTCGATGGGGACGCTGTGCGACCACCGGGCGGTGCAGATCAGCGAGCTCAGAGAGACCTATCACGGCGTACTGATGATCCTGCGGCACTTCATCGCCCGCGACACCTATACCGAGAACCACTCGTATCGCGTGTCGGTGTACGCCGCGACGATCGCAACGGCGCTCGATCTCGCGCTCGAGCGCGTCGAAGACGTCCGCGCGGCGGCGCTGCTGCACGATATCGGCAAGCTGGACGTGAGCCGCGAGCTTCTTTACAAAGCGGCCAGGCTGACCAAGGAAGAATTCGAGGAGATGCAGCAGCACGTGAGCCGGGGCGTGAGCCTGCTGGAACCCGTGGGCGGCTCGCTCCGCCGCGTCATCCCGATCGTGCTCGCCCATCACGACAAGTTCGACGGATCCGGCTATCACCCGAACCGCGGCGAAGAAATCCCGATCGAGGCGCGGATCATCTCGGTGGCGGACGTCTACGATTCGCTCACGAGCGACCGTCCTTACCGCAAGGCGATGTCGCCCTTCGAAGCCAAGGAAATCATCGTCAAGGGTTCGGGCACGGACTTCGATCCCGATGTCGTCGGCGCGTTCGTCGAGGCGTTCCGCAAGGGCGAGCTCGAAGTGCCGTCGGTGGTCGTCGTCTAGTTCCGCGACGGCAGCGTGCAGCATGAACACCCTGGAGGAAATCGCCGGCGAGCTCGACGTCGATCCCTGGGGTCCAGCCGAAACGACGACACCCTTTTCCGTCCGGCTCGCTGAACGAAGGCTCGGCCGGGCCCGGATACTTACCCGCTCGGAGCGCCGCGCGCACCTGCGTCGCAGCGCCAACGACCTGGACTGGATCGAGGCGGCGCGTCTTCGGCACAGGTCCGGGGTCACGCTCGTGGACCTCTCGGAGGGCGGCGCGCTCTTCGACATCGATTCGCCGCTCCGGCCGGGAGCGATCCTCACGCTCGAGATCAACGGCTCAGGGATCGAAGCGACCGTTCCGCTCGAAGTGCTGCGGTGTGCGGTGGCTCGAATCAAGGGCGAGCTGACCACTTACCGGGCGGCGGGCGCGTTCGGACATCTGCTGCAGCTCCCGGCTCCAGGAGCGGGTCCGGCGCAGCCACTGGCTGAATACGCCGGAGCCGATGCGGTCCTGACCTACCTGCTGGAGCGGTCCGCGCACGCCGGAAAGGACGGTCGAAGCGAATCGCTGGTGACGCTCGAACGTGCTCAGGTCCTGCACGTGCTGGAATCGCTCAAGGCGCGTGCCGGGGCGGCGGGCGCCGGGGCGCCCGGCCTCGAGCAGCTGCTCGACGCGGTCCTGCCCGCGCTCCGTCGAGGCGCGCCACGTCAGATCTCAGCTACGGCGCTCGAGCACCGGCTGCGGGACCTCCCCGACGCAGCTCGAACGAGCCTCCGTCCGACGCACGCGCGCCTGCTGTCATTGATCGAGCGCTACGCACCGCCGCCGGAACCGGTGGAGGCCCGCACCGAAGGCGCCCCGATCGCGGCCCCCGAAGCAGACGCGACGCCGAAGACGGCTTTCCAGAAGATGGTGGTCCGGTTCCTGGACGGGAAGATCGTCAAGGGATACTCGCAGGACTTTCACCCGTCGCGAGGCCTCTTCTCGCTCTGGCCGACGATCGACGCCCGGCCGGCCGACCGCGTGATCGTGCCGATGCTGAAGCTGAAGGCCGTCTTCTTCGTGAGGGATTTCAACGGGAACGCGAATTACATCGAACGAAAAACCTTTACCGACGGCGTTCATGGCCGCCGGATCGAGGTGACCTTCCACGACAACGAGGTCGTGGCCGGCACGACGCTGAACTACCGGCCTGACGGCGAAGGGTTCTTCGTCAATCCGACGGATCCGGCATCCAACAACACCCGCATTTTCGTCCTGGCGGGTGCGGTCCGCCGTGTGCGGTTTCCGCCCGCGGCCCGCGACACCCGCACAGTCACCCGCAGGTAGTCCACGAATCAGCGCGAAAGACTCCCTCTCGACGCACTGAAGTCTGCGCTTCGAGCATCCGATAGCTCCGTTAGCGAGTGTTCTCCACTGCGGAACGTCGATCGAAGGCGGTTCGTCACGGATGGACGGGTTCAAGTTGCCGCATTCGATGCTAAGGTAGAGCTACACGCGAAACTCGCAACCCGATTAGACAAACTTGCAATCGTGAGCTCGTCACTGCGAGCGGTGAACCGTCGCCGTGGAGCGGTGGGGCTCGTCAGTGCGAGTCGGCATCAAGGTTGCGTGGGGCAAGGCCCGGACTCGGCCTGCCGGTGAGGAGACATGCCTGCGAAAGTGCTGATCGTCGACGACGATAAGACAACCCGCAGCGGGTTGGCGGAGTTGTTGGAGGCGGCAGGCTATGAAGCCGTCGCGGTGGGGACTTTCGAAGAGGCCACCCGGATCCTCCGAACGGCCCCGCCGGATCTGCTGATTGCCGACGTCCGGCTGGGTCCGTTCAACGGACTGCAGCTCGTCATCAGCAGTCCGAAGCCCATCCCGGCCATCATCATCACGGGCTTTGCGGACCCCGTCCTCGAAGCCGACGCCCGCCGCCGCGGCGCGGAGTACGTCCTGAAACCGGTGTCCCCTGCCCGGCTGATCGATCTCGTCGCGCACAAGCTGTCGTCCGGTCACGCGGGATTCGGGATTCCGAGACGCTGGGAGCGCAAGCAGGTGATCGGTGGCCTGGCCGCCAACATCGAGAACGAACCCGCGCGGATTCTGGACATCAGCTACGGCGGCCTGCGCTTCGAGATCCGTCGTCAACAGGATCGGACGCTGCCCGCATCCGTCAGCATCACGCTCCCGACGGAGAAGCTGTCCGTGCAAGCGCAGCTGGTGTGGAAAAGTTTGATTGGCGATCAGACCTGGTTGTGCGGCGCGTCGCTCCCGCAAGCCACGCCGGAGTGGCAGGGACTCGTCGACGCGATCTGAGTCCGCGGAAGCCACGGACAACACGGACAACACTGATCGGAACCTGCTTACTCGCCGCCCATTTCCTGAAGCGCCCTCACCCCTGATCGCATCGACAGCCAGCACGTAACAAGGCTCCCGGCAGCGACAGCAAGAAAGCAGATCGCCATGCTCACTTGCTGCTCCATCGCCATGGGCACGCCGCGGGCGTGATACCAGACGTAGACCGACGAGGGCCAGCC
This sequence comes from uncultured Acidobacteriota bacterium, assembly GCA_963786195.1. GTDB lineage: Bacteria > Acidobacteriota > Vicinamibacteria > Vicinamibacterales > 2-12-FULL-66-21 > CAWAYH01. Next base: position 105,820 of record CAWAYH010000008.1, on the reverse strand, counting down.
AAGCAGCACACAGACGGCAATCACGAAGAGCACCGCGAGAATCATGAACGTGACGCCGCCGTACGATCCGGCGACTTCGGTGGGGCTGTGCGCGGTGAACCGTGGGTAGCGCGCGCCGAGACCGGTCGCGAGGCCGACGAGCGCGATGCTCATGAAGACGATGGCGACGGCCGCGACGATCTTCAGGAACGGGTCGATGCCGAGCAGCTCGTTGGCGGCGATCGTCAGCACCTCGGTCAGCAGGAGGACCGGAGCGAGCCCGGTCCAGAACTTCGACCACACGAAATCGCGGAGCCTGATGGGCGCCGTGCGGATGATCCAGAACGCCTGCCCCTCGGCCGAGACGGCCGGAAACACGAAGCGCGCCACTATCGTCGCCATGACGAAGCCTGCCATCCCGAGGTTGATCAGCGCGTACACGTTCTTGACGACGCCGCTCATGTAGGGCACACGCTCCAGATCGAGCGCGCGGAAGTTGTAGAGATACACGAGCACGAGCGCCAGCAGCAGCAGGAGTTGCGACCACTGGCTGACGTCGCGCAGGAAGACTTTCGTGTCCTTGAGCAGCAGATGGCGTCTGATCGACGACATCGGAAGGACGCTGAGGATTGGCTCGAGCGTCGACAGTCTCGTGAACCGGGCTTTGCGGGCTTCCTGGGCCTTGCTGAAACCCGCGAAGTGCCAGCGCTCGCATGCCCAGCCGACCAGGATCGTGAGGCCGATCGCCGTCGTCCAGAGCGCCGCCGCGTGGAGGACGTCGAACGAGCCCTGGAGGCTGGCAAAGAGCGTTTCGCCGGCCCAGAACGACGGCAGCAGCGGCGTGACTGGCGACTGCAGCGTTGCGAAGAAATCGGTGATGTCCGGGAGGGACTCGACGCGCATCAGCCGCTCCGGCTGGATCACGCGTAGCAGGATCACGAGGCTCGCCGCAAAGAGCAGCCCCATCAGCATCAGGATGTCGCGCGCGCGCCGCGCGGGAAATACGTTGACCAGCAGCAGCGTGACAGCCGTTCCGAGTGCGACAGGAATGACGACGAACGGCACGATGGTGAGAACGGCGGTCAGGTAGAACGCCGGCCCGACGCACCGCATCAGCCCCAGCCCGGCGAGCACGGGCACGAGAAAGACGACGACCATCCAGGACGCCTGCCCCACCGTTCGCGTGAACCGCGCGTAGAAGACGCGCCGCGGCGCGACTGGCGCAGAGAGGATCAGCCGCAGATCGTCGGCAAGGAAAAAGGTGGACAGCGCGGTGACGACCCCGCTGAACGCGAGAAAGGAGAGGAACGTCAGGAACAGCCAGGACAGGCCGAGCCTGAGCAGGTAGTCCCCGAGCTCGGCGTACGTGGATAGTTCCCACGCGATGAGAAACGACCCGAGCCCGATCGCGAGGCACACCGCCACGCCGATGCCACCGAAGAGCAGCGTGCGGACGACGTCGCCCCGCTGCCGCCGGCGCGCGCGGTTTCGAACGGCCCAGATGTTGGGCAGGAGGAGAAAGGGGAAGGGCTGGGGCCTCACCGCGACGCCGGGAGCCTACACATCTTCAATCTCCTGCAGCCCCGTTCCGCCGGTGAGCTTGAGAAACACCGCCGTGAGCTGGTCGTCGTCACTTCCCGCCATCGCCCGCAGCTCGTCCACCGTCCCGCGGGCGATGATGCGCCCCTTCAGGATGATGCTGATTCGATCGCACATCTCCTGCGCCACTTCCAGCGTGTGCGTGCTCATGAGGATCGCGACCCCGCGCTCGCTCATGCGGCGGAAGACCGCCTTGATCAGCCGCGCGCCGCGCGGGTCGAGCCCGACCATGGGCTCGTCCACGAGCACGGCCCGGGGACGATGGAGGAAGGCGGCGCTCATGACGAGACGCTGCTTCATTCCGTGCGAGAAGCTCTCGACCAGCTCGTGCTCCCAGCGGGACAGCTCGAACAGCTCGAGCATCTCCTTCACGCGTTCCGCGATGCCGTTGCCGTCCATCCCGAACAGGCCGCCGTGGAAACGCAGGAACTCGCCGGCCGTCAGCTTTTCGTAGATGAAGGGCCGATCGGGAATGAAGCCGAGCGACGCTTTCGCCGCTTCGGGATCGATCGCAAGGTCGTGGCCGTTGACGAGGACGCGGCCGGCAGTCGGCTTCAAGAGGCCGGCGATCATCCGGATCGTCGTGGTTTTTCCAGCGCCGTTGGGCCCCAGGAATCCGTGAATCTCCCCGGGCGGCACCCCGAGGCTGACGCCGTCGACCGCCGTGAAGCCGCCGTACTTCTTGACGAGATCGTGAACCGCGATCATCGACGGGTGGGTCGCACGGCCCGGCGCGCAAATGGATGAATGGACCAGCAGCCGCCGACGTCACGCTGAGGGAGCGACAGCGTCAACGGCGTCATGTCCTGCCGCGGCTTGCCGGCGAGGACGAGCGTGGCGTTCGGCGACAGCTCCAGATCGAGCACCGTCATCTTCATTCGCCCGATGAGCGGCAGAATCGCCGTCTGCTTGTCGAGCCCGCCGCGCGCGAGCCGCAGGTGCGTGCCGTCGGCCGGAAACTGGTTGAGCGTGGGATCGACCGGCAGCCAGTAGCCGCGATGCGCTCCTTCGTCCAGATAGACCTCGGGCCAGGCGTGATAGTAGAACGCGCCGCGCACGTACGTCAGGCCGACGGCGATCCGCGCCGGGATCCCGAGGGCGCGAGCCATGGCGACGTACAAGGCCGTGTGCTCGTTGCAGTCGCCCACCTTCGTTCTGAGCACCTCGCGCGCCGACGGCAGGCTCACCGTCGGCTTCTTCTCGAGCAGCCCGTTGACGTACCTGACGAGCCGCTCGGCGCGCGCGCGCGCGCCGGTCTCGCGCTGAACCGCGCTCTCGGCCGCCTTGAGAATCTCGGGGTCGTCGCTCTCGATGAACGGTTCGGCGGCGAGATACTGCCGCGCCGACGGATCCGCGGGACCAGCCGTCAGCGACTGCGGATCGCGAATCTCGACGACATTGCCCTCGACCGTCTGCCCGACACCCTGGAGGTCCGGGCTGGTCAGATCGACGCCGTCGAGGCGCACGCGGAGCCGCCGGACGTCACGCGGCTCATCGATGCGCCGCTTGGTCTGCGGCACGACGGCCGCGGCCTCGAGCAGATCGCTCTGGACGCCGAACGAGACCGCCATCGCCTGCGCCGTGCGCGCGCTTTCGCGGACGGTGATCAGGCCCATGGGGCTCTCTTCGCGCACGACCTCGCCCGTGTCGGTGACCCAGGCGGTCGTGCGAAGGCCGGCGAACTCCAGCTCCACCCGAAATGCCGGCACGCGCGTCGACGTCACTATTTCGCGTTTGCCGACGTCCACGGTTACGGGCGCGTTCTGGAGCGTCGCCGGATCGAAGATCGTCCACTGGTGGCGGGTCCCGGCCGTCAGGCCCGCGCCCGCCAGCCGTCGGCCGAGCGCGAGCGCCAGCACTGGCGGCTCGCGCAGTGCGTACTCGTGCGTTCGCGTACTGCCCGCAGTCGTGATGCTGAGCGCGAGGCGCCGGCCTTCATCGCGCGTTTCACCCTGGACTCTGGTCGGCCCCGTGCCGGGATCGAGCATGAAATCGAACGACTGCAGGACGAACCCGCGATCGACGCGAGCAGTGGTGCGGATCCTCGCGGCGCTGACGGCGCCGAACAACGTCATTTGCAGGCGGCCGTCTTCCTGCAGCTCGTAGCCCTCGTCGCGCGGAATGACCTGGTTGACGGTGAACCCGATCTTCTCGCCGCGGTAGTAGACGCCGCGCCACTGCGCGTTCGTGCCGTAACGCGCCAGATCGGTGGCCAGGCTGCCGGACGAGGCCTCGACGTAGGTCCGCTTGATCAGCGTCGTCATCACGGCGGCCCACGCGAGGAGGACGAGGAATGCTATCGGCCGCGTGATTTTGCGTGGGAGCGAACTGAAAGGATTCACGTAGGGGAAGTATATGGGCATCGGTGGTCGGTTATCGGTTTTTGGTTGTCGGTTGTCAGTTTTCGGTTTCGGTTTTTGGTTTCTGTTTTCTGTTTTCGGTTTTTGGTTTTCGGTTTTTGGTTATAGGTGCAACAACCAAACCCAGAACCTAGAACCAAAAAACCAAAAACCAAAACCCGAGAACCGAAACCGAAAACCAAAAACCGAAAACCGACAACTGACAACCTGTGGCTCATTCGTAACGGAGAGCCACAAGAGGATCCACGCTGGTCGCACGCCGCGCGGGAATGTACGCGGCAGCGAGGGCAATGATGCCGAGCGCTGCCGCGGCCGAAAGGTACGTGACGGGGTCCAGCGGCTCCACGCCGAAGAGCGTGCCCTTCACGAGCTGACTGACGCCGCCGGCCGCCGCAATGCCGATGATCGAGCCGATGCCGAGCATCAACGCCACCTCGCGCACGACCAGCCCGCGCACGTGGCCGGCGCGGGCGCCGAGCGCAATCCGGATGCCGATCTCGCGTGTCCGACGGCCGATGTTGAAGGCCAGGACTCCATACAGCCCCACGGCCGCAAGAATGGTCGCGAGGCCGCCAAACACACCGGTCAGGCGCCAGAGCAATCGTTCGTTCGACATCCGGCTCTCGAGCACGGCTTCCATCGTCCGCAGGTTGCGCAGCGGGAGGTTCGGGTCGATCGCGGCGACCTGGGCGCGGACCGCCGACATGAGGGATTCCGGCGCCACCGACGTGCGCACGAAGAGATTCAGCGTGGACAGGCTGGAGATCGCGCGATAAGGCAGGTAGAACGCGCGCGGGATCGTTTCGCGCACGTCGCTGTACTTGGAGTCCTTCACCATGCCGATGATCGTGCGGTACTGGATCTTGTCGCCGCTGCCCCGCGCGAAACGGCGACCCACCGGGTTCTGGCCGCCGAAGTAGTGTCTGGCGAACGATTCGTTCACGATCACGGTTGGCGGCGCCGCGGCCGTGTTGTCACTGGCCGTGAACTCGCGTCCTGCCACCAGGGGAATCCCGAGCGTCCTGAAATAGTCGGGACCAATGTCGTTGTAACGGCACTGATTGTCCTCGCTTTTTTCTGGCGTGTACCCCTCCACCGTGATGTTCGTGCTGCTCGACGATCCCGACACGGGCAACACCCGGGCCGCGGCCACGAGTGTCACGCCGGGCAGCGCCGCCAGCCGCTCGGCGAGCTGATCGTAGAACTGCGCCGTGCGCTCGGGCGTGTACCGGTTCAGCCGCGGGTTGAGCGACAGCGTCACGAGGTGATCGGGTCGCAGCCCGAGATCCACGCTCGACAAGTTGACCAGCGTCTTGGCGAACAGCGCCGCCGAGATCAGCAGCAGCAGCGAGATCGCCATCTGCATCGTCACGAGCGATCGCCGGAAGAAGCCCGTGAATTTACTCGCGGTGGCCTGGTTGTTCTGGTCCTTCAGGGTGACCGCCAGGTTGGACTTCGAGGCGTGAAGCGCCGGGTACAGGCCGAAAACGATCCCGGTCACTATCGACAGGGCGAGACAAAAGAAAAGCATCCGCAGATTGAGGTCTGCCGTGATCACGCCGGTCGTGGACTGGCGGGCAGGCAGGCTCACGAGGATGCCTCTCAGCGTCCAATACGCGACGAGGAGGCCGAGCAGGCCGCCAGCCACCGCGATGACGCACGACTCGGTCAGCAACTGCCGAATCAGCTGGCGGCGCGACGCGCCGAGCGCGATCCGCACCGCGACCTCGCGGGTGCGGGCCGTGGCGCGGGCGAGCTGGAGATTCGCCACATTGGCGCACGCAATCAGCAGGACCAGCAGCGTCATCCCCATGAGCAGCATCAGCGGCGTCCGGCTCGAATCGCGCAGCGTGCCACGCCCGAAATCGCCTGGCTTGAGCTCGATTTTCTTGGCCCTGAAACGCGTCCGGAACTCCTGGTCGGGGTTGGTGATCACGGCGAGGTCCTGCTCGAGCTGCGACCGATACGTCACGTTGATGGCGGTCGTGGCCTGCTCGATCGTCGTGCCCGGCTTGCGGCGCGCGAACAGGGTGATCCAGGCGTCCTGCCGGTTGCTGAGCGCGTCGCGATCCGGCATCATCTCGCGCTGCATCGAGATGGGCACGAAAACGTCCGGCGTGGTGCCTGGCACTTCGCTCAGGAACCGCGGGTGCGCGACGCCGACGATCGTCATCGGATAACCGTTCACGATCATCGGCTGATTCAGCATCGTGACGTCCTCGGCGAAGCGGTTCTTCCAGTAGCCGTAGCCCAGCACGACGACGGAATGGCCGCCAGGGACGCGGTCGTCCTCCTCGGAGAACACGCGCCCGAGCGCGGGGCCCACGCCGAGGACCGAAAAGTAGTTGCCGGAGACGAGAAACGTGCTGCCAGGCAGCGCGTTGTTGCGGTATGCCAGGCTGGATGACACCGTGAAGCGGCCGGCAAGGCCCGTGAACGGCGTCTGTTGCTGCTGCATCTCGCGGAACATCGGGTAGCTGAACGACGCGCCGCCCGGTTCATCGGTCGACGTGCTGCCCTGCGATGGCCCGGGATGGTAGAGAAACACCAGCTCGTGCGGATCCTTCACCGGCAGCGTGCGCAGCAACACGCGGTCGAGCATCGAGAACATCGCCGTGTTGGCGCCAATCCCCAGTGCGAGCGACACGACCGCGGTCAGGCTGAAGACCGGCGTGCGCACCAGCGAGCGGATGATGTGAAGGAGGTGGGGCATGCTTTCGATCTTTGTCGGAGTCCGGGATCAGGGAGTTCGGTAGTCCGGGAGTTCGGCCGAGCGACCGAGCTTCCGAGCCCCGAGCCCCGAGCCGTTAGACGCACGGGCCGACGGAGCCGTTGGGAAATCCGGAACCGGGCAGCGTCCCTGGGCTCCGGGGTCAGGGTAACCCGGCCCGGCCCCTATAATCCCTCGAGTGACCAGTCGCGCTGGCGCCATCATTCTGCTTCTCGCGGTCGTCGTCGCCGCGCCGGGCCAACCCGCGCTCAAGTCCGGCCTCGACGTGGCCAGCTTCGACACCTCCGTTCGCCCACAGGACGATCTCTTCCGCTACGTCAACGGCGGCTGGCTCGCCAACACGCCGATGCCTCCGGACCGCGTGACCTACGGCACCTTCATGGAGCTGGCGGACAAGACGGAAGCCGACCTGCGCGTGATCATCGAAGAGGTCGCCGCAACGCGTGAAAAGCAGCGAGGCACGGCCCGCCAGATCGCGGACCTGTACACGAGCTTGATGAATCAGGCGCACACCAACGAGCTCGGCATCAAGCCGATTCGCGGCGACCTGCAGAAGATCGACGCCATCAAGTCGCCGCGCGATCTCGCAGGCGTCTCCGGGTATCTGTCGGCGATCGCGCTCGGCGGACCGTTCCTCGGAACCGTCGAGGAAGACGTCTCCAACGCGGGCAGACCGCTCGTCAGCGTCGCGCAGGGCGGCACGATGCTGCCGGATCGCGACTATTACCTGAAGGCCGACGAGTCGCTCGTTCGCATCCGCGCGCAATACGTGGACTACCTGGCCGCGATCTTCAGGCTCGTCGATCGGCCCGATGCCAGATCCGAGGCCGAGGCGGTGCTCGCGCTCGAAACGGCAGTCGCGCGCTTACAGGTGACGCAGGAGGAAGCGCGCGATCCGGCGCGGACCGCCAAGAAGTACTCGCTGGCGGACCTGCAGCGCGAGATGCCCGGGTTCGACTGGTCCGCGTGGGCGAAGCCGCAGGGCATCGACGTCACCGGCTCCGTGGTCCTGGCGCAGCCGTCGTTCTTCAAGGGCTTCGCCGCGCTCGTGCCGGACGTGCCCATCGAATCGTGGAATGCCTGGCTTCGCGCGCGGTTCCTGACGTCATGCGCGCCGTACCTCACGCAGGCCTTCTCCGACGCGCGCTTCGAGTTCTTCGGGCGCGTGCTCAGCGGTCAGGAGCTGCCGCGGACGCACTGGAAACGCGGCGTCGGTCTCGTGACCACGTTCCTCGGCGACGCCGTCGGGCGGCTCTACGTCGAGAAGCACCTCCCGCAGGCGTCCAAGGAACGCGCGGACAAGCTGGTCGCGACGCTGATTGCGGCGTTCCGCGAGGCGATTGCCGAAGCGGGCTGGATGTCGGAGCGCACGAGGAAGAGCGCGCTCGACAAGCTGTCGAAGCTCGCCGTGAAGGTCGGCTACCCCAACCGGTGGCGCGACTACAGCGGGCTGGTGATCAAGCCCGACGACCTGTTCGGCAACTTCCAGCGCGCGAGACAATTCGACGGCGACCACAAGCTGGCGCCGCCTCTCGAGGCCATGGGATCGCGGCGAGTGGCTGATGACGCCGCAGACCGCCAACGCCTACTACGGGCCCGGGCTGAACGAGATCGTCGTGCCTGCGGCGCTGCTGCAGCCGCCGCTCTTCGACGTCGAGGCCGACGACGCCGTCAACTACGGCGCGCTCGGCGCCGCGATCGGCCACGAGCTCGGCCACGGGTTCGACGAGTACGGCCGGCGTTTCGACGGCACGGGACAGATTCGCAACTGGTGGACGGTCGGCGACGAGCAGGCGTTCGATGCGCTCGCGCGCCGGCTGATCGAGCAGTACAACGGCTACAGCCCGCTCCCGGGCGCGCACGTGAACGGCGCCCTGACCCTGCGCGAGAACATCGGCGATCTCAGCGGGCTGGCGATCGCGTGGCGCGCCTATCAAATCGTCGCTCGGCGGACAAGAAAGCCGCCGGTCATCGACGGGTTCTCCGGCGAGCAGCGCTTCTTCCTGGGGTGGGCGCAGGCCCAGCGGGGCCGGATCCGCGACGGAGTACCTCCAGCAGACGCTGCTGTGGTCCCCGCACGCGCCGCCGCAGTATCGCGCGAACGGACCCGCCAGCAACATCCCGGCGTTCTACGACGCGTTCTCCGTCAAGCCCGGCGACCGCATGTACCGCGACGCGGACAAACGCGTCAGGATCTGGTGAGAAGATGCCAGCCACCTTTCCCAGAGGTGGCTGGCACCCCCGTCTACCAGTTGAATCGCGTCACGAACTGAATCACGCGCGACACGTTCGTGCCGTTCAGCCCCGTGACACGGTAGTTGGCGATCTGATTCCCGATGCCGCCGACGGGGTTGAAGTTGGCCTGGTTGAACGCGTTCAGCATCTCGACGTTGAACTCCAGGTTGGTTCGCCCGACGATCCGCACGCGCTTCGACAGGCTGATGTCGTGCTGCTGGAAGAGCGGCCCCGTCACGACGAGCTCGCGGACGCCGCACTCGCCGTAGTCGTCCCCGTTGTCGACCTCGATGCAGTCCGGACCGTTGGCCGGCGCGAAGTAGCGTCCGCTCGGGGGGCCGAGCGTGCCGTAGCCGGTCGCGGACGTGGCGCTGACGCTGAACGCCTTGATCGTCTGGTCGATGACGTCCTGCGGCAGCATGTAAATCTGCTTACCGCTATCGTCGAAGCGCAGCTTGTACATCTTCTGCACGTCATCCGGCGTCATGCCCACGAGCCGGACGTTGCCGAAGTCGACCAGCGTGCCGCTCTGGATGCGCCCCGCCCACGCGATCGACCATCCGCCGATGATGCGATCGACGGCGCCGTTGACGTTCGAGCCCCAGCGGCGTCCCTGCCCGAAGGGGAGGTCATACAGCACGTTGGCCTTGAACACGTGCGTGATGTCCCCGGGGGAGCCGGTGTCGCGCGTCGAAATCGGCCGGCGGAACGTCTCCCATTGCGAGATCCTGCCCTTTCCGAAGGCATAGCTCGTATTGAACTGCAGCCCGTTCGAGAGCCGCCGCCGCAGTTCCAGCTGCAGGCCATGGAAGTCCGAGGTCCCCAGGTTGGTCGTGAAATCGGCGCCGCCCTGCAGGTCCGGATTGGCCAAGAAGTAATTCGCCGGGATTCCTGCCGCCGAGGCGTTCGCGCGCCGGCCGGCATCGTTGAACAGGCTGTTCGCAAAACCGAACGGGTTCGGGTTGAACCGTGCCAGCGGCGTCAGGAAGGTATTGCTGGCGAAGTTCGACGAGGAGTAGTGCGCCGGATTGTTGGGATTCGAGCCGGCGCCCCGGAAGTACCCGAGCATGGTCGGCAACGGCGACGTGCCGGTCCCCGGGCCGAAGTACCGGAAGTTGCCGCCGCGTCCGGCCGCGATGTTCGCCTGCAGGTTCTGCTGCGCGAGCCGGAACTCGTTGACGAACCCGTTGTCGAAGATGTTGATCTCGTTGAAGCCCAGCACCTGCCAGTTGTCGCGCGACCGGGTCCCCACGTACCGTGCCTCGATCGCCATGTTCCGCCCCAGCGACGCGCTGGACGCCGACGGTCCACGTGTCGGCGTACGGAACCTTGATGTGCTGGTCGAACAGGTTGACGTCCTGCGTCACGACGTCGGTCAGCGGATAGTTCGGCGAGGACGGAAACGGCGCGGGCCCCAGCCGGGCGCGGTCCCGGAAGAGCACCGGGATTCCCCGGCCGTCGTTGTCGAGATTCCCCAGGTCGGCGCTGCGATCCGGGTCCTGGATCGCGACACCCGGGTTGGCGCTGTACTGGCCGGAGAAGTCGTTCATGCCGTTGCGATTGAACGCACGCGTGTAGCCCGCGCGGATGACCATCTCCGAACCGGTGATGGCGCTCATCAGCCCGGAGCCGCCGTTGACCGTCCACGCAAACCCGACGCTCGGCGCGAAGTTGTCGTAGTCCACGTCGTAGGCGTGCGTTCCCTTGGGGAAGTTGATGAACTCCGGGTGCTTGCCCGGCATGTGGCCCGCCTGGAAGAGATTGCAGGTGGTGTCGGGATTCACGCCCGATACGCCGCACAGGTCTGCGAGCGTGGCGGTCGAATAGCTGTCATTGAGCGGATAGAACGGGTATTGCAGCTCGTAGCGCAGCCCCGCGTTGACGGTCAGGTTCGGCCGCCAGCGCCACGAATCCTGGACGAAGAACCCGGCCTCCCGCATTCTCGCCCGCTGCGTGCCGGTACCCATGTAGCTGTACTCGTTCGTGTTCTCGTCCAGCCTCGCGTCCCCGTCGATCTCGTCCACCCGCCCCGTGAGGAGCGCGTAGAGGCTCTGTGCGGCCGTCAGATTCGTCGCGGCGGCGCCCGGGAAATTCGCGGTCGTGAACATGGCCTGGGCGGGATCCGCCGAGAACACGCCGAAGCCGATCGACGGCAGGAGCGACGAGTTCTTCATCCAGAGATCGTCCTGCGTCCAGGATCCGCCCATGCTGAGGCTGTGGCTGCCCTTCAGCCAGGTCAACGTATCCTCGACGAGCACGTTCGAGGCGTCACGCGACTGCGGGGACGGGGCTGCGGCGGGATCGGTCAGCGCCTGAACCGACGGTGCCGAAGTCCAGGTTGAATCCGCCCTGATTCGCCAGCGAGCCCGTCCACATGGACTCGTTCAGCTCGCTGAAGAACGACACGGGCGCGCCGCTGTAGCCCACGCGCGCCTCGTTGACGAGGTTCTGGCTCAATGTCGATCGCAGCGTGTTGCTCCAGCCCAGCCGCTCGGAGCCCTGCCCGGCTTCGACTGGAAAGCCCGGGAACTGCGCGTCGCGGTTGTTCAGCGTGTCGGGGAAATCCGTAAAGTAGTTGTAGTTGAACGCGCTGCTGAACCGGTGGCGATCGCTGATGTTGTAGTCGATCCGGACCGTCGGATAGCGCCGCAGCGACGTCGTCGCGACGTTGTAGCGGAACTGCTCCAGGTTGGGGTCGACCACGCTCAGGGAACCGCCGCTCGTCGCGCTGGCAATGTCCTGCAGCAACGCCGCGACGGTGGGATCCATGGTGGCCGTCTGCCCGTTCCTCTGGGCGAGCTGCAGCAGGTTCACGGACTCGGTGCCCGATGCGGTGGTATAGCTGTAAATCCCCTGCCGTGCCGCGGCGTTGAGGAGCGTGCGATTCCGTGTGACGGCGCCCGGCTGCCGGAACTCTTCATAGTTGACGAAGAAGAACACCTTGTTGCGGCCGTCCATCAGCCCTGGAATCACCACCGGGCCGCCCGCGCGGACGCCGGTCTGGTTCTGCAGGAGCTCCGGCTTCTCGACATCGTTGCGATTGTTGAACCAGGTGTTCGCGTTGAGCTTGTCGTTGCGGTAGTAGTGATATCCGCTTCCCGGAGAAGCTGTTCGTCCCCGAGCGAGTGACGAACTTGATCTGCACCGCACCCTGAGCGCTCTCGGTGCCCTGCGCCGCCGTCGTCACCGTGACCTCCTCGATCGCGTCGAGGCGCGGACTGACAATCGAGAAGAACCCGTCCGTCGTCCGGAGCGTGTTGTCCTGGATGTTCACGCCGTCGAGCGTGATGTTGATCATCCCGCGGGGCAGCCCGTTGATCTGGGACTGGCGGTTGCCTCCCGGCGTCGTGACCCCCGGGAGGAACGTCACGAAGTCCATCGCGCTGCGGCTGGTCAGCGGCAGCTTGATGATTTGGTTGGCGTTGATCGTCGAGGAAATCGTCGAGGATTGCGTCTGCACGATTTCCGAGCTCGACGACACCACGATCTGTTCTTCGAGTCCGCCGATCTCGAGCGTGGCGCGGACGTTCGCGCCGCTGCCCGACGTGAGCACGACGTCGTTCGCCAGAAACGTCTTGAATCCCGAAAGCGTCACGGTCACCGAATACGTTCCGGGATTCAGGCCGGGGAACGAGAACGCCCCCTGGCTGTTGGTCACAGCCGATTGGCTGAACCCGGTTCCGCTGTGTTTGATCACGACGTCGGCACCGGGCAGCACGGCGCCGCTGATGTCCACCGCGGTCCCCGAGAGGGTCGAGGTGGTGCCGCCCTGGCCGTAGGCGGGAGTTCCGGTGACGACCGCAAAGATGAGTACCCAGAAGACGGACGTCAGGCCGCGCACACTACTTGTCATGGAACGCTCCTCCTTCGCTCCGAACAACGGATGAGCCTGCAGCTCGGCGGAGCCTCAGTAGACGCCAGGGGGGGCCATGCGTCTATCGGGTACATGGAGGGATGACTGGTCTTTTATCCGGGAGGGATAGCTTGTTGAGCGTGATGAATTGCCAGAGAATTGATTCGGCGCTCCCCCGTTGACCGGACTCGGCAGGCCTGAGAGACAGGAGGAGCCTGGTCGTGACGAATGTCACCAAAGGATTTCTACCGCGCGAACCTCATCATCAACCCGACAGGAATGAGCCCGGCCATGACTGGCAGGAGCAACGCCAGCCTTGACAGGTATTGCATTGTAGGCGTTGGGGTGCTTTCCCTCTTCTCGGCCTCCCACAGTACCGTCAGCGTCTTCGTGGTAACGGCCAGGGGGGTGCATACGATGTAGAGGTACACCGGCCAGAAATCCCAAGGGGACCCGGTGGGTCCTGATGCTGCCGATGGTCACCGTGGCGAACATCAACATGAGGCAGACGCACAGGAGGATCGTGAGACTCCTCGTCGTGCGAAACAACGGACCACCCGCGCCTGCGGGCGCGCGGACGCTTTGCGCAGGAAGTCAGCGCGCACGTCAAACCGAGCACTCAACCCGTTGCGTTCGACGCCTTCGAGCGCATTCACGAAGGAGGCCAGCGGTGGGAGCGCGACGTTTGGACGGCGATACTTCGGGTAGCGTTTCCGCACCTCAGTTTCCAGCGTGGAACAGCACAAGCTGCTCTGCGCGAGTACCTGCGCCGCGAATGCCTCCCGTCCGCCCGTAGCCTCCATCCGTCGACGCAAGGCTCGCTGGACGGGCCCGTCGTAGTGCTGCCGTAGGTGAATCGCCTGGAAGCGAAGCACCTGTTCGAACCGTCCGACGAGTGCCGGGCTGTGGTCTCCAACGAGTAGTGCGTCATGGATGGCTCGGACTTCGTTTTCGATGAGCGTTAGTACCGGAGATGAGCGTTAGTACCGGATCGGACGTCGGAGCCTGGATCTGCGCGGGGACGCGTGAGTGACCGAGGAGGGTAAGGGCCGGGCTTGATGCCGCGATGAAGTTGCGTCGTGAGTTCGCCTTCATTCTCGGTGGGTTGACGGCTTCCGCTTTCTACGTGCGGGGAGTTGCGCCGTGGAAACGAGGAGCGCTGAGGCGAGCAGAGCCAGGGTGGTCACCAAGTCAAGCGCGGACGGCCAACGCTAGCTGCGGGCCACTGGTGCAGAAACCTTGTCCGGCTCAGACATAGCACCCTCCCTCGTGCGCCTCTCACCATCGGCCAACTGCTCGTCGACAGATGCGCTTGGCGAACGACTCTGCCCAACCGGGGTTCTTTCCTGTGCTCGACGCTGAAGAGACAGGAGGAGGGTGGGAAGAGTGTCCCTCCCCCTGCCATTCGGGAATCCGGTCGTCGTGGCTCACCGGGCGAAGCCCATCCTCCGTGCCGGATTCACCGAAACCGCTACCAGTTGAGTCGAAACACCAGCTGCACCTGCCGGCCTGACTGCGCATCCGTCACGCGGTAATCGTCGGGGTCGTTGCTCGCCTCGGCAATCGCTTCGAACCACGGCGTGTTGAACGCGTTCAGGAACTCCGCGCGGAACTCGAAGTTCATTCGGCCCGCAATCGGCACCCGCTTCGCCGCGCTGAGATCGAACCGGACGAGCATGGGGCCCGTCACCACCAGGCTGCGGACGCCGCAATCGCCAAAGTCCGCGTTCGGATCGAGCTCGATGCAGCCCGGCCCGTTGGCCGGCGCCATGTAACGGCCTGTCGGCACGCCCTGGGCGCTGTAGCCGGTCGCGGACGTCGCACTGACGCTGAAGGCCCTGACGGTGTTGTCGATGATGTCCTGCGGCAACATGTAGATCAGTTTGCCCGCATCGTCGAAACGGAGCTTGAACGCCTTCTGGAGATCCTTGGCGGTCATGCCCACCAGTCGCACGTTGCCGAAGTCCAGCGTCGTCCCGCTCTGGATGCGCGCGATGCCATCGAGCGACCAGCCGCCGACGAGACGGTTCATCCACGGGCCGATGCCGCTGGCGAAGCGCCGGCCCTGTCCGAAGGGCAGCTCGTAGACCCAGTTGGCCCGGAACGCGTGCGTCAGAGTCCCTTCCGTCCCGGTGTCCAGCGTTTTCTTGCGCGGCTGCCGGAGCGAGTATCGCGACGAGACGTACGCCTGGCCATAGACGTAATTCGCCTGGAACTGCAGCCCGCGGCTGAGCCGCTTGCGAAGCTCGAGCTGCAACGAGTTGTACTTGGTGTAGCCGCCGTTGCCGGTCACGTTGGCGCCGCCGAGCAGGTCCGGATTGGCGACCAGGAAGTTGGCCGGCAGACCGGCGGTCAGCGCGTTGCTGCGGCGCGTGGCATCCGCATCGAGCGCATTGGCCGCGGTGAACGGCTGCGGATTGAATCTCGCCAGCGGGTTCACGAACGTGCTGCTGGCGAACAGGCTGGAGCCGTAGTTCGCGGGATTGCCGGCCTGTGTTGCCGGTCGTCCGCTGAAATACGCCAGAAAGACCGGCAACGGCGAGGTGCCGGTGCCGGTCCCGAAGTACCGGAAGTTCGCGCCGCGACCGGCCGCGATGTTCGCCTGCAGGTTCTGCTGCGCGAGGCGGAACTCGTCGAGAAAGCCGTTCTCAATGATGTTGAGCTCGTTGTAGTTGTAGGACTGCCACGACTGCAGCGAGCGTGTGCCGACGTACCGGGCTTCGACCGCCATGTCGGACGTCAGCTTGCGCTGCCAGCCCGCGGTCCATGTCATGGCGTACGGCACCTGCAGGTTGGGCTCGAACGTTTCCACGTCGCCATCGATGACGTCGGTCAGCGGATACACCCGCACGCTCGGCATCCCGGCCGGCGGGCCGAGGTCCGCGCGGTTCCTGAAGCAGAATCGATCCGGGCGTCCCGAGATTGTCGAGCGAGTGATTGCGGTTGGCCGTCAGGGCGATGCCGGGATTGTCGTCGACTGTGCCCGCGAAGTCGTTCATCCCTGGGCGGTTGTAGCCGAGTGAATAGCCGGCCCGCAGCACGCTGTCTCCCGGCTGGCGGCCCAGGAGACTCCCGAGGACGCTGGAGTTGCCGCCGACGGTCCAGGCGAACCCCACGTTGGGCGCAAAGTTGTCGCGATCCCAGTTGTACGCGCCCTCTCCCTTGTCGAATTGCTGGAACACGGGCGGTCGACCCGTCAGCACGCCCGGGGCGAACAGATTTCCTACGCCCGACACGCCCCAGACATCCTCGACGGTCGCACTCGAGTAGCTGTTGTTCAACGGGTAGAAGGGCGACTGCAGCTCGTACCGGAGGCCGAGGTTGAAGGTGAGATTGGGGCGCGCCCGCCACGTGTCGGCGATGAAGAAGCCGAAGTCCAGCAGACGCGCCCGCTCCCGGCTCCGTCCAAGGAACTCGTACTGGTCGTTCTCGTCCAGGCGCTGCTCCGCATTGATCGACGTAATCCGGCCGGTCAGCACCGCATAGAGATCGCGGGCTTCCGTCAGCTGCGCGTTCGACGCGCCGGGGAAGTTCGTTGTCGTGAAGAAATCGTCGGCAGGGTCGGTCGACGCGACGCCGAAGTTGACCGTCGGCACCCACGTCTGCCGATCGATCCACAGGTCCGCCCGCGTGAACGAACCGCCCATCTGGAGGCTGTGCGAGCCCTTCAGCCAGTTCAGCGTGTTGTCGATGACTTTCGTGGACGCCTCGCGCGCCTGATAGGCGGTCGTCGAATGGGCGTTGGTGATGCCGCCCGCGGCGTTGATGTTGAGGAGGAACCCAGCCTGATCCGCCACCGAGGTCCCGCTGAACTGTGCGGGGGAGATCTCGGGCGAGAAGAACGTGGCGCCCCCGGAGCCGCCAATCCTCAACTCGTTGACCAGGCTGGCGCCGAGCGTCGATCGGAGTGTGCCCTGGACGATGTACCGATCCGAGATCTGGCTACCCGTGCCGGGGAACCCGGGGAAGTTCGGCTCCCGGTTGTTCGTCGTGTCAGGCCTGGACGCCAGGTCCGTGTAGTTCATCGACCACGACAGCCGGTGCCTGTCCGTCAGGTTCAGGTCCACGCGCCCGCTTGGATACTTGGTGACTCCCTTCGTGTCGTACTGATAGGTGAACTGCTGGGTGAGCGGATCGGTGTTGTCGACGAGGCCGGTGCCGGCGCCGCTCACCGCGCTGCGGATGTCTCCGAGCAGGCGGCCGATGGTTGGATCGATCGAGGACAGAAACCCGTTGTTCTGCGCAACGGTCAGGACGTTGACCTCGCGCGTCTGACCGCCGGAGGTGTAGCGAAACCAGCCCTGCTCTGCGCGCGGATTGAGGACGGTGCGATTCTCCGTGTTCTGACCGGGCGAGCGGGACTCTTCGTAGTTGAAGAAGAAGAACGCCTTGTTGCGCCCGTTCCACAATCCGGGGATGACGACCGGCCCTCCCAGACGCGCGCCTGGCTGATACAGAACATCCTCGCCTTTCGGCGCTTTCCCGTTCGCGCCGGGTGGCAGGTCGCGATTGTTGAACCAGGTGTTGGCATCCAGCTTGTAATGGCGGAGATAGTAGTAGCCACTGCCCGTGAACTGATTCGATCCCGAGCGCGTCACGAAGCGGATCTGCACGGCGCCCTGACCATTGCTGGACGCATCCTGCGCGGCTGAATTGACCGTGACTTCTTCAATCGCGTCCAGTCGCGGGCTGACGCGAGCGAAGAAGCCGTCGCCCGTTTTCAGGTGGTTGTCCTGCGCGCTCAAGCCGTCGATCGTGATGTTGATGCTGCTCTGCGGCAGGCCGTTGATGGTCGAGTTGCGGCTGCCCCCCGGGCCACCAGGCGTGTTGACGCCGGGCAACAGCGTCACGAACTCGAGCGCGCTGCGGCTGCCGGTCGGAATCTTGAGGATCTGATTGGTGTCTACCGTCGACGTGACGGCCGGCGATTGCGTCTGGATGATCTCGCTCCCGCCCGTGACGACGATGGTTTCTTCGAGGCCACCGACTTCGAGGGCGACCTTGACGGACGCCGGCGTGGAGGCGTTCAGACGCACGTCATTCAAAACGGCCGTCTTGAACCCCATCAGGATGACCGTCACCGTATAACTGCCCGGATCGAGCGCCGGCACGGTGAAGTAGCCTCGCTCATCCGAAATGGCCTCGAACTGCGATGCGGTTGCATTGTTCTTGACGGTGACGCCTGCGCCGGGGATGACGGCACCGGACGTATCGGTCACGGTGCCCGAAAGCGAAGTCGCCGCACCCCCGCCCTGAGCGAAGGCGGGGACGCTCGAGAGGATCACGAGACACACCACCGCCGCGAGCCGCCGTGTTGTCGAGCTGAGTTTCATGTGGAGCGCCCCTCCCTGCGCGCCAAAAGCCGATGGACGGATCGAATCGAGGAGCTCAAGTAGACGACACGGCCGCGGCGGAACGGAATCCGGTTGACTGGGGGGAGACGCGTGTTTTTGCCGGTAGACAGCCGTGGCGCGTGGAGGAAGGCGGCCGATCGGCCTCCCCTGTTGACCGGATGCAGGAATAGGACGGGACGGGTTAGGCTTAGGATGAGTGGCGCGCGGGAGAGGGCAGAATGGTCCAAATGCGCTTCAGGACGTGGCCGGTCGCGGCGGTGGCGCTCAGCGGGCTCCTGGTCCTCGTCATCGTTTCGGTGGAGGCCGCATCCCGCCAGGCCCAGGAGATTTACGCGCAGCTCGAGCAGTTGAGCGCGCATCACCGGAGCGTGGACGTCAGGCTCCGGAGCCTGCGCTCGGACGTCAATACCTCCAGCATCTATATCCGCGACTACCTTCTTGATCCCGAGAGTGACCACGCGGCCGACTATCGTCAACGCCTGTCTGAATTCCGACGCAACAGCATGAGGGCCCTGGGCGAGCTCCGCGAGCTGACCTCGGTGGGTGACGGCCAGGGGGGGCGTGTCGTCAACCTTCAGGTGAAGCTTGACGAATTCTGGCAGACGTTCACCCCTCTGTTCGGCTGGACGCCCGCTGAGAAGATCAGCGAGAGCTCCGAATTCCTGCGCCGCGAGGTGCTGCCTCGCCGCGAGGGCGCCCTCGCCCTCGCCCGCGAGATCGAGGGGCTGAACAACGCATACCTGGAGGCGCAGCGCGCCGGCGTCACGAGGCGCCATGACGAGCTTCGCGCAGGGCTGCGGCAGCTGCTCTGGCAGAGTCTCCTCCTTGGCGTTGTCGTCGCGTTGACCGCGGTCATCCGGCTGCGCGCGCTCGAGCGACGCGCCGAGGAACAACGCGCGGCGGCCGAGTATGCAGAGACCCGGATGCGGCAGCTGTCGCAGCAACTCGTCGCGACCCAGGAAGAAGAGCGCAAGAAGCTGTCGCGCGAGCTGCACGACGACGTCGGGCAGACGCTCACAGCGCTTCGAATGGAAGTGGGGCGAATCGATTGACTGCGCATGCCCGGCGAATCGCGGATTGCCGGCGCCGTGGCCGAGTGTCGGCAGCTCGTGGATCGCCTCGTGCGAACCGTCCGCGACCTCGCGCTCGGGCTTCGCCCGAGCATGCTGGACGACCTCGGCCTGCAGCCCGCCCTCGCGTGGCAGGTGCGGGACTTCTCACCTCGCTACGGTGTGCCGGTCGAACTGGAGGTCGATGGGGATTTCGAGACCGTGCCGGAGCAGTATCGCACGGGCGCCTATCGGATCATCCAGGAGGCGCTGACCAACTGCGTCCGGCATGCGCGGGCGAGTCGCATCTGCGTCAACGTCCGCGGCGGGGACGAACTCACTGTGTCGGTGGCCGATGATGGTGTTGGATTCGATCCGGCCGGGCGGCACGACGGGTTCGGCCTGCGAGGCATCGAGGAGCGCGTCAGGGAGCTGGAAGGCGCCATGACCATCCGGAGCGGCCCGGACGCGGGGCACGGTCCTGACGATCCGCCTCCCGGTACGCAGCCCGACGACGGAGGTGGCCGTTGCGCGTATTGCTGGCTGACGATCACGGCATCGTCCGCAGGGGCCTTCGGAGCCTGCTCGAGACCGACCCGAGCCTGACCGTGGTCGCCGAAGCGGCCGACGGACTGGAAGCCCTCCGGCTGAGCACCGAGCATCAACCCGACCTGCTGATCCTCGACATCGGCATGCCGATGCTCAACGGCATCGAAGTCGCCGCGCGATCTGCAAAAGCTCGAGCGCCCGCCCAAAGTCATCATGATGAGCATGCACAACGACGAATCGTACATCGCACGGGCGCTGGCGGCGGGGCGCGAGCGTATCTCCTCAAGGACGCGACCGACGAGGACCTCTGCCGGCCGTTCGCGCCGTCGCTGCGGGCAAACCCTTCTTCAGTCCTGCCGTGGCCGGTGTCCTCGTCGAGGATTACATGCGCCGCCTGCACGTGCGCGGCCTGACCGATTCGTATCACCTGCTCACCGACCGCGAGCGGGAGGTGCTGCAGCTGCTAGCCGAAGGGCGGTCCAACAAAGAAGTGGCGACCCTCCTCGACGTGGGGCTGTCCACCATCGAAACCCACCGGGCCAATCTGATGCAGAAGCTGAACCTGCACAACACGGCGGAGATCGTCCTTTACGCCGTCCGGAAAGGCATCATCGTGTAGAGAGGGTCAACAGTCGAGACACCGCGGGATCACACTCGGTCTGCTCAGGAGAAACGCGACGCCAATCGCGACGACTGCCAGTGAGCCAAGGTGCGCGACCGAGAGAATACCGAGCACCCGTACATCGACGCGGATGAACTCGATGCCAAAGCGTAGCGCACCGGCGAGCACCAGGTAGGTCCCCAGCACGACGCGATCAGGCGCGCCCTTGCGCTCCGCCACTGCATCAGTAGCACCGCGAGCGGCACCAGCGCGGCGGCCTCATAGAGTTGGGTCGGGTGCACGGGTACCGTGATCGGCGGGAGTCCTTGCGGGAACGCCACCGCCCATGGAAGGCTGGACGGCCGTCCGTAGTCATCGCCGACGAGGAAGCACCCGATTCGCCCAATCGCGTGCCCGATGGCCAGGGCCGGTGTCGCGGCGGCGAGCAGCGCGACCTTCGGCAGTCTTTCTGCGCTGCATCATCCACAACCTGCAGCCCACACCTCCACCAAACCGCCGAACCAGCTCATGCCGCCACGACTGAACAAGAGGTCAGTGAACGGCTCCTCGCCAAGGTGCTCGAGCAACCAGAGAGCTTTCGCGCCGACCAGGCCACCGATGAGGCCCGCGATCGCCGCATCGACGCCCGCGTCCGGCAAGCCGGACCGTCGCACCTCGCGCGCGAACAGCCACAGTCCGACCAAGGCCCCGACCGCGACGAGAACGCCGAAGCTCGTAACCTCGACTCCCCCGATGCGAAAGAGGATTGGATGAATGGCGGCCTCTCGTGCCAACAGAAAACGGAAATAAGCGGGCACGCGGCGACTTCACGGTCGCGATCACAACACGCGTTGCGGTCCGGTCGCGGTTACCTGCTCACACGTGGCCGCTGAGCAGGCTCGCGATCAAACAAGCGAGCACGATGAGCGTCACGATCACGAAGGTCGCGTCACGCTGCCTGGCGAACAGGTAACCCGCGAAGGCCACCCGCGCAACAGGGGTTGCGATCAGGAGGAGCAGGCCAGCCTGGATAATCGCCCGCCCGTGACCACCGAACGCCTCCCTCACGATGCCCGGCACGGTCCGCAAATACGCTGGCTCTCCGCGGAACACCGCGTAGTCGACCTGCTCGGAACCGTGCCGCCACAAGTACGTGATGGCGCCGACGACAACGAACGAAGCCGCGAGCAGCACGCCCGACCGGAGCAACGTGCCGAGACGCTGCTCGCCGTGCGATACGTCCCCATCTCCAGGCACGGCATCGTCACAGCCGGCCTGTCCACCCGTTGTAGATCATCTCGAAAGCCAATCCGGCGATAACGACCGCGAAGACCAGTCTCAAGACGCGCGTCTGCGCGGCTGGCAATACGCGCGCCCCCAGCAACGAACCCGGCAACACACCCAGCACGACCGGCATGGCCAGACCGGGATCGAGATACCCGCGGCCGAGATAGACACCCGCGCTCGCAGCCGCCGTCACGCCGATCATGAAGTTGCTGGTCGTCGTCGACACCTTGAACGGCAGCCGCATCGCCTGGTCGAGCGCGAGCACCTTCACGGCACCCGAGCCGATGCCAAGCAGACCCGAGAGCGCGCCGGCAATGACCATCAAGCCAAAACCGAGCGGCACTCCGTGCACGAGGTACCGACGGCCGCCCTCCGACGGCGGAGGTGGCCGTCGAGACGAAACCAGGCGGCGAACGGATCGGCTGGACCATGAGCGACGCCTTCACCATGCGCCGTATCGACGATGCGTACGCCGAGAACAGCAGAACGACCCCGAAGATGACGCGATCGCGGACGTCGAACGACATCTGGCCAACCAGGCGCCGAAGACCGCCCCGAACGTCGTCGCGATCTCCAGGAGCATGCCGACGCGGATGTTCGTATACCCCTCCCTGATGAACGCCGCCGCCGCGCCCGACGACGTCGCGATCACCGAAACCAGCGACGCACCGATGGCGTAGCGCATGTCGACCCCGAAAAGCAAGGCGAGCACCGGGACGATCACGACCCCGCCGCCGAGGCCGGTCAGACGCCCCAAGAAAGCCTGCCACCACTGACGCGCACCAGATAGCACCGGTGAATTCAAGGACGGTCATGCCTGTCGGATTCTACTTGGCGCGACCATCGTGTCTACTGGTACGAGCCACGAGCGGAGGCTCCGCTCTTCACATGAGGATGAGCAGGAACCCGAGAACCACAATGGCAAGCAAAAGGCCCAACTCCAACATATCCCCTTGGGGTCCCTTGTAGCCCTGGTTCCAGACTTTCTCCGGGGCGTCACCTGCCCCTCTGCCTCGTCTGACGGCACTGCGGGTGTCGTACTTTCGGTTGCTCGGTGGAACCGTTCATTCAACTTCCATGAGCAAAGAAACTGCGGGCCCCTAATCTCGACCACTCTTGAGACTAACCATTCAGCAGACCTTTGCGAGTCGGCCGCCAGCGCAGCCATCCCTACCGATCAGTAGACAACGGGGCGCCCAGGCCGCGCCATCCGGTCGAGGCTGGAGATGCGGTCCCATGCTTGTGTTTGCGATCTGCGAAGAACCGCGGAACCGGGGGAGGAAAGACACAACCGCCTCACCGCGTGACGGGAGGGTTCGGCCACAGCACTCTGTCTCAAACGCCTGCGAGAGGCCGAGTGGCCGGCTCGGACAGCGCGCCTCCCACCGGCAGCGTCAGATGAAAGGTCGCGCCGCCTTGGGGGTTGTTCTCGGCCCAGAGCCGTCCGTCGTGCGCGAAGACGATCGAACGACAGATGGACAACCCGAGCCCGAGCCCCTGCGTCTTCGAGGTCACGAACGGCTCGAAGATGTGCTCGATGTTCTCGTGCGGAATGCCCGTTCCCGTATCGCTGACGAGCATCCGCACGCCCTCCCCGTCAGCGTGCGCGGTCTTCAGTGTCAGTCGACGGAGACCCGGAGGCTTCGCGTGCATCGCGTCACAGGCGTTGAGCACGAGGTTCAGCATGACCTGCAGGAGCTGAACACGATCGCCGGCGAACCTCGGCAGGTCGGACGCCAGCTCGGTCGTCACCGACACTTCGCGCGCGAGGAGGTCACCCTGCGCGATGCCCAGCACGTCGCGGACGATCTCGTTCGGCGCCAGCAGCTCGAGCCGCGCCGTCTCTTTCCTGAGCAGCGTGCGAAGTCGTGAGATGACGTCGCTCGCCCGGCGATCGTCATCGACGATCGAACCGAGAATGTCGTGCACCTGGGCCAGATCCGGAGGGTCGTGCGACAGGAAGCGCTGCGCGGCGCGGGCGTTGGTCAGGATGGCCGCGAGCGGCTGGTTCAGCTCGTGAGCGAGGGCGCCCGACAGCTCGCCCACGAGCGCGACGCGTCCGAGGTGCGCGAGCTCGCGGCGGTGTTCTTGCGCTTCGAGCTCGACGCGCTTGCGCTCGGTCGTGTCCACGTTGACCCCAATCATGCGGGTCGGCGCACCGGTCTCGTCCGGGACCGGCTTCCCCTTGCTCAGCACCCATCGCTGGCTGCCGTCCTGGTGAGACGACCCTGTACCTCGAACTCGAATGGCTCTTTCCGGCTCACCGCCCCCCACACTTGCCGCGCGACGTGGTCGCGGTCGTCGGGGTGCACGTGTTGCAGAAAGAGCTGGAAGCTGACCTGCCACGTCGTCGGTGAGGCCAAGTATTCTCCGGGTCGCGCCGGACACCTCCGCAACATCGTCGGTAATGTTCCAGTCCCAGCTGCCGAGCTGTGCGGCATTCACCGCGATGCTGAGCCGCTCCTCGCTCTGCCGCGCCGCATCCTCGGCTCGTCGTCGTTCCTCGAGGACCGCCGCCAGCGCCATCAGCGGAATGGAGATGACGATGAGGAAGATCTGGATCGACAGGGCGTTCTCGGCTGGCGAATTCGCGATGAAGGGGCCGCGCCCGTGGCTGACGCCCCAAATCGCGAGAAAGGCGAAGGCCAGGACCGAGGCGCTGGTCCCGCCGGGGCCCAGCCGTACCGTCGCCCATAAGAGAAGTGGAAGGGGCGCATAGAGCAGCGCCGGTGATGTGCCTGGACCAGCTCCTTCCGCGAGGAAAACGGCGACGCACGTCGCGATGAGCACAACGGCAAGCACACCAGCTTCTGCCAGACGCCAGCCCGGCGCGTGCCTGAACGACGCGAGCCCGCCGGATGCCGCGGTCACGATGGCAGGCGCGAGGGTGAGGTTCGCCAGGACGTTGGAGAAGAAGCGCGTCCGCCAGATGTCCCAGTAAGTGCCCGTGCCCCAGCCGATGAGGACTACGAACGCTGCGTCGAGAAACGACGACAGGAAAGGCGCGAGAAACCCCCCGAACGCCACGAACACTCCGACCCGCGCGAAGCTGTCGAGCCGCGCCGGCCGGCTGACGAAGACCGGACGCCCGCCGCGCCGATCAGCGCTTCGCTGCAGTTGCTGACGAACCAGCACAGCACCATCGGCATCGGGACGCCGCTCTGAAGCTCGACAATCAGGTGAGCGGGGAGCGCCGCGAGCAGGACGATCCACCAGGTGCGGGCGGGCGTCAGCAGCAACGCCGCCAGCAGGATCGCGTTCGGCGGCCAGAGCGTCGAGACCGGCTGCGGATGCAGCGTGAGGGCGAATCCGATCCGGGCGCCGAGGTAATACGCGACGCTGACCGCGAGCGCGCCGACCGCGAGCCTTCTCAAGCGTCCGCCGTCGTCGACCGGAAGCATCGGACGAGACACTCGCACCGCCGGGGCGGACCTGTCAACGTCCGTCGTGCTGTTCACGCCAGGACCTCGTCGAACCCGCGGATCATCGGGTGCCCGGTCGAATCTGGTGGCGAGGCCGGGGCGCGCACGCACAGCGCCGTCCGAAGCGAGGCGCCACGCGCCGCGTCCAGCTCCCTGATGAGGTCGGATACGAACAGAACCTGCTGCGGCGGGACCCGCAACGCCTCGATGATTCGGCCGTAGCTGGCCGCATCGACCTTGGCCCCGACCTCGGTGTCGAAGTGCCACCGCAGCAGCGGCGTCAGGTCACCGGCCGTCGAGTTTCCAAACAACAGCTTCTGGGCGAGCACGCTGCCGGATGAGAAAATCCCCGCGCTCACGCCCCGCGCTGCCCACCGCTCGAGCGCGTTGCGAACGTCAGGATAGACGTCGCCATGTAATTCGCCGGCGGCGTAGCCTCGTTCCCAGATCTTTCCCTGGAGCACTTTGAGCGGCTGCGATTTGCGATCGCGATCCATCAGCCAGTAGACGTAGCGGACCATCGACTCGAGCCGCTGCTCCGGTGTCGTTTCGCGCCAGTCCGGAGGTGATTGCCCAGCCACTTCGTCTCGCGCGTGCTCGGCGCGCAACACGTCGGCCGCGTCGGCGATTTCCCTATCGGAGGCGAGCGTTGCCTCGAGATAGGGACGCACACGCGCGCGAGCGTACGGGAACAGCACGTCGTGCACGAACGTGATGGGCGTCGTCGTCCCCTCGATGTCGAGAAGGACGATGCGGATGCCTGCGTCCTGCAGGCTGACGCTCACTGGCGGCTGTCGGCCGGCGCAACATAAACGGGACCGAAGCAGATTGGCTGGAAGCCCCGATCCACTCCGCTCTCCGTATAGTGCGGCGTCCAGCCCGATTGATCCTGGAAGAGACGGATCGCACGAATCCGCCGGTCGGCGCAGAGATCGAACCAGTGATGCGTGCCGCGCGGGACGCGAATCAGGTCGCCGGGGCCGACCTCCAGCGCGAACACGGTGCCTCCGGCATTGATGTGGAAGAGGCCACGGCCCTCGACGATGAAGCGGACCTCGTCTTCGTCGTGCCAGTGCTCGCGGTTGAACTTCGCCAGCATCGCGTCGAGGTTGGGGGTGTCCGCCTTGACGTCGATGACGTCCGCCGTCACGTAACCACCTCGCGCCTTCAACGCGTCAATCTGCGGGGCGTATCCCTGGAGGATCGCATCAGGCGAGGCGTCGGCCGACACGTTGTGATCCGGCGTCCACTGCTCGTAGTCGATGCCGCGCGCGGCCAGAAACGACGCGATCTCGTCGTGACGCCGTAATCGTCCGGTTTTCGGATGGAATCTTCACGACAGCCATGATCGTTCTCCCAAGGATCAGATCCTCGACCCGCTCGGCGCCTTGACGGAAATCGTGCGGCCGACCGCTTCGAACAGGAACTCCAGGATCTCGACGTGGCGGACGGCCTGCGACAGATCGGCGCCCCAGGTGTAGAGACCATGTCGCCGGATCAGGAACCCGTGCGCGCCGGGATGCCGATCCAGCACGCCGCGCACGACGCGCGACAGTCGCGCCATGTCCTGGTCGTTGTCGACGATCGGGACCCATTCGCGATGCTCGTGCGTGCGCACACCCTCGAGGCCTTTGAGCATCTCGTACCCTTCGATCAGCAAACCGACTTCGCCGGCATGCATGTCGGAGAGAAACGTGCTCCAGACCGAGTGCGTGTGCAGGACCGCCCCGGCTCCGCGCGCGCGGACGATTTCGAGGTGAAGAAGGGTCTCGGCCGACGGACGGGCGCCGGTCGCTTCGACCGGAATGCCCTGCTCGTCGATCTCCAGCATCTCGTCGGAGGTGAGCTCGCCCTTGAATGCGGCGCTGGGCGTAATCGCGAGCCGGAGGGGCTCCAGGCTCGAGACGGCGCTGAAGTTCCCGCTCGTGCCGAGCACCCAGCCCCGGGCGTCGAAACGCCGGCCGGCCCTGACGAGCTGCTCCGCGACCTCGACAAAACGTTCCGACTTCACAGCTTCACCTGACGTCTGATGGATTAAAACCCACGCCCAGTCTGGATTATACCGCCGCGCGTGGTTTGGGCTATGCTGTCGGGTTGATGTCCGGGAGGGCTGGAAACACTGGCTTTGTAAAAGGAAGGGCGTTGTGACGAGAAAGAATCTGCTGACCGCCGCTGCCATAACCGCAATCGTGTTCGCACTGACGCCGATCGCGCGCATGCAGACCAATGACGAAAAGCTCAGGCTGTCTGCGTTTGCCGTGAATATGAGCAATATCGGCTCAGGGAAGACTGCTGTGGTGGACATTCGCATCGACAAATGGTCGACGGCCGAAGAGCGTCAGGAGCTCATCTCCACGTTTCTGGACAAGGGTGCGGACGCGCTGCTCCGGGCGCTTCAGAAGGCACCGGTGAAGGGCCGCTTCAGTATTCCCGGGCTGATGGGTCCGGATCCGCATCAGCTGCGGCTCGGCCACAACATCGGCTACGCGTGGCAGACAGCGCTGCCGGATGGCGGACGCAAGATCGTGCTGGCGACGGACCGCTACATCGGGTTCCAGGAAGCCAGAAATCAGCCCCGGTCGATCGATTACCCGTTCACCTTGTTCGAGATTCATCTCGACACGACCGGGAAGGGTGAAGGCAAAGTTGCCGTAGCCACGAAGATTTCATTCGACAAGAAGAAGCAAGTGATCGAGCTCGAGAATTATTCCAGTGAGCCGGTGCGGCTGACGACCGTCAAGGTCGAAAAATAGCACATTACTCGTATCGTCATCGGGAGAGCATTCATGAGTGCATCAGGTGTGTTCCGTCGGTTGTCGTTGACCCTCGTGGCGTCGTGCGTGGCCGTCAGCGTATTCGCCCAGGCCACGGCGACGCAGCAGAAACCCTTCGAACCCAAGGTTGGACAGGCCGGCAAGGACGTCGTCTGGGTGCCGACGTCGCAGGCGCTCGTCGAGAAGATGCTCGACATGGCCAAGGTCACGCCGAAGGACTTCGTCATGGATCTCGGGTCCGGGGACGGCCGGACCGTGATCACGGCGGCCAAGCGCGGCGCGACGGCCATGGGCATCGAGTACAACCCCGAAATGGTCGAGCTGTCGAAGAAGAACGCCGAGAAGGCGGGCGTCACCGCGAAGGCCACGTTCGTGAAGGCCGATCTCTTCGAGAGCGACTTCTCGAAGGCGACCGTCATCACGATGTTCCTGCTGCCGGAAATCAACATGAAGCTGCGGCCCAAGATCCTGAACTTGAAGCCCGGGACGCGCGTCGTGTCGAACTCGTTCACGATGGAAGACTGGGACGCCGATCAAACGGAGAACGTCTCGGCCGATTGCACCAGCTGGTGCACCGCGTATCTCTGGATCGTGCCGGCGAAGGTGGAAGGATCCTGGCACCTCGATCAGGGCGACCTGACGCTCAGGCAGACGTTCCAGATGCTGACGGGAACACTGGGCAAGGCGCCGATCGCCGACGCGAAGATGCGGGGTGACGAGATCACGTTCACGGTGGGCCAGGCACACTACACCGGGCACGTGAACGGCACCACGATGCAGGGGTCCGTCAAGGGCGGTTCCGCCGCCAGGTGGAGCGCTACCCGCCGCTAGGCCCGCGCGACTATCGCGTCATCCGGCGCAGCTCGTAGAACGCAGCAACCGATCCAAATGCGCTCGGCTGCGCCGGAGGCGATGTCGCCTTTTCGAAGTACTCGCGCGCCTTCGCCTCCCGGCGGTTCACCAGGTGCCAGACGCCGAGACCGTAGGCCACGGTCGGCAGCTGCAGGTTGTCCTTTTCCATGCGCGCGGCGACCTCGGCCTCGGTCTTCACGCCCTTGAAGAGCAACAGCCGGTCGAGATAGGCCACGCTGCTCTGCACCTGCGCATCCGGCGTCGCACGCTCGAGCACCTTCGCCGCCTCGGCGGTGCGGCCCGCCCTCAGCAGCGCGACGTACTGCCACGCGGTGCAACCCATCCGGTTATCGTCGGTCTTGGCATTCGGAAAGCACTGCTCGTACTCGTCTGACGCCTTCTTGAAATCCCCCAGCACATAGTGCGCGAGCGAGAGGTGATAGGCGACCTCATACGCGTCCGCCTTGAGCGCCCTGGCCTTGACCAGATCCGGAACCGCGCGTTCGGCCTGTCGTGTGTTGATCAGGAAGTGCCCGCGATCGAGGAGCGCCGGGCCGAACTCCGGATTCAGCTTCAGCGCGTCCGTGCAGCTCGCGATGGCGTCCGCGTGACGCTGCAGGCGCGCCAGCGCGCGGCATCGGCCGCGATGGTAGTCGGGCTGCTTCGCGTCGAGCGCGATCGCGCGCTCGTACGCGACCAGCGCGTTGTCGTTCTCGGTCTTCTCGTAGAACGCGTTCCCTTCCTCGAACGCCTTCCGCGCCGCCGCGGCGTTGTCCTGCGCCACGGTCACGATGCCCAGGAGCGTCAACAACAGTGCAAGTCCAGGCATGAGCAGCTCTCCTTCGTTCTATCCGAGGGGCTTGGCCCCTCGGACTCCCCCACACGCTCTCTCGCCATGCTCGCTCGCGCCGTGGAACGAGCGGCAGTTTATGAGACAGCTTCTACAGGGCAATCAGCAATCACAATCGGCAATCGGCAATCAACAATCCCAATCGGCAATCCGCAGTCCGCAATCCGCAATGGTACACTGGCCCCCGTGCCCGCTCCAGCCGCCATCCCCTATTCACACATCGATACGCTCTTCCTCGACGTCGGCAACACGCTCATCTCGATCGACTTCGACTGGGTCTCGAACGAGCTCGCCGCGCGCGGCATCGCGGCGTCCGCCGAGACGTTGAGGCGCGCCGAAGCGGCTGCGCGGCCGAAGTACTCTCAGGAGCTGTTCGTGGACGGCCTCGCACCGGGCACGGATACGTTCTTCGCCTACCTGCTCGCGATGCTGAACAGGCTCGAGAGCCTGGCGGATGTGGACGGCGGCGCCAGGGAGCAGCTCGCGACGGAGCTGAAGCAGGTGCTGAGGCCGACCGGTCGTGCCAACCTCCTCTGGCGCAGCGTCATGCCTCGCGTGCCGGAGGCGTTGGGGCGACTGCGCGACCGCGGCCTCTCGCTCGTCGTGGTGAGCAACTCGGATGGCACCGTCGAGCAGAGCCTGCAGGCCGCGGGGCTGCGGCCATATCTGTCGCTCGTGGTGGACTCGGCGATCGTGGGGTTCGAGAAGCCGGATCCGCGCATCTTCACGTACGCGCTCGAGAAGAGCGGCGCGCGGCCCGAACGGACGCTCCACGTCGGTGACATCTATCACGCCGACGTCGAAGGGGCGCGACGCGCGGGTATTCACGGGCTCCTGCTCGATCCGTACGGCGACTGGTCGCTGGACGGATGCGTCCGCGCACCGGATCTATGGGCCGTCGCCGATCTTTTCGACCGCCAGTAGGCAACCGCCGCCTGGCGGTGAGGCGGGTAGAATGACGGGCGTGATCATCCGGTCGTGTCTGCTCTCGCTCCTGCTCGGCTCGTCGTCCGTTGCGGCGCAGGACTGGCCGGAGTTCCGCGGACCGGGCGGCCAGGGGCATTCCTCCGAGCGCAGCCTCCCGCCCGACTGGAGCGAATCACACAACATCGCGTGGAAGACGACCGTCCCCGGTCTGGGCTGGTCGTCGCCGTCCGTGTCGGGCGGGCGCGTCTGGCTCACCACCGCCATCAAGGATCGCGACACGACGCTGCGCGCGCTGGCCTACGACGTCGAAACCGGCCGCGAGCTGGTCAACGTCGAGGTGTTTCGCATCGGGCACCTCGGCGCCATCAACCCGAAGAACAGCTGGGCCTCGCCAACGCCGATCGTCGAGGGCGATCGCGTCTACGTCCACTTCGGCGCCGAAGGCACGGCCGCGCTGACGACGTCCGGGGAGATTGTCTGGAAGACGCAATTCCGGTACGAGTCGCAACACGGCGGCGGCGGGTCGCCCGTGCTCTATGGAGACCTCCTGATCTTCAGCTGCGACGGCGGCGATTCGGCGTTCGTCGTCGCGCTCGATAAACGCACCGGCAAGGTCAAGTGGAAGACGTGGCGGCGTCAACCGTGGGATCAGGCGTACTCGACGCCGCTCGTCATACGCAGCGGCGATCGGGATCAAATCGTCAGCGTAGGCGCCTATCGCGCGGCCGCCTACGATCCGCTGACGGGCAAGGAAATCTGGCGCGTGGGCTATCCGGACGGGTTCTCGAACGTGCCGCGGCCCGTGTACGGCCGCGGCCTCGTGTACATCGCCACCGGGTTTCAGCAGCCGACCCTCATCGCCGTCCGTCCGGACGGCACCGGTGACGTCACCAGAACGCACCTCGCATGGACGCTCCAGCGCGGGGCGCCCCTCACGCCCTCGCCGCTTCTCGTCGGAGACGAGCTCTACATCGTCAACGACGCGGGCATTGCGACGTGCGTCAACGCTGAGACCGGAGCGGTCATCTGGCAGCAGAGGCTGGGCGGCTCCTATTCCGCATCCCCGGTCTTTGCTGACGGGCGCATCTATCTTCTTGCTGAGCAGGGCGTCGCGACAGCGATCGCGCCCGGCAAGGAGTTTCGAAAGCTGACGACGAGCGCGGTCGAGGGCGCGACGCTGGCGTCGATGGCGGTGTCGGCGGGGTCGATCTTCATCAGGACCGACACTCACCTGTACAGAATCGCGCAGCGGAAGTAAGGTAGTGGGACGCTATGGCCGGACTGATTGAAGCAATCGAGATCAAACGGAAGATGTTCTTCGAATACGAGGGGGCGCCCTACCACTGCCTGGACGTGGAGGTGTCGAAGCCGACCGCCAGGGGCGGTCAGACGCTGGTGCGCCTCAAGATGCGGAACGTGCTCACGCGCGCCGTGTTCGACAAGACGTTCAAGGCGGGCGAGAAATTCTCCGAGCCCGATCTCTCCAGCGTTGAGGCGACGTACCAGTATGCCGACGCCTCCGGTTACCACTTCATGGACCAGGAGAGCTTCGAGACGCTGACGCTCAGGCCGGAGACGATCGGCGACGATCGTCAGCTCCTCGTCGACAACGTGCTGCTTCAGATCCAGAAATACAACGGCAATCCGATCGGTCTGCAGTTCCCGCCCCACGTCGAGCTGACGGTCACCGACAGCGAGCCGGGCGTTCGTGGCGATACGGCGAGCGGTGGCGTGACGAAGCTCGCGACGCTCGAGACAGGTCTCGTCATCCGCGTGCCGCTCTTCATCAAGGTCGGCGAGAAGGTGAAAGTGCACACGGAGACCCGCGAGTTTGCGGGGCGGGCGTAACGCGTGTTCAGCCGGCAGGACGGAACACCGGATAGTCCCGGGTGCCATCCTTCGCGGCGACGCCGGTCAGGCTGCGCAGCGCGCTCTCCTCGACAGCTTCAGCGGCCGCTGCCGCCGCCGAGCCCAGCGGCCCATCAGCGAGCAGCTGAATCTGTATGACGGGCGACGCCCGATCGTTGCGCGTCAGCAGAACGCCGGTCGTCACCGCGATCGACACCACGCCGTCGTGCGCGCCGGGCGTGATCCCAAGGCGTCCCAGGCTCATCAGTCCGCTCGCTGCAAGATGACGACACTGCCTGTCGTCGAGCGGTGCGTCCGTCGCTATCACGACGAGTGCCGATCCCTGCACTGGAGCCGCTCCACCTGCGCTTGATTGCACGCCTGGTGTCGAGGGAATGCGAAGCGCCTCACGCCGACCCATGTTCAGCGCGACCAGTGATCCGACGGTGTAGTTGCGGTCGCCCGCGCTCAGCACTCGCGACGCCGAGCCGATGCCGCTCTTGTATCCGAAGGCCACGAGCCCCGCGCCCACGCCGACGGCGCCCTCGACGACCGGCGCGTCGGTGGCGCCTGCCAATGCCGCCGCCACCTCATTCTCCGTGAACGGTACGGTTCGCTGCTGATTCAAGCGCGCGTCGTTGAAACCGACGATGACCGGCGGCCAGCCGAGGTCCATTTCGTAGCGACGGCCGACCATGGCATCGTGGACGCGACCGACAGCGCGCAGGCTGGTCGCGACAATCGGCGTCATCAGGAAGCCGAAATCGTCGAGCACGGCGAGACCGGTGAGCTCGACCATTCCGCCCGCCGACACCGCGGCCGCGGGCCGCATCTGCTGACCTTTCAGCGGACGCGTGAAGATCGCGGTCAGTCCGGTACGGAGACCGCGCGCCGATCCAGAGCCCGAGATCTCCGTGAGATGGCCGACCCGGACGCCCGCGACGTCCGTCAGCGTGTTGCGCGGGCCTTTCTGGAAGGCGGTCATCGAGGCGGCGCGCGAAGATCGGCCGTACCGGCGCATGACGTCGACCAGACGGTCCAGCGGGATCGCGTGGACGACGTAGTCGTTCTTCCCCTTCATCGTCACCGCCATCGTCAGGGCGTTGACGATGGCTTCTTCGGTGGCCTCCACTGTCGGTTGATGGAGCGAGGAAATGTGTCCATCCGGCACGACCTGCGCCGGCCGCAGCGCGCGGCCGTCCAGCGCCGAGAAGCGGTTGCCGGTCGAGAACGCCAGAAAGATGTCGCCGCTCGAATGAGCGGACACGGATCCGGTGCGTGCCAGGCCCATGGCGGTGCGCTTGGCGATTCGGAACAATTGATTCGTCAGCAGCGGCGCGTCGGTGGCCACGACGATGATGATCGACTTGGCGGCCGGCGCGGTTCCCGGACGGAGTTCGGTGATTTCGCGCCCGACCGGCACGCCGTCGATTCTCAGCAACCCGCGGGTGCCGTGGTTCGCCTGCACGAGGACGCCAACCGTCCAGCCCCCCTGATCCGGAGGAAGGCGCCTCGAAGCGGTACCGATGCCGGCCTTGAAGCCGTAGGCGACCATGCCGGTTCCACCACCGACGGCGCCTTCGGCGACACGCCGGACGCGGCGCCGTCGATCGCGCCCGCGACGTCCTGGTACGTGATCATCCGCGCAATCGAGTCGTTCAGCGTGGCATCGGATGTTTCGGCGACGACGGGCACCGGACAGGGAAACGCATCGGCGAGCGCCGGATCCCGTCCGAGCAGGGCCCGAGCGCAAAATCCCAGACCCGACCGACATTCCACGTACCGGTCAGAAGCACCGGTGACGCGAGAAGACCCGCCTCACGGATGCGAAGGCAGCCGATCACCTCGCCGTTGCCGTTGTGATCGTAGACAGCCGCGGTCACCGCCTCGCGAGCGACATTGCCGTCATGCGCCAGGATCGCGGTCACCCCCGTGCGCGCGGGACCCTTCCCCTCGACCCTCGGTCCTTCGCCTTTGATCACCGTCGTGAGACCAACGCGGACGCCGGCCACGTCGGTGATCGCATTGAGCGGACCCGGCGCCAACTCGCCGAACGCATCCCGAGGTCGCGAGCGCGTCGCCTGACGGCGTCCGCGGGCTGCACCGGGCTGACGACGCGAGACTCGCGCCAGGCGAGCGACCCAATCGCGACGCCGCTGGTGGTCTGCAGAAACGAGCGTCGGCTCTGACGTGTGGTCATGATGGTGGAGCGGTGCTCTATCCCCCCAGGTATTACCCTTTCGGATTCCAGCTCTTCCCGCAGCAGACGCAGCTCCTCGGTCGTCGGCGGCGGCGTCGTGCCGATCTGGTCGTGATGCCGGAGCGTCCAGCCGGTCGCGGCCTGAACGTCCTCGAACGTGACGTCCGGATGAAGGTGTTGCAGCGCCATTTCGCCGGTTGCGCAATCGAAGCCGTAGACGCCGAGATCGGTGACCGCGAGCTCCGGGCCGGCGCCGTACGAGCTGTGCGGGCGTTCTCCGTTCGGCGAGTGTCCCGCGCACGTGACGAAGTCCACGCGGTCGACGAACGACCGCTTCGTCTGCCGGCCGATGATGAAGACCCGCCGGGCGAGAGCCGCGATGTCCGCGGCGCCGCCGCTGCCTGGCAGGCGCACCTCGTCGGTCGATTGTACGGGCCGATGACCGTCGAGTTGATGTTGCCGAACCTGTCGATCTGCGCCGCGCCCAGGAATCCGACGTCGATGAGCCCGCGCTGCAGGTAGAAGAGAAAGATGTCGGGCAGCGAACAGACGCCGGCGGCACCCGAGACGAGGCAGGGGTCGCCGATCGAGAGCGCCTGTCGCTCCGGCGCCGCGCCGAAGATGCCGGATTCGTAGATCAGCTCGAGGCCCGGGGCGTGGAGCCGCTTCGCGAGGTTGCACGCCAGGTTCGGCAGTCCAATCCCGACGAACACGACCTCGCCGTCGCGCAGCGCGCGCGCCGCGGCAACGACCATCAGCTCGGTCCGGGAGCAGGCCGGCGCGTAGTCCCGGTGGACCGTCGCGGGCCGTCTCATCGCCCCAACCCGCCAATGCCGTCCGCGATCGGCGCCGGCGGTTGTCCAGCGTATCGGCCGAAGTTCACGGGCGCCGCAAACTGCGGCGAGACCGCCAGCCGGTGGAGCCGCTCCGAGCCCAATCGCTCGACGTACTCCGCGCGCGACGGCAGCGCCCGAATGCACTCGTCGATCCAGCTTTGCAGGCGCGCCTCGTCACGGGAGATCTCATCCCACTGCACGTAAAACTCGGTGTCCCGGTCATAGTAGCCCTGCGTGAATGACGGATGTGCCCCGTACGGAACCGGGCACACGGCCGACACGATCAGGCCGGGAATCGCCGTTCGATTCGGATCGGATCGCACGACCTCGCGTGGAACGATTTCCTCGACGGTGACGATCACCCGCTTGGACGCGAATGCTGTTTCCCGCTGCGCCCCGATCAGCCCCCAGGTCTGCACGTTGCCGTCCTCGTCGGCGCGCTGGGCGTGCAGGATCGCAACGTCCGGCCGTAGCGGTGGCACCGCGAAAATCTCCTCGTCGTCGAACGGGGAGCGCACCGGACGGATCGACGAGTTGACCTGGACCAGGTCGGACCCCTGATAGCTCCGCAGCGGCATGAACGGCAGGTTGGCGGCACCCGCGAACAGCCGCATTGCGAGCCCGAAGTGCGAGTACGGATCGATCTCAATCGTGCCGCGCTCGACGGCCCGGCGCAGCGAGTGGAGCGAGCCGACGCCGGGATTGCCTGCCCAGCTGAAGACGAGCTTTCTGCAGCACCCGGCCGCTATGAGCTGGTCGTAAATGAGATCCGGCGTGAGCCGCACCAGCGTCAAGTCGCGACGCTTCTGCCGGATGATCTCGTGGGCGGCCGCAAACGGAATGAGATGCGTGAAGCCCTCCATTGCTACCACGTCACCATCCGCAACGAACTCCTCGATGGCCGACGGCAGATCGCGAACCACGCTCTTCTTCATGAGCTTCAGCGCCTTCCTTGCGGCTCGCTCTGGCGAGCACGCTCCTGTACACCGATCGCGCACGCTCGAGCGATTCCAGCACTGCCCGTCTTTCGTCCGGGCCGTTCCAGGCCTGATGCTCGGCGACCGCCTGCTCGAGTCGGCCGATCCACGCAAGCGAATACCCGGGCGTCGGTCGTCGACGAATGGGACGTCGCCAACGATGACATAGACCGGGCTCGTCGTCGCGAACGCATAACGGTCGAGTATCGGATGCCTGGGCGTCAGGCTTCGCGCGCGCAACGTATACCATCCGCTGCGCTCGACGGCGAGCGTCCTGTCGATTGTCGCTGTGGTTCTGTCGGCGCTCAGCGGCAGGGTCTCGATAACGCGGCCGTTGGCCGCATCTCGCAGCGCGTCGACCGGCACAATCGACCGGAGGCTGGCGCGCGCCTGCAACCTGTGTCCGCCGCGCGGCACTCGGATCTCATCGCCGGGTTCGCGCCCGTCGAGGGTGAACTCGAGCAGCGGTCCGTTGGTCGCGAAAGTCCGCCCGGCCCGGATGCCGTTCAGCCACGCCGCGTAGTCGAGCGGCGCGCCGGTCTTCACGTAGATCCGGTTGAGGCCAACCGGCCCCCGCAAGCGACGAGAAGTTGGCCATGGCGTCGGTGCCGGCCCCCGCCGGAATACGAAATCCGCAGTTGAGCAGCCGGTACCAGACACTCGCGGTCGCCACAGGTGATCGCTGAAGCCAACGCACCTCGAGGTAATCCACCTTCCCGAGCGCGGCGTCGACCGGAAGCTCGCTCCGTCAGCGGCTGTTTCGCGTCGGCGGGGTCGGGCTCGTCGCCGAACGGGATGCACGTAGCCCATCAGCCCGCCTTGCGCGTGCGCGAGATCGCGACGACCGCATTGTGCGGGAAGAGACTCGCCGCCGCGGTGTTCGTGTAGCCCGCGTAGTCCGGCAGCACGA
Source organism: uncultured Acidobacteriota bacterium (assembly GCA_963786195.1). GTDB lineage: Bacteria > Acidobacteriota > Vicinamibacteria > Vicinamibacterales > 2-12-FULL-66-21 > CAWAYH01. The sequence continues at coordinate 68,627 of CAWAYH010000008.1, read as the reverse complement.
GATGATCGCGGAGGCCGAGCAGCGCCGATGTCCCCAGTAGCTCGTGTGGAACTCCTGACCGTGCATTGATCACGACGGCGTCGATGTGACCGACATCCGGACGGCCGGTGAAGTAGCCGATGTCCGGAAACCGCTGCTCCTTGTTGACGATGAGGTTCTCGACGACGGTCGAGATCCTCGGCCGCCGCCTGCCGCGCCAGGTGGGCCGGCGTGTTCCTGTAGGCGCCGCCGTAGTTCATGTGCACGTGCAGGTCGCCGCTTATCCAGCCGGCGCTGCGGAAGTCAGCCAGCCGATCGAGCGCGACGACCAGCGCTTCAGCCGACTTCGGGCACGGCCACCGAGTGCCGCGCCACGCGTAGCTCCAGCCCGTGCGTCACCTCGACCTGGATGCTCGTCGCCGGGACGGAGAGCTCCGCAGGTTCCATCGGTATGGAAGTAGCTGGACCCGAATCGGCGCTCGCGTCGATCGAACTCGTCGTCGGCGTGACGCCAGGCGTCATCCGGCGAGTAGCCCCGCCCGTCGGGTCCTATGACCGAGACGCGTGCGCAGCGGACGGCCGGTGGCGCGGTCCACGACCGAGATCCGCAGCCGTCCGACAGCGTTCCTGAAGCGCCGCTCCTGGATGTCGACGCGCTCCCGACGGCCGCCCGGCAGGTTGACGATCCAGAGCGAGGTATTGCCAGGCTCGTTCGAAATGTAGGCGATCCGGCTGCCGTCGGGCGACCAGCGAGGCGACGTCGCATCAAATGAGCCATAGGTAAGCGGAAACGTGTCGCCTCCGCCGGCCGGCATCAGCCACAACTGATGCCACTGGCCGCCAAGATATGAGCTGAACACCACGCGACGCCCGTCCGGCGACCAGTCGGGTCGCGCCTTCCACGTCGTCTCCTCGTAGTGGATCTGCCGCGGCGCGGCGCCAGGCCTCGCGTCCATCCGCCAGAAGCCACCGGTACCCCAGATCCGTCCCACGTTCGACACGAGCAGCAATTCGCGGCCGTCGGGCGACCAGGTCGGCGACAGATAGTGATCGAACCTGCTGTAGTAGTAGCGTGGCAGCTGGCTGTCCTGGTCTGTGGTCAGCCTCTCCGGCGTTCCGAGCCCGCCATCCGCGACGGGTGCGGTATAGATGTGCCAGCGGCCTTCGTACTGGGTCGAGACGAACGCGAGGCGTTTTCCATCGCGCGACCAGCGCGCGTCGACCTGGACGGCCCCGTTCTCCACGATCGGACGGGAGATGCCGGTCGTCAGATCCAGCATCATCAGATCGATCGCGTCATTGCGGTACGCGCTGTATGCGATGTAACGGCCGTCAGGCGACCAGTCGGGCTGATGATCGTAACTCGCGGCGTCGGTCAGCTGTTCGGCCACGCTGGTGCCGAGGCGATGCCGCCACAACGTCCCGGCCATTGCGTAGACCACTCGCGGCCATCGGGCGACCAGCTCACAGCATTCGGGCCGCTCGTAACCTGGGGGAGATACATCTCACGGTAGTAATAGGAATGCGGTACGCGGATCTGCTTCAGTACCGGATCGCGCTGCGCGACGACGGCGTGCGACGCCAGGCTGCAGACCGTCAGCGTCAGCATCCATGCGTCACTTCGTGTCATCGTCTGGCCACCTTCGACGAAGCCTCGGCGAGGCGGGCCGAACCCGCGCCGCGCGGGATCACCGGCAGCTGAATCCGCGAGGGATGGGCGCGATCGTGATAGACGGTCTGCGTTGCCGGGATGGCTTGCGCTATCGACGTGAACGGTCCCCAGATGTTCAGGTGAACGTCCGGAAACACACTGCCCATGATCATGATTTGCAGCCGGTGGCCGGCCTTCATGACGTAGCTGGTGTACCCCAGGCTGATCGTGAGCTCCGTCGGCTCGCCTGGCGTCAGCGGCCGTGGCGTGACGGGATCCTCGGTGCTGCGGTATCGCGCGCGCAGGACGCCAGGGGCGGCGGTGAGCGCCCAGGCGCGACCCTTCGGATCGACGTCGAACACGCGGCCCGTGAAGTCCGTGTCCTGGGCTGTCGAGGAGATCCACAAGCGCGCCACGAGATGACCCGTCAGCTCGGTGGCCCGATCCAGCGGCTCGGTCGTGTACGTGAGGACGTCCTCGCGCGATCGGAGCGTGCTCCAGTCCCGGTCGCCGCTCGCGTCTGCAGGCGGCAGTCTGACGGCCTTGCGCGGGTCGTACACGAATCGCGCCGGCGCCTCCTCGGTCGCCGCGGCAAACGCCAGCCGGCCACCTGCCAGGAGAAACAGGTCGGTGTATTGCGTTCGAGCGAGCGGCCATTCCCGTTCGTCGCGCCAGGCGTTGTCGCCCATCACGAAAATGCGGACCGGCGGCTCGCTCGAGTATCCGTTGTCGATCCCCTTGAGCCAGTAGTCGAAGAAGCGCAGCTGCGGCTCGTTGAAGTCGATGCCGGCGTTGGGACCGTAATCGACGCCGCGAAAAGCCGTCCGCGTCAGTGTAGGCACGCCATGCGTCCACGGACCCATGATCAGACGCTGGCCGTTCCGTGCCTGATCGCTTCCCCCGCGCGCGCGCATGCCGACGAAGTTGCGAATCGCGCCCGGCTGGCCATACGCGTCGTCGTTCCAGCCGCTGAAGTTCAGCGCCGGCACGGTCACCCTGTCATGCTGGGCTTCGATGTCGAATGCCCTCCAGTAGGGGCTTTCGATGGGGTTGTCGGTCCACTCCGCCCAGTACGCGAACGGTTTCATGACCGGAAGATCCCGCACGGGCAGATAACTCATCCACTCGTCGCCCTGACGGGGCCAGACATCCCGGAGCTGCTCACCGGAGGATGGTGAGATACCCAGCTGGAGGCGTTCGCGAAACTGGCGGCCCAGCATCCAGTTGAGGAAGCCCGTGTTGAAGACGCCGCCGTCGTAGACGAAGTGGCGGTGGCTCGCGAACGTCATCGCGGGCACCATGGCCGTCAGGTGCGGCGGTCGCGTGGGCGCAGTCATCCATTGAACTGCGCCGGGATAGGAGAGGCCAAACGTCCCGACCTTTCCGTTGACGTACGGGAGCGTGGCCACCCACTCGATCGAGTCGTGACCGTCGGTCACTTCCTGCGCGTACGGAAGAAACCGGCCCTCCGACTTGAACTGGCCGCGCGTGTCCTGGGCGACGACGACATAGCCGCGGCGAACGGCGGCGATCGTCAGCGCGAGTCGCCCGCTCTGCGTCGCGCCTTCCTTGTCGTACGGCGTGCGCATGAGGAGCGCCGGAAAGGCGCCGGGCTCCTTCGGGCGGTACACGTCGGCGTAGAGCGTGACGCCGTCGCGCATGCGGACGGGCAGGTTGCGCTCGACGACGATCTCGCGCATCCAGGGCGCGGGGTCCTGGGCGGCCAGCGTGGCGGCGAGTCCGAGGACAACGAGAGGCGTTGCTCGCAATCCGAACATATGTTCACAAAGCGGTTCTACCCTATCCCTGCACCGCGTACGCGGTCAAGAGGTCGAACCGAGGTTGGCTTGACAGCCCGCGGAGCCCTTCGTTATCGTCCGCGTTACTGTGCGAACGCTTGTTCGTATAGTGCACAAGACGCGTGGCCCGTCACCTGAGGGCCGCCGGTCATGACCAAACGCCTCGTCGCTGTCGCCTGGGTGTGGCTGCTGTGCGCGACCGGCGCGGCCCAGCCGCCTCCCGCAGGGTCTGTCCCGGCGCCGAGTCAGCCGCAGGTCCCCTTCAGAGTCGACGTCAGCTACGTCGAGGTCGACGCGAGCGTCGTCGACAGCAAAGGCCACTTCGTACGTGACCTCACGCAGCAGGATTTCGAGATCCTCGAAGACGGCCGGCGTCAGACGCTGGCCTTCTGCTCCCTGATCGATATTCCGATCGACCGCGCGGCGGCGGCGGGGCCCGCTCGCACCGTCGAGCCTGACGTCGCGACGAACACCCACGCCTTTGACGGACGGGTCTACGTGCTCGTCCTCGACGATCTGCACACGGTTCCCCAGCGGTCTCAACTGGTGCGCCGTGCGGCACGCCGCTTCATCGCGGAGCACTTCGGCTCGAACGATCTGGGCGCCGTCGTCCACGTCAGCGGCCGCGCGGACGCCAGCCAGAACTTCACGGCGAATCCTCGATTGCTCCTGGCCGCGATCGATCAGTTCGTCGGACGGAAGCCACGATCGGCAACGCTCGAGCGCCTCGACGATTTCTTCAGCCTCCAGCGGCCCCCCGAGGAAGAGGCCAACCGCGTGAGGATCGACGATCCGCTCGAGATGGAACGCAGCGATCTGGCTCGCGTGATGCTCGAAACACTTGGCCGCCTCGGCGACTGGATGGCCGGCGTCCGTGGCCGGCGAAAGGCGCTCGTCCTGTTCAGCGAGGGCATCGACTACAACATCCAGGAGCAGTCGGACAGCCACGTCGCCTCGCTCGTGCCGTCGCTCACCCGTGACGCCATCGCGTCCGCGACGCGGTCCAACATGGGCATCTACGCCGTCGACCCGCGCGGCGCGACGGCCCTGGGCGACGACGTCGTGGAGATCGGCGAGCTGCCGTCGCCGGAGTACTACAAGCTCGAGCTCGGGGTGACCGGGCTGCAGGGCGAAGTGCGCCGATCGCAGGACAGCCTGCGCGTGCTGGCGGAAGAGACAGGCGGTTTCGCAGCCATCGACAAGAATGACTTCCGCGACGTCTTCGATCGCGTCGTGCGTGACAGCAGCACGTACTACGTGCTCGGCTATCATCCGACCAACGATCGGCGCGACGGGCGGTTCCGGAAGATCGAGGTCAGGGTTCGACGGCCCGACGTGCAGGTGCGCTCGCGCAAGGGCTACGTCGCGCCGCGCGGGCCCGTGCGGGAGACGCTTTCAGTAGAGCCCGGCAAGGGCACCTCGGCCCAGCTCGTTCAGGCGCTGCAGAATCCACTGCCGGTGAGCGGCCTGCCCGTCAGCGTGTTCGCCGCCGCCTTCAAGGGCGACCGTCCCAACGCCTCCGTTGTCGTCGCCGTCGAGATGGGCGCCGGCACCATACCGTTCACCCAGCAGGACGACGTTTTTACCAATGACCTCGAGATGTCGCTGGTCGCGCTGGATCACCAGGGCAAGACGCGTGATGGCAGCCGGGTGGATGTTCCGCTCAAGCTGCGGCCGGAGACCCGCGACGCGGTCGCACGCAACGGTGTCCGGCTACTGACACGCGTGAACCTGCCGCCGGGTCGCTATCAACTCCGCCTGGCGGCGCTCGAGCACGTTGGCGGTCGTGTGGGCAGCGTGCACTACGACCTCGAAGTCCCTGATTTTTTCCAGGTCCCGCTGGCCATGAGTGGACTCGTCCTGACGTCCGCGACGTCTCGGACGGTTCCCACGCCGCAGCCGGATGTCCGGCTCGCGGCCGTTCTCCCGGCGCCCCCGACCACGCGCCGCGAATTTTCGGTGGGTGACGATGCGCTTGCGCTCTTCGTGGAGATTTATCAGAACGCGGCCGCCCCGTCCCAGGGGATTGATATCCACACGACCTTGAGAGCGGACGACGGACGGATCGTGTTCGAGTCGAAGCAGACAGCCACTCCGGACGTGCCGGTCGGCCTGATGCCGGAGTACGGCTACAGCGCGCGCGTGCCGATTCGGAACCTCGCGCCCGGCCGCTACGTGCTCCGGGTGGAGGTCACGTCACGCGTCCCGGGCGAGCGTCAGGCATCCTTTCGCGAAACCGTCGTCGATCTCACGCCGCCGCGCCCGATGGGGGCGGCGGGTCGCTGATCGGGAGAGGAAACGCTTGACACGGCGTCGAACGCTTGGTTATGTTCTGGACACTACTCGAACACTTGTTCGTATCGCGCACACTGGCGGCCGTCACGGCACCCGTCAGGTTCCCGGCCCGGACGCGTCGCAGACCTCATCTGGCGGTTCCACGGTCATGCGTGGGCAAGGCAGGCAAGGGAGGGGCGTTATGGTTGGCAGGTGGATCGCTGCGGGGGGCGCGGTCCTGATCGTCCTCGCCGCGCAGCCGGCGTGGGCGCAGCAGGGAACCGCGAGCGTCCTGGGGGCCGTCGTCGATTCGGCTGGCGGTGTGCTGCCGGGCGCGACGGTGACGGCGCGGAACCAGGAACAGGGCACCGTCAGAACCGGCATCACCGACGCACGCGGATTCTACCGGATTCCGGTCCTCGTGCCGGGCCTCTACGAGATCACGGCCGAGATGTCCGGGTTCAAGGTCGACCAGCGAAAGGACGTGCGGCTGACCGCCGGCACGGAGCTCACCGTCGACTTCAAGCTCGGTATCTCGGCGCTCGAGGAGCAGGTCACCGTCATCGGTGAGGTGCCGCTTCTCGAGACCACCCACTCGCATGTCTCGCTGACGATCGACTCCAAGCAGATCGAGGAGCTGCCGCTGCTGTCGCGCGACTTCCTCGCGCTGGCCCGCCTCGTGCCGGGCGCCGGCCGCGACACCTCGGCCGTCACCGGACGCCGCGGCATCCAGATCGGCGGCAGCGACGGCCGCTACAACTTCACGACGATCATCGACGGCGGCGACGTCGACGACGACGTGTGGGGATCGCCGGTCCAGAGCTTCATGCAGGACGGCATTTCGGAGTTCCAGGTCATCACCAACCGCTTTGATGCCGAGTACGGGAAGGCGCTCGAAGCCGTGGTGAACGTCGTCTCGAAGGGCGGCACGAACACCCTTCGCGGCACGGCATTCTTCTTCACGCGGGACGAGCGTCTCCGTACGCTCACATACTTCGAAAAGCAGCTCGGGAGTCCCAAGACGGATTTCGACAACCTACGATCCGGCTTCACCCTCGGCGGCCCCATCGTCAGGGACCGGACTCATTATTTCGTCGGCTATGAATGGGTGGACAACTCGCGGCCGGTGACGGTCAATATCGCGCCCAGCTCTCCACTGTCGGTCGAGAACGGCGTCTACACCGTCGGCAGCACGTCACACCTGGTGACGATCCGGGGCGATCACAAGATCTCGAACGCCCACACCCTGATGGTCAGATCGCTCATCGAGAACAACGACTCGCTCAGCGGCATCGGCGGAACGACGGGTCCGAGCGGCGCGTTCAACTCGACGAGCAACTCGTTCTCGGTGCTCGGGCAGGAGACCTGGATCGTGACGAACAAGGCCGTGAACGACTTCCGGTTCCAGTACCGGCGGACGCAGGTCGAGAACATTCCGCGAAACGAGATTCCCACCGAGGTGCGGCCAGCCGGTACAGTCCGGCAGCCCGTTCTTCGTGCAGCAGGAAGACCGGTACCGCTACCAGTTCTACGACACGTTCTACCTGACGATGCCGCGCCACAACCTCAAGTTCGGGGGTGAGTTGTCGTTCACCTCCACGATGTATTGCGCGTGCGGCGGCCAGAACGGCCGCTTCTTCTTCGGGACCGATCTGCCGTTCGACGCCAACAACCCGATCACCTGGCCGACGCGCTTCGAGCAGGCCATCAACCTGCTGCCGACGCCGCTCGACAACCAGTACTTCGGGTTCTTCGTCCAGGACGACTGGCGGATCCGGGACAACCTGACGCTGAACCTCGGAATCCGCTGGGACATCGATCTCGGCGTCCGGGACAACGCCACCAGGCAGGCGGCACTGGCGATGGAGAGGAACGCGCCATTGAGGGGTCTCCTCGAAGCCGAGCCTGGCGTCGACATCGACAACATCGACCCCCGCATCGGCTTCGCGTGGAGCACGAGCGACAAGATGGTCGTTCGCGGAGGGTACGGGCTCCATCACGCGCGCTCGCGAATGTTCATGCAGGCGCTCGACCAGGATCAGCTGATGTCGGACTCCTTCCTGGCTGTGGTGACCGACCCGCAGATGCTGCGAAACTACCCCAGTATCGACGCGATTCTCGGTTCCACGCCGGAGCAATTTGCACAGACGGGGCCGCGAAGCCTCGCGAACATCATCGGCAACAGCGACGAGTTCGAGATTCCCTACGGGCACAACTTCAGTCTGGGCGTGCAGCGTCAGCTCAACCGGGTGACGTCACTCAGTGTCGACTTCACCCACCACGAATCGCTCAAGAACTTTGCCAAGCGGGTGGCCAATCTTCCGGTCAACTACGCGCCGCTGTGTCGCGCAGGGTCGGCGTGCGCGCCGTGGCCGATTCCCGGCTTCGGGCAGATCCTGCTGCAGGTCACCAACGGTGAGACGGTCTACAGCGCGATCCAGGCTGGTCTGACGCGACGGATGTCGAATCACTTCCAGGCGCAGATCTCGTATGCGTACGGCAAGGCGCTCCTCCGGACGGTCAATGCACATTTCCATACGCCGGCGCGTTCGGCGTTCCCCGACGACGATCGCGGCCCATCGACGTCCGATCTCCGGCATCGCTTTGCGGCAAGCGCGGTGACCGAGCTGCCCTGGGGCATCAGTTTCAGCACGATCGTGCAGTTCACGTCCGCGCCGCCGTATCGCATTCGCTCGAACTCGGACCTCGACGGTGACGCGCAGGTTGTGGAAGACCGGCCGGATGGCCTCGGGCTGAACCAGGGCGGACGCGCGAGCCAGGACAACCTGAACATCATCAACGCGTTCCGCCGCGCTCGGAATCTCACCGAGGTCACCCTCGAGCAACTGGGGCGACAGGACCGCTTCTTCACCATCGACTTGCGCGCGTCCAAACAGTTTCCGCTGTTCCGCAAGTCGAGGATCGAAATCATGGGCGAAGTGTTCAACCTGACGAACCGCGTCAACTTCAACAATCCCAATGGGACGTTGACGTCGGTGTCGTTCCTGCAAGTGTCCGGTACAGGACCGGGGCTCGAGGGCCGGCTGGGCCTCCGCGTTCGCTTCTGAGTCGTGGCTCGAGAGGAGAAAGCGTGAAGAGGAGTGCAGCGTGACACGTCGCGCGAGTGCCGCACCGCCATGGATGCTCGGGCTCGGAATCGTCGGCGCCTGGCTGTCGCTCGGCGGCGGCCAGGCGTCTCCCCCAAAACCGTCCAGCGCGGACCAGGTCGTCGTCGAGAAGAACGTCGAGGCCCGCATGCGGGACGGCGTCATCCTGCGCGCCGACGTGTATCGACCCAAAACACCTGGCAAGTATCCCGTCGTGCTGCAGCGAACGACGTATTCCAAGGATCCGGGGCGCAGCGCGGACGGCATGATCAACCAGGCCGCTCGCGGGTTCGTGATCGTCGTCCAGGACTCACGCGGACGGTATGCGTCCGACGGCGTGGCGCGCCCGCATGACGAGGCCGCCGACGGGCACGACACCGTCGAGTGGGCCGCGCAGTTGCCGTACTCGAACGGCAAAGTCGCGATGTACGGCAGCAGCTATCTGGCCACGACCGCGCTGATGGCCGCATCGCAGAGCCCGAAGCATCTGGTGGCGATCCAGCCGAGCGCAGCCTATTCCAGCCGATACGAGGATCTCGTCTACCAGGGCGGCGCGTTCTATCTCTCGGACGGCCTGTCCTGGAACATCGGCCAGGCAGCGGATGAACGCCGGCGCGTGCTCACACCGAACGCGGCCGTCACCGAGTCGATCGGGATGACCCCGAGCCAGCGCACCCTCTACCGCCAGACGTGGTTGTGGCACATGCCGCTCAAGGCGCTCGACGCGATGGAGCTGCGGCGGTTTGCCCCGGCGTACTTCGAGCTGCTCGACCATCCCTCGTATGACAGCTTCTGGCAGACGTTCGACATCGCGGCGAAGTACGACCAGTTCGACGTTCCCGCGCTGCACATCGTCGGCTGGTACGACGTGTTCGCCAAGGGCACGTCCAAGAACTACGCCGGGTTGAGGGCCAAGGCGCGCACCGAGCACGCCAGGAAGAACCAGCGGCTCGTCATCGGCTTCTGGACGCACTCGCAGCCGGGGCCGGGCATGACGAAAGTCGGCGACGTGGATTTCGGTCCCGACGCCTCGTTCGATCCGCGAGAGATGCGCGATCGCTGGTTCAACTGCTGGCTGAAGGACACCGAGTGCGCGTCGTTCAGCGGGCCACCGGTTCGAATCTTCGTCATGGGCGAGAACAGGTGGCGCGACGAGCAGGAATGGCCGCTCGCGCGCGCGAAAGCCACGCCGTTCTACTTGCGGAGCGGCGGAAGGGCGAATACGCTGAAGGGCGACGGCCGGTTGAGCAAGGAAACGCCGGGCGGAAACGAGCAACCGGATAAGTTCGTCTACGACCCCTGGGATCCGGTGCCGACGACCGGCGCCGGCGGATACTCGCGACTTCCCGCGGACCAGCGTCCGGTCGAGGAACGATCGGACGTGCTGGTTTACACGAGCGATCCGCTGACGGAGGCCATGGAAGTCACGGGGCCGCTCTCCGTCGTGCTCTGGGTCGCCTCGTCAGCCACTGATACGGATTTCACCGCCAAGCTCCTTGATGTCTTTCCTGATGGCACGGCGCGACTGCTTACCGACGGCATTCTCCGCGCGCGGTACCGCAACTCGATCCGGAAACCGGAGCTCCTGTCGCCCGGCAAGCCGACCGAGCTCACCATCGACATCGGCGTCACCGGCAACCTCTTCAAAGCGGGACATCGCATCCGGCTCGAAGTGTCGAGCAGTAATTTCCCCCGCTTCGATCGAAATCCCAATACCGGCAGCGCGTTCGGAGAGGGCGTCGAGGTACGTCGCGCCGAGCAGACGATTTTCCATGATGCGACGCGGCCGGCGCGTGTCATCCTGCCGGTCGTTCCGCGCTGAGGCGCTACGGTGCGCGGGATGACCCCAAGGCACGTCAGAGCTGCCGCGGGGTTGATCCTGGCGTTGACAATCCTGGCCGCCGGATGGTGGTGGCGGCAGGCGCCGGTCCGGCGCCCGAACATCCTCTTCATCACGATCGACACGCTGCGCGCTGATCGCGTGGGCGTGTACGGGGCGCGCGATCTCGAGACGCCGGCGTTCGATCGACTTGCTGGAGAAGGCGTCCGGTTCGAGCACGCGTATGCGACCGCCCCGCTGACGCTGCCATCGCACGTCTCCATGATGTCCGGGCTGTTGCCCCCGACTCACACGGTCCGCACGAACGATGGATTTCATGTACCCGATCAGGTACCGCTGGTCGCCGAGGCGCTCCGTAACGCCGGCTATGCCACCGGCGCCGTCGTGGGGTCGTTCGTACTGCGCGGGGCAACCGGCCTGCGGCGCGGGTTCGCGTCTTACGACGATGACGTGGGAGCCGATGGCGAGCGGCGGGGCCACGAGGTGGAGGCGCGCGCGGGGGCATGGCTGGAGCAGCCGCGCTCGACGCCCTGGTTCCTCTGGGTGCACTTCTTCGATCCACACCTGACCTACGATCCGCCGGAGCCGCAGCGATCGCCGGTACGGCGGGCGTCCGTACGACGGCGAAGTGGCGTATACCGACTCGCAAGTCGACGCGCTCCTCCGGCGTCTGTCGTCCCGGAACCTGCTGGAGCAGACGGCCGTCATCGTGACGGGCGACCATGGCGAGGGTCTCGGCGATCACGGCGAGCTGAGCCACGGCGCCCTGCTCTACGACCCGATGATCAGCGTGCCGCTCGTCGTACGGCTTCCGTCGGGCGCCCACGGCGGCCGCGTCGTCGCAGAGCCCGTCAGCCTGACGGAGATCGCGTCGACGATTCGCAGCCTTGCCGGTCTCCCGGTCGGTGACGGGCCTCCCGGTCTCCTGGCCCAGCTCCAGCCCAAATCGCCTCGTCCCGCACCTCCCGTTTCGGAGACGCTTTATTTGAGGATGCTGCTTGGCTGGTCGCCGCTCTACAGTTTTCGCGCCGGGCGCTTCAAGGTGATCGATGCCCCGACGCCGGAGCTGTACGACGTCGAGGCCGATCCGGGCGAACGCCGTAATCTCGCCGCGACCGAGTCGAAACGGACGGCCGACCTGCTGTCGGTGCTGCGACACGAGCTGTCGAGATCGGCGCAGTCGGCGGTGGCGCCCGCTTCGCGAGCGGAGGATCCGGGCGCCCGCGAGAGACTGGCCGCGCTCGGTTACGTTGGGTCCTCGGGACCGGTGACAGCCGTCCGAACCCGTGCGTGGCCCTGCCGCGATGGATCGGATCGCGTTGTGGGGACGAATCGAGGAAGCCCTCGCGCTCGCCCACCGGGGCGATCACGGCGAGGCCGAACGTGTGTTCGGGGAGGTGCTGCGGGAGGACCCCGAGAATCCGCTGGCGCTCAAGTTCCTGGGCGCACGCGCGCTCGAAGTCGGCGATCTCGCACGCGCGGTGACGCTGAACGAGCGGGTCGTCGCGGGCGGTCTGCACGTCCCTGACGCGCTGAGCAACCTGACGCTCGCGTACCGAGCGGCTGGATCGGCCGGCCGACGCGCTGCGGGCCGCGACCCGGGCGCTCGAGATCGAGCCCGATCACGTGGCGGCGCGCTTCAACCGCGCCGTCGTGCTGGCGAATGCGGGACAGAACGCCCGGGCGATGCAGGATCTCGGCAGGGTGCTCGAGCTGGATCCCGAACATGCCGGCGCACGAGCGCTTCGGACCAGCCTGACAGCCACGGCGTCGACGCCCGATCCCCGCGCGCGTGCGCAGGCCCTTGCCGCCTCGGGCGATCTCGCCGGCGCCATGCGCGTCCTCGACGAAGCGATCGCGACGCAGCCAGGCGCCTCGTCTTTGCACGACGCGCGCGGCATCCTTCGATCGCGCGTCGGCGATCTCTCGGGCGCGCGTGCGGCGTTCGAGCGCGCGGTCGCCCTCGACCCGGACTCGATCGAGATCCGCGAGCGTCTGGGCGCGGTGCTGCATCGAGCCGGCGACCGCCGCGCCGCTCGAGCCCAGTTCGAGCGCGTGCTGGCGCGCGCGCCTGATCGCCGCGCGCCGCGATTGAGCCTCGGCATCATCGACCTCGAGGACGGCCGCCCCGATCGCGCCGTGCAGCGGTTCGAGCCGATCACGAGCGGCTGGGAGGGCGCGCCTCAAGCGCTCTTCTATCTTGGCGAAGCGCGGATGGCGCTCCGCGACAGACGCGGCGCGCGTCAGGCGTACGAAGCATGCCTGAGAATCGTTTCGCCTCAGGATCCTCTTGGCGCTGAGGCGAAGCGGCGTCTCGACGGCCTGCGCTAGGCGTTTTTATTTGTCCGTCGTGTCCGCCGAAGCGCTTCGCGCGAAGGCGGAGAGCCGGACACTACCTGCCACAAGGTGGCAAGGCCTCTCACCAGACGGCCGCACTGGCGTTGGCGCGCTCCAGGCCGGCCAGCATGCGGTCGAACGCGCGCTCTATGCGCTCCCGCTCGCGCGCCACCATCGCAGGGTCCCGCCGGCGGATCGCATCGGCGAGGTGCGGCAGCGGCTGGCCGTCGTAAAGCGAATAGATGTTCCAGCCGTACACCACGTGCCGGTACCACCGCTCGCGGGCCGGCACCGTCTCGTCGATCAGGCTCTGCTCCATGCGCATGAGGAGGTCGTTGACCTCGCGCGCCTGCGCACGTGACACGCGGCCGGCGGCAAGCGCCTCGTCCAACCGCTTTTCGAGCGCCGCCGCCCGATCGGCCACGCGCGTGAGCTGCGCGCGAAGCGAACTGACGTCGACATCAACCCGCCGCCGCCCCTCGTCATCGACGCCCCACGCTTCCGCCGCGTCCACGAACTCGCGCAGCCTGGCGGCATAGTGCGAGTGCCGGAACGGCAGCACGTCGGCGCCCGCCAGGCGCATCGCCGTCGTGCCGAGCAGTCGCGCGAGCTGCGGACCGCGTCGCCACTGCGGATCGCCGTGACGTTCTGCGAACTACCGCGTGTCGTAGTTCGAGTGATACGTGCCATACCCCCAGCCGCCCGGAAACAGGAACTCGAGCGACAGCGTTGGCAGGCCGAGGTAATCCTGGAAGGGGACGAAGTCCGCGCCGCTGCCCAGCGCTTTCAACTCGACTTCGAAGCTCTCCTGGCCTCGCCGGCGACGCTCGGGAGACTGGCGATTCCATTCGTTGGCGAGCCAGGCGTCGTACAGCGTCTGGCCGCCCTGCGCGCCTTCCGGCAGATCGCGGGTCACCTCGATCACGAAATCGCGCAGCGAGGGAACGCCACCCGCTTCGAGCGCGCCTTCCATGTACATGTCGGTGTTGATGTAGCACACCGCTTTCTCGCGCAGCTCGCGGGCTCGATCCTCGGCGAACTCGGTCGATCCGATCAGCCCGAACTCCTCGGCATCCCAGAAGGTGAACACGATGGACCGCGCCGGCCGCCAGCCGGAGCGTTTCAGGCCGGCAAGCGTGCGCGCAACTTCCAGGAGCGTGGACGTCGCGGTCGAGGGATCGATGCCGCCGAAGGTCCACGCGTCGTGATGCGTGCCCAGCATGACCCACCGGTCCGGCTCCTGGATGCCGTCGATGCGACCGATCACGTTGCGAATCACACGCCGGCCGGCGTCCATGCGGACGTCGAGTCGCATCCGCACAGGTCCAGGACCGGAGTGGTACGCGAACGGCAGCCCGCCCTGGAACCCCGCGAGGGCAGGCGCGCCGCGCAATTGGCGGAGGATCTTGTCTGCGTCCGTCGCGGCGATCACGACCGCGGGAATGCGCGGAAGTGTCGGCGCGTCGGCGGGATCCATGGCGGGCGCGTCCGCCGTCGCGCCCACCCCCGGCGTCAGCGGATCGCCGTGCCAGAACCAGCTGAACTTGGCGTTGCCGCGCTGAAGGAGAAACGTCGGACGCCAGGGTCCGTCCGGCCATGATTCCCCGCGCCCGTACCCATCATCGGCCGGATCGCTGAAGAGCACGATGCCGCTGGCGCCAGCCTCCTGCGCCGTGTGCACTTTCACCGCCCGGTGACTGCGCCCGTACCGGGCCAGTACGACAGCGCCGCGCACGTCGACGCCCGCGGCGGCAAGGCGCGCGTAGTCGCCTGGGAGCCCGTAGTTGACGTACACCACCGGGCCGCTCGCAGTGCCCGAGCCGGAGTACGCGATGAACCCGGGGCCGAGTTCCGGGTGGCGCGTATCGGGATCGCGGGGACTGGCTGGCTCGAGGAGCGACACCGTTCGTGGTGACGGCCCGAGCAGTTCGACGCGAACCGATTTCGGCGTGGACAGGTACGCGTGGTACTCGACGATCGCGGCGTGGAGGCCGGCCTGCTCGAGCGCCCCGCGAATGAACATCGCCACCTCGCGTCCGCCCTCGGAGCCGGCCATGTGCGGGCGGCGCGTGAGCTGCCGGTGCGCGGCGGAGATACGTTGTCCCGACAATTCCGTCGCCAGACGCTCCTCCGAGGCGCGTTGTTCGGCAAACGTCGATGCGGTGAAACCAAGACGACGGGGGCCGTCGGCGGCAGGTGGGCCGGGGATCGTCAGCAGCGGGATGGCGAGCGCGGCGGCGCCGGCACCGAGGAGGCGAGACAGATGGATCGGCATCGTTCAGTCGCTGCTGGATGCCGTGAACGTCACTTCGCCGCCCACTATCGTCATGCGAACAGACAGCGATCGAACGGCCTCCGGGGACACCGTTCGAGGATCATCGGTGAGGACCGTGATGTCCGCATATCGTCCGGCGGCGAGGCGCCCGAGGTCGTGTTCCTGGAAAGCGGCAAACGCCGGCGCCGACGTCATCAACTCCAGCGCCTTGTCGACGGGAACGCGCTGGCCGGGAAACCAGCCGTCGGCCGGCGCTCCGTCGGCGCCCTTCCTCGTAATCAAACAGTACAAGGTCGCAATCGGCGAGCCCGAATCCGAAGCCGGATAGTCGGATCCCGCGGCGATGCGCGCCCCTGTGTCGAGGATGTCGCGGGTCGGATACACCCACGCCACCCGCGCGGGGCCCACGCGGTCCGCCGCCCACCGGCTGTACTCGCCGACGAAATTGGGCTGCATCGAGGCGATGATCCCGAGTTGCGCGAACCGTGGCAGGTCCACGGGATCGACGACCGACACGTGCTCGAGGCGATAGCGCTGCGCCGCCGTGACACCTTCGCGCGCGAATACGTCGAGCGCGCGCCTGATGGCGCGGTCGCCTATCGCGTGTGCATTCACCTGGAAGGCGCGGGTCCCCGCACGTCGCACCAGGCGTCCCAGCGCCTCGTCGTCCATGATCGCGAGGCCGCTCTCCTTCGGCGCGTCGGAGTACGGTTTGCTGAGCTCCGCACCACGGGAGCCGAGGGCGCCGTCGAGCACGACCTTGATGCTGCGCACGGTCAGCCTTCCGCCGCCGAGACCGATCTCCGGTCCACGCGCGAGGTAGTGCTCGACGTCGGCGGCGCCGCGGACCATCGCATACAACCGGACTGGAAGCTGTCCTGCCGCGAGCAGCTCCTTGTAGATCGCGATCGTCTCGAGATCGGCGCCGGCGTCGTGGACGCTCGTGAGGCCCCACCGCGCGTATTGCGCCAGGGCGTCACGCAGGCGCCGGACGCGCTGCTCGCGTGTGATCTCCGGCATGACTCCGAACACCGGATCCATCGCCCGATCAACCAGCATACCCGTCGGCTGGCCGTCGTCTGCACGAATCACCCGGCCTCCGGACGGATCGGGCGTTCGACGGCTGACGCCGGCCAGCGCCAGCGCGCGCGAGTTCACCCAGAGCGAATGCGAATCGATGCGCGAGAGCGCAACCGGATGATCGGTCGTCACGCGATCGAGATCGGCCGCAGTCGGGAACGTCGACGGTTTCCAGAAGCCCTGATCCCAGCCTCGCCCGCGAATCCACGTGCCGGCAGGTGTCGCCGCCGCCGATCGACGGACGAGCGCCAGGACCTGATCTTTCGTCAGGGCGCGCAAATCGAGGCTCTCGAGCTGTTCGCCGAGCGCCGCGACATGGACGTGCGCGTCGGCCAGCCCGGGAAGAGCGACGCCGTCCACGACGACCCTGCGGGTGGACGCGGAGGTGAAGGGCTCGACCTCGGCGGCCGTGCCGGCGGCCAGGATTCGCCCCGCGCGGACCGCGAGGGCGTCGACTTCGGGGCGTTCCGGGTTCAGCGTGACGAAGCGGCCGATGTAGAGCACGTCGGCCGCGGGTACAGCTGGCGGCCGAGCACACCCCGCGGCGACAAGGGCCGCGAGCAGGCAGAAGGGAGCCAGTCGAGTCGGAAGTTCGTATAACGAACAAATGTTCACGATGTAGGCCATACCCTAGCCTGCTGACCCCGTGGCGTCAAGGTCGCCTGGCCGGCTCCCCTTGCATTCTGTCGTTCGGATTGCGAACATTGTCGGCCGGCGGTTGGTCCCGCGTTGCTGTGACTCGACACCGCTGTGCGCGAGTCAACAGGCGCTATCAACTCTACTGATGCCCACCCGAGGCTCCGAATTCGTCCAGTCGGTCAGTCGCGCGTTTGCCGTGATTCGCGCGTTCGACCGGGAACATCCCGCGCTCACGATCTCCGACGTCGCCCGACGGACAGGCCTCACGCGGGCGGCTGCGCGCCGGTTCCTGCTGACGCTTCAGGAACTCGGCTACGTGCAGAGCACGGACGGCGAATTCCGTCTCAGCCTGAGGGTCCTCGACCTCGGTTACACCGTGCTGTCGACGATCGCGCTGCCAGAGATCGCGCAGCCTGTCATGGAGGAAGTCACCGCCAAGCTCCACGAGTCTTGCTCGGTGTCGGTCCTCGACGGCGGCGACATCGTGTACGTCGCTCGTGTGCCCACTAAACGCATCATGGCGGTCAGCCTGGCGATCGGATCGCGGCTGCCCGCGTACGCGACGTCGATGGGCCGCGTCCTCCTCGCGCACCTCCCGCCCGAGAGTCTCGACGCGTTTTTTCGAGCCGCGAAGCTGCAACAGCTCACGCCTCGCACGGTGGCCGATGAGAACGCGCTGCGTCAGATCCTGTTACAGGTGCGGGAGCGCGGGTGGGCGCTCGTTGACCAGGAAGTCGAGGAAGGCGTGCGGTCGGTCGCGGCACCCATTCGGGATCGCTCGGGTCGCGTGACGGCCGCGATCAATGCATCGGCGCATGCGACACGGGCATCCGTGCGCAAACTGCGGGAGAGTTTCCTGCCGGTGTTGCTGGACGCCGCACGTCGGATCTCGACCAGCCTGGGCGCACCAAGCTAGCCAGGCACCGAACCGCGCTACGCGCTCACCAGCTCGGAGCGCGTGGCGAAGGGCAGCACGGCGAACTCAGGCACCTCCTCGGGGGGCGCAAACTCCAGCACCACCGCGGCCATGCTGGCCGCAGCTTTCAACAACCTGAACTCGGTGGCCGACGGCCGATAGCCGGGCTCGAAGGTCGCCTGCAGAATCTGCCGGTTCCCTCCCACACGAGGCACCGTGAAGTAGATCGATTCGGTCTCCCGGCTCGTGATCGCGGGCGTGCGGCGAACCTGGATGTCGCGCACGGGCAACAGCCGGCGAAGCTCCTGCTCGAACTTCCCGCAGAGCGCCTTCGCGGACGAGCGGTCGATGTCCGTCAGGACGCGCCCGAGCAGAATCGGCCATCACCTTCGGCATCGTGGATGAATCGGGAGCGGCCGGATGTAGGCCAAACACGTCGAGCTCGCGCGCGAACGCGGCGGCAACGCGATACCGGACACCGAGCCGATCGACCGACGCGACCTCGGTCCGCACCGTGCGCGCCGGCACGCTGAGGTTCGTTTCATGGCCGAGCACCTGCAGGCTGACAGTGCTCCCCGGAACGAGCTTCGACGTCGTTTCGACGAGCACTCCGCCGCTGGAGATGTCGAGGACCTTGACGTCCGACGACCACGGCAGCTTGATCGTCCACAGGGCCGGGATATCGGCGCTCATCCGACGACGGGCGCGGCGGCGGTCTGACGCGTGCCCCTGCGCGGCCTGCTGCAGATGATCGCGTCGCGCCAGCGCAGTGATTTCCTGAGGCGTGCTGCAACGAACGAGCGCCGACACCTGCGCAGCGGCCGCTTCCTGCAATCGTTCACGCGTCACGCGGCTGTGTTCCAGGTACTCGTCGATCTGCTCACGCACCGTGCTGGGATCGCACTTCGGCTGGAGGAGCGGGATACGTCGCCTGAGAAAACTCAGCACCGTTCCCGAGCCGTCGCCGGTCGAGCCGTCGGCGTCGATGAAATGCGGAAGCGTGATCACCTGGACGTGCGCCGCCATCGGCAGCCGCCTCAGATGGGCGGTCAGCGCTGCCGCGTCCGCCGGCGGCAGAAACGTGGAGGTCAGCACGAGGTCCGGCACGGCGCGGTCGATGGCGCCGATCGCCTCGTTCAGCGATTTGACGATCTCGAGCTCGGCGCGGACCTTGTCGCGAAGAATGTGATCCAGCGACCTCGCGCGCGCCGGATCGGATTCAATCGCCAGGATGCGGCCGGTTTTCTGCGGCCGGATCTCCGGCGTTGTCAAAAGCGTAATCATGTTCTTCACCAGGTTGCGGCTCAACAAAGCAAGTCCGGGGCCGCACACGCGCGGTCGCGGGACCGCCGGTCTTTTCGAACCAAAGCGTCCGGTAACAAATCGGAGGGTGGTCCGAGGGCCGAAAAGTCGCCGGATCGGCAGACTAATTTCTGTCGCCGGGCACACCTGGCCGCGCGGCGGCAGACTTCCGATTTTGTTATCCGCGTTGGAGTTGCGGGCACGGGAGTCTGCCTCACTCAACCGGCCGTTCGCCTCTTCGAAACATGGATTCGACACGAAGCTGGAGCGTTATAATTCGATTTTCCCTTGCAAGAAGACCTGGAGGTGGGCCTGATGCTGTCTGTACGCGTCCTTCGCACGTTTCTGTTACTTTTTCTGATATCTCCCGCCATTCCGGCGTCGGCCCAGCAGACGGGGACGATCGCGGGAAAGGTGCTCGATTCGGGCGGCGCCGTGCTGCCCGGCGTCACGGTGGAAGCCCGGTCCAATGTGCTGCCCGCTCCCCGTGTTGCGACGACTGAAGCCAACGGCGAGTATCGAATGCCCGCGCTCGCGCCCGGCACCTACACGCTGACGTTCGTGCTCTCCGGCATGCAGACGGTCACGCGGCAGGCCGAGGTGCAGCTCGCGCAGGAGACGGTCGTCGACGCAACGCTGGGTGTGGCCGGTGTCACGGAGGCGGTGACCGTCACCGCGACGACGTCGCTGATCGAGCGCGACTCGGCAAGCCTCAAGAGCGGCGTGTCGAACGAGCAGATCATGGCGCTGCCGGTCGGCCAGGAATACCGCGATCTCCTCAAGCTCATTCCGGGCGTGCAATACACGCAGGACGCGGTGCGTGGACCGAGCGCCGGCGGCAGCGGGCAGGACAACGTCTATCTGTTCGATGGCGCCAACGTCACGCTCCCGCTGTTCGGGACGTTGTCCGCCGAGCCGGCGTCGCACGACATCGCCCAGGTGACGACGATCAGAGGCGGCGCGAGAGCGGTCGATTTCGATCGATCGGGCGGCTTCACCGTGGATTCGGTCAGCAAGTCCGGCACCAACCGGTACGGGCGAGGTCAGTTTTCAGTTCCACTACGACAACATGGTCGCCCCGCTGGACACCGGCAGCGCGTCGAGGTACGAGCAGGATCGCACCTGGTTCGTCTCGAACGTCGGCGGGCCCGTCTTCCCCAATAAGCTCCACTTCTACGCGTCGTACTACCGCCCGTCGAATTCACGTGAGAACCAGGCCAACAAGTACGGCGAGCTTCCGCCCTACGAGCGAACGCGCAACGAAGGCTTTGGCAAGCTGACGTTCACGCCCGCCAACTCCGTGCTGCTGAACTTCAGCTACCGCGGCTCTCATCGTCTCGACAAGGGCAACACCTTCGCGGCGGCAGCTTCGTCGACAACGGGGACCGGTGACGAAGAGTGGTTCAAGATCGGCACCGCGGAAGGATCGTGGGTCATCAACGACAGGAGCCTGCTGACGTTCAGGTACACGCACTATGCGGACGAAACGTCCGGCCGGCCAGACAACCTGGCGGACGTCACGATCAACACGACGCCAGGCACGCGGCTCAACATTGCCAGCCTCGACACGCAGGGGCTCTTTAGCGTGCCCACGCCGATTGCCGGCCAGGACGCGTTCAATGCGTTCGTTCAGCCGCTGATCAACCAGTACGGCTACATCGAGAACGGCGTGCGGGTGGGTGGCGGCACGGTGGGCTACGGCACGCAGTTCAACGATCAGGATTTCTTCAGGGACTCGGGACAGATCGGTTACAACCTGACACTCGGCTCCTCGATCAGACACGATTTGCACGTCGGGTATCAGCGGTACGTCGACGCCGAGGATTTGCTGCGCAGCTCCAACGGGTGGGGGTCGATCACGGTACCTGGCGGGCGATTGAGTTTCCAGGGCACGCCGATCTTCTATACCGCAGCGTTCCAGCAGCAGACGATCGGTGCCGTGCCGGTCATCCGCTCCGAGTATCTCTCCCAGAGCTTCGAGATCAACGACGCGATTCACTGGAGAGACTGGACGTTCAACGTTGGCCTCGTCGCGAGCAATGACAGGCTGTACGGCCAGGGTCTGCGTGAAGACGACAATGCGCTCTCCGGCTTCGTCGCCGCTCCGGGCAACAAGTACAAGATGTACGACATCCCGTTCAGCAAGATGATCCAGCCGAGGATCGGCGCGACCTGGGCGTACAACGGGCGCGACACCGTCTACGGGAGCTACGCGAGGTACACCCCGGCCGCCAGCTCGCTGCCGCGCGCGGCGTCATGGGCCCGCAACCTGGCCACGACGATTCAGGCGCACTTCGACGCGAACGGGGTGCTGTTCGCAACGACGCCGGTGGCTTCGTCATCGGGGAAGCTGTTTGTCGACGACATGACCCCGCGCACGATCGATGAGTATCTCATCGGAACGGCCCGCCAGCTCAATAACCGCTGGACCGGACGCGTCTACTGGCGGTACCGCGAGGGCAGCCACTTCTGGGAGGACACGAACAATACGGCGCGCGTAGCATTCAACCCGCCCGCGGACATTCCACGGGAGCTGTACATCCCTGACCTCACGCAAAAGCTGGCTCAGATTGGCAGCGGCTCGACCTATGTCATCGCCGAGCTGGACGGCGCATACACGAAATACTATGAGCTCGGCTTCGAGTCGGAATGGCGCGGCCAGCGGACGTTCGTACGAAGTTCCTACGTATGGAGCCATTACTACGGCAACTTCGACCAGGACAATTCGACGGACGCCAACGATGCCAACATCTTCGTGGGCTCGTCGTTCATCGCCGACGGCGCCGGGCGTCAGCTCTGGGACTTCAGGGACGGCGATCTTCGCGGTGACCGTCGCCACATGTTGAAGCTGTACGGGTACTACAGCCTCAACTGGAACGCGACTGCCGGCGCCTTTTTCGTGGCGCAGTCGGGACAGCCGTGGGAGCGGTGGAGCTACGAACCGTACATCGCGCTGACGACCAACACGAGCGACACGTCACGCTACGCCGAGGCCGCCGGCTCGCAACGTGCGCCTTCGCACTGGCAACTCGACTTGAACTACACCCAGAACATCAGGCTGATGGACCGGCTGAACGCGCAGATTGCCGCTGACCTGTTCAACGTTTTCGACAAACAAACAGGGTACAACTTCCAACCTTCCGTGCACAGCGCGCTGTTCGGGCAGCCGCGGAATTACTTCGATCCGCTTCGGTTCCAGCTGGCGTTCAGATTGAGGTTCTAGGCTCGCGCCTCATCTGAACAATCGCTCGTTCTCGATCAGCGCGCGCGTCGTTTTGTCGGCATGACGACGCGCGCGCGCGATCTTCTCCCCACTATCGGACTCCTTCAGCAGCACGCTGACCTGTGCGCGTTTGAAGAGCGCCATCGGATACTCCGGATGGGACGGCGGCACGCGGTCGAGCGCATCCCTCGCCTCCTGAAATCTCCTCGCTGACAGATACAGCACTCCCAGCTCGAGATCGTGCGTGAACACGCCCTGACTCTGCCGCAGGGCCGAGCGCGCGGCCTCGAACGAGTCGATTGCGAGCGTCGTGTTCTGCACGCTCATCGCCAGTTCTCCGAGACGGACGAGCTCAGCTGGCGTGGGCGTCCGCAGGCCGTTGATTTTCTGCCGGAGCGCCGATGGCTTCACCGATTCGACCCTGTCGTTCGCGGATGGCGGCCAGCGCTTCCAGCGCGGGCAGACGCTCGGGGCTTTCGCTGACGACCCGCTCGAGCAGCGGCACGGCGCGCGCCCACTCCTTGCCGCGCGCGTAGTGCAGCGCGAGATACAGCCGGACGTCCGGCGAGTCTGGAGCGATCGCGGCCGCTCTGCGGAACGCGTCGACCGCCTGGGCGTCGTGCCCGAGCGCGGAGTGCGCGCTGGCGAGCCGGAGCGCGGCATCGAGGTTGTGCGGATCCTCGACGAGGATCTTCTCGATCAGCGGAATCACCTCGGCGTAACGTTCCCGCACGAAGAGCCCGGACGCGCGCTCGAGGATGTCGAACAAGCGGACCATGTCGACCGGTCGCGGCGCGTCCTTCCGGACGATCGGTTGCGCGCTGGCGCTGACGTAACCGAGGCTTGCCAGGTTGCGGCGCGCTTCGTCCGTCAAGTTCTCGGGTGCCCGCGCAGCCTCCGGCGACGGCACGGGGTAGTCGTCGAGCGCTTTCCGAACGGCAGTGGGCAGGTTCGCGCCCGATCCGAGGTTGGTGTTCTCGGCCGGATCGGCCGCCAGGTCGTAGACCTCAGTTGTCCCCGCGAAGATGGCCTTCCGAGTGCCCGCAACCGCCATGATTTGCGGTTGCCAGCTGTATTCGAGAAACGGCTTCATGGCCTCGCCAAGCACCGGATCGGAATCGGATCCGTCGCCGCTTCTGAGGCTGTGCGCGGATGCAAGGCCGGCGAGGTCGAGGATCGTGTGAAAGATTCTGCGCGTGCTCACCGGACCGTCGATCACGCCGGGCGCGATGCCGGGGCCGGCAATCGTCAGCGGCACGTGCATCGTGGACTGGTAGAGCAGGTTTCCGTGCTGCAACTCGCCATGGTCGCCGAGTCCCTCGCCGTGATCGCTCGCGATGATGATAACCACCGGTCCGGGGGCCTGCTTGTCGAACGTTTCCACGAGGCGGCCCAGCTGCTCGTCCATCGCAGCGACCTCTCCGAGGTACGGCGCGGACGCAAAACGGCTGCGGAACGGTTCGGGAGGCGTGTAGGGCGCGTGCGGATCGAAGTAGTGCACCCAGAGCAGGATCGGCTGTGACGATCGCTGGCCGAGATATTCGACGGCGCGATCGGTCGTCTCCTTCGAGGACCGCTCGACCTGACCCGCGGCCAGGTCGTCATCGTAGACGTCGAAGCCGCGCGCCAGGCCAAATCTCCTGGACAGCACGAAGGAGGACACGAATGCCGCCGTGCGATAACCGGCCTGCTCGAGCTGCGCCGCCAGGACCGGATGCGTCGCCGACAGGTAGCGCGCGTTCTCATGCACGCCGTGGCCGGCCGGATACAGTCCCGTCATGATCGAGCTGTGCGACGGAAGCGTTTCCGGAACCGTCGCGTAGGCCTGCCGGAATCGTCGTCCGCGTGCGGCGATGGCGTTGAACGCCGGGGTCTGAACGCCGCGGGCGTCCGGCCCGATGGCGTCGGCCCGGGTTGTATCCAGCGTCACGAGAAGGATGGACGGCCGGTTCGCCGAAGAGCCCGGCGACGTCTGCGATGTGGGCGGCGTCTCCGCCCCCCCGCACGCCGCGAGTACGCAGAAACTGCAGGCCCCAAAGGTGGCAGCCACCCTGGTCAGGCGGGGAGGCGCTTGAGCAGGGCTTTGGCCTTGCGAAACCATGGACGTTCCCGCCGCCGCAGGTACCCGGGCATCGTCGGCTTCTTCGCGAGAATGCGCTGCGCCCATTCCCGGGCCTCGGCCGGCCGCTGGTTGGCCGCCAGGAACGTGGCGTAGTTGTAGTAGGTCTCCGACAATGTGGAAATCGCCGTGGCGCTCTCGAACAGCGATGCGGCGCGCTCGGGTTGGCCCGCGCGGGTGTGCACGTAGGCGAGCAGACCAATCGCGCGGTGGAAATCGTACTTCGGGTCCTTCCCGACGACGCGCTCGAGGTCGGTGAGCGCCGCCGGAAAATCCTCCAGGCCGATTTCGGCGAGGCCGCGACGATAGTACGGATCGATCGAGTCCGGTGTTGCCGCGATGACCTTGTCGTACAACTGACGCGCCCGGGCGAACTTGTTTTCCTCGAGCAGCAGATCGGCAAGCTCTTCCTGGTTGCCGATGGCCGGGTTCTCGAGGATGGTCGCTTCGAGCTCGGTGATCCTCCGGCGCCGCGAGAACCGCTGCACCGAGGCGCGCAGCAGGGCCGCATCGGGGATGACTTCCGCCACGATGTAGACGAACGCGCCGAGCGGCCCGCCTATCAGAATGACCCAGAGCCAGAACGGCTCAGGGCGGCGACGCACGAAATGCAGGATTGCCAGCGCCTGCAGGATGACTCCCCAGGGGTAGAAAAGGCCAATGAAGCCCATGCGGCTGGGCGGACTATAACACGCGGCGACTGAACGATCAGGCCCTGGAACCTGTCTCATAGACCTGACGCTCGTTCCACTGCGCGAGCGAGCATGGCGAGCGAGCCACGCGACCGGAGCGCGCCGGCGGAGCGGCGCGCGCGAGCGTGTGGGGGAGTTCGAGGGCGAAGCCCTCGGACAAAACTACGGTCTGCGCGCCGAGCACGCGCATGATCGCGGACGCGATCCGGCGCCACTCGCTTTCTTCGCGCACGAGCTCCCTGCGGCCTTTGCGTGTCAGCGTGTAGAAGCGGGCCTTGCGGTTGTTCTCGGACGTGCCCCACTTCGCGTCGATCAACCCGCGCTCTTCCAGACGCTGGAGCGCCGGATAGAGCGACCCGTGATCCACGATGAGGACGTTGTCGGACTCGCTCTGAATCGCGCGGGCGATGCCCTGACCGTGCTGGGGGCCGAAGATGAGGGTCCTGAGGATCAGCAGGTCCAGCGTCCCCTGGAGGTGGGCGGCGGTACTCGCGGTCGGACCGCTTTCGGATAGACATTCGACCCGAGTATGGGTATCCTTCGGGTGGAATGTCAACCCAAAAGCGCTGGCGCCGCCGCCGGGATGACGATTTCGACCGCGAGATCGAATCGCATCTGGAGCTCGAGATCGAGCGCCTCGTGCATGAGGGGATGTCACCCGAGGACGCGCGCGTGGACGCGCGGCGCCGCTTCGGAAGCGTCAGCGTCGCCCGCGAGCGCTTCTACGAAGCGGGCCGCCTGCTGTGGCTCGACCACCTGCGTCACGACGTCCGCTGCGCGTTCCGCAATGTCCGTCGCTATCCGGTCACCTCGATCGTCGCCATCGCATCGCTCGCGGGAGGCATCGGCGCGACGACCGTGACGCTGACGGTCCGGGACGTGGTGTTCCGGCGGCCGCCGCTGCTCTACCAGGAACCCGGGCAGCTCTCGAAAATCCAGGTCGGGCAACCCGATCGGCCGATCCGACCGATCGGCAGCTACGTACCGGCTGCTCTGTACACCATCTGGAGCGACCCGCTCGGTTCGTCAACAGGCGCAGCGACGCCAGGGCGCGGCGTTCGTGAAGTGCGAACCGACGACCGTACCCAGATCGTGCCGGTGCGCGCCGTCACGTCCGAGCTGTTTCCGGTTCTCGGAGTCAGCGCGGCGCTCGGTCGCACGTTCTTCAGTCAGGATTCCACAGGCGCGCTCGGCGCCTGTCGTCCTCAGCCATCGCGTGTGGCAGCGTCTCTTCGACGGTCGCCCGGACGTGGCAGGAAACGTGCTCTGGATCGAGAACCGGCCGCATACCGTCGTCGGCGTCATGCCGAGGCGATTCTGGTTCTCCGAGATGGACGCGCCGATCTGGACGTTGCTCGATATCCGGACGCTTGCGCCAGACACCAGCCTCGAAGTGGTCGTCCGGCGGCCGCGCGGCATGACGCCCGAGACACTCGACGCGCGGCTGCAGAGCGGTCTGGTCGAATACGCGAGCCATCGGCCCAACGACAGGCGGCAGCTGAGGCTGAAAGTGTCGGGCCTCGAAGGCACGCCGATCGGAAACCAAGTCGCGCTCGTCCTCCCCTACGTGCTCGGCGCGTCAGTGCTGCTGACGTTGCTGATCGCGTGCGCGAACGTCGCCATCCTCATGATCGGGCAGTGGACCGCGCGAGAGCACGAGCTCGCCATCCGCTCCTCAATCGGTGCCAGCCGCGGCCGGATCGTGCAGTCGCTGCTGACCGAGTCCGTGCTCCTCGCGCTCTGCGGCGGCGCGTTCGGTATCTGCGTCACCTACGTGCTGCGTGGCATCGTTGTCGGGAGCGGCGGCACGGCCTCGACGTTCTTCGACCTCTCGATCGACATGGGCATCCTGGCCCAGAGCGCCACGATCGCGTTCCTGACGGGGATCGTCGCGGGCATCGCGCCGGCTCTGTACGAAACGCGTCGCCTTCACATCAACCCGATGCGCATGATGACCACATCGGACCGGGTGAGGCAGCGCTGGCGCCATGCGCTGGTCGTTCTCGAAATTACCGTGACGGTCGCGCTGCTCGTCGAGGCCGGCGCCATGTTCGACGGCTATCGCCGCGTCCGGACCGCCCAGATGGGATTCGACACGCGGCCGCTGCTCAGCGCGCGGATCGAGAACGCCGGCGGTCTTCCGACGACGAGGATTCTGGAGACGTTCAGCCAGCTGCCAGGCGTCGTGGCAGCCGCGGCCTCGACCAGCATCCCCTACACCGTCTCGGGTCCTCGGGAACGCGTCGCGCTCGACGGAACCGGCACCAATACGGTCGTTGCAGAAAGAGGCGACATCACAGCCGACTTCTTCCGCGCGCTTGGCGTGCCGATGCGCACGGGACGGTCGTTCACAGATCACGACACGCCGGCCGAGCGCCGCGCGATCGTGAACGAATCGCTCGCCAGGCGCCTGTTCGAGGGACAGAACGCGGTAGGCAACCGGCTGTGGATCGCGCAGATCCCCTACGACGTCATCGGGGTCGTGGCCGACTACTCCAGCAATCCGCTGCGGCAGGAGGGGTCTGAGCCCAGAGTGTTCCTGCCCCTGCCCACAGAAACCAGGGACGTGACGCGTTCGACCTTTGTCGTCCGGGCGCAGCGCGATCCGGCCTCGCTCGTTGCCGGCATCCGCACGCAGGCGCGCGCGTCTGCGAGCGGCACAATCGTGACGAGCGCGGACACTTTCGATCAAATCACGCAGATCATGGGGCAGGAAATGATACTGGGGACGGCGCCGCTCGTCCCGCTGATCGCCATGGGAATGCTGCTGACCATGGCCGGCATCTATGGCGTGCTGGCATTCGCCATCGCCAGGCGGTCACGGGAACTGGCGGTGCGGGTGGCCGTGGGCGCCAGCCATCGTGAGGTGATCCGCCTCGTCACCGCGCACACCGCGCGGCTCGTCGGGACGGGGTCCGCGCTCGGCATCGCCGCGACGTTCGCCCTCGCGCGTCTCGTGCGCGCCAGCGGCGGCGCCGGCAGCATCTTCGATCCCGCGATCCACGTGTTTCTGCCGCCGATCCTGGTCGTCATTGCCATCGGCGCCCTGGCGACGTGGATACCTTCCCGTCGGGCGCTGAAGATCAACCCGGCTATTCTTCTGCGATCGCCCTAGTTTATCCGAGGAGCTTCGCCCCTCGGACTCCCCACACGCTCCCTCGCCCTTCGACGTCGCTCAGGGCGACCCTGAGCCTGTCGAAGGGTCGCGCGCCGCTTCGTGGTTCGACTAGGCTCACCACGCCCTGAGCGAAGTCGAAGGGCGCCGGCGCGCTTCCGCCTACGCTACAGCTCCGGCGAGACCTCGCCGAAGCGCCTCCGGCGCGAAGGCGGGCCGGTCGCGTGGCTCGCTCGCCATGCTCGCTCGCTCCTTACAACGAGCGTCAGGTTCATGAGACTGCTTCTAGCGTCAATCACAATCACGCCGTCAGGCACAATCAGGCCGGCCGGACGTTGGCGTTCAGATTGAACAGGTTCTTCGGGTCGTACTTCCCCTTGATGTCCGCCAGCCGGTTGTAGTTGATGCCGTAGGCCTGCCGCACGCGATCGGCGCCGTCATCCTCTCCCAGCTCGTTGACGTACACGCCGCCGGGAACGAATGGCTGCATCGCGTCCCAGGTGTGCCGCACCCACGCGACGTTCGGGGCGTTCTGGGACGGATCGGTCCACAGCGAGTAGACGCCCATGTGGATGCCGTTCCTGTGCGGATACGCGGTCGCATCGGGCGCAACCCTGCTCGCGGCACCGTGAATCGGATAGAACAGCACCGACGACATCGGTGAAGCCACGCGGGCGTACGCGTCGATGGCGATCTGCGCCAGCCCTTCGTCGACGTTTTTCACGAAGTCCGCCTTCCAGTAGTTCAACACGTTGGGCGGCATCGCCTGATCGATCAACCCCTGCATCACCACATACGGGATCGGGCCGAGCGCGTCGAGCACCGGCGGACCGAACTCCTTGATGGGCTGAATCGCTTTCATGCCTTCATCGGCCGAACCGACGTGCGCGACAGCGAAGCCGCAGGCCTTCTGGCCATCGGGACCCGTGAGGAGCACGGCGGCCACGGTCAGATCGTCGGGCGCGCTCTTCAGCAGATCGTTGTAGAACTTCAGGACGGCGGCCGCGCGCGAGAAGGGATGCAGCGCCAGGCCGCCGACGATCATCGGACCGACGGGATGAAGCGAGTACTCGAATGACGTGACGACACCGAAATTGCCGCCGCCGCCGCGCAGGGCCCAGAGCAGATCCGGGTTCTCACGGTCGCTCGCATGAACCAGCTCGCCGTTGGCGAGGACGACATCCGCGCCGATCAGGTTGTCGCAGGTCATGCCGAACCTGCCGCCCAGCCACCCGAAGCCGCCGCCGAGCGTGAGCCCCGCGATGCCGGTGTCGGTGTTCGTGCCACCGGTCGTGGCCAGACCGAAGGCCTGGGTTTCGCGATCGAACTCTCCCCAGCGCAGCCCGGGTTCGGCGCGCACCGTCCGCGCGGCGGGGTCCACGCGGATGCCTCGCATCTCTGCAAAGTCGATCACGATACCGTCGTCGCAGGTCGCCCGTCCGGCGATGTTGTGTGCGCCGCCGCGGATGGCGATCGGCAGACCGTGCTCGCGTGCGAAGTTGACGGCCGCAATGGCGTCGGCGGTGCCTCGGCAGCGCACGATCAGCGCCGGCCGCTTGTCGATGGATGCGTTCCAGACGCGCCGGCCCTCTTCGTAACCCGCATCGGTAGGAGTAATGACGATGCCGCGGAGAGTCTTGCGCAGGGCGTCGAGCGCGCCTGGATCAATAGTCGGTCGAACTGGCTGTGGTTGGGTCGCCATGGTATGGCCTCCGGACTCTAATCATCCGAGGGGCTTCGCCCCTCGGACTCCCCTGCACGCTCTCTCGCGCGCCGCTTCGCGGTTCGACTAGGCTCACCACGCCCTGAGCGAAGTCGAAGGGCGCCGGCGCGCTTCCGCCTACGCTACAGCTCCGGCGAGACCTCGCCGAAGCGCCTCCGGCGCGAAGGCGGGCCGGTCGCGTGGCTCGCTCGCGATGCTCGCTCGCACCGTGGAACGAGCATCAGGTTTATGAGACAGCATTTACTGTCCCGATAGATCGACAAGAGTATCAAGGGGAAGGTTCTGGTCACAACGACCAACTCGTTGCTCGGAGCTCGTAGTTCGGAGCTCGGGTGCAGGGCTCGGCCGAACGTCAGTTTGACCGGCGTGCCGGAACCACGGTTCACTAAACGCTTGATGACACTCGACCTGTTGCGCGAACGCCTCGGCAATCAGCGGCTCACACGGACCCGGTTTCGCACGCCCGGCGACGTCGTCGCGTGGCTGGGCGCGGCGCAGGCCCAGGACTATGCGGGGGCGAAGTGGGGCATCGGGCTGCGTGCGAATGGTGTCACCGATGCGGACGTGGAGCAGGCGTTCAACGAGGGCCACATCCTGCGGACGCACGTGATGCGGCCGACGTGGCATTTCGTCACACCTGCCGACATCCGCTGGATGCAGGATCTGACGGCGCCGCGGGTGCATGCGGCCAGCGCGCATGCCTACCGAAAGCTCGGCCTCACCGAGAAGATCCGCGCCCGCAGCCGGGCGGTCATCGAACGCGCGCTCGAGGGGGGCACTCACCTGACGCGGGCCGAGCTCGGGACCGCGCTCCGCCGCGCGCGCATCCCGGCCGACGGCATGCGGCTCGCCTACCTGATGATGGTGGCCGAGCTGGATCAGGTGATCTGCAGCGGCCCGCGGCGCGGCAATCAGTCCACGTACGCGCTGCTTGCAGAGCGGGCGCCGCACGCGAGGACGCTCTCACCCGATGAGGCGCTCGCGGAGCTGACCCGACGGTACTTTACGAGCCACGGACCAGCGACGATCAAGGACTTCGTCTGGTGGTCCGGGCTCACCGTACGACAGGCGAAGGCTGGCATCGAAATGGTCAGGCCGTCGATCGCCAATGAAGTCGTGGGCGAGTTGACGTACTGGTTCGAGCCCCGACGGTCGGCCGCGGCGCCCGCGGCGTCCGCCGCGTTTCTGCTGCCCAACTACGACGAATACCTCATCGCGTACAAAGACCGCGGCCACGTGGTCGGCACACCACGCACGCGGCGACTCGATCCTGAAAGCCGCGACGCGTTCGCGCACCTGATGGTGATCGACGGGCAGTTCGCTGGAATATGGAGGCGAACGCTGAAGGCGGATGCCATCCATGTCGAAACGGTTCCCTACCGGCGGCTGTCACGAGCCGACGGCCGGGAGATCGCCGCGGCCGCAGAACGCTACGGCAGGTTCATGAACGCGCCGGTCAGGTTGTCGAACGGCTCCCGCTAGACTACAAGCAACGCATCAACACTTCTGTGCTGTCCGTGTTGTCCGCGGCTAGCGTACGTCCCCTGGCACGGCGGAGGCGGCGCGCCGCCCGTGGCATTGACCGCGCCAATCATCCCCGGGTGAATCGAACAGTGATAGTTCGTCCCGGCGCTGGGCGACTGAATGGCGCGGGTGGTGGCGCCCGGCGCGATGTCGCCCGTATCGAAGGTCCCGTCGTTGGACACGATCCGATGGACGACGGTGTCGTTGTTGCGCCACATGACGGTCTGATTCAGGTCCCGCTGTTCCGGGATTGGGGGTGAACGACTGCGCGCCACGGTCGCCGAGGATACTGATCGTGCTCGCTCCCCCGGCGGGCGGCGAGGGCCCGTTGGGGTTGCCGCTCGAACCACCGCACGCGGCACAGATGCACGCAATGACCGCAGCGCAACCAATCGCGACGGGGAATCGCATGAGAGTGCTCCTTTGTACCTGTCCGATCGGAGGGCACGATCCGTACCAGCGAATAGCCGCCTGTTTTTCGTCGATTCGAACGCGAGGGGTTACGGCGGGCGTAAAGTTTTTCACCGAGCGTCGCCGGCGCGGACGACACGGACAACACTGATCCGATCGGTGAACCGCCTGCCGGCGTAGCCGCTGAGCCACCGCTCCGCGGTAACCTGAACCACTGCTCGTGGACGGGATCTTGGCCGACGAGGTGCGGAGCGATTGAATGTCGTCGCCCGATGGCCCCTCGAATCGCAGTAAGGAGCGTTCCCGTGAGCATCACCCGTCGTCAGTTCGTCTCGGCTTCGTCGCTGTCCGTGGCGGCGATCGGGTTATCGCGTCTTCCGGTGATCGGCCAGACGCCGGCCGGACAGCCACCCGCGGCGCAGGCGCCACCCGTCACCAAATTCGAGGAGATCCGCCGCGGCGTCGGCATGTTCAGCGGCACCGGCGGGACGATCGGCTACCTGGTCAACGGCGACGGCGCGATTGCCGTCGACAGCCAGTTCATGCCGACCGCCGAGATCTGCGTCGCCGGACTGAAGCAGAAGGCGCCGAAGGGCATCGAGCTGCTGATCAACACGCACCATCATGGCGATCACACGAGCGGCAATCCGGCGTTCAAAGCCGTCGTCAAGAAGATCGTCGCGCACGAGAACTGTGTCGCGTGGCAGAAGAAGGTGGCCGAACAGGCCGGCACGACGGCGCAGCAGGCGTTCGCCGACACGACGTTCAAGGACAGCTGGAAGGTGGACTTCGGCGGCGAGGTGATTCACGCGCGATACCTCGGTCCCGGTCACACGAGCGGTGACGCGGCAATCTTCTTCGAGAAGGCCAACGTGCTCCACGGCGGCGACCTGCTGTTCCGGCGCGTGCACCCGCGCGTCGATGGACCGGCCGGCGCGTCCGTCGTGAACTGGGTGACCATCCTGGAGAAGATGGCCAGCGGGCACAATGACGACACCGCGTTCATCTTCGGACACGGCAAGGACGGAGTCTGTACTGGGCAAGAAAGCTGACGTGACGTACTTCCGTGACTACCTGTCCGCTGCGCTCGATCACGTGCGCGCGGGGATCAAGGCCGGACAGCCCAAGGAAGAGATTGCCAAGCTGCCCGCGCTCAAGGGATTCGAGGACGTCGGCCAGGCGAGCCCGCGTCTCACGCTGGCGGGCGTGCTCGAAGCGTCGTACGACGAGCTCGTGAAAAAGTAGACGCGGCGCCTACAGCGGGCGGGCGGGAGCGGCCCGATGTCCACGCGACGGAACTCGACCTCGGTCCCTTCCGCCTGCAGCGCGATCCGCCCGCGATCCGCGGTGCTGTTGAACCCCTCGTTCACGAGATCGCCGTTCACCCACACCTTGATCGTCCGGCCGCGGGCTTCGACGATCATCGTGTTCCATTCGCCGAGCGGCTTCTCCGAATCGTCGGTGAGGTTCAGCACGCGACGCGCATCGCTCGCGCTCCCACCCCACTTCTGCCCTTCCTTTCGGGGACGCCGCGTCTCCATATTCGGGACTTCGATGTTCTCCTCGATGCACCAGAAGTCGCCCGCGTTCCGGCTCTCCATCTGGACTTCGATCGATTGCGGAAACATGGAATACAACGCGCGCAGGCGGCGAGGCGTGCACGAGCACGCCGCAATTGCCGCCCTTTCCCGGAAAGCGATACTCGACGTCGAGCTTGTAGTCTCGATACGTGGCGTCGGTCAGGAGATGGCCTCGCGGCACGCCGAGGCTGACCAGCACGCCGTTCCTGACGATGAAGCTGTCGGGCGCGTCCGGCTTGGCGTCCTTCTCGGGCACGTCCGGCTTCCAGCCCGTGAGATCGCGGCCGTTGAACAACGGCGTCACGCGGGTCGGCACGATGGCGTCCACCTGGGGTGAACCGGGCACAGACGACGGGGCCATGTGCGAGGAGACCGACGCGCCACAGGTCACGGCGGCGACGATAAGAAGCTTGCGCATGACGCGGAATGATACCTGATACGGCTGTAGTACGATGGCAGCCCGGCTCAGGACCGGGTCCTGAGTCCTGCCTCGATGCCGAGTCACGGCGACAAAGAACTCCTCGAGATCGACGGCCGCGAGGTCGCGATCTCGAATCCCGGCAAGGTGCTGTTTCCGCAGGCCGGCTACACCAAGCTGGATCTGGTCCGCTACTACCTCGCCGTCGCCGGACGGCGCGCTGCGCGGCGCGGGCGACCGGCCGAACGTCCTCGTGCGCTATCCGAACGGCATCGACGGCGAGTTCTTCTACCAGAAGCGCGCGCCGCAGTCGCGGCCGGACTGGATCGAGGTCGTGTCGCTCGAGTTTCCGTCGGGCCGCGACGCCGAAGAAGTCGTGCCGCGCGACGCGGCGGCGCTCGTCTGGATGGCCAACCTCGCCTGCCTCGAGCTGCATCCGCACCCGGTGCGCGCCGACGATCTCGATCATCCCGACGAGCTGCGCGTCGATCTCGATCCGGTGCCCGGCGTCGACCTGGGAGCAGCTGCGCGAGGTCGCGCGCGTCGTCCGCGCGACGCTGGCGGATTTCGGGCTCGTCGGCTGGCCGAAGACGTCGGGCTCGCGCGGCATGCACGTCTACGTGCGCATCGAGCGGCGCTGGACGTTCGACCGAGGTGCGGCGCGCGGCCCTGGCGCTGGCGCGCGAGGTCGAGCGGCGCGCGCCCGAGCTCGCCACGAGCAAGTGGTGGAAGGAAGAACGGCACGGCGTGTTCCTCGACTACAACCAGAACGCGAAGGATCGCACGGTCGCCGCGCGCGTACTCCGTGCGGCCGACGCCCGACGCGCGCGTCTCGGCGCCGCTGACGTGGGACGAGATCGACGCCTGCGACCCGGGCGACTTCACGCTCGCGACGATGCCGGCGCGCTTCGCGCGCGGTCGGCGATCGGCATGCGGACATCGATCGGCATCCGTGCTCGCTCGAGAGCCTGCTCGAGCTCGTCGGCGCGTCACGAGCGCGAGGGGCTGGGCGACGCGCCGTGGCCGCCGCACTACCGGAAGCAGCCGGGCGAGCCGCCGCGCGTGCAGCCGTCGCGCCGGCGCGTGCCGAAGCATCCGCTCATCGAGATCGGGCGCGCGCGAGAAGAAGGAAGACGCGCTGGCGGGGCTCGAGCGCTGGAAGGCGCGCCATCCCGAGGCGGCGGCGCACCTCGCGCCGGCCGACGTGCTCGTCGATGCGATGCGCGGCCGGTTTCACACGTGGACGCGCATTCGCGTGAACCTGCAGCACGTGCCGCCGAGCTGCGGCCGGCGCAGGAAGCGCTCGATCCGGACGAGGCGCCCGACGACTGGAGCGGCGTCAGCCCTGAGGGCGACCCGCGCCGAAGACCTTCTCGAGCTCGTAAGGCGTCGTGACCTCGAGCTGATCGTAGCGGCAGTCGCCCGGCTGCTTGTCCGGCCGCCAGCGCAGAAAGACCGCCGCGTGGCGGAAGCGATCGCCCTGCAGGTGGTCGTACTTCACCTCGCAGACGCGCTCGATCCGCAGCGGCTCCCACGAGAGATCCTTGCCGGCGCTCCAGCGGCTCTGCCCGCCGGCATGCGCGCCGTCTCGAGCGCCCCACGCGTCCGCCCACTCGCGCCACGGATGATCGCTCGAGCGCGTTCTCGCGCAGCGGCGCCAGCTCGCTCGACGAGCTGCTTGCGCATCGCCATCGTGAACGACGAGGTGACGCCGACGTGGTGCAGCGTCCCTTCGGCGTCGTAGAGCCCGAGCAGCAGCGAGCCGACCGCGTCCTTGCCGCTCTTGTGCCAGCGGAAGCCGGCGACGACGCAGTCGGCGGTGCGCGCGTGCTTGACCTTGATCATCGCGCGCTTGCCGGGCTCGTACGCGCCGTCGGCCGGCTTGGCGATGACGCCGTCGAGCCCGGCGCCCTCGAAGCGCTCCAGCCAGTCCGCGGCGACGGCGCGGTCGCGCGTCATCGGCGTCAGGTGGATCGGCGGGTCCACATGGCGCGAGCAGCCGTTCGAGCTGCGCGCGCCGTTCGGCCTGCGGCTGGTCGCGCAGATCGCGTCCGCCGACCGCGAGCAGATCGAAGGCGACGAACGACGCCGGCGTCTCCTTCGCGAGCTTCGCCACGCGCGACGCCGCGGGATGCAGCCGCAGCTGCAGCGCGTCGAAGTCGAGGCCGGCTGGCGTGGCGATCACGATCTCGCCGTCGACCACGCAGCCGGCGGGCAGCTTCTCGAGAAACAGACTCGTGCAGCTCGGGGAAGTAGCGATCGAGCGGCCGCAGGTCGCGGCTCTGGATGAAGACGTCCGAATCGCCGCGAAAGACGATCGCGCGAAAGCCGTCCCACTTCGGCTCGTACAGAAACCCGCCGCCCGCCGGAAGCGCGTCGGCCAGCTTGGCGAGCATCGGCTCGATCGGCGGCGCAATGGCGAAGATGGGCTCTGACATTTCTTCGGCGCTCGGCCCTCGACGAGGCTCGGGCCGACCCTGAGCTTGTCGAAGGGTCGGCGCTCGGGCTCGGGGCTCGGGGCTCGGCCTCGGTTTGTGGCCCCCGGCTCCTGCGCGGTATCATCTCACCCTCAGTCTGTTTCGTCCTCTTACTTGCCCGGAATACGGAAATCCGCAGGAGGAAAGCCGATGTGTCGTGCCTCCCTCGTACTCGCGCTCTCGCTGTTCGGTGCGGGAATCGCGTCCACGCAACCGCTCTTCACCGATTCGCTACCGAAGGAAGAGTTCACCGAGCGGCGCACGAAACTCATGGCCAAGATCGGCAACGGCGTGGCCATCATTCAAGGGCACGGCGGAGACCGGGACGCGCAAGAAGTTCCGCCAGAACAACCAGTTCTACTACCTGACGGGCGTCGAGGTTCCGCGGGCGATCCTGATCATCGACGGCCGCACGAAACGGTCGTCGCTGTTCCTGCCGCCGCGCAACGAGCGGCGGGAGCGGTCGGAAGGACCGATCCTGACGCCGGGGCCCGAGGCCGTGCAGCTCACCGGCATCGAGTCGGTCGAGGCGCGCGACGCGTTCGACGCGGCGTTGAAGCTGGCGGCCAGCGGGACGCGGACGGCGTACATGCCGTTCCGACCCGAGGTGCTGGGCGGATGCGTCGGTCAGCGATCCACGCGGGCGCTGGGAAGCGTCCGCGGCCGACCCGTGGGACGGCGGCAAGTCGCGCGAAACGCTGTTCCTCGAAAAGATCCGCGCGGCCGCGCCCTCGCTCGACATCCAGGATCTCGATCCGATCATCGATTCGCTGCGTTTCATCAAGAGCCCTGCCGAGATCGCGCTGATTCGTGAATCCACGCGCATCGCCGGCGTGGCGATGATGGAGGCCATGCGGTCGGCCCGCACCGGCATGTACGAGTACGAGATCGAAGCGATCGGCGACTACATCTTCAAGACCCACAACGCGCAGGGCGCGGCCTACTTCGCGCTCGTCGCGGCCGGCAACGAACAGCGCACTACCCGCACTATCATTCGGCGCAGACGCAAACGAAGGACGGCGACCTCGTCCTCTTCGACTACGCGCCCGACTACAAGTACTACGCCTCGGACGTCACGCGCGAGTTCCCGATCAACGGCAAGTTCAGCGCCGACCAGCGCGAGCTCTACGGGATCTACGTCAAGCTGTACACCGCGTTGATGACGTCGATCAAGCCGAACGTGCCGATCCGGAGATTCTCAAAGAGGTAGTCGCCAGGATGGACGCGGCGATGGCCGGGCACACGTTCAAGAATCCCAAGTACAAGGAAGCGGCGACGCGCTTCGTGGACGGCTACCGGCGGCGTATGGATCCGCCGCCGCCGACCCCGGGCACGCCCTCGCGGAGGCGAAGGCGGGAGCCTCGGTCACACGGTGGGCATGGAAGTGCACGACGTGAACACGCCGCACGGCGACGTGCTCGTGCCCGGCATGGTGTTCACGATCGAGCCGGCGCTGACGATTCCCGAGGATCGTGTCTACGTGCGGCTGGAGGACGTCATCCTGATGACCGAGACGGGCTACGAGAATCTGTCGGCGTTCGTGCCGATCGAGATCGATGCGATCGAAAAGCTGATGGCCGAGCCGGGGATGTTCGAGCGCTACACGCCGCGGGGCGCGACGACTAGTGGACGGAGGCAATAGTTCTCGGTTTTCGGTTTTCGGTTTTTGGTTCTCGGTTTTTGGTTATTGGTTCCTGGTTGATTCATGAATCGCGTCACTCATCTCGTCGAAACCCCGTCCGTCGTCCTGACGCGCTTCGACCATCCGGCTGGCGTGAGCCACAGCGATCCGCGCCAGGAAATGGCGGACCATCACGGGGTCAACTTCGTCGAAGCGGGCGCGTTCTCGATCGTCGCGGACAGGATGAGATACCGCCTCGAGCCGGAGTCGGTGTTCGTCACGACGCCGGGCCTCGAGTTCTCGTGCGAGCACGATGAAGATCAGCCGTCGGACCAGTGCCTGTCGATCTCGTACTCCGAGGGCTCCGTCGAGGAGCTGCGCGGCGCCGGCGCGACGAGAACGCCGCAGCCCGTCCTCCCGGCGACGAACCGTCGCGCGTACCTTCGCCGGCGGCTGGCGTCGTATCTCGACGGCGGAGACCCGGCACGCGTCGAGGCGCTTGCCGGCGCGATCTATTTCGCGCTCGCCGGCGATCTGCGGGAATCCCAACCCTTCCGCTGCGAACGATTCTCCTGGTACGCCACGCGCATCGATCGGGCAAAGGACCTGATCGCGTCGAGCTTCGCCGAGCCGCTGTCGCTCACGGCAATCGCGCGAGAGGTCGGCATGAGCACGTACCACTTCGCGCGCGTCTTCCGAGACCTGGAAGGCGAACCGCCCCATCGCTACCTGACCGGCGTGCGGCTGCGCGAGGCCCGAAACCGGCTCCGCGACCGGCGACAGCGTGACCGATACGTGTTTCGCCGTGGGATTCGGCTCGCTGAGCCACTTCGTCACCACATTCCGCCGGCATTACGGCATAACCCCCTCTCGCTTGCCCGCCGGAGCTTTCGCGAAGGCGGGACTGCGCTAAAAGCAAGAAACCGCAAGCCCCCTCCCCGGCCTGCCTTCTACACTGACCCTTCTCCAGGAGGTGGCCTGATGGCCCGGAAACGAGTGGTGTGGGGCACGTTGTGCCTGGCGCTGGTGGCGGTGGTCGCCGCGAGCGCGTTACGTACGGGAGGAACAGTGACAGCAGCAGTCGAGCCCGCGCGAACCGACGTCGATCCGGAAGTGCTGGCGGTTCGGGAAGCGGCATGGCGGGCGTGGTTTGCCGGCGACGAGCGCGCGCTCGGCGCGATGCTGCCGCCCGAGTTCATCGCGATCGGCGCGCATGGCAACGAATTGAACGACAAGGCGACCACGCTCGAGTCGGCGCGCGCGTTCAAGGCATCGGGTGGGACGCTGGTGAGCCTCTCGTTCCCCGAGACGCGCGCGCAGCGCTACGGCGACACGATGATTCTGTACGGCCGCTACGAAGCGGTGATGGGGAAAACGTCGGGCAACGAGACAATGCGCGGCCGCTACACGGAGATCTTCGTCCGTCGCGACGGCAAGTGGATCCACCCCGGCTGGCACCTGGACGCTGAGCAGTAGGCTCTGGGCATTAGGGCTTTGGGCTTTGGGCTCTAGGCTCTGGGCTCCGGGCTCCGGGCTCTGGGCTCTGGGCTCTGGGCTCTGGGCTCTGGGCTCTGGGGCCAGAGCCAAGAGCCAAGAGCCTGTCACTCGTACCGCAGCGCCAGGATCGGATCGATGCGGCTGGCTCGATGGGCCGGGATCAGGCCAGCCGCCGCCGAGACGATCGACAGCAGGACGACCGTCCAGCCCGCGATCCACGGGTCGTTCGGCAGGATGCCATACAGCTGTCCCGAGACGAAGCGCCCCAGCGCCATCGCGGCAGGGATGCCGACGCCCAGCCCGATTGCCAGCAGGATGAGCACTTCCCGCATCACCATCCAGATGACGCTCCCGGGCTGCGCGCCGAGCGCGAGCCGGATGCCGAGCTCCTTCTTGCGGCGCGCGACGACGAACGCCATGACCCCGTACAGGCCGATGGACGCGAGCAGCGTCGCCAGGAAACCGAATCCGGCCGACAGCAGCGCAATCAGGCGATCGGTCAGGAGCGTTTCGTCGAGCTGCGCCTGCAGCGTCTTCAGCGCGTAGACGGGCATCGCCGAGTCCAGCTGCTTCACTTCGTTGCGGATCAAGCCGTACGCGGACGAAGACGACGTCTGCGTGCGCACGTAGAACGCGACGCCGCCGCGTCCCCAGTTCGGGACGAACACCTGGCGCCGGATGCCTTCGCGGGGTCCCTCGTACAAGCGTGTTCTCCACGACGCCGATGATCTCGATCGTCAGCTTCGAGTTGGGACCGCCGCCCCATCCGACACGTTTGCCGACCGCGCTCTGGCCCTTGAAGAAATGCTCCGCGAAGCGCCGGTTGACGATCGCGACGGTACTCTCCCGCTTGACGTCCATCGGTTTGAAGTCCCGCCCCTCGAGAAACCTGATCTGCATCGTCTCGAAGTAGCCTGGCGAGAGCGCGT
This sequence comes from uncultured Acidobacteriota bacterium, assembly GCA_963786195.1. Classification (GTDB taxonomy): domain Bacteria; phylum Acidobacteriota; class Vicinamibacteria; order Vicinamibacterales; family 2-12-FULL-66-21; genus CAWAYH01. The sequence goes on along the minus strand of CAWAYH010000008.1, from coordinate 28,099 downwards.
TCATGAAGGCCTGCTGATCCTCGCCGTCGGCGAAGCGTGACCTTCGACGGCCATGGAGCTGTCCCATTCCGATCCGCTCAGAAGCGACACGGAGGCGATGCCGGCAGACTTCACCCCCGGCGCCGAGCGCAGGCGGTCGAGCAGCTGCCGATAGAACAGCACCGTCCGCTCGTCGTCGTATCCGCTCAGGTCCGGCGACAGCTGGAAGGTCACGAGGTTGTCGAGCGCGAAGCCCGTATCGGTTGTCTTCAGGTTCTGCAGGCTCCGCACGAAGAGCCCCGCGCCAAACAGCAGGAGAAAGCTCAGGGCGACCTGCGCGGTCACGAGTCCCTTGCGCAGGAACAGCGACCCGCCGGTCCCTGCAATCGATCCGACCGTGTCCTTCAAGGTTATCCAGGGATCCGGTCGGCTCGCGCGTAGAGCCGGGAGCAATCCGAAGACGATGCCGGTCAGGAACGTCAGGGCCATTGTGAACGCGAGGATCCGCGTGTCGGGCTCGGCGTTGATCAGAAGCGGCTGACCCTCGGTCGGTACGAGCGCGAGGAGGCCGCGCGTCAGGATGACGGACAGAGACACACCGGCGAGACCGCCTGCAAACGACAGCACGAGGCTTTCGACCAGCAGCTGTCGAATCAGCTGCATGCGCGACGATCCCAGGGACAGACGCACCGCGATTTCCCTCTGCCGCATGAAGCCCCTGGCGATCAGCAGATTGGCGACGTTGGCGCACGCGATCAACAGCACCAGGCCCACCATGCACATCAGCACGATGAGCGCCGTCGAGAAGTTGTTTCGAATTCCCGAGTACCCCATCGCCGCGCCGACGACGTTCAGCTTTCCTTTCATGAACTGATCGCGCGAGTACTGCGACCAGTCCTTGGCTGCGGGCAGCGTCATCTCGTACGTGCGGATCTGCGTGAAGAGACCCTGCATCGGGGCCTGCGCCGACTTGACCGTGTAGCCGGGCTTCAGTCGCCCGAACACCTGGACCCAGCGGGTGCGCCGGTCGTCCAGGTGGACCCACTCCCAGTCGGGCACCATCACCGGCTTCATCTGCACCGGGACGCGAATCTGCGGCGCCTGCGCCGGATCGATCCCGACGAATCCCGCGGCCGAGACGCCGACGATCGTCATCGGCGAGTTGTTGACGAGGATCTTCTTGCCGATGACGCCGGGATCGCGGGCGAAGCGGCTGACCCAGTAGTCGTAGCTCAGCACGACGACCGGATGCCCCTGGTACACCTGGTCGTCTTCCTTCGAGTTGAACACGCGACCGACGGCCGGCTTCACGCCGAGCATCGTGAAGTAGTTGCCGGAGACCATTTCGGCCTCCACGCGCTCGGTCTGGTTGTCCACGCTGACGGATGCGGACACGAGCCGCCGGCACAGGACTTCGGATAGCGGCTCGCCCTTCTGCTGAAAGTCCTGATACATGGGATACGAGTGCATGCGCGATCCCATGTTGCTGCCGTTGTGCGACCCGGACTGATAGAGCATGACCAGCTGATCGGGCGCGCTCACCGGCAGCTTGCGCAGCAGGATCTGGTCGATGAGCGTGAAAATCGCGGTATTGGCGCCGATGCCCAGCGCGAGCGAGAGGATGGCCACAATGGCGAAAAGCGGGCTGCGGCGAAGTCCGCGAAAGGCCAGTCGAATATCCGTAATGAGCTGAGTCATTGTGTGCTTTGGACGGAATGGGCCGCCGAACGGTTGCGGCGGCCCGATGGACGCGAAACCTACTCGTGCAGGGCCTGGTGCACGAACGACACGGCGATGGACCCCTCGCCGACGGCCGGGGCCACACGCTTGAGGTTGCCTCCCCGGACGTCGCCGACGGCAAATACGCCCGGGAGGCTCGTTTCGAGCAGGTGTGGCGGCCTGGCCAGCGGCCAATTCCGGGCGGACAGCTCTTCCGCCGAGAGGTCCGGCCCGGTCTTGATGAACCCCTTGGCGTCGAGCGCGACGCACCCATTGAGCCAGGCCGTATTGGGAACCGCGCCGGCCATGATGAACAGGTGACGCGATGTCGCGCGTCTCGATCGCGCCGGTTCGGTTGTCCCTCCAGCGCACACGCTCGAGATGCGTGCCGCCTTCGAGCGCGATGATCTCCGTCTGTGTTCGCAGTTCGATGGCCGGGCTCGTCTCGATGCGCCGAATCAGGTAGCGCGACATGGTGTCGGCCAGTCCGTCCGCCCGCACGAGCATGTGCACGCACTTTGCGGTCTGCGCCAGGAACACGGCGGCCTGACCGGCGGAGTTGCCTCCGCCGACGACGATCACCTCTTCTCCCTTGCACACCTGTGACTCGACGAACGTGGCGCCGTAGTACACGCCGGCCCCTACGAACTGCGCCAGGTTGTCGAGCGGCAGCTTCCGGTACTCGGCGCCGGTCGCGATGATGACCGTACGTGCCGCCACGGGGTGTCCGTCCGCGATGTCGACGCCATAGGGCCTGCGCGCGCACGTGAGCTCGGTCGCGCCCTTTGCGATCATCACCTGCGCTCCGAACTTCTGCGCCTGCGTGAACGCGCGTCCGGCGAGATCCTGACCGGATATGCCAGTCGGGAATCCCAGGTAGTTCTCGATCCGCGAGCTCGAGCCGGCCTGACCTCCGGGCGCATTGGCCTCCACGACGAGCACGTCGAGGCCTTCCGACGCGCCGTACACGGCCGCGGCGAGACCTGCGGGGCCGGCGCCAACGATCACGACGTCGCGGATGTGCGTGGAGTCAATCGCCTCGTTGAAGCCGAGGCAGTCCGCAATCTGCTCATTCGTCGGATTCCGCAGCACCGTTTGCCCGCGACAGATCATCACCGGCACATCCTCGATGCCGACGGAGAACTGATCGAGCAGCTGTTGAACGGCGTCATCCTGGTCGAGATCGATGTACGTGTACGGGTGGCCGTTGCGCGTCAGGAATTCCTTGATGCGCAGCGTGCCCGAACAATGGCTCGAGCCCACGAGCACGACGTCTCCCAGCCCCTGCGCGATCAGCTCCACCCGTCGAAGGATGAACGCGCGCATCAGGATCTCGCTCAGCTCGGAGTCGGTCTGCACCAGCGCGAGCATGGTGTCGCGATCCAGCTCGAGCACCTCGCCGGCCTCGGTGACCTTCGCGCGCACCAGCGGGCGCCGGCCCGTTAGCATGTTGACCTCGCCGGTGAACTGGCCGGGGCCCTGGATCGCGATGAGCGTTTCCGTGGTGCCGGTCGGCCGCACGATATCGATCAGGCCGTGCGTGACCACGAAGAACGGTACGGGGTAATCCCCCGGTTCGAAGAGCACCTCGCCGCGCTCGACCTGGCGCGTGCGCCCGTGCGGCGCGATGCGCGCAATCTGCGCAAGCGTCAGCCGCGGAAACATCTGATCGAGCGGCGGCAGCTTGGGAGGCGAGTCGGCAATTGTGTCGGCCATGGTGGCTCCCTTTCGAGCGATCCAGCAGCTCGGCCGCGTTCGCGGGCGAATCCCACCATCTTATAGCGGTCTGTCGTGGCTGTCTGTCACACGGCTCGGCGGACTCATCGGCGCACGTGTGCTGCCCGGCGACGCGTGGCCATGGGCGCTACTTCCAGTCGCCCTGCAGAACGAACGCCGCCCAGAAGTATGGGGATCTCCAGCGCGGGTCTCGGGCCAGCTCCAGCTGTGCGGCGCGCAGCGCGGCCGCGGCGGGCAGTCGTCGCTTCAGCATGCCTGTGTAGAATTTCTTCATCAGCTCGGCGGTCGCCACGTCGCTGACCTGCCACAGACTGGCCACGACCCGCGGGGCTCCGGCGTACATGAACCCGCGCGTCAACCCCACGAGACCCTCACCCTTGATCTCTTTGCCCAGCGCCGTCTGGCACGCGCTCAGCACGACGAGGTCCGCGTTGAGCCGCATGCTGAAGATGTCATGCAACCGCAGCAGGCCGTCCTGGGGCCTTCCTCGATCGTCGACCAGCGAGAGGATCAGCCCGGACAGCTCGGGACGCTCGGCATCGATCAGCCCATGCGTGGCGAAGTGTACGATCCGGTAGTTCTCGAGCGCGGACCCGAGCACGGCGGCTCGACTGGCCTGGAAGTCGGTCGCGCGGAGCGTCCGGTCGCGTCCTGCGAGCAGCCCGATGGCATTCGCCTCGTCGCGCGAGAACGGCAGCCGGGCCAGGCCCGCGCGTCCGTCGACGGCGTCCAGGCGCTGCACGGCGCGCGACGCCAGATAGGGCATCTCCGCCGCCGTGTCCGAAGACACCATCGCGCGTGTGGCGGACCGGCCGTTCACGGGGCGCCTGGATCGGGCGACCCGCGGATCTTCAGAATCGAACACAGGATCGGCCAGCACCGCGACGGACCGCCGCGCCGGCTCACGGCCGGCGGTTTCTCGCCGGAGTGTCGCCAGCACGGATGCCGACGGTGCTTCGACGATCTCGTGCCGCGCAATCAGAGGAATGGCTCCCTGATCGCCTCGCCGTCGATCACCCACTCGCGGCAACGGCAACGCCGCAAACGGCAGGTATTCGAGTGCGCCGGCGGGGACGATCACCAGTCGCTTGCCTCGCCAGGGTCCCTGCAACTGCTCGGCGATGCCGCCGAACAGCATCTGACTGACCGCCGCGGCCTGAACGCGAAGGCGCCGATCGGCGGCTGCGACCCGTCTGATGTAGTCGGTCGGAGCTTCGCCCTGACGCGGCTGTCGCGCGATCAGCCCGTCGTACCAGGAGCGCGCAGCCGATTCGATCTCTCGTCGCGACGGCAACTCCATGCTGGCGATTGTCTGAGGCGTCACAGCCCACAACCAGCTGCGTTTGTCGCCCAGCGCGAACTCCAGCAGCACCGTGTCGCCGTCGAGCACGTCCTGCTGGATCTGCCGGGCGGTGAGCGGGTCGGGTTGAGTCAGCGCCGCGTAGCGCGGGCTGGACGTGCGAATATCCGCCTGGACCTGCTGGTATTCGGCGGTGAGCGCTTCGAGCTCGTTGCGGGCGGCGGCGACCTCGATCGCCGTCGCCTTGCCGCTGAGCCCTCGCGACAACCGCTCCGAGGCTGCGTCGAGCTTTCGTTGCAACGAACGCTCACGGTCGAGGAAAGCGGTATCCATGCCCTGTCGGATGTCCGCGCGCGCCTCGACGAGCGATTCCAGCAAAACGCGAGCGCGCGTGCGCTCCGCGGCCTGCAACGCGGCGGCGTCGTACCCGGCGCCCGGCGACTCCTCGTGCAGCCGCATCAACACGTCCACGTACGACGCGTACGTGTCCTGCACGCGCGCGACATAGGATGCGCGCAGGCCGGCGTCGGAGATCGTGGCGCGCAGCGCTTCGACGTGCTCGAGCGCTGCTTCGATGGTCATTCGCGCTTCGGCAGGCTTGCCGCGATCGCGTTCGACGAAGGCGATGTTCATCAGCGTGTCCGTCTGGCCGATCGGGTCGTTGATCTGCCGGCGAATCTCCAGGGACTCACGCAAGCATGCGAGGGCCTTGTCCATGTCACCCAGCTTGTGCCAGGCGACGCCAGCGTTATTCAATGATGACGACTCTGCACGACGGTCGCCGATGGCCTTTCTGATCGCGCGCGACTGCTCGTGATACTCCAGGGCCGTCTGGTACTTCCCCATCTGAGCGAAGGCAACGCCCATGTTGTTGAGCGCGGTCGCCTCGAGCCAGGGGATGTCGAGGCGGCGAGACGTCTGGAGTGCCTGCTTGTAGTACCCGAGTGCCGTCTCGTTGTGACCCTCGACCCTGTGGATATTGCCGATGTTGTTCAGGGCCTGGGCTTCGTCGCCCGCCCTGCCCAGCTTTCGAACCAGCACGAGCGACTCGTCATAGGCCTGTAACGCTCGCCGATAGTCGCCCAGCTGCTTGTAGACGATCCCTATATTGTTGATGGCCATGTATTCGAGCCGGAGCGCACCGCCGGCCCGGCTGAGCGGGATCGCCTGATGGTGAAACTCCAGCGCTCGTAAGAGATCGCCCAGATTCTGGGAGGTGATGCCGAGGTAGTTGTAGATCCTGGCGGCCTGCGCGCGGTCGTCAACGGCGTTCGCCAACGCCAGAGCCCGGCCGCCGTATTCCAGGGCTTTCTGGTACTCTCGCAGGTCGATCCACGCACTTTGCATGCAGGTGAGCGCGACCGCCTGTCCACGCCAATTGTCCGCGGCTTCGAACAATCTGAGCGCCTGCTCGAAGTATTCCAAGGCTCGTGGCTGATCCACCACGTTGGGATAGGAACTACCAAGAGACAGCAGCGTCTCGGCCTCGAGCCGCCGATCGTCGATCGCGCGCGCGAGCGCGAGAGCCACATTGAAATGATCGCGTGCGGGCTGCACCTGATTCTGGAGTTGCAGAACGTCACCCATCCACGCGACAGAGAGGCCTTCACCAGAAGGGTAGTCAGCGTCTCGAAACAGCGCGCGCGCCACCTTGAAGTTCTCGAGCGCCTTCTGGAGCGATGCTGCGTCGGCCTGCAAGGCCAGCCGCCGTCCTTCGCTGAGCGCTCGTTCCGCGGCTGCGCGAGCTTTGTCCTGTGCCCCCGCCAATCGCGGCGGCTCGACCCGGATCTCGTAGTCCCCGGCAGCGGCAAGAACCTGGACGAGGTATCGGCCCGTCGCTTCTGCGAAGATCGCAGCCTTTTCGACGTACAGCTCGACGATCTTGCTCCCGGAATGGTCATGAATGCTCACGCTCGGTGGCCCGTGTTTCTGCTTGACGGTGACGATCGTGAACTGCCCGGCGTCGAGGGTGATTTCATAAGAGTGCGGCTGCCGGCCCGAGGGCCCACGCGCAATCGGCGCGCCCGGCGTGAGCGTTTGCGCGTCGGCTTGTTGACCCGCCGCTTCGACAGACGTGCAGCAGAAACCGACGGCCAGAACGATCCCGGCGCGCAAGAAGATCTGCATAGCCACCTTCCGCTTCAGCGCGCTCGCACGCGCAGAAAGTACCGCGCTCGCTCCCGCTCGTGACCTCCATCGTCAGTGCCGAACAACGTGATGACGTAGTCGTCCGGAGGCAGCCGCGTCGCCGGCACCTCGATGCGCGCGATCGCGCCAGCCGGTGTCCCAGCCGCCGTCGTCGTACCGCGCCAGATCTCGTTCTTGTCCACGGTTCGGATCGAGGCGCGCCCACCGGCAAAACTGCGGCTCTCGGGTTCGCCTTCGAGATTCATGGCCACGATATCGGTGTTCGCAGGCAGGATCACGGTTGCGGCGTCAGCAGCGCTTCTCACGCCGACTGGTGAAATGGACACTGCGAACACTCGTGAAGCAGCCGGAGGCGACGTCGAAGGCTGACCCGGGACGCTAGGCGTCGGCGATCCTGGCGCCGTGGAGACGGTTGGTGGGCTCTGTTCCACAACACTCGGTGACGAAATGAAGAGCCACAGCGACCCAGCCGTGACGAGGACAAGCGTCGCGGCCAGCGCCAGCCACTGGCGCGAGCGGACCGTTCTCTGGCCGTCCACGGTTCGCGACGCGGACGCCCGCAGCTGGCGGATGGTCTCGACGCGCTGGCGATGACGAGGACTCACAAGGTACTCGCGCTCGAAGAGGCCCCGTTCAGCAGGGTCGAGGCGGCCGGAGAGGTAGTCCTCGATGAGATCGTCTTCCGCCGCCGCTACGCGGTCGACTGCCGCGTCGCTGTGGAAGTACTCCAGCTCGAGGGCGGCCCGCTCCTCTTCGGTACCCTGCTGCCCAGCAGGTACCGTCGCGCCCGCGCCGATTCGAGTTCGGGGCTCATCAGGGAAGCGTTCACTTCCTGCGCGACACGCACGCCTCGAGGCATCGTTCGAGCCGATCCCGCACGCGCTGGATACGGCTGCGGAGGGCGTTCTCCGACAGGCCGAGCGTCGCGGCGAGTTGCCGCCGACGGACGACCTTCGCGAGTCCCTCGCCCTCGTAGTAGCGGAGGACCAGCGACCGTCCATCCTCAGGGAGCGCGGCGAGGCAGCGGTCGAAACAGTCGTGCACCAGATTGTCCTCATTGCTCAGAGGAGCCACGGACGCGCGCGTCACGGCAGAGTGCTCGTCGATCGACGAGAACACCGGCGCGCGGCGTCGCTCCAGGAGGACAAGGCGCGCAATCCCATGCGCGTAGCCGCGTACATCGTCCACGACTGTCTCTTCGAGCTTTCGCGCGAGCCGATCGATCGCCTCGTCGGCGCAGTCTTCAGGTGCCATCGCTCCCCGCCAGTCAAAGAACCTGACGAGCGCGCGCCGCAGCCGTTCGTACTCCAGGCCCGCCTCGTCGGCATCGGGGTGCAGCCTCGTGAGAAGGCGGGCGAGGCCGGCTGCGGTAATCGAACGAGGGCCGTCGGTCCGGTGTCCCATCCGGGGTGCGGGAACGACCGGATTCTATCAACCCTCGCCGCCCTCGACACGGATCAAGTGCTCCGCCCCTTCGTACCAGTCTGCGCCTCCGAGACTACTCAACGATCGCCGGTCGGTTGAACAAGCTCGTCAGCCTGATGCTCCCGTGCCGGAACTGCGGGAAGCCCGGGACCGAGCGATCGCCGGGATCCAGATTCGACGCCGTGTCGTCGGGCGGGAACAGAATCAGCGAGTTCAGGAAGGCGATCACGGCTTCGCGATTCCGCGCGGAAAGCGCCGCAAACCCGTCACGCGCCCCCTGCGCTTCTCCGCCATGGCGCAGGATGACTTCTGTCAGGTTGATGCTGCGTCCGTCGTGGCCGTACGGCGACGAGCCTCCCACTCCCCACAGAGCACTCGTGAGGAAGTGCGTGCGCATCGTGCCATCGTAGCTGCGTTCGTGGAAACCGGGTCCGAGATCGTGGCGCTTGAAGTCGCTATAGATGTTGTCCACGACGAATGGCTGAGCTGAGGGCACCTTCGCGACGCCCTCCTGACCCACTGACGATGGGTTCGCGAGCAGCAACTGCGCGGTGGCATAGAGGCGGTTGAAGTTGCCATTGTCGGGGTCGAACACCGTGTCCACGTCGGCCACCCGTCGGTCGCGCTGAATGCGCAGCTGTGGAACATGACACGTCGCACACCCAGTCTCCTCGAAGACCTCTCGACCATGCTTGACGGCAGGCGTCTGCTCACCTGTCCCCGCTTTGAAGTAGTTCAACAGATAGAATTCGAGGAAGTCGACGAGCGCGGTGCGCTGCTCGACAGTCCCGATGTCGCCTTCATCAGCTGGCGGCTTCTCGACTGTATCTGTCAGGCCGTTGAGCACCATGCCGCCGGCGGTCTTCACGGGCCCGGATTGCGCGGCGGTCAGATCGGGATCGTGAGCCATGGCAAGCCCCATCTCCGCCTTGAGCGCGCCGACGATGAACTCACGAATCGAGATCGTGCCGCCGTGGTGGAAGAACGGACGGACACGCAGGTCACCGTCGACGCCCTCCACGTCTGACGTGTCGACAGTCCCGTCGGGCAGGGCTCGAATCGTGCCGTAGCTGATGCCCTTGCTGATCAGTCGTCGCGTGACCGGTCGGCGCGCGCGCGCGGCCAGCCTGGCCGCGGTCGCGCGAATGCTGCGAAGGTCGGCCGTAATCTCGTCGGCCAGCATCTCCTTGAGGCCGAGGCCGAACAAGTGCGGCGCATCGCGGCTGTCCGGGCGTGTGACAACGTCGCCACCGAACCCTGCCGAGCCGCGGGGCCGACCGTGGCAGGTCGCGCAGCTGTCGCCGAAACCCGCCCCAATGGCGAGCTCCACATCGATGTTGCCGAACCCGTCTCCCTGCGTCGGGCCCAACCCCTCGAGCCGCGTGAACTTGCGCTGGAAGAGCTGCCGTCCACGCCGAATGGCTCGGAACGGATCGTAGGCGATCACGTGTTCGGAGGCATTCGGGTCGTCACCTGAACGGCCGTCGCCGATCTGGCTGGGGTACGCACCAATCAGCGGTCGCGAGATGCCCTCGTCCGACGTGTTGGGCGCTTTGTTCTTGTCGATCAATTGCCCGAGTATCGCCGTCGAGGCCGATGTCACGAACACGGCCGCGCACACAAGGAGTGACTTCATGGAACACCTCGCGCCAGCCCGCAGGGCGTTTGCGGGGTCCTGCAGAGCGCTTCAACGAGTCGAACGCGGCTCTGCTACTGGTGAGAGATCGGGGCAGAACGTGTCGGCGGCACCTTTCACCTTCTTATTGCGACGCGACGCTGGTGCTATACTGCGCGCCGCATTGATGCCCGCCCGCCCATGGCTCGCCCAGTACGACGACGGGGTTCCGGCGAGCCTTGCGCCCTACCCGGACGAAACACTCGTCGATCTCCTTCGGCAGCGGGCACGCGAGCGTCCCACTGCAGCGGCGCTGCGCTTCGAGGGCGCCGTCACGAGCTACGGCGCGCTGCTGCAGCAGTCGGAAGCGTTCGGACGCGCGCTCGAGCAGCGTGGTGTGCGTCCAGGCGATCGCGTCGCGCTCGTACTGCCCAACTGCCCGCAATTCATCGTCGCGGAAGTCGGCGCGTGGCTCGCCGGCGCCATCGTCGCGCCCGTCAACCCGACGTACCCGGACGAAGAGCTCGCCGGTCTTCTGTCACGCGCCGGCGCGACGGTCGTCGTCGCCCTCGCGCCGTTCTACGAGCGCATCAAAGCTGTGCAGCCGCGGACGGCCGTCCGCAGGGTGATCGTCGCGCACCTGCGCGATGCGCTGCCGTGGCTGAAGGCGCTGCTCTTCCGCCTCACGCGCGAGGCGAAGGAAGGCCACGCGACGCAACCGCGCGGAGAAGACGAAACGATGCGTGCAGTGATGTCCGCGCATCGTGGACAGCAACCCGAAACGGCGCCGCCACGCGCGACGGATACTGCGCTGCTGCTGCCGAGCGGTGGCACCACGGGAACGCCCAAGTGGGTGATGGGGAGTCATGGCGGCCTGCCGATCGCCGGACGGCAGTTGAACGCCTGGCTGTCCAGCATCCTCGCTCCGTGGCGGGACACGCTGCTCGTGCCGCTTCCGCTGTTCCACGTCTACGGCGCGGCGGGCGTCCAGTCGCTGGCGTTCACCGGCGGGTTGTCGCTCGCGCTCGTGCCCAATCCGCGTGATACCAGGGGCCTGCTCGCCACGATTCGGAGAGAGCGTCCATCGTTTCTCTGCGCCGTGCCCACGCTGCTGACATCGCTGATGTCGCACGAGGACGCGCAGAAGACGAAGCCCGCGTTCAAGGCGATCAAGTTGTGCTTCTCCGGCGCGGCGCCGCTCCTGGCCGAGACCCGCCGACGGTTCGAGGCGCTGACGGACGGCGTGGTGATGGAAGGCTATTCGCTCACGGAAGCGCAGATGGCCGTCATCGCCAACCCGGCGAAGGGACCGAAGAAGACCGGAAGCATCGGCATGCCGCTGCCGGACGTCGATCTGCGGCTCCTCGACGTCGAGACGGGCACGCACGACGTCGCACCAGGCGAGCAGGGCGAGCTGGCCATCGCGGCGCCGCAGATCATGCGCGGCTACTGGGAGCGTCCGGACGAAACGTCAGAAGTCCTGCGACGGGACGCGGACGGACGCGTCTGGCTGCACACCGGCGACATCGGCTACCTGGACCCGGACGGTTACCTCTTCCTGACCGATCGCAAGAAAGAGCTGATGAAGGTCTCGGGCTACCAGGTGTGGCCGCGGGAGATCGAAGAGGTCCTCGCCGCGCACCCGGCAATTCTCGAAGCCGGTGTCGCCGCCATCACTCACGAGTCCAAAGGCGAGCTGCCGAAGGCGTGGGTCGTGCTGCGCGCGGGCATGGACGCGACAGGACCCGAGATCAAAGCTTTCTGCAAGGAGCGGCTCGCGCCGTACAAAGTGCCGGTGCAGATTGCGATCGTCCCCGAGCTGCCGAAGTCGCCCGTGGGCAAAGTGCTCCGGCGGAAGCTACGCGAGCTCGATGCCGCGGCGAAGGCAGCGAAGGAATAGAAGCTGTCTGACAGCCCCTCGGAAAGAACCGGCCTGGGCTGCATGCGCCTGTCCACGGAGGCCGCTCGAGACGAACCGCGCGCGATTGCGGTGCTGCACACCGCATTCGATGCCGGCATCCGGTTCTTCGACACTGCCGACGCGTACTGCCTCGACGAGACCGACATCGGTCACAACGAGCGGCTGATCGCCGAGGCGCTCGCGAGCTGGACCGGCGATCGATCCCTCGTTCGCATCGGAACGAAAGGCGGTCTGACCCGGCCGAAGGGCGCCTGGGTCGCTGACGGCCGGGCGCGGCATCTCAGGACCGCGTGCGAGGCCAGCCTGCGCGCACTCGGCGTCGATCGCATCCAGCTCTACCAGCTTCACGCGCCGGACCCGCGCACTCCTTTCGCGACCAGCGTCCGCGCGCTCGACTCCCTGAAACGCGACGGACTGGTCGACGCCATCGGGCTCTGCAACGTGAACGTCGCCCAGATCGAGGAGGCGCGACGCATCACTGAGATCGCCTCCGTACAGGTGGAGCTCAGCGTCTGCCAGACCGACAGCCTGACAGGTGGCGTGCTCGACTACTGCATGGCCAACGGCATTCAGCTGATCGCCTATCGACCAGTCTGCGGCCCGCAACGCCGCCGGAAGATCCTCGCCGACCCCGTGCTCGCGGATCTCGCCGTCCAGCACGGCGCGACGCCGTTCGAGATCGCCCTCGCCTGGGTGCGCGATCTCTCGACCCTCGTTCTTCCCATCCCCGGACCTACACGCGTCGAGACCGTGCGATCGATCGCACGTGCCTCCAGGATCGCATTGACAGATCAGGACCGCTTACGCCTCGACGGACAATTCCCTGCAGGCCATCGAGTGCGCCAGAAGCCGCGGGAGCTCCACGCGTCGACACGATCTGACGGCGAGGTCGTATTGATCATGGGACTGCCGGGCGCGGGCAAGAGTACGTTGGCCGCGACATTCGTCGCCAAAGGCTACGAGCGGCTCAACAGGGATGACGCCGGAGGCTTGCTGACGGACCTGCTGCCGGCGCTCGATGCGTTGCTGGCATCCGGCTCGGCCCGCGTCGTGCTCGACAACACCTACCTTTCCCGGACCTCGCGAGCGGGCGTCATCGGCGCCGCTCGCCGCCACGGTCTCGGCGTCCGCTGCCTCTGGCTCACGACCAGCGTCGAGGACGCGCAGGTCAATGCGGTCTCGAGGATCGTGGACACGTACGGCCGACTCCTGTCGCCCGAAGAGATGCGAACGGCCGCGAAGGAGAACGTCGCAGCCTTTGGACCCAACGTGCAGTTCCGGTCTCAGCGCGAGCTGGAACCGCCGGATCCGTCAGAGGGCTTCACGCAGATCGAGCCAATGCCCTTTGCCCGCGTGCGCGACGCGTCTCTCACGAACCGGGCGCTGATTCTGTGGTGCGACGGCGTGCTCCTTCGCAGTCGATCGGGCCGCCGGACGCCCACATCGCCGGACGATCTCGAAGTGGTCGCGGACCGGGCCGACATCCTGCGCCGTTACCAGGACGAGGGCTGGCGCCTCCTCGGCTTGTCCTGGCAGCCCGACATTGCCGATGAAGTCGTCACCGCAGATTTCGTTCAGGCGTCGTTTGCGCGGATGCAGGAGGTTCTCGGCGTGTCGATCGAGGTCGAGTTCTGTCCGCACGGCGCCGGTCCGCCAACCTGCTGGTGCCGCAAGCCGCTGCCGGGCCTCGGGGTCGTCTTCGTTCGCCGTCACCGACTGGATCCGTCCCGGTGCATCTATGTCGGTGCGGGTTCGCAGGATCCGGGCTTCGCCCGGCGGCTCGGGTTTCAATATCGCGAGTCCACAGAGTTCTTTGCTCAGTGGCTCTTGGAATAATCCGCTCTTCGCGGGTATTCTCCAGGTGAACCTGCGGCAGACCAACAGACGAGGACCCCTCTTGAGAGCTATCACCTTTTCGGCGATCACCTTCGCGTGCACATTCGGGTGCGCGTGGCTGGGAACGATCATCCGGTCGTGGCTCCCTCCCTCGCACTTGAGCAGGGAGTCGCAGGACGTCGTCCGGCTCGGCATGGGCCTGGTGGCGACGATGACGGCGCTGCTGCTCGGCCTCGTGACCGCCGCGGCCAAGGGATCGTTCGACTCGCAGGACGTCGCCATCAGAAATGCCGCCGCCAGTATCGTCACGCTCGACCGTCTGCTCGCGCGCTATGGTCCGGAGACAAAGCCGACGCGCGATCTCCTCCGACAAACCTGGGCGGAGCGTGTCGAGACGACGTGGCCCACCAGCGGCCGCGACGGAGCGGGGTTGGCGGCGGCTCAGAATTCAGGCGCCGGAGAGGAGATCGAGAACCAGATTCTCCAGCTCGCGCCGGCCACCGACTCGCAGCGCTGGTTCAAGTCGGAGTCCCTGAAGCTGACAGAAGACGTGCTGAAGACGCGATGGCGACTGCTCGGCAGCACCGGCGGATCGGTGTCTTCCACGTTTCTGATCGTCGTCATTTCCTGGCTGACCGTGACGTTTGCAAGCTTCGGGCTCTACGCGCCGCGGAACGGTACGGTCATGGCCGTGCTCTTCATCGCGTCGTTGTCAGTGGCCGCGGCTGTCTTCCTGATACTCGAACTGGACGGACCGTTTGATGGCGTCGTGAAAATCTCGGGCGGACCCATGCGGTACGCGCTGGAGAATCTGGGGCGTTGAGCAAGTGCTCGCGTCAGCGAAGCGTCAACATCCTCAGCGTGATTTGCTGCTCGGCCCCCAGGCGCTGAATCGTCCATCGTAATAAGGCCTTTGAACGCGTTTCGTCTTAGAACGTGCAAGACGGCAACCCTGGCACGCGCTTGGAGGAGTCGCGCTCGACGGTATCCTCCGCGGATACGCCATGATGCTGTTCCGCCATCTCCTGGCGATCGCGATTCTCCCTGTGACCGTCACGATACTCGTCCCGGCGTGGCTCGCGCGCCGGTACGAGGTGTCGCCGCGGCTCGGGGACACATGGCTGGAGATACTCGTTCAGGTCGTTGGTGTCGGGATGCTGGCCCTGGGCATGACGCTGTTTGCGGCGTCGCTTCGTCAGTTTGCCGTACGCGGACGAGGAACCCTGGCACCGTGGGATCCGCCGACGCACCTCGTGGTCGAGGGGCCCTATCGATACGTCAGGAATCCGATGATCTCCGGCGTGCTGTTCGTGCTGTTCGGCGAGGCCGCCGTCCTGCTCTCGATGCCGCACGCGATCTGGGCGGGACTCTTCCTGCTGTTGAATGCGACCTACATTCCCCTTGTCGAGGAACCGCAATTGATGGGCCGCTTCGGTGACGTGTACGCCGAGTACCTGCAAACACGTTCGGCGGTTCGTTCCCAGGCTTCGCCCGTGGGTCGTCACTCGTAGCGCAGCGCGATGATCGGATCGATGCGGCTGGCGCGGCGCGCGGGCAGCCACACCGCAATCAGCGCGACGAGGGTCAGGACGATCGGAGCGCCGACGAACACCAGCGGATCCCTCGCCTCGACCTGGAACAGGAAGCTCGAGATGAAGCGCGCGAGCATGAACGCGGATCCCAGACCGATCACCACCCCCACCAGCGCCAGCATCATTCCCTGACGGACGACCATGTTCTTCACCTGGTTCGCGGGCGCGCCGAGCGCGAGCCGGATCCCGAGCTCCTGCGTCCGCTGCTCGACCGAGTACGCCATCAACCCGTAGATGCCAATCGCCGCGAGGAGGAGCGCGGAGCCGCCGAAGACGGTCATGAGCCACATGTTGAACCGCTGACGCGATACGGACGTCGACACGATCTCGCTCATCGTCCGCACGTTGGACACGGGGAGGCCGCTCGCCTGGCGCAGCTGCTCCTGGACTGGCACACTGACCGAATACGGCTCGACCTGCGTTCGGACGACCCACGCGATCGGTCCGAGGCCCACGTTGAGCGCGTTGGCTGCGTCGGGGACCTGTGCCTGCGGGATGTACATCATGGGACCCGGATCGTTGTTGAGTCCCGCGTTGCGGACGTCGCCAACTACCCCGATGATCTGCCGATCGGGCTCGCTCGCGAACACTTCCATGAACCCGCGGCCGATGACCAGCCGATCGTCGAGCGGGTTGCTCTTGTCCCAGAACCGTCGCGCCATGGCTTCATTGATGATGACGACGCCTGGTGACGCCTGGGTGTCGCGATCGTTGAAATCACGACCGCGCTTGATGGGGATCTTGAACACGTCAAAGTATCCGGGTGACACGGTGACCCAGCTGCCGCCCCCGTGCACCGGCGCGTCCGCCGGCAGTGGACGACCGATGATCCTGAATCCGAGACCGTAGCCGCCCTGCAACGGCACGCAGCAGGTGGCGCTGGCCGCAACGACACCGGGAACGTTGCGCAGACGTTCGACACCGTCGTGCACCAGTTGCTCCACACCTTCGGATCTCACGAAGCGGGGCCCCGTCAGCGACATGCGCATCGTCAGCACGTGGGAGGCGTCGAAGCCGGGGTCCACCCAGGCGAGCGCGACCGCGGTGCGGATCAGCAGGGCCGACCCGATGAGCAGAATCAGGGCCAGCGCGACTTCGACCACGACCAGGATCGATCGCGCCTTGTTCTGACGGAATCCAGTTCCCGACCGGCCGCTGCTTTCCTTGAGGGTTCCGCTCAAGTCGGCTCGCGAGCCCTGGAGCGCCGGGATCAAGCCAAAAAGAATTCCCGTTCCGAGCGAGACGAGGAGCGTGAAGACCAGGACTCGCCAGTCCACGCCCACGAGCGATCCGTCCTGGCCGATCCGCGGGAGGCCCGCCGTGTTGACCCGAAGCAGCGCGCGAATGCCGAGCAGGCCGAGCATCGATCCGAGCAGGCCGCCCGCGAGCGAGAGCACGACGCTCTCGGTCAGCAGCTGCCGCATGATGCGCCCGCGCCCGGCGCCAATCGCGGCCCTGACCGCGATCTCCCTCCGGCGACCGGTCGCGCGGACGAGCAGCAGGTTCGCCACGTTCGCGCACGCAATCAACAGCACGAAGCTCACGGCGCCCGCGAGGACGAAGAGCTGAGGGCGGACGTTCGCGACCATCGCCTCGCGCAGCGGCTGCGCGCCGAACGCGTTGTTCGGCCCGAGCGCGTTGGGAAACTTCGCCTTGTACTCGGCGGCTGACACCTGCAGGCGGGCCTGTGCCTGCTCGAGCGTCACGCCGGGCGCGAGACGCCCTGCGGACCTGAAGAAGTGCCCCTGCTCCGTCGCATTCGGATCGATCTGAAACGGAATCCAGACTTCCGGGTTCGGCACCAGTTCCTGAAAGTCGACGGCCGGGTCGAGAACGCCTATGACGGTGTGCGGCAAGCTGTTCAGCGAGATCGTCTTGCCGACGATGTTGGAATCGCTGTCGAAGCGCCGCGTCCACAGCTGATGGCTGAGCACGACGACCTTCTCGCCGGTCGGGCGATCTTCTTCCTCGCTGAATGTCCTCCCCCTCAGCACCTGCGCGCCAAACAGGCGGAAGAAGTCGGCAGAGACACGGCCGGACCGAAGCTGTTCGGGAAACGCACCGCCGGTGAAGTTGACGAGCCCGCTGTTGAAGGCCGCCACGTCGCGGAGGATGTCGGTCTGCCTTCGGAAGTGCTGGAACTTGGCCGGCGATGCCGCAGACCCCGCGCCCTGCGGCGACGTCGTCTGCAGAAAGACGATGCGATCCGCATCGGGGAAGGTCACCGGCCTCAGCAGCACCGCGTTGACGACCGAGAAAATCGCCGTGTTCGTGCCGATGCCCAGCGCCAGCGCGGCCACCGCTGCGGCCGTAAAGGCGCGGCTCTGCCAGAACATCCGGAGCGAATGCTTCAAGTCTTTGATGAATGCTTCGAAGGCCATCCGGAGGACTCTGTCACATGAGGTTGGTCGAGGCCAACGTCTATGTGACGAAGCGCCAGCGGTGAGCCGGGCGGCCGCCGGGTTGCCAGTCAGCAGTGGTTGAACCGTGTACCGACCGTCGACGTCGAATACACTAGTTGTATATACATCTAATAAGGAGCACGACCATGAACCTCGACCTTCTCGGCGGCATCGAGCTCACAGCCAGCGCAAGCATCGTCGTCGCGATCCTCGCGGGCGGACTGGCGGAGAGCGCTCGTGCGCGGGCGGCGATCGTCGTCGGCTTCGCTGTCTGGTTCTCGGTGGTGACGGCGCTGGCCGCGGCCGGCACGTTTCACGCGGCAAGCAGCCTCGGCGCCCCAGGGCTCGGCCTGACCATCGCGGTGCCCCTCCTCGCCGCAGCGCTCGCGGCTGCAACCTCGGATGGTGTACGCCGGGCGTTGAAGCGGATTCCGATGTGGTCGCTGGTTGCGGCGAATAGCGTTCGCGTGCTCGGCATTTCGTTCGTCGTCCTGTACGCGATCGGACGGTTGCCCGCGCCCTTCGCACCCGTTGCTGGATGGGGCGATATTGCCGTCGGCGTCACGGCGCCGCTCATCGCATGGCTGGTAGCGACGCGCGGTGCGGATGCACGGACGCCGCTGCTGATCTGGAACGTCATCGGGCTGCTCGATCTCCTGGTTGCGGTGAGTCTCGGCGTGACCTCGACGCCGGGCCCCCTCCAGGTCATCCACGCGACCCCGGACGCGCGCATCATGACGACGCTGCCGTGGCTGCTGATACCGGGCTTCCTGGTACCGATCCTGATGGCCACGCATCTGGCGCTGTTCTATCGGCTTCGCGTGGAGGTCGAATCGAAGCCGGGGGTTCTCGCCCGTCCGAGGACGGCAACGCTGTGAGGCTGGAACGCGATCGTCGCGACGCTGCGGCAGTCGACGCCGCGCGGATCATCGCGGGTCAGTGCCTGGCGATCCGCGCGCGTCGGCTCGAGCGCGGCCTTACACGGATCTACGATCGCGCGTTGCGGCCGCACGGGCTGAGTGCGGCGCAGCTCGGCGTGCTCGTAGCGGTCACGCTTGCCGGGGACGTGCAGCCGAAGCGGCTCGGCGAAATCCTCGACCTCGAGAAATCGACGCTCTCGCGGAACGTCGCACGGATGGTGAGCAACGGATGGATCGAGGTCCAGAGATCAGGCCGGACGCAGCGTCTGCGGCTGACGCCTGACGGCGTGGCCACGCTCGCTCGCGCCCGTCCCGCCTGGCAGCGCGCCCAGCGGCACGCGCAGCGGCTGCTCTCGCGCGACATCGTCGATGTGCTCCGCCACACCCTGGACCGGTCCTGACCCTCCAGAGCGCCGTTCGCACCATCCTGCTGGCTGTGCCGCTCGCGCCGCCGTACGCTTCCCGGTGGTTCTTTGACCATGGAGGTGTCTGTGCGGAGCATCACACTCGTCAAACGGGTAGTTCTCGGCGCGCTCGTCCTGACGTTCGTTTCGTTCTCCGCTGGCGCGTCCGCGCAGCGCCAGCAGCCCGCGGGCAAGATCCCGATCACGACGGCGTCTGACGACGCCCGCACGCTCTATCTGCAGGGACGCGATCTGGCCGAGAAGCTGCGCGCGACCGACGGCCGGCGCTTCTACGAACAGGCCGTGGCCAAGGACGCCGATTTCGCGCTCGGCCACCTGGGGCTCGCGAACACGTCGGGCACGACCAAGGAGTTCATCGACGCCGTGACGCGCGCGGCCTCGCTCGCGGCGAAGGTCAGCGAGGGCGAGCGGCACATGATTCTGGCCGTCGACTCCAACCTGAAAGGAGAGCCGGCGAAGGCGCTGTCGCACCTGACGGAGCTGGTCCGGTTGTTCCCCAACGACGAGCGCGCTCAGAACCTCCTCGCCAACGCCTATTTCGGTCGCCAGGATTACGATACGGCCGTCAAGCACTTCGTGAGAGCCACGACGATCAACCCGTCGTTCTCACAGCCGTACAACCAGCTGGGCTACGCGTACCGCAATCTCGAAAAGTACGATTTGGCGGAACAGGCGTTCAAGAAGTACACGGAGCTGATTCCCGGTGATCCGAATCCCTATGATTCGTACGCCGAGCTGCTGCTGAAAACTGGCCGGTTCGACGAGTCGATCAAGATGTACGAGAAGGCGCTGTCGATCGATCCGAACTTCATTGCCTCGTACATCGGCATCGGCAACGACTATCTGGCGATGGGACGTCCGGAGCAGGCCAGGACGACGTTCGCGAAGATCGCGTCGGTGGCGCGCAACACGGGCGAACGACGTCTGGCGCGGTTCTGGACGGCCGCGTCGTACGTCTACGAGAACGCGACGGACAAGGCCATCGCGGAGCTGATGGCCGGCTACAAGCTGGCCGAAGCCGAACGCGATGGTGGCACGATGTCCGGGGATCTCACGCAGATCGGTGACGTCCTCCGTGAGGCAGGACGGCTGGACGAGGCGCTCGCGAGGTACAAGGAAGCCGTGACCGTCATCAACAACGCGCAGGTCCCGGAGGAAGTGAAGCAGGCGACACGCCGGAATCACGTGTTCGAGGAAGGTCGCGTGGCGGTCACCCGGAACGATCTGCCGACGGCGAAGGCCAAAGCCGCCGAGTATGCGAAGCAGGTTGCGGTGAAGAGCGTGCCGTTCGAAGTGCGGCAGCAGCACGAGCTGGCCGGCATGATCGCGCTCGCGGAGAAGCGTTTCCCCGCCGCCGTCGACGAGCTGACGAAGGCGAACCAGCAGGATCCGCGGATCCTCTACATGACTGCGCTCGCGTGGCAGGGGGCTGGAGATGCCGCTCGGGCGGCGAAGTTTGCCACCAAGGCGGCGAAGTTCAACGGTCTGAGCTTCAACTCCGCCTACGTCAAGAACAAGGCGGGCAAGATGGGCGGCACGTCCGCCCCCGATCGCTAAATCGCCCGAATCGCTCGCACTCGCCGCGGGAAGTCCTTGTCGTCGCCGTGCAGGCGGCCCAGGTCGGCGAAATCGATGTGCACCGCCATGTCCGCGGTCTGCTGCGACGATGCCCAGTAGGTGAAGTTGTCGACGTACGCCGGCGTCGCTGAAAGTCGCCGATGCCGGCGGCCTTCAGGTTGCGGTACATCAGCGCCAGCTCGTCGCGTCGACGGCAGGAACCAGCCGCGGACGCCGTTGACGCTGAGGTTGGCGCACAGGTGCGCGGCGGTCCCGGGCTCGGTGCAGGCCGCGAGCATGTCGGCGTATTCTGCTTGCCCGTTCCGACTGCGGTGCCGCGGGCGCCGGGGATCGCGCGGCGGAAACATCCCCACGTCGCGCCCGCGCTCTGATCGAAGGGCGCCGCTTCCAGGTAGCGCCAGCCGTCGGTCGCGTAGTTCGGGTTCTCGTAGAAGATGAAGCCGCCTGCCGGGCCCGATGTCGCCAGGCGCATACCCCGCGGTGGACAGCCACACGGTCATCTCCCCCGCGCCGCGGTTCGCCCACAGGTAGTACGGGATCAGCGTGACCGGCTCTGGCGGCTGACGACGGGCTGCGTCATGCTTCGCGCGCTTCGGCCCGGATCGACCGTGACGCCGCCGAGCAGGCCCGTCGCGCTCGACGGCGTCAGCTCGCCACTGCCGGATCGAACAGCAGCGTCGAGCACCCGCCCGCCTTCGCTCGGGCCATTCCGCGCAGTAGACGATCGGGCCGCGCTCGACCGCCAGGCGGCGCCGGTTCTGCGTGACGCGCTGATCGGCCGACGACTCGTCGGACCTCCATCGGGAACTCGATCACGGACGACGTCCCCGGTCTTCCACGATGCGATCGAGGGACACGTAGCCCGACTTGTCCGGAACGGCGCTGACGCTCTTGCCGTTGACCGAGACCGTGACGGGCTTCGTCGATCGTGTCGGGTAGGAGTACAGGTGCCGGGCGCGGTCTGATTCCGGGCCCAGCCCGGAATGCGCAGCTTGATGGTGCCCTTCACGTCCGCCGGCGGTCGAGACCGTGATGCGTCGACTTGCCGCCCCACGGCATCTCGCTCTCCACCGACAGGCCGAGTTCTTTCGCCGCCGACCTTGAACGACGTCTCGCTCGACACGTACAGGTTGACGTAGATCGCATCCTGCCTGTCCTGCGCGTAGATGAAGCCCGGCATCGACGCGAGGAAGCGCACGAGATTCGGCGGGCAGCACTCGAGCGACGCGCGCTCCCAGCGGGTATCGCGGCCGTCGCCGGCGCTCGCCAGCCGGTTGACGTAGAAGAAGCGATTGCCCGACGCCGACACGCCGTCGATCGCGTTGTTGTACATGCCGCGTTCCATCACGTCGATGTACTTGCTGTCGCCGGTCGCCATGAACAGCCGGTGGTTCAGCGTGATGAACATCAGGACCGCGCACGTCTCGGAATAGGCCGAGATGTTCGGCAGCGAGTACGGCTCGCCGAAGCCTTCGTTGCCGGTCGTGCCGACGCCGCCGGTGACGTACATCTTCCGCTCGACCGCGTCGACGCCACATGCGCTGGGCGGCGTCGAAGTACTCCTTGAGGCCGGTCAGCACGCCGACGTCGGCCAGCGACACCATCAGCGTGACGCAGTTCACCGCGTGACCGACGGCTTCGCTCTGCTCGAGGACCGGCTTGTAGGACTGATTGTGCCGGCTGCGGTTCACCGAGTTCTGCGAGCCCGCGGATGTCGAGGTAGTGCTTCGCCAGATCGAGATGCTTCCTGTCGTGCGTGACCCGGTACAGCTGCACGCAGTTGATGGCGTCGCGCTCGCCGCCGGAGAACGGCGGGTTCTTGACGACGAAGTCCTCGTACAGCGCGTCGGCGGACTTGATCGCGTTGTCGAGCAGATCCCGCTTGCCGGTCGTGTGGTAGTAGGTCGCCGCGACCTCGAAGCCGCCGTTGCCCGACCGACTGCACCGCGGGCCAGCTGCTGAACGCGCGCGTCGACCTGCGCCTGCAGCTGCGCATTCGGATGCGTCTTGAGCGACAGGATCGCCGCTTCGAGCACGTTGCCGCTGAAGCCGCGCTCGCCGTTCCGTGAGCTTCTGCACCTCGAACGGAATCGTGACGTCGGCGTTGGTCGCACCTTCGGCTTCCAGAACGCGTCGGTCAGCGTGACCTCGGAATACCGCTTCGGCTGAATCGGATAGTCCGGGACCGGAGTGTAAGCAGCGCTGCCGATCTTCACATCCGCGGGGCGGACCGCGGGTCTTCGGCGGGAAACGCTCTGCGCGTCACCGCGGGCGACCGACGCGACCGCGCCCGCCGCGGCGGGAACGACCTTCAGGAAGTCTCGACGATCGAAATGAGCCATGAAACGACTCCCTCAAAACGCGAATGTCCGCGCAGTATACCCCCCTCGAGGCGGCGTTTCTCATGCTGCGAGGCGAGACTATGCCGCCAGCTTTCTCGCGGTGTTCTGGGATGGCCTGGATCAGGGTAAAGTGCCGATACAGGAGCGGCAGCGCGATGGCATCACTTCGAAGGCGATACTGCCTGTGCTCGATCGGCATGACCCTGGCGGTCGTCAGCCTGGCCGGCTGCGGGAGAGGGACCCGCACGGACGCTCCGTCATCCGCCGAGGGACACCTGGCAGACGTCGAGAAATGGCGGGCCAAGCACGAGTCGGACTACCGGCGTGACTGGGTGACGATTGCGGGCCTGCACCTGCTGAAGCCCGGGCCGAACACCGCCGGCAGCGCCAGCGAGAACGCCATCGTGCTCCCGGCGTCGACACCGGCGACAATCGGCCGCTTCGTGCTCCAGGATCGCACCGTCCGCTTCGAACCGTCGCGCGACTCGCAGGTCGTCCTCAGGAATCAGCCGGTATCACAGCCGATCGACTTGCGCGACGACAGCGGCCGCGACTCTGACGAGTTGACAATCGGCGACGTACGCCTGGTGATCCACGTCAGCGGCAGCACGCGATCGATCCGCGTGCGCGATCCGAACGGGCCGCTTGCGAAGGGCTTTCTCGGCTTCCGCTGGTTCGACATCGATCCGCAGTACCGCGTCACGGGCCGCCTCGTGCGGGATGCTCAGCCTCAGCGGCTGAAAGTGCTGAATACCTTCGGCGACATCGACGAGTACACGAGCGAGGGCGTGGTCGAGTTCGAGATGCTCGGACAGAAACTCCGGCTGCGGCCGTTCACGACCAGGCCCAAGCGGTTCTACTTCGTGTTCACCGACGGGTCGAGCGGCCAGGAAACCTACGAGGCGGCGCGCTTTCTGTACGCGGACCTGATGGATGACGGCACGACGGTCCTCGACTTCAACGAAGCCTACAATCCGCCCTGCGCGTTCAATCCCTACACGACCTGCCCGATTCCGCTTCGCGAGAATCAGCTGCCGGTGAAGATTCTCGCCGGCGAGAAGGCGTATCCGGTGCACGTTCCCCTGCCTGGCGCGTCGAAGAAATGAAGGGGCCGCGGCCGGCAAAGACAGCTGAGGTTCGCGAGTTTGCGCGCAATATTCGGAGTGTTCCGGCGTCGGACGAATGTCATATTTGTCGGGTGACATCAGAGTTCGCCGACGCCAGAGTTCGTTCGTTCGACTGGTCGAAGATCCGGACCCATCTCGACGGCTGCGGCTGGGCGATGCTCGAGCGACTGCTCCCGGCCGACGCCTGTGACGCGATCGCGGGCTGCTACGCGGACGATCGGCTCTTTCGCAGCCATATCGTCATGGCGCGGCACGGATTCGGCCGTGGCGAGTACAAGTTACTTCGCGTATCCGCTTCCGCCGATGGTCGCGAGCCTTCGCTCGTCGATCTATCCGCACCTTGCGTCCATTGCCAACGCCTGGAACGAATCGATGCAGATCGACGTCCGTTTTCCGGAGGCGCACGCCGACTTCATCGAACGCTGTCACGGCGCCGGGCAGACGAAGCCGACGCCGCTCCTGCTGAAATACGCCGACGACGACTTCAACTGTCTTCATCAGGATCTCTACGGCGAGCACGTCTTTCCGCTGCAGGTCGCAATCCTGATGTCAGAGCCCGGCAAGGACTTCACTGGCGGCGAATTCGTATTGACCGAGCAGCGTCCGCGCATGCAATCGCGTGCGGAGGTCGTGCCACTGCGCCGAGGCGATGGCGTCGTGTTCGCCGTGCACCACCGACCCGTGCAGGGCACACGCGGCATCTACCGGGTCAACATGCGCCACGGCGTCAGTCGCATCCGATCAGGACATCGGTTTACGATGGGCGTCATTTTTCACGACGCGAAGTGATGGGAGAGGTCGTGCTGCCGCTGCCGTTCCTGCCGCCGTACGACTGGGACTCGATGCTGGGTTTTCTCCAGCCCCGCGCGATCCCTGGCGTCGAGACAGTCGAGGGCGACGTCTATCGACGGAGCATCGAGTTCGACGCGGTGAACGGCGGCATAGAGGTCCGCCGCCCCTCCGGGCGAGAACTGTCTCCAGCTCCGCATCCTCGCCCCGTGTCCGATCGATCTTCTTCGAATCGCCGGGCGCGTCCGGCGGCTGTTCGATCTCGATTGCGATCCGCGCCAGATTGCACGGCACTTCGCGCGTGACGATCGTCTCGGCGCCATCGTGAAGGCGCATCCGGGACTGCGCGTCCCCGGAGCGTGGAATCCCTTCGAGATGTCCGTGAGGGCCATTCTGGGTCAGCAGGTGTCGGTGCGCGGCGCGTCCACGCTTGCAGGCAGGCTCGTCGAAGCATACGGCTCGCCAGCGGCCATCCCGCTCTCCGGCATTACCCGTCACTTTCCGTCAGGCGAGCGGTTGATCGACGCCGATCTCCAGAAGATCGGCCTTCCCCACGCACGCGCCGAGGCCATCCGAAACCTCGCGCGCGCCGTCTCGCAGAAGTCGCTTCGGCTGGACGGAAACGAGGAGCTCGAGGCGACGGTCGCGGCGCTGAACGCCCTGCCCGGCATCGGCGAGTGGACCGCGCAATACATTGCCATGCGCGCGCTGGGCGAGCCCGATGCGTTCCCGGCGGGCGATCTGGGCATCCGGAAGGCACTCGCGCGAAACGGACGCGAACCCGGCGCCGCCGAGATCCTCCGGCGTGCGGAAGCCTGGCGTCCCTTCCGCGCGTACACCGTTATGTACCTATGGAGGAGCCTCTCATGACCTCCGATCTGCTCATGCCCATCAGTGCTTGAAGAACTCCACGAGCGGCGCCACGTGAGCGCGCGCCTTGATGATGTGGGTCTGTCCTTCGAGCGTCCTGTACTTCGCGTTCGGCAGCACGGCCGCGAGCGACTTCATGGCACTCCGCATCCATGCCGGGCTCTTCCCGCCATCCATGACGAGCGTCGGTGCCGTCGTCCGATTCCACTGCTTGGGGCGCAGCGGACGTCCTCGTTCGTTGTCCTCGACGAGCGTGATGTCGTACGGCAGCGTGTGCGCGACGGCGGTCAGCCTGGACCAGGCCGGCATGAAGCGCATCAGCGTCACGAATATCCCGGGCACGCCCACGAACTTCATGAAGAGCCGGACGGCATCGCCCCGACGGCCCATGGCGATGGCCTCGTCGAGCTGCGCCCTGAAGTCCTCCGGAAGCGGCGGCCGGCTGTCGTCGACGATGAAAGGTGCCTCGTAAACGGCAAGCTTCGTGATGGGGAGGCCGCAATTGGCCGCCTCGAGCGCCAGCGCTGCGCCGGATGACACGCCGTACACGAACGCGTCCCCGCCCGCTTCTCTGATCAAAGCCTCGATGTCTTCGATCTCGCGTTCGATCGCGTATGGCGCCTTGTCGCCGCTGTCTCCCCGGCCGCGCCGGTCGTACGTGATCACGTGGAAGTGCTCCGCGAGTGCCTCCGCCATCGGCCCGCTCGGTCCGGACGCGCGATAACACAGCGCGCCATCGACGACGATGAGCGGCGGTCCAGTCCCCGATCGGTCGTAGGCGATTGGAGTCCCGTCTTTCGAGAGCGTCTTGTGCATGGAACGATCGGCCTCCTACCGCTTCGACGTCTGCTCGCGCAGGCGTTCTTCCTGCTCTCGAAGCTCGGGCGTGAATTCCGGCCCGAAGTCTTCCGCTTCGAACACCTGGCGAAGCTCGAGCTCGGCCTCGCCGTCCTCCGGCGGCCACCGCTTGACCCATTCGATCGCCTCTTCGCGCGACCTCACCTGGATCATCGTGAATCCGGCGATCAGCTCCTTGGCTTCGGTGAAGGGCCCATCGGTCACGGTCGGCTTGCCCTGTGACAACTTCACCCGTGCGCCTCTCGAGCTGGCCCGGAGACCCTCGCCCTGCAGGAACACGCCCGCCTTCGCCATTTCCTGGTTGTACTTCAGCATCGCGGCCAGCAGCTCCTGGCTCGGCATGACGCCTGCTTCACTGTCCTTGTCGGCCTTTCGAATGATCATGAAACGCACGGAATCTGCTCCTTTGCTGGCTTCGGTTCTCGTTCGTATATAGACGTCGAACGAGAGACGGCAAGAATCGACAATGAGGTCGGCACAGCCGGTCCCCGGAGAAGACGACGGGCAAGTGCCTGTTCCTGAAAAGACTTGAGCGGACGTCCGAGCGCCCCTCAGGTGCGCTCGTAGAAGGGTGGCGGCGCTATCCCGAGCGCACGCAAGTTGCACGTACCCCTGACCGCGGTGATGGATCTCGTTGTCGATGACGTAGAGGATGAGGTTGTGCAGCGTGTCGGTGAATTGACCGAACGCCGTGAGAGTCTCCTGAAAGCGCTGTGGCGGAATCTGCGGCCATAGCGCATTGATCTGTTCCGTGCCGTCGTCCCAGAGACGCAGGATCTCGGTGTGCGCCCGCAAGTCGCGATTGCTCGACGTCGTCCAGTCGCCCGAGGACGCGCCCCGCAGCATCGGCACACCCATGGTGATCATCTCGAGGGCCATGGTGCCGAACGGCCGCATGCCGCCAATCGAGAAGCTGAAAAGCTTGTCGTGGGGAAACGCGTCGATGACGCGACGGGTCAGCCGGCGATGTCCCTGCCAGTGCGCCAGCAGCGCATCCGGGGTGATGAAGGGCGTGAGTGTATCGGACAAGAAACCTCCTGAACGGTATCATTTACCGGCACGCTTCAGCTCCAGCTCAATCGCCGCCTCCAACACCGCGGGCGATAGGCCGCCGGCGATGAGGCGGCCGTTGATAAAGAACGTCGGTGTCGACTTCACTCCCAGGCTGGTGCCGAGCGCCACGTCAGCCTTGACGTCGTTCAGCGCCGCGGCGTACTGCAACTCGAAGTCCTTGATACCGCCGACCGTCGCCGCGGCCGTGCGAACCTGACCCGGCGTCAGCAGCGGCGGACCCTGATTGGCGAAGAACCAGGCCTCGAGCTTCTCGGCGGAGCCAATCCTCCTGGCCATCACGAACGCTCCCGCTGCCTCGCACGAAGCGGTGTGGCCCGCGTTCAGCGTGTTGCATTCCAACTCGAGCGGGAAGTGCTTACCAGCGCGAACTCGAACCGTCCCCGCAGCGGTGTACAGGCTGAGTATCCCGGCATAGTTGTAGTAGGTCAGTCGGCACGGCGGC
>CAWAYH010000007.1:0-143690 GCA_963786195.1 uncultured Acidobacteriota bacterium | reverse complement strand
CAGGCGTTCCGCCCGCACGCGCACTCGTCCTTCCGAACGTCGACACAGCGAGACGTCGCGGTCTTCGTCGCCGCCGGTCTGGCTGGCTGCCGCGCTGATTGTCGCGGCCGGCGCCCTCGCATACGCCAACAGCTTCACCGGCGTTTTCGTGTTCGACGATGAGCCCGCCATTGTCGAGAACCTGCAGATCCGCCGATTGGATTCGCTCACGGAAGCGATGAAGAGCCCGGCGGGCACGACGCTCTCCGGTCGACCGTTCGCGGCCCTGACGTTCGCCGTCAATTACGCGCTGGCGCCGGTGGACGCCCGTGACGTGATGAGGGAACCGCCTTCCGGAGCGTCAGCGGGCGATGTCGATCGGTTCCACCGAAATCTGTGGGGCTATCACGCGTTCAACCTGCTGATCCACCTCGCCGCCGCCCTGACGCTCTTCGGCTTCGTCCGCCGCACGCTGCTGACCGATCCGCTGCGCGAACGCTTTGGCGATCGGTCGTCAGCGCTTGCGCTCGCGGTGTCGCTCGTGTGGGTCGTGCATCCGCTCAATACGAGCGCCGTGACGTATGTCGTGCAGCGCGTCGAGTCGCTGATGGGATTCCTGTATCTGCTGACACTGTACTGCGCGATTCGCGCGTGGGAGCGTCCCTTGCCGTGGGCCGTGATCGCGGCAGTGGTGTGTGCGCTCGGCATGGGCGTCAAGGAATCGATGGTCACGGCGCCGATCGCCGTCGTCCTCTGGGATGTCACGTTCGCCAGACATCGGGCGGATTCCGCCGGAATGCGTACGGCCAGAAGCCGTCTCATAAACCTGATGCTGGTTTTCACGGCGCGAGCGAGCATCGAGAGCGAGGGGGGAAGACCAGGTGGACGCTGTATCTCGGGCTCTTCGCGTCGTGGCTCCTACTGGGGCTGCTCGTGTCGGGCGGATACCGTCCGGACGCCGCCGGCTTCGGTTTTGCCGAGTGGCCGTGGTGGCGGCTATCTGGCGACGCAGGCCGGCGTCATCGTGCACTACCTGCGTCTCGCGTTCATTCCCTGGCCGCTCGTGCTCGACTACGCGTGGCCCGCCGCGCGCAGTGCCGGCGCGGTCGTCGTCCCGCTCACGATTGTGTTCTCGCTGCTCGTGGCCGCAGTCTGGCTGCTGTTTCGGCGGCGTCCTGCAGGTTTCCCGGCCGTGTGCTTCTTCCTGATTCTTGCCCCCACGTCCAGCGTGCTGCCGATCGTGACCGAGGTCGCCGCCGAGCATCGCATGTATCTGCCGCTCGCAGCCCTCGTCTGTCTTGTCGTCATCTGCGGGCTCGACTTCCTGCGGCGCTTCCCGCTGCCGCGGTTTGCCGCGCCGGTCGCGATCGGCGCGATCGTGCTCGGTTGTGTCACCCTGACTGCCGCACGCAACAGTGACTACCAGAGCTTCGAGCGCATCTGGCTGGACACGATTCAGAAGCGGCCGGCCAACGCGCGCGCGCGCAACAACTACGCGACCGCGCTGCTGACCCGCGGTCGTCCTGCCGAGGCCGAGGAGCATCTGCGCGCGGCAGTGGAGATCGATCCGCGGTACGCGGAAGCGCAGGCCGGGCTCGGCGTCGCGCTGGCGGCCCAGGGGCGGTATGACGAGGGGATTGCGCATCTCTTGACCGCGACGACGATCGCGCCCCGGTTTTCGGCAGCGGAGCAGAGTCTCGGCGAAGCGTACGCGGCATCGGGACGAATGCGGGAAGCGGTGACGCACTACGAGCGCGCGCTCGAGCAGCGGCCCGACGATGTGGTGCTGCTGAACAGGATCGGGTGGATCCTCGCAACGGATGCCAGCGAGTCGCTGCGCGACGGCAAGCGCGCGCTGGCGCTGGCGGAGCGCGCGGTGGGGCTGACGCGCCGCGCCGATGTCACGTCGCTCGACACACTCGCGGTGGCCCAGGGCGAGCTCGGACGATTCCAGGATGCCGTATCGACCAGCAGGGAAGCGCTCGAGGTCGCGCGCCGGAAGGGCGAGCGGGACATCGTGCCCGAGCTGGAACGGCGGCTGGCGCTGTTCCAGGCCAGCCAGCCGTTTCGTCAACAGTAGCGTCCGGCTTCAGGCTTTAGCCGGACCTGGAACCCGCCTAGCCGGCCTGAATCCTCGACTACAATGACCACTGATGCATTTCCTCGGCACCGGACTTGTGCTGCTCTTGCTCGTCGCCGGTGCCGTTCGTCCGGGACAGCAGAAAACCGCGTCCGATCTCGACAGGCTCGGGCCGCAGGTCGGGCAGCGGGTTCCCGATTTCACGCTGCCGGACCAGAACGGCAAATCTCACACGCTCAAATCGATTCTCGGGCCGAACGGCGCGATCCTGGTCTTCTATCGCTCCGCCGACTGGTGACCGTACTGCAAGACGCAGCTCGTGCAGCTGCAACAGACGTCTGGCCGAACTCAAACAGCGCGGCCTCGGGCTCGCGGCGATCAGCTACGATTCCCCCGCGATTCTGAAGACCTTCGCGACTCAGCGCGGCATCACATTTCCACTGCTCTCGGACACAGGCTCGGAGACCATCCGGCGGTACGAAATCCTGAACGCTAGAGCGTCCGGGAAAGTGGCGGGCATTCCATATCCAGGTACTTTCGTTCTCGACCGTCGCGGCGTCGTCGTCTCGCGGTCATTCGAAGAGCGGTACCAGGAGCGCGTGTCGGTTTCGAGCCTCGTGTCGCAGACTGCCGGATCCGGCCGCTCGGGACCTACCGGACGCGCGGAAACGGCGCATATGGTCGTGACGACGTCCGCAAGCGACACGAGCGCGGCCCCGGGCACGCGCATCTCGGTGTTCGTCGATATCGCGCCAAAACCGAAGATGCACGTCTACGCGCCTCAGGAAAAAGACGCGATTCCCGTTTCGCTCGCGCTCGAGGCGGATCCGGCCTTCACTTCGCGCGCTCCGCAGTTTCCTGACCCGGAGAAGTACTACTTTGCGCCGCTGGACCTGACCCAGCTCGTGTTCAGCAAGCCGTTCCGCATCGTCCAGGACGTGACGCTCGCGCTGACGCCGGCGTTTCGCGAGCGAGCGAACGCCGCCGGCGCAACACTGCCGATCAAGGGGACGCTGCGTTACCAGGCGTGTGACGACAAGGTCTGCTTCGCGCCGAAGGACGTTCCGGTCTCGTGGACGATCGCGCTCAGACCGCTCGAACGCTGATACAATCCGTTCATCGTGTACCTCATCTCGTCCGCCCTCGTTCTGGGCTTCCTCCACGGGCTCGGCGCTGATCATCTGATGGCCATTGCGGCGCTGTCGGTCGGCGGCGACGGGCAGTCGCCCGCGCTGCAGCGCACGCGCGCGCTGGGCGTCGCGGTACGCTTTGCAATCGGCCACGCCGTCCTGCTCGCGTTCGGCGCCGGCGCGCTCATCATCCTGGGCTGGTCGCTGCCGATCGTCGTCGAGCGCGGCGGTGAGGTCCTCGGCGGGACACTCTTGATTCTTTTCGGCGTGATGGGACTCTGGGGCGTCTTCTCAGGGCGGGTCTACGTCCACTCGCATCGCCACAACCACCTGCCGCTGTCCGCGGCCCCCGCGGCGCACTGGCACCTGCACTTCGGACGCAAGGACCATCACCCGCTGCCGTCCGCCCACACGCATCTCCCGACGATCGTCGGCGCGGCATTCGCCATCAGCAGCCTGAGGGCGCTGACAATGCTGACGCCCTTCGGAGACCGGCTGGGATCGGCGTCCGATCTCGAGTCTGCTGATGTTGATTGCCGTCTTCGGCGTGGGGATTCTGCTGTCGATGTCGCTCTTCGGCGTCGCGTTCGCCCGCCTCATGTCCGCCGCCGTCGCCGCCCGCCTCGGCCAGGCCGCCGCCATCCTCATGTCAGTGGCGTCGCTCGCGCTAGGAATCTACTGGATCGTCGCAGCGTAGAGCGCCGCTGCCAGCACCCCAGCACCTTGAGAGAGGTCAGATCTTGTATTTCAACATTACTGCATGTTGAAATCAGATCTGACCCCTTTTCGACCCGAGCACCTTCAGCGCCTAGAGTTCGCGAACTCCGTGGCTCCGAATGAGGAAGTAGATCGCGACGAGCGAGACGAGCGCGCCGTTGACGGCGAGGACGTTGGGCGCTGAGGTGAGGGTGGCCGCGTAGCCGCTCGCCAGGCTGCCGAGCGGCATGCCGCCCCGGAACGCGACCATATAGATGCTGACCACCCGTCCGCGGAGGTGATCCGGCACGATGAGCTGCACGAGCGACGTGGTCATCGAGAAGACCATCAGCAGCGCGCCGCCCGCAAGGAACAACAGCAGGTTGTTCACCCACAGTACGCGCGAGAAGGCGAAGGCGACGATCAGTCCCCCGAGCACCACCTGGACGAGCAACAGCGTGGCCCCCATGTGCTTGAAACGGCCAAGCCACGCCACCACCAGCGCGCCGGCGACGGCGCCCATCCCCGAAAACGCCATCATGTTGCTGTAGCGGCCGATGTCGCCGTGAAAAATCTCGCGGGCGAACACGGGCAGGAAGGTGAGCAGCGGGAGTCCGAGAAACGCCGTCATCGACGCGAGCACCGTGAGCGCGACGATGGCCTGCTGGCTCCGGGCGTACTCGAGCCCCGTCTTCAGCTCGTGGAGGAGCGGTTTTCGGTCGCCGGTGGGGATGTGCGCCACGTGGAGCGACATGAGCGCCACGATGACGACCAGGAACGACAAGCCGTTGATACTGAAGCAGACCGCCGCACCCAGGGCCGCCATCGTCAGGCCCGAGAGCCAGGGCCCGAAGATCCGCGCCAGGTTGAACTGGATCGAGTTGAGCGCGATCGCGTTGGGCAGATCTTTCTTGGGCACGAGCGATGGAATGAGCGATTGGTACGCGGGACCTCCGAACGCCTGCGCGAATCCGGTGACGAACGAGAGCGCGAGGATGTACGCGATCTCGACGCGGCCGGCGTAGACGAGCGTCGCCAGCGAGAACGCCGTGACCATCTGCACGTATTGCGAGCCCAGCAACAGCCGTCGTCTATCGTGCCTGTCGGCGATGACGCCGCCGATCAGCGTGAAGAGCAGGATCGGCAGCTGCCCCAGAAAATCATCGAGCCCGAGATAGAACGAGGACTTGGTGAGGTCGTAGACGAGCCAGCTCTGGGCGACCTTCTGCATCCAGGTGCCGATGGTCGAGATGAGCGCCCCGAACCACAGCACCCTGAAATCGCGATACGCCAATGCGGAGAAGGCGCGCGCGAGGATGGGGGAGCGAAACGCGTGCGGGTTGGCGTGTGGACCCGGCTGGACCTTCGGGTGCGGCGTGGACACGGGGAAGGTTCAATCTTACCTGATACTTACACGGCCCTTGACTAAGGCGAATAAAAAGCGAAAATAGTCGGGAATGCTCGGGAAACGCGCCCGGATTGAATCGCTCCTGAGAGAACGCCAGCTCGACGTCACATTGACGACGTCGGCGCTGTGGCGGGAGCGGGAGGCCGATCTCGCCGAGACCGGCGTGCCGGCGATTGATGCCGCGCTGGGCGGCGGACTTCGTCGCGGCCACCTGTCCGAAATCGTCGGCGGGCGATCGTCGGGGCGTTCCTCCGTCGCGTGCCGGGCTCTGGCCTGTGCGGCCTCGCGCGGCGAGCTCGTCGCGCTCATCGATACGAACGATCGCTTCGATCCGGCGTCGGCCGGGGCTGCGGGCCTGGATCTCTCGCGGCTGCTGTGGGTCCGTGACGTCGGCGACGCGGCGCGCGCCCTCAAGGCGATGAATCTCGTGCTGCAGGCCGGAGGATTTGGCCTGGTGGTCTTCGATCTCTCGGACGTCAGGCCGCAGGCGCTTCGCAACCTGCCGTTCACGACCTGGCTTCGGCTGGCGCGCATCATCGAAGGCACCCAGACGATCGCGCTGCTGATGACGTCCGGAACACCTCGCGCGTAGTCCGGGCGGGGTCACGATTGCGATGGAGTCCCCGGCCGGCGCAGTGCGGGCGATCTGGGAAGGCCGATCGAATCGCGCGCGGCTGCTTCGAGGCCTGCAGCTGCGCCCGCGAATCGTGGGCGTGACGGGGCAGGAGTAGCCGTGTTCGCCTGTGTCCGATCGCCGCGGATGCCGGAGATTGCCGTTGCGGTGGCGAAAACGTTCTCGCCACGGTTCCAGCGGCACGGCGCTGGATGCGTCGTGCTGGACGTGAGCGGCCTGGGGCGGCTGCTCGGCAGCCCGCAGGTGATCGCCGCAGAGCTCGATCGCGCCTGTACATCGCTGGCTGATTCACGGAATCCCCGGACATCCCCCCGTGAACGATCCGCGCGTGTGGCCATCGCCCCCACGCAGGTGGGCGCGCTGCTGTTGTCCCTGGCCTGGCCGACGGTGACCGTGGTGACGGAGGAAATCGGCGCCGTGCTGGCCAGCCTGCCGTTGCCGATGCTTCGCCGGCTCCTCGGCGAGACGACGATGGACTGATCGGATTGTTCCGAGCGTGCGTTCGAGGTGCTCGCGCGCTGGGGGGTCGAGACGCTGGGCGGGTTGACGCGGCTGCCCGCTGGCGATTTGTCCGCCAGGCTCGGGCAGGACGGCGTCGCGCTGCAGAGGCTCGCGAGCGGGATCGACCCGGGTCCGCTCGTACCGGATCCGGATGCGCCGCGTTTCGTCGAGCGGCTGGAGCTGGAGTGGCCGATCGACGCGCTCGAGCCGCTGTCGTTCGTCCTGGCACGGCTGCTCGATCCGCTGTCCTCGTCGCTCGAGCGCGCGGATCGCGGCGCGGCGGCCATCCGGCTGGATCTGCGGCTCGTCGATCGAAGCACGCACACACGCCAGCTGCAACTGCCGGCGGCGATGCGCGATCCGCGGGTGCTGCGAACGCTGCTGGTCCTCGATCTCGAGTCGCATCCACCCGGTGCCGCGATCGACATCGTCACCGTGGAAGTCGATCCGGCGCCGGGACGCGTGGTGCAGTTTTCGCTCCTCGAACGCGCGCGGCCGTCGGCCGAAACGCTCGCGACGCTCACCGCGCGGCTGAGCGCGCTGGCGGGCGAGTCGCGTTCGGGCGCCCCGGCGCTGCTCGACTCGTACGGACCCGACGCGTTCGAGGTGCGGCGCTTCGCACCGGATGATCGTCCGGCCGCCGCGCGGGGACCGATCGGTCTCGTGCATGGCGCCAGGACGGCTCAGCGGTCGGCGATCGACGCGCTCTGCCTGCGACGATTTCGTCCGCCGATTGCGATCCGGGTCACGGTCGAACGCGGCCGCCCCGTGCGGGTGGCGATCGATCGTCGGGGCATGCCCGGCGGTTCCGTCGATCAGTCCGCGGGCCCCTGGCGGTCGTCCGGATCCTGGTGGGATGGCGATGCCCGGCGCTGGGACCGCGACGAGTGGGACGTCGCGTTCAGCGACGGCACGGTCTGCCGGCTGTTTCGGGACCGAGACAGCGGCAAATGGTTTCTGGAGGGCGTGGTGGACTAATACATTGCGGATTGGTGAATGGGGATTGCCGATTGCCATTGCTGATTGCGGATTGTGGATTGATTGTGGATTGCGGATTGATTGTGGATTGTGGATTGTCGCAACCCGCAATGAATCATCAATCCGCAATGAATCATCAATCCGCAATCAACCCGCAATCCGCAATCAATCCGCAATCCACAATCCGCAATCCCAATCCGCAATCCGCAATCACCAATCACCAATGTATTTAGAACTCCACACCTCCTCCGCCTTTTCCTTCCTTGACGGCGCGTCGTTGCCGGAAGCGCTCGTCGAGCGTGCCGCGTCACTTGGATATCCGGCGATCGCGCTGCTCGACCGGGACGGCGTCTACGGAATCCCGCGCTTCCATCTCGCGGCGACGCGCGCCGGGCTGAAAGCGATCGTCGGCGCCGAGCTGACGATTGCGGTCGCCCCGAGCCTTGTCGAGGGGCGAACGCCGGGCGCCGAGTCCCGGCTCTTCCGCCTTCCGGTCCTCGTGGCGTCGCGCGAGGGCTATCGCAATCTGTGCCGGCTGGTGACGCGCATGAAGCTGCGGGCGCCGAAGGGCGAAGGCGCGCTCACGCTCGACGACCTCGACGGGCAGGTGCAGGGCCTGGTGGCGCTGGCCGGCCGGGCGACCATCAACGGCCCGCGATTCGGCGTCGCCGGGCTCGTCGATCGTCTGGTGGGCATCTTCGGGCCGCCGAACGTCTGCGTCGAGCTGCAGCGTCACCTGCTGCGGGACGAGGAGTCCGACAATCACGCGCTCCGCGATCTCGCCTCGGCGTTCCATCTGCCTGTCGTCGCCACCAACGGCGTGCGGTTCGCGGAGCCCGAAGACCGTCCGCTCTACGACGTGCTGACCTGCATCCGCCACAAGACGACGCTCGCGCAGGCCGGGAGGCGTCTGAGCTGGAACGCGGAACGCTATCTGAAGCCGGCGGACGCCATGAGCCGGCTCTTCAGCGATCTCCCGGAGGCCATCGTGGGCACGCGCGAGCTGGCGGACCGGCTCGAATACACGATGGCGGATCTGGGATATCGCTTTCCGGACTATCCGGTGCCGCACGGCGAAACGATGGCGTCGTTTCTGCGGAAGATTACGCAGGCGGGTGCCCGAGAGCGCTATCGCCCGTATCACGACCGCGCGCGCGCCCAGATCGCGCGCGAGCTGGATCTGATCGAGAAGCTCGATCTCGCCGGCTATTTCCTCATCGTCTGGGACATCGTCAATTACTGCCGGCAGCAGGACATCCTCGTGCAGGGCCGCGGGTCGGCCGCCAACAGCGCCGTCTGCTACAGCCTCGGGATCACGGCGGTGGATCCGGTCGGGATGGATCTGCTCTTCGAGCGATTCCTTTCGGAACAACGCGGCGAATGGCCCGACATCGATCTCGATCTCCCGAGCGGCGATCGGCGCGAGCGCGTGATCCAGCACGTTTACGAAAAGTACGGACGACGCAACTCCTCCGAGCCTCCGAACTACCGAACTACCGAGCTCCCGAGCCCCCGATCCGAAGGTCCGCAGAGCGGCAATGACCGCGAACGTCATCACCTATCGCGGCCGCAGCGCGGCCCGGGAAGTCGGCAAGACGCTGTCGCTCGCTGCGGACGACATCGATCGGCTCGCCAAGGTCATGAATCACTTCGAGTGGGTGGACCCGAAGGAAACGCTCGAGCGCAACCTCCGTGAGGTCGGGATCGACTTCGATCATCCTGACGTGCAGCTGTTCGGTCGGCTCTGGCAGCGCATCCAGGATCTGCCGCGCCACCTCGGGCAGCATTCCGGCGGCATGGTGATCTGCCACGGGCGTCTGGACGAGATCGTCCCACTCGAGAACGCCTCGATGCCCGACCGCGTGGTCGTCCAGTGGGACAAGGACGACTGCGCCGACATGGGTCTGGTGAAAGTCGACCTGCTGGGGCTGGGCATGATGTCGGTCCTTCAGGACGCGCTCGCGATGGTGAACAAGCCGGGGCTCGCTCGACGCCGAGATCGTGGACCTCGCGCACCTGCCCCCTGACGATCCGGCGGTTTACCGGATGCTGCAGGAAGCGGACACCGTCGGCGTGTTCCAGGTGGAATCGCGCGCGCAGATGGCCACGCTGCCGCGGCTTCGTCCGGCGTGCTTCTACGACATCGTTGTCGAAGTGGCGATTATCCGGCCCGGTCCGATCGTCGGACAGATGGTGCATCCCTATCTGAAGCGGCGGCAGGGGCTGGAGCCGGTCGAATATCCGCACCCGTCGCTCGAGCCGATCCTCTCGCGGACGCTGGGTGTGCCGCTCTTCCAGGAGCAGTTGCTGCGGATGGCCATGGTGGCCGCCGGGTTCTCCGGCGGCGAGGCGGAAGAGCTGCGTCGCGCGATGGGGTTCAAGCGATCCGAGAAGCGCATGAAGCAGCTCGAGGGCAAGCTGCGTGACGGCATGGCGAAGCAGGGCATCACCGATGATGCGGCGGAGCTGATCATCCGGTCGATCGTGTCGTTCGCGCTGTACGGGTTTCCCGAATCGCACGCCGCCAGCTTCGCCCTGCTCGTCTACGCCAGCGCGTACCTCAAGGCGCACTATCCCGCCGCGTTCTACACGGCGTTGCTCAACAACCAGCCGATGGGCTTCTATCATCCCGCCACGCTCGTCAAGGACGCGCAGCGTCACGGCGTCCGCTTCGCGCCGATTGACGTGCTGCAGTCCGACTGGGACTGCCGCGTGGAGCCGGATGGCCGGGTGCGACTGGGGCTGATGTATGTGAACGGATTGCGCCAGGCAGTAGGGAAGGCGATCGCCGGGGGCGCGTTGCTCGGGAGCTCGCCCCTCGACGTGGCTCGGGGCGACCCTGAGCCTGTCGAAGGGTCGGGACTCGGTGGCTCGACGAAGCCCGTGGCGACTGGGATGCTTGACGATCGAGGCTCGAGAAGCCGTTGCCCGAAATGTGGCTGTGACGATCGCTCGATGATCGAAGCCACCGCGACATCCACGTGGTTCTGCAACGTCTGCGCGCATGAATGGGCTCCCGAGTCATTGAGCTCCCGAACTACCGAACCCCCGAGCTCCCGAACCCCCGAGCTCCCGAGCTCCCGAACTACCGAACTCCCGAGCTCCCGAGCTCCCGAACCCCGACCCTTCGACAAGCTCAGGGTCGCCCCGAGCCTTGTCGAGGGGCGATACGCTTCCATCGACGACCTCATCGCGAAAACGCACCTCAATCGCGACGAGGTCGCGACGCTCGCCGAGATCGGCGCGCTGAACGCGTTCGGCTACGACCGCCGCAGCGCGCAGTGGCAGATCGAGCGCGCGATCCGTCCATCGGGGGAGTTGTTCGTGGAAGGACTCGACGAGCGCCGACCCTTCGACAGGCTCAGGGTCGCCCCGAGCCTTGTCGAGGGGCGAGCGCCGAGCGCCGAGCCACGAGCGCCGAGTGAATCCCCCCTTCGTCCCATGACTCAGGCCGAACGCCTGATGGCAGACTACGCCGGCACGAGCCTGACGATCGGCCCGCATCCGATGGCGCTCTGCCGGGCGGGGCTCGCGCTCGGCGGCGTGCTTCGCGCGAGCGATCTGCCGCACGGGCGTCATGGCCGGCGCGTGCGCGTTGCCGGCGCCGTGATTACCCGTCAGCGGCCCGGCACCGCCAAAGGTTTTGTCTTCCTCACGCTCGAAGACGAGACCGGTATCGCCAACATCATCGTCCGACCCGATTTGTTCAGCGAACAGCGAGCGACGGTCATCGGCGCGTCGTACTTGATTGTCGAAGGCACGCTCCAGATTCAGGAAGGCGTCACCTCCATCAAGGCGGAACGCCTCACGCCGCTGAAAGCGAACGGCCCCGAACCGCAGTCGCACGACTTCCGGTAACCCCAAGCCCATCCGTACCAGCTGAGCTCTGGCGTGCCGATTGCACAACTGCCCACCTGAGTGCGTTCCGCTGCCTTTTGCCGTGGAACTGGAGGAACGAACGGTGGAATTGCGACGCGCAATTACTCAACGAGTGTCAGCGACCACCCCATCCGTGCTGATCCTGGCATCCACGGTCGGGCTGGTCGTCGCCTGTCACCCGACGCCCATCAGGTCCACGTTGCCCGGTCAGGTCACACGATCCCAACTCGGGCAGCTCTGGTCCGAGCCGCAGACGATACGGGATCTGTACCTGGGGCGTCGGCGGCAAACAACTCGCGCCGGACCCAACGGACAAGTACACCGTCATCGCCATCAAGCGGACGGGTTTCAGCCGCGGGTACACCGTCAAGGGACCTGGTGACCGTGAGTGGAGCGTGAAGTTTCCTCCGGAGGCGCCGACCGAAGTGGCCGCCTCGCGCATCCACTGGGGTATCGGTTTCCATCAGGCGCCGATCTACTACGTCCCGAAATGGAATGCGGAAAAGGCCTCGTCTCCGAACCCGCAGCTCCCGGCGCGCTTCCGTGAAAAGAACCCCAGACTCCACGGCGGCTTCGAGCAGAAGGGCCCGTGGTCGTATTACCAGAACCCCTTCGTCGGCACACGCGAGTTGAACGGTCTGCTGGTGCTGCAGGCGATGCTCGGCAACTCGGACCTGAAGCCCGACAACAACGCGATTTACGTGCTGCCCGAGGCCACCGAGGGCGCGCAGACCTGGTACGTCGTGCGGGATCTCGGTCACACGTTCGGCCGCACCGGCGTGCTCGACGCGCCGCGCGGGGACATCGACGTGTTCGAGAAGACGCCGTTCATCAAGGGCGTGGTCAACGGCCACGTGAAGCTCGACTGGCGCGGACGCTACGATGCGCTCTTCGAAAACATCACGACGGCGGACGTGCGATGGATCTGCGGCCGGCTCCAGAGGCTCACCGCCGACCAATGGAGCGACGCGTTCCGGTCCGCCGGCTATCCCGACGGCGAGGCAGACCGCTACATCCGCCGCCTCAAACAGAAAATTACCGAGGGACTTGCACTGAAGGATTGAATCATGACCGCCCGACTGCTGACAGTCCGTTGCGGCGTAGTGGGGATCTGTACGGTCGCCTGGCTCGGCTTCGCGCCGACGGCAGC
Organism: uncultured Acidobacteriota bacterium; assembly: GCA_963786195.1. Classification (GTDB taxonomy): domain Bacteria; phylum Acidobacteriota; class Vicinamibacteria; order Vicinamibacterales; family 2-12-FULL-66-21; genus CAWAYH01. The sequence goes on along the minus strand of CAWAYH010000007.1, from coordinate 131,255 downwards.
GCGCGCACGCACGCGCCAGCCGGACCTGCCGCAGATCGCTCAAGAACAGCAGACGCCGCAGCGTCGCGACACTGACGATCATCCGATCCACCCGCTGCACGAGATCGACGACGCGATGGTCAGGCTGCCGCTGGCGGCAGTGCTCGGCGCGGCGCTCGCGCTCAGGCCAAAGCGACGCGGCACGCCGCTGCGGACGCCGGCCGTCGTCCAGACCCAGATTATTCTCGCGGTCGTGGGCGCCGTGATCATGCTCGTCGTCGGCGCCAGCCTCGCGCGCGCCTTCGGGATCGTCGGCGCCGCCAATCTGATCCGCTACCGGTCCAAGATCGACGACCCCAAGGACGCGGTCGTCATGCTCTGCGCGCTGGCCGTCGGACTGGCGTCAGGCGTCGGCCTCTATGCGCTCGCCGGCTTTTCGACCGTCTTCCTGATGCTCGCCCTCGGGATCATCGAGTCCTTCGAGAAGGGCATGAAGCGGTTCGACCTGAAGGTGAAGCTCGGCAAACAGACCGACGAGCTGCGCCCGAAGATCGAAGCGATCCTGCGCAGGTTCAAGCTCGAATTCGAGCTGCGATCGTCGGCGGACGAAGAGGTCTGCTACGAGGTCGGCCTGCCGCTCGAGATGCCGGCGGACCGCATCACCGACGCCATCCTGCGGCTCGAACAGGAGGGGCACGGCGCCGTGGACTGGGCGGAGAAGAAGAACAAAACGAAATGAGACGCCCGTGAAACTCATCATTCAACCAGACGATGGGCTGACGCCCCTGATGCAGGCGGTCAAGCGCGCCCGGAAGTCGATCGACATCGTGATCTTCCGGTTCGATCGGGCGGAGCTCGAGAAAGTGCTGGCGGCGGCGGTGGCGCGCGGCGTCGTCGTCCGCGCGCTGATCGCCCACACGAACCGCGGCGGTGAGAAGAACCTGCGCAAGCTCGAGCAGCGGCTGCTCGAGGCCGGCGTGACGGTCGCGCGGACCTCCGACGAGCTGACGCGCTACCACGGCAAGATGCTGATCGCCGATGACACGCTGCACGTCCTGGGGTTCAACTACACGAAGCTCGACATGGAGAAGAGCCGCAGCTTTGGCGTGATGACGGCCGACAAGAGTGTCGTGAAGGAGGCGCACACCCTCTTCGAGGCGGACTGCACCCGCCAGAGCTACTCGCCAGTCAGCGATCGACTCGTCGTGAGCCCCGAGAATGCGCGCTCGCTCCTGACCCAGTTCATCAAGAAAGCCAGGAAGCAGCTGCTGATCTACGACGCGAAGATCTCGGATCGCCTCATCATGCGTGCGCTGAACGAACGTCTGAAGGCGGGTGTCGAGATACGCGTGATAGGGAAGGTCGACAAGAGGCTGAGCGGTGTCGAATCGCGGAAGCTCTCCGACATGCGGCTGCACGTCCGCGCCATGGTCCGGGACGGCTCGAACGCCTTCGTCGGCAGCCAGAGCCTCCGGAAGCTGGAGCTCGACGGCCGCCGCGAAGTCGGCGTCATCATCACCGACTCGCGAATTGCCGGGAAGATTCAGTCGGTCTTCGAGTCCGACTGGGCGCAGGCCGCGGGGAAGGCCGCTGCTAAAGAGGACACGAAAGCGCCGGACCGCGAGAAAGACGTGAAAGAAAAAGACGTGAAAGAAAAGGAAAAGGAAGAAGCTACTGAGCCGGCCGCCGCCGCTCGATGACGCCGGAATCGACGACCTGACCCTGCCGTGAAATGGCGTTGAAGAAAAGCTCGTCGCCGTCTATCTCGGCTACCAGGAACGCGCGGTCCGTGTCGAAGCCTTTGGCGGTGATCCCGGTCCGCGGATCGATATTGCCCGTTCGCAGTTGCCCGCTCGAGCCGACGACGAAGTGGACGATCCCGTTCTGCGGCTTGGTCCGCTCGTAGAAGTGATCGTGGCCGGCGAAGACGACGCTCACGTTCCCTTTAATGAAAAGCGGCTCCAGAACATCCCGGAGAGGCACCGACGAGCCGTGCCGCTCACCCGATGAGTACAGGGGGTGGTGGAAGTAAGGGATGTTCCAGTCTTCCCCGGAGCTGGCGAGCTCCTGCTGGACCCATGCGGTCTGCGCCGGACTGAGGTTGTCGCTCTCCAGCGCGAGGAACCGGACATCCTGCTTCGGCGCCTTGAACGTGTAATAGGTCTTGCCGTCCATGTTGAAGAGGGCGTAGCGGCTCTGCGACCGATCGTCGTGGTTGCCCAGCGACGCATAGAACTTGACGCCGGCGCTCAACAGCGCTTTGTACGGCTCTTCGAACTTCTTCGTCATGTCCTGCGGCCGGCCCGAGCCATAGATGTTGTCCCCGACGGTGATGGCCATCTCGAATGGAAACCGTTCGCGGACTTTGGCCATCTGATCGGCGAGCTGGTACTGCTCGCGTCCCCCGGTGCCGAAGTCGCCGATGACGAGAAACTTCAGCGAGCCGTTGCGGTTGGGCAGTTCGACGATCGGCGCGCCCGGAGCGGCGGCCGGTTTCTGCTGGACGCCTGCGAACGCGGGTGCCGCGCTGTCGCGGGCCTCGAGCAGACCTGTGAGAACAAGTCCGGCGAAGACCAGGGCAGCGACGACAGAGCCGGTGCAGGGGCGGCGCGTCAGCATGCGGCGGCTACCTCGGCAGGGCGTCGCTGAGGATGTCCACGATGATGTGCGCGTGGACGTCGAGCAGGATCAGGTCGTCGCCGACGTACCGGTAGTCGAGCTCTTCCGGTATGGGAGGGAGCACCCTCAGCAGCTGCGGCGGCATCGACGACAGCGGGACCGCATCGGGGTACCGATTGTTGACCCGCAGCTTCACGCGCCCACCGGGGTCCTCCTCCCTGATCGCCGCGCGCAGCTCCGGCCCGTCGGGACCGCGAAAGAGACCGGTCAGCAGCCGCCTGATGACGGGTCTCGACTCCCGCGTGAAGATGTCGCCCTGTTTGGCCTTGCCGCGTGCCTGCTGAATGAGACGCTCGAGCGTGCGCTCGTACTGGTACACGACGTCGTTTGGTGCGTCCTTCGCTAGGGGGGCCATCGTACTCTCGAGCTTCTTGTGCAGCTCGGCGTACTCCTTCGCCGCTTCCTGGAAGCTCGCGAGGGCCTTCGCCTCCGCGTTGACCCGGGTCGCCTGGTCAGCCCACCCCGCGGACGTCAGGGTCAGCACGCAGACTCCGCACATCAATGACACGCGCGATCGTTTGAATGGACGCGTCATGAAAGCTCCCGACTCGACCGGGGACCGTCCCGCTATCCGCGGTAGTTGCCGAACTGGAGTGCTACGCCGAAATCGTGATCGCGCAGCACCCGAATCGCCTCCTGCAGGTCGTCCTTCGAAGCAGAGGACACGCGCACCTGATCGGCCTGAATCGCCGCCTGGACCTTCTTCAGCTTCCTGTCCTTCAGGAACTTGACGATCTCCCGCGCGGCCTCCGTCGGGATCCCCTGCTGCAGCGTGATGACCCGCCTGACCGTGTCGTTCGCCGCGCGCTCGATCGTGCCCGGCGTCAGGTTCTTGGTCGGCACGCCGCGTCGAACGAGGCGTCCCTGCAGGATCTCCCACAGCGCCGTCATCTTGAAGTCGTCGTCGGCGGTGAGCGTAATCGTGTTTTCTTTCTGGTTCAGCTCGATGGCCGCGCGCGACCCCTTGAAGTCGTAGCGCTGCGCGACTTCCTTGCGCGCCTGGTTGACGGCGTTGTCCACTTCCTGCAGGTCGACGCCGGAGGTGATGTCGAAGGACGCGGGATTCGCCATCCGAGTTAACTGGTCGCGGCTCAGGAAGCCTGTCGGATCGAACCCTGCGCCACGCCGGAATCCGATTTCTGTGGTTTGCGCCAGTAGTCCATCGTCGACACGCGATGGACGCAGCCGATGGTGCACATCGGCGCGCACCACTTCGGCGTTAAGAACTCACGACGAATGTCGTCGATCGTGTATTTGGCCAGCGGCACGCCGGGATAGCCGCGCTGCTGCGAGCACCAGTGGACCAGCCCGTCCTCGCACACGTAGAGGTAGCGGGCGCCCGACCGGCACTGCCAGTCGTTCGGCTTGCCGTCGGCGAGATTCGTCTGGAAGCTCCGGATGCCCGAGTAGAGGTTCTTGATCACCTGCCGCCGACCGTCGAGGACGTCCATGACCTCCTCGAAGACGGCGCGCTCGGTCTGGCCGAGCGGCTTGAGCAGCCCGGAGTTGTCATGGATGATGCCGATGGACGTCGAGAACCCCAGCTCGCGTGCCCGACGGTTGATCGTCCTGGCGTCTTCGGGGTTCTTGATGCCCCCGCCGACGACGGAATTGATGTTCACGTCGAAGTGCGCGTGCTCGGCGAGCCACTGCAGCTTCTTGTCGAGCAGCCTGAGGCTCTTCTTCGAGATCTCGTCCGGCTCGACGTTGTCGATGCTGATCTGGAGGTAGTCGAGTCCCGCGGCGTTGAGCGCCTGAATCCGCTTCGGCGAGAACAGATATCCGTTCGTGATCAGGCCGGCGATCATGTCCCGCGACCGGATGCGGGCGATCAGCTCGTCGAGGTCGGGGTGGAGCATCGGCTCCCCGCCCGTGAACGCCACGACCGAGGTGCCCAGTTCGGCCAGCTTGTCGATGCGTGCGAGCATCTCCTCCAGCGGAACGGGATTCGACACCTTGTCGTACTCGTTGCAGTAGCCGCAGTCGATGTTGCAGCGGCGAATCGGCACGATCTGGACGAGAATCGGGTGGTCGGTGCTGATCAGCCCGCGCATGAACTCACGCACTGATCGCAGCTTGCGGCTGGCTTTCCGGTAAACGCGCATCAAATAACGAATTATATCAGGAGGCGGCGCCCGTCCGCATCCGGCGCACTTTCCGTCCGATGCGAAGCGAATGCTCGAAAATCGCGCCGACGCGAATCCCGCCTGGAAGCCGATGCCGGGCGATGGCCTTGAGACCCGCCGACGCGATACAGCCGCAGTTGGCGCAGTCCGGATTGCCGCCGAACTGACATGGCGAGATGGGCCGCTTGAAATCAGCCGACACGCACGTCGTGGTCAGAGCGAAGACGCACTCGTCTGGGCTCTTCGGTGGCTCCTGGTAGACCCGAACGAGGCCCTCGGGCATTCGCAGCTTGGGGTACTGAGCCGGAGGTGCATCAGGTCGGCGACGACCCGCGTGCGATCCTCGGGTGTGAGTCGCTCGTCGGACACTTCGCCCACCTGGGGCGTGTAGAGGCTGACCCAGAGCTGCGACACGTGTCGGGTTGTCCGACCAGTAGTCGATGAACTCTTCGAGATAGCCCTCGCGCCGCACTTGCTGCCGCGTCACCGTGCAGTGCACCGTGATGTCGTGGCCGACGATGTGCTTGAGGATGCGATCGTAGGTGGCGGGCTTGCGGCGCTCGTCGTGCTCGGGCTGGAGACCGTCAATCGACACGACGAGCTGCAGGCGGCGGAGCTTGGCCCACTCCGGCGGGATCTGCCTGACGGCGCTCGTCACCAGCTGCGTGTAGACACCCTGATCGGCGAGCCGCGGCAGGATCGTATTCAGCTCGCGGAACCGCACGAGCGGCTCGCCGCCCACGATCGACACGTGAAGCGGGCGGTGCGCGTCGATCAGCTCGAAGAAACGGGTGACCAGCTCGTCACCCTTGAAGTCGCTCACCTGACGGAGCGTGACTTCTCCGCCGAGGTGCTCGTCGAGGTAGGCATAGCAGCCGGGGCAGCGGAGCGGACACTCGCGCGTGATCTCAATGGACAGCGACGGACGGTAGCCGGCGAGGATTCGGCCCCATGCTGAGACGATGCCTTCCATCCCGCGACTATACCATTTTCGCCGATGCGACCAGCCATATGTGGAAGAGGGACAACCACATATGGGTGTCGTCTACCGACGTCGAAGCGTGACGCTGCCGTTGACTGTTTCGATCTCGAGCGACCGGCCGCCGCCGCCGATGGTGCCGTTGAGCGTCCGCGGGTTGATCTTGCCCGAGACGGTCAGCGGAAAGTCGGTGGAGATGCTGCCGTTGACGGTCGCCGCGCGCAGATCGGTGCTCGAGTCGGGCGGCAGATCCAGGTTCACGCTGCCGTTGACGGTATGGAACTTCAGCGTGTCGCTCCACTGGCTGCTGCCCATGGCGCCGCGAATCGAGCCGTTGACCGTGGACGCCTCACCGTAAGCCGTCGTCGAAAAGCTCGCGTCACCGTTGACGGTTTTCAGTGAGACCGGGCCAGCCAGCGAATCGGCCGACACGTCGCCGTTGACCGTCTTGCCGATGAACCGCACGCCTGCCGGGACACGAACCGTGAACGTCACGGTGACGTCGTTGTCGCGTGTGCTCATCCGGCCGCCGTCACCCGGCTGACATTCGTTCGGCCTCGAATCGGGGCTCGGATAGACGGCGCAGATGGTGACGCCGTCGCCATGCTGAACGACGTCGATTCGCACGTCCTGGGGATTGCTGCGCCGGCCCTTCATCACCGCGGAGACCTCGACCTCTGCGCCGGTCGTCGCCGTGGCCTTGACGTCGCCGTTGACGCCCTTGATCTCGATGGCGCTTCCCTGGGACACGGTGCCGCGCCATTGGTTGTTGGGGGCGGCCTGCTGAGCCGCCGTTCCATTTCCTGCGGCTGCCCACAGACCGCTCGTCAGCGTGAGGGCGGCGATAGTCGATCTCAAACGCATTGGCTGTTCCTCCCTGGTCACGCCCTTAGACGAAGTGCACCGTCCCCAGGGTTGTCGTGCTACCGTAACTTGCTGTAAAGGATGCTTTTGTTAAACGTCCTCTACCTCCACGGGTTCGCCTCCTCTGCCGCATCCTCGAAAGCGGCCTTCTTCAGATCGTGCCTGGCGAAGCAGGGCGTGGCGTTGCACACGCCTGATTTCAACGAGCCTGATTTTTCCACGCTGACGATCACGCGGATGATCGCGCAGGTGGGGGAGACGCTCGACGGGCTGCCGGCGGCGCCGGTGGTCCTGATCGGCTCCAGCCTCGGCGGCTTCGTGGCCGTGCACGCCGCCCACCGGTGGCCCGAACGCGTCGAGCGGATGATCCTGCTTGCACCTGCGCTCGACTTCGGCGGCAATCGCATGCGCCAGATCGGCGAGACCGGGATCGACGAGTGGCGCCGGGCGAACAGGCTCGACGTGTTCCACCATGCGTACGGCCGGGTGATGTCCGTCCAGTACGAGCTATACGAGGACGCCCGCAGGTACGCCGCTGTGAACGCCCGCCTCGACCTGCCGATCCAGATCTTTCAGGGACGGCACGACACATCCGTCGACCCGGCGAGCGTCGAGACGTGGGCCGCCGCACGGCCGAACGTCGAGCTCCACATGCTTGACGACGATCATCAGCTGAAAAGCAGCCTGGATTACATCTGGCCCAGGGCGGCCGGCTTTCTCGGTCTGCAGCCGTAGCCTCTACGCGGTCGGCACGCCCTCGGCCTCGGGGCGGGGCGCGCCGAGCCTGAACACATTCGGCGCTGCCTTCTTGATGGCGTTTCGCGTGTCGACGATCAGGTCCGCCTCCGCCACCATCGCGTCGTAATCGAACGCCTTGTGGTCGGTGACGATCACGATGCAGTCGTACTTTCCGAACGATCCGCGACCTGCCTCCACGGCACGGAGCTCGGAGCGGCCGGACCACTCGCGCGCGGGGATCAGTGGCACGTACGGATCGACGTACGACACGACCGCGCGTCTCGCGTGGAGGAGGCCCATCACGTCGAGCGCGGGCGACTCACGGATGTCGTCGATGTCGCGCTTGTACGCGACGCCCGCGATCAACACCTGCGACCCGTTGATCGCCTTGCGCTTGGTATTGAGCGCCTCGCCCACCTTGTCGACCACGTAGTGCGGCATGGAGCCGTTCACGTGACCCGCCAGCTCGATGAATCGCGGATCGAACCCGCTCTGTTTGGCTTTCCAGGACAGATAAATTGGATCGATCGGGATACAGTGGCCACCCAGGCCCGGGCCGGGATAGAAGGCCATGAAGCCGAACGGCTTGGTTTTGGCGGCGTCGATCACTTCCCAGACGTCGATGTTCATCCGGTCGCACATCAAGGCGAGCTCGTTGACGAGCGCAATGTTGACGGCCCGGAACGTGTTCTCGAGCAGCTTCACCATCTCGGCGACTCGCGTCGAGCTGACCGGCACGATTGTCTGGATCGCCGTTCCGTAGAGTGCAGCCGCGAGCCGGACGCACTCCGCCGTAGAGCCGCCGACAACCTTCGGCACGTTCTCGGTCGTGAACGTCGCGTTGCCGGGATCGACCCGCTCGGGCGAGAACGCGAGGAAGAAATCACGCCCGGCCTTGAGGCCCGTCGCCTCGAGCAGCGGCTGGACGACCTCCTCGGTCGTTCCGGGATAGGTGGTCGATTCGAGGATCACGAGCAGACCGGGGTGCAGTTGCTTCGCGATCGCTTCCACTGCCGAGACGATGTAGGACATGTCCGGGTCCTTCGTCTTGCGCAGCGGTGTCGGCACGCAGATGCTGACGGTGTCGAGGTCCTTGACAACGGCAAAATCCGAGGTGGCCTGCAGCTTCCGCGTCTGCTGCAGGTGCCTCACGTCAGCCGCGGCGACGTCAGGAATGTACGAGTCGCCCTGGTTGATCGCCCGGACCTTGCGTTCGTCGACATCGATGCCCGTCGTCGGGAAGCCGGCCTTCGCCAGCTCCACCGCGAGCGGCAGACCGACGTAGCCCAAGCCCGCGACGCCAGCGCGGACCCGCCGGGTTTTGATCTTGTCCAGGAGCGATGCGGCGAGCTCTGTCATTCGGCGACTCCTAGGCTAAAGAGTAGCCGAGATGGGTCGGGATGCAATACGAGACTGGCGCCTACGACGCCCTGCTGATAGCACACTCCTTGATCTTGTTCAGGAGCGTCTTGTAGCTGACGCCCAGGATCTGCGCCGCCTTGCGCCTGTTCCAATGGACCTGGGTGAGCGTTTCGGAGATCGCGGCGCGCTCGGCCTTCATCGCCGCCGCTTTTGCGAGGGCGGAGAGCGATCCATTCGTCCCGGCCGCGGCCGGGGCCGGGCTCTCGTCCGCATCCTCGGGCTCGGCGTCGATCTGCCCGAAGGACTCCGGTCCGGGCAATGTCGCCACCGCCGCCGGTGCCGCGACGACGGCCGCGGCGCCCGCCTGAGCGGCCACGGCGGCGCTGGCGCCGGCGGTCGCCGCCACGCGCTGCATATTGCGGACGATCTCACGCACCACGAGTTGCTCGTCCTGCAGGATGACGATGCGCTTGATCATGTTCTCGAGCTCGCGGATGTTCCCCGGCCACGTCGTACTCCAGGAACATCTGCTGCAGCTCGGGACCCATGCGGGGCGTCGGCCGGTTGTACTTGCGCGAGTAGCGCGCGACGAAGAAGTCGATGAGCGCGGGAATCTCGTCCCGTCGCTCGCGCAGCGACGGCACCGTCACCTCGATGACCTTCAGCCGGTAGTAGAGATCTTCGCGGAAGTCGCCGCTCAGCATCATCGTCTCGAGGTCGCGGTTCGTGGCGGCCACGACCCGGACGTCCACCTCGACCCGCTTGTTGCTGCCGAGCTTCGTGAACTCCCCGTCCTGCAGCACGTGGAGCAGCTTGGCCTGGAGCGCCGGCTTCATCTCGCCGATCTCGTCGAGCATCAGCGTGCCGCCGTCCGCCTGCTCGAACTTGCCGATGCGCGTCGTCGCGGCGCCGGTGAAGGCGCCTCGCTCGTGGCCGAACAACTCGCTCTCGAGCAGCTCGGCCGGCAGCGCCGCGCAGTTGACCTTGACGAACGGACGGTTCCGCCGCGTCGATCGCTGATGGATGGCCCGGGCCACCAGCTCCTTGCCGACGCCGCTTTCGCCGCGGATCAGCACCGTGACGTCGCTGTCGGCCACCTGATCGATCACCATTGCGATGCTGCGCATCTTCTCGCTGTTGCCCCAGACCGCCACGTCCTCGTCGTCGGTGAGCTGCTGCCGGAGCTCGCTGAGCTCCGAGACGAGCCGGTTCTTCTCGATGGCGTTCTTGATCGCGACGTCGAGCGCGATTTCCCCGAGACCCTCGGGGTCGTCGGGCTTGACGACGTAATCGATTGCGCCGAGACGGACGGCTTCGACGATCGTCGACGCCTGATTCCGTCCGGAGAGCATGATGACCTGCGCCTCGGGCGCGTGGCTCTTGAGGGCGCGCAGTGTGGCCAGGCCGTCGAGTCCGGGCATCATGACGTCGAGCAGCACGACATCCGGCGCCTCGCCCTGCTTCATCGACGCGAGCAGCTCGTCGCCGCGCGTGTAGCAGCGGGCTTCGTAGCCGCGCAGCGAGAGAAAGGTGCGCAGGTATGCCGCGAATGCGGAGTCGTCATCGACGATGGCGACGAAGGGCTTGTTCATATCTTTGTCGGAGACAGAATCAGTTGCTGAGCTCGGGTTCGCCGGCCGCACGTCGGAGACACTGGCAACGGTCACAGGTTGTGACGGTGCTTATACAAGACTCGTACCTCGACAGTCAGCCACCCTGTCAACTGTCGGCAAGTCTCTGAGCACGCGATCCAAACCGCGCTCGCTCGACTGCATTGAGCAACGGCGGTCCGACGCGTGGGGTGCCGTGATTTACTACACAGTCCTGAAGCTTTTCTGCGGGCAATATCGGGACGTGACGTCAGGGGGTTTTCGTCGCGGGCATCTGTACGAGCGGTAGCGTCAGGACCGCGGCAGCCCGCTCTCCGTCTGCTGGTGCTCGCAGCCAGCCGCCGTGGGCTTCGACGATGCGGCGGGCGACGGCGAGGCTCAGGCCGTATCCGCCACGCCACTCGTCGAAGGCCGTGAGCTCGTCGGCCGGTGCCGCGGTTTCGCGATCAATCCGGTCCGGGTCGCCAATCGTAATTCGTACCGAGGGTTGGCTCCGATCGTCGCAGGTCTGGAGGCGAACGGCCAGTCGATCGCTGGAGACCAGCTCGCGTCGGAGGCCCGCGACAATCGACGTGAGGGCCGCCCTCAGCCGGACCGCGTCACCGTCGACGAACGGCTGGGTGCCATCGGTCGATCAGATCGATCTGGATCTCGCGACCCGACATCGGGGGGAGCGACGCGATGCAGTCGGCGACGATGGCCTTCAGATCGAGCGCGCTGCGGTTGAACGGAGCGGTGCCCGCCTCGAGGCTGGCGAGCTCGCTGAGCTCGGCGACGAGGCCGGAAAGGCGACCGCAGGATTTCTCGGCCTCCTCGAGCAGCCGGCGTTGCTGATCGGTCAGGGGCCCGGCCCGGTCTTTCAGCAGCATCCGGATGTAGCCGGCGACGACCGTCAGCGGCGTACGGAACTCGTGCACGGCGAGGGAGAAGAGCTTCGGCCAGCGCGGATCGGTCGCCCCAGTGGACATCAGGGCATTCTATTACGGCCGGTTACGGGGGTTTCCGGCAGCCGGGACCGACGGTTGCGGGAAGCTGTCGAGCCGATCAGGGGTTTAGCATGAGGAGCGGGTCGGGGGTACCATTGACGAATGGTTCGTGCCGTCCGTGCTGAAAGGTTGAGGCCATGCTGATCAGGCGTGCACCAGACATCCCGTCGTCCGAAATCACCGACGAGAAGCTCTACGTCCGGCGGCGGGAGTTCATGCGCCTGGCGGGTGGCGCCGCGGCGGCGGCAATGGCCGGGCCCTGGTTTCCGGGCTGCGCCGCGGAAGGGACAGCGGCGGATCCTTCGGCCGAGCCCGCCGCCCGGGGGCAGATGGCCCTGGCGGGTTACAAGACGAAGGTCGTCACGACCGACGAGAAGCTGAACACCTTCGAGGAGATCACCGGCTACAACAACTTCTACGAGTTCGGCACCGGCAAGGAGCGATCCGCAGCGGTACGCCGGCCGGCTGAAGACGAGCCCGTGGACGGTGAAGATCGACGGGCACTGCAACAAGCCGGCGCGACTACCTGCTCGAGGATCTGATCAAGCCGCGCCAGCTCGAGGAGCGCATCTACCGGCTGCGCTGCGTCGAGGCGTGGTCGATGGTGATTCCGTGGATCGGCATCCCGCTCGCCGAGATCCTCAAGCGGGCCGAGCCGACGGCGAAGGCGACCTTCGTCGAGTTCACGACGCTGCTACCGCCCGTCGGAGATGCCGGGCCAGAATCAGCCAGCGCTCGACTGGCCCTACGTCGAAGGGCTGCGGATGGACGAGGCGATGCACCCGCTGACGATCCTGGCGGTCGGGCTCTACGGCAAGACGCTGATGAACCAGAACGGCGCGCCGATCCGGCTCGTCGTGCCGTGGAAGTACGGCTTCAAGAGCATCAAGTCGATCGTGCGGATCCGCTTCGTCGACCGGATGCCGCGCACGGCGTGGAGCATCGCGAACGCCCGGCGAGTACGGCTTCTACTCGAACGTGAACCCCGAGGTCGATCATCCGCGCTGGAGGCAGGCGCGCGAGCGCCGCATCCGCGAGCTCTTCGACGAGCGACCGACGCTGATGTTCAACGGCTACGGCGATCAGGTCGCGTCGATGTACGCCGGCATGGACCTGCGGAAGTTCTACTGATCAGCGGTCCGGCGCTTCGGAAAGCCCGTCGTCTTCGCCGCTGCGCTGGTGCCGTTCGCGTGGCTGCTTGTTTCGCGCGGCTGACCGGCCGTCTCGGCGTGAATCCGGTCGAGGACATCCCGCTGACGACCGGGATCTGGACGCTCCGGTTCCTGCTCATCACGCTGGCGATCACGCCGCTTCGCCGACTGACCGGCTGGAACGCGTCATTCAGTACCGGCGGATGCTCGGGCTGTTCGCCTTCTTCTACGCGTCCCTGCACCTGCTGACCTACGTCGTCCTCGACCGGGCCTCGCGTTCGAGTTCATCCTGCGCGGACGTGGCCAAGCGGCCGTTCATCACGGCCGGGATGGTGGCGTTCCGGCTGATGGTGCCGCTCGCGATGACGTCGACCAAGGGGTGGATCCGGCGGCTGGGCCGAAGCTGGCAGGTGCTGCACCGGCTGGTCTATCTGCAGCGCGCATCGCGGCCTGCCTGCACTTCATCTGGAAGGTCAAGGTGGTCGATCGGCGAGCCGGTCTACTACGCCGCCATCCTGGCCGTGCTGCTGGCGTTCCGGCGTCGTCTGGCGGCTCCGCCCGGCCGGCGGCCGGCGCCGCCAGCCTGTCCGGGCCTAGAATCCGGGCTCTGATCCTGTCCCTGCCCTGTTCCGCTTGTCCCTTTTCGCCGTGTATTGGCCCGTTCACCCCCCGATCCGGCCCGTTGGCTTCAAATTGCCTGTCCGGGGCTGTACGAAACCGTTAGCATGGCCTCATGCACAAGCCGATCAAGTACGTCGAGAAGGGGCTGACTTTCGCTGCGCGGGGCGCCTGGGTGGTGTTCGACACGCTCAACAGCCTCAAGCCGGCAACAGCCTTCACGCCGAAGTGGTCCGATCTGCCGCTCCAGAAGTCGTGGCAGAAGGTGAAGCCGCCGCTCGGCTGGCCGCGCGAGACCGACTCGCTCTGCCCGGTCTGCGTCCGCGAGGCGCGCCAGGAGATCCTCGACGGCAAGCGTGACTACAAGATCCTCCTCAACGAGAAGATCGGCGAGATCAAGGCCACGATCATCGAGCGCGACGGCAAGATCCTGATGGTCAAGGACTGCCCGCATGCACGGGCACTTCGAAGACGTGATGGCGATCGACCCGGCGTTCTTCAAGCACCTCGAGGAGGCGTTCCCCGGCAGCGACATCCGCTCGCACGACGACGAGAAGCTCCACAACCACGGCAGCAGCACGATCAAGTACGGCCGCGGCTCGGTGCTGACGATCGACCTGACGAACCGCTGCAACATGATGTGCGACCCGTGCTTCATGGACGCGAACCAGGTCGGCTTCGTGCACGAGCTCTCGTGGGAAGACATCAAGACGATGCTCGACAACGCGATCTCGATCAAGCCGCGGCGGCAGATGTCGGTGCAGTTCTCGGGCGGCGAGCCGACGATGTCGCCGTACTTCCTCGATGCGGTGCGCTACGCGAAGAAGGTCGGCTACAACTGGTGCAGGCGGCGACCAACGGCATCGAGTTCGCCAAGAGCCCCGAGTTCGCGCAAGGCGGCGGTCGAGGCCGGTCTGCGCTACGCCTACCTGCAGTTCGACGGCATCGGCAACGCGGCCAACTCGCACCGGCTCGTCGGCAACCTGTTCGACGTCAAGCTGCGCGCGATCGAGAACCTGTGGAGCGCCGGCGTCGACATCGTGCCGGTCGTGACGATCGTCAACGGGGTCAACAACGAGCAGGTCGGCCGGATCATCCAGTTCGCGCTCGACAACCCGCAGAAGATCAACTTCCTGTCGTTCCAGCCGGTGTCGTTCACCGGCCGCGACGAAGAGGTCACGCCGGAGCGCCGCGCGGCGCAGCGCTACACGCTGTCGCACCTCGCGCACGACGTGAAGAACCAGATGGGCATCGGCGAGCCGATCCGCGACTGGTTCCCGATCTCGTTCATGGGCACGTTCACCGACTGGGCGGACCTCGTCCACGGCCCGACCGCGGAGTGGGGCAACCTGACGTGCGGCTGCCACCCGAACTGCGGCATCGGCATGGCGGTGATGATCGACAAGGAAACGAAGGAAGCCGTGCCGGTCACCGCGTTCCTGAAGGCCGAGCAGCTCGCGAAGGATCTCAGACGGGTGAACGACGCGGCACGCGGCCGGTTCCTGTCGGTCGTCGGCATGGCGCTGGCGCTGATGAAGAACTACGACCCGTTCAAGGCGCCGACGCACTTCAAGCTCGTCGACCTGATGAAGAAGTTCGACAAGACGTTCGGCGCGAGCGGCCGCAACTACGGCAAGGTCACCGTCGACCGGACCGCGGCCGACATCGACCAGCGCCGTGGCGATCGCTGGAACTTCCTGTTCATCGCCGGCATGTGGTTCCAGGATCTCTTCAACTACGACTTCCGGCGCACCGAGCGCTGCATCATTCCGTATGCGACGCAGGAAGGGGAGATCTCCTTCTGCGCCTACAACACCGGCATCGGCTGGCGGAACATCATCGAGAAGATGCACATGACGGCCACGCTGACGAAGTGGTACGAGGAGCACGGCCGTCACGAGATCTTCGCCGGCGGCAAGAACGTCCAGCTCGAGACGACGACGCACAACCTGGTGCTCGATCCGGTCGCCGTGGCGGCGGGCAAGCAGACGGACCTCGACGAGAAGGGCATCGCCAAGACCGCGCGCGAAGAGAAGCTCGCGCGCGTGACGAGGCGCTGAAGAAGAACAACGAGGCCGAGAACGCGCGGATGGCCGCGCTCTACCGCCAGCACGTGCTCAAGGAGGCCGAGCCCGAGCCGGTCATCCAGATCAAGGGGCTCGGCGGCTCGAAGAAGAAGAAGGACGCCGTGCAGGAAGTGCTGCA
This sequence comes from uncultured Acidobacteriota bacterium, assembly GCA_963786195.1. Lineage (GTDB taxonomy): Bacteria > Acidobacteriota > Vicinamibacteria > Vicinamibacterales > 2-12-FULL-66-21 > CAWAYH01. Next base: position 115,958 of record CAWAYH010000007.1, on the reverse strand, counting down.
CAAGCCCCAGCAGTAATCGCAGCGGGGCGCACGGCTCAGGGAGGAGAAACGGGGACGGCCCATCGGGCTTTCCCCGTTTTCGCGTTATGGCCCCACTCGTCGAGCGCGCGCGCCGGGAGTTCGACCGGACGTTCGGCCGCGGGGCGACGCCGCGCGTTGCAGTCGCACCCGGCCGCATCAACCTGATCGGCGAGCACACGGACTACAACGACGGCTTCGTCCTGCCGATGGCGATCGATCGCCACCTGGCGGTCGCGTTCGCGCCGAGGAGCGACCGCACGCTCCGCGTGCGTGCCGCCGAGCTCGACCAGGTACACGAGTTCTCGCTGGAAACGATCGAGCAACGGGGTGACGCGGCGTCCGGACACTACCGGGCAAGCGGCGCGTGGTCTCGATACGTCGCCGGAGTCGCCTGGGCGTTTGCCGACGCGGGGCACACCCTCCGTGGTGCCGATCTCGCCATCGTGAGCGACCTGCCCATCGGCGGGGGATTGTCTTCGTCAGCGGCGCTCGAGATTGCCGTGGCTCGCGCGCTGTCGGCTGTGTCTGACGCGGGGTGGGACGGCCGCGTGGCCGCCACGCTCGCCCAGCGGGCCGAGCACGTATTTGCCGGCGTCCTGTGCGGCATCATGGACCAGCTTTCCGTGGCCTGCGCCACGGAGCACTGCGCTCTGCTCATCGATTGCCGCTCGCTCGACACGCAGGACGTGCCCGTGCCGGGACGCGCATGTTTCATTGTCATCGACACCGGCGTGCGGCGCGAGCTGGCGGCCAGCGGCTACAACGACCGCCGGGCCGCCTGCGCGCGAGTCGTGGCCGCGGCCCAACGCGTCCAGCCCGACGTTCGGGCGCTTCGCGATGTCGATGAAGCGCTGCTGGCCGGCCTGGCGGACTCGATCGATCCGATCGACGCGAGGCGCGCCGCCCATGTCATCGCGGAAAATCGCCGGCCCCACGCGATGTCAGCCGCCCTTGCCGCTGGCGATCTCGGACGCGCCGGCCGGCTGATGCTGGAGTCCCACGCGAGCCTGCGCGATCTCTACGAGGTCTCGTGCCCCGAGCTCGATCGCGTCGTCGAGCTGGCCTGCGGTCAGGACGACTGCCATGGCGCGAGGCTGACGGGCGCCGGATTCGGCGGATGCGCGATCGCACTCGTCGATGCAGGCGCTGTCGATGACGTCATGGCCTCGCTGCGGGCTGGCTACAAGGGGCCGGACGGCCGGCCCCCGGCCGTCTTCGAGTGCCGGCCTTCGGGCGGCGCGAGGATCGTCGAAAACGCGAGTTGAGCCGGTCTACAATCCTCGGATGCTCCAGCAACACGACTTCCTACGTACATATGCGGCGGCTTTCTGCGCGCTCCTCGCAACGGCCACGGCGGGCCAGGCGCAGCCGGCCGCTCAGGCCCGTCCGCCGCAGACGCGGGCGACGCAGGCACTCGGCGAGCTCTCGCAGTCACTCCAGGATCTGTCGGAGCGTGTCAGCTCCAGCATGGTGCAGATCTTCGTCACCGGGTTCGCCGAGCCGGACGAAGAGGATCAACGATCGTCAGGGGAACCGATACTCGAGCGGAGCAGCGGGTCGGGCGTCATCGTCGACCCCGACGGCTACATCATCACCAACGCGCACGTCGTCGAACGCGCGACCCGCGTCGAGGTGGAGCTCGCGCTCGCGGCGACGGGCGAGAAGCCGGGCACATCGATTCTGCGGCGCCGCGGACGCACCGTCGGCGCCCAGATCGTCGCGATCGATCACGAGACGGACATCGCCGTCCTCAAGGTGGACGCTCGCGGTCTGCCGGTGCTTCCGTTCGGCGACTCCGAAACGCTGAGGCCTGGCCAGATCGTCCTCGCGTTCGGGAGCCCGCTGGGGCTGGAGTCGTCGGTCACGCTCGGCATCGTCAGCGCCGTGGCTCGTCAGCTGACGCCGGAAGATCCGATGATCTACATCCAGACCGATGCGCCCATCAATCCGGGAAACAGCGGCGGGGCGCTCGTGGATACCGAAGGCCGGCTGGTCGGCATCAACACGATGATCTACTCGCAGTCGGGAGGCAACGAGGGTATCGGCTTCGCGGCGCCGAGCAACATCGTCCGGAACGTGTTCGCCCAGATTCGCAAGACCGGGCGGGTCCGCCGCGGGGAGATCGGTGTCTACTCGCAAACACTGACGCCGCTCATGGTCGAAGGGCTCGGGATTACGACCGACGCCGGCGTCGTGCTGGCGGACGTAGTCCCGGGTGGTCCCGCCGCCCGCGTGGGGCTTCAGCCTGGCGATCTGGTGCTGACGCTGGATGGCAAGCGCATGGAGAACGGCCGCCAGTTTCGCATCAACGTCTACACGCGCGGGATCAACGACACGGTGACGCTGGAGGTCCAGCGGGGCGAACGGCGCGTGACCGTCCGTGTGCCCGTGGGGGAGCGCGACAGCAATCTCGGCCGCCTGAGCGATCTCATCAATCAGCAGAGCGCGATCCGCTCGCTCGGCGTCCTCGGACTCGATCTCACGCAACCGATCGCCGAGCTGCTGCCAAACCTCCGGCGCAACAGGGGCGTCGTCGTCGCCACGATTTCATCGGCGGCCCCGTACTCGCAGCAGGGGCGCCTGCAGCCTGGCGACGTCATCTACTCGCTGAACGGCAAGCTGATCGACACGATCGCCGAGCTCAACGCGGCTGCTGCGGCGCTGAAGCCGGGAACGGCCGCAGTGCTTCACCTGGAGCGCGCGGGCACGCTGATGTACCTGTCGTTTCGAATGGAGAGATAAGCCGCGAATCGCCGGACGACCTGTCATTGTCCGCAATCCGCCGGCGGCGCTACAATTCTTCCGCACACCCTGTAATAGTCGGCCTCCTCGTGCGTCAAGACTGGTGAGGCGGACGAGGTGCCCACAGCCAGCACGCAAATCGACGAGCTGCCGATCCCCATGACTTCCACGACCCCGCTGGCGGGGTTTGCCGAGCTGTACGAGCGCCACTACGAGGCGGTATTCCGCGCGGCCCTGCGCGTCACCGGGAATCCGGCCGACGCCGAGGACGTCCTGCAGACCGTCTTCCTGCGCGTTCCTGGCCCGGGGTGGAGACGTCGAGGACGTTGCGCTGCCGGCCGCCTACTTCCGGCGCGCAGCCGTCAACGCGGCCGTCGACGTGCTGCGCCGCCGGGAGCTTCATGCGGAGTCGGTTTACGACGATCGGGCGCCGCACGCCGTCCAGCCCCCTTTGCTGCTGAAGGAGCGGCTTCGGCGCGCCATCGCCGCCCTGGACAGCGAGGACGCAAGCCTGTTCCTGCTGCGTCACGTCGAGGGGCTGTCGATCGAAGAGCTGGCCGGGATGTTCCAGATGGAGAAGAACAACGTGGCCGTCAGGCTCCACCGGATCCGGCACCGGCTGCAAGCCGAAATGGAACGCTAGTGCTGTTCATAGCGGCCCTCGTTCAGGCGAGCGAGCGAAGCGCAGCGAGCCACGCGACCGGAAGCGCGCCGGCGAAGCGGCGCGCGAGGAACGCGTGTAGGGGAGTCCGGCGGGGCGAAGCCCCTCGGTCAAGAAGGAGGTCGGCGATGTCCGAAGACCGTCTGGAACGAGCACTACAGGAGATGAAAGAGGAAGACGTGGACGCCGGCACGCTCGAGGCCGCGCGGGCGCGCGTCTGGGAGAACGTGACGAACGCCGGCAGCGCCACCTGTGCGGAGTTCCGGCAGGACTTCCGCGCGTATCTGGGCAACGAGCTGGGCGGCAGCCGCCGCATCCTGGTGGAAGACCATCTCAGCCGCTGCCCCGGCTGTCGCGCCCGGATCGCCGAGATGAAGGGCGAGAGGCCGATCGTCGTCGCCATGCCGGTCGCGGTCCTCCTCCCGCTGGGTGCAACGGGGAGCCCTGGCCGCGGCAGCCGCACTGCTCTTCGCGGTCCTCTATCTCGGACGCGACGCCATCGACGGCATGATGGCTCCCGGCGGCCCGCGGGCCACGGTCGTTTCCGCCGACGGCGGCCTGTACCGCCTGGCCGTGGGCTCTCTCGAAGCAGGCGCCGCCATCGGCGAACGCGAGTCGGTCCGCACGGGCCCGGGAGCCCACGCGGTGTTGCGGCTCGCCGACGGATCGATGGTGGATGTCAACGAGCGAACGGAGCTGTTCGTGACCGCCGCCTGGAGCGGCCAGGCGATTCACCTCCAGCGCGGTGACATCATCGTCAAGGCCGCCAAACAGCGCCGGGGCCGCCTTCGGGTTCTGACCCGCGATTCCATCGCCTCGGTGAAGGGAACCGTCTTCGCGGTGTCCGCCGGCATGGGCGGCTCGGTGGTCTCGGTGGTCGAGGGATCGGTGGCGGTGAACCAGCCCGGCAGGGAGGTGGTCCTCAGCCCCGGCCAGCAGGCCGCCTCCATCCCGGCGCTGGCGAGCTCGGTCGCGGAAGCCGTCTCCTGGAGCCCCGAGGCGGAGTCACTACCTGGAGCTGCTCGGGTCGCTCGTGAAGATCGAACGCGAGCTGGCGAATTTCCCCGCCGAGCTGCGGACCAACTCGGCCCTGCTCTCGTATCTTCCCGCAGGGGCGGTCGTCTACGGCACGGTCCCAAATCCCGGCGTCACGATCGGCCGGGCCCTTGCCCTCGCCGAGGAGCAGTCGGCCCAGAACGCGACGTTCGGGGCCTGGTGGAATTCCGAGACGGGACGCGAGTTGAGACAGATGGCGGACCGCGTCCAGTCGGTGAACCCGCTGCTCGGGGACGAAATCGTCTTCTGTGCCAGCGTCGCCGGGACACGACGAGCCCGTGCCGATCGTGATGGCCCGGGTGCAGCCCGGCAAGCGGGCGGAGCTCGCGAGCGCCCTGGAAGGGCTTTTCGCCGCGGCGGGCGAGTCTCCCGCATCGTATTCGGTTTCCGACGACCTGATGGTCGTTTCAGACTCGCCGTCGCACCTGGCGTGGGCCCTCGCTCACCTGGGGCAGGGCGCCGGCTCCCCGTTTGCGGCAGCCATCGGGGAGCGGTACCGGCGCGGCGTGGGCTGGCTTATCGGGATGGATGCGCCCCCATTGGTCACGATGGCGTCCGGAGACGACGCCCCTCCAGTCGAGCTCGCCGGCATGATCGGGATGAAGTACCTCTTCCTCGAGCAGCGTGCTCCTGCGGGTGCGGAAGAGAACGAGGTCACGTTCGCGTTCCAGGGGGCACGAACGGGAATGGGGTCGTGGCTGGCTGACGCCGGCTCCGGGGGCGCGGCGGAGTATCTGCCGGCCGATGCGCTCCTCGCCGGCTACGTTTCGACCCGCGAGCCCTTGCAGCTGTTCGAGGAGTTCACCGCGCAGATCACCAGGTCGGAGCCGGACTTCGAACGCGGCCTGGCCAGATGGACGAGAAGCTCGGCGCCGGCTTCGTCCAGAACCTGACCGCGGCGTTGGGGACCGAAGCGGCCCTGGCGGTGACGGGACTCTCGGCCAGCGGCCCGACGTGGGTCATGGCGAGCGTGGCGAACAACCCGGCGGTCATCGACAGCTCCCTTCAGAAGCTGGTGGAAACGTTCAACGCGGAGCTTGGGCCCGACGAGCAGGGCAAGCGGATCGTGTTCGAGCAGGAGAGCGCGGGCGGACGGACCTGGAGCACGATGAAACCGGGAGGACTTCCGCTCGGCATCACCTGGACGTACGATCGGGGCTACATGGTGGCGGCCTCCGATCGCGCCGTCGCGGAGCGTGCCATCGCGACCCGGAACGGCGGCTCCCCGCTCGTCTGGTCGCCGGAGTTCCTCGGCCAGCTCCCCTCGTCTGCCGGACTCCACCCGTCCGCCTTCGCCTGGCTGAACGCGAAGGGGGCACTCGGAATCCTGTCGGCGCTGGCCCCGAACCCGGCGCTCGGCGAGCTCGTGGCCGGGCGCGATCCGATTCTCGTCGTGTTCGATGGAACGCCGGAACAGATCCACGCGGCCAGCCGTACTCGTATCTCCGGATTGATCATGGACGTGATGCTGATCGAGAGCCTGGGCCGGGCGACGCTGGGACAGCAATCGCGACGAGCGCAGCGAGTGAGCAGCCAGCCGAGCGGCCGGAGCGGCGCGCGAGGAGCGTGTAGGGGAGTTCGAGGGGCGAAGCCCCTCGATTGAGAGATTGGATACGACACCGGTCGTCGAACTCGAGAACCTGAAGGTCAAGCTGGGACGGCGGGAGATCCTCCACGGGATCACCTGCCGTCTCGGCGTTTCGGGCACGGGAAAGGCGGTGGGGTTGCTCGGGCCCAACGGGGCGGGCAAGTCCACGCTGATCCTGACGCTGCTCGGGTTTCTCCGGCCCAGCGCCGGACGCGCCCGTATCCTGGGCATGGACTGCCGGCGCAACATGGGCGAGGCCCGGTCGAGAATCGGCTACATGCCCGAGAACGACTCGTTCGTCGGGGAGATGACGGCGGTCACCTTCCTGCGCCAGATGGCCGAGCTGTCGGGCCTCCCGCCGAAGGCGGCGCTCGAGAAAGCGCACGAGGTCCTGTTCCACGTGGGGCTCGGGGAGGCGCGCTACCGGGAGCTGCGGACCTACTCGTACGGGATGAAGCAGATGGCCAAGCTCGCCCAGGCGATCGTCCACGGGCCGGAGCTGGTCGTGCTGGACGAACCGACCAACGGGCTCGATCCGGCCGCGCGCCGGCGGATGCTCAAGCTCGTCGCCGAGATGAAGGAGGAGCAGGGGATGAACGTGCTCGTCTGCTCCCACCTGCTGCGCGACATCGAGCAGGTGTGCGACGAGGCCGTGATCCTGAAGGACGGCGTGATCGTGCACCAGTGCAACCTCGAAGAAGAGCGGCGGTCGAACAGGTCCTTCGTCGAGCTCGAGGTGACCGGCGACGATCGGAACCTGCGGATGGCGCTGCCGGAGATCGGCGCCGAGGGCGTCTCCGAAGGCGGCGGGCGCTGGCGTATCGTCCTGCCGGCGGGGGTCGAGGTCGAAGCCATCTGGGGGCTCGCGGCGCGGCAGAACCTGCTGGTGAGGAAGCTCACGCACCGCCGGGACACGCTGGAGGAGATCTTCCTGAAAGCCATGGGCCACCTGGCGCACACGCCCGGGGAGGCCGCCTCGCCGCGTACGCGGCCGGAGGCTCGCGAAGCGCGCGAGACGCGACGACGGCGGTCGCGCGAATCCGCGAATCGGTAAACATGGCGGTTTACAAGCGGGGATATCAGCGATACGCGGGACCCCTCACGGGGCGCTGGACGCGGTTCATGGTCCTGCCCCGCTACGCCTGGCGCAGGCTCTATCAGCAGCGGCTGGTCCTCCTGCTCACGATGGCGGCGTTCGTCTGGCCCCTCCTGTGCGCCGGCTTCGTCTATCTCACCAATCATGTGGAGCTGCTCCAGGGGCTCGAACCGGAGTTTCGCGCGTTCATCCAGGTTGACGGCAGGTTCTTCTCGATCTTCATGTACGTCCAGGGGGCCTGCGCGGTCTTCCTCGCGGCGCTGGCCGGGCCCGGCCTGGTTGCGCCGGACCTGGCGAACAACGCGCTCCCGCTGTACTTCAGCCGGCCCCTCACGCGCTGGAGCTACGCCCTGGCGCGGCTGACCGTGATCGTCGGCATGTTGTCGGTCGTCACGTGGATTCCGGGCCTCCTCCTGTTCGGGCTGCAGGTCGGCCTGGCCGGCGGCTGGTGGTTCCTGGCGAACTGGACGCTGGGTGCCGGCGTGGTGGCCGGGTTCCTTCTCTGGCTGCTGGTCCTGGGCCTGGTGGCGATGGCCAGTTCCGCCTACGTGAAGTGGAGGGTCGTGGCCGGGGCGGTCAGCCTCGCCTTCTTCTTCATCCTGACCGGCGTGTCCGAGATGATCGACAACGTCTTTCGCGTGACGTGGGGGCACGTCCTGGATCCGGCCTGGGCGGTCAACCGGGTGTGGTGCACGCTGCTGGGCGTGGATCCGCCCGACGGCCCGGGGGCCGGGGCCTCCATGTTGGCGCTGGCGGCGTTCGTTCTCCTGCTCGTCCTGGTGATCGAACGCAAGCTGCGGCCGGTGGAGGTGGTCCGATGAGCACTGGCCGCGCCCCGTCGGTTGAACGCGAGCGAGCGCAGCGAAGCGAGCCACCGGAGCGGAGCGGGGCCCGAGGGGCCCCCGCGAGCGACCGTGTAGGGGAGTCCGAGGGGCGAAGCCCCTCGGTCATCTTCGAAGAGGTCTCGAAGTTCTACGGCGAGGTGCTCGGCGTGAACCGCGTCACGTTGAACATCCCGCCGGGAATCACGAGCCTGGTCGGGCCGAACGGCTCCGGCAAGACGACGCTGATGAACCTGATGACCGGCCTGATCTTCCCCGACCACGGCAGCATCCTCATGCGCGGGATCTCCCCGCGCGATCCCGAAGCGCTGATGCGGATGACGGGATACGCCACGCAGTACGACACCGCGCCGCGCTGGGCAACCGGGTTCACCTTCATCACCACCGGGCTGCTTCTTTTCGGATACGGGCGATCGGAAGCGGAGGAAAGGGCGTGGAAGGCGCTCGAGCGCCTGGGTCTGACCGACGCGGCGAACCGCAAGGTCGCGGCGTATTCCAAGGGCATGCGGCAGCGGGTGCGGCTGGCGCAGGCCATCGCGCACGATCCCGACCTGCTGGTGCTGGACGAGCCGCTGAACGGCCTCGACCCGCTGGTTCGCGCGGAGACGATCGACCTGTTCCGCTCCTGGGCCGCCGAGGGGAAGCACGTCATCATCTCGAGCCACGTCCTCCAGGAGGTGGACCTGATCAGCGATCAGGTCGTGCTGATCGCCAACGGGATGATCGTGGCCGAGGGGAAGATCCGCAAGGTGCGCGACGAGATCCAGGAGCATCCCAGCCAGTACATCGTCCGGTGCCGCGACGGCGACGCATCCGGCGTGGCGGCGCTGCTGTTCGGTGAGGAACACATCACCGAGATCAAGCTGAACGACGACCGGATGGGCATGCTGGTGATGACCCGGGACCGGGAGCAGTTCGCGCGTGCGCTCGGACGGATCGCGCTCGACGGCCACAGGATCGAGAGTGTGGTGCCGGCCGACGAGAACGTGGACGCGTTGTACGAGTATCTGATCGGCGGCGAGTCGTGATGACCCGTTCCTTCCGGGGCCGGGCCCGGCAGGCGTGGACGATCGCAAAGATCGAGCTCCGGCGTGTCTTCTTCGCCAAGCGCTCGTTCTGGGTCTACGGGCTGGCGCTCCTGCCCTCGGTGATCTTCTTCGGGCACGGTCTCGAGGCGAAGTTCCGGAGCGAGCGGCTTGCCCGGCGCGGCCTGACGACCCCGGCCCTGATGGACAGCGTCCGGGAGGGAGAATCGGCCGAGGACGTGAAGAAGCGGCTGGGAAAGCCGGCCGAGGAACGCTGGTCGACGCGGAGCCGGCGCGTCCGGCAGCGCACCGGGAATGCGGGGACGACGACCCACGTGATCGAGCCGGCGGTCGACGCCCGCTTCGTCCGCCTGAATGTCATCCGTCCTTCCTACAGCGGGGAGCCGGTGGCCAGGATTTACGAGTTCGAGGTCTACGGGCCGGATGGCCGGGTGAATCTCGCGCTCCACCGTCCCGCCACTGGAAGTCTGCCGTGCAGCCCGGATCAGGGGCCGGAGAAGGCGGTGAACGGCAGCGTGGCGGGAGGCCAGGCCGACAGGTGGTGCGCTGAAGACTGGCCCTTGTTCCTGCAGGTGGATCTGGGAGCGGTTCGTCCGGTGACGCGCTTCGTCGTGAAGCACGCCAGTGCGGGAGGCGAAAACGAGGAGTCCGACACCCGCGAGTTCAACATCCAGCTGAGTAACGAAGGAAAGACCTTCACCACGGTCGCCTCGTCGACGGGCGCCGGGTTCGTCGAGGAGCGGACCGAGTATCGCGAGATCATCTACTTCGACGGGCGGCGGGACGCCCGGCTCCTGTTCGTCGACGGCAAGCTGGAGCGCAGGAACATCCGCCGCCTGCTCGACTTCGAAGAGGACCGGATGATCTTCGCGGGGATCTTCCAGTACTTCTACCTGCGGCTCGCGATCTTCTTCGGCTGTCTGGGCATCTTCATGTATCTCTTCCGCGGGGAGATGAGCAACCGGACGCTGCACTTCTGGTTTCTCGCGCCGGCGCGGCGCGAGGTGCTGCTCGCGGGCAAGTATGCGGCCGGGCTGATTGCGTCTGCCGTGATCTTCGGCGGCGGTGCCCTGCTCACGCTTGCGGCCATGATCTGGCCGCACGATGCGGTCGAAGTCCAGGCCTACTGGAACGCCGGAGGCATGGGACACGTGTTCTGGTATGCGGCGGCTGCCGCGCTCGGCTGCGTTGGCTACGGGAGCGTCTTTCTCGCGGTCGGACTGTACGTCCGCAATCCCATCATCCCGGCGGCCGTGCTGCTCGCCTGGGAGGGGGTCAACGGCATCCTTCCGCATGTGCTGCAGAAGATGAGCATCCTGTACTACCTGCAGTCCCTGTGTCCCGTCCCTGCGCCGATGGACGATGACGCCCCGACGCTGATCCGGTTGCTGGCGGCGCCCGCCGCTCCCGCCTCGCGTCCAGGAGCGATTCTCGGGTTGCTGCTCCTGACCGCGTTCGTCCTGTGGATCGCCAGTCTCGCCGTCCGGCGCATGCAGATCTCCTACGGCACCGAAACGTGATGTGCGTTTTAACGGCTGTTGGCGCTGTTTACTTCTACAACGTTGGGTGCCTGCCTTCAGGATAGCGCTAATGTCCTTCTCAGAGAAGGTGCCATGAACAATCGGCGCAAGTCTGCCCCGAAGGTTTTCGTGCCGCTATTCATCGCGTTCATGGGACTCGTCGCGTTTTCGAACATGGCCAGCAGTCCCCGCTTCGCGACCTTTCCAACGATTGACGTTCTCCGGTTGATCGCCAGCGGAATGTGCTTCGGCGCCGCCCTGGCTGCGCTGCTGATATTCTTCGGCGGCCCTCGTTCAGGCTAACTCGCGTCCGACATTCGCAGTCGTCATTCGATTAGGCCGAGGGGTTTGTCGGGGTCTTGCAATGCAGCCCAACATCGCGCTGGAACCGCCGGCGCGTGCGATATCTGTGCGCCGCGGCTCAGCGCCAACGTTCGGCGGCTTCCAATTAGGTAAACTGTCTTTTGTTAACTCTGAAAGGAAATATGAAAAATAGCTTGTTGATGTTGCTGTTTCTGCTCGGTCTCTCGTGCCAGGTCTTTGGTCAAACACCGGCGAAAGACTTTGAAGGTTCGTGGCAGGGTACGCTTGAAGCGGGCGGGCAGAAGCTTCGTTTGGTCGTGACCGTGACGAAATCGGACGCGGGCGCTTACGCCGGTAAACTAGACAGCCTCGATCAGGGCGCGACCATCCCGATTGACACGATCACGGTCAATGGTGATGCCGTGCGCCTGGAGATCAAGTCGCCCGCGATCGTCTTCGAAGGCGTCCTGAACAAAGAGCGCACGGAGTTGACCGGGAAGTTCACGCAGGGCGACCAACAGTTCCCGCTCACCTTCAAGCGCAGCGAGCAGGCAGCCGTGATCCGCCGCCGCCGAAGCCGAAGCCCGACTACTCCGCGCCCGCCGACGCACCCTACACCGCGGAGGAGGTGGTGGTGAAGACGCCGGCCGGCCACACGCTCGCCGGCACGCTGACGCTGCCCAAGAGTGCGAGCCGCACGAAACCCGTGAGCGCGATCGTCACCGTCACGGGATCCGGGCCGCAGGACCGCGACGAGAACATCGGGCTGCCAGGGTTTCGGCCCTTCCGCCAGCTCGCCGATTCGCTGGCGCGCCGCGGGATCGCGGTGCTGCGCATGGACGACCGCGGGACGGGGGCATCGGGTGGCACGTTCAAGGGCTCGACCAGCGCCGACTTCGCCGAGGACGTGCGCGCCGGCCTCGCGTATCTGCGCACGCGGCCCGAGATCCGGGCCGACCGCCTCGGGGTGCTCGGCCACAGCGAGGGTGCTCTGATCGCGCCGATGGTGGCCGAAAAGGAACCCACGTTGCGCGCCATCGTGCTGCTCGCCGGCATCGCGCAGCCCGGGCGCACCGCGCTCCACTTCCAGCTCAAGAACCTAATTGAGCACAACACCAAGCTCACGCCCGAAATGCGCGACTCGCAAATCGCCGAGATCCCCAAGAGGATCGACGCCATGATGGCCGCTGACCCGTGGATGAAATTCTTCCTCACTTACGATCCTGCTCCCACCATGCGCCGCGTGAAGACGCCGGTGCTGATCCTCACCGGCTCGCGCGACCAGCAGGCGGTGCCCGAGCAGGTGGCGCTACAGGAGGCCGCGTTCAAGGAGGGCGGCAACAAGGACGTGACTGCGCGCGTGCTGCCGGACCTCAACCATCTCTTCGTGCAGGACACCGACGGCTTCCCGGGCAACTATGCGAAGCTCCCGCCGCCGGTGATGATGCGGACCGACGTGGTGGCGATGATCGCCGACTGGCTCGCGCAGCGGCTCCGGTGATGCTTCTCGAGTAACTTTATTCTCTCTCAGCTTGAATGCTGATCGCCTGCGCCCGCTGAACAGGATCTGCAATGAACGACAGTCACGCGGATCAGATGGCCCAGATCGTGTCGTCCGCCTGAACGTCACCACGGCTTCCTACAGCGGGGAGCCGGTGGCCAGGATTTACGAGTTCGACGTCTACAAGCGGGAATCTCGCGCCCAACCCGTCCCGCCACTGGAACTGTGCCGTGCAGTCAGGATCAGGGGCCGGAGATGGCGGTGAACGGCAGCGTGGCGGGAGGGCGCGCCGACCGGTGGTGCGCTGAACGCGCTGCGTGGCGAGTCGTGAAGGACGGTTACCGCCTCCACGAGAGCCGCATCAGCTCGAGATCCACGACGATGCGGCGGATCCCGAGCGCCCGTGGGCCCAGTAGCCCCTGATAACTCGTGTCCGCGCTCTCACCGGGCATTACGTAAAGCGACGGGCGACGCCACCTCGCATCCCCCAGCGAGAACCAGTCTGGCATCAAGTGTTTCAGACGGACGGGTCCTTCCAGTCCGACCGCCGCACGATCGCCAGCGGCCGCGGCGCGGAGTGTCGGGGGAATGGAGTCGTCGAACAACGCGACGGCGTCTGAACCCGTATCGACCGCCAGCTTAAGCCAGGTGCCATCGATGCGAGTGTTGACGACCAAGTACGGGGACGCTCGGTCCAACGGTATCGATTCCGGCCCATCACCCATCGTCCCAAACTGCACCACTCGCTTTTCATAGTCGACGGCAAAACGCACACCGCGCAACACATCGAGGCCAAGGATCCCGTCCGGCGCAAAACCGAGCGTGGCGGTCAACGCCGACAAATCCGTAGCCAGTGCTCGCACCACCACCTCCAGAGGGCCGACCTGCAAGGTCGGCAGCAGCACGACCTCGGCGGCTACTCGGCGTGCCTGCAAGCCGCGCAAGGTAGTAGGAAACCCTGCGAGCCCGAGTGTCCGAGCGATGCGGGCGTCCACCACGCTCCGCGTCGCCCCGGTGTCGAGAATGAAGTCCAGATCCCGAAGAGCCCCGACCCTGACGTCGATGCGGACGAGGAACCCTCGATGCAGGCGAACCGGGAGTACATCCTGCCGACGAACGGATCGGTCGGCGAGTGGCTGGACCGGAACCTCCGACGCGAGGAGGGTAACTGCCGTGCCGATGATCAAGGCGGAGCCACTAGCAGTCGGAGTGCGGGCGTCATGCGCCCCACACTCCGCTTCCGTCAGGTGGGGCTCAATGGACGGCGTCTCACGAGTCAGCAAACCCCATGTGACGCCGCAAATGCCGCCATCTCTGGTAGTTGGCGGCCGACGTGACGGGTCTTGCAGCTATAATTTCGACCCCTGCAGGAAACGGATGGAGCGGCCACCACTCGGCGACCTGGTCCGTTTCAGCATCTTCGAGCTGGATCTCCGCTCAGGAGAGCTGCGGAAGGCGGTGTACGCATCGCGCTGCAGGATCAGTCGCTTCGCATTCTGACTCGGCTGCTCGAAACCCCAGGTCTCCTCGTCACGCGTGACGAGCTACGCCAAACACTCTGGCCCGCTGATACGTTTGTCGATTTCGAACGCGGCCTCAACACGGCCGTCGGGCGACTCCGTGACAGCCTGGGCGATGCAGCCGAAACACCACGGTTCATCGAAACCCTGCCACGAAAGGGGTATCGCTTCATCGCTCCGGTCGCGTCGGCAGACGCCGCTGCCGAGCCAACGGGCGACCTCGCGACCGCGACGCCGCCGCGGCCACAGTCGCGTGTTCTGGCGCTCGCGGGAATCGCTCTCATCGTGACGCTGGCAGCGAGCGTCGGGTTCTGGTTCGGCCGGATCCAAGTCCCCGAGGAATCCGGCTCGTGGTCTGCCTTCACGCAGTTGACCGACGCGGCCGGCGAGGAAACCGCGCCGAGTCTCGCCCCGGACGGGGCCTCGTTTGCCTACGCGAGCCGCCACCGCGGCTCGTGGGACATCTACGTTCAACGCGTGGGCGGGCAGACGACGATCCCTGTCGCCGCGAGTCCCGAGCGCCACGAAAGCTGGCCCGCCTTCTCGCCCGACGGACAGCGCATCGCTTTCAGCGAGTCGGACAATGACGGAGGCGTCTTTGTCGTCGGGGCCACGGGTGAGTCGATCAAAAGGCTCACCGACTTCGGGTTCAACCCGACCTGGTCGCCGACGGGAGATCGGATCGCATTTGTCGACGGAGGAACTTGGGAATCCGTCCGCGCGGAACCTGGCTGGTGAGCGCGCTTTGGGTCGTCGATGCTCGCGGTGGGGCGCCCACGAAGCTATACGACGGCGACGCGATGCAGCCGTCGTGGTCCCCATCAGGCGCCAGAATTGCCTTTTGGCAGTCCGTCGATGGCCAACACGATCTGGCCACGATCCAGGTTGACGATCGCATGGCCACACAGCTGCTGCATGACGCGCCGCTTGACTGGTCACCGACGTGGTCGCCGGACGGCAAGTATGTGTACTTCTCGAGTGACCGCGGCGGCTCGATGGGACTGTGGCGTCTCGCCGTTGATCAGCAGATGGGACAGGCGCTCGGCGTGCCCGAACACATCTCCGGCAGTGCCGACGCCACGATCGCGCTCGCGAGCTTCTCGAGCGACGGCCGGTCGATGCTGTTCCGGTCGGAGATCTTGAGCATCATCCCCGTGGCCGTGCCATTTGATCCGGCTACCGAACGTGCGGGCCAGCCGCGGGACATTGTCCGCGGATCGGGCTTTCTGTCGCCGACGAGCGTGTCGCCTGACGGTCAGTGGGTGGCGGTCGGAAATGCCGGCGCACCTCAGGAGGACATCATCCTGCTGCGGGCCGACGGCTCGGAGCTCCGGCGGCTCACCGACGACGCGGCCCGCGATCGGATCCCACGCTTCACGCCGGACGGCACCGCGCTGATCTTCTACTCGAACCGTGAGGGCTCGTACGGCGCCTGGTCGATCGCAACTGACGGCAGCGGCCTGAGGCCACTCACGACGAAGTCTGACGACGGGGTGGTCTATCCGGTCCTCGCGCCGTCGGCCTCGATGCTGCTGGTGTCCGACATGGGTGTACCCGTACAGGCTTTACTTCTTCGTCCACCGTGGCCAGCCACGTTGTCGAACTCGAAGCCGTTGTCGGGCCTGACACTCGGGCGCGGCGAGCTCCAGCCCAACCTCTGGTCGCCTGACGGGCGGTGGCTATCGGGAGCCATCAAGACGTCGTCTGGCGCATTGGTGGGATTCGGCGTCTACGAGATTGCGACCGGTGAGGCCCGCACGGTGAGCGAGGACGACGGCGTGGGCATCGCGTCGTGGCTGCCCGACAGCCGTCGCCTCATCTATGTCACCCGGAAAGGTGAGCTGGTCGTCGTCGACGCGATGTCTGGCGCACGCCGGGTGGTACGCACCGGCCTCGCCCCACCCGATCTCGACACGGGAGCCGTGGCGCCCGACGGCCGGACGTTCTATTACGGTGCCGATCATGTCGAGTCGAACATCTGGCGGCTGCAGCGAAGATAGGCGGTGGGTCCGGCGGCGTTGACATGGCGTCATCGACGCGATACCTCGCCGACCATGCGGCCGGGCTGATGGCCTCGGCCGTGATCTTCGGCGGCGGGGCGCTGCTCACGTTTGCGGCCCTGGTCTGGCCTCACGATCCGGTCGAGGTACTGACGAGGTTGCTCAATGCCACCGTCGCCGTCACAAAGATGGGAAGGCGGTGCAGGTTCCAGATCTCCATCGGGTGGAACAGCGAGGCAACTACCTGCGGCTCGCGATCTTCTTCGGCTGTCTGGGCATCTTCATGTATCTCTTCCGCGGGGAGATGAGCAACCGGACGCTGCACTTCTGGTTTCTCGCGCCGGCGCGGCGCGAGGTGCTGCTCGCGGGCAATGACGCGGCCGGGCTGATCGCGTTGGCCGCGATTCTTCCGGCGGCGGCACCCTGCTCACGCTTGCGGCCCTGGTCTGGCCGCACGATGCGGTCGAAGTTCAGGCCTACTGGAACGCCGGAGGCTTGAGTCACATTTTCTGGTATGCGTCGGCTGCCGCGCTCGGCTGCGTGGGTTACGGGAGCGTCTTTCTCGCGGTCGGCCTGTACGTCCGCAATCCCATCATCCCGGCGGCCGTGCTGCTCGCCTGGGAGGGGGTCAACGGGATCCTGCCGCACGCGCTGCAGAAGATGAGCATCCTGTACTACCTGCAGTCCCTGTGTCCCGTCCCGGTGCCGATGGACGATGACGTCCCGGCGCTGATCCGCCTGCTGGCGGCGCCCGCCGCTCCCGCTCGGGTCCTGGCGCGATTCTCGGGCTGCGGCTCCTGACCGCGTTCGTCCTGTGGATCGCCGCTCTCGCCGTCCGGCGCATGGAGATCTCCTACGGCACCGAAACGTGAGATCCCGTCAGGCCGGCGACAGGCCAAGCTCGAAGCGGCTGAGAACGGCTCTTATCGTCAGGTCCCGAGGCCGTGCATCCTCTCGGCGGAATACGGCTAGCGCGGACTGATCGACATCGTCGCGCGGCCGCCGGTGATGCGCGTCCAGTACTTGAGCCACCGTTCGCTGATCGCGTTCGCGTGCCGAACCAGCTCGGGCGATGGCCGCTTCCCAGGCAGCGTCATGATCACGATCGCGGTGCGGAAGGTCTTCTGCGCCTGCTCGTACGCGGGGCGGCGCGGACCCATCGCGGCGATTACCTGGTCCATCGAGAGCTGGAGCTTCTCGCCGGTGAAGATCGGGTATCCTTCCGACGTGGTCTCGCTGGTGCGTCGCAGGTTGCGCAACAGGAAGAAGTCCTTCGCCGACACTTCGTCCGGGCGCGCGAGCCCCATGAGGTACAGCGCGAACCAGGAGAATCCCTTCGGGGGCCAGTAGTAGTCGCGATCCACCTGCGCCCAGCGGCCGTTGCCGAGATCCATCCACACGCTGCCACCCATGGCATCCGCCTCGAGCGCCTTCGAGTACGGGAACGCCGACGGCAGATTGAACCCGGCGGTCCAGTGCGTCGGCCCGAGGTTGATGCGTTCGCCGTCGACGAGTGCGAACATGCGCGCCGCCCAGCGGTGCCCCAGCTCGTGCGCGATCTGCGACATCGCGTAGCTGTAGTCCGTCATGCGCCCGTCGGGCGAGCGTTCCTCGATCTGCACCGCCGACGTCGAGACCGGCTGGTTGTACATGGATTGCAGCTGTCCCTGGCTGCAGAACGCGCCGGGATCGCGCGTGTCGGAGGCGATGCCGGTCACGTTGCCGCCGCGCGGACCCGAGCTCGGCGTGCCGCCTTCAGGGTTGTCGACGCGGAAGTCGGAATACGACGCGATGAAGTCGAACCTGTCCTTGAGCGCGTTGATCACCGTGCACGCCACGTCGGTCGATGCCGGAATCGACGACCAGTGGAAGGCCTCGTAGACGACCGGAAGAACCGTCGCCGATGACACGTTCGAGAAATCGACCTCGGGCGATCGCAGGCCGGAGAGTGCAACAGCGCGTGGCGCGACGTCGTCGACGACAGGACCCGGCATCCCCCTACCCGCCGCGGGCGCCGACGACGCCGTCGCGAACACGTGCACGGACGTCGCATTCGCGAGCGGGCCCGGCAGCACGCCACGCACCGCGATCGTGTTGCCCGACACCGTCACCTGCGGATACACGCCGCGGCCGACTGCACCATACGCAGGGGTGCCCGTGCCACCGGTCGCGCCGGTGATCGTCCAGACCGACGTCGCCCGCGCCGGATCCGTCGCCGGCGGCGTCTTCGTGTCGAACGCAATGCGATACGCCACGCCGTTGATGGCCGCAGCGCCATCGGCCGGCACCGCGCCGCGCGTGTCGATCGTCGCCTCGACGAAGAGGCCATCGACCACATCGAGCCTGATGCTCCGGATGTCCAGGTGCGCCGCGACCGCAGCATCCTCGCCATCGCTCAGCGTCGCGAGCGTGCGCTTCACGCCCCCGCTCACGAGCGGGAAGATGCCGACGACGCCGTCCTTCGCGTTCACACCGTCGTACGAGAGCTCGATGACACCATCGCGATGCAGCACTGCCTGAATGCGATTGACCGTCGGCGTCCACGAGAACGCCTGGATGCCGCCGTTGCCTTCGTTCAGCGTCCACGTCACGACCGCGCGCTCCGCCAGCTCCTTCGCGTAGCGCGGCCCGCTGAACTGCACGCGCGTGAACGCCGCGATCCCCGGCACCATGTTGATGAACGTGGTCCCCACCGTCTGCATCAGGGCGTAGCGCTCCATAACGAGCCCGCCGCGACCGCCGCCGCCGCCGCCGCGACCCGGCGCCGCCACCGTCACGGCCGCGCCACCCTCCGGCGCGTCGAACGTGATCTGCGCGTTGCTGCCGACGTTGAACGAGCTCCACGTCTTCCCCGAGAACGGAATGCGCAGATTCCGCAGCGTGACCGTGCTCCCCTGCAGCGCTGTACCGAATTCCGGATCCCAGCGCAGCGGCACGTTCTCGACGCGGTAACCTCCCGCCTGCGGCGTGAAGCGCAGCGTGCGCCGGTCCAGGTCGAACAGGTGCTCCGGCACGAGGACGCCTTCGTCGACCTCGATGTGGATCAGGTTGCCCATCGTCGTGACCTTGCCGATCGGCCGCCCCTGCGGCCGTTGTGCCACCAGCGGCGACGTGATGCCGATAGCGAGGACCACCACGAGCAGAACTGCGCGCGCGCGACGTGTCATAGAGGTTTTTCTCCGGAGGTGAAAGGGGAGCCGGCGGAACGCGCCGGCAGCCCGAAGGCGTACAGCGCGCCACGCGTCCGGATGTAGATGCGCGTGCCGTCGATCGCGGGCGTGGCGTAGCAGAGATCGTCCAATTCGTTGACCGCCAGGATCTCCAGTGACGAGTCTGCCTTCATCACCGCGACCTTGCCGCTCTCGCTCACGAGGAAGATCTTGTTGTCGGCCGCCACCGGCGAGGCGTAAAAGTGATCCATCGCGCCTTCCATCCGGCGCTGCGCCAGGCTCTGGCCTGTTGCGGGGTCGAGCGAGGTTACGATGCCGCCGTCGTTGACCATGTACAGGACGTTCCGGTACAGCAGCGGCGACGGAAGCTGCGGCACGGCGCGGTCGTAGTGCCAGAGCATATTGGCGGCGGTCATGTCGTTCCGACCGCCAAGCCGGTATGCCCAGAGGCCTCCCTTGGTCTTGCGGGCGGCCTGGTAGTACGCCCACTCGGCCGCATTCAGAAGATTGTCCCCGTCGAGATCCATCAGCTTGATCCACCGTCTGGCCAGGTCGTCGGGAATCTCTTCTCTCGAGAATCGACGGTCGCCGTCGAGGTCGTGCTTGGGCAGGAGCGAATCGAAATCCGGGATGCTGTTGTTGAAGCTGTCCTTGAACTGTGACGTGCTGGTGCCGTGAATGAAGACCGTGTCACTCCCGATGACGGGTGTGGCCTTCATCTCGAACGCCAGGCCGCTGACCCACCAGATCTTCTGACCGGTCTTCGACGAATACGCCGTCAGAAAGAACGAACCCGGAATGAGAAGCTGTGCTTCGCCGTTGGCCGGCTGGTACACGATCGGGGTCGAGTGGCCGGTCTTGGCCTCCGGCCGGTCGGTCTTCCAGCGCACCCGGCCATCCTTTGCGCCGACCGCCAGGATGTAAGAGCCGGCGCTCTGGTCGGCGACCAGAATCACCGAGTCCCCAACGACGACGGGAGATGAGCCCATGCCGTACGAGTTCGCGAACGGGCCGAGCGGCAGGCGCCACCGCTCTCGCCCCTGGCTGTCGTAGGAAAGCAGGCCGAAGTCCTGGAAGAAGACGTACACGTTCTCGCCGTCGGTGGCCGGCGAGGGAGATGCAGGATGGTTCCGCTTGTCGACTGTCTGAGCTCTCGGCTTCGGGGCCACCTGCCGCCAGAGTACCTTCCCGGAGGTGCGGTCGAGCGCGAGCGTCAACAGATCCTGCCCCTCGAGCGCAGTCACGAGGACATGCCGGCGCGACAGGACCGGCGAGGAATGGCCGGCCGGGAGCGACGCCTTCCAGATCACGTTTTGCTCGGGGCCGAACTGGATCGGCAACCCCGTGGCCTCCGCGATACCAGAGCCGTTGGGCCCTCGAAACCGCGACCAGCTCGCATCCTGCGAGGCCGCCACAAGCAGGAACGAGGAATGAGGAAAGAGGAATGATGTCGCAAGGAGGAGGATACCGACGGCGGCGCGGACGTTCAGCATAATCCGGCTCCGATCGTAAAGACTAGTTCTCTCGTGGCTATTGGTCGCGGCCTCCATTCGACCCCCCCGGCGGGCGCCCGAACGTCAGCCGGTTCACCACGACCCGCCCGTTGCTCACGATGAGCAGCGGATCGTCGAGCGTGCGCACCTGTTCCAGCGGGTTGCGCTCGACGACGACGAGGTCGGCCTCGAGACCTGGTTCGATGGCGCCCACGCGCGAGGTGATGGCGAGCAGGTCGGCGGCCACGGTGGTCGCGGACTGCAGGGCCTGCAACGGTGTCATGCCCATGTCGACAAACGCCGCGACCTCGTGCGAGATGCGCGTGACGCTGGTCGGTCCATAACTGGTATCGGCGCCCGTGACGATCTTCACGCCATGCTTGATGGCGCTCTGGACGGTGTCGCGCAGCCGCGGCAGCATGTGACGGCCGCGCAACAATAGGTCGCGGTTGTCGTAGTCGCCGCCGGGCTCGGTCAGATCGACGACGGTGGCGTAGGTCGGGACCAGATACGTGCCCTTCTGCTTCATGAGGCGCAGCGCCTCGTCCGAGAGATACGTGCCGTGCTCGATGCTCCGGACACCTGCCTGAACCGCCGCCAATGCACCTTCCGCCCCATGCGCGTGCGCCATCACGGGGATGCCTTTCGCGGCCGCTTCGTCCACCATCACTTTGACGTCGGCATCCGTGTACAACTGCCGCCGGGGATCGGTTTCCGGCAGGCCAGCACGCTCGGTGGACGTCGTCTTGATCCAATCCACGCCGTGCGACAGGTTCGCACGCACGACCTGGCGGATGGCATCTGCCGTGGTCACCCCCCCGTTCATGAACGGCGAGAGTACCGGGTCGCTCAGAAACGCCTCTTCGGCAAGCTGCGGGCGCACGTGATATCCCGCGGCAAGGACGTCAGGGCCCGCGAGCGCGCCTTTTTTGACCAGCTCGCGCAGCCCGACATCCAGGTAGCTCGCGACACCTGCGCTGCGCACGGTCGTCACGCCCGACTCGAGCGCCGTGCGCGCCGCGCGCAGGTTCGCGATGTGCGTATGCGCATCGATGAGCCCAGGAATGACGTAGCGGCCGCGGACGTCGATCACCGTCACGCCGGACGGCGCAGCACCGGATCCGACGGAGACGATCTTGCCGTCCCTTCAGCAAGACGGTGGCGTTCGGGATGATCTTGCCGTCACGAACGTTGACGACGTTGGCGTTGACGAGAGCCGTGGGCTCCTGGGGCGGAAGCGGTCCACTCTGAGCCGACAGGAACGCGGGCGAGGCCAGGAGCAGCGCCACGCTCGCGGCACGGAGAGTTGCGCGCATTGAAGAACCTCCGGGTGAGGAGTCTATCAGCTTGGAGGCCGAGGCACCGAAACGTGACAGCTGACAGCTGACGGCTGAGATCTACCCACCACGCGTATGCATCTCGAGATGCGCGTCTTTTTTCAGCGCGCTAACGGGAATCAGCGGCTCGCGGCGTTCGGCGACGAGCCGCTCTTCGGCGCCGCGATCCGCGCGTGAGGACCACACGGTCGCGATGAGGCGCTCGAGCTCCTCGCGCGTCGCGCCGGCGCGCAGCGGCCGGCGGAGATCGGTGCCCGCCCGGGCATACAGACACATCAGCCACATGCCGTCGGCCGTCAGGCGGCTGCGGTCGCACGAGGCGCAGAACGGTGCCGTCGTCGACGAGATGATGCCGAACACGGTGCCGTCCGGGAGCACGTAGCGGTCGGCCGGCGCGGACGACAGCGGCTCGTCGAGCGGAACGATCTCCCCGAAGTACGCCTCGAGCGTTGCCAGGATCTCCTGCCGCGAGACCACTTGCTGTGGCGACCAGCGGGTCGCGCCGCCGACGTCCATGTATTCGATGAACCGGACTTCGACGCCCGCCTCGCGCCCGTACTCGAGCAACGCGATCAGCTCGTCGTCATTGACGCCGCGGATGACGACCGTGTCGATCTTGACCGACTCGAACCCCGCCGCTGTCGCGGCCTCGATCCCGGCGAGCACTGCCTGATGACTGTCGAATCGCGTCAACTCGCTGAATCGCGTCCGATCGAGCGTGTCGAGGCTGACCGTGATTCGGTGGAGGCCCGCGCCGCGCAGGCTGCGCGCCACCGGCGCGAGCAGGACCCCGTTGGTCGTGAGCGCGAGATCGCGGATGCGCGGGCGGCTGGCCAGCTGATGAATCAGCGACGGCAGGTCGTGGCGCAGCAGGGGCTCGCCGCCGGTGATCCGGACGCGATCGACGCCCAGGTCCGAGAAGACGTCGACGAGGTCGCCGATTTCCTCGAACGTCAGCAGCGTTTCCCTGGGCAGCCAGACGTAGTCCGGTTCGGGCATGCAGTAGACACACCGCAGGTTGCAGCGATCGGTCACTGACACGCGCAGGCTTCCGAGCTTCCGGCCAAAGCGATCGGCAATCGACATCGACACCCTCATTATCCACCGAATTTCTGCTATCCTCGCGCCGCGGAGGTTTGCGCACATGATCCGTTTGCGAGCGATCCCGGCATTCGTCTTCCTCGTGGCTGTCGCGGCGACGCCCCTGGCCCAGAGCCAGTCGGAGCCGTCTCCGGGGCCGTCCCGCCCCGCCCCGAAAGATGACGCCCGGACCGAGCGGCTGAAGTCGGAGGCCCTCAAGGACGTGGACTCGATGAAGGAGTTCACGCAGCAGATGGTGGACTCGATCTTCAGCTTTGCCGAGCTGGGGTTTCAGGAAGTGGAGACGAACCGCTACCTGATCGACATCCTGAAGAAGAACGGCTTCAGCGTGCAGGAGGGCATCGCCGGGATCCCCACGGCGTTCATGGCGACGTGGGGCTCCGGCAAGCCGGTCATCGCGCTCGGGTCGGATATCGACGGCATTCCTCAAGCGTCACAGAAGCCCGGCGTGGCGTATCACGATCCGATGATTGAAGGCGCGCCCGGCCACGGCGAAGGGCACAATTCCGGCCAGGCGGTCAACATCACGGCGGCCCTCGCGGTGAAGAAGATCATGGAGCGGGAGAAGCTGCCGGGGACGATCCGGATCTGGCCCGGCACGGCCGAGGAGCTGGTCGGCACCAAGGCGTATTTCGTCCGCGAAGGATTCTTCAAGGACGTCGACGTCGCGTTGTTCACGCACGTCGGCAACGAGCTCGGCGTCTCGTGGGGCGATCGCGACGGCACCGGCCTCGTGTCAGTCGAATTCAGCTTCAAGGGTGAAACCGCGCACTCGGCCGGCGCGCCGTGGCGCGGTCGAAGCGCGCTCGACGCCGTCGAACTGATGAACATCGGCTGGAACTACCGGCGCGAGCACCTGCCGCTCGAGCATCGATCGCACTACGTCGTCACCAATGGCGGCGATCAGCCGAACGTCGTGCCGCGTGCGGCGTCCGTCTGGTACTACTTCCGGCACACGACGTATCAGCGCATCAAGGAACTCTGGGAGATCGGCGAGACGATGGCGAAGGCGGCCGCGATGATGACCGGCACCGAAGTATTGCCGTCACGTGTCCTGGGGAGCGCCTGGCCGCAGCACTTCAACAAGGTCGTCGCGGAAACCACGTTTGCCAACATTCAGAAAGTCGGGATGCCGCAGTGGAGCGACGCGGACCAGACGCTGGCGAAAGCGCTTCAGAAAGAGCTCGGTGGCCGCGAACAGGGTCTTTCGTTGAAGGTGGGGAGCGAGCTTCAGGGGCCGGTCCGGGACAACCGCGGTGGCGGCTCGGACGACATCGGCGACATCTCGTGGAACGTGCCGACCGTGACCCTGCGCTTCCCGTCGAACATTCCGGGACTGCCCGGCCACAACTGGGCGAACGCGATATCGATGGCGACGCCGATCGCGCACAAAGGCGCGACGGCCGGCGCGAAGGTGCAGGCGATGACCGTGCTGGATTTGCTGCTGAAGCCCGTGCTCGTCCAGCAGGCGTGGGAGTACTTCCGGAACGTGCAGACGAAGGAAACCAAGTACGAGCCGCTGATTCGCGCGCAGGACAAGCCGGCGATTCACCTGAACAAGGGCGTCATGGATCGCTACCGGCCGGAGCTGAAGAAGTACTACTACGATTCGTCGCGGTACAAGACGTACCTGGAGCAGCTCGGGATCAGTTATCCGACGGTGAAGCGCTAGCCGACATCCTCACGACGTGGCGGCGCACGTCGCCGTGCAGCTGTGAGAGATCGATGGTCGCGTCGTTCCGCGGCATCGCGAGAAAATACTCGGTGAGGGGCCGATCGTCGGTCAGGAGCGGTCCCTCGCCGACGAAGGCCTTCAGCTCTGCCGGGCCCGCCGTATAGCGCGACAACAGCGCCTCGAAGCTGGTCAGGCCCATCGCGTCGAGCGCCTGGCGGTTCGCAGGCTCCGCCTGCTTGCGGAGAAACGCCTCTTCCTCGAGCACCAGCGGCCGCGTGGCGCCGATCATCAGCGTGCCGCCCTGCCAGAGTGTCGTGTGCGGAAAGACCGAGAGGAACGTCCGCATGATCATCTTGTATTCCGTGACCGTCTGGCTTCCGATCCATTGCAGCGCGACGCCACGATTGCGCAGCACGTGGCGCATCAGCTGGTAGTACTCCTTTGAATACAGGTTGCCGGCGCCCGCATGAATCGGCAGGATCACGTCGGCCGTGACGACGTCGTACCGCTCCGACGTCAGCAGCATGTAGTTCCGCCCGTCGTCCACACGCAGGTGGACGTTCGGGCGCTGCAGAAGATTCTGGTTGATGTCGTGGAACTGGCGCGCGGCTGCCACCACCGCCGGCGAGAGCTCGACGACGTCAACCGCGACATGATCGCCGAACGCGCTGACCGCTCCGGCAGTCGCGCCGCCGCCGACGCCGATCACGAGCGCGTTGCGTGGATCCGGATGAATGGCCAGCGGCAGCGTGCCGATGATGCGGTGATAGGCGACCATGCCCGGTTCGTCGCTGGCCTGGTGCATGCCGTTGATGTAGAGCTTCCGGACGGGCTGCGGCGCGAACCGTGAGTCGCGCCTCAGGATGGTCACCGTCGCGTGACCGTCTTCCTGACGCCAGACCGGCAGCTCGCCGGGATATCGTGAGTGGAGCAGCCGCATCACCGGGTCGGGCGTTCGCCACGCGATGAACACAAATGCGATCGACGCGATCGCGCCGAGAGCGAGTACGCCGGGGCTGCGACGGAGACGGGCGAGCAGCAGCATCCCGGTGATCAGCACGAGCGCCGAGATCAGCACGAGGCTCGAGCGGCTGCCAATCGCCGGCAGCAGCAGGAATCCCGTCAGCAGAGACCCTGCGACCGCACCGGCCACGTTGATCGCGTAGATCGTGCCGATGCGTTCGCCGGCCTGCGCATGCCCGACGTCCGCGGTCCAGATGGCAATGCCGATCGGAAAAGCCATCCCCATGAGCACGGCCGCGGGGAAGATGGCCACCATCGACGTCACCGCCAGTGGTCCCAGGTAGTCGAGCCGTCCGCCCGTGAACAGCGGATTCGCCCAGGCGCTCACCGCGGCGACGCGCCCGATCATGAACATCGATTCCAGCGCGGTGACCGCCAGCAGCAGTTCCAGGATCGCGAGAGCCGCCAGGGCGTTCGCTCGGGGCTTCCTGGTGAATGCCGACGACAGCCAGCTGCCCGCGGCAATTCCCGCGAGCACCGTCGCCAGCATCACGGTGAACGCGTAGGTCGTCGGCCGCAACAGCACCACGAGCATGCGGAACCAGATGATCTCGAGCGCGAACGACGCAAAGCCGGACACGGCGAAGGTCAGCATGACCAGCCGCCGCACCGCCGGATCGACGGCGGGACTGAAGCCCTGCGCCGCCGTCGCGCCTTCGGCATCCGTTGTCGTGCGATCAGTTTCGGACGGAGAGGAAACGGCGAACGAGTCAGTCGCGGAGAAGTGCGCCAGAGCGAGCGCGCCGGCGGCGACGATCAGGTTGGTCAGCGCGCCCAGGCGAAACGCCCACCAGATCCCCAGCTGCGGCACCATCCAGATCCCGGCGACGAGCGCTCCGACGATAGCGCCAGCGGTGTTCGTCGCGTAGAGGAGGCTGACCTGGCGGCCCAGGATCCTGCCCCGGCCGAGCGTCGACTTCACGACCAGCGGGAGCGTAGCGCCCATCAGCGTCGCCGGCACGACGAGCACCGCAAAGGAGAGCACGAACCGCGCGAGGCCGAGAACGATCGGCACGTCGCCGAGGAATGAGTGGAGCCAGACGTAGAAGGCTTCGACGCCACCGAGCGCGGACGTCGTGGCGAGCGCCGCGACCGCGATGAGCGCCTCGGCGGCGGCGAAGACGACGAGCGGTCGCCGGACGCGGTCGGCGAGCCGGCCGGCGGCGACACTCCCGAGCGCCAGACCGGCCATGAATGCCGCGAGCACCGTGCTCGCCGCGTGAACCGTCACGCCGAACACCAGCGCGAGCAGTCGCATCCAGAGCACCTGATAGACCAGCGCGCTCGCGCCTGACAGGAAGAACAACAGCAGCAGCGGGGCGAGACGAGCCCCCGAATCCGCTGTTTCTGCTCGGGACATTCGCTCATCATAGAATAGATCCTTCATGCCGGCCGAGACGCGCCCCGCACGGGGCATGCGCGACTTCCTGCCAGACGACGTGCGGCGACGCAACCACGTGATCGTCAACATCGAGCAGGTGTATCAGCGCTACGGTTTCGAGCCGCTCGAGACGCCGGCGCTCGAGAACATCGAGACGTTGACGGGGAAGTACGGCGACGAGGGCGCGAAGCTCATTTTCAAGGTCCTTCGGCGGGGTGAACACGAAGGCTCCGGTGAAACCGATCTCGCGCTCCGCTACGACCTGACGGTGCCGCTGGCAAGAGTCGTCGCCGAGCATCGAGGCAAGTTGCCGCGGTTCTTCAAGCGCTACCAGATTCAGCCCGTGTGGCGGGCCGATCGGCCGGCGCGCGGCAGGTTTCGCGAATTCTATCAGTGTGACGTCGACGCGATCGGATCACGATCGATGGTCGTCGAGGCGGAACTGTGCTCAGCGGTCAGCGACGTGTTCCTGGCCCTCGGGTTCTCGGACTTCGTGGTGCGGCTGAACCACCGGGGGCTGTTGCTCGGCACGCTCGACACCCTTGGCGTCCCCGCGGCGCTGCACGATCAGGCGCTGGTGGCGATCGACAAGATGGACAAGATCGGCCGGGAGGGCGTCGCGGCCGACCTGGAGAAGCGCGGAGTGGCCCGCGCCGCGATCGAGGGCCTGCTGAACGCGTACGACGATGCGGGGGCGGACGGGTGGTCCGATCTGGAGCGGCTGAACGCCCGGCGATTGGAGCGGGCCGCGCAGCACGTGGCCGGACATCCGGCCGGCGAAGCCGCGGTGGCCGAGTTGCGGCAGATCCTGAGCCTGTGCGACGCCACCAGCGCACGCAACCACGTCGCGCTCACGCCGAGCCTGGCGCGTGGTCTCTCGTACTACACAGGCGCGATCATGGAAGTCAACGTGCCCGACCTTGCCGGGAGCCTTGGTGGCGGCGGACGCTACGACGGGTTGATCGGCATGTTCCTGGGCGAGGACATCCCGGCGTGCGGGTTTTCGCTCGGGCTCGAGCGGATTCTCGTCGTCATGACCGAACGGGGGATGTTCCCGGCTGACCTGCAGAGCAGCGGCGCGATGGTGCTGGTGACGTTGTTCGAGGGCGAACCTGTCGAGGATGCCCTGGAGCTGGCGACGGAGCTGCGCAAGGCCGGCGTGTCGGTCGAGGTGTACCCGGAGCCCGACAAGCTGGGCAAGCAGTTCAAATATGCGTCCGGCAAAGGCATCCCGTATGTGACCGTCGTCGGCAGCGACGAACGTGCGGCCGGCCGCGTCACGATCAAGAACATGGGGACCGGCGAGCAGACGAGCGTCGACCGGGGAGAGGTGACGGCCTGGTTCCGGCCGAGCGAGGCGCCGGCCGCCGACACGCAACCACTATGACTCAACCGCTGGGAACTCTCGCGCGCACGCACACGTGCGGCGCGCTCACCGCCGCCGATGTCGGCACCGATGTCGTGCTGCTTGGCTGGGTGCATCGGATCCGCGATCTGGGATCGCTCGTGTTCATCGACATCCGCGATCGCCACGGCATCACGCAGGTCGTCGTTCGCGACAATGACGCGCTCCTCGCGGCCGCTCAGCGCCTGCGGGCCGAGTTCGTCATCGCGGCGCTCGGCAGCGTCGAGCGCCGATCGCCCGAGACGGTCAACACCAAGGTCAGGACCGGCGAGATCGAAGTGGCCGCGCACGAGGTGCGCCTGCTCAACGACGCCAGGACGCCGCCGTTTGCGATTGCCGACGACTCGGTGGTGTCCGAGGACACGCGTCTGAGATACCGCTACCTCGACCTGCGCCGGGCGCGGATGCAGCACAACATCGCGCTGCGACACCGCGTGACCATGGAGACGCGGAAGTTCTTCGACGAGGAGGGCTTCCTCGAAATCGAGACGCCGCTCCTGACGAAGTCGACGCCGGAGGGCGCGCGCGACTACCTCGTGCCGAGCCGCGTACATCCCGGGCAGTTCTACGCGCTCCCGCAGTCGCCGCAGATCTTCAAGCAGATCCTGATGATCTCGGGGATGGATCGGTACTTTCAGATCGTCAAGTGCTTCCGCGACGAGGATCTGCGAGCGGATCGCCAGCCCGAGTTCACGCAGATCGACGTCGAGATCTCGTTTGCCACCGAGAACCTGGTGTTCTCCGTCATCGAGCCGTTGATGGTCAGGCTGATGGCGCTCGTGGGCCATCAGGCAACGCGGCCGTTCCTCCGGATGCCGTATGCGGAAGCGATCGCGAAGTACGGGTCCGACAAGCCGGACCTCCGATTCGGCATGGAGATTCGCGACGTCTCCGAGGCGTTTCGCACGTCCGAGTTCTCGTTGTTCCGGGACGCGCTGGACGCCGGCGGGGCAGTGCGCGGGTTCGTCGTTCCGGGCGCGGCCCGCTATTCGCGCCGCGAGCTGGGCGAGCTCGTCGAACAGGCAAAGCAGCTGGGATCGAGCGGACTGGTGTGGGCACGAGCGCCCGAGGGGACCGTGCAGAGCTCCGCGCTGAAGGCCGCCGGCGAAGGCGCGATTCGCCGCGCGCTCGAGCTCGCCTCGGCCGGACCTCCGGACCTGCTCCTGATGGCGGCCGGCAAGCACGATCCCACCTCGAGGCTGCTCGGGCAGCTCCGGCTGCACGTTGCACGGAAGGAGAATCTCCTCGATCCGAAGAAGTATGCGTTCCTGTGGGTCGTGGACTTTCCGATGTTCGAGTGGATCGAGGACGAGAAGCGCTACGAGTTCATGCACCACCCGTTCACCTCGCCTCTTGAGAGCGACGCAGGCCTGCTCGAGACCGATCCGGGCCGCGCGCGGGCCCGTGCCTACGATCTCGTGCTGAACGGCAGCGAGATCGCCGGGGGAAGCATCCGAATCCACGACCAGGCGCTCCAGCGCCTCATCTTCAAGCTGCTGCAGATCTCGGATGAGGAAGCGAAGCTGCGGTTCGGATTCTTTCTCGAAGCGCTCGAGTTCGGCACGCCGCCGCACGGGGGCATCGCGCTGGGTCTCGATCGCATCGTCGCGATCCTCTGCGGCGAGCCCTCGATCCGGGACGTGATTGCGTTCCCCAAGACGGCGCAGGCGATGGACCTCATGGCGGGGGCGCCGTCCACCGTGAGCGCGAAGCAGCTGAAGGAGCTCAAGCTGCGCACGGAGTTGAGTTAGGCTCTGGACTTCAGGCTCTGGGCTTCGGCAAAAGCACTTGTCCAGTGCCTAGAGCCTGGAGCCCAGAGCCTAGAGCCCAGTTAACACCCGCGTCACGCGGGTATGGTAAAATAGGGCATAATCCGCTTGTTTTTCAAGGAGTTACAGCTATACCCTCCGCCACCGTCCTTCGAAAGGTCACCATCCCGGATGAGGGGGTCGAATCCCTGTTCGGGAACTACGACGAAAACCTCAAGCAGCTCGAAAACCAGTTCAACGTTCGCATCCGCACCAACGGGCACGAGGTCATCCTCGAGGGTGAATCGGGCGACGTTGGCCGGGCCGAGCGCGTGCTGGATCAGCTGGCGGGGTTGATCCGCAGCGGATACAAGCTGGCCAAGGGCGACGTGCGCACGGCGGCGCAGCTCATGGCGCAGGACGACCAGGTCGAGCTTGCCGAGTACTTCCTGCGCGGCTCGCGGCCGTCCGGGAAGCGGCAGGTGCTCCCCAAGAGCGTCAATCAGCGCAGATACCTGGACGCCATCGAGAAGCACGACATCGTCTTCGGGATCGGGCCCGCCGGGTACCGGCAAGACGTATCTGGCGATGGCGCAGGCGGTTTCCTATCTGCTCGCGAAGCGCATCAGCCGTATTATTCTGGCGCGGCCTGCCGTGGAGGCGGGGGAGAAGCTCGGGTTCCTGCCGGGCGATCTCCAGGAGAAGGTCAACCCGTATCTGCGTCCGCTGTACGATGCGCTCTACGACATGATCGATCTCGAGCGGGTCGAGCGGATGCTCGAGCGCGGCACGATCGAGGTGGCCCCGATTGCGTTCATGCGCGGCCGCACGCTCAACGACGCGTTCGTCATCCTGGATGAAGCGCAGAACACGACGTCCGAGCAGATGAAGATGTTCCTGACGCGGCTCGGATTCGGATCGAAGGCGGTCATTACCGGCGACATCACCCAGATCGATCTGCCCACGGGGCGGACCTCTGGACTCGTGGAAGCGATGAAGATCGTGGGCAGCATCGAAGGGATCGCGTTCGTTCACTTCGACGAGCGGGACGTCGTGCGTCATCAGCTCGTGCAGCAGATCGTCAAGGCTTACGAGTCGTACGGTGGATCCCGACAGTAGGCGCCTGCGGGTCACGGTCACGGACGGCGCGGGCCGTCCGCTGGCTGACGGCGGCCTGGCCGGCTGGCTGACGTCGATTGCGCCGAGCCGCGCGCGCGGCCTGGTCGGCGTGGCGCTGGTGAGCGACGCGCGCATGCGCGCGTTGAACCATCGCTACCGCCGGCAGAATCGACCGACGGACGTCTTGTCGTTTTCGGCGAACGGCGCGTCAGAAGAGCGCGGAACGTCAGTTCCGCGTCAGCGCTACGCCGGAGGGATCTCCGCTCGGCGACATCGTCATCGCCACAGGCGTGGCGCGGCGTCAGGCGCGCGAGGCCGGGCATTCGCTTCAATCCGAGCTTCGG
This sequence comes from uncultured Acidobacteriota bacterium, assembly GCA_963786195.1. Taxonomy (GTDB): domain Bacteria; phylum Acidobacteriota; class Vicinamibacteria; order Vicinamibacterales; family 2-12-FULL-66-21; genus CAWAYH01. The sequence goes on along the minus strand of CAWAYH010000007.1, from coordinate 84,266 downwards.
GTGCTTGCGCTCCATGGGTTGCTGCACCTTCTGGGCTACGATCACCACGATTCCGACGATGATGGCCGCATGCTTCGCCTCGAAGCACGGCTGCGTCGGAAGGGCGGGCTCGGGTCGAGTCTGATCGAGCGCGCGGCCGGGCGTCCCGCGCGGCCGCCGGGCACGAGCATGATTGCGCTGCTGATCCTCCTCGCGCTGGCCGCGATCTACGTCGGCACGATCGAGACCGCGTTCAGCGCGCTCATGCGGCTCTCGCTCCGCCTGATGGTCGAGCGCGGCGGCCGCGACGATCGCCTCGGGTTCTACCTCGACGATCCCATCCTGCTGTTCGTCCCGGCCCGGCTGATGCTCGGCCTGATCTTCTCGCTCGCGACCGTCGTTTTTGCGGTCATCACCGGCGCGGAGGGCTTTTCCTCGATCGGGATGCTGCTGCTGTTCGTCGCAGTGTTCATCCTGCTGTTCGAGCACGTGCTGCCGCTGCTCATCGTCCGGCGGAATCCCGAGAAGGCGCTGGAGATCCTGCTGCCGCCCTTCGACTTTGCCGCGCGGTTCCTGCATCCGCTGACAGGCACCCTGGTCCGGCTCATCATCGAGAGCCGGCGCGACCGCGAGAACCCCGTCGCCGCCAACGGCGCGGAAGAGGAGCCCGGCGAGGTCGCGCACGCCTACCTCGAGGCTGGCGAAGAGCAGGGATTGATCGAGCGCGACGAACGCCGCCTGCTCCAGTCGATCGTGGATTTCGGCGGGACGCTCGTGCGCGAGGTCATGACGCCGCGTCCCGACATCGTCGCCATTCCGGCCGACGCCGACGTCGAGCAGCTGCGCGCGCTCTTCCGCGATCAGGAGTATTCGCGGATCCCGGTGTTCAAGGATAACCTCGACAACATCCTGGGCGTTGTCTTCCTCAAGGATGTGATGCTGCTGGCAGACGATGAGGTCGGCGGGCGCTCCATCGCCGGGTTCATCCGGCCGGTTACGTTCGTCCCCGAAACCAAGCGCGTGCCGGAACTGTTGAAGGAGTTTCAGCGCAAGCAGGTCCAGATGGCGATTGTGGTCGACGAGTACGGCGGCACGGCCGGGCTCGTGACGCTGGAGGATCTTCTCGAACAGATCGTCGGCGAGATTCGCGACGAGTACGACGTCGAGATGGAGCCCGTCATCGACGAGGGGAACGGCTCGTGGGTGTTCAGCGCCAAGGTGAGCATCGACGAATTCCGCGACAGGCTCGACGTCGAGATCGAGCCCCAGGGGTTCGAGACGGTCGGCGGGTACATCCTGACGCGGGTCGGCCGCGTGCCGGCCGTGGGTGAGAACTTCGAGCTCGACGGCCTGCAGGTGGAGGTCCTCGAGGCCGACCGCCGCCGCATCCACAAGGTCCGATTCCGCCGCGCCCAGACGCCGGTGGAGAGCCGCTGACGCGCCGGCAATGGCGCGCGCCGGGTTCGCGTCGCTCATCGGACGTCCGAACGCCGGCAAGTCCACCCTCCTCAACCTCATCGTCGGCACCAAGATCGCGATCGTGTCCGACAAGCCGCAGACCACGCGCAACCGCATCGTCGGCGTGAAGAACTATGACGACGGGCAGATCGTGTTCGTCGATACTCCCGGAATTCACAGGCCGTTGCACCGGCTCAACGTCCGCATGGTCGATGCCGCCGTCGAGACGCTGCGGGAAGTAGATGTCGTCACGCTGTTGTTCGACGCATCGAGCCGACCGGGACGCGGTGACGAGTACGTGTCCGGGCTGCTTCAGAGGGTCACGGCGCCTGTCGTGCTGGTCCTCAACAAGATCGACCTGGTCTCCAAACCGACGCTCCTGCCGCTGATGGAGCGTGCACAGAAATGGTATCGCTTCGCTGCGATCGTCCCTGTCTCGGCGGCGACAGGGGACGGCGTCGACCGTCTCGAGCGGGTATTGCTCGATCACATGCCGCAGGCGAATCCGATCTACCCTGACGACTACCTGACGGATCAACCCGAGCGCGTGCTGGCGGCGGAGATCGTGCGGGAGAAGGTGCTGCAGCATACGCACGCGGAGTTACCGTTTTCGACCGCCGTGGCCGTGGACCAGTTCGACGAATCCGAGCGCGACGAGCTGTTGAAGCTCTACTGCACGATCTACGTCGAACAGGAGTCACAAAAGCCGATCGTCATCGGGCGCGGGGGTGAGATGATCAAGCGGATCGGGACCGATGCGCGTCACGATCTCGAGCGTTTATTCGACACGAGGGTCTTCCTCGATCTGCGTGTGAAGGTGAACCCCGACTGGCGCAACAACGAACGCGTGCTCGACGCGCTCGGCCTGCCCAAAAGCCGGAAGGCCCGCCGAAAGCCCCCGCGATGACGCGTTACTGGCCCCAGGCGTCACATTTCGGAACTTTCCCTGACGCGCAGCCGAATACGGGTAGTCGGCGTCGAAACCGACAATCCATGCTGCGCGGCCCCCTCGACGTTCGGACATCGGATCAGGAGCTGCTGGCTCGCGTGGCGGGAGGGGACCGCGAGGCGTTCGGCGCGCTGTTTCAGCGCCGGCACGGCACGGTCTTCCGGTTCGCGCTGCACATGACGGCGTCGCCGTCTGCAGCGGAAGACATCACCCAGGAAGTCTTCGTCGCAGTGATGCGCGACGCAGGCCGATACGATCCGACGCGCGCGGATGTTGCGGCCTGGCTGTGCGGGATCGCCAGGAATCACGTGCGGCGATGGCTCGAGCGGGAGCGGCCGCTCCAGTCGCTGGGCGCACCCGGTGATGACGACTCGGGCATTGAAGATGTCGCGGCAGACGACATCGATCCCCTGGGCGATCTCACGAGGATTGAGCGGATCGAGGCGTTGCGTCAGGCAGTCATCACGTTGCCGCTCAGATATCGCGAGGCGGTCGTTCTTTGTGATCTGCAGGAAGCGACGTACGCCGATGCCGCGGCTGCGCTGGGATGCGCGATCGGGACCATCCGGTCCCGCCTTCACCGGGGACGCGCACTCCTGGCGCTCAAGCTGACGGCAGTCGAGCGCATGAAGTCGGAAGATGGTGTCAAGGTTCAGCCGCAGGCTGGTCGCGGCGGCAGGTGCTTCGCATGAGCTGTCACACGTTGAACGAGGCGATTGTCGATCTCGCGCGCGGCATGGAAGTCGGCGAGGGGACGGCAGCCGCGATCCGCGCGCACGTCGAGCACTGCGCGGCATGCGCGGCGCGGTTCGAGCGAGAGCAGGCGCTGAGCGGCGGGCTGCGGGCGTTGCTGGCGAGCACGGCCGGCGCCGCACCGTCAGCCGCACTGCAGCAGCGGCTGATGGACGAATTCGATGTGTCGCAGGCGGCAGCGCGAGCGTCGACGTCGAGCGGGGCCTCGCGCGGATGGCTGAAGGTTGCGGCAGCGATCGCGATCGGCGTCGGAGCGATTGCGGCCTGGCGTCTGGCGAACGCGCCAAAGGAGGCCGTGCGGCAGACGATTTCGGACAACCGCGTTCCGCCGGTCGTCGCACCGCAAGAGGAGCCGACACCAACGGCAACGAAAACGCCAGCGATCGCGAGGCCTCCCGCGACGACGGGAAGGACGGCAGCAAACCGACGTGGATCGGACGCCCGAACATCTCGTGTCCTCCATCCCACAGGTTTCGTGCAGATCCCGGCGGCGGCGGGGCTGCCAGCGTTCGAGAGCGGACAGATCGTGCGCGTGGAGATCCCGGTGACGTCGTTGCCCGTGTATGGCGTCGATATTCTGCCCGATGCCGTAAACCGACCTGTCCGGGCCGATCTGCTCGTCGGCCAGGATGGTGTGCCGCGGGCGATTCGACTAATCAGAACTGTTGCTGTTGGCACCAATCGGAGTGAGTGGTGAAGGAGCAGACGATGAAGCAGAAGTTGTTGGTTATTGCGCTGGCGTCGGCGGCAGTGGTTGCGCCGCAGGCTCAGGATCAGGTTCGGGTCCAGGAGTGGACGCTAATCACCGAAGGCGCGCGCGCGGAGATCGAACGACAGGCGGCAGTCACACCGTTGAGCCGTGTCGCGGTCGAGTCGCGTGTGACCAAGGGCGCGCCCTACGCGGCCGAATCGGTGACCGAGTTCCAGCAGACGCTGGGCGACGGCAATCGCATCGCCAGGCGATCGGTCACGAAGGTCTACCGCGACAGCGACGGGCGCACGCGGCGCGAGCAGACGAATACGTCCGCTGACGGCAAGGAAACGCTCAGCATCACGATCGTCGATCCGGTCGCGGGCACGAGCTTCACGCTCGATCCCGAGAGCCGCACGGCCTACAAGGTGCCAGGCATCATGGCGATGCCCTCAATGGTGGCGCCGGCCGGCGCCAGGGGTGGTGGCGGCGGCGGCGCGAGAGTCGGGGGGCCGGGGACTCCTGGTGGGACGGTTGTCACCCCCACGGGTCCGGTCCCGCTTCCCAGCGAGCGGCCGGCCGCGGCGTCCGGCCCGGTGCGCGCCATCCAGGAGCGGACGGCCCAGGGGCCCGCGAACACGACGAAGAAGAGCTCGGCCAGCGGATGGTCGAGGGCGTCATGGCCGACGGCACCCGCACCACGACCGTTATTCCTGCGGGCACGGTTGGCAACGACCGCGAGATCCGAGTGGTGTCGGAACAGTGGCTCTCATCCGAACTGGGGCTCCTGGTCGCCACGAAGCACAGCGATCCGCGGAGCGGCGAAACGAGCTACCGGCTGACGAACATCGTTCGCGCCGAGCCGGACCGGTCCCTGTTCGAAGTCCCCGCGGACTACACGATCCAGGAAGGTCGTGGTGGTGGCGGCCGCGGCGGCAGGGGTGGTGGGGTCGTGCCGCAGTAACAACGCGACACGTCGCCCGCGTGAGCCGGCCGCGGCGAGCCTTCTCCCTCGCCGCGGCCGTCCACGTTTCTTTTCCGAGAGGCTTCGCCCCTCGGACTCCCCCACACACTCACTCGCGCGCCGCTTCGTCGGCGCGCTCCGTTCGCGTGGCTCGCTTGCTCTGCTCGCTCGCACTTTGAGTCGGCAGGTTATGAGAGGGAACCTCCTTTTGAACCTCCCTGAACCCCTGAACCTCCCTGAACCTTTGAACCTCCTGAACCTGTTGAGCCCATTGAACCTGTCAGTGTCATGACCCCGCCATGTCGTGTTACATTGGGCAGTTCTCATGGCTCAGCGCAAGCTCGATGTCGTGCTCGACTCCGTGAAGCGCCTGCTTCGCATGGGGGCGACCGCCAACCTGGTCAACCTGCTTCAGAAGCAGTACCCGGCCGACCTCGCGCAGCTGTTCACCGAGCTCCCGGAAAAAGACCGCCTGTCGGCGTTCTCGCTCCTCGTCGAACGCAATAGCAAGCTCGCGATGGAGGCGCTCAGCGAGCTGGGGCCCGAGGCCGGGGCCGCGCTCCTGGCAGGGCGATCGGCGGAAGAGATCGTCAAGCTGGCCCAGGAGCTGCCGTCCGACGACGTCGCCGCGATCATCGATTACCTGCCCGAAGAGCTGTCCGGCGCCGTGCTCGAGTTGATGCAGAAGAAGCCGGCGGGCACCGATGTCGGCGAGCTGCTCGAGTACCCGGAGAAGACCGCCGGCCGCATCATGAATCCGAAGGTCTTCGCGCTTTCGGAGGACATGACGGCGTCCGAGTCGATCACGGCGCTTCAGGAATCCCGTGACGTCGAGATGGTCTTCTATCTCTACGTCATCGACATCCGCCGCCACCTGGTCGGCGTCGTCTCGCTGCGCCGGCTGCTCCTCGTGCCGCCGCCGACCCCGCTCAAGCGCATCATGACGACCGACGTCATCAGCGTCCGCGTCGACACCTACCAGGAAGAAGTGGCGCGCATGGTGGCCTCGTACAACCTGCTCGCCATTCCGGTCGTCGACGAAGAGAACAAGCTGGCGGGCGTCATCACGGTCGACGACGTGATTGACGTCATCAAGGACGAGGCGACGGAGGACGTGTACCGGCTCGCGGGTGTCGCCAGCGACGATCGCGTGTTCACGCCGGCGACCGAATCGCTCCGGAAGCGGCTGCCGTGGCTCATCGTGAATCTGGCCACGGCGTTCGTCGCGGCCGCCGTCGTCAAGTTCTTCGAAGGCACGATCGGCGTGGTGACGTCGCTCGCGGTGTTCATGCCGGTCGTCGCCGGGCATGGGCGGCAACGCGGCCACGCAGACGCTGGCGGTCATCGTGCGCGGCATCGCTCTCGGCGAGCTGACCTGGACCAACAGCCGCAAGGCCCTGCTGAAGGAGGCTGCTGTCGGACTCGGCAACGGTCTGGCGTGCGGCGTGATCGGCGCCGGAGTCGTGTGGCTGATTCAGGGAACGCCGTGGCTCGGCGTGATCCTCGGGATGGCGATGATCATCAACATGTTCGTCGCCGCCGTCGCCGGCACGCTCATTCCGCTGTCGCTGCGAGCGCTCAAGATCGATCCGGCGCTGGCCTCCTCGGTGTTCATCACGACGCTGACCGACGTGTTCGGCTTCCTGTCGTTCCTGGGCCTGGGCGCGTTGTTCATCAAGTATCTGCGGGTGACAGGGTAGAATGTGTGCCTTGAACCCTGAGCCCTGAGCCGGTCATGCCCGTTTACAAATCCGACGCACTCATCCTGCGCACGTACAAGCTGGGAGAGGCCGACCGGATTGTCGTGTTCCTGACACGAGACCGGGGGAAGAAGCGCGGCGTGGCGAAGGGCGCGCGACGGCCGCGGTCGAGATACATGGGCGCGCTCGAGCCCATGACGCGCGGTGAGGTCGCGTATTACGAGCGCGAGCACCGGGATCTGGTCAGGCTCAACTACGTCGAACCCGTGCGTTCGCCGCTCGCGGCATCGACGGCGGACGGCGCTCGGGCACGTCGGGTACTTTGCCGAGCTGATCGACGAGTGGGCGCCCGAGGCGCATGCCGACGAGCGGCTGTTCAGACTGGGCGCGTCCATCGTCGAGGCGATCGCGTGCGGCGCTCCGGTCGAGCCGCTTGCGCGGTATTTCGAGTATTGGCTCCTGCGGCTGCAGGGTGTGTACCCCGCGCTCGCGTGCGCCGGCTGCGGCGCCTCGCTGGCGCAGGGCGCAGCCATGCCGGCGCGCGAGCATACGCTGGTCTGCCGCCGGTGCTCGCCGACCGAAAGCGGGACGGTGCTCTCGACGGGTGCCATGCGGTTTCTGTCGTCCGCCGGATCCGTCGGTCCGGATCGGCTCGAGACGCTGGGGCTGCAGCCGCGGGCGTCGCGCGAGCTCGAGACCGTTCACCGGCGGCTGATGCACCTGCACCTGGAGAAGGAGCTGAAGTCCACACGGGTCCTGCGCGAGATGCGTCAGGCGCGATAGGTCACGTCGTTTGCGAATGGTCACACTGCAACAAGTAATCTTCAAGCTGTCCGAGTTCTGGGTTTCGCGTGGATGCCTTCTGCAGCAGCCGCTCGACATCGAGATGGGCGCCGGAACGATGCATCCCGAGACGTTTCTTCGAGTGCTCGGACCCGCGCCGTGGAGCGTCGCATACGTCCAGCCGTCGCGCCGGCCGGCCGACGGCCGTTTTGGCGAGAACCCCAACCGCCTGTTCAAGCATCACCAGTTCCAGGTCATTCTGAAGCCGGCGCCTGACGACATCCAGCAGCTCTACCTCCAGAGTCTCGAAGCCTGCGGCATCGATCTGCGGATGCACGACATCCGCTTCGAGGAGGACAACTGGGAGTCGCCGACGCTGGGAGCGTGGGGCATTGGCTGGCAGGTGCTCTTCGACGGCCAGGAGATCACGCAGTTCACCTACTTCCAGCAGGCCGGGGGGATCGACCTCGCACCCATCACCGTGGAGCTGACCTACGGGCTGGAGCGCATGTCGATGGCGCTGCAGGACGTCGACAACGTGTTCGACGTCGAGTGGGGGCCCGGCGTCACGTATGGCGCCGTCCGGCATCGCGACGAAGTGGAGCAGTCGAAGTATGCGTTCGGCCAGATCGACATGCCGGCCGCCGACCTCCACGCGCTGCACCGTAACCTCTTCGACGAGTACTACCTCCTGTCGCAGACGCTGTTGCGATCCGGGCTCGTCCTGCCCGCGCTCGACTACTGCCTGAAGTGCTCGCACATGTTCAACCTGCTCGACGCCAGCGGCGGGATTGGCGTCACCGAGCGCATGGCCTACATCCTCCGCGTCCGTCAGCTGGCGCTCGCGATTGCGAAGGCCTGGGTCGAGGGACCGGCACGCACGGACGAGGCCGAGACGGCCGTGCCTGAGGGACGTACGAGTTGATGGACAGAGAGCTGCTGCTCGAGATCGGTGTCGAAGAACTGCCGGCGGCGTGGCTGCCGGACTTGACGCGGCGGCTCGCCCAGCGGCTCGAGTTCCGGCTGAAGGAATTCCGGATTGCGCCCGGCGCGCCGATCGAGAGCTTCAGCACGCCGCGCCGGCTGACGGCCCGCGTCGCGCGCATTGCCGAGCGTCAGGAAGACCTGGACGAGACGATCACCGGGCCGGCCGTCTCGGCCTCGGTCGGACCCGACGGGCAGCCGAGTCAGGCGGCGCTCGGGTTTGCCAGAAAGCAGGGCGTCGCGTTCGAGGAATTGACCCGGGTGCAGACGCCGAAGGGCGAGTACCTCGCGTATCAGAAACGCCAGCGAGGGCGGAGCGCGGCTGACACGCTGCCGGATATTCTCGGGGGCCTGCTGCGCGACCTGCCGTTCCCCAAGCAGATGCACTGGGACGCGAAGCTGGATGACGGTCGCGGGGAGCTGCTGTTCGGCCGTCCGATTCGCTGGCTCCTGTTCCTCTACGGAGGTCGCGTCGTCCCGTTCACCATCGCGCGATCGGCTGACGCCAGCGGCCCGCAGGTCCAGGATGTGGAGTCCGGCGCGCTGACGTACGGACACAGATTTCTCGCGACGAGCGGGCGCGCCGGCCGATCGATCAAGGTGCGCAGCTTCGACGAGTATCAGGCGAAGCTGGCCGAGCACTTCGTCGTGCTCGATCACGAAACCCGACGCGACCGGATTGCGCGGGACCTGGAGATCCACGCGCGACGGCTGGGCGGTCGCGTGCAGCTGATGGAGCGGGCGTCGCTCCTCGAGGAGGTCAGCGACCTCGTCGAGTATCCGTCGGTGGTGGCCGGTTTCTTCGATCACGGGTTTCTGGTGCTGCCCGAAGAGGTGTTGTCCACCACGCTCGTGCACCATCAGCACTTCTTCCCGGTCGTGGACGATCGGGGCCAGATCAAGGAAGCGTTCCTGGCGGTCGTCAACACGCAGCCCCCTGACGAGCGCGTCATCGCCAAGAATGCGGAGCGCGTCGTCGCCGCGCGGCTGCGTGACGCGCGATTCTTCTGGGAATCGGACCGGAAAACGCCGCTCGAATCACGGCTGGAACGGTTGGACACGGTGCTGTTCCACAAGAAGCTGGGCAGCTACCGCGCCAAGGCCGGCCGGATCGAGAAGCTGGCTGAGTGGATCGCACGCGACCTGTTCGGATCGCCGGACGATGCGATCGCCGCCGTCAGGGCGGCCAGGATCGCGAAGACCGACCTCACCACGGACATGGTTTTCGAGTTCCCCGAGCTGCAGGGGACGATGGGCGGCATCTACGCCCGCGAGGAAGGCCAGCCCGAGCAGGTCTGGAAGGCCATCTACTATCAGTACCTGCCGTCCGGTGTCGAAGCCGACGCGCCCCCGTCGAAAGCGCAGCTCGGTGCGGCCGCGGTATCCTGGGCCGCGGTGTCGCTGGCCGACAAGCTGGACACCGTGGTCGGACTGACGAGCGCCGGGGAGAAAGCCACCGGCTCGAGGGATCCATTCGGACTCCGCCGGCAGATGCACGGCATCGTCCGGATTCTCATGGACCTGCCGGAGCTGACCGGGATCGACCGCGAGATCGGTCTCCGATCGCTCATCGACGCGGCGGCCGGCGGATTCGGCCAGGCACTCGACGGCCCGGCCCGTGCCGCGCTCATTGCGTTCGCTCAGGAGCGCGTCCACTATGCCCTCGAGCAGCGAGGGACGCCGCTCGAGATCGTTCGCGGCGCCATTTCCTCATCCGGGGACGTCGTGCCGCTGCGCGCGCGGCGCGTCGCGGACGCGCTTCAGCGCATGCGTGGATCGGAGGACTTCCTGGCGCTGGCGGTACTCTTCAAGCGCGTGAAGAACATCGCGCGCGAATTGAAGAAGGACACGGCGCTCGAGCGGCAGGCGCTGACGGAACCGGCCGAGCGCGCGCTGCTGGCAGAGCTCGACGCGCGGCGTCCTCGGGTCCAGAGCGCCGCGGAAGCGGCCGACTACCGTCAGGCTTTTGTCGAAATCGCTGGTCTGCGGCCGTCCATCGACCGGTTCTTCACGGACGTGTTCGTCATGGCGGAGGACGAGCGGTTGAGGACCGCGCGGCTGACGCTCATGGCCGAGTTGCGGAATCTCATTCTCAGCCTCGCAGACATTTCGGAAATCGTTCCTCAGACGGAGTGAATCGGAGTAATGGCAAAGAAACTCGCAGGGAGAAAGCGCTCGAAGGTCGTCGTAAAGCGCGCCGGGCGCCGAAAGTACGTCTACTTCTTCGGCAATGGCAAGGCGGATGGCAACCGCACGATGAAAGACCTGCTGGGCGGCAAGGGAGCCGGGCTCGCCGAGATGACGAACGCCGGCCTCCCCGTGCCGCCTGGGCTGACGATTTCCACCGAGGCGTGCACGCTGTACCACAAGGAAGGCCGCAAGACGCCGGCGGCGGTCGATCGCGCAGATGGTCGAGATGCTGTCGAAGCTGGAGCAGGCAGCCCGAGCGAAGCTCGGCGACGTCGCAAATCCGCTGCTCGTCTCGGTCCGGTCCGGCGCCAAGTTCTCGATGCCGGGGATGATGGACACGATCCTCAACCTGGGTATGAACGATCGCACCGTCGACGGGTTGAAGTCTCGTACGGACAACGGCCGCTTCGCGTTCGACAGCTATCGCCGTTTCATCCAGATGTTCGGGAACGTCGTGCTCGAGATCCCCAAGGCCGAGTTCGAGCACGAGTTCGAGCGGGTCAAGGAAGCGCGCAAAGCCAAGAGCGACACCGATCTCGACGAGTCAGCGCTGCGCGAGGTCGTGAAACGTTTCAAGGCCGTCGTCCGATCGAAGAGCGGCCGCGACTTCCCGCAGGATCCGCTCGAGCAGCTGCGCGGGGCGCGGGACGCGGTGTTCCGCTCCTGGCACAACCCGCGCGCGATTGAATACCGGCGCATCTACGACATACCCGACGCGATCGGCACGGCCGTGAACGTCCAGATGATGGTGTTTGGCAATACGGGCGACCGATCGGCCACGGGCGTGGGCTTCACGCGCAACCCGGCGACCGGCGCCAAGGAGTTCTACGGCGAGTTCCTCGTCAACGCGCAGGGCGAGGACGTCGTCGCCGGCATCCGCACGCCGCAGCCGATCAGCGAGCTCGAAAAAGTGATGCCGCCGGCATACAAGCAGCTGCGGCAGATCACGACGAAGCTGGAGAAGCACTATCGCGACGTCCAGGACTTCGAGTTCACGATCCAGGACGAGCGGCTTTTCATGCTCCAGACGCGTAACGGCAAACGGACCGGCTATGCGGCGGTCATCATCGCGACGGACATGGTGGGCGAGAAGCTCATCACGCAGAAGGAGGCCGTCCTGCAGGTGGATCCGGAGTCCGTCTCTCAGCTGCTGGCGCCGGTCTTCGACCCGAAGGCGTGGAAGGGGCTGCCGGTGGCCACGAAGGGGCTCCCCGCCTCGCCGGGCGCCGCGTCGGGGCAGGCGGTCTTCACGGCCGACCACGCGGTTGAATGGAGTCGGCAGGGGAAGAAGGTGATCCTCGTTCGGAAGGAGACGGTGCCGGACGACATCCACGGCATGTTCGTCGCGCAGGGCATCCTGACCGCCACCGGCGGCATGACGTCGCACGCCGCGGTGGTCGGGCGGCAGATGGGCAAGCCGTCCATCGTGGGCGCCGGCGCGCTCGAAATCTCGGAGGCCAGCCGGGAGTTCACGGTGAACGGCAAGACGATCAAGGAGGGCGACTACGTCTCGTTCGACGGGCTGACCGGTGAGGTCAAGATCGGCCAGGTCGCGACCAAACCGAGTGAAATCCTGCAGGTCGTGTCCGGCGAGATGAAACCCGCGCAGTCGGACGTCTACCGCCGGTTCGAAAAGCTGCTCTCGTGGGCCGACCAGTACCGGCGGCTGGGCATCCGGGCGAACGCCGACCAGCCCGACCAGGCGGAAACGGCCTACGCCTTCGGCGCGCGCGGCATCGGGCTCTGTCGCACCGAGCACATGTTCTTCGGCGAGGGGAGACTCCCGATCGTCCAGCGGATGATTCTGGCGGACAACGAAGCAGACCGCCGCAAAGCGCTGGCGGAGCTCCTTCCGCTGCAGCGTGGCGATTTCTACGGCGTCTTCAAGGCCATGCACGGAATGCCGGTGACGATCCGCACGATCGATCCGCCGCTCCACGAGTTCCTGCCGAAGCGCGAGGATCTGATGGTCGAGGTTGCGCTCATGGAGGCCGCCGGCTCGAAAGGGAAAGAGCTGGACGAAAAGAAGGCGCTGCTCCGCCGTGTCGAGCAGCTGCACGAGTTCAACCCGATGCTGGGTCACCGCGGCGTCCGGCTCGGTATCACCTATCCCGAGATCACCGAGATGCAGGCGCGCGCGATCATCGAGGCGGCATGCCAGCTCGCCAAAGAGGGCGTGAAGGTCGTGCCCGAAATCATGATCCCGCTGGTCGGGCTCGTGAAGGAGCTGCGCGATCAGAAAGCGGTCGTCGATCGCGTGGCCGCCGACGTGATGAAGGAGCAGGGCATCACGATCAAGTACCTCGTCGGCACGATGATTGAAGTGCCGCGAGGCGCCACGACCGCCGACGAGATCGCTCAGGAAGCCGAGTTCTTCTCGTTCGGCACGAACGACCTGACCCAGCTGACATTCGGATTCTCGCGCGACGACATCGGCAAGTTCCTCGCCGTGTACCAGGATCGCAAGATCCTCGACAAGGATCCGTTCGCCACGATCGATACGGTGGGCGTCGGACTGCTCGTGAGGATGGGCGTCGAGAAGGGGCGCGCGGCCCGCCCGGACCTGAAGATCGGCATCTGCGGGGAGCACGGCGGCGATCCGGCGTCCATTCATTTCTTCGAGCGCGCAGGGCTCGACTACGTCAGCGCGTCGCCGTACCGGATTCCAGTCGCACGTCTGGCGGCTGCGCAGGCCGCGCTCAACGTCAAGGTCGGGGATTGATCACGATCTACGCGCACGAGAACGGGACCACCCGCAAGGTCGATCAGGTGGACCCGTCCTGGCTCAAGCCCGGAAGTGGTGTGTGGGTCTGGGTGGACCTGACCGAGCCGACCCCCGAAGAAGCCAGGTCGCTGGCGGACCTGTTCCACTTCCACGAGCTCGCGATCGAGGATGCGCTGGCCGAGATTCACTTTCCGAAGGTCGAGTCGTACGGCGCGTACATCTACGTCATCCTCCACGGGATCGATTTCAGGGCGCGCGAGCACATGTTTCGCACGCAGGAAGTGGATTTCTTTCTGGGCGAACAGTACCTCGTGACGTTTCACAGCGCCATGTCGCGATCGATCGGTCGCATCATCGACATCTGCGGCCGCAATCAATACGTCCTGGGCGAGGGGCCATCCGCGCTGTTTCATCGAATCGTCGATTCAATGGTCGACAACTACCGACCTGAAGTCGACAAGCTGACCGAGCGGCTCGATGGACTGGAAAAGGATGTGTTCCAGCGACCGTCGCCGACGCTCGTCAAGCGCATTCTCGACTTCAAAAAGGACGTGGCGTCGCTGCGCCGCGTGGTGCTTCCGCAGCGTGACGTCGTCGGCAGGCTGGCGCGCCGCGAGTTCTCGCAGATCTCCGAGACGGTGTCGTTCAGGCTGCGGGACGTGCACGACCACCTGGTGCAGCTGACAGACGAGGCGCTGTATTTTCAGGACCGCCTCACGAGCCTCCTGGAAGCGAACCTGTCGAACGTCTCGAATCAGTTGAACAACGTCATGAAGGTGCTCACCGTGATTGCCACCATCTTCATGCCGCTGACCGTGTTGACTGGAATGTGGGGCATGAACATCGACCTGCCGGAGCTGCCCGGCGGTCCGCACGCCCAGTTCTGGGGCGTCGCCCTGTTGATGCTCGTGATCAGCGCCATCATGCTCTGGGCCTTCAAGCGCCGCGGCTGGTTGTGACATGCCACGGATCCATCGCCTTCCGCTTCACCTTGCCAACCAGATAGCCGCAGGCGAAGTCGTCGAGCGCCCGGCGTCGGTCGTCAAGGAGCTCGTCGAGAACGCGCTCGACGCGGGCGCGCGGCGAGTGGCGATCGCGATCGAGCTGGGCGGCAAGAAGCGGATTCGGGTCGAGGACGATGGGGAGGGCATGGAACCGGAGGACGCGCGGCTGGCGATCGAGCGGCACGCGACGAGCAAGATCGCCGGTCCCGACGACCTCGCCGCCATCCGCACGCTGGGATTTCGGGGCGAGGCGCTCCCCAGCATCGCGTCGGTCTCGCACTTCACCTTACGCAGCCGCGCGCGCGGACGCGACACGGGTACCGAGCTCCGGGTCAACGGCGGGACGGTTTCGTCGGAAAAAGAGGTTGGGGCACCGGAGGGCACCTGCATCGAGGTCGAGGACCTCTTCTACAATCTGCCGGCCCGCCGGAAGTTTCTCAAATCCGATACCGCCGAAGCCTCGCAGATCTCACGACTCGTCACGCAGATGGCGCTGGGCTACCCGGAGGTCGGGTTCACGCTGACGAGCGGCGGCCGCCGGCTGCTCGAGTGCCCGCCGTCGCCCGGCCTGCGCGACCGCTTTTTTCAGCTGTTCGGTGAACGTCCGGACCTGGTCGAGGTCCGCAAGGAGGCCGGCGGGCTCACCATCCACGGCTACGTCGCCGCCCTCGGCGATCAAGGGCCGGTGCGCGGAGCCCAGAACGTGTTCGTCAACCGGCGGATCGTCAAGGACCGCACGATCGCGCACGCCATCTCCGAAGCGTACAGCGTCGCGACCATCAAGGAACGCAGCCCGGAGGTGCACCTGTTCGTCCGGATTCCACCGGACCGCGTCGACGTCAACGTGCATCCGACCAAAGCCGAAGTCCGCTTCCTCGAGCAGTCGCTGGTGCACGAGGTGCTGCGGCGCGCGCTCGGCGAGGCGCTCGGCCAGGGCCGGGCGCCCGAGCTGCAATTCACGGCGGTTGCCGCGGGCCCCGACGAGCCACGCGCGATGAGCATCCCGGGGGTGTTCTCGCACATTCAGCAGGTTGGGGGCGGCCTCCAGGCTGGCCCCGGTCTGAGGACCGGGGGCCTGCCCGAGACGGCGGGCCTGCCCGCGGAAACGAGATCTGGGGCTGTCCGGCCTGACGACATCCGTCCGATGATTCCGCTCGGCCAGTTCCGGGAGACGTTCATCATCGCGATCGATGACGAGGGCGTCGCGATCATCGATCAGCACGTTGCGCACGAGCGCGTCTTGTTCGAGCAGGTCATGGAGCGCCTGACGAGCGGCCGCCTCGAAAGCCAGCGTCTGCTGACGCCGATCCTGATCGAGATGTCGCCCGCGCAGCGACAGGCGCTCGCGCAGCATGCCGCAACCCTCGAACGGTTCGGGCTCGAGATCGAAGAGTTCGGCGGAGACAGCCTGCGACTGTCGGCTGTCCCCGCCATCCTCGACCCGGCGGACTGCGAGGCGGCGATCCGTGCCCTCGCCGAAGATCTGGAAGGCCTCGACCGCGGATCACGAGTCGAGGACGGACTCCGCCGGATCGCCGCGACGATGGCGTGCCATGCGGCGGTCAAGGCCAACTATCCCCTGACGCTCGAGAAGATGCGCTACATCCTCGAGGAGCTTCGACGCACCGCGTACTCCAGCGTCTGTCCCCACGGCCGGCCGGTCGTTCTTCGCCTGTCTCGGCGCGAGATCGAGAAGAACTTCCAGCGGATCTAGTCTTGGCGATCGTGTGACCCTTTTGCTGTATCGTGCAGCCCATGAACTCACGCTTTCGTGCCCGCGCCGCGCTCGTATCCGCAGGCATCCTCATGTTGACGGCCGGTGCCGAGCTTCGACAAAAGACACCACCTCGGACCGAGTGGCCTGGCGACCGCTTCGACGTCATGGAGAAATCCATCGCCGATCTTCAGGCAGCGTTGCAGGCGAAGACGATCAACTCCGTGGATCTCGTCGAGATCTATCTCGCGAGGATCGAGGCGTACGACCGCAAAGGCCCGGCGATCAACGCGGTGATCTCGATCAATTCGCGCGCCCGCGACGAAGCCACGGCTCTGGATCGCGAGCGCGCGACACGAGGTCCTCGCGGTCCTCTTCACGGGATACCCGTCCTCGTGAAGGACAACTTCGACATGGTGGGGCTGCCGACGACGGCGGGATCGCTCGCGCTGGCGGCGCTCACACCCCCACAGGATGCTTACCAGGTACGCAGGCTCCGCGAGGCTGGTGCGGTGATCCTCGGAAAGACGAATCTGCACGAGCTCGCGTCGGGGATCACGACGATCAGCTCGCTGGGCGGGCAGACACGCAATCCCTACGATCCGGCGCGAAATCCGGGAGGCTCGAGCGGCGGCACGGGCGCGGCAATTGCGGCGAACTTCGCGGCTGCCGGGCTGGGGACGGACACGTGCGGATCGATCCGGATCCCTGCCGCCAACAATTCGCTGGCGGGACTCCGTCCAACGCTCGGCTTGTCGAGCCGCGCTGGCGTCGTGCCGTTGTCGCACTCGCAGGACGTCGCTGGTCCGTTGGCGCGCACTGTCGGCGACCTTGCCACGCTGCTCGACGCAACGGTCGGCACGGATGCCGCCGACGAATCGACGAAGGCGGGAGAGGGACGCAGGCCGGCAGGGTACCGCGACCAGTTGCGCGAGGGCGCGCTCAAAGGAGCGCGCATCGGCGTCCTCACGTCGATGTTCGGTGACGCGCCGGAAGACAACGAGGGCGCCGCCATCGTCCGCCGCGCGCTCGAGTCGATGAAGAAGCTCGGCGCGGAGACGATCGACGTGACGATCCCGGGACTCGATCAGATGCTGATGGGCACGAGCCTGATCGACGCGGAATTCAAGTTCGACCTGACGGACTACCTCGCGAAAGTGCCGGACGCGCCGGTCCGGTCGCTGGGGGAAATCCTCGACCGGGGTCTGTACCACTCCGCGATCGAGGGTTCTATGAGACGCCGCAACGCCGTCGAGGCCCGGGAGACCGAGCAGGTCCGACGTGCTCGTATCAAGCGCGCCGCCCTGACGCAGACCGTGCTCGCCGCCATGGAGGAGCATCGACTCGATGCGCTGGCGTATCCGACGATGAGGCGGAAGCCCGCCCTCATCGGGCAGCCGCAGGCGGGCTCGACGTGTCAGCTGAGCGCGTCGACCGGGTTGCCCGCGCTCAGCCTGCCTGCCGGCTTCACCGATGACGGCCTCCCGATCGGGATCGAGCTGCTGGGCCGTGCGTTTGACGAGACCCGCCTGCTGGGTCTGGGATACTCGTTCGAGCAGGCGACGCATCTGCGCAGAACGCCGTTCAGCACGCCACCGCTGGTCGGTCGGACGGCGCCGGCGCCGTCCGAGTTTCTGTCGACCGTCGCCGGACAGCCTGCGGCTGTTTCATTGAACGTGCGCTTCACTTTCGATCGCACGACCGGTGAGCTGCGGTATCAGGCGGGTGCAGCGGGCGTGAGGGCAGAGGACGTTCTTGCCTCGTGGATCCACCGCGGAGCCGAAGGTGAACGGGGAGCCGCGGATTTCCAAATCCTGGGCCCCGGTGAGCTTCGTCGATCCGGCACGATTCTCGTTCCCTCGATGCAGCGTTCGGCGCTTGCCGACGGCAAGCTGTATCTCGCGTTCTACTGGCGCGGGGGGTCCGCGCGCACTCAACTCCGGTTGCCGTCGCGCTAGACCTGCCGCTCGCTACGGTGCGAGCGAGCATCGCGACGAGCCACGCGATCGGAGCGCGCCGGCGGAGCGGCGCGCGAGAGCGTGTGGGGGAGTCCGGGGCGACGCCCCTCGGATAAGGCTAGACCTGAGTCAGCCGCTCGAGCCGGATTGCCGTGATTCGCGCCTGCTCCTCGGCTGCGATCCGAATCTCTTGACCAGGTTCGTTCGCAAGCCTGTCGCGGAGCAGCGTCAGCATCTCGTCCGCCGCACGGCCGGTCGCGCAGACGATGAAGATGAAGCCGAACTTCGCCTCGTATTCGCGGTTCCCGGCGGCCAGGGCGTCCAGGACGGCGTCCGACGCGGAGTCGACGCCCGCCTGCTCCGCGGCGGCAAGATGGCGGGTCGCGGCAAACCTGGCGCGCAACGCGTCGCGGTCGCCGATCTTGGGGTGATGGCCGAAGGCCTCGCGCCAATCATCCGCGGACAGCGCAGACCAGTCTTCCCGCGCGGCGGCGAGCAGCGCCTCGTGACTGCCGAACGGCCGGCGTGCGAGCATGCGGTCGACCCATCGATCCGAACCACAGCACGCATGCAGCAGGTGGCGCGCCTCGGCCGTATCCGCGCTATCAAGCCGGCGCCACGGTTCCATGGACACGCAACCGGCTGACCCCGCCGTCCGGGAAGATGTTGAGCCGCACGTGCGAGACCGGACCGATGCCCGCCGGAATCGCTGAGAAGAAGTGTCGATGATGCGGCTTGAGCTTCGTCTGTCTGACGATTTCAACCCAACGAGCGGAGGCGAGCGAGTCGATGCCGGCGCCGGGCGCCAGGCATCCTTCGAGCGATGCGCTGTCGGGATAGTTTCCCTTGAAGTGGTTCGTATCGATCTCGATGCGTGTGATGACGCCCGGCGCGCCGAGCCGGACGATCGCCCAGTCGAATCCGGGCCCCCGTCGTCGCCGCGTCTCCCAGCCATCGCCCATGTTCTTCGATCGGCCGGGCATGATCATGTTGTCCTTCGCGCCGAAGTGCATGTCGCTCGCCGTGAGCACCAGGCCGCCGTTCTCGATCGCCGCGAGATCGACGACGCGCCTGGCGCGAGCGACCCGCGTCCAGTCGACCACGACGTCACCGTGGACGCGCAGTCGCGCGACACCGCCGTCCGGAAAAATGTTCAGACGCAGATGCGTCCACGGCCGATCGTCATTTATCGCGAACAGGTTGCTGCTGTTGCCCGAGAGGGCCGACTTCTCCAGCACGGTCGTCCACGGCGCGCCCTCGGCAGCGTAACATGGAAGGGCGCAGGCCGGCCGAGAGCTTTGCATCGAGCGCGTCGATGGAGCAGTGCGACGGGAAGTTGCCGGTGAAATGGCTCGTGTCGACGTTGACGCCGCGGATGATCCCCCGCATGCCGAGCGCGACGACGCACCAGTCGTGCCCCGGTGTTCGCCGGCGCCGCGATTCCCAGCCGTCCATCCATTTGCCACGGGGCGTGAACTTGCCGGGAACGAAGATCGCCGGCTCAGGCTTCAGGAGATTGGCCTGCGAGGCGAAGAAGTCGTCGTTCGTGGCCAGCGCGCGCCCGCCGACGCGCGCGGAGGCCAGATCGGCGAGAGCGGTGAAGGGTGCGGTGCTATGATCGGCGCCCACTGCGAAGCGAGTCCTTTCTGCGGAGTGCACGATGATCACGGACGCCGCCTACGGCAAATCGAAGATCAGAATCGTTCACGTTGCGCGGCGCGGCGATCGGCACGATCTGCGCGATGTGACCGTCGCCATCAGATTCGAAGGGGACTACGAGACGTCGTACACGGCCGGCGACAACCGCGACGTACTGCCGACCGACACGATGAAGAATACCGTGTATGCGCTGGCCGCTCGAGAGGGGGTCGGTGAGCCCGAGGCGTTCGGGTCGTTGCTGGCCCATCATTTCATCGAGCGAAATCCGCGACTCGGCCGGGTCCGCGTCGATCTGACGGAGCACCCCTGGGGTCGGCTGACGCTCGGCGGACGCGACCACGGTCGGGCGTTCGTCCGCCACGGACCGGAGACCCGATCGGCCGCCGTGACCGTCGACCGCACGAGCCTCGTGGTCAAGGCCGGTGTTTGCGACCTCGTGATCCTCAAGTCGTCGCACTCGGCGTTCGCCGGATTTCTTCGCGACGAGTACACGACCCTTCCTGAGACGCACGATCGGCTGCTTGCGACGTCCATGACCGCGACCTGGCGATACCGGAGTCACGATCTCGACTTCGGGCCGACCTGGCTGGCTGTACGCCGGACGCTGCTGGAGGCGTTCGCCGAACATGACAGTCAGTCGGTGCAGCACACGCTCTACGCGATGGGGCAGGCCGTCCTCGACAGCGCAGACGAGGTCGCCGAGATACGCCTCGTCATGCCGAACAAACACCATATCCCGTTCGACCTTTCTCCCTTCGGCCTGGCTAACCGCAACGAGATCTTCGTGGTGACCGACGAACCGCACGGACTGATCGAAGCGACGGTCGTCCGCTCATGAGGAAACCGCATTATAGTCGCCCGGGGCCATGACCATGCTCGTCGTACGAAGCGAGCGCGTCGTGCTGGCGGACGAGGTTCGTCCGGCAGCGATTCACGTGCGCGACGGGCGCATCGTCGCGGTCGCTGGCCATGCAGATCGTCCAGCGGGTGTCCGCCTGATCGACGCCGGCGAGCTCGTGCTTCTTCCGGGGCTCGTCGACAGTCACGTTCACTGCAACGACCCCGGCCGCGCGGACTGGGAGGGGTTCGATCACGCGACGCGCGCGGCAGCCGCCGGAGGCGTCACGACGCTCATCGACATGCCGCTCAACAGCGTGCCGGCGACGACGAGCGTGGAGGGCCTGGAGGCCAAGCGGCGCGCGGCCGCCCGGCGCGTGCATGTCGACGTTGGCTTCTGGGGCGGCGTCGTGCCGGGCAATGCGGCGGCGCTCGAGCCGCTCGCGCGCGCCGGCGTGCGGGGATTCAAGTGTTTTCTCTGTCCGTCCGGAGTCCCGGAGTTCGAGCACGTGTCCGAGTCGGACCTGCGGGACGCGCTGCCGATTCTCGCGAGGCTCGGTCTGCCGCTCCTCGTGCACGCGGAGCTGCCGGAACTGCTGGGCGATCCGCGGGCCGCCAAAGGCGGCTTTCTGCCCGACGCCCGCCGGTACTCGACGTGGCTCGCGAGTCGGCCGCGCGCGAGCGAGCACGCGGCGATCGAGCTCGTGACGCGACTCGCCCGCGAATTCCGCGCCCGTGTCCACATCGTCCATCTCGCCTCGGCTCGAGCGCTGCCGGCAATCCGCGCGGCGGCGGCGTCCGGCGTCGCGATCACCGTCGAAACGTGTCCGCACTACCTGACGTTTGCCGCTGAGGAGATCGCGGACGGCGCGACCGCTTTCAAGTGCGCGCCGCCGATTCGCAGTCGTGACGATCGCGACCGCTTGTGGAAGGGTCTTGCGGACGGCGAGATCGATCTCGTCGCGACCGATCACTCGCCGTCACCACCGGCGATGAAGAAGCTGGACGAAGGTGATTTCCTGCAGGCGTGGGGCGGGATTGCCTCGCTCCAGCTGGGCCTGATGGCTGTCTGGACCGGCGCTGTCGCGCGGAACGTCGGTATCGAGCGCCTGGCAGGATGGCTCGCAGCGTCACCGGCGTGTCTCGCCGGGCTGCAGGACAGAAAAGGAACGATCGCCGAAGGGATGGACGCGGACCTCGTCGTCTGGGACCCTGAGGCCGAATCAAGCGTCGATGCCGCCGCGCTGTACCACCGGCACCCGGTAACGCCCTATGCCGGATCCCATCTGCGCGGTGCGGTTCGCACGACGATGCTTCGCGGCGAAATCGTGTTCGCGGACGGCGAATGTCGCGGCAGTCCAGGCGGGCAGCTGCTCTGACGGTCGTGTCCAGGTCGCGTCCGTCGAGCGATCACTTCTTCGGGTTCAGTTTGTAGCCCGCCGGCGGCACGAACAGGTCATCGGCCAGCGGCCCGACCTCCACGGAGTCGACCGTCGACGTCATGGTGACGTTGCCCATCTTCGACATGATCGCCGCCATCGGGCCGCTGCCGCTCATCTTGACCTGCATGTCGGTCTCGTAAGGAATGCCGCCCACGTCGGCCATCTGCCTGTACATTTCCGCCATGACCTTGGCCTGCCCGGGCTGAGCCTTTGCGCCGCGCGGGTCGGAAAAGATCCAGCCCTTCTCGACGGCCGCGGCTGATAATCCGGCGTACATGTTCGATTCCAAGAAGAAGGAAGCTGCCGTGTGGGACATGCGGGATGCTCACGATCAGATCCACACCCTCCCCGCCTGCACAGCCCTTACCGTCGGGCGAAGACGATCTCCTTGATACTTTTGTTTCTGGCCGCGGCCTTCAGTTTCGGGTCGCTGTGCATCACATAAGACGTCCACCAGACACTCGCGCTGAATTTCCCCTGCTGCCCTTCGACTGTCGCAATACCTTCAACGTCGATTTGCCTGAGATTGGTATCGACAAGGTGCGGCCTTGGATTGACTGCGAATGACATCAGCTGCTCTACGGAGTTTCCGGTCAGAAACGACGCTGCGGCATCACCTTTACTCACCGTCACCTTGGTCGCATCGGTGAGGGTTACGAGGAGTGCTTCCGGCGGAGTGATTCCGGCGCCGTCCGGCTTGCCGGGCCATAACAATTCAACCTTATCGAGGGTCCTGCCGGCGATAACGCGATCGATCTCTGTTCCGCGGATGACGTCCTGGTAATGGAAATCGCCAGACACCGTCTTTCGAGTCTGGTAATTGATATAGACCATGTCGCCTTGGTACACCCAGGTATAGACGAACTTGATGTCGTCCACGTGCTGCTTCGAGCCATCGAAGAACGTCACCGTACCAGAGTTTTTCGGCGTGCCGGTGGGAGTTGCTTTTGCTTCCGCGTCTCCTGCTTTTCGAGGACTGTCCTCGGCCGACCGGAAAACGATCTTCGTCACCACCTCGTTCGAATTCAGCGTCGTTCCGCCATAGGTCCACAGTCGCGCGCTGAATCGACCGCGCCGATCTTCGATCGTCGCACTACCCTCTAAATTCAACTGTTGCAGACGGACATCCTCGATCCCGCTGTCCACCGATTTGTTCGTCAAGAACGCCGACGTTGCACCGAAGGAGCTCATGCCGAGCGCGGCTTTCTTTCCATCGCGGAGATGAATCGTGACATCCGAAGGGACAAAGAAACCCGAGGCCTGCTTCGGCCACGATAAATCTAGGCTGGCGATACTCGGACTGGAGTGAGTGCGATCGAGCTCCACTCCGCGCACCACCTCCTTGAAGTGGAGATCGGTGGAAACCGTTCGATAACGTAAAGGGCCCTTCGTATAGGTCCAAACGTAGACAAACCGCAGATCCTCTACGTCCTGACTCGACCCGTCGAGGAAAACCACCGTCGCACTCGGCGTGTTGATTGCGGCGTCCTTTTGCAGTTCCGCATCGACGCGGCTCAATACGAACAAGGCACCCACAATCAGCCAAAAGCCTGATGATCTCATCACGTTCCTCCAGACGGCTTGACTGCTTCGCACCTCTCTACCGAGCCAATCGGGGCCGCCGAGTTGCGCTCGGAAGACCCAATAACGAACGGGTCTGGAACGCTCTCGGATCAGGCCGCCTGCACGTCAGCTGAGTAGTCCGCGGCGAAATGGACCCACAGGGTCGGCAAGCGTTCACTCAATGTACAGCTTCAGTGCGTCGATGTCGAAAATCATCGTCTGGGTTTTGTCCCCCACGACGACATCCGACCGCATCTTGTTGCCCTTGATGTAGGCGATGGCGCTGGCGTTTCCCGAGAAGCCATGCCTTTACCGCCCGTGGTCTGCTTCAGCGTGACGTCCGCCTGGACCGGCCTCGCCAGACGAGCCCGAGAACGATACCGAGGACGATGCCGGGAACGATGCGCTTCATGGATTCGCCTCCTGCCGTCTGAACCTCCTCTATTGTAGCGGGGCGGCGCGTCACCAAAACGACGTCGAGCGGTACACGAACGCCATCTGCTCCGACGTTAAAGTACAATTCGCGTCCGTTGAGCGCCATTACCAGCCACGTTCTCGACACGACCCGCGGCGGTCCCGCGGTCGGCATGTCCGCCGTGCTTGAACAGCGCGCGGGCGCCGATGAGTGGCGCGCTGTCGGTCGCGGCGAGACCGACGCAGATGGACGGCTCAGGAGTCTCATGCCGGAGGGCGGGCCGCTGGTGCCCGGCGTGTATCGTCTCGTCTTCGACACGGCGCGGTATTTCGGGACGAAGGGCGTTCGCAGTTTTTATCCGACGGTCGCGGTCACCTTCGAAGTCGTTGCGGGCGAGGCGCACTACCACGTTCCGCTGCTGCTCAGCCCGTTTGGGTACACGACGTATCGCGGATCGTAGTCCGCTCCAGCATCCATGCCCCGCACATCAGCCCCCGGATCTCTGAGTCCACGCGATCTGAAGCCCGTCCTGACCAGCCTCCGGCGAGCGAACGCGGCGTTCGCGCGCGCGTATCCCGGCGAGACTGGCGATCGTCAGCCGGTTCACACCGTCTACGGCGGCGCGCATCTGTTCCAGCGGGACACGGCGCCGAAGCTGGGCGCGGTGGCACTTGCCACGCTGGAGGAGTACGCGCCAGACGCGGCAACGTTCGCGAGCGCGCTCGAACTGCAGCGTGGGCAGACGCGAGGCGCAACGGCGTCGCGCGAAGCGAACGCGTTCGCGGAGACGATTCGGACGCGTGTGGTGCAGAAACTCCGGCGCGAGCCCGTCGAGGATTTCCGGATCGACTTCGAGGACGGCTACGGGAACAGACCCGACCAGGAAGAGGACGGCCACGCGCAGTCGGCGGCGCAAGAAGTCGCAGCCGGGCTCACAGGTGGCACGCTGCCGGCCTTCATCGGCATTCGTATCAAGCCGATGTCGAACGAGCTCCATGTTCGAAGCCTGCGGACGCTCGACCTCTTCGTCACGACGCTTCTGCGCGCGACCGGCAAAACACTTCCACCGAATTTCGTGATCACCATTCCGAAGGTGATGACGCCGGCGCACGTCGCAGCCGTCGATCGCTCGTGCACGCTGCTGGAGCGCAAGATCGGCATTCGCCGCGGCGCGCTTCGCCTCGAGCTGATGATCGAGACGCCGCAGTCAGTCCTCGCTCCTGACGGTACGTCCGCGCTCCGCGCGCTGGTGGCCGCCGGTGCCGGCCGTGTGACGGGCGCGCACTTCGGCACGTACGACTACACGGCGCTCTGCGGCATTACGGCAGCCTGGCAGCACATGCGCCACCAGGTCTGCGACTTTGCGAAGCATATGATGCAGGTCGCGCTGGCGCAGTCTGGCGTCCGCTTGTCGGATGGCGCGACGAACATCATGCCGGTCGCTCCGCATCGCGCACAGGGATCCGCGCCGCTGAGCGACGACCAGCGCCGGGAAAACCGTGACGCCGTGCACCAGGCGTGGAAACGGCATTTCGACGACGTGCAGCACTCGCTCGTCAACGGTTACTACCAGGGATGGGATCTGCACCCCGGACAGCTTCCGACGCGCTACGCGGCCGTCTACACGTTTTTCCTCTCGGCGCGGCCCGCGGCCACCGTGCGGCTGCGCAACTTCGTCGAGAAAGCGGCACAGGCGACCCTCGTGGGCGACGTGTTCGACGATGCCGCGACTGGACAGGGTTTGCTGAACTTTTTCGTGCGCGGGCTGACGTCGGGAGCGCTGACAATGGACGAGGCGCGCGAAACAGGTCTGAGTCCGGAGGAGCTGCACGGCCGCTCGTTTCTCAAGATCCTCGAAGCGCGAAAGGTGAGCGCCGCACGATGATGTCCAGGAAGCTTCCGTGGCGGTCGGCCCTGCTGGCGTCCTTCCTCCTGGCCGCGATGCCCGGGGAAGGCGGGCAGTCGCCCGCGACGCCGATCGCGCTCGAGAACGAGTACGTTCGTGTGACGCGCGGCACTGCGCCGTGCGCATCAGGGCAGACGGCGGAGTGCGGCGACAGGGTCATCGTCGCGCTCGGCGACGTGGAGCTGCGGACCGGCGGTTCGACCAGAGCCTTGGCGCGCGGCGACGTCGCGGTCTTCAAGGCCGGCGACACGTACGAGCTGCGGGCCGGTGGACCCTATTTCGAGGTGACGTTCAAGGCGAATCACCCGCCGGTCAAGGTCGCGGCGGAATCGATCCCGGCGGAGAAGAACGTGACGCGCTTCGACGGCGAACGCTTCTTCATCTTCGAAGAAAGGCTCGCCCCGGGCGAGACGCGCGCGAGGCACAGCCACAACCAGCGGGTCGTCATCCAGCTCAATAAAACGCGCCTGCAGCAGTGGCCGGACGGGGAACCGGAGGTCGTTCGAGACATCGTGCCGGATGGCGCCGCGTTCAATCCCCCTGTCATCCACAAGGTGAAGAACGTCGGCGAGGCGCCGCTTCGGGGTATCGTGATCGAGTTCAAGGCCAGGCGTTAGCGAGTGTCGGTGACGTCAACATGCCTGTCGCGTCCATTTGACATCAGCTACAGGCTTACCTAGAGTGGGCACACTCCCAGCACATTTGCCATGGACCTGCTTCAATTGAGCTCTCTGAACGCGTTCGGCGTGTTTCTCGCAATCGCCGGGTTCGGCTTTCTTTTTCTGGTGATATCGGTGTTCTTCGGGGAGATCTTCGAGCACTTCGACGGCGGGCTGGATCACGACCTGAGCCACGGCGGACCGGGCTTCTTCAGCACGCGTGTCCTCAGCGTCTTCGTGACAGCGTTTGGGGGCTCTGGCGCAATCGCGACGCACTACGGGTTGTCGCCCCTGGCGGCGTCGGGAGTAGGCTTACTGAGCGGCCTCGTCTTCGGCGCGCCGGTGTATCTCTTCGCCCGCTTCCTCTATGGCCAGCAGGCGTCGTCCGACACACGCGCCAGCGATCTCGTCGGCCAGATCGCGCGGGTCGTGGTGACGATCCCGGCCGGCGGTGTCGGCCAGATTCGTTGCCGGCTGGGCGAGGAGCTCATCGACAAGATTGCGCGCGCGTCCGATGGTCAGGTGATAGCCGAAAACACATCCGTCCGCATCGAAGAAGTTCTCGGTGAAACGGTGATCGTCAAGCGACACTGAGAGCGAGGCATCCCATGTTCGACATGCCAGTCTGGCTTCCTCCGCTCGTTCTGGCGACGTTGCTCGCGTTCTTCGCGGGCATGTGGCTGATCAGCCGCAACTACATCAAGGTGTCACCGAACGCGGTGGCGGTGCTGAGCGGTCGTCGACGCAAGCTGCCGGACGGCCGGGTCGTCGGCTACCGGATGGTCAGAGGCGGCGCGGCGCTGCGGATTCCGCTGCTCGAAAAGGTCGAGTACCTGCACCTCAACGTGATGACGATCCCGCTGGAGATCCGGCGGGCCTACACGTTGAAGGGCGTGCCTGTCTCCGTCAAGGCCGTCGCGAACGTGAAGATTCGTGGTGACGACACCTCGCTGCAGGCGTCGGCCGAGCGCTTCCTCGGCATGACGCACGACCAGGTGCAGAAGGTCATCTTCCAGACGCTCGAAGGCCACCTGCGATCGATTCTGGGCACGCTGACCGTCGAGGAGGTCAACAGCGATCGTCAGAGCTTCGCGCAGAAGCTGACCAGCGAGGCGGCCGCCGATCTCGAGAAGATGGGCATCGGCGTCGACGTGCTGACGATTCAGGAGATTTCCGACGACGAGGAGTACCTCAACGCGCTCGGCAAGCGCCGCACGGCCGAGGTCAAGCGCGACGCGACGATCGGCGAGGCCGAGGCGCATCGTGACGCGAAGATCAAGTCGTCGCAGGCGCTCCAGGAAGGGGAGAGCGCGAAGTTCAAGGCCGATGCCGAGATCGCGCAGTCACAGCGTGACTTCCTGATCCGGCAGGCGCAGTACGCCGCCGAAGTGGAGACGCAGAAGGCGAGGGCCGATCAGGCAGGGCCGCTGTCGCAGGCCACGGCGCGTCAGGCGGTGGTCGCTGAAGAGGTCAAGATCGAGCGCACGCGCACGCAGGAGATGATCGCCGTCCAGGAGCAGGAGGTCCTGCGCAAGCAGAAGGAGCTCGAGGCGACGGTCATCAAGCCGGCCGAAGCGGATCGGCTTGCGGCGGTGGTGCGCGCGGAAGCGGCGAAGCAGTCGGCGATTCTCGAAGCCGAGGGCCGGCGGTCGGCACTCATCGCGCTCGCGGAAGCCGAGCAGGAAAAGCTGCGGAAGGAAGGCGCAGGCCGCGCGGCCGCCGTCGAACTCGAAGGCCGAGCCGAAGCCGCGAAGATCGAGGCCATCGGCCTCGCGCAGGCCAAAGCGATCGAAGCGCAGGGTGTCGCCGAGGCCACCGCGATCCTCCGAAAGGCCGAAGCGTGGAAGGAGTTCAACGACGCCGCGCGCCTTCAGACGATTCTGGAGAAGATGCCGGCGATCATCCAGGCGTCGAGCGGCATTTTCAGCGCCGTCGCTGCGCCGATGGGCAACATCGACAAGCTCGTCGTCATCGACCAGGGAAACGGCATTGACGGCGGCGGCGGACTCGGTCGAATCGCGAAGACGAGTCCGGCAGTGGTCTTCAGCTTCCTTCAGCAGCTCGAGGCACTGGGCCTGAACATTCCGAGCCTCATGCAGCAGCTTGGCGTGAGCAACGCCACACCGGGTCCGGCCGCGCCACCAACGGTCGTCAACCCGCCGCGTGAGGGAAAGGGAAAGGCCGAACGGGAGTGATGTGAGCGAAGTCTACCGGTCTCCGCTGATTCCTGAGGCACCGGACGCCGCAGGGATCGTGGTGATTCACTGCAGCGATCCCAGGTATCAGCCGCATTTTCAGGATTTCGTCCGGAACGGCCTGAAGATCGATCGGTACTCGCTGCTCGCCATTCCGGGCGGCGTGCAGACGCTGACGCTCGTCGATCTGCTGCCGAAGTTCGCGTGGTCCGGGTGGCGGTGGCTGAAGTTCCTCAAGAACCTCACGCGGCCGGAGCGGGCGATCCTCATCACCCACGACGACTGCCGCTGGTATCTCGAGAACCACTTCGCCGAGCCGGCCCGAGCCCGCGAACGGCAGGTCGCCGATCTCCAGCGTGTGGCCGCGGCCCTCGTCGAGCGGTTCGGGCCGATTCGGATCGAGTTGTACTACGCGGCATTGTCGCGGGACGGCGCCACGTTCGACCGCCTTGCCGTGCAGTCCGGGGCCACGGTGTGAAGCGCACCTCAACCATAATTTACTGACTGCGTAAGATTTACGCTTGACAGCTGAACTCGCTCTGGTCTTACAGTTTTTGTCATCCCAGCAACTCGGGTCCCTGAAATTTTCCAAGCGAAAAGGCAACCCCTGGATATGGGGTGCGCAAAGCTGTAAGCTCCGCGTGCGCGGGGTGGTTTAGCTGCCGAACTTGGAGTCGTCATGTCTACGCGTCGCGCCGTACCCGCCGTTCTCGCCACTGCGTTTGCCCTGCTGTTCTTCGGGCTCGGTAACTATCTCGGTGCCCGGCAGACCGCCGACAGCGACGGGCAGCTCGCCGCGCTGCGCGCGGAAATCGCCCTGCTCGAAGCGGCGCCATCACGACACCGCCGGCACCGCCGGCCGGACCGCGCCAATGTAACGCGCCGTCCGTCGACGATTCCAACCGCGCGTCGATCGTCGCGGACGTCAAGCGCCAGCTCACCGACGAGATGGGCCTGCTGCCGCTGAACCTGCTGCGCGAGCGTCGCGAGAGCTTCGTCGAGCTCTACTCCTACGACGACCGCGGCTCGAGCAGCTACGGCACGGCGGGCTACCTCGGCAACGGCTACTTCATCACCGTCAAGCACGGCGTCGTCGCGCTCGGTCAGGAAGGCCGGACGGATCCGCGCCAGATCACCTCGGTCAAGATCATGTACAACGGCCGGCTGCTCACTGCGCGCGTCGTCGATTCCGGCGACGCGAAGGTCGAAGTCGATCCGGGCGACTGGGCGATCGTGAAGGTCAAGGAACCGATCGACCTGCCGGCGCTGGACGTCAATCTGGCGTTATGGCTTCGACTTCGCGGATCCCGATCTTCCGGCTCGGCAACGACTACTCGAAGGGCATCATCGTGTCGACCGGCTACGTCGGGCAGCGGACGTCGAACCGGCCTGGTGACGTGCCTGACCGACGGTCATCCCGGCGTGTCGGGTGGCGGCGTGCTGAATCGTGACGGCGAGCTCGTCGGCATTCCGATCGGCCGGATGCAGGGCGACTACCGCTTCTCGTTCATCCTTCCGCTGCGGCCGGAGATGTTCCGCAAGGTGTCACATCTGCGCTGACGCGCGCTGAAGCGACGGCGCGCCATGGACTCAAGGCTTCGGGCGCTGCTTCTTTCGGAGTTCCTCGAGCCGCTCGCGAATCTCCGCCTCTTTCCCTCTCGTGGTCGGCTCGTAGAAGGGCCGGCCGCGATGTGCCGGCGGCAGGCACTCCATGTCCGCGACTCCCTCCGCCTCGTCGTGCGCGTACTTGTAGCCCTTGCCGTAGTCGAGCTCCTTCATCAGCCCGGTCGGCGCGTTGCGCAGGTGCAGCGGGACCGGTTCCGCGACCTCGTGTGACGCGGCTTCGGCAGCGCTCAGGTACGCGCGATAGACCGCGTTGCTCTTCGGCGCGGTCGCCAGGTAGATCGCCGCCTGCGCGAGCGCGGTGTTGCCCTCGGGCATGCCGATGAAGTGGACGGCGTCCTTCGCCGCGACGGCGACTCGCGAGCGCCTGCGGATCGGCGTTGCCGATGTCCTCCGACGCGAAGCGCACCAGCCGGCGCGCGACGTAGAGCGGATCCTCGCCGGCCTCGAGCATGCGCGCCAGCCAGTAGACCGACGCGTCGGGATCGCTGTTGCGCATCGACTTGTGCAGCGCGGAGATCAGGTTGTAGTGCTCCTCGCCGGTCTTGTCGTAGAGCAGTGCGCGGTTCTGCGCGAGATCGGCGACCAGCGACGCCGCAGTCGATGCTGCCGTCGTCTCGTCCGCGTTCGACGCCACGCGGCCGCGATCTCGAGCAGGTTCAGCGCGACGCGCGCGTCGCCGTTCGCGTACCGCGCGATCGCCGGCAAGCGCGTCGTCTGTCGATGGCGGCCTGCCCGAGGTCGCCGAGGCCGCGGTCGGCGTCGTCCAGCGCGCGCCTGAGGATCGTCACGAATCGCGTCCGGCTCGAGCGGCTTGAGCACGTAGACCTTCGACCGCGAGAGCAGCGCCGAGTTCACCTCGAACGACGGGTTCTCGGTCGTCGCGCCGATCAGCACGATGTCGCCCGCTTCGACGCGCGGCAGGAACGCGTCCTGCTGCGCCTTGTTGAAGCGATGGATCTCGTCGACGAACAGGATCGTGCGCTTGCCGCGTCGCCGGCGGGCCTCTTCCGCCTCGGTCATCACCGTCCGGATCTCCTTGATGCCGGCGAGCACCGCGCTGAAGGAGACGAACTGCGCGCGCGTCACGCGTCGCGATCAGCCG
The DNA here is from genome assembly GCA_963786195.1 of uncultured Acidobacteriota bacterium. Lineage (GTDB taxonomy): Bacteria > Acidobacteriota > Vicinamibacteria > Vicinamibacterales > 2-12-FULL-66-21 > CAWAYH01. Next base: position 53,010 of record CAWAYH010000007.1, on the reverse strand, counting down.
CGCGAGCGTCGTCTTGCCGGTGCCGGGCGGGCCCCAGAGGATGATCGACTGCAGCCGGTCGTGCTCGATCGCCTCGCGCAGCGGCCGGCCCGGCCCGAGCGAGCGCGTCCTGGCCGACGAACTCGTCGAGCGTGCGCGGGCGCATCCGCTCGGCCAGCGGCGCCGGATGCGATCGGCGCGGGTCTTCCGCGCTCCGGGTCGTCGAACAGCGACATCAGTGCTGCCGCCTCTGGCGGAATGCTTCGTAGCAGAATCAGCGCGGCGGCGATCGCGACGTTGAGCGATTCGACGGGCGGCTGCATCGGTATCGTGACAGTCGCTCGTCAGCCGGCCGATCATCTCGTCCGGGACACCGGCGCCTTCGCCGCCGAGGAGGATCGCGACCGGAGCGCGCAGTCGCAGTCCGCGAGGGACGTGCCGTCGCGCGGGACGGTGGCGAAGACCCGCATGCCGGCGCGTCGCGCGAGCCGCGATCGATTCCGGCAGCGGCTGCTGCACCGCGATCGGCAGCCGGAAGATGCTGCCCATCGAGCCGCGCAGGCCTTCCATCCGAACGGATCGGCCGAGCCGTCGCCGGCGATGATGCCCGTAGCGCCGCACGCTTCTGCGGCCCGGACGATGGCGCCGACGTTGCCGGGGTCCTGAACGTCCGCGATGAAGAGCACGAGCGGCGGTCGTCGACGGCGATGCGCCAGGACGATCGTCGTGCCGACGCCGGCTGCGAGGCCAATCGCGACGACACCGGACGGCTGCTGGACCGGGCTCATCGCCGAGAGGACGCCTGCGGTGACGGCAGTACGCGGGCGCCGGCTGCGCCGTCCTCTCCGCGAGCGCGCTCAGATGCCTGGTCGGCGCCGGGTCGGAGAAACGCGACGATCTCGATCGGCACGCCTGACGCGAGCGCCTCCTGCGAGAAGGTGACCCGTCGATCGAGCAGCGCCGCGCCGCTCGCAGTCCGGCGCGCGCGCGAGCTCGCGGAAGCGGCGCACCATGCCGGATTCTGGCGGCTCGCGAATGCGATTCGACGATCCCGGTCGGTCGATTCTGTACTCGTGCGAGTCTGCTATCCATCAGCTGTTCGCGTCGGCCGCACGCCTGCCAGCTACACATTCGCCCCGATGAAAGCGCGGATTCTCAAGAAGTTCGAAGACGAGATTCATCAGCTCGAGCGCGAGCTGAAGACGGAGCTGCCGAAGGAGATCAAGCGCGCGCGCGAGCTCGGCGATCTCCGCGAGAACGCCGAGTACCACGCGGCGAAGGAACGCCAGCGCCTCGTCGAGGCTCGCATCAGCCATGCTCAAGAAGCGCGTCAGCGAGATCTCGCTGATGAACCTCGACAAGATTCCTCACGATCGCGTCGGATTCGGCTCGACGGTGCACCTGAAGGACGCGGCGAGCGCAGACGATGGTGTATCAGCTCGTCATGCCCGAGGATGCCGATGTCGACCACGGCCTGATCTCGACGGCGTCGCCGATCGGCCGCGCGCTGCTCAACAAAGAAGAAGGCGACGAGGTCACGGTCACGACGCCCAACGGCAGCCAACGCTTCGAGGTCGTGAAGCTGGTCACCATTCACGACGAGGCAGAAGCTACGCGTTCAGCCTGTGAAGTCATCGTGATCACTCCCGATTCGCCCGACCGCCAGTATTCCACCCGGCTGCGCACCGCGCTCGTGCTCACGGGATCGGGGACGGGCGGCGCCTACCACGCCGGCGTGCTCCGCGCGCTTCATGAAGCCGGCATCAGTATCGATCTCGTGGCGGGTCGCGGCATCGGCGTCGTCGGCGCCATCTTCGCCGCGATCGACGGCGGCGCCCGGCTCTGGGAGGACGACGGTCTCTGGCGGCGTGCGTCTGCGCGCCAGTTCTACGGCTGGCGTCCGGCGCTCCGCGTCGCCGGCTGGTCGCTCGCGGCCGCCGCGGCGATTCTCGCCGTTGCCGATCGCTCTGCTGGTCCTCGCCGTGATCGTCGCGCATCGTTGGGATGCTGCTGACGTTCGTCGGATTCGAGCGCGCCGGCGACGGCGGTGACGTCAGCGCGTACGCGCGCTGGATCGAGACGATGTTCTCGCCGACCGCGGTGCCGACCATCATTCCGCGACTCGCCGTGCTGGCGTGCGCTCGTCGCGGTCGGCGCGCCGCCGTCGGCGCGGTCGCGGCGTCGCGGCCCGGCCGCGGCGCGTCGCAGGATGCGACTCGGCGCCGCGGGTCGCCTGCTGGGTGGACCGCTGAGCAGCCAGGTCCTCGTGCGACGCTGCGCGCGCCGAGCTGTGGAACCTGATTCGCGGCGCCGCGCCGCTGGCGTCGCCGCCCGCACGCGAGCTCGGACAGCGGTACCTCGAGCTGCTGTCCGAGAACCTCGGCCAGCCGGGATTCCGCGAGCTGCTGATGACGGTCCACGACGTGGACGCGCGGCGCGACCTCGTGTTCGCGTTGCTGCACGGCGCGCCAGCGTTCGCGCCCGGTTCTTCACGCGTGCCGGCGAGGACGCCGCGGCGGTTCGTGCCATCGAGGCGTTCGACCTCGCCGGCGTGCGCGCGCGATCACACGCTCGACGCGCTCGCCGCGCGCGCTCGCGATGCCGCTGGCGACCGATCCGCACCTCATGACCTTCGCGCCGGAAGGGCCGTGGCGCGGCGAAACGCACCGCGTCTGCGACCGTCCTGGCGCGCTGTCGAGGCTGCATCGAGGAAGTCGTGGCCGCCGGCGCGGAGCAGATCATCCTCGTGGCCGCGTCGCCGCCTGCGGCGATGGCCCCACGAGCTGAGCGCGGGGCGGGCCGACCCTCGCGGGCCATGGCGGCCGAGCAGCTCGTCGCGTTCGAGGTCGCGGCGCTCCGCGACGCGCTCGAACAGTTCGCTGGCCGCTTCGCCGGGCTGTTCGTCATTCGGCCGGCGCACAATCCGCTCGGGCCGCTCGATTTCGCCGGCGTCTACGACGAACGGTCGGATCGCACGCACACGCTCGCCGAGCTCGTCGACCGCGGCTACGAGGACGCGTACCGCCAGTTCATCGAGCCGGTCGTGCGGCGCCAGCGGAGAGCCGGCTCGAGACGGTCCAACGCTGACTTGGAGACTCCTGGATCGAGAGCGATCCAGTGTAGAGTCGCGAATTGGGGCACTGGAAGCTGGAACGTCTGTCTTCATGAAACCCGCCACCGATCTGATCCACGTCGCCGAAGGCATCAGCGATCGATGCGACGCCTCTGACGACGCCCGATCTACGAGACGACGACGTTCCTCTTCGAGACCGCGGAGGAGGTCCGGCGACTACAACGAGGGACGATCGTCGAAGTTCCTCTACTCCCGATACGCGAACCCGACGGTCGCTCGCGGTCGAGCGGACGATCGCCGCGCTCGAAGGCGCCGAATCGGCGCTCGTGCTGTCGAGCGGTCAGGCCGCGACGACGACCGCGCTCGCTAGCGCTCGTCCAGTCGGGCGACGAGGTCGTCTGCAGCTCCGCGATCTACGGCGGCACGTTGCACCTGATCTTCGGACCTGCTGCCGAAGTTCGGGATTCGTTCGCGGTTCGCCACGATCGACGAGCTGCGGCGGCCGGAGGCGATCATCTCGCCGTCGACGAAGCTCGTCTGGTTCGAGTCGCCGATCAACCCGACGCTTCGGTGCGTCGACATTGCCGCGATCGCGTGCCGCGTGCCGGGCGCGCGGCGTCATCTCGGTGATCGACAACACGTTCGCGAGCCCCGTCAACCAGCAGCCGATCGCGCTCGGCGTCGACCTGGTGATGCACAGCGCGACGAAGTACCTCAACGGGCACAGCGACGTGACCGCGGGCGCGCTGGCCGGATCGGCGCGTCTCATCGAGGCGGCGTTGAACGCCCGAAAGCTGCTCGGGACCATTCTCGACCCGTACGCCGCCTACGCGCTCGGCCGCGGGCTGAAGACGCTCTCGGTGCGCATGGAGCGCCACAACGCGAACGCGCTGGCCGTCGCGCGCTGGCTCGAGAACGACCGGCGGGTTCGAGACCGTCTACTATCCCGGGCTCCCGTCGCATCCGGACCACGCGATCGCGTCGAAGCAGATGCGGGGCTTCGGCGGCATGGTCTGCCTCGACCTCGGCGGCGACTACGCTCGCGCGGCGCGCTTCTTCGATCGGCTGACGGTCTTCAGGCGCGCCGCCAGTCTCGGCGGCGTCGAGAGCCTCTGCAGCCTGCCGGTGCTGACGTCACAGTGGGGTCACTCGGACGAGGAGCTGCGCGCGCGCCGGCGTGACGCGCGGCATGGCGCGCCTGTCGGTCGGCCTCGAGGATGCGGACGATCTGATCGCTGATCTCGATCAGGCCTTGCAAGTCTGAGAACTGCAAGTCACTTACTTCAACACCGGCTCTTTCTTCCTGTCCTTCTCCGTGGCCGGCTCGTGGAGGAACTGCTCGGCCATCTCCGCAATGCGCGCCGTGATCGCCGCGCCGGTGAGATCGCCGAACTTCTGACGGAAGCGATCGATCGGCACGACCGCCTTGGCCATCGCCCGATGGCCGCCGGCGCTGCCGACGTCGCCGAACCAGCGCTTGACGAATTCGCCGGCGTTGCGCGAGTAGCCGAGGTTCCGCACGCTGACGATCAGCGAGCCGTTGACGATCGCCGGCGATGATCGTCCACTTGACGTCTTCGAGCTGCAGGAAGAAGTCGGCGGTGTACGGGATGAAGTCCTCGCGCGGCGCTTCGCCGATGAACGCGCTGAACACCTGATCGCGCATGATCCCGCCCTGGCTGCGCGCGCGTGACGTAGTCGAGCCGCTCGAGCGTGATTTCCGCGCCTTCCATCTTGCGGATCAGCGCGGCGTCGGCGAGCGGGTACAGGAACGTGAACGCCTCGAGATCGACCCGGTTGGTGTGCCGCGCGAAGAACAGCGTGTCCGACTTGATCGCGTACAGCATCGCCGTCGCCGTTCGCTCCGAGATGTTCACGTCGACCGCGCGCAGGTGCTCGGTGAGGATCGTCGACGTCGACCCGTAGTCGGCCCGGATGTCCTTGAACACCGCGCTGTAGCCGGGCTGCTCGGGGTGGTGATCGATGACCAGGTCCGCGCGCTCGAGCAGCCCGCCGAAGTAGTGCGGCTGGACGTCCACGGTCGCGATGCGCTCGAACTCCTCGAACGAGGCCGGCGTGACCTGCTCGACGTGGATGTCGAGCATGTTGGCCATCCGCAGATTCTCCGGGCGCGTGACGCCCTGCATGCGCGCCGATGATCGCCGTCGTCTTCGTGCGGCGGAGCAGATTCCGAGCGCGAGGCCGCTCGCGAGCGCATCCGGATCCGGATCGTTGTGGAGCAGGATCAGCACCCGATCCGCGTCGGCGAAGTACCGCTGGTACTGCTGCACGCGCGCGCGCGTCATCGACCGGCTCAGCTCGGTGATCAGCGTCGGGCGGATCAGCTCGCCGATGCTCGATGTGCGTGACGTCGGGTTCGGCGCAGCTGGAGTCGTTCGGCGGTCTTGCTCGGTCTCGCGGCCCGGTGTGCAGGACGTAAATCAGCGTGCCGCCCGCGTCGCGAATCGCCGACAGCGCTTTCTTCACGCTGCGGCGGCCGTTGTCTTCGACGATGAAACAGGTGCTGGGGGAGATGTCGGCTTTGAGGTAGGTGTCGATCCGGCGCGGGTCGCCGGCTGATGACGTGCATCCCGGCGTCGTGCAGGCGGCGGGCGAGGGGTCGGCTCTCGACGAGGAAGTCGACCTCGAAGCTCGGGAGCAGCACGTCGTCCAGGGAGCGAATGACCAGCTCGTCCTGACAGATCGCGAGAACGCGCACGTCAGCCGAGCCTCCCGACTCCCACCAGCCGCACGGTGTCCATCCGGAATGCTGATTATACGCCCAGGGGGCGCTCACTGCTTCAGCGACCGGGACGCCCCCGCCTGGCGGCAAAAGTGAGCAGCGGCGTGACGAAGACGGATCCGGGCCCCACCAAACGCGGTATCATTCCCCGCACCGGAGGTACCCATGGCCCGGGCAACACTCGCCGCCGTCATGATCGCTGCCGCGACCGCGACCGTCGTGGCCCAGCAGCGCTTCAAGGCCGGCGTGGACCTCGTCCACTTCTCGGTCATCGTCACCGACAAGCAGGGTGCGCCCGTGACCGGCCTCAAGGTCGAAGACTTCCAGGTCGTCGAGGAAGGGAAGCCGCAGTCCGTCACCTACTTCACCGAAGGCGATCCGGAGGATGGCGACAACCTGGGCGACGTGCTCCCGCTGCACCTCGGGCTGGGGCTGGACGCCAGCGGCAGCATGCAGGCCGACATCCAGGACGTCCGCACGGCGATCATCAAGTTCCTCAACAACAACGATTCGGCAGTCGACGTCACGCTGATTGATTTCGACACGCAGGTCAACGTCAGCCGCTACGGCGCCGGCGACTACGATCGGCTGATTTCCAGGATCCGCGGGCGGAAGCCCGACGGCTGGACGGCGTTCTACGATGCGATCGGCGTCTACCTGACCGGCGCGGGCCCGCTGGACGGCCAGAAGATCCTGCTGGTCTACACGGACGGCGGTGACACGCGAAGCGAGCTGACGTTCGCGGATTTGATGGATCTGCTGAAGGCGTCCGACGTCACGCTGTACGCCATCGGCTACCTGGAGCATCAGTCCAGCTCGGTGCGGGGCACGCAGCAAAGCCAGCTGCAGCGCATGGCGCAAATCACCGGCGGTCAGGCCTTCTTTCCGACGAGCACCAAGGAGCTCGACAAGCTGTACGAGAAGATCCAGCGTGAAATCGCCGCGCGCTACAGCCTCGGGTACCTCTCGACCGACGCCCGGAAGGACGGCGCGTGGCGGAAGGTCGAGATCAAGCTCAAACGGCCGGACCTCAAGGGCGTGAAGGTGCGCACGCGAACCGGCTACTTTGCGCCCTTCAAAGAGGGCGGCGCCTGATCGCTTCCCGCCCGAACCCCGAACCTATGGTACGATCGGAGGTTGTGCTCCCCGCGGAGGGGCGCGTCTGTACTCACCGCGATATGGCCTCCAAGTACGACCGGTTCACGTTGGTCTCGGATTTCGAGCTGCGCGGCGATCAGGCGCGCGCGATCGACGAGCTCGTCGATGGGCTGAATCGCGGCGACAAGGCCCAGGTCCTGCTGGGCGTCACCGGGTCGGGGAAGACGTTCACGATGGCGCAATCGATCGCGCGCGTGAATCGCCCGACGCTCGTCATGGCGCACAACAAGACCCTGGCGGCGCAGCTCTACCAGGAATTCCGCCGCTTCTTCCCCGAGAACGCCGTCGAGTACTTCGTCAGCTACTACGACTACTACCAGCCCGAGGCGTACGTCCCGAGCACCGACTCCTACATCGAGAAGGAAGCGACGGTCAACGAAGAGATCGATCGCATGCGGCTCTCGGCCACACGGTCGCTCTTCGAGCGGCGGGACGTCATCATCGTCGCGAGCGTGTCGTGCATCTACGGCCTCGGATCGCCCGAGGCGTATTACGGCATGATGCTGCCGCTCGAGCGCGGACAGCGCATCGATCGCGAGCAGATCCTGCGAAAACTCGTCGAAATCCAGTACGAGCGGAACGACAACGAGTTCAACCGCGGCGTGTTCCGGGTCCGTGGCGACATCGTCGAGGTCTACCCGTCCTACGAAGATCAGGCGCTGCGGATCGAGCTCTTCGGCGACGAGGTGGACGAGCTCGTGGTGTTCGATCCGCTGACCGGCAAGACCATCCGGCGCCACGACAAGGTGGCGATCTACCCGAAGACGCACTTCGTCACGTCTCGCGACCGGACGAAGCAGGCCGTTGAGAGCATCAAGGTCGAGCTCGCGTGGTACAGCAGCCAAGCTCGAAGCGGAGGGCAAGGTCCTCGAGGCGCACCGTCTGCACCAGCGGACGATGTTCGACCTCGAGATGATCAAGGAGATCGGGTACTGCCACGGGATCGAGAACTACGCGCGGCACCTGACCGGCCGCGCGCCGGGCGAGCCGCCGCCGACGCTGCTCGACTACCTGCCGGCCGACGCGCTGATCATCGTGGACGAGAGCCATCAGACCGTGCCGCAGGTCCGCGGCATGTATCACGGCGATCGATCCCGCAAGGAAGTGCTCGTCGCGTACGGCTTCCGGCTGCCGTCCGCACTCGACAACCGCCCGCTGAGCTTCGAGGAGTGGGAGGGGCGGGCGCATCAGCTGATGTTCGTCTCCGCGACGCCGGGTCCGTACGAGCTTCACCACTCCGGCGGCGCCGTCGTCGAGCAGATCATCCGGCCGACCGGGCTGGTCGATCCGATCATCGAGGTGCGCCCCGTCCGCGGCCAGGTCGACGACCTGCTCGGAGAGATTCGCGAGCGCGCCGCGCGCGGCGAGCGCGTGCTCGTGACGACGCTGACCAAGCGCATGGCGGAGGACCTGACGCAGTACTACCAGGAGCTGGGCGTCAAGGTGCGCTACCTGCACTCCGACATCGAAACGCTCGAGCGCATCCAGATCCTGCGCGACTTGCGGCGCGGCGAATTCGACGTGCTCGTGGGCATCAACCTGCTGCGCGAGGGCCTGGACCTGCCAGAAGTCTCGCTCGTGGCCATTCTCGACGCCGACAAGGAAGGCTTCCTGCGCTCGGGCGGCTCGTTGATTCAGACGGTCGGCCGGGCGGCGCGCAACGTGAACGGCCGCGCGATCATGTATGCGGACAAGATGACGGATTCGATGCGGCATGCGATCGGCGAGACCGATCGGCGCCGCGCGCTGCAGGAAGCGTACAACCGCGAGCACGGGATCACGCCGGCGTCGATCGTCAAGAGCATCGACGAGGTGCTCAACAGCATCTACGAAAGGGACTACGTGACGGTCGGGCGCGACGAACAGGACGAGTTCAAGACCCACGCGGAGCTGGAAGCGCACATCACCGCGCTCCAGGCGCAGATGAAAGCGGCGGCGGCCAACCTCGAGTTCGAAAAGGCCGCGACGCTGCGCGATCGCATCAAGCAGCTCAAGGGCCGCGAGCTGGGGCTGGCCGGGAGCCGGCGCTGACGTGGCATTCGTCCTCGAGAGCTGGATCAAGGCCGCGCTGCTCGAAGTCCAGGAATACGTGCGGATGGTGGGGAAGGTGTCCCGCGCGCTCGTGACGCGGCCGTTCTACTACCGTGACGTGATCGAGCAGTTCGACGCGATCGGCGTCGGCTCGCTCACCGTCGTGCTGCTGACGGGCCTGTTCACCGGCATGGTGCTCGCGCTGCAGTCCGGGTTCACCCTCGATCAGTTCGGTGCGCGCTCCATGGTCGGCCGCCTCGTCAGCGCCTCGATGGTCAAGGAACTGGGCCCGGTGCTCACCGGGCTGATGGTCGCAGGCCGGGTCGGCTCCGGCATCGCCGCCGAGCTTGGCTCGATGACGGTCACCGATCAGATCGCCGCGCTGCGCGCGCTCGGAACCGACCCGATTCGCAAACTCGTCCTGCCGCGCGTTCTTGCCGGCGTGGTCATGGTGCCGCTGCTGACCGTGATCGCGGGCGGCGTCGGGATGGTCGGCGGCTGGTTCGTCACGATGACGCAGCTCCGCGTCGCCTCGTCCGTCTACTGGAACGCGGTCGTCACGGGCCTCTACATGCAGGATGTCTGGATGGGGCTCATCAAGCCCTTCTTCCTCGGCTTCGTGATCGTCAGCATCGGCTGTCACGTCGGGATGCGCACGACCGGCGGCACGCAGGGCGTGGGCCGCTCGACCACGAACGCGGTGGTCGCGAGCTCGGTCGCGGTGATTGCGGTCGACTTCCTCGTCACGAAAGTGTTGATCGTGCTCATGTACTGATGGCCGCCCAGCAGTCGTCCGATCGCGCATCGCTGCTGCACGACGCGCTGGGGCCGAGCGGGCCCATCATCGTGTTCGACCGCGTGTGGCTGTCGTTCGACGACAAGGTGATTCTGCGCGACATCAGCTTCACGCTGCAGACCGGACACATCAAGGTCTTCCTGGGAGCCAGCGGCGCGGGCAAGTCGACGATCCTGCGGCTGATCCTCGGGTTGTTGAAGCCCGACAAGGGGCAGATCTTCGTCAACGGCGAGAAGATCGACACGATGTCGGAGGACGATCTGATGGCCGTGCGCGCCGACCTCGGCATGGTGTTTCAGGAGGGCGCGCTCTTCGACTCGCTGACCGTGCGCGAGAACGTCGGCTACAAGCTGTTCGAGGTCCTCCACTGGCCGATGGATCAGGCCAACCGGCGTGTCGAGGAGGTGCTTGGCTTCATCGGCCTCGCAGAGTTCATCGATCGGATGCCGTCCGAGCTGTCCGGCGGGCAGCGCCGCCGCGTCGCCATCGCCAGGGCGATGGCGGCCAAACCCCGGATTCTGCTGTACGACGAGCCGACGACCGGTCTGGATCCGATTACCGCATTGACCGTCGACAGCGAGATCATCAAGCTGCGCGATGTGGAGTGCGTCAGTTCGATTCTCGTCACCCATCAGCTCCGTGACGCGTTCTACGTCGCCGAGCACACCGCGGTCCGCAGGGGGCGCGACATGACGATTGAAAAGTCCTCGGGCAGGAAGGCCGACGAGGCGGAGTTCATCATGTTGCGCGACGGAGGGATCGCGTTTGAAGGCAATGCGGCCGAGTTGCGTGAAACCGCGGCCAGGGACTCGTATCTCGAGGCATTCCTGTCGTGAAACGGCTGCCGGATCCGGACGGAGAACCGTCGACTGCCGACTGATAAGGTTGATTTATGCCAAGAACACGTTCGCTCGCGTGGTCGGAACTCAAGATCGGGATCGTCGCCGTGGCCGCGCTCGTGCTGGCGGCGATGATCATCGTGGCCGTCGGTGGCACCGCGGGATTTGCCTGGCAGCGTTACGAGCTGAAGACGAAGTTTCCCGACGTCAAGGGCCTGAAGAGCGGTGCCGTCGTTCGCGTCGCCGGCGTCGAGGTCGGGAAAGTGGACGACATCCGGTTCGCGGGCGCGGAGGTCGAAGTCGTGCATGGGCATCAAGAAGGGGAACGAATCGCGCATCACGACCGACTCCCGCGCGTCCATCGGCGCGCTGAGCCTGCTCGGTGAACCGATTGTCGACATCAGCCCGGCGTCCTCGGGAACACCGCTCAAGGACGGCGACTACGTGCCGGGTGTGCGCGCGCCCGGCCAGCTCTCCGACGTGGCCGAGGGGGCGACGCAATCGCTCGAGCAGGTCACCGGCGATCCTGAAGGACATCCGTGCGGGCAAGGGGACCGTCGGCAAGCTCTTCAGCGATGATGCGCTCTACAAGGAAATCACGGCCTTCGTCACGGCGGCCGAAGGCGTGGCCGTCGGGCTGCGCGACGGCAAGGGCACGCTGGGCCGTCTGATCAAGGACCCCGTCGCCTATGATCGGCTGAGCGCGTCGTTGGAGAATCTCCAGGAGCTGACGCGCCGCATCAATGCCGGCGAGGGGAGCCTCGGACGGTTCCTGAAGGACGACGCGCTGGCGAAGTCGCTGACGTCGGCCAGTGGGAACGTCGAGCAGGTCACCGCGAAAATGAACCGGAGTGACAACACCTTCGGCAAGCTGCTGACGGAAGAGGAACTCTACAACCGGTTCAACTCGCTGGCCGGTCGCATCGACAAGATCACGGCTGACCTGCAGCAGGGGGAGGGCTCCGCCGGACAACTGCTGCGGAACAAGCAGTTATATGAGAACATGAATGCCGCCGTCAGCGAGTTGCGGTTGCTGATCAGCGACGTCCGGAAAGACCCGAAGAAGTACCTGAACGTCAGGGTGAGCATTTTCTAGGGGCGCCGGCGGTCGAGCCCCTGAGGGAGTTGGCGATGGCACGCGATGACAGCGGTGCAGGCACGGTAGTCGTAGCGTTTGTGCTCGGGGCGATCACGGGCGCGGCCGTGGCGCTGCTGCTGGCTCCGGCGACGGGCGAGGAGACGAGGCGACTCCTCGGCGAGAAGGCCCGCGAAGGGCGTGAGAAGGCCGCCGAGGCCGCGCGGCAGGGGCGCGAGTTCGTGAACCGTCAGCGCGACAACCTGAACACGGCCGTCGAACGTGGCCGCGAAGCGTACCAGCAGGCGCGGGGGGCGAAGCCCGGCCCGGCGGGCGGCGGGGAGAACCTGTGAGCTGGAGCGAGACCTTTCTCGCCGTCATCGCGGTCGCGACGCTGACGATGGCGCTGATCCAGGTCGGCGCTATCATCGCCATCGCCCGGATCGGGCGGCAGGCGCAGCAGACGCTCACCACCGTCCATCAGGAGATCCGTCCGCTCATCGCGAAGGCGACCGAGGTCGCAGACGAGGCGTCACGAACGGCGACCATCGCCACCGCCCAGGCCCAGAAGATCGATCGGCTGTTATCCGACCTGTCCGTCCGGGTGGACGAGACGTCCGCCGTCGTGCAACAGGCCATCATCACCCCGGCCCGGGAGGGCCTGGCCCTCGTCGCGGCCCTGAAAGCGACGCTTGGGGCCCTGAAGGGGTTCCGCGAGCGTCCACGCCACGGCCGCACTGCCGACGAGGAAGATCCGCTTTTCATCGGCTGAACCCTCTCCCATCGGCGTTGGGCCAGCACTCCCCAATTGACGGCTCCGGCCACGGGGTGGTAGAAGGTGAGCTTCAAACCCCCGAGGTAGCCATGATGATATCGATCCGTGGCGGCCGCTTGTGTGGCGTGGCGGCAGCCTGTGTTGCGTTGCCGCTCCTGACGGCGGCCCCCGTTCTTGCCCAGGCAGCGAAATCCGCCGCGGCCGTCAAAGAGCTGGCGGGAGCGCTGGACGCTGCCAAACTGGACGCCGTCGCGGCTGCCGATCCCGCGGAGCCCGGCACGTTCGTTGCCGCGCTGTATTTCCCCGGCGCGCAGCTCCTCGTCGTGTCGGCCAAGTACGCGGCGCCCCCGCTGCTGCTCGAGAAGATCAAGAGCAAGGACTACCGCGAGATCTACATCGATCTCAATTCGGCGTCGGTTGCGGGGAGCAAGGTCTTCGTGATCGATCAGAACTGCGACGGTCTTGTCGCCAAGCCCGGCGAGAACGGCGCGGCCGACAGCTGGGAAGTGGCCGCCAAGCAGATTGCGTTCGACGGCGAGTGGCGGAAGGCCAAGATGAGCGAGGACGAGTACATGAAGGCCTTCGCGGCTGCTGACGAGCGCTACGCGAAGATCATTGGTCTGCTGTCAGCCCAGGCGAAGAAGTAGATCCGGCGAGCGATGGAAGGTTGGCTTGCCAACCGTAGCTCGCCGACGATTCAGGCGAGCGATGGAAGGTTGGCTTGCCAACCGTAGCTCGCCGACGATTCAGGCGAGCGATGGAAGGTTGGCTTGCCAACCGTAGCTCGCGGACGATACAGGCGAGCGAAGGTTGGTGGGCGCTAGTGGATTCGAACCACTGACCCCCGCCGTGTGAAGGCGATGCTCTACCGCTGAGCCAAGCGCCCAACCTCAGGAGAACCCTCAGTTTATCATTTTCTGCGCTCGGGCAGCCTGCGCTCCGTCGGCCCGTCGTACCGGTGATCCTTGGGATCGATCTGGCGCATGGGCTGCTGGCGCTGGCGCTCCTCGTCCGCGTGCGCCGCGATGCCGGGAACCCGGGAGATGATGAAGATCGCATCCGCGATGGTCGGCGGGATTCCCAGATCGCCGCAGACCGCTGCGATGGCGCCGTCGATGTTGACCGGCAGCGTGCGGCCCTGCTCGTCAGGATGCTCGTGGAGCACCATTTCCACCGCGCGAATCATCTGAATGTGCTCGGCTTCGACCTCGAGCTCGAGCGCCATCTGAAACAGGCGTGCGGCGCGCGGGTCGCGCGTGTGGAAGCGGTGGCCGAACCCCGGCGGCGTCTCCCCGGATTCGAGATACCGCGCCACGAGCTGGCTCGCCGCGTCGCGGTAAGGACTGCCGCGGCGGACCATGTCGAGCCCCGTGTCGAGGAACTGCATGCAGCTCTCGATGTCGCCGCCATGGTAGCGTCCGAACCCGAGGACGCCCGCCGCGACGCACGACCGCAGCGGTGCGCCGGTGGTGGCCGTGTTCCGGGCCGCCAGCGTCGAAGGTGGCGTGGCGCCGTGATCGATGAAGGACACCAGCATCGCCTCCATCAGCCGGCCCATACCGGGTGACGGCATCTCGCCGACCAGCAACAGGTAGATCGCTTCGCCGAACGTCAGGCGACCCATGATCTCGTCGAGCGGGTAACCGCGAACGAGGATCTTGTTCGGCTCGATGCAGGTGAGCGCCGTACGCCAGTACTCTTCGGCCCCCGGCCGGTCGGCGCGCCGCTCGACCTTCGCGGGCGTCTCCGTTTCGGTCTGTCGCGGTTTCATGGTCCACCTTCGCTGTAAGGAAGCTGTCCCCCCTCCGCAGACAACCTCACGTCCCATACAACCTATCACCAAAGTCGCCGAGGCCCGGAACGATGAACTTGTGAGCGTTCAGCCCCTGATCGACCGCCGGCGTGTAGATGTGGACGTCGGGGTGATGGCGCTCCACGAGCTCGATCCCCTCGGGCGCGGCCACGATGCAGATCATGCGCACGTCGCGCCCGCCAGCGCGCCGGAGCAGATCCAGCGCAGCGACGGCGCTTCCCCCGGTGGCCAGCATGGGGTCGATCATCAGCACGAAACTGCCCGCCAGATCGCCCGGCAGCTTCGAGTAGTACCTGCGAGGCGACGGCCGTCAGCTCGTCCCGCTGCAGGCCGATGTGGCCGACCCGGGCCCTGGGCATCAGCTCCAGCACCGCGTCGAGCATGCCGAGGCCCGCCCGCAGCACGGGCACGACGACGACGCCGTCCCGGACGCGGCGGCCGTCAGCCGGGCCGAGCGGAGTCTGAACGCGCACGGCAGCGCTTGGCACGTCGCGGGTCGCCTCCGCCGCGAGGAGGAGGCTGATGCGCACGGCCATGCGCCGGAACGTTTCGGCCGGCGTGTCGGCGTCTCGCAGCGTGGCGAGAGCGTCATGGACGAGCGGATGCTCGACGAGGTGAACTGGCACCGGGACACTATACAGAAAGCAAGGAGTCTAGGAGTTAGGAGTTACCGGGAGATAACAGCGCGGAGAACAGAAAATCAGAATACAGAATACAGAATACAGAATACAGAATACGTGGCCGACTGACGATAGAATTCATCCCTGATGGTCCTGCGTGTCTGTTCGCTCTGCTGGCCTCCGTCGTGCTCACGACGTCTCACGCCCGCGCAGCGGCAGGTCTCCCTCATCGTCACAGGCGGCACCGTCGTCTCGATGGACAAAGCCGGGCGGGTCCTGACGCCCGGCGCTGTCGCGATCGACGGTCGGGACATCGTGGCGGTCGACGCGCCGGCGGCGATCGCCCAGCGCTTCAGCGCGTCAGAGACGATCGACGCCACCGGCCGCGTCGTGATTCCAGGCCTGGTCAACACGCACACGCATGCGCCGATGGTGTTGTACCGCGGGCTGGCCGACGATCTGGCGCTGATGGAGTGGCTTCAGAAATACATCTTTCCGGCTGAAGCCAAAACGGTGACGCCGGAATTCGTTCGCGCCGGCACGCGCCTGGCGGTGCTCGAAATGATCCAGTCGGGGACGACCACCTACGCCGACATGTATTACTTCGAGGAGGAAATCGCCAGGGTTACGAAAGATGCCGGCATCAGGGGGGTTCTCGGACAGACGATCATCCAGTTTCCCGTTGCCGACGCCAAGACCCCGTCCGAGGGCATCGCCAGGGCATCGGCGTTCATCCGCGAGTGGGCCAACGACGAGCTGATCGTGCCGGCCATCGCGCCGCACGCCATGTACACGCTGGACACGGCCACGCTCAAGGCCATCCGCGCGGTCGCCGATCGTGAGCACGCGCCCGTCATCATTCACCTGGCGGAGACTCGCGACGAGATCAAGACCGCCCGCGCGCGCTACAAGGCGACCCCGGTGCAGTACCCTCGAGTCGATCGGATTCTGGGGGCCGCGGACGATTGCCGCGCACGCGGTGCACGTCACGCCGGCCGACATCAGGCTGCTGGCGCGGCGACACGTGGGTGTGGGGCACAACCCCGAGAGCAACATGAAGCTGGCCAGTGGCACCGCACCCGTCCTCGACATGCGGAAAGCCGGTATCGCGGTCGGCCTGGGGACCGACGGGGCGGCCAGCAACAACGATCTCGACATGTTCGAGGCCATGCGGCAGGCGGCGTTCCTGCACAAGCACGCGACCGGCGACCCGCGCGCTCTCCCTGCCAGAACCGCGCTCGAGATGGCGACCATAGAGGGCGCGCGCGCGCTCGGGCTCGAGCGCGAGATCGGATCGCTGGAGGAAGGCAAACGCGCGGATCTGATCGTCGTCTCCATGCGCACGGCCAGGCAGACGCCGATGTACGATCCACTCTCTCATCTGGTTTACGTCACACGCGGCGACGATGTGCAGGACGTGGTGGTGAATGGAACGATCGTGATGCGCGACAGGAAAGTGGCGACGCTCGACGAGCCTGCCGTGCTGAGCGAGGCGGCGTCGTGGGCTGAGAAGATCCGGCAGGCGGTGTCAACCTCGAAGGATGCCGGCAAACGGTAAGGCACTCGCGGAGCGACCCTGACGTATGGAAATCATGATTAGCAGCGACCGGATCCAGGCTCGAATCCGCGAGATGGCGGGGGAGATCGAGCGTGACTACCCGGCCGGCGAAGAGATTCACCTCGTGGGCGTGCTCAAGGGCGGGTTCATGTTCATGGCGGACCTCGTCCGCGCGATGAGCGCCCGGGTCACGCTCGACTTCATCGCCGTGTCGAGCTACGGGCAGAGCCAGAAGTCGTCGGGCGAAGTGCGCATGCTCAAGGATCTGGACACGGGTCTCCAGGGCAGGCACGTCATCATCGTCGAGGACATCGTCGACACCGGGCTGACGCTGACCTACCTGCAGGACATCCTCAGGGCGCGCGCCCCGCGGTCGCTCAAGACGGTCTGTCTCCTGAGCAAACCGTCACGGCGGAAAGTGGATGTGACGGTCGACTACATCGGGTTTACGATCGAGGACCGCTTCGTAGTCGGCTACGGGCTGGACTACGCGGAGAAGTATCGCAACCTCAAGGAAATCGCGGTCCTGGACGGCGAATGAAGCGATTCGAGATCATCACCGAGGCGGACGCGCGCGTCCTCGACGTCGGGTCGACCGTGGAACTGGCGGCCGGGGGCATCGTCACGCCGCTCGCGAAAGATACGCTGGCGGCGCGCCGGGTGACGGTCGTCGCTGCCGGGTCGAGCGATCCATCGCTGCCTGCCGACCTGGCGCCGGTCGCGGACGTCCGCCGGGTCGTGCTTGGCAACGACCACACGGCTGTGGCGCTGAAACGCGCGATCCTCCAGCATCTGCGGGGTCGCGGCCTCAGCGTCGTCGATGTCGGGACGGACGGCACGGCGCCCGTCGACTACCCGGACGTCGCCGCCGCCGTCGCGCTGGCCGTCGCCCGCGGCGAGGCCGACGCCGGCATCGTGATCGATGGGGCCGGCATCGGCTCGGCCATCGCCGCGAACAAGATCCGCGGCATACGCGCGGCGATGTGCCTCGACGAGACGACTGCGAGATACTCCCGCGAGCACAACGGCGCGAACGTCCTGACGCTCGGATCGACGCTGATATCGGGCACGGAGGCCGCGTTGCGAATTGTCGACCTGTGGCTCGCGACGCCCATGCGCGAGGCGCGTTACATCAGGCGGTTGTTGAAGATTCGGCGATTGGAAGAGCGATCGTGACCCCGCAGGACCTGCAGCGGCTGATCGAGATCATCACCGAAGAGGTGCTCGCGGCGCGGCCGGGGACGGTCTCGTCCGGGCGCTGCGCGTGTCACGCGGTGCTGTACGATTGCTGCCCGGATCGGCTGCGCGGCGTGCTCGACGCAGGCGCGTCGCGCATCGGACTCCACGCGGCAGGCGGTGCGCCTGGCGGCGTGGCCGGGTTGATCGACCACACGCTGCTCAAACCGGACGCGACGCGCGCCGAGGTCGAGAAACTCTGCCAGGAGGCGGCCACGTTTCATTTCGCGACGGTGTGCGTGAACCCTGTGTGGGTGGCGCTGGCGGCGGCGCGGCTGCGCGGAACGGGCGTTGGGGTGTGCTCGGTCGTCGGGTTCCCCCTGGGCGCGACGACTGCTGACGTCAAGCACTACGAAACGCGGCGGGCCATCTACGACGGGGCGACCGAGATCGACATGGTCATCAACGTCGGCGCGCTCAAGTCTGGCGATCTTCTCACCGCCGAGCGCGACATCACTTCCGTCGTCGAGCCCTGCCGGCAATGTGGCATCACCAGCAAGGTAATCATCGAGGCGGCGCTGCTGACCGACGAGGAGAAGGTGACGGCGTGCACGCTGAGCAAGGCCGCGGGCGCCGATTTCGTGAAGACGTCGACCGGTTTTGGTCCTGGGGGCGCGACGGCCCATGACGTCGCCCTCATGCGCCGCGTGGTAGGCGCCGAGATGGGGGTCAAGGCTGCCGGCGGCGTGCGCGATCTGGAAGGACTCAAGGCCATGGTCGCGGCCGGTGCATCCCGCGTCGGCGCCAGCGCCGGCGTGAAAATCGTCCAGGAATTGCGTGGAGAAAACCCCGCCGCCACTTCAACCGGTTACTAGGTACTTTGCTGTCGCTCGAGCCCTTCGCGAACGGCCACAATCCGCTCGGGAAACGGCACCTGCACGCCGTGCTGATCGAACGCCTGGCGGATGCGCTTGCGCAGCTCCCGTCCGACCTCGAATTGCCTCTGCGGCACGGTCTTGATCCGCAGCTTGAGCTGCATCGCCCATTCAGCAAAAGCATCCACGCCGAGTATCTCGATCGGCTCGACGATGAAGGCGCCGAAATAGGGGTCGTTCTGCAGAGCAGCCCCCACGTCACGAAGGATGGCCGTCACGCGGTCGACGTTCTCGTGATAGGGCAGACCAAGCGAGATGACGTAGTACCAGAAATCCTTGCTGCGGTTCGCGAGCGTGGCAATTGATCCGTTGGGGAAGAAGTGGATCGTTCCTTCCTCGTCGCGCAGGACGATCGTGCGCAGGTTCACTTCTTCGACCACACCGCCGGTGCCGTTGATGGTCGCGGCGTCGCCGACGCGGACCTGATCCTCGAGAATCAGGAAGAAGCCGCTGATGATGTCGCGGACCATCGTCTGCGCGCCGAAGCCCACGGCGAGGCCCGCAATGCCGGCGCCGGTCAGCACCGGAGCGATGTTGATGTTGAGCTCGTTGAGGACCATCAGCACCGCGACGCTGGAGATCGCGATCGACAATACCTTGTTGATGAGCGAGCCCAGCGTGCGCGCCCGCCTGGCGCGTTCGAGGGCGTCCGCGCTGCTGGCCTGCGCGACCTCGTGCTCGAAGCGCCGCACGAGCAGGCCCGTGAGACGGATGAGCGCGTACGCCAGCAGGACAATGAGCAGGATCTTGAGGCCATGCTCGAAGCTCCAGGCCGCGAGCGCCCGGAGCGGGACGCCGGTCCGCGGCCGAAGCCCCGCCATCTCGAACGCAGGGAAGATCAGCAGCGACGCGAAGAGCAGGACGATGGCGAGGCCGACCAGGCGCACCGGCCCTTGCACCATCGGGCTCGAGAGCGAGAGCGACTCGCCGAGGATCGCTGTGAGCGCCTTGACCAGGATCCGTTGCGCGATGAGCGCGGCAACGGCGGCCAGGATCAGGACCGGAACGACGGCCAGCACGACCGTCTGCCACGGCGCGGGGCCGGCGAAGACGGACGGCATTTACGACTGTCCTCCGTGGCCATCGGTTCCCAGCTTCGATCGCCGCGTGACCTCATCCCTGACGAGCCAGAGCTCCGGGAAGAATCGGAGGTCGATCCGTTTGGCGAGGACCTCCACCGGTGTGCCCTGCGTGCCGATGACGTTGCCGCCGATGATGCGCTCGACGGTCTTGAGGTGTTGATAGCGCCAGAGAATCGTGCGTTCGTCCCAGGTGATCAGCTGTTCTGCCAGCTGATAGATGTCTTCGAGCTCGTATCCGCGCTCGGTACACGCCGATCAGCGTCAGCTGCCGGCGCGCAAGAAGCCGGTCGAACGTCTCTCCGAGCTCAGGCGACACACGATGCACGCGCCGGAAACCAGGCGAGTCGAAGCCGGCGCCGTGCCCGAGCGCGGTCCGGACCACCGCGTAGTCGACGGGCGACATGTGCTCGAGCATGTGGAGGTGCTGGGTGATGAGCGTCATGGCGTCGTTCGCGCGCCTGACCAACCGCGTGGACGCTGACACCCGATCGCCCTCGACGAGATTCGCGGCGTCCTCGATCTCCTGGCACGCCAGCTTCAGCCAGAGCTCCGATGATTGATGCACGGCCTGGAACAGGTGCTCGTCCCGATGGACGACTTGTTCCGGTGTCTTCTGGAGGGCGAGCAGCTCGTCGGTGCGCAGGTATCGCTCGTAATCGGTGGCTGCCGTCCCCGGCAGCACGGGTTCGTTGAGGTCGCTCATCGTCCTGCCTGGGTCATGCCTGGGCCACCGCTTCCGGCCGGGGTTGGCTGATCGCGTGTAGCGGAATACGTAACGTAGCACGGCAGCCAGGCCGGTCTTCGCGGTTCTCCAGCGTCAGGCTCCCGCCGTGCGCCTCGGCGATCTGCCGGCTCAGCACCAGGCCGATGCCGGAGCCGCCCGGCTTCGTCGTGAAGAACGGCACGAACAGGTTCCCCGTGTTGGAGAGCCCTGGTCCTTCGTCTTCCACCCAGAGTGCCATGGCCGGAGGGCTCGATCCCGGCAGGCGTTCCCACCCCACGCGGACGCGGCCGCCCGTTTCGCGAACCGCGTCTACGGCGTTTCGAATGAGGTTGATCAGGAGCTGCTCGAGCTGATCGCCGTCGCCCTGAATCTTCAGCCGCGGCCCTGGCGCGACCTGGATGTGGTGCGCTTTCTCGAGCGTCACGACGCGATCGACGAACCCGGCGACGTCGAGCGGCGCCAGCTTGGGCGGAGGCAGCTTCGCCAGGCGCGCGTACGCGTTCATGAACCGGCTGAGCGACTCGGTCCGTGACGCAATCACCCCCAGGCCGCGCAACACGTCCTCCTGCCAGTCCGACGGCGGGGGAGTGCGCTCGACGATCGTCGACAGGCTGCCTGCGATCGACTTGATCGGCGCCAGCGAGTTGTTCATCTCGTGGCCGATGACGCGGATCAGCCTTTGCCAGGCCTGACGCTCTTCTTCGCGCAGCGGCTGGCTCAGGTCCGACAGGACGACCATTTCGTGGGGCCGGCCCCCCTGGCGGAACTGGCTCCGCCGGATTTCCCAGCGGCCGACGCCGGCGGGGAACGCCGTATTGATGACGCGCGGGGCATCTCCCCTGAGACACTCCGCGAGGTCCAGCTCGCTCGCGTGACGTCCGAGCAGGCGCTCGGCTGGCTGGCTCAGGAGGCGCGCGCCCGCACGATTGACGAACTTGAGCTCGTGTTCCTCATCGAAGGTGAACACGGCCACGTCGATCTCGGCCATCACTTTTCGGAGGAGCGTCGTCGCCTCGAGCGCGTCGAGGCGCTGGTGGCGGAGGGTTTCGACGAGCGCGTTGACCTCGACCATCACTTCGCCGAGCGGATCGCCGCCGCGCGCGCCGCGTGCGCGGATGGAGAAGTCGCCCTCCCCGAGGGCGGCCAGCAGGTTCGAGAGCGTCTGGAGCGGCAGCACCACGCGCTCTCTCAAAGCGAAGACGAACCCCAGGCAGAAGGTGACGATGAGAACCGTGAGGGTCCACTGGACCTTGGGCGTGTAATCGCCGGTCCAGAGAAAAATCATGGAAATCAGGGCGCCCGGCAGCGCCGATGCCAGGGCCATCAGAAGGATCCGGCGATCGTGGCTCAGCCGTGGCTGACGGGGCTGGGCTGTCATCAACGGAAAAGGGACAAGGGACAAGGGAAAAGGGACAAGTGAACGGTGAAACTCTTACCTTCTCCTTTCCCTTCTCCCTTTTCCCTTGTCCCTTTTCCCTTTCTAGAGTCCGTAGCGCTGGAGTCGGCGGTAAAGCGCGCTTCGGCTCAGGCCCAGCGCTTTCGCGGCCTGGCTGACGTTCCCATCGAAGCGCGTCATGGCCTTCTTGATGAGGAAGCACTCGACGTCCTCGAGGCTCATGTCTTCGAGACGGCCGCCGGCCTCGCGGTTCGTCCGCAGGCCGAGATCGGCCGCCTTGATCAATGGGCCTGGCGCCATCAGGACGGCCCGCTCGATCGCATGGTCCAGCTCCCGGACGTTGCCCGGCCAGGAGTGCTCCAGCAGCATCTGCATGGCGCCGCTTTCGAATCCGGTCAGGCGCTTCCGGTAGCGCTGGGCGTGCTGCCTGAGGAAGTGCTGCGCCAGCAGCGGCGTGTCCTCGCGTCGATCGCGCAGCGGCGGCAGGCGGATCTCGATCGTGTTCAACCGGAACAGCAGGTCCTGCCGAAACCGCCCGCCGGTCACTTCTTCCGAGATGCCGGCGTTGGTCGCCGAAATGATGCGGACGTCGACTTGCCGCGTCCGCGACGATCCCAGCCGCTCGAACTCGCCCGTTTCAATCACGCGCAGCAGTTTGGCCTGCTGGCTCAATGGGACGTTGGCGATCTCGTCGAGGAAGAGCGTGCCCTGATCGGCGAGCTCGAAGCGTCCGACGCGGTCGGCCTTTGCGTCCGTGAACGCGCCCCGCACGTGTCCGAACAACTCGCTTTCGAAGACGCCTTCGGACACGCCGCCCGAGTTGACGACCACCATGGGACGCGACGCGCGGCTCGACACGGCGTGCAGGGCGCGCGCGACGACGCCTTTGCCTGTGCCGTTCTCGCCGAGGATGAGGACGTTCGCGTCCGACGGTCCGACGCGTGCGATCACCTGCAGCACGCCCTGCATCGCGGGTGACTCCGCCATCACTTTGGGCCCGCCATCACCTCGCAGCAGGGAGTTCTCGGCCTCGAGACGCTGGCCCTTGCGCAGCGCCTGGCTCAGCTCGATCTGCGTCCGGATGATTGCGAGCAGGCGCGCGTTGTCCCACGGTTTCTGGATGAAGTCGCGGGCCCCGCGGCGCATGGCCTCGACGGCCACCTCGACGCTGCCCCAGGCCGTCATGACGACGACGGGAAGCGTCGGGTCGAGCCCCTGGATGCGCGACAGCAGGTTGAGTCCTTCCTCGCCAGACGTCGTGTCGCGCGCGTAGTTCAGATCGATGAGCGCCACGTCGAATTCGCGAGCTTCAACCGCCGCCAGCACACCCGCCGGTGACGACGCCGATTCGAGCTGGAACCCCTCGGCCTTGAGCAGGAGGCGCAGCGCTTCGAGGACGTCCTGCTGGTCGTCGGCGATGAGGACGCGGGGCTCGCTCGGACGAACGGGATGGCGAGTGGTCTCGGCCGAGTCGCTTCGAGCGGACTTGAGGTGGTCGGTGATCAGCATGGTTATTCGCTTCTCAGCGCGATGAGCGGATCGATCCGCGTCGCGCGATGCGCGGGGATGACGCTCGCGAGGAGCGCAACGGCGGTCAGGAGCGCCGCGGTGCCGGCGAACGTCAGCGGGTCACGGGCGCTGACGTTGGGCAACAGCGCCGCGGGTACCAGAACACTCAGCGTCCTGCAGGATCAATGCTCGATGTGGAACCCGCTCTCCTCGAGATCCTTCTCGCCGCGCCGGCTGCCGTCTTCCTCGACGACCCGTCCGTCGAAGAGATGGATGGTGCGGTCGGCGTGTCTCGCGTAGCGCGGGTCATGCGTGACCATGCAGATCGTGGCGCCTTCGCGATGCAGCTCGCGCAGCAGCTCCATCACGGCCTCGCCGTTCTTCGAGTCGAGGTTCCCCGTCGGCTCGTCCGCCAGCAGAATCGACGGCGCTCCGCCGACGGCGCGGGCGACCGCGACGCGCTGCTGCTGACCGCCCGACAGCTGGCTGGGCAGGTGCTTCGCCCGGTGCGCCATCCCGACTTTCTCGAGCGCGGCCATGACCCGCTCCTTGCGCTCCGCGGACTTCATACCGCGGTAGGTGAGCGGCAGCTCGACGTTCTCGTACACATTGAGGTCGCCAATCAGGTTGAAGCTCTGGAAGATGAAACCGATCTCGCGGTTGCGCACGCGCGCGCGCTCCGAGAGCGGCAGATCCGCCACGGGCTTGCCGTTCAGCGTGTACTTGCCCTCGGTCGGCGAATCCAGGAGCCCCAGAATCGAGAGCAGCGTGGACTTGCCGCAGCCCGACGGCCCGGCGATCGCGATGTACTCGCCGCTCTTGATGTCGAGGTGGATCCCCGCCAGGGCGTGCGTCTCCACTTCGTCGGTGAAGAACACCTTCGTGACGCCATCGAGGTGGATGAGGGTTTGCGCGGCAGTGTTCATCGTTGCTCCTTGAAGTAACTACAAACGCCTTGTGCTCTCCGCGTTGTCCGCGGTTCTAGTTCAATCTCACTCGGTCGAACTGGTCGTACGACGACATATCAGAAAGAATGACCTGATCCCCGGGCTGCAAGCCTTCCTTGATCTCGATGGTATTGACCGAGCTGCGGCCCAGCGTCACCTTGGTCCGCAACGCTTCGCCCGTTCGGCTGCAGCTTGAAGAGCGTAATCGAGCTCTCCTCCTGGCCGAACGCCGGCCGTCCCACGTAAATCACGTCGTCCAGCTTCTGCAGCCGGACCGTGCCGTCCACGCTCAGATCGGGGCGTGCGCCCGGCGGCAGCGCGCCTTCGAGCGTAATGTCGACGCCGACGGTTCCGTTCTCTGACCTTGGGTCGATGCGGGAGACGCGACCAGGCACGATACCATTTCGCGTGTCCACCTCGGCGACCTGGCCGATCGCGATGTCCTTGGTCTGGGTCTCAGCGATGCGCAATTCGGCCTTGAGCACCGTCGGATCGGCGACGCGCGCGACGTTCGTGCCCGCGCTCACCTGCTGACCTTCCTGGACGGGCACGATCTGCAGCACGCCGTCCATGCGCGCTCTCACCTTCAGGTCCTCCATCTGATTCACGCGGAGGTCGAGGGCCGCCTTGCGCTGGTTGACGTCAGCTTCCTGCGGCGCCAGCTGCGACTTCATGCCGGTGCGGGAAATCTCGAGCCGCTGCTTGGCGACGGCGAGCTGGTTCTTCAGATCCTGTTCAGCCGCGCGGAACTGTTTGAGCTGCAGCTCGGAAATGAGGTTGTCCTTGTAGAGCGCCTCGTTGGCCGCGAGCGTCAGCACCGACTGCTTGTACTGCGACTCGAGCGTCGTCACCGACACTTCCTGATTGAGCAACTGACTCTGCAAATCGGCCTTTCGGTTCTCAAACGCCGCTTGCGCGGATCGATAGGCAAGCTGCGCGTCCATGACCGACTGCTGCAGATCGGGATTGCTCAATTCCAGGATCACGCTGTTGTTCGTGACTTTCGCGCCGGGCCGGAGCAGGATGCGCTCGACGCGTCCGTTCGTCGTGGCCGGGATCCAGCGGATGTTCTCGGGAACGAGCGTGCCGGAGCCGCGCACCTGGCGGATCATCGGTCCACGCTTGACGGTGTCCACCCAGACGGTGGCGCGATCGACCGTCGGTGCCGCCGGCTGCAGCCGGGAGACGCCGATCGAGATGCCGACGATCGCGAGGAGGGCGACCAGCCCATAGAGGATCCTGCGGATCTTCTTCTTCCGCTTGACTTCCGGGGAGCGAGCTATATCGACCATTGATTGCCTCTGTCCTGAGTCCGGGGCAGAGCGACACCCCGGCGTCAGTTCAGACTAAGCCAAACGGCTGCCAGGCCGCTGGATCTTTGCAAGTACATGAGCTTGCGTCTCTTGGCCATTCCGACGGGCCACCTGGACGGCGTTCGACCTGACCGTCCGCGGAATGCCGTCGTCCCAGATTCGAACGATCTTCATCTGGCTCTAATCAACTGAGCAAACGCGGGAAACTGGAATGGCGTTGGATTTGACGGAAGTGTCCGGCTGCTGGTTTAGAACAATTTAGGGAAATATATTTTGCTTTGACAAAACAAAATAACTTGCATCTAATTGCGCTATGCCGAAGATCGCCGCGGCCGCGCGGGACCTGATGACGTTCTATCCGCGGATCTACTTCGCCTGCCACACGCGACACGTTCGCGATCCCCAGACCGATCGTCTGGTCAGCCGTCATCAGGCGAGCGTTCTCGACCATCTCGATGACGTCGATCCGATGACGCTCAACGACCTCGCGCGCCACATGGGCGTCACGGCCGGAACGATGTCGCTGACGGTCGACCGTCTCGAGCGGAAGGGCTACGTCGTTCGGCTGCGCGATGTCGCCGATCGCCGCCGCGTGCACCTGCGCCTGACGTCCGCTGGCGTCCGGGTCCGTCAGGCGAGCTCGGTGCTGGATCCGCCGCGGGTCGAGGGGCTCGTCGCGCGTCTCACCGAAGATGAGCGGGGGATGGCGATCAAGGGATTGGCGCTGCTGGCGCGCGCTGCGGAGGAGCAGATGGCCCAGCAGTCCCGCACAAGAAATGAAGGAGCCGAAAACGCGGGCAGCGGTGGCGGCCTGCGGGAGAAGTCGTCATGAGATGGATTCTGATCGTCGGAGTGATCCTCGTCGCCATCATCGTCGTCGTGCTCGTCATCGGGTGGTTGCTGCCGGTGAAACACAGCGCTTCGCGTCAGGCGACGATCGCGTCGCCGCCCGAAACCGTATGGAAGCTGATCACCGACGTCGATGCGTTTCCCGGCTGGCGGGGCGACATCAAGTCGATCGAACGACTCCCCGATCGAGATGGCAGGAAAGTGTGGGCCGAGGACGGCAGTAACGGACGAATCACGCTGGCCGTCGAACGCAGTGAACCGCCGCGCCTGCTCGTGCTGCGCATCGCCGATCCGGACCTGCCGTTCGGCGGAACGTGGACTTACCAGATTGCCTCGGCGCCCGGCGGCAGCACGCTGACCATCACCGAGGACGGCGAGATCTACAATCCGGTCTTCCGCTTCATGGCTCGCTTCGTTTTCGGGTACGAGGGGACAATGAAGGGATACCTCGCGGCAGTCCAGAACAAGGCTGCGGAGATACAGAGGGCTGGAAGCTAATCCTCATGGGCTACGACGCGACGTGCACGTTGAAGTTTGGTGGCAAGACCTCTCGCGGGACAGCGTGGCTGGAGCACAAGGATCTCGTGTTCCGTGGACCGACGCGGCTCGCGATCCCGCTGAAGGGCATCAGCTCGGTTACCGCGCGTGACGGGACGCTCTCAGTGCGTTTCGACGGCGGCGAAGCCGAGTTCAGGATCGGCGCCGCCGCGGAGAAGTGGGCGAACCGCATCGCCAACCCGCCGTCGAGGCTCGACAAGCTCGGCGTCAAATCCGGGATGGTGATCGCGGCCATCGGACTTGACGATGATGAGTTCGTGAAGGAGATCAGCGGACGCGGGGCGCGCGTGATCGCCGCGCTGCCGGGCGCAAGCTCGCCTGCGGACATGATCTTCTATAGCGCCGGCAGTCGCGCAGCGCTGACACGGTTGTCCGCGCTGTCGAAGGCAATGAAGCCCGACGGCGCGTTGTGGGTCGTGCGTCCGAAGGGTCGCCCCGAGATCACCGAGGCCGAGACCATGGCGGCAGGGAAGAAAGCGGGCCTCGTCGACGTCAAGGTGGTGAGCTTCTCCGAGACCCACACGGCCGAGAAGTTCGTCATCCCCGTGTCGAAGCGCGCGACGGCGGGCCGCGGTCGCGGCAGCCGGTAGCCGCACAGAAAACCTTCTGATGCAGAATATTGCTCCGAGATGGACCTGACGGCGCTGGGCTGGAATGCCCGCCTCGCCGACGCGTTCGCCCCGCACGCCGCGGCAGGGCTGATCCCGGCGCGCGTCGCGCTCGAGCACACGCACATCTATCGCGTGCTGACGGAGTCGGGCGAGTGGCTGGCCCGGGTAGCCGGCAAGCTGCGCCATCGTGCCGAGGCGCGCATCGATTTTCCCGCGGTCGGCGACTGGGTCGCGGTCGAGCCGCCGGCCCACAGCGGCAACGCTCGCATCCGCGCCGTGCTGCCCAGATCCAGCCGCTTCTCACGCCGCGCCGCCGGCGATCCGACGGAAGAGCAGATCGTCGCCGCCAACATCGATACGGTGTTTCTCGTCTCCGGTCTGGACGGCGACTTCAATCCGCGCCGCATCGAGCGGTACCTGGTCGTCGCCTGGGACAGCGGCGCCGCTCCGGTGATCGTCCTGAACAAGGCGGATCTCGCTGCGGAACCGGAGCAGCTCGCAGACGAGGTGAGGGCGCTGGCGAAGGACGTGCCGGTTCACGCGGTGTCCTGCCGGATCGACGGCAGCCTCGACGTGCTTGCGCGGTTACCTCGGACAGGGGCAGACGGGCGCGCTGCTCGGATCGTCGGGCGTCGGCAAGTCCACCATCGTCAATCAGCTCGTCGGCCACGATCTGCTGCGCACGAGGGATGTGCGGCCGTCGGACAGCCGGGGCCGCCACACCAGCACGGCGCGGCAGCTCGTCATGCTCCCAGGCCAGGGCATCCTCATCGACACCCCCGGAATGCGCGAGCTCCAGTTGTGGGAGAGCGGCGACTCGGTCGGTGGAACCTTCACGGACATCGAGTCGTTCGCCGCGGCCTGCCGCTTCCGGGACTGCCAGCACCGCAGCGAGCCGGGATGCGCCGTACGTGCGGCGGTCGAATCCGGCGAGCTGCCGGAGGTGCGGCTCGCGAGCTTCCACAAGCTCGCCGACGAGCAGGCGTACCAGGCGCGCCAGCAGGACGAGCGTGCGCAGCTCGACGAGAAACGCCGCGCGCGAATCGGCAGCAAAGCCCTCCAGAAGCGGCTGAAGGACAAGGGACGCCAGTAACCGTCCGCCGCTCCAGCTCCGCCGTTCGCCGGTTCCCATCACCTCCAAGTCCACGAAGGCCGTAACCTGCGGGCATGTCTGTCCTCAACGTGTCCAACGCCAGGAAGTCGTTCGGCGACGTCAAGGCTCTCGACGGGGTGTCGTTCGATCTCGAAGAGGGCGAGCTGCTGGCGCTGCTCGGGCCCAACGGCGCAGGCAAGACGACGCTGATTCGCGCGATCACCGGCCGGGTCCGTCTCGACGGCGGAGAGATCCGATTGCTCGGGCGGATGCTGGACGGCCGCCAGACGCCGCCGCAGCTGGGGATCGTCCCGCAGGAAGTGGCGCTCTACCCGCTCCTGACCGCGCGCGAAAACCTTGGCGCGTTCGGAAGTCTCCAGGGTCTGACCGGCGCGGCCCTGCGCACCCAGGTCGACTGGGCGCTCGATCGCACGGGCCTGGCGGATCGCGCGTCGGAGCCAATACGGCGGTTTTCGGGTGGCATGCGGCGTCGTCTCAATATCGCGTGCGGCATCCTGCATCGGCCGCGCGTCGTGCTGCTCGACGAGCCGACCGTCGGCGTCGACCCGCAGAGCCGCGATCGCATCTACGACGTGCTCGAGGAACTGCGAACGAACGGGGTCTCGCTGCTGTTGACGACGCACCATCTGGAAGAGGCCGAGGCGCGCTGCTCGCGGACGGTGATCATCGATCATGGCCGCGTCATCGCGTCGGGCACGCTCGGCGAGCTCGTCGGCCAGACGGTCGGCCGTCACCGACTCGTGACCGTCACGCTGGATGCTCCGCTCGAGCCCGCGACGGCCGGCGCGGCTCGACCGACGATCGGTGATGGCATCGAGACGGATGCCACCGACCCTCGTGTGCTGCGCACGCGCCTGCGGGACGTTGCGCTGGAACTTCCGCCGCTCCTCGATCGCGTGCGTGCCGCCGGACGACTCGTCGAGGACGTCGACGTCCGCGGCCCGAGCCTCCAGGCCGTCTTCATTCACCTCACCGGAAGGGAGCTGAGGGAGTAATGGGAACGCTGCTGCGCATCGGCTGGATCAACCTGAAGCGCGATCGGGTCGCGCAGGCGCTCACGTTTCTGCTGCCTGTCGTTTTCTTCTCCATCTTCGCCACGGTCTTCGGCGGACAGGGCGATTCCTCAACGTCGCGGATTCGCGTGGCCGTGGTCGACGAGGATCGCTCCGACTTGAGTCGCCGCGTTGTCGCGGGGCTGCAGAAAGAGACCGGTCTGCGCGTCCGCTCGTCCGTCGATGAGAAGAGCACGGACGCGACGCTCGATCGCTCGTCGGCCGAGCGCCTCGTGAAGAACGGCGACGTGCCGGTCGCGGTGGTCATCCCGGCGGGCCTCGGCGCGGCATTCGGGCAATCCGGCTTCGGGGGTGGACCTGCAATCCAGCTCTTATCAGATCCCTCGGATCCGGTCGCCCCGCAGATGGTCGGAGGGCTGCTGCAGAAGGTCCTCATGACGGCGGCGCCGGATCTCCTCATGCAGGGTGGCATCCGCCAGTTCGAAACACATGCGGGCCAGCTGACGCCGCAGCAGCGCGCGGCCGTCGACCGTGGCTGCCGATGCTCAAGCCCGGCGGCCCCGGCCCGGGCACGGGCGGCGGCTCGGCGCCGATGGGCGCGAACGTTCAGGTCGTCGACGTCATGCGGACCGACGATCGTCGCGCATCGCTGATCTCGTTCTACGCCGCGGGCATTGGCGTGATGTTCCTGCTCTTCTCGATGGTCGGCGCGGCGGGCGGCGCGCTCCTCGAGGAAGTCGAGTCGGGCACGCTCGAGCGGCTGCTGTGCTCCAATCTCGGCATGCGGGGCATCCTCATCGGAAAGTGGTTGTTCCTCGTGCTGGTCGGGATCGCGCAGATCACCGTGATGTTCCTCTGGGGGCGGCTGGTCTTCGGCCTGCCACTCTTTTCCCACATCCCCGGCTTTCTCGTGATGACGGTGATCACCGCCGCAGCGGCGGCCGCGCTCGGACTCGTCCTGGCCACGATCGCGCGCTCCCGCGCGCAGCTCTCCGGCTTCTCGACGATTCTCATCCTCACCATGT
Organism: uncultured Acidobacteriota bacterium; assembly: GCA_963786195.1. Classification (GTDB taxonomy): domain Bacteria; phylum Acidobacteriota; class Vicinamibacteria; order Vicinamibacterales; family 2-12-FULL-66-21; genus CAWAYH01. The sequence continues at coordinate 22,298 of CAWAYH010000007.1, read as the reverse complement.
CCGCGCTCGGCGGCAGCATGTTCCCGCGCTTTCTCATGAGCGAGACGATGCAGAAGGTCGGGCTCCTGACGTTCAACGCGTGGGCGCTCGACGGGTACCTCAAGGTGTTCTGGCGCGATGCGCCGCTCTGGCAGCTCTGGCCGCAGGTCGCCGTCCTCCTCAGCCTGACGATCGTGTTCCTCACGGCCGCGCGCCTGTTCGCGCGGCGCTGGGAAGCTATTTGACTGCGGATTGCGGATTGGCGATTGTTTGCGGCACCATAAGCGCTGACGCCTATGAAAATCGCTCTGGTTCAGCAATCGGCCGGTCACGACAAGCTCGAGAACGTTCGGCGCGGGTTGGCTGCGCTCGAGGGGGCGGCGCGCGAGGGGGCCGAGCTCGTGGCGTTTGCGGAGCTTGCCTTCGAGCGGTTCTATCCGCAGCGTCCGGCGGCGCCCGCCTCGTGGCGGCTGGGTGAGCCGGTGCCGGGTCCGACCACTGACATGTTCTGTCGCAAGGCGCGCGAGCTTGGCGTCGTCGTCGTGCTGAACCTGTTCGAGTCGGAGGGGACGCGCGGCTTCGACTGCTCGCCGGTCATCGACGCGGACGGATCGCTGCTCGGCCGCACCCGGATGATCCACATTACAGACTACGCCTGCTTCCACGAGCAGGGTTACTACACGCCTGGCGACACCGGTGCGCCGGTCTACCGCACGAAAGCCGGATCGATCGGCGTGGCCATCTGCTACGACCGGCACTATCCCGAGTACATGCGGGCGCTCGCGCTCGGCGGCGCCGATCTCGTCGTCGTTCCGCAGGCTGGATCGGTGGGCGAGTGGCCGGAAGGCTTGTACGAAGGGGAGATGCGGGTGGCGGCGTTTCAGAACGGCTACTTCGTCGCCCTGTGCAACCGCGTCGGCGAGGAAGAGTGCCTGACGTTCGGCGGCGAGTCGTTCGTGTGCGCACCGGATGGACGCATCACCGCGCGCGCGGGCGCCCTCGTCGAGGAGACGCTGACGGCGGACGTCGATCTTTCTGAAACGGCGAAGTCCCACGCACGCCGGCTGTTCCTGCAGCACCGCAGGCCCGAGCTTTATGCGGGCTGGGTCGCGCCGCCTGCGACGGCTGCCAGAGAGAAGCGGTGAGTCTCTCTCGGCTGGCCGGCTGCATCGCCCTTGTCGCGGCGCTTGCCGGCTGCCGCAACGTCGATGTCATGACGGGGTCCTACCCGACGCGCGAGGAGGCCCGACAGGCGATGGATCGCGGATGGATTCCGAACGCGCTCCCTCCAGGCGCACACGACATCCGCGAAGCACACGATCCGGACTCGAATCGGCGTTGGGGGCTGTTCAGTTTCCGCGCAGGTGACGAGGACGCACTGACCGGATTGCTGGACCCCGGTCAAGTCTCGCTCGCGGGCGTCACCTGCGACATCCCCGGCCGCATCGAATGGTGGCCGGTGCTGCTGAGGGGCACGCTCGATGCCGAACGCATCGCGAGCGCGGGCCTGAAGGCCTACCGCGCAAAACAGAGCGGGCTGATGTGGGCGGTGAACTGGAATCAGCGCAGGGCGTACTACTGGAGCCAGTGAGCGCGTGGAGAAATGGTGCCGAGGACTGGAATCGAACCAGTGACACCAGCATTTTCAGTGCTGTGCTCTACCAACTGAGCTACCTCGGCACGCGGCAGGCAGAACCCTAATCATAACAGTCGGGCCGGCGAATCCACAAACTGCGACGCACGTTTACCACTTGTACTTTTGGTGCGAGTGCGGTACTTTCTGGCCGTCAACTGCAGCGGACCGACTTGTACTTTCGATCGGGGTCTGGTACTCTTCCGCGCGGCCGATCATGACCAGAGAGAAATCACCCGTTCGACGCCGCGAGCAGGTGTGGCTCGCCCGCTCGATCGTCCTGACGCTCTGCATCCTGGCCGCCAACGCGCTCGTCGGCGAGCGCGGCCTGTCGCAAACATTGCGCACGCGCCGAGAGTTCCAGCGCACCGTGGCGGAATTGTCCCGCCTGCAGTCCGAGAACGCCCGCCTCAGCCAGCGCATCGAGCAGCTGCGCCAGGATGCCCGCACGATCGAGAGCGTCGCCCGCGAAGAGCTCGGCCTCATCAAACCCGGCGAAATCCTCGTCGTCGTCCCGCGCTGACCCCAGGACATTGCACTTTCTGCACGGGCCGCTGCACTTTCTGCAATTGATGTAGTCTGGGCAAACCGGGGACACTCAAACGTGACTGTCACGATTGAGTGTCCCCGAATGTCCATGGCAGTTCCTGCAATTGAGGTCGTTCGGCTCGAGAAGACGTACGCGCGGCGCGGACGGGCGCCGGTCCGCGCCGTCGACGGCCTGACGTTCTCCGTCGCGCCCGGCATCGATCTTCGGCCTGCTCGGACCGAACGGCGCCGGAAAGACGACGACCCTTCGCATCCTGACGACGCTGATGCGGCCGACGGCGGGGCAGGCACGCGTCCACGGCTTCGACGTCGTGCGCGACGGCCTCAAGGTGCGCCAGCGCATCGCCGTGGTGATCCAGGAGAGCGCGGCCGAGCTGTTCCTGACGGTGCGCGACAACCTCACGACCTACGCGCGCTTCCACGGCCTGCTACGGCGCCGAGATTCAGCGCCGGGCCGCGACGGGTGATCGAGCAGTTCGGGCTCGCAGACGGAAGCCGGCCGCAAGGTCATGGACCTGAGCGGCGGCTACCGCCGGCGCGTCCAGGTCGCCAAGGTGTTCATGGTGGACGCGCCGATCGTCTTCATGGACGAGTTCTCGACCGGCATGGACCCCATCCTCAAGCGCTCGGTGATGGCGCTGCTTGCGCGAGAGCGGCGCAGAAGGGCCGGACGATCGTGCTCACGACGCAGATCCTGCACGAGGCGGAGGAGCTCTGCGACGACATCCTGATCGTCAACCAGGGCAGGGAGGTCGCGCGCGGCGATCTGCACACGCTCAAGCTGCTGGCGTCCGGCGTCTATGAAGTCTCGATCACCTTCACCGCGTGCCGGACGGCCTCGGAGCCGGAACTGACGACCCGCCAGCCGCTCCGCCTCCGCGTGACGCCGACGACAGTCGAGATCGCGCTGCGAGAAGCCGGAATCGAGCGTCCTGGCGCTCGTGACCGAGCTGTCACGACGCGCACAGGTCCTCCGCGTCGAGATCGGCGGCGCCAGCCTCGAGGACGTCTTCGTGCAGCTGATGGGAGAGCCGAGCGAGAGGAGCGAGCCGTGACGGCGCTCGGCGCGGTCATGTACCGCGAAGGCAAGATCCGCGCGACGAACGTCACCTTCATCTTCTGGGACGTGTTCTACCCGCTCGCGTACCTGCTGGTCTTCGGCGTCGGCATGACCCACGCCGTCGGCGGCGCCATCGCCGGCGTCGACTACAACGCGTTCTTCCTGGGCGGCGTGCTCGGCATGGCGAGCTTCGGCATCGCGTCGAACACGGCGTGGTCGTTCTTCATGGACCGCGACAACGGCATCTTCTACGAGATGCTGACCTATCCGCTGAGCCGGTCGCGAATACCTGGTCGGCAAGGTCCTCTTCAACGTGCTGATCGCGCTCGGCGCAGGCGCGCGTGACCGTGGTCGCTCGCCGGCGCTGCTGCTCGGGATCCCCGTGCGCCTGGATCTGCTGCCGCTGCTCGTCGCCGCCGTCATCGTCGGCACGGCCGGATGGTTCTTCTTCTACGCGATCTTCGCGCTGCGCATCCGGCGCAACGACGCGTTCAACACGGTGACGTCGATCTTCTACTTCGTGTTCCTCTTCGCGAGCTCGATGTTCTACCCGCTCGAGCCGCTGCCGGCGGCGTTCCGGGCCGTCGCGTACGCGAACCCGATCACGTGGCACGTCGACGTGCTGCGCTACGCGACCGTCGGCATCGGTGATCCGCGCGTGCTCGTGCTCGAGGCTGCGGCGTTCTGCCTGTTCGCCCTGGCCGCCTTCGGGGCGGCCATGTGGGCGCTGCACAGGCAGGAATAGGGCGTCAGGCGGACGCGGTCGCGGCCGCGACGTCGTCGCGCACGAGGCCCAGCTCGCGGCGGACGCGCTCCTCGAGCGCCTTGAAGATCACCGGGTTGTCCTTCAGGAACTGCTTGACGTTCTCGCGTCCCTGACCCAGCCGATCGCCGTTGAAGGCGAACCACGTGCCGCTCTTCTCGACGATGCGGCGATCGACGGCGAGATCGAGCAGGTCGCCCTCGCGCGAGATCCCTTCGCCATACATCACGTCGAACTCCGCCTCGCGGAACGGCGGCGCGACCTTGTTCTTGACGACCTTGACGCGCGTCCGGCCGCCCACGACCGCGTCGCCGTCCTTGATCGCGCCAATCCTGCGGATGTCGATCCGCACCGACGCGTAGAACTTGAGCGCGCGGCCGCCCGTCGTCGTTTCCGGATTGCCGAACATCACGCCGATCTTCTCGCGCAGCTGGTTGATGAAGATCAGGCACGTCTTCGACTTCGACACGACGCCGGTGAGCTTGCGCAGCGCCTGCGACATGAGCCGGGCCTGCAGGCCCATCTGCGCTTCGCCCATCTCGCCTTCGATTTCGGCCCGCGGCACGAGCGCGGCGACCGAGTCGACGACCACGACGTCGACGGCGCCCGAGCGGACGAGCACCTCGACGATCTCGAGCGCCTGCTCGCCGTTGTCCGGCTGCGAGACCAGCAGGTTGTCGAGATCGACGCCGAGCTTCCTGGCGTACTGGGCATCGAGCGCATGCTCGGCGTCCACGAACGCCGCCATTCCCCCGAGCTTCTGCGCCTCGGCGATGACCTGCAGCGAGAGCGTCGTCTTACCCGAGGACTCCGGACCGAAGATCTCCACGACGCGGCCGCGCGGGACACCGCCGATGCCGAGTGCAAAATCCAGGCTGACGGAGCCGGTCGAAATCGCCGGGACGGCAAAGACCGCGTCCTTCTGCCCGAGGCGCATGATCGAGCCTTTGCCGAACTGCTTTTCGATCTGGCCCACGGCCATCTCGATGGCCTTCAGGCGTTCGCGATCGTTTCGATCTTCACTGGGCGGCATCAGGACACTCCTTGCGGGTCGCGCGTCGGACGGGACGGCCGAGAGGGCGACTGGACTGGAACGACGGTTGTTGATGGCTGGTCACTCACGACTGCAGAACGATCGGATCTGTATTCTAGGTTCGTGCCGGGGAGAAAGTCAAGCGAAAATGTGTGCACATGCGCCTGACTATAGGCTTTAGTATTAATAGCTTACAGCACTGGTCGACTTTCGCCCCCCCTCTGTGGGGATTGCAGTTTTTTCAACCCCCGGCTTGCTCCGGCCATTGCGGTTTTTGAAGTAGTTTGTGGCGGATGCCTTCACCCCTCGGACATGCCCTCGCGGGCGCGGCAGCCGGGCTGCTCGTCGGCGGCCCGGGCGGCCTCGACCGACGGCCCTCGACGATCTGGCGTCGCGGCGGTGCGTTCGGCATCCTGGGGGCGTTGCCCGATGTCGATCTCGTGTTCCGGGCCCACAGCGGACCGACGCACAGTATCGGCGCGGCGATGATTCTGGGTGCGGCCGTGTGGCTCATCGCGCGCGCCTGCTCGTGGCGGGAGCCGCTTCGTCTGGCGATCGCGTGCATGCTGGCGTATGGTTCTCACGTCCTGCTGGACTGGCTCGCAAACGACACCACGGTGCCGATCGGCATCATGGCACTCTGGCCATTCAGCCGGGAGCACTTTCAGTCGTCCATTCACCTGTTCATGGGGATCTCCCGGTACTACAGTCAGGGCTGGCCCTTTGTCGCGCAGAACACGCTGGCGATCGGGCGGGAGCTGGCGATCCTGACACCCGTGCTGGCCATGGTGGTGGCGTTGCGCGTTCGCCGCTCGCGCTGAGGATCATGTGGCGCGTCGCGGCTACCTGGCCAAACCGGTTACACCTGACGAAGCATCCAGAACACGATCGAGATGAGCACGAGCGGCACCGCCGCCATGCAGGAACCCGGCGCCGGCGAGGAAGACCCCCAGCGCCCGGCCCGGCCCGCGCATGATCTGCAGGCCCTGACGGAGCAGCAGGGCGCCAGAGCCGGCGGCGACCGCGACGACCGCGATGAGCGCCGGCAACGCCTTCGATCGAAACAATTCCAGCGCGGCCGGCCGATCCGTTTCCGCCAGCGTGGTGAGCGTGTCGAGGTAGGTCGACAACCGCCACACCGCGATCGTCCCGACGATCGCCGCCACCGTCCACGCGATCAGCACAACCTTCCGCGTGCGTGGGTTCGCCGGCAGCAGATCGACCATCCGCGCTCCTTGAACGAAAACCGAGAACCGAGAACCGGAACAACCGAGAACCAGGTCAGTACCGATAGAACCCCTGTCCGGACTTCCTGCCCAGATGACCCGCGGCCACCATTCGGCGGAGCAGGGGACACGGCCGGTACTTCGGATCGCCGAGGCCGTCGTGCAGCACGTCCATGATCGCGAGGCACACGTCGAGGCCGATGAAGTCCGCGAGCGTCAGCGGTCCCATCGGATGGTTCATGCCAAGCTTCATGACGGTGTCGATCGATTCCGCCGTCCCCACGCCTTCCATCAAGGCGAAAATCGCCTCGTTGATCATCGGCATCAACACGCGGTTGGCGATGAAGCCCGGGTAGTCGGCGGCTTCGACGCGCGGTCTTGCCGAGCCGCATGCACAGCTCCGTGGCGGTGAGCATCGATTCGGGGGATGTGGCCTGCCCGCGAATCAGCTCGACGAGCGACATCAGCGGCACGGGGTTCATGAAGTGCATCCCGAGCACCCGATCGGGCCGGTTGGTGGCGGCCCCGAGCACCGTGATCGAGATGGACGAGGTGTTCGAGGAGAGGATGACGTCGGGTTTCGTCAGCTGGTCGAGTCGCGCGAACAGCGCGTGCTTGGCTTGTCGATCCTCGAAGATCGCTTCGACGATGAAGTCCGCGTCGGCGAGCGCGTCGAGGCTGGTGCCCGGAGCGAGCCGCTCCATGGTCGCGTCGCGCTCGCTGGTCGTGAGCCGGCTCTTCTCGACCAGCTTGGCGAGGCTCTTCTCGATCGTGTTCCGGGCGCGATCCAGCGCGCCTGGCGCCGAATCGATCAGCCGGACGTCAAATCCCGATTGCGCGAAGACCTGGGCGATCCCGTTTCCCATCGTTCCCGCGCCGACGACACCAATGCGTTTGATGTTGAGCATCGCCGACTAGGATATTGCATCCGGAGCTCGGGAGTTCGGGAGTTCGGTGAGTCCGTCCGAGCCACCGAGCTACGAGCCACCGAGCCACCGAGCCCGCTCGACCCCGAGCGACGGCTACTGCACCTGGAACGTCGCGCGCGCTTCGACGATGTACGCACCGGCCGCGAGGTTGAACGCGGTCGTGGCGGTGCAGGCGCCAGCGCTGTCGCACGTGTTCAGCGGAATGGTGACGGGTTGCGCCGGTCCGCCGATCCTGGGTTTCACCGTCACCAGCACTGTCGTCCCGCTCGGGACGCCCGTCGTGGCGACGTCGATGCTCGTGACGCCTGGTGCGGGCAACACGATATCGATGGCGCCGTACCCGCCCTGAGGCACGGCGGGTGTGGCCTGACCGCCGACGGCGGTGATCTTGACCGTCGGTGAAACAGGGTTCGCGACAGGTCCGGGTCCCGTGATTCGGATCGCCGGGGGATTCGACGTGAAAGCCGTTTGCGCAGAGGCGTCGAGGCTTTCGAGCCTGATCCGACCGTCGGTCCCCGTGCCTCCACCCTGGCTACCGGCGGCCCCCTGCGCCCACAGGCGCCCGTTGCCGCCGTTCACGAAGCGGCTGGCCACGAGACGAATTGCGCCGCCGGCTCCGCCCCCTCCGCCGTTGGCGCACGCAGTGTTGCGCGGACGCGCCGCCCGAGCCGGCCTGGGAAAGCACGTCGTAGTCCTGAATGGTGAAGGTGCCGTTCGCCACAATCAGAAGACCGCCGCCCCCTCCGCCTCCGCCTCCACCCGCGCAGTTCGTTGAGGTGCCGAAGCCCGCGCCGCCACCGCCCCCGGAGGCGCCGATGAGTGGTACCAGTTCGGGCAGCCCGAAAAACACGGCACCCGCAGGGCCGGACGTGGGTGTGCCAGGCGCCCCTCCGCCCGGACCGAGGCCGGCGCCTGCCGATGTTGAAGCCGTTGACCGCCGAGCGCCGATCCATCACCTCCCCGGAAGCCCCCGTTGCCGCCAAGGCCGCCGACGCCCGCGAACCCGTTCGACGCGTTCGATCCGTCATTGGCCGACACCTGGAGGTCGGGGCAGCATCCCACTGGGTTTCGGATGAGCACGTTTCCGGACACGAGGATCGTGACGGGTGTGTTCGCGGCATTGCGGGAGAATCCGACCGTAAAGTTGCCGTCGACGGTGAAACTGCTGAAGCGCAGCACTCCATCTGGAGGGAGCGGCAGCGTGATCGTGCCCGAGTTGCAAGCGGCTCGAGCATCCGGACGTCCCTGGCGGATACGTAGCCGGATTGCCGGCGTTGAACGGCTGCAACGTCGGATCGCCAGCGCAGCCGCACAGGTCGATGATCTGTTGCGCGATGTTGCTGCCCGGGAAGGAGCAACAGCAGCGCTGTAATCACCAGCAGCCTGAGTCCGTGAAGCCTGAATTGCCGCCGCTCATTCTTGATGCTCATAACGCCTCGTATTTGGTGGACGGCCATCGCCGAGAGATCACGGTCCGGCTGAAGCCGGACACTACACACGGTCCGGCTGAAGCCGGACACTACACGCGGTCCGGCTAAAGCCAGGCTAAAGCCGGACACTACGGGTTGATCCGAACGCCAACGACCGGCGCCGTCACCGCCGGAATCTGTGACGGCGCTGGATTTCCAACGACGACGACGAGATCGCGCGCCGTTCCGTCGAACTCGAAACGCAGCAGCGCCGCGCCTTGAGTTCCTGTAGTCAGCAGGCCGAGCGGCACGACGAGGCTGCCTGCCGGGATCACGACCGTCGTCGTTGCGCCGCCGGTTGTGGTCGCGATCGCCGGATCGCTGGTCGTGATCGTCACGGACGTCGCGGTCGCGCGCGCCGTTGTCAGCAGCTGGTACGCCTAGCGCGGCATTGACGGCCGCACCCGGCGTCACCATCACCCGACCCAGTTGCGGCAACGGCACGACGCTCACGCCTGTGGGTGGCGCGACGACGATCGGCGCGTTCGCCGGGCGTCGGCGCGCTGCCGACGACGATCTTCAGCTCGCGACGCAGCGTGCCGGCTTCCAACGTCAGGATGGCGGTGCCGGCGACACCGGTCGTCAGATCGAGCGTCACCATCTGACTTCCGGCCGGGATTACGGCGATTGCGCTGTTCACGGTGACGACCGCGGGGTTGTTGCTCGTGACGCTGACGTTGATTGGCGCGACTGCCGGCGCTCTGGAGCAGCAGCACTCCCAGCGTGACGGTTGAACCCGTCGGTGCGAACGCGGCGCCGATGAACGGCAGCCCGGTGACGCTGACGCCCGTGGGCAGCGCGACCACGATTGGCGTCTGGTTGGCCGGCGGCGGTCCGACGAACACGGTGAGTGTTCGCACTTCAGTGCCGGCGCGCAGCGTCAGGACCGCGACGCCGTCGCTGACGGCCGTAATCGTCAGCGTCGTGACCTGTGTGCCGGGCTGGACCGCCGTTGCCGTTGCGGTCGCAACCGCCGGGTTGCCGCTGCTGACCGTGACCGCCAGTGGCGTGCTCCCAGCAAGCGGCGCCGGCAGAGCCTGGACGATGACGTTCGACGTGCGGCCGGCTGCGGTCACGACCTGGCCGACGGACGGCGGCCGGGAGATTGACACGCCCGTCGGCGGGGCGAGCGCGAGCGGCGTCTGGTTGGCCGGCGGCGCGCCGACGAACACCGTGAACGATCGCACATCGTCTCCGGCGCGGACGGTCAGCACGGCGATGCCGTCGGCGAGCCCGTCAATCGTCAGCGTCGTCACCTGCTGCCCGGGCTGAATCGCGGTTGCCGTCGCGGTCGCGATGTTTGCGTTGCTGCTCGTGACGGTCACGGCAAGCGGGGTGGTGCCCGCCAGTGGTTGACCACGCAGCGAGATGCTGACGCTGACCGTGCGTCCCGCGGACGTGAACACATTGCCGGCCGACGGCGGGAGCGAGATGGCCAGGCCGGTCGGCGCCGCGAGCGGTGTCAGCTGCTGGCCGACCACCGGGTCGCTCACCGAAACGATCGTCACCGCGGGTCCGCGCGCCGATGTCGCGACGAGCGCCGTGTTTCCAAGGGCCTTGCCCACTGGCGCCGGGTCTCCCGGACACGTCGTGCAGGCCCTCACTGTCGCCGTGACGCTGGTCTGACCGGCCGGCAGCGTCACCTGTGACGTGCCGACGGTTGCGACCTGCGCGTCTGAGGTCGACAGGTTGATGACGAGATCCGTCGCGAGCGCCTCGTCGACCGACAACCTGACTGGCCTGGTTGCTCCGCGTGGAATGCCGAGAAGCGTCGGCGTCGCCGTCAACCCGCCGACGACCGACACAACCTTTTCGGCTCGCGCGATTTCTGCGTTCGCGGCGTTCCGTGCGCTGGCGACGATCGTCAGCGTCTGAGCGGATGTCCGCCGCGGCACGTTGAAGCCGATGCTGAACGGCGCAGTCGTCACCGCTGGCAGCGCCGCGCCGTTGACGCTGAACGCGACGCTGGCGACGTTGAGCGCCGCGCTGGCCTGGGCCGCGAGCGTGATGTTCGTGTTCTCGATGACCTCGGTCCCTGCCGGACTCGTGATCGCGAAGTTGCCCGTCAGGAACGTGAACGTCAGTGGCGTAGTGATCGGCAGCCCTGCGGCGGTCACCAAGGCGTTGTGCGACACATCGGTAATGGCGCCGGTCAACTCGGTCGTTACCACGGCTTCGAACGGCCACGGCGTGGCTGGTGTGAACCGCGCGGTCCGACCGCCGTTCAGGAAGCTGAAGGTTCCACTGACCGGTGACCCGCCGGTGCTGACGCGGAACGACGTCGGCGTCACGCTCGCGGGATCGATCGGCTCCGTGAACGTGACGGAGACCGGCGCGGTCGTCGGCACACCCGTCGCGCCATCAGGCGGATCGATGCTCTCGACACGCGGCGCGGTGGCATCAGGCGTTGCCGTCCGGAACGTCGACACGAACGCGCTGCCGAGCGGATTGCCGGCCGGATCGCTGACGGCTGCGTCGACCGTCACCGTGAAGAGCGTGTTGACGGCGAGCGGTGACGCCGGTGTCAGCGTCGCAGTTCGGTCGTCGGCGCCGATCGTGAGCGCGGCAGGCACTGACGCCGCGCCTGCCGTCAGCCGCACCGACGCGGTGGTCAGCGTCGTGCGGTTCATCGGCTCGGAGAACGTCACCACCACGCTCGTCGTGGGATCGACGTCTGTCGCGCCGTTTGCCGGGACGACAGCCGTCACGGTCGGAGCCACGACGTCACCCACCTGAACGCTGACGCCGGTTGCGGTACCGGTGTTGCCGGCGGCATCGCGGGCGCTCGCGTTGAGGTTCAGGACCCCGCCCGACGGGAGCGGCGACGTAAACGTCACCGTGAACGTCTCAGTCCGTGTCGCTGCGGCCGGCGCAATCGTCCGGCTCTCGGATGCGGACGCGGCGCCGTTGGCCGCAAACGTGATTCTGGGTGACGCCGATGGCGTCGGTGGCCTCGACGGTGACCGTCAGGGGCGTGCGCGGATCGATCTGGGCGCCGGCAATCGGCGTAAGGATGCGGACGGTCGGCGCGATGGCATCGGTGACGGTCACCTGACGGCTGACCACGCCGCTCGAGTTGTTCGCGCTGTCGAACGCTTCAGCTGTCAGCGTCAGCGTCCCGGCCGCGGTCCCGGCGGGCAGCACGACCGCAAAGCTTGCATCGGTCGTCGCCACGGGCGGCGAGATCTGACGCGTCTCGGCCGCTGTGAACACGCCGGTGGCCGCAAAGACGATGCGCTGAATGGCCGTGTCGTCCGTTGCGCGGACGGTGAACGTCACGGTCTGACCAGGCGCCGCCTGCGCGCCGGCGGGCGGCGCGAGAATCGTGAGCGTCGGCGCACCGGTGTCGCCGACAGACAAGGTCAGGACCGCTTCAGCGCTCAGGTTGCCGGCGGCGTCTCGCGCGCGGACGCGAACTGTGATCGTCGATCCGGTCGCCGCTCCGGCAGGCACGATCACCGAGAAGACTGTCGGTCCAGACGTCACCGGCGGTGCCACCGCCACCGTACCGCTCGTCGTCAGCGCACCTTCTGTCGTGAACGTCAGGGCCGTAACGCCGAGATTGTCGTTGACGACCGCGCGCAGGCCGACCGTTTCTCCAGCGACGACGCGCAGCGAGCCGCTGACGGGTTCGAACGCGGCGATCGTCGGAGCGACGGTGTCCGGGACCAGCACGGTCCGGCCGACCTGGGTCGCGTTGCCTGCGGCATCGGCGGCCGTCACGAGGAGCGTGATACTCGATCCTGGCGCCGAGCCCGCCGGAACCTGCACGCTGAACGTCTGCCGGGTCGTGGCGGCCGCGGGCTGGATTGCGCGAGACTCGCAGCCGGCCAGCGCCGGATTGCACGACAACATGACCGTCGTGACTCCGACGTCATCCGAGGCATCTGCGGTGACGGTCAGTGTCTGGCCCGCGACGATCTGTGCGTCGTTGACCGGCGTAAGTATCGTGACGGCTGGCTTGTGGCCATCGACCACCGGCAGCGACAGAACAGCCGCGTCGCTCGAGGCGTCCGCGGTGTCGATGGCGACAGCCTGAACGGTCAGCACGGCGTTGGACGAAGCCGTGGACGGTACCTGGACGCTGAATCTCGTCGTGAATTGCGACTGACCCGGCGGAACGGTGCGGACGTCGCTGAACGATGCCGCGCCGACGGCGGACAGCGCCACCCGCGACGAGCCGGTCATCGTCTGTAGCGACCGCCTCGAATTCGACGGTCTGTCCCTGCGCAACTTGTGTGACCGGTGCGACCGTGCGCACCAGGACTGTCGGGCGCTGATTGGCCTGCAGCTGGACGACCTGGCTGAACGTCGACGAACGGTTCCCGACTTCGTCTACGGCCGTTGCGTGGATCGTGACCTCGGATCCAGTGGCCGGGAGCGTGGCGGTCACGCCAAAGGGCGACGTCGATGCGGTCTGTGTCGGCGCGCCGCCGACAATGAACTCGACGCGTTGCACGTCGGTTCCGGTGATGGAGGGCGCGATGGTGATCTGCGAACCCGCACGCGGCGTCCCCGTGATTTGCAGCGCGGTGATGACGGGCGCGATCGTATCGATGGTCGAGAAACTGAACGTCACGGGGCCGCCGGCGAGCGGATTCCCGACGGTATCGGTCACGTTGCTCACCGTCGCGGTGTAGCTGGTGTTCGCCTTGAGGAAGGCGAGCGGCGCAAAAACGATCGCGGTGTTGCCGGCCGTCAGCGACGACTGTCCCGAAACGAGCGCACCCGATCCCTCACGCAGGATCAACACGCCAGCCAACACAGGCTCGGAGAACGCAACCCGGATGGACTCGTCGAGGAGCACCTGACGCGCTCCCACGGCCGGGCTGAGCGACGTCACTGCGGGCGGGACCGTGTCCTGCGTGGTGAAAGTACTTGCGAACGGATCGAGCAGCGGCAGGTCCGCCGATTCATCACGCGGTCCGGTCTGGCCGCCAGTGATCGTGATCAGGTAGGACACGTTCGGAGCCAGCGGCTGAACCGGACGCACCGTGACGGTCCGATTGCCGTCCGAGAACGCCGGCGCCTGCAGCGGTACGTTCGTCGCGCCCTGCAACCTGATCGGGGAGGAGGCCCCGCCGCTGAAACTTCCCGGGCGCATCGGCTCGTTGAACGTGATCGCGATCGTCGGCTGCAGCGGAACGCCGGTCGATCCGTCCGCGGGATTGATCGATACGACCCTCGGCGCGGTGTTGTCGAGCACGAGATCGCCGAGCTCGACGCGCTGCCCGTCGGTGCTCAGGCCCCCGCTCACGTTCCGCACGCCCGAGCTGACGACTTCCAGCGCCGACAGCGTGAAGCTCCCGAGCGGGATGCCGGTGAACTGGAACGTGCCGGTCAGGTCCGTCGTGACCTGAAGGACACCGGTCTGGAGCGCGGACTGCGGCGTGAACCGCAGCGTGACGATGGCGAGCGCCGCCGGCGTCAACGCATCGGGCAGAAGAACACGGCCCGCGATTGACCCGGAAGCGCCGAGCCGCACGGTCATTGGGGTCGCTGCGCCGGGGGCGGCGATGACGGCATTGCTGACGCCGGCCAGTGGGCCAGCCTCGGCGGTCGCGGACACGTTTCCGATCGGAACGTTCTGGAACGTGACGATGCCCTGGGCGTTCGTGAACCCGACTTGCGTCGTCGACAATGCGCCCGGCGGATCGGCACCGAACGAGGCGTTCGCGCGGAGCGTTACGCGCGCGCTCGGGACGGCCGTTGCACCGTCGGAGCCGACCACGGTGACGGATACCGAGCCCGTTCCCCTGAAGGTCACGACCGCATCGACCGACTGCCCTCCGTTCTCGATCTTCGCGGTCGCCTGTCCTCCGTCACCCGGATCTGCCAGCGAGCGTCCAATGATCTGATACTCGCCGAGACCGAGGAACTCGAACGTGAACTGCCCGTTTGCGTCGACCGCGGCGGTTCTCGACACGTTCTGACCACGGCTGACCGTGGCTGTTGCGTTCGACGCCGGGCTTCCATTGGCATTGCGCACGGTGACGCGAATGGTCCCGAACGGCGCCAGCGTGATGGTTCGATCGACGACCTCACCCTCGGTCGTCAACTGTCCTTCCGCCGTGCCCTCGAATCCGCTCGTCGGGTCCGTCGCCTTCAGCGTGAATTCGCCCGCAGGGATGCCGTCGAGCCTGAACGTGCCATCCGGTCGCGTCGTCGCCTGGAGCTCCGTGCGAACGAAGCTTCCGCTGTGAAGGAGGACGCTTGCGCCTGCCACGCGCGACGTGCCATCGCCGAGGAGCACGAGGCCGGTGACCGAGCCTCTGGGCAGCTGCAGAACCGTCACGTCGACGTCGTGACCTTCGAAGAGCAGCTCGGCGCTCGCGCGCCCGACGCGCCCCGTTTGGGGATCGCTCGCTTCGACGGTGAATCGTCCGATGGGCACCGACAGGAGCTCGAACCGGCCGGCAGCGTCCGTCGTGGTGAACGCTTGAACGGCGCCCGGTACTCAGGACGACTTGCGCGAACGGGATCGTCGCGCTGCCGTCAGCCGTCAAGAATCGCCCGGTGACATGCCCTGACGCGGTGATGATGACGGGCACCGTGACGTCCGCGTCTCTGACGATGACGGCGCTGGCACGGCCCGCGAGGCCCGTCAGTGGCTCTTCACCACGGATGCTGAACGGTCCTTCCGTGACGTTGACGAACCGGATCTGGCCTGCAGCGTCCGCGACGCCATTCAGCCGGTCGCCCGGGAACGAACCGCGTTCGAGGTCGACGAGCGCGCCAGGCACGGGTTGTCCGTTCGGCCTGCGAACGACAATCGTCGTTGCGCCGAGACCCAGGAGCTGGACCGTGACGTCGACGTTGCCACCCGCCGGCACCAGAGCTCTCGTCTGCCCGCGCAGACCATTCGGGGCGACCGCCGTCACGACGTAACTCCCCGCCGGGATGGGTAGCGCGCTCTCGAACACGCCGTTGGCGTCGGTCAGGACCGTCAGATCGCCGAAGCTGATTTGGACCTGCGTGTTGACAGGCGCCGCCCCGCCGCCGGGTGCGAGCACGCGCCCTTTGATCGCTCCGTTCGTTTCGGTCGCCGCAGGAAACTGCAGGACGATGTCGGCGAGGTTGGGCGTCGTGGTCGTGAGCTGACCGCGGAATTGCGCGATCTTCGGGCTGAACGGGTGGACAGCCTCGATCGTGAAATCACCGCCGCGCACGCCGGCGGTCTGGAACGTCGCGAGGTCGAAGCGAGCGATGCCGCCGAAACTGAACGCTCCAGTCGCGGCATCCGTCGTGACGCGGCGCAACTCGGCGACGGTGGGGAAGCCGGTCTTGCTGACGGCGAGCGCCGTGATGCGCGTAAGCGCGCCGATTGGGCGTCCATCGCTGTCAACCGTCTTACCCGTGGCTGTGCCCTGCGCGAGGAAGCGCACGTCGGCAACCACCGTCGTCGAATCCTGGAACAACTGGACCTTCGTCCACCCGAAGCCTCCGAGGTCGGCCATGGGGAGACCGGTCAGCAGCGTTTCGTCCACGCTCAGGAACGTCCGCACCGCTTCCTGGTACGCAGCCAGCACCGCATTTCGATCGCCGAAGGACGGCGGTGTCTGCCCGCCGAGTCCGCCCGGCACGTCGCCGGACGTGAACGCGGTGCTCGGGTCGTAGCCGCTGGTCTCCATGAACTCGATCAACGACGCCTGCGACGGACCCGGCGCCTGGATCATGTGCTCGCCGAGCGGAAGATCCGGGAAGCGGTAGACCCCCGCGTTGTTGGCAAATACGAACGTGTAGCCTCCGACCATCGGCAGGCGAACGGTGGCATGCGGGACGGGATTCCCGTTGGCGTCGAGGACGCGACCTGTGATCGTGGCCCTGGCCTCGAGCGTGATCGCGGCGGTGACGGTCTGGCCGGGCAGCACGTTGACGTCGGCCGAGCCGCGGCGCTTCGAGACCGGGTCACCCGCCTCGATCGTGCGGCGGCCGGCAGGCACGCCTTCTATCCTGAAGAAGCCGTTTGCGTTCGTTTCAACCAGCGCAACGCCGCCCGCAACGAGTGCGCCGGGCAACGGCTCTCCACGCGCGTTGAACACCACACCCTCGACCGCCCCGAGCGCTTCGAGCACGATGCTCACCGACGTCGTCAGCCGCGCCGCGACCGTCGCGTTGACGATGCCGAGCTGTTGAGAGCCAGGATCGAAGGCGACCACGTGGTACGACTGCTGTGGCAACGCTCGCGCGAAGGTAAACGTGCCGGAGGAATCCGTCGTGGTCTGATCGACCGCTGCAATGGTCCCCTTGTCGCGGTTGTAGGACCCGACGTAGACGTTGAAGCCGGCGCCAGGCGTGACGCCGTCGCTCAGAAAGACCCGTCCGACGAGGCGGCCCGTGTCGTCGGGGCGCGCCGTGAGCACGATGTCGAGCACCGCAGTCCGGCCGCCGGACGCGAGCGCACCGCTGGTGCGGCCGAAAGCACCGGTCGTGTCCGCTGCGGTGAGCGTGAACACGCCGACGGTCGCATCGGCGAACACGTACTCACCCAGCGCGTTCGTTCTCGTTTCGAAGCCTCGATTGCCGAGGACGGATCCGGGCAACAGCGCAACCTGCGCGTTGGGGACGGGCGTGATGCCGTCAGCCGCCAGCACGCGGCCGCGCACCAGTCCCCTGCCTTTGAACGTCGGGTTGAGCAGGAGTTGCTCGCCCTGGCCGCGAATGCGCGCCGTCAAGTCGGCGATCTCCAGCGTGGTCGGATGCTGCGCCCGGAGGACGACGTTGCCGATGCGCGGGACGAAGTCGACGTCGAAGCTGCCGTTCGCGTCCGTGCGAATGGTCGAGACGTCGAAGAAGAGGGGCGGGAGCGACACACCCAGCTTCAGCACGCTCCCTGGAACGCCAGTCCCATCCGCATTCCGCACCTGGCCGAAAACGCGACCGCCATCGGTGTGCGCCATGACGATCGGCCTGGTCGTTGCACCACTCGTGTGACCACGCTCGTCGACGACGCCAGAGACCGTGATCGATCGCGCGACGAGCGATCCGATCGGCCGTTCGAGGTAGAGGTAGACCAGCCGTCGGCTCTGCTGCAATCGCGCGCCGATGACCGCGTTTGCGTCGACCGAGTAGTTGGCCTTCAGCTCCGCGCTCGCGATCGAGACCGGCTTGTCGAAGAGCACGCCAACGAGCAGGCCATACGTCGCCGGGTCCTCGGGGTTGCCCGGAGCTTCGCGGTAAGCGGACGTGAGCTGCCGGGCAGCGAGGATTGAAGGCGCCTGCTCGGTGATGATCTGCGGCTGCGGCGCCACCTGAATGTCGGTCTGACCATCGCCGGTGCGATCGACATTCAACGTCGCCGTACCCGGAGCAGTGAGATCGATGTCGACCCGTGCGATGCCGCCGGCATCGAGGACGACTCCCGGATAGCGGAACTGGATCAACTGGCCCGGCGACGTTCCAGGGGCAACCACGCCCAGGTCGTACGTTCCGGCTGCGGGAGCGACAATCTGCACCGTATATCGATCCGGATTCGTGAGACCGACGATCGCCATACGAGCGTCGCCCACGGCGTTGGTCAGTTGAAGCGCGGCTGCAGACTCCAGCGACCTCTCGGTACCCGCTGGAGACTGGCCCACGGCTCCGCCCAGCGCGCGACTGACGCTCAGGAACGGCGCGGGAATTCCGGCCGGAGCACCAACGGCGGCGGACAGGTGAGGTGTACGGCCGACGGCCGTTCGAGCAAACTCCAGCTGATACGACAGAATGCCCGGGCCGCTGGCGTCACCCTGGATGACCGCGGCGACCTCCGCCAGAAACGCCGCACCCGCCTCCGTCGTCCGCAGAATCTGATCGAATCCCGCGTCGAACGAGGTGTTGCCCAGCCAGTCGAGCAGCAGGTCCTGAATCACGCGGCTGAGCGGCTCGCCGAACTGCATCCGCTCGCCGGCTTCTGCGAGATCGATCCCGTGATCGACGACCGTCTGACGCTTCACGAACAGGACGCCGGCCGGCAGCGCTTCCGCGGGCGCGGTGGCGATGCTGAACGCCTGACCGAGCACTCGTTGCGCCGCGATCACGAGCCCGGCGGGCAGTGCGTCCGCGGATTTCGGCAGGACGATGGCATTCGGCGCGAGCGGCACACCCCGCTCGTCGATACCGGTGGTGAGCAGGATGCCGCCGCCGCTGGCCGCCTCACCGGTAAACGAGCTGAACGTCACTGAGCCCGTCTTCTGAGCGATCAGCGAGAATTTTGCCGTCGCCGCCTGACCCGCTGCGATCGTGTCGAATGTCACCGTCGAATCGGACACGAGCTGCGCGCCGACGATGCCGCGAGGTTCGAGGTTGACGGAAACGAGATTTGCGACGCTTTGCGATGTGTTCGTGACCGTCGCGTACAGGTCGTAGCGTTCGCCGGCGCGAATGGTTCGCGGATGTGCCACCGTCACCGAGAACGTCGGATTCCGCACGAACACCGCGCCCGCTGCCACGCCTTCCAGTTCGACGGGTCCGGATGGAAGGCCAAACAAGGTCGCCCGAATCGCCAGGTCGAAGAGGTGGGAGCCTTCTTTCAGCCCTTCGACCAGGAATTCACCTTCGCCGCTGCGTTGCGGCGGAATAATGGCGATGTCATCGGCCGTCCCGCGCTGGCCATCGGGTCCAGCTTGGACGACGGCCACGGTCGGCTGGATGCCGATGCCTTCGACCCGCGCGAGCCGCAGCGGATCGTCGCCGGGTTGATCGAAGGATCCCGACACCCGATCGAGTCCCGTCGGCAGGGTAATCGTGGCGCGTGTTTCTCGCAGCTCGAGCGGCGTCCCGTCCGGCGCCACGTTGGTGACCATCAGCACGACGGAGAAGAACTGATGGAGGAACGCGACGTTGCCCGGGATGACGACGAGTCCCGTGATGGGCGGAATGTCGAGATCCGGAATGCCGCCGTCGTCTTCCGGCACGGGGAAGAACGGGAGCGCGGCGATCGAGAAATTCAGCCCGGGGCGGTCGAATTGCGGCGGCAGCCGCGTCTCCGTGCTGCGCAGGGCCTGATTGATGGCGGTGATCTGCTGGATGATCTGCGCCCGCGTCGGTTTCTGTTTCAGGAACTCCGGCGTCGGGAGGGCCGCCGGCACGTCGATCGTGAACGGCGCGCCGTCGATGTTGAACGCGACCTGGAAGTTGACGGCGCTGAAGTTGTTCTGGTCGATGACGATGCCCTTGCCGCGGATCTCGTCGAGCGAGAGCGGGCGGGATGTGACGCTCGTCACGAAGACTTCGCTGATCACCCGGATCGGGATCGTCGTCGCGAGCGTGCCGTCCTGTGCCGTCGCATCGAGGATCGTCTGGCCGTCCTTCACCAGGCGGATGCCGTCGAGGAAGTAGTCGCCGGGAATCGCCAGCGGCGGGATCGGGATGGGTTGCCCTGGCCGAGTCACGATGCGCGTGCGCGGCAGATCGGGTCCGCGCAGTTCGGCCTCGACGATGGCGCCGTTCGTCAACGTGTCGATCGCTTCGCGCGTGTTCGTGCCTGCGCCGGGCGGCAGCTGCAGCGTCGTGTTGATCTGCGTGGCGATGTTCTTCGGGACGGTCAGGACCGGCGGATCGACGACGAGGCGGACGCCGACGATGTCGAACTGGAGCTGGGCGAGGGGTGGCTGTGCAGACGCAGTCGCACACACCATGAGGACCGCCGCCGTTCGGGTGACGGTGCCACGCATACGAAGCGGCCAGAGAAGAAGTGACTTCACCTTACTTCAACACGATGTCAACAGACGTGACGCCCAGCACGCCAGCCAATCCAGTCAGCGTGAATTCGATGCGATACAGGTGCTGGGGCTGCACGGTCCTGCCGCCAGTGAAATCCTGGAACGGAGTCACATATCCGCGATCCCCGTTTGCCAGGCCAATGGTTCCGCGATTGACCTCGATCTCACCGGCAGGCGCAACAGATGGACCGAGATCGAGCAGGCGCCACGCCAGGTCGACGGCGTCGCTGTTCCAGGCCACGGAGACTTCGGACGTGCGAGAGACGTGATCTCGGAATCGCGGGGCCTCGATTTGCAACTGGGGGGCGATGGCGATGCCACGGGGCCGTTTGAAGGCCCGTGTTTGGCCGCCTGCGGTGTACTCGAAGAGGGTCGTGACGACGCTTTCAGTACAGCTGGCGTCGGAGCCCGGGGCACGGGCACCGCAAACCGGGAATTGCGTGTAGTACGGCCTGTCCACGCCATTGAACTGCTTGAACGTGCCCGCATGGGTCTTCAGGTCGGTCGTGATGGCCTCGTCGTCGATGAAACTGACCGCACCGCCTCCGGTGTCGGCACGTACGCCGGTATGAATCGCGGCCGCGAAGCTGCCGTTCTGGGGGTACCGGATCTGCGTCGGAAACATGAGGCGTTCGCCGACAGCGTTGGTCGGCCACAGGTGCTTGTCCAACGGGATCGACGGCGTGACACCAAGGATGCCGTTGAATGTTCCCGGCGGCGCCGAAAGTTGGGGTTGCGGGAATCGTGTCTGGAGTTCGAGATTGAGGATGCCGAAGTTTCCGGTCTGAAAGTAGGCGACGAGCGCACGTTTGCCGCCGGGCTTCATGGCGATGCTGAACGGCCGCTTCGCAAACACGGAGCCGAAGTCGCCAGTCGGCGAGAGGACCAGTCCGCCGCTTTCTGCACTCGGCTGCCAGCCGTGGTTGACGTCGCTGGTGAATCGAGGCCGCGGGAGCGTGTCACCGGTGGCTCTCACGTCGAACGCCTCGATGACGCCCGGCGCAATGGCAATGGTGCTGCCCTCCTGGAGCGCTTTGTTGATTGGTACCGTTTGCTCGATGTCTACCACGAGCGTGCCGCTCGTGGACTCGGCGAACACGCGCTGCGAGTACTCGGCCCTGCTGGCGGCGTCCAGACTGGCCGCCGAGAACTCCATCACGCCACCGTTGACGAGATACAGGAAGCCGCCGTCCGGTGATACCGCTGCGTCGGCGGGTTCGTCGCTTCGAGGCTTCACGTGGATGGGCGTCGGCACCAGGTTATCGTCGAACGTCAGGTACTCGTCGAGTCGCGATTCGAGGCTGCCGCCCGGCGTCGCATCGGTGTACAGGTCGACGTTGACGGAAAGCACGAATCCAGGCTGCACGCCGCTGCCGACGCCCGTCTGAACAACGACGTACAGTGTTTTGCCATCCGGAGAGAGTTGGAGGGCGGAGATTCCAACGCCCGGGTATCCTGTTCGACCGCCCAGGTCGATGAAGCAATGCAGGACGTTCAACCGACGCTCCAGCTCGCCGACGAACTGCCGCGCCAGGGCGTTGAACGGTCTCGGCAGATCGGTGAATCGGGAAACAACCCGGCCACCGATCGCGTCAATGATCCGGATTCCTCGTCCCGCGGATACGTAGAGGAGTCGGCCATCCTTCGAAAAAGCCATGGGTGGTCTGGCCTGACGGGTCCGAGACGTTTGCGCTGACGGGCACCCGGCGGCAGGCACGGGGATGAAGCGCAGCGCCTGGAACGTGTTCGCGGACACGACCGCGAGCCCCTCGCCCTGTTGGGGGTCGCTGCTGTCGGCATACACGAACAGCTCAGTCCCGTCCGGCGACAAGACCATTGTTCGCGGGCGGACGGCCACGAGCGGCTGTTGAGGCGTACCGGCGGTCAACGTAATCGCGCGGGCACCGTTCGCCGTGTTCACCGGCGTGCCGCTGTGTGGATCCACCTCGATTGCG
>CAWAYH010000006.1:0-1151529 GCA_963786195.1 uncultured Acidobacteriota bacterium | reverse complement strand
GAATGAAGCGCGAGGGCCGGATCCTTCATTGATGGGCGGCCGGCAGGTAGTCTTCGATGGCGCCGACGAGGAGCACGTCTGCACCGTCGGTCGTCGTGATCTCACCGTGCTCGGAGTCCTCGTCTGCGTGATGGAAATCCCCGGCGCGCAGCACGCGGCCGTCGATCACCAGTGATCCGCTGATCACGAAGCACTCTTCCGGCCCGTGGTGCTTGTGCGACGGGTAGACAGCACCCGGCTCGGCGCGAATCACCAGCGTGACGAGCGAACGCGCCTTGTCCACGGCCAGGACTCGGGCACGGATTCCAGGCACGCCGGTGTCGATCCACGTCGCGTCGGCCGCCCACACGGTGTAGCGCGCGGGCTCACGCGCTGCGGCGAGCACGCGCTCGCGCACGTGCGCCGGCGGTTCCAGCGGCGGAACGGTCAGCGCCACGGCGGTCACGGCGTCGTACAGGCCGGCGACCTCCGATGCCTGTTGCGGCGTCAGCGCGTCGAGACGAGCCTGCAGTCCCGACCGCTCGTGCGAGTCGAGCGCGCCGACCGCATCGGCCAGGACGAGGGCTTCGAGCTCGTCGGGGATCATATGACCTGCTCCAGTCGACCGCGCATCGTGGCCAGACCTGCGCGGATGCGCGTCTTCACCGTGCCCAGCGGCACGCCGAACCGGGCCGCGAGCTCGGTGTGCGTGTAGCCCTCGAAGAACGCCGCTTCGATGAGCGCCCGCTGCTCGGGCGTGAGATTGACCAGCGCGTCCCGCACCGCCCCGGCCCTCGTATGGCCCTCCAGAGCCGTCTCCGGCGTCTCGCGCGTGACGGGCTCTATCGACTGAGCGGCGTCGGCGCCGACAGGGGCTGCGGGTTCGACCGCGACGTTGGCCTGCGCCCGGCGGGCGCGCAGCCGGTCAATGGCACGGTTTCTCGCGATGCGCGTGAGCCACGCGGTCGGCGAGCCCAGCATCGGATTGTACGTCTCCGAGCGCGACCACACGCGCACGAACGTTTCCTGCAGCACGTCTTCGGCGTCCGACGGGCTGCGGAGAATGCGCATGATGACGCCGTAGGCGAGGCGGCTGTGCCGGTCGTAGAACCCTGCCAGCGCGGCTTCGTCGCGGGTGGCGATGCGCGCGAGGAGGCCGAGATCGATGTTTGAACTGCTGGTTTCCATGACGAACTAGGGGATCATCCCACGCTCTCCAACCTGTTCCCAGGTCGGCTTCGCAGGCGAACAACGGCTCCTGACGAACAACGCCCCAAGCTCCGACGCCTGGGCGTTGTGGTTCTCGCGTCCGTGTGCGCCTCCGGCACACTCGCGCTGAGCGAAGCGCCACGCGCCCAGACGGTGAGACGCTGGTATTGACTGTCTGGTTTCTGAAAATCCGGTAAGGTTGCCGTCAAGCCGGAACTGATGAGCCATTGCCGACTCGAGCACATGTCACTCGGAGCGCAGCACGGACATCGGATTGACTCGCATCGCCCGACGCGTGGGCATGAACGCCGCGGCCGCGGCGATGGCCAGCATCAGCAACGGCGCGCCGATGAAGGCGACCGGATCGTAGGGGCTGACCCCAAACAGGACGGCCTGGAGCAGCCGCGCGGTGGCCGCTGCGACCGCCACTCCGATGAACAGGCCGACCGCGACAGGACGCAGTGTCTGACGCAGGATCAGCCGCTGGACGTCGCGTGCGCCGGCACCGAGCGCCATCCGGACGCCGACTTCGCGACGCCGGCGGCTCACGACGTAGGCGACGACGCCGTAGACACCGATCGCGGCGAGACCCAGGCGAGCAGACTCAACATGCCGGCGACGCTCGCCGTGATCTGCGACAGCGTTTGCAGCAGCGCGAGGTTGTCCGACAGCGGCTGCACGTTCACGACCAGACTGGCATCCATGCGAGAGGTCTCGGCGCGCACGGCCGCCGCAAATCCATCGAAATCCACACGCGTTCGTGCCAGAACGGAGATGCCTCGTTGTGCTCCGCGCGTCGCGGGCACATACACGTAGCTCGAGACCGCATCCTGAGCCTGTGAGACCTGCGCGTCCCGGACAATCCCCACGATGTGGCGACGCCCTCCGTCCATGGTGATGACGCGACCGATCGCGTCCTGCCCGGGCCAGTAGCGCCGCGCCGTGGATTCGGTCACGAGCGCGGCATCGATTTCGCCGTCCGTGAACACGCGGCCGCGGACGATCGGCATGCCGAGCACCGAAAAGAAATCCGGAGAGACGGCATTCACATCGACGACGTGTCCCTCGGGCTCGTCGCCGACACGAAACGTGGTCTGGCTGCGGCCGGGGCTCAACGGAATACGGCTCGCCTGCGCGATACGCTCGACACCTGGCAATGCGCCGACGCGTTCGAGCCACTGCTCCTGAAATATCGCGGCGTTCCCCTTCTCGTACCGAGGACCACGAAGATCGATCGAGACCACGGCCACGTTGCGGTGATCGAATCCAGGATCGAACGTGTGTGCGGCATACAGCGCACGCGACAACAGGCCGGCCGGGATCAGCAGCATCGTGCAGAGAGCAATCTGTGCGCCGATCAGCGTGCCGCGCAGCCAGCCGCGTCCGCCTGCTCGAGTCCGCGCCGTCCTGCTTCATCACGGCGTGGACGTCGCCTCTTCGAGGCCTGCAGCGCGGGGACCAATCCAAAGACGAGCGCCGTCGTGGCGGTCGAGTCCAAGCGCAAACCAGAGCACCGTGCGATCCGGCGTCGCGTCGAGTCTCAACGGCTCCGCACCCGGAATCGACGTGAGCAGCCAGGGAATCAGCGCCTGGAACGACCACGAGAAGAGCAGCGAGCCGCACACCGCACCGGCGAGCGCGATGATGGCGCTTTCGGTCAGCAACTGCTGAATGAGGCGGCCGCGTGATGCGCCGACCGACAGACGGATCGCGATCTCCCTGGTTCGAGCCGCCGCACGCGCGAGCAGGATGTTGGCGACGTTGGCGGCGGCGATCAGCAGCACGAGCCCGAACGCGGCCATGACAATGCCCGCTCCCCTGAGAACGTTCCGCCGCGCGACCGGCAGCGACAGGGCGGCTGCCGGTTCGACGATCGAGCGACGTCGTGCGACCCGGTTGCTGCTGATCGATGCGACGCGCGACCAGCGAGAGATCCGCCCGAACCTGCGCGAGCGTCCGCATCGTTGCGGCGCCGCCCGATCAACGTCAGCCAGCTCACATGCGCGTTCTCATGAAGGTTCTGCTCCGGCCGGAACACCCCTGCCATCGACGTGGGCGCAAAGAACGCTGCCTTTCGCCATGTCGACGCCGTCGAACCCGGCAGGCGCGACGCCGACCACCGTGACGTCGCGTCCGTTCAGGACGATCGGTTTCTGGAGGATGTGCGGATCGCCGCCGAACGCGCCTTTCCAGAGCGCATGACTCAAGACGACGACGGGTGGCGCGTCCGGCGTCCCGCAGTTGGCAGGCGTGAAGCCCGTGCCGATCGCCGGCGACACGCCGAGCACGTCAAAGTAGTTGCACGTCACGAGAATGCCGTCGATTTCCTGCGGGGACTCGCGACCCAGCGTCACGGTCCAGTCGTCGCGAATACGCCATCAGGCCCGACAGCGTGTGCGCCTCGTCGCGATAGGCGCGGTATTCGGGGATCGAAAACAGGCTGCGCGCACCGTACACCGGTGCGCCGCGGCCCGCCACGGAAGTCCTGATAGACGCTCACGAGCGCGTCGGGGTCCGGTACCGGCAGTGGCCGCCAGGCGACGCTGTTGAGGATGGAAAAGACTCCCGTATTGATGCCGATACCGAGCGCGATCGGGACGATGGCGGCCACCGCAAATCCCGGGTTGCGCCCGAGCGTCCGCAGGGCGTAACGAATGTCGTTCCGCACGTTCGAGAGCATCTCGGCCCCTCTTTCCGACATCGTCAAGTGAGAGCGTCGCCGCCGGATGATGCTGACCACCTGGCTCACGAACCAGGATGCGCTGCGCCCGGCTGCGACGTACTCCTCCACCACGTCGCCGAGTTCCGCATCCGTCGCCCGACGTGATGCGAGGCGCAACAGCACGCGCATCCAGAGCGGATGATCAGGAGCCACGCTGCACCAGCGATTCGAGACCTTCCCACATGGCGGTGAGCGCGTCGCGGCTGGCGCGCAGGGTTCGCAGACCGAGTGGTCTGACCTTGAAGTAGCGCTTCGATCGTCCGCCGCGCTCCGGCGTGGGATCGCTGAACGCAGACGAGACGTAGCCTTTGTCTTCGAGTCGATCCAGCGTTCGGTACAGCGCGCCGACCGTCAGCGCCCGGCCGGTTCGTCGCTCGATATCCAGGCGGATAGGCACGCCGTAGGCCTCGTCGCCGAGCCGCAGGATGGCCAGCAGGACGATCTGTTCGAACTCGCCGAGGTGCTCGCGCCCGGCCATATGTCCTGCATAATAGGACTATACGTGACGCGACGCAAGCCGTTCCCACGCGTCCAGTCACACGCGCGCTTCACCCGCAGGCTTATCGTGCCATCAGCGCTTCCGATTTGACTTTCTGGAAGTCGAGCGATGCAATGCCTTCGCTGGTGTTACGCAGACAAAACAGTTCAAAAGTTTGAGGGGGGAGCCGATGCGTCGCTCTTTGATGGTGCGGATTTTCGTCGGACTCGTCCTGATCGCGGTGCCCGCCATTGGCCTGGCGCAGACCGAAGGATCGATCCGCGGCTATCTCCGCGATGAACAGGGCGCCGTGCTGCCCGGCGTGACCGTGACGGCCACGAGCCCCACCGTCGGCGGCACCTACACGGCAGTCACCGATCAGCGAGGGGCTCTACCGCCTGTTGAACCTGCCACCCGGTGACTTACGCCCTGACGGCCACGCTCTCAGGGCTTCTCGAAGGTCGTGCGCGAAGACCTGATCATGCGGGCGGGGCTGAACCTGACCGTCGACATGGTCGATGAAAGTCGGCACGCTGGAGGAAACGATGACGGTGGTGGGCGAGTCTCCACTCCTCGAGACCTCCAACCCGGGGCAGGCCGTCAACGTGAGCGGAGAGATGGCCCAGTCGATCCCGCTGGCGGCCCGCCGGCACTGGTCCGAGTTCCTCCGGTTCACGCCCGGCGCGGTCGTGGGTGACGGCACGCAGAACACGGCCGGCACGTTCTACGTCCACGGCGCCGGCTTCAATTCGTACGTGACGACGATCGATGGCGGCGACATGAGCTCCGCGCAGAATCCGTGGCCCGGGTACTCGGACCTGCCGGACGGCACGATTGCCGACGTGCAGATCGCCACGAGCGGCCTGGATGCCTCGACGCCGCTCGGTTTCGGTGTCGCCTCGAACGTCGTGACCAAGTCCGGCACCGATAGTCTGCGGGGAACCGGCACGTTCGCCGTGACGCCGAAAGCGTGGACCGGCACGAACACACCGGGCGGGACGAGCGAATACATGACGCTGATCCAGCCCGAGATCGCCGGCGGCGGTCCGATCCAGCGACGGCCGCTGGTGGTTCTTCGGCTCGTATCGCTACCGGTCCGGTTCGTTCGGGGTCGGCCGGCCGGCGGACCAGGTCGCGGACATGGAGGCGCTCGATCCGGACTTCGTGCCGTTCGACAAGGACATCAGCGGCCCGATCTGGTTCGGCAAGGTCACCGGCCAGATCAACTCGGTGCACCGAGTCGAGAGCTTCGTGAACCGCGACACGACGACCTACGACTTTCCCGGCTCGTTCGACACCGACAAGTTCCGGCGCGAGTTCATCGGTGGGTGGGGCTACTCGGGGCGCCTCTCGTCGGTCTGGTCGAACTGGCTGACCAGCCGCGTCGGATTCTCCTGGAACAACAAGTCGTTCGGCAGGTGGGCATTTCGGAACGACCTGCCCTCGCGCCGGGTGTTTCGCGAAGTGCAGGCGTCGAGCGGCAGGCTCACCGGCGTGACGCAGCGGGCCAACCTGGACAACGCCGACACGACGATCGACTCGCCCTACTACAAGTGGACGATCACGGCCGACTTCAACGCCTACAAGAGCGGCTGGCTCGGCACGCACGACATCCGGTTCGGCACCTGGCTGCAGCCGACCATGCACATCGAGAACATCACGCACTACGTGAACGGCGGGTTCACCGTTCAGGACGAAGTGCTGCGCGATCCCACGAACGCCGCCGCCGGGAGCATCCCCTTCCGGCGTCAGATCTTCGATGGCGATCAGATCACCAGCAGTCGCGGCAACTTCGCCAACTATGCCGTCTACGTCCAGGACGCGTGGCGACCGACGTCGAGGAGCCACGGTCACGCTGGGCGTGCGGGTCGATTGGGTCAAGCGGCACGACGACATCTTCGACATCGACACGCAGGACAGCGTCGACATCGGCCCGCGGCTCGGCCTCAACTACATGCTCACGTCCGACCAGCGCAACGCCGTGCGCGTCTCGTACATGCGCGCGCATGACGCCCCGAGCATCAATCAGCTGCTGTTCGCCGCAGGCACGAATACCCTCGGCTTCCGCGAGCTGTACGACCTGGATCGGAACGGCAGCTTCGAGACCGTCTTCGTGACGCCAGCGAGCACGGCGCGCAATTCGAGCCGCGTCTTCGACCCGGACTATCACCAGCCCTTCGTGGACGAGTGGGCCACCGGCTATCGGCGTCAGTTCGCCGGGCCGGGCCACGGTGGACGTCGGGTTCATCCACCGCGACTACCGGGATCGGCCCGCGCTCGTCGAGACCAATGCGCATCTACGACGGGAACGTGTTCGTGGGCTATCGCAACGAGAGCCAGAACGACATCTTTCTGCTGACCACCAACGAGTGGAACTATCCCGTGTACAACGCGCTCGAAATCCTCGCCACGAAGCAGACCGACCGGTTCCAGCTCCTCGGAAGCTTCACGCGCTCGTGGAGCCACCTCGAGCGGGACGTGGCAGCCGAGACGATCCGGCGTCGTTCATCCAGCCCGACGCGTTTCCCCTCGATCGCGGGTATGGAGCTCAACGACAACCGGGTGGCGAGCTCGAACAACGGGTCTGAACGCCGGGACCGGCGGCGCCGAGTGGACCGAGACTGGTCGTTCGCTTCGCGGCCGTCTATCACGCGCCCTGGAACTTCAACGTCGCGACCAACTACGCGCTGCAGGCGGCGCCGCTGGTCCGGTCCGATCATCACGCGTGTCGCGGCCGCCGATCCCCAGTTCGGCCCGCCGACGGTGACGCTGTCGAACGGCCGGGTCGTCTCGAATCCGCTGGCCACGCTGAATCGCTTTGCGTTCCCCACGCGCGACGAGGGTCAATTCAAGCTGCCCGGCGCTGCACGTGATCAACCTGCGGGTCGGTCGCGAGTTCGACTTCGCGCAGGACCGCCGCCTCCAGCTGGACTGTCGACTGTCTTCAACGTCGGGAACCTCGGTCGCTTCCAGGGATTCCTGGCGGGCGCGAACCAGCTCTTCAACGTCAACTATGGCAAGGGCGGGGCGGTGCAGCAGCCGGTCAGCGCGCAGCTGAGCGCCCGCTTCAGCTTCTGAGGAGGAGACTTCTGAGTCTCTAGGAACGGGACTGCAGCCGACTGATGAACTCAACCGCGCTCTGGGGCCGCCGACTGCGATCGGCGGCCAGAGCCGCGGCAAAGAATGCTGACAGCTCCGCAGGGCAATCGGACCGCCAGGTCCGCGGATCGGGCACAGACGTACTCGCAATCAGCCTGACAGTCTCCGCGACGGTCGGGGCCGAGAACGGATTTCTTCCGGTCAGCGCCTCGTACAGCGTGACCGCCAGTCCCCACAGATCCACGCTCTGGCTGAGCGGAGCGCCGGCCAGAGCTTCCGGGGACATGTAGGCAGGCGTCCCCACGAACTGATGCACCGCGGTTTCGTACCGACCGTCCCCCAGCCCGTGAAGATGGACCAGCCGATCCATCCGCCACGACCTCCTGTGCCGCCGCATGCGTGGCCGTGGAAATCGCCGACAGCTTGGCCACCAGCCGGACGAGGCCGAAATCGAGGAGCTTGATCGTGCCTTCCTCCGTGTAACCGATGTTGCTCGGCTTGATGTCCCGGTGCAGATAGCCGGCCCGATGAATATGGTGGAGCACATCGGCGACGACGCGGCCGAGCGCCAGGATGTCGGCGACGGCGAGCCCGCCGTAGCGAATCCTGTCGGCAACCGTGCCACCCGCGAGGTACTCGAGGACGAGCACTGGCGCCCCGCGCCACGATTCCATCGAGTGGATGACGGCCAGGTTCGGGTGCTGCATCATCGCCATGGCCCGGGCTTCGCGGCGAAGCCGAGCGACGGCCTGGGGCAGGACGCGCGGCAGCACCTTGATCGCCACGGGCCGGTTCAGCGTGAGGTCCCGCGCGCGATACACCACGCCCATTCCGCCGGCGCCGACCTGCCGCTCGATCTCGAACTTCCCCGCCAGCACGACCGGCAGCAACGAATCCTGCAGCAGCCCGCCGCACGCGTAGCACGTCGATTGCTGCCGGTCCTGCACGCGGGCGCAGGCGACACACTGTCGGGCGGCGTGAGTCTTGGGAGAGCGCGACGCGTCGGGATCGGGCGATTCGCTTCGAAGCTTCTGCTCCAGGGACAGCGCCGCTGATGCGGCGACGGCGGTCATGAGCCTGCGGTCTTCCTGCGTGAAGGGCAGCTCGCTTCGCTTGTCCCCGAGGGTGAGCACGCCGAGCGGACGGCCCTCCGCCCCGAAGAGCGGAACGATCAGGCGTGCGGTCGCGTCGGCCAGCCACTCGCGATCGAGTTCCGGAAGCCGGGCGAGCGGCGAACTGTCCGATGACAGGTCCACATCCAGGGGCGCCCGGGACGCGGCGATGAGCGAGCCGAGCGGTCCCTCCGACTCGAGGCTCCGCACGCGGCCCTCCGGATCGCGAAGTTGACCGGTGTCGTCGTCCCTGACGAACAGCGAGATGCGCTCGAGGTGCAGCGCGCGATCGACCTCGCTCGTGATGAGCGCCATGATGTCGCGGGCGGTGTGCGCGTGCTGGCTCCTCTCGACCAGCTCGACGAGGATGCGGCGCGCGTCGTAGTGCTCGCGGAAGAAGCGCCGGTCGATGGCGTCCAGCACCCGGCGTCTCCACAGCACGAGGGCGCCAGCCATCACCAGGAGTCCCGCCAGCACCGGCGAATGCGAGAGGATCTCTCCCAGCGGCTGCGTGCGGTTTCGATAGGCGACAAAGACGAGGGCAACGGCAAGGCCGGCCATCAGGCTGAGGACGCTGTATCGCGCGAGCGCGTACTGGACGGCCCGCCTGATGATGAAGCGAACATCGAGAATCTGGTCGACGAGGACCGCGTAGGCGGTCGTGGCAGGCGCGATCAGCGAGAACGCGGTGAGGAGACTGCCAAGGACGCGGCCGTGCGCCGGCACGATCGAGTACGCCGCGTAGCCGGGCACGACCGTCACGAGAAACACGTGGATCACCATCGGAAGCACACCAACGACGATGCCCCCGATCACCCACACGAGGCGGCGGCGTTCGAAAGGATTGGCGGCGCGGAGCTTGGCGACCAGCAGGAGCAGCGACGGCAGTATCAGGATCGCCTGGATCTGCCAGAAGACGCCGCTGTCGCTGTTTGGCGAGAGCCACGTCGCCAGCATGCCGAGCGTGGTGCCCTGGCGATCGATACGCTGAACGACGAACTCGCCGAGCACGAACACGTAGCCGGCGCCGAGGGCGAGGCGGGCCACCAGGGTCGGCAGCCACGCAGGGACCAGCGCAGACTGGACCCGGGGAAAGTGCCACGCGAACTGCCAGAACAGGAGTGGCTCGAGCGCGATCAGGTGGATGCTCGCGATGACGGAGAGCGCGCCGGCGACCGGCTCAGGGAGCAACGGGATCGCGCGCGCGACGACGCGGTCGGTGAAGAGCGTCCCGAAGAGGACGAACGCCACGCCCAGGAGGCGGGCGCGCAGGTCGTTCTTCCCCCCGAGGTACAGCGCCGCGCCCGAGACGCCAAAGATCAGGAGCAACGCGCCGTAATACCACGTCGGAAGTCCCCTGCCGGGAAGTGCTGTCGCGCCCGCGATCCATGGCGTCACGGCGAGGCCGGCCGCGATTTTTGTGGCGGCAGCTATGAAGATCAGTCGCATCGGCGACCGAGGGGCCTCCTATTTGTGGTGGACGAAGCAGGGACAGACGCCGAGGACGGCGTGAATCGCTTTTTCAACGTGCTCCATGGCGATTTCCGGTCGTCCGTCGAAGGCCGCCCGAGCCGCGGCGATCTGGCCCATCACGCGAACCAGCTCGATGAAGGCAAATTTGGATGCCTCCCAGTCAGTCCGCGCGCGCCCGATCAAGGCCGCTTGCGAGGATACGGTGTACGCCAGTGCTTCGGGCGTCGCCATCATAGAGCCTGCGCCCTGGCCAAATGCCATCGCCAACTGCAGCTGAATTGCGTCGAGGGACTCTTTCGCCATCGCGGGCTCCTTTGAGAGAAATGAGGACGAGAGAATCCCTGGCGGCCTCTCGCAGAACCTGGAACCGCTCCTGTCCAAGCGGACTGGTGTTGACCTCGCAGCGCCTAGATGCTACACCCGCGGCGTCGGGTTTGCACCAGAGGAGTTGGTTCGGCGCCGTAACGTTACAATCCCCACTTCTTCGTCGTCGGCAGTGTGCGTACCCGCGGGCGTCGCGCCCGCGTCTCCAGCCCGTGTCACGGTACACTGTCGCCGTGTCCTTGTCCGAACTGCCGCCGACCGACACCCGGCGCTACTTCCGTCCTGTTTCGCGCGAATTCGTGACGCTGCTCCGTCAGTTGCCGGCCGAGGCGTGGCAGCGGCCCACGGTGGCCGGCACATGGCGGGTGCGTGACGTCGTCGCCCACCTCGTGGACGTCAGCCTGAGGCGGCTGTCGTTCCATCGCGACAGACACACGCCACCTGTGCCGGCACAGCCTCCGCGGACGGAGCCGGAGTTCGTCGCGTTCATCAACGGGCTGAACGGACAATGGGTCGATGCCGTCCAGCGCGTGAGTCCGCGCGTGCTGACCGATCTGTACGAGCTCGGAGGCGCCGCGCTCGCGGACTTCGTCGAGTCGTTTCCGGACGATGGCCCGGCGCTGTTCGCGGTGTCGTGGGCGGGCGAGGAGAAGTCCGACGGATGGTTCGATCTCGGTCGCGAGTTCACCGAGCTCTGGCACCATCAGACGCAGGTTCGCGACGCCGTGGGCGCGCCGCCGCTCGCAGACCCGGCCTGGCTGCACGCCGTCCTGCTGATTGCGCTTCGTGGTCTGCCGCACGCCTATCGGCACACACCGGCGACAGTCGGACAGGCACTCACGATTGAAGTCACGGGCGCGGCCGGAAGCGTCTGGACGCTCCTCCGTAGCGAAAACGGGTGGAGACTCCGGGCCGGTCGGGATGAAGCCGACGCCGCGCGCGTGTCGATGTCGGACGACACGGCGTGGCGCCTGCTGTTCAACGCGCTGCCGGCTGCTGAGGCAGGGTCCCTGATCGAGAAGAGTGGTGACGCCGCTCTCGTCGAGCCGTTACTCCGCGCGCGCTCCGTCATCGTGTAGCGCGCAGCCGATACGGTCCGCTAATGTTGGCCCGGGAGCTGCTGCACCACGGTCAGCGCTTTTTCCACGTGCTCTGCCGGCTTGATCTTGTCATCGGCCGACGACAGCGTCGCCACGATCTTGGAATCGGGCGTGACGACGAATGTGGTGCGCTCGGTGAACTCGTGATCGATGGCCACGCCTCGCGAGTCCTTCATGCCGGCCGGCAGTTTCATCGTGCTCAGGTTGTAGGACTTGGCAATTGCCCCGTCCGGGTCTGACGCCACGGGGAACTTGCCCGCGCAATACTGCGGGTCTGCAGAGAAGGCAGTCAGCCGCTCGATGCTGTCCTGCGAGACGCCGATGATCGAGGCGCCCGCCGCGTCGAATTTTTCCTTGGCCTCCGAAAACGTATGCGCCTGGATGTTGCAACCGCCGGTGAACGCGGACGGATAGAAGTACACGACGACCGGCCCTTTCTTGAGCGCATCTTTCAGCGAGAAGGTGAACTCTTTGCCGGCGAGCGAGGCTTTGGCGGAGAAGTCGGGCGCCTTGTCGCCCGGCTTCAGGGCAGCGAAGACCGCAGTTGTGGCCATCGCCAGCAGAGCGGTTACCAGGAAACTTTTCATTGTTGTGCTCCTCCAGGCCCGATCATACGTTGGGATCGGCCGTTGATGCTCACGCCAGCGCGTAGAAGAGGTCGACGAACGATCGAACGGCGCCGTCCATGCCCGCCACTTTCGGGTTGGCGGACTCGATCAGCCAGTACTCGTCCGGCGCATGCGCGCCGGCGCCGTGGCCGAGTCCGAACTGCCCGGCTGGCAGCTTGAGCGGCGGCCCGGTGAACGTCACGCCCGGCCACGATCCGGCGAGCCTCGGCCACAGCAGCGGATCGATGACCTGACTTGCGGTACGTCTCCATCATCCCCTTCACGAGCCGCGAATCCGCCGGCGTCTCCGTCGGGTCGTACCCGCCGCTCATGTTCACCTCGACGTCCCCGAAGCCATGTTTCGCGAGGTGCTTCTTGATCAGCTCCAACGTTCCCTTCGCGGTCATGTCGGGCACGAGGCGCACATCGAGCTTCGCGAGCGCGCGGTGCGGCAGAATGGTCTTCCCGCCCGGCCCGGTGTAGCCGCCGACGAGCCCTTCGATGTTGATCGTCGGCTGCGACACCAGCCGCACGAGCGCGTCGCGCCACGGCTCGTCCCCGATCCATCGCGACACACCTAACCCCTTCTTCGCGGCCGCCTCGTTGCGGCGCGGAATCGCGGAGTCCAGGATCTGCCGCAGCTCGGGACTCAGCGGACGCACCTTGTCGAAGAAGCCCTCGACGTCGGGCGTATGACCGTCCGCTTTGACGAGCGTGTGCAGCGCCTGCACGAGATGCCACGCCGGGCTGTCGATCTGCGCGGCGTAGCTCGAGTGGATGTCCTTCGTTGGCCCGCGCCCCCACTTCTCGCCGGACGAGACCACCTCCAGCTCGATCACGCCCTTCGCTCCCAGGTTGACCTGGACGGACCCGTCGAGGTCCTGGTTGCCGAGCGGAATGATGATGCCGACTGCCTTGCGCAGCGCCGCTTCGACCTCGGGCTTGAACGCGATCTCGCGGAAGTTCGGCGACCCGATCTCTTCCTCCCCCTCGCAGACCAGCACGAGGTTGATCGGCAGCTTCTGTCCGGCGGCCTTGAACGCGCGCAGCGCCGCGAGGCACGCGATCTGGGGCCCCTTGGTGTTCGTGGCCCCGCGGCCAACCATGATCTTCCCGACGCCGGGTCGATCCACGATCCGCCCCTCGAGCGGCGGCGAGCTCCACTCCGCCGCGTCGTACTGCTTGACGTCGTACATGAAGTAGAGCGCCAGGGTCGTCGAGGCGCCGGCATCGAGCGTCCCGAAGACGCCGGGCTTTCCGGCCGTGGGAACGATGTCGACGCGGGCGAAGCCGGCATCGCGGGCCAGCCGCGCCATGTATTCCGCGCCCTGCGGATAGTTGAGGTTCTCGGCCGCAATCGACGGCACGGCGATCCACTCGCGCAGCATCCGGATCGTGTCGTCATGCTGACGCGCGATTTCGGCGACGACGGGGTCGCGGCCGGTCTGGGCGAGGAGGCCGTCAGGTCCGGCGATGGCGACGCCAGCCGCCCCGGCCATGCTCGTCTGAAGAAAATCCCGCCGGGTCACGACATGCGGTGAGTCCATGTTGATTCCCTCGTGATTGGAGGACGCAGCCGACAACTATAGTTCATCAGCCGCCCGCTGCCCTGTCGAAGCTAGAAGCTGTCTCATAACCTGATGCTCGTTCCAAGGTGCGAGCGAGCATGTCGAGCGAGCCACGCGACCGGAGCGCGCCGGCGAAGCGGCGCGCGAGAGAGTGTGTAGGGGAGTCCGAGGGGCGACGCCCCTCGGATGAAACTATGATGACGGCCAACCGAGAGGTCCGACGTGACGCAGAGACGACTGTTCGCATGGTGGGGGCTCCCAGTCATTATTGTTGCCGCGGTGGTCGTCACCGGGGCCCAGCCCGGCGCCCCGCTCGAGCGGCGTGAGTTCGTCATCCGCGACTTCCGCACCGAAAGCGGCGTCGTCCTGCCCGAGGCCCGCGTCGTCTATGCGACGCTCGGCACGCTGAACGCCGAGCGGCGACAACGCGATCCTGCTGCCGTCGCACTACATGGCCAACTTCAACGGCTACAACTGGCTCATCCGGGGCGCGACCCGACCGGGTGCTCGACCCGGCGCGCGATTTCCTGGTTCTGACGGAGCTGTTCGGCAACGGCCGCTCGTCGTCGCCCAGCAACACGCCGGAGCCGTTTCACGGTCCGCGCTTCCCGGTCACGACGATCCGCGACAACGTCGACGCGGTCCACCGCCTCCTCACCGAGGAACTGCACGTGAAGCACCTCCGCGCGGTCGTCGGGTTCTCGATGGGCGCCGAGCAGGCGTTTCAATGGGCCGTCAGCCATCCCGGCGTTCATGGACGCGATCGTCGCGACATCCGGGACGGCGAAGTGTTACGGCCACGGCTACGTGCGGCTGGAAGGTCAGATCGCCGCGCTGACGACGGATCCGGCCTGGCAGGGCGGCGACTACACGACGCCGCCGGCAAAGGGCCTCGAGGCGTTCGGGATCGTGTGGGCCGGCTGGCTGTACTCGCAGGAGTGGTGGCGTCAGGAGCTGTGGCGCACGAACGCGCCGGCCGGGACCACCTTCGACCAGGCGTGGCAGGGGTTCCGGAAACGTTTCAGCGCCGACGCGAACGACTACATCCTGCAGGCGCGGACGTGGCAGCGTCACGACGTGGGAACCACGCAAGGATTCGGCGGCAACGTCGAGACGGCGCTGCGATCGATCAAGGCGCGCGTGCTGTACATGCCGTCTGAGACGGATCTCGTACTTTCCGCTCACCGACGCGCGCTACGAGCAGGCGTTCATCCCGCGCGTCACGTTCACGCCCATCCCGTCGTTGTGGGGCCATACCGCCGGGGCCGCGAGCAATCCGGCGGATCTGCGCTTCCTCAACGATCGCATCGCGGCGTTTCTGAAGTGACGATCAGGGCATCCGCGATGAGCTAGCGGCCGCGGCCGCGCGGCGGCGCCTTGAGCGCGGTGTACTGACTGATCCCCGCGTTCACCTTGAACTCGATTCCCATCCGGCCGATTTCCGAGGTCCCTTTCATCGGATCGCCGGAGACGCCGGAATCCTGCGGTCCGCCCCAGGGTTTGATCTGATCCTTTCTGACAGCGGCCGGCCTGACGAAGAGCAGCTGCGACGTGTCGGAGATCCCTGCATGGCTGCCGACCGTGGTGTCGTCGTAGCCAAACGCGGCCTGCAGCCACGCGCGATAGTGCAACCGGCCCTGCTCGTAGTAGTCCGTCAGGCCGAACACCCTGACGCCGGCGTCCTTCCATTCCTCGTTCAGCGCGTCGGCGACTTTCCGAATCCCGGCCTGATTGCCGCCGCTGTCGCCGATGAGGAGGATTTCCTTGAAGCCGTGCACTTTCAGGCTACGCGCCGCCGCGTCGAGCAGCTGGTCGAACGCCGGCGACGGCAGCGAAATCTCGCCCGGATCCTGACGATCGGGGTCACCTTCAGGCACGTACTGCACCGTTGGAGCGACGAGCGCGTTCTTCAGCCGACGCGCCATCAGGTTTGCGGCGTACGTGACGATGACGTTGTGCTTCCCGAGCGTCATGTGGTACCCGTTCTTCTCGGTACCGCCCGTCGGAATGATTGCGGTGGTCTTGCCAGCCTTCAGCGCGTCGCGCGTTTCTTCCCACGTCAACTCGTCGATGAACACCGTGTCCGGCGCAGCCGTCGGCGTCACGCCCGCCGGCGCAGTATTCATCGTCGGCTCCAGCGGCGGCCGGGGCGTGTCGGCGGCGCCGCCGCCTCCGCGGCCGCCCCGCCGGCCGGTGCCGCCGCCGCCGCGTCCCCGGCCCTCCGCGGCGCCAGGGGTCTCGGATGCCTCGCGGGTGATTGAACCTGCCATCAGCCCTTTGATCTGCGCGAGCGCGTTGTCGATCTTGATCTGGACGAGGGCCTTGCCGATGGCGGGCGTGGACTTCGACTGGTTGTTGCCGCTGACGCCGTTGTTCGGATAGTCGCTGCCCGTCAGCCGGTTCCTGCGAACGTGCTTCTCGTTGACGAACAGCAGCTCCGACGTATCGAGGATGTTCGCGTGGTTGCCGATCTGATCGGCCGGTATACCGACCTTCTCCGTGACGAACTTGTTCTGGTCGGCGTGCGACTTCGTGTAGTAGTCGTCGATCCAGAACGCCTTCGCGTCGCTTCCTTTCCACAGCTCCTTCAGCTTTTCTGACGCCGTTCGCATGCCGCCCCGGTTTCCGCCGGACTCGCCCAGGAACAGCACGGTCTTGAAACCGCCGGACTTCAGGCTGCGGCCCGCGCTGACGAGCAGCTCGACGAAGCGATCCTGGGGGAGCGTGATCGTGCCCGGCTTGGCCATGTGGCCGCCGATGTTCTCCCAGCTCCCTTCGGGCACATACGTGACGACCGGCGCCACGAGCGTCCGGCCGAGCGCGCGCGCGATCTTGTCGGCGGCGAACTCCATGACGAACTTGTGCTCGCCGTCGGCCAGGTGCGGACCCTTCTGCTCGGTTCCTGCCGTGCCGACGATCGCGGTCGTCGTTCCCGCTTTGATCAGGTCGCGCACCTCGGCCCAGGTGAGATCCTCGATGAACACGCTGTCGGGAGGCGTGCCGGCAGCTGCGGTGGCCGGCGCATCGGCGGGACGTTGTGCCGACGCGCTGACCAGCGCGATCAGCGCGAGGACCACCGCAACCATGGCCACCATGGCAAGCATGAGACGCGTTTTCATGCGCGCATTATGTCCCTTATCAACGGGCCTTTCCGGCAGGGCTTGACATATTCCCATAACGGCATATATTAAGGCGTAGCCATGCCACGGGCCTCTACGACATCGGATCCCTTCAACGCCGTCGCCGAACCACGCCGCCGGCACATCCTCGAGCTCATCGCGGGCGAAGAACGGTCCGTCAACGAGATCGCGGATGCGCTCGAGCTGGAGCAGCCCTCGGTGTCGAAGCACCTGCAGGTGCTGCGCGATGTCGGTCTCGTCACCATGAGGCGCGACGGCCGGCGGATTCTGTATCGCACCAACGCAGAGACGCTGCGTACGATTCACGACTGGTCCGGCATGTTTGCGCGGCACTGGCGTGGACAGCTGCGGCGGATCAAAGCACACGCTGAGGAGAAGACACGATGACCACGACCACAGCCCCTGTTTCGGAGAATCAGACGTTTACGATCGCGGAAGAGATCAGCGTACGCGCGTCTCTGGAGCAGACATTCGATTCACTCGTCGCGCAGATGGGCCGGCTCAACGAGACACCGGAGGGTACGCCACTGCCAATGATCATCGAGGCCTATCCTGGCGGCCGCTGGTATCGCGATCTCGGCGGCGACACCGGACACCTCTGGGGTTTCGTGCAGAGCATCAAACGTCCGGCGCTGCTGGAGCTCTGGGGACCGCTGTTCCTCTCGACGGCCGCCACCTCGAACCTGCAATACCGATTGAGCGAAACACCTGAAGGCACGCTCATCAAGTTCACCCACACGCTCGTCGGGCCGTTCCCGGAAGAGCACCGGTCGCGGCTCGCAACAGGATGGGCCGCGCTGCACGCGCGCGTCCGCAAGGCAGCCGAAGCTGCGAACTAAGGAGGGCCACTGTGAAAATCATCGACGGACTACTCGCAGAGCTCGAACAGGAAGCTGAAACGACCCGCCGGGTGCTCGAGCGCATCCCGCAGGCACACCTGTCGTGGAAACCGCACCCCAAATCGATGTCGCTCGGCCAGCTCGCGCTGCATGTGGCCACGGTCCCCGGCAACGTCGCTGAGTTTGCCGCTATCGATGTCGTTCCGGAGCCGCCGAACTTCGTTCAGGCGGAGGCTGCGACGTCTTCGGAACTGGTGCCGGCAATGACGGAGAGCGTCGCGAGGGCAAGGAAGGCACTCGGCGGCTTCGACGACGCGAAAATGAGCGCGATGTGGCGGCTGCAGAGCGGCGGCAAGGACATCATGGCGATGCCGCGGGTCGCGTTCGTCCGTGCGGTCATGTTGAATCACTGGTACCACCACCGCGGCCAGCTGCTCGTCTATCTGCGGCTGCTCAATCAGTCCGTGCCGTCGGTGTACGGGCCGACCGCCGATGAGAACCCGTTTGCCGTAAATCAAGCCGCCGCCGGGCGATGACGCTGTTCCGGACTTCGTCCCAGGATTCTTGATCCGCCCCCGGCTTCTGCGCGAGACTTCGCGGGCAGGAGCCGCAACCATGCGCATGCTTCACGACGGGCGATTCGCGGTCCGCAACCTGACGCGGTCGCCCGGTTTCACCGTCATTGTCGTCTTCACGCTCGCGCTTGGCATCGGCGCGAGCACCGCCATCTTCAGCGTCGTCAACGCCGTGGTGTTGCGGCCGCTCGACTATCCCGAGCCGCAGCGGCTGGTGCGGATCACCAGCGAGCTGCGCGGGTTCGGTGCGACGGATACCGGCGTCTCGCCCGGGGAGCTCGTCGATTACGAGTCGCGCACGGACCTGTTCGTCGCGGTCGCCGGACTGTTGCCCATCAGTGCGAACGTGACCGGCGGCGACACGCCGGAGCGCGTCGAGATGATGCTCGTCGGCTGGAGGTATTTCTCCGTGCTCGGTGTCGCGCCCGCCCACGGGCGGATCTTCGCGCCCGAGGACGAGACGCCAGGCGTCGCGAACATCGCGGTCGTCAGCGACGGATTCTGGCGGCGGAGGCTCGGCGCCGATCCGGGGGCCGTCGGCCGGACGATCGTGATCGATGAGGACCCGATCCTGGTCGTCGGCGTGATGCCTCCGGGATTCAGTCATCCGGGACGCACCGCTGCAGACCGAGGTCGACGTGTGGAGCCCCGCTGGCTTCAGGGGCCCGGGGTCAGCTCCACCCAGCCGAAGCCGGCGTCGCCTCGAAGGCTGCCTCGCGCGGCTCCAGCCTGGCGTGACCCTGGAACTGGCGCAGGCGCGCCTCAACGACTACGGCGCCACGGTGAGCCGGCAGTTCGCGTCCGACTATCCTCCGCAGAACGACTGGCGGCCGCGAGTCGTGCCGCTGCAGAACGACATCGTGGGCGGCGTGGTCACGCCGATGATCATCCTGCTCTGCGGCGTGGGCCTTCTCCTGCTCGTCGCGTGCGTGAACATCGCGCACCTGGTTCTCGCGCGGTCGTCCGGGCGGCGACAGGAGATGGCGATCCGTCAGGCGCTCGGCGCAAGTGACGGCCGGTTGGTCTGGCAG
Source organism: uncultured Acidobacteriota bacterium (assembly GCA_963786195.1). Lineage (GTDB taxonomy): Bacteria > Acidobacteriota > Vicinamibacteria > Vicinamibacterales > 2-12-FULL-66-21 > CAWAYH01. The sequence continues at coordinate 1,132,272 of CAWAYH010000006.1, read as the reverse complement.
CTCATGACCGAAAGCGCGCTGCTCGCGGCCGCCGGCGGCGCGCTCGCCATGCTCGTCGCCTCCTGGGGCCTGCGCGGCCTGATCGCGCTCGCGCCAGGCCGCGTGCCGCGCATCGACGAGGCGAGCCTGGATCTCACCGCCGTGCTCGTCAGTGGCCTGATCGCGCTTGCTGTCACGGTGGTCTTCGGCGTTCTTCCTGCGTTCCACATGCGACGCCTGGAGACATTCGCAGCTCTGAAAGAAGGAGGCCCGGGGCGAGGCACCGACCGCCGCGGCGGCCGCGCGCGGGACGTCCTCGTCGCGGCCGAAGTCGCGATGGCGACCGTTCTCCTCATCGGCGCGGGTCTCCTCGTTCGCACCGTCGTCGGCCTGCTGAACGTGCCCGTGGGGTTCCAGACGGATCATCTGGTGACCGCACGCATCGCCCTGCCCAGGCCGAACGATCCTGCGCGTGCGGCATATCTCGATCCCGCGCGCCGGGTCGCCTTCTATCGTGACGCGCTCGGCCGCGTCGCGGCGCTGCCGGGCGTCGAGCGCGCCGCGATGTCGACGCAGATCCCGCTGGGCGGTTTCAACCCGCCGCTGTTCGTCGAGGTCCAGGGCAGCGACACGGGCGATCCGAACGTGCGTCCCGTGATGCACAACTTTCAAGTCTCGACCGGCTACTTCGACACCATGGGCGTGCGGATCCTGCGCGGACGCGGGTTCGCTGAATCCGATCGCGCCGGCGCGGAACCGGTCGTGATCGTGAGCGACACCGCCGCCCGCATGTTCTGGAGGGGGCGGGATCCGATCGCGCGGCCGCGTTCGCCTGACGCCGGACGATCCCTGGATGACCGTCGTCGGCGTCGCGGGCGACGTGCTCAATCGCCGGCTGAGCGAGGCGCCCCAGCCGATCCTGTACCGGCCCCTCGATCAGTCGTCAGATTTGTCGCTCGCGCTGCTCATTCGTACTCGGGGAGAGACGCCGACCCTCGGCGAGGACGTGGCGCGCGAGGTCAGGGCCGTCGATCCGGACGTGCCCGTCTATTCCGTCCGCACGATGCCGGACCTGATCGCGGCCGGCGTGGCGCAGCGTCAGTTCCTGATGCGCCTGCTCGTGACGTTCGGCGCTCTCGCGACCGCGCTCGCGCTGCTCGGGATCTACGGCGTCATGGCCTATTCGGTGTCGCAGCGTACGCGCGAGATTGGCATCCGCATGGCGATTGGCGCGCGCGAGGCCGATGTGTCGCGGATGATCATGCGCCGCGGGATGGTGCTCACCGCCGCCGGCGTCGTCGCGGGAATCGCCGCCTCGCTCGGCCTGTCGCAGCTGGTCAGGTCCCAGCTCTTCGGGGTTCAGCCGTCCGATCCGCTGACGTTGACGACGGTGCTCGTGCTGATGACCGGCGTGGCGGCGGCCGCCGCCTGGCTGCCCGCGCGACGCGCGGCCCGGGTGAATCCGATCGCGGCGCTGCGCATGCAGTAGCCGGATCCGTTCGTCAGCGATTCACCGCGGCAACCAGTCGAACGCGAACAGCAGCGTGCGCTGCGAAGCATTGTTGTTGTCGTCGGAGATCATGTAGAAGCGACGCCCGCTTCCGGCGCGCGGTGACGACGTCAGGCCTTCGAAGTTGTCGATCGTCAGCGGCGGCGCCATGTCCATGCGGGCGATGACGGTCGTGCCGCGAAGGATCTCGAGGATGATGCGCGTGCGCCGGACGGGATCGTACGCACGCAGCAGATACGCGATCGCGCCACCCGGCATCGCGTGCATCGCGACGAGGCCGAATTCCTCGGGCTTCTTGACCGTCGGTCCCCTGACACAGGCAACCGTCAGCCGGCACATCCAGGTGTCTCCGGTGTCCTCCGCACCCACGAGATAGACATCGTCGCCTGCATCGGGATTCGTCGTCAGCGCCTCCATGCCCTCGTTCGACCGGAACCGTACGCGCGGCGACTGCACTGCGCGCGGTGGTCCGCCCCTCGCGGGATACAAGAGGATGCGGGGACGCCTTTCGAAGCTGACGAGGCGATCGCCATCCGGCAGTTGCGCCAGGCCTTCGGCATCCGCACGGATGCCGATGAGTGGCTTTCCGTTTTCTCCGATCAGCCGGGAGAGCGTCGCGTCGGTGACGCCGGCCAGCCGCCCGACTGCATCGAACACGAGGCGGGCCTCGAGAAGCACACCTTCGTCGCCCACAGCCGCAAACCGATCCCCTCCCGTGAGGATGATGTCCGACAGTTCGTGCATGAGGTTCGTCTGTCTGGACGCGAGCATCACGCCGCCGGCATAACGGAAGTCCCCAAGCGTTGTGGCCAGCAGGTCCTGCGGATTGAGCGGGACGGGAACAGCCTCGACGGTGATCCGTCCGAGTGAATCGGTCGCGGCAATCTTCGCGGGCTGCTGCGGTGTCCACACGCCGGCGACTGCGCCCACGCTCAGGACGAGCGTTGCCGCTGCGGACCAGGTCGAACGTGCCGTCGTTCTGGCGCGATGCACTTCCGTGATTGACATGACTATCTCACGCTCGTTCAGTAGTGGGCGCTCCGATTCCGAGGTGGGGCGGATGCCGCAACGAATGGCGGCTCCCGCCCGTCTAAGCCTTGTCGGACACCTGAAAACGCCTCGGAGCACACACTGTGGAGAACCTCGCCGGCGAACTTCGTTACGCGCTGCGCCAGTTCTGGGTCGCGCGTGTCTTCACCATCACCGCCGTGCTGACGCTCGCGCTCGGCATCGGCGGCACGACCGCGATCTTCACGCTCATTCACGCGGTCATGCTGCGCTCGCTGCCGGTCAGCGACCCTTCGCTCTTGTACCGCATCGGCGACGGCAGCAGCTGCTGCGTCCAGGGTGGACCGCAGGATCGCTGGGGGATGTTCTCGTTTCCGCTCTTCGAGCGGCTGAAGGCCGAGTTGCCGGAATTCGACTCCCTCGCGGCGTTCCAGGCTGGCGGCGCGCGCGTGAGCGTGAGACGGCCGGACGTCGACAAGACACCTGCGTCTCTGCGATCGGAGTACGTGACCGGCAACTACTTCTCGACGCTCGGCGTGAACGCGATGGGCGGCCGCCTGTTGACCGCCGCGGACGACTCGCCGGCGGCGCCACCGTCCGTCGTGATCAGCCATCGTGCCTGGCAGAGCACGTACGGCGGCGATCCGGCGATGGTCGGCGCGACGCTCTTTATCGAAGGCCGCCCGTTCACGGTCACCGGCGTGACGCCGCCGGGATTCTTCGGGGAAACGCTGCGTGGCGACCCGCCGGATCTGTGGATTCCGCTTCAGCAGGAACCGCTGATCGCCGGCGCCTCGTCACTGCTCCGGCAGCCCGTGTCCGCCTGGCTCCGTGTGATTGGACGGTTGCGTCCAGGCGCGACGACTGACGGCGTTGGCGCGCGGCTCACGGGAATCCTCCACCAGTGGCTCCAGCACGATGCGGGGTACCCGGCCAACTGGATGCCGTCCGTCATCCAGTCTCTGCCGAGCCAGGCGATCGCGGTGGTGCCCGCGGGCGCCGGCGTCGGCATCATGAAAGAGCAGTACGGGCGCAGCCTGCAGATCCTCCTCGGTGTCTGCGGTCTGGTGCTCCTCATCGCCTGCGCGAACGTCGCGAACCTGCTGCTCGCCCGCGCGGTCGCCCGGCGTGGCCAGACCGCGCTGAGGCTGGCGATCGGCGCGTCACGACGCCAGATCGTCACGCAGGCGCTCGTGGAGAGCGTCCTTCTGGCTGTCGGCGGCGGCCTCGTCGGCCTCGTCGTCGCGATGGGCACGGCTCGGCTGCTGCTGGCGCTCGCGTTCGCCGGGACGACGTTCTTGCCGATCGACACGCGGCCCGCGCCGATGGTCCTCGCATTCGCGTTCGGCCTTGCGCTCGTCACCGGCATCCTGTTCGGGGCGGCGCCGGCATGGTTCGCGACGCGAACCGATCCGATTGACGCCCTTCGTGGGTCAGGCCGCAGCACCGGCGATCACTCCTCATGGACGCGTAAAGCGCTCCTCGTCGTGCAGGCGACACTGTCCGTCGTCCTCGTCGCGGGATCGATGATGCTGGCGCGCAGCCTCGGCAATCTCGTGGGGCAGGATTTCGGCTTCGAGGTTCGCGCGCGCGTTCTCGTGGCGCTCAACCGGCCGCCGATCGAGTACACGGCCGAGAAGCTGGCGGCACTTTATCGCGATGTCGAGGATCGGCTCACCCGGTTGCCGGGCGTGCGCGGAGCCGGTCTCGCCCTCTACAACCCGCTCACGGACAACTGGGGGGAGCTGGTGCTCGTCGCCGGCCACCCGCCGCCGGCGCCCGGGGACCAGGTGGGCGCGTCGTGGAATCGCGTAAGCGCGAACTACCTGCAGCACCTCGGTATCGGCCTCGTCCGCGGACGATACTTCACGGCCGCAGACACCGACACGACAGAGCCGGTCGCCGTCGTGAACGAGGCGTTCGTCCGTCGCTTTTTCAAGAGCGGCGAGGAGCCGCTCGATCAGCACTTCGGCCTCAACCTGCCGGAGAACGTCAACACGTTCCGCATCGTGGGCATCGTGAAAGACGCGAAGTACGCGGGGTTTGCGCTCGACCGTCCTGCAAGGCCGATGTTCTTCGTGCCGCTCGCGCAGAAGGTCGACTACACGAACCCCATGATGCAGCGCCTCGAGCTCAGCTCGCATTCCGTCCGCGGGCTGTTGCTGGTCACCGACCTGCCAGCCGGTGTGCTCGAGCCACAGCTCAAGCGGATGCTGGCCGAAGCCGATCCAAACCTGACGGTGACGAGCGTCAGGACGCTGCGCCAACAGGTCGATGGCTCGTTCGCTCAGCAGCGCGCCGTGGCGAGCCTGGCTGGATTGTTCGGCATGGTCGCGCTGGTGCTTGCGGCGATTGGTCTCTACGGCGTGACGGCCTACACGGTCGCGCAGCGCACGAACGAGATCGGGATCCGGATGGCGCTCGGCGCCGATCGCCAGAAAGTCGTCGGCCTGGTACTGCAGGGTGCGTTCCGGCGCGTGGTCTTCGGTCTGGCGCTCGGAGTGCCGCTGGCCGTCGGCGCCGGACATCTCCTCTCGGCGCAGCTGTTCGGGGTTCCTTTCTGGGATCCGCTCGCGCTCGGCGTCGGCGCCCTGTCGCTCGTCATGTGCGCGTTTTTCGCGGCCATCATCCCGGCGGCGCGTGCCGCGTCGATCTCGCCGATTCGCGCGCTGCGGGCAGACTAGTCCGAGGGGCGTCGCCCCTCGGACTCCCCCACACGCTCTCTCGCGCGCCGCTTCGCCGGCGCGCTCCGGTCGCGTGGCTCGCTCGCGATGCTCGCTCGCGCCGTGGAACGCACGGCAGGTTCATGAGACCGCTTCCAATCATCAGCGTGCGGCCGGGGCGCGCGTCAGCACGCGCACCTGCGGCAACGTCGTCCGATCGATCTGCCGACCGTCCTTGAACAGCTTCGAGATCTTCCGGATGTTGTGAATGTCGGCCAGCGGATCCGCGCTGAGCAGCACAAGGTCGGCCCGCTTTCCGGCTTCGATGGTGCCGAACTCGGCGAGGCCGCGCGCGGCGATCGCGCCGTTCTTCGTTGCCGCGACGATCGCCTGCGACGGCGTCATGCCCAGCTCCACGAGTCCCTCGATGCCGATGATCGTCCCGATGCCGTGGTCCTGGCTCTGCGGCTTCGGCGTACGGGACAGCTCGCTCGCCGCCGCCCAGTAATTGTCCGTGCCCACGGTGACGAGCGCGCCGGCTTTGATGAGCTTCTGCGCGTTCGATCGACGCACTTCGATTCCGACCCCCAGCTCGTTCGCCCGCTGCCGCATTTCCAGCGTCGTTCGGGGCCGCGACATCTTCTTGTCCGCCTCAGCCTGCTTCTTCTCGGCCTCCGCGCGATCCTTCAGATGCTTCTGCCAGGCCTCGCCGGTCATGGTGTTGACGAGCATCGAGCAGACAATGCCTTTCGGCACGATGCGCTTGACGATGTCGTCGGCGATTTCCACGCCGTCCACCACCTCGGGGTGCTGGATGCCGTCGATGCCCGCATCGATCGACAGGCGCAAACCCTCCGGGCTCGTGGCGTGGGTTTCCGCCATCTTCTGCCGGGCGTGCGCGCGCTCGACGATCGTGCGCTGCGCCTCAGCGGAGAAGCCGATGAACGTCGGCTCCGAGAAGTGGCTCGTGCCGCCGTACTTGACGAAGTCCGGCCCCTTGTCGAGATACGCGTCGATCGCTTTCGCGAGAGTTGCGGGCGTGAGGCCCATCAGTTCCTCGCCGGCGCCCTGCGCGATCTCGTCGTTCATCTGCTCCTGAAAGAGCGTCAGCCCGGTGGCGCGCGTCAGGCTGAAGCTGATCGAGTACGGGCCGCTCCAGCCGACGATGTTGCCGGCCGCGAGGATGCGGGGGCCGACGGCACCGCCGGCCGCGATGCGATCGCGTACCGCGACGAGCGGCCGCAGCATGCCGTAGCTGTCGCGCACGGTCGTGATGCCGTACGACAGGGAAGTCTGCGCCGCCTCGAGCACGATGTCCTGCTGACGGTCGTGATAGCGGACCAGCGTTTCGTACCGGTCGTTCATCCCGCCGTACAACGACAGGTGGACGTTCGTGTCGACGAACCCAGGCACCACGAACTGTCCCGCGCCGTCGATCGTCTGCGCCCCGGGGGGCACCGGCGTCGACGCGCGCGGGCCAACGGCCGTAATGCGGTTGCCTGACACGACCACGACAGCGTTCGACAGCGGCGGCCCGCCGTTTCCGTCGATGACCGTCGCGCCCACGATGGCCAGTGTCGAGGTCTGTGCGCGGCCGCCAGCCAGGGCGGTCGCGATCAGGAGAGCAGAAATGAAGCGGGTGCGCATGGACCGGAATGCTACAACAGTCCGGCCGGCTCCCACGCGCCCTCGCATCAGGGCCTGGGCAACTCGAAATGCGGGCTCTCGATAAGCCCTATAACGTTGCCGAACGGATCGGTCACGGTCGCCACCTTGATTCCGTCACCGACATCTTTCGCCGGAGCCACGACGACGGCGCCTGCGTCGACGAAGTACCGGACGGCGGCGTCGATTTCGTCCACGCGCCAGTACGGCACGCTTCCACCACGTCCAGCCGCGGCTTCCGTCTGATCCGGATCGAGCCCCAGCTCGTACCCCATGATGTTGAAGCCGACGTAGAACGGCTGGTCGAAGTACGGCGTCTGCTGGAAGGCTTTCGAATACCAGGCCTTCGCGCGGTCCAAGTCCCTTACGTGATAGATGACGGTGGCGAGTCCTTTGACAATGACCATGGCGATCTCCTGTCGGAGGGACGAGTGGGCACACGAGTGCCGGGCTGGCTTCCCGCATGAACGATCACGTGCGAGTGGAGAGTCGAAAACCGCCGGCGTTCGTGAGGCATCGCACACGCGTCTCCGTGTGCTCGCTGATGCCTACATCCACGAACTCGGCGAGGGCGAGCCGCAGGTAGGGGCCCCGATGGGACGAGGTGGACCCCGCTAGGAACGAAGACGAGCATACCACGAGGGATGCGTGCATCAGGCTGTATCATCGAGCGCGGCAACACAACTTGGAGCACACGTGAAGCACCCCGCGCTGATTCTCGTATTCGCCGCGACCTGCTTCCTGGGCCGTGTCGCGCCGTCGTCTGCGCAGATCGTCGAGATCGCCCCGTTTGGCGGCTATCGCTTCGGTGGCGACTTCTTCGAGCTCGTCACGAACCAGCCGATCGACCTCGACGGCGCGCCGTCGATTGGCGTCGCGATCAACGTCCCGCTGCGCGACGGACTGTTCGTGGAGGGGATCTTCTCGCATCAGGACGCGGAGTTCACGGTGCCCGCGAGCGCGTTCGGACCCGGGACGCGGTGGCGGATCGTCGTCGAGCACTGGCTCGCGGGTGGACTACAGGAGTTCGGGTCGGGGAAGGCCCGGCCGTTCCTGAGCGGCCTGTTCGGCCTCACCCGCTACGCAGGGCAGGACGACAACGAGATCCGCTTCACAGTTGGGGCTGCCGGGGGCGTCAAGCTGTTTCCGACGCGGCGCATCGGCGCGCGACTGGACGGCCGCGTGTTCGCGACGTTCGTGGACGTCGAGGGCCGCACGATTGCCTGTTCACCTGGCGTCTGCCTCGCCGCGTTCTCGGCTGACGTCGTCTGGCAGACGGAGTTTACGGCTGGGCTCGTCGTCGTGTTCTGACCCTCACGGAAATTTCCTAACCCAACGCTTACCTGTCCGTAACGGAGTCTTCACCGCGCGCGCGGGCTTACCCTGAACCCACCGGAGAGAAAGGGACTTCAGGGTGGCACCCATCGGCATCATCGGCAGCGGGATTGCGGGACTCCAGCTTGGCCTGGCGCTCCAGCAGCACGGCATCGACGCGACCATCTACTCCGAACGGACCCCGGACCAGCAGCGTGCGCGCGGACTCTCGACCATGGTTGCGCGCAATGCGTGCACGCGCGAACGTGAGCGCGCAGCTGGGCGTCAACCACTGGGATGCTGCGTCGCACGACATGGTTCGCCTGTCGGTCTGCGTCAGCGGGACGCCGATCGCGTTCTCCGGCTGTCTGCGGGGCCCGGCCCAGGCCGTCGACATGCGCATCTGCTCGGCACAGCTGCTCGAGGATCTCGAGCCGCGGCGGACGCGTCGTGCGCACGCACGTTCCAGATGGACGAGCTCGAGAGCCGCTGGACGCGGCACGATCTCCTGATCGTGGCGTCGGGCCGCACGAGCCTGTCGACCGATCTTCCCGCGGGTCGCGGAGCAGTCGCCGTTCACGCGACCTCAACGGCTCGCGATTGCCGGCCTGTTCCGTGGCATCGCGTACCACCAGGCCGCGCGCGCTCGAGGTGAACATCAATCCCGGGTCCGGCGAGATCATCCGGCCCATTCAGTCCTTCGAGTCAGACCTGACGGGAATCGCGATCCTCGCACTGATGGAGGGCTGTACGAGGCCGCTGAGGCACCTGCGCGTGCGACGAAGAACGCCCGGGTCTTACTTGCGGCGATGCTGAGTCTCCTGCGCGAGCACGCGCGTCCTGTGTACGAGCGCGTCGATCCGCGCAGGTTCGACCTGTCGCGACCCTTGGATCTCGCGTATGCGGCGATCACGCCGACCGTGCGCCGTGGCTTCGTCGAGCTGGGCAGACGGAAGGTACATGCCATCGCGCTCGGCGACGCGCACGGGGTGATCGATCCCAACACGGGACAGGGCGCGAACAGCGACGTCACACGCGGCCGCGGTCGCTCTGCAACGCGATCCGCCGCGCGGACGCCTTCGATGTGTCGTTCTGTCGCGCGGGTCGAGCGGGAGATCGTGCTCGTTCGTGGTTCCGGTCAGCGATGTCGTCGAACGCGCGGCTTCGACCGCCCACCCGCACTGTCCGCGACCTGCTGGGCGCGGCGATCCCGGAATCAGGCCCTCGCGGACGCCTACGCCGACGGGTGATATCTGGTCCAGGGTGGCTTCGGCGAGACTGCAGCGCCTCGTCCCCGTCAAGTGAGCAGCCCGTCGACCGGATGAGGTCGCGACGTCGCAACTTCCCGCTTCAGGGATCGGCTCGCCGCGCTGACGCCGGCTAGCTCGTCAGGCTCACGGTACCTTGATCGGTTTTGTCAGGAACGTCGCCTGGATCAGGAACGCGCTGCCCTGCGTGGTGGTGCGCGCGTAGACTTCCCAGAAGTAGCGCACCGTCACGAAGCCGTAGACCTTGTTGCGCGCGACAATCGTCAGCGTGGCCTCGGGACCCAACCCGAAGGTCTTGTTCTTTCCCCGAATCAGAATGCCGGGGAGACCCTCGATCTCGTCGTCGCTCAGCTTGAACGCGACGTAATAGCACAGGCCCGTGGTCAATCCGCCCTTCAGGAGGTCGACGCCGACGCCGCCCTCGAAGTTGATCTGGTTGCCGACCTTCGTCTCGCTGTCTTCCTTCTTCGACTGGAAGTCGAGCGTCATCACCGTGGCGGCGTGGAACTCGCGCTTCTCATCGAAATACACCGTCGCTCCGACCGACGGCTCGAATCCCCACATCCCGAGCCCCGTGTTATCGTCGGCGCCGTCCGTGTACTTCCCGGTCGGTACGAACATCGAAAAGCCGGTGGTGACGTCCGCGCGTTTGTGGTGCCAGCCCAGACTGATCGGCGTGATGACGGAGTCGGTCAGGCCGGCGCCGGGATTGGCGTCGATTTCAGTCCCCTGTATGCGGTTATTGGCGCCCACCGGGAACAGGACCGCGAAACTGTAGTAGCCGCCAGAACCTTCTTGGTGGTGACCTGGCTGTAGCCCACGCCGAAGAACGCGGACGTGAGGTCGGCATTGAAAGGGAGCTTGTTGCCGTCGCGATCCTTTACGGTGTCCGTGGTGTAGATATAGAGCACGGGCGCGATGATGTAGCCTCCGGGGGGCGGCTGCGATCCGGCCTTGAGTCCCACGCTTCCCTTGACATGCTGCGTGATCAGCTGCCCCCGCGCTTCGCGCGGGTAGACGCCGGCCACGATCAGCACGAGCGCAGCCAGCATGACGGGACGGAATGAGTGTCGGATCACCGTGTCTCTCCTTGCGGCGCGGGTATCGCCCGACCTTCCACGGCTGGTTGTCACAGACCACGTCATATCGTGACGCCCGTCGGTCCACCCTCCGCGTTGCCTTTGAAATCAGACGGAATTCTCGGCGTCCGAGACTCCCGGGAGCACGAGCCGTACCGGTCGCGCGGCTCGGCTACTGATGACGCAAGGCGACCACCGGATCCACGCGGGCCGCCCGTAGCGCAGGAAGCGCGGAGGCGAGCAGCACCGTCGGCAGCACGGCCGCGACGACGATCGCATAGGTGAGCGTATCGGTGCTCGTCAACCCGAACAGCATGGTGCTGAGCACGCGGCTGAGGGCGATGGCCATCGCGATGCCGGCGCCAACGCCTATCGCCGCGAGCCGTGCCGCCCCGCCCAGCACGAGGCGCAATATGGCGCCAGGCGAGGCGCCAAGCGCAGCGCGAATCGCGAATTCACCGGTGCGCTGGACCGTCAGATAGCTCATGACCGCGTGGACACCCATGATCGCAAGTAGCAGCGCAACGGCTGCGAAGGTGATGGCGAGCCTCGTGCGAAAGCGCTGATCGGCCACCGAATCCACGACCATCGCATCCACGGTCGTGAACTTCATTGCGACCTCGGGATTCATCTTGCGGACGATGTCCTGCACCGGCGCAATCAGGGACGCAGACTCGACGGCGGTCCGGATGGCCACCTGTATTTCGTTCGCGCGATAGGGGTGTTGCGCCAGCGGCATGTACATGGCGGCCGAGAGCTGTGACGCCGGCGAATCCTGGCGCACGTTGCCGACCACGCCGACGATCGTCATCCACCGCATGCTCTCGGCGTCCAGGCCGCATTGCAGCCGGCGGCCGATGGGATCTTCGCCCGCAAAACTCTGCCGCACGAGCGCTTCGCTGACGATCACGACGGGCTCGCTGCCGTGGCGATCGGCGTCGGTGAAGTCGCGCCCGCGGATCAGCGGAATGCCCAGCGTGGAGAAATAACCGGGGCTCGACAGGCTGAAGTCCGCCTGCGGCAGTTCCATCGCGTGCTGCTGCATCGTGCCCTGGCCTTCGCGGACGTAACCGCCGTTCGAGCCGTACTGGCCAGCCGGCAATCCCATGGCACCCGCGACGGATGCCACACCAGGCACTTGCCGGATGCGCTCGAACAGTTCGGTTTCGAACTGGGTGACGCGCACGTAGTCGTCGAGCGTGCGCGCGGGGGCGTGCGCGTACATCACCAGCACCGATTCGGTCTGGAACCCCAGCTGGACCGACATCAGCGTCAGGAACGAGCGGAACAGCAGCCCGGCGCCGATCACCAGCACGACCGACAGGGCGATTTGCGCCACGACCAGCGCGCTGCGCAGCGACTCGAGTCCGCCCAGGATCCCGCGCGTCCCAGCCTGCTTCAGCGCGTCGGTCAGGTTGACGCGTGATGCCTGAAATGCGGGCGCCAGGCCGAATCCCGCGGTCGAGACGCAGCACAGGCCGAACGCGAAGAGAAGCACCCGCCAGTCGATCGTCACGTCGGACAAGCGGGGGAGTGGAACGCCCTCACTGGCGCGCAGCAGCAGGCCATCGATGCCGGCGTATGCGATCCCCACACCGAGTACGCCAGCGGCGAGCGCGAGTACGAGGCTCTCTGCCAGCAACTGCCGCACGATCCGGCCGCGTCCCGCTCCCAGCGCCGCGAGCACCGACATCTCGCGCGACCGCGCGGTTCCCCTCGCCAGCATCATGTTGGCGACGTTGGCGCAGGCGATGAGCAGCACGAGGCCGACCGCGCCCATCAGCACGAACAGCGTCGTGCGAACGGGCGCCACGAGCTGTTCGCGCAGCGGCCGGACCATGAAGCTCTTGTTCGTGTTGCTATTCGGATAGGCCGCAGCGAGCTGTGCGCCCAGCGTCGCGAGCCGGGCGTTCGCCGCGTCGACGTTGACGTCCTCGCGCAGCTTCGCGACGACGCGGTTGTTGTACGCGGTACGCGCCAGGATCTCCGGGTCGCGCGCCGACGCGATCCAGACTTCCGTGCGTTCGGGGAACTGGAACGACGCAGGAACGACACCCACGATGGTGTAGCGACGGTCTTCCAGGTGGAGCGATTGCCCGATCGCGCTTTCCGGGCTTCCGAAATTCCGCACGACGAACGACTGGCTCACGATCGCGGAGTGTTGAGCGTCGTCGGCGTTGAAAAGCCTGCCGTGCAGCGGTGGCACGCCGAAGACGTTCATGAATTCCGTGTTGGCGAGCATCACGCCGACGAACTCGGCACGGTTCGCCACGCGCACGCCCATTTCTCCCCCGTAGTAGCTCGCGATCCACTCGAAGGTCTTGCGGTCGGCACGAATGTCCAGGTAGTCGCCGCCGGCAATCCTGGGGATGGCGCGACCGCGGTTCGTGAACAGCGTCGAGACCGCCACGATGCGATCGGCGTCGGGATACCGGAGCGGCTTCAGCAGCACACCATCGACGACGGTGAACATGGCGGTCGTTGCGCCGATTCCGAGCGCCATCGTGACGATCGCCGTCACGGCGAATCCCGGGCGGGTGGACAACGATCGCAGGCCGTACCGCAAGTCTCGGATGAGTGTGCCCATGAAGTCAGCTCCGATCCCGACGTTAGACGGATCCGACGGTCCGTTTCGTTGCCGTCACCTGGAGTCGGGATTTCCGAAAACTGAAGACTTGCCATTACCATCGTCTGTTCCCCGCAGACGCGAGGAGTTGTCCTTGCCCCGCGGGTTGGGGGGTGGCTCGGTTGGCTACGGAGACATCGATGGCGTTGCCCGCAATTGAAGAGACGTTCGAAAGTGTTGGTGGTCTCAAGATCTTTCTCCGCTCCTGGCGGCCGGATGCGAAGCCTCGCGCCGTGGTCGTCATCTGTCATGGCGTCAATTCGCACGGCGGACAGTACATCTGGGTCGCCGAGCAATTCGTGAAGGCCGGGTACGTGGCGTATGCCCTCGATCTGCGCGGCCGGGGGAAATCGGACGGCGAACGATTCTTTGTCGAAGATGTCAAAGAGTACGTGGCCGACGTGGCCGGTGCCGTGAAGATCGCGAAATCGCGCGAGCCGAACCTGCCGGTGTTCCTGCTCGGCCACAGCGCCGGCGGCGTCGTCTCGTCGGTCTACGTGATTGAGAATCAGGCCGGCCTCGCCGGGTTCATCTGCGAGAGCTTCGCGTTCCAGGTGCCGGCGCCTGGCTTCGCCCTCGCCGCCATCAAGGGGGTGAGCCACATCGCGCCGCGGCTTCCCGTCCTCAAGCTCAAGAACGAGGACTTCTCACGGGATCCCAGGGCCGTCGCCGCCCTGAACAGCGATCCGCTGATCGCGCACGAGGTTCAGCCGGCGATCACTGTCGCCGCGCTGGTGCGTGCCGATGAGCGGCTGCGCGAGGAGTTCCCGCGCATCACGCTGCCGGTGCTCATCATGCACGGTACTGACGACAGGGCGACGGTCTGCCATGGCAGCGAGTTCTTCTACGAGACGGTCGGATCGAAGGACCGGACGCTCAAGTTGTACGACGGGCACTATCACGATCTCCTCAACGACATCGGCAAGGAAGACGTGATGGCGGACATTACGGCCTGGATCGACAAGCATTTGTCGGTCTGACGGCCTCACTCGGTCAGGAGCGCACGATGAAAGTCGGTCATCGGATTGCGGCGGGCATCATCTCGTGCAGCATCGCTGCGGTTCCCTTCGTTGCCGCGGGCCAACAGGCATACGCCGCGCGACAGGCGGCCACAGCGTCAGTCGAAGACCAGGTCCGCCGATTGAGCGCCGAGGAGGTGCAGGCATTTCTCCGGAAGGAGCCGGCCACGCTGGCGCGACTGTGGTCCGACGATTTCGTGGTGACCAACCCGCTGAATCAGTTCGTGACCAAGAAGCAGGTACTGGGAATGGTGGAATCGGGCGTGCTCGAGATTGCGTCATTCGATCGGCAGATCGACTACCTGAAGGTGTACGGCGACACGGTCATTCTGGCGGGGCGAGAGACCGTGCTGTGGGGAGGCAAGATGCCGAATGCGGGCCGCACCGAGCAGCTCCGCATCACGGCCGTCTGGATGAGGCAGCAGGATCGCTGGCAGCAGGTCGCCCGCCACGCCAACGTGGTGCCGGCAAAGTAGTCTGGCCGTTCAGGAGCTCACCGAAACGGCCAACTCCTTCCGCGCGGCTTCCAGCACCGGCGGAATCGCCTCGCGCAGGATGTCCACGATGCGATCGAGCACCGCATCGGTGGTGACGAGCGGCGGCGCCAGGCAGATGCAGTCCAGCGCGACGCGCGTGTACAGCCCGCGGTCGAGCATCGCCTCCGTGAGCTTCTGCGCCAGACCCGCCTGCGCCGGGAACAGCTCTTTCGTCGCTTTGTCGGCCACGACTTCCACGGCAGCCATCAGCCCGAGGCCGCGGACGTGACCCACACCGTCCATCCCTTCCAGCCCGCGGAGCCGGTCGAGTAGACGAGCGCCGCCCGCCGCGGCGCGTTCGGCGAGGTGCTCGCGCTCGAGGATATCGAGGTTGGCGAGCGCGACCGCGCAGCACGTCGGATGTCCCGAGTAGGTGTACGCGTGCATCCAGCGCTTGCCGGCCGGGACGCTGTTGATCGCCTCCCGAATCGCGTCAGACACGCCGATGCCACCCAGCGGGATGTAGCCGCTCGTGATGCCCTTGGCGAACTGCATGATGTCCGGCTCGATGCCGTAGTGCTCCAGCCCGAACCATCGGCCGGTGCGGCCGAAGCCCGTGATCACCTCGTCGGCGATCAGCAGCACGTTATGTCGCGTGCAGATCTCGCGGATGCGGCGGAAGTAGTCCGGCGGCGGGACGATGACGCCGCCCGCTCCCTGCACCGGCTCGGCGATGAACGCTGCGACGGTCTCCGGGCCTTCGCGCAGAATGGCTTCCTCGAGCTTGTTGGCGGCGGCGACGCCGAGGCTCACTCCCGGATCCGGATTGACGAAGCGATACGGATCCGGCGCGTCGACATGGAGGAAGCCGGGCGTGCGCGGCTCGAACATCGGCCAGAACGCCGGGAGGCCGGTCGCGCTCATCGCGGCGAGCGTGAGCCCGTGATACGCGCGGTGCCGCGAGATGATCTTGATCTTCTCCGGCTTTCCCTGCACCTTCCAGTAGAACCGCGCGGTCTTGAACGACGTCTCCGACGCTTCGGCGCCGCCGCTCGTGAAGAAGAAGGTGTTGATCGACGGGAAGACCAGCTCGCTCAGTCGCTCGGCCAGCGCGATGGCGGGCTCGTTGGTGCCGCCGGCGTACGCGGAATGGAACGCCAGCGTCGACATCTGCCGCTGAGCCGCGTCGGCCAGCTCGCGTCGGCCGTGCCCGACGTTCACGTTCCACAGGCCCGCGAGTCCGTCGATGTACTCGCGTCCGGCCGCATCCTTGATCAGCGCGCCGTTTCCTGAGACCCAGACCCGCGTCGACGCGTACGCCGAGGGGTGATGCAGAGGGTGAAGCAGGTGCGCGCGGTCGGCGTCGAGAGAGGAAGAAGTGCTCATGCAGGAGATCCTATCGCGTCGACCGGGGCGCTGCGAGAGGAATAGGGAGTGTCCTGACCGCGCAGTTCGTGACATAACTCCCGGGCGGGGCATCCCGCCTGGCGGCGTTGCTCCTCCCTCACATATTCCCGATATGCTCGGTCGTCGCGCCTTGCCATCCGGGCGCCGCGCTCCGGGCCTTATGCCACGAACCTCGCGGTCAGGACACTATCGAACGATCCGGAAGCCCGTCGGCACGCGCGGGGACTGCCCCGAGACCATCGGCCCGATGTACGACGTCGCGACGACGACGTTGTCGGACCATTTGCGCGCAACCGCCAGGTTGTTGGTGTGGACGTGCAGATCGATCGAGAAGCGATCGATCTTGAGCGCGGTCGTCTCGCGCAGCCGCAGGTTCGGAAAGTCCGCAATCAGGGTCCCATCCAGCCAGAACGCCACGCGGCCGTCACGCAGGCCGGGAGTGTTGGCCTTCACCATGAACTCGTAGCTGTACCAGCGGCCGAGCACCGGGATGATGTCCGGGCGCGAGACGAAATCCGGCCCGTAGTCGAAGGGCGTGCTCGAAAACGGCAGCACGATGCCGGTCGGAAAGAAATGGTCGCCCCAGATATCGCGCTGATCCGGATGGTAGATGTACACGTTCAGCTTGCCCGGATTGGCGGTCGCCGCACCGTCGCGCCACGCTTCGAAGCTGACGAGAAATTTGTTGAAGCCGTCGGCGCGCACGCCAGGACAGCAATAGTGCGCCGAGATGACGCTGCCGTTGTGGCTGGATCCGATGACGTTGAACCCGCCGTCGAACCGGGCGTAGTAGCGCAGGAACAGCGTGTCGCGCTCGGGGCTCACGTACTTCAGAACGGTGTTGGACACCTCGTTCGTCGTTTGAGGCACCGTGAATTCGAGCGACTTCCCGCCGGAGAACACGTTGCCTGCTTCCGTCGCGATGCGGATGTTGGCGGTGTGGTACGCCTCGTTCCATTTGCTCGTCAGCCCCGAGACGCCGCTGTAGGATTCGAAGTCATCCGCAAAGATGACGGCGGGGTTGGAGGCGATCCCCGCATCGAACGGGTACTGTGCCGCAATGCCACTGTTGCCCTGCGGAAGCGCGGGAATGCTGGCGCCCCCGATCAGGGTCAGTCCGAGGATCAGACACAATGACAACGCGGCGCGAGCTGCCACTCCACCTCCGGGAATTCACTCACCAAAACTGCCAGCAGAGGTACAAATCCGTCTGGCGCGACAACCGGGGTGGAAAGTTCTCCCGAAAACCTCGCGGCCGGAGACCCACCCGCAGTGCGACGGTTCGACGACCGCAATAGTTGTGCCGATCGGGCTCACGCGCTGACCCGGCGGAGCCGGTCGCGAAAGTACTCTTTCCAACTCTCCGGCAACGCATTGATCCGCAGCGCCCGCTGCACCGCGCCGACATCATCGGTGCCAAATCGTTTGGCGATATAGAGTCGCGTGATCTCCGAAACCGGAATGGCATTGGCGTCCCGTGCGGACGCGATGATTTCATCGCCGACGCCGACGTCGCCTTCGCGAGTCACGGCGACGTAGAAACCCGACCGCCCGCTGGCGAGGAATCGCTTGACCATGTCGTCGGACTGAAACTTCACGGCCAGCTTGTAGCAGGGAAGTCGCGGCTGCGTGACGACCATCGCCGATCCAACCGCGAACTGGTCGCCGATGTAGACGGCGTCCTCAGCCAGGCCATCGGTCGTGAAGTTCTCTCCGA
Organism: uncultured Acidobacteriota bacterium; assembly: GCA_963786195.1. Lineage (GTDB taxonomy): Bacteria > Acidobacteriota > Vicinamibacteria > Vicinamibacterales > 2-12-FULL-66-21 > CAWAYH01. Next base: position 1,114,541 of record CAWAYH010000006.1, on the reverse strand, counting down.
ACATGCCCATGGGTAGCTCTGTGCCCGGCAGCTCGCGCTGCCAGTACGGGTAATGCTCGACCGGGTAGCAATACACGGCCTTGTCGACGCCGCCGTGCACGCTCAGGTCCGCCTGACGATCGCCGTCCAGGTTCAACCGCCGCAGTGCGACCCGGCCCGTGACCGGCTGCTTGAAGATTCCGGTCGTCACGTGTCTCCCGTGCCACGTGACGTCGCGTGGCAGGCCTACATTGAGAGAGACCAGTTTCATCGATTGACTACTCCAGCTCTAGTTATCCGAGGGGCTTTCGCCCCTCGGACTCCCCTGCACTCTCTCTCGCGCGCCGCTTTGCCGGCGCGCTCCGGTCGCGTGGCTCGCTCGCCATGCTCGCTCGCTTCTGAAACGAGCGTCAGGTTCATAAGACAGCTTCTACTGCGCGCGCAGCGTGATCGACGGATCGGTCGACGCCGCGCGGACGGCCGGACCGAGGCACGCAGCAAGTGAGGCCACGACCAGAATCACCGGCGCGACCGCAAAGGCAAAGGGATCGTAGGGCGTGACGCCGAAGAGCAGCTGCTGCATGAGCCGGGTGAGGAGGCTCGCGCCGAGCATGCCCAACGCGATGCCGGCACATGTCACCGACAAACCTTCGCGCAGCACGAGGCGCACGAGATCCGCGCGTCGCGCCCCGAGCGCCGCACGGATCCCCAGCTCGCGGACGCGCTGCGACACGCTGTACGACAACACGCCGTAGAGCCCGATCGACGCCAGCACCATGGCGAGCCCTGCGAAGGCGGTCATTACGCCGGCGGCGAAGCGTGGCGCGTCGAGCGAGACCGCGACGGTCCTTGACAGCGGCTCGATTCGATCGATCAGCGCGCCAGGCTCGATCTCCTGCACAACGCGCCGCACGTCGGCCGCCAGCGCTTCCGGCCTGCCTTCCGCGCGAATCACGAAGTTCACGAGGCCGTCGATCCGCTGGCCGTGCGATCCGTGGACGAAGTACAGCTCGGGCTGGGGCTGCCGATCGTTCCCGTCCTTCAGCACGTTTCCCACGACTCCGACGATCTCGGCGATCACGCCCTGTTCCTGACCCACGAGATTCGGGATCATCAAACCCGTCACTTGACCCGTGAACAGATGCTGGCGGACGAATTCCTCGTTGACGATGGTCGCCAGCGTGCCCCCGCGCGCGTCGGCACTGGTGAAGAAGCGTCCCGCGTGCAGCCGCAGGCCCAGCGCTTCCGCGTAGCCGGGTGTGATCCAGTAGACGAGCGCCCGGCCCCGAGAGGGCTTGCCGCCGGCGGCCGCGGCGGGCAAGGTGAAGGGCACGATCGCCGTCCGGCGCATCAGCGGGATCATCGCGCCCGCGCCTGCAGCGGACACGCCCTGCATCGCGCGAACGCGCGCCAGCGATGCGTCGAGGAACTGGTCGGTTCGAGCGTCGGTCGCGCCGCGCGGCAGCTCCACGCTCGCGATGAGCACGCCGGCGGCGGTGTAGCCGTTGTCGACCTGCATCAGCCGAACGAAGCTGCGCGCCAGCAGGCTCGCCCCGACCACCAGGATGACCGCGAATGCCGCTTCGACGACGAGCAGGCCATCGCGCAGGCGGCGTGCGCGTGCGCCGCGAAAGCCCGTGCTCGACGATCCGTCGGCGCCTCGGAACGCCCCGTACAAATCGACGCCCAGATCGACGCCGGCGCCGCGTACGGCCGGCGCGATGCCGACGGCGAAGGTCGCGAGCGCGGTGGCAATCGCGCAGAACATCAGGACCGAGCCATCGAGCCTGACGGCGTCCAGCCGCGGCAGTCCTGCGGGCGCGACGAGCGGGAGCAGCCGCACGAGCCACCACGCCAGCAGCAGGCCCAGCGCGCCTCCCGCCATCGAGAAGACCGCGCTCTCCGTGAACAGCTGCCGTACGATTCGCGCGCGGCTTCCGCCAATCGCCGCCCGGATCGCCAGCTCGCGCTGCCGCGAGACGCCGCGCGACAGCATGAGGTTCGTGACGTTGGCGCACGCGATCAGCAGCACGAGCGCGACGGCCGCCGCGAGCACGGACAACGCGGGCCTCGCGGGCGCCGTGATGTCGTCGACGAGCGGTCGCGCGTGCACGACCACCGGTCCGCCCTTGCCGAAGAAGAGCTCCGTCAGCCGGTGCCTCGGCGCAGCGCGGGCAGCGGAGGTCCCTTCGGCCTCGGCCTGCGCGACGGTCACGCCGGGCTTCAGCCGGGCGATCGCGCTGAAGACGATCGCTCCCGTCGGCTGCGCGGCCGATCTCGGAATCACGTACGGCAGCCAGAGGCGGACGCGCGGGTCCGGAAACTCGAACGCGGGCGGCGCCACCCCGACGATCGTGTAGGCCTCCTCGTCGACGACGAGCGAGGCGCCGACGACCGCCGGGTTCGACGCGTAGCGCTCGCGCCACAGCTCGTCGCTCACGACGACGACTCGTGGCGCGCCTTCCCGATCGTCATCGTCGATCAGGAGTCGGCCGAGCGTGGGCGCCGCGCCCAGCGTTCCGAGAAGCGCCGGCGAGACCTGGGCTCCGAACGTCTTGACGTGATCGCTGCCGAAGTCGAGGCGGTATTCATAGAGCGCGTAGCCGCCGAGCGCGTCGAGCGTGCTGGTCCGCTCGCGCCACACCGCGTAAGTCGAGCGGCTCAGCCAGCGGTTGCCGGCGGGAGAGACGCCGCCCGGATACTCCTCCCACAGGCGGACGAGCCGAGCGGGGTCGGCGTAGGGCAGCGGACGCAGCAGCACGCCGTGGACGATCGAGAACGCGGCGGTCGTCGCGCCGATCCCGAGCGCGAGCGTGACGAGGGCCGTCACCGTGAACCCCGGCGCGCGGCGCATGGTCGCGAGTGCGGAACGAATGTCCCGACGAAATGCGTCCATCACCATAGTTCACGCCTGCTCGGGCCGGTCATGCGCGGCCCGGCGGAGCTCGGCGAGGAGCACGCGTGTGCGTGCCTCGAGCACGCGTGCGCGCTCGACGACCTCCGGGCTGTGATCGTCGTCCTGCCCGAGCAGCGTGCCGTGAAGCGGCAGGAGGTTGATGAGCTCCGCGGCGGCCACCTCGAGATCACCATGACCGGCGAGGTACGCGTCGACGTTCGGCATGATCGAGTCGGTCATGACGGGCAATACGGCACTATCCTAGCCCGAGATCATTCACGTGATTGGGGTTGATCGACCATGCCTTCCCCCGCCCGATGGACGCTGATCGCCACGATCGTCGGATCCAGCATGACCTTCGTCGACGCGACGGTGGTCAACGTCGCGCTCCCGGCGCTTCAGGCGGACTTGCAGGCGACGATCACCGACGTTCAGTGGGTCATCGAAGCGTACGCGCTCTTCCTGGGCGCGCTGATTCTGGTCGGTGGCTCGCTGGGCGACCAGTTCGGGCGCAAACGCGTGTTTCTCGCCGGCCTCGTGTGTTTCACGCTGGCCTCGATCTTCTGTGGGCTCGCCACCTCTGCGCGTGTGCTGATCGCCGGCCGGGCGCTCCAGGGAATCGGTGCGGCGTTTCTCGTGCCGGGCAGTCTGGCGATCATCAGCGCCACGTTCGGGGACGCCGATCGCGGCCGCGCGATCGGGACGTGGTCGGGGTTCAGCGCCATTACCGCCGCCATCGGTCCGGTCACCGGGGGTTGGTTGATCGAGCACGTGAGCTGGCGCGCCGTGTTCTTCCTGAATGTCCCTCTGGCGGTCATCGTGGTTGCGCTGTCGCTGCGGTACATGGCTGAGAGCCGGGATTCGTCCAGGAGCGCGCGAATCGACTGGGGCGGGGCCGCGTTGGCGGTCCTCGGCCTGGGCGGCGTCGTCTACGGCCTGCTGGAATGGCCGCCTCACGGACTCGGGCACCCGCTCGTGCTCGGCGCGCTCCTGGTCGGTGTCGTGTCGCTCGCGCTGCTGCCCCTCGTCGAACATCGTGCGCAGAGCCCGATGCTGCCGCTCGTGCTGTTTCGATCGCGAACCTTTGCACTCGCGAACCTGCTCACGCTGCTGCTGTATGCGGCGCTCGGCGTCATCCTGTTTCTCGTCCCCATGAACCTCATTCAGGTTCAGCGTTACCCGGCGACACAGGCAGGCGCGGCGCTCCTGCCGCTCTCGCTGATCATCTTCGCGATGTCTCGATGGTCGGGTGGCCTGGTCGCGAGCGTCGGCAGTCGTCTCCCGCTGACGATCGGCCCTCTCGTGGCGGCGGTGGGCATCGCTCTGCTCGCCCGGCCGGGCGTCGGCGGATCGTACTGGACGACGTTCTTCCCGGCTGTCGCGGTGCTGGCGTTCGGAATGGCGATCACGGTGGCGCCGTTGACGACAACGGTGATGGCAGCCGTCGAGAGCCAGCACGCCGGGGTGGCATCGGGCGTCAACAACGCCGTCGCGCGTGTCGCGGGTCTTCTGGCGATCGCGGTCTTCGGCGTTGTCCTCACGCAGGCATTCGAGACGCGGGCGAGGCCATCGCTGGACCGCGTCGGGCTGAGCGCGGAGGCCAGGGCGACCGTCGATCGCGAGCTGCCGAAACTGGCGGGAGCCGACGTCGAGCGCGCGCCGACGCTCGAGCCTTCGCAGCAGAGCGCCGTTCGCCGGATCATCGACGACGCCTTCGTCTCGGCGTTTCGACTCGTGATGCTGGGTGCCGCTGCGCTTGCGCTCCTGGCCTCGGCCGCCGGCGCGGCGATTCGGTGAGCCGGCGGGCTCTTGATTCCCGAAGGCGTTCTCGGTATGCTCTCCTATCAGTAACTGACAGGAAGACGATGAGCAAGCCGACCGACCTCGTTCAGGGCACGCTCGACCTGTTGATCCTCCGCATGCTGGCGCTGGAACCCATGCATGGCTGGGCGATCGCGCAGCGCATCCGCCAGATGTCGAGCGAACAGTTGCGTGTGGGCCAGAGCGCGTTGTACCCCGCGCTCCACAAGCTCGAGCAGCAGGGCTGGATCGAGGCCGAGTGGGCGCCGAGCGAGAACAACCGGCGGGCCAAGTACTACAAGCTCACGTCAGCGGGCCGGAAGGCGCTGAAGACCGAGACCGCCCAGTGGGAACGACTCTCCGCCGCCATCTCGTTGATCGTGAAGCCGACGTGAGGATGTCATGCGCTGGACCCGCAAGCTTCGTCAGCGTCTTCGTTCCGTATTCCGCAGCACTCGCGTGGAGCAGGAGCTCGGCGAGGAGCTTCAGTACCATCTGAAACATCTCGAGGACGACTTCGTCGCCGCCGGCATGTCGCCGCAGGAGGCCCGCCACGCCGCGCGCCGCGAGATGGGCGCGATCGAACAGCGGAAGGAAGAGTGCCGCGACGCGCGCGGCCTCGCGCTCCTCGACAGCATTCGGCAGGACCTGACCTACGCGTTCCGCGTACTTACCGCGGTCTCCAGGCTTTACCACGGTCGCAGTCCTCTCTCTTGCCCTCGGCATCGGCGCCAACACGACGATATTCGGCCTGTGGAACGGCGTGCTGCGCTCGTCGCTGCCTGTCGTACGGGACCCCGGGCAACTGGTCATGCTGTCGAATCCCGACGAGGCGGGCCGTTGGACAGGTCGATGGACCGGCGGGACCGACGGCCCGCGGTACTGGCTCACCTACGAGGAATTCGAACAGCTTCGCGACCACGCGGATCTCTTCTCGATGGTGATGGCTTCGCAGAGCAGCCTGAGCGCCTGGCAGGTCCGCCGCGAGGACGGCGAATGGGAAGAAGTCCGCGGGCGCCTGGTATCGGGCGGGTTCTTTCAGGTACTGGGGGTGGACTCCGCCATCGGCCGGCTGTTCACCACGACCGAAGACGGCACGCCGACGCCCGTCGTCGTCCTCAGCGACTCCTATTGGCGGCGACGCTTCGGCGGCCGTCCCGACGCAGTGGGCAGGACGCTCACGCTCGGCAAGACGACCGTGACGATCATCGGCGTCGCGCCGGTGGGCTTCATCGGCGAAACGAGTGGACAGCAGCCGGACGTGTGGCTCCCGTTGAAACTGCAGCCCGGCCTGCTGCCCGGCGACGATCGGATCCACGATACGCCCCCAACAAAGACGATGTGGCTGCACGTGTTCGGGCGATTGCGACCGGGCGTGACGCTGGCGCAGGCGGAAGCCCAGGCCAACGCGATTTTTCAGGCCGGCCTGGAGTCCTTCTACGGCTCCGCCCTGTCAGGCGAACGCCGGCGCGAGTTCCTGGATCAGCGTCTCCGGATCCAGTCCGCCGCGCGTGGAGCGTCGCCGACAAGGAATACATTCTCCCAGTCGCTGGGCGTGTTGCTCGTGTCGGTCGGCGTGCTGCTGCTGATCGCGTGCGCGAATCTGGCGAACCTGCTGCTGGCGCGCGGCGCCGCGCGCAGACACGAAATCGCCTTGCGATTGTCGCTGGGTGCAGGTCGCGGACGCATCATCCGCCAGCTCGTCACGGAAAGTCTGCTGCTGGCGGCGTTCGGAGGGGTGGCCGCCATCGCTCTCGCCGACCTGTTCCACGTCGCGCTTGTCCAGATGATGAGAGGCTCCGCACCGAATTTCCGCATGAGCTTCGTGGTGGACCCGACCGTGCTGGCGTTCGTCCTGACCGTCTCGTCTGCGGCGGCGATCGTGTTCGGCGTGCTTCCCGCCTGGCAGGTGACGAGGGGTGACGCGGGCGACTGCATGAGGGAACAGAGTCGCGGCGCCATCGGCTCGTTTGGCCAGATGCGCTCAGGCCGATTGCTCGTGAGCCTGCAACTGGCATTGTGCCTGCCCTTGCTCGTTGGCGCCGGCTTGCTAGCGCGGACGGTCTACAACCTGCAACGCGCGGACCTCGGTTTTCCATCCGAGCGTCTCCTGCTCGTGCGCGTCGATTTGCGCGAAGCTGGCTATGAGGCGGCGCGCGCCGACGGCATGCTTCAGCGACTGTCCGACGAGATCCGGCGGATCCCCGGCGTGCACGCGACCAGTTTTTCGGAACTGGGTGTCTTCAGCGGCGGGGAGTCTTCGGACACCATCGACGTGGAAGGCTACGTGCCACGGGCACCCGATGAGGCTCGTGAATCGAATTCGGACCATGTCGGGCCCGGTTATTTCTCCACGCTTGGCGTGTCCGTGAAGCTTGGACGCGAGATCCGCGCAAGCGACCGCGCGGGCGCGCCCGATGTCTGCGTGATCAACGAGGCATTCGCCAGACGGTTCTTCGACGGGCGGAACCCCATCGGCATGCGCATCACAGTGGTTGGCGACGGCCATCAGCAGACAGCCTGTCAGGTGGTGGGCGTCACGACAAACGCGCGAACAAGCGCTCTGCGAGGCGACGTCGAACCTCGCTTCTTCAAGTCGGCTCTGCAGGCGCCGGCGACCATGGAGAGTCCCACCTTTCTGATTCGCACCTCGACCACGCCGGGGCCGGTCCTTGCCGCCGTGCGGAAGTCGATCGAGCGCGCCAATCCCACGCTGCCGATCCTGTCTGCCGCAACCCTGGACGAGCGGATGGTTCCACTGACCGCACAAGCTCTCACGACGGCGCAGCTGGCGGTCGCTTTCGGTGCAGTCGCGCTCGCGCTGGCGGCTATAGGCCTGTACGGCGTGCTCTCGTTTGGGGTCGCGCGGCGCACGGGCGAAATCGCCATCCGCATCGCGCTGGGCGCCCAGTCCCGCGGCGTCATCGCGATGATTCTTCGCGAGACCGTCGGGCTCATCGTCGCCGGGCTGGCGCTGGGCGGGGGACTCGCCTACCTGGCGTCGCGCCTGATCGGCAGCCGGCTGTACGGCGTCGCGCCGCAGGATCCCCTCACGATAGCGCTGGCGACCGGCCTGCTGTTGCTCGTCGCCCTGAGCGCCGCCTACTTGCCCGCGCAGCGCGCGTCGAGACTGGATCCCATGGTGGCGTTGCGTCGATGACCGCGTCTCGCAAAGTCTACAAGCGTCCAGCTTGCATCGGGCCGCGTTCCGAACCATAGTGGTCGTTTCGAGCGAGGCACTCGCGTCACGCTCGTGTGTTCGGAAAGAAGGAGGTTCCGATGGCGAAAGCAGCGAAAGCCATTCCCGACGGGTATTACAGCATCACGCCGGCGCTGACCCTCGACGACGCCGCCCAGACGATCGACTGGTACAAGAAGGCGTTCGGCGCGCAGGAAATAAGCCGCAGTCTCGGCCCCGACGGCAAGATCATGCACGCCGAAATCCAGATCGGCAATTCACGTTTCATGTGTAACGACGTGATGATGGGGATGAAGGGCCCGAAGGGCCTCGGCGGATCGCCGATGTCGCTCTGGCTGTTCGTCGACGACAGCGACGCCGTGTTCAACAACGCCGTGCGCGAAGGCGCGACGGTGCAGATGCCGCTGGCCGATCAGTTCTGGGGCGACCGCGGCGGCGCCATCGCCGATCCGGCCGGCTACACCTGGTGGATCGCGACGCGCAAGGAAGATCTGACGCAGGCCGAGATCCGTCAGCGCGCCGATGAGTTCTTCAAACAGATGGCGCACTCGGGTCAGCCGTAAGTTTCCTCCCGACGCGCACACCGCACCAACCAGCCGTGGGGTGACGATCGCCCCACGACTGGTCGCTCTCACCGCGAATCCCTCTCCTCCATCGGCGCAAACAGACGAGCCACGCGTCCCGCGTCGCTTTTTCTGATCGCATCGGGGCACCCCTCTTGCACGAGGCCGCGGCGCGTTGACTGCGAACGGGGAGGATTGTGCCTGAATGAGAGCTCAACTGTGGAGACGATTGACGTTCGGGTTGTGTCTCGCTATGTGCGCGTTGGCGGTGCAAACACCGCGCGCGGCGTCGCTTCCTTCAGGATTTACCGAAGCGCTCGTCGCCAGTGGACTCTCGAGCCCGACCGCCATGCAGTTCGCGCCGGACGGCCGGTTGTTCGTCGCGGAGCAGGGCGGACGCTTGAGGGTCATCAAGGATGGAAGCCTCCTGCCTACGCCCTTTCTTACACTGACCGTCAGCTCTGTTGGCGAACGCGGTCTCCTCGGCGTCGCCTTCGATCCGCAGTTCGCGTCCAATCACTTCGTCTACGTCTACTACACGGCGACGTCGCCGGCGATCCACAACCGGATCAGCCGCTTCACCGCAAACGGCGACGTGGCCGTTCCGGGCAGCGAGCTCATCATTTTCGAGCTCGACAACCTGAGTGGCGCGACGAACCACAACGGCGGCGCGCTTGCACTTCGGTCCGGACGGCAAGCTCTACGCGGCCGTCGGCGAGAACGCCAACGGCGCAAACGCACAGAGCATGAACAACGTGCTCGGCAAGATGCTGCGGATCAACACGGACGGCACGATTCCGACCGACAATCCGTTCTTCGGAACAGCTTCCGGCAAGCAACGCGCAATCTACGCGCTCGGGCTGCGGAATCCCTTTACGTTCGCGTTCAATCCCGGCCGGACCGAGATGTTCATCAACGACGTCGGCCAGAACACCTGGGAGGAGATCAACGACGGCGTCGCCGGCGCGAACTACGGGTGGCCGACGACGGAAGGTGCGACGACCGACCCCCGGTTCCGGACGCCGCGCTACTCGTACAACCATTCTGCAGGCACCTGTGCGATCACCGGCGGCGCGTTCTACTCGCCCTTGACGATGAGGTTTCCTTCCGATTACACGAACGACTACTTCTTCGCCGATTACTGCGCCGGGTGGATACGCAAGCTCGATCCCTCCGCCGGCAACAGCGTCGTGACGTTCGCGACGGGGATCGCCTCGCCGGTCGATCTCAAAGTCTCCGACGACGGCGCTTTGTACTATCTCGCGCGCGGTTCCGGCGCGAACACGGGTGTCGTGTACCGGATCGAGTCACGGCGCCTCCGCCCCCAGCCTCACCTCGCACCCGGCAAGCCAGACCGTCGCGCCCGGCGCCTCCGCGACCTTCAGCGTTCGCGCGTCGGGGTCCGCGCCGCTGCGCTACCAGTGGCAGCGGAACGGCACGAACATCACCGGAGCCACCTCGCAGGACTATACGATCGCCTCCGTCGCCGCGGGGGACAACGGCGCGTCGTTCCGTGCCGTCGTCTCGAACGACTTCGGCAGCGTCACGAGCAACGCGGCGCTCTTGACGGTGAGCGGAAACCAGCCGCCGCCGGCGCCGACGATCTCGCAGCCCGCGGCCGGCACGCTCTACAGCGGCGGCGCGGTGATCAACTATTCCGGGACGGCCACCGATCCCCAGGACGGGACGCTGCCGGCCAGCGCCTTCACCTGGCGCGTGGATTTCCATCACGACACGCACGTGCATCCGTTCATGCCGCCGACGAGCGGATCGCGCACGGGATCTTTCACGGTGCCGACCACCGGCCATACCGAGTCGAACGTCTGGTACCGACTCTACCTGACGGTCACCGATTCCGGCGGGCTGACGAGCACGACGACTCGGGACGTGATGCCCCGCAAAGCGCGGCTGACGATCGCGACGAACCCCGCCGGTCTGCAGGTGCGCCTCGACGCGCAACCGACGGCCACGCCGATCACCGTCGAGTCCGTGGTGGGGGTCGTGCGCAACCTCGACGCGCCGCCGACGCAGTCCTCGGGCGGCACGACCTACGAATTCGTCTCGTGGTCGGACGGCGGGGCTGCCACGCACAACATCTCGACGCCGGCCACTGACACGACGTACACGGCGACGTATCGTGTGGGCTCGGGCGGTCCGGCCAACGGGCTCTCAGCGACGTACTTCGACAACAGCGACTTCACGGGCGCGACGCTCACGCGGGTGGATTCGACGGTCAACTTCGACTGGGGGAGTGGTGCGCCCGTGGCGACGATTGGCGCGAACACCTTCAGCGTGCGCTGGACCGGACAGGTCGAGCCGCAGTTCACCGGGACCTACACGTTCTACACGCAGAGCGACGACGGCGTGCGTCTGTGGGTCAACGGTCAGCAGCTCGTCAACAACTGGACGCTGCATGCGACAACAGAGAACAGCGGGACCATCGCGCTGACCGCCGGCCAGCGATACGACATCCGGATGGAGATGTTCGAGAACGAGGGCGGCGCAGTCGCGCGACTGCTGTGGAGTGGGCCGTCTGTGCCCAAGGCGGTGATCCCCACCGCACGGTTGTTCACCGGGTCCGGCACGCCGCCACCGCCACCCCTCCGCCGCCGCCCGCGTCGGCGATTCGCGTCAATTTCCAGCCCGCCTCGGCGCCCGTGCCGTCCGGCTATCTCTCCGACGGCGGCCTCGTGTTCGCGAACCGGGGGAACGGGCAGACGTACGGCTGGAACGCCGACAACACGGCTCAGACGCGCGATCGCAATGCCGCGAATTCGCCAGACCAGCGCTACGACACGCTGACGCACCTGCAGAAGCCGGGCAATCCGGATGCGGTGTGGGAGATTGCCGTGCCCAACGGCACCTACGTCGTTCGGGTCGTTTCCGGAGATGCGAGCAACTTCGACAGCGTGTTCAGGATGAACGCCGAGGGCGTGCTCGTCGTGACCGGCACGCCGACGACGGCCACGCGCTGGATCGAGGGTACCGCGACCGTCACGGTCACCGACGGCCGGTTGACGATCCGGAGCGGCGCCGGGGCGAACAACAACAAGATCAACTTCGTGGAAATCACGCCGCAGTGATCAGGCGATCTGACGACGCGGCGCCTTGCGGGTGTGCGCGGAGCTCGCGCGCGCCCGCGTTCCGGCCTTCGCGGTCCCCTTTGCCGGACGCTTCGAGGCTCTGTCGAAGCCGTTCCATCAGGTCGACCACCTTCGCATCGCGCGGCCGTTCATCGGATACGAGCCTGGCCTTCGTGCCCTTCATCCTGGCCTTGATCACTCGCATCAGGTTTTCGCGATAGTCGTCCGTGTACTTCTCCGGCTTCCAGTCCGCGGCGAGGTTCTCGACGAGCGTGGTCGCCATCTGAAGGTCTTTCTTTCCGATCTCCTTGCCCCTCGGAATGTTGAGCGATTCCACGTCGATCAGCTCGTTGGCAAAACGCAGCGTCGACAGAACCAGCGCCGTGCCGATCGCCTCCACCGCGGCAAGATGCTGGACGTCACGAAGGATGAACTTCGCGATGCCGATTCGGCCCGATTCGCGGATGGCTTCGCGCAGGAGCACGTATGCGGAGTCTCCGCCCTTGCCGGGCGTCAGGTAATACGGCTTGTCGAAGAAGCGATCGTCGATTGCCTCGGCGGTGACGAAGTCGAGGATGTCGATGCGCCGCGTCTTTTCGACGGCTGCGGCGGCGAAATCCTCCTTGGTCAACACGACGAATTGGCCCTTCTCGTACTCGTAGCCCTTCACCAGATCGTTCCACTCGACGGGTTTGCCTTCTTTCTGGCAGACCCGTTCGACGCTGATCGGCGACCGATCCTTGGCGTGGAGCATCCGGAAATGGGGCCGGCTCTCTCGCACGGCCGTGTGAACTTCGACGGGGATGTTGACCAGACCGAAGGAGAGGGCACCTGTCCAGATTGATCGCGGCATGCATCCGGCCGACGCAAACCTCGTGCCCGGCCAGCCACCTTTTTCGCGGAAGGTGCTTGACCCTGACCCAGGGGCAGGCCTCAATCTGGACGCAGGAGAGAGAAGCAAACTCATGAAGGCGGCGGATGTCGTGGGGGGATTCTCGCGGCCGCCCGCATTTCAGGCGTGAGGCTCCCTCTGTCCAACTTCCCGCCGCGATGGCGCGATCACCATCGGGTCCGGCTAAAGCCGAATTCCACACGCGACGAGGTCCGGCTGAAGCCGGACACTACAGTTCTCCCATCGAGGTGCCATGCATCGCACGAGTCCCGAGACGGCCGCGGTCGGCGCTGCCCGGTTCGACCCGCTCCGCGCTCGCGCGGATTTTCCGATTCTGGCTGAGCTGGTTCGCCACAAACCCCTGGTCTACCTCGACAACGCCAACACGACTCAGAAACCCGGGATGGTCCTGGAGGCGCTGGACGCGTTCTACCGGCACTCGAACGCCAACATCCATCGCGCGACGCACCGGCTTGGAGAGCTCGCGACTGCCGCCTACGAAGGGGCCCGCGAGAAGATCGCGCGCTTTCTGCACGCGCACGACGCCGCGGAAATCGTCCTCACGAAGGGATGCACGGACGCCATCAACCTCGTCGCCCAGAGCTTCGCCCGGCCGCGCCTTCGGCCTGGCGACGAAATCCTGGTGTCCTGGATGGAGCATCACTCGAACATCGTGCCGTGGCAGCTCGTCTGCGCGCAGACCGGCGCCCGCCTGCGCGTCGTGCCGATAGACGACGACGGCGAGCTGCGGCTGGACGAGTTCGATCGCTTGCTGACCGAGAAGACGAGGCTGGTCGCGATCATTCACGTCTCGAACACTCTGGGAACCATCGTACCCGTCAGGGCCATCGTCGATCGCGCTCACGCATACGGCGTGCCGGTGCTCGTCGACGGCGCGCAGTCCGTCGGGCACCTGCCGATGGACGTACAGGCGCTCGACTGCGACTTCTTCGCGTTCTCGTCGCACAAGATGTACGGCCCAACGGGCTCCGGCGCGCTGTACGGCAAGCGTGCGTGGCTCGAAGAGATGCCGCCGTACCAGGGCGGCGGCGACATGATCGCGTCGGTGACATTCGAGAGGACGACCTACAACGCGGTGCCGTACAAGTTCGAGGCGGGGACGCCGAACATTGCTGGAGCGGTCGGGGCGGGGGCCGCAGTGGACTATCTGTCTCAGTTCGACATGGCGTCTGTCGCCGCGCACGAGGACGATCTGCTCACGTATGCGACCGCGCGCATGCTCGAGATCCCTGGCCTGCGAATTCTCGGTCACGCGCGAGACAAGACGGGCGTGCTGTCGTTTCTCCTGGACGGCATCCATGCGCACGACATCGGGACCATCCTCGATCGCGAAGGCGTTGCCATCCGCACGGGACAGCACTGCGCGCAGCCTGTCATGGACCGCTTCGGCGTTCCCGCGACGGCGCGGGCATCGTTCGCGCTCTACAACACGAGAGACGACGTCGATCGGCTGATCGACGCGTCCGTCCGCGCCCGCGAGATCTTTGACGGATCGGGAAAGGGCTCCAGTGTCTATCAGGACGTGATCCTCGATCACAACCGTCGGCCGCGGAGCTGCCACGTCATGAAGGACCCCACGGCGGTAAGCGAGGGCGAGAACCGCGCGTGCGGCGATCGGGTCACCGTCTTCCTGCGGCTCGACGGCGACCGCATCGCAGACGTCAGCTTCGATGGTGCGCTCTGTGCCCTCGGGAAGGCATCGGCGTCGCTCATGACCGAGTGCGTCAGGGGGCGCCACATCCGTTACGTGGAAACGCTGGCCGACTCCCTGTCGATGGTTCTGCAGGGCGTCGCAGCCTCGACGCTCCCCGATCAGGTCGGCGGCTTGAAGGTTTTCTCCACATTTCGCGACTACCCGTCGCGTCTCGCCTGCGTGATGCTCGCCTGGGAGGCTCTTCAGAACGCCCTGCAGTCGGCTGCCGCCGCCAGGCCGCCCACCGCGTAGTCTCATCCGAGGGGCTTCGCCGGATGAGACTACACGCTCTCTCGCGCGCCGCTTCGTGGTTCGACTAGGCTCACCACGCCCTGAGCGAAGTCGAAGGGCGCCGGCGCGCTCCGGTCGCGTGGCTCGCTCGCCATGCTCGCTCGCACCGTGGAACGAGCGGCAGGTTTATGAGACAGCTTCTGGGGCCGGGCCGACGGGTCCGGACCGCCGCTTCCCCTCGCCGGTGCGAATGGTCTACTATTTCGCCCATCCCAAGGGGCGACGATATGAACACCCCGCGAAAAACACTGCTGGCGGCGGGTCTTGCCATCCTGGTCACCGGAATGTCGAGCGTCGGCATGCGCGCCAGCTCTGATCAGCAGCCCGGCCAGCCGCCGGAACCGAAGGCGCGGCCCGATCTCGTGCGGCAGCCCTACAGTCAGGCCGACATCGACTTCATGGCCGGGATGATCCCGCACCACGCTCAAGCGGTCCTGATCGCCGGCTGGGCGACATCGCATGGCGCCAGGCCCGACGTCCGCGTCCTGTGCGAGCGGATGGTGATCGGTCAGCGCGACGAGATCGAGTTCATGCGCAACTGGCTGCGCGACCGCGGTGAGGTCGTGCCGGCCGCCAACGCCACGCATCATCGGATGAAGATGAACGGCGTCGAGCACGACATGCTGATGCCCGGCATGCTCACGCCCGAGCAGCTGGCACAGCTCGACAAGGCTCGAAGCGCCGAGTGGGACAAGTTGTTCCTCACGTTCATGATTCGCCATCACGAGGGCGCCATCAAGATGGTGGACGATCTCTTCGCCTCGTACGGCGCGCTGCAGGATGACGACGTCTACAAGTTCGCGTCGGACATGTACGCGGATCAGACGACCGAGATCGAGCGCATGGGGAAGATGCTCGATGGGCCGGTCAAGCCCAATTCGAAGTAGGATCGCGTTTTTTCCAAGGTGAACGGAGTCCTAACTATGAGATCGCTCGTTTACACGTCGCTCGCGGTCGGGCTCGTCGTTGCCGGGTGCGGGCCGAAGACCACTCCGCCGGCCACGCCGGCGCCGGCGGCTCCACCTGCCGCGGTTTCGACACCGCCCAGCACGCCGCCGCCAGCCGCCGCGCCGGCGGCCCAGGCACAGGCGCCGCCGCCACCCGCGGCTGCGACGCCGCCGTCAGGCGCGCCGGCCGCGCCTGCCGCTGACGCGCCAACGGGGCGAGGCGGGCGTGGCCGTGGTGGTCCGCCGCCGCCACCGCCTCCGCCGCCGCCGGCCGTGATGCCGCCACCGGTCACGCCGATCGTGTCGGCGACCGCGCCGACGCCGGATCCGCGCGTCGGGCTGAAGCCCGGCCGCTGGGACGCTGCGCAGGCCGCGTGGAACATCAAGATGATCTCGACGACCCCGCCGACCGAGAAGTTCCTCGGGGTCACCAACTCGGATCTCGCGTTCACCGGGAAGTACACGATTCAGGGCAACTACAACGGCTTCCAGATCTACGACATCTCGAACCCGCTGAAGCCCGTTGTCGTGCTGACGTATGTCTGCCCGGCGTCGCAGAGCGACGTCTCGGTCTACAAGAACCTGCTGTTCGTGTCGGGCGAGGGCCAGGCCGGACGCACTCGACTGCGGCATCCAGGGCGTGCCCGAGCCGGTGAGCAAGGACCGGCTGCGCGGCATCCGCATCTTCGACATCGCGGACATGGCCAGCCCGAAGTACGTGACCAACGTGCAGACCTGCCGCGGGTCGCACACGCACACGGTGGTCACCGATCCGCGTGACAAGGAGAACGTCTACATCTATGTGTCGGGCTCGGCCGGCGTTCGCTCGGCGGAGGAGCTGCCGGGCTGCAAGGACGCGCCGATTGACGATCCGGAAAGCGCCCGCTTCCGGCTCGAAGTGATCAAGGTGCCGCTGGCGGCGCCGCAGACCGCGGCGATCGTGAGCTCGCCGCGCATCTTCTACGGCCTCGCGCCGCCGCCTCGACGCGTCGAGCCGGGCCGCGGTGGCGCCGGTGGTGACGCGGCAGCGGCAGGCGCGGCGGGTGCCGCAGGCGCGGCCGGAGCAGCGGGAGCCGGAGCAGCGGGTGCTGGAGCAGCGGGTGCTGGAGCAGCGGGTGCTGGCGCGGCGGGAGCCGGTGCGGCCGGCGCCGGAGCCCCGGCTGCGGCACCGCAGCAGGGCAGGGGTGGCGGCGGTGGACGCGGCAATACCGGACCGAATCAGTGCCACGACATCACCGTCTATCCCGACATCGGCTACGCCGGCGGCGCGTGCGGCGGCTACGGGCTGCTGCTCGACATCAGCGACGTCGACGAAGCCGAAGCGCATCGACCAGGCGGCCGACATCAACATGTCGTTCTGGCATTCGGCGACGTTCAGCAACGACGGCACCAAGCTCCTCTTCTCCGACGAGTGGGGCGGCGGCTCGCAGCCGCGCTGCCGCGAGACCGACAAGCTGGAATGGGGCGCCGACGCGCTCTTCACGATCGAGAACAACAAGCTGCAGTTCAAGAGCTACTACAAGATGCCCGCGCCGCAGACGTCGTTCGAGAACTGCGTCGCGCACAACGGATCGCTCATCCCGATTCCCGGGCGCGAGGTGATGGTGCAGGGCTGGTATCAGGGCGGCATCTCGGTCTTCGACTGGACCGACGTGTCGAAGCCGACGGAGATCGCCTACTTCGATCGCGGTCCCGTGGACGCGACGCGGCTGATCAGCGGCGGGTCGTGGTCGGTGTACTGGTACAACGGCCTCATCGTCAGCTCCGAGATCGCGCGCGGGCTCGACATCTACGAGCTGGTCCCGAGCGGCCTGATCTCGCAGAACGAGATCGACGCGGCCAAGACCGTCCAGTGGGACTATCTGAACGCGCAGGAGCAGCGCCGGATCGTGTGGCCGGCCAGCTTCGCCAAGGCGCGCGCGTTCCTCGATCAGCTCGAGCGATCGAACGGGCTGGCGGCCGAGCGGATCAGCGCGGCGAGGACGCAGCTCGCGAACGCTGAAAAGCTGTCAGGCCAGCCGAAGCAGCAGGCGCTCAAGAAGCTCGCGAGTGAGTTGAACAGGGATGCGTCGCGGGCCGCCGATCAGCCGAAGGCCCGCATGCTGTCCGCTGCGGTCAACGAGCTGGCGAACGCGCGGTAGCGATCGGGAGCGGTGCACGGTGCACCGTGCACCGCACCGCACCCTGCACGGTGCACCGTGCACCTGCACCGCTCATTTATTGTTGCCGGGAGAGCGCCGCGGCAAGCACGCGATGAGCCGAGGCGCTCACGGGCCGCCCGTTAATCGCGTGGTACTCGTAGCTGACCGTCATCCGGCCGGTCCCCGCCATCCGCAGCTTCGCGATGGATTCCGTGGCGACCGGCACGCGCACGCCATCGACGCGGGCGAAATCCCTCGTGACGTTGACGCTGCTGATCCAGAACGAGGGATTCTTCGACAGGACCCCTTCCACCCGGAGCACTTCCGTGCCGTCCGGGCTCAGCACCATCCTGCCGTTCACGAGCAGCACATCCTTGCGCTTGGGCTTGATCAGGATGTAGCGCTCGACGTCACCCTGGGAATAAGGTTCCTCAAAGAGGTAGTTGTCCGGCGTCAGCTCGGCCGCAGCCGCCTGCCCGCGCGCGATGAGCTGCTGCTCGCGCTGGAGGAGGTTGCGGAGCACCTTTTCGCGGATGTAGTCGGATCCGCTCTCGCTGACGATCTCGTAGCGGAATCCTGAGTCATCCATTTCCGTCCAGGCTTCGAGCCACGCTTCGTGCTTGAATTTCTCGTTGACCGCGTGCATCCGCCGATAGGCCCGATAACGCTTGAGAGGCACATCGTTCGGCACGCTGAAGCCATCCGTGCCATTCGTGGGGCCGTCGGCAAGCGGGCCGTCTGACCAGCCAGGGACCAGGGCCAGGAGCAGTACGCACGCGGGCACGCTCATACGGCTGAGTCTCGTGGCGGAAGCGGGTGGTCGCCTCATATGTGCTCCAGCGCCCGCAGACGCAAGAAGCATGCTCAGTCGAGGCGTCTGTCACAACTACCAGAACACACGCTGCAGACCGCTCGCGTTCCGCCGTCGCATCGTCAGGTCGATCACGAAGCCCGAGACCGTGAGGAACGCCAGCGTCGATCCCCACATCATCGCGAAGACGAGGCCGCCGTCGCCGACGGCTTCGCCGCTGGCAACGCTACCCCTTGTCCTTCGCGGCGCGGATCTTCGGCATCAGGATGTCACGGACGTAGTGCCAGTACGGCACCAGTTCGAGCGCTTCCTTCGCGTAGCGCTCCGCCGCTGCGACATCGGGCGTCCTGGCGTTCAGATTGGCCCACGCGAGGTTCATCACCAGTTCGGGTTCGCCCCACGACGGTTCGAGCGGGTCCTTGATTGTGCCCTTCTGCTTGCGCGCGAACTCCAGGCCGCGCGCGAACGTGGCCATGCCTGCTTTCTGCCGCTCGACGATCTGCGACTCCGAGAGGCCGGGTATCGCGTACCACTGACTTCCGCCGTACACCCACAAGAGCCGTGGATTCTCCGGCGCCGCCGCGAGGCTGTCCTTCAACGGCTGCACCCAACGGGTGGCCAGCTCCTGGACTTTCGCCTGATCCTCACGGCTGAGAAACGTCAGGCCCTGCAGGCACGCGATCATGCCGACTCTCGCGTCGACGAATGCTGGATCGCGCACGAGGGCATCCTCGAACTCTCGAACGGCCTGCTCCATGTCCTGCTGGAGCTCGCGTGTGTCCGCCCCATCGTTGAAGCCGTTCATCGCGCGTCTCCAGAGCGCGAAGCCGCGCCAGTAGAGCACCCGGGACGTGACCTGCGGTGGCTCCTTCGGCACGTGGAGATCGTCGTGCAGCCTGCGCAGTGCCGCGCGATCGCCCTCGTAGTCGGCGCGCAGTATCTGGGGGACCGCGCGCCGCGCGGCGTCGTGCGCGTCAGCCTGCCCGGAGAGCGACAGGCCCAGGCGCCACATCACGGAGGACACGATCACGAGAAAAGTGACGATGGTCCGCTTCAGTTGTTTGTACATGCCGTCCAGACTAGGAAGCGGTTGCTGACGGTGCAACAGGAGGTCGGTGGGCGGCAGCGGGCGACGACGAAACAGCGGATTCGAGCGGTGAACGGCGGATCCTACTGACAGAACATTCGCACCAATCTCACAATCCCGATCAGTGTGGTCCGTGTGATCCGCGGTTAGAAGCCGCCCCCGCCGCCGCCCCCGAAACCGCCGCCGCTGGAGCCGCCGCTGAATCCCGATCCGCCGCTGCTGCGCGGCGCGGACGCCATCACGGCCGCCGCCTGCGCGGACATCCGTCCGAGATCGCTCGTGAACGTGCTCGGCCGGAACGTCTGAACGGCGCCGGGGCCGGTGTACCAGCGCGGCGGCTCGCGGTAGATGCCTTCGAACGCCTGCGCCCAGTTGTCCTCGACGCCGAGCGCCATCGCATACGGCAGGAATTTCTCGAACATCTCCGGTGTCTTCACGATTCGCTCGAGGCGGTCGGCTTCCACGCGTGAGAGAAACTCCTGGAACCCGAGGATCTTTTCCAGCTCCCGCGTGCCGGGCACGGTGCGCGACGGCATGACCAGGCCGAACAGGATGATGATCAAGCCCGAGAGGACACCTGCGATGATGCTCGCGGCGGGCTGCATCGCCAGCGAGATCATGTAGGTGCTGCCGAGGACGGCAATGCCGCCGCCGACGATGACGCCGGCGATGATGTAGAGCGCCCGGACGCGATCGGGCCGGCCGGTGTAGTAGCCGTCCCGCACCAGCAGCCCGTACAGCTCGTTCTGCAGACCCGGCAGGTGCTTGTAGAACTTGTTCTTCAGAGTCGACAGGCTGACCGAATCGCTGCTGTCGAACAGCGCGCCCAGCAGATCGCGCTCGTGTGGTTTGAGCGCGGCCCATTCAGGCCGCGGCTTCTGCATCGTAAATGTGTAGTCCTTGTTCGAGAAGAGGCCGAAGAGGAACTCGTTCTTGGTCTCGGTGATGTGGAGGTATCCGCGCACGGCGAGGTCCACGACGGAGGCGGTGATGTCGCGCAGGTCGGGTTTGCCGTCGACGAGCGTGCCGACCTCGGCCGGCGTGAGGTTCGCGGGCGGTTCGTATCTCGTGGCGATCGAGGCGACCTTTGGATCTCTCCCGCGCGCATGCCACAGCCGCCACATGCCCAGGAACACGAAGAGCGGGATCACGAGTGGCACGTTGCTGTAGAGGAGATCGGTCGTGCGCTCGATCGCGGTCGGCCGGTGAACGAGACCGGGATTCCACCCCACGACAATCGTGAGGCCTTCGCGAAACCCCAGACCCCGCGGCAGTTCCGCGCGCGCGCCGTCCGGCTCGACGGTCGCGGGCGCCTGCGCGGTGGAGCCGTACGCGCCGCGGAACGCGGTCGCCCGCACCCCTGAGACTCCCGCCGGCAATTCGACACGGGCCGACACCGCCTCGAGCGGCACGTCCCACTCGTCGCCGGTCACGTTCCAGTACAGCTCGTCGTGCTCCTCGAAGAAGCGCAGGGCATTCGCGACGCGGTAGCGCAGCTTGACGGTCCGCGTGGCGTCCTGCGCTCCGGGAACCCAGATCTTGAGCTTGCGATAGTGACGCTCCTTGCTGCTCTCGAGCTTCAGCGCTCGTCCTTCCTCGTCCGTCGCCGACTCGACGTCGAGGCGAAGCGTGTAGTTGAGCCCCTGCGGCGTTCGGTACTCGACGGGGATCGCTCGGTAGATGCCGTTCCACGATCCCGTGAACCTGGGCACGATCGTTTCTTCGACGGCGACGGACCCGTCGGCGGAGACCACGATCGTCGCGTCGAAGCTCTGGATGGCGAGCGTCCGCTGGGCGGACGCGGGAGAGGCGACGGCGAGCAGGACTGCCAGCCCGAGCGCCGCTCTCATCAGAACTTCACCTGCGGGGCCGCCTTCTCTGCGTCGGGAATCTCGAAGAACTCACGGGTGGTGAACCCGAACATGCCCGCGATGATGTTGGACGGGAACTGCTGGACCTTCGTGTTGAGGTCGCGCACGACGGCGTTGTAGTAGCGGCGGGCGTTCTGGATGGCGTCCTCGATCTGCCCGAGCGTGTTCTGCAGCTGTGCGAAGTTCTCGGTCGCGCGCAGCTGGGGATAGGACTCGGCGAGCGCGAACAGCCCGCGCAGCGCGCTCGAGAGCGCGCCTTCAGCCTGGCCGCGCTCGGCAGGTCCGCTGCCCTGGACGGACACGGCGCGATTCCTGGCGTTGACGACCGCTTCGAGCGTCTGCCGCTCGTGACTCGCGTAGCCTTTCACGGTCTCGACCACGTTCGGGATGAGATCGTGGCGGCGTTTGAGCTGGACGTCGATGTCGGCCCAGGCATTGGCCGACTGGACCTTCAGCTTGACCAGCCCGTTGTAGATCCCGATGATGGCGAACGCCGCGAGGACGGCAATCGCTACGAGGATGAGTGTGATCATGGTGTGATTATGGGGTCAGATCTCGATTTATCTGAAAATCGAGAGCTGGCCCCCGACAGAACTGCTGCTTCAGCAGGCTGTCCGCGTTCCTGGCCGTGCGTTCCGTGTAGCGGGTCGTTCCGGATGTGAAGAACTGCTGATCCGTGTGTTCCGCCAGCCACTTCCCCAGGTAGTACTGCACGCCCCAGCTGCCCAGCTCCTCGGGCGTCTGATCCTTCGAGCCACACGTGTGCGGATACCCCTGCGAATGGCGTGCCTCGTGCACCAGCACCAGGACGAACCCGTCGAGGCCGCCTCCGATTGCAGGTTCGACCCATCGATCGGTGTACCTCGTGACGAGATTCGTCGCCGCGATGTTGATCGTGCGTGCGGGATTGCAGCACGAGCTGTTCGTGATGTCGGCGCGAAAGCGAATGCCCCTGATCGCGCTCGTGAACCACGTGTAGAGTGAGTCCTTCGTCCAGGGCAGCGGCTGATCGAACTGGATCTGACGCATGAGCAGCAGCGAGTTGTAGACCCGTTTCTTCATGGCCGTCGAGATCGCGCGAACCTTCCGCTTCCGTGCACGCCAGTGGTTCGTCCTGCGTCGGGTCCGTATCGAAACTGAGCTTCAGGTCGGAATCCACCGACTTCAGGTCCGCGCGGGTCGGACACTTCATGAGCAAGAGATCGACGGGCGCAAGATTGGTCGGCGGCGGCTCCGGGCAGCGTGTCCGGCACTGCGGTGTCCTTCGGGATGGCACGGCGACGCCGTTGTAGATCTTCAGATCCCGCAGCATGCCGTAGAACGCCGAGGCGCTGCCGGAGTTCGTCAGCTGCACCATCTTCTCGTTGTTCGTCCGCAGCACAGCCGTCGCGCTGCAGCCTGCGACGCCATCGAGATAGAGCGTCGCGGTCCGGCCATCGAAGGTGATCGTCGCCTCGTGCCAGACACCGTTTCGATACCTGACCGTGCACTCGACGAACTGGTTGCTGTTGTAGGCCAGCCGGACGAGGCCGCCCGCCGCAGTCGACGTACACCCACCGCACAGGTCTCCACCGACGAAGACCGGGTTCCCCGGTGTCCGTCATTCGGGGAATGAAGAACTGCGCGCTGATCGTGAACGCGGACAGGTCCAGGTCCTTGAGCAACGGCGTACGAACGTCGCACCCCTCCGCTCGACGGGTGGGGAAACTGGCCGTTGCAGAAGATGGCCTTACCGGCGACGAACGGCGCATTGCGCGCCTGCATCGGTGCATTCCTGCCCGTCGCGTCCTGCAGGTCGCCCGCCAGCGGGTAGTGCGCGATGAGTTGCGGCGCCTGCTCCTGGACCGTCGGCACAGAAGCGACCCCGTGGCGATGACCGCGCTCAGGACGACAATCGCGGAGAACGCGAGGGAGAAGCGAAATCTCATTTCCAGTCCTCTGTCGAAGAGAGTTTACTTGCCACCTGGAGTATTCGGAACTACTGTGTCAGGGCCATTCCGTATTCCAGACGCGCCGAGCTGGCTATCCTTGGCGTTCGGCAGTCGTTCGAAGGTCTCCATGAATCGTCTTCGCTGGTCCGGTCTCGTCCTGTTGGCGATCGCGCTTGGATCTCTCGAGCCCCGCGCCGTCAGCCCCTCGATTGTCATCAGCCAGGTCTACGGGGGCGGTGGAAACGCCGGCGCCACGCTGACCAACGACTTCATCGAGCTCTACAACCGCGGCGACGTCCCCATCACGGTCACCGGCTGGACCGTGCAGTACGCGTCGTCCGCCGGGACCACGTGGCAGACGACGGCGTTGACGGGAACCATTCCGCCGGGACGCTACTACCTCGTCCAGGAAGCGGCCGGCAGCGGCGGAACGCAGAGTCTGCCGACGCCGGACGCGAGCGGCGGAATCGCCATGGCTGCCGGCGCCGGGAAAGTTGCGCTCGTGACCAACGGCACGGCGCTGACCGGCGCGTGCCCGACCGGCGCCCAGATCCTGGACTTCGTCGGCTACGGAACCGCAGCGAACTGCTTCGAAGGCGCCGGTCCGACCGCCACGCTCCTGAACACCACGGCTGCGATCCGGCAGGGCGCCGGAGAGATCGACACCGACAACAACAACGCCGACTTCGCGACCGGCACGCCGACGCCTCGCAACAGCGGCACCGTCTCCGGCGCGCTGGCGGCGGACGGCGCCGCGAATCCTTCCGCCGTGAGCAACGGCGACGCGTCGCTGCTGACGGTCACGGTGACGCCAGGAACCGATCCGGCAAGCACCGGCATCACGGTGACGGCGAACCTGACGCTCGTGGGCGGCGCGGCCGCGCAGGCGTTCTTCGACGATGGATCGAACGGCGATACAACGGCGGGCGACAACATCTTCTCGTGGCTCGTGACGTCGGTCACCGGCGCACCCGGTGTGCTCACGCTGCCGGTGTCCGTCGCGGACGCCCAGGGACGCAGCGCCCCCACCACGATTCAGATTGCCATCCTTGCGCCGCCCGCGAACGTCCTCATCAGCCAGGTGTATGGCGGCGGCGGCAACGCCGGCGCTGATTTCCGCAACGATTTCATCGAGCTGCGCAATCGGGAGTCGTTCGACGTCAGCGTCTCCGGCTGGAGCGTGCAGTACACGTCTGCCGCCGGGACCACATGGCAGTCGACGCCGTTGTCCGGAACGATCCCGGCCGGCGGGTTCTACCTCGTGCAGGAGGCTGCCGGCGCCGGCGGCACGCTCTCCCTTCCGACGCCTGACGCGACCGGCACCATCGCGATGAGCGCGAGCAGCGGGAAGGTGGCGCTCGTCGCCGGCACGACGCTGCTCACCGGATCGTGCCCGCTCGCCTCGACACTCGATTTCGTCGGGTACGGAAGCGCGAACTGCGCCGAGGGCGGAGCTCCTGCGCCGACGCTCGCCAACGCGACCGCCGCGCGGCGACTGAACGACGGCCTGACCGACACGAACAACAACGCGGCGGATTTCGTCAGCGGCGCGCCGAACCCGCGAGCCTCGATCGGCACGCCTCCAACCGGGATCGGCCGGGCGACGCCCGCATCCGTTGCGGACGGTGGAACGACGCTCCTGACCGTGAGCGTGACGTCCGGCGCGTTCCCGCCGAGTCCGATCACACAGGTGATCGCCGATCTCACAGCGCTGGGCGGTGCTTCACAACCGCTCTTCGACGATGGGACCAACGGCGACGCGACGGCGCACGATCTGACGTTCTCGGTGGCCGTCGTTGTCAGCGGCGCGCCAGGCATTCGCGTCATCCCGGCGACGATTCACGACGCGCGCGGCCGGACCGGCGCCGCCTCGATTCGCGTCGCGGTCGAGACACCGCCCGTCGCGATCGCCGCAATTCAGGGCAGCGGGTCGACGTCACCGCTTGCCGGTCAATTCGTCACGACCGCCGGCGTCGTCACCGCTCTACGCAACAACGGATTCTTCGTCCAGACGGCTGACGGGGCGGACGACGGGGATCCCGCAACGTCCGAGGGCCTGTTCGTCTTCACGGGATCGCTCGGCGCGCTGGCGCCGGCCGTCGGCGACGCCCTGCGCGTGAGCGGGCTGGTGACCGAATTCGGACCGGCGCCCCCGAATCCTCCGATCACAGAGCTTTCGGGCGGCCCCGTGTGGGTGCAGACGCAATCAGGTCAGACGCTGCCCGCGGCCGCCATCCTCGTTCCCTCCGACACGGTACCGTCCGGCGGCAACGAGCAGCTCGAGAGATATGAAGGCATGCGCGTCGGCGGCAATTTCATGGTCGTCGCGCCGACTGACGGTTTCACGAACGAGGCGCAGGCGTCCTCGACGTCCAACGGCGATTTCTTCGTCGTGATCGACGGCGTCGCGCGTCCGATGCGCGAGCCGGGGCTGGATCCCGGCGATCCGGTGCCCGCAGGCCTGCCGTGCTGCGTGCCGAGATTCGACGGCAATCCGGAGCGTCTGCGCGTCGACAGCGACGGGCAGCTGGGCGCGCCGCGCCTGGAGCTGGCCGCGGGGCAGCGACTGCTCACGCTGACGGGCGTGCTCGATTTCACGTTCGGCGTGTATCAGATTCTTCCGGATCCGGGCGCCGGGACGATCGACGGAGCGCAGGCGGCCATTCCGGTGCCGGTTCCGAACGCGGGTGAGTTCACGATCGCGTCGTTCAACGTCGAACGTTTGTTCGACGAGTTCGACGATCCCGACACGGACGACCCGGTCATCGACGCAGATGCCGTGCAGCGACGGCTGCAGAAGGCCTCGCTGGCCATTCGCACCGTCCTTCGCCTGCCGGACATCCTCGGCATCGTCGAAGCGGAGAACCTCCCGATCCTGCAGCGCCTCGCCGATCGCCTCAATGCGGACGAAGTGGCGGCTGGTCACCAGAGCCCGATGTACGTCGCGTACCTCGAGGACGGGAACGACATCGGCGGGATCGACGTGGGGCTGCTCGTCAAGTCGGCACGGGTCCAGGTCGTGAGCGTCGAGCAGGTCGGCAAGGACGCGACGTATCTGCCCCCGGGCAGCACGGTTCCTGCGACGCTGAACGATCGCCCGCCGCTCGTCCTGAAAGGCGCCATCCAGGGTCCGCTCGGCCCGGCGTTCCCCATGACGGTGATCGTCAATCACCTGCGGTCGCTGCGAGGCGTCGCGGAGGATGATGGTCCCCGCGTGCGGGCCAAGCGCCGCGCGCAGGCGGAGTTCCTGGCCGACCTGATCCAGTCACGTCAGGCCACCGAGCGCATCGTCTCGGTGGGCGATTACAACGCGTTCCAGTTCAACGACGGCCTCGTGGACGTGATCGGGACGATCAAGGGTCAGCCGACGCCGGCCGATCAGGTTGCCCTGGCGAGTCTCGATCTCGTGACGCCGGATCTCACCGGTCTCGGCGACACGCTCCCATCGTCCGAGCGGTATTCGTTCGTGTTCGACGGCAACGCGCAGACGCTCGACCATGCGCTGGTGAACGACGGCGCGTTGCGGCGATTCAGTCGTGTCGCATTTGCGAGAAGCAACGCGGACTTCCCCGAGTCGCTGCGCGGCGACGCGACGAGGCCCGAGCGCCTCTCGGACCACGATGCCATCGTCGCTTACTTCACGTTCCCGGGCGCTCCGGTCGTCACGCTGAATGGCGCCAATCCCCTCGACGTCGAAGCGTTCACGACCTTCGAGGACCCGGGCGCTACGGCCCATGACGAGGACGGGCCGCTGCCGGTGACCGTGACTGGCCTCGTCGATCCCAATACGCCCGGCGACTATTCCCTGACGTACACGGCGACGAACGGGTTCCTGACGTCGTCCGTGACACGCCTCGTGCGCGTGCGCGACACGATCGCGCCGACGATCGACGGGCTGACGTTGAATCCGCAGATTCTGTTTCCGCCGAACCGTCGGCTCGTCGACGTGTCCGTCGACTACGTTGCCGCGGACGCCAGCGGCGCCACGACGTGCGGCCTGAGCGTGACCAGCAACGATACGAGCGGCCCGCAGGCGGACTGGATCGTCGTGGATCCACACCACGTCCGGCTCAGGGCCGAGTGGGCCGGCCGGATCGGAACGCGAATCTACACCGTGACGACGACCTGCACGGATCCGTCAGGCAACGCGTCCACGGACCGTGCCAGAGCGTTCGTCCCAGGGCTGCTGGTGATCCTGCTGTCGCTGCTCTAAGGGAGGCAACGGAGTGGGCGGAGGGAGCGGAGGAATACAAAACACGGAGGCACGGAGACGCGGAGGATTGTTGGCCGCGCTCCCGAGACGCGATCGGTGTGCCCATCACGGCGTCACCTCTTTCTCTCCGTGTCTCCGTGCCTCCGTGTTTTGTATTCCTCCGCTCCCTCCGCCCACTCCGCTCACTCAGTCGCCGTCGCGAGTCTTTGGAGTCATGCCGGGCTGAGGGGATAATGCCTGCTCGGGAGGCCCCCCTACATGCCGACTGCGCTGGCCCCGGATGCCCTCGTTGTCGATACGGTCTGGTCTCCTGACCAGGTCACGCACTGGCGGGAAGAGATCGCGCGGCGCCTGGGGCCGTCGGGCTTCTACCATCAGTTCGTCATCAGGGATCTCGCGGGCCAGACGATAGAAACACCTGGTCACCATCCCTGTGTGGGAGTGCTCGCGTCCCTCGATCGACACGGGTTTCCACAGGACCTCACCGGCAAGAGCGTGCTCGACATCGGCTGCAACGCCGGCTTCTATTCCTTTGCGGCCAAGCTCCGCGGCGCGCGATCCGTCCTGGGCATCGACTACTTCCAGCATTGCATCGATCAGGCGGCGTTGATGCGCGAGATCCTTCAGCTCGACGTCGACTTCCGGCAGGGCGACGGCGAAGCCCTTCGCGACGGCATCGGCCCCTTCGACGTCGTCATCTGCACGGGCGTCATTTACCACCTGCAGAATCCGATGCAGTTCCTGTCCAACGTTGCGAGGTCGACCCGCGAGTTCATGTTCCTCGAGAGCGAAATGCTGATCGACCCATCCTTCTCGGACTACGCGTGGTTCATCGAACAGGAATACGGGCGTGACGCATCGAACTGGTGGATTTTTGGTCCCTCCTGCGTGACGGGCATGGTCCGCGCGGCCGGCTTCTCACGGGCCGAGTTCAAAGGTTTCGTCTGGACGCCGCCGCGCCGCGAGAAGACGCCCGAAGGCTTCCGGCGCCAGGGCCGGGGCGTCGTGCATGCGTGGAAATAGTGTTTCTGAATAATAATTCCCTAGCGGAGTCTTCTTCAGGAGAGTGAGCATGATCGTGTCCGGGCGGCCGCTTGCGCTGGCGGCCGCAATCAGCCTGACCCTCGGGGTCGGCGTCGTGACGGCCCAGACCGTCATCCTCAAGAACGCAGCGGCAGGGTCCACCCTGGAAGTGGTCGTGAATTCCACACCAGCCGGTACGGCGAAAGTCGATGCCAGCGGGATTGCGACGCAGGGGGTGAACCTGTTCACCGACGTGAAGAAGACCGAAACCGACGCGCAGATCTTCGTCGATTCGTGCGAGAACGACGTCCGGCGGGTGATCATCACCGAGCGCGCTCACATCCCGCCGACCCAGGAGGCAGGCTGTACTCGACGGGACATGGGCGGATGGTTTCTGCTCCGCCGCGTCAGCTCTCTCCTGGTCGACATAGGCGGGCCGAGCCCGACCCTCCTCCTGCGACAGGGGAAGGTCAGCCTCGATCCGGAGAGATTCTGGACTCCGCCCACGGGCCTGGTCGTCTTCGGCGGCGGCGCCTACACGAAGATTCGGGACCAGCGGATCATCGCCTGCGGAAACGTCGCGCCCTGTAACGGCAATGATGACGGGTTCTCGTTCCACGGCGGTGCCACGTTCTGGCTGAATCCCTATCTTGCGGCTGAAGCCACCTACATCAGGCCGGCGGAGGTCAACGCGAGCGGCAGCGAGGACACCTTCCGCTTCGACAGCGCGTTCGAATCCAACGTGTTCACTGTCGTCGGCAAGGGGGGCATCCCCTGGGGCCATGCGAGGCTCTACGGCCTGTTCGGCGGCAGCTACCAGCGCGGGAAGTTCAGCACGACCCAGACGATGACCAACATCACGCCCAACGAGACGCAGACACTCGAATTGAGGACGGGCGGCTGGGGATGGGTTCTCGGCGGTGGTCTCGAGGTCTGGCTCTCGCCTTCCGTCGCGCTCTTCGGAGAAGCAGACACCGTGGCGTTGAAAGGCTCATCCCGCGACGACGACGAGGGAGTCATCGACGACAGGCTGACGATGATCCTGTTCGGCGTCAGGGTGAAGATCGCGTTCTGACGCCGCAGGCCGGTCTATTGGAGCTCGAGCAGCTCCAGCTCGAACACCAGCGTGGCATTCGGCGGAATCGCGAAGTTCCGGACCGGCCCGTAGGCCAACGAGGGCGGGATGACGAGCCTTCGTACGCCGCCGACCCTCATCCCTACCACGCCCCGATCCCAGCCGGCGATCACCTGGCCGACGCCGAGCGTGAACTGGAAGGGAGTGCCGCCGACCGACGTCTCGAACTGCAGGCC
The DNA here is from genome assembly GCA_963786195.1 of uncultured Acidobacteriota bacterium. Classification (GTDB taxonomy): domain Bacteria; phylum Acidobacteriota; class Vicinamibacteria; order Vicinamibacterales; family 2-12-FULL-66-21; genus CAWAYH01. The sequence goes on along the minus strand of CAWAYH010000006.1, from coordinate 1,084,789 downwards.
CTTCTGGTCGGACTCCGATCCCTTGTAGAGCCAGCCCGTGTAGTTCACGGTCAGGACCTTGCCATTGACGGCTTCATCGCCTGTCCCGACGCGCAGATCGACCTGGTTGAACGTCGAGAAATCAGAGGGTGTGGTGGGCGGATCTTCGTCGCACCCGGCGACGAACATCGACAGGACGACGAGAACGGCAAACGCGAACGGAACCCTGCGCAACAGAATCACCTGAAACCCCCGTTGGGGACTGGGGCACCTTTCCGCTAATCATAGCGAAAAAGGCGCCCCAGGCGCAGCGCTCCTGCGACGTGCCCGGTGCTATTTGAAGTACCAGTGTCCGGACAGCGTGAAGGCGAGCCCGTCCACGTCGTAACCGACAAACGGCGCGTCAGACCAGCGATAGCCCAGGTCCAGGCTGACCGCAAAGCGCGGCGCGCCAGGGAACGTGACTTCCGCGCCGCCGAACCCCTGGAATCCGATCGTGCTCTCCGTCACGGATTCACCAGGGATCGTCGCCGCCGCGCTGAGGCTCGACCGATAGAAGCTGGCCCCGCCGCCGAGGTACGGACGCACCCACACATCGTCGCTCACGCGATCCCGGAGCGAGAAGAGCACGCTGGGCGCGAATTCGGTGGACGTCATGCGGTTCGGTGACGCGGTATTCGTCATCGAGATGCGCGACACCGCGACCTGAACGCCCACGCGGCTGCGCGACCAGATTCGGCCCGTGGCCCCGAATCCGACCGTCGAGCCCGTCATCAGCCCACCGAGTCCGATCGTGTGTGCCGGCGCCGAAACGTACACCGTCGAGGGCGCCGCGGCCGCCGGTGCGGACTCGATCGCCGGCGCCTCGGCTGGTGCGGTGGCGGGGGCCGGAGTCGTCGCGGCGGCGGTCATGACCGGCCCCGAGCCGTTTGCCAGCGATCCCACGCCCATGTAGACGTAGCCGGCACCGTCTTCCGCGTCGGGCCATGAGACCTTGACCCAGTCTCCGACCTCGCGGGTGACCTCGAGTACCGCGCCGCGGCGCGCCGTCCCGACGACAGGGCTGCTGGTGCTCGGACCTTTGTGGATCTCTGCCGACGCGGACTTGACGGTGAACGCCGCGTTCTGCGCGTAAAGCGCCGAAGGGCTCAAGAGAAGAACGATGGCGACGACCGCTGCATGACGAATCATCTCGATTACCTCCCTGCGCCCACCGCTGCGACACGAGACGAACGTGGCGCCCGGATGACAGTTCTGTCATCGCCGGCGCGGTGCTGACGCTGGAACTGGCCCGATTGCGTTGTCGGGGCGTAGTTACAGCAAAGGGCGTGCTTCGGCGGGCGAGATCGAAGTTTCAGCGAAAGTGCGGGTTGCGGCTGTGGGCGCGCCTTGTTATCGTGGGCCCGTGGCCAACACGCAGTCTCCGCGCTACCTGCACGTCGCGAACGGTCACTCCACGACGGAAACGATTGCGAGGGCCGGCATCCCCGGCACATTGTCGGTGTGGGCGGACGCGCTCCACGAGGGTCCCGTTCCCGGCGGCATATCCGACGACGAGCTGATCGCGGCGCGCGCGCGCTATCTCGCAGGACCTGATGGCCTGGTGGATGACGTGCTCGCCGAACTTCGCGAGTGGGAGCGAACGCTCGACACCTTCGGCGAGTACGACGAGCTGGTACTGTGGTTCGAGCACGATCTGTTCGACCAGCTCAATCTGATCCAGGTCCTCGATCGCCTCGTGGACAGACGCGCGTCGTCCTCTTCGTCGTCTGCAACGCGCGTCAGCCTGATCAGCATCGGATCGTTCCCAGGCAGGCCCGCGTTCAAGGGGATGGGGGAGTTGGCGCCCTCCGAGCTCGCATCGCTGTTCGAGACGCGACAGGCTGTCCGCGACGATCAATACACGCTGGCGCAGCGCGCGTGGAAGGCGTTTCGCGCGCCCGATCCGGACCGGATCGAGGCGCTGCTGTCGACCGATACGTCCGCCCTCCCATTTCTCGGGCCGGCGCTCGCCCGGCATCTCCAGGAGTTTCCCTCGACGGTGAACGGGTTGTCGCGGTGCGAGCAGCGCCTGCTGGATCTCGTCGACGCCGGCCACGTCGAGATCCGCAAGGCGTTTCCACGGATGCACGAGGGCGAGACGCATTTCTATATCGCCGACCTGTCGTTCTGGAATCTCGCGACGGGCCTCGCCGCCTCGTCACCGCCACTGCTGGACATCGTCGAGTCGGGCGCACGGGAATTCCCGCGCGCCACGTGCGCGATCACGACCGCCGGACAGGACGTGCGCCGCGGCGCCGCGGATCGGATTCGACTCTGCGGGCTGGATCGCTGGCTGGGTGGCGTGCATCTGCAGGGTGGCGCGCCGCCCTGGCGCTGGGACCCGGCGAGGCGCCGGCTGACCCGCATGCCTTGACCTTCGACACGTCATGCGGTAGTTGTACAGGACCGATGGCTGCGCCGAAGGCAGACCTCCCGCAGGGTACGCTGGATCTCCTGATCCTCAAGATTGTCGCGCTCGGGCCGTTGCATGGGTACGCGATCGGGCAACGCCTGCAGCAGATCTCCCGCGATGTCGTCCAGGTGCAGCAGGGTTCGCTGTACCCGGCCCTGCATCGTCTCGAGAACCGCCGGCTGCTGGCGGCGAACTGGAAGCTCTCCGATACGGGTCGCGAGGCGAAGTTCTACCGGCTGACGGCGAGGGGCCGCGCGCATCTCGAGAGCGAGAAGGCGAGCTGGCACCGGCTGACCGAAGCCATCGGCGTGATTCTGCAGACGCCGGAGGCGGAAACGCCCTGAGCGCTCGCGCTATTTCAGTCCGACCGACTTGAGCGGCTCGAGCGCGTCCAGCGCCGCGCGTTCGGTTCGTTCGGCTTCCCGAAGCGTGACCTGGTTCCTCTTGTGCAGCCCTTCGGTCCGGATGCGCCAGCTCGCCTCGCGCAGCCGCAGGTACTCCATCGCTCCGTCGACGAACGCCTTGTGCTCGACCGGCACACCGTCGATGGCCTTCAGACGTGCTCTGGCTGACTGCAGCTCCGGCATGATCTTCTGATCGATGACCTGCGCCAGCGCCTCGGTGGACGCCTGGCCGTTCCTGAACCTGGGGATCATCGTCTCGTAGATCTTTGCGGTTGATTCCTCGACCGACACCAGCCGCGCGATCTCGGGGCGCACGTCGGCCACCCCGCGCAGCGGCACGGCTGACACGATCGCGATGACGACGGTCGCCACCATTGCGCCGGCCACGCGCGACGTCGATGGTGTGCGCTCGCTGACGCCGCTCGCCAGCACGATGCCGCAGATGAACCCGGCGGCAAGGCCGGCGATCTCCGACGAACCATCCAGGCTTCCGCTGGCGGCGTTATAGAGCACGAAAATCCCCGTCGCCGGCGCGAGCAACTTGAAGGCCTGCAGCGGAATCGTCAGCGGCGAGCGGTACAGCATGCCCCAGATCGTCGTGGCGAGCAGCAGCCCGTAGATGCCGAAGATCGCGCCGGAGGCGCCGACGGTCACCGCCATCGGGTGTTCGGACAGGCTCACGACGCTGGCAAGAATTCCCGCAGCGAGGTACACGACCACGAAAGCCAGCGATCCGACGAGACGCTCGAGGATCATCCCGACCTGCGCGACGCCGGCCATGTTGATCAGGAGGTGCACCAGGCTCGTGTGCACGAACATCATCGTCACGAGCCGCCACCATTCGGCGTTCGTCGTACGCGGCCCGAAGTTGCCGCCCCAGCGGACGAGCGTGTCCGGATCGCCGAAGCTTCCGGGACTGAGGAGCATGAAGACGAAGACGCCGGCGTTGAGCACCAGGATGGCCAGCGTCCCGAGCGCTCTCGGCGTGCGCTCGAACAACGCGTCGCTGAACGCGTCGCCCTCCGGGGTGCTCTTGTCCACGCGATTCCTGACCTTGCGGAGCGTTTCGGGCAGGTTCCGCAATGCCGCCAGGATCGTGTGAAGCAGCTTCTTGCGCTCTTCGGGGCTGAGGACGTACAGCCCGTAACCGATGACGACGACGAGAAAAAGCAGAATCATGGGGGTCCCCCGGGCGAGAGGGCAGGTCAAGAGGTGTGCCAGAGGACCAGCGGAATTCAGGGTAGATTCCTCGTGGGGCCCCGCGCGTGCATTGCAAGACTGGGTGTTGGCGACGAGGTTTGTAATGCGCGGGCACCGGCGGTCAGCCTAATGCTTGAGCTGGCGCGGCGTATATAATCGCGCGGTTCCGCACCATGGTGCTCGTTTCCGGCTCACGCGTCGGCCCCTACCAGATTCTCGGTCTGATCGGCGCGGGCGGCATGGGCGAGGTGTACCGCGGACACGATCCGCGGCTGGGCCGCGACGTCGCCATCAAGGTCCTGCCGTCCGACTTCTCCAACGACCCCGAGCGGCTCGTTCGGTTCGAGCTGGAAGCTCGCGCAGCGGCCGCGCTCAACCATCCGAACATTCTCGCGGTGTACGACATCGGCCAGCAGAACGGCGCGCCGTACATCGTCTCGGAACTGCTCGAAGGCGAGACGCTCCGCGCGCGATTGCAGAAGCCGGCGTCCGCGACGCAGGGATCGTCAGTGATGGCGTCGCTGCCGGTCCGGAAGGCGCTCGAGTACGCCAGCACAGATCGCCCACGGGCTGGCCGCTGCGCACGAGAAGGGCATCGTTCACCGGGATCTCAAACCCGAGAACATCTTCGTCAGCGACAAGCGGGTCAAGATCCTCGACTTCGGGCTCGCCAAGCTCACACAGCCCGACCGGGATGCGGATGACAACCTGCCAACAGCCGCACCCGACACGCGATATGGCACCGTGATGGGAACGGTCGGCTACATGTCGCCCGAACAGGTGCGCGGCCAGTCCGTCGAGCATCGCTCGGACATTTTCTCGTTCGGCGCAATCCTCTACGAGATGCTCTCAGGGCATCGAGCGTTTCGCGGCGCGTCAAGTGCCGACACCATGACGGCGATCCTCCAGGAGGATCCTCCGGCGCTGTCCGCGTCTGATCCGCACATCACGCCAGGCCTTGCAAGGGTCGTCGATCGCTGCCTCGAGAAGAATCCGGATGCGCGGTTCCAGTCCACCCAGGATCTCGCGTTTGCGCTCGACGGCCTGATGGGCCACTCGGACGTCAACGTTCCCGTTGTCGCATCCCGAACGCGGCCGTCGACGTCACGTTGGCTGCCGTGGGCACTCGTTGCGGGTCTGTCCGCTGCCTTGATCGCAGCCGCGTGGCTGGCGTTGTCGAACGATCGCCGTCCTCGAGCCCAGGCGCAGGCGGTTCGCTTCGAGTTGACGCCGCCCGGGTACTTCGGGTTCGGCCCCAGCACGCATTTCGTGTCCGTGTCTCCCGACGGAACCCGCATCGTGTTTTCGGCAACGTGGGACGCGAGTCCTGTGATGTTGTTCGTCCGGGCACTGGACAGCCTGGCGATCCAGCGGCTGGCGGGTACAGAAGGTGGACGGAATCCGTTCTGGTCGCCGGACGGCCGGTCCATCGCCTTCTTTGCCGATCGCAAGCTCAAGAAAGTGCCGGCAGGCGGAGGCGCCGTTGAGACGATCGTCGACACATCCGGGACGCAAACTGGTGGCACCTGGAATCGCGAGGGCGTCATCCTTCTCTCAGCCTTTCTTGGTCCGATACGGCGGGTGTCTGCCATGGGAGGTGCGACGGCGGACGCGACGTCGCTCGACACGTCCAAGCGGCACGAGTCCCATGGTTTCCCGCAGTTTCTGCCCGACGGCCGGACGTTCCTCTATTACGCGCACGGCGGAAACCGCGAGCATGACGGCATCTATGCCAGAAGCCTCGACAAAGCTGACGATCGGCTTGTCGCCCGCGGCAACTCGAACTGTGCGTACGTCGAGCCGGGCTACCTGGTGTTTGCGCGCGAGGGCGTGTTGATGGCGCAGCCGTTCGACGCCACTCGCATCGCGACGACTGGCGACGCCTTTCCGATTGCCGAACGTGTCGAGCAGTTCGCGGAGTCCGGCAATGCCGCATTTGCGGCGTCCGCCTCCGGGGTGCTCGTCTATCGAAGTTCTGCTGACGCTGCGCTCTCCCGGCTCGTCTGGGTCGATCGCACCGGCCGACAGTTGGGACAGATCGGCGAGCCCGGGCTGTATCGGAACCCGCGTCTGTCTCCTGACGGCACGCGGGTGGTAGCCGAGATGGTGGACAAGTCGGGCGGCCGGGACATCTGGATCATCGACGTGGCCCGGACGCTGTCGACGCGATTTACATTCGACGGCGGCCGCAACGCCTCTCCCGTCTGGTCGCCGGACGGGCGCAGCATCGCGTGGCAGGGCAACTCACAGACTCTCGTCAAGCCCTCCAGTGGCGCCGGAAAGGAGCAAAGCCTGCGTCCGGAGCCATGGATTCCAGACGAGTGGCTTCCGGACGACAAGGGGCTGCTCTATCACCCCGGGCAGCCGCGGCAGGTCTGGCTCCTTCCGTTGAATGGCGAGGATCGCACGCCGCGCCCGGTGATCGAAGGCCGGGACATCACGACGCATGCGCGGGTGTCGCCCGACGGGCGCTGGGTCGCGTTCGCCACGCAGGAGCCGGGCCGGTTCGAAGTGTTCGTGCAGAACTTCCCGACGCCGGTTGGCAGGTGGCAGGTGTCGACGGGCGGCGGCATCCAGCCGAAGTGGCGATCGGACGGCAAAGAGCTGTTCTATCTTGCGCTGGACGGCTCGCTGATGTCGGTCCCCGTCACGCTTGGCGACACGTTCGAACGGGGCAGCGCGGCGCCGCTCTTTCAGACGCGGCTCGAGATCCTGACGGGACTCGTGTGGCATCAGTACGACGTGTCGCGTGATGGCCAGCGTTTCCTGATCAACATGCCCGACAGCTTCAAGGCCCCGCCGCTGACGGTCGTCGTGAACCTGCCGGCACTCTTGAAGCCTCAGCCCTGAGGCCGGAGCAACTCCCGCGAAGCCCTGCACGTCCAAAGGAAACCATGCTGCACGATCTCCGTTTTGCCCTCCGACAGCTCCGGCGGACGCCTGCGTTCGCCGCAGTCGCCGTCCTCACCTTCGCGCTCGGAATTGGCGCCAACAGCGCCGTCTTCAGCGTGATGAACGCCGTCGTCCTGCGGCTGCTCCCGGTCTCGCACCCGGAGCAGCTGGTCGTTCTGCACACCAGTGGTCAGCCGGCAAACAGCTCGCAGACGGGATACGACGACTCGTCCTTGACCGAGGCCATTTACCAGCAACTCAGGGCTGAGACCCGGATCTTTTCCGAGCTGGTCGCGTTCGTGCCGCTCAGCATAGACCGCACGACCGTGCGCTACGGCAGCGAGCCCGAGACGGTGTGGGCCAACATGGTGAGCGGGAACTTCTTTTCCGGGCTTGGCGTGCGCATGGAGCGTGGCGTCGGTTTCACGATGGACGACGAAGCGCGCCACACGCAGAAGGCGGTGTTGAGCTACGCGTACTGGACGCGGCGTTTCAGCCGGAATCCGTCAGCCGTCGGCGAGACGCTGTTCATCAAGGGCGTGCCGTTCACGATCGTTGGCGTCGCAGCCGCCGACTTCGTCGGCGTCGAACACAACCACGCATCGGATGTCTGGATTCCCATCCAGACGCGTCCGGAGCTCAAACCCTGGGGCAGCGCGTCGCAGTCGTCGGAAGGGTTCTACAATTCACCCCACTGGTGGTTCCTGATGACGATCGGCCGGCTCGCACCGGGCGTCACGAGCGAGCAGGCGGTCGCCATGGCGCAGCCGATCTTCCAGCGCGCTGCATATTCCGCGCAGGGCCCACCGAAGCCTGACGAAAAAGTCCCGCAGCTGTCGTTGACGTCCGCGCGCGGCATCCAGGGGCTGCGCAACAACTACGAGCGGCCGTTGACGATCCTCATGGTCATGGTCGGCGTCGTGCTGCTGATCGCGTGCGGCAACGTGTCCATGCTCCTCGCCGCGCGTAATGCGGCGCGCGAGCGCGAGTTCAGCCTGCGGACGGCGCTCGGCGGCAGCCGCCGCCGCCTGTTCCGCCAGCTCTTCGCCGAGAGCCTGCTCCTGGTTGTCGCGGGCGCGGCGCTCGGCTGGGGCTTCGCGATCGCCGCCACCCGCGCGCTGGCGGCCTGGTCGCGGCTCGACGTCACGCTCGCTCCGGACCGCAACGTGCTGCTGTTCACGCTCGCGCTGTCGGCGCTCGCCGCGCTCGTCTTCGGCCTCGCGCCCCTGCGCGGCGCGGCCGGCGCGCCAATCGGGCTGGTGCTCAAGAACTCGGCGCTGAACACGACGGCCGATCGCCGCAAGCTGCGCACCGGCCGGATCGTCGTCGCGGCCCAGATTGCGCTGTGCCTTGTTCTCCTCGTTGGTGCCGGTCTGCTCGTCCGCACGCTTCGCAACCTGGCGTCCGCCGATCTCGGCTTTCAGTCGTCGGGGCTGCTCGTCTTCGGCGTGACGCCACCGCAGTCGGTTCGCGGCGATGACGCGACGGGACGCTTCTATCAATCGCTGATGGGCCGGTTGCGCGTGCTGCCCGGCGTCGAGTCGGTGACGTTGATGAGCAATCGGATCGGATCGGGCTGGAGCAACAATACCGGCGCGGTCGTCGACGGCGCGCCTCCCCAGACCACGGGCTTCGCGCCGATGCGATGGAACGCCGTGGGCCCTGACTATTTCCACGTGCTCGGGACCCCGCTGCTGCTCGGCCGGGATTTCGAGGATTCCGATGATGCGTCGGCGCCGCCAGTGGCGATCGTCAACGAGACGTTCGTCCAGCGGTATCTGGCCGGTCGGGAACCGCTGGGCCACCGGGTGTCGCTCTCGCGCGAGTACACGATCGTCGGCGTCGCGGCCAACAGCCGCTATACGGGCGTCAGGGAGTCCGCGCGTCCGATCGCATACTTCCCATACATGCAGGTTCCGCCGATTGGCGCCATGCATCTCGAGCTGCGCACGAAGGGCGACCCCAAGGCGCTGCTGCCCCAGGCGCGCCGGGTGGTGCAGGAGTTCGGCCCCGACCTGCCGCTGCTTCAGCCGATGACGCAGGCGGAACAGTTCGGCGCATCGTTCTCGAACGAGCGGCTGTTCTCGCGGCTCGCGCTCTTCTTCGGCCTGATGGCCGCCGTGCTGGTGTCGACCGGCCTCTACGGGACCCTGGCGTATCGCGTCAGCCGGCGGACGTCCGAGATCGGCGTGCGCATGGCGCTCGGCGCCGCGCGCGGTCAGGTGTTGTGGATGATCATGCGTGAGAGCGTGATCGTCGGTCTGGCGGGGATCGCGATTGGGCTTCCGCTGGCGATTGCGGGATCGCGCATGTTGAGGACGATGCTGTTCGGCCTGACGCCGGGCGACCCATGGTCGTTTGGTGCCGCGCTGGCGGCGGTCGCGATCATTGCGGTCGGAGCCGGGCTCATTCCCGCCCGCCGCGCCGCTTCGGTCGACCCGATGGTGGCACTGCGCGACGCGTGAAGCGGCTCGTTCGTCAACACGATGTTCGTGGACGGCGCGCTGCTCTGAGAGCGGGCTCCGGCGGGGCCGTCCGCGTCAGCGGCGCGCGAACTCGTACGTCGAGCCGTCGGCCTTGAAGGCGAGGATCGAGTACGGACGCGGATTAGGTCCTTCCATGCCCGGCGATCCCATCGGCATGCCCGGTACGGCGATCCCCACGACCGCGGGCGCTTCCTTCAGCAGCTGCTTGATGACGTCCGCCGGCACGTGACCCTCGACGACGTACTTGCCGATCGACGCGGTGTGGCACGTGCGCAGCCGGGCGGGGACCTTCTGACGGACAGGCACGGCCTCGAGCTCCGTCGTGACTTCCCGCTTGACGACAAAGCCCGCCGCCTTCAGGTGGTCGGCCCAGAACCCGCAGCAGCCGCAAGTGGGCGTCAGGTGGACCGTCACTTCCACGGGCTTCGGCGCCGGCGCCTTCGGTTTCTGCTGCGCCAGGAGAGCGGCGGGAAGGAGCGCGACGATGGCCAGGGCAGCCGCACGGGGACGCAGCAGGAAGCGAGTCATTGCATGATCATACCCGCGTTCAGCTGCGGTTCAGGGTTGGTTGAGCTATAACGGCGTGAAGGAACCCTCTTGCGCATCCTGGTGGTCGAGGACGAGACGCGGTTGTCGCGCCAGCTGGCCGAGGCGCTGGGTCAGGCTGGCTATGCCGTGGACTGCGCCGCCGACGGAGAACGCGCCGATTTTCTGGCCATGACCGAGCACTACGACGCCGTCGTGCTCGATCTCGGCCTTCCGCGGATCGACGGCTTGACGCTCCTTCGCCGCTGGCGCGAGACGGGTCTGGCCGTGCCGATTCTGGTGTTGACGGCCAGAGCCAGCTGGCACGAAAAGGTCCAGGGCATCGACAGCGGCGCGGATGACTACGTGGCCAAGCCCTTCCGGATGGAAGAGGTGCTCGCGCGGCTGCGGGCCCTGATCCGCCGCGCGACGGGCCACGGCACGCCGGAGCTTCGCTGTGGCGCGCTCGCGCTCGACCCGCGCATGGCAAAGGTCACGCTCGAAGGTGTGCCGGTCAGGCTGACCAGCCACGAGTTCCGCGTCCTTTCGTACCTGATGCATCACCGCGGCCGCGTCGTGTCCCAGACGGAGCTCAGCGATCACATCTACGCGGAGAGCGCCGACAGGGACTCGAACACCGTCGAGGTGTTCATCGCCCGTCTGAGACGAAAGCTCGGCCCGTCCTTCATCGAAACCGTGCGCGGACTGGGCTACCGGCTGGGGGCGGAACCATAGTGGCGCGCTCGCTCCGCTCTTACCTGTTGTCGGGTTCCGTGTTGTGGACCGTGGGCCTGCTTGCCGCAACGAGCCTCGTGTCGGTGGCCGTCCTGCACCCCGGCACGACGGGCTCCATTCGACTCGCCCACGGAACGATGATGCTGATCCTCGCGCTCATCTGCATGGTGGCGGGTCTGTCGCAGGTACGAAGCGGCCTCGTGCCCCTCAACCAGCTCCGATCGCGATTGTCCGCGGTCCGCAGCGGCCGCGAGCGGAAGGTCGATGGCAACTATCCTGGTGAAGTGCAGCCTGTCGTCGACGATCTGAATGCGCTGCTGGAGCACCGGGAACGCGTCGTGGCACGCGCGCTGGCGAAGGCCGGCGATCTCGCGCACGGACTGAAGACGCCGCTGGCCGTACTGTCGCAGGAGGCCGAACGCGCGGCCGCGGCAGGCCACCCCGAGCTTGCGGTGACGATCTATCAGCAGGTCGAGCGCATGCGCCGGCACGTCGACTATCACCTGGCGCAGGCACGCGCCGCCGCGTCAGGCGCGGCGCCCGGCGCCCGGTGCCCCGTCGTCGAATCCGCGGACGGACTCGCGCGCACGTTGCGCCGGCTCTATGAGGGGCGCGGCATCGACATGCAGGTCACCGTGCCCGAGGAGCACGCGTTCCGCGGCCAGCGCGAAGATCTGGACGAGATGCTGGGCAACCTGCTCGACAACGCCTGCAAGTGGGCCACGTCACGCATCGTGGTCGAATCCTCGCTCGAGGGTTCCGAGGTCGTCATCACGGTGGACGATGACGGCCCGGGCCTCGATCCCAGGATGCGCGAAGCGGTGCTGCGGCGTGGCGTCCGGGCCGACGAAGCAGCGCCGGGATCCGGGTTCGGGCTGGCGATCGTGCGCGATCTCGCCGAGCTGTATGGAGGGTCGGTCTCCCTGGGCGCGTCGCCTGCCGGCGGTGTTCGCGCGACGCTGCGGCTGCCTGCCTGCTAGAGGACCGTACAGCTGAATCAGTACTGTGCGCACCGCGGTTCGTACGCGCGGGCCGGAGTGGGGTGGTCGGCCTGGGCCGACCTTGAGCGGCGGGATCAGCGCAGAGGGTAAAACGGCCTCGCAGCGAACCCAGCGGCGGCGACGCAGCTTTCGCCACCGGTGATGGGATCAGCTGGCGGCCCAACCGATTGTTCGCCGGCGCTCGGAGTACCCAAGTCGCCGCCGCCATCGTCAGTACATGCGCGGAGGGGCCGTTTTTCCCCGCCGCGCCCACTCGACAAGCTCGGGGCGCCCTGAGCTTGCCGAAGGGCGAAGCGGGAGGCCCAGGGCGACCACCCCACTCCGGCCCGCGCTGATCCTGCGTCTGCCGCAGCTGGCACTGAGCCCGAAGAGCCCGTTCACAACCAGCTGGCGATGGTGACGACGAGAAAGCCCCCGAAGAACAGCGCGGCCAGCATGAGGATGACCTCGCGCCAGAGCGCGGGCCGCAGCTCGGGCGGCAGGAACCGGCGGTTCACGACGATGGTGTGCACGCTGACGAACACGAAATTCAGGCCGGCGATGTTCGCGCCGATGATGACGAGCGTCAGCGGCTGCGCGAGGTTGAGCGCGATGCAGCCCCAGATGACGAACGCGGCCATGACGCTGTAGTAGACGAGGCGAACGTCGCCTCCGCGCCAGCGGCGCGCCGTCTCGCTCCCGCTCCAGACCATATCGGTGAGCGCGCGGACCATGCCGTCGGAGTTCCCCAACTGCGTCTTGAACAGCACCCAGAATCCCGTCATCAGCGTGAGGTACCAGAAGATCTGACCGTGCCGCGCGGCGATGGCGGTCGCGGACAGGTCGGCGATCGCCCAGCCGCTCGATTGCGTGCCCGGCGTCACGAACTCCATGGTGATCAGCGTCGTCAGCATCATGCCGCCGATCGAGCCGACCGCGAAGATGAGGAACTGGTCGATGTAGACGAAACGGAACCAGCCGCTCCAGCGCTCACGGGCGCGCGCGTCAGGCACGAAGATGTTGCCCTGCGGCGAGAGCGCCACGTGGGACCCGCCCGCCGCCGGGATGAACCCGACGGTCGCGCCCATGCCGAAGCCCTTGTCGCGCATCCAGTTCGTCATGAACGCGTTCGAGACGCCGCCGAGTCCCGAGTAGGCCGCGAATCCTCCGAGGAGCAGCCAGTCGGCCCCCGCTGGCAGCGAGCCAAATGAAACGAAGCCGCTGCTGATGGCGATCCACGATCGGCCCGACACCATCGCGACGTCGATCGTGATCAGGTAGCCGAACACGCCCGCCATCAGGATCCACATCGCGAACTCGAGGTTGCGTTCGATCTTGCGGCCGACCGTGAGCACGAGGACGCACAGACCGAACGTCGCGTAGCCGAGGAGACGCACGAGCCCGGAATCCGCGGCCGTCGGGAGTCTGCCCAGCAGCAGCGCGGTGCTCGCCGTCGCGCTGGCGAGGGCCCAGCCCGGCCATCCGATCTGGAGGAACGTCAGCAGCCCGTAGACGCTCGCCCAGACGCGAGGTCCCGGCTTCGTGCGCATGAACCCGATCATGATCGGCTCGCCCGTGTACAACGTGTAGCGCGCCATTTCGATGTTGAGAAACACCTGCAGGAAGACCGAGACCGTCGTGACCCACAACAGCGTCGGACCGTAGCGCGCCACGACCGACGGTCCGAGCAGCCACTCCCCGCTGCCGATCGCGATGCCGAGCCCGATGATCCCCGGGCCAATGGTTCGCATCACGCTGCGGAACGTGAAGGAGGGCGGCGCGGGCAGCTCCTTGATCCCCCAGGGTGGCAGCAACCCGTGCGGACGGCCGTCGACGGTTGTCGGCATGGCGCGATTATGGTGGCAAACCGCGGTTTTCAGATCCCGTAGTTTTCGGCCCGCGCGGTTGCCATGGTGGTAGAACATATCCGGGATATGGCACCTGAGTTTCTCGCGGCACTCCGTCAGCTGCTGGGCGATCGCGTCTCGACATCGGCCGCGGTCCGCGAGCACCACAGCCGCGGCGAGTCGTATCACACGCCCGCGCCGCCCGACGCCGTGGCCTTCCCGCATTCCACCGAGGAGGTCAGCCAGCTCGCCCGGCTCTGCTCCGGCGGAAATGTGCCGATGGTGCCGTTTGGAGCGGGCACGTCCATCGAAGGTCAGGTGCTCGCACTCAAAGGCGGCGTGAGCATCGACTTGAGCCAGATGAACCATGTGCTGCGTGTGAGCGTGGAAGATCTCGACGCGACCGTCGAGGCCGGCGTGACGCACCGGCAGCTCGCGCGTCATCTCGCAAACACCGGCCTGACGTTCTTCGTCGATCCCGGCGCCGACGCCACGATCGGGGGCATGGCGGCAACCGGCGCATCAGGCACGACCGCCGTCCGATACGGCACGATGCGCGAGACGGTTCGCGGCCTGACGGTGGTACTGGCCGACGGGCGGGTCATTCGCACCGGCGGGCGTGCGCGCAAGTCGTCGGCCGGTTACGACCTGACGCACCTCTTCATCGGATCGGAAGGGACGTTGGGCATCATCACGGAAGTGACCGTGCGACTGCAGCCGCTGCCCGAAGCCGTGGCGGTTGCCGTCTGCAGCTTCCCGACGATCGAGGCCGCGGTGCAGGCGGTCATCACCACCATCCAGCTGGGCGTCCCCGTCGCGCGCATCGAGCTGCTGGACGAAGTGCAGATGCACGCGGTGAACCGCTATTCGAACCTGGAGTACCCCGAGCAGCCGACCCTGTTCTTCGAGCTGCACGGTCTGACCGAGCGCGATGTCAGCGAGCAGGCGCAGACGGTCGAATCGCTGGCCGGCGAGCAGGGCGGGTCCGGTTTTCGCTGGGTCACGAAACCCGAAGATCGCACGCGTCTGTGGGCGGCGCGCCACAGCGCGTACTACGCCGCGCTCGCGCTTCGTCCGGGCTCGAAGGGCTGGACGACCGACGTGTGCGTCCCGATGTCGAGCCTCGCTGAATGCATCCTCGAGAGCAAGCGCGACCTGGCGGCGTCACCGCTGATGGGCACGCTCGTGGGTCACGTGGGGGACGGCAACTATCACATGGTGTACCTCGTCGATCCGGACAAGCCCGACGAGCTCCGGGAAGCGCAGCGGCTGACGGAGCGGGCCGTCACGCTCGCGCTGAAGCTTGGCGGTACGTGCTCGGGCGAACACGGCGTCGGCGTCGGCAAGATCGCGTTTCTTCCCGTCGAGCACGGCGACGCGCTCGACGTCATGCGGGCCGTCAAGTGTGCGCTGGATCCGAAGGGCCTGATGAATCCCGGCAAGATCTTCCCGGACTGACGGTCCGTGCAACGGTGCAGGGTGCCACGACGTGCACGGTCCGCACCTGCACCCTGCACCGCTCACGATCTACTGCTTGGGTCCCACGACGGGGCCGTCGCCAACCAGGACGAAACCAGCCGGTGGCGCGCCGTTGTTCGCATCGGCGAACGCCTTGGCCGCTGCCGCCAGCGCGTTGACCGCGGCAATATTCTCCGGGCTCGAGCTCTTGGGCACGACCACCGTGCGCGTCGCGAACCCGGTGCCGCCTGCCGTGTCCGTAGCGGAGACCACGATGAGGTAGACGCGGCCGTCGCCCGAACTGCCCCGCTCCTCGCGCAGGCGCAGGGTCTTGACGGCAATGTCCTTCGCATCGGGCGAGAAATTGGAGTTCGACGGCGTCGTCTGATCGTCTTCGTTGCTGAAGATCTGGACGACGAGGGTCGTTGGCGCCGGGCACGCCCCGTCGGTGGCGCTGGCCGACAAGCCGACGTTCTCGAGCGAATGGTTGTTCTGTGGAAGCAGACTCGTGACGACGGCGGCAGTCACGACGGGAACTGGATTGTTGACGGTGAAGGATGCGCTCGACGAATTGTTCCCACCGTTCGGGTCAGGCGGCGTCGTCGCGCTGACGCTGGCCGTGTTGTTGATCGATGTGGCGTTCGGCACGTTGCAGTTCACGGTGGCCACGACCGTGAAGGTCGCCGTCGTGCCGGTGTCGAAGATCATCCGGGTGCAGCTGATGGCGCCCGAGCTGCCGACCGGCGGAGCCGTACACGTCCAGCCGGATGGTGGCGTGAGCGACACGAAACTGGTGCCAGCAGGTACAGCGTCGGTCAGCGTGACGTTGCCCGCGTCTGCCGGCCCGTTGTTGGTGACGCCGATGGTGTAGGTGACGTTCGTGCCCGCCTCGATGAGGCCGGATGGCGCCCGCGACTTGGTGACGGCCAGATCGGCTGTGCAGTCCGGAAAACGGAAGGAGCCAATCTGCGTCGCCCATGTCAGCTGGTTGCTGGTCACCGGTTGAAACGTGCCCGTGTACCAGAACGTGCAGTCATCCAGCGGGTCGAGCGCCATGTGGCTGTAGTCGGCCCACTGAGAAGTCGCCGTCTGCGATCCGCTGCCGGCCTGGAGCGTGAATTCTTCGGTCATCGCGCCGAGCGGATCGCCTGCGAGTCGGCCCGCAATCCGGATCGACGGAAACTGCGAGCCTGACGAGACGTTGTAGCCGATGGCCATGTTGCCCGCGCGGTCGAAAGCGATGCTGCCCATGAAACGGTGATCGCTGTCGGGCGAGAAGGTGCTCTGCTGGAAGAAGGACCACGGGTTATTGCCGGTCTTCCGGAGCTCGTACCAGCGGATCGCGGAATGATCCGCGAAATCGCCCGCGTCCACCGCGTGATTGAAGGTGAGCGCCTCGTGGTCGCCGAAATTCCGATAGGCCAGCCGCATCATGGGCCGGCCGACCGCCTGAGGATCCAGTCCCTGCGTCGTGCCCGGTTGCGGAACGCAGCTCTGGTTGTTGAGACCGCACAGCGACGTGTCAAAGGCAGCCGGCGTCAACGAATCTCTGAGCGTGAACGAACCGGTCCCGTTCGGCCAGTCCACCTGGAACGCCCAGACCTCGAGCACCGACGTTGGCCACCCGATGTTGGAATCGAGCGTCCGCACGAAGTAATTCGGCGAGCCGGAGGGTGGAGCCGTCCGGCCGTCCCAGTCGGCCGGCAGCATGCCGGCCCGGAAGCCGCCGTTGTCAATTTTCATCACGAAGCTCTGGGCGGTCTGGTTGATCAGCATCGGGGCACGCTCGAACGCGGCCACGAACACCCCCTTGCCGGGAAAGATCCTGTCCCGATCGGCCGTCAGGTAATACGCGTCCGGCCAGATGCCGAACTTCGGGTAGTCGTTGAACTCGACGGGGTCCAGTATCGAGAACGCGTACCGGAAGATACGGACCCGTGGGATCGCTGGTCTGCGACACGGCAAAACACTGGAACCAGTCGATCGCCGGATTGACTGTCGTGTCCTGAGGTGCGAACCGGCTCACGATGAAGCGCTGGGCCGCATGGTCGTAGAGCACGACCACGTCGCTCCATCCCCCGCCGCACGGTGGAAACCCGGTGAAGAACTGGCCTGTGCCAAACGGCCCGAGGACCAGAGTGCCGGTCTTGTCGTAGATGGCCGCGCTGAAGTTCACCGCCTGCATGTAGTGGTTCGGACCCGCCGCGCCGGTTGTGTCGGAGGCAGGCACGTTGGGAATCGGCCCGCCGGGCGCCGTCATTCCCGCAAAGTTCTGGTCAAGTGTCAGGCCCGTCGCGCGTCGGCGCATGATCGCCGACCTCGCCGGCAGGGCGCCGACCGCGTTCGCTGCAGGAGATCCGGACGTCTTGACGAGATCTCGCAACGGTGGCGACGTGTCGTGCCGCACGAGCGCCGACCGCAGGCGGACCGCTGCCGGGGCTGCGGCGCGGGGCTCGTTGCGGGGCGCGTCGAACAGCCCCACGAATACTGCGATCGTCACGAGACAGGGAGCGAGCGGGCTGGTTTTCACGCGAACCTCCAGGACGCCTCGAGTGGCAAGGCCGTCAGGCGGCCGACGGCGGCCGTTTGCTCTGCGGGGACTGGGTTGCGGTGCGAAGCGCGTCGTTCAGCCGTTCGGCCAGATCGCCGAACGCCTGAGATGACCGGCGCAGGAGGTCATTCTCGACGCGCAGGCGTGCGATTTCCGCCTCGCACCGCCTCAGTTGCTCTTCCAGCAATACCCGGGCTTCGTTTGCACGCGACATGTGATTCAATCCGGTTTCTTTTCCGCGGACGTCCGGCACCCGCGATGAATCTGCCCATGACCGGCGGATTGCACAATGCGCGTCGAGTCATTTGTATGTCCTTCGCACCTCATCAGCAAAGTGGTTGAAACCATGGCCGTTCGGGCGCATACCCCCGAGGACCTCCTGCGATCGCATGTAGAATGGGCGCGGTTTTCACCCCAGAGAACGGGGCGATATGCCGCACTCCGAAGTGGTTCGCTTCGGCCCCTTCCTCGTCGACCTTGGCACGGGTCAATTGAGCAGGCATGGCGTTAGGATCCGGCTTCAAGGTCAGCCGATCCAGATCCTGGGCATCCTGCTGGAGCGGCCCGGCGAGCTGGTCACACGTGAAGAACTACGCGCCAGAGTCTGGGGGGCCGAGACGTTCGTCGACTTCGAGCACGGGCTGAATGCCGCGATCAACAAGCTGCGGACAGCGCTGAGCGATTCGGCCGACCACCCCAGCTATATCGAAACGATTCCACGCCACGGCTACCGGTTCGTCGGCTCCATCGAGCCGGGAGATCCGGCACACGGCGCCGCTCCGGCGTCCGCAGTTCCACTGCCGTCCGCGCCGGCGCGCCGCCGGTGGGCGCCGATCGTCATTGGGCTGACCATCCTGGTTGCCGCGATCGCGGGCGTGTGGCTCTGGAGCGGGTATCCAGCGCCCCCGCCGCGCGCGTGATGATGGCCGTCCTGCCGTTCGAGAACCTCTCGGGGATCCGGATCAGGAGTACTTCAGCGACGGCCTGACCGAGGAGATGATCACGGAGCTCGGTCAGTTCGATCCCGACCGTCTGGGCGTCATCGCACGGACGTCGGTGATGGGTACAAGGGCACGGCCAAGTCCGCGCGCGAGATCAGTCGGGAGCTGGGTGTGGAGTACGTGCTGGGAGGCAGCGTCCGGCGCTCTGGTGACCGCGTGCGAATCAGCGCGCAGCTCATTCGGGCGAGCGACGAGACCCAGCTCTGGGCCCGTAGTTACGACGAGCGGCTGGACGAGGTGCTGCCGCTGCAGACTGAAATCGCACGGACGATCCTGGGTGAGATTCATCTTCGCCTGCCTGGCGCGGACGACCAGCAGCCCGAGAGCAGACCCGTGAACTGGGAGGCCCGCGAGGCGGTTCTGCGGGGCCGCTACTTTCTCGAACGCCGCACGGCAGAGGCTGTCCGCGCCGCCAGGAGCCACTTCGAGCGCGCACTTTCGATCGAGTCGAGCTACACGCCGGCGTACGTCGGCCTCGCCGAGTCGCACATGCTGGCCGTGACCTATGCCGGGACGCCGGCAAAAGACAGCATGCCGCTCGCGAGGGCGGCGGTGCAGAAAGCCTTGCAGATCGACGATCGGGTACGCACCAGCGCACGCGGAACTGGGGGTCATCCTCGCCGAGTACGAGTGGGACTGGCGTGGAGCAGAACGTGAAGTCCGTCGCGCGGTCGAGCTGAATCCGAACTTCGCGTACGCCGCACAAGCTGTACGCAGAGTACCTGTTGTACGTCGGACGCTTCGAAGAGGCGATTGCCGAGGCGCGGCTGGCCCGGCGCCTGGATCCGCTCTCGATTGTGTCCAATTCGCTCGTCGGCCTGGTGCTGTACCGATCTCGGCGTTATGACGAGGCAGTGGCCGAGCTGCAGCATGCCATCGAGCTGGATCCAAATCATCCGCTTGCGTACCTGCCAAGAGGACTCGCGCTCTCGATGTCGAACAGGCATGACGAAGCCATCGCCGCGCTCGAGAAGAGCGCCGCCGTCTCGGGCCAGAACTCCGAAATGATGGCGCAGCTCGCGCTCGCCTATGGCCGGGCGGGCCGGGTCGATCGCGCTCGCGCCATCCTGCGCTCGCTCGAGGTCGTCGCCCGGACACAACACGTCTCGCCCTTCTCGTTCGCGCTCGCGTACGCGGGGCTCGGCGAGTGGGCGCGCCATCGACTCGCTCGAAGCGGCGTACCGGGAACGCGACTGGTTGTTGTGCGTGCTGAAGACGGAGCCAGTGTTCGATCCGGTCCGCGGAGACCCCCGCTTTCGGGACCTTCTGCGGCGTCTGAACCTGCCATGAGCATCATGAGCATCCCTGGAACGGCCGGATCCGGGGATTGAATTCCGGCGCGCGTTCGGCCGATACGACAGCCATGCTGGCCATGGTGGACCTGAAGCGCTGGAGCCTGGCGATCGCCGTGGCCCTGCTGGCGCTGTCGATTCACAACCGGTCGGCCGCCAGCGCGCGGTCCGCATTTCCGCCAAGGCTCGACCAGTACCTGACGAACAGCATCCGGCTCACGGCCGACGAGCGCACACAACTGCTCGCTGGAGCGCCGGTCACCCGGCTGCTCGAGACCGACCCTTCGAAGGAGGTCGCCGTCTTCGGCGCCATCTGGATCGCGGCGCCGCCGGCCCGCTATGTCGCCGCGCTGAACGACATCGAGCAGTTCGAGCGCGGCGGCGGATTCCGGGTCACGAAACGCATCAGCGAGCCCGCACGCGTCGAGGACTTCGCCGCGCTGGTACTGCCTGCAGACGACGTGGCGGACCTCAAGGCCTGCCGCGTGGGCAGTTGCGAGATCAAGCTCAGTCATCAGGCGCTCGAACGTGTTCGCAAGCAGATCGACTGGTCGAAGCCGACGGCCAAGGCGGATGTGGAAGCGCTGGCCCGTCAGCTGGCGGTCGAGTACGTCACCGCCTACCGCGAGGGCGGCAACGATCGGCTGGCGGTCTTCCGCGATGCCGACCGCCCGACGTTCGTCGCGCAGGAGTTCCGCGCGATGATCGACAGCGCGCCCGGGCTGTCCGAGTTCGTGCCCGACATGAAGCGGTTCCTCCTCGAGTACCCGAAGGCGGTGATACCCGGCACGACGTCGTTTTTCTACTGGCAGGAGGCGCAGTTCGGCCTGAAGCCCACCATCCGCATCAATCACGTCGCCATCCAGGAGCACCCCTCGGGCACCGTCGTGGCGTCGAAGCAGATTTACGCAAGTCACTATTTCTGGACCGCGCTCGAGCTGCGCGTCCTCGTGCCCGATCCGGCGCGTGGACCCGGGTTCTGGTTCGTGAACGTCAACCGCAGCCGCTCCGACGGGCTGAGCGGCTTCGTCGGGCGGATCATCCGTGGAAAAGTACGGAGCGGCGCGCGGGACGGCATGGACGCCGGCCTCAAGGCTGCGAAGAAAGCGATCGAGCGTCAGAGCGGCGGCTGAGCGCGCGCGGCCGATGCAGATGACGTGCGCATCGGTCCGGAGGAATATCTGCCCGTTGGAGAGCGCCGGCGACGCGACGGATCGCTCGCCGATCGCGTTGCGCGCGACGATCTGCGGCGTCCGGCCGGCTTTGATCACGACCGTCTCACCGTTCTCGCTCACGAAATACACGTGACCACCGCCGGCCACGGGCGACGCCGAGAAGACCCCGTCGACCCGCTCCTGCCAGAGCCGCTCTCCGGTCGCGGCGTTGACGGCCGTCAACACGCCGACGTCGTTCGCCATGTAGACCGCGCCGTCGTAGTAGAGCAGTGACGACACGTAGGGCGCGCCCGTCGGGACGATCCAGCGGACGTGGGTCGCCGTGATGTCGCCGCGTCCGCCGGGCTTGAGAGCCATATACGGTCCGCTGCGATAGCCGCGGCTCGCGTAGATGACGCCGTCGTGAAACACAGGGGACGGAATCGGAAACCTGTTCGACTCGCCGACGTGCCACAGCAGCGCGCCGGTTCGCGGATCGTACGCGTCGAGACGCTCGCTGGAGTTGACGATCAGCTCCGTGCCGAACGCGCCCTCGACGACGAGCGGTGTGCTGTAGGAGGAACGCCCCTGCCCGCGATCCGCTTTCCAGCGCTGCTTGCCGGTGGCCTTGTCGAGGCCGATCAGGTACGAGCCCGACGGTTGATCGCACAGCAGAATCAGCAGGTCGTTGAAGAGCACGGGCGAGCTGGCATGTCCCCACTGAATGTCGAAGGGGCCGATCTCCTTGCCCAGGTGGCGCTGCCAGACCACCGCGCCCTTCCGATCGAGCGCGAGCAGCTGACCGGTGCCGAACCACGCGAACACCAGCGTGCCGTCGGTGACGGGGCTCGGCGAGGCGAGGTTGTGCTTGTCGTGAACCGGCGTGAGCGACCCCTCCGCTTCCGTCCGATGCTCCCAGCGCCGTGCGCCATCGCGTCGTCCGAACGCCTCGACCACGAACACGGTTTTCGAAGGATCGGTCGCGCGCCCGGTGTCGAGCGCCCGCTCACCCTGCGTCGCCGCGTCAGCGCCCTGGACGAGCCGGGGATGGTTGCCCGGCCGCCGCACGCCGGAGCCGACTTGAGACGTCACGAAGACCAGATCGCCGCTCACGATCGGCGTGGAGATGCCCGCTCCCGCGACTGGCGCCTTCCACGCGACCTGCTCTGCAGCGCTCCACCGCGTCGGGAGGACGTCATCCGGCGACACGCCGCTCGCACCGGGGCCCCGCCAGTGCGGCCAGTCGGCCGCGCCCAGCGCGACGCTCGCGAGCCAGAGCCACGTCAGGACCGATGGAATCGAACGCATGCGCGACATTACTTTACGGTTCCCGCCTTGATTCGGTAGGTCCCGTCGTCGAACCGCTCGCGATACGCCGCGTGGCAGTTCTGGCACGCCAGTCCAAGGCTCGTTGACGCAGCCTTGACCGTTTCCCAGTCTCCGCTCCCGGCGCCGCGCTCGATCGATTCGACCTGCTTTCGCGCGTCCTGCGTCCAGCCGATCGCGTCCGTCTTCGCTCGTGACTTCCAGAACGTCTCGACTTCGGCAAAGGCCTGCTTCAGCACGCCGGTGGGTTCCTTCGCCGTCTCGGCGGTCGTCGCCGCAACGGCCTGCCGCAATGCGGTGAAGGCTGGGCCGACCCGCTTCATGACCTTGTCGAACGCTTCTTCCTCGGGCGTCATCGGCGTGGGCAGGCGCTTGGCCAGATCGACCAGGCCAGAATTGATGACGGCGGTCGCGAGCACGGCGGGCCGGCCGCGTACTTCGCGACGACCTCGGGGGTGAGGTCCAGCGTGAACTCTTTCATCTTGCCGGCAATCTCCACGGGATCGAACCGCATGACCTGGCCGACCACGGTGACGTAGGTGTTGGGAACCACGGCGCCGTTGAGCGTCGGCGCCAGCACGAGGACATCGTTGCCGGTCGATTTGGTCTTGTCCTGATCGATCGAGAAGATGGATCGCGAGAAGCTCTGATCGACTGTGCCCATCATGGACACGGTCTCCCCCAGGTAGAGCTCAGGGTGTGTGGCCACCGAGCTTGCGGCCACGGGCAGCATCGGCTTGGGCGCGTCAGCCGGCTGGCTCTGCTGTGCGCGGACCATCGCGAACGATCCGATCAGTGCGACGAGCGCGGCAGCGAAGGCGATCACGAGTCTGCGTGTCTCTGGCCTGGGTCGTCGCATCAGTCCGCTCCTTCGCGAACGGCAGGTTGCCGCATCAGGCGCCGGTCCATCGGCTGGGCTTCGCGCGTCAGGGGCATTGTAGAGGATTCGGCCCCTCCGCGACTGGGCGTGTCAGCCTCACGATATCGCGCGGTAATTACCGCCGAGGTTGGTCGATCGACGCGATTTTACAGGCAGGTCATGCGGTACCGCGTTTGATCAACGACAGCTTTGGGGGAAGCCGTTCCACCACCCCCGGGCAGGAGCCAACCTTCATGTCTGCCTCGATTCTTGAAACGCTCACTCGATCCCTCGGCCCCTCAGTGCTCGCAAGAGCGGGCGAGTTGTACGGCGAGTCCGGTTCCGCCATCAACAAGGGACTGACGGCGGCCGTCGCGGCCGTGATGGCGCCCCTCGTCACGCGCGCGGCCGACCCGCAGTTCACGCGCGATCTGTTCAACATCGTCCGCGACGCGCCCGCGGAAGTGGCCCTCCTCGACGAGCCCGACAAGGTCTTCACCCGCGCGATCCCCGCGGTGGAAGAGGCCGGCCCGTTCGCCAGGCTTCGCTCTCTGCTGTTCGGGAAGAACACCCAGAACATCTCGAGCGCGATCGCAAGCGCCGCGGGCATCAAGTCGACCACCGCCTCGTCGCTTCTCGCGCTCGCACTGCCGACCGTCCTCGGGTATCTGAGCCGCCTCGTGAGGCGGGAGAACCTCGATCCGGTGGCCTTCGGCAGGCGGCTGGCCGCCGAGCGCGCGCCGCTGGCCGCCATGTTACCGGCAAGTCTCTCGAGCCTCCTGTCCGCCGGCACCGGCCTCGTCGACGACGCCGCGAGGGTGGGCGGGAAAGCGGCAGCGGGTTGGGAAACGGCGGATCGCGCGGCGACAGCCGTGGCGGCGCCCGTCAAGTCGACAGGAACCTGGATCGCGGCGGCGATCTTCGGGCTGCTCGCGCTCGGGGCGCTATATGCGCTGTTCGCGCGAACGGATCGCGGGATCGATCGTGGCGCCACGCCTGGCGCGATCGGCACAACCGGCTACCTGTCGCGCGCGCTGCCGGACGGCACGAGCCTGCGCTTCCCGGCCGCCAGCACCGAGACCAGGCTGCTCGAGTTCATCGAGAGCGCTCGCCCCGTCGACCGCGACAGCTGGTTCGAATTCGATCGGATCAACTTCGAAACCGATTCCGCGAATCTACGAGCCGATTCGCGCGAGCAGCTGTCCAACATCGCGGCGATCATCAAGGCCTACCCTCCGGTCCGCGTGAAGATCGGCGGCTACACGGACAATTCCGGCGACCCGGGGGCCAACCTGCGGCTGTCGCAGGCTCGCGCGGAGAGCGTGATGGCCGAGCTGCGCAACCAGGGCGTGGGCAGCGATCGGATCGAGGCTGAAGGGTACGGCGACCAGCACCCGATCGCAGACAACGCGACGACCGACGGCCGTGCGAAGAATCGACGGGTGGCGGTGCGGGTGACCGCCCGCTGAGAAAGGGAGAAAACCTACAGGAGAAAGGAGAAAACCTACAGGAGGAAGGGAGTAAGGGAGGCCTTTGATCAAAGGCTTTTTGATCAAGGGTTCTCCCTTTCTCCCTTTCTCCTGTTGTTTTTTCCTCCCTTCTCCGTTTCTCCTGTCTACGGACACGTTACACTACGCGGCCAGGGGGAACGTGATGCTACTTGGCCGCAGGACTGTCCTTGCCACGGCGCTCGTCGTGGGCTCACTCAGCATCGTCGCCGCGCGGCAGGAGCCGCAGCCGCCGCAGCCAGCGGCACGGGCGGCGGACGATCCGGTTCGGATGCTCGTCTCTCGCCTCGACCTCGAGAAATACAAGGCCACGATAAAAGGACTGACGCAGTTCGGCGATCGCCGCGAAGGGACCGAACGTAACCGGAAAGCGGTCGACTGGATCGAAGCGCAACTGAAGAGTTACGGCTGTACGAATACCGAGCGCATCAAGTACGAGGTCGTGGCGCGCGGAACCGGCGGCGGCGGAAATCGAGGGGGTGGCGCAGGACGAGGCGGCGCAGGTCGCGGTGGCGATCCCGCGCGCGTTCCGGCGGGCACGCCGGACGATCCGGTTCGACGCGGCGCCGGCGGAAAAGGCTTCGGCGGCCGGACCGGGGTCAACAACGATCCCAACGCGCAGCCGGACGTGAAGCTCCGCGAGCTGAACATGGGTCCGGTGCTGCCCGAACCGCGTGAAGAGGTCTACTGCACGAAGATCGGCTCGAAGATCCCCGGCGAGATGTACATCATCGGCGCCCACATGGACGGCATCGGCTACGGCCAGGCGGCGAATGACGATGGTTCGGGCACGGCGATCGTGATGGAGCTCGCGCGCATCTTCAACTCACCGGAAGTCGAGACCGAGCGGTCGATTCGCTTCGCGCTCTGGAACGGCGAAGAAGGCGGGTTGCGCGGCAGCCGCGCGTACGTCGAGCAGCGCCGGCCGCTGCAGGGAAAGGAGATCCGCCCGGATCCGGAAAATTCCCCGAACCGAAATGGCTCGGCATGGTTCAGCACGACATGATGATGTTCGACCACGGTATGCCGGGTCCGGACGGCAAACTGAATGCGGAACAGCGCCGCGAAGCCGACGTCAACATCGAATTCCAGGAAAACTCCAAGATGGCGTCAGAGTCGCAGAAGCTGGCATGGCTCTTCAAGGAAGCCAACTTCCGCTATGCCACCGACTATCCCGCCAACGTCGGGAAATACATGCAGAGTACTGATTCCGTGCCGTTCCAGGACGACGTACCGGCGATCAGCATGCGCGAGAACGAGCGGCGGGATCACATCGGCTTCGGCTGGGATCCGCACTGGCATCAGCCCACGGACGTGTTCACGACGTTCACCGACAAGGACTTCCGTCTCGGGCTGAATGCCGCGCAGACGACGCTCGCGGCCATCGCCAGTTGACCGGAGCCCAACTGAAACCGCAACAGAAGTAAGAGGGGTCTACAAGATCTGACCCTTACCTGCTCGGGCTCTTCACGCCGATGAGGTCGGGCTCCCTCACGGGCGGTCGTTCGATGCGCTGGCGCCCGTCCGGCCGCTGCGACCGTTCGAACGGGGGAATCTGCACCGCCTTGCCGGTCTCCGCCGACTCGTAGAGGGCCTGCACGATACGCACGTCCTGCAGGCCTTCCTCACCCGACGGCTCGGGCGTGCGATTCCTGAGGATGCAGTCGGAGAAGTAGAGCAGTTCCGCTGCGAACTGATCCCGCTTCGACCGACCCGCTTCCGCGTCGTTTTGCCATTCACGGTGAGCGTGTACGCAAGCCCCTCGGCATACTCGTAGGCCGGGTCGACGTCGAGGCGGCCCTTGGTCCCGACGATCGTGTAGGTTGCAACGTCGGCCGCGTTGAAGCTCGTCACGAATGACGCGACCTTCTCGCCCTCGAACCGCAGCAGGGCACCCGTGGACTCGTCAATCTCACCGAGCGTTTCAGGGACGCTGTTGACCGAGATCGCCATGACCTCCATCGGCTCAGCCCGAAACAGATAGCGGGCCGCATTGATGCAATACACGCCGATGTCGTAGAGCGTTCCTCCACCGGTATCGCGCCGAGTGCGGATGTCGCCCGGCCGCACCCGCATCGAGAACGACGAGTTGAAGTACTTGGGCTCGCCCAGGCGGCCCTGACGGACCAGATCGATCGCTTTCAGGTTGACCGGCTCGAAATGCAGGCGGTACGCCGTCATCAGCTTGACGCCGGCCTCCCGGCACGCGTCGATCATCTGCTGGCACTCGTCGGCGGTGACGGCCAGCGGCTTCTCGCAAAGCACGTGCACACCTGCATTTGCGGCGCGAATCGTGAACTCCGCGTGCATGGAGTTCGGCAGGGCGATATACACCGCATCGACCTGCTCCAGGCACTCCTCGAACCGACTGTACGAGTAAGGTGTTTTTCACCCGGTACTTCTTCGACGAGGGCTTTCAGCTTGCGAGGATCATCGCTGACGAGCGCCGCGAGCCGCGAGTTGCGCCGCGCGTGCGCGAACGCCGGAAGGACCGCGTTCTGCGCGATGTGGCCCAGGCCGACGACGGCGTAGCGGACGAGCTTGGAGGAAGTAGAGCGCATGGCACGCGTGAACGAAGCAAGTGGTGTGCCCGAGCGACCCGCGCATTGATGGAGTACGATGCGCGGAGCGTTCACGTGACGGGAAGGAGTCAGTCCGATGCCGAAAGCCATGACACGCCAGCAGCTGATCAAGCGACTCAACGAGGACCTCGCGCGCGAGTATCAGGCCATCATCGCGTACGTCGTCTATTCACAGGTCCTGAAGGGCGCCGAGTACATGAACATCGCGGCTGAACTGGAGGTCCACGCCGGCGAGGAGCTGCAGCATGCGCTGAAGATCGCCAAGCATATCGACTACCTGGGCGGAATGCCGACGGCCACCGCGCTGCCCGTCACACTGTCCGAGGACGCCAGGGAAATGCTCCGCGCCGACCTGCAGAACGAGAACGACACCGTCCGCAACTATCGCGAGCGCGTCCGCGACTGCGAAGCGCTCCACGAATACGCGATCGCCGAGGACATCCGCGAGATCCTGCGACAGGAGCAGGAACACCAGGTGGATCTCGCCACCGCGCTCGGCGAGAACGTGCCCGACGTGTCGTCGTCGAAGAAGCGCTAGCCCGATCGCGCGCACGTCATGAAGTACCTGTTCGTTTCGCTCGATGGCCTCATCGCGGATACCGCCTGGGAGGTCGTCAAAGAAGGCCACGACGTCAGGTTCTACATCAACGATCCCGCTGAAAAGGAGATCGCCGACGGCTTCGTGCCCAAGAGCGACAACTGGGAAGCGGACGTCGACTGGGCCGACGTCGTAGTGTTCGACGACGTGCTGGGGCAGGGGACGCACGCCGATCGCCTGCGCAAGGCCGGCAAGCTCGTGGTCGGCGGCACCCCTTACAACGTCGGCTGGAGGACGATCGCGGCTTCGGGCAGAGCGAGCTGAAGAACGCCGGTGTCTCGATCATCCCGCAGGAGAACTTCACGTCGTTCGACGACGCGATAGCGTTCGTCAAGTCAACTGCATCGTCAACAGCAACGGGATCTATCCGCTGGAGTTCACGTCGCGGTTCGGCTATCCCACGATCAGCATCCAGCAGGAAGGGTTGATCACGCCGATCTCGGAGGTGCTCCACAAGATTGCCGAAGGGACCATGACGCGGTTTCGCGCCAGGAGCGGATTCCAGGTCGGCGTCCGGATCGTGGTGCCGCCGTTTCCCTTCACCTGCGGGAGTAGTCTCACCATTCCGATCCGTGATGTCCGTGTGATCCGCGGCTCTGGTCTTCCGTCAGCGGTTCAGGCAGAATGCTCGGCATCTGGTAGCTGTCTCATGAACCTGCCGCTCGTTCCACGGCGCGAGCGAGCATGGCGAGCGAGCCACGCGACCGGAGCGCGCCGGCGAAGCGGCGCGCGAGAGAGCGTGTCGGGGAGTCCGAGGGGCGAAGCCCCTCGGACTAGAGAAGGAGCACCAGCATGGAGACGTCCAATCGGCGCAGCGTCGTAGCCACCCTCGTCGCGCTCGCCGGCGCCACGGCCATCGCGTTCGCTCAGCGGGGCGGGACGATGACGCCGGAACAGCAGTCGCAGCGCTGGGAGACCGAGAAAGAGCTGCAGTCGATTGCGATCGTCGAGCGCAAGGTCATGATGCCGATGCGCGACGGCGTCCGGCTCGCCACCGACATCTATCGACCGAAGGACACCTCGAAGAAGGTGCCGACGATCTGGGTGCGCACGCCGTACAACTTCAACTACTGGGACGTCCGCAACCGGGTCCCGAGCGACATGACGGCCGCGCTGACCGCCGTCAAGCGCGGGTATGCCTACGTCGTGCAGAACGAGCGCGGACACTTCTTCTCCGAGGGCAACTACGACATCCTCGGACCGCCGCGTACTGACGGCCACGACGCGCTCGCGTGGCTCTCGAAGCAGTCCTGGTCGAACGGCAAAGTCGGGACGACCGGCTGTTCGTCGACGGCGGAGTATCAGATGGGCGTCGCGGCCACGGAGCATCCGGCCTACGCCGCGATGAACGTCCAGGGGTTTGGCGCCGGCGTCGGGCGCGTGCGCCCGTACTTCGAGCAGGGCAACTGGTATCGCGGCGGCGCGGTCCAGATGCTGTTCATCACCTGGATCTACGGCCAGCAGAACCAGGTCCGGCCGATGTTCCCGCCGAACACGACGCAGGAAGATCTGATCCGCGTGTCGAAGTCGTTCGATCTCGCGCAGCAGCTGCCGGCGGTCGACTGGTCCAAGGCGCTGTGGCATCTCCCCGTGCAGGACATCATCAAGGCCGTGGACGGTCCGCGCGGCATCTTCGCGGACGCCATGCCGGTGGACACCGGTGGCCGCATGATCCAGCGCGCTCCCAACGATCCGGCCTGGTACAAAGGCGGGCTCTTCCACGACGACATGCCGCTGAACGTGCCCGGCCTGTGGTTCATGTCCTGGTACGACGTATCGGTCGGTCCCAACCTCGCGCTGTTCAACCACGTGCGCAAGACCGCGAAGGGCGGTGCGGCGAACCAGCAGTGGGCGGTCATCGCGCCGGTCGCGCACTGCTGCGTACACGCGCGCCTCCGAAAACACGATCGTGGGGGAGCGCAGCATGGGCGACGCCCGGCTGAACTACAACGACCTGGTCTATGGCTTCTTCGATCGCTTCGTGAAGGGCGAGAACAGCCCCGTGCTCGAGGCGCAGGCGAAGGTCACCTACTTCACCATGGGCATCAACAAGTGGCAGACGTCGGAGACCTGGCCCCCGCGCGGCGCGCAGCCGATGACGTTCTACCTGACGAGCGGCGGGAAAGCCAACTCGCTCAACGGCGACGGAGCGCTGACGACCGCGCCGTCCGCCACGGACTCCCCCGACTCGTTCACCTACGACCCGGCGAACCCGGTGACCTCCTACGGCGGCAACGTCTGCTGCACGGGCACGGCGATCACCGCCGGCTCGTTCGATCAGCGCAAGATGGAGGCGCGCCCCGACATCCTCGTCTACACCTCGGAACCGTTCAAGGAAGGCGTGGAGATCAGCGGGCCAATCGAGCCGACGCTCTACGTCTCGTCGGACGTCAAGGACACCGACTTCACCGTGAAGGTGCTCGACGTCTATCCGGATGGTCGTGCGTTCAACCTGGACGAATCGATCCAGCGCATGCGCTATCGCGAGAGCTACGAGAAGCCGCCGGTCTGGATCGAGGCCGGAAAGGTCTACAAAGTCACGCTGCAGCCGCTGACGACGAGCAACTACTTCGCAGCGGGGCACCGGCTGCGGATCGAAGTGTCGAGCAGCAACTTCCCGCGCTTCGATCGCAACCTCAATACGGGCGGCAACAACTACGACGAGGTGAAGGGCGTCGTCGCGCACAACGTCGTCCATCACTCGAAGCAGCATCCGTCGCAGATCACGGTCACCGTGGTGAAGCGATCGACGAGCACGCCGTCAGCAGGGAAGTGACGACGAACCGACAACCGATAACCGACAACCGACAACCGATAACCGACAACCTGGCATCACCATTTGTCCACCGCCCAGCATTTGTGCCATCGTTAATCCGTGGACCGGAGGGAAACCGAGCGCATCCTCGACGCTGTCCGGCGCGTCCAGGCGGCCGGCGAGCGCGCGGCGATTGCGACGGTGGTTCGCGTTCGCGGCAGCGCCTATCGACGTGAGGGCACCCGGATTGTCGTGCGGGAGGACGGCACGTACGAGTGCCTGCTCTCCGGCGGCTGCCTCGAGCCGACCGTGGCTGAGGCGGCTGCGCGCGTCATCGCCAGCGGCGACCCCATCGTCGCGTCCTACGATCTCGAAGCGGACTCGGTCTGGGGCCTGGCCATCGGCTGCAGCGGGGCCGTGGATATCCGGATCGAGCGCGTCGAAGACAACGAGTTGTTTCGCGCGTGGCTGGACGTCCAGGAACGCGGCGCAGCGCGCCGCCCTCATCACGGCGCTGACGGGCGCCTCGGGACGCCTCCTTCTTTACGAGAACGGCGAGATCCTCGGCGGGCTGTCGGACGTCACGCTGCAGGCGCAGGCGACCTCACGCGGGCTGCAGCGGCTGCGCGAGCCCTACCCGCATGCAGGGGCCGAACGCTTCGGCCCGAGCGAAGTCTTCTTCGAGTTCAGCGAGCCTCCCCCCAGCCTCGTGATCTTCGGCGCGGGTCAGGACGCGGAACCGCTCGCGCGACGGGCCTGGGAGCTCGGCTTCGCGGTGACGGTCGTCGATGTCCGCGAAGCGTTTCTGACCGCCGATCGCTTCCCCGGCATGACCCTCATCGCGGCGCATTTCAGCCGTTTCCCTGAGAAGGTGCCGCTCGACGCGCCGCAGTTTCGTCGTCGTGATGAACCACCATCTGGAGCGTGACTGGGAGAGCCTGCGGTATGCCTTGATGTCCGACGCGTCGTACGTCGGCGTGCTCGGTCCGCGCACGCGCTACCGGAAGCTGCTGGCGGCGCTGGACGAGCAGGGCTGGCGTCCAGGCGCCCGCGCGCTCGAGCGCGTGCGCAGCCCGGTGGGTCTGGCGCTGGGGGCGGAGACGCCCGAGGAAATCGCCGTGTCGATCATGGGCGAGATCATCGCCATGCGGCGTGGATTCGAAGGAGGGTTTCTAACCGGCCGCGAGACGACGATTCACGGGTTTGCTGCGGCCAGCCTGCACGCGCGTTCGTAGTCTTCCGGCGTGTCGACGTCGAGCAGCAGTTCCGGAGGAAACTGCAGCACCGTGATGCGATCGCGGTGCCGCTGGAGGACGGGCCGGGCCCCGTGTTCGAGCTGCGCGAGCTCGGGGAAGAACTCCCCATCGAACAGGTGCGGCGGCGCCGTCACGTCGCCGTAGCGGACGCTCACGATCCCGCCGCGCTCGCGATAGGTCGAGAGGAGGCGGCCGTAGTACTCCGCGGTCACGAACGGCTGGTCCGCCAGCGCGAACATCGCGGCGGCGCTGCCACCGAGCTGCGCGATGGCCGTGCGGAACGAGCTGCCCATCCCGGTCTCGTAGTCGTGATTGACGACGTGACGGATCGCGCAGCCGTCGAGCGCAGCGAGGACGCTCTCGTGCTCGAAGCCCAGGACGACGAGGAGGTCGTCGAATCCCGCGGCCGCGACCTGACGGACGGTCCGCCTGACGATCGGCTCGTCGCCGAGCGGCAGGACGAGCTTGTGGCTCCCCATGCGGGTCGACGCGCCGGCAGCGAGTACGACGGCGGTGATCATCGACGCGATCATTGCACGGCCGTCACGTCCGGCATAGTAGAATGGCGCCCCCACCTCGAGAGGAGGTCGATCCGGTGTTCCCCGCAGCCTTCGATTACGTTCGAGCCCGTTCGGCAGACGAAGCCTTCACACAGCTTCAGAAACATGGGTCCGGAGCGCGCGTGCTCGCCGGCGGACAGAGTCTGATTCCGGCGATGCGCTTCCGCCTCGCGCGGCCGACTGTGCTCGTCGACATCAACGCCGTATCCGACTTCGACTACGTCCGCATGGACGACAAGGGCGGCGCGCTGACGCTCGGCGCGACCGCGCGGGACGTCTCCATCGAACGCGCGACGTGGATTGGCGATCAACGCTGGAGCCTCCTGCACGACGCGTCCCGGGTGGTCGCCGATCCCGTCGTTCGACAGATGGCCACCGTCGTCGGCAGCCTCTGTCATAACGATCCGTCCGGCGACTGGACCACGGTCGCGCTCGCCGCGCGAGCCGTCGTGACGATCCGCGGCAGCCAGGGCACGCGCGACGTCAAGATGGACGAGTTTCTCGTCGACAGCTTCACGACGGCCGTCACCGAAGGCGAGATGGCGCTGTCCGTCCGCTTTCCGATCCCCGACGGCCGCTCCGCCGGTTCCTATCAGAAGGTCGAGCGCAAGGTCGGCGACTACGCGACGGCGGCTGCGGCGACGCAGTTGTCACTCAACGCCGACGGGACGATCCGGGAGGCAGGGATTGCGCTCTCGGCCGCGGGCGCCTGCGCGGTGCGCGTGGACGAGGCGGAGAAGCTGCTGACCGGCCAGAAGCCGTCGAGCGATCTCATTCGGGCGGCCGCCGACGCCGCGTCGCGCAAGAGCGCGCCGCAGGCGGATCTCCGCGGGACCGTCGAGTACAAGAAGCACCTGGCCGGCGTGCTCGTCGCGCGTGGCCTGCGTCAGGCTCTGTCTCGTCTGGGGGTGCAGGCATGAAGGTCAACGTCAAGGTCAACGGCGTCAGCTACGAGCGTGACGTCGAACCGCGCACGCTGCTCGCGTACTTCCTGCGCGAGGACTGCGGGCTGACGGGCACGCACGTCGGCTGCGACACCTCCCACTGCGGGTGCTGCGTTGTCCTGATGGACGGCGAGAAAGCGGTCAAATCCTGCAACATGTTCGCGGTGCAGGCCGACGGCCACGAGATCATGACCGTCGAGGGGCTCGCGCAGGGTGGCGCGCTGCATCCTCTTCAGCAGGGCTTCTGGGACAAACACGGGCTGCAGTGCGGATTCTGCACGCCCGGCATGCTGATGACGTCCGTGGCGCTGCTCAAGCACAACCCGAATCCGAGCGAGGCCGATATTCGCGAGGGTCTGGCCGGAAATCTCTGCCGGTGCACCGGCTACCAGAACATCGTCAAGGCCGTGCAGCAGGCCGCCGAAGTCATGCGACAGCCGGCGTCGGCCCGGTGAGAGGCGAGGGACCATGAGCATCGACGCGAAACCCAGACATGCGATCGGCGTCGCGATGAAGCGGAAGGAAGATCCGCGCTTCATCCAGGGCAAGGGCAACTACGTGGACGATCTCAAGCTGCCAGGCATGTTGTACCAGGCGGTGGTCCGCAGCCCCTACCCGCACGCCACGATCAAGAACATCGACATCAGCGAGGCGACGAAGATTCCGGGCGTCGTCGCCGTCATCACCGGCAAGGATCTGGAGGCCGCCGGGCTCGGCTGGCTGCCGACGTTCCACGGCCTCGACAAGCAGATGGTGCTCGCGATCGGCAAGGTGCTCTTCCAGTACCAGGAAGTCGCCGCCGTGTTCGCCGAATCGCGCGCGGCCGCCGAGGACGGCGCCGAGGCCGTCCAGGTCGACTACGACCCGCTGCCGGTCGTCTCCGATCCGTTCACGGCAAAAAAGGATGAGACCATCCTCCGTCCGGATCGCGAGAAGAAGACCAACCACATCTATCACTGGGAAGTCGGGGACCGCGACGGGACGGCGAAAGCACTCGACGCCAGCCAGAAGCGTGTGAAGCAGCGCGTGTGGTTCCAGCGCTGCCACCCTGCGCCGCTCGAGCCGTGCGGGTGTGTCGCGATGTTCGACGCCATGGGCCGGCTGCAGTTTCACGTGACGTCGCAGGCGCCGCACGTGTATCGGACCGCGCTCTCGCTCGTCACAGGGATTCCCGAAGATCGGATCCACGTGATTTCACCGGACATCGGCGGCGGGTTCGGCAACAAGGTTCCCGTCTATCCCGGATACGTGTGTGCCATCGTCGGCGCACTGAAGCTGGGACGGCCGGTGAAGTGGATCGAAACGCGCACGGAGAACCTGACGAGCACGGGCTTCGCGCGCGACTACCACATGGACGTCGAGCTCGGCGCGACGCCTGACGGCAAGCTGACGGCGCTCCGCGTGTCCACCGCCGCTGACCACGGTGCGTTCGATGCGGCGGCCGATCCCACCAAGTACCCGGCCGGACTCTTCGGGGTCGTGACCGGCAGCTACGACTTTCCGGTCGCGCACGCCGAGGTGGACGCGTACTTCACGAACAAGGCTCCGGGCGGCATCGCCTATCGCTGTTCGTTCCGCGTGACGGAAGCGAGCTACGCGATCGAACGTGCGATGGACGTCCTCGCCGACGAGCTGGGCATCGACGCGGTCGAGCTGCGGCGGAAGAACTTCGTCAAGAAGGAGCAGTTTCCGTACAAGTCTGCGCTCGGGTTCACCTACGACAGCGGCGACTACCATCAGACCCTCGACAAAGCGCTCGAGAAGATCGGCTACAAAGAACTTCTCAAGGAGCAGGCCGACAAACGTGCGCGCGGGGAGCTGATGGGCATCGGCGTGTCGACGTTCACCGAAGTCGTCGGCGCCGGGCCGTCGAAGCACTTCGACATCCTCGGGATCAAGATGTTCGACAGCGCGGAAGTGCGGATCCACCCGACGGGCGCGGGGATCGTCCGCGCGGGCACGAAATCCCAGGGCCAGGGGCACGAGACCACGTGGGCGCAGATCGTCGCCGAAGAGCTGGGGCTCGATCCGCAGAACATCATGGTGGAGGAGGGCGACACCGATACGGCGCCGTACGGGCTCGGTACCTACGCGAGCCGCAGCACGCCGACCGCCGGCGCCGCCATCACCATCGCCTCGCGGCGCGTTCGCGAACGGGCGAAGAAGATCGCCGCCCATCTGCTCGAAGTCGGCGAAGCGGACGTCGAGTGGGTCGACTACAAGTTCCAGGTCAAGGGCGTACCCGCCAAGAGCGTCACGATGAAAGAAGTCGCGTTCGCGGCGTACACGAATCCCGGGCCGAATGAACCGGGGCTCGAGGCGACGAACTACTACGATCCGCCGAACATGACGTTCCCCAACGGCACCTATATCGCCGTTGTCGACGTCGATCGCGACACCGGTGACGTCGGGGTAAGACGGTTCCTGGCGGTCGACGATTGCGGCGTGGTCATCAACCCGCTCGTAGTCGAGGGCCAGATTCACGGCGGACTGACCGAGGGCTTCGCGATTGCCTTCATGCAGGAGATTCAGTACGACAGCTCGGGCAACAACCTGAACACGAACTTCACCGACTACCTGGTGCCGACCTCGCTCGAGACGCCGCACTGGGAGACGGCGAACACCGTCACGCCGAGCCCGCATCATCCGATTGGCGCCAAGGGTGTCGGCGAGAGCCCGAACGTCGGGAGTCCGGCGGCGTTCGTCAACGCCGTCATCGATGCGCTGTCGCCGCTTGGCGTTCGGCACATCGACATGCCGCTGACACGCGACAAGGTGTGGCGGGCCATCCGCGACGCCGAAGCGAAAAAGCGCGGCACGTAGTGTCCGGCTTTAGCCGGACGCAGGGGGAACCCGTGAAGCTGCAATACACCGGACAGGAGCAGGTGCCTGCCGAGCGTGGACGCGGTCTGGGCGTTCATCACCGACCCGAACAAAGTCGGTCGCTGCCTTCCGGACGTGGTGGAACTGACCGTTCAGGATCCTACGCACTTCGAAGCGGTCGTGAGCGTCGGGCTTGGGCCCGTGCGTGGCCGGTTCAAGTTCAAGGCTGAAATGCGTCCCGATCCGGCCGCGCGCCGTATGACAATCAAGGTGTCCGGCGGCGGGCTCGGCAGCGCCGTGGATCTGACGGCTACGGCCGAGCTCGTCGCGGTGCGGTCCGGCCGCGACGACGCTCAACTGGAGCGGGGAGGCGGAGATGCGGGGCCCGATCGCGGCCGTCGGCGGTCGCGTTCTCGATGCGCAGGCGCAGAAGCTCATAGCGCAGACGTTCGTGAACGTTCGCGAGCAGCTGACCAGCGCCGGCAAATCGCATGAGCACGTTCTTCGACAAGGTCGCGGAGTTGTCGCGTGACGGGCAGCGGTTTGCCGTTGCGACCGTTGTCGCACGGCGCGCGCCGGTCTCGGCCCACCTCGGCGATCGTGCCATTGTCTTTCCCGACGGGCGGATGGAAGGGTTCGTCGGCGGCGCGTGCTCGCGCGAGATCGTCAGGCGCCAGGCGCTCGACGCGCTCACGACACGAAACGCGCGACTCGTGTCGATTCGCCCGGACGCCGTCCCGTCCGAGGCGGCGGATCCCGAGCACGTGGTCGTCCCGATGACCTGCGTGTCCGAGGGAGCCATCGATGTTTACGTCGAGCCGTTTGGTCCGGCGCGCCGCCTCGTCATCATCGGTGCGACGCCGGTGGCCGACGCGGTGGCCAGGAGCGCGGTCCTGCTGAACTTCGACGTGGTGCGCGTCGTCGCCACGGAGGAGCTTCGCGATCTTCAGTCGGAGTCACGCTCGAGTGGCATTGGCATTGGCGCGCTCGAAACGCTCGAGTCTTTGATTGAGAAGGCCGGCCAGGATGCGGCCGTTGTCGTCGCGTCGCAGGGGCACTACGACGAAGAATGCCCTCGAAGTCGTCCTGAAGCGCAGCGTGTCGTACGTCGGGCTCGTCGCATCCCGCAAGCGCGGCGCGACGGTGCGTGCGTATCTCGAGGCTCGCGGCGTCGGAGCCGCGGCGCTGAACGCCATCCGGAACCCTGCCGGCCTCGATCTCGGGGCGCGCACCGCGCCGGAAGTAGCCCTGTCGATTCTCGCGGAAATCGTGCAGACGCGTCCGGTCGCTGCCGCCGTCGACATGAACCTGCCGCCGCCGGCGACCGCCGTCGATCCCGTCTGCGGCATGGACGTGGACGTCGCCACGGCTCGCCACACGGCCGAAGTCGAGGGCACGTCGTATTACTTCTGCTGCGCGCAGTGCCGCGCACGGTTCGTCGCCGATCCCCACGCGTTCCTCCACTCCCGGGCATGATCGACGCCGAGGCCATCCGCACACGTTTTCGGGAGCGCGCGTTCATCGTCAACGACGCGTTCGCCACGGCCCTGCAACTCGTCCTCGCGCTCGAAAAACCGCTGCTCGTCGAGGGTCCCGCCGGCGTCGGAAAGACCGAGAGCGCCAAGGTTCTCGCGGACGTGCTCGGGACGCGCTTGATTCGTCTGCAGTGCTACGAGGGGCTCGATGCGCTGACGGCGCTGTACGAGTGGAACTATCCGCGCCAGATGCTCCGTATCCGCATGACGGAAACGGAGGGGACGAGCCTCGAGGAACGTGAAGCGCAGATCTTCGGCGAGCCGTTTCTTCTCAAGCGGCCGCTGCTGGAGGCGATCACGCAGGATACGTCGCCGGTGCTGCTGATCGACGAAGTGGACCGCGCGGACGAAGCATTCGAGGCGTTCCTGCTCGAGGTGCTCGCCGAGTGGCAGGTCACGATCCCCGAGCTGGGCACGATCCGCGCGCGGCACGTACCGCACGTCGTCCTGACCAGCAACCGCACGCGTGAGCTGTCGGATGCGCTGCGCCGGCGCTGCCTGTTCACCTGGCTGCCGTATCCGACGCTCGCCGAAGAGATCGCGATCCTGCACGCGCGGATTCCGGGCCTGTCCGAGCGGCTTGCCGATCAGATCGGGCGATCGATGCAGGTCCTGCGGAGCCTGCCGCTTGCAGAAAACACCCGGCGTCGCCGAGAGCCTCGACTGGGCCCGGGCGCTCGTCAGCCTTCATCGCGACCATCTGGACCGCGCGGCCGTTGCGCAGACCCTCGGGTGCGTTCTGAAGGTGTACGAGGATCAGAGCGTGCTCGCGTCCCGGAGCGACGCGCTCGATGGCGTGCTGTCCGACGCCGAGCCGACGCTCGAGCCTGGCGGACGAAGCCTGACGACGGATTTCGGCCTCGGCTCGGTGTCCACGCCGCGCCGCTGATGTACCCCTTCGCGAGCCTGCCGGCCAACCTCGCGGCGTTCTGCCACCACCTTCGTCGTCACCATGGTTTTCGCGTGGGGCCCCGCGAGCTGCAGGACGCGGCGCGCGCGCTCGAGGTCGTGTCGATTGCCGACGAGCGGGCAGTTCGTGACGCGCTCCGCCCCGTATTGAGCCGGAACGTCGACAACGTCCGCATCTTCGATCGCGCGTTCCGGGAGTTCTTCCATCCGGATCCGGGCTTCGAGCCTCTCGATGAAAACGCGCCCGCGGTCCGGCGTCAGGAGCGATCCGGCGGGAACGATTCGGCCTCGCGAACGAACCCTGACGGCGAGCGCGAGTCGGATCGGCGCGGCGACGCACCCGTATCGGTGCTCGAAACTGCGGACGTCGCGGACGAGGACGCCCCGACGCTGCTCCGCGCGACGTACAGCCCCCTCGACGACGAAGGGCCGCCCCCGCAGCTCATGCCGCCAGACGACGAATGGCGCGACGCTGCACGAGCGTTTCTCGATCGGCTGCGTGCCAGGCTGTCGAGGCGCTGGCGTCCGGCCGCGCACGGCCAGCGTTTCGATCTCCGCCGGACGTTGAGGAGCAGCCTTCACACCGGCGGCGAGCCCGTGATCCCGCGCTGGCGCGCCCGAGCCAGGCGCCACCCGCATGTGGTCATCCTGGTCGACGGCAGCCGGTCGATGAGCGCACACGCAGAGAAGGCGCTGCAGCTCGCCGTAGGCCTCGCGAGCGTGACGCGTGCGCTGGACGTCTTCACGTTTTCGACTGAGCTGAAACGGATCACGCGCGATGTGCGCCGGGCTGCGGCCGGCGATCCCCGGGAACTCGCCCCGCTCGGTCGTGCGTGGGGCGGAGGCACCAGCATCGGATCGTGCCTGGCCGTGTTCGTCAGGCGATTCGGGGAGCGCCTGCTGAAAAAGGATGCCATCGTGATGATCGTGAGCGACGGTCTCGACGTCGGCGCTCCCGACGCCCTTCGTGACGCCATGGCCCAGCTTCGACGCCGGGCAGCCGGTATCTTCTGGTTGAACCCGCTCCTGACCTCTCCGGGCTACGAGCCGACGGCGCTCGGGATGCGGACGGCTGCGCCGTACCTGACCACGCTCGCCTCGATCGAGCGGCCCTCGGACCTCGGTCGTCTCGCTCGCGTCGCCCGCCTCAGGAACTGAGCGACCCGCGCGGTTACAGAATCGGGCCCGCGAATACCGAAATGTGAGCGCCGATTCACGCGCTGGCTCGAATTTCACGGATTTGCCCAGGTTTCCGCCGGTCCCTGCGTTGCAGGGCAAGCAGGTTCTCCAAACACCACAACGATGGAATTCCGGGACTACGCCGCCAACGAAGCCTCCGCGCTGGTCAACAAGCTTCTGGCCAGCCAGCAGGAGACCGCCCTCCAGCAGCTCCGCACACTGCGCGAGGCGTTCGACACCACCGCACAGGCGCTGGAAGGGACGACGCCCGAAATCGCCGATGAGATACAGGAGCTCGTCAAGCGGCTGAACAAGGCCGCTGGCGCCGCTGTCCGGATTGCCGTCCAGCGCGTGCGCGACGAGAGCCAGGCGGCCATCGACGCCGCGAACGCGGAGCTCGAGTCCGAGCGCTCGCAGAACGCCCGGCTGGTGGTCTCGCTCGAGGAGGCCGAAACGTCCGCGAACACGGTGCGGACCGATCTCACGCACGAGCGCGAGCGCGCCGAGACGGCTGAGAGGGACCTGATTGCGGCGCTCGACACGAACAAGGACCTCGAGGCGTCACACCGGAAGGCCGAGGCGGACTACCGGAGCGAATCCGAAGCCAGGGCGAAGGCCGAGGAGGAGCTGCGGGAGTCCCGCGCTCTCCTGGACGCGGCGTTCGAGGACACCGCGCGGCTGGGCGGTCAGCTCGAAAGCGAGATCGCCGAGAACTCGACGCTGCGCGGCGATCTGGCCGCCGCCCGCGACTCGCAGGAGCAGCTCGAGGCCGCCCGCGCGGCGGCCGAAGCCGTCAGCCTGGAAGAGTCGCAGGCGAGAGCGGCTGTGGAGACCGAGCTCGAAGAAGTGCGCGCATCGCTCGACTCCGCGCTCGCGGAGGACTCGCGCCTGGGCGCTCAGCTCGAGGCCAGCGCGGCCGAGAAGGGCCGGCTGATGTCGGAGTTCAGCGCCGCCCAGAACGAGTTGAAGACGGCCAACGAGCAGCGGGATGCGATTGCGGCGCAGCTCAAAGCCAGCAGCGCGCGCGTGCACTCCCTCGAGCGCATCCAGTCGAAGCACGAAGAGAACGTCCGGCAGCTCCAGGCCCGGCTGGAGGCCGCACGCGACAGCGAAGCGAGCCTTCGAGAGCGGACCGAAGTCAGCGCCGACGTCCAGGGGGAGATCGACTCGCTGAACGGGCATGTCGAGCGTCTCGGCTCCATGCTGGATACCGCCTTGAACGGCGTCGACGAGATTGCCGGCACGACGACCGTCGGCGGCCTGCTGGCCGCGCTCGTGAACCAGCTCGCGACCCAGTTCTCACGCGTCGGTCTGTTCCGCGTGAAGAGCAACCGGCTCGAGGGCGAATACCAGGTCGGCCTCGACCAGAACAGCGACGTCACGAAGCTGGTGATCCCGCTCAGCCTCGATTCACCGCTCACGCGCGCGGTCGCGTCCGGCCAGCTCGAACGGCTGGCGGGCAGCGAGCTCGAAGATGGCGGCGGGATGCCGTTCAGCGGTACGCCCAGCGCCGCGGTCGTGTTGCCGGTCGTGCTTCAGGGGGAAACGCTGGCGGTTATCTACGCGGATGATGACGGCTACGAGTTGCCGCCGTCGACCGCCGTCCATGATTCTGCCGCGCGGTTCGCGCAGCTCATGGTCCGTCAGGGCGTCATCATGCTGACGCGCCTCTCGCACGAGCTGAAGACGCTCAGCGAGCTTCGCGACTACGCCGCGTTGCTGCTTCGGGAGGCCGAGGAGATGCACGCCGCGGATCTCGACGCGGGCAAGAAGGGCGAGGAGCTTCGGACCCGGCTGAAGGACAACCTCGACTGCGCTCGTCAGCTCTACAGCCAGCGCGCGACGCTCGAAGGACCGGCCGCCGCCGTCCTGCTGGACGAGCAAATCTCCGCGATCCTGCAGATGCAGGGGGACACCCGATTCGCGAAGGACCTGGCCGCGCTCGCAGGCCGCTCAGACGACCGCCGCACTGCCGAAGCCTCGTGATCGATTAGCGGATAATCCGGAATCCCGCCGGCGCGTTTGGCGGAGTCTGGGAAACGACCGTCCAGCCCATGTCGCTCAGCATGCCGCGCACGATCGGCCCCGGATCGTGAATCGCCTCGCGGGAAGAAATCGAAGGCGTCATCAGCGAGTTCGGGTTGCCAACCCCGTACGTCGCCTCGTCGAGGTGAGAGTAGCTCGATCCCTCTCGCCACGTGGCTGGCGCGTAGAGCCGCGCCGGTTGCCCACCATTGGCAAGCCGGGTCTGTGGGCCGTCGAGGTACAAGTTGTTGCTGATCAGCTGAGCACCCAGGGCCGTGGACGAGTTGGGGAACGCGCTGATGAGGAGCTGTCCCGATCCGTTCACGCTGAACCTGTCCCAGATGGAAGGAAAGCCGCCGCTCCCCCAGGTGCCGACCCCGGCGGTGTAATTCATCAGGCCGAGGACGCCCATCCCGTGGCCGAGCTCGTGGAGCACGACGCTCACGAAATCATACGTCCCTGACGGCGCGTGACCATCGGTGCCGTAATACCAGTTGAACGAATTGCTGAAGGACGCGTTGATGTCGGGCTGCGAGGTCAGCAGGTCCCGGCCGGCGATGCGATTCGCCATCGGCACCGGATACCAGGTGTTCGGCATGAGTCCCGTGGCATTTCGAACGAGGTACGGTCCAGCCGAACCCAGCACGCCCGGCCCGAGGGCGGTGAACTCCGCGTCGATCTGAATCGCCACCGGTGACGTCAGCTGCGCGGCCCAGATATTCACCGCGTATTGAAACGCCGCCTGCGCCTCAGGAGTGAACCCCGTGTAGGTGACGCCGATCGTGCTGAGGTGCGGGGCGTCGAACGGTTTCAGCGAGGCGGCGGCGCGCACCAGAGAGGGCTGGCTCCGGGGATCGGCGCGGACGATGATGCGCCCGCCGGCGACCCAGTCCACCGCCGGCTGAGCCTGCGTCGCGGCCGCGACCGGCCATCCGAAGAGGGCGGCCCCAGCCAGGAGGGCGACCGCCACCCCCACCCGCGGGTCCGGATTTGCGCCTCTCCGTAACAGGTTCGTCATCGTTTTCCCAATTCCTGGCTGCATGATGCGCCTCGGCACAGCGAACCGGCAACCTCTGCCAGATCCATTCCAGTTGGGAGCTTGACATGCTACAGGGGTAGCATTATGCTA
Source organism: uncultured Acidobacteriota bacterium (assembly GCA_963786195.1). Classification (GTDB taxonomy): domain Bacteria; phylum Acidobacteriota; class Vicinamibacteria; order Vicinamibacterales; family 2-12-FULL-66-21; genus CAWAYH01. The sequence goes on along the minus strand of CAWAYH010000006.1, from coordinate 1,041,842 downwards.
CAGGCGTAGCAGACAAACGGGAGAGCCGATGACGTCCGTGCCACCGCCAGAAAAACTCACCCGCCGGGAACGCGAAATCATGGACGCCATCTTCGCGCTGGACAACGGCGCGACCGCCGAAAACATTCGGCAGCGGCTCACCGATCCGCCGAGCTATTCGGCCGTCCGGGCGATGCTCGTCCGCCTCGAAGGCAAGGGCTACGTGCGCCATCGCGAAGAAGGTCTGCGCTACGTTTACATGCCCACGACGCCGCGGCCGGCGGCGCGCCGCGCGGCGCTGCGTCAGCTGGTCCGTGTCTTCTTCAGCGGATCGCCGGGCGAGACAGTCACGACGTTGCTCAGGCAGGAAACCTGGACCGATGAGGAGCTCGATGCGCTGCGTTCGGAGATCGAACGCGTTCGCAAGGAAAGGAAACGGCAATGACGGAACTCTCGATCGTCCTCAAGACGACCGCGGTACTCGCGGCCGGGCTGATTGTGGCACGCATGGCGCACCGATGCTCCGCCGCCCTGCGACACCTCGTGCTGTCATCGACCTTCGGCGTGCTGTTCGCACTTCCGCTGGCCATTGCGCTGATGCCCGCGAGGGACATCGGGGTGCCCATCATCCGTGTAACCGATGGACGTTCAGGCCGTCAGCAGGCGCTGCCGTCCGAGACGAGCGCACGTCCTGCCCCTGCACCCGTCGTACAGTCGCCGCTGACGATCGATCCGTGGATTCCTGCGTGGCCCTCAATACTGCGCGTCGTCTGGGCCATAGGCGCGGCCCTGGTGCTCGCCTCTTTCATCGGCGGCCTCGTGCGCGTCGCCCGCAATCGACGCTGCGGCCTGCCCTGGCTGACAATGCGGGACGCCGTCCGCAGGCTGGCGCATGATGCCGGCCTCGACCGGCCTGTCGACATCGTCCTGCAGGAACAGTGCGGGGCGCCGTACACGTGCGGCCTGCGGCATCCAACGATTGTGATGCCATTCGATGCGACCGCATGGAACGAAGCCGATCTCCGGCGTGCGTTCATCCACGAGCTGGAACACGTGCGGCGGGGCGATTGGGCGACTCAACTGGTCGGACGCGCGGTCTGCGCGCTCTACTGGTTCAACCCGCTGGTGTGGGTGGCGTGGCGTCGACTGCGGCTCGAGGCCGAGCGCGCGTGCGACGATGCGGTGATCCGATCGTCTGACGGGGCAGCGTATGCCGAACAGCTCGTCGAGCTGGCCCGACGCATGAAGAATTCCGAGGCGTCTGTTCTGGCCATGGCGGGACGGAGCGATCTCTCAGCGCGAGTGTCGGCGCTTCTGGATGTGACGCAGTCGCGCCGGCGTGCCGGAGACCGATCTCTCGCTGTCGCGGTCACGGCTGTGTTCGTCGTGGTCAGCGGCATCGGGCCCATGCGGGCGGTGGCCGTGCCCGCGCGCGCTGCCGTCGTCGAATCCGGGCAGTCCCAGGCCCGGACGAAAACTGAACGTCCCGGGCGGCAGGACCGCGAGCTCTTCCGCGCGGCCGCACGCGGCGATCTGACCCGAATCCGGGAGCTGGTGGACAGCGGCGCCGACGTGAACGCGGCGCTGGACGGCGACGGCAGCCCGCTGATCGCCGCATCCGCATCCGGACGGACGTCGGCGGTTCGCCTGCTGCTCGATCGCGGAGCCGATCCCAACCTGGCCGTTGAAGGCGACGGCAGTGCCCTCATTGCGGCGGCGCGCGAAGGTCATGCGGAAATCGTGACGTTGCTCCTCGATCGTGGCGCCCAGATCGAGCTTGTCGTCCCTGGCGACGAAAACGCGCTGATTCAGGCGAGCGGCAGGGGGCAGCTCCCCGTCGTCAAGCTGCTGATCGAACGCGGCGCGAACGTCAATGCGCGGGTGTTTGCCGACGGCAGCGGCGCTCGGGCTGAAGGCGAGTGGCGCACGCCGATCGGCATGGCTCGACGTGGCGGGCACGCGGCGGTGGTCAACGCGCTGCTCGCGGCCGGCGCGCGCGAGTAGTTATTCCTCCCGTACTTCTTTGCGCTTGTGGTTATTTCCACGATGATCTCCGCAGATCCTGTGCTACGCTCTCCGGCTGAGCGCAAGATTCGCCAAGGAGATTCGATGGCCAAGACCGCAAAGAAGAAGCCCGCTAGAAAGCCGAACGCCGCATTCATGAAGCCGGTGACGCCGAGCGCCGTCGCTGGCCGAGGTCGTCGGCGCCAAGCCGATTCCGCGTACCGAGGTCACCAAGAGGCTGTGGGCCTACATCAAGAAGAACGGCCTGCAGGACGCCAAGAACAAGCGGATGATCAAGGCCGACGCCCAGCTGGCGGTCGTGTTCGGCGGCAAGTCGACCGTCAACATGTTCGAAATGACCAAGCTCGTCGGGAAACACCTGAAATAGGACCGCTCGCGGGATCGATGAATCGATAAAGAGGACCGCTCGCGATCGATTTCGATCTCGTCCTGCTTCCCGGACGGCTATGGCCTACCAGGGGGACGCCGTCGCACGCCAGACTGCATGACTCTCGCATCCCGGGGTGGCACATGAGTTGCCTGCCTTCCCGGGTGCCTGCTGCGAGAGGTTTCCCTTGAGTCTGAAAACACGCGTTCCGTTCCTGCTCTGCGCGGTCGTTGCCGCAAGCGCGATCGCCGGCGCCGCGGATTCGAGCACCGCGCGCGTGGACACCGTGCGTTACGGCACGCTCGCGGTTCGGGTTCGGCCCGCCGCCAGCTCCGTCGTCGTGGACGGGGAGGCGTGGAAGGGCCCGGACGGCGTCGAGCCGCTCGAGATCCAGCTCGGCGAAGGCATCCACCGGGTCGATGTGCGTCGGGACGACTACGTGTCGTTTTCGAGCGAGGTGGCGGTCCGCCGGGGCGACGTGACGCGGGTGAACGTGATCCTGCAGCCGAAGGCCGCGCGGTAACGTCCGCGGTTCGGCGTCACTGCAGACCGGACTTGCGCAGGAGCGCGTCGAACCGAGGATCCTTCCTGAGCCCGTCGAAGACCGGATCCACCCTGAGGGCCAGCAGTGGATTCGGTCGCCGTTCCACCGATCGGTCGAGCATCTCGAATGCGGCCTCGTTGTTTCCGGCGGCCGCATACCATTGCGCCAGCGCAGCGGCCGGCACCGGCTGGCGCGCGAGGAGCTGCTGACGCACGCTCTCGGCGCGCGTCCGATCGCCGGCAGCGAGATAAGCGCGGCCCAGGACCGGGAGCATGTCGCCGAGCCCGTCTGCCGCAGCCTGTTGGCACGTCTCGATGGCCTGCTGCGGCTGTCCCTGTGCGATGAGGCCCAGGGCGAGGAATTCGCGCGCGAGCCTGAGCTGCGGCGCGAGCTGCACGGCACGGCGTTCCTCGTGGACCGTGCGGTCGTACCGTCTGCCGAAATACGCCACCAGACCGAGCGTCTGGTGCATGATTCCCGACAACGGATCGAGAGCGACCGCGCGCTCCGCATGACGCGTGGCTTCCTCGTTTCGGCCCCGCTCCGCGAGCAGGATCGCGAATCACTGGTGAGCCGTCATGTAGCCCGGGTTCAGCTCGAGCGCACGACGGAACTCGCGCTCGGCCGCGACGACGTTGCCTTCGTAGCGGTGGAGGACGGCGGCGAGCGACGCGTGGGCTTCGGCGAGGCTGTCGTCCAGCTCGAGCGCTCGTTCTGCGGCCGTTCTCGCCTTGGTCATGGCCTCTGGATCGACGGGGGCCGCCGGCGCGCCCATCAGTCCGTACGTGTCGGCGAGCCCCGCGTACGCGAGCGCAAACTGCGGGTCTTTTTCAATCGCCAGCTCGAAGTGCCGGACCGCCTCCTGGAAACCGGCCGTCGTACGCTGATTCCACGCGTGACGGCCGCGCAGATACAGATCGTAGACGTCAGGGTCGACCGGCTGGCTCCGCGCAAGCCGATCCTGCTGCGTGGGCTTGAGCGCGACCTTTATCTCACGCGCGATCAGTCCTGCCGGGGGTCGCCCGAGAAGTTGTTCAGCGGCAGCACCGCAAGCGCGACTTCGCCGGGAATGCGAGGCGACGCGAGGCCGACGGGACGCGACTTCGGATCCGTCGCCGGCGAGCGGTCGGCGGTGCCGCGGTGCAGGACGATCACCCCGAGGACGATCGTCGCTGCCGCGACCAGGATTTGTGCGGTGATTCGGCCGACGAACGAAATCCACGCGGCGCGGACCTTGTCCTTCTTCTTCTTCTTCGTGGTTGGTGACGGTCCCTGCGGTGTGTCGGGCGCGTCGTCGCGCAGGTCAGGAGGATCGGGCATCGAGGACCTGGTGTGGGCTCGGTCCAACTATGTTATGTCACGTGGTTGATCCGTCCAACTCTTCTGTGACAGGGTAACTTCAGACATATGCGTAGGCAATTGGCCGTCGCTGCGCTGACCGCGCTGGTTCTTGCTCCGCAGCCTTTCGTAGGGGCGCGCGAGTTCGGGACTGCAGTCGAACCGTCCCAGACCCGGCGCCCCAACGTCGTCCTCATCATCGCCGACGATCTCGGCTACGGCGATCTGGGCAGCTATGGCGCGCCTGACGTCCGCACGCCGAACCTCGATCGCCTGGCGCGCGAAGGCGTCCGGCTGACGCAGTTCTATGCGAACGCGCCGGTGTGCACGCCCACGCGAGCGGCGCTCATCACCGGGCGTTATCAGCAGCGTGTGTCGCTCGAGAAGCCGCTGGGTACGAAGGAGGGACTCATGCAGGGTTTGCCGGTCACCGGGAGGTCGCTGCCGCAGCTCCTCAAGCAGGCAGGCTATGCCACCGCGCTCATCGGCAAGTGGCATCTCGGCTTTGCGCCGGAATTCCATCCGAACCGTCACGGGTTCGACTACTTCTGGGGCTTCCTCGCGGGATACGTCGACTGGTACACGCATGTCCGGGGCGACGGCCAGGCCGATCTCTGGGAGAACGCGACGCCCGTCACGCATCCAGGCTACTTGAGCCACGAAGTCACAAAGCGCGCGGCGGCATTCGTCGCGAGCCACGCGAGCGAACCGTTCTTCCTCGAGGTTGCCCTAGGCGCGCCGCACTGGCCGTTTCAGTCACCCGAACGCTCGTCGGTTGCGGAGCGGAAAAACGACTCGATGGTCCAGGCACCTGCGGATCCCGACGCGCCGAGCCGGGAAGACTACGCGCGGATCGTCGAAGACCTCGACAACGGCGTGGGCGAGATTCTCGATGCGCTGCGAAAGCAGTCCCTCGCAGAGAACACGCTGGTCGTGTTCATGAGCGACAACGGCGGGGAGTGGCTTTCTCGCAACGCGCCCTTCTTCCACCGGAAGAACACGTTGTGGGAAGGGGGCATTCGCGTGCCCGCGATCTTTCGATGGCCGGCGGTCATTCCGGCAGGGAAGACGCTGTCGCAGGTCGGCATCACCATGGATGTGACGGCGACGGTTCTGTCCGCGGCCGGCGCGATGCCGCCAGGCGGTGGAGGACTCGAGGGAATCGACCTGCTGCCCATCCTGCGGGAAAGCTCGACGCCGGTCGACCGCACGCTCTTCTGGCGGAACGCCTCGGGTGGAGGGGGACAGCGGGCCGTGCGCAGCGGGGACTGGAAACTCCTCATCGACGGCGAGCAGCAGCTGCTCTTCGACGTGACCCGCGATCCGGGAGAACGCGACGACCAGGCCGCCCGCTACAGGGATCGCGTGCAGAAGTTCAAACAGCTGCTCGATGCGTGGGAGCGCGATGTGGACGCCGAAGCAAAGTCGCCCGTCAGCCGCCCTCGTTGAGCAGCTGCCGGGCCAGCATCACGTCGCTCTCGTCGCCCATCAGGTACAGGACATCCGCCACCTGGATCCGCTCTTCTGGCGACGGCGACGTCAGGTACTTTCGATCGCGCTGAATGGCCAGAATCGACGCGCCCGTGCGGGCGCGCAAATTGACTTCGGACAGCGACCGGTCGGCGGCCCAGTGCCCCGGTTCGATCCGATGCGTGGCCACGGGCATCTGCTGAATCGCCTCAGGCAGGGAATCCATTCGCGGGCGCGGCGCGCGGAGCGGCCGCACCGACACCAACTCGCGGCGGAAAACGTCCAGCAGCGTGTCGATGAGGTTCCCCGGAATCTGCAGGCGCCCGAGAAGCTGCGCCAGCACCTCCAGCGACGCCTCCAGTTCCTCGGTCACCGCTACCGTTGCGCCTGCCTTGAGCAAACGCTCGGCTTCGAACCGGTATCGGGTTCGCACGACGATGGGAACCTCTTGTGAGATCTGCCGGACGGCCTTGACCATGCGCTGTGACGCGTCGGGATCGCTCAGGACGCTCACCACCGCCGCGCGCGTCGTGAACGCCCGCGGCGTGCAGACTCTCCGGGCTCGTCGCGTCGCCGTAGAAGATCCGCTCACCCTCGCGCCGCGTCTGGTTCACTGTTACGCCGTTCAACTCGAGGATGAGATACGGAACGCTCAGATCGCGCAGCGCGCGCGCGAGCAGCCGTCCGCCGACGCCGAACCCGAGAATGATGACGTGGTCTTTCAAGGCAGGAATGCCGGCAATGGCCACGCCGCCGCGCTTGCCTTCGCGCGGACGGAGCCAGGCCGCGACGGACGGGGCCACCGCGAGCAGCGACGGCGTAATCATCATCGTGGCCACGCTGGCGCCAAGCAGGGTCTGCCAGTGCGTCGCCGGCAGCAGTCCGGCGGTCAGGCCGGCCTGACCCAGGATGAACGAGAATTCGCCGACCTGAGCGAGCGCGATACCGCTGGTGATCGCCACGCGGAGCGGCCGCCGCGCGGCAACCAGGGCGCCCGTCGCGACGCCCGCTTTGCCCACGATAATCGCGGCTGTCACGCCGACGACGATCGGCAGCACGCGCGCGATCGTCTGCAGATCGATCAACATGCCGAGCGAAATGAAGAAGAGGCCGGACAGCACGTCCCGCACCGGCCGGACCTCCGCATACGCCTGATGGCTGAACTCGCTTTCGGCCAGCATCAGCCCGGCGAGAAAGGCGCCGACCGACATCGAGAGGCCCAGCAGCGAGCCAAGCCACGCCGTCCCGACGCTGGCGAGGAGAATCGCCAGCGGAAACGCCTCCCGTCGTCTGCTGGACGTGACGAACCGCAGCAACGTCGGCAGCACGAGGCGGCTCGCGACGGCCACCGTCGCAATCGCCAGCAACGCGCGCCCGACCGCGAACGGGACGGCCGACAGCGTCATCTTCCCCGACAGGATCGGTACGAGGAGGAGGAGCGCGACGATGCCCAGGTCCTGGAGCAGCAGGATGCCGACCGTCAGCCGGCCGTGCGGCGACGCGAGCTCGTTGCGTTCCGCGAGACCGGTCAGGACGATGGCGGTGCTCGAGAGCGCGATGAACAGGCCGATGAAGAGCGCGAGCTGGGGGGAGACGAACCCCGGCCCGGCGAGGAGCAGGGCCGCAAGTGCGGCCGTGCCTGCCATTTGCAGAAACCCGCTCAGCAGGATCGTGCGCCAGATCTGGCGCATCGCCGTCAGCGAGAAGTCGAGGCCGACGGTGAACAGGAGGAGCACGATGCCGATCTCGGCGAGCATCTCGACGTCCGCCGTCGTGTCGATGATGCCGATGCCGTCGGGGCCCGCCACCAGACCGGCCAGGATGAGCGCAACCAGCGCCGGCACTCGCAACCGCGCGAGCAGCACAACGAACAGGAGGGCGATGGCGTAGACGAGGACGAGGGAAGGCAGCACCGAGTGCGCGGGCATCGGTCAGATGCTATCGCACTGTCGGCGCTCGGCGCTCGGCGCTCGGCGCTCGGGGGCTCGGGGGTGCACGGTGCACCGTGCACCCCCTTTCACGAGGTCAGAACGTGAACCGCAATCCGAGCTGGATGTCGCGCGGATTGTTGCGATCCTGGTTGATGAACCCGAACTGCGCGTTGCGCGGGTCGACACCCGGGTTCCAGAGCACCGTGTAGTTGAGCGCGTTGATCGCCTCCACGCGCACCTGCAGCCGCATCTTGGCCGACAGCGAGAAGTTCTTGTAGAAGCCGAGGTCCATCAGATGCAGGTTGTCAGTCCGGACGTGCGGCAGCGTCGAGGGGAAGTACCGCACGTTGTTACTGAGCTGGATTCGCTGGTCGTTGCGCGGTCCGACGGCCGCCGCCTGGGCATCGTTGAAATAGAAGCCCGAGATGTCCCACGCGGGCACGTCGATGCCCGCCACGCCCCCGGCGACCTTCTCGCCGATGTTGGACACGAGGTCCAGCGGGTTGCGGTTCGCATCGTAGTAGAGATTGCCGAACGTCAGCGGGAAGCCGGTCTGGTACTGATACGTTCCGCTGACCTGCCAGCCGCCCAGGAACGCGTCCGTCAGACCGTTCCAGCCCGTGCCCCAGCGCTGATCGCGGCCGAACGGCAGCCGGTAGCTGGCCCCGATGGAGAAGCGATTTGGCCGATCGTTCGGTGAGACGCGGTCCTCGGGCTTCTGATCGGCAGGGTTGAGGTAGTTCAGCTTGTCATGCAGCGACGAGCGCGTGTACTGCGTGGTGAACGAGTTGCCGCTCCGGAAACGTTTCTCGACCTGGATCGTGACGGCGCTGTAGCGATCCGATCCCGTGTACTCCTCGATCGCGAACGTGCCGAATTCCGGGTACGGCCGCAGCAGCTGCTGACGCTGAACCGTCCCGCCGTTGAACGAGCTTCCCGGCAGCAACCCCTGGAACGGATTGGTCACGTTCGTGGTCAGGAACGATTCGTTCGCAGTATCGCGCGAGCGCATCGTGGAGTTGTACTGCATCGGGATGTTGTTGAACTGGCGCGCCACCGGCAGATCCCGTCCGCGCGAGCCCAGATACGTGAACGCCGTCACCCAGCCCTTCCCCAGGTCGCGCTGCACGCTGACTTCCCAGCGGGTGTAGTACGGCGCCTGGCGGTCGGGCTGGTAGAGCGTGCCCAGGTTCTGTCCGAGCGAGCTGCGCAGGCCCAGCGCCGCGCCGACCGGCTGGATGAGCGATCCGCTCGGGATCGGGTTGGTGAGGTTGGCGCCGGTGAACGTGAGCCCGTTGTCGGTGGTCACGACGATCGGCGTCCCCTGCGAGAATCCCGACTGGTTGATGTTCTCGAAGAAATAGTCGTACGAGAACAGCCCCGCGCCGCCACGGACGACGGTGCGGTCGTCAATCATGTAGGAGAACGCGCCACGCGGCAGGAACTTGGTGACCGTCTTGTTGACGGCCCCGTCGGCAAACAGCAATCCGCCCAGCACCCGGAAGCTGCTGACCGGGATCTCGGGAATCGGATTCCGCGCGTAGGCCGCCTGCGCGTCGGGCTCGATCGGATTCGACGAGACCGTGTCGAAGCCTGCCAGGTTCCGGTTCTCGGCTTCGGACATGCCCGAGTTGATCTCGAGCCGCAGGCCGAGGTTCACGCTCAGCTTGCTGTTGATGCGCCAGTCGTCCTGCACGAAGAGCCCCGAATACCACTGCGTGAACTCTCCGGGCGACGCGATCTCGAACTGGCTGGACTGCGTGCCGGGCGTGGCGACCGCGCCGGTCGTGGCCGTCGGCAGCCCGAGCAGGAACTGCGCCCAGGACTGCGCCCGGTCGTTCGTCCCGGCCGTGTTGCTCGCCCGCGTGTACGCGCCGTTGAACTGGTATCTGCCGGCGGGGTAGCCGTGGTTGGTGATATTCCAGCGCTGATACCGGAGGTCGTACCCCGCACGCGACGTGTGCGTCCCCCAGATTTTGGTCAGCGTCGGCGCGACCGACATCGTGAACATCGGCCGATCGAAGCCGTCACCGAAGTCGGACCGCTGCGATCCGAGCGACGCGATCGTCGAATTCGCGTTCGTGCCCGCGCTGAAGTTCGCGAAGGTGAACAACGGCAGGTAGCGGTAGTCGCCCATCAACTGGAGCGCCGTCTGTGAGAACCCGAGATCCGCCGGATTGAACTCCATGGCCGGATCCCGGTACTCGCCGAAGCTCGCGCCGCTGACCCGCAGGTCGAACAGGAGCGTGGGGGACAGGGACGAGGTGTAGCCGGTCGTCACACCAGTGTTGCTGCGGTAATCGAATCCCTGGGTCACGGCAAAGCCGTCGACCAGGCCGCCCGATCCGTTGTCCTGCGCCCAGTTGTACCGATCTTCCTGCCGCTTGTTGTAATACGTCGTCAGAAACAGCCGGTTGGACGAGTTGAAGTTGTGGTCGACGCGACCCATGATGGCCTTGTAGTCGTACGGGCCGCAGCTGATTGGTGAAGTAGTTCGACTCGGTGCCCGGGCGATTCGGCAGCGGATACAAAGCGGCATAGGCACCGGCCACCGGGTTGATCCGCGACGGGTCGATGCGGTTGCCCTGGAAGGCCGTGCGGGTCACGGCGTTTCCGACCTGCGTCGCCGTCTGCGGATCGAAGATCTGCGTGGTGAACTCGGTGAAGTCTCCGCCGCGCATCTTCTGCGTCGGCACGGTGTAGCTCGAGGCCTCCGGCTGCACGTCGCGCAGGTACTCGTAGGCCGCCATGAAGAACGTCCGGTCTCTGACGATCGGGCCGCTGACAGTCGCGGTCGCGCGGTTGTACTCCCGGCTGGGCTTGGTGCCGCCTGCCAGCTCCGTCAGGCGCGGCGTTTCCGATCGGCTGCTGTCGCGATTGAAGTAGCCCGTGGCGAGGTGCAGCGCGTTCGCGCCGCTCTTGAGCGCCAGGTTGACGACGGCGCCGGCGGTGTGACCGGTCTGCGCGTCGAACGCGTTGGTCTGGACCTTGAACTGCGAGATCGCGTCCGAGGGTGGCGAGAAGCCGACGCCGCGCGCGTTCGACATGTTCGGCGCGCCGTCGATGGTGAACTCGTTGCCGCCCTGCACGCCGTTGGCCACGATGCCGCCGAGGTTGCCGTTGTCCATCGGCCGCGCGAAGTGGAGGTCCGAGGAATCCATGATGCCGGGCGCCAGCCGCGTCAGCATGTATGCCGTGCCGTCGCCCAGCGGCAGCTCGGCGATCTGCTTGGCATCGATCGTCGTGCCGCGCACGCCGGTGTTGGTTTCGAGGACGGCCGGCTCGGCCGTCACCACGATCGTTTCTTCGAGGCCGCCGGTCTCGAGCGCGGCGTCCACGCGGAGGACGTCGCCGACGCGCACCTCGTTGGCCGATCGAATGACTTTCTTGAAGCCGGACAGCTCGATGGTGACGGTGTACTTGCCGGGGTTCAGGTAGAGGACCTGGAACAAGCCCCTGTTGTCGGTGACGATGGTCTGCTGGACCCCGGTGTCATCGTTGGTGACCGTGACCGTGACGCCGGGCAGCACCGCGCCGGTCGCGTCCGTCACGGTACCCATGATGGACCCGCGAAAGTCCTGCGCGCGCGCCGGCGCGACGAACGCAGCCACCGTCAGGACGGCCAGCACCAGCCGAAGAAACGGACCTCGCATCATCATCACCATGGTGTTCTCCTCCCGCCTGTCTCGTTCCACCCCGCGACAATCGGCAACGCCAGATGCTCACGTTCGCGCGAAGTGGATAGTCCACTTGGACTGGGTATGGAGCGAAGGAAAACCCAATCCGTGGCCGTCTGTCAAGACCTTTTTGCGGATTCCGTCATCCGGGGCCCCCGGAGCGCCCAAACAGGCCCAAACCCCAAAGTGGTCTGACCTGTTGCCGTCCCGAAGGTGCCTGGCACCTTTTTCGAAAAAGGTGCCAGCCACCTTCCCTACTTGACGCTGCCGATGATGAAGCCGACGGACCGTTCGATCGGGTTGTAGAACTGGCCGTAGTTGGGCGACGTGAGGTTGTTCTGGACGTCGCGGTCAGCCGACGCGCCGAAGAGGTTGTAAATCCGGATACCCGCGCGGAAGCGGTACTTCTTGAACTGCCACGGGCGTGACAGCGCGAAGTCGAACGTGGTCACGGTCGGAAAACGGCCGGCGCGGTTGCGCGGCCCGACGAAGTCCTGGAATTCGTCCACCGCCGACCAGGGGAAGCCCGAGCGAATCTCCACGACGGGCGCGAAGTCCAGGGACGCGGGCAGGCCAATCGTCCCGCGCAGCAGCAGACGATGCGGGACGTCGGTCGAAATCAGGTTGTTCTCGTTCCCGCGGACGATCGGGTTCCGCAGGTTCCCGTAGAACTGGTCGTAGTTGTTGAGGTCCGCGGTGCCCTTGGAGCGGACGTACGACACCGTGAGATCGCGGCGGGTGCCGCCCATGTACCGGACGGTGGCTTCCAGCTCCCGATAACGCGAGGTCCCGGTGCTGACGAGCCGCGTCTCGCCACGCGTGGCGTCGGGGATCAGCAGGTACTCGTGCGATCCGTGCCGGCCGAGGTAGTTCGCCTTGACGAGGAACCGCCGCCCGAACCGCTGGTTCCACTCGACGTTGCCGACGAGCGCCTCGGGCGTCTTGAGATTCTCATCGAGCACGTTGCGGAAGACGGTCGTGGACCCGAGCGTGCTCGTGCTGGTGGGGAACCTGGTCACCGACCTCGATTCGATGCCGGGAAAGGCGCCGACGTTGAGCGGCGTCCGCTGCGCGAACTTTCCGAACCCGCCGCGCAGGATGCCGCGCCCTTCCGGCAGGATGCCGAGGGAGACGCCCGCGCGGGGCGACCAGGTCACCTTCTCCACGATGTCGTCGCGATCCATGCGCAGGCCGAGCTCCATCGTCATCCGCGGTCCAATGCGCCAGCGGTCCTGTGCGAACAGCGCGAACTCGACGCCGCCGACCTCCTGCTCGGTCGGCTCGCCGTACACCGTCAGCTCGGCCAGCGTGCCGTCGAGCCGCCGGATCTCGAGCGGCCGCGACGTCGCTCTTCCCGTCATAGGACGAGTGCTGGAGGTCCATCCCGAACTTGAAGACATGGTGGCCGCGCCAGCGGTCGCGCGAGATGCTGAGCGCCTCCACGAGCTGGACGCTGCGGACCTCCCGCTCCTGATCGTTGAAGAAGCTGCCGCTCTGGATCTCGGGCGCGTACGTCATCGGCAGCCGGCCGTCGCTGTTGACGTTGATCTCGAACCAGCGGCCCGAGAACGTCGTCTCCAGCACGATTTCCGGCGCGATCGCAAAACGATCCACGAATCCGGCAGACAGCCCGCTCTGGTTGAAATCGGGCGTGACCTCGGGCGGCCGGAACGTGTTCATGGACACGCGTTCGACCTCGCGCGGGAAGACGACCGCCCCGCCGCCCAGCGTGTGGCGCGAGGAGATCACGCTGTCCACGCGCGTGAAGGAGTCGAAGCTTCGCAGCGTGATGAGTGGTTCATCCGGCAGGCTCTTCACGGGCGTCGTCACGTACCGGAACTGAAAGTCCTGGGCGAGGAAGAGGCGGTCCTTCTTCAGGGGCCCGCGGATCGAGAAGCGCGGCTCGAACGCGCGGATGCCGGCAAATCCCTTGCGGAATCGCGGAATCAGGTTGCCCGTCGAGACATCCCACTCGTTGGTCCCGCGCCGGGTTCGAATCTGCGTGATGCTGGTCGAGAAGCGGCCGAACTCCGCCGCAAACGGATTGGCCATGACCTCGACCGAATCGAGGCTCTGCCCGGGCAGATCCAGATCGAACTCGCCGGACGACGGATCGACGAGGCTTGCGCTGCTGATCTGGAGCGCTCCCTGCGTCGGTTGTCCGCCCTTGATCCGCAGGCGGCCGTCGGGCCCGCGGACGACGCCCGGCAGCAGCGGGAGCAGGCTGTGGAAGTCGTCGCCTTCGAGCGGCGCCGTCTCGAGAATCGATCCTGACAGCATGTCGCTCGCCGAGACCGGCTGGACGCTGTGAGTGGGAGACGCGTTCGGAGCGCTGACGACTTCGACGCTCGGCAGCACGAACGTCAGCCGGATGTCCAGCAGGACCTGTGCGGTCAGGCTGGCGCGCACGTCGAAGGGCGCCGAATCAGCCGGAATGAATCCGGTGCGTGTCGCCCTGACAACGTACTTGCCCGCGGGAACTTCGGGAAACGAAACCTGTCCGGCGCCGTCTGTCGTGGTCTTGGCGATTACCAGCGGATCCTGGAAGGCCCTCAGCTCGACGTCCACGCCGGACATCCGCACGGTCCCTTCGAGCACCGTCACCGTGACGACGACGCGGCCGGTCGTTGTCTGGGCCTGGGGCGCAGCAGCCTGTTGGTCGATCGGTGCGCTGCGCGCCGCGATGGTCTCGGAGAAAGCGCCCGCCACGAGCATGGCCGTCCCCACCCAGGCACGCGCGACCGCCAGTCGAATCCCGCGTCTCACGTTCCGCATTGTATTTGAGCTTATACCGTCCGGGGACTAAACCGCAGCGCTCGGCGTGCCCTTGTCCTGCAGCAGATCCACCAGCGGCCCCGTCATGGCGGTGGTGACGAGCGCCATGATCACGAGCATCGTGAACATCCGCGGCGACAGGATGCCGAGATCGTAGCCGACGTTGAGGGCGACGAGCTCCATCAGCCCGCGCGTGTTCATGAGCGCGCCCAGTACGAACGCATCGTGCCAGCTCAGCCCCGTCCAGCGCGCCGCCAGCATGCTTCCGACGAGCTTGCCGACGATGGCGGTCAGGATGATTCCGAGGCACACCATCCAGCTCGAGACGTCGTTGAGCGATCCGATTTCGGTCCGGAGGCCCGTGAAAGCGAAGAACACCGGCAGCAGGAAAACGGAGCTCAAACTCTCGAGGCGCTCCCTCAGCTGGCGTCGCAACTCGGGGCGCGGGGGCATGACGGCGCCGGCGAGAAACGCGCCGAAGAGCGCGTGGATCCCCACGACCTCGGTGATCAGTGCCGAGCCCAGCAGAATCCCAAGCACGATCGCGGTGCGGCCGCGCGTCAACGGCGCGCCCGCGCCGCCCAGCAGCGGCGGAAGCCAGCGTTTGACGACGAAGATCATCACCGCCACGAAGACCAGCAGCCCGATGACGAGCCGCACGAGCGTGTCGCCAACGCCGCCCGCGGTCACGAGCGTCACGACCATCGCGAGCAGCGTCCAGGCGGTGACGTCATCGACGGCGGCGCACGCAATCGCCGTGGAGCCGAGGGGCGTCTTCGTCAGCCCGCGTTCCTCGAGCACGCGCGCGAGGACCGGAAACGCCGTGATGCTGAGCGCGATGCCCATGAAGAGCGCGAAGGCATGGAACGGGATGCCTTCCGGCGCGTACTCGGCAAAGAGCGCGAGGGCCGTGAGCACGCCGAGCAGGAAGGGCACGACGATGCTGAAGTGGCTGACGGCGACGGCCACGGGCGCGCGCTGGCGAAGATGGGCCGGATCCAGATCGAGCCCCACCGTGAACATGAAAAGAATGACGCCGATCTGGCTGAGGAGCCGGAGGACGTCCAGTGAGGCCTGGGGAAACAGGAATGCGTAGGCGTCGGGCCACACCTGCCCGAGGAGCGAAGGACCCAGGGCCAGTCCCGCCGCGATCTCGCCGATGACGGAAGGCTGCCGGAGCAGGCTCGCGATCGCCCCGAACGCCTGGGCCGCCAGCACGATCACCAGGAGCTGAACGATGAGAATCGCGAGCGGATGTCGGAGATTGTCGTGCCACGAGAGCTCGCCGCCCGGCGCTTTGACCGTCACACCGGGCTGCATCTCGGCCGGAAACCACGTCTGCCCCAGGTGCAGGACTCCGGCGATGGCCGCCACTGACACGCCGATGACGATCGCGTAGAGGAATGCGGTCCGCCGCATGACCGCCTAATCATAAGGCGTCATGCGGCGGACTCTCGCAGGGTCCGCCCGTAGGGTCCGCCCGTAGTGTCCGCCTTCAGGCGGACCACTATGCTAGCTGCCGGCCGTCCGCTGCACCCGGACGTTGACGCGGAACTCGCCGCGGTTGTCCGGCAGGTGGTCGTCGTTGACGCTCAGATACAAACGTCCGCTGGCCGGTGCCTGAATCGAACGTGAATTACCGATATAAATCGGCTCGGACTCACCGATGCGGCCGATCAGTCCACCGGCCGGCTGGTCGCGCAGGGGCGCGTCGTTCGCCTTGCGGCCCTTGTCCGATCCTTGCGGGCTGGCGGTGTCCGACGGGTCGGTGCTCAGCACGACGCGGCCGGTCGAGTCCAGCGTGACCGTGTTGCCGCGCTGCACGAAGATGCCCGTGTCGACCCACCGTTCGGTTGCCGGAACCACGACCGTCCGGCTCGATCCGGTCGTGCCGATCGGCTGCGCTTCCGCGAATTCGCGACGATCGAGCACGCCGTTCCTGTTGTCGTCGCGCGCCTGGAAGCTCCAGCGCGACCAGATCCATTCGTTCTGCTCGATCGTTCCGTTCCGGTTCGCGTCCAGACTCCGGAATATGTCACGGCCCGTCTGGCTCTGGTTCTGATTCTCCGGTTCGAGCCCGACTTCCGCGCGGGTCACGACGCCGTCATTGTTGCGGTCGAGCCAGTTGAACGTATCGGCGAGTCCGTGCCATTCGCTTCGCTCGATGCGCCCGTTGTTGTTGGCGTCCATGTATTCGAACCGGTCATCGCGGTCGTCGTCCGCGGCCTGGCCGAGGAACTCGGCCCTGGTCAGCGCGCCGTCGCGGTTGCGGTCGGCCCGATAGTACGCCTCGCGCTCGAAGAACCACTCATCGGCCGAAATGCGGTTGTCGCGATTGCGGTCGAGCGACCGGAATCCCCGATCGGTCCAGTCCGAGTAGACCCGGTCGTTGTTCGGGTCGTAGTCGGGCTCCCGATTTCCCCCACGCCGGCCGCCGACCCGCACTTCCTCGCCCGAAAGAATGCCGTCGCCGTTCCAGTCGTGCACCCGGAACGACTGGGCGCTGCCGCGCCACTCGTTGCGGGTGATGACACGATCTTTGTTCGCGTCCATCTCGCTGAACAGAATCGTAGGCCTCGCCGTCTGTGCGGCTGCCACACCCGGAATCGTAATAAGCGTAAAAGTCGCCGCCAGAACCTGGGCTCGCATAGCGTCCCTCCCTCGACCTTGGCGACCGCATAATGCGTGCCCGCCGCAAGCTCGTCAGAGAGGCAGGCAATCCTCAGTATTTCCGCGAAAACGACGCTTCAGCTGGCTGGAAGGCGTAGGGATGTGGGAAGCGCGCTTCTCTGTAGGGGACAACTCGACCGCTCTCAGTGACGCGGGCGTTCCGGAAAGTGGTATGGCTGGTAAATCGGATCCTTCTTGAGCTTTTCCCGTTTCAGGAATTCCCATGCCTGTCTGGACGACTTCAGGACCGCGCTCGGCGAACGCATGCGTGTGTCCCCTCAACTCCGTGAGCTTCGCCGAAAACCCACCGCCGATGAACGCGTCGTAGGTATTGCGGACGACGATGGGCGGAACGATCGTGTCGCTCGTGCCAATCCACAGCGCCACTGGAATCCTCCGGCGGGCTTTTTCAATGGCGGCGTAGAAATCCGGCACTAACGCGCCCGCGTGCGCGGCGACCGCCGCAAAGTACTCGGATTCGAGGAGCGCGACCTGCAGAACGTGGTGCCCGCCGCCCGAATGCCCGAACAGGTAGACGCGGCGCGGATCGATCGGGAACTTCGCGCGTGCCGCTTCCACGACCTCGCGGGAGAAGTCGGGGGAATCTTCAGGGATGCGCCACGCACCGGGCTCGAATGCCGTCGGCCCGAGGAGCACGATGCCGTCCTTCTGCGCGACAGGTTTCCAGTGGGTGATCAGGGCATCCACCCGGCTGCCTGAACCGTTGTAGAGCACGATGGCCGGCGCCGGCCCGTGCTGACCCGCCGACGAGGGCACGAACGCGCGATAGCTCCGATCTCGATCCGCGACTTTGATCGGCTCAACCAGATCGCGGTCCTCCTGCGCCTGGTCCGCGCGCAGCAGACCGGCGAGAGGCAGCACCCCAAGGGCGGCGATCGCGAGGCAACGACGCGGGATCACGGCCCGCATTATGATTGACCCGCGGCAGGCCCGCAATTCCCACCAGCCCCGAAGGAGTACGCGTTGTCATGAGCACCCTGACCCAGGACCTTCGCTACGCCCTGCGCGCCTTCACGAGCAATCCGGGATTCACGCTGGCCGCACTGCTGTCGCTCGCGATCGGCATTGGCGCCAACACCGCGATCTTCAGCGTGGTGAGCGCGCTCCTGCTGCGCCCGCTGCCGTACCGGGACGCTCACCGGCAGGTGATCCTCTGGAACACGTCGCCGGGCCTCGGCATCACCGAAGACTGGTTCTCGACCGCGCAGTACTTCGACATCAAGAACGGGGTGCAGAGTTTCGACGAGGTCGCGATTGCCATCGGCGCGAACTCCAATCTCACGGGGGACGGCGAGCCCGAACGCATCGGCACGATCCGCCTGTCGTCCAACCTGCTCCCGATGCTGGGCGTCCAGGCGCTGTACGGTCAGCTCTTCGGCCCCGATGACGATCGGCCCGGCAAGACGGGCAAGGCCCTGCTCGGCTACGGCACGTGGATGCGGCGCTACGGGGGCGATCGCAACGTGCTCGGCCGCTCGCTGATGCTCAACGGCCAGCCGTACGAGATCGTCGGCATTCTGCCCGGCGTCCTTCTCGCTCCCGCGCGAGGTCATGCCGACGCTGGGCGTGGCCGAGAACGCCGAGATCGTCGTGCCGCTTCCGCTTCCGGCCAACGCGGCCGGAATCAGGAATCGCGAGGACTACAACATCCTCGCCAGGCTGAAGCCAGGCGCTACCGTGTCGCAGGCGAAGGCCGAGCTGGATAGCCTCACGGCGCGCCTGCGGCGGGAGCATCCGGATTTCTATCCCGCGAACGGCGGGCTGACGTTCCGCATCCTGCCGCTGCAGGAACAGGCCGTCGGCGGCGTCCGCCTGGCGCTCCTCGTGCTGATCGGCTCGGTGGGCTTCGTCCTGCTGATCGCGTGCGCGAACGTCGCCAATCTGCTGCTGTCGCGCGCCCTCGCGCGTCAGCGCGAGATCGCCGTCCGATCGGTCGCTCGGCGCGAGCAGCGGGCGGATCACGCGCCAGTTGCTGACCGAGAGCGTACTGCTCGCGCTCGCCGGCGGCGCGCTCGGGCTGATCTTCTCGTTCTGGTGCCTCGAGGGTATCCGCGTCGCTTGGCGTCGAAGAGCGTGCCGCGGCTGCACGAGATCGTCATCGACTGGCGCGTGCTCCTCTTCACGTTGTCCGTGTCGATTCTCTCGGGCGTGATTTTCGGGCTGGTTCCCGCGCTGCGCCTGTCGCGGCTCGATCTCCACAGCAACCTGAAGGATGCCGGCCGCGGCGCGAGTGGAACGAGCGCGGTCTGGGGCCGCGGCCGCAACATCCGCCGGCTGCTCGTCGTCGCCGAGCTCGCGCTGTCGGTGATGCTGCTCATCGGCGCGGGGCTGCTGATTCGGAGCTTCGCCCACCTGCAGGATCTCCCGCCGGGGTTCAACGCGACCAACGTGCTGACGCTCGAGCTGACGATGACCGGTCGCAAGTATGCCGACGCCGCGGCCGTCCTCGAGACGTATCGCCAGCTGTGGGCGCGTCTCAACCAGCTGCCTGGCGTCACGGCCGCGGGCGGAGTCACCGCGCTGCCACTGAGTCAGATGATGGCCTGGGGACCGATCACGGTCGAGGGCCGCGCTCCGCAGCCGGGCGAGGCGTTCATCAACGCCGATCAGCGGGTCGTCGGCGGCGA
The DNA here is from genome assembly GCA_963786195.1 of uncultured Acidobacteriota bacterium. Taxonomy (GTDB): domain Bacteria; phylum Acidobacteriota; class Vicinamibacteria; order Vicinamibacterales; family 2-12-FULL-66-21; genus CAWAYH01. The sequence continues at coordinate 1,022,418 of CAWAYH010000006.1, read as the reverse complement.
CTACTTCCGCGCGATGGACATCCCGCTCCAGAAGGGCCGGCTCTTCAACGAGTTCGACACCCGCACGACCGATCGTGTCGTCGTGATCGACGATCACATGGCCAGCACGTTGTGGCCCGGCGACGATCCGGTCGGGAAGCGCATCCGCACCGGCGGGTTCGACGTCACCCCGGACACCCCCTGGATGACCGTCATCGGCGTCGTCGGGCGCGTCAAGCAGGATTCGCTGGAGTCGGACTCGCGCATCGCCTTCTACCGGGCGCACGCGCAGTCGCCCTCGCGGCCCATGTACGTCGTGGTCCGGAGCCAGAGCCGCGCGTCAGATCTGGCCGCAGCGGTGACGCAGCAGATTCGCCAGCTCGATCCCGACCTGCCCATCTACCGCATGCGGACGATGGAGCAGCGGGTCGACGAGTCGCTGGCCCAGCGCCGGTTCTCGATGCTGCTGCTCTCCCTGTTTGCGATTCTCGCGCTCGGCCTCGCGGCGATCGGCATCTATGGCGTGATGGCGTACCTGGTGACTCAAGGAACGCGCGAGCTGGGTATCCGCCTGGCGCTGGGCGCCGCGCCGCACGATCTGCTGATGCTCGTCGTCCGCCAGGGGATGTCCGTCGCCGCCATCGGTATGGTCATCGGCCTCGCCGGGGCATTCATCCTCACGCGCTTCATGCGCGCGCTGCTGTTCGGCGTCCGCGCCACCGATCCGCTCACGTTCACCGCCATTGCCGCGATCCTCACGGTCGTCGCCCTGATCGCCAGCTACGTGCCCGCCCGCCGGGCGGCACGCATCGATCCGATCGTCTCGCTGAGGAGCGAGTGATTCAATCACAGGAGAAAACGAGAAGGGAGCCGTAGGAGAAATCAACAGGAAACCCAAGGTGAGGAGGTGTCTCATTCTCCTGTTGAACTTCTCTCTTCTCTCTTTCTCGTGTTAAAGGGATTCCGTGACTCGAGTGACGCTGAGCTCGATTCTCGCCGACCCTGGCGCCATCCAGGAGATCGGCCCGGGTCTGTTCACGGCGTTGCCAGCGGATGCGACAGCCGCGCACTACGACCGTCGGGCACTTCTGTACGATGCGGTGGTTGGCCGGTCGATCTATCACCGGCTCTTCTGGGGGACGTCGCCGCCGGCGTTCAGTCGATTCGCGCGTGTTGCGCTCGAGGCGGCGGGTGAGGGGCCTTTCGCCGAAGCAGGCTGTGGTTCGTTGCTCTTCACCGCTCCGATGTACCGCCAGTTTCGCGGCGGCTTCGGCCTGCTCGTCGATCGGTCGACTCAGATGCTGCGCCGGGCGATGAAGCGGTTGGGTTCGACCGGGGCGCGGATGCCGGACGGCGTTGCGCTCCTGCATGCAGACGTCGCGACGCTGCCGGTGCGTTCCGCGGCTTTCTCCAGCGTCCTCAGCTTGAACCTCCTGCACGTCCCGTGCGACGTGGCGGGCATCACCGCAGAATTCTCTCGCGTGCTGATCCCTGGACGCGGGCGGCTGTTCGTCTCCTCGCTCGTACGATCGGGGCGCTGGTCGGACGCCTACATGGCGGCGCTGCACCGCATCGGTGAGCTCGCCGCTCCCGTCACGCGTGACGAGCTCTGCGTCAGACTGGCCGAGCCATGGGGCGTCGTCGAGTCCGCGAAGATGGAAGGAAACATGTGCTTTGTGGTGGTGAAGGGAAGGAGTTAGGAGTAGGAGTTAGGAGTTAGGAGAGAGGAGTGACGAACCGGTCGCGCATGCTGCCGAGCGTGCGGGACACTGACTCGCGCGCCACCCGATCGATGAGCGGCCGCACGATCACTCCCAGTCCCAACGGGATGTCCCGGCTCATCGTCAGCGACTCGAGCTCCACGATGACGCCGCCGGGGACGGCCTCGTAACGCCAGTAGGAGTTCAACCTCCACAGAAACCCGCGGTCCTGTCCGACGGCCATCTCGTGTTCGGCCGGCGTGCCGACGTTCTCGAGTTCGGCAATCTTGGCCGAGATGGACCGGCTGCTCGCTCGCCCCTGGCCCTCGGTGCGATAGGTGACGACGTGTTCCGTGTTGTACGCGACGGTGACGATGTTGCGGCGCTGGAGCTTGAGGTAGAGCCGGAGCGTATCACCGTCGCGCGAGAGCACGCGGCTCGCCATCACATCTTCCTGCTTGTGCGCCCGTCGGCCGGTCGGATCCTTTCCGGCAGCAACGAGATCGTCCACCGACACGCCGGGAATGAACACGTACCCGCGCCAGTGATGGATCATGCCGCCAGGGATCGCGATCGCCGCCTCGGACTCGGTCTCGGCGTCCTGAACGACGACCTCTCCGCTGCGTAGCTTGCGCCGCAAGACGTCCGCGTCCTTCGGCGTCGTGAAGTCCACCGAGAGGAATCGCGACTGGTCGGACCGCTCGCGCGCCAGGCGCGACTCGACCTGCGCGACGTATCGATTCCAGGCCTCGACGGTTTCCTTCCTCAGATCCGCCGCGTCGAGCCGCGCGGCGCCGAGCACGATGGCCATCGACGTGCACGCCGCAGCCGAGCGCCGGGTCGTTGCCTGCCATCGTGGCGGCAGTCCCGGCGCGCGGCCGCGTCCCGCGCTGACGCGTTTGTCTGGCGCCGTCGCGAACACGAACCGATTCGCGACGGTGAAGTTGACGGCGCTCAGGCAGAGCACCGCGAGCGTGTTGGCGACGAGCACCGGCAGACCGAGGCCCTCGACGAACGCCATCGTGAACACCAGGTTGCCTGTCAGCGACACCAGCCCGGAGGCGCCGTTGAAACGCAGCAGCCGTCGAGCCACGTCCAGCGCGCCCGCGCTTCGTCGATCCCTCCAGGTCCAGCGCGCGTGCCAGAAGAAGTTGTGCAGAATCGCCAGTTCGACCGCGATAGGAGTGGCCAGCGTGTAATGCACGCCCGCAGCCCGAAGGGTGGCAAGCGTCAGGAGCTGCAGCAGGAATCCAACTGCGCCGACGCCAACGAACTTGACGGCCCTCATCGCTCACCTCGCACATCGGTCCCGCGTGAGTTGGGACCTGACGGGCGCGGCAGCGGTTCCGCGCGATACAGGGTGACCGTGTTGCGCACGGCGTTCGCACCAAAGGCCGCAAACATCCCGATGACGCCCACGAGTCCACCGACGTCGAAGAGACGGAACTCGCCAAGCCCGAACGGATGGACGATCGGCTTGACCAGGGCCGCGAGCGCGCCGATCGACAGCAGAATGCGGAGCTCGGTCGGACCAAACCCCGCGAAGGAGATCTTGAACACGCCCAGCGCGTGCGTCGCGAGAAACGATTCGGCGGCGAGCAGCAGGTATGCGACAAGCAGGCCGCCGGCAATCCAGGGACTGACGAGGCCGGAGACGGACATCCCGCCGAAGAGCATCGTGGCGTTCCAGACGTCGACGACGTGATCCAGGTAAAAGCCGTACCGGGGCCGCTGCATGTTGCGGACGCGCGCGACCGTGCCGTCGAGGCTGTCGCCGAACCAGTTCAGCGCAAGGAACACCGGCACGAGCAGCAGCGCAGCTGGAAAGCTGGACGCGGCCGCAAACGCCAGTCCCGTGCCCGCCATGGCGACCGCGCCGAGTGCCGTCAGGTGATCGGAGTTGATCCCAGGCGGCAGCCGCTCGGCCAGCCACACGAGCACACGCTTTTCGACACCCGACAGCACGCTGCCGAGTTCTCTTTTGTGGGTGGCATGTCCCGTCGGGGGTTTGATCGATGACGCTTGAATGAGTGCCACGGTCGCGGACATCATTAGTCTCCCGTGAGGCTGGGTTTCCGGATTTGCCTCACCTTTACATGTGAAAACGGGGGCCGGATGGGCTCACCGCCTTCGGCTGAGGGGCGAAAACCCGGCCCTGCGCCGGTCGGAGCGACACCATGAGGATTTCAGTTCGCCTGATGCTCGGGGTGGTCTCGCTGAGCGTCCTGAACCTGCTGCCTGCCGCCCAGCCACTCTCCGCACAGCCACCGGGTCAGGCGGCCGTGATGGCCTTCGTCGGCGCCCGCATCATCGATGGCACGGGCGCGTCGCCGATAGACGAAGGCGTGATGGTCGTGCGCAACGGGCGCATCGAGGCCATCGGCGCGGCCCGAGGCCAGGCGGTACCCGCCGGCGCGACGCGCGTCGACGTGAAGGGCAAGACGATCGTGCCCGGGCTCGTCAACGCGCATGGCCACGTGAACGACGTGCGTGGGATGAAAGGAAGCCCGGAGTTCTACACGCCCGAGCACGTGAGACATCAGCTTGGCGTGTATGCGCGGTACGGCATCACGACGGTGTTCAGCCTCGGCGGTGATGGCGCAGCGGGCGTCGAGGTGCGTGATGCCACGCCGCCGACGCCGAACATCGCGCGGTTGTTCGTCGCCGGTCCCGTTGTCGCCGCCACCGATCCCGATGCGGCGCGCAAGGCGGTCGATCAGCTGAAGGCGATGCGCGTGGATCTCGTCAAGATCCGCGTGGACGACAACCTGGGATCCACGAAGAAAATGCCCGCCGAGGCCTACCGGGCGACGATCGATCAGGCGCACACGCTGGGTCTGAAGGTCGCCGCGCACATCTTCTATCTGCAGGATGCGAAGGACATTCTCGGCGCCGGCGGGGACTTCCTCGCGCACAGCGTGCGCGACGCGCCTGTCGATCGCGCGCTGATCGATCAGATGAAATCCCGCGACGTGTGCCTGTGCCCGACGCTGATGCGCGAGGTGTCCACTTACGTTTATGAATCCCGTCCGGCGTTCTTCGACGATGCGTTCTTCAAGCGCGAAGCCGACGCGGCGACCATTGCGGCGTTAGAGGCGCCGTCGTATCAGGCGTCCAGCCGCAACAGCTCCGCGTCGCGCTACAAGGCTGCGCTCGAGGTGGCGAAGGCCAACCTGAAGCTGTTGAAGGACGCCGGGATCAGGATCGCATTCGGCACGGATACCGGGCCTGCGGGCCGATTCCAGGGCTACTTCGAGCACCTCGAGCTCGAGCAGATGGTCTCAGCGGGCCTGACGCCCATGCAGGCGCTCGTCGCCGCCACGAGCGACGCCGCGCGCTGCATGAACGTCGGCGATCGGCTGGGTTCCTTGAAGGCCGGCTACGAAGCGGACTTCGTCGTGCTCGGGAGCAATCCGCTGGAGAACATCCGCAACACGCACACGATCGAGTCCGTGTGGGTGAGGGGCGCCCGTGTTCTCACAGGAGAAGCGAGAAAGGAGAAATAGGAGAAGAACTAACAGGAGAAAAGGAGAATGGGAGCACTCTTTATCAAGGTCTCTTTTGATCAAGATTCTCTTTTCTCCCTTCCTCCTGTTGGATTGCTCCTGTCTCTCTCGTCTCTTTTCTCCTGTGACCACTACGGATGCACGATCAGGTTTCCCGAGATCACCGGCCACGTCCGCGCGTTGACGATCGGTACGTCGGGCCAGATCCGCATCTCGCAATACGCGGCAGACGACGGGATCGCCGCGCTTTCAAAGCCCACGAACGTGGAGCGATCCGGATCAGCGGTCCGTCCGTTGTCCAGGACTCGGAACCAGATGTCGTGTCCGACCTCGTGAATCGGCAGCGTCGTGAAATCAGGGCTGGTGGATCGGTTGGCCGTGATCACGCCGCCGATCCACGCGCGGTGGTTCACGGGGTCCACCGCCATGCAGGTCACGTCCCCTGTGAAATCGATGATGCCGGTTTCGTCCTCCGTGCGGTGACGGAACTGTCCGAAGGCGTGGCTTCCGATCTGGATGGACACGAAGGCAAACTGCGTGTCGAGTTCGTCCAGCAAATCGTACGTGCCGGCGCCGATCGCGGCAGTGAGTCCTCGTCCTGCCTGGACCGTGATTGAAGCGCCGCGAGGCGCGGTACCGGCAGACGTGAGCGTGATCGCCGGCGCCCCGAGCGCGATCGCGCCCGTGAGTGCCACCAGAATGTACCGTTTCATCTGTTCCCCCTCCCAGGTCAGACACGCCGTGTACGTGGCGTCGCGAGAGGAGACTAGCCGCTCGACCTGCCGGCGTCTTGAACGTTCGGCTCCTCTGGAAGAAATCGAGCGCGCCGAGGCGCGGGCGGGTCCGCGTGCTATGCTCCGCGAAGGATGACGCGATCGAGCAACCCGGTTTCGTTCGGGTCCCCTCGGTTCACGACGGTTGAGGCCGGCGCATTTCTCGTCACGAGCGCCTGGTTTCCGCCGGCGGCGTTCCTGCCGGTGCATCACCACGACCGCACGGTCGTTGGCGTGACGGTCAGCGGTCGTGGAGTATCGAGACTGGGTGCTCGCGAGATCTCGCTGGAGCCCGGGACGCTGCATACCGAGCCGGCCGGCGACACCCACAGCAACCGCTTCGGGACCTCGGGCACCCGCATTGTCATCGTGCAGCCGGATCCCCGCGTCGGCGAGCTGCTCGGCAGGGGCAGGCCGCTCCTGACCGAGATTCAGCGGATGAGGCTTCCGCAGCCTCCGGCGATCGCGCGGCGGATTCGCGCCGAGATTTCGAGTCCGGACACGCTGTCCCCGCTGGCGATCGAGGGCGCGTGTCTCGAGTTGCTGACGTCAGGCGCGCGTGCCGTGTTCGTCGAGGGCTCTGCGGACCCAGGAACGCCCTGGCTGCCGCGCGTCATTGAATATCTGCACGCGCATTTCCTCGATTGCCCGACGATTGCGACGTTGAGCGCCGTCGCCGGTCTCCATCCGGCGCACTTCACGCGCGCGTTCCGCCGCGCGCACAAGCAGTCGCCCGCAAGTTACGTCCGCCGGCTGCGGCTCGATTGGGCCGCGGACGCGCTGGCCCGCACCAACCAGGCCGTCGTCGAGATCGCGACGATCAGCGGTTTCGCAGATCAGAGTCACTTCACGCGCGTCTTCCGGCGCCACATGGGCCTGACGCCCGCTGCCTACCGCCGTGCGCACGGTGACGCGGACGCCGGACGCTGATTCGGTGCGCTCATGATGGAGCAACCACCCGCAAAACCGCGCTGGTGGCCCGCGATCGTGATTGCCGTCGCGGGCGTGCTGGCGCTGGGGTGGGCCTGGTCGCCGCTGCCCGATCTGTCCGGACAGGACCGCACCTTTTTCACCATTCAGGTGCTGTTCGGCAGCCTCCTGCTGCTCGGGATCTGGCTGGTGTTTTTCTCACGCCTCCCGCGCAGCACGCGTCGTCGCACGGCTGGCCTCTTTTTACTGCTCGCGGGTGTGTTCGTCGCGCTGGTGCGCGTGCGCGGGGTGACCGGCGACCTGGTGCCGATCCTCGAGTGGCGGTGGGCGGCGAAGCGCGATGCCTCGTTGCCGCCGTTGCAGTCGCCTCGTCGGCGGCCGGGAGTCCGACTCCAACTGCGCCGGCTGCAGTGGCGCCGCCGCAGCCATCGCCCGCAGCGGTGGAGCCCAAGGCCCCTGTCGCGGCGTTTGAAGTCACGCCGGCCCCGACGACCGCGATCGCGGACTATCCGCAGTTCCTCGGACCTGATCGAAATGGAATCGTTTCCGGCGTCCGTCTGGCGACCGACTGGAACCGACGTCCGCCGCGCCTCGTGTGGAAACAGCCCGTGGGCGCGGGATGGTCGGGATTTGCGGTCGCGCGAGGCATCGCGGTTACACAGGAACAGCGGGGCGATCAGGAAATGGTGGTCGCCTACGATCTCGCGACGGGCCGCCCACGCTGGTCCCACAGCGATACCGCGCGGTTCGAGTCGACGGTTGCGGGCCCCGGCCCGCGCGCCACGCCGACGATTTCGCGCGGTCGCGTCTACACCGTTGGATCGACGGGGGTGCTCAACTGCCTGGACCTCGACACGGGCAGGCGACTCTGGAAGCGCGACATCGGCACGGAGAACGACGCGAGTCAGCCGGACTGGGGCAGGAGCGGCTCACCCCTCGCGATCGACGACCTGATCGTCGTCAGTGCCGGCGGTGCGAACGGACGATCGCTCGTCGCGTATCACCGCGAGACCGGCGACCCGGTCTGGCACGAGGGGAGCGATTTCGTCAGCTACAGCTCGCCGCTCGAGGCGACGCTGGCTGGCATCCGTCAGATCGTGATCCTCAATCAGGCGAGCGTCACCGGCCACGATCCCGCGACGGGACGCATCCTCTGGCAGCACCCGTGGCCCGGCCAGCAGCCGACCGTGTCGCAGCCCGTCGTCCTCTCCGGCGATCGCGTTCTGCTTTCCGCCGGGTATGGCGTCGGGAGCAAGCTGCTCCAGATCGCGGGTGGCGCTGACGGCGGCCTGAGCGCGCGGCTCGTGTGGGAAACGCCGCAACTCAAAGCCAAGTTCACCAACCTCGTGGTGCGTGACGGCGTGGTGTATGGCCTCGATGACGGAATCCTCGTGGCGCTGGATGCCGAGAGCGGTCAGCGTCGATGGAAGAGCGGTCGCTACGGTCACGGCCAGGTGATCCTGGCGGGCGACCTGCTCATCGTCCAGACCGAGGAGGGTGAAGTGGTGCTCGTCGAGCCGCGGCCGGAGAGCCACCACGAGGTCGCCCGCTTGACGGTCTTCACCCAGAAAACCTGGAATCCCCCCGCGCTTGCCGGCCAGTTCCTGCTCGTCCGCAACGACCTCGAAGCCGCCTGCTACGAGCTCCAGCTCAACCGTTAACAGGTGCCAGGCACCTTCTTGGCCCAAAGGTGCAGGCACCTTTTCCGAAAAAGGTGCCAGGCACCCTGACGCAATGTCGCATTTGTCCAAGCGGGCAGGACGTAGGGTCGCTAAAGTTACCCGCGCTTGATACCCCGGCAACACCGTCGGCAAAGGAATCCAACACCATGCGTAATAGGCTCGATTGAAAAGGAGATCTCACAATGGCCAAGGCCAAACCCGTCCCAGAGGGGCACCATACCGCAGCGGCTTACCTCGTCGTCGATGACGCCAACGCCGCCATCGCCTTCTACAAGAGCGCGTTCGGTGCGCAGGAGCTGTTCCGGATGCCGGGCCCCGACGGCAAGATCATGCATGCGGAAGTCCTGATTGGCGACTCGCCGATCATGCTGTGCGACGCAAATCCGGAACAGGGCGCCAAGTCGCCCAAAGCGTTCGGCGGCAGCCCCGTCAGCGTGTTCCTGTACCTGCCGGACGTCGACGCGGTGTTCAACAAGGCGATCGCCGCCGGCGCGACGACGGTCATGCCGATCACCGACATGTTCTGGGGCGACCGGTTCGGGCAGGTCGTCGACCCCTTCGGCCACACCTGGCAGCTGGCCACGCACGTCGAGGATGTCGCGCCGGAGGAGATGGAGCGCCGGATGGCCGGTATGGCCAGTCAGTAGCGCAGGACGCTCCGACCCCGCGGTAGCGCGCGATGGCCACGATGGTCACGATGGGCACGATGGTCAGTCATCGTGTGCCTTCGTGCCCATCGTGCTCTTCGTGATTCGTAGCCGTCAGCCGTCACTCGTCCCAATCGCACGCCAACCCCCGAAATGGCTTGAACCTCTCCCACTCGCGCCCGTATATTACCTACACTACGACTATGAGAGCCTACCTCGGCGAGTTCGAGCAGCTCCTCCTCTTCGCCCTCGTCCATCTTGACGACGACGCCTATGGCGGCAGGGTGCGTGAGGTCATCGAAGCGCGAACGGGGCGCTCGGTGTCGCCCGGCGCGGTCTACACCGCGCTCGATCGCCTCGAGCAGCGCGGCCTCGTGTCCTCCCGGCTCGGCGACCCTACTCCCCAGCGCGGCGGCAAGCGCAAGCGGTATTACCGGATCGAGCCGGATGGCGTCACGCTGCTCAAGCGATCGCAGGACGCCCTGGCGCGCATGGCGCGCGGCGTGAAGCCCAAGCTGGTGACCGGATGACGAAGCCCCCGCGACTCGCCGCGTGGCTGCTCCGCGTCCTGATTCCCGAGCGTTTGTCCGAACCGATCGCCGGCGATCTCGAAGAGGACTGGAACGCTGGCGCCCGGCTGCGGCCGTTCGTCCGCCACCGCCGCTATTGGCGCCTCACCTGCACATCGATCCTGGACTGCTGGCTGACGCTGACGTTCAGCGCAGGATTGTCACTGCTCGCAAGCCTGCTCGTCGGTGTGCTCCCGGCGATTCACGTAGCGAGACGCGACGCGCAATCCGGATTGAAGGAAGGGGCGTCGGCGGGGGGCCGGCAACATCGGCGCCTGCGCACGGGCCTCGTTGCCCTCGAAGTGGCGATGTCCGTACTCTTGCTGGTGGCGGCGGGATTACTGGTCCGCACGTATCAGAACCTCAACAGTACCGGCCCGGGATTCGATCCCGACAGCGTCGTGACGCTGGCGGTCTCGCTGCCCGCCTATCGATACCCCGACGCCAACGCGCAGCGCCAGTTCTTCGAGCAGTCCGTCGAACGCGTGTCGGTCGTGCCTGGCGTCACCGCGGCAGGCTTCCTCAACGTTCTCCCGTTCAGCACCTACGACCGCGGGACCCGATTCGTGATCGACGGCGCCCCGGCCCCTGAACCGGGCCGCGAACCCTCTGCGGCGTTCCGCCGGATTACGCCGCGCTACTTCGATGCCCTCAGAATCCCGGTCCGCGCCGGCCGCGCGTTCACGGACGCCGATCGCGATTCAGCGCAACGCGTGGCCATCGTGAACGACGCGCTGGCTCGCAGGTTCTTCGAAGGGAAGGATCCACTCGGCGCGCGCCTGACGTTCCTCGGCAACTCAACCCCTCTGATGACGATCGTCGGGATCGTCGGCGACGTTCGACACTCACAGATCAGCGAGCCGCCGTCGCCAGAGCTGTACGTGCCGTTCGCGCAATCGCCCACAGCCATGATGATGCTGGCGGCGCGGACGTCGACCCGGCCTGAATCGGCAGTCGCGGCGGTTCGATCCGCCGTTCAGGCCGTCGATCCGAATCAGCCGGTGTTTCACGTCAAGACGATGGCGGTGCTCGTTGGCGAATCGCTCGCCCCGCGCACGTCGGCGATGCAGATGGTCTCGCTGTTCGGCGCGGTCGCGCTGCTGCTGGCCGGTATCGGCATCTACGGCGTGATCTCGTACGTCGTGAATCAGCAGACGCGCGAGATCGGCGTGCGCATGGCGCTCGGCGCGCAGCCGCGCGACGTCGCCCGGCACATCCTCGTCCGGGGGCTGGTGCCGGTGGCCACCGGCCTCACGCTTGGCCTCTTCGCTTCGGTGCTGGCGATGCGGCTCATGTCGGGCCTGCTCTTCGGCGTGTCGCCATTCGATCCGCTCACCTACGTCGTCGTCGCGGCGATTCTGGTGGGCGTCGGCATCATGGCCTGTCTGGTGCCGGCGCGCCGCGCGATGCGGGTCGATCCTGTCGGGGCGCTCAGGGCCGAATGAGGCTTTTCCGGTGACCAACGGGGGGACGAACCAGGCCGGGTAGTAAGCGCACGGCGAGGGCAGACGTATAGGTACCAGAGATGCCCGAAACGAGTCCCCTGGCCGACCTCGAGCAGACCGAGGTCGGCAGCTATTTTGTCGCCAATTATCCGCCGTTTTCCGTTTGGTCCGCCGACGCCGTTGCCACTGATGGCCTGACCGCCCTGGGGTCCGCCCCGGCCCCGGATGTCCCGCTCGGCCTCTACCTGCACATTCCGTTCTGCCGTAAACGCTGCCACTTCTGTTACTTCCGCGTGTACACGGACCGCAATGCGAAGGAGGTCGAACACTACCTCGACCTGGTGGCGCGCGAGTGGGATCTGTACTCCGGCACGCGAGCGCTGGCGGGCCGGCCGCTGAACTTCGTCTACTTCGGCGGCGGGACGCCGTCGTTCCTGTCGACGCGCCAGCTCGAGGATCTCGTGAAGCGGCTGACCGCGTACACGCCGTGGACGACGGCCGAAGAGATCACGTTCGAGTGCGAGCCCGGCACGATCACGCAGACCAAGCTCGCGGCGATCCGGCAGATCGGCGTCACGCGTCTGAGCCTGGGCGTCGAGAACTTCGACGATCGCATCCTCGAGATCAACGGGCGGGCGCACCGATCGCCGGAAGTCGAGCGCGCGTGGCGCGATGCCCGCGCGCTGGGATTTCCGCAGATCAACATCGACCTGATTGCCGGCATGCTCGGCGAGACGGACGCGAACTGGCGTGCGTGCGTCCAGCGCACGCTCGAGCTCGAGCCGGACAGCGTGACGATTTATCAGATGGAGCTGCCGTTCAACACGACCATCAGTGCGGATCTGTTGAAGGGCACGAAACAGTTCGCGGATCCGGTCGCCAACTGGTCCACCAAGCGCCGGTGGGTGCAGGAAGCCTTCGAAGCGCTCGAACGCGCGGGGTACCACGTCGGCAGCGCCTACACCGCGGTGAAGAATCCCGAGACGACCCGCTTCGTGTATAGGGATCGTCTGTGGCAGGGCGCGGACCTCGTGGGCCTCGGCGTCGCGTCATTCGGTCACATCAACGGCGTACACCTCCAGAACGTGGACACGTGGGAGGTTTACAGCCGCGCGATCCAACGCGACGAGATCCCGCTCGGCCGCGCGTACCGGCCGACCGCCGAAGAGCGCATGATTCGCGAGTTCGTGCTGCAGCTCAAGCGAGGGTCGGTTTCTCCCGCGTACTTCCGTCAGAAGTACGGCGTCAATCTGCTCGATCGGTTTCGCGATCAACTGGGATCGCTGCAGGCGACCGGGTACCTCGCCGGGGCCGACCAGAATCGCATCGCCCTCACACGCGACGGTCTGCTGCGCGTCGACGTGCTGCTGCGGCGGTTTTTCCTCCCGCAGCATTCCGGAATTCGATACACGTAGGCTCAGGGCTCCCGGCTCAGGGCTCGAGCAGATCGAGGTGGCCCGGGGCACCGAGCGCCCAGACCTGAGCCTGATACGATGACAAAACGCCCATGACAGCATCCGAATATGACGTCGTCGTCATCGGCGGCGGTCCCGCCGGATCGACGACCTCCACCATCCTCGCCCAGCACGGCGCGCGTGTGGGCCTGTTCGAGCGCGAGCGTTTTCCGCGCTTCCACATCGGCGAATCGCTGATCCCGGAAACCTACTGGGTGCTCAAGCGGCTCGACATGCTGCCGAAGATGCAGCAGAGCCCCTTCGTCAAGAAGTACAGCGTGCAGTTCGTCAACGCGAGCGGACGGGAGTCGGCGCCGTTCTACTTCTGGGACAACAAGCCCCACGAGTGCTCGCAGACCTGGCAGGTCGTGCGCAGCGAATTCGACCTGATGATGCTCGACAACGCGCGCGAGCACGGCGTCGACGCGTACGACGGCGTCCACGTGGTGGACGTGCTGTTCGACGGCGACCGGGCCTGCGGCGTGCGGATTCATGACAAGAGCGGCCGCCGCGAGATCCGCGCGCGCGTGGTGGTCGACGCCAGCGGGCAGGCGGCCATGCTGCAGAATCGTTTCAAGCTGCGGCTGTGGGATCCGATGCTGAACAAAGGCGCGGTCTGGACGTATTGGGAGGGCGCGTACCGCGACACCGGCCGCGACGAGGGCGCGACCATGGTCCTGCAGACGAAGTCGAAGAACGGCTGGTTCTGGTACATCCCGCAGCACGACAACGTCGTGAGCGTCGGCGTCGTCGCGCCGTTCGACTACCTGTTCAAGGGCCGCAGCGGCCACGAGCAGACTTACCAGGAAGAAGTCGATCAGTGTCCGGCGGTCAAGAAGCGCATCTCGAAGGGCCGTCGCATCACCGGATACTTTGCCACGCGTGACTACTCCTATCGCGCGACCGAAGTCGCCGGTCACGGCTGGGTGCTCGTCGGCGACGCCTTCGGGTTCCTCGATCCGCTCTATTCATCAGGCGTGCTGCTGGCGCTGCGATCGGGAGAGATGGCGGCCGACGCGATCGCCGAAGGCCTGAAGGCCGGCGATGTCAGCGCGGCGCAGCTCGGGAAGTGGGGGACGGTGTTCAACGAGGGCGTCGACCGCATGCGACGCCTCGTCTGCGAGTACTACAACGGCTTCAGTTTCGGCGCGTTCGTCCGCCGGTATCCGGAGCTTCGCGGGACGGTGACGGACCTGCTGATCGGCGACCTCTTCACCGATCGTGTGGACAAGGTGTGGGGCCCGCTCGAATCGATGTACGCGCCGGACCGCGCGGCCATCCCGTCGTGGCACGACGGCCAGACCGCGGATCAGGCGCAGGGCAGAGTGAACGAGCTCGTCCTGCCGGACGGACGACGCCGGTAGGCGCCCTCCAGTACAATTGCGCGTCATGACGACGCGCAGGGCGGGCGGACCGTCCGGGAGCTCCGACTCGAACGGGTTCCGCTATCGCCGCCGCGTGCAGTTCGCCGAAACCGATCTCGCGGGCGTCGTGCACTTCAGTTGTTTCTTCCGCTACATGGAAGAGGCCGAGCACGCGTTGTGGCGTGCCGCGGGCCTCAGCATTCACCCGCAGGCCAGCGAGACCCTCTGGCCTCGCGTGGCCGCGTCCTTCGATTTTCGAAACCCGCTGTTCTTCGAGGATGAATTCGACGTGACCGTGCGGGTCGACAACGTGACGACCCGAACGATTCAGTACGCGTTCGTCGTGACGCGTGGCGAATATGCGATTGGAAGCGGAGCGATGACGGCGGCCTGCGCCCACCCGAAACAGGGTGGCGGCCTGAAGGCGGTTCCCGTGCCACCGGACGTCGTGTCGCGGCTTCGTGCCGCATCCGGTCAGGCAGCCTGATGTCGACGGCCGGACGCGACGAAGCAGCGGTCCAGGCGCACAGCGCCGCCCTCACCCGCGAGCTGGGTCTCAGCGATCTCGTCCTCACACAGATTCTCTTCATCGTCGGCCTGCCCTGGGTCGGCGTTGCCGCGAAGCTGGGGCCGTCACACGTCGTGTTCTGGCTCGCTCGCGATGGTGCTGTTCTACATACCGTCGGCGGTGGTCGTCATTCACCTCAACCGCGCGATGCCGCTCGAGGGTGGCCTGTATCAGTGGGCGAAGCTCGGGTTCAACGAGCTCATCGGGCTTCATGGTCGCGTGGAACCTCTGGCTGTTCGCGATCCTCAACACGTCCGAGATCGGCCTGCAGGTAACGCAGTACGTCAGCTACATCATCGGGACCGGGCGGCGAGTGGCTCACCGGCAGCACGGTGTTCGTATCGGTCACCAACGTCGTCGATCCTCGCCGCGCTGGTCGCGTGACCGTTCGCGGACTGGCTCGTCGGCAAGTGGGTCCACACGGCCGGTGGCGTGTTGATGCTCGGCACGTTTGCGACGCTGCTCCTGCTGCCGTGGCTCAACGTCGCGAACGGGACGCTGACCGAGTTCCATCCGCTGGCCACCGCCGTCCCGGTCGTGTCGATCATGAGCCTGAATCTGCTGGCGAAGATGGGGTTCGGCGCGCTGGGCGGATTCGAGTACGTCGCGATTCACGCGGGTGAGTGCCGCAACCCGGTGAGCGCGATCGGGCGATCGGTCTGCGCTGGCGGCGCCGATCATCGCGCGTGATGTTCATCCTCGGCACGAGCTCCGTCCTCGCGCTTGATCCCGCTCGAACAGATCGATCTGATCGCGCCGATCCCGCAGGTGCTGAGTGAGGGTTTCGCGCAGGCTTGGCTCGGCGGCCGCGGTCGCGCCCGTGGCGATCCTGGCGCTGCTCGTGCATCCGCCTGGCGCAGGCCAGCGTCATGTTCGCGGGAACACGCGGCTGCCGATGGTGGCCGGATGGGACGGCCTGCTCCCGGTCTGGTTCACGCACGTGCACGCGCGCTACAGAACACCCGTCAATTCGATTCTCTTCGTGGGTCTGGCCACGCTGGCGCTCGGGATGGCCGGTCTCGTCGGCGTCGGCAAGCAGGAGGCGTTTCAGCTGCTGTGGAACGCGTCCGCGATCTTCTACGCGCTGACCTATCTGGTCATGTTCGCCATTCCGCTCTTCGGGCACGGTCGCCGCGCCGATCTGGCTGAAGAGCGTGCGCGCTGTCCGGCTTCCTCATGACGCTGCTCTTCGTCGTGCTTGTCGATCATTCCGATCGTGCAGGTCGAAAGCCGGCTCGTGTTTGCGCTCAAGATCTCGGCGTTGATCGTTCTGACGAACGTCATCGGCGCCGCCATCTTCCTGACGAAGCAAGGGCGGAGCATGAGAGTCGCGTGACTGCGGATTGCAATCCGCAATCCGCAGTGCAGTCTACGTAGCCCCTGAAACGCGGCTTCGCTTCAGCGATGCGGGCAGCGAGCGATCGATGTCCTGGTCCGACGGAGCGTTCTCGGCCGTGCCGAGCGCTTCACGCGCGATCTGATAGGCATGGCGATCGGCGGGAAGGGCGTTTTCGTAGACCGCCTGAACCTCCCGCATCAGCGCGTCGCGACGCGCGGTGATCTCCGGCATCTCGATTAGTCCATCGTGGACTTCGGCGAGCAGCGCGCGGTATTTCTCGCCGAGCAGCCACAGGCGCGCCGCACAGGCACGATGCGCGTAGGCGCGCGAGTCGAAGTCGAGCGAGACGACGATTGTGTAGCCGAGCAACGCGGAGACCGCGAGCGCGGCAGCGGCAATTTGCACCGGCTGGCCTTGAACAAGGGCCAGAAAACTGGCACCGGTTGCGAGCGCGAGCAGAATCGCGACGACGACGCGGGCCTGCCACGCGCGCAGCGATAATCGTTCCGCCGCGCGGGCGTGCGCCCGGTAACTCGTCACGACGCTGCCGAAACTCAGACGTATGTGATCGATCAGGCTGAGCTGGAACACGGTCCGGCCTCCCCTCAATCAGGACTCTTCACCCCTATCGGCTTCGCCTGGGAAGAACGTGACGCTGCAAGACCGGGACCTCTTCGACAGACGGAGTTTTGAAGGCGTTTTACGCGCATCAGGTGTCCGTCACGGCGGCGTCCGTGCAAGTTTGACCTCCGCTGGGACCAGTGACCATGTCGTTCTGACTTGACCGGGGACCACGAAGCAGGCGAATCTAGCGGCTCGTGAGCGATCAGAGCGAACCACGGCCCTTCGACGAGCAGGCTGCCCTCGCCGAGCTCGAACGGCTGGCCCAGAAGATTCAGTTGTCCCGTCGGCAGAGAGCAGAGGCCGTAGCGGAGTTCGACGCGTTCGTCCGGACCTTTCGCGAGCCGACCGGCACGTTCCACGCCGCATCGTTACAATCGCCCCCGTCGCGGGTCCTCGGCCGGGCATCGGGGCCAGAGCTTCACGCTGCGCTCGACGCGCTCGACGAAGGCGTGACACCGAACGTGCCGGCGTTCCGGCCGCGAGCCGATTCACAACGCCCCGCAACCCAGGCCCGATCCCCGGTCTCCGGTCGTCTCGCCCATGACGCTGTCGGCGCCTCCGCAGCAATGGTGGCTCCAGCGGAATGTGCTGGCGCTCGGCGGGGTTCTCGCGGTTGCTGGCGGTGCGTTGCTCGTGTGGTCGCTGTTCGGAACGTCGAACACGCCCGCCTCCAATCAGGCAGCGTCGCTACCTGCAGCGGCACCCGCGTCCGCGCCCGCACCATCCAGCGCGCCCCCCACGACGGCCCCGGCGCGCGCCGTGAACGTCGAGCTGACGACCGTCCGCCCTGTCTGGATGCGCGTGATCGTCGACGACCGCAAGACCATGGAGCGTGAGTTTCCCGCGGACGCGCGGATTCCGATTGGCGCGGATCGAACCATCGTGGTTCGTGCGGGGGATGGCGGCGCGGTTCGGGTCACTCAGGACGGCAAGGATCTGGGACCCATGGGGCGTGAAGGCTTCGCGGTGACGCGCGTCTGGCCGGCGCCGCAAGGCGGCGCACGCTGACTGGAGAGGCTAGCTGCTACAGCCCTTCAGGAACTTCGACGTCTGCAGCCACTGTTTGTCGGGATAGTACGCAAACACCAGCGAGCCGTCTTTGATCGTATCGATGACGGTCTTCGCAATCGCCGTCCGCAGCGCGGGACACCCCCAGCTGCGACCCAGCCGCCCCAACGTGCTCGCCATCGACTCGTTCACGTAAGGCGCGCCGTGCATGACGATCGCGCGGTCGCGCGCTCGATCGTTGACGCCCGGCTCGAGCCCATCCAGGCGAAGCGAGTAGCCGTTGCTGCCGACGTACGTGTCAGCGGTACGGAAGAGCCCGAGGCTCGACTGGTGGCTGCCGTCCGCGTTCGAAAACTGGGTTGCGTAGTTGTTGCCGCTGCCCCGGCCGTGAGCCACCAGTTCCTCGAACAGGACCTTTTCCTTGTCGAGGTCGAGCACCCAGAGGCGCGGTTCGGTCGAGGGCCTGGAGTAATCGATGACGGTCAGGAGGCGCGGGTTGTCCACGGCGCTCGTTTCGCGCGCGCAGGTGGCCGCGCCGAGCGCGAGACTCAGGATCTTCGTATCGAGGCTCTGGGCGGCCGCGAACGACCGTCCTGAGTCCGCCGCCGGGGCCGTCTGGACGAGGCCCGGCAGGGCGAACAACGCCACGAGAAGCCACAGAGCTCTTGAATTCATTGGGAAAAACAGCTCGCCCGACGCCGAGCCTTTATAGGGTAGCAGGTCGGGGGGACTCGAGGAAACCCCCAAATTACGCGTCCGGCTGAGGTAGGGGAACTTGGGGACACTCAAACGGGACAGTCACGCGTGACTGTCCCGTTTGAGTGTCCCCGACATTCAGAACCGGATCCCGATCGAGAACTGGAAGGTGCGCGGCAGCGTGTAGGCCACCGCGTCGATCGGATCCCCGAACTGGTCGCCGTAGTCCCAGTGAACGCCCTGGACGGGGCGCTCGGTGAAGGGATTGAAGGTCTGGAAGCGATCCGGATCGTCCACCGCCGTCAGCACCGTCGTGTTGATGGCGTTGCTGCTGATGTTGAACAGCTGGAACTGGTTGAACACGTTCAGCAGCTGGACCTGCCCGAACAGCTCGGCGCGGCCACCCAGCCGGTAGCCGTAGTTCACCGCGAGATCCGTGCGGTACATCGTCTCGGTGTGGAACGTGTCGCGGTCCGTGAACCAGTAGCCCACGGTGTCCGGCGGCGTCACGTATCCGGGGTTGGTGACGAACTCTCCGGTCCGGATGCTGCCGAGCGCGCCGTAAGGCGTCCCCGAGTTGATCTGCTCGAACAGCGCGAGCGTAAACGTCCCGAGCCGTTCGCTGATCGGCAGGCGGTAGGTGCCCCACAGGCGCATGCGATGACGCTGATCGGCCGCGAGATCGCCCTCCGGAGCGAACCAGCTCAGGTCGAAGTACTCGGGATAGCTGAGCGCGCTGGTCGTGACCGGCCCGGCGCCGATCGTCTCGCCGTTGACGTTGCCCCAAAGCCGCGACAGCGTGTAGTTGCCGCCGACGTCGATCCGCGATCCGAACCGGTAGTTCGCCTGCAGGCTCAGCGCCGTGTACTGGCGCTGCAGCAGGTTGGTGTTCTCCACGAGCGTCAAATCGAACTCCTGGCCGACCTCGTCCGTGACTTGCCCGGTGGTCGTGTCGATGCGATCCCCGTAGAAGTCGGAGAAGTCACGATAGACGATGTCCGCGCGGAGCGCGCCCTTGCCGCCGAGTTGCCGGCTGACGCCGGTCGTGAACTCCTTCGCATGCGGCGAGTCCAGCGAATCGCGGATCTGCATCGGCGACGCCGGGGATGTTCGTGAAGAACGGCGAGCGGCTCAGTGCCGCCGTTCGCGTTGAACCAGTCGAACGCGCGCTGCAGCGCCACGTCCGTCGGCACGAGCGGTCCGCTGCCCGTGTTGATCGCCGGGCCCTGGTAGAAGTAGGCCAGGATCGCCGGCGTGCCCGCGGGAGACGACGAGTCCGCGATCGTGTTGGCGAGCGCCGCGACGTACTTGGCGTAACTCGGCGTGAATGCTCCAGAGGCCATTTCCGCTCGGATCCCACACGAGGCCGAGCCGCGGGCTGAACGCGCTGTCGCTCGCCACGAGCGTTCCCGCTGCGTCCTCACCGTGGTTCTTGTCCCAGCGCAGGCCCGCGTTGAACGTGAAGTGGCTGTTGAACGCCCACGAGTCGTTGAAGAAGAGCGAGTGGGTACGGAAGTTCGTGCCGCGGCTCTCCTCGCGAATCGGCCAGTAGATGATCCAGGTCGAGCCGTTCGGCGCCATCACCGGGTACACGGCGCCATCCTGGATGATCGAGTCCGTCGCCCAGATGTGATAGTCGCTGCCCGACTGATGGTTGTCACCGCGGCGCTTGTCGTTGAACGTGTCGTAGCCGAACACCATGTTGTGCGAGCCGCGCGGCGTCGACCAGAAGTAGGTGCTCTTCAGCAGGATGTTGTCGTTGTCGCGCTCCTCCGGCGTGCAGACGCCGCAGAAAGTCGGCGACCACCACCAGGCCCCGGTCTGCTGATCGCGAAGCGGGGTGCCGTTGATCAGATCCGTCTCGGTGCCGCCCGATCCCTCGAACGTGAACTGGCGCGCGGAATACTGGGCTTCGAGGAACAGATTCGGACGCAGCACGCCCGAGTAATGCAGCGGACACGAGGCTCTGCGGCAGATCCCGCGTGTGGAGGCTGCGCAGGTCCATGACCTCCTGCGGGCTCGGCCAGACGTTGTTCACTTCCTGCTCGTGAATGCCGAGATACGCGGCCTTGACGGTGTGGCCCGTGCCGAGCGCCTGCGTAATCTTGCCTTCGAAGCGCTTCTCGTCGTTCTCGAACGTGAACGGCACGCGTGTGAAGCCAGTCTCGTTGGCCTGCGCGCGATCGAACAGCCGGCCGGCGCCAAAGAACCAGGTCCGGTCCTTCATCACCGGCCCGCCGGCCGTGAACTCGTAGGTCGGTACCGTGGCGTTGACCTTTGGCTCGTCGAAGGGGCTCACCGTCCGCCAGTCGTCGTTCGTGAACGTCGTGCGCAGCGATCCGCTGAACTGGTTCCCGCCCGACTTCGTGACCGCGTTGACGACGCCGCCCGTGAAGCGGCCGTACTCGGCGGAAATGCCGGACGTCGTGACGGTGGTCTCCTGAATCGCGTCCTCGATGAAGAGGGTGAACGGTGTGCCGCGGATGTTGTCCTGGATCTGCACGCCGTTCAGCATGAAGAGGTTGTCGAACGACATCGCGCCGCCGATGGTGAACGCGTTGCTCGGTCCGGTCGCATGGACGGCGGGCGCCAGGTTGACGGCCGAATTCAGCGTGCGCGCGGTCGGCAGCGTGGCCAGCAGCTCCTGCTTGATGTTCGTCGACGCCTGGACGGTGTTCGCGAACGCATCCGCACGCGCCGTGACGGTCACGACCTCGCTGACCGACGCCGGCTGCAGCGTGACGTTCAGTTCGACGGGCTGCGTCGCGCCGACGTCGCGCGTCTGCCGCACCGTCGCGAACCCGCTGAGCTCCACCGAGATCGTGTAGCGTCCGGGCGGCAGGTGCGGAACGATGTAGTCACCATTAGACGAGGTGATGGTCGTCCGTACGCCCTGGAGGTTCGGCGATTCGATCGTTATCGTGGCCCCCGGCACGGCCAGGCCACCGCCGTCGGTGACACGGCCGGTGATCGTCCCGGTCGGGTTCTGGGCGGCAACCGGCGTGGCGATGGCGAACACGGCGGCCGCCAGCGCGACGAGGGCGATCGCCGCTCGATACTTGAGAGTCTCAGACATTCGACCCTCTCCTTTCTGTGTCTGTTCTTCAAAGCGACTGAGCATCCGGCGCGCTCTCGCAAGGTGAAGGCCGGTTGAAGGACCTGGGGCGCGATCTCGCTTGTCACACCCGAGCCGCGGTTCGACATCACACCGCAGCCAGTCGTCAACCGTCCCGTGGTGACCGTCATGACCGAACGGGCCCAACGTTCAATTCGTTGGTTTCGCTGATACGGAAGGCTGGACTGATAGCCCGAGGAAACTGGTTGTGGTGTGACAGGAGAAGTGAGAACTAGAGCCCCGGGAGAAGATCCACAGGAGGAAACGAGACGGGAGCACCTAAGGTTTTCGGGTAGTGTCTTGAGTCTGGTGGAAAAGTAGAAAGCGCGTCATCATCCGGCGCAGTTGTTAACCAGCAGCTGCGTCCGCTTGCAGGCGGATGCCGGAGGATGACGCTATGGCGAAGGATAGCAGGAACGGATCGACGAACGAAGCCGTGCAGGAAACCGAGGCGACGACCCTGGAAACGATCATTCGACGACGCGCCCGTGGTTTGATCGACGCCATCGTGGAAGAGGAATTGGAAGCCGCGCTGGGTGCGGCGCCGTCGGTGCGCGTGGGCGCCGCGCGCGTGGGCTATCGGCATGGGGCGCGCGACCGGACGCTGACCACGAGCTTGGGCCCGACGACGTTCGCAATGCCCCGGGCTCGCGTCTTGACCGCCGATGGCGGCACCAGGGAATGGCGGAGCGATCTGGTGCCCCGTTATCAGCGTCGCAGCGAGCGCGTCGATGAGGCGATCCTGGGCGTGTATCTGAGCGGGACCAACACGCGGCGCATCAAAGGGGCGCTGGCGCCACTGCTGCGCGGCGGGCCGTTGTCGAAAGACGCGGTCTCGCGCTTGGTGGGACGGCTCGCGGACGATTTCGAGACGTGGCGGCACCGCGATCTCGCTGAGGACGAGATTCAGTATCTGCTCATGGACGGCTGGTATCCGAAAGTCCGCATCGGCCAGCGGCGCGTCCGCGTGCCCGTGCTCGTCACGCTCGGGGTGCGGGGCGATGGCGAGCGCGTCGTGCTCGACGTCCGCTTGGTCGGCGATGAAAGCACCGCCGCGTGGCGTGATGTGATTCGGAGCTTGGTCGAGCGCCAGGTCGGTCGGCCGCTCCTCGCCATCGTCGACGGCAGCGCCGGCTTGGCCGCGGCCTTGCGCGAGCAATGGCCGACAATGGCGATTCAACGCTGTACTGCGCACAAGCTCCGGAATCTCGAGGCCAAGGCGCCGGTGCGCCTCCGCGAGGAGCTCGCCGAAGACTACCGGCGGATGATCTACGCCGAGACCCGAACACTCGTCGATCAGGCGCGCACCCGCTTCGCGAAGAAATGGCGGTTGCGGTGCCCCGCTGTGCTCGAATGCCTCGAGGAAGCGGGCGATGATCTCTTCACCTATTTGCGCTTTCCCAAGACGCAGTGGAAGGCGCTGCGAACGACCAATGCGCTCGAGCGGATCAACGGCGAGTTTCGACGCCGCACCAAAACGCAAGCGAGCTTGCCAGGCCAAGAGGCCGTCCTCCTGCTGCTCTTTGGGCTCTTGCGCAGCGGTCAGGTGAAGCTACGGAAGATCGACGGCTGGGAGGACATGGAACGCGTCGAGAAGGCCGCGTAACTGAAAGACTCAGAGCCGGCTCATGACGCGCTCACACTTTTTCCACCACTTGACAGACACGGCCAGGTTTTCGTGAACTAACTTCTCGCATTCTCTTTTCTCTTGTGGGCTGTTCTCTTAGTCCTCCCGTTCTCCCGTTCTCCTGTTCATTACACGGCACGGCGCTTCATCAGCAGGTACGCGTATCGCGGCTGCTCGACCAGCGTGTCGGCGCCCCGCGCCGCCAGGTAGGCGCGGATCTCCGCGGTGTCGGCAAGATGCACGGCGTCAGCATCGGGGAACCAGCCTCGATACTGGAGGCAGACCGGCTTCAGGTTGATCAGGAAGCGCTGTGCCGAGTCGCCGCGCGGGTGATGATGCCTCAGGTACAACGGATAGAAGACGCGATGCTGGTACACGTGCAGCGCGACGTCGACGAGGCTGAGCGATCGAACCTTGTCCTTGAAGCGCCGCACGCTGAGGCCATAGTCGAACGACTTGAGCGAGGAGCCGATCCGGAACGGCGGAAAGAGCAGCGCGATCAGGCCGCCCGGCCGCGTGAGCCGGAACATCTCGTCCAGGACGCGATGCGGCCAGACGAGATGCTCGATGGTGTAGAAGCTCACCGCCGCATCGAAGGCCTGGTCGGGCAGCGGGACGCGATCGAGTGACGCCACGTGAAACGTCGATTCCGGCATCCGCTCCCGATTGCGCAGGATCTGCGCATCGGACCAGTCCACCCCCGTGTACGACACCTTCCGCTTGGCGAAATGCCGGCTGACGTAGGCCGTGCCGCATCCGAGATCGACCACGCGGCTTCCTTCTGGAATCGCGTCGAGCAGATGCCAGTGGCCGGTGAAGCTCGGTTGCCACTCCTCGTTGGCCGCGTCCGCCGCCGCGAAGTACTCGCCTGCGATATCGCTGTTGTAGAACGCCTGCATCGCGGCGTTGAGCGCGTCGAGGCGTGGCTGCGCGGCGGGGTCGAGCGCGCTGCAGAGTTCGATGTCCGGAGCCAGGAGCCGCCAGATCGACCTGTGGGGAGAGGCCATGCGATTGGCGCTACACCGGTGCGGTCCGGGCGTCCTCGCGCGCGGACCACAGCGACAGCACGACACGCACGAGCACGAGGCAGCTGACGATGAAGACCGCCAGCATCAGCAGGGCGGGACCGCGACGCATGTACAGAAGGTTGCCCACGGTGAAGAGCGCCGACCAGATCGTCGTGCAGCCCGCCACCCATCCCAGCAGCGCGAGCGGGATGTTGTCGCCGGTTCCGCGCGGCGCCTGCGCCGGCAGCCCTGCGGCCTGTCGGACGACGGTCCAGCCAGGGCCTGCGGGATGCACCTTCTTATAGAAGGCGATGAGCACGTCGCGATCGGTGGGCGGCCCCAGCCACGCGGTCACCACCCAGCAGATCGTCGTCACGACCACGGTGATCAGAAGAGCGCGGTGGACGCTGAACGCGTATCCGTTCCTGGCCAGAATCAGGAGGAGCACGGAGACGCCAAACGAGCTGACCATCGCGACGACTTCGCACCACGCGTTGACCCGCCACCAGAACCAGCGGACCAGATAGAGCAGTCCGGTGCCGGCCCCGATCTGCAGGATGACGTCGAACGCATCCTTGGCGGTGTCGAGGAGGTACACGGCGGCGGACGAACAGATGAAGAGGCCCACGGTGACGAGCCGGCCGACGCGGACGTAGTGCGCTTCGTCCGCGTCTCGGCGCACGAAGCGCCGGTAGAAGTCGTGCACGAGGTACGACGCGCCCCAGTTGAGGTGCGTGAGGATCGTCGACGAGTGAGCGGCAATGAGGCCGCCCACCATCAGGCCGACGAAACCGACGGGGAGGAACCTCAACATCGCCGGATACGCGATGTCGTGGCCCAGCAGCCGCGGATCGAGGTTCGGGAACGCGCGCTGGATATCCGACAGCTCGGGGTACACGAGCAGTGAGCACAGCGCCACGAGGATCCAGGGCCACGGCCGCAGCACGTAGTGCGCGACGTTGAAGAACAGCACGGCGCCCAGCGCGTCTTTTTCTGATTTGGAGGCGAGCATGCGCTGCGCGATGTAGCTCCCGCCGCCCGGCTCGGCGCCGGGATACCAGACCGCCCACCACTGCACGGCGATCGGCATGATGAAGACGGCAACGGCCATGTCCCAGTTGTTCGTGAAGTCCGGCAGCACGGAGAGGTAGTCGATTCCGCCTGGCCCGCGGACCACCGACAGCTTCTCGATGAGGCCGCTCAGGCCGCCCACCTCCGGTGCCTTCAGCGCGAACCAGGCCGCGGCGATGACGGCCGTCATCTTGATGAAGAACTGAATCATGTCGATGACGAGCACGCCCCAGAGGCCGGAGTGCGCGGCGAACGCGACGTTCAGGAGGCCGACGCCGACGAGCGTCTGCCACCGCTCGAGTCCGAAGAGAATGCCGGCGATCTTGCAGGCCGCCAGGTTGACGGTCGCCATGATCATGCAGTTGAAGAGCAGGCCGAGATACACGGCGCGGAATCCGCGCACGACGCTGGCCGCTTTCCCCGATACCGGATCTCGTAGAACTCCAGATCGGTCAGGACGCCGGATCGCCGCCACAGTCGGGCGTAGAAAAACACCGTGGCCACGCCGGTGAGCACGAACGCCCACCACACCCAGTTTCCGGCAACCCCCGTGCGACGCACGATGTCGGTCACGAGATTGGGCGTGTCACTGCTGAAGGTCGTCGCGACCATCGAGAGTCCGGCCAGCCACCACGGCACGGCCCGCCCGGACGCGAAGAACTCGGACGTATTCCGGCCGGCGCGCCTCGCGAAGAACAGTGCCGGCGCAAAACAGATCACCAGGCAGACGAAGACGATGATCCAGTCGAGAGCGGCGAGGGTCATGTGTTGTCGTGTCCGGCTTTCCGCCTACGCGCGAAGCGCTTCGGCGGACCCGCCGTAGCCTTGGCGGAGGCGGGCACAGTACCACCGGACCGCGAAACTCTATCTCAATTGCGGCTGTGGTAGGCTCCCGGACCTATATGGCCGCCGGCCCGCCGCCCTCCCCAGCCCCCCCGCTCGTGCGCGGGATCGGCCTCCCCCAGGCCAGCGCGATGAACATCAACAACATGATCGGCATCGGGCCGTTCATCACGCTGCCGTTGATCGTCGCCGACATGGGCGGACCGCAGGCGCTCCTGTGCTGGGTGCTCGGCGCGATCATCGCGCTGGCGGACGGCCTCGTGTGGGCGGAGCTGTCATCGCGCCTGCCGGGCTCGGGTGGCACCTACGTCTACCTGCGCGAGTCGTACGGACCGCGCTGGGGACGGCTGATGTCGTTCCTCTTCATCTGGCAGGTGAGCTTCCAGGGTCCGCTGAGCGCCGCTGGCGGCTCCATCGGCTTCGCGAACTACCTGTCGTATCTCCTGCCGCAGATCCAGGGTGGCTGGATGCAGCGCGCGGCTGCGATCGGCGTGGCGCTGCTCGTCACCTTCATGCTGTACCGGCGCATCACGATCATCGGGCGCATCGGCGTGTTGCTGGCCAGCGGCGCGCTGGTCGCTCTTCTGCTGACGATCGTCTCGGGCCTGGCGATCTTCGACGCGCGGCGGCTCTTCGATCTGCCGCCCGATGCCTTCCGGCTCGACACGTCCGCATTCTGGTTCGGCCTCGGCGACGGGACGCGCCGCGCGATCTACGCATACCTCGGCTACTACAACGTCTGCTTCCTGGGCGACGAGGTCCGCGATCCCGCGCGCACGATCCCGCGATCGATCCTGATTTCCGTCATCGTCGTGGCCGTGCTCTACATCATCATGAACGCGGCGATGCTCGGCGCCATGCCGTGGCAGGAGGTTGCGCAGACGCGGTACGTCGCGGCGACGGTGGCGGAACGGGCGTTCGGACCCTGGGCCGGCCGGACCGTGGCGCTCCTCATCCTCTGGACGGCGTTCGCGTCGCTGTTCGCGCTCGTGCTGGCAAACTCGCGGGTGCTGTACGCCGCGGCTCGCGACGGCCGCTACTTCGACATCTTCGCGCGCGTGCATCCGCGCGACAATTTCCCCTACGTCTCGCTGTTGGCGCTTGGGATCATGGCCGCCCTCTTCACGCTGATTCCGCTGCCGGCCGTCATCACGTCGCTCATCGTGCTGAGGGCGCTGGTGCAGTTCATCGGCCAGAACGCAGGCCTGCACCTGCTGCGGCGGAACCGACCGGATCTGCCGATCCCGTTCCGCATGTGGCTCTACCCGATACCGAGCATCATTGCGGCCGCCGGGTGGTTGTTCATCTTCGTCACGTCGCGCCAGTTCATGCTGCTGGGGTTCGGGTTCCTCATTTCAGGCGTGCTGGCATTTCTTCTCCACCAGAGGCTGCGAAGGGAATGGCCGTTTTGAGTTCCGATCGACGCTCCGGCTCCGAGAATCGAGGGCGGGCACCTTCGCAGCGCCCCGTCAAAGGCCTGCGCTGGTACATCTGCGGCCTGCTCTTCCTGGTGACCTTCATCAACTATGTGGACCGAGTGTCGCTCGGCGCCATGAACGAGGCCGTGCTCAAGCCGGCCATCGGCTGGGATGATGCGGAATTCGGGTGGATCAACTTTTCCTTCTCGCTTTCCTATGGGTTGATGTTCGCGTTCGCCGGACGGTTTCTCGACCGCGTCGGCGTGCGGACCGGTCTCGCGATCGGCGTCGTCGTCTGGAGTGCGGCCGCCATGGGCCATTCTCTGGCGACGTCCGTGCTCGGCTTCGCGATCGCTCGATTCGTCCTGGGTCTCGGCGAGGCCGCGAACTTCCCGGCCGCGATCAAGGCGGTCGCCGAGTGGTTCCCGCGGCGCGAGCGGGCGTTCGCCACCGGCATCTTCAATACCGGCACGAACTTCGGCGCGATGCTCCAGGGCGTCATCGCCGCCATGGCCGTGTACTGGGGCTGGCAGTCCGCCTTCATCTTCATCGGCCTGCTCGGCTTCGCCTGGCTCGGGCTGTGGTTCCGTTTCTACCATTCTCCCGAGCAGCACCCTCGGCTTTCGGCTGAGGAGTCTGCGCTGATCCGATCCGATCAGGAACCCGCGGCCGGAACGGTTGCCATCCCGTGGCCGAGCCTCCTGAGATACCGCGAGGCGTGGGCGTTCTGCATCGGCAAGATGCTCACGGACCCCGTGTGGTGGTTCTACCTCACGTGGATTCCTTCGTACCTTGCGCGGACTCGTCAGGTCAGCCTGGCGACGGCGGCGTGGTCACTGGCCGTCATCTATCTGTGCGCGGACGCCGGCAGCATTCTCGGCGGCTGGCTGGCAGGCGCCTTTCAGCGCGCCGGCTGGAGCGCGAGCAAGGCGCGACTGACGACGATGCTGATCTTTGCGTGCCTCATGCCGCTCTCGGTGCTCGTCGTGGGCGCGGGGAGCCTCGCAGCGGCCGTCGCGTGCATCAGCCTGGCCACCGCCTGTCATCAGGCCTGGTCCGCCAACATGTTCACCGTGGCCTCGGACACCTTCCCCAAGCGCGCCGTCGGGTCGGTCGTGGGCTTCGGCGCGATGGCTGGTGCCATCGGGGGGATGTTCATGCAGCTCATCGCGGGCGGCATGCTGCAATGGCTCGGCAGCTTCACGCCGTTGTTCATCATCGCCGGCGTCATGCATCCGATCGCGTGGATCTCGATCCGGCTGCTGACGGGTCGGAAGCTCGAGCAGGTGGACCTGGAGCGTGGGCTGCGCACCGCGTTCAGCCCTGGGCTCCTTGCAGGCGGCGCCGTCCTCGCGCTGCTCGGATCTGCGGGAGCGGTCACCGTGTGGCAGAACTGGGCGGTGATTCTCGCGGCCACGAACAACTCCGTCGCCGCAGCCGCGGGGGGCGTCGCGGGGTCGAGCATGGTGGCAGTGCTGGGGCTGGCGCTTCTCTACGCGAGCCGAACGCAGGAGAGATAGTGAACGGTGCAGGTGCAGGGTGCAGCGTGCACCGTGCGGTGCTGTGCACGTGCACTGCACCGCACCCTGCACGCTGCACGTTGCACCTGCACCGCTGGCGTGATCCCGTGCTACCCTCATTCTTGTCGTGACACTGCTCATCCGTCGTCACGCTCGGCTGCTGGACCTGGTGGCGGTCCTGCTGCTGGTAACGGGCTGGATCGCGCCGCTGGTCGTGCCTCACACGGCCAACGACGATCTGTGCGTACCGATCGAGAGTCAATCGGGCGCACCCGCCGCGCGTCTGAGCGTGAACGGGCCCGATCACCCGCGCGGGCATTGCATCATCTGCCACTCGGCCCGCTCGTTCCGCACCGTGCCCGCCGACAGCGGGCCCGCGGCGGTTGTTCTCACCTCGAGCGACGCGATTGAATCGCGCACCGACTCGCCGCGCCAGGCGCGCTCGTTCGATCGACTGCCAGCAAGAGCACCTCCCGCCTGAATCCGTCCTGACATTTCCGTTTCGGAGTCGTGCGTCTGCCGAATGGCGGACGCCGCGCGGTGATCTATATGCGCGCGTGTCAATGGACCAGGTTTCAGGAGGAATCATGACTTCTCGTAATAGCGCTCTGCGCGTCGCCCGGGCGGCGCTGACCTTGTGTGTTCTGCTTGCATTTGCCGCCGGGGCTGCCGCCCAAGGCGTCACGGTTTCCGGTCGCCTTTATCATTCGGTTACATCGAAGCCAATCGAGGGCGCGACGGTGTCGGTGGAGGGCACGAAGCTCGAAACGAAATCCGCCGCGGACGGCGCCTATTCGATTCCGAACGTTCCGCCAGGCGCGTATCACCTGCTCGTCGTTGCTCGGGGCTACGTTCCGGGACGGTCTGAGCTCACCGTCGCGCAGGTGCCGGTCTCGCTCGACGTGGCTATCGATCCCGAGCTGCACTATTCGGAGGTCGTGTCCGTCAGCCCGGACGCGCGGAGTCAGTTCGATTCGTATCAGCCGACAACAGTGCTCGCCGGGCAGGATCTGGCGAAGCAATTGGAGGGCACCATCGGTGCGACACTGGCCACCCAGCCGGGCGTCGCGGAGCGGTCCTTCGGCCCTGGTCCGTCCCGACCGGTCATCCGGGGTCTCGACGGCGATCGCGTGCTGATCCTCGACGATGGGCAGCGCGTCGGCGATCTGTCGAGTCAGTCCGGAGACCACGGGGTCGTCATCAACCCGGCGGGCTCGTCGAAGATCGAAGTGGTGCGCGGTCCGGCCACGCTGCTCTATGGAGCGAATGCGATCGGTGGTCTCGTCAACGTGATTTCGGACACGATCCCCACGACGCGGGTCAACGGCGTGCGTGGCGGGATGACCGCGGATTTCGGCACCGCGGCATCCGAGGTTGGGGCGGCAGGGGACGTGCTGTATGGGAACAACAAGTGGGCTGTGCACGCTTCGGGAAGCGGACGCCGGTCGGGCGACGTCGATACGCCCGAGGGTACGATCGAGAACAGCCAGTCGCGTGGCGGGTTCGGATCGGTCGGAGTCGCGTGGACGGGGGAGCGCGCCTACTTCGGAGGGAGCTACGGCTACGACAACACGAAGTACGGCCTGCCGTTTGTCGAAGAAGGACTCATCCAGCTGACCCCGCGGCGGCAGATGTTCGGCCTGCGCACGGGGGCGGACAACCTCGGTGGAGCGTTCAGCTCGTTCCGCGCCCTATTTGGCTATCGCCACTATCAGCACGACGAGCTCGAGGGTGACGAGGTGGGGACGCAGTTCGAGAACAACACCACGGATCTCAACGTCCAGGCCAAGCATCGGCAGTGGGGCAGGCTCACGGGGACGATCGGCGGGTCTTTCCTTACGCGAGCGTTCACGGCGACCGGGGCGGAAGCGCTGTCTCCGCCGGTCGATGAGAATGCCTTTGCGCTCTTTCTGTACGAGGAACTGACGTGGGCCCATGCGACCGTTCAGTTCGGCGGCCGAATCAACTGGGCGGGGTTCACGCCAGACGGTGGGCTGCCGGACCGCGACTTTTCCGACGGCTCGGGATCGGTCGGCATTCTGTTTCGACCAGCTGCGGCGAACGACAAGCTGACGCTGGCGTTCAGCGTCGCGCGGGCCGCGCGGAATCCGGCACTGGAAGAGCTGTACTTCTTCGGCATCCACCCGGGGAATTTTGCCTTCGAAATCGGCAACCCCGAGTTGAACTCCGAGATCGCGCTCGGCCTCGATGCGTCCGTGCGATGGCGCCATCGCCGGTTCTCGGGCGAGCTCTCGTACTTCTACAACAGGATCGACGACTACATCTTCCGCGACCCGCTGAGCGACGAAGAGTTCGCGGCGCGCTTTCCAGACGTGGACACGGAAGGGTTCCCCGTCGTCGAGGCCATTGCAGCCGACAGCCTCTTTCAAGGGGTCGAAGCCCACGCGGATATCGATCTGGGCGCGGGCCTCGTCGCCGAGCTGGGGTTCGATCTCGTCCGCGCCGAGCTGCGCGCGACCAACGACCCACTGCCGCGCATTCCGCCGACGCGCTTCCGGGGAGGGCTCCGCTATCAGAGGAGCGCGTTCCAGGCCGGCGGCGAGGTCATCTCGGCAGCGAAGCAGGATCGCGTGTTCGGCGTGGAGACACCCACCGACGGCTACAACCTGCTGAAGCTGTTCGCCTCGTATTCGTTCGGCGGCGGCGGGGCCGTGAACACAATCACCGCGCGGCTCGATAACGCGACCAACGAGCTGTATCGCAATCACCTGTCGTTCGTGAAGCACGTCGTCCCGGAGATGGGGCGGAACTTCAAGGTGATCTACGGGGTGAGATTCTAGTGCGCTCGAACGGTGCACGGTGCACGGTGCACTGTGCACCGTGCGGTGCTGTGCACGTGCACTGCACCGCACCCTGCACCAAGCACCGTGCACCTGCACCGCTCTCGATCAGTGTCTCTGTCCGCCGATGATGTCGCCGGACACGACGAGCTCCACCCGGCGGTTCTGCTGGCGTCCCGCCGCCGTGTCGTTGGATGCCACGGGCTGCGCCTCGCCGTAACCGATGGCCGCCACCGCGCGGTTTGGGATCCCTTGCGACACGAGGAATGCGCGTACTGAATCCGCGCGCCGCTCGGACAGATCCTGGTTGTAGTTCTCATCACCCACGCTGTCGGTGTGTCCATCGACCTCGAGCGACAGGTCCGGATACGCCAGGAGAATGCCGGCCACCTTGGCGAGCTTCTCGCGCGCGCCAGGCTCGAGGGTGTGACGACCGGTGTCGAAGAGGACGTCCGACACGTTGACGATCAGCCCGCGTGCGGACTCACGTGTCTCGAGGATGACGTTCAGCTGCTGCTGCAGGCGCGCGCGGAGCTGAGCTTTCTCGAGCTCGGCCTGATCGGCCGCCTGACGCGCCTGCTGCGCGCTGGCGTCCGACGCGGCGCGCGCAGCCTCGGCAGCGGCGCGCTCCTGCGCGAGTTTCTGGGCCGCGCGCTCGGCATCGGCCCTCGCGCGTTCCGCAGCGATTCTTGCGGCTTCAGCCTCCGCCCTCTCGCGAGTCGCCACGGCTGCCGCCTGTTCGGCGTCCGTACGCCGGCGCTCCGCGGCAATGCGTTCGGCCTCGGCCTGCGCGCGACGCTGAGCCTCCGATTGAGCCCGCGCCACGGCATCCGCCTCACGGTCGGCCGAAGCCTTAGTGGCCCTGGCGACGTACTCCTCTTCCTGACGCTCGATCGCGATCAGGCGCGCGTCCTCAGCGGTCTGCGCTGCCTCGCGCGCGGCCATCGTCACCGCTCTCCGTCCGTCGCGTCGCTCGTGCGCCGCCTCCGCCTGCTGGAGCAGCCGGGACGCTTTCTGGTACGTGTCGGTTGCATAGCGATCGGCCCCCGCGAATCCCGACAGCTGCACGGCATGCCGGGCCTCGTAGAGTTCGAGCGGCGTGCTGCGATCCAGCGTCCGGACCTTCAGCGTGTTCGGGTCCATGTCCATCAGGTACGTTCCGCGTTTGAGCAGCTCGTACCTCGCGGCAACCTGTTCCACCGCGCCGCGCGTGTCATTCCGGACGACGTTTTCCATCACGACGACGTCGCTCGGCTGCGTGACGGCGAAGTAGGGTTCTGCCGTGACCACGAGCCCGAATGCCTGGAGCTCCGTCGTGACGTTCAGCTTGCTGGACGTTTCGTTCAACAGGACCTCACCGAGGTTGGTCGCGCGCCCCTCGGGCGTGATCGCCCACATGACGTAGGTGAGATATTCGCGGCCGAACTTCGTGGCCGGAACCAGGCGATCGAACTCGACCTCGATCTCGATGTATCCCTGCTTGCTCTCGACTTTGGCTTCGCCACGCGCCTCGGGGAGAAGCGGCGTTCCGCGGAAGTCGATCGTGGTGGCACCGCCGCGATGACGGTAGTTGATGGCAGGAGTCGTGCGACCGACGACCGTCACCCGATACACCGGCACTTGCCCTTGCGCGTCTCTCTCTCCCGCACGTTGAGTTGGATTGGCGGGCTGCGACTGGGAGTACACCGGACCGGCAGCCAGTCCGACAGCCGTCAGCCCAACTGTGGCTATCCTCCTCATCTGCATGTCGAACCTCCTTCGTCTCCCGTTCGCAACTATCGAACCAGTTGCGGGATATGGACCCGGTGGAGCCCGTTTTGATGTCTCGCGCGGGACTGTTTTGTTCTGTCGTGGTAGGGAGCAAGACAACTCGGCTGGAGAGATTGGACACGCTCGGTCCTGAACCCACGGCTGACTCAACTTGGAGTACGCTGTGCCGGCTCGAAACACAGCCAGAGCCCAGAGCCCAGAGCCGCCTACTGATGCCCCCTGAGACCGTCGCAGCCGTCAGGCCCGTGAACCGGCCGGGTCAGGTGTTGTTCGCCAGCCTGATCGGCACCGCCATCGAGTTCTTCGATTTCTACATCTACGCCACGGCGGCGGTGCTCGTGTTTCCGCGGCTGTTCTTTCCGGCGTCGGATCCCGCCTCTGCGACGCTGGCGTCGCTGGCGACCTTCGGCATCGCCTTTCTCGCGCGACCGATCGGCTCGGCGCTGTTCGGGCATTTCGGCGATCGCGTCGGCCGGAAGACCACGCTCGTGGCCGCGCTGCTGACCATGGGGATCTCCACGGTCGCGATTGGCGTGCTGCCCACCTACGCCTCCATCGGCATTGCGGCGCCCCTGCTGCTCGCGATCTGTCGTTTTGGCCAGGGGCTCGGCCTTGGCGGCGAGTGGGGCGGAGCCGTGCTGCTGGCGATCGAGAACGCGCCGCCGGGGAAGCGCGCGTGGTACGGCATGTTCCCTCAGCTCGGCGCGCCGCTGGGGTTCCTGTTTTCCGGCGGCATCTTTCTCGTGCTCTCGCGGTGGCTGACGAACGAACAGTTCTTCGATTACGGCTGGCGCATCCCGTTCCTGTCCAGCATCGTCCTGGTCCTCGTCGGTCTGTACGTCCGGCTGACGATCACGGAGACGCCCGTGTTTCGCGAGGCGCTGCACAGGCGGGAACGCGTGAAGGTGCCGATGTTCGTCGTGTTTCGAGAGCATCCCGGGACGCTCGTGATCGGCATCCTGGTCTCGCTCGCCACGTTCGTCATCTTTTATCTGATGACGGTGTTCGCGCTCGCGTGGGGCACGACGGCGCTCGGGTACAGCCGCGAGCAGTTTCTTCTCATGCAGCTCTTTGCCGTCCTGTTCTTCGGGGCGACCATCCCGATCGCGGCCGTTCTGGCCGAGCGCGGGCGCCGGCGCACGATGATGTGGGTGACGGTCTGCATTGCGCTGTTCGGTCTCGTCATGGCGGCGATGTTCGAGTCCGGCGCCCCGGGCGCCGTGCTGATGCTGGTCGTCGGGCTGGGATTGAGCGGGCTGAGCTACGGCCCCTTGGGCACGCTCCTCTCGGAGCTGTTCCCGACGGCGGTGCGCTATACGGGCAGCTCGCTGACCTTCAACCTCGCGGGGATTTTCGGGGCGTCGCTGGCGCCGTACATCGCGACCTGGCTCGCCAAAAGCCACGGTCTCCGTTACGTGGGTTATTACCTCTCCGTCGCGTCCGTGCTCACGCTCATCGGGCTGTACGCGACGCGCGAAACCAAAGACGACGATCTGGTCCGCCTTCGCTAAAGCTGCGGCGCGGCAGGCTCCGCCTTCGCTAAAGCTGCGGCGCGGCAGGCTCCACCTTCGCTGAAGCTACGGTGGGCAAGCCCGCGCGAGGCAAGCACTTTGTCTCGCGACTGTTACCGCCGTCAGCTATCATCCGTCTGACTTTTCCGGAGGCCCGCATTGGACACCTCGCGCCGCCGCTTCCTGACCGCGGCTACGGCCGCGTGCGCCGCCGGCCTCGTCCGCCTGGACGCGTTGCAGCCACAGACCGCGCGGCGCGTGTTCCGCCACGGCGTCGCGAGCGGCGATCCGCTGACGGATTGCGCGATCATCTGGACGCGGCTCACGGCGCCACCCACTGCGACACCCGAGGTGCTGTGGGAAGTCGCGTCCGACTCGGCGTTCAGGCGTGTCGTCTCTCGTGGATCTGCCCGCACCGGCGCGTGGCGCGACTGGACGGTCAAGGTGGATGCGGGCGGACTGCAGCCCGCGACGACCTACTACTATCGATTTCAGGCGCTCGGCGAGCGATCGCCGGTCGGCCGCACGCGGACGCTTCCCCGATCGGGCGCGACGCACCTCCGCCTGGCGGTCGCGTCCTGCTCGAATCTGCCCTTTGGCTACTTCAACGTCTATCGCCGCATCGCGGAGCGGCCGGACCTCGACGCGGTGCTGCATCTCGGCGACTACCTCTACGAGTACGCGAACGGCGGCTACGGGGATGGAACTGCGCTCGGCCGCGTGCCGGAGCCGAACAAGGAAATCGTGGCGCTCGCGGACTACCGGACGCGGCACGCCCAGTACAAGGCCGACCCGGACCTCCAGGAAGCCCACCGCCAGCACCCCTTCATCGTCGTCTGGGACGATCACGAGTTCACCAACAACGCCTGGCGCAACGGAGCGCAGAATCACAACCCCGAGAAAGGCGAAGGCGAGTGGGCGCCGCGCCAGGCAGCGGCTGTTCAGGCGTTCTTCGAGTGGATGCCCATCCGCGAGGATCGATCCACGCGTCAGCCGCGGATCTATCGATCCTTCGCGTTCGGGGATCTGGCGGACCTGGTGATGCTCGACACCCGGCTCATCGGCCGCGACGAGCAGGCCGCGCGGCGCGAGGCGCTCGATGTCGTGGACGATCCGAAGCGCTCCCTGCTCGGTGCCGCACAGGAGCAGTGGCTGCTCGACGAGCTCTCGGCGTCGCAGCGCGCCGGCGTGACATGGCGTCTGCTCGGCCAGCAGGTGATGTTCGCGCACGCGAGCCATCCGGGCGCGACGACCGGCAGCACGGACACGTGGGACGGGTACCGCCCGGCGCGGCAGCGCCTGTTCGACGTCATCCAGGCGCAGAAAATGTCGAACGTCGTGGTGCTCACGGGCGACGTGCACAGCTCGTGGGCCTACGATGTCCCGCTGAACCCGTGGGATGGATATGACGCCGGCACGGGACGAGGATCCGTCGCGGTCGAGTTCATCGCACCCGCCGTCACCTCACCGACGGGGTTCGGCACGCCGGAGCAGACCATCCAGCGGGTCGAGCGGCTCCTGCGCGAGCGGCCGCACCTTCGCTACGTCGAAGGCGCGCATCGCGGCTACTTCGTGCTCGACGTCACGCGCGAGCGCGCGCAGGCCGACTGGTATTTCGTGCCGACCGTCACCGAGCGGAACAGGACCGAACAGTTCGCGAAAGGGCTGCTGACGGCCGCGGGCGAATCGCACCTGGTGATGGCCGGGAGCCCGTCGCCCTCGAAGTCGAGCGTCGCGGCGCCGGCTGAATAGTGGGGGAAGAATACAGAATACAGATACGGCTCGGGTGCGCCCGGTTTTCTGTTCTGTATTCTGTGTTCTGTATTCGGTTGTTCTATTTCAGCCGATCCGACAACAGCCCGATGCTGATGGCGTAGCTCGTGGCGCAGTTGTATTCGAGGATCGCTTCGTAGTTCTTGTAGACGAGAAAGAAGCGCTTGCCGTCGGTGACGAGGGAGGCGTCGAGGTTCGTCGCCGGCAGAACGCCGCCGCTCAGCGTCCGGACACCGAGCTGTCGCCAGGCCTTGAGCGGCATCGGGTTCGTCAGCATGCGGACGGCCCGACAGCCTTCGGGTCGGCGCGGCAGCGCATCGACTTTCGCGCGCGACGCCTTCGGCACCTTGACCTCGCGTCCCCACGTGATCTGATCCGACCAGCCGTGTTCCTTCAGATAGTACGCGATGGACGCGAACACGTCGCCCTGCGAGCTCCAGATGTCGCGGCGGCCGTCGCCATCGAAGTCCTGCGCGTACAGCAGGTAACTCGACGGCATGAACTGCGGCTGGCCGAGCGCGCCCGCCCAGGATCCCTTGAGGTGCTCCAGCTCGATGTCGCCGCGGTTGATAATCTCCAACGCGCAGAGCAGCTCATCTCTGAAGAGGGATCCCCGCCGCGGATCGTAGGCAAGCGTCGCGAGGGCCGGGATCGTCGGCCGCACGCCGGAGAAGCGCCCGAAGTTCGATTCGAGTCCCCAGACCGCGGTGAGTATGCGGGGCTGGACGCCGTACTTGGCGCTCACGGTCTTCAGCAGCTCGCGGTGCTCGTTCATCATGCCCTGCGCGGTCTTGAGCATGGAACGGGTCAGCCTGCGTCTGAGATACACGGTGAGATCGAGCGAGAACTCGGCCTGCGTGCGATCGCGCTCGAGGATCTGCTCGACCGGCTGCACATCGGTCAGCGCGGCGTTGACGATTTCGGGGCGGATGCCTCGCGCGAGCGCTTCGGTGCGCAGCTCGCTCAGCCAGGTTTCGAATGACGGCGGGGGAGTGGGGGCTGCCGCATCCTGCGATCGCGCTGCAGTGGTTGACATCAGCAGAACCACCGCAACGATCGATGCACACCGCAGCATGCACCATTGCACGATCAGTTCTGGATCGCCGCCTCTCCTTCGGCATGTCCGGCTGACGCCGGCGCCGCCCCCGCGCCGGACGCCTTGACGGCGGCCTCGACGGACGTGGGCGCCGCGTCCCGGACGCCCACGACTGCCGGTCCGCCTATCGTCATCCCCTGGACTTCCAGCGGGATCGTGACGACGAACGTGGCGCCCTGCCCCTTGCCGCCGCTCGACGCCTCGATCGACCCCGAATGCAGATCGACGATGTGCTGGACGATCGAGAGCCCGAGCCCGAGGCCGCCATGGACGCGGGTGATGGCCGTGTCCTGCTGACAGAATCGATCGAAGACGTGGGGCAGGAATTCCGGGTCGATCCCGACGCCCGTGTCGGCGACCGTCAGCACGATTGACTCGCCGTTCCGGCGTTCCGACACGCTCACGCGGCCGTTCTCGGGCGTGAACTTGATGGCGTTGCTCAGGAGGTTCCAGACGACCTGCTGCATGCGGGCGGGGTCGCACCGGATCGTGTTCACGTCCGTACAGAAATCACACTCGAGCGAGATGGTCTTGGCGTCGGCCGTCGGCATCGCCGAGTCGACGGCCGCCTCGATGATCGAGTGCATGGTCACCACCTGCAGGTCCAGCCGGAGCTTGCCGGTCGTGATCCGGGAGATGTCGAGCAGGTCGTCGATCAGCTGCGCCTGGAGCCGCGTGTTGCGCTCGATGATCATGATGGCGCGGCGGGCCGTCGGCTCGTCCAGCTGTCCGCTCGCGAGCAGCTGCGTCCAGCCGAGGATCGCGTTGAGCGGCGTGCGAAGCTCGTGCGACAGCGTGGCGAGGAACTCGTCCTTCGAGCGATTGGCGGCCTGCGCTTGCAACCGCGCGTGCTGCTCGCGCTCGAGCAGGAGTCCGCGCTCCTCCTCCGCGCGCGTCATCGCGAGCGCGTAGCGCAGGCTGCGTGCCAGCCGCTCCGGCGTCAGCGTGTTCTTGCTGATGTAGTCAGCCGCGCCCGCTTTCATCAGCTCGACGGCCACCTGCTCGTCACCCTGTCCGGTGAGCGCGACGACGGGGAAGCCCTTACCGAGGCTGCGAAGCTCGCGGAGGAGCGCGACGCCGTCCGTTCCAGGCAGCCCGTAGTCGAGCAGGACGCAATCGAACCGGCCGGTCGCGCCCGCCGCGAGCGCGCCCGCCCGATCGGCGCACTCCTCGATGGACGCCTCGACGCCGGCCTGGCGCAGCTGCCGCTTGACCGCCAGGCGATCGACCTCATCGTCGTCCACGAGCAGGATGCGGAGCGGCTCTGGCATCTTTATCTACGGCAGCTCGACGAGCGTCCAGTACTTGTTCAGCGTCGCCATGACCTCGACGAAGCTGGTGAACGTCACGGGCTTCAGGAGATACCCGGCGACGTTGAGGTTGTAGGCCTCGATCTTGTCGCGCTCGTCGTTCGAGGTCGTGAGCACGATGACGGGAGTCGACGTCAGCGCGGGGTCGGCGCGAACCACGCGCAGGAGCTCGAGCCCGCTCATCTTGGGCATGTTCAGGTCCAGCAGGACGATCCGGCGCTCGTCGGGCACCTCGCCGGACCGGAGCATGCGGATCGCTTCGAGACCGTCGCCCGCGACGTACAGCGGGTTGGTGATGTGGTTCTTCTCGAAGGCCCGCCGGACGTTCATGACGTCGACCTGATCGTCCTCGACGAGCAGGATGTTCAGCATCTTGTCGTTCGTTGCGGCTTTCATGTAGTACGCCAGAGAAACTTGAACGTCGCGCCCCGGCCCGGCTTCGATTCCACCCATACCCGCCCCCCCTGCGACTCGACAATCTTCTTCACGAGTGCGAGGCCGATCCCCGCGCCCTCCACGTTGTCCCGCGCCTCGAGCGTCTGGAAGATGCCCCAGATGCGATCGTGAAACTCGGACGCAATCCCCGGACCGTTATCGCGTACCGAGAACTGAATGAACGGCCCGTGCGCCTCGGACGCGATCTCCACTCGCGCATCGGGGCGATGCGTGTGCTTGATCGCGTTCCCGATCAGGTTCATGAATACCTGCTGCAGGGGCAGACGCTCGGTGGTGATCGTCGGCAGTGCCCCTGCGATCGTGACGCTCGTGCCGGCGGCGGGGGAGAGCAGATCGACGACGTCGCTCACGAGCTGCCGGATATCGACGTCCTCGGCCTTTGCGTGTCCCCGTCCCGCGCGCGAGTAGTGGAGGAGCCCTTCGATCAGGCCTTCCATGCGGTGCATCCGCACGCGCATCAGCTGCAGCATGTCCCGCGTGTCGTCCTTCAGCAGACCGGTGCTCAGGAGGTCTTCCTCGACCCACTGCGACAGGTTGGCGATGCCACGCAACGGGGCGCGCAGATCGTGCGAGGCTGCGTACGCGAACGAATCGAGCTCGTGGTTGCTGCGCTCCAATGCCTGCGCGAGATCGGTCAGCGCGCGCCGCGTCCGAACGTTGTCGGTCACGTCCACCGCGTGGGACAGGAGACCGTAGACTCTTCCCGCCCGGTCGCGCAGCGGCCGCACGGTGAGGTTGAAGAACCGTTCTTCCTGGCCGGTGTCGGTGAAGACGTTCGCGCTGACCTCGTTGCCGCTGTAGGCCTCACCGGTCCGATACGTCCGATTGAGCAACGCGATTCGCTCGGGCGGCGCGTTGGGGAACGCGGCCTGCATCGACAGGCCGGTGACGTCCCGGCCGCCGATCGCGTCGAGGTAGCAGGCGTTCACCGACTGGATGAAGTGGCGCGGTCCGCGCGTCACGCAGATCAGCGCCGGGATCTGCATGAGCACTTCCGTCAGATGTACCAGGCGCGCTCCCTGCTTCGCGGCGACGCCGGTCAGCAGAGGTACCTTCGCGCGGCCGTCGCCACCAATGACCTCACGGCTGGGCTTGGCCACCGCGATCCCACTTGGTGTAGGCAGACTGGTCAACTTGGGCATTCCTCCGTTCGCCGCCGATACGCGGATGCGCGTACAAGCGGCGGATCGCATAAACCAGCAAGGGGGGTACCACCGCGGGGCGCGCGGTTCCGTCCAGGGGGCCTAACGCTGGGGTGTGGAGTTGTTTACCCTCTCGCGGCGTTTCCGAGCCCGGCCCCACGCGTCGTCGCCGGTTCGATCAGCGCCAGCGACGCCAGCATCACGATGGCGAGGGAGAACTGGATTCCGGTGACGACTTCGTGCCTCTCGAGGATCGTGGCGGCCGAAATCAGCAGAAGCGCGGCCAGCACGGTTTCCGCCACGGCGATCCAGGGGAACAAGCCCGCGCGATGCGACGCGAGCATGACCGGATGGACGCGCGCGGTGAAGAGCAGGTTCAGTCGCAACGTGACGGCCGCGGTGGCGAGGGCGAGCGCCACGAAGAACACCCAGGTCCCGGTCGGCTCGCCGATCTTCGACCCTGTGAGGCCGGCGAGAATCGGCGACACGACGTCGATCGCGGTCATCGTGATCTGATGAAACTGCCACCACCACAGCCCCGCGTGATCGTCGGGCGGCGTGACCCGGAGCACTCCCGATCCGACGCCGGAGGTGTGCTTCAAGCGCCGGAGGTCTTCCAGCAGCACGTCCGCGGACGGGTAGCGTTCGGCGGGCGCGGCGCGCAGGCAGCGTCGAATCACGGTTTCCAGCGCGGGGTTCGACAACTGGCCGGCCGCGCTCGGAAGACGGCCTTCCATCATGCGCGCGAGGATGACCGCGGAGTTCGGTCCGAACGGGTGCTCACCGGTCGCGAGCTCCCAGGCGACGACACCGAACGCGAACAGGTCGGTTCTGGCGTCGACCTCGCCGCCGCTCAACTGCTCCGGCGCCATGTATCCGGGCGTCCCCGGCGCCGTGCCTGGTTCGGTGAGTTTCGTGACCGTCGGCACGTGCGGATCGCTGATGCGCGCGAGCCCGAAGTCGAGAATCTTGATGTGCCCGTCAGTGCGGCGGATGATGTTCTCGGGCTTCAGGTCGCGATGGATCACGTTGTGCGCATGCGCGGCGGCCATCCCGGACGCGATTTCGATCAGCGTGTCGATCAACCGATCGGGTGGGAGCGGACCGTCCGTCAGCTCGTCGCGCAGCGTGCGGCCTTCGACCAGCTCTGACGCGATGAACAGCTCGCCGTCGATCTCTTCGAGCGCGAACACCGTCGCGATCGCTTCGTGCACGAACGCGGCCGCCGCCTTGGCTTCGCGCGCCAGCCGCTCGCGGTACTTGCGATTGCGGGTAAAGGCTGGGGGCAGCGCCTTCAGCGCCACTTTGCGATCGAGCCGCTCGTCCTGTGCGGCATAGACGACGCCCATGCCGCCGCGCCCGATCTCCTCGAGCACGCGATAGGAGCCGAGCTGCTTCCCCGTCAGCGACGGCTCGTCGTCCAGCAGGAGATCGGCGGCGACGCCCCAGGCGGGAACGTCCAGGAATCCTTCCGCACGTTCGTGCGTGGCCAGGAGCGACCGGACCTCGCGCGCGAGTTCGGGATCGGTGTCGGCCGTCGTGCGCAGCAGCGCTTCGCGCTCCGTCGGATCCTGTTCGAGTGCGCGGTGAAACAGCTCGTTGATTTGTCGCCAGCGCTCGGCGCTCACGACTGCGAGTTCCCCTCGAGCTCGCGCGCGAGCCACGCTCGCGCGACCGCCCAGTGGCGCTTGACTGTCGCCGGCGAGATGGACATGGCCTCGGCGGTTTCCTCGACCGTCAGGCCGCCGAAGAACCGCAGCTCGACCAGCCGCGCCTGTTCGGGATCGAGCGCGGCCAGATCGTCGAGCGCCCGATCCAGCGCCAGCAGATCGAAGGACTGTTCGCCACCGGCCACGAGGGCTTCGTTGAAGGTGACGCGCGGTTGTGCGCCGCCCCGCTTGAGCGCGGCGCGCGCGCGGGCCCGCTCGATCAGGATCTGGCGCATCGAGTGGGCGGCAATCGCGCAGAAATGCGCACGGTTCTGCCAGCGATCCGGCCGATCCTTCATCAGCCTCAGATACGCCTCGTGCACGAGCGCCGTTGGCTGGAGCGTCTGACCCGGGCGTTCGCGGCGAAGATAGTTCGCCGCCAGACGCCGCAGTTCCTGATACACGACCGGCAGCAGTGAATCGAGAGACTGCCGGTCGTCGTCCATCAGCCGATCCGCTCGATCGTCACACGGTTCATCACCACCGGCTTCACCGGACGATCCTGACTTCCCGTCGGCACACCGCCGATCCGTTTGACGACGTCGAGGCCTGTGACGACCTCGCCGAAGACCGAGTGACGGTTGTTGAGATGAGGCGTGGGGCCGAGCGTGATGAAGAACTGGCTGCCGTTCGTGTTCGGCCCGGCGTTGGCCATCGAGAGGATGCCCGCGCGGTCGTGCCGCAGCGAGGGATGAAACTCGTCCGCGAAGTTGTAGCCGGGCCCGCCGGTGCCCTGGCCGAGCCGATCGCCGCCCTGAATCATGAACCCGTTGATGACCCGGTGAAAAACCACCCCGTCATAGTAGGGGCCGGTCTTCTTTTCGCCGGTGGCCGGATCGCGCCACTCTTTCGTCCCCTCGGCGAGACCGACGAAGTTGGCGACGGTTTTGGGGGCTTCCTTGTCGAACAGGCGGATGGTGAATGCGCCTTCCGTGGTGTCGACGTGAGCGTAAGTGCCAGGTTCCAT
The DNA here is from genome assembly GCA_963786195.1 of uncultured Acidobacteriota bacterium. Classification (GTDB taxonomy): domain Bacteria; phylum Acidobacteriota; class Vicinamibacteria; order Vicinamibacterales; family 2-12-FULL-66-21; genus CAWAYH01. The sequence goes on along the minus strand of CAWAYH010000006.1, from coordinate 978,998 downwards.
ATAGTCCCGGATTATAGCCAACAAAAGCGGCGCTTCCGTCGTCTAACCTCGTAGCCTGTTGCCCCGGGAAGAACGGCTGGGCCGGAGACATCCCTTCTCCCTGTTTCCTCCCGGTTTTCTTCCCTGGGGTCAGGTCCCAGTTCCCTGACGTCCGATGCTGGACCCTCTGAGAATCCCCGCTCCACGAAGTTCTTCGTTGACATCTACGAAGTCGTTCGTAGACAATGCCTGACACATGAAGACCCCTCGCCCCACCGATGCCGAGCTGACGATCCTGCGCGTCCTGTGGGAGCGCGGTCCGAGCACCGTCCGCCAGGTCCACGACGTGCTGTTGCGCGAGCGGTCGACGGCCTACACGACGGCGCTGAAGCTGCTGCAAATCATGACCGAGAAAGGGCTCGTGCGCCGCGACGAGAGCGACCGCACGCACATCTATCATTCGCGCCTCACCGAGGAGCAGACGCAGCGTCAACTCGTACGCGATCTCCTCGACCGCGCGTTTGGTGGATCGTCGTCCAAGCTGGTGATGCAGGCGCTCGCGGCGCGCCGCGCGTCCGCGGAGGAGCTGGGTGAAATCCGCCGGTTGATCGACGCAGGGAAGGAACGCGACCGCGCATCCCGTCGCGAGGGACGCGAGGTTCGGGAGGATCACGATGGACGCGATTGAGCTTCTGTTGCAGCAGCCGGCGGCGCGGGCGATCGGGTGGGCGTTGCTGCAGTTCGTCTGGCAGGGAGCGCTGATCGGTGGCCTCACCGCGGCCGTGCTCTTCGCCCTGCGCCGCAGTGCGGCCGACGTGCGCTACGTCGTCGCGACGATCGGCCTCACGCTCATGATTACGCTGCCGGCGGTCAGCGCCGTGCAGGGCTGGCGCGCCATGCAGCCCGACACCGATCCCTCTCCCGTGGTCGCCGCAGCGCGGACCAGCGCCGCCGATACTCCGGACAAGACGACGGTCGTCGCAGCGAGTGTCCCGGTTCAGTCGATCGCACCTGTTGCCGGCGACGCCGGCGACGTTGGTTTCAGTGCGCGGGTCGCTCGCGCGACGCTCGAATCCTGGCTGCCCGCGATTGTCCTTGCGTGGCTGAGCGGCGTCGCGATTCTCACGCTGCGGCTGCTGACAGGGTGGGCCTGGGTCGAGCGGATGAGATCTCACGCCACGCGGCCGGCTGCGGAGGAATGGCAGCGGATCGCCGTGCGGATCGCCCGTCAGCTGCATCTCGCACGGCCGGTACGACTCCTCGAGTCTGCGATCGTCGAAGTGCCAACCGTGATCGGCTGGCTGCGGCCCGTCGTCCTGCTTCCGGCCAGCGCGCTGTCGGGCCTCGCCCCGCACCAGCTCGAGGCCATACTCGCGCACGAGCTTGCCCATATCCGGCGTCACGACTATCTCGTGAACCTGCTGCAAACGCTCGTCGAGACACTCCTTTTCTATCACCCGGCCGTGTGGTGGCTGTCGCGCCAAATCCGAATCGAGCGCGAGAACTGCTGCGACGACCTCGCCGTCAGCCTCTGCGGCGATCCTTACACCTACGCGCGCGCGCTCGCGGACCTCGAGGCCCTGCGCGGCGGGAGCGCGCGCCTGGCGCTCGCGGTGACGGGAGGATCGCTGCTGAACCGCGTCAAGCGCGTGCTCGGCGCGCCATCGCATGCGGGACGCGAGCCTGGATGGCTCGCGGGCAGCGTCGCCGTTCTGTTGCTCGCCGGCATCGCCGCGGGCTCGATCGGCAACAGCGTCTTCGGCTCGGAGCGCTCCGCGGTATTCCCGGCCTGGACCGTCGAGCGGGGTCAGGATGGACAGCCGCCGCCCCCGCCGCCCGTTCCACCGGTGCCGCCGGTGTCGGGCGTGCCAGCCGTCCAGCCCCCGCGGCCCCCGCGGACTCCGCCGCCGGCTCGTCCGGCACCGCCCGCGCCGCCGCTCGCGCCGCTGACGATCCCTGCGCCTCCGGCAGACGAGCCCCAGCTGCCGCCCGCGCCGCCAGCAGCGCCCCTGCCGCCGCTGCCGCCCACGCCACCCGCGGCGCCGCTGCCCGTGGCCGGCATCGCATCCGCACCGCTTCCGCCACCCGTGCCGCCTGTGCCATCGACGGCGCCGGCTCCACCTGCTCCGCCCGCGCCGCCGGCCCCTCCCGAGCGAATGTTCGAGAGCTTCGGCCAGAGCCGCGAGAGCCGCGGAAACTTCAGCTGGTCCGACGGCAAGCAGAAGCTCGAGGTCAGCTACAGCGGCGAGATCCAGTTCACCGACGACGATGCGGACGTCAAGAGCCTGTCGCCCGGCGGGTGGTTGCGGATCAAGGAGAGCGGCTTTTCCGGCGACAAGACCGTCGAGTTCCGCGCGGATGCATCGGGCACGCTGCAGCGCAAGTTCTGGGTGGGATCGACGGAGAAGCCCTTCGAGCCCGAAGGCCGTCAGTGGCTGAAGGACGCCCTGCCGCGTTTCATCCGCCAGACCGGCATCGGCGCGGAAGGTCGCGTCAAGCGCATCCTGCAAGCCAAGGGTCCCGCCGGTGTGCTCGCCGAGATCTCGCTGATCGAGGGAAGCTGGGGCAAACGGATCTACTTCAGCGAGCTGCTGAAGGCATCCGCGCTCGACGCGCAGACGATCCGCAGCGTCCTCGTGCAGGCCGGAAAGGAAATCAGCTCGGACTACGAGCTGGCGACGCTGCTGATCGGATCTGCCGATCGCCTGCTGATCGACAACGCCACACGCCAGGCGTATTTCGATGCCGTCCGGACGATCGAGTCTGACTACGAGATGCGTCGCGTGTACGGCGCCGCCCTCAAACGCGGGTCGGTGTCGTCCGAGCTGCTGGCGGGAATCCTCGACGCCAGCACGAGCATCGATTCAGACTATGAAGAGGCGTCGCTTCTGATACAGATCGCGGCGCTGCAGCCGCTCGACGTGCGGACCCGCCCGGCGTTCTTCAAAGCGTTGTCGACCGTCTCGAGCGACTACGAGCATCGGCGCGTGCTCAACTCGCTGGCCAGCCGCGGAGATCTCGATTCGGACAACGCAGGCGCCCTGCTCGAATCTGCGACCGCGATCGGCTCCGACCACGAGCAGGCCGAGCTCCTGATCAAGGTGGCGCGGGACCGGACGATCGACGGATCCATGCGGGCACCGTTCTTCCGCGCGGTGGGGACCATCGAGTCGAGCTACGATCGCGGCCGCGTGCTGAAGGCTGTGGCGGGACGCACGGACCTCTCGGGCGAAGCGTTGCTCAGCGTGCTGAAGGCTGCGCAGGGGATGTCGAGCGGCTACGAGACGGCAGAGCTCCTGCGGATCATCGCCGCTACGCATCAGCTCACCGGCGAGGCCCGCGACCTCTACGTCGCGACCGCCGAACGTCTCGGCGACTACGACGAGAACCGGGCGCTTGCCGCGCTCGGGCGGCAGAAAAAGTAGCGGTCAGATCCGCTGCATGCGCACTTCGCGGAAGCTGTAGCGCGCGATTTCCGGGATCCACTTGCGGAGCGCGGCGAGCAGATCCGGGCGCGTCAAGCCCAGTCCATCGATGTACGACATCGCGAAGAACATCACCTCCGCCTCGTCGGCGGGAACGGTCGTTTCTGGAAACGCACTCATCGCCCAGTCGACCACCGTGCGTCCGGCGAACGTCTGGGCCATCGCATCGTCGCTGCCGCGGAGCGTTTCTTGTCGCAGCAGCTCGATGAGGCGTGGGGCCGTGGCGGGCGCGCCGCTCAGGAACCCGAACAGCGCCAGAATCACCCCGAAGTGCTGCTTGGCGATCAGGTCCTGAACATCCCCCTCCTCCATGCCCGCACGCATCAGGCGATACACGTCAAGGAACCGCCGCACGCGGCGAGGAGACGAGCCCACGGCCTTGTAGAGCTGTTCGATGGCTTCCAGCTCCTGCGGATACAGCGAGAGCTCTTTCGGCACCAGCTCCTGCTGAGCGACGGTTCCCGACGGATCGTTCCCCTGGTTGCCTGAGAGATAAGGCTGTCGCAACAGACCGCCCAGCAGGAGCTTCCGCACCTCAGGATCCATCGGATGGATGCGATAGGGAATCTGGAAGATCTTCTCCAGGTAGTCGTCCGCCGATGCCGACGTCGTGTCGGAGACGTGTTGTGCGCCGGTCTCCTCGTCCCACCCGACGAGCCTTCCATAGTGCTTGCGGATGGATTGGCCAACCCACCTGACGTCGACGGCGACGACGACGACAAACAGCGGGAGCCCGAGCATGAGATGAACCGCCTGGAGGACTTCCACCACCTTGTCTTCAGGGCATCTGTCGAGGTCGTCGATGTAGAGCACGATCCGCTCGATGAACGGTACCTGCCGCAGCGTCGCGCGCTGCTGCGCGTCGAGCACGAGTTCGCCGAGCGCATCCCGCACTTCGGTCAGCACGTGCGGCACAGGCTGCTTGCGCGTGTCCCAGTACCGCTGCATCAAAGCATAGAGGGAAGAGAAGTCCTTGCGCACCAGTGAAATCAACCCGAGATGCCGTTGATACGTGTCGCTGCGGACCCTGGCCTCGAGAAACGCCTGGAGTCGGGCTCCCAGCTGCTTCGGGTCGACCTCGTCGGCGAGTTCCGTCAGCCGCTTGCGCTGATCGGCGATCTGCTGATCGACGAGCGCGAGCGCCGAGTGGGCGTCGGCGAGCTCGCGTTGAGCGGCCTGCAGTCCGGCGGCGGGGTCGTTCTCCACGCGCGTGCGCGTTTCCGTGAGTAGCCGTTCGACCTTCTGTGCGCCGGCGACGAACGCGCGGCCTGAACGCGCGAGCCACGCGAGCGCACCGGCGGCGATCGTTCCATAGCCGCCGACGATGATGGCGATCCGCTCCAGATATGCCTGCTGATCGCGCAGCATCCACCGCACGACCCACGGCACGCCGAAGACGACGACGGCGGCCAGGACAATGAAGAGCGCGAGATGCCAGGCGCCCCACCACTCGAGCTGCGCGCGCACCCGGCCCAGAAACGATTGACCTTCCTTGACGACGGTGGCCGCATCGGCCTTCGCGGCCGCCAGCTCATCGAGGCTGCTCACGCGCAGCAACTCCTTCAGGCGCGCGCGCTCTGCCTGGCTGAGCTGCTCGGCGCTGACCGCGGTGAGGTGCTTGCTCACAACGTTCGCAAGCTGCGACAGCCGCTCGGTCAGCGCCGCTTCCTTCTTGCGTCGCTGCTTCTCCAGCTCGTCGCGCTTCGTCGTGAGCGCGCCCACAAGGTCGGTGAGCCGTTCACGTTCGGCGATCGCCTGCTTGTAGGCCGAGAACTGCTGGTACAAGGCGTCGATGTTGTCATTGCCGTCTTCCTCCTCCGCTCGTCGGCCGAGCTCCGCATAGAGCTGCTCGAAGATGTGCGCTGCGAGACTCGCCCACAGGTTCGACTCGACGAAGTGCCACGCGTTGAACTCGATCTGGACGATGTGGCTGCAGAAGACTGTGGTGCGGTTATCGCGGAGCGCGTCGCGCGACTGCGACGTGAGCAGGGCGATCTGGCTCTGCAGCGCGCGGATGAAGAACGACTTGCCCGAGCCCCAGTCGCCGAAGACGCCGATCGCTACCGGCGGTACCAATCCTTCGTGCGAGATGTACCGCGCCAGGTTGTTGACGGCGGCACCGATGCCGATGAGGTCCGTCTTCTCCCAGAATCGGAAGAGTGGATCCTTGGGTTTCGGCAGCGGCGGGGGCGGGGACGGTGGGATCGGCTGCGCAGCCGCGGGACCCGGCGCAGGCAGAGCCTCGTGAGCGGTTGTAGGCGGGCGGCTGTGAGTCCGGCGCTACCGCCCGTGAGTCTGTCGCCGACTCGCCGGCGTGCCGGAAGCGCGCGATCTGCACCTGATCGTCTCATCAACCGCGTGCGCGCGGCATCGAGCGGAGCCAACGCGCTGGACTTCGCGCCCGTCGCCGACGTCGTCACGGACCCGAGCGCGTTGGCGAGATGATCGATATCGTCGTAGGCCTCGACGACGCCACCGGCGTGGAGGTGCTCCAACGCCGTGATGACGTGCTCGCCCAACCGTGCCGCTTCGTCGCCGGAGAGCACCTCGGGCAGCATCTTCCGCAACGACGCCAGCTCGCGTTCGACGCGTCGCTTGATCGGCTCGAGCACTTGATCGAGCTGAATCTCGGGTGCCGGGAGATTCCGCCGCGAAGCACACCCCTGGCCCCCGACCTCTGGACTCCGGCCCTACACCGTCATCGACGGCTTCGTGTCATTCCACTTCGTCGCGCGCTCGTACGCCAGCGCGACGCGCAGCGTCGTCGCCTCGTCGTAGAGCCGTCCGGTGAGCATCAGCTCCACCGGAGCGTTGGCGACGAATCCCGCCCTGACCGCGACGGCCGGATGCCCGGTCAGGTTCGTGATCCCCAGGCTCGCGCTGGCCGTCGGCGACAGAATGACGTGGTACTCCGACATGAGCTTGTCCATCTCGCGGATCAGCAGCGTCCGAACGCGCTGCGCGCGGATGTACTCCACGGCCGGTACGAACCGGTGCGTGCGAAAGGTGTTCGGCCAGGTCCCCAGTGAATCGTCCGCGATTCCCGGACTGCGCGTCAGATCGTCGAACGCCGCCGCCGCTTCGGTGCCGAGCACGAAGTTGATCGCGCCCGCATATCGCGTGGTCGTCTCCGGCAGCTCGATGGGATCGAGCGTCGCGCCCGCCTTGCGGTAGACGTCGAGCGCCTCGTTCAGCACCTTCAATTGCTCTTCCGCCCGACGCCGCAGTTCTTCGGGCGGGACCTCGCTCCGTCCGCCGCCTTCGCCGCGTCCGCCCTCACCGCGACCCCGTCCGCCGCCCTGGCCGCGGCCACCACCGCCGCGGCCGCCTTCGGGCTGCCGCTCGAACTCCGGCTTGATGTAGGCGATCTTCAGCTTTGAGAGCGGCACGTCCGGCAGCCAGGTGAACGGGGCATCGACGACGGTCGTGTCGCGGCCGTCCGGGCCGTAGATCGTGTTGAAGACGAGCACGCAGTCCTCGACGGATCGGCACATCGGCCCGATCTTGTCCATCGTCCACGCCAGCGCCATCGCGCCGTGGCGGCTGACGCGCCCGTAGGTCGGTCGCAGGCCGGTGACGCCGTTGACGGACGACGGGGACATGATCGACCCGCGCGTTTCAGTTCCAATCGAAAACCCGACGAGTCCGGCCGCCGTCGCCGATCCGGGGCCCGCCGACGATCCACTCGACCCGCCCCGCTGCGGATCGTCGGGATTCCAGGGGTTCTTGGTCTGTCCGCGGAACCACCGATCGCCGCGCGCGAGCGCGCCCATCGAGAGCTTGGCGACGAGCACGGCTCCCGCGTCGCGCAGGCGTTCGACGACGGTCGCGTCGTAGTCGAGGACCTGACGCTGATAGGGCCCAGCGCCCCACGTCGTCAGGATGCCCTTCGTGGCGAAGAGGTCCTTGGCGCCCCACGGAATCCCGTGGAGCGGTCCTTTGTAACGGCCCGCGCGGATGTCCTTGTCCGCCTGGGTCGCCTGCGCGAGCGCGAGCTCCTCCGTGAGCGTCACGACGCAGTTCAGTTTCGGCCCGTACTTCTTGAGGCGATCGAGGTACATCCGCGTCAGTTCGGTCGCGGACACGTCGCGCCGCTGGATGAGGGGGGCGAGCGCGGTCACGGGGAGGAACGCGAGATCGTCGAGCGATGAGGGCCGGGCCGCCGGCTGAAGCGTCACCTTGATCTTGGCTCCCGGCGAGGCGCCGGGCTTCGGCTGCTTCCCCGCGGGAAACGGACGGAAGGTCAGGGCAGGCTCCGTATCGAGCGGCACGTCAATCTTGCGCATCGTCTCGAATGCCTCAAGATTGCGGCTCACGTCGCGGAGGATCTGCTCTTCGTCGGCGTCCGTGAAGTCGACGCCGAAGATCTTCTCGCCGCTGTCGAGCATTGCCTTCGTGACGCGCGGCGGTTCTTCCGCCTGCCGCGCGAGCGCCGGCGCCGCCAGCCCCCCGGCGACGGCGGCTGGAACCGCTTTCAGAAACCGTCGTCGCGCGGCTCTCCTGGCTTGCCTCTCTCTCATATCCTCCCCCGAAGCCTGAGCTACTTCTGTTTGAATCCCGCGGGAATCTCGAGATCGGCGGGCGTCACCGCGTTCCCGATGTCCAGCCTCTCGGAGGTCATCGTCATGATCGTCGCGCGCGGCTTGTTGTCCTTCTTCATCATCTTGCGCGCGAGCATGCCGCTGAGGCCGCCGCCGCTGTTGCTTTCGCTCTGCTGCGTCGCCTGCTCCTTGCCCGCGACGCTTTCGAAGGTCATCGTGTTCGCGAGCGGCGTGCCCTTCATAGTGACCTGTTCGCGGCTCAGCCGCTCCATGGCCGGTTTGATCATCGGGTAGAGCGCGGAGGCGGCCGCCATCTGCTCCGCGGAGATGCCCGCGGTCTCGGGCGCGATCGCCTTCCAGTAGCGGAGCTCGAAATCCATGAGCTCTTTCAGGGCGGGGATCTCCGGCCCGATCCAGGAGTCGGCAGTGATGACGAAGCCGCCGCCGTCCTCGAGGGTCTTTCCCTTCTGGCGGACCGCGATCGTCGTGATGATCTCGCGCGCGTTGTAGCCGGCAATCGTGCGGGTCTGGCCGGTCTCCTTCGATTGCACGTCGAATTCGAGCTCCGGCTCGTTCCCGGCAGGCTTCTGCGCCTGCTCTTCTTTCGGCGCGCTCTTGGCCGCACGCTCCTGCGCCTCGCGGAGACGGCGCCGCATCTCGTCAAAGGTCATCACCGTGTAGGTCTTCTTCCTCATGTCGAGCTCGTAGATCTTCTCTTCGGTGAGATCCACGATGCGGCCGGTTTCCTCTCCGAGCGTGGCTTTGCGCGATCCTTTCACGGCGTCGTTCGAGACGAGCCCTTCGGCGGCCTTGCCGCCGCCGGCCATCTTCATCATCGTGCCGAGAAACCCCTCGAACTTGACCTGTGTCTTCTCGCGGACCTTGACGTCGGCCAGCGCCTGGCCGGCGGTCAGGGCGAGCACCGCCAGGACAAGAGCACACAACCTCGACAGGCGTTTCATGGGACCTCCAGGGGGGGCGTTGAAATTGTACACGTGCCATTGCGGATTGGGGACCGCGGACTGCGGATTTGATTGAAGATTTGTGAATGGGGATTGGGGATTTATTGGGATTTATGATTGGGTGTGCGCAAGATGCTGCGTGACGGCAAGGTGCTTCGGTATGGCTCCATCCTCCTGCTCCTGATACTGGTCGGCATTCAGCTCGTCCGGCCTGAGCGGACCAATCCCGCTGTGGATCCGTCCCGGAGGCTGACGGCGATCCACACTGTGCCTCCCGAGGCTGCCGCCGTTCTGGGTCGCGGATGCCGCGACTGCCACTCGAACGAGACGCGCTGGCCGTGGTACAGCCACGTCGCTCCGGTGTCCTGGTTCGTGATCGATCACGTCACTCATGGCCGGAGTCATTTCAACTACTCGGATTGGGCGAAGTATGACGCGAACCAGACGAAAGAGCTGCTGACGAACGCCTGCTCGCTGGCGCGCGAACGCGAGATGCCGTTGACCTCCTACCTGCTGATGCATCGCGCCGCGCGGTTGAGCGATGCCGATATCGAGACGCTCTGCAAATGGACCGCGTCGGTCCTGCAGGACGCCCAAGGCGGAAAGAGCGGCTCGCGCTGAGGTTGGCCCGGGACTGCACTACAATTCCCGCATGCGCGCAGCAGCACTCGCCTCCTTGTTGTGTGCGGTCATGTCCATGCAGACACCCACGAAAGAGATCGTCACTGCCGGCCCGGCGCCGGTTGGTCCCTACAGCCCGGCGGTGAAGGCCGGCGGCCTGATCTACGTCTCGGGCACGCTCGCCCAGGACGCGTCCGGCGCGATCGTCGGCAAGGGCGACGTCGGTGCTCAGACCAGGCGGGTCGTCGAGCGCATGAGCGAGGTCCTGAAGGTGGCGGGCTCATCGCTGGAACAGGTCGTCTCCGTGACGGTCTACCTCAAGTCCGCGTCCGACTTTGCGGCGATGAACGAGGCGTACCGCCCGTTCTGGCCCAAAGATCCGCCGACACGAACGACCGTCATCGCAGAGCTCGTTCTGCCGGACGCGCTGATCGAGATGTCGATGGTAGCCGTGCCGACCGGCGGGGAACGCGTGATCATCCAGCCCGAGGGCTGGATGAAATCACCGAACCCTTACAGCTACGCGATTCGCACGGGAGAAACCGTGTTTCTGTCCGGGTTGATTTCGCGGAACGGCCGTGACAACACGGTGGTCCAGGGGGACACCCCCACGCAGACAAAGGTGATCCTCGACAACGCCGGCGAGATCCTCAAGGCCGCGGGCGTGAGTCACGCCAACGTCGTCAGCTCGCGCGTGTACATGCCGGACCTCTCGACGTTCCAGCAGATGAACGAGACGTATCGCAAGTACTTTCCGTCGTCGCCTCCGGCGCGCGCGACGGTCAAGGCGGGGCTGACGACCAGCCAGTACCTCGTCGAGATCACGATGATCGCGACGACCGGCGCGCGCCAGTCCATTGACGACGGGCGGCCGGCCAATCCGAATCTGAGCGCCGCGATCCGCGCGGGCAATCGGGTCTACGTCTCCGGCATGCTCGGCCATACGGCCGACAACGCAACCGACCCCGCCGCGCAGACGCGCGAGACGCTCGCCCGCATCAGGAGAGCGCTCGAAGCCGCCGGCTGTTCGCCCGCCGATGTCGTCGATGGCATCGTCTACCTGACCGATCTGAAGAACTACGCCGCCATGAATGACGTGTATCGCGGCGTTCTTCGAGCGCAGCTTCCCGGCGCGCGCGACCGTGGGGACCGGGCTCGTGTCCCAGGGCGGCCTGGTAGAGATCATGTTCACAGCCGAGCGCGGCGCCGGGGGAGGCGGGAACAATCCATGACCGTCGCCACGCTGCCGCTCGGCCTCGACGTGTTCGAGGCGGCCTACGCCAGGGTGGCCCCCCACATTCATCACACGCCACTCCTCACCTCGTCCACGTTGAGCGAGCGCACCGGTTTCGACATCCGCCTCAAGGCCGAGATGTTCCAGCGCACCGGGTCCTACAAGATTCGCGGGCCGCTCAACAAGTTCACCTACTTGACGGACGACGAGCGGCGGCGCGGCGTCGTGTGCTCGTCTGCCGGCAATCACGCGCAGGGCGTGGCGCTGGCGGCCCGCATCCACGGCATCCACGCCGTTGTCGTCATGGCGGAGAACGCGACGCCGTCGAAAGTCGCCGCCACGCGCGGCTACGGCGCCGAAGTCGTGCTGCACGGGACGATCTGGGACGAAGCGAACGAGAAAGCGAAGCAGCTCGTGCGCGATCGCGGCCTGACGTACGTGCATCCGTTCGACGATCTCCAGCTGATCGCGGGCCAGGGGACGCTCGGGCTCGAGCTGATTCGCGACTGGCCCGACGTCGACATCGTCGTCGTCCCGATCGGCGGGGGAGGCCTCATCTCGGGCGTCTCGATGGCCGTGAAGGCGGTGAAGCCGTCGGTGAAAGTGATCGGCGTGGAATCTTCCGGCGCGCCCGGAATGTACGACAGCGTCCGCGCCGGCACCGTCGTCACGCTCGACCGGGTCGACTGCATCATCGACGGCCTGCGCGTCAAGCGCGTCGGCGAGACGACGTTCGAGGTCGTGCGCCGATCGGTCGACGAGATCGTCACGCTGCCGGACGAGCAGATCTTCGACGCGATGATCTGGATCATGTCGCACGCCAAGCTCGTCGTCGAGGGCGCCGCCGCCGCTCCGGTCGCGGCGCTGCTCAACGGCCTGGTGAAAGCGCCGCGGGGATCGAAGGTGGCGTGCGTGCTCAGCGGCGGCAACGTCAACCTCGATCAGATCCGCGGATTGAGGTGGAACTGACTCCGCGGAAAAAAACCTACCACAGACAACACCTTCCGCGGACAACACGGATAACACGGATAGGTTCAAGGGCCACGCGCACAACTCCACGCCATGCCGACCGAACACAAGATCCGCCTCGGCATTTCAGCTTGTCTCCTCGGCCATGAGGTCCGTTACGACGGTGGCCACAAGCGCGACGACACGAAGTACTGATTGAAGGATTCGGGTTACCTATTGAGTGGGTGCCGGTCTGCCCGGAAGTAGAGATGGGTTTGAGCACGCCGCGTGAGCCGATGCAGCTCGTGCGCACTGCGACGGGTGTGCGGATGATGACGACCGACACCCGCATCGACCACTCAGATGGGCTGAACGAGTGGGCGAGCGGCAGGCTCGACGAGCTCGCGAGCGCCGACCTGTGCGGCTACGTGTTGAAGCGGAATTCGCCGAGTTGCGGGATGGAAGGCGTCCAGGTGTTCGATGAGCAGCGAGTCGCACTCGAACCGGGCAGGGGCCTTTTTGCCGAGGCGTTGATGCGTCGCTTCCCCGCATTGCCGGTAGAGGAAGAAGGGCGGCTGGCGGATCCGGAAACGCGTCGGCAGTTCATCCATCGGGTACTGGAATACAGACAGCTCAACGCGGGACGCCGGGGGCCGGAGACCGCTCAGTATCGGGAAGTTCCTGTCATCCGGGTCGGCCGTGACGTGGAAGGGCGTGATCGCGACCTTGCAGCGGTGGAGGAGCCGCTCGAGGTGCGGCTGCACGGGAAGCCGTTTGCCGTGATCATGCGGACGCCTGGTGATGATCGGGCGCTGGCCGCCGGATTCCTGCTCTCGGAAGGCATCGTTCGCGGCGCGGACGACCTCGGCGCCGTCGAGCACTGCCGTCACCCCGACCGTCCGTCGGGGCACAACGTGGTCGACGTCTATCTGCTGGGCGATGCTGCATCCGCGCTGAAGACCATCCTCGATGAGCGCCGCAACGTGCTCACCAACTCGTCCTGCGGACTCTGCGGGCGCGTGACGATCGAATCGCTGAAGAGCCGCGCCGAGCCGCTCGCGATCGCCTGGACCATGCCGGGATCGATCGCGGCGTCGCTTCCGCAGCGGCTGCGCGAGCGGCAGCGCGTCTTCGAGGACACTGGCGGTCTGCACGGCGCCGCCATCTTCACGTTCGACGGCCTGTGCGAGGTGTCGGCCGAGGACGTCGGCCGGCACAATGCGGTCGACAAGGTCGTCGGCGCGATGCTGCTCGAGGATCGGGTGCCTCTGCGCGAACATGCGCTGGCCGTGAGCGGCCGCGCCTCGTACGAAATCGTTCAGAAGGCGTGGCTGGCAGGCATCGGACTCGTGTGCGCCGTTTCGGCCCCGTCGAGCCTGGCGATCGACCTTGCCAATGAAGCCGGGCTCACGCTCCTGGGCTTCGCGCGCAACGGCGGATTCAACGTCTACTCGCACCCGGCTCGGCTGTCGGGAGTGTGAAGCCGGCTACCCACGTCTGAACCCGCGACTCATCTGCCCGCTTCCTGTCATGGCAACGCGACGGCCCTTCGTGGCCGTCCAGCGGCTCCAGAGCGCCCAGGACCCACTCAACAGCGCGAAAACCGGATGGCACCTCGGTTGCTCAATCGATCGACGTGAGCAACCGGGCGCGTTTCCTGATAACGGTCGTGGCGCTGATGGCTATCGCGGGCTGGTACGCCGCGTTCCGCGTCGCGGCGTTCACTCTGTCGATTGCGGGCGAGCTCGACCTCGCGAGCGATCTCGCGCGCATCGTTCCCGGCGCCCAGACGACCGTCGTGCTCGATCGCGCGGGTCGGCCGGCGTTTTCGTTCTACGCCGAGCAGCGGAGCGACGTGCCAATCGAACAGGTGTCGCCCCACATGGTCCAGGCGATTCTGGCGGTCGAGGACCGGCGGTACTACTCGCACTTCGGCCTCGACCCCATCCGGATCGCTGGCGCCGCGCTCCGCAACGTGCGCGCGGGCCGCATCGTCGAGGGCGGGAGCACCATCACGCAACAGCTCGTGCGCGCGTCCCAGCTGTCGCCGGTGCGCACGTTCGACCGCAAGCTGCGGGAGGCCATGATTGCGCTGCGGCTCGAGGAGCGTCATTCGAAGACCGAGATTCTTCAGGCGTATCTCAACACCGTCTATTTCGGCGAGGGGTTCTACGGGATCGAAGCGGCGTCGCGCGGCTATTTCGGCAAGCCCGCCACCGACCTCGCGCCGGCGGAGGCCGCGCTCCTCGCCGGGCTGGTGCGGGCGCCTTCGGTCGACACGCCCTGCGCTTCCCCCGAGCGCGCGACGAACCGGCGCAATCTCGTGCTGAGACTCATGCGCGATCAGGGGCGGATGACAGACGAGCAGTTCGCCGACGCGCGCCGTACAGCGCTGCCGAATGCAACGCATCCGCGGACGCTCGTTGCCAGGGCGCAGAGCGGGACCTCGGGGCAGTACTTCAGGGAAGAGATTCGGCGCCAGCTCATTTCCATGTTCGGCGCCGATCGCGTCTATCGCGGAGGCCTCAGGGTCTACAGCACCTACGATCCCATGATGCAGACCGCGGCGGAGCAGGCCATCAGCTCGCGCATCGCTCAGATCGCGAAGGCGCGCAGTCGAGCCCGGGATCTGCAGGGAAGCCTCGTCGCCATGGATCCGGTGAACGGCGATGTCCTGGCGCTCGTCGGCGGCCGGAGCTTCGCCGAGAGCCCGTTCAATCGCGCGACCCGGGCGCGCCGCCAGGCCGGCTCGGCGTTCAAGCCGATCATCTACGCGGCCGCGCTCGAGCGCGGATACGCGCCGGGCTCGATGCTGCGCGACCTCGACTCGCCGATTTACGCCTCCGGCGCAGCATGGCTGCCGTCCGGGGAGCACGAAGGCGGTGAGTACACCCTCCGGCGCGCGCTGAAAGTATCCAGCAATCGCGCCGCTGCACAACTGCTGCAGCGGGTCGGCGTGAACACGGCCGTCTCCTACGCGCACCGGCTCGGCATCGACTCGGATCTGCCCATGGTTCCGTCGCTCGCGCTCGGAACCGGCGAGGTCACCCTGCTGGAACTGACGACGGCGTATGGGGCGTTCGCGAACCGGGGGATAGTGACGTCACCCCGTTTGATGACGCGGGTCGAGGATGCCGACGGCCGCGCGATCTGGTTCGCCGAGGGCCAGCGCGTGCAGGCGATCAGCCCGACGACGGCGTTCCTGATGTCCAGCATGCTGGCAGACGTCGTGTCGAGCGGAACGGCGACGGCCGCACGCGCCGAGGGATTCAACCTGCCGGCGGCGGGCAAGACCGGAACGACAGACGACTATGCGGACGCGTGGTTCGTGGGCTACACGCCTCACCTGGTGGCGGGCGTGTGGTTCGGTCTCGATCACCCCGCACCCATCATGGATCGCGGCTTTGGCGGCGTCGTGGCCGTGCCGGCCTGGGCGCGCTTCATGAAAATGGCGACGACTGGCGACAAACCAGATTGGTACCCGGTGCCCGCTGACGTCGAGAAGGTCGCAATCTGCAGGATTTCTGGCGCGCGCGCCACAGAGGGTTGCAGGCACTCACAGGACGCGGTACCGCTGTCCGACGATGCGGTGCTGGTGGCCGATCAATCCACTGCCCAGACACTGTTGCCCGTGCAGCAGATTCCCACGGCACCCCCCGCGCCGCCGGTGTACGAAGACTACTTTCCGATCGGCGTCGTGCCGCCGGGGCTGTGCCCGATCCACGGCGACAGCGCCATCGTCGGCGAGACCACTCCCGGGGCGCCCGCGACGATCGGCAGCGTGCCCGTTGCCATGCTCCGGCGCAGCGGCGACGGCTGGCGCTAGATCGTTTTTCATTTGTCGGTAGTGTCCGCCTTCAGGCGGACCCGCTGAAGTCCGGCTAAAGCCGGACGCTACCTGCCCAAGCTTTCAGCAGAAGACAAACGAACAGAGTCGCGTTGCAGATGTGACCGGTCCAGCAGATTCGGCATTCACGTTGGTTCGCGATCAGACTCCAGCCGAGGAACGCGCTCATCACAACAGCCGGCAGCGTCATCACGGCCAGGAGCGCCCACGGCCAGTGCAGCGTGAGGCCCAGCGCGAGCAGGGCATAGAGCGCGAGGCCGAGCGCGGCATTCGGGACGCCCAGCAGCGACGCACGAGGCGTCCGGAACAGCACGGCGCATCCGCCCTCCTCGAGCAGACAAATCTGCGGTCCGGTCATCCAGCCGGGAAGCGTCCAATAGTGACCGTAGAGCGCAGCCGTCGCGGCGACAACTCCCCCGGCGAGAGCCATCCAGATCAGGACGTGGAGCATGGTCTATTCGTCTGGCGAACGCTGGCACGCGGAGGGGGACTACCTGACCTTCCGCATCTGATATCCCATCGCGGACGGGCTGAAGCCCGCCTCCTGCAGATACGGGGCCAGGGGATGCTCCGAGATCGGCACGCCGTTGATTTCGTTGATGAGGATCGCGATCCGTCCGTCGTCGCCGCGGGCGAGGTCGGCCAGCCGCGCCGCCAGCGCGCGCGCGACGGTCGAGCGCGCCGGTTCTTCCTCAGGAATGAACGCGAGCACCTGACGCGCACCGCGACTCAGATACGCGGTCAGCGCGCCGTTGACGATGATGACGAGCGCGCCGACGCTGCGCGTCGGGCGCAGGCCCGCCGCTTCCGGATCGCCGCCCGGCCACGGCAGGATCGTCCCATAGGGATTTGCAGGATCCGTCGACGAGAGCACGACGACTTCAGGTTCGTCCGGCGCGTCCTTGAGGCGATCGCAGCAGATCCAGCGCCGGCGGCAGCGCAAACTGTGTGGCGCCGACACCGCCGGCAAAGTACCCGCGGCGGATGCGTCCGGTCTCCTCCATCGCCTTGAGCACGTCATAGACGGCGCTGAAGCCGCCGGCAATCCCTTCCGCGGCAGCCACCGCGCGCGTCAGCACGCCGTAGCGCGACAGCAGCTGCTGAGCGAGGGCGGTTGCAGACTCCGTCACGGACACGGCGGTCGTCAGGCGATCGCTCAACAGCGACCAGCGCCCTTCCGCGGACGGGGGAGCCAGGCGGCGGCTCTTGAAGGGGCGTCCGCCGGTGAGCTTTCGATTGCGGCGTTCGGGCGGACGTGTAAAGGCGCGCAGCGCGTGGAAGGTGTCGTTCGTCATCGCGCCCTTCCACACCAGATTCCAGATCGCGTCGAGCGTCTCGCCCGGATAGCCGCCGCCACCCGCGTCGTGCAGCGCGGCAAAGAACGAAGCGCCGTGCTTCCGGAGGTGCTCCACGATCGCCCGTTCGCGAGGCGGCGAATCCGTCAATGCCACCGGGCGCCGCAGCCGGGGGAGATGATCGGTCAGATAGAGCGCGAGCCTGCCATCGCGATCGCCGAGCGGCTCGAGGCCGCACCAGACGACCTCGCCGGCTGCCGTCAACCCGTCGAGATCGGCAGGGTTGTACCCGTCGAGTCGCGACGCGAGAATCTCCGTTTCGAAAATCGACGCCGCCAGCGGCGCGCCCTGCAGGTTCTCGACCGCGTCGAGCAGCGCGTCCAGCCCGAATCGCCGGCGCACGACGCCCTGCCACGTCGTGAGCAGTCGTCCGAGGACCGCCGGTTCCACCGGCGCAACCTGCTGGCGAAGCCTGGCGAGCGAGCGCCGCCTGATCGTCTGCAGGACGTCCGGATCGCACCACTCCCGGCCTGCACCGCCGGGCCTGAACTCGCCCTCCACCAGCCGCCCGCTCGCCGCCAGCGTCTTGAGCAGCCCCTCGGCGATCGAGCGACCCAGCCCGTACCGTGCGGCAAACTCCGTCGTGGTGAACGGCGCATGCGTGCGCGCGTACCGGCGCGCGACGTCCTGCGCAGCCTGCGGCGACGGCTCCAGCATCGATTCCGGCAGGCCGGTAGGCAGCGGCACGCCGAGCGCGTCGCGATACCGCCCCGCATACTCGACCGGAATGATTCGCGTCTCGCCGAGGATGCTGACCGGGACGGCGCGCCTTGCGCTTGTCAGCGTGTCGACGGCCAACGCGGCCGCGCTTCCCGGTGCTGTCGCCGCCATCCTCGGCCCCGGCGGCGGCTCCACCGCGCTCCGGGCGGCGATCTCCTCGATCGACAGGTCACCGAGCCAGAGCAGGAGATCGTGTATGCCGTCGACGGTCCGTGCGCGGCGCGACTCCTGGACCTGTTGCAGCTCGAACTCGACTTCTGCCATCGCGTCGGCATCGAGGATCTCCCGCAACTCGGCGTCGCCCAGGAGCTCCCGCAGTTGGGACTGATCGATGGCCAGCGCCTGCGCGCGACGTTCCGCCAGCGGCGCATCGCCGTCGTAGAGATAGTTCGCGACGTAGCCGAACAACAACGCCGCCGCGAACGGGGACGGCACGGCTGAATCGACCGTTGCCGCCCTGATCTCCCGGCGTTCGATCTGTTTCAGCGTGTCGACGAGCGCGGGCATGTCGAACACGTCGCGCAGGCATTCCCGGTAGGCCTCGAGCAGCATCGGGAACGACCCGAACCGCGCCGCCACCGCGAGGAGATTGGCCGCGCGCTTCCGCTGCTGCCACAGCGGACTTCGTCCGCCGGGGCGGCGCCTGGGCAGGAGCAGCGCCCGGCCGGCGGCCTCCCGAAACTTCGCCGCGAACATCGCGGTTCCACCAAGCTGACGGAGGACCAGCGCTTCGACGTCACTCGACGCGGGCAGCATCAGTCCCGGATCCGGCGGTTCATCCGTCTCAGGGAACCTGACCACGAACCCGTCGTCGGTCCACATCGTTTCGACGTCGAGCCCGCGTTCCGCACGGGCGCGCTCGACCACCGCCATGGCCCAGGGCGCGTGGATACGGCCGCCGAATGGCGTCAGCACGCAGACGCGCCAGTCCCCCAGCTCGTCGCGGCAGCGCTCTATCAGGATGGTTCGATCGTCCGGCACGACACCGGCGGCGGTGGCCTGATCGGCCAGATAGCGCATCAGGTTCTCGGCCGCCTGCGCGTCGAGGTCATGGTCGCGCACGAGCCGCTCGATCGCCGCGGCCGGTGACATCTGTCTGAGATTGCGCACCAGCTCTCCGATGAAGCGTCCGAGCTCGAGCGGCCGGCCGGGGGCATCCGCCTTCCAGAACGGCATCTTGCCCGGTTCGCCAGGGGCCGGCGACACCAGCACGCGATCGTGGGTAATCTGCTCGATCCGCCAGCTCGACGCGCCGAGCAGGAACGTTTCGCCCACGCGGCTCTCGAACACCATCTCCTCGTCCAGCTCGCCCACCCGCGCCCCCGGTCCACGCTCGCCGAGGAGGAAGACGCCGTAGAGGCCGCGATCCGGAATCGTGCCGCCGTTGATGACTGCGACGCGCTTCGCGCCTTCGCGAGCGACTACGGTGTCTTTCAATCGATCCCACGTCACGCGCGGCCGCAGCTCGGCGAAGTCGTCGGATGGATAACGGCCCGAGAGCATGTCGAGCACACCCTCGAACACGTTCCGGCTGAGATCGGCGAAGGGCGCGGCCCGCCGGACCATGTCGAACAGCTCGTCCACCTGCCAGGGATCCATCGAGACCGCCGCGACGAGCTGCTGCGCGAGCACATCGAGCGGATTTCGCGGATACCGGTTGGATTCGATGCGCGACTCGTGCATCGCCCGCGTCACCGCCGCGGACGTCACGAGATCGCCGCGAAACTTCGGCACGATGACGCCGCGGCTGGCGGCGTTGATGGTGTGACCGGCGCGGCCGATGCGCTGCATGCCGCTGGCCACCGATGGCGGCGACTCGATCTGCACCACGAGGTCGATCGCGCCCATGTCGATGCCCAGCTCGAGCGAGGACGTCGCGACCAGGCCGCGGATCAGGCCCGCTTTCAGCCGGTCTTCCACCTCGATCCGCTGCGGACGCGCGAGAGACCCATGGTGCGATCGCACGAGCGTTTCGCCCGCCAGCTCGTTGAGCGCCGACGCGAGCCGTTCCGCGATGCGCCGGCTGTTGACGAAGATCAGCGTCGAGCGGTGCGCCCGCACGAGCTCGAGCAGCCGGGGATGGATGGCGCTCCAGATGCTCGTCGACACCGATCCCTGCGCGGCCGGCCCGCTCGGCATCTCCTGCGGCTGCGCCGATTGTCGCCATGTCCTCGACCGGGACTTCGATCTTCAGATCGAGCCGCTTTTTCTGGGAGGTGTCGACGATCGTCACCGGCCGGTAGTCTCGCGGGGCGCCGGCCGGCGCGTTGAACTCGTCGTGGATCGTGTCGCCCGCCGAATTCTTGTGCCTCGTGCTGTGTCCCTTGTCCCTTTTCCCTTGTCCCTTGTCCCTTTTCCCTTGTCGGATGCCTCCCAGGAACCGTGCGACCTCATCCAGCGGGCGCTGTGTCGCCGACAGACCGATGCGCTGCAGGCTCGGCGCGTCCTCCGGTCGCATGGCTTCGAGTCGTTCCAGCGACAGCGCGAGATGCGCGCCGCGCTTCGTGGGCACGAGCGCGTGGATCTCGTCGATGATGACCGTGTCGACCGCCCGCAACGCCTCGCGCGCGTTGGAGGTCAGGAGCAGGTACAGCGATTCCGGCGTGGTGATCAGAATGTCCGCGGGCTCGCGCTGGAACTTCGCGCGCTCGGCAGCGGGCGTGTCGCCCGTCCTGACGGCGATGACCGGGGCACTGTGCCGTTCACCCCGGGCCGCGGCGCGGTTCGCGATTCCCGCCAGCGGAGCCCGAAGGTTCCGCTCGATGTCGACCGCGAGCGCCTTGAGCGGCGAGACATACAACACGCGGCATTGGCGATCGGCTCCGCTCCGGACGCCGCTCGTTTCCTTTGACGCCGGCTCGAACATGAGCCGGTTGATGCACCAGAGGAACGCCGTCAGCGTCTTCCCGCTGCCGGTCGGGGCGAGGATCAGCGTCGATTCGCCGCGCGCGATGGCCGGCCAGCCCTGCACCTGCGGCGGTGTCGGCGCCTCGAACGAGTCGCGGAACCAGTCCGCGACCGCCGGCTGGAACAGGTCAAGCACAGCCGCTGGGGAAGGCATCCCTCTATTCTAGGACGCGCCGGGGCTCCGGCTGGTCAGTTGAGAATCCGTGTTGTCCGTGTTGTCCGCGGTTGTACTCAGTGGTTGTCGCACGCGCCGGAATCATGCATCATTGAGCTTTGGTCATTGACGGCAGATTCAAGCATTGACTATGGGTGATTCTGGAGAAGGCCTGGTCGACGCGGACGCGAGGATCCAGGAGCAAATCGAAGAGCGGGAAGCCGAGCGGCGCCGGCGCGCGAGCGTGCAGACGCCCACCGATCCGGAACGCGCGCGCGCGATCGAATCGCTGCGGCTCGCCCGCGCGGAGCTCGCCCGTCAGTCCGGGCTCACGACGCATCCGGTCCGCAAGCAACAGATTCAGGCGGCCATCGCGGAAATCGACAAGCGACTGGCCGCGAACTGAACCGCTACAGTTCCATCGCGGCCGCCAGCAGGTGTGCGAACGCCTGCGGGGACGCCGGTCTCCGATCGGGATCCGGGTCGAGCGCCATACGGATGGCCCGTTCAGCCTTCGCCGGGACCAGGTTCGGCGGCAGCGGCGGCACTCCGCGCGATTGCGCCAGCACCACGTCCCCCAGCGAGCCGCGCCCGAACGGCAGCTGGCCGGACAGCATTTCGTACGCGATCACGCCCAGGCTGTACACGTCCGTGCGGGTATCCGCCTCGGCGGCCTTGAACTGCTCCGGCGCCATGTAGGCCGGCGTGCCGATGATCATGCCGGCAGCGGTCAGCATGGTCGGTGATTCCGCCCCGTCTTCCTTGTCGGCACGGTCGGTGACCACCTTCGCGACGCCGAAATCCAGCACTTTTGCGCGTGGCATTGCCTCCGGGCAGGAGGATGTTTTCGGGCTTGAGGTCGCGGTGCAGCACGCCCTCGCGGTGCGCCGCTTCGATTCCCGAGCAGACCGCGGCGAGAATTCGCATCGCCGCCGTCGGCTCGAGCCTGCCTTCTCGCTGCAGCACGTGCCGCAGGTCCTCGCCGCGCACGAGCTCCATGACCAGGTAGGCGCCGCCGTCCGCGAACGTCCCGTAGTCGAAGACCGAGACGATGGACGGATGCTGCAGCCGCGCGACGATTTGCGCCTCGCGCCGGAAGCGTCGGCGGGCTTCGAGGTCGCCCAGGAGCTCCGCGCGGACGACTTTCAGTGCGACGAGGCGATCGAGCCGCATATCGCGGGCCCGGTACACCGCGCCCATTCCGCCGCGGCCGAGCAGTTGCTCGATCCGGTACTTCTTGTCGACCGTGCGCGGCACTGACGGCACGGGCTTGAGGGCCGTGCCATCGGACGGGCAGGCGGTCACGCCCGCGTCGTCACAGCGTCCGCAGCGCGGGCACTCCATCATGCTCTCGACTGGTGTGGCCGGGGTCGTCACGCGCGTCCGGTCCGCGTCGCCCTCGGCCAGGGTGCCGACCCGGCGCCTGAGTCGCGCGACGTCGAATCCCAGACCCATCTGCGCGGCAATGCTGGCGAGGAGCTCACGATCCTCAGCGGTATACGGCTCCTCCGACCGCCTGTCGCCCAGCGCGATCAACGCGATGAGCGACCGGTCCTGCCCGATGACCGGCACGAGGAGCGCCGCGCTCGTGCATTCGAGCCACTCGCGTTCCTCGGGCGGCAGCCGGCGCGCCGGCGATCGCGGATCGCTCAGGACGATCTCCAGCGGCTCATCCGACCATCGCAACATCGTCACGAGCCCGCCGCCGAGCGGCAGCGGCTCGGCGCTCCCGTGTCGGACCGTGACGGGGGTCATGTACCCCTCGTCTATCCCGCTCACCAGGATGGCGATGGTCTCCGGGTGCAGCGCCTCGTCCACCTGGTCGACGACCATGGTCGCCAGGTCGTCGGGGTCCGTTTCGAACCGCACTCGGCCGGCAAGCGAGAGCAGAATCTTCCGCGCGTCGTACTCTTCACGGAAGAACCGCAGGTCGAGCCATTGCCGTGCGCGCTCGCGGTACTTGAACGCAATCACGCACCCCACGATGAGGAGCGCGTAGAGGATGGCGCTGCTGTTGGCGAGCTCGGCGATCGTGCGGTTGCGTTCGCGCACGAGGGACAGCACGAGCGCGACGATCGGCAGCACCGCGAGTACCGTCAGCGTCTTGCTCGCCAGGGCGTACTGGAGGCTGCGTCGCAGCACCACTCGCGGCCCCAGGACGTGCTTCACCCCGATGGCGTAAACCAGGCCGAACGCCGGCAGCAGCACCAGCGCGTCGAGCAGAACCGAGAGCGACATCGCGTAGTCCGGCGGGTCGCTGCCCGCCAGCGCGGCGGCGATGGGCACGCCGTCCCTCACCGCATACGCGAGGATTCCAGGAATCGCCGTGTACAGCGCCATGCGAATCCGGCGGCGCTCGCTGGACGAGTGATTGAACCGGTAGCGATACGCCCCTTCAGCGACCGCGAGCACGTTGACGGCGAGCCCGAGCACTGCCGCGGCGTAGTAGACGCCGGGGTGTGTCGCGTCCCACACCGCAAGCCCCTGCATGGAGTCCACGCCCGCCAGGTAAAGCGCCGTCATCAGCGCCGGTCCGATCAGCGGCACTGCCACGGCGATCGGCACCAGATGCAGCCACGCATGCTTCTCGAGAAGAGGCGAACGGCTCGGGAAGTAGAGGAGGGCGAGCGCGATCGTCGGGAAGGCGAGCGGCGTGGCGAGCCACGCGAAGACTGTGAGCACGGGCGCGCCCAGCGGAATTCCGCGCTCGGCACCGAACGTGGGACCGGCACCCGCGACGGCGCTGAATGCGAGCGCCAGCACGCACAGACCGGCGCTGAGGTCGTAACTCCGCAGCGCGAGGAGCACCAGGGCCGCGAGGACGAAGACGATGGTCTGAACGATCCGGCCCGCGTGCCGGCGCACCCAGCCTGATGCCCCTGTTTCGAAGGCTGACGGTCGCTCGAGCGTCAGCGTTCGCGCGCTTCCGGTCTGTCGATGCACGGTCCACTCGACCGGGCCGCTCACGCCGGCCCAGTACACAGCACGCCAGGCTGCGAGTCGCCCGGCTTCCGTGAGGTCGGGCTCGAACTTTACGGCGGCCGTATCACCCGGACGCCGCTGCGCGCCCACACCGTCTCCCGGCGCAATCCCCAGCGTGTCGGCGGGACTGCCGGGCGCCACGCGCGAGATCTCCGGCATGCGCGCGAGCCACGTCCGCACGTCTGGCGGACGCGCCATCAGTGGCGATTGGGATGCTGGATCTCCCGCGACGAGGGCGCCGGTCCCGGCCGGCCAGAGGTAGGGGCGTACTGAGAAGACCTGAATGGCGGCGTGCAGGATCGAGAGCGCAACGACCGCGATGACGCCCCAGGCATACGGAGGAAGCCGATCGAGTCGTGTGCGGGGAGACGGATCGGGCAGCGCCATCCGATCCGTATTCTATCCGCGGAAAACACGGAGAACACGGATCCACGGACAACACAAACCGCGGACAACACGGACAACACGGATCGGAGTCCGCAGAGGTACGCAGGAACTGCAACTCGGTCTGGACCGTGTTCAGGTCCTTGCGCCGGCGCGGTTCAGGATGGCCTTGATTTCGTCCGCTTCGAGCGATTCCTGCGA
The DNA here is from genome assembly GCA_963786195.1 of uncultured Acidobacteriota bacterium. Classification (GTDB taxonomy): domain Bacteria; phylum Acidobacteriota; class Vicinamibacteria; order Vicinamibacterales; family 2-12-FULL-66-21; genus CAWAYH01. The sequence goes on along the minus strand of CAWAYH010000006.1, from coordinate 954,678 downwards.
CAGCAGTTCCTCGGCGAGCAGGCGGACGGCTTCGCGATTGCGTTCGATCAGCGACCGCGCGCAGTCGTAGCCGGTCATGACGATCTTGCGGATTTCTTCGTCGACGCGCTGAGACGTCGCTTCGCTGACGGCGTGCGCCCGATCGGCCTCGAAGGCGTTGCCCGGCTTGCGGAAGGCGAGCGGTCCGAGGTCCGACATCCCCCACTCGCAGACCATGTGCTGCGCGATGTCCGTCGCGCGCTCGATGTCGTTCGACGCGCCGCTGGTCATGTGCCTCATGAACAGCTCTTCAGCCACGCGCCCGCCCATCAGGACGGCAACCTGGGTCTCCAGGAACTCCTTGGTGTACGTGTGCCGATCGGCGTCCGGCAGCTGCATCGTGACGCCCATGGCGCGTCCGCGCGGGATGATCGTGACCTTGTGCAGCGGATCGGCGCCCGGTTGCAGGGCCGCGACGACGGCGTGACCGGCTTCGTGGTAGGCGCAGTTGGTGCGATCCATGTCGCTGAGCGCGATGGACCGGCGCTCAACCCCCATCAGGACCTTGTCGCGCGCTTCCTGCAGATCCGCATCGGTGACGGTCGTCCGATCGGCGCGCGCCGCGAACAGCGCGGCCTCGTTCACGAGATTCGCGAGATCGGCGCCGGAAAAACCGGGCGTGCCGCGCGCGATCAACCGCAGATCGAGACCGGGATCGACGGCGATTCTGCGCGTGTGCACCCGCAGGATGGCTTCGCGGCCCTTGAGATCCGGATTGCCAACCGTGACCTGGCGATCGAAGCGCCCCGGCCTGAGCAGCGCCGGATCGAGGATATCGGGGCGGTTCGTGGCGGCGATCACGACTATGCTCTGGTGGGTCTCGAAGCCGTCCATCTCGACGAGGAGCTGGTTCAGCGTCTGCTCGCGCTCCTCGTGGCTGAGCGAGTTGCCGCCGCGGCTGCGGCCGACCGCGTCGAGCTCGTCGATGAAGATGATGCAGGCGCCGTTGCGGCGGGCGTCACGGAACAGCCGCCGGACGCGGGAGGCGCCGACGCCGGCGTACATCTCGACGAAGTCCGAGCCGCTCGCGAAGAGGAACGGCACGCCGGCTTCGCCGGCGATCGAGCGCGCGAGCAGCGTCTTGCCGGTGCCCGGGGGCCCGACAAGGAGGACGCCTTTTGGAATCCGTCCGCCGATCGCGGAAAACCGCTGCGGCTCGCGCAGGAAGTCGACGATTTCCCGGACCTCGTCCTTGGCTTCGTCCACGCCGGCGACGTCCTGGAACGTGATGACCTGCTGCCCCCGCTCGGCCACCTTCGCGCGGCCCGAGATGGACGGGATTCGGCCGGCGGTCGTCCGATATACCGTGAAGGCGAGCAGCGCCAGGAACCCTGCGACCGTGGCCATGGCGCTGTAGCTCAGCGACCCAGGCTCGGGACTGGGCGTGACCTCGACGCGGATACCGCGGCGATAGAGGTCGGTGACGAAGGACGAGTTGGCGGCGAGGAACTCCTGCGGCGCTATCGTCTGCTCGGTGCGTCCGTCGCGGAGCACGATGTCGATCGTGCGGTCGTTGAGCGTCACCTGCTTGACCTGGCCGGCGTCGACGATCTGGAGGAACTCCGAGAACGCGAGCGCGGGTCGTGCCGGAGCGCGAGTGACCGCGTAAGCAATGAGGGCGACGGCGAATGCCGCGGCGGCGGCAACGACAATCAGCGTGCGAGGTTGACGAAAGCGCGGTGCTGCCACAAATCGATCCAATCCACGAGGCGCGCGTACGGCCGCGCCGCGCGACTTCGACACTTGGTTAGAGGGAAAAGGGACACTCCGCTGGGGAAGGAATGCTCATACATTGTACACGAGCCTGCTGAGGCTGGCAACCCGACGTGAACATTTTTTCGGCGTGGTTCGTCCACCTTTACACGGCGTCAGGCGCGGTCGCCGCGTTCCTGGGCGTCCTGGCTGTCTTCGATGGGCGATTCCGGGACGCGTTCCTGTGGATGGCGGCGGCCGCGTTCGTCGACGCGACGGACGGCGTGCTGGCCCGGCAGGCGCGCGTCAGGGATCGCATCCCCCAGATCGACGGAGGCAGGCTGGATGATATCGTCGACTACCTGACGTTCGTGTTCCTGCCGATGCTCCTCCTTTATCGATCCGGCGTGCTGCCGCCTGGCTGGGGCGTTCCCGTCTCCTCCGTCGTCCTGCTCAGCAGTGCGTATGGCTTTGCCCGGGCCCACGCGAAGACCGCTGATCATTTCTTCACAGGATTTCCCTCGTACTGGAACGTCGTGGCGTTGTACCTGTTCGTCGCGGCGCTCCCGCCTGTTGTCAACGCGCTCGTCCTCCTGGCGTTCAGCGTGCTCGTGTTCGTGCCCATCGGATACGTGTATCCGTCGCGGACGCCGGCGCTGCGCGGCCTGACGCTCGGGCTCGGCGCCATCTGGGGCGTCCTGATCCTGGCGATGATCCTGGCGCTGCCGGAGGTCCCGCGGCCGCTCTTCCTCGCGTCGCTGATCTTTCCCTTTTACTACTTTGCGCTGTCGCTCGTGCTCCACCAGCGACGGGGTCGCTGAGCATCGCGATGACGGTCAGCCCTCGTCCGCTCAGGGATCGCATCGCAGCGGTCATCTTTGCCTGCCTCGTCGTTTTTGCCGCGGTGGCCGTGACGTGGCTGCTGCGTCAGGGCTATGCGGTGCACCGGCTGACGCGCGGCGTCGGGGACACGTGGTTTCTGACGGCGGACGGGCGTCGCTGGTTCCGCATGGACGAGAATCGGCGCGACGTTCCGCTCAGCGAGATCCCCGAACATCTGCAGCACGCGTTCATCGCGATCGAGGATCACCGGTTCTACAAGCATCCGGGCGTCGATCCGATCGCGCTCGGGCGGGCGATATTCCGCAACATGCGCGCGCCGGGGACCATGGAAGGCGGCAGCACGCTCACGCAGCAGCTCGCGCGGACGCTGTTTCTGTCGAATCGCAAGACTTACGGCCGCAAGATTCGCGAGGGCGTGCTCGCGCTGATGATCGACGGTCAGCTCTCCAAGGCCGAGGTCCTCGAGCTGTATCTCAATCGGATCTACCTCAGCGCCGGCGTCTACGGCGTCGAGACGATGTCGCGCCATCTCTTCGGCAGGCCGGCGAAGCAGCTGAATCTCGCCGAGTGCGCGCTGATCGCCGGGCTGGCCCGCGCACCGTCCGCGCTGTCGCCGTGGTCGAACCTCGATGGTGCGATCGCGCGCAGCCACGTCGTGCTGACACGGATGCGCGAGGAGGGCTTCATCACCGAATCGCAGGAACGCGAGGCGCTCAGGACGAGCATGCGAATCCGTCCCTACCCGGGCGCGACGGATGCGAGGGCCGGATACGTCAAGGAATACCTGCGGCAGCTCTTCCGCGAGCGATTCGGCGGCGACCATCCGCCCGACTGGGAGGTGCGGACGACGATCGTCCCCGCGCTTCAGGAAGCGGCCGAGCGCGCGGTCAATGACGGGCTCGTGCGATTCAACGATCGCGACCTGCAGGCGGCGCTCGTGGCGATCGATCCCCGGAACGGCGACATCCTCGCGCTCGTGGGCGGAGCGGATTTCCGGCAGTCGCAGTTCAATCGCGCGAGCCGCAGCCGCCGGCAGCCGGGCTCGGCGTTCAAGCCGCTGCTGTACGCGGCCGCGCTCGAGCACGGGTACTCGCCCGTCTCGATAATCGACGGGCTGACGACCATTCAGCCCCAGGGACCTGACGAATGGACCCCGCGCAACGCGGATGGGACGCTTCCCGAAGCGCTCACGCTTCGCGAGGCGCTGCTCGAGTCGAACAACCGCGCCGCCACCGCGCTGCAGCAGCAGGTCGGCTCGCGTCCGGTGCTGCGGCTCGCGTCGCACGTCGGGCTCCAGAACATGCCGGATGTTCCGTCGCTCTCGCTGGGCACGGGCCTCGTCACGCCGCTCGAGCTCACGGCCGCGTACGCCATGTTTCCCAACGGCGGCCTCGCCGTCGAGCCGCGCGCAATCGTGCGCGTCCTCGACGCGGACGGCGGTGTGGCGCTGGACAACGTCGTTCACACCGAGCCCGTCATCTCGCCGCAGACGGCATTCCAGATGGTCTCGATGCTCGGCGACGTGCTGGATCGCGGGACCGGCGCCGCCACGCGGCGGTGGGGCGTGAGCTTCCCTGCGGGAGGCAAGACCGGCACGACGAACGACTTCAAGGACGCGTGGTTCGTCGGGTTCACCTCGAGCATCGTCGCGGGCGTCTGGGTCGGCTTCGATCAGCCGAAGACGATCGGCCGGGAGGCGTACGGGGCGCGATACGCCGGACCGATCTGGAGCGACTTCATGCGGCGCGGCGCGCGCGTGCGGGCGGCCGACGCCTTCGACCAGCCGAGCGGCCTCAAGGAAGTGACGCTCTGCCGTGTCTCGTACCTGCGGCCGCTCGAGGGCTGTCCAACCTATACCGAGTATTTCAAGCCCGATGACGGGGTGCCGGGCCGCCTCTGCACGCTGCACCAGGGCACCGTCAAGCAGCGCGTGCGACGCGCCGTCGAGGGGTTCATCAACAACCTCGGCCGTCGAATCAGAGGGATCTTCCGGTAGCGCCACGCTATGCTGTCGGGAGAGGGAGGCGGCCCATGAAGATCCTCGGCATCGTGCTCATTGTCCTCGGCGTGATTTCGCTGGCGTATGGCGGGATCACTTACACGACACGCGAAAAGGTCCTCGATATCGGTCCGATCGAGGCGACCAGGGAGGACAAGAAGACGATTCCGTTGCCGCCGATCCTGGGCGGCCTCGCGCTGGTGGCGGGTGTAGCGGTGCTGTTCGTATCGAAGAAGGGATCCTGAGGTCAGCGAGCGAGCACGGCGAGCGAGCCACGCGACCGGAGCGCGCCGGCGAAGCGGCGCGCGAGAGAGCGTGTGGGGGAGTCCGAGGGGCAAAGCCCCTCGGAACTAAAAGAAAATCTTGTCGCCGTTCTTGGCGACCATCGCGTCGATCTTCTTCTTCATCCCATCGCGACGCCTGATCAGCGCGCGAATCTGACCTGCGTCCAGCCATTCGCCCATGCTCGACTTCAATCCGGCTTCGTCCAGGGCGAGCATTTTTTCCCACAGTTTGCGATCGATGTTCTGCAACTCCTGTGGCAGTCGGGAATCGGTGATGAACGCGCGCGAGTGGTCGATGAGGAAGAGGTGCCAGTCGCCGTCGACGAGCATGTTGCCCTTGTTGCGATCGTTGTTGCCGATGAAGTCGTCGAACATCTTCATCCGCGCGACCTCGTAGCTCCAGGTCGCGGGCTTCGGCAGCGGCTGCACGGATTCCCACGACCTGACGCCCGTGAGCCACACCATCGCGGCCCCGAGGTCGTTGTTCACGCGACGCTCGACCGTCGGCGGCACGCGATCGAGCCCAATCAGCTTGTCCATTTCGTACGCGGCGACTTCGGACTTGTAGCTCTCGAAGTACCCGCTCTGCATCCCGGGCCGCAGCGCCTTCCAGACGAACGACTCGACAGGTCCGCCCGCTGGCAGATAGCCTCGCTTGGGACGTGTGACGCCGATCGGGACTTCCGTTACCTTCTCGACCTTCGCCGTGCGGAGGTACTCTTCGAACTCCGCGGCGCGACCCTGCCAGACGTTGGCGCAGGTCGTCGTCGGCTTCGCTTGGGCTTGCGGGAACGCGAGGACAAAGAGGACGACCAGCAGGTGCAGCATGGCGGCTAAACAGTAGCATACGCCGCGGCCGGACAGCCGGAGCAAACGGGCGGGAAACGGGGAATTCTGACCGTTATGGTCTAATGAGGCCGTGCTCTCCCCGGGGCAAATCCTCGACGAACGCTACGAGATCCTGGCGCCGCTCGCCGAGGGGGGGATGGGGGCCGTTTTTCGCGCGAGACGGACCCTCCTGGGCGACGAGGTCGCGATCAAAGTCGTGCTGTCGGGCAAGACGGGATCCGGCCCGCGCGATCGTTTCCTGCGCGAGAGCCGCGCATGCGCCCGCCTCCGCCACCCCAACATCGTCTCGATCCTGGACTACAACGTCGACGAGAACGGCCGCCCGTTCCTCGTCATGGAGCTGCTGAACGGCCAGTCCGTCAAGCAGGAGATCACCGCGCGCGGGCGATTGGGCCTCAACGAGGTGATGACGATCGTGCCGCCGCTCTGCACGGCGCTGCAGATGGCGCACGACCAGGGCATCGTGCACCGCGACCTCAAGCCCGCGAACATCGTGGCGCACGACTTCGGGGCGGGCCAGCGCGTCTACAAGATCGTCGACTTCGGCCTCGCGAACCTGCGTGACTCCGACGAAACCCGCCTCACGGGTCCGCACGAATTCCTCGGCACGATTGCCTACGCGTCACCCGAGCAGCTGACGGGCGGCCTCGTCGATGCGCGCTCCGACATCTACAGCATGGGCGCCGTCGTCTTCGAGATGCTGACCGGACGGGCGCCGTTCCCGGGTGCGGACGCGATGGCCATCCTGAGCGCGCACCTGAACGAGCCTGTCCCGAGGGTCTACGACTCCTGGGGCGAGGTCCCGGCGTGGGCCGACCTCGCCGTCGGCCGCGCGCTCGCGAAGGACCCGCGCGATCGCTGGCAGTCGATCGCGGACTTCGGGCAGGCGCTCAGCAGCGGCGGCGGATCGTCGGTGACGTCGATTCGAACGACGCCCACATCGAGCCTGCTCGCCACGTACGAGCTCGGCGATCGCGTCGGCGCCGGACGGCTCGGCAGCGTGGTGCATCGGGGCAAGCACCGCGCGCTCGGTCACCCGGTCGCTATCCGCGTCCTGCGCCGCGACAGGCAGCGCAACTGGGAAGGCGTTCGAGCGCGATTCATGCGCGAAGCGCAGGCGTTACAGGTTGCGCACCCGTCGATCCTCCAGGTGCGCGACTACGGTGAGGAATCGGACCTGCTGTATCTCGTGACGGATTACATCGAGGGGCCGAGCCTGCGCGAAGTCCTGACGGCATCGGGTCCGCTGCCCTGGCCGCGGCTCGCGCCGCTCATCACGCAGCTCGTCGAGGCGGCTCACATGCTGCACCGCCGGAAGGGGCTTCTGTGCGGCGTCAACCCGGACATCATCCGCGTGACGACCGACGATGAGGGGGAGCGGCTGCTGATTTCGAGCGCCGGCATCTGGCAGGCGCAGGACCTGCTCTCGACGCTGCAGGATCAGACGCTGCGCGGCGTCGGCCTGGCCGATTCGGAGCTGCGCTACGTCGCGCCAGAGCTGCTCACCGGGCGCAACGCGGACATCCGATCAGATGTCTTCACGATGGGTGTGCTGACGTACGAGATGGCAACGGGCACCCTGCCGTACGACGGCGCCTCGATGCCCGAGCTGCTGGGCAACATGCTGCGCGGCGCGCCGGCCGATCCGGGCCAGCTGCAGCTCACGCTGCCCGCTTCGGCCAGCGCGGGGTTGCTGCGCGCGCTGCGGCCGGTGCCCGACGAGCGTTTCGCCACTGCCCAGGAGGTCGGTCAGGCGCTTCGATAGGGTCGGTATTTTCGTGCCCGCGAAGACACACTTCATCGGAAATCAACGCCACTTGTGCTGATCCGTTCCAGTCGTTCTGGACCGGGTGATCGTCGAACTCATCATCATGCCCGAACCGGTCGCGCCCGTGGAGGGCGCGATGGAGCCCGGTGTGGAAGAACCTGCGCTGTGGCTCGGGGTGGCAGGTACGCACATTCTGCCACTCGGTCCGGACCGGGTTGTGGGCATATAATCCGGGCCTATGAAGCGCCATTACATCCCGGTCCTGCTCGCGCTCGCCGTCCTCGCGGGGACGTCGGTTATCGCACAACCGCCGCTCTACACCGACTCGCTGCCGCCCGCTGAATTTGCCGCCCGGCGCGCGAAGGTGATGGAGCAGATCGGCGACGCCGCCGTCGTCATTCAGGGGACGACGGAGACGCCGGCGTATCTCAAGTTCAGACAGAACAACCAGTTCTTCTACCTCACGGGCGTCGAGGTGCCGCGGGCGCTGCTGATCATCGACGGCCGCGCGAAGACGGCGACGCTCTTCATTGCGCCGCGGGACGAGCGGGCCGAGCGCTCCGAAGGACCCGTGCTGTCCCCCGGGCCCGAAGCGGAGAAGCTCACCGGGATAGCAAAGGTGCTCCCGCGCGACGAGTTCGGAAAGGCGATCGAGAAGCTCGCTGCGGAGGGCCGGACGCTGTACATGCCGCACCGGCTCGAAGCGCTGGGCGCCGCCACGCCCGGGTACACGTCGATGCACGCGACGCGGTCGCTCGAGGATCCGTGGGACGGCCGGAAGTCTCGCGAGGCGAACTTCATCGATCGCGTGAAGGCGAAGGCGCCGAAGTGCGACATCAAGGATCTCGATCCGATTCTGGATGCGATGCGCGTCATCAAGAGCCCGCGCGAGATTGCCCTCATCAGAGAGGCGACGCGGATCGCGGGCCTGGGGATCATGGAGGCCATGCGATCGGCCCAGCCCGGCATGTACGAGTACGAGCTCGAGGCGATCGCCGATTACGTCTTCAAGAAGCACAACGCCCAGGGCATCGGGTACTTTGCGCTCGTGGCGGCAGGGAAGAACGCGAGCTGGCCGCACTACCACGCCGCGCAGACGCAGACGCAGGACGGGCAGCTCCTCCTGTTCGACTACGCGCCCGACTACAAGTACTACACCGCCGACGTGACGCGGATGTTCCCGATCAACGGGAAGTTCACGGCCGATCAGAAAGAGCTGTACACGATCTACCTGCGGCTGTATCAGGCGCTGATGTCGTCGATCCGTCCGGGGCAGGCACAGGAGATCCTCAAGGACGTGGTCGCCAGGATGGACACCGTCATGGCGTCGTACAAGTTCACCAACCCGAAGTACCGCGAGGCTGCGACGCGGTTCGTCGACAACTACCGCCGGAGCGCGGAGACGGGGACGCGCAGTTCGCTCGGCCACATGGTCGGCATGGAAGTGCACGACGTGACGGCGCCCATGGCCGGAGGCCTGAAGCCGGGGATGATCTTCACGATCGAGCCCGCGCTGACGATCCCCGAGGACCGCGTCTACGTGCGGCTCGAGGACATGATTCTCATCACCGAGAAGGGCTACGAGAATCTCTCGGGGTTCGCGCCGATGGAGGTCGCGGACATCGAGAAGCTGATGGCGGAAACCGGGTTGGCCGAGAAAGCCCGCAAGGGCGCGACCGAGTCGGCCGGGCGGCCGCGGTAGCGCTCAGCGCTCGAGCGTCATTTCCATCGCCCGGACGGCGGCACCGATCAGGCCGGCGTCCGGGTTGAGGATCACCGATACCGGCACGGTCGCGACGAGATCGGCCATCGGTTTCTTCGCGCGGAACGCTTCCAGGAACAATCCGGACTCGAGCGCCGGGAGAATCTTGGGCGCGATGCCTCCACCGACGTAGACCCCCGCCGTCGCCATCATCCGGAGCGCGACGTTTCCGGCTTCCGCGCCGTACGCCGACAGGAACATCTCCAGCGCTTCGACGCATTGCGGGCAGCGCCGCTCGGTGCCGCTGAGATAGATCTGCGCCGGCAGATCGGCGTGGCCCCGCACCGGGCCGACCGCGGCGCAGAGCCGCGACGGCGCGATGCTGTTCGGCGTGATCGTCGGCCCGCTGCCGAACGACTGGTGCGTGAACTGATAGAGGTTGACCAGGCCTGGGCCGGAGATCACGTGCTCGACCCCGACGCGGCCGAAGACTCGCGTCAGCTGCAACACCAGTTCGAGCTCGCGCGGTGTGCGCGCCGCGAAGTCCGCGTGCCCCGCTTCGGAGGCCGACGGCACGAACCGGCCGCGGACGTTGTGCAGCAGCGCCTGCCCGAGCCCGGTGCCGGCGGCGATCACTGCCGCGTTGCCGCCCGGCATCGCCACGCCCTGTTGCAGCACCGCCAGTTCGTCGGGTTCCAGCACGGGGACCGCATAGGCCAGCGCTTCGAGATCGTTCAGCAGCACCGCCCGTCGAAACCCCAGGGCCTCGCCGACGGCGCCGACGTCCACCAGCCACGGCACGTTGGTGAGGCGAGCAACCTGATCGGTCACCGCGCCCGCCACGCCGAAGCTCACGGCCGCGATCGCGCGCGGTTCCACGGTCCACGCGCCGAGGAACTCGCGGATCATCGGCTCGAGGCCGCCGTACTCGAGCGTCACGAACTCGCCGATCTCGATCGCGCCGGGCCGTTCGGGGGTGTCGTCGAAAAGCCCGAGCAGGGTTTTCGTCCCGCCGATGTCGCCAGCGAGCAGCATCGGCGGACATTGTATGGCGAACCCCGTCCTCTTCGTCTAGAGCTTCCTCTTGACTTTCGTCGCTGACTCGCGCATCTTCGCGGAAGCAATGACGTCGTCGCCGTCATCGCCCGGGCCGTACAGCCTCCGGGACATCCGCAACCTCTACCCGTCGGTCACCGACAATCATCTGCGTTATCTGGAGAAGTGGGGGCTGCTGCGCCAGGCAGGCACCGCGATGGTCGATCGCGAGTTCTCGTTCGGCGACCTGCTGGCAATCAAGCACGTGTCGAACGAGCTCGAACGCGGGACTCAGCTGCGCGTCATCCTCCGCGGGCTGCTCGCGGAGCGCCAGGGACAGCTCGAGCTCGATTTTCATGCGGCGCCGGACACGCCGCGCGCCAAGGTCGTCGTGCTCCAGGGCCGCCGGGCCGCGCCCGACGTGGCGAGCGCGGCGCCTCTTCAGTCCGGAGCGGTCGCCCCGAGGGACGGCTCGCTGCAGGCGTTCCCGTTCACGGATCCGCAGGCCGCGCTCTCGGCCAAGTATTTCATCGAGGGCTCACGGCTGGACGATGGGGACGATCGCAACATGGAGGGGGCGGCCGCCGCGTATCGAAAGGCGCTCGTGATCGATCCGGACCTGGTGCCGGCGATCGTCAACCTGGCCAACATCCACTACGCGCACGACGAGCTGATCGAGGCGCAGGCGCTCTACGAGCGCGCGATCGGCCTCGATCCGGATTGTTTCGAGGCCTATTTCAACCTCGGGAACATCCATCACGACCTCGGGCGCTACTCCGACGCGCTCGGCTGCTACCGGAGCGCCGTGCGGCTGAACGGCACGTACCCGGACGCGCATTTTTACCTCGCCGTTACACTTGAAAAGACGGGACACTCCCCGGAAGCCAAGCCGCACTGGAAGGCCTATCAGGATCTCGCGCCCAACGGGGAATGGGCCGATCTCGCGCGGGAGTTTTCCGAGTAGCTGGAGCCGGGGGCCCAGAGTCCAGGGCCGACTCAGTACATGTAGTCGATGCGTTCGCGCTTCTTGGGCGTGCGGCGGAGCTTGTAGAAGGCGCACTCCGGACACCAGGATTCGGCGTTGAACCCTTCCTTACCCGCGAACGGCAGGACGTCGCGGTGCGTGCAGAACTCGCCGTCTTCCGGTGTCGCGCGCCAGCGGCAGGACTTGAACTTCTCGACAGCCGGCGAGACGGCCGGTGTTTCAGGCGTCGCCGCCGACGGCGACGCTGGCGCGTCGCCCTCGGTTTCGGTCTCGGGCGGGTTCGGCAGCGACGCCGCCGGCCCGTACTTGGGATCGTCCATCATCTCCTGGAACCCGTTTATCCCTGCAACTCGAGCCCGAACGAACGCTGCAGCGCGTGCAGCGCGCGCAGTTCCTCCGGGGCGACAAGTGTGAGGGCCGTGCCCGTGGCCTCGGCGCGACCGGTGCGCCCCACGCGGTGCACGTACGTTTCACGGTTCGACGGGACCTCGTAGTTCACGACGTGGGTGATGCCGTCGATGTCGAGGCCCCGCGCCGCGACGTCGGTGGCCACCAGTACTCGATAGCGTCCGCTTCGGAAACCCTCGACGGCTTGCGTGCGCTGCGCCTGCGTGCGATCGGCGTGCAGCGCCGCCGCCTTCAAGCCGGTGGCCGCCAGCCGCCGCGCGAGGCGCTCCGCGCCGGACTTGGTCCGGACGAAGACGAGCACGGGTCCGTCGGCCCGCCGCAGGAACCGGGCGAGCCAGTCCGCCTTCTGGCCGGCGGCGACGTTCTCGATCGTGTGCGTGATGCTCCGGGCAGGACCGCCGGCCGTGCCGATCTGCACGAACTTGGCGTCGCGCACGACCTCGTCCGCCAGCTTCATCACGTCCTCGGGCATGGTCGCCGAGAACAGGAGCGTCTGTCGCGCAGCCGCATCCGGCAGCGCGTTGACGATCCGCCGGACGTCGGGCCAGAAGCCCATGTCCATCATGCGATCCGCTTCGTCGAGCACCAGCGTGTCCAGCTTGTCGAACGCGACGGCGCCGTTGCGCATGTGGTCCATCAACCGGCCCGGCGTCGCCACGACGATGTCGACGCCCGACTTGAGCGCGCGTTCCTGCGCGTCCATCGGCACGCCGCCGTAGACGGCGATGCTCGTCAGGTCGGTGTGATACGTGAAGCCCTGGACGTCGTCTTCGATCTGCCCGCAGAGCTCGCGCGTCGGGGCCAGGATCAGCACGCGCGTGAAGCCGCGCTCTTCCGGCGCCGCGGCGCGGGCCCTGAGCATCCGGTTGAGGATCGGGAGGAGAAACGCGGCGGTCTTGCCCGTGCCGGTCTCCGCGCAGCCGATCAGATCGCTACCGTCCATCACGATCGGGATCACGGCGCTCTGAATCGCCGTCGTCGCCGAGAATCCGCGGACGCGGACGCCTTCGATGAGCGAATGCTCGAGGCCGAGTGTTTCGAAGTTGACCGGACGAGCGTCGTACTCCGCCTGCGGACGGGGGATGACTGGCGCCTGCGCCGGCGTCGCGTGCGCGCGATGCGCATGGTGACGCGACGCGCCGCTGCGCTCGCCGTTCCGCCGTTTCCGTCGTCGGCTCGAGGTTGAATGTTGCGTTGTATGGGAGCTCAAAACTTGATTCTTAACGGGCGCGGAAGGTGATGATGCCCCGCACCGGATCGTAGGGCGAAACCCCCACGGTGACCCGATCTCCGGGCACGACCTTAATGCGGAAGCGGCGCATCCGGCCACTCAATTGGGCAAGGACCTCATGGCCCTGGTCACACTGCACACGGTAAAGCCCGCCGCTGTGGACCGCAACCACGGTCCCTTGCACATCTATGAGGTCGTCCTTGCTCAATATTCGTTGTCCTTTCAATCAAAGATTGTGCCACATCTGCGAACAGAACTGCAAACTGAGCCGCTGTCGCAGACGCCTACTCGAGCGCGCGCACGGCCTCCTCGATTTGCGCGGCCAGGGCCGCGTAATCGTTTCCTTTCAATGACATCGGGCGTCCGAATCGCACGCGAGCGCGCCCGCGCTTCGGCCACTTCCACGATGGATGCAGGATACGGTCGAGTCCGAACAGCCGGACCGGCACCACCGGGACGTCCAGCCTGGCGGCGATCATCGCGACGCCCGGCAGGAACCGTTCGATCTCTCCCTCGGTGTTCCGTCGTCCCTCCGGAAAAATCAGGACGGAGAAGCCGTCATTGAGCACCTCGCCGATGTACCTGAGCGTCTGCCTCGTGCCGCTTTCCCTCTGGGGAAGCGGGAACGCATTGAAGAAGAGCGACGCGAGGTAGTAGTTCGCGCTGTTCTTCAGGTAGGCGCTGGTGCTGAACTGCTCGGGGAAGAAGTGCGCCTTGAAGAACTCCTTCGCCATCGCCGGCGCGAGCCGGTAGCGCCAGCGCGCGGGCAGCGCATCGAAGATCACCGGCGTGTCGAAATGGCTCTGATGATTCGAGGCGAAGATGACGGGCCCCGTCAGGTGCTCGAGGTTCTCGAGGCCTTCGGCGTCCACCTGGGCGAAGACCCGCTCGAGCGGGAGGATCCACGTGGGAAGGCTGACCCTCCGCAGGGCGCGGGCCGGCAGCGTCCGGTTCCAGGAAGGGAAGGCGATCGACTCGGTTGCGGCAATCGTCGCGGGGCCCGCGCTCTCGAGCGGCCTCGTGAGCGCTTCGAGATCTCCCATCGTTCTGGCGCTCGCGAACCGTGTCTCGTCGACGGTCACCTGGAAGGCTTCTTCCAGCGCCATCATCAGCTCCATGCGCTCGATCGAGCTGAGCCCGAGCTCGTCGATCGTCGTCGACGTCGAGATCGTCCGGCCCGGCGCGAAGCGGGCGACGACGGATGCGACGGTCCGCGTACTTCCGGCGGCCTCCGGCTTGTAGCGTCCCTGTTCGCTCGAGAGCCATTGCTTCAGCTCCCGCCGTTTGAGCTTGCGCGTGCCCTCAGTGCGAGGCAGCTCGCTGCCGGGCCAGACGGCTGCCGCCCTGATCTTCTGGTGGTCGCCGAGCGCGGCGTTTGCCGCGCGCACGATCTCGTCGATGTCGGCGCCGGGCTCCAGCACGAGCACCGCGTGCACGCGCTCCGACGTCGATCCGCCCGTCGATGCGCCGACGACCGCCGATTCGCGCACGCCGGGCTGCGCGTCGAGCGCGCGCTCCACGTCTTCCGGAAAGACGTTCAGTCCTTCCGGCGTGACGATCATTTCCTTCTTGCGGCCGCGGATGTGGAGCTGACCCTTGTCGTCGAACTCGCCGATGTCGCCGGTATGAAACCACCCGTCCCGGAAGGCCGTGCGGGTCTCGTCGGGCGCGTTGTAATAGCCTCGCGTCACGTTCTCGCCGCGCACCAGAATCTCGCCGTCGTCCGCGATCCTGACCTCGACCCCGGCGATCGGCTTGCCGACCGCGCCCCTGGCCGCATGAAAGGGATGGTTGAGCGTGACGATCGGCGCGGTCTCCGTCAGGCCGTAGCCCTGCACCACGAGGAACCCGAGCCGCCCCCAGAACGCTTCGAGCTCGGGATCGAGCGGCGCCGCGCCGACGACGATCGCCCAGAATTTGAAGCCGAACATCCGGTGCACGCGACGGAAGCGCCACCAGCGCGCGGTCCAGTGCATCTTCTGCGCCGGAGGGTCGGCCGTTTCGGGCGCCACCCGAATCACATACTCCTTCAACACCTCGAGCATCTTCGGGACGCAGACGAGCACCGAGACGCGACGTTCCTTGATTTGCCGGATGATGTCGTCGGGAGAATAGCTACGGGTGAAGACGACCAGGCCCGGCAACATCGGCGGGACGAACGTCGCCATCGCCTGCCCGAACATGTGGCTCAACGGAAGGAGGTTCAGAAACCGCACGGGTTGAAACGGCTTCGCCCAGTGCCGGTATTTCGCGACCTCCTTCTCGATCGGTACAACGTTGGCCAGTATGTTCCGGTGGGTGATCACGACGCCCTTCGGATCGGCGGTCGCGCCGGACGTGAAGATGATCTCGGCGGTGTCGTCCGCGGTGGCATCGCGCGTCTCGGATGCCTGCCCGTCAGAAGATCGTGAGCCGACCCCGCGCAGCTCGTTCAGAGGCCACACGGGGCGTGCGGCAGCCGGGAGCACCGACGCGTCGACGACTTCCCCTGTGAGCACGAGACGGGCATTCACGATGTCGGCAACCGTGCCGAGGAACGTCGCGGAAGCCCGGTAGTCGATGGGGACGAGGATCGCTCCCTCGAGCACGCATCCCCAGAGGGCCACGATCCACTCGGGCCGGTTTTCGCTCCAGATCGCGACCGACTGGCCCTTCGTCACGCCTGCCCCGCGCAGCCGCTCGCCGAACGCACGGGCCGCGTCCGCAACCTCCCTGTAGGTCATCGACCACGTCCGGTACCCGTCGTCGTACACGAGGAATTCGCCGTCGGTTCGAGCGAGATCCGCGAAGAAATCGAGGAGCGTGCGCCGGGGCATGTGCAGGTGAATTATCATGTACCACGCATGGCGCTTCCGCCCGTTTTTGCGGCCAGCGCGCTCTACGACAGCCTCCTGCAGTCGGCGCTGCGGCAGTTCTTCGGGCGCGCGACCTTCGAGACCGAGCCGATCCCGTCGTTGTCCTCCGACGGGCGACTCGCGATCGAGCCGACGAACGATCCGTCGGTCCTTTCGGTCCGCTGGTTCGGGTCGCGCCACGTCCTCCATGTCCCCGCACGCCGTCCGTTCACGCCGCACGAAGTGCGTCTGGCCAAGGCCATCGCGAGCGTGCTCGCGCTGCGGTATCGGGCGATCTTCGATCCGCGGCAGATGCTCGAACGGGGTGACCTCTTCCGCGGTGCGATCGAGGACAAGTACCTCGGCGCGTTTCTGGACGGTCACGACGACCCGAACACGCGGCACGCGCGGGCCGATCTCGTGGCGACGGCGCTCGAAGTCGCGCGCGTCGCGGCGCTCTCCAGCTACGAGAACCGTCCGATTTCCTCAGGCGTGCTGCTGGTCGATTCGGAAGGCAAGGAAGGCCAGCTCCAGACCGAGGGGTCCTACCGCTACTCGCCGGCACTGACCGCCATCAAGAGCTTCTACCGCCTGAGTGACGGACTCCGCACGCTCTTCCTCGTCAACCGCGAGGGAATTGTGCTGGATATCGTTGATGTGCAACGGTTTGAGCGCTCGGGCCAGCTCGAGGTCCCGTGCCCTGCGCCCTATCGCCCGCACGCCATGGCGACGATGGGCAACCGGGACATCGCCGTCGTGCTCAGCCCATCACACGAGATCAAGGTCCTCGCAGAGGGCGCGCAGTTGTTCAGTTTCCGGAACGGCCGCTGGCATCTGCTCGATGTCCAGGCGAAGTACGACATGTGGGCGCGAACGATCGGCAACGCGCCGCTCGCGGAACGGCTGTTCCAGACCGCGCTCGATCTCGCGGACGCCCGTGAAGGGGCGCTCTTCGTCGTGCTGCGCGATCCGTCGCAGTCGCTCTCGCTGCTCGTCGCGCCGGCCGATCAGCTCGACAGCATGCGCAGCAAAGGCGGGGACTCGCCCGATCGCACGTCGCTGCTCCACATGCTGCGCGGTCGCGACGCTGTGAGCATCGATCCCGGCGTGCTCGGCGGCCTCGCTCGAACCGACGGCGCAACCGTCATGGACGCCAACGGCCGTCTCCTCGCCGTCGGCGCCATCCTGCTCCACACCGAACCACCGGAACTGCACTCCACGCTCGCCGTCGAAGGCGCCCGCACGACCGCAGCGATGGCGGCCGGACGTCACGGCGCCGTGCTCAAGGTCAGCGAAGATGGCCTGATCACGTTCTACGATCGCCAGGAGCGGATCTGGGACATCTGATTGCGGGATTTCACTCGCATTTGACTCCGCAGGGGCCGTCGGCATTGAATAGACGCGCTAGGGCTGCGACCTATGCGGATCTTTCTGACGGGCGGGACCGGTTACATTGGTTCGGCGGTGCTCGATGCCCTGGTGAAAGCCGGCCATCATGTCGATGCGCTGGTCCGCAACCGTGAGAAGGCCGCCGAAGCGCAGGCGCGCGGCGCGCATCCGATCGTCGGGGATCTAGGGCAAGCGACCTCATACGCAGCCGTTGCCGCCGCGGCCGACGGCGCGATTCATACCGCCATCGACTACTCGGCGCGCGGCGGCATGATTGATGCGGCGGCGATCGACACGCTGCTCGCGCCTTCGAAGTCTGCAAAACGCTTTTTCATTTATACGTCCGGAGTCTGGGTGCTGGGTCCGTGCCCGGCGCCGGCAGACGAGGACGCGCCCGTCAATCCAATCGAGCAGTCGGCGTGGCGCGCGCCGCACGAGCGCAGAGTCCTCGACGCCGCAAGCGCCGGGATGCGCACGGTCGTCGTCCGGCCCGGCGTCGTCTACGGTGGTTATCGCGGGATCGTGGGCGATCTGTTCAAGGACGCCGCCAATGGCCTCGTGCGCGTCATCGGCAGCGGGGACAATCACTGGCCGCTGATCTACGACCGCGACCTGGGTGAGCTCTACGCGCGCCTGACGAGCAACCCCGCCGCGTCCGGCATCTACCACGCCAACGACGAGTGCGACGAGTGCGTCAACGACCTCGTCGCGGCCATCGCCAGGCACGTATCGATCCGGCCGAGCGTCCGCAAGATTCCGCTGCCGGAGGCGCGCCAGAAGATGGGGCCGTACGCAGATGCGCTGGCGCTCGACCAGATCGTACGCAGTCCGCGTGCGCGGGCGCTGGGCTGGACGCCGTCGCTGCATTCCGTGTCCCGCAACACCGCCAGGTTGTTCGAGGAGTGGCGGCGCGGCCGGGAGGCGGCATAACTCATCTCGCGTCCCCGCGCCCGGTGTCCCCCGAATTCGATCAGGAGCCTGCAATGAAACGAACCGTGACGTGTCTGCTCGCCGCGCTGGCGTTCGCGCTCCCCGTCTCCGCTCAGACGCCGCCCACGCCGCCGGTCGATCCGCACGCCGGGCACGACATGCAGCAGCCCGCCGCGACCGCCCCGCTCAACGAGAAGCTGCCGCCGAGCGCCGAAACAGCGGGCGCCGCGCTGAAGCAGTCGCCTCGCCACTCGGAGTGGGTCGACATCAAGGTGTCGGGATCGCCGGACGTGCTCAAAACGTTCGTCGTGTTTCCCGAGCGCAAGGAGAAGGCGCCGGTCGTCGTCGTGATCCACGAGATCTTCGGGTTGAGCGAATGGATCCGCGGCGTAGCCGATCAGCTGGCCAAGGAAGGCTTCATCGCCATCGCGCCGGATCTGCTGTCAGGCAAGGCGCCCAACGGCGGCGGGACCGACGAGCTCGGCGACAAGGCCACACAGGTCATCCGCACGCTCACGCCGGACGACGTGATCCTCAAGCTCAATGCCGTCCGCGAGTACGGGCTCAAACTGCCTGCGGCCAGCGGCAGGAGCGCGGTGGTCGGCTACTGCTGGGGAGGTTCGACGAGCTTCAACTATGCGGTGCGTCAGCCGGCGCTCAATGCCGCGGTCGTGTACTACGGGTCGTCGCCGGCGGATGCGGCCGACTACGGCAAGATAAGCGCGGCCGTGCTCGGCCTGTATGGTGAAGACGACGCGCGCGTGAACCAGACGATTCCGACCGCCGAGACCGAGATGAAGAAAGCCGGGAAGGTCTACGAGAAACACATTTTCACGGCAGCGGGCCACGGATTCCTTCGTCAGCAGAGCGGGACGCAGAAGGTGCCGGGCGCCAACCTGAAGGCGACCGAGCAGGCGTGGCCGATCATGCTGGACTTCCTCAGAAAGAACACCAAATAGCGGACGCGGCTATCCACGCGATCATCGACCGTCTGTTTCGTCGTCTCGGGCCGGCGAGTCCGCAATCGGGCGCGCCAGCGGCGGATGTGCGTACTGACTGCGATTGTCGCTGCGTTCGCGATTCTGCTCCAGCGCGATCCGGACGAATCCGAACGCCGCGAGGCGCTGCGGGCGACCGAAGCGGGCGAGCCGGGCGCCGTGCTGGCACTGCGGCTCCTCTCGTCGCCTGAATTCCGTCTGCTGTACGCAAGTTGCATCGACGGCGGCACCGGCGATCGTCAGGCCGACGCCGTCGAAGCCGTTCTGGATCGCGTGGGTGCGAACGAGCAATTCATCGACGGATGCTACCGGCTGCTGCTGGGCAGAGAGGCGGACGCTGAGGGCCGGGGCTATTATCTCGGCCGGCTCCAGGCGGGCGCGCGTCGCGGTCTGCTCGTCCGTGGGTTGCTGGATTCCGACGAGTTCCTCCGGCGCCTCCGGGAAATCTCTCCGTCGATGGGGGCGCTGCCGAAAGACGTGCAGCTGTGCGAGCTCGCGAACCCCGCCAAGTGGGACAACCCCGAGTGGCGGGCCGTGCTCCGATCGCTGGGCGAGCCGGCAGAGAAGATGTCGATGCACCGCAAGGCCTACGAGTTCGCCCAGACCGTCTACGGTCTGCAGCGTCTCGGGCGGCTGACGTCGGACGCCCGCGTCCTGAGCGTGGGCGCCGGACACGAGAAGATCCTGTACTGGCTCGCCAACCGCGTGGGATTCGTCGTGGCCACCGATCTCTACGAAGGCCGCTGGCAGGCGGACAGCCGGGCGCGCGAGGGCGACGACACCGTCTTGCGCCGGCCCGAGGAGTACGCCCCGTTTCCGTATCCCGTCGAAAAACTCGCGTTTCTGAAGATGGACGGCCGCCGGCTGGCGTTTCGGTCCGGGACGTTCGACGTGGCGTATTCGCTGTCGTCGATCGAGCATTTCGGCGGCCTGCCCGGCGCACGGGATGCCGTTGTCGAGATGGCGCGCGTGCTCAAGCCCGGGGGCATGCTGGTCCTCGCGACGGAGTACGCGCTGTCGGAACGGGCAGAAGGCGCGGAAGTCTTCACCGCCGCCGAGCTTCGTCAACTCGTAGATCATCCGTCGTTGCGCCTGGTCGAGCCGATTGACGAAGGCGTCTGGTCCCGCTACGAGACCGCGCCTGTCGACCTCCGGGTCAACCCGTACCAGACGCCGCACCTCGTCGTGAAGGACGGCGAGACGGTGTTCACGTCCGTGATGATGTTTCTCGAGAAACGGGCGTGACGCCTATTTGAAGCTCACGCCTGCGCTGATGATGAACATGCGCAGGCCGGGGTACGGAGGCCGCCCGGCTGACGCGGGCTGCGGGTCGATGCGGTGGAACCGCATGTCGAACGTGAACGCGAGGTGCTCCTTCGCGAACCACCGCGCGCCCCCGCCATAGTTGATCGACTTCGTGCTGCCGTCGGCGTCAGCCACCGGCAGCGCCTGGTTCTCGATGGTGAAGTTCGTCCATCCAATGCCGCCGCTGACGTAGCTCCACCCGCGGCGCGATCCGAAATTCAGCGACACCTGCGGAGAGAAGGACGAGAAGCGGGATTCAACCGTCGGCCCGTCCGGTCCACCCTCCTCGATCGGCTCGAGGGTGTTGTGCCCTCGAGTCCGCAGCAGTTCAGCGCCAAACCCGAACGTCACGCCGCCCAGGCGGAATGGATACACGTGGGCGCCCACCGAGAACCCGAGCCCGCGACCCGGCATGTTTTCCGCCGTCACGCCAATCGAGGCCGCGATGGTCTCGTCGTCCGTGAAGCGTGGCAGCGCGACGCGCGCATCGGCGACGAACTTGCCGATCGGCTCTTTTTCCCGCTCCTGGGCGTAGGCGGACGGCGCGAGGGCGACGGCCGCGAGAGCGGCCATCCAGAGAAAACGACGACTCATCCGCACCGCAAGACTGAAGAGGCCATGAGGTCGTGACTATAGTAGCTTCACCGAGGCTCCGTCAGCCACCACCGCATCGTCTTGCTGACCATCTCGGCCGCATCCTGCTGGACGAAATGTCCTGCGTCAGGAATCGTCACCAGCGTGAGATCGCGCTCCAGCCAGTCCCATGTGCCGTTCAAACCCGGCGGCAGCAGCGCCCAGTCCTTGAGACCGTGGAACATGAGCACGCGCGCCTTCACCTTGACCGGCGGCGACGGGTCCTCGGTGTACGGCTCGCGCGGGTAGTTCCGTTTGTAGTAGTTCAGCATGGCCTCGAAGTCGGAGCGCCCGAACGCTTCGATGTATTTCTTCCTGGCTTCCGGGTCGGTCACCCAGCCAGCCAGTTCGGCGGCGCTCAGTTTCAGGTGCGCGTCGGGTTGCTGGAAGTTGCGCGCATACTGAGAGTTCTTCTGCTGCTCGGGGTTCCTCGCCAGCTCGCGCATCAGGCCGCGCAGATGCGGCAGGTTGAGGATGACCAGGCGGTCGGTCATCTCCGGCATGAACGTCGCGAACGTCCACGCAATCGCACCGCCCCAGTCGTGTCCGACGATGATGGCTTTGTCCTGCTTGACGTGGCGGATGACGGCGGCGACGTCACCGACGAGCAGCTTCATGTCGTACTGCTCGACGCCCTTGGGCTTGTCGCTCAGGTTGTACCCGCGCAGATCGATGGCGACGACCTGGAATCGGTCCGCCAGTGCGTTCATCTGGTGCCGCCAGGTGTACCAGTAGTCCGGGAACCCATGGATCATGACGACCAGAGGTCCCTTGCCGAGCGAGGCGTAATGAATCTTCACGCCGCCGCTGTCCGCGTAGCCGTGCGTCACGCGGCTCTCGATGTCGTTCGGCGGCTGTGCTGCAGGAACCGCCGGCACGGCGGCTGCGCCTGCGGCCAGCAGGATCGCCGCTACTCGCAGGGCGGTTCTCATTGCCCGCCTTCCTTTCCACCAGGCCGCGTGGTGACCGAGCGCAAGCCTGGCACCTTCAACGCGTCCGGCGCGAAGCGCCCGCCCAGGAAGATCCCGCCGCTTGCCGGCCGATACAGCTCGATCGCTATCTGGGAGATCGGCAGCTTCGTGGCCTCGAACTGCGCCTGGTCGGCCATCGTGATCGACGCAATGGCCATGATCGGCCCCTCTCCCTCGATTCCCTCGAGCGGCGGATGGTGCTCCCGGGTGGGAAAGAACTTCTTCATGACGGCCTGATGCATATCGCTGTAGTACCACTTGAGCACGGCGTCCTTGTTCTCGAACCAGGCAAAGATCACGTTCTTTCCGCCGCTGGTGGTGGCGGTTTCAACGCCGAGGCAACCGGGGGTCGCCTTCAGGCCGGACACGAGATCGGGGAAGCCGAGATCTCTCGGCGAGCGGGTCTGCTGAGCCTCCGGCGACATGGACGCCAGAAGCAGACCGGCGATCACGGCTGCACCACGTCGGCGCCAAAGCGACGTCTGAGACATTGTTCGACTCATCTGGTCAGTCCTTCGAAGGTGCGACACTCTGATCATTTCTCATTGTGACCTGGTGAGCTCGCGCGCGAGCTCCAGGCCTTCTTCCACCGTCGTGACCCGGCCGTCGAGCTGCCGCTCGTAAATCTGCTTCAGCAACTCGCCCATCCGAGGTCCTGGTTCGACACCGAGCGCGAGGAGATGCCGGCCCCTGACGATGGGTTCGGGCGCCGCGTGCTGGACGCCCAGCGCGCGTGCTCGTTCGAGGAAGCGGGAGATTCCGGAGCAGTCGAAATGGCCGGTGCGTCCGAGACAGTCTGCTTCGGCAAGGCGCGCGAGCAGCTCGAGGTCGGCTTTCAGCGCGAGGCGGCGGTACGCACCGTCGCCGACCGGCGTGGCCGACTTGACGAAGGCCAGCGGCTTCAGATGGTGTGCGACCAGGCCGACGACCTGCTGCCGAACGTCGAAGCCGCCGATGGTCTGGACGTTCAGCCGATCGAGCAGCGCGAGCGTCGGCGCGACGCCCGCCTGTTCGTGGTCGAGCGATCGGATCCGTCCGTCGACGACCTGCGTCGTGGACGGCTTTCCGAGATCGTGGCAGACCGCGCCCAGCATCACGGCAATCTGCTGCGGACGCTCGAGGCCGTCGATCCGCGTGCGCGCCTCGTCGATCACCATCAGCGTGTGCACCCAGACGTCACCCTCCGGATGCCACTCGGGCTCCTGCGCGCACCCGACGGTTGCCTTCAGCTCTGGGAAGAGCCGGTCGATGACGCCCAGCTCGAGCGCGAGCGCGAACCCGCGCGACGGCCGATTCGCCAGCAGCAACAGCTTCTCGATCTCGCCCCCGATCCGTTCTGCCGGCAGGTCGTCCAGCGGGATGCGCCGGCAGATCTCTTTGGTGACGGGATCCATCTCCAGCTCGAACCGCGCGGCGAACTGAATCCCGCGCAGCACGCGCAGGCTGTCCTCGGCAAATGTCGAGGGATCGACGACGCGGAGGATCTTGTCGTGGAGATCCTGCCGTCCGCCGTACGGATCGAGGTACTCGTCCGTGATCAAGTCCCACGCGATGGAATTGATCGTGAAGTCTCTGCGGCGTGCGGCCTCTTCCGGCAGCATGTTCGGGTCGCCGGTGACGGCGAACGCGCGATGCCCGCGGCCGATCTTCGACTCCCGCCGCGGCAGCGAGACGTCGACGTCCTCGACCTTGTAGACGGTGAAACTCTCGCCAACCGTGTTGACCGGCCCGATCTCTTCGAGGAGCTGGCGCAGACGGTCGGCGGCAATGCCGTAAACCTCGATGTCGATGTCCTTGCTGGGCCGGCCCAGCAAACGATCGCGGACCCAGCCGCCGACGACGAGCGCGCGTCCTCCGTGCGTCCTGACGAGCCCGGCGATCTGTGTCGCGGTGGCGAGGCTCATTTCCGTGGTGCAGTGCGCTCGATACGGCGTCCGTACTTCCGCACCAGGCCGTCGGCGAACTTTGGCGCCAGCGCGGTGAGGATCGGCAGCGCTCGCGCACGCAGGTACGGGTACACCTCCGGCTTCGGGCGACGCAGGCAATCGATGACCGCGCGCGCCACGTCGTCTACCGTCTGCCGGGGGCCGAGACCCGAAACCGAGCGCTGATAGTCCCGCTCCATCGCCTCACGGAACTCGGTGTCCGTCGAGATCGGAAACACGATGCTGACGTGGATGTCGCTTCCCGCGAACTCCGCTCGAAGTGATTCCGAGAATCCGGCCTGGGCCGCTTTGGTGGCGCAGTATCCGCTCATCTCCGGGATGCCGCGCTTGCCGGCGATGGATGACACGAGCACGAGGTGCCCGCGTCCCTGTTTGCGAAAGACGGGGAGCGCCGCGCGCGCGCCGTAGAACGTGCCCATGAAGTTGACGTTCATCATGCGCTGCATGACGTCCGGCGGAGTGTTCTCGACGCTCCCGTAAAAGCCGAATCCCGCGTTGCACACCATGATGTCGAGACGGCCGAACGCCTCTCCCGCGCGCGAGACGAGCCGATCGACGTCGGCTTCGACCGTGACGTCCATCGTTACCGCCTCCGCTCGTCCTCCTGCCGCGCGAATGCGCTCGACCGCCGACGTGAGGCGGTCCGTTCGCCGCGCGCCAAGCACGACCGCGATGCCTTCGCGCGCGAAGTGCTCGGCCAGTGCGAGCCCGATGCCGGACGAGGCGCCTGTGACGACTGCGACGCGGCCTGTGAGATCCACGTTCGCATGATACTGTGTCACCTGCCGCCATGAGCCACGACCCCGCGATTTCTCTTCTTCGCGATCTCGTCGCCATCGATTCGGTCAACCCGTCGCTCGTGCCGGGCGCGGCGGGGGAGTCGCGGATTGCCTCGGCCATCGGCGAACACCTGCGACGCATCGGGCTCGACGTTCACGTGCAGGAAGTCGCCTCCGGGCGCCCAAACGTGATCGGCGTGCTCGAGGGCCGCGAAGCGGGACGGTCGCTGATGTTCTGCGGTCACATCGACACCGTCGGCGTCGAAGGGATGTCGGCGCCATTCGATCCCGCCATCCGATCGGGCCGCTTGTACGGGCGCGGGTCGCAGGACATGAAGGGCGGCGTCGCCGCGATGATCGATGCGGCGCGCGTCGCGGCCGAGCGCGGCTTCACGCGCGGCCGTCTCATCGTGGCAGCTGTTGTCGATGAGGAGTACGCGAGCATTGGCGCCGATGCGCTCGTCACGAAATGGAGCGCGGACGCCGCGGTCGTCACCGAACCCACGGATCTGCAGATCGGCGTCGGACACAAGGGGTTCGCCTGGTTCGAGATCGAAACACGCGGCCGCGCGGCGCACGGCAGCCGCCCGAAAGAGGGGCGCGACGCGATCATGCGCATGGGCCGCGTCCTGACGCGGCTGGAAGCGCTGGACCGCGAGCTGCAGGGGCGAACCCCGCATCCCGTGATGGGCACGGCGTCGCTTCACGCGTCGATCGTCGCCGGCGGCCGGGAGATCAGCTCGTACCCCGATCGCTGTCAGCTCCAGATGGAGCGCCGCACGATTGTCGGCGAGAGCGAGGACCGCGTCCGCAACGAGATCCTCGAGATCCTCGACGCGCTCCGGCGCGAAGATCCGGAATTCGAGTCGGACGCGAGACTCACGTTCACCCGCCCGCCGTACGAGCTGTCAGCGGCGCACGAGTTGCCGCGCGCGCTCGCTCACGCGACGGCAAGCACATCGCGCCCGGCCGAAACGGTCGGAATGAGTTTCTGGACGGACGCCGCGATTCTGGCCGGCGCGGGCCTTCCTTCGGTGCTGTTCGGTCCGGGCGGCGCCGGCCTGCACAGCACCGAAGAGTACGTCACCGTCGACGACGTGATCGCGTGCCGGGACGCGCTGGCGCGTCTGGCGTTGGATTGGTGTTGAAACCGACGGGCGATCGGGCGATCGAGTGATCGGCGACGGTCGCCGCAGCCTCGATCGCCAGCTGCCTCAGAGGTGAGAGAGCCGCCTTCAGGCGCTCTTGCGGATCACGAGCCGTGGCTTCGACATCGTGTGCCGGCGCGCATCGCCCTCGTACACGCAGGCGCGGGGCGCGACCGGTGATTTCCCAACCCGGTGTGTCGTGGCCGCACGACGTGCACCGCATCATCACGCGGCTGCCCTCGAAATGCAGGACCGAATCGTGGCCGTGAAGGCCACAGTAAACCTGCCCGAGACGGGTAGCCATTCTGGCCATCAGACCCGCCTGCGGTTGCTCGTTCTGCGTAACCTCAGCTGTCGTCGCAAGTTGCTGGGGATAATTGGTCACCATGGGGCGTCTCCTCGGTTCCCTCCGGTTGCCCTAGTCCTAGGACGCCGGTCCTCATTCGGCCGTTTCCGCGCGCTCGCGACCTGTCTAGTATCAATCGCTATGCCACGGGGCCGTTTTGCCCCCGATCCTTCATTGCATCAAGCGGTTAGCCCGGGAATAACATAGCTGTCATGGCCGCGCCGTGTCGTGGCTCCGGAAGGCCGTAACCCTGTCTGAGGCCACTGAATACACACCCTGCGCGCTCTGACAATGCTCGCCGTGGATGCGACCCTTTATCTCTCCCTGAGCAGACTTTTCAGGACAAATCCAAAGTTAGCGGGACGTTCTCCAAGCCGCCGCATGAAATACGAGAACCACTGGCGTCCAAAGGGGATGTACACCCGGACCTGGTATCCCTCATGGGTGAGGCGGGCCTGGAGGTCGCGGCGGATGCCGTACAGTAGCTGGAACTCGAAGCGGTCGGGGCCGATGCCCTGGCTGCCCGCGAATTCGCGGGTCGCCGCGATCATGGCGGGATCGTGGGTGGCAATGGCCGGCCGCGGGTTGCTCGTGAGGAGGATCCGCATGATCGCGACGAATGCCCTGTCGACGTCCGTCTTGCTTTGATACGCGACGGACTTCGGCTCGTTGTACGCGCCCTTGACCAGCCTGATGCGAGCCCCGAGCCGGCTCAGACGCGTGGCATCGTCTGCGCTTCTGGGCAGGTACGACTGCAGGACTGCCCCGGCGTTTCTGTAGCCCTGTTGCCAAATCGTCTCGAAGATGTCGAGGGTCACCTGGGTGATCGACGAGTCCTCCATGTCGATGCGCACGAAGAAGCCATGCGCTCCGGCCGCATCCAGGATCCGGCGCAGGTTGTCTACGGCGGTCGCGCGATCGACCATCAGGCCGAGCTGCGTGAGCTTCAGCGAGATATTGCGGTCGATTCCTGCCGCGGCAACGCGTTCGATGACGTCGAGGTACTCGCGCGTCGCCTGCGCGGCTTCGGCCATCGTCGCGACTGACTCGCCGAGGTAATCCAGCGTCGCCGTCATGCCGGCCGTCTCGATTGCGCGCGCGGCGTCGATCGCTTCCTCGACGGTCTCGCCCGCGACGAAGCGTCTGGCAAAGCTGTGCGGCTGCCGCATGCCGTAGCGTGAGGCGAGGCGTTCGAGTGACTGACTGCGGGCGAGCAGGTGAAAAGTCCCCCTCGACACGCGGTCGATCATCAGTGCGTGCGGGGCGTTCGGCGGGAGCCGGGGAGCAGGTGCTGGAGGGTCCGCGCGTAGTAGCGCAGCACGGTCCGCTCGCGCACGCGGTAGCGTCCACCGCGCTCGACGAAGATGATGTTGCGCGAGGCCAGCGGCTCCACGCCAACGGCGACGGCCTGGCGGCCGTCCTCCACTCCGAGATTCGCGCCGGCCGCCCGCAGCGATTCGAGCAGCGCGTCCGCCCTCGATTCGAGCTCGCGGCGCGTGATCGACGGGCGCATCGCGGCGGCGACGACGGCGGTCGGGAGGACCTTGTAGAGCCGTCCGATGGCGTCGCGAATCCGGTGCGCGAGCATCATGATGTCGCGTCGCGACTCCGGATCGCACCCGTCGAGGGAAATCGGGGCGCCGAACGTGACGAACGCGCGCGACTGATAGCCGACGGCGTACCGCACCATCTCGGCAACTTCCCGGGCGAACGGCCGCTGCCGTCGCTTCGGTCCCTGGTGCGCCAGGATGTGATCCTCGAGCACGAGATCGTACGCCACTGCGAGCGGGACGATCGATGTGTTCGCGCCGGCCTGCATGGTCGCGTGCAGCAGCCCCGTCTTCGGCGACTTGAGCTCGCCCGTGTAGCTGCGGCCCCCTTCGATGTAGAAGAGCAGATCGTGCCGCTGAAGCAATTCGGCGACGTAGGCTTTGAGCGTGACGAGATACGCCGGGTCCTTGGTGTTGCGGCGGATCGGAATGGCCCCCGTGACGTGACGGTGGATGAGGCCGAGCGGTCCGCCGAACAGATTGATCCCCGCGGCGATGACGGGCGGCCTGATCCCGTTGTCGTCGATCACCAGCGGCTCGACGAGGTAGTCGAGGTGACTCTTGTGGTTCGAAATGTAGATCGTCCGGCCGCGGCGCGTCGCGTCCTGGGCGATGCTCACGTGCTCTTCGATGCGATCGATCTTGCGCAGAATCGGATAGAGGGGATGCTTCAGCGCACGATAGATGGGATACCGCTGCGTCGTGCGCAACTCGTCGAGATACGCGTGGATGCGCTCCCGAGCGTCCAGCTCCGACTGGCCATGTCCGCCGCGCAGGTAGCGCGCCACATCTTCCCGAGCCAGCACTGCCTGGGTGATGTCGTCGAGCATCACGGGCCGTAACTATATCATCCGCGCGGGGTTCCGTACGACAGTTCTTCTAGTCTTATCCGAGGGGCTTCGCCCCTCGGACTCCCTTACACGCTCTCTCGCGCGCCGCTTGCCGGCGCGCTCCGTTCGCGTGGCTCGCTCGCCATGCTCGCTCGCGCCTTAGACAGCTTCTATTTCAGCCCCGCACAGATCGCGTCCGTGAACTCCGTCGTCGACGCCTCACCGCCGAGATCGCGCGTGCGCACGCGGCCCTCCGACAGGATCTTGTCCAGCGCGGCCCGGATGCGCGCGCTTGCCTGCCGCTCGCCGATGTGGTCGAGCATCATCAGGCCCGAAAGCAGCAGGGCGGTGGGATTGGCGAGATTCTTGTTCGCGATGTCGGGCGCGCTGCCGTGGACCGCTTCGAACACCGCGCAATCAATCCCGAGGTTGGCGCCCGGGACGACGCCCAGGCCGCCCACGAGGCCCGCGGAGAGATCCGAGACGATGTCGCCGTACAGGTTCGGCAGCAGCAGGACGTCGAACTTCTCCGGCGTCATGACGAGCGCCATGCACGCCGCATCGACGATCCGCTCGTCGTAGGTGATATCGGGGTATTCGCGCGCCACCGCGCGCGTGCTCGTCAGGAAGAGCCCGTCGCCGAGCTTCATGATGTTCGCTTTGTGGATCGCCGTCACGCGCTTGCGGCCGTTCGCGCGCGCGTAGTCGAACGCGAACCGGGCGATGCGCGTCGACGCCCGCTCCGTGATGATCTTCAGGCTTTCGACGACGCCGGGCACGACCTCGTGCTCCAGACCGGAGTAGAGGTCTTCGGTGTTCTCGCGGACGATGATCATGTCGACGTTCTGAAACCGGCTGTTCACGCCCGGGAGGTTTCGCACGGGCCGCAGGTTGGCAAACAGATCCAGCGTCTTGCGGAGGCCGACGTTCACGCTGGTGAACCCTTCGGCGATGGGCGTCGTCACCGGTCCCTTGAGCGCGACCTTGTTGCGCCGGATCGATTCGAGCAGCTCGCCCGGCAGCGACTGGTTGAACCGATTGAACGCGGTCACGCCGGCGTCGTGCCGCTCCCACTGGATGTCCAGTCCGGCAGCGTGCAGGATCCTGACGACGGCTTCGGTGACTTCGGGTCCGATCCCGTCGCCGGGGATGAGTGTGATCGTGTGGGGCATAGGTGTGTCGAGTCGAGTGGCTCAGGGCTCGAGGCCCTGCGTCCGGAGCCACGAGCTGCATCTCGGTGCGAGCACGGCCGCGGCCCGTTCGAGCAGGTGGCGATCCGCGGGTCCAAACGCCGCAAGTCGATCGCTGTCGATGTCGATTTCGCCGAGCACCTCGTTGCCATCCATGATCGGCACGACGATCTCGGACCTGGTCTCCAGGCTGCACGCCAGGTACCGGGGATCCGCGTTCACGTCGTCGACGACGATCGTGGCTTTTTCCGAGGCGGCCGCGCCGCAGATCCCGCGGCCGAGCGGTATCCGCGTGTGCGGCGACGGCTTGCCGACGAACGGCCCGAGCACGAGCTCGTTCCCCTCGAGCAGGTAGATCCCCACCCAGTTGTAGTGGGGGACGTCCGCCGCGAGGATGCGGACGACGGTTTCCATCGCGCGCGTCGGATCTTCCTCCCGTTCGACGGCGGCGCTGATCTTGTCGAGCGTAGCGTCGAATCCAGACACGATCCACCTTTCTAAGTGCCTCTCTCACAATTCCGCTTCATAAAGTCCGTGTTATCCATGTGATCCGTGGTTATCCTTGATCTCCCAGAACATGAGCAGCAGGCCGCCGACAATCGGCACGATCTGCAGCGCGGACGATTGCCCGTGGAGGCGGCCGAACGCGACGCGCCGGGGATCGCCCTCCGGCAGGCTCGACGGCGCCGTCCCGATGTCCACCTGCGCGCGCTTGATCGCGGGTGAAATGACGTACCCGGAATACAGCGTTGCAGCGAGCATCAGCAGTCCGATCCCGCCGCGGAGCGCGAAGTGCCGCGGCCGCGGGCCGAGCAGCGCGCGCGCCGTCAACGACAGCAGCACGATTGCGGCGCAGCCCAACGCGACGAAGTGAAAGCGCCGGAACGCTTCACCAAAGATCGCTCCGGCTGCCATCCGCGCGTCCGCCGTCTGCGTGGCGGCGACGACGTCGAAGATAGCCGGGGCGGCGACGCCTCCGAGCGTGAGCAACCCGCCGATCCAGACGGCCACTGCCAATACCGCGGCGTACCGCAGCGCGAGCATCCCCTCATTATAATGAACCCCATCAGGCGGCGAACTGCCGTCGTGCACGCCGCGACTGCCATCATGCCGATCGTCCATTGGCTCGACTGGGGTGCGGATGCCTTCGAGCGCGCACGCGCGGAGAACAAGCCCGTGCTGCTGTCGATCGCGGCGCCCTGGTGTTTCTGGTGCCGCGAGATGGATCGTACGAGCTACGCGGATCCGGCCATCGCCCAGCTGGTGAACGATCGCTTCATTCCAATCAGAGTCGACGCGGATCGCCGCCCGGACATCAGCGAGCGATACAGCCTGGGCGGCTGGCCCACGACCGCGTTTCTGACGGCCGACGGCGCGATCATCGGCGGCGGCACCTACGTCACGCCCGAACGGATGCCGGACGTGCTCGGCCAGGTTGCGAGCGCGTTCAGCCTGCGACGCGACGAGATCTCTGCGCGCGCTGACGCGGGCCCCGCTGGCGGCGCGCCGGTACACGGAGACAGGGCTGATTCATCGACCGAGCGTGAGCTGCTGGAGTCGGTGTACGACACGTACGATCGCGAATACGGGGGCTTCGGCACCGCGCCGAAGTTTCCGCTCGTCGCGCCGCTGGAGCTGGCGCTCGACCTGCTCGCCGAATCGAACGACGCGCGCCTGGTGGAGATCGTGCAGACCACGCTCGACGCGATGGGGTGGGGCGGTCTCTACGACGAGGTCGACGGCGGCTTTTTCCGTTTCGCGTCCGCGCGCGACTGGCAGGCGCCGCACGAGGAGAAGCTGCTCGACGTCAACGCCGCGCTCCTGCGCGTGTATCTTCACGCGGCGGAGGCGCTGCAGATCGCGCGCTACCGCGAGCGCGCGTCCGAGATCCTCCGCTACGTCCAGACCTGGCTCGCGGACCCGGTCGACGGCGGCTGGTCCGGATCCCAGCAGGCCGATCGCGCGTACTACGAGGCCCAGACGCCCGAGCTGCGCCGGTCGCGGACGCCGCCTGCGGTCGACAACATCCTTTATGCCGGGTGGAACGCGGCGATGGTGTCGGCCGCGCTGCGCGCCTCGCGCGTGCTGGAGGATCCCTCGCTCGGCGAGTTCGCCGTCAAATCGCTCGAGCGCGTCCTGCTGGCCTGCTACAGACCGGGTGCGGGTGTCGCGCACTACATCGACGGCGACGCGCACGTCCGCGGCCTGCTCGACGATCAGTCCGCCATGGCCGCCGCGAGCCTCGACGCATTCGACGCGACCGGCAACATCGTCTACGAGATGATGGCCGAGGAGCTGATGCACTACGCGATCACCACGATGTGGGACGAGGAGCACGGCGGGTTCTTCGACCGCGCCGCGCCGGACGAGCACGAGCGGATCGGGTTGATGCGCGAGCGGTTCAAGCCGTTTACGAGCAACTGCGAGACCGCGCGCGTGCTTGCTCGCCTGGCCAAAACCTCCGGCGACCACGACTTCGCCGAGAAGGCGACCCGGACACTCGCCGCGATGGCCCCGCTGGCCCCGCGTCAGGGACCCCTCGCCGCGCACTACCTGCTCGCCACCGGGATGGCTGGGGTTGGCCGCCAGCCGTGAGTCCCGGACGAACCCGAAGTGATAAACTCTCGCTTTTCACATGACTTCTCCATCCGTTCCAGCGCTTCGAAACATCGCCACTCAGCTCCGGATCGACTCGATCCGATCGACGAGCGAAGCGGGTAGCGGGCATCCGACCAGCTGTCTGTCGATGGCCGACATCGTGGCGACGCTCTTCTTCGCCGAGATGCGCTTCGATCCGAAGAACCCGGCGAATCCCGACAACGATCGTTTCGTGCTGTCGAAGGGGCATGCCGCGCCGATCCTCTACGCCGCCTGGGCCGCCGCCGGTCTGTTCCCGCGCGACGAGCTGCTGAAGCTCCGGCGGATCGACTCCGACCTCGAAGGGCATCCCACGCCGCGGCTGACGTTCGTCGACGTGGCGACCGGCTCGCTCGGTCAGGGCATCTGCGCGGCGATCGGGTGCGCGCTCAACGCGCGGCTGATCCAGTCGGACTACCGCACCTACGTGCTGCTCGGCGACGGCGAGATGGCGGAAGGGTCCGTGTGGGAAGCTGCTGACGTCGGGCTCCACCAGAAACTCGACAACCTGTGCGGCATCGTCGACGTCAACGCGCTCGGCCAGAGCCAGCGGACGCAGTTCGGGCATCAGATGGACGAGATTGCCGCCCGCTGGAACGCGTTCGGCTGGCACACGCTGGTGGTGGACGGCCACGACATCCAGGCGGTGCTCGACGCGCTGGCGTCCGCGCGTCAGACGAAGGGCCGTCCGACGATGATCCTGGCCAGGACGATCAAGGGCAAGGGCGTTCCCGCCATCGAGGGCAAGGACGGCTGGCACGGCAAGCCGCTCAAGAAAGGCGAGGAGGCGGACAAGGCCATCGCCGACCTGGAGAAACAGCTCGTCCCGGGCGCACCGGTCCCGTCCATCCCCGCGCCGGCCGCGAAGCCGCGCGAGCGGATCAACGTCGACC
Organism: uncultured Acidobacteriota bacterium; assembly: GCA_963786195.1. Taxonomy (GTDB): domain Bacteria; phylum Acidobacteriota; class Vicinamibacteria; order Vicinamibacterales; family 2-12-FULL-66-21; genus CAWAYH01. Next base: position 921,464 of record CAWAYH010000006.1, on the reverse strand, counting down.
TCGGGAAGGTCGCGGCGCCGAAGTACGCGATCGGCGATCAGGTTGCGACGCGCGAAGCGTGGGGGAATGCGCTGGCGGCGCTCGGCGCGGTCGATCCGCGCGTCGTGGCGCTCGACGCGGACGTCAAGAACTCGACGTTCAGCGAGAAGTTCGAAAAGGCCTATCCCGATCGCTTCTTCGAAAATTTCATCGCCGAGCAGGTGATGGTCGGCGCGGCGACCGGCCTGGCGGCGCGCGGGGCGATTGCGTTTGCGTCGACGTTCGCCTGTTTTCTGTCGCGCGCCTGCGACTTCATCCGCATGGCCGGCATCTCGAACGTGAACTCGCAGCTGAACGTCAAGCTGACGGGGTCGCACGCCGGCGTCTCCATCGGCGAAGACGGGCCGTCGCAGATGGCGCTCGAGGATCTCGCGATGATGCGCGCCGTGCCCAACTGCACGGTCGTCTATCCGTGTGACGGCGTCAGCGCCGAGCGCCTGGTCGTCGAGATGGCCGCGCGGCCGGGGCTCGCGTACATGCGGACGTCGAGACCGAAGACGCCCGTCATCTACTCGCCGGGCGATCGGTTTCCCATCGGCGGATCGAAGATCCTCCGACAGAGCGCGAAGGACGTCGCCACCGTCGTGGGCGTGGGGATCACCGTCGTCGAGGCACTGAAGGCGTACGATCGCCTGCAGTCAGAGGGCATCTCGATTCGCGTCGTCGACGCGTACTCCGTCCAGCCGATCGATGCCGCCACGCTGGCGAGCTGCGCCCAGGCGACCAACGGGGTGCTCATCACCGTCGAGGATCACTACGCCGCCGGTGGTCTCGGGGACGCCGTGAGTGAAGCCGTCGCGCATGCGGGCTTCTCGGTGCATCGGCTCGCGGTTCGCGAAATCCCGCGCAGCGGCCAGCCCGACGAGCTGGTCGATCGCTTCGGCATCTCGGCGCGGCACATCATCGAGACGGTGCGGCGCGTGGTGCCGACCGAAGCGCAGCGCGCCAGCGCGGAAGTCTAGACCGAAGGCGCTGACGGTGCTGAGGTGCTGAAGGTGCTGAGGTGCTGGAGGTGCTGAAGGTGCTGAAGGCGCTGCGTCGTTGGCTGTGCGGCGGTTGCGACGCTCGTCCTGACCCTGTCCGCACAAACGCCGTCATCGGTCGTGCGCGGCGCTCGCGAGCCCGCCTGGTCGCCTGACGGCCGGCGTCTCGCCTTCTCGTACCTCGATCAGATCTGGATCTCGGCGCCCGACGGCAAGAACGGGCGCGCGCTGCGGCCCCAGAGCAAGGACACCGAACGCGATCCGATCTGGTCGCCGGACGGTCGTCAGATCGCGTTTGCCGTCGACTCGGGGCGCGGCTTCGATATTCACGTTGTCCCCTCGGGGGGCGGCGATGCGCGACAGATCACCCGGTTGCCGGGCGACGAGCGCTGGCCCTCGTGGACGGGTGACGGCCGCCTCATCTTCTCTCACCGACAGTCGGGACGCTGGCGGCTCTTCGCGGCCGACGTCGCTGGCGGGGAGGCGAAGCCCCTCTTCCAGGACACGGCGAGCGACGACGAGCGGTACGGCCGTGTCTCGCCGGACGGCAAGCGCGTCGCGTACGTGTCCGATCGCGACAGCGAGGACGGCGACTCGGATCTCTGGGTGGCGGACCTCGCGCCGGGTCCGCGGGATCGCGTGACGCGCGCGCGCGTCGTGCGCGTCCGCGGCATCGAGGGCTTTCCTGCCTGGTCGCCGGACGGATCGCGGCTCGCGTACTTCGCCGTGCGTGACGGCGCCGGCTCGGTCTGGGTGCTGACCGTCGACAACAGTGCGTCAAGTGGTGATGGGGAACCGGCGCCGCGCCCGCGTCCGGGCGAGCAGCCGGTGCTCGTCTCTCGGCATGGCGGCGCGCCGGCGTGGTCGCCTGACGGCAGACGTCTCGTCATCGCGAACCTGCCGCCGCCGGATCCCACCTACAACGGCAACCCCGAGCGCAACACCGACGAACCGCCGCCGCTGTTCGCGGCGGCTGACGCGTTCAGGCTCTGGATGGTCGACGCGCCGCTGCCGGTGGACGCCGGCGCACGTGAGATCGCCGCCGGCGCGCCGCGCAACGGCCAGCTGGCCGCGGCGTTCGATCGCGTGTGGGACACGCTCAGCCGGCTGTACTACGCGTCTGGTCCGTCCTCGCAGGCGTGGCAGGCGCTGGCGGACAAGTACCGCCCGCAGGCCCAGGCCGCGCGCGACGAAGCGGAGCTCGAGACGACGGTCGACGCGATGATCGCGGAGCAGCCGCTGATCAAGCCGGCGATCGTGTCCGATCGCGCCGTCGTCGTGTCGGGGCATCCGCTCGCGTCGCGTGCCGGCGCGCTCGCGCTCGAAAAAGGCGGCAACATCGTCGATGCCGCGATCGCGGTCTCCTTCGCGCTGGGCGTCGTCGAGCCGGACGCGTCGGGGATCGGCGGCGACGGCATGGCCGTGCTGTTCCTGAAGGGCATGTCGGAGCCGATCGCGATCGACTACAAGGATCAGGTCCCGATCCGCGCGACCCGGGACAATCCGCTCCTGACCGGAGGCACCGGCGACGGCGCGTCGGCCGCCAACATCCCGGGCGTGGTCGCGGGACTCGATTTGCTCTACCGCAAGTACGCGAGCAGGACGATCCCGTGGGCGGACCTCATCGCGCCGGCCATCGAGTCTGCGGAGAACGGGTACGTGCTGGACGAATCGCTGCCGACGTCGATCGCCGAAGGCCGGAAGTTCTTCGAGAAGCATCCGTCCGCCGCGCGCATCTATCTGCCCGCGGGCAAGGTTCCCGGCCCCGGCGACCGGTTCGTCAACAAGGACTACGCCGCGACGCTGCGGACGATTGCCAAGGATGGCGCCGAAGCGTTCTACCGCGGCTCGATTGCCCGCCGGATCGCCGAGGACATGACGAAGAACGGCGGGCTGATCTCGCTCGACGATCTCGCGCAGTACCGCGCGATCGAGCGGCGGCCGCTCACCGGCCGCTATCGCGATCACGTCGTCTACTCGGCGCCGCCGCCGGTCTCGACCGGCGCCGCGCTGATCGAGACGCTGCAGATCCTGCAGAACTACCAGGCGCGCGCCGGCGCCTCGTACACGGCCGACGCGGACTACTTCCACCACGTCATCGAGTCGTGGCGCGTCCGCGATCAGGCGCCGCGGATCGCCGATCCCGCGCTGTGGGACGTCAACCTCGGCGCGCACCTCGATCCGGCGCACGCGGCCACGCTGTTCAAGCGGATCGATCCGCGGAAGGCGCTGCGCGACCGCAGCGGTCCGCAGGGTGACGGTCCGCCCGAGCGGATCGGGCGCGGCACCACCGCGTTCGCGTCGCGGACTCGGAAGGCAACATGATCGCCGTGACGCAGACGCTGAGCACGTGGGGCGGCACGTTCTACGTCTCCGACGGTCTCGGATTCCTCTACAACAACCATCTGCGGTTCGGCGGCGGGGGCGCGCCCGGCCGATTCCTGCCGCTCGCGCGCTCGTCTTCGACGAGCGTGCCGACGTTGATCTTCAAGGCGCCCGAGTCCGCTGCGCGACCGGGATCGCCGCGGCTCGCGGTGGCGGCCGCAGGGAACGCCTGGATCCCCGCGTCGGTCTACGACATCATCCTCAACGTGATCGACGGGGGCATGGACGCGCAGAGGGCCATCGAGGCGCCGCGCTTCCTCATCGGACGCGACCCGGCGGAGCCCGCTGTCAGCCGGCCGCAGATCGAAGATCGGATTCCGCGGAGCGTGCTGCAGGATCTGATGGCGCGCGGCCATCGATTCCAGAAGATCGGCCGCAAGGGCGAGGTCCGCTACGGCTACGCCGCCGCGGTCGTCGTCGACACCGATCGGCGCCAGGTCCAGGGTGGCGCGGACCCCCGGCGGTCGCACGCCGCCGTTGCGCCCAGATCGTCGAGCACCGCGCCGCCGAGCCGGTAGACGTCGTGTCCGGCTTCAGCCGGATCTGAATGAAACGCCTTCTCCTCATCATCGTCTCCATCCTCGCGGCGCTCGCCGTCATGGTGATCGTGTCGCGATCGAGCCTGTTCGACGCCGAAGGCCGCCGCGCGCGCATGCTGCGCGACCTCGAACGCAGCGGCGTGGTGGTGCGGCGAAGCTGCGCTTCGATGGAGACCTTCGTTCAGGCCTCGCGGTGGTCGGCGATGAGCCAGAGCGATCAGGAATCAGCGGCCAAAGCGCTCGGCGCGTACCTGCCAGGAGCAGGGTGGGACCGGACAGATGACCGTTCTCGACACGGAGAACCGTCAGAAGCTCGCTCACTGGAACGGCTCCGCTTTCCAGCGGTGAAAGCGCTCCTCGTCACCGAATCCGGCGCGCTCGCCATGCGCGACGTGCCCGCGCCCGAGAGGGAAGGCGAGTGCCGCATCCGCGTGCGGATGGCCGGCATCTGCGGAACGGATCTGCAGCTTCTCGAAGGCTACGCCGGATTTCGCGGGATTCCGGGCCACGAGTTCGTCGGCGTCGTGGAACGAGCCGACACGCGCGATGCCGCGTGGGTAGGAAAACGCGTCGTCGGCGAGATCAACGTCGGCTGCGGCGCCTGCGAGTGGTGCGCGGCCGGCGTCAAGGAACATTGCGTGAACCGCAGCGTCGTCGGCATCCGGGGGCGCGATGGCGCGTTTGCCGAGCTGCTGACGCTCCCGGCAGTCAACCTGCATGAAGTCCCGGACAGCGTTGACGATCGAACGGCGGTGTTCGTCGAACCGACCGCTGCCGCCTGCCGCATCCTCGAGCAGATCGAGATCGCCCACGACATGCGGGCAGCAGTTCTCGGCGACGGCCGGATGGGTCTCCTCGTCGCGCAGGTACTTCGGACGGTGACCCCGGGCGTCACGGTATTCGGCCGTCACGACGACAAGCTCGCGGTCGCGCGTGCGCTGGGCCTGGCGACCGCGCGCGCCGATGACTCGGTCCCCAACGCTCCCCGCTTCGACGTCGTCGTCGACGTGACGGGTCGACCCGACGGCATACGGCGCGCGTTGCAGCTCGTGCGGCCGCGCGGCACCGTCATCATGAAATCGACGTTTCACGGTGAAGGGCCGTTCGAGTCGTGGCCCGTCGTCGTCGAAGAGATCACGCTCGTCGGCTCGCGATGCGGGCCGTTCCGCCGCGCCATCGACCTGCTCGCATCCGGCGCCGTGCGAGTGGCGCCGCTCGTCTCCCGCGTCGCGTCGCTCGACGAATACGAGTCCGCGTTCGCGGAGGCGCGCCGCGCCCTCAAGGTGCTTTTCGTACCCTGAACCGGGCACCGTGCACCGTTCACCCCGTCATAACGTGACAGTTGACAATGCGACAGTAACTGTCATATAACTCGAACCATGACGGTCGCGCCGCCGTTGTTACGCCAATCGGCGACCTTGCGGATCTCGGCGGCGTGTCGCGCCGCACCGTCCGCTACTACGTGCAGGAGGGGCTCCTCCCGCACCGCTCGGCCTGGGGCGCGGCAATCACTACGGACCCGAGCACCTCGATCAACTCCTGCGCGTGAAAGCGCTGCAGGAGAGCGGCCGAACCCTCGACGAGATCCGGCGCGAGCTGAACGGCGCGGGCCCGGTCGACCGCCGCGCTCCGGAACCGGCGCGCGCTGGAATTGCCCGTCCGCGCCGCCTGGCGTCGCATCACGCTCGCGCCCGGCGTGGAGCTGAACGTGTCGGGCGACGTCCGTCTGCCGTCGCCGGGGAAACTGCACGAGCTCGCGAACTGGTGCCGCCTACATTTTCATCGCATCCGGCAAGAGAGAAGAGGATTCTGATGCCTGATTCAGCCGCCACACATACAGGCCTGCTCACGCGGCAGAAGACCGCGGTCCCGCTGGACGGCGTCTCCATCGATGCCGAGATCAACAGCTTCTGCGCGCGCGTCGTGTGTCACTCAACGTTACGTGAACCACGAGTCGAACGCCGATCGAGGCGGTCTACGTGTTTCCGCTCGACGAAGGCGCAGCCGTCTGCGGCTTCGAGGCGATCATCGACGGCACGCTGGTCGTCGGCGAGGTCAAGGAACGCGAAGCCGCCTTCGAAATGTACGACCGGGCGATCGAAGAAGGCCACGGCGCGTTCCTGCTCGATGAGGAACGCCCCGACGTGTTTCAGGCAAGCGTGGGCAACCTGCTGCCGGGGAAGGAAGTCCTGGTGAGGCTCACCTACGTCACCGAGCTGGCGGTCGAGGGGACGTAGCCTGCGGTTCTCCATCCCGACCACGGTGTCGCCGCGCTATGCGCCCGCACAGGATCGCACCGGCGTTGGCCGCCCCGATTCGGAAACGCTGAACCCGCCGCTGGCGTGGCAGGTGCCGTACGGCCTGAACCTGTCCGTCCGGCTGACGATGACGGGCGCGATATCACGGGATCGAATCGCCGTCGCACCCGGTGGCCGTCACGACCGACGGCAACCAGGCAACGGTGACGCTCGCCACGCGGGACACCGCTCTCGATCGGGACTTCGTCCTCACGGTCGACTCGGCCGGGCTCGACGCGCCCCAGGCGTGGATCGAGCGCGACGATGACGGGGAGCAGGCGATTGCGGTGGGATTCGTTCCGGCATTCGACGCCGGGCCGGCGCCGGCGGACGTCACGTTCCTGGTCGATCGTTCCGGTTCGATGGACGGCGCGTCCATCGAGGAGGTGCGCAACGCGCTTCAGCTCTGCCTGCGATCGATGACCCCCGGCTGCCGCGTTCAACATCGTCGGCTTCGGCTCGAAGTTCGAGTCGCTCTTTCCGTACAGCCGCCCGTATGACGACGCGAGCCTGCGTGAGGCGGACGCGCACGTGCGTAGCCTGCAGGCAAATCTCGGCGGAACCGGAGATCCTTCCGGCGCTCGAGTTCGTGCTCGACCAGCCGCGCCGCAACGAATCGGTCCGGCAGGTCGTGGTGCTGACCGATGGTCGAGGTGACGAACACCGACGCGTCCATCGCGCTGGCGAAGAAACATGCCGCGCACGCCCGCGTCTTCACGTTCGGCATCGGTGCCGGGTCCAGCCAGCATCTCGTGAAAGGTCTGGCGCGGGCGGGCGGCGGAGCCGCCGAGTTCATCTACCCCGGCGAACGAATCGAGCCGAAGGTCGTCCGCCAGTTCGGGCGACTGCTGTCGCCCGCGCTCACCGACGTTCGGATGAACTGGGGCGTAGTGGAGGCGACGCAGGCGCCGTCCAGCGTGCCTCCGGTGTTCGAGGGGGGCCGGCTGCTTCTGTACGCGTTCGTCAAGGAGATCAGGCAACACGTCACGCCCACTACCGTCGAGCTCAATGCGAGGTCCTCGTCCGGTCCGATCCGGTTCGCGGTCGCGATCGATCCCTCGCGGATGGCGCCAGGCCGGCTCGTGGCGACGCTGGCGGCGCGCGCGCGCATTCGCGAGCTCGAGGAGAGCCCGGAGTGGACGCACGCCCGTGGATCGCGTCAGCGCGAGCGCAAGGAGGTGGGGATCACGAGAGAGATCGTCGCGCTCAGCACGCGCTATGGACTGATCTCGCGCGAGACGTCGTTCGTCGCGGTCGAGCGGCGCGAGACGCCGGTGCAGGGAGACATGGAGCTTCGGCGGGTGCCGATCGCGCTCACGACCGGCTGGGGAGACCTCCATCGTCGCGTGATGACCGCCGCCCACATGACGCTCGGCGCGCCCCAGGCACTCCCGGCGAAGCTCTACGCCGGCAGAGTCGATCTGACTGAGACTGAAGACCACCTCGCGCCGTTCGAGGAGCGATCGGCCGAGCCGTCCTACAGGCGCGCGTCGAGCGAGCGCAGCGAGCCCTTCTTCTCGCGAGTCGTTCCTCAGTGGATGCGCCGCGCCAGGCACGCCGGCGAGGGTTCCACCCCTCCCGCGGTGCCGCCGCCGCCGGATGGCATGCACGCGCTCATCGCGCTTCAACGCGCCGACGGGACGTGGGATCTGACGCAGGACTTCGCCAGCGTCATCGGTCACGACCTCTCCGATCTCGAATCAGCACTGGCCGGAGCGACTGGCAACGAGGATGAGAAGAGGAAGGCGTGGGCGACCGCGCTGGCGCTGGCGTGGCTTCGGATCCACGCGGCCGGCCTGAAGGCTCAGTGGTTCATGCTCGCCGACAAGGCGCAGCGCTGGCTCGCGGCGGCGGCCGCCGCTCCGCGCGACCGCGCCATGGTGTGGAGCGAGGCGGCCGAGAAACTGCTGCGGGATCGCGTCCGGGCCGGGCACTCCTAGCCGGTAGCGTCCGGCCGCGGACCGCGCGATCTCGGCGAGGCTGCCAGGAGCTGCGGGAGCAGATCGCCGCCGCGCGGCACGAGCGTGATCCGCGCTTCGCCGTCGATCAGCTTCTGATTCTCCAGTACCTCGAACAGCGCGGCCTCGATGTCGGGATCCTCGCTGATCCGGTTCAGCGCGCCGCCGACGATCTGGGGCCGCATCGCCGCCGCTTTGGCGAACTCGACGGCCGCCGTCCGCTCGGCCGTGCTGGTGATGATGCTCACCTGGTTCGCGCCGTCCTGCCGGATCGCCGACGTCACCTGTCGCAGGCGGTTGACGACCTTCTCTTCGATCTGCCTGATCATGCCCGCATCGCGGAAATGGACCTTGCGGATGTAGACCGATCCCAGCCGGTAGCCCCAGTCGTGCGACTTGTCCGACACCTCCGCGCGCACCGCCTGGCTCATCGTGTGCCGCGTCTCCAGCATGTGGGCGAGACGCATGTTGCTCAGGCATCGCACGGTGGAGTTGCTGACGTTGGCCCGCGAGCGACCCGCGCGGATCGGTGTTCTTGAACAGGAACGCCACCGGATCGCTGATGTACATCTCGTACCAGATGCCGATCCCCATCGGCGCGCCTTCCTCGGAGTTCACCGGCTGGCTTCGCAGGTACTCCTGGTCGAGCCGCATGTCGAGCACGTGCCGCTGGCCGATCCAGTTGACGAGGAACGCCGCCGGGCCGATGCGGAACGGCAGGATGTGCAGGCCTGGTTCGTCGATCGTTGCCACGACCGTGCCGAACAGCACGTACACGTGGCACGTGCGTTCGAGCACGATGGTGTACAGGCCGAGATCACGCGAATCAGGAACAGGATGATCGGCACGAGCAGGAACAGCACGCCGAACGTGATGAGCGCGACGGGGATGGTCATCATCGCTCCACCTCCAGGATCACGTCGTTTGCCTGGTCGAACAGGCCGAGGCGCACGTTGCGGAGGTACGCGGGCAGCGCCCGCGGCCCCTGCCGCTTCAGATCCTGGCAGCTGCTCGGCGAGCCGCAGCAGCGGCTCGACCTCGCCTGCGCTTTCAGCGTCTCGATCTCGACCGCGCGCTTCGACTGCACGATCTTCTGGTCGGCCGCCGCCTGCGCGAGGCTGATGTCGGACGACACGTGATTGTGCGCGGTGTTGATCGCGGCCAGCGCGGATTCGACGTCCGGCGGCGGATCGATTCCGGTGATGAGCGACGCGTCGAGCGCGACGCCGTAGCGCGCCGCTGACGACCGGCACTCGCGATCCATGTGGTCGTTCAGATCGCGCAGGTTCTTGCGCAGATCGTTGATCGAGATGCCGCTCACGAGCGTCGCTTCCGACGGCTGACTCTCGCGAGTCGGCCGCGACTGCGCGCGGCGCCTCGAAGTTCGCGATCCGCTCGCGCAGGATCGAGACGAAGTAGCCCATCACGTGCGCGATGGGATTCTTCACCCCGAACAGGTACGCGTAGAGGTTGCGATCCGACACCCGGTACCGGATCTGCCCCGTCAGCCCGGTGTTGAGCTGGTCCTTCGTCACCGCCTCGAGCACCGTGCCGCCGTTGTTGGCCGTCGGCGCCTCGGGATCGTACGCCATGTTGACCGTGCGTGGTCGCAATCGAGATCTTGTGGACACGCTCCCACGGCAACTTGAAGTAGGGACCGCCCGGCTGAATCACCCGGACCTGCGGGTACCGGTACCGATCGCGCTCGTCGGGGCGCAGCGACTGCGCGATCGGGTCGTCGAGCGTGGTTTCGGCGCCGAGCCGCTGCGCCCGGCCGAATACGGTTTTGACGGCCCGCTCGTTCTGGTCGACCGTGTACAGGCCGGCCAGGAGATACCGGACCAGGAACCAGGCGACGATCCCGAGGACGATTCCGAAGCTCTCAGCCATGGGCGCGAAGTTTACCCCATTGGCTGCCAACCCCCGGGGGTTCTTCGCCGTCTGATACCTATGTCGGGTACTGAATCACCTTTGGGGACCGCCCATGATGTCTTTCATTCAGAAGCTCTTCTCGAAGAAAGCCCAACCCCGTCAGCGCATCCGGGTATGCATCGAATGTGGTATGCCGCTGGCCGACCACAAGGAATGGTGCAGCATCCTCCGGGGACACCAGGAAATGGAGCGGAAGGCCCAGGCCCAGGCCCAAGCCCAGACAAAGTCCGCCTAGGTCCGACCGCCTGACGCGCCCGGATGCTGCCTGGTGCAGCGCGGCGGCTCACGCCGCCGGCTGCGCGACCGGCTTTTCCCGCCTGAACATCCCTGCGAACATCTGGCGCAGCAGCTCCGGCCGCTCGCCGAGCAGGTCGAACAGATCGTCGCGGTCGATCTTGAGCGCGACGCCCGCCAGGACCACGGCGGCCGAGTACCCGAGGCTTCGGCCCGCCATGGTGTTGATCGATCCGATAATTTCCCCGCCGCGCGCCGTGGCGGCCGGCTTTCCGGTCGAGCTTTCCAGCTTGACCTCGCCGGTCAGCAGCAGCCAGATCGCCGGCGCCGCCGATTCGGGGAACAGAACCGCCCCGGCCACCATCTGGACGGTCGACGCGACTCCAGCCAGATGGGTCATCTCGTCCGCCGAGACGCGCCTGAAGATCGGCACGTACTGCAGCGCCAGGACCTTTTCGATCGGTGAGAGTCCGCCCGTGGCCAGCTGCTGGAGCTCGGCCGTTCCCTTCGTCGGGTGCACCGGGCGATCCGGGTCTTCCACGCGCTCGGCCATCGTCGCAAACAGACCGCTGACCAGATCGGTGTTGTCGGCGAGCAGCGTGCGCAGCTCTTCGACCGTCAGCGCGAGCGTGACGGCGGTGCCGCTCGTCCTGACGGTTTCCGGCATCGGCAGCCCGGCCATCGCCTCGATGAAGCCCAGGGCCGCCGGCGCGTCGACCGTCGACGCCGCGGCGCTCTTTCCCCGCAGACGACACGCGGCCATCCAGCAGGATGTGAATCGTCGTCGGCACCGCGCCTTCCTGCAGCAGCACGCTACCAGGCTGATGTCGTACCTGGCGCGCCGCACCGGCGATCCGGAACAGCTCGTCGACCGATACGGACGCGAACAGCGGCAGCCGCCGCAACCGTCCGGCAAGCTCCGCCGCCGGCAGCGGTTCGAGCCAGAGCTCCCGCTTCCGCTCGGCCGGCATGCGTTTCTCCGCGAGCGTCCACGACGCGGCCTCGAACACGTACCAGTCCCTCACGTCCCTGTGCGCCAGCACGTGCTCGACGTCGTCGGCCAGATTCCAGAGCTTCTGTTCCCGCACGACGTCGATGGCGGCCGCGGCCGTGACCGGATCGTCGTCGTTGATCAGCTGCAGCAGCGTTTCCTCGACGTCGCGCGGGCGCGACTTGATGATGACGTTGCCCCGGCGTACGCGCTCCTCGCGCGGCATGTCCTCGATGACGGGCATGACCGTTTTGCGGAGCGGGCCGCTCAGCAGGTTGTCGAGGTACTCGGACGCGCTCGCGCGCCCGCGTGCATCCCCCTGTTCGAGGGTCCAGCGTGCGGCGTCGATGTCCTTGGGCGGATAGACCAGCGCGAGCAGCTTGAACATCCGATTGCGGAGCCGTCCGGTCTGCTCGAGGAGCGCCTGTGACAGGAGCGAGTCCTCCGAGAGCTGCTTGCCACCGAACAGGTTGTGGTGCAGCGAGAGGAAGTTGAAGAAGCGACGGGACTCCTGCTGCGCCAGCGCCTCGACCGGCTCGCTCGGGAACGTCAGCTCCGGATGCTCGCGGCGCAGGCGTTCGAGCGCCGAGATGACCTTGTACCGGATGAAGCCGTCGCGCTCGGTGAGCGCGGCCTGGAGCACGGCGACCGTCTTCTGCGACGGGATCTGCGCCAGGGTTCCGGGAATGTGCCGCCGGACCCAGATGTCCTCATCGGGATCGCGGAGAAAATGCGCGAGCACGTCCACCACCGGCTCGCCGTAGCTGACGAGCACCGCCCGCGCCCGGCCCTTGAGCCGTCGATGCCGCAACAGCGAGACGAGCGCCGGCACGAACATGAAGTCGCCCGTCCCGGCCGCCTTGACGCTTTCCATCGCCTCGTCGGCCACTTCGGCCGCCGGGTCGTAGAGAAGCGGGATCAACAGTCGACGGAAACGGGGATCCGTGAGTTGACCGATGGCGTTGGCCACGTCCCGCCGCGCGGCTGTTGCGCTGTCGCTGGCGTCGCCCGCCAGCTCGGTGAGCACGGCTTCCGCCTTGTCCACGTCCTCGGGCCGCGAGCTTCCCGCCAGCGCCACCGCGGCGGTGGCGCGCAGCCGTGGATCGGACTCGGCCAGCATCGGTCGCGCGAGCGACGCGGCGTCCTCCTGGCTGATGGTCGCCAGCGCGCCCATCGCCGCCGCGCGGACGCCGGTATCGCTGTCGCCGAGCATGCGCCGGATGTGGGGCACCCACTGCGCCGCGATGTCGCTGCGGACGGCGCCGAGCGCGGCCAGCGCCCGCCGCCGGACGACCGGCGATTCGTGATAGAGGAGCAGCGGCGTGACGAGATTGCGCTTGTCGAGCGACTCGAGCACGTCGATGGCGTACACGACCCGGCGCGGGTCGGGATGCGCGAGCTCCTGCACGAGCGTTTCGAGCGTCGAGAGGTCCGCGACGTTCAGGCGCAGCTCGTCGGCATCGACGTCGCGGGACGCGAGGCTCCTGCGGAAGCTCCGGAGGTACTCGCGGCGGGCGCCGAGCGCCATGATGATCCACACCACCGTCAACACGAGGCTGAGCCAGCTCAGTTGCCACCACGTCATGCCGAAGACCTTGATGGCGATGATCAACGTCACCGCGCCGCCGACGCCTTTGGCAAACCGATCGACCGCCACGTCCGCGAAGGGCTTGGCCTTGTACCTGAGGCTCGCCGGCAGCGGCATGAACAGGATCTCGCGCGTCGTCTTGTCGACGGTGTAGCGCAGCGCCGTGTCGACGCCGCGGGCGAATCCGGCCGTCAGCAGGCGCGGGACGAGCAGCATCATGACCGCGGTGCTGCCGACCGTCACCGGGAGCATGAGCAGCGCGAAGCCGATCCCGAGCAGGCGGTGCACGCGGGACGTCATCGTCATCTGAATCAGGAAGCCCGCCATCGACGAATAGAAGATGACGTTCCCGATGACCGACGTCCGGGCGTCCTTGCCGGGGATGGCATCCTCGAGCGCCATGTTGAACTGCTGCTCGATGATGCCGGCGCCAATCGCGGCGAAGCCGATGACGACCGCGATGATCTGAAAGTGCTTGGATTCCCGCAGCAGCTTGATGGCTTCGAGCGGGCTGAGCCCCTTGTCGTCGTCTTTGGAGGGCTTGGCCTCGCCCTCCGGTCTCTCGCGCGCGGAGATGGTCCAGACGACCAGGAAACAGCCACCGAGCGTGAACGCGGCGACGATCAACAGGTTGTTGGTGCCGATCGTCTGCGCGAAGTTCGCCGCGAACCCCGATCCGACGATGCCGCCGAGGCTCGCGCCGCCGCCGATGAACCCGAACAGCCGCTTCGCCTGACGCGGATCGAAGATCAGGTTGGCGAGCGACCAGAACTGGCTGATGAGCAGGCTGCCGGCGAGCACGCCCCAGAGGTAGAACGCCACCGAGACCCAGTCCTGCCCGGTCTGGAAGAGCGCCCAGAACACCAGCAGCAAGCCGACCATGACGATTTGCGTCGCGGCGAAGACCCATCGGCGGGGCAGCAGCCGCATCGCGCTCGTGTAGCCCTGAATCACGAAACCCATGATCAGACCGGCCACGAGCTGGACGTACGGCAGGTTGTCCGCGCCGAGCGAATTGATGAATTGCGATCGGGTGGCCGGCTTGACGATGTTGTAGCCGGCCATGGCCAGGAATGAATAGCTGAACATCAGGAGCGCGGTGACGTGCTCCTCGCGCCGGATATCGACTATCGGCGCCAGCACACGCTGTAAGAGGGACATGGCCCCTCAATCTATGCGATTACGCAAACTGAAGTAAACTCCGAGGCTGCCCATGCTCTCGAGGCTCCGGCGGTTCCTCGACGTCCGGCCCGGCGAGGGCGTCCCCGGTCCTGCTCACCTTTCTTTACATCGCCGTCGTCGTCGCCGCGTTCCTCCTGGCCAAGCCGATCCGGAGCGGCCTCTTCCTCGGGAAGAACAGCCCGTTCACGCTCGTCTACGTGTACGCCTCGGTGCCGATCGTGTTGTCCCTGTTCGTGCCGGTTTACATGAGGGTCACGGCGCGGGTCGGCGCGCGGGCCGTCACGATCAGCACGCTGCTGTTCTTCGCCACCAACGTCCTCGTTTTCTGGTACATCTTCCGGTATCACCCATTCCCGCTGCTGCCCGGCATCTTCTACGTCTGGGTGAACCTGTTCGGCGTCATCGCGCCCGTGCAGGCGTGGAGCTTCGCGAACTCGCTGTTCGACACGCGTCAGGCCAAGCGGCTCTTCGGCCTCATCGGCGCCGGCGCGTCGCTCGGCGCGATCACCGGCGGCGTCCTGGCGCGCTATCTGGTCGAGCCCGTCGGCGGCACCGTCAACCTGCTGCTGGTGCTCACCGCGCTCATCCTTTCAGCTGCGGCCATCGTCGTGTTCGCGACCAGGAGAGTACGCCCGAAAGTCGCGCTGACTCGCGGCGGACTGCTCAGCCGCGAGCCGCTCCGGGACGCGCTCCGCCAGATCGCCGCCAGCCCGTATCTGCGGCTGATCGCCGCGCTCGTGTTTCTCGTCGCGATCGTCACGCAGTGGACCTGGTTTCAGATGAGCCTGGTCGCAGGCGTACACTTCAAGGGCGACTCCGACGCGCTCACGAGTTTCTTCGGTACCTTCAATTTCGCGCTCGGGACGCTCAGCTTCGTCCTGCAGCTGCTCGTGACCGGTCCCGCGCTCCGCCGGTTCGGCATCGCCGTCACGGTACTGATGCTGCCGTTGGCGCTGGGGCTCGGCTCGACGCTGATCCTGCTGGCCCCGGCGATGTGGTCCGTCCTCCTGACCAACGGGCTCGATCAGGGGCTGCGGTTCTCGCTCGACAAGGCGAGCTACGAGCTGCTCTTCCTGCCCATCCCTCCGGGCCAGCGCGCGCCGTTGAAGAACGCGATCGACATCTTCGTCAACCGCATGGCCGACGGATGCGGCGCGGTGCTGCTGGGGCTGGCCACGAAGGGGTTCGCGACGCTGCCGGGGCTGGGACTCGGGCTGAAGGGAACGGCGGCCATCAACCTCGTGATGATCCTGGCGTGGATTGGCGTCGCCTGGCGCATCCGGGGCGAATACGTCCGAACCATCCACGACAGCATTCACCGGCACCGGCTGGATACCGAGCGGGCGGCGCCGACCGTCCTCGAACGCTCCGCCGCCGAAGCGCTGCGCACGAAGCTCGCCGGTCCCGATGCCGGTGAGGTGCGGTACGCGCTGGGCCTGCTCGAGGTGCAGCACACGCGGAGCTGGCAGCCGGCGCTGCGCGCGCTGCTGTCGCACCCGGAGGCGGACATCAGGCGGCGCGCGCTGGCGCTCCTGCGCATGGCCGGCGACCGCGAGATCGGCACCGACGCCGTTCGCCTGCTCCGCGACCCCGATCTCGGCGTGCGCACCGAAGCGCTCCTCTACCTGACGCGCGAGATGCACATCGACCCGCTCTCGCAGATTCAGGAGCTCGGCGATTTCGAGGACTTCTCGATTCGCGCGGGGATGGCGGCGTTCCTCGCGTCGCCGGGACCGACGCAGAACCTCGACGCCGCGCGCGCGATCGTGCAGGCGATGGCCCGCGCGCCGGGCGACGCGGGCGCCCGCGAACGCGCAGAAGCCGGGCGGGTGATTGCGCTCGTCCCCGATGCTTTCATCGATATGCTCGCGAAGCTCATTCAGGACGAGGACGACGCCGTGGCGCGCGAGGCGATCCGTTCGGCGCGCACGCTCGTTCGCGAGGAGCTCGCCGATCCGCTCATCAACGCGCTCGCGAAATCCGAGCTGACCGACGACGCCTCGGATGCCCTGGCGCGGTATGGCGACGTCATCGTGCCTCATATCCAGCGGCATCTGTTCGACGAGAAGACCGACCTCGAGATCCGGCGGGAACTGCCGAGCGTCCTCGTTCGCCTCGGATCCGCGGCGGCGGAGCAGGCGCTCGTCGGCAGCCTGCTGCAGGCCGACGTCACGCTCCGGCATCGCGTCATCGCCTCGCTCAACAAGCTCCGTTCGCTGCATCCGGAAGTCGCGCTCGATCGACACACGATCGAGCTGCTGCTCGCCGCCGAGATCGCCGGACACTACCGCTCGTACCAGGTGCTCGGCCCGCTGGAGGCACAGCTCAAAGAGGACGAGCCCGTCCTGCATGCGATGCGCGCGACGATGGAGCAGGAGGTGGAGCGCATTTTCCGCGTCATGGCGCTGCTGCTGCCGCACGCCGGTCTGCACGACGCGTATGTCGGCCTGCGATCCTCGAACCCGCTCGTGCGCGCGAACGCGCTCGAGCTGCTCGACAACGTGCTCGACCCCGAGCTGCGGCAGGTCCTCGTGCCGCTGCTGGATTCGCAGGTCACGACCGAAGAGCGCATCGCCCTGGCGAACCGACTCGTGGGGGCGCCGCTCGACACCACCGAGCAGGCGGTCGCCACGCTCCTCAGCAGCGAGGACGCATGGCTGCGCTCGTGCGCGGTCTACGCCGTCGGCGCGCTCCAGCTCCACGAGCTCGCGGACGAACTGAACCGGATGGATGCCTCGACCGATCCGATGCTGCAGGAAAGCCTGAAGGCCGCGCGCGCCAAGCTCGCCGGCGTCGTCGAACCCCCCGCCCCCCAACAGCCCGTGCCCCACGATATGGGCCTGGGGGTGGGAACTGGATGAATGCTGAATGCTGAATGCTGAAGTTAAGAACCGAAAACCAAAAACCGAAAACCGAAAACCAGAAAACCGACAACCTACTCCTCGGGCATCTTAGCCACCCCTCGCTTGTGCTCGGTCACACGAATCATGCGCTCGAGCCTCAGCGCGAGCGCAGGTGAGACCGCTTCAGGTCCGGTCGTGAGGTACGACTCCAGGTCCGCATAGCTGAACCCCATCTCGGCCTCGTCTGTCTGCCCCAGCCAGAGGCCCGCGCTCGGGGCCTTGTCGATGATCGGCTGCGGGACGCCCAGTTCCTTCGCCATCGCGCGGACCTGGCTCTTGAGCAGACCGCCGATCGGCAGCACGTCCACGCCGCCGTCACCGTACTTGGTGAAGTAGCCGATCGTCAGCTCGCTGCGGTTGCCGGTTCCGGCGACGAGGTAGTTGAGCGAGTTCGCCACGAAGTACAGCGTCGTCATCCGGAGGCGCGGCTTGATGTTGACGAGCGGCACGCGCGCCTTGACGTCGGTCGCGTCCGCTGTCGGTGGGGCGCCGCCCGGAAACCCCTGGAGCGCCTGACGTCCGGCTTCGACGAGCAGATCGTAGGCCGGCGCGAGATCGACGCGCTGCGCCGGAATCTCGTAGTGATCGGCCACGAGCCGCGCGTCGGCCTCGTCCCTCGGATCGCTGTGGCACGGCATGATCACGCCGACGACCGGCCCGGCCATCTGGCACAGGCGGGCCACCACCGCCGAATCGATGCCGCCGCTCAGCCCGACGACGAAGCCGCGGGCCCCCGCTTCGGTCGTGCGCTGACGCAGCCAGTGAGAGATGTCCGACGCGCTCGTGCTCATGACTGGAATATATAACGCGCGGCCGCGAATGCTGAAGGGCGATCGCGGCTACGCGCGACCCGACGGCTCGGCGTTCGCGATCGCTTCGGCGGCCGGGGACTCCGGCCACACCACCGGGGGCGCGGCCGTGTAGGCCGCGTGCGCGAGCGCGCCCTGGAAGTACGCCGTCTGCGAGGCGTAGAAGAGCAGCTTCAGGTAGTGGCGCAGGAGGATGTACAGCTCGCCGAGCAACAGCACGGCGATCAAGCCGACGCCGCTGCCCGGCGCGCCCGGTGCGAGGAGCGCGTACGTCAGCACGGCGATCAGGAACAGGCAGCCGTTGAGCAGGTACAACGACAGCGTCCCTCGCTGCCGACGTACGAAGCGTGCTCCCGCGAGAATCGCGCCGAGCGCGCTGCGGCGATCCTCGACGACCGTCCGGATGCGGGCGTAGTCGAAGACCAGATTGCAGGCGATGAGGATCGCGCCGAAGACGAGATAGCACAGGATGCGCACGGCGAAGGCCGAGCGTTCGACCGTCATGTCGCGGGTCACCGCCGAGTACACGGTATCGAAGATCAGGTCGTGAACCCACGCGAACAGCACGGCGTACACGCACCACGAGGCGATCCCGATGCGCAGGAACCGCCAGAAGTGCGTGCCGCAGGCGGCGAAGAACCCGTGGGCCCGCGTCGCGCCGCATCCGCGCGTACCGGTCGATCACCCCGCCGCTCAGGAACGACCAGATGACGAGCCACGCCGTCGTCGCGCCGGCGATCGTCGTCGCGAGCGGCAGGTTGTCGAGGAAGCCGCTCAGGTTGTCGAGCACCGCGCCGAATCCGATGATCGACGGCACGAACGTCGTGCCCAGGCCGGACGCCTGCGCCGAGAACTCCTGCCACCAGTCGTAGTTCGTGCCGGACGCCGCGAGATCCGCGGCCAGGCTGCCGCCGAGGTGGGCTTCGATCATGCCGCGCAGCGCGATCGACAGCGGCAGCGCGATGAGCAGCGTGGTCAAGAACATGCCCGCCAGGACCATCGGGGCGCCGTTCACCCGGCGGATGCCGTCACGCAATGCGGACACAGCAGTCATCGTGTGATGTCGGGGCGTTACACGAAGAACCCGTACGTCAGCAGGTGGTCCTGGAGCCAGATCAGCCAGGCGAGCGACCACTTGCGCGCGGCGGCCTCGCTCTTCGGCGCCAGCGACTTCGAGTTGTTCGTGTAGTTCACGTCCAGCAGCAGGACGCGCTCCGGATCGACCTGGGCCGTCACGGCGCGCAGCGGCCGCTCCACCTCGAAGAGCTTCCAGCGGTCGCGCCCGTCCCAGCGCCAGCGAACGTCCTGGTTGTTCTCGAACACGATGCGGACGTCGACGGGAAAGACGGCCTCGCCGAACCGCCGGACCACCAGCGTCGTGCGGTACGAATCGCTCGAGCCTTCTGACGCCGAATACGCCTGCCGGCTCGCGTCGCCGAAGTAGCCGCGGTCGGACGCCCGCTCGCTGGTGAACGAGTCGACGCCGTAGTCGAAGACGTTGGAGCCGCGGTAGACCTCGTCGAAGAACCACGTCAGGTCACGGCCGCTCACCTCGTTGACGGTCGCGAAGAAGTCCTCGGGCCGCGGATGCTTGAACGCGTAGCGCGTGAAGAACGTCGACATGATCCGCTGCAGCGTGTCCCAGCCGAGCATCCGCTCGAGCGTGTTCAGCCACAGCGCGGTCTTGTTGTAGGTGATGGCGCCCGCCGTGCCCGGGAAGTACCGCCACGTCGGCGTGGACTGCGCGTCGCTTTTCGCGGCTGCCCTGTAGCCGGTCAGCCGGTTGCCGTCCGTGGCTCGCGCGCAGCGGAATATCGCGGAAGACCCACGGGACGAACCCGCCGAAGTACCGCTTCGCATAGTAGTTCGGCTCGAAGAACTGCTCCAGCGTCCTCGGCCGTGGAGAACGTGTTCAGCCCCTCGTCCATCCACGCGTCCTCGAACTCGTTGTTGCCGACGATCCCGTACCAGAACTGGTGTCCGGCTTCGTGAACGGTGACGCCCTCCGGCTGCGCGACGCTGAGGGGCGCGATCCACCGGCTGCCCGCCGTGAAGAGCGTCGGATACTCCATGCCGCCGGCGCCGCTCTGCCACGCCGGATCGATGATGGTGATGTTCGGGTACGGATACGGTCCGTACCATTCGCCGTAGTACTTGAGCGCCGCGCGGGTCGCGTCGCAGATGCCGTTCGGTCTGCTGGCGATGCTCGGGCTGCAGCAGCAGGCGCATCGCGACGGGCGGAAGGCTCGGATGGCCGAACCTCGCGGTCCGCTCGATGTAGTCCGGGCTCGTCGTCCAGGCGAAATCGTGGACGTCGTCGGCGTGGTAATGGTGCGTCGTCGTGCCGTCACCCTCGTCGCGGCGCGACTGCTCGAGGCCGGTCGCGCCGACGACCCATCCGTTGGGAACGGTCAGCCGCACGTCGTACACGCCGTAGTCGGAGAAGAACTCCGTCGCGGCGTGGAACTGGTGGCAATTCCAGCCGACGTCCTGCAGCACGCCGATCTTCGGGAACCACTGCGCGAGGAAATAGTAGTTGCCGATCGTCCCCGTGCGCGCAAACGTGCGCGGAACGCGGGACGACCACGCCATCTGGACGTTGATGGTCTGTCCCGGCGCCACCGGCTGATCGAGCGGGATCTCCGCGACCGTCCGGTCTTCCGTGTTCCCGTCGTCCGGCGCAATGAACCGGAGCTTCGACGTCACGTCCGTCGGCGCGGCGGCGCCGACGATCTTGACGGTCGTGAGATCGATCCAGCCCCAGTCGGATTCCGGCAGCGTGATGATGTCCGTGTCGCCCGCGAGGATGCGCTCGCGGATCCATGTCGATCGCGTGTTCCGCCAGGCGTTGTAGTACAGGTGGAACCGCAGCGTCGTCGCGGCGCTGGCCGACGTGTTCCTCCACGTCAGCAGTTGCTCGCCCTTGATCGTGCGGCTGGCCGGATCGAGCCTGGCGGCGATGGTGTAGCTGGCGTTCCGCGGCGACCGCTGCGCGGTGGCGGTCGGCGCTGGCGCGCTCGAGCGCGGGCGCAGGCTGCGGCTGCCCTGGAGCGGCGGCCAGCGCCGCCAGGGACACGAGCGCCACGAATCGCGCGAACACGCGCCGATCCTACACCAAGTCTTCCGCGGGGGTTCCGCACGCGTCGCGGTGAACGGGAGTATAATTTCCGATCTGGCATTCATATTTCTTCAGGAGCGTTGTGATGGCAGCAGCATCCGGGCCCATCAGGGTTCTCCACTTCGGTCTCGGGCCGATCGGGGTGGGCGTCGTCAAGCAGATCGCCGAGCGTAAGGGTTTCAAGATCGTCGGCGCCGTCGATATCGATCCCGCGAAGGCGGGCCGGGATCTCGGCGACGTGGCGGGCCTCGGCCGTTCGCTGAAGGTCAAGGTCTCGGCCGACGCGCAGAAGGCCCTCAAATCATCCAGGCCCGACGTCGTCGTCCTGTGCACCAGCTCGTCGATGAAGTCGGTGCTCCCGCAGATGGAGACCATCCTCAAGTCGAAGGTGCCCATCGTGTCGACGACCGAGGAGCTGGCGTACCCGACGAAGTCGAACATGCGCTACGCGCGCGCGATTCACGCGCTGGCGAAGAAGGCGAAGGTGGGCGTGCTCGGCACCGGCGTCAATCCCGGATTCGCGATGGACGCGCTCCCGATCACGCTGACCGGCGTCTGCGAGCGCGTCGACGCGATCCGCGTCGATCGCATCCAGGACGCGCGGATCCGCCGGCTCCCGTTCCAGCAGAAGATCGGCGCCGGGCTGACGCGCGATCAGTTCCAGCGGAAGGTCGACGACGGCACCGTCCGCCACGTGGGGCTGGCCGAATCGATCCAGATGATCGCCGACGCGCTGGGCTGGAAGCTCGATCGCATCACCGACGAGATCCAGCCGCGCATCGCGACGATCACGGTCGCCAGCGAGTACCTGGCCGTCGATCCCGGCTACGTCTGCGGCATCGTCCAGGACGGCGTGGGCTATCGCGGCGGTGAACCGGTGATCACGCTCCACATGGAGGCCTACCTCGGCGCGCCCGAATCGTACGACGCCGTGGAAATCACCGGGTCGCCCGCGCTGAAGATGAAGATTGCCGGCGGCGTCCACGGCGACATCGCCACCACGTCGATGGTCGTGAACTCGCTGCCGAAGATCCTCGACGCGCCGCCCGGGCTGCACACCATGCGCGACATGCCGATTCCGTCGTTCTTTGGAGGAGTCAGGAGCTAGGAGTTAGGAGTTAGGTGGATCCTGCTCTTTCGCGACATTACGCGCGGCTGGGCCATCTTCGCGAGGCGTTCGCCGAGGCGAACGAGCGCCTCGTCGCGCGCCTGCGCAAGGCGGAGGACGACGCGGCGCGGCGGGCGCCGGAGGGCGGGGGCTGGTCGGCGGCCCAGATCGGGTGGCACGTCGCGAAGGTCACGACGCGGTTCGCCGGGTTGATGAGCGGGGAAGCGCCCGGCGCGCAGCCGCTGCCCGCCGACTTTCGCGAGCGCGAGTGGACCGCGATCGTCACGGAGATCCCCGAACGGCTCCAGGCGCCGGGTCCCTTCCACCCGCCGGCGGGCGTCACCCGGGCGGAAGCCATCGCGGCGCTGGAGGCGTCTGGCATCCGGATGGCGCGGGCGTTCGACACCGTGACGCCCGGGCGCGGCGCCGGCTACGGCATCACGAGCCCGATCGTAAGCGGCACGATCACCATCTATCAGGTAGGCGAGTGGGCGACGGCGCACGTCATCCGGCACAACAAGCAGGCCAAGCAGCGATTAGGCGGCTAGCCGCGGATCGCGCCCGTTCCTTTCTCCTCCATCCTTCGTGTTAGACTCGCGCTTTCCCAGGCACATCCAGCGCTGTCCGGCCTCCAGGAGGCACACATTGCGACGCCGATCCGGGCTGAAGCCGGCGATCTGGCTGCTTTCGGTTGGAGTACTCACGCTTCATGCGCAGAGCACTCCGCCCGACCAGCCGGCGCCATCCGCGACTCCCGCCGTTCGGGAGCTGATAGCGCAGTCCGCGCGCGCCGCAAGTGCCGGCGACTCGGCCAAGGCGCTCGATTGTGCTGACCAGGCGATTGCGGCGGCCCGGAGCGGCGGGGATGCGCCAGGTGAAGCGCTCGCGCATCGCGCGCGGGCGCAGCAGCTCTCCAGACTGGGACGCCCGGCCGACGCCATCGTGTCATGGGTCGACGCGGAGTCCGCGTCGACTCGTGCGGGCGATCCGATCGGTGCCGTGGAAGCGGCTGGATGGCAGGCCATCCTCGAGTGGCCTGAGAACCCTGAGCGCGGCAGCGGTCTGCTCACGCGCGCACTGGAGATGGCCGTCGTGGAGACGACGCGACCGCGCGCGCTGGTGTCGGCTCTCAACGATATCGGGCGCGGACTCCTCGATCGATCGTTGCTGGCCGAGGGAAAGCGGACATTCGAGTCGTCGATCACCATCGCCGAGAAGCGACTCGGAGATTCGACAGAGCTCGCGTCCGCAATCAATGGTGTGGGTGCCGTTGCCTACATGCGCGGCGAGCTGCCTGTCGCGCGCACGCACTTTCTTCGTGTGCTCGAGATTCGGCAGAAACTCGCGCCGGACTCGCTCGCGGTCGCCTCGATCCTGAACAACCTTGGAAACCTCGAGGCGCAGGGCGATCGGAGCATCGCTCGCACGTACTTCGATCGGGCGTTGCGAATCCGCGAGAAGCTCGCGCCGAACTCGCTGGATATGGCGTCAAGCCTCCAGGCGCTTGGCACTGTCGCACTGAACGGAGGCGATCTGCCCACAGCGCGCGACTATTACACACGCGCCCTCGCGTTGCATGAGAAGCTGGCGCCAGGCTCGATCGATCACGCCCGAACGATTGTCGGCCTGGGTGACGTCGCGCTCGACGGTGGCGACCTCGACGAGGCGGAGACGGTACTATCAGCGGGCGCTGACGATTCAACAGAAACTGGCGCCCACATCCGTCGCTGTTGCGGCATCGTACCAGAATCTCGGCAGCGTGGCCCGCGCGCAAGGGCGTCTGACCGTCGCGCGCGACTTCTACCGGCGATCGCTGGCGCTTTACGATCTGTTTGCACCGAATTCGCTGTATGCGGCGACGCCGTTGAACAGTCTCGGCGTGGTCGCACGGATGCAGGGTGACCTGACGGCTGCCCGCGAATACCTGCAGAGAGCCCTGGCCATCAGAGAAAAGCTGGCACCGGGGTCGGCCTCGGTCGCGCAAACGCTGACGAGCCTGGGCAACGTCGCCCGGGAGGAAGGAAACTATCCCGAAGCACGTTCGTTCTTCGAACGCGCGTCGGCCATCCAGCAGAAGACCCAGAACGCGCTGGCAATCGCAGGCAGTTTGAACAACCTGGGCACCATCGCGCATCACGAGGGCAACCTGCAGGCGGCCCGCGACCTCCATCTGCGCGCGATCACGCTTCTCGAAAAGGTCGCGCCCCGGTCCATCCTGGTCGCGGACAACCTCGCGAATCTCGGCAACCTCGCCGCGGACGAAGGCCACACCGCCGAAGCCCGCGGCTATCACCAGCGTGCGCTCGCCATTCGCGAACGCCTCGAACCGGATTCACTGGATGTCGCCGACAGCCTGAGCGCCCTCGGAGACTATGCGTTCCGGGACGGCGATCTCGATGCGGCGATTCGTTACAGCACTCGCGCATGGACGATCGTCCGCATGCAAGCCGGCATCATCGGCGGCGATGAAGCGCGCCAGGCATTCGAGTCGCAATACCGGACGATCGGTGTGCGGCTGCTCGGAATCCAGATTGCCGCCGGGAAGACGAGCGAGGCATTTGCCACGCTCGAGGAAGGCCGGGCGCAAGCGCTGCTTCAGCTGCTCGCCGCGCGCGGGGTGGCTCGCCGGCTCGCTTCTCCGGATCTCTGGCAGCAGTACAACACCGCGCAGACGGCGGCGAACCGGGCCGGCAAGGCTCTCGAGACGGCAGCCGAACGAGAGGCGTCCGTGCAGCTCGCGCTCGACGCGGAGGTCGCGCAACAGAGCGCCGCCAGCGTCATCGACGACAGGCGTCGCCTTGTCGCGTCAGCGCAACAGGAAGTTCGTCAGACACAGGATGAGTACACGCGCGCACGTGTCGAGGCGGAGCGGCGATGGGCGGATGTGAGCCAGTCCATTCGGACTGCTCTTCCGCCGCCCGCCGCGGCGTCCGAGACTCGTTCGGCGATTCCCGCGGACACCGTGCTCGCCGCGTTTGTCGTCGGCCAGGACGCCAGCACGCTGTTCCTGGTGAAACGCGACGGACCCATCCAGACATACCGTATTCCGCTGCCCGCGCAAAAACTGGCCGCCCGCGTGAAGTACGTGCGTGACGCCACCGCCCGCGAATCCGCCGCCCGCGGCCTGGTGGCACCGAACTCGGACCAGCTGCGCATGTCAGCCGCGCGGCAACTCTTTCAACTGCTCTTTCCTGCCGGTGCGCGCTCGACGCTCGCGACCAGCGCGCGTGTGCTGCTGTCGCCGGATGACATGCTGTGGGACTTGCCATTCGCGGCACTGGTGACCAATGACGCGGGGAAGCCGGAGTATCTGGGCCTTCAGAAACCGCTCGTGTACACCCAATCGCTCACAGCCTTCGCACAATCAGCGAGAGCGGTCACGAACGCACCGCCTCGTGGACGCAGCATCCTCGCGATTGGGAATCCCCTGTACGACAACGCACACCGCAACACAACGACGGCCACGACGACTGCGACCCCGAGCTCTTCTCGCGCGGTGGGGGAGCTCGCGCTGCTGTCGCGGACGGGTGACACGCCCGCGCCGCTTCCCTACGCGGCAGAGGAAGTGCGGGCAGTCGCCGCGCTGTACGGCGTCCGCGCATCGACGGGGGTCGAGCCCACCGAGGCGTGGTTCCGCTACGCACGCCGCGTCGGCCGACGTCATCCACCTCGCGACCCACGGCTACTTCAACCCCCTTCGAGCGATGAGCAGCGGCGTCCGGCTTGCGGTACCTGAACGCGAGCCCGTGAATGGCGAAACGGACAACGACGGAGCGCTGCAAGCCTGGGAAGTCTTCACACAATTGCAGCTGCGCGCGAATCTCGTAGTCCTGTCCGCGTGCGAAACGGGTGTCGGCGCCAAGATAGCCGGCGAGGGTCTCATCGGACTCACGCGCGCGTTTCAAGCCGCCGGTGCCGTCAGCGTCATCGCGACCGAATGGCGCGTCGCCGATCGCAGCACGGCACATGCGATGGTGCAGTTTCACCGGCGACTGCGCCGGGGTCTCGCGAAAGACGAAGCGTTGTTGCAGGCGATGCGCGAAGTCGCCGCGGATCCCGCGACGGCACATCCCTACTATTGGGCGCCATTCGTTCTCATGGGAGACTTCCGGCCGCTCCGCGGGCACTAGTGGCGGGTGGCTCCCTGCGCGCAGGGAAGCCGGGGCGAAACGCGCTGCCAGCCGAGGATCTGCTCGCCATGCTGGAGGGCGATCCCACGTTGTCGAGAGCTGGCCGCTATGGTAGAGTCGGCCCCTCACGGACTCGAGTCTGCCGTCGCACCAGATGATTGCCGGGGCGGCTTCCTCGCCGCCGATGCCTGGCGCGTGATCGCCGGTCATTGTCCGCCTCGATGCTCACCTCAGTTGAGACAGGACGAACATGAAGCCATTCATTGCGTGGCTCGTGCTGGCGGCGCTCGCCCCGCTGGCGCTCGTCGCCCAGCAGGCGGAGATCCTCAGCGAGCCGCAACGCAAGGCATTGCTCGAGCAGAGGGATCGCGTGTGGAATGAGGCAAAGGCGCTGCACGACAAGAACGACCTCACGGCCGCGCTCGCGAAGGCTGAAGAGACGCTCGCGCTCGAGCGGCGGCTGTTCGGCAATGCCCATGATGAAATCGAGGGCACACTGCGGCTGATTTCACAGATATACGAGAAGCGAGGCGACCTGCCAGCCGCTGTTCGATGGCGCGAGGAAGTGCTCCAGGTTCTGACGACCGTTCATGGTCACGACGACTGGCGCGTCACCGATGCACGCCTCGGCCTGGCTCACGTTCGCAAGATAGCCACGCTCTCCTTGGACGAGCGGAAGCAGATCGCACACGCGGAAGCACAGTCGGCGCGCGCCGATGAGTTGTTCGAAAAAGGGCGACTGCGGGAAGCGATACCGTTCGAGGAGGAAGGCGTGGACATTCGCCGCAGAATCCTCGGCGATGACGATCTCGACACCGTCAGGTGTCTTGGCAATCTAGCGTATCTGTACAAGACCCTGGGCGAGTACGGGCGTGCGGAACCACTCTATCAGCAGGCGTTGGCGGTTCGACGAAAGACCGTCGGCCAATGGCACCCGGACACCGCATTGACCCTCAACAATCTTGGCGGGCTGTACCACGCGCTGGGTGATTACGTGCGCGCCGAGTCCTTGTACCAGGAGGCGCTCACGATACGGCGGAAAGTGCTCGACGAGAACGACCCCGACATCGGGCAGAGCCTGAACAATCTCGCAGGAATCTACAGCATCCTCAGCGGCTTCGGCGAATCGGCGCGTGCGGAGCCGCTTTACCAGGAGGCGCTGGCGCTCTTTCGCCGGACGTCCGGTGAGGAGCACCCCAACACCGCCGCGTTACTGAACAACCTCGGCTCTTTTTACATCTCCATCGGCGATTACGCGCGTGCCGAACCGATGATGCAGCAGGCGCTCGCGCTTCGACGCAAGGCCCTGGGGGAGGAACACCCACTCACCGCTCTGACCGTGCGCAATCTCGCCAGCCTGTACGTACCTACTGGGCGACAATACCCGCGCAGAGGCGCTCTTCAAGCAGGCACTGACGATTCATCGGACGACGGTCGGCGAATACAGCGAGGACACTGCCTGGACGCTCCAGAATCTTGGCCGGCTGTACGTGATGCGGGCGGACTTCGGCCGTGCCGAGCCACTGCTTCTCCAGGCTCTGGCTATTCGCCGCAAGGTCCTGGGGGAACGACACTCGGACACGGCATGGAGCCTCAGCAACCTCGGCGGGTTATACAAGTCGCTTCGCGACTATGGGCGTGCCGAGCCGCTCTACCGAGAGGCCCTCACCATTCGCCAGCAGGTTCTTGGTGCCGAGCACCCGTACACCGCGCTCAGCCTCAACGAGCTCGGCGATCTGTACGTTGCGCTCGGCGATGACGCACGGGCGGAGCCGTACTATCAGCAGTCTCTCGCGATCACAGTCAAGCATCTCGAACTGACGTCGGTCGTGCAGTCCGAGCGCCAGCAGCTCGGCATGGCAAAGCAGGTGCGACACCATCTCGACAGCTATGTTGCCTTCGTGGTGCGCACCCATCGCTCCGAAGGCCTCGCCTGGGAGCATGTCGTCGCGTGGAAAGGCGCCATTCTTGCGCGCCGCCGGGCGCAGCGCGCCATCAGCGACGACCCACACGTGCAGGGCATCTTTGTCGAGCTGCAATCCGCGGCATCGCAACTGGCGCTGCTCGCGTTCGGAGCTCCCGATCCGGACAAGACCGAGGTGTGGCGCCGCCAAGTGGCCGAGCTCTCCGAGCGGAAGGAACGGCTCGAGGCGGATCTGGCGCGGAAGAGCGCGGGCTTCCAGCAGGCGATGGCGGAGCCAACCGCCGAGGCTGTCCGGCGCGCGCTGCCCGAGGATACCGTCCTGATCGACGTTCTGCAGTACGGCCAGAGCGCCACCCCGTCGATGGAGCGCTCAGGGCGGGGCGCCACGAACAAGACACCTGGCGGGCCTGAAAAGGATCCCCGTCTCGTCGCATTCGTCGTTCGTGCGAAGGGGGCTGTCCGGACGATCGACCTGGGGCCGGCCGCGCCAATCGCAGACGCGATCGCCGCGTGGCGTCAGGGCTTTGGGGCCACCGACCAGGCCAGGCGCGCGGGACGGACACTGCGGTCGAAGATCTGGGAACCCATCGAGGCCGCGTTCGATGGCACGAGACCGACGCAGGTGCTGCTCTCACCGGACGGGGCGCTGAGTCAGTTTCCGATCGCGGCGCTGCCCGGTCGACGAACGGGAACGTATCTGCTGGAGGAGTGGCCGATCGCCACTGTTCCCGCTGCCCAGATGCTGCCGGCGCTGCTGGCCGCTCGGGCAAGGCCCGAGGGCAGGATGCTGGTGCTCGGCGACGTCAATTACGACCGCCGCGACAGGGGACCATCGACGCCGAGCGCATCCCCGTCGCACCGCGCGCCCCGAGACGAGTCGACGAGGTTCGAACCGCTCGACGGGACCCGCGGCGAGCTGGCCACAATCGAGCGGTTGTATCGCGAGACGTTCGGCGATGCCGGAATGAGGACGCTGAGCGGACCGCTGGCCACGGAGGACACCGTCCGTCGGGAGGCCGCTCGTCATATGTACCTGCATCTCGCGACGCACGGGTTCTTCGCGGCCGAACGATTCGCGTCAGCGCTTCAGCGCAGCACGCAGCCGGGCCTGGCCAGCATGGAATTGCGTGGTAATCAGTCGATCGCTGGTTATCATCCCGGACTGCTTGCAGGGCTCGTGCTCGCCGGCGCGAATGCGCCCATGCCGGAGGACGACGGCATTCTGACGGCCGAAGAAGTGGCCACCCTCAATCTGTCCAGCGTCGAGCTGGCCGTGCTCTCCGCCTGCGAAACAGGACTGGGGCAGATCGCGGGCGGCGAAGGGCTGCTGGGGCTGCAGCGCGCATTCCACGCCGCCGGCGCACGCACGGTGATCGCGAGTCTCTGGAGGGTCGACGACATCGCGACGCGCGAGATCATGGAGCGGTTCTACGAGAACCTGTGGAAGAAGAACCTCGGCAAGCTCGCGGCCCTGCGTGACGCGCAGCTCTGGATGTTGCGCGTACGTGGTGCACGTGGTCTCCAGGTGGATGCACGCGGCCTCAACGTCGTCGGCGTGAAGCGCCTCGACGATCGCCTGGCGCCCTACTATTGGGCGGCGTTCGTGCTGAGCGGCGACTGGCGCTGACCGGCGATTTCGACCTCGGTAGCGTCCGACCGATCGATGACAGCTACGACGCCTGGTGCAGACCCCAGCGCCGGCGCTTGAGGAACAGTCCCTTGCGCGAAATCCCCAGCAGGCGGGCGGCTTCTTCCACGTGGCCGTGCGCGCGATCGAGCGCGCGCCGCACCATCACCTGCTCGAGCATCTCCACGGCATCGCGGCAGCGGCTGATCGAGCCGGACGCCGGATCTCGGGCTCGGCGCTCGGCGGCACCGGGATCGTCCGGCGCGACGCCTGGATCTCCGGCGACAGCAGCGCCGGCGTGAGCGTCGCTGTCGGGCTCGGCCATCGCGACCATGCGGCTCACCTCGTTCACCAGCTGCCGGACGTTCCCCGGCCACGCATAGAGCAGCAGGTACTCGAGCGTCTCGTCGTCGAGCGTCAGGCGTCCCTTGTGCTGGTCGTCGGCGAGTAACGCCGAGGTAGTGCTCGACCAGCGGCGGAATCTCCTCGCGCCGCTCGCGCAGCGGCGGCAGCCGCAGGCGGACGACGTTGAGGCGGTAGAAGAGGTCCTCGCGGAAGCGGCCCTCGGCGACGAGCGTCTCGAGGTCGGCGTTGGTCGCGGCGATGACGCGCACGTCGACCTTGACCGGATGCGGCTCGCCGAGCGCGTGGATCTCGTGGTGCTCGAGGAAGCGCAGCAGCTTGGGCTGCAGGTCGAGGCCGATCTCGCGATCTCGTCGAGAAAGAGCGTGCCGCCGGCCGCGGCGCGGATGACGCCGGCGAACGACGACTCGGCGCCGGTGAACGCGCCCTTGCGGTAGCCGAACAGCTGGCTCTCGAGCATGTCGCGCGGGACGGCCGTGCAGTTGAACGGCTGCGAGCGTGCGTCGGCGCGATCGGAGGCGCGGTGGATGGCGCGCGCGAGCATTTCCTTGCCGGTGCCGGTCTCGCCGGTCAGGAGGACCGGCAGGTGTCGTCGGGGCGATGCGCCGGGCGATCGGTCAGGAGCTCGGTCATCTGCTCGGAGACCCAGAGGCCTCCGTCGTCTCGAGCGCCTCGGCGGGCCAGAGGGCGGCGCGCTGCTTCTCGTCGCGGCGGTAGCGGTCGAGGGTGACGGGCGGTGGCGACCAGCTTGCGGATGGCGACGACGGTGCAGCGGTGATCCAGGTCGGGCTTCGGCCGGGCCAGGATCTGCCAGGTTTCGTCGCGATGCTGGCCGGTGGGGATCAGGTCGGCGCAGGGCGACTCGGTCCGGACCGAGTTGGCGACCGCGTGGCAGGCCTGGAGCGCCTCGGTCTCGGACCAGCCGTGCACCGCGAGGATGCGGGTCTCGCGCCCGGTGGCCACCAGGGCGACGGCCTCTGCGCAGCCGCTTTCCTGGAACACGGTGAAGGCTTCGCGGGCGAGGATATGCGGATGGCCGGCGAGCTCGAGCAGGGCGACAGCGGAGTCGAGGTCGTTGAGGACGGGTCCCCCCATGGCACCGTCAGCCGGAGCTTGCTTCTCGTAGATCTCGTTCAATTCACCGTGAAGGGCGCTGTTCCCCATCTCTGTCGCGATACGAAGAGAGCGCTGCAGTCGTATAGCGTTTTTCTGCTTGCGGCCAACTGCTTGCCCCACGGCGGCAAGCGCCGCATAGTATCTGCTGATCGATTCCGGATCTGGTGGGTCCAGCTTCTGAAATTCATCAAGGTCAGGTATTGCGTCGAGTGCACGGCCCAGTAATCCCAGACAATGGGCTCGTGCCACCCTTATCCTCCGCACTAGTGTTTGATCGCCCCCCGCTTGAGCGATGCTCACAGCGTGGTCCAAGAGCCCTCGTTCGTCTTCCAGTCGCCCCTGCATGTGAGCAAGTCGTGCCTGTGAACGAAGCTCAGACGCGAAATCCCAATGTAGACCCGATGATTGCTGGTCGCCTTCGTTTTGCAGCGCTTCAAAAAGCCTTCGACATTCCTCGAATTGTCTCCCCGTAATCAACACATTCGCCAAGCTGTCGAGGGCGTTCCGTTTGAGATGGGTATTACCCTCCGCAACTCCGAGTGCCTCATCCACGTGAACTCTGGCGTCTTTGAGTCTCCCCTGCCACGTCAGAATCTGTGAGAGGTTAATCCTCGCTGCAAGATCCGTTCTGGCATGGCCAGACTCCCTTGAGAGTTCGAGCGCTTTCGTCGCGTGGGCGAAACTCCCGGCAAGATCCCCCAGCAGCATCGAAATCGCGCACATGTCGATATGAATCAAACCCTCCATCCATACATTCGGATGGGCGTCGACTAATGCGAGAGCCGCTCGATGGTGACGATGTGCTTCATTGGGCGACAACAAACGCGCCTCGCCTCTAGCTACAGTAATGCGCAATAGTGCAAGCAGCTGTGCGTTCCCCGCACGGATAACCGATCGTCGCACCTCGCGCAAACGTGTGAGCACATTCTCAATGGGCTGAATGCCGAGTCGAATCGCACAATCGTGAAGTTCAACTTGAGCTTTGAGAACCTTAGACTCACACCTGTCGCTCGTCTCGATCGCCGTCTGGAGGCAGGACAGACTCTCCGCGACGTCTCCCGTGTAGAACGCAGCGATCCCCAGGACACGCTGAGCTCTTGCAATGATTTCCGGCCCCTTGGAGGGGTGTTTCAAACAGTTCCGCGCGAGAACAACGGCCTCCTCGGTCCGGCCGATCTCGAGACAAAGCTCTCCGCGCAGTAGTTCGTACTCCTCCTTGTGTCTATTTTCGAATTCACGCCGACGCGCATCTAGCTCCATAAAGGCCCGACCGAAGCGACCTTCGCGTAGGTTGCTTTCGAGAAATAGAAAAGATGGTGAAAGGGTCGTGATGATCACTGTCGTTCGTGGTCGGCCTAGTGGATGGCTTCGGGGTTTGGTTCGTCCGAACCTCCCGGACGCGGGTCTCGAATCAGACGCCGTGTTGCCACGTTGATCAGCTCGTCAATCGACTGTCCGTCAATGGGGGCAACCGAGACCGCTATGGTAACTGCGAACGTTTCAGCTTCATGGGCAGCTGCATCACGGCGCAGCGACTCCTTAATCAGTCGCACGACACCTAGACAAGTAGGATAGTCCGTGTGAAATAGAACGACGACGAACTCGTCGTCGCGATATCGAAAGAGAAAGTCTGCTGCTCGCAGGCTCCGACGTATCGCTCTAACGAGCCGGCCCAGGATCCGATCGCCAGCACTATGCCCGTACTGCTCATTAATCTGGGCTAAATTGTCGACATCAACGACAACAAGTGAGAAGGCATCGCCGAGAAGCTCGTTGCTCGTATCGCTAGAGGTTAATTGTCTTAAGTGCTCGATGTTTGGTAGGCCGGTCAATTGGTCTCGAAGTGCCTGGCGCTTGGTCGCTTCGAAATCGGCCGCGTTCTTCACGATCGCCGAAACCTGACGCGAAACGACTTCCACAATTCTCTGGTGATCCTCAGAAAATGCCTCATGAACAGTTGAGTACAGTGACAAGACACCCACGAGCTCTCGCTGCGCCAACAGCGGAATACTGAGACAACTTCGGGGCCTGGGCGTCATTGCGCGAACCGTCTCGCCAAGGTCCAACACCGGATCAGAGTTTCGGATAACTTGGCGATGCGCGGCAACCCAACCGCTCAGCCGTTGCCCCACACCAATTCTCAGGCCTATGACGAGTGCCGCCTGGTCGCCCGTCGCATGTGCGGCTACTATCTCGTCCATGTCTATGTCATAAAGGAAAAACACCGTCAATGAACTCGGAACAAGCCTACGAAGATGCTTAGCAATTACGTCGCCCGCGTCTGAAAGGCTCATGTGGCTTTTCAAGACACGAGCGAGATCAAAGAGCGTCAACATTTCCTCTGCACTTGCTGATATTTCTTCGAGCGGCGCAGATTCAAGTCGGGAAGCCACGGTTGGGATGCCAGCGTCACTAATCGCGCGCAAGGGAACCGCAGCGACGCTGCTTGTCATGCGCGGCGCTATGTCTGCGTGCACTTCCAGGAAAGTATCAACGATCGTCAGGTCGTACATGGAACCGCGACGCTCGACGAGTATTCGAAGGGCCTCGCGGTCCGGCAGTCGAGGTCGATAGGGTCTATCAGATGTGAGCGCGTCGAAACAGTCGACTACAGAGAGAATTCGGGCACCGATTGGGATGTTCGTGCCGACAAGGCCATCAGGGTAGCCAGAACCGTCCCAGTTCTCGTGGTGGTGCCTGACCATAGGCACTACGGGGTAGGGGAAGTCGATTGCGGACAAGATGTCAGCACCGACGCTTGCGTGCAGCTTCATTTTCTCAAATTCTGCCGGCGTTAGTGGTCCAGGCTTATTGAGAATGTATTCAGGCACGGCCAACTTGCCCATGTCGTGCAATAGTGCCGCCGCTTCGATCGCTTTGATTAGCGATTGATCCTCGATTCCCACGCGCTTAGCTAGGCCGACGGCGTACAGCTGTACACGGCGGATGTGACCGTGAGTAATCTGGTCTTTGGCGTCAATGGCCATGGCCAGAGTCTCAATGGTAGACATGTAGAGGTTGTTCAGCGCGGTGAGATGACGATGTGCTAACACGAGTCGACCGATCTGCCAGCGAAAAGTTAGGTACGTGACGACGAGCAGCGGCACCATCAACACCAGCTGCTTGAAATTCACGTCACGCGAGTAGTTGACAAGAAGCGCAGCCACTGAGGCCCCACCGAAGTAGTTTAGGGATAGAAGTGCGAAATGTTCGCGCCAAATTGGAAGCGGTCGCACCCCCTTTTCTAACGCAATGGCAATGGTTATAACGCCGCTATTGAGCAGAAAGTAGACGCTCGCCAGAAGAGCAAGTGGCAAGAGGATTTCGGAAACATCAAGTTTGGGGTTTCCGAACAGAGGGACTGGCTGCTGCCAGAGGGGTTGCACCTCGGGTAGCGCAAAGAAAAGATGGGCAGCCAGCCAAATAGCCAAGGGTAGCGCGAAAAGATTGAACACAATCTTGAAGAGGGGATCGCCGCGCCGATAGGACCAGAAGGAAATGACGAGAGCATCAAGTGCGACGGTTAGTGTTCCTGCTGAAGCGCCAAAGAGGAGGACAGACGTGAAGATGAACGTTTCAGACACGGAAATCGTCGCGGGCAGAGAAGGCAGGCGAAGAGTAGCCGACCCGCTTAGAAGGGTTAGAACCGCCAGGACGATCCAGCGCCAGCCTGGATTTTGGTTGACGAGGCCGTAAAACGACTGGAGGATAGTCAGAGCTCCAGCACAAACCACTACGGCGATATACACCTGACTTGCAGTCGACAGAGTGGCGTACTGCTTGGGAGGCGCCATACTAGACTAGGAAGGCCACGGGGTGTTCTGCCGTGGCCTTGAGCCATCAAGTTCGGCGTGCTTAGTCGGTCCAGACGATAACGCGCATTGTAGCCTCCGAGTCTGAGATGCCAACCAGTAAGTAGTCATTCAATAGCTAGTGCAACTGTGGATGACCTACCGCGACGCTGTTTGTCCAGGCGATTGAGTCAGTCCAAGCAATCGAATCAGTCCAAGCAATCGAATCAGTCCAGGCGATGGAATCAGTCCAGGCGATGGAATCGGTCCAGGCGATGGAATCGGTCCAGGCGATGGAATCGGTCCAGGCGATGGAATCGGTCCAAGCGATGGAATCGGTCCAAGCGATGGAATCGGTCCAAGCGATGGAGTCAGTCCAGGCGATCGAATCGGTCCAGGCGATGGAATCAGTCCAGGCAATGGAATCGGTCCAGGCAATGGAATTCGTCCAGGCCGGGGCATTGTCCGAGCCCGCTGGAACCGCGAAATCAACCGGCAAGAAGCCCGTCCAAACGGCCGCTGCGGCGGAGTTGAGTGGAATCAACACCGTTCTGTCGGGCGTGTGTCGGGAGCCGAAGAGCGAGAGCGACTGAGCCTCGTCGGCGATCGTCGTCGTCCGCGCCGTATCCCCATGCCCCGTCGCCAGCGCCACCGCCGCCGCGATGTTCACGCTCCCCGCACCCGCCTCGTTCACGCCCGCTCCCGCCACCCGCGACGCGCTCACCTGCAGCAGCAGCTTCGCCGCCGCCGGCGTCAGCCCCGGCCGCGCCTCATACAGCAGCGCCGCCGCGCCCGCGACCACCGCCGCCGACATGCTCGTCCCGCTCAGCCGCATGTACGTCCGGTTGCCCTGCCCGACCACGCGCTCCGGATACGCGCGCGCCAGCTCCGCGTCCCGCGGAATCGTCGCCGTGATCCGATGGCCCGGCGCCACGACCTCCGGCTTCAGCAGCCCGTCGATCATCGTCGGCCCCACCGAGCTGTACCGGAACATCACGTCGTCGGACCGCTGCACGGTCTCGCCCGTGCTAATCGCGCCAACCGTCAGAGCCGCGGGATGATTCCCCGGCGAGACGACGCCGCCGATGATGCGCAGGCCGGCCGGCGTGTCGCCGAACGGCCCGCCCTCGTACGTCATCCCGAAGTTGCCCGACGGCGCCACGACGAGGATGTTGGCGTCGGCCGCCGCCTGCACCGCCTGGCCCAGCGGGTCGGTCCGGTAACTCTCCATCACCGGGTGGCCCAGCGCCACGACCGCGACCCGGATGCCGTACCGATCGCGATTCGCGATCGTCCAGTAGAGCCCCTCGATGACGTCGCTCGTGAAGCCCGAGCCGTCCCGCCCCATCACCCGGACGCTGACGATGGACGCGCCCGGCGCGACGCCCGGATACCCGGCCCGGCCCGCCCCGGCAATCGTGCCGGCGATGTGCGTGCCGTGCCCGTTGTCGTCCCCGACATCGCCGCGCCGCCGCGTCGATCCCGTGCAGTCGACTTCCGCGATGACGCGCTGGCGCAGGTCCGGATGCATGCTGTCGACACCCGAATCGATCACGGCAACCGTCACGCCGCGGCCCGTATATCGGCGGACGCCTTCGAGTGCGCCAGACCACACCTGGTCGGCGCCGATGGCCTCCGTGGTGATCGCCATCGTGGAGCGCACGGGCACATCGCCGGAGACCTGATCGACGTCCGGATCGGCGACGAGCCCTTCGAGCTGTCCGCCCGTCAGCTCCAGGACGGCGCCGCCAGGCAGCCGGCGCTTGATGCGCCCGCCGTAGCGAGTCGCCAGCGTGTCCATCAGCTCGGCGCTGCCCTTGACGATGACGCTGGTCGAATGGGGAACGCGCTTGGCGATGCGCTCTTCGAGATCGCGCGAGAGACGCGCGCGTCGCGGACCCGCGTCCGCCGGCACGGCGCCGGCCGTCAACGCGAGGAGGCCAAGTACGCTGAAGACGCTGACCCACCGTGAACGTGAGACTACGGCCAGCTTCGGTCCTGCAAGCCTGGCCGCGTGCCGCGCAGAGGACGTGATGGACGCAGAATAGGTGGTCATGGTCGCCGCCGTTCGAAAAATTGTTCGCAGGGTTACCTGAACAAAAGGCACGCACCGTGCCACGCTCATCCATTGCAGCTGGACCGTGCCGACGAGCGGTTTTCGACGTGCACGAACGGACTCTTTGGTCCAGAATGGTTGCGCCGGCGCGGGCGTTCGACTACTATGGCGGCGCGCACTCCGTCGCCGTAACCCCGCACACAGGCAACAACTTGGCTTGCCCGGGCCCGGAGTGGGGGCGGGTAGCCCTTACCCGCGAAAAATAGCGAAAAACGGCCTGTTTCAGACCGGGCAACAAATTGGCCGGTGAGGTTGAAGAGTGGCTGGTCCCTCCCGCGTGCTCGTTGTCTTACTCCTGGCTGCCGCCACCGCGTGTTCGAGAGAGCCGTCTGGCGGCGGCGCGCTGATCGCTTCCGTTCGCTCGGAACCCTCGACGTACATCCGGTTCGTCGCCGGCGGGTCGACGGCCGCGACCGATCTGCTGACGCACCTGACCCAGGCGCGCCTGGTGCGCGTCAATCGGGCGACGGACGACCTCGAGCCCTGGCTCGCCGAGAGCTGGACCCAGTCGGCCGATGCTCTGAGCTACACGCTGAAGCTGCGTCCCGGTCTCAAGTTCTCCGACGGTGCGCCGTTCACGTCTGCCGACGTCCTCTTCACATTCCGCGTCGTCTACGACCCGGTGATCAAGAGCCAGCAGGCGTCGGCGCTGATGATCGCCGGCAAGCCGCTCGAGGTCTCGGCGCCCGACGCGATGACGGTCGTCGTGAAGATGCCGACGGCGTTCGCGCCCGGCCTCCGGCTGCTCGACAACCTGCCCGTTCTTCCGGCACACAAGCTCGAGGCGGCGTACACGGCCGGCCGTCTCGCGGGCGAATGGGTCCCCTCCAAGCCGCCCTCGGACGTCGTCGGTCTCGGACCGTTCGTGCTGACCGAGCACGTCGCCGGCCAGCGGCTCGGGTTCGCGCGGAATCCACACTATTTCCGCCGTGATGCCGCCGGCGTCCAGCTTCCGTATCTCGACCGGCTCACGCTGCTCGTCATCCCGGACCAGAACACCGAAGCGCTCAAGCTGGAAGCGGGCGAGACCGATCTGATGGCCAACGGCGATCTGCGCCCCCAGGACCACGCCGCGTTCAAGCGGCTCGCGGATGCCGGGAAGCTGAAGATGACGGACGTCAGCGTCGGGCTCGATCCGGATTTCCTCGCGTTCAACCTGCGGCAGTCGCGCCGCGGCGACAAGCGGACGTGGCTGGCGCGGAAGGAGTTCAGGCAGGCGATCTCGAGCGCCGTCGATCGCCAGGCGATCGTCAACACCGTGTATCTCGGCGCCGCCGTTCCGATCGGCGGACCCATCACGCCGGGGAACCGCCGGTGGTACTCGCCGGACATTGCCGCGCCGCCGGTCGATCGGGAGCGCGCGCTGAAGCTGCTGGGCAGCCTCGGCCTCGCCGACCGCAACGGCGACAAGATGCTGGACGATGCGTCGGGTGCGCCGGTGCGGTTCTCGGTGATGACGCAGGCGGGGCACCTGCGCGAGCGCGTCTCGGCCATGATTCAGGAACAGCTTCGCCAGCTCGGCGTCGGCGTCGACATCGTGCCGCTCGACCCGAACGGCCTGTTTCAACGCTGGAGCGCCGGCGACTACGAGGCGATGTACTTCGGCGTACAGGCGAGCTCCACGGAGCCCGCGCTCAACCCGGAGTTCTGGTTCAGCTCCGGCGGCTTCCACTTCTGGAACCCGAGCCAGCCGACACCGGCGACCGGCTGGGAACGTCGCATCGACGACCTGATGCGCGAGCAGGCCGGCGCCGCGGATCTGGCGCGCCGGCAGACGGCCTTTCTCGAGGTCCAGCGCATCCTCGCCGAGGAGCTGCCGTTGATCTATTTCGTCGCGCCGCGCATCGTCGTGGCCACCTCGACGAAGGTGCTCAATCCCACGCCCGCACCGCAGGTTCCGCAGCTGCTCTGGAGCGCGGATACCCTGGCATCCTCGGAGGCCAGGCGCTGAACCCGGCCGCGTAAGGTGCGTGCCCGCTGGAGCCGACAAGTTCGACGTGCACCCCGGTCTGCTCAGGTATCTCGCTCGACGCGCGCTGCTGGCCGTGCTCCTCGTCTTCGTCGTGTCGTCCGCGGCGCTCCTCCTGGTGCAGGCGGCGCCGGGCGACTACTTGTCGGGCTTCGAGCTCGATCCCGCCGCAGCAGCCGCCGAGCGTCATCGCCTGGGGCTCGATCGTCCCGTCGTGCTTCAGTACGCCTCGTGGCTGGGGCGCGCCATCCGCCTCGATCTGGGTGAATCGCTGAAATACGGGCGGCCCGTCAGCGAGCTCGTCGCCGAACGCGCGGTGCGGACCGCGCAGCTCGGCGTCAGCGCGCTGCTCGTGGCCACGCTGATCGGCATTCCGGCAGGCATCTTCACCGGCAGCCGCCGCTCGTGGCTCGCCGCGCTGGCGCGCGGGGGATCGATCCTGATCGTCTCCGTTCCGCCGCTGGTGACGTCGTTCGTGCTGCTGTACCTCGCGTCGCGCACGCGATGGCTGCCCGTCGGCGGATCGCCCGGCAGCTCCGGCGGCAGCGGCGTGCTCGATACGATCCGGTATCTCATCCTGCCGACGCTGGCGCTCGCGCTGCCGCTCGCGGCGTCGCTCGAGCGTCTGCAATCGCAGGCGATGAGCGACGCGCTGGAGGAGCCGTGCGTCCGCGCGGCGCGCGCGCGCGGATGCTCGACGCGTCGCGTGATCTGGCGGCACGCGCTGCGGCTGTCGCTCAAGCCGGTCGTCGCGATCTACGGCGTCATCATCGGCGCGGTGCTGAGCGGTTCGTTCGTCGTGGAGATCGTGACGTCATGGGCGGGGCTCGGCGCGCTGATGCACGAAGCGCTGGTCTCGCGCGATCTCTATCTGGTGGCCGGGTGCGCGGCAGCCGGCGCCATGTTTCTGGCGATCGGCATCCTGATCTCGGACGTCGCGCTCGCTTTCGTCGATCCACGCGTGGAGGAATCGGCGTGAAATCGACCGCGAAAGCTGCCGCGGCGGTGCTTGCGGTGCTCTTCGTGACGCTCGCGATCGTGGGCCCGACGCTCACGTCGAACCATCCTGCCGAGCAGTTCGCGGATATGGTCTACGCGCCGCCCATGGTTCCGCGCGTGATTGATGCGTCCGGGACCTGGCGAGCCCCGTTCGTGTATCCGGTGCGGCTCGAGGATCGGCTCGCGCGGCGGTATCCGAGGATCGCAGCCGGCCGCTGCCGCTGCGCTGGTTCTTCGATGGGACGGGTGTGTCGATCGGCGCGGCGGAGGGCGTTCCGTGGTTTCCGCTCGGCACCGACGCGCTCGGCCGCGATCAGTTCGCGCGGCTCGCGCTGGGCGCGCGCCTGTCGCTTGCCGTCGCCCTGACGGCCGCGCTCGGCGCGCTGCTGATCGGGACCCTCGTGGGCGCGCTGGCCGGCTATGCCGGCGGGGTGCCGGACGAAGCGCTGATGCGCCTGTCCGACTTCATCATCGCGCTGCCCGCCGTGTACGTGGTGCTGGCGCTGCGGGGCGCCATGCCGCTCGTGCTGACGACCGCCCAGGTCTTCTGGACGATGGTTGCCGTGCTGGCGCTGGTGGGGTGGCCCTTTCCGGCCCGCGGCGTCCGCGCCGTTGTCGCGTCGGAGCGCACGCGCGAGTACGCAGAAGCTGCGCGGGCCATCGGGGCCAGCCGTACGCGAGTACTGCTACGTCATCTGCTCCCTGCCGCGCAGGGGTTCCTGACCTCCCAGACCACGCTCCTCATCCCGGCGTTCATCCTGGCCGAAGTCACCCTGTCCTATGTCGGGCTCGGGTTCGCGGAGCCGGTCTCGAGCCTGGGCGCGATGCTGCGCGACGCGGGGAGCGGGCGCGCGCTGGTCGACGCGCCCTGGCTGCTGGCGCCGGCGGCCGCCATCGTGCTGGCGGTGCTCGCCGTCAACCTCGCGGCGTCCGCTTCGCCCACCTCCCGAAGCACGAGCCCCTAAGTGATTGATGTATTGATGTTTACCAGTTTTGCCTGCAGTGTTCCAGAGCTGCACGTCTGTCTCGATTCGGACCATATCCGCTAAGCATCATTTCACCAGGCATTTACAGACGTTTCAAGCGACGATTACAACTTTGTGTGTTCCAGAGCGGACCACGCGTGTGCGTTTTCGCCCACGGCAGCACACACGTTCATTCCAGCTAAATAGCTCTATTAAAAGCAGTTAGGGCACGTAAAACCTAGCCCTGCCGGTGTGGCCCCCCACTTGCTCTGCTGTGGGCGTCCCCGGCGTGTCTGTACGTTTGACAGAGAGACGGATGGGCAGGAATCCCAATGCATACGAGCCTAAGAGAAGAAACGGGTCTGAACGTGAGGGTGGCGCGTCGCAGCGCACCGTCACCAGCGCCCTGCGTGATGACGGACTGGCGGCAGGTCCTGCCCGTGCTTTCGGGCGGCGGCATTTCACTCCGGGAGCTGAAGACATCGGACGCCCGGGTGCTGCTCGAGCTGCTGAACAGTCAAGAGGTGTCGCGGTTCATTTCGCCGCCACCGACAACCGTCGAAGGGTTCGAGCGGTTCATCGCGTGGACGCATCGCGAGCGCGCGGCCGGCCGCTACATCTGCTTCGCCGTGGTGCCGGACGGGATGGATTCCGCGATCGGGATTTTCCAGGTGCGGCAGCTCGACCCGACATTCGGGACCGCCGAATGGGGATTCGCTATCGGCCAGAGTTTCTGGGGCACGGGCGTGTTCTCGACGGCCGCCCGGCTGACGATTGATTTTGCGTTCGAGACGGTCGGCGTGCACCGGCTGGAAGCACGCGCGGCGGTGGCCAACGGGCGCGGCAACGGCGCGCTCGCGAAACTGGGAGCCATCAGGGAAGGCGTCCTGCGCCGGAGTTTTGTCCGCAACGGCCGGGTATTCGACCAGGCGCTCTGGTCGATTGTCAGGGAGGAGTGGCGCCAGGCGAAAGCTGTCTGGGGCTCCGCTATCCACTGATGGAATCCATACAGAGACAGATACCGATCATGACCACTTCCGCGGCGCGGAAGGTTTTGGAAGGACAGAATCAGATGCGTGTCCGTTCGCGTTCAACTTTTACGGCATGGGTCACTCCGGTGCTCGTCCTGGTGGGCCTGCTGGCGATGGCGGTCCCGGTCTCGGCGGAGTCTGGCGGCTCCGGCAAGAACGGCAAATCGAACCGAAGCCAGCGCTACCAGAACCGTGACAAATTCGACGAGGATGTCAGGTCGCGCGCCAGCCGGTTGCTCGGGACCACGCGCGTGATCATCACGGTCAAGCCCGGCCAGGAAGCCAATGCTGCTGACGAAGTCCGGAAGCTCGGTGGACGTCTCGGCCGACGGCTCAAGCTGGTCGACGGCATGGCGGTCGAGCTGCCGAACCGCGTGATCAAGCGGATCTCCGAGCGCTCCGAGGTGTTGAGCATCCACTTCGATCGCCCCATCTCCGGGCACATGAACCGCGCGGCGGTCAGTGTCGGCGCGCGCGCCGTGCAGCAGCAATACGGCTACGACGGCGCCGGCGTCGGCGTCGCGGTGATCGACTCCGGCGTGGCGCACTGGCACGACGACCTGACCTACCAGGGCAGCTCGACGAAGGTCCGCGTGGTCAACGGCCAGCGCGTGACGGCGTTCGTGGACTTCGTCAACGACAGCCCCGACGCCGTACGACGACAACGGGCACGGCACGCACGTCGCCGGGCATCATCGCCGGCAACGGCTACGACTCGTATGGCGCGCGCGCGGGCATCGCTCCCGGCGCGCACCTGGTCGAGCCTGAAGGTGCTCGACGAGCAGGGCCGCGGCGTCATCAGCGACGTCATCGCCGCGTTCGAGTGGGCGGTCGACCAATCGCACGGCCCACAACATCCGCGTCATCAACCTGTCGGTCGGCGCGACGGTCACCGAGTCCTACTACACGGATCCGCTGACGCTCGCCGCCAAGCGCGCGGTCGACGCCGGCATCGTCGTCGTGACCGCCGCGGGCAACATCGGGCAAGAACGGCCAACGGCAAGACTCAGTACGGATGCGATCACCGCGCCCGGCAACGCGCCGTGGGTGCTCACCGTCGGTGCGTACAGCCACCAGGGCACGGTCTACGCGCTGGGACGACAAGATCGCGCCGTACAGCTCGCGCGGGCCGACGGCCGTCGACTTCGACGCCAAGCCGGACGTCGTGGCGCCGGGCACCGGCATCGTCTCGCTCGCCAACCCGACCAGCGAGTTCTACCTGACCAAGGCGGCATACCTGCTCAATGGCACGCGGACCACGGCCAACAAGCCGTACCTGAGCCTGAGCGGCACGAGCATGGCGGCGCCGGTCGTCAGCGGCACGGTCGCGCTGATGCTTCAGGCGAACCCGAACGCTGACGCCGAACCTGGTCAAGGCCATCCTTCAGTACACGTCGCAGAACCGGAACTACGACGCGCTGACGCAGGGAGCGGGCTTCCTGAACGCAGAGGGCGCCGTGCAGTCTGGCGCGGTTCTTCAAGACCGCGCACGCCGGCGATCGCTATCCCAACTCCTGGATGTGGAGCAAGCAGATCATCTGGGGCAGCCATCGTCTGCGCGGCGGGGTGATCAAGCCCAGCGCGAACGCCTGGAAGCAGAACATCGTGTGGGGCACGATGGTCGACCAGGTGGGCGAGAACATCGTCTGGGGCACGCTCTGCGGCGATGAGGACTGCGAGAACATCGTGTGGGGCACGATGGACGTCCTGGGCGAGAACATCGTCTGGGGCACGCTCGACAGCCACGGCGAGAACATCGTGTGGGGCACGATCATGGACGCCGGCGAGAACATCGTGTGGGGCACCGTGGCGAGCGTCAAGAACATCGTGTGGGGCACGACGTGCGGCAACGACGATTGCGAGAACATCGTCTGGGGCACGGCGATGAGCCTCTACAACATCGTGTGGGGCACCACGGACGATGGTGAGAACATCGTCTGGGGCACCAACTTCGACGACGAGAACATCGTTTGGGGGACGGCTGCCACGCTCGAGGAGATCGTGTGGGGCACGTCGTTCGACGAGGGCGAGGACGTCACGTGGGGCAGCAACGGTGAGGACTGCGAGCTGTTCGACGATCCGATGACGGATCCGGTGAACTACGACGCCGTCCCGCTCGAAGATCTGTTCCTGCCACCGCCGCCGCCAAGTCCGCCTGGCGCCGGGTCACCCGCCGGGTCGACGGAAGGGGGTCTCTAATGGAGAAGATGCCTTTCCGCGACGCGCAAGAGGTGGTTGACGTGCAGGCAGTCATCACGGCCGCGCAGTCGGTGACGACAAGTGATTGGCGGCAGTCCCTGCCGGTGTTGACCGGGACGCTGGCCACGTTGCGGGAGCTGC
The DNA here is from genome assembly GCA_963786195.1 of uncultured Acidobacteriota bacterium. Lineage (GTDB taxonomy): Bacteria > Acidobacteriota > Vicinamibacteria > Vicinamibacterales > 2-12-FULL-66-21 > CAWAYH01. The sequence continues at coordinate 877,027 of CAWAYH010000006.1, read as the reverse complement.
GGCTCTCCGATGCGGCGTCGCTGCTGACGATGCTGTCGACCGATGAAGTGTCGCGGTTCATTTCGCCGCCGCCGACCACGGTCGAGGGCTTCGAGCGGTTCATCGCGTGGACGCACCGCGAGCGCGCGGCGGGCCACTACATCTGCTTTGCGGTCGTGCCGCACGGCATGGACAGCGCCATCGGGATCTTCCAGGTGCGCCAGCTCGATCCGGGTTTCACGACTGCGGAGTGGGGCTTTGCGCTCGGGTCGTCGTTCTGGGGCACCGGATTGTTCCAGGACGGGGCGGCGCTCGTCGTGGACTTCACGTTCGACGTCGTGGGCGTGCGCCGGCTCGAGGCTCGCGCCGCGGTGGCGAACGGACGCGGCAACGGGGCGCTGCGGAAGATCGGCGCCGCGCAGGAGGGTGTGCTGCGCAAGTCGTTCCTGAGGAACGGGGAGTACCTGGATCAGATCTTGTGGACGCTGCTCGACGACGACTGGCGGCGGGCGCGGTCGTTGATGAGCACGAGCATTCACTAGGATTGGGGATCGGTCAGGACTCTGGACTCAGGGCTCCGGCATGCGTATAAGCGGCCCTTCGCGAGGCCTCTCGCGACCCTGAGTCCTGAGTCCTGATCGTCGGGATGGAGAGAGCGCGACGCGCCGTCGGCCTTGGCGAGGGCGGGTCGCGAGTTGACGGGAAGACGAGGCCGGCCTGCTGGTGGGGCCGGCCTTCGTCTTTCAATCCGAGGGGCTTTGCCCCTCGGACTCCCCCACACGCTCTCTCGCCCTTCGACGTCGCTCAGGGCGACCCTGAGCCTGTCGAAGGGTCGCGCGCCGCTTCGTGGTTCGACTATGCTCACCACGCCCTGAGCGAAGTCGAAGGGCGCCGGCGCGCTCCGGTCGCGTGGCTCGCTTCCGCCTACGCTAATGCTCCGGCGAGACCTCGCCGTAGCGCCTTCGGCGCGGAGGCGGGCGCGATGCTCGCTCGCACCGTGGAACGAACAGCAGGTTCATGAGACAGCTTCGAATCTTTTCTTGGGGTTGTTCTGACAGCCCGCGTTTCACGACGGGCTGGTACAAGTGGAAGGCATGACGCGTTCGAGCGCTCTGGCGACTGTGCTGCGTGCGCGGGCTGAAGCGCTCGCTTTGCCGAGTGGGAGTCCTCGCATCCGGTCATGTTGACGCCTGCGGCCGCCGTGGCCTCGATCGGCGCCCTGTATCAGCTCCTCCCGCCGGCGGCACGCGCCCGACCGATCGACACGACCGGCGTCGCCCGCATGCACCGCGCCCTTCGTCATCTGTCGCGATGACGCCGCTCGACCGGTCCTATCTCGAACCGCGAATTCGCGAACTGGCGACCGCGCTCGAGAGCGATGAGATCATCGACCGCTGGCGGCAGTGGACGTCTTAATCGTTCGCGGCACGACCCGCCAGTCGGCCGACCGGTGAAGTCATCACACGCAGGGAAGACGAGGCTGGCCTGCTTGTGGGGCGGCCTTTGTCTTTCTGATCTCCGGCGGCGGGCGTATGCGAAGCATTCACATTGCTGGATTCCCTGTGTGAACGCGGTGTCCGTCAGTGCCAGCTTCATGCTCCTGGCAGCGGGTCGATCGGAATGGCCGGATGCTCTGCTCGGAGACGGCTCGACACTTCTACTCGGCCGGTTTTTCAGAGCAGACGGCGGCAAAAGCCGATAGCCTGTCGCTCTCTTCACTTGCCACTTCGACCCAACCATCATGAGATAGAAAAATCCGCGCGTAATCATTCGATGTGAGCAAGAACATGTCCCATCCACTCAGTAGCCCAAGGAAGACCCAGGTCGTGAGATCCGCACGTTCGTACCCAAGGCAAAGATGACCTGGAGCCTCGTCAAGAAGACGAAGGTCACCGTAGCTTTGCCTCAACCGATAGTACAAATGCAGGTTTTCGCGCGAGGACCACACTCCAGTAGTTGTGAACCAGGCCAAAGCAGGGTCAGCGGTCTCTGCAAAACTCACTATGCGCTGTGCCAGCCAGTACCTGATTGGGGTCACATCGTTGCCTGAAATCCACCCGAATCTTGTGCATCCCGGCTCTCGCCGTGCTTGGACGAGCATCGGTTCCCATAAACCCTCGTGCACGGCACCATTCGATACACTCCGCGGTTGTAAGGAAGCGCATTATCTCCCTCGATCTCTCTAAGCTGTTGTCATCCCTTCCATGCCCAGCCAATAAGCATTCTGCCGAAACGTGTCAGGCAGGGAATCAATCCAACCGTCGTCGATCGACACTTTGGTTCACCTACGTCAAAGGGACTTCTCTTTCAGCCGTTTCACTGCCTCAATGAAGGCAGTTTTTTCGCGGCCACTGACTTCATCGGGGATCCCCTCAGCCCGAAGAAGCCGCTTCATCCGATCACCCGACACTTCGACAGCGCCAAAGAGCCCCAGAGTAACCTCGTACTTTGCAGTGTTTGGGACTCGAGTGAGGAACAAGACGAGATGCTGCCCATCCGTGAAAGGCAGCAGCTGTTCGTCGCGAGCTATCACTTTCACACCGTCGATACTGGTCTCGCCGCCAAACATGCGAACGACAATTGGCGCTTGACCTGGACTCTTCGCCGTCGGCACCTGCCCGGCGATGACAGCTTGCGGAAGAACCGCGTAGTCGGTGTATAGGATGCACTGATCGTCGGACAAGTACGTCGCGAGCTTTCGCACGTGTCCTTCGACGATCAGATCTGCTTTCGCGGCAATTTCTGCAAGGGGAATCGGGAAGATATCGCGGATGCGGTACCTTTCGATCGGATCCGAAGCAGCGGCCTTGACCAGTTCTGGAATCGTCATCGGGCACTGCGCGGCCGCCTCGGCGGTGAACATCGTCACCAAACCGAATCCGATCGCATGTTTCATCATCGTTCTTACCCACATTTCTGGCGGTGCAGATGGGCGATTGCCAAGGGAGGACATGCTTGCCCTCCAGCGTCGAACCGAGAAGATCACGTACGTTCTCATACAACCTCGCTGCCAGGGTGCCGTTGCCGGACTGAACACGGCGATGTTCGTGAACACTGACACTTCCAAGCCTGTCGACAGGAATGTAAGTCGGATTGCACGACTCAGGTTCTAACATCGAACCGACAGTAGCCACATTTTGGTCGGTTGCTTCGGATTTCCGTATTACGACCAAGGACTGTTCAAGCGAGCAGTTGCAGGGTCTGTTAGTTGGACTGTCCGTGGAGGCTGAACGCCGCGGAAGGCTCATAGCTGTACTCGGTCTCGGTGGCCGATGCCAACGCGGCAGGCAGGCCGGTCCGCGCATGCGTACCAGCTTCGAATAATCGAAGCTGTGGTACGCTTTCCGGTCCATGAGGCTGGACGCCATGTTCCCCCCGATGGCGACGCCGTTTGCGACGGCGACGTGGACGCGCGCGCGATCGCATCCAACGTCGCCCGGTGGCTGCAGGCGGGCGTCGGCGGCGTCGTCGCGCTGGGATCGAACGGCGAAGCGCCGCTGCTGACGGAAGACGAATCCGACCAGGTGATCGGCGCGGCCCGCGAGCGGCTCCCGCGCGAGCGCACGCTGATTGCCGGCACGGGCCGTGAGTCGACGCCCGCCACCATCGCGGCGAGCCGCAGGGCGGCGGTCGCTCGGCGCGGACTTCGTCCTCGTGCGCACGCCCTCGTACTACAAGGGCCGCATGACGCCCGAAGCCTTCGAGCGTCACTACACCGCGGTGGCGGACGCGTCGCCGGTCCCGGTGCTCCTCTACAACTATCCGGCGGTGACGGGCGTGAACCTGACGCCCGAGACGCTCGGCCGCCTCGCGCAGCATCCGAACATCGCCGGCGTCAAGGAAACAGGGCAGCGACACGGCGCAGGTCGCGGCGTACGTCGCCGCCGCGACGACGTCGTTCACCGTGATCGCCGGCTCAGCGCCGACCGTCTATCCGTCATTCTGCGTCGGTGCAAGAGGCGCCATCCTGGCCGTCGCGTGCGTGATCCCCGATCTCTGCGTGCGGCTCCTCGAGCACTACCAGGCCGGCCGTCACGCGGACGCGCTGGATCTGCAGCGCCGCATCACGCCGCTCGCGCGGCTCGTGACGACCGGCTTCGGCGTTCCCGGACTGAAGGCCGCGATGGATCTGGCAGGGTTCACCGGCGGGGCACCACGGCCTCCGCTCCTGGCCCTGCCGCCCGACGCCATCGCGCAGATTCGCGCGGAGCTCGTTTCACTGCAGGCAGTCTCCGTATGACCACCAGGATTCCCGAACGTCTGCTCCTCGGTCCCGGACCCAGCCCGGTGTCGCCGCGCGTCATGCAGGCGATGGGCTCGCCGGTTCTCAGCCATCTCGATCCCGACATGATGGCGATCCTGGACGATGTGCGGCGGCGGTTGGAGTGGAGCTTCGGCGCGGGACCGGGCTCGCTCAACCTGGCGATCTCGGGCACGGGCACGTCCGGCATGGAAGCGGCCGTGGCGAATCTGACCGCGCCGGGCACACGCGTCCTCGCGATCGTGACCGGCTACTTCGGCGATCGGCTCGCGCAGATCTTCGAGCGCTACGGCGCGACGGTCTCGCGCCTGGATGTCGAGTGGGGCAGGGCGTGCGATCCGGCCGCCGTCCGGCGCGCGCTCGCGGCCAGTCCCGTCGACATCGTCGCCGTCGTCCATGCTGAAACGTCCACCGGTGTACTCAACCCGCTTCCGGAGATCGCGAAGCTCGCCGCGGGCGCCGGCGCGCTGACGGTCGCCGACGCCGTGACGTCGCTCGGCGGGATGCCGCTCACGACGCACGAGTGGGGCGTGGACGCGTGCTACAGCTGCTCGCAGAAGGGTCTCGGCGCGCCATCGGGTCTCGCTCCGCTGACGTTCTCCAGTCGTGCCCTGGCCGCGCGCGTGCCATCGCGCAGCTTCTATCTCGATCTCGCGCTGCTCGAGGACTACTGGGTGCGCCGGAAGTATCACCACACGCTGTCCGCGCCGTTGATGTACGCGCTGCGCGAAGCACTGGCGATCGTCGAAGAAGAAGGTCTCGAGGCGCGCTGGACCCGGCATCAACGGAATCACCTCGCGCTCGCCGCCGGTCTCGACGCGATGGGCCTCTCACTGCTCCCGCCTGAAGGCGAGCGGCTCTGGACGCTGAACGCCGTGCGCGTGCCGGACGGCGTCGACGAAGCCGCGGTGCGTCGTCAGTTACTCGCCGACTTCAACATCGAAGTTGGCGCCGGCCTCGGACCGCTCGCCGGACGCATCTGGCGCGTGGGCCTGATGGGTGCCGGCTCGACGCTCTCCAACGTGCTGCTGTTCCTCACGTCGCTCGAACGCGTCCTGCGCGCGTCAGGCTACAACGCACCGCCGAGTGGCGAAGTGGTCACCGCGGCAGAGGCCGCTGCTGCCCACTGAGGACACTGGCGGTAACTCCGCCGTTCCCGCGACTCCTTTCCAGTCAAGCACTTAGAGGCACGACCCTCTGGTACATCCGTTGCACAATCGGGGCGCATGAGCACCACGAGCGTTCGCCGCATTCTGCCGCTGATGCCCGCTATCGCGCTGCTTGCTGCGTGCGCGACGAATCCGGCGACAGGTCAGCGGGAGTTCTCGCTGATGAGCGAAGCGCAGGAGATTCAGCTCGGCCAGCAGCTGGACGCCGAAGTCCGGCGCGAGATGGGCGTCTACTCCGACCCGAATCTTCAGCGTTACGTCGAGAGCGTCGGCATGCGCCTCGCGCACGCCTCGCAGCGCCCGAACCTCCCGTGGCACTTCACGATCGTCGACGTGCCCGCGGTGAACGCGTTCGCGCTGCCCGGCGGATACATCTACCTGACGCGCGGCATCATGCCGTTTCTCGACAACGAGGCGCAGCTCGCCGGCGTCCTGGGGCACGAGATCGGCCACGTCACGGCGCGCCACTCCGCGCAGCAGTACACGAAGGCGACGAGCGCCGGCGTCGGGCTGACGCTGCTCTCCATCTTCGTGCCGGAGGCGCGGCCGTTTCAGGGCCTGAGCGAAACGGCGCTGAGCGTCATGTTCCTGAAGCACGGACGCGACGACGAGCTGCAGGCCGACCGGCTCGGCGTGGAATACGCGGCGCGCACGGGATGGGATCCCGCCGGGGTCGCAGGCATGCTGGAGACGCTGTCCAGACTGGACGAGGCCAACGGCAGCCGGAAGGGCGTGCCGAACTGGCTCTCCACGCATCCCGCGCCCGCCGACCGAGTCGAGCACGTGCAGACCAGCATCCAGCAGGCGTCGGTGAATCTCGGACGGCAGCCGATCGTGGACGAGGCCGGGTACCTCAATCGCATCGACGGCATGATCTACGGCGACAACCCGAGCGAAGGGATCGTGCGCGGCAACGCGTTCCTGCATCCCGACCTCCGCCTCGCCCTGACGTTTCCAGCGGGCTGGGACGTGCAGAATACGAAGACGCAAGTCGCCGCGCAGGCGCCGAGCCGCGAGAACTACGTCCTGCTTCAGCTCGTGCAGAACGGACGGGGATCGATTGAAGACATCGCGCAGAACAGCATGGCCGGCGCCGGCTTCCGTCAGCTCGATGGCGAGCGGACGCGGATCAACGGCAGCGACGCTTACGTCGGCCGGTGGCAGGGCAGCATGCAGGGTCTCGGCAACACCGTGGCACAGGCGGCGTACATCGTTCACGAGCGCAACGTGTACATGCTCGCCGGCATCGCGCCGTCCAGTCAGTACCAGTCGGTCGAGCGTGAGTTCAACCGCACGATTGGATCGTTCCGTCGCCTGAGCCCGGCAGAAGCGGCTGCCATTCGTCCCAACCGCGTCGACATCTACGTCGTCCGCGGCTCCGACACCTGGCAGTCGATCGCGCAGCGAACCGGCGGGATCGTCAAGCCATCTACGCTGGCCATCATGAACGACTACGAGCCGAGCCAGCAGCCGCGCTCCGGCGATCGCATCAAAGTCGTCGTCGAAGGGTAAGCGGCCGATATAATGGAGCATGCGCCGCAAGGGCATGCGCATGCTGGGGCGGGCAGTCCTCGCGCTCCTCGCCGCTCTGTTCGCGTGCGCCGCGTACATCTACCTCACCCTTCCTGACGTCCGGGTTCTGCGCACCGAGAATCCGAGGACGACTGCATTCATCGAGCTGCGCGCCAGCAGGCTATCGAGAAAAGCGAAGAGCCGCGCCGCGTGCAGCGATGGGTGAAGTACGCGCGGATCTCGCCAAATCTGATCAGCGCCGTGCTCGTGGCGGAAGACAGTGCGTTCTGGCAGCACGAGGGCGTGGACTTCAAGCAGATCAAGGAATCGATGGAAGTGAACCTCGAGCGGATGGAGTTCGCGCGCGGCGCGAGCACGATCACGCAGCAGCTCGCCAAGAATCTCTACCTCTCGCCATCGAAGAATCCTGCGCGCAAGGTCCGCGAGCTGCTGATCGCTCGTCGTCTCGAAGCAGAGCTCACCAAGCAGCGGATCCTGGAGCTGTACCTGAACGTGATCGAGTGGGGCAACGGGATCTACGGCGCGGAGGCGGCAGCGCGGACGTATTTCGGGAAGTCCGCGGCGGAGCTTGTCGCAGCACGAATCCGCGCTGCTCGCCGCGGCGATCGTCAACCCGCGCCTGCTGGATCCGGGGCATCCGACCGCGCGGCTGCGCAGGCGCCAGGAAATGATCTACCGGCGCATGGGCGGCGCGCCGGCGCCGCCGGTGATCGCCGAGCCTCCGCCCGGGCTCGATCCCGGACTGCCGCCCACCGAAGGCGTTCCCGCCGTATTGCCGGGCCAGGTGACGCCGCCCGTCGCGCCTGTGAAGCCCCCTGGCGGAGCCTCCGGCGGTGCATAAGTCTGCCTCGTCGCGACCTTCTTACAGATCCGCAACTCGGCCGTAAGTCTGGGCTGCTGTTCACCTTGACAGCATGCGGCTCGTGTCTTTATAGTCGTCGCACACAGCATCACAGCTCCCGTTGATGCATCTTGGGACGCGTGCCCGGAGCGAGCGTGTGCCTCCGGCTGGCGTGTGTCAGTATGATCAACTACACCGAGCGCATTGCGCTCCTGATGCAGGACGTCATTCGTCGGACGCCGCTGCTGTCTTTCATCGACCTGTCGGAAGTGCTTGTCTTTGCGCGGTTCGGTCGCGCGGATGCCGAGGGAGCATTTGCGACGTGCCACTGCCTGACGCTGCCGGAAAGCGAGCCGGGCTACTTCTTCTGGCGCGATCGCACCACGGGTGAGCTGACTCGACGATCCGAGTGGTTCGTCACGAAGTCCCCGATCGTCCGCCTCGGCGGCACCCCGATCAAGTACCTCATCTCGTTCGTCCTTCCCCGATTCTGCGAGCAGACGCTGGAGCGGTCGCGCAAAGCGCATTTGTATCCCGGCGCGCCCGGCTGGATCGCGAAGCTCGACACCGTCGTGCACGAGCTGTATCACATCGATCCCGAAGAGACGGGCATCCGCCGCTTCGTCCGCGCGGACGGCGGCGACTCGATGCGATCGCACGGGCCGCAGTTCTACGAGCAGGTCTCCGAGATGGTCAAGGCGTACCTCGCGTCCGGGCCCGACCCGGCGATGTACGACTTTCTCCAGGATGACTTCGGCGGGCTGATCGACCGCCACGACGGCGTGGTGGCGACGACGTTCAGGAATTTTCCGTCGTTCCCGCAGCGATACATGGAGCGGCTCGACATCCCGTCGGCCGATCTCGCCGTTCGTGTCGAACCGCTCAAGCCGCTGACGCAGCCGGTCCTCTACACGGAAGCCGACCTGCACGTCCGCCAGTTTGCGGAGCGGCGGACGACGCGCGTGAGCTGGAAGGGTCTCGAGCGGAGACGACCGGCTCCGCCGCCCATCGACGACTGCCAGCTCGCCAGCTCCACGCTCAATTCGTTTTGATTCGCTTCGCGCCCACGAAGCGCGAGGACCAGTAGCTCGAGCTCAGTCGCTCGACGCGCACTTCGCCCCGCGAGCTGGGCGCGTGCACGAATTCGTTGCCGCCGATCGACATGCCGACGTGCGACGCGCCGGGCGTTTCCGTCGCGAAGAACACGAGATCGCCGGCCTCCAGGGCGTCAGGATTGACGGACGTCCCTTCCCGGAACTGATCCCCAACCGTCCGCGGCACGTGGACGCCGTGCTGCGCGAACACGTACCAGATGAACCCGCTGCAATCGAACCCCGACGGATCGCGCCCGCCGTTGCGATAAGGCACGCCGCGGAACGACAGAGCCGTGCCCGCGATGGAGTAGCCGTCGGACGCCACGGTCGTGCCGGAGGTGCCGACCGGCCGGGGCGGTGGCGCCGCCGTTGGTCCGCCCGCGGTGGGAAACGGCCTCGGCACGGCGCCGGTCGATGCGCAGCCGACGGCAAACACTGACGCCAGAAGGATCAGAAATGTGCCGGTCTTGAACATTCCGATGTTTTCCAATTATCGGCCACTCGACGGGTCGTCATCGAGTCCTGGATCGAGGTCGCGGGGTCCGCCCTCCGACGCGTCCAGCAGGCGCTAAGCCTCTGGAAACAATCCTGTTACGAGCCTCGGCCGCTTGACAGATCGGGCCTCAATCGGTCAAAATGACTGAGACTTTATGGAGCAGACGCTGCTCTTGAACGCCACGTACGAGCCCCTCAAGGTCGTCCACTGGCAGAAGGCCATCACGCTTTGGTGCCAGGGGAAGGTCGAGGTTATTTCTTCGTACGACCGCGAAATCCGGTCGGTGTCCTTCAGCTTCAAGCTCCCGTCGGTGATCCGGCTGCTGCGTTACGTCAAGATCAAGCGGAACATCGACTACGTGCCGTTCTCGCGGGCGAACATCTACGCGCGCGACGACCACTCGTGCCAGTACTGCGGCGAGGCGTTTCCAACCGCCGAGCTGACCTTCGATCATGTGGTGCCGGTCGCCCAGGGCGGCCGCAAGGACTGGGAGAATATCGTCACCTGCTGCATCAGCTGCAACCGGAAGAAGGGCGGCCGCACGCCGTCCGAAGCCGGCATGCACCTGATTCGGGTACCGCGGCGGCCGGATCGGGCGCCGGCTATCCGGATTACCATCAGCGTGCGCAACGCGCCGGAGAACTGGCGGGACTACTTCTACTGGAACATGGAGCTCGACGAGACGTGATGTAGTGTCCGGCTTTAGCCAGGCTTTAGCCGGACTGTCGCCGGACTCTCCGGCGTCCACCCCTGCATCCCCTCGAATCCGCCGCTCGACGAACGTCATGAGATCCGCGACGACGACTCCCCGCATCACCGCGGTGCGTCCGCTCTGGGCCGTGGAGGGGGGACGGGTGACCATTGCCGGCGACGGCTTCGGCCTCGAGCCGCAGCCGCCCGACGTCCGGCTGGGCGGCGTCCAGGCCAAACTGGCCCACGCGTCCCGTCGGCTGCTGACGGCTCTGGTGCCGGCGGGTCTCGATGGCGGTCACACACCGGTCCGCGTCAGCGCGGCGCCCGGCGAAACCGCGTACGTGGAGATCGGGGCCCCCATCGCGACGGGGCTCCACCTCGTGGACAACCCGGCGTTCGACTCCGACGGCAATCTGTACGTCACGTTCAGCGGGTCGCGCGGGCAGGAAAGCGCGGTCTCCATCTACATCGTCCGGCGCGACGGGTCGCGGGAACCGTTCGTCGTCGGCCTGCCGAACCCGACGTCGATGGCGGTCGACGCCAACGACGTGCTGTACGTGTCGAGCCGGTTCGACGGCAACGTGCACAAGATCGGCCGCGATGGGTCCGTCTCGACGTTCGCGACCGACCTCGGCGTCGCGTGCGGCATCGCGTTCGGCCCGGACGGCGAGTTGTTCGTCGGCGATCGGTCCGGCTCGATTCTGCGCGTCACCGAGGGACGCACGTCGCTCGTCGCGAGCATTCCCCCGAGCGTCGCCGCATTTCATCTCGCGTTCGGTCCCGACGGCCTGCTGTATGTCTGCGCGCCGACGCTCGCGTCGCAGGACGTCGTCTACCGCGTCTCGCTCGACGGTCACGTCGAGGTGTTCTGCGGCGGTTTCGGCCGTCCGCAGGGGCTGGCGTTCGACGCCGACGGGAACCTGTACGTCGTGGATGCCGTGGCGGGCGACAGCGCGCTGTACCGATTGCGGCCCGAGCGTCCGGGCGCCAAGGAGTGCGTCCTGTCGGGGGGTGCGCTGATCGGCCTGGCGTTCGATCCGCGGGGCGGGCTGGTTGTCGCCTCGAGCGATACCGTGTATCGTCTCGATGTCGCGGCACGCGGCGTCCTGCCTCATGCAGCTTTTCGCGCGTAAACCCATCGCCGATCTCGTCCCCGAAGGCGCTGACGGGCTCAAACGCGTGCTCGGCGCCGGCGACCTGGTCATGCTGGCGATCGGCGCCGTCATCGGGGCGGGTATCTTCGGCGCCATCGGCACCGCGGCCGCCGGTCAGGTCGACGCATCCGGCAACGTCGTCCGCTACGCGGCGGGCCCCGCGCTCATCTTCTCGTTCCTGCTCCTCGGTGGCGCGTGCGCGCTGGCCGCGCTGTGCTACGCCGAACTGGCCTCGATGATCCCGCAGGCCGGCAGCGCGTACGCGTACTCGTACGCCACGCTCGGAGAGCTGGTCGCGTGGATCATCGGCTGGGACCTCGTGCTCGAGTACGCAGTCGGCAACGTCGCCGTCGCGATCTCGTGGGGTGACTACTTCACGACGCTGACGCGCGGCATCGGCCTGACGCTGCCCCCGTGGCTGACGACCGGCTATCGCACCGCCGCGCTCAGCTCGAACCCCGACGTCCGCGCTCTTCTCGATACCGCGCCGAATATTGCGGGATGGCCGATCCTCCTCAACCTGCCGGCGTTCGCGATCGTCATGCTGATCACCTGGCTGCTGCTTCGCGGCGCGAAAGAGAGCGCGCGCGCGAACAACATCATGGTGGTCATCAAGCTGGCGGCGCTGACCCTGTTCATCGTCGTTGGCGCGACGCACCTCAATTTCGCCAACTACCATCCGTTCGCGCCGAACGGCTTCACGGGCATCCATCAGGGCGCCGCAATCGTCTTCTTCGCCTACATCGGCTTCGATGCGATCTCGACGGCGGCCGAGGAGACGCGGGATCCGAACCGGAACCTGCCCATCGGCATCCTCGGCGGGCTGGCGATCTGCACGCTGATCTACATCATGGTGGGCGCCGTGCTCACGGGGATGGTCCCTTACACCGAGCTCGGCGTCGCCGATCCGCTGGCGCACGCGCTGCAGCGCGCGGGCTTCGAGACCGTGGGCTGGATCGTGGCGCTCGGCGCGGCGGTGTCGATGACGGCCGTCCTCCTCGTGTTTCAGTACGGACAGCCGCGCATCTTCTTTGCGATGGCGCGCGACGGGCTGCTCCCGCAGTGGGCCGCGAAAATCCATCCGACGCGGCGCATCCCCTACACGACCACGCTGATCACCGGGATCGTCGTCGCGCTGGCCTCGCTCGTCGGCGACGCGGCCGAGACCTACGACCTGACGAACATCGGGACGCTCTTCGCGTTCGCGCTGGTGTCGATCGGCGTACTCGTGCTGCGCGTCAAGGAACCGGATCGGCCGCGACCATTCAGAGTGCCCTTCGTCTGGCCGGTGGCACTGCTGAGCGCGGCGGCGTGCGTCTTCATCATGATCGGGCTGCCGCCGCAGGCCTGGGAGCGTTTTCTCTGGTGGCTCGGCATTGGCCTCGTGCTGTACTTTGTGTACGGCATCAGGCACAGTCGGCTGCGTCGACAGATAGCTCTCAGCTGTCAGCTCTCAGCTCAGCGACTCATCCGCTTCCGGCCCTTCGTCCCCCGTGCTAACATCGTAGTTTTGGCGAGCCTGCGAGAACGCCCGCAGTAGGGGGGCATGGCGCACGACTGGATTGCGGTACGCGGCGCACGCGTACACAACCTCAAGAACATAGACGTCGATATCCCGCGGGACCGCCTGGTGGTGATCACCGGGCTGTCCGGATCGGGGAAGTCGTCGCTTGCCTTCGACACGATCTACGCCGAGGGCCAGCGGCGGTACGTCGAATCGCTGTCCTCCTACGCGCGCCAGTTCCTCGAGCAGATGGAGAAGCCCGACGTCGACCTGATCGACGGGCTGTCGCCGGCCATCGCGATCGAGCAGAAGACGACGGGGTCGAACCCCCGATCGACCGTCGGGACCGTCACCGAGATCTACGACTACCTGCGGCTGCTCTTCGCCAACATCGGCGTCCCGCACTGCCACCTGTGCGGCCGCGAGATCGCGTCCCAGTCGCTCGAGCGCATCATCGACATGGTGATGCTGTCGCCCGAACGACGAGCGCGTGAACGTGCTCGCGCCGATCGTCCGGGGGCGCAAGGGCGAGTTCAAGAAGGAGCTCGTCTCGCTCAGGACGCGCGGCTTCACCAAGGTCCGCGTCGACGGGCAGCCGCGCTCGCTCGACGAAGACATCAAGCTCGATCGGCGCCGCAATCACACGATCGAGGTCGTCGTCGATCGGCTCATCCTCAAACCGGGCATCGAGCGCCGGCTGACCGAGTCCGTCGAGATCGCGCTCAACCTTGCCAACGACATCGTCGTCATCAACACGCTGGAGGGCGGCGACCGTCTGTTCTCACGCAGGCTGGCCTGCACGTGGTGCGGCGTGAGCATGCCGGAGATGACGCCGCGCGCGTTCTCGTTCAACTCGCCGCATGGCGCCTGCCACGAATGCCAGGGGCTGGGCGCCGTCTACGACTTCGATCCGGCGCGCCTGGTGCCGGACGACTTGCTCTCGCTCGAAGCCGGGGCGATCGTGCCGTGGGCGAAGGGTGACCGGAAGCTCGTTCGCGAAGCGCTCGGGACCCTCAGCAAGACCTTTGGGATCGATCTCACCGTGCCGTTCAAACGGCTCCCGCGGAAGCTGCGCGACGTGCTCTTCTTCGGCGCGCAGGCTGGCGCGAAGCGCGCCGAGACGGATGCCGCGAAGCGAAAGAAGACGCGCGTCGAAGATCCGTTCGGCGCGGGATTCGAAGGGCTCATTCCCAACCTGCGCCGCCGGTACGAAGAGGGCACGTGGATCGAGCAGGAGGCCCTCGAGCCGTATCGCGCGCTCAGGCCGTGTCCGTCCTGCCATGGCGAGCGCCTGAAGCCACAGAGCCGGTCAGTGCGCGTCAAGGGACGGACGATCTCCGACTACGTGAACCAGCCGATCTCGGAGGCCGTGAACGCCATCGATGCCCTCGAGCTGACCGAGCGCGAGGGGGTCATCGCGAACCGGATCCTCCGCGAAATCCGCGATCGACTCCATTTCCTGAACGACGTCGGCGTCGGCTATCTCACGCTTGGCAGGAGCGCCGCCACGCTGTCCGGCGGGGAAGGACAACGCATCCGCCTCGCCACGCAGATCGGGTCGAATCTCACCGGCGTGTTGTACGTCCTCGACGAGCCGTCCATCGGGCTGCACCAGCGCGACAACCGCGCGCTGCTGACGACGCTGGCGCGGCTGAGGGATCTGGGCAACACCGTCGTCGTGGTCGAGCACGACGAGGAGACGATCAGAACTGCTGATTACGTCATCGATCTGGGACCCGGCGCGGGCGAACACGGCGGCCACGTCATCTTCCAGGGCTCGCCGGGCGAGCTGATGCAGGACGGCCACGGGTCGCTCACCGGCGCGTATCTCCGCCGCGAGCGCACGATCCTCACGCCGCGGGTGCGGCGTCCCACGACGCGCGGCGAGATCGTGATTCGAGGCGCGCGCGCGAACAACCTGAAGGACATCGACGTCGCGATTCCCCTGGGTGTCCTCACCACGGTGACGGGCGTCAGCGGGTCAGGGAAGTCGACCCTCGTGAACGAGATCCTGTATCGCGCGCTCGCGCGGCTTCTCTACCGTGCCGCGGACGAGGCCGGACCGCACGCGGCCATCGAGGGCATCGAGCTCGTCGACAAGGTGATCCAGATCGATCAGTCTCCGATCGGCCGCACGCCGCGGTCCAACCCGGCGACCTACACCGGGCTGTTCACGTTCATCCGCGAGCTGTTTGCCATGATGCCGGATGCGAAGGCGCGCGGTTTCCGCCCCGGGCGGTTCTCGTTCAACGTCAAGGGCGGCCGCTGCGAAGCGTGCCAGGGCGACGGCGTCATCGCCATCGAGATGCACTTCCTCCCCGACGTCTACGTGTCGTGCGAACAGTGCAAGGGCCGGCGCTACAACCGCGAGACGCTTGAAATCAAGTACCGCGGCAAGTCGATCGCCGACGTGCTCGACCTGACCGTCGATCAGGCGCTGCCCCTGCTCGAGAACTTCCCGCCGATCGCGAACAAGCTGCGCACCCTGCAGGACGTCGGGCTGGGCTACATCGAGCTCGGACAGTCGGCGACCACGTTGAGCGGCGGCGAAGCGCAGCGCGTCAAGCTCTCAAAAGAGCTGTCACGCCGCGGAACGGGGCGGACGCTCTACATCCTCGACGAGCCCACGACCGGTCTTCATTTCGAAGACACGCACAAGCTGCTCGACGTGCTGAACAAGCTCGTCGATCAGGGCAACACGGTCGTGATCATCGAGCACAACCTGGACGTCATCAAATCCGCCGACTACGTGCTGGACCTCGGGCCCGAGGGCGGGGACGCGCGGCGGGCGAATTGTCGCGAAGGGGACTCCTGAGGACGTGGCCAGGAGCCGAGAATCATTTACAGGTCAGTTCCTGGCGAACATCCTGGGGGCGCCGCCCCTGCCAGCCCTGGCCTGAGGTGATATGGGCGGTAATACAGGATCGTTCGGGTGTGGTATTCTAACCACACTTCTGACACCCCGGCCTGTGGCTGACCGACCACAAATCACAGATTCCCACGCCGCGACCCAACCCCTATCCAGGGATGAAGTCATTACCGGTCAATATCTTAGAGGCTATATCGCTGGGCAAGCCTGGGTGGCAGGCACTTTGCGAGCCTGCTCTCGGCTTCCCCTACGATTCGAGAGGTCATGAGCGCGCAGCGAACTCTCCGACGCCCAGTTTCCTGCACCGGCATTGGTCTTCACTCGGGCCACAAGGTCACCCTGACCCTCAAGCCGGCGCCGGCCGACTACGGAATTCGTTTCCAGCGCTCGGATCTCGACGGTCTCGAAATCCCGGCGACGGTGACCCACCTCGGCGGCATCCAGTATCAGACGGGCCTGGTGCGCGAGGCCGTGTCGGTCGAAACGGTCGAGCACCTGCTGGCCGCCCTGACCGCCCTCGGCATCGACAACGTCATCGTCGAGCTCAACCATTCCGAAGTGCCGATCATGGACGGCAGCGCGGCGCCGTTCGTCTACCTGATCCTGAACGAAGCGGGCGTCAAGCGGCTGCCGGCCAGCGCCGGTACCTGAAGGTGCTGCGGCCGATCTCGCTGACGCAGGGGGACAAGCGGATCGCGCTGTATCCGTCCGAGCAGTTCAAGGTCACCTACAGCATCAGCTTCGATCACCCGCTCCTGCGCCACCAGTCGCGGACGATGCGGATTACCGACGAGACGTTCGTCGAAGAGATCGCGCCGGCGCGGACGTTCGGCTTCCTGAAAGAAGTCGAGATGCTGCGGCAGCGCGGCCTCGCGCTCGGCGGCTCGCTCGACAACGCCATCGTGCTCGGCGAAACGGGCGTGCTGAACAACGCCCTCCGGTTCGAGGACGAATTCGTGCGGCACAAGATCCTCGACGTCATCGGCGATCTGTCGCTGGTCGGGCACCCGGTGATCGGCCACCTCGTCGCGCACCGCGGCGGCCACGCGCTGCACACGGCGTTTGCGGCGCGGATCCTCGAAGAGCCCGATGCGTGGCGGCTCGTCGAGGCCGACCCCGACACGGCGGTCGGCGTGCTTCCGCGAGCGGTGCCGGCCAAGTCCGGCGCGGCGCAGCTCGCGAACTGAGGCTCTGGGCTCTAGGCTCCAGCTCTGGGCTCCAGCTCCAGGCGTTGCTACAGCCGGGTTCACCCTCCTCCCGAACCAGGCTGGAAGCCAGCCGAGAGCCCGGAGCGGGGTCGGACTGACGCCTTTCAGATCACCAGCAGCGATCGGAACGTCGTCGGCGACCCGCACGATTCGAACCAGTCGATCCCCTCACTGACCAGATCGAACTTCAACCCGTAGCGTCCTGGTTTGTCCGGCGCCGTGATCGTGATCGGCACGTCCGACCGTCGCGCCGGGCTGGAGGCGTCGCGGGCAGCCACGCGCGCTCGTAGTCGCGGTTGACGACGGTGCGGTCGCGGTCGCAGAGCTGCGCGCCGAGGCGCACCAGGCGCCGGCCGTAGCTCGCCTGGGCGGGGAAGGGGCGGGTCGACAGATTCTGAATCGTCGCGGACAGCCGGACCGGCCGGCCGGCGCGCGCCGATCGGCGAACGGGGGCAGGCCCGGGATCGAGCCGCGGACGTCGATCCGGGCGCGCGGCGTCGCGCCGGGGATCGCGTTGCCGAGGTTGTTGTCGTCCCAGATCTCGTGCTTGATCGCGGCCAGTTCGCCGCGTGCCCGGGAGGAAGCGGCGCGAGAACATGTCCTCGGGATGATCGGTGATCTCCCAGCACAGCCGATCGACGCCGATCTCGTCCGCCATCGTCCGCGCCAGCGTGCATCTCCGCTCGCTGTCGTTGTGCGTGAAGAGAATGTAGCGCCAGTTGATGAACGGCACGTCGCGTCCGCTGCGGCGCTTCTCGTCGGCGGCGGCCGCGAAGGTTGCGGATCGCCTTGTTGAAGTCGCCGCGCTGGCGGTAGATCGCGTAGCTCTCGGCCGTCGCGCCGTCGATGGAGAAGGTGACCTCGTCGATGCCGGAGCGAACGAGCCGGCGGACGTCCTCGTCGTGCTCGCCACGGAACGCCAGGCCGTTGGTGCTCGTGTAGAGGTAGATGTGCGGAAAGCGCGTCTTGATGTACTCGCACATCTCGAGCGCGCGCTTGTGCAGGAACGTCTCGCCGTAGTTGAAGAAGTCGATGCGGCCGAGCGAGGGCCCGGCTTCGTCCACGACGCGACGGAAGAGCTCGAAGTCGAGCATGCCCGCCTGTCGCGTCCTCGTGATGCCGGTCTCCGGCGCGCAGCAGGCCTGGGCGCAGGAGATGTTGCAGGCGGCGGTGCACTCGATGTAGAGCCGCGACGGCAGCGGCGGGCACATCGAGCGCCCGCTGCGGCGGCGTGCTCGTCCTTGGCAAGCGGCAGCTTGAGCGGGCAGTCGCCGCAGAACTTCGAGCCGCCGGTGTTCAAATCGCGGCGCAGCGACGCGGTGCGTTCGCCGGTCCAGACCGCGGACAGGCTCTCGGTCCTGACGTCGCCGAGCACGCGCTTGCCGTACGGATCCGCGCACCCGCAGACCAGCCGCCCGTCGCAGAGCAGCACCATCGTGCTCCACGGCCAGGAGCAGGTGAAACGCGTCGCGAGATAGTTCAGTGACACGGTACTGATTGCGCGATTGCTGAGTGCGGATTGCGATCGCCAATCCGCGATCGCGGATCGCTGACTGCGATCGCTGCAGATCCGCGATTGCGGATTAGCCTTTCTTGCTCAACTTCTTCATGTACGCGCCGAGACGCTCGTTTTCGTAGGACACGAAATTGAGGAAGAGGCTCTCGGAGAGGTATTGCCGGCGTTCCTCGTCGGTCATCTGGTCGATGACGTTCTGGATCTCGCGGACGGTGTCTTCGAAGGTGCGATCGAGCTCGAGCTTCGCGGTCATCTCGCGGTAGAGGGTCTCGAGGACCGTCAGCAGGTCGCCGTCGAGCGTCACTCGCGCGCCGGTCGTCATGTTGATCGTGCGCATGCGTCAGGCTCCGAAGCTTTTGACGGCGCTGGGTTCGTCGGGGTGTACTTCGATGAAGTTCTGCGCGCCGGTCATCGTGAGCATCGTCTCGACGCGCTTCTGGACGCCGGCCAGCTTCAGGGCGCCGCCGGCGGCGCTGGCCTGCCGGTAGAGATCCATGAGGCAGCCGATCGTCGCGCTGTCGACGTAACCGACCGACGAGAGGTTGACGACGACCTTGCGTTCGCCGGCGGCGATGCAGCGTGGTCACCGCCGCCGAGAACTCCGACAGGAGCGGGTACATCAGGCGGGATTCGCCGACGCGGACGACCGCGACGCCGTTGGCATGATCGGTAGTGATGTTCATTCAGATACTCCGGGGCGCCGGCTCCGATCGCGCCCGGGGCCGCCGCGGCGTCGACGACGGGCCGGCTGTTTGTCCTGCAGCCGTTTGAGCTGATGCGCCAGCTCGATGCGGCCGCGATTGATGCGTGACTTGACGGTCCCCTCGGGCAGCCCGAGCTGGTCGGCGATCTCCTGGTACGACAGCTCCTGCAGGTCGCGCAGCATCACGGCCGTCCGCAGCGTGACCGGCAGCGTCTGGAGCGCCTGCCGCAGCAGGGCGCGCAGGTCCTGGTGCTCGGCCGCCTGATACGGCCCGCGATCCGGCGACACCGGCTGCAGGTCGCCGGTGTCGACGTCGCGGGCGATCATCTGCCGCTCCTTGCGCACGCTCCGATAGTGGTCGATGCACAGGTTGCGGCTGATGCTGATGATCCAGGTCTGAAAATTCGCGCGCCGATCGAACGTCTTCAGCGCCTTGAAGATCTTCAGGAAGATGTCCTGCGTGAGATCTTCGGCCTCGTCGTGCTTGCCGACGAACTTGTACGCGACGTTGAAGACCTTGCGCCAGTTCTGCCGGACGATGGCTTCCCACGCCACCTGGTCGCCAGTGAGACACTGCTCGATGAGGCTGTCGGGCGTGGCCGGCTGTGCGGCCGCGGAGTCAACGGACATGCGTCATCAGGGTCGACACCACAGGCGGGAACGACTGGAAATGATATCAGACAAGAGTGCCAAGGTGCCAGCGTGCCAAGCCAGGTGCCAGTCAGGTGCCAAGGTGCTGGTGCTAGGGTGCCAAAGTGCTCGTGCCAATGTGCGGTGCCACAGTGCGCGTCGCTGAGTGCCAACCTGCTCGTGCTGGCACCCGCACCTTTGGCACTCTGGCACTCGGGCACTCTGGCACTCTGGCACTCTGGCACCTTGGCACCCTAGCACCAGCACGCTGGCACCAGCACGCTGGCACCCTTGGCACTCTGGCACCTTTGGCACTCTGGCATGCTGGCACGGTACAGATTCTTCAACAAGCATGACCGGCTTCCACCGTCAGGACGGCTCTCTCTTGTGCGACGGCGTGTCGCTCTCCGCAATCGCCCGCGCGGAAGGGCACTCCGCTCTACGTCTACAGCGCCGCGACGATCGCCGCGCGGTATCGCGCCGTCGACGAGGCGTTCGCCGGGTCATCCGCACGCGATGCACTATGCGCTCAAGGCGAACTCGACGCTGGCGATCGCGCGGCTGCTGCGCAGCCTCGGCAGCGGCGCGGACGCCAACTCCGGCGGCGAGATCGACGTCGCGCTCCGCGCCGGGTTCATTCCGCCGCAGATCGTCTTCACCGGCGTCGGCAAGACGCAGGACGAGCTCGCGCAGGCGATCGACCTCGGCGTCAAGACCATCAACGTCGAGTCCGAAGGCGAGCTCGAGCGGATCGACGCGATCGCCAGGCAGCGTCAGACGCGCGCGCGCGTCGCGATCCGCATCAACCCGGACATCGACGCGCGCAGCCATCCGCACATCTCGACCGGGCTGAAGACGAACAAGTTCGGCATCGCGATCGACGAGGCGCGCGACGTTGTGCCGTCGCATGCGCGACGGCCGGGGCATCGAGATCGTCGGGCCTGCACACCCACGTCGGGTCGCAGATCATGGACCTCGAGCCGCTGCGCCGCGCGGCGCCGCGCTCGTCGGGCTCGCGCGCGAGCTGCGGGACGACGGCATCCCCATCGAGCACCTCGATCTCGGCGGCGGCCTGGGCATCTCCTACGACGGCACGCGCCGTCCCGAGCGCGCAGGACTACGCCGCGGCGACTCCTGCCCCGTCGTCCGCGAATCGGGTCTGTCGATCATCCTCGAGCCCGGCCGGCACATCGTGGCGCCGGCCGGCGTGCTGCTGACGCGCGTCGTGGACGTCAAGGACCAGCCGGGCGGCAAGCTGTTCGTCGATCCTCGACGCCGGGATGACCGAGCTGATCCGGCCGATGCTCTACAACGCCTTCCATCGCATCGAGCCGGTGACGCTGCGCGACGCGTCCCGAGGTCGCCTGCGACGTCGTGGGCCCGCTCTGCGAGAGCAGCGACACGCTGGGCAAGGATCGACGGTTCGCGCGGCCGGAGGTCGGCGACCTGTTCGCCGTGCTCGATACCGGCGCCTACGGCTCGGTGATGGCCTCGAACTACAACCGCCGCGCGCTGCCTGCCGAAGTGCTGGTCGGAGCACGCCGGCTACACGCTCGCCCGTCGTCGGCAGACGGTCGACGACATGCTCGCGCTGGAGAACTGATGCTCGACGTCGGAACACTGAGACTTATCCGAGGGGCTTCGCCCCTCGGACTCCCTTACACGCTCTCTCGCGCGCCGCTGTGCCGGCGCGCGCCGTTCGCGTGGCTCGCTCGCCATGCTCGCTCGCGCCTTGCCGCGAGGGTCAGGTTCATGCGCCAGCGTCTGGAAGCCAGCTTACGTTGATGCCGGGCTGCCTCATCGCCTTCGAGGGGCTCGATCAGAGCGGCAAACAGACGCAGGCCGAGTCGCTGCGCGATCATCTGACGACGCGGGGCCGCCCGTGCCGGCTGCTCTCGTTCCCGGACTACGAGACGCCGATCGGCACCGAGATCTTCCGGGCCCTGCACGGCGAGCGCGACTACGCGCCCGACGTCATGCAGCTGCTCTACGTCGCCAATCGCTACGAGAAGAAGCGCTGAGATCGAGCGGTGGATCGCGCGAGGGGCAGGTCATCCTCTGCGATCGCTACCTGGCGTCGAGCATCGCCTATGGCGAAGCGCAGGGACTCGATCCCGGCTGGCTGACAGAGATCCAGCGGTTCCTGCCGCCTGCCGGCGCCTGACGATCCTGCTCGACATCGCGCCCGAGACCGCCGCGTCGCGCAAGGCTGCGGGACGCGATCGCTACGAGCGCGACCTGGCGCTGCTGTCGCGCGTGCGCGCGAGCTACCGGCGGCAGGCAGACGGTCCACGGCTGGCTCCGGCTCGACGGCGAGCGGCGAACGCGACGCTCGTCGCGGCGGACGTCATCGCAGGCCGTCGCGACACGACTCGCGCTGCCGTAAGCGCGCGCACCTCGCGTCGCGCCCGCCGTCGAGCAGCACGCGGGCGCACGCGTCCAGCGTCGCCCCCGTCGTGCTCACATCGTCGACCAGCACGACGATCCGGTCGGCGACGTCGATACCGCGCGCAAGCGCGAATGCGCCCCGCACGTTCGCGTGGCGGCGTGCCGCCGGCAGATCCGTCTGCGACGGCGTCGCCCGCGTTCGCTGCGAGCGCCTGAACGGACGGCAGGCCGACGTGCATCGCGAGCTCGGCCGCCTGATTGAACCCGCGCGCGCGCAACCGGCTGCGATGCAGCGGCACAGGCACCGCGATGTCGGCGCCGGTCAGCACGGTCGTCGCCGGTCGACCGCATCAGCGTCGCGAGCGGCCGGCGCGAGCGAGCGACGCCCGTCGTACTTCAATGCGTGAACGATCGCCCGCAGCGAGCCGTCGTACGCGCCGATGGCGCGGACAGTCGAGACGAGCGCGGGCCGCCGCCGGCAGCGGGGACAGAGCGCAGCCGCGAGGCTGATGACGCGCCAGGAGGGCAGCGGATCGCCGCACTGGTTGCAGAGCGGTGGCGTGAACCGGACGATGCCGTTCCAGCAGGCCGGGCACACCGGCCCGCGGGTGGGTTCTGGTAGAGCAGTGATCGCATGCGGCGCACGACGGCGCCAGGACGACGGCCAGAAGACCATCGGCAGCCGTCCGCGCGAGCGCCGCAATGCGTCGGATGATCGCCTCCCCGTGCGGGAGGCGTCTACGCCCGGGCGCCTCCGGCCGCTGGTTCGATCCGTGATCTCGATCCGCTCGGCGTCGCCCCACAGACGCTCGAGCGAGTAGAACTGCGCGCGTCTGCGGCGTGAACACGTGCACGATGAACGATGAAGAAGTCCATCAGCACCCACTCGGCGCGGTCGTAGCCCTCGACGTGCGCCGGCCGGATCTTCACCGCGCGCATCGCCTCGTCGATCGCGTCGGCGATCGCCTTGACCTGCCGCGGGTTCTGAGCCGGAGCACAGGATGAAGAAGTCGGTGAACGCCGGCGTGTGCCGCAGGTCGAGCACGACGACGTCCATCGCCTTCTTGTCGAGCGCGGCGCGCACCGCGCGCGTGACTTCGGCGGTCAGACGCTTCCGATCTGCTCGTTCCGGTTCTCGTTCGTTCGGTTTTGGTCATGCAAGTGATCTGCCGCCCTGAGGATGTGGCTGGGCGTGGCTCGCGTACAACGCGTGCTGGTGAATATAGGTCTCGACCGCGGCCGGCACGAGCCCTCGAATCGACTCACCGCTCGCGAGCCGGCGACGGATGTCCGTCGACGACACGTCGGGCGTCTGCGCGTCGACGAGAAACACCATGGTTTTCGACGCCCCTTGGGCGTCGCCTGTTCCGCGCGTCGTCATGCGGGACGCCAGCGCGGGCAACTCGGTCAGGAGCCGATCGGCCGGATATCCGGGTCGCGACACCACGACGAAGTGCGCCATGTCCAGCACCTCGGGATACCGGCTCCACGTTGCAATTTCTGCGAACGCGTCGGCGCCCGTAATGAAGAAAATCTGCGACGCGGTGAGCCCGGTTGCGTGAAGCCGATCCAGCGTATCCGCGGTATAGGACGGCCCCGGCCTGTCGAGTTCGAGGTCGCTCACTTCCAGGCCATCGAGACCCGTGACCGCGAGTGCTGTCATGGCGAACCGGTGATAGCGGGACGCGGCCGGCTGGTGCGCGGTGGGGCGGCATGCGGGACGGCATGACGATCACGCGGTCGAGATCGAGCGTGCTGGCGAGCGGCGAGCGCGGTCTCGACGTGGCCCACGTGGACGGGATCGAGCGTGCCGCCAAGGATGCCGATGCGCGCGGCGGGCGTCATTCAGCGAAGCGGTTTACCGGCGTTGTCCTGGCCGCGCGAGGGCGGTCGTCTCCATCATCATGTCGATCGCGACCCTGATGACGACCAGGATCGTGAGCGTCGAGCCGCGGGCAGCGGCGAGGTGACGCCAGACGGCCTCGAGCAGCCGGTCGAGGCCCTCTCCGGTGGCCGCTGAAACAGGGTAGAGCGGAACGCCGGCGGACTGCAAATGCTTCTCGAGCCGCGCGAGCCGTTCCGGATCGTCGAGCGCGTCGATCTTGTTCGCCGCGACGATCACCGGCTTGTCCGCGAGCCGCTCGCCCGACGCGTCACGTCCCGGGAACAGCTGCGAGCTCGCGCGAGATGACGTCGAAGTCGCTGACCGGATCGCGTCCGGTCGCCGACGACACGTCGACGAGGTGCACCAGCACCTTCGTGCGCTCGAGATGGCTCAGGAAGCGGTGTCCGAGGCCGTGGCCCTCGTGCGCGCCCTCGATCAGGCCCGGGACGTCGGCGACGACGAACGACGCGGTCGTCGGACAGCCTGACGACGCCGAGATTCGGCGTCAGCGTCGTGAACGGGTAGTCGGCGATCTTCGGCCGCGCGGCGGAGATGCGCGAAATCAGCGTCGACTTGCCGGCGTTCGGAAAGCCGACGAGCCCGACGTCCGCCAGCAGCTTGAGATGGAGCCGGAGGTCTTTCTCTTCGCCGGGCAGACCCGGTTCGGCCCGCCGCGGCGCGCGGTTCGTCGACGTCGCAAAGTGCGCGTTTCCACGCCCGCCGAGCCCGCCCTTCGCGATCAGCATGCGCTGGCCCGCCTCCGTCAGATCCGCGACCTGCGCGAGCTCGTCCTCGATGCGCTGCGTAGACGACCGTGCCGATCGGCACGCGCAGCTCGATGTCGTTGCCGCTGCGGCCCGTGCGATTCGAGCCTTCGCCATGCGCGCCGCGCCCGGCCGAGAAGATTCTCTGGAAGCGGTAATTGAGGAGGGTGTTGAGGTTGGGATCGGCGATGACGTACACCGAGCCGCCGTGCCCGCCGTCGCCGCCGCTGGGCCCGCCGCGGGGGACGAACTTCTCGCGGCGGAAACTCATGCAGCCGCGTCCGCCGTGGCCGGCGGCGACGTGGACGTCGACTTCGTCAACAAACATGGTAGTCGCCGCTGGCCGGTTGGCGCCAGCGCTGAAGATCGATCGTCAGTCGGCGGCCGCGGGCTCGACGGGGTGCACGCTGATGACGCGACCCTTGGCGCCGTGGTCCTCGAACTTGACGCGGCCGGCAATGCGCGCAAACAGCGTGTCGTCCTTGCCGAGCCCGACGTTCAGGCCGGGGCGGAACCGTCGCCCGCGCTGCCGCACGAGAATCGATCCGCCCGTGACGAAGTTGCCGTCGAACCGCTTGACGCCCAGACGCTGCGAATTGCTGTCGCGCCCGTTGCGTGAGCTGCCCTGTCCTTTTTTATGAGCCATGACTCTTCAGCTTTCAGCTCTCAGCTCTCAGCTCTCAGCTTTCAGCTCCGTCTCCCAGCACCGCTGAGAGCTGACAGCTGATGGCTGACAGCTTAGACGATGATGTCCTTGATCCGAATGCGGGTGTAGGTCGTGCGATGCCCGTGCGTCCGGCGCATGCCCTTGCGGCGCTTCTTCTTGAAGACGCGGATCTTGGGTCCGCGCGACTCGCCGTCGATGACGCCCACGATCTTGACGTTGGCGACGAACGGCGCGCCCGCGAGCACCTCGCCGCCGTCTTTCTCGAGGACCAGCACCTGGTCGATGGTGACCTCGTCACCGGCGGCCGCGTCGACGCGATCGACGGTGATCACGTCGCCCGGCGACACCTGGACCTGACGCCCGCCGCTTTGAATGATTGCGAACACGCTGCCACTCCTCGTCTTCGTTCAACGCCCGCACAGGGCAGGCCTTCGCCTTGCCTGCAAAGGAACTAGGGTAACACGGAACCGACTGTGCCGTAAAGGGTTCGGGTAAGCGGATTTACTTGACGAGGACCCGCGTGCCGCGGATCTTCTGCGTGCTCAGCGTGTTGAGGAAGCTGGGGATGAGCTTGTCCATCAGCTCGAAATACGAGGACAGGGCCGGCGTGTTCTGCTGCGCGTTGTACAGCACTTCCTCACGGATCTTCTCGGAGTAGAGCGTCGCGCCCGTCCGCCCGTCGATGAAGATCAACTTCGGCTGGAGGGTGAAGCCCTTGCGCTCCTGATAGACGCGCGACTGCGTCACACGGCGCCGGCCGAACTGGTCGTAGACCTCGCGTTCGACGGGCACGAAGCCCGCCGTCGCCAGCGGCGTGAAGAGGACGGTGCCGGTGACGATCAGCGGACTCTGGTACTCCTCGCCGAGCTTCTTCCAGAACGCGACGTCGGCAAAGATGCCCTCGTACTTCTCCAGGTCCTTTTCGTTGCGGATGCGCGCGCCGCCGTTCGGTTCCGGCGTCGCCTGTCCGTCGGCCGCGCCGCCGGGCGCCGCGACGGGCTCGATCCTCGACTGATCCCGCGCGATCTCCGCGAGCGGCAGGACCTCGGCTTCGATCACGCGCAGCGTCGACTTCGTCCGCAGCTGGCTGCGCAGCAGACGAACGGTCTCGAGATTCGCGTCGACGTCCTCGGTGCCGCCGCCGATGAAGCCGGCGACGAGCACGCGCTGGAACGCCGACACGTCCATCTTCGGCTGGATCGGCGTTTCGATCGGGATCTCGTAGAAGTTCGTGCAGGCGGTCGCTCCCGCCAGAAGCACGACGCTAGCGATCGCTGCGGCGTTTCGCGCGGTCATTGATTTCTTTGAAGAGATCGTAGTTCTGCCGGATCAGGAGATTCTTCGGATCGAGAGTGGTCGCCTTTTCGTACGCCTTGCGCGCCTTCTCGAAGTTGCCCTGCTGCTCGTAGGCGATCGCGAGGTTGTTCCAGGCCGCGGCGTACGTCGGATCGATCTGCGACGGCCTTCTCCCAGCGATACGCCGCTTCTTTCCAGAGCCCGTTCTGTGCGACTTTGATCCCGAACTCGACCTGCTGCTTCGCTTCCGACCGGGCGTCGGCGCCGAAGGCAGCCGGCGTGGCTACGACGAGCGCCGCGACTACCGTCAGGGCTCGGAGCAACATGGTTTTCTTCAGGCCCACTATAGCACCGCAGGGTACAGCCGCAACGAGTTTCCGGGGTTACGACAGCAATCGATGTACCACAGCCGGGCTACGCCCGCGGGGGCTTTTGCTCCGGGTTCGCGCGCATTTTCGTAAGTGGACGACGCGTCCCGTAAGACACGGCATTGCGGCGGCAGACAACAGGCTCCATAATTAAGGACGGGGTCGGGCCGCCAGCTGCGCGTGCAGCCGCGGGCCGGCCCCGCCGATTTTCGGCCCGGCTCGAGCGCGCGGCGATGATTTCGAGGTCTTGCTCATGGACCTGTTCAACGCTGTCGCGGTCTCGATGCTGCCCGCGTCGCGGTCACGGGCGGCCGCGGCCTTCAAGGAGCTGCGACTCGCGGCCGGATCGGAACGCGTCACGCTCGAGGCCGTCCTCGACGCCTGCCAGATTCCCGCAGAACAGCACGACAATCTGGCCAACGAGGCGCGGGCGAGGGCCCGCGCGGCGCTCGAGGCTGCGCGCTCCGCCGACATGGATCCGATGCCGTGGTACGACGCGCGCTTTCCGGCGCTTCTCGGCTGCATCCCGGATCCACCGCCCGTACTCTGGATCAAGGAAACGCCGACGCCCTCGGCCGGCCGACGGTGGCCGTCGTCGGGTCGCGGGCCGCCACGCCGTACGCCCTGGAAGTCGCGGAACGGCTCGGCGAGGAGCTCGCGGATCGGGGAATCGTGGTCGCCAGCGGGCTGGCACGCGGTGTGGACTCGGCCGCGCATCGCGGCTGTCTGCGCGCCGGCGGGCTGACGGTCGCCGTGCTCGGCAGCGGGCTCGATCGAATTTATCCGGCCGAGCACCGCGGTTTGGCTGCAAACATCAGCGGACAAGGGGCTTTGGTCAGCGAGCTTGGACCGGGTGCGGCACCACTGCCCGAGCACTTTCCGCTCAGGAACCGCATCATCAGTGGGATCTCGCTGGCCGTTGTCATCGTCGAAGCCTCGGAGAAGAGCGGATCCCTGATCACCGTCCGGTACGCGCTGGAACAGGGCCGGGAGGTCATGGCGGTGCCGGGCAGCGTGCTGTCGGGCCGGAATCGCGGTTCTCACAGCCTGCTGAAGGACGGGGCAAAGGTCGTGGAGTCAGCGGACGATATTCTGGACGAGCTGGGATGGCCTGCAGTCCAGCCGCGATCCGCGATCGGGCCCAAGTCACTGCAATCAGACGTTTTGCTCGAACGCATGGAGGCAGGAGAGGTTTACCGGCTGGACGAGCTGATGGAATTGACGGGATTGCCGGGTCCCAGATTGCTTCCCCGGCTGATGGAGCTCGAGCTCGCGGGGCTCGTGACCGGCCTGGGGAATGGGCAGTTCGCCCTCGCTCCGAGAGGTCGGGGCTGAGGTTCTGGTAACGTAAGGTCAGGTTATGGCAAAGGCACTGGTCGTGGTCGAGTCGCCAGCGAAGGCGAAGACCATCAACAAATACCTCGGCAAGAACTACAAGGTCGTCGCCTCGATGGGCCACGTCCGCGATCTGCCGAAGAGCAAGCTGGGCGTGGACATCGACGACGGGTTCGAGCCGTCGTACGAGGTGATCGCCAGCCGCAAGAAGGTCGTCAAGGAGCTGAAGGACGCCGCGAAGGACGCCACGGAGATCTTCGTCGCGACCGACCCCGATCGTGAAGGCGAAGCGATCGGCTGGCACCTGGCCGAGGAGCTTGGCGCGGGCAACCGGAAGAAAATCCGCCGCCTGATGTTCAACGAGATCACGCGCAAGGGCGTTCTTGCCGCGCTCGAGCATCCCACGACCATCAACAAGCAGATGGTGGACGCGCAGCAGGCGCGCCGCGTGCTCGATCGTCTCGTCGGCTACAAGATCAGCCCGCTGTTGTGGGACAAGGTCCGTCGAGGTCTCAGCGCCGGACGCGTGCAGTCGGTGGCGCTGAAGCTGGTGTGCGAGCGCGAGCGGGAAATCGAGCGCTTCGTTCCCGAGGAGTACTGGAACCTCACGGCGCGCCTCGCGGGGCCGGTGCCGCCGGAATTCGACGCGCGCTTGATGAAGCGCGGCGACACGACGATCAAGATTGGCAACGAGACCGAAGCCAATGCGGTCCTCGCCGATCTGCAGACCGCCACATGGACGGTGAGCAGCGTCACCACGAAGGAGCGCAAGAAGGGCGCGGTTCCGCCGTTCATCACGAGCAAGCTGCAGCAGGCGGCGCGCTTCCCGGTCAAGAAGACGATGATGATCGCGCAGCAGCTCTACGAGGGCATCGAGCTGCCGGGCGAAGGGTCGGTCGGGTTGATCACGTACATGCGAACCGATTCGACGCGCGTCGCGGATCAGGCGCTGACCGAAGTCCGCGAGTTCATCGGCCAGCGGTTCGGCGCCGAATACGTGCCCGAGAAGCCGACCTACTACCGCGCCAAGAAAGACGCCCAGGACGCGCACGAAGCCATTCGTCCGACGTCGATGCTGTACCACCCCGACGAGATCCGCGGCCACCTGACCGCCGACCAGTACTACCTGTACCGGTTGATCTGGAACCGCTTCGTGGCCTCGCAGATGCCGCCGGCGACGTTCGACGAAACGACGGTCGACATCCAGGCGGGCGACTATCTCTTCCGCGCCAAGGGATCGGTCCCGAAGTTCGCGGGCTGGATGGCGGTCTACAACCAGGAAACGCCCGAAGAGCGCGCGGCCGGCCCGGGGCCCGACGCGGCGTCCGCCGAGGACGACGATGCCGCGAGCCTGCTGCCGGCGTTGTCGGAAGGCGACGCGCTGGAGCTGCGGGAGCTCAAGCCGGAACAGAAGTTCACGCAGCCGCCGCCGCGCTACAGCGAGGCAACGCTCGTCAAGGCGCTCGAAGAGAACGGCATCGGCCGGCCCAGCACCTACGCGTCGATCATCAGCGTGATCCAGACGCGCGAGTACGTGAACAAGGTCGAGGGCCGGTTCAGGCCGACGATGCTCGGCATGATGCTGGTCGAGAAGCTCCTGAGCCCCGTCTTCGACGACATCCTCGACGTGAACTACACGCGCGAGCTCGAAGAGGAGCTGGACAAGATCGAGGAGGGCGAGGAGGACTACGAGTCCACGCTGTCCAACTTCTACAAGAAGTTCGAGAAGGACCTGAAGCGCGCCGCCAAGGAGATGATCAATCTCAAGGAGGGCGTGCAGCCCGATCCTCCCACGGCCTGCGACAAGTGCGGGTCGCCGATGGTCATCAAGGCGGGCAAGTTCGGATTGTTCCTGGCCTGCAGCGCGTATCCCGAGTGCGAGAACACGCGCGAGCTCGAGACGCCCGAAGCCGGCGGCGAGGGCGAGATCGACGAGACCTGCGAGAACTGCGGGCAGCCGATGGCGGTCAAGCGCGGCCGCTTCGGGCAGTTCCTCGCCTGCACCGGCTATCCCGAGTGCAAGACGACGCGCAAGCTGATCTCGACGAAGCAGGGGCTCACCGCGGCCAAACCGGATCAGATGCTCGACGAGAAGTGCCCGAAGTGCCAGTCGAACCTCGTGCTGAAGCACGGGCGCTTCGGCGAGTTCACCGCGTGCAGCAACTATCCGGCCTGCAAGTACGTCAAGCAGAAGTCCACCGGCGTCCTCTGTCCGAAGGACGGCGGCGACATCGTCGAACGCAAGTCGCGGCGCGGAAAAGTGTTCTACGGGTGCGCGAATTACCCGGACTGCGACTTCACGCTGTGGAACAAGCCGATGCCGGAGAAGTGTCCGGATTGCGGCGCGCCGTTCCTGGTCGAGAAGGTGACGAAGCGCCACGGCCGGCAACTGGTCTGTAACAACGAGAAGTGCGAGTTCGTTCGATCGGAAGAGCTGACACCCGCATAACTGTAGTGTCCGGCTTTAGCCGACGCTGCGGTTAGCCGACACACATCATCGTACATGATCACCATCATCGGCGGCGGCCTGGCCGGGTGCGAAGCGGCCTGGCAGGCGGCTTCGCTCGGCGTGCCGGTCGTCATCCACGAGATGCGGCCGGTGCGGCCGACGGCGGTTCACAAGACCGATCGCCTGGCCGAGCTCGTCTGCAGCAATTCGTTCCGGGGTGACAAGCTCGATAACGCCGTCGGACTCCTCAAGGAAGAAATGCGGCGGCTCGGATCGATCGTCATGCGCGCCGCGGACGCAGCGCGCGTGCCGGCGGGCGCCGCGCTGGCGGTCGATCGCGAACGATTCTCCGAGGCGATGACGAGCGCCGTCTCGAGTCATCCGCTGATCACCATCGTCCGCGAGGAGGTCCCGAGCGTGCCGGCCGGCGCGGATGGCCCGGTCATCATCGCGACGGGACCGCTGACGTCGGACTCGCTCTCGCGAGACATCGCCAGGCTCGTTGGCGGCGAGCATTTGTACTTCTACGACGCGATCAGCCCGATCGTCCTGGCCGAGACCATCGACCTGTCGAAGGTCTTCCGCGCGTCGCGCTGGGGCCGCGGCGACGGCGCGGACGGCGATTATCTGAATTGCCCGTTCACCGCCGACGAATATGCGGCGTTCCACGACGCGGTCATGGCGGCCGAGAAAGCCCCGCTCCACGAGTTCGACGACGCGAAGTTCTTCGAGGGCTGCCTGCCGATCGAAGTGATGGCGGCGCGCGGCGTCGACACGCTGCGATTCGGCCCCATGAAGCCGGTAGGCCTGACAGACCCGCGGACCGGACGCGAGGCATACGCGGTCGCGCAGCTGCGGCAGGACAATCTCGCGGGCGACCACTTCAGCCTGGTCGGCTTTCAGACGCAGATGAAGTGGGGCGAGCAGGCGCGCGTCCTCCGGCTGATCCCGGGTCTGGAGAACGCCGAGTTCGTCCGCTTCGGCATGATTCACCGCAACACGTACATCAACGGCCCCGACGTGCTGCGCGAGACCTGGCAGACGAAATCGAATGACGACCTGTTCTTTGCCGGCCAGATTTCGGGTGTCGAGGGGTACGTCGAGTCCGCGGCGTCCGGGCTGATTGCGGGACGCAACGCGGCCGCGCGTGCGCAGCGGCAGCTCGCTGCGCGTGCCGCCGCGGACGACCGCGATCGGCGCGCTCGGGTACTACGTGTCGCACGCCGACCCGCGTCACTATCAGCCCACGAACATCACGTTCGGGATCATGCAGCCGATCGACGACCGGAGGCTCCCGCGCATGACCGCGGCGGACGGCCGCAAACTGAGTCGAAAAGAGGTGCGCAAGCTCGCCCTGTCCGAGCGGGCGCTGGCCGACCTCGGCGCGTGGATGAAGTCGAAGGCGGACGATCCGCAGCCGGTGGCGCGGTGAAGGACGTTCTCGACGACTTTCTCGAACACCTGCGGCTCAACGAGAACGCCTCGGCCCACACGGTTCGCGCCTACGAAAGCGATCTCTCGCAGTACTTCCGGTTTCTCTCGGGCCGCGTGGGACGCGTCCGCGGCGATCTGGTCCCGGCCGACTTCGATCACCTCAGCATCCGCGAGTTCCTGGGCGACCGCCACCGCCGCGGCAATACCCGATCGTCCGCGGCACGGAAGCTGGCGGCACTCCGCGCGTTCGGCCGCTACCTCAGACGCGAAGGTGTGCTGGACAGCGATCCGGCCGCGCTCGTGGGCACCCCCAAGCGCGAAGTGCGTCTGCCGGCGCACCTGGGCGAAGCGGAGATGTCGCGGCTGCTCGAGATGCCCGACGGGTCGCACCCGCTCGGCCGTCGCGACCGCGCGATTCTGGAGCTGTTCTACGCGTCAGGCCTGCGCCTGAGCGAGCTGGTCGGCCTCGATCTGGAGGACGTCAATCTCAGCAGCCGCGTCGTCCGGGTGCTCGGCAAGGGCGGGAAGGAGCGCATCGTACCGTTCAACCGCAAGACCGAAGCGGCGCTGCGCGCCTGCCTGGCGGACCGGGAATACTTTGCGGCGGCGGAGACGTCCGCTCCGCCGAGACAACCGCGGATAACACGGCAGCACAGACAATCTCGCCGCGGAAACACGGACAACACGGATGGAGCTTCCGCTGTTCCTCAACTATCAGGGTGGCCGGCTGTCGACGCGGAGCGTGGATCGACTGGTGAGGAAATACGTCGCGGCCTGCAGCACGCGGTTCGGCATCAGCCCGCACGCGCTGCGGCACTCGTTTGCGACGCACCTGCTCGAGCGGGGCGCGGACCTACGGGCGATCCAGGAGCTGCTCGGTCACGCGCGCCTGAGCACGACGCAACGCTACACGCACGTCAACGCCGCGCAGTTGATGGAGGCGTACCGAAAGGCGCATCCGAAGGCGTAGCTATCAGCTGATCAGCTCTCAGCTTGTCCTAACTCGCCATCGATTCGACCATTGGCCGTCGGCCGCGGGCGTAGTCGATGCCGAGCGTCTTGATCTTGTAGTTCATCACGCGCGGGCTGATTGAGAGCAGCTCCGCCGCGTCCTTCTGAACCCAGTTCGACATCTTCAGCGCCTCGATCAGCGCCTGACGCTCGATCTCCTCGAGCGCGATGCCGGTCGGCGGAATCTTGACGACCGGGCTGGAGTCGCCGGACGGCTGGCTCGTCGACAGCTCGCCGAGCCGCAGGTCGATGCTCGTGAGCAGCGGTCCTTCGGTCAGCAGCACCGCGCGCTCGATGGCGTTCTCGAGCTCGCGGATGTTGCCCGGCCAGTTGTAGCGCATCAGCAGCTTGTGCGCGTCGGGTGACAGGCCGTCGAGCCGCTTCTTCAGCTCGCCGGCGAACCGGCGCAGGAAGAACATGGCCAGCGCCTGGATGTCATCCTTGCGCTCGCGCAGCGGCGGCATGTCGATCGACACGACGTTCAAGCGGTAGTAGAGGTCCTCGCGGAACATCCCGTTGGCGACCATCGTCGGCAGGTTGCGGTTCGTGGCCGCGATCACGCGCACGTCCACGCGCAGCGTGCGCGTGCCGCCGAGGCGCTCGAACTCGTGCTCCTGGAGCACGCGCAGGATCTTGGCCTGCGTGTTGGCGCTCATGTCGCCGACCTCGTCCAGGAACAGCGTGCCGCCGTCCGCCTGCTCGAAGCGGCCGACGCGCTGCTTGTCGGCGCCCGTGAACGCGCCCTTCTCGTGTCCGAACAGCTCCGATTCCAGCAGGTTCTCCTGGAGCGCCGCGCAGTTGACCTTCACGAAGTTGCGGCTCGCCCTCAGCGAGTTGTGATGGATCGCGCCGGCGATCAGCTCCTTGCCGGTGCCCGTTTCGCCGCGGATCAGGACCGTCGTGTTGCTCTTGGCGACCTTCTTGACGATCGAGAGCACCGACTGCAGCGCGCCGCTGGCGCCGACGATGCGGTCGAAGTCGTAGATGTCCTGCTGCGTGTGCCGGAGGTATTCGATCTCGTGCTTGAGGCGGCGGTGCTCGATGGCCTTCTCGACCTTGAGCTCCATCTCCTCGATCTCGAACGGCTTCTGGACGTAGTCGAAGGCGCCGATCTTCATCGCCTCGACCGCCGTGTGGACCGATCCGAACGCGGTCATCAGGATGACCGCCGTCGTGGGATGCAGCGACTTGGCCGTGCGGAGCACGTCCAGCCCATCGCTGCCGCCCATCTTGAGATCGCTCAGCACGACGTCGAATTGCCCCTCGTGCAACTTCTCAATCGCGACGTTGCCGTTGGGCGCTTCGTCGACCTCGTGATGTGCGTCCGACAGCGCACGCACAATGCCCCGCCGCAGCGAATCGTGATCGTCAGCCACCAGAATCCGGCCCATTGGTCAGCCTCTCTATGCAACGCTGAAGTGCAAACTCCGAACCTCGAACCCCCACCCGCGAACCCCACGGAGAACCGCGAACCGAGGACCAAAAACCGAGAACCAAAAACCGAAAACCGAAAACCGAAAACCGACAACCGGTCTACCGGAACAGCTCGTGCTCCCCCGACACCGGCAACGTCACTCGAAACTGCGTGCCCCCTGACGGCCGCGCGCTCACGTCGATGCGCCCGTCGTGGGCGTTGACGATCTTCCGCACGATCGCCAGGCCCAGCCCGGAACCCTGCGGCTTCGTCGTGAAAAACGGGCTGAAGATTCGATCGACCACATCGGCCGGAACGCCCGGCCCATCGTCGGTCACCGAGACCTGCACCTGCGGCCCGCCGTGGCCCTCGCCGCCGAACAGCGGCTCTTCCTCGGCCAGCTCGATCGCGTCGATGCGGACCGATCCCTTGCCGTTCATCGCCTCGAACGCGTTCGTCAGCAGGTTGGTGAAGAGCTGACGGAGCTGATGCGGATCGCCCTGGATCGTCGCGATGTTCGCCGGCACCG
This sequence comes from uncultured Acidobacteriota bacterium, assembly GCA_963786195.1. Taxonomy (GTDB): domain Bacteria; phylum Acidobacteriota; class Vicinamibacteria; order Vicinamibacterales; family 2-12-FULL-66-21; genus CAWAYH01. The sequence continues at coordinate 841,837 of CAWAYH010000006.1, read as the reverse complement.
CGACGCTCACCTTCACCTCGCCGCGCCGCACGTGGCTCTCGGCCAGCGCGATCGCGTCGCGAATCACGTCGACCAGCGACATCCGCTCGACCTGCAGCCGGATCGGCCTCACGAACTCGAGCACTTCGAGGACGATGGCGTTGGCCATCTTGGCTTCTTTGATGATGTCGCCGAGGATCGACTGCGCGTCCTGCGAGGCGGGCAGCTGCCGCTTCAGGATGCCGGCCATGACCTCGATGCCGGCCAGCGGGTTCTTGACCTCGTGCGCAATCGCGGCCGCCATCTCGCCGAGGGCAGCCAGCCGGTCGCGCAGCCGTTCCCGTTCCTCGAGCTGCTCGACGCGGGTCAGGTCCTTGAAGAACAGCGTCGCGCCGGTGAGCCGGCCGCGCGGATCGCGGACCTGAGAAATCGTGTAGCCGATGACTTTGCCGCTGCTCTTCAGCCGCAGCTCGGCCCGGTTCGGGAGATGGGACAGCTCGAATGCGCTGGCGACGATCCGTGCCACGTCGGGCTGACCTTGGAGAACCGCGGTAAACGAGCGGCCGATGTCCGACGGCTTCGACTGAATCCCCAGAATCCGGTACGCGACGTCGTTCATCACCGCCACGGACCCGTCCATGGTCACGGCGAGCACGCCGTTGCGCATGCTCCAGACCATGTCGCGGTAGAAGTCGTCGGAGGCGACCGCGGCCCTGGCGGCGCGGCTGCGGGCGCGCGTGCCGGTCGCTCCGGTCTTGGACTGATTGGCGACGGCTCGACGCTCGGCGCCGCGGGATCTTGGCATCGGCAGGGAGGGATCGTCAGCGAGTTCAGCGAAGCCGAGCTCGACTGGCAATATTGTAATTGGGCGGTCCTGATCAGCCAAGAGCATTTCCATGTTGAACTTACGGCGCGTCGTTCTCTGCCGCGCGCCGAGTGAAACCGCGGAATAGTCCTCGGGCGCACTCCTCCCGGCGGTCCGACGGCGAGGGGGCAAACGGTATGCCCCGCCCCAGATCGACCCGGGCGCATGAATCATTAATGTTTTGAGGGGATCGCAGGTACGGATGGCTGCTGAGGTAGTTACAAATATGACCAGTAATTACAATTCTGTCTGCAGTGCCTCCCACTGGCTCATCAGGTCCCCGACCTCCCACATGAGGGCCTGGTGCCGTTCGATGACGGGTTTGGCGGTCTCGTGGTTCTCGTAGAAGCCGGGCGCCGACATCGAGGCCTCGATGTCCTTGATAGCCTGCTCGCGGTCCGCGATGCGAGCCTCCAGCTCCTCGAGGCGCTTCCGCCGCCCGTCGGCCGCCTTCTTGAGCCGCCGCCCCTCCGCCTCCACCCGCTTCCGCTCGGCGTAGTCATGCTGGGCGCTTCGCCCGGCTTCCGGCTCTGGGCTCTGGACGTTCCCTGCACCCTGGCACCTTCTGGCACCTTGGCACCCTCAGCACCTTCGGCACCCTGGCACCCTGGCACCCCCAGCACCTCCAGCGCGACCAGCACCTTCCGGCGCCTTGGCACCTCCAGCACCTCCAGCACCTTCGGCACGTCCAGCACCTTCTCTGCGTCGACTCCAGAGAAACTCCTCGTAGTTCCCCGGATAAAGGAGTGCCTGTCCATGCCCGATGTCGATGACCTTGCTGGCGAGCTTGTCGACGAAGTAGCGGTCGTGTGAAACGAAGATGAGGGTGCCGCCGAAGTCCTCGAGCGCTTCCAGCAGGACGTCCTTCGAGTCGAGGTCCAGGTGGTTCGTGGGCTCGTCGAGCAGCAGCGTGTTCGACGGCCGCAGCAGCATGCGCGCGACGGCCAGGCGCGTCCGCTCGCCGCCCGACAGCACGCGCACCGGCTTCTCGACATCGTCTCCGGAGAACAGGAAGCCGCCGAGGATGTTGCGGATGTGCGGCACCATGTGGTGCGGCGCGTCGCCGGCGAGCGTCTGGTAGACCGTCAGCGTCGGATCGAGCCGCGTCGCCTCGTCCTGCGCGAAATACTGCATGACGAGCTGATGCCCCTCGGTGCGCGTCCCGCGGTCGGGGCCTTCGACGCCTGAGAGCATGCGCATCAGCGTCGACTTGCCCGCGCCATTCGGTCCGATCAGCGCGATCCGATCTCCGCGCTCGATGTGGACGTTGATCCCCTCGAACACCCGCCTGGACCCGTAGGCTTTTTCGACGCCGCGCAGGTCGATGACGGTGCGTCCGCTCTTCGCGCAGGGAGGGAACTTGAAGCGGACGCGCTTGCGCTCCGGCGGGATTTCGATGGGGACGATCTTGTCCATCATCTTGATCCGGCTCTGCACCTGGGCGGCTTTCGTCGCCTGGTAGCGAAACCGATCGATGAAGGCCTTCATCCGCGCGACCTCTTCGTCCTGATCGCGCTTCTGCTGTCGCAGTCTCTCCATGCGCGCGTCGCGCTCGACGAGATAGCCGCTGTAGTTGCCCACGTAATCGGTGAGCTTGCGCAGGCCGATCTCGGTGATGCGCGTGACGACGGCGTCGAGAAAGAAGCGATCGTGCGAGACGAGGATGACGGCGTGCGGGTAGTCGATCAGGTACTCCTCGAGCCAGTTCCGCGCGTCGAGATCGAGGTGGTTCGTCGGCTCGTCGAGCAGCAGCAGTCCCGGGCGCCCCAGCAGCAGCTTCGCGAGCGCGATGCGCATCTGCCAGCCGCCGGAGAACGTCTCGGTCGGCTTCGTCAGGTCCTCCTGGGAGAATCCCAGGCCGCGAAGGACCGTGTGGATCTTGAGGTCGACGCTGTAGCCTTCGTTCCGCCGGAAGGCCTCCTGCAGCTCGCTGTACCGCGTCAGCATCTCGGCGTGCTCGGATTCCGGAACGGAATCGTCTCCGAGCCGTTCTTCGAGATCGGCGATCTCCGCTCGCATGTCGAGCAGCGGCTTGAACGCGAGGCCGACTTCGTCGATCAGCGTGCGGCCGCTGTGAGTGAGACCGTCCTGCGGCAGGTACCCGATGGTGAGCGCTGCCGGCTTGATGATGTTGCCGCTGTCGGGCTCGTCGAGCCCGGCGAGCATCTTGAGGAGCGTGGTTTTTCCGGCGCCGTTGGGACCGCTGAGGCCGACGCGTTCCCGGTCGTCGATCTGCCAGCTCACGGATTCGAGCAGGGTGCGATCCCCGAACGACTTGGTGACGACGGAGAGCTGGATCATCGCGGATACAAACGTTCAATTTTAGCACAACGACAAATCCGTCAGCCTCGCGAGGTCATCGTGTCTTGTCGAGTACCTTCGAGTCGCGGGATTTTCAGAGTTCGCTGTCGCTGAAGGCCTAGGCGAATGAGGTCAAGGCTAATACGATCGTTGGTACCCCCAGCACTATGCGCTCCGTGTCGGTATTCGGGCTCCTGGTCGTGTCGTGTCTGTGCTCGAGCTCGCTCGGCGCCTCCGATCAGGTTGCCACCGCAACGATTGGAGCCCGAGCGAACTTCGAGACGCGCACGTCGCTCCAGGTGTCGACCCGGGTTCTCGAGTTCCACATTGCGAATCCCGAGGTGGCGGCTGAAGCCACGCTGGACTACAGCGCAGGCGTGCGTGTTCAGCCCGGCGCCGAAACGATCCTGCAGGTTCAGGCAAGCCTGCCGGTGGACGGCGCCGGAATGGTTCTCACCGTCAGCACGGAAGGCGTACCGGCGGATTCGGTATCAATAGAAGGCGCGTTCCCGTCGACGGCTGCACGCTGGGCCGGCGCAGGCGTTCGTACTGGACGGCTGCGGTTCTCACTCCGCGGGGCACCCGGCACCTACCGCGTGCCGATCGGCCTGACGCTCAACGCTTCGTAGATTCTCGAATCACCCAGAGTTTCGCGCCGCGAGTTTTCTCCAGCTCGGAAACGGCCCGGGCGGCTTCGTCTCGTGACGCGTACCGGCCAACCCTGACACGGTAGGGAGCATCAGGGTCCGATGCGGGCGGTTCGACGATGTACGCGGGGTAGCCGGCTGATTCCAGCTCGCGCGCCAACGTCTTCGCCCGATGAGGATCGTCGAAGGCGGCCACCTGAATGGCGAAGCGCTCGCCCGACACCGTGCTCGACCGAGCGGCATTGGCACTCCGTGCTGGCGCACGTGGAGGAGGCACGGCTGCGTTTCCTCCTCGAGGTGCTGTCGATCGCGGGGCGGGCTCGGGACGCGGCACCGTGGGCGTGAAAACCGTTCGCACCTCCGGACGCTTCTGGATGGTAATCAGGAACAGCACGTCGGCAGACGGCTGGTGACGAGTCAGGGCGATCGGAACTTCTTCGCTGCCGACGACCGACGCGCCATCGGGCAGCGAATCGCGGAGCAGCGCGATCGTGTGCGCGCCGCTTCGCACGGCTTCGAACCGGAAGCGTCCCTTGCGAAGCTGCTCCGATCTCGCGCCGGAATCGAGGACGAGGACGGCGCCCTCGACCGCAGTCTCGTCGGCGTCAGCCGTGCCGTTGCCGTTGGCGTCGAGCACGACGCGGCCCCCGACCGCTCCAAGCGGTACGAGTCCGAACGCGACACGCTTCGTCTCTCCGCGACCGAGCTGCAGCTGCACCTGCGCGATGGCCGGCGGGTCGAAGTCCACCGGAAGCGCCGGGAGATCGATCCCCACTTGATGCAGCCCGATCGGGACGTCGACGAACGCGAACTCGCCGCGGCCCCCGGTCGCCGCGTTCCCGAGCATCGAGAGCCGCATCGGGATGTTCTCGATGGGCGGCTCGTCCGGATCCTGCAGGCCGTTCGCATTCCAGTCGGTGAAGACCAGGCCGGCGATCGATCCGGTTCCGCTGTGACGCCCGAATCCCACGACCGACGCCGCCGTGCGAGGCGATCCGGTGTCGAAGCTGCGCGTCACGCGCAGGCTCGTGCGGGAGATCCAGGATCCATGGTCCGAGTTCGGCACCGACAGCTGGTCGGCGAAGAAGTTGAAGCCGACGATCGTGCGCCGGCCGATCGTGCCGTTCAGCCCGATGTTCAGCGATTCCTGCGGCATCACCAGCGAGGAGAGCAGATCGATGTTCCGCCCCACCGTGGCCTCGCCGCGCAGCCACAGGCTGCGCTTGAACAGCTGACTCTGGCCGCCGCCGCCGAACTGCCAGTGGGTATTCCCGCCGTTGCTGGCGGTGGACGTCTTGCTCGCCGTGGCGTTGCCGAAGAATTGCAGGGTTTGCGTCGGGTTGAAGTAGACGTGCCCGGACGTTTCGTTGACCGTCTGCGTGCCGTCGAGGCTCGCCGACTCCACGTTCTCCCGGCGGGAGAATCGCGCGAGCGCGTTGACCGCGCCGATGCCTGTCTGCCACTCGGCGGTCATGCTTCCCGTATCGCTGACGCGCGTCAGCTCGGTGCCCACGTACCGCGCGCGACGGTCGCCGCCTTCCAGCCGCAGCGCGACGTTCGATCGTGAGCCCAGCGGCACGCGTACGCCGCCGTAGCCGCGGACGCCGTCCGTCGCCGGCCGCGTCGTCGAGATCGAGCTCGCCGATTCAGGGTACAGGTTCGACTTGAACGCTTCCCACCCGCCGAAAGTACGCAGTCGTGGCAGCAGGTCGTATTCCCCTCCGGCATAGAACGTCTGCCGATCGGTGAGCGGCTGACTGAGAAGCGGCAGCTCGCCCGGGGAGAACCGGGACGCGTTGACCTGGAACCACCCGCGCCCGAGAAGAAAGCTGGCGCCGACGAGACCCGAGCCGTCCATCTCGCGCGTGTCTTCGCCCCGCCGGCGATACGACACGAGGCTGACGTCTCCGACGACGTGCAGAGCCGGCGTCACGATGATGCGCGTCGCGGCTCCGCCCTGATCGCTGGCGTCGATCGTGTACCCGAACTCCTTCAGGTCATCGGTACGGATGAACGATGCGCGTGCAGAGACTTCCACGCGGTCCGACGCCTTGTGCGCGACGCGGGCGACGGCAAGATTCTGATCGAGCGTGTCCGGGTCGGTTCCGAAGAGGTTGCGCCACGCCGTCGAGCGGCCGGCGGTGGCCGTCACCACCGTCCGTGGTGTCTGAGCCTTCACGCTGGCGCCGGCAAACGTCAGCGCCGGCGTTGCGAGGTTGCTGAATCGATACTCGCCGATGGCCGGCGTGAAATAGGTGTCGCCGGCTTCGAACGACCAGGCGACGCCGTTGCGCTTGAAGTCGCGGAGCGAAAGGAACGCTTTCCCCAGATGCGGCCGGCCCTCGCGTCGTGTCCCGCGCAACTCGATCTGAAACATGCCGAACCGTGTGCCCGGCTGCAGCCAGCTCACGCCGAAGTCCGGCTCGAATGTTTGATAGCCGGCGATGCGGGACGGATCGCCGTGAACGGTCTGCGTCGCCGCGGTGACCTGCAGCGAACCCTGCTGTGCCGAGGCGGGGGCCGGCACGCCGCAGACGATGACCAGCAGACCGACCGCCGGACCGCGCCTCGTGAGAAGCCAGCGCATCTCAGGACTACCGCCCGATGGTGAGCGTCGTCTCTCCGACGAGGACCGCGGCCTGCCCGACGTCGATTCTCAGCTCGACGCGATAGTCGCCGGCCGGAAGTCCCTTCGTGGTATCAGCGGTCGGTACTGCGACCTCGCGTTCGCTTTCGGGGAGGACCGGCACGTCCGGCACCGACAGCTGGCGGACGACCGTGCCCGATTGATCAAGAAGCACCAGCGTGCCCTTCGTGCGAACCGACCGGCGGCTCGTGTTCTTGAGGGTGGCGACAACCTCGGTCTCCTCGGGGATGGCCCGCACGCGCAGGGCGGTCAGCTCGACGTTCACCGGCGGCTGCCCGACGTGGACGTAGATGAGCGTGGCGATCCGGCTCCTGACGTTCACCTGCCGTGTCCGCTCGCTTGGCGCGCGGCCTTCCGGACTGAAGTCGAAGAGCAGGCCGGTGCGATAGCCGCCGGGCTCGACGGTCTGCGGGACCTGAACCGTGAACCGGACCGTGCCCTGCTCGCCCGGCTTGAGGACGAACTCGGGCGGCGCGAAACGCACCCACGACGAGGCCGTGTAGGCGCGCTCCTGCGCCGGCTCTTCGAACTGTGGCGCCCCGTCGCGCGACAGATACCAGTCCGAAAGAGTGGTCCGTACTCTGACTGTTTCCTGGCCCATGTTCGTCAGCGTCACCGCCTGCGTGGTCGACCCGCCCGGCTTGCCCTGCATCTCGACTCTGAGCGGGCGAGGCTTCGACGGAGATCTGCGCGGCGCACGGCGAGGACGCCACGACTATGAGCAGCAGCGCGACCGATGCGACGCGCGCGCTCGTGGTCACGGCGCGCTGAGCGTGAACGTGACGATCGCCAGGTAGGTGCCGGTGTCGTAGTTCCATGAGTTCGCCAGTCGAAGTGTCACGGTGCCGGTCGTCGTGGGATTGACGTTCCCTGTGCCCGACGCGACGATTTGCGCCTGCGTGCTGCTCATCGTCCCGTTGCGAAACGGCGGCGCCGGCGTCGCGACCCACGTCACCGCCGAGATGTTGATCTGCGACGGCCCGGACGCGAGGTTGCCGTTGGCCACGACCGTCAGCATCCATGGCTGAAAGTTGTTCTGCCTGACGCGGTACTGAATCGTCATCGGCGGCGCGACCAGCAACGGAACCGTGTCGGGATCCCCCGTCGACGGAAACGTCACGAGCAGCGGGCTCACCGTCAGGTTCAGCAGCTGCGCCTCGACGGTCGTGGGCGCCGCGAGGAGCATGACGATCGTCAGCGCCAGGCCCACCCGTGTTGGCCATCCGCCACCCGCTTTCGGGGTCATGGCGAGGAGAGCGTGTACACCAGCGTCGCGGAGTACACACCGGGCGGATGCGTCCAGCGATTCTCGAACCGGAAGGCCAGCGTCCCCGCGCGCGATCCCGATCCCGTCCAGCGTCCAACCAGCTGCGGCGTCGTCCGGCTCAGCGTTCCGCTGAAAAATCCGGTTCCGGTCGCGCTCCACGTGATGAGCGTCGCCGGAAGAACGGTCGTTCCGGATCGGAGGTCGTCGGTCGACTGCACGGTCAGCGTGATTTGCGAGTTGCGCGGCGTGCGCGCCCGCGCGTTCACCGTGATGCCGGCCGGGATGCCCGGGACGGACGGCGTGGCGTCCGGATCGGCGTCAGGAAACGTCACGCTCGTCGCCGAAAACGAGATGCGCGCCGTCGCCGGCAGATTCACGAGCAGGACCGAGGTCCCCCGCTGCGCCCGCACGTGACTCCCCAGCAGCACCAGAAGCGACGCGAGTAGGCACGCCCGTTTCATTGCATAGAAGCGCAGACGCCGCCGGCGGGACGATCCCGGCGGCGGCATTCAGCGCTTCTCTTATCGGCTACGGAGTGGTCAGCGTGTAGGTCAGCGTCGCGCTGTAGTTGCCCGGCGCATAGTTCCAGCTGTTCACCAGCGTGTAGGTCTGGGTCCCCGTGCGGGATCCCGGACCGGTCCACTGGCCCACCTGCGTATCCGTCGTCGCCATGGTGCCGGTCGCGTTGAATCCAGCGCCCACCGTCGCCCAGGACAGGTTGCCGATCCCGATCGTCGCGCCGCCGGCTGCCGTGAAATCACCACCCGAGCGCACGGTCAGCGTGGACGTCGCCGCGGGTCCGATTCGCGCCATCGCCTGAACCGTCAGGCCGGCGGCGTTGATCGTCGGGTTCGTGAACGGATCCGAATCCGGGAAGTCGATGACGCCGGTCAGCGTGATGCGGCCGCGCGCCGCAACCGTCACCGTGGCCGTGATGTTCTCCGTATCGAGCTGCGCATAGGCCGAGGACGAGCAGGCGAACAGCATCGCCACCGCGGCCACCCCACTCCAGACTGCCTTTCTCATGACGTTACCGCTCCTGTTAAAGACGTTCTTTCAAATGCCCTCAGACGCACAAAAAAGAACTTTATAGGACTTTATGGTCCACACTCATTGTCGGGGTAGCTTCCCGAAACGGTCAAGCGCTTTTCGCGGCTGCACACGCGCGCACACCCAGAAATGCTGCAACCGCTCGAAAGCGCGGGAAATATCGGGCAGATCTGCGCAGTCCTGCGCAGTTTCGTGCAACGGCGGGAAATTACTCGCCGAGCGCCTTGGCGGCGGCCGCGAGGACGCGAGGCACGCGGAAGGGCTTCGTCAGATAGCCCGAGACGCCGAGGTTCACCGCTTCGATCGCGCTCGCCTCGGTCGAGAAGCCCGTGATGATGATGACGGGGATGTCCGCCTTGAGGCGGCGAGCTTCGCGGATGACGGTCAACCCGTCGATGCCGGGCATCTTGAGGTCGGTGATCAGCAGGTCGTAGGGGATGATGCGCAGCCGATCGAGCGCGGTGCGGCCGTCGGGCGCCAGGTCGACGTCGTATTCCGCCAGCGCGAGCGTCTTGGACGAGCAAGTCGCGAATCGCTCGCCTCGTCGTCCACGACGAGGACGCGCGGGCGGGCAGCGGCCGCCGCCGCGGTGTGCGTCGCGGAGCGCCGGACGCGCGCGTGTGGCGCGATCGCTGGCTCTCGAGCCAGGCGTCGATGTCACGCTTCCGGAAGCGCCACTGACGTCCCACCCGCACCGCGGGAATCTTCCCCGCCTTGATGAGCCGATAGACCGTCCGCAGATTGACCTGGAGGTACTCGAGTACCTCTTCGGTCGTCAGAAAGCCTTCATCGGCCATGCGAGAGCACTCTACCAGACTTCAGGGGACCCGAGCTCAACTCTTCACGGTTTTTCCAGCGGCGGGCAGCTCGATCGTGAACAGGGCGCCACCATCCGGTGCGTTCGTCGCGTGAATCGTGCCGCCGTGCTCCTGGATGATGCCGTAGGTGATGGCGAGCCCGAGTCCGGTGCCTTGCCCGACGTCTTTCGTCGTGAAGAACGGATCGAAGATGCGCGGCAGGATCGTCGACGGGATGCCGCCGCCGGAGTCGCGAATCGTGGTCACCACGCGCTGACGATCGGCGGAGAGCGCGGTCCCGACGTCGATGGTGCCGGGCGCGCCGGTGGCCGCGATCGCGTGCTCCGCGTTGATCACGACGTTCAGGAACGCCTGCTCCAGCAGCAGCGGATCGCGCGACGGACGGCGGCAGCGTCGTCACCCTGATGCCGCGCGACCTGGATCGCCGGCGCGGTGGAGCGCCGAGCGGCGGCTGGCGAGCACGCGCGTCAGGACGCGATCGATCGCGGACCCGCTTCCGCGTCATCCGCTGCGAGCCCGTGAAGACGAGGAGGTTGCCGACGATTTTCGCCGCGCGATCGGCTTCGTTGTAAATCCGTCGCAGATCGGTCCGCACCGGCCGCGCCGTCTCGGCGATCTCGATGCAGCAGCTCGAGATGTCCGAGGACGCCCTGCAGCGGGTTGTTCATCTCGTGCGCGATGCCGGCCACGAACTGGCCGAGCGACGCGAGCTTTTCGGACTGCGCCAGCCGCGCGCGCAGCGTTTCCTGCTCGGCTTCGAGGCGCGTCTGCCGCGTGATGTCGCGCGCAACGAGCACCGTGCCCGTCGGCTCGCCCGCCTCGCTGATGAGCGGCGTCACCGTGACGGCGAACGTGCCGCCGAGCTGTCGATGCTCCAGCGTTCGCATGCGCACGGCGGCGTCGACGCCTCGGGTTCGCGTGGACTCGGCTGCCGCCGCCCAGTCGGCGAGATCCGAACCCAGGAGCTCGGCGAGGCTTCGTTCCAGCAGCTCCGCGCGCGACTGGCCGATGCGGAGCGCGAACGCGTCGTTCATCTGCACGACCCGCAGCTCGCGATCCGTGACGACGACCGGATCGACGAGCGAGTTGAACGTGTCCTCGAGCAGCCGCCGCTGGTGGAGCATGTCCTCGAGCAGCTGGACGTTCTCGATGCCGACCGACAGCTGACGTCCCAGATCGCTGGCGAGATCGATTCGCTGCCGGTCGTCCAGCGCGGTCGAGGGCGTCGCCCTCGACGACGAGCGTGCCGAGCGCGCGGCGCCATCCGCGGAGCGGCGCCAGCAGGATGGGTTCGGGGCCTTCGACGAGAATCTGCGGCCGGTCGAGCCGCAGTCCGCGCGCGGCCGGCGCTTCCGGATCGCTGATGGCTACGCGCGGCGCGGGGCCGGGCGCTTTCTCCTCCGAGGACGCCACGAGCATCAGCTCGCGCGCCCGCCGGTCGTGCAGCCACACCGACGTCCGCCGCGTGCCCAGGTGGGCGTTGACCTCGCGGAGGAGATGGACGAGCGCCTCGCCGAGCCCGTGGGTCGACGACACCCCCCGCCAGAACGTTCGGGTGAGGTCGCGGAAGGGCAGCGGCCGGGGGCGCTCCGTGGCGCCGGACGGGGGCTGCGGGGAAGTCTGGGCCATGCAGCGGGGGTTGCAGGGATTCTAAGGTGTTGAAGGCAAAAGGTAAAATGGGATAAGACTGCACGGCCGGCCGTGGCGTCTAAATCAATGACGTTGACGTTAGGGTTGCCACGCGCGTTCGACCTGTGGCGTTGGCTCTGATGATGAGCGACGAGGAGCTGGTAGCCCGCTCCCGGGGCGGAGATCTCGATAGCTTCAACCAGCTGGTGTTGCGCTGGGAGCGGCCGATCTACGCCCTCGCGTACCGCGTCATCGGACGCGAAGAAGATGCGCGCGATGTCGCCCAGGAAACCTTCCTTCGCGCGTTTCGCGCGCTCGGCGGCTTCAAGGGACAGGCCAAGTTCTCTTCCTGGCTCTATCGCATCACGCTCAATCTGTGTCGTGACTGGATTCGACGGGAGCGGCGCACCCCGGTCGCGCAGGCTCCCGAAGGCGTCGACCTCATCGAGCTGGCCGGCGAGGCCACCCCGTCGGAATCGGTCGAGGACCTCGTGTCCCGCAAGGAAATGAGCCGTGCCGTGGCGAAAGCCATGTCGCTCCTGCCGGAAGATCAGCGGACCGCGATCATCCTGAAGGAGTATCACGGCCTGACGTTCCAGGAGATCGCGGATCTCCTCGATTGTCCGTTGAGTACCGTGAAGACGCGTCTCTACCAGGGACTGAACGTCCTGCGACGTCAATTGCACGAGACGAACGCCGGATCGACGTCACCCAATCAGGCGCGTTCGGTGGAATCAGCAAAACGCGGGTCTCTGGACCCGGTCATCAAGTCAGCGAGCTAGGACACCTCATCATGTGTGACAAGGATCTTCTCATCGGCTATCTGTATGGCGAGCTGCCGTCGTCCGATCGCAAGACGTTCGAGCAGCATCTGACGACGTGCGTCGAGTGCCGCGACGAGGTCGAAGGACTCCGCGCCACGCGGACGGATCTGACGATGTGGGCGCCACCCGAGCCTGACCTCGGCGTCCAGGTCGTGCGCAACGCGCCGCCGGCACAGACGAGGCGGTGGCACCTCTCGCCGGCGTGGGGGCTCGCCGCGGCAGCCGTGCTCCTCCTCGCCGTGGCCTCGGCTATCGCGAACGTCGAAGTGCGCGCCGGTGGCAGCGAGGGCTTCGTCGTCCGCACGGGGTGGAATCGCGGGCCGGCGCAGACGGCGAACACTGCCGCGTCGACCAGCCAGGGTAGCGCGGCGTCTGAACTTCAGCGGCTCGAGGCGAGGCTGCGCGATCTCGAAGGTCAGCTCGCCGCCCGCCAGACGAGCGGTGCCGCGACGCCCGCCGCCGTCGTGACCGGCGATCGCATGTCGGACGCCGACATGCTTCGCACAGTGCGTCGTTTGATCAGCGAGAGCGAACAGCAGCAGCAGACCACGCTGGCGCGACGGATTCTTCAGCTGAACAGCGATGTGGAAACCGGACGCAGGGCAGACTTCGAACGCCTGCGACAGAGCATAGCCCAGGTTCAGGGCGCGACGGACGCGACGTTGTTCCGCCAGCGCGAGTTCGAGAATCAGATCATGCGCGCCGTGCAGCGCTAACCACGGACAACACGGATAACACGGATAACACGGATAACACGGATAGAGCAGAACCGCATTATTTCCGAGGTGCGATCGTGATGAAACGGGTGCTTGTCGCTGCGACCGTCGTGATGACGATGATGTACGGCTCGGAAGCTGTCCCGCGGGCTCAGGAAATACCTGTTCCTGCAGCGCCGCAGTCGCCGCCCCCCGCAGCGCCCCAGAGGCCGCCAATCGAGCTGCAGCGGAAACAGATCCGCGTGATGGAGGGGGTGCTCGTCCAGGCCGTGCGCATAGGCGCCGAGGAAGTCAGCAAGGTCCTGCAGAGGGCCAACCCGACTGGGGTGACCGTGCTGATGGGCGTCCCGAGATGCCGCGGGTTCATCCTCGAGGGGTACGGCGTTTTCTTCGACGTCGACATCCCGGCGCTCAATCAGAGCGTTGTATGGTCCGTGACGATGTTGCAGAGGGATACGCTCGTCAATGGCGCCCTCGAGTCGATCAAGTCTGCGATTCAGAGCATGCCGGAAGGCAGCACGCGGCAGCAGGCCGAGCAGGGGCTTCAGCGGGTCGCTCGTCAGGTCACACCCGGACGGGCGCTGGACCAGACGACGCGGGACACGGTGACGGCCGCCAACATGACGGCTGCCAACATGCCGAGGGAGCTGGATCCGATCAAGGAGTACAGCGAAGCCGTCAAGAACGAGTTGATCGACGCCATGCTCGCACACGGCACGCCGATCAATCTCGGGCCGGATGAGTACCTGACGATCGCGGCGCGCGACGCCGAAGGCATCGGCAACAGCGGGCTCTACGATGCGCCCACGATCATCCTGCGCGTGAAGGGCAGCGATCTCTCGATCTATGCTGCGGAACCGGGCCGCCGCGACGAGATTCGCAAGAAGGTGGACGTCAAGGTGTTCTGATCTACAATCCCCCGCTATGGGTGCGCGCCTCCACCTGGGCAGAAGGCTCCTCCTCCTGTCGCTCGTGCCGTTCGGGCTGGCCGGAACGCTGTCCTGCAGCGAGCCCATCGACTTCAAGAAATCGCTCCAGGTCACTGACGTGACGGGCGGCTGGTACGATTTCGGCATCGTCGAGGGCAAGAACAAGCTCGTGCCGAGCGTCTCCTTTCGCATTCGCAAGCCGGGCGACGTCAACCTGCGGTCGATCGCGTTGAACATCCATTTCAAATGGGTCTCGGGACCGGAAGACAAGGAACCCGGCGAGGTGTTCCTGCAGACGGTCGAGTTCAGCGAGGGCAACCAGACGCCGATCCTGACCGTCCGTCCCGAGTACGGCTTCACCGCCGACGCGCCGCAGTCGCGGGCCCAGATCCTCGAGCACAGCATGTTCCGCGACGTCCGCGCCGTCATGTTCGCCAAGCAGAGCTCGACGACATGGGTCGAGCTGATCCGATACGATATCCCCCGCGTGCTGATCACCAAGTAGCGCCAACTCCTGAACAGTGGCGCACAAACCGTCCGCACTCGCCGTTCCGCAATCGGCCCCCGAGCCCCCGGCGCTCGAACGCCGCCTGGGTCCGTTCGATGCGGCGGCGATCATCGTCTCGAACGTGATCGGCGGCGGGATTCTCTTCACGCCGCCGCAGGTGGCGGCGGCCGTCCCGAACGCGTTTCTGTTTCTCGCGACGTGGCTCGTCGGGGGGCTGCTCGCGTTCGCGGGCGCGATGGCGTACGCGGAGCTGGCGGCGCTGAGGCCCCGCGCCGGCGGCGAATACGTCTACCTGCGGGCGGCGTTCGGCCGCCTCGCCGCGTTTCTGACCGGGTGGACGTCGTTCGTCGCCGGTTTCGCCGGCGCGATTGCCGCGAACGCCGTCTTCCTCGCGTTCTACCTCGGACGGTTCATCCCCGCGGCCAAGGACGCCACGCCGCTGTTCGTCATCCCGCTGCCGCTCGTGCCACTGATCTTCTCGCGTCAGGCGATTGTCGCGCTGGCGGCGATTTTTCTGCTGTCCTGGATCCACCTGCGCGGCGTCGGCCCGGGACGGCTCGTGATGAACGTCCTCGCCGGCCTGAAGGTCTCGGCGCTGCTCGATCTTCATCGCGCTGGGCCTTTCACTGGGCGCCGGATCGACGTCGAATCTCGCAGCAGTCGCACTGGCACGGTGGCGCCTAGCGCGTGGCTGCTGGCGCTGATTCCTGTGATGTTCGCGTACTCCGGATGGAATGCCGCGGCGTACGTCGCCGAAGAGATGCGGGATCCCGGCCGCAACGTGCCGCGCGCGCTGGCGTTCGGCACGCTGGCCGTCATCGCGATCTACCTCCTGCTCAACCGGCTGTTCATCTATGTCGTTTCCCGTCGATCAGCTGGCCAAGGTGCAGGGCAGCGTGCTCGACGTCATCGCCGACGGCTTGCTCGGCCTGCGCGCCGGTGACGTGATGGGCGCCGTCTCGATCATCAGCCTCGCCGCGAGCATCAGCGCGATGACGTTCGCCGGCCCGCGCGTCTACTACGCGATGGCGCGGGACGGGCTGTTCTTCCGCAGCGCTGGCACGCATCCACCCGCGGTATCACACGCCGGCCGTCTCGATCATCGCGCAGGCGGTCTGGAGCAGCCTGCTCGTGCTCTCGGGTGGCGCCAACGCGTTGACCACCTACACGGGATTTGCCGTCGTCCTGTTTTCCGGCGTCGCGGTGCTCTCGCTGTTCGTCCTGCGGCGCAGCGAGACCGCGCGCCCCGCGACCGTTCCGCGCGCTGGGGCTATCCCGTGGCGCCCGCGATCTTCGCGCTCGCAAGTCGCGCTGATCGTGGCCAACGCGCTGTGGTCGGATCTGGTCATGCCGATTCACACCGGAACGGCCTGGGGTCCGGCGGCGGCCGGCCTGATCATCATCGGCCTTGGTGTTCCGATCTATTTCTTCTTTGCGAAGAGATCTGAACACCCCGCGCTCGGCGTTGAACCAGGAGCGCGGCTCTTTAGCGCCGCGTCGCTGACGCTGATGCGCGGCTCTTAGAGCCGCGTCGCTGATCCTGACGCGCGGCTGAAGCCGCGCGCTGCTGGTTTCAGCAGCACCCACAGCGTCAGCAACGCAGCATCCCGTCGGAGGCGGCGAACAGCAGGAATGACGGTGGCGATCCCCGGAAGAAGTAGTCGAGCGTGAACAGCAGCGCGCCCGCGCCCTTCAGCAGCGGTCCCATGATCCACATGTACCCGCGGTAGCGCACCGGATCGCGCCACGGGAAGTAGTAGCCTGCGCCGACCGCCGTGAGAAACAGCCCGTTCAGATCGGAGAAGATGCGCGGGCTCGCCGGAGGGACGCCGAAGAGCGACGCGAGCGAATCGGCCGCCAGCAACAAAAAGGCCCCTACGATGAAGTCGTAGAGGCCCGAGATACCCGCGACGCGAGAGAGCGTCACCGGATTTTCTTCATCTCACCCTTGTAGGTCACCGTCTCGCCGGGCGTGATGAGCACGTCGAACTGCAGCGGCTCGAAGCCCTCGGCTTTCAGCTCGACCTTGTGCCCACCCGATTCGAGGCCCAGCCGCTGGAACACGCCGTCGAAGCTGTCGACGACGCCGACGTAGAGACCGTCGACGTAGACCTGCGCCTCACGCGGGTCGATCTTCAGCCGGAGCGAGCCGATGTCCCGGTAGACCTGGTTGACCGAGTAGCCACCGCCGCCGCCGTAACCGCCGTAGCCGCCGTAATACCCCGGGTATCCGTACCCGTACCCCCAGCTTCCGTAATAGAACGGGTCGTAATACAGATAGCCGAGACCGTATCCGTAGCCGAGACCCCAGTATCCGTACGGATAGTACGGGTAGTAGATGATGCTGCCGTTGTTGCCGCCACCCGGAAAGCCGACGCGGTCGACCGCGACGCCCGTCACCGGACGGCCATCACGCGGACGGCTCTGCGCCGGAACCGCGCGCCGCGACGGCGACTGATCGGACGATCCCGAATTGCTCGCCGTGCTCGCCGTGTTGCCGCCGCCGCTCCTGGTCGTGGCGCCGCCGTTGCCGTTGCCGCCGCTGCCGCGCGGAACCGCGCGTTCGCCGCCGCCGCTGCCCTGGCGCGGGCGCGATGCCTGATCGCTCGACCGCGACGGCGCGCGCGATGGAGCGTCGGATGAACTCCAGGCGGAAGAGGAGGCGCTCGACGGGATCGAGGAGGATCCCATTGAGCTCACCCCCGCCTCCGCCTCGGCTCGAACTGCCGGTATCGCCGCCGCCCCCGCCAGCGCCACGCGACACAGCGCCGCCTCCGCCGCCGTCACCGCGAGGGACCGCAGTGCCGGTGGAGTTGCCGTTCGACGGCCGGGATGGTTCCTGGCCAGCCGCCGCGAACGCACCACCGAGTGCCAGCGTGAATGTGAGGGTGCCGACGACGAATCTTTGACGAGGCATTAAGCTCCTCCGAAGAGGGAGTCCGGATCAATCGTCCAATCTCTTCCGCGATCAAAGCAACAGATCTGCCAGCTCAAGAGGCCTCGAAACAGCCCGTTTCTCCATTCTACGCCCTCCCGGCCGCCCGAAGGTGTCCCTTTTCGGGGCCAGCGGCCGTCCTTAGCGGAGGCCGCTCATCCCTCCATTTGATAGACTCCGAATCTAGCCTTCCATGTTCCACTCGACAACAGTTCTGGCGGTGCGGCTTCGAGACGAGACCGTCATGGCCAGCGATGGCCAGGTCACGTTCGGCGACACCGTCGTCAAGCAGAGCGCGCGCAAGATACGCCGGCTCTACAACGATCGCATCCTCGCGGGCTTTGCCGGATCGGCGGCGGATTCCTTCGCGCTGTTCTCGCGGTTCGAATCGAAGCTGGAGCAGTATCGCGGCAATCTCGAGCGGTCGGCGGTGGAGCTGGCCAAGGACTGGCGCACCGACCGGATGCTCCGGCGTCTCGAGGCGATGCTCATCGTGATGGACGCGCGCGTGACCTATCTGCTCTCAGGCAACGGCGATCTGATCGAGCCGGACGATGGCATCATAGCGATAGGATCGGGGGGCGCGTACGCGATGGCGGCGGCCAAGGCGCTGGCTCGACACACGACCTTGCCTGCCAAGCAGATCGCTGAAGAATCGATGCAGATTGCGGCGGCCATCTGCATCTACTCGAACTCCAACATCACCGTCGAGGCGCTGTAGCGCGGAGACATGCCCATCTACCTTCCGGAAACCACCGTCTCTACCGTCGACTCGTTGACGCCGCGTCAGATCGTCGCCGAGCTCGACAAGCACGTCGTCGGGCAGGCCAAGGCGAAGCGCGCGGTGGCCATCGCGCTGCGCAACCGCACCCGGCGTCAGAAGCTCCCGCCGGATATGGCGGAGGAGGTCGCGCCGAAGAACATCCTGATGATCGGCCCGACGGGTGTCGGCAAGACCGAGATCGCCCGCCGGCTGGCGCGCCTGGCGCAGTCGCCGTTCATCAAGGTCGAGGCCTCGAAGTACACCGAGGTCGGTTACGTGGGCCGCGACGTCGAGTCGATGGTGCGCGACCTCACCGAGCTGGCCGTGGACATGATCCGCGACGAGCGGCGCGCCGAGGTTCGCGAGAAGGCGAGAACCGCGGCGGAAGAGCGCGTGCTCGACCTGCTGCTGCCGCCGCTGCCGCCGCCGCCCGACTACGACGATCAGGCGGCGAGCATCCGCGAGCAGGCGGGCCGGACGCGCGAGAAGCTGCGCGAGCAGCTCCGCGAGGGCCGGCTGGACCAGAAGCAGGTCGAGATCGACGTCCGCGAGAAGTCGTTCCCGTCCTTCGAGATCATCGCCGGCTCGTCGGTCGAGGAAGTCGACATCAACGTCAAGGACATGCTCCCGGGGTTGTTCCAGGGCCGCACGAGGAAGCGCAAGCTGCGCGTGCCCGAGGCGCTCGAGGCGCTGGCGCAGGAAGAGGAGCAGAAGCTGATCGACATGGAAACGGTCGCGCGCGCCGCGGTCGACCGCGTTCAGCAGTCGGGGATCATCTTCATCGACGAGATCGACAAGGTGGCGGGACGCGAGGGCGGTCACGGCCCGGACGTCAGCCGCGAAGGCGTGCAGCGCGACATCCTGCCGATCGTCGAAGGCACGACCGTGAATACGAAGTACGGCATGGTCAAGACGGATCACATCCTCTTCATCGCCGCCGGCGCGTTTCACGTGTCCAAGCCGTCCGATCTGATTCCCGAGCTGCAGGGCCGCTTTCCGATTCGCGTCGAGCTCGACGCGCTGGGGCGCGAGGACTTCGTGCGGATTCTGACCGAGCCGAAGAGCGCGCTCATCAAGCAGTACATCGCGCTGATGTCGACCGAGGGCCTGACGATTCGGTTCACGGACGGCGCGGTGGGTCGCATCGCCGACTTTGCCGCGCTCGTGAACGAGCGGGCCGAGAACATCGGCGCGCGCCGGCTGCACACGGTCATGGAGAAGCTCCTCGACGACGTGTCGTTCGAGGCGCCGGAGATGCGAGATCAATCGGTCGTCATCGACGAGGCGTACGTCGACCGGATGCTGGCCGACATCGTCCGCAACGAAGATCTATCCCGCTACGTGCTGTGAGATCGTTCCGGTATCTGCCAGTTCTCGTCGCCGCGTCCGCGCTGGCGGGTGCGTGTGGAAAAAAAGGGCCGCCGCTCGCTCCGCTGCACCTGGTCCCGGCCGCGGTGTCGGAGATCACGGCGCGCCGGAGCGGCTCCGAGATGGAGCTTCGCTTCGGCCTCCCCACCACGAACCTCAACGGACCCGGGCCCATCGATCTCGAGCACGTCGAGATCTACGCGGTGACGATCGGCCCGGGCGCGTCAGCGCCAGCGAACCGGGATCTGCTCGCGAAGGGTCGCATTGTCGGCACGATTGCCGTCCGGCCGGCGCCAGTCGAGGGGGAAGCGCCGCCGTCGGCCAGCGACGCGGACAAGCGTCCCGCGCCCGGCGATCGCGTGACGTTCGTCGAAGAGCTGACCGCTGAGAAGTTGAAGCCGGTGGTGATGCCGGGGGCCGGGGGCCAGGGGCCCGGGGCCCGCAGAAGCCAGAACCCGGGGGCCTGAAGCCGGCGGCTTGGCAGAAGCCGGAGGCCGGAGGCCAGGGTGCGGTGGCCGGACAGAAGCCGGACGCCGCAGGGCAGGCGGCGGAGGCCGGAGGCCAGAAGCCAGAAGCCGGAGCGCCAGCTACCGCAGTCAGCCCTGGCCTCGCGGCCTCAGGCCCCCGTGCCCGTGTCCCCCTACCCGCTCCGCATCTACGCGATTCGCGGCGTGTCGCGCGGCGGACGGCCGGGCGCCGCCGCGGGGCGTGTCGTCGTTCCGCTGCTGACGCCGCTCGCCGCGCCGACGGCCGTCAACGTCAGCCACACCGAGAAAGCGGTCGTGGTTCGCTGGACGCCGCCCGTGGCGGAACCGGACGGCCCTCCGGTCGCGTTCAACATCTATCGTTCCGACGCCGACGCCGCGCCGCTGAACACCTCGCCGTCGCGGGGATCGAGTTCGAGCATGGCGGACTCGAGTTCGGGAAGGAGCAGTGCTACGTCGTCCGCGGCGTGCAGTCGATCCAGAACGTGTCGATCGAAACCGAGCCGTCCGCGAAGACGTGCGTCACCCCGACGGACACGTTTGCGCCGCAGACCCCGCGGGACCTGCGGGCCGTTGCCGAGCCGGGCGCGATCAATCTGGTCTGGGAACCGAACACCGAAGCGGATCTGGCGGGCTACATCGTCTGGCGCGGAGAGGCGCCCGGCGACACGCTCGTGCCGATCACGCCCCAGCCGATTCGCGACGCGTCCTACCGCGACACCGACGCGAAGCCGGGAGTACGATACATCTACGCGGTCGTCGCCGTGGACTCGGCGACAAAGAGGAACAGCAGCGCGGCAGGCGCGTCAGGAAGTGACGGCACGATGAGACGCTTCTACCAGATCGAGCACAAGGGCACGCCGCGGTACGTCGTCGAGGACGGCGGAGCGTGGCATCTCGTCGAGGGCGACATCTTCAGCGCGTGGAAGAGCGGCGAGGAAGTGTCGCCGCGCGGCCAGCGTCTGCTGCCGCCGGTGGAGCCGACCAAGATCGTCGCCGTCGGGCGCAACTACAAGGAACACGCCGCCGAGATGGGGAATCCGCTGCCGGTCGAGCCGATGATCTTTCTCAAGCCGCCGTCGGCTGTCATCGGGCCCGACGAGCTGATCGTGATTCCGGAGGGTGTCGGACGCGTCGACCACGAGGCGGAGCTCGGTGTGGTGATCGGCGCCGCGCGCGTGGCAGCGTCAAGGAGGAAGAGGCCGGCCGTTACGTCTTCGGCCTGACGTGCGTCAACGACGTCACGGCGCGCGAGCTGCAGAAAAAGGACGTGCAGTTCACGCGGGCCAAGGGATTCGACACGTTTGCGCCCATCGGTCCCTGCATCGCGACCGGGATCGACTACCGGTCGCCCGAGGGCATCTCCGTCGAGGCCTGGGTGAACGGCGAGCGCCGGCAGTCGGGATCGACGCGGGCGCTGATCTTCTCGATCGATCGGCTCATTGCCTTCATTTCGTCGGTGATGACGCTGATGCCGGGGGATATCATCTCCACGGGCACGCCTGCCGGGGTCGGTCCGCTGGCCACCGGCGATCGTGTCACCATCAAGGTCGCAGGGGTGGGCGAGCTGACGAACCCCGTCGGACTTGCCATTGCCGCACGATAGGTTCAACAGGTTCAGAGGGTCATCATGAAACTCTTCATCGACACCGGCAACGTGAAGGAAATCGAAGGTCTCGTGGCGCTGGGGATCATCGACGGCATCACGACGAACCCGTCGCTGCTGGCGAAGGAGGGCGGCGACTACCGGGCGATCCTGAAGAAGATCTGCCAGATCGTCAACGGTCCGACGAGCGCGGAGGTGGTCGCCACCGACACGGACGGCATGGTCCGCGAAGGCCGCGACCTCGCGTCGATCGACGAGCACATCGTCGTCAAGGTGCCGTTCACCAAGGACGGCGTGAAGGCGTGCAAGATCCTGGCGTCGGAGGGCAAGCGCGTCAACGTGACGCTCGTGTTCTCGGCGACGCAGGCGCTCATCGCGGCGAAGGTGGGCGCGAGCTACGTCAGCCCGTTCGTCGGGCGGCTCGACGACATCGCCACCTCCGGCATGGCGCTGGTTCAGGAGATCGTCGACATCTACCGGAACTACAAGTACAAGACCGAGATACTGGTGGCGTCCGTCCGCCATCCGATTCACGTCGTCCAGGCGGCGCGCATGGGTGGAGACATCTGCACGTGCCCGGCGGCCGTCATCGAAGCGATGTTCAAGCATCCGCTGACCGACATCGGGCTCGAGAAGTTCCTCAAGGACTGGGAGAAGGCGCAGGCCGTCAAGGACCGGCTTCAGCTGGACTACTAGTGTCCGGCTAGCACCCTTGATGGACACATCAAGCATCTCGAGTACCTCGAGCGCGCGCGGAGCTCGGCGGCGGCGACCGATCGCCTGCGGCGCCAGCATGACGCCGGTAAGCTGACCGCGCGCGAACGCATCGATCGCCTCTTCGATCCGGGCACGTTCGACGAAGTCGACAAGCTCGTCACGCACCGGTGCCGCGACTTCGGCATGGACGAGCAGATCGTGCCCGGCGACGGCGTCGTGGCGGGCGTGGGCCGCGTCGAAGGCCGACCCGTCTACGCGTTCGCGCAGGATTTCACCGTCTTCGGCGGGTCGCTGTCCGAAACGAACGCGGCCAAGATCGTCAAGATCATGGATCTGGCGATGAAGATGGGCGCGCCGGTCGTCGGCCTCAACGACTCGGGGGGCGCGCGCATCCAGGAAGGTGTCATGTCGCTCGGCGGCTACGCCGACATCTTCCTCCGCAACACGCTGGCGTCCGGCGTCATCCCGCAGATTTCCGCGATCATGGGGCCGTGCGCCGGCGGCGCCGTGTATTCCCCGGCGATCACCGACTTCAACATCATGGTCGAGGGCACGAGCTACATGTTCGTGACGGGCCCTGACGTCCTCAAGACGGTGACGCACGAGGAGGTGACGAAGGAGGAGCTCGGCGGCGCGAAGACGCACAACGAGATCAGCGGCGTCGCGCACTTCTCCGTCCGCGACGATCGCGAATGCCTGCAGACCATTCGCGAGCTACTCGGCTATCTGCCCGGCAACAACCTCGACGAGGCGCCGCGGCGGCCGACGACGGATCCGATCGACCGGGAGGACGAGACGCTCGACGGGATCGTGCCGGCGTCGCCCAACCAGCCGTACGACATGCACGATCTCGTGCACGCAATCGTAGACGAGGGCGCGTTCCTGGACGTGCACCGCCACTACGCGCGCAACATCATCGTCGGATTCGCGAGGCTCGGCGGGCGGAGCGTGGGGATCGTGGCGAACCAGCCGGCGCATCTCGCCGGGACGCTCGACATCGACGCGTCGGTCAAGGGCGCGCGGTTCGTGCGCTTCTGCGACGCGTTCAACATCCCGCTGGTGACGTTCGAGGACGTGCCGGGCTTCCTGCCCGGGACCCGTCAGGAGTACGGCGGGATCATCCGGCACGGCGCGAAGCTGCTATTCGCGTTCGCGGAAGCGACGGTGCCGAAGGTGACCGTCATCACGCGGAAGGCGTACGGCGGCGCGTACTGCGTCATGTCGAGCAAGCACATCCGCACCGACGTCAACTTCGCCTGGCCCACGGCGGAGATTGCGGTGATGGGTCCCGAGGGCGCGGTCAACATCCTGTACAAGCGCGAGCTCGAGACGGCGGCCGATCCGGCGGCGCAGCGCGCGAAGCGGGTGGCGGAGTTCCGCGAGAAGTTCGCGAACCCGTACGTCGCGGCGTCGCGAGGGTTCGTGGACGAGGTGATTCGTCCGCGCCAGACGCGGATGAAGCTGATCGCGGCGCTCGCCACGCTCGAGACGAAGCGCGACAAGAACCCGCCGAAGAAGCACGGCAACATCCCGCTCTGAGCCCGGGCCGCACGCGTCAGCAACGCGTCCACGTGAGAAGACGCCTGAAGGCGTCGTACTGAACTAGTTTCTTGTCCTTCCAGCCGGCTTGACTGTATCCCGAAAGGGGGGGTACAGTTGTTTCGCTGCGAGTTCGAGGGCCACCGACCGAGGCTTTATTGTGACCTTCTACGCAGAGTCTGCGCATTTGTTCTGCCCTCCTGCGAGTCACCTTTCCAACCGTTTCGACACTCTGATTCCCGGCGACGACGTACGTGCGCCGGTCAGGGCGCCGCAAGCGCTCGATGTGCTTCTAGGTAGCGGATCTGTGCGCAATGCTCGGACCGTCATGGGGGATTCATGATGATCATTCGATCCGCAATCGTAGCGGCCACATTCGGCTCCGCAATTGTGCTGACCGCCGATTCAATGTCGCCCCGGTGGTTGGCGGGAAACCGAGATGGCCGGAGCGAGGTCTCGCGGCCGGTCAGTATCCTGTTTGATCAATATCTTCTCGCCGATCCAATTGACCCTGCACCGGCGCCTCTGCCTGAACTGGACGCTCTACCGACCCACGGTCCTTCTCTCGGAGTTGTTCTGCGACCCGTCCGCTCATCTTCGAGTGCGACGGTCGAGTGGGAATTCGGCTGCTACTTCACGATTTGGGACGAGAACGAGAACTACTGGGATTTCGCATATGAAGCTCGACTGTTCCGTCCGGACAACAGCCAGATCACGTCCGAAACGTCGTGGGCCTATAAGCCGTCGTTCAGCAGCGAACTATCGAGGACTTTGACCGACCCGGAGTCAGGTACCTACAAGTGCACCATCGACTGGTGGGTGAACAGTGCGTATGCCGGCAAAGGGGAGGCCACTGTGTCCATCTCGTACCAGACACCGACAGGTGAGAACACAGCGTCGGGCGGCTGGTGGCCACTCAACGACACCGTGTACCGATGGAATCAAACGTTGACGGGTGGGAGCTTTAACGGGCGACGGGTGACCGAACAGGATCCGGGCGGTGGTGGTCCGGACACATGCTGGTTCCCTGGATCTCAGTACGCGAAGTTTGAGGCCGTTACAACCCCGGGCTTCCTTTGGACGGTGGGTTCCGGCAACGCGTGGGGCCCCGACTACGTAGGTTGGACATATTCCGCAGTTTCGTACTACCGAGGTCAGGGCCGCGAGCCCTGCGATACAACGGTTTCTCAGGACATGATGATAAACAGCCCCGGAAGCGCCGATGTCAAGTATGTCACCAACACACTGCGCGCGGGATTCTCGTACTCTACCGTGTGGAGCGAGCGCGCAGGACAATTTGCCGAGCGAATCTGGCCATGACCCTTCTACAGCTCCGTGACCCAGCGATGGGCCGTGCGTGGCGACGGGAGACGAGCATGCATGTGAATGAGTTCGGAGCAAGACGCACGTTTCTCACCCTGCTCTTGCCAGCCGTGTTCTGCACCTTTGAGGCTGTGTCGACGGCTGGAATGCAGAGCCAGGCGCTCAGGATCAGCGTGGACGATCCGCGGCCGATGGCCAGTGCCATTGAGATACTCGAAAAGCGACATGGTTGGGTGATCACTTATGAAGACCCGCCATACGTGGATCCGAACGAGATGTCAGACGTCACGCAAGCCGTGCGTAAAGACTACGATTCCCAAAAGCCCAGAGTATTGGTTCCACGCGGAGGGCCATTCAGCGTCGACTACACGATCCAGAGTGGGGCACTCGCCCCGCAAGAGGCGGGAGTCCTCGAACGAGTTGTTCAAGCTCATAACTCAACCGGGAACCCGGGTGTGTTCCGGCTTCTTCGCACGGGATCGGTGTTTCATGTCGTGCCGTCGATGTCGCGGAATCTTCAAGGGTCCATCCAACAGCACAATCCGGTGCTGGACACGATTGTCTCGGCACCCGCAGGAACGAGAACGGCGTATGAACAGCTCGAAACGATTCTGGCACAAGTCAGTAAATCGGCGCGGGTTTCTCTAAAAGCCGGTACCACACCACTCAACTGGCTTGCTAACACTCGCGTGGAAGGCTCTGTGACGAACGAATCCGCCCGAGCCGCCCTTGTGCGCCTGCTGTCGTCGTCGAGTACGAAGTTCTCATGGCAGCTCTTTTACGGACCAATGACAAACGACTACGTACTGAACATCCATGTCGTCCGCGGTTCGACTGAGCAATCGAAGTAATTCCCAACGTGGAGGGGCTGCCTGACTGCTTTTCAGGAGACAGGCTTCGTCCCGGTGTTCAATCGAGACGCGTAGCATCAGCAAGGCTGCCCGGCCGGACTCTCGGAGAGGTGGCCAAGGCGCACCTCGCCGGGACGCTGGACATCGACGCGTCGGTCAAGGGCGCGCGGTTCGTGCGCTTCTGCGACGCGTTCAACATCCCGCTGGTGACGTTCGAGGACGTGCCGGGCTTCCTGCCCGGGACCCGTCAGGAGTACGGCGGGATCATCCGGCACGGCGCGAAGCTGCTATTCGCGTTCGCGGAAGCGACGGTGCCGAAGGTGACCGTCATCACGCGGAAGGCGTGCACGGTGGCGCGTACTGCGTCATGTCGAGCAAGCACATCCGCACCGACGTCAACTTCGCCTGGCCCACGGCGGAGATTGCGGTGATGGGTCCCGAGGGCGCGGTCAACATCCTGTACAAGCGCGAGCTCGAGACGGCGGCCGATCCGGCGGCGCAGCGCGCGAAGCGGGTGGCGGAGTTCCGCGAGAAGTTCGCGAACCCGTACGTCGCGGCGTCGCGAGGGTTCGTGGACGAGGTGATTCGTCCGCGCCAGACGCGGATGAAGCTGATCGCGGCGCTCGCCACGCTCGAGACGAAGCGCGACAAGAACCCGCCGAAGAAGCACGGCAATATTCCGCTGTAGTAGAGCGTATCAATCAGATGTAAATCGCCTTGGCGGGCCCCGTCCGCGAACAGCCCCACCTGGTGCTCAGGCCAAAAGCACTTGTCACGCGTGAGGGCCTTGCGCGCCAGGTGGGCCGAGCCCCGAGCTCCCGAGTTCCCGAGCTCCCGGGCCCCGAGCCCCGAGCGCCCAGCGCCGAGCGCCGAGCCCGTCCCCCTTGCGTTCCGAGGGGTCGGCACGGTATCTTCCCCTCGGGTTTCGATGGAGAAGCAGCCGCTGCCGGCGCCGGACATCCTCCGAGGGACGCTCGACCTGCTGATCCTCACCGCGCTCGGGAGCGGCGCCAAGCACGGCTACGCCGTGGCGCGCTGGATCGAGATCGCCACGAACGACGCGCTGGCGGTGGGCGAGGGGACGCTCTATCCCGCGCTGCACCGGCTCGAGGAGCGCGGCTGGGTGACGGCCGGCTGGGGCCCGTCCGAGAACAACCGCCACGCGAAGTTCTACGCGCTGACCAGGACAGGGCCGCGCGCGGCTGCGTGTCGAGGCCGACAACTGGCGCCGCTATGCCGCGGCCGTGTTCGCGGCGCTCGACGCTGCAACCGCGCGAATAGGAGATCAGACCCAATGGCGCGGTGGCGGCGGTTCCGCCGGCCGCTTGGTCCCGAGCCAGACAGCGACGTCGACGCGGAGCTGTCGTTTCATCTCGAGATGCGGGTCCGCGAGCTCGTCGAGCGCGGCGAGACGCCCGAGCGCGCGCGGCAGCTCGCCCTGCGCCGGTTCGGCGACTACGAAGACTCACGGCAGGCGTGCGTCGTCATCAGCGAGCGACGGGAGCGGAACATGGCACGAACGGAGTTTGTGTCCGAGCTGCGGCAGGACGTCGAGTACGCGCTGCGGATGCTGCGCCGGACGCCCGGGTTCACGACGATCGCCGTCGCCACGCTCGCGCTCGGCATCGGCGCGACGAGCGCGATCTTCAGCGTCGTGCACGGCGTGCTGCTGCAGTCGCTGCCGTACCGCGAGCCCGATCGTCTCTACAAAGTGCGGATGCTCTATCCGGACGGGACGATGTATTCGAGCGTGTCCGCGCCGGACTTCGCCAGCGTGCGCGCAGGACAATCGCGTCTTCGAGCAGGTCGAGGCCTACTCGACCGGCATCTTCACCGTTGCTCGGCGCCGGCGAGCCGCGCGAAGTTCGCGGCGTCGAACGTCAGCGACGGCCTGTTCGGCATGCTCGGCCTTCGCCTTCGCGGTCGGCCGCGGCTTCCTTGCAGAAGAGCATCAGCCGGGCCGCGGCAGCGTCGCCGTCCTCGATCACGGGTTCTGGCAGCGGACGTTCGGCGGCGATCGGAGCGTGCTCGGCCGCACCGTGTCCGTCGGCGGCGAATCCGTACACGATCGTCGGCGTGCTGGCTCCGGGCGCGCGCACGATGGCCGAGGCGGACATGTATGCGCCGCTCGAGTACGACGAGACGGTTCAGTCCGACAACGGAGAACGGCACGACGGTCGGAATTCCTCGCCGTCATCGGTCGGGCGCGGGCGGGCATTGCGCCGAAACAGGTGGACGATGACCTGCGCCGGAGTCGGCAGCCAGCTGCAGACCACGTTCCCGCGCACGAACGACGGGCTGACGTTCAACGGGATCGGCCTGCACCAGTTGATCGTCGGCGACGTACGGACGCCGCTGCTGGTCCTCATGGGCGCGGTGGGCTTCGTCCTGCTGGTCGCCTGCGTCAACGTCGCCAACCTGCTGCTCGCGCGCGCATCGGCGCGGCACGAGGAACTCGCCGTCCGCGCCGCACTGGGCGCCGGCCGCGTGCGACTGTTGCGTCAGCTGCTCACCGAAGCCGTCGTGCTCGGGCTGGCCGGCGGCGCGCTGTGGTCTTGCCATCGCGCTACTGGGGCACGCGAACGCTCGTCGCCGCGCAGCCGGCCGACATCCCGCGCCTCGAGCGAAGTCGGCCTCGACGCCGACGGTCGTGCTCTTCACGCTCGCCGTGTCACTCCTGACGAGCGTCGTCTTCAGCGTGCTGCCCGCGCTGCACATGACGCGCGGCCGCCTGACGCAGTCGTTGCGCGAAGGCGGCCGCAGCGGCGACGGGCTCGCAGCGGTCAGCGCGACGCGCGCCGCGCTCGTCGTCGCGGAGATGGCGCTCGCGGTCGTGCTGCTCGTCGGCGCAGGTCTGCTGATCCGCAGCTTCGTCGAGCTGACGCGGGTCCAGCCCGGCTTCCAGACCGATCACGCGATGACGTTCAGATTGACGATGCAGGGGCAGGCGTATCAAGGGTGCGCCGCAACTACGCAACCGCGTCGACGCAGCTCGAGGAGCGCCTGCGCGCGCTTCCCGGCGTCACGTCCGTCGGCGCCGGCCACCGTGCTGCCGCTGAGCGGTCTCGGCTCGATCCTCAACTTCGCGGTGGTAGGCGCGCCGCCGCCACCGCCGAACGTCAACGCCGAGATCGCGATCGCCAGCGTCACGCCGGATTACTTCCGCGCGATCGGCACGCCGCTCAAACGCGGCCGGCTGTTCACGGACCGCGATCACGGCCGAGGCGCCGAAGGTCGCGATCATCAATGAAGCGGCCGTCCGCCGATGGTTCCCCCGCGAGGATCCGCTCGGCAAACGCGTCGTCGTCGGCAACAGCACGTCGCGAGGTCGTCGGGGTCGTCGGCGACGTCGCGGCAACGCGATCCCGGCCAGGAGGCCGCGCCGCAGCTGTTCGCGCCGTACGCGCAGGCCACGACGCCGATCGATCCGGATCGTCGTCCGGACGACGAACGATCCGCTGTGCTCGTGGCGTCCGCAGATCCGCTGGTCCGCGGTCATCGACCCGAATCTGGCGATTCCCGACTTCACGCCGCTCGAGCAGCTCGTGGCGCGATCGGTGGCGCGGCCGCGGTTCTACGCCTCGCTGGTGATGCTCTTTGCCGGCGTCGCGCTCGCGCTCGCCGCGACCGGCATCTTCGGCGTCATGAGCTACACCGTCGCCCAGCGCCGCCGCGAAATCAGCATCCGCATGGCGCTCGGCGCGCGCGCGGGCGACGTCCTGCGGATGATCGTCGGCCGCGCGCTGCTGCTGGCCGGCCTCGGCGGCGTGCTTGGCGTCGCTCGCGCGCTCAGGCGCTCGGCCGCGTGATCCAGAAGCAACTCTTCGGCGTGACGCCTGCTCGATCCCCTGACGCTCGCCGTCGTCATCGTCGTCCTGGGCGTGAGTGCCGTCAGCGGCCAGCATCCTGCCGGCCCGGCGTGCCGCGGAACGTCGATCCTGCCAGCGTGCTGCGAACGTGAAGCTCGTAGCTCGTAGTTCGTAGCTCGGGGTTCGTAGCTCGGTAGCTCGTGGTTCGTGGTTCGTAGCACCGGTCTCTCTGCAGCTGCGAACGTGAAGCTGCGGCGGCGACGTACGCCAATACGGCGCAATCATGCCGACGGCGCGGGCCGGTCGGATCGGGCCGACCTCTGAGCGCCGCGATCAGCGAAGTCTGTAAAACGGCCATGCAGCGCCAACGATCGGCGTCGGCGCCGATTCGCCGCCGGCGCGCGTGCTATCCGGCTGCCCAACCGATTGTTCACCAGCGTGCGGATCACCCGAGCCGACGCCGACATCGTAAGCACACGCGCGGAAGGGCCGTTTTTCCGCGGCGCGAAGCGGGAGGCCCGAGACGACCGGGCCGCGCCGTCGGCGTTCGCGGATCGTTCAGGCCTCCAGTTGACCGCCAGCTCGCCACCGCTTTATCTTCCTCGTGATGCTCGCCAGAAGGCTCCGCGAGCGCACCGCCGTGACTCGGCATCATGCACGCTGGCTGGCTCTGACGCTGGCGGTCGCCGCCTACGCCCACACTTCCGCACAGATTCGAACCGGCGTCACCCTCGTCCCTCTCGACGTCCGCGTCGTCGACCGTGACGGCAATCCCGTCACGAACCTCGTCGCGAGCGACTTCGCGGTCTTTGAGGACGACGTACCGCAGGAGATCGCATACTTCCTGACACAGTCGTCGACGAATCCAGCGCCAATCGATCCGCTGTCGCCGCTCGCCGCCGCCGCGACGCCGCATCGCACGTTCGTCATCGTCCTGGGGCGCGGGCTGCTGAACAAGCCTGTCAAGGCGCTCGATGCGCTGATCGAGTTCCTCCGCTCGAACGTCATGCCCGAGGATCAGGTGGCCGTGATCGCGTATCAGCGCGCGACTCAGCTGACAACCGATCATCGTGCGCTGATTCGGGTGCTGGAGCGTTATCGCGATCGACATGAAGACATCGACTCGCACATCAGGGGACTCTTTGTCAGAGCGTCCGGCGCAATCTGGCTGACTCCGGACACGCGCGGCATGATCGACGCGTTCTTCGACACACCGGTGATGCCGCCGGTTCGGCTCCTGCCGGGCGCCGTCGGCACCCTCAAGTATCCGTTCGATGACGTGAGTTACATCTTCGGCGCGATTGAGTACCTTCGCCAGGTCAAGGGAGAGAAGCAGCTCGTTTTCGTGTCGGAAAAGCCGATACCGTTCTTCGGCCTGATCGACGACCCGAATCATCATCATCTGGTCCGCCTCGCGACGGGCGCACGCGTCGCGCTCTCCTTCATCAATACCGGGGGTGTGCCTGGTTTGCCCATGACGAAGGGTAAGTTGTCCAGCCGACCATTGTTGAGCAACGTAGAGAGCTTCAAGATCTTCGCTGCGGGCGATCACCGACTGGCGGCGCGACAGACCGGTGGAAGCATGACCGCGTTCTATCAGGACGCACGGAAACCCCTTGCGAATCTCGATCGCCTTACGCGCTTCCAGTATCTGCTGGCGTATTACCCGCTCACCGCAGCGGCGGACGACCGGCACCGGATCATAAGGATCACCGTCATGAAACCGGGACTCACGGTGCTGTATCGGCATGGATACCAGCAGCGGCCGCTACCAACCGACCCCGAAGACCTCCGGCGCACGATCGCCGAGAACCGCATCGCCGACATCGTCTCGGACCTCCGAAGCAGGGTGTCAGTACCCGTGGTACCGGGGACGAACGAGAGTGGATGACGTCACCGTTGCCCGTTCAGCAGAGGGCACCTCCCTCCGGGTCCGCGTCTCGTTCGATGCCTCGCGCATCGTCTTCACGAAGCGCGGGGATCGTCACGTTGCCGACGTCGATCTCGCCGTCAAATCGGAAACGCGTAGGTCGCCTGCTGGGCTGAACTCCATCGTCTCCTTGAACGACGTCGCACTCAAAGGACAGTTCGCGACGCGCGTTGGAATTACAGGCACGCCTACTTTTCTGTTTGGCAGAGTGAGCGACGCGGGCGTGTTCGAAGTCATTCGCCGAGAAAGTGGAGCAATCCCCTACACGGCGTTTGCGACGATCCTTGACGATATCCTCGCGCGTCGAACGGGAAACCAGGCGCAAGACGACTGACGAGTTCGGTCGGGTGACGCAAACGAGATCAGTCCTCTGGACTTCGGTTGCATGCCTTCTGGCGGGTGCCTCGTTCCTCGCTCACCAGGAACAACGCCCTCAGCCGTTTCGGGCTGGGGTTGCGTTTGTTCCCCTCGACGTGCGGGTCGTTGCTCGTGATGGCACGGCAGTCCGCGATTTGACGCGCGAGGACTTCACGGTCCTTGAAGACGGCGTGCGGCAGACGATCGAGTATTTCGAGCTTGTCGATCGCGGAAGGGACAAGGGTGCGGACGGAACACCCGTATCAGGCACTGCGTCGATGGCCGCCAACCGGCCGCGAAACTTCGTGTTCGTCCTGGGCCGAGGCAGATTGCAGCACCCGGCGAAGGGGCTCGACGCTATCCTCGCCTTCGTCAGGCATCGGACGCTGCCGAGCGATCGTCTCGCCGTTGCGGCCTACGATCGCATCAGCGAACTCACGACTGAGCGCGAACCGGTCCTCCGCCTCATCGAGCGATATCGCGAACGATATGAGTACGTCGAGGCCCTGCTCGATCACTGGTTCAGCGGACTGACCCTGGCTTACGGCAGCAGCGAGCCTCCATCCGGGGCGCAGGCAAAAATCGACAGCCTCTTTGACTTCCCGGGCGTGCCGCCACTGCGATCGCTGACAGTGCTTCCTCCTGACGATGTAGTCCTTTCGGCATACGAACGCGACATGCTGCTGCGTGCGCTCCGCGAAGGAGACGATGGATCGAAACGGGGCTTTGTCTATAACGCCTCTGCGCGTCAGGACCTGGAGAAGCTTCATGCGGCCGTCGAGTATTTACGGCTCGTCGACGGCGAAAAACACGTCATCTTGATCTCAACGGAGGGTCTGCTCGGCCTCATGCCCTCTGCGTCCGAGCGACTCGTCCGGCTGGCTGCCGACGCGCGCGTCAGTCTCTCAATCATTCACACCGGTGGCATCGCTACGTCCTGGATGCGCTCGGGCAGATCGGTGATCTTTCAGGGGCCCTCGTGGCGGCAGCTCGACGCGAACGCCAATTCGAGGCTGATCGCCGAGGATACCGGAGGTATTGCGTCAACGTATGAATACGCAGACCGGACGCTTGAGCGCATCGAGCGGGCCACCCAGGTTCAATACTTGCTGGGTACTATCCTCGGGACACCCCCGCTGACGAGCGATTCAGAAAGATACGAGTCGAGGTGAGACGCCCTGATGTCGCCGTCATGTATCGTCACGGATACTACGCGCGCCGCGATGGACAACTGCGGGACACGCGCGAATATGTGGCGAACGCGCGCATCGGATCTGCGGGAGCGTATGGACCCCTTATCCGGGACATTCCGATCGAACTGTCCGTAGCGTTCGAAGATCTGCCCACGAAGAGCGGATCGGGATTGTCAGTGAAAGTTCAAATTCCCCCTTCTTCGATAGCCTTCACGGAAGTGGATGGCCGGCGACGTGCGTCGCTCGATGTGGCCGTGTTTGTAGGCGATTCTCGCAAGAAGTCGGTTGGCGAATTGCGACAGAAGGTGGAGTTGAATCTTACGCCCGAGAGCTACGAGCGTATCGGTCATGAGGGTGTGATGTTCTCGGGACGCGTCGACGTAACGGCGAGGCCGCGCTACGTAAAGGTGGTGGTTTACGATGCGGGCGCGGATCGTCTTGGATCAGCCGTAGCTGAAGTCCGGTAAGACCCGCCCGCGCCACCCCTAACCTGCAGCGCCGTTATGGTGGGCGCAGCGCGACAAGAACCCGCCGGAGAAGCACCAACTGGAAGCTGGCTGTGAGAACCTAATTACGCGCTAGAATAAGCAGCGAATGCCCGAGCCGGCACAACGGGTGATCCGGCCTTTTTCCCTGCCCTGAAGCCACGTTTCGTGAAAATTCTCATCGCCAACCGCGGCGAAATCGCCGTCAGGGTCATTCGCGCGTGCCGCGAGATGGGACTGCCCACCGTCGCGGTCTACTCCGACTGCGATCGGGACGCGCGCCACGTGCGGGAAGCCGATCAGGCGCTCCATATCGGCGCGAGCGAAGCGGTCCACAGCTACCTCAGGATTGACGCCATCATCGACGCCGCGCGGCGATCGGGCGCGGACGCCATCCACCCTGGCTACGGGTTCCTGGCCGAGAACGCGTCGTTCGCGCGCGCGTGCCGGGACGCCGGCCTGACGTTCATCGGTCCGACGCCCGAGGCGATCTCGTTCATGGGCAGCAAGACCGCCGCCCGCGGCGCCGCGATCCGCGCGGGCGTGCCGGTCGTGCCCGGGATCGAGCAGCCTCTCGACGTCCGCGTCCCCGACGAAGACATCGCGCGCATGGCCGACGAGATCGGCTATCCCATCGTCGTCAAGGCCGTCGCCGGCGGCGGCGGCAAGGGCATGCGCGTCGTCGAGGACCCGCGCGAGCTGACCTCGTCTATTCGCGCCGCGCGATCGGAGGCGGGCGCGGCGTTCGGCGACACGAGCATCTACCTCGAGCGCCGCCTGCTCCGGCCGCGGCACATCGAGATCCAGCTGCTCGGCGACCAGTCCGGCACCGTCATTCCATTCGTCGAGCGCGAGTGCTCGATCCAGCGGCGCCATCAGAAAGTGGTCGAAGAGTCGCCGTCGATGGCGGTCGATGCCGCGCTGCGCCAGAAAATCGCGGGCGCGGCGGCCGCGGTCGCGCGAAGCGTCAACTACACGAATGCCGGCACGATCGAGTTCCTGCTCGACGAAAGCGGCGCGTTCTATTTCCTCGAGATGAACGCCCGCCTGCAGGTCGAGCATCCCGTCACGGAGATGGTGACGAGCGTCGATCTCGTGCAGTGGCAGATCCGCATCGCGCGCGGCGAGACGCTGGACATCGACCCTGCGCGCGCCCTGACGCCGCACGGCCATGCGATCGAGTGCCGCATCTATGCCGAGGACCCGGACCAGGGGTTCATGCCGTCGCCCGGCCTCATTCGCGCGATCTCGACCAGCGTCCGGTCCGGGCGTTCGTGACGATGGGGGCGTGAGCGCGGGATACACGGTGCCGGTCTACTACGATTCGATGATCGCGAAGCTCGTCGCCTGGGCCGGCTCGCGCGAGGAGGCGATCGCGCGAATGGCGCGCGCGCTTCGTGAGTATCAGGTGCTCGGAATCCGCACGACCATCCCGTTCTTCCTGTGGCTCATGCGGCAGCCCGAGTATCACGCGGCGCAGTACGACACGACGTGGCTGGATCGGCTTGTGACAGAGCACGCCAGGGTGAGAGCTTCAGCGAATTCGACGCCGGGGAGCTGGAACTGGTCGCCGTGGCCGCCGCGCTCGATACCTACTTTCGTGCGAGCGTCGGCTCACTCCAGGCGCAGGGCGGTCCCGGCGCGAGCCTGTGGCAGCGAACCGCCAGGCAGGAAGGCGCTGCGCGAATGACGCTCGAGATCGAGCTGCGACGGCCGCGCCCGCACGGTGTCGATCGAGCCGTGCCGGCGCGGGCCGCTTTCGCGTGAGCGTCGACGGCCGCCAGTTCGAGGTCGAGGCGGCGCGGATCGGCGACTACGGTCTGTCGACTGATCGTGGACGGCGCGCGGACCGCGAGCCGGGAGCTGCAGGTCGCGCCCGCCGGCCCGCGCGGTGAGCTGCTCGTGGGCCTCGATGGACGAACGGTCGCAGTTTCCGTCAACGGCCGCCGATCCCGCCGGGCTGCGGACGCCGCCGGTCACGCCCAGGGGGAGCAGTCGATCGTCGCCCCGATGCCGGGGCGGATCGTCCGCGTGCTGGTCGGTCGCCGGAGACGACGTCACCGCCAGGCAGGGCATCGTCGTCGTCGAAGCTATGAAGATGGAGAACGAGCTGCGCTCGCCGAAGGCCGGGCAAGGTCAAGTCCGTGAGCGTCAGCCCCGGCGCGTCGGTCGAGGCAGGCCGGGTTCTGGTTGTCATCGAATGATTCACGCCTGACCATGGTCGAGGAACCGCAGAAAAGCGACCAACCGGTCGACGAGCCGCAACCCCAGCCCCGCAAGCGGCGGGTCCGGCGAATCCTGTACCGCCTGCTGGCGGTCGGTCGTCGCGATCGTGGCCGCCGCGCTGGTCACCGTCCTGACGTTCGACCTCGGGCCGAGCCTGCGCGAGCTCGCCGAACGCCGGGGCTCCGACCTACATCGAGCGGCCGATGCACATCGGCCGGTTGTCGCGCAAAGCTGACGCCCGGGCTGTTCGTCGTCGAGGACCTCGTCATCGAGGGCTTGAAGCCCACCGATCGTCCGTTCCTGACCGCGAAGAAGATCGAGGTCCAGCTTCCCTGGTGGACGGCGTTCAGCCGCAAGCTGATGATCGAATCCGTCACGATGACGGACTGGAAGATGGTCATCGAGAGTTATCCGGGCGGACGCCACAACTTTCCTCGCTTCACGCGACCGAGGAAGAGCACGGGCCCGAGCACGTTCACGACGACGTTGAAATCGGTCGTCGCCGTCGCGCGGCGAGTTCACCTTCGACGATCACGCGACGCCGTGGAGCACGGTCGCGCGGAACCTCACCGTGCAGATGTATCGCAGCCTGAACGACTACCGCGGGCGCGCGTCGTTCTCCAACGGCACGATCAAGATTCAAGCCTACCAGCCGTTCCGCGCCGACATGCAGTCGCGCTTCACGATGGATAAAGGCATCGTGCACTTCGACCGGGTCGATCTCGTCAGCGATGGCGCGCGCTCCGTCGTGACAGGTGATGTCGATCTCGGCCGCTGGCCGGAGCAGCTGTATCAGGTCCGATCGCGCATCGATTTCCCTACCCAGAAGGACATCTTTTTTCACGGGCAGAAGTTCGCCGTCTCCGGAACGGGTGATTTCAACGGCACGTTCCACCTCTTCAAAGGCGGCCGCGAGCTGAAGGGGACGTTCGACAGCGCCCTCGCCGGCGTGAACGACTGGCGGTTCCCGAACTTGAAGGGATCCGTGTTGTGGGTGCCCGATCGGCTGGAAATCACGAACGCCACGAGCGACCTCCATGGCGGAACCGCGCGATTCGACTACCTGATGGGGCCGTTCGGCGAGCGCACGCCCGCGCGCGCGTCCTGGGACGTGGCCTACAAGAACGTCGACCTCGTCGCAGTTGACCGACTTCCTCGAAACTCAGGGACTTCGACTGTCGGGTCGCGCAACCGGCCGCAACCGTCTCGAGTGGCCGCTCGGGAAGTGGTCGCAGAAGAAGGGCGACGGCGAGGCGTTCGTCGAGGCGCCCGAGGGCGTCCGCGTCGATGACGCGCGAACTTCCGCCGGATCTCGTGGCGGCTAGAGCCGCGCTGCCGCTGAAGCCGGCCCCTTCAATCCACGCGCGTCGCTCGGCTATCTGCCAATCGGCGGACATATCGTCTACTCGCTTGATCCCGACGTGGATCAGGCTCGCGAAGAGCTGGGCGGCGACGGACCGGACCTACGTCGAGTTCGAGGGGCAGACGGCGTTCGGCGAGCAGTCGCGCATCCCGTTTCACGTGACCAGCCTCGACTGGCAGGAAAGCGACCGCGTGCTCGCCGGCATCATGACGGCGTTCGGCGCGCCGACGGGCGCGGTGCCGATCGGCGGCTACGGGACGTTCGACGGCGTCCTGCTCGAAGCCTTCAAACGTCCGCGGATTCAGGGCGTCTTCACCGGCGAGCGTGTCCGCGCGTGGGACGTCGTGTGGGGCAGCGGACGATCCGAGGTCGCGATCGAGAACAGCTACGTCTTCGTGTCGAACGCCGTCCTGAAATCCGGCGACTCCGAGATCAGGGCGGACGGACAGTTCTCGCTCGGCTATCCGCGGCGTGATGGCGGCGACGAGATCGACGCGCGCGTGAAGATCACCCGTCGTCCGCTGTCCGATCTGCGTCACGCCTTCGAGCTGGACGACTATCCCGTCGAAGGCACGGTCTCGGGCGAGTATCAGCTCTTCGGCAAGTACCAGACGCCGTTCGGATTCGGCCGCCTGGTGATCGACAAGGGCACCGCGTACGGCGAGACGTTCGATACCGCCACCGCGGCGCTGCGCTTCGAGGGCAACGGCGTGCGGCTCGACGGCATCGACATCAAGAAGAGCACCGGGAACCTCACCGGCGCGGCCTGGGTCGGCTGGGACGGGAACTACTCGTTCAACGCGGACGGCACGCCGGATTCCCGTCGAATCGCTCGTGAGCGTGTCGTTTCCGCGCGCCCCGCTGTCCGGCCTGCTCCAGTTCAACGCCAGCGGAACGGGGACCTTCGAGCAGCCGAGGTACGACGTCAAGCTGCTGGTCGACGATCTGTTCGCCGGAGACGAGGGCATCGGCAAGCTGACGGGACGGCTGGCCCTTCGTGGCGAGCTGCTGACGCTGGAGCTGGAAGCGGCGTCCCCGACGACTCGTCGGTTTCCGGTTCGGGCCGCATCGCGCTCACACCCGAGATGGATGCCGAGCTGATGGTTCGCTTCAACGAAACCTCGCTCGATCCGTACTTCAGGTTCTTCGAGCCTCGACTCTCGCCCTTCACGACGGCCGTCGCGGGCGGCACCATCCGCGTGATGGGCGAGCTGGCCAATCCGAAACAGCTCGTCGTCGAGACGCAGGTCGAGCAGCTCGACTTGAAGCTCTTCGACTATCGCCTCCGCAACCAGGGTCCGATCGAGATGACCCTCGATCGGCAGAAGCTCCAGATCGGACGCCTCCACCTCGCCGGCGAGGGAACGGAGTTGCAGGTGGACGGGCAACTGGCGCTCGACGACCGGCAGATCGCGATTACGGCGTCGGGCGACGCGAACCTCGGCATCCTGCAGGGATTCTTCCGCGATCTGCGAAGCCGCGGCACCGC
Source organism: uncultured Acidobacteriota bacterium (assembly GCA_963786195.1). Classification (GTDB taxonomy): domain Bacteria; phylum Acidobacteriota; class Vicinamibacteria; order Vicinamibacterales; family 2-12-FULL-66-21; genus CAWAYH01. The sequence goes on along the minus strand of CAWAYH010000006.1, from coordinate 803,218 downwards.
GAAGCTCAAGGCCACGATGAGCGGACCGCTCGACAAGCCGGTCTTCTCCGGCAACGCCTCGATCGCCGACGGGCGTCTCCGCCACTTCTCGCTGCCGCACGCGCTCGAAGCGATCAACGGCCAGCTCTCGTTCGACGCCGGGGGCATCCGCGTCGACGATGTGAAGGCGAGGTTGGGAGAGGGGACCGTGGTGTTCGGCGGCCGGATCGGGTTGAACGGCTTCGCGCCCGGCGATCTGAGCCTCACGGCGTTCGGCGAGCGCATGCGCGTCCGCTTCCCGGAAGGTTTCCGATCGCTCATCGACGCCGACCTCGCGCTGCAGGGGACACTCGCGTCCCCGCTGCTCAAGGGTACCGTTGTCGTGCACGACGCGCTCTGGTCGAGGCGCATCGAGGCGAACCCGGATCTCTTCAACTTCGGCGGCGATTCGGCACCCGCAATCGCGGGCGGTTCCGCCGAGACGATTCCGCTGCGCTTCGACATCGGGATCGTCGCCTCGTCCAGCCTGCGCATCCAGAACAACATCGCCAACATGGTCGCCAGCGCGGATCTCGTGCTGCAGGGCACTTACGATCGCCCGTCTCTGCTCGGCCGCGCCGAGATCGAGCGCGGCGACGTGGTCTTCGAAGGAAACCGTTATCTCGTCACGCCCGGCGGCAGCATCGACTTCTACAACCCGTCGCGCATCGAACCGTTCTTCGACATCGAGGCGGAGACCCGCGTGCGCGTCCCCAGCCAGGATTACCGGATCACGATTGCGATGAGCGGCACGGCCAGCCGGCTCGCGGCGTCGCTGAACTCGGATCCGCCGCTGCCGGAAGTCGACATCATCTCGCTGCTGTTCGGCCAGACCGTGAACGTGCAGAACGCGGAGCTCCGGGCGCTGCGGCCCGAGGCGGCGCAGCAGTCGCAGGAGGCGCTGCTGCGGTCCAGCATGACGCGGCTGCTGACGAGTCCGATTTCGTCGCCGGTCGGGCGCGTCTTCGAAGAGACATTCGGGATCGATACCGTCCAGATCACGCCGACGCTCGGCAACGAGACGGATCCTCTCAGCCCGTCGGCACGCGTCGTCATCGGCAAACGCATCTCGACCCGCGCCTACCTGACGTTCGCGCGCGCGCTCGGGAGCAGCAGCAGTCAGCGCGATCAGATCATCGTCCTCGAGTACGACCAGAACGACCGTCTCGGCTGGGTCATCACGCAGAACGGGGACGGCACGTTCGCTCTCGATTTCCGGGTGCGTCACAGGTTCTGATGCGGCGGTTCACCACCCGAGTCCTCTTTCTCCTGGGCAGCCTGACTGCGGCACCCGCGCTCGCGCAATCGCCCGCCGCCAAGTACGTGGGCCGCCCCGTCGAGCAAATCCGACTCCTCGTCGAGAACACTCCCAGCGTAGAACCGTCGCTCCTCGACGTGATCGAAGTGCGGGAGGGCCAGGCGCTGTCGATCGCGGCGATCCGCGAGTCGATCGGGCACCTCCACGGCCTCGGCCGGTTCCAGGACGTGCAGGTCGACGCGTCGGACGCGCCGGGCGGGGGCGTCGTCCTCAGCTTCAATCTGATCCCGATGCACGCCGTCCAGCGGATCGACTTCAAGGGCACTCTCGGACTGTCCGAGTCGCTGCTGCGCCGCACGGTCGTCGATCGGTACGGCGCCTCACCGCCGATCGGCAGGGCGGCCGATGCGGCCCGCGCGCTCCAGCTGGTCTACGCCGATCATGGCTACCTGCGCGCGAAGATTCAGCCGGTGCCGGAGATCCGCCACGACCCGGACCGGACGCTGCTCACGTTCGAGGTCGACGCGGGCGCGCGCGCCGCGATCGGCCACGTCACGGTCGAGGGCGATCCCGGCGAGCCGACGGCGGCGTTCCTGCATCGAGATCGACGCCATCAGCGGCGAGCCCTTCCAGCGTCCGCGGCTGCAGGAGCGCCTCGACGCGTACGTGAAGCGATTGAAGCAGCGTCATTTCTACCAGGCCGTCGGCTCGGTCCGCGCGATTGAATCCGAGGACGCGCGGAGCGTCGATCTCGTCGTCTCGATCAGCCCGGGACTGCCCATCACGATCCGCTTCGAGGGCGATCCGATTCCGGTCGACCGGCGCGACGATCTCGCGCCCATCGAGCGTGAAGGATCCGTCGACGAAGATCTGCTGGAGGACTCCGAGACCCGCATCGAGAACCACCTTCGGCAACAGGGGTACTGGAAGGCCGACGTCACCGTGCGGCGGGAGGAAGTGGAGTCCGCGCTCACGATCGTGTTCGACGTCAAGCGCGGACGGCAGTACCGCGTCGCGAGCGCGACCGAGATCACCGGCGTCAATGCGCTCTCGACCGTCGAGCTGATGCCGCTGGTGTCGCTCAAACCGGGCGATGTCTTCGTGGAGTCGACGCTCGCGGCCGGTGCCTCAGCGATCCGCGATTGGTATCGCCGGAGAGGCTTCGCCAGGGTGGACGTCAAGCCGCTGGCCAACGAGGTCGATCCGCCGCGGCCCGGCGAGGGATTGGTCCGGCCGGCGATCGCCGTTGTAGAAGGAGAGCGGACGCTCGTCGGGCTCGTGACCATCACCGGCAGCCAGTCGATCTCCACCGGCGAGCTGACGCCGCTGGTTCGGGTCGCTCCCGGCGATCCGTACTATCAGCCGCGCGTCGTCGAAGCCCGTGACGCCCTCGTGCTGGAATACCTCAATCGCGGCTTCGCGTCCGCGACCGTCACGCCGGTGCCCCGGCTCTCGGAGGACATGTCGCGGGTCGACCTCGCGTTCGAGATCCAGGAAGGGCCGCAGACGCTCGTCGACCACATCCTGATCGTCGGCAACGCGCACACGAAGCCGGAAGTCATCCTGCGAGAGATGCAGCTCAAGCCGGGCCAGCCGCTTGGCCTGCAGGATCGCATCGACAGCCAGCGCCGGCTGGGCGGGCTCGGGCTGTTTCGCCGCGTGCGCATCACCGAGCTGACGCACGGCGCGAGCAATCAGCACGACATCCTGGTCACCGTCGAAGAGGCGCCCGCCACGTCTGTCGGCTACGGCGGCGGCGTGGCCGCGGGCGATCGGCTCCGCGCGACGGGACCGCAGGGCGAAGCCGAAGAGCACTTCGAGATCGCGCCACGCGGGTTCTTTGAAATGGGCCGTCGCAACCTGGGCGGTAAGAACCGGTCCGTCAGCTTCTACACACGCGTCAGCCTCGCCCCGAAGGACGCGCCGGACGATCCGCTGGAAGATGGCACCGGCCTGGAGTTCAGCGAGTACCGGGTCGTCGGCAGCTATCGTCAGCCACGCTGGCTGGGCCCGAACGAGCTCACGGTGACGGGCGTCATCGAACAAGGGGTGCGATCCACCTTCAACTTCGGGCGCAAGGGCGCCAACGTCGACGTCGTCCATCGCCTGACGCCTGCGCTGCGGGCGAGCGCCCGCTACTCTTTCAGCACGACGAAGCGCTTCGACGAGCGGCTCGAGGAAGACGACCTGGCCACGATCGACCGGATCTTCGCGCAGGTGAGGCTGTCGGGATTCTCGGGCGCGCTCGCGCGCGACACGCGCGACGACATCCTGGCGCCCACCCGAGGCGGGTTCATCAGCGGCGAAAGCAGCCTGGCCGCCCGCGCGCTGGGCGGCGAGGTCGGTTTCGCCAAGACGTACCTGCAGGGATACTGGTTTCGCCTCGTGCCGAAATCGCGGATGGTGTTCGCCACGCGCGCGGCCGTGGGTCTTGCGGACGGCTTCCCGCGCGAGATCCAGCCGACCGACGACGCAGGGAACCCGCTGCCGGGGCCACCGATCGTCGTCGAGGATCTGCCCGCGAGCGAGCGGTTCTTCGCCGGAGGCGACACGACGATTCGCGGCTTCGCGCTCGACACCGTTGGCGCGCCGAACACGATCAGCGCGAACGGGTTTCCCACGGGCGGCAACGCCGTCGTGATCGTCAACGGCGAGCTGCGCGCGCCGGTCTGGCGCGATCTCGGGGCGGTGGTCTTCGTCGACGGCGGCAACGTGTTCCGGCGCGTCACCGAGTTCGATGTCGGCGAGCTGCGCGGCAGCGTGGGTTTCGGCGTGCGGTACAAGTCCCCGATTGGACCGATCCGCGTGGACCTGGGGTTCAAGCTGGATCGTCGCGAGATTCTCGGCCGCCTCGAGCCGAGGACGGCGCTGCATTTCAGCCTGGGCCAGGCGTTCTGAGGATGGCGACGCTATGAAACGACTGATCTCGTGCGCGTCGATCGTGTTCGGTACTGGTGACGTCCGCCCGCGCGGAAATCATCGACCGCATCCTGGCGGTCGTCGGCGGCGAGCCGGTCACGCTGTCCGACGTCGTCGCGGCGAACCGGCTGGGTCTGGTGCCGCCGCCCGCAGGCGACGCCGATCGCGTGCAGGCCACGCTGAGCGCGCTGATCGAACGTCAGCTCCAGCTCGCCGAAGTGAACCGCTACGTACCGCCCGAGCCCCCGGCGTTCGCGATCGACGCGCGGGTCGCTGCCGTCCGAGCGCGATTTGCGGACGACGCCGCGTTTGCCACGGCCCTGACTGAAACCGGAGTGACACAGGACCAGCTTCGCGCGCGCACCCGCGACATGCTCCGGATCGAGAGCTATCTGCAGCAGCGTTTCTCCGCCGTCTACCAGCCGGGGGAAGACGATATCGCGCAGTACTACCGCTCGCACGAATCAGAATTCACGCGAGCCGGCGTGCTGCGACCCTACAGCGAGGTGCGCGAGGAGGCGCGGAAGCGCCTGGTCGACACGCGCACGGCGGTTCTGATCAAAGACTGGATCGAGGGTCTGCGGCGCAGGGCGGACGTGACGGTGCTGCCATTCACCAGGTAGTGTCCGGCTTCAGCCGGACCCGACGTGTCCCCAGCTACTGAATCTTGTAAATCCGCACCTCCGGCCCGGGGTGCTCGGCGCTCGGGGTGAACCGCACCAGCTCGTGGCTCTGCTCGAACAGCCGCATGTACGCCTTGTACAAATCAGGAAACTGCTGCGGCTTGTCCAGCGGATCGCCGTACCGTTGTGACGACGCGACGACGTAGGTGATCCCGGCCTTGACGTATTCCTCGTAGTCGCCGGGTCCTCTGTAGTCCATCACGAGCCTGGCGACGTTTCGCGCGGCGTACGCTTCCGGCTTGAGCTGCAGCGCCTGCGTCTCGATCACGATTGAGGATCCCTTCGGCACGTTGCTCACGATCCAGGTGTAGGCCTGCTCGATCGTGCCGGTGCGCCCCAGCATCGCGACGAAGCCGACGGACTGCACGGCCGGCGGGACGAGCGCCGCGGCGGTCAGCGCGGCGATGGCGGCGGTGCGCGGCGTGCGCGGGATGTCGAAGCGGCGCAGCAGGCTGACGCCCGACACCGTGCCGACCGCGGCCAGCACGGAGACGAACGGCACGAGCGGCATGAGGTAGCGTCCGAAGACGAGCGTCTGCCCCGAGATGAAGTAGTAGTAGAGCAGCGGAAAGGCGATCGCCAGCGTCCAGCGGACGCGGCCGGGGCCGCGCACGGCGCGGACGACGCCCATCACCACACCCGTCAGCAGCAGGAGCAGCGCCGGCCAGCCAACCGCGTTGCGCAAGTGCTTGAAGTACGTGATCCACGGCGCTTCGCCGGGCGACGCCCCGCTGTAGTGTCCGGCCAGTCGCGCGTAGCCGTTCAGGAACGCCGGAAGATCGAGAACGGTGTAGGGCGCCGCCAGGAGAAACGCGGCGAGCGCGGACCCGAGAATCGCGACCAGCGCCACGATCCGCGACGGCTGGACGCCGGGCGTCATCCACACGGCGATGAGCGGCATCACGAGCGCCAGCGCGCCCGGGTACTTGGTGGCGGCGGCCAGCCCTGCAGCCGCGCCGGCCGCCGCGAACGCCAGCGTGCGTGCGCGCTCGTTCGCACGCAGCGACAAGAGCATCGTCAACGCGACGAAGAACGTCGCGGGCACGTCCGTCAGCACGTAGTGCGATTCCCTGACGTGCAGGGGCATCACGGCCATGAGTCCGGCAGCGAGCGCGGCGTGCCGCCCGCCCCAGCGCATGCCAATGAGGTAGACGATGAAGACGGTGAGCGTTCCGAGCAGCGCGGTGAGCGCGCGCCCCCACAGATAGAAGTCAGACGGATCCACCTGATCCAGAGAGCGCCATTGGCCCCGCGAGGCGCCGACGACGAAGCGCACGCAGGCGGTCGCGAGCTGGGCGTGGATGTAGAAGCCGGGATAGTCGAAGAAGTGCGGGTTGAAGTCGCCCGTCTTCATCATCTGCACGGCCCGGTTCATGATCTCGGGCTCGTCGACGCCGATGTTGTACGGAATGCCGGCGCCGAGCGACGAGAATCGGAGCGCGGCGGCGACCGCCAGGATGATCGCCAGCATCCCGAGGGATCGGCGCATGTCGCTCGCTTCACGCCACTCGCGCTCAGTCACGGCTGCTCATTCGTGGAATGGTGCGGCCGCGCCGGCATCTGCAGCAGCAGGCCGTACGCGGCGACGCCCAGGAGAAGCGCCCCGCCGGTCGAGCCGACCAGATAGGGCCAGAACAGGTTACCCGCGAGCTCGCCCGCCCGCTCCCAGAACGACGAACGATAGATCGGCAGCTCGAGCAGCTGGCCGAGCCGGACGCTGAAATCGGCGCCGATCGGCGTCCCGAGCAGCCGGGCGGCGGTCGCCGTCGTCAAGGCGTACCAGGGAATCATGATCCACGGAAGGTTCGTGCACAACCCGGCGAAGACGGCAACCCTGCTCAACCGGAGCAGCGACGCTGCGCCCAGCCCGAGGACGATCTGCAGTCCGAGGAACGGAGAAAAGCTCAGGAAGACGCCCAGGGCGACTGCGGCCGCGGTGCGCCGGTGCGATCCGCCGGCGGGCACCCCCTCCAGCCGGCGCCACAGCGAGGCGAACAGTCCCGGCCCCCGCTTCGACCCGGCTGGCGCCACGTCCGGTGTGAGCGACATCGACTGCGCCACATTCTATAACGCGCTCGCGCAGAACGACATCGCGCTCGTGGGGTTCACCGCCGTCCGGCCCCGTCCCGGGGCTCGCCGGCAGGAGGCGTTCCCAGCCCCTTGACACCCGCCGGACGAGGTGTTATTTTTGTCGCACTTGTGCTACAAAAATAACATATGCCACGCACCCATCAGCCAGGCCTGACACGACGCGAACGCCAGATCATGGACGTGCTGTACCGCCTGGGACGGGCGACGGGCGGCGAGGTCATGGCCCAGCTGCCCGGCGATCCCAGCTACTCCACCGTGCGCACCCAGTTGCGCGTGCTCGAGCGCAAGGGACACGTGCGGCACGAAGAGCACGGGCTGCGCTTCGTGTACATGCCGGCGGTCACGCGCCGGACGGCCCGCAAGTCGGCCCTGCGCCACGTGGTCGACACGTTCTTCGACGGCTCCGTCGAGAAGGTCGTCGGCGCGCTCCTCGGCGGCGAAGGCGCCCGGCTGTCCGACGAGGAGCTGGACCGCATTACAGAACACGTCGAGAAGGCGCGGTCGGTCCCCGCGATCAGGAAGGGAGGGTCCCGATGAACCTGGTACTGGACAGCACGATCAAGGTCTCTCTCGTTCTGCTGATCGGGATGGCCATCGCGTCGCTTCTGCGCAGGCGATCGGCGGCGGTCAGGCACTGCGTGCTCGCGACCGCGATCTTCTGCGCGACGGCCGTGCCCGTCCTCGAGCTGCTCGTTCCACCGTGGCGCCTCATCGTCGCGCAGCCGGCGTCCTCCGGGGACATCACGCGGCTGCGGGCGCCCGCCCGCTCCGTTGCATCAGCGGAGACGGATGCGGAGATCACGGTGGTCGGGGCAGCAAGCGTCGCGTCGACGGCTCCCGCGCGTCCGATCGAGATCGTGAGCGGCTGGCTCGCGCCGGCTTGGATAGCCGGCGCCGTCCTCAGCATGTCCATTCTGCTCATCGGCCTCTCGCGACTCGCGTGGCTCGCGGCTCGCGCCAGGCCCGTGCATGCCGGACCCTGGACGGAGGCTGCGGCGGACATCGGCCGCGCCTATCACCTGCGCCGTCCTGTGACCCTGCTGCAGAGCGATCATCCGTGTCTGCTCGTCACGTGGGGGCTGATGCGGCCGAAGGTCATCCTCCCGCGCCAGGCGACGGAATGGAGCCCCGAGCGGATCGACATCATCCTGCGCCACGAGCTGGCGCACATCCGGCGGGGTGACTGGCTCGTGCAGATGGCCGGTGAGCTGCTCCGATCCGCGTACTGGTTCAACCCGTTGATGTGGATCGCCTGCACCCGCCTCCGCCTGGAGAGCGAGCAGGCCTGTGACAACGAAGTGCTGACGTGCGGCGTCGAGGGACCCGAGTACGCCAGGCACCTGCTGGATGTCGCGCGCGCGCTCAAAAGCGCCGCCGCCATCTCCCTGCCCGCACCCGCAATTGCCCGTCCATCGAGCCTCGAGAGGAGGATTCGTGCCATGTTGAGCACCGGTATCATTCGCAATGCGACCACGCGATCGGCCAGGTTTGCCACGGCGATCGCGATGATGACCATGACCGTCGCGATAGCGGCCGCGCAGATCGGGCCCGCGACGTTGACCGGTTCCGTTGTCGATCCGAGCGGCGCTCCCGTCGCCGGCGCAACGGTCGTCCTGACCCACGTACGCAGCGAAGCCCGGCACGAGGTCAAGACCAACGACGCCGGGTACTACGAGTTCGTGCCGCTGCCGACAGACGACTATCAGCTCGAAGTGCGGCTTCCCGGCTTCGAGAAGAACCAGACGTCGGTAACGCTGGCCGGCCGCGCGGTCCGCCAGGACGTCTCGCTCAGGCTCGGAACGCTCCAGGAGACCATCACGGTGGGCGGCCCGAGGGTTTACACCCTCAGCGTCAAGCCGACGAAGGCGCTCGATGAAAAGGTCGTGCACAGCCGGACCACGCCAGTGGTGCAGGTTCCAATCGTCACGGAAGCAATGAAAGTCACGAGGCCGTCCGAGCCTCGCCCGCAGGCCGAGGAGTGCCGCCCCGCGGCCGGAGGAGGTCACATCAGGCCGCCTCGGAAGCTCAAGGACGTCCGCCCTGTGTATCCCCAGGATCTGCGCGAAGCCGGCGTCGGCGGCAAGGTCGAGCTGAGAGCCACGATCGGCGCCGACGGATCGGTCCGCGACGCGCAGGTGACGCAGTCGGTTCAGCCCGAACTCGACGCCGCGGCGGTAGACGCCGTCAAACAGTGGCGCTTCAGCGAGACGCTCCTCAACTGCGCCCCGGTTGACGTCGTCATGAACGTCTCAATCACCTTCGTCGCCAAGTAACGAATCCGCAGGCGCAGCGTCACTCGAGGAGCTCTTCGTAGAGCTTCAACGTTGCGGCGCCTGCGGCATCCCACGAGAACTCGCGCTCCACGATCGCGCGTCCCGCCGCGCCCATCCGCGCCAGCGTCGATCCGTCATCGAGCGCACCGCTGATGGCCCCGGCCAGCGCCGACGGATCGTCAGGCGGTACGAGCCATCCGTTCGTTCCCGGCATCACCTTGTCCGGCAGGCCGCCGGCGTTGGTCGCGACCACCGCGCGTCGATGCGCCATCGCCTCGAGCGTGACGAGCGAACTGCCTTCGTAGAGGGTCGGGTGGACGAAGAGTGTGGCCGCTTCGTACCAGGCGTGCAGCGCCCGATCGTCCTGCTGACCCGCCAGCAGCGTGTTCTCTCGAATGCCTGCGGATCGAATCGCGCGTTCCAGCCGGCCTCTGAACGGTCCCTCGCCGACGACGACCCATCGCCACTTGCCATCGGGGAGGCGGCCGCCGTGCCCCACGAGCGCACCGAGCGCGTCGGCGAGCACATGAAACCCCTTGTTCTCTTCGAGCCGGCCGACACTCAGCAGCACCACGTCGTCCGGGCCGATGCCGGCTTCGCGCCGCACGCGCAGACCGTCCTCGATCGTCGCGAGGCTATCGACCCACGCGAGGTCCAGCGCGTTTGGAATCACGCGGATGCGATCCGGCGGCACGTGGAGATGCGCGCTGACGCCAGGTTCGAGCGATCGATCCGTGGCAATGACGCAGTCGGCAGCGCGGGCGCACGCGAGGACGGCGCGCCGGAGCGGGAGATAGGCCGCGCGCTTCAGCCGCGCGCGTTTCGGATTCGTGGCGCCGAACTCCTCGAGTCCCTGCGGATTGAGCACGAGCGGCGCCGCGCTCGTCCGCCGCTGGCGGGCGTAGCCCAGGACGCTCGCGCCCAGGCCGTGGACGATGTCGATTCGGCCCTCGCGAACGAGCTGCCAGGCCACGCGGCCGGCGCGCTCTCCAAAAAGCGGGTACGCCGTGCTGCGATCGATCACCGTCGTTCCGCGGCGTCCGGCGAGCGGAAACGTGCGGTAGGGGACGGTGAGCAGGGTGATGCGCGGATGAATCACCGCCGCGCCAGATTGCGACCCTTCGTCCTGCTTCGGCGTGCGCGTGATGAGCGTGACGTCGCAGCTCTCGTTAGCGAGGTATCGGACGAGATCGTACACGTGGCGTTCGAGCCCGCCGCGGCCGTGCAGCGGAAACACGGATCGCGCGACCACTGCGACGCGGACTCGCTTCATTTTTCCGCACCCCGACGAGCTCCCGGTAGAGGCCTTCGATGCGATCGATCACCGCGCGCGCAGTCGAATCTGACTTCCGCGCGCGCCCGGGCCGCCTGGCCGAGCCGCGCGCGCAGGCCCTCATCCGTCCGCAGCCGCTTCACATCGTCCGCCAGCTCCTCCGGTGATTCGCTGAGCAGCCCCGTCTCCTCGTCCTTCACGATGTCGGGCGTTCCACCGGTGTTCATGGCCGCGATGGGCACTCCCAGCGCGCTGGCCTCGATGAGCACGCGACTGAGGGATTCGGGTCCTCGTGATGTGAAAACCAGAAGCGACGCGTGAGCGAGCCACGCCGTGCTTTCCGGTCTGATCGAGCCAGCCGACGAGACGCACGTCTCTGCTCGAGCGCGCGGCGTCGGCGGTCAGCTGATCGCGCTCCGGGCCGTCGCCGGCGATCACGAGCGGCCAGTCCAGGCCTGCGCGCTCGGCGATTCGGACCAGATGCGACGTGCCTTTATTGGGCGCGAGCTTCCCCAGATACAGGGCGTAGGGGCCGTCGAGCGGTCGCTGCGACGTTGACGCGCGCGCGCGGAGCCCGGCGACGTCGACCGGGTTGTGAATGGTCTCCATGCGCGTGCGCGACAGCTCCGGCGCGCGGGCACGCAGATCCGCGGCGATGCGGGAGCTGACGGCGATGACGGCATCGGCCGCCGCCAGACCGGTCCGCTTGCGCGCCAGGTTCGCGCGCATGTACGGAATCATCGGCAGCGCCAGCGGCCAGCCGAGTCCGCCGCGCGGGCGTATGCAGCGCGTCATCATGGCGGCCGAGCACTCGGGGCACAAGTGTGTCCCGTCACGCGAGTACAGAAGGTCGGACCAGTAGCAGACCGGCCAGTAATCCCGCACCGTGCAGACGGCCGGCACGCCGCGCTGATGCGCGGCTTCAATCGACGGAAGACATGTCAGCACATGCTGAGCGTGCACGAGCTCGAATCGCTCGCGGGCGATGAGGTCGCCGACGACACCGGCGAGCGCCGGATACAGCCGCTCGTTCTTGAAGTAGTTCCGCACGTACGGCACGTCGGGCGCGGGCGATCCAAATTCGACCACTCGAAACGCTTCGTATGTGGTTTCCCTGACGCCCGGTGTCGTGCCCGGGCGAGGGTGGAGCGACGACGACGTCGTGCCCGCGCGCGCGCAGGCCTCGCGCGAGCTCGTACGTGCTCCATCCGCTGCCGCCGCACCGCGGAGGAAAGGAGTCGGTCGGGATCAGGATCTTCATCGTTGCGGGCGGCCGATGAGCTGACGGATCGCCGCCTCGAGCGCCTGGCAATGCGCCTTCCAACTGTAACTCGCGGACGGCGCGCTCTCGCGCGGCCTGGCCGAACGATCGCCGCAGCTCCGGATCGCTCAGGGACTCGATCGCAGTCGCCAGCGCGCTCGGGAACGCCGGGTCGTACAGCAGCCCTTCGCGTCCGTGCTGCGACGAGCGAGGGCAGGCGGTCGACGGACGGCACCACCACGGGAAGACCCGCCGCCATGTATTCGAAGATCTTCAGCGGCGACCAGTAGAAGCCGAGCGCCAGCGGTCCGTGCGCGGACATTTCGAAGGGCGCCGACGCCGATATCGGCGGCGGCAAGGCACGCCGGCATCTGGCGTGTGCGGCACGGCTCCCGTGAAGACGATGTCGTCGAGCCCGGCGGCTTCGGCGCGTACCGACGGCAATTCCGGTCCGTCACCGATGAACACCGCACCGATGTCGGTTCGGCCTCGTGCGTCGCAGCTCGCGCATCGCGCGAACCAGGTGAACGGCGCCATGCCAGCTCCGGAACGCGCCGGCGAATATCGCGACGAGGGGCGCCGGTCGAGCGAACGGAACCGCGCCTGTCGCCCCAGGCACGAAGCGGTCGGTGTCGGCGCCCCACTCGAGGCGCAGGATCTTGCGCGCCGGCGTGTCCGGCGGGAGGATCGCCGCGCTCGGCGTCACGATCACGTCCGCGCGACGGCAGATCCACTCGCGCCAGCGCCGCATGGGCCGGACGAGGAGTGCGGATCGATCATCGCCTTGGCCGACCCGGGATAGTCGACGACCGGCGCGTTGACTTCGAGGACGGTCTTCGCTCCTCGTCGCATCCGCCGCCGAGATGCCTTCGCCGCCGAAGTTGTAGTAGCGCTCGATGACGACGTCCGGCTTCAGCTCGGACACGATGCGACGCACCGCGCCCGTCCGCTGCCAGCGAAGCTGCCGTGCGCCGAGCGGCGGAGACATCGGAATCCAGTGCACCGGGCCGGGGGAAACGGGTCATCCCCGGGCGTGACGAGCGCGTGCACGTCATGGCCGAGCGCGGCGAGCCCGGAGGCGACCGCCAGCACGTGGACCGATCCGCCCGTCGTGCCGGGCACGGTCTGATCGATCGCGCAGTAGAGGATGCGCATCAGTTTGATCCGAGGGGCTTTGCCGCCTCGGCACTCCCCCACACGCGCTCTCGCGCGCCGCTTCGTCGGCGCGCTCCGGTCGCGTGGCTCGCTCGCCATGCTCGCTCGCGTCTTGGATCGAACCGAACGTGAGGTTCATGCGTCGCCTTCTACTCTCGCACCAACAGAGCGAAGAACGGACCCGAACGGATGCGTCCGAACAGCACCAGATCGAGCTTCATCGCGAACGACAGCGCCCGCAGCGCGGCGTAGGTCGTGGGGCTCGACGCGATCTGCTGCTTGGCGGCCGCGCGCGCTTCACGGATCGCGGCGGCGTCGGCATCAGCAGGAGTCGCGGAAGGCGCCCGATCGAGCCGCGGCGCGTCTGGCCATCGCGCGTTCCGCCATGCGCATCAGGATGTTCTCCACGAATCCACCGACGATCGGCGTGTAGTACGTGATCCGCGCGAGCCGGAATCCGGTCGACCGCGCCACCTCCTCCAGCTCCGGAATGTCACGGAGCGGATTGAGATGATCGGACTTGCGCAGACGCTCCTGGCGCATGTCGATGAGGCCCGCGCGCTCGAGCCACCGGGCCAGACGATTGATCCCGCGCAGGCCCGCGGCGATCGGCGCGTTCTTTCTCACGTGCGTGTAGACGAACAGCGCGCCGCCCGGCGCGAGCACGCGGCCAGCCTCGAGGAGCATCGCCCGCAGTGCCTCGGGCGACAGATGCTCCAGCACATCGAGCGACCAGGCCTTGTGGAACGTCGCGTCGGCGAACGGCAGCCGCCGCAGGTCGCCGAGCAGCAGGGGGACTTCCTTCCTCGCGTCGGCGGAGAAGAACGGGCTGATGTCGATCCCGACGACGCTCGGCCCCGAGATCCCGGTTCCACATCAGGGCACGGCCGCTGCCGCACCCGAGATCGATCACGACGTCCCCCGGCTGCGGGCCCAGGAACTTCCGCAGCATGTCGTTGCGGATCTTCGAGCCGAGGAGCGGCGGCGACACGCGCTCGTGGCGCGCGTCGGCGTGCAGGGCTTCGTCGAGGTACTTCGTCTGTTCGGCGAATTGCTCGGCAGGACGCAGATCGAGGTAGTCGTTGCCCGAGGCCCGATACGACCTGCCGCATCCCTGACAGACGATCGCGTCTGACGTCGCGCCGCTGCGCGCGAGCCGCGCATGACATTCGGGGCAGCGGACCAGCGAAAAGAGTCGGTCGGAGATCATCAGCCCGCGCGCGTCAGGTCGTGGAAGAGCGCCTCGAGGCGTTCCGCTCTCCGATCCCACGTGTACTCGGCCGCTGAATCGGAAGCCGTTCGCGCCAGCCGCTCGCGCAGCGCGGGATCGCCGATGAGGCGTCGCAGGGCCGAGGCAAGCGCATCGGGATCGCCGGGGGTCACCAGCAGTCCGTTGACGTCGTTCCGCAGCACCTCCCGCATCGACGGCAGGTCGGACGCGACGATGGGCCGGCCGGCGGCGAGGTACTCGAACAGCTTCAGCGGCGACGTATAGAGCGTCGAGATCGCGGACGCCGGGTTCGGCAGCGCGAGGATGTCGGCGCGGGCCAGGAGCTCCGGAACCGATCGCGGCGGCACCAGGCCCGTGAACGTCACGCGATCGTCGATGTTCAAGCTGCCGGCCAGCGCGCGGAGCCGACCGAGATCCGGTTCCTGGTCATGTCCTCCGATGATAAGCCCCCGCGCGCCAGGCACGCGGAAGAGCGCCTGCAGCAGCACATCGACGCCCTTCCACGCATACAGGTGTCCCGCATAGCCGACGACGACGGGCTGGTCGGGGGTTGGGCGATACGACGGTGGGATTCGCGCGGCCGTGCGCCGTCAGGAACGACGGCGACGAGCGGGCGCTCGCCGAATCGCCTCTTCAGCTCGCCGGCAAGCCCCGCCGTGATCGTCACGTAGCCATCGGCCTGCCGCCAGACACGCGCTTCCCGGCGCGCCAGCCGACCGAGTTTGACCGCAGACGGCGGCGCCGATGTCGCGGCCGGAATCAGGTTGGGAAGCGCCGCGGCGACCTCGGGCGCATAGCCGTGCGACTCGTACACGACGGGCGGGCGTGCCCCCGAGGGGACACGCACGAGCAGCGACGCCACCCCGAGGTCGCGCGTCATCACGACGTCCGAGCGGCCGGTCCCGATGGCGCGTCCTGTCGCGAACGCCAGATAGCCGATTCGTCGCGCTCGCACCGGGCCCGCAACCGGCGCCCGCTCGACAATGAGTCCCGTCGCAGGTTCGAGTCCGTAGTAGTCGAACGGATCGCGAGCGGGCTCGTGCGTATCCGGCCGGACCGCGAGGCTCACCGTGTGGCCTCGCATGGCCAGCGCATGACACGTCTCCATGGTCTGGATTCCGTTGGCGCGCTCGAGCGGAAACCGGATGTCTGCGAGGTAGAGGATGCGCACGCTAATGTTTTCCGGGGCTCACCGCGTGGTTCCCTCGGTGGCGCGACTCCGATAGAACGACGTTCGATCGAAGAGATAACGATAAACGAGCTCTGGGGTCATCGCGGGGACGGTCACGAAGACATCGTACGCGTTCCTGCGCAGCTCGAGCCGCTGCCGGTCCATCAGGCCCGTCCCGAACGCGCTCATGAGCGCCAGGTTCCACCACACCATGAGGACGACCAGCATGCCTCCGACGATCTGCACGGGCTTCGATCGCACGGCGTCGAACAGGGCGGTGAGCCCGATCACGAACAGCACGGTGGCGCCGACGAAACGCCGCTGCCCGAACGCGCCAGCCGACGTCCAGGAGTCCAGGGCGCCCAGCAGATACACCTGCGCCACGAGCATCGTCGCGAGGGCGGCGGCCAGGGCCCGGGCGCTCGGCGTTCGGCGCTCGGGGTCGGCGCTCGGCCGCTTCCACAGGCGCACACAACACATGACCAGACCTCCCAGCGCGAGCACCGCCAGCGGCGTCCACAGGAAGAATCCGTGCTCGGGCGACGTGAGAATCTCGAACGCGTGCGGGCTGTTCCAGTACATCTTCCGCGTGACGAGCCGCGACGGTCCCAGCCGTCCGTTCAGGCTCATGTAGGCGAGCGCCTGCGGCACGAAGACCAGGCCGAACACCACGGCTGCGGCCGCGACCGCGACAAGCCCTCGCGTTTTCGCCTCACGCGGAACGCGGACGTGCTGAATCACGAAATCCACGGCCGGTCCCGCGATGTAGGTGATGTCCTGCTCGCGCACCATCACCATCAGCGCACCCGACGCCGCCAGCCAGGCCACACCGGAAAGACTCCACGTCCGCCGGACCCTCAGCCACGTGACGACGAACAGCGCGACAGAGAACGCGGACGTCGCGTGCGCGAACACCGGCGCGATGTACATGTAGAAGAGCAGCGGCGTGCCGATGCCCACGCACAGCGCGGCGGCCGTCGCCGATCCTCGCCTGGCCCCGGTGATCTCGATCGCGGCGACCCAGGAGAGCAGCAGGGCGCAGACACCGTAGAACGCCGATCCGTAGCACACGGCCGCGACGTAGGGATGCGAGTAGCCGTCGCGCGCGATCCCGGAGCCCAGCGCTCGCGCCAGGATCACCCCGCCATCCGCGATCGCGTAGAAGGGCAGCCACAGCAGCGCCGATCCGATCGTCCCGAAGTTGATCCGCCGCCCCGTTTCCGTCGCGAGCGCGAGGTGCGTCTCGTAGAAGCCGGGCGCCGCGCCGGGTCCCGCCTCGTAGAAATGCCGGTACTCGTTCTCGAACGAGACGTCGCGATCGAACCACAACGACCGGAGGTACGAGAAGTACTGGATCTCGTCGGTCGCGTAGATGCGGGTCGTCACGCCGGGCAGCGTGAGGGCGAACACCAGCGCCAGCGCGCCAATCGCGCGAGGATTCATCGCACCAGAAAATACTTCAGCAGCTGCGCCAGGTTGAACGCGGCGTGGCTCACCATGGGCGCGACGATGCTGCGGCGCGTGAGGTAGATCAGGCCCCAGAGCGCGCCCAGCAGCGCGACGGCAATGGCCGTGTCCCGGCCCTGCTCCAGGTGTCCCAGGCCGAACACGATGCTGTACACAGTACCCCGAGCGCGCCGCCGCCGAGAAACCGATCGAACCGGTGCAGGATGAACCCGCGCTGCACCTCCTCGCGCAGCCCGCCGGCGATCATCACGACGACCGCGAACATCATCGCGTCCTGCCGGGTCTGCATCATGTTCTCCAGCGGATTGCGCGGCACGTTGTGCAGCCATGGCAGGAACGTGATGATCAGCGCCAGCAGCATGACGGCCAGGCCGAACACCACCGGCAGGAGCGCGATGCCGACGAAGACCTCCGGCAGCACCGCGCGATTGCCGAGCAGCACGTCACGCGCGCGCTCGCGATGGGCATGGAGAAAGAAGAATACCAGCGCGATCACGAGCGCCGTGTCCAGAAGCGAGAGCGTGAAGACGAACCCCGGCGACAGCGCCCCGCCGGTCGCCCGGAGGTCGAACCCGGCCGCCATCATGATCGTGACGAGGAAGATCTGCGTCGGGAATCCCGAGCAGATCAGAACCTCGATCAGCGCGCCGAGCCGCTGAATCGGGAGAAGCCGCGGGGGTTCCAGAGGCGGGGACGGCAGCAGCGGCTCCGGCGCCGGGTCATACACGGAGATGCACTGTACACCGTTTCCGCCGGAGCGCCTGCCGCACAAGCGACAGTAGCTGTATCGGTTGAATCGGTAGTCGTGCGGGCACCCTCGCGGGGCCCGACGTGTGGCAGCCCACAAGTGCTCGCGCGCTTTCCGTGGGGCTCAACGGGTCCGGCGCGCTGCGCGCTTGCGGGCGCCCGCCACACGCCACCCGCGAAGCCCGCCGGCCTTACCGATTCAGCCGATACAGGCAACTAATCATTCGTGGACCCGTACACGCTGAATCACTACTGTCAGCGGGCTCGCGGGTGTCGCGGGGCGGGGCGCCCACGGGCGCGCAGCGCGTGGACCCGTTGAGCCCCATGGCGACGCGCGAGCACCCGTGGGCTGCCACGCGACGGGCCCCGCGGGGTGCCCGCCTTCAGTAGTGATTCAGCTGATACGGACACCCAGTCTTAGCTTCGTACTCTGACGGTGACGGGCTGCTGGAGCTTCACCGACAGGTCGGTACCGGGGACCAGTCGTACTTCCTTGCCGCGCGTCGCGAGCACGACGCCCGTGCCGGCGCCGCCACCGATCGCGGCGCCCTTCGCGGCGCCGTCGCCGCCGCCGACGATCGCGCCAATCACCGTCCCGGCCGCGGCGCCCGCGCCGATCTTGACGGCATCGTCCTTCTTCGTCGCCTTCGCTTCGCGCGCGATCGTACCGGTACGAATCGCGACGCGCTCGCCGGCGCCCGGCAGATCGAGCTGCGTGAATCGGAATGCGATGCGCGCGCGACCCTTCACGCGGCCAGACCGCGTGGCTTCGGTCACGTATCCCAGGACCGTCGTGCCGGCCGGGATGGCCTCGACGCCGTTGATCCTGATGCCTCGCCGCAGCGTCCCGCGGACCGAATCCTCCACGTGGCTCGAGTCGGAGGCCACGGCGGTACCCAGATCGATCGCCAGCGTGGTCCCGGCAGGTACCGTGATGTCGCGGTACGCCGGCGCAGCGGCGCTCGTTTCGGGCGCAGCCGGAGCTGGCGCCGGAGTTGCTGGTGATTCCGGGATCGTCACAGACGCGGGCGTCGCCGCCGGCGCGGGATTTCCTGCGGCCGGCGCGTTGGCGTGCAGCGTCTGGCTCTCAGATCCGCGAGAGCAGGCGGTCATCGCGGCAGCCAGCACAAGTATCAAAACTACGGCCGAGTGTGTGTTCTTCATGGCAATTTGAAGAACTGCAACGGACATGCCCTGTCCGGCCTCGCTCGGCTCAGCCACATAGGGGCGGTCCACCCCGATGGGCTTGAACGAGGTCGTCGGGCAATTACACAATTGCGGAAAAATCGCCGCACAATGTAAAACTTACCCTAGGGATGGTAAACTTTCACATGCAACACGGAAGAACGGCCCATATGGAAGAAGAGACACTGCACGAACGGCGAGGCCGGTGAGCGTGTACTGATAGTCGAGGACGATCCTGCCACACGCACGGGACTGGCCGAACTGGTGCGGGCGTGGGGCTTTCAAACGGACGAGGCACCGGACGGCGAGGAGGCGCTTCGGCAGGTCACGAGCTTTCGACCGGCGATCATCGTGAGCGATCTCGTCATGCCGCGGATGGGTGGACACGACCTGCTGCGCACGCTGAAAGATCAGCTGTCCGACATCACGTTCATCCTGCTCACGGCGCAGGGCACGATCGAGAGCGCGGTCGAGGCCATCAAGGACGGCGCGTACGACTACCTCAGCAAGCCGGTCGATCCGCAGCGGCTGCAGATCCTCCTGCAGAAAGCGGTCGAGCGCCAGGAAACGCTGCGCGAAGTGCGGCTGCTGCGTCGTCAGCTCCGCGAGCAGGGGAGCTTCGGCCGCATCGTGGGCAACAGTCCCGCGATTCGATCGCTGTACCGCGTCATCGAGCAGGCGGCGCCGACGGCCGCATCGGTCCTGATCTGGGGCGAGTCGGGGACCGGCAAGGAGCTCGTCGCGCAGACGATCCACGAGCTGAGCCCGCGGGCGACGTTCCCGTTCGTCGCGATCAACTGCGCGGCGATTCCCGAGACGCTGCTCGAGAGCGAGATCTTCGGTCACGAGAAGGGCGCGTTCACCGGCGCGCACGATCGGCGCACGGGCGTCTTCGAGCTCGCGCATCGCGGGACGCTGTTCCTCGACGAGATTGCCGAGATGATGCCCGCGACGCAGGTCAAGCTGCTGCGCGTGCTGCAGGAGCGCACGTTCCGGCGTCTCGGCGGCCGTCAGGAGCAGACGCGTCGACGTCCGGGTCATCGCCGCGACGAACCAGCGATCCGACCGAGGCGGTCCGCGACGGGCAAGCTGCGCGAAGACCTCTACTACCGCCTGAACGTCTTCACGATCGACCTGCCGCCGCTGCGCGATCGGCGGCGAGGACATCCCGCTGCTGGTGCAGGCGTTCCTGAACGAGTTCAACGACCGGAACAACAAGTCCGTGCGCGCGGTCGACCAGGAAGCGATGTACCTGCTCGAGCGCTATCCGCTGGCCCGGCAACATCCGCGAGCTGCGCAACGTGATCGAGCGCGCGACGATCCTGGCGGACGCCGACTTCATCGAGGCGCGTCATCTGCCGCCGCCGCGTCGTGACACGGAGCGAGGAGTCGCTGCCGACCGTGACGCTGTCGCCCGGGACGACCGTCGACGAAGCCGAGCGCCGGCTGATTCTGCTGACGCTGGAGCACACGCGCAACAACAAGACGCGCGCGGCCGAGATCCTGGGCATCAGCCTGAAGACGCTGCACAACAAGCTGAATCGGATGAAGCAGGAAACGGCGCAGAGCAAACAGGACTAGAACGAACCGCAGCCCGAACTCAGCGTCTGAATGTCATCAAAGCCAAACAGGTCGCTGGCGTCACAACGCTCGTGGTGATCGTGGTCGCTCGTGATGAGCGGATAGCAGATGGCGACGCTCACGCGGCTGAGCCTGCAGGAGACAGACCTCCGGCGCCGGGCAGCTCCTCGCGGACGCCATCTTCCAGCGCGCGAACGCGGTCGTCGCGCCACGGCCCGCCGGATCCGTACGCGGCGCTGCGCAGGACGGCGGCATCCGATCGATCCTCGAAGCCAGCATCGCGTACACCCGAGCCGAACGCTCCTCTACGCCGCATCGTCGACCCGACGGCATGGCGGTTGCGCACAGCTCGCCCTCGCTCAGGAGGACAGCTCGATGCCGCGAGCAGGAGGAGCTTCGCGCACCATCGTCGCGGCCGGTGGCCGATCGAGCAGCTGAAGGCGGTCTACTCGGAGCGGCACGTTCGAGATGCAGCGAGCCGATCCTGTCCGGCGAGCAGCCGTTCGGCGACGATTCGCATCGGCGTGTCCACGCTGCTCGTCCGCAACGAGATCTGCAAGCACGCTTCGGGACGGCGGCGGCACGGCTGATCGCGCTGCTCATCTCGATGATCGTCGCGATGCTGCTCGCGCAGTGGATGCTGCGTCCGATTCACGTCATCCAGAGCGGCCTGAGCCGCCTCGGACGCGGCGAGCTCGACGTCACGCTCGATCTGCCGGGGCAGGAGTTCAAGGACCTCGGCAGCTCGTTCGAAGCCGTCAGCGCGCAGCTGGCTCGGCCATGCCGCTCGCCAGCCGATTGTCCGTCGGCGGCGACCGACTTCGAGTCGGTGATGGAGAACCTCGAGGACGCGGTGGCGCTGTTCTCGCCGGAGGGCGAGCTCGATCTTCAGCAACGCCGCGATGCGCGCGCTGCTGCCGGATCTCGCCGCGAAGCTGGTCGCGGCGGCCGTCTCGCAGCTCCCGCGGACATCCCGTGCGTCAGCTCGTCGAACGGGCGCTGGCCGGGCGGAAATCGCAGGGGCCGGTCTCGATCACGTCTGCGGCGCGCGCAACCGAGGCCGATCGCACGAGGCGCCCGAGCGACCTGATGCTGATGTCCACGCGATCGAGGACACGATCGGGCCGGTTCCTCGGCGCCATGCTCGTCGCGCGCAACCTCGGCTACCTGACGCACGTGCACACGACGCTGAACTACTCGCGCAAGCTCGCCGCGCTCGGCCGGCTGATGGCGGGCGTCGCGCACGAGGTGAAGAACCCGCTCAACGCGATGACGATTCACCTCGAGCTGCTGAAGCAGAAGTCATGGCGCCGTGCCGCGAGCCGTCACCGTGCCCGCCGGCCCGGCCGGCGACGAGTCGCGGACGGTCGATCTGACACGAAGCACGTGAACATCATCAGCGACGAGATCCGGCGGCTCGACCAGGTCGTCATCGGCTTCCTGAAGTTCGCCCGGCCCGACGAGCTGAAGCTGCAGCCGGTGCAACTCGCCGTCGCTCGTCAGCGACGTCGTGTCGATGACGGCGCCCGAAGCCGAGCGGCGCGGTGTCGTCGATCAAGACTGAGTGCCGCCGAGCGCTGCCCGAGATCAACGCGGACCCGGGCATGCTGCAGCAGGCGCTGCTCAACCTCGCCATCAACGCCTGTCAGGCGATGCCGACGGCGGCACGCTGCGAATCGCCTGCCGCGCCGACGATCGGCGCCGGGTCGATGGTCGACATCGAGGACACCGGGGTCGGGCATTCCGCCGGAGCACCTGTGCCGTATCTTCGACCTCTATTTCACGACGAAGAAGAAGGGCAGCGGTATCGGGCTCTCGATGGTCTTCCGCATCGTCCAGCTCCACGACGGCGAGATCGAGGTACAGTCGACTCCGGGCGACGGAACCCGGTTCCGACTGATGTTTCCTCAGGCATGATCCGTCCCCGCGCCGATACTTTGGCGCGGGACGCAGGCAAGCCGTGTCTGTCGTTCGTTCGAGAATGGCCCATTGGGCGCTGCGGGAGAGCCCATGAGGAAGATCATTCTGCTGGCGATGTTCGCCGCTTCGGCTGCGGGCTGCGCGTCGACGCGCGCCCAGGTGCCGGAGCAGGCTCCGACGCTGGTCGTGCCCCCGGTGCCGCCGCGGATGATCGAGCCGGCCGCGGCCCGAGCCGCCGGCGGTCGAGCCCGTGCCCGACCTGCCGACCGGCGGCTCCGCGCCGCCGCGCGCGCGACCCGCCGGCTCGCGAGGCCGCCCAGGAACAACACGGAGAAGCCCGAGAAGATCGAAACCCCGCCGGACGACGCCGCCGACGCCCACGCAGCCCGTGCCACCGCTCCGCACGCCCGCGGGCGTTGACGGTCCGGAGGGCGCCCGGCAGGTGCGCGAGATTCTCGACAAGACGCAAGGCCACACTCGACGGCGTGGATTTCCAGACGCTCAACGCCGACCGGAAGGCCAACTATCGGGCCGTCCAGGGCTGGATTCAGCAGGCGGACGAGGCGCTGAAGAAGGACGACATCGAACTTCGCGAAGTCACTTGCGGAGCGAGCGCAGGCGACCGCGAAGTCAGCTCGCCTCGCGAAAGTAGGGCAATCGAAGGAACCATCCGTCCCATACTCGGGCTCCGTCAATATCTTGCGCCTGCCCTAAAAAAAGAGCACAATATGTGGTGGATCCGGCCTTGACAACGGCGTAAACAGGGTCCATATTTGTCCCCGCCTTCGCGCGCATGAATCCACGGCGCGACCTTCGGCGAGGCCACGCCGAGGTTGCCGTCCGGGGGCTTCGACGGACTGCGAAGGAGGCCGCCAGCGCCACGAGACCCGCGGGGTCTTCCCAGCTCCCGCAAGGCCGATGACGGGGTACCTAGAGGCCCGATCCGAAAGGGGCCCGATGTCGCACGTCCGGATGGCGATCCGGAGCGTCTCGGCGCCACGGTCGAGCCGAGGGCGCGTCCCGTCTGAACGCCAGCGTCGACTGCGCGCTTCCTACACAAGAGTAGGTTTCAGGGGAGCCGGCCCAGGGGAGGGCCGGAGACCCGGGCGTTTTGGAGGGGGAACATGCAGAGAGCGCCCCAGCAGGTGGAACACACCAGCCGGGAGATCACCACCCGCGCGACGGCGCCGGCATCGGCGTCCGGCCTGGAATTCCCACGGTTCTTCAGCCGGGAAGGGATCGATCCGTTCGATGAAGTCGAATGGGACGTGCGTTCGGCGGTCATCGGCAACGAGAAAGGGCAGGTCGTTTTCGAGCAGCGGGACGTCGAGATGCCGCGCTTCTGGTCGCAGCAGGCGACCAACATCGTCGTCTCGAAATATTTCCGCGGCCAGATCGGCATCGCCCGAGCGCGAGCGCAGCGTCAAGCAGCTGATCGGCCGGGTCGTGGACACGATCACCGGCTGGGCGCGGAACCAGCAGTACTTCGCGAGCGAAGACGATCTGCAGGCGTTCAGCGACGACCTGAAGCATCTGCTCGTGTATCAGAAGGCCGCGTTCAACAGCCCGGTGTGGTTCAACGTCGGGTTCGAGAAGCATCCGCAGTGCTCGGCCTGTTTCATCAACTCGGTGCAGGACACGATGGAGTCGATCCTCGGCCTGGCGAAGACCGAGGGGATGCTGTTCAAGTACGGCTCCGGCACCGGGTCGAACCTCTCGAACATCCGATCGTCGCGCGAGCTGCTCGCGGGCGGCGGGACGGCGTCGGGCCCGGTCTCGTTCATGAAGGGCTTCGACGCCTTCGCGGGCGTCATCAAGTCGGGCGGCAAGACGCGCCGCGCGGCCAAGATGGTCATCCTCAACGCGGATCATCCCGACATCGACGACTTCATCAACTGCAAGGTCGAAGAGGAAAAGAAGGCCTGGGCGCTCATCGACGCCGGGTACGACGGGTCGTTCACGGGTCCGGCCTACGCGTCGGTGTTCTTCCAGAACTCCAACAACAGCGTGCGTGTCACAGACGAGTTCATGCGCGCCGTCATGGACGACGGGGAGTGGCACACGCGGGCGGTGCTGAGCGGCGAGCCGATGGACACCTACAAGGCGCGGGAGCTGATGCGGCAGATCGCCGAGGCCACCTGGATCTGCGGCGACCCCGGCCTGCAGTTCGACACGACGGTCAACGACTGGCACACCTGCCCCGAGACCGCGCGCATCAACGCGAGCAATCCGTGCTCGGAGTACATGTTCCTCGACGACTCGGCGTGCAACCTCGCGTCGATCAACCTGATGAAGTTCGTGAAGGTCGATGACGACACGCACGTCGCCGAGTTCGATCACGCCGCGTTCGACGCGGCCTGCCGGACGCTCATCACGGCGCAGGAGATCCTCGTCGACAACTCGAGCTATCCGACGGCGGCGATCGCGAAGAACAGCCACGATTACCGGCCGCTCGGCCTCGGCTTCGCGAACCTGGGCGCGCTGCTCATGTCGCGCGGCCTGCCGTACGACAGCGAGGCCGGCCGCGACTACGCGGCGACGATCACGGCCATCATGCACGGCGCGGCGTACGCGCAGTCGTCCAGGATCGCGCGCGATCACGGCGGCCCGTTCGCCGGCTACGAGCAGAACCGCGAGCCGTTCCTCCGCGTGATGCGGAAGCACCGCGCCGCGCTCAGGGACATCGACCGGACCAGCCTGCCGAAGGATCTCTTCGAAGCGGCGAAGGCCGTGTGGGACGAGGTCGTCGAGATGGGCGAGCAGCACGGCTACCGCAACGCGCAGGCCACCGTGCTCGCGCCGACCGGCACCATCGGCTTCATGATGGATTGCGACACGACCGGCGTCGAGCCGGACATCGCGCTCGTCAAGTACAAGAAGCTCGTCGGCGGCGGCATCATGAAGATCGTCAACCAGACGGTGCCGATGGCGCTGGCGAAGCTCGGCTACACGGCGACCGAGGTCAAGGAGATCATCGAGTACATCGACGAGAACGAGACCATCGAGGGCGCGCCGCACATCAAGGACACGCACCTGCCGGTGTTCGACTGCGCGTTCAAGCCGGCGCGCGGCGTGCGCTCCATCCACTACATGGGCCACATCAAGATGGTGGGCGCGACGCAGCCGTTCCTCTCGGGCGCGATCTCCAAGACCGTCAACGTCCCGAAGGACGCGACGATCGACGAGATCCAGCAGGCCTACGTCGACTCGTGGCGGCTCGGCGCGAAAGCCGTGTCGATCTATCGCGACGGCAGCAAGCGCACGCAGCCGCTGAACACGTCCAGGGACAAGGTCGCGAGCGCGGCGAGCCCCGGCGTGCAGGAGCAGCCGAAGCCGGCGCGGCGCAAGCTGCCCGACGAGCGCAACTCGATCACCCACAAGTTCGACATCGCGGGCCACGAGGGCTACATCACCGTCGGGCTCTACGAGGACGGCCAGCCTGGCGAGCTGTTCCTCGTCATGGCCAAGGAAGGGTCGACGATCTCCGGTTTCGCGGACGCGTTCGCGCAGGCGATCTCGTACGCGCTGCAGTACGGCGTGCCGCTGCAGGATCTCGTCGACAAGTTCTCGCACGTGCGCTTCGAGCCGTCCGGCATGACGAGGAATCCGGACGTCCGCTTCGCCAAGTCGATCGTCGACTACATCTTCCGGTGGATGGCGGCGAAGTTCCTCTCGCCGGAAGCGCAGTTCCGCGCGGGCGTGAACAACCGCGAGGAGCTGGTGACGACGCCGGAACAGCTGCCGCTCGACGTAGCCGCAGCGGCCGGCGCGGCGCCGACGGCCGCCGTCGCCGGCAAAGGCATGTCGTCGTTCGCGGCGATGCAGAACCAGGAGGACGCGCCGCCCTGCTCGACCTGCGGCTCGATCATGGTCCGCAGCGGGTCCTGCTACAAGTGCTCGAACTGCGGGACCACGAGCGGGTGCGCCTGATTCTCGTAGG
Organism: uncultured Acidobacteriota bacterium; assembly: GCA_963786195.1. Taxonomy (GTDB): domain Bacteria; phylum Acidobacteriota; class Vicinamibacteria; order Vicinamibacterales; family 2-12-FULL-66-21; genus CAWAYH01. The sequence goes on along the minus strand of CAWAYH010000006.1, from coordinate 777,045 downwards.
TCGTAGTTCGTAGTTCGGTAGTTCGTAGCTCGTGGTTCGGGGGGCCGGCTCAACGCCGGCCCTTTTTTTTGCACGGCTGAGCTTCCGAGCTCCGAGCTCCGAGCAACGAGCAACGAGCTCCGAGCCACGAGCTCCGAGCTACGGTTTGTGGCACACTGCGTCGATGTTGGCGATTGTCTTCCGTCGCCGCCTTCGTACCGCGCGCCGCAGGGTCCGCGAAGCGCGCCTGCTCGCCAGCGCCTTCCAGTCTCCGTATCAGCCCGTCGTCGCGCAGATCATTCCGACCCGCCGCTGCAATCTCGCCTGCACGTACTGCAACGAGTTCGACCACGAATCCGATCCCGTGGCCTTCGACGAGATGCAGCGCCGGATCGATCGGCTGGTCGAGCTCGGTACCGGCATCATCACGCTCAGCGGCGGTGAGCCGCTGCTGCATCCCGATCTCGAGAAGATCATCGGGTACATCCGCGCGAAGGGCGCCATCGCCACGCTGATCACCAACGGCTATCTGCTGACGCCGGCGTTGATCGGCCGGCTCAACGATGCCGGTCTCGACTCGCTGCAGATCAGCATCGACAACGTGAACCCCGACGCCGTGTCGAAGAAGAGCCTGAAGGTGCTCGACCAGAAGCTGCGGTGGCTCGCGTCGCACGCGCTGTTCGACGTCACCGTCAACGCAGTCGTCGGCGGCGGGGTGATGAACCCGGACGATGCGCTGACGATTGCGGAACGGGCGAGGGACCTGGGGTTTCAGAGCACGGCGGGGATCATTCACGACCGCGGCGGGCAGCTCCAGCCGCTGACCGGGCGCGAGCGCGACGTGCTCGCGGCGATTACGGGCCTGGATCGGCCGCTCTTTTCGTTCGATCGCTACAACCGCTTCCAGGACAGCCTTGCGAACGGCCGGGCGCACGACTGGCACTGCCGCGCCGGCAGCCGGTATCTGTATATCTGCGAGGACGGCCTCGTGCACTACTGTTCGCAGCAGCGCGGGCATCCGGGCGTGCCGCTCGCCGAATACACGCGCGAGCATCTTCGCGTCGAGCACGGGACGGTGAAGCCCTGCGCACCGTACTGCACGATTGGCTGCGTCCACCGGGTGGCGATGATCGACGACCTGCGCGAGAGGCCCGTCGAGACGCTGCAGTCCTGGTTTGCGCCCGGCGGCTCGTCGTCCGCGCTGCCGATGCCGGTGCGGGTGCTGCTGCGCCTGTTCGTCACCGGCCGCGAGCGCCATCTGATCCGCGGCGCCGCGCGGCGGCTGTTTGGCCTGAGGGCTTGAACCTTAGAGAACTTTGTGATACAAAGTTTGTCGCGCTGCTGAACCGGGACGAAGCGGCGCGGAGGCCCATGAATCCACGACGCGCCCTGCTGGCCGCGTTCCTGTGCGGCACTCTCCTGACGGCCTGCAGCCGATCCAACAACCTCCTGCTGGGCCGCGTCGAAGCGCGCGTTGGAGAGCACCAGGTCGCGGTGACCGACTGCTACCGCACTTCCGTTCCGCCCCCGCAGACGGTTCCGGATCCCGCGGGCGGTAAGCCGACGTATCGCTTTACGCCGTGTCGCGATGCCGACGTCGCGATCAAGGGCGAGGAGCTCGTCGTCAACGGACGGGCTTACGAAAAACTGAAACCCGGCGACGCCGTGGTCGTCGATCACGGACGCGTGCTCATCAACGACCGCGAGGCACAAGTTCTCCAGGCCAAGTGACGTTGCCGGTGAACGGGCGTTGCAGGTGACGCCGCGCCGAGGCCACAATGGCCTCGATGTCATCCATAACAGAAGACCACTGGACCACGGTCGATCGGTACCTCACCGATCTGCTCGTGACGCCGGACCCGGGACGCGAGGCGTTGAAGGCCAGCGAGACCGCGGGCCTTCCGCAGATTGCCGTCTCGCCGAACCAGGGAAAACTGCTGAACCTGATCGCCCGTGCCCAGGGCGCGCGCAGGATTCTGGAAATCGGCACGCTCGGCGGCTACAGCACGATCTGGCTCGCCAGGGCGCTGCCGGCCGACGGCCGGCTGGTGACGCTCGAGGCCGATCCGAAGCATGCGGCCGTTGCGCGCGGCAACGTCGAGCGCGCCGGGCTGGCGCACCTCGTGGATTTACGCGTCGGCCGGGGGCTGGACACGCTCCCGCAGATCGCCAGCGAGCGGCTGGGCCCGTTCGACCTGATCTTCATCGACGCCGACAAGCCATCGACGCCGGACTATTTCACATGGGCGCTGGCGCTCTCGCGCGCGGGCAGCCTGATCGTCGTCGACAACATCGTGCGGGACGGCGAGATCGTCGACGAGAAGAGTACAGACGTCAGCGTGCAGGCGATGCGCCGTTTTCTGGCGCAGCTCGGCCGGGAGCGTCGCGTCAGCGCGACCGCGATTCAGATAGTGGGCAGCAAGGGCTACGACGGGATGGCTATTGCGTTCGTCGAAACGGTTGACTGAACCTGGCTTACTGCGAATTGCGGACAGCAGTCCGCCGTCCGCGATCAGCAGTCAGTCGCGTTCAAGCAACGCGCCGCCGTCCGTCGTCCGGAGCGGAGTCCGCGACCCGCAGCCGGTTGTCGACGCCGGAGGCGCCGAGCGCGCGGGCGATGATGTCGGCCCGTCGCCGATCGGTGGCGGTCCTGACCAGGCCGGCCAGGGTGACGTGCCCGTCGTCCACGGTGACGTTGATGACCGTCCGGGCCTTGCCTGAGCCGGTCCAGAACGTCGGATCCTCGTCGATCATTTCAGAAATGACGTGCTGCAGCTCGTCGTCCTCGAGCATGCCTGACTTCGCTCGCCGAATAATCTCTGCTCGCATGTATCTCCAGGGGAGCCGGCCCCACCGATGGGCCAGATTTGGAAGTTAACCGATCCCTCTATTTTATTAGACTCCGGGTTTTTTGAGGAGTCCCCAGAAACCCCTAAGCTCAGCAGTTACCTCGTCGGTTCGTGTCCGTCCCCCTCGCGGCTGGGCGGGTTCTCCGGGTGGCCGGCCTCGGATTCCGGGGCATGGGGCAGCGCCGTGGGGGTCAGGGGCGCCAGCAGGCCGGTTTTCACGTAGGTGAAGAGCTTGTCCCGGGTGTCCACGATGTCGAGGTTGCGCATGGTGAGCTGGCCGATACGGTCCTGGGGCGTGAAGACCGACTCGCCCTTTTCCATCGTCAGCCGTTCCGGCCGATAGGTCAGGTTCTCTGACCTGGTATCGAGAATCGAATAGTCGTTGCCCCGGCGGAGCTCGAGGCTCACCTCGCCGGTCACGGCCCGGGCAACCCAGCGCTGGGCGGTCTCGCGCAGCATCATGGCCTGGGGATCGAACCACCGGCCCTGGTAGAGCAGCCGTCCGAGCCGGCGGCCGTTGTCGCGGTACTGTTCGATCGTGTCCTCGTTGTGGATGCCGGTGATGAGCCGTTCGTAGCCGATGAAGAGCAGGGCCATCCCCGGCGCCTCGTAGATCCCCCGGCTCTTGGCCTCGATGATCCGGTTCTCGATCTGATCGCTCATGCCGAGGCCGTGGCGTCCGCCAATCCGGTTGGCCTCGAGGAGCATCTGCACGGAGTCCTTGAACGTGATGCCGTTCAGCGCAACGGGCTGGCCCTCATCGTAGCGAATCGTCACCTCTTCGCGTTTGATAGACACATCTTCACGCCAGAACGCCGCGCCCATGATCGGATCGACGATCCTGACGCCCGTGTCGAGCCGTTCGAGATCCTTGGCTTCGTGCGTGGCGCCGAGGATGTTCGAATCGGTCGAGTAGGCCTTCTCGGCGCTCATGCGATACGCGAAGCCGGCCTTCTGCATGTACTCGGACATCTCCGCACGTCCGCCCAGCTCGTCGATGAACGTCTGATCCAGCCACGGCTTGTAGATGCGGAGGCTCGGGTTGGCCAGCAGACCGTAGCGGTAAAACCGTTCGATGTCGTTGCCCTTGAACGTGCTCCCATCTCCCCAGATGTGCACGTCGTCTTCTTTCATGGCGCCGACGAGCATGGTGCCGGTAACCGCGCGGCCGATCGGCGTCGTGTTGAAATACGGAACACCCGCCGTGGAAATATGGAACGCGCCACACTGCAGGACGGCCAGGCCTTCGGTGACGAGCTCGCGGCGGCAGTCGATCAGGCGTGCCTTCTCCGCGCCGTATTGCAGCGCGCGTCTGCGGGATCTCTTCGTAGTCGGGTTCGTCGGGCTGACCCAGGTTCGCGGTGTACGCGTATGGAATGGCGCCCTTGCTTCGCATCCAGTGCAGCGCGGCGCTCGTATCGAGACCGCCGGAGAACGCAATACCGACCTTGTGACCGACGGGAAGACTCTGGAGGATGTTGGCCATCGTGATTCCGGACCCTCAATCATATGAGGTTTCTGCGCAAATGTTGCGTTACGTGCGCTAGCCTATGAAGCTGACTCATAAACCTGCCGCTCGTTCCACGGTGCGAGCGAGCGTGGCGAGCGAGCCACGCGACCCTTCGACAGGCTCAGCGTCGCCCTGAGCGACGTCGAAGCGCGAGAGAGCGTGTGGGGGAGTCCGAGGGGCGAAGCCCCTCGGAATAGACTAGTATCCTGTGATCCGTATCAAGGAGACGTCATGGTGAACCGACTATGCGGGATCCTCGCGATGGCGTTGCTGGCTCTCGCAGCATTCTCGCATCCCCTCGAGGCGCAGACCCAAATCACGACGGGCGTGATCCAGGGGTCTGCTTCCGACGCCACTGGCGCAAGCCTTCCGGGCGTATCCGTCGAAGCCCGGAATCTCGACACGAATTTCGGCAGGACCGACGTCACGGGGCCGGACGGCCGGTTCGTCTTCCTGCAGCTTCTGCCCGGCAACTACCGCGTGACGTTCACGCTCTCCGGCTTTGCGACGCTCGTTCAGGAAAACGTCCAGTTGACCGTCGGCCAGGCGATCTCGATGCCGGTCGTGATGAAGGTCTCGGGCGTGGCGGAGACGGTCACGGTCACGACGGGCACGAAGGTGATCGAAACCTCGCGCACGGCGGCCGCGACGACGCTGAATCAGATGGCGGTTGAATCGATCCCGATCCTCGGGCGCAAGTTCGAGGACCTGCTCACGCTCACGCCGGGCGTCAGCATCGTGCAGGGCGCGGACGGCGACGAGATCACGTTCGCCGGCCAGCGCGGCATCTTCAACAACATCAGCCTCGACGGCGGCGACTACAACAACGGCTTCTTCGGCGAGCAGGCTGGCGGCCAGCGGGTCGGGATCGACATCACGCTCGAGGCCGTCAAGGAATTCCAGGTGATCGCCACGGGTGCGCAGGCCGAGTACGGCCGCACGGCCGGCGGCGTCGTCAACGTCATCAGCAAGTCGGGGACGAACACGCTGCACGGCAGCCTGTTCCACTTCCAGCGCATGGAAGAGCTGACCGGCGATCTCTCGGACGACACGAAGCTCGAGGGATTCCACCGCGAGCAGTTCGGCGGCACGATTGGCGGACCGATCAAGAGAGACAAGGCGTTCTTCTTCGGGGCGTTCGAAGCGATCACCGGCAACTTCGAGCGTCCGAACCTGAGCCGTCAGGTCGGCCCGGATCCGTGCCCGGTCCCGAACCCGACGCTGGCGCAGAACAGCGCCTTGATCGACGCGAACGGTGACTGCCAGCGCCTCGCGCTCCTGGGCTTCTTCCAGACACAGTTCAGCCAGAACGAAGGGCTGCCCATCACGCATCCGATTCAGACGACGGCGCTCCTGGGCAAGATCGACGTGGCGGCCAACGCCAACAACAACATCTCGGGCTCGTGGAACTTCAATCACTCACGCAAGGAGAACGAGACCTTCGACGTCGCGACCTACGGCACGTCGTCCAACGGCATCGAGGGTGACCCCGCTCGGATCAACGTCGGCAACCTGAACTGGTACACGACGCTGTCGAACAACATGGTGAACGAGGCGCACTTCACCTACTCGCGCGAGACCCGGCCCCGCACCGCGAACGAGTCGAACGTCGCGGCGGACACGGGCATCGGGTTCGTGCCTTCGTTCAGGTTCGGCAACCCATACTTCCTCCAGCCCAACGTCGACGAGCTGATCTGGCGGACGCAGTTCAAGGACAACGTGACGCTGATCACGGGCTCGCACACCGTGAAGGTCGGCGGCGAGTGGATGCACACGCTGAACGATCAGGTCTTCCGCGGGTTCTTCACCGGGAAATATCTCTTCAGCAGCGTCACCGGCTTTCTCCGGTACGCGTCACCCGCGGCGCCGGGCGGATTCGGACCGGGCACGAGCGCCTGTTCGAATGGCAGCTGGGTCACGGTGCCGACGGCGTGCCCGGCGGGCACGACGAGCCTCGGAACGCCGCTGCTTCTGTATCTGCAGGGCGCCGGGCGGACGGGCCTCGCCACCGATGCGGCCGGCGCGTCGACGATCAGCAACGACGAGTTCTCGCTGTTCGTCCAGGACAGCTGGCAGATCCGGCGCAACATCACGCTGAACTACGGCCTGCGTTGGGATTCGCAGACGATGCCGGAGACGATCGATCCCGCGCTCACGGCATACGGCGCATTTCTGAACGACCCGACGTTCCCGTCGGACGGCACGATTCCCGATCAGTGGAGCATGTGGCAGCCGCGGGTGGGCGTCGCGTGGGACGTGAAGGGCGATGGCAAGTCGCTCATTCGCGCGAGCTGGGGCGTCTACTACGCGCGGCAGAACATGCTGAGCCAGGTCGGGTCCGTCACCACGAACGGCGTGCAGCAGCAGACGATCTTCCTGGACAACGCCATCATCAATAGCGGCGTTCCCGCCCCAACATGGCCCGGCGTCGTTACCCCGGCGCCACTGCCCGAGGGTCAGTTCCCGCTCTTCAGCGGCGTGCGCGTGTTCGATCGCGACTACAAGAACCCGCACGTCCTCGCGTTCAACGTCGCCTACGAGCAGGAGGTCGCTCCCGACTGGGCCGCCTACGTCGACTTCATCTGGAACGAGGGTCGCGACCTCACGCGGTTCCTCAACTACAACAGCGGCACGCCGGCACCTGCTGCGTCGAATGGTCCCGGCACCGGGAACTCCGTTCGCCTACGGCCCTGGTCCATGGGCGCTGCAGCTCCGTCGAAGTGATGGTGACGAACAGCCTCGGCGAGTCGAAGTACCGAGGCCTGACGCTCGGCATCCGCAAACGCTTCTCGCGCGGCTTCCAGCTCGAGGGCAACTACGTGCTGTCGAAGGACGAGGACGACGATTCCAACGAGCGCGACCCCTTCACGGATCGCAGCTTCAACTTCTTCGACCTCGGAAAGGACTGGGGACCGTCGGATCGGGACATCCGGCACAAGTTCAACTTCTTCGGCAACTTCAACATTCCGTACGAGCTGAAGCTGAACACGCGCGTGCAGTATCGCGGCCCGCAGCCGATCACCGCGAATCCGCGGAGCCTGGACGGCGTCGATCGCGGGCGGAACGGCGAGCGGAAGGACAACGAGTACTTCTCGTTCGACTGGCGCCTGGCGCGGCCGTTCAGGTTCGGCGGACGCTACGAGATCATGCCGATCCTGGAGATGTTCAACACGTTCAACAACGCGAACAACATCAACCCGCTGTCGACGCCGTCGCTGTTCGACTTCTCGGGGTTCCTGCGGACGGGCGTCGGCGATCCGCGGCAGGTGCAGCTGGCGGTGAAGTTTGTGTTTTAGGCTTTAGGCTCTGGGCCGGCGATGGGCTTTCGGGGAATTCTCCTGGAGCCTGGAGCCCAGAGCCCACGTCAGCCTGGAGCCCAAAGCCTGTGCCGCGCGCAGGGGCCGTGATGAACCGGACGCTGGTCTGTGCAATTGTGGTCCTGACCCACGCGGCATCAGCGTCACAGCCTCGCCCGGAAACGCAGGTCTCATCGGGGCAGCAGCTTCCCACCGATTCCGAAATCCACCGAATTATTCAGGAGCGAATCAAAGGATTTGAATCCCGGGTCAGCATCACGGTGGGGGTCATCGGGCCGCAGGGCCGGAGGATCGTGTCCTACGGATCCCCGGGCACGAACAATCCAGGGCCCGCGACTGGCGATACCCTTTACGAGATTGGGTCGATCACGAAGGTGTTCACCTCGTTGCTGCTGGCCGATATGGTGGAACATCGCGAGGTTGCGCTCGACGAACCAGTGGCGACGAACCTGCCCCGCGACGTGAATGTGCCCACGCGCGGCGGCAAGCCGATCAGCCTGGCGGACCTGGCGACACACCGATCCGGTCTCCCTCGTATGCCCTCGAATTTCACCCCTGCGGATCCCATGAATCCGTATGTGGACTATCCGGTTCAGCGGCTCTATCAATTCCTGTCGAGTCATCAGCTGCAGCGCGATGTCGATTCGGCATTCGAGTACTCAAATCTTGGCGCCGGATTGCTGGGACACGCGCTCGCGCGGCGAGCGGGAACGAGCTACGAGACCGTGCTTCGCCGACGCGTGCTCGATCCACTGCACATGTCCAGCACCGGCATTGCGCTCAACCCCACACTGAAGTCTCGACAGTCGCAGCCACATTCATCTGCACTTCTTCTGGCTTCAACGCCAGCGTGGGACTTCACGGACGCGTTTGCGGGAGCTGGCGCGCTTCGCTCCAGCGCGGGCGACATGCTGACGTTCCTGGCAGCGACGCTCGGTTACACGAGCACGCCATTGTCGGGCGCCATGGCTCGGATGCTCGCGGTTCGTCGAGATGCCACCGATGCGTTCAAGATGGGGCTCGGCTGGCGCGTCGAACAGCTGGACGGGACAGAAATCGTCTGGACGGGCGGTGCGACGTACGGCTCGCGGAGCTTTGCCGGCTACGATCCGAAGTCGCGTGTGGGGGTCGTGGTGCTTGCCAACTACAACAGTGGCACGGGAATCGATGACATTGGACGCCATCTGCTCAATGCGCGCGCTCCGCTCAACAACGACCCACGTGTGAAGCCGCGAACGCGAACTGTTTCCAGGGTCCCGGCCGGACTGCTGGACGCCTACGCCGGCCGCTATCGGTTTTCAAACAACCAAGTCTGGTCGGTGCGGCGGGACGGCAACCGGTACTTCGTCAAAAAACCCGGCGCGTCGGAATTCGAGATCTTCCCTGAAGGTGATTTCGAGAAAGGGAGTGACGACTTTTTCTCGGACTCCATGGACGCGGTGTTCACGTTCGATTTCGACAATTCGTCGGCGAGCCGGGCGAATCAGCTCACCTTTTCCTGGGCGTTCCTGGATCCTCAGCGCGCCCAACGGATCGATTGATCAGAGAGGGGTCAGATCTTGTATTTCAACATTGACATGTTGAAATACAAGATCTGACCCCTTTCTACTTGATTTTCACCACCGCGCTCCCCAGCACGTCCGCGCCGTAGTCGTAGACGATCACCTTGACGTACACGGGTTCGCCCGTCAGCCGCACCCGGGCGGTGTAGGTGACCCCTGATTGCAGGAAGCGCTGGTAACTCTCCTCGCTGAAATTCAGATCCATCGTCTTGAGCGTGTCGCATACGATCTGTTCCTTCGCGTCGCCGCAGTAGATCCCGAGGTCGAGCGTCGCGGTCCGCCGGCCCTCGGAGACGCTGAACGCGATGCGCGGGGACTTGATGCTGATGTCCTGCACGAGCTCCCGGCTCGCGCCTTCGCCCGCCACCGTCGGCGGCTTCAGCGCGATTTCGATGTCCCGCACTTCGCCTTGATACCGGCCGGCTTCGGTCATTCGAAAGTACGTGATGAACTGACGCCGGTCGAGCGGGATGAGCTGATCGCTCGCGTAGTACCCGCGACGGTAGAGCGCCGTGACGCCGGGGCGGTTCACCTTCACGCTGATGCGCCGCACCTTGCCGTCCGACGCCGGGTTCGACGGGTAGTACCCGAGCAGGTATTGGAACCTCGTCGACACATCCAGGCGGTTGAAGCCCTGGTCGGCGTACTGAAACGCCGTCGTCTGGCCGCCGGTCAGCTCGGAGATGTAGCGAAGGGCCTGGATGTTGAACGTCTGGTTGAACACGGCGGCGGTCGAGGGGACGGGGGACATGACGATCGAGCTGCCGCGGCCGGACATCGGGTTCCCGGGTCCCGCGAACCTGGCGGGCGGCGGGCCGACGACGCCGCCGGTGTAGATGATGTCCACCGCGACGCGCGCGTCGCTGGCCGCCATCCCGATGCTCCGGTCGTTCTCGAGCCGGGGCAGCGAGATCCCTCTGGGCGTCACGAACACGAGGTGTTTCTCGCCGTCGAGGTATCGAAGGTAGTCGATGCCGGCGTAGAGGTTCCTGACGTCCTGCATCAGCTCGACCTGGTCGGCGATGTAGTCGTCGAACGAAACATCCATGCGGCTGGCGATCTCGGTCGCGGCCGGGTCCGGCAGTCCGGCCATGTCGCCGGTCCGGCCCGCGAGGATCTCGGCGCGCTGCAGCGCGTCGGCGATGCGCCGCTGGTCGTCGACGATCTGCGTCCGGTCAGTGGGCTGGCCCGGTCGGACGTCGCGGGCCCGCAGCGTGCCTGCGCCCTCGAAGAGCGCGTCGATTTCGGTCTGGATGGACTTCGGGATCTCGCGCGAGCCGTAGATCGCGCGCAGGCCACTGAAGTATTCCGCGAGCATCTGCTCGATCTTCTCGTGCCGATCCCGGAAATGCTCGACGACCGTGACGAGCGCCGTATGGTTCGTCGTGAAGCCGGTCGCGCGATTGAACGCAAGCACCGCGACCTGATCCTGCGGCAGCAGCCGTTGCCGCACGAAGTCGAGCAACGCGGGCAGTTCCTTGGACGGCCCCTTCATCCGCCCGCGGCCCAGCAGGATCAGGAACACACGCCTGTTCTGCGCCTTCAGATCCGCGCTCGGCGCGGTCCGCAGCGCCGGGAGAGCGCCCGCTGGTCCGGGCGCTTCGGCCACGAGGGACTGCACGGAGAAATGGCGGATCACCTGCGGCACGCCGTCCTCCAGGATCGTGAAGTCCTCCTGCTTCAGGTCTGTGACTGGCTTGCCGCTTCGGTCGACGACGCGGACGTCGACGGGCACGATCGTGATTCGGGTGCGGAACGTGCCCGGTACCTGAGGCTGCTGCTGGCCGTGCGCGGACGCAACCACGATCGCAAACAGGACCGCGGAGAACACGGTCAACCGGGCCGCGGAGAACACGGACAACACAGTTGAGAGCTGGACGAACCCACGGAGGGCGATTCGGCTTCCGCGCATTCGGCGGGCCTCGCTGGTCAGAAGGGCTGGCGCGGTAAGGATATACCAGTTATGGTCGGCTGAAGCCGGACACTACTGGCCGGTCTTGACTGCCGCTTCGCGGCGTCGAATCAGACCGGAGTCGACGGTCTTGCCCGTGTCCGTGATCGTCTGGAAGTGCATCTCGTCGCCGACGATCTCGATCAGCAGGAAGGCATACCCGTCATCATAGCCCTTGGCGGTCATCGGGGACGCGCCGATGTTGCCCTGTCGGAGCTTGGCGGCGCTGCCCGAGATGATGTAGTGGATGCCGTTCTGCGGCTTGAGGCGCTCGTAGAAGTGTTCGTGCCCGGTGAAGACGACGTCGACGCCGTGCTTGATGAAGAGCGGCTCGAGCTGCTCGCGCAGCGCGACGTCGGCGCCGTGCTTCTCGCCGGACGAGTAGATCGGATGATGGAAGAAGCAGATCTTCCAGCCGGATCCGCTGGCGGGCAGCTCCTTTTCGAGCCACGCGATCTGATCCGGGCCCATGTAGTTGCTGTCGAGCGCGAAGAACCGCACGCTGCCGCGCGGCGCCTTGAATGTGTAGAAGCGCTCGCCGTTCATGTTGAACGGCTTGTAGAGCCGCTGGCTCGGATCGTCATGGTTGCCGAGCGCCGCGTAGAACGTCACGCCCGCGTCGAGCAGCGGCTTGTAGGGCAGCTCGAACTTGGTCTTGAAGTCGTTCGGGCTCTCGCCGCCGTAGATGTTGTCGCCGAGCATCAGCGTGAACTCGAACGGGAACAACTTGTGTGAGGCGTTCAGGCGATCCGCCACCTTGCGCTGCGCGCTGCCGCCCGTGCCGCTGTCGCCGATGATCGCGAAGCTGTACGGACCCTTCCTGTAGGGGAAGCGTCAACGACTGCGCGTAAACCGAGGCGGCGATCGCGATGACGAGCAACGGCGGAACGGCGCGGCGCATGTGAACGTCTCCCTTATTGAATGGCCTTGGGCTCTATTGAATGGCCTTCGGAATGAAGTCGATGATGAGGTTCGCGTCCGCATCGCGGAGAATCAGGTTGTTCGCCACGATGCGGTACTCCAGACCTTCGGGCAGCTTTGGAAGATTGGCCAGCAGGTTCGGCGGCACCGTCGGCAGCGGCTGACTGTCGGGATATCGCGCGTTGATTTTCAGTGAGACCGTTCCAGGCGCCGGCGCGTCGTCCTTGATGGCCTTCTTGGTTTCAGGACCGTCGGGTCCCTTGACCTCGGGGTACATCAGACGCCTGAAAAGCTGCGCGATTTCGGGCGTGAAGATGTCTCCCTGTTTTGCCGTAGCGCGGCCACTACTGATGCCGGCGGCGAGCCCTTCGACGGACGCTTTGACCTCGGCGGCCTGCGCTGATTCCTTGAGGGGCACCTGCTTCTTCACCCGGTTGCGGACCGCCATGTATTGGTCGACGCGTGCCTTGAAGTCCTGCAGCGTCTTCGCGTCCGGATTGACCCGTTGCTGTTGCGCGCTCACCCCGAAAGCCACGGCCGCACACGCGAGCAACACGACGATGACCCATCGGCTCAGCTGGTTCATGCCACCCCCTGAGCTGCATGCCTTCACGATGCGTGCCCGGCTAACCCAGCAGGACGGTCTATAATTCTTCGAATCGCCATCACGTGAGGTTCAGATGCTGATCCCGTTTGTTGTCGTCGCTCTTCTGCTGCTGCCGCCAGTCGTTCAGGAACATCAGCACGGCGGTGGGCAGGGAGAAAAGCTCGGGACGGTCAAGTTCGAGACGTCCTGCAGCGCTGAGGCTCAGCCGGCGTTTGCGCGCGCCATGGCTCTGCTGCACTCCTTCGAGTTCGGACCCGCCATCGCCGGCTTCACAACTACGGTTGAAAAGGACTCATCCTGTGCAATCGCTTACTGGGGGATCGCGTTGAGCCGCTGGGGCAATCCGTTTGCGGCCGGCATCAAGCCTGCGCCGCAGCTCAACGCGGGACGCGAGGCCATCGATCGCGCGACGGCCATCGGCGCGAAGACCGAGCGGGAGCGCGCGTTCATCCGTGCCGCAGGTCAGCTCTTCAAAGACTTCGAGAAAGTCGATCAGCGCACGCGACTGCTGGCCTATCGGGACGCGATGGAACAGGTCTCGACGAAATACGCCAGCGATCCCGAGGCGTCAGCGTTCTATGCGCTCGCGCTCGCGGCGTCCGCCGATCCTGCAGACAAGACCTACGCGAGCCAGTTGAAGGCGGGCGCGATCCTCGAGCGCCTGGCGCCGGCGCAGCCCGATCATCCGGGCCTCGTCCACTACATCATCCACAGCTACGACGTGCCCGCGCTCGCGCCGAAGGCGCTCGACGCGGCACGGCAGGTACGCGAAGGTGGCGCCCTCGGCGCCGCACGCGCTGCACATGCCGTCGCACACGTTTACGCGCGTCGGGTACTGGCAGGAGTCCATCGACACCAACATCGCGTCCGCCACGGCCGCGCGCAGGGACAAGTCCACGGGCGAAGAGCTGCATGCCATGGACTATCAGGCGTATGCGTACCTGCAGACCGCGCAGGACGCCGCCGCCCGTCGCCTCGTCGATGCGCTGCCGGAAGTCGCCGGCCGGTTCGATCCGAACGTCGTCGCATCGGCCGCGCCGGGCTCGGCGGGCGTGTTTGCGATCGCGGCTATTCCGGCCCGCTACGCGCTCGAACGACGCGCCTGGGCAGAGGCCGCCAGGCTCGAGGCGAAGTCGACACGTTTCGGACACGCCGACGCGCTGACGTGGTTCGCCCGCGCCCTGGGGGCGGCGCACACGGGCGATCTGGCCTCCGCAAAGGCGGCGGTGGACTCGCTTCAAAAGATCCGGGAGCGATTGACGCAGGCGAACGAGTCGTACTGGGCGGAGCAGACCGAGATCCAGCGGCTCGGCGCGTCGGCGTGGATCGCGCTCGCCGAGGGCCGCACGGAAGAAGCGACTGGAACGATGAGGGCCGCGGCCGACAGGGAAGACAAGACCGAGAAGAACGCCGTCACGCCGGGACCGATCGCGCCGGCGCGCGAGCTGCTCGGCGAGATGCTCCTTCAGCTGAATCAGCCCGGCCCGGCGCTGGCGGCCTTCGAGGTGACGCTCGGCAAGGAGCCGAATCGCTTCCGCGCCCTACTCGGCGCGGCGCAGGCAGCGTCGCGCGCGGGCGACACAGCGAAATCGCGCACCTACTACAAGCAGCTCGTGGCGATTTGTGCGAAGGCCGATGCGCCCGGCAGGCCGGAGCTGGCGGACGCGCGCAAAGCGCTCAACCCGTAGTTTATCCGAGGGGCTTTGCCCCTCGGACTCCCCAACACGCTCTCTCGCGCGCCGCTTCGCCGGCGCGCTCCGGTCGCGTGGCTCGCTCGCCATGCTCGCTCGCACCGTGGAACGAGCGTCAGGTTCATCAGACAGCTCGTGGTGTCGTCAGCTACTGACCGCCGCACGACGACGCGCGCTGCTGCACGGACAGGACGTCCATCACGTCCACATTGTCGGCAGGTCCGGGCATCGGCATGGCGCCGCTTTTCCCGGCCGTGCGCGATCCGCCGCCGACCTCGACGCGTCCGATTTTCGTGCCCTGCTCTTCAATCACCGAGCGCTTGACGATGCCGTTCACCTGGACGAGGTGCCCATCCTGGCGCTTGACCTCTTCCATCACGTCTTTCTTGCCCGCGAGACGGAACGATCGTCCGCGCACGTTCGCGCTCGCGCCGACTTCGACGCCGGGCTCCCGGGCCTCGGAGACGGCCAGAACGCGGCCCTTGAGGCACCCGGTGACGAGCAGCTCGACCGAATCCTTCGGGATCGGCGCCTTCTCCTGCTCTTTCTGGATCAGGCCGAGTCCCGCGATCAGCACCACTATGAGAGTTGTCATGGCTCTTTTCCGCGCTGGTTCGACCAGCATACTCCCATTCGACGGCGATTTCCTTCGGGGCGGCAAACGTGCGACGATGGGGGTGCCTGCCCTGAAACGTGAGGTACCTTCGCATGAAGGCCAACGCCTTCCAACCCCGTGGACTGTTGAGCATCGCGATCGCTGCGGCGATCGGGACGGTCGTCGCCGGCGGCCCGCGCCAGGACCCACAGCAGCCTTTCAAGAGCGGCGCCCGCACCGTTGCGGTCTACGCCACCGTCACCGATAAGGCCGGACGGCTCGTCCCGGATCTCACGCGCGACGATTTCGAGATCTACGACAACGGCAAGCTGCAGCCGACCACGCTCTTCGCCAACGAGATCCAGCCCATCACGATTGTGTTGATGCTCGACCGCAGCGGCAGCATGAAGGAGAACTTCGTGCTCGTCGAACGCGCGTCGGCGGAATTCGTCCGCCGGCTGCTGCCGAACGACAAGGCGCGCATCGGCACGTTCGCAACGAAGATCCTGATCGAGCCGGAGGACTTCACCAGCGACAAGCAGCAGCTGGCCGGCATCCTGCGGAGCGACCTCCAGCCCGAGGGGCCGACGCCGCTCTGGAACGCGTCCAACACCGCGATCAACGCGCTCCGGCAGCAGGACGGACGGCGCGTGATTCTGCTCTTCACCGACGGCGTCGACATGCCGGGGAACTTCAAGACGAACAACCTGAACTACATGGACATCATGGAGCGGGCGACCAGAGAAGACGTGATGGTCTACGCCATCGGCCTCGAAGCCACGCTCCCCTACATCCGTCGTCAGGCGCCGACGCCGGGGATGGGCGGATTTGGCGGCGGCATGGCCCAGGGCGGCACGCAGCGCCCGGATCCGGGACTGCCCAAGATTGCGGAGGAAACCGGCGGCGGCTACTTCGAGCTGACCCGGGCCGACGACCTCGCGTCAACCTTCGCCCGCGTCGCCGACGAGCTGCACCACCAATACGCGCTGGGCTTCGCCCCCACCAAGCTCGATGGGAAGAGACACGACCTCGAGCTGCGCGTCAAAACCAAAGGGATGAAGGTGCGAGCGCGGAAGAGTTACGTGGCGACTAAAGAAGCCGGCTCCTGACAGAGAGCGGTGCACGTGCACGGTGCACCTGCACCGTTCACGTTCAGTCCCCCTCTGTATCCCTTCGTCCTTGTTTCTTTTCAGCCCGTCGTCGCTTGGCCTCGAGCCGGCGCCGGCCTGACGCGGCGGTGGGCTTCGTTTTCCGCCGGCGCTTTGGTCTCGTCGCGGCCTGTCGCAGCAGGTCGGCCAGCCGCTCGCGGGCGTCTTCGCGGTTTTGGGCTTGCGTGCGGAAGCGCCGCGCGTCGATGACGAGCACGCCCTCGCTGGTCATCCTCGATCCGGCGATCGCTCGCAACCGCTCCTTCGTCTCATCGTCCAGTTTCGTCGAGCGCGCGGCGTCGAAGCGAAGCTGAACGGCCGTCGCGACCTTGTTGACGTTCTGCCCGCCGGGGCCCGACGCCCGCACGAAGCGCTCCTCGAAATCCGAGTCGTCGATAGTGATCATGGGCGTGATGTAGAGCATAGTATTGGCGCATGCGTCGATCCTGCCTGACGCTCGCCGTGATCTTAACCGCGGTTCTGCATGCCGCTGGCTTCGAGAGGACCCAGGCCCCCGAGCGCGAGATGTGCGTCACGGTCGACGACCTGCCGACGGCGTCGGTCGTGCCTCAGGACGCAGCGGCCGCGGAACAGCTGACCCGCAGCCTGCTGAGCACCTTTCGTCGCCACAACATTCCTGCGATCGGCTTCGTCAACGAGGTGAAGCTGTATGTCGACGGCGCGCTCCAGGAACGCAGGGTGGCGCTCCTGCAGCAGTGGATCGACGGCGGGTTCGAGCTCGGGAATCATACCTACTCGCACATCGACCTGCATCGCTCGTCGGCGCAGGACTTTCAGGCCGACATCGATCGGGGAGATGAGATTACGGCCAGGTTGATGGCCAGGGTACGAGGGAAGCCACGCTATTTCCGTCATCCGTTTCTGCACACGGGCATGCAGCCGGCAACCCGCGACAGCGTCGAGGCGTTCCTGAAACAGAACGGATATCGCGTTGCGCCGATTTCGGTCGACAACTACGACTACATCTTCGCGGCCGCATTCGACAGGGCCGCCGCGAAGGGCGACGTCCCGGCGCGCGAGAAAATCGCCGCCGAGTACGTCGACTACATGGAGTCGATGATCAAGTACTACGAGGCCCAATCGGTCGCGATTGTCGGACGCGAAATCAGGCAGACGCTGCTGATACACGCCAACGCGCTGAATGCGAGCGCGTTCGACACGCTCGCGCGCCGGATCGTCGCGCGCGGCTACCGATTCGTGAGCCTGGATCGCGCGCTCGAGGACCCGGCGTACGGACAACCCGATGAGTACTTCGGTCCGGCGGGCATCACATGGCTGCACCGCTGGGCGATGACGCAGAAGAAGCCCTCGTCTATTTTTGGAACCGAGCCTGCCGTCCCCGAGTGGATCCAGCAGGCCTCCGCGCTGCCGCGTTGAACTGTTCGCAACCACATCACGCCTATGCTGACCAACGATCTCCGCATCGCCATCCGGACCCTGATCAAGACCCGTGGCTTCACGGTAGTGGCCATCAGCACGCTGGCGCTCGGCATGACGCTGTGCGCGGCCGTGCTGCTGGTGCTCAATGCGTATCTGTTCAAGTCGCTGCCGTATCCGGCCGCTCAGCGTCTGTACTCGGTGCGCTACGGCGTGCCGGGCCAGGAGCAGCCCGAGAACATGGAGTCGCTCGACTGGCGTTCCCTGAACGACGTGATCGAGCACCCGATTGCGTGGGACCTGGATGTCTTCTACCTGATTGGCGGCGAGCAGACGGAGTCCGCTCCCGGCGCGTGGGTGACGCCGGGCTTCGTCGAAGGGCTCGGCATCCAGCCGGCGATCGGCCGCGGCTTCGACGCGGACGCGTTCCTGCCGAACAGTCCGAACGTCGCGCTCATCAGCCATCGTCTCTGGCAGCAGCGTTATGGGGGCGATCCCAACATCATGGGACGGCGCTTCGAGGCGTACGTGAGCGATCGGCCGGACGAGGCGGAGACGTTCACGATCATCGGCGTGATGCCTGCGGACTTCTGGCACCTGAACACCTACACCGAGATCCTCGCGCCGCTCCGCGCGCCGACGTATCCCTACATGGTTCGCCTGCGCGAGGGTGTGCCTCCGGACGTCGCTGCCGCGCGGGTGGCCGCGCTGGTGCGTGGCGGCACGACGGTCAAGAGCCCGCAATGGCAGGTCGAGCTGGTGTCGACTCACGGAGCGTACGTGCAGCGGCTGCTCCCGATCCTGCGGGCGCTGGCAGCGGCCGCCGCGCTCGTGCTTCTCGTTTCGTGGGCCAACGTCGCGGGGCTCCTGCTGATCCGCGCGACGCGGCGCCAGAAGGAGATCGCCGTGCGGATGGCGCTCGGCGCGGGCCGCGCCGCGATCGCGCGGCTGCTGATCATCGAAACGCTCGTCCTCGGCGCCGCCGCGACGTTCGTCGGCCTGCTTGCGAGCGGCCTGCTGTTGCAGTGGCTGGCACCGCTGATCCAGCGCGAGCTGGGCCGGACGGCTCCCGGCGGGCTGAGCGCGTTCTCCATCGACAGCACGGTCGTGCTCGCGGCCGCGGCCTTCGGCCTGATCGCGGCGCTCGCCTGCGGACTCGCGCCGCTGGTGGCTGCCTCGCGCCACGGCGTCCACGGCATGCTCTCTGGAAGCAGCCGCTCGGCGACCGAAGGGCGCGGCAGTCAGCGGACGCGTTCGGTGCTGATCGTGCTCGAGGTCGCCGCCTCGCTTGCGCTGCTGAGCGGATCCATCCTCATGATGCAGAGCGTCGTCCGGCTGCTGCAGGTCGACTTCGGCATCCGCGCCGACCGGGTCCTCTCGACCGCAATGACGCTCCGCCAGCGCAACTATCCCGATGGTCCGCGGCGGCTGGCCTTCTTCGAGCGACTACTGCCGCGTCTGGAGGCGATTCCCGGCGTCGAATCGGTGGCGTTCGGGGACGGGTGGCCCCTGCAGCCACCACGAACGCGACCCGTCGAAGGTGACCGGGCGGGCACCCGCATCGCCGGCCGCGTCGGCGTGTTCGGGGTCACCGCCCGGTATTTCTCCACGCTGAACATGCAGCTCGCGGCCGGTCGTGTCTTCAGCGATGCGGATCGTCTCGGCAGCGAGCCGGTCGCGATGGTCAGCGAATCGCTCGCGCGCCTGATGTGGCCTGCCGGCGACGCAATCGGCGCGCACATTTTCTACGCCCCTGGCGTAGAAGATGACGACACGAACAGTCCACCCGTTGGCCGCCGGATCGTCGGCATCGTGCGCGACGTCCGCCAGGCGCCGGTCGACGAGGAGCGCGCGGATCTGTATCTGCCGCTGTTGCAGTCGCCGGGACGGTTTGCGTTCCTGTACGTTCGGACGACGGGGGCGCCGGCGGGATGGGTCCCGCAGATTCGGGCCGCGATCGGCGAGATCGATCCGGAGGTCGCGCTCAACGCTCCCAGGCCGCTGCAGACGCTGATCGACGAGGAACTCTCGCGGCCGAAGTTCCTCGCGTGGCTGCTGGCCGGCTTTGCCATGACGGCGGCGGTGCTCGCGCTGATTGGCGTCTACGGCGTCATCGTGTACGCCGTCCGCCAGCGCGAGCGCGAGATCGCCGTCCGCATGGCGGTGGGCGCAGATCCGCGGATCATCACGCAGCTGTTCCTCAAGCAGGGCGCAGTCGTGCTGCTCGCGGGCCTCGCGCTCGGACTGCTCGCCGCCCTCGGCGCCGGCCGCGCGCTCGAGAGCCAGCTGTTCGGCGTCCGCCCCGGCGAGCCGCTGACGCTCGCAATGGCCGCACTCTCCTTCGCCGCCGCCGGCTGCCTCGCGATCTGGTGGCCAGCGCGGCGCGCTGCCGCCACTGATCCCGCGGCGGCGTTGAAAGACGAGTAGCGGTGATGGTGAACGGTGCAGGTGCACCCTGCACGGTGCACCGTGCACGCGCTCACTGACGAGGTTCCGCCCCGTCCGTACGTCGAGCACAGCCTACCCTCCTGCTCCCAGCTTTTTCATACACTCCGGCGCCGCTTCGCTGAACCTCTTCCGCAAAAGAGCCCCGTAGAAAGCGCTCGCGTCGCCTCCGCGCCGGATGGTACGGCCAATGCACTTTAGCGGACTCGGCCGTGCATGTTGCACAGGAGGGATGCCTGATGACGCGACAGAACGTTCTTGGATGGCTGGGAGCTGCACTCGTGGCGACCGTAACGGTGGCCTGCGGGCAGACGGACCCTGGCATCACCACCGCCGTGAAGTCGAAGCTCGCGGCTGATGACGTGGTGAAGGCGTATCGGATCGACGTGGACACGAAGGACAAGGTCGTCACGCTGAAGGGCGAAGTGGACACCGAGATTGGGCGCACGCGTGCCGTCGAACTCGCGCGCGAGACCAAGGGCGTCCGCGACGTCGTCGACAGCCTGATCGTTGCACCGGGCGTGACGCCGACGACCGGCATCGACGACAGCCTGCAGCGCAAGGTGGGCGACGCCGGAGACCTGCTGGGTGACGCCGGCATCACCACCGCCGTGAAAACGAAGATGCTGGCCGACACCACCGTGTCAGGCCTGAAGATCGACGTCGACACGAAGGACGGCATCGTGACGCTGAGCGGCAACGTCCGCTCCACCACCGAACGGGATCGCGCGCTCGAGCTGTCGCGCGAAACCACGGGCGTCAAGTCCGTCGTCAACCGGATGAAAATTACCCCCGAGCGCTGAGTGGGGGAGACGCGCCGCCGTCCGTTCCCATACCCGGATGGCGGTGCGTCGTGTTTCTGGACCGGGAATTCGCCCGCCTGATACCGCCCCTCTACTCCGGTTGAGCCTCGCCGTCTCGACAGAATAGCCCGCAAACTGCTACTGTTTCACTCGTTTGCCGAGACGGGGAAGGTCTGTGTAATGGTCCGAGTCGTCATCTGGGGAGTCGCCGCAGTCTCGTTGGTTGGGTCGCTCGCGGGGCGCATGGCCGCGCAGGCTCCGGGGATCCGCTCGACGATGAGCGGGGTCTACACCAACACGCAGGCACGGCGTGGTGAGGACACGTTCATGGGCACGTGCGTGTCGTGCCATCCGATCGCCACGTACACGGGCACCAACTTCGCCGTGGCGTGGGGCCGCCGGCCGCTGTCCGACCTGTACGACTGGGTCAGCACGAAGATGCCGAAGAGCGATCCTGGAAGCCTGACTCCGAAGGAAGCCGCCCAGGTCGTCGCCTACATCCTCAAGAAGAACGAGATTCCCCCGGGCAAGACCGATCTTCCGCCTGACGAAACGGTGCTGAGCAAGATTCGGATCGAAACACCGGCGATGACGGGAGACAAGAAGGAAGCGCGCTGAGATCGACTTTCAACAAGAGGGGATAAGACGATGGCGCAAGGCTGGACACGCTGGACAGGCTGGGCATGGGGCCGGACGCTTGGCGTGGCGCTCTTCGTAGCCGTAGCGATCGGCGGGCTGCTGACCGCTCCCGGGCATCAGTTGAACGCGCAGCAGGGATCGACGCTCGTCCGCGGCAACCCGCCGGGGGAGTGGCGGTACTGGGGCGCCGACGCCTGGAGCACGCGATATTCGCCGCTCGATCAGATCAACGCGACGAACTTCGACAAGCTGCAGATCGCCTGGCAGTGGAAGGTCAACGGCGAGGATGAGTACGACCGCACCACGCCGCTCTATGCCAACGGTCGGCTGTTCACCGTCGGCACGACCCGGCGGTCGGCGTTCGCGATCAATCCCGAGAGCGGCGAGACGCTCTGGATGTGGCGCCTGGACGAGGGGATCCGCTGGCAGAAGGCGCCGCGCCAGTTCGCAGGTCGCGGTCCGGCCTACTGGACCGACGGCAAGGAAGAACGCGTCATCGTCACGACACCCGGCTATCACCTGGCGGCACTCGATGCCAAAACCGGGGTTCCCGATCCCAAGTTTGGCAAGAACGGCATCGTGGATCTGATGGACGGACTGGGTTACCCGCTCGTCCCGCTGGCGGTGGATGACAGCGGTCCGCTCATCATCAGCGACGCGGCGCCGGCGCGCAAAGCCAAGCCCGGCGAGAAGTGGGACGAGAAGACGAAAACCGGCGCGGATGGCACGGTCGGCATCGATCCGGCGCTCGGCCAGATCGGCGTCAGCTGCCCGGCGATCATCGTCAACGACGTCATCATCGTCGGCAACTCGCACATCCACGGCTACTATCCGATCCGGCTGAGCAACCTGCCGAGCTTCATCCGCGGCTTCGACATCCGCACGGGCAAGCAGCTGTGGAAGTTCAACCTGGTGCCGGAGCCCGGCGAGTTCGGCGCCGACACGTGGATGAACGGCACGAAGCGCGGAACGCCGGGCATCGGGAAGGTCGACGCATGGGCGCCGTATTCCGCGGATCCGGAGCTCGGACTCGTGTACATCCCGGTCGGCATGCCGCTGATGGACGAGTACGGCGGCCACCGCCCCGGCAACAACCTGTTCGGCAACAGCCTGATCGCGATCGACGTCAAGACCGGCAAGCGCAAGTGGCACTTCCAGATGGTGCATCACGACATCTGGGACTACGACACGCCGATGTCGCCGAACCTGCTCGACGTGACGATCGACGGCAAGCCGCGCAAGATCGTCGCGCAGGGCACGAAACAGGGCTGGCTGTACGTCTTCGACCGTGTGACCGGCGAACCGATCTGGCCGATGCCGGAAACGCCGGTGCTGCAGAGCGAAGTTCCAGGCGAACAGACGTCGCCGACGCAGCCGATTCCGTCGAAACCGGCGCCGTTCGCCCAGCAGGGGCTCCTCGAGTCGGATCTGATCGACTACACGCCGGCGATCAAGGAGGCCGCGCTGAAGCTCGCGAAACGATGCCGCATGGGACCGTACTTCATCCCGGCGTCAGCGTCGGACGGCTCCGGTCCGAGCGGCTTCACGTGCTCGTGGTACGCGCCGGGCGCGAGCGGTGGCGTCAACATCGACGGTGGAGCAGCCGTCGATCCGGAGACGGGACTGCTCTATCAGGCGGCGCAGAGCGGCCTCGGCACGATCGAAGTGCAGAAGGATCCCTGCTCCGAGTTCCGCTACAGCTCGCCGCACGACAGCTGCGGTCAGCTCGGCGCCCTGCCTCCGCCTCCCGGCTACAAGAAGCCGGAAGGTCGCGGGGGTCGCGGCGGCGCGGTGGCGGCGGGCCGGCGGCGGAACGACGATCGGCGGCGTGTCGATCGTGAAGCCGAAGGAGCTCGGCGGTATCACCGCGTACAACCTGAACACCGGCGACAAGGCGTGGTGGATTCCCAACGGCGGGCAGCTGACGACAGTGACGTCGAAGGATCCGCTCTTCGCCGGCGTCACGCTTCCACCGGGTGCGCCGGGGCGGGGCCACGCGCAGGTCATCACGACGAAGACGCTCGTCGTCTACGGCACGGGCCGCGGCGGTGGTCCTGCAGGGGCGGAGAACTTCTACCTCTATGGCGTCGACAAGGCCACGGGCAAGCAGGTGGGCGCCGTCGAGATTCCGTCACGCACGAGCGCGGTGCCGATGACGTTCCTGCACAAGGGCAAGCAGTACATCGTCTTTGCGACGGGCGCGGGCGCGAACACGTCTCTCGTCGCCCTGGCGCTCCCGAGACAGACGACGAACTGACAAAGGGAAATGGGACAAGGGAAAAGGGACAAGGGGAAGGATCCTTGTGCCTCGTATCCTTTTGCTCGCCGCCGTCGGATGGTTGCTCCTTGCCCCTGGCGACGGCCTCGAGCGCGTCCAGGCGCAGTCGGCGTTTGCGTCGCAGATCGCGTCGCTGTCGGAACCCGACGGCTACTTCGACACCGACAACCTGATCTCGAACGAGCGGTCCTATCTGCGCGTGCTGCCCGATCTCGAGCGCGCGAAGATCGCCGGTGGCGCCTACATCGGCGTCGGGCCGGATCAGAACTTTTCGTACATCGCAGCGGTTCGCCCGTCGATCGCGTTCATCATCGACGTCCGGCGCGACAACCTGCTGCTGCACCTGCTCTTCAAGGCGCTGTTCGCGCTGTCGCGCACCCGCGTCGAGTACCTGTCGCTGCTGCTCGGCAGGCCCGTGCCGACGGATGTCGACGCCTGGCGCACTGCGGACGTCGGGAAGCTGGTTGCCGCGGTCGAAGCGGCGCCGCTGGACAGCCGTAAGATCCCATCGCTGCGCGCGCGGATTGACGACGCGATTGCGAAGTTCGGGGTTCCGCTGTCGAAGGAAGACCGCGCCACGATCGATCGATTCCATCGCCGGTTCATCGACGCCGGCGTGCGGCTGCGATTCCAGAGCGCGGGCAGGCCGCCGCAGAGCGACTATCCCACGTATCGCGACCTGCTGCTCGAGACCGATCCGCAGGGCCGGCACGGCAACTACCTCGCGTCGGAACAGGCCTTCCAGTTCGTGAAGACGCTGCAGGCGAAGGACCTGCTGATTCCGGTGACCGGCGATCTGAGCGGCTCGGCCGCGCTCGCCGCGATCGCGAAGATGCTCGGCCAGCGAGGCGAGCGCCTGTCGGCGTTCTACGCCTCGAACGTGGAGTTCTATCTGTTCAGGGAAGGACGCTTCTCACGGTTTGCCGAAAACCTCGGCCGCTTGCCACGCCACGAGCGAGCGGTCGTGATCAGGTCCGTGTTCAGGCCCTGGATGTACGGGCTGAGTGCAGGCGACCCCAGCGTGTCACTGCTGCAGCCGGTAGGCGATCTCCTCAAGAGCGTAGCCGGCGGCCGCGTCCAAAGCTACGAAGACCTGATCAGCCGCTGATAACCGAAACCGATAACCGACAACCAAGAAACCGAAAACCAAGAAACCGAAAACCGAAAACCGACAACCGAAGCGATTACCTCAAAACCCCCTCATCCCCAGTCTTCCGCGTCTGAGGCTGTCGTAAAGCAGTAACCAACCAAATCACGCCAGCAGCAACCACAACGACCATCAGCCAGCGCAGCACGCTCGCCATCAGCGCAGCATCGACCGTGGGCCAGGCGAACTGGCGTAGTATTTCAGCCCGATCGGTCATCCAGTGCCAGGCCGTGTGAGCGATGAGGGCCGATAAGATGATCGTCCCCGTGCGCTCCGTCTGTTCGGCGAGGACGTAGCGGAACAGCACCGCCAGCGCCGGCACGAGTATCAGCAGGACCAGGATCTGCCCCAGCTCCACGCCGACGTTGAACGCCAGCAGCGACGTCAGCAGGTGCGATCCCGCGAACTGCAGCGTCTCGCGCAGCGCGAACGAGAAACCGAACCCATGGACGAGGCCGAAGCCGAACGTGATGATCCAGCGGCGCGAGATGCTCGTGACCCCGACGATGTTCTCGAGCGCCATGTACACGATCGACATCGCGATGAGCGTCTCGATGAGCGGCGGGAACCACTGGGCATCGGGCGCGAGGTTGAAGGCCGATGCGATCAGCGTGATCGAATGCGCGACGGTGAACGACGTCACGACGAGGATGAGCTGCTTGACCCGCCGGAACGGGATCACGAGGCAGAAGAGGAAGAGCAGGTGATCGACGCCGTCCAGAATGTGGAAGAATCCCAGCGCCACGAAGCGGAGCACCGCCTGGCGCCAGCTCGGATCGAGCCTCACGAGGCCGGGATCGCCCGTGAACTCGAAGGCGCGGACCGCGCCGCCCGGCGGCACGAAGCGCAGCGCGGTCACGACGCGGATCCCGAGCCTGGCGAACATCGGCTCGATCGAGAACTTCGAGGCGTCGGAACGGATCGGGTACTCGAGGAGGACGTCGAGCAAAGCCTGATCCCACATGAGCTCGGTGCCGGCGGCGAGCGGCGCGCCGGTCACGTGCGCGAGCGCTTCGTCGTAGGTGCCAAACGAGCGATCCGACTGGAGCGACACGCGCGCGGCCACGATCTGCGGTTTCGGCAGCCGGGCGTCGTCCTCGTAGACGGCGATTGCGGAGCCAATCCACATCGCTGCCGCATCGCGCAGCGAGGGCTCGAGGCGGTCGAGGTCGAGGAAGCCCGGTCCATGCCGTGGAAAATTGATGTCGCGCATGGAGCCGAGCGGCGCCCGGACGATGAGGTGGAGGCGCTGGCCGGCGGGCCGCAGGAATGCCTGCACCGTCACGCTGGCGGGAATGTCGTGCGCCGCGGGCCGCGCCGCCGTCAGCAGCAGGATGGCCGCGGCCGCGCAAATCGCGGCGCCGGCGGGCACGATTCGACGGTCCAACGGCATGCCGCCTGAGTGTATACTTTCGAACTCGAAGAGAAGAATACAGAATACAGGATACAGAATACACGGCTGGGAGCTGGAAGCATGACGCCTGTGACACGTATTCGGCCCCTCCTTAGCGCGGCGCTTCTTCTTGGCGTGTTCGGTGTTGCCGGCGCGCCGGCGTTTGTCGTCGACGACACTGCCGTTGCACAGGGCGCGGCGCCGAAGTTCCAGGTCGATCCGATGTGGCCGAAGCCACTGCCGAATCACTGGCTGATGGGATCGATCACGGGCGTGGCCGTCGATGCCCAGGATCACATCTGGGTGGTGCACCGGGCCGGCGACTCCCTGAACGCGCGAACGGAGATGGGCGCGGCCACCGATCCGAAGACGGCGGAGGAGTGCTGCGTGCCGGCGCCGCCCGTCCTCGAATTCGATGCGGCCGGCACCCTCGTCGGCCACTGGGGTGGTCCCGGGACGGGCTTCGAGTGGCCGCAGTCGCCCGGCGCGATCGCGATCGATCCGAAAGGGAACGTCTGGATCGCGGCCGCAGGGACCGATCCGCCGGCAGCCGGACGCGGCGGCGGTCGAGGCGGCGGACGCGCCGGCGCGGCGCCCGCGGCGCCACGTCCGCAGGACGCGCACGTCCTCAAGTTCTCGCGGACCGGACAATTCCTGCTCCAGATCGGTAAGGCCGGCAAGCCCGAGGGCAGCGACAGCAAGACCGGCCTGAACCGGCCCGTCGGTCTCGACATCGATGCGGCCGCCAACGAGCTCTATGTGGCGGACGGTTTCGTCAACCGCCGCGTCGTGGTCTTCGACGCGGAGACCGGCGCGTACAAGCGCCACTGGGGCGCGTACGGCGCGGCGCCGGACGATGCGGATCCCGGCCCGTACGATCCGGCCGCACCGGCGGCGAAGCAGTTCAGGACCGTGAGCTGCGTCAGCCTCTCGAAGGACGGCATGGTGTACGTCTGCGATCGCAAGAACAATCGCATCCAGGTGTTTCAGAAGGACGGCAAGTTCGTCAAAGAGGGGTTCGTCTCGAAGACGACGACCGGTGACGGCGCCGTGTGGGACCTGACGTTCTCGAACGATCCGCAGCAGCGCTTCCTGTTCGTCGCCGACGGTCACGACCAGAAGGTTCACGTGCTTCGCCGTGACACGCTCGCAGTCGTCTCGACGATCGGCGGCGGCGGCCGCTGGCCGGGCGCCTTCTACGGTGTCGGAAGCGTGGCAGTTGATTCCAAGGGCAACGTGTACACGGGAGAGAGCCTAGAGGGAAAACGAGTCCAGAAGTTTCTAATAAAGTAGCGCCTGCGGCCCGCGCGAGGCGCGAAGTCGCCGAGCGCGAGCGAGCGGGGGTGGGGCCCCGCGAGCATTGATAAGTGCAGACAGACTGTTACAGCTCCAGCAAGACCTCCCAGGGAGAATGGCATGAGACGGAAGCGTGACCTGTTCGTCGGTGCGGGCCTGCTGGCCACGATCGCCGCGCTCGGCCTGGGGCAGAGCGTGCTCCAGAGGGTCGCGGACGCCCAGGGGAAGGACGGCCTCCAGGCGCCGCGCTTCGAGGTCGATCCGATGTGGCCCAAGCCGCTGCCGAACAACTGGGTGCTCGGCCAGGCCATCGGCGTCGGCGTGGACGCGCGCGATCACGTGTGGATCGTCCACCGCGCCAACCTGCTCGGCGCCAACGAAGCCGCGGCCGATCAGAAACCGCCCACCGCGACCTGCTGCTCCGCCGCGCCGCCCGTCCTCGAATTCGATCCGGCCGGCAACGTCGTCGGACACTGGGGCGGACCGGGCGAGGGCTATAACTGGCCCGAGTCGAACCACGGCATCACGGTCGATCACAAGGGCAACGTCTGGATTGGCGGCAACGTGGGCACCGACGCGCACGTGCTCAAGTTCACCCAGAGCGGGAAGTTCCTCGCGCAGTACGGCACGCCGGGGAAGAACACCGGCAGCAACGACATGGTGAACTTCGGCCGGGTCGCCAAGATTTTCGTCGACCCCAAGGCCAACGAGGCCTACATCTCGGACGGCTACGGGAACAAGCGCGTCGTCGTGATCGACGCGGACACGGGCAAGTTCAAGCGGTACTGGGGCGCGTACGGCAACAAGCCGGACGACACCAACATCGGGCCGTACGATCCCAAGGCGCCGCCCGCCCAGCAGTTCCGCACGCCGGTGCACTGCGCCGAGCTCTCGACCGACGGCCTCGTGTATGTCTGCGATCGTCCGAACGATCGCATCCAGGTGTTCAAGCCGGACGGGACGTTCGTGAAGGAAGTGTTCATCGCGCGGAATACGCTGGGCGACGGATCGGTGTGGGACATCGCGTTCTCGAAGGACCCGCAGCAGAAGTACATCTACCTCGCCGACGGCAAGAACGAGAAGGTCTACATCATCCAGCGCGACACGATGCAGATTCTGACCAGCTTCGGCGACGGCGGCCGGCAGCCCGGGCAGTTCTTCGCCGTCCACAGCATCGCCACCGACTCGAAGGGCAACATCTTCACGACGGAGACCTACGAGGGCCGGCGGCTGCAGAAG
Source organism: uncultured Acidobacteriota bacterium (assembly GCA_963786195.1). Taxonomy (GTDB): domain Bacteria; phylum Acidobacteriota; class Vicinamibacteria; order Vicinamibacterales; family 2-12-FULL-66-21; genus CAWAYH01. Next base: position 748,277 of record CAWAYH010000006.1, on the reverse strand, counting down.
TTCGTGTACCGAGGACTCGCGCCGGTCACGACTGAGAATCAGGGCGTGGTGTGGCCGAAGAAGTAAGGGACAAGGGACAAGGGACAAGGGACAAGGGAAAAAGCAAGAGGGAAAGGCAAAGGGGACGTCAGACGTCCTTCAAACCGTCGCGCTGCCGCCATTCCGCCTGCGCCCGCTCCAGCTCTTCGATCGACGAATAGCGGTAAACGCCTGGTGGATACCTGCGCCGGCCCGTCCGCGCGGCGAAGTCCCAGAGCCGCGCCATCGCCTGCACCAGCGTGGGGATCGCCGGGATCCCGCCAGAGCGGCCGCTTCATGTCCTCGATGCGCCGGAACTTCCTGACGGGCATCACTCCTCCAGGTGGAACCGCTCGCGCTGGCTCTCGAGGTCGCCAAACGCCAAGGCATCGCCGAGCCGCGTCAGGTCGAACTCCATGCGTCAGGCTAGCACAGCCGCGAGGATCGCGGTGGAGTAGGGAGAAGGGGAGAATGCCGACAGGAGAAGGGAGTAAGGGAGAACCCCCATCGTTATTGTGCCCGCAAGGTTTGACGTGAACGTTCTGCTGCTCGTATACTCTCTCCCGCACGTCGCCTCGAACATCGCAAGTCCTCTGCTGGTTCTTCGAAGTCTCGTTCGAAATCCCCTGCAGCAAGACCCGTTGACGCCTTGAACTACTGGTGCGCCTGATGTCGCATCGAACAACGTGTGGGGAGAGTTCTGTCTTGAGTTGTGTTTCACCTCGTCGTGGCTTCTTCTTCGTAGCCTGCGTCTTCGTCGTCGCCCTTCTTGCCAGTGGCTCAGCACACGCCCAGCACGTTGCCGGCGGCTCGGGCCATGTCGTCGTCCGGAAGACCGACGGCACATTGGTCACGTTCGGCGCCAACACCAACGGCCAGTTGGGCGACAACACGACGACACCTCGGAAGACTCCGATATCGGTGGCCGGCCTCGCGGACGTCGTGGCCGTTGCGGCGGGATCGGAGCATACGCTGGCGCTGACAGGCGACGGCAAAGTGTGGGCCTGGGGGGACAACGCGTTCGGCCAGCTCGGCGACAGTACGACGACCGATCGAAAGACACCCACGCAAGTTCCGTTGGCGTCGATCGTGGCCATCGCCGCCGGCGAGTTCCATTCGGTCGCGCTGCACTCGAACGGCGACGTCTACACGTGGGGCCGCAACACGAACGGCCAGCTCGGCACCGGCACGACGACGCCATCGTCCACGCCAGTGCTCATCACCGGCGCCGTCAGCAGCGTGGGCGCAGGCCTGACGCATACCTTGATCGTCAAGAACGACGGGACGGTCTGGGCGACGGGTGCGAACGGGAATGGTCAGCTCGGCGACGGCTCGACTACGCAGCGGCCCTCGCCCGTCCAGATGACGGGTGTTGCCAATGCCGTGCGTGCCAGCGGCGGATCTCGACTCACCGTCGTGTTGCTCGCGAGTGGTACGCTGATGGCTGCCGGCTATAACGGGTTCGGCCAGGTCGGGGACGGCACGACCGCTCAGCGACCGAGCGCCGTCGCGGTCGGCTCGTTGAGCAACGTCGCCGCCATCGCGACGGGGTCCGATCACACGCTCGCGATCACGGCGAGCGGTCAGGTCTGGGCCTGGGGACACAACACCGACGGCCAGGTCGGCGACGGGACGACGACGGCGCGGAACGTGCCTACGCTGGTGCCGAACCTGGCGTCCATCGAGAGCGTGGGCTGCGGTTTCTTCCACAGTATGGCGATCACGAGCAGCGGGGCTGTCTACACGGGGCCGCAACGCGAACGCGCAGCTCGGCGACGGAACGACGGACGATCGCTCCGTTCCCGTTCCAATCAGCGGCGCCGGCTTTGCGTGGCGCGTCGCCACCCCGGTGTTCAGCGTCGCGCCAGGCACGTACACCACTGACAGGACGGTCGTGCTGACCGTAGACACGCCGGGCGCCACGATTCACTATACGCGCGATGGCCAGAATCCCACCGAGTCAGATCCGAGCCTAGTTTCCGGTGGCAGCGTGGTCGTCACTGAGACGCAGACGCTGAAGGCCAAAGCATGGGCGCCCGGCATGGCTTCCGGCGAGACTGCGATTGCTGCCTACACCATGAAGGTCGCGACGCCGAGCTACTCTCCGGCTGGCGGCACGTACACGTCAGCGCGCACGGTGACAATCACGTCGGCGACGTCAGGCGCGGCGATTCGGTACACCACGGACGGATCGACGCCGAGCGCAACATCACCCGTCTACACGGGACCGGTGACCATTGACACGACGACCACGCTCAAGGCCGTCGGCTTGAAGGCGAGCTGGTCCGACAGCGTCGCGCAGTCGTCCACGTACACCATGAACTTCGGCTCGCTGGCGGCGCCGGCCATGAGCCCGACGGCCGGCACGTACGAACGGCAGGTCAGCGTGACGCTGACGGGCTCTCCGGGGGCAACCATCCGCTACACGACCAACGGCAGTACACCAACGGGGACTTCACCGGTGTTCGCTGCGCCGCTCCTCATCGAAGCCACGGCGACGGTGAAGGCCAAGGCGTTTCACCCAGACTACGCCACGAGCGGCGAAACGGCCCAGGCGTACACGATCAGTGTTCCGGCGCCCGTTCTCAGCCTGGCCAGCGGACCGTACGACCCTGGCACGCACGTCACGATTACCAGCCCGGATCCGGCAGCCACGCTTCGGATCAGCCTCGACGGATCGGACCCGACTGCGACGGATCCGACGCTCGCATCGGGCGCGACGCTGCTCGTGGGCACGTTCACGCTGAAAGTCCGCGCGTTCAAAGCCGGCTGCTCGGACAGCGCCGTTGCGGCGGCGACCTACTTGCTCACGGGGCCCCTCGGCGCCGGCGCCGTAGCCGCTGGCGGCTCTCACACAGCGCTGGCAACGCCAGACGGCCTGCTCTACGCGTGGGGTCAGAATTCGTCCGGCCAGGTCGGCGATTCAACCACAACGGGGCGCAGCACTCCGGTGCTCGTGCAGACGCTCACGGGCGTCACCGCACTCGCGGCGGGCCAGAACCACACGCTGGCGGTGACACACGATGGACGAGTATTCGGCTGGGGTGCCAACGGGTCGGGCCAGGTAGGCGACGATTCGACCACCAACCGGTCGCGGCCGGTCGAGATCGCCGGGCTGACCAACGTCGTCAGCGTCGCGGCCGGCAACAACCACAGCCTCGCTCTGACGGGCGACGGCGTGGTGTACGCCTGGGGCTCGGGCAGCAGCGGGCAACTGGGGCTGGGAACAACCGCGACCGAGCACCTGCCGGCGCTCGTGCCGGGGCTCACCAACGTCACCGCCATCGCGGCCGGCGGATCGCACAGCCTGGCCGTCACGAGCACGGGACAAGTGTACGCGTGGGGCGCCAACGGCTCCTCGCAGATCGGCGACGACGCGACGACGAATCGCACGAGCCCGACGCTGGTGCCGGGAGTGTCCGGCGTCGTGGCGGTTGCGGCCGGGTCGCTGCACAGCATGGCGCGTCGCAGCGACGGGGCGGTCTATGTCTGGGGCGCGGGGGGCAGCGGACAGCTGGGTCTGGGGACGACTACTGTTCAGCGCACGCCGACACTGATCCCGTCCTTTGCTCCCTCGAAAGTTGTTGCGGGCGGCACGCACAGTGTCGGCGTGGGAGGCTACACTCCGCTCGTCGCCTGGGGCGCGAACAGCTCGGGGCAGATCGGCGACACGACGACGACGCTAAGGACGACTCCAACCGTCGTGGCGGGACCGCAAAGTGTGGCGCTGGCCGCGGCCGGCGGGTCGCACACCGTTGCGATAACGCCCACCGGCGAAGTGTGGACGTGGGGCAACGGGAGCTCGGGCCAGCTCGGTGATGGCGGAAGCGCTCTGCGCGCGGTTCCGATTCCGATCAGCGATCCTGGTTTTGTCTGGCGGACTGCACGCCCCTACTTCAACGTTCCCGCCGGCACGTATAACGCGCCGTTCAACGTCGTGGTGAACGTTGTTACTGCTGGCGCCGTGATTCATTACACGACAAACGGCGTCGATCCAACTGAGACGGATCCAGTGGTCGCGCAGGGCGGAGTCGTTTCGATTTCGGAGACCACCACCATCAAGGCGCGTGCGTGGATCGGCGGGCAAGCACCGAGCGCCACAGCGACTGCCACGTACCGAATCCAGGTCACGCCTGTTGCTGCTGCTCCAGTCGCCGGCATCTACACGACGGCCCAGATAGTGACGCTGACCAGTACGACTTCCGGTGCATCTATTCACTACACTACGGATGGATCGACGCCGTCAGAGGCATCGCCTGCGTACGTTGGCCCGATCGCCGTCAGCACTAGCCTGACGATTAAAGCTGTAGCCCTCAGACTGGGCTGGGAGCCGAGCTCAATCGCCACGCTCGGGTACCAGATGAGCTTCGGGACGCTGGCCGATCCAGTGATCACCCCGGCCGCCGGAGTTCATCCCTATGGCCAAACGGTGACCATGAGCGCACCGGGCGCTGGCTCAATTCGTTACACCACCGACGGAACAACGCCAGGCGTGGCGTCACTGCTGTACACCGAGCCGCTCGGTACTGGCTGGATCGTTGACGATCAAAGCTCGCGCCTTCCACCCAGACTGGACCGCGAGCGCAACATCGACCGTCTGGTACTCAGCGCACAAGCCGCATCGCCGGCGTTCTCGCCTGGTGGAGGCTCCTATTCGCCCGGCCAGCTCATTACTATTTCGAGTGTGACACCTGGGACTGTCATCCGGTACACCACGACGGGTGTGGAGCCGACGCTCAACGATCCGGTACTCGTGAATGGCGGCACCATCGTGGCAGGCAACTTCGACTTGAAGGCAAGAGCGTTTGGTGACGGACTGATCGCCAGCAGGCGTGGTTGCCATCGACCTGCATCGCGACCGTCGACAGCCCGAGCGGCTGTGGTGGTCCGACCAACGCGGTCGGTATCTCAGCAGCAACGAACACGAGCGGTTGTTTCGAGACTGACCGCGCTTTCTCGTCTCGCGCGAAGCAGCAACTGCCTACTCCCTACTGCTTGACGACGTTGACGTAATACCGGTCGGCATCCGCGCCGAACTCGTCCTTCGTGATCGGCGTCTTCATCGTCTGCCACTCGCTCGTCGGCGTGATGGTCTGCCACGCGCCTAGCCTTGCCGACGCGGATCGGCATCGCGAAATGCCTTTTCGTCCGCCTGCCAGCGATAGTCGACGCTGCCGCCGGCCGCGTCGAATTTCAGCTCCAGCACCGGCGGACGGCCGCGTGGCGCAGGTACTGGTTGAAAATCGGCGTCAGGTTCAGGCCCGGTCTGCTCGTTGAAGAACGCATCGATGTCTTCCGTCATGATGTTCTGGTACTTGAACGTCTGGAACAGGTCGTGCAGCAGCTTCCACCATTTCGCATCGTCGTTGATCACGCTGCGCAGCGTGTTGAGGAACAGCGCGCCCTTGTTGTACTGGTCCGCCGGCGGGCGTGCGGTGAATCGCCGCGCTCGCGTGACGATCGGCTGGCGATTGCCGACGCCGGTCTTGTGCCGTTGATGTACTAGCGGATCGCCTCGTCGTTGCCCGAACAGTGGTACTCGACGTAGAGGCTCTCGAGATAGTTGGTCCAGCCTTCGTGAATCCACATGTCGGAGCGGTCGGCGGCGGTGACGGCGTTGCCGAACCACTCGTGGCCGCTCTCGTGGATGATGATGAAGTCGAACTTCAGGCTGATGCCGACGCCGGTCCGTCGCGGCCGACGTAGCCGTTGCGGAAGCCGTTGCCGTAGGTGACCGCGCTCTGATGCTCCATGCCGGTGTACGGAACGTGGATCAGCTTGTAGCCGTCCCGCTTGAACGGATACTCGCCGAAATAGTGCTCGAAGGCCTCGATCATGCCGCGGGCCTGCACGAACTGCGCCTTGGCCTTCTCGAGGTCTTCCGGCAGCACGTAGTAGTCCATCGTCAGGTCGCCCAGCTTGTCGTCGAAATGGACGTAGTTGCGCGATGTTCACCGACACGCAGTAGGCGTTGATCGGATACGAGCACGTGCCAGTCCCAGCGGGTGTAGCCGTCGCCGAGGTCGGTCTTGCCCATGAAGCGGCCGTTGGAGACGTCGGTCAGGCCGTTCGGAACCGCGACGCTGATGTCCATGCTCTCGACTTCGTCCTGCCACTGGTCCTTGCAGGGCCACCACATGCGCGGGCCCTTCCTCCTCGCAGGCCGTGTAGATCCACGGGCGGCCGGCCGGATCCTTGCGGAAGGCGAAGCCGCCGAAGCGGCCGATCGGCGTCGGCGTGCCGGAGTAGTAGAAATCGATCGAGTAGTTCGCGCCGGCTTTGCAGCGTCTGCGGGAAAGTCGATGAAGACCGAGTCGGCCTTCCGCTCGTACTTCAGCTCGGTCTGGCCGAGCAGGATCTTGTCGACGTTCAGGATGTCGCGAGAGGTCGATTTGAATCCGCGTGCCGTCCTCGAGCATCTTGAAGCGGATCGTGTTCTTGCCGGCGATGGTCTTCTTCTCCGGATCGACGCGGACGTCGAGATGGTAGTAGAGGAGATCGTTGTTCGCGCGATACGGGCCGTACTCGCCGCGAAGAATGTTGGCGCGGGTTGGCGGCGCCGGCGTAGCCGGCGGCGGCGGAGCGGTCTGCGCAGGCAGAGCGACTGCGCGGCGGTCAGAGCCGACAGTGGAGATCAGACTCGCGAAAAGCGACCCAGCAGGTGGCCGCGACGGCGCGCCCCACTGCGCGGACGGCCGACGCGCGTGACAAATGCTTTTCGGCCTGAGCACCGGGTGGGGCTGCTCGCGGACAGGACCCGCGCAAGGGCTTTACATCTCATGATTCAGCCTATCGGCGTTCTGCTGGCGCCGCTCGTACGTCGCCGGTGTCCTTGCCCATCAGCTACTTGTCGAACCAGCCGACGATGTGCTGCAGGCGCTCGACGCGGTGCCAGGGCTTGCCGGAGCGTGAGAGCTCGTGGTTCTCGCCGGGGAAGCGCACCATCACCGTTGGCCGCTTCAGGTACTTCAGCGCGCGGAACAGATCCTCGCCGCCGGCCGCCGGCGGCGTCCGCCAGTCCTCGTCGCCGAGGATGAACATCAGCGGCGTCTGGATCTTCGCCACGTAGGTGATCGGCGAGCGCCGCGCGAAGTCCGCCGGATCCTCGAACGGCGCCTTGCGGAACCAGGTCGGCGTGAAGAGCGTGAAGTCGGCGGTGTACCAGAAGTTCGCCCAGTCGGAGATGTCGCGCTGGCTGACCGCCGCCTTGAAGCGCGTCGTCTGCGTGACGACCCAGTTGGTCAGCAGCCCGCCGCCGCTGCCGCCGGTGACGCCCAGCCGCGCCTCGTCGACGTAGCCCTTCTTCAGCATCTCGTCGACGCCGGCCATCAGGTCCTTGTAGTCGTCGCCCGGATAGCGGAACTGGATGATGTTGCCGAAGTCCTGCCCGTAGTTCGAGCTGCCGCGCGGGTTCGTGTAGAGCACGACGTAGCCCTTCGCCGCCATCCACTGGAACTCGTGGGTGAAGGTGTTGCCGTAGGCCGAGTGCGGCCCGCCGTGGATCTGCAGGATCAGCGGATACTTCTTCGACGGCGTCGAAGGCCGGCGGCTTCAGGATCCAGCCCTGAATCTTCTTGCCGTCGAAGCTCGTGTACCAGATCTCCTCGGGCTCGGTCATCGTGCAGCGGGTTGAACAGCTCGTCGTTGAACGTCGTGAGCTTCTTCGGGGCGCCGCGTGCCGACGTCGAGCGACGTACAGGTCGCCGACGACGGTCGTCGGTCGACTGCACGAACGCGATGCGGCTGCCGGTCGCGTCGGTCGTGTACGACATGACGTCGTGGTTGCCCTTGGTGACGGCGATCGACGCGCCCGGTGGCGGCATCGACGCGCACAGATTCGCATTGCCCTGCTCGCCGACGCGGATCAGGATGGCGTGGCCGTCGCGGCTCCAGACCGGGCCGGCGGGATGCTGGCCGCGCGGCGCGCGCTGATCGCCGCCGATGCCGCCGTTGATGTCGAAGTCGTACGCTCGCGGTCAGGTTGCGCGGCGTGCCGCCGGCAGGTCGACGACCCAGAGATCGGGCTGGCTGTACGAGCGCTCCGGCTCGCCGCGATGCGTGCCGACGAACGCGATACGCTTGCCGTCGGGCGAGGGCGCGTACGCGCCGATAGTGCCGTCGATGCTGACGACGCGCACCGGCTCGCCGCCGTCGCGGCGGCACGGCGTAGAGATCGCTGTCGCTCGGGAAGTAGTACGACTCGCGCCGCCGATCCGAGACGAAGTAGATCTCGCGGCCGTCGGTCGACCAGCGATGGTTGCCGGCGCCGAACTCGCCCGAGGTGATCCGCTTCGGCTTCGCCAGCGTCGCGGCGCGTCGGTCGCCGGCACCGTCACCGTCCAGATGTGTGCGGGACGATCGGGATCGACGATAGCCCGAGCCGGGTACGCCGTTGGCGCGATACACGGCCTCGGTGATCACCCGGACGTCGCTCTGGCGCGGCTTCTCGGTCTTGTCGGCTTTGGCGTCGGCTTGATCGAGCTCCTCCGGCGGGCGCTGGACGAGAACGCGATCGTCTTGCCGTCGGGAGACCACGCGGGATTGCCGGCGCCGCGCGGGATGTCGGTGATCGCGCGCGCCTCGCCGCCGGCCATGGCCATCACGATAGATCTGCGGCGGCTGCAGGCGGCCGTCCTTTTCGACGGCGCGGACGAACGCCAGCCGTCGGCCGTCGGGCGACCATCGCGGCGCTGGTGTCGCGCGTCCCGCCGGTGAGCGCGCGCGGCGGCTCGCTGCCGTCGGTCTTCGCGATCCAGATCGTCGTGTCGTACTGGTCCTTCTTCTCGTCGACCGTCACGCGAACGAAGGCGACCTGCGATCCGTCCGGGGAGATCTGCGGATCGGCGACCCAGACGAACTTGAAAAGGTCCTTCTCGGTCATCGGCCGCCGTTCGGCGGCGCGTGGGCCAGGCCGCCGACGCGACGACGAACGCGGCGACGAGGATGAAGAATCCGTCGGGTCTGTCTCATCATATAGAACTCGCTTGTTGATGCACGAGGCGTCCAATTATACGGTCAGCTCCTCATGCCGGGGGTGGTAGTATCGGCGGCCTGACGGATGGCGTGCCCCACCGACTCTCAGCGCGTTTTCAAAGGCAGCATCGACGTGGGGCGTGGTCGCGGCTGCGCTCTGCACGGTCGCGTGCACCGGCGCAGACCCCTCTCGTCCCTACCCGAGCAGCGCCATCGACATCGTCGTTCCGGTGCCTCCCGGAGGCGGCTCGGACAACCTGGCGCGGGCGATCCAGGACGTGATCGCGCACGAGGGGTTCGCGACTCAACCGGTGACGGTGTCGAACCGGCCCGGCGGCTCGGGTGCCGTGGGCCTCGGCTACGTCGTCGCGCGCCCGGACGATGCGTATACGCTGGTGACGCTGACGGACCCGTTCGTGACCTTGGGGCTGCAGCCCGGTAGACGGTCCGACGGTTCGTGACGTGAAGATGGTGGCCATCCTCGCGCTCGACGAGATGGCCATCGTCGTGAACGCGAAGTCGCCGTTCAAGACGATTCAGGACGTTGTCGAGTACGTGCGTGCGCACCCGCGCGCGCTGAAGCTCGCGACGGAAGCTGTCGGCGGCGGCGATCACATTCTGGGCGGGTTGATCGAGCAGGCGACGGGCGTCTCGTTCATGTACGTCCACACGCGCGGCGGCATCGAGGCGCTGCAGAACGTCGCCGGTGGTCATGTGGAGCTGGCCGGACGTACTGAGCGAGGCGCTCGGTCAGATCCTCGCGGCGGGCTCGTCCGCGCGATCGCGGTCGCGTCGCCGGAGCGGCTCGCGCTGTTCCCGGACGTCCCGACGTTCAGGAAGTCCGGCATCGACGTCATCCAGTACCGGATGTTCCGCGGCATTGCCATCGCGTCGCGCGCGCCCGCGGATGTGGTGGTGTACTGGAGCTACGCCACGTTCCTCCGCCGCGCGACCCAGACCGATCGCTGGCGGACGCAGTATCTCGAGCGGTTCGCGCTGACGCCGTATGTCCGGATTGGCGAGGAGGCGCGGAGCTTCGTGACGCGTTTGGAAGAGGTCAATCAGGCGACGCTGGGCCATCTTCGATGAATGGCAAATGTTCGTCCCATTTCCCATCTACCATTTACCAATTCCCATGGTAGTATCCGCGCCCGTGCGGTGCGGGTCGATCGTCGCCGTGTCCGTGAAGAGACCGTTGGCACCCCCCGAAGCGCCTCTACGAACGGCTGAATCGAATGTTCGTGGTGATCGAGCGCTCCACGGCCAGCGGGCGCTCGCTCGAGACATTCGGCGGCATCTTGCTGAGCGCGGGGCGGATCTACGCCCCCATGGTCGTCCTCGACGGCGCCGACATCGTGCGCGTCGTCGAAGCGGATGGATCGCGCCGCCAGGTGACGTCCATCGTGGGCTGGAACAGGCGGCAGGATTGGGCGGTCCTGGCAGGGGACGGCGGAGCTGCGTCCGTGCCCGTTGCGCCCGGGGATTCCATAAAGGTCGGCAATCGATGTTTTTCCATGGAAGGCGGTGCCTCGGGTGGACGTGTGCTTCTCGAAGGAGGGCTGACCGGACAGATCGACACCGCCGCGACCGGACGGCGCTACCTCGTTTCCTTTCTCAATGGATCCGGAACGCCCGGTTCCCCCGTGCTGAACGAGTTCGGCGAACTGGTGGGCATGACTGGAGGGTCAAGTGTCCCGGGGGCGAGCCGACTGCTTGACTTGTTGAAGTTTCGGGCCGAGTTGAAGGGCGCGCCGGATTGTCCCGATCGGCCTCATCGAGGCTTACCACGAAACCCCCGGCACGTCCACGGAATCGCCGAGCTTCAGGCGCGTGGGGAACTGGTGCTGCCGATTGTCGGCGACGAGCACGTCGTCTCGGGAGGCTTTGCCAAAACCATCGTCAAGGGTCCGGTCGTAGCGCCAGCCGATCAGCGCGAAGCGTTCTCCAGCATCGACAAAAGTCTGGTCACGTGGGTCAACTGGAACCCGCAACAACGCGTGAGGGGTGTGGCGCAACTCGGTGTACAGATGCGGACAATCGGGTCGTCATCGAAAGTAAGCCATCCAAGGTGGACCTCAGGAAAGGCGATCTCCGGCTTTCATCCTGGGAGCTTCCTGTGCCCGCGCCACCGGGTGTCTATCGCGTCGATGCGTTGATTGACGGGAAGCCCATCTGGCGGGGCTTTGTCCGCATTACCCCTTGAACATCAAGTCTGTGGTGCCGTCGACCTCCGCCGTAATCTCGAACACCGTGTCGACCATTCCCAGGTTTCTCGCTCTCGTGCTGGGGCTTGCACTCGCCGCGTGCTCAGGGTCGCGCTCCCCGCAGTCCTATCCTGACGGTCCTATCGACATCGTCGTACCGTTTCAGCCCGGCGGCGGATCGGACAACCTCGCGCGGGCCATCCAGGATGCAGTCGCGCACGAGCATCTGGTGGCGCAGCCGGTCACCGTGTCCAATCGCGCAGGCGGATCGGGCGCGGTGGGCCTGGCGTACGTCGTGGGACGGCCGACCGATCCGAACACGCTCGTGACGCTCAACGACCCGATGGTGTCGCTGGCGTTGCAGCCTGGTTACAAGGGACCGACGGTGCGGGACGTGAAAGTGATCGCCGTCCTCGCGCTCGACGAAGAGTTCATCGTCGTGCCGGCCAACTCACCGTTCGAGACGATCCAGCAGGTCATCGAGTACGCGCGGGCGCACCCGCGCGCGCTGAAGCTCGCGACGGAAGCCGTCGGCGGCGGCGATCACATCCTGGGCGGCCTGATCGAGCAGGCGACGGGCGTTTCGTTCACCTACGTGCACACGCGCGGCGGCGCCGAAGCGATGCAGAACGTGGCCGGCGGCCACGTCGAGCTGGCCGGGCCGAATCCAAGCGAGACGATCAGCCAGATCCGCGGCGGGCTCGTCCGCGCGCTCGCCATCGCGGCGCCTGAGCGGCTCTCGCTCCTGCCCGACGTGCCGACGCTGAAGGAGTCCGGGATCGACGTCGAGTACCGGATGTTCCGCGCGGTCGCGATCACCAGCGGCGCGCCGGACGCTGCGGTGCGGTACTGGGAGGATGTTCTGAAGCAACGTGACCGGGAGCGAGCGCTGGCGCACGCAATACATCGAAAGGTTTGCGCTGACGCCCTATTTCAAAACGGGCGATGACGCGCGCGGCTTCTGACGAAGCTGGAAGCCGTCAACGAGGCCACGCTCCGGCACCTCGGCGCGGCCGGCGCCTCGCACTGACATGACTACCCAGAGGTCCGGCTAAAGCCGGACACTACCGAGGTCCGGCTAAAGCCGGACGCGACCGCGTGAGGCGTCCCGCGGAAGCGGTTGCCGCGGTGGTGGTCCTCGCCATCGGCATCTTCGTCGCCGCCGAGGCGCGCACGCTTCCCTACTGGCACGAATACGCGCCGGGACCCGGATTCTTCCCGCTCTGGCTCGGCCTGCTGCTGGCCGCGGTCGCCGTCCTCGAGCTCGTCGTTCTATTTCGTTCCAGGGACGATCGGCCCGCGGCGCCGGACGTGCCCATGACCGGGACGATCGTGGGCGCTCGGGATCCTCACGGTACTGACCGCGATGATCGTGCCGTTCACCGGCCTGATCCTCGCGACCGTCATCTTCGTCGCGGCCGCGTCATGGACCCTGGAGCCGACGCGGAAGCTGACCAACGCTCTTTCGACGATCCTCATCCCGCTCGCCGTGTGGCTGATCTTCGTGGCGTGGCTCGGTGTGCCGCTTCCGAGGGGTCCGCTTGGGTTCTGAGCCAACTGTCCCTCCTCGACGCCATGCGGCTCGGTTTCTCCGTCGCGTTGACGCCCGTCAACCTGCTGCTCGCGCTCGCCGGCGCGCTGCTGGGGACGCTCGTCGGTGCGCTGCCCGGGATCGGGTCGACGTCCGCGGTCGCACTGCTGCTGCCGCTGACGTTCAACATGGATCCCACGGGCGCGATCATCCTCCTGTGCGGGATCTATTACGGATCGATGTACGGCGGCACCATCACGTCCGTGCTGATCAACACGCCGGGCGAGTCCGCGACGGTCGTCACCGCGCTGGACGGCTACCAGCTCGCGCGCCAGGGCCGCGCCGGCGCGGCGCTCGGCATCGCGACGATCGCGTCGTTCTTCGCGGGCACGATGGGCACCGCGGCGCTGATGGTGACGGCGCCGACGCTGGCCCGCTTCGCGCTCTCGTTCGGTCCTCCCGAGTACCTTCGCGCTCACGGTTCTCGGGCTCTCGATGCTGACGGGGCTGACGAGCGGTTCGCCGTCGAAGGCCGTGCTGTCGGCGTTGCTGGGGCTGATTGTCGCGATCGTCGGACTCGACGTGACGACGGGCATGCCGCGGCTGACGTTCGGATCGATCGATCTGCTCGGCGGCATCGACTTCCTGCCAGTGTCGATCGCGCTCTTCGGGCTCACCGAGATCCTCATGGGTGCGGAGGACGCGGCGCAGGCGGCGCGCACGCGCGCGAAGGTGGCGATTCGCGACGTGTTTCCCACCTGGGAGGACCTGCGGATCTGCCGTCCGGCAATCCTGCGCGGGACGGTCGCCGGCTTCGCGATCGGGACACTTCCCGGCGCGGGCGCGACGCTCGCGTCGTTCATGGCCTACGCGCTCGAAAAGCGCGTTTCCCGTCACCCCGAGCGTTTCGGCCGCGGCGCCATTGAAGGCGTGGCCGCGCCCGAGGCGGCCAACAACGCCGCGTCCGCCGGTGCCCTCGTGCCGCTCCTCACGCTCGGGCTGCCGGGCGGGACGACGACCGCCGTGCTCGTGGGCGCGCTGATCATGTGGGGGATCCGCCCGGGGCCGCTGCTGTTTCAAGAGAACCCGCAGATCGCGTGGGGGCTGATCGCCAGCATGTACATCGGCAACGTCATGCTGCTGCTGCTCAACATCGTGCTGATCCCGGTGTTCGTCCGCGCGCTGCTCGTGCCGTACTCGGTGCTCGCACCGTCAGTCGTCGTGCTGTGCCTCGTCGGCGCGTACGCCGCGAACAACCGGATGTGGGACGTCGGCGTGATGCTCGTGTTCTCCGCCGTCGGCCTCGCGATGCGCAAGCTCGGATACTCGCCGGCGGCCTTCGTCGCGGCGCTGGTGCTTGGACCGCTCTGCGAGAACGCCTTTCGCCAGTCGATGCAGATCTCGCAGGGAAGCTTCGCAATCTTCGCGACGCGCCCGATCGCGGCGGGATTGCTGGCGGTCGCGGCCTTAGCCCTGGTTGCGCCGGCCCTCCGCGCCCTGCGGCGCGAGGCAACGGAGGCGGCGGAGTGAGCGGAGGAATACAACACACGGAGGCGCGGAGACGCGGAGGATTGTTGGCCGCGCTCCCGCGACGCGACCGGTGTGCGCATCACGGCGTCACCTATTTCTCTCCGTGTCTCCGGTCCTCCGTGTTTGTATTTCCTCCGCTCCCTCCGTCCCCTCCGCCTCTCACGATCCGGACCATTGGGGCGACCGCCGCGCCAGGAACGCCGCGACGCCCTCCCGGAAGTCCGCGCTGCCGTAGCAGTGCGCGACGAGGTCGTCCGCGGCATCGGCGGGTGGGCGCGTGCGTGCGCGCAAACGGCTGAGGGTGGCCTTCGTGGTCGCGATGGTCAGCGGCGCATGGCCGGCGATCGTCGTCGCAAGCTCCTGCGCTGCCGCGTCGAGGCTCTCATCGTCTACGATCCGCGTGACGAGGCCCAGGGCCCTGGCTTCCTGGGCGTCGACCGCGCGGCCGGTGAAGATGAGATCGGTGAAGAGGGCAGGCCCGAGCAGATCGACGAAGCGGCTGATGTTGGTGATCGACAGGCAGTTGCCGAGCGTCCTGGCGATCGGCACGGCGAAGCGCGCACGTGAGGTGCAGATGCGGAGGTCGCAGGTGAGCGCGATCGCGCACCCGCCGCCGACGGCGGGGCCGTCGACCGCCGCGATCGTGGGGCACCGCACGCGCTCCAGCCGGTCGATCACCGCGTCGAGCCGCCGCTCGTACTTGACGCCGTCGTCGCCCGACTGGAAGTCGCGGAACTGGCTGATGTCCGTGCCGGCGGCGAACGCCTTGCCTTCGCCGCGAATCACCATGACGCGGACCTGCTGGTCCGCGTCCACGCGCTCGCAGGCGTCGACGAGCGCGTCGTACATGGCCCACGTGAGCGCGTTGCGCGCGCCGGGGCGGTCGAACGTCAACGTCGCGATCGGACCGCGGACGTCGAATCGGGCTTCAGCTGTCGACACTGGGAGTCTCCATGAAACAGGCGCTTGAAGGGCTCCGGGTGCTGGACGTCACCCAGGTGATGGCCGGTCCGTTCTGCGCGATGCTACTGTGCGACATGGGTGCCACCGTGATCAAGATCGAGCCGCCCGGCGGCGACTCGACGCGACGGATGGCCGGCACGGCGGGCACCGACAGCCCCAGCTTCAACGCCGTCAACCGCGGGAAGCGCGGCATCGTGCTCGATCTGAAGCAACCCCAAGCCCAGGCGATCTTCTGCCGGCTCGCGTCCCAATCCGACGTCGTCATCGAGAACTACCGGCCCGGGGTGATGGAGCGGTTCGGCCTGGGCTACGCGGCGCTGTCTGCCACCAATCCGCGTCTGGTCTACGCGTCGATTTCGGGATACGGGCAGACCGGGCCCGCGCGGGAGAAAGGCGGCTTCGATCTCATCGCCCAGGGCGTGTCGGGCATCATGTCGATCACGGGCGTCCCCGGCGGACCGCCGGTCAAGGCCGGTGTGCCGCTGACGGATCTCGGCGCCGGCCTCTTCGCGCTGTCGGGCATTCTTGCTGCGCTCCACTACCGCGAGCGCAGCGGAAGGGGTCAGCTTATCGACACCTCTCTCCTCGACGCCGGTGTTGCGCTTTCCGTATGGGAGGCGACGGAGTTCTTCAGCACCGGCAAGGCGCCGCAGCCACAGGGGTCAGCGCATCGGATGAGCGCCCCCTATCAGGCGTTCCGCTGCAGGGACGGCTACATCACGATCGGCGGCGCCAACGACCGGACGTTCGTACGACTTTGCAGCCTGCTCGGACACAGCGAGTGGGCCGAGTCGCCGCATTATGCGACCGATGCCGCGCGCGTCACGCACAAGGCGGACCTCGCGTCGCTGGTTCAGGCGGTGACCGTCACGCAGGATCGGGCGTACTGGCTGGAGCGTCTCGAGCGCGGCGGCGTCCCGTGCGGGGCGATCAACAACTACGCGGAAGTCTTTGCCGATCCGCAAGTGCAGGCACGGGAGCTGGCGGTGGAAGTCGACCATCCCGTGCTGGGCCGCCTCCGGACGCTGGGCGCGCCGATCAAGATGTCGGAAACACCGCTCGCCGTCGCGCGGCGCGCACCGCTGCTGGGTGAGCACACCGACGACGTGCTTCGCGAGGCGGGATACACAAGCGCGGAAATCGATGCGCTTCGCTCTCAGAAGGCGATCGTCTGAGCCGCCCGCCACGCGACACCCGCGAGCCCACGGGCAGTAGTGATGAAGCGTGCACGCTCTTCGAATGACGAGTCGCCTGTATCAGCTGAATCGGTAGGGCCGGCGGGCTTCGCGGGTGGCGTGTGACGGGCGCCCGCAAGCGCGCAGCGCGCCGGACGCGTTGAGCCCCACGGAAAGCGCGCGAGCACTTGTGGGCTGTCACACGCCGGGCCCCGCGAGGGTGCCCGCATGACTACCGATTCAACCGATACAGGCCACCCGAGTTTCTTCAAACTGTACAGGGGGTTTGGTCGCCAGCCGAGAGGCTTGTCTGCCCACGCGGTCACGGCCGGGGGCGCGAGGCGATCGACGGATCACCTGCGCGCGTCCCGAACCGCTTTCAACTCCTCAGCTCTTCTTTGCGCTCGCTTCGGCTGGTCCCACGCTGACCGACTGCACGGTCTTCTGATCGCCTGACTGAAGATACCGAACCTTCACCTGGTGATTCGCCAGGCTCCCCAGCGTGTCGGCGCCGATGCTCTTCTTCCCATCGGTGATCCGCGCGGATGAATTCAGCGTGAACTGCTGGTCGCCGTTCTTGGTCGACACCACCAGCATCTGGCTGCTGCTATCGAAGCTGACGATCTTCCCGCTGGCCATCAGCGTTGGACTCGACTTCGAGGCCGTCGGATGAGAGGCCTTGGCCGACTTCGAGGCCGGTTGCGACTGCCCCGCGTATGCGGAGCCCGCCATCACGATGGTCGCCAGCATCGCGATGAGTGTGCGTGACGTGATTCGCATGAGGTGTGCCCTCCTTTTCAGGCACGGTGCGTCTGCTCTGCTGCCACGCAGGACCAAGTGGCATGCCACGTGCGTTGACGTGAACTGACTTGTGACAAGTGCTGAAGGAGACGGCAGTTAGATGGATACACCGGCGCTCGAGTGGGTCAGCGATGCATGGCACATCCGCCATAGTGTGGCGAAATGGCGCGGACGGCTGACGCTCCGCACGCGCCTCTCGCTGCTCGTCGCGCTGGTGATGGCGCTCGTGATCACCGCGCTGACCTGGCTCCAGCTCCGCGCGGTGGAGCAGACGATCGAGCAGGAGCTGGTGAATGCGGCGCGGCTCACCGCCGAAACCGTCCGCGCCGATCTGAACGCGCGGCCGACGCTGGACGGCGGGGAGCTGCGCGACTGGCTGCACGAGTCGCTCGAGGGCAACGCCGGCGGCCAGGTCATCACGGTGGTCTCGGCCGACCACTCCGCGGCCACGGTGCTCGCCAGCACGTCCTCGCAGGAACGAGCCGACACCGTTGCCCTTGCGCAGCGCGCGATCGATTCCCAGCACATACAGGTGACGCGTGACGAAGCGGTGACGACGGTGGCGGTGCCGGTGGGAAGTCGCGAGCCATCGTTGGCGGTTGCCGTGACCGTGCCGATGGCGCCCGCGCGACTGGCCACGC
This sequence comes from uncultured Acidobacteriota bacterium, assembly GCA_963786195.1. GTDB lineage: Bacteria > Acidobacteriota > Vicinamibacteria > Vicinamibacterales > 2-12-FULL-66-21 > CAWAYH01. The sequence goes on along the minus strand of CAWAYH010000006.1, from coordinate 730,441 downwards.
AGCGCGTCCGGGCGATCGCGCTCTGGTTCACGCCGCCGACGGTCATCCTGCTCACCGTCCTCGTCGATCTCCTGACGCGTCGTCTCGTCCACGCGCCGCTGACGGCGATCCGCGACACGATGGATCGCGTCGCGCACGGCGACCTCACGGCGCGCGCGCGCGTGTCCCGGCGCGACGAGCTGGGATCGGTCGCCGAAGGCCTGAACGACATGCTGGCGCGGACGGAGCACTTCAACGAAGTGCTTCAGGAGCGCGTGCGTGACGCGACCGCGGAACTGCGGCAGCGGAGCGCCGAGGTCGAGGAGGGCTATCGCCGCGTCCTGTCGCTGCGCGAGGCGCTGGCGCGCGCCGAACGGCTGGCGGCGCTGGGCCAGATGGCCGCCAACGTCGCCCACCAGGTGGGCACGCCGCTCAACCTGATCTCCGGATACGTGCAGATGGTGCGCGACGACAAGGTGCAGGACCTGCGCAGCCGGAATCGTCTCGAGATCGTGAGTCGCCAGATCCAGCAGGTGACGCGCATCCTCCGCGCCATGCTGGACCAGGCGCGTCAGCCGTCGCCGCGCGAGATCACGTCGATCGAACGGATCGTCGATCGAGCGTGCGAGACCGCCCGGCCCCGCATCGAGCGCTGCGCCGTGCAACTCCACGTCACGATCGATGACGGTCTCCCGGCGATCGAAGCGGAGACGACACAGCTCGAGCTGGCGCTGCTGACGCTGATCACGAACAGCCTCGACGCCATGCCGCGCGGCGGGACGCTCCGCATCCGGGCCTCGCGCACTCAGGCCGGCGTCCGCGTGGAGATCGCCGACACGGGCAACGGCATCCCGCCCGAGATGCTGACGCGCGTCTTCGAGCCCTGGGTCACGACAAAAGAGGCGGGGCACGGCTCGGGCCTGGGTCTCGGCATCACGCGCGAAGTCGTGTCGGCCCACGGCGGAACCATTTCAGCCCGCAACGCTCCCGATGGGGGCGCCGTTCTCACGATCGACCTTCCGGCGGCGGGACGCCAGCCCGCCGTCAACCTCGAGCCATGTCAAAAATCCTGATTGTCGATGATGACGTCGAGACGTGCCGGTTCATCCAGGAGCTCGTCGGAGAGCCGGGGCGTGCGATGGTGGCCGTACACAACCCGGACGAGGCGGTCGGACGCCTGCGCCACGAGCCGTTCGATCTCCTGATCGCGGACATCAACCTGAATGCCGCGCATTCCGGCATGGATCTGCTGCACGCGTTCAAGGCGGAGTACCCGTCCGGGCAGGTCATCCTGATCAGCGGGTTCGGGACGCTCGAGACGGCGATCGCGGCGGTCCGCGCCGGCGCGTTCGACTACGTCAGCAAGCCGTTCAACATCAGCGAGGTCAGGTCGACCGTCGATCGCGCGCTGCAGCACGCGGCCTCGCATACGGCCGACGAGGAGCTGGCGGCCAAGCCGGCGCCCGCGCCCGCCGGTCTGTTCGGGCACACCGCGCCGATGCTCGAGGTCTACAAGCAGATCGCCTACGCGGCCGACTCGCTCGCGCCCGCGCTGATCGTGGGCGAGAGCGGGACCGGCAAGGAGCTCGTCGCGCGCGCGATCCACCGGCACAGCGCGCGCAGCCACGAGCCGTTCGTCGGCATCAACTGTGGCGCGATCACCGAGACGCTGCTCGAGTCCGAGCTGTTCGGGCACACGCGCGGGTCGTTCACCGGCGCCATCGCCGACAAGAAAGGGATCTTCGAGCACGCGCGAAGCGGCACCGTGCTGCTCGACGAGATCGGCGAAGCGCCTGCGGCCCTGCAGGTGAAGCTGCTGCGGGTGCTGGAGGAAGGCGAAGTCCGGCCGGTCGGTGCGGTCCGGGACGTCCGCGTGCACGCGCGCGTCATCGGCGCAACGAACGCCGACCTCGAAGGTGACATCAACGCGGGTCGCTTCCGCCAGGATCTCTACTATCGGCTCGGCGTCATCGTGATTCGCCTGCCGGCGCTGCGCGAGCGCCGCGCGGACATCCCGCTGTTGATCGGCAGTTTCCTCGAACAGGCGTCCTCACGTGCCGGACGGAAGATCACGTTTTCCACGGCGGCGCTGGACGCCCTGATTTCCTACGGGTGGCCGGGGAACGTCCGCGAGCTGCAGAACACGATCGAACGGCTCGTGCTGTATTGCCGCGGCGGCATCATCGACGTCGACGGACCTGCCGCCAGCCATCCGGGGCGGCGGCCGAACGCTCGAGGAGAGCCTCTTCACCGACGTGCCGACGCTGGATCAGCTGGAGCGCCGCTACCTGATTCACGTGCTCCATGTCGTTGGCAACAACCGGACGCGCGCGGCCGAGGTGCTCGGGATCGATCGACGCACGCTCTACCGCATGGCCGAACGGTACGGCGTGAACCTCAACGGAGAAGCACACGAATGAGCACCAGATACGTCGGGCCCTGGGTTCTGTATGTCATAGCGGTTGCGGCATTGCTCAGCATGCTGATGACCGTGACCTTGAACGTGATTGGTTACCTCGCGGATGAGTACGCGAAGCCGTCGTGGAACGAGCAGAGCGTGCCCCGGCCACGGATGTACTGAGCGCGCACCGGGAGGAGGCTGATGGTTTGCGGTCGTGCGGAGGTGAGGCGTCGTGACGCGACAGACACCGCGTTCCAGACACAGGTGCCGCATCGTAGCGGCCGGGAAGGCGCTTGCGCTTGCGATCACGGCCTACATCGCGGCCAATCTCCTCGAGTGGCTGGCGCTCCGTCTCATCGCGCCCACCCTCCCTGACGTCATCGAAATCTCGGACGCGCTGCTGGCCGGGACGGCCGGCGTCGCGGCGTTTCTGTGGCTCGATCTCCGGTCGACCCGGGGCGAGCTGCATCACCTCGAGCGCAGGCAGATCGTCGTCAACACCGAGCTCGCCACGGCGGGGGAGATTCAGCGTCGACTCCTGCCGCAGCACCCCACAAATCTCGAGACGCTGAGTGTGGCGGTCCGATTCGAGCCAGCCTCGGAGATCGGCGGCGACTTCTACGACTTCCTGACGGTCGGACCGGACGTCATGCTCATCACCATCGGCGACATCTCCGGCAAGGGGATCCCGGCGGCGATGCTGCTCGCGCTCGCGCGGACCGTCCTCCGCACGGGCGCCGCGCAGACGAGGGATCCGGCGGAGCTGTTGCGTTTGCTGTCAGACGCGTTGTTCGAAGACAACGGCGGCTCGCCCTACGCGACCTGCATCGTCGCGCTCGTGGACGCATCACGGGGCACACTGACCTACGCCAATGCGGGTCACCCGACCGGGATCATCCTCGGGACGGACGGCCTGCGCGTGCTCGACCACGGAGGCCCGCCGGCGGGGATGTTCCGCGATCCGATTTACGTCTCCCAGACCCGGCCGCTTCGCGAACGCGATCTGACCGTGCTCGTCACCGACGGCATCAGTGAATCGGACGCCTTGAGCCGTCCACCCGCAGCGCTCATCGCGGATCTCGTCGCCGGCACGCCCTTTCCGCGGACGCCGGCGATGGTCTGCGACGCGATCCTCAACCATGCGAGAACGGCCGGCGGTCCTCCAGACGTCGAGAACTGGGCAGACGATCGCACGGTGGTCGCGTTTCAGTGGACCGGACCTAGTCTCCCGGCCGCGTGATTCGTGACATAAGTCCCGGAGCGCGGCGCCCGGATGGCAAGGCGCGAGGAGCGCGCAAATCGGGAATTTGTAAGCGACGAGCAACGATGCCAGCCGGGATGCCCCGCCCGGGAGTTATGTTACGAATCACGCGGCCGGGAGACTAGAGGCACGGTCGACTCGGCATCTCCCTGATCGACCCCGCGTCGCACCATCTTCATCGTCAAGCCACTCTGGCCGAATGCCAGCGCGCCGAGCGTCCACAACGGAATCGTCAGGACGACGAACACGACAACGGACAGTCCGGCGGCGGTCGTCTTGTCGATGCCGAACAGCATGAGACCGGCTGCACACGAGAGCTGGTACGTGCCGAGATTGGCCGGCGCGTTCGGCAGGGCGGTTCCGAGATGTACGATGAGAAGGGTTGCCGCGCCAGCCCAGAAGCCGAGCCGGAGCCCGTAACCCAGCATCACGAACCAGAACGCGAGGCTCTGCTCGAGCAACACGATCAGGGACAGTGCAAACGAGGCCAGGGTTTCACGCGACATGCCGATCCGTCGCAGGCCCTGCGCCAGCGTCGTGAGCATCCCGTCGCGAGGAGATCGTCGATCACCAGGTGTCCGGGGAGCGGACGCGGTCCGGGAGCCGAGGACGATCATCACGAAGATGATGGCGGCCACGATGACGGCAACGCCGAAGGCATCGCCGAGCCCGCGAAGTCCGGCGCGGCAGCGGGACGATCAAGGCTGTCAGTCCCAGACCGAGCGCGAACCAGACGCCGTCGAACAGGCGCTCCACCAGTATCGACGGAAGGACCTCAGCGAACCGGACGTCCAGCCAGTCTGCCGCCAGATACGCCCGCACCACTTCGCCCGGACGCAGAGGCATGATTTCGTTCGTGAACAATCCTGCATAGATCGCTCGCGCTGCGTTGAGCCACGGAAGATTTCCGAGGGGACGAAGCAGCAGCTTCCATCGGTATGCCTGACACGCGTAGCTCGCGACGTTGAATCCGACCGCGACGACGATCCACTGCCATCGCAGTACCTCTGAAACTTGCGGCGAGAACGTCCAGCGGGATGTCCCGGAACAGCCAGACGAGACATCCTGCACCGATGCAGCAGCCGAGAACTGCGCGCAGCGACCCGGAGACGCGCATTGGCACGTCAGGACTTCTCCGAAATGCGTGCGAGCGCCAGCGCGAGGCGCGCCAGGTCGAGTTCGGTCCGGTAGATGACGTACCGAGGCTCCCAGTCGGTCGCGAACTTGGCTTTGTAGGCTCGCAGCCCTTTGAAGCTGAAGAGAAAGTTGAGCTTCTGGAAGAAGTGGTGAATCGCGCGCTCCTCGGTCGATGCGTGTTCCGATTCGGCGAATCCGGCCATCGGCGCCATTCCCATGGTGAAGCGCTCGAACCCGTGATCGCGATCCCACTCGAGAATCTTCGCCAGCAGCACGTCCATGACGCCGTTGGGCGCGTCCGGTCGTCTCCGCATCAGATCCATCGCGGCTTCACCTCGCCGATACGAGGGAACGGTGTTGACGAACGCGACGACTCGTCCGGATGAATCGGAGGCGACGAAGACCGGCGTGGTTCGCACGTACTCGGCATCGAAGCGCCCCAGCGCGAACTGACGCTCGCGGCGTCCGGGAATCCGTTGCCACTCGTCGGCCACTTCGATGAGCTGCGCGACCAGCTCGCGGCTGAGCGGAGGCTCCTCGCGATGGATGGTGACGCCGGCGCGGCTGAGCCTGCTGGCGCCGCTGCGAAAGTCCTTGCCGGCCCGGCCCTGCACGCTGAACTTCCGTAGATCGACGATAGCGTCGTCGCCGAGCTTCAGCTTCTTGAATCCGAGCCGGAGATAAATCGGCAGAAAATCCGGCAGCGTCTGATAGAAGGCCAGCCCCCAATCGTTCTCGGCACAGAAAGCTGCGAAGGCCGCGACGATCGACTCGATCTCGCGCTCGGGTCCGACAGGATCGCCGAGAACCACCGCGAACGGTCCGCCCACCCGATATGCGAGGACGGATTCGCCGGACGGCGAGAAGAACAGCGACTTGTCTGATTGCGCCTTGAAATGATCCAGCGCCGAACGTCCATGGGCCGACACGATTCGCTGCGCCCTGGCCAGCTCCGCTGGACGTGCGCGCGGTCGGTACTTTACGGGGCGGAAGACGTTCCAGACTTCGTACGCCGCGATCGACGAGAGCACGACGCCGACGCCCGCAAGGAGCGTGACGAAGCGCGAGAGGCTCAGGAACGCGATTGGAAATATCCACCGAAGGAGACGGGCTCGCCCCGCCAGCTTCGGCAGGACGACCGACAGGAGATTGAGGCTGGCGTACATGAGCGCCGGTCTCTTCCAGTGCTGAGTCGCCGACACGACTGCGGCGCCAGGTCTGTGGTTTTCCATCCGGTGCGCTGCCCAACGAGCGCGTCAGGACATTCCACGCAACGCAGATGCCATTGACACACTTCGCTCCGGCGAACCAAATCGCCCTCACGAACAGGCGTACTGTGACGCGATGGGCCCGTGAGTGAGGCGGAACGCCACAACTCGGCAGGCACGCGTGTTATTTCGGCGGGGCGTTGCTGAATGCGGCCGGGCATCGCGCTTGCTCGTATCCGCCCGGTGGCTGAGCACGCATTGCGCACATCCGAAGTTGCCGCTCGACGGCCCCGGCTGACGATTCTTCTGATCGCGGTGGCGTTGGCGGGCGGGTACTGGCTGACCGGATTCGCAGGACGCGCCCGCGAATCACGGGATCCCACCTCCTCGGCAACAGCACCACGCGGCGCCGGAATGCCCGTACGAGTGGCGACGGCGCGCAGGGGAGACATTCCTATCTATGTCAGCGGGCTCGGTTCGGTCACGGCGTTCTACACCGTCACGGTGAAGTCGCGCGTCGACGGTGAGTTGATGCGCGTCCCCGTCCGCGAGGGCGACCGGATCAGAGAGGGCGACCTTCTCGCCGAGATCGATCCGCGGCCGTTTCAGATACAGCTCGAGCAGATGCAGGGCATCCTTGCGCGCGATCAGGCGCTGCTCGCCAACGCCCGGCGCGATCTCGAGCGGTATCGCACGCTGATCGTCCAGGACGCGGTGCCTCAGCAGCAGGTCGACACGCAGGCCTCGACCGTCGCGCAACTCGAGGGCACGGTCGCGTCGGATCGCGGCAACGTCGACAACGCGAAGCTGCAGCTCACGTACTCCCGCGTCGCCGCTCCCATTTCGGGCCGCGTCGGACTCCGCCTCGTCGATCCCGGCAACATGGTGCACGCGTCCGATGCGGGCGGCCTGCTCGTGATCACGCAGGTGCAGCCGATCTCAGTACTCTTCCCCGTTCCCCAGGACTGGCTGCCGCGAATCCTCCAGAGGCTCAGGGCGGGGCAGACGCTCCAGGTGGACGCGTTCAACCGCGACGCGACGACGAAGCTCTCCACGGGCCGGCTCCTGACGGTCGACAACCAGATCGATCCGGCGACCGGCACGGCGCGGCTCAAGGCTGTGTTCGACAACGCGGATCAGGCGCTCTTTCCGAACCAGTTCGTCAACGCCCGCCTGCTGCTGGAAACACAGAGCAACAGGGTGCTCGTCCCGACGGCCGCGATTCAGCGCGGCCCGCAAGGCAGCTTCGTCTACGCCGTCAGCGATCAAACGGTCCACGCGCGGCCGGTCTCGGTCGGGGTGACCCAGGGAGATGATGCGTCCGTCGAGCAGGGGCTCGACGCCGGAGAGCTGGTCGTGATCGACGGCCTCAACCTGCTTCGCGATGGGACCCGCGTGGACGCGCGCCAATGAACCCATCGCGGATCTTCATCCTCCGCCCCGTCGCGACGTCGCTGCTCACGGCGGGCGTACTGCTGTCGGGCGTGGTCGCCTACACCCGATTGCCGATCTCGGCGCTGCCCCAGGTCGACTATCCGACCATGCAGGTGGTGGCGTTCTACCCGGGCGCGAGCCCTGACGTCATGGCGTCCTCGATCACCGCGCCGCTCGAGCATCAGTTCGGACAGATTCCCGGGCTGGACCAGATGACGTCGACGAGCTCGTTCGGCTGCTCGGTCATCACGCTCCGGTTCTCGCTCGATCTGAATCTCGACGTGGCCGAGCAGGAAGTGCAGGCCGCCATCAACGCGGGCGGATCGTTCCTGCCGGCTGACCTGCCAACGCCGCCCGTCTACAACAAGGTCAACCCGGCCGACGCGCCGATTCTGTCGCTCGCGCTGACCTCCGACAGTCTGCCGCTGTCGAAGGTGCACGATCTTGCCGACACGCGGCTGGCGCAGAAAATTGCCCAGGTGTCGGGCGTTGGCCTGGTGAGCATCACGGGCGGCCAGAAGCCGGCCGTGCGCGTCCAGGTGAACCCGACGGCGCTGGGCTCGTACGGGCTGAGCCTGGAGGACGTCCGCACCGCCATCGCCAACGCCAACGTCAATCAGGCGAAGGGCAGCTTCGACGGTCCCAGCCAGTCCTACATCATCGGCGCCAACGACCAGCTCCTGTCGAGCCGGGATTACGCGCCGTTGATCGTCGCATGGCGCGGCACTGCGCCGGTCCGGCTCTCGGACGTCGCCGACGTCATCGACGACGTCGAGAACACGGATCAAGCCGCGTGGATGAACACCACGCCCGCCGTTGTCGTCAACGTCCAGCGGCAGCCCGGCGCGAACATCATCGCCGTCGTGGACAACATCAAGGCGCTGCTCCCGCAGCTCACGGGCACGTTGCCGCCGTCCGTCCACACGACCGTGGTGGCCGACAGAACGACGACGATCCGCGCGTCCGTACATGACGTCCAGTTCGAGCTGCTGCTGACCGTCGTTCTGGTCGTCGCCGTCATGTTTCTGTTCCTGCGGACGATCTCCGCGACCGTCATCCCGAGCGTGGCCGTTCCCGTGTCGCTCGTCGGCGCGCTGGGCGTCATGTATCTGCTCGGCTACAGCCTCGACAACCTGTCGTTGATGGCGTTGACGATCTCGACCGGGTTCGTCGTGGACGATGCGATTGTGATGATCGAGAACATCAGCCGCTACGTCGAGCGGGGAGTCGCGCCGCTCGAGGCGGCGCTCCAGGGCTCCGGACAGATTGCGTTCACGATCATGTCGCTTACCGGATCTTTGACTGCGGTTCTGATACCGCTGCTGTTCATGGGCGACGTCGTGGGCCGGCTGTTCCGCGAGTTTGCGGTCACGCTGGGCGTCACGATCCTGGTATCTGCCCTCGTCTCGCTGACGCTGACGCCCATGATGTGCGCGAAGCTGCTGCGGCACCGCACCGACGGTTCGCAGAGCTGGTTCGTGCGGCGGTCTGAACGATGGTTCGAGGCCGGCGTGGACGCGTACGGCCGATCGCTGCGATGGGTGTTCCGGCACCAGGCCGCGACGCTGCTGGTGGCGGTGGGAACGCTGGCGGGGACGATCCTGCTCTACGTGATCGCGCCGAAAGGCTTCTTCCCCGTGCAGGACACCGGCGCGATTCTCGGCATCTCCGAAGCGTCGCAAACGAGCTCCTTTGCGGCGCTGGCAGAACGGCAGCAGGCCCTGGCGAAGGTCATCCTGCGAGATCCGGCCGTGGAGAGCCTGACGTCGTTCGTCGGCGTCGACGGGACGAACACGACGCCGAATACGGGCCGCATTCAGATCAACCTGAAGCCCCTCGAGGAACGGCGCGTGAGCGCCACCGAGGTGATCCGCCGCCTGCAGCCCGAGCTTGCGGCCGTCCGCGGCATCACGCTGTTCATGCAGCCCGCGCAGGACCTGACGGTCGAAGACCGCGTCAGCCGGACGCAATTCCAGTATGCCCTCGAGGGCGTGGACGCGACGGCGCTCGACGCCTGGGTCCCCCGGGTGATCGAGAAGCTTCAGTCCCTGCCGGAGCTTGCCGATGTCGCGAGCGATCAGCAGAACAGCGGCCTCGAAGCCCAGCTCGAGATCGACCGGGATACGGCGTCGCGCCTCGGCGTCACGCCGCTGATGATCGACGACGCGTTGTACGACGCGTTCGGCCAGCGCCAGGTCTCCACGATCTTCTCGCAGTTGAACCAGTACCGAGTCGTGCTGGAGGTCAAGCCCGGCTATCGCCAGCGTCCCGCCGGGATAGGCGACATCTACGTGACGACGGCGGATGCGGGCCGGGCGTCGCTCGCGTCGCTGACGCGACTCGACGAGCGCGCGGCGCCGCTGGCCATCACGCGTCAGGATCAATTCCCCGTCGTCAACATTTCCTTCAACCTGGCGCCGAACGGAACGCTCGGCGAGGCGGTGCGCGCCGTCGACAGTGCGACACTCGGCCTGGGTCTTCCCGCGTCGATCCAGACGTCATTCCAGGGGACCGCCGCCGCATTTCAGAACTCGCTCAGGAACGAGCCCTGGCTGATCCTGGCGGCGATCGTGACCGTCTACATCGTGCTCGGCGTGCTCTACGAGAGCTACATCCACCCGCTCACGATCCTCTCATCGCTGCCATCGGCCGGCGTGGGCGCGATCCTTGCGCTGATGCTGTGCCGGACCGAGCTCAGCGTCATTTCGCTCATCGGCATCATCCTGCTGATCGGCATCGTGAAGAAAAACGGCATCATGATGATCGACTTCGCGCTCGACGCCGAGCGGAACGAGGGGAAATCGCCGCACGACGCCATCTACCAGGCGTGCCTCCTGCGATTCCGCCCGATCATGATGACGACGCTGGCGGCGCTCTTTGGGGGTCTTCCGCTGGCGCTGACCTCGGGGACCGGGTGGGAACTGCGGCGGCCGCTCGGCATCACGATCGTCGGTGGCCTGCTCGTGAGCCAGGTGCTCACCCTCTACACAACGCCCGTGATCTACCTCGCGTTCGATCGCCTCTCGGCGCGTGTCCGGCGCGGCCCGTCGTCTTCCCGAGGGCCGGTGTGAACGTGTCCGCGGTGTTCGTACGCCGGCCGGTCGCCACGACGCTGCTCTCGGCGGGGCTCGCGCTGGCCGGAGTCGTCGCGTTCGGATTTCTGCCGGTCTCACCGCTGCCGCAGGTCGACTTCCCGACAATCATGGTCAGCGCGGGGCTGCCGGGCGCGAGCCCCGAGACCATGGCGTCAGCGGTCGCGACGCCGCTCGAGCGCCAATTCGGCCGTATCGCCGGCCTGACCGAACTGACGTCGACGAGCTCGCTGGGATCGACGCAGATCGTCCTGCAGTTCGACCTCGATCGAAACATCGACGGCGCCGCGCGCGAGGTGCAGGCGGCGATCAACGCGGCGCGGGCGGATCTGCCGGCCAACCTTCCGACCAATCCCACATACCGCAAGGTCAATCCTGCGGAGTCGCCAATCATGATTCTCGCGCTCACATCCGACACGCGGCCTATTGCGAGCGTGTTCGACGCGGCCTCCTCCATCCTGCAACAGAAGCTGTCTCAGGCTGACGGCGTGGGTGAGGTGACCGTCGGAGGGGGCGCGCTGCCGGCGGTGCGCGTCGAGCTGAACCCCTCGGCGCTCAGCGCGTACGGCATAGGGCTCGATCAGGTGAGGGCTGCGCTGGCGGCAGCGAACGCGAATCGTCCGAAGGGTCGAATCTCCGACGCCACCGAGACCTGGACGATCGCCGCCACGGATCAGTTGTTCAAGGCCGATCAATACAAGCCGCTCGTCGTCGCCTGGCGGAACGGCGCCGCCGTCCGGCTGGCCGATGTGGCCAGCGTCGACGATTCGGTTCAGGATTTGCGCACGCTCGGGGTCGTCAACGGGAAGCGCGATGTGTCCGTCATCGTGTTTCGCCAGCCCGGCGCCAACATCGTCCGCACGGTCGACGCCGTGCGCGCCATGCTGCCGCAGCTCAAGGCCTCGATTCCCTCCGACATCGACATCACGGTGGCGAGCGACCGCACGACGACCATTCGCAGCTCCATCCGGGACGGCGAGGTCACGCTCGTGCTGGCTATCGCCCTGGTCGTGCTCGTGGTCTTCGTCTTTCTTCGCAGCGCGCGCGCCACCTTCATCCCTGGTGTGGCCGTCCCGCTGTCGCTGGCCGGCACGTTCGTGGTGATGCATCTCGTCGGCTACAGCCTCGACAACCTCTCGATGATGGCGCTCACGATCTCGACGGGGTTCGTCATCGACGATGCGATTGTCGTCATTGAGAACATCTCACGGCATCGCGAGCAGGGCTTGACGCCGCTCGATGCCGCACTGGTCGGCTCCCGTGAAGTCGGATTCACCGTGTTCTCGATGAGCACGTCGCTCATCGCCGTGTTCATTCCCATCCTGCTGATGGGCGGCATCGTCGGGCGGCTCTTCCGCGAGTTCGCCGTGACGCTCTCTGCCGCGATCGCGGTCTCGATGATCGTGTCGCTGACGACAACGCCGATGCTGTGCGCCGTGCTGCTGCGATCGGAACGCGGCGAATCGCACGGCCGGCTGTATGAGGCAAGCGAACGCGCTTTTTCGGGACTGCTGGCGTTGTACGAACGCGGTCTGCGCCGCGCGCTGACCTACCGGCGGCTGACACTCGCGATGACGCTCCTGACCATTGTGGTGACCGTCCAGCTCTATCGCGTCGCGCAGAAGGGATTCTTTCCAATACAGGACACCGGAATGCTGACCGGCAACGTGCAGGCCCGGCAGGATATCTCGTTCCAGGCCATGCGCGACAAGGTAACCGCGCTCTCCGGCATCGTCGGAGCCGACCCGGCGATTCAGACGGTCGTGGCGTTCACTGGCGGCGGCGGTGCGGCCAATACCGCGCGCTTTTTCGTGCAGCTGAAGCCGCTCGAGGAACGTCGCGTGAGCGCGGCTGACGTCGTTACGCGTCTTCGCGGCCGGACTGCGGTGGTGCCGGGCGCCCAGCTGTTTCTCCAGCCCTCGCAGGACATCCGCGTCGGTGGACGGGCCGCCAACGCCCTGTATCAATTCACACTCCGTGGGGACAACCTCGACGATCTGCAGGCGTGGACGCCCCGGGTCCTGGCGCAGCTGAAACAGCTGCCGCAGCTCACCGACGTCAACAGCGATCAGCAGAGTCAGGCGCTCGAAGCGTCGATTCGGATCGATCGCGACTCGGCCTCACGCGTCGGTCTGTCGATGAACCGGATCGATGCCGCGCTTGGCGATGCGTTCGACCAGGCGCCCGTGTCGACCATCTATACCGCGCTCAATCAGTATCGTGTCGTGATGGAGGTCGCGCCGGCGTGGCGCCAGACTCCTGACGTGCTGAACGATGTTCATCTGGCTACGGCGAATGCCACCGTGACACCGCTGATGTCGGTTGCCGATTTCGCGCCGACCGCGACGACGTTGTCCGTGACCCACCAGAGCCAGTTCCCATCGACGACGCTGTCGTTCAGCCCCGCACCCGGGGTGTCGCTCGGTGAAGCAGTCGATGTCGTGACAGCAGCGACCCGCGAGATGCGACTGCCCGCCACCGTTCAGGGGTCATTCCAGGGAACCGCCCAGGCATTTCAGGACGCGCTCGAGAACCAGCCGCTCCTCATCGCGTCCGCGTTGATCGTCGTGTACATCGTCCTCGGCGTCCTGTACGAGAGCTACGTCCATCCGATCACCATTCTCTCGACGTTGCCGTCGGCTGGTGTCGGCGCTCTGCTGGCCTTGATGCTCTTTCACATGGAGCTGAGCGTCATCGCGCTCATCGGCATCATCCTGCTCATCGGCATCGTCAAGAAGAACGCCATCATGATGATCGACTTCGCGCTGGAGGCGGAACGCCGAGAAGGCAAGACGTCGGAAGCGGCGATCTACGAGGCCTGTCTGCTGCGTTTCCGGCCGATCCTGATGACCACGATGGCGGCGTTCCTGGGCGCGGTGCCCGTGGCGTTTGCGAGTGGCATCGGCGCCGAACTGCGACGGCCGCTCGGCGTCGCGATCGTCGGAGGCCTCCTCGTCAGCCAGATGCTCACGCTGTTCACGACGCCCGTGCTCTATCTGTATCTGGATCGCCTGAGGTGGACGAACGGTCGCGCGTGGCTGGGGAGGGTGTGGCGATGAAGATCGTGGCTGCGAGTTCTGTGCGCATCGTGTTGACGGCGGCGCTGACGAGTTCCGTCGCCTGCGCGGGCGGGCCACGGTATGTGCCGCCGGCTGTCGCGGCGCCTCCCGCGTTCAAGGAGACGCACGAGCCCGGATCGCCCGACGCCTGGAAACCGGCCAATCCGGCCGATCAGCTAACACGCGGCCCCTGGTGGGACATGTATTCCGACGCACAACTCGGTGCGCTGATCGAACGCGTCGACGTCTCGAACCAGACGGTGAAAGCGGCCGAGGCCGCGTTGTCCCAGGCGCGGGCGCTCGTGAAACTCAATCGGGCCGACTATTACCCGAAGGTCACCACTGCGCCGTCGATTACCAGATCCCGCTTTTCGGCGAATCGCCCGTCCACGAACGGCGCCGTTGGCACCTCGACCCAGTATGCCCTGCCCTTTGATTTCTCATACGAGGCCGATTTGTGGGGCAGGGTGCGGACTGCTGTGGCGTCCAGCGTGGCAGGCGCTCAGGCCAGTGCTGCGGATCTCGAAACCGCGCGGCTGAGCATGCGAACAGAACTGGCTGCGGACTATTTCGAGCTGCGTGCGCTCGACGCCGAGGAACACTTGCTGCGCGACACGGTCGGAGCATTTGAAAAGACGCTGCAGCTCACCATAGCGCGACAGAAAGCGGGAGTGGCCTCGGGCGTGGATGTCGCGCAAGCGCAAACCGAGCTCGAGACGACGCGCGCGCAGGCGACCGACCTCGGGATTCAGCGCGCTCAGGTCGAGCACGCGATTGCGGTGCTCGTCGGCGAGCCGGCGTCAACGTTCACACTTCCCGAAGTTCCGGGCGACTGGGCTCCGGCCGTGCCTGTGATTCCCGTCGGCCTCCCGTCCGAGCTGCTCGAGCGGCGACCTGATATCGCGGGCGCCGAACGGCTGGTCGCATCCGCGAATGCCTCGATTGGAAACGCCCGGACCGCGTTCTTCCCGTCGCTCATCCTGGGCGGATCGTTCGAATTCGAGGCGACTCGGCTCTCGAGCTGGCTGATGTGGCCAAGTCGAGTGTGGTCGCTCGGCCCGGCGATCGCCGCAACGATCTTCGATGGCGGTGCGCGCCGCGCGGCCGTGGCCGAGAGGCAGGCGGCATACGATGGCGACGTCGCGGCGTACCGTCAGACCGTGTTGACGTCGTTTCAGGAAGTTGAAGACAACCTGGCGGCCCTCCGGATCCTCGAGCGGGAAGCGCAGGAGCAGGAAGCAGCCATACAAGCCGCTCAGAGATCGCTCGACATCTCGATGAGTCAATACAGGGCGGGCACCGCGGACTACCTGCAGGTGATCACCGCGCAGAGCGCTCTCCTCGACAACCAGAGAACCGCGGTCGGCATCGTCGAGCGGCGGATGGTGGCGAGCGTCCAGCTCGTGAAAGCGCTCGGCGGCGGCTGGAGACGCGCCACGGATCCGGCGGTTACCGAATCACCATCGAAATAGCGTTTGCCATCTGCCATTTACCATTTGCCATTGGCCGTGTGCCATCTGCCAAGGCAGGAGGACGACAGGCGCCGAAAGCGCCTGCCGTCCCGAAGGCGGGCCCAACTCAGAACTCGTACCTCACACCGATACGGATCTGCCGGGGCGTTTGAAGTTGCGCGAGGTTGAACCGACTCGGCTGGCCGAAGTCGGGGTTGAGGCACCGGGAACGTGGTCTGCGTGTCCGGGTCGTAGTCGAGCGCCGTCTGGCGATTGAAGAGGTTGAACACGTCGGCCAGCAGCACGACGCGCTGACCGTGTCCCACGTTCAGGCCGTAGTCGCCATGGACGCTCGTGTTGTACTCGAACGGCGTCCGCGTCTGGAAGCCGTCGACCGTCTCGAAGCCGGAGCCGCGCGGCCCTTCAGGAATCTCGCCCGCGTTCCCGTACGACCGGATGCGCAGCCAGTGCCGTCAGCGGCTTGCCCGAGCTGAGAGCGACGCCTGCGCCGACGTTGAGCCCGATCGTGAACGGCGTAGCTGCCATACAGCTTCACCTGGTGCGTCCGGTCGAGCGGCAGCGGACCTTCGCCGAGCGCTGCCAAGGAAGCGGACGTCGCCGCGATAACCGAACTGCGGCACGCCGATCGCGGTGTAGCTCGGATCGTTGGTCGGGAAGTCGAAGAGCGACGTGATGCCCGGATCCGACTGCCCGTTGTCGTCGCGGAAGAAGCCCTCGAACGTGCCGCGCAGCCGCGAGTAGCGATACGACGCCTGCAGCGACCACTGGTTGCGCGAACCGCTTGTCGGCGGTCACTTCGACCGCGTCGTAGTTGTGGATCGGCTTTTCGAAGCTCGCGCCGAGGTCGCCGGCCGTCGGCGTGGCGGGCCCCGGATTGGTCAGCGTGTAGTCGACCGTAATCGCGCCCGGAATGCCGAGATCGCCGGCGACGACCGGGAACGGCTGCACGTCCTCGAGCACGCGCGGAATGTCGCGGTGGATGTAGCGCACGCCGACGTTCATGCCCCGGCAGCGCCTCGAACTCGAAGCCGCCGATCACTTCATCCAGGTAGCTCGACCTTGACGTTCGGGTCGATGAGGTCGTGGCTCAGGCCCTGCCGGAGGAAGTGGCGCGTCGTGTCCGAGCGCGAGGACGCCATCGGGCACCGGCTGCGTCAGGTTGGCGTCGAAGTAGTCGGCGCGGCGACACGCCGGCGTCAGACGACAGAGACCGCGCCGCCAGGTCGTTCGGGATCTTCGGTGTAGAAGCGTCCCCAGTTGCCGTAGATCTTCATCTTGCCGCTCGCCGGTCGGGTCGAACGTCGCGCCGATGCGCGGCGCCCAGTTGTTGCCGAGCGTCAGATCTGCGAGCGTGCCGGTCGAGCTTCTGGCGCTCGTAGCGGATGCCGGGGTTGATCGTCAGCCGCGATGCCGACCTGCCACGTGTCCTGCACGAAGAGGTTCACGTAGTGCTGCGTGCGTGTCGCGCGATGTTGCTGGTGTTGGCGCGCACGACGCGGTAGATCTGTCCGAACGTCGGATCGGGATCGACTTCAATCTCGGCGCCGGTGACGGTCTGCGTCGCCGTTCGGCAGCGTGAAGGTCGGACCGGTCCGGTTGATCGTGTTCGTGTAGTCGATGTTCTCGTATTCGACGCCGTAGCGAAGCTGATGCGGTGCCGATGACGTTGGTGGCCTTGGCCTGGTACTGCCAGTTCACGCCTTCGTTGCCGACTTCGTAGAAACCGATGCCGCCGCTGCGCACCTGCGGCGTCACGGTGTTGTCGATCGTCGACCACTGTTCGACCGACGGAATCTCGACGATGCTGTTCTGCGCGCGCGCGAACGATCCCTCGAGCAGCCAGTGATCGGTTGAGCGCGCCCTCGTACCTGACGGTCTGGTTGTGGCCGCCGTACTTGTCCAGCTTGCTGAAGCCGGACGGTGTCGGTGCGCAGCAGCGCCGTGTAGCGCTGCGGTCCGTTGTCGCCGACGGCGGGATCGCCGAAGAACGACGCATCGATACGCTGCGCCGGACGTCGTCTGCCACGTGCCCTTCGCGGCGTACGGCACGATGCGGCGATCGCGGTCCACGTCTCCGAGGCTGCGCAGCGGGAATCCGTCCGGCGCGACGTACGTCGTCCGCATCCCACTGCGGATCGACGGCGCCGAAGAAGAACACCTTGTTCGCGAACGATCGGGCCGCCCGCTTCGACGCCGGCGTCGCTCTGATTCGTGTCCGGTCGTGTTGACCGTGCCGTTGACGGTGTTGACCTGGTTGTACGAGGCTCTCGAGCCCGTCCGGCCGCGAAGTAGCCGAAGACGCTGCCGCGCAGCGTGTTCGTGCCGCTCTTGGTGACGACGTTGACGACGCCGCCGGTCGACTGTCCGAACTCGGCTTCGTAGCCGCCGGTCTTGACCTGCGTCTTCCTTGATGAAGTCGAACGGCATGCCGTTGCCGAGCGAACCGAAGACGATCGAATACGACCCGAGCGCGCCGTAGCCGGCGTTGGTGATGTTGACGCCGTCGACGACGTACTGATTCTCGAGGCCGCTGCCGCCTGACATCGACGGGTTGGCCTCGCCGACCTGGCCGCCGCTGCTGACGCCGGGCGCGATGTACAGCGTGTCGCTGAAGCGACGGCCGACCGGAATGCGGCTGAGCATATCGCTGTCGAGCATCGCGCCCGTGGTCGTGCTCGACGTGTCGACCACCGGCGACGCGCCGAGACGTGTGACGGCTTCGGTGAGCGAGCCGACCTGCAGCGGCAGCGTGAGCTCGACTCGCTGACCGAGCCGCACGTCGACGTTCTGACGATCGAGCGTCCGGAAGCCCTGCAGCTCGACCTTGACCTCGTACTGACCAGGCGTCAGGAACGGCGCGAAGAAGCGGCCATCCGAATCGGTGGTCAACGTCCGCGGGCCCTGCGGCGTGACGACGGTGACCGTCGCGCCCGGAACCGGCAGGCCCTGCGCGTCGACCACGCGTCCCGCGATCGATCCCGTCGTGTTCTCCTGTGCCCAGGCTGCGCACGCACAAGCCAGGACCAGGGCAAGGGCAATAAGACACTTCTCACGCATGAATTCCTCCGTTTACGTATCGCTTTTCTCTGGCCGGGCAATCGACATACCAGCCGGACAGAAGCGCAAACGCCAGGAGGAAGATCGAACGTGAGCCGTTGCGTGGGGCGCGGTTGCAGCGAGTCTGCAAACTCGCCACGAGCGATCAGGGGGTAATGAGCCCGTGGCGAATGGCGTACTGGACCAGCTCCGCGTTGGTCTTGACGCCCAGGAGTTCCATGACCCGGTACTTGTGAAACTCGACGGTTCGAGGACTGATGTCGAGCACGGCCGCCACTTCCTTCATCGACTTGCCTTCGGCGAGCAACTGCAACACCTCGCGCTCGCGCGTGCTGAGGGGTCTCGTGTCGGGCGGCTCGGGATGAAGGACGGCGCCCATCATCTCTTTCGCGATCAGCGGCGAGACGTACCACCGCCCCTGCAGGGCTTCCCGGATCGCCGTCGTCAGCTCGGACGCCGCCGAGTCCTTCAGCAGATACCCCGACGCCTGGCGCTGAACGCTTCTGCGGCGTACTGCGGCTCGCGATGCTGCGTGAGGATAGATGACCTTGATGTCCGGCTGCAGCGACTTGAGCTGCTCGGTGGCGTCGAGCCCGTTCAGCAGCGGCATGCCGATGTCGACGACGACGAGATCGGGCTTGCAGTTCGGCGGCGGCCTTCAGCAGCGCGCGTCCGTCCGAGACGGTGCCGACGACGTCGAACTCGGCCTGCAGCAGATGCCGAAGGGCTTCCACCATCAGCGTGTGATCGTCCGCCAGCAGAATCCGTGGTCGGGCCGTCGTCATGTGGCCGCTCATGCTCTGACGGGAACCCACGCTTCGATCCGCGTGCCCTGCGAGCCGTCCGAATGGACCTGCAGCGTGCCGTGGATCAGCCGCAGGCGTTCCCGCATGCTGACGAAGCCGAGACCGGCGCGGCCTTCGGCCGTGGCCGGATCGAAGCCGACGCCCGAGTCGTCCACCGTCAGGCGCACGCCATCGGCGTCGCGGGCGACTTCCACCCGCGCCGCATGCGCGCCGCTATGCTTGGCGACGTTGTTCAGGCTCTCTTCGGCGATCCGGAAGAGACACAGCGCGACGTCGGGCGGCAGGGACGCCGGCACCGGCGTGTGCACAAAGTCGATCTTCATCGCGTGGCTCTCCGCGATCTCCTCGACCAGCTTCTGGAGCGCCGGCACCAGGCCCAGGTGATCGAGCATCGACGAGTGCAGGCGATGTGAGAGGCGGTGGACGTCGCCGGTGATCTCACTGGTGTGCTGACGCAGGTCCCGGAGCGCTTCGCCGACCGACCCCTGTGGGTTCGGCATGTCCGCGCGGGCCTGATCGATCTTGATCGCGAGGATGCCGAGCCGCTGGCTGATGTGATCGTGCAGCTCGCGGCCGATGCGGCTGCGCTCTTCCTCCTGGGCGTTGATGAGCCGACCGGCCAGTTCCTCCAGGCGCTCGTTGGCGTTTGTCAGGTCCGCCGTCCGCTCGCGGACGCGAACGTCCAGCTCGTCGCGCGCACGTCTGAGCAGATCTTCGGCGCGCCGCCGCGTCGCGCTGGCGGACGCGATGAACCCGGCGAGGACCGCAAAGAGCACGACTCGTGGCGCGTGGTCGATGCCGAACTTGAACGAGTACAGCGGCGGCGTGAAGGCGTAATCGACGGCAATCGTCGCCAGGAACACCGCCAGCAGCCCGGGGACGAGGCCTGCGAACCAGGCGACGACCACGACCGCGACCACGAACACCGTCGTCGCGTCCAGCACAGGTTCGAGCCACAGCGACAGGACCAGCGCGATCGCCACGGAGACGACAGCCAGCGTCAGCCGCGAAAACGTCGACCGGTCCCAGCGGATGCCGTCCATCTCAGTGTGGCTGTTGGGTTTGCGCCCGCGCCCTGCCGGGCTGGCGGCGACTCGTACATTCCGGGGCGGGATCCGGGATACTCCGAGTTTCACGAGGCGGCGCTGGCGTAGGACCATCGTGAGGCAGGAGATCAGTCCGGAAGGTCGATCTTACATCACGCCGCCGAACACATGACTCGCCCTCGAATTCTCGTCGCGGATGACCATCAGCCAATGCTCGATCATCTGATTCGCCTGATCTCGAGGGACTACGACGTCGTCGGCGCATTCGGCGACGCGCCGTCGGCAATCGCGGCGGCCGCGCGGCTCGAGCCCGATGTTCTCGTGCTCGACATCGCGATGCCGGGGCTCAGTGGCCTCGCGGCCGCCGCGCGACTGCAGGCCGAGGGGGCCCGGTCGAAGGTCGTGTTCGTCACGATGCATCACGATCGCGAGTACGTGGAAGAGGCCATGCGGCTCGGCGCCGTGGGCTTCGTGACCAAGGATCGTCTCGTGACGGATCTGGCAACGGCCATCCACAAGGTTCTGGCGGGTGAGCCGTTCGTGTCGCCTTCCGTCGCGCAGCAGAGGGTTGAGGGGGAGATTCGAGAGCAAGGAGGCAGATCGTGAGGAACCGCCAGGTTCTGAATTTCGCGGGAGCCAGCGCATCGGCCGAAGTGGCGACCGTCGTTGCGGTCGCGGACGACGCTGGCATCGACGGGATGATCGGTCACGGGCCGGCGTTCAGCCAGATGATCGAACGGCTGCGCCGTGTCGCGCCGCTCGATACGACGGTGTTGATCACGGGTGAGACCGGAACGGGCAAGGAGCTCGTCGCGCGCGCGATCCATCGACATTCCCGGCGTTCGATGCGCCAGCTCGTGACCGCGCATCTTGCTGCCGTTCCCGATACGCTGATCGGCTCGGAGCTCTTTGGCCACGAGCGCGGCGCGTTCACCGGCGCGGATCGCCCGCGCACGGGCCGTTTCGAGCTGGCGGATCACGGAACGCTCTTCCTGGACGAGGTCGGGGAGCTGACGGCCGAAGTGCAGGTCGCGCTGCTGCGCGCGCTGCAGGAAGGCGAGTTCGAACGGGTCGGCGCCAGCCAGACGCGGCACGCCGACGTACGCGTCATCGCGGCGACGAATCGCAACCTGGACGAAGCGATTGAGCAGGGACGGTTCCGGGCGGATCTGTTCTATCGCCTGAGCGTGTTTCCGATACACCTCGTGCCGCTCAGGGAACGGCGCGAAGACATTCCCGCGCTGGCGGAGCACTTCCTCGCGCAGGCGGCGGCACGCATCGGCCGTCAGTTCGACGCCGTCGAGCCGGCGTCGCTCGAGCGTCTGATGGCCTGGCACTGGCCCGGCAACATCCGGCAGCTGCAGAACGTGATCGAGCATGCCGCGATCCTCTGCGACCACACGCTGCTGACGGTGCCGACCGAGCTGGTGACGGATAATCGTCCCGCCCCTCAGCAAGAGGCGCCGGCCACCGCGGTCTTCGCCGGCGATCCGACGCTCGAAGAAGTGAAGAAGCGTTACATCAACCAGCTGCTGGGCAGCACGCACGGCAACCTGTCGCGCGCGGCGGCGATCCTCGACGTCGACCGGCGCTCGCTGTATCGCATGATCGATCGCTATCAGCTCACGCCGCAGAGGCTGCCCAGGGCAGCACCGCCACGCGTGTGAGGAAGGTGTGGCTGAATGGTGTGCCGTGTGGACGGCAAATGGCAGCGATATCGAGCGCGATGGGCGGGCATCGGGCTTGCTATCGATCGAGATAGATGACTGAAGGTTCGAAGGGAGCAATGTCATGAGCAGGATTGCACGGACGGTCGTGATGATCGGAATGATGATGGCGATGGTGGGCGTCGGACGGATCGCGAGCGCGCAAGTGGACGAACCGATCAAGTTCAAGACCACCTTCCCGTTCAAGGCGGGGCAGACGCAGTTTCCGGCGGGGAGCTACACGGTAAGACCGATGGAGATCGGGAACGGCGTCATGGAGATCTCCAACGGCTCAGAGGCCAGGTACTTCGTGGTCGAACCGACCGGCCCCCCGCGCCACGGGTCCGCGAAGGACGAGATCGTGTTCAAGAAGTCCGGTGAGAACTACGTCCTCAGCCAGATCTGGGATGGCGCCGAGAACTCTGGCGTCCAGACGTTGCCGGCGAAAGCCCACGTGCACGTGCACGGGTCGACGTCGCACTAACATTCGCTGAAAAGGGGTCGACATGTATTTCAACCTGTCGAGTAATGCTGAAATACGGTCTCACCCTCTACAATCATCGGGGCGATTCCGATCCGGGTGAGCCAGGATTCATCGCCTGCTGCAGGAATTCCTTGATCGCGTCGTAGAACACATCCGCGTCGATCTCGCTCGCCTCGATATGCCCCCCGCGCACTTCCACGAAACGCTTCGGTGACGACGCCGCGTCGTACAGCCGGCGTCCCTCGGCATAGGGAACGATGGTGTCTTCCGCGCTGTGGAGGAAGAGCATCGGCGAGTGAATGCGCCCGACCTTCTTGATCGCGTCGAAGGGGTTGCGCATGATCAGCCGGACGGGGAACAGCGGGTACTGCTGCTGGCCGATCGCGGCGATCGATGCCGGCGCGCCTTCGAGAATCACGCCCGCCTGCGCCACCTGCGACGCGAGGTCGACGGCCACCGCCGCTCCAAGCGACCATCCGAAGATCACGACACGTTCGGGCTGGACGAGCTTGTGCGAGAGCAGGTAGTCGTAGCCCGCTCGCGCGTCCGCGCCCACGCTGGCCTCTGACGGCACGCCGTCGAGGCCGTTGTAGCCGCGATACTCCGGCGCGAGCACGTTCACCCCCAGGTCGCGGAGCCGCCCGTAATGCGCCACGTTCATGCGGCTGCCGATCGTCGAGGCGTTGCCGTGGAGGAACAGCAGCCAGATTTCGTCTTCCGGTTCGACAGGCCGGCTCTTGTCCCGTTCCATCGCCCACGCGAACTGCTGCACCCGATCCGCCCGCGGCAGCATGACCTGCGCGTACGGGAACGCCGGCCTGGTGTCCGAGCGCGCAACGTCGGTCTTGAAGATGAGGCTGGTTTCGCTGGTGATGAGGTACATGATGGCCGCCGCGTACGCGCCCATCGCGAGCGAGAACGTGATGAGAAGCGCCTTTCGAACGGGTGAGCGTGGCGCGGTCACCTGACCGTCCCGACCGGCTGCGGCATCTCGGCCATCTTAGTCCTGTCGGGTGTCGTTGAGTGCGGCTTTTCGATGGTTGGAGTAGACGGTCACGTCCTTGAACTGGAAGGGCCGGAACAGCAGCGTGCGGCCGCTGGCCTCGAGCGTGAACTCCAGCGGCAGCCACATGCCCTCCATGTGCCGGCGGATGAAGCTGAAACCGCTGCCCTTGTACACGCGCGCGACCACGCCCCATCCGAGCGTCACGTCATCGAATGCGTGGAGATCGATCCGCGCGATCTGATGACCCGCCTCGGCGACCCACATCCGGCCCTGGAACTGCTTCATCCACCCGCCCTCACGCGTTCTGACGCTCGCGTCGGGCCGCGGCTTCAGCGTCAGCACGACGACCGGCTGGCCGTCCATCGTCTCGCGGCCCGCGAAGCTCGCCTCGAAGACCGCGAACGCATCGTCGAGGATCTCCTCGCGCTCGCGGTCCTCTTCCTGCTCTTTTCGCAGCCGCGCCGAGCGCTGCCGTGGCGTCTCCGTCCGCTCGCGCTCGGCCTTCTCCCGCTCGTAGCGTTGGTAAAGCGCGTCATGTTTTGCGAGCTCTGCCGGATGGAGCGGCTTGCCGTCCACGGCAATCAACCGCTTCCGGTGATCGCCCGGGACGCCGGGGTACACCTCGAAGGTGCGCTCCGGCCCGAGCGACACCTTCCCGAGCATCGAGACGTCCACGTCGCGGCCACGCTCGAGATACATGAACGGCTTCGGGCGCGTGTACTCGATTCGCAGGGACTCGCGGACGTCGCGGACGATGGCCGCGACGTCGGGCGGAGGTTGATCGATCGCGGCAGCGCTCGCGCCGCAGCACACCACGAGGCTCAGCAGCACGTGGTAAGTCGAGCCGGGTGGGCGTCATCGGATCCAGTGTACCGGACCGTCGCAACCGCGTCCGGCTGAGCTTCTATCGATTCGCGATCGGGCGGCTTGAGCGAGTACTCGGTCCGGTACTCGACCTGCAGTGCGGGCCGCGCCGACCTTGACCTCGATGCTGCGGCGACGTTTCTGGGGATCGACATTGGTCGAGTAGTAGCCGAGGACGTAGTAGTCGCTCGTCTCGGCGTCGATCTGCTTCAGCGCGTCCGTGATGTCGTTTCGGTTGACGACCGCACGTCCGCCCGTTTCCTCCGCAATCACGCGGAGGGTATCCTGCGACCGCGCCACATACTGCTGCCAGGCGACCATGTCGACGTCGACGCCCAGGTCCGGCCCCGCGACGAGCCCCGCGCGGGTCGATCGTGTAGATGGTGGCGTTCGCACGGTTCGCCGCGCGCGTGAGCTCCGAGAGCTGCGCGACGAGGTCGGCATCCGAGAACTGCCCTCGCTGTTCACGAAACGGATTCGCGGCGGAATCCTGCGCCTCCCGTTTCGCCCGCGTCTCTGCGAACGGATTGAGGTCGTAGCCGTTGCTCACATAGATGAGCGCCTTGCGACGATCGTGGATCTTCCCAAGGTTGTTCAACAAGTCGTACGCAGTGCTGAACGCCACATGCGCGCGATGGCGGACTTCCGCGGGACCTTCCGCGCCGACGGGAGTTTCCAGGATGTCGCGAGGCGTGAGGCCGTTTCCCGCAACGCGTCCGATCGCCTGATCGAGCCGGCGCCGATCGTAGGTCAGGTCAATCTCGATCGACGATGTCCCCGTCGAGAGGATGCCGAACATGTCCCCCTGGTGGATCAGTTCCTGCGAGACCGTTTTCAACAGCTCGCGTATGCGCGACGTGTTGGCGGCGTCGAGGTGA
This sequence comes from uncultured Acidobacteriota bacterium, assembly GCA_963786195.1. Classification (GTDB taxonomy): domain Bacteria; phylum Acidobacteriota; class Vicinamibacteria; order Vicinamibacterales; family 2-12-FULL-66-21; genus CAWAYH01. Next base: position 705,551 of record CAWAYH010000006.1, on the reverse strand, counting down.
AGATCGTCGATGAAGATGAGGAAGATGCGCCCCGAGACGTCGCTCGGCGGACGGACTGGCGGCAGGATGATGCCCTCGGGCGCCTCTGCCGGCGTGGGTGTGCCGACGTTGATCCAGCGGCCGCCATGGATGAGCGTGAACGTGACGATCGACTGCGCGACGCCGTCCTCGAAGACGCTGAACTCACCGGGCTTCAGGTCCGCCACGAACAGACCCTTCGCATCCCTCACGATCACGTCCGTCGTGATCAGCGCGGCCTCGACGCGGTTCGGTCGCTGGCGCTCTTGTGCGGTTGAAGACCGAGGTGTGTCCGCCTGTAAGGGTGAGATCGCGCTCAGTGCAAGCGCTGCCACAGCCAGTCGCAGTGGCCGGAGCGGATCACCGGACGTGCATTGCGTCTTCTCCCGAAGGGTAAGACGATTGCTGTCCGCGTTCGGCCGGGAGACGCTACTTCACGACATCCAGGCCCAGGCGCTGCGCCTGCGCGTTGAAGGCTGGAAGATCTGTCGCCACCACCCGCTGGAGTCGATCCGTCTGCACTTTCAGCTCGCCGGTCAGGTCCTTGAAAATCGGATAGGCGTTCGCGATGGGCTTGCCATCGCCCGTCGTCACGACGCGCAGCAGCGAGGCCAGCCGGTTGTTGATCTTGATCGGGAAGTTCAGCGGGTCCTGGCCGCTCTGATTGCGCACCTGGTAGATCTCTTCTTCAACCGCGCTGAGGTTTTTCGTCAGACGATCGGCCGCAGCCTTCAGCCCCGGATCAGACGACTTTGCGACGCGTTCGGCAGCCTGCTGCTTGAGGCTCCGGATCTGTATGACCGCGTTGTTGGCTTCGCTGACCTTGTCGCGGATCTGCAGCGCGAGGTCGAATTGTTCTTTGAGGTCGGCGTCGCTGGTGGCGCGCAACGGATGCTTCCGGATCGCGAACGGCTGCGTCTGCGCTCTCCCGTCCACTGTCAGGCGAGCCTGATAGTCCCCGGGCAGCGCCGCCGGACCGTTCGTCGTCGCGCCCCACAGAATCATGCCGGGGAACGTCGTCGGGCCCTGGTGGTTGAGGTTCCAGGGCACACGATTCAGTCCGGCCGTCATCGACGCTGTAGGCGCGCCACCGCGACCGCGGCCGCCGCCACCTTCCTCGGGCTGGTCGCCCGCCTCAGCGGCGGGTGCGCCGCGGCCGGCCTGAGTCGTGCCCGGCGCTGCAGCCGGCTGGTCTCCACCTTCGGCGCCACGACCTGCGCCTCGTCCGCCGCGCCCGCCGCGCCCGGCGACTCCACCAGGGAACGTCTGCACCACCTGCCCGCGGCTGTCGAGGATTTCGAGCGTCAGCTTCTGCGGCGGCTTCTTCAGCAGGTAGGCAATCGTGGCGTTCGTCCCGCGAATCGCGTCGGCAGGTTTGAACAGGTAGGCGTCCGTCGCAGCGGTGACTTCCGTTCCGGCCTGACGGAGCGTCGCGATGTCGTCGAGGATATAGAAGCCGCGCCCGTGTGTCGCAATCGCAACCGAGTGTGCCTCGACCCAGATGTCGGACACTCTGCGTCACCGGGAGGTTCAACGACAGTGGCTCCCAGCGGTCGCCATTGTCAAAGGAGACGTAGAACCCGCGCTCGGTGCCAGCGTAGAGCAGACCGCGCCGTGCCGGATCTTCGCGGACCGCATGCACGTAGTCGTTCGAGGGAATCCCCGTGACGATCCTGGTCCACGTCTTCCCGAAATCCCGCGTGCGAAAGATGTAGGGCGCCGTATCGTCGAGAAGCGGGCGCTTGACCGCCACGTAAGCCCCGCCGGGCTCGAAGGCCGACGCATCGATCTGGCTGACCCGGCCGAAGTCGGGCAGGTCCTTCGGCGTCACCTTCGCCCAGTTCTTGCCGCCGTCGCGCGTGACGTGCACCAGCCCGTCATCCGATCCCGCCCAGATGATGTTGACGTCCTTCTTGCCGGGTCCGATCGCGAATACCGTCCCATAGACTTCGGGGGCGTTCATGTCCTTCGTGATCGGCCCTCCCGACGGACCCATCGTCTTTGGATCGTGCCGCGTCAGGTCAGGGCTGATCTTGTCCCAGCTCTGCCCGCCGTTGGTCGTCTTCCAGACGTGTTGCGACGACGTGTAGAGGACGTTCGGATCGGCGTGCGAGAAGATGATGGGATAGGTCCACTGCCAGCGTTCGACCAGCGCGCTCGAGGGCTCGCCCGAGAACATCCGCGGATACGGACTCACTTCGCGCAGCTCGCCGGTCCTGCGGTTGAGCCTGGTCAGGAACGATCCGTTGTTGCCGCCCGCGTAGAAGACGTCGGGGTCCTTCGGATCGGGAGCGATGTACCCGGGCTCAGCGCCGCCGGCACCGTAGAGCGCCGGTGCGCCGCCACGTCCGCCGCCACCGCCACCGCCCCCGCGTCTGCCGCCCAGATTCGTGTCGCTCGGCACGCACACGGTGCTCCCGTCCTGCTGCGCACCGCAGACGTGATACGGCACGTGCTTCGTCGTCACCACGTGGTAGTACTGCGGCGTCGGAAAATCCTGCGCGGTCCAGCCCTGTCCCCCGGCCACCGAGACCGCCCCTCCGCCATCGTTGGCGATCACGAGATGCTTGGCGTCGTCGGGATCGATCCAGAGATCGTGATGGTCGCCGTGCGTGCCGCCGCCCACGTTGGTGAGTGTCTTGCCACCGTCGGTCGAGCGAAACGCGCTGGTGTTGAGCAGGTACACCGTGTCCTTGCTCACCGGATCGGCAATGAGGTGCGTGTAGTAGAACGCGCGCTGACGAACGTTGCGGTTCGTGTTCGCAAGCGACCACGTGGAACCGGCATCGTCCGACACGAAGAGTCCGCCATTCTCGTTTTCGACGAGCGCGTACACGCGGTTCGGATCGGCGCCGGAGACAGAGACGCCGATCTTGCCGATCATCCCCGCGGGCAGGCCTGGATTTCGTGTGATCTCGCGCCAGGTCTCGCCGCCATCGGTCGATCTGAACAATCCGCTGCCAGGACCGCCGCTCGACATCTGATACTCGAGGCGATACGCCTCCCACAGCGCCGCGTACATCACGTTCGGGTTGCGCCGATCGATCGAGATGTCTACCGCGCCCGTCTTGTTGTCACGAAACAGCTTCCGCTGCCAGCTCTTCCCGCCGTCCGTACTCTTGAAGATCCCGCGCTCCTCGCTGTTCGCCCCGTACTTGCCAAAGAGGCGACGAACACGATGTCCGGGTTCGTCGGATGGATGCGAATCTTGGAGATCGCCTGAGAGTCCTTGAACCCGACGTGGGTCCACGTCTTGCCAGCGTCGCTGGACTTGTAGACGCCATCGCCGAGCATGATGTTGCCCCGGATGCAGGACTCGCCCATGCCGATGTAGACGATGTCGGGATTCGTCTCCGAAACGGCGACGGCGCCGACCGAGGAAGTTCTGATTTGACCATCCGTCACCGGCGTCCAGTTCTCGCCACCATCCACGGTCTTCCACAGGCCGCCGCCGACGGCGCCGAAGTACGCCTCTTTCGGCCGACCCTTCACGCCGCTGACCGCGATCGACCGTCCGCCCCGCAACGGCCCGATGCTGCGCCACTGGAGGGCCTTGAGGATCATCGGATCGATGCTGGACGGAGGTCCTGCGGTCTGGCCATCGCCGCCGGCGACCATTCCGCCGTTCCACGAGCCGACGAACGGCAGCAGGGCGGCCGACAGCACGACCGCGAGCCTGGGTGCGCGCAACATGGCGAGTCTCCTTGAGTGCGAAGGAGTTTAGCTGTACCGCGATGCTACAACCAGCCCTTCTGCCTCGCCCGGCGCGCAGCCTCGACGCGGTTGCGCGCGCCGAGCTTGCCGATCGATTCCGACAGGTAGTTCCGGACCGTGCCCTCGGAGAGCTTCAGCCGTTTGGCGATCTCGGCGCCCGAGAGCCCTTCGCCCGCGAGACGGAGGACCTCGCGCTCGCGATCGGTCAGCGGATCCGGCTCGGTCCAGGCCTCCGCGGCCAGCGACGGATCGATCGCGCGGCCGCCGCCCGCGACCCTGCGAATCGCATCGGCCAGTTGTGCCGAGGGCGCGTCCTTGAGCAGGTACCCTGATGCTCCGACGTCGAGTGCGCGCCGCAAGTACCCCGGCCGCGCAAACGTCGTCAGGATGATGACCCGCGGAGCGGGCTCCGCTTCGGTGAGCGCCTTGGCGAGATCGAGCCCCGTCATGCCCGGCATCTCGATGTCGGTGACGACGACGTCGGGATGGTGGCGGGTGGCGAGGGCCAGCGCCTCGGTTCCCGTGCGTGCCTGTCCGACGACCTCGAAGTCGCTCTCGATCTCGAGCAGCGCGCTGAGCGCGCCGAGCACCATGGCCTGGTCTTCTGCGATCAGGATGCGGATCATGATGACGCCATCGCGCGTGCCGGCGCCGTCACGGGGAGCGTCAGGATCAACCGCGTGCCGTTGCGCCCCTCGCGTTCGAGGCGTCCGCCGATTGCGGCCAGCCGGGCGCGCATACCCGAAAGGCCGACGCCTTCCGTCGCATCGCCACCGATCCCGTCGTCTTCAATCGTCAGCGTGATGCCCTCGCCCTGTTGCGCCAGCGCGATTCGGCACGTCCGCGCGTGGGAATGCCGGATCACGTTGGTCACCGCCTCGCGCACGGCCAGCGCCAGCGTCCTCTCCTGCTCGGGCGTCAGGTTCGGGGCGATGACGTCTGCGTCGAGCGTCACCCCCGCCGCCTCGAGCGCGGCCCGCCCGGTCCGCAGCTCCTCGTCCAGGCGGTCGCCGCGGTAGCCATACACCGCCTGTCGGACTTCCGTCAGCGCCTGGCGGGAAATGCGCTCGACGTCGCGGATCTCCTGCAGCGCTCTCGCGGGGTCGCGTTCGCCGACCTTCGCGGCCAGCTCCGACTTGAGGACGATGATGGAGAGCGTGTGGCCGAGCAGATCGTGGAGATCCCGCGCGATCCGTTCGCGCTCGGCGATCGTGGCGAGGTGTTCGGCCGCCTCGTGCGCCTTCATCAGCGCCTGATCCTTGCGGCGCACTTCTTCGAAATGGATGTTCGAACCGCCGACCAGGAGCGAGATCACGATCCCTGGCCCCCAGAACGCGGGCGACAGCGAGAGGAGCCAGGATTCGGACGCGACCAGCGCGAGCACGACGATCAGCCAGCGCACGGCCACCGACGGCCGGCCCACACCGCCCAAGAACGCGGCGCCATAAATGATGAAGCAGTTGGCGCCGGGGTTCCGCGGCCCGAGCAGCATGCCGAGGCCGACGATCGCGAAGGCGATCACGAGGAGCGCGCGGCCCTGCACCCAGAAGCCGCGGAAGTACAAGGCGAGGAACAGGAGCAGCGCCGGTCCGTCGATCAGCCAGTCGCCCGGCTCGTTCTTCCAGACCGCGTACACCACGAAGAAGGACAGGTAGACGAGCCACGCGTACGGTGTCCATCCGAGCGGTGACGATTCGGGAAGCAGCCTCATCGAAAGCGAACTTCATCAATAGCAAACTTGAACGACCCGGTTTTCGGTCCCGCGGAGAATAGCACGCCGCTGAGGTCGGATCCGTCGATGCCCGAGAAGGAGGCGAGCGGCATCACGTACTCGCGCCACTCCGGACCGGCGGTGAACGGCTGCGACGCCGGGATGTTCCCGAGGCGCGTCGCGAAGACCATGACCTGGTGCTCGCCGCCGTCGCCGCGCGCCCAGAACACGAGCTCCTTGAACTTCGACAGGTTGACGGGCGTCATCGGCGTGGCGGCCGGGAAGAAGATCGCGCCGGCCCAGGGAAACGGAGCGCCCTGCGCGAGGGTCCCGGTCACCTCCAGGGCGCCGCTCGTGCCGTTGGCGCCTCCCTTGATGATGGTCATCGTGGCCGTCGACTTCCCGCCCATGAAGCTGTCGGTCGACACCTGCCAGCCCGCGCCGAACTCGGCGCGCGGCTCCGGCGTCTCGAACGTGCTCACCGTTCCGGTCGTCGTCTCGGCATCCGGCGCGGAGGTGACGGCCGGCGCCTTTGTCCTTTCGACGCGAACGCCGCGCTTCCAGATGGAGACGATGTCGCGGGTGGCGGTGACGTCGCGGGTCGGATCTCCGGCGACCAGGACGAGATCCGCGCGGAGTCCCGGCGCGATGCGTCCGCGGTCGCGCAGGTTGTACACGCGCGCGGGGACCGACGTCGCCGACGCCAGTGCCGCTTCCGCGGAGAGGCCGGCGCGCACCAGCAACTCGATCTCACGATGGAGGCTGGATCCGTGCGCCGTGCCTGGATTGGGCGCGTCGGTCCCGGCGAGGATCGGCACGCCCGCGTCATGCAGCATCTTCGTGGCGGTCAGCGAAATCGAGAGGTCCTGCTTCGAGGCGGCGCGCTTGGGGAAGCTCGCGTTGAGGGACGTACGTTCCTGACTGTTGATGTAAATCGCGAGCCGCGCATCCTTGACGAGCGAGGCGCCGCTGGGCACGCCCGTCGTGCTTTCCGTCACCGAGAGCGTGGGCGTCACGAACGCACGCGACGCGACCACGCGCTGCACGAACGCCGCATCGGCCGGCGTATCCGCGAAGATGTGGACGAGCCCGCTGGCACCGGCGGCGATTGCGTCCTCCGCGCCCTGCCTGGATCCGATGTGCACCACCGCAAGCTTGTCGCGTTTCTTGGCGGCGGCGATCGTGGCGCCGAGCGTCTCCTTGTTGATCGTCGCGATCTTCAGGCCGTACGTGCCACCGTCGTCGTACACGATCTTGATGTAGTCCGAGCCTTCCGCGAGGCGTGCGTCGACGAACGCCTGGGCGTCAGCCGCAGCGGCCAGCGTCGGGATCGTCAGGCCGTACTCGGTGCCGTGGCCTCCGGGTGCGGTCACGAGCGTGCCGGCGGAGAAGATGTCCGCGCGCCGCCGCGCGCGTCCAGGCTCCTGCTGCTCGGCCCGGAGGGTCGCAGCGAACCGATGTTCCGTGAACATGTCCAGCTCGGTCGTCACCCCGAACACCAGCGCGCGCTCGAGCGCATCGCCGAACGCGTGCGTGTGCGCGTCGATCAGCCCGGGCAGCAGCGTGCGGCCGTCGCCAGGGATGATTTCAACGCCCGGCGGCTGCTCGCTGCCGACGCTCACGATGGCGCCATCCCTGACGAGCACGTTCGCGCGCGGCACCACGCGCTCACCGTCGAACACGCGCACGTTCTGGATCAGGAATTCGCCAGGTTTACTATGCGCCGCCGGCGCCTGCGGCAGCCGCGTACCCGCAACGCCGACACCTACTAACGCGAGACCGACTGCGACTACTAGGTAATTGTTTTTCATTGTGTTCATTCTTGTCGGTTGTCGGTTATGGGTTTTCGGTTTTTGGTTTTTGGTTTCGGTTTTTGGTTTTGGTTTTTGGTTTCGGTTTTCGGTCTCGGTTGTGGTTATCGGTTATCGGTTATCGGTTTGAATTATTGATTGTCGATTGTCGGTTGTTGGTTATCGGTTTCGGTTTCGTGCAAACCAGCACCTAAGCACCAACCAAAAACCAACAACCGAACAACCGAAAAACCGAAAAACCGAAAACCAAAAACCGACAACAGAACTTAACCGTAAGATTTGTCTTCGTCCAGTCTGTATCCGATAAACGCCAACCCGAGCCCAATGAGCGTGAATCCAGCGAGCGTAACGACGTGCGTCCAGGCCGGAATGCCTGCGCCGACACCGATCGCGCCCAGCGCCAGCTGGCCGAAGTGGTACGCCGGAAGGAACGGCGCGATGGCCTTGATGAACGGCGGCAGCACCTCGACCGGAATCCACAGGCCGGAGAGAAATCCCATCGGCAAGTAGATCAGGTTCACGATCGGCACCGCGGAGTTTGGTCCCGCGAGATAGCCGATGCCGAGCCCCAGCGCGCAGAATGGTATCGCGCCCAGCACGAGCGTTGTCGCAAGACGGATCCACGCCGCCGCCGGCAGCGAGACGCCGGCCAGCGTGACGCCCAGCGTCGCCAGGACTGCCATGACGACGGCCGCGAACACGGTACAGATGACCAGCTTGGCCAGAAACAGCGCCATTGGCGGCATCGGGCTCGCGCGCTTGAGCATCATCCAGCCCTGACCGCGCTCGAGTGCGACGGTGACGCCGAAATTCATCAGCGCGACGCCGATGACGCCGAACGAGCCGTACGTCGCCAGCAGATAGGTGGCCATGCTGACGCCTCCGACACCGCGGTTGCCGTATCCGAAGGCGACGCCGAAGAGGAGGTAGAACATCGCCGGGAACAGGATTGACGGGAGGACCTGCCCGGGCATCCGGATCAGCTTCAGGAATTCGTACTTGGTCTCCAGTACGTAGGTCCGCGCGGGGGACCAGCCCATGCTTTGAGCGATCGTGCCGTTCATCGCGCACCTCCAGCCATCTGCAGCGCTTCTTCTTGTGGTTCGACTCCGGACGTCAGCGTCAGAAACGCTTCTTCGAGCCCGGCTCCCGAGACTTCGAGGGCCGTCAGCCCGGGATCGCGCGCGAGCAGCTGACGCACGACCCGCTCGGCATCGCTCGCGACGATTTCCGTCGTCATGCCGTCACGCCTCACGCTGCCGGCGCCGTCGAGCGTCTCAATCGCGGCGGGCAGCAGGGAGGTGACGCACCGGATCCGCCGTGACGCGACCCGGGACTTGATTTCGCGCGGATGACCGTCGGCCACGATGACGCCGTTCCGCATCATGACGATCCGGTCCGCCAGCGCGTCCGCTTCTTCCAGGTAGTGCGTCGTCAGCACGATCGTGCGGCCGATCGAGGCGAGGTATCGCACGTGCTGCCAGAACACGCGCCGCGATTCGACGTCGAGGCCGACCGTGGGCTCGTCGAGAAACAACAAATCCGGGTTGCCGCAAATAGCCAGGGCAAACTGAACGCGCTGCCGCTGCCCGCCCGACAACGCGCCGTACTTGCGATCGGCCACGCCGACGAGATCCGCCGCGGCGAGCGCGGCGTCGACGGTCATCGGCGAGGGGTAGTAGCTGCAGAAGAGATCCACGTGATCGCGGACCGTCAGGGTCTCGGGGACCTTGGCGACCTGCAGCATCACGCCCGTCCGCCGGCGCGCTTCCGGGGAGCGCGGGTCGGCGCCAAACAGGGCGACCGTCCCCCGAGTGGGCCGCGTCAGCCCCATCAAGAGCCGCACGGCCGTCGTCTTGCCCGCGCCGTTCGGGCCGAGGATGGCGGTGACCCTGCCGCCCTGCAGTTCCAGCGTCAGGTCGTTCAGCGCGACGACCGACCCGTATCGTTTGGTGACCCCCCGCAGTTCCGCAATCATCTGTGGCCTCCTTCGTTCTGCCTGCGGGGAAATATGAGGCCGGGCCGACACTGGCGGTAGTGCGGCTCATCACCCGAACCGGGTGACAGAAGTCACCCTCAGCACCTTCAGCACCCTCCGATGGCGAAGAGTGGTAGGATGGCGCCATCAGAACCACAATCGATCGCGCCGGTCGGATCGTCATTCCACGTTCGCTGCGCGAAGCGGCGGCGCTGGAGCCGGGGACTGACGTCGAAATCCGCCTCACGGGCCGCAAGGTCGAGATCGTGGCGAGCGGGACCGGGCGACGGCCTCGCGCCGTGCGCCGGCCGCGCGCGAGCCGCCGGCAGACCGCCTGACGCCTGAAAGCACTCCCATGATCGCTCGGGCTTCGATTGTTCTGGCCTTGGCGTGCAGTATCGCCACCGGCCAACAGAGCCCGGGTGCGGCATCGAAGACCCTGCCTCCCTTTGACTTCGCGCGCTGGGCCCGTTTCGTCGCCCGGGACCTGTTTGCCGTCCAGCCGTACGAGAAAGTCGTGCTGATGGCGGATCCGAGCTACTACCCCGAATTCCTCGACGCCATTCGTGCTGAACTGCTCGAGGCCAAAGCCATCGAGCTCGGAACCATCCTCTTCGACGGGTCCAGACACGATCACCCGACGATCCGCCGCGCGTCCGCGAGCGACGGATGCCGAGTTCAAGCGCCAGTCGGACCGCGCGATGCGCTCGCTGTACGAGCAGGCCGACATCTTCATGTGGCTGCCGTACCGGTTCGGGACTGGATCGGAGCGTGGAGACTGGCGCCCTCTGGAACACCTGGTCGAAGGCACGAAAGCCCGCGGCCTGCACTTTCATTGGGTGCAGGGCCTCAATCAGCTCTCGCAGGCGGACGTCGACGAACTCAGCCGGATCTATACGGCCGCACTGGACGTGGACTACGCGGCGCTCTCCGCGCATCAGGATCGGATGATCGCGCAGATGCGAGGACGCGAGCTGCGCATCACGACGCCCGCCGGCACCGATCTGCAGGTCCGCGTCACCCAGGACTCCTGGATCCACAAGAATGACGGCCGGCTCGATCGCGCGCGCGCGAACCAGGCGCGATCGGTGCGCGATCGCGAGATGGAGCTGCCCGCCGGGGCGCTGCGGTTCGTCCCCGACGTGGGCAGCGCCGAGGGCCGGCTGACCGTTCCAGCCTGGGGCGGTGGGCAGCAGGTCACGTTCGAGTTCAAGCAGGGCAGGGTCGTGAACGTCACGGCGACGTCAGGGCAGGCGGAGGTCACCGCCGCCTGGGGCAGCGAAACCGGCGACAAGGATCGCGTGGCGGAGATGGTGATCGGGATGAACCCGAAGCTGCCCGCGACCGGCCCCGGGCGTCAGCCGCCGTACTACGGATATGGCGCCGGCGTCCTGCGCATCGCGCTGGGCGACAACTGGGAGTCCGGTGGCCCCAATCGTTCGTCGCTCGAAGCGTGGTTCTACATCACCGACGCCACCATCGCGGCGGGGGAGACGGTAGTGGTCAAGGACGGTCGGTTGGTGCTGCCGTAGCAAGGGACAAGGGACAAGGGACAAGGGAGAAGTCAATCAAGCTGACACGTACTGCGATTGTCGCAACCGTCGTGATCGGATTCACGATCCTCGTCGGAGCTCAGGCGCCGCAAACGCGTTTCTTTGACGTGAAGGGTGCCAGGCTCGCCTACGTCGACGAAGGCAAGGGCACCGCGGTCGTGTTCGCGCACGGTGCGGTCACCGATCTGCGATTGTGGGACCCGCAGCGTCAAGCGATGGCAGAACGCCACCGGTTCATCTCATATACGTTTCGTTACCACGGCCTCGGGGCCTGGCCCGATGACGGGAAGAGCTACTCGGCTACGACGCACGCCTCGGATCTCGCCGATCTCATCGCCGGGTTGAAGACGGGCCCGGTGCATCTCGTGGGCCTCTCCTACGGGGGGTTGATCGCCGCGCTCGTCGCCCTCGATCGTCCGAAGCTCGTCCGCACGCTGACGCTTGCCGAACCGGCGCTCTTCGCGCTGCTGGCCGACAAACCGGCGGACAAAGCCGCGCTCGACGCGTGGAACAAGGGCGCCGAGCCGATGTTCGCCGCCGTGCAAAAAGGAGATGCGGTCGGCGCGACCAGGCTTCTCGCAGAGCTCGTGACGAATCAGGGTCCGGGAAGCTTCGACAAACTGCCGGCCGCGTTTCGGGAGATCCTGCTCGACAACGCCAGGACGCTGCCGGTGCTCTTCGCCTCGTCCGAGCCGACCGTGTCCTGCGAGATGCTGAGCAAGATCAAGGCTCCGACGCTCGTCGTGGGCGGCGCGAACACGCCGCCGTTCTTCACGGCGACCAACAGCGCCGTCGTGAAGTGCATTGCCGGGAGCCGGCTGCAGGTCATCCCGAAAGCCGGGCACGCGATGACCTTCGACAACCCGGTGGACTTCAACAAGGCCGTGCTGCAGTTCTTCGCGCGGCACTAGCAGTCTTGCACCAGGGAATTGTGGAGTGATTGAGTCAGAGTTCTCAGGCAGCAAGTTTGGCTTCCTGCAAGAAATTGGCGTGGCCGCATCAACCCGATCGAATGGGCGGGAGGCACGGAGCGTCGCCTCGAGGCTGGGCGAGTAGGCCGGTCGGTGGGCTCGCGTGTTGAGGCGGGCATAGAACCCGGCGCCTTGGGCACCGGTCGGGGTGAGCGATAGCGGTCGTCGCGCGGCACCCCTTCAATGAGGGTGTGGAGTCGGAGGCGTCGGAGGTTCGTAGGTCATCGCGCCGAACGAGGAGTGACGCGCGTTTGACAAAGATCTTCACTTGACAGACCTCATCGGGGCGGGTATCTTCGCATCGGCTGCGCACCGGGAAATTCAGGTGAACGGTCCGATTTCTCAGGTCGACCGCTTCAACAATCCCCTTCGCTTCTCGGGGCACACGCCACTTCCGTGCCCGCAGATCCATTCTAACTGGGCAGTTCTCTCATCCTCATTCGTGCGTAGGGCCGATCACCGATCGCTTTGAGGCACGGGGGGTCGCATGAGCCACGTGACCGAGCGGATGTCAACCTCGTGCCGGCGACATGGCAGATTCCTGAGCGGGCCGGGTTTGTTGTCGCTAGCTGTTTTCTCAGTTCTACTCCAGTTCGGCGCGATGAGAGCAAGCGTGAACCCGCGTGGCGTAGCGGAACCGTGCGTTGCGACGCTGGATGGAAGCCAGTTCCCGGAGCTCGTCCCAGACGGTCTGGCGTGGCGTGCACTCTGGGATGCGGCTGGCTCTGGCAAGAGCCCGCAGCGGCTCGCCGAGGAGCTTCAAGTCGAGGCCAAGGCTTTCCTGCAGATCGAGTCCGTTACGGCCCGAACACTCTCGAAAATCGTGCAGCTCCAGCGCGGAGACAGAGCAGTGGCGGCAACGACGGTTTCACATTTCAAGTACCGCCCTCCGTCTCAGACCGACGCGGCTCTCGCCGAAGCCTCGCTGGAGGGTCGTGACGGACTCATCAGAGATCTGACGCTGCCAGACTACAAGAAGGTCAGTGCATGGGTACAGCGAGCGCGAGCCGGCGCAACGTACAGCTTGGGGCGTATCGGTAGCGTCGCTTCCGATGCCGCGGGCAGCCGGAGGTGCCAAGCATCGGTCACTGGCAGTTTACGTCCCGATCTTATCCCGGATTCGATCTACTGGGAGGCCCACTTCAGGTTCACAGCTCATGCCGCGCGTGAGTACATGACGGACGCCGATACATTCGCTAAAGAGTATCTCGTCGTGCAGCAGCGGCACCACATGCCGATGCCCGTCTCGGATATTCAGCTTGTGCTCGCTCTAGCGACTCGTACGACTGCGAAGGTGGATGCCCTCAGATCTTTGTTCGTCGCAGAGGGACGTTTTTCGCTAGCGGCTCGCCAACAGCTTGCCGAGCTGGTCCTTGACGCTCGCGCAGAGCTGGTGCGCGCCCTACCAGACTTGTCGTGGCGCGCCGTTCAGCGTGACGCAAACGATACCAGGGGGGGGACGGTGTTCGACTTTCCTCCGACGCCGTTAGCCGACCGATGAGGGCACAATGAGGAAGACACGATACCCTTTGGTCCTGGCAGCGTTGTGCGTGCTTGGTCTGCCGGCCGACGCTCGCGCTGACCTCTGCGGCGGTGATTTGTGGGGAGTCTCGGGGACTTCACTCAGTCCGCATCGACACCAGGGGATCGACCCGCGTGGCCCGGTAGGCGGGCACGAGGCACGCCAGGAGCACGACCGCAAACAGGAACGCGGCGACGGCGGCGAACGTGACGGGGTCCGTGGGCGAGACGTCGTACAGCAGGTCGGCGATGGCCTTCGTCAGGCCGAGCGCCGCTATCGCGCCGATCCCGATGCCGAGCGCGGCCAGTCCTATGCCGCGGCCGACGATCATCTCCAGCACGGTGTGGCGCGCGGCGCCGAGGGCCATCCGCACGCCGATCTCGTGCGTTCGCTGACCGACCGTGTACGAGAGGACACCATACAGGCCGATCGCGGCGAGCATCACGGCGACGATCGCGAACGCGCCCATCAGCGTCATCGCGAAGCGCGTGGGCGCCAGCGATCGCTCGACATAGGTGTCCAGCGTCCTGATGCCGTAGACCGCCAGCTTCGGGTCGATGGCGTGCACCTCCCGCACGATGGCTTCGGTCAGGGATGCGGGGTCGACTGCCGTCTTGACCGCAAGCGTCAACGGCGGGAACGGGAACGCGCGGTGCGGAATGTAAACGGTCTCGCGGCTGTCCGCCGCGATCGTCTCGTGGCGGATGTGTTCCACCACGCCGATCACGCGGCGCATCGTCCGCGTCCCGAAGAGATCGACGCCGAGCAGCTCGCCGACCGGGTTCGCTCCGGGCCAGAGGCGCTCGGCCAGCCGGCGATCGATGACGACCACCTCGGAATTCTCGCGATTCTCGGCGGGCGTGAAGCTGCGGCCCTGCAGCAGCCGCGTCCGCATGGCGGCGAAGTCCCCGGGCGTGATGGTCCGGTAGTTCGCTTCGTTCTTCGTCCACGCGTCGGCCGGATCGGTCGCCTTCCCGTAGGGACCGGTCCACAGCCGGCCGCCCAGTGGCATCGGAAACACGCCGCCGACATGCTCGACGCCGGGCAGCGCCTGGATGCGTGACTCGACCTGCTCGAAGAACCTCGAGCGGGCTTCGGGCTCCGGGTATCGCGGAAACGGAAGCGACAGGTTGAGCGTCAGGACGTGTTGCGCCTGGAACCCCGGCTCGACGCGCGCGAGCTGCTGGAAGCTCCGGATCATCAGGCCGGCGCCGATGAGCAGCACGAGCGACAGCGCCACTTCGACGACCACGAACGCACCGCCGAAGCTGCTGCGGCGGCGGCCGGTGTTGCGATCGTTCAGGAGGTCGGTGACCGGTGCGATCACGGCCATGGCGGGGCCGGCGGCAAACGTCAGCGCGGCCAGTACCGACACGATCAACGTGAAGCCGAGGACGGTCCCGTCGATGGCGATGCCGTCGGCGCGTGGCAGATCCGCCGGCTTGAGCGCTACCAGCGCCTCGATGCCTGCACGCGCGAGCACGAGCCCGGCGAGGCCTCCGCCAATCGCGAGGACGAGGCCTTCCGTCAGCATCTGGCGCACGATACGGGCGGGCCCAGCGCCCAGCGCCGCGCGGATCGCCATCTCGCGTCGCCTGGACGAAGCCCGCGCGAGCAGCAGGTTCGCCACGTTCGCGCACGCGATGAGCAGCACGAAGACTACCGTCCCGAGCAGCGCCAGCAGCGTCGGGCGCACGTGATTGACGATGTCCGCCTGCATCGGGAAGAGATCGACGTGCGTGCCCATGTTGCGGTGAAACTGGAACTGCTCGCGCTGGCGCTCGGCGATGCGGTTCATTTCCTCCTGTGCCTGCGCCACCGTGACGTCGGGCTTCAACCGTCCGACGACGCGCAGCCACTGGTTGTCTCGCGGCAGGCGCGAGAGTTCGAGGCGCAGCGGCGTCCAGGCGTCGATCGTTCCCGGCATGCCGGCCGTCGCGGGCATCAGCACCCTGAACCCGCGCGGCATCACGCCGACCACGACCTGCGGCCGATCGTCGATCGTGATCGTCCGGTCGATGATGTTGACGTCGCCGCCGAAGCGGCGCTGCCAGAGCTCGTAGCTGAGAATCGTCGCCGCCGGCGGCAGCGGGGGCGCGCCCGCTTGCGGCGGCCCGGGGGTGATCGCGGGATCGTCCTCTGCCGTGAAGTCGCGGCCGATGAACGGCGAGACGCCGAGCGTCGAGAAGAAGTTCCCGCTCACGCCCGCCATGCGGATCTGTTCCGGGTCGCCCTCGCCGGTGAGCGCGACTTCCGGCACGTTGTTGGACACGGCGATCGCTTCGAACGACGTCGCCTGCGTGCGGAAGTCCACGACGTCCGGCGCGGCGACGGGCGCGTGCGGAAAATTGGTGCTGACCATGCGATTCCAGATCAGCACGAGCCGGCCGGAGTCGCGGTACGGCAGCGGACGCAGCAGCACCGCGTTCACGGCGCTGAAGATCGCGGTCGTTGCGCCGATCCCGAGCGCGAGGGTCAGGAGCGCAATCAGCGCGAAGCCGGGCGATCCGCCGAGCGTGCGCAGCGCGTACCGAAAGTCCTGCCACAGGGTCTGCATTCCGCGATCCTAGTCCGTCGAGGCGCGCCCCGGGCGCAGCGTCGGGACGAATGGCGCCTGGGAGGGCCGGGCGCCTCGTGGCAGCAGGTGACCGGAGCCGGGCTGGTCGCCGCTGGCCGCCGGCTTTGCCGCGGTAACAGTACAGTCGGCGCACGCCGCCGGCGCACGTCGGCCGGCTCGAGGCTCCCGCTTCGCGACACGGAAAAATGCCCTCTCCGCGCGCGTGCTGACGAGGGCGGCGTCGGCTCGGGTGACCCGCGGGCCGGTAAAGCATCGGTTGGGCAGCGGGGTTGCGCGGGCGCTGGAGGCGAAACGGCGCCGACGCCGATCGGTGGCGCTCCGAGGCCATTTTACGGGCTGCGGTGATCGTGTCGCTCAGAGGTCGCTCGATCCGGCCGACGTGCGCCGGCGGCATGAACGCCATGCGTCGCTAGCCAGGGACGCCGAACGCTTGAACGGGCTGGTCGGCTCGGGCCGACCTTGAGCGCCGTGATCAGCGTCAGGCCGTAAAACAGGCCCGGAGCGGTCCCGATCGTCGGCGGCGCGGTTTCGCCACCAGCGGTCGAGTGGCCCGGCCGCCCAACCGATGCTTTACCGGCGCCCGGATCACCCCGGCCGCCGACGCGACCGTCAAGGCACGCGGCGAGGGCCTGTTTTTCCACGGCGCGAAGCGGGAGGCCCGAGACGACCAGGCCGGTCGAGCGTTCGGTGTGCGCACCGGCGGCGTTGGCGGACCGTACGCCACCGAGCCCCGAGCCCCGAGCGCCGAGCGCTGGATCAGAACGCGTAGTCCATGCCGAAGACCGTCGTAATCCGGCTCTTCAGGCCCGCGTCGGTGAGCGGAAAGAGCACGCTGGCCGAGAACAGCATGTTCCCCTTGGGATTCACCTTGACGCCCACGGTCCCGAAGACGAGGTTCAGGTTGCCCGCGCGTGCTTCGAACTCGTCGAACGCCATCGTAGACGGCGACGTGGCGCCCTGCGTCACGAACGTAAACGTCTTGGGCACGAGGTCCAGCCGTCCGGCATCGCGCAGCGTGCGCCCGACGATGTCGCCGACGATGGTGACGCGCGGCTCGGCGACGAACTCCACGCCGACCGCATAGTTGAACTCGTCCGGGAATTCGTCCGAGATGAGAGGCGACGTCTCCAGGTCGAGGTTGCCCGAGAACGTGTACCCGAGGTTGATGTGATGGGTGAACCGGCTCGTGCCGCTCGATTCGATGAAGAGGAGCTTGAACTGTGACGCGGCCCCGAGCAGGTCCTGCTCGTTGCCGGTCGGCGCGCGGTATTCCGCGCCGGCCGCGATGCCGCCGGCCGGCAGGTCGAACACCCTGAGCTTCGTGCGCAACGCGATGTCGCCGAGTCCCGTCGCATCTCCGTTGCGGTTGACGATCGTCTCGTTCGGGTTGCCGCCCGCGAACGAGTGGATATTCGTGTTCGTCCCGGTCGCGAGCCGCTCGATCGTCGCCAGGACGCTCGCCTCCAGGTCCACCCTGACGAACGGCACCG
The DNA here is from genome assembly GCA_963786195.1 of uncultured Acidobacteriota bacterium. Classification (GTDB taxonomy): domain Bacteria; phylum Acidobacteriota; class Vicinamibacteria; order Vicinamibacterales; family 2-12-FULL-66-21; genus CAWAYH01. The sequence goes on along the minus strand of CAWAYH010000006.1, from coordinate 688,205 downwards.
CGAGGCCGACATCCCAGCGATCGGTGAGGCCGTAATTCGCAAACAGCGCGAACGTGTCCGTCGTGACGTTGAGCGACAGGGCGGCTTGAATCACGTCACCTTCGAAGAAGGGATTCAATCGCGTGCCGTCCGGCTGTCTCGACGACGCCAAAGAACGGCGGAACCGGGTTGCCTCCGGTGGTGCAGCATTCCTGGTGGCGCAGGTAGAACTTGATCGAGCCGTCGTCGAGGTTGACGCCTTCGAAGGTGTCATAGCGCGTGTGCTGATAGTTGAAGCCGCCGCTGAGCCGGCCGCGGCCGATCGTCTGGGCGCGCTCGGCAAACAGGGGTCCGAAGCTGGTGCTGGCGCGCTTGAACGTACCGAGCGCGGGATCGAACTGGTAGCTGAACCCGCCGGCGGACGATCCGATCGGGAACGTCGAGAGCTGCACCAGCAGCTGCTTGTTGAAACCTTCGACGATGGAGACCGCCGGATTCGTGAGCTCGCCCGCGGTGAACGGGCTGAAGTGCGCGGAATGCGACAACCCTGCCGCCTGGGGCGTCGGGAGCGTGATGTCGCGCAGGATCAGCTCTGTCAGCAGCGCCGAGAGCGACGACTCGTTTGGCGCCTGCGCGGCCGCGCCGCGCGCGCCTGCGAGGACGATCACGGCGATGCCAATCAGCGTTCGTACCCGTCGATCACCCATACTGCCTCCTGCTTCCGCAACCGAAACACGCGTGTCACCGTCGCTGGCGCCTGCCTGGACCCGACCTTCGGGCGTCATCGTCTGCATCACCCGGCAACTCACGCGCGCGATCGTCCCGTCCGAGGACAGCACGCGGATGTTGTCGATGGTGATTTCCAGCGCCCGCATCTGGAGAAACGCTTTTCTGAGTCCGTCCACGTCCATCGAGGGCTGGACTTTCTTGACCTTGTCCGCATCCAGCGCCGCATAGGCCGCGGCGTACTGCTGCAGCAGATCCTTGGCGATGCCCTCCAGCTGACCGGCTTGCGGGATCGTCGTCGCAGAGGAAGGCTGGGAGGGCACGCCTTGTGCGTACGCCAGCCACAACACCGCGAGTCCGATCCTGCCGATAGACATCCCGGCGGCCACTCTAACACGACTCCTGGAGCGGTATAATCCGCAGCAGGGTAAACGGTTGCGCCTGACTCCGGGTACGTCGGTCGGCCCCTACAAGATCATCTCGTCGCTCGGCGCGGGCGGCATGGGAGAGGTGTATAAAGCCGAGCACGTGAGGCTCGGCCGTGAAGTCGCCGTCAAGGTGCTTCACGAGATGACGTCCGACAATCCCGAGTATCGCAGCCGGTTCGAGCGCGAAGCCCGCGTGCTCGCCTCGCTCAATCACCCGAACATCGCGACGCTGCACGGGCTCGAAGAGTGCGGCGATTCGACGCTGCTCGAGATGGAGCTGGTGCCGGGACTGACGCTGGCGGAGAAGATCGCCACCGGACCGATGCCGCCCGACGACACGCTGCCCATCTTCAAGCAGATCGCGCAGGCGCTCGAGGCGGCGCACGAGCGCGGCATCATCCACCGGGATCTCAAGCCGTCCAACGTCAAGGTGACGCCGGAAGGGCGCGTGAAGGTCCTCGACTTCGGGCTCGCGAAGGCGTTCGAGACCGACGAATCGAAACCGTCGTCGAACGCCGCGATGTTCACGACGACCACGCAGCGCGGGATGATCCTCGGCACCGCCGCGTACATGAGCCCGGAACACGTGCGCGGCAAGTCACTCGATCGCCGCACAGACATCTGGGCGTTCGGCTGCATGTTCTACGAGGCGATCACCGGCAGGCCGCCGTTCGCGTCCGAAACGGTCTCCGACACGCTCGCCGCCGTGCTGCGCGAGGAGCCGGACTGGCGCTCGCTGTCGTCCGCGCCCGTCGCCGTTCAGCGGCTGATCAAACGGTGCCTCAAGAAGGATCCGCAGACACGCCTCCACGACATCGCGGACGCCGGGCTCGAGATCGACGACGCGATGGTCGAGAGCGCGCGGCTCGTCGTGCCGGTTCCCGGCCATGAGTCGTGGCGCATTCCGGTCAAGCGCACGGTGCTCACCGGCGGGGGCGCCGTGCTGATCGTCCTCGCTGCGGTCGCGGTCGGGTTGTGGGCGGGCAGGGCTGGACCGTCCTCGGAGAGCTCCGTTCGCCTCACCGTGCCGCTGCCGTCGGGACAACAGGTGGAGCGCGGCGGCTCGCCGCCGTTGACGCTGTCTGCCGACGGCTCGCGCCTCGTGTACGTCGCGAAACAGCGCGAAGGACGCACGCAGCTGTACATGCGCCCGTTCGACCGGTTCGAGCCCGAAGTGGTGCCTGGCACCGAGGGCGGCGTCGCGCCGTTTTTCTCGCCCGACGGCCGGTGGGTGGGCTTCTACGCAAACGGCACGCTGCAGCGCGTGTCGGTGGACGGCGGAGCCGCGCTGAAGATCTGCGACGCGCCGGCCGTGTGGAGCAGCAGCTGGGGGCAGGACGACTCGATCATTTTCGCGACGGCAGCCTCGCCGGGCGGATTGTGGCGCGTGCCGGCCGGCGGCGGGGCGCCCGAACGGCTGACGACCGTCGACGCCGCGGCGGGTGAGCTGCAGCACGCGTATCCGCAGCGCCTCCCGAACGGCGACGTGCTCTACGGGGTCACGACCGATCGTGGCTGGCACCTGGCCCAACTGACGCTCGCGACCAAGCAGTCGCGCGCGCTGAGCCAGCCGGGAACCGGCGGCGCCGGCGCCCAGTACCTCCAATCGGGACATGTGCTCTACGCGCAGGGCGGCGGCCTCGTCGCCGTGCCGTTCGATCCGGTCCGCGGCATCACCGGCTCGCCGATCCCGCTGCTCGAGCGCCTCGATACGGATCCGTCCGGCGGCGTCGCGTTCGCCGTGTCGCACAGCGGGACACTGGCTTACATTCCCAGACCGTCGACGTTGCCCGTGCGCGCGCTGGTGCTCGTGGAGCGGAACGGCAAAGCGACGCTCCTGTCGCAGACGCGCGCGTCCTACACGCATCCCCGGTTGTCCCGCGACGGACGGCGGGTCGCGGTCGCGATCGACTCCGAGACCGGCTCGGACATCTGGATCTACGACGTTCAGCGCGACACGCGAACGCGCCTGACGTCCGGCGGCGTCAACAAATACCCGGTCTGGTCCTCCGATGGTCAGCGGATCACGTTCCAGGCCGCGCGCTCCGGCGGCGTCGGCCTTTATTCCGCGAGCCTCAGCGGTGGCGACGCGGAAGCCTTGATTCCCAGCGGGACCGGCGAGCAGGCGGCCGGGCTGTCCCGCGCATTGGCCGGCCTGCTGCCCGGCACGATGCCGCTGTTCACCTCAGCCTATCCGCACCTCCCGATGTCCTGGTCGCCCGATGGCCAGTACCTCGCATTCGACGAGCGGAAACCGAGCGCGGAGCGCGATATCTGGGTGCTGAAAAAAGGTGACGATCCGGCGCCCTTCTTGATGACGCCCTTCGATGAGTCGGTGCCGGCGTTCTCTCCGGATGGCAAGTGGCTTGCGTACGTGTCCGATGAATCAGGGCGAAGCGAAGTGTACGTGCAACCCTTCCCGGGGCCCGGCGCGAAGTGGCCGATCTCGACCGACGGCGGTACGGAACCGTCATGGTCGGTGGACGGCACCGAGCTGTTTTTCCGCCGGGGCGACCAGCTCCTCGCGGTTCAGGTCACGACCACCCCTGAGTTCCGTTCGGCCAGGCCTCAGCCGGTTTTCGAAGCGCGTTACGAGACAATCGAGGGCGCCCGCAATTATGATGTGTCCGCCGACGGCAAGTCGTTCGTCGTGGTCCGCGGCGAAGGCGTAGTTCCCCAGGAGCAGTTCAACGTCGTACTTCACTGGCTTTCGGTTCTGCAGACGCGCCGATGAACCTCAAGTCACACTCGTCGACGACGCGTGCCAGGCGACGGACCCCCACACGGACCGAGCGTCCTCGTGTGGCGGCCACCCTCGACGCGTGGCTCGCGCGTGACTGGAGCCAGGGCGTTCACCTTCCCGCACTCGAAGAATTCCAGCAGGTCCAGGTCTGCACCCAGAACACGCTGTACGAGCTGGTCGTCGTCGACAGGACGGGCGAAGTGCAGGTCCGCGGCGGACGATATTTTCCCGAGTGGACGGCGGCGCGCCTCGCCGGCAGCACTGCTGGTGGAAGCTTCCTCAAACGCCTCGGCATCATCATCGGGCTGCAGATGGAATTCGAGTTCGGCCGCCGGCGGATCGTGACCTCGCCCGTCCGCTCGATCGCGGTGCTGCAGAAGCCGTTGACGGCCTGATCGCTACCACACGGTCCGGCTGAAGCCGGACACTACTTTCCGATCTTGCCCGCTCCGGCGGCAGCCTTCATCAGCGACACGACGGCGCGGAAATCGATACCGCCTCCGACGTAACCCTTGAACGTCCAGTCCTTCGCCGTCGGGATCTCGCTCTCGCTCCCGGAGAACGCATCCCCGACCGACAATCCGGAATCGGGGCTCAGGATGGTCTGGCGCGAGGCCATCACGCCGCCGACGATCACGAACCCTCCATAGTCGAACGAAATGCCGGTGAGGAAATGCTCGGCCAGCTCGCTGATCGTCAGGCCGAACGTCGGGTTCAGGCGGTGATACCAGTGTTCGGGCCCCTTGACGATTTCCCGTTTGGCCCAGAGAAACGGCGTGTAGAACACGGCGTACCGGATCTCGCGATCGCCGGGACCGGTCGCCTCGCCGGGCACGATGATCTCATCGTTGCCAACGGGAGCCAGCTTGTAGGTGCGCGAGATCGAGTCGCTGTAGACCGCGGCGAATGACAGGTAGCCGTCGTACAGCGCGGCGACGGAAAACTCGAACGTGCCGACCGGGATTTCCTTCTCCGCCGGCTGCAGCGAGATCTGCACCTGGCCGATGCCCGGCGCGAAGTCGCTCAGGACGACGCGCTTCTCCGCGCACTCCTCGACCCGCGACTGCAGCTGAATCGCCTCGGCCGCGCCGAGAATCGTGATGCCGCCGACGGTCCGCGTCGTGGAGGTGCGCCGCACTTTCAGGTTGGGGATGAGGTCCGCCGGCGCCCGCACGATGACGACGACTTCGTCGTTCTCATCCACTTGTTCACTGGGATGCGCCCAGATGTCTCCGAAGTGGCTGACGACGAAGGTCGCGCGATTGGCCGCCCGATCGTAGGTTTGGCCGACCACGAGCGGCTCGCACCGGACGGTCTGCCCGGCCGGTGTTTCGGCGCCGGCCGCCTCCAGCGGAAACTCGTCGATCTTGTCCGCGCCGATCAGGATCTCGAGCACCTTCGTGCCGGACGTCACGCTGAAAGAACGTGTCCCGGGACCTTTCGACGTTCCCTCGAGCTCGACGGCACCGTCGGCCATGAGGCGCACTTTGGTGCAGTCCACGGCCGCGTCGCACACGACGGAGAGCACGCTGCCGCGCGCGACGGATTTGGGCCGCGTGTCCGGGGTGACGGCGACTTTTCCGCCAGCCGTCGCCAACTGAATCGTCACGGTCTGTTGTGCGTACGCCGACGCGGACACGAGCAGGAAGAGAATCGACCGAAGAGCGACGCGCATGTGTTTCATCCTCCTGAGTCACGCGACGGTTGGAATGTCGCACCCGAGTCGCCTGAGCACGAGGCCGGCGGGGCAGAACACACGCCGCTCGTCGGCGATGCGTCCGACGAGAAACCCCAGGACGAGGTTTTCGGAATCGACCAGCGCCGCCCCGGAATCGCCGCTGACGGAATCGAAGCCGCGGACCACGATCCCGGCGTCGAGGTTCAGGCCCGGCAGCTCGACGAACGGCTGCTCGATGACGCCATCCATCAGCTTTCGCGACACCGCGCCGAACATCCGCACCTTGGTGCCGACGTCGCCGGGCACGAGCAGGGGACGCCATCCCATGACGCGGCCGATCTCGGGAATCACATCTATTACCGATGACCGGATCGTGAAGAGCGCCGCATCGATGCCGTTCGTCGACCCGATGACGAGATCGCCCGCGGCCACCGCCCGCGCCATCTCGGTGCGGCTGGGGATCGAGACGGACACGGCGCCGACGCCGCGCGCCGGGAAAGACTTCAGTCCGGTCACGTGCATCGCGGTCACGATGACCGCGTTTCCCTGCGCATCGATCGCTCGCGCCCCGATCGTCCCTGTCCGCGTGATGCCGTCGGTCGTCGTGCTGAGGCTCTGTCCGACGAAGGCCTGGGGCTCGAGCGTGCCGGCCGGCCGAACGTCGAGCAGGACGCGCGTGCCGCTGACGGTGATGGAGGAGGGGAATCCGCGGCGGCCCGGAGTGGACTGGCGTCCGCGGACGTAGATCGTCAGGCAGGGTGTTCGGCGCCGCGTCTTCCTCATCCGCGCGATGCCGATGCCGACGCCGACGACCCCTGGTCGGGCCTTGAGCCGCGCGGCTCGCCGGCGCAGGTCGGCAATCAGCCGAGACCAGCCGCGATCGACGAGCACAGCCGGACCCGCGGGAACCGTGAGCTTCGCCAGTTCGACTCGCGCCGCGGCCAGATCCCGCTTGGCCTTGCGGACCTTCGTCACGAGCGAACGAACCCGCGCCGGACGTGATCGTGCTCCGCGTGCCACGACCCTCCTCGTTCTGGTCTGCTTCTTGTGGCTGCGAGGCGCCATGTTACGATGCGCGCCATGCGTAGCTTAGCCCTCCTTCTTGCTTCGCTCGCCACGTTTCTGCCGGCCACGGCGGGTCGTGGCCAACAACCAGACTGGGCACGCGCCGAGGCCGAGACCCTGCAGCATTTTCAGGCGCTCGTCCGCGCGGACACGAGCGATCCGCCCGGGAACGAACAGCCGGCCGTCGACTATCTCAAGAAGGTGCTCGAGGCAGCGGGGATTCCGATCCAGACGTTCGCCATGGAGGCGGGCCGGCCGAACCTCGTGGCGCGGCTGAAAGGCAGCGGCGCGCGGCGGCCGCTCCTCATCATGGGCCACACGGATGTCGTCAACGTCGACCCGAAGAAATGGACGCACCCGCCGTTCAGCGCCACGCTCGACGGCGGATACGTCTACGGACGCGGCACGGTCGACGACAAGGACAACGTCGTCGCCGCCCTGATGGTCATGCTCATGCTGAAGCGGCAGAACGTCGCGCTCGATCGCGACGTCATCTTCCTCGCCGAGGCCGGAGAAGAAGGATCGTCGCGCCTCGGCATTCAGTTCATGGTCAACCAGCAGTTCCCGCAGATCGACGCCGAGTATTGCCTGGCGGAGGGCGGCGGCGTCACGCGCGTGGGCGGGCAGGTGAAGTTCGCGTCCGTGCAGACGCTCGAGAAGATCCCGCGGCGCGTCGAGCTGACGGCGCGCGGTGTGGCGGGCCACGGCTCCGTGCCGCTCAAGTCGAATGCCGTCGTCCACCTGGCGGCGGCCGTCGCGAAGATCGGCGCCTGGCGATCGAAGATTCGGCTCAACGACACCACGCGCACGTACTTCAAGCGGCTCGCGACGATCTCGAGCCCCGAAGACGCCAGACGCTATCTCGACGTCATCAGCGCTGACGCAGCGGTCGTCGCGGCGGCCGACGACTTTTTTGCCGACCGCGAGCCCCGTCACGCATCGATGCTGCGCACGTCGGTCTCGCCCAACATGATCCAGGGCGGCTACCGGATCAACGTGATCCCGTCGGAAGCCAAAGCGTCACTCGACGTCCGCGCGCACCCCGACGACGATCCCGAGGTGTTCCTGAACGAGCTGCGGAAGGTGATCGACGATCCGGCCGTCGAAGCCGCCTGGGCCAGCCGTGACGTCCGGCCGTCCACCGGCAGCGCCCGGCTCGACACCGAGGGCTTCAAGACGATCGAGGCCGCCGTCACGCGGCACTATCAGACGGTGACGCTGCCGACGATGAGCACCGGCGCGACCGACATGGCGTACCTGCGCATGAAGGGAATGGCGTGCTACGGCATCGGGCCCGCGACGGACACGGAGGATGGTCCGAAAGGCTTCGGTGCGCACAGCGACCAGGAACGCATTCTCGAACGCGAGCTGCATCGCTTCGTCCGCTTCCACTACGACATCGTCGAATCGCTGGCCCGCGCGAAGTAGACCAGACATCAAGGAGAGGCTATGCGAAGCGGGATGCCGTTCATTGCTCTGGCCCTTTTGTGCTTTACCATCGGCGCGGCTCGTAACAGCGCCTTCCTGCTTCTCGGCTTTGTGTGCCTCGCGATCGGCATCGCCAAGAACCGGAGAGACCGACAAAGCACGAAGAGCTGAGACGCGAGAGCACCTCGTGGACCGAGGTGCCCCCCACGCCCGTTCGAACCGATAACCGATAACCGACAACCGATAACCGAACCGAAAACCCAAAACCGACAACCGAAAACCGACAACCGAACTAGGGATTCAATCTCCAGAGGAAGCTGCGTCCGCACTGGACGGTGGTGGGACCCCAGGAGTCGAAGCCGCCGCCTTGATAGTCCGCGCGCGCGTAGAGGATCGTGCGGCCGGAGATCGCGTACGCGGTGAGCCTGCCCCACGGCCGCATCACGCCGGTGAACTCACCGTCGACATACGTCTTGACCCAGAGGTTGGTGTAGTTGTCGAACGTGACCTCGCAAATCCCGGCCTGGCCGCGAGGTTTTTCGCCGGTCTTCGCCTCGGGCCCCGGTATCCCCACGGGCTGCCCCTTGGTGTTGACCCCGGTGTCCGACTTGACGTTGGGATCCGCGCCGGTCCCGCGCCCGGTTTCCTTACGGGATGTCTGATCGGGCTTCGCTTCGGCCTGCGGCATCTCCGCCCTGACCGACATCGCCAGCCCGACGGCCATGGCCAGGGCCATGGACACCGCACTCATTGCCAGAGTTCGTCTCATGGTCTCGCTCCTTTGGTGTGAGAGTTCTGCGTGATCTGCCGCACTCCGATCGTCCAGGCGCAACTCGACTCAGCGGGATACCGTCTGCCACGAAATCATCCGGACGACGTGACGGAGGCCGCCACCGATGCGCAGGCTGCCGCTCCTGGTCTGGCCGCCATACATGCTGCGTTCGAGCAGGTCCATGAGCGCCGATCGCGCGCCGCTCCGCGTCTTCAGGGCATCGAGTGATGGCTGGGCCAGCACGGCGAACGACGTGCGCGGTCCCACGCCCCCCGGCACGCCGATGGCGACGACCTGCTCTACTCCGAGCGTTTTCGCGTCCACCTCGAACCGCGACGTGCTGGCCTGCTGTCCGGGCTGGATGCGATTGTCGATTTCCTGATCCGCCATCGGATACAGGGCCTGGATGCCGTAGCCGCTGTCGATGAAGAGCAGCGTGACGTCGAGGGGAACCGTTCCCTTGTTCGTCATCTGAAACGCGACCCATTCGCCGACCACGAGCCGCGGGCCGCCGGTTTCGTACGTCAGCTCCCGTCCGGCTGTGGAGGTTTCGTTGGGATAGCGCACCAGCTTCAGCTCGAGGTTGACGTCGCCCGTGGGCGCGGGCCCCTCTGCCAGGTGCATGAGCGTACGGCTGCGCGCGATTCTCTGCGCGGCCTGAGACAGATTTGCGGCGAGATCGGGACTGTTGACCGCGCCGATGCGGAACTGTGACGGGACGGACGCGGCCGCGCCGTCCTTCGAGGCGTCGCGGGTCCATCCCGACGCCGGCACGAGCAGGACGTCCTCACCGACGATGCGGACGAACCATTCGGCATCCTCCGCCGAATCGGTGCGTACCGCGAGTCCCTGCGAGCCCGCGGACAGAGTACCGGCGGCGCGCTCGAGCGGCGCCGGACCGGCGCCACTCCTGACGACTTCGAATTCATCGCCGCCACGCGTGGTGACACGACCCTGCAGCGCGATGCGGAGCCGCGAATCGCCGTAGTCGTACTCCACGACGCGCGCGCGTGCGCCGTCGACGAGTCGATCCGCCGCGGGCGCCGGCAGGTTGTTGTGCGCCACCGGCGTGACGATCGCCGTGGTGGCCTTCGCCGAGACGACCTGGACGTGTCCGAGCGGACGATCGGCGCCGCCCGATCCCGCGGGCGGGAAGACCTCGAGGATGCTGCCCGGCGTCAGGCCGTGGATGCTTCCGGCGCGCAGCTCGAATCCCGATTCAACCGGACCGCCCAGCAGCATCTGCGGACGATCGGGGAACGTGCGCTGACCCAGCACTTCGCGATCGAGGCCCGCGCCTTCGAACGTCGGCGTCGGCCCGACGCGCTGCCCGGCGCGGTAGTGCTCGAGCACGCGATTCGCCAGCTCGCGATAGGTGAGCGGCGAAGAGCTCGTCGCGAGGATGTCCGCCAGCGTGTACGTGAACAGGCCGTGCACCTGGCCCTTTGCGTCCGGCAGACGCTTCTCCGGCGTCGTCTCGCCCATCTGCGCGGCATACAGCGCGGCGAGCTCGCCGGCGCCGTCCGAGAGTCCGAGCAGAGGTGCATCGCGTCCTGAACCGCGGGTTCCCGTGGACTTCGTCCGCGCGCGCTCGAGGACGTCCTTCGGGATCAGGGTCTCGACGGGAATCTGACGCTCGCGCTCGACGGATGACGGCGCGCCGCGGACCATCGTGCCGGAATGGCACGAGTCGAACACGATCCACACGAAAGCGCCCTTCGCGCGGAGATCGTTCACCCACACGCGCACTTCGTCGTCCACGATCGCGTTCTCGACTTGACCGATCTCTCCTTTCCAGCCCGCGGCGTCGGCCGGAAGGAAGATCTCGTCGAGGCCGTCGGGCTCGACGTCGCTGGGATCGTCATCAGCGGGCTGCTGGCTGCCGTGGCCGGCCATCAGCACGAAGACCTGATCGCCGTTCTTGACTTGCGCGGTGATGCGCTCGAAGGCTCGCTTGATGTTCGCCTTCGTCGGGCGCAGATCGGGATTGGTGGGCCATCCTGCGAGCGACGTAATTTTCGCGGGCTCGAACTTGAAGGGATCGCCCTCGAGCACGCGACGCATCAGCGCGACGTCGTTGGGCGGCCCCTCGAGACGATATCGAGGGCCGCTGACGTCGAGCCGCGGGTATTCGGACACGCCCACGAGGAGCGCGTAGCGCGCGGCTGGCGCCTGTGCGTGCGTCGCCGCGGTGACGACACACGTGCCCGTCAGCCCCAGAATCAAGAGCTTGCCCAGCGTCATGTGTTGTTGATCTCCCGCGTTCCCGGACTTTACGCAGCGTTTGCGGGGCGGTCAGTATAGCGGGCCGATACCGGGCTCGCAACAGTTTTCAGGTAACCGCGCGTGCGTCAGCGCGAGGCGCTTCTCAGCTCGCGTGCGAGCCACGCCCTGGCAAACGCGAAGTCACGCTTGACTGTGCCGGTGCTCAGGCCCAGTGTCGCGGCGACGGCTTCGTTGGAGAGATTAGCGAAGAACCGCAGCTGGACGACTTTCGCCGCCCGTGAGTATTCGACGGCAAAACGGGCCAGGAGTTCCTCGAGTTGCGCAAACAGCTCCTCGACGGAGGTTCCCTCGGGGGCCGGTATCAATTCTGCCAGGTCGTCGATGTTCGCTTTGGCCGCCCCGCCCCCCCGCTTGTCCGCGCGGTGGCGCCGGGCGTGATCGATCAGCTCCCGGCGCATCTGCGCCGCGACAAGCCGAAAGAAGGCCTCGCGCGTCTCAATATCGACGGGCTGATCCCGGAACAACCGGAGATACGCCTCGTGGACCAGCGCGGTAGGCTGCAGGGTATGGTCGCTGCGCTCGTTTCGAAAGAAGGTCCGGGCAAGACGCCGCAGCTCGTCGTACGTCGCAGCCAGCAGCTGGTCGGCCGCGTTCGCGTCTCCTTCGCGCCAGCGTTGAAGGAGCCGGGTCACGTCGGCGGGGTCTCGTCGCATGCGCACCTCGGGGCGCCGGCATTATAGGCCGGTGTCCTTGTGCTAGACTCGGTCATCCCCTCAAGCAGGTAGAACATTGGCCCAACACGCCCCAGGCCGCGTGCAGGAAGTCTTCAGCGCCGTGCTCGAGCAGCCGCCGCACGCCCGGGACGCCTTCCTGCGGAACGCGTGCGCGGACGATGGCGCGCTGCTCAAGGAAGTGGCGCACCTCCTCGAGGTGTACCAGGATCTCGAGCCGGGGGAGTTCTCGGCGTCAGACGATCCGCCGCCGAGCGATCTGATTGGCGCGCTGGTCGGTCCGTATCGCGTCCTCCGGCTGCTGGGCGCCGGCGGCATGGGCCACGTGTATCTCGCCAGCCGCGCGGACGGCGCGTTCGAGCGCAGCGTGGCCGTGAAAGTGGTCAGCCCCGGCGAGACGACCGATGAACTGATCGCGCGCTTCGAGGACGAGTGCCGCATACTCGCGTCGCTGCAGCATCCGTGCATCGCGACGCTGCTCGACGCCGGCCGGCTGCCGGACCAGCGCTTCTACTTCGTGATGGAGTACGTGGACGGCCTGCCGATCACCACGTACTGCGACAAGCACGGGCTCGACGTCCGCGCGCGCGTGAAAGTGCTGCAGCAGGTGTGCGAGGCGGTGTCGCTCGCGCATCGCAACCTGATCGTCCACCGCGATCTCAAGCCGGGCAACATTCTCGTCGACACGGACGGCACGCCGAAGCTGCTCGACTTCGGCATCGCCAAGGTGCTGACGCGATCGGGGCTCGAGGCCAGCCTCCCGACGAATCCGCTGCTCAAGCGCGCGACGCCCGCGTACGCGAGCCCCGAACAGCTGCAGGGTGAGCCGGTTCATACCGGCATGGACGTGTTCGCGCTCGGCGTGATTCTCCACGAGCTGCTGACCGGCATCCGTCCGCAGTCGGTCTCGGTGGGCGAGGTCACCACGACGAATCAGGGCGTGTTCCAGAAACCGAGCCTGGTCGCCTCGTCTGACGAGCTGCAAAACATTCCCGGCCGGCAGGCCGTGTCGCCGCACGATGTCGACGCCGATCTCGACGCCATCATCCTCAGGTCGATTCAGTCGGACTCGCGCAAGCGATATGGCAGCGTCGACGATCTCTCGCGCGACCTGCGCGCGTGGCTCGACCACTATCCCGTCGAGGCGCGGCGGGGCTCGGCGTTCTACCGGACCGGCAAGTTCCTCCGCCGGAATCGCCTCCAGTCCGCGCTCGCCGCTCTCGCCGGCGTGGCGCTGGTCGTGGCGCTCGTCAGCGTCATCGGTCTGTGGCGGACTGCCCGCCGGGAACAGGCGCTCGCCACCGAGCGTTTCGAGGCCTCGCGCGCGCTCGCGGGATTGCTGTTCGCTGCCGACGAGTCGCTGGCGCGCGTCCGCGGCACGACGGAAACGCGTCAGGCGATTGCGCAGAGCATCACGCTGTACCTGAACCGCCTGCGCGCGCAGGCCGCGGGCGATTCACGGCTGATGTTCGACATCGCCGAAGGCTATCGCCGGCTGGGCGACGTGATGGGGAACCCGAACGGATCCAATCTCGGCGAGCGCCCGAAGGCCCTCGAGCATTACGAGCAGGCCCGCACGATTCTCGACCAGCTGCGGCAGGCCGATCCGGGTTCCGCGGATCTCGCGTTTGCGCTCGCGCGCACGCGCGTGTCCACCGGCAACGTACTGGCGGCGCAGGCGGCCTATGCCGACGCGACGAAGGCGTTCGAGGAAGCGCTCGCGCTGACCGATCGTCTGGCTCGCGACCATCCGGGCGATGTCCGGTATCCGACCCTGGCAGCCGGCATCCATCGTCCGCTCGGCGACATTGCGCTGGCGCAGGGCAGGACACAGGACGCGCTCACGAGCTTCGAGAAAGCGCTGGGGATTGAGGAGAGTCTGTCCCAGCGCGACGGCAACAGTCCCGAGCGCCAGCGGCTGATCGCGCTCAGTCGCCTTCGCATCGCCGATGCGCGCGCGAAGCAGGGCGCCTGGCGCGAGGCGCAGGAGCAGTACGCCGCCGCGATCTCGACGCTGCGCTCGCTGGTCGAATCGGGCGACCGGCAGCCTGGCATCGCCCGCAACCTGGCGGTCGGCCTCCTCCGGCAGGCCTCGGTGACGGGCATGACCGATCGTCAGGCGGCCGAGGGTCAGGTGCTCGATGCGCTCAACAGGCTTCGCGAGCTGCTGAAGAGCGATGCCGCGGATGCGCGCGCGCGGCGCGATCTCCTCGCAGGCCTGGTGCAGTACGGGGATCTGATTCGTGCCCGCGACTTCGAAGGAGCACGCAAGGCGTACCGGGAGGCGAAGGACAACGCGGTGACCCTGCGCGCGGAGATGGGCGATCCGCAATCGGAACGCGATCTCGAGATTGTGACCGAGCGTCTGGCTGCCGGTCCCACGCCAACTCGTCCCGAGCTGACGCTGTATGCCGTGGTGAACGGGCGTCGGCAGATGCTGAAGCCCGGCGATCCGATTCCGTTGAACGCCAGTCGGCTCGCCGTATCGGCCACGGCTCCCGACCGCTGGTCGCGCTATCTCGTGCTCTTCGGCGCGGAGGGCGCCGCCTCGATCCTCGACGAGAGTCAACTGGCGAAAACGAACTGGACGTTCGAGATTGCAGGTCCGCCGCCCGCGCAGACGATTCTGCTCGTCGCGCTGCCGCACGAGTTGAGCGATGCCGATCGTCAGCGCCTCAGCTCGGAGATCAGCGGCGTTCCCGGACCGCGCGCCATCGACTGGGATTCGCAGGTCGTCTGGGCGAGCGGCGAGGAGCCGACGATCGTCTCCGATGTGACGTCTCGCGGCCGCCCGAATACCGACTGGGTCAAGCTCGTGATCGCGAAGCTGGGAGGCGTCAAGGGCGGCGCGTTCACCGGCCGCACGATTCCGATCGCGCCGCCGCGTTGAGCTGCCGCCGGGTGAGGTGGCAGCCACCTAAGAACGCCGCCAGCCGGCCCGCCTCTCTCCAAGCGGGACCGGCTGGTAGCTGCGGGATGAGGGCTGCTTACCGCACGCTGATGATGTATTCGTTGTAGACCCTGCCCAGATTCTCGATGGCGATCTCGATGTATCCGGTCGTGCGGGCCCGGAAGGTCACGACGCAGTAGTCGGTCGCATCGATGTCCCGGCCGACGAGCCCGAAGCGATCTCTCACGAACAGATCCAGGTCGGTGTCACCGTCGCCATCCACGATGACCGTATAGGTGTAGCCTTCCGTCACCCAGATCCGCCACGTGTCCGTGTCGGAGGCCAGCACCCGGCTGACCCGCGGGCTCAGCTGCGCGAACGCCGCGCCCGGCCCCGCCAGTAGACTTCCCAGCACCAGCACCGCCGCCACCGTCTGTCGAATCCGCTTGTTCAGTGTCATTGTCCTATCCTCCTCACCCCTACAGGCGCAGGCGGTCCGGAAGTGGATCATCTTCCGGGGCTTTGGGCTTTGGGCTCTGGTTCGAGCCCCAGAACCTCTAGAGAGCCCAGGGCCTTGAGCCCAAAGGCTAGAGTCGACGAGCGCCCGGTCGCTCTCGACTTTCTGGAAGGCTGTGTGGAAGGGATGTTGGAGGGATTGAGGCGGGATTCCGGGCGGCAGGACTCTGCAGACCGTCAGAGACGTTCTGAACTCTGGCCTTCGCAGCCGCCTTCGCTCAGCAGACGGCCGCCAATCATCTCGAGGCTGTAGTTCTGAGACCCCGTGTCGAAGGTGCGGAGGCGAATCCACACGATCCCGCTGAGCGGGGGCGTCCAGGAGACGGTTCGAGAGTGAGCCGAGACCCGCAGGCTCGCAATCGGGTGCCCAATCCCGTCATCGATGAGGAGCTCGAGCTCGTCCTGGCTGTTCGCGCCCTGGATGACGATCTGCACCGGGTAGCCCCGGAACACCTGCGCCACCCAGACGTTCGGGCAGCCTGCCTCGCGCCTCGCCGCCGGACCGGCCGCCGCGGGCGTGCTGGTTGCGAGTATCGCCGCCGCCACCGCCGCCGCCGTCACCTTCCGTCTCAGAAACCGTGTCATTGCCATTCTCCTCACCCCTACAGGCGCAGAAGGCCGCGGATCGGATCAGGTGCGCTAGCTGGGAGCTGGAAGCTGGGTAAAAACGCCACCAGCCGGCCCACCCTGGCGGGCGGGACCGGCTGGAAGCTGCGGGATGAGGGCCGTTTAACGGACGCTGATGACGTATTCGTTGTAGACCCGGCCGAGATTCTCGATGTTGATCTCGATGTAGCCGGTCGTCCGGGCGCGGAACGTCACGACGCAGTAGTCCGTTTCGTCGATGTCGCGGCCGATCGTGCCGAAGCGGTCCCTGACGACGAGGTCGAGGTCCGTGTCGCCGTCGCCGTCGACGATGACTGTATACGTGTAGCCGGCCGTCACCCAGACCCGCCACGTGTCGGTGTCGAACGCGAGCACCCGGCTCACCCGCGGGCTCAGCTGCGCAAACGCCGCGCTCGGCCCCGCCACCAACGTCCCCAGCACCAGAACCGCCGCCACCATCTGTCGCACCGTCTTGTTGAGTGTCATTGTCCTATCCTCCTCACCCATACAGGCGCAGGAGGCAGGGAAGTGGATCACCACCGCGGAAAACACGGAAACCGGCACCCCTACTGCCAGTTTCCGATCAGGAGAAACGGCGCCCGGTGGTTACGGATGCTCGTAGGCCGCAGTGCGGAGACCAGTCGGAGCCGTGCGCACGCCTGTCAGACCGCGACGTGTGCTGTTCTTGGAAGAGGTCGTTTCACCCCGCAAGAGGGACAGCTGCGCATTCCGGAGTGCATCCGCCTTCGAGATGGCATCCGACCCGCTTCGCGCCCGGTAGAAACGCTCCATGAGCTCGCGTGTGCTTCGGTCAGCCACGGGCCAGAGGGTGGCAATGACGGATATCGCGCCCTTTTGCTGCGCCAGGGCAGCGAAGCTCTCAATCTCTTCGCCGGTGGCGCCGGCGCCGCCCGTGGCTGTATTGCACGCGGACAGGGTGAGCAGATCGACGCCGACAAAAAACGCGAATTCCTGCTTGAGATCGGCGACGGTGAGCCGGCGACCGTCCCCGAGCAGCAGAAAGGAGTCGGTTTCGTTTCCGGGGCGGAATTGAAAATGCGTCGCGACGTGCACGACGGACGGACTCTGGCGCAGCTCGGCCCTCAAGGCGGCCTCAGTAAAGGACTCGTCCAGCAGGACCCGACCGCGCAGGACGCCACCGTCCGCATTCTCGGCCCGATCATCCCTGATGATGCTGTGGAGCTCATCGACAACGGCGGGGAGCGGGTCGAAGCCTTCCGTCGCTTTTGAGACGCCAACCCCGAGGCCCGTCTGCCACCGCCGGGGTACTTCTCCCAGCCTGTCTTTACTGGCCGGCGTGTAGACCGCGGTCGTATAACGTTCGAGGAGGTAGCCACGGCCGTCGTGGAGTGCGGTGATTGGAAGATAGCGCAGCACTCCGTCGAGCGACCACATCAAGGTTTTCGCGCCGGCCTGCTCGAGGTCCTTTGCAATGGGAGCCACGATGATGTTGTACAGCTCGCGGGCGAGAGGCAGCGGATCGCGGCGAGGATCCTTCAGCACCTCGAGAAACGCCAGCACCTTGCGTCCGAGGTCTGCGGCGGACACGGGGAATTCGGCGGCTTTGATGACGTCGGGAGTGATGACGATCACGCTGTAGCGTCGTTGCCCCGCGATCGTGTAGAGCGCCACCGTGCCGGGCCGTTTGCGAAGGTGGGCCATGAGCCCTTGCTCTTCGCGGATGTCATGGATGCGACCAGCGGCGTCAGGCCTGGTCCCGAATTCCGCAGCCAGCGACACCAGGAACATCTCGTAGGCCCGCGCAGCGACTCGCATGTCGGCGTCGAGCTGTGCGAGCCGTGCGTCGTCTTCCGGCAGTCGGGGACTCAGGCCGGACAGCCTGCTGCGTTCCCGCCCGAGGGCCACGATCTCGATCGGCAATCTCGTTGTATCGCTGCTGCCACGCGGCCTCTGACGGTGAGAGCTCGAGTCGCCCCAGCCGCGCCGCCGCCTTCCGCGTCCCGCCGAACGTAGTCACGCAGCTCTTCCTGCTTCAGGAAGTCGAGAACCTGTTGTGCTTCGGGCAGTCGGCCGGCCGTGACCAGCAGATCGGCGAGCTCACGATAGACGTCCTCCTTCGAGCGCAGGTAGGCCCGCTGTGTCTGAGGCTCCAGCTCGAGGATGTTGGCGCGAACGGCCTGAAACAGGTTGACCGCCTGTTTTCCGTACAATGCCGCCAGCGCCGGTCTGCCGGCCGCGTTCCACCCGGTCATGAAGTTGCGCAGGACGAGGGATCGCTTCTGCGGCCTGTAGTTGATTGGCGCGCGCGAGTTGAAGTGCCTCGCCGGTACAGGGCGAGGGCCCGCTGGACCTGGCCGGCCCTCACGAGCGTCTCGCCGAGGCCAATCAAAACATCGACGCGCTGCGCGCCCGCTCCAGCAAGCTTGAGCGCTTCTTCCTGTACCCGCGAGGGCGCCCTCGAATCGCCGGTCGCCAGGCGCGTCGCGCCGAGACCCTTCAGCACGGCCGACTCTCCGCCAGCATGTCCGTGCTCTCTCCGCGTTTACGATCGACAGCGCTTCACCATATCGGGTCCGCGCCCTGTCGTCGTCGTACTTTCTGGTCGCTGAGTACCAGTCAGCCCATCCTGACGAGTGTGATCGCTTCTTCGTTCCTCAATCCCTTTGCTCGCGCGGACGCCGGGCCTGGTCGTAGAATTCGAGCGCGCGTTGCGCCTCCCCCAGCAGTCGTGAAACATCTCCAAGACGAACGAGCGCGTCGATCTCTCCGATGCCGTCGTTGGTCGATCGGCTCAGCGCCAGTGCTTGTTGATCCATCTCGAGGGCACGGCGATAATCCCCGCGGGCCGCGTAGAAGCTCCCGAGCCTGCTCAGCGTCCAGCCTTCACGACGACGATTTCCAAGCTCGCGCAGGAGGCCGAGCGCGCGGTTGAAGTGGTCCAGTGCCTCGGCGAGACTGCCTGCCTGCTCGTACTCCATGCCGAGGCTGAGAGCATGACGGCCTCCTCCTGACGGTCCTTGATTCGCTGGAAGATCCGCAGCGCCTGCTGGCGATACTCCACACCCTTCGCCCAGTCGCCAAGCGTCGGTACGCCTGGCCCATGGAGCCCAGCGCGACGCCCTCGTCATAGGAGACCTGGAGGAGGCGCGTCAGTTCAATGGTCCGCTCGAAGTAGGGCAGCGCTTTTCGTGCCTGCCCAAACCGCTGGTAGATCTGACCGATGGCCGTGGATTGCCACGCTTCCGTCAGGAGCGCACCAGCCTGCTTCGCCAGCTGCACGCCGCGAGTGTAGTGAGCAAGTGCGGTCGGCATCTCACCGCTATAAATGGCACTCCACGCGATGCTGCCGAGCGTATCGGCCTCGAGATCGAGGTAGCCTCCGGCATGCGCGAGGGCCAATGCCTCCTGGTAATAACCGAGCGCTGCCTTCTGACTGTCGACGTCCTGCACCGACATTCCCGTCGTTCGCAACGCCAGCGCGACCCCCCAGCGATTGTTGAGCTGTTCGAAGATCGCCTTGGCCTGTTCGCCACTGGCTTTGCCCTCCGCGTACTTCCGAGCCCAGTAGTGGGCGCCGCTTTGTCTGAGCAGGGCAAGTGCTTCCACGGTCCTGTCCTTCGAAAGCTGCGCGAGCCCAAGCGCTTCGCTTCTGCCGGAGTCAGTCGAGCTGAGAGCCTCGGCTTCTCGTGCCTGATCCTTCAGCTCGTGAAACGCTGCTGCCGCCTCGCCATACTTATCACCAGCACGCTTCAGATGACCGATCGTGCCGAGCACGTCTGCGGTTCGAAGCAGCACGGTGGCTGCTTCGTGAGCGTCGTGATTGGCCTGAAACAGGGTCAGCGCCTGTTCGTACGCCTGCTGTGCCTGATCCAGGGATTCGGCCGTTCCCGTCCCTCGCCACTGCTCCGCACGCTCGAAGACTCGAAGCGCCTCTGTGCGGCGACGATCTCGGTCCGTCGCCTGGCGCAGGCTGTCGACTCGGATGTCGTACAGCACCCTTCGGGGCCTCAGTCCAACCTGCGCGAATCGTCAGCGAGTGAGTCCCGGAGCTCGCCGCCACATCCGCACGAGTTCATCGCCGGTCGTGCGAAGGGGTGTGTCGACTCGCGCGACCTGACCGCCATCGGGTCCTGCCAGCGTCGCGACGAGATCAATGGCGGATTGCCGCACGCTGACACTGCAGTACTGGCCCGCTTTGAGCTTGATGGTGTACAGGTGTGTATCGCTGCCGGCGATCGAACGTTCGATCGCCGCGCCCCCCGGTCGAAGTTTTGACGCTTTTGGACGCGTCTGTTGCGAATCCGCGAACGCGAAACCTCGAGTGGCCGCCACCACCAGAAGAACGAGCAACAGTCGGCCGACTTCGGTGAGCCGGAGCTTCATGGCGGGTGGCCTCAATTCGAAGTTCAGTGGTGTCAGAAACCGCTTGCCTCGACAGCGCGACGTGAACGTTCAGCAGCCTCACTTGGTCTTGAGCAGCACGGCCAGCCGCTGGCTCAGTCGGCGCGATCCTTCAAATATGTCGCGGACGGGAACGTCAGCGTGACGTTGGACTCCGCGCGCCAGTTGCCGTCGGCGGTCCGCACGAATCGCGTGTTCTTCGTATGGTCGTTGTCCACGACCGTGTGAATGAGGTCGATGGTCCCGTCGTTGTCCGTGTCGTAGAACGCCGTGGACGTCGGCTCCGACGGATCGACGCGCAGCGCGAACTCGAACTCCCACTTGCGATCGCGGACCAGGCCGGGGACGTCGGCCACCGCAGCCGCGGGCGTGTCGTTGTCGAGGTCGAACAGCAGTTCCTCCGGTTTGTCCGTCCCCGCCATCAGCACGTCTGCGCGGCCGTCCCTGTCCACGTCCCGCACCGCGACCCGCGTCGCGAGCTGCCAGGGATCGGGAACGCTCAGCCGCGGCGCAGCCGGCATCTTCGCCATGAACGCCTTCACCTCGTCGAGGTGGACGTGGTAGCTGAATTTCGCCTGCGACACTTCGGCCGGCACCGCAAACGTGACCGCGATGAGGCGTCCCGTGGAATCGACGACGGGACCGCCCGAATCACCGGGGTTGGCACCGGCGGACGTGATGAGGATCCGCCGCGACGGCGCCTGCTTCAGTTGCTCGACGAGCTGCCGGCGCTCGCCCTGCGTCCCGGCGAGCTGCAGCATGACGACGTCGACGAGATCGGCGGGCATCCGGCCGATCGACGCCACCTCGCCGGACCGGAGCGTCCAGAGCATCCCTGACGCCGGGTGGCCGACAATCGTGGCCGGCTGTCCTGGGCGTGGCGCGACGCTTGACAGCGTGATGCTCGGCAGCGGCTTGAGCTCGGGCGGAATGGTCTCGAGCTTCAGCAGCGCGAGGTCCACCGCAGGGTCGGACTTCAGCAGCAGCCCGCGAACGGGTTCGTCGCGCAGGCGCATCACGCCGTCGGCGCCGAGCTGCCCGAGGTGGACGAGCGCGTACGAGGCCGACTTCTGGATGTCGTGCCGCAGGCCGTCCGCCACCACGTGATGGTTCGTCAGCACGTGTCCTTCGGGGCTGACGATGAAGCCGGTGCCGTGGCCGGTGTCGGTGCGCACGACGACGACCGCGGGCGCCACCTTCGAGTAAAGCTCCAGTCCTCCACGCGGACGCTCGCTGTTGGACGCGGGCTTCCAGGGCGATCGCTCGAGCTGTCGCCCGAGTTCGGCTGTGGACGCGGCCGTCCAGACGAGCGCGGCGTCACTTTCGAAACGATACTGACCGGAGAGGGGCTTGGCGGGCGCGGGACCCTGCGCTCGGAACGTCAGCGTGAATGCCGCGACGAGGCAGGAAGCAGTGACGAGCGCCTTGCGTTTCATGACTGATGTCCTCTCGCGCGGTCGACACCGATACCGGGCGCACCACTGGTGCACGCAGTTTGTTACGGCTTCCAGACGAGGATTGTTCGCAGCTCCCGGACCGGGGCGAGGATTATACGCGATCCAGCAGGTGCCTGACGTCGGCGAGCGTGGGGACGCTGTCGAGCGCGCCGGGGGACGTGCAGCTGACGGCAGCGGCCGCGTTGGCAAACCGGAGGATGTCGGGTGGCGCGTCTCCGCGGAGCAGCGCGTAGATGAACGCGCCACGGAACACGTCGCCGGCGCCCGTCGTATCGATCGCGTTTACGGCGAACCCCGGTTCATGGTGGATCCGGTCGCCATCCAGCAGCATCGCCCCGCGCCGGCCGAGCGTGACGCACACCAGCCGGCTCTCAGATCCGCGCAGCTTGCGCAGCGCACGCTCCATGTCGGATTCGCCCGTCAGCGCGGTGGGCACGTGCTCCGCGAGAATGGGAATGCTGACCGCAGCGATGAGCGCCTGCGTCCGATCCGTCAGCCGATCGATGTCGCTCGTGACGATCGCCCCCGTCGCCCGGGCCGCCTGCGCCACCCGAATCGCGCCCTCCTGATCCACATCGTCCACATGAACGAGGCGTGCGCCGGCCAGCAAGTCGGGGCGGAGGTCGTGCGGTTCGAGCGACAGGAGCGCATCGCGGCTCCAGAGGACCATCCGCTCGCCGGTCCGCTCGTCCACGAGGATGACGGCGAACTGATTGGGCGCCTCCGAGATCAACGCGTCACCGACGTGGACACCCCTCAGCACGAGCGCCTCTCGAATCCGTCGTCCGTTCTCATCGGATCCGAGGACGCCGGCAAAGCTGGCGCGGAGGCCCAGCGCGGCGCACGTCCCGAGCGCGGTGGCGGTCTGGCCGCCGCACGAGACCATGTGGCTCGAGATCCGGACCTTCGAATGCGGTCCTTCAGGTTCGGGCCTGGCCGGAATCCGGTAGACGAAGTCAACGGAGGTTGCTCCGATACCAATAACGTCCCACAACTCGGGCATACAGTTTCACTCGGCCGCTATGGAGGGGACGGAGGGAGCGGAGAAGAACAACACACGGAGACGCGGAGACACGGAGAATGGTCTTTCTGGAAACCTAAAAGTAGGTTCCTCCGCGCCTCCGCGCCTCCGTGTGTTGTTCTTCTCCGCTCCCTCCGCCCCCTCCCTGCCTCTAACGACGCAGCTGCCGCTCCCTTCGATCCAGCACAAAACCTACGACCAACGCGATCAGGCCTGCGGCGATGACGGCGATGGCCCACCACGGCTCGTCGAACCACTCCCGGTGATTCGCGATCCAGTAGAGGGCGCCTGCCATGTTCAGGACGCCGGCGTAGTAGAACGCGCGGCGCTGCCGCTTCTGGCTGAGGAGCGCGATCGACGCCGCCGCGATCAAATAGATCCAGTCGTAGCGCAGCGAGTACTCGCCTTCCCTGACGAGATACCCGAGCGGTTGGAGCAGCGCGAACGGCGCAATTGTGAACAGGATCCGCGCGGCAATCGCCCGCATTTCGGTGCCGTGTCGATCGAGAGAGGCGGCGAGCAGGTAGAAGCACAGGCCGTTGAGCGTCATCGCGGCCAGCGTGTCGATCAGCACGCGGCTGCTGACGGTCGGTGACTGAAACGCCTGCAGCGAGAAACCGAGGTAGTGGAACGCGCGGCCGTTCAACGCAAGGAGCTCCAGCGCGGCGATCAGCAGGACGACGCCGGACACGTAGGGCGGCTTGGCGAGCCACGGCCGCGCGCTTCGCTCCGCCAGGAAGCCGAGGAGCACGTAGCCCGCGACCAGCGGGAGCAGGTGCAGCGCCAGCAGGTCCCATCGGGCGTCCTCGAGCCACGATCGGAGTCCGAAATCCGAGAGCACCGACAGGCCGAACAACAGGATCAGCAGGGAAAAGACCGTGCTGAGCGCCGCCGTACGCGTGCGCACCGCAAGAAAACCGCACCAGAGGCATCCGATGAGCGTCGTGATCTGGAGCTGCCGGTTCGAGATCGATCCGTCCGTAAAGAGCTGACCCGGGCTGTCCGGCGCGACGACCAGAAATCCCGTCTCGTGAAAGAGGATGATGAGCAGGAGCGGCAGCAACCCGACGGCCGCGAGATAGAACGCGATCGCGACGGCTTTGTGTTCTCTCCGATAGAGCAGGTGAGCGCCGGCGTTGAGGCCGAGGAACGGCAGACCGAGTACGGCCAGCGGACGGACGATGCCGCGCACGGCGTCGAACCAGCGGTGGGCGGCGAAATAGAAGAGGCTGCCGGCGATCAGCAGAAACGCGCCCAGGTAGAGCGCGATCTGGGAGTACGAGAGGGTGCGGCTCTCGACGATCCAGTCATCCTCCCTCGCGTCGAGCGCGCGGTAGGCGGCACGGAGCCGCTCGGCCTCGTGCGGATAGATCAATCGGACCCGCAGCCATTCCGCGATCTGCTGAAGGTGCGGCGCGACGCGTATCCCGAGCGTCGACGCGTAGGTGGACGGCCGGGCGAGCACGGGGCGTCCGTCGAGAAACCGCTGAAGATCGGCCGCCATATCGAGGGCCGATGGATATCGCAGCGCCGGATCGCGCTCCATCGCCTTCAGCGCCACCGCCTGGAGCGGCTCGGGCACACGGGCATCGATCTCCACGGGCAGCGTCGGGTGGCCCTCGCGGATGTTCCTGATGACCTCTTCGTCCGAGACGCCCGCAAACGGTGGACGGCCGCAGAGCAGCTCGTACAGGACCACGCCGAGCGCGTACACATCGGTGCGGTGGTCGATGCGCTTCGAGGGATCGAGTTGTTCCGGCGCCACGTAGTTCAGCGTGCCCTTGAGGTGTCCGCGGTGCGGATCGCCCGAGCTCAGGCCGAAGTCGAGAATCCGCGGCGCAAGCTGCGCGTCCACGAGGATGTTCGACGGCTTCAGGTCCCGGTGCTGGAGGCCGAGGCTGTGCGCGTGCTCGAGCGCGCCGCAGACCTCGATCAGCACGCGCGCGCGCTGGGCGAACTCGAGCGACGGCCCGATCCGCCCGAGCTCGAAGCCGTCCACGTACTCCATGATGATGACGGGCGGGTCGGAGTCAGGACGGAACTCGAAGATGCGGACGATCCGGCGATCCGCGAACAGGGCCATCGAGCGCGCCTCACGCAGGAACTCGGTCACGCCCGCCGGCGCGCGCGCGTCGCGCCGGACCACTTTTGCGGCGACGATCCGGTTCAGCGTGAGATCCCTTAGCTTGAAGACCTCACCCATCCCGCCGGCGCCGAGACGCTCGATCGTCTGGAACCCCTCGAATGTCGGCAGCGACTCCGCGAGACGATCGAGCGCGCCCACGCTCAGGACGTTTCCATCCAACGACGTCGTGATCGAGAGGTACCGCGCGATGAGGCGATTGAGGGGATCGACGAGATCCGCGCGCGCGCCGCAGAGATCCTCGGCGCGGAGGATCGTGCCGCGCAGCACGTGCTCCTCGACGAAACGCGCGAAGAGTGGTTCGAGTTCTGGTTCGACGGGGCTCATGCGCCGGGGCGCTCCGCGAGCCTGAGCGTCAGCGCGGTCATCGCGCGCGCGAACAGCATGCGACAGGCGTCCTCGGACTTCCCGAGTCGGCGGGCGATTTCCGGGAACGTCAGGTCCTCGAACTTGCGGAGCAGGATGATCTCGCGATGGGACTCGGCCAGCGCGTCGATGGCGGCCTCCAGTTCGCGGGCCTGCTCGTCCACGATCACCTGCGACAGGACGGATCGGACCCGCGCGGTCAGATCCGGATGGTCATCGATGGAGGATTCCCGCGCCGCGTCCCGGCGCTGACGGTGGTGGTAGTCCACGCGGTCCACGATCTCGTGGTCGGCGATGCGCGCCAGCCACGCCATCAATGATCGGCCGTCGGTCCCGCGAAACTCGCCCAGGTGCTGAAAGGATTTGAGCAACGTGGCTTGAAGGATATCGCGGGACTCGAGCCGCTCGCGCAGCGATCGGCCCATCTTGAGCCGGATGTACGACAGCAGCCGGGGCGCGAAGCGCTCGTACA
The DNA here is from genome assembly GCA_963786195.1 of uncultured Acidobacteriota bacterium. Lineage (GTDB taxonomy): Bacteria > Acidobacteriota > Vicinamibacteria > Vicinamibacterales > 2-12-FULL-66-21 > CAWAYH01. The sequence goes on along the minus strand of CAWAYH010000006.1, from coordinate 662,575 downwards.
ACCGGTCGAGCGCCTGGTTCGACGCCTCCGGTCCGCGCAGCTGCGCGAGGGCCGCGCGGATCACCTCGCTGCTGGGGGCACTGTCCATCCGCGGACACCTTATCACCGCCCGCGTTCGGTCTTCCAGGCGGATGCCGTCTCTTCTGACAGGGCGACAAAAGCCCGTGATTCTCAGGAGACGTCATGAAACCGTATCTGCCCGGTCTGATTCTGGCGGCCGCGACCCTCGGCGCGAGCGGCTGCATCGTGAAGGAAACCACGCATCGTCTCTATCTCTCGCCAGACGGCGGCGTGGTGTGGAGCGTGCTCGAACGCGACGCTCGATCAGACGAGGCCGACGCGTCGAAACGGTGGGTGGAGGAGCGAAATTTTCTCGACGCCCTCGAGGCCGACCATCATCCGATCGCCGAGGGGTTCCGGCGACTGAACCCGCAGACGGTCGATACCCGACGCCTGCGGTCGGACCGCCCCTACACGATCCTCTCCGAGGCGAGATTCGATCGCGTCGATCGGCTCGCCGACCGCCTGCTGGCCGAATTTGGCGTGCCTGGCCGTGTGAGCCTCGAACAGCGCGGCGCATGCAGCACCCTGACGCTCGAGATCGACCTGTCAGTCGTCGATAACGCGCCGGATCCAGAGACTCCGGCCGTGGCCCTGGTCGAGGAACTCGATGCTTACAAGATCGTGCTGACGCACGGCCGTTTCGTTGCGGCGAGCGGGTTCGACATCATAAAGGGAGGGACCGTGGCCGTGCTGAAGGACCAGGATCTCGAGCCCGGCGGCCTGCTCACGCTGTCGCTCACCTGGATCGCGGACGGACGCTAGATCCCTTGCGTTCAACGGGTCCGGGACGTACGATGGCAGCCTTCCAGCCGGGATGTCAGCACCCGATTTTGCGAACTATCGCATCCTCTCCCGCATTGGCGAGGGCGGCATGGGTGAGGTCTACCTCGCGGAAGACCTCACGCTGAACCGGAAAGTTGCGCTCAAATTCCTGCTGTCCGGCGCGCCGGGCGGGCCGGACGAAGTCGAAGGGCGCCGGCGCCTCCTGCGCGAGGCGCGCGCCGCCGCGCAGCTCGATCACCCGTTCGTCTGCAAGGTCTACGAGGTCGGCGAGGAGGCCGGCAGGGCCTTTCTGGCGATGGAGTTCGTGGAGGGGGTGACGCTCAAGGAGCGCCTTGCCGGCGGCCGCCGCCTCGATCCTGACGAGGCGGCGCGCATTGGCGGCGAGATCGCCGAGGCGCTGCACCTCGCCCACACGCGCGGCATCGTTCATCGCGATCTCAAGCCGGCCAACGTCATGCTCGCCTCTGACGGCCACGTCAAGGTGATGGACTTCGGCGTCGCGAAGCGTCTCGCGGCGCCGCTGGCCGCCGCTGATTCGACTATCGCTGCGATGACGGTGAGTCTGCCTGGCGAGCTCACCGGGACGCCCGCCTATATGTCCCCGGAGCAGCTGCGCGGCGAATCGATCGATGCGCGATCGGACGAGTTTGCGTTCGGCATGCTGCTCTACGAGCTCCTGACGGGCACGAATCCCTTCAAGCGTTCCTCGACGCTCGATACCGCGCACGCCATCCTGAACGACACGCCGCCCTCTCTCGAGCAGGCCGTTCCGGACATCCCGCCGCTGCTGGCCCACGTCGTAAGCCGCTGCCTCGACAAGGATCGCGAGCGGCGGTATCAGTCGCTCGGCGACGTCAGGCTCGAGCTCGACGCCGTCAGGAAACCGGCAACCGTCGCGGCGCCGTCCGCACGCCCGCGCCGGCGGCGATGGATCCAAGTCGCGGCCGCCATCGCCGCGCTGCTCGCGTGTGTGTACGTCATCAACTGGATCCGTCCGCTCCCGTTCCTTGCGCCGGAACCGGCGCTCGCATTTCAGGCGCGTGACTGGATCGTCGTCGCGGACTTCAACAACCTGACGAACGATCCGGTGTTCGACAAGTCGCTGCGCCTCGCGCTCGAAGTGGCCATCGCCCAGTCGCAATACGTCAACGTGTATCCACCGGATCGTGTGGGGATGACGCTGCAGCGCATGCAGAAAAAGCCGGGACGTCTCGACGCCGAGCTCGCCTCAGAAGTTGCGGTGCGCGACGGCATCCGTGGAGTCCTCGCCTGTGACATCGCGCAGCTCGGGAACGTCTACGCGATCACCGCGCGGTTGATCGACCCGCAGACGCGCACCGCCGTGCTCACGGACTCCGTCCAGGCCAGGAGCAAGGATGGTGTGCTCGATGCGCTGGGCGAGCTTGCGACCCGGGTCCGCAGCAGCCTCGGCGAATCGCTCGCGGGCCTGTCCGCGCAGGCGCAGCCGCTGCCGAAGGTCACGACGGCGTCGCTCGAGGCGCTCAAGCTCTACTCGGACGGTATGTTTCTCGAGGGTCGCGATTCCCGCACGGCCAACGAGCTGCTGCGCCAGGCGATCGCGCTCGACCCGGACTTCGCGCTGGCCTACGCCGAGCTCGGCCGCCGCTATTACCTGTCCAGCGGGCGGGCAGCGCGCGAGGAAGGGGAGCGGCTGATGGCAACGGCGCTCCAGCTCACCGATCGCCTCAGCCTTCGTGAGCGGCTCTGGATTCAGGCGATCGCGGAAGACTCGCGCGGCAATCGGGCTCGAGCCGCCGATGCCTACAAGACGTATCTCGCGCAGTACCCGGACGACAGCCGCGCCTGGTTCCGTCTCGCCTGGACGCAGATGGCCGCGCTCGATCAGCCGGCGGAAGCCGCCAGGGGTTTCAAAGAAGCGCTCCGGCTGCGGCCCGAGGACTCGTCGGCGCTGGTGAATCTCGCGGGCGTCTACTCCATCATGGAGGACTACGAGGCCGCCGTCCCCACCTATCAGAAGGCGTTTGCACTCGATCAGCGCCTCTTCTTCGGTCCCTTCATCAATCACGAGTACGGGTTCACGCTCGTCCGCATCGGCCGTTTTTCGGAAGCCGAAGACGTGTTCGAGCGCATGAAGAAGGACGGCTCGGGCGCGGACAGGGCGAAGGGCTACCGCTCGCGCGCGCTGCTCGACATGTATCGCGGGCGCTACGCCAGCGCGACCGACCAGCTGCGTGAGGCCATCGTCATCGATCAGGGATTCCGGGAAGAGGTCAGCGAGTTTCGCGATCGAATGTTCCACATCACGGCACTGCAGGCGCGAAACCAGACCGCGCAGGTTGACGCCGCCTGGGTGGAAGCACATCGGCTGATTGCTCGGTTGTCTCTATCACCGGGCTGGCTGTACAGACCGGTTCGAACGCTGGCAAGGCGCGGCCGGATTCGCGAGGCCGCCCAGCTGGTCGCGAGGATGGAGAAGACGATGGGGAGCGCGACTGCGGATTCGTCAGTCGCCCGCAATACCGCTGAAGACCGTGCGAACCTCGAATACGCGCAAGCCGAAATCGCGATGGCTTCCGGCCGGCCGACGCGGGCGATCGAGCTTCTCGGCCCCGTGCGCGAAGTGCTCAGGCTGGAGGCAACCGAATCGTTGGCCAACGCGTACGCACTCTCCGGACGTCTGCCCGAGGCCATCGCATCGTACGAGGAGTTCCTGCGCAAGCCGCTGCTCGCCGGGGAGCTGCAGGAGATCTGGTTCGAATCGCACGTCGCGCTGGGGCGGTTGTACGAGCAGGAGAAGCGTCCGAACGACGCGCGCCGGGTCTACGCGAAGCTCCTCGAGTTGTGGAAGGGCGGCGACGCCGACCTCGTGCTGCTCAAGGTGGCGCGCGAGCGGCTGGCCAAGCTTGGAGGGAACGGAGAACGATAAACACGGAGGCACGGAGACGCGGAGGTTCGTCTTTCAGGAAAACACAAATCTGCTCCGTGTCTCCGTGCCTCCGTGTGTTGCTCTTCCTCCGTTCCCTCCGTCCCCTCCCTGCCTCTACTTGTGCGAACTCGGACACTCGGTGGCCGCGGGCGGGATGGCGCCTCTGGCGCCGCAGGCTCGTCACCCGTTTCGTCACGGGAAGCGCGCTCGCGTGCGCCGAAAACGCTGGCACCCCTTGTGCTTTCGCCGCCATCCGAGGTTCCCGATGACGCTCTGGCAGGACATCCGATACGGCGTGCGCACGCTTGCCCGCGCCCGTGGACTGACCCTCGTGGCCGTGCTGACGCTGGCGCTCGGCATCGGCGCGAACACGGCCGTGTTCAGCCTGATCAATGCCGTCCTCCTGCGGCCGTTGCCCTACGGTGAGCCGAATCGCCTCGTGAACGTCCACGAGTTCTTCAGGGGCGGCCTCGGCCGCATCTCGGGCCATGAGTTCGCCGAGTGGCGCGATCAGAACGTTGTCTTCGACGGGATGGCGACATGGCAGGCCGGGCGGTTCAACGTCACGGGACGCCGGGATCCCGAAGCCGTCAACGCCATGTTCGTGTCGGCGAATTTCTTCGACGTGCTCGGCGTGACGGCTGCGCATGGCCGGGCGTTCCGGCAGGGCGAGGATCGCGCCGGCGCGAATCGCGTCGTCATTCTCAGCAGCGGATTGTGGCAGCGGCGCTTCGGCTCGGATCCGGGCATCGTCGGGCAGACGATCGCGCTCGACGACGAGTCATTCGAGGTCGTGGGCGTCATGGCGCCACGCGGCGATCTGGATCCGGATCTCTGGGTGCCGCTCGACGTGCCGCTCGAGATCCAGCGGGTCGGCCGGCATTCGTTGTTCGTCATCGCGCGCCTCAAGCGCGACGTGCCGATCGAACGCGCGCGCGCCGATCTCGACGTCATCTCGCGCCGCCTCGAGGAGAAAAACCAGGCCTTCAACGCGGGGCACGGCGTTCGTGTCGAGTGGACGCACGACGATGTGGTTGGCGGCACGAAATGGCCGCTGACGATCGCTCTCGGGGCCGTTGGATTCGTGCTGCTGATTGCGTGCGCCAACGTCGCGCACCTCCTGATGACGCGAGCGGCGGCCCGTCAGCAGGAGATGGCGATCCGTGCTGCACTGGGTGCGGGCCGCGGCCGCCTCGTGCGGCAGCTGCTCACCGAGAGCCTGATCGTGTCGCTGCTCGGCGGCGCGGCGGGGCTGCTCCTGGCCGCGTGGATCGTCGATCTGCTGCCCGCGGTGACGGCCATCGCCGTGCCGCGGATCCAGGACATGACGATCGATCGCCGCGTGCTCGCGGTCAGCGCCGGCCTGTCGCTCCTCACCGGCGTGCTGAGCGGATTCCTGCCGGCGCTCAGCAGCTCCAGGACGAGCGTGATCAGGATGACCCCGGGCGCGCGCGCGGGCGGCGTGCCCGGCGGCCGGTTCGGGGGCGCCCTCGTCGTGTCGGAAGTGGCGATGGTCGTGATCCTGCTCGCGGGCGCCGGTCTGATGCTGCAGAGTTTCGTCCGGCTCGTGGCGGTGCACCCGGGCTTCAACGCGCAGAACGTGCTGACGGTTTCGCTCCAGTTACCTGGGTCGCGCTATTCGACGCCGCAGCAGGTGATTGGCGCCTACGAAGGCATCCTGGAACGGCTTCGCGCGCTGCCGGGCGTCCGCGCAGCCGGCGCGACGAGCGTCCTGCCGCTCACCGGCGCGGAAAACAGGATTCCGTTCGTGATCGTCGGACGTCCGGATCCGACGCCCGACCGTGTGCCCCGCGCGTCGTGCCGTTCCGTCACTGCCGACTACTTCCGCACCCTGGAGATTCCGCTCCTGCGGGGCCGCCATTTCTCGGACATCGACGCGCGCCTGGCGGTTCCCCTGATCCGGTGGTACGGGCGGCAGCCGTTGCCTCCGCGGTTCGGAGAGTCGCAGGCCCCTCCGGTCGCCATCATCAACGCCACGCTGGCGAGACAGTTCTTCGCAGACGAGGATCCGATCGGCAAGCAGATCACGATCATCTTCAGCCCGCCAATCACCATCGTCGGCGTCGTGGGCGACGTGCACCATGGGTCGCTCAAAACGAGCGCGCCGGCCGAGATCTACCTGCCGCACGTGCAGGAACCCTCCGGCATGCTGGCGCTGACGGTCCGCACGGTGGGCGATCCGTCCAGCGTCGCCGCCGCGGCCCGGACCGCGATCCAGGCGAGTGACCCCGACCTGCCGGTCGGTCAGATGAAGACGATGGAGCAGGTGGTGTCGGAGTCCGTGGCGCGTCCGCGCTTCGACGCGCTGCTGCTCGGCGTTTTCGGCGCCGTCGCACTGTTCCTGTCGATGATCGGGATCTACGGCGTCATGTCCTACTCGGTCGGTCAGCGCACGCGCGAGATCGGCATCCGGACGGCGCTGGGGGCCGCGCCGCGTGACGTCCTCGGGTCTCGTACTGGGCCGCGCGCTGCTCCTGGCGGGCGCCGGCGTCGTCCTCGGTCTGTGCGGCGCGTTCGGATTGAGCCGCCTGCTCGAAACGCTGCTGTTCGGCATCGAGCCGACTGACGCGGGGACGTTCGCCGTCGTGTCGGTGCTCGCCGTGGCGGTCGCGCTGCTCGCCAGCTACCTGCCGGCACGCCGCGCGCTCCAGGTCGATCCGCTCGTCGCGCTCAAAGCGGAGTGAAGCGAGCCCGAGCGCCGAGCCCCGAACGCCGAGGTACAATCACCCCCCATGCTCAGGGCGGTGTCATTCATCACCCTTGCCTGCCTTGCCGTGCCGGCGCTCGCCGTGGCCGGCCAGTATCCACGCGATGAACGCGTCGGCGTCGTCGAAGGGGTCGTTGTCGACGCGTCTGGTGCGCCCGTTGCCGGCGCGGCGATCACGCTGGACATCAATGGCGAGTCGCTGACGGCCGAATCTGGCGTCGACGGCCGGTTCAACATCGAGAGCATTCCGCCCGGCGCTGGCACCATCCGCGTGCGCGCGGCCGGCTTCGCCGTGGCCGCGACGCCGTTCGAAGGCGGCCGCGTCGTTCGCGCGGTTCGCGTCGTCCTCTACCCACGTCCGCTCTCCGAGTCCGTCACCGTCACCGCGTCGCGCGGCTCGTCGCTCGACACTCCCAATAGTTCGTCGGTCGTGTCGTCCGCCGAGCTGTTGACGTCCGCCGCTGGCGCGATCGACGACGCGCTGCGGAATACGCCCGGCTTCAGCCTCTTCCGCCGGTCGTCGTCGCGCGTTGCGAACCCCACGACGCAGGGCGTCACGCTGCGCGGCGTCTCCGGATCGGGTGCGAGCCGGACGCTCGTCGTGGCCGACGGATGGTCGCTCAACGATCCGTTCGGGAGCTGGGTCTACTGGAATCGCATTCCGCTGGCGGCGATCGATCGCGTCGAGGTCGTGCGCGGTGCGGCCGGGGATGTGTACGGCGCCGACGCGCTTGGCGGCGTGATTCAGGTGCTGACGTTCGACACCGATCGCCCGCGCGTTCGCGCGGTGTTCGAAGGCGGATCGCACGAGACAGTACGCGGGTCCGGCTTTGGCGGTGACCGGATCGGCAACTGGTCCGTGTCCGGCGGCGGCGAGTGGGAAGGCACTGACGGCGCATTCATCGTCGCCGCTGACGAGCGCGGCGCCGTGGACGTACGCGCGGACAGCGACTATCGATCCGGCTTCGGTGCCGCTGGATACGGTGCGGGATCCTGGCGCGCGACGTTCCGTGTGAACGCCGCTGCGGAGGACAGGGGCAACGGCACTCCAATGCAGGTGAACGACACAGAGTGGCTGCAGGTGTCAGGCGACGCGCGCGGGCCGCTCGCCGGCGGACTGTGGACCGCGCGTGTCAGCGGCGGAAACCAGGAATACTTTCAGACGTTTTCGTCCGTCGCTGCGGATCGCCAGACCGAGCGGCTGACCAACGATCAGCGCATCCCCACCGACTTCGTCAGCGCAGGCGGGCAGTGGATGCGCACCTGGAAGGCGCACGATTTCGTCCTGGGCGCCGACGGGAGTGCGACGACGTCGGACATTCACGAGACGCGCTACCCGGTCGTCGGTCCGGCGGCAAGCTCCTCCACAGTCGACGTCGACGAGCGCAGCGTCGGCGTTTTCGGCCAGGCTCGGCTGGGGCTCGGCCGGGACGTGTCGCTGCTGCTGGGCGCCCGCGGCGATCGGTGGACGTCGACGCAGTCGCGGGGTTTCTTCAGCCCGCGCGTCTCGCTGATGTGGCAGTTCAGCTCCGCCGGCTCGCTGCAGGTCGGCTGGTCGCGCGCGTATCGCACGCCGACCTTGAACGAGCTCTATCGTGGCTTCCGCGCCGGAAATGCGGTCACGATTCCCAACCCGCTGCTCGCGCCGGAACGCCTCACGAGCTTCGAGGGGGGCGTGCTCTTCGGAACGGGCCGCGCGTCCGTGCGCGTGACCGCATTCCACAACGTGCTCGATGGCGCGATCTCGAACATCACGCTGTCGTCGACGCCGGCCCTCATCACGCGCGAGCGGCAGAACGCCGACCAGGTCGGATCGTCCGGGCGTCGAGGTCGAAGGGGACATCCGGCCGCATCCGCGCGTGACGCTGACGCTTTTCGGGGCGTTCACGTCGGCGCACTTCACGAACACGCCCAAGCAGCCTGCGATCCAGGACAATCGCGTGCCGCAGGTGCCGCGGTATCACATCGGCGCCGGGCGTCATCGGCGACGCGCCGCGGATCGCCACCGTCTCCGCGCAGATCCGCTTCGTCGGCGACCAGTTCGACGACGATCTCAACGAGCTGACGCTCGAGGACTACGTCGTGGCGGACGCATCCGCGACGCGCGCGCTCTCGCGCACGCTGCAGTTGTTCCTCGGCGTGGAGAACATCTTCGACGTGGAGTACAGACGTCGGCCGGACGCCCGTCCGGACGATCGGGTGGCCGAGAACCGTCCGCGTCGGCCTGCGGCTGTTCCTGCCGTGATGCGGCGATCGATCGCTGGCAGCGTCTTCGGTCGCTGAGTCCACAGATCTCCTATTCGCACCGCAGCGTGATGAGCGGATCCACGCCCGCCGCCTCGCGCGCGGGCATCCAGCTCGCAGCGAGAGCCACGCCGAGGAGGATCGCCGCCACGGTAACGAGCGTCGTCGGGTCGGTCGGCGTGACGCCCCACAGGAAACCGGCCACGACGCGGGAGAGACCCAGGGAGCCCGCGACACCCAGCAGGATCCCGACGAGCACGGGCGCGATCCCTTGCACCATCACGAGGCGCGCGACGTGCTGGCCGCTGGCGCCGAGCGCCATCCGGATCCCGATCTCGCGGCGCCGTTGCTGGATCGTGTAGGCGAGCACACCGTAGATGCCGAACGCCGTCAGTGCGAGCGCGAGTGCGGCGAGCACCGAAAGGAGCGTCGCGCCGAAACGCTCCCGGGCAAGCGAGCGCGTCACGACGTCGTCGAGTGGAAACACCTGGGGCCTTGGGAGCCCGGGATCCACCGCGCGGAGCGCCTGCGTGAGCGCGCGCTCCGTGTCTCGTTCAGCCGACCGGCCCCTGGCGATGAACACGGGCATCGTGCCCAGTGACGTTCGACAGACGGGTCGGGGCTTGCGCCTGTGGCACGTAGATCGTGCGGCGCGGCTCGGCGCGCAGGGACACCTCGCGGATGTCCGCGACGATCCCCACGATCTCGACGCCCGGACCCGCGAGCGACGGATCGATGAACCTGCCTCGGACGCGGCCGACCTCGATTCGCTGGCCGATCGGGCTCTCGCCGGGGAAGTACCTGCGCGCGAACGCCTCGTTGACGATCGCGACAGACGGCCCGCCCTCCGCGTCGGTGTCCTCGAACGTTCGGCCCGCCCGCACTGCGATGCCGAGCGTACGGAAATAGCCCGGCGTCACGGCACGCCACTCGACTGTGCCCCAGACGTCCGGACGGCCGCCGATCGACATCGGGGTGTTGATGCCCCGTTCGAGCGGCAGACTGCTCGCGGCCGCGATCGACGCGATGACAGGAGAGCCTTCGAGCTGCTGCACCACCCGTTGCTCGAACGCCCAGAGTTCGCGGGACGTCTCGTATTCTGCCGGTTTCGACGGGAGCCGGACGGCCACGAGGCCATCGGGATCGAAGCCGAGGTCGACCCGTCGTCAGGCCGATCAACGTCACCACCAGGAGGCCCGCTCCGACGAGCAGCACCATCGAGAGCGCCGACTGCGCGACGAGAAGGCCCTGGCGAACCCGACCTCCGCCGGAGCGTCCTCGCGCACTCTCCTTCAGCACGTCCGACAGCCGGGCGCGGGCCTCGGGCCAGGCCGCCGCGCCCCCGAAGAGCAGACTCGTGGCGAGTGAGACGAGCGACGTGAACAGCACCACACGCCAGTCGATGCCGACGTCCGCCATCCGCGGCACCTCCGTGGGCGTGAGCGCGACCAGCACGCCCGCAACCCACCTCCCCAGCAACAGGCCGAGAGCGCCGGCGGCGAGCGCGACGAGCACGCTCTCCGCGAGGACCAGACGGGTGATCCGACCTGGGGTCGCCCCGAGGGCGGCGCGGAGGGCGATCTCCCCGCGGCGCTGCGCCGCGCGCGCGAGGAACAGGTTGGCCACGTTCGCACACGCGATCAGCAGCACCAGCGTGACGGCGCCCATCAGGATCCACAGCACGCGTCGCACGCCGTCAGCAACGTAGAGCTCGCTGAACGTCGCGAGCGTCATCCCGCGGTCCTCGCGCGGACACCTGGTTCGGATACGCACGCGCGGAATGGCTCGGTGAGCGATGCGACGTCGGCCTGCGCCTGCTCGCGCGTCACGCCCTCCCGAAGCCGGGCGATCGTCGGCCAGTTCTCGGCGACGTCATTGGGGTCCACGGTCAATCCGAGCGGGACGATCACCTCCAACGGTGCGGTCCTCGTACGGAAAGGCGAACGACTCAGGGAGCACGCCGACGATCGTGACGGCTCGCCGTTCAGACGGATCGTGCGGCCCACCACGTCGGCAGCGCTCCCGAAGTGAGTTCGCCACATCGCGTGTGAGATGAGCGCGACCCTCGGACCGCCCGGCACGTGCTCGGCGGCCACGAAACCGCGGCCGAGCGCCGGTGTGTAGCCCAGCACCTGGAGGAAGTCGCGGCTCACGCCCAGCGCCCGGACGGCCGACACCTCCCCTCCATGTCAACGCGCGTCCCAGCAACGACCGCCATGTCGCCATCGCGTCGAAGGAGCGCGCATGGTCGTGCCAGTACTGGAACTTGACGGAGCTCAAGGACTGGAGATATCCACCCCCGTCCCACGCCACGTTCACCACCCGCTCGGCATCGGGGAACGGGAGCGGCCGGAGGAGGACCGCGTCCACCACGCTGAAGATCGCGCTGTTCGCTCCGATCCCGAGCGCCAACGTGAGGACGACCGTCGCCGTGAACCCGGGCGCCCTGAGCAACGATTTCCGCGCATTCGCCAGGTCCTGTACGAGTGCATCCATCCCGCACCTCCAGGGCTCTCCCCGCTGACCCGCGCCCATGATCGCAGTCGCCGCCGGCGGCAGCAAACGGCTGATAGCCCGTCACCTTTCGGGACGAGAGCACAGAAAGCCGCGCGGCGTGACGGTGAACATATCTACCCAAAACGCGACGAGGGCTTCACGAACCGCCGGAGTGGACGTGGCGCCGTACACCTCGAGTGTGTCCCAGGGCGGGAGTCTGAGTGCTCCCCGTGATGCAGATCGACAGTAGACAGAATGCCGCCCAGGATTTCCTCAGGCGAGTCGGATTCGGAGGCCCTGAAGCTGCTGACTCCGCACTCGAGTGACGGTTGAAAATGTCTCCGTGTGCGTGTTCGATGTAAGGGCGGTTCCCGGGCGGCGAACGCGATCCGATCTGCGCTGTGAAAGTCCGCGGCCACCGCGCCTTTTGGGGACAGCGCTGCCCACGTCGACAGGGCGGTAGACTGGTGTTCGCTCTGTGCGTCGGCAGCGTTATCGTCCGTAGAACTGATCTTCTGTCTACTGTTCACCTTGGGCAGTTTCGCACGATCCGGACTGACAATCGGGTTGGAGGGTGCTTCTCATGCAGAACCTGTCGTTCGCTCCGCCGCCGCGAGGGCTCTCTGTTCCGATGCCGGTTTCGGTCTACGGCGGATCGCGCTCCCACCTGCCCAACCGACTCGCGCCCGGCGAGTGGGACCGTCCACGCGCCGTTCCCCCTTCCGCGAATGCAGCACCCGCGCAGACGGTCCACTGGATCCTGTGGATCGACGACGAGGTTGAGTCGGGTGATGCGCTGTTGCGCCTGTGCGCGCTGGAAGGGTTTCGAGTCGACGTGGCGGGATCGGGCGCGGAGGGTCTTGGTACAGCGAGCGCGCGCAGGTACGACGCGATCATTGTAGACCTCCATCTACCCGACATGTTCGGGTTGACGGTTCTCCAGCGACTCCGCGCGAGCGGCGTCACTGCGCCCGTTCTCGCAGTGTCGGGGCATTATTTGGAGCCCGAAATCAAAACCAGTGCGCTTCGGTCCGGCGCAACGGCGTTCTGCTACAAGCCCCTCGACTCGGATGAGATCGTAGCAGTCCTGCGCTCGATGATTGTCGCAGCGGCAGCACGCAGGAGCCCCTGCAACGACCTCGCTCAGCCGATGGCGATTCGGGATCGTGGCTGTCAGTCCTGCGATGCAGCGAATCGTGGAGTGGATTCGTCGCGTTGGCCCGACGCACGCTAGCGTGCTCGTCACTGGTGAGACAGGTACGGGCAAGGAACTAGTTGCCCGTGCTCTTCACCAGGCGAGCGTGCGTCTAGGTGAACGGTTCGTGCCGGTCAACTGCGCTGCGATTCCGGAAAGTCTGGTGGAGAGCGAATTGTTCGGGCATCGGAAAGGCGCCTTCACCGGGGCGAGCAGTGACCAAGAGGGCATGTTCGAAGCGGCCCATCGAGGCACACTATTCCTCGACGAAATTGGAGACCTGCCGTTATCCATACAAGGGCGACTTCTAGAACAAGCGCAAGCCCAACGGTTGTGGCGACGAAAACACTATGCTGCAATGGTTGAGACGATGAGTTGCACGCGTTGCAGCACTCTGTTGCATCAGCTGCCGTTCACCCACCGGGAGCGGATCGCCGATACGTGCCAGAATCCTCGCTTCCACTCCAGACTGCATTTCCGCTTCCAGCGTAAGGTCCCCAGGCACGCACATTGCGGTGCCCCTACGCGTCGACTGCAGCAGCTGCACATCGTGACGCGTGACGCTGGGCGTTCTGCACGATCCACGGCAGGCATCGGTACGAGAATAAGGGGTGGCGATGAGCCAACGAAGCGAGCGCATCACGACAGGGATGTGCAGGTCTCATAGCCGCGGTTTTCGGACTCACCGCCGTCGACGACTTATCCCCCAGGCCCAGTTCAGCCGCACCCTCGAGTTGCACGCGCTCTTCCGCGGGGCGAATCGCACCGTTTGCTGGCGATCCCGTTGGTCGTCGGCATATGGCCGTCGCACTGGCGCTCTTCAAGTCGGGCGTGCCGAGCGAGGCAACCGCGATTGCCAGAGTGCTCCTGCTTGCCTTCGGTGCGGCGAATGTCGCCTTCGGCATCGTTGGCAATCGCCCAGCATACAGAACGGTAATCAATGGAGACTTCGAACATCGGTGACGTCGTAGCCTGCCGCGCACCGGATCTGGATGGCGGCAAAAGCGAGGGAGGGTGAAATGGCTCTACTGTCCAAGATCAGGGGCGCAGCGTTTCTCGTGATGCTGCTAACCGCAGCGCTTGCTCCCGGGGCGCCTCTCAGCGCCGACGATTCTTGTGGCGACTACGAGTGGTGCGGGTACTGCGATGCGGGGAGCCTATGCTTTATCCACCGCAGCGAGTCGTGCTCGTCCTACCCGGGGTGTACGCATCAGGTCAGCTTCTGCGATCCAAACGGAAAGATCTGCAGTTGCGATCCGTGTGAGAGGGCTAGTGGCGAAGGGAATCAAAGCTCTTCCCGGGGTGCCCCTGGCGTCACGGTGGCGAAGCGTGTTTGAGCCGTTAACCACCGTCGTGATGCTGGGACTCGCGGCGGTATTCGTTTGGCAGGGCTGGACACGTTCGTCCAGCCCGCAGCCTGCGAGGGCTCGCGTCCTTAGCGTCCCACGTGATCCGATCGCGATCTTCGACCGGCCGATTCGTGGAGTTCAGACCGCGCAGATCGCGGTCGTCGTGTACTCAGATTTCCAGTGCCCGTTCTGCGGCGTGGTCGCGAGAGACACGCTGCCGGCGCTCGTACGTGACGACGTCGACACCGGCAACGTGCGACTGGCGTTCAAGCACCTGCCCTTGGCCATCCATCCGCTTGCATCTGCCGCCGCAGCAGCGACGGAGTGCGCCGCCCAACAAGGGCGGTTCTGGCAAATGCACGATCGTCTCTTCAAGGAACCCGTCAGGCTGGCCGATTCAGATCTGCGCTCGGCTGCGGTTCAGGCTGGCGTTGATCTGAAGGTGTACAGATTCGTGTCGCGCTGGAGCGTCTGCCGCAGAGATCGTGGAAGCCGACAGGTCGGAGGCGGAATCTCTGGGGATTACGGGCACACCCACGTTCGTCTTCGGGAGAGTCGCGTCAGACGGAAGGGTCCGAACGACCGATGTCCTGACTGGCGCCAAGCCGATTGCGGTGTTCAACGAGATACTGGATCGGTTGCTGCAGTAACTCAAGTGAGTTACCCTTCCCCCCACACGCTCGGAAGCGCCGCATAGTTGGGACACAGATCGGGATGCTTCGTCTGATTCGCCGTCACGGCGTATTCGTCGCGTTTGCCGCGACGACGCTGGCCCTTTCGGTCGGCGCGAACCTGGCGGTCTTCACGATTGTCAACGCGCTATGGCTGAAGCCATCCCCGTTTCCGGATGTGGACCGTCTGGTCACGCTCGCTTATGACGCGGCCGTGTCGACCGACGCGGCGTTTGGCTCTCTGGAGTCTCTGGACCGGTGGGCGATCTTCGAAGCCGTCGCCGGGCAGGTGGTGACCACTGGTGGGCTCGACGGGTTGCGACCGCGTCTGGCATTCGACCAGGTCGGACGGGAAGTGGAGACGCTGGGCGTCACCTCCCAGTATTTCCGGTTGCTCGGGCAGTCGATTCGCGGCAGCGACTTCACGCGCGACGACAACCGCTACGGCTCCGAGCCCGTGGCGATCATCAGCGACCGGCTCTGGTCGCGCGCGTTCGAGCGGCGCGTCGACGTCATCGGTTCGGTGGTCGCGGCCAAGCCCTTTCCTGTTCGCATCATCGGAGTGGCCCCCCGCGGTTTCGAAGGTGCGCGGCGAGGAGAGCACGCGGACGTCTGGATCCCGAGCAATCTTGTGCCCAGGGTCGCGCTCATCGGCGGTCCTGGCGCTCTTACGGAGGACGCCGCCCCTACTTTGGTGTTCGCGCGGCTGCATCCGGGGCAGTCCCCGGCGGATGCGGAGCGGCGCCTTGTGCAGGACGCGACGGATTTTGTCGAGCGACGAGACAGGGAACGCATTCGCGTTGTTCCCTTGAGCGACGTATTCGGCGGCCCCGATTCTCCGACGATCGTCATCCGCGAGCACGGGGCCGCGGGTGTCGTGGCAGGCTTGGCCGCGCTCGTGCTGTTCGCTGGCTGCACCACGCTGATGACGCTCATGCTGGTCCATTACGAACGCCGTCGTCGCGAACTCGCCATTCGGACTGCGCTGGGGGCATCGCGCGGCCGCCTTGCGGCCGAGCTGTCCCGTGAGCTTGCCTGGGTCGCAGCCAGTGGTGTCGGCGCCGCCCTGCTGGTCGCCATCTGGAGCCTGCGGGCCCTGCCCGCGCTGACGCTGCCGGGCGGCGTCGATCTCGCGCGGCTCGACTTGTCGCTCGACTGGCGCGTATTGGCCGCTGGCGTCGCGATTACGGTGCTGACGCTGACGACAGCCGCGCTGTTGCCTGTTGCCAGGTTCACGCACGCCAATCTAGCCGGTGAGCTGGTGGGAGCGGGCTCGACCTCCTCGACGTCGTCACTTCGGCTTCGCCAGGCATTACTCGGCTTGCACGTAGTCGCCACCATCATCGTACTGGTCGCGGCAGGTCTGTTCGTGCGCACCGTGACTCGCGGGCTCGGGAGCGGTGCGGGATTCGACGTCGGCCGAATCGTGTTCGCCCAGGTGCAGGTCGTCTACCCGTTCGTGAGCTCGAAGCAGGATATTGGAGCAAGGCTCGCGGCGATCGCTGAGGCCACGCGCCGTGTCGCCGACGCGATTCGCATACTGCCCGGCGTGGACGATGTGGCGATTGGGCCGTTGCCGATCGGCCCCGACCCGGTGAGGTCCATTGCTGCACCAAAGACAGTCGAGACGAACGGCGGCCGACCTGAGCTGCGTCTGGGCCTTTTGTCCGGCAGCCCCGAGCTCCTTCGCGTACTCGGCGTGCCCCTGCTCAGTGGACGCGAGCTGCGCGCCGGGGATGCTATGGCGACCCCTGCTGGCGTGGTGGTGACCGCCTCGCTGGCACATAAACTCTGGGGGGAGAGCGATCCGATCGGCGAGGTCGTGTCGGTCGCACCCCGTAAGGCTCGTCATGTCGTGATCGGTGTTGCGGATGATTTCGTCTTTGGGTCGCTCAGCCAGCCTTTCACTGACGTCCTAGTGAGCGTCAGCAAGTCGGAGCGTGGATTCGAGCCAGGGTTCATCGTGCAAACAGCAAGACCGGACCTGCTCGTCGAACCGATTCGCCACGCGGTAGCCGGCGTCGTGCCGGATGCGCCGCGGCTAGTCGTCGAGACGGGGCGGCAGATCGTGGCCAGAGATCTCGGCCGACAACTGCTTGGCGCGTGGTTCTTCTCAGGCTTCGGACTGGTCGCGCTGGTGCTGGGGGCCGGGGGAGTTTTCGGCTTGGTCGCATACCTTGCGGAGTCGCGCCGCCGCGAGTTCGGCGTCCGCCTCACGCTTGGCGCGACGCCGAGCGATCTCCTCTGGCGGAGCGTCGCCGCCGGACTCGGGCCCGTATCGATCGGAGCGGCCGCCGGCCTCGTGTTTGCTGCTCTGGTGACGCGCGTTTTCGTGGCCTGGCTTCCAGGTCTCAGCACGCTCGATGTCCCGACGTACACGGGTGTGGCAGTCCTGATGATTGGCAGCGCAACGGCGGCTGGCTTCGCCGGTGGGTGGCGACTACGGCGGATAGCACCGGCCGCCGCTCTCAAGGCGGAGTAAGACGGATCACGCGCAGATTCCACCTGCAGCTCTTTCCGAACGAGCTCTCCAGACCTTTCACAATTCCAACGTCCCCAGGGGCGCCGAAGAGGCAATGTGCTCAAGAATTCGGTATATCCATTTGGTCTGCTCGCCACATCTTTGCGAATTCTCCGGCCTGAGGATCTCAGCCGCTGAAAAAAATGGGGCGCGGTGTGAACCGCGCCCCACGACACTCCGCTGACGACTGACGGCGACGTCGCTACGCGGCCGTCGCGGCTTTCTTGCCAAGCACGTCGCCGAACACCTGGACGGCCTTCTTCATCTCGTCCATCGTGCCGAACGCGATCCGGCAATGTGTCTTTTCGAACGGCGGGAAGTCGCGCGCGACGACCACGCCCTTCGCGCGGCAGGTGTCGCGGAACTCCTTCGCCGGACGTCCGATCTCGACGAACATGAAGTTGGCCTGCGACGCGGTCGGCTTCATGCCGCGATCCGCGAACCACTTCATCGTGAAGTCGCGGACGGCGGTATTCCGCGCGCGCTCGGACGTGATGAACGACGCATCCTGCTCGATCGCCGCGATGCCAGCGTGCATCGCGAGCACGTTGAGCGTGCCGGTGCCGGATCCGCCGTCCCACTCGCGCATCTTCTTGATCGTGTCGGCGTGCCCGACGGCGTAGCCCATGCGCAGCCCCGCCATCCCGTACGCCTTCGAGAACGTCCGCGCAACGACGACGCGCGGGTTGGCGACGGCGACGGAGACATGCGTGTCGTGATCCGGGTCGGTGACGTAGTCGTAATACGCTTCGTCCACCAGGATCGTCGTGTCGGGTGAGTCGCGGTTGACGCGCGCGATGAAGTCGCGCGTCGCCTTCGCGCCCACGTAAGTCGCCGTCGGGTTGTTCGGATTGCAGTAGAACACCAGACCGGCGCCCTTGGCCGCGTCGGCGAACTTGTCCAGGTCGATCCTGAACGCGCTGTCGAGCGCGACGGGCCGCACGGGATGGCCCATCATCTCGGCATAGCCGGCGCACTCCTCGTAGGTCGGGATGGTGCCGACGAGCGCCTTGTCCTTCGCCGTGAAGACATGCGTGCAGGTGCGGAGGATCTGCGTCGATCCGCAGCCGAGCACGATGTTCTCCGGCTTGACCCCGAGCTTCTTGGCGATCGCATCGGTGAGATCGCCGGCCGAGCCCGAGTACCGGCCCGGCGCGCGGCCGCCTTCACCGAACGCGTCCTTGACGGCCTTCATGACCACCTTGCCCGGGCCCATCGGGTTTTCGTTGCTGCTAATGACGATCGTGCCCGGCTCGACGGCATGCAGCGTCGGCTCGAACGCCGACCAGAGGCTGTTTTCACGCCCGCGCGCCGAAATCCACGAACTGGTCAGCGCGCCGGCTGTTCCGATTCCAAGTGTCTGTACAAACCCACGTCGCGTCAGCGGCATGACTCCTCCTACTGCTGCTTGCCGGCCGTCGTCGTCACGGGCCGGAGCACATTGCGGAACACTGCGGTGGCTCGCTTCATCTCGTCCATCGTGCCGATCGAGATGCGCGCGTGGGTTTTTTCGAACGGTGGGAAATCACGGCCGACCATCACGCCCTGCTTGGCGCAGGCGTCGCGGAACTCCCGCGCGGGACGCCCGATGTCCGTGAAGATGAAGTTGCCCTGCGAGTCGCTCGACTTGCAGCCGAGCTCTTCCAGCGCCTTGATCGTGAAGGCGCGCGCCTCGGTGTTGCGGGCGGACTCTTCTTCGATGTGCTTGGTGTCGGCCAGCGCGGCGATCGACGCGGCCACGCCGAAGACGCTGACGTTGTACGGCATCTTCAGCCGCGCGAGCGGCTTGACGGTGTCGACGTGCCCGATGGCGTAGCCGATCCGCATGCCGGCCATCCCGAAGGCCTTCGAGAATGTCCGCGCCACGAAGACGTTCGGCGTCTCGAGCGCCATCGGAATCGCGCTCTGATACGACGGATCCGTCACGTAGTCGTGATAGGCCTCGTCGATCAGGATCACGGTGTCCGGCGACGCCGAGCGGACGCGCTGCACGAAGGCGGCGACGGCTTTCGCGCCGTGCACCGTCGCGGTCGGGTTGTTCGGGTTGTTGAGGAAGACGAGACCCGTGTCCTTCGTGACGGCGGCGGCCATGGCGTCGAGGTCCAGTCGGAACGCCGAATCGACCTTGACCTCGTTCACCGGATGGCCGAGGCGCCTGGCCATGCCGGGGCAGTTCTCGAACGACGGCGACGCGGTCAGCAGCCCTCGCGTGGGCGACGTGAACGCGCGCACTGCGCTGCGCAGAATCTCCTGCGAGCCCGCGCCGAGGACCACGTTCTGCGGTTTGCCGCTGAACTTCGTGGCAATCGCGGAGACGAGCGCGCCGTCGGCCGGCGTGCTGTTGAACGGATAGCGTCCGGCCTCGGGGAACTTCCTGGTAATCGCGTCGAGGGCGCTCCGGCCAGGACCGAGCGGGTTCTCGTTGCTGCTGATGCGGATTTCCTTGACGCCTGGTGGCAACGTGGGGCGCGTGCGGCGGCCCTGACCCTGTGCGGCCTGCATCTCTTCGGCGAGATACTCCTCGTGCCCGCGGGCGGCGAGCCATTCAGCGACCCCGGATCCCGTCCGCCCTCCTTTGAGGACGTCAAAAAAGTCACGACGCGATCGGAGCATGTGATCCTCCCTCATCGGCTCAAGATAGGCTCAAGGCTCAGGGCTTTCGGCTCAAGGTCCAAGGCTCGAGAGTCAGGGCTCAAGACTTGAGAAAAATGTCGACGCACGGGATTTTACGCCCCGCAGGAAAGGGCGTCAAACCCGCAGTCCCAAAGCCGATCCGGCGCTCGTGGTAGATTGGCTCCCGGCTCGACTATGCACCTCCGCCTGGCTCTCGCCGCGGCGCTCGCCGTGCTGGCCGCCTGGCCCCTCCAGGGCCAGAAATACACCGGTTCTGACGGAAAGCTCCGCGTCGCGCTCGCCCGGCAGCCGTTCTCGCCGACAGGGCCGTCCCAGGGGCCGGCAACGATGGCCGAGGGGGGCATTCAGGAGATCCTGAAGAAAATGGGGGCGGTGGTCCGGGTCGACGAGGCCCGGCTGACGCCCGAGGAAGACAAGGAATACGGCGGCTGGAAGCGGCTCGGCATGGCGCTGGGCCACTTCGCCGACCTCGTCGCCCGGAACGAGCGCGACGGCTATTTCACGGTCGGCCTGCTGGCCACGTGCCCGTCGATGCCGGGACTCGTGGCCGGCTTGCAGCATTCCGGACCGGGCGCGGAAGCGCTGCGCATCGGCATGCTCTGGCTCGACGCGCACCCGGACTTCAACACACCCGAGACCACGCGCAGCGGCTCGCTGGGCGGCATGCCGGTCGCCGTCGCCACCGGGCGCGCGCTGCAGCGGCTGCGGCTGGACGCGAAGCTCGAGCCGCCGCTGCCGGATCGCTACGTCGTGATGGGCGGCGTACGCCTCACCGATCCGCTGGAGCAGCAGATGCTGGACGAGTCGCGCATCGAACAGGTCAGCGTCGACGATCTCCGCCACGCAACGCCCGCGGTGTTCGAGCAGTTGGACCGATTGAGCCGTCTGACGGACAAGCTGTACATCCACATCGACATGGACGTCCTGGATCCGCGCGAAGTGATGGGGCACGGCAACAAGGTGCCGAACGGCCCTTCGAGCGAGCAGCTCGCCACCTTGTTCGAGAAGATCTTCGCCCGGTATCCGACGCGTCGGCGATTGGGTTTGCGACGATCCCGTCGAGAGACGAAGGGGGTCTCTCGCTGGCCGCCGTGAACCGGATGATCGCGGGCGCGGTCAAGGGCGTCCAGGCCCGCAAGTAGCTTCCCGAACAACGCGTAACGTCTTGCCGCGGTCCGGCGTATTCGTCGGCATACACGGGGCCGGACGTTCGAAATCTTTCTGCTAGAATGCCGGCACATTTGTGGCTGGTGGAGGCATCATGTCCAAGCGGTTCTTCTCGTTCCTCAGCGCGATCCTCATCGTCGCGCTCCTCGGCGTCGCGGGCGCGTACCAGGAGCCGACCGAGTACGGCCCCGCCAAAGGGCACGCTGGTCATCGTCGGCGGCGGCGGCACGGACGGCACCGGCATCATGGAGAAGTTCATCGAGCTGGCCGGCGGGCCCGACAAGAAGTTCATCATCGTGCCGACCGCGGGCGGCAACCGGACCCAGGACGGCAGCGTGCGCGCCTACAAGAGGAGGAGGTCGTCGCGTCCGTGGATCAAGCGCGGCCTCAAGAACGTCAAGATGCTCCACACGCACGATCCGAAGGTCGCCGACACCGAGGAGTTCGTCAAGGACCTCACGGACGCGAACGCCGTCTGGTTCAACGGCGGCCGGCAGTGGAACATCGTCGATTCGTACGCGAACACGCTGCACCTACAGGAGTTCCACAAGGTGCTGGAGCGCGGCGGCGTGATCGGCGGCAGCTCGGCGGGCGCGACGATCCAGGGCGAGTACCTCGTCCGCGGCGACACGTCGGGCCGAACGTGATGATGACGCAGGAGCCGACCCACCAGTAGGCCTTCAAGTTCCTGCGCACGCTCGGCGATCGATCAGCACATCAACACGCGCAACCGCTGGGACGACCTGATTCCGGTCATCCAGAAGTACCCGAACCTGCTCGGCATCGGGCTGTCGGAGGGCACGGCGATCGTCGTGACCGGCGACAAGTTCGAGGTGATGGGCAAGTGGAAGGTCGCCGTGCACGACAACACGCGCCTCTACCAGCCGTGGGAGAAGCCGTACTTCGTGCTGTCGCCGGGCGACGTCTACAACATGAAGACGCGCAAGATCGAAAAGCTACGGCATCGGTGCGACGCCGCGGCGCGGCGGGACGACGCGCGGAGGGCGCTGACGTGACGAGACAGCGATCAAGGAGGGTCACTGAGATCAGGAGTTCGTGATCGACTCTCAGAGTCCGGTTTGGCGATCGCTGATCGTCGTGTGTTCCTGGAGTGACTGCGTTCTGCTGCGATGCCGTTCGTTGTGCTGCCGCATGGTGCCGACGCTGCGCGGCAGTCGGAGGCCCAGGCTCCCGAGCAGTTCTTCGGCTTCAAGATCGGCACCGACGGCGAGCTGGCGCGCTACCCGAAGATCCTCGAGTACCTCCAGCACCTCGTCGAAGACGACCAATCGCGTCAAGTACGAGGAGCTCGGCAAGACGACGATGGGGAATCCGTATGTGCTGGCGACGATCAGCGCGCCGGAGAACCTCGCGAAGCTCGAACCGGCTGATCGAGATCAACCGGCGGCTGGCGGATCCGCGCGGCCTGACCGAGGCCGAGGCGAAGCAAGCTGGCGCAGGAAGGACGGGCGTTCTATCTTCCTCTACGCGACGATCCACTCGACCGAGGTCGGCAACACGCAGGCGCTGATCGAGATCGTGCATCGCCTCGCGACCGACAACAGCCCGACATCCGGCAGATCCTCGACAACGTCGTGCTGCTGGTCGTGCCGTCGCAGAACCCCGACGGCCAGTACCTCGTCATCGATCATTGGTACAAGACGAAGGGCACGCCGTTCACGCGCGTCTATCCGGACCTGTACCACAAGTACGTCGGCCACGACGACAACCGCGACTGGTTCATGTTCACGCAGAACGAGACGCGGCTGGCGATCGAGAAGGTCCAGAACGCGTACAAGCCGATCATCACGCACGACATGCACCAGCAGGGCTCGGGCGGCTCGCGCATCTTCGTGCCGCCGTTCGACGATCCGTACGATCCCAACATTCATCCGATCCTCGCGCAGGGGCAGGCGGCGATCGGCCAGGCGATGGCGTCGGCGCTCGTCGCCGAAGGGAAGGGCGGCGTCGAGTAGCAGCGCGCGCTACGACCTGTGGGCGCCCGCGCGGCAGTACATGGTCTATCACGGCCAGCCGCGCATCCTGACCGAGATCGCGAGCGTCAACCTCGCCGATCCGTTCGTCAACCCGGCCGGCAAAGACGTGCCGCTCGGACCGCAGGAGCGCGCGCTGGAACTTCCCGCTGCCGTACACGCGCGAGCGACTGGCGGCTGCGCGACAGATCGTCGACTACGGCACCACGGCCGCGTTCGCCGGCATGTCGCACGTCGCGAAGATATCGCGTCACGTGGCTCGAGAACTTCTACAAGGTCCACGCCGACTGGGTGAACCGGAACGACCGCGCCGTACGCGTTCGTCATCCCGGCCGGCGCAGCGCGATCCGTTCGAGACCTTCGAGCTGCTCGACATCCTGCGCATCGGCGAAGTCGAGATTCACCAGGCGAAGGCGGCGTTCACGGCCGGCGGCAAGGCACTACGCGGCCGGTTCGTGGGTGATCAAGCTGGCGCAGCCGTACGGCGCGTTCGCCAAGACGATGCTCGAGCGGCAGAAGTATCCGGATCTGCGGCTGTTTCCGGGCGGACCGCCGAAGCCGCCGTACGACGTCACCGGCCACACGCTCGGCATGCTGATGGGCGTGCAGGTCGATCAGATCGATCAGCCGTTCGAGGCGCAGCCTCGAGCTGGTGAAGGCGCCGCGCCCGGTGCCGTCGCCGATGCCGCAGCAGCCGCAGTGGGCGTACCTGGTCGGACCGGAGTCGAACGCGGCGTTCATCGCGGTCGCCCGGCTGCAGGCCGCGAACGTGCCCGTGTTCCGATCGCGCCGCGAGTTCGAAGCTGGCGGGAAGACGTACGCGCCCGGCACCTGGATCGTGCCGCCGACTCGCGGAAGCGACGCGCATCCTCGACGGACGTGTCGCGGCACGACCGGGCTCGCAGTCGCCGGCGCCGACCGGCCCGCCGACGGTCGACGTCTATCGCCTGAAGCCCGAGACGCGCATCGGCCTCTGGCGCGGCGCGAACAACATGCCCGGCGGTTGGATGAAGTGGCTGTTCGAGCAGTACGGCTTCAACCACCGCGCGATCGCGTCGACCGATTTCAACGGCGACCTCTCGGCGCCAGTACGACGCGATCGTGCTGCCCGACGGGCACCAGCCGCGACACGATCGTGCGACGGGCTGGATCCCGAAGCGCAACGACAAGGAGTGGGCGTGGGCCTACGGCGTCGGCGACGCGGGCTGGAAGAAGCTCGCCGACTGGGTGCGGGACGGCGGCACGCTCGTCGCGATCGGATCCGCGGTCGAGACCGCGCGCGAGCTGCTGGAATCTGCCGATCGAGACGGTGCTGCCGGAGGCCGCGGCGGCGGGCGCCGCGGAGGTCCTCCGCCGCCCAGCCCTCGCGATTCCGCGGACGCCAACCGGGTCCTGCGCGAAGCGTTCTCGAGTCCCGCGCGGCTCGACGCCGTGCTCCGCGAGCGCGTCATCGATCCGACGTCGCTCTTCTACTGTCCGGGCTCGCTGCTGCAGAACGAGTTCAACACCGTCACATCCCGTCGCGTTCGGCATGCCGGCCGCATGGCCGATCTTCTTCGAATCCGACCAGGCGTACCGCCTGAAGCCCGGCTTCGCGATTCAGAGCGAGGTCGTCTCGCGCTATCCGTCCACAGGGCCCGATCCTGCAGAGCGGCTGGCTGCTCGGCGAAGAACTCCTGCGCGATCAGGCCAACGTCGTCGCCTTCCGCGTCGGCCGCGGCTACGTCGTGACGATGGGCAGCCAGGTCGACTTCCGCGCGCAGCCGCGCGCGACGTTCAAGCTGCTGTTCAACGCGCTGTTCCACGGTCCGTCGACGCGCGTGGCCGCCTCGGAGATCGCGCGCCTGTCGACGAACTAACGCACCGTCAGCTCCTTCAGCACCTCCAGCACCTCCAGCACCTCCAGCACCTCCAGCACCATCAGCACCCTGCTCTATTGCGTGGCCTCGACGCGTTTGGGGTCGATGCGCCACACGTTGCTCGCGCGGAGGTTCGACAGCCACACCGAGCCGTGGCCGACGCGGATCGCGTCCCCGCCAGGCCCGAAGAACTGCTGCGCCACGGTGTTGGTACTCGGATCGATGCGCGTGATCGGGTACTCGAACGACGTGACCCACACCGAGCCCTCACCGACGGCAATCTCGCCGCCGCCTCCGGGAATCCCGGCTTCAATCGTCGCGACGACCTTGTTCGTCTTCGCGTCGACGCGCGAAATCGAGCCGTCACCCTGATTGATCGTCCACACTGACCCGTCGCCGACCGCCAGGAATCGCGGCTTCGGTCCGACAGCCACCGTCTCTTCGACGATGTTGGTGTGCGCGTTGACCCTGGTGACCAGGTTCTTGTCCGTGCTCGTCACCCAGACCGCGCCCTCGCCGAACGCGACGGCGTACGACCCCGGAGCGACGTAGATTTCGGCGACCACTTTGTTCGTCGCCGGATCGATCCGCGCGAGCGTGCCTTTGGCGTCGGTCATCAGCCACACGCTGCCCGCGCCCACGGCGAGGCCGCCCTCGTTGTCCCCAATCGTCAGCGGCAGCGTGGCAGTCACCTTGCCCGTTTTCAGATCGATCCTCGACACGCTGGGGTCGCCGCAGTTGGGTACCCAGAGGCTCCCGAACCCAGCGGCGAGGCCCGAGCAGGGCGCCTTGCCGACGGCGATCGTGTCGACGACCTTGTTCGTCTTCGGATCGATACGCGAGACGGTGTTCTTTGGCGAGTTCGAGACCCAGACGTGCTCGTCGATGGCGAGCCAATCCGGAACGCCCGGAATGTCGTAGACCTGGTCGGGCTTCAAACGCTCGATCGGGATGCGCAGGGACGCGTCTTTGACGCCGGGGCGCTTTGGCAATTTTGAGTTCTGAATGCTGAATGCTGACATTAATGATGAATCAGGAAATGAGGAAGACACTGAAGAATTGGGCAAGTGGGAAGGGTGCAATAGTGGTAACCCACAGGCAGACAAGAAGATGACCGATCGAAGTGTGATGGGCATAGGGGCGATGCGATAATAACGCATCAGGGATGCGAGCCAGCATGCGCCCCTCCGCTGCTATTGCCGGTGCGTCGGTCGTGTTGATGACGGCGACGCTCTGGGCCGCACGCGTCCCGCAGGCGTCCCAGCAGCCCGCGGCTGCCGACGTCCATTTCTTCGAAACCGAGATCCGGCCGGTCTTCGCCGAGTACTGCTTTCACTGTCATACGGACGATGAGAAGGGCGGGCTGCGGCTGGATTCGCGGGAACGGATCCTGAAAGGCGGGGAGTCCGGTCCGGCGATCGTGCCCGGCGACCCGGACGCGAGCCTGCTGCTCAAGGCCGTGCGTCATGCCACCGGCGTGCCGAAGATGCCGCGTGGCGAGCCCAGGCTGTCCGATGCGCAGATCGCGCGGCTGGCCGAGTGGGTCAAGGCCGGCGCAGCCTGGCCCGCGTCGACGTTGCCCGCCGCCACCGCCGCGAAGCCCGCTGCTGAGAAGGTCATCACGGCGGAGCAGCGCGGGTTCTGGTCGTTTCAGCCGCTCCATCGCCCCGAGGTGCCGTCCGTCTCGCGCGCGAACTGGGCGCGGACCGATATCGATCGCTTCATCCTCGCGCGGCTCGAGAAAGAGGGCCTGACGCCCGTCGGGCCGGCTGACAAACTGGCGCTTCTCCGCCGCGCGACGCTCGACCTGACGGGTCTGCCGCCGACGTTCGAGGAGATCGAAGCCTTCGAAAAGGACACGTCCGACGGATGCGTTCGCGAAAGTGGTCGATCGGCTGCTGGCTTCGCCGCGCTACGGCGAGGCCTGGGGCCGCATCTGGCTCGACGTCGCCCGGTACGGCGAAGACGATCCGCGCAGCCTCGATCCCGAGGGCCGCGGGTACGCGCCGTACCCGAACGCCTACCTGTATCGCGACTGGGTGATCAAGGCGTTCAACGACGATCTGCCGTACGACCGGTTCGTCAAGGCGCAGATCGCCGGCGACCTGCTCGACGAGCAGACGCGCGCGCGCACGCTGCCGGCGCTCGGGCTGCTCGGGCTCGGCCCGTGGTACTACGACAACGGCGCGGTCGAGATCACGCGCGCCGACGAGCGCCACGATCGCGTGGACGTCGTCTCGCGCGGCTTCCTCGGCCTGACCGTCGCCTGCGCGCGCTGCCACGATCACAAGTACGACCCGATTCTCGCGAAGGACTACTACGCGCTCGCCGGCGTGTTCCTGAACTCGCCGTACCACGAATACCCGCTCGCGCCGAAGGCCGAGGTCGACGAGTGGAAGGCGCTGGACAAGCGGGTCGAGCAGAAGGAGAAGCTGCTCCAGAAGTTCCTGCAGACCGAGAGCCGTCAGCTCGCCGAGACGCTGGCGTTCAGCGCGTCGCGCTACATGCAGTCGGCCTGGAAAGTGACGGGCGAGCCGAAGAAAGACATGGCGCGCATCGTCAACGAGGACAAGCTGGACTTCGAGCTGTTCGAGCGCTGGATCCGCTTTCTGGCCAAGCCGCCGAAGTTCTACCCATATCTCAAGGACTGGCAGGCGATGATCAAGGAGGGCGGAACCGCCGCCAGGGCGAAGAAGATCGCCGACCAGTTTCAGAAGCTGCTGCTCGAGGTCATGTTCGACAAGAAGGACGTCGACGAAGAGAACGAGATCATCGGGGCGAAGGCGCTCCCCGGCACCAAGAAGAAGAAGGAAGCCAATCTTCCCAACGAGTTCGTCACCAACGACGATTTCTGTCCGGGCTGCGGGCTCGAGCTGAAGAGCCTGCCGGCCGATCAGACCCAGCTCTGGACCGACGTGTTCCAGCGCGATCTGGCGGAAGGATTCGAACCGTCCGCGGTCGAGTACGTCCGGCCCGGCCTGCTCGTCTTCCGCGGCTGGGGGCTCGAGCGCTTCCTGAGCGGCGATCGCCGGCGGCACGTCGAGGACCTCCGCAACGACATCAAGGACATGAAGAAGTCGTTGCCGCCCGAAGTACGCCTACGTGCACGGCGTCGAGGACGTCGAGAAGCCCGAGAACCTGAAGATCGCGATCCGCGGCAACCCGATGAAGCTCGGTGACGCCGTTCCGCGCCGGTTCCTGGACGTGCTGAGCACGGGTGATCCGGTGCCGTTCGCGAAGGGCAGCGGACGCCTGGAGCTGGCGGAGACGATCGCGAAGCACCCGCTCGCCGCGCGCGTGATCGTCAACCGCATCTGGAAAGGCCACTTCGGCACGGGCATCGTCGACACGCCCAGCAACTTCGGGGCGAACGGGGAGCGGCCCTCCCATCCCGAGCTGCTCGAATACCTCGCGTCGTCCTTTGTCGACAACGGCATGTCGATCAAGAAGCTCCATCGCGAGATCATGCTGAGCGCCGTCTACCAGCTCGGCGCAGAGAACGTCGCGGCCAACGCCGAAAAAGATGGCGGGAACCGTCTGTACTGGCACGCCGGGCGCCGTCGGATGACGGCGGAGCAGATCCGCGACGCCATGCTGTACGTGTCAGGCGCGCTCGATCCAAAGATGGGCGGGCCGTCGGAAGAGCTCACGCCAGGGTTCACCCGGCGCACGATCTACGGACGAGTGAGCCGGTACAAGCTCGATCAGTTCCTGCAGCTCTTCGACTTCCCGGCCGCCACCATCTCGGCGGAGCAGCGGTTCAGCACGAGCGTCCCGCTCCAGCGGCTGTTCTTCATGAACAGCGACTTCATGCAACAGCAGGGCGAGCTCGTGGCGCGCCGCGTGGCCAGCGAGCCGGACTCCCGCGCTCGCATCCGCAAAGCGTACCGGTTGATCTTCGGCCGGGAACCCAACGCGGCGGAGCTGAACGCGGGCGTCGCCTACGTCGCCCAGGAGCCCATGCGCGCGTACGAGGAGCGCAAGGCGGAGGCCGCGAAGAAAGGCGACGAGGCCGAGAAGAAACCATCCCCCGGCGCCGCCGCGGATGACGACGACAAGCCGCGGGAACCGATGACCGGCGACGGCATGATGGCGGGCGTCGTGCCGGGCGCTGGCAAGACGGATGCGCCGAAGATGCTGCCGGTGACGGCCTTCGGCCGGTACGTCAAAGTGCTTCTGAGCTCGAGCGAGTTCGTCTTCGTCAACTAACAGTGGCCATGACCGAGCCAAACATGAGTCACAAAGGGCCGCAACCAGTCACTCGCCGCGAAGCGCTCTGCCGCATCGGCAACGGTTTCGGCATGCTGGCGTTTGCCGGAATGGTCGGCGAGTCGCTCGCGACCGCCGAGACCTTCGCGGGCCAGGATGCGAAGATCCGGGCGACCGGCGGGCTTCATCACCCCGCCAAAGCGAAGCACGTCATCTTCCTCTTCATGAACGGCGGGCTGTCGCAGGTCGACAGCTTCGATCCCAAGCCGGCGCTCGAGAAGTACCACGGTCAGCCGATGCCGGGCGGCAGCATCGCGACCGAGCGCAAGACCGGCGCGCTGATGCGGTCGCCGTTCACGTTCAAGAAGTACGGGCAGTGCGGGATGGACGTCAGCGAGCTGTTCCCGTACGTAGGCGGCTGCGCCGATGACATCTGCTTCGTTCGATCCGTCTACACCGACATCCCGAACCACGAACCCTCGATGCTGATGATGAACACCGGCCACACGCAGGTGGGCCGTCCGTCGATCGGATCGTGGTTGACGTATGGACTCGGCACGGGCAACAAGAACCTCCCCGGCTACGTCGTCCTCTGTCCGGACATGCCGACGACGGTCGGGCCGCCGCTGTGGAACAACGCGTTTCTGCCGGCCGTGCATCAGGGTACCTACATCTCGAGCAAGACCGAGAAGCCGGATCAGATTGTCGGCAAGGACTTCGATCCGAAGGCGCTCGTGTCGTACATCCACAACGACAAGTTCACGCTGTCCGAGCAGCGGCGCGAGCTGGACCTGCTCGCCGAGCTCGATCGGCTGCGGAACCAGCGCGACGGGATACAGGACCCGCAGCTCGACGCGGCGATCCAGTCGATGGAAGTCGCCTATCGGATGCAGACCGAGGCGCCCGAGGTCTTCGACATCCGAAAAGAAACGGACGCTACGCTGAAGCTGTACGGACCGGGCAGCACGGCGCGCGGCTGTCTCATGGCGGTCCGGCTCGTGCAGCGCGGCGTGCGGATGGTCCAGGTCTACTACGCGAAGCGCGATCCCTGGGATGCCCACAACGACATCCAGGCGCACCGGAAGAACGCGAAGGACTCGGATCAGCCCTTTGCCGCGGTCATCAGAGATCTGAAGTCACGCGGCCTGTTCGACGAGACGCTCGTCATCTGCGGGTCGGAGTTCGGCCGCACGCCCGTGTGCGAGATCGGCAGCAACGCGCCGCAGCAGAGCGGCCGCGATCACAATCCGTTCGGCTTCACGATGTGGCTGGCGGGCGGCGGCGTCAAGGGCGGAACGATCTACGGCGCCACGGACGACTTCGGGTTCAAGGCCATCGAGAAGCCGGTGCACGTCCACGATCTGCACGCGACCATCCTTCACCTGATGGGCGTCGATCACACGAAGCTCACGTATCGGTACAGCGGTCGTGATTTCCGGCTGACCGACGTCTCGGGCAACGTGATTCACGAAATCCTCGCCTGACGGCTGCGTAGAATACGGCCGTTATTCTACGCACTATCTGCGTATTTTGCCATTGACGGTGCGTAGAATAAGCGCCATAATATACGCATACGGTGCGTAGAATGGCAGCGACGTACATACATCAGCTACCGGACTGGCCGCATTTCCAATGGGATAGGGACGCTGTCGCGGCGCCATTGGCGGATCTGCGTCATCGGCAGGGGCGCCTGCTGGGCCGGATGGAAAGCCTCGGCTTCACTCTCCAGCAGGAGGCTGAGCTGGCGACTCTTACCCTCGAGGTTCTCAAGTCCAGCGAAATCGAAGGCGAACACCTCAACCCTGACCAGGTGCGCTCCTCGCTCGCCCGCCGGCTGGGCGTGGACGCAGGTGGGGCGGAGCCTGTCGACCAGGACGTCGAAGGTGTCGTCGAGATGATGATCGATGCGACGAAGAACTATCCCCAGCCTCTGACCGCCGATCGGCTGCTCGGCTGGCACGCGGCCTTGTTCCCAACGGGTCGCAGCGGCATGCGCAAGATCGTGGCTGGCGCGTGGCGTGATGACGCGCACGGTCCGATGCAGGTCGTGTCCGGACCCGTCGGAAAACAAAAGGTCCACTACGAAGCGCCTGCAGCGCCGCTCCTCGAAAAGGAGATGGCGGCCTTCCTCAATTGGGCGAACGACGAGGCCAACAACACAGACCCCGTGCTCAGGGCGGCTATCGCGCATCTGTGGTTCGTGACCATTCACCCGTTCGACGACGGCAACGGCCGGATCGCGCGCGCCATTGCGGATTGGGCGCTCGCGCGCTCCGAGAACAGTCCGCAGCGCTTCTACAGCATGTCGGCGCAGATCCGCCACGAGAGGAATGACTACTACGACATTCTCGAGAACACGCAGAAAGGCCCACTCGACATCACACCGTGGCTATCCTGGTTCCTCGGCTGCCTCGGACGCGCGTTCGACGGCACGGAGGTGACGCTGCGCGCAGGTCCTTCGCAAGGCGCGGTTCTGGGACAAGCATGCCAGGGCAGTGGTCAATGAGCGGCAGCGCGACGTCCTGAACCGGCTACTCGATGGGTTTGAAGGAAAGCTCACGACGACGAAGTGGGCAAAGATCGAAGAGTGCTCACACGATACGGCGTTGCGCGACATTCAGGGTCTCATCGAGCAGGGCCTTCTGAAGAAGGACACCGGCGGCGGCAGGAGCACCACGTACTCGCTGAATGACCTGTGATGCGGCGTCACCGCGTCGTGGGGCCCGCGGACGTCAGCAGCGCTTTCAGGTGACGGCGTTGAGCGTCGGTCGCTGAAGGGCGGACTTCCAGATCCCAGCTCCGAGCCGGCTCGGCGCCGCCTGCCGTCGCGAATCGCAGGCCATACCAATTCAACGCTTCGCCGTAGACGAGTTCCTCGGTCGACGCGACGGCTTTCCTGAACCACGGCTTCATGCCGTTTCGCGCGACCTCCTCCACCGTCTCGCGAAACTGGTCCGGCGTGAAGCCGCGCTCGCCGCCGTATCGCTTGTACGCGAGCCTCATCACGTCGTCGAACGACCTCGATCCGTTGGTCAGCTTGCGGATGTGCGCGTCGAGCAGGAACCCGACGACGTGGCCCTTGACGTAGTAGCTGACGGTGCCCGCCTTTGGACCGACGCCGGAGTTGCTGTTGGTCCAGACCTCCAGCGACGATTGTTCCAGCGTTTGCGCCAGCCGTCCGGGAGCCTTCTGCAGGTCAGCGATCGCCGAGGAGATCGATCCGAGATACTCCTCCTGCGTGGTCAACCCCGACCGCACCAGCATCAGGTTCGCAACGTAGGTGGTCACGCCCTCGGAGATCCACAGGCTGGGCGTCGTCGGCGGGTTCTCGTAGTCGAACGGCCCGAGCTCGATCGGCCGCAGGCGCTTGACGTTGAAGGCGTGGAAGTACTCATGCGCGACGAACGACAGCCAGCCGCGCGTTGGCGCCTCCAGCTTCGGGCTCGATGTGAGCAGCGTCGAGTTGCTGTGTTCCAGCCCGCCGCCGCCCTGGCGGAACACGTTCAGAAAGACGTAGTGCTTGAAGGGCAGGAACCCCCAGAATTTGCGGACTTCGCGGACCATTTTCTCCAGGTCGGCCGCCGCGCGCGCGCCGTTCCACGAGGGGTGATCGCCGGCATCGACCAGCACGTGCGTGCTGCCGTCTACAACGAACTCGCGGACGTCGAGGTTGCCGGCGACGATGGGGGAGTCGGCGAGCGTGTCGAAGTCCGGAGCCCGATAGTGATTCGGCCGGCCGCCGGGCGCGGGCTCGAGCCCGGACGCCGACGATTTCCAGCCGGGCGGCATGGCGAGCTCGATGTCGTGCGGCCGGCGCGCGTTCTCGACGAGGGTGATGAAGGCGGCGCCGCCGTTGATCACCCCCAGATCGACGCCGACCCAGTTCGTCGTCACCGACCGTCCTTCGCAGAGCAATCGGTACGAGACGACGACCGATGATGTCCCGTTCGTCCGCACCTGCCACCGGTTCGGCCGTGGCTTCGTGACCTCGAGCGGCGTGCCGTCCGCCGCGCGCGCGTCCAGGTCCTGTACGCGCGCCGCGTAGTCCTGCACGCCGTAGAACCCGGGGGTCCACACCGGCATCGTGAGATCGAGAGTGGTCGCCTGGGTCCCCGCGGGGAATCTTGCCTCGATTTCGGCGACGTGAGACGCGGGCGCGGTCACCCGGAACACGTACTGAATGGGCTCGAGCTGCTGCGCGGGCTGCGCCTGCGAGAGCGGCGCCGCGGCTAGAAGGAACAGCGCGAGAAGGAGGCGTCGGATTCGAGGAGCAGACACGGTCGTTTTTCTTGTGGCGCGGATGCTATCACGCCGCCGCGGAATGGCATCTGCAACAGTCCCTTCCACAGTAGAATGCGGCCGGAGGCGCGAGATGAGAACAGCGCTGCTTGCGATCGGCATTGGCCTCTGGTGTTGCGGGAGCGCCCTGGCGCAGCCGCCGGGATCGGCCGCAGTTCAGCAACCCGCAGAATCGTCAGCGCAGCATGACAGCCGCGTCCGTGTTCCGGTCCCGGAGCCGAGCGAGAAAGCCGATCGCGTACGAACGCGGCGGCAACAGGCTCTGGGTCGTCGGCAACCTCTGGGGGCTGATCGTCCCGGCGCTGTTCCTGTTCACGGGGTTCTCCGCCAGGCTTCGCACGCTCGCGCAGCGGGTTGGCCGCAAGTGGTTCTTCGTGATTGGCGTCTACGGCATCCTGTTCACGGCGGTTTCCTTTCTGCTCGACCTGCCGCTCAGCTACTACTCGGGCTACGTGCGCGAGCACGCGTACGGGCTGTCCAACCAGACGTTCGACAAGTGGTTCGGGGATCAGATCAAAGGTCTGTGCATCAGCTTCGTCGGCGCGTTCCTGTTCTTCTGGATTCCGTTTCTCCTGCTGAAGAAGAGCCCGCGCCGGTGGTGGCTGTATTCCGGCCTGGTGTGTATCCCGCTCCTCGTCTTCCTGATTCTCGTCACGCCGATCTGGGTCAACCCGCTCTTCAACAAGTTCGGGCCGATGAAGGACAAGGCGCTCGAAGCCAGCATCCTCCAGCTCGCGAGTCGTGCGGGCATCGAGGGCAGCCGCGTCTTCGAGGTCGACAAGAGCACGGATACCAAAGCAGTCAACGCCTACGTCACGGGTTTCGGCAACACGAAGCGCATCGTGCTCTGGGACACGATCATCGCGAAGCTCGATCGCGAGGAGCTGCTCTTCGTCATGGGCCACGAGATGGGGCACTACGCGCTCGGCCACATCTGGAAGCAGATCCTGTTTTTCTCGTTCGTCGTGATGGTGACGCTGTACGCGATTCACCGGACCGCGGACTATCTGATCCGCCGCTATCGCGATCGGTTTGGCTTCGATCGACTCTCCGACGTGGCGTCGCTGCCGCTCATCTCGCTGCTCTTCGGCGCGTACTTCCTGCTCATCACGCCGTTCGTGCTGGCGTTCACGCGCCACGCCGAGCACGAAGCGGATCGATTCGGGCTGGAGATCACGCAGAACAATCACGCGGCGGCCACCGCGTTCGTGAAGCTGCAGACGGAGAACCTCGGCGTGCCACGACCGCCGCTCCTGGTGAAGCTGTGGCGGGCCTCGCACCCCACGCCGGGCGAGCGGATTGACTTCTGCAACGACTACAGGCCGTGGGAGACGGGTCAGCCCCTCGTCGTACGGCAGGCTATTTCACAATCCGTAGTCCTGTACGCCCCGGCGGGTCTTGCGAGTTGTGTCTGTGAAACAGCTCGAGTCGTCAGCGCCCAAGCTTCGACGCGAGCTTGCCCTTCGGGACTTCTTTGACCGCCGGCTCGGCCATCACGCTCCCGAGGAAGCGCTCGATCGCATAGGTCGAGACCTGGCCGCACGGACCGCTGAAGCTCCAGTCGCAGGCGTGCGTCGCCCAGGGGAGGCGCACGAAGAGGTGCTTGACGCTGTTCTTCTGCAGCTGCGCCTCGAGCCGGGTGCTCTCCTCGGGTGAGACGATCGCGTCTCGAAGCCCATGAATCAGCAGCGTCGGCGGCGTGGACGCGCTCACGAAGTTGATCGGCGACGCGGCAAAGTAGGCCTCGTCTGCTTTCGCCGGCGGACCACCGAGATAGGTCTCGATGACGCTGCGCGTGTAGAGCAGCCCCTTCGTCAGATGGTCGTGACCGAACCGCAGATCGGTTGGACCGTAGACCGAGATGGCGCCGCGGATTGACGGATCGCCTGCCGTGTACGCCGCCAGCAGCGCCAGCTGCGCGCCAGCCGATCGGCCCATGATCACGATCCGGTTCGGATCGAGACCGAGCTCGCCCGCGTACACCTTCAAGTACGCAATCGCGGACAGGACGTCGTCGCGGCCGGCGGGGAAGCGCCACTTCGGCGCGAGCCGGTAGTTGATCGAGGCGACGATGAAGTCGCGCGCCGCGAGGTAGCCGTTGAGCGCGACGAACTCGCGACTGTGTCCAC
Organism: uncultured Acidobacteriota bacterium; assembly: GCA_963786195.1. GTDB lineage: Bacteria > Acidobacteriota > Vicinamibacteria > Vicinamibacterales > 2-12-FULL-66-21 > CAWAYH01. The sequence goes on along the minus strand of CAWAYH010000006.1, from coordinate 627,326 downwards.
CCTGCCAGCCGCCGCCGTGCACGACGAGAACGACCGGCAGCGGACCGTGCTCGTAGCCCGGCTGATAGACGTCGAGGGTCAGCTTCTGTCCGTCCGTCGTGTTGAACCTGCGTTCCTGCAACCGCACCGGGCGCGACGTCACGCTGGTGAGGAGGTCCCCGATCACGAGCGGTTCAGGACGCGGTTCCTCAGCGAAGCGTCCGCGCTCACGCTGCCCGGCGCCGAACCGCTGATCGAGGACCGCCGGCAGCTCGCCATTCAGCTGCGTGGCGCGCACGGCGGGAATCACGAAGAGCGCAAGCGCCCCGAGGCTGAAGAGCGCGCCGATCTTGCCCAGACGTCCCTGGCCGCGCATCGGCATGAGGGGGACGAGCGCGGCGATCGCGAGCCAGTGCCCGCCTTCCGTCGCCGCCACGCTGAGGTACCAGAAGAACTCTGTTGGCGGAGGGAACGCGGTCAACGCCGCGATCGCGAGCAGCAGGCCGCCGCCGAGAAACCGGAGTGCGTCACTCATTTGATCGTGCCCACGCCGAGGACTTTCGCAGGGTAGGACATGCGTCCCCAAAGCGTCCGCAGTCTGACGGTGGGCTGGCAAGCCCGGTGCCAGGACAAAACTGCGCCAAATCAGCAGGATGCGGCCGGTTACGCGCACCGTCGGTTACACGGATCGTGATCGGCCCACCAAAACGGGTGCGTGCTAGGATCACGGCGTTCCTGGGGGAGGGATGCGATGTTGAAGCGCCCGACTGTTCAATCGATCGTCCGATTTCTGCCCTGGCTCGCGTTTCCTGTGCTCGCCGTGGCGCTCGGTGCGTCTCCCAACGGCGAGCCGACGCGCCTGCTGCGCTCGCCGACGGTCAGCGCGACCCAGATCGCGTTCGCGTACGCGAACAACATCTGGGCCGTCGAGCGCGCGGGCGGCATGGCGCGCCGCCTCACCAGCTTCCAGGGCCAGACGACGAACCCGCAGTTCTCGCCGGACGGGAAGTGGATCGCGTTCAGCGGCGAGTACGCCGGCAACACCGACGTCTACGTCGTGTCCGTCTGAAGGCGGCGAGCCGAAGCGGCTGACGTGGCATCCTGGCGGCGACACCGTGCAGGGCTGGACGCCCGACGGCAAGTCGATCGTCTTCGCGTCCGGCCGCGCGACGCTGGGCGCCGAACGCCGCGCCGCGGTTCTGGACCGTTCCCGTCGAGGGCGGCGTCGAGCAGCCGATGGCGCTGCCGCGCGCGTTACCAGGGCAAGATCTCGCCGAGCGGCACGCACATCGCGTATCGCATGAACAACTCGTGGGACGACGAGCGGCGCAACTACCGCGGCGGGCAGAACCGTCCGATCTGGATCGTCGATCTGAAGACGTACGACCTCGTCTCGCCGCCGTGGACCGATTCGAAGGACATCGATCCCGTCTGGGTCGGCGACACCGTCTACTTCCTGTCCGATCGCGACGGCGTCGCGAACGTCTGGTCGTACGAGGCGAAGACGAAGAAGCTCACGCAGATCACGAAGTTCACCGACTTCGACGTGAAGTCGATCGACGCCGGCGCCGGCACGGTGGTCTTCGAGCAGGCCGGACGGATCCACGAGCTCGATCCGAAGACCGGCCGGGCGCAGCCCATCGACATCACCGCGACCGGCGATTTCCCGTGGATGATGCCGCGCTGGGAGGACGTCACGAGCCGCATGACCAACATCGCGCTGTCGCCGACCGGCAAGACGCGTGGTCGTCGAAGCGCGCGGCGAGATCTTCACCATCCCCGCCGAGAAGGGCGACGTGCGGAACCTGACGAACTCGAGCGGTTCGGCCGAGCGCGATCCCGCCTGGTCGCCGGACGGCAAGTTGGTCTCGTACTTCAGCGACAAGTCGGGCGAGTACAAGCTGGTCATCGAATCGCAGGATGGGCTGACGCCGCCGCGCGAGATCGCGATCCAGAACCCGAAGCACTACTACACGCCGTCCTGGTCGCCCGACTCGAAGAAGATCCTGTTCACCGACACCGATCTCAAGGTGTGGGTCCTGGACGTCGCGACCGGTCAGTCCAAAGTCGTCGGGCGCGATCCGTGGATGGTGCCGCAGCGCACGCTGAATCCGGTGTGGAGTCCCGACTCGAAGTGGGTCGCGTACGCGAGCCGTCTGAACTCGCTGTACCAGGCCATCTTCGTCAGCAACGTCGAAACGGGTGAGTCGAAGCAGGTGACCGACGGTCTCGCAGACGCGATGTTCCCGGCGTGGGACGCGAACGGCAAATACCTCTGGTTCCTCGCGTCGACGGACTTCGGGCTGCGATCGCAGTGGCTCGACATGACGTCGTACGACCGCGAAGAGAATTTCGGTCTCTACTTCGCCGTCCTGAAGAAGGGCGAGCCGAGCCCGCTCCTGCCCGAAAGCGATGAAGACGCCGGCGTGGGCAGCGCACCTCCAGGCGGCGGCGGCGGTGGAGGCGGACGCGGCGGCCGCGGCGGCGGAGGCCGGGGCGGCGCCGCGGAAACCACTGAAGAGGATCAGCCGGCGGCGCAGGCACCGCGCGCGCCGCGCACGCCGGTCACCGTGCAGATCGACTTCGACGGCCTGCAGCAGCGCATCATCTCGGTGCCGGGCGTGCCCGAGCGCCAGTACACAGGGCTCAAGGCCGGCGCGCCCGGGACCGTCTACTACCTGGAAGCGGGCGCCGGCGGCGGACGCGGCGGTCGTGGGGGCGCGGGCGGCGGCGGCTGACGTTGTATCGGTATCGCCTGAGCGATCGTCGCGCGGCGACGTTCGTCACGGGCGTGGCTGAGTACGATCGTCAGCGCCGACGGCCGCAAGCTGCTCTATCGGACGGGCGGCGGCGGCGGTGGCGGCCGCGGACGCGGCGGCGCGGCAGGCGGCGGCGGCGGCGTCAACCTGTTCCTCGTCGATGCCGATCGCAATCCGCCGCAGGCGGGCCAGGGACGCCTCGAGGTCTCGTTGCGGATGTATCTGGATCCGAAAGAGGAGTTCAAGCAGATCTTCAACGAGGGCTGGCGCAACCAGCGTGACTACCTCTACGTTCCGAACACGCACGGCTCGGACTGGCCGAAGATGAAGCAGATGTACGGCCAGCTGCTGCCGTACGTGAACCATCGCGCGGATCTCAACTACCTCCTCGACAACATGGGCGCCGAGATCGCCGTCGGACACTCGTACGTCCGCGGCGGCGACATGCCCGACGTGCCCGAATTCGCCCGGCGGCCTGCTGGGCGCGGACTTCGTCGATCGAAAGCGGGCGGTACAAGATCGCGCGGATCTACGACAACGAGAGCTGGAATCCGGATCTGCGCGCGCCGCTCTCCGCGCCCGGCGTCGACGTCTCGGTCGGCGACTTCATCGTCGCGATCAACGGCGATCGAGCTGCGGGCGCCGGACAATATCTATCGCCTGCTCGACGGCACCGCCAATCGGCAGACCGTGCTGTCGCTCAACACCAAGCCGGTGATGGAGGGTGCGCGGCAGGTGACGGTCGTGCCGACGGCGAACGAGCAGGGACTGCGGACGCGCGCGTGGGTCGAGCACAACCGCCGGCTCGTGGACAAGCTGTCGGGCGGTCAGCTCGCTTACGTCTACGTGCCGAACACCGGTCAGGGCGGATACGACTCCTTCAACCGGTACTACTTCGCGCAGCAGGACAAGAAGGGCGCAATCGTAGACGAGCGCTACAACGGCGGCGGCTCGGCCGCCGACTACATCATCGACGTGCTCGATCGCGAGCTTCGACGGGTACTTCAACAACGTCGCCGGCGATCGCCGGCCGTTCACGAGCCCCTCGGCCGGCATCTGGGGCCCGAAGGTCATGATCATCAACGAAATGGCCGGCTCCGGCGGCGACCTGATGCCGTACATGTTCCGGTATCGGAAGATCGGTCCGCTCGTCGGCAAGCGGACGTGGGGCGGCCTCGTCCACACCGCGGACACGCCCGCGTTCATCGACGGTGGATCCATGATCGCGCCGCGCGGCGGCTTCTTCACGCGCGACGGCAAGTGGGCCGTCGAGAACGAAGGCGTCGGGCCGGACATCGACGTCGAGAACTGGCCGAAGGACGTGATCGGCGGAAAGGATCCGCAGCTCGAACGCGCGGTCGAGGAAGCGATGAAGCTGTTGAAGTCGCGACCGGTCGATCGCATGACGACCGAACCACCGCCGCCCGAATGGGGCAAGCGGAAGGGTTCCTCGTAAGTTGCGCCGATTCTCCAAGCCTGTCGCCCGCGCGATCGACGAGAGCAAGATCCTCGGAATCCGCGCGGGCCTCGGGCCTCACCGCTTCATCGGCATCTGGGCCGTCGTCGTCAACGGCCGGGTCTTCGTGCGGTCGTGGACGCTCCATCGGAACGGATGGCTTCGCACGTTTCTCGAAGAACCGCGCGGAGTCATCCAGATTCCCGGGCGTGAGATTCCGGTCCGCGCGAAGCGAACACGAGGCGAGCGTCTGCTGTCGGCAATAGACACGGCGTACACCGAGAAGTACCGCACACCTGGATCGCGCGGTTACGTACGCGGATTCGCTCGCGGGCGACGACGGCTGATGACGACGGAGCTCATGCCACGATAGACAGGGGTCTTCAGACCCCAGGCGGCAACGTCATGTTCGACGATCTGAAGCTCGCGCTGAAGCGGATGCGCAACGCGCCGGGATTCACGGTGGCGGCGGTCCTCACGCTGGCGCTGGCGATCGGCGCCAACACCGCCATCTTCAGCATCGCGGACGCGGTGCTGTTCAGGCCGTTGCCGTACCGCGACCCCGACGCCATCCACATCCTGCGATGGGCGAACCGCCGGACCGGCGCGCGCGCCACGCTGATGGAGTATCGGTATCTCCAGCCCATCAGCCTGCACCATCGAGGCTTGAGCGACATCGGCATGCTCGAGCAGGCGACGTCGCCAATCGTCGTTGGCCCTGCCGGCGCCGAAGCCGTACCCATGATGGCCGTCACAGCCAACTACTTCCAATTGTTGGGGGTACAGGCGTTGCGCGGCCGGCTGTTCGATACCCGGGACGCGTCCGCGCCCGGACGCGCCGCCGTGCTGTCGTACTCTGCATGGCGCCAGCGCTTCGGCGGTGACGAGCACATCGTCGGCCGCTCGGTCGCTCTCGGCGGCACCACGTTCGACATCGTCGGTGTTCTGCCCTCAGCGTTCATCTTTCCGTCGGCGTTTGCGGGACGCCCGCAGATCGTCACCGTGATGGCGCCGGCGGCGCCCGGTACGAAGGGCGGCACGTTCAACCCGATTGTCCGGCGCGAGCCGGGCGTCACGCGCGAACAGGCGCAGGCAGAGATGGATGCCCTGGTGGCCCCGCTCCTCACGGAGTCCAAACCGGGCTCGGAGTACACACCCGTTCTCGAGGACCTGCGTGGGGTGCTCTATCCGACGGGCCGGCCGATCATGACGTTCGTCTTCGCGGCCGCAGGACTCGTCCTCCTCATCGGGTGCGCGAACCTCGCCAACATGCTGCTGGCCCGCAGTCACCGGCGCGAGCGGGAGACCGGCGTTTGCGCTGCTCTCGGGGCGAGTCGGGTTCGTCTCGTTCGTCCCGTCATCCTCGAAGCGGTCCTCATCGGTCTGTCCGGCGCGGCGCTGGCCGTTCTCGTCACGGCGGGCATGTTCGACGCGCTGCTTCGTCAGGTTCCACCAGTCGCGTATCGTGGCGCGCCGGTCGGTGTGGACGCGCGCGTCATAGTGTTTGCGCTTGCGCTCGGTTTGTTGAGCGGACTGTTTTTCTCGGTTGCGCCGGCCTGGAGATCGGCGTCCGTCGACGCGCAGTCGTTGTTACAGGGACGACGAGATGGAGGACGACGATGGCGGTTCGGCCGACCCATGGTGGCCGTCCAGGTGGCGCTGGCGATCGTCCTCGTGTTTGGCGCGGTCGTCGCCGGCCGCGCCTTCCTCGCCGTCCTTCGTGTTCCGCTCGGCTTCAGTCCGGAAAACGTGGTGACGATCAGAGTCTGGCCGCGTGGGACCGGGGGCCTGGCACTGCAGAACTTCTACGTGCAGGCCGTCGAAGCCATGGCCCGCCGCGGCGACGTCGTGTCAGCGGGCGCCGCGGGCTCGATGCCGCTCGACGGTGCCGCCGCGGACGAAGGGCTCGAGCTGGAGGGGCGCAGGAACGACGCGCCGGCATCTGGCACGTGCTCCCCGGCTATTTCGAGACGGTCGGCATCCGATTGGTCCGAGGCCGCCTGCTCTCGTGGGACGATGTTCGGAGTAGCGCGGATGTGGCCGTTGTCGCCGAAGAGACCGCGCGAATCCTGTTCGCCGATCGCGATCCGCTGGGCCAGGTCTTTTCCAACGGCCGTGGCCGTCAGTTCACCATCGTCGGCGTCGTGTCCAACGTCCGGAAGAGCCTCCAACGTGAATCCGGTCCGCCCGCCTACGTGATTCCCGAGGATGCGACCCGTCTTCTCACGCTCGTGGTCAAGACGCGCGGCCGGCAGGATGCCATCCTCGCGGACCTCAAGCGGGAAGTCGGTGCGCTTGCGCCTGGAACGCCGGTGACCGCGGCGTGGTGGACCGAATCGATCGCGGCGCTGACCTCGTATCGCAATCCGCGGTTCCAGACGCTCGTGCTCGCGTCGTTTGCCACGCTCGCGCTGGTCCTGTGCGCCCTGGGCGTCTTTTCTGTCGTCGCGTGCCTGGTCGCCATGCGCACACGGGAGATGGGGATCAGGCTGGCGATTGGCGCCAGCCCACGGCGGCTGATTGCCCTGATGGTTCGTCAGGCGCTGACGCCGGTGATGATTGGCCTTGTCCTGGGCGTCGTCGCGACCCGCTGGGCGGCGCGGCTCGCGGAGGCGCAGCTGTTCGACGTCACGGCCCGCGATCCGCTCACGCTCGTCGCGGCTGCGATTACTGTGACAGCGGCCGCCCTGCTGGCCGCCTACCTTCCTGCGCGCCGCGCGAGCCGGATCGATCCGGTGGTCGTGCTGAGAGCAGAGTAGGCGCCATGAACGCGCGCTTGTCGTTGAAGCTGCTCGTGACCGCTCTCCTCGCGTGCGCGGCAGTTACACAGTCGTCGTCTGCTGCTGCTGACGAAGCCGTGAGACGCTGGCTGGCGCAGAGCGCCATCAGATTGAACACCGTTGAAGCCGGCCATGGCTTCGCCGACATGCAGCCGCTGAAGAAAGTCGTCGGCGATGCGCGGATCGTCTCCCTCGGCGAGGCGACCCACGGGACGCGCGAGTTCTTCCAGCTCAAGCACCGGATGCTCGAGTTCCTCGTCACGGAGATGGGCTTCACGCTCTTCGCCATCGAAGCGACGATGCCCGAGTCCTTCGACATCAACGAGTACGTGCTGGGCGGAACGGGTGACCCGGCCAAAGCGCTCGCGGGAATCTACTTCTGGACGTGGGACACCGAAGAAGTGCTCGAGATGATCAAGTGGATGCGCCAGTACAACGCGGATCCCGGGCACACCCGCAAGGTCAAGTTCTACGGCTTCGACATGCAGTCGGCCCCGCGCGCGGCCATCGTGACGCTCGCGTACCTGCGCAAGGTGGATGCTGCGCAGGCCGGCGTTGCCGAGCGTGATTTGAGCGTGCTTGCCAATCCGCTCACCGACACAGGGTTCACGCGGCTCGCTCCCGACAAGCGGGCGGCCGCAGACGAGACCATCAAGGCGGTGCTCTCGGGCTTCGATGCGCGCAAGGAACAGTACATCGCGCGGAGCAGCGCAGACGAGTGGCAGGTGGCTCGACAACACGCCCGCGTTCTCGCGCAGAACATCGATTCGCGCAAGGGTGATGAGTTCTCTGTGGCGGGAGTCGTGGTTCGTGACCGCTCGATGGCCGTGAACATCGGCTGGATCCTCGACCGGGAAGGGCCCGACGCGAAGATGGTCGTCTGGGCGCACAACGGACACGTGGCGACGACCTCGACGAGCGGCATCGAGTGGATGGGATCCCATCTGCGCAAGCGCTTCGGTTCGGCGATGGTCGTGTTCGGATTCGCGTTCAACCAGGGCAGCTTTCAAGCGTTGGAGATGCCGCTGCCCTCTGCCACGGGGCTGCGCTCGTTCACCGTGGAACCGGCGGCCGAAGGAAGCCTTGAGGCGATGCTGGCTTCGGCGGGCCTGCAGATCGCCGCGATCGATCTGCGCGCGCTGCCCAGGGATGGCGCAGTCGCTGACTGGTTCGGCAGTCCCAAAGCGACCAGAAGCATCGGCGCCGCGTACGCGGATTCGATGGCCGCCAGGCTCACCGCCCGCGACGTCACGCCGAAGATCTACGATGCCCTGCTGTTCGTTGCGACGACCACGACCGCCAGGTCCGTGAACAAGGCCGATGTTCCAGGTCCGCCGCAGAAATTTCCGAGTCTGGCCAATGCCGGCTTCGAAGATGTCGACGCGCTCGGCGTCCCCAGTCAGTGGCGGTTCGCGCCCAAGCTTCGGCGATTCGATTTCCAGATAGCCACGAGCGACGATCGTCCCCACAGCGGCAGTCGATCTGCCGCGATCAGCAGGCCGGTGGGCAGGCATTACGGCGAGACGATCGGCGTCCTCGATCAGCGAATCGATGCCACTCCGTATCGGGGCAAGACGATCCGCTTGCGGGCGGCGGCACGTGCCGACGCGAGCACGCGGTCGTGGCTTCGATTGACCGTCGCGCGAAAAGTGTTCGGCCCTCAGGCGGTCGCCTTCGACAGCCTGGACGCCCACCCTGTCGTGTCCCCCGATTGGCGCGTGTACGACATCACCGCCGACGTGCCCGAGGACGCCGACGCGATTGCGTATGGACTCGCGCTCGTCGGTGACGGGAAGGCGTGGCTGGATACGGTCTCCATCGACGTCGTGGAGAAGCGATAGCCTGGAGGGCCCTCGGAACCATGGCGAGACACATTGGCATTGTCGGCGTCAGCGCGGAAGGCGCCGCGCTGTGCTATCGCACGGTCTGCGCCGAGGCGCCTGCGCTCCTCGGGCGGCACGCGCATCCCGAAGTCACGATGCACACGTATCCGTTGTCCGATTACATGCGGCACATCGAAGCGGATCGCTGGGACGAGGTCGGCTCGATGCTGCTGTCGTCCGCGGAGAAGCTCCGCTCCGCGGGCGCGGACTTCCTCATCTGCCCGGACAACACGGCGCATCAGGCGCTCGACCTCGTACGCGAGCGATCCCCGCTACCCTGGATGCACATCGCGGAGGAGGTCTCCGAGATTGCCGCGAGCCGAGGTTTCAAGCGGCTGCTCGTGCTCGGCACGCGCTTTCTGATGGAAGGTCCGGTGTACCCGGCGAAGCTCCGCCGCAAGGGTATTGCGTGCGACATACCGGGCGCCGCAGAACGCCAGCGGATCAACGAGTTCACGTTCGATGAGCTCGTGTACGGGCGATTCGAGGAGCCGGCGCGGTCGTATTTCAAGCGGGTGATCGACGATGGAAAGCGCGGAGGAGCGGATGGGGTGGCGCTCGCCTGCACGGAGTTTCCGCTGCTGATCTCCGACAGCGATTCGTCGCTGCCGATTCTCGACTCGACTCGCATCCTGGCGCGCGCGGCGGTGCGTGAGGCGGTGGCGGCATCCGTCTCGCGCCAGGTCGGCTGAAGATGGAGGCTGACACATGACCTTCGCGTTAACCGAAGGAACCGCCGTCATTCGCGCAGCGCCACAGGCTTTCCTGACAGCCTTCGCCCGGCGGGTCGAAGCGGGACTGCTGCCGCACGCGTCGCGGGGCCGGAATCAATACCTCGTCACGCAGGCTGGCAGCGACAGGCTCCGGTTTCGCGCCGAGGGGTGGCGGACGGCGTTCAACGTTGGATTGAACGACGTCGAGTTGACGTCCGGCCCACCCGGTCACGTGCACTACGCGATTCGGTATTGGCAGTGGGCCGGCTTCGCGTTTGGCCTGAGCGCGCTCATCGGAGTGTTGCTCATGATCTTCTTTTGGAGGCTGGATATCCGTGAGTACATCGAGCAACACCCCCGCTCGGCGGTTCCGGGACTGTCCGTCGGGCAGAATGCGGCGATTGCGTGGATGATGGCCGGGTTCTGGGGATTCGTGTGGCCGTGGATCGTCATCGCCGGGCACAAGCGTCCCCTCGGCCGATTGATGGAGCGGCTGATCGCTGAGGTTGATGCGGTGGCCGTGGATCACCGCGTGACCTGACGCACCGGCATGAACGGCGCGCCCGCCACGCGCGCCTTACCGGCGACGGTCTTGTGGCTGCCGTCAGCGGTTGGCAAGGCCCGCAGCGGGGCGTATGATTGGCATCTCCTCCTGACCGGCGCCCGCGGAGGTGACCCATGCCGGCGGAACGGCGCGAAGTTCCCCTCGAAGAGCCCCAGGCCGCGCTCGAACGCGCGTTCATCGACGAATACCTGCGCATTCACGGTCCCGACCCGCGCGTCCTGCAGTTGATGCCCCCTGGCGAGATTCGGGCCGTGATGCGCGAGGCCATGCTCTACGCGGCCACCAAGCTCGCCGAGCTCGAAGCCCGCGCCCACTACATCCACGAGATTCACGGCGCGTCGAACCGAGGATAAGAGGCCGCCTTTGCTCGCCTTCGGCGAGCTTCGGCGCGCCAGGCTCGCGAAGGATTCCACCCGCTTCCCCCGTCTAACACCCTGACGATGCCCGAGAGCACCCGCGGGGCCGCCGCCGTGACCGACGCGACGCTCGTGCACCGCATGCTCCGGGGCGACGATCCGGCGTTCGACGCCTTCTTCAAGGATTACTTCCCGCGACTCTATCGCTTCGCGGTCCACCGCGTCGGTCAGGACGCGGATGCTGCAGAGGAGATCGTGCAGGCCACCATGATCAAGGCCATTCGACGGCTGCATACGTGGCAGGGACGCTCGACGCTCTTCACCTGGCTCTGCGCCATCTGCCGGAACGAGATTGCGAGCTGGCGCGAACGCACCGGCAGGCACGAGGTCGTGCCGCTCGCCGAAGACGCGCCCGAGATGCGCGACCGTCTCGCATCGATTGCCGCGCAGATCGTCGAACGGCCCGACGCGGCGTTCGAGCGGCAGGAGGTGTCGCGCCTCGTGCAGGTCGCGCTCGACGCCTTGCCGGCGCGCTACGCAGACGTGCTCGAGTGGAAGTACATGCAAGGTCTGGCGGTGGCCGAGATCGCCACGCGCCTGGAGACGGGCGAGAAGGCCGCCGAGTCGCTGCTGACGCGCGCGCGGCGCGCGTTTCGCGACGCGTTCACGGTGCTCGCGCCTCACCGCGGAGAAATCGATGGCTGACGAACGCGATCCCGATGTGCCGGCGGACGACGTCGCCACGCTGTTGCGGCTGGCGGGACCACGCCCTCTCCTCCACGCGACGCCGAAGCACGTGTCCGACTCGCCGTCCACGAGGAGTGGGAGCAGACAGTACGGAATCGCGCCCGGCGTCGCACGACGACCTGGTTGAGCATCGGCCTCGCGGCAGCGGCCTCCATGGTGATTCTCGTGAACGTGAACAACCGGATTCGAGCTCCACTGCACAGCCGGCGATTCCCTCGGAGACGGTCAGAGTCGCCGTCGTCGAGCGGACCACGGGGCGGGTTACGACAGGTGCGGCCGGGGAGATCGCCGGACTCGTCGCCGGCGCCGGCCGCGAAATCCGGAGCGGGTCGACCGTTCGTACTGGTCCCGACAGTTTCGCCAGTCTCCGATCGCTCTCGGGTGCGTCGGTGCGTCTGGATGTCTCAACGGAGGTGCGTCTGCCCGACAGGCTGACGCTGCAGCTGGAGCGCGGCGCCATCTACATCGATTCGGGTGCAGGAGGGCACGCGGGCATCGAGGTGCGGACGCCGTTCGGCATCGCGCGGGACGTCGGGACTCGCTTCGAGGTGCGGCTGGGCGAGCGCGCCGTGCGGCTGCGCGTGCGCGAGGGCCTCGTGCGTCTCGAACACCGCGGATCCTCGTACGACGGCACGGCGGGATTCGAACTGCTGGCATCTCCGGACGGGGCGGTGGAACGACGCGTGGTCGCGCTCCACGGAGCCGACTGGGACTGGACGGTGCGCGCGGGCGCGCCCTTCGCGCTCGAAGGCCGGACGCTCGACACGTTCCTCCAATGGATCGAACGCGAGGGCGGGTGGCGCGTGAAGTTCGAGGATGCGGGGCTGGAGCGCTCCGCATCGACGATCGTCCTGCATGGATCGATCGACGGGCTCACGCCGGCGGACGCGCTCGGCGTGGTGCTGCCGACCTGCGGCCTCGCGCACCGCATGGCGGGCAACGATCTCGTCATCGCTCGCGCGCCGTCACAGAGGGAGCGCCGGCCGTGAGAACGCTCACCTGTCTGCTCGCCATCGTCTTGCTTGGTGCGGTGCCGCATACGACCGCCGCACAGGATCGCGCCGTCACATACGCCGGCCGCGCGCTCGCCGATGTGCTCCGGGAAATGCAGCGCGACGGCGTCCGCATCGTCTACAGCTCCGAGCTGGTCCAGGCGGACATGCGGGTCGTTGCCGAACCGAAGGCAAAGGATCCCGCGCGCGCGCCTTGAAGAGCTGCTGCGCCCGCACGGGCTGGGCGTTGACGCGGGACCGAACGGATCGCTCCTCGTGGTTCGACGATCGACGGCCAACGGCTCAGTGCGCGCCGCGGCACCCCAGGGTCCGACGGGCACCATACGCGGGCTCGTGGTCGATGCCGCATCGGGCGCGCCGCTCGAGGGCGTCATCGTTCAGGTGCAGGGTTCGTCGCACAAGGTTCGCACCGATGCGAAGGGAGCGTTCGCGCTGGACGGGATTCCGTCCGGGCGTCAGACGCTCTACGTGTCGTTGATCGGCTACGCGCTCGCGCGGCCCACGACCGAGGTCAAGCCCGGCGAGACGGCCGAGCTGCGCGTCCCGCTCGCGCCCGGCACGAGCTCCTACAACGAGACCGTCACCGTCCGGCCCGACTCTCGCAACGATCGCGACGTCACGGTCCCGTCGTATCAATGGATCGGCAATGCGGAGATTCAGCACCTCCGCGGCGTGCTCGCGGACGATCCCATCAGGGCCGTGCACGCGCTGCCCGGCGTGGCCGCGAACGACGATTTCCGAAGCGAGTTCTCGGTCCGCGCTGCCGACTTCGCGCACCTCGGCGTCTCGATCGACGGCGTGTCGGTCCCGTGGCCGCTCCATTCCGTGCGGGGGAGCGAGGACACAGGATCGATCGCGATGATCAACAGCGATGTGCTCGATCACGTGGCGCTCGCCTCGGGCGCATATCCGCAGCGGGCGGGATCTACGACGGGCGCCTGGGTGGATTTCGGGCTCCGTGAGGGGTCGCGCTCGGCGTTCGGCCTGCACGGCGCCGTCAGCGCCACCAGCGCATCGGCCGTCCTCGAAGGACCGATCGCCGGCGGCCGCGGATCGTGGATCGCGTCGATTCGAAAGTCGTATCTCGACTGGCTGCTGCGCGCGCTCGACTTCGAAGAGACGACGACCTTCGGGTTTCTCGATCATCAGTCGAAGGTGGTCTTCGATCTGACCAGCCGTCATCAGCTCGAGTTCAGCGCGGTGGCCGGGCGGTCCGGGCTCGTCGAGACCGAGGTGAACCCCAGTCCCAATTCCATTATGGACGGCGACAGCGATACCGCGGTCGTCACCACCGGGGTCAGGTCGGTGTTCGGGCGGACCGTTCTTCGCCAGCGCGTGTCGTTCATTACGCTCGGATTTGACAACCGCGGCGACTTCGGTCAGCCGCTCGACAACGGATCGTTTCGAGACCTCGGGTACCGCGCGGGTCTGTCGTTCGCCCCGGCGCGGGCGTCGACAATCGAGATCGGCGGAGAGATCCGGCGCGAGCGGGAATCTCGTACGTTGCTCGCGTACGAGTTTGCACCACAGGCGCCTCAGACGATTGTCCGCAGCGTGCAGACGTTCGACGGCTCCTCGTGGCTGCAGGCCGGGTACGTGCACGTGCTGTGGAACCCCAGCGATCGATGGTCGGTCAGCCCCGGGGTTCGCGTCGCGCACTCCACGCTGACGAATGAAACGATCGCGTCGCCGTGGGTACAGGGTCTGTTGCGTTTCGGGCAGACCTCGTTGCGCGCCGGCGTGGGGCTGCATCAGCAGTTTCCGCGGTTCGATCAGGTTCTTGGCCAGATCGGGAATCCGGCGCTCACACGGGAGCGCGCGCGGCATCTGGACGTCGGGATCGAACAGCGCCTGGGAGGTGGCTTTCGATGGCAGGCGACGTTCTACGATCGTGACGAGCGCGACATGATCCGGCTCGAGAACGCCGAGCCGCGGCTCGTGAACGGCATCATCCTGTTCCCGGGGCCGATCCGCTTCGCGAACGCGCTGACCGGATCGTCGCGGGGCGTCGAGCTCTCGCTCGCGCGGTCGGATCCCAACGGGCTCTCGGGCTGGATTTCTTACGCCTACGGCCGCGCGACATACGACGACGCGATCACGGGGGAGTCGTACTGGGGCGATTTCGACCAGCGTCACACCGTCAACATCTACGGTCAGTACCGGCTGACCGGGCGCACCAACGTCAGCGTCAAATTCCGCGCCGGCAGCAACGTCCCGGTCGCCGGCTACTTCGTCGAGCGCGACGGTGGTCTGTTCCTGAGCGATCAGCGCAACGACGTCCGGCTGCCGACCTACGCGCGTCTCGACCTGCGGGCCGATCGGACCTTTCACTTCACCCGCCGCCGGCTGACGCTTTACGTGGAGGTCCTCAACGTCCTCGACCGGACCAACCTGGGCCCGGCGGACGGCACGGTGCGGGTCCGGACCCAGGAGGCCCTGGGCTTCGTCGAACAGCTGTTTCCGCTCCTCCCCGCCGCGGGCTTCCTGATCGAATTCTGAGGGGCACCCCCGCCCGTGGTATCTTCTTCTCTCTCAACGGGAAAGCCGGTAAGCGTTTCCTGCGCCCTGCCCGTATTAGCCCATGCGGCTTGGCGCGCGGAGCGCGCCCCGCCGGAGCGGCGCGGGGCGGCGGGGGCCCCGCGAGCGACGGCGATGGGGGTCCGGCGGGGCGAAGCCCCCCGGTTAAGGACGGAGGCACTATGACGAAGACACGGTCCACGGCGCACCGCCTGGTGCGTTTCCTTCCGGCTTTGCTGCTTCTTTTGGTTCCGCTGACGCTGGCGGGGCAGGCGGGACAGTCGCAGCCGAGCGGTCCGACGAGCTGGGCCGACGACATCATCAAGCAGGAAAGCTACGCCACGCCCCCGAAGGAGCTGGCCGACGCGGTCCTGACGCCTCGATACCTCAACGTCAGCCTGAGCAACCTCAGTCCCGACAAGAAATGGTTCCTGGACGAGATCGGCGACGGTCCCGTCCTGATGAAGACGTTCTCGAAACCCTTCCACGAGCTGGGCGGCGTGTTCGTCGACTTCAAGGCCAATCGCGCGCGGGCGCTGACGATCCGCAACAACGTCGGCATCCAGGTAATCTCGGCCGCGGATGGCTCGAAGCGACCGATTCAGACGCCGGCCGGCGCCAGGGTTTCCGGCGCCGCCTGGTCACCGGATGGCGCCACGATCGCCTACCTGGCCCACACCGAGGATGCGACGCACATCTGGGTGGCCGACGCGGCCACCGGGAAGTCCCGTCAGCTGACGAAGACGCCGCTGCTGGCGACGCTCGTGTCGAGCATCGAGTTCACCGCCGACGGCAAGAACATCGCCGCAGTGCTGATCCCCGATGCGCGGCCCGCGATGCCCGCGGCGCCGACGGCGCCGAACGGCCCGACGGTGAAGCTCGCCGATTCGGACAAGAACCGCCTGCGCACGTTCCCCAGCCTGATGTCGACGACCTACGAGAAGGAGCTGCTCGAGTGGCACGCCATCGGTCAGGTCGCGCTGATTGACGTTGCGAAAGGCACCGTGAAGAAAGTCGGGCAGCCGACGATGGTGCGTTCGATCGACGCGTCGCCGGACGGGAAGTACGTGCGCGTGACGCGCATGGTCAAGCCGTTCTCGTACGACGTGCCGGTCAACAACTTCGGCACCATCGAGGAGATCTGGGACGCCGCGGACGGCAAGGCGCTCGCCAAGCTCACCGATCGACCGATCAACCTCGGCGTGCAGGACGACACGCAGCCGCCGGCCGATCCGCCGGCGCAGGGCGGCGGGCGCGGTGGCCAGCAGAATCAGGCCGGCAAGCGCGAGTTCGCCTGGCGACCGGACGGCCAGGGGCTCACGTTCCTCGAGCAGGAACCGCCGCCGCCGGGTGAAGCCGGTGGTCGCGGCCGCGGCGCGGGCCGCGCGGGCGGCAACGCCGACACCGCAGCCAACGCCGACCAGCCGGGACGAGGCGGGCGGCCGGCCGAGCGCAAGGATCGCCTGTATCAGTGGCTGCCGCCGTTCGACGCCTCCGGCGCGAAGATGCTGTTCGAGAACAACACCCGTATCAACGGCCTCAGGTTCTCGCCCGACATGAAGACGATCTTCTTCAGCGAGCGGAACGGGCAGAACACCGTCGAGTACGCCGTGAGCCTCGCCGAGCCGACGCAGCGCTACACGCTGGCGCGGTATCGCGCCGAGGACATCTACGCGAACCCGGGCTCGCTGCTCGGTGTCCGTGGGGGCGGTGGCGGCGGCGGACGCGGCGCCGGCGGTGGCGGGCGCGGCGGTGGTGGCGGCGGTGGTGGTCCCGTGCTCCTGTCGGCTGACGGCAGCAGCGTCTTCTTCCAGGGGACGGCCTACGACAAGAACCCCAACGAGGTCGGGCCGAAGACGTTCATCGACAAAGTCGCGATCAAGACCGGCCAGAAGCAGCGCGTCTACGAGAGCGACAACAAGGGTGTCTTCGAGCGCGTCTCGTCGGTCATCGACGTCGAGGGCGGCAAGTTCATCGTCGCGCGCGAGACTCCGACCGAGATCGGTCAGCAGTATCTCGTCGCCGGCAATCAGCGGACGCAGCTGACGAAGAACCAGGACTACACGCCTGACCTGACGCGGGCACTCGTCGAGCGCTTCACGGTCGAGCGTGCGGATGGCTTCAAGTTCCGCGTGACGGTCACGCTCCCGCAGAACTATCAGCGCGGCACGCGGCTGCCGGCCATCTTCTGGTTCTACCCGCGCGAGTTCTCGGACCAGGATTCGTACGATCGGCCCGACCGCACGTTCAACAAGAACACGTTCCCGAACTTCGGCGCGCGGTCGATGGAGTTCTTCATCCGTCTCGGTTACGCGGTCGTCGAGCCCGACTCCCCAATCGTCGGCCCGGCGGGACAGATGAACAACAACTACGTCCACGACCTCCGCAACAACCTGGCGGCGGTCATCGATGAGCTCGATCGCCGGGGCCTCGCGGACCGCAACAGGCTCGCGATCGGCGGTCACAGCTACGGCGCGTTCTCGACCGTCAACGCGATGGTGCACACGCCGTTCTTCAAGGCGGGCATCGCCGGTGACGGCGCCTACAACCGCACGCTGACGCCCATCGGCTTCCAGAGCGAGCGTCGCGACCTGTGGGAGGCGCCGAACGTCTACCTGTCGATGTCGCCGTTCCTCTACGCCAACAACCTGACCGGCGCGCTGCTGATGTATCACGGCCTCGCCGATCAGAACGTGGGAACGGATCCCACCAACTCGCTCCGGCTGTATCACGCCCTGAACGGGCTGGGGAAAACGGCCGCGCTCTACCTGTATCCGCTCGAGGATCACGGGCCGGCGTCGCGCGAGACGCTGCTCGACCTGTGGGCGCGCTGGGCGCGCGTGGCTCGACAAGTACGTGAAGAACGGCGCGAAGACCGACAAGAAGACGACGACAACCGAGTCGGCGTCGCGCTAATGTCGTGTCCGGCTTCAGCCGGACGACGGAGGGCCGGCGCGCGCCGGCCCTTCCTTTTATACAAGCTCTGTCCTGACGGTTCAGCTTCATCACGCTCTTCGTCACATTTCCTTGCATTTCCGAGGGCCGGGAGCATAATCGCCGCAACCGCAGGAGGTCCCATGCGACGTCTTGTCTGTTGCGTAGCCTTCGGCCTTGCTTTTCTCACCTCCTCCCTCCTTCACGCGCAAACCGGTACTGGACGCATCTCAGGGCTCGTGAAGGACACGAGCGGCGCGGTTGTCCCCGGCGTAACGATCCTCGCCGTTCACGAAGAAACCGGAATCCGCCACGAAACGGTGACGACGGAGGCAGGGCTGTTCCTGTTCGGTACCAGTTCGGCGGCTCGCTCGGCGGACCGATTCAGCGGGACCGCGCGTTCTTCTTCGCCAACTACGACGGGATGCGGCGGACGCAGGAGACCGGTCAGCTCGTCCAGGTTCCGACAGAGTCGCTCCGCAACGGGGTGTTCAGGTTCGTGACGCAGACGTGTCCCGGCGACACTGTCGCGCGCAATCGTCCCGGTTGCGTGAACGCGGCCAGCGGCTCACCGCTCGTCCCCGTGTCCTCTTACAACTTCGCGCAGAACGATCCGCGACGGCTCGGCCTCGACCCGGTGATGCAGCAGGAGATCCTCGCGTTCCTGCCGCCGCCCAACGATTTCAGCGTCGGCGACGGCCTCAACACCGCCGGGTACCGCTGGAATTCACCGTCCGATCGCCCATCGACAGCCTGACGACGCGCATCGACTACACGCTGACGTCGCGCCAGACGCTGTTCGGCCGCTACACACATCGTTCCGCAACGATCTGATCAACGACATCATCAACACGACGCCGCGGCCCCTGAGCTGGCCGGCCAGGGTCAGGCTGTCGGATCAGCAGGGGCTGGCGATCGGGGACAAGTGGACGATCACGGATCGGCTCGTCAACGAAATCACCGGCGGCTACACGCGCAACGTCCTCGACTTTGCGGACCCCCAACATCCGCGAACCTACGAGATCTGCCGCGCGAGCTGCATCTTCCCGAGCCCGTTCGTGTACTGGCCCGGCACGGCGCGTGAACCAACCGAGCTCCAGTTCGTCGACAACCTGACGTGGGTGCGCGGCGCCCATGCCTTCAAGGGCGGCGTGAACATCCGCCGGTACTACATCAAGCAGACGCGGGGTGCGGGCAACCCGTTCGGCATCTACCCGAGCATCACGTTCAACCGGCTCGACGCGTCGTTCACTGGAGTCGACGCCGGCGGCGTCGTCCGGCCCGATGGCAGCCTCGCGAACCTGACGGGGTCGGGGATCAACGCGACCGATCGCAACAACCTGAGCACGATGTACAACGTCATGCTCGGCCGCGTCGGCCGCATCGATCAGGTGTTCTACAGCAACGGACAGGAGTTCGTCGCGCTGCAGCCGCTGACGCTCGATCAGCGGATCGGCGAGTACAACTTCTTCGTCCAGGACGACTGGCGGATCCGGCAGAACCTGACGCTCAACGTGGGCCTTCGGTACGAGCTCAACACCGTGCCGTACGACGCCGCGGGCGTGCAGGTCGTGCCGAACCGGCCGCTCGACGGGAGCCAGGGGCCGGTCACATTCCTCCAGGCTGGTCCGGACACCGGCCTGGAGTGGTTCGCGCGCGACAACAACAACTTCGCGCCCGCGGTGGGTCTTGCCTGGGATCCGAAAGGGAACGGCAAGACGTCCGTGCGCGCCAACTACCGTCTCGCCTACCAGCGTCTCATCACCTGGGCGCTCAACGTCGTCGAACAGCGGCAACCCGCCACGTCGCTCAACCAGTTCCTCGTGGCGCCGAGCGACCCGACCATCGGCGGAGCCGATCAGGTGCTTCGTCTGAACGAGCTGCTGAAGCAGGGACGGCTGCCGCTGCCGCAGGGCGGCACCGCGCTGTCGATGGCCAACGGCGTGCCGCTGTTGACGACGCCGCCGACGATCAACCGCACGCCGCCCAACAACCGCAACGAGCAGCCGCTGTTCTTCGATCCGGGCGTCACCACACCCTACATGCAGCAGGTCGTCGTAGGTGTGCAGCGCGAGCTCTGGCGCAATACCATGATCGAGGTGTCGTATGTCGGCACGCGCGGGAGCAAGCTGTTCAGGATGACCAACGTCAACCAGATGGATCTCGTGGCCAACGGGTTCAGCCGCGACTTCCAGGCGGCGCATCGCAACCTGATTGCGAACGGCAACCCGAACGTCGGCGAATCGACGGGCAACCTCGCCCGGTTGTACGGCGGAACGATTCCCACGAGCGCGAACGCTGACATCCAGAACAACAATGTGGGCGTCATCGCGGACGCGCTCGATCGCCGCACCCAGGGCGTCGGCCTCGCGGCGGCGGGATTGCCGGACAACTTCTTCCGGCCCAACCCGCAGTTCAACATCGCCGGCGTTGGCTGCACATGTTCGAGCTCCTCGTACAACGCGCTGCAGATTCAGTTCCAGCGCCGGCTGTCGTCAGGCCTCGCGTTCGGCGCGAACTACACCTACGCGCGATCCTCGGACGATGTGTCCAACGACACGCGCGACGCGGGAACCGAGCTCGTCGTGCCGTCCGATCCGCGGCGGCTCGAGCTCGATGAGGGCCGCTCGAACTTCGAGATCCGCCACGTCGTCCGCGGCCACTTCATCTGGGATCTGCCGATCGGCAGCGGCCGGCGTTACATGACGGGAGCGAGTGGCCTGATGAACGCGCTCGTGGGTGGATGGCAGATCAACGGCGTGCTGGACGTGTCGAGTGGATTCCCGTTCAGCGTCTTCTTGGGCTTCCACACCTTCACCTTCTACGACACGGGGACGCGCGTCGCGACGACGAGCGCCAACGGGGTGAGCAATCGCGCCGATTACACGGGGTCAGGCTCGATCGGCCGCGTGCGGCGTACCGAGCGTGGCGTGGAGTTCTTCGACGCCGACGAGCGTGCGCTCTTCGAAACGCCAGAGGCGGGCGACACCGGCTCGGCGCGGAATCTATTCACCGAACCCGGGTTCTTCCAGGTGGATCTGGGGGTTTTCAAGAACTTCTCGATCGGGAAGAGCCGCGCGGAATTCCGGATCGAGATCTTCAACCTGTTCGACACCGTGAACTTCGCGGATCCGAACTTCCTCGTGACGGCCGGCAGCTTCGGCACGATTACCGACACGCGCGTGCCGCCACGGATCGTGCAGCTGGGGCTGAAGTACTACTTCTGAGCCGGGGGTTCGGGAGCTCGGGAGGTCGGGAGCTCGGCAGGTCGGGAGGTCGATAGATCGAAGCTCCGAGGTACCGGACATCCGAGCAACCGAACTACCGAGCCCCGAGCTACGGCACTCTCTTCGTGACAACCTTCACGTTGGTCATGACCTTCCGGATCGGCGCTGGCTTGCCGACCTCGAGCCAGGGATCCAGGAAGTTCCAGTTCGTCAGCCCGTCGTCGCTCTCGGGCTCGAGGAGGTAAGCGGCCAGCAGGCCCAGCGGCTGCCCCAGAATGACGACGCGGGTGCCGGCGGGCAGCGTGGCCTTCTCGCTGACGTAGCGGCCCTTGAGCGAGACTTCGTTGTGGCCCTGGAACGCCTGGGGCCGCTTGGTGATCGCATCGACGACGAAGCTCGAGACGTCTGTCGTGAGTGGCGCCGTCAGCTCGTCGACCGTGATCCCGTGCTGTTTGACCTTCTCGATCACCAGCTCGAAAGCCGGATCGCTCGGTAGCACATACACCCGCGCCAGGGGCACGGTGCGTGTCGGTGCAAAGACCGCATAGTCGAGCATCGGCTCCGGCGCGTACTCGTCCTCCAGCGCCACGGTCATCGGCCGGTTGTTCCGCGGATTGACCTCCTGCTTCACTTTGCCCACCAGAATCGGGACGGGCTTGGGCAGCGGACGCATTTCGTATTCGACGCCGAGCGGGATCTCTGCCGACGCCTGCGCCCGCCTGACCCACTCCTGATCGAGCGCTCTGGTCAACTGCACGATCTCCTCCCGGTGCGCGTCGACATACTTGAGGATCTCCTCGACGAACTGTTCGGTGACCTCGATGCGTCGCTTGAACGACAGATAGGAGTACGCCTCCGAGAGGATCGTCAGCCGGTTCCGGAAGCCGACGTAGTTCTGACCGGCACGGGGGCGATGATCGAAGGCGTTCCAGCGGCGCATCTCTCCGGCGGGGGCGTTGCCGCGGCCGAAGTTGCCGTAGTAATAGGCGCGCACCTTGTGGCGCGCTTCGAGCGATTTCATGATCGCCGGCATCATCGTCTCGCGGTGATAGTTCAGGATCCGCGGGCTGAGCGAAAGATTGAGCGGGATGGACTGCGTCAGGTGATAGCCGTGGTACGACCCGTTGGTCGTGTGCAGGTCGACCATCAAGTGCGGATCCCACGCCGTGAACGCGGCCGCCAGCGCACGGGCCTCCACGGATTCCAGTTTCATGTAGTCGCGGTTCAGATCGAGGCTCTTCGCGTTCTCGCGGCGGCCCACGCCCGCGATCGGACCGTACTGCTGCGTCCGGTTCATGACGTCGATGGCCTCGTTGCCGTCGACGTTGTAGATCGGCGCGATGACGATCACCATCCGGTCGAGCAACGGCCGGAGGTCGCCGTCGGTCAGTCGGCGCATCAGGACCTGGACCGCTTCCTTGCCTTCGACCTCGCCGCCGTGGATGTTGGCGAGCAGGAAAACCACGGGTCGCCCCGCGGGACGGTCAGCCGGCCGGGCGACCGCGGGGTTGGACAGCGTCACGAGCAGCATCGGCCGTCCCTGTTCCGTCGTGCCGAAGTTCTGCACCCGCACCAGCGGAGACTTGGCGGAGAGCGCGGTCAGGAACGCGGTGACATCCTCGAGCCGGCTGGTTTCCTCGAAGTTCGTGCGTTCCGGTCGGCTCCGCCAGGGGTCGTCCTGGGTAGGCCCGATCGCGGCGCCGGCGATGAACGACGCGCCGGCGACGACAAAGAACAGCACGAGAAGCCCGTAGAGTCGCATCATGATTCTGGTCTGCTCCGCGGTGAAATGGGTCGGCCGGCTATTCTGGCATTGACAGCAGCGGCCGGCAAGATTGTCCGTTAATGTATGGTCGTGCGCTCTCGAGCCTGGATCGCCGCCCTCGCCGCCGCCGCGCTCTGCGGGATTGCAACCGCCGGCGGTCAAGCGCCGCCACCGGTCGACGAGCTGCTGCGGCGCGCCGCCGACTACATCGACGAATACGAACGACAGTTCTCCGGCGTCGTTTCGGAAGAGCGGTATGTGCAGATGTCGAACAACGTCCTGAGAAGCCGCCTGACGACCAGGCGACTTCGATCGGACGTCCTCCTGATTCGCACCAAGCAAAACGGTTGGGTGAACTTTCGCGACGTGTTCGAGGTCGACGGCCGGGCCGTCCGCGACCGCAACGAGCGGCTCTACAAGCTGTTTCTGAGTCCGACAGAGGATACGCTCGCGCAGGCGAAGCTCATCGTGGAAGAGAGCGCGCGCTTCAACCTCGGCATGCAGGACGGCACGCTGATTCGGACCCTCAACCTGCCGACACTGGCGCTGGCATTCCTGCGGCGGGACCTGCAGGACAGGCTGACGTTCCGGACGGAAGGGCTGAAGATGGTCGCTGACAATCAGGTCGTGCAGCTCAAGTACGTGGAGCATGCCACGCCGCGAATGGTCAAGACCATCGATGACACGCCGGTGGCCGGGAAATTCTGGATCGAACCGGCCTCGGGCCGCATCGTCCAGACGGAGATGGTTCTCAGGTCGCCGGCAAACGATGCCGTTATCAGGGTCACCTACGCTGCACAGCCGGGCATCGAGGTCTGGGTTCCCGCGTCGATGACGAGAGCTACAAGTTGAAAGGCGGGCTGACGATCGACGGCAAGGCGACGTATTCGAATTTCCGCAAGTTCACGGTCGCGGTGGATACGGTTATAAAGTAGCTGAACAATCATGTCCGTATTTACGAATCCCGCAGATGGCGCAGCCGAGCACGCGGCTGCGTATGTGGCCGCGATCCTCGATCTCCTGGGCGACAAGGAGCCGTTGACGGTTCTGCGTGAGACGCCGTCGGCTCTGCGAAAGGCGATCGACGGCATTTCGACGGGGAAGCTGCGACAGCCCGAGCGACCGGGCAAGTGGTCCATCGGCCAGGTCCTGCAGCATCTGGCGGACTCGGAGCTGGTGTGGGGGTGGCGTCTGCGCCTGATCCTCGCGCAGGACCGTCCGACGCTCACCGGGTACGACCAGGACCGTTGGGCGGAGCGGCTGCGCTACGCCGATTCGGATCCGGCACAGGCGCTGGAGGAGTTCGTCACGCTGCGCCGCGCGAACCTGCGCCTGCTCGAACGCGCATCGCCAGCGGATCTGAAGCGGGTCGGCGTGCACATCGAGCGCGGCGAGGAGAGCCTCGAGCATCAACGGCGCCTGTATGCGGGTCACGATCTGATGCACCTCGCTCAGCTGGCGCGGATTCGACGAGCGGTTGCCTGACGTCATGACTGTGAGGGCGGCGACATACGTCGTGCTCGTCATCTCGCTGACCTCCGTCGATGGCCGCGCTCTTTCGGGGCCGATGGCGATGACCGCGCAGTCCGCTCAGTCCGGCGAGTACGCGCAGATGGCCGCGCACATCGTGCGCGCGCTGAAGGTCGGCCAGGGCGAGCGCGTCATGCTCCGTGTCGACCGCAACACGATGCCCGAGCTGGAACCCATCGTTCGCGAGTCGCTCGAGCGTGCCGGCGCGAACGGTCGAGACGCTGGCCTATGGACCCGCCTCCGATCTCGAGCAGCGCCTCGCGCAGACCGACGTCTACGTCTGGCTGCCCGCGTCCGCCACGCTGACGGGCGACGACCAGCGCGTCCTGCTCGCGCGATGGGTCGACCAGGGCGGCGCGCGGCGGGAAATCCACTTTCACTGGTCGGATGGCACCCGCAATCTTGATTCGATGCCGACGACGCACACGCCGGAGCGGGATCGGCAGTACTTCGACGCGCTGGAGATTGACTACGGCGCGCTCAGCGCGCAGATGGTCCGCGCGATCGCGCTGCTCTCGGCCGGAGATGTCCGCGTCACGACCCCGCCCGGCACCGACATCCGATTCCGGACCGGCGCCCGTCCGTTCAACAGGCAGGATGGCGACGCCTCACGTCTTCGCGTGTCGCAGGCGCGCATGCGGATCGATCGGCACATCGAGCTGCCCGCCGGCATCCTGCGCGTCGCGCCGATCGAGGCATCCGTCAGCGGAGTCATCGCGTTTGCGGCGCTGTACCCGTCAACGACTGCGCGCGCGGGTCGCGTCCGGCTCGAATTCGATCGCGGCCGCATCGTCAAGGCGACGGCCGGCGATGGTCAGGCCGAGCTCGACGCGTGGCTGGCGTCCAACCCGCCGCTCAGGAACTTCCGCGAGTTCTGCCTGGGTTTCAACCCGAAGCTGGTCATGCGGCCCGGCGACAGCGTCGTCCCGTACTACGGGTACGGCGCCGGCGTGGTCAGGATGAGCCTTGGCGACAACGAGGAGCTGGGCGGCGCTGTCGGTGGCGGGACGGTGCGGTGGAACTTCTTCGCTGACGCGACGGTCGTCGCCGGCGGTCAGACGCTCGTCAAGGACGGCCGGCTCGTGCTGCCCTGACGGGGACACTCAAACGGGACAGTCACGTTTGAGTGTCCCCAACCCGTACGCGACAAGAAACTGCCCTAGATCCGCGCTCGGGCTCGGGCCCGGCGCTCGGAACTTCGGGGACACTCAAACGGGACAGTCACGTTTGAGTGTCCCCAACCCGTACGCGACAAGCAAACTGCCCTAGATCGGCGCTCGGCGCTCGGCGCCCGGCCTTGAAAGTTCGGGGACAGTCAAACGTGACTGTCCCGTTTGAGTGTCCCCGCTATCCGCCGACTGCCTCCATGACCATTTTCAGTGCCGCGTTCGTCGGACGACGTGACGCACCCGCGCCGCGCATATGGCCCATCCGCACGATGACCAGATCGTGCGACGGCACGACCCACGTATTCTGGCCGCCGGCGCCCGCCGCGTAATACGCATCGCGGGGGAGATTCCACCGGCCGTCCCCGTTGACCCAGAAGAGGCCGCCGTAATTGTTCTGCTTCCACGCGGGTGCCGGCGTCCCCACGAACTTCGCCCATCCTTCCGGCAGGATCCGCGTGCCGTTCCACATCCCGTCGCGCACATAAAGCAGGCCGATCCGCGCCCAGTTCCGCGCGGTCCCGTAGTCGTAGCCCGTCAACAGGAAGTTGCCGTACGGATCGGTTTCGAGCACCTGACGACGAATGCCGATGGTGTCGAAGAGCGCGCGCTGGGGCCAGGCCAGGTATTCCTGACCGCGTTTCTTCACGGCTTCCTTGATCAGGTACCCAATCGTCAGCGGATCGCAGTTGCGATAGCGCCCGACCGTGTTCGGCGCGAACTGCAGCGGCCGGTTGATCGAGTACTCGAATGCGTCCACGGCTCCCGTGTAGATATAGAAATGATCCGGGTATCCCTTGTCCGGCGTGTAGTCCGGATCCTGTTCGGCGAGAAACCGCAGGCCGGCGCTCATCCGCAGCAGATCCATGTTCCGGATCGTCGAGCGGTCGTCGCTGGCCGTCCGCCACAGCGGCACGGGCGCGGGCTGCTCGAGCGTGTAGGTGCCGTCCTTCACGAGTAGCGCGAAGAGCGTGGACGTGATGCTCTTGCCCATGGACCAGCTCTCGAGCTGCATGTCCCTGGTGACGCCTGGCATGTACCGCTCGGCCACGATGCGGCCCTTGTAGAGGACGAGGAAGGCCGCGGTCAGCGCCGAGGGATCAGCGAATGCCTCGTTGACCGCGGCGTCGAGCCTGGCCTTGTCG
Source organism: uncultured Acidobacteriota bacterium (assembly GCA_963786195.1). GTDB lineage: Bacteria > Acidobacteriota > Vicinamibacteria > Vicinamibacterales > 2-12-FULL-66-21 > CAWAYH01. The sequence goes on along the minus strand of CAWAYH010000006.1, from coordinate 600,791 downwards.
ATCCCTGTCGGCAGCGGCTCGCTGTCGGGACGATCGCCCATCGGCCACGCCTGCGACGCGGAGTCGGGCAGGGTCGTGGTGACCGGCACCGGCTTGAAGTGAATCCCCGGCTTGCCGGGCGTCTGGATGATGCAGCCCTGGTCGCCGTAGAACCGCGCTTCACGAGTCGTGGCTCCGAACGCGCGCGCACGAACTTCTGATCGCGCTCGAGCGTCCAGGTGACCTTGTCCTGCTCCTCGTTCGGCATGAACCAGTACGCGCTGTTGCGGGCGGCTTCTTCCGGCTGACGGCCGGAGACGAAGACGGCCGAGCAGAGCACCTTCGCGAAGCCGGCGAGGCCCAGCTCGGTGCGTGTGCCGACGGGCGCGGGTACCTGCTGAGGCGCTCCGGTCTGCATCGCGTGCGGCGCGAGCGAGACGGTCAGGAGCCCGATCGCCGCGAGCGTGACGTGTGCGTGTGAAGAACGAATCGAGCGCATGAAGGCCCTCCCCGCGGCGAGCATGTTACATGAGGCTCTAGGCTCTAGGCTCTTGGCTCTAGGCTCTGGGTTTCTCCAGAGCCCAGAGCCCAGAGCCCAGAGCCCAGAGCCCAGAGCCCAGAGCCCAGAGCCCAGAGCCAGAGAGTGTCCCCCTCCGTGTCATAATCCGCGTGCGCCGCTCGCGCGGCAGCATGACGGAGGCCGATCGCACGATGTTGCACCCTTTATCTCTTCGTCTGCGACTCATCGCCACGGGCAGCGCCGTGGCTCTGCTGACCACGCTGGCGATGGCGCAGCCGGCACGCCAGCAGGCGAAGCCGACACCTGCGGCGCCGGCAATCTACTACCCCGAGCGCTTCGAATGGCAGCAGAAAACGCCGGCGGACGTCGGCTGGGACGCCTCGAAGCTCGACGCGGCCATCAAGCTGGCGATCGCCAGCGAGAATCCTGCGACGAAGGATCTCATGGTGGATCTCGCGAGCACGTTCGGCGCGCGCGAGCCGTTCGATACGCCCATCGGTCCCGTCAAGGCGCGCGGCGCGCTGAACGGCATCATCGTGCACCGCGGCCAGATCGTCGCGGAGTGGGGCGAGACGACGCGCGTCGACATGACCTTCAGCGTGACGAAGAGCTTCCTGTCGACGGTGGTCGGTCTCGCGTGGCAAAAGGGGCTCATCCGCGACGTCACCGATCTCGCGAAGGACTACATGCCGCCCGGCGTCGACCTCTTCGAGGGGCCGCACAATTCCAAAATCACGTGGGAGCACCTGCTGCGACAGACCAGCGACTGGCAGGGCACGCTGTGGGGCAAACCCGACTGGGCGGATCGTCCCGAAGGCGCGACGCCCGCGGACTGGGCCGAACCGGAAACTGAGCGAACCGGGAACGCGATACAAGTACAACGACGTCCGCGTCAACGTGCTCGCGCTCGCCGCGCTGCAGGTCATTCGCCGGCCCCTGCCGGAAGTGCTGCGCGAAGAGATCATGGAGCCGATCGGCGCGTCGAGCACCTGGCGGTGGCACGGCTACGAGAACTCCTGGGTCGACATCGACGGCCGGAAGCTCCAGTCGATGACGGGCGGGGGCCACTGGGGCGGCGGGATGTTCATCTCCGCGCGCGACATGGCGCGCTTCGGCTACCTGTTCCTCCGCAACGGCAAGTGGAAGGATCGTCAGATCGTGTCGCCGAAGTGGATCGAGATGGCGCGCACGCCGGGTCCGGCGAACCGAACCTACGGCTACATGAACTGGTTCCTGAACACGGATCGCAAGCCGTTCTCGAATGCACCGGCGTCGGCCGTCACGTTCCAGGGCAACGGCAGCAACATCATCTACATCGACTGGGAGAACGACCTCGTCATCGTCGTCCGCTGGATCCAGCAGCGCGCGTTCAACGAATTCATCGGCCAGGTCCTCGGCGCAAGAGGCACCTCGTCTTCGAGATGAGGGCACCGAGCGCGGTCGACCTGCTCGTCTTTGGCCCGCACCCTGATGACATCGAGATCGGTCTTGGGGGCGTCGTCGCGAAGCATGCGGCTGACGGTTTTCGGGTGGGCCTGTGCGATCTGACGGCTGGCGAGATGGGGAGCAACGGCACGGTGGAGGAGCGGCTGGCCGAGGCCGAGGCGGCGCGGGCAGTGCTGGGTGCGACGTGGCGGGTCAACCTGCGGTGGGTCGATCGGGCAATTGGTCGCGATCCGGATCGCGTCCGCGCGGCTGCCGCGCTTGTTCGTCAGGCAAAGCCCCGCGCGGTGGCGGTGCCGTACTGGTCCGATCGTCATCCCGACCACGTCGACGCGAGCCACGTGCTCACCGAGGCGGTGTTCAATGCCGGCCTTCGCCGGTACGAGGCCGGCGGCGAAGCGTGGAAGCCCGAGTGGGTCTGTTACTACTTCATCAACGACTCGACGACGCCGTCGTTCGTCGTCGATGTATCGGAGCAGTACGAGGTGAAGCGGCGCGCGCTCGCCTGCCACGCGAGTCAGTTTCAGGCCAGCGCCTCGGCAGCCGTCGACACACGGTTGACGTCACCGCGCTTTCAACAGCTCATCGAAAGCCGCGACGCCCAGTTCGGCGCGCTCGCCGGCGTCGCGTTTGCTGAGGGCCTCGTCGTCAAGGATCCGATCCTCCGACCGAATCTCTTTCGCACCTGAACCCACGAACCAAACACCCGAACCGATAACCGATAACCGACAACCGATAACCGACAACCGATAACCGACAACCGTGAATATCGGCATCATCTGCTACGCCTCGGTCGGCGGCAGCGGCATCGTCGCGACGGAACTGGGCAAGGCGCTCGCGGACCGGGGGCATCAGGTCCATCTCGTCAGCACGGATCCGCCGTTCAGGCTCCCGGAGTTCCACGCCGGCCTCGCGTTTCACCAGGTCCACACGCCGAGTTATCCGTTGTTTCGTGAACCGCAGTACATGCTGTCGCTGGCCAACAAGGTCGTGCAGGTGGCGCGTGAATTCCGGCTCGACATCATCCACGCCCACTATGCCGTCCCCCACGCGACGGTAGCGCTGCTATCGAAGCAGGTGGTCGAATCCGCCGGCGGCACGACGACCCCGCGCATCGTCACGACCCTGCACGGGACGGACATCACGCTCGTCGGCAGCGACCCGTCGTACTCGGAGATCGTCGCGTACTCGATCGAACGATCGGATGGCGTGACGACCGTCTCCGAGAGCCTGCGCACGGCCACGCAACGCGTGCTGTCGGTTCGCCGCGAGATCGACGTGATCCCGAACTTCCTCGACTGCGCGCAGTATCAGCGCAAACCGATTGCCGCCCTGCGTCAGCGGCTCGCCAAGGACGAGGACACGAAGCTGGTGATCCATGTCTCGAACTTCCGGCCGGTCAAGCGGATCGATACGGTGATGGAGGTCTTCGCCGAGGTCAGCCGCCGCGTGAGGTCGAGGCTGGTGCTGGTCGGCGACGGTCCCGAGTTGAGCACGGTGTATAAACTGGGCCGCGATCTCGGCATCTCGCCGCTCGTGGACGCGCTCGGCGCGCAGGAGGCGGTGATCCCGTTGCTCTCGGTGGCGGACGCGTTCCTGCTTCCGTCAGCGCAGGAGAGCTTCGGCCTGGCCGCGCTGGAGGCGATGGCCTGCGAGGTGCCGGTGGTGGCGTCGAACGTTGGCGGCCTGCCGGAAGTCATCGAGCACGGGGTCACCGGATTCCTCCACGCGCCCGAGGATCGCGCCGGGATGACGGACAGTCTCGTCGCGCTGTTGACCGACGACGCGCTCCACGACCGCATCGCACAGGCCGCGAGCCGCCACGTCCGCGAACGCTTCTGCTCCGATCGCGTCGTCCCGATGTACGAAAGACACTACGAACGAGTGCTCGCCAACTCGGCAGCGGAGCGCGGAACGTGAGTTCCGCGTCAGCGAAGCATGTCCGACATTACGCAACTCCTCGACATCATCGATCGCGCGTATGACCGGCGGTCGTGGCATGGCACGAATCTGCGGGGATCGATTCGCGGGATGACGGCCAGGCACGCCGCCTGGCGGCCGGCGCCGCGTCGGCACAACGTGTGGGAGATTGTCGTCCATGCGGGCTACTGGAAATACGCCGTTTGGCGTCAGCTCGTCGGAGAGCGCCGCGGGTCCTTCGCCCTCAAGGGTTCGAACTGGTTTCAGCGACCCGAGCAGCCGACCGAGCGCGCCTGGAAGGCGGACGTCGCGCTCCTCGATCGAACGCACCGTGCGCTGCGGACCGCGGTCGAAGCGCTTCCCGCGCGCGAGCTGAGACGATCGCCTGGCACGGGCAAAACCACGAACTTCGACCTGATCGCCGGCATCGCCGCGCACGACCTCTATCACGCAGGGCAAATCCAGTTGCTGAAAAGGCTCGGCGACTTCTGACCCTTCTCTACGGGGCTCAGACCGTTCCCAATTCGCGTAACGTCCGCGAACATTGCCGGCTCGCGACGATGTCTGTCCCGTCCCGCAGCCGCACCTGGAACCGCGAGCCGTCGTACGGGACCATCGCGGCGACGTAATCCATGTTCACGATGTGCGAACGGTGGATGCGGACGAACTGCGTCGGATCCAGCCGCCGTTCGATCTGATGGAGCGGCGCTCCCATCCGGTACCTCCGTCCCGCCGTGTGGATGAACACGAAATCGTCCGAGGCTTCGAGGCGTACGACGTCAGACGTCCGAAGCGGCACGACGCGCGGGCCTTCGCGGACGAACAGCCGCCGGGCCGGTCCGTTCGCGAACGCCTCACGGCTCCTGGCCGCCGCATCATCCGGCGCGTTGTGTTCGATCGTCGATCGGACCCGTTCGAGCGCATGAAGAAACCGCTCGCGCGCGAATGGCTTCAGCAGGTAATCGACCGCCGCCAGCTCGAACGCCGTGACCGCGTAGCGATCGTACGCCGTCGTGAAGATGACGGCCGGTGTGTGCCTGACGCGGCGGAGGATGTCGAGGCCCGACAAACGCGGCATCCGGATGTCGAGAAACACGACGTCAGGCTGCTGCTCGTCGATCGCGGACACGGCGGTGAGGCCGTCGCCGACCTCGCCGACGCACTCGATCCACGGCACGCCGGCGAGCATGTCGCGGATCTTCCGCCGCGCCAGCGGCTCGTCGTCGACGATGAGCGCGGTCAGGGTGTCCATCTAGTTGGCTCCAACGCTGGTTGCCACACCCGCGGGCAGCACGACCGTGACCGAGAACCCCGCCCCCGGCGCGGTACGAATGTCCAGCCGCGCGGCCGACCCGTATCGGACCTCGAGCCGCCGCTTCAGCGAGCGAAGGCCGATGCCCTGGCCTCCCGTGAGATCGGGGCTCGCGACGCCCGGCCCGTCGTCTTCGACCGAGAGGTTGAGCAAGCCGTCCTCGATCCGCGCGCCGATGCGAATCGTCCCCCCGGCCGGACTGGGCGCGATCGCGTGGCGGATCGCATTTTCAACGATAGGCTGCAGCACGAGGAGCGGGACGTCTACGGCCATCGCGTCCGGTTCCAGGCTTTCGTGCGTGCGCAATCGATCGCCCAGCCGGAGCCGCTCGAACGCGAGGTAGTCGCGGGTGAAGGCCCATTCGCTCTCGAGCGGAACCTCCTCTTCGCTCTCGTCCAGCGCGTAACGCAGCAATCCGCCGAGCCGCTCGATCGCTTCGTCGGCCGCGGCCGGATTCGTCGTCACCAGGCTGCTGACGGTGTGGAGCGCGTTGAAGAGAAAGTGTGGATTCAATCGCGCGCGGAGCGCGCCGAGCTGCGCGCGGTGGGCCAGCACGCGCGCTTCCGCTTCCGCTGCCGACTGCTGCTGCAATCGCTGTTGTGCACGAAGCGCGTAGGAAAGACCGGCGACGATCAGGTACAGCCAGGAGCCCATGAGGATGCTCCAGCCCAGGATGGGGGAGCGCCAGATAGCGGACCAGGCCTGACTGAACTTGCCGTTGAGCAGATCGGGGATGAACGCGGCGGCCGCGTAGAAGAACGCATAGGCGGACATGCACGCCGCGTGAATCGCGTAGAACCCGGCCGTGTGCCCGTCCCACGGGAGCCGTCCGGTCAGCCACCAGACCCCCAGCCCGAACGTGCCGCCCGCACCCATGACCAGGAGCCCGTAGGGAAGCGTCACGCGCGGCGAGAGACCGCTCGACATCGCCGACGCGAGAGACCACAGCACGGCGAGGGCCATCCAGGCCATCGCATAGACCAGCCAGCCGCGGTTGAACCGCACGCGCGGCCGCGCGCCCGAGTCGGCGGGTGAGCCCGCGACTGTCATGTTGGGGACGCAGATAGTGGCACGGACGCGGGGGCGTCGTCCAGCAGGCTGGGACGAACGGCGGAAACCAACCGTTCGCCGACGAAATCGACCTTTTACCGGTCGGTTTCTCGGTTACGTACCAGGCCGGCCTTCAGCAGCCGGCGGCTTGAGCTCGTACTCCTTCGGCGGCTCGGCGCCCATCAGGTGCCGGACGAAGTAGTCCCAGCGGCGGCGGATCATGTAGGGCTCGCTGCCGAAACCGTGGCCGCGATTGGGGAACAGGATGAAGTCGAAGTCCTTGTTGGCCTTGATCAGCTCGTTGACGACGATGAGCGTGTTGTACGGCGGCACGTTGGAGTCCATCGTGCCGTGCGCGAGCAGCAGCTTGCCCTTGAGGTTCTTCGCGTGCGTTCTGGTTGGCCTGATCGTCGTAGTTCGTCGTCCCGTCGGGTTTCCGCTCGAGCAGGCCCTGCCACTTCTCGCCCCAGTCGTCCTCGTAGTTTCGATTGTCGTGGTTGCCGGCCTGCGAGACGCCGACCTTGAAGAAGTCCGGATGCCGGAACATCGCGGCGGCGGTCGCGTAGCCGCCGCCCGAGTGGCCGTAGATGCCCGCGCGCTCGATGTCGATCCACGGATACTCGCTCGCGCGAGCTGCTTCATGCCGGCGATCTGGTCGGGAAGGGTGTTGTCGCCCATGTTGCCGTAGTACGCCTCGTGGAACTTCTTCGATCGGCCGGGCGTGCCCATGCCGTCGATCTGCACCACGACGAAGCCGAGCTCCGCGAGCGCCTGCGTGTCGCCGCGCGCCGGCGAGAAGCTGCGGCTGCCGACGCTGCCCGGACTGCGGTCCCGGGTAGATGCTGTTGACGATCGGGTACTTCGCGAGACTCGCATCGAAGTTCGTCGGCCGATAGAGCAGGCCGTAGATGTCCGTCACGCCGTCGCGGGCCTTGACGGTGAACGGCATCGGCGGCTTCCAGCCGGTCGCGACCAGCTTCGAGATGTCCGCCTTCTCGAGCGTCAGACTTCTCACGGCCCTCCGGCGTCGCGCAGCACCGCGACCGGAGGCACCTCGGGCGTCGAATAGCTGTCGACGAAGTAGCGGCCGGAAGCCGAGAGCGCGATCTCGTGATTCGCGTCTTCCGGCGTCAGCAGCTGCTGCTTCTTGCCGTCCATCCCGATCCGGTAGAAGTGTGATGAAGTACGGATCGCGGCCCTTCTCGCGACCGACGCCGAGGAAGTACAGCATGCCGCGTCTTCTCGTCGATGCGCAGCAGCTGCGTGACGTTGCCCTCGCCGGTCGTGATCTGGTGTTTCAGCCTGCCGGTCTGCAGATCGTAGAGGTAGAGCTGTCCCCAGTTGTCGCGCTCCGAGAACCAGATCACCTCGTTCGACGCGGAAGAGCACGCGCCAGTTCACGCGTCCGTTGCCGGACTCGAAGAAGGTGTCGACCTTCTCTTCGAGCACGTCGCGGACCGTCACCGGTTGCGGCATCGGCAACCCGAAGCTGCTCGTGCTTGTGATCGCGCGAGGTCGACACGAACGCGACGCTTCGTCGCGTCCGGACTCCAGTGCACGTCGCGCCCAGTCACCGCCGCGGCAGACGATGTGATCGCAGAGCGTGGAGCGATGGGGATCGGGCCGGCATCTGCAACCGGACGACCTTCGCGCGCTCGCACGTCGATGACCACGCGCTGGATCGTGAAGATGTGCTCGTCGCCGGGCAGCGGATACTTCCAGGCCTGGAGCTGCGGATGGCCGACCCGCGTGTCGACGAGATACATCTCGCCGACGTAGCCGCTGGTCGTGCTGGAACGTCGCGATCTTCTTCGAGTCCGGCGACCAGAGCAGAATCGGCCGTTCGCTCTTCGTCCAGCCCGCGTTGTTCGTCGCGTACGCCGAAGTCCTTGATGCCATCCGTCGTCTGCTGCGTTTCCTTGCCGGTGGAGACGTCGCGGACCCAGAGATTGTGATTGCGGACGAACGCCACGCTGCTTGCCGTCCGGCGAGGGAATCTCGGGCGCGGCTGCCGCGGCGCCACCGCGGCCACCTCCCCGGCCGGTCGGCTTCGGGATCCGGCGCCCCGGGCGCCGCGACGCAGCGGCTGCCGTCGACGTCGCAGGTCCAGCGGCGGCGCGCCGCGCTCACGGTGATCGTCTTGCCGTCGGCGGACATGTCCATTTGCTGAAACGGCAGACGCGATCCGTCGAACTTCGTGCCGGCCGCGGCGGAGAGCGCGGCGGCGAGCTTGACGTGATCGAACGCCGGCGCGCGCGTGCCCCTGGTCGCGGTCGACGAGGAGGAACTCGGCGCCTGTCTCTGTGGGGACGCGATACCAGAATCGGTCGTCCGGCAACCAGGTCGGACGGACGCCGGAGCGCAGCACCAGCGGCGTGACGTTGTACGTCATGAACTGTTCCGCTCGTGCGTAGTCGGCGGCGGTCAGCGACCGCGGGCTCTCGGCCGCGCGCTGCTGCGCGACGATCGGCACCGTCGCCAGCACGAACGCCGTGAGGGCCGCGAGTCTCAGAGAGGCGCCGGAACGATGCTGTGGCTGTCGCATGGAAATACTCCGGGCGGGAGGGTATCACAGGGGCCGATTTCTGCTACTGTTGGTCGCCACGAGGCGATATGAAACACGCACTTGTGCTTGCCGTGATCCTGACATGTGCCGCGCTCGCGACATCCGCCGAGAAAATCGTCAAAGAGACGATGACGTCCGGGGGCAGGAGCAGGGCCTATTACCTCTTCGTGCCGGACAGCGCCAGGGACAAACCGGCGCCGCTGCTCATCACGCTGCACGGCTCCGGCCGCGACGGGCGGATCCTCGTGGAACACTGGGAATCGCTGGCGAAAAAAGAAGGCATCATCGTCGCCGGACCCGACGCGACCGTGCGCGATGGCTGGGGCATGATCGAAGACGGACCGCACTTCCTGCGCGACCTGGTCGAGACGCTCAAGACGAAGGGCTCGTTCGATCCCAGGCGCGTGTACCTCTTCGGCCATTCCGCGGGTGCCGTCCACGGACTCGCGGTCGCCGTCCTCGAATCGGAGTACTTTGCCGCGACCGCGGCGCATGCAGGCGTGTTGCTCTCCGAGTACGTCCCGTACATCGAACGGGCGCCGCGGAAAATCCCGATTGGGATCTGGGTCGGCACGAACGACGCGTTCTTTCCGCTGGGACCCGTTCGGCTGACCCGCGACGGGTTGAACCAGCACGGCTTCGACGCGCAGCTCACTGAAATCAAGAACCACACGCACAACTATTACAACCGCTCGTCCGACATCAACACGGAAGTCTGGGAGTTCCTGCGGAGCAAGCAGCTCGCGGCCGATCCGAAGTATCAGGAGTACGCGATTCAGAAGTAACCGTTCCGGCTGACCCGATGACTCACAGGTGTGGCCGGCGCTCCTGACTGCCGACCGACAGCTGGATCGCCGCCAGCACGCGCGTCGTGTTGCGGCTGATGTGGACGCCGACGGCGATCAATCCCAGCGCCAGAAGCGTGTACAGCGCGCATGTTGCGAGCAAGAGGAGCACCTGCGTGCGGTTTGTAAAGTCCGCGAGCAGCAGGAACGCCGCCAGGAACACCGCTTCCACGACCACGGCGCCGAAGAACGCCAGCCGATAGTGCCGCTCGGAGCGATCGACTCGGTCGAGCGCTTCTCCCCGGATGGCATCGATTTCCCGTTCAGTCATGTTGCCCTCCCGTCAGCTGCGCAGGATCAGATACAGCATCACCAGCATCACCACTGCCGCTTCGATGACGGCAAAGGTGATGATTGCCAGCCTGAAGTTGTTCCCGTCGTCAGTCATGTGTCTCCCGAACTGCGCGCCGAAGCGTACGCAGGCCGTACGACAACCGAGATCTAACCGTGCCGCTGTTGACGCCCAGCACAGCGGCGACCTCTTCGATCGTCAGGTCTTCGATGTAGTGCAGAACCAGAACCGCGCGGCTCGCCGGCGAGGCTTCGTCGATGAGCTGCGCCAGTTCAAACGCATCGACCCGCGGCGGATCGATGTCGGCGGCCGGCAGGACCTCCAGGCCATCGTTGCTCGTCAACCACCGATTCCGGCGTGTCTCCCGCTTGAGCATGCGGAACGCCTCGCGGGAGGCAATGCGAAACGCCCATGGCCGGAACAGCAACGGATCGTCGAGCCACCGCACTTTGCGACATATCCGAAGAAACGTTTCCTGCAAGACATCCTCGGCGAGGCTTCGATCGCCCACGACCCGAAGGACGTACCGGTAGAGCGGCGCCTGGACTGAACGCAGGAGGTCGTCGAGCGCCTGGCGATCGTTCGCCTGGGCCCGAAGCACGAGCAGCGCTTCCTGCTGGCTCACTTCGGCTCTACTACTAAGGACCCCCGCCCCCCCGGCTCCTGTTCGAAGCCGATCGGGGCCGTATTATCCTTGGACGTTGGCTTTCGATTTCAGAACAGCAGGGCTGCAGCCCGCCCGTGCACGACTGTCCCCCCGGAGGCCTGCTCCAGCCCTCCGGGGCCCCGTTCGTCCCGCAGCGCTTTCACCCGGCTCCCGGCTGGTAAGATCAGTCCTACCGGAGCTCTTGATCGAGGTCAGTTCATGAATAAACGTCACATGTCGCTCGTCTCCCCCTTCGTTGCTGTTGCGCTCCTCGCGCCGGTTACGCTTGCGCAGGAAGCCGGCAAGCAGCCGCCGATGGCCCAGAAGAAGGCGCACACGACACAGATCCACGGGTACACGCTGAAGGACGATTACTTCTGGCTGCGCGAGAAGAGCAATCCCGAGGTGACGAAGTACCTGGAAGCCGAGAACGCCTACACCGACAGGGTGATGAAGCCGACGAAAGACTTTCAGGAGGCGCTCTACAAGGAGATGCTCGGCCGGATCAAGCAGACCGACCTGAGCGTGCCGTCCCGGATCGGTGACTACTTCTACTACTCGCGCACGGAGGAAGGGAAGCAGTACCCGTATCATCTGCCGCCGCAAGGGCAGCATGGACGGCGCCGGAAGAAATGCTGCTCGACCTGAACAAGCTGGCCGAGGGTCACTCGTTCCTGGGCCTCGGCGCGTACTCGGTGAGCGACGACGGGAACTGCTGGCGTATTCGACCGACACGACGGGCTACCGCCAGTACACGCTTCAAGTCAAGGATCTGCGCACCGGCGAGACGCTGAACGAGAAAATCGAGCGCGTCGGACTCGATCGTCTGGGCCACCGACAACAAGACGATCTTCTACACGACCGAGGATGCCGTCTCCAAGCGCTCCGACAAGTTCTGGCGGCACGTCGTCGGCGCGACCGGCAACGATCTCGTTTACGAGGAGAAGGACGAGCTGTTCGACGTCGGCGCCGGACGCTCGCTCGACAAGAAGATCATCTTCCTGGCGTCGTACGCGAAGACCTCGAGCGAGGTTCGCTACCTGCCGGCGGACAAGCCCGTCCGGCGCCGCTGAAGGTGATCCTGCGCGCGGCAGCCCGACACGAGTACGACGTCGATCACTACAACGGCGAGTTCTACATCACGACGAACAAGAACGCGAAGAACTTCCGGGTCGTGACGGCGCCGATGAACGATCCGTCCGAGAAGAACTGGAAGCCGTTCATCGACCACAATCCGGCGATCAAGATCGACGGCGTCTCGTTCTTCGCGAACCACATCGTCGTCTCCGAGCGCGAGGGCGGCCTGACGCTAGCTGCGCGTCATCGATATGAAGACGAAGCAGTCGCATCGCATCGCGACCGAACGAGTCGGACTACGCGCTCGTTCCTCGCAACAACCCCGAGTTCAACACGACGACGGTGCGCTTCAACTATCAGTCGATGGTCACGCCGTCATCGGTGTACGACTACGACCTGAACACGCGCGAGCGAAAGCTCCTGAAGCAGCAGGAAGTGCTCGGCGGCTACGATCCGAAGCACTACGAAGCCAAGCGCGTGTGGGCCGTCGCGCGTGACGGCACGAAGGTGCCGATGTCGCTCGTCTACAAGAAAGGGCATCGAAGCTCGACGGCAGCGCGCCGCTGCTGCTGTACGCCTACGGCTCCTACGGCGTCGTCGATGGCGCCGACGTTTTCGTCGAGCCGCCTGAGCCTGCTCGACCGCGGCGTCATCTACGCACTCGCGTACATCCGCGGCGGCGGCGAGCTCGGCGAAGAGTGGCGCGAGCAGGGCCGCATGATGAAGAAGCTGAACACGTTCAACGACTTCATCGACTGCGCCGACTACCTGGTCAAGAACAAGTACACGTCGACCGACCGGCTGGTGATCCAGGGCGGCAGCGCCGGCGGCCTGCTCGATGGGCGCGGTGGTGAACATGCGGCCGGACCTGTTCAAGGCGGTCGTCGCGCAGGTGCCGTTCGTCGACGTGATCAACACGATGCTCGACGCGTCGCTGCCGCTGACGACGAGCGAGTACATCGAGTGGGGCAACCCGAACGAGAAGCCGGCGTTCGACTACATGATGAAGTACTCGCCGTACGACAACATCAAGGCGCAGAACTATCCGGCGATGCTCGTGCAGGTGTCGCTCAACGACAGCCAGGTGCCGTACTGGGAGGGCGCGAAGTTCGTGGCCAAGCTGCGCGCGACGAAGACCGACAAGAACCTGCTGCTGCTGAAGACCAACATGGGCGCCGGGCACGGCGGCGCGTCGGGGCGCTACGACGCGCTGCGCGAGACGGCGTTCACCTACGCGTTCATGCTCTGGCAGATGGGCGTGCCCGCGACCGCGACCAGCACGTCCTCGGCCGGGCGCTGAGGCCGACGGAGGGAGCGGAGGCCGCGGCAGATCCGCGCCCTCCGCTACTTCCGCGGAGCGCGATCCCCCACGCGCACGTCCACGACCTGCCCGCGCGGCTGCACGTTCTTCATCGACACCGGCGTGCGTGTTCCTGCGGCCGGCCAGATCACCTCGACATCGACCCGGCGAGCCTCGGCGAGCCCGAAGTGGGACGGCATGTCGTTCTGCGCGTCGTACCCGGACCCCGTGTCCACCAGACGCGTCCCCAGCAGGCGGCGAGTACCCGCGGCATAGAGTCGCACCTCCGCACCGGCGCGGGTCGCGCGGCCTCGGCCGTCCACGACCCGGACGCGCAGCGATCGCCGGGCGTCGGCAGGCGCCAACACATTCCGCAGCACGAAATGCATGCCGTCCGGCCGCGAGCCCGTCAGCGCGAGATCCTGAGCGCCGTCGCCGTCGACGTCTCCCCATGCGACCCCGTGGTCCGCCTGGAGCGCGCGGATGTTCTCCGGCGTGACGTCCTCGAACGTCGATCCGGTGTTCCGGAACAGATGATCGCGGTAGCTCGTTCCACCGGTCACCGTGCCGTTGACGTACAGGTCCAGCCGGCCATCGTGGTCGAAGTCCGAGAACGCGCACGCGTCGTACCGCGCGTCGATCGCGATGCCCCACGCCGCCGAGACATCCTCGAACTTGCCGCCGCCGCGGTTGAGGAACAGGCCGTTCGGCCCGTAGTTGGCGGTGAACAGATCGAGGTGCCCGTCGTTGTCGACGTCGGCGGCGCAGGGTCGCACGGTCCCGTTCGTGTTTTGTTTCGCGGCGCGCCCGCCCCATGCCACTCCGGCTTCCTCCGCAACGTCCGTAAAGCGTCCGGCCTCGTTCTCGAACAGCCCGTTCGCATCGCCGTCCATGTTGGCGACGTACAGATCCAGATCGCCGTCCTCGTCGTAGTCGAACCAGACGGCGCCGACGCTGCGCCGCGAATCGGCCAGACCTGCATCCGCCGCCACGTCACGGAATGCGCCAGAGTCGTTGCGAAAGAGGGCGTTCGGCTTGTCACGGAACGCGACGAACAGATCGAGGTCGCCGTCCGCGTCGAAGTCGATCCACGCGGGCTGACGCACGGCGCCCAGATGAACGGGCAATCCGGCATCCGTGGTGATGTCGGTAAAGCGTCCACGGTCGTTGCGATAGAGACGCAGGAGCGATCCCGCGGCCGGCGTGAAGCCAACGATCAGATCCGGGTCGCCGTCGGCGTCCACGTCGCCCCAGGCCGCCGAGCGGGTCGCCCGCGCGTCCGCCACGCCCCGCCGCCGCCGCGACGTCAGTGAGCCTGCCCTTGTCGTTGCGATACAGGCGATTCGGCGTGCCGTTGAACCCGACGAACAGATCGAGATCGCCGTCGCCGTCGACGTCGGCAAAGGCGTTCACGAAGGAGCCACCCGTACCGAGCAGGTCCGGCTGGACCGGCTCGAATTTCGGGGCGGCCACGGCCGCGGCGGCAACCAAGACCAATGCGGAGTACTTCATCACCACCACCACGGATACCACGGACAATGTAGGCCGCGAACAACACGGACACCACGGATTCTAATGGGGTTCGCGCTTGGCGAATCACCCCGCGCATGCTAGCTTGTTCGCGGGGAAACGGCAGCAGGCCTCGCGCCGTAGGCGTTCGGTTCCTGCGTGGCTCTTCCCCGTGGTCAATCTGGGTTCAACTCCCATCCGTTCCGTCCCGAGGGCGCCAGCGGGCAACCGCGGCCAGCGAGCCACCATGCGGGTTGTGGACTCCCGTGGCGCGCCGGTGGTTCCCCCGGGCGGAACACTTTCCTGCGTATCCGCTGAACCATGAGCGCTCTCTGGTCGTTGCTCCTGTTGTTCGTATTCGTCCTGTTCGCACTGACGCTGACGACGAGCGTCGCGAGGACAACGGTCTTCGAATACGAGCGAGGCTTGAGGTTCCGGAGAGGCCGATTCGACGGGATACTCGGCCCCGGATTGGTACTGGCATCTGCCGCTCTTCACGTCCATTCGGAAGATCGACGTGCGTCCCGCGCGTGTCGCGATTACCGGCCAGGAGGTGCTCAGCGCTGACGGGGTGGCGGTGAAAGCGAGCATCCTCGCAACGTATCAAGTCAAAGAGGCAGAGCGGGCGGTCCTGGGAAGCGAGAACTACGGGACGGCGATTCACACCGAGCTGCAACTGGCGTTGCGGTCGATTGCCTCGAGCCTGCCGATCGAAGACCTGCTCCGGCGTCGCCCGGAAATGGCCGCGCAGCTCAAGGAGCTGGCGTCACCGGCGCTGCGCGCCATCGGGATCGACCTGCAGGATGCGGCATTGCGCGACCTGACGTTCCCTGGCGAGCTGAAGAAGATCTTCACCCAGGTGGTCAAGGCCCGTCAGGAAGGACTGGCGACGCTCGAGAAGGCGCGGGGCGAGACCGCGGCGCTCCGCAACCTCGCCAACGCCGCCGCCATGATCGATCGCAGCCCCTCCTTGATGCAGCTCCGCCTGCTGCAGGTCCTCGCGCAACAGCCTGGTAACACCCTCGTGCTCGGGATGCAGCCTGGCGCCACGCCGATTCCGCTCCGCGACGCGTCGGCTCCAGAATTGCCGCCGCTTCCTCCGGTCCCACCCGACGCGGAATAGCTGCCCGAGCGCGCGTCGTTACTGGCGGCTCGTCATTCCCAGCATGCCCACCATGGCCACCGGCTCGCCCTTGCTGATGGGCGGCGTGCCGATGACGTAGAGAATCTCGCCTGCGAAGGGCGCACGGATCTCCTCGAGGACTTTGCCGTGGAAGTCCGTGATCCGGCCGAGGAGCGTCCCCTCGGCGACCGTGTGGCCGCGCTCGACCGCGGGATAGAAGATCCCGGTGGCGGCGGCGCGCACGACTTCGTTGCGCTCGAGGAAGATGGGCCTGGCGACCGGCGGCGGGCCTTCTGCTCGCATGCCCAGGTGCCTGAGCAGGCCCGCGATCCCGCGCTCGATGGCCGCGATCGATTCCTCGTCGGTCCGCGCCATCCCGCCGGACTCGATCGTGAGCGCCGGCTTGCCCCGTGTGATGGCCGTGTTGGAGAGATAGACCGACTTGGCCGCGTCCACGGGCCGCTCGCGATCCACGATGATGTGATCCAACCCGAAGGCGAGCGCCATCTGCTTCCCGGCGTCCGCAACTTTCGGATCGCCGGTCGTGATCCAGTACCAGTACGGCCGCAGCGACTCGTTCCCGTCACCACAATGCAGATCGACAACGTGGGTGGCGCGCTCGATGACCTCTTTGGTCAGCATGGCCGCGATCCGCTCGGAGAGCGTGCCGGTGGCGTTGCCGGGGAAGACGCGATTCAGGTTCTTGTTGTCGGCGGGCGCGTAGTAGATCGTCCGCGCCAGGAACGACGGCATGTTCGACACGTGCACCAAGATGACGGTGCCGGTCAGCGTTTTCGGATCGAGCGTCTTGAGCAGCCGCTGCAGCGCGATGATCGGCGTGTATTCCTGGCCGTGCACCCCCGCCGCGAGCGCGAGCACGGGTCCTGGTTTGGTGCCGTGGATGATGCTGATCGGAATGGTCGTGCCCTGATCGCCGGACTGGGCGGGCACCGTCATCGTGCCCGAAACAATCGTCCCCGGTTGCGCGGTCGCGGCTCCGACGGTGAACGCCTGCCGTGCGTCGGCGCCGGCCGCGAACACGAGACCGCCGACGAGAGCCACGCCCGAGATCGCCGTCACACGTCTGTTGGAGCCAGGGTGTCTCGCCATTGCGATCCTCCAGAAGGCGCATTGTAGGTCCGGTGCGAGAGCGGAGACAATGACGTATGTGCACCCCGGCGGTAACCGCCCTCGCCCTGGTCCTCGCGACCATCATCCCGAGCCAGCCACCTCCTGAGACGGCCCGGAACCTGCTCGCCGCGGCGCTTGCGGCCGCCGGCGGCGCGGAGAACCTCACCCGCAGTCCCGCGTTGGGCTGGCACGGCAAGGCCAGCATCTTCATTGGCGAGCGGACGATCCGGATCGAAGGCGAATGGCGCACCCAGCCGCCGGACCGTGCGGCCGTCGAGACCTTCGAGATCGAGAAGGGTCCGGACTCGAAGCGGATGCTGATTCTCAACGGCGACCGCGGCTGGATTCGGGTGGGCGGCAAAGATCAGCCGATGCCGCCCCCGATGCTGATGAACGAGCGCGATCAGTTCTACCTGTACTATGTGCTTCGTCTGGCGCCCCTGAGCGATCCGCGGTTCCGGCTGTCCGGCATTCCTTCCGATCCCGACGGCCACCGGGGGATGCGGGTCCACCGCGAGGGTCACCGTGACGTGGACCTGTACCTGGACACATCCAATCGTGTCGTTCGCCTCGTGACGACGGTCCACGATCCGCAGGCCGATCGCGACGTGAACGAGGAGCTGCGCCTGTCCGGCAGCGTCGAAGCCGATGGCGTCAAATGGCCGGCGCGGATCCAGATCTCCCAGGACGGCAAGCCGTTCTTCGATCTCGAGGTGACAAACTTCCGCACCGCGGCGACGCTCGAGGAACTCGGCGCGGTTTCCCCACGATGAAGCGAGCGAGACGTTCTATCGGCGAACGAGCCGATTCTGAGAGGTGCTACACTGCGCTCGCCATGCAACGTCACGCTTGCGCGCTGCTGTTCGCGTGCGCTCTGGCCGCGTCGTTCGCGGCCGCTCAGCAATCGCCCTCCCCTCTGCGCTTCCGCGTAATGCGGCCGGCGTCCGCCGGCGCCGCCGCGCTTGACGGACGGCTCCTTGTCATCGTCTCGAGGCTGGCCGGCGACGAGCCCCGATTTCAGGTCAGCGATGGCGTGTCCGCTCAGCCGGTCTTCGGGATCGACGTGGACGGCTGGAAGCCCGGGACCCCGGTGATTCTCGATGGCTCGGCGTTTGGATTCCCGCTCGACCGCATCACCGACATTCCAGCCGGGACCTACACGGTGCAGGCGTTCCTGCACAAGTACGAGACGTTCAAGCGCAGCGACGGCCACACGGTGAAGCTGCCGATGGATCGTGGTGAGGGACAGCAGTGGGCCCGCGCGCCCGGCAATCTCTACTCGACGCCGAGGCAGATGGCCTTCGGTCCGCAGGCTGGAACGATCGATGTGACGCTCGACCAGACGATTCCGCCGATTCCGCCGCCGAAGGACTCGAAGTACATCCGGCACGAGCGCATCCAGAGCGAGCGCCTGACGAAGTTCTGGGGCCGGCCCATGTATCTGGGCGCCAACGTGCTCCTGCCCGAGGGCTGGGATTCGCATCCCGACGCGCGGTACCCGCTCTTCATCAACCACGGCCACTTTCCGTACACGTTCGGCGGGTTTCGAGAGGAGCCGCCGGATCCCACGCTGAAGCCGGACTTCTCGGCGCGGTTCAGGCTGGAAGGCTACAACCGGATCCAGCAGCAGGCGGCGCACGACTTCTACAAGGAATGGACGGGGGCCGGATTCCCGCGCGCGATCGTCATCGAGATCCAGCACGCCAATCCCTATTACGACGACTCGTACGCGGTCAATTCGCAGAACCTCGGACCGTACGGCGACGCGATCGTGCAAGAGCTGCTCCCGTACATCGAGAAGAAGTACCGCGCGATCGGGCAGGGGTGGGCGCGCTTCATGTACGGCGGATCGACCGGCGGCTGGGAAGCCATGGCCGCGCAGATGTTCTATCCCGACGACTTCAACGGCGCCTACATCGCGTGCCCCGATCCGATCGACTTCCGCGCGTACACGGTCGTCGACATCTACAAGGACAAGAACGCGTACTACCTGGACGACAGCTGGAAGCGGACACCCGCCCTGGACGCCGCGACTATCTGGGCCACGTGGACGCGACGCTCGAGGAGATGAACCGGCTCGAGCTCGTGCTCGGGACGAAGACGCGATCCGGCCAGCAGTGGGACATCTGGGAGGCCGTCTATTCGCCGGTCGGAGCCGACGGTTACCCGCAGCCGATCTGGAACAAGCGCACGGGCGTCATCGATCGCACGGTTGCGGAGTTCTGGCGCGAGAATTACGACCTCTCGCATATCCTTCGCCGCGACTGGCAGAAGGGCCTCGGTAAGAAGCTCGAGGGCAAGCTCCACATCTACGTCGGCGACATGGACAACTTCTACTTGAACAACGCCGTGTACCTCGTGGAGGAGTTCCTGAAGTCCACGAAGAACCCGCCGTACGCAGGTGAGGTCGACTACGGCGATCGCGCCGAGCACTGCTGGAACGGCGATCACACGAGGCCCAACGCGCTCTCGCGGCTCCGCTATCACCAGATGTTCATCCCGAAGGCCGTCGAGCGCATGCTGAAGACGGCGCCGCCGGGCGCGGATCTCAAGAGCTGGAGGTACTGAGCGTGGAGAGACTGGCCGTTACACGCTGCCTCGTCGTCTCGTCCGTCGTGACGGCGTCTTTCGTGGTCCAGGCGCAGCGCCCGCAGTTCAGCACCGGAGTCCGCGAATTCATCAGGGTCGACGCCCCGGTCGTCGCGCTGACGAACGCGCGCGTCATCGACGGAACGGGCGCGCCCGTGCGTGAGAAGCAGACGATCGTGATCCGCGACGCGAACATCGCCGAGATCGGCGACACCGACAGGATCAAGCCGCCCGAGGGCGCACAGATCGTCGACCTGGCCGGCAAGAGCGTGATGCCCGGGATGGTCATGGTGCACGAGCACCTCTACTATCCGACGGGCCCGCAGGTGTACGGCCAACTCGGTCAGAGCTTCGTCCGCCTGTATCTCGCCGGCGGCGTCACGACCATGCGGACCGGCGGCAACGTGAACGGCTTCATGGATTTCAACATGAAGCGGCTGATCGATGCCGGTCAGGCCGCGGGTCCCGCAATCGATGCGACCGCGCCGTATCTGAACGGTCCCAACCAGTTCCTCCAGATGCGCGCGCTGACAGATGCGGACGATGCCCGGCGGCAGGTGAATTATTGGGCGGAGATGGGCGCGACGTCGTTCAAGGCTTACATGAACATCACGCGCGCGGCGCTCGGCGCGTCGATCGATGAAGCGCACAAGCGCGGCCTGAAGATCACCGGGCATCTCTGCTCCGTGACGTACGCGGAAGCGGCCGACCTGGGGATCGACAACCTCGAACACGGGTTTCTCGCGTCCACCGATTTCGTGACCGACAAGCAGCCAGACATCTGCCCTGGCCAGGGCCGCGGTCAGCAGAGCCTCGCTGCGCTGGACGAGAACGGCGAGCCGTTCAAGGCGCTCGTGAAGAAGCTCGTCTCGAAGAACGTCGCGCTGACTTCGACGCTGACGGTCTTCGAGACCTTCACGCCCGGACGTCCGCTGCCACCCGGCCTCGACGTGCTGACGCCGCAGCTGAAGGAGCAGTTCGAGAAGAACTACGCCCGGACGTCGCAGAGCAAGGAGTCGAACTACCTCAAGGTGTTTCCGAAGGCGCTCGCGATGGAGCGCGCGTTCGCGAAAGCGGGCGGCCTGCTCATCGCGGGCACCGATCCGACGGGTGGCGGCGGCGTCATCCCCGGCTACTCGAACCAGCGTCAGCTCGAGCTGCTGGTCGAGGCGGGCTTCACGCCGCTCGAAGCGATCACCATCGGGACGCTGAACGGCGCGAAGTACCTCGGCCGCGACGCGCGCATCGGGTCCATCGCCGTCGGCAAGCAGGCGGACCTCCTCGTCGTCAACGGCAACCCCGCCGCCACGATCGCCGACGTGCGGAACGTCGAGACCGTGTTCAGGCTGGGTGTCGGCTTCGATCCGGCAAAGCTCGTCGACTCCGTCAAGGGACGCGTCGGGCTTTGGTAAAGGGCTCCCGCGCCAATACGCGCTAAAATTGACGTATCGATCCAAAACTGATCAGGCGACTCTACGAGAAGTCCCGCGCGACGCGGTGGAGTGTGCCCGTGCCGGCGTTTGCGGCCGCGCTCGAAGCCTCGCTGGCGAGCGCCGCCCGGGGATCGCCGGGACGGATGACGAGCCCCGCTGATGTCGACCGCTACCTGTCGGCGCTTCACCTCGAGGATCTGGCGCTGGGGTGCGCGTGCGCACTTGGCCACGAGGCGGCGTGGGAGCATTTCGTTCTCGAGTTCCGTCCTGTGCTGTATCGATCGGCCGATGCTCTCGTGCCTGGTGGGGGCGCGCGCGACATCGCCGATTCGATCTACGGCGATCTGTTCGGCCTGAAGGAGCGCGACGGCGAGCGCCAGTCGCTGTTCCGCTATTTCCACGGCCGGAGCAGTCTGGCCACGTGGCTTCGCGCCGTGCTCGCACAGCGTCACGTCGACCGCATCCGATCAGAGCGGCGGTTGGATCCGATTGAAGATGAGGGTGCGGGTCCCGCGATGCTGATTGCCCCGTCTGGTCCGGACCCGGACAGGGGGCGGTATCTGTCGCTGGTCGAGTCCGCTTTGGAGCGCGCGCTCGCACAGCTCAGCGATCGCGATCGGCTCAGGCTCGGCTGCTACTACGGTCAGGATCTGACGCTGGCTGATACGGGCCGCCTGCTGGGTGAGCATGAGGCGACCGTGTCCCGTCAGCTGGCGCGAACGCGCAAGAGCTTGCGACAGGCCATTGAACAGCTGCTGCGAAGCGAGCACGGCCTCAATGAGGCCGAGGTGGCCAGGTGCTTCGAGTCCGTCGCCTCCGATCCGGGCACGCTCGACCTTCGGGAGTTGCTCAGCAGTGCCGGGGCGCGCAAGGAAACCGAGCCGGAACGTTCCAGGTAGCAGGAAGATAGGTACAGGCATGCAGGGTCAGAATCGCGACCAGACGCGCGACCAAACAATGGACCGGCTGCTGCGGCAGAAGCTGGCGAACGCCGGCCCGGCGAAGGGTCCGGGCGCCTGCCTTGACGCCGAGGTCATCGCAGCCTGGGCGGACAACGGTCTGTCGGGCGCCGAGCGTTCGTCTGCCGAGGCGCACGTCGCGGCGTGCGCCCGCTGTCAGGCACTGCTTGCGGCGATGATTCGATCGACGCCGGCGGCAGCGACGCAGGACAGCCGTGGCGCCTGGTGGTTACCCCGAGGCTGGATCGTCTGGGCGACGCCGGCGGTCGCCGCCGTCGTCGCGGGCGCGCTCTGGTTTGCGATCGACTCTCGTTCGATCGACGAACGTGTCCCTGTTGCGGTGGAAACGAAAGCGGATAGGCCCGCCGCGGTTGCCGACAGCAAGAGCTCGCCGGCGCCGTCTGCGCCGATGGAGAAGGACGTTCGCGATCAGAGCAAGGTCTCCGGCGTGGTTACGACCGATGAAGAAGCAGAGAAGACGCGCGCAGCGCAAAAAGCGCTTGGGGATCGACTCGCCCGCGAGCGGTCGTCCGAATCCGATCGCTTCGCTGACGCGCGGCTGAAAGCGGGCAACGAGGGAACCAAGCCGGCAGCCAAACCGGTCGACGCGCTCGCGTCGAAGGATCGCGCCGGGGCCGTGGGAGGGCTACCTGCCACGCGGCCGCGCGCCGGCGACCGAACCGACGGCGCGCGCCGCCGAGACTAGACAAGTGACTTCCGGGCCTCCTGTGATTTCCACGCCTCCTGCAGCTGCGCCGCCTCCGCCGCCAGTGCCCCAGACCCAGGGTCGACCGGAGCAGAAGCAGGCGCAGACCCAGGCCAATCAGCAGATCCAGTCGAACGTGTCGCCGGCGAATGCAACGCAAGCGAACGCGAACGCGGCGGCAGTGAATACTGCGCCGGTGAATCAGGCGAACCAGGCGCAGACTCAGACGGCGCAGGATCGGTCGACGCAGACGCAGACCGCGGCGGGCGGTCAGCGTCAGGCGCCGCCGGCCAAGCCTGAGGTCGGCGCGCTTCAAGAGTCCGTTGTCGTCCGGGATGCCGGGCGCGCCGCGGGCCGAGGGGGAGCCACCGCGGCTTCGCCCGAGCTCATGATGTTCCGCGCCGACGCCCCGTCGCTCGATATCCCCTCACCCGATTCGGCAATCCGCTGGCGCGTCGTCGGTCAGCGGGCAATCGGGCGGACGACCGACGGTGGATCGACATGGCAATCGCAGACCGTTGACGTGCCGCTGCCACTCACGGCCGGTTCCGCTTCGTCTTCGACCGTGTGCTGGCTCGTGGGTCGAGCGGGACTGGTGTTGCGCACGACGGATGGCGGGACGTGGCAGAGGGTCAGGTTCCCGGAAGCCGTCGATCTGACGGACGTGCGGGCGACGGACGGGAATGCCGCTGTCGTCACGACGAGCGATGGCCGGACGTTCGCGACCGCCGACGGCGGACAGACCTGGAGCAGGAAATAAGGGGTCAGATCTTGTATTTCAACATTGCTTCGCATGTTGAAATACAAGATCTGACCCCTTGCAAGAATCCGCGACCCCACCGTTCAAAGGACAGCGACCCAGCATCATGCGAAGGAGCTGTCCGATGCGTGTTCGATATGTCGTGATAGTGGCGTTGACCGCTCTGGTCGGCGCCGGCGTGTCTCGATCGACCCCCGAAGCCACCCCCATTCAGCGTGAGGGACAGGAGTCGACGACTCTGGACGATCAGACCGAGTTGTCGGTGACGGTCTACAACTCCGAGCTCGCGCTCGTCCGCGACGTCCGCAACGTGCGGCTCGCGTCGGGGAGCTTCGACCTGCGGTTCATGGACATCGCGGCGACGGTCAACCCGGCGACCGTGCACTTTCGGTCGCTGTCGGAGCCCTCGCGCGTGAACGTGCTGGAGCAGAACTACGAATACGACCTGCTCGAGCCGGAGAAACTGCTGCGCAAATACGTCGGGCGCGATGTGACGCTCGTGCGCACGCGGACTGACGACGGGTCCACGCGCCAGGAAGAGGTCAAGGCGCGGCTCCTGAGCTACAACAACGGACCGGTGTGGCGCATCGGCAACGAGATCGTCACGGGCCTTCACGCGGACCACATCAGGTTTCCCCAGCTGCCCGAGGATCTCTACAGCCGTCCCACGCTCATCTGGACGCTCGACAACCGCGGCGGCGAGCGCCATCGCGTCGAAGCGTCGTACCTGGCCACCAAGATGACGTGGAACGCGGACTATGTGCTGACGGTATCGCGTGACGACAAGATCGCGGATCTGGACGGGTGGGTCACGCTCGGCAACGGCAGCGGCACGTCGTTCCGGAACGCGACGCTGCAGCTGGTCGCCGGCGATTTGAACCGCGTGCGCCAGATGTTCGGCGACACGCGCGCCCAGGTGATGCCCACGGCGAAGGCAGCCGAGGCGGTGATGGCGCAGGAGTCGTTCTCCGAGTACCACCTCTACACGCTCGGCCGCAAGACGACCCTCAACAACGCCGAGACCAAACAGGTCAGCATGCTGGGCGCGACCGGCGTGCCGGTTCAAAAGCGCTACGTCGTCGACGGCCAGGCCTTCTACTACCACAACGCGCAGCACCCCGGCGCGCCGATCAAGGACCAGGTCGAGGTGTACTACCAGTTCAGAAACGAGAACAAGTCCGGCCTCGGGATGCCGATGCCGGCCGGCGTCGTGCGCGTCTACCAGGCCGACTCGAAGGGTGGTCTCCAGTTCGCCGGCGAGGATCGGATCGTCCACACGCCGAAGGACGAGACGCTGAACCTGAAGATTGGCAACGCGTTCGACGTCGTCTGCGAGCGCAACCAGATCGACTTCGAGAAGATCAGCAGCGGCGTTTACGAGATTGAATACGAGATCACGCTGCGCAACCACAAGGCCGCGCCCATCACCGTCGAAGTGAACGAGCCCATCGGTGGCACGTGGCGGATGCTTCGCTCATCGTACGAGTGGACGAAGACGGCGGCCTGGGCCGCAAAGTTCTCGGTGCCCGTTGCGCAGGACGGGACGGCCACGCTCAAGTATCGCGTGAGGGTGACATACTGATCGGGCATGAGGGTCGTCCTCTCGACGTGGGGGTCGCTGGGCGATCTCCATCCGTACATGGCGCTCGGGATCGAGCTGACCCGGCGCGGTCACGACGTCTCGATCGTGACGCTGTCGACGTTCCGGGAGATGGTCACGCGCGCCGGTCTGGGCTTTCATCCGCTGCGGCCGGATGTGAGCCCGGACGATCCCGGCGCCCGGGACCTCGTCCGACGCGTGCTCGACCCAAAGGAAGGTTCCCGGTACCTCTTCGAGGAGATTTTCGCTCCCGTCATCCGCGAGACGTATGAGGATACGCTCGCGGCCGTCAGGGCCGGTGGTGGCGCAGACCTGCTCGTTACCCATCAGGTCCCGCTGACGGGTCCGCTTGTCGCGCAGGTCACCGGTGTGACGTGGGTGTCGGGCGTCCTGCTGCCGATGGTGTTTATCTCCGCGTACGATCCGGCTACGCCGCCGCAGGCGCCGGGACTTCAGAAAATCATGGCGGTTCATCCTGCGATCGCGCGGGTGGTCGCCCGGCTCGGGCGGACGGTGACGCGGCCCTGGGTCGAGTCGGTCTACCGCCTGCGATCGGAGCTCGGCCTGCCGCCCGGCGGCCACCCGGCATTCGAAGGTCAGCATGCTCCGGCGCGCGTGCTCGGGCTGTTCTCATCGGTGTTCGCGCAGAAGCAGCCCGACTTTCCACCGCAGGCCGTCATCACCGGCTTTCCGTTTTACGACGGCACGGACGAGCGGCCCGCGCCGCCGGAGCTCGTTCGCTTTCTCGACGCCGGCGAACCGCCGGTGGTGTTCACGCTCGGATCGTCCGGCGTCTGGATCGCGGACGATTTCTACGACGTCAGCCTCGCAGCCGTCCGCGCTCTCGGGTGCCGCGCCGTGCTGCTCGCCGCCGATCAGGCCGACCCCCTGCGTCGGCGCGGCCTGCCGGACTCCGTGCTGGCCGTCGACTATGCGCCGCATAGCTTCGTCATGCCCCGGGCGAGCGCCATCGTGCACCAGGGCGGGGTGGGAACGACCGCCCAGGCGCTCCGGGCCGGGCGGCCGATGCTGGTGGTGCCATTCGGTCAGGATCAACCCGACAACGCGCGCCGGTCGGTCGGGCTGGGTGTCGCGCGGACGATCTCCCGGTTGGACTACAAGACCGGTCGGGTCACAGCGGAACTGTCTAACCTGCTGAAAGACGAGTCGTTCTCGCGTCGCGCGGCTGAGGTCAGCAGCCGGATCCGGGCGGAACGGGGGACGGTTACCGCCTGCGACGAGATAGAGCGTGTCGTCGCGGGGTCGAGTGTCCCAGCCTAAACGCCCCTTGACATCCTGTCGTAGTTGGAAAGGATCTAAAGGGCTCTCGGCTTTGGGCCTTGGGCCCTCGCTACGCACCATCGAGCCGGACAACCCGGAGCCCAAAGCCTAGAGCCCAAAGCCTAGAGCCCAAAACCTAGAGCCCAAAGCCCAAAGCCTACCGAGAGGAGAAGCCTGCATGCACTGGAGATCCTATAAACCGTGGGCAATCGTGCTCGTCGTCGTCACGATGGTGTGCATCGTGGCGGCCGGGAGGACGGCTGTCGCGACCGCCCCGCCACCCCAGGCGCCGGGCCTGCAATCCATTGGGCCGCTGGCGTTCGGACCCGACGGCGTGCTGTTCGCCGCCGACCGTCAGGCCGCCACGATCTACGCGATCGACCTCGGGACGCAGGGTGCGAGCGGCGCTCCCGGCGCGAAGGACGTAGCCGGCATCGATCAGCAGATTGCATCGATGCTCGGGACCGAAGCCCGCGAGATTCAGATCACCGACCTCGCCGTGCACCCCAAATCGCGGAACGCGTTCATCTCGGTGATGCGCGGAACAGGTGCCGACGCCAAACCGGCGCTGCTGCGCGTCGACGGCGCCGGCAAGCTCCAGGTCGTCTCGCTCGACAGCCTCAAGATGACCAAGGCGACGCTCGGCAATGCGCCGAACGCGGGAACCGGCCAGCGCAACCCGCGGATGGACTCGGTCACCGACATGGCATTCGTCGACGGCAGGCTCGTGGTCGCGGGTCTCTCGAACGAGGAATTCTCGTCCAAGCTGCGCAGCGTTCCGTATCCCTTCACGGATGTCGAGAACGGCACGAGCGTCGAGATCTACCACGGCAACCACGGCCAGTTCGAGACGCGCGCCCCGGTCTACTCCTTCGTCCCGTACAAGCTGGACAACGCGGACTACCTGATCGCGGGCTACACCTGCACGCCGCTGGTGAAGTTCCCGGTGTCGAGCCTGAAGCCCGGCGCGAAGGTCGTGGGCACGACGATCGCCGAGCTCGGCAACCGTAATCGGCCGATCGACATGATCGTCTACAACAAGGGCGGCAAGGACTACCTGCTCATCGCCAACACGAGCCGCGGGGTCATGAAAGTGCCGACCGACGGGTTCTCGGGCGCGCAGGGCATCACGGCGCCCGTCAAGACGGAAACCGGCGGCGTCGGGTTCGAGCCCGTCACGGCGCTCAAGGGCGTCGAGCAGCTCGATCTGCTCGACGGCCAGCGCGCGCTGATCCTCACGCGTGGCGACGGCGGCACGCTGTCGCTCCAGGCGATCGCCCTCCCGTAGACGCGGACGGGTGCTCGTTGGTCCTTCACGGTGTTCGTGCCATGGCCGTCGCCAGCCTGCTGCTGGCGGCGGCCGTCCACGGCGGCTGCACGGGCCGCGCCTCTCCTTCGTCGCCTCAGATTCGGCTCAACACCAACACGGAGCCCAGCGGCACCGTAGACGTCACCGGCGTGCCTGCTGCCGATCTGCGTGCGCTCGCGCAGGCCTCTTTCACGAGCGATGACTGGAAAGCCCTGCTGCGCGTGTCGGTGAAGTCATCCGACGCAAGCGGGCAGACCGTCCATCCACCGGTCGATGGCCGATACGCGATCGCGCAGGACGCGATTCGCTTTACGCCGTCGTTTCCGTTCGATGCCGGCAGACAGTACGACGTCGTGTTCGATCCCTCGCGTCTGCCCGCCCACAATGGCGACAGCGAGTGGCGATCGCGGCGGATCACGGCCGTCGTGGGGCTTCCCGCGGTGGTACGCACGCCGTCGACCGTCGTCACGCACGTCTATCCCAGCGGCGATGTCGTGCCCGCGAATCAGCTGCGGCTCTACATCAACTTCTCGGAGCCCATGGGGCTGCGCGGCGGCTTCGAGCACATCGTGCTGCTCGACGACAAGGGGAACGAAGTCGTCGATCCGTTCCTCCCGCTCGAGGCCGACTTCTTCAACGACGACCGCACCCGCTACACCGTGTTCTTCGATCCCGGCCGCGTCAAGCGCGGCATACTCCCGAACAAGCAGATGGGACGCGCGCTCGAGCCCGGCAGGCGCTACACGCTCGTCGTGAGAACCGCCTGGCGCGACTCGCATGGATTGCCGCTGAAGGAGGAGTTTCGTCGCGAATTCCGGGTGAGTCCGGCCGACGAACGGCCGTTGACCACGTCGACGTGGAAAGTTGCTGCGCCCGCGGCGGGCACACGCGACTCGCTTGCGGTGACGTTCCCGACGCCCCTCGATCACGGGCTGCTGAAGAGGGCGCTCGGCGTCGCGCGAGACGGGTCGCCGCTGACGGGAGAGATCGCGATCGAGCCCGGCGAGACGCGCTGGCTGTTCACCCCGCGCGATCCGTGGCGCGAGGGCGCCTATCAACTCGTCGCGCTGTCCTTCCTCGAGGACCTGGCCGGCAACCGCATCGGCCGCGCGTTCGAGGTCGATCAGTTCGAGCGAACGGACTCGTCACCGGAGCCCGAACGCATCACGCTGCCGTTTCGAGTGGCGCTCCAGACCGCGTCGCGCTAGTCGTCCTCAGGGAACCTCAAGCAACGCCAGGAGCGACCAGGCCGTCGTCGAAATCCGCTGTGCGTAGCTGGTCTGCCTCGCGGGCCTCGTGGTTTCCGGCCAGCTGCCGTCGTCGAACTGCGCCCGAACGAGATAGTCGCGGCCTCTCGCAAGTGCTTCGGCCAGCGTTTCCTTCGCGGGCCCGCGTTCGGCAACGGCTGGCGATCGCAGCGCGAGCAGGGCGAGAGCTGTGTCGAACGGTTCGCTCGACGCGTTCGGATACGGACCCCACGCCGCCGTCCCGTCCCTGGCTCCGTCGCAGGAACTCCGCCGCGAGTGTGACTCGCGACCGAGCGAGGTCACCGATGGCGTCGCCGAGCGCGAAGACAACGGCCGCCGCGTCGGGCACGTTGTTGGGCTCGACCTTCTGCAGCCACTGATCCGGCGCGAGCGACGACATCCTGCACCGTCGCGAGACCTGACGCGGCGACGGCACGTCGGGCAGACGCCGTCGCGAGCGCCGTGCCATACGCTGGCGGGGGAGCCAAGACTGTTCGACGAGTCGAGCCTCCACGAACCGTCGACCTGCTGATCCGATGCGATGATCTCCGCCGCGGCAGTCAGCGCCGAACGTGGCACCAGCGACGCGGCCGCCGCCGCGCGCGTCGCGCTGGCGAACTGGATCCGCGCGAGGCGCTTGTCGTCGCCGCCGCCTTCGCCGCCCCCGTTCGTGGCCCACCGCGGTGGTTCGGCCAGCCACGCCAGCGTATCCTCCAGCGCTGGCCGGACCTCCGGTCGTCGCTCGAGCGCTGCCATCAGAGCCCGCGCCGCGTCCCCGTTGTTGTGGCACGAGTAGCACGGATGCTCCTGCCGCCAGCGCGGAACTTCGCGGACCAGGTACGCCACCGCACGGGTCTCTGCCGACCCGGCAGGCGCCGGCGGTCCCTGAGTGCCGCGGGCGCTGGCGCCGAGCATCAGCGCAACGCCCGCCACGGAGATTGCGGACAGTCTGCTCACAAGCAGCCTTGAATGTAACCCGAATCCCCGACATCTGTGTTGAAGGTGCTGAAGGTGCCGAAGGTGCTGGGGTGCTGATGGTGTAATCCGCGGTAGGGTACATGGTACAATCGGCGGTGGATATGAGCACTACCACCGCGAAGAAAAAGATCTGCGACAACATCCTCGACGCCATCGGCGACACGCCGATGGTGCGGATCAACCGCATCACGCAGGGCGTCATCAAGGCAGACGGTGCTCGCCAAGATCGAGACCTTCAACCCCGGCAACTCGATCAAGGACCGCATGGCCGTCCGCATGATCGAGGACGCCGAGCGCGCAGGGCTGCTCAAGCCCGGCGGCACGATCATCGAAGGCACGTCCGGCAACACCGGCATGGGCCTGGCGATCGCCGCGGTCGTCAAGGGCTACAAGTGCATCTTCACGACGACCGACAAGCAGTCGAAGGAGAAAGTCGACGCGCTCAAGGCGTTCGGCGCCGAAGTCATCGTCTGCCCGACCAACGTCGATCCCGAGGATCCGCGCTCGTACTACTCGGTGTCGTCGCGGCTCGAGAAGGAAGTGCCGAACTCCTGGAAGGCGAACCAGTACGACAACCTGTCGAACTCGGCGGCGCACTACGAGCAGACCGGCCCGGAGATCTGGGAGCAGACCGACGGCCGCGTCACGCACCTGGTCGTCGGCGTCGGCACCGGCGGCACGATCAGCGGCGTCGGCCGCTACCTGAAGGAGCGGAACCCGACGATCAAGGTCTGGGGCATCGACACCTACGGCTCGGTCTTCAAGAAGTACAAGGAGACCGGCATCTTCGACAAGAACGAGATCTACCCCTACATCACCGAAGGCATCGGCGAGGACTTCCTGCCGAAGAACGTCGACTTCAGCGTGATCGATCACTTCGAGAAGGTCACCGACAAGGACGCCGCGCTGATGACGCGCCGGATCGCGCGCGAGGAGGGCATCTTCGCCGGCAACTCCGCCGGATCCGCGATGGCCGGCCTGCTCCAGCTCAAGGATCGCTTCAGGCGAAGACGACGTGATCGTCGTGATCTTCCACGATCACGGGTCGCGCTATCTCGGGCAAGATGTTCAACGACGACTGGATGCGCGAGAAGGGCTTCCTCGAGAAGACCGGCATGACCGCGCGCGATCTGGTCGCGTCCGGCCTGTCGGGCGAGCTGCTGGCGATCGAGGGCAGCGAGCCGGTCGAGACGGCGGTGACGCTGATGAGCGAGCACGACTTCTCGCAGATCTCGATCACCCGCGACAAGCGGCTGGTCGGGTCGCTGAACGAGATCGCACCTCTACGCGCGAGCTGGTGCAGGAACGCCGACGATCAAGACGCAGCCGGTCGAGACCATCATGCAGCCGGCGTTCCCGTTCGTCGACATCTCGACGCCGGTCGACCTGCTGTCGACGATGATCACGCCGCGAGAACCCGGCGGTGCTGGTCCGGGACTTCAAGACCGAGAAGACGTTCATCATCACGCGGTCGGACGTCATTCGCGTGCTGTGCTGAGCACCGCTCGAGGTCGCGTCATGAAGCGGTACTGAGAACACTCGTGTTGCTCGCGTCCTCGCCGCCCTCGGCGGTCGCGTGCAGCCGCCGCCTGCGGCCCAGGACGCCGACGCCACGCGGCAAGTGGGACCTCGCGGTCACGCACCCCGCAGGGAGCCGCACACGGCCGTGCTGACGCTGAAGAAGGACGGGCGACAAGCTGACCGGGACGCTGACGCGGATCCGCAGGGCGACGATCTCGCGTCGACGGGCAGTCCAGAAGGACAGGTCGGTCGAGCTCTACATGCACCTGCACGACGAGCGAACGGCCCGATCGTCGTCTACGTTGACCGGCACGCAGGACGGCGATTCGATGAGCGGGCACGGTGGACTTCGGCGGCCGCGGCCAGGGCGACTGGACCGGCGAGCGTTCGCGACGGCGCCTGCAACCGCGCCGCGGCGACCGCAGGACAGCCCGCAGGACGGGAGCCGCTCGACGTCAGCGGCACCTGGCTGTTCGACGTCCAGACGCGAGCCGGGATCCGGCACGCCGACCGTCACGTTCAAGCAGGACGGCGAGAAGCTGACGGGCCGGTACGTCGGCGCAGCTTCGGCGAGCGCGACCTCACCGGGACGGTGAAGGGCAACGCGATCAGCTTCGGCTTCGACGACGTCCGTCGAGGGCAACTCGATCAAGGTCGCCTACTCCGGCACCGTCGAGAAAGACACGATGAAGGGCACCGTGAGCTTCGGCGACGCGGGCGACGGGACGTTCACCGGCGAAGAAGAAGTAGAGCGTCCCAGCCTCGACAGCCCTTCCGTCAGCAGGTCGCTGTGCCCCCGTGGGGCCACCGCCGAGCCCGGACGTGATATACTTTGCATTGCAAAGTTTAATCATGCTATTCTGAGGCGAATCGTCTCTGAATGCCTACAGCGCCTGTCGAGTTCACGCTCGAGCTGACGCCCTCGTGCGCGCGTCGACGTCATCGACGTCCGTCGGCGTCGTCTCCGAGCAGCACGGCGACGCGCTCGACGGGTATCCCCGCGCGCTCTGCTGTTCCTTCCACACGACCGCCGGCTACCTCGATCAGAGCCTCGCCACCCGGCTGAACCAGCAGCCGTCGGCGGCGTGATGCCCTACATCGATGTCTTCCGGACGATGTTTCCGGAAGGCGCCGGCTACGAGCACGACAAGATCGATCGCCGGACGGAGCTGACCGACGCGCAGAAGCCCGAGGAGCCGCAGAACGCCGACTCGCACCTGGCGTTCATGGCCGGGGCGCTGCGGACCTGCGTCTCGTACCGGAACCGCGTCGACGAGCCGGTCTGCTTCATCGATCTCGACGGCGTGCACGCCGGCCGTCCGCGCCGCCGCCGCACCACCGTGCTCGGGTATTCCGCGCGAGGAGCCGGTCGCGCAGACGCGCATCGTCGTGCCCGTCTCGCGCCACGCCGTGGATTCGGTGAACCTGAAGGATCCCAGCCTGGGCATCTACGAGCAGTGCGCCGAGCTGGTGGCCGAGCACGGCGTGACCAAGGGACGCATCCGTCTGACGCTGGCGCCGGGCGAGCGGCACGCCGGCCTGACCGTCAACGAGTACGAGACGCTGCTGATGCGCCACGACCTGTCGCGAGGTGCTGCGCGATCCGCTCCGGTTCATGGCGGAGAAGGCCGGGCACATGCTCGGCAACCCGCGCGCGATCCCGGCCAAGACGCTCGACTACGCGAAGTACGACCTCGTCCGCGTGTTCAACCAGCTCGTCGATGCGCTCGGGCTGCACGAATCGATGGTCGAGAGCGTCCTGTCGCGCGCGATCGCGATGCCGGCCTCCCGCTTCCTGCGGATGAAGCGCTCGGTCAGCCTGCTCGTCTCCGACCGCGACGGTCAGCGGCCGCGGCGCGATCGTCGAAGGCACCTACCAGAGCCCGATCCTGGTGCAGTGGCACCGGGGCGCCCGTCAGGACCGACTCCTCGACGTCACGCTGACGAAATTCGTGTAACGTCAGGTTCCAGCTTCCAGGTTCCAGCTTCCAGCTCCCCGAACGTCCCGTGCAAGGAATGTCCGACCGCCCGTTCTAACGGGGAAGGGGGACGCCATGCGCTGGACTCGGGATCCCCGGCACTACCAGATAGCGGTCCTTGCCACACTGCTGACCTACGGCGTGGTACTGCTCGACTTCGAGATTTCGGCCGCCAACGCCGGGGCGATGCTGACCGTCTCCCTCCTGACCCAATACGCCTGCACGCGCATCTGGAGTCTGCCCGCCTTCGACCCTCGAAGCGCGCTCATCTCGGGGCTGTCGCTGTGCCTCCTGCTCCGCACCAATTACCTGTCTCTCGCGATGCTGGCCGCGGTCGTCACCATCGCCAGCAAGTTCGTCGTCCGAATCCGGGGCAAGCACATCTTCAACCCGACGAATTTCGGCGTTGTGCTCATGATGCTCGCCACTGGAGCGGTCTGGGTGTCCCCAGGCCAGTGGGGTAACGCGGTCTTCTTCGGCTTCCTGATGGCGTGCCTTGGCGGGCTCGTCGTCAATCGCGCGGCGCGCAGCGACGTCACCTTCGCGTTCATCGCCTTCTACATGGCGATGGTGTTCGGGCGGTCCTGGTATCTCGGCGAGCCGATGACGATCCCGATTCATCGTCTCCAGAGCGGCGCGCTGCTCCTGTTCACGTTCTTCATGATTTCGGATCCAAGGACGACGCCGAATTCGCGCGCGGGGAGGATTCTCTTCGGGTTGCTCGTGGCGGTCGGCGCGTGGTACGTGCAGTTCCGGCTGTTTCGCACGAACGGCGTGTTGTGGTCGCTCGCCGGGTTTTCGATGCTGGTGCCGCTCATCGATTGGGCGCTGCCAGGCACGCGTTATGACTGGTCGCGCCCGGACGTCGGGCGTCCGCTGACGAGAAAGGGTGATGCTCATGAAACGGCTTGTGGTGGTCGGGATGTTGATTGGGGCGTCCGCGTGGTCGGGTCCCGCGCTGCTCGGCTTCTGCGGGTTCTACGTAGCCAAGGCTGACGCCCAGCTCTTCAACAAGGCGTCGCAGGTCGTGCTCGTGCGGAGCGAGGACAAGACCGTCCTCACGATGGCCAACGACTTCAAGGGAGATCCCAAGGAGTTTGCCGTCGTGATACCCGTGCCGACGGTCCTGCAGAAAGATCAGATTCACATCGGCGAGAAGGCGATCCTCGATCACCTCGACGCGTACTCCGCGCCGAGGCTCGTCGAGTACTTCGATGAGAACCCGTGCCTGATGCGA
Source organism: uncultured Acidobacteriota bacterium (assembly GCA_963786195.1). Taxonomy (GTDB): domain Bacteria; phylum Acidobacteriota; class Vicinamibacteria; order Vicinamibacterales; family 2-12-FULL-66-21; genus CAWAYH01. The sequence continues at coordinate 566,479 of CAWAYH010000006.1, read as the reverse complement.
TATCGGGCAGAAGACAGAGCGGCGCTGGGCGGTCTGCCGGCTCCGGCTGCTTCGCCGTGCCCCGGCGCGCGCGAAGAGCCTTGGCGTCACGATCGAGGCGCAATACACCGTCGGCGAATACGACATCCTGATTCTCTCCGCGCAGCAGAGCAACGGCCTCGAGACCTGGCTGCGCGAGAACGGCTACCGCATCCCGAACGGCGCCTCGTCCGTGCTCGCCAGCTACATCAGGCAGAACATCAAGTTCTTCGTGGCTCGCGTCAACCTGAAGGAACAGGCGAAGCTCGGGTTACTCGATGCTGCGGCCGATTCAGATTGCTTTCGAGTCGCCGAAGTTCATGCTGCCCATACGGCTGGGGACGGTCAACGCCGACGGTCCGCAGGAGCTGTTCGTGTATGCGCTGACGCGACAGGGGCGGGTCGAGACGGTCAACTATCGAAACGTGAAGCTGCCGACGGGGATGGAGATCCCCGTCTACGTCAGGAACCGCTTTCCCGATTTCTACCGTTCGATGTTCTCGCAGCTCGTCGCGCGCGAGAACATGAGCGTCGTGTTCACCGAGTACGCGTGGGACATGGGCTGGTGCGATCCGTGCGCGGCGGATCCGTTGTCGACCGACGAGCTGCGCCAGCTCGGCGTCTTCTGGCTCGGTGGGTCGTCAGACCCCCGGCCCATTTCCGGAATGCCCAGGCCACCTGGGATCACGATCCCGCCCAGTTCGAGGCCCGGCCCTCAGAACGTGTTCATCACGCGTCTGCACGTGCGCTACGACGGCGCCCACTTTCCCGAGGATCTGGTGTTTCAGGAGACGGCCGACCGCTCCAACTTCCAGGGCCGCTACGTCCTCCGGCACGCCTGGACGGGCGAGGCCAGCTGTGAGGCGGCGACCCGGTACCGGGCCAGCCTCACCGAGCGCCACGAACGGGAGGCGCAGACGCTCGCGTCGCTCACGGGATGGGACATCAATCAGATCCGCCGGGACATGAACGGCGGCCGCGAGCCCGCAACGCCCGCGCCAGCCTGGTGGCAAAAGATCTGGAAATTAGCACTTCCAGCACCCCCAGCACCCCCAGCACCTCCAGCACCCCAGCACCTTCAGCACCTTCAGGACCGACTATGATCGGTCTTGACTATGTAGTATAACTACATCAGTAGCATGCCAGGCCGTCAGCTCAGTTACGCCGCCGTCTCGGTGCTGCACGCGATCGCCGCCGGTGTCCGCTACGGCTTCGACATCATGGACCGCGCGGACCTGCCGAGCGGGACGGTGTATCCGGCCCTGTCGAGGCTCGAGCGCGACGGGTTCGTCCGATCGCAGTGGGAGGACCCGGTCAAGGCGCACGGCGATCGGCGGCCGCCGCGCCGCTACTATCGGATTACCCCGCACGGCGAGCGGGCGCTGGCCGATGCGCTTTCCAGGTACCACTCCCTCAAACGCCAGCGGACCACGCTCGGAAGCCGGGCCGCGCGCGCCAAGGCCTGACGCGCATGCTGGCGCTCTGCCGTTTCTTCGTCTCCCTTGGCAGCGCAATCGTTCCCTCGTCCATGCGCGACGACTGGACGCGTGAGTGGCACGCCGAGCTCTGGCATCAGCGCGAACGGCTTGCCGGCGACAGCGATCTTCCGATGTCGGCGCGGCTCGATCTCGTCGTGCGATCCGCCGGCGCCGTCGTCCATGCCCTGTGGCTGCGCAAGGAAGAATGGAGTCTGTCCGTGATTCTCCAGGACGTTCGATACGCTCTTCGTGGCCTGTGGCACCGCCCGGCCTTCACCGCCGTCGCGCTCCTGATGATCGCGCTCGGCATTGGCGCCAACGCAGCTGTCTTCAGCGTCGTGTACGGCGTGCTGCTCAAGTCCCTGCCGTACCGCGAGCCCAATCGGCTCGTGCAGATCTGGGAGACCAACCCCTTGCGCAACTGGACGAGCGCGACCGTGGCGCCCGCCAACCTGCTCGACTGGCGGGACCGCAGCCGCTCGTTCGAGGGCATTGCGTACTACATCGGATCGGACGGGAAGGGCCCTGGCCTCACGGATGTCACGCTGACGGAGGGCGCAGAGCCGGAGCGCCTGCGAGGGATGCAGGTCTCCGGGAACTTCTTCGAGGTTCTTGGTTCGGGTCCGGCGCTCGGTCGCACGTTCACGCCGAAGGAGGCGCTGCCTGGCAGTCCGCGCATTGTCGTGCTCAGCGACGCGTTCTGGCATCGCCGCTTCGGTGGCGATCGATCTCTTGTGGGGCGCCGGATCGACCTCAACGGCGTGTCGTGGGACGTGGTGGGCGTCATGCCGCCGGCGTTTCACGTGCCGGGTGTCCAGGTGGATTTCTGGGCGCCTCAGCCGTACGACGAGGCGGCGTTCCGCCGGGCGCGCAGGCCTCACTGGTTCCGCGTAGTCGCCCGACTTGCGCCTGGCGTGACGCTCGAGCAGGCGCGCACGGAGATGACCCGTATCGCCAGCGAGCTCGAGCGCGAGTACCCGAACACCAACACGCAGATGGGCGTCGGGCTGGGCCCGCTGCACGACTGGTTCGTGGGAGACACGCGCCGCGCGCTCGTCGTGTTGATGGGCGCCGTCAGCCTCGTGCTGCTCATCGCCTGCGCCAACGTCGCGAGCCTGCTGCTCGCGCGGGCCACCACGCGGCGTCGCGAGCTGGCCATTCGGGTGGCGCTGGGCGCGGGGCGCCTGCGGCTGGTTCGTCAGCTGCTGACCGAGAGTCTTGTGCTGGCCGTCACCGGCGCCGGCCTGGGCGTCCTGCTCGCACGCGCCGCGCTCGGCTGGCTGCGCGAGCACGGTCCGGCCGGAGTGCCTCGGCTCGACCAGGCGGGGATCGACGCGTGGGTCCTGGTGTTCGTCGCAGCTGCGGCGTTCGTCACGGCCCTGGCGTTCGGCCTGGCGCCGGCCTGGCAGAGCGTGCGATCCGCGCCCGGGGATCGCCTGCAGGATGGCTCCCGCAGCACCACGGGCAGCGGTGTCGCGCTGCGACGCACGCTCATCGCCGCCGAAGTCGCGTTGTCGGTCGTCCTGCTGGTGGGCGCCGGACTCCTCGTCAAGAGCTTCATCCATCTGCGTGCGGTGAATCCGGGCATCGAGACGGAGCGTGCGCTGTCGTTCCGCGTGACGCTGCCGTCACGCCGCTACAACGACAACGCAAAAGTCTCCGGGTTCTACACGGATGTCGTCTCGCGCCTGCGTGCGCTGTCCGGGGTGCGCGCCGCCGGCGCAACCGTGCGTCTCGCTCTCGAGGGCTACAACTGGACCGGAGATCTCTTCGTCGATGGCCGGCCGGACGTCTGGGGGCGCGAGCTGCGCCACAAGGCCGTCACGCCGGGGTACTTCGAGGCTGCCGGCATCCGCCTGATGCGCGGCCGCGACTTCGGCAGCGAGGACACGCCGACAGGTCAGCCCGTGGCCATCGTGAATCAGACCCTGGCAAAGACGTACTTCGGTGACGGCGATCCGATTGGCCAGCGGATCGCCTACGGACGCCCGTCGCCGACGACGACGTGGTCGACCGTGGTGGGGATGGTCACCGACGAGAAGCAGGATGGTCTGGGCGCCGAGGTCAAGCCGGAGGTCTACGAGCCACACACGCAGGATTCCGCCAACACGATGACGATCATCGTGCGGACTGCGGGTGAACCGACCGCGCTCCTGCCGCTTGCGCGCCGCGAGGTCGCGGCTGTCGACAACGGGATCGCGCTCTACGACATTCGGACGCTCGAGCAGGTGATCGATCGTTCGCTGGCCGAGGAGCGGTTTGCGACCGTGATCCTCGCCGGGTTTGCCGGTGCCGCCCTCCTCCTGGCTGCGATCGGCCTCTACGGGATCGTCGCGTTCGGCGTGACGGAGCGCACCCGCGAAATCGGCCTGCGCCTCGCGCTGGGTGCCGATCGCGGCAGCGTGCTCCGGATGATTGTCTGGGACGGCCTGCGCGTCGTGTTGGCGGGTCTGGCGATCGGGCTTCTTGGCGCGCTGGCGCTCAACCGCGTGGTTGAGAGCTTCCTCTTCCAGACGCCGCCAACCGATCCGCTCGTCTACGTTTCGGTGGCCTGCATCCTAGCCGCCGCGGGCGCGCTGGCCAGTTACGTCCCGGCCAGACGCGCCGCGCGCGTCGATCCTGCCATCTCGCTCAGAGCGGACCAATAAAAGGGAAAAGGGACAAGGGAAAAGGGAAAAGGGAAAACTACCTTTTCCCTTGTCCATTTTCCATTTTCCATTTCGTCGGCGCGTAGCGCTCGATGTGCCGCGCCATCTTCGTCATCAGCTCGGGGCCCCGCGGGCCCCAGCAGTGCGGCGCGCGGCGCTGAAAGGCGATCTCGCCGGTGAACTTCGGATTGTCCGCCTTCACGAGAAACTCGTTGAGTTTCTCCACCGCGTTGTTCAAGATAGTACGAGTCCATGTCGCCCACATAGATGTTCAGCTTGTGCGCGACCTTCGGACCGAGCGTCGCCCAGTTCGTTTCGAGCACGTGACGCAGGTCGTACTTTCGCCACTGTTCGGCCACGGACTTGTCGATGACGCCGGTGGACTTGTTCCACAGCCTCATCGGATAACCATCCGGACCCGCGGGCGAATACGTGGCTTCCCAGATATCCCACTGGCCGCCGGACCGGGACTTGTCGCCGACGACCAGCTCGTAGTGGTTCTCGTCCTTCATCATCGATCGAATGTTGCCGTCCACCTGCACCTGGTTCGGCCGGTCGATCTTCATCCAGCCCTGATCGATGTAGTAGGCGTTCGGGTCCTTGTAGATGTCCACGATCTGGTGATAGCGGAAGTCCACCGCATCCGGACAGCTGGCGAAGCTCCCGCCATAGAAGTCGGGATAGAAGATCTGGTGCGCGGCGGCGATCCAGCCGCCGGTCGATCCGCCCGACAGCGTCCGCGCCCACGGCTCGCGAATGACGCGGAACTTCTCCTCGACCGCGGGAATCAGCTCCTTCATGATCGCGTCGCCATACGGTCCGTTGTTGGCCGAGTTCACGCCGTAGGAGTCGTCGTAGTACGGCGAGGGGTGTTGCAGCGTGGCGTAGATCATCCGCGGTGTGTCCGCGGCCAGCCAGAACGTGTCGAACGCGCCTCCGCTCCCGAAGCCACCCGGCGCGCGGAGCGAGAAGTGGCCCTGCTCGTAGTTGACCGGATAGCGGATGTCGGGATGTTTGTCGTAGTCCTTCGGGAGCAGCACCGTCGCGCCCAGATAGATCGGATGGCCCCACCACCTCGTGAGGATCTGGCTCTGGATCTTGACGCGCTTGACCAGCTCCGTATCGGGTGGCGGCGGTATCGGCGGAATGACCTGATCCACGACCAGACGCACCGGCGTCGTCGAATTCGGATCGAACTTCACCTGGACCGGCGCGCCGAACAGGTTCCCGGGCGAGCGCTTCCAGTTCTGGCCCTCCCACTGATCCATGTGGAGCCAGACGGTCTTGCCGTCCGCGCGCGGAAAGCGCGTGTAAACGTTGACGAAGGGCTGTACCCGGTACTCACCTGCGGGAATGTCCTTCAGGCTCGCGACCGGGTGGCCCCGATCGGATCCGCCAATTGTGACCGGCGTGCCGGACTGAAGTCCCTCGACGAATTTCGAGAACAGCGGCGATCCCGTCGGGCTGGTCTGTTCGATCGGCGTTCGCTTGTTGTCGCGGCTGATCGCGACGTACACCATCCCCGTCGTCGCCTCGGCCCGGGCGTCCTCGGCGATGACGATCTCGAAGCGCGGTCCGGCACCTCCCGATTGCGCCGCTGCCCGATCCGTGCGCGCTGCCACTCCGGCGCACACCAGCGCGACGAAACCGCCGACGACGAGCCGCTTGTTCATATGACGATATCGTAACCTTATCCGAGGGGCTTCGCCCCTCGGACACCCCTACACGTCGCTCAGGGCGACCCTGAGCCTGTCGAAGGGTCGCGCGCCGCTTCGCCGGCGCGCTCCGGTCGCGTGGCTCGCTCGCCATGCTCGCTCGCGTCTTGCAACGAGCGTCAGGTTTATGAGACAGCTTCCATCTTCACAGCTGCGAACTTCGCAGTTCATTTCAGCATTCATCATTCAGAATTCAGCATTGTAGAATCGCGCGTGCTCTTTTCGCGCATCACCCTTGCCGTCGCCGCCGCTGCCGCCGTCATTCTCTCCGCGCCGTTTGTCAGGGAAATCAGGGACTGGCTCAAGGCCACGTTTCCCGGCCGGTTCGTCGTCATCGTCGCCGCGGTCGTCGGCCTGACGATCGCCCTGGCGGTCGTGGTCGCCATCCGGCGCATCCGCGATCGCCGGCCCTTGCGGTATGGCGCAATCGCCGCGGCGCTCCTGCTTGGAACGGGTTACGCGCTCGCGAACGCGACGGGCAATCGCGAGGTCGATGCCGTCGAGCGCTTCCACTTCATCGAGTACGGGCTCGTCACGTTCCTGTTCTACCGTGCGTGGCGCCCGCTCGGCGACGGTTCGGTGTTCCTGCTTCCAGTGCTTGCGGGCCTGCTCGTCGGAACGCTCGAAGAGTGGCTCCAGTGGTTCATCCCTGGCCGCGTGGGCGACATGCGCGACGTTTTCCTCAACGGCGCAGCGATTGTGAGCGGCCTGCTCTTCAGCATCGGTGTGGATCCTCCGGAGCGGTTCTCGATGGCGCTCGGCCGGCGTGCACTCAGGCGCGTCGGCGCGTTTGCCGCACTCGTGACGCTCGTCTTCGCGCTGTTCCTCGCCGTGGTCCACCTCGGGTACGAGATCCGCGACGATGAAGCCGGAACCTTTCGCTCGCGCGACGATGGCGCGGGCCTGATGGCGGTCGCGCAGGAACGGCGTGAGTCGTGGAAGGTTCGCCCGCTTCCGTTGAAGGTGAATCCGCTATCTCGCGAAGACCAGTACATGAGCGAAGGCGTGCTTCACGTGCAGGAGAGGAATCGGCAGTGGTCCGCAGGAAACGCCCGGGCCGCGTGGCACGAGAACCTGATTCTCGAGACGTACTATGCGCCGGTGCTCGATACCCCTTCCTATGTGTCAGCGACGGGGTTTCGATGGCCGGACGCGCAGCGAGCGGACGCTGCCCAGCGCAACGCAGAGGCGGAACGTCAGTCGCCAGGCGCTTACGTCAGCCAGGCGGACGTCAGCGAAGGCCGCCATTTCATACGGACGTGGCCGAAAGCGCGCTTCTGGACGCTCGTTGGGCTGATTGTCGCGGTCATGCTGTCGCCATCGATCGTGCCTGCGAGGCGCAGATGACACGTCCTACGGGAACAGCTGCTCGAAGAGCGCTTTCGCCCGCGCGCCGTACTCGCGCACGCGATCGACGTGCTGAGGATTGTAGGTGGAGAGCCACGTCTGAACGCCCGTCTTGCCGGCCGCGCGCCACGTCGTCAAGCGAAACACGCCGTCGTCCAGATCGTCGACGACCAGGAGGATGTCGGCGCCCGGGTTGTGCCAGTTGATCGTGCCTGAGAACTGGTCGCCGGTCGCCGCGCGGATTATGCAGCGTTCGTCCTGCGCGATGCGGCCGCTGGTGACGACGAATGCCGCCGGGCTCAGGAGTCGGCTCCATACGGTCGCCTGATCCAGCGATGAAACCTTCTGCGCGAACCCGTGATGTCGATCCAGTCCCTTGTGGCGCTCGAGATAGAGCTTGAGTCCGCGCAACTCGTGCTGCCATCCGGCGCTGACACCATCGAGCTCGTCGTCCCAGTTCGCGCCCTGGCCGAAGCCGGAATGCACGAGGCGGACGCGCGTCAGCCCTGCGTGCGTCTCGAGCGTGAACTCCATCGCCATCTTCTGTGTCGGGCCGTCCATCGGCTTGCCGTTCGCGTCGAATGCCGGCCGATTCTCGATCAGGCGCAGGGTGCGGCCGGGCTCCCAGGTTTCGATCTGCGACTCCCAGGCCCACTGCTCGTGCCAGCCCCAGAAGATCGACCCGCCCTTGCCAGGTGTGACGCGGGCCTCCAGAGGAAACCACCGCACGAGTTCGTCGGCGTCGGTGAGCGCGCGCCAGACGTCTTCCGGCGACGCGTTGATGTCCAGGGACATCTTGAAGGTTCGTGCGGCTTTGTCGATCGATGCGGCTGGCGTGCTGGACATATGACTACTCCTCAACGTCAATCAGCGGGTTTTGCTTGGGTGCACGACGGTGACGAGCCGGAACCGGCGGCCGCCGGGCGCGTGCTCGTCGTGATAGGTGGCGACGAGGCGCGCGAGTGCCTCGGAGAGCTCCTCGGCGAACGCGGCCCGTCGTTCGGCGCTCGCGAATCGGATTTCGGATTCGAGCGTGAGGGTCGACAAACGCTTGCGTTCCTCTCTGGCCCGCACATCGAGCGAGGAGACGTCCTGGATCGTCTGCGCGGCGACGGCGACGGCGTACGCGGCGCTGAAGCGATCGCGTGCGGCGTCGGGCGTGGCGCCCAGGGCGCCGAGCGCTTCCTGGCTGATGACGAACGATCGTGCGGTGGCGCGAAGGATGCGCTCGGTGCAGTTGCCCTTGCGGCGTTCCTCGATGCATTCGATCAGGCCGCGGCGCTCGAGCTCGCGGAGGTGGTAGTTGAGTCGCTGCCGGGGGAGGCCGAGCTTACGGGCGAGGCCGGCAGCCGAATCGGGCTCGGCGAGGGCCGTCAGCAGGACGCGACGGGTGCGATGGAGGGCGGCGGCGGCCGCTTCCGGGCGGTTGATGACCTGGATGTCCGCGCCAGCTCCGTGCTGCATGGGAGCAAGGTAATACCGACAAATAAATTTGTCAATAATAATATTATCTGTCGGTATGGTGCCAGGCACCGAAAGGACCTTGTCAGCGATGGGACGGGCGGTTAACGTCGGCGCCGATGACTGATGACTCGCTGCTCTCCCGGGCGCACGAACATGCGCTCACCTACATCCGGACGCTGCCCGGGAGGCCGGTTCGGGCCTCGGCGGACTTCCGCGCGCTGGTGGAGGCGCTCGACCCGGGACTGCCGGAGCACCCGACCGCCGCCGCCAGCGTCCTCGACGATCTCGCCACCCGCGCGGACGCCGGACTGGTCGCCACCGCCGGGCCGCGCTACTTCGGGTTCGTCACGGGCGGCAGCTTTCCTGCCGCCGTCGCGGCCGACTGGCTGGTGACCGGCTGGGATCAGAACGCCGCCCTGCACGTCATGTCGCCGGCGATCTCGGCAATCGAATCGATCACGGCGCGCTGGATCCTCGACGTCCTCCGACTGCCGACCGACTGCAGCGTGGGATTCGTCACCGGCGCCCACATGGCGAACGTGACGGCGCTGGCCGCTGCGCGCCACGAAGTGATGCGACGGGCGGGGTGGGATGTCGAGGCGCGCGGGCTGCAGGGCGGGCCGACGCTGACGGTACTCGCCAGCGACGAGGCGCACACGTCAATCGCCGCGGCATGCCGCATGATCGGCATCGGCAGCGAGACGATCGTCCGCATCGCCGCCGACGATCAGGGCCGGATGCGCCCCGACGCGCTCGGCGCGGCGTTGTCCGCAGCATCAGGTCCACGCATCGTCTGCGCGCAGTCCGGCAACGTGAACACCGGCGCGTTCGACCCGCTCGAGGAGATCGCCGGCCTGACGCGCGCGCACGCGGCGTGGCTGCACATCGATGGCGCGTTCGGCCTGTGGGCGGCGGCCACACCGAAGTACCGGGGTCTTGTTCAAGGACTCGCGCTCGCCGACTCCTGGACCACCGACGGCCACAAGTGGCTCAACGTGCCGTACGACAGCGGCATCGTCATGGTCGCTCATCCGGCGGCGCATCGCGCCGCAATGAGCCAGACCGCCGCGTATCTGACGCCGGCCGAGGGCGAAGCGCGGGACGGCATGGACTGGACGCCCGAGGCGTCGCGCCGCGCACGCGCCGTCGTAATTTACGTGGTGTTCCGCATCCTCGGACGTTCCGGGCTCGCCGACCTCGTGGAGCGCTGCTGCCGACTCGCCGTCCGAATGGCCGACGCGCTTCGAGGCCATGACGGCATCCGCGTCCTCAACGATGTGGTGCTGAACCAGGTGCTCGTGCGGTTCGAGTCAGCGCGGGGCGAGAACGTCACCCCAGCCGTCATCGCAGCCATTCAGCAGGACGGTGTCTGCTGGTGCGGCGGCACGAAGTGGAACGGCACGCCCGCGATGCGGATCTCCGTGTGCAGCTGGCGGACGACGGACGAAGATATCGATCGCTCGGCCGCAGCGATCCTGGGCGCGCACGATCGTGCGAGGGGATAGGGTCCGGCTAAAGCCTGGCTAAAGCCAGGCTAAAGCCGGACACTACTTACTGCCGCCTCGTGTAGTTGATGTCGATGTTGATCTGCCAGGTCTTCCCGCCGTCACCCGAGCGCTCGATGAGCTGCCGCACTTTGCCTGGCCCGAGGTTGAAGAGGGTCATCCGCGTCTGCTGCGGGCCGGTCTGTCCCGGTATCGGCGGGATCATCCCTTCGTAGACCATGTTCCCGCCCTTGAGCTCACCCCAGTACTCGTGGAGGCCGCCGGTGCTGTCGACCCACGTCTGGTGCCACTTGCCGCGGGATCGATCGTAGATGTTGAAGCTCTGACCCGTGTAGCCCGGGCTGCGCCAGGATTCCAGGATGACGCATCCGGTGTGGATCTTCGTGATGACGCTGGATGACGGCGGCGTGTTCGGGGGCGCGTTGACGCCGCGCGCGTCCCACTCTCCGATCCAGAAATCGAGCTCGCGGTACTTCGGATCGTGCTCGCACGGACGCGCGTTCCGGTCGAGCGCGGTTGCGAACTCCTTGTAGCGAGGATCCGAACGAAGCGAGGCCAGCGCCGAGTCAGCGTCCAGCGGCGGCGGCAGCGCCGTGAGACCCAGTCCTGTGGCCCGGCTCAACTCGCGGAACGCCGCATCGCGCTCGCCGGCGTGCGCGTAAGCCACCGCGAGACGAAGCGCCACCTGAACCGGAGGCGTGCCGAGCTTTTCGGCCTCCTTCAGATGACCGACCGCTTCCTGGTATTTCGAGAGGTTGATCAGCGCGACCGCGAGCCGGAAGTGCGGCTGCGCGAGCGACGGCGTGGACTTGACGAGGTCGGCGTACACCTTCGCGGCGCCCGTCCAATCCTGCGCCTGAAACAAATCGTTGGCTCTTTGCTGTTCCTGTGAAACCGAAGCCGGGGCCGACGTCTGCGCCAGCAGCAGCAGCGAGAGTCCGAGAGCAATCAGCATGGCAATTTCCTCGCCCGGCCAGTATGCGCGTCCAGACACGCGTCGTCATGCCTTCTGGGACGAACCGCCTGTTTGGACGTGCCAGTACCGTCACTTCGCGGGTGCGGGCGGCGAGAAGATCGCGTCCTCGAGCGGTACGTTGACTTCGATCTTCTCGGTGTAGGTCACGAGCGTCGCGACGGGCTCCTTACCGGTGCGCTCCTCGGTGATGTCGAAGGGAAACGTGACGCCGTTGACCTCGCGCCAGTTGGCGAAATCAATCGTCACGTTGAGTACGCGACCGTTCGGCAGGTTGAGCACGCCCGTGTGCCTGCGCTCGAGGTACGTCTTCGCATCGAGATAGACGGTCCGCTCGAGCCCGCTCTTGAGCGTCACCTTGAGCTTCCAGACATCGCCGCCCGGCATCGACTCCCGGCCTTCCAGCGCGACGGTGTGTCCCTTCTCTTTCCAGCCGATGAGGAAGCCATCGAAGTCTCCTTCGATGTCGCGCGCCTGGTCGGCGAGCTGAGGCGGCCTCGTCACGATCTTGCCCTGCGCCGTGTCCCACACGGCTTCCACGTTGATTCCACGCGGCACGATGGTCGCGCCCGGCTGCGCCGGTCCCTGTTCCAGGCGCATGAGCGCAGGCCGTTTCTTGTAGAGGGTCACCTTGAGTGTCGTGCCGATGCCGGTCGCGACCGTGCGCGTCATCTTCAGCGTCTTGATCGCGTTCAGCTTCTCCATGCCGCCCCGGGCGGCAACGTGGCGCGCCATGATCTCGTCGATGGTCTGCGCCGACGTCAACGGGGGGAACGTCAATGCCATCAGCGCCACTGCCGTGGCGCACATGCGTACGGGAATCCTCATCTCAGAATCCTCATTTCAGGGACCTCCGAATGCCGCGCATTCTACCGTCCGTTCCGCGTCCGCGCAGGTCCGCAGGTACAGAACCTGGCGCCCCGGGGGACCAACGCCCAGATTATGATCCGAATCATGGTTGAACGCAGGGTGCGAGTCGACGGTCGGTCCACACGGTACCTGGAGGCGGGCTCCGGACGGCCGCTCGTCCTCATTCATGCGTTTCCGTTCAGCGCGGAGATGTGGCGGAACCAGCTCGAGCAGGTGCCTGAGGGCTGGCAGATCATCGCACCCGACCTGCAGGGATTCGGCGGCACGGCACGTCAGTCCGGCGACGGGCCGACGATGGATGATTTTGCGACGGACATCGAGGGGCTGCTGGACCTTCTCGGGATCGAGCGGGCGGTGATCGGCGGACTGTCGATGGGGGGGTACATCACGTTTGCGCTCTTTCGACGAGCGCCCGAGCGGTTTGCAGGGATGGTACTGGCCGACACGCGCGCGCCGGCCGACACGCCCGAGGGGCGGCAGGGACGCCTGGCTCTCGCGGCGCTCGTCCGCGAGAAAGGCGCATCAGCCGCCGCCGATCAGCTGCTGCCCAAGCTGCTCGGCGACACGACGCGGCGCGAACGCCCCGCGGTCGCCGCGGGAGCCCGCGCGCTCATCGAGGGGTGCGCTCCAGACGCGATCGTCGATGCCATCCAGGCGTTGCTCGGAAGGCCTGACTCTACACCTGACCTGAGCCGCATCGCGTGCCCCACGCTCATCATCGTGGGCGACGAAGACGTCGTGACGCCGCCGAAGGACAGCGAAAGCATGCACCACGCAATCGCGGGGTCGCAGCTCGTGGTCCTGCCCGGAACGGGACACCTCTCGAACCTCGAGACTCCTGAGGCCTTCTCGAAAACCCTCGACGGTTTTCTGAGGCGGTTATGAGGAGTCCGGCTAAGCCGGACACTACAACATCGAAGCGGCGTGTCATACGATTAGCGAATGGCTCGTCTGCTGTCATCTATTGTCGTGCTTGCCTGCTTCCTCGCGACGCTGACCGTCGCCGCACAGGTGCAGGCACCGGCGCCCCCCGGAAGCGATCCGTTCCATCGTCCGCTGGATCTCATCCTCGACGTCAACGTCCGGGACGGCCTGGTGTACTACCGCGCGCTGCAATCGGGCCGCGGCGCGCTCGATCGGTATGCGGCCTCGTTGAACGTGCCGGCGGCCACGTACGAATCGTGGTCGCGCGAGGCGAAGATGGCGTTCTGGGTGAACGCCTACAACGCCTTCGTGCTGCAGACCATCATCAGCCGCTATCCCATCCGCGGCACGAACAGCACGTACCCGGCGTCGAGCATCCGGCAGATTCCCGGCGCCTTCGATCAGGCGAAGCACCGCGCGGCCGGCCGGAGCCTCTCGCTGGACGAGATCGAGAAGACGATCCTCCCGGAATTCAAGGAGCCGCGGCTGCACCTCGCGCTCGGCCGCGGCGCCGTCGGCAGCGGCCGGCTGCGCAGCGAGGCCTACACGGCCGGCCGGATTGCGGCCCAGCTCGACGACATCGCAGTCGGAGTTCGTGAACGAGCAGAGCATGCTGCGCGTCGATCGGACCAACAACCGAGATCTCGACGACGGCGATCCTGAGCTGGCACGAGGCCGAGTTCGTTGCCGCGTACGACAAGGACCCATCGGGCCGCTCGCGGAGCGGTCGCCGATCGAGCGGGCGATCGTCGGTTTCATCACGCCGCACCTGCTGCCGCTCGAGAGGGAGTTCGTGAAGCAGAACCAGTTCAAGGTGACCTTCCACCCGTTCGACTGGAGGCTCAACGATCTGACCGGCGGGCGAATCGAGTAGAATTCGGCCACCAGCTTGGACCTCGGTCTCACCGACAAAGTCGCCATCGTCACCGGCTCGAGTCGTGGGCTTGGGCTCGCAAGCGCGCGCGCCCTCGTCGCGGAGGGCTGCCGCGTCTGCATCTGCGCGCGCGGCGAAGAGCGGCTGGCTGAAGCCGCGCTCGAAGTGGAAGCCGCCGCGCGGCGTCCGAACATGATCGCGACCGTTCAGGCCGACGTCTCGACGACGGACGGCGTCGAGCGGGTGATCGAGAAGACGATCGAAGCGTTCGGCGGCCTCGACATTCTCGTCAACAACGTCGGCCGCGCGGCCGGATCGGATCTCCTCGACACCTCGGACGCCGAGTGGCAGGCGGCGTTCGACGAGACGCTCTTTCCGGCCATCCGCGCGTCCCGGCTCGCCGTGCCGCACATGCGTCAGCGCGGCGGCGGTTCGATCATCATGATCGCGTCGATCTACGGCCGCGAAGCCGGCGGACGCATGACCTACAACGCGGTCAAGGCCGCCGAGATCAGCCTCGGCAAGTCGCTCGCGCAGCAGCTGGCGCCCATGAACATCCGCGTGAACAGCGTGGCGCCCGGCTCGATCCTCTTCGCCGGCGGGTCCTGGCATCGTCGCCAGCAGATCGATCCGCAGGGGATTGCCGAGTTCGTCCGCCGCGAGCTTCCGTTCGGCCGCTTCGGCCGGCCGGACGAGGTCGGTGCCGTGGTCGCGTTCCTCGCGTCGCCGCGCGCCAGCTGGGTCAGCGGCGCCTGCATCCCCGTCGACGGCGTGCAGGGCAGGTCGAATACCTGACGGCTTTCGGCTTTGGGCTTTCGGCTCCAGCCGAGCGCCCAGCGCCCAGAGCCGAGAGCCTATTTCTTCTCTGAACAGCGCGAAATAGACCGGAATCCCCAGCAGCACGATGCCGAACGTGACGCTCGTCCAGAGCGGGTCGGTCAGCAGCGCGTTCGCGATCAGATACACGGCGCCGAGGATGAACAGCCCGGGGACGAAAGGATAGCCGACGACCCGGTAGGGACGTTCGAGGTCGGGCCGTGCGCGTCGGAGACGGTAAACGGCCGCGACGCTCAGCGCATAGAAGGGCCACATCGTCAGCACGAAGGTGTCCGCGAGCTGCTCGAACGTTCTCGTGAGGACGAAGAAGACGCCGAGGACGGCCGTCAGGATGATCGCGACGTGGGGCGTCTTGTATCGCGGATGCACGCGTGCCATGGACTGAAAGAAGAGGCGATCTTCAGCCATCGCGAAGAAGATCCGTGGATTCACGAGCATGCTGCCGTTGACGCTTCCGAACGTCGAGATCATCACGACGATGGAGATCAGGCTGACGCCAACGGAGCCGACGAGCGCCATCAGCGTATCGGCCGCCACCAGCGGTGATTTGGCCATGGCCTCCACGGGCTGCACGTACAGATACGCCAGGTTGGCCCCCAGGTAGATCGCGACGATCGCGGCCGTCCCGAAAATGAGCGCGCGCGGCAGATTGCGCTTCGGGTCGCTCACTTCGCCGGCGACGTACGAGAGATCGCCGAAGCCGTCGTACGCCCACAGCACCGAGATCAACGCCAGCCCGAAGAGCCCTGGGTCGACTGACGCGCCGCTCGATGTGAAGTGGTCGAAGCTGGCGCCATGCTGTCCGCCGAGCGCGAACGACAGCAGGACGAGCACGGCCAGCGCGCCGTACTTCGCGATCGTCGACATCCCGACGATCGCCGCCCCCACCTGCACGCCGAGGATGTTCATGATCATGGCGAAGACGATGACGCCGGCCGAGACCATGTTGGAGGCCTGCGGGTGCTCGGCGGGATCGACGCCGAACGATCGAAGCGCGTACGCGCCGAACACCGTCGCGATGCCGCCGAGCGCCGACGCGCGCACGAGGACGAGCTGCGCCCAGCCGAACAGGAACGCCACGCAGGCGTCCCCATCCCTCGCGCAGATACACGTAGAGTCCACCCGTACGTGGGTACGCGGCCGCGAGCTCGGCCAGCGAGAGCGCGCCGCAGAGCGCCAGCACGCCGCCGATGACCCAGACGCCGAGCATGAGCATCGGATCCGGCACGCGCGTCGCGATGACAGCCGGCGTTCGGAAGATGCCCGATCCGATCGTGATGCCGATGACGAGGCCGACTGCGCTCAGGAGACCCAGACGACGCGGAAGACGATCGACCGCTGACTCAGGCATGGAGCGTAAGAGTAACAGAAGCCGCCATTGCGGACTGCAGATTGCCGATTGCGGATTCCCATTGCGGATTTGGGATTGCGGATTGATTGGGGATTGCGGATTGATTGGGGATTGCGGACTGATTGCGGAGTGCGGACTGCTTGCGGATTGCTTGCCGGATGGATGTAGAGTCCGACCCCAATCCCCAATCCTCAATCAATCCGCAATCCCCAATCCGCAATCAATCCCCAATCCGCAACACCCAACCCCAATCCGCAATGGCAATCGGCAGTCCCCAATCCGCAATCCACAATCTTTCGCCTCTTGATCGCCTGGGAGAGCCCTGCTACCATCAGTCCCGCAATTCGTGTCGTCTCAACGGTTTCCGCATGGCTACACAGACCCTGCCGGCAGTCTCCGGTGACAAAGATCGCTCGCTGCAGGAAGCGGTGAGCCGGCTGAACGTACTCACCCAGGCCGGGCGGAGCGGACGCCGATCCCATCGTGACCGCCGTCCGGCGGCTGCCGGCGGAAGTCGCCTCGTTTGCCCCGTGGCCCGACGGCACGGACGAGCGGCTCACCGCGGCGTTCCGCACCCGCGGGATCGATCAGCTCTACACGCACCAGGCTGACGCCTTCGCACACGTGCTGGGCGGACGCAACGTCGTCACGATCACCCCGACGGCGTCCGGCAAGACCCTCTGCTACAACGGGCCGATTCTCGACGCGATCCTCAAGGATCCCTCGACGCGCGCGCTGTACCTCTTTCCGACGAAGGCGCTCGCGCAGGATCAGCTCGCCGAGCTGCACGCGCTGTCCGAGCTGGTGAGCCACGGCACCGATGTGAACATCGGGGTGTTCACCTACGACGGCGACACGCCGTCCGATGCCCGCCGCGCGATCAGGGGGAAGGCGCACGCGGTGCTCAGCAACCCGGACATGCTCCACTCCGGGATCCTGCCGCATCACCCGCGCTGGGCGAAGCTGTTCGAGAACCTGCGCTTCGTCGTGATCGACGAGCTGCACGCCTATCGCGGCGTGTTTGGCAGCCACCTCTCGAACATCCTGCGCCGCCTGCAGCGCGTCTGCCGTCACTACGGATCGGATCCGCTGTTCATCTGTTCGTCCGCGACGATCGCCAACCCCCGCGAGCTGGCCGAGCGGTTGACCGGCAGGCCGTTCGAGCTGGTGGAGAGGAGCGGCGCGCCGCGCGGGGAGAAGTTCTTCCTGTTCGTGAACCCGCCGGTCGTCAACGCGCAGCTGGGCATCAGGCGCTCGTACCTGTCGGAAGCGCGTCGTGTGTCGCTGGAGTTCCTCAGGTACAACCTGCAGCTGATCCTGTTCGGACAGAGCCGGCTCGCCGTCGAGATCCTGACGACGTATCTCAAGGACGCGTATCAGACACCGCCCGGCGCGCCCGACGTGATTCGTGGCTATCGCGGCGGGTACCTTCCGAATCGCCGGCGTGAGATCGAACGAGGGCTGCGCGAGGGGCTCGTGCGCGCGGTCGTTTCGACCAACGCGCTCGAGCTCGGGATCGACATCGGCGCGCTCGACGCCTCCGTCATGGCCGGCTATCCGGGAACGATCGCAGCGACCTGGCAGCGGGCGGGCCGCGCCGGCCGCCGGACGACACGCTCGGCGGCGGTCCTCGTCGCGAGCAGCGCGCCGATCGATCAGTTCATCATCCGGAACCCGTCCTACTTCTTCGATTCGTCTCCCGAACACGCGCTCATCAACCCCGACAACCTGCACATCCTGCTGGATCACGTGAAGTGCGCCGCGTTCGAGCTTCCGTTCTCGAACGACGAGTCCTTCGGCACCGAGGACGTCCAGTCCGTTCTCTCCGTGCTCTCGGAGGAAGGGTTCGTGCACGACGCCGACGGCCAATGGAACTGGACGAACGAGTCCTATCCGGCGGACGCCGTCAGCCTGCGGTCGGTGTCTTCCGACAACTTCGTCATCATCGACGTGACCGACGGCGAGCGAGTCATCGGCGAAACCGACTTCACGAGCGGTCCGGCAACCCTCCACGAGAAAGCCATCTACATCGTCGAAGGACAGCTTTTCCAGGTCGAGCGCCTCGACTTCGATGGACGCAAGGCGTACGTGCGCGAGGTCGAGTGCGACTACTACACGACGGCGATTACTTACACCAAGGTGACGATACTGGATACGTTCGCGAGCGGCGGCCTGTCCACATCCGGGCATTCAGGGACAGATGACTCGCATTTCTCAGCGCTCGTGGGGCCCCGCCCACGAGCTCGAGCTCGGCGGCTCCGCGCCTCGCTCGGGCCGCGGGCGCTCGCATGGCGAAGTCCACGTCGTGTCGCGCGTCGTCGGGTTCAAGAAGATCAAGTTCTACACGAACGAGAACGTCGGATCCGGCGAGCTCGATCTTCCGGAACAGCAGATGCACACCTCGTCGTACTGGCTGACGATTCCGGCGCCGGTCATGGCGAGTCTGCCGTTTGCGGCTGACGATCGGCGCGACGGAGTCGTGGGCCTCGCTTTCGCCATGCGGAACATCGCGCAGCTGCTGTTGATGTGCGATCGCCACGACATCGGTCTGTCCGTGGACGGCGGCGCGCTCGAGCGATCGTCGCGAACCGGTGGAACGGGCGGCATGCCTGGCACGCTCGCAACCGAGCCGGACATCTTCATTTACGACAACTATCCGGGTGGTATCGGGTTCAGCAGCCCGCTGTACGACCTGCACGCGTTTCTGCTGGAGCGGACGCGCGAGCTGATCGGTGGATGTCCGTGCGAGTCCGGTTGTCCTTCGTGTGTCGGTCCGGAAGGGAACACCGGTCCGCATGCCAAGGAAGTGGCGTCGCGGATACTCGACGGCCTGCTCGCGATGGAGACGGCCTGAGTGGATCTCCGGTCACGACTACGCGACATCGTCAGGGCAGGGCCACCCAGGCCGGGGCGCGAGCTCACGTACGAGCCCGACACCGGCGCATACGAGGCCACGCGCGATTTCGCACGTCTGGCCGACGTCCTTGGCGGTCGCGCGTTCGGCACTCCATTCGGTGAGTGTCTCGTGATCGATCGGCGTTACGAAGCCGATCGTCGTCACGGAGGTGTGCGCATCGGAGATTGTGAACTCTCGACATCGGAGGGTCTCTGCGTCCTGGATCCTTCGCTCTCCGCGGCGCTTGGCCAGGACGACCTGGGCCCGCACCCCGGGCCTCGCCAGCCTGACGCGGGGCCTCGCACGATCTTCATCGATCTCGAAACGACCGGTCTGAGCGGCGGCGCCGGAACGGTCGCGTTTCTCGTCGGCTGCGCGTACTTCGACCTCGGCGCGTTTCAAGTGAGGCAGTTCCTGTTGACCAGCTTTGCCGCGGAGCGCGCGCTGCTCGCGGCGGTCGCCGAGTTCTTCGACGACGCGGATTTGATAGTCACGTACAACGGCAAGACGTTCGACGTCCCCGTGATGGAGACCCGCTGGCTCTTCCACCGGCTCGACATGCCGCTCGACGGCGTCCCGCATTTCGACATGCTGCATCCGGCGCGACGATTGTGGCGGACGCGGAATGTCGAACAGACGCTCGCCGATGACGGCGGCTGCCGCTTGATGACGCTCGAGCAGTCGCTGCTTGGCGTGAGCCGCGAGGGTGACGCGCAGGGATTCGAGATTCCGTCCAGATTCTTCCGGTTCCTGCGCAGCGGCGACCCGCGTCCGCTCGAGCCGGTACTCGAGCACAACCGGCTCGATCTCGTCTCGCTGGCCGCCGTGACGGCATGCGCCGCGCGCCTGGCAGCGGGTGGATCGGAGTCATGCCGCAACGAAGCGGAGGCTCTGGCCCTGGGCCGCGTCTACGAACGCGCGGGCGCGATGGATCGGGCCGAGGCGTGCTACCGGCGTGCGACGACGTCTACCTCGATCGAGCTGCGTGGCGAGGCGCTCTACAGGCTGGGTCTGAGATGCCGCCGCGAGCGCCGGTTCGCGGACGCGGCCGTGGCCTGGCGTTCGATCGTCGAGCTGACGGAGCGGCGCGCGTCGCGCCGGAGCGAGACGCTGGCGGCGCTCAGGCAGTTCGCGGTCGAGGCGCTCGCGATCCATCACGAGCATCGAGACCGCGATCTGGAGACCGCCCGTGAGCTGGCGTTGTTCGCGCTCGAAGAGGTGGTTGGCGCCGATGCCCGCCGTGCGGACGGCATGCGCCATCGTCTCGCGCGGCTGGACCGGAAGATCGGCGGGCAGCACAGCTTCCGCTGGGGATCCGCCCGCGACTGAGCCACGGATCACACGGATAACACGGATCGGGATTGTGAGATGGGCCACCGGACTTTGAGGGGTGGATGTCGATGCTGGCTGGTACAGCCCACGATGTGAAGCTGGCGGTCCGGAGCCTGCTGCGTGAACGGAGTGTCACTGCGGTTGCCCTGGGCTCGCTCGCCATCGGCATCGCCGCTAACGCAACCGTCTTCAGCCTCCTGCAGGCGGTCGAATTCCCGAGGCTCATTTACCCGGATGCCTCCCGCATCGTCTTTCTCGAGTCCCGGAACACCTTGCGCGACCTCACAGGCCTGCTGGTCTCCGCACCTGACGCGCTCGATGTCGCCGCGGCCACCCGGACGCTCGACACGCCCGCTCTGACGGCGGACCAGACGTCCGTCGTGCGCGAGGCCACGACTCCGGTTCGGCGGTCCGGGCGGCAGGTCACGCCGGCCTTCTTCCGCGTCATGCGCGTGGCGCCCAGTCAAGGCAGGGTACTGGCCGAGGGCGACGGGGCAGATGTCATCATCATCAGCGACCGGCTGTGGCGCACGCAGTTCGCCCGCGTCGAGTCGCCCGTCGGCCGCCAGATTCACCTGGACGACGCAGCTCACACCATCGTCGGCGTGATGCCGGAGCGATTCGATCTGGACGCCGATTTCTGGACCATGCTGCCGCCGTCGATCGAGGCGTCGCCACGGGACGACCGGCGCTTCACGATGTTCTCGCGGATCGCACCAGGCGTCACGCTCGAACAGGCAAGACGCGAGCTCTCCGCCATCAGTGCGCGACTCGAGTCGGAACATCCCGCCACGAACCGCGGTTGGACCCTGCTGGCCACGCAGATGACGCGCATGCACGGCCAGGATTCGCGCGGCGTGTTCTTCCTGCTGCAGGGCGCCGTCGGCATCGTGCTGCTGATCGCCTGCGCGAATATCGCCAACATTCTTCTCGCGCGCGGCACACGCCGCACGCACGACATGGCGCTCTGCATCGCGCTTGGCGCGAGCCGCGGGCGCCTGTTGCGGCAGCTCCTGACCGAGAGCCTGCTGCTGGCCGGAGCAGGCGGCGCCCTTGGGGTCCTGTTGACGGTGTGGGGGATCAGGCTCGCTCGTGCCCTTGGTGGTTTCCCCGACGTGATCGATCCAGCGCTGAACGTGGGGGTGCTCGTATTCGCGGCCGCGGTCTCGATGCTCACCGGGGTGCTCAGCGGCATCGTGCCGGCGCTTCGCGCGTCGGGCACGGCGCCGGAAACCGCGCTTCGCGCCGATGGCGGCCGCGGCGGTACGGGTCGGGCGCGCGGACGCCTCCGGACAGCGCTCGTCGCGATCCAGGTGGCCAGTGCCGTCGTCCTCTCGACGAGCGCAGGTTTGATGGTTCAGACGCTCGTCAACAGGTATCGCGTCGATCTGGGCTTCAACCCGCGAGGCGCCGCGCGCGCGGATGTGGCGTTCACCGGGTCGCGGTATGCAGCCCACGGCGTCCTGCGCTCGTCGGTCGACGCGACGATCGAGCGCATAACAAGCCGCCCCGGAATCGTCGCAGCGGGGGCGTCCGCGTTTGCCATGTCTCAGGGCGTCGGGGCGCAGCAGGAACTGACGCTGGCCAACGACGGCAGCGCGCTGCATGGATCCGTGCGCCGCAGCGTCGAGGCCGTGACGCCGGGATACTTTGACGCCATGGGGATTCCGCTTCGATCGGGCCGTCCGTTCGTCGCGGCGGATCGGCCAGGCTCGGCGGCGGTCGCAATCGTGAACGAGGAGCTGGCGGGACACCTCTGGCCGAATCGCAGTCCGATCGGTCAGGTGCTCCGACTCGGCCCGGCGAGCGGACCCGCGCCGCTCGTGACCGTCGTCGGCGTCGCCGGCACGGTTCGACGGAGCGCGATGCACGGCTTCGGGGTCGCGCGCGTCTACGTCCCGTATGCGCAGGATCCGCGCGTCAACGTCACGCTGGTCGCGCGCGCGCAGGGTGACGTCAGGCTCGCGCTTGCCGAAATGCAGACCGCCGTGCGCCAGACGGACGCTGCGCTGGTCCTGGACGACCTGCGCACCGTAGCATGAGGACGTGGCCCAATTCCTTGCACCGATTCGCTTCATCACCTGGCTCTTTGGGGGATTTGCCGTGACGGGCGTGCTACTTGCCGCGCTCGGTGTCTACGGGACGATGACCTACGTCGTATCGCTCAGCGAGCGGGAAATGGCCGTACGCGCCGCGCTGGGTGCGTCCCCGCGGCAGATCATGCAGCTCGTGCTCAACAGTGCGCTGATGGTGACGGCGATGGGGCTCGCGCCCGGCGTGCTTGCGTCGATCGCGGTTGGCCGCGCGCTCAGCAGCGTCCTGTTCGGCGTTGCACCGACGGATCTCCTGACGCTGAGCGCGGTCGTGGGCTTGCTCGGGATGGTCGTGCTGGTGGCCTGCTACAAGCCGGCGCGAGAAGCCGCCTCCGTCGATCCGATGACGATCCTCCGCCGGCCGTAGCTGATGTCTTCTAGTTGCCCTTCGACGCGGCCTGCTTCTTCGACTTGGCAGCCTGGGCAGCCTGCTTGTGGCCCTCGGTGGTCTGGGCGCCAAACCGCTTCGTGAACCGCTCCACGCGGCCTTCCGTATCGATCAGCTTCTGACGGCCGGTAAAGAACGGATGGCAGTTGTTGCAGATCTCGAGGTGCAGCTCGGGTTTGGTCGAGCGCGTCTTCCAGGTTGCGCCGCAGGCGCAGCGAGCGACGACGTCGTGGTACTTCGGATGGATCCCTGGCTTCACTGCTGGCTCCTTCGGGGTTCCGGCAAAAGGACATTATATCAAACCCTGGAGCCCCCGGCCTCAACGACAGGCCTAACTCTATTGTCTGCAACGCGTTAACGTGCTGGAACCCTGACTTTCAGCTCCTCGAACCAGTTCAGCACGACCTCGATCGGCGGCTGGTTCGTCGAAACCGACCCGGTCTCCGCTGACGACTCGACGAGGCCCAGAATGCGTCCATCGGCGGTCATGTCAAAGGTTCGCATGTAGATCGGGCCCCCCGTGAAAAACGGACGCGCGACGGCCGTCGGGGGGCCGAATGAGAAGCTCGGGTGCGTCGTGACCGGCACAGAGACAAATCGGCCCGGCCCGGGTACCGTACAGCAGCTGACTGCCGTCCGGCGAAAAGGCGGGGTGATGCCCATCGTCGATAGTGGCGGAGATCTGATACTTGACGCCCGTCGGCGGGAACGGCTGCACGTACAGAATGTTGGACGCTTGGGCGATGCTCTCCCGCGTCGAGTATGCCAGCCACTGCCCATCCGGGGAGAAGACTGCACCGGTGGGAGTCAGCGATTCGACGGCGTCGAATTGCGTGGCCTTGCGGTCTTTGAGCGAGAATGTCCCGAGCGTCGTCTTCGTATCCCTGGTCACCGACAACACGAAACGCTCACCCTTCAGCGCCCACGATTCCGGCACATGAAAAGTGCCTTTGTCCGCCCGGGTGAGGTGCTCGCCTGCCCGCGCCGTTGCGCCCTGCCAGAAAATGCCGGCGTCGCCTTCGCGATCGGACTGGAAGGCGACGCGCTGACTGTCCGCCGACCACATGGGGAAGCGGCAGTTGCCCCCGAACGTGAGTCTCCTGGCTGCGCTCGCGCCCGAGAGATCGTAAACCCAGATACTCAGATTGCCGTCGTCGTTGCTGCCGAACGCGATCCGCTTTCCATCCGGCGACATTCGCGGGACTTCATACGGCCCGGGCGGAATCTTCAGCACTTCGATGGCCCCGCTCGTGTCGACCAACGCAAGACGGGACGTCGACGAGGGCCGAGGACGCCGGACCCGGAACGTAGGCCAGCGAACCCGTGTTCGAGACGGTGTAGTGCGCGGCCCCCGTCGCTATCAAGCTGCGCCTGACGCCCTGAACAACCTGGACCGGGTTGCCGGCGAGCTGCAGTCGTCGCACGTCGAACGGCACGGCATTGAGTACTCCCCCGATTGCATACACGATATGGCCCGTCGGCAAGTACCGGGCATCGGCTCCCGTGAGCAGCCTCTTCGGTTCCGAACCGGGCGTCTGCACGACGATGCGGCCTCTATCCCAGCGGTCGGTGGCAAATCCTTGCGCCAGCGAGAACAGGATGGTCTTTCCGTCAGGCAACCGTCTGGGGCCCGTAGGCGGTTTCCGCCTCCTTCAGTCCTATCACCAGGTCAGGTTGTCCGCCGTTCGCGGAAACTCGCAAGATGCCGCGTGTGGGGCCCTCCGCCTGCGCGAAGAGGATGTCGTCTCCGCTCCAGGTCATCCCTAGCGGGGGGGTGGCTCCTGCGATTGAGATGGGCACACCACCACTGGCGCTGATCTTCTTGATTTGATTGCCTTCCCAGAACGCAATCCACTCGCCGTCGGGCGAGAACACGGGATTCAGTATGTTTCGAACGCTTGCGGTATTCGTCGCGCCGAGGATGACGTTCTCACGGAGCGTGTTCATCTCGCAGACGAACAGCCGGTTATCAGAGACGTAGACGATGCGGGCACCGTCCGGGGAGAAGGCAAGGACCGCGCGGCTCAGGCTCGTCAAGGTCTGACCCTCGCCAAGCCGTATCTGGAAGCGGGTGACGGGGGCCGGCGTCGTCGGCGAGCGGAACGCGAGGACGGCGGCGAGTGTGACGCCCGCGGCCACGAGCGCTGTGATCGCAAGCGGAATCGCGCGCCGCCACGTCGATGTCGTCGCGCGCGCGCTGACAGTCGCGGGCCGCACCTGCTCGACGTGCTCTTCGAGCAGGAACCGCGCGACCGAGATGTCCCGCAGGCGCGCCTTTCGATCCTTCGTCAGGGCCCGTTTGAGGAGCGTGCGGACCGAGGCCGGCGTGGCCTGGGGCAGGGCGCTCCAGTCCGGCTCACCTCGCAGGATCGACGCGAGCGTATCGGACACGTCGTCGCCCTCGAACGCGCGCTTTCCGGTCAGCATCTCGTACAGGACGCACCCGAACGCCCAGACGTCGCTGCGTTTGTCGGCCGCGCGCCCCTTTGACTGCTCCGGCGACATGTATGCCGCCGTGCCGAGGATGACGCCCTCGCATGTTGCGGCGAACGTCAGCGTCGGCGAGTTTATCGCCTCGCTCTGCTGCTCGTGCTCCAGCGACTTCGCCAGACCGAAGTCGAGGACCTTCACCTCGTTGTCGGCCGTCAGCATGATGTTGGCCGGCTTCAGGTCCCGGTGAATGATGCCCTTGTCGTGGGCGGCTTCGAGGGCGTCGGCAATCTGCCGGGCGAAGGTCAGCGCCTCGTCGAGCGGCACGGGACCACGCTCCAGCCGCTTCGCCAGCGACTCGCCCTCGACCAGCTCGAGCACGAGAAAGCGAATGCCTTCTGCCTCGTCTATTCCATGGATGCCGGCGATCCGCTGGTGGTTCAGCGCCGCGAGCAGCTGGGCCTCGCGCTGAAACCGCGCGAGCCGTTCAGGGTCTTTCAGGAAGGCGTCGGGCAGAACCTTGATCGCGACCGCTCGACCGAGCTTCGTATCCCGGGCTCGGTACACTTCTCCCATCCCGCCCGCGCCGAGCGCAGCGAGCACTTCGTACGACCCAAGGCGAGCACCAGACTGTATCGGCATGCGCCTCGGCCACTATACCCGGGAACCCGTGATGCCTTTGCCATTTCCCATTTGCCATGTGCCATTTTCTAGTGCGGCTCCCAGTCCACCGTGCGGTCCCACCGGTGACGACGCAGCTCGGACATCAACTCATCCGCCAACGGTTTTCCATCGCTCACGCCCAGGTTCTGCTCGACGTGCTGCAGCTTCCGCATGCCCGGGATGACGGTCGAGACCGCGGGGTGCTGCAGGATGTGCCGAAGCGCGAGCTGCGGCATCGTCATGCCCGCGGGCACGACGGGGCGGAGGCGCTCGACGCGCGGCAGCGTGTCGCGCAGGTTGTCATCGTGGAAGTAGATGTTCCGGAAGTCGCCCTCCGGCCAGCGTGAGTCCGCCGTCAGCGTCCCGGTGAGGCTGCCCTCGTCGAACGGCACTCGCGCGATGATGGCGATCTTGTGCTGCTGGCAGTACGGGAACAGCTTGTCCTCGGGGTTCTGATCGAACACGTTGTAGACGACCTGCACGGCATCGATCAGCCCGGTGTCCAGCGCGCGCAGGACGTTGTCGGGCTGCCAGCGGTTGACGCTGATCCCCAGCGCGCGGACCAGCCTCTCGTCTTTCAACGCCCGCAGCGCGCGCTGCCAGCGCGCGTCCCCGGCCCAGGCATCGGACCAGACATGCAGCTGCTGCAGATCGAGCGTCGACACACCGATGTTCTGCAGACTCTTCTCGGTGTATTCGCGGATGTAGTCGGACGGAAAGACGTCGTCCAGCGGGTACTCCGATCTCGCCGGCCACTTGCGGTTCTTCGGCGGGATCTTGGTCGCGATGTAGAGACGCTTGTCGCGATGGCGCTTCAGCGTCGCGCCGAGCAGCCGCTCGCTGTGCCCGTCGCCGTAGGCCCACGCGGTATCGAAGAAGTTGCAACCGAGCTCGATGGACCGATCGAGTGAGGTGTGCGACTGCTCGTCATCGCTGCCCGTCCAGCCCGCCATTCCCCACATCCCGTAGCCGACCTCGGACACCTGCCACCCGGTTCTGCCGAACGTGCGGTAGCGCATGACACGGAATGATAGTCGAGCGGAAGGTGCGGAAGGTGCTGAGGGTGCTGAGGTGCTGACGGTGCTGAAGGTGCTGAGGGTGCTGAGGGTGCTGAAGGTGCTGGAGACTCATCGAGCCGCGGATGCCGCCGCCGGGCACTCTCAGTTATTTCAGCTGGCACCTCCAGCACCCCTAGCAGCCTCCAGCACCTCCAGCACCTTCAGCACCCTGAGCACCCCCAGCACCTCCAGCACCTTCAGCACCTCCAGCACCTTCGCTTTCCTTGACATGTTACTACGTACCGCGTAGTATTACGTCGTACGTATTACGCGGGACGGAACAATGAAGAAACGGACGGACGACGAGCTGGACGATTTCGGGAGGTTCGGGGAACCGGCGCTGCTGATTCTGATCAGCCTGGCCGAGGGCTCGAAGCACGGCTACGCCATGACGGAGGACATCGCCGTCGTCGCTGATGTCCGGCTGGGGCCTGGGACGCTCTACGGCGCGATCACCAGGCTCGAGGCTCGAGGGCTCATCGAGCGGCTCGAGAGCGAAGACCGGCGCAACCCCTACAAGCTGACGGCGCTGGGTGAGCGGGCGCTGCGTGCGCGGCTCGCCAGCATCCAGGCGATCGCGCGTGTGGGGCAGCGACGGCTGGCCAGCTCATGAAAGCGCTCCTCCGGCTCTATCCGCGGGCGTGGCGACAGCGATACGGCGACGAGATGACGGCGCTCCTCGCGCAGGAGCAGGCGTCGATTCGCCTGATGGTCGACTTGATAGCGGGCGCGATTGATGCGCGCCTCAACCCCCAACAGCCGCTCGGCGGAACCGCCGGCGACTCTCGAGAAGGAGTGACGACAATGGGAAAACTGCGTGCGTATTGTCACCCGCAGGAACTTACAACCGCCGATCACCTGCGCAGCGCGGCGTGGATGATCGGCGGCACACTCGTGCTGGTGCTGACCCACATGGCGCTCAGGCGGATCTTCGGCAAGATGGTGCTGATCGAGGCATTCGGTCTGTCCGCCTTTCCCTTCGCGCTGGTGCTCGCGATGCGGATTACCTACTTCAAGCCCTACTCGCGTACGGCCCGCATCGTCATGATGGCGGCGCTCATGATTGCGGCGTTCCTGCTGTCGCTCGCCGGAGTCTGGATAGACGAGCTGACCTGAGGCCAGGGCCGCCAGCAGGCCAGCAGGCGGGGGGTTGACAAACTTTTTCTATTTTGTAGAAATAGACGGATGGCGCGCGGCGAGTACCTCGGCGAGTTCGAGCAGATCGTCATGCTGGCCGTGGCCCGGCTCGAGGGCGGCGCGTACGGCATGACGATCCGACGTGAAATCGAACGGCGCGCAGGTCGGGCCGTCGCGATCGGCGCGGTCTACGCCACCCTGGAACGGCTGGAAGAGAAAGGCTACGTCCGCACCGTCGACCGGGATCCCGGGCGGCCCGACGGCCGCGCCAGGCGCTTCTTCGAGCTGACGCGTGGCGGCGTGGACGCGTTGCGCGCGGCCAACGACGTGCACGAACGGATGTGGACCGGGCTGCGCCTGCGACGCGCGGGCCGATCCTGACTGGCATCATGCGACGCCTGGCTCGCGCCATTCTCAGCCTCGCTCTTCCGCCCGATACCCGCCGCGCGGTTGTCGCCGATCTGGACGAGGAATACCGCACGCACGTCGAACCGCATCGTCATCGCCTGGCCGCCGTCCCTGGTACTGGCGGCAGGTCATCGGGTCGATCGCGCCGGCCCTGTCGATGCGGCGTAGACGCCGTCAACTCAGACACATGCGGCGCACCGCCGCACAGGAGCACCGCGTGCCGCTCTGGATCGGACAGGGGAAACAGGATCTCCGGTATGCCTGCCGTTCGCTCGCGAAGCGGCCAGCTTTTGCCCTGGCGGCTATTGCCACCTTCGCGCTCGGCATCGGCGCCAACACCGCGATCTTCAGCATCGTCGATACGGTGATCCTGAGGCCGCTGCCGTACGCCGACCCGGATAGCCTCGTGCGGATCTGGTCCGCAAACCCCAGAGGGATTCCCCGAAACAGCGTGTCGCCGCCGGACTTCTTCGACCTGCGCGAGCAGGCGGTGGGCGGACACGCGTTCGAGGCGCTCGCGGCGTTCACGGCTGACGACACATCGACACTACGCGACGAGCGCGAGCCGGCGCGCGCCCTGACGTCGGAGGTGTCCCCCGGGCTCTTCGACATGCTCGGCGTCAAGCCCGCGCTCGGAAGGCCGATCCTGCCATCCGATGCCCGGGATGGCGCCGCTGACGTCCTGATTCTCAGCGATCGCCTGTGGCGCACGAGATTCGGCGCCCGCGCTGACATCGTTGGAACGACCCTCGGGCGGAATGGCAAACCGGCCACGGTGATCGGCGTCATGCCGACCTCGTTCGCGTTCCCCAACGCCGATGTGGAGCTGTGGGTCCCGCTGAATGACTCGGTGCGGGCCTTCCCTCGCGCCGCGCGGTCGATTCAGGTCGTTGGCCGGCTGGCGCCTGGGATTTCACAGCCGGCCGCGCACGAGGTCCTTCGAACTGTCGCAGCGCGCCTCGAACGGCAGTACCCGGACACGAACCGTGGCTGGGGCGTGACGCTGGCAACTCTGTACGAGAGCGTGATCGGAGACGTGCGTCGGCCGCTGCTGGTCCTGCTCGCTGCGGTTGGATGCGTGCTCCTCATTGCCTGCGCGAACGTGGCGAGCCTGCTGCTCGCGCGCGGCGCGAGCCGGTCGCGTGAGATCGCGCTGCGGAGCGCGCTCGGCGCGAGCCCCGGGCGCGTCGCCTGTGAACAGCTCGTCGAAAGCGGATTGATCGCGTCATTCGGCGGCGCAGCCGGGTTGCTGATCGGCTGGTGGGGCGTCAAAGCCCTCCTCAGCATCGCAACCATCCACGTGCCGCGGCTGGAGGATGCTGCACTCGACGCGCGGCTGCTGACAGTCACCCTGGTGCTCTCTCTGGTCACCGGACTCGTGACCGGCTTGTCCCCGGCGCTGCGGGCTGCCGCTACGAATCCCAATGACCTGCTGAAATCGACCCAGGGATCAGGGGTCAGTCGCTCCGGCCGGCGCTCGCGCACCGTTCTCGTCACGGCGGAGATCGCGCTGTCACTTGCGCTGCTGATCGTCGCGGGCCTTCTCGTACAGAGCTTCGCGCGTCTGACCAGCGTCGACACGGGCTTCCGCGCCGATCACGTGCTCCTCGCGCAGGTGAGCCTCCCGGCGTCAGGCTATCCACCCGACCGCTGGCCGCAGTTTTTCGACCGGGCGCTCGGAGAAATCCGCGCGTTGCCCGGAGTCGACGTCGCCGGCGCCGGTGCGCCGCTTCCACTTTCGGGCCAGCGCGGGCTGCTGCGGTTCGGCGTGCGGTTCGAGGGCCGGCCCGAACCAGCCGAGGGTCAGAACGATCGCACGTACCTCCGGTGGGTCACGCCGGACTACTTCCGCGCCATGGGCATCCCGGTCCTTCAGGGGCGCGCGTTCTCGGACGCCGACCGACCGGACACCACCGCGGTGGCCGTGATCGATCAATCGTTTGCCGACCGTTACTTTCCAGGAGAGAGCCCCATCGGCAAGCGAGCACGGACAACGAACAGCCGCACCCTTCGGGCGATCGTCGGTATCGTCGGGAACGTCAGGCAGACCAGCCTCGACGAGCCGCCAGAGCCGCACTTCTACGTAGCGCATACCCAGAGTCCCTCACCCGTCATGACGTTCGTCGTGCGAGCGCTCGTCGAGCCGGCGGGACTGTCGCCGGCCGTTCGCCAGGCGATCCGACGGGTCGATCCCGCGCAGGCGATCTACAACGTCCGCACGCTGGCGGAAGTCACGTCGGGTTCGGCGGCGTCCCAACGTTTCAATGCCTCGCTGCTGGCTCTGTTTGCGGCGCTCGCCGTGACGCTCACGCTCGTGGGTGTTTACGGGTTGACGGCGTACTGGGTGAGCGAGTCGACGCGCGAGATCGGTGTCCGGGTTGCGCTCGGCGCAAGCCGTCACGAGGTCATGCGAATGGTCCTCGGACGTGGGCTGCGAGTCAGCGCTGCGGGCGCGGCGCTGGGCGTTCTCATCGGGTTGGCCGCGGCGCAGTTTCTCGGAGGGCTGTTGTACGGCCTGACGCCGATAGACGTGCCGACGTTCGCGGTCGCGACGATCCTCGTGATGGGAGCGTCGATGACCGCGAGCTATCTGCCGGCGCGTCGCGCGCTCGCGATCGATCCGACCGAGTCACTGCGCGAATAGGGCGGATCGTCGATCGCGGCGGGTCATCGCTTGTCGACGACCACTTTTCCGTCCTTCATCACCCACCGCACGCCGTCGAACATCGCCTCGATCTTCTGAACCGGAATGCCTTCGACGGCCACGAGGTCCGCCTGGAATCCGGCGGTGACGCGTCCCAGCTTGTCCTGCATGCCGAGCAGCTCCGCGCCGACGGTCGTGGCGGACTTCAGCGCCTGTTCGGGCGTCATGCCTGCCTTCACGAACCAGGCGAGCTCGCGCGTGTTCTGGCCGAACATCGAGTAGACGGCGTCGGAACCCATGCCCAGCTTCACGCCCGCGCGAATAGCGCGCCGGGCCGATTCCAGGTTCCGCTCGATGTAGTCCTGCAGCGGTCCAATCGCTTCCGGCCTGAAGCCGTACTCGTCCTTCGCGTCGACGTAGTAGCGGTTGTGATCGATGGTCGGCACCCAGACGGTCCCGCGCTGAGCCATGTCCGCGAGCGTCTCGTCGTCCAGGTCGATGCCGTGCTCGACCGAATCCGCGCCGGCGCGAACGGCGTCCTTCACGCCGGATGGCCCGTAGGAGTGAATCGCGACCTTGTGGTTCTGGGCATGCGCTGCATCGACGATGGCCTTCATTTCTGCGAACGTGACCGTCTGCGTGGTGTCGACGCTGTCGAAGCTGCCCCGCGACGCATAGACCTTGAGCCAGTCCGAGCCGGTTTTGATCCGCTCCTCGGTCGTGCGGCGCATCGCGTCCGGATCAGGCGTGGCTCCCTGTCGCGCGGAGAGACCCTGGCCCGAGACGATCATCCGCGGACCCACCATCGCTCCCATGGCGATGAGGTCGCGCATCGCCATGTCGCTTTCGTTCGAGGCACCGAGATCGCGGACGGTCGTCACGCCGGTCTCGAGCGTCCGTCGCGCGTTGTCCTGCGCGAGGTACACCGTGACCGCGGGACGCCGGCGCTGTCCCAGCGGACGTGTGCCCGGCTGCCGATCCCAGTAGTAGGTCATGTGGGTGTGGAGATCGATCAGCCCCGGAATTCCGGTGTACCGCCGCAGGTCGATCGTTTCGGCACCGACCGGCAGGGTAGAGCCGCCGCTCTCGACGCGGACGATCTTGTCGTTTTCGACGACGATGACGGCGTCCGTGATGACGCGGGTGCCGTCCCAGAGCCGCCCGAAGCGAATCACCTTGGAGTGCGGCTGCGCGTCCGAACCGGCGACCCCCGCGCAGACCGCGAGCGCGATGCACGCCAGAAAGGCCAGCCTCATTCCAAAACGCGCGCGCCGCGCGCTGCCTACTTCGACTGGCATGGCTGTCCGCTCAGCGTCGAGACGAAGATGAGCGGATTCGATCCGCGTCGGGCGATCGAGTGTGGCATCCCACGCGGAATCGCCACGACCGACGTAGACGTGAGCGCGTGCTGCCGGTCGCCGATCTTGACATTGCCCTCACCGGCTACGACGTAAATCGTTTCGTCCGCCTCCGCGTGGGTATGTTCGGCCAGGGGATCGCGCAACTGGATCAGCGTCGACGTCGAGCTGGCGGTGCACCCCATCGGCGATCGCTTGATTGGCACCCTGCCTATGAAGTTGTCGTCGAGGAATGTCAGCACGACGACCGACGAGGGCTCGTAGTGGTCCAGGGGTGGCGCCGCGGATGGGGGCGGGTCCACTTTGGGCGCCGGCGCCGGAGGCGGCGGCGGTGGGGGTGGCGCGGCATTCAAAGAAACCGTCGTCTTGACCGGCCGCCCGGCGGCGACGGTGCACGTCCTTTTCGAGCGTGACGAACTTCTCGTGCTCGAATCGAAGCCGGTACGATCCGGGCGTCACGTTGTTGAAGAGCACCGTGCCGGAGGCGTCCGTCGGGCCCTCGCGGTCGACCGGTCCGGACGCCTTAACCCATATTTCCGGCAATGGTTTGCCGTCCATGGCCGTGACGAGCACGGTGATGCTCAGACGCGCGGGAGCCGCCGGCTTGCTCTGCGGTGGAGCCGCCGGCTTGGTTTGCGGTGGAGCGGCCGGCGTGGTTTGCGGCGGAGCGGTCGGCTTGACTTGCGCGGAACCATGGGCGGTGAAACTTGCGGCGATGAGGACGTACATTCCGACGAATACAGCGCAGCGCATGCTCTATCAGATTGCGGCTGGCGCGTTTCCGTCAAGTACCCAAAGCTGAGCCGAGCGTCGGCCCCTCTGCTCAGCTGCCGCCCGTGCCGCGCGGCTGCGGACGCCAGACCTTGTCGTCGGCCGCGCTTCCGGGCCCGAGCTTGCCCTTCACCGACGCCAACAACTCGGCGGCGTCGTAGACCTGGCCGGCTTTCATCACCAGCCGCACGTTGCGGGTGTTGCGAATGTCCTGGAGGGGATTGCCACGCACGACGAAAAGGTCGGCGTATTTGCCGGATTCGAGGGTGCCGAGCTTCGAGGCGACGTTCAGCGCCCGCGCCCCATTGATCGTGCCGATCCGGATCGCCGCGGCGGGCGGGATCCCGCTGAGCACGAGCGCGTGCAGCTCACGGTGCGAGCCGAAGCCCGACAGGAATTCGCCCCAGCTCGGGTGATCCGTCCCCAGCGAGATCCAGGGGCCGCCGCCGTTGTCGTAGAACGCCCGGACTTCCTTGCGCTTCGTCCAGTAGATCCGCTCGAACTGCTCGTTGACGCGCCGGGGAAGCCTCGACTCGACGGCCTTGCGCGCGTAGGGCGTCAGGAAATCCATCTCGTTGATCCAGTACGTGTAGACCTCCGGATCCTTCCTGGCCCAGTAGCCGTACGCCGAGACCGTCGCGTCGTAGTAGACGTGGCGGCTGATGTACAGGTCGAAGATGGCTTTGACCTCAGGCCGCGTCACGTCCAGGTTCTCGAGCGAGGCATAGGCGCCGCGGTCGGCCGTGATGGCATCGCCGCCCATGAAATGCTCGATGCGATCGATGCCCATCAGGATCGCGTCCTTCGGGTTGACGCTGTTGCGGGCGCCGGAATCGAGGTGACCGGTGACGGTCAGGCCGTGCTTGTGGGCCTGCTCGATGAGTGCCGCGAGGTGATCGGGCCTGATGCCCTTCGCCTTGAAGCCGCGGGCGCCCTTCGCCGCCCACTCGTCGACGTCGGCCCGGACGCGCTCCGGCGTCATCTCCGCGTTGTTCCAGCCGGGTCGCGCGGTTCCGAAGTACGGTCCCGAGTTGTAGATGCGTGGGCCGATCTGCGCGCCCGCGTCGATGCGTTCGCGTGCCGCGCGCATCTCGATCGGGTTCACCTCGCCCGCCGGAAACGTCGACGTGACGCCGTTGGCGAGGAAGACGATCGGGTTGACGGTATGCTCGTCGAACCGGCCTTCGCCGAACAGGTCCATCGCGTAGTGGGCGTGGAGATCGAAGAGGCCGGGCAGCAGGCACTCCGTCGGCGCCAGCTCGATGACACGCGCGGGCCCGAGATCGCGTCCGTCCAGACGCGCGCCGACCTCGAGGATCGTGCCGTTGCGAACGATCAGACCGGTGTTCGCGACGGCCTGATCGCCAACCGCGTCGAAGATCAACCCGCCACGGAGCACGACGTCGCCGGCCTGAAGCGTGATGGGTGGCTGCGGGCTCTGTGCGCGCGGCAGCGCCAGAGCCAGCAGGACGATCACGAGCGACAGCCACCGGCGCGTCATCGCGATCACCGGTCGCCCTGCGACGATGTCGTCTTGGGTTGCCCGGCCTTGAGGTATTTCTCCCACCATTGCAGCTCGTTGATCATGCGGTGGACGTTGTTCCAGTTGCCGCCGATGCCGTGCGGCTGGTTGGCGTAGCGGATCATCTTGGCCGGCACGCCGCGTCGTTTGAGCGCAAAGTACATCTGCTCGCCTTCTTCGTACGGCACGCGCTGATCCACCTCGCCGTGCACGAAGAGCGTCGGCGTCTTGACGTTCCCGGCGTAGGTCAGCGGCGACTGCCTGATCATCCGGTCGCGCGCGTCCTTGTCCCACGGCGTGCCGAAGAACTCGGTCTCTTTCGTCCGGTAGATGTCCGCGGTACCGTAGTCGCTGATCCAGTTGGTGATGCCCGCGCCGGTGATGGCCGCCGCGAACCGATCCGGATACTGCGTGATGAGCCAGTTGGTCATGAAGCCGCCGTACGAGTGGCCCGTATGGCCGACGCGCTTCGGATCGATCGGGTATCGCTTCAGCACGTAGTCGATGCCCGAGATGACGTCCTCACCGTCCTTGTCGCCCCACGCGCCCCACGTCGCCCACTTGAAGGCGTCGCCGTAGCCGGTCGAGCTGCGGAAGTTCGTATCGAAGACGAAGTAGCCGTTGGCGGTGAAGTACTGGTCCTTGAAGTCGAAGCTGTAGCCCGTGGCCGCGTGCGGTCCACCATGGCTGGTCACGATCATCGGGTACGAGACTTTGGTGCCCTGTCGCGGATCGTATCCGTAGGGGAACATCAGCCAGCCCTCGATCTGCGTGCCGTCCTTGCTCGTCCACCGGAGGCGCTCCGCCTTGCTCAGCGCGATCTCCGAGACGAAGGTCTTGTGGATGTTCGTCAGCCTCTTTTCGTTCGAGCCATCGATGTTCGCGATGTACAGGTCGGGCGGGGCCTCGTGGATCCCGACCGTGTAGAGGATCTTCGTGAAGGCCCGATCGTAGATGATGCCGTTCAGGCGGCGCGGCCCCTTCGTCACCTGCTCCACACGGCCCGCGGGAACCGAGACACGGAACAGATGCGACTCGCCCCCGATGCCGGCCGTGAAATAGATGAAGCGGCTGTCAGGCGACCATCGCGTCTGACCGGGATCCAGATCCCAGTTGGCCGTGAGGTTGATCGGATCGCCTCCCGCCACGGGACGGACGTAGAGATCCTGCGGGCCGCCATGATTCAGCTTTTGCTCGATGATCATGTCGGTGCCGAACGATCGCGAGTACGACAGGTATTTGCCGTCAGGCGAATAGCCCGCGTCGCCGTACACGTACCCGTCGTTCGTCACGCGGGTGACCTTGCCGTCGATCGTCACCGTCCAGAGATCGGCGGAGTTGTACTTCAGCTCGTTGCGCCAGTCCGGATCGGCCGTGAACGCCAGCGTCTGGCCGTTGGGATGCCACGCGACGTTGGCGGGACGCAGGTCCATGTCGACCAGCACCCGCCGGCCTTCAGCCGAACCCGCAGGCCGCGGTTGCACGATGATCTGCTGGGCCGGCTGCGCCGTTGGATTCGGCGCAGGGAAGGGCTGACCGTCCCGCTGGAAATCCTTCCAGTCGAAGATCGCGCCCTTGAAGCGCTCCTGGTGACGTTTCTCGAAGTCGCTCGCGTAGACGGGCGTGTGCTCCTGCTGCCGCTTGTTCTCCGTGACGACTTCCCACTTGCCGTCCGGGCTCGGTGTCGCTCCGCCACCACCGCCGCCTCGTCCGCCGCCGCCTCCGCGTCCGCCCCGGCCGCCACCACGTCCCGCGCCCGCCTCGGCGCCCTGAATCTGCGCCGGGGGTGACGAGGGATTGTCGGGATCGATTTTCCATCGCTGGGTGTCCACCGAGTACTGCAGCGCGCCTTCGTCCGCCCAGGACGGATTCGAGACGTCGCTCCCTTGATGCTGAATGCGCCGTGGTTCCGCAGAGGCATCGGCCGGAACGATCAAGACCCAGCTGGGGCCGCCGTTCTCCTGTTCCTCGATGCGTCCCGAAACCGTGAACGCCACCCACTTGCCGTTGGGGGAAATGGACGTGCCGCCTATCGACTGAATCCGGTAGTAGTCTTCGATTCGAAGCGCGCGGCCTCCGGCGGCCTGTTGTTCCGCTTTCGAAGACGGCGCGGGAAACAGGACCACCGCGGTGAGAATGGCAACGCCAAGATGTAGCAGCCGCACCATGATCAACCCTCCCCGGCGAGCGCGGTCGCCGCGTTGGGCATGTTAGCAGAAGGCTGTCGCACCGCCCGGGAAATCGGGCAGAATTGGGAGGCGCCTGCAGGAGGGTGGAGGGTGTATGCCGAGCGCTGGAACGATCCGCGGCGTCACTGGACTCACGGTCGGATTCCTGGCGCTCGGCGGCGCCGCGCTGTTCTCCGACCAGACGCCTCAGCAGATTCCCGGCGCCTTCCGCAGTACCGTCACGCTGGTTCCGGTCGACGTGCGGGTCCTCGATCGTAACGGTCGACCCGTCACCGATCTGACGGCCGGCGATTTCACCCTCGTCGAAGACGACATCCGTCAGGAAATCGCGCACTTCTCGGCGCGGGCCCTGACGGCGGTGGCGCCCGATCCCGACAGCCGCCCGATGCTCCGCCGGTACGGCGGGCCTCGAGGACGCGCCGATCAACCGTCGCACGTTCCTCGTCGTCTTCGGCCGCGGCCGGCTGCAGGAGCCCGCCAAGGGGATCGACGGCCTCCTCGAATTCCTTCGCGAGCACCTGCTCCCGCAGGATCAGGCAGCGGTGGTCGCCTACAACCGCGCCACCGACCTGACCACCGATCACGATCAGATTTCACGCGTCATCGAGCGCTTGCGGCATGGGCATGAAGTCGTCGAAGCTGCCCTCACGCATTTCTTCAACGACATGCAGCTCGCCTACGGCAGCCGCGAGATTCCTCCCCACATTCAGTCGACGATCGACAAGCTGTTCTCTGGAACCGATCTTCCACCCACCCGAGAGCTCCCGCCGACGCGGATTCCAGACGATGCGCTGATCATTGAGGACTTCCGGCGCGCGCTGGACTACTTCGATCCAAACGCACGGGATTCGGACGCCAGGTTCGTCACGGGATTCAAGGTCGCCGACGATCTGCTGCGGCTCTATACCGCGATCGAGTACCTGCGGTATCTCGAAGGCGAGAAGCATCTCATCTTCGTGACGGAGCAGGGGCTCGTCGGGCTGCCGCGCGCCGAAAACGGCAAAACGCTGGCGGACGTCGCGGCGGATGCGCGTGTGGCGGTCCACACCATCCAAACCGGAGGCGTGCCGACGCACTTCGACATCA
Source organism: uncultured Acidobacteriota bacterium (assembly GCA_963786195.1). GTDB lineage: Bacteria > Acidobacteriota > Vicinamibacteria > Vicinamibacterales > 2-12-FULL-66-21 > CAWAYH01. The sequence continues at coordinate 528,500 of CAWAYH010000006.1, read as the reverse complement.
GCCGCCCGTACAGGATGCCGGTCATGGAAGGCCGATCCTGGTCGGAGGCGTTTGCCATGACCGACGCGCGGGAACTGGCGAGACGCACGGGCGGCATGACGTCGTTTTACGCCTACGCCCGCAAGGCCGTCGATCGCATCGACAAGGCAACGCGATTCCACTACGTGCTGGGCTACTCGCCGAGCAACGCCAGCTGGGACGGCAGGTACCGCCGGATTCACGTGCGGGTGAACAGGCCCGATGTGCAGGTACTCTTCCGGCACGGCTACTTCGCGCGTGAGTTGCTGGTCCCCTACGATCGCCGTCAGTTCATGACGTACAACCGGATGGAGTCGGCGGGCTCATGGGCCAAGCAGATCAAGGACATCCCCGTCACGCTCGAAACGTCAGTCAGCCGCCAGAAGCGGGGAATCAGCGAGGTCCGCGTCCAGGCGTCCATCGATCCCGCGGCGATCCGCTTCAAGGAGGATGGCGGACAATTCGTCGCCACGATCGACGTCGCGACCTCTATCGGCGATGCCGCCCAGCATCTCGTCGGCGAACACCGCCAGACGCTGGACCTGAGCCTGGATGCCGAAGGATACGAGCGCGTCAAGCGCGAAGGCATCACCTACACGGCGATCATCACGGCCACCAAGCCGGCAAGGCACGTCAAGGTCGTAGTCTACGACTACGCCGCGGATAAGTTGGGGACGGTCGCTAAACGGCTGGACTGATCGGACGGTGCTGACGGTGCTGAGGTGCTGAGGTGCTGAGGGTGCTGAGGTGCTGCTGAAGTTCAGCACCTCCAGCACCTCCAGCACCGTCCGGATCTATTTCCCGTTCGTCATCGCCCCGAGAAACTCCGCGTTGCTCTTCGTCTTTCCCATCTTCGACAGCAACAGCTCCATCGCCTCGGACGATGACAAGGGCGTGAGCACTTTGCGCAGGACCCAGACGCGGCTGAGATCTTCCTTCGGCAGCAGCAGCTCTTCCTTCCGCGTGCCGCTCTTCTGAATGTCGATGGCGGGGAAGACGCGTCGATCGGCCAGCTTGCGATCGAGGTGGATCTCGAGGTTGCCGGTGCCCTTGAACTCCTCGAAGATCACTTCGTCCATCCGCGACCCGGTGTCGATGAGCGCCGTGGCGATGATCGTCAGCGACCCGCCGCTTTCGATGTTGCGCGCCGCGCCGAAGAAGCGCTTCGGGCGCTGGAGGGCGTTGCTGTCGACGCCGCCCGAGAGAATCTTGCCCGACGGCGGCACGATGGTGTTGTAGGCGCGCGCCAGCCGCGTGATCGAATCGAGCAGGATGACGACGTCCTTCTTGTGCTCGACGAGCCGCTTCGCCTTCTCGATGACCATCTCGGCGACCTGGACGTGGCGCGTGGCGGGCTCGTCGAACGTGGACGAGATCACCTCACCCTTGACGGACCGCTGCATGTCGGTGACCTCCTCGGGCCGCTCGTCGATGAGCAGCACGATGAGGTACACCTCCGGATGATTGGCCGTGATGCTGTTCGCGATGTTCTGCAGCAGCATCGTCTTGCCGGTCCGCGGCGAGGCGACGATGAGGCCGCGCTGGCCCTTGCCGATCGGCACCATCAGGTCCATCACGCGGGCCGAGAGGTTGTCGGACGCCGTTTCGAGGCGGATGCGCTCCTGGGGGTAGAGCGGCGTCAGGTTCTCGAAGAACACCTTCTCGCGCGCCCGGTCGGGCGGCTCGAAGTTGACGGCCTCCACCTTGATCAGCGCGAAGTACCGTTCGCCGTCCTTCGGCTGCCGGATCTGGCCCGAGACGGTATCGCCCGTGTGCAGATCGAATTTCCGGATCTGCGACGGTGACACGTAGATGTCGTCGGGGCCGGGCAGGTAGTTGTAGTTCGGCGCCCGCAGGAACCCGAAGCCGTCCGGCAGCGTCTCGAGCACGCCCTCGGAGAAGAGCAGGCCGCTCTTCTCGGCTCGCGAGCGCAGGATCTCGAAGATCAGCTCCTGCTTCCGCATGCCGGTCGCGCCCGGCACATCGAGCTGCTTGGCGATCTTCGTCAGCTCGCTGATGTTCATCTCTTTCAACGCCCCGAGCTCGACGACGGGCGTTTGCGCCGGCGGGGCGCCGGCCGCTACTTCTTTCGACTCAATCTTGCTATCAGCTTCCACAACTCTTCCAATCCTTCGCCGCTGACCGCCGAAACCGGCAGCGCGGCAGTTCCGAATGTTTCCTCGATGGTTCTCAGATGCTTCGTTCGATCGCCCTGCGACAGCTTGTCGATCTTGGTGGCGATCGGGTAATACGTGACGTTCAGTGATTCGAGCCAGCCCGCGGCCGCGACATCGGACTCCAACGCAGGATGTCGCGAGTCGACGAGCAGAAGAGCGCCTGACGCGGACCTGACGTTCCGCCCTTCGACTCGCTCAGGGCGTCCCGAGCTTGTCGAGGGACGCGCGCCGCTGTCGGTCCGGGCAAAATACGCGTCAGCGATCGCCTTCAGCTCCGTCGCCGCGGTCGCCCCGCCCCTCGCATATCCATAACCCGGCAGATCGACCAGATACACGTCCCAGCGTCCGGGACCGCCCGGGCCCCCGTCCAGGGACGCCCGATAGATGTTGGCCAGCCGCGTCTTGCCGGGCGCGGCGCTCGTGCGGGCGAGGGTGGACCGGCAGAGCGCGTTGATCAGGCTCGACTTGCCGACGTTCGAGCGTCCAACCAGCGCGACGTGGGCCACATCGTCGTGCGGGATCCCGTCCGCGCGAGCGGCGCTCGTGACGAATACAACGCTGAGGAGCTTCAGTGCGTAATGGTCTCGTCCGAGATGGCCGGCGCGACTTCCGCAGACGCGGGCGCCGTCGCAGCGGAGAAGACCGGGAGCGGCTCCGCCAGCGCGATCTTCAGCACTTCGTCCATCGTCTCGACCATGTAGAGGTCGAGCGCGTCGAGGACGTTCTTCGGAATGTCCGCCAGGTCCTTCTCGTTGTCCTTCGGGAGAATGATGGTCTTCAGGCCGGCGCGGTGGGCGGCCAGGACCTTTTCCTTGACGCCGCCGATCGGCAGCACTTTGCCGCGCAGCGTGATCTCGCCCGTCATGGCGACGTCCTTCCGGGCCGGAACGCGAGCGACCGCTGACACGAGTGCGGTGGCGAGCGTAATGCCGGCGGACGGTCCGTCCTTCGGAATGGCGCCCTCGGGCACGTGCACGTGGACGTCCGTCTTCCGGTTGAAGTCCTTCGGGATGCCGAAATCCTCCGACCGTGAGCGCACGTAGCTCATCGCGGCTTGCGCCGACTCCTGCATGACGTCACCGAGCTTGCCCGTGAGCGTCAGGTGCCCCTTGCCGGGCATCAGCGTCGCTTCGGTCACGAGGATCTCGCCGCCGACTTCCGTCCACGCCAGGCCGGTCGCGACGCCGATCTCGTTGGTCTCTTCGGCCAGCGTCGGCCGGAACCGCGGCACGCCGAGGTACTCGGTGACTTTGGCGGCCGTGATCTCTTCGCTGAAGTTCTTGCCCTCGACGACCACCTTGCGCGCGATCTTGCGACAGATCGACGAGATTTCGCGCTCGAGGCTCCTGACGCCCGCCTCGCGCGTGTAGCGCTGGATGATCGTCTGGAACGCCTCGTCCAGGAACCTGAGGTTCTCCTTGGTCAGACCGGCGCCTTCGATCGCCTTGTGCGCCAGGAACACGCGGGCGATTTCCACCTTCTCCTGCTCGGTGTAGCCCGCGAGCTGGAGGACCTCCATGCGGTCGCGCAGCGCCTGCGGGATCGTGTGCAGCACGTTGGCCGTGCAGATGAACATCACGTTCGACAGATCGAACTCGACGTCGAGGTAGTGGTCCAGGAACGTGTTGTTCTGTTCCGGGTCGAGCACTTCCAGCAGGGCGGCCGACGGGTCGCCGCGGAAGTCCATCGACATCTTGTCGACTTCGTCCAGCAGGAACACCGGGTTCACGGTGCCCGCCTTCTTCATCATCTGGATGATCTGGCCGGGGAAGGCGCCGATGTACGTCCGACGGTGTCCGCGGATCTCCGCCTCGTCACGCACGCCGCCGAGCGACAGCCGCACGAACTTGCGGTTCATCGCGCGTGCGATCGACTTCGCCAGCGACGTCTTGCCCACTCCCGGAGGGCCCGAGAAGGTGAGGATCGTCGCCTTCGGCTTCTTGATCAGCGCCCGGACGGCCAGGAACTCGAGGATGCGGTCCTTGATTTTCTCCAGCCCGTAGTGATCCTCGTTGAGGATCTGCTCGGCGCGCTTGAGATCGCGGCTCTCCTTGGTCTTCTTGTACCACGGCACCGCGATCAGCCAGTCGAGATAGTTGCGCGAGACCGTCGCCTCGGCCGACATGGGCGGCATCGCCTCCAGCCGCTTCAGCTCCTGGACCGCCTTCTCCTCGACCTCGGCCGGCATCTTGGACTGCTCGATCTTCTTCTTCAGATCCTCGACCTCGTTGCCCTTGTCGTCCTTGCGGCCCAGCTCCTTCTGAATCGCCTTCATCTTCTCGTTGAGGTAGTACTCCTTCTGCGCCTTCTCCATCTGCTTCTTCACGCGAGACTGGATGCGGCGGTCCACCTGGAGCTTGTCCACCTCGGACTCGAGGATGCCGGCAATGCGGTTCAGGCGCTCGACGGGGGAGATGATCTCGAGCAGGTTCTGCTTCTCGTCCACGCCCACCAGCAGGTGGGCGGCAATCGTGTCGGCGAGCTTGCCGGGATCGTCCACGCGGACGGCGGCGATCATCGCGTCGTAGTGCAGGTTGTTCGAGAGCTTCACGTACTGCTCGAAGAGCGTCACGACGCGGCTCATCGTGCTCTCGGCGTCGACGCCGGCCTCCTTCGGCTTCGGCACCACTTTCACGACGACGCGGAAGAAACCCTTGTCTTCCTTCCACTCGACCGCCCGGGCCCGCTCGATACCCTCGACGAGGACCTTGATGTTCCCGTCGGGCAGCTTGAGGCTCTGGACGATGTTCGCCACGCAGCCCATGGTGAAGATGTCCGCCGGCTGCGGGTCATCGACCGCCGCGTCGTGCTGCGCCGCCAGGAAGATCCGCTTGTCCTTCACCAGCGCGTGCTCGAGCGCCCGCGTCGACGAGGGCCGCCCGATCACGAACGGCATCATCATGTGCGGAAAGACGACGACGTCTCTCAGCGGAACGATTGGAAGGGTCTCGTAGAGTTCCATGCAATTCTGAATTCTGACTGTTGAATGCTGAAGTGAATGGTGAATGAACTGAATTCCTGCCAAGTTCGACGCTAACTTCGAATCTGGCAGACTTCGAAGTTCAATTCAGCATTCAGAATTCAGAATTCAGCGTTTCTAGCCGGCCTTCTCGATCAGTGTAATCGGCTTTTCTTTCGACTGCACGACTTCCCGCGTAATCACGCACTCGCGCACCTTCTTCTGGCCGGGGAGCGTGTACATCAGGTCGAGCATCAGGTCTTCGATGATCATGCGGAGGCCGCGCGCGCCAATCTTGCGCTGCAGGGCGGATTCCGCAATGGCCTCGAGCGAGTCGTCCGTGAAGCGCAGCTTGACGTTCTCGGTACTCGAAGAGCTTCTGGTATTGACGCGTGATCGCGTTGCGGGGTTGCGTGAGGATCTGGACCAGGGCCGCCTTGTCCAGCTCGTGCAGGGTGCCGATGACCGGCAGCCGGCCGACGAACTCCGGAATGAGGCCGTACTTGATCAGGTCTTCCGGCTCCACCATCTCGAGCGTCGTGCCGATGTCGCGGTTCGCCGCCGACTTGACGTCCGCCTTGAACCCGAGCGTCTTCTTTCCCGTGCGACGCTCGATCGACTTGTCGAGCCCGACGAATGCGCCGCCGCAGATGAAGAGAATGTTGGTCGTGTCGACCTGGAAGAACTCCTGGTGGGGGTGCTTGCGTCCGCCCTGCGGCGGGACGTTGGCGACCGTGCCTTCCAGAATCTTCAGCAGCGCCTGCTGGACCCCCTCACCCGAGACGTCGCGCGTGATCGACGGGTTCTCGTCCTTGCGGCAGATCTTGTCCACCTCGTCGATGTAGATGATCCCCTGCTGGCACTTCTCGATGTCGCCGCCCGCCGCCTGCAGCAGCTTGAGGATGATGTTCTCGACGTCCTCGCCGACGTAGCCCGCCTCCGTGAGCGTCGTGGCATCGACGATGGTGAAGGGGACCGACAGGAGCTTGGCGAGGGTCTGCGCGAGGAGGGTCTTGCCGGTGCCGGTCGGACCGATGAGCAGGATGTTCGACTTCGTCAGCTCGATCTCGTTCCGACTGCGCGCCTGCTTTTGAATCTCTATTCGCTTGTAGTGGTTGTAGACCGCGACGGCCAGCTTCTTCTTCGTCTGTTCCTGGCCGATGACGTACTCATCGAGGAACTTCTTGATCTCCTGCGGGACCGGCAGCGACGACCGCGCGCCGCCGCGCGCCTCGAAGCGGTTGTCGTCTGCGATGATGTCGTTGCAGACCTCGACGCATTCGTCGCAGATGAACACAGTCGGCCCTGCGATGAGCTTTCGGACATCGTTCTGATCCTTGTTGCAGAACGAGCACCGCAGGATTTCGCCGTCGCCGGTCTTTTTTACCATGGAGTCGAGTTCGGCCCAGGACTCAAGGCCCAATGCTCAAGCCGGCTCAGGCAACCCTGCGCCTGAGGCCTGAACCTCGAGTCTCGAGCCCAATTACGCCCTCTTCCGGATGACATCGTCAATGATACCGTATTCCTTCCCCTGGTCGGGCATCATGATGTAATCCCGTTCTGTGTCGTCCTGGATACGCTTGAGCGGCTGGCCCGTATGCAGAGCCAGGATCTGGTTGAGCCGCTCCCGCGTCCGCAGCAATTCCCGCGCATGGATGTCGATATCGGTCGTCTGCCCACCCAGTCCCTGCACCCAGGGCTGATGGATCAGGATGCGCGAGTTCGGCAGCGAAAACCGTTTGCCCTTGGCCCCGGCCGCCAGCAGCACCGCCGCCACCGACGCGGCCTGCCCGATACAGTACGTCTGCACGTCGGGCTTGATGAACTGCATCGTGTCGTAGATCGCCATCCCAGCCGTGACGACCCCGCCGGGGCTGTTGATATATAGAAGGATGTCGCGATCAGGATCCTCGGCCTCGAGGAAGAGCATCTGCGCGATGACCAGATTGGCGACGTTGTCGTCAATCGGCGTGCCAATGAAGATGATGCTGTCCTTGAGGAGACGCGAAAAGATATCGTAGGCGCGTTCACCGCGGTTGGTCTGTTCGACCACCATCGGAATGAGTTGCATGCGTTCGGTCATCAAAGAAAAGGTCCGGGAACCTGTTTGTGCTGGGGATGTCGTACTCGGACGGGCAGGGTTCGTGATCGTGCTAGCGTCGAGTGTACCATGCCCCGGTCCGAATTACTATATCGGCCGCTTCGGGCGCCTCCGTAGTACCCGTCCCACGCCAGGGCTCGCGGCTCTTCCCGTCGTGTCCACTCCTGGCGCGTAGTTTCCGGCTTTCGCAGTCCCGTGGTGTCCGGCTTCAGCCGGACTGGCCGCCCACGCCATCAGCTGGACAGCATCGTCGCGTGCGACAAGAGGAACTCTACGGTCTTCTCGCGGCGGAGTCCACCATTCAATCGGGCGAGCCCGCCCTCCTTCTCGAGACGGGCCCGGACGGCCGCCGCGGATCGGCCGGTCCGCTCGGCGAACCGTTCGACCTCCGCTTCGAGCTCCTCATCCGTCGCGGCAATGTTCTCCCGCCGCGCGATCTCGTCCAGCACCAGCGCGCCGCGGACGGCCTCTGAAGCCGCCTCGCGCTGACGTTCGCGGAACTCTTCCCAGTTGATGTTGGTCTTGGCGGGATCGATCTGCTGCTCGATCAGCCTGCGGACGAACTCCTCGACACGTCGATCGATTTCGCGGTCGACGAGCGACCCGGGCACGTCGAAGGGGACGCGCGAGGCGAGTTGCCGGAGCAGCTCGGCGCGCATCGCGCGATCGGCTTCGTGCGAGGCCTCGTGTTCCAGGTCGCGGCGCACCTGCGCGCGCAGCGCGTCGAGTGAATCGAAAGCCCCCAGATCTTTGGCCAGCTCGTCGTCCAGCGCCGGCACGATGCGCTTGCGAATCGCCTTGACGTTGACGTCGTAGGTCACCGTGGTCCCGGCCAGTTCCTGGATCGTGTAATCGGCAGGGTAGTTCACGTCGAAGGTCTTCTGCTGCCCGGCTGTCAGGCCCTTCAGTTCCTGATCGAATCCCGGCGGATTCGCGGCGGCGCCGATGTCGACCGTGACGTTGTCGTGCCGATCGGTGTGCGTGGCGCCCGGCTCCGCCGGTTCACCGTCCTCGGCCTGGGCCGCCGTCGTCCGCTTCAGGTCCAGCAGCACGGAATCGCCCATCTGGATGCCGCGCCCTTCGACGGGCTCGTAGCGTGCCGCGCGGTCGCGCAGGCGTGAGAGCGCTTGATCGACGGCGGTCTCGTCCACCGAGACGGGCGTCTTTCGCAGCGTCAGGCTCGAGTATTCGCCCGGGTCGATCGGCGGCACCGTTTCGAAGCTCGCGGTGAACTTCAGCGGCTGCCCCTCTTCGACGACGACGTCGCGGATGTCGGGGGTGTCGACCGGCTCCACGCCTCGCTCCCGCAGAGCTTCGTCGACCGCCCTCGGAATCAGGCCGTGAGCGACGTCGTGGAGGATCTGGTCGCGGAACCTCTGGCGAACGACCTTTGCGGGGACCTTGCCCGGGCGGAATCCGGGAATCCGCGCAGCCCGGCTGTAGTCCTTGGCCACCTTGTCGATTTCAGCGTCAACAACGGTGCTCGGGATCTCGACGACGAGGTTTTTTCGGGTGTCGCTAACGTCTATGAACTCGGTTTTCACGCTGTACTCGACGCTCAGGGGCTCAAGACTCAGGCAAGGTGTGCGAAAGGGGGGAGTCGAACCCCCAAAGCCTTTCGGCTACCAGATCCTAAGTCTGGCGCGTCTGCCAGTTCCGCCACTTTCGCGCTGAAAAGCGATTTTAGCCCATACCTCTGCCCAATGCGGAACGCCGAATTGTGCAGACCCGGCCAAATGTAGAACTTACAAGGAGGTTGATGGGTCGGCGCCGGTCGCGGCGGGCGCTCCCTCAGGCACGGACGGCGTGTACGTAAACAAGGTCCGAGACGTAGCCGATCGCAACGCCGCTGTTCTGCGGCCGACGACAGGCCGCCGGCCGCTGTATCGCTGTTACCTGTTGTCCCGTCGTGAGTTCCTGGACCTCCCGGTCGCCGTGTAACGGCGGGATGATGTGGCCCGCATCCTGCCGGGACCAGTCCGCGTCGTATAAGGACGCTCCAACGAGTCCTGCCCGCCGGCGAGGGGTCGAACGCATCAGCCCGACAGAGGTGCGGTTCGTTGGGATAGTCTGTGGTTTTGCCCAGGAGTCTTACCGTGACCGTCAGCGAAGCTCGAGTCGTCAGCGTCGACCGCGAGGCCCTCGTCGATCAATACCGGCGTAACCGGGCGAGATCGCGCGCGCTGTTCGATCTCATCGACCCCGCGGCGTACTACACACGGCCGATCGCGCTGCGGAACCCCATCGTCTTCTACGAGGGGCATCTGCCCGCATTCAGCGTCATCGCGCTGCTGAAGCGCGGTCTGGGACGATCCGGTGTCGACGAGCGTCTCGTGCAGCTTTTCGCGCGCGGCATCGATCCCGACAGCGAGCAGACCGCCGTTCCGCGCAGCGGCGTCGACACCATCTGGCCGTCGCGCGATGACGTGCTCGAGTTCGGCCGTACGGCGGATGAGGCGATCGTTGCCGCGCTCGAGCGCGCGCCGTTTTACGAGTCCCGCCCGGCCATGCGAGGCGGCGAGGCGATCTACACCGCGCTCGAGCACGAGGCGATGCATCAGGAGACGCTCCTCTATATGTGGCATCGCCTGCCGCACGCGCAGAAGCAGGTCCCTCCGCAGATGCCGCGCGCCACGACTGGCGTGGTACCCGCGGCAGCATACGAAACTGCCGCAGATCCGCCGGCCCGGAGCGAAATCATCATCCCGGCCGGACTCGCCACGCTGGGCGCGGACCGCTCGAGTGGCGTCTTCGGATGGGACAACGAGTTCGATCAGCATCGCGTCGACGTGCCCGCCTTCGGCATCGACGCGCACAGCGTGACGAACGCCGACTTTCTGGAGTTCATCGACGCGGGCGGCTACCAGACGCGCGAGTTCTGGTCCGACGCCGACTGGGCGTGGCGTAGAGACGACGGGATCGAGCAGCCGATTTTCTGGCTGCGAGAGGGCACGCGCTGGTTCTGGCGCGGCATGTTCCAGAACATTCCGCTTCCGCCGGCCTGGCCGGTTTACGTCAGCCACGCGGAAGCGACCGCGTACGCGCGGTGGCGGAATCGCCGCCTGGCGACGGAAGCCGAGTACCACCGCGCCGCGTTCGGCACGCCGTCAGGCGCCGAGCGGAACTATCCGTGGGGCGACGAAGCGCCCGATCCGACACGTGGGAATTTCGACTTCCAGTCGTGGGAACCCGTGCCCGCCGGATCGCGTCCGGCAGGCGCAAGCGCCTGGGGCGTGCACGACCTCGTCGGCAACGGGTGGGAATGGACGTCGACCGTGTTCGGCCCGTTTCCCGGGTTCGAGCCGATGGCGTCCTATCCGGAGTATTCGGCCGACTTCTTCGACGGCGAGCATTACGTGATGAAAGGCGCCTCGCCGGCGACCGACCGTGCGCTGCTGCGGCGAAGTTTCCGCAACTGGTTCAGGCCGAACTACCCGTACGTGTACGCGAAATTCCGGACGGCGAGCTAGCACCGAGAACCCGGCCATGCTGACAACCCTCCATCGATCGCGCATCGCTGAATTCGCAGCCGACGTCAGACACGACCTGTCGCTGGAGCCGCGGCAGCTGCAGTCGAAGTACCTGTACGACTCGCTGGGGTCGAGCCTCTTCGACGCGATCTGCCGGCTCCCGTGGTACCGGATCACGCGATCCGAGAGCCGCCTCCTGGCGCGGCACGCCGGCGCGGTCGTGAACAATCTGGGAGAAGAGGCCGCGACGATCGTGGAGCTGGGTTGCGGCAGCGGGGAGAAGCTCGTCGTCCTCGCCGAGGCGCTCCAGGCGCGCGGCGGATCCGCGCGCGTGCACCTCATCGACATCTCGTCACAGGCGCTGGAGCAGACCGAACAGCGGCTCAATCGCCTGCAGCACTTCTCGGTCGTCGGCCACCGGTCGACGTATGAAGAGGGCCTGCGCCGCGCCGTCGCGGCGCGTGATCCGGGCAGCTCGATGATCGTGCTGCTCCTCGGCTCCAACATCGGCAACTTCGATACGCCGGCGGCGGCATCCTTCCTCGAGCGCATCCGATCGACGCTGGCCGAAGGCGATCTGCTCCTGCTCGGCGCGGATCTCGTCAAGCCCGAACGCGAGCTGCTGCTCGCCTACGACGATCCGCTCGGCGTGACGGCGGCGTTCAACAAGAACCTGCTCGTCCGGATCAACCGCGAGCTCGAGGGGACCTTCGATCTCGACGCGTTCAGCCACCGCGCGGTGTGGAACGCAGATCTGCACCGAATCGAGATGCACCTCGTGTCGCGCGCGAATCAGGTCGTCCGCATCCCTGCCGCCGATCTCGTCGTGTCGTTCGGTGACGGTGAGATCATCTGGACGGAGAGCTCCTACAGGTACACGACGGATCAGATCATCGACCTGGGGGCCGATGCCGGCTTCGCGCCGCGGGATCAATGGATTGATGACGAAGACCGCTTCGCGCTCACACTCCTGAGCGCGGTTTAGGGTCACGACGCAGGACGTTCAGTAGTCCCTGGCGAACGGTCCATCCCATCCATCTCGCAGCCATTCCGTTTCGAGCTGGATCGAGCGTCGCGTGACGGCGGCGGAATCTACGAAGTGCTCGACCCGCTCGCTGCCGTCAGGCTCCGTGATGACGAGATCGAAGCGATCGCCTTCGACCTGCTGGCGTACTTCGCACCTGAGGTGACGTCCCTGCTTGGAATAGAACCAGATCACGAGTGTTCTCCGGATTGGGTTCGGTCGGCCGGGTCGCAGCGCCGCCAAGGGTCATGCAGTGGCAAAACGAGGGCCGTGGATGCGAGGACGCAAGTCCAGCCGAATCAGGCGGTGGGACGAGCTGAGGGAGCAGGGCTGCTTCAGAACGGGACACATTCCCCCAGAACTGCATCATTCGAGCGCCGGCACATACTGCGAGCGCGCCCGATCGATGTCGGCGAGGATCTCGGCGGCCAGCGACGCCGGAGACACCACGCGGGCGAGCGCGCCGAAGCTGAGGATCCAGCTTCGCAGCGCCCAGTCGTCGGTGACGTTGAGCGTGAGCACCAGGCTGCCGTCGCTGTTGTCCGTGATCGCCTGCGAGGGATGCCAGACGCGCCCCCGTACGTATCGCGCGATGCCCGGCTCGAACGCGATTTCGATGCGCTCTGGAGTTCCCTGATGCACCCCGAGCGAGTGCGCGAAGGCGTCCACCGTGAGATCGGCCGGTTCGAACCGCTCCTCCGTGAGCGAGAGTGACAGTATCCGGTCCACCGAGAAGGTACGCAGCTCGTCATATTCTGGAACGAACGCGACGAAGTACAGCGCGCCCTGCGCGAAGACGAGTCGGTGGGGCTCGACCAGGTAGGACTTCTCCCGATTACTCGAGAACGAGTGGTAACGCATCGACACGCGCCGATGGTGGAGCGTGGCGTCGAGGAGCTGTGCGACGCGCGCGCTGTTGCCCGGCGCATCAGCGGCTCCACTGGAGAGCCCGGCGCCAGGCCCGGCCTTCGCCTGAATCGCGACGGGCAGCCGATCGAGGAACTGCCGCATCCCGGGCGTGAGCGCGCCCGCCAGCTTGTCGAACGCGTTCCCGAGGTCCTTGTGAAATGGCGTGCCGGCGAGACACTCGACCAGCGTGCGGCTGAAATACAGCGCACAGAGCTCCGCCAGCGTGAAGCCGGTCGCGTCGAGCCGCCGGAACGCGCGCTGCTCGAGCGTCCAGTACCGCTTGCCGTCGTGGAGCTCGTCGAAGAGGGGGAACCCCGCGCTTTGCAGCGCCTCCAGATCCCGCCGGATGGTTCGCGTGGTCACGCCGGTCCGTCCGGCCATCTCGTCAATCGTCAGGCGGCGGGATGACTCGAGGTCCCGGAGAAGGGACCACTGACGAATGACCTCGGCGTTTCGTGGCACGTTCGAGCCCGAGAATTGGCGAGCCGGGACACCTCAGACCGTCACGAAGTCGGTCTGGGCTCTGAGCATTCGGCGGCGCTTGTCCGTCAGCCGGCCGAACCACCAGTGTCCGGGCCCCATGAGGGCGAAACACGCGGGAGACAGGGGCGCGAAGGCGATCGGGGCCGCGGTCGCGACCAGAAGCGCCACGAGGCCCACCGTCGCAGAGACCAGGTGATGTCCCGCGTACATCTTGACGTCGAACACCTCGAGGCTCGTCAGGTTCAACTCGACGCGCCGCCTGTAGGCGTGCCAGTAGAGGAGCGCGAACATCAGCATCAGCACGAGAAAACCCAGCCCGTAGACCGTTGACGCCGTTCCGAGCTGAGTGAGGGTCATCCGCTGGAACTGATCGGGCGGCTGGATGAACTGCGCGAACATCGAATCGAACATGAACTTGAGCGGGTACACATAAAAGAGCACGACGAACAGCAGCGCGCTGTTGAGAAACACCGTCAGGGCATCGTTCAGGCCGTACCGCCGGAAGAACATGTTGTGCTCGTGCCAGATCCAGACGAGGAGCGCGAAGCAGCAGGCAAACGACGGGAACTGTCGCATCAGCGCCATCAGCCCACCGTAGCTCCGCGGCACCTCGAGGGATACCACGAGCAGCGTCAGCGCGAAGGCAAAGGCCGCGTCGCTGAACTGCTCGATCCGGGAGATCTCGCGCCCGCGGTGGGAAGGCATCGCGCAGGACTATAGCAAAAGAACCCCGGAATTGAGGGCCGTTTGGCCCGTGACCTCCCCTGTCACGCCCCTCCTCTAGACTCGCAGCATCGATAGAGGAGACGCCCGATGCCTCGATTTGACGGATCTCTGGCCCGGACCCTCGATTTTGGGGATCTCACCACCACGACCTTCCCCTCCGGCCTGCGCGCGGCCGTCCCGGGCCTGCGGCTGGCGCCAGCGCCGGAGCGGCTTCGGGGCCCGGACAAGTACGGCGTCCTGGAGCATCGTCGCCACCAGGCGCAAATCAAGGCGCGGCGTCTCCTTGGTTTGTGTGACGGGCGGTGACCTTGTCCGAGAAGGAGCTTTGACACCTATGAAGGCCAGCGATCACATCTGCGCTCGCCACGCGATCTGTTTTCAGTGCTTCCGGGCAGGCGCGGAACGGACGCGGGCGCGCCGCGACGCGTGGGCTCAGCGGTCGTTGCCGTTCGAGGCGCCCGTTCCGGAGCTGACCGCCCGCGAAAAAGCCCACCGTCGCCGCATGCTCGAGCACCTGTCGGCGCTGGCGCGCCGCGCCTAGGGCCGCGCCCGCGTCCCGATTGACGCCGACCGTCGCAATGCTGAATTATGACTGCTGAATGCTGAAGTGAAGTTTGAAGTGTCAAGGGTGAAGACATTTATCTTCCGACTTCAAGGTTTCCAACTTCACTTCAGCACTCAAACGTCAGACTTCGGAATTCTCTCCACCGGCCAGGAGTCTTTCCATGTGGTCCGACATCTATCGCGATCTGCGCTACGCCGCCCGGATGCTGCTGCGAACGCCAGGCTTCACGGCCGTGGTCGTCATCACGCTGGCGCTCGGCATCGGCGCCAACTCGGCAATCTTCAGCGCCATCGACGCGATCCTGCTTCGCGCTGCGCCCGTCGCCGATCCGTCACGCGTCGTCAGCGTGTACACATCCGGTTCGGACGCGCGCAACCAGTTCTCGAGCTCCTCCTACCTCGATCATCTCGATCTGCGGGACAGCAGGGCGTTCGCCGGCCTGGCGGCGTTTGCGTCGATCGTGCTGGCCTTCGAAGACGGCGGCGTCGTGAAGCAGGTGACGGGCGAGGTCGTCAGCGGCAACTATTTCGACGTGCTCGGCGTTCGGATCGCTCCGGGGCGCGGCTTCGTCGCTGACGAGGATCGCGCCGGCTCGCCGGTTCGGGTCGCGGTGGCCTCGCACAGTTTCTGGCGGCGTCGCCTGAACGCCACTCCCGCGGCCATCGGGCGGACGATCACGCTCAATGGGAACCCGTTCACCGTGATTGGCGTCACGCCTGCAGGCTTCACGGCGCCGACGCTCGGCGTTGCGCCGGACATCTGGGTGCCGATGGCGTTGCAGCCCGAGGTGCGGCCACCCTCGGCCGGTCTCCGCCGCAGTCTCGGCGGCTTCGGCCTGCTCGAGGCACGCGGCCTGCGATGGCTGAACATGGTCGGCCGATTGAAAACCGGAGCGACCGTTCGCGATGCCGCGACATCCGTCGATCTGGTTGCCAGCCGGCTCCAAGCGTCGTTCCCGGACTCGAACCGCGATCGTCGCTTCACGGTCGTCCTCCTCGGCGATGGGCCAGGCGTCCGCGCGGTGGCCCGCCCGTTCCTCACCGTCCTCGGAATTTCGGTTGTTCTCGTGCTCCTCATCGCCTGCGCCAACATCGCCAGTCTGCTTGCCGCGCGCGCCGTGTCGCGGACGCGTGAGGTAGCGGTCCGAATGGCAGTTGGCGCCGATCGCGGCCGGTTGATCCGGCAGTGGCTCACAGAATCCATGCTCCTCGCGCTGATTGGCTCGGCCGGTGCGCTGCTCGTGGCCTGGTGGGGGACGCCGCTTCTCTATGGCTTCGGCGTACCAGAGAGCGTGCGCCTGGGCCTCAACGTCCGTGTGTTTCTGTTCACGCTGGTCGCGGGGGTCGCGAGCGGTGTCCTGTTCGGTCTCGCGCCGGTCGTTCAAGTGCTCCGCGGCGACACGCTGGCTGCGCTGAGAGACGAGGGCGGGACCATCGCCTCAGGGGTCCGTGCGGCCCGGATGCGCAGCGTGTTCGTCGTCGCGCAGGTGGCGCTGAGCCTGATGCTGCTCGTGGGCGCCGGCCTCTTTCTGCGGACGTTGCAGAACGCGTACGCGGTTGACCTGGGATATCGCACCGAAGGCACGCTCGTCGCCGACATCAACCTGGATGTACGCGGGTACACCCAGCAGGCCGGGCAGGACGTGTACGCGCGTCTGCTCGATCGGGTGAATGCGCTGCCGGGCGTCCGCGCGGCAGGCGCGTCGCGTGTGCCGGTGCTCAGCGGCGGCTCACGTACGGGCACCATCAGCGTCGACGGCCGTCCCGTGGCGGCCGATGGTTCGAACGGCCTGACCGTTCGCATCAACGTCGTCAGCGATCGCTATCTCGACGCCCTGGGAATTCCGATCGCGCTCGGCCGGGGGTTCAGCCCGTCGGACGCGGGAACCGCTCCGCGCGTGGTGATCGTCAGCCGTCAGTTCGCAGACCGGCTCTGGCCCGGACAGGATCCGCTCGGCCGGACGTTCGGCAGCGCTGCGCCGCTCACGGTGATCGGTGTCGTGCCTGACGCCGCCTACGCCAGCGCCATCGAGCGAAATCCGCCGCCCGTTTTCTACCTGCCCCTGGCCCAGAACTACGAGTCCGGCGTCACGCTCTATGTCCGGACCGCCAGCGATCCGATGAGCGTCCTCCCGGCGGTCCGCCAGATTGTCAGGGAGATCGACAGCCGGCTGCGTCGTCGCGGGTCCGCGGACGCTCGGGGACGAATTCGAGCGCTCGCTCGGCAACCAGCGCCTCATGGCCACGCTCGTCGGATTGTTCGGTGGCCTTGCGCTCCTACTGGCCGCGATCGGACTGTACGGCGTGATGGCCCACATGGCCGGGCAGCGGACCGCGGAAATCGGCATCCGTCTCGCCCTTGGCGCGAGACCCTCGTCCATCTTGACGATGATCGTCCGTCAGGGATTGCGGCTGGTCGCGATCGGCGGCGCGATCGGTCTGGCAGGCGCGATGATCTCCGTCCGCGGCGTCGAGAGCCAGCTCTTCGGCGTGAAGCCGACCGATCCCACGACGTTCGTCATTGTCGCGGTGCTGCTCGCGATCGTGAGTGTCCTCGCATGCGCCGTTCCGGCGAGACGAGCCATGAAGATAGACCCGGCGCGCACGCTCCGAGGCTAATCATTGTGGATTGCTGACTGCGGATTGCGGATTTCCATTGTTGATTGGGGATTGCGGATTGATTGGTGATTGCCGATTAATTGCGGATTCGCACACGCAGTCCGCATTTGGCTAACGGGGCCGCAATCCGCAATCCCCAATCAATCCGCAATCCCCAATCAATCCGCAATCCTCAATCAATCCGCAATCCCCAATCACCAATGGAAATCCGCAATCCGCAGTCAGCAATCTGCAGTGATTAGCCTGCCCCCGACGCGCCTCCACCTGCGGCTCCGCCGGCCGCGCCGCTCATGGCTGCAGAGCTGCCACCGTCGCCGACCGCGCCGCCGTACGCGATGAACGCGGGAAAACCGCCGTCGTCGCCCGCGCCAGTCGACGCGAGCGCATGGAACCATGGAGGGATGCCGGTCGGATGGAGCTTGACGAACTTCGACCACGCCCCGGCGAGCCCGAGCGTCACGGCGTATGGCAGCAGGCGTGCCGGAGACTCCGCGGTCAGGTGCATCCGGTCGCGCGCGACATCACGCAGGTACTTCCGATACGCGCGCCAGTGGTCCGCTCGCCGCACGCCCTCATTCGAGAGAGGCGTGAGCGATCCGTAGAAGACGAACCCGACGATCGCGACCACGAACACGGCGCCGACCACCAGAAATGGCCATCCCTCGTAGGTCCGCGTGAGGATGATGGCCGGCACGCAGAGCATCGCCCCGATGAGGAGGAGCGCCAGCGAGAAGCCCAGGAAGTCCCGGCGGCTGCGCATCCGATCGGCATCCAGCATGCCGAGCGCCTGCAGTTCGCTGCGCACCGCTGACTGGAAATCGCGGATCCGCCGCGTGACGTTGTTGCGCGCCTTCGCGAGCGTGACGGTATCCACGTGCTGGCCTTTGAGGCGGAACACGATGTTCAGCAGCGCCTGTTCTTCCGGCGCCTTCGGCCGTGGCGTCGCGATCCGGTTGAGCGCGTACTGACGCTGAGCCCACTTGCGCGGCTCCTCGACGATCGTGATGTCGCCGCGATCGGCCAGGGCAAAGAGCGTGGCCATGGCGTGCTGGATGGCGACGCTTCCGTTGGTGGTCAGCGCGCCGGCGATGGCCGGCCGCAAGGTGTCCGGCGGCGCGTCAGCCCGGGCGGGAGACCAGGTGTCCTTCGGCGGGCTCTCGTACCGCTGGCGCAGCGCCAGCATCAGGATGAAACCTGAGGCGAAGACGATCAGCGCCGCGGTTGCCCAGCGAGGCGCGGCAGCGGCCGCGCGCAGCTGGCGAGCCTGCCACGCCGGAACGGCCGCGATGACGCTCCCCTCATCGAACTGCAGGCTGGGTTCGACCCACCCGTTCCTGCCGATCCCGTGTGCCAGAATCCGAACGCTCCGCTCGCCCGGCACGACGTTCAGTTCGGCGACGCGCCGTGACGCCACCCGCGGTTCGCTGCGCAGCGCCGCGGGATAGTCGATGACGACTTCGCTCGACTGGATTCGGTAGTCATGCTCGCTCGGCAGGGCCCGCCATTGGAGGAGGTCGACGTCACTCGCGCGCTGGACTACGCCACGGACGATGTAGCGGAGGACGAAAATGTTCGTGGAGTCCTGACGCGGCGCGAATTTCCATTCGACGCGCGTCGGCGATCCCGGCCGGACCTCGACCTGTCCCGTGCCCTTGCCGAACGTCAGTGGCTGGCCGTCCATTTCGGCGCTGACGATCTCGATCCCGTCGGTCCGGCGTCGAGGGATGAGGCGAAACACGTGCGTGAAGGTCCCTCCCTCGAACCTGAAACGGACGGTTTCGGTGACTTCGAGCGTGCCGTCAGCCTGGACGCGGATGTGGGAGTCGAAGCGCTCGGCCCAGGTACCTGCTTGGCAGCCTGCGCCGCGCCGGGGGTGGCCAGCAACACGAGAAACGCAACAAGCGCCCGCATGGGGCACCTCCTGTCCACTCGGACACCTCGATCATAGGGCATTCGTGTTTCGGTCGTGTTAGAGGGGAAAGCGCTGAGCCCGTGTAATATAGACCGCCCCCATGCTCCACGCAGCTATCGCCTCCATAATCCTCGCAGCGGTGATGACGTTCGGTGACTTCTTCTGGGCGGCCATGAACTTGCGCCACCGGGTGGCCTACGGCATCGTCCACGGCGCCGTCATGTGTCTGTTCATTGGCGCCGCCATAGGTCTGCGCGAACGACGCGTCGTCGCCGGTGTGCTGGCAGGGCCGCTCATCGGTGTGCTTGCCGCCTGTTCGTTCTATCTGCTCGCGCCGTGGTTACGGCTCGCGGCGATGTTCCCGGCGTGGATGCTGTTCTGGATCTGCTTCGCGCTGGTTCAGGGGCAACTGGCGCGAGAACGAGGCATCGCGGGCGGGGTCCTGCGCGGGGTCGTCGCCGCGGTACTCTCCGGCGTCGCGTTCTATCTGATCTCCGGTATCTGGACCCGGCACGATTCCGGAGGCCCGAACTACGCCTGGCACCTCGCGGCGTGGAGCTTCGCGTTCTTCCCGGGGTTTGCCGCGCTGTTCTGGAACCGTCGCACGGCAGCGGGCGCGTATTGACCTAAAACGGTTCTTTCGAGAACGTCTTCAGGAACTCGATGATCGCGTAGCGCATGTCGTCGGTCAGCGACGGATAGAACGACCACTCGTGGCCGCTGTTCCAGTTGGCGGCCAGCCGCGTGTCCAGTTCGAACGGCTCGAGGCCGGGCGGCAGGACGAACTTCGATCGGTCGGTCTGCAGGCCCAGCTTGACCGGATCGTATTCACGCTGACCGGTAGGGAACGTGACCGGACGCTCGGCGGCTGGTTTGAGCAGGTCGTAGATCGTCGGGATCGATCCGTTGTGCAGGTATGGCGCCGTCGCCCAGATCCCGACCAGCGTTTTCGCGCGGTACACTCGTCGCCCCTTCGTGTCGGCGTACCTCTCGGAATCGAGGAGCGGCGCACGGAACGCGGGATCCCACTGCGGTCCCTTGCGGGTATCGCGCTGCTCCAGCGCCGCAATTTTCTCCGGTGTGAGGCCGGCGTCCTGATACGCCACCTTCTTGACCTGGGTGACCAGGTCGAAGGCGGCATACGGAAACGGACGGACGCGCCCATCCGCCTGCTTGACGATCCGCTCGTAGCTCAGGGCCGTCATGGGATCCGTCCCCGCTTCGGCGATCGAGAAGAGCTTGTAGTTTCGCATGACCCCATCGGTCTCGAAGGTCTGATGGCAGCCGGCGCAATGCTGCGCGAACAGCTCGCGGCCCTGCTGGGCACGCGCCGTGTCAATCGGCGGAAAACTGGCCGGCCACGTGGGCGGCGTGATCTTGTACGCCAGGGTTTCGAGCGTGTGCAGGTTGTCGATCCGGACTGTGCTCCTGAAGTTCTGGTCGAAGAGCGCTCCAACACCGAGTGCCTGCCCGATGTTGCGCTCCATCACCGAGTTCGTGTTCGCGCCCCACTGCAGCCAGCCGGTGTACTGCATGCCCCAGATGTGCGGAAGGCTGACGGGGGCGTCGGCGGGGAGGCTGTTGCCGCCGATGGCGCCGAACAGCTCGTCCCGGCCGATCCCGAACGCATCCAGGCGCCCGTAACCTTCCTCCGTGCTGATGCCGAGCGATCGCTTCAACGTGGGAACGTCGCGGAGCGCGTTGACCTGAGCCTCGAGCAGGCCGCGGTTCTGCGTGAAGAGGCCCTTGATGCGCGCCGCCATCGACTCGTCCGGTGCAGTCGTGTCCGCTGATCCGGGGGGCGGGTTGGTGCGGCGGGCCCGACGCACCGCGCGGACGCGCGACCAGAACCGCTCGAGACGCCGCGGATTCCCGAACGTGCGCTCTGTTTCGAGCGCCATGTCCTGCAGGAACCTGTTGACGAGCGCCATGTTGCCGAGGCCGTCGATGCGAACCGCGCGGCCCGCGTACTGCACCTGTCCGACATGGCACGCCGTGCAGTTCAGCCCGATCTTCTCGATGCCGTCTATCTTCGACTGTCCCAGCGAGATCCCGACCGGCAGGCCGTACGGATTGCCTGCGCTTTTCGGGTCGGACAGGAACCCGTAGCGCTCGATGTTGTCGAGAAACGGTCTGACGGCAGGCCGTCCATCGGGTGTCGCGTCCTCGACCTCCAGCGCGAGGATCCAGTCGAGAGGATAGAGCTCGCCTCCCTCGGTAAGGTGGTAGAACGTGGCGCGTTCCGCGTCCGAGAGCCCGTTGTGCCCTTCGGGAACCGTCGGTGGCGGAAGCGCCGCCGCCTCGATCAGCTCAGGACCGCTCGCACGCCGGAGAAACACGACGAGAAACACGATCAGCAGGATGCCGATCAGGATCGCCAGCCAGCTCTTTGCCCGCATGCCGATTCCTTTCAGCCAGCCCCGAGCGTCTTCGTGGACGACATCAGGTCCACCATGGCTCGATCTCGAGCGAGCGCGGCTCGCGTCGCGGGACGCCGTTCATCTCGTGCCGCAGCTTCGATATCGTGCGATAGGCGACGAGCCGTGTCCGGTTGACACCGCCCAGCGGTTCGTGCGCCGGAAGCGTGTGCCACGGGGTGTACAGATGTGCTCGGCCAGCGCAAGCTGCTCGGGTGAATCGAAACGCTGGACGGGGATCGTGATGGTCGCCACGCGCCGAAAGGGCGCAATACCTTCCGGCCATTCGACCGTGGAATCCTCGAGCGGCGTGAGCGCCGAATCGGCCTGTCGCTGGATCATGAACACGAAGACGGCCGGCTGTCGCGCGAGGTGATCGGCCATCGCCTCACGAAGAAAGTCCGGCGAGTCCGACGACGCCTGCACGGGCGGCGTGCCGAGAGGCTCGGCGGAATACTTCACGACATGCGGCCCCAGACGGTACGGCGTCTGACTCCAGTAGCGGATGCCGAGCGGGTTGGACGCATGCTGCAACGTTGTCACGAGCGCACGTAGCTCGTGCAGCCTCCACGCCAGCGGATTCCAGCCGAAGAAGAAACCCAGCACGCGGAATGCCGGCTTTTTCTCCGCCGCCCTCGCGAAGCTGACGTAGTCCGGGATCGATCGGATGAAGAAATGAGGGCAGCTGGCGAGGACGAAATCCTGCGTCTGCGCGTCCCGCTCGTCGTCCAGCATTTTTTCCCCGGGCACGTCCAGCAGCTTGATCGCCATGCCTCGCTGGTCGCGGCGGCGGTCGGACTGAGCGCGCGGCGCGCCGTTCGAGAACCGTATCCACGCAGGGAACGTACGGGGCGTGGCGAATACGCCGTGCCGCAGATCGGAGGGGACGTCGGGCTCGATGCGGAACTCGGCGCGCACGCAGCCGTGATGTTTTGGATGGGCGTCACGGCGTGCAAGGCTGCCCGGTGGATAGTCGCGACGCACGGCCCTGGCAAGGACCTCGGCGATCTCCTGAATCGCTTCGTCTGCATCAGCGTCGACGGCAGGGTCGCGGGCCTCCGGAGGAGACATCGAAGATGTTCGCAGTGGTCGGATGACTGATGAGGTCGAGCGCAGGGATGATCTATCGACACGAGAGTATTGTCAAACGTCGCACGACACAATTGACCAAGCTCAACTGAAAGGACTATGTTGAGGGACGCTGCGAACCCCCACTCTCCCCGCACAGGACGGTCACCCATGGCATCAGGACTGTTGAAGAAGGCCGCGTTCGGCTATTCGGTACCGGTCGACGCGCCGCTGTACACGCCGTTTCCGCTCTATTACGAGGACGTCAGCATCCTGATGTTCCCGTACCTGACAACGGCCGCGCAGGCTGCCGCGTTGCTGCCTGAGCAGTTCGACCTGATCCCGGTGGACTCGCAGGGCCAGTTCGCGATCGCGCAGGTCGTCTTCGCGAAGTACGGCTTCAGCAATATCGGCGCGTACAATGAGGTCGCGCAAACGATTGTCGCGAGCTACAAGGGCGCGCCCGGCGCATTTGCGGTGCGTCTGCATGTGACGAGCGATCAGGCGATGGCTGCCGGGCGCGAGATTGGCGGCTTCCCGAAGAAGATCGGCCACATCACCTACGATGAGGGATCGACGAACCTGAGCACGCTCGAAAGTCCAAAGGGACTCCGCATCTGCTCGGGCGAACTGGACGCGATGCAGCCGGTGCAGGGTGCGGGCTCGGTGCCGCTCACGTTCTACTCGCTGCGAGTGATCCCGAACCCCGAGAACGCGGCGCAGCCATCGGTGTGCCAGTTGATCCAGACGCTGTGGGTGCTCGAGAACGGCAAGCTCTGGTCCGGCCGCGGCAACCTGCACTTCACTGGCGCCTCGGGCCTCAACCCGTATCACACGCTCCCCATCGTCAAGCTGATGCCGCCGCTCATCACGAACCCGCAGACCGACGCCGAGAAGAACACGCCGGGGGTCGGCATGTTCCGGGGCAGCATGCGGATCGATCAAGTGAAGGTGCTGGAAAACTTCTGACCGTGCTGGGTCGCCACATAGGGCCATATCGGATCGATGCCGTGCTCGGGCGGGGGGGCATGGGAGAGGTGTACCGCGCCTGGGACGATCGGCTGAACCGCGCGGTGGCGATCAAGCTCCTGCCCGCCGCCGCGCTCGGGAAGGCCGACACGGTCGATCGCTTCCTGCGAGAAGCCCGCGCCGCCTCCGCGCTGAATCATCCCAACATCGTGACGATTCACGACACCGGCGAAGTGGAGTCCGCGGGCCACTTCATCGTGCAGGAGCTCGTGCAGGGCACCACGCTCCGGCAACTTCTCGAACAGACCATGAGCCCGGCTGCGACCATCGACGTCGCCCGCCAGGTGGCCAAAGCGCTTTCAGCCGCGCACACCGCGGGCATCGTCCACCGGGACATCAAGCCCGAGAACATCATGGTGCGCAACGACGGCTATGTGAAGGTGCTCGATTTCGGACTCGCGCGCGTCGTGCAGCCCGACGCGCCGGCCGGGCCCACCTTCACCAACCAGGACACGACGCCGGGCACGCTGCTCGGCACGACCGCTTACATGTCGCCGGAGCAGGCGCAGGCACAGCCGACGGGACCCGCATCGGACATCTTCTCGTTCGGCGTGTTGATCTACGAGATGGTCACGGGCCGCCGGCCGTTCGTCGGCCCTTCGAGCTTTTCGGTGATTGCGGCGATCATCGCCGAGCACCCGGTGCCTCCCGCGCGGCTCAATCCTTCGACTCCTCCGGCTCTGGATGCGCTCGTGCTGCGAATGCTGGCGAAGGACGTCTCGCGGCGTCCGACCGCTGCGGAGGTGGAGCGCGAGCTGTCGACGCTGGCAGGGCAGGCCGCCGACCGCATCTCTCACCGCCGGAGGTCGTCGCCCGGCGCACAACGGTCGGGCGGGCGCACGAGCGGGCAGAATTGCGCCAGGTGTTCGGCAAGGTCGCCGCCGGGCAGAGCCTCGTGCTCGCGGTCACAGGCGAAGCCGGCATCGGCAAGACGAGCCTGGTTGAAGACTTTCTCGCCGAGATCGAGGTCAGCCGCCACCAGCCGGTCATCGCGCGCGGCCGGTGTTCCGAGCGGCTGGCAGGCTCGGAGGCCTATCTGCCCCTGCTCGAGGTGCTCGACAGCCTGATGCACCGCACGCGCGGCGAGTCGTTCAGCGAGCTCATGAAGACCTGCGCCCCCACCTGGTTCCTGCAGGTCGCGACCTTGTCCCCGGCCGAGTCGACTATCGAGCGGATCCAGGCGGACCTGCGCACGGCGTCACAGGAGCGCATGAAGCGCGAGATGGGCGCCCTGCTGCAGGAGATCTCACGCGTGTCGCCGCTCGTGATCTTCCTCGACGACCTGCACTGGGCGGATGTCTCCACGATCGATCTGCTCAACTATCTGGCCGGCCGCTTCGAAGGCATGCGTGTGCTCGTGCTCGGGACCTACCGGCGCTCCGAGGTTGTGCTGTCGGAACACCCGTTGTTGCAGGTAAAGTCCACGCTCGAAAGCCGCGGCATCTTCCGGGAACTCGCGCTCGAGTTCCTCGAGCGCGCTGACGTGGAGCGTTACCTGTCGCTCGAATTCCCGGAGCACCGTTTCCCGCCGGACTTCGCCGGGCTCGTGCACTCGAAGACGGAAGGCAGTCCGCTGTTCATGGCGGATCTCCTGCGCTACCTCAGGGATCGCCGGGTCATTGTCGAGGAGGGGGGCCGGTGGGTGGTCTGCCCGGCCGCTCTCGGAGGTCGAACGGGAGCTGCCCGAGTCCGTGCGGAGCATGATTGCCCGCAAGATCGAACGGTTGACGGACGCCGATCGGAAGCTGCTCGTGGCGGCGAGCGTGCAGGGGCACGAGTTCGATTCGGCCGTCGTGAGCGAGGCGCTTGGCGCGGATCCGGGTGACGTCGAGGAACGGCTGGAAGCACTGGATCGGGTTCATGTGTTCGTGCGTGCGATCGGCGAGCAGGAGGTCCCCGACCGGACGCTGACCCTGCGCTATCGCTTCGTGCACGTGCTGTATCAGAACGTGCTCTATGCGTCCTTCCAGCCGACCCGTCGCGCGTCGCTCAGCGGCAAGGTCGCCGCCGCGCTCGCGCGACACCACGGTCCGAACGCGCCAGGCGTCGCGGCGGAGCTGGCCATGCTGTACGAGTCCGCGCGCGACTTCCCCCAGGCCGCCGCGCGGTTCCTGGTGGCTGCACAGCATGCCGCGGGACTCTTTGGCTTTCGAGAGGCCGCCGGGCTCGCAAAGCGTGGATTGTCGGCGCTCGAGGCGCTCCCCGAGGACGCCGCGCGCCTGCAGCAGGAGCTCGGTCTGCAGCTCATCCTCGGGCTGTCGCTGCGATCCTTTCTGGGCTGGGCCGCGCCGGAGGTCGAGAAGGTCTACACGCGCGCGCGCGAGTTGTGCAGCAAGCTCGGGGATCCGCCGGAGCTGTTCCCCGTGCTCTGGGGCTTGACGCTCGTGCACGCCATCCGCGGCAATCTCCGCATCTTCCGCACGCTCGCCGAGCAGCTGCTCGCGCAGGCGGAGCAGACGGGAACGACGACGTTCCTGGTTGCGGGGCACCAGATGATGGCGTCGGTCTGCGAGTTCATGGGCGAGACCGTCGAGTCGAGCGAGCATTTCGAGCGGGCGGTTGCCTTGCACGACCCGGCGCAGCACGTCTACTACTCGGCGAACTTCGGGCTCGATCCCGGCATGATCGCTCGCGCCATCTCCATCCGTCCGCTCTGGTATCTGGGTCTGGCCGACCGATCGCTGGACCGGATGCGGGAGACGCTCGCGCTCGCTCGATCGGTCAAGCAGCCGATCACGCTCGCGTTCGCCATCATCCTGGCCGAGCACATTCGCCTGCTGCGAGGTGAGCTGAACGAGGCGGTGGCGCTCGGTGACGAGGCGATCGCGCTCTGCCGCGAGTACAGCCTTGCGCAGGAAATGGAATGGGCGCGATGTTTTCAGGCCCTCGCCTACGCCCACCTCGGCCGCGCGGAAGAGGGCGTCGAGCAGTTGAAGGACAGCCTGGGGGCCATGGACCGCATCAATGCCGGTCTGCTGCGCGCCACCTTCCTTGCGCATCTAGGCGAGGCCCTGCTGAAGGCCGGCCGGCCCGACGAAGGGCTGCGCGCCGTCGCCGACGGGTTCGTCGCGGCCGAGAAAACGCTCGAACGGTGGGACGTGGCCGAGCTCCATCGGGTGCGCGGGGAGCTGCTCCGTCAGCTGGCCCGCATCGACGAAGCCGAAGAGAGTTTTCGCGCCTCGATTGCCGTCGCACGTCCGCAGGGCGCGCGCGCACTCGAGCTGCGGGCCGCAACGGGCCTGGCCCGGCTGCTGAAGGACGCCGGGCGTACCGGTGAAGCCCGGGAGCTG
This sequence comes from uncultured Acidobacteriota bacterium, assembly GCA_963786195.1. Taxonomy (GTDB): domain Bacteria; phylum Acidobacteriota; class Vicinamibacteria; order Vicinamibacterales; family 2-12-FULL-66-21; genus CAWAYH01. The sequence goes on along the minus strand of CAWAYH010000006.1, from coordinate 501,734 downwards.
CTCGACGGCGTCTACGGAACGTTCGTCGAAGGGCTCGACACGCGCGATCTCGTCGAGGCCCGTGAGCTGCTGAGCGCGCTGGCCAAGTGAGGTGACCGGCACAGGTCTGCCACACTCACAAACTTCTCGTCCCCGGCCGCCAGTCATGACGGTGTGCAAGCCGAGCATTCGATAGCTCTCGAGCTGTGCCTCGTCGAACCACTGATTGGCCGTCGACTCATGGGGGAACGTGTCGTGCGCGCGCGCGTAGTTCACGACGTCGACCGGTTCGTCTCCCGTCAGCACGGGCTTGAAGTACAGGATGACGCCGTCGGCGCGTCGCGGGATCCAGCGCCGAATAGCGAATCCGTCCGATAGCCCAGTGTGAGTCGCGAAGGGCGAACTCCCGCACCGGCGACATCGGCGTGATCCGTAACCCGTCCGGAAAATCGATATCGATCCCGAAGTCCAGCCGTATCTTCCGAATCGCGTTGGCGAGATCCGCGAACGCGTACTGCGGATCGCAGCCCGCATCGCACGCGACGATGTAGCGGCAGCGACGGAGGACCATTTCGTAGAGACCCAGGTTTTCGAAGTGCCCGCCGTCCGACAGATAGACATACGGGTTTCTGTCGCTCGTGCGGCCCAGCAGCTCGTTGAGGATCGGCCTCACGCCGAAACGCGGCTCCGTGCGAGTCCATGTCTCTTTCCCGGCGGGTCCGGGATTGCCGGCCCACACGCCGAGCCGCGCGTTGAACAGCGCCAGGAGGAACGTCAGCGCCGGCGACGATTCCGCACCCATGTTCGGGCTCACCGCTGCTCCCGACGTCGTCAGCGCTTCGCCGAGCGTCAGGCCGCCCGCGTAGGCCGCCGCGGGTCGATAGCCGACGTGACGCGAGCCGGCGTGGAGCGGGCTTATCGTAAATGTCGTGGACTTGCGCTCTTGTGTCGCGAGAGTGTTCTCGGCGACGAGGTTCAGCGTCGTGTTCACCACGTGCAGCGGGCGCCCCAGCGCGGCCAGACAGCTGATCCGCATATCGTCCTGCGCATCGAAGCCGGTGAACGGGCTCGGCCGCCGCTCCTGGCTCTGTCGCGACGAGCCGATGAACGTGCGCACCAGTCGATCGCGATACATGCCGTGCAGCGAGAACTGGTTGACGGACACCACGCGCCCGAGCGCAACACCCAGCACGAACAGTCCGCCGAACGCCAGGAGGTCCTCGGGCAGCGACGCGCCGACCGGATGCTCGAGCTCTGCGAACAGATGGCGGTCGTGGATGAACTGCAGGAGATGCAGATTGCCATCCGAGATCAGCGTGACGAGCAGCGCGACGATTGTCGGCGCGGCCAGAACGAACCCCAGCCGCCGGAGCCAGGACGATCGACCGGGCTCGACGGTCCAGGCCGATCCGAGCCTGCTGGCGGCGCCTCCCGACAGGACCGTGACGAACCCCATGGCGGCGCGGCCGACGTTATGTGAAAGGCCGACCCAATTGATCAGCGCGTCGAGCAGGATAGGTCCGAAGATCATGACGACCGTGGCCACGAGCCAGGTGACGGCCACGATCAGAATCCAGGCGCCCGCGCGCGCCCACCATTCGCGATCGTCGGCGCTCATGTCGCGGCTGGCGAGGCCGATGAACACCGAGACCTGGAGGAACAGGAGCGCCAGCATGATCGGGAGATCGACGACGACGAACAGCTGGGGATTGTCCTGAGCGAGATGGGTCAGTCCGCCGTGACACCACCAGATGATCGCCCGTCCCGCGGCGCCGGCGGCGGCAGCCGCCAGCCACGTCCACGGACGCCACCATCGCTTGCTGCGCGCCCCGCCGACGACCCACGGCACGACCATGCCGATACTCGACACGAGCACCGCATGGCCGAGGGAAGTCTCGTCGCCGAACCGCCACGCCCAGTACCGATGTACAGGACAGCAGCAGGTCGATCAGGATCACGGGCGCCAGGAACCACACGAGAAACGCCGGCTGACCGTGTGACCGGTTGCCCAGGCTCGGAAGCTCGAGTGCCGCATAGGTCGCGGCCACGGCGACGAGCGGGACGACCAGCATCCAGCCGTGCGAGTACCACTGCAGGAGGGTTGCGGGGCTCACGAGCTCGGGCTGCGACGGCAGTCCCAGGAGACCGAGATACATCCGCGGCAGCATCGCGGCCGCCGCGAGCAGCGGAATCAGTACGAGCCAGTTGACGAGGAGGTTGCGGAGGATCGTCGTGCCCAGGGTCCAGACGTCCACCGACAGCGCGCCGATATGAGGATCCAGGAATCGGACGAGGCGGCGCAGCCGGAGGAGCGGCGTGGGTTCGACAGGCTCACCACGGGGTGGCTCGACGCCGTCATCTATCGTTCCGGCCAGTTGCTCACTCGGGTCCGCCTCGCCGCGATCCCGCGCACGCACGCGCCAGGCCGACAGCCATCCGCCGGCATACCCGCCGCCCGACACGGTGGAGAGATAGTCGAAGCGGCCGAGCACGCCCGCGCGCGCGAGGCCTTGCAGCACACCGAGCGAGAAGCTGGCGCTGCGCACGCCGCCGCCCGACAGACAAAGCGCGGTGTGCTCGGCCTGTTGATGCCGGCGAAGCACTGCCGACTCGGGCGTAATGTCGTCAGAAGACGCCGGTCCGTCCGCGGCGGTCCCGCCATGCAGGCAGCGATACTCGTCGTCAAGGATCTGATGCAGCGCTAGGGGCGGGTCGTCGGAGGCACTGGTCAGTGCATGGGGCGCCTGGGGCACCGTACGAAAGGCTCCTTCCGATGAGGGAACGAACGAGCGATTGTCGTGGCCGAGCCGATGGTTGTCAACCGCCCGAGCGCCGAGCGCCGGCCGCCCCGTTGACAGCATCCGGGCGTCGGGGCAGGATCGGATCCGCCCGGTTCCCTCCGCGCCAGCGCCAGGGGCCGGCATGACAGGCAGGTGCGTCATGGCACGCGCGCTGAGAGTCTGCGCTGGCGTCACTCTTTCGTTGGCGCTTGCCGGGTGCGGATCGGATTGGACCATCCTCGGACCCACGCCGCCCGAACAGGGAATCGTGATCTACATCCATGCCGACTTCACCGGACCGTCGCAGGCGCTCAACGTCGACGTCCGGGATCTGACCATGACTCAGGGGCCCTGTTCGACCGGTGCGGAGGGCGAGGAGCCAAGCTGGCGCGAATGTGTGTCGTCTGTCCACGTGTTCCAGGGATGGTCCGCGACCTTCTATCGGGATGAGGACTTCAAAGGCCGAAGCTTCACGATCACGTCGGACGCGCACGACCTGCGCAACATTCCGGGACCGTGCGACCGCAGTTTCAATGACTGCGTCAGGTCGATTCGGGTGACGCGTCAGTGACCGGCGCCCCTGGCCTCTGAGAGGAGATTCGATTGACGACTAGAGCTGCCTTGCGAATGGCACTCGCGGGTGCAACGGCGATTACCCTTGCGAGCGCCGCCAACCACCCGTTTGAAGCGAGGCAACGCCCGCCGGTCATGGGACGTTCGGCCGGCGTGTCGGCCGGTCATCCGCTGACGACCGCGGCCGCGATCGAGATCCTTCAAAAAGGAGGCAACGCCTTCGACGCCGGTGTCGCCGCCATGCTCGTCGGCGGGGTCGTCGAACAGGATCTGTACAGCCTGGGCGGCGAAGGTCTGGTGCTCGTCTATCCGACGCGCGAAGGCAAGGTGACGTCCGTCGTGGGACAGGGATGGGCGCCGAAGGGCGCGACCATCGACTGGTACGTCGAACGCGGCAAGACGCTTGCGGGAGAGGGCCTCGATCCTGCGGTCGTGCCGGGTGCGATCCATGCGGCGCTGACCGTGCTCGAAAAATGGGGCACGCTGCGTTTCGAGGACGTCGCGGCGCGCGCGATCGAGTACGCGAGGGACGGATTCCCGCTTCGCCCGCGAACGGTGGCGACCATCGAGCGGCAGCGCAAGTTCTTCGAGTCGTGGCCGGACAACGCACGCACGTGGCTGAAGAGCGACGGCACGTTCTACAAGGCGGGCGATACGATTCGCCTGCCCGACCTCGCCGCGACCTTGACGAAGATGGTCGAAGCGGAGAGGGGAGCGAAGCGTCGCGGGCGCGCGGCAGCGGTCGCGGCCGCACGCGACCGCTTCTACAAGGGGGACATCGCGCGCGAGATCGTGGCGTTCCTGAAAGGTCACGGCGCACCCTTCGACGAAAGCGACTTCGCGGAGTTCTTCGCGCGCATCGAGGAGCCGGCGTCGATCACCTACAGGGGATACACGGTTTACAAACAGGCCTTCAACAGCCAGGGTCCGGCGCTGCTGCAGTCGCTCAACATCCTCGAGAACTACGATCTCAAGAAAGCCGGGCACAACAGCGCGGACTACCTTCACGTCCTCACCGAGGCGATGAAGCTGGCGTACGCGGATCGGGACAGCTACTACGCGGATCCGACGTTCGTGAAAGTGCCGGCGACCGGCCTGCTCTCGAAGGACTACGCGAAGTCGCGCGCGTCGACGATCGACATGGCGCGCGCGTCGACGGTCCAGATGGCTGGTGATCCGCTGCCCTTCGACCGCGACGTCCGCGAGTGGCCCTTCTGGATCGCCGGCCGCTCCGCGACGTCCCAGCCGCCGATCGACTGGTCCGGTCCCGACCCGAGCCTCAAGGACACGACGCACATGGCCGTCATCGACAAGGACGGCAACGTGTTCGACGCGACGCCGAGCGGCGGCTGGATTACGGGCGGTGTCATCCTCGGCAAGACCGGGATCGGTCTGTCGACTCGTGGCGAGCAGTTCTGGCTCGACAAATCGCGCGCGGCGCAGCTCCGACCCCGTTCGCGGCCCCGCTACACGCTGACGCCCGGAATCGTCGCCAAGGACGGCCGGCCGTTTCTCGCCATCGGGACGCCCGGTGGCGACAATCAGGAACAGACCATCCTGCAGGCGATGCTGAACGTCCTCGAGTTCGAGGACAAGTGGTATCCGAACCTGCACACCGCGTTCGAGTGGCCACGGATCCAGACGCATCATTTCCTCGGATCGTTCTGGCCGCACCGGATCGAACCCAATCGCCTGGATGTCGAGGGTGGCATCCCTGAAGAGGTCGTGCGCGATCTGCGCGGGCGCGGTCACGACGTCAGGGTCGTGCCGCCCGTGTCGATTTCCGGCTGCGCGACTGCGGTGATGATCGACCCGCGGACCGGCAGTCGACTCGCGGGCGCCGATCCGCGGCGCGACTGCTACGCGATGGCGTACTGATCTATCGTCCGACGACGATATCCTGTTTCTTCTTTTCGTATTCGCCGAGCGTGATTCGGCCCGCGTCGGCAATCAGCCGCTGCAACACCGCCGGATCGAACCACTCGCCCTGCTCGACGTCCTCGAACGCTCCGACGAAATACTCTCCCGGAGGGAGGTTGCTGATCGTGTACCGGCCCTGCGAGTCCGGACGGATCCCGGCGACGCGTCGTGAGTTGAAAAACCAGGCCGTCTTATCGGTGCCGAAGACGACGACGAAGCGATCCGTCACTGGATTCCCGCCGGCGTCCGTCACCCGGCCGCCGAGCTCGTTTGCTCGATTGGAAAACGTCACGAGCGCGTCGTCAGCGCTTTGCCGCAGCTCGAGCGGGCCGTCCAGGAGGTCGCGGCCGTTTACGACGATCGATTTCAGCCACCAACCGCCCAGCGGCGAGCGCACAGCCAGACTTGGGGTCCCAGACTCGTACTTTCCGGGGATGATGCCTGTGACGCTGAATCGGCCGCCCGGTTCGAACTGCACTGGCGGCAGCGGGAACATGATGCTCCCGCCCGCCAGCATGCCGGGAAGCGGCACCCGCAGTCGTGTCATCTCCGGCGGCGGTTTCGTCCCTTCGAACTCGACGCGTCCTGAAATCGTGAGACCTGGCTGCAGCGTCAGCGCGATGTCCGTGATGTCCTGGCCGTCAACGAGGATGTCTGTTGCTGCCCAGAGTGTCTGCGCGCCGGTGGCGGCTGGCGGTGTGTCCGATGGGCGCTCGGTCTGGGAACCACCTCGAGCGATGATGGTGTACTGCCCCGGCGGAACGCCCGTGAACCTGAACCCGCCATCTATGGCTGCGCTTCGGGCGCCCCTGTAACCCTCGATGGTGATCTCGCCGCTCCGAGTAAGCGTGACCGACGGTGTCCGTGTGTCGCCAGGTGAAGAGACGGTGCCCGACACCGTGGACGTGGCGATGGAGTGAAACTGGAAGTCCACAGCCGCGCGTTCTTCTCCGGCACCGACCCTCAGCATCATGGCCTGCGTCGCTACGGGGGTACCGGGATAGAACACCGGCGCAAGGGCCACCGTGCGCCGCGGTTCGTCCGACGCCGCAGACGGCGCGGTCCCCGGTCGTGCCAGTTGCGCGCTCGGGTCGCGCACCGCCGCGAGCGCGCGGCGCACTTCTTCCGCGGAAAGCACCTGCAGGGCGCCGGTCTGCGGCCCTGTCTGTCGCACCTGCGCGATGATGACGTATTCGCCCGCTGGCAGTCCGAAGATGCGATACGCTCCCCGGTCGTCACTCGGCGATGTCGTCAGGCCAGCCGGCACCAGCCGACGTTCACCACCCACGAACCTGTAGGTCATCGCGCTCACCGCGACGCCGGCCGCCGGCATGCCCTGTTCGTCCGTCACCACTCCGGCGATGACGGCGCCGCGAGGCAGACGCAGCGTGAGGCTGCGCGATTCACCGTCGCCGAGCACCACGCTCGTTCCGGCGCGGCCCGTGCGCCTCGCGCCGTAGTTCATGGTGACGTACGCTTGCTTCGCGGCGCCTACCGTGTAGAGTCCTGCCGGCAGCCGCTCGAACGCGAATGTGCCATCGTCATTGGAAATGACCGTGCGGCCGACCTGCAGTTGGGGCCCGTTGAGCATCACTCGCGCGCGCCGAAGCGGCTTCGGCTGGCGTTCATCGGACACGACGACCCCGGTGATACTGGCTGTGCCGGCCGGCGGTGTGCGACCGACGTCACGTGGCGGTGGCTGAGCCAGAGCGGGCGCCGCAAGCGCCCAGGCCGCCAGAAGCAGAGCGATCCTCGCGGCCATCATCGCACCTCGCGCGTGCGCAGTTCCTGCGTCCGGTGCTCGCCTTCGCCGATCGTGACGACCGTCGCGACGCGGGCGAGCATCTCCATGAACTTCGGGTCCTGCCAATCGGCCGCCTGCTCGTCCGGCAGCGCGACCACGTAGTAGTCGCCAGGCGGCAGCGAGATGAGCTTGTACTCGCCGCTCTTTGTCGTGCGCGCGCTGCGCACCCGACGCGGGCTCATGCTGAGATTCGTCCACGCCTGCGGGTCCGTGGGGAAGACCAGCACGATCGCGTCGGCGTCGCCCTGTCCCGTCGACGAGTGGACGGTGCCGCTGAGGCCGGTCCAGCGATCGGTGAAATTGATCGCCAGGCTGGAGACATCGCCGTCCTTCAATTCGAGAGGTGTTTCGGAGACGTCACGCCCCTCGTGCATCGCCGACTTGAACATCCAGCCGGTGGGCGAGGCGCCTATGCGCACGAAGTACTTGCCCGGTGGAAGAGCGGCGGTCGTGAACTGGCCGCTGCCGTCGACGCGGGGCCGGAGTGCAATCCCGGCAGTGGGCGTTTCGTGCAAGGGCTCGATCACGACAGTGATCTGCTCCAGACGTGCCGATTGGGGCTTTTCCGCCGAGCCGTCGAACTCCATGCGGCCGCTGATCCGGAGTCCCTTCTGCAACACAACAGCCAAACCGTCGATGTCCGCCGTGCCGACCGTCAGCGGCAGTTCTGTCAACAGGCAGCGCAGAGAGTACGGACCGAAGGGACCGCGGGAAACGTGAACGCACCGTTCCGATCGGTCATCGCTGCGGGTGTGTCCAGCTCCAGCGCGATCTCATCGACGCTCGCCGGCAGCAGTTGAACACCCACCGGTGGTTGACCCTCGGGCCCGATGACCGTGCCCGATACCCGAACCGACGGCACGGGCTGAAGCTGCAGGTCGATCGCGTTCCGCTCTTCCCCAGACGCAACGGTCATCGTCGTCGCCTGCGCCAACGCGGCGGCGGCGGGGTGGAACGTCGTTGGATACACGAACAGCCGGCCACCGGTTATCGGTGGAGGGACGGGGCGAGCTGGATCCAGCCCGTACACGACATCGCCAATCAGGATTGACGACGGCGTTCCCGGCAGGATTGGCGTCGCGCTGCGGAGTTCTCCCGACATTGCCATCGCGAGGGGAAGTGCGACCTGTCGGGACGCTGCCGCGACGACGTATTCACCCGGGGTGCAGGTTGCCCAGCCGGTATACGCCGCGGTCGTCGGTCGCTGTAGTCGCAGTATTGAAGAACCGGCGCCGGCCGGTCAGGGCTCGACGAAACCCGCGAATCTGCACGCCGACGAGCGGCTCACCCGCCTCGTCCACGACTGTTCCGGAGATGGCGCCAAGCTTCCACATGCGGATGGACGCGTCGCCAAAGCGTTCAGCGTCGGCCAGCGTAATCTGCTGTGACAGACCTTCCGGGCGGCGTCGGCCGTACGAGCCCTCGGCGTAGCCTGGCTTGGTTGCCGAGACGCTGAAGCTCCCGCGTGGAAGATCGCGGAACACGAACCGTCCATCCGCGCCGGTGAGGATGCGCGGTGGTGGAGCCGGCGAAGGCCCGATGGTCACGATGGCGCCGCCCATTGGCTTCCCGGTCGCGGCGTCCACGACCTGACCGACGATGAGCCCCGACGGATTCGGCGTCTGTGGCGGCTGCTGACCGTGGACGCCGGCGATTGTCAGCAGCACACCCGGAAGACCTGCCAGTCCGAAACGTGCTCGTACGGCCATGTCCTCTCCCGTTCGACGGTTTAGGCGTCGTGCCGGCCGTGGTCAGCCTTCTTCTGCCTCACCGTGCCAGCCTGACGCGCGCGACGACAGGAAAATGATCCGAAGGATACCGATCGTTCCGGCTGGAACGCACGATATCCGCGCTCAGGACCTCGGTGCCGGGCTCGACCAGCACGTAATCGATCTTGTCACCGCCAGTCTGGCCGAACTTGAATCCCGTGAACGTCCCCGCGGTGCGCTCGTCCGGATGCCGCACGCGGTAAGTGTCGACGAACGGCGCGGGCTCGACGATCGGCGGCTCGGCTCGCACGCGCCCGACGAGCGCGACCAGCGCGGGGTTGTTCTCTCCCACGTTGAAGTCGCCAGTGACGATGACCGGCTCGCTCCGGAACGAGCGTTCGTCGATACGCTGGCGCAGGAGCTGCGTGCTGCGCTCGCGCGACGGCTGCGACTCGTGGTCCAGGTGGACGTTGAACTGCCAGAATCCTCGTCCGTCGCGGTCGACGAATCTCGCCCAGGTGCAGATGCGCGTGATGTTGTTGCCCCACGACTTCGAGGCCACGACCGTCGGCGTGTCGGAGAACCAGAACGTGCCCGCCTCCGCGACGCGCAGACGGTCCTTCCTGAACAGGATCGCCGAGAACTCTCCGGCCATCGCGCCATCGTCTCGCCCGACGCCCACGACGGCGTATTGTGGCGCCGCCGCGACGATCTCGTCGATCTGAAACGCGAGCGCCTCCTGCAGTCCCACCAGGTCCGCGTCCTGCTCGCGGACGACGTCGAAGAGCAGTTGCCGCCGGGCGGTCCAGTTGTTCTCGCCGTCCTTCGCCGTACCGTAGCGGATGTTGAAGGACATGATCGTCAGCGGCTCGCGCAGCCAGCCTGTGCGAGCAACGCTGATGAGAGGGCGACACAAACGACGAACAGGTGCGCGTTCGCGACACCGAGCCTCGGCCTGGCCGGGCTACTCATGCCGTAGTGCCACGATCGGATCGACGCGCATCGCGCGGCGCGCCGGCAGATAACACGCGAGCAGCGCCGTCAGGCCGAGCGTCAAGACGACGATCGCGAACGTCGCGGGGTCGAGCGGGTTCACGCCGAAGAGCATCCTGGCCAGCACTCGGACGGCGCCGGCCGCGGCGGCGACACCGAGCACCAGACCGATAGCCGCCAGGCGCATGCCACGCCAGACGACGAGCGACAGGATGTCGCGCCGGTCGGCGCCGAGCGCGACCCGTACGCCGATGTCGTGCGTGCTCTGTTCGACCGAGTACGACATCAGGCCGTAGATGCCGATGGCAGCCAGCGCCAGCGCGATGATCCCGAAGATCGTCAGCAACAGCATGTTGAAGTTCTGTTGCGCGATCGACTCCGCCATCACCTGTTCCATCGTCCTCACGTGCGCGATGGCGAGCAGCGGATCGACGGCCAGGAATTCCTTCTGGACCTGGGCCGTCAGCGACGCGGGTATGGCGGACGCGCGTACGAGCCACGAAATCGGTATCAGGGAGTTGCCGAGCCGCGTCAGGCCGTCGGACGCCTGACCGCTCGGAATATAGAGGATGGGGGGCGCCGGCTGGCCCAGTCCCTGTTCACGGACGTCGCCGACGATCCCGACGATCTCCCGGGTGGCGTCCTCGAACTCGGGACCAAGGCCTCTGCCGATCGTGATGCGCTGGCCGAGCGGATCCGCGTCCGGCCAGAACTTCTTGGCCAGCGCCGCATTGATGATGAGCGACGGTGTCGAGCCCGTCACGTCGCGAATCGTGAAGAACCGCCCCCGTACGAGCGGAATCGACAGCGCCTTGAAATAGTCGGGCGAGATCGTCCGAAACTGCTCGTCGCCGTGATAGATCGCGTTCTTCTCGAACGCGCGCCCTTCGATCGCGAACGGGAGGTCCGGCCCGCCTTCGGTCGGGAGGTTGATGGCGGACGCCGACGCGATGACTCCGGGGATGGCGTTGATCCGCCGCGTGACCTCCTGAGTCAGTCGGTCCACCTCCCGAGTCGATGAGTACTTGCGTGCCTGCGAGCGAAGTCTGCAGCGTGAGCACGTTCTGCGGATCGAAGCCTGGTTGCACCTGGCGAAGGCCGACGAACGTTCGGATGAGGAGCGTCGCGCCGACGAGCAGTACCAGCGCGAGCGCGATCTCCGCGACGACGAGCGCGCCACGCGTCCGCGCGGCGCGCGTGCCGCTCGAGCCGCGGCCGCCACCTTCCTTGAGGGTCACCCCGAGATCGGTGCGGGCAAGGTGCAGCGCGGGCGCCAGGCCGAAGAGCAACCCGGTGCCCAGCGACAACAGCAGCGTGAAGCCGAGCAGACGCCAGTCGAGAATCGCGCCGGTGAGCGGCGCCTGGGCGAGCTCGCTGGCGCGCGGCAGATCTCCCGGGCTGAGCGCAAGGAGCGCCCGTGCTCCGGCCACTCCCGCAATCAGTCCCAGGACCGCGCCCAATCCCGCCAGCAGCAGGCTCTCGACCAGGAGTTGGCGGATGATGACGCCGCGCCTGGCGCCGATCGCGCCTCGAAGGGCGACTTCCTTCTGACGTCCTGCGGAACGCGCGAGCAGCAGGCTGGCGACGTTCGCGCACGCGATGAGCAGCACGAGGCCGACCGCGCCAAGCAGGATCAGCAGCGCAGGTCGGATGTCCTCCACGATCAGGTCCTGCATCGGCAGGACGGTCGCCTGCTCGGTTTCGCTCATCCATCGCGGGTTGTCTTTGCGGAACCGGTCGCCGAGGATCTTGATCTCCGCGCGAGCCTGCTCGAGGTTGACCCCGGGTCTCAACCGCGCCGCCACGGTGAGAAAGTTACCCTGGTTCGTGCTCGCCGGATCCGCCTTCAAGGCCAGGAAGAGATCCGTGTTCCGGACGGCGACAGGTCCCGGCCTGAGAACGCCGATGACGACGTGCGGATCGCCGTTGATGGCGATCGCGCGGCCGACAATTCCCGGATCGGCGCCAAACCGAGAAGACCAGAGGTGATGGGTGAGCACGACGAGGCTGGGCCCGCCGGGCAGATCCTCATCGGTCGAAAACGTCCGCCCGACGGCGGTCGACGCACCGAAGACGCGAAAATAGTCGGCGCTGACGTGGATCCCGCGGACCTGCTCCGGCCGATCGCCACCGCCAAGGTTCATGCCCGGTCCGGCAAAGTCGTATGCGGCGATGCTCTCGAACGCCTGGGCGGGGCGCCACGCCATGAACTTCGGGATCGAGATCGCGCAGCCTCGTCCGTTCTGGAACTGACGACAGGCCTGCACGAGGCGATCCGGCTCGGGGAAGGGAAGGGGTCGCAGCAGCACGGCGTTGACGACCGAGAAAATCGCGGTGTTCGCCCCGATTCCAAGCGTCAGCGCGGCAACAGCGACGATGCTGAACCGTGGGTTCTTGAGGAGGACCCGGCACGCATAGCGGAGATCCGAAGCGAGGTTGGACATCGACGTGAGTCTACGTCAGGGGATGGCGCGCCGTTCCATGTGGGACGACTGACCCTCAGCCCGCCTTGGCCAGGAGTCCCCTGGCCCTCAGCCAGTTCGCCAGCAGCGTCGGCCAGGTGGCGAGCGCGGCATCTTCCAGCGCCAGGCCGATCCCATGCGGCCCGTTCTCGAAGACGTGCATCTCGGCGGGGACCCTGGCCTTGCGCAGCGCCAGGTAGAACCGGATGCTGTTCTCGACCGGGACGCTTGCGTCCGCTGTCGTGTGGAACAGGAACGTCGGCGGTGTCCGGTCGCTGACGTGACGTTCGGCGGACATCTCGTCGAGCAGCTTTCGATCGGGGTTCTCTCCGAGCAGGTTGCGTGCCGAGCCCGCGTGCGCGATCTCGGGATCGAACGAGATCACCGGGTAGGCAAGGACCAGGAAGTCTGGACGGCTGCTCGCGCGATCGACCGCGTCCGCCGCATCACGCACGCCGTCGTCGAAACGAGTTCCCGCCGTGGCGGTCAGATGGCCGCCTGCCGAAAAGCCCATCATGCCGATGCGCCCCGGCGCGATCGCGAACTCCTGCGCGCGGGCGCGAACCATTCGAATCGCGCGCTGTGCATCACCGAGCTCGATGGGATGGTGATACCGGGGACCGAGCCGGTACTTGAGCACGACCGCCGTGACGCCCATCGCGTTGAACCATGACGCGACCTGACGACCCTCGTGGTCGATCGCCAGATTGGTGTAGCCGCCGCCCGGTGCGACGATGACCGCCGTGCCGTTCGCGCGCCGGCTGGCGGGATAGACCGTGATGCTCGGTTTGTCCGAGTCGGCGTTGCCGAGCGCGCCGGGCGCGCCGGTCTCCCAGAGCAGGATTTCCTGCGGCGCGCCGACGTTCGTTCGCCCGCTGGGTTGCTGGCCGGCGGGCGGATTCTGAACCTCGCGCGAGTGGGTCGGCGTTGTACTGAGGCCTGCCGAGAGGATCAGGATGGAGGCGAGGAGCGTCTGCGCCGCTGGTGATGCACGCATGCGGGCATTATAAGGAACCAGATGCCGCGGTTAGGCATACGGGCCGCAGCCTGATACTCTATATGTATGGATTCTTCAATCGACCAGCTGCAGCGCCTCGCCATCGACTACGCGACGAGCGCTGACTTCGGCCCGACCTCGCTCGCGACGAACCTCGAACTGACGCGCCTCGCGCCCGCCAACGAAGGCGCCTGGACGCGGCTGTCGCGCTGCTACCTGGAAAGCGGCCTGCTGGACGAAGCCACGGGCGCGCTCGACTCCGTGCTGCTGATCAACCCGAGCAACAGCATCGCCCGCAGCCTGAAGGTGGAAGTCTCGAAGCGGCGCATCGCCCTCACGGCGCTGGACGAGCCCGTGGTCAAGACGCCTACCCGCGTGAAGAAAACCGCGCGGGCGAAACGCCTGGAACCCGCGTAGTCCGCTTCACATCACCGCGGAGTCTCGGAATCTACCGCCCCCGACGTCGTCTCCTGCCCGAGTATCGTCGCTCGCTGTCCCGCTCGACGGCGGGTTGCGGGGCCCCGCGCTGTGCCACCGAGCGTCGCGCGGCGTTCACCTGCTGTCGCGCGCGCTCCTCACGCTTGCGGGCGCGAATCTCCGCGATGCGCTGCGCGAGCGGCACTTCCAGCTTGCCTTTCGGGCGCGCCGCGTAATCGAAATCCGGCACCGTCACGCGCGGGAGCCGCCGGCCGAGCGCCCGTTCGATGTCCCGCAGCGATCCCTCCTCGTCGGGCGAGACCAGCGTGAACGCTTCGCCGGTCGCCTCGGCGCGCCCCGTACGTCCAACCCGATGAATGTAGTCGTCCGGAGCCTGCGGCACGTCGAAGTTGACGACGTGGCCGAGGGCATCGACGTCGATGCCGCGCGCCGCGATGTCGGTCGCGACGAGGACGGGAAAGCGCCCCGCCTTGAAGCCGTCGAGCGCGGCCGTTCGCTGCGACTGCGATCGATTCCCGTGAATGCGCTCGGCCCTGATGCCGCCGCGGACGAGCGCATCCGCCAGCCGGTTCGCCCGGTGCTTCGTGCGCGTGAACACCAGCGCCTGCGTCATCGTTCGATTGGTCAGCAGATGGACGACCAGCGACGTCTTGAGTTCCTGCGGCACCGGATAGACCGCCTGGGTGATGCCGCCCGCTGGCGCTGACTGGCGCTGCATCTGGATCGTCGCGGGGTTGCGCAGCATCTCTCCCGCCAGCGTCGAAATCGGTGGAGGGATCGTTGCGCTGAAGAACAGCGTCTGACGCCGGGTGGGCAGGTGCCCGAGGATGCGCCGGATCTGCGGGAGGAACCCCATGTCCAGCATGCGATCCGCCTCGTCCAGCACCAGATACTCGATCTGAGCCAGCTTGACGTAGCGCGAACGCAGATGATCGAGCAGGCGGCCCGGCGTCGCGATGATGACGTCGACGCCGCTCCGGAACGCGTGCTCCTGCGGTCCCATGCCGACGCCGCCGTAGACGGCAGCGCCCGTGATCGGCGTGTGCACGGCCAGCGCATTGAGATCGTCGAGGATCTGAGCCGCCAGCTCGCGGGTCGGCGCCAGCACGAGCGCGCGTGTGGTCCGGCGGGGCTTGTCGATGAGGTGATGCACGATCGGCAGGAGGAACGCCGCGGTCTTTCCGCTCCCTGTCTGTGCGCACGCGATGACGTCACGCCCGGACATCGCCGGCGGTATCGCTTCCGACTGAATCGGAGTGGGCCGCACGAAGCCGAGCTCTTTGATGCCCTTGAGCAGAGCGGGATGGAGCTTCAGATGAGTGAAAGGCACAGGCGATTATCCCGCATTCCGACGTTCGGGAAGTACAATCGAGCCGTGGATCGCGCGGGAAAGGTGTAGAGATCGGCACCGACACATGGAAACCGAGTTTGTGGTGACGTGTCCGTACTGCGGCGAAGAGATCGAGATTGGGATCGAGCCAGACGTCGAGGGTAGTTTCGTCCAGGACTGCGAGGTCTGCTGCAATCCATGGCTCGTTCGTGTTGCAGGCGACGAGGACGAGCGCTTTGTCACCGTTGGCCGCGCCGACGGATCCGAATGAACACCCTCGAGCCCGCGGGCGGGGGGGACTCTACAGACCCACGACGCGAAAACGCGCAGTGCGGATCTTGTAGCGCTTGTTGATTTGGACGGCCAGCAGCGTCATGCGCTCGATCGAGCGGGACGCTTCCAGCCCCCCGACGTCGAGCAGCCGCAGACCGGGAATCCGTCCGAGCGTGTCGATGACGGCCGCACGCGACTGGGGCGAGTCGCCGCAGACGAACTCATCGCAGTCGAGCGCCACCTCGACTTTTCCGAGCACCGACGCCGGGATGGTCTTGAGCGCCGCGGCCAGACGAACCGTGGGCGGGAGCCGGGCGCGAAGGTGCTCGGCGGCGGAGCCTTCCGGCATCTCGATGAATCGGGGAACGCCGTCGACGAACTCGAGCGGCACGGTGAGGTCAACGACGACCGCTCGCGACCGGAAGCGGTCGCGGTGGGCGTCGACCACGTCGGCCGCCCGCGCGAAGGGCACCGCCAGGAACACCAGATCGCATCGTTCGGCCACCTCGTCGTTGCTCGCCGCCTCGATGATGGTGACGCCGGCCGTGCGAATCTTCGCCACCGCCTCGCGCGCGCGATCGATCTCGCGCGATCCGACGAAGGCTGGAATGCCGGCAAGACCGAGGCGCGTGGCAAGCCCTCGCCCTTCGGGACCGGTTCCGCCCATAATTCCAATATGCATAGGAGGCAGTATGGCCGAAATACCTGATGTCTATCGCGACCTGTTCACCAAGCCCGCCTTCGGAAGCCTCGCGACGCTGATGGCCGACGGCAGCCCGCAGGTGACGCCGGTCTGGGTCGATCTCCAGAACGACCTGATCGTCGTCAACAGCGCCAAGGGCCGCGTGAAGGATCGCAACATGCGCCGCGAGCCTCGCGTCGCGCTCTCGATCAGCGATCCCGCGAACCCGTACCGCTATCTCCAGGTCCGGGGGCGAGTGGTCGACGTCACCGAGCAGGGCGCCGACGCGCACATCGATCTCATGGCGAAGAAGTATCTCGGCAAGGACACGTATCCGTTTCGCCAGCCTGGAGAAGTACGCGTGCTCTACAAGATTCGACCGGAGAGCATCCAGTCGTTCGGGAGTTGACGGTATTCCCTAGGCCTTGTGTGGCAGGGGCGGCGGGCCTGGATTGACGAGATCCGAGTATGCGCGCGGAAGGAACGCGAGCCCCAGCAGGCCGCGCGTGACGACGAACGTCAGGTGCGCCGCGAGGCTGAACGCGAGCAGGCGCGGGGTGTCGGCGAAGCCGCCAAAGAAGAACACCCACGCCGCCTGCGTCGTGCCGAGCCGCGCGATCGTGATCGGCAGCGCCGCGACCATGAAGATCACCGGCAGGAAGGCCAGCAGGTGGGCGAACGGGACCGTCAGCCCGAACGCGCGCGCGGCCACCGCGTGCAGGCACAGTGACACGAAGAACATCGGCGCGCGCAGCAGGATGACCTGCGCGTAGCGCCGCGCGGGCGCGAGACGGAACGTCCGCATCAGCGCCCACTCGCGCGGCGCCAGCAGCCAGCGAATCGAGGGCGGTCCCGCGCCCGCGCGCGCGTACAGGAACACCGCAAGCCAGATCAGCACCACCGCCGGCGGCACCCACAACAGCTCGCGACGCACCTCCGTGTGAATCTGAAGGATCCCGATCGTCGCCCAGGCGATGAGGTGGAGGAACTCGGTGAACACGAGAAACAGCACCGTGCTCCCCAGCTGCAGGAACGGCGCGTTCAGCCTGCGGCTGAGGAACGCCGCCAGCGCGCCTCGTCCCAGATTGGTGTTGAAGAACGCCACGACGTACGACGCAGCGCGCACGGGCAGGAGATCGCGGTACCGGACCGGCCCGTGAAACCACCGCACGACCGTCGTCAGCACCAGCGTGTCCCAGCAGTAGTAGAAGAGTGTGTTCGGGATCATCGCCGCGAAGAACAGACGGTAGTCCGCCTCTTGCAGCGCGGCGAGGAGCCGGTCGACTGGAAAACGACGCACGAGAAAGAAGAGGATCGCGAGGGTGATGGCGACCGCGAGCGCGCGGCTCCGGAGCACCTTGACCAGCGCGGCCGGGATCATCGGAAGAGATCCTCATCGCTGCGCCGCAGTAAGTCGCGAGCCGAACCGTGCTCGGGGTCTGCGTCGCCAAGGCCGGTTCCCTGGACGATCGCGACGGGGACGCGTCGCGTCTTTCCCATGACGAGTTCGGCGGCGGCCGCGATCTCGTCGGCGACGGCGATTGCCGTCGCCTGCAGCTTCTGACCTCCGGTATCGACGCAGCCACGGTAGTCGAGAATCGCGCGCATCCCGGAGACGCCGATCGCGACGTTCGTCTGGCCCTCGCGCCAGGGACGGCCGAACGTGTCGGAGATGACGACGCCAACCGGTGTCTGCCACGCCGCCCTCAGATCGAGGCACAGCCGCCGCGCCGACGCATCGGGATCCTTCGGCAGCCGCGCGGCGAGGCCGGGCTGCAGGTTCGAGGTGTCGACCCCGGCATTCGCGCAGACGAACCCATGCCGGGTTTCCGCGATGATGACCCCGCGTGCCATGCGCACGATCCGGACGGACTCCTGCAGCACGAGCTCGACGACCCGGGGGTCTTTTCCCCAGGCGTCCGCCCAGTCGCGCGCGAGCGTCGAGGGCGTCAGTGCGTCGAGCCGGACGAGCCGGTCCTCCGCCTTCGAGACGATCTTCTGGGTGAAAACCACGACATCGCCGGCGTCGACGCGGACCCCGGCCTTGTCGACGGCGGCAACGGTCAGCCCGGCCAGATCGTCTCCCGGGGCGACATCGGGCATGCCGGGCACGCCAATCACACGCAGCGCCGGTGGTATCTCTTCGCGCACGTCCCCCCAATGTTGCCACTGGCCCGCCCATTACGGCCAACTTTGCCGACCAGGCGGGGAATATTAAGGATAGGATTCGCCAGGAGCATGATCAGGAGCAGGAGCATGATCACGATAACGACAACGAAGCGATCGATCGCCACCACGGTCGTCGTTGCAGGCGCGGTGGTCGCGGTCCTCGCGATCGCCCGAGCGCAGCAGGAGCCGCCCGGACCGGACACGACGATCGACGCGGCGGTGCGCGGGTCGGTGATCGACGGTGCCGTCAACCACCTGAAAACCGCGTACGTCTTTCCCGAAACGGCCGAGAAGATGGCGGAGGCCATCCGTGCCCGCGCCCAGAAGAAGGAGTACGACAGCATTACCAGCGCCAGGACGTTTGCCGACACGCTGACGAAGAACCTGCAGGAGGTCAGCCACGACAAGCACCTCCGCGTGATCTACAGTGCCGAACCGTTTCCCGCGTTCCGCGCCGCACCCTCGCCGGAGGACCGAGCGCGTGGGATCGCCGAGGAGCGCCGGCGGAACTTCGGATTCCAACGCGTGGAGCGGCTGGACGGCAACGTCGGCTCTGTCGACCTGCGCGGCTTCAGCGGGTCACCCGAAGCGGGTGAGACCGCGGTCGCGGCCATGAACTTCCTCGCCGGGACCGACGCGCTCATCTTCGATCTCAGGCAGAACGGCGGTGGATCGCCGGCGATGATCGGCATTATCTCGGGCTACCTGTTCGACGACGTCGTGCATCTGAACGACTTCTACTGGCGCGAGAGCAACGAGACGCGTCAGTTCTGGACGTCTCCGCAGGTGCAGGGCCGGCGCTACGGGAAAGACAAGCCCGTGTACGTGCTCACGAGCGTGCGGACCTTCTCGGCTGCCGAAGAATTCACCTACAACCTGAAGACGCTCAAGCGCGCCACGATCGTCGGCGAAACGACGGGCGGCGGTGCGCACCCTGGCGGCGTCCGCCGGATCAGCGATCACTTCGGGATCTGGGTTCCTGCCGGCCGCGCGATCAATCCGATCACGAAGACCAACTGGGAAGGCACGGGCATCGAGCCGGACATCAAGACGGACGCGCCGCGCGCGCTGGAGACGGCCCACCTCGACGCGTTGAAGAAGATTCGCGCTGGCGCGACGGACAGCCGGCATCGCGAACAGCTCGACCGCGTGATCGCGGGGATGTCCCCACGCTCGAGAACTATCGGGCGACGCTTGCGTAAATCCCGTTGAACAGCAGCTTGAACGTACCGTGTGGCTGCGCGCGCTGCAGGATCTCGGGGCCGTAGAGCAGCACCGTCCCCTTGCCCAGCTTTGCTTCGATGGCAATGACGCCGCCGTTGAGGGACTTCTGACCCCACGCCCAGCCGCTCCTCAACGGTGTCGGGCTGTCGAACCACGCGATTGACTGCAGGCCCGCTGCGGCTGCGCCCGTCCCGAGCTTGAAGACCGGGCTGTTGTCGAAGAAGACATCCGTGCGCTCGTTCATGCCCGCCGCGATCGGATTGCGGACGTCGATTTTCGCGGACAGCACCGATCCGGGCACGAAGAACTTTTCGCGTGGCAGCGACGCTCCGTTCTCGACCAGATGGTCTTCGACGGGCAGGTTCAGCTGACTCGCGAGGTTCATCGCCGAGTCGCCAATGGCGATAATCGTGCCGCCCGCCTCGACGAACTGCCGCAGTTTCGGAATCGTCGTTTCACCGGTAACTCGACCCAGCTGCGATCGATATTCGGCCGGGATGTCAGACGGGTCGGGTCCGCCGCCGCGCCCGCCGCCGCCACGCCCACCTCGGCCGCCACCCTGCGCCGACGGGATACCGCCGTTGGGGAAGATCAGCACATCGTAGGAGGCATTCAATCCGCCGGCGTCGAGCTTGGGCGCGTAGACGCGCTCGAATCGAAACTCGAACTGTTCGAGGATCCATCGCGTCCATCCGGACTCCATCGAGCCCCCGTACTGATCCCAGAGGCCGATCGCGCGGCGCGCGAAGCGTTGCTGCCGCCGGCGGCGCAAGCGGCCGCCCGCGCGAAGCTCACGCCGAGATCCGCGGCGATCTTCTGCAGCCGGTCCACGGTCTGTGTCGACGTGGCCGACGTGACAACGAAGAACGCGTCGCCGGTCGCCATTACCCGCTCCCCGGCTGCGAGCAGACGATTCACCGCGCGACAAGCATCGTTCGTCGTTCGGCTCAACGAGTAGCCGGCGCCCGACGCGCCAGTCGCCACGCTTCCGGCAGGTGGCTTCACGTTCCAGTCGTCGACTTTCTCGAATGGTCCGGAGAACGGCTCGAGAATGCGGTCGAAGCGCACGCCCATCTGAAACGCGAGCGTCCAGCCGGCGTTGTCGTAGGGCGGCGTTGGCGGCGCGCCTGGGTACGCAATCACGTTCGGGTGATCCTGCGGCTCGAACATGTCGAGCACGTGCGGCCGGAACGCCTGCGCCGTCATGACGACGAACGAGCCGGCCGGGTACCGCTTGCCGGCAACCTCGAACTCCTTCGTCGCGCGCTGGACGGTGACGTTGACCTCGCGCAGCGCGTTGATGAACTTGATCGCCGTCAGGAAGTCCGGCTGGTTCGACGGGATGATGTAGCCGCGCGGATCCCGATCCTCCGGCTTGCGGAGCGCGGCCCAGATCTCCGCGTCACGCTCGGCTGACGCGCCACCGCCACGCCCGCCGCCCGCGGCTCCCATCTTCTCCGCGACCGCCGCGTACCGATTCGGCGACGGCGTCCAGTGTGTCCTGGCTCCCGCGCTCGATCGCCCGTCGCCCCATCTTGTAGATGTTGTAGAGCAGGTGCTCCCGGTTGCGCGACGCGTAGTCGATGACCGCGCGGTTGAACGAGATCGAGTAGTCGACCGACTGCCGGAACCGCCACTCCTGCGGCGCAATCGGGTAGGGCAGATCGCGGTTGGGCAGCTGCCGCTGGATGACCAGCGGAATGCGCATCGGCGTCGGGCTGCCGATCGTCTCCGTGAGGATCGCAATGATGTTGTGGAAGTTGCCCGTGTTCCTGATGCCGCCGTTCCACCATCCGTCGTACGCGCCACCCGACGCCATCGTCGCGCCCGGCTTCCCCTCGGTCGCGAGCCGCTGATGCATGTGGGTGCCGAGCGCCTGCAGCCCGAGTATCAGCAGCGGATCGAGGTTGTAGTTGTACGGATCGCGCTGCGGCGACGACCAGACGCACCGTCCCCTGGGGGCCGCTCTGGTGATGGTTGTAGAGAATCTGCGGCATCCACTCGTGGTAGAGCACGCGGTTGATGTTCTCGGTCTCGGCCTGCGTGGACGCGAAGAAGTCGCGATTGTTGTCGTGTCCGATGTATTTCTGATAGAGGCGCGGCAGGCCCGCCGCGCTCCGCTTCACGGATCGGCATTGCGCATGTACCAGTCGGCGACGAGATCGTTGCCGTCAGGGTTGGCGTGGACGAAGAGGACGATGCAATCGTCGAGAAACCGCATGGTCTCCTCATCCGTCCGGCTGACCATCTGGTAGACCATCTCGGCCAGCTGCTGCGCCCCGAGCATCTCGGTCGCGTGCAGCCCGCCATCGATCCAGACGACCGCTTTGCCTTCCTTCGCGAGCTGACGCGCCTGGTCGTCGCTGAGGCCCTCGGCCAGCGCCAGCCGCCGCGAGATATCCTTGTACTTGCGCCAGACTGCGATGATTCGCGGGCGAGGTGACAATCGCCATGAGGTGCGGCCGACCCTCAGCCGTCTTGCCGATCTCCTGGACGACCATGCCGCTCCGACTCCGCGTCGAGCTTCCGCCAGTACTCCGCGATCTGCTTGTAGTCGGCGAGCTGGTAGTCGTCGCCCAGATTGAACCCGAATTGGTCCTTCGGCGTCGTGATGCGGGCCTGACCGGACAACGAAGCGATCGTCGCCGCGACGGGAACGAGCAGCAGCAGGGCGCGGAATAGTCGGGTCATGGGGCGAAGTATATTTCAGCTTCCAGCTTCCAGCCTCCCGCTTGAAACGCAGCCGACATGTTGACGGGTTAGGCTGATCCGCGCGAGGAGCGTCATGGATCCAACCTCCGAGATTCGCCTCCAGGAAAGCATTGCGGAAGTGCACCGGCTCCTGGAAAAGCATCGCCTGCTGGAAACGGTCGCGCGGCGCCAGGAGACGCCGAAGAGCGCGCTGCTCGAGCAGATGCAGCACCGACAGAATCTCGTCGAGCTGCACCGGCGGCTGCGCGCCCTTCATCCGGCCGACGTTGCACAGATCCTCGAATCGCTGCCGGTCGAGGATCGGCTGGTCGTGTGGCGCGAGCTCGAGCCCGTGCAGGCGGGGCAGGCGCTCGTGGAGGTCAGCCTCGGCGTCCGCGAGTCGCTGCTCGAACATACCGAGCGGCCGGGGCTCGTGGCGGCCCTGCGCGAGCTCGATGCCGACGATCTCGCGGTACCTGTCGGAGTCGCTGCCGGACGACCTCGTGGAGGAGGTGTCTGCGCTGCTCGACGCGCGCGACCGATCCTGGATGGAACAGAGTCGCCTGTATCCGGAGAGCTCGGCCGCGCGCCTCATGATGCAGGATGCGCTGAGCCTGCGTGAATCGCAGACGGTCGAGGACGCCATTGCGATTATCCGGCGCAAGGGGCGGCTGCCGGCACAGACGGACCGGCTGTTCATTGTCGACTCCCGCAACGTGCTGATCGGTTCGATCGGCCTGGGCGTACTGCTCATCGCCGATCCGGCATCGCCCGTGACGTCGGTCATGGACAGCGACATCCGGCGTTTCCACCCCTTCGACGAGGCTCAGGAAGTGGCCAAGGCGTTCGAGCGCTACGACCTGCTGTCAGCGCCGATCGTCGACGATCGGGGCAAGCTCGTCGGTCGCGTCACGGCGGACGCGGTGATGGACTTCATCCGCGCGTCATCCGGCGATGAGGTGCTCGCGCTCGCGGGCCTGCGCAAGGCGGAGGATCTTTTTGCTCCGATCTGGGACTCGGCTCGGAACCGGTGGCCCTGGCTGGCCGTCAATCTGGCCACGGCGTTCATCGCATCCCGCGTGATCGGCGCGTTCGAACACACGATTCAGCAGCTCGTGGCGCTGGCGGCGCTGATGCCGATCGTCGCCAGCATCGGCGGCAACACCGGCAACCAGACCGTCGCGCTCGTCGTCCGGGGGCTGGCCCTCGACCAGATCACGGCCACGAGCGGCTGGTATCTGTTGAGGAAGGAGCTGATCGTCAGCGTTCTGAATGGGTGCCTCTGGGGAACGATCGTCGGACTCTTTGCGAGCCTCGTCTATCATTCGCCGTCGCTCGGGATCGTCATGACGAGCGCCGTGCTCCTCAACCTGGTCATCGCCGCCCTCGTCGGTGTGTTCGTCCCGCTGGCCCTCCATCGCGCAGGTCGCGACCCTGCCCAAGGCTCGAGCGTCATGCTGACGTTCGTCACCGACGGCATGGGTTTCTTTCTGTTTTTAGGGTTGGCGAATATGTTCTTGCTCTAGCTGGCAGGCTGGCGAAGCGCTTTGAGGGCTCCAAGCACGTCGACGATGTCCCCCTGGGTGTGCGCGGCGTTGATCTGGAAGCGGATGGTCTCGTCGCCCCTCGGCACGACCGGGAACGTCAGGCCGACGGCGAGGATGCCGCGCTCGTAGAGGCCCTGGACCATCGCGCGGACGCGTCCCGTGTCGCGGACGACGAGCGGCACGACGGGATGCGGGCCGGGAATGGACTCGAAGCCGAGGCTCTCCAGACCGGATCGGAACTGATCGGTGCGGGCCTTGAGGTTCGCGAGACGCTGGCGGCCCTCCGGTCCGTCCGCGATCTCCACGGCTTTCACGGCACCCGCGCAGTCGGCGGCGCCCAGCGGGTTCGTGTAGATGTAGGTATCTGCCTTCTGCCGGACGGCTTCGATCAGCTCGGGGCTTCCGGCGACGAACCCTCCATTCACACCGAACGCTTTGCCGAACGTGCCGACGAAGATGTCGACCCGTGCACCGCAGTGTTCCTCGGTGCCCCGGCCAGTCGCCCCGTAGGCGGCAATGCCGTGCGAGTCGTCCATCACGGTGATGACGCCGTCACGGAATCGATCCTCGTGTTGTTGCGCAACGCGGACGATCTCGTCCAGCGGTGCGTTGTCGCCGCGCATGCTGAAGATGCCGTCGAAGATCACGATCACGCGACCGGTTCCGGCAGGGACCGCCTGGAGGTGGCGTTCGAGATCGGCGACGTCGTTGTGCTTGAAGATCGCCCGCTGGCCGGACGGCACGTTCGCGATCCGCATCGCGCGGATGATGCAGTTGTGGTTCAGCTCGTCGCCGATCCAGAACGTGTCGGGCCCGGCGAGCGTGATGGCGAGGCCCGAGCACCGACGTGTAGGCGGAATTGAAGACGCGGGCCGAGGGGCGGTCGACGTATCGCGCGATGCGCTGTTCGAGCGCGATGTGCGGGGCCGCCGTGCCGTCGATGAACCGCACGGCGCCGGGGCCGGCGCCGAACGCATGCGCCGTTTCGTCGGCAGGTCGACAGCACGCCGGGATGATGCGACAGCGACAGGTAGCTGTTGCTGTTCATGCGCAGGAACTCGCGGTCGCTTCCTGCCAGCCGGTACCGCGGCCCGCGCCTGGCCGACGGCGGCACGTATCCGACGATCACGCGTTCCGGTGCTTTTGCTCGTCCCTCCTGCTCGAGTTTTGCCACATCGGCGACGAGCGTGGCGTTCAATTTGTCCAATGACATGCTGACGCTGACGCGGAACTGAAGTTCCGCGCTCCACTGTTATTTTGCGAGCCGGCCGTACTTCTTCAGCAGCTCTCGCAGCCGATCGTGCGGCAAGCCTTCGACGACCCGGCTGTTCGCCCCCCGCATCGTCTCGGCGGCGACGAGCGCGTTGATGATCGCTTCCTCCGTCGCCATGACGGTCGCCGAGAAGAGCGCGCTGATTCGATCGTTCGACACCATTTGAACCGTCGCGACGTCGGCGGCGCCGGCCGCGCCGGGGTTGGCCGTCGAAAACGCGATGAAGATGTCGCCTGAGCCGTTGCCGGAGGTCGCAGCCCGTGCGCGCCAGGCCCATCGCCGCGCGGCGCGCGAGCCGTTTCAGCTGGTGGGGAAGCAGCGGCGCGTCGGTCGCGACGACGATGATGATCGAGCCGACGTCCGCCGGGAGATCGTCACCTCCCGGTCGTGACGGCATGGGAATCTCGGCGCCGACCGGAACGCCGGCGACGAGCAGCTGCGAGCGTCCACCGTGGTTCGCCTGAACGAGGACGCCGACCGTGTAGTGCCGGTCGGACCCGTCAGACGCCGCGAGGCAGTGCCCGTCCCGCACTTGAACTGATAGCAGACCATGCCGGTGCCGCCGCCGACGTTGCCTTCCGGCACCGGGCCGCCCTTCGCGCCATCGAGCGCCTGGAACACGTGCTCCGGCTTCACGTGAAAGCCGTTGATGTCGTTCAGCGAGCCGTCCCAGGTTTCGGCAACGACCGGGAGCGACCACGGCTGAAACGCTTTGCCGTGCTTGAGGCCCCACTGCGATGGCCGCGTCGCGAACGATGCCGACGCTGTGCGTGTTCGTGATGAGGACCGGACCCTCGAGAAACCCGGATTCCTCGACCCAGGTCGTGCCCGTCATCTCGCCGTTGCCGTTCAGCGAGAACCAGCCCGCCAACACCGGATCGGTCGCTCGCCTTGCCTCGCGGGAGCACGGCGGTCACGCCCGTCCGCACCGGGCCCTTGCCCACGACGAGCGGTCCGTCACCGCTGATGAGCGTCGTGAGGCCCACCTCAACGCCAGCGACGTCGGTGATCGCGTTCAGCGGACCCGGCGTGCCCTCGAAGGGCACGCCAAGGTCTCTTGCACGCGGCCGGGCCGTCTGCATGGATCCCACTGCGGCAGAGAGCAGGATTGCGAGCGAGAGAAGGGCGGCTTTCATCCGGTCCGGCTGGCCTCGCGCCTTCGGCCTGCATCAGTTCCGCCTGTTGCCCATCAAGCGCAGCAGCATCAGGAACAGGTTGATGAAATCGAGGTACAGCGCGAGCGCGCCGACGATGGCGTAGGAGCCGATCTGGCCGGCGGATGTCGCCAGCGCCATCTGCTTGAGGCGCTGCGCGTCGTACGCCGCGAGCCCGGTGAAGACGATCACACCGATGAAGGCGATCACGAACTGGAAGGCGTTATTCTGCCAGAAGATGCCGACGATCGACGCCAGCACCACGCCGATCAGGCCCATGAAGAGGAACTGCCCCCACCCCGCCAGGCTTCGCTTCGTCGTCGTTCCGTACAGCGGCCATGGCGCCGAACATGCCGGCAGTCACGAGGAACGTCGGACGCGATGGACTCGCGCGTGAACACCATCAGGATGAACGAGAACGTCACGCCGGTCAGGACCGAGTAGGCGATGAAGAGCATGCGCCGCCGTGTTCGCCGCGAGCCGGTCCACCCGTGCGGACAGGTAGAACACGATGCCGAGCTGGGCGATGAAGAGCCCCAGAAGAGCAAGCGGTTGCCGGCGATCGCGCCAACGAGCGCCGGCGACTGCGCCACGAAGTACGCCACCAGCGCCGTGATCCCCAGCCCCGCGCTCATCCAGCCGTAGACGCTCCGGAGGAACGCGGTCACTCGTTCTTCGGACGCGTACGGCGTGGTGAAAACCGTGTCCGGAGTCATGTCGTACTGCGCCATTAGCTCACCTCTCTTGTGCGGGCAGAGATGATGCTAGCACGCGGAGACGGGCCACTAGGAGATTTCAGGCCGGCGCCCGGCGGAGAGGATCGGCGCGAGGATCAGGCCCGCCACGAAGCCGCCGATGTGGGCCATGTAGGCCACCCCGCCGGTCTCCGGCGTGTTGGCGACTTCGCCGATGCCGTTCACGAACTGCACGACGATCCAGAGTCCCAGCATGTACATCGCCGGGACCGTGGCGACGCCGCCGTACGTCAGGACGTAGACACGGTTCTTTGGAAACATGAGCAGATAACCGCCCATGACTCCGCTGATCGCGCCCGATGCGCCGACGGTCGGCACCATCGAGCCGGCGTTGAACAGGATATGCGCCAGCCCGGCCGCAATGCCACAGGCCAGATAGAAAAGGACGAATCTCAGGTGGCCGATGCGGTGCTCGATGTTGTCACCAAAGATCCACAGGAACAGCATGTTGCCGCCCAGGTGGCCCCAGCCGCCGTGCAGGAACATCGAGGTCAGCAGCGTGCTCCAGTACGGATACGGGATTCCTGGCGGCAGGTCGCGCCCGGAGCTGAACTCGCGCGGGACGACGCCCCAGGCTTCGATGAATGACTGCAGCGCCGCGTCCGACGGCTGGTTGATTTCCATGAGGAACGCGAGAACGTTGAGCACGATCAACGCAATCGTCACAAACGCCAGGCCGGCTCCTCTGACGTTCTCGTCGCCGACAGGAAACATCGCGGACCTCCTCGGATACGTCAGCTTAGCGGCTAAGCATGAACCGTGCCCTGCAGAGAGTGCTCTAGCGGAACCAATCCAGCATCTGGAGCACGGTGACCGCCGGAATGAGGTGAAGATTCCCGGCAACGAACCAGGGCCAGAATCGCCATCCGGCTTCGCGCGCGAGCAGGACGTTGAAGCCGAACACCATCGGCAGCACGATGCGCGTGATCGCGCCCGGGTACCCACCCCAGACCACCTGGTGGACCAGGAGCATCAGCACCGCATACGCCACGGCCACCCGCCACCAGGGCGAGCGGTAGTCCCGTCGATAGACCAGATACGCAGCCTGGACGGTCAGGCTGACGATCACTGCCAGCGCGAAGCCTGCGAGCGACAGGACGCCTGCGGTCTGCACGCGCGCCAGCGTCACGCGCCACGTCTGCAAGTACACCATGATCGGCACGTCGAGCTGATCCTGACCGACCGTGCTCGTCGATCGATAGATGGAGCGGAGATAGTCCTGCCAGATCAGCAGCGGCAGGACGATGACGGCGATGGCGGCGGCGAAGCGAATCCAGTCTCGACGGCCTGACGGCAGTCGAAGAGACACCGCCCCCAGAAGGTTCGTCTCGCGGCCCAGCCCCGCGACGCCAAGGATCGTCGCGGCCGTGAGCTGCCGGCCGCGTTCGACTGCCGCGATGGCGCAGGCGATGAGCAGGACGCTCGGTCCGTCGAGCAGCGCGAAGCGAACGGACCACATCAACCCGTGGGTGAAGAGACACGCGATCCAGAGCGCCAGATGGCGAGGCGAGTCGAGCGGCAGCCACCGCGTCATGAGGACCGCAAGGATCAGCCAGCACAGGACGTTCTGCAGCGCATAGGCCTGGAGGATCCAGGCGGGGCGTCCGAGTCCGAGCGCCCAGGCGGTCCAGCTGAAGAGGATGCGGCGCGCGCGGTACGCGGGAAGGTCGAGCGCGGCATCGATCGCGGGATCGCGCAGCAACGGCACCAGCGCCAGCTGCGCGTAGAACTGTCCGTCGTAGCTCGCCCACGCTGGATGCCGATAGACGTCGAGCGTCTGCAGTACGGGGAGCTCCGTGCCGGTGCCGTCCGGGAAGCCGATGAGCGCAGTGACGCCGTAGACCGGATGGTAGAATCGCGCGACCGATGCGAGGAACAGAACGGCCAGCGCGGCCGCGATGGCGCGGCAGATCCATCGCACTGCTGGGCCGGGAGCGGTCACGCCGGCGCCGGCGACGTCAGCGCCGCTGTTCGGTCGCACTGGTCGCTCTCGCAGTGACCGCCGGTTGTCGGGGATCGGACGCCCGGTCCGTGCGCGTCATCGATCTGCTCCGCGAGTTGCCGTCCGCGGAAATGCGTCCGGCGCCATCCGCTTTCGAGCTGGTGGAGCATCGGGTTCAGGATCAATCCCGTCCTTCGATCTCGACTGGCGCGCCGAGCCGTCTGATATACACGCTGGCCATCCCCCGCCGCAGCACGCTTCGAGTCGCGGTCGCTCTCGACACGACGACCGCCGCTCCCATCCGCTTTCGCGTGGGCGTCAGCGACGAACGCATCTACGACGCGCTGGCGGAAGTCACCCTTGCGCCCGCATCGAAGAACGGCTGGTCGGAGCTGCAGGCAGACCTGTCCGCCTATGCAGGATGGAAGTGGAGCCTATTCTATCGCCCGGAACGGCGAAGGTGGCGACTCGTGTTGAGCACTGATGCGATCGCGGGCGTTCCGGGCCGCGTCGTCTGGGGCGCGCCGGGTATCGACGCCGACACCGACTCCGCGCACGAGTACGTCAGGCGGGTGGCGCGCCGCGGCGCCTGATCCGGGGCGCGACCCCTACAAGCTGTCTCATAAACGCATCTGTGTTGTCCGTGTTGTCCGCGGAACTAGCCTGCGCGCTGGGGCCGGACCAACGGCACATCCAGGCAATCGGCGCACTTCAGGGACGTCCCGACGTACTGTCCTGAGCAGCGCGGGCAGAACGCCTGCACCGGCCCATCGGACGCTGGCGGGTCGAGCAGGGCTTTCCGTGCGTTCATGCGATCGATCAGCCCATCGATGAGATCGAGGCTCGGATGCTTCGCGCGTTGCGCGTCGAACCGGCAGCGGCGTGCCTCGCGGACGAACGTCTGCCGATCGCACGCGGCGGCGGTCACGGCCAGCGGATCGAAGCCGGCCATCGCGTCCCATGCCAGCACGTCGAGCGCGCGCGCCGCGCTGATCGGCGCGAGGGTCATCATGATCGCGCGGGTCACGCACGCCTCGAGATCGCCGGGGTGCAGGCGACGGAATGCACGAACGAACGCGACGACCACGATCGCCGTCAACGTCAGCAGGACTAAGAGAATCGCGATCCACGTCCCGGCCAGCCCCATCTGGAGGATGACGATCGGCGCGGCGATCAGGATGTACACCGCGAGCAGGCTCGACGCGACCCGGACGGGTTTCCCCTCATCCTTCAGGGCGGCCAGTCGAGCCTTGACGGCCTCCACGTCGAACGACGAGCGTGCCGCCTCGGCGATCAGGGATGACCGGTCGGCCTTTGCCGCACGCAATCGGGTCAGCAGTTGCGCGATGTGCGCCGCCAGTCGCGGAGACTCGAGGCGCACCCGACGGTTTCGGTCGATGATGAGCGTGGATCCCCGGCTGGAGGGTTCGAGCGCCGAGTAATCCAGGCATTCTCCGCAGAGCTCCAGCGTCTGCTCGTGGAGAACGAAAGGCCACGGGCTGGCGGGGACGATGGTCCCCAGCGGCGGCAGCATCCAGCCCGCGATCAGACCGCCTTTGTCACCGAGCGGCACCGCCGGGCCGTGGCGCGGCCGCCACGTGCGCCATCCGCTGAATACGATCGTGGCGGTTCGGCACCAGGCCGTGCTTTCGACGACGTACCACGCCGCGACTACGACCAGCAGCGAAATCTCGGTCACGCGATCTCAGCCGTGCGTCGGCGGCGTTTCCGCGGCTGGCTCACTGCGGCCGGTCAGGCCCGCGATGAACTTCTTGACGGCGGCGGCCACGCCAGCGAGCGCGAGGACGATGACCTTCCAGAACTTGGCCAGCACGCCGCTCTTCAAGGCCGCTGCGCCGGCGCCGCCGGCTACGAGTGCCGCCAGGCCGTACGCCGCCACCTTGTCACCGCTTCGGAACTCGGCGTACTTCTGGCCCTGCTTGAAGCTGAATTCGCTCAGCACCCGGTCGAACTCCGGCAGCGTGGCGGTCAGGTCCTGCGGATCCAGCACCAGATCGACTTCCATCACGCCCGAGCGCCCCAGCAGCCGGGTCGAGTAGTTCACGGTCTGCGAGCTCTCGCTGCGCCCGAGGATCGCCCAACGGAGGTTGTTGGTGCGCTGATCGTAGAAGGGCGGCGTCTGCCAGCCCACGATGTCCATCGTCGTCCAGCCGCGCTCGCGTCGCACCTTGTTTGCCGCTTCGGTTCCCCGACGGATGCTTGCGAGCAGCGCGTCGGCATCGAGCTGGTCCTTCTCGTCGTCCTTCACGTAGCCGATCGGCGAGAACTCGAAGACCATGAACCAATCGGATCCGTCCACGGGCGCCACGAATCCCTGCTCGCGCCCGGACGTCGGGTTGTGCAGCAGCTCCATCAGCGCCTTCGTTCCGCGAGCGTCCGCGAACCGGTAGCCCTCAGGGAGATTGATCTGCGCGACGCTTCCGAGCGCCATCACGCCCGGTCCCGTCTGCCACTGAACGTCGCTCGAGGATTCGGTCTGACCGGACGTCCGGGCCGGGATCAACGCGACCGCAATCACGAACAGGGCGAGGTGCGTCCGACGGAGGCGAAGGCACGCGTACATGAATCCTCCTTGACGGAGGCGGCCGCATCCGGTCCGGTGGGCCGGCCGGAAAACGGCTTGCCTGGTGTTGTGTGGGGAGATTTCCATTGTCGAGGTTCGCCAGGAACCTGTCAACATGCAGGCGGTGCACACGGTGGCAGAATCCTGCCCGTTCGTGCGTTTGGTTTCTATTGAGGCAGCCCGGCGCCCGAGTTGAACATCTAGACCCTTCCTTACGTAAAATGGCTTAATCGGACCCGGTGGGACCTGTCCTGTCGGGGTTTCGCACACCCCCGGAGACGTACATGGGCTTTTTGAGCAAGCTGTTTTCGCGTAAACCCCAGCCTGGTCAGCGCGTCCGAATCTGCGTCGAATGCGGGATGCCCATTGCCGAACACAAGGAATGGTGCAGCATCCTTCGGACCCGGCAGGAGTACGACCGCAAGCCCGCGCCGGCTGGCGAGAAGTCGTAACCGGCAGGGCCAGTCCCGCGCCGCCTCCCACTCCACCCCCGTTCCGCTCCAGCCCGGACCTATAATCGGTTCGGGTCGCGTGAGGTCCCTACCCTCGAGAGGAGCGGCGTCGATGACGCTTCACGTGCGTGCTCTGTCGGTGTCCGTGGTGTGCGCCATCGCCGGAGTCCTCCTCGATCCCACCGGGTTCGAGACGGTGAGCGCGCAGGCAAGACGTACGCTCACGCACGAAGCGCTGTGGTCGTTCGAGCGCGTAGGTCCGCCGGTGCCGTCACCCGACGGCCGCTGGGTCGTTACCACCGTCAACGAGGCCTCGTACGACCCGCAGCAGGACGTCACCGATCTCTGGATTGTCCCCGGCGATGCCAGCGCGCCGCCACGCCGCCTGACGTCGACGAAGGGGAGCGAGAGCGGAGCGACCTGGAGCCCCGACGGCACGCGGCTGGCGTTTGCGGCGAGGCGCGACGCAGACGAGGTCAACCAGCTTTACGTGATCGATGTCGCCCGTGGTGGCGAAGCGGTCCGTGTCACGAACGCGCCGACCGCGGCCAGCGCGCCGAAGTGGAGTCCCGACGGAAAGAGCCTCGCGTTTCAGGCGGCGATGTGGAACGGGGCGAAGGACGAAGAATCCAACCGCAGGGCCGTGCAAGAGCGCCGCAGCGCGAAGTCGAGGGCCCGCATCTACGACACCTTCCCTGTTCGAGACTGGGATCACTGGATCGAAGAATCGAAGATCCACTTCTGGATCGTCAGCGTCGACGGCGATCGACAAGCGCGCAGCTTGCTGGCCGGTACGAAACTGGCCGGCCTCGCCGGTTTCGGCGATGAGGCCCTCAATCCGGCCTGGTCGCCGGACGGGCAGTCGGTCCTGTTCGTGGCCAGCGATCAGCGCGACCGCGCGGCACGCTCGGGCGTCGCGTCGTCCCTCTGGCAGATTCCCGTCAGCGGCGGCGAGCCCACGCGATTGAGCACGGATGGGTGGAGCGTTGGCGCGCCAGTGTTCCGGCCGGACGGCAAGGCCGTCTGCTTTCCCGCGAGCGAGACGAAACCAACGATTTACGCCATCGGCCGGATCGCCTGCGCATCCTGGCCGTGGGCGGGTCCG
Source organism: uncultured Acidobacteriota bacterium (assembly GCA_963786195.1). Lineage (GTDB taxonomy): Bacteria > Acidobacteriota > Vicinamibacteria > Vicinamibacterales > 2-12-FULL-66-21 > CAWAYH01. The sequence continues at coordinate 468,898 of CAWAYH010000006.1, read as the reverse complement.
ATCCGTGCGGTCACGAAGGAGCTGGATCGCGCGGTTGCGAGCTTCGGGTTCGCCCCGGACAGCCAGACGATCTTCTTCTCCGCCGAGGACTCGGGTCACGAACGCATCTACTCGACGCCCGCTGAGGGCGGGGCGGTCAAGGTCGTCGTCGACGCACCGAGTGGCGCGTACTCGAGCCTGCAGGTCCCGCCGCGGGCCTCGGCGCCGATGCTTTTTGCCATCTGGGAGAGCGCCATCAACCCGCCGGAGCTGGTGCGGATCGACCCTTCGGCGAACGCCACGGCGCCCCAGCCGACGTTCCTGACGTCGTTCAACACGAAAGACGCCGCGTCGATCGACTGGCAGCCTCTGCGGGACTTCTGGTTCACGGGGCGCGGCGGACGACGGATCCACAGTTTCATTGCGCTGCCGCCGAACTTCGACGAGTCGAAAAAGTATCCGCTGTTCGTGCTGATCCACGGCGGACACGAGTCGATGTGGCGCGACGCGATCACGTATCGCTGGAACTACCACCTCCTGGCTCATCCCGGCTTCGTGGTGCTCCTCACCGACTACCGCGGCTCGACCGGCTACGGCGAGGCGTTCACGCTCAGTATCCTCGGCGATCCGCTCGCGGGGCCTGCCGACGACATCAATGACGCGGCAGACGAGGCGATCAAGCGCTTTCCGTTCATCGACGGGACGCGTCAGGCCGCGGGCGGCGCGAGCTACGGCGGCCACCTGACGAACTGGCTTGCAGGCACGACCACGAGATACAAGGCGCTCATCAGCCACGCCGGCCTCGCGTCGCTCGACATGCAGTGGGGCACGAGCGATGGGATCTACCATCGCGAGCTGATGATGGGCGGTCCGTACTGGGACAATCCTCAGAAGTGGATCGAGCAGAGCCCACTGGCGAAGGCCGGACGATTCAGGACGCCGATGCTCATCTCGGTCGGCGCGAACGACTACCGCGTGCCGGAAGGAAACTCGCTCACGATGTTTGCCGCGATGCAGCGGATGAACGTGCCGTCCCGCCTGATTTCCTGGCCGGATGAGAACCACTGGATCCTGAAGGGGGAGAACAGCCGCGTCTTCTACCGGGAGGTCCGGTCGTGGCTCGAGAAGTACCTGCTCCCGTCAGCAGCGACCTCGTCCGGCGGCCGCGACTGACTTGAACCTGCCGTCTGGGGTGACGTCGGGACGATTCAGGCGCGGCGCTTCCGCATCAACACTTCGCGGCCGCCATCGCCGAACTTCACTTCGTCCATCAGCTGGTTGATCAGAAACACGCCGCGGCCGCTCGGCTTCAGCACGTTCGCCGGGTCGAGCGGGTTGGCGACCGTCGACGTGTCGAATCCGGCCCCCGGGTCGCGGACGACAATCATCATCTCTCCCTCGTCGTCCACCGCCACGCAGCACTGCAGGCTGCGGGTCGGATCGTTGTCGCAGCCGTGCCGAATCGCGTTGGCCAGCGCTTCCTGGAGCGCCAGCTCGACCTCCATGATCTTGGTGTCGCTCCATCGCTGTTTTCGCAGCATCTCGCAGACGCCGTCGGTCAGCGGCGGAATCGCACGCGGGTCGGCCGGGATCACCATGTTGAACTGGCAGGTCGAGCAGAAGGGCACCAGCGCGCTGAGCGTCGTCACGTTGTCGAGCGCTCCCCGCAGCTCGCTGAGCAGACGTGCCTGCTCGGCCTCCGCGCGGTCGCGCCCGGCAAGCGCCTGCGCGAGATCGAGGAGGTTGGCGCGCAGTTCGAGCTGCGCCTGGGCCTGTCGTCTGAGCGCTTCGAGCGCCTCGATCTGCCCGGGCGTCATCGTTCGAGGAACCAGGTCGACCACACAGAGCGTGCCGAGGGCGTGTCCATCCGGCGTGACGAGCGGGGCGCCCGCATAGAATCTGATGTTCGGCTCGCCGACGACGAGCGGGTGGTTGCGGAAGGTTGGGTCCCGTGACGCATCGGGGACGATGAACAGATCCCGCTGCTTGATGGCGTGCGAGCAGAAGGCGAGGCTCCGGGAGGTCTCCGTCTCCGTCACCCCGACGCGCGATTTGAACCATTGGCGGTCCGCGTCGATCAGGCTGATGAGCGCGATCGGCGTCCCGCAGATCTGCGACGCGAGCATCGTCAGGTCGTCGAACACCTGCTCCGGCTCGGTGTCCAGGATGCGATAGCGCTGCAGCGCGGCAAGGCGGGACGGTTCGTCCATCGCCGCAACATGTTAAAGGGAAAAGGCTCAGGGGAGAAGAGATAAAGGGACCAGGACAAGGGCAGGAAGGGGCTATAATCGGCGCACACCCGCGCACACCTGCACACTATGACCATCGACGAACGACGCGTCGGCGACGTGACCGTCCTGGTGCTACGAGGTCGGCTCGTCCTGTCGGACGGCGACGATCTGTTCCGGAAGAAAGTCGACCAGCTCGTCGCGGAGGACCGCACGAAGATCCTCGTCGATCTCGAGGATGCCAGGTACATCGACAGCGCCGGCGTCGGCGTCATCGTCGCAAAGTACCTGAGCGTTCGGCGCAAGGGCGGCGACATGAAGTTCCTGCACATGTCAGAGCGCAGCCACCGCGTCATGCACACCGCCGGCCTGCTGGCCGTATTCGAGTTCTTCGAATCCGAATCCGACGCGATCGCAAGCTTCGCCTGACGACCCAACCGATAACCAACAACCGAAACCGAAAACCGAACAACCGACAACCGATAACCGATAACCGGGCACCCTTTGGATGTTTACCTGATCGACGGCACCTACGAACTGTTCAGGCACTACTACGCCGTGCCGTCAGTTCACGACAGCCACGGACGCGAGATCGGCGCAACCCGCGCCGTCACCGGATCGATCCTCGGGATGATCAACGGCGGCGTGACGCACCTGGCGGTCGCGACTGACCACGTGATCGAGTCGTTCCGCAACGGACTCTGGCCAGGCTACAAGACGAGCGCGGGCGTGCCTGCCGATCTGCTCGAACAATTCATCGCGCTCGAAGAAACGCTGAAGACCCTCGGCGTCACGGTCTGGCCGATGGTCGAGTTCGAGGCCGACGATGCGCTGGCGGCGGGCGCAAAACTGGCGGCGCGCGACCCGCGTGTCGACCGCGTCGTCATCTGCACCCCGGACAAAGATCTAGGTCAGTCGGTGGAAGGCACGCGCGTGGTGCAGCTCGATCGACGGCGGAACGAGTTCCGCGATGAAGCGGGCGTAGTCGCGAAATTCGGCGTGGGCCCCGCCTCGATTCCGGACTATCTGGCGCTGGTGGGAGACTCCTCCGACGGCTATCCCGGCCTGCCAGGATGGGGACCGAAGTCGTCGGCTGCCGTCCTCTCCCGATTCGGCCACCTCGAATCGATTCCCGAGGACGCACGCGACTGGCACGTCAACGCCGCGAACGCGGCCACGCTGGCCGGGACGCTGGCGCGCGAGCGCGAACGCGCGTATCTGTTTCGCGACCTTGCGACGCTGCGCACCGACATCCCGCTGTTCGAATCGGTGGACGAGCTGAAATGGAGCGGGCCGATGCCGGCGTTTGCCGCAATCGCGGCCCTGTTCGACGATGCCGTCGAACGGGCCCGATCTGCCGACGCTACTTCCGCTGCGCCGTCTGATCGCGGCCGTTCTGATGCAGGATCGCGTGGGTCACGGTCCCGCTCGCGTCCTTCACGAAAGTAAGCTGCGCGTCGACCGCCTTCAGGAAGAACTTCGTGTCCGATTCGGGGAAGAGTTCGTTCTTCGGCTGACCGGTCGGTTGCGCGAACAGCTGATCCCCCTCCCGCGTGACGGTGATGACGAAGGTCGGGGCGAGCTGGTACTGTCCGACGTACGCGTCGTACAGCTTCGGGTCCACCCTGGCCACCGTCCGCTCGACCGGCGCCTGGTAAGGCCGCCCGAAGGAGATCGCGAGCATGTCGGCCGCGATCCGCCCGGTCGGCGATTGCTGGTTGTTCGCCAGGACGATGGCCGTCACCCGGTCGTCGGGAAGCCGGATGATCATCGATGAGAACCCATTGATGCCGCCGCCGTGCATGATCTGCCGGTGCTCGAAGTTCTGCGGAGACGGCGCGCGTACCGTCCAGCCATATGCGTAGTCGCTCTTGAACGGCGTGAACAGCGCGGTCCGCGCGGCCGCCGGCAGCAGCGTATCCGTGTACAGCGCCTGATCCCATTTCAGGAGATCCTCGACGGTCGAATACAGCGCGCCGGCGGCGAACGGCTGCACCATGTCGAGGTACGGCGCGTTGACGATCTCCGACCCTCGCCGCGCGTACCCCGTCGCGCGACGCGACAGGATGACGTCGGAACGGTCGTAGCCTGTGTCCTTCATGCCCAAAGGCGCAAAGATCTGCTCGCGCAGGACGTCTTCATATTTCTTGCCGGTCACTTTTTCGAGGAGCACGCCGAGCAGGAAATAGCCCGAGTTGTCGTACTTGAACTGCGAGCCCGGCTCGAACTCGAGCGGCAGATCCCGAAACCCCGCGACCATCTCGTCGACCGTCTTCGGCACCATCATCGTCTTTACGTAATTCGGCGAGTCCGTGTAACTCGGAATGCCGGAGGTATGCGTCAGCAGATGGTGAATCGTCACGGGCTTCCAGGCGTCGGGACAGGGCGTGACGTAGTTGCAGATCGGATCCTGCACCTTGAGGCGGCCGCGCTCCTGCAGCTGCATGACGGCCATCGACGTGAACTGTTTCGTGACCGAGCCGATCCGGAACTTCGTCTGCGGCGTGTTGGCGATCTCCCACTCGGCATTCGCCCATCCGTAGCCCTTCGCGACGATGGGCGTGCCCTGGCGCGCGAGCAGGACGGACCCGCTGAAGCGATTCACACGGGCCTGCGCCTGCATGTATTCCTCCACGCGCGTGACGATGGTCGCGTCAGGGGGCGTCGCCGGCGGCGTGGCAACTTGTGCCCCGGCGGCGGCGGCGCACGCAACCGTCAAACCGATGAAGCCGATCGCCACCCGGAACGTGTCGAGTCTCAGTCGCATGGCGCACATTCTAGTCTCATCCGAGGGGCTTTGCCCCTCGGACTCCCCCACACGCTTCCGCCTTCGCGCAAAGCGCTACGGCGAGACCTCGCCGAAGCTCGAAGAGCGGAGGCGGGCTCTCGCGTGCCGCTTCGCGGTTCGACTAGGCTCATCACGCCCTGAGCGAAGTCGAAGGGCGCCGGCGCGCTTCCGCCTACGCTCAAGCTCCGGCGAGACCGCGCCGGAGCGCCTCCGGCGCGAAGGCGGGCCGGTCGCTCGCACCGTGGAACGAGCGGCAAGTTTATGAGACTAGCCGAGAAAGGGCGACTCGGGTGATGCGGCGCGCCGGGTCGTCCCTCGTCACGCGCGGGGCCATCGGGCGTGAACCCTGACCCATTTATGCCATGGGTTCTGGTCTATTGGGCCGATCTCAATATAGGATCATCGTTTGACGGGGCGGCCCTGGGGGCGGCCCCACGGAGGACGCGCTCATGCCGTTCGTGATTACGGACCCGTGCATCGGGACGAAAGACACCGCCTGCGTCGATGTCTGCCCGGTGGATTGCATACATCCGAGAAAAGACGAGCCCGAGTTCGAGGCGATGACGATGCTCTATATCCACCCGGAGGAGTGCATCGACTGCGGGGCGTGCGTGCCAGCGTGCCCGGTGGTGGCGATCTACGACAGCCACGACGCGACGCCCGCAAGCCAGAAGGACCTGATTCCTGCCAACGACATCTACCGTAACGGCGACGCCGAGACGATGGCCAAGGCCGAAGAGATCGTGAAGGCCCACATCGAAGCGCACGCCGATCTGATGACGATCGATCCGAAGGAGCGACAGGCGGCGCACTGAGCTGCTCATAGACCTGACGCCCGTTGTAAGGCGCGAGCGAACAGCGTGAGCGAGCCACGCGATCGGAGCGCGCCGCGAAGCGGCGCGCGAGAGCGCGTGTAGGGGAGTCCGAGGGGCGAAGCCCCTCAAGACTGACGGACGGTCAGTCGCCGCGCATGGTGCGCGCCCGCCGGCGTCGCAGGGCGCCGAACCACCACCACGCGACAACGGCCACGACGAGCGCTGCGATGACCGACGCCGGCAGCGCCCCCGGGAACGGAGGCTGTAAGCCCAGCGCGAGTGCTCCAACCACGACCATCGTGCCAAGGCTGATCGGTACCATCGTCAAATCCGCGCGGACCACCATCACATAGGCCCCGGCCAGCCCGACGCTCATGATGAGGCCCGCCGCCAGCCAGCCGGAGAGGTGCGCTCCGATGGGCGCTCCCGCCGCGAGGAAGCCGACCGCCAGCAACGCCACGAGGCCGAGGGGTCGGCGGCGCGTCCACCCCAGCGTCAGCTGGTCGATTGTCAGCAGCACACTGAGCACGACGGCCATGCGCGTCATGAGCCCGGGCACCGAATCGAGGACGACGGCGACGAACGGCACGAAGCTGCCGATCGGCTCGAGTTCGGGCGCGTGCGCCCACGCCGGCGTCCGGAGCAGCGCCGCAATGGCGGCGAGCGCCGCGCCGAAGAGACCGACGGCGATGCCCAGCATGAGCGCTGTCTTATCCGACAGGTTGCCCTCACCCCGGAGCCGATGCGGCACGCCACCCAGCGCGAGGCCGATCAGCGACGAGATGATCGTCAGTCCGACGAGACCGATGCCGATCACGCCGCCAATCTGTATCGGCAAGGGCAGTGCGGTCTGAAGGTTGGCCTCCGTCGTCGGCCACAGGTTGGCGGCCTTGGCGAAGGAGACCAGGAGCATGGTTGCGGCTGCGGCGAAGAACAGCCCTGGAGCGTAGCGTCTTCGGCTCCACGCCATGACCCCGGTGACCGCGGTCGCGACCAGCAGTCCGCCGAAGACGACGCTGCTGAGAATCTGCAGCACGAGGTTGCGGATCTCGGCCGAGCGGCTCTTGCGCTCCCACTCTTCCGGAACGAAGACGTATCGGGGCGTCGCCGTCACCTCATCGCCCGCAATGACCACGTCGACGCGCGGCTCGCCCTGCGGAAGCGCCGGGACCGTGGTGTCGACGAAGGTGAACGTCCAGTCCGTTCGCGCCTTCTGTTTCGTCGGGCGTGCGGACACCTCGCGGGTGTCGCCCCGGGCTGCGTCCAGGCTGCAATGCGCGTGCGAGAGCGCCGTGCGCAAGGCTGCGCGCCGCGGACTCGTCGAGCGAGGCGCCCGGGCGATCTTCCGGAAGCGTGTGCCGGATGCCTCCGACCTCACCCGTGTCCCTGACGACAACGAGCCACTCCTCGGCTCGTTCCGCCACGTCACCCTCGAACGTGGCCATCCGAACGCGCCACCGTGGTTTCGGCAAGTACGTTCCAAGCAGCGATCGCCGACGATCTTCTCCTGCCGTGTCGTGGACGAATTCGTGCGGCCCACCGCTCCCATCGTCGGGAAACGCCATCAGGCGCCACGCCGGCCCCAGCTTCGCCCCGCGTGCCTCCACCGCGCGCCGGGCGGCGTCGGCCGCCTGTTGCCGGCTCACTGGCATGACGCCGGTTTGTGGGCGCGTGAAGAGCGCCCATCCGCAGATCAGCGCGCTCAGCACACCGAGCGCGAGCCAGGCCGTCACAACCCGTCCGCTGATCTCGTAGCGAGCCGTGGCTGGCATCTCCGGCTCGGCTTCGGGCGCCGGTGGCGGCGTCCAGGCCGCGTTGCGTTCCGTGGGGGACAAGGTCCTCCAGTGCCCGACCTGCATCCTGCGCCACAACACGACCCAGAGCGGCACGAGCGTGATCGCCACGACCATGAACTGCTGGAACCAGATACCGGGGGCTTCCGCCAGGAAGATCGGCAGGGCGAACCAGACGACATCGAAGGCGAAGTGCAGCACGATGCCGGGCACCAGACCGAAGTACACGTACAGAAGGCCGAAGCCGATGGATGGCAGGATCAGCTCGACCGGTCGCGCGTAGGAGGGCAGCGTCGGGTACGGCGCGTGGCCGGCGCCGAAGATGATCGCCTGGACGATGAAACCGAGCACCAGAAAGAGCCGCCGCTGACCGAAACGGTCGCCGATGAGCGCGGCTCCGGCAATCGGCACGGCGCGGAACAGACATTCTTCCCAGAAGCCGGCCTGAAACGAGTTTGCGATCGCCGACAGCCAGGGAACGTACGTGGCGAGGACGTCGGGGTGGAGCAGGGCTTCCGCCGGCGACCACCAACCGAACATCCGCGTGGCGATCAGATACAGCAGGACATCGTACGCGAAGAAGATGCCGACGAGGAGGTATCCGCCGACCGTCCTCCCGAGGATCGCAGTCGAGCTGCCGGGCTCCTTGCTCCACACGCGCCAGAACTGCGGATGCGACCCGAACGCCCGACGCGTGAGCGTTTCGGCGGCCATGAAGGACAGTCCGAAGAACGCGGAGAAGCCCAGCAGCGTGGCGACGATCGTCGCCAGCTGCTGCGCGATGAACGTCGATCGCGACAGCGCCGTGTCGTACGTCATCCACGCGAGCGGCCACGCGTTCATGGTCGCGAGCGCCTGGAGCAAGCCGACCGCAGCGCCCCACGCCATGGCCTGGCGCCAAAGCACATAGCGTCGGCGAAGCATGTAGAACAGGCCGATGCCGATGCCGCCGACGACGTAAAGCAGCGCCATCCCGACGACCGAGCCGATGCCGATCGCGTCGTTGGCCGATCGCATGTTCTGGTAGCGCCGCGTGAAGGCCTCCGGGATCCGCACGAAATGCGTGACCGCGGTCAGGCGATCGCCGGACAGGACGAGGCGCAGCCGAAAGCGGCCCTCGTTCAACGTGGGCGTCGGCCGTTCGTAGGTGAACGTGTGATCGACTCGTCCTCCCGGGCGGCGCTCCTGGCCCTGTTCGATCAGAGCGAAGTCACCGAGGTTGATGCGCCATCGCGCGGTGGCTGCTCGCTTCCGCGCGCGAACGGGCATCGGCGGGCTCCAGTGCGGCGCCCGGCGCATCCTCCTTCAGATGTTCGACAAAGCCGTACGGCTGACCGTCGGGTGTGAACTGGATGAGGGTCTCGTTCGTTTCACCCTCGCGGAACTGGCGGACGCGCCACGTGTAGGCGGAGTACAGCCCGTCTCGGAGGAGCCGGGTGAACGCTTCCTTTCCGCCGCCTTCGAGCTCGACGAACGTCTGGGTCTCGTCATCGAGCGTGAAAGAGGCCGCCTGTCGAAAGCCCGGGGGCCCGAACCCGTCCCGCGCCATGATCGTGCGCGCTTCGGACAGCGCACGGTCGCGATCCATCGTGATATCCAGTGCGACGATGGAAAACGCTTGCGGGAACAAGCGCACCGCGATGGCGGTTGCGGCGATCGAGACGACCGCGAGCAGGATCCAGAATGCCGGACGTTTCACCTGACAAGCCTCCTTCGAAACCGAGGGGTTCGACCGACGGCGTCTGCCAAGGGAACCGGGGTCACGGACGAATGATGCGAAGTGCTGTCGGCGCCGGCGGCGTCGCGAGCGGGCCCGCGATTGCCAGGATCATCCCGCGCGAGTACGAGACGACGTACAGCTCACCATCGGCGTCCACGCCGAACGAGCTGATCTGGCCGATCTGGCCGCTGCCGCCGAGGTCTGCGGTGTGCTCCATCAGTCCTGACGCGCGCGCCTCGCCTGAACCGTCGATCGTCAGGCCAATGGACCACACACGCCCCGAGAGGTCTCCAAAGAAGTAGCGCCCCTGATAGGCCGTGCCCAGGGCGCGGCCACGATACACGTAGCCGCCCGTGATCGAGGGGCCGACCGAGTGATTGTATTCGTGGATCGGATCGATGAGCGGCTGATACGCCGGCGGCCTGGACGTCACGCGGTCGTGGGCGCCTTCGCGGTTCCGCCAGCCGTAGTTGCGCCCACCACGCCCCGGCGGCTCGTAGTCGACTTCCTCCCAGGAATTCTGACCGACGTCCGCGATGATCAGTGCTCCGCTGCCGCCGTGAGACGGATCGTCGAAGCTGTAGCGCCAGGGATTGCGGAGACCGAAGCTCCAGATCTCGGGCCGGGCGCTGACGGGTCCGCCGGAGACGAACGGGTTGGTGCCAGGCACCTGGTACCCGATCGGATGATTGTCCGGGACGTTGACGTCGACGCGCAGCATCTTGCCGAGCAGTTCCTGCGGATTCTGCGCGCGGTGGTCCGGATCGTCCCCCGAACCGCCGTCGCCGAGACCGACATACAGAAGATTATCAGGCCCGAAGGCCAGGTTGCCGCCGTTGTGGTTCGAGAACGGCTGCTCGATGATCGCCGGGCGACCGACACCCTGCCAGCGGAGATCGAATCGCGAGCCCGGCTCGGCGACCAGCGGATCGGACGACCGTCGGAAGCGCGCGACGACCGTGTCGCCCGAGCGGTCCGTGAAGTTGACGAAGAATCGCCGGCTTTGCGCATCCGGCGCGAACGCAAGACCCAGCAGGCCCCGCTCGCCTCCCGCCAGCACCGCATTGCGAAGATCGAGGAAGTCAGTCGACAGCACCGTTCCGCTGCGCACCACACGAATGCGGCCGACCTGTTCGACGACGAATTGCACGTTGCGATCGAGCGGATCCTGGACGAAGTGCACCGGCGAGGAGAAACCGGCCGCGTACACGCGCATGCGCAAGCGGCCCTGCGCGAGGATTGCGACCGTTGCGGCGATGATGACCGCGACGAGCGGAACGACATGGCGCGCGCGCACGGATGGCCATTGTAGGCCGACTTCGTTGCACCGAGCCACGTCATCGGATCTTCATGCCGCTGAGCATCCGACGCGGTATCATCTCAGGACCATGCCTCCGCGTCGGATCGCGTGGCTCCTTGCTCTGAGCGTTCTGGGAGGAGCCTGCGGAAGTGGCAGCCCCTCGAATGCACCGGGACCCGGCGGATCCGGCGATCAGATCACGGACAACGACCGGCTTGGCTGGAATCAGCCCGCCGCGGATTCTGCTGAGCTGGCCACATTTCGGTACGTCGCATACGTCGACGGAAATCGCGTCGAGCTGACGACTGCGTCGTGCGGCGGAGCGCCGACGAGCGGATCGTTCGCGTGCAATTCCCGATTCCCCTCGATGGCACCCGGCGCGCATACGCTCGAGCTGGCCGCGTTCGTTGTCGACGATGGATCGATCATCGAAGGTCCGCGATCCTTGCCGCTGCGCGTGACCGTCGTTGGCTCGACGGCTGGCGCCGCACCCACGGGTGCAGGGCAGCCGACGTCCGAGGTGACGACCGCGGATGGCGTGAGGCTCCGGCCCTTTGTCGTCACCGACGGTCTGGAATCGCCTACGGCCGTGGCGTTCGCGCCGGACGGACGGATGTTCGTCGCCGAGCGTGCCGGGCGCGTTCGCGTCGTGACCGACGCGGGCCTCGACCGGGAGCCCGCCCTGACGATCGACGATCTGTCGATCGTGAGCCGCGCCGAAGGCGGCCTGATGGGCCTCGCGCTGGATCCCGACTTCGATCGGACGCGGTTCGTCTACGTCCTTCACACGCACGTCGTGCGCGACGGCACGCCTGTTTTTCGTCTGGCGCGCTTCCGCGAAGCGGGCGGCAGGCTCGGCGAGCGCGCGGTGCTCCTCGACAACGTTCCTGCGGCGCCCGATCGGCCCGCGGGCGCGATCGGGTTCGGCCCGGACGGCAAGTTGTATGCGGCATTCGATGCGGCCGGCGATCCATCGAACGCGTCGCGCGTCGCGTCGTACGCAGGCAAGGTGCTTCGCCTGAATTCCGACGGGACCACGCCCGCCGATCAGCCGGCTGGCACGCCCGTCCACTCGATCGACTATCACTCGCCGCGCGGCTTCGACTGGCATCCGGTGACCGGCGAGCTCTGGGTGGCGGACAGGCAGGGCGCACGCGCGGAAGAGTTGCGGGTCGCGAATGCCGAACCATCAAGGCTGACCGCGGGCGCACGGCAGGTGCGGATTCCGCTGCCGGCCGGCACGGATGCGGCCAGCGTCGCGTTCTATCGCGGCAACCTGCTGCCCGCGTTTCGTGGCGATCTGCTCGTCGCGTCGCGCGAGAGCGCGTCGGTCATGCGCCTGCGATTCGAACGGCGCGATTCGACACGCGTGAGAACGATCGAGCAGCTTCTGAAGGGGAGCGTGGCCGCGGTGCAGGCGGTGTCGGTCGGACCGGACGGCGCGTTGTACATCTGCACCGACAACGCCGTCATACGGGTCGGCCCCGTCACTTGAGGTGCTTGATCAGCAGCACTTCGTTTCCGCGTTCGTTGTAGACCATCTCGTCGACAATCTGCCGCACGATCAGCATGCCGAACCCACCCGGGCGGAGGCCCGCCTCGGATCGCTCGATCGCCGACGCGATGACCTGTTCGGGGTGGCTGGACTGCGCCGCGTGGTCGAGGTCGGTGCGGTCGAAGCCGTCGCCCGGGTCGCGGAAGTGAAACACGATGGCGCGCGCCGTCTGCGCCGCCGTGACCTCGATGACCTTTTCCGGATCGAATCCGGCTCCATGCTCCATTGCGTTGATGAGCATCTCCCGGAAGGCCGTCATCAGCAGGTCGCGCTCGATGGACGGCAGATCGGAGCGGTATCCGTCATGAAGCGCGTCAGCCGATCGGCCGTCACTAGCCCGCAGGTCACCTTCAGCGAAATCCAGTACGGCAGACCCGACGTGAGCTGGATGGCGTCGTGCCAGTCGGTCTCCTCGATCGCGGCCCGCACCATGTCGGCCAGCTCCTCGTAGTCGACCGGCCGCGTAAAGCATGCGAACACCTGCGCGCGCAGCGCCGAAATCACCTCTTCGCTCGACAGGGTGGGGGCGAGTACGATGGCTTTGAGACCGGGGCGAATCTGCTGGAGTTCCTTGACCAGCGCGATATCGTCCGTGGCCGACGTCGAGGCGTCAGTGATGATCAGATCGATGGCGCGGGACCGGAGGATTCGGGCGGCCTCGAACGTGCCGCCGCACGTCTCCAGCTCGTGGGTCCGCATGTGATGGCTCGCCCGCAGGGCCCCGGCCAACGCAGGGTCGTACCCGATCAACAGCGCTCTTCCCATGGCTCAAGTATTCGATCGAACATGTAACAAGACAAGTAGGGAACGGTTGTCGGTTTTTGGTTATTGGTTATCGGTTTTCGGTTAGGGTTCACTGAACCGACAGCCGATAACCGGCAACCGAAGGACCGTTTCCACCATCTAATCACCATGCAAGACATTCGCTATGCGCTCCGTGCGCTCCGCGAGCAGCCAATCTTCACCCTCGTGGCGGTCCTGACCCTCACGCTCGGCATCGGAGGCAACACGGCCATCTTCAGCCTGCTGTATCAGTTCCTGCTGCGGCCGCTGCCGTACCCGAGACGCGGATCGCCTCGTGTTCGTCTGGAACACGTATCCGCTGATGGGGCTGCCGCAGGCCAGCGTGTCGATCCCCGACTACATCGATCGCAAGACGCAGGCCCCGGCGATCGAAGATGCCACGCTCTTCACGATGCGCAGCATCAGCCTGTCGTCGGAGGGTCAGCCCGAGCAGGTGCGGGCGCTGGCCGTCACGCCGTCGTTCTTCACCACGCTTCAGCGCCAGCCGTTCATCGGGCGGGCGTTCAACGAGAGCGAGGCGCAGCCCGGAGGCCGACAAGTTCGCCGATCCTGACGTATCAGCTCTGGAACTCACGCTTCGCCAGCGGATCGTTCGATTGTGGGCCGGCGACATCCGCATGAACGGCGAGCCCTATCAGCGTCGTCGGCGTGCTGCCGGCGGACTTCGAGCTGCCCGTCACGCGACATCGCCGTGCTCGTCCCCTTCTCGTTCACGCCGCAGCAGATGTCCGATCAGGGCCGCGGCAACGAGTTCAGCTCGATGATCGCGCGGCTCAAGCCGGGCGCCACGATCGAGCAGGCTCAACGCGCAGATGAAGATCATCGTCGATCGCAATCTCGATCGGCTGCCGCAGTTCCAGTCGTTCGCGCGCACCAGCGGTTTTGGCGGCTACGCCATGCCGATCCGCGATCAGCTCGTCGGTGACGTGCGGACGCCGTTGCTCGTCCTGCAGGTCGGCGTGTTCGTCGTCTTGTTGATCGCCTGCGCCAACGTGGCCAACCTGCTGCTGATGCGCGCGACCGGACGATACCGCGAGCTTGCGATCCGGACGACGCTGGGTGCGGGACGCGGGAGGCTGATGCGACAGATGCTGACCGAGGGCATCGTGCTGTCGGTCCTCGGCGGCATCGGCGGGCTTGCTGCTCGGGCTGGCCGGCGTGCGCGCGTTGACGGCCCTGAGCTCCCAGCAGATTCCAGGAATGGCGCAGGCATCCCTGCATCCGGTCGTTCTGGCCTTCGCGATGGTGCTGTCGATCGTCACCGGTCTCGTCTTCGGCATCGTGCCGGCGCTGGCGGTCCTTCGCGGAAACACGGCGACGCTGTTGAAGGACGACAGCACTCGCGGGATCGGCGGGACGCGGCACGAGCTTCACGCGATCGGCGCTCGTCATTACGGAGACGGCGCTGGCGCTGATGCTGCTCGTCGGCGCGGGGCTGCTCGTCAAGAGCTTCGCGCGGCTGCTGAACGTGAATCCCGGCTTCTCGACGGAGAACGTGCTCACCGCGCAGATGTCGCTTCCCGTATCCCGCTACGCCGATCCGCCGGCGATCAGGGCGTTCTGGGATCGGCTGGTCGAGCAAGGCGCGCGAGATTCCCGGCGTGACGTCCGCCGGGCTGACGTCGAACGTTCCGTTCAACGGCAACGTGAGCTCCGGATCCTATTCCATCGTCGGTTACACGCCAGGCCCGAGCGAGGCCGCGCCGCACGGCCGGCAGGAAGTCGTCGGGGGCGACTACTTCAAGGCGATGCAGATCCCGCTCGTCGCAGGGCCGGATGTTCAATGATGGCGACACCGCCGACAGCCCGCCCGTCGTGGTCATCGATGAATATCTGGTCAAGCGATACTTTGCGGATCGCAGCCCGATCGGTCAGCAGATCCAGCGCGGCGGCTCCAACAGCCCACGGATTCACGATCGTCGGCGTCGTCGGCACGATCAACAGCATCGACCTCGGTCAGCCGGTGGCGAAGGAGCGGCTCTACGACCGGTGACGCAGCAGTCGCAGCGGTCCATGGCGCTCGTGCTGAAGACCGGGCTCGATCCGCAGGCGCTCGTGCCGCAGGTGCGCGCCGCGGTGCAGTCGATCGATCCCGAGCAGCCCATCGCCGACGTGCGCACGATGGATCAGTGGAGGCGCGGTCGCTCGAGCGCCGTCGGACGCCGATGATGCTGCTGGCGCTGTTTGGCGCAGTCGCGCTGATCCTGTCAGCCATCGGCATCTACGGCGTGCTCGCGTTCGGCGTCGCGCAGCGGGTGCGTGAGTTCGGCATCCGCCAGGCGCTGGGCGCCGATCGGCCGGTCGATCCTCGCCCTCGTGCTCAAACAAGGCCTCTTGACCACCGGGATCGGCATCCTGCTGGGGCTGGCCGGTGCGTCGTGGCTGACCCGGTTCATGCAGGGCATGCTGTTCGGCGTCGCCAACTATGACTTCATGGTCTTTGCCGGAGTGACGCTGCTGCTCCTGGTCGTGGCCCTGGCGGCCTGCTACATTCCGGCGCGGCGCGCGACCCGCATCGATCCGATGGTGGCCCTGCGCGACGCGTAGGCTTCGCCTCGACGCGCTGACTCGTGAAACAGAAACCCGCGCGAGAGAAAGCACTGGCGGCCGTCATCCAGGCGCGTGATGCCGCCGGGCTCGAGCGGCAGCTCGCCTCGTTCGACGAGATTCCCGCGCGCGCCGTCATCGAAGCCGCGCGTCTCGCCTGGAAGCCGGGCCTCGTGCTTCTGAAAAAGCGCGGCGCCGATCTCAATGCGAGCTACAGAAACTATCGCGCGCTCCACGCATTGATTCAGGAAAAGCCGCACGAGGGCGGGTCGTCCACACCGAAACGGGTCAAGGTGCTCGAGTGGCTGCTCGCAAACGGTGCAGATCCGGAGTTGACCGGCGCATGGCCGGCTGTCCGCGCGATCGTCGTGGCGGCGTTCACTGGTGAAGCCACGTACGTGGATGTGCTGAAGACGGGCGGCGCCCGCATGGACGGGTTCGCCGCGTCGGCGCTCGGCAACCCGAAGACCGTGGCGGCCAGCGTCCAGCGCGATAACGGCTTTGCGGTCGCGCGCGACCGTGGCGGCGTCACCGCGCTTCATTGCTGCGCGGGCTCCCGGCTGGGCCGGGCGAGCCTGAAGGTGGAGCGGGGCCTCCTCGACGTCGCGCGACTGCTGCTGGACGCCGGCGCCGATCCCAACGCGACCGTCAGGAGCTGGTCGCACGAGGTGGACGTGCTGTACTTCGCGATCGGCGCGCACGGGCGGCCGATGGTGGAGCTGCTGCTCGATCGCGGCGCCGACGCGACCGCCGGTCTACCGTCAGCGGTCTGGGGTCAGCACTACGACGTCGCCGAGGTCCTCATCTCCCGCGGCGCCCGCATCGACGAGGCGAGAGACGGAAAGAAACCCATCCTGAACGAGCTGATTCGGTGGGGCCAGTTCAAGCCGGCCAGCTGGCTGCTCGCGAACGGCGCCAGTCCCAACGTGCCGGACGAGCGCGGTTGGACTGCGGTCCACCAGGCGGTCTCGCGCGGCAACGTGCGCATGCTGAAGGCGGTGATCGAGGCAGGCGGCGACGCGAACCGGATCGCGACGGATGGCCTCGCCCCGCGGCACCTGGCGCGTCTCCGGCGCGACCTGCTGGAACTGCTGTAGTCCGAGGGGCTTCGCCCCTCGGACTCCCCCACACGCTCTCTCGCTATGCTCGCTCGCACCGCGGAACGAGCGGCAGGTTTATGAGAGGGCTTCGAGTATGCCGTTGTTATAATCCCGCCTGCCCCCATGCCCGTGTCGACCTCTGCATCGCGACTCATCTACGATTCGCTCAAGAGTTCCGGGATCCGGCTGGTGTCGGCGCTCCCCGAGACGTGGCTCGTCCATCTGATCCGCCTGGCCGACGACGATCCCGAGATGATCCTCGTCCGGCTCGCGAAAGAGGAGGAGGGTGTCGGCATTTCGGCTGGCGCGCACATGGCCGGCGTGAAATCCGCGATGCTGATGCAGAACCACGGCTTCCTCGCGTCGGTCAACGGCATCGTCTCCTGCGCGCAGCTGTACCGCATCCCGCTGCTCATGCTCATCAGCTACCGCGGGGAATTCGGGGAACGCGACCCCTGGCAGACCGAGGGCGGCGGCGTGACGGAAGACGTGCTGCGCGCGCTCAGGATTCCGTACTCCTGCCTGGACGATCCCGGCCACGTCGCGCATCGCATCGAGAAGGCGCAGACGCTGGCGTATTCGGCGAACCGGCCGGTCGCGCTGCTGCTGTGCCGCGATCTCATGTGGGAGTCCGCAGACATGATGCGTCGCGTCGACGCGCTCATCGCCGTGTATCCGCGGCTCGCGGACACGGTCGTCGTCACGATCATGGGCGCCGTGGCCGCCGAGCTGCAGTCAATCGGCCACCGGCCGAACTTCTTCTACCTGCAGCACGCGATGGGGCTCGCGTCGTCCATGGGACTCGGCATCGCGCTGTCGCGGCCGGACCGGCAGGTCGTCGTGTTCGACGGCGATGGATCGATCCTGATGAACCTGGGCGGCCTGACGACGCTGGCCCGTTACCGCCCGCGCAACCTGGTCCACGTCGTATTCGACAACGAGAGCCTGCTGTCCGTCGGTGGCTTCCCGACGGCGACCTCGACGGGCAGCGACATCGCCGCGATCGCGGCGGCCGCGGGGATCCCCAGAACGGCGACCGTCACGTCCCTCGACGACTTCGTCATGGCCTTCGAGGAGGCGCTGACGGCACGCGATCTGACGACCATCGTCGCGAAGGTGGAAGCCGTGGGACCGTCGGCCTACGTGACGGACCTGTCGCTCCTCGAAAACCGGTTTGCGTTTGCGAGATATTTGCAGGGGACGTGACTCCAATGATCCTCACGCAGTTCATCGATGCGCTGAACGCCGGCCGCCTGAACGTCGTCGACCTGACGCAGCCGCTCGGGCCCGCGACGCCCGTCATCGGACTGCCGCCAATCTTCGCGGCGTCGCCCGGCGTGACCATCGACGTGATCTCGCGGTACGACGACAAGGGCCCGGCGTGGTACTGGAACACCCTGCGTTTCGGAGAGCACACCGGCACGCACTTCGACGCGCCCGTGCACTGGGTCACGGGGAAGGATCTTCCGGACAATGCCTGCGACACCATACCGGCCCGGCGATTCGTTGGACCCGCATGCGTCATCGACGTCACCGCGGACGTCGCGCGCAATCCGGATTTTCTCCTGACGCCCGATCGCATCGAGTCGTGGGAATCCGAACACGGCCGGATTCCTCCGGGAGCCTGGGTCCTGCTGCGAACCGGATGGAGCCGCCGCATCGATCCGACCGCGTTCCTGAACGTGGGCGCCGACGGCCCACACAGCCCGGGTTTCGACGCGCGCGCGTCGGCGCTGCTCGCGCGCGATCGGCGGGTGCTCGGCGTGGGCGTGGAAACAATCGGCACGGATGCCGGTCAGGCCGGGACGTTCGATCCGCCGTTCCCGAACCACGCGATCATGCACGGCTCGGGCTGTTTCGGCCTCGCGAGCCTCTGTAATCTGGATCAGCTGCCCGCCACGGGCGCCGTCGTCATCGCCGCGCCGCTGAAGATCGTCGGCGGAAGCGGAAGCCCGCTCCGGGTGATCGCCATCGTGGAGAAAGCGTCATGAGAACGGTGAACATGAACTCGATGCTCCAGGATCTTCGACACGCGGGCCGAATGATGGGCCGGTCGCCCGGATTCACGGCGGCCGCGCTGCTCACGCTCGCGCTGGCGATCGGGGCCAACACCGCCGTCTTCTCTGTGGTCTACGGTGTGCTGCTGCGTCCGTTGCCGTATCGTGACGCCGGCCGCATCGTGCGGCTGTCCGAGGAGCATCCCGGCGGCACGTCGATCATCCGTAACGCGATGCTCAGCAACGTGACGTTCGCCGCCTGGCGCACGAATCCGCAGACGATCGAAGGGCTGTCCGCCTACACGTCAGAGGCCTACGTGGTCACCAGCCTCGACGAGCCGTCGCGGATCATCGGCGCGAACGTTCAACCGTCGCTCTTTCCGCTGCTTGGTGTGACGCCAGCGGCTGGCCGGTTTTTCCGCGACGAGGACGCGATCACGGGAGCGGACGCCGTGGTGGTGCTGAGCCACAGCATGTGGCGCCGGAGATTCGGCGGCGACCCGGCCGCGATCGGCAAGACGATGGATCTGAACGGGCGATCGTACGAGATCGTCGGCGTCGCGCCCGCCTGGTTCTATTTCCCCGATCGCGAGGCGCAGCTCTGGACGCCGTACAGCATCCCCCCAGTGGACCCGCGGGGCATGTCAGTGCTGTACGCGCTCGCGCGGCTGAAGCCGGGCGCGAGCGAGGGGCAGGCCGCGGCCGAAGGCACGGCCCTGGCCCGCGGCACCAAGCGTCCGTTCGCGGCGGATCTGTTGTTCGGTAAAGGCGCTCCGGTCGAAGTGCGCGCGCGCGTGCTGGCGGATCAGATGACGGCGCGGATCCGGCCCGCGATGCTGGTCCTGATGGCATCGGTCGGGTTGGTGCTGCTCATCGCGTGCGCCAACGTCGCCAATCTGCTCCTCGCGCGCGGCGTCTCGCGCGGACGGGAGCTGGCGGTTCGGGCTGCGCTAGGCGCAGGGCGCGGACGGCTGGTGCGTCAACTCCTGACCGAAAGCGCCGCGCTGGGTCTTGCCGGCGGTGCACTGGGCGTGCTGCTGGCGTGGGCGATTATCCGCGCGGTGCCGGCGTGGGCGCCGGATGAATTCCCGCGGCTCGAGGACGTTCAGCTCGATCTCCGCGTGCTCGGCTTCGCGGTCGTCGTCTCGCTCGTGGCAGGCGCGCTCGCGGGCGTCCTGCCGGCCTTGCGTGCCGGCCGTACGAACCTCATTCCGGCGCTCCGCGCCGACGATGCGCGGAGCGTGGGGGCGGGGGAGCGTGTGCGGGCGGTGCTGCTCGCGGTGGAAGCCGCGCTGAGCGTGGTCCTGCTGATCGGTGCGGCGCTGCTCGTCCGAAGCTTCGTCACACTCATCAACGTCAACCCCGGCTACGACGCCACGAACGTCCTCAACGCGCGGGTCTATCTGACGGGCGCGGCATCGAAGCCCGAGCGCGCCGTCCAGATCGTCGACTCGCTCGTCGAGCGCCTGAACGCGTCGCCGGGGGTCGTGGCGGCAGGCGCCGGAAGCATGGCGCCGCTGAACCAGTCGACGGCCATCGCGGGCTTCAGCTTTCGCGCGAGCGCTGGTGCTGAAGAAGTGAAAGCCCGCGCGATCTCGTACGTCGTCACGCCGGGTTACGCCGAGGCGCTGCGACTCCGGCTGATCGAAGGCCGCATGCTGCAGCCCTCGGACGCGACGTCCGGGATCCAGGCGATGGTCGTGAACGAGGCGTTCGTCCAGGCCTACATGACCGACGGGAAGCCCGTCGCCGGGCGTCGGTATCAGGGGCTGATGGCCGAGCCCGAGGTCACCACCGAGATCGTCGGGGTCGTCAACAACGTGCTGAAGGATGGTCTCGATCGCCAGCCGCAGCCCGAGATGTATTTCGCCCACTCGAAGCACCGTCGCATTACACGCGAAGTCAATCTCGTCATTCGTACCGGAAGCGACCCCGCAGCGTTCACGCCGACGCTGCGTTCCGCCGTACGGGACATCGAACCGACCGCGGCGCTGGACGAGGTCGGCACGCTGGCGTCGCGGGTGTCCGAGTCGGTCGGGCAGCCGCGGTTTGCCACCGCGGTTCTGGCGATGTTTGCCACGCTCGCGCTGGTTCTCGCGGCGACCGGGTTGTACGGCGTCCTGTCGGTACTCGGTCTCCCAGCGCCGGCGCGAGATCGGCATCCGGTCGGCGCTCGGCGCCACACGTGGCAACCTGATCGGGCTCGTCGTGCGCCAGGGACTCATCGTGACGGTCGTCGGGCTCGTGCTCGGCATGCTCGCCTCGGTGCTCGCCACGAGGCTGATGCAGCCGTTGCTGTTCGGGATCACACCCCTCGACGTGCCATCGTTCGCGGTCATGCCGGCCATCCTGCTGTTTGTTGCGATGGTGGCCTGCGTCGTGCCCGCGCGACGCGCAGCCGCGACCGATCCCGCCGAAACGCTCAGGAGCGAATAAAGGGCATATAATCCGCGAATCGCGAGCAGCGAGAGTCCTGGTGTCCTCGAGCGCGGATGCCCGACTCCTCCGTTGTCCGCATACGCGCTGCGATCATGCCGCTCACCTCCGGCACCCGTCTCGGACCGTACGAGATCATCAGCGCCGTCGGCGCCGGCGGGATGGGAGAAGCTGTACAAGGCGCGCGACACGCGGCTCCAGCGGACCGTTGCGATCAAGGTCATCGGGGCCGGCCCCGGCGATCCCGAAATGGTGCGGCGGCTCGAACACGAAGCGCTCTCCGCCTCCGCCCTCAATCATCCGAACATCCTGACGGTTCACGAGCTCGGCACGTTCGACGACACGCCGTTTCTCGCAACGGAGTTCGTCGAAGGGCAGACGTTGCGGGCCCTGCTCGGCAAGGGCGCACTCCCGCTCGGGAAGGCGCTCGACATCGCGACCCAGGTGGCGTCCGCGCTCGAGGCCGCTCACGCCGCGGGGCTGGTCCATCGTGACGTGAAGCCGGAAAACGTCATGGTGCGGCCGGACGGGTACGTGAAGGTCCTCGACTTCGGGCTGGTGAAGCTCACGCCGCTCCAGCAGACCGGTGATGAAGGCAAGACCGTCTCGCTCCACACGCAGCCCGGCATGATTCTCGGTACGGTCGGCTACATGGCGCCGGAGCAGGTGCGCGGCCAGCCGGTCGATCAGCGCGCGGACGTCTGGAGTTTTGGCGTCGTGCTCAGCGAGATGCTGAGCGGCCGATCGCCATTCGCCGCGCCGACGACGAGCGACGTGATCGCGTCAGTGCTCGAACGCGAGCCGCGCTCGCTCGCAAGCAGCGGCGTCGAGGTACCGGCGGAGCTCGAACGGATCATCGGCAAGTCGCTCGAGAAGGATCGCGACGCGCGGTATCAGACGATTAAGGATCTGCTGATCGATCTGCGACGACTCAAGCAGCAGATCGACGTCGCGGCAGAGATCAAGCGATCCACGCAGCACGGCGCGCCGGGTGTCGTCACTCACGACGTCAGGTCACCACGTGTCGGCGGGCCGCTCGCGATCGGGGGCGTCGTCGCGCTGCTTCTCGTGCTTGGCCTGGCCGGGTGGTGGGCATTGGGGACGAGCACACCTGCGCCACCGCCTCCTGCCCGGTTCGAGGACCGGCTCACCGTACAGAAGATGATTGACGGCAAGCCTTATCAGAACGAGTTCGAGTCGTCCGGGCAGGAGGTTTTCGGAGACGGCTGGAGGTTCCGGTTCAACCTGCAGGGCCGCGAGCCCGGGCACTTCTACCTGCTCAACGAAGGTCCGGCCGCCAACGGCCAGACGACGCTCCACTTGCTCTTTCCGACACCCTCGATTCAGACCGGTTCGACGGCCGGCGCCGGCGCACCGGTCCGGACGGGGTGGGCTCAGTTCACCGAGCACCAGGGGACCGAGAGCATGTGGATCGTGTGGAGCGTCAAGCCAGTCCCCGAGCTGGAAAAGGCGATCCAGCGTTACATGAACCCCGAGGCTGCGGGACTCGTCAAGGATCCGGTGGAGGCGTCCAGCATCCAGCAGCTCCTGAAAGCCCATCTCGTGACGACCGCCGTCAAGGTCGAGGAGACCCGCCGGACGCTCGTCAGCGGGCACGGCGATCTGATTGTGCGCCTTGCGCGGTTGGAGCACCATTGAGGGCACCCTGTCCGCACGCCAAACCGGGGGCACGAGGCTGAGGAGGTTCCCGTGACAGCACGACTGATTGGAGCGGCACTGGTGATGTCGCTGGCCCTGAGCCGCGTCATGACCGGAGCACCGGAGCCGCAGCAGGCGGGCGGAGAGCAGACGCGGCAAATCATCGCCGAAGAGTTCCTCAAGGCGCGGCCAGCCCCCGCAGCGGCGGCCCCATCGAAACCGGCCACGAAACCTCCCGCCTATCGGCCCGCGGGATCGACGAACGCCGCGGCGGCGAAGGGCACCGTCAATCTCGGCCTGACGCTCTGGCGGCTGCGCGCCGCCACCGGCGAGGGTGCGCGGCTGCTGGTGCAGGACACGGCAGCGGGCGAACTCACCGCCGAACGGATCGACGTCGGCGCTCCTCTGGACGTCGGCGACCGCGTGCGACTGACGATCGAGTCGCCGAATGCCGGCTTCCTCTATGTCGTCGATCGCGAGGTGTATTCCGATGGCGCGATGAGCGACGCCTATCTGATTTTCCCGACGTCGCGTACGCGGCAGGGAGACAACGCGGTCCGCGCGGGCCGCCTGGTCGACATCCCCGATCAGCTGGACCGGCCAAACTTCTTCACAGTCAGACCCAGTCGTCCCGGTCAGGTCGGCGAGCTGATCACGATCATCGTGTCGCCGAAGCCAATCGATTCCGTGACGATTGCCGACAAGCCGCTGGTACTCGCGAAGGATGTCATGGCCTCGTGGGAGAAGTCCTGGACCTCGCCAATGCAGCAGTTCACCCAGGAGGGCGGCGCCAAGCGCATCTGGACGCGCGAGGAGCAGGTGGCCGCGGCTGACGCGTCGCGCCTGCTGACGCAGGACGATCCCGCGCCGCAGACGATCTTCCGCCTGGCCGCCAAGAAGGGCGCGCCCGTGCTCGTGACGGTGCGGTTGCCGTACGCTGCCTCTAACCGCTGACGATTGACAAGGGACAAGGGACAAGGGAAAAGGGACAACACATGAAAGCCGCGTATGGACTCGTGCTTGCGGTGGTGATTGCCGGGCCGCTGGTGGGCGCGCGGATGAGCCCGGGGCCCGACCCTTCGGCCTTCAAGATCGTCGATCTCACGCAGACGCTCGGGTCGAAGACACTCTACTGGCCGACGGACACCGCGAAATTCGTGCACGAGCAGCTCGCGTACGGGAAGACGGATGCCGGCTATTTCTATTCCGCCTACCGCTTCAGCACCGCCGAGCATGGCGGCACACACCTGGATGCGCCGCGGCACTTCTCGGAAACGGGGTGGACGGCCGATGAGATTCCGCTGGGGCAGCTCATTGCGCGCGCAGTGGTGATCGACATCACGGCGGCCGCCGGCCGCGATCGCGACTATCGGTTGACGCGGGAAGACGTCCTCGACTTCGAGAAACGGCACGGCCGGATCGCGCCAAAGACGATCGTCCTGCTGCGCACGGGCTGGAGCCGATACTGGCCCGATGCGAAGACGTACCTCGGCGACGACACGCCCGGAGACGCGTCGAAGCTGACGTTCCCCAGTTACGGCGTCGACGCCGCGCGTCTGCTCGTCGACGAACGGCAGGTCGCGGCCCTCGGTATCGACACCGCGTCGATTGACTACGGCCGCTCGACCGATTTCCAGGTCCACCGCATTGCCGCCGCGAAGAACGTCCCGGGCTTCGAGAACCTGACGAATCTCGATCAGCTTCCGGCGCGCGGCGCCACCGTGTTTGCGCTGCCCGCCAAGATCGAGGGAGGATCGGGTGGGCCCCTGCGCGCGGCGGCCCTCATCGATCGCTAGTCCCCTACGCGCTCAGCTTCAGTGTCGATTTCTTCGCGTCGATCGAGATGGTGCCCGGCACCTTGATCGTCTGGAGATCCTTCTCGATCAGCGTCGCGCCGGCGCACTGCACGCTGCCCTTGCCCTTGATCTGACCGGTCTGGACCTCACGAATGGCCCCGTCGCGGATGCGGAGCACCGCGCCCTGCAGCACGAGCTCCACGGCCACCGAGAATGGCAGGCGTCCCACCTCGCGGCCATCCTTGATGAGCGCGACGTACGGCGCATGGGTGGACTTGATCTTGTGCTCCGCGAGCTGCAGGAAGTTGTCCTTGCCGGGCGTCTTGAGGCTTTTCTGGAGCTGCTGGCGGATCGCGAACGACTTGTTCCAGCCGCCGACCAGGATGTCGTCGAGGCCGATGTCCAGTAGACCGGCGAGCTGGCCCGCAATCGCGCCCGGCATCATCTTCCACCCGAGCATGGGCAGCTTGCCGACGCCGCCGGACTTGATGGCGACGCCCTCGTCCGCGAGCGCGTCCTTGATCCGGTCGACCAGTTCGTCTTGTGCGGGCAACAGAAGTTGGCTGAGGGTCATCATGGCGTCACCTGAGTGCCGGCGAGTACTGCCAGCGGCTGTCGACGATGAGTTGATCGTCGCTTTCGACGACTTGCTCTCCCTTGTCGGCCCACGGCTCCAGTCGCAGTTCCAGCTGCGCAAGCGCGTCGTCGTCCGGATCGCTGGTCTGAACTCCCGGATCGGGATGCGGAGTCAATTCCGGCAGCGAGTGCGGATTCTGGCGCCCTTTCATCAGTGATCCTGCGCCGGCCACTGCAAGCCCCAGGAGCGTGCCGGCCAGCAGCCACGCCCACGACGCGACAGCGGTCACGTTCACGTCGACCGCCGATCCGCGCAGCACCAGCGTACCGGCCGCCGGGACCTGGGACGTGATCGCGTCGCTCGTCGGTATCCATCGCGATCGCGTGACGACACCGGAACGCAGCCCTGACGCGCTCAGCAGGAGGTCTGCCTGCTCGACGGTGACGCCAACGACGTTCGGCACGCTGACGCGATCCGGCTGCACCGGTTGAACCGGCGCTGAGGGCGGCACTGGCGGTACTGGCTCGACCGGTTGCGCGGGTTGAACCGGAACGGGCTGAACCGGCGTCACGGGTGGAGGCGTCGGTTGAACCGGTTCAACGGGAACGGGCCGAACCGGTGCCGGCGTCGGTGGCGGTGTCGGCGGCGGTTGAACGGGCGGCGGTTGAACCGGTGGCGGCTGAACCGGTGGCGGCTGAACGGGCGGCGGTTGCACGGGTGGTGTCGGGACGACCGGCTCTACCGGCGGTGGCTGCGGAACTGGCGGCGCCGGCGGAATCGGTGTCGGAGCCGGTGGCGTTGGCGCAGGCGGTGTCGGCTGGATCGGCGGAGGAGTTGGCGGTGGCAGCGGCGGAGGTGGTGGCGGTGTCGGAATTGCGATGCCCAGCCAGACGTTGACCGGGGTGCCACGCTCCACTTCGTTGCCGGCGACCGGAAACTGCTCGACCACCGTTCCCTCGGGGCGACTGGATTCGCGCACGCGAATCTCGCCGACGGAGAGTCCTGCCCGCCGCAGGAGGTCCGCGGCTTCCGAGCGCGGATGCCCCATCAGTTGCGGCACTCGCACCGGCGGCGGTGGAGTGGATACCCAGACGTCGACGGGCGAGTCGCACCTGACCTTGGCGTGCGCTTGCGGAGACTGATCGACGATCGTGCCCGCACGCGGCGTGCCCTCTCGCCGTTCGATTCTTCCGACCACGAGGTTCGCGCCAGCCAGCGCTTTTCTCACGTCGCGGACGTCACTCTCCACCAGAATCGGAACCACGCACGTTGATGGGGGCGGCGGAACGGGAGGCGCCGGCGTCGGCACCGCGACCAGCACGTCGACCGCCGATTCGCATGTCACTTGCCGGCCGGGTTTCGGAGACTGATCGATCACCACTTCGCGGGTGACATCGGTCTCTTTGGACGACACGCGACCGAGGACGAGCCGGTATCGCGCGAGCTCCTTCCGCAGAGACTCCGGATACATCTTCGTCAGGTCCGGCACGTCGCAGGGGCGGACAGGATCGGGATTGGCGCGATCGGGATCGACACGATCCGGATCCGTGCGATCCGGACGTCGGTCGGCTGGAACGTGCACGACGACATCGACGCGCGATCCACATTTGACTTTCGTCCGGGCGCCGGGTGTTTGACCGGCGACGGTCTCCCGTCGCACATCCGCCTGCTTCGTCGTCACGCGCCCGAGCGAGAGCTTTTCGTGGCCCAGCGAGCGACTCGCGTCCGCGACCGTTCCGCCTTCCACGTTCGGCACGACCGTGACGCATTCGGGCGGCGGCTGCTGGAGCCGCGGAATCGGCCGGAACGTCCGCACGTCGGGCCGCTCGATCGTACGGTCGACCGGCGGTTTCGGGGCGGGTTTCGTCTGGGCGAGGATCTCGGCAGGGCTGTATGCCAGGACCAGAGCGGCGGTGCTTATCACCGGCAGGAGTCGACCAAGTGCCCGTCTCATTGTCCCGCTCCTTTCTTGCGAGGTCGGGACGCGATCCTGTGCGCGATGCTGCAGGATCCTACGGTTCCGCCGTTCCGAAGGTTCGTTCAGCCCATGTTTCATCTGCGTTAACTCGACAGTGAGCGCACCCCTCCCATCTGCAACAACGCCTGGCAGTATGGAAACCGAACACGTCGGTTAATCGGTTATCGGTTATCGGTTATCGGTTGTCGGTTGTCGGTTGTTCGGTTGTTCGGTTAGTTATCGGTTATCGGTTTTGAGGTTCGTTCGTCCTCCCACCGAACCCCGAACCTCGAGCGTCCGACCGAATAACCGTATAACCGAGAACCGAGAACCGAGAACCGGGAACCGAGAACCGGGAACCGAAGACCAAAACCGAAAACCAAAAACCAAAAACCGAGAACCGGTCCGCACCATGCGATGATAAATACCGATGAATTGTAAGAACTGCGGCGGCGCCATGGAACTGTTTGCCAGCCGCGGTTACTTCTTCTGCCGGTACTGCGGCTCGTTTCATTTTCCCGAGAGCGCAGGCCTTGACGGAATCCGCATCCTGGCGGACGGCTCCCCTGAGCTCCGGTGCGTGGCCTGCGAGCAGACGCTCGCGACAGCGATTCTGGACGAAACGCACCCAGTACAGGTACTGCCGCAATTGCCGCGGCGTGTTCCTGCCGCGCGTGGCGTTTGCTGCGGTCGTTCAGAAGCGTCGGGCCTGGGCATCGGAGCCGCCAACGCCGCCAGTCGCGCTCGACCGTCGCGAGCTGGACCGGAAAGTCGTCTGTCCGTCCTGCAGGAACCGCATGGACACGCATCCGTACTACGGGCCCGGCAACGTCGTGATTGATTCGTGTGAGTCGTGCCAGGCGGTCTGGCTCGATTTCGGGGAGCTCAGACAAATCGTGAACGCGCCGGGTCAGGATCGCGGAAAACGCGAGCACGTGCCCCGCTCGTCGAGCGATGCCACGTACGGCAGCAGCATCACAGGAGCCAGAATGGTTGGCCCTGGCCCTGTCTCGGGTGACGACGGCCCGAGCGATCTCCTGGATTTCATCGGCCGGCTGTTTTGACCCGGTAACCATTTGCCGCCTCACCGATCGATCCCTATCCGATGACGTTCACATCCGCGCTCCTCGTCGCCGCTTCACTCGTCGTTCCTCACAGCGGCCAGCCGGCCGAGGCCCAGAGCGGCCAGCCGCCCGCCGAGTGCCGCGACTGGCAGACGTGCCGCCAGCAGGCGCTCGAGGCCGCGGAACGGCGAGACTACGACGCGTTCTACGATCTCGCGTGGCGCGCCGTGCAGACGGGACCGAAGAACGACACTGCGCTGATGGCCATGCTGGCGCGCGCACAATCCCTCGCGGGCCGCCCTCACGATTCGCTGGTCATGCTCCAGCGGCTGTTTGCGATGGGCGTCGTGACGGATGCGGGCACCAGCGACGATTTCAGGCGCGTGAGAGAGCTGCCGGCCTGGGCCGATTTCGAAGCACGGCTCTCGGGTCAACCCGCACCGGCGAAGAAGGAAGTCACGTCACCGCCCGCTGATGCGGCCCCGCCACCGAAGCGACCAGTCAACGAGCCTGTCGGCACGGCACCAGCGAAGCCGGAACCACCCGCGAAGAGCAGCGCGGCCGGTCCGGTCACGTTCTCGACATCGGGACTGTCGGTCGTCGGTCTCGCCTACGACGCCGTGTCCGGCCGGTTCATCGTGGGCGATCGCGAGCAACGGAGGCTCGCCGTCATCGGCGAGCGTTCGCATCATGTCGCGAGCGTCGGCTCCGACGCGGGGTTTGGCGAGATCGGCGCATTCGAGATCGATGCCCGCGAAGGTGATCTCTGGGTCGCGAGCGCATCGGGCGACGCTCGATCCTCCACGGTTCACAAGCTGCAGTTGATCTCGGGACGCGTGCTGGCGTCGATCACCCTCCCGGCGGGGCAGGGCCCCGCGCGGTTTGCCGACGTCGCCCTCACGCCGGAAAGCACCGTCCTAGTCCTCGACTCGCTCGGACGACGGCTGTTCCGCGTGCCCAGACGAGGCCGGACTCTGGAGCTCGCCGCGCGTCTCGCGGCCAGCGGGGTCGTAAGCGTGGCGCCGGCCTCTGAAACGACCGTCTACGCCGCGTACGACCAGGGTCTCATGCGCGTGGACCTGTCTACGCGGTCCATGACTGTCGTGGAGCCCGGTCAGGGCCGAGATCTGGGACAACTGACGTGGATCCGCTGGCACCGCGGGTCGCTCGTCGGCATCCAGCGGTCGTCAGAGACGCTGTATCGGGCGATTCGGATCAGGCTTGACGATTCGGGGCGAACGGCGCGTGCGGTCGACGTCCTCGAGGAGGGGCTGACGATCGCCGCCCCCGCCTCGGTGACCCTGGCTGGCAACGTCCTGCACTACCTCAGCACGAATTCGGGCGCCGGCGAGTACGTCGTGAAGCGGCTGACGCTGAAATAAGGGGCCGCGGGCAGAATCGTAATTCTCGTTCAGCTTCGTAATGCAGCCCCGGGGATCGGCATGGGGCTGGTTAACACCAATGCGCGATTTTTCCGCAGAATACGCGTTTCCGTCAGATCAGTCGGGCGGGAACGACTTATGCGATGAGCCGGCCAGCAACGGCACCTCTCCTCCTGACGAGGGCAGGACGGTTGCGAAAGCACCGTCCTGCCGTCTCGTTAACTCCGGAGCCTCCGATGAACCTGTTCTCGGCATTTGCGACCGATGTCGCGATCGACCTCGGTACCGCCAATACTTGTGTCTTCGCCCGCGGCCGCGGGATCGTTCTCAACGAACCATCCATCGTGGCGTTCAACATCGCCAAGGGGTCGATTGAAGCGGTCGGGACCGAAGCGCACGAAATGCTGGGGCGCACCCCCGCCAACATCAAGCCGGTGCGTCCGATGAAGGACGGTGTCATCGCCGACTTCGACGCCGCGGAGAAGATGCTGATGCACTTCGTGCGGAAGGTGCAGGGGAAGAGCCCGTTGCGGCGCCCGCGCCTGGTCATTGGCGTCCCGCCGGAGATCACACAGGTCGAGCGCCGCGCCGTGAAGGACAGCGGCTACCGGGTCAAGGCGAGCGAAGTGCACCTCGTCGACGAGCCCATGGCCGCGGCGATCGGGTCAGGCCTGCCGGTGACCGAAGCTGCCGGCAACATGATCATCGACATCGGCGGCGGTACCACCGACATCGCCGTCATCTCGCTGGCCGGGACGGTGTACGGCCGCTCCCTGCGCGTGGCCGGCAACGCGCTCGACGAGGCGATCATTCAGTACATGCGCCGGGTCCACAACCTCCTCATCGGCGAGCGTACGGCGGAGCAGATCAAGTTCGAAGTCGGCTCGGCGTCAGCCCTGGATCAGCCCATCACGATGGAGGTCAAGGGCAGGCACCTCGTGGAGGGCGTGCCGCGCACGATCAAGATCTCGGACGGCGACGTGCGTGAAGCGCTGGCCGAGCCCATCCGCAGCATCGTCCAGGCCGTGCGGGTGGCGTTGGAACGTGTGCCACCGGAGCTGTCGGCAGACATCTTCGACCGCGGCGTGGTCCTGACCGGCGGCGGCGCGCTGCTGAGGAACCTCGACAAGCGCCTCCGCGACGAAACGGGCCTGCCCGTGCTCGTCGCCGAGAATCCGCTGACCTCGGTCGTGCTCGGCGCCGGCCGGATGCTGACGGATCTGGACCTGCTGCGAAAAGTGGCGCTGGATTAGCCCGAACTGCCGAGCTAGCCATCCGCCACAATCCGCAATCCGCAATCCGCAATCCGCAATCCGCAATCCGCAATCCGCAATCCGTAATCCGCAGTCCGCAGTCCGCAATCCGCAGTCCATCCCCCTTGCTGAGGTCGACTTTGTGTTCGGTTCCTCCCTACCCGTCGTTGTCTCCTGATGAGGGGGAAGAATCGAGGAGGGTTGGGTTTATGATCAGGGGCCATGGCGGAGCCGTTCGCCCACCGTCATGGTTGAGTTCAAACCGCCTAGTTCCCACGATCTAGCCTCCACAACGGATCTCCTGCGGCGGGCCCGCGAGGGCGACGAGCAGGCGTTGAACGATCTGATCAGCCGTCACCAGGGCCCGCTGCGGCGCTGGGCTCGAGGGAGGCTCCCGCGATGGACGCGAGACCTCCGCGATACGGAGGATCTGGTACAGGAAACCCTAGCGCAGACCCTCAAGCACCTGGATACCTTCGAGCCCAGGCACGAAGGCGCGTTGCAGGCGTACTTGAGGCAGGCGCTGGTCAACCGCGTTCGCGACGAGGTGCGTCGCGTGACGCGGTATCCGGCGGCCGCGGGACTCGACGACAGCGATCAGCACGTCGACACGTCCGCGTCGCCGCTCGATGAGGCGATAGGTCATGAAGCGGTCGACCGCTACGAAGCGGCGCTCCAGCGGCTGCGGCCCGAAGAGCGGGAGGTCATCATCGCCCGCGTGGAAATGCAGCAGAGCTACGCGGAGATTGCCGCTTCACACGGAAAGGCGAGCGCCGACGCTGCCCGCATGGCTGTGACGCGGGCACTCGTGCGCCTGGCAGAGGAGATGGACGTTGAGCAGCGCTGAGGAACGCGCATTGTCGGATCTGGCCGCATCGGTCGCCGATGGCACGGCGGTCGACTGGACCCGGGCCGAGGATCTCGGCCAGCGCGGCCGATCGCCGCCTCCTTCGGCACCTCCGGCTCGTCGAGAGCATCGCGACCCTGTATCGCAGCATCCCGCAGGAAGACACGATACCGATGGACGGCCGGCCGCACGCCGAGCCGTCCGGTCCGAGGTGGGGCCGTCTCGTGCTGCTGGAGCGAATCGGCGAAGGCACGTCCGCGGACGTGAACCGCGCCTGGGATTCGGAGCTCCACCGCGACGTCGCGTTGAAGCTGATGCACGACGAAGGTGGGCGCAATCGCGAGGCCCACGCGCGAGTCCTCGACGAAGCGCGCCGGCTGGCCAGAGTCCGCCACGCACATGTCGTCCAGGTCTACGGCGCCGAGCAGCACGACAACCGCGTCGGGTTGTGGATGGAGCTCGTGCGAGGTGAGTCCCTCGAGCAGATCGTCCGGACGCGCGGACCGTTCGGCGGCCACGAGGCGGCGCTGATCGGTCTCGATCTGTGCGCCGCGCTCGCCGCGGTTCACGGGGCCGGGCTCCTGCACCGCGACGTCAAGGCGCAGAACGTCATGCGCGAGAGCGGCGGCCGTCTGGTGCTGATGGACTTCGGCACCGGCGAAGAGCTGGCCGGTACGAACCGCATGGTCGGCACGCCGCTCTACCTCGCGCCGGAGATCTTCAAGGGCCAGGCGGCGTCGGTGTCGAGCGATCTCTACAGCCTCGGCGTGCTCCTGTTCTATCTGACCACCGGCGAGTTCCCGGTGCCGGCTGCGTCGATGGAGCAGCTGGCCCGTGCCCATTCCGATCGGCAGCATCGTCCGCTGCGGGATCTGCGGCCCGATGTTCCCGATTCGTTCGTCCGCGTCGTCCAGCGCGCGCTCGACAGCGATCCGAGCCGTCGGTATCGAAGCGCCGGCGAGATGGAGCTGGCGCTGCGGGAGTCCATCGACACCGCGCCGCGGCCCCCCGTGATCGCCCCGGCGAAGCGCGCAGGCCTGCCCCGCGGTTTCCTGGCGGCGGCGGCCGTGCTGCTCGCGCTGGTCGCGGGCCTCGTGATGTGGACGCGGCTGCCGAACCGGGGCGCCGCGACGACGTCAGCGATACGCACCATCGCGGTTCTTCCCATGTCCGAGCTGCCGGGGTCGGCCGCGCCGCCGTATTTTGCCGAAGGCCTGACCGATCAGCTCATCGCCACCCTCGGGCAAATCGGCGCGCTCCGCGTGAAAGCCGGATCCTCGATGGCGGCATTCACGGATCGAAAAACGCCGCTCGCGGAGATTGCGAGCAAGCTGGGCGTGGACGCCCTGGTCGAAACGACGCTGCTGGCCGATGCGGGGAGCGCGGGCACGCCCGGGAGGATTCGGATCAACGCCCGGTTGATAGAAGCCGGATCCGAGCTGCAGATCTGGTCCCAGACGTTCGAGCGGCAGCGCGGCGACGCGTTCGCGTTGCAATCGCTGATTGCCGTGGAGATCGCCAACGCGCTCAACGCCAAGGTGACACCGAACGAGAGCGCGCGCCTGACGCAGGTGCGACAGACCGATCCGCTCGCGGAAGAGGCGTACTTGCAGGGACGCATCCACCTCGCAACATCAGGAATGGAGTCGGCCCGCCGCGCGCTCGAGTCGTTCCAGCGCGCAACGCAGTTCGATCCGGCTCATGCCGCCGCTTATGCCGGCGCCGCGGCCGCCTACCTGAAGCTCGGCGACGGGAACGACCTGAATCAGGCGGAGGCGCGCGCGTCCGCGCTCGCCGCGGCACGAAAGGCGCTCGACCTGAGGGAGGACTCTGCGGAAGCGCACGCGGTGCTCGCCGACATCCGTTTCCTCTACGATTGGGACTGGGCCGGCGCCGAACGCGAGTACACGAGGAGCCTCGAGATCAACCCGAGCTACACCTACGCACGCGGGCACCTCGCACAGGTATTGGCCGCCCGAGGACGCTTCGATGAGGCGCTGTTGCACTCGCGTGAGGCGCAGCAGATGGATCCGCAGTCGGGCGAAGCGCTGCGCGCGCACGGCCTCGTGCTCTATTACATGAAGGACTACAGGGGCGCCGAAGAGGTGTTTCGGCGCGCGCGGGATCAGCAGCCGAACGTGGCTGCCGGGTACCTTCTGCTGGGCCGGCCCGCGGAAGCGGAAGGCCGCTACGCTGAGGCGCTCGAGCTGACGAGAACGGCCTGGGGACTGTCCGGCAACGGCGGCGCTCGCATGCAAGCCGAGTTGATTCGGCTCGAGGCGCTGGCCGGGCGGAAGGACGATGCCCTCGCGCACCTGGCTGCGCTGGAAAAAGTGCAGCCGGGGCAGGGGCGCCCGATTCGGCCACGCGAGATCGCGTACATCCGGCTGGGGTTCGGCGAAAAGGCGTCGGCCATCGAGGCGTTCGAACAGGCGCTGGAGGATCGCGATCCCAGCCTTGTCTGGCTCGGCGTCGACCCGCGCGTGAACTCGCTTCGCGACGAGCCGCGGTTTCAGGCAATCCTCCGCAAGATCGGGTTGCTCCAGTAAACGGGTCGCACGGTTTCGGAAACCTGCCGCCTTGACCCTCAGGAAACACTGACCTAGACTCCGGTCATCTACCGGAGAGGAGCATTCCTGTGGCCAAGAGTCGTAAAGCATCCCGTAAATCAGCCGCGAAGAAGAAGCGCAAGCCGGCCAGCCGGGCCGCGAAGAAGAAGGCCGCCCCCCGTGGCGTGGACTTCGCCCCGGTGAAGAAGCAGCTCGCTGTGCACATCGCAAAGTTCGAGAAGAAATACGGTACCGAACCCCTCGACCCGGACGCGGCCGCCAAGTTGACCAGGCTCCGCGCCGTCTCCCGCGAAATGAGCGATATCTGCTTCCCATCGATGATTCTTGAATTTCCGTGACGAGCGCTGACAGGGTGCGCCGGTCAGTCCGACTCCGGCGATCGCCGCACCTTGTCATCTATTGGCGCGGCGGGTCGCTCATTGTGTACAACTACGCGACACGCCTCACGGCCTCTACGACCCCTCTCGTCTGCCGGCTGCTCGATTTCTGCGAGGGATGGAAGACGCTCGACGCCATCGCGGCGTCAGCCATCGTCCCGACGTCCGTCCTGCCCGATCTCGTCGAGCAGCTCCTGACGATGACGCTGCTCGAGCGGTCGGACCAGCCGCCGGATCCACGGGTCACGGCGATGGAGTCGCTCGATCGCTGGAATCCCGAGGCCGGGTTCTTCCACGCCGCCACACGCGATGTGCCGTTCGCGTCGGCGCAGCGAGTCGCTGCCCATGCCCGTCGACGAAGTACGGCTGAGCCAGCCCGGCCGTCGTCCGTGAAGCGGTATCGGGGCGCGAAAACCATCGACCTGCCGAAGCCGGATGGCGACGGCGAGTTTCCGCGCGTGTTACGTGCACGTCGCACGTGGCGCCGGTTTTCGTCCACGCCGGTCGACATCGACGATTTGTCCACGGTCCTCGCCTTTGCCGTGGGCGTCCAGCAGTGGGTCAACGAGGGGCCCCTCGAGGCGCCGCTCAAAACCTCGCCGTCAGGCGGCGCCCGACATCCCATCGAATCCTACGTCGTCGCCCGGGACGTTCGCGGGTTGAGGGCAGGGATCTACCACTACGCCGCCGACCGGCACGCGCTCGAGTGGATCAGAGGGCCGGTCCCGGTCCAGCGGCTACGGGCCTACCTGCCTCACAGCGGGTACTTCGCGAAGTCGTCCGCCATTGTGTTCTTCACGGCCGTCTTCGAGCGCATGATGTGGCGGTACCCCTATTCCAGGGCCTACCGTGCGGCGCTCGTGGAAGCGGGCCACATCTGCCAGACCTTCTGCCTGACGGCCACCTGGCGCGGCCTGGCGCCGTACTGCCTCATGGCGCTCGCGGATTCGCTCATCGAACGGGATCTGGGTCTGGACGGCATCCACGAGGCCGTCCTGTACGCGGCCGGGGTGGGACGGCCACCCGCCGGGAGCACCTGGGCCCCCCTTCCCCGTGGCACTCTCAAAGCCCGCCGAAATACAAGACTGTAGCTGAGCCGGAGTTCCCCCCCTAAATGTTCGCTTTTCGAGGCTCCACCGTTACATAAGGCATACGGGGACCTGCGATAAAAAGGGGTGGCGGAATGGACACAGCAATGACGTTGAACTGGCTTGAGATGAGACGAGTTTCCAATGCCCGGGCCCGGCAGGACGATCAGGCGCGAATCCTTGTGCTCACGCGAGAGAACGCCAGGCTCGCCGCGGAAAACGGCAAGCTGCGTGAACAGTTCGACGACCTGTCGGCCTCGACCCAGATCTGGATTCGGTTATACGAAGCTGCGCTGGCACGCGCGAACGCGAACGGTTGCGTGCAGCCCATGCCGGTGCAGGCGGTGAGCCTCTACAACTGAACCATCCGTCTGGATCCATCTAAGCGACTTCCACACGGGTGCCGGAGGGCCCCAGGAAGCCATGGAAACTTCATATTCGTCTTCGTCGGTTGGCGTGCGCCCCGCGCGGCGCGTGCGCCTCATCGAACACCGGGGCGTTGTGGTTGCGTATCCAGAGCCACACCGGACGCCGGTGCTGCCCAACGGCTGGGCGCCGCTCAGCCGCGATCAACAGGAAGCTGTGCTGCGAGCGTGCGACGCGGCGCCGGATTGCCTGGTATTCAACCTGGGGTCGTTGTGGGATCCGGGCTGGGAGTATCGCGTATACCGGTTGGCGTCGGATCTGTGGGGTGGAATCTCAGTGGTATCCAGGTTCGGCAACGACGGAAGCCAGACGGCATCGACAGGGCGCGCCTCATCGCCATCGAACCGTCAGCTGCTGGGCCTGGCTCGCGAGAGGCTGGGAGCGCTGCGGATCGCTACAGACTTCTTCAACTGGGATCTCGAAGCGCATGGGCAGCCGTGGCGTCTGAGCGTGCAAGACACTGACGTGGAACACTCGTAGTCCTGGTCGAGGCTCGCACCTCGAGCAGGAGCAACGGGCGACTGCACACAGGAGAAAGGGAGGAAGGGAGAAACTTCCGGGGCCAGAAGTTTTTGAAAGTTCGGGCAATACTGGCACCAGGAGTTAGAATTCTCCCTTCCTCTCTTTCTCCTGTAGATCTTCTCCGTTTCTCCGTTCTCCCATTCTCCTGTGAGAACCGCGGACAGCGCCAGCAACTCGAGTTGCTCGAGCAACTCGAGTCTCAGCACCTCCACTCGATCGGTGATCTCGTTGAGACGTTGATCGATCCGGCCCAGGCGCTGCTCGTTCTGCGCAAACCGCCGATCCACGCGCTCGAAGCGTTCGAGCATTTCCCCACGCACCTGTTCCAACCTGATCATCGCGCGCGGAGCTGTTGCGAAGCGCGTGCCGACCTATTTGACGCCAGTCGTGAACACCGTTCGCGATCGGTACGTCTCGCCGGGGCGCAGAGTCGTCGATGGGAATTTGGCCTGGTTCGGTGAATCGGGGAAGTGCTGAGTCTCGAGGCAGAAGCCGTACCGGTG
This sequence comes from uncultured Acidobacteriota bacterium, assembly GCA_963786195.1. Taxonomy (GTDB): domain Bacteria; phylum Acidobacteriota; class Vicinamibacteria; order Vicinamibacterales; family 2-12-FULL-66-21; genus CAWAYH01. The sequence goes on along the minus strand of CAWAYH010000006.1, from coordinate 431,815 downwards.
GCGGTATACGCGCCCCTCTTTGCCGGTGATGGTTCCGTCGAGAAAATTGCCTGCGTAGAACTGCAATCCCGGTTCGGTCGTTCGAACCTGCAGCGTACGTCCGCTGCCCGGCTCGAAGACCTCGGCGGCGAGCGACAGGCCGCCGGCCTGGCGCGCGAGCACCCAGTTGTGATCGTAGCCGCGGCCGAACTTCAGCTGCGGGTGTTCCCCGTTGATGCGCGCGCCGATCGCGGTGGCCTTGCGGAAGTCGAACGGCGTTCCCTCGACGGGCGCCAGCTCACCGGTTGGAATCAGCGTCGCGTCGACCGGCGTATAGCGATCCGCGTTGATTCGCAGCTCGTGCCCGAGGATGTCGCGCGTTCCCTGTCCCGCCAGGTTGAAGTAGCTGTGCTGCGTCAGGTTGACGGTCGTCGGCTTGTCGGTCGTCGCCTCGTACGACACGATGAGCTCGTTTTTTTCGGTCAGCGTGTACGTGACGCGGACCTTGAGCGCTCCGGGATAACCCTCCTCGCCGTCAGGGCTCGTGCGGGCGAACGCCACCGTCGGGCCCTCGGTGTTCTTGACGGCTTCGCCGTCCCACAGCACCTTGTCGAATCCGCGCTTGCCGCCGTGCAGGTGGTTCTGGCCGTCATTGGCCGCCAGCTTATACGTCTTACCGTCCAGCGCGAACTGCGCTTTCCCGATCCGGTTCCCGTACCGCCCGATGATCGCGCCGAAGAAGGGCGAGTTGTTCTTGATGTATCCCGTCGGATCGTCATAGCCGAGCACGATGTCCGCCATCGAGCCGGACCGATCCGGAACCCTCCAGGACGTGATGATGCCGCCGTAGGTGATGGCTCGGACAGTGACGCCTGACGAGTTGGTGAGGGTGAAGATGTCGATGGGCTTGCCTTCGAACGTTGCGCCGGTGGCGACGCGCGCCACCCCGGCGGTCCGGCCCGTCTGAGCGCCCGCGCCCAGGGCCAGGCACGCCAGAACCGCCGTGGCAATGAACATCCGCATCACGAGACTCCTCACACAGGCCCTTCGACTCCGCTCAGGCCGGGATAAAGTATTATCATATCCCCGCGTTCAGCCATGGCTTCCGTGTCCCACGTCTACCCGCATCGCAACCTCCACGGGCGTATCGTGCACGCGCTGGGGCGGCGGATCCTCAACGGCGACATTCGGCCCGGCGAAACCCTGCAGACGCCGGGGAGTCTGCCGGCCAGCCGGACCGCGCTGCGCGAGGCCATCAGGGTGCTGGCCGCCAAGGGTCTGGTCGTCGCGCGCCCCAAGACGGGCACGCGCGTCAGCCCCCGCGAGTCCTGGAACCTGCTCGACCCCGACGTCATGGCGTGGCAGCACGACGGGACGCCGCGCCGCATGTTCCTTGGAAAGCTCACCGAGGTGCGCGCGGTGATCGAGCCGCAGGCCGCCGCGCTCGCGGCCGGGCGCGCCGACAGCGCGGCTGTCGCGGCGCTCGAGGCCGCGTACGCGGACATGGAAGCGGCGCTCGCTGGTACGCGCGCGAACGTGGACGCGTTCGTCGAAGCCGACATGCGGTTCCACCTGATCATCCTGCGCGCCTGCGGCAACGAATTGCTCGAGCAGATGACGCGCGTGGTCTATTCCGCGCTGATCGTCAGCTTCAGCACGACGAGCCGCCTCCCGGGCAGCGCACGCCGATCGCTGCCCAAGCATCGCGCGATTCTCGACGCCATCGTGGCTCGCAGACCGGCGCGCGCGCGCACGGCGATGCGCAGCCTCGTGGCCGAGACGGCCCGCGAAATCGGCCGGCTTCCCGACGGAGAGGTGCATGGGGCGACTGGACGCCAGGATCGCGATCGTGACGGGCGGGGCCCGAGGGATCGGCCGCGCGATCGTGGAAAAGCTCGCGCGGGAAGGCGCGCAGGTGACGTTCTGCGATCTCGAGCGCGGCAGCGGTGAGGACACCGCTCGCGAGCTGACCTCCGCGGGACTCGGCGTCGCGTTCACCCGGGCCGACGTCACGCGCGAGGCCGACGTGGCGCACATGATCGGCGACGTCGCCAACCGCCACGGCACCATCGACATTCTCGTCAACAACGCCGGCGTCAACGCGTATTTCGACGCGGCGACGATGACGGAGGCGGAGTGGGACGCCGTCTTCGCGGTGGACCTGAAGGGCGCGTGGCTGTGCACCAAGCACGCGCTCGGACCCATGAAGCGGGCCAGGCGCGGCTCGATCGTGAACATCGCGTCGATCCACTCGCGATTGACGATGGCCGGCATGTTCCCGTATGCGGCGGCGAAGTCCGGTCTCGTCGGATTGACGCGCAGCCTCGCGCTGGACTACGGGCGCGACAACATCAGGGTGAACGCCGTGCTGCCCGGCTGGACGCGCACGCGTCTCGTGGAGGACTGGTTCCGGATGCAGCCGAATCCCGCCGCGGCAGAACAGAGCGTGCTGGACGCGCACCCCATGGGCCGCATCGCCTCGCCCGCCGAAGTCGCGAACCTCGTCGCATTCGTCGCGTCCGACGAAGCCTCGGCAATGACAGGCGCCTCGCTGTCCGTCGACTGCGGCCTCGGAATCCGATTCGCGACGTGAGCCACGAACAACCGACAACCAAAAACCGATAACCAAAAAACCGACAACCAAAAACCGACAACCGATAACCGGTAAGCAGTATGACCAAATCCCGTGAAATCCTGACCCGCCTGAACCTTCCCGCACGAGACGCACACGACCTTCCTCAGTCGCGAAAGCGGTTCACGGACGGCGGCCAGTATCGGATTGAGATTCCATCCACCGAAGGCCCGCGCGCGCTGGACACGGTGATCCGCGCCGCCGCCGAACACCAGGTGCCAGTCCATCGCGTCAGCCAGGGCAGCGGCATCATGCTGCAGACCGATGACGAGATCCGCGAGATGGTGTCGCTCGGCAGGCAGCATGGCATCGAAGTCTGCCTCTTCGTCGGACCGCGCGCGAACTGGGACGTCGGCATGCAGGCGGCCAGCGCGTCTGGTCGCGTCGTCGGATCTTCGTTGCGCGGCGCGGATCAGCTCGCCTTCGGGATCGAAGACGTCCTCCACGGCCTGACGCTCGGGATCACCTCGGTGCTGGTGGCAGACCTTGGACATCTCCGGGTGCTCGGACGCATGAAACAGCAGGGCGATCTGCCGTCGGATTTCGTCCTGAAGACGTCGGTGACGCTCGCGGCCTCGAATCCGGCGGCCGCGCGCCTGATGGAGGATCTCGGCGCGACGTCGATCAATCTGCCGGTGGATCTGACGCTGGCGCAGATCGCCGCGATCCGGCAGGCCGTCGACGCGGCGATCGACTTCTACGTCGAGAGCCCGGACGATTTCGGCGGTGCGGTCCGCCACTACGAGATTCCCGAGCTCGTGCGGGTGGGCGCCCCCATCTATCTCAAGTTCGGCCTGCGCAATTCGCCGGGCCTCTATCCGAGCGGCCAGCATCTCGAGCAGACGGTTCTGGCGCTGTCGCGCGAGCGCGTGCGGCGCGCCGCGATCGGCCTGGGTCTCCTCCGGCGCTACGCGCCAGAGGCTGTGGCGTCACCTATCGGGGTCAGCGTATGATGCGGTCTCTGAGAATCGAAGAGATTCGCACCACCGTCGTCGGCACGCCGTGGCGGGAGCTCGTGTTCGTCGAGCTCACGACCGAAAACGGTCTCACGGGCGTGGGCGAAGTGCGGATGGTCAACCGCACCGATACGCTGCTCGCCTGTGTGCACGAGCTCGGGCCGCGCCACGTCATCGGCGCCGATCCGTTCGACGTCGAGCTGCTCGCGTGGAAGATCCAGCGGTCCGACTACAGCCGTCCCGGTGAGGTCACTCAGTCGGCGCTCGCCGCATTCGACATCGCGTGCTGGGACCTGAAAGGGCAGGCGCTGGGCGTTCCCGTCTGGAAGCTGCTCGGCGGTCGATTCCGGAGCCGCGTGCAGGCGTACGCCAACGGATGGTATCAGTCCGATCGCGATCCGAGCGCCATCGGGAGGCTCGCGCGCGGCGTCATCGAGCGTGGCTACGGCGCGCTCAAGCTCGATCCGTTCGGCGCAGCCGACGCGGAACTCTCGCCGGCTGAAGAGCGGCGCGCGCTCAATATCGTGGCGGCCGTCCGCGAGGCCGTCGGTCCGGACGTCCAGATTCTCGTCGAGATGCACGGCCGCTTCACGCCGGCCACGGCGGCTCGCGTGGCGGGCAAGCTCGAAGCCTTCGCGCCGGACTGGATCGAGGAACCCGTTCCGCCCGAGAACCCGCAGGCGATGAAGCGCGTGCGCGCTGCGACGCGGCTGCCGATCGCCACCGGCGAGCGCGCTCACGTGATGGAAGACATCCGCGTGTACATCGAGCAGGGCCTCGTCGACATCGTGCAGGTCGACCTCACGCACTTCGGCGGGTTTCTGCCGATGAAGCGGCTCGCGGGCTGGGCCGATGCCTATTACCTGCTCATGGCGCCGCACAACGTCTGCGGTCCGGTCGGCACGATGGCCAACCTCCACTTCGCGATCGCGACATCCAATTACAAGCTGCTCGAGCACTTCAACGACTTTGCCGACTCGTGGGTCCACACGCTCGTCGACCACTCGCCGCGCGTCGAGTCCGACGGCTGTTTTGGTCTGCCGGAACGGCCCGGACTCGGGCTGACGCTGAATCACGACGCGTGCGCGGAACATCCGCGGACCGGCGGCATGATTCGCCTGTTCGAGGAAGGGTGGGAGCGTCGCGGGTTCGGGACCGCCACGCTCAAGGCGCAGGGCTGACCCACGCGCGACATGCAGACGCAGACAGGCGTTCGTCATTTCACCGACGTCGATCTGGCGCTCGATGCCCGCGCCGAGCTCGGCGAAGGCGCGACCTGGGACCGTGGAATCGCGCGCCTCATCTGGATCGACATCATGCCGGGCTGCGTGCACCTGTTCAATCCCGCTGATGGCACCGACCGACGGATCGACGTAGGGCAGCCCGTGGGCGCGGCTGTGCCGTGCAGCAGCGGCGGCCTGATGCTCGCGTTGCGTGACGGCTTCGCGCGGCTGGATCCGGACAGCGGCGCCCTCGACTTCATCGCGCCCGTCGAAGCCGACCGTCGCGACAACCGCATGAACGACGGCGGCTGCGACGCCGCCGGGCGTTTCTGGGCCGGCACGATGGCCCTGGACGCGGGGCCGGGTCAGGGCACGCTCTACCGGCTCGATCCTGACGGCCGGGTGCACACGATGATCACGCCCGTCGGCATCTCGAACGGCCTCGACTGGAGCCTCGACGGCCGGACGATGTATTACGTCGACACGTTGACGAGCCGGATCGATCGGTTCGACTTCGACGCGGCCGATGGCTCGATCGCCAACCGCCGCGAGTTTGCCACCATCGATCCGGCGGACGGTTTCCCGGACGGCCTCACTGTTGATTCGGAGGGCGGTGTCTGGGTCGCGCTGTGGGGCGGCGGCGCCGTTCGGCGCTACCAGCCGGATGGCCGCCTCGATCGCGTCGTGCGGCTCCCGGTGACGCACCCGACGACCTGCGCGTTCGGCGGTCCCGATCTCGACGATCTCTACATCACCAGCGCCACGTGCGCGCTCTCCGACGAAGAGCGGGGGCGTCAGCCGTCCGCCGGCGGACTTTTCAGGCACCGACCCGGCGTCGCCGGGCGTCCGGCGCACGCGTTCCGAGGCTAGCGGCGCGTGCCCGGACTGGAGTTCCGCGACATCCACAAGTCATTCGGCGCCGTCCGCGCGCTGAGCGGTGTGAGCCTGTCCGTCCGCCGGGGCGAGACCCACGCGCTGATGGGGGAGAACGGAGCCGGCAAGTCCACGCTGCTCAAGATTCTCGCCGGCGTGCAGCGGCCGGACCGGGGCGAGATCAGGTGGGAAGACGAGCGGTTGTCGCTGTCCGGTCCCCGCGAGGCCCTCGCGCACGGCATCGGGATGGTCTACCAGGAGATGCTCGCCTTCCCGAATCTCACGGTGAGCGGCAACATCTTCGCCGGCCGCGAGCTCACGGGCCGCGGCGGGGTGCTGCGGGAACGCGAAATGCGCGCGCGCACGAGCGAGATCCTCGCGCTCCTCCACCTCCCACTGCCACCGGGCGCGCGGATGGAACATCTGTCCGCGGCGCACTGCCAGCTCGTGCAGGTCGCGCGCGCGCTGGCGTTCGATTGTCGAGTCCTCGTACTCGACGAGCCCACGACGGCGCTGACGTCCTCCGAAGCCGATCACCTCTTTCGTGTGCTCGAGTCGCTGAAGGAGCGGGGCGTCACGATCCTGTACGTCTCGCACCGTATTCCCGAGGTCTTCCGTCTGTGCGACCGGATCACCGTCCTCCGCGACGGTCGCTACGTGGGGACATTCGATCGTTCCGCCGTGACACACGACGACATCGTCCGCGCGATGGTCGGGCGCGATCTTCCGCCCCGCGAGACCGATTCGGGGCCGGCACACGGTGAGTCCGTGTTGCGCGTCCGCGGGCTGACGCGGCCGCCTTCCGTCGACGATGTGAGCTTCGACCTCCATCGCGGTGAGGTGCTCGGCCTGTTCGGCCTCGTCGGTTCGGGTCGATCCGAGCTGCTGGAGACGATCTTCGGATTGCATCGCGCCGCCCGCGGCGAGATTTCGCTCGGGGGCCAGGCGCTCGCGCCCGGCAGCGTGCTCGCGGCGACGCGTGCCGGCATTGCGCTCGTGCCAGAGGATCGTCAGCGGCAGGGGCTCCTGTTCAACATGACGCTGCGCCACAATCTCGTGCTGCCGCGAGCGACGACGACGAGGCGATGGTTGGTGCGCAGCAGCGAGGAGCGCGCGTTCAGCCGAAGCCTGATCGACACGTGGCGCATCAAGGCGGAGAGCGTGGACGTCACGCCTGACAGCCTGAGCGGCGGCAATCAGCAGAAGGTCGTGCTCGCCCGGTGGCTTGGAATCCGGCCGAGAGTGTTTCTCATGGACGAGCCGACCAAGGGCGTCGACGTCGGCGCGAAGGCCGAGATCCACGCCATCATCCGGCGGCAGGCGCGTGAAGGCGCCGCCTGCCTGGTCGTGTCGAGCGATCTCCCCGAGGTCCTGTCGATGGCCCACCGCATCATCGTGATGCGCGAGGGCCGCCTGCAGGGTGAGCTTCCGGCGGAGCGTGCGAACGAGGAATCGGTGATGCAACTGGCGACTGCGCCGGTCAGGCAGGCCTCGTGAAGCGGCTGTGGCGAATCCGCGAGGCCAGCACGCTTGCGATCCTGCTGCTGGAGATCGTGTTCTTCGGTTGGTACCTGTGGCCGGAGTACGGCACGTATCACACGTTTCTGAACGCGTCGAACGCGCTGCTTGTGCTCAAGTACTCGTCCATCTACGGCATCGCCGCGATCGGTGCGGCGATCGTGATCATCTCGGGCGGCATCGACCTGTCGCCCGGGGCGGTCATCGCGCTGGCGAGTGTCGTCACGGGCGGGCTGCTCGTGCAGGGAGGGTGGGGACTTGGCCCGAGCATCCTCGCGGGCATTCTCGTGGGCGTCGCGTCCGGTCTGCTGACGTCCGTGCTCGTGATCGCGGTGCAGCTGCCGCCGTTCATCGCGACGCTCGGCGCGATGGGGATCGTGCGCGGCGCGGGCTTCATCATCACTGAGGGCCGCTATTTCGACGTGTCGCGTGTGCTCGCGCCCGGCTGGCAGCCGTTCGGCATTCCGCTCGACTGGTGGCCGCCCGCGGTGATGATCGCCCTCGCGGTGGCGTTTCAGCTCGTCATGCACCGCCTGCAGTGGGGCCGAGCGGTCTACGCGGTCGGGGGGAACGAAACGGCCGCGCTGTTTTCCGGCATCTCGCTCCCGCGCATCAAGACGTCCGTCTACCTGCTCTCGGCCATGCTGGCCGCGATTTCCGGTGTCGTGCTGGCGCTCGTCCAGGGACAGGGCAAGGCCGATCTGGCGATGGGCTACGAGCTGGATATCATCGCGTCGGCGGTCGTCGGGGGCGCAAGCCTGTCCGGCGGACGGGGATCGGTGATCGGCGCCGTGCTGGGCGCGCTGATTTTCGGCGTGCTGCGCAACGCGCTCGCGCAAATTCCCGGCGCGACGTTCTACGATCGAATGATCGTCGGGGTCGTTGTCATCGTGATTGTCGTGATGGACCAGATACTCGTGAAGAGAGGCGCATAAGACATGAAAACACTCGCTGCGACAGGGGCAATCGTACTCGTCGGGCTGACAATCGCGTGCGGCGGGAGCTCGACGCCCCCGGCGGGCGAGGCGCCGCGGAAGCTGCGGTTCGCCGTCCTGCCGAAGGCGCTCGACATCCCGGTCTTCGACTACGCCAAGAAGGGCGCCGAGCGCGCGGCGCGCGAGCTGGGCAACGTCGAGGTCATCTGGCGTGGGCCCGAAACAGGCGACCAGTTGAAGCAGAAGGAAATCCTCGAGGCGTTCATCACCCAGCGCGTCGACGGGATCGCGATCTCCTGCCTCAACGGCGACTTCCTCACCGAGACGATCAACCGGGCCGTGGACTCGGGCATTCCCGTGATCACCTGGGACGCCGACGCGCCGAGCTCGAAGCGCCTGGCGTTCTACGGCGTGGACGATCTGGCCTCGGGCCGGATCATGGGTGAAGAAGCGGCCAAGCTGCTCAACGGCAAGGGCACCGTCGCCCTCCTGACGAGCGTCGGCGCGACGAACCTGCAGCGGCGGCTCGACGGGGTCATGGAGGTGCTCGCCAAACATCCCGGGATCAAAGTGGTCGAGACGTACGACGTCAAGGAAGACTCCGTCAGGGCGCAGGAGCTGATCGCGACCGGCACGAACCGCTATCCCACCCTGGGCGCGTGGATTTCCGTCGGCGGCTGGCCCGTGTTCACGCGCAACGCGCTGGCGCCCGTACCGAAGACCACGTTCGTCATCTCGTTCGACACGATTCAGCCGGCGCCCGAGCTGTTGCGCGAGGGGAAGGTTCAGGTCCTGATCGGGCAGAAGTACTTCGGCTGGGGATCCGAGCCCGTCAGGCTGCTGGCGGGCATCAAGGCCGGCAAGATGCCGCCCGCGACGATCATCGACTCAGGGGTCGACGTCGTCCGGGCGGACAATCTGGACAAGTACCTGATCGAGTGGAAGCGGATGGAGAGCGGACAGTAATCAGAATACAAGAATACAGAACACAGAATTACGCAGAGTGCGCGACCGTGACCGACGCGCTTGTATTCTGTATTCTGTGTCCTGTATTCCCTATTCTGCTCTACGCAAACGGTTTATCGATCGCCGGCGACTGCTGCGTGAAGAACTTCGGACCGTTCTCCGTGATGTACAGGCAGTCTTCGAGGCGGATCCCGAACTCGCCGTAGATCGCAATCATCGGCTCGTCGCTGAAGCACATGCCGGGGGCGAGCTTCGTCTTGTTGCCGCGGACGAAGTTCGTCCACTCGTGTCCGTCCATGCCGATGCCGTGGCCCGTGCGATGGGGCAGGCCCGGGACCTTGTAATCGGGACCGAAGCCGGCGTCGGTGATCACCTTCCGCGCGGCCGCGTCCACCGACTCGCACGTGGCGCCGACCTTCGCGGCTTCGAATGCCGCGGTCTGCGCCCGCTTCTCCAGATTCCACACGTCGATCTGCCGCTTGCTGGCTTTGCCGAACACGGTCGTGCGCGTGATGTCGGACTGGTATCCCTCGATGTTGCACCCGCCGTCGACGAGGACGACGTCCCCTTCCTTGAGTTGCTGCGGGGTGATGCTGCCGTGAGGGAATGCGGAGTACTGGCCGAGCTGCGCTCCCGCCGATCCACCCGGCGCGCCCAGCGCCCTGAACGCCGCGCTGACGTTGTTCTGGAATTCGAACTGCGTCATCCCTTCGTGAAGCGTCGCGAAGGCGGCCTTGTAGGCGTCGATCGTGATGTCGTTGGCGCGCTGCATCAGGGCAATCTCGGTCGGCGACTTGATCATGCGGCAGCCGGCCGTGACCGGCGTGGCGAGCACGACCTTCGCCGCCGGGGAGGCCTGCGCGATCCCGTCGGCAATGAAGAACCGGACGCGCTCTTCGACGCCGATCTTGCCGGTCGCGACGCCGCGGTCCTTCAGGATCCCCTGCACCGTCGCGCCCCAGTCCTCGTCCTCCTGCCAGACGCGCACGTCGTTGGTGAACTTCGTAATCTCGCGGGCGCGCGCTTCCTCGAACCCCGGCGACACGTAGGCCAGATCGCCCTTCTGCGGGATGACGAGCAGAAACGGCCGCTCGCTGAGGCCCCAGCGGACGTTGACGAAGTAGGTCATGCTCGTGCCCGTTTCGAGCACGATGGCGCCCATGCCGTTCTCGGCCATGAGCCGTCGCGCTTTTTCGATGCGCGCGCGGCGCTCGTCGTCTGTGATCGGTGCGGCCTTGCCGGGGAACGGCGTCAGCGATCGAATGGAGTCGGGCACGGGTCCCGAGGGCGCTCCCTGTCCGCCGCGCTGCGCGGAGGCGCTGCGTGGATAGGCAGCCGTCGCGACCAGAGCCGTCGTCTGGACGAACTTACGTCGTGAGATTGTCATGGGGGAGATTCTATATCGCGGTTACGGTCGGGACGCGGGGCTCGGGACTCAGGGCTCAGGCGTTTCCGCCTGAACCCTGAGCCAGAGCCTGGAGCCTAGAAGTAGAACCCGAGGCGGAACTGCACCTGGCGCGTCCCGTTGGTGCTCACAGCTGCCACCCCGGTCGACTGTCCGAACGTCGTCGAGTCGATGCTCACCGTTGCGCCACCCGTGCCGCCGACTGTCGTGTTGCGGTGGTTGAACGCGTTGATGAACAGCGCCTCGAAGTTGAACCGGCGCACGCCGCCAAACGTGAACGTCTTGGCCAGGCCGAGGTCCGCGCTGATGAGCCCGGGTCCGTAGAGATAGACGTACTGGCCCTGCTCGCCCGCCGTCGTCGGGAACCGGATGAACTCCGGATTGGCACGGCCGTCCGGTCCGATCAACCTCGGATCCAGGTAGAGCACGTTGCCTACGGCGAAGCGGTTGTCTCCAGCCGGGGGCGCCGACACTCTCACCATCTTCTGCAGCTCTTCGACCGTGATGCCGTTGAGGATCACGCCGGCATCCTGCTGGTTGAACGTCTGGCGTCCGCTGGTGAGCAGGAACGGCCTGCCGCTCTGCCACCGCACGATCGCCGACGCCGCCCACCCGCCGAAGATCTCATCCAGCAGCGTGCTGTCGATGTTGAAGTGACGTCCCTTGCCGAACGGCAGCTCGTAGGTGCCGTACGCCTGGAAGATGTGCCGCAGATCGTAGCCCGTGGGCCCCCAGTTGAGGGACTTGTCGCGGAGCGTACTCCAATCCGCGGTGTTGTCCGCCGTGATGCCGTACCGATCGGTGCGAGCCCTGCCGTACGTGTAGTTGGTCGTCAGCGAGATCCCGCGGCGGAGCCGCTGACGGTACTGCAGCTGCAGCGCGTCGTACTTCGACGACGACTCATCCGTCATCAGCCGCATGTTCTGGCCTGCCGCGATGGGATTGGCCTGGAAGAAGTTGATCGGATACGCCCCTGCCGCGTTGTAGCCGCGGGTCGCGCAGCCGACGAGGGCGTTGCCCGACCATCGGGCAGAGATACCGGAAGTCGCCGGCCATCGTGTTGGCGAGCCGGCCGGCCTGTCCCTGCTGGAGCTGCGTGATGAACGTGGTGCTGTTGTACCCCGCGCTGGCGGCGACTGCCGCCACACCACCGAGGGGACCGAACGCCGCGTCGAAGATCGGCAGCGTTCACCTGGCCGGGGAGGCCCTGGTTGTTGAAGCCGGTCCGGCCGTTCGCCAGGTTGATCGGCGAGATTCCGCTGCGCGTTCGTGAACTCGTTCAGGAAGCCGTTCTCGATGATGTTCGTCTCGTTGAAGTTGTAGAGACGCCAGAGATTGCTGCCGCGATTGCCGACGTACCGGATCTCGATCGCGGAATCCCTGCCACAGCTCGCGCTGATAGCCGATCGACCAGTTCTTGACCATCGGCGTCTTGATGTCGGGATCGAACGTCGCGTGGCCGCGGTTGAACGTGAACCCTGACATCGCGATCGGGAACACGAACTCCGTCGGCGTGCGCGTAAACGCCGGCAGCGGCGTCTGCAGATTCAGCGATCCCGGCGTGAACGGTCGGCAGCGCCAGCGTCTGGCTCAGGCCGGGCCGTTGCCTGCGGCTGTCTGGAAGCTGATGAGCCCTTCATCGTAGTAGTTGACGCCGAAGTTCGCGCGATACACCGCCTGGCCGAGCAGCTTGCCCAGGAAGCCCGCGGCTTGCTCGGGTTCCACGCCACGCCGACGTTCGGCGCCGGATTGTTGAAGTCGCCCTTGTACGGTTTGGGCCGCAGGAAGATCTGCGGATTGGCAACTCCGTTGAGCACGCCGGGCTGGAACGGCGCGGTCGACGGGCCGAGGATGTCCCGTAATGTCCGGGCCGCTGTACACATCGTTGGGGTTCGTCGCGGCGCCGCTGAATTCCCAGCGCAGCCCGTAGTTGAGCGTGAGCTGTGGGCGTTGACGCGCCACTGATCCTGCGCGTAGACACCGCCGACGTTCTGCGCCTCGCGGCGGAACGCAGGAATCAGACCGGTACTGCTTCGTGTCCTCGTCGAGGAAGTACGTGCCGCCCGCGGTGCTGACGCGTCCCACGAGCAGCGCGTAGAGCGCCAGCGCGTTCGTGCGATCCGCGTCGCGGAGTCCGGGCATGGTCGCGGTCGTGAACGCGTTGGCGGCCGGATCCCCGGTGCCGATGCCCACCGTCGTGTGTCGGCGGCGCGCCGCCGATCGACTCGTACATCGTCGTCCGCCGGAACGTTCCGCCGAACGTCATCGTGTGCGTGCCCTTCAGCCAGGTCAGCGAGTTGGTGAAGTTCCAGACCGGGTTGTTGCGCGGAATCGGCATGACGTCGCCGACGATCTGCGGCTCGTCGATGAGCGGGAGGTCGACGCGCATGCCGCCCTGGCCGCGCGTAGACGTCCAGCGTGTTGCCCGGATTGAACTCCTCGTAGTTGCTCTGCGCGCCGAAGCTGATCTGGTAGAACAGGTTCGGCTTGAGCGTCCAGTCGGCGCCCGTCGAGAGGATGTAGTACGTGGACGGAAGCCCTGCGCTGTACATCGGGCAGCCCGGGATAGCGGATTGCTGTCGGCAGATCGCGGTAGTGCAGGTTCAGCACGCCGCGCACCGCGAGGTTGGACGTGGCCTGATAGTCCACGCGAGTCGTCGGGTAGTAGTTGACGTTCGGCGTCTGCTCGGATCACGAAGCCGAAATTGTTCGTGATGAGGTTCGAGCCAGTCGTGACGGTGCCCTGATTCAGCGTGCTGTTCACCGTCTGGAGCTGCGGTCTGCACGAACGGATCGAACGCTGTCGGGCAGGCCGTTCGCCGCGCGCGATGTCGAGCAGATTCGCGGTGCGCGTCGACGCCGTCGGCTCCGAGGTACCGGAATACGCCCGACTGCGCCTCTGGCTGTCAGCACGGTGCGATTGACGTGTTCGTTCGCTGGGCTGGTATACCCGCTCGTAGTTGGCGAAGAAGAACAGCTTGTTCTTGAGGATGGGTCCGCCGATATTGGCACCCCACTCGTGCTGCTTGCAGCTTGTTCTTCGGCGTGCCGCTGCGCCTTGTTTACCGGGCCCTGCGCGTTGAGCTTTTCGCTCTGAATCTGATCGAACACCTGTCCGCGGAAGGCGTTGCTGCCGCGCTTGGTGACGAACTGAAGCTGCACGGCGCCCTCCGCGCCGGCATCGGCCGTCAGGCCCGAGGTCGAAACCGTGAGCTCCTCGATCGGCGCCGAGTCGAACCGGCGCAAACACGAACATGCTCGTGCCGCCGCTGCGGAACCGCGCCGAGTTGTTGTTGACGCCGTCGAGCGTGATGTTGATCGCGCCGCCGGGCAGGCCGTTGTACTCGCTGTCGCGCGCGCCCGAGCTCGTCGCCGCGCCCGGCACCAGCAGCGCGAAGCTCAGGATGTTGCGGCCCGCCAGCGGCAGCTTGGAGATCTGCTCGTTGCTGACCGTGTTGGCAACGGTCGTGGACGTCGTCTCGACCACCTGCGAACGCCCCTCGACCTGCACCTGCTCGGTGAGCCCCGCGACCTCGAACTGCACGACGACGTCGATCGAACGCGCACGTTTCGACGAGCACCTCCTGGATCGTGACCGGCTGGAAGCCCTGGCGCGTCGCGGTCAGCTGATAGCGCCCGGGCTGCAGGTTCGGGAAGACGAAGTTTCCTTCGGAGCCGCTCTTGGCTCTCGTGCGTCGTGCCGCGAGCGGTGTCGATGAGGACGAGCACCGCCTTCTGGACGACGGCACCGGATGCGTCTTTAACGGTTCCGACGATCTGTCCAGTGATCCGCCCCTGGGCCGCAGCGAGCGCTGGCACCAGGCACAGCAACGCGGTCAGGACGGCTTTCGTACAGCAGCGCATGAACTCCTCCTCCCAAGCTCTCAGACTAATGGTCATACTAATGGCGATGGTTAAGCTCGACCAATCGGAACGGGTTATGTGCCCATAAACGGAACCGATTTGTGACCGGTGCCCCCCTCACCTAGAGTGTCCGCCATGCGCAAAATGCTCGGAGTTCTGCTATTCGCCACCGCGTTCGTCCCTGTCGACTCATTTCAGGGAGGCGGGCAGGCCCCCGCCGCTGCCGCCCCCGCCCTCGGGGGGCTGTCCTGGCGCTCAATTGGCCCTGCCATGTTCGCCGGGCGGGTGGTCGACGTCGCCGGCGTCCCGGGCAAGCCCGACATCCTCTACGTGGGCTCGGCGTCATCCGGTCTCTACAAGTCGATCAATGGCGGCACGACGTTCGAGCCGGTGTTCGAAACCGGTGGCACGCTGTCGATCGGCGCCATCGCCGTGCAGCCGGACAACCCCGACGTTGTCTACGTGGGCACCGGCGAGGGTGCCGTACGCAACAGTATCTCGTTTGGCGACGGCCTGTACAAGAGTATTGACGGCGGGAAGACCTGGAAGCTCATGGGCCTGAAGGATAGCGAACGGTTCGGCCGCATCGCCATCCATCCGGCGAACCCGCAGATCGTGCTGGCCGCGGCCATGGGTCACGCGTTCGGTCCGAATACGGAGCGGGGCGTCTTCAGGTCGACCGACGGCGGCGCCACGTGGGCCCGCACGTTGTTCGTGAACGAGACCACGGGCGCCAGCGACGTCGCCATCGATCCGAAGGATCCGAACATCGTCTACGCAGGGATGTACGACTACCTGCGGCAGCCGTGGACGTTTCGGAGCGGCGGACCTGGCAGCGGCCTCTATCGCTCGTCGGACGGCGGCGTCACGTGGAAGAAGCTGACCGACCCCGCGCTGGGCAACGGACTACCGGGTGCCAAGCTCGTCGGCCGCATCGGCGTCAGCATCCACCAGGCCAATCCGAACATCGTGTACGCCTTGATCGAAGCGCAGGAGGCTGGCGTCCTGTGGCGATCGGACGATCGTGGCAACACGTGGAAGATCGTGAGCAACGAAAGGCGCATCAACAATCGGCCTTTCTACTACACGCAAGTGCGCGCCGATCCCGTCGATCCCAATCGCGTGTACACGATGTCCGGCTCGTTCAACATGTCGACCGATGGCGGACGCACGTTCGGGCCGAGCGGTGGAAGCATGTTCGGCGACCACCACGCGCTGTGGATCGATCCGGCGAACCCGAAGCGGTTGCTCTGCGGGACTGACGGGGGGTTCTTCATTTCGAACGACTACGGCCGCAACTGGGACTTCATGAACAACATGCCGATGGCCCAGGCCTATCACGTCGGCGTCGACATGGCCGAGCCCTACAACGTGCTGGGCGGGTTCCAGGACCACGAGATCTGGCGCGGTCCCAACGAAAAGTGGAATCAGGTCGGCGTGCGCGAGGGGGATTGGGTGCGCCTGCGCTACATGGCCGATGGCATGTACGCGCTCTCGGATCCGCGCGATCCGAACATCGTCTACTACAACGGCCACTTTGGAGACATCACGCGCCTCGACATGCGTACGCGCGAAGAGCGCTACATCCAGCCGTATCCGCCGGGACCCGCCGGCGGCGGCGCGAACGTGGAGCAGTACCGCTTCAACTGGAACTCGCCGGTACACATGTCGCCGACGAATCCGGACGTCCTGTACTACGGCGGCAACGTCCTGTTCAAGACGACGAACCGCGGCGAAACGTGGCAGATCATCAGCCCCGATCTGAGCACGAACGATCCCGTCAAGCAGAAGTCGAGCGGCGGTGAGATCAGCAACGACAACACCCGGGCGGAATTCCACTGCACCATCATCTCCATTGCCGAGAGCCCGAAGGACCCGGCGGTCGTGTGGGCGGGGACCGACGATGGCAACGTGCAGGTGACGCGCAACGGGGGCAAGAGCTGGACGAACGTCGCGCCGAACATCACCGGCGCGCCGAAATTCTCGTGGGTCTCGTCGATCGCGGCCTCGCACGTCGATCCCGGCACGGCGTACCTGACCATCGACCAGCATCGCCTGAACGACTTCGCTCCCTACGTGTTCGTGACCCGTGACTATGGCCAGACATGGCGCAGAATCGCCGGTGGACTGCGAGGCTACGCCCACGTCGTGCTCGAGGATCCGAAATCACCGAACCTGCTGTATGTGGGAACGGAACTCGGCATCTTCGCGTCGTTCGACGCCGGCGCGTCGTGGACCGACCTCCGGCTCGGGCTTCCGCCGCTCGCCGTGGTCGACATGAAAGTGCATCCACGCGACAACGACCTCGTGCTCGGCACGCACGCGCGCGGCTTCTACGTCCTCGACGATGTCACGCCGCTCCAGGAGATGCGCTCACGCGCAGGAGTTTCCACGCTCACGCGGCCAGGTGACGCTGTTCAAGCCCATGCCGCCCGTGCGCTACATCCCTGCAAGCGACACGAGCACGCTCGGCAATCGGGTGTGGGTCGCGCGAAACCAGCCGTACGGCGCGATTCTGAACTACTACCTGCCCCAGGCGTCGCCCGCGGAGATCGTGGTGCTCGACGCGACCGGCCGCACCCTGGCGACCATCACCGGTTCGGGCAATGCGGGCCTGAATCGAGCCGTCTGGAATCTGGGTGAGCCTTCGTCGTGCGGCCCGGCGCCGGCGGCGGGCGGTCGTGGCAGAGGCCGGGGACGCGGCGGGCGCGGCGGCGGGGGCACGTGGGTGCGTGCGATTCCCGGCGCGTACACCGTCAGGCTGACGGCGCTGTCGCAGACCGTGGAGCAGCCGCTGACGGTTCGCCTGGATCCTCGCGTGACGGCGAGCGCCGAAGACATGCAGGTCTGGCAGCGCGAGGCGCGCCGGATCGAGCAGACAGACTGCTCGCTCGACCGTGCCGTCGCGGAGTATGGCGCGCTCGATCAGCAGCTCGGCGATCTCGAGGCGAAGACGCGTGACGCGGGTATCACGTCCGCGCTGTCCGCCCTCCGCACCGAACTCCGCCCCGTCGTGCTCGGTCTGCGCGGCGATCCGAAGGATCCGGGTCACGTGAATCTGCCCGGACGCATCAACTGGCTGACGATCCAGGTGGGCAATTACAGCGGCCGGCCGACCGCGGCGCAGATGGAATGGATCGCCAAGTACGCGGGCCAGACCGACACGCTGCTTCGCCAGTTCGAGGCGATCAAGAGCGGCAGCCTCACCCAACTGAACGCCAGGCTCAAGGCCGCGGGTCTGCCGGAGGTCAACATTCCCAGAGCCGGATCGATGGCACCGTAGGGCGCACTTCGGCTGAACGCGACGCATGCCGCCCGTCAGAGTAGTATCTGTGTCGGCATGCGTTCCGACCTGCTGACGCCTCTTCCCTCGGACAAGTTCACCTTCGGCCTCTGGACGATCGGCAACCGCGGGCGCGACCCGTTCGGCGAGTTCGTCAGGCCCGCGCTCGATCCGCTCGAGGCCGTGCGGCGTCTGAGCGAGCTCGGCGCCTGGGGCGTGAACTTCCACGACAACGACCTCGTCCCGATCGACGCGACGCCCTCCGAACGCGATCGCATCGTCAAAGATTTCGAGCACGCGCTCGAGGTCCACGACATGTGCGTGCCGATGGCGACGACCAACCTCTTCACCGATCCCGTTTTCCGCGACGGCGCGTTCACCTCGCACGATCCGCGCGTCCGCTCGCTGGCGCTCCAGAAGACGATGCGCGCGATCGATCTGGGCGCGGAGCTCGGCGCGAGCATCTACGTGTTCTGGGGCGGCCGCGAAGGGGCGGAGGTGGATGCCGCGAAGGACCCGATCGAGGCGATCAAGCGGTTCCGGGAGGCCATCAATTTCCTCTGCGCCTACGTGCGGGACAAGAAATACGATCTGCGGTTCGCGCTGGAAGCCAAGCCGAACGAACCGCGCGGCGATCTCTATTTTCCGACGACGGCGTCGTACCTGGCGTTCATCGAGACGCTCGATCACCCCAAGATGGTGGGGGTGAATCCCGAGGTCGCCCACGAGCACATGATCGGCCTGAACTTCTACCACGTCGTCGCGCAGGCCATCGAAGCCGGCAAGCTGTTTCACATCGATCTCAACGATCAGAAGTTCAGCCGCTACGATCAGGACCTGCGATTCGGGTCGGAATCGCTCAAGGCCCTGTTCTTCGTCGTCAAGCTGCTCGAAGAGTCCGGCTACCAGGGTCCCCGGCATTTCGATGCGCACGCGTATCGCACCGAGGACGAAGAGGGCGTCTGGGACTTCGCGCAGGGCTGCATGCGCACGTATCTGATCCTTCGCGAGAAAGCGCAGCGCTTCCGGGACGATCGCGAGATTCAGGCGCTGCTGGAGGAGATCAGGGATCCGCGGGGCGAGATCGACGCCGGCGAAGTTCAGCCGCGCCGCGGCGGAGCGCCTGAAGACGGCGCATTTCGACCGAGCGGAGCTTGCCGCACGCCGGCTTCCCTACGAGCGGCTGGACCAGCTCGTCGTCGATCTGCTCCTCGGAGTGCGGTAAGAGCCAGCCGCGGCTGCGTTTTCCGGCCTCAGCTGTGGCGTCCGCAGGAAGCTGTTGATCCGCGGCTGTTGTCCGTGGTTAGAGGCCGAGCGCGGCCCGTTCGCGCGCGTGGTGAACGTCGATCAATCTGCGGTAGGTGTTGACGTTGGCTCGAATCGGGCGGATGGCATCGGCGCGCGGCGTGACGAAGCCGGCGACGATCTCGTCCCAGGGGAGCGGACGCCCATCGGCCAGGAGGTCCGCGTGAAACGCGCGGAGCGCCGCGCCGAGCGCCGCCGAATTCCCGGCCTGAAGCTGCAGGACCTCGGCATCGAAGACGTCCGCCATGATCTGGAGGATGTCGCGATTGCCTGAGGCCCCGCCCGTGGCGTGGATGGTCGAGACCTTCACGCCCATCCATCTGCTGTGGAGGGCCAGCGCCATCATCTGCGCTTCGACCACGGCCCGGACGTTGGCCGGACGGTCGGCGGGATCGACCCCGAAGCGTTGCACGCCGGGCTCCAGCACCAGCGGTGTGATTTCGGGTTCGAACCACGGAAGCAGCGTGGCGCCGCGGTTTCCCGGAACCGTTCGCCTGAGCGCGTCGGAGAACGCGGCCCAGTCCCGCCCGTACGCGTCGCGCACCCGCTCGCGGGCGAGCGATCCGTTCTTGAAGACCGTCATCCCCATGTACGTGCCGGTCGGTGACGCGAACACGTGACCGGTTCCGTCTGCGCTCGGACGAGGGGTCGCCATCAGCCCGAAGATGGTGTCGCTCGTGCCGAGGGAGACCGTCACGCGGCCCTCGCGTACGAGACCAGTGCCGACGAGGCTGCACGGGTTGTCGCCCGACCAGGCGATGACGCGCGCGGGCGGCAGGCCGTACCTCCGAACCCAGTACGGAGCCAGCGTGCCGGCGACGGTCCACGATTCGGCGATGGGAGGCAGCCTCGCGGCGAGGTCGGGCACGGTCGCGCGCACCGCCTCGGGCGACCAGCGGCGCGAGACGAGATCCATCAGGTTCGTGCCGGACCCGTCGCCGGTGTCGATCGGCGCTTCGAGCCCGGCGAGCAGCGATGCGAGCCAGGAGCTCACGAGGTGTACGCGGTCGGTCCGCGCCCAGGCGCCCGGGTCCTCCTCTGCGAATTTCCGAATCTGCGGTCCGGTGAAGCGCTCGAACGCCCGTGAGCCGGTGAGCCGGGCGACCGCGGCTGGGCCTCCCAGCGCTGCTTCGATGGCCGCGCACTGGACGCTCGTGCTCGAGTCCATCCAGATCGGCGACGTCTCGCGGGACAGGACATCGCGAAGCTGATCGACCAGCGCGCTGCGGAGGTCGAGAGCCGGGAGCCGCGTGGCCGCGAGCCGATTGACGTACACGCTGCCGTGCTGCTGCGCCGACCCGGAGATCGCCCTCAGGCGCTGCCAGTCCACGCCGCCATCACGAACGATCTGTCCCAGCATCCTGTCGATCGCCTCCGCCCACATGAGCGGGGGCGCGTGCGCGATCCGCGGGTCCGCTGACGGCAGCACGCCGTGGCGTGTTCCGTACTGCGGAAGCACGTCATCGAATCGGAACGCTGCGTTCGAAGAGCTGGCGTCGGCGGTCGCCGTCGATCTCGATGGCCGTGGCGGTCAGGCTCTGTGTGCTGGAATCGAGCCCGAGATAGATCGCCACTACAGCGGCGGCTCCCAGCGTCCGGTCTGAGACGACCTCACGATCGCGTCGATGCAGGCCATGTTCCGGACGGCGTCTTCGAGCGGAGTTGCAACGTCCGTCCCATCCAGGATGGCTTTCGAGAACAGGTCTCCCTGGATTCGATACTGGTTGCAGGGATCGATCTCAATCCGTTCCGACCCGGTCCCGAAGAGGTCGGCGCCAGCATCGACGGTCAGACGGGTGGGCCGATCGAAGCGGGGCGTTGAAGGGAATCTCGATCTCGATCCGGCCGCGCGTGCCGAAGATGTGCATCCGCTGATGGAAGACCATCTGCGTGCTGCACGTGCCGGCGGCGTGGCCGTCGCCGAAGTCCAGCATGATCGTGGCCAGGCGATCGATCCGGAAGTCCGGGTCGTACTCCAGCACGCCGATCACACGCTGAGGCTCGCGGCCGAACATGAACCGCGACGTGTTGATCAGATAGCAGCCGATGTCCAGCAGGCCGCCGCCGCCGTACTCGGGCGTGTGGCGCACGTTGGCCGGATCGCGATTGAAATAGGAGAACACGCCCAGGATCGATCGCAGATCGCCCAGCCTGCCCTCATGCACGAGCTCCCGGGCTTTCAGCCACTGCGGGTGCGTGCGCACCATGAAGGCTTCCTCGATCTTCACGCCCGTCCGGTCGCGGACCGCGATGAGCTGCCGCGCCTCGTCTGCCGACAGCGCGATCGGCTTCTCACACAGCACGTGCTTGCCGCGCTCCGCCGCTTTCGTCGACCACGGGACGTGGAGGTGGTTGGGCAGCGGGTTGTAGATCGCGTCGACGTCGGGGTCGTTCAGCAGCTCGTCGTACGATCCATACGCCTTCGGGATCCCGAGCCTGGCCGCCGCGGCGCGAGCCTTCGCCAGATCGCGCGACGCGATCGCGGTCACCTCGGACCACTGCCCGCCCTGCATGGCCGGAATGACTTTTTCCGTCGCAATGCGCGCGACGCCAAGAATGCCCCAACGGATCCGCATTTGGATGATTCCAGTGACGCGGAACTGAAGTTCCGCGCTCTTCTGTTACTTCATGATACTTACGCCGGCAGCCGCGCACTGCGCATCCTGCTGGCCGGTGACGCCGCTGACACCGATCGCGCCCACCATGCTGCCCTCGACCATCAGCGGGATGCCGCCTTCGAGCGGCATGAACCCGTCGATGGGCAACAAGGCTGTCCGGCCGCCAGCGACCTCTTCCTCGAGCGCTTTCGTTGGTCCCTGAAAGTAGACCGCCGTTCGGGCCTTGCGCATGGCGATGTCAATCGCGACCAGCTTCGCCGAGTCCATCCGGTTGAACAGCACCAGATGGCCCGCATCGTCCACGATCGCAATCGCGACCGCCCAGTTGTTCTTCCGCGCCTCGGCTTCGGCGGCGGCGGCCACTTTGCGCGCCGCCTCCAGCGTCAACGTGCGCCGCATCGGCAGGGGCGTCTGGCCCGTCTGCGCGCCGAAGGTCATGAGGAGCAGTCCCGCGAGCGACATCGACACGAGAAGCATCAAAGACACTCCTTGAATGTGTAGGAGTTAGGAGATAGGAGTTAGGAGATAGGAGTTAGGAGTTGAAGCTGGAAGCCGGACGCTACGCCAGAATCTCCTTGATCACCTTCCCGTGCACGTCGGTCAGCCGCATGTCGCGGCCGTTGAAGCGGTAGGTCAGCTTCTCGTGATCGAGCCCGAGCAGGTGCAGGATCGTGGCGTGCAGCTCGTAGACCGATCTTCGGGTTCTCGACCGCGCGGTAGCCGTACTGGTCGGTCGCGCCGACGATGGTGCCGCCCTTGACGCCGCCGCCCGCCAGCCACACGCTGAAGCCGTTGGGGTTGTGATCGCGGCCGTCCATGCGCTCCGAGATCGGCAGGCGGCCGAACTCGCCGTGCCAGATGATCAGCGTCGAGTCGAACAGGCCGCGGCTCTTGAGATCCTTGATCAGCCCGGCGATCGGCTTGTCGGTCTCGGCGCAGTGCAGGCCGTGATTGCCCTTCAGGTCCCAGTGCGCGTCCCAGCTCGGCTCGAAGTTGCCGCCGCCGGAGAAGATCTGCACGAAGCGCACGCCGCGCTCGACCAGCCGCCGCGCCATCAGCGCCTGCCGGCCGAAGTAGTCGGTCGGCTGCTCGTCGACGCCGTAGAGCTTGCGCGTGGCGTGCGATTCCTTGCTGATGTCGATCGCGTCGGGCGCGTGCGTCTGCATCCGGAACGCCAGCTCGTACGAGTGGATGCGCGCCGACAGCTCGGTGTCCGGCGGGATTCTGCGACGCGTGCTTCTCGTTCAGCTCGTGCAGCAGCCGCAGCCACTTGCGCTGCTCGTCGGGCGTCCGCGCCGACCGGCGGCTTCAGATCGACGATCGGGATCGCCCGTGTCGCGGAACTGCGTGCCCTGATACGCCGCCGGCATGTAGCCGTTGCCCCAGTTCGGCGCGCCGTTGATCGGACCGCCGCGATAGTCGGTGAAGACGATGAAGCCGGGCAGGTTCTCGTTCTCGCTGCCCGAGGCCGTAGGTGACCCAGCTGCCGACGCTCGGATGGCCGGCGAGAATGCTGCCGGTGTTCATCTGGAACAGCGCCGGGCCGTGCGCCGGGCTCAGCGCAGTGCATCGAGCGGATCAGCGCGAGGTCGTCGGCGTGCTCGCGCGACGTGCGGGAACAGCTCCGAGATGTCCATGCCGCACTGGCCGTGCTTCTTGAACGTCCACGGCGACGGCATCAGGCCGCCGGGAGTGCCCATGATCGTCCGCACTTCGCCGACGCCCGGTCATCGTCTCGCCCTGGTGCTTCAGGAGCATCGGGCTTCGGATCGAACGTGTCCACCTGGCTCACGCCGCCGTAGCAGAAGATCGAGATGACGGCCTTGGCCTTGGCCGGGAAGTGCGGCGGCTTCGGCGCGAGCGGAGTTCGGCTGCGCCGCCGCGAGCAGGCCCTGCTGGCCGAGCAGGTCGGCGAACGCGAGGCCGGCGATGCCGCCGCCCAGGCGCGAGAGCAGCTCGCGGCGTGGTGACGCAGCAGATCGTCGGCTGCGATCGCGCAGCAGCGAGCTAGCGTGATCGCTTCATTGGCGGTACACGAACTCGTTCAGGTTGAACAGCGCGTGGCAGAACTCGGCCAGCCCGTTCGGCGCTGCTCTGCACGAACGCGACCGACGTCGCAGCTCGTCTCGCATCCGGGCGCGCGGCCGAGCGCCAGCCGGAACGCGCGATCGACCTGCGCTTCGGCGTCGGCGCCGGCTTCGCGCCGCAGACGCTCGGCGAACTTCTTCGCCTGGACGATGACACGAACGCGTTGTTCATCAGCAGCAGCGCCTGCGGCGCGACCGTCGAGCGGTTGCGGCGATCGCACGGAGTTGACCAGGTTCGGCTGATCGAACGTCTCGAACAGCGGATAGCGGATGCTGCGCTTCGAAAAGACGTAGAGGCTGCGCCGCCACGTCGACGGATCGTCGTCCGGCTTGCCGGGCCAGTTGCGCTTCGAGCTCGGCTTCGAAGAGGTCGGGATCGATGTACGGGAAGACGCTGGGCCCGCCCAGCGTGCGATCGAGCGTGCCGGCGACGGCCAGGATCTGGTCGCGGATGATCTCGGCTTCGAGCCGCTGCCGCGGCATGCGCCAGAAGCAGCCGGTTCTCGGGATCGATCGCGACGTTGGCGGCGACGTCGCGGCTCGCCATCTGGTAGGCCTCCGAGGTCATCATCAGCCGGTGCATCGCCTTCATGCTCCAGCCGCGCTCGATGAACTCGAGCGCCAGCCAGTCGAGCAGCTCCGGATGCGACGGCGGCTCGCCCATCTTGCCGAAGTTGCTCGGCGTGCGGACGATGCCTTCGCCGAAATGATGCTGCCAGATCCGGTTCACCATCACGCGCGCGGTCAGCGGATTGTCCGGGCGACGCGAGCCACTCGGCGAAGCCGCGGCGGCGCCAGCTCGATTTGGCGTCCGGCGGCGGCGCCGGGAACTCGGGTTCGCTTCAGCGATGCCACCGACAGCACGCCCGGCGTCATCAGCGATGCCCTTGGCGTCGACGCTGCCGCGGTGCAGGAAGTACGACGGTCGCGCGCTCGCGCCCGGCTTCGGCGATCGCGCGCGCCGTCGCGTAACGGCTGCGGCTTCTGCTTGTCGAGCGCCGCGATCTGCTGCTTCGAGCTCGCGCGTGCTGCTGCCGCTCGGCCTCGCGGCATCAGCGCGACGATGTCCTTCTCGGTGATCTTGGCGCGCAGCGAATCGCTCTGCAGCGTCTTCTCGATCTGCGCGACGTTGAGCCGCTGGCCTTCGGTGCGCTCCTTCGGCCGGCGTCTTCCACGCGATCTGCAGGTACTCGGGCAGCTGCGCGATCTCGCGTCCGACGAGCTGCTTCAGGTACGGCGCTTCGAGGTCGCGTCTTCGCCTGTCTGCAGCGGCTTCTGATCAGCCGTCGATGCGCGCTGGTCTCCGCGCGTTGTGCGCGTCGACGTCGTGCGCCGGCACGAGCGGATGACTCGACGCCGCGCGTCGAGAAGAAGACCGCCTGGATGCGGTAGTAGTCCTTCTGCGGAATCGGATCGAACTTGTGGTTGTGGCAGCGCGCGCAGCCGACCGTCATGCCCATGAACGTCAGCGTCGTCGTCGCCACGATGTCGTCGAGCGAGTCCTGCCGTCCGCGCTCGCCGCCGCCGCCGCCTTCCGGCCCGAGCCGCAGGAAGCCGGTCGCGATCATCGCCTCGTCGAGTCCGGGCGCGTACTCGTCGCCGGCGATCTGCTCGCGGATGAACTGCGTCGTACGGCTTGTCGTCGTTGAACGCCTTGACGACGTAGTCGCGATAGCGCCAGGCCTCGGGCCGGTCGACGTCGAACTCGAAGCCGCCGGAGTCGGCGTAGCGCACCAGATCGAGCCAGTGCCGCGCCCAGCGCTCGCCGTAATGCGGCGAGGCGAGCAGCTTGTCGACGAGCTTCGGCCAGGCGTCCGGGGCTTGGTCGTTGACGAACGCGTCGACTTCCTCCGGCGACGGCGGCAGGCCGAGCAGATCGAGATAGGCGCGGCGAATCAGCGTGCGCCGGTCGGCCGCGGCGCGGGCTGTCAGCCCCTTCGCCTTCATCGCGGCGCGCAGAAACGCGTCGATCGGATTGCGCGTGCCGACTCGGCGCGCGGCCGCGGCACAGGCACGGCGAACTGGGGCGCTTGAACGCCCAGTACTGCCGCTCGTCCGGCGTGATCGGCCGCTCCTCGGCCTTCGCCAGCGCGTCGGCGCTCTTGCGCGTCGTCGGGCACCGCGTCTTCGACCGCCTCGAGCGACGCCCCGTCCTCGATCCACTGCCGGATCAGCCTCGAGCTCGTCGTCCGACAGCTTCGCGCTTCTTTCGGCGGCATCGGCGGCTCGTCCTGGTGCGTGACCGAGCAGGTAGAGCCGGCTCTTCGCGGGGTCGTGCGGGACGACGACGCGGCCGCTCGCGCCGCCTTTCATCAGCGTCGCGTGCGTCCGCAGGTCGAGGCTGCCCTTGCGGCGTCTCGCCGTGGCACTCGAGGCAGGTTGTTTTGAACAGCTGATAAACCTGCCGGGCGCGCTCTTCTTCTTCCTGCGCAAAGGCAGGGCGGACCATTCCTGCGAGGGCGGCGAGACCAACGAGGTACACACAAACAGTCCGGCGGGTGAAGGACCGCATTGATCACAGATGGTCGCCGAGGTGGGCGCTACTAGTCAATTCGGCTTTATTTATGGCCGCTAAATCCCTCTTCGGTTGTCGGTTATCGGTTTTTGGTTATCGGTTTTCGGTTTCGGTTAGCGGTTTTTGGTTGTCGGTTGCGGTTGTCGGTTGTCGGTTGGGTTATCGGTTGTCGGTTGGGGTTATCGGTTGTCGGTATCGGTATCGGTTCTCGGTCGAGAGGGCCGGTCTGGACAGCGGTTGAGGTATTGCTGGAGGCGCACGCAGGCGCCGATGGCTCGGGAGGCGAGTTTCTCGAGCTCAGCGGACTCGGACTCGTCTACATAGTTCTGCTCAGCGCCGTCGTGCAAGTGGTTCTGAGTCTCCTCGAGTGAACCGACGGCGATGCTCAGAAACCGCGCGAACTCCTTGGGACGGTATCTGCCGAATCCCTCCGCAATGTTGCGTGGACCAGAGCGACTCGACTCGCGGATCTGATCGCAGAATTTCACATCGCGCCGAACTTTGGGCCGATCAATAACTGCATAGACTCGCGTCTTCAGTTCCGCAGCAAGTTTCCATGCATCAAGATCTTGGAGACGTTTGACAGTAGCCATGCTGTCATGCGATCGAGCATCTCTCGTGCCATGGTGTAGTCTTTTATCCGGTTGTCGGTTTTCGGTTTTTGGTTTTCGGTTTTCGGTTTCGGTTCTCGGTTTCGGTTCTCGGTATTCGGTTATCGGACGCCGATGACCGAGAACCGAAACCGAAAACCGAAACCGAGAACCGAAACCGAGAACCGAAACCGAGAACCGGAACCGATAACCAAAAACCGACAACCAAAAACCGACAACCGAAAGCAAATGAAACACCCCCTTCAAATAGCCCTCATCGTGCTGTTTGTGCCCGTGCTTGCTGCGCAGCAACAGCAGCAACAACAGCAGCAGCAGCAGCAGCCGTACTTCACCGACGCCTTCCCGCTAGAAGAATTCGCGGCCAGGCGCGCAAAAGTGATGGAGCACATCGGTGACGGGATAGCCGTCGTGCAGGGCGCACCCGAGATGTCTGCCGAAGTCGCGTTTCGCCAGAACAATCAGTTCTTCTACCTGACTGGCGTCGAAGTGCCTCGGGCAATCCTGGTGATCGACGGCCAGGCGAAGCGATCGACGCTGTTCCTCGGCCCGGCGCGGCGCGAGCGCTTCAACGGGCCCGAGCTCGGACCAGGTGACGTCGCGGCAAAAGTGACGGGTGTGGAATCGGTCGTGGACCGCGAGACGTTTGGCGCCGCGCTGGCGGAACTCGCGAAGGCGCCGCGCGCGATGTACACGCCGTTCCGCGCCGAGGTGCGCGGCGGTGGGTCCGGAGGTGAGGCGACGGGCCACGCGCGCGCGACGACCGCCGACCCCTGGGACGGACGCCCGTCTCGCGAGGCCGCATTCATGCAGAAAGTGAAGGCGGCGGCGCCCCAACTGGACATCAAGGACCTGGATCCCCTTCTCGACGCGATGCGCTTCATCAAGAGCCCGCGCGAGATCGCGCTGATGCGCGAGGTCACGCGCATCACCGGGCTGGGGATCATGGAAGCGATGCGTGAGGCGGCGCCCGGCAAGTACCGAGTACGAGCTGACGGCGGCGGCCGAATGGGTCTTCCGGCAGCACAACGCTCAGGGGCCGGGTTACTTTCCGCTGTCGGCGACGGGGCCCAACACCGTCTACTCGCACTATCACCGGGGTCTGCGCAAGCTGCAGGATGGCGACATCGTGCAGTTCGACTACGCGCCCGATCTGAAGTACTACACGTCGGACATCAGCCGGGTGTTTCCCGCCAACGGGCATTTCTCACCGCGCCAGCGCGAGTTCTACACGATCTACCTGCGGCTGTATCAGGCGCTGATGGGCGCGATCAGGCCGGGCGTGCCGATTACGCAGGTCGCCAACGACGCGGGCGCGAAGATGGGCGAGATCATCGCATCGTTCAAGTTCACGGATCCCAAGATCAAGGAGGCCGCCACGAAGTTTGCCGCGGGATGGCAGAGCGGCCGCGCCCGCAACGGTCTCGGACACGGCCTCGGCATGGAGGTGCACGACGTCACGAGCCGTCGCGAATCCCTTCAGCCCGGGGAGCTCTTCACGATCGAGCCGGCGATCTCGATCCCCGACGAGAACCTCGCCATGCGCATCGAAGACGTGATCCTCATCACCGAGAAGGGCTACGAAAACCTGTCGGCCTTCGTCCCGATTGAGATCGCGGACATCGAGAAGCTGATGCGCGAGCCCGGCGTCGGCGGACGCAGATGATGCAGAAGCTGTCTCATCAACCTGGTGGTTCGTTAAAAGGAGCGAGCGAGCATGGCGAGCGAGCCACGCGACCGGAGCGCGCCGGCGCCCTTCGACTTCGCTCAGGGCGTGGTGAGCATAGTCGAACCACGAAGCGGCGCGCGACCCTTCGACAGGCTCAGGGTCGCCCTGAGCGACGTCGAAGGGCGAGAGAGCGTGTGGGGGAGTCCGAGGGGCGAAGCCCCTCGGACAAGATAAGTCCTCCCTGCGTTAGCATCCGCGTCATGTCTGAATCCGTGACCCGCCGCGCAGCGCTGAAGCAACTCGGTTCGGCTGGCGCCGGCCTTGCGCTTGGCGGCGGTCTCTTCAGGGGGCAAGCCAGCGCCATTACCATCGCAGGCCAGGCCGTGGAGGTTGCCGTCTCCTCGCTGAGCCCGACGACCGTGAGGATTGCCGTGGTGCCGATCGAAGGCGGCCGGCCGGCTTCAGTGCCAGTCGACGGGGCGCTCGCGCAGCCGGACGCCGCGCGACAGGTCGGCGCCGCGCGAACGGCCGACACGTTCAAGCCGATCCGCGCCGGCAACCTGACGGTCCGCTACACAGCCCAGCCGCCGACGATTCTCGTCGAGGCACCAGGCGGCGTGCCCGTCCAGCGCCTGACGCTCGACGCGCAATCCGCCGGCATGTCCTTCCTCCTGCCCAAAGGCCCGTTGCTCGGCATGGGCCAGGGCGGCCCGCAGTTCGATCGCAAGGGGTCGGCCGATCGGATGCGCAGCGGGCAGGGCGGGTACCAGTTGCGCACGCACGGCGCGCGCGCGCCCATCCAGTGGCTGGTCGGCACTGATGGCTGGGGCATGTTCGTGCATCATCCGCAGGGCTCGTTCGATCTCACGGGGTCCGAAGGCAAGTTCGCACCGAACGCCGACGGGCTGCCGCTCGACGTGTTCATCGTGGCCTCGTCTGATCCCAAGGTGATCATGGAGGAGTACGCGCGGATCACCGGGCACCCCGAGCTCCCCGCGCTGTGGACGCTCGGCTACATGCAATCGCATCGCACGCTCGCGGGCCCGGACGAGATCATGTCGGTCGCGCGCACGTTCCGCGAAAAGAAGCTGCCGTGCGACGCGCTGATTTATCTCGGCACCGAGTTCACGCCCTCGGGCTGGAATACGCGCAACGGCGAGTTCACGTGGCACCAGGGCAACTTCCCCGAGCCGAAGCGCATGATTGACGACCTTCATGCCCAGCACTTCCGCGTCGTCCTGCACATCGTCATCGAAGGGCGCCGACTATCGGGGACCGTACAGGACCCTTGCACGCCGGAGAACGCCGTGCCGAGCGG
Organism: uncultured Acidobacteriota bacterium; assembly: GCA_963786195.1. Taxonomy (GTDB): domain Bacteria; phylum Acidobacteriota; class Vicinamibacteria; order Vicinamibacterales; family 2-12-FULL-66-21; genus CAWAYH01. Next base: position 402,061 of record CAWAYH010000006.1, on the reverse strand, counting down.
GCGGACGACGGACAACCGATGGCCCGACGATCGGAACGTCGCGTGCTACTGGCCGTATCACAAGACGCTGTACGACATCGGCATCGACGGCTGGTGGCCGGATCAGGGCGACGGTCTGGACGTCGCGTCGCGGCTGAACCGTCACCGGATGTACTGGGAGGGGTCGCAGGTCTGGCGGCCGAACGAGCGGCCGTTCGCGCTGCATCGCAATGGTGCCGCAGGCATGCAGCGCTACGCCGCGTTTCTCTGGTCGGGTGACGTGCAATCGCTGTGGGAAACGCTGAAAACGCACGTGCCGATCGCAGTGAACACGGGACTCTCTGGCATTCCCTACTGGGGCACCGACATCGGTGGCTTCGTGCCGACGCCGGAATACACCGGCGAGCTGCACGTCCGGTGGTTCCAGTTCGGCGCATTCTGCCCGTCGTTTCGCGCGCATGGCCGGCACTGGCACCTGCGGCTGCCGTGGGGCTGGAACGGCGGCGACGGCGGCCCGAAGGAAACCAACAACTTCACGCCTTCGCCCGAGGAGCTGCAGAACCCGCGCGTCGAGCAAATCCTGAAGAAGTATCTCGAGCTGCGGTACCGACTCCTCCCGTACACCTACACGGCCGCGCGCGAGTGCGCGGACACTGGACTGCCGATGATGCGCGCGATGTGGCTGCATCACCCCGACGATCCGCTCGCGGTTGCCCGCGGCGATCAGTACTTCTGGGGGCGTCGACATCCTCGTGGCTCCGGTCGTCGAACAGGGTGCGACGACCCGGAAAGTGTATCTGCCGCGCGGCACGTGGTACGACTTCTGGACCGAAGAACGTCTCGAGGGCGGGCGCGAGATCGACCGCAAGGTGGATCTGGAGACGACTGCCGCTCTACGTCCGCGCGGGCGCCGTGATTCCGGTGGGACCGATCAAACAGTACGCAGCAGAATCGGTCGCCGCGCCGATGACGCTGCTCGCGTTTCCCGGCGTCGATGGCGCGAGCACCTGGTACGAGGACGACGGCAGGAGCTTCGACTATCGGAAGGGCGAGTTCATGAAGGTGGAGATGGCCTGGCGCAATTCCGACCGGCGTCTGCGTCTGGCGCTCGCGAAGGGCTCGCGGATGCTCCCGCCCGCCAGCCGCACCATCGAGGTCCGCGTGGCGGGTGAGCAGAAGCTGACCTCCGTCAAGTTCGACGGCAAGCCGATCGAGGTCCGTGCGTGAGCGCGTTCCGGGCTTCGCTTGTCGTCGTCCTGTTCCTGTGCCTCCACGTTGGGGCGTTCGCCGGGCGTTCGACGCGACAATCGGACCGCATCTCGATCCGCGTCGATGCGCGCACGACGATCGGCACCATGAAACCCATCTGGGCGTGGTTCGGATATGACGAGCCGAACTACACCTACATGAAAGACGGGCAGAAGCTGCTCACGGAGCTGTCGAAGCTGAGTCCAGTTCCCGTCTACGTCCGAACCCACAATCTCCTGACGACCGGCGACGGCACCGCAGCGCTGAAATGGGGTTCGACGAACGCGTACACCGAGGACACCGCAGGCAAACCCAGATATGACTGGACCATCGTCGACCGCATCATCGACACGTACCTGCAGCGAGGCATGAAGCCGCTCGTCGAGATCGGATTCATGCCGGAAGCGCTCTCGTCGAAGCCGCAGCCGTACCGGCACGACTGGAAGCCCGGCGACGACTACAACCGGATCTATACCGGTTGGGCGCACCCGCCGAAGGACTATGCGAAATGGAGTGAGCTGGTCTATCAGTGGGTGCGTCACTCGGTCGAGAAATACGGGCGCGCGGAAGTGGAAACGTGGTGGTGGGAGGTCTGGAACGAGCCCGATATCGGATATTGGCAGTCGACGCCCGACGAGTTCTTCAAGCTCTACGACTACGCCGCCGCCGGGCTCAAGCGCGCGCTGCCGACCGCACGAATCGGAGGGCCGCACGTCACGGGTCCGAACGGCGCACGCACCCAGAAGTTTCTCCGCGACTTCATCGAGCACTGTCTGCGGGGCACGAACTTCGCCACAGGCAAGACGGGGTCGCCGCTCGACTACGTCGGCTTCCACGCGAAGGGCGCGCCGCGGGTCATGGAGCAGGGGCACGTGCGCATGGGCGTGAGCAACCAGCTCCACGCCATCGACAACGGGTTTTCGATCGTCGCGTCGTTCCCAGAGCTGCGGACCACGCCGATTGTCATCGGCGAATCCGATCCCGAAGGGTGTGCCGCGTGTCCCGTCCGCACGAACCCCCAGAACGCCTACCGCAACGGCACGATGTATTCGAGCTACACCGCGGAACAGATCGCGCGCACGTACGAGCTCGCCGATCTGCACAAGGTCAATGTGCTCGGCTCGGTGACGTGGGCGTTCGAATTCGAGGATCAGCCGTACTTCGACGGGTTCCGCGATCTGTGGACCAACGGCATCGCGAAGCCTGTGCTCAACGTGTTCCGGATGCTCGGCCGGATGGGCGGCGATCGACTCCGCGTGGAGAGCAGCGGCGCGCTCGAGCTCGAGCGCGTGCGCGACCAGGGTGTGCGCGAGCGCCCCGACGTCAACGCCCTCGCGAGCCGTCAGGAGCGCAGTGTCTCCGTCCTCGTCTGGAACTACCACGACGACGACCTGGCTGCCCCGGCGGCGACGGTCGATCTGGCCGTCCAGGGGCTGCCGGCGGCCCAGGTAACGCTTAGCCACTACCGGATCGATCGCGATCGCAGCAATGCTTATGAAGCTTGGAAACGGCTCGGTTCGCCGCAGCCGCCGTCGGCTGCGCAGCGAGTCGAGCTGGAAAAAGGCGGAGAGCTGCAACTCCTGGCCCCGCCCAAACAGCTGCAGCCGTCGGACGGTCAAGCGGCTCTGACCTTCGAGCTGCCCAGACAGGGCGTGTCGCTCGTGAGGCTGACGTGGTGAGAGTGGTTGCGGCGCTGATCGGCCTTGGCGCCATCGTGACGTGGAGTGGTCCCGTGCGAGATGTGATGACCTCGACAGAAACGACCTTCGGCATCATGCCCGACGGTACCCCCGTGTCCCTCTTCACGCTCACCAACAAGGCGGGCATGGAAGTCCGCGCGATTTCGTACGGCGCGATCCTCGTCTCGATTCGTGTCCCAGATCGCAGCGGGAAACTGGACGACGTTGCGGTTGGTCACGACAACCTCGAGGGATATCTCCAGAAGTCGCGTTTTTTCGGCGCCGTCGTCGGCCGCTATGGCAACCGGATCGCCAACGGACGCTTCGTGCTCGACGGGCAGACCTACACGCTGGCCCGGAACAACGGCCCGAACCACCTGCACGGCGGAACAAGAGGATTCGACAAGGTGGTCTGGAGCGGTGAGAGTCAGCAGGATTCCCGCGGTCCGCAGGTCGTGTTCACGCGCACGAGCCCGGACGCCGAGGAAGGGTATCCGGGCAATCTCAAGACGCGCATCACCTATACGCTGACCGAACGAAACGAGCTGATCGTCGAGTATCAGGCGTCAACCGACAAGCCGACGCCGGTGAACCTGACGCAGCACAGCTACTTCAACCTGGCCGGCGACGGGTCCGGCGACGTGCTGGAGCACCGGCTCACGCTGAACGCGGACCGCTACACGCCGGTCGATGCCACCCAGATTCCCACCGGCGAGATCGCGTCCGTCGACGGCACCCCGTTCGACTTCCGTCGTGAGACGGCGATCGGGGCGCGGATCGACGCCGACCATCCGCAGCTGCGGATCGGCGCCGGCTACGATCACAACTTCGTGTTGATGCGTAAGGGACCAGGCCTGTCGCACGCCGCCCGCGTCGTCGAACCAAAAACCGGACGCACGCTGGATGTCGAGACGACGGAGCCAGGCGTTCAGTTCTACTCGGGGAACAAGCTCGACGGCTCGATCGTCGGGAAGAGCGGCCACGTGTATCGCAGCCGGACCGGCTTCTGCCTCGAGACGCAACATTTCCCGGACTCACCAAATCGTCCCGCTTTCCCGTCGACGATTCTGAGGCCCGGCGAACAGTATCGATCGACCACAGTGTTCCGGTTCGGCGTCATTCGATGACGTCGAATTTCGCCAGCGCTTCCTCTCTGATCGTCAATCCCAGCCCGGGGACGTCATCCCGAAGATCGATGAACCCGTCTCGCGGTGTCGGCTCACCGTCGAAGATGTACCAGAACAGCTCGTTGCCGACCTCGACGTCGACTGGCGGAAAGAACTCCGCCATCGGTGAGTTGAGGCTCGCCATGACGAGGTGATAGTTGTGCATCTGGCCTGCGTGCGGGACGACGGGCACCGAGTGTGCCTCGGCGAGCGCCGCGATCTTCCGGGCCTGCGTGATGCCACCGACACGGTTCGTGTCGAACTGGATGTAGTCGAGCGCGCGGCGATCGAGGAGATCGCGAAACTCGTAGATCGTGAACGCGTGTTCGCCGCCGGCGATCGGGACGCGATTCATGGCTTTCAGCGACGCGTAGCCGTGGAGATCGTCGGGGATCACGGGCTCTTCGAGCCACCGCAAGCGGTACGGCTCGAGCAGCGGAATCATCCGCCGGGCGTAATCGAGATTCCAGCCCATGTACGCGTCCGCCATGACGTCCACGTCGTCTCCAACGGTTTCCCGGACGGTTCGGACGAGATTGACGTTGTGCTGCATCCCCGCGGCGCCATCGACTGGTCCCCAGCCGAAGCGCAGCTTCATCGCACGATAGCCGGCCTTCTTGTACGCCATGGCTTCTGAGGCCAGCTCGTCGAGTTGCTGGCTGTACAGGCGGCTCGCGTATACCGGAATCTTCCGTTTCGTCCGACCTCCCAGCAGCTTGAATACCGGCTGCCCGCTGGCCTTGCCCAGGATGTCCCAGATCGCGATGTCGATCGCGCTGATGGCGGTCATGCCGATGCCCTTGCGACCGAACGCCATCGTTTTTCGATACATGTGCTGCCACAGGAACTCTGAGTCGAATGGGTCGGCGCCAATCAGCAGCGGCTTCAAGTAAACGTCAATGGTCTGCTTCGTGAGCCGCGGCGCGAGGGCGGCGTTGCCGATGCCGACGTGGCCTGCATCCGTGAAGACTTCGACGATCGTCCAGCCGTGGAACCTGAAGCCCGCCATCGCGTCGGCGGGCAGCTCCAGCAGGTCCATTGGATTCGTACAGAAGTGCGGCTGCGGCGCCACGGTCTTGCCGCGCCATTCGACGACGCGGGTTCTGATGTCGCTAATTTTCATGGTTATCGGTTGTCGGTTTTTGGTTGTCGGTTTTCGGTTAGTGCCCGAATTTCAGGAATCATCAACAGAATCAGCACGAACGCGAGCACGTGGAACGTGCCGACGATCGAGAAGACGACGCCGTAGCCCATTCCGAGATCCAGCAGGCGGCCTGCCATCAGGTTCGACACCATACCGCCCATGGCGCCGCCGAATCCTACGAGGCCGGCGACCGACGCGACGATGCGGCGGGGGAAGAGATCGGTCGGCACAATCATCACCAGCGTGGACCAGGACTGCTGTCCGAAGAACGCGATGCTGAACAGCACGATCGCGAGCTCGACGGGGACCTGGGTCACGAAGATGATCAGCGGCATGAGGGCTGCGCTCGCACCGAGCGCAATCTTGCGCGCGGCATTGATCGTGTGGCCGCTCTCGAGCAGCCAGCTCGAGAACCAGCCGCCCATCAGGCTCCCGACGCCGGCCGCCGCGTACGGAATCCAGGCGTAGTAGCCGACCTGCTTGATGTCGAACCCGCGCGCGTCGTAGAGGTATTTCGGCAGCCAGAACAGATAGAAATACCAGGCGCCGTCGGTCAGGAACTTGGCGAGCACGAGCGCCCACACTTCGCGGTAGCCGAGCAGGCGACTCCACGGCATGGGCGCCTCGTTTGGCGCGGGCGCGGAGAGCACCTCCTGGATCGCCTGGCGCTCGTCCGTTGACAGCCTGCGGTGCTCGTGCGGCGTGTCGTACTCGTACGTCCACCAGATCGTCCAGACGAGACCGATTGCGCCGCACGTGACGAACGCCCATCGCCAGTTGGCCGTGAGCACGATCCACGCGATGAGCGGCGGCGCGACGACGGCGCCGACAGCGGTGCCGGCGTTGATGAGGCCCATCGCCGTCGATCGTTCGCGGGCGGGGAACCACTCGGCCACCGCCTTGGTCGCGGCGGGGAAGCCGCCACCTTCGCCAACGCCCAGCAGGAAACGGCTGATGGCGAGGGATCGTAAGCCCGTCGCGAGGCCCTGCGCCGCGCACGCCAGCGACCAGCCGATCATGATGACGATGAAGCCTCGGCGCGTACCGAGCCGATCGATGAGCGCGCCACCCGCCGCATACATCAACCCGTACGCCGCCAGGAACGCAATCTGCAGCTGGGCGAAGTCGGTATTGGTGAGCGGGATGTCACGCTTGATCGCGTCGACGGCCACGGACAGCGCCTGACGATCGAGATAGCTGATGGCGATCGCGAGGCTGATGACGAACGCGATGCGCCAGCGCACACCCGATTGCGGAGTGCGGATTGCGGACTGCCGATTGGGGATTGTTGATTGCGGATTGGGGATTGCGGATTTATTGTCCATTGCGGATTTGGGCTCGCCGCGGTCTACTAACAGTCCGGCCGCACACGGCCCTCAACAATAGAAGCTGTCTCATCGACCTGCCGCTCGTTCCACGGTGCGAGCGAGCATCGCGAGCGAGCCACGCGACCGGAGCGCGACGGCGAAACGGCGCGCGAGAGCGCGTGTGGGGGAGTCCGAGGGGCGAAGCCCCTCGGATAAGACTGAGATCAACTTGGAGAAATCGATGCGCGTTGCAGTTCTGGGGCTTGGGGTCATGGGCGGGGGGATGGCGGCACGGCTGCTGGCCAACGGCCACGAGGTGTCGGTCTGGAATCGGACGCGACCCCGCGCGGAGGCGCTCGGCCGTGCCGGGGCCCGCGTCGCACAATCGCCGCGCGACGCCGCCGACGGTGCGGACGTCATCCTCGCCATGGTCGCAGACGATGCGGCGTCTCGCTCGACGTGGACCGGGGATTCGGGCGCGCTCGCCGGCGCAGCCCCGGGCGCGGTCCTCATCGAGTCGAGCACGCTGACCCCCGGCTGGATCGCCGAGCTGGCGCAGCTCGCGCGTGCCCGGAGCTGCGACTTTCTCGACGCGCCGGTGACCGGGAGCAAGTCGCACGCGGCAGCTGGCGAGCTGCTGTTTCTCGTGGGCGGCGACGCGGCCGTGCTGGAGCGCGTGCGTCCCGTGCTGCAGGCGATGGCCCGCCTCATCGTCCACGTCGGGCCGTCTGGCAGCGGCGCACGGCTGAAACTGGTGAACAACTTCGTGTGCGCCGTGCAGGCGGTCGCGATCGCCGAGGCGATTGCGCTGATGGAGCGGAGCGGACTCGATATGACCGCGTCGCTTCCGGTGCTCCTCGACGGCGCGCCGGGGAGTCCGCTCGTGAAGGCCGTGACGGCTCGGATGACGTCACGCAACTACGACGTCAACTTCCGGCTGGCGCTGATGCGCAAGGATGTCGCGTACGCGTCGGCCGAAGCGGAGCAGCAGGGGATGCGCCTCGTGACGGCGCAGGCGGCCCACGCGCTCTTCACGAGGGCCGAAGAAGCGGGTCTCGGTGACGTCGATTTCGCCGCCGTCGTCGAACCGCTCCGGACGCGTACCTAGGACGCGACCCGGGCGCCCGCCAAGCTCGACATTACTATTTGTAATCACACCATTAGATCGATTTAGTAATACTATATGGCCGCTCCGCCCGCGGTCGCGGGCGGACACATTTCCCTGCGGGACAAGCGCTCGGCCCCGGTGCCCACCCGGTTGCCGCGGGCGCGCGACAAGGAGGAGAGGGATTCCAACATGCCGAGCATCCGATACGCGTCGGTCGGTCTCCTGCTCGCCCTCTGCTGTTCGGTGGCGTCACCGGCCATTGGTCAGCAGCAGCTCGGTGCCATTCAGGGCACCATCGCCGATCAGACCAAGGGCGTCCTGCCCGGCGTCACGGTCACCGTCACCAATCTCGACACCGGCATGGCGCGGACGACGCGTCACGACGATGACTCGGGCGTCTATCGCGTGCCGAGCCTCGACCCCGGCCGCTACAAAGTGCACGGCAGAGCTTCAGGGCTTCCGCACCGACGCGCAGAACGACCTGATCGTGTCGGTCGGCGCGACGCTTGGCGTCAACTTCACGATGCAGACGCAGGGCAGGTCGACGAGACGATTCGAGGTCAGCGGCGTGGCGCCGGACATCCAGACCGAGAAGGCGGACATCTCGGCCGTCGTCGAGCAGAAGAAGATCAACGACCTGCCGCTCGTCGGCCGCAACGTGCTCGTCGCTCGCCGCGCTGCAGCCGGGCATCAACGGCATCCCGGGTCGACGTCCGGACTTCCTGGTCGCCGAGCAGGGCATGGGCGTCACCGCCAACGGCGTGCGCGAGAGCGGGCAACAACGCGATGGTCGACGGCGCCAGCATCAACAACGGTCCGTGGGGCGGGACGATGCTGATCGTGCCGAACGTCGAGGCCGTGCAGGAGTTCCAGGTCATCGCCAACAATCCGTCGGCCGAGTACGGACGCAACGCGGGCGCGACGGTCAGCGTGATCACCGAAGGGCGGCACGAACACAGTTCAGCGGCAGCGTGTTCGAGTTCCATCGCAACCAGAACCTGCGCGCGAAGGGCTTCTTCGAGAACCGCGTCCGAAGCCCGACTTCCACCGCAACGACTTCGGTGGCAGCGTCGGCGGACCGATCAAGAAAGACAACACGTTCTTCTTCTTCTCCTACGAGGTCGTGCGCGAGAAGAGCCGGCGAACGCCGTTCAACGTCGACGGTCGAAACGCAGCAGCTCGTGGACTGGGTCAACGCCAACACGTCCCGAACTCGATGCCGCGCAGCCTCTTCCGCGCGTCGCGCCGTCGGCATATCCGACGACCGACCTGCGGGACCTCGGCGGTCCGCTGCCGGGCGCGAACGTCTGGAGCACGACGCCCGACGGCATTCCCGACGTCGGCTCGATCAGCGTCATCAACAACGGCCCGCGCGACGGCGATCAGTTCAACGGCCGCGTTCGATCAGGTCTTCCGCAACGGCGCGATCGGCTGCGCGGCACCTACTACCTGTCGAACGATCGAATCGCACGTTCCTGTACGTCCGATCCGCGTTCGATCATCCGTATCCGTTCCGGAACCAGCTGCTGAACCTCGCGCACACGTGGATGCTCTCGAATCGGACGCTGAACGAGTTCACCTTCGGCTATCGTGCGACAGCACGGCGCAGGCCGGCGATCCGACGCCCGAGTCGCCCGACGATCGGCATCTCGGCAGCGGCGTGGCCGGGCTTCGGTGTCGAGTTCTGGCACCCCATCGACTTCACGCAGCACAACTTCCAGTTCAAGGACACGTTGACGCTGAACCGCGGCCGCACACCGTTCCGCACCGGGCGGCGAGCTGCGGATCGGCCGCGACGGCGCGACGCTGCACCACTGGGAGCGCCCGAACTACACTTCCAGAGCATCCTCGACTTCGTCGACGACGAGGCGTTCAGCGAGGACCGCGCCGTCGATCCGGCGACCGGTCTGTCGACGACGGCGTACGGCAAGTACATCACCAACGAGTGGGCGCTCTTCTTCCAGGACAACTGGAAGGTGCGGTCGAACCTGACGCTGAACCTCGGCCTGCGCTACGACAACTTCGGCAACCCGTCGAAGGACGCAGATTCCCGTACAACGGGATCATCCTCGGCGCGGGCAGCACGCGGCAGGAGCAGATCGCAGAACGCCAGGGTCGGCACCGTCGAGCGGCTGTACGACACCGACTGGAACAACTTCGCGCCGCGGTTCGGCATCACGTGGGATCCCTCGTCTTCGACGGCAAGTTCGTGATCCGCGGCGGCGCGCGGCATCTCCTACAACCGCATCAACAACACGGTCTTCAGCGACGAGCGGCTGAACCCGCCGCAGTTCGCGCAGGCCGTTCGCGATCGATCCAGGACGGCACGCCGATTCGTCTACACGCTCGGCCCCGACGTATCCGCCCAACCCGGCGCTCGGCCGCGGGCTCGACGCCAACGGCGGCATCCGCGGCGCGCGCGTCGGCCTGCGCGTCGTCGATCCGGCGCTGGAGATCCCGACGGTACTACAGCTGGTTCGCCGGCGTGCAGTATCAGCTGCCGTGGCACTTCGTGGCCGAAGTGAACTACAGCGGCACCGCGGGCCGGAACCTCCTGAGCGGCGACGGCCCGGCGTCGAGGACTACAACCGCTTCTCCGGCGACCTGCTCGACAACGTCCGCAATCGGCTCAATCAGAGCTTCGCGTCGGTCGGACTTCAACGAGAGCCGCATGCGAGTCGAACTACCACGGCATCTCGATGCAGCTGCTGCGGCGCTACTCGAAGGGCTGGTCGTTCCAGACGGCGTACACGTACGGCACGTCGAAGGACACGCCGGCGAGCGCGATGGATCGTCGAGCAACCGGGTCTCGACTACAGCTATGCGCGGCTTCGACATCCGCCACAAGCTGGCGATGAACTTCATCTTCGAGATTCCCTACCATCCCGCCGACGCCGATCTGAACGCGCGTGCTGGGCGGCTGGCAGCTCAACGGCATCGGCGATCATCCAGACGGGTGGACGCCGTTCACGGTGACCTGCGGGCTCGCGTGCCCGCGCTGTGACTTCAACGCCGACGGCGTGAACAACGATCGCGTCAACCTGCCGCCCTACGGGACCGACCTCGGCAACCCGTCGCAGGAGGACTGGATCGCCGGCGTGCTGCAACGCCGCCGACTTCACGATCCCGGCGCCCGGCACGTTCGGCAACGAGCCGCGCAACGCGTTCCGGGGCCGGGCTTCAAGAACGTCGATCTCTCGATGTTCAAGAACTTCACGGCTGCCGGGCCTGAGCGGCGCTCGAGCGCTCGACCGTCCAGATTCGTATCGAGGCGTTCAACGTGTTCAACTGGGTCAACCTGAACAACCCGGTCAGCGCGACGAACAGCGCGACGTTCGGCCGGGTGACGGGATCGCGCGGCGCGAACGCAGTCGGCGGCCCGCGAACGATTCAGCTGGCGGCGAAGTTCCTCTTCTGATCAGGGCAGCCACGGTGAGCACGGAGACTCCTCCTCCTCCCCTCCGTGCTCATCGTGGGGCGGCGTTCCGGGCTCGACGGATCATCGCCTGACGCCTCCGAGGCGCCGCTCCAGTATCAAGAGCACACGATTGATTTCCGATTGACGCTTCAGGAAGAAGTGCGCCTGGGAATCACGCTTGTAGCCGACTCGCACCGTGAGGATTCTGGATTCCGGCAGCGCGAAGACATCCTCATCCGTGTCGTCGTCGCCGATGTAGAGCGCCGACCGCAGGTTGGCGTGCAGCATCAGCTCCAGGATCGCCACGCCCTTGTGTGGCGATCCCACGGGCAGCAGGTTGATGACCGACTTCCCCAGGATCAATCTCGGCGGCGGATGCAGGCGATCGACGAGCGTAAAGAGCGCGCGTTTCGCTTCCTTCTTGCTCCTCGAGCGGCGATAGTGCAGCGCCAGTGAATATCTCTTGTCTTCGAAGAACACGCCGGGATCTCGAAGCTCCTTTGCCCGCCGCCTCTCGAGCGCTCTGTGCCACAGCCTGCAGATCGCTTCGGCTCGAGAGTGCAGGCCGTTTCCGCTCACGAGGCCCTCGAGTCCGTGATTGCCGATCATGTGTCGCGGCGACCAGGAGACCTTGCTCCGCAGGTCGGAGAGCGCTCGGCCGGAAATGACGGCGGTGTGCGCCCGGCGGTCGAGGGCGGCGAGCAGTCGCGCGGTCTTTGGGGGCACCCTCGCGTCGGCCGGATCATCCACGATGGGCGCGAGCGTGCCGTCGAAATCGAATGCGTAGAGCGCGCGGGTGAACGTCAGCGATTCGAGAAGACGCAGGCCAGTGTTCGAGAACAGATACTTCATGAGTCGACGGTCGTTGCCGGCGCCGGGGCGGCCAACGTGCGCCCGAGGATCCGACGCTGGCGCCGGATGCGTGACGCATCGATCAGCATCCGTCCGGCCCACCGGTAGACGTTGTACTCCTGCACGAGGGCGCGCATGCTCCGCATGCGCTCGCGCTGCTCGTGCTGCGGCATGCTGAGCGCGGCGTGGAGCGCCGCGGCGCACTGATCGACGTTGTAGGGGTTGACGATCAGCGCTTCCGGCAGCTCCCGGGAGGCGCCGGCGAACTGGCTCAGGACGAGCACGCCGCGCTCGTCGTCGCGCGCGGCCACGAACTCCTTGGCCACGAGGTTCATGCCGTCGTGCAGGCTGCTCACGAAGCACAGGTCCGCGCCCCGGAAGTGCTCGACGACCTGCGGCGGCGAGTGGTGCTCCACCTTGAGGCAGATCGGCTCGTAGCCCGCCTGCGCGAACCGCGCGTTGATCCGCGCCGCAAGCGCGCGCACCTCCTGCTCGAAGTGCTGGTATTGATCGATCCGCGTCCGGCTCGGCGCGGCAATCTGGATGAACGTGAACCGGCCGATCCACTGCGGCTCCATCTCCAGCAGCCGCTCGACCGCCATGAACCGTTCGAGAATCCCCTTCGTGTAGTCCAGACGGTCCACGCCGATGCCAATCAGCCGATTGGGAGGCAGGCCGTGCTGCTGGCGAATGCGTTCGCGGCATTGCTCGATCGGCTTCTGCGCCTCGATCCAGCGCAGCGGCCATTCGATCGAGATCGGGTAGTGATTCACCGCCGTGATCTTGCCGCCATGCTGGATTGTCGACGTCTCGCGCTCGATCCGGGCCTCCAGGAACCGGTCGACGGTGTCCACGAAGTTGTTGCAGTGGAATCGTGTATGGAAGCCGAGGATGCTGCTCCCGAGCAGGCCGCTGAGGAGCTCCTCGCGCCACGGGCAGATGCCGAACGCCTCGGGATTGGGCCAGGGGATGTGCCAGAACGTGATGATGGTCGCGTCCGGCAGCTTCTCGCTGATCATTCGCGGCAGGAGCGCGAAGTGATAATCCTGGACGAGGATGACGGGATTCTCCGTCGTCGCTTCCTCCAGCACGGTCTCGGCGAACCGACGGTTGACCCTTTCGTACTGGCTCCAGTCCGAGCTGCGGAACGTCGGCCGCGTGTGCGCGATGTGGCAGAGCGGCCAGAGCCCTTCGTTGGCGAACCCGTAGTAGTACCCCGCCTCCTCGGCGGACGTCAGCCAGACGCGGCGGATGCGGTACTCGGGGCGGTTGGGCGGCACGTGGACGTGATCGTGCTCGTCGACGCCCTCACGATCGGCTGAACCGCTGCCGTGCGCGATCCAGGTTCCCGAACAGGCCCTCATGACGGGTTCGAGCGCGGTGACCAGCCCGCTCGCCGGGACCTGCGTCTCGATCCCCTCGCCCCGTCGGACGTGGATGTACGGCTCCCGGTTCGAGACGAGCAGGATCTCGTCACCGGCCAGCGCCTCGCTGAGCACCGTCCTGAGCGCCTTGGGCGTCCAGCTCACCCGGCTCTCGTCCCGCGTCCGGCGGTTGGATTCCAGGTCGCGGATGAGCGTCTTGAGATCGCCGGCGATTGGCCTGAGTTCGGAGTTCTCCAGCAGCGAGAACGGCTGGAACAGCCCTTCACCCTTCAGCAGTGTTCTCATGCTCGAGATCCAGCCGCGCCAGCTGAGGTGAGCGATGACGACGGTCACGGCCGAGATGGCGGCGCCCAGCATGATGAAGAGGTAGAAGACGTACCTCCGCGTGTCCGCGCTCCGGCGTTGCACGAAGCTCATGTCGTGGACCAGGATGAGATCCGCGAAACGCTGGCCGTCCGCTTCGAGCTCCTGCGCCATCACGTGCAGTGGACCCTGACTCAGCTCGAGAACGGTGCCCGTCTCGTGGCTCATTCCCGCGAGCCCGTCGCAGCCCAGTTGTTCGGGAAACGTCGCCGTCTTGACGACCAGCGACCCGGACGCCTCGCACAACGCGATCGCATAGAGGCGTTCATCTTTGAGAACGCGCCCAAAGAGATTGAGGATGCGATCGTGCGCACCCGCGCGCGTCAGATCGGCCAGCGGTTCCTGGACGGCGTTCGCCACGAGCGTCGACCGCATGTCGAGGTCGCGGACGAACCAGCGCAGCGTCAGCGCGTCGATGAGCGGAACGACCATGTACGCGATCGCTCCGAGCACCAGCGCCAGCGGCAGGATGAATCGCAGCGAGAGCCTCATGGCTTCGGCGAGCTGCGACTCAGAGCGGATTGTCAGGAAAGATCATCGTCCGCCACATGTGGGCGACCGGGCTGTTGTCAGCCCCGAGTCCTTCCTTCGGCTGCTTGAAGTGACGGCCGATGATGTCGATGAACGGATCCAGCGACACGACCATGTCCGGGTTGAAGGCATACTGGTCGTGTACCGGTGACCAGCCGCGCCTCCATATACCACTTGTGCTTCCGCGCGTAGTCGTACGCCGCTTTGATGTGCGGTTGCGGAACGTAATCCTTCCCGAAAATCCGGTTGTACATCTCCGGATACTCGTAGCCCACCGACGCGTCCGGATAGAACCGCAGACACTGGTGGTACCTGATGGCCCAGGTCACCTTCTCGGACACGTATGGCTCGACGAGCTGAGCCCCCCACCAGCCGTGATCGACTTTGATCAGGTTCAACACGACGTCGTGAAGGAGGCACGCCAGGACCGTCTCCTCCTTTTGACCCTTCTTGAGGGCGTCGGTTGCGCTTTGGAGAACATGCGTGGCTGGCGCAAACCGGTGCTTGAAGAAGTCCACGAGCGTGGCGCGCTCAGGCATGGGCGCGAGCGATTTCAACCGCCGCGCCTCCCCGGTGCCCGACGGCACGAACAGGCTTCCGGCGCCCCGGCGCGCCGCCGCCTCGTCGAGCTGCTGCATCATGTGGTGTTCGAGCTCGTCAGCCTTGTCGTCAGCTGACAGCAGCTCGACTGCGCTCGCGGCCCCAAGGGTGGCCAGGAAACTCCGGCGATCGATCTCCATAGCAACCTCCCGAGTTATTTCACCTTCCACTCCTGCAGTCCCGCCGACCAGTTCTCCTGCATGACGACTTCGATCCTCAGCGCGCCGGTCGTGACCGGCTTGAAGGTCACGGTGTTGAACGCGTCGCGCGCGACGCCATACGGGCCTGACGCCTCGACCGGCTTCCACTGGTCGCCATCCTTGTAGAGGATACGCCATGACGCCGGCACGCGAACCTGCCCGCGGCCCGTGTCGTCGAACCAGTAGACCCCGGAGGACGACACGGTCGACGGCTTCGCAAACGTCATCTCGACCCACTCGGCCTTGCTGCTGCGCGTGGGCCACCAGTCGAAATAAGACGACGGGTCGTCGGACGCCCTGGGCTCCTCGCCGTCGTTGATAGGCCTCGGGCTCTTGCCGCGGCCCTGCCCCGGCACGGACGCGGTCACCGTCGCCGTCGTGGCGAGCGTTGGATAGGGCGTCGGCCTGCCGGCCGCTTCCGTCCGCGGCAGCCACACGATCATCTCGCCGCTCCCGCGGTTGGCCCACATCGCATACGGAATCGCGACGAAGTCCTGGTCGGCCTTCTTCACCGCGCCCTTCTCGTCGTACGCCAGGCCGACGGACCGTCCCTTGATCACGCTGACGCCGTTGAGGAGATCCTTCCGGAACTCGGACTCGAGGCGGTTCGCGTCCGGGATCACGAGGTTGCGCACGCGCGAGTTCGGCGTTGTCGGGCCACTCCGCGGCATAGACGATCGGCCCGCGCTGGAGCGCCACGCGGTCGCGGTCCGCCTCGACCTGCTGATTCGCGACGATCCGGCGGACCGGCATCGGGAGGTTCAGCTCGACGACGTCGCCGGCGCGCCAGGCGCGCGCGATCGCGACGTAGCCCTTGTCGATCTTCAGCGGAACGGACGTTCCGTTCACGCTCAGCGTCGCGGGCGGCACGTTGGTGTCGAGGAATCGATACAGGTCGCTCGGCACCGGCTCGCTGCGCGCCCATCCAGGGATTCGGACGGCGACCGTGAACTGACGCGGCTTGTCCGGGGTGATTGTCATCCTGACGAGTCCGTCCCACGGATACCGCGTCTCCTGCACGACTTTCAGCGCGCCGCCCGCGAGTTCGACGTCGGCGCTCCCGCCGGCGAAGAGATTGACGTAGAGCGTGTCGTCGCGCTTCGCGTAGATGTAGCCGGGCACCGAGGCCATGAACCGGGTGATGTTGCCCGGGCAGCACGCGACGCCGAACCACTCCTGCCGCGCGTGACGGCCGTTGGACTCGAGCGGGTTCGGGTAGAAGAACGTATCGCCCTTGAGCGACACGCCGGAGATGAGCCCGTTGTAGAGCGTCCGCTCCATGACGTCGATGTACTTCGCGTCGCCGTGCAGCAGGAACAGGCGGTGGTTCCAGTAGTCCATGCCGACCGACGCGCAGGTCTCGTTGTACGCCGTCAGGTTCGGCAGCTCGTAGGGCTTGCCGAACGCCTCGCCGCCCGCGGACGCGCCGATGCCGCCCGTGATGTACAGCTTGCTCTTGATGAGGCTCTCCCAGATCCGATCGCTCGCGTCGCGAATCGCCGTGTCGCCCGTGATCGCCGCGACGTCGACCATCCCCGAGTACATGTAGGTCGCGCGCACCGCGTGGCCGACCGCCTCGCTCTGTTCGGTGACCTTCGCCTGCGCCTGGTTGTAGCTCAGGCCTCTCGGATTCGCGCGCTCGCCGGGGGGCAACGGACCAGGACCGCGCTCGTCGAGCAGGAACTTCGCGAGGTTCAGATACTGCTCGTTGCCCGTGACGCGGTACAGCCTCACGAGTCCCATCTCGGTAATCTGGTGGCCGGGCCAGATCGATCGCTTGCCGGGACCGAACGTCCTGACGAGCAGATCCGCGGCTTTGATGGCGACGTCCAGCAGCGTGCGCTTGCCGGTCGCCAGATAGTGCGCGACGGCGGCCTCGAACAGGTGGCCGAGGTTGTAGAGCTCGTGGCGTGTCGTCGCGCTCCAGCACCCAGCGCTCCGGGCCGGCCCAGCGGTGCGGCTCCTTCGGGTTGATCGTGCGCGTGGTATAGAGGTAGCCGTCCGGCTCCTGCGCCGCGGCGATCTTCGCGATCAGGTTGTCGACGTAGGCACCGAGCTTCGGATCGGGGTAGCACGCTGAGCGTGTACGACGGCGCCTTCGATCACCTTGTAGACGTCCGTGTCGTCGAACGGATAACCGGGCGGGCGCGTGTTCGCGAGCGGCTCGCCCTTCAGGGCTTTCGCCGCGCGCTCGAACAGGTCCACGCGATTCGTCCGCTCGCACTGCTGGAACGCCGCCGGGATCGTCACCGCGCGGTTCGTCTCGATACGCGGCGCCCAGAAGACGTCGTTCAGGTGCACCTTCGTGAACGGGACCGGCTGCACCGGATAGTCGCGTTTCGGCTGCGTCGTCTGGCCCGTGCCGCCAGCCTGCGTGGCACACACACCGACGGCGACCAGCGTGATTCCTGCCCAGCGTCTTGTCGAAGAAGTCATCGGTTTGGCCTCAGTCGAATGATCGAGAGTGAGTTCGCCGGAAACGTGTGGCTGAACCGAGGTCCAGCAATCGCAATCGTGCTCGAACGCGGCACGATCTTCGTCGGCTGCTCGAATGAATTCTCATCAAGTGGGTTTTCAGAGGTCAACACGTCCAGCTGCGCCGCGGTTCCGACCTGTCCAACGCCGTTGATCTGGACGCTCATGGTCGCCGGCTCGGGCGCGCTGTTGACGGCCTTCAGCACGATGTCGCCGGTCCTCTCGTCGCGGCCGGCGATCGCCAGCACCGTATCGATCCGCGGCAGCGTCCGCTCCATGATCAACGTGCCGTCGAGGTAGCCGTGCACGGTCCGATCGCGGACCTCGACCTTCGAGATCGTACCAGCGATTGGCCTCGACGCTGCCGTCCACGAACGCGCCCGCGACGACGTCGGCGACCTGGACGGCGTGGCGGCGGTTGTTCCAGCCGCCGACGTTCCACTGGACCCGCCGGCCGTCCGCGGTCCCGACGGCGAGCAGAAACCCCTCGGCGCCGGAGATCTTCCGGGCCTTGACGGAGAGCGTGACGTCCCGCAGCGCCGGTTCGCGAAGGAAGGACCACGCGACGACCGGTTCGCTCTGACGGTAGGCGCCATCGACGACCGCCCAGGCGCCGCGGCGGCCGTCGGGCGTCCAGCCCTCCGCGCCGCCGCGCGAAGTCCGAACGATGGACGATCTGCCCGCCGCTCTCGACGACGATGTCCTTGAACTCGGCGGCGGTGTTCCACGTGCCGACGCCGATGGGCCCGGTGATCGGCCTGGACGAGGTCTGCTGGTACTGCACGGACGCGGGGAGGCTCACGTCGGGCCGGTGCTCGGCGAACAGCCTGGTGGCGTAGTACGACGCGCGGCCGTAGACGCGGCTGCTGTCGAAGTGAATGAGGTTGACCTCCCAGTCGCGCTTGTTGACGTTCTCGAGCAGCGGCGCGTAGCTCGCCCATCTTCACGAGGTCCGTGTTCTTCTCCATGCTCATCATGTAGGCCGCGTCGTTGAGCGCGGCCAGGAGATTGCCGCGTCCGACGCCGCCGTTGGTCGCGAACTCGCCGATGTAGAGATCCCAGCCCTCGCGCGCGTACTTTGCGAAGCTGTCGAAGTTCTCGATCGCCCAGTGCAGCCCCTTGTACGCGTGCTCGTCCACGATGTCGATCGGGCCGGCGGCGTCGATCGCGCCGCGATCGATGCCGGCAATCCACGAGCTGAGTGCGACGCGGATCTGCGGGTACTTCGCTTCTTGATGACCGCCGTGAAGCGTTTCACGCGCTCACCGTAGCGCGGCCCCTGCTGCTCGTTGCCGATCTCGACGTACTTCAGCGGGAACGGCGTCGGATGGCCGTTCTTCGCGCGAAGAGCGCCCCACGTCGACGTGACCGGGCCGATGGCGTACTCGATGGCGTCGAGGGTGTCCTGAATGAGCGGAGCCAGCTGATCGTCGGGGATGAACGTCCCGCTCCGGAAGGCGCAGGACACGCCGGCATTGGCGACGTAGAGGGCGTCGGCGCCGAGATCCTCCGAGAACTGCAGGAACTCGTGATAGCCGAAGCCGTCGGAGCTCCAGTAGCCCCAGGGGCTGTAGGTGCCCGGACGATCCTCGAGGCGGCCGAGCGATCGCTTCCACTGCGGGCGCGTGTCGATCGCGATGCCTTCGACGAAACAGCCGCCGGGCCAGCGGACGAACGCGGGCCGCAGGCCGGCCACCATGTCGGCGAGATCCGGCCGCATCCCGTTGGGCCGGTTGCTTCCAGGTGACGGCAGGGAAGAGCGAGACGAAATCGAGCCCGAGACGGCCGGTGGATCCGGGCCTCAGCGCGAAGCGCGCTTTGGGCTCCGACGCGCTCGCGGTGAGCGTCGCCTCGTACTTCTGCCACGTCGCGCCGGGCGCTTTCGTGAACGTGTGGGAGGCAAGGACGGCGCCGTCGCCGCGCTCGAGGCTCGCGGTCATCGGTCCCGCGAACACCGTCGCCGCGCGCGTAGAAGCTCACACGATAGGCCGCGCCCGCCGAGACGTTGATGCCCCAGAAGCCCTCGTTGACGACTGCGACGCCCGCGCCAATCGAATCAACCCGAACCTCAATCGAGTGCGGCGACGCCGGGGTCAGCGGCTGTCTATCGACCAGGCTCATCGTCGCCGAGGCGCCGCCGGTCGTGACGAGCGACCACGCGGGCGTCTCGCTCTTCACGTCCCAGCGCAGCCGCCAGGTGCTGACGTTGCCGTTCTGGAAATGCGGCGTCCGCGGAGGAATCACGAATCCGCCCTCGAGCGAGCAGGCGGGCGGCAGCCGCGAATCCTCGAACCCTCGGTTCTGAATCAGCTCCGCGTAGAGGCCGCCCTTCACCCGCGTGGCTGATCTCCTCGAAGAAGATGCCGTAGAGGCTGGACGGGATCCGCGGTCCCGGCTTCGCAGCGTCGATGGTGATCGTCCCCGCCGCCGGCGGTTGTGGTGCGCCGGCGGTGAGGAGGATCAGAAGTGTGAGCGCGAGCAGCGGGCGCGCAAGCAGCATGGTCAGCGCGCATTAGTCATACTATTTGCGGGCGCACTCCTGCAAGGTCTTCGGCGTCCGCGTGCACGACGCGCGCTATGGCCGGACCTGTCCACGAACAGCCCCACTCGGTCGTTCCACGGTGCGAGCGAGCATCGCGAGCGAGCCACGCGACCGGAGCGCGCCGGCGGAGCGGCGCGCGAGAGAGCGTGTGGGGAAGTCCGAGGGGCGAAGCCCCTCGGATAAGATTAGTATCGCAATGTCACCTGAAACTGCAGCGCGCGCGGAACGTTGCGGCTCTGCAGCGAGTCGAGGATCAGGAAGTCCGCCGACGAGAAGTCCCCGCTCGGGTTGTTGAACTGCGACCGGTTGAACAGGTTGAACGCGTCGATCGTCACGTCCAGCAGATGCCGGTCGGGCAGCTTGAAGCGCCAGCCGGCACGCAGGTCGACCTGGAAGTAGTCGGGGCCGCGGGCGCCGCCCCGCCGGCCGTCGAAGTCGACGTTCCACGTCTTGTCATCAGGCGAGACCGGTGTGCCGTCGTAAGTGCCGGCGTCGATCAGGTCACCGGTGCGCCCGTTGCGATCCGTATCGACCAGGCTGTTCGTCAGCGTCATCGGGGCGCCGCTCAGATACCGCACGACCCCGCTCAGCATCAGGCCACGCAGGTGCGGCACCTCGACCGACCCCGCGACGCTCAGGTTGTGGCGCCGATCGTTGGCGAGCGGCCCTTCGTTCATTTCCAGGTGCAGATCCTGGCCCACCTGGAAGTCGCTCGACGGCAGACCCTGCGCCGTCGTGTTCCCGCGGGCGTAGCTCAACGTGTACCAGACGCGGTAGTAGTAGTTGCTGGTCCACCGCTTTTCGAGCATGACGTTCAGGCCGTCGTACTCCGTCGTCCCGGCGTTGACGGGCATGTTGATCGCGTTGAAATCGGGATTCGGCCGGACGACCGTCTCCGTCGAGCTGGTCGTCGTCCGAGAGCCCTGATTGAGGTCGAGGCTCACCAGGAGATCGCGGCCCATCGTATGGATGTAGTCGATGCCAGCCGACAGGTTCGCTCCGATCGGCCGCTGATAGCCGACGGAGAACTGGTGTTGATACGGTACGTGGCGATCGGAGTTGTCGACGCTGATCGCGCGCAGTAGCTGGGTCGCCCCTGGCGGGTATGTGGTGTTGATGTAGTTGAGCAGTTCCGGCGTGACGAACGGGCCGTTGACGAGCGTCGGATCCGTCGGCAGACGTCCGGCCCGCGGACCGGGATCCGCCGCGCTGATCGGAAACTGCGCGACGAACGAATCCACGAAACGGCTCTGGGTGAAGAAATTGGTGAACAGCTCCGCGAAGCTGCGGTTGTACATCAACCCGTAGCCACCACGCAGGACCGAGTCCTGACGCTCGCCGAGGGCATACGCGAAGCCGACCCGCGGTGAGACGTTGTCCAGGTCCACCGGATGGTCGGCCGACTCGTCGTTCAGGCCGACGGTGGTCCGCGGCGGCACGTTGAAGAGCTCGACATCCCAGCGCAACCCGAGGCTGAGCGTGAGCCGATCGGTCTTCTTCCAGCGATCCTGGGCGAACAGTGACACGTACTTGGCGATCTGCGTGTAGGTCAAGGGACCGCCGACGCGGATGGAGAAGCGATCCGGATAGGTCCGCGGATCGGCGGCGTTGAACGCGACGTTGCTCCGCCCGAACGCGAACGTTCCGTTCAGGTTGGTCTGATTCTCCTGCGCGACCTCGCCGTACTGGAACTGCGCTCCGAAGCGGAAGTCGTGCTGGCCGAACCACGACGGCACGTACCACGAGAGCGTGTCCTCGACCGCGTAGGTGTTGTTGTGCCGGCCCGAGGCATCGCTGCTCTGTTGATCCGTGAAGCCTTCGTAAGCGAGGGTTGGTGGAAGCCCTTCCTGCCTCCAGCCGCGCTCGAAGAACTGGTCGTTGGCGAACATGACGTTCTCGGTGGTTGCAGACGCCCTGAGCGTGTTCGTCCGGGTGTTGCCCATGACGCTGTTCCATGTGCCCACGTAGGCCGTGTCGACGTCGTACTCGCTGCGGGTCGCGACCGGCGTCGGCCGGCCGCTGATCTGCCGGCGCCCGGGTGACTGCTCGCGCAGGTAGCGGAAGGACCACGACTGGTTCGCGCTCATCTGGTGATCCGCGCGGGCGAGCGTGTTCCACACGCGCTCGATCACGGTGGGGCTCCAGTTCAGGTCCGGACGCTGCGGAATGACGATGACGTTCGCGCGGTCGTTGGCGATTCGCTCGAGATTGAAGAAGTAGAACGCCCGGTTCTTGACGATGGGTCCGCCGACACTGCCGCCCCATTGCTGCTGTTTCGTGTCAGGCTTCTGCAGGTTGTCGCGCTTGACGAAGAACGATTCGGCGGTGAGCGACGCGTCCGAGAACAGGCCGAACAGCTCCCACTGAAACCGGTTCGTCCCGCTCTTCGAGACGGCGTTGATCACCGCGCCGGTCGGTACGGCCGAACTCGGCGTCGAACTGGTTGGTGACGACCTGGAACTCCTGGATGGCGAGCAGCGGCGTCCGCACCTGCGTGCCGCCACGGGCGCCGACCAGGTCGTCCATGTTGCTCGCGCCATCGAGCAGGAAGTTGTTGTTGCGCGAATCCTGGCCGTTGACCTGAATCGTGTCCGCGCCGAACGTGTCGGTCGCCGTCTCGTACACGATGCCGGGCAGCAGGGCGACGAACTGAATCCAGTTGCGGTTGAACACCGGGAGATCCCGCATCTCGCGGCCGCCGATGTTGCCGCCCACTTCTTTCGAGGTCGTGTCCACGAGCGGCGTTTCGCCCGTCACGGTCACGGCCTCCTCGAGGCCGCCGACCTGCAGCTGAATGTCGATGCTCGCGGTCCTGCCGATCTCGAGCACGACGGCCGCGCGCTGAAATCGCATGAATCCACTCAACTCGGCGGTGAGGTCGTAGGTGCCCGGCGGCACGTTCAGGATGAGGTACGTGCCGTCCGAGCTCGTCTGCGTCTCGCGGAACATCCCCGTCGCCTGGTTCCGGATTGTGACAGTGACGCCTGGCAGCACGCCCTTCTGCGCATCCTGCACGGTGCCTTTGATCTCGGAAGTCCCCTGGGCACGAGCGGTCGCGGGCGCGAGCCAGATGAGCGCGATCGCCAGGGCGGCGATGCCTCGGAGGGTACGTGACATAGCTGACCTCCAAGCTAGTGAGTTTCTGCTCACGCGCATTCTAGCCGCAGACAACACTGACAACACAGAAGGAAAAAGGGGTCAGATCTTGTATTTCAACATGCTAGGTAATGTTGAATTACAAGATCTGACCCTCTCTCCGCTCTCGCGATGCGGCTATAAGAATGATCGAATAGCGATCGGCAGGGCCGAATGTTGGGCGATACTCTCTTGCCGTTCGTTCGATCTCATCCCAGAGGTGCCTCGTGAGCACTGCCCGTCGTCCTGCGCTCGTGGCCGTATTGCTGAGCATGGCTGCCGCCCTGGTTTCAGCCGGTCCCAACCGATTCGGGCATTCCGACCGCGTCGAGCGCCACATGCTGCCCGGCGGTGTCCACCGGTCCGCTCGATCCGGCGTGGAGTCCCGACGGCCGGTGGATCGCGTTCTCGATGCGCGGCGACATCTGGAAGGTGCCGGCGGAGGGAGGCGAGGCGATCGCGCTGACCGACGGGCCCCGCGTATCACTTCGAGCCGGCGTGGAGCCCGGACGGCTCGCGCATCGCGTTGTCGATGGACATCGACGGCAACCTCGACATCGGTGTGGTCAGCGCAGACGGCGGGGACGTCGAGCGCCTGACGACCGAGCGCGCGCGTGGACGTCGAGCCGGCGTGGAGCCGCGACGGCGCGCACGCTGTACTTCGTGACCGCGCGCGGCGGCAACTTCGACATCTACCGTTACAAGTTCGCCGATCGGCTCCGAGACCCCGTTCATCGCGGGACCGCGCGATCAGATTCAGCCGGCCGAGTCGCCTGACGGCACGCGCGCTCGCGTACGTGAGCCCCGTTGAGGGACGGCTCGGCACCGGCGGCATCTGGGTGAAACCGCTTGCCGATGGCGAGCCGCGCCTCGTCCGCTACGAAGAGACCGAGTACCGCGCGAGGCCAGCCTGGACGCCGGACGGCTACGCGATCCTCTACAGCTCCGACGAGCCGGGCTCCAACGACATCGCGATCGTGCCGGCGGCGGGCGGAAATCCCGGTCTACGTGACCGCCGACGCGATGAACGAATACGCGCCGACCGTATCGCCCGACGGCACGCGCTTCGCGTTCGTCTCGAATCACACCGGCCCGACGACGCTGTATACGGCGCCGATCGGCGGCGGGCCCGAGTCCTCGTGGACCGAGCTGTCGATGCGCACGCGCAAAGCCGCGGACGCCCACCGGACGCGTTCGCGGCCGCGTTGCTCGGCCCCGACGGCAATCCGACGCCCGCGCGAATCTATCCGATGGCGGCCGACAAACGCGCGTATGCGCCTGACGGCGGCTTCCACCGCGTCATCGCGGCGACCGAGACGCATTACTTCCACACGACCGGCCAGTTCGAACTCGAAGTGCCGGCAGGACCGCTCGCGCTCGAGGCGATGAAAGGCTTCGAATATCGTCCGGCCGCTGCAACCGTGCAGGTGCCGTGCCGGCGGAACGGCTGACGTCACGCTGCGGCTGCAGCGGCTCGTCGACGCGCCGGCGCGCGGCTGGTACTCGGGCGACACCCACGTCCACGACCTGCACCAGGGCCGTTTCGGGCTGTCGCCATCGTCAGTTCTTCGATCAGCTCGTCGCCGAGGATCTCCGCGTCACCAACGCGCTGATTCACATGGACGGCACGCGCCTCATGGGCCGCTGGGCCGATCTGACCGGCAAGCCGCATCCGCTGTCGACGGCCGATTACATCCTTCAATACGGCGAGGAATTCCGCGGTTCGCTCGGTCACATCTGCGATGATCGGGATCAGCCGGTACGTCCTCCCGTTCAACGGCGGCAACGACAACACGGCGTACGCGCAGCCTGCGCTGGACGATCCCTACATCGATGGCGCGCGGGCGCAGGGCGGCATCGCCGGCTTCGTGCATCCGTACAACTCGATCGTCGAAGCAGGCGTCGGGCGCAGGCGGGCACGCTGATCCCGATCGACATCGCGCTGGGGAAGGGCGACTTCTACGACATCGGCGCGCTCGTCTCAGACGAGGTGGCGATCCGCCGAGATGTACTACCGGTTCCTGAACTGCGGCTTCCGCATCGCCGCCACCTCCGGGACCGACAATTTCTCCGACGTCTGGCGCGATCCACCACCGGGCGCCGACCGCACGTACGTCCAGATCCGCGGACCTCTCTCGCTGCAATCGTGGATGGACGGCATCAAGGCGCAGCGGACGTTCGGGACGACGGGCCCGCTTGCTGTTCATCGACGTCGAAGGGAAGGGCCCAGGGGATGAAATCGCGCTGACCGGCGCCGGACGGCAGGAGCTCAAGGTGACGGCCACGGCTGAATCGATCGCGCCGCTCGAGAAGCTGGAGATCATCGTCAACGGTCGCGTCGCTGCGACGGTGAAGGCCACGACGCCTCAGAAAGTCGAGTTCTCGGGGACTGTTCCCGTGCCGCTGGGCGGCTGGATCGCCGCGCGCGCTGCCGGTCCCGCGTCACGCTACGTGAGCGACAGCTACGCGTTCGCGCAGACGAGCCCGGTCTACGTGGTGCGCGACGGGAAGCGGTTCACGTCCGCCGAAGACGCCGTGTTCCTGCGGGACGCCGTCGACGCGATCTGGGCGCGGGTCGAGGGCCAGCGCGGGCGCCCTTCGACGAGCCAAGGACGTCCAGAGGCGCCTGATGGACGTTGGCGATCGCCCGCCGAACGCGAGAAGTTCAAGGCCGCTGTGGATCAGGCACGCGCGGTCTACGAGAAGATTGCGACTAGTGCGGGGACGGGTCAGTCCCGATAGTCGCGTAACGCTGCCAGCGTTCTACCAGAGCTTGTACGGCAGCCCTTTCCGATCGAAGTACATGAAGTACGGATACCCCTCGCCCGTGTCGTAGAACGGCCGGAACTTCAGGCGCACAGGACTCTTGTCCGGCGGGACGACGCGGAACACGCTCTGGGTGTCGCGCGTTTCCGTCTGCTCCGTCAGGATCGCCAGCGGCTTGCTCCACGTCTCGGGCACGAGCCACGTCGCCAGATCCTCGTCGCGATCGGGCAGGCGGAAGTAGGGCGCGTGGTAGGTGCCCTCGAGGATCAGGACGACCGGTCCACGAACGACGGCAACGCGATCCGGATGTTGCTTGTCGACGGCCTCCATCCGCAACGTCAGCGGAATCGTGACCTCCACGCGGTCGCCTGCCGCCCAGGTGCGATCGATGACGGCCCACGTTCCCGGCTTGCATTCGACGTTCGAGGCCGCGCCGTTCACTTTCACCGACATGCCGCGCGCCCACGCCGGAACGCGCAGCTTCAACGCGAACCGCGGGGACCGCGCCGACCGCACGGTAAGCATGCTCGTCTCGACCTCGGGATACCGCGTCTCCTGCTCGATGACGACGTCGCCGTCGGGTCGCTGCCACGTGACGTCCGATGGCAGGTACAGGTTGACGTAGAGGCTGCTGGCGTCCCGGTAGTACACGAGATTGTGGTAGTCCGCCATGTTCTGGATGTAGGTGCCCGAGCAGCAGGTAAACGTGTCCCAGTTGTAGACCTTCATCCCGCCGCCGACGCGGTAATCGGCGTAGTAGAAGTTGCGTCCGCGTCCGCATCAGCGGCAGCGCGGCGCCGACGCCGTTGTAGAACAGCCGCTCGATCCAGTCGCCGTAGCGCGCCTCGCCCGTGAAGCGCATGAGGTACCGCGCCAGCTTGAAGCCGGCCCACGAGCCGCAGACGATCTCGGCCGTGTCCGCTCGGGTATCGAGCGCGCGTCCGAGGCTGCCGTCCGGCGTCATGAAGCGTTCGTTCGGCCCGTAGCCTCCGGTCGCGTAGCACTGCGTCTGCTGCAGGTAGTCGTACCCGTTCTGCAGGATGCGTAGATACGACGCGTCGCCGAGGACGTCGTACGCCATCGCGGCGCTGCTGAACGTGTTGATGTGGCTGTAGGCGTGCACGCCGTGCGCGTCGGAGGGCGCTGCCGTAGTGGCGAACTTGTTCCACCACGCGTGATAGAGCCAGGCCTCGCCGAACGTCTTGAACTTCGGGTTGCCGGTCAGCCGATACGCGCGAAAGAGATTCTCGGAGAGCGTGTACCACTCCTGGGGCACGCCGTAGTACGCGGTGTTGTGCGTCGGATCGGCCAGGTTGTTCGACCGATCGAGCGTCCGGCTCGCGAAGTCCGTGACTTTCTCGAGGACGCCGATCGCCGGCTTCGTGATCGGCGTAGAGCTGCAGATCGACGAGCCCGCAGACCAGCTTGTCGTAGGGATAGTGACCCATGCCGCGCGTCGCCGTCCGGCTTCACGGTCTTCGCCCACTCCGTCATCAGCCGGACGGCCTTGTCGCGCATCCGCGCGTCGCCGGTCGCGCGGTACATCCGCGCCATGCCGCTCAGCCACTGGCCGAAGACCGTGTTGCTGTCGCGACCGCACCAGCCGCCCAGCGGCTGGCCGGGCGCCGCCAGGCCTGCGGCAGCGCGATAGCCATGCAGGATGTCGTCGTCCGGCACCGCATGATAGAACTCGCGCGCCGCATCCGACTGCGCCTTCCAGCGGCCGGGGCGCAGCGTGACGCCGCGGTAATCGAACGGCTCGAGCTGTGCGCTCGGCGTTCGGCGCTCGGCGCCCGGATTCTGGTTCGGGGCACCGCTCATTACTTCGCCAGCCAGAAACATCGCGGCCGGCGCTGACGCCAGGAAGTCACGGCGATCGATCTCCGACATGAACACCTCGTTCTTTACCGGGTCTACCGGCCCGTGCCGGCCGTGCATTCGTGATAAGAATAATGCCTGCCATGCGTTCACTGACCGCAATCGCGGCGCTCGTCTGTGGCGTCATCACTATCGGCGCAGCGGAGCGTCTGCAGCCGAACCGCGCGCTGCTCAAGAACCCCGATGACCCGGCCTGGAACCAGCGGGCGCCCGACGTCTGCCGCATCCTGCTCGACACGAGCAAGGGGTCCATCGTCATCGAGATGACCCGCGCCTGGTCGCCGCACGGCGTCGATCGGTTCTACAACCTCGTTCGCCACGGCTACTACGACGAGGCCCGCGTTCTTTCGCATCCGCGCCGGGCAAGTGGGCGCAGTTCGGCATCACTGCCGATCCGAAGATCGCGACCGCCTGGCGCACGCGGACGATCCCCGACGATCCACGTCATGGTCTCGAACGCGCGCGGGACGCTCGCGTACGCATTCAAGGATCCGAACGGCCGGACCACCCAGGTGTTCATCAACCTCCGGGACAACGCCGCGACCCACGACGAGGAGCCGTTCGTCCCATTCGCGCGGATCGATCGAGGGCCTCGAGGTCGCCGGACGCCTGCTACTCCGAATACGGCGAGAGCGCCGGCGGCGGCATCCGGGCGGGCAAGCAGGATCCGCTCTTTGCCGAGGGCAACAGTTTTCTGACTGCAGCACTTTCCCAAACTCGACTTCATCAAGCAGGCGACGGATTCATAGGCCGTTAATCCCGTACCTTCCGGCCCTTATCCGGCCATCACATCTACTGATTGGATTCCTGCCGGCCCGCGCGGAGTATACCGGCTGCACTCATCACCGCTCGAGTCTCGAGCTCATCGTAACACGTGCGTGACCGTAGGCCTGTCAGGTCCCAATTCGGACCGCGGAGGGAGGAAGCGGCCATGATCCGTCTGCCGGCTGCTGTGCCGGTTGCGCGCCCTGTCTCTGGTTCTCGTCCTCCCGGCGCCGCGCAGGTCTCCACGGGAACGATCGCCGGCGTCGTCGAGGACTCCGGCGGCGCGGTCTGTCCCAGGCGTGTCGCTGTCTCGCTGAGCGGCGATCGCCTGCATCGGCGGCACGACCACGCAGGTGACCGACAGTCGACGGCGCTTACCGTTTCGATCGGCTGCCGCCGGGCACTTACACCCTGAAGTTCGAGCTGCAGGGCTTCCGGACCGTCGAGCGCCGCGACATCGTCGTCAGCGCCAGCTTCACGGCGACGGTCAACCAGAAGCTCGAGGTCGGCGCGCTGCAGGAGACGATCACCGTGTCGGGCGAGTCGCCGACGGTCGACATCGAAGTCGAACCTGCAGCAGACGGTGATGAACCAGGCGATTCTCGAGGGCGTGCCGACCGGGCCGCGATCCCTGGTCGCTCGCCAAGATCATCCCGGGCGTGCAGGTCAACACCTACGACGTCGGCGGCACGCAGGCCATGCAGCAGAGCGCGCTGCGCGTCCACGGATCGCGCGACGACGACAAGAACTTCGCGATCGACGGGACGACGGTCAACTGGCCGGGCGGCGGCGGCGGCTCGACGATGCTGTACTACGACCAGGGGATGTTCGAGGAGATCAACTATCAGACGTCGGCGATCCCGGCCGAGGTCATGACCGGCGGCATCTACCTGAACATGGTCACCAAGAGCGGCAGCAACCGCTGGCGCGGCGACATGAAGACGTTCTACGCCAACAAGAACTGGCAGAGCGACAACTTCGACGACGCGATCGCGGCCGGGCTGCCCGGCGGCATCCCGATCACGAAGCTCTACGACTTCAACGTCGCCGGCGGCGGGCCGCTCGTGCGCGACAAGCTGTGGATCAACGGCGCGTACCGGAACTGGCGCGTCGACAAGCTGACGCTCGCGCGGAATCCCGACGGCAGCCGCGCCGATCGACGACAACCTGATCTGGAATACGTCGGGCAAGGGCATCTGGCAGGCGTCCGCGCAATCAGAAGCTGGCCGTCTCGTGGAACTACAACTGGAAGGAGCGGTTCCACCGCCGCGACACGCCGCCGAACTTCGTCGAGGATCGCGCGTCGCTGTGGCAGACCAACCCGGCGGCGTCGACGCAGGTCGAAGTACACGCTGGTCGCGGCGGAAGGCGGTCTTCGAGTCGACGTTCGGGATCATGGACGGCGTCACCAACTACTACTACCAGCCCGACGACGGCTCCAGACCGACATCCGCATCGAGGACACGCGGCCGGAGCGACGCGTCCGTCGCGGCGCGAGCGGCACGAGGAAGCGCCGAACTATCGCGCGCAGTTCGACAACGTGTTCTCGTACACGACGTCGGCGTGGGGCGGCGACCATCTGTCAAGGGCGGCAGTGCAGTTCGCGCAGATGGGCATGAACGACCAGTTCTGGGTCAACGGCGACATGTACATCGTCTTCAACAACGGCACCGCCAACTCGGTGCGGCTCTGGAACACGCCGACGGCGCACAACAGCAAGATCCGGCTGTTCGGGCTCTTCGCGCAGGACACCTGGTCGATCAAGCGGCTCACGCTGAACCTCGGCGTGCGCGTCGATCACGGCCGCGGCTGGATGCCGCGAGCAGTCGAAGGCCGCGGGCACCTTCAGCGGCCGCGCGCGACCTTGCCGAGACCGACGTGTTCAACTGCGCTGGCGAGGCGTGTGGCGAACCGGGCGTGGTCTACGATCTCGTTCGGCAACGGCCAGACCGCGATCAAGGCGAGCGCGAGCCGCTACGCCGCGCAGGTCGGTCTGAACATGGTCCAGCGCGTGCACCCGCTTCCAGTTCACGAGCGGCACGCGTCCGTGGACCGACGACAACGGCGACCGGATTCCGCAGGAGAGCGAGCTCGGGGCGTTCAGCGGCTTCCCCGGGCAGACGCAGCCGGTATCCGGACGAGAACGGCCCCGACTGGCCGTACTCGGACGAGTTCACCGCCGGCGTCGAGCACCAGCTCGCGCGCGACATCCGCGTCGGCGCGACGTACTACTACCGGACCAACCGGCAAGCTCGATCGGGTCGCGCAACGTCGCTGGTCCCGCTCGACCGCCTACACGACGCATATCGATCGCCGTGCCCGGCGGCGCCGCCGGGCCGGGCGGCACGATCACGTTCTACAACCTGATCCCGGCGTTCAACGGCCTGCAGGACAACGTGTTCGACAACGAGGACGTGCTCGACACGGACTATCAACGGCGTCGAGTTCACGGCGTCCAAGCGCATGCGCGATCGCTGGCAGCTGCTCGCCGGCCTGACGCTGGGCAGGAACGAAGGCGGCGTGCTGACCGGCGATCTCAACGATCCGAACAACGCCGCTCAACTTCCCGCAGGGCATCGAAGGCACCGATTCGGCGTACGCCTTTCGCCTCTCCGGCTCGTACGTCGCGCCCGTACGAGCATCAACGTCAGCGGCAGCTTCATCCTCAACGACGGCTACCCGTATCAGTCGACGTACGCCGTCACGCGGACGGTCTTTCCGTCGCTGACCCGATCGACCCAGAACGTGCGGCTGACCGACCGCGGCGACGAGCGGCTGCCGGACGTCGCGATGATCGACCTGCGCGTGTCGCGGACGTTCAGGTTCGGCGATCGGCGCATCACGCCGATGATCGAGTTCTTCAACCTGACCAACGCCGACACCGTCGTCGGCTACAACGTCAACGTCGGCAGCTCGTATCTGCGGCCGACCGAGATCCTGTCGCCGAGGTTGCTGCGGTTCGGGATCACGATCGATTTCTGACGCTTGTCAGGAGTTAGGAGATAGGAGTTAGGAGCAAGGAACTCCTAACTCCCAACTCCTATCTCCTAGCTCACCATGATGTTCCAGACCGACTGAAATGGAGCGACCACGATGCGTGAAGGGACGAACTGCCCATACGAACACCGTCGAGGCGATGATCATTGACGCAGCAGCCATCACGTCGAGACTTCCTCGCCGCCAGCCTTGTTCGAGTGAAGCTGCATCGCGTTCCTAGTGTTATCGAAGTTGTTAGCCATCACCCGTTAGCTGGAAAACCTGTTACTACGAGTCGTGTTCGGAGTGGTGATAACAGCCAATCCGCTCCAGTTGAACCCAGCGCACGAGCAGTGAACTCTGACGCCTCGACGGCACTGCAGCCGTAACCAGACCTAAAACCGATCCAGAAGCCCGTGTAGCACTCGGGATTGCATGGGTCACAGTCGCTGGCGTTCCGTCTGATGCGCGTACCGTGGGCCGCAGATCACCGTGCGATCATCCTCGAGCATCGTCGTCAGCACCTTGAGGCCCGACGTGACGGCGAGTTCCATCAGCTCTCCTCGCGTATCGACGAGCAGATCGACGAGCGGGACATGACGGTTGCTGGGTGAAGCACTTTGGTGGGATCGATCGACTGTGCGAGACTCTCGTTTCATGACGGCTCCTTGTTGGCGCGCTTTTGCCCTGGCTTGGTCACCGGTCGTACAGCACGACCACTGAGGAGCCGCCGCTCTCAAATTTCAACAGCTATTGGGACATCGCCTCAGTCTGCATCAAACTCGGTACGGCTCACTGGGCGAGGAAGCGTCGGCGACATGAGTGCGAAAGGCGTGGAATTGCTTCGACAGAAGGGGCAACAGGTCGGATACATCGAGTTCTTGATGTGGCTAGACGCCGCGTCTCGGTCTCGAGCTTGGGCAACTGACGGCATGTAAGTGGTCTCAGGACGAAAGCCAGCCTTCACAGGAGAGGGTTTTAGACCGCCGGAAGGAACAGCTCCTTCCACGGGACCAGCGTAAGGTGCATCGCCGCGAGCAGCACTAAATACCCGAAGCTTCATCGCAGTATCGGCCGCTGAACACTGCACGAGCCCGAGAAGAATGAGCACGAATGCGAACGGAAAGACAGGCAGTAGATAGTAGGTTAAGAGAACAAACATCATGATGCCGTAGTGCCGCACGGTGTAGAGGCGCTGGTGTGGAAGCAGGTGCGCGAGCCCAGGCTCCCCTCCAGTGCCAGCGCAAGCCAGGACATCGACACCGTTGTTATGTGCAGCGCAGTAGACGGTACCAAGGAGATGGACACGCCGTCCAACCCTCGCGATCCGAGGAAACGCGATCGCCTCACGTAGCGCTGATAAAAGTCTTCAAGCGGAGCGCCGGTGAGCGCGGCGCCCAGACGCTGAAGGCGCCCATCCGTCAAAAACGTGAAATACAGAAGCGACCATCTATGTACTCGCCCGCGAGGAACTTCCAGAAGGTCGCGAGCGAGAATACCACGCCGATCAGCAACTGAGCGGTCTTGGAGAGGTGGACGACCCCACGTGGCAGCCCAACGGACAGTGCGCACGCAAGTGTCCAGTACACGATCAAGGACTCTGTGGTTGTCAATGGAATACCACTGCCACCAGTTTCCGAGCAGGAGCGCGGAGACAAGGCACCACCAGAGGGGACGCATCGCCGCTAAACCCGGAACGACGAGCATCAACCCGCCGCAAATGCGCAACGGCACCGCAAGCTCAGGCGAATTCGTCCCATACAGCATGAGAAGGACTACAGTAAGGCGTAGCACAAGGGCATGGTGACCGTCGCCGCTGACGGCTTCGCGAACCTGGTCAGCGATCCGGTGAATGGTGCTCATCGAGTGCTATAGGCTAGTTACTGTGACACCGCCATAACCGCAGCTGTGGGGCCAACCTGCTGGAGCCTGACCTGCTGGCGACCGGGTTCCAGGTAAACGCGAAATACCGCAGCACGCACTTGACGAAGCTGGTCGAACGAGGTTCCCCGACGCTGCGGCCCGAGCACTTCGAGCCTGCGGCGATGGAGAAGAGCCGCCGACAACATGTTGCCGGTACGCCGAGTACTGCAGCCTCGGGGAAAGCGGCTCGTCACGGTCGACACGGACGACGTGTGCAGACAGAACTGCCGCAGCAACAGCCTCCAGGCTCCGCTTCTGCGGGAATATGGTCACACGCGCGAGGTAGTCGGCCGTTAGTGGCCGAGGGTAGGTGAAGCGCGTGCGCGGCAGGTCGATGCGGAATATGTTGCCTGCGTAATCCTCGCCAGTCAAACTGATAAAACGGTTCCACGGGCTGTCACTGCTCGCGAACATTCCGAAGCCCCCACCCTTCCATGGACTCAGAGTGCTGAACTGGGAGCAACTCAGTTGCGCGATCGCCACAAGAAGGCAGATCGAGACGACGTATGCGGAGGAACGTCCGCCGTGTTCGACCGGCACACCGAGCGGGGTAGAGACATGGCCAGTATCTCTCATCGACACATCCATCGGCGTCCCCATCCGCCACTTTTGATTGTCGCCAGAGACGGCCCGTTTCGCCTGCCCCACTTGTTGATGCGAGCGATCCTAATCCGGCCACTCGAGACTGGAGGCGAACTCATGAAAGTGCAATCCTTAACGGCAGCCACTGGCCGCCGACAGTGGAGAAGAGCGCCACGATCTTGCCCGTAGCCACCCGTCCTTGCGTTTGCTGCCGTGCATGACTGCGGAGCCAAGGACATAGCGGTTCAGTATCCAGCCGCCAGCATCTGCCACTCGTCGCCTTCCCTCGCTGTCCTGTGGTGCTCACTCGGAGCGGAGCGTAGTAGCGGGATCGACCACCATGGCCTTACGGACCGGGATCCAAGTCGCCACACCGCACGCGAGCATCAGAATGCCGGCCACCCCGGCGTACGCGAGGGGATCGAATGGGTTGAGCCCGTAAAGAAAACGCCGCAGGAAGGGGACGCCCAGCACCGAGAGCAGGAAGCCCGCCGTAAGTCCCCACACGAGGGCTTGGTTTGCGGTTCGAAGCACGAGCGCGGCGATCTGTTGCCGGGAGGCGCCGAGCGCCATGCGGATGCCAATCTCGCGCCGCCGCGCCTCCGCGGCCTGCGTGAACACGCCGAACGCGCCCGCGATCGCGAGCAGGAGGCCAAGCGCGCCAATCGCCCACGCCACGCGGCTTGCCAGCGCGGCCGTCGTCAGCGACCCGCGCACGTAGTCCCCCAGCGGCCGCTCCGTGACGATAACTTGCGGTTCGAGGCTGGTCGCAACTGCGCGCACCCGATCGGCCACACCCGGGCTGTTTCTCACGAGAAGCGTGACCGTCCAGTCCACGGGCGACCAGTCGGGCATGCGATAGATAACCGGCTCGATCTTGCTCATGGATCGGAGAGGCACGTCTTTCGCGACGCCGACGACGCGGTAATGCTCGACCTTGGTACGCGAGACGCTCTCGACTGTCCTCCCGATCGGGTCCCGGCCCGGCCACAACGCTCGCGCCGCCGCCTCGTTCACGACGATCTCGCGCGACTCCGTATCGCTGTCCGGGATCCGTCCTTTGACGATCCGAATGCCGAGGACGCCGAAGTAATCCCGAGACACGCGGCGCATCGAAACCTGGTGAATCGGACCGGACGTCTCCTCTGGACGGCGGGCGTTCATGACGAGGTTGACGTCCCAGAACGGGGGTTCTTCGGCGACTGCGACTGGTCCGAGGTCCGTGTCCTGCAGTGTGTCTCGCAAACCGAGGAAGAAGGCCTTTCCTCGCGTACTCATCGCCTTGGCGGGAATCTCTGGCTTGACGGAAACCACCTGGACGTCTTTGATTGCGAAGCCTGGGTTGAGAGAAGTCGCGTGTCCGATCGCCCGCGTCAGGAGCCCCGCGCCGACCAACAGAACGGTCGTCACCGCGATTTGGGCGGTCACGAGACGCATTCGCCAACGCGCGCCCACCTGAGTCGAACTGCGCTCTGCCGAGAGCGAGGTGAGGTTGGCACGAGTCGCCTGCAGGGCCGGTGGCAGGCCCGCGACGAGTGCCGTCAGGCTTACGAACACCACCGCGATCCAGAACACCACCGCGTCCGGGGCGTACAATGACACGTCTATAGTGTCCGGTGACGTGATCCTCCCGAATCCGGTAGTCCCGTACCGGAATCCGAGACTTACGATGAGCCGGGGTGCGGCGAACGCCACGCCGAGACCGAGCGTCCCGGCGAGCATAGACAGCACGGCGGCTTCCATCAGGAGCTGACGAACCACGCGGGCCCGGCTGGCACCCAGTGCCACGCGGATCGCCATCTCACGCCTGCGGGCAATCGCACGCGACAGCAACAAGTTCCCGGCGTTCGCTGACGCAAGGACGAGGAGCAGGATGACGGCGAGCGCGAGGAGCGCCTGCACTGGCAGCACTGCTCGAAGTGAGCCGGGAGCCCACCCGCTGACGGGCCGCGTGTCGATCGCCTCGATTCCGCCGGCTGGCAACG
The DNA here is from genome assembly GCA_963786195.1 of uncultured Acidobacteriota bacterium. Taxonomy (GTDB): domain Bacteria; phylum Acidobacteriota; class Vicinamibacteria; order Vicinamibacterales; family 2-12-FULL-66-21; genus CAWAYH01. Next base: position 366,054 of record CAWAYH010000006.1, on the reverse strand, counting down.
AGGCCGCACTTCGGAACCGGGCGCTCAGCGCCGTCAGTTCGGCCGCGGCGGACGCACGTGTCGCCCCAGGGTTCAGTCGACCGGCTAGGAGTCCGAGGCTCTCGCCGCGCGGATCGGCGAACGGGGTAAGGTCGGGCGGCGAGCCGCGCACGAGGGCCTGCGCGGGGAGGGGCATCCACAAATCGGCCGCTCGGTCGACGTCGAAGAAGCCGCTGGGTCCTACGCCTACGACGACGAAGGCCTGCCGGCCGATCAACAGAGTGCGCCCGATGATTGCCGGGTCGCTGCCGAAGCGATCTTGCCAAAGACGGTGGCTCGCGATCGCGACTGCTTTCGGCGCGCTGTAGTCCTCCTCGTCTGCAGCGAAGCTGCGTCCGAGTGCCATTCTGACCTTGAGCGTGTCGAAATAGTCGGCACTCACGTACGCCAACCGTACACGAGCCTGCTGCTGCCCGGACCCGCCTTCGAGACTGTTAGTGCCCGAGCGGCGTGAGGCCGCAGCCAGGTGTGAGAACGACCGTGAGTACTGGCGGAGATGCCGATACTCCGCGATCGAGATCGTTCCGGACGCCTCCACCGGGGCCGGACGCGCCCGGATGATCGCCAACCTATCCGCGTCGGGCACTCGCCAGGGGCGGAGGAAGACCGCGTTCATCAGGCCGGCGAGCGCCGCCACAGGACCGATCCCGATGGCTAGGACCAGGATCACGCCGAGAGCAAACACGGGATTCCGTCCGAGAAACCTGACGGCGTGTTGCGCATCCTGCCACCAGAACGACTGCGTCATGATCGGTCCTTGTCCGATGCCGAGTATACGTCCTGTTTGCAGCCGCGCGACTCACCGTTGGCGCCAACAGCGAATGAGCCGCGCAAGGACCGGAGCTCGCGGGTCAGCTACTCTTCTATACCTTTGCACGTACCTTCCTGAGACGCTGCAGTTGCTTGAGTCCTGGCACTCGGTCCACCCCTGCACTTCGGCTCCCACCTCAAGACAATCGTCCTCAGACCCGGGACCCTCACACAGGCAGCAGTCACAGCCTCCTTCGGCGTTCGAATTGGCAACGCCAAGGCAGACGCCCCCGACAATCATGCCGACAAACGCGATGTTTCGCAAACCCCTTAATGTCATTTGACTGCTCCTTGCCGCCTATCGTGGCGACGACTCGACACGGCTTTTCGCACCGTTGATGGTTTAAGTTAGCTAGTGACCAGTCACAGAGGCCGCTGAGTCCGCAGCAAGCCTTAAGTATCTCCTCGAAATCGGTAAGTTCCAGTGCACGACTCACTCGACGTACAACCTTCACTGCATCATCTCTCTGCTCGAACGAGCGAGCACGGCGTCCCCGTCGCTTACGCCGGCTGGCGTAGCTTCGGCAAGCGCATGCAGGTTGAACGCAGCGCTGGCGACGGAAGTACGCCAATCGACGTTGGCCAAACCACGCGAGTTTGCACTTCGCGGATCCAGGCGATCGTTTTCAGCCAGCCGAACGCCGGTCGATTCGCGGTCGCGCATGCTGACTCGTCCATGCCCACGTGTCGTCCGTGGTGCGGCCGTCGATCGCGCTGCCGCCCGCCACGCGCGAGTATGTATGCGTCACGTGCGGGGTGGTCCCCAGTTCGCGCGGACGGCCTCGATGACGATCTCGCGCACGTCATCACGCGCCTGTCGGCGCCAACGGTGCGGTGCCGCGCCCGGGGGCCCGGTGCCGTTCGCCGCGTGCAGCATCAGCAGGCCCGCCTCGCGCTCCGCGGTGCCGTCGGCGGTCGTCGCCATCGCGTCGGCAATCAAGCCGTGGCGTCGGTCAACAGGTGGCCCAGATACGCCAGCCGCGGTTCGGCCCCGTTCGACTTGCGAGTGCAACCGCGCATCGGCCGGTCGGTTTTCGAGCCATGCGCCTCTGGCGTTCATCTGCTGCTCGGTCCGCGCGCGGTCGCATCCGTCCCCGTCGGTGCCGCCGTCCTGCCGTTGAACAACTCTTCTGGCTCGCCCAGGCTCGATCGCGTGCCGTCGACGGTGAAGTGTTCGTCGGACATCAGGCCCGCGGCCCGCTCCACCACGCGCCGAACGAAGCTGCGCGCGATCTCCTGGTTCAGCAGCCGGTCGACGATTCTTGGTGAACACCGTCGGCGCCCAGATCGGCTCGTCCATGTACCATGCCGACGATCCAGCGAAACAGCGGTTGGGCAGCTGTTCCATCAACAGGCGCTCGCTGCGAATCGAATACGACGATCTGCCAGCGCTGCGCCCGCAGGACGGTCGGCGCGGCGAGCGGCCTCCGACGCGGGCGTACAATCCATCGAACTCCGCGACATGTCGCGCAGCGCGTCATCGACCAACGCGCCGAATCGCCCGGAGTCGGATGCTCCTTCGGCACGTCGTTGCTCGCGCGGACACATAACTGAACATCGCATCGGCGAATGCGGTCGTCTCCTCGCATGCCCGACATGGTACGCACCGAGGACGACGGCGTCAACCGCCTAAACTGAACGGTTTTTCAGCGGCCTCTTAAGTCTAGCTAGTCGACCAGTACACAGAGGCCTCTGAGTCCGCAGCAAGCCTTCAAGTTCTCCTCGAAATCGTAAGTTCCCGTGCACGACTCACTCGACGTAAGCCTTCACGATTCGTGCATCTCTCTGCACGATTGCGAAGAACAGTGTTGGCGTGGCGGACACGCCTAACGTAAGGCCCTCACCAGCATCCAGCCGAATCTGCGGTAATGTCGAACCATGGTCCAGACATGCCCCAAACTCGACAGTGTCGATCCCGAACCGCTTCCCCAGCCCCCGCAGACCGGAGGCCTGCAGCTGAGACTGTTCCCTGAAGAGGACGTCGTGCATGGGCCAGAACTGGCCTTGGCGACCGGCGCAGGCGGCGACCTCAGCGGCACGCACCGCCAACGGGTCCCGCGCGGAGTTCGGTAGATGGCGGAAGGCAAATCGCACCTTGCAACTTTCGACATAACGACGACGGATCGACGGGAGAGTGCGCTGAGCGAGCACCCCGCAGGCTGCACACCGAAAATCTGCCCACTCGATGACGACAATTGGAGCGCTTGGACAGCCGGCGATCATTGCTCCTTTGAGTGACACGGACTCTGCTGGCACTGGGGGCTCTATGAGGACAGACGCCCGCGACCGCCGAAAATGCCCATTGGCCGCCGCTGCAATAAACACGACGGCGACCGACAGCATCACGATAGTGGCAACTAAATCTAGTGTTGTTCGAGCGCCGCCACTCAAGCGTATCTTCACGGCGCGCTCCTTAACTCTTGCCAAGGTCTGCAGGCTCGCGTCTCTAGGCTCGCCGGCACACTCAAGCGCGAGAGCGATCCCGATACTGCTCTAGAGCAGTCTGAGTGGGGATGTCCCAGTAGCTGTTGAAAATTGAGAGCGGCGGCTCCTCACTGCTCGTGTAAAACGAGTGGTGACTAAGCCCGAGGCCAAAGGCCTCACAACAAGGAGCCGCCATGAAGAAGTCTCGCATAGCCTCACCCGTTCCCCACGCCGAATCCCCGCTGCGTCATCTGCCGCTGGTCGATCTGCTCGTCGACACGAAGACCGAGCTGTTGGAATTGGCGCTGCGATCGGGCTTGAAGGTCTTCACCACCATGCTCGAGGAAGATCGCACGGCCATCTGCGGGCCGCGGTATGCCCACGAGCCCGAGCGGCCGGCGAGCCGAGCGGGCACCACGCGCAGCGAAGTGGTCCTCGGTGGCCGGAAGGTCGCGATTCAGCGGCCGCGCGTGCGCACGGCCGCCGGCGAGGTCGCGTTGCCCACGTTCGAGACGATGGCAGCCACCGATCCGCTCGACCGGCGCGTCGTCGAGCAGATGCTCGTGGGCGTCGCGACGCGGCAGTACGCGCGGAGCCTGGAGCCGCTCGGTCCGGAGATGACGAGCCGCGGCACGAGCAAGAGCGCCGTCAGCCGCCGCTTCGTCGCGCGGACGACGGCGCAGCTCGCGGCCTGGCAGAGCGCGCCGCTCGACGCCCTCGACCTGGTCGCGCTGCTGATCGACGGCGTGCACCTCGGCGATCACTGCCTCATCGTGGCGCTGGGCATCGCGGCCGACGGCCAGAAACACGCGCTCGGCCTCTGGGACGGCTCGACGGAGAACGCGACCGTGTGCCAGGGCCTGCTGGCGAATCTCCAGAGTCGCGGGCTGCGCACCGACCGCAGCCTGCTCGTGATCCTCGACGGCTCGAAGGCGCTGCGCAAAGCGGTGCGCGCGACCTTCGGCGAGGCCGCGCTCGTGCAGCGCTGCCAGGTGCACAAGATGCGCAACATCCTCGAGTATCTCAATGACCGGCAGCGGCCCTGGGCCCAGGCGATCCTGCGACGCGCCTACCAGAGCGCCGACGTGAAGACCGCTCAGCGGCTGCTCGCTGGATCTCGCGCGACGCCTGGAGACCGAGCATCCCAGCGCGGCCGAGAGCGTCCGCGAAGGACTCGACGAGACGCTGACCGTCCTCACGCTGAACCTCTCAGCGCGGCTGCGCCGCTCGCTGGCCACCACCAACGCCGCGGAGAGTCTGCTCAGTCGCACGCGTCACGTGAAGCGCAACGTCAAGCGCTGGCGCAGTGGGCAGATGATGCTGCGGTGGGTCGCCGCGGGCGTCCTCGAAGCCGTCAAGGGCTTCCGTCGCGTGAAGGGATATGCTGACATGCCGATGCTGGTCGCCGCGCTTCGTGCGCGTGATCGTCAGCTCGGTCTGGCCGTCGCTCAGGAGGAGCGACAGATCGCGTAGTCGTCAACCGAGCCGCCGCTGAATTTCAACAGCCGGAGGGACATCCCCGTCTGAGTCGAGGACTAGGTTTTACTGGACATGTCACTGGAACGCAAGACTTGCGGTACCAGGTCCGGTACCAAGTTTGTTGTCGGCCGTGCCTGCCACCCTCATTGCACTGCGGACTAGACGCCGCAGCACGCTTGCAACAGGCTCTTCATTGCTCAGTGCCTTGTCACGAAGGAACCGGTATTCTGTGTCGGTCACCCGAAAATGCACTTGGTGGGTTTTTGGCACGGTGCTAGCCTCCACTCATTTAGGGCTGTTGGCAGCCGGTCAGAATTTGCTGACGGTATCTGACTGCTACGACACATGCCTGCCAGTAATTGCATCGCAACAATGGATGAGTCTGGGATTTACAATTCCTTTACACGCGCGCCAAAGGCCTCCGCAACTCCTAACGACTTTTCAGTGTCAACCGAACATCAAACAAGACGTACACGACAATCTGTCGGAGGCCTTAGGAAGTGAAGTGCACCGGGAATTTCGGAGAGCCGTTAGTGTGAGTTAATTCGCCATTCTCGTCAGCGGTCGAAGAAAGTCGTGCAGGCGCCCTCGTCGCGTCACGCTGGAGCCGATCGCTTCGCCGGAGCTTGCTGCTGCGCTTTCTGCAGAAAATGCGTCGAAATGCGTCGACAGAGCTATGGCCGGAACTGCTCAGATGGGCTCGACTCCGTAGGTTGCGCGATGTTGATCGATGAACGCGACCATCACTTCGATCGGCGGTCGAGCTCCGCCTAAGCGAAAACCGCGGACGCCTTGCGGAGGATTGCCGTCGCGCGGTTCAATTCGAAGTCTTCTCGCTGGAGGCGTTTCAGCTCCGCGTGTTCGTCAGTCGTTAGGCCAGGGCGTTTCCTCCATCACGTTCCGCCTGGCGCACCTAGCATCGAAGGGCCGCGACGGTACAGCCAACGCCTCCGCGATCGATCGAATCGCCGCCGACTGCGAGGGATATTCGCGCGCATGCTCGAAGACCATCCGCCTCGCACGCTCACAGCTTTGGGGGAGTGCCTCGTTCCTCGGGATTTGGGCTCCATCCTCTCTTAGAAAAAGCCCCCGGATAAACCCGTCCACGTGGATCTGACAGCAGATTCGGAGTCGTGAGGCAATTGCTCGAGGGAATCAAGGGATCGGCGGCGGGCCATGTATTGCGTGGCAGCGAGCTGTCACGACTTACAATCGCTACCCTACAGTCGATACGAGCGATTCTCGAGAGGCTGATGTCGGTGGAGGATCCCAAGACCCTGATAGTCCTGTCGGGAGGGCTCGTTCCGGCCGATCGCATGGGAACCAAGTGTGACGGCCCTCGGCCGTACTATCTGGCGATGGCGCGCGCCGCCGCGCAAGCCCTGACGCACGTGTACGTCATTCGACCGGATAGTTTTCAAGTTGACGCCAGCATGAAGGGTTTCCGGGACGTCAATCAGGATCGACACAAAGAGCTCGATCGAGAAACGGACGCGCTTCAAGACCTGCCGGGCGTAGCGGGCGGAGCGTTGTTTCCGCTGTCGGCTCGCGCCGACGCCGTCTATAGACGCATCGTTCGCGAGAGGAGCGGCTACTATTTGCTGGGATTTGTCCCTCGTCCCTCAGAGCGAGACGGGCCGACAACACTCGATTCGCGTCGCGATCGACAGTTCTGCCGTGACCGTCCGCGCCCGTCGCACGTTCGTAATTCCGATGACCCGCTGAGCAAGCACGGGCCCGTACCGGCTGATCGGCGCGTTCCCGTTCAGGCGTTTTCTCTCCTATTGCGAAGACGTCGTCGTTTTCCGCCCCTGCTTCTGCTTCTCGACCATCGCGGCGACGTCCGCCAGCAGCTTCTTCGCGTCGTACACGACGCCGTCCTTGATCGTGTACTTGATGCCGCCGACCCACTCCGGCCGTCCGGTCTGATCGTTCAGCTTCAGCGCGCCGGTGCCGTAGAGCACCTTCAGGTTCTTCAGCGGGTTCTGATCGACGATGACCATGTCGGCCAGCAGGCCGGCGCGGACCCAGCCGCGATCCATCGGCTTGCCTGACCCTTCGGCGAGCGTCTTCGCGCCGTTGTAGGTCGCCGCCTGGATCACCTCGAGCGGGTGGAAGCCGGCTTCCTGCAGCAGCTCCATCTCGTGGATGTTGCCGAAGCCGTAGGTGTTGTAGATGAACGCCGCGTCGGCGCTCACGGTGACGCGGCCGCCCATCTTCTTGTAGTCGTTCAGCAGCCGGAACCAGACCTGGTAGAAGTTCCGCCAGGCGATTTCGTCGTCGAGCGTCCAGTAGTACCAGTACGAGCCGTGATTGCTTCGGCTCGGCGTGTAGAAGTCCATCAGGGACGGGAGCGTGTATTTCGCGTGCCAGTCGGCGTTGCGCATCCGCATCAGATCGCGGCCCGCGGCGTACGCGGTCATCGTCGGATCGAACGTCGTGCCCAGCTTGCGGTGCTCTTCGAGGTACGCCTTCCACTCAGGGCCGCCCGGCGGATAGATCTTGTCCCACAGCCGCGCCACCTGGCCGAACCGCATCTGCTCGTCGTCATTGATCTGATCGACCGGCCAGGGCTGGACGACGTAGTCCTTCAGGAGCGCTTCGAAGTGGCCGTAGAAGTGAGTGACCGTCTGCAGCCCGAGGCGGGCGGCCACGAGCGCGTTCATCTGCGCGACGCCCGTCTGCTGCAGGTGCGCCGTCGAGCCCATGTTGTTCTTCTTCGCCTCGTCCAGCAGCGCGGCCATGATGTCCGGTCGCTGCGCGCCGAGCTTGAGGCCATCGAGCCCGTTGGCTGCGCCCCAGCGCACCCACTCGCGCGCGGCTTCGGGGGTCTCGACGGGCCCTTTGCCCCAGCCGTTTCCAGGACGCTGATAGTTGACGATGCGCGGGGCCACGATCTCGTTGCGGTTGCTGCGCTCGCGCTCGCTGACAGTGAGCGCGTGATCGGTCAGAGGCACGCCACGTACGGTCGTGACACCGTGTGCGAGCCAGAGCTTGTAGGGATACTCCGCATCGGGATTCTTCGGCGCGCCGCCCGCGTGCTCGTGAAGGCTGACGAAGCCCGGCATCACGTACATCCCGGTCGCGTCGATCTCGAGGTCGGCGTTCTGTGGCTGGCGTCCGGTGCGGAGCGCCAGGCCCGGCGTGCCGGCGCTGCGCACCGCCTGGATGCGATTGCCTTCGACGATGATGTCGACGGGCCCGACGGGCGGAGCGCCCGAGCCGTCGATCAGGACGGCGCCGCGAATCACGAGCGTCTTGAAGGGGCCGCGCCCTTCGTCTGTCCGTCGATTCGGCGCGCGCGTCAGGGGCTCTCGTTCGAGCGCCTGCGTGGCCTGTTCGGACGGCGCCGGTGCGGTCTGGGCTGGCTTCGTTTGACCGGCGTCGGGCCCGGCCGCGAGTGCGGTGCCGGTGACGAAGAGGGCGACGGTCGCGGCGTACTTCATGATGAAGCGCTCCTTGATGCAGGGAAGGGTAGTCGCAGCCCGTCGGCAGGCGCAACACCCACTTTCTTATCGAGCCATCAGCCGGGTTGATTCTCGCGTGGCGGAAGGCTGCAGGCGCATCGAAGCTCAGGGCAGGTCCCGCGGTACCAGTCGAGGTCCCCCCGCGATCCGGACGGCCCCGAAATGGCGGAGGTCGAGCGTCGCGATCGTCCGCGCCTTGAGACGTTCCGCGATGGCGATGACGACGGTATCGACGAGTCCGAGGCGCAACGAGCGATAGGCCCTGGCGATCTCGGCCGCGCGGACGAGATCGCGGCTCGACCCCCATTCGACCTGAAACGCGCCGGTGCGGAGATCGTCCAGCCACGCGTCCTGCGCTTTCGCGCCGATGTGGGCGCCGACGAGATAGTCGACCTCGGGCAGCACCGCCCAGGGAAGCACCCAGGCGCCCGGGTGCTCGTCGAACAGGGTCACGAGCGCCGGGTGATGTTTGTCGGTCTTGTCGAGAAGGGCGAGGACGGCGCCAGTATCGGCGACGATCATTTGCGCGGCAGGCCCGCGAGCAGTTCCTCGGCCCGCTCGCTGAGGTCACGCCGCCCGCTGGAAAACCGCCCGATGCTGCGCGGCCGTTTGCGCGCGCCGTGGTTGGCGACGTACTCGGCGACCGCCTCCCGCACGAGCTCCGCCGGGGCGACGCCGCGCGCGCCCGCGAGGGCCTTGAGACGCCGGTACGCAGCCGGGTCGAGGTAGAGCGTGGTCTTCTGCCTGGGCATATGGCTACCACATATGGTAGCCATACGGGCCTCGCACGTCAAGATGCCGCGGCGTCGGGATCTAGCCCTTGTCCGTCACGCGAAGCGATCCGCGGCGCAGCCGGTTCCGCAGTTCCACGGATTCGAGCGCGGCGCGGTGAGATGCCTGCTTGTCCGCGAAGCACTGTTCCCAGTTGAACGCGCGGACGATCTTGATCAGCTCGCGCGCGGAATCCGACAGATAGCCCTGTTCTCGGTAAATCATCAGCGTCCGTCGCGGGATCGACAGATCGCGGAGCGGCACGCGGACGAGCGTCCCGTCGCGCAGTTCCTGCCTGACGGTGACGCCCGGCACGAACGCGAGCCCCACTTCTTCCTGCACGAAGCTCTTGATGTTCTCGAAGCTCCACAACTCGGCGACGATGCGGCAGCGCGTGCTGTTCTGTTCGAACAGACGGAAGATGGCCTCGGCCGTCGTGGCGCAGAGATGATGGAGCACGAACTGCTCAGATCCGAGATCGCGGACGCGGACTTCCGCGCGGCCCGCCAGCGGATGCTTGGGCGAGGCGATGCACAGCATCTCATCGGAGTGCACCTCGACCCATTGCAGCTCGTGAAATGCGGGTTCGTTCTTCACGAAGCCGACGTCCACCTCGCGATCCATGACCTGACGGGGGATTTCGTTCAGGCGGCTGCGGTAGATCCCGACCTTGATGTCCGGGAACTTCTGCAGATACGCGCGCAGCGGTGCAGGCAGCAGGTAGACGGCCGCCGCCTCGTGCGCCGCGATCGCCAGCGTCCCGGCCTTGAGCGACTTGAGCTCGGTGACCTGCCGCAGCGCCTCGTCGCGCATGTTGACCATGCGGCGCGCGTAGTCGGCGAGCACGCGGCCGGCTTCGGTCAGCGAGACCTCGTGCACGTCACGCGCGAAGAGCGGCGCGCCGACCTCTTCTTCCAGTTTCTTGATGCTCTGGCTGACGGCTGGCTGCGTACGGCACACCCGCTCGGCCGCGCGGGTGAACGTGCGTTCCTCCACAACCGCCAGAAAATGCTCGAGTTGCAGCAGGTCCATGGGGAGCCCTCCAGGGGTGGCTCAGGATAACACCTATCGCCGTTTGATGGCGGATTCCGGAATTGGCGGGACTTTCTGCACGACGCCCTTCTCCAGAACGAGCTTCTCCATGTCCGCCAGTTCCGACGGCAGGAAGTCGGTGAAGTTCTCGACCCCCTTCTCCGTGACCACGACCGTGTCTTCGTAGCGCATGTAGAGATTCTCTTCGCGCACCCAGAGCTGCGGATCCACCGAGAACACCTGGCCGGGCTTCAGCGGCTCGCCCTGATACCGCCCGACGTCGTGCACAGCCAGGCCGACGGTGTGCGAGAACACGCCGCCGCCGGACTCGACGAGCGTGCGCGCCGCCTTCTCGTAGATCGGCTTCGAGAACTTCGTCCGCGCGAAGACCGGCTCCATCGCGGCTTTCGCGTCGTCCATGATCTGGCGGCTCGTGAGGCCCGGGCGAATCCTGGTCATGACGGCGTTGCGGTACTCGAGGATGAACTGCAGCAGCTCGCGCTGCCACGCGTTATACTTGCCGTTGACCGGCCACACGCGTCCGATGTCGCTCGTGTAGTAGCGGTAGTCCGGCGCGTAGTCCATCAGCACCAGGTCGCCGTCCTTGAGCGTGGACGTGTTGCGGAAGTAGTGCATGTTGCTGATGTTGTCCGTCCCGCTCGCCGTGATCGATCGATAGCCTTCGAGCCGGGCGTCGTTGAGAAGAAACACGTAGCGCGCCGCAGCGTCGAGCTGATACTCGGTGACGCCCGGTTCGGTGCTGCGCATCGCCTCCATGAGCGCGAGGCCCGCGATCTGCGACGCGCGACGGACCATCGCGATTTCGCGCGGGCTCTTGATGCTCCGCATCTCGTCGAGGATGGGATTCAGATTGCGGACCTCCGCGCGGCCGTGACGCGTACGCAGGAGCTCGACGAACCGCCGCTGCCGCGACGGCGAGCCGTCCCAGAAGTCGTTCGCGCGCGCGGTGTCCGCCGAGAGGAGCTCGCCGCGACTCTGTCCCTGGTTCTCCGCCGGGCTGAACTCCGCATAAATCGACACGGGTGGCGCGCCGCGTCCCTGGCCTCGTCCGCCGTCGGTGCTTCGGCCATCTGCGGCGGCCAGGACGAGCGGCCAGCCCGTCGACATCATCGACTCGACCGGCTGCACGTCATCAGCCCCCGAGATCCGGCGCGCGAGCTCGCCGTCGTCAGCCGACAGCACGCGGCCTTCGGCTGATTCGAGCCGCTGGTTGCGCTTCGGGAGATAGATCGTGACCTTCTTCGATCGACCGTCGAGGAGCAGATACGCGCCGGGTGTTTCGACTCCTGAGAGGTAGTAGAACGAGTTGTGCTGGCGCGGGAGCGTGAAGCCTTCGGTCTGATGGACGCCCTGCACGACGGCCACCGCGTTGTCGCCGATCTTCTGGAATACCTGCGCGTGGCGCGCCTTGAATTCCTCACCAGGGAAGTCGGTCTGGTAATACTGCGCGACGAGAGCCGTGGGCCCGAGGAGAACAGTAAACGCAACGGCAACGCGCAGCCTCATACAGGACACTCCTACTGCGAGATCGGTGAGAAGGCTCACCGATTCTACGTAAGTGCGCCCTTATGACGGCATCAGTTTTTCTTGAACCGTTACCCCTCCCGGAGCACGCGGGCAGGGTCGATGCGTGACGCGCGGCGGGCCGGGAGCCAGCCGGCCAGAGCGCCAATGGCGGTGAGCACGAGCGCCGAAACGACGAGAGTGAGGGGATCGCGCGGTTGAAGACCCCAGAGCAGCGTCGACACGTACTTCGCGGCCCAGAGGCTGACCAGGCCGCCGATCACGACGCCCACGCCAACCAGCACGGCGACGCGGCCGACGACCAATCGAATGACCCCGGCGGGCGCCGCGCCGAGCGCAAGCCGGATGCCGATTTCGGTGCGACGCCGCCCGACGGCGTATGACGTCACGCCGTAGAGCCCGAGGCCGGCGAGCAGCAGCGCCAGCGCGCCGAAGAAGCCCGCGAGCGTCGCCACGAGGCGCTCCTGCGTGAGCGCGGCGCCGATCTGATCGTCGAGCGTCCTGACCGTAGTAGCGACGTCTCTATTGACCTCCGTCAGCGCAGCCACGAGGCTCTTCGTCAGGAGCGCGGGAGATCCGGCGGCCGCGCGCACGCTGATCGACATCGACGACGGCGGTTCGTACGGCTGCGCGATCGGGATGTACATCGTCGGGGGCACCGGGTCGCGGAGCGAGCGATAGACGGCGTCGCGCACGTAGCCGACGATCTCGCGTTCCTGTGAGGGCCTGCCGGGGTAGCCCCGCTCGAACGTTCGACGCCCGAGCGGATTTGCGCCGCCCGTGAACTTCCTCGCGAACGCCCCGTTGACGATGACTACGCCGGGCGCGCCGCGCCTGTCGGCCTCATTGAAATCACGGCCGGCCAGCAGAGCCGTGCCGAAGGTCTTGAACCAGTCATGGCTGACGACATTCACGTATGCGCCGCTGTCTCTTTCTCGTTCCGACAGCTTGGGCCCGCCAATCATCTCGACGCTGTACTGCCACGTGCTGCCGCTGATTGGCGTCACCGCCGACGCCGCGGCGCTGCTCACGCCCGGCACTGCGGCGGCCGCGTCGCGCAGGCGCGCGAACAGGGCAGGCCGGTCGGCCGGGTCGAGTTGCAGGCTTCGCGCGTTGACGCTCGCCACCAGCACGGCAGAACGATCGAAGCCCAGGTCGAGCGTCGCGAGCGACGCGAACGTGCGCATGAAGAGTCCCGCCGCAACGACGAGGATCAGCGAGAGCGCCACCTGCGCGACGACGAGGATCTGGCTCAGCCTCATGCGCCCGTCACCGGCGACGCTGCGGCCCTGTTCCTTGATCGCTTCGTGAGGGGCGACGCGTGTGGCCCTCAGGGCGGGGACGGTGCCGAACAGCACGGCCGTGACGATCGCGACACCGGCGGTGAACGCCAGAATCCGCCCGTCGAGCGAGAGATCGAGGAAGACGGTGCTGACGCTGGTCGAGAGTTGGCGCACGAGAAGCCGGCTGCCCCAGTACGCAAATGCCAGCCCGGTCAACGCGCCCGTGCCGGCGAGGAGACAGCTTTCGGCCAGCAGCAGGCGGGACAGCCTGAAGCGTGACGCGCCAAGCGCCAGCCTCACGCTCAGCTCGTGCCGTCTCGCGATCGCGCGCGCGAGCTGCAGGTTGGCGATGTTCGCGCACGCGATCAGCAGCACGAGCCCGACCACCACCATGATGGTCGTCAGCGGCCGTTGATAGCGCAGGCGGAGCCCCGAGTTGCCGGTTGACGCGGGATCCAGGCCGAACCCCTCGGCGAGATACTGTTTCTTGTTGGCCTCGCCCCAGTCCTGGGGCATCGTGGCTTCCCGAATCTGCGGCTGAACCCCGCGCAACGCCGCCGTCGCCTGGTCGAGCGACTGCCCTCGCTTGAGCTGCAGCATGATGCTCAGCCACCACGACGATCGCCGGTCGAGCGAGCTTTCTTTCCCGCGAATCAGCGGTTCCGTGCCCAGCGGGATCATGACGTCGAATGATCGGCCGACGTCTGTTCCGAAGAACGCCGGCGTGATGACGCCGACAATCGTGAACGGTATGCGCTCGACGTTGAGGGACCGGCCCACGACGTCTGCGGCGCCGCCAAAGCGTCGCTGCCAGAAGGCGTAGCTGATCACCGTCACGGGACCGTCAGGCCCGCCGCCCCGGCGGTCGTCGGACGCCTTCAGGGTGCGCCCCAGAATGGCCGGCACGCCCAGCACCTCGAAGTACTGGCCGCCGACCCAGATCCCATCCACGAGGTCGGTCTGGCCGCCCCGCGCCAGGTTGAACCGCGAGCTGGACCAGACGAACGCACCGTCGAAGGCCTGCGCGCGGTCGCGTATCGCTTCCCAGATCGGATTGGTCCAGGCGGCCCTGGACACTGATATCGGCCGTTCGCCGACCATGACGAGCCGCTCCGGTTCGTTCACGGGCAGGGTTCGGAGCAGCAGGCTGTCCAAAATGGAGAATATCGCCGTGTTTGCGCCGATCCCGAGCGCCAGGGACAATATCGCGACCGCGGTGGCGACGGGCGAGGCCCGCAGCGTACGGAGGGCGTCCCTGAGATCGTGCATGCCACCTTCGACGGAGACGATGATATGAAGGTTAAGTCTTGAATCGGCTCGTGCGCTGACAAAGAAAGTCCCGCCCCGCGCGTCGCGCTATGGCGGCAACCCTGACTCAATGAATCCGTACGGTTCTGGAGGCCCGGTTTTTGAAGCTCGAAGGTGTCTATTCAGTCCTGCCGACGCCGTTTACGGCCAGCGGCGACCTCGACGAGGACAGCCTGCGCCGCGTGGTCGACCTCTTCATCGCGGCTGGTGTCAACGGTGTAACAGCGCTCGGGGTAACGGGAGAGGTGGCACGGCTCGACGACTGGGAGCGCCGACGCGTGCTCGAGGTCGTCACCACCCACGTCAACCGTCGAATAGGCGTCGTCGCCGGCACGACGGCCGAAGGCACCCGGACCTGCATCGGTTACAGCCGTTACGCCAGGGAGGCGGGTGCCACGGCCGTGATGGTCAGCCCGCCCCGCATGCCCAAGCTCAACTCGGACGCAGTCGTCCGCCACTACCAGGCGCTGGCGGAGGCGGTCGACATCGACATCGTCGTCCAGGACTACCCGCCGATTTCCGGCTACGCGATGGAGCCCTGGCTCCTCGCGCGGATCGCAAAGGAAATCCCGCGCGCACGAACGATCAAGCTCGAAGATCCGCCCACGCCCTTCAAAACGTCGCGAATCCTGGAGCATACCCGGGGAATCGAGGTCCTTATCTTCGGCGGCCTGGGTGGCGTGTTTCTGCTGGAGGAGCTCCTGGCTGGGGCGACCGGGGCGATGACAGGCTTTGCTTTTCCCGAGCTCCTCGTGCAGATTGTGAAGCTGTTTCGAGCGGGACGCGTGGATGAGGCGGCGGAGGTCTTCTACCGCGCCGTGCCCCTCATGCGCTTCGAGTTCCAGGAGGGAATCGGGATGGCGATCCGGAAAGAGGTGCTGCACCGGCGCGGCGCGCTCGCCAGCCCCGCAACCCGTGCGCCGGCCGCGCAGCTCGACCAGACGACGCGAGAGGCGCTCGATCGCGTCATGAAATGGGTAGAAACCAACGGCGCTGGTGTATCGTTCGGCGCGCGGACGTAGAATCTGCATGGACTTGGGACTGAAGGGCAAAGTGGCGATGGTCGCCGGCGCGAGCCGCGGACTCGGGTTCGCGGTCGCCCAGGCGCTCGCGAACGAGGGCGCGCTCGTCTCGATTGCCGCGCGAGACGAGGCCGCCATCTGCGCGGCGGCGCAGAAGCTCGGCAGCCAGAACGTGCTTGCAACGCCGCTCGACGTCCGGTCGGCGGACGGCATCGCGCGCTGGGCCCGCGCGACGACGGAGAAGTTCGGCGGCATCGACCTGCTGTTCACCAACTCTGGCGGACCGCCAGCGGGCGCCGCGTTGTCATTCGATGATGCGGCGTGGCAGTCAGCCGTCGATCTGCTCCTCTTCAGCACGATCCGGATGGTGCGCGCGGCGGTCCCCTCGATGCAATCGCGCGGCGGCGGCGCGATTCTCATGTCCACGTCGTCCTCGGTGAAAGAACCGATTCAGAATCTGGGTCTCTCCACGGTGCTGCGCGCGTCCGTCTCGGCGCTGGCCAAGACGCTGGCGCTCGAGCTGGCGCCGTCGAAGATTCGCGTCAACCAGATAGTGCCCGGCCGCATCGACACGGATCGCGTGCGCGAGCTGGATCAGATCAACGGGCAGAAGCAGGGCGTCTCCGCGGAACAGGCCAAGGCGCGATCGATTACGGCGATTCCGCTCGGCCGCTACGGCCAGCCCGAGGAGTTCGGCCGCGTAGGGGCGTTTCTGCTGTCTGACGCCGCCGCCTACATGACCGGCGCGACCGTGCAGGTCGATGGCGGGCTGATTCGAAGTGTGTTGTGACGGACTCGAGCCTTTCTCAAAGCGATTCTCCATGTCATTGATGCGGAAAGCGCTGCTGGCGGGGTCGACGAACGCGTGGCTGCGCGACCACGTGACGAAGTACAGCTTCGTGAAGAAGTCCGTCACCAAGTTCATGCCCGGCGAGCAGATTGAAGATGCGCTGGGCGCCGCGAAAGAGCAGCAGCCGATCGGGATCACGACGATCCTGACGCGCCTGGGCGAGAACCTGACCCGAGCGGAGGAGGCCGAGGACGTCACGCAGCACTATCTCGACGTCCTCGATCGGGTCGCGGCCGCAGGGCTCGACGCGCACATCTCGGTCAAACCCACGCAGCTCGGCCTCGACCTCGACCGCGCGATGTGCGAGCGCAACCTCGATCGCCTGATGGAGCGGGCGGAACAGCGCAACAACTTCGTGTGGATCGACATGGAGGGCTCGCCGTACGTCGATCCCACGCTGGACCTGTTCAAGCGGACCCGCGCACAGACCTCGCGGATTGGCATCGCGATTCAGGCCTACCTCTATCGGACGCCGAAAGACGTCGAAGCGCTCGTCCCGCTCGGGCCCGCGATCCGCATCGTGAAGGGCGCGTACCTCGAGCCGCCGGACGTCGCGTATCCGAAGAAGTCGGATGTCGACGAGAGCTTCTACAAGCTGTGCACGAGGCTGGTGGCGCCCGACGCGCAGAAAGCCGGCGCGCTGCTGCACATCGCCACGCACGACACCGCGCTGACCGATCGTCTGGCCGCGTACATCACGCACAACAACGTGCCGAAGTCCGCGTACGAGTTTGCGATGCTGTACGGGATCCAGCGCCAGCAGCAGCTGCGCCTGGCGAGGGAAGGGCAGCGGCTTCGCGTGCTGATCAGCTACGGCGAATACTGGTTCCCCTGGTACATGCGGCGCCTGGCCGAGCGTCCTGCCAACGTATGGTTCGTGGCCAAGAATATGTTTGGCTAGACGGTTATCGGTTATCGGTTATCGGTTTTGGGTTTTCGGTTCGCTGATGGGTCCAGGGTCTCGGGTTCTTCAACCGACAACCGATAACTGAAACCGACAACCGACAACCGATAACCGAAACCGAAAACCGAAAACCGACAACCAAAAACCGACAACCGTTCGTTAAAAACAGAATCCCGACGAGAGATGTACCCTCGTGTCGCCGTCCTTGAGGCCGTGTGCGACATCGAGGTTGATTCGAACGACCGCGGCAATCAGAAAGACTCCGCCCCCGGCGCCGCGATGCCACGGCGCGTCCTCCAGCCGCTCGCCGACGTTGAACGCCTTGCTCGCGTCGAAGAACGCGGTCAGGCCGAGCTTGGCGGCGCTCAGGACCGTCGTGATCGGCACGCGCAGTTCCGCCGACGTGATGAACGCGCGATCGCCGTCGAACGTGCCGGTCCGAAAACCTCGCAGGCTCGACGAGCCGCCAATCAGGAGACGTTCGTAGGGCGGCAGTGTGTCATCCGCAGCGGTGTACTGGACACGACCGGCCAGCACGACCTGGCGGATGAGCCCCAGATACCCGCGCGCGTCACCGTTGACGATGTTGATCGGCGTGTCCAGCCTCCGGACGTGTAGCCCCGTCCAGCCGGCGCCGAGCCGGACGGCATTGCGCGGAAACGCCGGGTCCCCGCGCGTATCGAGCAGGATGTCGGCCCCGACCGTCCACAGTCGATCGTCGAGCGTCCCGAACTCCACCGTACTCTGCGACGTCTCGATCCCGGCTCGCACGAGGCTGGCAAAGCTGCGTTCGGCGCGGCCCTTCCATTCGACGCGCTGATCGTCGAGCTCGAAATGCGGGTTCTCGCGCTGCCAGATGCCGAAGCTGGACTCGATACGCGTGAGCGGGCCTTTCTTGAACGTCCGGTCGAATTCGAGGGCCGCCCGCCGCGTGCCGCCCCACGTCAGCGGGACTGAGAGCCGCTCGCCGGCGCCGAGCAGATCCACGGTGCTGACCCGACCGCCGTACGTAAACCCGTACCCGTCCGCGTAGTTCAGGATCGGCAGGAACATCAGCCTGCTCGTCAGCCATCGGAACGGGCCGGTCGCGGAGGGCATCTCGTCGATCGTCTCGGCCGTGTGACCCGGCCGTTCGTGGACCACCAGCACCAGCGCGACGTCGCCCGTGTCGGTGAGGGATCGATAGCGCTTGCGGACCTCGATCGTCTCGAAGTGGCCGCTCGCTTTCAGCCGCATCTCGATCGCTCGGATGCCCTCAGCACCAAGCGGCTGCCCGACCGCCACCCCGGCAAGCTTGATCACTTCCTCGTCGCGCAGGTAGGCGTTTCCGTGAACCCGAATCTCGCCGATCACCTCGACCTGATCGGCGCTCTGTTCCTCGGCGACGGCGTCTTCATCAGTCTGTCCTTCCCAGACGGGTTCGTGGCCATCCGACTCGAGGGCTGCCTGATCGCGCTGGACGACTTCGCGCGGGACCCCTTCGTGCCGAACCAGCTTCGGTATGCGGATCTTGGTGGCGGTCTCGGCCTGCCTGTAATCGGCAAACGCGCGCGCGTACGCCGCCTCGAGAGAGCCCATGGCCATGGTGACGCCCGCGTGGATGCTCATCTCGCGCGGCAGCCAGACGCCGGGGAACGGCTGGCTCATCGTCATCGACGCGTGGATGTCGTCCACTTTGATCAGCCAGCCGGCCGGCAGGAAGTCCATCCAGACGTTGTCGAAGACGTACTTGACGATCTGATGCTCGGCCGGATCCACCCACAGCGTGACCAGCGCCGTCTTGTTCATCTGCCGCTCGATGCGCGCCTCCATCTCTTTCTCGCGGCGCTGCTGGCGGCTCTGCCGCTCGTCCTGTTTCGCCTTCTGTTCCTTTTGCGCCTTCTGTTCGTCGCGGCCCTTGTCCTCATCGTCATCACTGAACAACCGAGTCGGGTAGTACTCGATCTTCAGGACGTTCCGGCCGTCGATTTGCTCGCGTCCCGCCAGGTAGTAGTTGCCTGGCTCGAACTTGAAATCCATGAAGTAGGCTTCCGACACGAACCTCGGCGTTGGCAGCGCGGTCGCGCCCGCAGGTGAAGCGGCCTGTTCGGAGGGATCGGGAGGCGCGGGGCTCGTCAGGCTCTGGCGTCTTTGCCCTTGGACTTCTGTCGCTCCAATCGCTTGCGCTCATTCCGCGCCCATCTGTCCTCGTACGTTTTCCGATCGGCGTCGCCGACCGCGACACCATCGAAGCGCACCGGACTCCGCACGTGCAGGCCATCCCGGACGTACCACGTGAACTCGTGGTTCTGACGATAGAGCGGCATCCTGCCGGGACCCAGGACCTCGATCCGCTCGGTTTCGTCGAGCACGTACTGCTCGAGCGTCTGGCGATTGAGATGACGCTTCTGCAGGACCTTTTCCATGAAGGCGTCGAGCTCGTTCGTTGCGCTTGCGGACGGCTTGGTGGGGGATGATTGAGCGTTCGCCCGAAGGGGAAGGGCAAAGCACACAAGAACCATCAGCGCGGCACGCGCGCGGATGCAGAACACCGGCATGGAACCTCCCCCGGGGCGGGCTGGCGTCGGCTGGCTCCCAGTATGACGAAGATGAGTCGGCCAAGGTTCGCACTATTGACCGGGGCCAGTCCAGAGGCGCACGATCCGACATGCAAACGAGGTGGCTGCTGGCCGCCGCGGCCTTGGCGGCCGGCGTTGCTGCCGGCGCCCAGGAGCGCGCTCCGCAATACCGCATCCAGCCGTTGATGGACCTGACCGGTGCGCCAGGCGTATCCCTCGCCGTGCGCCGCCTGTCCACGACTGGAACGTTCATGCACACGGCGGCGCATCCCGACGATGAGAACAATGCCGTGTTGGCGTTGTACGCGCAGCACTTCGGCATGCGTGTCGCGATGGTTACGGCAACCCGGGGGGACGGCGGGCAGAACGAGATTGGGCCCGAGCTCTTCGACGCGCTCGGCATCCTCCGGACCGAAGAGCTGCTGACGGCGCACCGGTTCGATGGCGCCGAACAGTACTTCACGCGCGCCGTCGATTTCGGGTTCTCGTTCAGCCAGGAAGAGACATTCGAGAAATGGGGGCGCAAGGAGATCCTCGGCGACTTCGTGCGGCACATCCGCGCGATCCGCCCGGACGTCATCGTGTCGCTCGGCATCGATGGCACCGGCGGCGGCCAGCACCATCAGGCTTCGGGCGTGCTGACGGCCGAAGCGTTCAAGGCAGCAGCGGATCCCGCGCAATTCCCCGATCAGATTCGAAGCGGGCTGCGCCCGTGGCAGGTGAAGAAACTGTACCGGCCGTCCGGCGGCATCGGCAGTCGCGTCGGAACGCCCGCGCCGGATAGCCGGCTCGCGACGCTCGATACGAACATCTACGAACCGCTCCTGGGCTGCACGATAAGCGAAGTGGGAAGCGTCGCGTCAGGCATGCACATGTGTCAGGGCCGTGCGCCGCTCGTCAGCATGCCCGGCACTGCTGGTGGACCTGCCGCCCGCTACCGGCTGGTTGACACGGTCCTGCCCGCCGCACGCGATAAGGACGAGTCGTCGCTGTTCGAAGGCATCGACACGTCGCTCGCAGGCCTCGCCCGATATACGGGAGCCTCTCCGCCCCGCGCGGTCGTCTCCGGCCTTGCGACAATCGCCTCGCGAGTCAGCGCTGTCGCGCGCACGCTCGCGAATGCCGATCCGTCCGCGACCGTTCCGGATCTCGTTGCGGGTTTGAACGCGCTGCGCGATCTCCGATCCGGGCTCGGCTCGACGGGGCTGGCTGACGACGCGCGGTTCGAGATCGATTTCCGCCTCGCGCAAAAGGAAGCGCAGTTTCAGCGGGCAATCGTGCTCGCCCACGCGCTGCGCATGGAGGCCACCGCAAATGACGGTCTCGTCGTGCCCGGTCAACCGGTGACGGTCAACGTCATCGTCGCGAATCGCGGGCGGAACGACGTCATGGTTCGCGGCGTCAGGCTGAGGGGCCTCGACGTCGTGAAGGGATGTGCTCCGGGTTCTGTGACGGACGCGGCCGCATACGCATGTTCGTCGGAGGTGAGAGTTCCACGCGCCGCCCGGTTGACCGGCCCGTACTGGGATCGGCCGGAGAACGCCGGTCGCGCCATTGTCCAGGCTGACGCGCCATCGGGACTACCGTTTCGCCCTACGCCGTTCCGCGCTCGGATCGAACTGGTCGTCGGCGGAGCGGAAATCGTTCACGAGCAACCAATCCAGTTTCGCTACGACGGCGCTGGCCTCGCCGGCGAAAAGCGCATGGAGCTGAACGTCGTTCCGTCGTTCGCCGTCAGCGTATCGCCGAAGATCCTGGTAGTGCCTCGCAAGAGCGTTGAAGAGAGCACCAACGGAGCGGGGTCGACGACTGATGCCCGAGGACGTGAGCTGCGCGTCACCGTCATCAACGGGACCAAGGGCGCTACCGCCGCGACCGTGCGCCTCAACACGCCCGCACGGTGGCAGGTCTCACCAGCATCGGCCGCGCTGACGTTTGCGCGCGAAGACGAGGCTGTGACGACACGCTTCACGATCACCCCGGCGCAGGTCAAGACCGCCGGGGTGAGGATCCGGGAGGAAGACCGGATCACCGCTCAGGTCGAGTCGTCGAATGAGGCGTCGCCTAGGGGCGCGTTCGACAGCGGGTTCCTCGGCTACCAGGTCATCGAGTACCCGCACATCCAGCGGCGTCACAAGGTCATCGCTGCGGAGGCCGTCGTCAAGGTCATCGACGTCGCCATCGCCCCTTCGCTGACGGTCGGCTACATCGTCGGCGTCGGTGACCAGGTGCCGCCGGCGCTGCAGCAGCTGGGCGCGCGCGTCAATTTCATCGACAGCGACGAGCTGGCCTGGGGAGATCTGTCGAAGTACGACACGATCGTGACCGGCGTCCGGGCCTACGAGCGCCGTGACGACCTCAGGGCGAACAACCAGCGGCTGCTCAAGTACGTCGAGGACGGCGGGACCGTCATCGTCCAGTACAACAAGATGGAGTTCAACCAGAGCCAGTACGGACCGTACAAGGCGGTCGTCAGCTCCAACCGGATCACCGACGAGAACGCCCCCGTCACCGTGCTCGTGCCGAATCACCCCGTCTTCAACTATCCGAACCGGATCGGCGAGCGCGACTGGCAGGGATGGGTCCAGGAGCGCGGGCTGTACTTTCTAGGCGAGCGCGATCCGAGATACGTCGATCTCGTGCAGATGGAAGATCCGTTCGAATACAACAAGGGCGTGAAGACCGGCGCGCTGGTCGAGGCCCGATACGGCAAGGGTCGATGGCTCTACGTCGGCCTCGGCTTCTGGCGTCAGCTGCCCTCAGGCACGGATGGCGCGTACCGGCTGTTCGCGAACCTTGTCAGCCTCGGCAAGCCTCGGTGAACCCCTTTTATTTCTTGACAAACGCAGGCGGCTCCATGAGGAGCCACGTGTTCGGATCGAGCGAGACGTCCGTCGGCTCCGCGCCGGCCGAAAACGTGAATCGGCCCTGCGCGGCTGTCATTTCGGCGCGCTCAATACGCACGGCCTGGGCGTTCGGCAGCATGATCCCGAACTCGAGCGGCAGCAGGTACGGCTCACCAGGCTGCGACTGCGCGAGCTCTATCTGCACTTGTTTCGACGCGGCATCATAGTGCCAGCTTCCGGTGAGCTTCGGCACGCCACTGCGCGTCAGCCACTGTGAGAAGAACCAGCCGAGGTTCTTGCCCGAAGCCTGTTCCATCACGCGCCGCAGTTCATCCGTGGACGTGTTCTGGTTCTGGTATCGCTGGTAGTACTCGCGGATGCCCTTCCAGAACGTGTCGGTGCCGATGATGCCGCGGAGCATGTGGAGCGTCCAGCCGCCCTTCTGATAGACGAACTGGTTGAGGACACGACGCATGTCGGACAGATTGCGGTGGATGACCGGCGTGTCCGGCGTTTTCTTCTCGAGATCGAGGATCCGCGTACGGCTGTTCCTGAGGCCGCGGACGAACGCGTCGCGACCCTCGAACTGCTCGGTGTAGAGCAGCGTGAAATAGGTGGCGAACCCTTCGCTCAGCCACACGTCATCCCAGTCGCGCTCGGTGACGGCGTTGCCCCACCACTGGTGGGCGACCTCGTGCACGACGGGCGCGTTGCCGGCCGCGACGCCCTTCTCGCCGTAGAAGATCACCGTGGCGTGTTCCGTGCCGCCGCCGAGGCCGGCGGCCTGCACGTGCGCCAGCTTCTCGTAGGAGTACGGACCGATCTGCTCGCTGAAGTACTCGAAGGCGCGGCGACCGGTGAACTCGAACACGCGCTGGCCTGTCTCGCGATTCTGCGGGAACACCCACGTCTGGAGCGGGATGCCCTTCGAGACGCCGTACTGATGGGCGGCGAATCGAGCCATGCCCAGCGCGTAGAGCCAGGATGAGATGGCGACCGACTGCTTCCAGTGCGTGCGGCGAGCGCCACCGGGCAGATCGACTTCTTCGACGAGCAGCCCGTTTGCGACGACCTGGTAGTGCGCCGGCGCAGTCACGATGAACTCGCCGGTCGCCTTGTCGTACGGATGGTCGATCATCGGCAGCCACTGACGCGCGTTGTTCGGCCAGTTCTCGCTGAACGCCGTGCGCTCGCCGTGGATGTTGTTGATCAACCGGAGGCCGCCAGCAGGTACGCCGCGATAGGTCGTGGTGCACGTCAGCTCGTCCCCGGCCGATGGGGGCTTCATCAGCGCGATCCGCAGGCGATCACCCTCGTGCGTGAACTTCGCCGGGCTGCCCCCGCACGTGACGGCCGAGACGGTCATGCCCTTGTTGCCGGCAGGTTTGACGACGCTGGTGAGATCGAGAGCGATTTCTTTCACGCCCGCCGCCGTGACGCGAAGCGTCGCCGTGCTTTCGCCGGCAATCTCATCGTTGGCGTCCGTGATCGTCAGACGAAACACGTAGTGAATCGCGTCGACGCCGGGCTGTCTGGGATACGTGTCCGCGGCGAGCCGCGTCGGCGTCAGGCCAACGGTCAACAGAGCGACGGTCGAGATGGCTGTGCAGCGCATGGCGGGCAGTATACGTCCGTTGACAATGGCTCAACATTTACCTAAGCTCGAAAATACCGGAGGGAAGCACGAGGTGGACGTATGCCCCGCCGGTTTCCGCTCGCCCTTTCCCTGGTTCTTCTCCTGATTGTTGCCGGGATCGCAGACGCGCAAGATCGCCCGCTGTCGGTGATCATTCCACGAGCGATCCTGCAGCCCATCCAGCTCAGCCCCACACCCGATCCGGTGACGGGGGTGATTCATACAGCGCACTTCGACCTGCAGAACCAGATCTACATCAACAGCCTGCCCGACCAGGCGCGTGCGGTCTACCAGAGTCAGCTCGAGCTGTCGCGGGAACTGAATCGTCAGATCGGTTCGCAGCTCTCGAGCTTTCCGCTCGGCTCGTCGTCGGGAGGATTCGCATTCACGCTCGATCCGTCGCTGGGAACGTTTTCACGCAGCAGCGACAGCTTCGGGCCGCTCTTCGCCGAACGCGCCTACACGGTCGGACGCAACAAGATCAGCGTCGGCATGAACTACATGCGCCGCACGTATGACGTGTACGACGGTCGCGATCTGCGCCAGCCCGAGATCAAGTTCTACTTTCCACACAACGACTGCTGTCCGCCGCCCACCGGCAACGGCGATCTGCTCACGCCGTTCTTCGAAGGCGACGTGCTCGAAGCGGCACTCACCGTCAATCTCGACACCGATACCATTTCATTCTTCAGCAACTATGGCGTGACCGATCGGTTCGACATCGGCATCGCGGTGCCGATCGTGTCCGTAGACCTGAAGACAGGACTCCAGGCGACGATCCAGCGGCTCGCGACCGGCGCGTCGGGCAATCAGCTGATTCACAGCTTTGACGGACAGGGACTCGATCACGAGGAGTTCACGGACGCGGGAAGCTCGACGGGCATCGGTGACATCACCCTGCGCGGTAAATACCGCTTTCTCGACAGGCCGGGCGGCGGTCTCGCGATGATCGCGGATCTCCGTCTGCCGACGGGCAAGGAAGAGGATCTGCGCGGGACGGGCGCCACCCAGTTCGCGCTGACGTTCGTCGGCTCGTGGGCGTATGGCAGGGTCGCGCCCCACGTGAACGTCGGCTACACGGTTGCCGGCGGGATTTCGGACGAAGCCGAGGAACTCTTCGTCGGCAACCCGCCCAACGAGTTCGACTATACCGGGGGCGTCGACGTGGCCATCACGCCGAGACTGACGTTTGCCGGCGATCTCGTCGGGAGGACGCTGTTCGACGTCAGGCGGCTCGTGGACGCGGATCTGACGTTCACCTACCGTACCGTGAACGGCGGAGCCAACCAGTCCACGACGTTTTCAGCGTTCGCCACCGAAGAGAAAAGCCTGAACATGATCCTGGCCTCGACCGGCGTCAAGTACAACGTCACGAAGACGCTGCTGCTGTCGTTCAACCTGTTGTTCTCACTCACCGACGGCGGGCTGACCGATCGCGTCACGCCCGTCATCGGTTTCGACTACACGTTTTCACGGTAGCGTCTTCGCAGGCAGTAGCGATCGGACGCCCGATCGCTACTGCTCCCGCATCTGCTTCGCGACGTTGGCGATGATCCAGGTCTGACCTTCCGCGCGCAGCGTGAATACTGCCGAGCCTGACACCGTGCGTCGCTCGCCGCCACTCAGCACGACGCGCTGGACCTCGGTGCAGGAGACTGTCGCCGTCGTCTGGGCACCCGCGTGGATGACGGGAGTCTGACAATTCAGCTCGAGATCCAGCGACTTCGTCGCCGCGAACGAACCCCGCAGGGACTTCTCCATCGGCTGCGGCATTGCCCACACGGCCCGCAAAGCATCGATGCTTCGGTTCTCCCAGGCCGTGGCATAGAGCTGCAGCGTCCTCTGGATTCCGGCGGCATTCGCCGCAGCCACCGGCTGATTGCCCGGCGCTGCTGGCTTGTCGGTTCCCGTCGTCGACGGCGGTTTCGCGGGAGTCGTCGCCGGCTCGCTGGGGCGTCCCGTCCCGACCGTTGGGCTCGTGGGCGGCGGTTCCGTGCGATTCGAAGGTGGTTCGGTGCGCGCGGACGGCGGCTGGACACCAGTGGGGACCGGTGTGTTTGCGGCCGCTGCTGCCTTCTCGGCGGCCGCACGCTTCCGTTCGTTTTCCGCCTCGCGAATCGCGCGGTTCGCTTCATCGCGCAGCGCCGTCAGGGTCGGATCCTTCGGATCGACCGAGAGCCCTAGCTCGATGTACCTTAACGCCGCCTGGGCGTTCCCCTCCCTGAGCTGCAGGCGCGCTCGTCTCTCGGCATTGATCACTTCCCCCGGTCGAACAGATGCAACCGGGGTCGTGCTGTCGGGAGGCGTCGTTTTGGGCGGCTTGTCAGGAGCAGGGGTCGCAGCTTTTGGCGAAGCCGGCGTGGTCGACGGTTCCGATCCGGAGCCGGGCTGTTGTCCTGGCAATGGTTGTCCAGATGCCTGTTGTCCAGATGCCTGTTGTCCAGATTCTTTTCCCGTTGCCGCGGATCCCGGAGCAGCGCTGGCAGCGGGAGCAGTCGGCGTCGGGGCCACGGGTTTGGGGGTCGTTCCGACCGTCTCGGTTTGTCGCGGGGTGGTGTACGGCTCAGCCCCGGGCCTCAACATCATGAGCGCGATGCCGCTGGCCAGGACGACCCCGGCCACGACTGTGAAGGTGTCCGAGACCTTGGTTCGCAGCCAGACCACCGCTACCGAGAGCGTGGGCCGAACCGAGAAGCCGGTGGCCGCCACGGGCGGCTCCTCGGCCATGTGGTCGATCTGCGACAGCAGCGCGAGTGACGCGGGATGCTGCGGCATCCGCGCCAGCGCTCCGTCCACGAGGCCGCGCGCGCCCGAGACATCGTGCCAGCGCAGGCGCTTCGACGCGCGGGCGAGCATCTGATCCACTTCGCGCTGTGCCTGCTCGGCCGCTCTCGCAGCCGCGCGTTCGGCCTCGGCTTCGCGCTGGGCCTGTTCCTTCGCCGCGACGGCGCGCTGAACATCGGCCTGGAGGGCCAGTGCGGCGGCATTTCGGGGATCGCTGCGCAGGACCGCCTCGACGATGACGAGCGCTTTGGTGTGATTCGCACGCGCGAGATGACGTGCGGCTTCTCCGAGCTGCGCCTCGATCTGCTGGCGTCTGCGCTCCACGGCGTCGGCGGCGGCTTTGCCGGCCTCCGCGGTCTCGCGGAGATCGCGGACTCCGGGCGCCTGCGGATCCAGCCGGGACGCGTGGGCCAGCGCGTCCAGCGCCTCCTTGAACTGCATGCGGCCGAGCGCGGCGCGCGCATCCACCAGGAGCGCGGCAACCTGCTGGTCCCGTGCCTTGCGCTCGGCCTCCGCCTTCAGACGGGCCGCTTCTTCGGCAGCTTTGCGTTCGCCTTCGGCTTTTTGTCGAGCGGCGTCTTCCGCGGCCTTGCGCTCGGCCTCGGCCTTCTGTCGAGCGGCGTGCTCGGCCGCTCGTCGCTCCGCTTCCGCTTTCCGGCGCGCCGCTTCTTCTGCAGCTTTGCGCTCGGCCTCGGCTTGCTGTCGAGCGGCGTCCTCGGCGGCTCGTCGCTCCGCTGCCGCTTTCCGACGCGCCGCTTCTTCCGCGGCCTTGCGCTCGGCCTCGGCTTTCTGTCGCGCGGCTTCGTCAGCCGCTCGTCGCTCGGCTTCCGCTTGTCGGCGCGCGGCGTCTTCTGCGGCCTTACGCTCGGCTTCCGCTTTCTGGCGGGCGGCCTCTTCCGCCGCGCGTTCCGCCTGCGCTTTCTGGCGGGCCGCTTCTTCGGCGCGGGCGCGCTCGAGCCGCTCGGCTTCGCGGCCGAGATCCACGAGCGACTTGTCGACGAGCGGGTGTCTCGGGCTGAATCGACCCAGGCTGGCGAGCGCTCCGTCTCGATCGCCGGCGTCGAACTGTCGCCGCGCCTCGAGGACCGCTGCCTGCGCCCGGCGGGTCCCTTTCATCAGGGCGAGCCGCTGCTGGAGGGGCGCGAACACGTCGCTGGCCGACAACGCCGCATCGAGATTCTGCAGGGCCTGTTCCGCGGCATCCAGCTCGCCCAGCTCGAGGTGACGGTCGATTTGTTCCTCAGCCGCCGCGATCTCGCGCGCCTGACGCGCGGCGCCTTCCGCTTCCGCGCGCAGCCGATGCCTGCCCTCGAGCAGCTGCCTCACTTCGGTGTGTTCGGGGTCGAGGCCGAGGGCTTCTTCGAGGAGCGTGATCGCTTCCTCGTGACGATCGGCGGCGTTCGCGCGCGCCACGAGGCTGCCGATTCGCTGGCGCAGATCGCGTATCCGCCGTTCCGCCTCCTCGAGCCGCGCACGTTCGTCGACCGCGCGCTCGTGCGCTTCCTTCAACCGCAGCGCATCGGTGTGTTCCGGCTCGAAGCTGAGTACTTGGTCGAGTGGCCCGGCGACTTCCTCCAGGTTGCCGCGGTGGAGCGCCTCGCGCGCCGCAGCCAGCAGCACGGCGATTTCGCGCTGGCGCTGCAGCTTTGCTTCCTCCTCCGCTTCCGTGCTGGCCTGGTCGGCGCTCTTCAGGAAGGAAAGCGCCGCGCCCGCGACGCGCCGGCTGTCGTCCTCCGACAGCCGCTGGAGGGCTTCACGCGCGGCCTGAGCCCGGGGCAGATGGTGGCCGTTCATGATGTTGCCGAGCTCTTGAACGGCTTCGAGCCTGACGCTCGGCAGCGTGCTGCGCAGCGCTTCCTCGATTTCGGGCGGCAGCTTGGCGCGGGTGATCGCCGTGTTCTGCGCGATGACGATCTCCCCCTGCTGGCCGAACGCCCATTTGCCCGGCGTCTGCTTCGGCGTCTCGTTCAGCACCTGCTCGTACACGTAGTCGTAGAGCTCGTCGATCGTGATGAGCCCGTCCTCATCCCGATCCGCGGCGCCTGAGCGAAGTCCCTGGATCAGGTAGTGTGTGAAGAGCGAGTTCTGGACCTCGCCGATCACCCGATCGCCTTCCCACGCGTACTGCGTCGAGTCGGTCGCCGTCAGCACGACGCGCCCGCGGCCCGTGCCTTCGAATGCCGTGGCGGTGCCGACCTGCGCGCCGCTTGCGGCCTTCGTGCCGTAGCCGAACGCGCCGCTGTGACAGCAGTCCAGAATCAGGACGAGCCGTTTCGACGCGCTGCGATCCATCCGCGCGGTTACGTACGAGGCTTCGATCGCGGTGCCCGCCAGCAGATCGTGCTCGGTATCTCTGACGGCGAGATAGAGATGACCCTGCTCGTCGCGGACACCGTGGCCCGAGAAATACAGCACCAGGAGATCGTCGCGATGTCTGAGATCGAAGAAGCGGGCGATGGCCTTGCGGACCGTCGCCAGCCCTTCATTCAGGAGCGGGATGACCTCGTCGAAGTTGCCGATGCCGGGCGCCTGGAGCGTCTCGGCGAGCGAGCGAGCGTCGACGTCGGGGGCCGCCAGCTTGGCTAGGTGGGCGTCCTCGTAGTGACTGTTGCCGATGATGAGCGCAAGTTTGCGCGCCATAGTGCCGCACGCAACGCGTCTGATCCCGAAGTTCTAACCGGCAGCTCCTGTCTCCCCTCCGCGTCAGGTGGCTGTCTTGCGACCCTCCGTCGCGGGCGCAAGGGTGTCCGTCATCTTCTGGATGAGCTCCTTCACAACCGTTTCGGACGCTCCGGCCGGATACTCCACGTCGACCGACCGGTCCCCGACGCTCGCTTTGATCTTGACGGTGCGATCTTTGGCGCGCAGGGACCAGGCTTGTAAGAACTCGATGAGCCGGGGGAGCACAGTGGGAAGAACGGTCACCGCCAGCGCGCCGAGGGTCACCGCTTCCATTGATTTGGTCCCGGCCGGGACCGCATCGGTCGTTGCCAGCCCGACCGTCTCGACGCCGAGATCCGAAATCTCGTCGCGCAACTGTCGAGTTAGAGTGTCCAGATCTTCGGGCAGGGTGTCTCGTCCGGCGTCGACGAGGATCGTCAGGCTAGTGGCTTGCGGATCGCTCGGCATGGCAGACCCTCCCTACCGGGAATTAGACGGGTGCCGACACGCCACCGCAGCTGAGGCGTACGAGCCGATCTTAGCATGCCCCTGCGTGCGGGTCCTGCGCGTGGCAACCCCTTTTTGATCAACGACGGACCGGTCCGAATCGAACAGTTGTAAACTCGCGGCATGCCGACCTTTCCGCTGCTCGTCAACGGCCGGACCCACCGGGTCGACGGAGAGCCGGGTGACAGCTTGTTGTCGGTCCTGCGCTACGAGCTGGGACTCACCGGTTCGAAGTACGGATGTGGTGAGGGCCACTGCGGCGCCTGCACCGTGCTCATCGACGACCAGGCCGTGCGCTCGTGCGTCACGCGGCTCGGCGCGGTCGCCGGCAAACGCATCACCACCATCGAAGCGATTGCCGAGGGCGATCGCCTGCATCCCGTGCAGGAAGCCTTCCTCGAGGCCGAAGCGTTTCAGTGCGGCTACTGCACGCCCGGCATGGTCATGGCGACGATCGGCCTGCTCGACACCAACCCGAAGCCCTCGGATCAGGACGTCGCGAAGCTCCTGGATCGCAACGTGTGCCGGTGCGGCACGTACCTGCGTATCGTTGCGCGCGGTGAAGCTCGCGTCCGACCGGATGAAGGACGAACAGCTGCGGGAGCACGCCGATGAGCGACACAAGCACCTGCCGCACCGTCAGCACCGACGCACCTTCCCGAGGTCGAACGCTACGAGCTGGCGGAGGCGCCCTCGTACCGCTTCGAGCTCGAGCGCCGCGACTTCGTGCGCATCTTCGCGGCGATGGGCGGTGGGCTGCTCGTCGTGGCGTCGTTGCCCGGATGCCGCCGCTCAGGAGTCCGGCCGCGCCGGCCAGCGCACGCCGCCGCGCGATCTCGCCGCGTGGCTGCACATCGACGAGAACGGACAGGTCACCGGCTACACCGGCAAGACGGAGATCGGTCAGAACATCCGGACGTCGCTGGCGCAGGCGGTCGCCGACGAGCTGCGCGTGCCGCTCGATCGCGTGACGCTCGTGATGGCCGACACCGACCTGGTGCCGTTCGATCAGGCACCTTCGGATCGCAGTCGACGCCCCGTATGGCGCCGCAGCTGGCCCGGGCGGCGGCCGCGGCGCGCGAGATGCTGATCGATCGGCTGCCGCGCGGTGGCAGATCGATCGCGCCACCCTCACCGCGAGAGACGGCCGCGTCGTCGACGCGCAAGGTCGGTCGATGCGCTTACGGCGAGCTGACGAACGGCCAGAAGCTGACCGGCGTCGATTGCCGCCGAAACCACCGTCATGCCCCCGGCGCGATGTGGGCTGTTCGCGGCGCCGCGCAAGGTCGACGGCCGCGCGTTCGTGACCGGCCCGCATCGTTACACGCCCGACGTCGTGACGCCGGGTATGCTGTACGGTCGCGTGCTGAGGCCGGAGGGTTACACCGGCACGCTCGTGTCCGTCGACGAGCGGCGCGCCGCGCGATGCCGGGCGTCACTGTGGTTCGCGACGGGGAATTCGTCGGCGTGGTCGCGCCGACACGAACGCGTGGCCCGGCGCGCGGTGTCAGCGCTGCGCGCGGAGTGGCGCGTGCCCCCCAATCTGCCGATCTCCGACAACGATCTACGAACATCTGAAGAAGACCGGCGCAGACGCGGGGTCGGGCGGCGGGACGCCCGCCGTCACCGGCGATGTCGCCGCCGCGCGGGCAGGCGCCGCGCAACGTTCGACGCGAGCTACCGCATTCCTTACATCGCGCACGTGCCGCTGGAGCCGCGATGCGCGGTCGCCGAGTGGACCGACGGGAAGGTCACTGTCTGGACGCGGCACGCAGCGTCCGTTCGGCGTCCGCACCGAGCTGGCAGAGGCGTTCCGTATGCCCGAGGACCGCGTCCGCGTGATCGTGCCCGATACCGGTTCGGCCTACGGCGGCAAGCACACGGGCGAGCATGCGATCGAAGCGGCGCGCCTCGCGAAAGCCGCTGGCAAGCCCGTGAAGCTGGTGTGGACGCGCGTTGAAGAGTTCTCGTTCGGCTACTTCCGGCCGGCGGGCGTGATCGACGTGAAGGCAGCGGTCGATGGCAATCGCCGCCTGATCGCCTGGGAATTCGACAACTGGAACTCGGGCGGATCCGGCGATCCAGACGCCCTACGACGTGCCGAACAAGCGCATCCAGTTTCACCCGGCCGATTCGCCGCTGCGGCAGGGTTCGTATCGCGGCCTGGCCGCGACCGCGAACCACTACGTGCGCGAGATGCACATGGACGCGATCGCGCGCGCGCTCGACGTCGATGCGGTCGAGTTCCGGATGACGCACTTGAAGGACGAGCGCATGCGCGCCGTGCTCACGGCCGCAGCACAGAAGATCGGCTGGCCGAAACCGTCGCCGTGCTGGACGGTCGCTCGGCATCGCGTGCGGCACCGAAAAAGCCAGCTACGTCGCGACGGCGGCTGAGGTGTCGAAGGCGGCCGGCGGCTTCAAGGTCGAGCGGCTCGTCGTCGTGTTCGAGTGTGGCGCCATCGTCAACCCCGACGGGCTGCACAACCAGGTCGAGGGCGCAGTCGTGCAGGGGCTCGGCGGCGCGCTGTTCGAGGCCGTCGCAATTCGCCAACGGCCAGATCACGAACGGGACGATGGAGCAGTATCGCGTGCCGCGGTTCAAAGACGTGCCGCCCATCGACGTCGTGCTGCTCGATCGCAAGGACATCCCATCCGCGGGAGCGGGGAGACGCCGATCGTGTGCGTGGCGCCGGCGATCGGATCGGCGGTTCGTGCGTTCGGGACGGTCGCAACGGAGTTGCCGGTCAGGCTCGTCTAGATTTCCTCACTCGTGCCTCAACGCGACGCAGGGATCCTGACGCGCGATCCGTCGCGCGGGAGGATAGCTTGCGGCGACCGCCACGAGCACCAGAATCAGCGCTGACGCGACGAAGGTCGCGACATCTCTCGGGCTGACGCCGACGAGCAGGTTGCCGAGCACGTGCGTCAGGCTCGCGGCTGCCGCCAGCCCCACGACACTTCCGACGAGTGCCGGGCCCACGCCCTGGCGCAGAGCGATCCGCACGAGATCGGCTCGGTCGGCGCCGAGCGCGACACGGATGCCGAACTCGCGTGCCCGCTGCGCGACGGCGTAGCTGACAACGGCGTAGACACCTGTGGTGGCCAGCACGAGCGCAAGACCCGCGAACAGGGTCATCCAGAGAAGCGGCAGCCATCGCGGCGCCAGGAACCCGAACACCACGTCGTCCAGCGTTCCTACCCAGGCCACCGGTTGATTCGGCTCGACTGCGCGCACGGCGTCGCGGATGCGCGACGCGATCACCTGCGGGTCTGCGGTCGATCGGACGACGATCGACAGCGCCGGCTCGGGGAACTGCGTGTGCGGCAGGAAGATCGTGGGGCTGACGGGCGCCTGAAGGCTCCGTTGCCGGACGTCGGCGATGACCCCGACCACCGTGAGCCAGGGGAAGACGGCGTTCGGCGTGCCGCGTTTGATCCGCAGGCCGATTGGGTTCTCGTTCGGCCAGAACCGCCGCACGAACGCCTGATTGACGATCACGACCGGCGCGCTCGTGGCCGAATCCTGTTCGCTGAAGAGTCGTCCATCCCGCAGCGCGATGCCCAGCGTTGCGAAGTACCCCGGCGTGACGATCAGCCGCTGCACGACCGGTGGTCCGCCTGGTTCGGGTGGCCGTCCTTCGAAGGTGATGAAGCCTCCGCTGCCGCCGCCGGCGAGCGGCAGGTAGGTCACGGCGCCTGCGGCCGTCACCTGTGGATCGGCGGCGACGCGCTGCAGGACCTGCTGATAGAAGTCGATCCGCTGTCCGGTAGCGAACCGGGCGGGGAGGTTGATTCGCGCCGCAAGCACATCCTCGTGAGCGAAGCCCGGGTCGATGCGCCTGACGTTCATGAAGCTCCTGAGGAGCAGCCCGGCGCCGGCCAGCAGCATGACGGCCAGCCCGACCTGCGCGACGAGCAGCACGCCCCGCATTCTCAACGGCGCTCGGACCGACGACATTGACGCCGTCAACGACGCACGGGAATAGCGATACACCGGCGCGAGGGAGAAGATGACGCCGCTCGTGAGCGCCGCGGCGAGCGTGTAGGTCATCACGCGCCAGTCGAGGACTGCCGGCAGCAACCCGTAGATCGATCCGGCTGGGAGGAGCGCGACCAGCGCGTCCCGGCTCCACATCGCCAGCATGAGGCCCAACCATCCGCCGACGAGCGCGAGGACGAGGCTTTCCGCCAGGAGTTGTGCGACCAGCCGGCCACGGCTGGCGCGAATCGCCGACCGAATCGCAAACTCGGTTTGCCGAGCGCTCCCGCGCGCCAGCAGGAGATTGGCCACGTTCGTCGACGCGGTGATCAGGACCAGCCCGACGGCCGCGAGGAGGATCCAAAGCGTACTGCGGTTGCCCGATCCCACGTACCAATCGCGGAGGGACAGTGAATCTGCGCCGCAGCCATCGTTTTGCGCTTCGACGCGCTTCATCATTGCGCCCAGCTCCGCGCGGACCGCGGGCAGCGATGCGTTCGGGCCGAGACGCGCGATGACCTGAAGGGAGTGTTCGCCGCGGTCCTGACGGCTTGTGGCGAGCGTCAGGGGTGCCCACAACTCCGCCTCGCGGGTCGGAAACTGGAAGTCCGGCGGCATGACGCCGACGACTTCGTAAGCCGTGTCGTCCAGCTGTACATGCCGGCCGACAATCGACGGGTCGGCGCCGAACAGGCGCCGCCACAGGCGGTGGCTCAACACGACGACCGTCGCGCGGTTGGTCTCGTCCTCCGGCAGGAAAACCCGGCCAACCGTGGGGGCGACGCCGAGCAGCGAAAAGAGGTCGCCGGACGCGCGCAACCCCGTCAGCCGCTCCGGCTCCTGGATGCCGGTGAGGTTCGGCTCCCATGCCCGATACGCGCCGACCGCCGACAGCGTGCGTGACTGCTCGCGCCAGTCGAGGAAGTCAGCCGGGCACACGGGCGATCGCGTCACGCCTCGCCGAACGTTGTTCTCGAAGACCGCAACCAGACCCTCGGGAGCCCTATACGGGAACGGCCTGAGCAGCACCGAGTTGAAGACGCTGAAGACGGCGGTGTTGACGCCCACGCCCAGCGCGAGGCAGAGGGCGGCAGGCACCGCGAATCCCGGCGCCCGCATCAGCTGCCGCACCGCGTAGCGCAGATCCGACAAGAAACTGAGCATGTGACGGGTTGCAGCAGACGGTATGCCAGTCACCCGGTACCGGGGCTAGACCGCGGCAATGCAACGGGTTGAGCCGAGCGGACGCGTCAGTTCAGACTGATGGGGGGGCGTCCGGAAGCGGTCAGACGTGTCCGTCGGCGGACGACATTCAGTCATTTCACCCGCACGATCCGTTCGATCTTGACGGGCGGATCCAGCGCCTGCTCCTTGACCGGCTGCTGCTGGATCTTCTTCGCCACGTCCATCCCCGCCACGACGCGCCCGAACGCCGCCGCCCCCTGACCATCGTCGAAGCGCATGCCGCCGAAGTTGAGTGACGGCTGGTCGTTGAAGAGGATGACGAATCCCGAGCGACCCGAATCGGCCTCCTGCCCGCGCGGCATCGAGACGGTGCCCACGACGTGCGTCAGCCCGGTGAGATTCGTGCGTTCGAGTGGAATCGGCGAAAATCCCTCCGCTCGACGCTCCGGGTTGGTGCCCGCCTGAATGATCTCGAGCGGCGGACGATTCGGGAGGTTCGGCTTGTAGTTGTCCGGCCGCGTGGCGCGGTGAAAGCTGCCGCCTGTGTAGAAGCCGCCGTCGACGTACTTGAGGAAGTTGCCCGCCGTTATCGGCGCGCGCTTCGTCTCGATGGCGAGGTCGATGTTGCCGAACGACGTCTCGACGCGGACGAGGACTTCGCCCGGTTTGAGATCGGTCTGCTGCGGCAGCGGCGTCAAGAATGCGAGAAGAACGATCAATGCGTATAGCATGGACGCTGACGAGGGACTGAAGTCCCGCGCTCCTGTCGTTGTTACTTCTCGACCAGAATCTTGCCGCGCAGCAGCGTGTCGAGCGTGTTGTTCAGCTCCGTGGCGTTGGCGGCCGAGAGCACGAGGCCGCCGGCGTCGCGCACGCCGCTGAAGCGGCTGGCGTCGACGTCGAAGGCGACGAAGTAGATCGACGGGCGCTCCGCGTCAGGGCGGCGATTGATGGCGGCCGCGACCTTGTCGGGTGAGAACCCGTCGGTGTTCTCGCCGTCGGTGACGAGCAGCAGGTGGCGGCGCGTCAGGCCCGTGGCGTCGAGCTCGCGTTTCGCGGTGATCATGGCCTGACCGATGGGCGTGCCACCGTCGGCGTCGAGGCGGTCGATGGCAGACGCCGCGCGCTCGCGATCGGGTGGGCCCATCGGGATGATCGGGCGGCAGTCGGGATCGCCGCGGCGCCGGCTGAACTCGTAGATTCCGAGCAGCACCGGCTCGTCCTTGTGGTCGTCGGCGTAGCGGGCGAACTGATCGACGAGATCCCGGGCCGCCCGCCGCGCGATCTCGATCTTCGGCTCCTTGCGGCCTTCTCGTCCGGCGACGGAGTCGGCCATGCTGCCGGACACGTCGATGACGATCGCTGCCGCGAGCCCCTCGCGGGCTTCGACGGTCTGTTCCGGCGTCAGCGCGTCGTCGATGCGCCGGTCCGTGCGCTCGGCTGCCGACGGTTTCGGCGCGTCATCCGCGTCCCGCCTCTCCCGCGAGCAGGCCCGGACGACGATCACGACGGCAACCAGCGCGACGATCAGACGCAGGTCGCGGTTGCTCACGCCGCTTCGTCCTTCACGACGCCATCGCGCGTGGCGATGCGGCGGGCGACGGCCGCGCCCGAGTTGAGCGCGCCTTCCATGTACCCCATGAAGGCGTAGCAGGTGTACTCACCGGCGAAGTGCAGTCGTCCGATGCCCTGGCGAAGCGTCGGCCCCTGCGCGGTCACCTGGCCCGGCGCGGGGAACGAGTACGAGGCCTTGACCCACGGATCCGACGGCCAGTCCATGAAGCGCGCGCGAACGAAGCTCGGACGGATGCCCTTGTAGACCTTCTCGAGCTCCGCGAGGTAGTTCTCGTTGCGCTGCGTGGCCGTCCACTCGCGGCACGTATCGGCCGCGGTGCCCCCGGAGAACGCGACCAGCGCTTCGCCCGCTCCGCGCTGTCCGTCGGTTCCGTGCCACGTCATCGACATCGGGCCGTCGCTCAGCAGCTCGGGCGCCAGCTCGGCGCGGCGCCAGAACGGACCGTTGACCGCCATCAGGAACTTGACGTTCACTGCCCATCTGCGGCGCGAGGCCGACGGGCAGCGCGGGATCGATCGCGATCCGGTTCCAGACCGGCGGCGGCGCCGTCAGAATGACGTGATCCGCCTCCAGCACCTTGCCGTTCGCCAGCGTCACGCGAACGCCGCGTGTCGCTGACCGTGATCGAGCGGACGATCGTCCGGGTCAGCACGCGCGGGACTCCAATCGCCGCGATCAGCTTCGTGCGCCAGCTGCTGATTGCCGCCCGGCAGCGGTACACTTCGGAGTCGGTCCAGTACTTCTCGAGGCCGCCGCCCTTCACCATCGCCAGGTTGCCCAGATAACTCTGCCACTGGGCGACGACGCCGTTGTCGGCCGTCATCATCGCGTGCAGTCCCGGCCTTGCAGGTGAGCGAGGCGCTCGAGCCCGTCGATCCACGACGCCGAGCGTCGGCGGTCGAGCGCCTCCGCGTCCGGCGCGCGTCCACGGCTCGTCGGCGTCCACCTTCGACGCGTCGACGATGATCGTGTTGAACGCCTTCTCCATCTCCTCCCAGAGCTCTTCCGACTCGTCGGACGTCAGACGCTTCCCGTTCAGCACGATCGGGAACTCGAGATCCTCTTCGGTCACGTCGAGGAACTGCAGGTTGAACTGCTTCGCGTAGCCGACCCACGCCGGATGGTTCGATCCGATCAGCTCGCCGCCGCCTTCGACGTTCTTGCCGGGGACGAGGTCGGAGAAGCTGATGACGCGGCCGCCGACGCGGTTGCGCGCTTCGACCACGGTGACGTCGTAGCCGGCGCGCGACAGCTCGTACGCCGCCGCGAGGCCGCTGAAGCCTCCGCCGATCGACGATCACGCGACCCGCGGCCGCGGCCCGCGCGCGCCGACGAACCGGTCGCTGATGAGCAGCGTCGCCGCCGCCGCGAGCGACCGCTCGATCATCTCGCGACGCGTGATGCCGTCGGGCTTGCCGTAACGTGCGGTGGAGCTGCGCGTAGAGGTTGGGCATGGTGATAACCGAAAACCAACACCGACAACCAAGAACCGAAAACCGAAAACCGCAACCGAAAACCGAAAACCGAGACCCGCGAACCAAGAACCTATTCAACGTGAACCACTGGACTTCGACCCGCCGATTCAGATCCGAGTTCGGTCCCGACGGCTCTTCCCAGCCGCGGCCGACGATGTCGATGCGCTTCGCGTCGACGTTGTAGCGCTCGATCAGGAGCTTCCGGATCTCCGCCGCGCGGTCTCTTGCTCAGCTCCATCGCGCTCAGCGCCATCGTGCGCACCAGACGTCTCGCCGCCCTGCTTGCGGAACTCGGCGACCATCGCGTTGTCGACGTGCCCGCGCAGCAGCAGCGTCGAGCCCGGGCTGACCTGCACGAGGCGCTTGATCGCCTCGAGGTTGCGGAGGTTCTCCTGGTTCGACTGATCGAGCGTCGCCGAGTTCGGCTCGAACAGGAACCGGATGTCCTTGCTGAGGAGCGGATCGGCCTCGACCGATCCGCTGCCGCCCGCTGCGAATCGGCGCGATCGCGACCTTCTGGTCCTTGAACAGCCCGCTCTTCTCGATCGCCTGCAGCGCGGCGAGGCTGGCAAACCGTCCTGCGTCGGGCGGATCCTTGATGAGGTCGCTGCCGTAGGCGAGGACCGCCGACTGATAGATTCCGCCGAAGCTGCCGGCCGCGTCGATCGCGCCGGAGAAGAACGCGAGGTTCTCCGGCAGGTTCGACAGGTGGACCGTTCGCGAGCTCGCCCTTCGTGTCGTCGCGGTTCCACTTGAAGGCGCGGCCGATCACGTCCAGATACTGGTCGGGCCGATCGCGCACCATGCGGTTGCCTTCGAGCAGTCCCTGCACGAGGCCTTCGACGATCTTGGGCTGCTGCTCCGCGAAGCCGCGGTGAACGATCAGGACGTCGGCGATGATCAGCAGGTTGCGGTTCGTCGTGAGCACGTGCGCCTGACCGCCGCTGCCGTCCACGACCTCCGAGACTTTCGGCTCCCACGTCACGCAGCCGGCGAGCCGGTTCTTGCCCGACTTGATGTCCTTCAGGAACAGATCGCCGGCGCCGAATCCGTCCTCGGTGTAGACGAGGTTCAGCCGCTCCGGATGCGGCGCGGCGTCGAGGCTGCCGAGCATGTTGATCGTCAGCCCCGCCTCCTGCGCGAGGTAGCGGATGAAGAAGTCCACCTCGGTGAACTGCGCCGTGGCGATCGTCTTGCCCTTCAGCTGATTGATCCGCTTGATGTCGTTGCGGACGACGATCCCGTCCGCGCCGCGGGAGAAGCCGATCTGCGCCGGCACGACGGCGTGCAGCTGCTTGCCGTACGCCGCCAGCACGTCGACCGTCGTCACCGACGCCGCGATCTTGCCTTCGTTCAGCTCGGACCAGGACTCGTCCTCGCTGATCGTCAGCTTGCACCTTGAACCCGTGGTTCTTGAAGAAGATCGAGTTCTCGTTCGGCTCGAGGCCGCCGTTGGCGGCGATCAGACCCGCGTAGCCGGCGTACTCGCTGATCTCGATCGGAACGATGTTGTCTTTGAACTGGAACGGCGCGGGCGGCGACAGCCTCGGGACCTCCGCCTTGAAGTCCACGACGTCCGCGGCGCCCCCGCTCTCGGTCGTCGGCGGCGGGGCAGCGCTGTCCCCGCGGCCGCGCTGGATCATGTAGACGCCCAGCCCGATCAGCCCTACGACGAGCAGGACCGACACGAGCTTGCCGAGGGCCGTGAAACGAGGCTGACCGTTCATCGCTCAGGCCCGATCTCTTTCGCGGCGGCCGGGGGCTGCTGCTCCGCTGCCGGCGTCGCCTGAATCCCCTGGCTCGCGAGGAATTCAGCAAGAGCGACCTGTTCGAGCGCCTTGCGCTCGTTTTCTTTTTCCTGTCACGGCCTCGAGATCGACCATGTCTCTCGCAAGACGCGCCTTGCCGGCCGACACTTCGTAGCGCTTCTGCAGGACCTCTTCCACGGTCTTCATCGTGTCGCCAAGGTCGCCGACCTTGAAGGCGACGCTGCTGAGCGCGGACGCCGCCTCCGCCTGCGCCTCCTTGATCTTCACCTGCGAGAGCTGCTTATCGAGCTTGCGGACCTTGTCCTCGAACTCGCGCTGGGCGAGCTTCGCCTGGCGCAGGTTGGCCTGGTACGCCTCTTCGGTTTCCTTGAGCTCGTGCGAGTCGGTCTCGAGATCCGCCTTGAGCTCCTGAAGCTCACGCGCGAGCGAGCCGGCGAGCTCCATGTTGCCGGCGCGGTGGTTGGCCAGGATGCGGCGCTCGAGATCCTGCGCGCGCGCGGCCTTGCCGTTGACCTGCGCTTTCAGACGCTCCGCCACGCCCGCCATCTTGGCGAGCGCCAGGTTGTACTGCGTCATTTTCTGGCGGAATTCCTGCCGCGCCGCTTCCATCAGGGCCTCCGGGTTGGCCTCTTCGATGCCGCTGATAAACAGTCCGAAAAAGCCCCGCAACAGCCGTCCGATGCGAGCAAACATCGTCTGTTCGCCTCCTGTTTGAAGACCGGCGTATTGTAGCCCGCCCTGAGCTCGTCGAAGGGGCTTACACAAACCTCTTCAACTCGTCGATCCGCTGCTCGATCTCTTCCGGCGACAGGTCCCGGAATCGCGGCGGCAGGAAGCGCACGTCCGTGCACTCCTTCACCGCGACGAGGTCCATGTATTCCAGCTTCCGCGTGTGCGGGTTCGGCCGGACCTCTTTGAGCAATTCCGCCAGCACGTCCTTGATGGGGCGTTTTGGCTCCTGACTCAGTTCGTGGGTACGCAATGCTCTGACGAGGAGACCCTCGAGCTCGTTCCCCCCGAGGGTGACGTCGTCGGTGAACGGTGGCAGATCCCCGGCGGTCAGCGGAAACTTGAGCTTTTTGGCGATGGCGAGCAGCAGCGCTTCGCGCTCCCGGGGTGTCTCGGGAGGGAACAGCGGGATGTGGACGTCGAGCCGGCCCTGCCGCTTCAGGTCGACCTCGAGCAGATCCGGGCGCGACGTGGCGAACACCCAGATGATGCGGCCGCGGTTCTGCGTGTCGGACATTTCCTTCGCGAGCATCGAGTAGACGCGACCGGACAAGCCGCTGTCGCCGTCGCCGCCCTCGCGCTTGCCCGCTGCCTGGTCGGCCTCGTCCACGAACACGACGACCTGACCGAGCGCGCGCAGAATCGCGAAGATCTTCTCGAGGTTCGACTCGGTCGCGCCCACCCAGCGATCGCGGAAGTTCTTGAACACGACGCACGGGATGCCGAGCTCGCCGGCCCAGCACTGCACGAGAAACGTCTTGCCCGTGCCGATGCGGCCGGCGATCAGATAGCCCATCGGCAGCGCGCGCAGCGCGCCCTTCCGCAGGAGCTCCGTGTCTTCGCGCAGCCAGGCTTTCACCGCGTCGTGTCCGGCGACGTTGTCGAGCGTGAACGGCGACTCGACGAAGTCGAGCAGCCCCTGGCACTCGCGCTCGATCAGGTCTTTCTTGATTTGTCCGACAGCCACGCGGCCGTGATGCGGCTGATCGTTCCCGAGCGCCAGCGCGATGGCGGTCCGCGCGCCGACGCGGCTCAAGCCGGTCAGTCGCGCGGCCAGCGTCTCGATCGGCACGTCGCTCTTCGAGAGCAAGTCCGGAAACTGCGTCGTCGACGAGCGCCTTGACGTAAGCCAGCATCGTCGGCCTCGTCGGGCAGCGGAAGATGCAGCGCCGCGGCGTGCGGGTTCTCGACGACGAGCTCGTTGAGATCGTGCAGGCCTTCGCTCAGCAGGACGGTGACGATGTTCGACTGTGCGATGGCGGGATCGTTGGCCCAGCCGAGCACCTTGACGGTGTTGGCGGCGAACGGACCGCCGAGCTGCACGGCATCGCCGCGCGGAACGACGAACTCGGCGAATTCGATGATGACGGCGATCTTCTTCGGCTTGCCGGCGGCGCCGCCCGGCAGCGCCTGCAGGTTCAACGTCCGCAGCAGGTAGCGATCGATCAGTTCCAGGGCCGCGCCCGGCTCGCGCGTCAGCGTCTGCGTGGCCGCCTCGCGTCCGAGCGCGTTCTGCAGCCAGTCGCCCCAGTCTTCGGCGCCGCGCGTCGCGCGGACGCCGCGGCTGCGATCGTACCGAAGCACGACGTCGTAGCTGGCGAACATCACCTGTTCGAGGAAGACCGGCACGGCGAGCAGTTTGCCTGCCGTGCGGGACGACGTCGAACACGTTGCCGTGGAGCAGGAACTGCGCCGACGGATCCCGATCGGAACAGATCCCGCATCTCGCCGGCCCAGGCCGGAAGGTCGGAGGTTGTCATGTAGCTATTGGCTCTCCCTCGCCCTCGCATCCGGCGACAGCGGCGGCGGCTCCGTGAGGAGATCTTCCATCGCGCCGTAGACCTTCTGCTGATCGCGGATCCACTGGCCCGTCGTGCCGAGCGTCGCGCCGATTTCGTCGATGCGCTGCGACAGCATCTCCGGATCGGTCGACAGCGCCGCCTGCTCGCGGATCAGCTCGACCTGCTGCTGGATGCGTTCGATTTCGGCGTCGAGGAACGCGAGCTTGCGCTCGGCGTCGGTGCGCTGCTGCAGGCGCTGGTTCAGGATGTCGATCTGCCCCGAGAGGCTTCGCCGCAGCTCGTCGGTCATGTTGGGTTCGCGCTGCTGACGTTCGAGCGTCGTCAGGCGCCGGCGCAGCTCGCTGACGTCGCCCGCCTCGCCAATCACGCGGCGGATCGTGCGGCGCGCCACGAGGAGCCGCAGGAACATCCACGACAGCCGGCCGAGCCCGTCGGCCTGCGCCTCGAGTCCGCCGGGCGCCGAATCCGAACCCGGCAGCTGGAGATCGATGATGGACCGGCAGCGTCCGGCGAGCAGGTCGTAGAGCCGCTTGTCATCCGCGTCGAGACGCGCCAGGAGGGACTGAATCCGCTGGTTCCACTCGGTGCTGGCCGCAGAAAGCGGCACCGCGGCGATGAGCCGCTGAAAGCGCGAGTTCGTGGCCAGCGCAAGCAGGTAGCCCAGCTCGAGCCCGGCGCCGAGCACCCAGAATCCCGGGTTGATCAAGCCGAGCAGGCCGAAGGCGCCCAGACCGATCCAGTTCGGCGCGACGAACATGCCGATCGGCCGGGCGTTGAACGCGGCGGCCACATAGTCGAAAAAGCCAGGCTTCGAGGGCATCGACGAGGGCATTCTACTGTGCCGGGGCCGACCTCAGAGGATCGTGACGCATGCAGCCGTCAGGAAGTTTCATGAGGTAGACTCCTCAGCCATGGACACACGCCGATGGCTTCGCGCGACGCTCTGGATCTCCGCGCTGCCGATCCTCGCCGCCTCCACCGCTCAGCGCGGGCCGGACCCGCTCGACGAGCCGTTCAAGGGCGTCACGACGAACGGCACGGTCGTGCCCGGCCTGTTCCCGATCCGCGCGACCGGCGTGTCGACCGGGCCGGTCAGGGAGGCCGCCGTCACGTTCCTCGCATCGCTGACTCCCGATCAGCGCTCGAAGACGACGTATCCGGTGGACGACAGCGAGTGGCGCAAGTGGAACAACGTCCACCGCTACACGCGGCAGGGCGTCAGCTTCAAGGAGATGTCGGACGCGCAGCGCGAGCGCGCGTTCGCGCTGCTCGGCGCCGGGCTCAGCGCGCGCGGTCTCGAGAAGTCGCGCAACATCATGCGGCTCAACACGACCATTGCGGAGTTGACCAAACGTTTCGAGGAGTACGGCGAGGGGCTGTACTACCTGACCGTCATGGGCGAGCCGTCCGACACGCAGCCGTGGGGGTGGCAGCTCGACGGGCATCATCTGATCATCAACTACTTCGTCCTTCGCGATCAGGTCGTGATGTCGCCGGCGTTCATGGGATCGGAGCCCGTGCATGCGGCGGCGGGCCAGTACGCGGGGACGACCGTGCTGCAGGACGAGCAGAACAAGGGACTCGCGCTCATCAAGGCGTTGAATCCCGATCAGCAGAAGACAGCGATCCTGCAGGCTGACAAGACGGCGAACAATTCGCTGGCCCAGGCGTTCAGGGACAACCTCGTGCTCGACTACGCCGGCCTGCGCGCGCGCGAGATGACCGATGCGCAGCGCACGCTGCTCCTCGACGTCATCAACGAGTACGTCGGCAACATGGAGTCGGGGCACGCGAACATCCGGATGGACGAAGTGCGCAAGCACCTCGACGACACCTGCTTCGCGTGGATTGGGGGAACCGGCGCGGAGTCAGCCTTCTACTACCGAATCCACAGCCCGGTCATCCTGATCGAGTTCGACCATCAGACGCCGGTCGCGCTCGAAGGTCCACGAGTGCCCGGCCGTCAGCACATCCACACCGTCGTCCGGACGCCCAACGGCAACGATTACGGCAAGGACCTGCTGCGTCAGCACTACGCCGCCCACAAGGACGACGCCGCCCACGGCCACCGCTGATGCAGGGTGGCTGCCACCCTACTTGACGGGGTACTGCTGCAGCAGGCCGGGCTCCTTCATGACCTTTTCGACGCCCGCGATGTCGCGCGGGAGCCAGTCCGACAGGATCCGCACGCCCTTGTCGGTGATGACGATCATGTCCTCGAGCCGGATGTAGATCCCGGCTTCGGGCACGCGAAACTGCGGCTCGATGGTGAACGAGAGTCCCGGCCGCATCACGCCCGAACCGCCGCCCATGTCGTGCGTCGACATGCCGATGCCGTGCCCGAGCCCCGCGGTGGGCCTCTCTGACGAACGCCGGTAGTTGTCCACGAACCCGCGCGCGGCCTTCTCGAACTCAGGCTTCGAGAACGTCGTCGCGGCAAGG
Organism: uncultured Acidobacteriota bacterium; assembly: GCA_963786195.1. Lineage (GTDB taxonomy): Bacteria > Acidobacteriota > Vicinamibacteria > Vicinamibacterales > 2-12-FULL-66-21 > CAWAYH01. Next base: position 321,168 of record CAWAYH010000006.1, on the reverse strand, counting down.
ATCGCATCCATCTTGGGAATCGCTTCCTTGAGGACCGCCTGGCCGGTGACGCCCGGCTTGATGCTGTACAGAATCGCTTCGTAGATGCCGAGGTAGAAGCCGTACAGCTCCCGCTGCCAGTCGTTGAACTTGCCGTTCACCGGCCACATGCGCGTGACGTCGCACCGGTAGTAGTGCAGGTCGGGGCAATAGTCCATGATGACGAGCTCGCCGTCGGGCAGCGGACGCGGCGACGCGCGGTGGTGCGCGTTCAGCGCCGTCGGTCCGCTGGCGACGATCGCGCGATACGCTTCCCCCTGCGCGCCGGCGCGGACGAAAATGAACTGCGCGAGCGCGTCGATCTCGCTTTCCTTGACGCCCGGCTCGGTGCTCCGCATGGCCTCGAGAATGGCATCGCCGCCGATCTTCGTCGCGCGCTCGATGACCGCGATTTCAGCGGGACTCTTGACGGCGCGCATCTCGTCCAGGATCGGCGACAGGTCCTTCACGTCGAGGCCGGGGACCCTGGCCTTGATCAGATCGATCAATCGGGTTTCCCTCGCCTGACGACCGTCCCACGGGTCCGCCGTCGCATCGCCGTTGCGGCGCCGCGCGCCGTCACGGCTTTCGCTGTCGCCTTCGGCCGGCTGAAACGGCGTATAGATCGCCGCAGCCCCGGACGCACGCTCTTTGAGGTCCTCCGTCAGCCGCTCGAGCGGGCGGACGCTCTCGATGCCCGTCAACCGGACGATCTCGTCGGCCTGGTCGGGCGTCAGGAGATCGCCCTCGGTCTGCGCGCGGCGCTCGTCCTTCGCCGTCAGATAGAGGATGCTCTTCCGCTGCCGGCCGTCCAGCACCAGGTAGGCCTGGGGGACGACGACCCCGGTGACGTAGAAGAACTCGTTGGACTGCCTGAAGATCGTGGACGAGTGGACCGTCGGCGCGCCCTGGAGGAGCCCGATGGCGCCGCCCATCGCGTCGTAGATCCGGGCCCGGCGCCCCGCGAATTCCTCGCGCGTGAACTCGGTACTGAACTGCGCGCGGCCCGCTTGCGCTCGGCCAACCATCGGGGCAGCCACGGCCAGACAAAGAAGAAGGACCAGTGCCGCGCGAAGGCGAGTGCTCATGAAATGCCTCGGTCGACTGAATCGTATTAACGGCTCAAGGCTCGGGCCGGCTCAGGGTACTACACCCCGAACCCCGAAACCCGGGCGTCGGACCCGTGGCCGCGCGCCGAACACCAACTCCATGTAGGATCCCAGGACCGAGGGAGGGCAGCATGCGATGGATCTGGACCGGGCTGGGCGTGGCTGCGATGGCCGCAATTGCATTTGCGCAGGGCGGCGCCGACCGCCTCACCGCTGACACGTTCCAGCGGTTTGCATTCCGTAGCCTCGGCCCGACGCTGACGACCGGACGACTCTCCGACATTGCGGTCGATCCGAAGAATCCCAGCGTCTGGTACGTCGCCGTGTCCTCCGGCAATCTGTTCAAGACCGAAAACCGTGGCAACACCTGGACGCCCATCTTCGAGAACTACGGATCGTTCTCGCTGGGCGCCGTTGTCGTCGACCCGAAGGACTCCAACGTCGTCTGGCTCGGGACGGGGGAGAACAACAATCAGCGGAGCGTGGCGTTCGGTGACGGCATTTACAAATCCACGGACGCGGGGAAGACGTGGACGCGCATGGGGCTCGAGAACTCCGAGCACATTCAGAACATCCTGATCGATCCGCGCGACTCGAACGTGGTTTACGTCAGCGCCATCGGGCCGCTGTGGTCGGCGGGCGGCGATCGCGGGCTGTACAAGACGACTGATGGAGGCAAGACGTGGAAGGCCGTCCTCACGGTCAGCCCGGATACCGGCGTCACCGATGTCGCGATGGATCCGAAGAATCCCAACGTGTTGTACGCCGCGGCTCTTCAGCGCCGGCGCGCGGTGGGCCAGTTGATCGGCGGCGGTCCCGAGAGCGCCCTCTATAAGACGACCGACGGCGGCGCGAAGTGGACGAAGCTCACCAAAGGGCTGCCGACCGTCGAAATCGGCCGCATCGGCATCGCGATCAACTGGAAGAACCCCAACACGGTGTATGCGCTCGTCACCGCGCAGCGCGGGCAGGGCGGCTTCTTCCGCTCCGATGATGCGGGCGCGAGCTGGACGCGCATCGGGCGCAGCGTCGGCGGTGGACGCGGTGGCCGTGGGGGCGGTCGTGAAGGTGCGCCTCCGCCTCCGCCACCGGCGGCCTGCGGACCGATCGGCGCGGCGCCTGCCCCGCCACCGCCTGCGCCACCCGCGGGCGAAACGCCGCAAGGTGGCGGTGGCCGCGGCCAGGGGCCGACCGATGACTGTTATCGCGGAGGGGATCCGGGCTACTACAACGAGATCTTCGTGGATGGCCACGATCCGGAGACGATCTGGTCGCCGCAGACGCAGGTGTGGCGCAGCACCGATGGCGGCAAGACGTGGGCGAGCGTGCCGATGCAGGGCGTGCACGTCGATCACCACGACATCGTCTTCGATCCAACGGACAAGAACCATCTCATCATCGGCAACGATGGCGGGCTCTACGAGACCTATGACGGGATGAAGACGTGGCGGCACTTCACGAACCTGCCGCTGTCGCAGTTCTATCGCATCAGCACCGACAACGCGAAGCCGTTCTACAACGTGTGCGGCGGCATGCAGGACAACGGATCGATTTGCGGACCGTCGCGGACGCTCAACGGCCGCGCCGGCATCCGCACGAGCGACTGGTACAACGTCGGCGGCGGCGACGGGTTCCAGACCCGCAGCGATCCGGAAGATCCGAACATTGTCTACGCGGAATCGCAGATGGGGAACTTCAGCCGGCTCGACCTCTCGACGGGAGAGCGGGTCAACATCCGTCAGCGTCTCAACCAGCAGCTGGGCGGCGGCGGACGCGCTGGTGGTGGTGGCGGAGGTGGTGGTGGCGGAGGCCGCGGCGGCGGCGGACGCTGGCACTGGGATACGCCGATCGTGATCAGTCCACACGCGGCGCGGCGGGTCTACGTGGCCAGCGACCGCGTGTACCGCAGCGACGATCGCGGTGACACCTGGACCGGCATCAGTGAAGACCTCACGAGGAATCTCGATCCGACGAAGATTCCCATCATGGGCAAGGTCTGGCCGACGGATTCCGTCGCGTTCAACGAGGCGACGACGGTCCTCAGCGCCATCACGACGCTCGACGAATCACCGCTGATGGAGGGATTGATCTACGTCGGCACTCACGACGGGCTGCTGCACGTCACGGAAGACGGCGGCAAGAACTGGCGCAAGATCGAAAAGCTGCCGGGCCTGCCGGAGTACACGTTCGTCACCGATGTCTTTGCGTCGCCTCGCGAGGTGAACACCGTCTTTGCGACGTTCAACAACTACCAGCGCGGCGACTACAAGCCGTACGTGTACAAGAGCACCGACCGCGGCGTGACGTGGACGGCGATCTCAGGCAACCTCCCGCAGCGGTCCGGCGTCTGGAGCATCGTCCAGGATCATCTCAGGGGCGACCTGCTGTTTGCGGGGCTGGAGTTTGGCGTCTGGTTCACGGTCGACGGCGGCGCGCACTGGACGCAGCTCAAAGGTGGCATACCGACGATCCAGGCGCGCGACGTCCAGATTCAGCGCCGCGAGAACGATCTCGTCGTGGGGACGTTCGGCCGCGGCGTCTTCGTTCTCGATGACTACACCGCGCTCCGAGCCGTGACCCCGCAGGCGCTGACGGAAGAAGCGAGGCTGTTTCCGCTGCGCGACGCCTACCTGTTCAACGAGCTGGGTCACGTCGAAGCCGCCTGGGGCAACGCGTCCACGCCGAACCCGCCGTACGGCGCCGTGTTCACGTATCACGTCGGACAGGCGCCAGCCGCCGACGCGAAGCTCGTGCTGACCATCGCTGACGAAAGCGGCAAGCCGATCCGCCGGCTCGATCTGGCGAAGGAGGTTGGCGTCCAGCGCATCGACTGGAACCTCCGGGGCGAAGCGCCGGCGGCGGGCCGCGGGGGCGGCCCTGGCGGAGGCAGAGGTGGCGGTGGCGGTGGTGCGGGCGTTGACGACCAGGAGCAACAGCCGCCCGCTGGCCGCGGTGGTCAGCCACAGGCTCCGCTCGTCCCTGCCGGGCGCTATCGGGCCACGATCGGCAAGATGGTCGGCGACATCGTCACGCCGATCGGCGAACCGCAGACGTTTCTCGTGGTGCCGCTGCCGAGGTGACCGAAGCTCTCCCGCCACGCGCGGCGTCTAAGTGGTATTAGTTACGTGATCGCGCCGCGGGCGGTTATACAATCCACGCCTGGGCCATTTTTTCAGGGCAACGGGGGACAGGCGTGTTCGATACGCTCTTTCGGCTGCTCTTCAATTACCGTCAGGCCGTCTTTCAGCAGGGCGACTTCCGGTTCGCCCCCACGACGGGGTCGTACGTCGCGGCCGCGGTCGTTGTGGCGGCCGTCGCGATTACGCTCCTGACGTATCGGGCTGCCCGCGCGAAGGGCCCCGTCCGGCACCGCGCAGTACTCGCGACCATTCGAATCGCGACGCTCCTGCTCGTCCTCTTCTGCCTCTTTCGTCCCGTCCTCGTCGTCAAGGCGGCGGTGCCTCAGCAGAACTTTCTCGGCATCCTGATAGACGACTCGCGCAGCATGCAGATCGGCGACTGGGGCGGGCAGCCGCGCAGCGCGTTCGTGCGCCAGAACTTCGCAGCGGCCGAGTCGGCGATGCTGAAGACGTTGTCGAGCCGGTTCGTCCTGCGGAGCTTCAGGTTCTCGACGGCGGCGCAGCGCGTCGCCTCGCCGGCGGACCTGACGTTCGCCGGCGCCCAGACGAAGATCGGAGCGGCGCTCGACGGCGCGCGGCAGGAACTCGCGGGGCTCCCGCTGGCCGGGATCGTCCTCGTCACGGACGGCGCGGACACCACCGACGCGGAGCTGACGGAAGCGCTGCTGTCGATGAAGGCGGCCGACGTGCCCGTGTTCACCGTCGGCGTGGGCCGTGACGCGCTGACCAAGGACGTGCAGATCGACCGCGTGTCGACGCCGCGTGCCGCGCTCAAGGGCACGTCGCTGATGGTCGACGCGCTCATCACGCAGACGGGCTATGCCGGCGAAACGGTCAGGCTCGACGTCGAAGACGACGGGCGGATCGTCGGGTCGCAGGAAGTGAAGCTGCCGATCGACGGCGAGCCGGCGGCCGTGCGCGTGCGCTTCACGGTGTCCGATCCCGGTCCGCGCGTGTTCCGCTTCCGGATCTCGCCGCGCCCGGGAGAACTGGTCACCCAGAACAACCAGCGCGAGGCGCTCGTCGACGTCTACGATCGAACCGAGAAGATTCTCTACTTCGAGGGTGAGCCGCGACCGGAGCTGAAGTTCATGCACCGCGCGATCACCGACGACAAGAACCTGCAGCTCGTCACGCTGCTGCGCACGGCCGACAACAAGTACTACCGCCTCGCGCTCGACACCGCCGACCAGCTGGCGGGCGGATTCCCGAAGACGCGCGATGAGTTGTTCGCGTACCGCGGCCTGATCCTCGGCAGCATCGAAGCCGGCGCGTTCACCGGCGACCAGCTGCGCATGATCTCGGAGTTCGTGGATCGGCGCGGCGGCGGCCTCCTGGTGCTCGGCGGCCCGCGCTCGTTCTCGGAAGGCGGTTACGCGGGAACCCCCGTGGCTGACGCGCTCCCCGTCGTGCTCGAGCGCGTCGCGCGGACGGCGGGAACCCTGCCGGTCGCGCGCCTGAAGGTCAAGCCGACGCGCGCGGGTGAAGGTCATGCGCTGACGCAAATCGCCCCCAGTGAAACGGCGTCGCTCAACCGGTGGAACGATCTTCCCTGGCTCACGAGCGTGAACCCGGTGAAATCGATCAAGCCGGGCGCGACCGTTCTGCTGACGGGCACCGATGGGCGTCAGACCCAGCCGGTGCTGGCATTCCAGCGCTACGGTCGAGGCAAGGCCATCGCGCTGGCGGTTCAGGACTCGTGGCGCTGGCAGATGCACGCCAGCATGCACCTCGAGGACATGACCCATGAGAACTACTGGCGGCAGTTGCTGCGGTGGCTCGTGGAGGAAGTGCCAGGTCCGGTCGAAGTGCGGACGTCAGCCGATCGCGTCGAAGCAGGCGAGCCGGTGACGGTCACCGCCGAAGTCGTCGACGAGAGCTTCGTCGAGCTGAACAACGCACAGGTCGTGGCGAAGATCAGCACGCCTTCCGGCGGTGTCATCGACGTCCCGCTGCAATGGACCGGCGAGAAGAATGGGGAGTACCGGGGCACGTTCGTTGCCGCCGAGCAGGGCATGTACACGACGAAGGCCGACGCCTCGCGCGATGGCAAGACCATCGGGCGCGGCGAAGCGCACATGCGCGCGGCCCCCGGCGATGCGGAGTACTTCGACGCGACGATGCACGCGACGCGGCTGCAGCGGATCGCGGAAGAGACCGGCGGGCGCTTCTATACGACCGAGACCCTGCAGACGATGCCCGAAGATCTGAAGTACACGGGCCGGGGCGTGACGACCGTCGAAGAGCGCGATCTCTGGCACATGCCCGTGATCCTGGCCCTGCTGCTGGGTCTGACCTGCGTCGAGTGGGGATATCGTCGAGCCGTGGGCCTTGCCTGATGATGTCGTCCTGCTTTGCTCGCTTCGTCTCGGCGGCTGCGCTGTCTCTCACGGCGGCGGCGCCGTGCTACGCGCAGGCGACCCACCTGGCGGTGATCGTTGGCCTGGCGGGGGAGCCCGAACACGCAGAGCTGTTCACGCGCTGGGCCACGACCCTCGTCGACGCGTCGAAGAAGCTGGGCGTCGAGCAGCCCATCTATCTGGCTGAGAACCCCGAGGCCGACCCGACGCGGATCACCGGGAAGTCGTCAAAGGAAGAAGTGACGAAGGCCTTCGCGAAGCTCGCCGCGGCGAAAGAGGACGACGTTGTCTTCATCGTGCTGATCGGGCATGGGACGTTCGACGGGAAGGTGGCGAAGTTCAACCTGCCGGGACCTGACGTGACGCCGACCGACTTCGAGACGCTGCTGAAGGGGCTGAAGTCGCGGCACGTCGTGTTCGTCAACACGGCGAGCGCAAGCGGCCCGTTCATCGAGGCGCTGGCGGGACCTGGCCGGACGATTGTGACGGCGACCAGAACCGGCGCCGAGCGCTTTGCGACGTTGTTCGGCGGCTACTTCGTGGACGCGCTGGCCGGGATCGATGCCGACGCAGACAAGAACCGCCGCATCTCGGTGCTCGAAGCGTTCGACTACGCGAAGCGCGGCGTCACGACTGCCTACGAGCGCGAAGGGATCATGCTGACCGAGCATGCCCTGCTGAGTGACAGCGGCGGCGAGGGCATCGGAAACCCGACGCCGGACGGCAAGCAGGGCAAGGTCGCCGCGATGCTGTCGATCGGAAGCGCCACGGCCAACGAGCCGCTGCCCGACGATCCGAAGCTGCGTGCCTTGTATGTGGAGCGCCGGGATCTCGAGCGCCGCATCGAAGCGTTGAAGCTGCTCAAGGGAAGCATGCCGGCGGATCGGTACGACAGCGAGCTGGAAAAGCTGGCGACCGAGCTGGCATTGAAGACACGTCAGATCCGGGAGCTCGAAAAGAAGCACTAGGAAACTGCGTGAGGAAAGCCGTCACTTTCACGTTCGTGTTGCTGGCTGTCGCCGCGGCGTCGGGGCTCGTGCGCGGGCACGCGTCCGATGCGTCGGCGCAGCGTCGGCCGTACACGGAGTACGGGTCCAACACCGAGTACGACGGCCGGCTCGTGTTCGTGCGCGTGTACTACAGCATGGGATTCGGCGGGGGGTTCGGGGGGCGCTTCCGCGGCAGCCGCGGCGAGCCGCCGTGGGCGCACGACTACCCGACGTCAGACACGCACCTGATGAAGATCCTCAACGAGCTGACGGTGGTCAGACCGCGCGTCGACGGCTCGAACATCCTCGGCCTGGACGATCCGGAGCTCTTCGACTATCCGATTGCCTACATGTCGGAGCCGGGCCACTGGGCGCCGAACGACAAGGAGGTCGCCGGGCTGCGCGAGTATCTCCTCAAGGGCGGCTTCATCATCTTCGACGATTTCCGCGAGGAAGAGGGGCACTGGGACAATCTCGAGGCGCAGATGAAGCGCGTGCTGCCCGAGCGCCGCTGGTTCGAGCTGGACCACAAGCAGCAGATCTTCCACTCGTTCTTCGAAATCGACGCGCTCGATCTGATCGTCTCGTACGGCCGGTACCGGCCGAGCTACTGGGGTCTCTTCGAGAACAACGATCCGAAGAAGCGCCTGCTGGCCATCGCGAACAACAACAACGATCTCGGGGAGTTCTGGGAATTCTCGGACACGGGGCGATACCCCGTCGACCTGTCGAACGAAGCGTATAAGTTCGGGGTCAATTACTTCATTTACGGATTGATTCATTAGACGCTGTCTCAGAAACCTGACGCTTGTTCCACGGAGCGAGCGAGCACGGCGAGCGAGCCACGCGACCGGAGCGCGCCGGCGAAGCGGCGCGCGAGAGAGCGTGTAGGGGAGTCCGAGGGGCGAAGCCCCTCGCCTAGAAAGCGAGGCCCAGTGGAGCGTGTGGCGCAGCAAGTCGTCGATCTCGAGTCCCCGGATGACATCGCGCTGGCCGACAAGATGAAGCGGGGCCGTGATCAGATCATCACCGAGCTCAAGAAGCTCATCATCGGGCAGGACGAGACGGTCGATCAGGTGCTGCTGACGCTGTTCGTCGGCGGCAACAGCCTGATCGTCGGCGTGCCGGGGCTCGCCAAGACGCTCCTTATTCATACGCTGGCGCGCGTCCTCGAGCTGAAGTTCTCGCGCATCCAGTTCACGCCGGACCTGATGCCGTCGGACATCACCGGCACCGACCTCATCCAGGAAGACACGTCGACCGGCCGGCGGCAGATGGTCTTCGCGCCCGGACCGATCTTCGCGAACATCGTGCTCGCCGACGAGATCAACCGCACGCCGCCGAAGACGCAGTCCGCGCTGCTCGAAGCGATGCAGGAGCACCGCGTCACGATCCAGGGACGCACCTACACGCTGGAGGAGCCGTTCTACGTGTTCGCGACGCAGAACCCGATCGAGCTCGAAGGCACCTACCCGCTGCCCGAGGCCCAGCTCGACCGCTTCATGTTCCACATCGTCATCGACCATCCGCCGGAGGACGAGGAGTTCGAGGTCGTTCGGACGACGACGGCGATCCTCGAGCCGAAGTTCGAGCAGCCGGTGAGCGGTCCGGAGCTGGTGGCGTTCCAGCGGCTCGTGCGGCGGGTGCCGGTCGCCGAGCCGGTGATGCGCTACGCGCTCAGCCTCGTGCGCTCGAGCCGGCCGAAGTCGCCGAACGCGCCCGACAGCTCAAGAAGTGGGTGGCGTTCGGCGCCAGCGTGCGTGCGGCGCAGTACCTCGTGCTCGGCGCCAAGGCCCGCGCGCTCACGAGCGGGCGCTATCACGTGAACTTCGACGACATTCGCGCGCTCGCGCATCCGGTGCTGCGGCACCGCGATGCTGACGAACTTCCACGCGCAGTCCGAAGGCATCACGAGCGACACGCTGATCGACCGGCTGCTCGAGGCCGTTCCGGTGCCGCGATCGGGAATGTACGACGGACTAGCTGAGAAGCTGAAAGCTGATAGCTGAAACGAATGAACGGAGCGAATCCGCCATCCCTGGCGCTCGTTTCGTCGACCCGGTGGTGCTCGCGCGGATCGGCAACCTCGAGCTCGTCGCGCGCTCGGTCGTGGACGGCTTCATCAACGGCATCCACCGGTCGCCGTATTTCGGCGCGTCGGTGGACTTCGCCGAGCATCGCGGCTACGTGCCGGGCGACGACATCCGGCGCGTGGACTGGCGGCTGTACGCGCGCACCGATCGCTACTACATCAAGGAGTACGAAGCGGACTCGAACTCCAACTTCTCCGTGCTGCTGGACGTCTCGAAGTCGATGGGATTCGGCAGCCGCGGCGTCACGAAGCTCGAATACGCGAAGATGCTGGCCGGCTGTCTCACCTACCTGGTGCACCGCCAGCGCGACCGCGTCGGGTTCGTGGCGTTCGACGACGACATCGTCGAGCACGTGCCGCCGTCGGCGAAGCACATGGACGTCGTGCTGCACGTGCTCGATCGGCTGCACGCCGGCCAACCCCGGCAACCTGCGCGCGCCCCTGCACAAGATGGCCGAGCACTTCGGCCGGCGCGGCCTGCTGGTGCTGATCTCGGACCTGTACGAGGAACCGGACGCGGTGCTCGAAGCGATCGGCCCGCTGCGTTTTCGCGGCAACGACCTGGCCGTGTTCCACCTGCTCGATCCGGCGGAGCTCGACTTCTCGTTCAGCGAGCCGTCGGCGTTCGAGGATCTCGAGAGCGGCGATCAGATTCCGATCGTTCCAGACGCTCTGGCCGAGCAGTACCAGGCAGCTGGTCCAGGCGCACGTCGACGCGCTGCAGGAACGGTTCTCAGCCAATCGCATCGACTACACGCTGGTCAACACGTCGTCGCCGCTCGACCACGCGTTGTTCAGCTACCTGATCGACCAGGGAGACGATTGACCTCGGGCACGCGTGACGGTATCGATTCGTACATGGCTTTCTCTGACGCCGCTCTTCCTCGCTCTGCCTGCGGGCCTCGCCATTCCGGTGCTGCTCCACCTGATTCAGAAAGAGCGAAAGAACGTCGTCCACTTTCCGTCGCTGATGTTCCTGCGGCGGATTCCGTACCAGTCCGTTCAGCGCCGTCGCATCCGTCACTGGCTGCTGCTGATGATGCGGCTTGCGGCGCTCGCGCTGATCGTGCTCGCGTTCGCGCGGCCGTTCTTCCGGCGGACCGAATCGCGGCCGGCGCCGTCGGGGGCGCGCGAAGTCGTCGTCCTGCTCGATCGTTCGTACAGCATGGGCTACGGCGACAGGTGGAAGCGCGCGATGGCGTCGGCGCAGCAGGCGGTCAACGGTCTGACGGCCTCGGACCGCGGATCGATCGTGCTCTTCTCGGCGAACCCGAGGTCGCGCTGCGGTCGACGGCCGATCGCAGCCGTCTGCTGGCTGCGCTCGCGGGCGTCGAGCCGGGCGCCGGCGCGACGCGCTACGGTCCGGCGCTGAAGCTCGCCGGCAGCATCCTGGGAGAGTCGGCGCTCCCGCGGCGGGAAGCGATCCTCATCACGCGACTTTCAGCGCACCGGCTGGCAGGGCGCCGAAGGCGTTCGGCTGCCTGACGGCGCGGCGCTGACTCCGGTGACGATCGCCGACTCCGGAAAAGCGAATCTCGCCGTGACGCCTGTGTCGCTGCAGCGACTCGCGTTCGAGAACCAGCAGCGCGTGACCGTCACGGTCCGGCGTCGTCAACCACAGGCCAATGCCGCGCAGGCCAGCGTTTCGCTCGAGATCGGTGGACGCGCCATTCAGACCCAGCGGGTCAGCGTCGGCGGCCAACGGTTCGGCGTCCGTGACGTTCGATCCGGTGACGGTCGCGGAGAGAGAACATCCGCGGGACGGTCCGGCTGGCCGACGATGCGCTCGCGCGCGACAACGAGTTTCACTTCGTCGTGTCGCCTGAAGATCCCGTGCAGGGTCATCGTCGCCGAGCGCACCGGCGCGCCGCGCGACACGAGCCTGTATCTGGCGCGCGCGCTCGCCGTCGGCGAGGCGCCGCGGATCGACGCGAAGATCCGTCAGGCCGACTCGATCTCGCAGGAGGATCTCTCGACGGCGTCGGTCGTCATCCTGAACGACGTGCCGCGTCGCACAGAACACGGCCGAACGTCTGCAGCGATTCGTCGAGCGCGGCGGCGGACTCTTCGTCGCGCTCGGCGAGCGCGCGGCCTGGCCGCATCGGCCGACATCCTGCCGGGTCTCCCGGGCCCCAAGGTGGATCGGTCGCGCGGTGCGGCGGCGCGTCTCGGCGCGCTCGAGTACGGACACCCGCTCTTCGAGGTCTTCCGCGGACCGCGCACGGGCGACTTCGCGGCCGCGCGATTCTACGGCTATCGCAGCGTGACGCCCGCGGCGTCCGTGCAGATGCTGGCCCGGTTCGACGATGGGAGCCCGGCGCTGCTCGAACGGAAAGTCGGCAACGGCCGCGTCCTGATGTGGACGTCGACCCTCGACATCTTCTGGAACGATCTCGCGATCAAGCCGGTGTTCTGCCCTTCGTGCATCGCATCGTCCGGTACCTGGCGTCCTATCAGGAGCCGAAGCCGTGGCGCATCGGTCGGAGACGTCGTCGATCCGGCGCTGCAGACAGGTTCACGGGGAGGCGAGCGACCGCAGTGGCGCTGACGCCGGGCGGCGAGCGCATCTCGCTCGACGGGGATGGACCGGAGGTGCTCGAGCTGACCGAGCAGGGCTTCTACGAGTTCCGAACGCAGGGCCGCGACGGGGACGCGCCGCTCGTCGTGGCGAGCAACGTCGATCTGTCGGAATCGGACCTCGCGCCGCGTGGATCCGCAGGAAGTCGTCGCCGCGGCGATGGGTCGAGCGGCGGGCAGCTGCGGGAGGAACGCCGACGCCGCCGCCAACTGACGAGGCGCAGGAAGGCGCGCAGCGGGTCTGGTGGTACCTGCTCTTTGCGGGCCTGCTGCTGCTCGGTGTCGAAACCATCGTGGCGAACCGATCCGACGGTGTAACCTATGTAGTGTCCGGCTTCAGGCGGACCTGTAGCGGACACGTCCGGGCCGCTGAAGCCGGCCACCGCGATCATCGCCGGCCGGAGACGGCTGCGACCGCCACACGAAGTCAAGGAGACGCGCCATGCGCATCCCTCTGCGGCATTCGGACGATCCCACGGACCTGGTCGGGATCATCCACGACGTGCGGCGGCGGTGGCGCTACAAGCTGATGCTGCGCGGCGCGGTGGCGGTGCTGGGGCTCGGCGTCGTGGCGCTGGTGCTCTCCGCCTGGGGTCTCGAAGCGTGGCGCTTCAGCCCAGGCTCCATCATCACGTTCCGTATCCTGATGGCCGTCACCCTGACCGGGCTGGTCGGCTGGTTCTTCGTGCGGCCGCTGCTCTGGCGCGTCTCCGACGAGCAGGTCGCGCTGTACCTCGAAGAGCACGAGCCGTCGCTGCAGGCGGAGATCATCAGCGCCATAGAAGCCAGTCGGCTGCAGGGGACGGACGCGTCCCCGCACTCGGCGATGCTCGTGCAGCGTCTCGTCCAGTCAGCCGTCGAGAAGTGCCAGACGATCGACTGGGGCCGCAACGTCGAGCGCGTGCCGCTCCGCCGGTACGCGGCGACCGTGGCGGCGATTGCGATCGCCGCCGTCGCGCTCTTCACCCTCGGGCCGCGGTACCTGCGCCACGGGTTGTCGGCGCTGCTGGTCGTTTCCCGCAGCGTCGAGGCGGCCGCGCCGTACCGCATCGAGGTCACGCCTGGCAACGCGACCGTGCCGCGCGGCGTCGATCAGACGATCACCGCGAAGCTCAGCGGCTTCGACGCCGACCAGGCCATCGCTGATGATCCGCAAGTCGCCGGAAGCGCCCTTCGAGCGCCTGCCGCTCGTGCGCAGCGACAAGCGCCGACAAGCCCAATCAGTACGAAGGCATGCTCTTCGATCTGGCAGGACCGATCGACTACTTCGTCGAAGCGGCGGGTGTGAAGTCGCCGACGTACACGCTGAAGGTCGTCGACCTGCCGTACGTCCAGAAGCTCGAGCTCGAGTACCACTTCCCGGCGTACACGGGCCTCGCAGCCGCGGAAGATCGAAGACGGCGGCGACATCGCCGTGCTGAAGGGCACCGAAGTCCGCGTCCAGGTGACGCCCACCGATGACGTCGCCGGGCGGCCAGATCCTGCTGCACGACACGCAGAAGATGCCGCTGACGGTCGCGAGCCGACGGGTCGTTGACAGGGAAGTTCATGGCGGACCGTGACGGCTTCTATCGCGTCGAGCTCGACGCGCACGACGGGCGAACGAGTCTCGGCGTCACCGCAGTACACGATCGACGTGCTGACGGATCAGCCGCCGACCGTGTCGATCGCGAAGCCGGGCCGCGACACGAACGCGTCGCCGATCGAAGAAGTGTTCGTCGAAGCGCGCGCCGAAGACGACTTCGGCGTCCGCGATCTCGAGCTGGTGTACTCGGTCAACGGCGGCGCCGAGAAGACGATCCGGCTGTTCGACGGCAAGAACCGGCTTGCCGAAGTGACGGCGGGGCACACGTTCTACCTCGAGGAGCTGAAGGTCACGCCGGGTGACTTCGTGTCCTACTACGCGCGCGCGGCGGACAACGACGCCGTCCGGGTGGCCAAACGCACGACGAGCGACATCTACTTCCTCCAGATCCGTCCGCTGCGCAAGGAATTCCGGCGCGCCGAGTCCGAGCCGGCGGCGGGGGCGGTGGCGGCGGTGGCGCCGGACAGGTCGGCGCGCTGTCGCAGCAGCAGCGTCAGATCATCGCGGCGACGTTCAACGTCAACCGCGATCGCAAGACGATGTCGGCCGACAAGCTGCGCGAGAACTCGTCGTGATCGCGCTTGTCGCAGTCGAAGCTGCGCGATCAGGTCGACGGGCTGCTCACGCGAATGAACAGCCGTCTCGTCCAGCAGGATCCGGCCTTCAAGAAGATCGCCGACCTGCTGCCGCAGGCCGTGACCGAGATGAAGAACGCCGAAGCCAAGCTGCAGAAGGCCGATCCGCAGGGAGCGCTGGAGCCGGAGCAGAAGGCGCTGCAGATCCTCCAGAAGGCCGAGGAGGAGTACGAGACCCAGGTCGACGATGGGCCGCCAGGGTGGCGGCGGTGGCGGCGGCGGGCAGAGCGCGATGGCCGAGGATCTGGCCGACCTGTTCGAGCTCGAGCTCGACAAGATGGCGAACCAGTACGAGACGGCGCAGCGCGCCCAGCAGCAGCAGGCCGATCAGAAGATCGACGAGCTGCTCGAAAAACTGAAGGAGCTGGCGCGGCGTCAGGAGCAGGAAGCCGAGCGGCAGCGCCGGCGCGCCCAGGCCGGGCAGCAGCAGTCGGGCGGCGGGAGCGGTCAGCAGCGCGCTGGCCGAGCAGGTCGAGGAAGCCGCGCGACGGCTGGAGCAGCTGTCGCGCGAAGAGAATCGGCCCGAGCTCGCCGAACACCGCGCGTCAGCTGCGCAGGCGGCGGATCGGATGCGCCAGGCCGCGGCCAACGGTCAGTCCGGAGCGCGCGCAGGCGGCCTACGCGCTCGAGCGGCTGCAGGAAGCGCAGCGGCGGCTGCAGCAGTCGCAGTCGGGCGCGCGCCGAACGCGACGTCACCGACGCGCTGCGGCAGGCGGACGAGATCGCGCGCGAGCAGCAGCAGATCGCCGAGGGCGTGCGGGGGCTCGATCAACACGGGCGAGAACCGACAAGAGAAGGTCCAGCAGCTGAGCGAGCGGAAGGATCAGCTCGAGTCGAAGGTCGCGGAGCTCGAGAAGAGCTCGATCGCACGGCGGGCGACTGCGCGGAACGGAACGTGACGCGTCGCGCAAGCTCTCCGAAGCGGCGCAGTCGCATGCGCGACAACCGGATTCGCGACAAGATCCGCTACTCGCGCTCCATGATCCGCGCGGGCGTGCAGGGGAGCGACGCGGCGAACTTCGAGAAGGAAATCGGCAGCAACGTCAGCGAGGTGCAGAAGACGCATCGCGGACGCCGCCGCCGCGCTCGGACGCGCGCAGCCCAACGCGACGGGCAGCGCGCTCGACAAGGCGCGCGATCTCGCGCGCGGCTGGAGTCCCTCGATGAGCGCATGCGCGAGCGCGACGGGCCGCGACCAGAACGCCCAGATCAACAGGGCAGCAGGGCCAGCAAGGGCAGCAGGGCCAGCAAGGCCAGCAGGGTCAGCAGGGCCAGCAGGGTCAGCAAGGCCAGCAGGGTCAGCAGGGCCAGCAGGGTCAGCAAGGCCAGCAGGGCCAGCAGGGCCAGCAGGGTCAGCAGGGCCAGCAGGGTCAGCAGGGCCAGCAAGGTCAAGTCACAGGGCAGCAGGGACAAGGCCAGCAGGGCCAGCAGGACGGGCCGCGGCGGCAGAACGACGGCGATCGCGCGTAGCGATGGCCGCAACGGCGAGCGGCACACCTTCGGCAGGCGCCGTTCAGCGGCGGGCGGCGCCGGCGATCGTCGTCGCGGCGGCGCTTCACGCAGAGACATCCGGCAGTTCCGCGGCGAGGCTCCGGCAGCTGGACGCGCGAGGCCGAGCAGTCTCCGCCGGATGCTTCAGGGTCAGAAGATCGACCCGAAGGAGCTCGACGCGATCCTGCGCAAGCTGCGTCAGCTCGACGACGACCGCGTCTATCAGGACGTCGCGAGCTCGCGCGGCTGCAGACGCAGGTCACCGACAGCGTGAAGCGGTTCGAGTACCGGATCTGCGGCGCAAGCTCGAAGGCAACGGCAATCAGGTGCTGCTGTCGGGCTCGGACGAAGTGCCGGAGCAGTTCCGGAAGCTGGTCGAGCAGTACTACGGTCGCTCTCGAAGGCGCCGGAGCCGCCGAAGAAGCAATAGCAGAATTGGAGATTCGTTGATTGGGAATCGGGTGATTGATTGGTGATTGGGGATTGAGGATTGGGGATTGATTCGAAGATTGATGATTGGGCGCCAATCCGCAATCCAAATCTCCGAATGAATCCTCAATCTCCAATCCCCAATCCCCAATCAATCTTCAGTCCCCAATCAACGAATCTGCAATGCGCGCTTCACTGATTGCGCTGTCTCGTCGCACTCCCGTTGGCCGTGGCCGCCGGCGCGCAGGACTACTTCCAGTTCCAGCGCCGTTTCCGGCGATCGCCATCCGCGCAGTTTCCGACCGCCGACAGCTTCGACGGCGCGTTCAACTTCTGCCGCCTCATGTACAAGAGCTATCGACCGGGAAGCGGCGGCCAGGGGTGGTGGACCGACTATCCCGACGCCGACATCAACTTCTCGATCCGGCTCTCCGAGCTCACCAAGACGCGCGTCAGCCAGCTTCAGGACGGGAAGCCGAACCACCTCGTCGTGCGGGCCGACGACGACGCGCTGTTCGAGTGCCCGTTCATCATCGATCGAGGATGCGGGCACGGCGGAGTTCACCGACGAAGAGGTCCTGCGCCTGCGCGCAGTACCTGCTCAAGGGCGGATTCCTCTGGGCTGGACGACTTCTGGGGCGACAGCGGCCTGGGAGCAGCTGGGAAGCGCAGCTCGGCCGCGTGCTCTCGCCCAACGAGTATCCGATCGTCGACCTCACGCCCGAGCACCCGATCTTTCGGATGATGTTCGAGCTCAAGCGGCATTCCGCAGATTCCGTCCATCGCGTTCTGGCGGCGCAGCGGCGGCGCGACGTCGGAGCGCGGCTTCGACAGCGAGGACGTGCACCTGCGCGGCGTCAGCCGACCCGCACGGCCGGCTGATGGTCCTGATGACGCACAACACCGACATCGCGGACGCCTGGGAGCGCGAGGCGAGGATCCGCGGTTCTTCTATCAGTTCTCGCCGGACGGGTATGCGGTCGGCATCAACGTGCTTCTGTACGCCATGACCCACTGAGAACGCTTGCCTCTTTCCGGCGGGACGCGTAACCTGACGTATAGCGCGCGGGGCGCATCCAGTCCGCGGAAAGGGCCGTGCCCACCCGACCGTTCGGCACAATTGAACCGTACGAGCTTGCTTTCAGCCTGACACGAGCGGACTCCAGGCGACTATTGAAAGGAGCTCCGTGTGGACACCCTCCCTCTCCCTCCGCGTCCAAGCCTTGAACAGTACCGGAAGCTGGCGAAGGATCTGGTCGCAGCCGCGCGATCGAACGACGACAACGCCGTTCGCGCGTGGGCCAGAGACTGGCTCGAATCGCTCGTCAAACACCTCGGGGTCGAGCCGAGCCCGTTCGTCCAGAGCAGCATCGACCGCGCAATCGAGCCACATCGAGGCGCGCGCGCGCGACACGAGTACGCGTGGCGCGTCGGACTCCGGGTTCGCGCTCGCTGACGCGCAGTATCTGATCGCGGAAGCCCACGGCTTCGAGAACTGGGCTGACTTCGCGCAGCACCTGGAGACGCTCGCCGGCGGGCAGCAAAAGCGGCGACGCCTTCGAAACTGCCGCCGACGCCGTCGTCGACGGCGATCTCGTGACGCTCGAGACGCTGATTCGTGAACACCCGGCACTCGTGCACGCCAGGTCCAAACGCGTTCATAACGCGACGTTGTTGCACTACGTGGCGGCCAACGGCGTCGAGGACTTCCGCCAGAAGACGCCGCCCAACGCCGTTGCGGTCGCGCGCTGCCTGCTCGAGGCCGGCGCCGAGGTCGACGCGCGGGCCAACACGTACAGCGAGAGCGCCTGGGAAACCACGCTGAACCTGCTCGTCTCCAGCGCCCACCCGGCCGGCGCGGGCCTGCAGTCCGTGCTGGTGGAAACCCTGCTCGACTTCGGGGCAGCCATCAACGGGTTGGCGGACGATGAATCGCCGATGATGACGGCGCTGGACTTCAACTACCTCGACGCGGCGGAGACGCTTGCGCGGCGCGGGGCGCGTGTCGACAACGTCGTCACGGCCGCCGCGCTCGGGCGTCTCGATCTCGTTCAGCGGTTCGTGATCGGCAGGAACCAGATCGCGCCGGGCGTGCCACTCCTGGCGCCACCGTGGCTGCGCCGGCCGCTGCCTCCCGAGCCGAAGGCGCACATCGAGTACACGTTCGTGTGGGCCTGCAAGTTCGCACGCGCGGACGTGGCAGGGTGGCTGTTGACCATGGATCCCGATCCGGCCGCGACCGACGGCTACGAGATGACGGCGCTGCACTGGGCGGGCGCGAACGGAATGACCGCCACGATCGGAGAGCTGCTCCGGCGTCACGCGCCGCTCGAAGCGGAAAACACCTGGGGTGGCACGGTGCTAAACTCGACGCTGCACTTCGCGGTGTATCAGCCGGTCGCCGGAGTGAACTATGCGGCGGTCATCGACACGCTGCTGTCGGCGGGCGCCGATGTGACGGTCGTCGACTACCCGACGGGAAGGGACCGCTGGACGAAGTGCTCCGGCGTTAGGGGCGCGGCCCTGACGTCCCGTAGGTGGTCAAGTCATACACAGGAGAATGGAGTTCGTTCAACAGGAGCATGGGAGAAAGGAGAACCTGTGGGTTTCCTTTTGAAGAGGTGGCTCCTTTCTCTCTTTCTCCTGTTAGATTCTCTTGTCTCTCTACTCCTGTAACGAAATTTCACCGTGTCCAGCGGCTACGAAGAATACGAGTTCATCGCCGACCTGTACGACCACGTCGCGCTCTATCGCGGCCGGACCGATATCGGTTTCATGGTCGACGCCGCGAAGCAGGCGGGTGGTCCGGTGCTCGAGCTCGGGTGTGGGACCGGCCGAATCCTGATTCCCACGGCTCGCGCCGGCATCGACATCGTCGGGCTCGATCTCTCATCGCACATGCTGTCGGTCTGCCGCCGGCGTTTGCTCCATGAATCGGAGACCGTGCAGAAGCGGGTGCGGCTCTTTCAGGCCGACATGCGGAGTTTCGATCTGGCCGAGCGGTTCGCGCTGGTGACGATCCCGTTCCGCCCGTTTCAGCACGTGTTGACCGTCGAGGATCAGCTCGCGTGCCTGGGGACCATCCGGCGGCACCTGATTGATGGCGGCAGGCTCATTCTCGACATCTTCAACCCGTCGCTCGACGCGCTCGTCAACGCGCCGATCGGCGTCGAAACCGGCGACGAGCCGGAGTTCTCGACTCCAGACGGGCGAAGGGTCGTGCGCCGGCACAAGACGGTCGAAGCGAACCGATTCACGCAGGTCAATCGGTTTCGAGATCGTCTACCACGTGACGCATCCGGACGGCCGTCAGGAACAGCTCGTGCATGCGTTCCCGATGCGCTACCTGTTCCGCTACGAGGCGGAACACCTCCTCGCGCGGGCCGGATTCGACGTGCAGCACGTGTACTCAGGCTTCGACAAGCGGGAATACGGGTCGCATTATCCGGGCGAGCTGCTGTTCGTGGCGAGGAAAGCACATGACTGAACCCGACGATGGGTCGTCCAGCGATCTGTCGCGCCGGGACTTCGTCGCGTTGTCGGTCGCCGCGGGATTTGTGGCCGTGGCTCGAACGGTCTCAGGCGGCGCGCTGCCGTCCGTCGAGACGGACGTCGAAATCAAGACGCCAGATGGCACCTGTGACGCGGCCTTCATCTACCCGACGACCGGCACTCACCCGGGCGTCGTGGTGTGGGCCGATTCGATGGGGCTGCGTCCGGTGATGCGCGAACTTGGTAAGCGCGCGGCAGCGGAAGGCTATGCGGTGCTGGTCCCGAACTTCTTCTATCGGTCGGCCCGGGCCCCCGTGTTCGACGCCTCCTTCAACTTCGTCCAGAACCAGGCCGATCGAGACCGGTACGCCAGAATGGTCGCGCCGGTCCTCGCACCCGGCGCGCTCGAGCGGGATGCGGTCGCCTGCATCGCCTTCCTGGACGCGCAGGCGCAGGTGAACAGGGCACGGAAGATCGGCACGCATGGCTATTGCCTCGGCGGGCCGTTCGTCGTCAGGACCGCGGCGGCGGTGCCCGATCGCGTCGGCGCGGGCGTTTCGTTCCACGGCGGGTTTCTCGTCACCGACAAGCCTGACAGTCCACACCTGCTCGCGCCGAAGATCAGGGCGCGGCTGTATTTCGCGATTGCGTCGGATGACGACAAGCGGGAGCCCGACGCGAAGAACACGCTCAGGGAGGCGTTTGCCGCGGCTCGCGTTCCCGCGGAGATCGAAGTGTATCCGCAGGCGTTGCACGGCTGGTGCGTGCCGGACAGCAAGGCGGCGGAGAACAGGTCGGATGCCGAACGCGCGTGGGCCACGCTCGTAGCGCTTTACAAGCGTGCCCTCGGCTGATCGTTGCGGGAGCGGTCGTCGATGGGTTCAGCCGGTCTCGCCGCGTGGATTGCCCAGATTGCGTTCTGGACCCTCGTCCTGGTGGGCGTCTTGTCCGGAGCGCTGACAAAGCTGCGAGCCGGTGTGTTCGTTGCGCTATGGCTGATTGCGCCGTTTGTGCTTCCCCTTGTTCCGTATGGCGCGGGACTCTTCACGTCGGTCGTGGCCGTGCTGGACATCATTCTGGTGTTCATGATTCTTGGAGAGGACATCCGGCTGACGTAGCGGCGCTCGACAATGTCCAGCCTCTTCGTGCTTGCGCGTGCGCTGACGTACACGACCTTCTTCGTCGGCTTCCTGCTCGTGTTCCTGCCGGCCGGCATTCTGCGGCGGTCGGGCATCGTGTCGCCCGACACGATCGGCGCCTGGCAGGTGGCTGGTATGCTGGCAGCCGTCGCAGGTACTGCGCTCGCGCTCTGGTGCATTCTGACTTTCGTCTTGATCGGCCGGGGCACTCCGGCGCCGTTCGATCCGCCCCGCCGGCTCGTCGACCGCGGACCCTACGGCTTCGTGCGCAACCCGATGTACATTGGCGCGACCGCTGCAGTGCTGGGCGCGTCGATCTACTATCAATCACCCGGTCTTCTCGCGTATGCCGTCGCGTTCCTGCTGGCGATGCAGGCATTGGTCATCGGGTACGAAGAGCCGACGCTGAGACGGATGTTCGGGCAGGACTACGATCGGTACTGCAAGAGCGTTGGACGGTGGTGGCCGCGGTTGCGATGAATGTTCAGGAGCGAAAGGAGGTGAGCGATGCGTCCATGGCTGAAGTGCGGACTGTGGGCCGGTGCGGCGTTCTCCGTTGTCGGCGTCGCGTTCGTCGCAGCGAGCCTCTTCACGGACATTTCACGGCCGGTGTGGATAGTCCTGAATAACGTCAAGGGCGCCGTGGGCTTCGCTTGCTGCGGTCTCGCTGGTCTCCTGGCCGCGCGACACACCGGCCATGCGAGCTCGGGCGCCGCGGCTGGCGCGCTCGGTGGCTCCATTGCGGGCCTCGTTGTTCCGGCGTCGATGTACGCCCTCGCCTACGCCTTCCTCGATTCGGTCAGGCAGTATCCGTTCGAGTACCTACGACTTTCTGCACAGCGGCGCTCAAAGCGCCCGGGAATTCCTGCTATCGCCGAAGGGGCACGCAACCGTGTTCAGCACGAGTCTCGGCCTCGTGCCGGTGGTGATGATTCTTGCGGCGCTCACAGGAGCGCTCGCGGGTTACCTTGGCGGCGTCGTCGGAAACTGGAGATCGGGCGCGATGCCGGCGTCAGCGACCGGCACGTGCGACGAAGACCACGATCAACATAAGCCCCGCGGTGCGCACCGTGGTGCGCTCGTGCAAGCAAACTGATGCCGGCCGCCCATGGGCTTGCGGTGGCGGCCGATGACAACCTGGCGGTTCACGCGACCTGGGCCACGAAAGAGCTGCCAGGCGCGCGAGTGGATCTCGCCGCCGACGTGGTGCTGGTCGATTCCGGTCTTCCCTGCGACACGTTCAATTTCATCTGTCGCGGGTACGGTGAGGATACGCTCCCGAGTCTCCCGGATGACGCGTCACCTTCCTGTCGTCGTGCTGGTCGCGTTGATGTCTGCAACGCCGCGCGGCCAGAACCTTCGCGTCGGCATCGTCGATTTCTACGGTCTGGGGCGAGTACCGGAGGCGGCGGCCCGTTCCGCCTTGAGGGTGAAGGAAGGTGACAGCGTCGTCTACGGCGGCGCGGCGCGTCCTGCGGTTCTGGCGGAATCCGAGAGCCGTCTCGCCAGGGTCCCCGGCGTGAGACGCGCGCACATCGATCTGGTGTGTTGCGAAGAGGGCAGCGGCATCGTCTACGTGGGGATCGAGGAGAAAGACGCGCCAGTGCTGAGTTTTCGGGAGCCACCCGGCGGATCGGCGCGCCTGCCGCCCGAGATGGTCGAGAGCGGGGACGCATTCACGAACGCCCTGATGGCGGCCGTCCGGCGGGGTGACGGGGGTGAAGACCTCACGAAGGGCCACAGCCTGATGCACGATCCGGCTGCGCGTGCCGTTCAGGAGCACTTCATCGAATACGCCCGCAACCTGACGCCCGTGCGCGACGTCCTGCGCCACTCGTCGGACGCCACGCACCGGACTCTTGCGGCGCAGATTCTCGGGTACGCCGCCAACAAGCAGGACGTCATCGAGGACCTCGTCTACGGCATGAACGACTCCTCGGCGGACGTCCGCAACGCTGCGATGCGCGCGCTGTCCGTCATAGCCCGTGCGGCTCCGGTTCAGGCGACGTCCGTCATCCCCATCGAGCCGTTCATCAGGCTCATCGGCTCGCCGATCTGGAGCGACCGGAACAAGGCATCGCTCGCACTCCTTGGCCTCACGGATCGCCGCGATCCTCAGCTCTTGAGGACGTTGAAGACGCAGGCGATGATCCCACTTGTCGACATGGCACGCTG
Organism: uncultured Acidobacteriota bacterium; assembly: GCA_963786195.1. Lineage (GTDB taxonomy): Bacteria > Acidobacteriota > Vicinamibacteria > Vicinamibacterales > 2-12-FULL-66-21 > CAWAYH01. Next base: position 297,937 of record CAWAYH010000006.1, on the reverse strand, counting down.
GAGAAGCCAGGGCCATGCGATGCCGGGATTACTCGTCCTCGGCCGGATTGCAGGTCTGGCCGACGAGGAGACGTGGGCCGCGTGGACGCGCGGCGATCGAGAATTCGTCATCAGCGCCGCCCGGGAGCGGCGCTGATCCGGGGCGCTCAGGCCGCACCCTCGCGTGGGCGTGTGGCAGAAGCAGACTCGTGTGGGAGGTATGCATGCGGAGAGTTGCGGTCGGCCTTACGATGGCGTTGCTGGTGGCGGCCGGTGTCACGGGTCAGACCGGCAAGAAAGTCTTCATCTCGGTCGACATGGAAGGCATCAGCGGGATTTCCGGGTCCGATCAGCTGTCGGCCACGGGCGCGGAATACGGCCGATCCCGGAAGCTGATGGCCGACGACACCAACGCCGCGATTCGCGGGGCCCGCGCCGGCGGCGCCACCCAGATCATCGTCAACGATTCGCACGGCAGCATGCGCAACCTGCGGCTGGAGGATCTGGATCCCTCCGCGCGCCTCATCAGCCACAGCTTCAAGCGCTACGGCATGGTGGAAGGGCTGGACGACACCTTCGATGCGGTCATCTTCATCGGCTACCACGCGCAGGCGGGCAGCCCCAACGGGCTCTTCGCACATACGGGCAGCGGCATCGTGGCCGACGTCAGGGTCAACGGCCGTTCGCTTGGCGAAGGCGGCCTGAACACGCTGGTCGCCGCCTGGTATGGCGTCCCCGTCGTGCTGATCACGGGCGACAACGTGGCGGTCGAACAGGTCGCCGCGTCCGCCACGGGCGCTCGGACCGTGGCGGTCAAACGCGCGATCAATCCGCGGGCGGTGGAGCTGCGCCCGATTGCGGAAGTCCACAAGGACATCGAGGCAACCGCCCGTGAGGCGGTCGCCGCGGCCAAGAGAATCACACCGAAGCGCGATCCCGCGTACAAGGTCGAGCTGCAGCTGAACGACACGCTCATTCCTCAGATCGCGGAGGTCCTGCCCGGGATGCGCCGGCCGGCGCCCGACACGATCGCGTTCGACGCGGACACGATGCCGAAGGCCTACGCGCTCATCCGGGTGCTGTATCGATACATCAATCCCGAGTAGTTCCGCGGACAACACGGACAGCACGGAAGCTTGCGCGACCCCCTCCCGATCGGCTACAGTATTTCTCCGAGAACAGCCCATGCGAATTCGACCGACCCACATCGGGTCCCCGCTGACGTTCGCGACGGATCGCCGCTAGTCACTCCCAGACCGGCTGTTCGTTTCTCCCGACAGTAAAGACCCCGACTGAACCTGGTTCCGTGGTGAGCTCCGGCTCGTCACGGTCCGTGGCGCGAGCATTTTCGATTGATTGGCGGATTGTCATGTCTACGTTCACCGAACGCTCTCTCGACGTCACCGGCGTGAGCCCACCCGCCCCCTCGGGTGTCTGGGCAACGCTCCGCGAAGCCGTCCGCGGCTCGCGAATCGACTACACGACCGCGCCGGTCGGCCGCGCCGTCGTCATGCTCGCGGTTCCGATGGTCATGGAGATGGCGATGGAGTCGATCTTCGCCGTCGCGGACGTGTTCTGGGTGTCGCACCTCGGAGCGGATGCCGTGGCGACCGTCGGGCTGACCGAGTCGATGCTGATGCTGATCTACACGGCGGCGATGGGCCTGTCCATCGGCGCGACCGCGCTCGTCGCGCGCCGGATGGGGGAGCGCGACGCCGAAGGCGCCGCGCGTGCGGCCGGGCAGTCGATCGTGCTGGGTGTGATCGTGGCCGTGCTGGTCGCGGCGATCGCGGCACCGCTCGCGCCGACGCTGCTCCGCCTGATGGGCGGATCGCCCGAGCTGATCCGCTCGGGCAGCGGCTTTACCCGCGTGATGCTCGCGGGGAACGTCACGATTGTGATGCTGTTCATGCTGAACGCCGTGTTCCGCGGATCGGGCGATGCGGCCATCGCGATGCGCGTGCTCTGGCTGGGCAACATCCTGAACATCGTGCTCGGCCCCTGCTTCATCTTCGGCCTCGGCCCGTTTCCCGCGCTGGGTGTCACCGGCGCGGCAGTCGCGACCAACATCGGCCGCGGCACGGCCGTGGTGTATCAGCTGGTGACGCTCGCGCGCGGTCACGGACGCATGCGGATCCGGCTGAGCGATCTCCGGCTGGATCTGGCCATCATGAAGACGGTGCTCCGCCTCTCGGGATCGGGGACCATCCAGATCCTGATCGGCACCGCCAGCTACGTGGGTCTGATCCGGATTCTCTCGGTGTTCGGCAGCGCCGCGCTGGCCGGCTACACCATCGGCATCCGCGTGATCCTGTTTGCGCTGCTGCCGGCGTTCGGCATCAGCAACGCCGCTGCCACGATGGTGGGCCAGAACCTGGGTGCGGGACGGCCGGATCGTGCCGAGCGCGCGGTGTGGACCGCCGCCATCTACAACATGCTGTTCCTCGGCAGCGTAAGTGTCGTGTTTCTCATCGGGGCTGGACCGATCGCCGGCGCGTTCACGAGCGATCCACAGGTGCTGTCTTACGCGGTCGCGTGTCTCCGCACCGTCAGCCTCGGCTTCGTGTTCTATGCCTGCGGCATGGTGCTCACGCAGTCGTTCAACGGTGCCGGCGACACCTGGACGCCGACCGTCATCAACCTGTTCGTGTTCTGGCTCTGGGAGATTCCGCTGGCGTGGTGGCTGTCGGTCCACGCCGGGCTCGGTCCCCTGGGCGTGTTCATTGCCCTGACCGTCGCGTATTCGACGCTGGCGGTGGTGAGCGCGCTGCTATTCAGGCGCGGACGTTGGAAGCAGGCGAAGCTGTAGTCGGGCGATCGCGCCTTTCTCGCCGACGCCCCAGCCGAGGGTCCCCTTGCGCGCGACGCTGAACGCGTGGAAGCCGGGACCCTTGGCTGCGGTCCACGTCTTCCCGTCGTTGGCGGAATAGTCGGTGCCGGACGGCCCGATCGCGAGGATCGCTCCCTTCACGGTTGGCGCATAGGCCACCACCGATCGAAATCCCGTCAATCCCTTGAACGGCGTCCACGTGGCGCCGCCGTCGCTCGTCATGGCGGCGTTGTCCACGGCCAGACCCTCCATGCTGTAGTTGCCACCGACGACGATCCCGTTGCGTGCGTCACGAAACGCAATCGAGAAGATGCCCGACGATGGTCCGGACGCCAGCGGGGTCGTGGCGATCTTCCACGTGCGGCCGCGATCGATCGATCGCAGGACACGCGACTGCGTGGACGCGCCCGTTCCGATCCAGACGTGATTGGTCCCGAACACGGCGACGTTCGTGCCGCTGGCGGCAAACGCGCCCTCGTTGGGCAACGCGGGCGGCAGCGCCGCCGACGTGATGTGCGTCCAGACGCGTCCGCCGTCCTTCGTGATCAGGATGACGAAGCGGCCGTCAACCGAGTCGCTGACCGCCACTCCATTGTTCGCGTCCCAGAATGCCATCGCGTCGAGGAAGGCCTTCGGGTCCTTGTTGACGAACTGTTCTTTCCACGTCATGCCCGCGTCGACGGTCTTGAAGATCCTCGACGCCTCACCCGCGCCAATGCTGAGGACGTAGGCGGTTCGTGCGTCGATGGCATCGATGTCGCGAAAGTCGAGCTTGTCCGTTCCCGGAATCGTCAGCTTCTGCCACGTCGCGCCGCCGTCCACCGTGCGGAGGACCGTGCCGCCGCTGCCGCTTGCCCAGCACACGCTGTCGCTGACGGCGCTCACGCCGCGAAGGCGCGCGGTGACGCCGCTCGTCTGCGGCGTCCACTCGACGGGCTGAGGTTGATAAGCAATGACGCTGAGGCTGGCGACGGCGGTCAGGGCTGCGGTGCGCATGAACGATCCTCACAGGCATTATTGACCCAATGCAGGGCAGAAGCTATACTCGCCGCGTCATGCGTGGGATGCTCGGAATCGCCGGTCGAAAGCGGGTCAAGCGAGGCCGCAGGCCGGGGGTGTGAGTCGCGCGCGTCTGATCGAAGCCCTGAACTGAGCAAAGAGCGCGAACGAACAACACGAACCCGCCGGCTGCAAGCAGACCGGCGGGTTTTTTCATTTGTGGGAAGTTCAGCCATGAGCGTGACGACCGCGGGCGCGGGAGCGAGACGGCAGATCGACGTGGGGATCCTTGGCGCGACCGGCATGGTCGGGCAGCAGTTCGTCCGGCTCCTCGACAAGCATCCGTGGTTCAGGACCGCGTGGCTCGCGGCCAGCGAGCGCTCCGAGGGCCGGACGTATGAAGAGGCGTCGAAGTGGCGGCTGTCGACGCCGCCCCCCGACGCAGTCAAATCGCTTCGCGTCGATGCGTGCACGCCCGGCCGCGGTCCGCGGCTCGTGTTCTCCGCGCTCGATGCCGCGGCTGCCAACGAGATCGAGCCGGCCTTCGCCGCCGCCGGCCACATCGTCGTCAGCAACGCGAGAAGCTATCGCATGGACCCCGCGGTCCCGCTGCTGATTCCGGAAATCAACGGCGATCACCTGGCCCTGATAACGCGGCAGCGCCGTGAGCGTTCGTGGAGCGGCGCGATCGTCACCAATCCCAACTGCTCGACCGTCGTCTTATCCATCGTCCTGGCGCCGTTGCGGCAGTTCGGACTGTCGCGCGTGATGGTCACGACGCTGCAGGCGGTGTCAGGTGCGGGCTATCCCGGAGTGCCGTCACTCGACATTCTGGCGAACGTCATTCCGACCATCTCCGGTGAGGAGGAGAAGGTCGAGAGCGAAACGCAGAAGATCCTGGGTGTGATGCACGATGACGCGATTGCTCCGCATGCCGTGACCGTCAGCGCCACGACCACGCGCGTGCCCGTCGTCGATGGCCATACCGAGGCGATCTCGATGGCGTTCGACGCTCCCGCGACACCCGCCGATGTCCGGGCGGCGCTGGCAGCCTTTCGCGGGCGTCCGCAGGAGCTCGGCCTTCCGAGCGCGCCTGCTGATCCGATCGTCTGCCTGGAGGCAGCCGACCGCCCGCAGCCGCGCCTGGACGTCGACCGCGGCGGCGGCATGACGGTAACCGTCGGCCGGATTCGCCGCTGCCCCGTGCTCAACGTGAAGCTCGTGGCACTCGGCCACAACACCGTCCGCGGCGCCGCCGGGGCAGCGATTCTGAATGCGGAGCTGATGGTCGCTGACGGACTCGTGCAGGGGGATTGACTCTTCGTTCGTAGCTCGGTAGCTCGGTAGTTCGGTAGTTCGTAGCTCGGTAGTTCGTAGCTCGGTAGTTCGTAGCTCGGTAGTTCATAGCTCGGTAGCTCGTAGCTCGGTAGCTCGTAGTTCGGTAGCTCGTAGTTCGGAAACCGACAATCGACAACCGACAAGCAAAAACCAAAAACCAAAAACCGAAAACCGAAAACCGAAAACCGAGAACCGGAACCGCTTTGACCACAAAAGTCATGAAGTTCGGCGGGACGTCGGTGGCTGACGCCGATGCGATTCGACGAGTAGTGGAGCTCGTTCGTGCCGCACGCGAGCGGTCGATGCCGATCGTCGTCGTCTCGGCGATGTCGGGCGTGACCGATCGGTTGCTGCGGCTGGCGAACGACGCGGCGACGGGCGATCGACGTCCGGCTGCTGCCGGCGTGGACGAGTTGAGGCATCGGCACCTCGGCGCGGCCTCCGCGCTCGCGTCCGCGGCGCGGCTGCCCGAGCTGACTCGAGAAATCGAGGCACAGATCGAAGAACTGCATTCGATGCTGACCGCGCTGTCGATCCTGCAGGAAGCGTCGCCTCGATCGCTCGACGGCGTCGCGTCGGCCGGCGAGCTCCTGAGCAGCCGCATTGTCGCGGCAGCGCTCGAGGCGGCCGGCGTCGACGCGGTGTGGATCGACGCCAGGCGCGCAGTCGTGACGGACGACCAGTACACGGCGGCGTCCCCCCTGACGAAGGAGACCGCTGACGCTCTTCAACGCGACGTCGCTCCGCACGTTGGAGCAGGCCGGGTACCTGTGATTGGCGGCTTCGTAGGCGCCACGCGCAACGGAGTGGCGACGACGCTGGGGCGCGGCGGCTCGGACTATTCCGCGGCCATAGTCGGCGCCGGGCTCGGCGTCGACGAAATCCAGATCTGGACCGACGTCGACGGCATGCTCACCGCCGATCCCCGCGTCGTCGACGACCCGCGGGTTGTGCCTCATCTGTCATTTGCGGAAGCCTCTGAGCTGGCGTACTTCGGCGCCAAGGTGCTGCATCCCAGCACTATCCTCCCGGCCGTCGCGGCCAACATTCCCGTGCGGATTCTCAACAGTCGCAAACCTGACGCGCCAGGCACTCTGATAACGGCCAGGCCACCGGAAAACGAGCGGGCGATTGCGGCGCTCGCGTGCAAGCGGCATGTGACCGTCGTTGAAGTGACGTCGACGCGGATGCTCATGGCGCATGGGTTCCTGCGGCAGTTATTCGAGGTCTTCGAACGCTTCCGAACTGCCGTGGACGTCGTCACGACCTCAGAGGTCAGCGTGTCGGTGACGATCGACGACGATCGGCGGCTGGATGAGATCGTCGAGTCGCTCCGCGAGTTCGCTGAGGTGTCGGTCGAACGCGAGATGGCGCTGCTGTGCGCGGTCGGCGAGAATCTGCGGGCGGACTCGCGCCTCGCGGTCCGAGTGCTGGCAGGACTCGACGGACTGCCGGTCCGGATGGTGTCGCAGGCGGCGTCGCGCCGGAACCTGACGCTCGTGATTCACGATCGCGACGTGGCCACGGCGATGGCCCGCTTGCACGACGTGTGGTTCGCCGCGCTTTCTCCTGAGGCTTGAGTGTCGATCCGCATACTGCTCGTCGGGCACGGCCGCATGGGCCGCATGATCGAGTCGCTCAGCCCGGAATACGGGCTCACCGTGGCCGGGACCGTCAGCAGCCGGAGCGCCGGCGATCCGGCCGCGTGGGCCGATGCCGACGTCGCCATTGATTTCTCCGTGTCGGCAGCGGTTCCCGCCAACGCCCGGACCCTGGCGGCACGCGGCATCAGCCTGGTCATCGGAACCACGGGATGGCAGGCCGAGGAAGCCGCGTTGCGTCGCGAACTGGCGGGTTCGCCGATAGGCGTCGTCGCGGCGCCGAATTTTGCGCTGGGCGTCAACCTCTTCGTTGCGCTGGCGGAGCGCGCGGCAGGGCTCGTCGCCGGCCGTTCCGAGTTTGGCGCGTGGATCCACGAGATGCACCACAGCGCGAAACGCGACGCGCCATCCGGCACGGCGCTCGCGCTTGCCGACGCCATGCAGCGCGCGGGCTATCATGCGCCGATCGACGTCGCGTCGACCCGTGCTGGTGCCATTCCGGGCACGCACACGGTCGGCTTCGACAGCGCGGCCGAGACGATTACGCTCACGCACACGGCGCGCGATCGCAGCGGTTTCGCAAGAGGTGCACTGGAAGCTGCACGCTGGGTGCACGGCAAGCGTGGGTGGTTCAGTATGAGGGACGTATTGGGGGTCTAACCGGTTGTCGGTTGTCGGTTGTCGGTTGTCGGTTTTTGGTTTTTGGTTCGGTTTTCGGTTCTTGGTTTTCGGTTCTTTGGTTCTCGGTTGTTTAGTTCTCGGTTGTTCGGTTTTGGTTGTTTGGGTCTCGGTTATCAGTTCGTAGTTGAGCATTTCTAAACCGATAACCGATAACCGATAACCGAAACCGAAAACCGAGAACCAAAAACCAAAAAACCGAAAACCGAAAACCGAAAACTGAAAACCGAAAACCGAAAACCGACAACCGAGACATTACGGCAGAACGAAGATGCGACAACCATGGACAGGATGCGGGACAGCAATGGTCACGCCGTTTACGCGCGATCGCGCTGTCGACGATGCGGCGGTGAGACGGCTCGCGCGCCGGCAGATCGATGCGGGAATCCATTTTCTGGTTCCCTGTGGCACCACCGGCGAGAGTCCCACGCTGACCGAGGACGAACGCGTGCGTGTCGTTCGAACGATCGTTGAAGAAGCCACCGGCCGTGTGCCGGTGCTGGCCGGCGCCGGCGGGTACGACACGAAGGAGGTCATCCACTCGGCTCTGCGCATGAAGCAGGCCGGTGCGACTGGCATCCTGTCGGTCACGCCCTACTACAACAAGCCGACGCCGGAGGGGCTCTTTCAGCACTACAGCGCCATCGCGGGCGACGTCGGGCTCCCGATCATCGTCTACAACGTGCCAGGCCGGACGGGATGCAACGTCGATCCCGCGACGCTCGTGCGTCTCAGCGGCGTCCCCGGCATCGTGGGTGTCAAGGAAGCGTCCGGCAACGTCACGCAGATGGCCGAAATCTGCCGCGCCGTGCCGCCGGACTTCATCGTCCTGTCTGGTGACGATGCGCTCACGTTGCCGCTCATGGCGATCGGCGGACGCGGGATCATCTCGGTGGTATCGAACGAAGTACCCGATCGGATGTCACGCATGGTGGAGCTGGCCGAGCAGAACGACTTCGCGGCCGCCCGCCGCATCCACCACGAGCTGCTGAATCTGCTGATGATCAATTTCGTCGAGTCGAACCCGATACCGGTCAAGAGCGCGATGGCCGCCATGGGTCTGCTCGAAGAGGTGTACCGTCTGCCGATGGTCCCGCCGCGTGAACCTTCGCGCGCCAGGATCCGTCAGGCGTTGGGCGAGCTGCATCTGCTCGCGACGCCGGCGGCTGCCTCATGACGCTGAAGGACGAGATCGAGTCGGTCACCGCTGCCGGTCAATCCGTCGATCGTGAGAAAGCGCGCGAGGCGTTTGGCAGACTGCGCGCCGCGTTGTCGTCAGGCGAGGTGCGCGCCGCGGAGCCGGACGCCACGTCCGCGTCTGGTTGGCGGGTGAACGCGTGGGTGAAGCAGGGCATTCTGCTCGGCTTCAAGTACGGCGTCACCGTGGACATGTCCGCGGACCACGGCCGGTGGCCGTTCTTCGACAAGGACACGATGCCGCTCAAGCGGCTCGACGGGCAGTCGGTGAGGGTCGTCCCGGGCGGATCGACGGTCCGCGACGGCGTCTACCTCGGTCGCGGCGTGATCTGCATGCCGCCGATGTACATCAACATCGGTGCCTGGGTCGGCGACGGTACGCTCGTGGATTCGCATGCGCTGGTGGGATCGTGCGCGCAGATTGGCAGCCGCGTCCACCTGAGCGCAGCCGCGCAAATCGGTGGAGTGCTCGAGCCCGTCGGCGCGCTCCCGGTGATCGTCGAGGACGATGTGCTCGTGGGCGGCAACTGCGGCGTGTACGAAGGCGCCATCGTCAAGCGGCGCGCGGTCCTCGCTTCCGGAACGATACTGACCGGCTCGACGCCGATTTACGACTTGCCGAACGAGCGCAGTCATCGAGCCCGTCGCGGGTCAGCCGCTCGTCATCCCCGAAGGCGCCGTCGTCGTGCCCGGAACGCGGCCGGTGTCGTCGGGCGCCGGGCGGCAGTGGGGCCTGGCGGTTGCGACGCCGATCATCGTCAAGTATCGCGACGAGCGTACCGACGCACGTACCGCGCTGGAACAATGGATTCGGTAGACACGCTCGCGTTCGCGCGCGCGCTCATCGACATCGATTCGACGACGGGCCGCGAAGAGATCGCGGGGCAGTGGCTGGCCGATCGGCTGCGGCAGCTCGGTTACACCGTGTCGATGCAGCCGGTCGCTCGGGGGTGCGCGAACGTCATTGCCACGCTCGACGCGCCCGTCGTCGTCCTGTCGACCCACTTCGACTGTGTTCCACCGTTCTTCCCCAGCCGCGTCGAAGACGGTCGTTTGTACGGCCGTGGCGCGTGCGACGCCAAGGGGATCCTCGCGGCGCAGGTCGCGGCGGCCGAGCGGTTGCGAGCGTCGGGCGAACGGCGTGTGGGGCTGCTGTTCGTGGTGGGTGAGGAGCGCGGAAGCGATGGCGCGGCCGCGGCGAATGGAATCGCGCCCGGATCGTCGAAGTTTCTGATCAACGGCGAGCCCACCGACAGTCTGCTCGCGTCGGCGACGCGTGGCGTGCTGCGCATCCGCCTGCGCGCTCGAGGGCGGGCCGCACATTCGGCGGCGCCCGATCAGGGCGAATCCGCGATCGACAAGCTGATTGACGCCCTTGTCTTGATGCGGACGATGGCGCTGCCCGCAGATCCGCACCTCGGGTCGACGTATTACACGGTTGGCGTCATCGACGGCGGCGTCGCGCCCAACGTCATCCCGGCTCACGCGTCGGCGGAAGTGCTGTTTCGTACGATTGGATCGGCGGATGACGTCCTCGACCGCGTTCGCGCGCTCGAGGCGCTGGTGGCGGTGGACGAAGTGCTCCGCGTGCCGCCGATCCGGCTGCATACCGTCCCGGGTTTCGAGACGCGGGTCTTCCCGTTCACGACCGACGTGCCGCTCCTCGACCGCTGGGGCGCGCCGTTGCTTTTCGGGCCGGGGTCGTTCCTCGTCGCCCACACCGACATCGAGCACGTTCGCCTCGACGAGCTGTACGCCGCCGTCGGCGCCTACGAGCAGCTGGTCCGGCAGTGCCTCCGTCCGGCATTGTAGGTCGGCTTAGCCGGATAGAAGTCCGGGCGCCGCGCGAGAAATGCGTATTTCACGGTTCGTCGTCAGTGCGGGGCTCGTGCTGGCCACGATGAGTGCCGGGGCGTCGCTCCGCGCGCAGTTGCCCTTCTCCGGCGTCAAGTCCTCGGGCCAGACGGTCACCCCCGTGTTCGAGGGCTGGTACCGCAATTCGGACGGCACCTTCAGCATCGCCTTCGGCTACTTCAACCGGAACTCGGAGGAAGTCGTCGAGATCCCGATTGGCCCGAACAACTTCGTCGGGCCCGGCGATCAGAACCAGGGTCAGCCGACGGAGTTCCAGCCGCGCCGTCACTGGGGAGTCTTCGCGATCAAAGTGCCCGCCGACTTCGGACAGAAGGAGGTCGTGTGGACCTTGAAAGTCCGCGGCGCGACGTTCGCGATTCCGGGCCGCCTGCATCCCAACTGGCAGATTGATGCGCTCGAAGGCGAGGCGGGCTCCGGCAACACGCCCCCGGTGATCAAGTTCACCGAAGGTGGACCCGAATGCCGTGGACCTCTGGGCCTGACCGCAGGACCGCTGAAGGCGACGGTCGGCCAACCGCTCGCGGTCGGCGTCTGGGCCGCTGACGATGGGAAGAGCGCGACCAGCATTGCCGGCACCGGCAGGACCGCGATGCCGGTAGTCTTGACGTGGTTCAAGCATCAGGGCCCCGGCACCGTCACCTTCAAGCCGCCAACCGCGCGCGTGGACGCAGCCGGGGGCCAGTCGACGACGAGCGCCTCGTTCAGCAAGCCGGGCGAGTACCTCGTCCGCGTCCGCGCCAACGACGCGTCCGGCGTCGCCAACGCGGGTCACGCGCAGTGCTGCTGGACCAACGGATTCGTGAAAGTGATCGTGAGCCGTGAGCCCGGATTGAGGTGCTCGCCATGGCAGACATGACAGACAGGAGATTCGCCAGCGTCGGCCTCACGCTCGCCGCGAGCGTGCTGACGCTCGTTGGACTATCGGCCGTCGGCCAGCAGGCGGCCGCGACGAAGCCCACGCAGGAGCGCGTGACCTTCTCGAAGCACGTCGCGCCAATCCTTCAGCAGAAGTGCCAGATCTGTCACCAGCCGAACTCGATCGGGCCGATGCCGCTCATCACGTACGAGGACGCCAGGGAATATGCGGGTCCAATCAGGAACCGGGTCGCCGCGCGCGTCATGCCGCCGTGGCATCTCGACAAGAACATGGGCATCCGCGAGTTCAAGAACGACCGGAGCCTGACTGACGACGAGGTCGCGACGATCGTCAAGTGGGTGGATGGCGGCGCCGTGCCAGGTGATTCCAAGGACATGCCGCCGCCGGCCAAATTCCCCGATCCCACCGGCTGGCAGCTGGCGAAGGAATTCGGACAACCGGACATCGTCATCAAATCGCCGCCGTACACGCTGCCGGAGCGCACGCAGGACAAGTGGTTCCGGCCCGTGAGCGAGACCGGGCTCACCGAGGCTCGCTGGGTGCGCGCCATCGAGATCAAGCCGTCGTTTCCCGACGGCCGCCGCATCGTCCATCACGTGTTGACGACGCTCGAGCAGCCGGAGGACGGGATCACCGGGCTCGCGCACAGCGCGCACGACGTGCAGCGCGGGCCGGGGCTCTTCATGGAATGGGCGGTCGGCAAGGTCGGTGAGGTCTTCAACGCGGACGCGGGGAAACTCCTGCTGCCGGGCGCGCGAATCCGCTGGGAAATCCACATGTTCGCGATCGGGCGCGAGATCAAGGACAACCAGGTCGAGCTGGGCATCTACCTGTATCCGAAGGGCGTCGTGCCGAAGCACCGCACGGTGCTGCGGATGTTCGACGTCAGCCGCGGTTCCGAGCTGGACATCCCGCCCGGCGAGGTCGCGATGACGCAGAATTTCTACGTCATGCAGGCCCCAGCCCGCATCGAGAATTTCCAGCCGCACATGCACATGCGCGGCAAGGCCATGTCGCTCGAGGCCGTCTATCCCGACGGCCGCAAGGAAGTGCTGAGCGCGGTGAACAACTTCCAGTGGAACTGGCACGTGAACTACATCTACGCGGACCACGTGGCCCCGCTCGTCCCGAAGGGGACCGTCCTGGTCTTCACTGCGTGGCACGACAACACCGCGAACAATCCCAACAACCCGGATCCGCGCCAGTGGGTCGGATGGGGAGACCGCACCGTGGACGAGATGGCGCACGCCTGGGTGGACGTCACCTATCTCGAGCCGGACGAGTTCGACGCGCTCGTGGCGGCAAGAAAAGGCAAAGTCACGGCCGGCGGCAAACAGTAAACTGCACGCGATTCCAACGAACTGACGCTTCCGGCCGTCCAACCCCTGTTGCGCGTGACGCGAGCACGCGGAGCGCGTCGACAGGAGGATCGGGATGTCGTTCTACTTTGATGCGGTCGTCGCGGTACGCTCGCTGATCCGGCGACCGGGCTTTGCGCTGGTCTCGATCCTCACGATCGCATTGGCGATCGCCGCCAACACCGCAATCTTCAGCGTCGTCGACGCCGTACTGCTCAGGCCGCTTCCGTTCCGCGACCCCGATCGACAGGTCACGATCGACGGCCGGGGTCATACGGGATTCCTGGCGTCGATCTCCGTGCCCGACTACCGGGACTGGCGCGATCGCAACCGCGTGTTCGAATCGTTTGCCGGATCGGCGCCATGGGCGCAGGCGATGACGGGTCGCGGGCCCGCCGAGCGCGTGAGCGTCACCGCCGTCGCCGGAGATTTCTTCGGGACCCTCGGCCTGACGCCAGCGATGGGTCGAGCGCTGACGGCTGCTGAGACGCCGGCGCAGGCGGGTGGCGAGTCCGTGGTGGTCGTCGGTCATCAGTTCTGGACCGAGGCGCTCGGCCAGGATCCCGCAATCGTCGGGCAGTCCCTCGTCCTCGGCAGACGTCCTTACACCATCGTGGGCGTTCTCGCAGCCGGTGCCGGATATCCGGACCCCAAAGTCCAGGTCTACATGCCGATGTCGACGCTCGACGTGCCGTGGGACGATCGCGGCACCGGCTTTGGCATGCGCGGTCACGCCCGTCTGAAACCGGGCGTACGGCTGGTCGACGCGCAAGCGGATCTCGATCGCGTATGGCAGGAGCTGCGCGCGACGGAAGGGCAGCAGGAGGCGCGTCCGGAACTGCAATCGTTGCAGGACCTGCTCGTCGGCGACGTGCGTCGCCAGCTCTGGGTCCTGATGGGATCGGTCGGGTTCGTACTCCTGATTGCCGTTGCGAACGTGGCCAACCTTCTGCTGGCGCGCGGGGAAGGCCGCCAGAAAGAGCTGGCCGTACGCAGCGCGCTTGGCGCGACCGGCCGTGACCTGACGCGTCTGCTCGTCACCGAAGCGATGGTGCTCGCGATTGTCGGCGGCACGCTGGGTCTCGGTCTCGCCTACCTCACGGTTGGCGCGCTCATTCCGTTTGTCGCCGCCGACATTCCCGGCATGCTCCGTATCACGCATTCACGTCGATGCGCGCATCGTGGTCTGGGGTCTCGGCATAACGCTGCTGACCGGACTCGTGTTCGGCGCGGCACCGGCCGTCAAGCTGGCGCGCGCCGGCACCAGCGGCTCGCTCGGGGGAACGCGGACCACGGAGCGGGGCCACGGCCGCCTGCGCGAAGCGCTCGTGGTAGCCGAAGTCGCGCTCGCGCTCGTGCTGCTCGTCAGCGCAGGGCTCATGATCAGAAGCCTCGATCGTCTGACGAACGTGGACAAGGGCTTCGCGATCGAGAACATTCTTTCGGCGGCGCTCAGCCCGAACTACGCCGGAGAACCGACGGCAGCGGAGTGGCTGGCGTTCTACGATCGCCTCCGCACGCGCGCAGCGGCGCTGCCGGGCGTCCGTTCGGCCGCGCTCGCGCTGCTCCTGCCGCTGTCGGAGCGATCGTGGGAGCTCCTCGTCCACCCTGAAGGAGTTCCTGTCGAGCCATCGAAGGGCGCGTCAGTCCTTTACAACGTCGTTTCGCCGGAGTACTTCTCGACGCTGGGCGTGCCGATCCTCAGAGGTCGCGGCTTCACTGAGGCCGATCGCGTCGGATCGGAGCTGGTGGCCATCATCGACGACACAATGGCGGCACGCTTCTGGCCCGGCCAGGATCCCCTTGGCAAGCGGCTGACGTTCGACGTCGATACGAGCAAAGTTCCGATCTATCGAACCGTCATCGGCGTGACGCGCAACGTGCGTCACTACGCGCTGAAGACGCCGTCGCGCATCCAGGTCTACGTCCCGGCGAAGCAGACGTTTCCGCGGTGGGGCATGGGTCTTCGCGTGGTTCTGCGGACGGAAGGCGCTCCCGCGCAGCTCGTCGCGCCGCTCAGGACGCTGGCGGCAGAGCTCGCACCCGAGCGCCCGCTCTTCGACGTGAAATCGGTCGACGAGTTCGTCGGCGCGGCGCTGAGCCAGAACCGGGCGACGACCCGCGTGCTCACCGGCTTTGCCGCCGCGGCGCTGGTGCTCGCCGCGCTCGGCATCTTCGGCGTGATGTCGTACGCCGTCGCGCGGCAGACGCGTGAAATCGGGATCCGGATGGCGCTCGGCGCCGATGCCTCCGAGGTGATGCGTTGGATCGGCAGGCGCGCGCTGCTCCTCACCACCATCGGCATCGCCATCGGCGTCGCCGGCACGGCCGCGCTCACGCAGGTCCTGGGCACCCTCCTGTTCGAGGTCAGCCCGCTCGATCCCGCGACGTTCCTGCTGGTCGCGCTGGTCCTGGCCGGGACCGCCCTTGTCGCGGCGTTCATCCCCGCCCTGCGTGCCACGCGCGTCAATCCCGTCACCGCGCTGAGCGCGGAAGCCTAACCCGACTCCCTCTTTCCTGTTCGCTTCCTCCTCCCCCGTCGTTACCACAGGTAAGGCTTGCCCACGTCTCCGCAAAAGACTCCTGGGAGGGAGGCATGAGCAAGGACACCCCAGACTTTCGGGGCGACCGCCTGTTGCGTGGATCCGGCGATGTACGCCAGACAATCCGGGCCAGCATCCTCTGGATAGATGACGAAGTGGATGCCGGGCATCCACTGGCGCGGCTTATCACCCGGAGGGGATTCCGTGTCGATACCGCTGACTGCGGGGCGTCTGGTCTGGCCATGGCTCTGGCTACCGCGTACGACGCGATCATCCTGGACCTGCGGCTGCCCGACATCCGTGGGCTCGCCGTGCTCGAGCGGCTGCGCGACATCGGAGTGGCGTGTCCCGTTCTTGTGCTGACCGGCTACGGAGACATCGCCTCGGCATTCGCCGCGGGCCGATTGGGTGTCGTGGATTTCAGGCAGAAGCCGATTTCCGGTGCTGAGCTTGTCGCGGCCCTGGCACGGCTAATCGATACGGCAAAGCGAGCCATCGCGTTGGCGCGCACTTCCGAAAAGGTCGAGGCAAGGTCGGCGGGGAACCCCGAGTCGACAGTCGTTCGCCGGGTGCTCGGGGCGCTCGAAGCTGTAGGGCGACTCGCAAGGGCTACAGACGCAACACAATGCGACACAACGAAGCGAAACGAAACGAAGCAACAACTCCTAGGCGTTCTCTGTCGCGCCCTGACAGATCCCGGACTGAGCGTGCCGTGCTTTCTCGCATGCGCCCAGGCCGTGTTGCGTTTGCATATCGCCAAAGAAGATCAGCTCGCCGCCGTAATCCAGTTTGCTCGCAACTCCTTGGCCGAAGCCGCTGCGGCACGGGGGCCTACCGATTCAAGGGTTGTCCAGGCCCTGACAAGGCTCGAGGCGTCTATCGCTCGCGGTGTCAGGACGTCCGAGGCGAGCCTGGCGGCCCAACTCGGTCTTGCGAATGAGGTTGCCATCGACCGCGCGCACCTCGGACGTCTGTTTTTGAAGGAAACCGGCCTCGGGTTCCGGGAGTGGCGGCGCGCACTCACGATGAAGGTCGCCGTTACAAGGCTCGAAGACACTGGAGAGCAGGTAGCTGCGATCGCGCACGGGCTCGGCTTTGAGCACCCGGGCCAATTCGATCGCGAGTTCCGCCAGCTCTTCGGCATCACTCCGGGAGGCTATCGAAGGTTGGCCTTGGACGTCATCTCTCGTGAAGCATGAGTCTCTTCGCGACGAAGAACCGCTGACGTTCCCGCGGGCCCCCGCGCCGACGCACGCAGAGTCAATAATCCGCACGCATTGTTCAGGTGATCGCCATACAGTGGCGGTGGGCTCTTGACGCAGCCTGCGGTGGCCTACGGAACGGAGATGGCAACCAGAGGCCATGATTGTCGTCGCGGCGCGAGGCTAACCCTTGAGTGTCTGTTGAGGTGGAACATGAACTCCCTATTTCGAATCAGACGCTGCACGTTCTTCGTTATGCTAGTCAGCGTCCTCGTGCATACCCCCAGTGAGCCAATACGCGCACAGATGCAGTGTCCGACATGGCGGCTGCTGGGAGTGCCCCAACCCTCCTGGATATTACTGGGCGTCCAATGGCTCTGAATGTTATAGTTCAGCCTGCACCGGCTGTTTTTACGCTAGTCACTGCGAGTGGATTGATGGGCAACAATACGCTATGTGCTGGTGTCCCAGGTCCTGTTAGTAGGCCTGCCATTCAGGTGCTTACCTCGACGCCGTGCCCGGGGTGAACTGTCTAGTTGTCAACTGAGATGGAACTGGAACTCCCTGCGGGAGGCGGACGCTGGCTCTTCGTCAGTCAGTCCAGGCGTACTCAGGCATACGCCAGTCGAGACAATACACGCACAGATTGAAGTTGCACCTGTGCATGTTGGGAACGTCACAACGGTCATGGTGACGGTTGTGGGCGAACTACTCAGTTACTGTTTCTGGAGCATGGCGGCTGCTTGTACGCTAGCCTAGTCATTGAGTATGGCGTTATCCGCACACGCTACTGCGACTAATCTGTTGGCAGCCCGTACTTCATCGGTGTGCTGGGCGGCAAGCAGCAATCGGTTAGAGAAGCGCTGCGCGAGTCGACCCGACACCACTATGGAGTCTCTTGATCGTGGTACGGGAGGAGGCATTGTGAGTAGTAATGAAGACACCCATCGACACGTCCACCGTGGCGCTCAGCGTTTGAGTTAGGCTCGACGGTGTTGATGTTAGCTTTTGCGGCCGCTTTAGTATGGCAGAGTTGGGGAAAACCTATGGATCCCCTGCTGCTAAGCTAGCCCTCCCAGAGGAATAGTATGCGGGCGAGACGGGCGGTCTCCATGTGGAGATGGATTTCCCGACATCGCAGCTAATCAGGACTATCAACCGGCACTCTTGCGGTCGCTGTAGGCGCCAATCTCATCGTGTTCACAATAGTGAATGCGCTGTGGCTGAGGCCGTTGTCCGTTTCTGCGGCCGATCGCCTCGTCGTCGTTGTCCGCAGCAGTCCTCCCGGCGACGCAGCTTTTTTTAGAATCGAAGGGCCGGCGTGGCGCGCGTTCGAGGCGACCGCCGGTCAGGTCATCACCAGCGACCGTGAGGCGGGCCTTCAACCGCGAATAGCTCTGGCTGGTGTTCAGCGTCAGGTCGAGACGCTGGGCGTCACGTTGGAGTATTTCCGGTTGTTCGGGCTGTCGATTCGCGGACGCGATTTCACGCCGGAAGACAACCGACAAGGCGCCGAACCGGTGGGGATCATTAGCGATCGCCTCTGGACCCGCGAGTTTAACCGAAGGGCCGAGGTAATCGGCGCTCTGGTGACGAGCACACCGTTCACCCTCCGTATCATCGGCGTCGCCCCACCTGATTTTCAGGGTGCGCGCCGTGGCGAGATGGTGGACATCTGGATTCCGACGACTCTCATCCCGCGAGCCTCGCGCCGACCGGAAAGCAGCCTCCTGCCGCTCATGGTGTTCGGCCGCTTGCATCCGGGCCAGAGCGTCCACGATGCTTCACGTCGATTCCAAGAGACGCATGTTGACGAGCGTCACCGTCGCCTTTGGGAACGGCTTGCCATTGTCCCTTTGAGCCACGCATTCGGCACGCCAGAGTCGCACACCATCATGATCCGGGAGACAGGGGTCCTTTCGGTCGTTGCCAGTTTGGCCGTACTCGTGCTGCTGGGCGGTTGTGCCACACTCATGTCTTTAGTGCTGGTGCACTATGAGCGTCGTCGTCGTGAGCTCGCGATCAAGACGGTGCTGGGTGCTTCTGGCCGACGGATAGCGACGGAACTATCTCGAGAGCTGGCGATACTGACGGTCAGCGGAACAGTGGGTGCCCTCTTGGTTGCTGTGTGGGGCTTACGGACCCTTCCAGCGCTCAACCTCCCAGGGGGGGTGAACTTGGGTCGACTCAATTTGTCGATAGACGGCCGCGTGCTGGGGGTGGCCGTCTTGACCACGGTTCTCACGCTGGTCCTTGCGGCACTATTACCAATGCGGCGCACCATGCGGCTCAATCTAGCACTCGAGATGGTGGCGGATCTTCGGCCACATCTCCAGCCAACTCACGACGCGTGCGTCAGACTCTCCTGGCATTTCAAGTCTCTGCAGCGATCGTCGTTCTCGTGGTCGCTGGACTATTCGTGCGGTACTGTTGCTCGCGGGTTGAGGTTGGGCTCAGGCTTCGACGTAGACCGCACATTATTCGTCACCTTGCAGACACTATCTCCACTGAGAGCCATCGGCCCAATCGATTCGGAGTTACAGGCTATTCGAGAGCGCAGCAACTCGAACACTAGAAGCACTCCGCGCAGTGCCTGGTGTGAATGCGGTTGCGGAAGGGATGTCTCCCATTGGCTTGGACCAAGCAACTACATTGACTGCGTCGCAAGTCATCCAGACTGGACGACGGCGACGCGAGTTGCTCCTGGGGCGCATGTTTGGGGGGGCGAGCTGTTGAGAACGATCGGTGTGCCGATGCTGCTCGGGCGCGGGTTGACCGACGCAGATGCAACCGCGAGTCCATTGCCCGCGGTAGTCACCGGGGCGCTGGCTGAAAGTCTCTGGCCAGGTGAAGATCCGCTTGGTCAAATTCTGTCTGTGCAGGAAGGCGGGCGGGACGGCAGTTACGTCGTCGTTGGCATAGCCGATGACTTCTGTTTTGGATCCTTTTCTCGGCCAGCTGCAGGCGTACTGATTACTGTAAGACAAGAGGCGTTCGGGATCGAGCCGCACTTCGTCTTACGCGCCACTAACGCGACAGCCCTCGTTGATACCGTTCGGAAGGTGATCCAGCAGGCACTCCCCGATGCGCCGTGGGTGAAAGTCGAAACAGGGCGGGAAATTGTCGGGCGCGATTTGGGACCGCAGCGGCTCGGGGCCTGGTTCTTCTCGGGGTTCGGCCTCGTGGCGCTGATTCTCGGCGTGGGTGGTGTCTTTGGGCTGGTTGCATACTTGGCCGAGTCGCAACAATACGAGTTCGGAATACGTCTTGCGTTGGGCGCGACTCGGCGGGATGTGATATTGCACAGCGTCGCTGCCGCGCTGTTTCCAGTTTCGATCGGCGTTGCCGTAGGAGTTGGTTTTGCGGCCGGAGTTGCTCGGCTCTTGACTTCACTCCTCGTGGGGTTGAGTGCGCTTGACCCTCTGACATATGGGACCGTGGCGACAACGATGTTAGCGTGTGCAGCGTTGGCGGGATTGTCCGCCGCCTTGAGGCTGCGTCGTCTCGACGCTTCCGACGCTCTCCGCACAAACTGATACTACGAACAAAAACACGACGCCGCGAAGTCCAGCGCCGAGTCTCGGCTTCGTTTTGTCGTTGCTCGCCGAACGCACATCGAACGGCAGGATGCGGATTGGATTCATCGAGCGCCACGCCCGCAAACGGCGCAGTTGCTCCTGCGTCGTAGATCTGCACACGCATCAGAGCGACCATCGGGGAGATGCACCGACCTGCTGGCGACGCGCAGCAGCACGTCTTTGAGGTACGCGAGAACAGATGACCGGACAACGGGTCAAGATCGAAGCGGGCGCGTACCACTGCGGCAAACCCATCGATCGAGCGCCGCAGATCCGTCGCACCAGTCGCCACGTAGATCCGGACCGCTGGCGAGATCGTCAGCACGCGGCGCGCAGCGCCAGGACCACCGCGCGCACCAGGTCCGTCGACGTGCCCTCGTGAATCGTGAGGCGCTCGCCCCCGCGGAACTCCACTTCAACACCCGCCCCGGTCGCTCTGCTGGGTGCAGGAGCCGATGTCAACGCGAGAGATATATTCGGTCGGTCCGCTCTCGCGCACGCCGTGTTGGGTGGCCCCAAGAGACTCGGCACGGTTCGAATCTTGGTTAATGCGGGCGCCCACGTCCATGAGGCTGACGCAGAGGGCCGAACACCTTTGACGCTTGCGGGCTACCGGCGGACTTGTTTCCGGGTACCGGTAATCGGCATCACGATTCAAGGGATGGTGCGTAGTTTCGGGAATAGCGAAATGAGACGACTTCTGTCGGCTCGGTAAAGCCGCCGAAGTCAATTGACGTCTGTAGTTGTTTTCCCGTTTGGTTGTCAGTGTCAGGTTGGCAACCTCGACTGCCGGTTTCACGGTTTTCATGAGGGTGCCTTCTGCATTTGCATTGCAAGGCGGTGCTCTTCCGGGCAGTGAGGGAAGCAGACATCCTGGGTGGTGCCGAGGTTCGTGCCGAGCATCTCCTGTTGGCTCTACTCCAGAATGAGGAGTCGACCGCCACGAATCTGCTGCAAGCCTTCGGCGTTACCCGCGAGCGTCTTGCCGCGAGCCTCGCATAGTCGTGTGGGCCGCCGAGTTCGCGGTCGACCGCTCTGCGCCTGTGGCCGATCCGGTCCGCGAATGTACGCGAATGGCCCTACCCGGTGCTCAAAGAACGGATCGTTCCTGCTCGTCGCGCTGGTCCTGGCCGGAACTGCCCTGGCCGCGGCGTTCATCCCCGCCCTGCGCGCCACGCGCGTCAATCCCGTAACCGTCCTGAGCGCGGATATGTAGCGCAGCGCCATCCTCCCTGGGGTTCGAGGGGTTTGATAGACTTGAGCCCACACAGGGAGAGGCCTTCTGCGTCAAGCCGGATCGGCCGGCCGGATCATCCGTCACGCGATCGCGGCCAGCCTTCTGATTGCGACAACCCTTGGATTGACGTCCGGCGTGTCGACGTCGCAGTCGACCTCTGCCGATCCGCGGACCTGTGGCTTCACCACACCCGAAGTCGACTGGATTCAACGCGCGCTCGACGGATGGGCGCAGGTGAGCAAGGAGTTCCTGCGACTCGATCCCATGCCGCTCCCGTGGATCGTCCTCTTCGACGCGGCGTGCGTGTGGCATCTCGCGCCAGAGCCGTCGCTCGAGGCGTCGTCCGTGCCGGTCAACACGACGCTGACGTTCGCCGGCGCCCCGGTGCCCGTCCGCGCGGTGCCGCACAAGGGCACCGTCCTCCTGCCGAGCGGCGTGCCGATCACCGTCGAAATGAAGGCGAGCACGTCGCTCTATCGGAACGGTCGCGCGGCGTTCTTCGTCATGGCCATGCCGTCGGTCTGGCAGTCCCGCGAGGTGAGCGCCCGCACGCGAGCCGAATACCTCCAGGGCGTCTTCAGCCACGAGATGACCCACACCCGGCTGTTGCTCCCGATCAACCGCCAGGTGCGCGACCTCGCCCGGAAGAACGAGCTGGTCTATCCGATCAACGACGACGTCGTGCAGGCGGAGTTCAAGCGGGCGCCAGGATTCGAGGCGGCGTTCAACAAGGAGCGCGATCTCTTCTATCGCGCGGCCGCGGCTCCCGAACCCGCGAGGCGGCTCGAGCTCACGAGTCGCGGGCTCCAGATGGCCAGGCAGCGGCAGGCCCGCTACTTCAGCGGTCAGAACAAGGCGTACGAAGAGCTCGAGAGCCTGTTTCTGACGATGGAGGGCGTAGGGCAGTGGGCCGCGTTCCGCCTGATGAAGGTACGCGCCGGCGGGAACGAGCTCGAAGCGCTGAAGCTCGTGCGCGACAATCGCAGGTACTGGTCGCAGGACGAGGGACTCGCGCTGTTCCTGCTTGTCGATGCCCTCGTCCAGGATTGGCAGTCACGGATCTTCAGCGCGACGCCGGCCTCACCGTTCGCGCTGCTCGAAGAGGCCGTCGCGCGGACGAAGAACGACTCGAAGCCCAATCCGTAGTGTCCGCCTACGGCCTTTACATCCAAGCCGTCTCAAGCGACATCCATCAATACCCTCGCCATCTTCCGGTTTTGACTATCTCGGTTGCCACCGGTATTTCCTCACGTCCTGCGTCGATCCGCGAGTCTTCACGGCATCAATCCGCATCTCCAATCAATCCGCAATCTCCAATCAATCCCCAATCTCCAATCAATCCCCAATCCCCAACCCGCAATGGCAATCCGCAATCGGCAATCCGCAGTCTGCAATCATCTTCTACCGCTGGCCGCCAGACGAGGTCGTCGTCGGCGTCGTCTTGGCCTCGAGGTCCTTCCAGTCGGGCGGCTTGACGCCCAGCAGGTGCTGCACGAAGTAGTCGTAGCGCTTGTGATCGCCGTACGCGCCGCCTGACGTGTGGCCCGCGCCCGGGATGACGAGCAGATCGAAGTTCTTGTTGTGCTTGATCAGCTGGTTGACGACCTGGAACGTCGATGCCGGATCGACGTTGTTGTCCATCTCCCCGACGACCAGCAGCACCTTGCCCTGCAGGTTCTTCGCGTTGTCCACATTCGACGAGGCCGCGTACTCGGGGCCGAGCGGCCATCCCATCCACTGTTCGTTCCACCAGATCTTGTCCATGCGATTGTCGTGGCATCCGGCCGACGAGACAGCCACGTCGTAGAACTCCGGGTGGAAGAGCAGTCCGCCGAGCGAATTCTGTCCGCCGGCCGACGTCCCGTAGATGCCGACGCGCGTGATGTCGTAGTACGGATACTTCGCGGCGACGGCCTTGTGCCACAGGATGCGATCCGGGAAACCGGCGTCACCGAGATTCTTCCAGGCGACGTCGTGGAACGCCTTCGAACGGTTGCTCGTGCCCATGCCGTCGATCTGCACCACGATGAAGCCGACCTCCGCGGTCGCCTGCATGGCGTGGAACGCCGAGAAGCCTTTCGGGACGAACGATCCCTGCGGCCCCGCATAGATGTTCTCGATCACCGGATATTTCTTCGCGGGATCGAAGTTGCTCGGGCGGTAGATGACGCCCCAGATGTCGGTCTTCCCGTCGCGCGCCTTTGAGGTGAACACTTCCGGCGGCTTCCAGCCCGCCTTCCGCAGCTCGGCGATGTCGGGCGCCTCGAGCTGGGTCACGAGCGAACCATCGCCGCGGTGGAGCTCCGAGATCGGCGCCTGGTCGACGCGGGAGTAGGTGTCGACGTAGAACGAGCGATCCGTCGAGAAGTTGACGACGTGGTTGGCGTCGGTCTTGGTGAACGTCGTGAGGTCCGTGCCGTCGAAGTTGATCCGGTAGTAGTGGACGAAGTACGGATCCTTGCCGGGATACATGCCGCTCGCGCTGAACCAGATCTGCCGTTTGTCCTCGTCGACGCCGATCACGTTGCGGACCACCCAGTTGCCCTTCGTGATCTGGTTCTTCATGCGTGCCGGTGGCGCCGTCGAACAGGTAGAGATGGTTCCAGCCATCGCGCTCGGACATCCAGATGATCTCCTTGCCGTCCTGGACGTCCAGCCGGTACTTCTTCCCCGAGTAGTTGAAGAACGTCTTCGGTTCCTCGCTGATGACGGTGCGTGCTTTCGCCGTCGCGGCGTCGACTTCGATGACGCGATAGAGCTGGTGGCCGCGCTGGTTGTACTCGAACGTCACCGCGCTGCTGTCCTTGCGCCACACGAGGTTGGTGACGTCATAGGCGTTCGGGAACAGCCCGTCGTCCACGAACAGCTGTTGCTTCGTGTCGACGTGGAATATGACGGGCTTCTCGGCGTCCAGCACGTCACCGGGCTTCGCATACTGGAGCGTCGAGTGCTTCGGCTGGAGCTGGTCCTCGGGCGAGGACAGGACGTAGTGAACGTACCGACGGTAGCCCGGCTTGACCTTGTAGACCGCGAGCTTCCTGGAGTCGGGCGACCACACGAGCGAATTCGGATCGTAGTAGCCCCCGTCTGACCCGTCGGTGCTCAGCAGCGTGACCGCGGTCTTGCCCTTCTCGCGAATCGCGACGTTGTAGTTGTTGACGAGCGCCTCGAGCTTGTGGTCGGGCGACTCACGCGGCTCGAAGCCGTTGATGTCGAACTCCGCCCGAACAGGCCCGCCGAGCCCGCCCCCGCCGCGACCTCCGCGGCCCCCACGTCCGCCCCGTCCGCCGGGCGGATCCGTCTTGCACGTGTAGTCGGCCAACGTGCATCGCCAGGTCGTGGTGGTGACGTTGACGTCGATCGCCCGATCGCTGTCGACGAACGTGAACGTGTTGAATGGCAGCGTGACCGCTGTATACGGCTTCTCCGGCTTGACCACCGATGTCAGCGCGGTGGCCAGACGCGCGTGATCGAACGGCGCGCTCTTCTGCTGCGTGGCCGCATCGACCAGCACGAACTCGCTGCCGCCCTTGACCGACTTGCGATACCAGAAGCGGGTCGTCTTTTCGACCCACGTCGACGCCTCGGGCACGTTGAGCGCCAGCGCCTGGTACTTCTCGCGCAACGCGGTCGCGCGCTGGTAGTCGGCTATGGTGCCCTGCGCGAACGCCGGCAGGGGGATGGTGAGGGTGACGGCAACCAGAATCGCCGCGAGGCCAGATCGGTCGGCACGCATGCGGAAGCTCCTTGGGTATGACGGGTGTTCTGCCGAAATTCTACAGGCGATTCCCGGCGCCGAATTATTTGATCGGGTTATGAGGCGATAAGGCCGAGCAGGGGTCAGTCCTTCCCCTTGTCGGTCGCCGCCGACACCAGCATCGTCACGCCCGTGTAGATGACCACCACGATCACCAGCCAGCGGACCGTTCGGATATCCAGCTCCTGAAAGAACTTCCCGGCAACGTACGAACCCACGATGCCACCCAGCGTCAATCCGAGCGCGTTCCGCAGGCTGTAGGCCTGCTCCCGGACGAATCGGAGACTGCCTACAGGCATCAGGAACGCGCAAGAACCCATCATGATGGGAAACGCCGTTCGCTCGCTCATCCCGAGCAGGCTCACGAGGATCATGCAGGGCGCATAGAGGCCGATGCCCAGGGTCATCAAGGCCCCGAGCGCGAAATTCCCTGCAACCGCGACGAGGAGCGTCAGCCCTCGAACCCCTATTTCCTCGCTGCCGGGCGGAAAGAGACTCATTTGCCGCATGAACATGAACGTGGCCGCGGCCAGCAGCGCCGATCCCATCCCGATCTGAACCTTACGCTTGGAGAAGCCCGCGACGATGCCGGCGCCCAGCCAGGCGCCGAGCACAGCGGCAGCGATCATCGCGAAGAGCGTCAGCACGTCAACCGGGATGATGGACGTGAAAATGAAGGCCTGGGTGATGGTTGGAAGCGTGTGACCGACGTTGAGCGTGCCCGGGATGATGCGATCGGGCACCATCTTCATGAACCGGAACACCGCTGTCGTCGTCGCGAACGATCCGATGCCGAGCGCGTCGAAGAAGTTGGTCAGTGCTCCAAGAAGGATCTGAAACGGATTCGGAAACCGCCGATCGGTTGCCGGTGCATCACCAGCCGGCGCCGTGGTCCGCGTGGCGCGCACCGCCTTGGCCCAGAGGGCCACATAGGCCGCGGTCAGCGCGCCAAGCGCCCAGAGGAGTCCCGTAATCGGATTCATGCGTCAGCAGTCTCCTTTGAGCGCGCCAGCGTATCACACGCCCGAAGGTGCTGGAGGTGCTGGAGGTGCTGGAGTGCGGAGGGTTCAACGGCCGGATGGGCGGGCTGCGCGCGTCGCGCGTTCCAGGTTCTCTCGCGCACCCGGGTAGTCGGGCCGAAGACGAAGCGTCTCCCTGAACTGGCGGGCGGCCTCGTCGAACCGCCCGGAGTTGGCGAGCGCGGCCCCCAGGTCGTGATGGGCTTCCGCCAGCGCGGGGTCGAGCTTCAGTGCCTCCTGAAACTCCGCGATCGCCTCGCCCGTTCGACCTCCGGCTGCCAGGGCGACCGCGAGGCGATAGTGCGCGGTCGCGGCCCCCGGCTGCAGCCGCACGGCCTGCATGAAGTTCATGATCGCGTCGTCGAAGCGACCTGCCTGACCGAGCACTGCGCCCAGACCGTTCCAGGCGTCCGGAGATTCAGGCGCGAGCCGCACCGCCTCCTGGAACTCGGCCGCCGCCTCGTCCAGGCGGCCCGCGGCTGCCAGCGCGGTCCCGAGGTCGATGCGGGCGGACGCTTCGTTCGGCGCGAGGCGCACGGCTTGCCGCTGCTCGACTATCGCTTCGTCGACGCGCCCGAGCTGCAGCAGGACGCCGCCGAGATTGCCATGCGCGCGCCAGTTGTCGGGATCGAGCCGGACCGCTTCGGAGAGGCTGCGAATCGACTCGTCAGCGCGTCCCTGCCTTGCCGCGATCGTCCCGAGGTTGGTGCGCGCCCCGGGATGATCCGGCCTTGCGCGGAGCACGGCTTCGTACTCCGTCGCGCGCGTGATCGAGCTGGCCCATGGCCTGGTAGACGAGCCCGACGTTGTACCGGGCGTCGAGCAGCCTCGGGTTGAGGCGAAACGCTTCCTGATGCTCGCGCAGCGCCTCGTCCAATCTGCCGAGGCGCTGGTAGGCGCCGCCGAGGTTGTTGTGCGATTCCGCAAAGCCCGGGTTCAGCCGCAGCGCTTCGGTGAGGTAAGCGACGGCTTCGTTCAACTCCGCGGTCGAGCCCGCCAGCCTGGTGGTCGCGAGGTTGTTGTAACAGAGCCAGCAGGACGGGTTCCGCACGAGCGTGGAACGATAGAGCGTCTCGGCGTCTCGGTACTGCGCGCTCTCGCGCCACGTGAGCCACCCCAGCGGAATGGCCAGGACGACAATCAGGGCGATTTCCGCCGTTCGCACGGGCAGGCTCGTGAACCGCGTTGCGGCGAGCAGCCCTCCGCACAGCAGCGCGATCATCGGCGCGCACGCGAGGTACTGAAAGTGATCCGCCACGAACGAGTAGCGGAACGGATAGACGTCCACGAATCCCAACGCGGGGAACAGCATGCCGCAGTACAGAAGCGCGGCTGCCAGAGGCGACCGCGTCCGTCCGCGCACCATCCAGAACCCGAAGACGGACGCGGCGACGCCAAGAGGATAGAGATACTGCACCCAGTCCGCGCGGTCGATCTGCCATCTCGGATAGATGAACGACAGGTGCGCGGGCCAGATCAGTTTTCCGACATAGAACCAGATCGCGCGCCCGGCGAGCAGTAGGCGCTGGATCGGATCGAGCTGGTACTCGGCACCCTCCGCCCCGAGCAGCGCGCGCTCGAACCAGGCCGTCATCAGTCCGCCGGCCAGTCCCAGCACGAAGAACGGAATCAGCGGCTGCACGTCACGCCGCCAGTCGATCCGGCCGCGCATCCACCAGAAAACGATCAAGAGGGCCGCCGGCAGGCTCGCGGTGACGGTCTTGCTCAAGAGGGCCAGGACGAAGAGGACGAGCGACACTGCATAGAGCCTCGTCTCGCGCCGCTCGTCGAAACGGAGGTACACGAGCGCCGACCGCGAGAAAGCACACCGTCGACAACGTGTTCTTCAGCTCGGTCATCCACGCGACCGATTCGACCTGTACCGGATGCAGCGCGAACACGATGGCCGCCAGCCACGGCGCGGGCGCCTTCAGGCGCAGGAGGATCAATCCGAGGAGGACCGCCGAGATCGCGTGGAGGCCGATGTTGACGAGGTGATACCCGAGGGTGTCGCCGCCCCACAACTGGAAGAACAGCCAGAAGGCGGAGTGGACGGCCGGGTAGTACTGCTGCGTGGCACCAACGTCGAACCAGATGCGCCACAAGCCTTCGGCCGATCGGAGATCGCTCCGCGTCAGGTGCGCGTCATCGTCCCACACCATGCCGCCATGCCAGGCGGGCTGGTAGACCAGCAGCGTGACGACGCCGATGACGAGCAGGGCCAGCCAGATTGGCGCGGCCGTCCATCGGACCGCCGGCGGTGCAGTGGGAGGTTGACGCTGAACCGGACGGGTACCCCGTCCGGTCCGCTTCGCAGCGGGCATGCGGCTGCGTCAAGTTGTATCACGCCCGCGAGCCGCTTCAGGGATTGATCGAAATCACTTTCGCGCCGACGTTGTTCGTTTCGCTGGACTCGACGATGACCGCATTGCCGTCGGCCACCGCCAGCAAGTAGTACTTGCCCGAGACGCCCGCAGGCAGCGTCAGGGTCGTCGAGCCCGTGCTGACGGTGTTGGGGATGAGCGACGGCACGTCGCGCGTCGCCTCCAGCGGCGTGTCGCTCGCGTCGAGCGCAGCGTTCACCGACAGGTAGTACCTCGTCGTCGACGGCACCGCAGTTTCGGCGCCGAGGTTCTTGACGGTCTCGGTGACCGTCACCGTCCCACCTGCCGTGGCCGTCGTCGGCCCGGTGAAGAGCGAGACCGTCAGATCCGGCCCGATGTAGATCGTCGTGTATCGGACGTTGTTCGTTTCCAGCGTCTCGGGCACTGCGTTGCCGTCGTCCGCAGCGGCGAGCAGATACCAAGTGCCCGCGGCCACCGCTGGCAGCGTCGCCGTTGTCGTGGCGGTGCTGCCCACGCCGGGGTCGAGCGGCCCGACCGTCCGCGGCATCACCGTGGTCAGCCGCTGATCGCTGGCGTCGAGGCTCAGGTTCGTCGACAGGAAGAAGGCGGTCGTCGATCCCCCTGCGGATCCGCCGCCGACGTTCTTCGTCGTGTCGGTCACGGCAATCTGCGCGCCGGATGCCGCGCGTCCAGGTCCGGTCAAGCCCGTCACCTGGAGATCGGCGCCGACGCGCACCAGCACGTAGCGCGTGTTGTTCGTGTCCGCGGATTCCACGACGCCGGCGGCGTCATCCGCCCTGGCGACGAGGTAATACGTCCCCGCCACCACGTCGGTCGGTATCGTGACGTTCGTCACGCCGGCGCTCGTGGCGCCCGGCGCCAGCGGTCCGACGCTCCTCGCATCCAGCGACCTGTCGCCCGCGTCGATCGCCGAGTTCACCGAGAGATAGAAGCGCGTCGAGGATCCTTCGGACGGGCCGCCGCCCTGGTTCTTCGTCGTGTCGGAGACGCTGATCGTCAAAGCCGGACCGGTGCTCCCAGGCGCGGTCAGCGCCGAAACGACCAGGTCGGGTCCGATCTTGATGATCGCGCCACGCGTGTTGTTGGACTCGTTCGTTTCGACGAACGCCCCGGGGCCGTCCGCCTTGGCAATCAGCGTGTAGCTGCCTGTGGTCACGTCGGACGGAATCGTGAGCGTTGTCGACTGCACGCTGTTCGTGCCGGTCGTGAGCGACGGAACTTCACGTGTGCCGATCAGCCGATCCGCAGCATCGAGCAGGCTATTCGCCGACAGGTAGAACGAGGTCGTCGTGACCTGCGACGTGCCGGTGCCCTGATTGCGGGTCGTGTCCGTGACCGAGATGGTGAGGCCCGCCCCGCCTGTCTGCGGCACCGTCAAAGAGGGCACCGTGAGGTCCGGCGCCACGTCGTCGCTGACGATCGTGATGACGCCGGTCGACGGCGCGCCGATGGTGTACGCCGGGTCGCTCTTGAGCGTCATGACGACGCTTTCGTTCGCTTCGACGATCGTGTCGTCAATCGGCGTGATGGGCACATCGACCGACGTTGCGCCCGGAGGGATCGTCGCGGTCGTTGCCGCCGGCTGGTAGTCCGTGCCGTTGATCGCCGTGCCGGTCAGCGTGAAGCTCACCGTCAGCGAGGATTCCTCCGCGGTTGCGCGGCTCAGCGTGAAGACGCCCACGGCGGGGCCCGCTTCGGTCGCGTTGGCGCTGGCCACGGACACGCTCACCATCGGCGGCGCGGGCGGCGCGTTGCAGCCCGAGCCCGGCGGCACCGAGAAGTCGGCGCCCACCTGGTTGAACCCGTTGTCCGACGTGTCGGTGGCGTTCACACCCATGCCGCGCGCGGCGAACGACTCCCAGAGCCGGCAGAAGTTCGCGCTCTGGGGCGATCCCGGGTTGCGCAGCTCGTCGGCTTCGAGCATCGCGTCGCGCATGTCGAGCATCGTCGGCAGCGGCGGCGAGAGCTTGAGGCCGTCGATGTAGAGCTGATGCGATTCGTTGATCGCGGCGCTCTCGCTGCCGCGGACGAGATCGGTGCGGAAGCGCTCGCGCACGTCCCACAAGGCGTTGACCCAGATCTCCCCGTTGTCGTGCGGCTCGCAGAAGAGGCCGAAAATGCAGAACCAGTCCGCGTAGGTCTTGCCGTTGACCGCGCGAATTCCGCCTGGCAGTGAGTATTCGGCCAGCGTCGTGTCCCCGTTGACGCTGTACGCGAAGAAGTCGCTGCCGCCTTCGCCTATCGCGTCCGCTTCGTTGCCGTTGAAGTTCGTGTTCAGCCGATGGCTGACGCCGTGGTGGAACTCGTGCAGGAGAACGTCGGAGTCGTAGTCGCCGTCGATGTCCTGCACGCCGTCGTTGTCGACGTCCTGCGACCAGCAGCCCATGCCGTCGAAGAGAAACATGCTGATGATCGGGCTCGTGCCCTCGGGTTGCGGCTGGAACGTCGCGTTGTTGCGGCCCGGCGCGCGCGCGAGGCCCGTGATGGGATCGCCGCCGACGCCGCCGCGGCCGAAGTTGTCCACCTGGAAGTTGCCCGACGCTTCGTCGAAGCCCAGGTCGTAGAAGAAGTCGTGGGCGAAGTTCAGGCCGAAGAAGAGCGCCGTTTCGGCGGACTGGGCCGAGTTGAACGGGAAGTCGAACACCCACCGCGTGCCGTCGAACATCCCGAGCGCGCCCTCGGTGTCGACGTTGCGCCGGAAGACGTGCGCGTTGTTGCCGGACAGGAACCCCGTGTCGAAGAGCACCGTGCCGGGATCGCGGAACGGCGCTGTCAGATCGCGCAGCTCATGGTTCGTTGGCGGAGGGCACCCGCCCGCGCCGTCCGGCGCCTGGTCGGGCCGGCGCGGATCGAGCGCCTGCGTCGCCGCCGACTGGATCACGCGTCCGGAGCCCTGGCCGTCGAGCACGCGATTGCGGCGGAGCAGCAGCTCGCCGGTCTGCGCGTCAATCAGCAGGTCATAGGACTGGCCCTCGCCATCGGGTTCGACCTCGACGTGCCACGCGAGCCGTAGGCCGCCGTCGATGGGGAACCAGACGAGCGACGCGCTGACGTCGCTGCGGAATCGGCCGCGCGCAAACTTGATCGCGTTCGACCCCGCGGGACCGGCGATCCGGGCCGGCACGAACGGCACCTCAGGGCTGACGTCCGCGGCGGCCAGCATCGCGGCCTGATCCGCGGGCAGCCCGGCGGTGACGCGGCGATCGACTCCACGCGCCGCGCTCGACGTCACCCGCACGACCTCACCGTCCGGACCGATGTGCATCGTCACGATGCCGCCGAACACGGGAATACCGTCAAACGACTGCGCGAACGTCACGTGGCGGACGACGCGTCGATTCGCTGACGTAGTCGCGGACGACGTTCAGCGATCCGAGATCCTGAACATCGAGGCCAAGTCGGTCCGCTGACTGCACGAGCCTGTTTCGGAGTGCGAGGGGAAGCGACGTCCGGCCGGCCGACCAGCCCGGTCGATCGAGCACGCGCAGCGCGCCCGTGTGAGGATGCAGTCGCGATCCACGACGTTGCCGCGTTCGTGGCCGCGCGAGCTCGGATTGCGCGCGCGCTGAAGGCGCCGTCGGCCCGCGACCCACACGGATATCGAAGTTGGGCTTCGGAGCCGAGGCTTGATTCTGCGCCGGCTGGGCGCCCTGCCGTTCCGCGTCGAGCGGTCCGGAGACGCCTATCACCGCGGCGGCTACGAGAATCAGGCCGATGCGGGTGCGCGACGGCATGACGACACACTCCTCGCCGGGGAACTCAGCCGCACGTGCGAACTTTACGCCAGAGCTCGCCCCGTGCCGGGCCAATGGTTTAGCGTCCCGATTTCAGAACCGTGGCGACAAATCCGTCAGCAAGAAGCCCTTAGTCGGACACATCAGGGCCTATTTCGCCGACGTCAGCTCGTCGTACGCCACGCCGACGGCGCCTGCGAGCGTCAACCGTGGCGGCATTCCATGCAACCCCTTGAGCGCGTCCAGCTTGACGATCTCGTCGCGGCGCTCGCGCATTCGCCTTTCGCGCTTGACACACCGCGTTGACGTAGTCGTGTTGTCGCGCACGCCTTGCGTCGACCGTGGTCGGCATGATTCGATGCCGTGATGTAGCTCGGCCGATCGGCATGCCTGACGACGTCTCGCGACGATCTTCTGATCGGGCACCTGCCGGCCGAGGCCTCCTGACAGGCGGCAATCGATCCTCCGGTCCCGTTCGCGGCAACAACCCGCTACCCGTCCCAACTGGGATTTCCGGTCCATGCGTCTGAGGTACAGTTGCCGTCTATGAGCATGAGACCGATCCGCGGCGCGTCCCTGCTGTTCACGATTCTCTGCCTGACACTTCCGTCGATGGTCCGCGGCCAGGCTCAGCCAGCGGCCGCGTTTGCGCCGACCGACGCCATTCCGTTCGACGCCAGCGTCACGACCGGCACGCTGCCCAATGGCCTGCGGTACTACATCCGACGCAACACGAGGCCGGAGAAGCGCGTCATGCTGCAGCTCGCCGTCAAGGCCGGCTCGGTCGATGAAACGGACGCGCAACAGGGTCTCGCGCATTTTCTCGAGCACATGGCATTCAACGGCACGAAGCGTTTCAAGGCCGGCGAGCTGATCGCCGCGCTCGAGCAGACCGGCGCGCGCATGGGGCCGCACGTGAACGCGCAGACGGGGTTTGACGACACCATCTACATGTTCCAGCTGGCCACGAATCGCGCCGGACTCGTGGAGAAAGGCATTCAGGCGCTGGTCGACTTTGCCGGAGGCATGACGCTCGACCCGGTGGAGATCGACAAGGAGCGCGGCGTCGTCATCGAGGAATGGCGCAGCGGTCTTGGCGCCGGATCGCGCCTGCGCGACCAGCAGATCCCGGTTCTGTACTATCAGTCGAAGTACGCGGAACGTCTGCCGATCGGGAAGCCCGACATCCTCAAGACGTTTCCGCCGGCCGAGCTGCGCGCGTTCTACACGAAATGGTACCGGCCCGATCGCATGGCGGTCGTCGCCGTCGGCGACATCGACCCGGCCGCGATCGAGGCGATGATCAAGACGCAATTCGGGGCCCTGACGAAGCCTGCAACGCCGGCGCCGGAGCGGAGCTATCCGGTGCCGCTGCCGTCCGAGGTGCTCTACAAGGTCGCGACGGATCCTGAAGCCACGCAGTCGTCTGTCGGCATCGTCCGCAAGCGGCCGGCCGAGCCGCAGGACACGGTGGCCGACTACCGGCGGAGTCTCGTGCAGCAGCTGGCCAACGAGATGCTGAACGAGCGGTTCGACGACATGTCGCGCAAGCCCGACGCGCCGTTCCTGGGCGCCGGCGCGTACGGCAGCGAGCTGTCGCCAACGGTCGACACGTTCAACCTGTCCGCGAACGTGCAGGAAGGGAAGATCGAGCAGGGCCTCGCGGCGCTCGAGATCGAGTCGAACCGGGTCGAGCGCCACGGTTTCGGCGCCGCCGAGCTCGATCGCGCGAAGAAGTGGCTGATCGCGAGCTACGACCGGGCGTATTCCGAGCGCGACAAGAGCGAGAGCTCGTCCTACGTTCAGGAGTACATCGACAACTTCCTCGTGGATGAGCCGGTTCCCGGGATCGTGTACGAACACAAGCTGGCGACCGCGCTCGTGCCGACCATCACGGCGGCCGATGTCGCCGGCGCGATGAAGTCGCTGCTCGGGAGCACCAGCCGCGTCGTGCTCGCGGTATCGCCTCAGAAGGCGGGCGTGAAGATACCGACGGAAGCCCAGCTCAAAACGTCGCTCTCCGCTGCGGACGCCGTGGCCGTGACCGCCTGGAACGACGCGACGACCGGCGCGACCCTGATCGAGAAGACGCCGGATCCGGCGCGATCTCGGCGAGGCGCGAGATCCCCGAGCTCGGCGTCACCGTGGTTCGCTTCGCCAACGGCGTCGAGGCGTGGCTCAAGCCCACCGACTTCAAGAACGACCAGGTGATCTTCTCGCTCGCCGGACCCGGAGGCACGTCGCTGATGACGCCAGAGAAGTACCCCGAGGCGACGCTCGCGACCGCGCAAATCGAGCTGTCCGGCGCCGGCGGTCACCGATCCGTCGACCTGCCGAAGCTGACGGCCGGCAAGATCGCGTCGGCCTCGTCCTCCATCGGGCTGTCGTCGCAGGAGATCTCGGGATCGAGCAACCCCGCCAACCTCGAGACGGCGCTGCAGCTCCTCTATCTCAAGTTCACCGCGCCCGGCGATGACGCCGAAGCCTTCGAGCTCATCAAACGTCAGCTGCAATCGGCCGTCCTCAACCGCTTGAGTAATCCGAACGCCGTCTTCGGCGACAAGGTCCGCGAGGTGAACACGATGGGTCACTACACGGCCCGACCGCTGACGGTCGACCGCGTGGCGGCGCTCGATCGCGCGGCGATGGTGTCGTTCTACCGCGAGCGGTTCTCGAACGCGGCGGACTTCAGCTTCTTCATGGTGGGCGCGTTCAAGGTGGACGAGGCGCTGCCGCTGGTCGCGCGCTATGTGGGATCGCTGCCATCGACCGGCAAGGCGTCGAGCAACTTCAAGGACGTGGGACGCAAGTTTCCTCCGGCGACGGAACGCGCGCGGGTCGCGAAGGGCAAGGAGCCCAAGAGCGCGACGGTCCTGAGTTTCTTTGCGGACCCGCCGCTCGAAGAAAACGAGCAGGGCCGTGTGCTCGCGGCCGCGGAAGTGCTGGAAATCGCGTTGCGCGACATCCTTCGCGAGGAGCTCGGCGAGACCTACAGCGTCGGCGTGGGGCTGTCCCAGTTCCTGCCGCAGGTGGGAGACGGGCACATCGACGTCAACTTCACCGCGTCACCGGACAACGTCGACAAGATGCTCGAGCGCGTGCTGCAGGAAGTGAAGCGGCTCCAGCAGGATGGACCGTCAGCGGATCTGACGACCAGAGCGAAGGAGAGCGCGCGGCAGGAGCACGAGACGAGCCTCACGGAGAACGGATTCTGGCTCGGACGGCTGCGGTCGGCGAAGCTCCTTGGCCGCGATCCGATGCTCGTCCTGACGCGCGTGCAGCGGATCGACGCGATCACGCCGTCGATCCTGCACGAGATGTTCAAGAAGTACTTCCCGCTGGATCGCTACACGGTCGTCACGCTCGTGCCCGAGAAGTAGTTTCGCCTCGGCCGGCGCTCGGCGCTCGGCTGGGACTCGGGAGCTCGGACTCGGGAACCCGGAACCGCAGCCTGCTATCTCTGCCGGTACCTGAAGCTCACCATCGTCTCCTCGTCGATGACGAGCGGCTTGACGAACCGATGTGACGATCCCGCGCGCGGGACCTCGATCCGAACCGGCAGCACGCCGGCGGCCCGCCGCTGCAGGCTCTGCACGTTGGCCGACGGTTCCTGGGCGCGTTGCTCGCGCTCCTCGAATCGCCTTCAGGCGTCACGCCGCATGACTTCATCGCGGGCCCTGTTCGAGAGCTGCGCGACGTTGACCGTTTCCGACGCGCTGCCCACCTGCATGTTGAAGTCGACCGATCCCGTCGACTGCTCGGAGGGCCACCGACTGCTGGAGCGTCTTGAATCCCTGTAGCTGACTCGTAACGGTGACTGGCCCCGCAGGCATCCCGGCGACTCTCGTACCGCCCGTCCGCGTCGGTGATGACGGTTCGCCGCTGGCCCGAACCCTCGGCCGTGATCGTCGCGCCGGCGACGGCGGCGCCGT
Organism: uncultured Acidobacteriota bacterium; assembly: GCA_963786195.1. Lineage (GTDB taxonomy): Bacteria > Acidobacteriota > Vicinamibacteria > Vicinamibacterales > 2-12-FULL-66-21 > CAWAYH01. Next base: position 261,837 of record CAWAYH010000006.1, on the reverse strand, counting down.
TCTGATCCACGACCTGGCCCCTGAGCGATCCGCTCCCGCTGCCGGCTCGAATGCCGCCTCCCGCGCCCGGCGTCGACCCGTTGACTCCGCTGGCTTCACCCGACACGACTCCCGCCACACGGTCGCCATGCTCGAGCGTTCGATCAGCGCGGCCGCGATCGCGGTGCCGTCGAAGCGGTCGGCCCGGTAGTTCTGCGGCACGAACAACTCCCACTCGACGACGCTGACCGGAAGATCCATCTTGGGAAGCGTCATCTGCATCTGCCCCTTGCGGGCGAACGGCGTTCCGGAGTGCAGGTAGACGAAGGACACCGTGTACAGCCCGTCCGGCTTGAACCCGGGACGCAGCAGCGGCACCCGCAGCCCGTCCGCGCCTTCGACCGGCTTTGCCGGCGCCCCCGCCACCTCCACCGACAGCATCGTTGCGCCCGTGGGGAGCATGACCTTCATGAACGGCTGCGCGCGGTTCCGCAGACACAGCGAGACTTCGGTCAGCGCGCGGCCCTCGCTGGTGACGAGCGTCGTCGCCACGGCGCGTTCGGCGATCGCCGCCAGGACGGCCGCGTCCGGAAACCGCGTGACGTCGAGCGCCAGCGCTGGCGTCCCCGTCGCTGCACGGCGGTAGCGATACGCGGCGAGCAGCGATTGCCGGGCGACCGACGCGAGCGCCGGATCGACTTCGCGCACGTCCATCCTGCGCATGCCCGGAATCTCGCCGGACGAGACCGCGAGCGTCCCGATTCCCTCGATCGCGACCTCGCCTGTTTCGCGCTCGGTCGACGGCAGCGTCGGGAAGGCCGTCTCGAGCTTGAAGGATCCTCCGGCGTGCTGGCGTTCGAGGCTGATCAGGAATTGATGGCGGCGACGGGTGGGATTCGAGACGGACAACCCGACGCGATCGCCCTGCGTGTCGCTCTTGTCGAGCGACGCGCCCGTCACGCCGGTGACCTCGTAGCCTGCAGGGATGCGGACGACGATTTCCGCGGGTTCACCCTGAACGACGGTGACGTCGACGAGCGTGAGCAGGCGGATATCGGCATCGCCGATCGTGACGAGCGTCTTGACGTCCGAGAGCAGCCGCGCATCGCGCGGCGCGGCGCTCGCCGTCGTCTCGCGTGCGGACCACCACACCTGCGTCGGCGATCCCGGATCGAGCGTCGCCTCCACGATGGTTCGACCGCCTGCCGACGTGCGGCGGACGACAAGGCCGGGCGACACCCGCAGATCGGATTGTTCGCCGGGCATGTCGAACGTCGCCGTGACGCTGCCCGCGGGCGGCACCGGCAGCAGGAACGCCCCACGGCCCGGCGTGGCGGTCACCGCTGAACCCCACTCGAGCGTGGCCGAAAACGACGCCGGCCCCGAGACGACGGCCACGTGCGAGCTGCCTTCGGCGACGAGCGGCAACGGTCGGTCCGCCGTCCGCGCGTCGAGCAACGTCGCGTTGCTGATGAGCGGCACCTTGAGGCTGCCGGTCTGGAACACCTGCCCATCGACGTTCATCGTCGCGCGCACGATCCCGCCTTCGACTCGCGCCTTGATCTCCGCGCGGGTCAGCGCGGCCGGGAGCGGCGCTCCGTCAGGCGGACGCGGCTGGCGGCTGGCCAGATCGAGCAGCCGGTCGTATTCGGTGCGCGTGAGCGTGACGGTGCCGGCCGGTCCATGATCCTGCGCGGCCGAGGCATGCGACAGACCGCAGACCAGCAGCGCCGCCGACAAACAGTGCCGAAGCGTCCTCGCCATCTGATACCTGACCTTTCGTTCGATCTGTCGTGTGAACGTCACCTGCTGGCCGACCGCTTGTAGCCGAACTCGAGCACCGTCGCCCTGGCTTCCGGCGTCAGCTCCGCGGCGACGAAGAGCGACGGACCGATGTCCGGAACTTTGACTTCGACAGGGATGGTCCCCGCCGCGATCTTGCCGATCTCCTTGCGGTACCTGTCCACGAGGCTTCGAGCCTCCGCGCGATCCATGTCGTCGCGATTCGCTGCCGGCTGCCCGCGGCAGCGGCATCGGCGCTGCGGGCGGCGGCGGAGCGGCGTAGAGTCTCGTTGCGAAGCGTCGCGCTCCACGGGCCGGGATCCGGTTCCACCCTGAATGCGCCGGGCTTCGGCTCCACCTGGAACCGTGGCGAATGGTGGACGATGAGGCCGGTGCGCGACACGGGCAGGTCCACCGCCGGCAGCTCGATGCGTCCGTCGCCGCGTTCGGTCCAGGCCGCCGAGCGCTGGAGATAAACGAGCTCGACGGCAAACGTCGGCGCGTCTTCTCCCGGTCGACCCTTTCTGCAGCGGCAGCAGGTAGGCTCCGTCCGTGGACAGGCCCGGTCGTATGGGCCGGCCAGCCAGTGCCGCGCTCCAGAGGACCGCCTGCGCCGGCAGCTTGAGCGCGAGAAACGCCCGCTGGTTGTTGCGCACCGCATAGCGCGCGCGGATGAGCGTCTTCCCGTCCTCGCCGACGAGCGCCTCGTACCGCGCCTCCTCGACGTTGGCCACGAGCACGGCCTGTGCCGCGTAGCGCGAGACGGTCACCGTCAGCGCGCGCGACGCATCTCCGGCAAGCGGCTTGAAGCCGAAGGCGACCATCGACGGCGATTCGCGACCGGAGATGATGTCGCCCAGGTCGCTCGCGTCCGCCAGGTCCAGCCCGCGCGGCTGACGATCGGTGATCTCGCCGGCGCCCACCACGTCGACCGCGACGCCACCGGTTTCACGCTCGGCACCCGGCACGCGGATCAGCGGGATTCCCACCGCACCTTCGCGCAGCGTCCTCGTCTCGGCGCTGACCAGCAGCGAGGTGGTCGACGTCACCGGTTCGAGGAACGACACGGTCAGCGTTCCCTGCTCGTGCCGCCAGTCGGCCACCGTGGCGCCGGAAACCAGGTTCACCGCCACACCTTCCGGAGTGGCGAGCACGACGTCGCGGGCGAGCCCCTGGACGACCTCGAGGCGGACGCTCGCGCTGATCAGGCTCGTCTCTTCACCGAGCGAGACCAGCTCGGTAATCCGGGCGCGCATGCGAAGCGGCAGAGTGGACCGCCGGTCATCGATGCGCCGCTTCCACGAGAACAACAGCGGTTTCCCCGGCGAGCCGTAGACCGTCCATCGGCTTTCGGCGGCGGCTTCTGTCCGTTCGGCCACGAACCCGCCATTGACGACGAGATCCACGCCGACCCGTGGAACGATCAGGGTGACGGCCGACAGCGCGGACGCGGATGGCGGGAGCGTCATCGACTCGGAGCCTGCGGCGGATTCGATGGGCACGACGATGTCGAGCGCCAGCACGGAGCGGCCGGCGCGGGAGATGAGGACGCGTGGCGGTGTGCCGTCCACCAGCGCGCCCGGTTGTCCCTCGACGCGCGCGCTGCGCACGAGCATCCCCGCCGGCATCTGCACGCTGACCCAGCCCTGCTTGAGCACGTCGACGGTCAGCCTGGCCTCGCCGGTCACGGTCTCGCCGTTCACGCGCAGCGTGTAGTCGACGCGCGTCAGCGCCGCTTCGACCGGAGGCAGGAGCGGATCGGGCGCCGGGGGCAGCGCCTTCGCCCGGAGCGCGCGGTATTCGTCCAGCGCCAGGACGACCCACCCGTCACTACGAGCTGGTTCCTGGGCAAGCGCCGGTACCGCCGCCAGACCGGCAACGAGCGCAGCCGTCCCGATAGAAAGCCGTGTTCGAGTCATTCCCACCCTCCCCGGGTGCATGTGTCCCTTCTCGAAGAACGAACGGGGGTGGGAGTTCTTGCAGAAGACGCGGCAGGCGCGGATTACAGAACGGGCAACGGGACGCGGATTAAGCAAATCAACGAATCCCGCGGGATCCGCGTCTACCCGCCTGACGCGCGGGCGAGGCGATACCGGGAGGCCTCCTCCGGCCGTCCCAGGGACTCGTAAAGACCGATGATGTTCGTCAGCGCGTTCTTGACTTGATCCGGCGGAGCGTCCGCGTTGCCCCGCAGGCTCTCGACGGCCTCGCGCAGGAACGGCGCGGCATCCGTGTATCGGCGTGCCTGAAGCAGGCAGCGCCCCAGATTGACCTTCGCTTCGGCGATGCGCCAGTGGCCGGCAGGATGCGTGCGCTCGCGGATCCGGAGCGCGCGACGGAAGCTCGCTTCTGCTTTCATCAGTCGTCCGCGCGCCAGCTGGTGAGTGGCGAGCGCCGTGGACGCGCGTGCGGTCTGGACGTGCTTGTCGCCGAACGCCTCCATCGCGACGGCGACTTCGTTCTGACGCAGGCTCAGCGCCTCGCTCCAGCGCCGCTGATCTTCGAGGAAGGTGGCCAGCGCGGACTGAGCGCTGAGGACGAGCGGATTGCTGCGACCAAAGATCTCCCGGCCCATCGACAGCGCCTCGCGGAAGAGCGGCTCGGCGTCACGTGGCTTGCCGCGCCGGGCCAGCAGCCCGGCGAGCGTCTGGGTCGAGATCATGACCTCGCGATTGCGCGGGCCGTACAGCCGCTGCCAGGTGGCCAGTGACTCCCTGGTGAGCGCTTCCGCATCGCTGAGGTTCCCCTGATCGCGCAGCGTTCGGGCGAGCTCGCTCGAGCACGTGGCGACGTCCGGGTGATCGTCCGGGTAGATCCGGCGCGCCAGCGCGAGCGCCTCGCGATACAGCGCCTCGGCGCCGCGCACGTCGCGGTGCGACATGTAAAGCAGCCTGGCGAGCGCGACGATGCTGTGAACCCTGGCGGGGGTCGCCGTTTCACCCGGCTGCCGGCCGCGCTCCACGGCCTGTCGAAACAGTTTCTCCCCTTCCGTCGTGTCGCCCTTGCGGTGCAGCGCCATCGCCAGCGCGTTGAGGGTTGCCGTTTCCGCGGCGGCGTCGCGCGCCTGACGCCGCAGTTGCAACGCGTCGCGCAGGAAGATCTCCGCCTCCGCGGGCCGGCCCGCTTCACTCAGCGTCTGGCCGAGACCATCGAGTGTGTCGGCGACTGCCGCTCCCGTGACGCCATTCGGCTTGTCCAATTGCTGCCACCGAATCGCGAGCGCCTCTCGAAAGCGGCGTTCGGCGTCGGCGTACTGCCCTCGCTCGAAGTTCAGGAGCGCGAAGTTGTTCAGCGACTCGGCCACCTCGACGCTGGACGCGCCGTTGAGGGTCGTGCGGAGCGACAGCACTCGCGTCATCAGCCTGTCAGCCGGCTCGTACAGCGCGAGGTTCCCGTACACCTGGCTGATGGCCTGCAGGACGGCGGCCTGTGTTTCCGCGTCACCGGCCAGCTCGGACTCGACGCGGCGCGTACCCCGATCGAGCAGCTCTCGGGCCGTGATCGTTTCGCCATTGCTCTGCCCGGGGTTCGCCAGCCGGAAGATGTCGGTCAGGAGCGACGACACGCGCTTGACGCGCGCGGCCTCCGCCTTCGCGCGTTCGCGCTCGATGGCGGCGACGGCAGACTGCTGACGCGCGTGCCGCGCCTGCTGCTTCGTGGCGGCGACGCCTGCAACGAGCGAGATCAGGATCAGCAACGCGGCGCTGACGCCGACGCGATGGCGCACCGCGAACTTCCGCGCTCGGTACGCCCAGCCATCGGGACGGGCGTTGACCGGGCGGCCGCCGAGGTGATTCGCGAGGTCCTGCCGGAACAGATCCACCGACTCGTACCGTCGTGTCGGATCCTTGTGGAGGGCCTTGATCAGAATCGTGTCCAGATCGCCGCGCAGCCGGCGTTCCGTTCTCGACCGGCCCGCGCGCGTCAGCCAGGACCCGCGGCCGGCGGCCGCCTCGCGTGACTGGGCGAGCGCCACGCTTGGTCGCACCGGCTCCTCATCGCAAATCGCGCGCTGGATGTCGGCCGGGGACTTCGATTCGAAGCGATGCGGCCGGATGCCCGTCAGCAGTTGATAGAGGATCGCGCCCAGCGCATACACGTCCGACGTCGTCGTGATCGCCTCACCGCGGACCTGTTCCGGACTCGCATAGTCGGGGGTGAAGGGTCCGACGCCCGGGCGCGTGACGGGGGCTGAGGCTGACGGCTCGATGTGCTTCGCGATGCCGAAGTCGAGCAGTTTGACGACGCCGTCCGGCGTGACCAGCACGTGCGCGGGCTTCAGGTCCCGATGGACCACCAGGCTGCGGTGCGCGGCGGCCACCGCGTCGCACGCCTGCAGGAAGAGCTGCACGCGCGCAACGACATCGAGGCCCCGCTCGTCGCAGTAGCGATCGATCGGTCTGCCGCTGACGTACTCCATCGTGAAGTAGGGCAGGCCGTCGCTCGTCACGCCGCCGTCATAGAGCTGAGCGATGCCGGGATGAGACAAGCGGGCGAGGGTCTGACGCTCGGCAACGAGCCGTCGCCGCTCGCGGGCGTCGTGGAGCGGGCTCCGGATCACTTTCAACGCGACGTCGCGCTCGTACTGGCCGTCGTTGCGTCGCGCGAGAAACACGACGCCCATGCCGCCTCGTCCGATCTCCCGCACCAGCTCGTAGGCGCCGAGCGTGCGGCCGTTCCACTCGGGCGACTCGTCTGGCGATTGCCCGGCCAGCGTCCGGCCGATCCGATCCAGCGGCGAGTCCGTCTGATCGTGCGCCGCGATGAGCGACTCGATCTGACGCCGCAGCGTCACCTTGCCGGCGCATGCGGCGTCGAGGTACGCGTGTCGCTCCGACTCGGGCCGGGCCAGCACCTCCTCGAGCAGGTCTTCCAGCCGGTTCCAGGTCTCCGACGTCAGCTCGTCCGGGCTCGCGCCCTCAGCGTTCATTGGCGTCCCTTATTCATTGGCGTCCCTTGAGGCATTGCCGTCCCTTGATGACAATTCACGGATCAGCCAGGCCCTCGCCGTCGTCCAGTGCCGCTTGACCGTGGCGGGGGAGAGGGACATCGCGTCTGCGGTTTCCTCGATCGTCATGCCCATCAGGATTCGATACTCGACCACCTTTGCCGCTCGAGGCGCCATCTGCTCGAGCCTGGCCATTGCCCGGTCGAGCGTCAGCAGTTCCTCGATGTGCTCATCGGGGGCCGGGACAGCGGTGGTGATTGCCTGGTGGGGAATCTTCCCGCCGCGCTTGAGCGCGTTCCGCCCCACGGCGTGATCGATGAGGATGCGCCGCATCGCGGTGGCTGCGACCGCAAAGAAGTGCGATCGGTTCTGCCACTCGATGCGGTCCATACCCGCCAGCTCGAGGTAGGCCTCGTGGGCGAGGCCGGTCGTGCTCAGGGTGTGACCCTCGCGTTCGCGGCGGAGGGTCCGGTGGGCCAGGCGGCGCAACCGGTCGTAGATGATGGGGATCACGTCATCGAGCGCCCGGCGGTTGCCAACCCCCGGACGGCGCAGCAGGGCGGTCAGGCTCGAGTCGCTCATCTCACCGATGAGAACGACGTCTGAGCCGATTCCCCGCCAGTTTCGGCCTAACCCTGTAGGACGGTACTGGAGCGTATCAACCAGATGTAAATCGCCTCGGCGGGTCCCGTCCGCGAACAGCCCCACCTGGTGCTCAGGCCGAAAGGCACTTGTCACGCGTGACGGCCTTCCGCGCCAGGCGGGGCGGCCCCGTTCGCGGCCACCCGCGTTCGGCGCTTTACATCTCAGCGATGCGCTCCACTAGGAGCCGCGGACGAGGTCCGAACGTCGGGCGGGGGTCGGCCGGCCGGGCGTGTACTGGATCGGCACGCGATTCGAGCAGGTGTTCGACAACGACACAGTCAGGAGACCGCAATGGCATTGCAGCTTGGCGACAACGCCCCCGATTTCTCCGCGCTCACGACGGAGGGGACGATTGGCTTTCACGAGTGGCTGGGGAACCGCTGGGGCGTGCTCTTCTCACATCCGAAGGACTTCACGCCGGTGTGTACGACCGAGCTGGGCGAGGTGGCGAAACTCAAGCCCGAGTTCGAGCGACGGAACGTGAAGGTCATCGGCCTGAGCGTGGATCCGCTCGACAGCCACCACCGGTGGGCCAACGACATCAAGGATGTTCAGGGCGCGGCCCCGAACTTCCCGATGATTGCGGACGCGGATCGGAAGGTGTCCGATCTCTACGGGATGATCCATCCGGGCGCGAGCGACACGATGACCGTCCGTTCGGTGTTTGTCATCGGTCCCGACAAGCGGATCAAGCTCACGCTGACCTACCCGGCGAGCACCGGGCGCAACTTCGCGGAGATCCTGCGCGTGATCGATTCGCTGCAGCTGACCGCGAAGCATCAGGTCGCGACGCCCGTCAACTGGAAGCCCGGCGAGGACGTGATCATCGTCCCGTCGCTGTCGGATGACGACGCGCGGCAGAAGTTCCCGCAGGGCTGGAAGACGGTGAAGCCGTATCTGAGGGTCGTGCCAGCGCCGTAAGCCGGAGGCCCTTTGACAAGGATGTCGCCGATTACGGTTGAGAGCGAACTACAGCTTATTCACTGCGGGTTCCCACGATGGGCGTGATCGCCAGCGCGGAGTCGACGACCGCGCGCGCCTGGCTGTCGCCGAGACGCCGGATCGCGCCGGGCGTCAAGCCGGTTCTCTGCCGCAGCGCGTCGTACAGGCTATGGCGGCTGCTGTATCCGGCCTCGTCGGCAACCCGACCCGCGTTCGAGCCAGGCCGCCGCAATTCGGCGGCGGCCCAATGCAGCCTTACCCTCGTCAGGTACTCGCGGGTCGACATTCCGTACTGACGGAGGAACCCTCGCGTCAGCGCGCGGCTCGACGCGTTGGCCCCTCTCGCCAGCTCGTCGAGACTCGGCGGATCCCTGAACCGTTTGCGAAGGATCGCCGCGGCCCGCCCGGCCGCCGGCCAGGGATGCCTCGAGTCGAATGCGAAGAGAAACGCCTGCGTCCAGCGGCCGAGTTGCAGGCCGGGATCATCCAGCCGCTGGCTCCAGACCTGCATCGCGGTTTCAACGGGGAAGCTCCCACAGTACCGCGGTGAAATCCGCCGGTGGTAGTACAGGTGAAGGCCCGCACCGGCGTGGTACGTGCCGATCTGCAGAAGGTCTCTCAGCACGGCGGTCTTCTGCGGCGTGTCCGCAATGGGAAGGGAGAGACGCAGCCACTCCAGCGCGTCTTCGAGCTCGTATCTATCGGGCTGGAAGATTCTGTTCCCGAACGTCTGGCACATCGTCCTCGCAGCGTAGGTCCACTCCGCCAGCGTCTGGGGATGCGCGACGAGCGTCATGGGTCACCCTCAATTGCCGAGTACCGTCGAGAGCCAGATCAATGACGAAAAAGGCCGTCGGCGGAATTGAATCCCTGACGGTGCCGTTTCATACTCCGTGCGCGCTCGGGCTCATCCAAACGTTTCCAGAACCCGCGACTCCGGAGCCGCCTATGCGACGCCGAATCCTGCTCTCGCTCGTCCCTCGTCTATGTGCTCGCTCTTGCCGCCTCGCTCGTCGCGCAGGGCGGCACCATCCGTTACATCTACGACGAGCTGGGCCGACTCGTCGGTGTGATCGACGCGAGCGGCAACGCCGCCGCGTATCACTACGACGCCGTCGGCAACCTCCTGAGCATCACGCGCACGACGTCGACCGAGGTCGCCATCATCGAGTTCACGCCGGACGCCGGACCGATCGGGCAGACCGTCACCATCGACGGCACGGGTTTCAGCGCGACCCCGGGGCAGAACACCGTGACGTTCAACGGCACCGCGGCCTCCGTCACGTCCGCGACGACCACACGCCTCGTCGTGACACTGCCAACCGGAGCGACGACCGGCATCATATCTATAACGTCGCCGAACGGCTCGGCGAACAGCAGCACGTCGTTCGTCGTGACCTCGCCCATGGCGCCGACCATCACGGGGTTCTCGCCCGGGATCGCGACGGCCGGCGCCTCCGTGACGATCAGCGGGACGAACTTCGACACGGTGGCCGCTCAAAACCGGACGGTCGTGAACCTGACACGCGCGAGCGTGACGTCTGCGTCGGCGACGAGCCTGGCGCTCACCGTCCCGGCGTCCGCGGCATCCGGGCGGTTTGCGGTCACCACCCCTAACGGGAGCGTCACCAGCACCGACGACTTCTTCATCCCGCCGTCGCCGTACGGGGCGTCCGACGTCGTGTCCACCGCGCGGCTCGTCCTCTCGCAACTGCTGAACTTCAACATCGGGACCGCCTCGAAGGTCGGCTTGCTCGTCTTCGACGGAACCGCCGGTCAGCGAGTGGCCCTCAAGATCGTGCCGGGTCCCATCAGCGGCATCTCGCTCTACCGCCCGAATCAGTCCGTGCTGCTCACCCACTCGACGGGACTCGGCACGACGCTGATGGAGCCGCCCCTGCTGCCGGTGACGGGGACGTACCAGTTCCTGGTCGACCCCGGTCGGGAGCAGCACCGGTTCCACAGCGCTGACCCTCTACGACGTGCCGGCCGACTACACGACGACGATCGGCAATGGCGCGCCCGGGGTGACGGTCTCGACGACGGTGCCCGGACAGAACGGCCAATTGACGTTCACCGGGGCGGTCAACGATCGCGCGAGCGTGGTCGTCAGCGCAGGTCCCCTGGGATCGGTTGCCTTGCAAAAACCGGACGGTTCTACGCTCGCCTCGGTGCCGATCGGGATCGTCGCCGGGTTCCTCGACACGACCGTCCTTCCGGACGCGGGAACGTACACCTTGTTCGTGAACTACAGCAATGCGAACACGGGGAGCGTCACCGTCACGCGGCACGCAGTGCCGGCGGATGTGTCCGGCACGATCCCGACCGATGGGACTGCCACGCCGGTGGTCATCACCACGCCGGGACAGAACGGAGAGCTGACCTTCAGCGGCACCTCGACGCATCGCATGAGCCTGAAGGTGTCGTCAGGGCCCGCCGGATCGGTGTCGCTTCGAAAGCCGGACGGCAGCCAGGTGGCGGCCGTCGACCAGCGGCCCCGCCACCTTCATGGAGCCGCAGACGCTCGATACGACCGGCACGCACTCCGTCCGAATCAATCCGAGCGGCGCGAACTCCGGCACGCTCACGCTCAACCTGTACGACGTGCCGGCAGATACGACCGGCACCGTCACGATTGGTGGATCCGCGGTCGCCGTGCCGCTCGCCGTACCCGGCCAGATGGGCACGCGGACGTTCAGCGGCACCGCGAGCCAGGTCGTGACCGTGCGCGTGACGGGTAACACGTTCGGCATCACGACCGTGCGGTTGCTGAAGCCGGACGGGTCGCAGTTGACGAGCGCGACGTCGCTGTCGGGCAGCTTCAACCTGCCGCAGCAGACGCTGCCGACGACCGGCACGTACACGATCGTCGTCGATCCCAGCGCCGCGAACGTCGGCACCCTGAACGTGTCGGTCACGAACCCGTAGCGACCGGCCTTGTATGTAGCGTCCGGCTTCAGCCGGACAAGTAGTGTCCGGCTTTTCCGCCTTCGCGCGAAGCGCTTCGGCGGAGCCGGACCATGAAGCGGGCCCGTCGAAAACGTGCGGAGAGATCGGTCATGACGAACAGCATTCGGGCGATCGTCGCGTCGGGCGTGCTGCTGATTGTTGCGGCCACTTCAGGACCCGCGCGCACGAGCGCGCGGCAGGACGCCGGTCCGGCGCCGCGCGATCGAGGACAGACAGCCACCGTGCTGCAGGACGGAGCGATCCTGCTGCTCGGCGGCGAGCGCACTCCCGGAGTGGCGGCCGTTTACGATCCGCGCACGCGCACGACGCGCGCGATCGGACGGCTGCTGACCCCTCGCGCCTGGCATACAGCAACAGTGCTGCCCGACGGCACGGTGCTGATCGTCGGCGGCCTGGATCGCGCCGAGGCGGTCGTTCCGTCGGTCGAGCGCTTCGATCCGGCCAGCCAGGCCTTCACGACCGTCGGCGGTACGAGTCTCACACCGCGCGCCCATCACACCGCGACGCTGCTGACCGACGGCCGGATCCTCTTCTCCGCCGGGGACGTGTCGGGCGGCCCGGCGGCGGAATTGTGGGATTCGGCGACCAACGCGGTGGAGGCGCTGGCCGGGTCACATGTGGAACGGTGGGACGGCGAGGCGCGGCTGCTGCCGGACGGTCGCGTGCGCATCTCCGGAGGCTCGGAGAGCGGCCGCCGACGCGTGACGCGGGGCGAGCTGTTCGATCCAGCGACGGTGGGGTTCGTCGAAGAAGCGGAGCTCGGAACTTCGGGGGCCCGGGAATTCGGGAACTCGGGGACTGCATCACGACCTGGGGTCGCGGCAGTCAGTCCGCCTGACGGCGCCACGGACGTGCCGACAGGCGCACGCGTTTCGATCCGTTTTTCGGAGCCGCTCGTTGTGCCCTCGCTGTCGGCGCAGCTGGTGGCCGTCATCGACGGCTCGGAGCTGCCGCTCGGCGCTATCCTCGTGCAGGCGGAGGGTGGGATGCTGACGTTCCTCACGCCCTCATCCCCGTTGCCGCCGGGCGTACCGATTCCGGATCCGGCTGCGCGGCGGACGCACGGCCGCCGGGGCGCGGGTCGAGGCGTTTGCGTGGGAGTTCACGACCGCGAACGAACCCGATCGCCCAACCGAGCCCGCGACCGAGACGGAGGTCGCCACCACCGATCGGCGCCGGGGGCTCGACTCGCCCTGGCGAAAGCTCCCGCCCCTGCAAGCACGGGCCGGCGTGACCGCACTCGCGGGGCAGGTGCTGCTCCAGAACGGGCAACCGCTGGCGCAGGTCACGCTCGCGATCGGCAGCCGCCGCACGCGCACCGATCGCACCGGCCGGTTCCTGCTGGAGCTGGGATCGGCGCGGTCCGGCTGGCCGGTGCTCCTGATCGACGGGACGACGGCCAACCACGGCCAGGCCTCGTACGGAATCTTCGAGGTCGCCGCACAGATCGAGGGTAAGAAAACTGCGTCGCTTCCGTACACGATCTGGATGCCACGCATCGACATCGCCAACGCGGTGCGCATTCCGTCGCCGACGCGGGAGGCGATGGTGATCTCGACGCCGCGCATCCCCGGGCTCGAGCTGCATCTGCCGGCAAACACGATGATCCGCGATAGAGCTGGGCGGATCGTGCGCGAGATCAGCCTGACACCGATTCCGGTCGATCAGCCGCCGTTCCCGCTGCCCTCGGGTGTCGAGACACCGGTCTACTTCACGGCCCAGCCGGGCGGCGCGTACATCCACACCGCAGGGTATGGTCCGAAGGGCGCCTCGCTGGTGTATCCGGCTGGCGGCCGGCTCCATCCCCGCGACGAAGTGAACTTCTGGCACTACGATCCGGAGGAGAAGGGCTGGCACGTCTACGGCCTCGGCCAAGTGACGCCGGATGGCCGCCAGGTGCGGCCGAATCCTGGCGTTGCGCTGTACCAGTTCACCGGCGCGATGGTCGGCGCGCCATGGAGCCCCGGACCGCCGAAGGGGAACGGGCCGGCGGGTGCAGACCCGGTCGATCTCAGCACCGGGCAATTCGTGATGGAGAAGACGGACCTGGTGGTCGCAGGACGTCATCCCGCTCGTGCTGACGCGGACCTACGCCTCGGGTGACAGCGGGGCGCGGCCGTTCGGGATCGGCTCGACGTTCCCGTATGCGATGTTCCTGTGGTCCGCGAATCAGTACACCGAAGTCGATCTGATCCTGCCCACGGGCAAGCGGATCCACTACGTGCGGACGAGCGGCGGAACGGGGTTCCAGGACGCCGTGTTCGAGCACACGACGTCGCCGACGGCGTTCTTCAAATCGGTGATTGTGTGGAACGGGAACGGATGGGACCTCACGCTGAAGGACGGCACCGTGTACGTGTTCGGGAACGAGGCACCGCTGCAGGCAATCCGCGACCGGTTCGGCAACACGGTGACGCTGACGTGGTCGACCACGAACTTCTTCGGGTCGGGCACGGGAAGATCCTGAAGGTGACGTCACCGACGGGACGGACGATCGAATTCACATACGACGGGTCAAACCGGGTCACCCAAGCGAAGGACAACATCAACCGGACGGTCGGCTACCAGTACGATGGATCGGGCCGGCTGTGGAAGGTCACCGACCCGCGCGGCGGGGTGACGGAGTACACGTACGATATCGCGCACCGCATGGTGAGTATCAGGGATCCCCGCGGCATTACGTACCTGACGAATGCCTACGACACGAACGGGCGGGTGGAGACGCAGACGCAGGCGGACACGGGGACATCACACGCTCAACGGCTCGCAGGTGACGCAGACCGAGGTGACGAACCCGCGGGGGTACATGCGGCGGGTAATGTTCAACGCGGATCGCTTCATGACGAGCGACACGCACGCGCTCGGCGAAGCCGTCGAGCAGACGACGACCTATACGCGGCTGAGCGGCAGCAACATGGTCGAGACCGTAACCGACGATCTGGGGCGGGTCACTCGCTATGGGTACGACACGAACGGGAACGTGACGAGCGTCAGCGAGCTGGACGGGTCAGCGGACGAAGTAACGACGACGTTCACGTACGAGAGCTCGTTTAACGTACTGACGTCCACGACTGATCCGCTGAACCACACGAGGACGATCGCGTACGACAGCCAGGGGCGGATCCAATCGACGAGCGATGCGCTGAGTCATGCGACGACGTTCAGTACGAATTCGGCCGCGCAGGTGCTGACGGCGACGACCTCGCTGTCGAAGACGACGACGTTCGGGTACGACCTAGGCGATCTGGTCAGCGTGCAGACGCCGGTCGGGCATACGCAGACGCGGTTCGTGGATGCCGCGGGGCGCGTGGTGCGGATCACGGACGCCACGGGCGCGGTGACCCGGTTCGAGTACAGTGCGCAGGACCAGGCCACCAAGACGATCGATCCGCGGGGCGGCGAGACGTCGTGCACGTATGATGGGAATGGCAACCTGCTGACGTTGACTGACGCACGCGGGAAGACTACGACGTGGACGTACGATGACATGGATCGCGTGGCCACCCGCACCGATCCGCTGAGCCGGAATGAGAGCTTTCGAGTACGACCTGAACGGGAACCTTACCAAATGGACCGACCGCAAGGGGCAGGTCACGACCTATCAGTACGATGCCCTCGACCGGCAGACTTTCGTCGGGTTCGGCACGACTGGCAACCCGCCGAGCTACAACAGCACGATTGCGACCACGTTTGACGCGGGGAATCGGGCGACGGAGATGGTCGATTCGGTGGCCGGGACCATCGAGCGGACCTACGACCTGCTGGACCGGCTGACCGAGGAAGTGACGCCGGAGGGGACGGTCAGCTACACGTATGACGATGCCGGGCGTCGAGAGACGATGACCGTGGCCGGGCAGACGGCGGTCTGGTACACCTACGACAATGCGGACCGGCTGACGGGCGTCACGCGCGGGACGGCGGCGGTGACGATTGCGTACAGACAACGCCGACCGGCGCACGTCGCTGACGTTGCCGAACGGGATCGTCCTCGAATACGGATACGACGACGACTCGCGGCTGACGGGCCTGACCTACAGGCAGGGGCTGTCGACGCTGGGCACGCTGACGTATGGGTACGACGCCAACGGGCAGCGGACGAGCATCGGCGGCACGTACCGCTCGGACGGAGCTACCAACCTTGCTTGAGTCGGCGACGTATGACGATGCGAACCAGACTGCGACGTTCTCCGGGACATCATTCACGCATGACGACAACGGGAACCTCACGAATGATGGAGTGCGATCCTACACCTGGAACGCGCGCAACGAGCTGGCGAGTGTGACCGGCCCCGTAAATGGGAGCTTCGCGTACGACGCGTTCGGGCGGCGGCGAAGCAAGACGATCGCCGGGGTAACGACTCAATTTCTGTTCGACGACGTCAATCCAGTGCAAGAATTGAATTCCGGTTCGCCAACAGCAAATCTGCTGACAGGGCTAGGAATCGATGAATTCTTGACACGCACGGATACCGCTGGCGTGCGGACCTTCCTAGTCGACGCGCTTGGTAGTACCTTGGCACTAGCCGATGAGTCCGGGACGATTCAGACCGGTACACGTTCGGGCCTTTTGGGCACACAATCAGCTCAGGCGGCGCGACTGGAAACGCTTTTGCGTTTACAGGGCGAGAGACCGACGGCGCCGGCCTCTATTACTATCGCGCACGATTCTACAATCCGAACTTTGGTCGGTTCGCATCGGAAGATCCTATTCGATTCGACGGCGGGATAAATCTGTACAGATATGTGGAAAACAATCCTATTAACTTCACCGATCCCACAGGCACACAACTGCCGCTTCCCGCTCCGCCTCCTGGTCCGGCACCAGTAATCATCCCTCCCTGGGCGTACCTGTTGATGTTTGATGTTTGGATAATCGAGCACGATTTGAACGAGTTTCAAAAGCTCTGTCAGGCATCGGGATGGGCCTGGTGCAGTGGATCCAAGCCTGATCCAAACGCATCTTCGAATCCGTCCAAAGACCCAAGGCGTAAGAAATGCCGAACCGGCAGGTGGCACTGCACGGCCAAGTGTCCGGTTGTCAACTTTAGTAACATTCCCGACGCCCCTGACTACGTTGAGGGCGAGGGCTGGGGCAACTCGGTGGGAGAGGCACAACTCGACGCGGAAAAGGATGCCAACACCAAAGTACCACGCGGGCACGTATAAGCGGCATTGTAACTTCAAGTGCAAGAAACGCTAATGAATCACATTCAGCAACTAGTGAGAACCGTAGAGCATGGCAATTCGAATGACATTTGGGAAGCGGCGAAGGAGCTCTCCGCGCTAGCGACAGATCTAGCGTCGTCCCTCATGTCGCTCCTGGCTGATGCGGATGGAAAGGTCACCCGCGCAGCTGCAGCGTACGTCTTGGGTTTCGCTCGGTTCGCATCAGCGCGAGATGCTCTGGAAGATGCGCTGGACAATCGCGATGAAGACGTGAACGTGCGGGGGCACGCGGCTGAGGCGCTCGCGTATATCCACAACGTCGAGTCAGTTGGTGTACTCGTGAGAAACCTTGAAGACCCAGATCCAGGCGTGAAGTACTGGTGCACTTTCGCATTGGGGCAGATTGGCAGTGCCAAGGCACTGTCATCCCTGAGGCACGTTGCAGAGCACGCTGGCGAGCAAATGTTCGAGAAGTACTCTCTGCGTGCGGAAGCACTTCAGGCTATAGACATGATCAACGAGCGTTTGGAAGCGGAGCCGTCGAAAAGAGAACGTGAGTAAACAGTCCCAGGGGATGGCATCCAAGCTACAGTGTACTCGGAACAACCGGCCCCCGCACGGCCCCCCGAAGGGAGCACTCTTCTTGGCTACGATGTAGCCGACGCGGGCTGGATCAGTGGACTGGCGAATTGCGAATACACAAAGGAAGAGATCAAAGATCTGGGACCCGTTTGGGCTGATCGACTCAATCCATTCGGATTGTCCACCGCCCTTGAAGATGCCGTTGCGTTCCGGAAGCTCGCCGATCGGCAGGTTCCGGAGCACTTACCGTTTGGGTCTACGCACTGTGGCGCGGTCGAACTCCAGCAAGGTAGCAGCCTCCTCGTTGACCGACACGGTGACATCGATAGTCGCTCGCGGCTCGCCCCAGATCGCGTTCACGATGCCGCCAACGATAGCGTAGTCGATGCGGAGCGAGTCGAGAACGTCGCGATGTCGTGCACCGCACGGTCGAGCGGCGTCATGGCGACAGACGACGAAGGGCGCGGTGCATGCGGCCGAACACCGGTCGCCGGTCGTGTCGATCGGGCGGGTGCGTGCAGCCGGCGGAAGGAGCTGATACAGGGCGCCGATCGGGGGCCACGGCGGCCGGAGGCGTCAACAGAAGCTGTCTCACAGACCTGCCGCTCGTTCTCTTGTGCGCGCGAGCATCGCGCCCGCCTCCGCGCCGGAGGCGCTACGGCGAGGTGTCGCCGAAGCTCTCAGCGAAAGCGGAAGCGAGCCACGCGACTGGAGCGCGCCGGCGAAGCGGCGGCAGAGAGCGTGCAAGGGGAGTCCGAGGGGCGAAGCCCCTCGGATACTGCTGCCGATCAGCAGCGAGAACTGCACCCAGCAGCACGTCGGCGCCACGGGTGCAGTCGTCCAGCGGGTCAGCTCTTTTGGTGAGTGGCTGATGCCGCCGACGCTCGGGACGAAGATCATCCCCATCGGCGCGAGCTGCGCCATCATCTGCGCGTCATGACCGACGCCACTCGCGCGAGCGTCGTCGTCAGCGCGGGTCCGTTGGGGTCCGTTGCGCTGCTGAAACCGGACGGATCGTCACTCGCCTCGGTGCCGATCGGGATCGTCGCCGGGTTCCTCGACACGACCGTGCTGCCGGACGCGGGAACGTACACCCTGTTCGTGAACTACAGCAATGCGAACACGGGGAGCGTCACCGTCACGCGGCACGCAGTGCCGGCGGATGTGTCCGGCACGATCCCGACCGATGGGACTGCCACGCCGGTGGTCATCACCACGCCGGGACAGAACGGAGAGCTGACCTTTAGCGGCACCTCGACGCATCGCATGAGCCTGAAGGTGTCGTCAGGGCCCGCCGGATCGGTGTCGCTTCGAAAGCCGGACGGCAGCCAGGTGGCGGCCGTCACCAGCGGCCCCGCCACCTTCATGGAGCCGCAGACGCTCGATACGACCGGCACGCACTCCGTCCGAATCAATCCGAGCGGCGCGAACTCCGGCACGCTCACGCTCAACCTGTACGACGTGCCGGCAGATACGACCGGCACCGTCACGATTGGTGGATCCGCGGTCGCCGTGCCGCTCGCCGTACCCGGCCAGATGGGCACGCGGACGTTCAGCGGCACCGCGAGCCAGGTCGTGACCGTGCGCGTGACGGGTAACACATTCGGCATCACGACCGTGCGGTTGCTGAAACCGGACGGGTCGCAGTTGACGAGCGCGACGTCGCTGTCGGGCAGCTTCAACCTGCCGCAGCAGACGCTGCCGACGACCGGCACGTACACGATCGTCGTCGATCCCAGCGCCGCGAACGTCGGCACCCTGAACGTGTCGGTCACGAACCCGTAGCGACCGGCCTTGTATGTAGCGTCCGGCTTTTCCGCCTTGGCGCGAAGCGCTTCGGCGGACCCGCCGTAGCCTTGGCGAAGGCGGGAGCCGGACCATGAAGCGAGCCCGTCGAAAACGTGCGGAGACATCGGTCATGACGAACAGCATTCGGGCGATCGTCGCGTCGGGCGTGCTGCTGATTGTTGCGGCCACATCAGGCCCGGCGCGCACGAGCGCGCGGCAGGACGGCGGCCAGGCGCCGCGCGATCGCGGCCAGACGGCCACGATGCTGCAGGACGGAACGATCCTGCTGCTCGGCGGCGAGCGCACGCCCGGAGTGGCGGCCGTTTACGATCCGCGTACACGCACGACGCGCGCGATCGGACGGCTGCTGGCGCCCCGCGCCTGGCATACAGCAACGGTGCTGCCCGACGGCACCGTGCTGATCGTCGGCGGCCTGGATCGCGCCGAGGCGGTCGTTCCGTCGGTCGAGCGCTTCGATCCGGCCAGCCACGCCTTCACGACCGTCGGCGGTACGAGTCTCACACCGCGCGCGCATCACACCGCGACGCTGCTGACCGACGGCCGGATCCTCTTCGCCGGCGGGGACGTGTCCGGGCGGCCCGGCGGCGGAATTGTGGGATTCGGCGACGCAACGCGGTCGAGGCACTCGCCGGATCACATGTCGAACGGTGGGACGGCGAAGCGCGTCTGCTGCCGGACGGTCGCGTGCGCATCAGCGGCGGCCGTGAGCGCGGCCGGGAACGCACGCCGCCCGCGAACTGTTCGATCCATCGACGACAGGGTTCGTCGAAGAATCGGAGCTCGGAACTTGGGGGGTCGAGGGTCCGGCAGGCCCGGGACGGTGTCGCCATCCGGGGTCGTGGCGGTGAGTCCGCCTGACGGTGCGACCGACGTGCCGACAAGTGCGCGCGTCGCGATCCGTTTCTCCGACCCGCTGGTCGTGCCCTCGCTGTCGGCGCAGTTCGCGGCCATCGTCGATGGCTCGGAGCTGGCGCTCGGCGCCACCTTCGTGCAGGCGGAAGGCGGGATGCTCGCGTTCCTCACACCTGCCTCGCCGTTGCCGCCGGGCGTACGGTTCCGCGTCGGCTGCGCGGTGGACGCACCGCCACCGGGGCGCGCGTCGAGGCGTTTGCGTCGGAGTTCACGACCGCGAACGAACCCGATCGTCCAAGTGAGCCAGCGACGCGAGACAGAGGTCGCCACGACCGACCGACGCCGATGGGCTCGACTCGCCCTGGCGAAAGCTCCCGGCGCTGCAGGCGCGCAGCCGGCGTGACCGCGCTCGCGGGGCAGGTGCTGCTCCAGAACGGGCAACCGCTGGCGCAGGTCACGCTCGCGATCGGCAGCCGCCGCACGCGCACCGATCGCACGGGCCGGTTCCTGCTGGAGCTGAGATCGACGCCGTCCGGCTGGCCGGAGCTCCTGATCGACGGGACGACGGCCAGCCACGGCCAAGCCTCGTACGGAATCTTCGAAGTCGCCGCACAGATCGTCGGCAAGAAAACCGCGTCGCTCCCGTACACGATCTGGATGCCGCGGATCGACACGGCGAATGCGGTGCGCATTCCGTCGCCGACGCGTGAGGCGATGGTGATCACGACGCCGCGCATCCCCGGGCTCGAGCTGCACCTGCCCGCGAACACGACGATTCGCGATCGCGACGGGCGGATCGTGCGCGAGATCAGCCTCACGCCGATTCCGGTCGATCAGCCGCCGTTCCCGCTGCCGGCGGGTGTCGAGACACCCGTCTACTTCACGGCCCAGCCGGGCGGCGCGTACATCCACACCGCAGAGTATGGTCCGAAGGGCGCCTCGCTGGTCTATCCGGCTGGCGGCCGGCTCCATCCCCGCGACGAAGTGAACTTCTGGCACTACGACCCGAAGGCGAAGGGCTGGCACGTGTACGGACTCGGGCAGGTGACGCCGGACGGCCGCCAGGTCCGGCCGAATCGGGGCGTGTCGCTCTTTACGCGTTCACCGGCGCGATGATCGACGCGCCCTGGAGCCCGGGCCCGGACGGCGGCAACGGGCCGACCGGCGGTGATCCGGTCGATCTTGAGCACTGGCCAGTTCGTGCATGGAGAAGACCGACCTCGTTCGTCCAGGACGTGATCCCGCTGGTCCTGACGCGGACCTACTACTCGGGCGACAGCGGGGCGCGGCCGTTCGGGATCGGGTCGACGTTCCCCTATGCGATGTTCCTGTGGTCGGCCAACCAGTACACCGAGGTCGATCTGATCCTCCCGGACGGCACACGGATCCACTACGTGCGGACGAGCGGCGGCACCGGGTTCCAGGATGCGGTGTTCGAGCACACGGCGTCGCCGACGGCATTCTACAAATCGGTGATCGACTGGAACGGGAACGGGTGGGACCTGACGCTGAAGGACGGCACCGTGTACGTGTTCGGGAACGAGGCGCCGCTGCAGGCCATCCGCGACCGGTTCGGGAACACGGTGACGCTGACCTGGTCGACGACGAACTTCTTCGGGTCGGGAACGGGGAAGATCGTGAAGGTGACGTCGCCGACGGGGCGGACGCTCGAGTTCACCTACGACGGCTCGAATCGCATCACGCAGGCGAAGGACAACATCAACCGGACGGTCGGGTACCAGTACGACGGATCGGGCCGGCTGTGGAAGGTGACGGACACGCGGGGCGGGGTCACCGAGTACACGTACGACATCGCCCACCGGATGCTCACGATTGAAGACCCCCGGAACATCACCTACCTGACGAACGACTACGACACGAACGGGCGGGTCGAGGAGCAGACGCAGGCGGACACGGGCGTGTACGAGTTCGCGTACACGCTGAGCGGGTCGCAGGTCACGCAGACCGACGTCACGAACCCGCGGGGCTTCGTGCGGCGGGTGACGTTCAACGGCGATCGGTTCATGACGAGCGACACGCACGCGCTCGGCGAGGCCGTCGAGCAGACGACGAGCTACACGCGGCTGAGCGGCAGCAACCTGGTCGAGACGGTGACCGACGAGCTGGGGCGCGTCACGCGCTACGGGTACGACAGCCAGGGGCAACGTGACGAGCGTGAGCGCGCTGGACGGGACGGCGGACGAGGTCACGACCACGTTCACGTACGATGCCACCTTCAACCAGCTGACGTCGACCACCGATCCGCTGAATCACACGACGACGATCGCGTACGACAGCCAGGGGCGGATCGAGTCGACGACCGATGCGCTGAGCCACGCGACGACGTTCACGACGAACGCGGCGGGGCAGGTGCTGACAGCGACCAGCGCGCTGTCGAAGACGACGACGTTCGCGTACGACCTGGGCGACCTGACTGAGCGTGGAGACGCCGCTGGGGCATACGCAAACACGGTTCGTCGACGCGGCGGGCCGTGTTGTGCGGATCACGGACGCCACGGGCGCGGTGACGCGGTTCGAGTACAACGCGCAGGACCAGGTCACGAAGACGATCGATCCACGAGGCGGCGAGACCACTTTCACGTACGACGGGAACGGCAACCTCCTGACCCTGACCGACGCGCGAGGGAAGACGACGACGTGGACGTACGACGACATGGACCGGGTCGCGACGCCGCACCGATCCGCTGAGCCGCGACGAGAGCTTCGAGTACGACCTGAACGGGAACCTGACGAAGTGGACCGACCGCAAGGGGCAGGTGACGACCTATCAGTACGACGCTCTCGACCGACAGACGTTCGTGGGGTTCGGGACGACGGGGACGCCGCCGACCTACGCGAGCACGATCACGACGACCTACGATGCCGGGGATCGCGCGACCGACATCGTCGATTCGGTGGCCGGGCACGATCGAGCGGACGTACGACCTGCTGGACCGGCTGACCGAGGAGGTCACGCCGGAGGGGACGGTCAGCTACACGTACGACGATGCGGGCCGGCGCGAGACGATGACGGTTGCGGGTCAGACGGCCGTTTCCTACACCTACGACAACGCCGACCGGCTGACCGGGGTGACGCGAGGCACGCGCGTCGGTGACGATCGCGTACGACAACGCGGACCGGCGGACGTCGCTGACGCTGCCGAACGGGATCGTCGTCGAGTACGCCTACGACGACGACTCGCGGCTGACGGGCCTGACCTACAAGCAGGGGATGTCGACGCTGGGCACGCTGACGTACGGGTACGACGTCAACGGCCAGCGGACGAGCGTCGGCGGCACGTATGCGCGGACCGGGCTGCCGGCCGCGCTGGCGTCGGCGACCTACGACGACGCGAACCAGATTGCGACGTTCGGCGGCACGTCGTTCAGCTACGACGACAACGGGAACCTGACGAGCGACGGCAGCGCGGAGCTACACGTGGAACGCGCGGAACGAGCTGTCGCGCCTCACGGGTCCGGTCAACGGCAGCTTTGCGTACGACGGGTTCGGGCGGCGGCGCAGCAAGACCATCGGCGGGACGACGACGCAGTTTCTGTACGACGGGCTCAACCCGGTGCAGGAGCTGAGCGAGCGGGACGCCGACCGCGAATCTGCTGACCGGGCTGGGCATCGACGAGTACTTCACGCGGACCGACGCAGTGGGCGTGCGCAACTTCCTGACCGACGCGCTCGGGAGCACGGTCGCGCTGGCCGACGGGTCGGCGGCGATTCAGACCGAGTACAGCTACGAGCCGTTCGGGGGGACGACGACGAGTGGAGGAGGTACGGGCAACACGTTTGCGTTCACTGGGCGCGAGTCCGACAGCACAGGACTGCATTACTACCGGGCGCGACACTACGACGCGGGATTGCAGCGATTCGTGAGTGAGGATCCACTCGGTTTTGAGGGCGGGGACAGCAATCTGTTTGCTTACGTCCGAAATACACCCGCTAATGCTAAAGACCCACTTGGCCTCGAGATCTTTCTCTTCGGAAGCAACAACCACATCTATCGGTTGCCTCCAAGCGCCCGGCACATACCGCCGCCTGCCAGACCAATTCCAAGGATCACTCCGCCACAGACGCCGCGGCCAGTTCCGTGGGAGCCAAGCCCCGGACAGATACTACGCCCAATCAAACCACCCTCGTGGTGGGAATCATGGCTCAGGAAGATCACTGACCTACCTGACTTGCCGTTCAATCCCTTCGATCCTTTTGGCTTTGTCACACCAGTGGGTCGTAAGCCTCCGCCCTGCAGCAAGGTACCTCCGCTCAATTCCATGTACGATATGGATCGAGTCGTGCCGTGCCTGATCTGATTGATGGGTTAACAGCGTTGCTTTCCGCCTAGCAGCTTTCTGCCTAGCGCGGTTCGATGCCCCCAAGAACATAGCAGAGACCTGAGCAATGCTGTCTTGGCTTCGTCGAGTTTTGACAATAGCGCTCATTCGGTTTGGGCGAATTGAGCTGGCTCGCAAGTTTCTACAACGCGCCGTAACGGCCGCTCCCGAGGACCGCGAAGCGCAGCGGTATCTCGCTTGGACTCTATCCCGACTCGGCCGGCATCGCGACGCATTGCCGCTATATCGTGGAGTTCTTGAGAAAAACTCAAATGATCCGGACATGTGGTTAGGGCTCGGCGAGACTCTACAGAGATTGGATCGGCCCGAAGAGGCCCTTGCTGCTTATCGCTCCGCAGCAGAGACGGATTCTGACAACCCGATTGTGTATCACTATCTCGCGGCCGCCCACCGTGCTCGTGGAGAACTGCAGGATGCTCTCGTCGCGTATCGGAGGCTGGTGCGCTTGAGCCCGGTCGACGCTGACGCCATTGGAAATCTCGCCGCAACGCTGCTCCAACTGGGGCATTGGGAGGAAGCCGCTCAATTTAGTCGATCAGCATTCGAGATGAATCGCCATCCGGTTCATTGCTACAACCTGGCAGTAGCCCTTGGGGAACTCGGGCGTCATGAAGAATCGGCGCGAGAGTTTCGGCGGGCCCTCGAGCTCGAGCCGGAGTCTAGCGATACCAAATTCAGGCTTGCGCTGGAGCTTTCGGAAATCGGTCAAGTCGACCAAGCCATCAGGCTGCTTCAGGACGTGGCAAAAGCCGACACAAGTAATGGCAGTGCTCTCGCGGCTCTCAGCCAGGCGCTTTTGCGGGTTGGCGAAGTCCACGAGGCGGTGGAGACGGCCAAGAAAGCTGTCGAGGCCAATCCAATGTCCGCGATAACACACGCGGCGCTGGGTTGGGCATCTGTTTCAGCGAAACTCTGGCAGGAGGGCCTTACGCATTTCGAGACGGCCCTTTGCCTAACTCCCGACAATGCGGACTTCCGAGCCGGCCGCGGTATTGCGCTAGGCGGACTCGGGCAGCATACTGCCGCGATCCGTGAGTTTGATCGAGTAGTCGCACAGGCTCCCGACTACTTCTCGCAGCGCACTGAACTTGATCACTATGTGAGAACCTCCAGGGAGGGGGCACTTCACGAGAGTGGAGAATGAATAGTTTCGACGGATCCGTGAGTCGTGGGGAGCGTGATGCGGAAGTTCGTTCCGCCCGTGAACCGGATTGATCCTCAGCGAGGCCGCCGTTGACTAGTCTGAGAGGATCTACGGGTGTTGCCGCCGGTCTGTTGTTATGCCTGGACTCGCTGCAGCCGGGTGCAGAGCCGCTCAGATGGCGTCACAGGTTGATTCGGCATCGATTCGGAGCATCACGATTGGATGACAGGACAACAGGTAACGACACCCCTGGGACAGCCGCTGAGAATCCGTCCGTGGGGCGAATCGATGGCCCCTACGACCATGCAATTCCAGAGTGGGCTCTCTCTGGTCCGGCTCTCTGAATCTACTTCGCGAACGGGGTGGTCCACACCGTCCAGGGCAAACGGTACTACAGGTTTGGAGACGATCAGGCGGCCTACGAAGCGCGTGGCGACCGGCCCACTTTCGAGAGTCCTGAGTTCGAATCCACGTTTAACCGCGCAGATTGATCATCACGTTCAAAGTCGGCTGGCTGCCCAATGGAAACCCGCAACCTGATCGTACGGGTCGATGGCAAGAGCTCTGACCAGGGATCAGCTTCAGTACTTGCCTATCGCCTTGGATCACGTATTGAGATTGTTACTACCGAAGCTGGAGGTGAAGACGGGGCGGTTTTTCTAACAGAGGCGCAGGCCCACGCGCTGGTGAATGCCCTCCTGGCCGCACTCAAAGCAAGGTAGGAGCAATCCCACCGCGCGGTCGAGCGGCGTCATCGCGACAGATGACGAAGGGCGCGGTGCATGCGGGCGATGCCGGTCGTGTCGATCGGTCGGGTGCGTGCAGCCGGCGGAAGGAGCTGATACAGGGCGCCGATCGAGGCCACGGCGGCCGCAAGCGTCAACAGAAGCTGCCACACAAACCTGCCGCTCGTTCTCCTGTGCGAGAGAGCGTGCAATGGGAGTCCGAGGGGCGAAGCCCTTCGGACTAGAAAAGATCCACCGCCAGAACCGCGGCCAGGAGCACGTCGGCGCCGCGGGAACAGTCGTCCCAGCGCGTCAGCTCTTTTGGTGAGTGGCTGATTCCGCCGACGCTCGGGACGAAGATCATCCCCATCGGCGCGAGCTGCGCCATCATCTGCGCATCGTGACCGGCGCCGCTCGGGAGTCGCGCCGACCCCAGCCCCAGCGTCCGCGCGGCACGCTCGATCGTCGTCTGCATCTCGGACGCCGCGACCGCCGGCGGGTTGCGGCTCATGCTCTTGATGTCGATCGTCGTCTTGGTTGAAGACGCGATGTCCGCCGCGCGCGCCCGAATGGTCTCGGCGAGCGTCACGAGCTTGTCCTGCGACAGGTCCCGCAGCTCGATCGTGAGCCGTGCGGAGCCTGGAATCACGTTCGTCGCATTCGGCGCAATCTCGAGATGGCCGACGGTCCCGACCTGCCGGCCGGGCACGCTCGTGACGGTGTCGCGGACGGCAAGCGCGAGCTGCGCCGCTGCGAGCAGCGCGTCCTGACGTTCACCCATCGGCGTCGTGCCGGCGTGGTTCGCGAAGCCCGTGACGGTCACGTCGTAGCGATCGATCGCGACGATTCCCTCTACGACGCCGACCGGCGTGCCGCTGCGATCGAGCGTCCCGCCCTGCTCGATGTGCAGCTCGAAATAGCAGTGGTACGCGCCCTTCTGGCGGCACGCATCCATGATCCGATCGGGGTTGCCGCCGATCTTCCGGATGCTGTCCGCGCGCGTCACGCCGTTCCACACCTGCTCCAGGTCGGCCGGCTTGATGTCGCCTGCGACGATCCGGCTGCCCGCCAGACCGCGGCCGAACGCGACGCCCTCCTCGCTCGACCAGACAACCATCTCGAGCGGATGCCGTGTCTGGATTCCCCGCGCGTCGCAGGCTTCGATCGCGCCGAGCGCTGACAACGACCCGAGATCGCCGTCGAAATTCCCGCCGGACGGCACGGAGTCGATGTGCGATCCGAAGAGGATTGGCGGGAGCGCGGGATCGCCACCTCGGCGGCGGCCGAAAATGTTTCCGGCAGGATCGATCCGCGTGTCCAGTCCCGCGGCGCGCATGAGCCCCATCACGTATTCGCGTCCCTTGACGTCGGCATCGGAGTACGCGACGCGGCTGACGCCGTCGGCAAACGTGCCGCCTGACGGGCGACCGAAGACGCTGAGCGCCTCGATGCGAGACTTCAGCGCCTGCCCGTCGACACGGGGGGGCGCCTGTTGAGCTGACCGGCGCATGAAGGCCGCGCTCGCGAGCGGCGTGGTGAGACCGGCGACGAACGCGCGGCGGCTGAGGCGGGACACGTGGGCTACGATACTGCAGGTAGCAGCCCGTGGTGAAACGCCGGCGTGGCACCGAGGGCGGCGAGGCGCCCCTCTGGCAAGGCGCGACGACCGAGAATACCGGGAGTATTTGAGCGAGGAGCAACGCAGCCAGCGGGGATGCATCGCCGGCCGAATGCAGCTGGCGTTTCACCACGGGCTGCCAGAGTTCGGCGGAAAGAGCAACCGAGGAGTTGGACATGGGCGCGATGGTGAAGTTCAAGGCAAATGGACGCGAGGCCGACGGTTACCTGGCGACGCCGGCGGCAGGGAAGGGGCCGGGGGTCATCGTCATCCAGGAGTACTGGGGCCTGGTGCCCCATATCAAGTCCGTCGCGGATCGACTGGCCGGCGAAGGATTCGTGGCGCTCGCGCCCGACCTCTACCATGGCGAGTCGACGCAGTCGGCCGATCAGGCGTGGAAGATGCTGCTCGCGTTGCGGGCGGGGGAAGCCGAGAAGGATCTCGCTGGCGCCGCGCAATATCTCCTGTCGCACGAGGGCGTGACGAAGCGCAAAGTCGGCACGATCGGCTTCTGCATGGGTGGCGCGCTGTCCTTGTTCGCGGCGTCGGCGAATCCCAACGTCGGCGCGTGCGTGGTGTTCTACGGCGTCCATCCGAACATCAAGCCGGCCCTGGCCACCCTGAGCGCGCCTGTCCTCGGCATCTACGCGGAGAAGGATGCGTTCGTGAACGAAGGGGTCGTCAGGGCGCTCGATGCCGAGCTGACGCGGCTGGGCAAGCCGCACGAGTTCCATACGTACCCGGGCGTCGATCACGCCTTCTTCAACGACACCGGAAAGAATTACAACCGTGAGGCCGCCGAACATGCCTGGACGCGCGCGCTGGAGTTTCTCCGCCGCGAGCTCGCCTGAAATTACAGACCTGCTCGCTCACGAGACAGGATCGCACACGCGGCGTGGCCCGGTGGTTCCGCCCGGACGCCTCTCAAGTCGCGTTCGCTGAAGCGCTTAGGTCCGGGCGATCCGCGGCGGCACGCGACGTGAAGGCTTCGGCTGCGTGTCAGTGCGTACATGCGTGACCGGGGTCGCTTGTGTAGCCGCCGTCGCGATCGTGTCCGCCGCGCCGCCCGTGCTCACCGAATCGCTCGTCGGCCGCCAGGTCTTTCCGACGATCAACTGGTGGAACCTGGACGTCAGCGCCGCGCCCCTCGATTCGCGGTCGGGACAGTTCATCGACTACATCAGCAGTCGTACGCCGTCGAACCCGGGCGCGGTTCGACGTCTGCACCCTGATTTCGCTCCGCCTCCGTACGGCATCCCGTACATCGTCGTCGACGGCACTCAACCGCGCGTGCCGGTGAACTTCGTCAGTTGGCCAGGCGAGAGTGACACCGGGATTCCCGGTCTCCCTGGATATCCGATTCCCGAGGAGGCGAAGACGCAGCCGCACTACATCGAGGGAGACGTGCCGGGCGGCGGGAATTCGGGTGACCGGCACCTGCTGATCGTCGATCGCGATCGGTGGATTCTTGTACGAGACGTTTGCGACGCGCTGGAATGCAGCGGCGAATCGCTGGGACGCTTCGTCCGGTGCGATCTTCAACTTGAACACCAACGACCGCCGGCCCGACACCTGGACGTCGGCAGACGCCGCCGGCCTGGCGATTCTTCCGGGGCTCGTGCGGTACGACGAAGTGTTCGGCCCTGGTGAGATCGCGCACGCATTCCGGTTTTCGACGCGCGACACGAACGGCTACGTCTGGCCCGCATCGCATGCCGCCGGCAGCGACCCGAACGCGCCCCCGATGGGAACACGCCTGCGCCTGAAAGCGTCGCGCAACATCTCGGGCTTTGCGCCAGAGATCCAGAAGATCTTCCGCGCCTTCAAACGGCACGGATTGATCCTCGCCGACAACGGATCGGACATGTACATCACGGGCACGATGGACGCCCGGTGGAACAACGACGTGCTCAACCCTGCCTTTGCCGCGCTGACGGCCGACGACTTCGAGGTCGTGCAGCTCGGGTGGGTCGGTGGGCCTCCGCCGTCCACGCCGGCCGGGTTCCGAATCATGCGGCAGCCCTAGGACGCCGCGACAGATTCTTCACGGCGTGTTGACCACGAAGACCGGCTCGAGCGGCCCTGGTCCGTCATCTCCCTTGTAGTAGACGCCTTCGAGAAAGAGTCCAGAGGCCGGCGCGGTCAGCGAGGCCGGCGTCACCGTGCCCCGACCGGGCAACTCGCCCATCAAGAACGCCGACGCGGCGTCCACGTTCAGCTCACCGCGTCCCACAGCGGCAAGGACCCCGACGATCCGCCGGACCATCTTCCACAGGAAGTGCGATCCGCGGATGCGAATGAGGATCAGGGCGCCTGCGACGGCCAGTTCGACGCGCTCCACGGCGACGATCGTGGACTTCTCCTCGGGATCGTCGTCGGAGAACGCCGCGAAGTCCTGGCGCCCGACGAACGCGGTCGCGGCGGCGCGCATGGCATCGATATCGAGCGTCTCGCGAATCCACCAGACGAACGGCTTGGCGAATGCCGTGCGGCGCTGCGAGATCTGGTACAGGTAGCTTCGCGACACGGCATCGTGCCGCGCGTGGAAGCGATGCGGCGCGCGCTCGATTGCGCGGATGTGAATGTCGGCCGACAGCTCGTCGTTGATCCGGCGCCGCAGGCTCTCGGGCGGCAGGTTGGAGTACAGCTCGAGGTGCGCGACCTGGGCGAGGGCGTGGACGCCGGCGTCCGTGCGGCCCGAGCCATACAGCTCGAATTCTTTGCGTCCCGCGACGGTGGTGATCGCGCGGCTGATCTCGCCCTGCACCGTCCGCGCGTTTTTTTGAATCTGCCAGCCGCTGTAGCGCGTGCCTGCGTATTCGATGACGAGCTTGAATCGCGGCACGGGCGGAACTCGACGCTCAGCGCTCGGCGTGGAGGGCGCGGATGATCTTCGGCGCAAGCCTTCTCGGCGTCAGCCGCATCGCGTGCACGCCGATCTTGTTCATCCAGCCTGGCACGACCAGTGGACGTCCGGCCATCATGGCTTCGTATCCGGCACGCGCCACGTCGGCCGAGCTCAGCATGCTCGAGACCTCGAGCAGCCGCGTCCTGTGAATGTCGGCGCGATCCTGGAAGCCGGTTCGCGTCGGACCGGGACATAGACAGGTGACGGTCACGCCGGTGCCGCGGGTCTCTTCGGACAGCGCTTCGGAGAACGACAGCACGTAGGCCTTGGACGCGTAGTACACGGCCATCAGCGGCCCGGGCTGAAACGCCGCCGTCGACGCCACGTTGAGGATCCGTCCGCGACGGCGCTCGATCATGCCCGGCAGCAAAGCGCGCGTCAGCATCGTCAGCGCCACGACATTGAGGTTGAGCATCTGCCGCTGCTCGTCGGGATCCGATCGAGCGAATTCACCGAAGGCGCCGAAGCCGGCGTTGTTGATGAGGATGTCGATCGTCAGACCGCGGTCGGCGAGCGTCCGCGCAACCGTTTCAGCGGATCCAGCCTCGGACAGGTCTATGGGCAGGACGGATGCCGTGATGGCGTGAGCCTTCGCCAGGTCGTCGGCCAGCGTCTGCAGCTTGTTCGCACTGCGCGCGGCCAGGACGAGATGGCGTCCGCTCGCCGCCAGCAGGCGCGCGAGGTCCTCACCGATGCCGCTCGATGCTCCGGTGACCAGCGCCGTTTCGTTCACCGGCTGATTCTAGTCGTTTCTTCCTGCAGTCCGGGCTCGGCCTGGACGGCGGCCGGTCCGGCGACCCATCGGTACGCGGCGCTGGCGATCGCCGTGTCCTGAAACCCGACGCCGGTGAGGTCGGCAATCGTAATCTCGCGGTCGCTGGTACGCCCCGGCTTGCGGCCGGCAGCGAGCGCGCCCAGCTCGTGCACGTCGTTCCTCGTCAGGACGCCGGCGTCCAGCGCGTACTTCAGTTCGCCGAATGCGGAGCACTGCGCGAAGCGGTCCACGACGACGAGATCCGCGCGATCGAGGCAGTCGGTGTCGAGCTCGCGCTTGCCGGGAGCATCGGAGCCCAGCGCGGTGATGTGCACGCCCTCGTTGAGCCATTCAGCGCGGACGAGCGGCTGTCGCGACGGCGTCGCGGTAATCAGCAGGTCGGCCGCTCGACAGACCTCTTCCGGGCCGGCCGCTGCAATCACCTCGAGATTCTGACGGCGCAGCTCGTCGCAGTAGCGCATCAGGTGCTCGCGCGTCGGGCTCCAGGCGACGACGCGGTGAAACGTCCGGACGTGGGCGAGACAGCGGAGCTGCTCACGCGCCTGAATGCCCGATCCGAGCACGCCGACGGTATGGACGATCGAACGCGCGAGCAGGTCGGCGGCGAGCGCGCCTGCCGCGGCCGTGCGGATGTCCGTCAGGAAGCCGTTGTCGAGGAGCAGCGCGCAGGGGAGTCCGGTCGACGCGTCGAAGAGCGCCATCAGTCCGGAGCCGCTCGGGAGCCCGCGCGCCGGATTGTCGAAGAAGCCGCTCGCCACCTTGACGGCGACGTGCGGGACGTCCTCGATGAACGCGGTCTTGATGTGGAATTCGCCGCGGACGGCCGGGATATCCAGGTTGATCACCGCGGGCACCCGGGTTCGCCCTTCGCCGTCCGCGCGGAATGCGGCACGCATCACTTCGACGGCCCGCGACGGGGTGACGGCCTCGCGCAGCGCCGGTTCCTCGATGATGGGGATCATGTGGGCTTGACGCCGCACGCGATGAAGATGGTGATCGCGGCACGCGTACCGCAGGTCGCCGTTGGCGTGCAGAGCTCCTGCGTGTCGCCGATCGAGATCTCCTCGAGGCCGGCGTCGCGAAACCAGCGCTCGATGTCGCTGCGAGCGAAGCCCAGCCACCGATCGTGCTGTTCGGTCCGCAGCCACTCGTACGAGTGCGTGTCGGCATCGGTGATGACGAGACGGCCGCCCGGCTTCAGCACGCGCGCCATCTCGTGGATCGCCGCGACGGGGTCGAGCGCGTGGTGCAGGACCATGTTCGCCAGCACGGCGTCCACTTCGCCGTCCGCGAGCGGCAGCGCGGCCGTGTCTCCGGCGCGCGCCTCGAACGGCCGTCCCGCCAGGCGCTCCGCCACCTGCGCCAGCATGCCGTCGGAATTGTCGATGCCGATGACACGAGCGCCCGCGTCCAGGGCCGCCTGGGCCAGGAACCCCGTGCCGGTGCCGACGTCCGCGACCACGGCACCCGGCGCGATGCCCGCGGCGGCGACGGCCTGCCGCCGGACGCCCTCGCCGAAGAACGCCTGCCGCATCTCGTCCCACTTGTCGGCGACCTGGTCGAAGTACTCGCGTGTGTCATCCATGGGGGGCTCCCTCAGGGTCAGATCTTGTATTTCAACATGTCAAGCAATGTTGAAATACAAGATTCTGACCCCTCTCTACAGACGGATGAGGGGGCTGCACGGTTTACGTGTCAGCTCCAGCGGTCATTTTCCTACCACTGCGACCGCATCGATTTCTACGCGCAAGCCGGCGCCGGGGAGCCCGCTAACCTCGACCGTTGTTCGTGCCGGCCGATGGTCGCCGAACATCCGCGCGTAGACGGCGTTCATCTTCGGAAACTCGCTCATGTCGACGAGAAAGACGCCGCACCGGACGACGTGTCCCCAGACTCGAGCCGGCGGCTTCCAGGATGGTGGCCACATTGCGAAGCGCCTGCTCGGTCTGCGCCTCGATGTCCGGCGCGACCGTGCCGGTCCGCGGATCTCGCCCCGCCTGACCGGACACGAACACGTATGGCCCGTGCACCATGGCCGGAGAGTAGGGCCCGACGGGCGTAGGAAGCTCTGCTGACGTCACGGGTCTTGGTGCGGCAGGTGTGAACATGATGGGAGAATACTGCAGAAGCTCGAAGCTCGAAGTTGGAACTTGGAAGCTGGCAGTCAATAATGATCCCTCTCGAACACATCCCGCCAGACGATTCCGCGCATCCCGTGGACCCGGTCTGCGGAATGACGGTTGATCCGGCGGATGCCGCCGGGTCGTTCGACTATCGCGGCACGCGCTATTACTTCTGCCATCCGTCCTGTCTCGAGCGGTTCAAGGCCGCGCCGGACTCGTTCTTGACGCCCGGCGCCAGGGCGCCCGTTCCCGAACCCAAACCCGGTACGCGCTATACCTGCCCCATGCATCCGGAGGTCATCCGCGATGGGCCGGGTGCCTGCCCGATTTGCGGCATGGCACTCGAACCGTTGACGGTCTCGCTCGACGAGCCTGACAACCCCGAGCTGGTCGACATGACCCGTCGGCTGTGGATTGCGGCCGCGCTCGCGCTGCCGGTGTTCGCGATGACCATGGGCGACATGCTCCTCGGCATGGGGCTCGGCGGCCGCGTCGACGTCCGCGTGGCCAACTGGATTGGTCTGATCCTCTCGACGCCGGTCGTGCTCTGGGCCGGCTGGCCGTTCTTCCAGCGCGGCTGGGACTCGATCCGCACGCGTCAGCCGAACATGTTCACGCTGATCGCGCTCGGCATCGGATCGGCGTACGCCTTCAGTGTCGTGGCGACCGTCGCGCCAGGCGTCTTTCCGGCCGGCTTCAGGACGCACGGCGTCGTGGAGACGTACTTCGACACGGCGGTGGTCATTACCGTGCTCGTGCTCCTTGGTCAGGTGCTCGAGCTTCGCGCGCGCGGACGCACGAGTGCCGCGCTGAAGGCGCTCCTGGGCCTCGCGCCGCACACCGCGCGCGTCCTCAGAAACGGTCAGGAGATCGACGAGCCGGTTGCGAACCTGATGGTGGGTGACGTCGTGCGCGTGCGGCCGGGCGAGAAAATTCCGGTGGACGGTGTCGTCATCGAGGGCCGCAGCGCCGTCGACGAGTCGATGCTCACCGGCGAGCCGATTCCAGTGGAGAAAGACCCGGGCTGCAGGGTGACCGGTGCGACGCTGAACGGCACCGGCACGCTCGTCGTCAAGGTCGAGCGGGTCGGCCGGGAAACGCTCCTGGCGCAGATTGTCGACATGGTGAGCCAGGCGCAGCGGACGCGGGCGCCGATCCAGCGACTGGCCGATGCGGTCTCCGCCTGGTTCGTGCCCGCCGTCGTGCTCGTCGCGGTCGTGGCGTTCGCCGCGTGGTCGCTCGTCGGTCCCGAGCCACGCCTCGCGTTCGCGCTCGTCAGCGCGGTCGCCGTCCTGATCATCGCCTGCCCGTGCGCGCTCGGGCTCGCGACGCCGATGTCCATCATGGTGGGGACCGGCCGCGGAGCTGCCGCGGGCGTGCTGATTCGCAACGCCGAGGCGCTCGAGCTGCTTGGAAAAGGTCGACACGCTCGTGATCGACAAGACTGGCACGTTGACGGAAGGGAAGCCGCGGCTGACGCAGGTGTCCCCGGCGTCGCCGTTCCACGAACGCGACGTGCTGCGGATCGCCGCAGGCCTCGAGCAGGCGAGCGAACATCCGCTCGCGGCAGCGGTCGTCTCTGCCGCGCGCGAACGCGGAGTCACGATTCCGACCGTCTCGCACTTCGAGTCGCTGACGGGACGCGGTGTGGCCGGGACCGTCGACGGTCGTCAGGCCCTGGTTGGCAGCCCATCACTGTTCGAAGAGCGGCGGATCGATCTGTCTGCGCTCGCAGCGCCGGCTGAGGCGCTGCGGTCGGCTGGCCAGACGCTGATATTCGTGGCTGTGGACGGTCAAACTGCGGGCGCGATCGCCGTGTCCGATCCGATCAAGCCGACCTCCGTCGAAGCGATCCGCTGGCTCCACGCCGACGGCCTGCGCATCGTCATGCTGACGGGCGACAACAAGCGAACGGCGAACGCAGTTGCGTCGGCGGTAGGCATCGACGAGGTGGTGGCGGAGACGCACCCGGCCGACAAGCAGCACGTTGTCGAGCGGCTCGAGCGCGAGGGCCGCGTGGTCGCGATGGCGGGCGACGGGATCAACGACGCGCCGGCGCTTGCTGCAGCCAGCGTGGGCATCGCTATGGGCACCGGAACCGACGTCGCGATGGAGAGCGCCGGCATCACGCTCGTCAGCGGCGACCTGCGGGGCATCGTCCGCGCACGCATGCTGAGCCGCGCGACGATGCGCAACATCCGGCAGAATCTGTTTCTGGCGTTCGTCTACAACGCCGTCGGCGTGCCCGTGGCGGCCGGCATCCTGTACCCGTTCACGGGCATTCTCATCAGCCCGATCTGGGCGAGCGCGGCGATGACGTTCAGCTCGGTATCGGTCATCGCCAACGCGCTGCGACTGCGCCGGCTGCCGCTGTCGGTGTGAGCCTCATTTGGGCGGAGGCGCTTTCTTCTGCTTCTCAATGTCCTCGATGACCAGCCGATACGCGATGTAGTACTTGTAGATGTTGCTCACATAAGTGACCGTCTCGGCGCCGATCTTCTCGGACGCGATCACCTCGACGTTGTTGAACCAGACGTTCGGATCGAGCCCGCGCTTTGCGGCCTCAGCCCTCAGCTGACGGACGCGGGCCGGACCGGCGTTGTACGACGCGAAGGTGAACAGGCCCTTGTTCAGGTTGTCCATCGGCTCGTCTTTGTAATAGCGATCGATCATGAACCGCATGTACTTGACGCCGGCATGGATGTTGCCATCGGTCGTGCTGATGTCGCCGACCTTGAGCTCCTGCCCGGTCTTTGGCATCACCTGCATGACACCGACGGCGCCAACCGGGCTCTTGACCTTCTGATCGAGGCGGGACTCCTGATAGCCCTGCGCCATCATCAACAGGTAGTCGACGCTGTACTGGTCGCCGAACTGGCGGAACAGCCGCACCAGGTCCTGGAACTTCTTGATTTCCTGTGCGGACGTCGAGCTGACGATGAACGTCGACTTCACCGTGTAGCGCCTGATCAGCGTGTTCCCGAAGGTCGTGCCTTGTCGATGCGTTTTCGCGAACGCATCCGCCGCGGCCTTGAGCTGCGGGCTGTTCGGCCTGAACGCCCACGCGAGCTCGCCGCCGGTGTTCACCGCGAGGTCTGGCCTGGGCTTGATGTTCTTGTAGATTCTGGCCCAGAGGTCACCGATGTAGTCATCGGTCACGGCGATGCTGAAGAGCCCGGCGTTCAGCATCTCGAGCAGGTCTTCGTCCTCGAGATCCTCGGGCGCCGCTCTCAACGTGATCGGGGTCTTGCCTTCCTCCTTGAACCGCTCGTTCAGCTGCGTGAGATGCTCCCAGTAGCTGGATGACTTGCGCACGAAGACTTCCTTGCCGGCGAGATCGTTGATCGACGCGAGCTGCGGCGACTTGGGTCCGGTGATGACGATCTCGCTGATGGGCTTCGTGGTCGTCGGCATCGAAAAGTCGACGAGCTTGTCACGTTCAGGGGTGATCGTCAGGCCTCCGAGCGCGACGTCGCCCATGCCGGCCAGCAGGTCGGGGATGAGCTTGTCGCGCGGCGTCGGAAAGAACGCCACGTTGACCTTGAGGTTGCCGCGCTTCTTGTTGATCTCGTCTTCGAACGCTTTCATCGCCTCGTAGGCGACGCCTCTCGGCTGGCCGAGCTCGACGAAATAGTGGGTCTTGGAGTGCGGCACCAGCACGCGGATCACCCGGCGCTTCACCATGGCGTCGAAGTCACCCGTCCACGGCTTGCGCGCGATAGGTATCGTCGCGGGCGCCTGGCTCGCAGGTTTCGCGGTAGCCGGGGGCTGTGACGCGGGAGGTTTTGCCGGTGTTTGCGCCGCAGCGCCGGTGGGCGCCGTCAGGGGGGTGCACACGACACACAACACAAACGCGAAGAGGCCGACACTCTCAATCGTGTTCTTGTACATAGTCGTGGGCAATATTATCCCGAGAGCGCCAGCACGACCATTGCGATTCCCGGAATCGGCCACCGGCGTCGTATACTGGCGTCTGCATCGCCGATGAGCTCTGTCCGCCGGCACCTCGCGTCGCTTGGCCTTGGCGTGGTGATTTGCCACCTCGCGATGGTGCTGCTCGTTCCGGCTGCCCTGTGCTGCCGGACGCCGGCGGCAGCAAACGCAAAGCCGGACTGCTGCCCGGTTGGCGCGCATGCGAAAGGGCAGTGCCCGATGCACGGCTCGACGCGCTCCGTCGAGCAGCGCGGTGATGCCAACTGTCACGCGCAGGCGCCCAGCGATCTTCATCACATGATCCTCGCCCTGACGATCGGCGGCGAGGTTCCCCCGGTCAGTCAGCTTGCGGCTCCTGACGGTTCGGAAGCGACGCCCTCGGGCAACCACCTCTCGTCGCCTCTCGTTCCCATCGTCCCCTTAGGTCCTCCCCCTCGATCCTGACCCTCGGTCAGGCCCTGGTACGTCGAAACTTGCACTTTTGGGGGATGGTCCATGGAATCCGTACGCATCCGTTATTGCGGAGGTGCCTGGCACCTTTTCAGGAAAAGGTGGCTGGCACCCCTTGTCCTGGTCACCGCGCTCGCGACGACGGCGGCTGCGCAGACGAGCGCGACGGCTGCCGGCATCACCGGTCGGGTCCTCGACGCGAGCGGCGCGTCGATCGGGGGTGCCGCCATCAGCGTCGCCAACACCGAGACGGGCCGGCAAC
The DNA here is from genome assembly GCA_963786195.1 of uncultured Acidobacteriota bacterium. Classification (GTDB taxonomy): domain Bacteria; phylum Acidobacteriota; class Vicinamibacteria; order Vicinamibacterales; family 2-12-FULL-66-21; genus CAWAYH01. The sequence goes on along the minus strand of CAWAYH010000006.1, from coordinate 223,862 downwards.
TCACGACCGCCGCGGACAGCGACGGCCGGTACCGCCTGCTCTCGATCCCGCCGGGCCGGTATCGCGTCACGGCATCGTCGCCGGGCTTTGCGTCCGCGACGCGTGACGTCGTGCTGGCGGTGGGCGAGTCCGCGGACGTGCCGCTGACGCTGCGGGTCGCGTCGCTCGAAGAGTCGGTCAGCGTCGTCGGCGATCGGGCAGTCGTCGATCTCGCTCGTGCGCAAGCCGCCGAGACGGTGACGCCGCGCGAGGTCCAGGCGCTGCCGCTGAACGGCCGGAACTACCTCGACCTCGCGCTGCTGACGACCGGCGTATCGCGCACCAACACCGGCGCCGCGCAGCGTTTTGCGGAGACGTCCGCCGTGCCCGGCACGGGCATCTCGGTGTCGAGTCAGCGTAACCTCAACAACAGCTTCATCGTCGACGGCCTGTCGGCCAACGATGACGCCGCGGGGTTGTCGGGCGCCTTCTTCGGTCAGGAAGTCATCCGCGAATTCCAGGTGGTGACGGGCGGCGGCGTCGCGGAATTCGGCCGTGCGTCCAGCGGCGTCGTGAACATCGTGACGCAGTCGGGAACATCCGCGTGGCGTGGAGCCGGCTACGGCTTCTTCAGAGACGATGGGCTCGACGCGCGGAACCCGTTGCTGACACGCGAGGACCCCCTCAGTCAGCAGCAGATGGGCGGAACGCTCGGCGGTCCCCTTCGCCGTGAGCGCCTGTTCGTTTTCGGCAACGCGGAATGGACGTTCAACGACCGCACTGGAGCCATCACGATCCTGGATCCCAACGTCGCCGCGATCAACGCGCGGCTGACCGCGACGAATTACCCCGGTCCGTTGATCGCGACCGGTGCGTTCCCGACGGGATACGACACGGCGAACGTGTTCGTCAGGATGGATCACCAGAAGGCGGACGGCGCGCGAGCGAATCTGCGTTACAGCCTGTACGACGTGCAGAGCGAAAACGCCCGCAGCGTCGGAGGGCTCAGCGCGGTGAGCCGCGGAACGGCGCTCGACAATCGGGATCAGACAATTGCGGTGTCGTTCGTCGCGACCCCCTCGTCTGCCAGAGTCTACGAGTTCCGCGCCCAGGCGACGCGAAGCCGGCTGAGCGCTCCGCCGAACGATCCGATCGGGCCTCCGGTCGGCATCTCCGGCGTCGCCAATTTCGGCACATCGACTACGTCTCCGACGGGTCGCGACGGCGATCTGTACGAAGGGGCGGCGTCGATGTCGCTCTATCGTTCTGCGCACCTGGTCAAAGCTGGCGTCGACTTCCTGTACAACCGGGTCGACATCCTGTTCCCCGGCGCCACACAGGGGACGTACACGTTCTCATCGCTCGCAACCTTCCTCGCGGGCCGCTACACACAGTTCCAGCAGGCGTTCGGCGTCCCGAGCCAGTTCCAGTCCAATCCGAATCTCGGGCTGTTCCTGCAGGACGAGTGGCGCGCGAACGATTCGCTCACGTTCAATTTCGGCCTTCGCTACGACCTCCAGTGGCTCCCCGACCCTATCGAAGCCGACTACGACAACCTCTCGCCGAGAATCGGTGTGGCATGGGCGCCGGGCGATCGACGGACGGTTGTGCGGGCGAGCGGCGGGCTGTACTACGATCGCATTCCACTCCGCGCGACGTCGAACGCCCTGCAGCGCGATGGAGAGCAGTACAAGGTCGCCGTGCTGTCGTTCGGTCAGCCGGGGGCGCCGGTGTTTCCGAACGTGCTGCCCGCGTTTCCCGACGAATTGCTCACGGCCGTCACGACGATCGATCCCAGCATCGATGCGTCCGTGGGCCGGCAGCTCGCCGTGCAGGTCGAGCGCGGCTTCTGGCGTCAGACGACGCTGGCCATCGGCTATCAGCATCTGACGGGCCGCGCGCTGATCATGTCGCGCAACGTCAACGCACCGACGCTGTCTGCGGCAGACGCCGCGGCGCAGGGCATTCCGAACCTGGGCCGGCCGGATCCCCGCTACGCGAACGTCGGACGGTTCGAAAGCATCGGCCGCTCCGCGTACGACGGGTTGACGATCTCGCTGCGCGCGAGCCGATCCTCCTGGCTCGACGCGCGCGTCGCCTACACGCTTTCGCGAGGCTATGACGACGCCGGGAACTTCTTCTTTTCGCAGCCGCAGAACGCCAATGACGTGCGCGCGGACTGGGGACCCTCCGACAACGATCAGCGGCACCGTCTGACGCTCAGCGGCACGGCGTTGTCGACGGCGGGCAACCCCTGGCTCGCGAGATGGCAGTTCGCCTGGATCTTCTGGTACACCTCCGCACTGCCGTTCAACCCCGTGACCGGCACGGACCGGAACAACGACACGAACGTGAACGATCGTCCGGCGGGGATGGGGCGCAACAGCTTCAGAGGCTTTGACTCGACGACGGTCGATTTGCGATTATCACGCGCGCTCACGCTCGATCGCTGGAAGATCGAAATGCTGGTCGAGGCATTCAACGTGCTGAACCACACGAACTTTCAGTTACCGAACAACACGTACGGCCCGGGTGTGGAACCGGTGCCGGCGTTCGGAACCCCGCAGGCCGCCGGCGATCCGCGGCAGATCCAGTTCGGGTTCCGGGTCAGTTTCTAATGCATCCAAGATTTGCCACCTACCCCGCTGTCGCCCTCACCCTGGCGTTGTGCGCGTGCCACACGGACCGTGAGGGTCCACCCACTTCAGGCAAGCCAACCGATCCCGTCACGTCCCTCTCGTTTTCGGTCGAGGGTCGCGCGAGCGATTCACCCTCCGTCACCGTCAGGGGCACCACGGTTGCCGTCGTCTGGAGGGCGTCCGCCGAGTCGCAGCAGGATGTGTTCCTGAGCGTCAGCACTGACGCCGGCGCACATTTCAGTGCACCGGTACGCGTCAACGACATCGAAGGGGATGGACGCGCGTCAGGCGAGCAGGCGCCGCGTGTGGCCATCGGCGCCGACGCGATTCACGTCGTCTGGCCGTCGAAACGCGACGGTCACTCGGTGATTCGGTACGCGAAGTCGACCGACGGCGGCCGGTCGTTCGGACCGGCCGTGTCCATCGCCGGTGCGACGCTCACCGGCGCGCGCGGCTGGGAGGCGGCGACGGTCACCTACGACGGCGCCGTTCATGCGGTCTGGCTCGACGGGCGCAACGCGGACGCGCGCGCGCCGGCATCGAACCACACCAGCCACGGAAGCCAGAAGTCGCCGCCAGCGGAACACAAGCACACCGGTGGCTCTGGGAACATGCCCGATCGCTCGCCGCGACAGGACGTCTATTACGCGTCCTTCGGTACCGGCGATGCTCCGCGTGAGTCCCCACTCGCGAGCAACGTCTGTTTCTGCTGCAAGACCGCGATCGTCGCATCGGGCGACACCGTGTACGCCGCGTGGCGTCACATCTATCCGGGCAACCTCCGGGACATCGCGTTCGCGCGATCGGCCGATCGGGGACGCACGTTCGGTGCGCCCGTCCGTCTCAGCGAAGACGGCTGGCGCATCGAGGGATGCCCTGACGACGGTCCGGCGCTGGCCGCTGACGCTCACGGGGGCATTCACGTCGTCTGGCCGACGCTCGTGGCGGGAGAAACGCCGCGAAAGGGCATTTTCTACGCGTCGCTCGCAGGCGAAACCGTGACGCCTCGGCTGCGCGTGGACAGCGGCGATTCCGATCCCGCGCATCCGCAGCTCGCCGCGGACGATCACGGCACGGCCGCAGTCGTCTGGGACGAGCGCGCGAACAACACGCGGCGGATCGTGCTGCGGGCCGTCTCGGGCGGCAACGCGGGGACGCCGCAGTACTTCGAAGGGGCGGGCGTCAGCTACCCGGCGGTGGCGGCCGTCCAGGGGCACTGGATCCTGGTGTGGTCCAGTCAGAAGGCGGACGGCGGGTCGGTCATCGAAGGCCGGCGAATTCCCCTCGCAGAGCACTGAAGAGTCCGCCGCGGGGCGCTGCCCCAGCTTCGCTGGCCGAGTCCTGCAGGATTCGACGAGCGGCCGGCCCCACTTCTTCCGGGCTTGGCAGACCGACTGCCGATCGCCCGCTCAATCCCTGATAGATCACCAGCGCGGCGAGGTAGGAACCCATCACGCTCGGGTGAAAATCGTCCCCCGCGTACAACGGCAGGGCGGCATCACGACGCCAGGCTGCCCGCCACGCGTCACCCGCGGGCAGCAGCAGGCCGCCCACATCCGCCGCCGCGAAGGCGTACGACCTGCTGACGTCGTCGAAATCGCCGAAGCGCGTCTTCGACGGCCAGACCATGTAGAGGGCGGTCTTCGCGCCGATCTTCTTGACCTCGCGATCGAAGCGTTTCGTGTAGTCGCGCAGGAGCACGCGTGAGCCGGGGAGCGCCGACGGTCCCTGCTGCAGCACGATCACCGACCAGCCGCCGCGCGCGATCATCTTGCGCGCGTCGCTTCCGTTCCAGTGGTCTTCCAGGCTGAAGTTGTTGACGGTCAGCGTCGTGGCGGCCACCGGCGCGCCTCCGGCGGCGCGCGCCAGTCCCTGCACCATCGAGGGCATGCTGTTGGCGGCGGTCAGGCTGTTGCCGATGAACAGGACCTTCATGACGTCCGGTTGACGGGCGGCGAGGGTGGGCACGGCGAGCACAGCGACAGCGATGACGATCCAGCGGGCCATGTGTGGGGTCAGATCTGGTATTTCAACATTCTCGGGCCTGTTGTAAGCCGTCTGATGTTGAAAAACAAGATCTGACCCCATGCTTGACTTTCAGCTATCGGTATCTAATATATCGCTATGCGAGTTATGCGAGCCCGGATGCGCGACCGGGAATTGAAGAAAGGGAGCGCCGAGCTGCTCATTCTGTCCCTCGTGGAGGCGCGTCCCCGCCACGGGTACGACATCGGCAAGCTGATCGAGTCGCGGTCCGGAGGCACGCTGCGCTTCAGCGCCGCCGCGCTCTATCCGCTCCTGTATCGGCTCGAGAAGCGCGGGTGGCTCGAGGGGCGGTGGATGGAGAAGGCCGGTCAGCGCCGCCGGCGCTACTACCGGCTCACGTCCGACGGCCGGAAGATGCTCGCCGAGCAGCGGAGCGGCTGGCGCGCGTTCGTCGCCGCGATCAACCGCGTGGCCGGCCTGGAGCAAGTGTAGCGTCCGCCTTCAGGCGGACTTCCGCGTCCGGCTGAAGCCGGACACTACAGAAGAGCGCGGATCATGCCCAACTGGAACGACGAGATCGCCCGCCGCCTCGCGCAAGTAGATCTGGACCCCGCCCGCGAAGCCGAGATTGCTCGCGAACTCGCACAGCACCTCGACGACCGATACGCCGAGCTGCGCGCCGCGGGTGTCGAGCCAGACGATGCCCGGCAGCGCACGCTGGAGGAGTTGAAGGAGGACGCGTTCATGCGGCGCGAGCTGCAGGCGATCGAGCAGCGCGCCTCCGAGCGTCCCGTGGCCGGTGACCCGCGGCGGCCGCCGCTGCTGACGGGCCTCCGGCAGGACGTGGTGTACGCGTTACGCACCCTACGGCTCAATCGCTCGTTCACCACGGTCGCAGTGCTGACGCTGGCGCTCGGAATCGGCGCGACGACCGCCATCTTCAGCACGATCGACGCGATGCTGTTCCGCCCGCTGGCCTATGACCCGACGGGTCGACTGGTGCGCGTATTCGAAACCGAGACGAGCGAGCGGCAGAGCGTCGACCGGATCGCGCGGCTGACGCCGTCGCTCACGACATTCGTCGAGTGGCAGCGCCGCAATCAGGTATTCGACAGGATGGCGCTGTGGCGCACGTCCCAGCTGACGCTGCTCGACTCGTCTCCGCTCGAACGCGTGACCGCGATTGCGGTCACGCCGGAGTTCTTCGGCCTGTTTGACGCAGCGCCTGCTATCGGCCGGGGCTTCGCCGACGAAGACGCCAACGAACCCGTCGCCGTGATCAGCCACGGAGGCTGGCAGCGCCGTTTCGGTGGCAACCCGGCGGTGATTGGCAGCAGCATCCGCATCCACGAGGGGTCGCGGACCATTGTCGGCGTGCTGCCGGCCGAGTTCCCGTACGCGCCCACGACCGACTTCTGGATCCCTCTGAAGCCGACAGGGATCATGATGAGTCGGCACGGCTGGGGCGGTAACCTCCTCGCGCGTTTGAAGCCTGACGTCACGGTGATCGACGCTCAACGGAACATGGAATCCGTCGTCCGTGCCCTCATCGAGGGTGGCACGCTCGACAAAGACATAGGCGTCGATGTCCACGTCGCTGCGCGAGTGGACGGTCACGTCCAGCCGTCAGATGCTCCTCGTTCTCCTGGGCGCCGTCGGGTGCATTCTGCTCATCGCGTGCGTCAATGTCGCGGGGCTGCTGGCGGCGCGCGGCGCGGGTCGCACGAGGGAAGTCGCGATTCGCGCGTCGCTCGGTGCGGGTCGCACGCGTCTCCTCCGGCAGTTGCTCACCGAGAGCCTGGTGCTTGCCACACTTGGAGGCGGGGCCGGCATCGCGCTGGCCTGGCTGACGCTCGGGGCGCTGGTGCCCATGCTGCCGGTCACCGTCCCAAGCGCGATGCGTCCGTCGATCGACCTGCGCGTGCTCGGCTTTGCCATTTTGCTTTCCGGTCTGACGGGCTTGCTGTTCGGCCTCTATCCGGCGCTCCGCCTGTCCCGCGTGGACTTCGTCTCGGCCGTCAAGGAAGGCGGCGATCGTTCCGCAGGGCTCGGCCGCCGAACGGGCGCAACGCTCGTCGTCGTGGAGGTCGCGCTCGCGCTCGTGCTGCTGGTGGGCGCGGGGCTGATGGTGCGGAGCTTCCAGCGGCTGATGGCCGTCGACTCCGGATTCGATCCGCAACGCGTGCTGGTCGTCGAAACCTTCCCGATCATGGACGGCGATGGCCAGGTCCAGCGCGCGCGGACGTTTTACGCGCAGCTGATCGAGCGCCTGTCCGCGCTCCCGGGGGTCGCGGCGGTCGGCGCGATCGATACGCTGCCGTTTTCGTCGTGGAGCGTTCGATCCGCCGAGCTCGAGGGACTCGATGCGAAAAGTGTGTCGATCAGCTCACGGAGTGTGTTGCCGGGCTACTTCCGGGCCATGGGGATTCCTCTCAGAATGGGACGCGACTTCACGCCGGCCGATCGCGAGGGGGCGCCCTGCGTTGCGGTCGTCAACCAGAGCCTGGCGAAACAGTGGCCGGACGGCTCACCGCTCGGCCGCCGGGTGCGATACGTGGGCGAGAAGGGCGGGTGGTGCGAGATTATCGGCGTCATCGGCGACGTCCGGCACCAGTCGCTCGAGCGGGAGATCATGAGCGAGGTCTACATGTCCGGGCTCCAGACGGAGGAGGTGGAGCTGACGCTGGTCGCGCGCGCGGAGAATCCGGCCGCGCTCGCCGCCGCAGCGCGGGCGCAGATCTCGGGGCTCTCCGAGCCGCCGCTCATCCTGCGAGTCACGCCATTCGAGACGCTCGTCGCGCGTTCGGTGGCCGAACGCCGGCGGCGCGCCACGCTGCTGACCCTCGTGGGCAGCCTGGGCGTGCTGCTTGCCGGTGTCGGGATCTTCGGGCTGACGTCTTACGCTGTCGCGCGCCGAACGCCCGAGATCGGTGTCCGCGTCGCGCTCGGCGCAACCCCTCGCCGCGTGCTCCAGACGATCGTCGGCGGATTCGTGCCCCCGATCGCGTCAGGCGTGGTTCTCGGCCTGTTCGGCGCCTGGGCGGCGACGAAATTCGTGTCGCAATATCTCTTCGGTGTGACGCCAACCGACGCCGTCACCCTGACGACCGTCAGCATGTTGCTCGTCGGGATTGCGCTCCTGGCGTGTTATCTGCCCGCGCGCTGCGCGTTGCGCGTCGATCCGGTCGTGGCGTTGCGTTCAGAGTAGCGCGGAACTTCAGTTCCGCGTCGATGTCCCGCGGGTCGATCTATTGCACCGTCCAGACGGTCAGGCTCGACCCATCGCGCACGATCACGCGATCGCGCAGCACGATCGGATGCGCGTAGGTCGGGCTCGCGGCCACAGTGTATTTCCGGACCTCCTTGAAGGCATCCGCATCGAGCGTCGCCACGACGAGCTGCGATTCCGTCGTCAGGAAGAGCAGGTGATCGCCGGCCGCCACCACAGACGCGCTCATTGCATTGCGGCCTTCCGTAGACCAGCGGAGCTTGCCGCTCGCCGGATCCATCGCGACGAATTGTCCCTTTCGCTTCGAGGAGTGCCCGAACAACGTGCCACGCGCGAGCACGGGGGAGCTCATGTACATCGTCACGTCCGGTGTGTGCCACGCCTGCTCAGCCTTCCAACCCTTCTCCGACTTCGCGATCGTCAGCAGGCGTGTGCCTTGGCGCACGCCGGACACGATCACTCCAGTCGACGTGGGGATCGGCGTGACGATGTTCTCGTTCCACTCATCGTCGAATGGGAACTCCCAGAGCAGTTCACCCGATGCGGTGGCCACGCCGATGACGGAGCCCGTCGTCATCGTCACGATCTGAGGCGTGTTCTGGAGCGTCATCTCGACCGGTGACGCGTAGCCCGGGCCCCGCACCTTCCGGGTCCACAGCTCCTTGCCCGTCGCCGGATCGAACGCCGCGATCGTGCCGCCGCGATCGTCGCCGACATGAACGATGATGCCCGCCTTCGTCTGCAGCGGCGACATTGCCGTCCCGCAGAACAGCTTCGACGTGTCCACACTCTGGGAGAAGTCCTTCCGCCAGATCAGGTTCCCGGTCGCCGGGTTCCAGGCCGACAGAATCGCGGTGCTCCCGAGCGTGTAAAGCCGTCCACCCGCGAGGAGCGGCGTCGAATACGGGCCCTTGGCCATCGACTTCGCGTACGGGTTCTTCGCGAACGGCGCCGCGTACTTCTGCTGCCATGCGACTTTTCCCGTCGAGAGGTCGAAAGACGAGACCACTTCGTCGGGATCGTTGCGCGAGAGGATGAATACGCGCCCCTCGCCCGCGACCGGCGACGAGTAGCCCTCTCCGACCTCGACGCTCCAGCCCCTGCGCAGCTCCTGCGGCCACGACGCCGGCGCCTGATCGGCGGTCAACACGCCGGTGCGTGCCGGCCCGCGCCACTGCGGCCACTCATCGCCGGCTGCGGCCCTTGCGGTCCCCGGGGGCGACGACGCGAGGAGAGCCACGCAAAGCGCAACACCCGTCGACCGTGCAGTGCGTACGCTCATATCAGGATCCCTTCTGCTGGCGGGCCTTGAGCCGCTTCACTTCCGCTTCCCGATCCAGGACCGTCACGCCGCTGGAGATCCAGGTCGGCGCGGGTTCGTTCTTCAGGTAGTGGCCGAACCACTGCACGATCCGGCGGTGGTAATCGATCTGATTCGGCTTCTTCTGCAGGCCGTGATCCTCGCCCGCGTAGACGAGCATCACGACGTCCTTTTTCGCGCGACGCGCGATGTTGTAGAGCTCGACGCCCTGGTGCCAGTGCACCGTGCCATCGTTGTCGCCAAACGCCACCATCAGGGGTGTCTTCATCGTGTGCACGCCGAACACCGCGGAGTTGCGGATGTAGGCCTGCAGGTCCTCCCAGAGCGGCACCTCCATCCGTTGCTGACCGGTCTCGATGTGATCGGTTTCCGCGATGCCGCTGCTCCAGTGATGGTTGCCGTAGTTGCTGACGAGATCCGTGATGGGCGCGCCCGCGACGGCTGCCGCAAAGAGGTTCGTGTGCGTCGCCAGATACACGGTGTCGAACCCGCCCCACGAGTGGCCGACGATGCCGACGCGCGCCGGGTCGGCGACGCCCATCGCGATCGTCTTTTTCACGGCCGGTCCGACGCACTCGACCACGGAGAGTCCCGGCTCGCGCGGACGGAAGACGATGTCCGGCTGCAGCACGGCGTAGCCGAGGCTGGTGAAGACGGCCGGGTTGTACGGTGAGCGCTCGGACGGACTCGACCAGCGATGCAGGCCGTCCGAGAGCCGCTCGTACATGTAGACGATCATCGGATACTTCTTGCCTGCCTCGTAGCCCGCCGGATAGAACAGCGCTCCCTGCAGGCGCTCGCCCTTCTCGTTCTTGTATTCGACGAGCTCGCTTCGTCCCCAGGCGTAGTCCGAGATGAACGGATTGGTTTTGACGACGGCCTTTGCGTCCGTCAGCCCGGAACCCCCGACCAGCGTCTCCGGTGGCTGCGCGAAGGTCTGGACGTGTAGGCGTAGACGTCGGCGTCCTCGGCCTTCGCGAGTCCGTCGACCGACTTGTCGACGAAGATCTCTCTCTTGGCCGTGGCGCCGGCGGTCGAGCCGCGCGTAGCCCGAGCGCTTGGTCCAGATACCGAAGAGGCTCAGATACATCGGCTTCGCCGTGTCGATCCACTCTTCCTCGGGATCGAGCCGGACGTACCGGTGCCTGACCTGTTCGGTCGTGCCGTCGGTCAGTCGTGTTGCGCCCGAGCCGTTTGCGGCGACCCGCCACAGATCGAACTTGTCGTAGAGGATGACGGCCTCGTCATTTTTCGACCAGCCCGCGATGCCGAAGGTCGGCTTCTGCCGGATGGTGGCGTCGGACTCGCGATCGACGAAGGATGCGGCGACGCCCTTGGTGATGTTGACGGCCGCCTTCGTGGACGTGTCGATGGTCCAGTACTGATCGGCCTGGAGGATACAGCAGATACCGGCCGCCCGGGCTGGCCTGCAGATACTGATCCTCGATGCCGTCCTTGATCTTCGTGCGCGTGCCGCTCTCGAGATCGACGAGATAGAGATCGGAGGCGGGCCGGCCGATCGAGCGTTCCATGGCGTAGGGCGCCCAGTTGACGGCGTACGCCAGCTTCTGTCGGCGGATCGGCGTCACGCGCTCGAGCAGGTCGGTGCCGAGGCGCACGAGCCGGTTGCCGTCGAGATGCCACGCGGCGAGCGTGTTGCGCTGACGATCGTTGCGCGCGTTGACGCGCTGGCGCGGGATGACGTCCACGTCCCGCGAGTGCCAGACATCGACGGTCGCCGGCTCCTCGGGCTCCTTGTCGGGATCCTTCGTCGATCCGTTCGAGCCGCTGTCGCCGTCCTCGGTCTTCGACTTCGCCGGGTCCGGCGGCTTTTCATCCCAGCGCGCGAGACCCACGAACACAACCCGCCCGTCATCGGTCCACGACGGCCGCCGGTACGACACGATTCGCTGTCCGGCGGGGAAGTCCGACGCGGACGCCGGATCGTAAGTCACCGTGCGTGCCGCCGATCCCGAGACGCCCTGCCACGCGAGCAGCGCATGCGTCGGCCCCTCGCGACGGTCATCGGTTTTCGCGCGAAGCACGGCCAGGTCGTCCGCGTCTTTCCGCCACGTCAGTCCGGTGTAAATAGCCGCTCCCGAGTCCAGCACGCGGAGCGATCCGCTCTCGGGGTCGAACAGCTGCACGCCGTTCCCCGTTTTGTCCTCGGCGTTGATGGTGAACGCCAGCTGCTTGCCTTTTTCCTGCCACGTGAATTCACCGACGTTTCCGAACGTCGTGTCGCGGCCCGTGGCCAGATGTCGCACGATCAACGTCGTGCCGGGCGGCGCCGCATCAGGTACTACGGGCGCGTCCGGAGCTTCCTTGCGTTCGGGAGCGTAGCGCTTCATCGCGAGGTGCGATCCGCTCGCGTTGAAGGCGAACGTCTCGATCCCCTCGGTCGTCGTCATGTCGCCCGACGCGAGGTTCAGGAGCCCGAGCTTGCGCTGGATCGGCTTCTTCTGCTGACGCAGCTTTTCTTCCTGCGCTTCCGAATAGCCGATGCCGTAGGCGGCGAAGCGCGAGTCGTCGGAGAACGTTGCCTGCGCGCCGAACGGGATCGTCTTCAGGGTGCCGTCGGCGATGTTGGCGATCCGCAGCTCGTTGTTGCGGTTCGAGCGATTGATCCCGTACGCGAGCCAGCGTCCGTCGGGCGACAGTCCGCCGCGCGCCATCCGGACGAGCGTCTCGAACTTGCCGTAGTCGGCGGCCGTCGCCGCGGGTTTCGATTGGCTGCTGACCGTCGTCAGCATCGTCAGCAGCGCTGCAGCGATTGCCGCAGGGAGAGCATGTCGGCCGACAGCTCGTCGGCGTTCCAGCACACGGATGGAAGTCGATTGCATATGGACTCGCTTGTCGAGAGTTTCTCTAGATGAGACGCCGAATTGTGCCTCCGGTTCACGGCAGGCACAACCGCTGTTCATGGCGGGTTCAGCGCTGAACTTCAAAATATTGGATCTGTCGGCGCAACGCCCTTGGATCCCGGCCGGCCTCAATGGGATGAACAGCGGTAGAGCAGGGAGGAACCCACTGATTGTCTAGCGTTTCGGGGTCCCGTCAGGTTGGGACGAAGTGACCAACGCTGGCAAGGACTGTGCGTTTCGTCTCGTGTCAACGCAGGTTCGTCCCACAGGATTGCTCTTCCAAAACGGACACGCCGAGGCAGGTTGTGGCGATGCCATTTGGCCACCGTGTGACGAACGGCAGTCGGGCATTTATTTAGCGGGAGGAAGACACACGTGAAAAGCACCAGACAATTTGCCCTGACCGTTGCGGTCGCGCTCATCGCGCTGCTGTCGGTCGGGCGCCCCGCCGTGGCCCAGGTCACGGAGACGGGGACGATCGAAGTCATCGTTCAGGATCCTTCGGGCCTGCCGATTCCCGGCGTGGCCGTTGTCGCGTCCGCGACCGACGTCGTCACGAAGCGTGAAGCCGTGACCGACGCCGAAGGACGCGCACTACTCGTCGGCCTTACCCCGTCGGCACACTACGTGGTGACGACCGAGCTGTCCGGCTTCCGGCCGGCACGGAACGAGAACGTGCTCGTTCGCTCGGGCCAGACCGCCACGCTGCGCGTGGCCCTGGCGGTTGGCGGCGTGACGGAGCAGGTCCAGGTGACCGCCGAGTCGCCGCTGGTCGATACCCGCAGCGCGACGACAGGTCAGGACATCACCCTGCAGCTGACCGAATCGCTGCCGACGGGCCGGTCGTATCAGAGCTACCTGCAGCTCGTGCCGGGCGTTCTGCCCGACGATCCGCAGCAGCCTGGCAACCCCGCGTCCAAGTCGGGCGTCAACTACAGCGACATCGGCGGCAACGTCGGCGTGTCGAGCGACAACTTCTACTACTTCAACGGCATCAACGTCACCGACCCGGTCAGCGGCACGTTCGGCTCCAACCTGAACACCGAGATCATCCAGGAGCAGAAGGTGCTGACGGGCGGCATTCCAGCGGAGTTCGTCGGGACGCCGGGCCTGCTGTCGAGCGTCATCACCAAGTCGGGCACGAACGCCTATCACGGTTCGGCCAACTACTTCTTCCAGAACGACGGCCTGGTCACCAAGAACAAGAACTCCGCGGATCAGGTGTTCTCGACCTTCGACGCGGCGTTCACGATCGGCGGCCCGATCGTCAAGGACCACGCCTGGGCCTTCGGCAGCTACCGCCGTCTCGAGCGCAAGGATGACGTGACGACGCTGGACACGCAGCAGTTCATCCGGACGGTGCAGAACAATCAGGATCAGGGCTACATCAAGGGCACGTGGACGCCGAGCCGCAACGACACGATTGGCTTCACGTTCATCAACGATCCGACGGATATCAGCGGTCGCATCGATCGCAACCTGACCAACGCGCGCGATCGCGCCCGCGTCCAGGGTGGCGACAACTACACGTTGAACTATTCGCGGCTGCAGGGCCCCGCGCTCTTCGAGTTCTGCGTACTTCGTCCACAACGGCGAGGTCACCGACCTGTCGGCTATCCGTGAGACGTCGAACACCGTCGTCTATCGGTCGACGGACGCCCGCACGCTCACAGATGAGCAGCGCGGCGGGTTCGGACAGGATCTCGTCAACGAGCGCGACGCCAAGGGCGTGCACGGCGCCATGCAGTACACCTGGGGCCGGCACACGATCAAGGGCGGCATCGAATGGTCGAAGAACGAGAACTTCCGCAACACGACCTTCCTCGGCGGCGAGACAGAAACCTCGCTCCAGGCCGGCCTGGCGGGCCTGACGGCTGCGGCGCTCGCGACCGGCTCGTTCAGCGCGATTGACTTCAATGTCAACAACACGAGCGACTTCGGCGGCCTGATCAACACGATCAACGGCCTGCCGAACCGCGCCGCGTTCTATTCGGCGTTCGATACGAACAGCGACGGCACCATCACGTCAGCCGAGATGGGTCCGCTCCTCACGTTCAACACGATCCGTGCGTCGGACGGAACCGTTCAGTACGATCGGACGTTCCAGAGCGCGGTCGGGCCGCAGCTGACCTCGTCGAAGGGCCTGAGCTTCTTCGTGCAGGATCAGTTCCAGTTCAACCGCCTGACCATCAACGCGGGCCTGCGCGCGGAGCGCTGGGAGCACTTCGCGACCACCGGGCGAGAACATCTTCACGTTCGACTGGGAGTTCGCGCCGCGTCTGAGCGCCGCGTACGACCTGCGCGGCGACGGCCGGCAGAAGGTCTACGCGTTCTACGGCCGCTACTACGATCCGATCCGCAACAACATGACCAACTTCGCGGGCACGCCTGACCGGGTCGATTCTGCAGGAGCAGATCTTCATTCTGAACCAGTGGACGACCTACCGGACGCGCGGCGGCCCGGTGCAGCAGGACGCGTTCTTCTCGCCGACGACGCAGACGCCGTACACCGATGACATTTCGTTCGGATATCAGGCGGACCTCGGGCGCAACATGAGCTTCGAGACCAACTACACCAACCGTCGCACCCGCGACATCCTCGAAGACTACGACCTGGCGCTCTACGCGCTGGCGACTGACGGTACGACGCTCTATCCGGGACCGATCGCCGATCCGGACTCGCTCTTCCTCGGTCTGGACTACTTCGGCTACGACCAGAATCCCGGATCGAACTTCGTCATCGGGACGCTGGCGGGCGGCAAGCGGGACTACCAGGGCGTGGACTTCGTGTTCCGCAAGCGCTACAGCAACAACTGGCAGTTCCTCGGCTCGTACAGCTTCAACTGGGCCGAAGGCAACACGAACTCCGACTCGAACGCGGACTTCCAGGGCGACGATCTCTACCTGGATCCCCGCGCGCCGAATCAGTTCGCCAAGCAGCCGGGCCTGATCGGTCACATCTTCAAGCTCGGTGGTTCCTACATGTGGCCCATCGGGATCGAAGCTCGGCGCCGCCTACCGCTATAACTCGGGAACGCTCGCGAGCAGGACGCGCGCCGCGTCCGGCCGCAACCTCCCGATCTTCGGCGATCCGTTCCTGTTCGCGGGCATCGACGATGTTCAGTGGATTCCCGCGAATACGGTGGGCGCGCTCGACAATCCGGGATGGGGCCAGCTCGACCTCCGCCTGCAGTACAAGAAGTCGTTCCAGCAGCTGCGCGGTATCGGGACCGAGTTCTTCATGGATGTCTTCAACATCCTCAACAACCAGGACTCGACCCGCAATCAGGACCTCGTGGCGGGCGCCGGTGGCTACGGCCTTTGGCGAGCCGATCCGGTTCCAGCGATCCGCGACGGTTCTTCCTCGGCGCGCGCCTGACCTTCTAGGCGACGGTCCGCCTAAAGGCGGACGCTACACGCGCTGCGGTTTTCCTGAGGGGGCCTTCGGGCCCCCTCTTTTTTTCTCCTTTCACCGTGCTACAGTGGCGCCATGACGCCGCGCCTGCGGCTGGTCGCAGTCGGCGTGCTCGTCTTGCTCGTCCTGCTCAGTACGGCCGGCTGCGCGCCGGTGGGGGAGTCGGCGCGCGATCAGGACCGCGGCGCAGAACGCGCCGCGATGGTGCGCGATCAGCTTCGCGCACGCGACATCACCGATGAGCGTGTCCTCGCGGCCGTGTCGAAGGTCCCGCGACACCTCTTCGTTCCAGAGCGGGTTCGATCCGACGCGTACGGCGACTATCCACTTCCGATCGGGCACGATCAAACCATCTCGCAGCCCTACATCGTCGCGTTCATGACCCAGGCGCTGCAGCTCGAGCCGGGACATCGCGTCCTCGAGATTGGCACCGGCTCGGGATATCAGGCGGCGATTCTGGCCGAGCTCGCGAAAGAGGTCTACACGATCGAGATAGTGGCGCCCCTCGCCGACGAGCCCGCGCGACGCTCGAGATGCTTGGCTACCGCAACATCCAGGTGCGGACCGGCAACGGATATCTGGGGTGGCCCGAGCACGCGCCGTTCGACCGCATCATGGTGACGGCGGCGCCCGATGAGGTTCCGCGGGCGCTGATCGATCAACTTCGGATCGGCGGCCGCATGGCGATTCCCGTGGGCACAGGCATCCAGGAGCTGCGCATTCTCCGTCGCAGCCAGACCGGGCTCGACACGCTCGAGACGATGCCTGTGCGCTTCGTACCAATGGTAGGGAAACCGAAATAGTTCGGCTCTCGGCTGTCGGTCTCTGGCTCTTGCCAGTCAGCCCCCAGAGCCCAGAGACGAGAGCCCAGAGCCTTGCACTCCACCGTCATTTCCTCTACGATGCAGTTCAAATGAGCCGCGCTGAGGCCCTGGGCGAGTTCGAACAGATTGTCCTGCTCGCGATCGTGCGCTTGGGGCGTAATGCTTACGGTACGACGATCCGGCGCGAGATCGAAGAGCGCACGGGTCGTTCGATCGCGATCGGGGCGCTCTACACGGCGCTCGATCGGCTCGAGCGCAAGGGGTACGTCAGCTCCGCGCTGTCGGACCCGACACCGCAGCGCGGCGGGCGATCGCGCCGGTATTTCCGGCTGCGTCCTTCGGGAACCGCGGCCCTCGAGCGATCGCGCGAGGCACTCGGGCGGATGTGGGACGGGATCAGTCCCCACATGCTCAGGAGCCGGGGATGAGCCGTCCGTCTCCTCTCGCGCTCTGGTTGATCGAGCGATCGGTCGCGCCCCACGAGCGCGACACGATCGTCGGCGACCTCGTAGAAGAGTTCGAGATTCGCGCCGCCACCGATACCGCCGGCGCGAATCGCTGGCTGTGGGACCAGACGCTGCGATCGATCCTTCCGAACATTCGTCGCCGACTCTCGCCCGAATCTACCGTGGCGGCGGAATCGCCGGCCAGAGGAGCACGCATGCTGACCGGTCTGGCAACCGACCTGCGATTCGCGGTGCGCCTGATGAGGCGCCAGCCGTTCATGACCGCCGTGGCCCTGATCTCGTTGAGCGCGGGCCTCGGCCTCAACGTGCTGCTGCTGACGCTGTCGGACGCCGTGCTCCTGCGTCCCCTGCCGCTCAGGGAACCTTCGCGGCTCGTGCTGCTCCTGCTGCAGCGCGAAACCGGGATCATGCACAACTTCTCGTATCCCGAGTATCAGGATCTCCGGGACCAGACATCGACGGTCGAGAGTCTGGTCGCGTATTCGCCGGCGGAAGCGACGATGACCCTGTCGGACTATGCGCTCCCGCTCCAGGGTGAGCTCGTGTCCGGCAACCTCTTCGGCGGGCTTGGCGTGCCGATCAGGACCGGTCGCGCGCTGACGGATCAGGACGACCGGGCCGCGTCTCCACCTGCGGCTGTCATCTCGTACCAGTTGTGGCGGGATCGATTCGGATCCGCCCCTTTGATCGGCCAGACGATCAGCCTCAACCGCGAGCAATACACGGTCGTCGGCGTGGCCGCGCCCAGCTTTGCAGGGCTTCAGATCGGTCGCGGCGCATCGTTCTGGGTTCCGCTCGCGCACTCCCGGGCGCTGGCAGGCGGTGACTATCTCTCCCGGCCCACCGTCTCGTGGCTCACCGTCATGGGGCGTCTCCGCCCCGGCACGGCGACCGCGGCCGCGCGAGAGGAGCTGGACACGATTCTGAGACGCGTCCGCGCGGTGTCGAAGCGGCCGATTGAGCCCGTCGTCCTCGAGCCGGGTGCGCGCGGTGACTCGATTCTCTCCGGGGAGCTGGAGTCGCCGCTCCGTCTGCTGCTGGCCGCAGGCGCGCTCGTCCTCCTGGTCGCCTGCCTGAACGTGACGAACCTGCAGCTGGCGCGCGCCGAAGCGCGCCGGCTCGAGCTGGCAGTTCGCACGGCCCTGGGTGCACGCCGTTCTCAGCTCGTCCGGCTGATGCTGCTCGACGGGTTTCTGATCGCCTCGGTCGCGGGCGTCGCGGGCGTCGCGCTCGCGATCGCGGTCAAGGATCGCGCCGCGTCGCTGATCGCGCTGTACGGTCAACCCGTATCGCTCGCGATTCCAGTCGATCGCCGGGTCGTGATCGCCGCGGTCCTGCTCGCACTGCTCGCTGCGCTGGTGATTGGACTCCTGTCGACCTGGCAGATCGTCCGCCGGCAGGCCCGGCGCCGATCTCGGCGACGCCCGTGCCGCAACCGCCGCGCGCCGCTCGGCCCAGCGCGCGCTCGTGGTCGCGCAGGTCGCGTTGTCGATGGGCCTGTTGACGGGCGCCTCGCTCCTCGTGCGAACGCTCGACCGCCTGCGCGGCACGGATCTGGGTTTCGAATCGCGCCACGTGGCCGTTTTCCAGGTCTCGCCGGAGATGGGTCAGCTGCCATCCCCGGCAGCCAGCGCCTATTTCGACGACGCGGTGCGCGCGGTGGCCGCGCTGCCGGGAGTCCAGGGCGCCGCCGTCGCGCACGTCATGCCGCTCGACTTTGGCGGCTCGCGCACCTCCGTCGAAGTTGCCGGCTACAAACCTGCGCAGGACGAAGACATGGAGCTGAACTTCGTACGGGTGAGCGGGGGTACTTCACGACGCTCGGCCTGCCGATCCTGCAGGGAAGAACGTTCGACGAGAGCGACGCCCGACAAGGTCAGCCGCAACGGATCATCGTCAACGAAACGATGGCGCGACGCTACTGGCCGGACGGCCGTGCAGTCGGGCGCCTGATCCGGTACGACGATCGGAATCCGTACGACACCGAAGTGATCGGCGTCGTGCCGGACGTGCACTACCGGATGGTGCGCGAGGAACCGCGCCCCTCGTTCTACGTGCTGCTGGCGCAGTGGCCGGCGCGGGAAGGCGTCATCCACGTGCGTGTCGCGGGCGAGCCGGCATCGAGGATCGACGAGATCCGACGCGTGCTCGCGGCGTTGAACCCGGCCGTCCCCGTCACGCGCGCGTACACGCTTCGCGATCAGGTCGAGCGCAACATCGCCGACGAGCGCATGGCGATGGCCATCGGCCTCACGCTCGCGGTCGTGGCGCTGGTGCTCGCGACGGCAGGGCTCTACGCCACGATGGCGTTCGTCGTCGGCCGGAGGACGCGCGAGATCGGCGTGCGGATGGCACTCGGCGCGCGCACGACCGACGTGCGGTCGCTCGTCCTGCGCGAGGGCGTCGTCCTTGCGCTCGCCGGCGTTGTTGGCGGCCTGGCGCTGTCTGCCTGGGCGGGACACGCCCTGCGCAACCAGCTGTACGGCGTCAGCCAGATGGACGTCGTCAGCTTCGTCGTGGCCGCCGTGATTCTCGCGGCCGCGGCGCTGATGGCCAGTTGGATTCCCGCCAGACGCGCGTCACGCGTCGATCCCGTCGTCGCGCTCAGGGACCAGATTCATGTAGTGTCCGCCTTCAGGCGGACCAGTGGCGTAGTGTCCGCCTTCAGGCGGACCCGCGGAAGTCCGGCTAAAGCCGGACACTGCAAGAGGTTCAGGGGTTCAGGAACCGTGTGGTGCGATCCGCGTAGAGAACTAGCATGATCATGAGCACCACGACCGTCCATCGAGGGCAAGCCTGTCAGCCGCTATCTCGGCGTTGTCACTGGCGAAGCCATCATCGGGGCCAACATCTTCCGCGACCTCTTTGCGAGCGTCCGCGACATCGTCGGCGGCCGTTCGGCGACTTACGAGAGGGCGCTCGGCGAAGCGCGAGACGTCGCGATGGCCGAGATGCAGAAGCGCGCTCAGGACCTGGGCGCGAACGCCGTGATCGGCATTGACCTCGACTACGAGGTGCTCGGCCAGGCCAACGGCATGCTCATGGTCTCCTGCAGCGGAACGGCTGTTGTCTGCTGAACCTTGAACCTCGTCTCCACCGGCAGGCCCGGACGATTCCGAGCGGCGGCGTTGACTGCCACCGGCCGCGGGTGAAATCCGGAAAGTCCATCGGCGCGCTGCGGCGGGCGTTCGAACGTTCGCTGAGGTGGACGACCGCGCTCAGCGCAGCGGCGTCGTACACGGTCATGTCGGTGGGAAGTCCCTCACGCAGGCATTTGATCAGCCGGTAGTCCTCGAGATAGTCCATGCCGCCGTGGCCGGCGCCTTCCGCGTTCTTCGTGAGGTCGGTCCACAGCGGATGGTCGAACTCGGCGAGATACGCGCTCGATTCTTCCCAGCGGTGCTGCGGGCTCCGCCCTTCGATGTACACACGATCCGGGTATCCCTGAAAGATCCCGCGCGTGCCCTGGACGAGATTGATGCGGCTGTACGGCCGCGGCAGGTTCGTGTCGTGGCTGACCGTACAACGTGCGGCCCCGCGCCGTGCGGATCAGGCTGACGTTGACGTCGCCGAGCACGAACTTCTCGGCCCGCTGCGGCGCTGCCCTCGGGAAAGTGTTCCTTGGCGTAATCCTGCAGGCCCCGTGACGGCCCGCTCATCGAAACCAGGTACTCGAAGCGGTCGCCGCGGTTGATGTCCATGCAGTTGGCGATCGGCCCCAGGCCGTGCGTGGGGTAGAGGTTGCCGTTGCGCTTCATCGCGTGCGCGCGGCGCCACAGCCCTTCGCCCTCGGAGCTGAACTTGATCTCGCGCAGGTCGTGCAGGTACCCGCCTTCGCCGTGGAGGATCTCGCCGAGCAGGCCCTTCCGGATCATGTGGAAGACCATCATCTCCGCGCGTCCGTAGTTGCAGTTCTCCATCATCACGCAGTGCTTCCGGTATTTCTCCGCATGCTCGACGAGCTGCCAGCAGTCGTCGATGGTCATCGCGGCCGGCACCTCGGTGGCCGCATGCTTGCCGTTCTTCATCGCGGACACGCAGACGGGCACGTGCCACTCCCACGGCGTCGCGGTGTAGACGAGATCGAGCGTTTCGGCTTCGCACAGCCGCTCGAAGTCCCGGGGCCCGCGGGAGTAGCCGCGCGGCTCGGGCTGGCCGGCGTCCACGACGAGCTTCTGCATCCGCTTGACCTTGTCCTCGACGATGTCGCAGATGGCGGTGATGCGGGCGCCGGGGACCTTGAGCAGGTTGCGCACGTGCGCCGATCCCATGCCGCCGACCCCGACGTAGCCGATCCGCACCTCGTTCATCGGCGGCGCCGAGAACAGCGCCTCCTGAGACGGGCGAGGCGCCTGATGCTCGGCGGATGCCATCTGTTGACGTGCCGACTATCGAGGCGCCGACGAGTGTGCCTGCCACACGCAGGAAATCCCGCCGTCCCGCGTCATGTGAATCATGTGAGTCCGACATGGTCAGCTCCAGTAGTGTCCGGCTTCAGCCGGACTTAGCGTGTCCGCCTGAAGGCGGACGCTACGGACAATGAAAGACGATCGTACCATTAGCTTAACGCGCTCGTGAGCTCGATCGCTCCGGGCCCGGGATCTGTGAGAAAGAACACCGACCGATCCGCGTGCGGACACATATTCCGATACGAGTCGCGTCCATCGCGCTACGAAATCATCGGCGGCGCGCCGCTCGACCAGGGCCCACACGCTCCCGCCGAACCCGGCGCCGAAGGCCGAGGCGGCGATCGCACCCAGATCCCGTGCGCTGCGGACCAGCGCGATAGTCTCCGGCACCTGGTTGCGCAGCAGGCGCTCGGCCAGCTCCTGCGACCGATCCACCGACGTTCCAAATCCACCGAAATCGCCCGAGGCCAGCTGGTCGGCCGCAGTGGGGATGATGATCGTGCTCTCGTGAATGAACTGCTCGAGCCGCTCTTCGAGGCGCATCGCGTCGGCGCTCCCGGATCGCGTCTGGCGGATCAGCGATCGCAGGCGATCCGCGGCTTCTGCCGAGCTGTCCAGCGCGGCGGCGAGCGAGTCGTCATCGCGCCCGGTGGCCTCTCGCCACGTGTCGAGGATACGGCGGACGTCATTGGAGGCGCGGTTGTAGTCGTCCCGGGCGTCGCCGGCCTTTCGCGCCTCGACGCCGCTGACGCCGACCGCGAACACCAGGCTCGGCGGCAGCGCAATCGTCCGCTCGTGCCTGATCGGGGAGAAAGAGAATTGCGCGAGTCGGCCGGCCTGGCTGCACAGAATTGCGACATGATCCTCGCTGCCGCCCGCGGTGCCCACGCCGCGATCGCCCGAGAGCGACCGGAAGCTCGCGCCGTTCTCGATCGTCGCGGCGTAGGCCGCGAGATCGACGCGGTCGTGGATGACCGCATGCCAGCTGTCGGACGAGTCGAGCCCGTTCGCCCGGACGAGCGCGAGCAGTACCCCGATCATCAGCGCGCTCGAACTGCTCATCCCGGCTGCTGGCGGCAGGTCGCTGTCGAACACGATGTCCACGCCGCGGACGGCGTCAGGGAAATTGCGTGTCAGCCGACGCACGACCGTCAGCGGATACGTTCCCCAGTGCAGGTCCGGCGACCGGGTCGCCGCATCGATCGTCACCGACTCCGCGCCGCCAACGTCGGCGATGACGACGCGCTCGTCGGTCCGGGCCGCGGAGATCGCGCAGAAGCCACGCTCGGCCGCGCAGACCAGGCTGCGGCCGCCGGCGTAGTCGGTGTGCTTGCCAAGTACCTCGATCCGTCCGGGCACGAACCACACGCTGTCGCCGGACCGGTCGCTCCTCGTATTTTTCAGTGCGTCCCGAAGGTTGGCGAAGCGCCGCGCCTTCGAGTCCGCTTCGTGCCGGCTCATGCCCGCCCGCTCGAGGAGCAGTCTCATGAACCTGCCGCTCGTTTCACGGTGCGAGCGAGCATGGCGCCCGCCTCCGCGCCGAAGGCGCTACGGCGAGGTCTCGCCGAAGCTTTCAGCGAAGGCGGAAGCGAGCCACGCGACCGGAGCGCGCCGGCGAACCGGCGCGCGAGAGCCCGCCTCCGCTCTTCGAGCTTCGGCGAGGTCTCGCCGTAGCGCTTTGCGCGAAGGCGGAAGCGTGTGGGGGAGTCCGAGGGGCGACGCCCCTCGGATAAGACGAGGCCGCTCACGGTCGTGGGTGGATGTCGGCGAGCCGACGCTCGACTTCCGCGATGTCACTCCGCCGGGACAAATCGAGCACGGGGGCGTCGACGTAGACGGTTCTGAATCGCTCGCCCAGTGACCGCACGGCGTAGCGAACGGCGTTGGGCAGCTCGATCTCCCCACGAGGCGAGGGCTCGATGCCGCGGCAGGCCGCGAAGATCGAGGGCCCGAACCGCCAGCAGTTCATGCTGACCAGGAAATCGTCGCCGTACGCCGCCAGCGTCTGCGGATCCGGCTTTTCGACGATATCCTGGAGGTCGCCACGCTCGTCGATGGTGAGGATGGCGTAGCTTCGAATGCGATCCGGATCGATGTTGCTCGAGCGGAGCAGCGTCGATCTGCGGAACGCGGGCAGACCCGGGGCCGTCCAGCGTCGTCAGGGCGCGCAACACGTCGGCCGGATAGTAGTTGTCGGCGTTCAGCGCCAGGAACGGATCGTTCTGCGCGAACGTTTCGGCGGTCAGAACGGCGTCCGCGGTCCCGAGAGCTTCCTGCTGCGTGGCGAACGTGATGCGGACCCGTTCAGGCGTCCCTTCGCGCGTGTAGTAGTCGCGAATCAGGTCGTGCCCGGGCCCGATGACCAGGCAGACGTCGAGGCAGCCTGCGTCGGCCAGCGCGCTGAGGACGTAGTCGAGAAATGGACGGCGGAACGGGATCATGGCCTTGACCCCGCTGTCCGCCATCCGTGCCTGTGCAGTATCGGTGGGGGCTTCGGCGTCGGCGCGCTGCATCCGCGTGCCCTTGCCGCGGGCGAGCACCACCGCCTTCATCGTGATGCTCGGAAATCTAGAAGCTGTTTCATGAACCTGCCGCCCGTTCCACGGTGCGAGCGAGCCACGCGACCGGAGCGCGCCGGCGCCCTTCGACTTCGCTCAGGGCGTGGTGAGCATAGTCGAACCACGAAGCGGCGCGCGACCCTTCGACAGGCTCAGGGTCGCCCTGAGCGACGTCGAAGGGCGAGAGCGCGTGTGGGGGAGTCCGAGGGGCGAAGCCCCTCGCATAGGAGGTCTAGAACAGGGAATAGACCGCGCCGATGCTCAGGACGATCGCGCTCGCCTTCCACTCATTGCGAAACTCCTGACCGAACTGGTCGGTGAGCACGACGTCCGGCTCGTTCCACATGTACCCGCCGAAACCGACAATCGCCACGCGTTTCGCCACGGTCCACGTGATGCCGACGCCAGGCCGCACCGCAAAGCTGGTCTTGATGTCGAGGTCTGGCGTGACAGGTCCCGGCGGCAGCGTTCGGAGGAAATCGTCGTCGAACTTGAAGCTGTTGAACGACGGTCCGGCGACGATCGAGAAGCTGACGAGCACCGGCTGCTCACCAACCGTGTAGGCGACCCCTCCCATGAGCGGTCGGATTCGCAGCACCGCAAACGTGTTGTCGCCGGTTATGGGGTTGTCGACGTCGGCACGGAACCAATTGAGCGCCGCGGCGACGCCCCAACCCTTGTGCGGATTGAGCCGCACGAGAGGTCCAAACCCGACCAGCGACTGCACGTCACTGTCGGTCGGATTGAGGTAGGTCGCGGATGCGCCGACGCTGATCTTGCCTTCCGTCTGAGCCGATGCGACAGAGGCCATGCACACGAGTAATGCTGAAACGACGCCGATTCGCTTCATTTGGAGACTCCTGGATGAGGCCAAGATCGCCGGGGCAGCACCCGGCGTCTTGCTGACGTGGCGCCCAAGATACCGTGTGACGTCGCCGTACGCAAGAGCTTGGTCCAGGGTGGCACGCAATTCCATCCACTGTCCCGGACCGTTACAGTTTCGCTCCCCGGCGTTTCAGGACCATGCGCCCCGCCCACGTAACGCCCGACCGATTCCGCAGAAATCCGGCGATTTTCGCGCGTCAACCCTCTGGCACTGGCCTTGCTCAGATCGGCGGCCAGGAGGCAGCTGTGGCGAACTTGCGTTATCTTCCAGCGGATCGCGTGTTGACCGAGGGCATCGACTTCGGGCGGCTGAGCGTTCGGACGAGGGGAGACCGCGAGGTCGGAAAGCTGCTCGGGTTCGTGATCGACACGAGCGCCCGCCGCGTCCGCAGCCTCATCGTGGATTCGGCCAGCGGCGAGCTCGAAGGTCCCATCGGATCCGCACAGCTTGACGCGGAATCCGGGACGCTCCGCTTCGTCAGTGCGGATGACCCTGGCTGGACCCGCTTCTCCAAAGAGGCGATCGCCCAGATCACCGAAGAGGACCTCTGGGTTCCCTTCTTCCATACGGCGCATACGGCGGCGTAGCCGTCACTCGGTCCTGATCGCTTTCAACGGATCCAGACGCGTCACGCGGTGCGCGGCGGCGAGCGCCGTTCCCACGCCTGCGCACATGAGCAGCGCCATGGCCGGCACGGCGTAGAGGCGTGACGTGGCCTCGACTTCCGGAAACAGCGAGGCGAGGATGCTCGCAGCGGCGATTGCGCCGATGGATCCCGCCAGCACCCCGATCGCGAAGGCCCTGAGCGACCGACCCGCCACGGTCCACCAGACGCGGCCCGGCCGGCCTCCGAGCGCGAGGCGCACGCCGACTTCACGCGTCCGCTCCGCGACCGTCCGCGACGTGACGGCGTAGATGCCTATCGCGGCAAGCAGCAGCCCCACGCTGCTGAAGATCCCCAACAGCACGCTGCGAAATCGTTGCGGTCCGAGCGAGTCGTTCAGGAACTGCTCGAGCGTCGCGACGGACGCCAGCGGCTGCGCGGGATCAATCTCCCAGATTTTCGCCTTCACCGCCGGCACGAGCGTGAGCGGATCGCCGGAGGTTCGCACGACCAGGCTGATCGGCGCCGTCGCCACGTTTGACTGCGCGTAGGAAATGTAGATCGTGGCATCCGCGGCCTGGCCGTAGCCGACGTCCTGCACGTCGGCCACGATGCCAATCACCGTCAGCCACGGGCTCGCCGCAGCGCCGCGTCGGAGGCGCTGGCCGATCGCATCCTCGCCGGGCCATAACCGGTCCGCGAACGAGCGACTCACGACCGCCGACGGCATGCCGGCTGGCGTATCGCGGCTGTCGAACGTCCGCCCGGCCAGCTCGCGAATCTTCAACGTGCGGAAGTAGCCGGGGCTGACGCGTCTGAACAGGACGGTGTGGAGCTGACCGTCTGGCCTCGGATGCGCCTCGATATGGACCAGCGTCTGAAACGTAAAGCCCGGCACGAACAGGTTCAGGGTCGTCGACGCGTCGACAACGCCGGGCATGCCGCGCAGGCGGTCGAGGACGTTGTCGACAAACGCCGCGCGGCTCTGCGCGGTGGGATACGCCGCTTCCGGTAGCCGCAATTGCGCGGTGAGCACGTGGTCGGCCTGAAACCCGGGATCGCCGCCGGCCGTTCGTTCGAAGGCCGCCGCGAGCAGCGCGCCCGACGAGATGAGAATCAGCGCCAGCGCAGTCTGGGTTGCGACGAGCCAGCCTCGGAGCCGTTCCTGCGACCGTCCGCCTGCCGTGCGACGGCCGCTCTCGGCGAGCGCCGCCGCGACGTCCGCCCCCGCAATCCGGCGCGCGGGGAGAACCGCCGCCATGGATATCACTGAAAACGACAACATCGCGACGGCGATCGCCACGCGCCAGTCGACGACGAACGCTTCCGGCGTGATCAGGTTCGCGGGATCGAGCCGCACGATCGCCGGCAGGGCGAGAAGCGCCGCGCCCAGCCCCAGCACGCCGCCGGCCGCGGCGATCAGCAGACTCTGAAGCACCTCCGGCCACAACAACGCGGCCCGGCTGGCGCCCAGCGCGGATCGAATCGCCAGCTCGCCGCGGCGGTGGAGCACGTCGGCGAGCGTGAGGTTGCCGAGATTGGCGGCGGCGATGAGCGACAGTGCGAGGACCGAGGCCAGCAGCAACAGGAGCGGTCGCGTCTGCCTTCCGTACTGCGCGTCCCGCAGATCGCGGACGCCCGCCTGCCATCCCCTCAGGCGCGTCGTGGTGTCGTCACGGGCGACGGACCCGAGCACAGCCTGCAGCGCCGCCTGCGTCTCTTCGAGCGACGCGCCGCGCCGCAGGCGCGCCACCGTTTGAATGAAAGACGCGCCCGGGTTGATCAGGTTGCCCGCCCGGACCTCGAGCGGCGTCCAGAACTCGGATCGGACGAACACGGCATTGAAGCTCGCCGGCATCACGCCGATGACCTCGTACGACTCGCGGTCGATCACCAGCGAGCTCCCGATTGCGCTCGCATTGCGTCCGAATCGTCGCGACCAGAGGCCGTGGCCGATCACGACCACGCGACGTGCCTCACGAGCTTCATCGTCGGTGAAGACACGGCCCAGTATCGGCGCGGCGCCGAGCAGCGTGAAGAGGCCCGGCGAGATCGCCGCCGACGGCATGTTGTCGGGTTCGCCATTCCCGGTCACGCTGCGATCGCGCGCCCAGACGCCTTCGATGGCCTCGAGCGACGCGGGCACCTGTTCCCGGTAGCCGACGAAGACCTGCGGGTGAAGCGGGTTGGCCTGCGTGAAGCTGGTCGTGCCGGGCGGCTGCAGGAACAGGCGCACGAGCCCTTCCGGCCTGCCGAAGGGCAGCGGCCGGATGAGCGTGGCGTTGACCACGAGCAGCACCGCGCTGGCGGCGCCAGTGACGACGGCCAGCGTGATGACGCGAACGAGCGACAATCCGGGACGAGCCAGCAGCGTGCGGATGGCGAGACGCAGATCGCGGATGACGGTCGACATGGGCGACTCCTGACCGGAGAGGTGGCCGGTGACCTCCTCAGCCTACAGAGTCACCTGGTGTGTGCAAAGCTCATTGATTTAATGGTCTGCATGAATGGTTTTCATTCAGCCAATGCTGGGTACGCCCGCGCGCGGCGGGCGGGAGGCGAGGCGATCATGCGGACCCCAGTCACTCGGTGGACCCCAGTTCTCGTTCCGTTCCTCGTTGTCGAATTTGCCATCGAGGCGCCTCGTGGCCGGCCGAGGCGATGCCCACACCCTGTCACGTGCGGCCCATGGACCGCGCGGTCGCGGACGTCGTCGAGGAAGGCCGGCGGCGTTCCGCCACGTTCAGGGATCTGCTGGCCGCGCTGGAGTCGTCCGATGTGGTCGTGTACGTGCAGACGAGCGCGCGGCTGCCCCGCGAGATCGCCGGCAGCCTCGATCTCGTCGGCGCCACCGACAGCGTCCGCTACGTCCGCGTGTTCCTGAACATCGCGAACCGCGGCGACACGCGCGTCTGGGTGCTGGCGCACGAGCTGCAGCACGCCATCGAGGTCGCTGCGGCGCCGGAGGTGCGGACGGAGGAGGCGTTTCGGGCGTTGTTTCGCCGGATCGGCAAGACCGGATGGGCCGGGCGCATGGACACGCGTGCGGCCCAGGACATCGGCGCCCGCGTCCAGGCAGAGCTGGCCTTGCCATGCCGCCACCCTGCGCGTACAATCACAGCTCCTGGGCGCTGTGGTCGGGACCCAAATCTCACACTACCGGATTCTCTCAAAGATTGGTGAAGGGGGCATGGGCGAGGTCTACCTCGCGCAGGACCTCACACTCGATCGCAAGGCGGCGCTCAAGTTTCTGCCCGAGGGTCAGACGGCCGATCCGATCGCGCGCCAGCGCTTGATTCGGGAAGCCAACGCCGCCGCGCGCCTCGATCACCCCTTCATCACGAAGGTGTACGACGCCGGTTCGGCCGACGAGCATCCGTTCATTGCGATGGAGCTGGTCGAGGGCCAGACGCTGAAGGATCGACTCGCGCGCGGCCCGATGCCGCTGGCCGAAACGCTCAAGATCGGATCGGAGATCGCCGAAGCCCTCGAATTTGCCCGCCAGCGGGGCATCGTGCACCGCGATCTCAAGCCGGCGAACGTGATGCTGACCGCCGATGGTCACGTCAAGGTGATGGACTTCGGCATCGCCAAGTCCGTGGCCGCTGCGTCCCGACCAGTCCGGCGGCGACGGCCCCAGCCTCACCGCCTCGGGGGTCATCACCGGAACGCCAGCCTACATGGCGCCCGAGCAGCTCAGGGGCCAGGCGGTCGACTCGCGTGCGGACATCTTCGCGCTGGGCGTGTGCCTGTACGAAATGGTCACCGGCACGCACCCGTTTCTCAAAGAGTCGACCTTCGGCACGGCCGATGCGATCCTGAACCAGCCGCCGCCTCCGGTGGAGCAGTTCATGAAGGAGCCGAACGAGCTGCTCGATCACGTGCTCGGCCGCGCGCTGGCCAAGAACCCCGACGATCGCTATCAGACCTTCCGCGACCTCCGGCGGGATTTGGACGCCATGAGCCAGCGCCGGACCGGCAGCACCGTCGCCGTGCCCGCGAAGAAGGGGTGGCGGACGCGGTTGCCGGTGGCTGCAGCCGTGGCGGGCGTCCTGCTGATCGGCACCGCGCTCGTCTGGTACGTGCGACCGTTTCGCATCAGCATTTCTCAGCAGGCGCTGGCCTTCAACGAGCGTGACTGGATCCTCATCACCGATTTCGTCAATCTGACGGGCGATCCGATGTTCGACCGCTCGCTGAAGGTCGCGCTCGACGTGGCGATCGCGCAGTCCCAGTACGTCAACGTGTTTCCGCAGAGCCGCCTGCCCGAGGTGCTGCGGATGATGAAGCAGAAGCCACCCGATGGCCTGGACGAGGCGCTGGCGTTGGAGATCGCGCAGCGCGCACGGATCAAGGCGGTCCTTGCGTGCAGCATTACGACGGTCGGGGAGCAGGTCCTCATTGACGGCACGGCTCATCGATCCACAGACACACGCCGCCGTCCTCACGGAATCCGCCAATGCTCGCGGCAAGGACGGCGTGCTGCCGGCCCTCGACGAGCTCGCCACGAAGGTCGGAGGAATCTCGGCGAGTCGCTCGCGAGCGTCACGGAACAGAAAGTGCCCCTGCCGCTCGCGACGACGGCGTCACTCGAAGCGCTGCGACTGTATGCGGACAGCCTCAGGCCGCAGCCGGACGGCGTCGACATCGACCTGCTCACGCAGGCCGTCAAGCTGGATCCGGACTTCGCGCTCGCACACGCGCAGCTTGGCCGCACCCTTTACGAGAGTCCCGCTCGAGCCTCGCGCAAGGCCGGCGAGGAGCACTTCGTCAAGGCGCTCAGTTTGCTCGGCCGTCTCAGCCAGCGCGAGCGGCTCTGGATCACCGCGATCGCCGAGGATGCGAGGGGCAACCGGGATGCCGCCATCGCGCAGTACCGCACGTACGTTGCCCAGTATCCCGATGACCAGTCGGCCTGGTTCCGTCTGGGCTGGACCTACCTGGCCAGCACGCATCAGTACGCGGAAGCGATCAAAGCGTTCACACGAACGATTGAGCTGAATCCGTC
The DNA here is from genome assembly GCA_963786195.1 of uncultured Acidobacteriota bacterium. Lineage (GTDB taxonomy): Bacteria > Acidobacteriota > Vicinamibacteria > Vicinamibacterales > 2-12-FULL-66-21 > CAWAYH01. The sequence continues at coordinate 193,673 of CAWAYH010000006.1, read as the reverse complement.
GAATGCCAACGCTCACGTCAATCTCGCGACGGCGTATAGCGGCCTCGGAAAGACCCGCGAAGTCCATCGATCGGTATCGACAGGCGTTCTCGCTCGACTCGTCCTTGATCACGGACGTGATCATCAATCACGAGTACGGTTTCACGCTGGTGGAAGCCGGTGACCTCGACGGTGCGGCTGAGACGTTCGCGCGAATGCTCTCGCTGAACAACAAAGGGCTGGAGGCGCGAGGCCACCGGTCGCTTGCCCTGCTGGAGATGTACGAGGCCGCTATGGCGCGGCGATCGGGCACCTCCAGCAGTCCATTCCGATTCACAAGACCAATACGGCAACCCTCAGCGAGTTTCGCGACCGCCTGTTCCTGGCCGTGGCTTACGGCGCCGAAGGGCATGAAGCCGCCGATGGCCGCCGAGCTCGAGACGATCGAGCGGCTGGCAAGAACGATCGTGCTGAATCCGGAGTGGCTCCGGCGTCTTGCGAAGGTCGAAGCCCGCGCGGGCCGGCTGCGCCAGGCGCGGGACACGCTGGCGCTGATGTCAAAAACTGCGGGCGACACCACGGCGTCCTCGGCTCTCAACAGCAACGCAGGTGCGGAACAGGCACACTTCGACCTCGTTCGGGGTGAGATCGCCATGGCCGAAGGCCACGCCGCGCGCGCGGTCGAGCTGTTCGACGCCGCGGCGGTACTCGATACTCGCACCGATTCGATTGAATCGCTGGCTCGCGGCCTGACACACGCGGATCGTCTCGCCGATGCCGCGAAGCGCTACGAGGAGATCCTGAAGGCGGCCTCCCTCGGGAACGAAGAGCAGCAGCAGTGGCTGGAGACTCAGGTCAGGCTGGCGGACATCAGCGCGCGCCTGGGACAGACCGATCGCGCCCGCCAGTTGCTCGAAGGTGTTGTCGCGCGCTGGAAAGGCGCGGACGAGGATCTTCAGCTGCTCAAGGACGCCCGTCAGCAGCTCGCGCGGTTGAACGCGTCGCGTCATTGACCATGGCCATCGGGAACAGCCGAACGACGACCCCCTGGTCGTCGCCTGACACGGTGCCCAGGAAGCGATCGGCAACGGCGAGGCCGTAGACGGATGTCCGGGCTGATGGCTCCCAACCTTCACGCGTAGCCAGACGCAGCGCCGCGGGCCGGGAGTCCTTCCAGCCGGTCACCCAGCCGTGCGCAGGCCGCCCGTGGATCATGAACCGGCCGTCCAGGATTGCTACCGCTGTGACGACGCTCGTCGCCGGATCGATGGCCAGGATGCGCGTCCGGGTGCCATCGAACGCCGTGCAGACGAGACGGTCATCGTCGGCTGCATCGGTCACGCAGGCCGTGTCAATCTCCGAGACGCTGAGCACGTCCTGGCTCTCAGCGTTGATGCGGCGCAGCTGCGAAGACGCGTGGCCTGGCGAGAGCAAGAATGACCGCCAGATGAACTGGGCCGAGAGATACGCATCGTACCTGGTCTCCAGCACGAGTGCGCCGCTGGTCGCCGCAGCGGTCGCGGTCGGCCATCCGCGTGCATCCCGCCCGACTTTCGGTGCCGGCCATCGCACCTGCGTGATGTCGTCCGAGCCGACCTGTCCCTCTGCGCGCACGATCTGCCGGCGAGATCGATCCCAGCCCACGACTCGCCAGCCGCGCGAGCCGGAGGGGTGGAGGAGATGCGCCTGGTAGACGTCCGCGATGTGCTGGCGCCATTCGACTTTCGGTTCCGGCTCGAGCAACATGCTCCTCAGCTCGACGCCACCCTCGCGCGAGTCGAACACCAGGACGCGATTGGCATCCAGGAACACCAGATCGTCGGCGTCGATCGGGACGAGCGGTCCGGTCACCCGGCCCGTGTGAAACGTTTTGGCCTGCCCGCCGACGCGGTCCTCGACGGCCTCCACGGCCACATGTGACGCGTCGGGCGACAGCCGGACGTCCATCGCATAGAACGGCAAGCTGAACTCGGCGGCCGCGGCTCCGTCCACCTGCTTCCAGCTGATGCCATCCGCCGCGACCAGGAACGGGTCGCTTGCCCATCGGTCGAGGAACGGCACAGACCCGACGGCGGCGACCGCAAGCCCTGCACACAGGGCCGGAACGGAAGCGACGCGCAGCACGGGTTTCCTGCAGAACGCGAGCGCGCCCGCCAGCGCCAAGGGCAGCACGACCGCGGTCGGCGTTGCACGCGCCGTCTGGTGCATGCGCACGAGACTGCCTTCCGTGAGCACCGCACCGACGACCAGCGCAGCCAGGGCCCCGATCAGCCAGACAATTCGTGTGACCTTCGCGTCCGCGGGATCCTGGCGTGAATCCCAGGCCAGCTTGAGCAGCGCAAAGCCAAGCAATGTCAGGATCAGGCTGATCCACAGATGCGAACCCTCGACCGGCAACCAGTCATAGCGGAGCGCCAGCAACCCGGCCCCAATCGCACTGACGCCGGTCGCGCCGAGCAGCGACGCAGCCGGGCGCGACGACGCGATGAGCGCCACGACGCCCGCCGCAATCTGCAGGGCCATCATGGCGACGGCGGCGACGATTAACGCGATCGTTCGAGCGGCGGCCGGCCAGACGTTGCTCGGCGCGACGGGATCCGGCAGCTGACCGTCGATCGTGTCGAGCACCGCCTGCGCGCGCCCGACTTCATCTGGATTCAGCGTCATCTCCCAGCGCCGGCCGGCTTCTTCCACGACGACGAGACGCGCTGGACCCGACGGATGTGCCTGCAGGCGCAGCTCCGACAGGCCTGTGTACGGCAGATGATGGATGGCGCCGCTCCCTTCGTGCCACTCGAGCCGCTCGTCGCCGAACGTGACGACGGTGCGACCGTCTGGCGCGGTCAGGCGAACTCCGCTGATGCCGGTCAACGTGGCGGGCACCACGTTCGCGGCGGCGCGGATGTCTCGGATGCGGCGCGCCAGACTGGGGTGCGTGGATTGCCGCTCCACCTCGGCGTTCATGCGCCGCGGGATCCGGGCGAACGCGTGAATCTTCGTCAGGCCGCGCGCGAGCGCCTCGGGATCGCCGGTCAGCGCGACCGCTCGAAGGTCGCTCTCGGTCTCGTGACGCTGACGGTCGCGAACGCGCCAGGCCAGCACGAACGCCATCACGCACGACCACGCCACCGTGGGCCACAAGGACGATTCCTCGAACCCGAACCGCGCGACGAGAACGACCGCGAAACTGGCGACGATCAGGGCGCGCGTCTCGAGGTTCAGCCGCCGCATCCGGCCTGCGTTGAAGTGCTCCAGGTGCGCGAGCTCGTGCCCGCAGATCGCGACGATCTCGTCAGGCTCGAGCTGGGCGAGCAGCGTATCGGTAAAGAGCACAGTCGAGCGGCGGGACGAGGGAAGCGCGATGGCGTTGGCGATCGCACCACCGTGAAGGTCGACGCGCTCGAATCGCGGCATCGGGATGTTGCATTTCTGCGCGAGCGCTTCGAATCTCGGGAGCAGGGTCGCGTCCTCGATAGCTTTCGAGGCGAGCATGAAGCGCACGCTGGCGGCGAAGCCGAAGCTCCAGACAAACAACAGACCTGCGATCAATCCCGCCGCGATCCAGCCGGATCCGCCGCCGAACAGCGCGACGGCCGGCAGCATCGCGAGCAGTATCCAGAAGCCGAGCAGCGCCACGATGATCCGCGTGAAGACGGACAGATACTGGAACACGCTCCACGTCTCCCCGAAGATCTGCCGGCGGAGCGGGTAGCTGGCCAGCGCGCGGGCGACGATCAGGAGCGGAAACGTCCAGTAGCTCGAATAGGGCCATCCGAACAGCAGCAATCCCGCGCAGATGCCGAACGCCCGCGCGGCGCGCACCCGGTGGGCCGACAAGCGCTCGGCAAACGCGGCATCGTCCACGAGACGACCGAGCGAACGGCCCCACCACCACCGCAGCACGGCGGGCGCGAGCGCGAGGACGACGGCCAGGACCCAGCCGCCGGGCAGATCGGTGAGCATGTCGATGTGGTCCGGACCCCGGGAGAAGACCGCCCGGCTCGAGCCGGGGCTTCAGGAGACGTCCAGAATCATCAACACGTGGCAATCAATGTGCCCGTGTCATGTGACCATCGCACGGGCAAATACCCGCTTCATGCCTCACGGTTTTGGACACGTCACGCAAAGAATGTAATCGGCTGGCCCGGTGGCAGCCGCCACTGTGTCGGGGACTGCGCGCGGATCTTCGGGTATGCCGTTTGCGGTAGGCGACGCGTGTCTGCACTTCACGTTCTTGCACTCGTCACCCTGCTGACGGCCTTTCCTTCAATCCCGGGGGCCGACGCCGACCGTCAGGGCCAGGAGCTGCCGGCGCCGGAAGGGTGGACCGCGCTACAAGGCGGCGACGCGGCCAAGGCGGCGTCGATCTTTCGAGAGGCGCTCGATCGAAGCCCGATGAATCCGGCGCTGCATTTCGGCGCGGGCTACGCCGCGTACATGCTCGGCCGCCACGATTCGGCGATCTACGAACTGAAGAAAGCGCTCGAGTTCGATCCGAAGTTCGCGCAGGCGGCGGCGCTGCTCGGCCAGGTGGCGTACGCGCGCGGGGATCTCGACCTGGCGATTCGATCGATGGAGAAGGCGCTCACGCTGCGTCCTGGCGATCCCGACATGAAGGCGTTGCTCGACCGGTGGCGCGGCGAGTCTGCCGTCCACGGAAAGCTCGACGAGCGGACGACCGTGCGGTTTCGCGTGCTGTTCGAGGGGGACGCGCACAAAGCGTTGGGCGATCGCGTCGCGCGCACGCTCGAGGCCGCCTACGGCAACGTCGGCAAGGTGTTGAACACGTATCCGAGCGAGGCGCTGACGGTCGTCCTCTACACGGAGCAGCAGTTTCAGGACATCACGCGCGGCCCCGCCTGGGCGGGCGGCCAGTTCGACGGGCGGATCCGGCTCGCCGTGGGCGGCGCGCTCAACTCGCCGCGCGCGCTCGATCGCGTCGTGACCCACGAGTTCGTGCACGCCGTCATCGCGAGCATGGCGCCGCGCAACGTGCCGACGTGGGTGCATGAGGGTCTGGCGAGCCTCATGGAGTCAGCTGATCAGAGCTGGGCGCCGAGAATCCTGGCCGGCACGAGCGGCCGCATCAGGATGGAAGACCTGGATGGCGACTTCGCGCGCTTCAGCTCGGGACTCGCGCTGATTGCCTATGCCGAGAGCGTGATAGCGGCGCGGCTGCTGACGGAACGGCTGGGCCCGAGGGTCGAGATCTTCATCCAGATGCTCGGCTCGGGACACACCGTCGATCAGGCGTTGAGCACGCTCGACGTGCGTCCCGACGCGTTCCGCGCCGAATGGATGCGCCGCATCGGGATGCGGCCGACGGCGCAGATAGGGGCTTCGACACTCTCTGTATTTCAACATGCTAAGTAATGTTGAAATACAAGATCTGACCCTCTCTCTCGCTCTCCTCGAGAGCCCGGAGCCGTTCTCCGGTCGTGTCTATTTGCTGACGCGCACGTCCCCCTTCGTGGCATCCGGTCCGGTTCGGCATACTTCATCAGCGCTTCGCCTTCTTTCTCGAGCGCGCCGCGCACTTTCGGTGGCAGGCGGCCAAACGGCTCGAGAACAAGGTCGCCGAGGCCTTCTGCCGCTCGATCTTCCATATGCCCGCGACGCTGCCGTCGACGAGAAACGTTCCGCGCGGCAGACAATCGCGCTGTCGAACTCAGGAAGGAAACGGACAGGGCTCGGGACGTCTTCATCCGGCCTCGGCGCATCGGGCACGTCGAAGACGTCGGCGCGACCGACTTTGAACACGCGGAGCTTCGCCCGCAGTGATTCCAGCACAGGCCTGAGTCCCTGGAGGCCCGACCACGCCTGGACGTCTGCCACGCCCGCCGGGCCTGTACGCGGCCAGATCGCGCAACACCAGGTCGTCGACCGTTTCCTCGCGTGCGGTGCCTCGGCCGAGCCATTTTTCCGCGCTCACGAACTCCGCCTGCGACGGATACCCCCACGGCGCATCGGTGGGAACCTGGACCAGCGGGACGCGCATTCGTACAGAGTAGGCGAGCGCGCGAATGTCTGCCTTGGGATACGCCGCTTCGAGATGATCGCGGAACGCATCGAACGTCGCGGCGTTCTCGAAGTACCGCCGGCCAACTTTCACCGCACCGTCGATGTCAAGGCCCTTGAGCCGATTGCCGAGGACCTTGCCGGCACGGTCGAGCCCTTGCTGCAGGCACCCGCGAAACGCGAGGACGTCGTCGGCGCGCATCGCGTGCAGCGTGCCTCTCATGGCCGTCGCACGGACGAGACGACGGGTCCGGAACAGCTCCGCGAATGCCTCGCGACGGACTCCCTCGAGGCGCGACCCAGGCCCACGAACGGCGGACGCGGGAGCTGAGCCTGTATCGCGACGAAGTGCCCGACCGCCTTCTCGAGCGGCATTGTCTGACGCTCCAGCAGCAGCTGCCGCGCCAGCGTCGCCCGATTGAGTTGACGAAGGGTCAGCGTCTGACCAACCATGGATGGATTATGGCTCAGACGACTGTCGAGGACGGCAGCGCGGCGGTGGAGGCGTTCGTCGCGGCCGTGAAGGCCGGCGACGTCGAGCGCGCCGGGAAATTGCTGGAGGAGCATCGTGAGCTGCGCTCGAAGCTCAACGACCCGCTCCCGGGTTTCTCGTTCGATGCGACGCCGCTCCTGCATGCCGTCTGGCGAAACGATCGCCGGATGGCGGATTTCCTGCTGACGGCCGGCGCCGACATCAACCAGAAAAGTCACTGGTGGGCCGGCGGCTTCGGCGTGCTCGACGGAGACTCGGAGCTGACCTCCTTCCTCATCGAACGCGGTGCCGCCGTCGGCGTTCACGCAGCGGCGCGCCTCGGCCAGCTCGATCGCCTCGAGGCGCTCGTGTCGGCCAACCCGACGCTCGTCAATGCGCGCGGCGGCGATGGTCAGACGCCGCTTCACGTCGCGCGCTCGGTGGCCGTCGCCGAATACCTGCTCGCGCACGGCGCCGATATCGATGCCCGTGACGTCGACCACGAATCCACGGCCGCGCAGTACCTCGTGCGAAGCCGGCAAGACGTGACGCGCTTCCTCGTGGCCCGAGGCTGCCGCACGGATATCCTCATGGCCGCCGCCCTTGGCGACATCGATCTCGTCCGTCGTCTTCTCGACGCCGATCCCGCGTGCATTCGCACGAACGTCTCATCGGATTACTTCCCGATGGGGAATCCGAAGGCCGGCGGGAGCATCTACATCTGGACGCTCGGCTCCTACAAGACGCCGCATCTCGTCGCGCGCGAGTTCGGTCACCAGGATGTCGTGCGGCTGCTCATGGAGCGCAGCCCGGACGAAATCAAGCTCGCCTACGCCTGCGCGTCCGGCGACGCGGCGACCTGCCGTCAGCTGCTTGCGAACGATCCGACCTTGCCGACGAAGCTGACCGCCGGCGATCGGCGGCGGATCGTGGACGCCGCGAACAACAACGACGCGGCAGTCGTCCGCCTCATGCTGGAAAGCGGCTGGCCGGTCGACGCGCGCGGCGGGCAGGGCGCGACGCCGCTGCATTTTGCGGCGTGGTTCGGCAACTCCGAACTGGTCCGGGAACTGCTGCGTCGCGGCGCGCCGGTGGATGTCAGGAGCGAGGAATTCGACTCCACGCCGCTCGGGTGGGCCGAACACGGATCGGAGAACTGCTGGTCGAGAACCAGGGGAGACTATCCGGCAACGATCGAGCTGCTGCGCAAGGCTGGCGGTTCCTGAGCCCCGAGCTCGAAGAGCCTAGGGCCCGGGACTCAGCACTGATTCAGAACGACATCCGGAACGTGATCTGCGCCAGCCGCGAGTAATTCCCCTGCGTCGTCACCGGTCCGAAGGTTGCCGCGCCGAACGCGGTGCTGGCGAGCGCCGCGTACCACGGGTTGTTGAACAGGTTGATGATTTCAACCCGCAAGGTTACGCGGCTGGAGCCACCCGTGCGGAAGTCCTTGTTGATGCCTAGTGCTGCAGGTGCTGCAGGTGCTGGAGGTGCTGAAGGTGCTGAAGGTGCTGAAGGTGCTGAAGGTGCTGGGGTGCGCTTGGTTAGCGAGGTTGGCGCTTCTGCGCCGCGGCGGCGGCGGCTTGCGCGATGCGGCGCTCGAGGTCGGGCAGGTTGGCTGAGGATCCGACGAAGTCCTGCGACCAGAACTTGCGATCGCGCGTGGTGTCTACGAGACGCGCGTCGATGCGCACGCGGTCGCCGTCGCTGGACGCCGTGCCCTCGAGGATGAGGTCCGCGCGGAGCGTCTCCGCAATCTCTCTCATCGGGCGTCGCGCGCCCTCGAATTGCCGCGCGCTGGTGTACGAGACGACCGACAGCGTGCCGATCCGCGCAAGCTCGCTCGTGACGCCGTCGGTCATGCGGGCCGCCAGCAACCGATCGGCGTCGCCGACGGCATGGTGAAAGAAGGGGAGCACTGCAATCGTAACGCCGGCGGGTCGTCCAGCCGACGTGCCCTCGTGACCTGCCCACAGGCCCGCGCGCCACGCCGCAATCGCGCCGAGCAGGAGCACGCCGATCGCGATGCCGGCAACCAGCCGCCAGCCCCTCACGGGCCGCGCGGCGCCTCCAGCCTCCGTAGCGACCGGAACGGGTGACGCCGGAGCCTGACGCCGTTCGAACGTCGGCGCATAGCTGCCGCGCCGGATGCGGATGATCACCGGATCCGAGGCGCCTGCGCCGGCGTAGTACTCGTCGATCTTCGTGCGCAGTCGCTGCGCCTCGACGCGAACGATCGAATCCATCCGCGGGTCGTAGCGTTCGTCCCGATCGAACACCTCGACGCCAATCACATACTCCTTCAGCCGGTCGGCTTCCTCCCCTGCGAGCGTGCGTTCGACGACGAAGCGGAGGAAGCGGCTCAAGCGGGCGGTGTTGGCGAAGGCCCCGCTGGAGAGGAGGCGATCCAGCTGGACGCGGACTTCGTCGGCGCTTGGATGCACGTTGTCAGTATGAAGCAGATCGGCCGCGTTCGCGCGCGGGTGGCGGCCGAGTCTTCACGGACCGCACTGGACCCGTCTGTTCGGCCGTTCACTACATCCAAGCCGCAGTCGTCACACCCACCTTGAGTTCCGCCGTTCGGACCCGCAAAGCTCGACCTGATGCCCTCTTTCTTTCTTGCCTGGCTGATCGTGTCCTGCGCCGCCGCCGCCCAATCGCCACACGGTTCCGAGTCGGGTTGCCCCGGGCTCTGGGGTCCGGCCCGCGACGGGAATGCGCTGACGGCTGGCACCCCTGCCCGGCCGCGGGCGTTCAGGGAGCTCTGGCGACGGAAAACCGCGGGCGGATACTCCGAAGTCGTGCTCCATGGCGGGCGCGCGTTCACGATGGAGCTCAGCGACGGCGTCGACCTCGTCCTTGCGCTGGATCCGGACACGGGCCGCGAGCGATGGCGAACTCCAATCGGAGGCACGTATCGCGGGCACGAGGGCTCGCACGATGACCGATTTCGACGCCTGTCGTGGACGCGGGCGAGGTCTTCGCGGTGGGGCCGCACGGCCAGCTGGTCTCGATCGACGCGTCGTCTGGCAAAGAGCGCTGGCGTCACGATCTGGTCAAGGAGTTCAACGCCGTGCTTCCCGCGTACGGCTTCGGCTCGTCGCCGCTGGTCGCCGGGAACTCGGTGATCGTGCAGACAGGCGGTGAACAGGGCCAGGGGCTCATGGCGTTCGACCGCTCGAGCGGACGCCGGCTCTGGAACGCGTCGCATGGCACGCGCGCGGGTTATTCGTCGCCGGTCGTGGCGACGCTGGGAGGCACGCGCCAGATTCTGGCGGCCGCCGGCGATCGCGTGTTCGCCGCGTCGCCGGATGACGGCCGGATGCTGTGGAGCGTGGCCGGCCCCGGCGACGGCGAGAGCGTCGCCAATCCCCCGATCGTCCTGCCCGACGATCGCGTGCTGCTGACGTTCTGGAACGACGCGGCGTTGATCAGGATCGCGCAGAAGGACGGCGCGTTCACGGCGACGGAGGTGTGGAGATCGTCGCGTCTTCGCTCGGCGTACGGGCCGACGGTGCATCGCGACGGTTTTCTGTATGGCTTCAGCGGCTCGTTCCTGCTGTGCCTGGACGCCGCCACCGGGGACGTGCGGTGGCGTCAGCGGATGTACGAAGGCTCGCTCGTGGGCGTGGGCCAGCATCTGTTCGTGCTCGGGCGTGCGTCGGGGATCCTGCACGTGATCGAGGCATCGCCAGGCGGGTTCGCGGAAGTGATCCGGACCAGCGTGTTCACTGCCGGAGCCACGTCCATCACAGGACCGTCCGTGTCCGGCAGCCGCGTGTATCTGCGCAACGTCGAAGAGATCGTCGCGCAGTCGATCGAAGGTTGACGTGATGACGATGTGTCGAACTACGGTCGGATGGCAGGCGCTCCTGGTGGTGGCCGCATCGACGGCCCTCGTCCAGCCTCAGGCTCAGGCGCCGTCGGGCGAGTGGCCGCAGTATCTCGGGCCGAATCGAAACGGCGTGGCGGCTGCTCCGATCGCACAGACCGCGAAGCTCGCCATCGCCTGGCGGATTCCGTTCTCCACGGGCCGTTCGGGAATCGCCACGGCGGACGACCGAATCTACACGCTGGGCTCGATCGACGAGCGCGACTATCTCTTCGCGCTGAAGGCCAGCGACGGCAGCGAAATCTGGCGAACACCGCTGGGGAACAGTACGCCCGACGGATCCCGCGGCCCCGCGTCGACGCCGGCAATTGCCGGCGATCTGGTCGTCGCGCTCGGCTCGTCGTGCGCGCTGGCGGCGGTGCGGATGAAGACCGGTGAGGTCGCGTGGCAGCGCAACCTGGCCCAGGACTTCAAATCGCGGTTCGCAGCGCGCGGCGGATGCGCGCTGTCACCCCTCGTCGTGGCCGGGTCGGTGGTCGTTCCAACCGGCGCCGCGGACGGCCCGAGGCTCGTCGCGCTCGACGCCCTCTCGGGCAAGGACCTGTGGACCGCCGCCGATGTGCCCGGCTCGCTGAACACGTCGCCCGGCGCGGCGGAGTCGGGCGGGACGTGGCAGGTGCTGTATCACCATGTCCTGCCCCCGGGCGTCTCCGGCGTGACCGCGCTCAACGCGCGGACCGGCATCACCATCTGGAGCTTCGATGGCCATGACGGCATGTCCGAAACCACGCCGCTGCCGCTTCAGGATCAGCGCGTCCTCATGCAGACGTGGGCCGACAGCACGGTGTTCGAAGCGTCCGGCGCGCGGCGTGCGCTCTGGACCAGCAACGAGCTCTCGGCCCTGGGCCCCCCGCCGGTCTTCCACGGGGGCCACATCTACGGCTTCGGTGGCAACTCGGGAGAGTTCTTCAAGTGCGTGGACGCCGCCACAGGGGCGCTGCGGTGGTCCACGCGAATCTACCGGGGCTTCACCGCTGTGGCGGGCGACACCCTGGTCGTCCTCTCGGAATCGTCCGGTTTCCTCCGCCTCATCGCCGCCGAGCCGGCCGCGTACCGGGAGCTGGTGAAGCTACCCGTCCTGACGCCCGGCGCACCCACGCAGACTCCGCCGTCGGTCGCCCGGGGCCGGGTCTACGTCCGCAATCTCGACGAGCTCGTCGCCATCGACGCGCGCTGACGGTCGGGGACACTCAAACGTGACAGTCACGCGTGACAGTCACGCGTGACTGTCACGTTTGAGTGTCCCCGACCTGCCCCCCGAACTGTCCCGAGCGCGGTTCCGGCGAGCCTGCCCTGAGCCTGTCGAAGGGTAAGTAACCGTTACATCACAGCAAGTGACTCATTTTCTTGCGCTTATGATGCGACACTCCGTCTCGATGTTCGTCTGAGCATCGCAGGAGGTTTCGCATCATGCTCAACGCAAGACGACCGATTCTGAGGAGCGTTCTTGTTCTGGGGACCCTGCTGACGCTGTCGCGCGCCGCGGAAGCAGGCCCCCCGCTGATTTGTCACCCGTTCGACGCTGGTACGGCCGCGCTGCTCCCCTGGGGCAGCGGACCGGGCTGGAACACCCCCGATCCGTCCTACAACGTGCAGCAGCTCACCGCCGATACGCTCCGGCTCCTGTCTGCGGACGCGCCCATCCTCGCGCGGATGGAGAACCTGCGGCGCGCGACGATTTACGCGGAGAAGAACCCGCAAATCGCGGCCCAGCTCCTGGCCGCGGTGCACGAACGCGCCGTGACCGCGGCGGGAGATCGATCCCGCGATCCGCTCCCGTGGTTCGACGCGGGGTACCTCATCGAGTCCTACCGTCAGTTGCGGATCTATCGCGACGACATGATCCCGGCGACGAAGACCGGAACAAAGACGGGAACAAAGCCGGGTGATGGATACGCGCTCGTCCAGAAGGCGATCGATCTGTCGGGCTCGAACCCGACGATCGAGTTTGCCGCCTCCCTGATGAAAGAAGGATCGGCTGCGGCGGAGCATCGGCGCCGCGCGCAGGCCGGCGCCCCGGCCGGATCGCTCCTGGCGAAGAACATCGCGAAGCTGTCGTAACGGATTCCGATCCGCGTCCCGCGCAAGACCGGGACGCGGATCGCCATCCGCGGCCGTCAGCGGTCCAGCGCCCTGAACCTCGCGTCCTCGGGCACGTCGAGGCCGAATGTGTTGCGCAGGAGAGGCACGAGCTCAGCGCGAGTGATGGCGCGGCTGCTCACTTCTGTGCCCCGCGCCGTCGAGTACGACAGGTTCCGCAGGATGTGCCGGACGCCTCCCGTCGTGCGCTGTGCCGTCACCGTGAGCACGAACGGGCTCTGGGGATACGTGCTGGTGTACCAGTTCGCCATCTCGAAGTCGATCGCGGCGACGGGGTCCGGGAGCACAGCATAGAGGTCCTCCCACCCGTCGGCGATCTGCCGTTGCAGAACCCTGAGCGAGCCTTCCGCCTCCACGCGATACATCACGCCTGCCTGTTCGACGGACGCTCCTCCGATCGCGATCGGCTCGATGAGCCCATCACCGCCGAAGCCGACGTCTGCAAGCCAGTTGGTGCCGTCGATCGTGACGGTCAGCACCATGTGCGTGCGAGGACGCATCACGCCCCGGGCGTTCTGCCGCACGCGCGCCTCGCAGGTGTGGAGGAGGAACCCGAGGTCGTGGAGGGCGAGGGCGAAAAGCGCGTTCTGCTCGAAGCAATAGCCGCCACGGCGTCTCCGGACCATCTTGGCCTGCAGCGTCTCCGAATCGAGCCGCACCGCGCCGCCCATCTGAATCTCGAGGTTTTCGAACGGAATCGCGTCGACGTGCGCGCGATGCAGCACGGCCAGCGTCTCGCCGTCGGCCCGCGCGGCTGCGACGCCGACGCGGCCCAGGTACTCGTCGAGACGAAAGTCGCCCATACGCTATTATCAGTTATCGGTTATCGGTTATCGGTTGTCGGTTTTTGGTTCTTGGTTCTTGGTTCGAAATTCGACGTTCAGGGACTCTAGGAATCAAGAACCGCTAACCGAAACCAAAAACCGAAACCACAAACCGAAACCAAAAACCGAAAACCGATAACCGAAAACGGATAACCGTTCGATTCACATGACTACACTCATGCGGTTCTTGGCAGTGTGTGTCGCACTCTCCGCTGTCGTCGTCGAGATCGCGCCGGCCGCGCAGCAGGCCAGGTTCCGTACCCACGAGGACCGGTTCGCGCCGCCGCAGATTTCGACGCTCGATGCCTGGGAGACACGCGCCGGTTACCTTCGCGAGCACGTGCTCGCGTCCGCGGGTCTGCTGCCGCTGCCGGAGCGCACGCCGCTCAATCCAGTCGTCTTCGATGAAACCGCTCGTCAGGACTATCGCGTCTCGAAAGTCTACTTCGAGAGTCTGCCGGGCTTCTTCGTCACCGGCAACCTGTACCGGCCGGTCGGCGACGGTCCTTTCCCCGCCGTGCTCTCGCCGCACGGGCACTGGACCTACGGCCGCCTCGAGAACTCCGCCTCGACGTCAGGCCCAGGTCGCGCGATTGGCCTCGCGCGCCAGGGCATCGTCGTCTTCAGCTACGACATGATCGGCTACGCGGACAGCCAGCAGCTTCCGCACACATTCGGAGGACGCCGCGAGAACCTGTGGGGGCTGAGCCTCGCCGGGCTTCAGCTGTGGAACGGCATCCGTGCGCTCGACTTTCTCGAGTCGCTGCCGTACGTGCGGCGTGACGCGCTCGGCGCCACCGGCGAATCCGGCGGCGGCACGCAGACATTTCTTCTGGCCGCGGTCGACGAGCGAGTCAAGGCTGCCGTGCCGGTCAACATGATCTCCCTGCACATGCAGGGCGGCTGCCTGTGCGAGAACGCGCCGGGCCTGCGCCTCGACACGACCAACGTCGAGCTCGCCGCCACGATCGCGCCGCGCCCGATGCTGATGATTTCAGCGACGGGCGACTGGACGTCGGAGACGATGGAGGTCGAGTATCCGGCGGTGCGGGCGGTTTACCAGTTGCTCGGCGCCGCAGATCGCGTGAACGCCGTACGCATGACGGCGGAGCACAACTTCAATCGCGAGAGCCGCGAAGCGATGTACGCCTGGATGGCGCGGTCGCTGCAACACGCGCCCGCAGACACGCGGATACAGGAGCGTCCGTTCACGCCGCCGCCACTGCAGGAACTGCTGGTGTTTCACCAGCGCCCGTTGCCATCCGGGGCGCTGACCGCAGCTCAATTGACGGAGCACTGGATCGCCGCCGCCAGTCGTCAGCTCGAGACGACGCCCGCCGATCGATTTCAATCGGCGCTGCGCCACGCGCTCGGCCCCGTTGCGCCCTCGGCTCCAGCCGCCAAGCCTGTCCCACGCACGGTACCTGCTGGCTTCAACCAACGACCGGCTCGGAAAAGTCCTGGCGGGTTCGGGCCTGCGGATCGTGCCGGTGGCGTTCACGAGATTCGACGCGGACCAGGCATCGAAGGTCCGTCACTTCGAGACCTACAACCGGACGGCCGCAAGCCAGCGCGTTCAGGACATCGTGGCCGCGTCGCGCGCGAATCCCGGCGCTTCTCTCGTCGCCGACGGCGATGCCGCGCTGGCGGCGCTGCTCGCCGCGGCGATCGTCCCGGTGCCGCTGGCCGTCCTCGATGTCGCGCAGTTCGACACGTCGAACGACGCGGCGTTCCTCGACCATCTGTACATTCCTGGACTTCGCCGCGCCGGCGATCTGCAGACGGCGGCGTCGATGTCCCGCGGCCGCATCGTCGTGCACGATGCCGGCGAGCGCTTCAGAGTCAAGGGTCTCGACGTCCAGGCGCGGAAGCTCACGGATCGTGAGATCGTCGATTTGTTGGGCAAGGCGTCCGCCGCGGGCCGCTGAGGGCTCTCCGCTCCCTCCGCGCTCTCCTACGACTCGCGCAACGCGACAATCGGATCCACGCGGGTCGCGCGGCGCGCCGGGATGACGCTCGCGAGGACGCCCACCGCAACCAGCACAATCGCAATGGCGGCGAACGTTGCCGGATCGCGTTCGGACACCTGATACAGCATCGTGCGGATGACCGATGCGACCGCGAGCGCTCCGAGGATCCCCAGCACGACGCCGGCAATCACCAACGCCGTGGCATGGCCGACAACGAGCTGCATGACGTGCCGGCGGCTCGCCCCGAGCGCCATGCGCACCCCGATCTCCTGAGTACGCTGAGCCACCGAATACGACACGACGCCGTAGATGCCGACCATCGCGAGGACGAGCGCAAGGACGCTGAGGCCGCCCAGCAGCACGACGCTGATGCGCGGCTGCTCCATGTTCTGCGACAGGTACGCCGACATCGTCTGGATCGCGTAGAGCGGGATATCGCGATCGATGGCCGCCACTTCGCGCCGAATCGACCCGGTCACCGTCTCGGGGGCGAGCGCCGTGCGCACGACCACGGCCATCGAAGGACGACGCTGGGTGAAGTAGGTTGGCGGCTGGGCAAGCGGGGTGTAGACCTGGACGAAGGGCGGCTCGGATACGAGGCCATAGTGCCGCACGTGGCGCACGACGCCGACGATCTCACGCCAGATCACCTGAGGGCTTTCACGCGTGCCGTGGAACTCGAACGAGATCCGCTTCCCGATCGGATCCTCGTTCGGGAACAGAGTGCTGACGAGCGTGTCGTCGACGATCGCGACTGATCCTGCTGACGCCGTGTCCTGCGACGAGAAGTAGCGTCCCTTCAGCAGCTGAATGCCCATGGCCCGGTGATAGTCCGGGCTGCTGGCCTGAAACAGGCACGTCGTCCTCACGGTGCCCGGTGCAGGCAAGGGCCGCCCCTCCACGATGACGCCGGACTCCGATCCTCCTCCTTCGAGTGGCAGCGCACTGTTGAGCCCGGCCACCGTCACGCCGGGGATCCCGGAGACCCGTTCGATCAAATCCTGGTGAAACCTCAACCACCGCTCGGTGTCGGTGTACTTCGCCGGGGGCAGCGTGAGGCGCATCGTAACGACGTTGTCGGGATCGAAGCCGGGTTCGATGGCCATCAGCCGCGCGAAGCTGCGGACCATCAAGCCTGCGCCCACCAGCAGGATCAACGCCAGCGCGACTTCGGCGACTACGAGCACGGATCGAAGACGCCGTCCGGGCGCCGCCACCGATCCGCGCGCGCTCAGCGCATTCCCGAGATCCGGGTTCGACGCCCGCAGCGCCGGCACCAGGCCGAAGACCAGCCCTGTCGCGATCGAGAGCAGGGCGCCAAAGCCAAGGACCCGCATGTCGACACCCACGAGATCGATTCGCGGCACCGTCGTGGGTCGCGAGGCGACGAACAGCTGCACCATCCAGTACGCGAGCAGCACACCCAGCGCGCCGCCGATGAGTGACAGGAGCAGGCTCTCCGTCAGCAGCTGCTGGACGATTCGCCCGCGATCCGCGCCGAGCGCGCGCCGGACGGCGATCTCACGCTGACGATGCTCCGAGCGTGCCAGCAGCAGATTGGCGAGGTTGGCGCATCCGATCAGCAGCACGAATGCGACAGCTCCCAGGAGCACCTGCAGCGTGGGCCTGATGTTCTGCACGATCTGTTCGTAGTACGGGACCATCGAGACGACGCTTTCCTTGTTCGAGTCCGGGTATTGCTGCCCGAGACGCTGCGCGATCGTGTCCATGTCGGCGGCGGCCCGATCGAACGTTTCTCCCGGCTTCAACTTTCCGACGGCGAGCAGTCCCGGATGCGCGCCGCGCTGGACGGGAAACGTGCTGACGACGGGACCCAGCGGAAGCCAGACGTCCGTCAGCCGCGAGGGGAATCGCATGCCCGGCGGCATGATCCCGACCACCGTGTGCGGCTCGTTGTTCAGCACGATCGGCTTGCCGAGGATGTCGGGATTGGCGCCGAAGCGGGCGCGCCAGAGCCGCTCGCTGATGAGCGCGACGCGCGCGGCTCCGGGGGCGTCATCCTCCGCGAGGAAGACGCGCCCGGCGCGCGCCGGAATGCCCATCGCCCCGAAGACCTCGGATGACGCGATCGTGCCATTGAGCCGCTCGGGTTGGTCGCCGCCGGTGAGGTTGACGACCGCGGACCGGTACAGACCGAGGTATTCGAACACCTGATTCTGGGCGCGCCAGTCCTGGTAGTTCGGCCAGGCGACGGACATGGCCTGGCCCGAGCGCGTTCGCTCCATGAGCATGATGATGCGGTCGAAGTCCGGGTATGGATAGGGCCGGAGCATGACGGCGTCGACGACGCTGAAGATCGCGGCGTTGGCGCCGATGCCGAGCGCCAGGGTCGCGATGACGACGGCCGTGAACCCGGGCGCCTTGCGCATCGAGCGAACGGCGTACGCGATGTCCTGCCAGAGGGTCGCCATGAACGTGCTCCTTCGTGAACCCAGGATCGGCGGGTTGGCCGGTGTGCGCGTTTCGATGCCTTCGAGCGCGCGCGTGAACGTGTCCGTTTCGAGATCCGCCAGCGCGATGCGTTGCGCCTCGACCGGCGTGTGGCCGGTGGATCGCAGCTCGTCGAAGCGGTCCTGCAGGTAGGCCGTCACCTCCTCGAGGATCTCGAGTCGGCGGACCGGTGAAACGCCCTGGGCCTCGAGGTGCCGATCGATGGCGTCACGCCAGTCAGACATGGTCGATCAACGCGATGCGGTTGATGGCCGCGACGAAGTTGCGCCAGCCGCTGCGCTGGGCGGCGAGCACCTTGCGGCCGGCGGGTGTGAGGCGATAGAAGCGCCGGCGGCGCTGGCCGGCTTTCTCCACCCACGTGCCGCGAATCCACCCGCGCTTTTCGAGCCGGTAGAGCAGGGGGTACAGCGAGGCGACGTTGAACCGCACGGTGCCGCGCGAGCCGGTCTCGATCAGCTTGGCGATCTCGTACCCGTGGCGCGCGCGCACTTCGACCAGCGCGAGGACGAGCAGCTCGGCGCTGCCTTTCTTGAGCTCGCGGTCGAGGCCTGCGCTATATGACATGGCAATATGTTACTTAGATGTATATGTAGCGTCAAAAGGTTTGAATAGCGGAAGGTGCTGACGGTGCTGAAGGTGCTGAAGGTGCTGGGGTGCTGAGGGTGCTGGGGTGCTGAGGGTGCACGAGCACCTTTCAGCACCTACAGCACCTATAGCACCTTCAGCACCCTCAGTTGCGTTTGACGAGGCGCCAGAACTGCGTTTCGTTCAGCAGCGTGATCTTGTGGCCTTTTTCACGCAGGCGCTTGATTTCCATCAGCTTGCGGCCGCCGTCGCGGCCGGCGGCCTGCAGCGGATTCGGGCGGCCGCGGACGACGACCGTCGTGTGCGCGGACGGCCCGCCGTGGACGATGGCTCCGGCGCGGCGGGCGGCGCGCGCGGCCTCCTTGCGCGTCGCGGTCAGGATGCCCGTGAACGCCAGGTGCACGCCCTTGAGCGTCTTCCGCACGCCCGCCTTCAGCCGCGCCGGCGGCGTGTTGAGCGCCGCGATCAGCTCGTCGGCGCTCTCGTACCGCTTCCGCCGCTCGCCGATGCAGCGATAGACGATTTCCTTCAGGTGATCGCTGCACGTGAAGCGACGGACCTCGTACGGTCGGATGCGCTCCCGCGCGTCGCCCTTGACCAGCATCCCCAGCAGTTGCCCCACCTGATACACGTCGTCGCGCGCCTGCCACTTGGGCGCCGCGCTGGCCAGCACATCGCTCGGCACCATCGACGCGTTCAGCGTGTGGGCCGTGATGCCGCGGCGATCGGTCTGCTGCCGGACGATCCCGAAATCCCCGAGCTTGAGGCGCCGGCCGTCGCAGACGAACACGTTCAGCGGCGTCAGGTCGCGGTGCAGGAGTTGCCCGCGATGCAGCTTGCCGAGCACTTCGAGAATCCCCGCGATCTCCCGGCGCGCGACGCGCTCCGGCCACGCTTTGCCGGCCCGCTGCAGGAACGCGCTGAGGTCGCCCTCGCTTGCGTACTCGAGGACCAGGTAGTAGAGAACACGCCCGTCCGCGCGCATCAGCGGAAACATGTCGAAGACGCGAATGGCCCGTGGATGATCGTCGAGCAGCTGCCCGAAGTACGCCTCGCGCACCCATCCGTCGATGTGCGGGCTGACCTTGATGCACACGACGTCCGGAACGACGCGTGAGCGCCCGCGCCGCGTCGCCAGATAGACCTGGCCGAACCCGCCCTGGCCCAGCAGGCGCTGGACGCGGTACTGGAGGTTCGTCTCCGGGCTGGCGATGACCTGTCCTGACGTGAGCAGCTGTCCGGGATGCTCGCGCGGAATGTGGATGGACCTGGTGGTTCGCGTGGTTGCTGCGTGTTTCGCCATGGGCGGGAGTCGCGATCCGACTCGATCAGCATAGCTTGCGCCTCCTCGTCCCGCGACAAGGAGTCGTCTCCAGCACCCTCAGCACCTTCCGGTGTGTTCGGTCCGACCCCGGCCGACGTTTTCATTAATGATGAGGTCTGTCCTTAAACTGCCGAATGTTGTCTATCTCTAATTTTTACAACAAGTTAGGTTGACTTTGGTCTTCCCCGCAGGCAAGCTGACTCCGGGAGGAGTGCCGAGCGATGACCGACGTGCGGTCCATGGCCAGGGTGCTGGTCGTGGACGATGACCGGACTGTCGCCGATGTGCTGGGCCGATTGCTGACGCGCGAGGGCTACGCCGTCGACGTGGCGGCCGACGGTCCGGCCGCGCTTGCCGCAATTGCGCACAAGCCTCCCGATCTCGTCGTGCTCGATGTGATGCTCCCCGGCCTGAACGGCATCGAGATCTGCCGCCGCCTCAAACAGGACCCCATCAGCCGGCTGACGCCGATCGTCCTGGTCACGGGCCTCGGCGATCGCTCCAAGCGGATCGAGGGGCTCGACGCTGGCGCCGACGATTTCCTGGACAAGCCGGTCGATCCCCAGGAGCTGCTGGCGCGCGTGCGGACGCTGGTCCGCATGAAACGATTTACAGACGATCTCGATTCCGCGACGTCCATCATCATGGCGCTGGCCGTTCTGATCGAAGCGCGCGATGGCAACACGGAAGGGCATTGTCACCGGATGGCGAACTACGCGACCGCGCTGGGCCGTTCGCTCGGCCTGCACGACGATGAGCTGCACGCGCTTCACCGCGGTGGATTCCTGCACGACATCGGCATGCTCGCGATCCCCGACGCCGTGATCCGCCGGTCAGGCCCGCTGGAGCCGCACGAATTCGAGCTCGTGAAGTCTCACACGGTCATCGGCGAGTCGTTGTGCGGCAGCCTTCGCTCGCTGCAGTCCGTGCGTCCCATCATCCGTCATCACCACGAGCGCCTCGATGGATCCGGCTATCCCGACGGGCTCGCCGGCGACGCGATCCCGATCGTTGCGCAGATCATCGGACTCGTGGACGTGTACGACGCGGTGACGACCACGCGGCCGTATCAGGGACCCAAGAGCGCGCAGGAAGGCGTGCGTCTCCTGCGCGATCAGGTGACGAGCGGCTGGCGTCGCGCGGAACTCGTCGAAGCGTTCGCCGATCTCGTCGAGAGCGGAAAGTTCGCGACGTTCACAGCGTGACATCCGCGGACAACGCTGAGGACACGGACAGTTCACGCGCCGCGTCACGGAAGCCACCACAGCCGTTCAACCTCATCTGGTCGCCGCGCGCGGAGCGGGTAAAATACGCGAACCATGGCCGATGACTTTCTTCGAGATCGCGGCCAGCCGTGGGACTTCGATCCGGGTCCCCCGACGAACCGGCGCTGGGCGCGCATCTTCTCCGAAACGCCCAACTACCGCGGGCTCGGCCGCGCGCTGAGCGGCCGCGACGAATTCCGGTGGCACTTCGGTCCGATGTTCTATCGCGGGCGGCTGACGGATGGCGCCGCACGAGTGCTCGTCATCGGGCAGGAAGGCGCGCAGGACGAGTCGCTCGGTCATCGCTCGTTCGTCGGCGGCACGGGCGGCCGCCTGCAGCATGTCCTGCGGCACATCGGCATCACGCAGTCGTATCTCTTCCTCAACACGTTCGTCTATCCGATCTTCGGTCAGTACACCGGTGAGGAGCTGCTCTGGCTCGCCCAGAATCCCGACTCGCCGATCGTCAAACACCGGCACGCGTTGTTCGACTACCTCGTCGAGCGCAACGATCTCCGTCTCGTCGTGGCGGTCGGGCGGGCAGCCAAGGAGACCGTGCACAGCTGGGTGAAGTCCCGCGGCGGAACCTGTCCCGCAGGTTCGCATGACGTCAGCCAGTGTGCGGCAAGCGCCATCGATCCAAAGACGCGCATCGTCGGCGTCGTCCATCCCGGCGCCGGGGGGCAGGGTGGGTCCACGAGCGCGATCATCGCGGACTTCAAGCGCGCGCTCGGCCGGATCGACGACTGGGTGGCCGCCGATCCGTCGTGGCTGCCGGTCGACCCCGGTGGCGAGCGCGCGAACGCCAGTGCCTTCGTGTATCGCAGCGCGCCGATTCCGTTCCGGGATCTTCCGTACGGCGTCAGCTGGCGGGTTGGCCAGGGCGGAACGTCGAGCAATCGCAAGGATTCGCAGCGCGGCATACAGATGTTCTCGGAAGACGGCGAGTACGCGGCGTCAGTGTCGTATGCATCCACTGCCGCCGGCAGCGTCGAAGGCTACGCAGACGAACCCGGCGACCTGCCGTACGAGCCGCCGCGGCACGCGTTCGAGGAGTTCGACGCCGGTCCCGGCGCGTCGCTCGCACGCCTGCTGATGGGCGGCGAACCCGGTTTGGGATGGCCGGACTTCAAGGCGCTCGGTGTGGCCGCGCATCCATCGTTCGGCTACGGTCCTATCTATCGCGGCCGCTTCACGGAAGCGCGCGTCCTCGTCTTTGCCGATCAGGAGTCGCACGACGATCTGCTTCACGTTTCGCGCGATGACCGGCGACGCGGGCCAGCGGTTCCAGGAGCTCCTGCGCGCGATGGGCATCACGCGCAGCTACGCGATCCTGCGCGTGCTGCCGGTCGATACGCTCGGCCTTCCGGTCGATCGCGTGCGGGACATCGTCGACAACACGCAGGTCCGTCAGCTCTACCGGACGATTGTGGAGCGGACTGTCACCGGAGGGTCTACGGCGCTCGCGCTGTTCGTCGGCCAGCACGCCCGGCGACTGCGCGGCCACATCCAGAGCGCACTTCCTTCCGGGGTGCCGAACGTGGAGATGAAGGCGTGGCGCGAGCCGGACGCCCTCGCAGACTGGCAGCGCGCGCTGCAGGAAATCCGGAACCTGACCTATCCGAAGGATCTGGCGTCGCCGACGTTCGCCTACGATGGGCGGCGCGGGCAAATTCCGAGAATCGATCTGCCGTACGGCACGCTGCGCTGGCAGGGAAGCTCGGGCGACCGTGCCGTTCGTTCGTCGGCAGGCGGCAGCGCCTCGCACGACTACTACAAGGTGCTCATGCCGACCTGGGCGTTCAACCTTCCACCGGAGCCGCTGTCGGCCGCGGAACACGACGCGCTCGAGCATGCCCCGGACGTCGTGCTAGACGGCCCTGATGCTAGCGACTGACCACCGAACCCGTGCCCGACCTGCCCATCGACCCGCTCGAGAGTCCGCGTTACGCGCTGGAAGGCCGCGTGGTCACCATGAACGCGGCGTTCGATGTCATCAAGCGCGGGCGTGTCTACGTCGACGCCGCGCGAATCGTGTCGGTGGCGCCGGCCGACGCGCCGGCACCGCCCGGCATGCAGGGCGTGCAGATCGTCCGCACGGGCGGAACGATCTTTCCCGGCCTGATCGAGCTGCACAACCACCTGAGCTACAACGCGCTTCCGCTGTGGGCGCTGACGGAGCGCTTCGAGAACCGCGGCATCTGGGGCGGACGTCCCGAGTATCGACAGCTCGTCTCGCGTCCTGCGGCGGTGCTCGGGAGCACCGACGGCCTGGTGCAATCGGTCGTGCGTTACGTCGAAGCCAAGTGCCTCGTGTCGGGCGTGACGACGACCCAGGGTGTCTCGTTGTCGTCGAACTCGGGCATCCGGCGCTTCTACCGCGGCATCGTCCGCAACGTCGAGCAGACCGACGATCCCGATCTGCCGGAAGCGTCCACGCGCATCGCCGACGTGGAAGCCGGGGACGCGTCGAAATTCCTCGAGAAACTCCAGCGCGAGAGCTCGCTGCTGCTCCTGCATCTCAGCGAGGGCGTCGACGACACGGCCCGCCGGCATTTCCAGGCGCTTCAGATCGAGTCCGACCAGTGGGCGATCACGCGCACGCTGGGCGGCATCCACTGCTGCGGTCTCCGCGACGACGACTACGCCACGCTGGCGACGCACGAGGGCAGCATGGTGTGGTCGCCCTTCAGCAACCTGTTGCTGTATGGCGGGACCTCCGACATCACGCGCGCGCGCACCGAAGGCGTGCTGATGGCGCTGGGATCCGACTGGTCGCCGACCGGATCGAAGAATCTCCTGGCGGAGCTGAAGGTCGCGCGGATCATGAACGACGAAGCCGGCGGCGGATTCAGCGACCGCGAGCTCGTCGCCATGGCGACGATCAACGCCGCGCGGCTGCTCAAGTGGGACGCCGCGCTGGGCTCGATCGAGCCCGGCAAGCGCGCCGACCTGGTGGTCATCGACGGCCAGACCGGCGATCCGTACGACAGCCTGCTCGACGCGCGCGAGACGACCGTGACGCTGGTCGTCATCAACGGCATTCCGCGCTACGGATCGACACGCCTCATGAAGAAGTTTGGAGACGATGGCGAGCCGTTACGCGTGGGGCAGTCGTCGCGGGCGCTCAACCTGAAACAGGCCACCGCCGATCCCGTCGTCGGGGTGCTGTCGCTGAGCGACGCCACCGAGCGGCTGGCGGACGCGCTCCAACGGCTGCCGGAGCTGGGCTCGAGCCACCGCGTGGCTCAGGGAGCGCGGGCAGCGTCACCGAATGCGCCCCAGGACGAACGATGGTTCCTGGAACTGGACCACGCACGCTTCGACGGCACGCTGGTGCGGTTGAAGCCTCCGCTCGGAGTGGGCGAGTCGGCGGCCGACGTCGCCGCACGCGCCGCGGCGGATCCCATTCCGCTGATTCCGATCGACCTCGATCCGCTGACCGTCGTGGACGACCACCGGTTTGCTGCGCTCGTCGCCGGTCAACCCAACCTCCCCGAACGGCTCAAGCGCGACCTGCCACGGGTGTACGGGAAATAGATAAGCGGTGTGGCCGAGTCAGGCTGGTCTTTCGGTGTCCAACATCGGACGTGGATAGCATGAACACGGTGCCAGCCGTATGCGATAAGCTTGGCCGCGCGAACGCCCACCGCGCGCGAACGCCCACCGCGATAGAAGAGGGTTTCGATATGCCGATTCGTCGTCTGCTCGGCGCCCTGTGCGTGACCGCCGCTCTGACCGCCTGCAGCAGTTCCGCCGCTGACACCGACTACGCGCTCCAGCCCGTGCCGTACTCGCAGGTCGAGATCGCGGACCAGTTCTGGGCGCCGAAGATCGAGACCAACCGGACGGTCTCGATTCAGTATCTCTTCCGAAAGTTCGGAGAGCGCGGACGCGTAGACAATCCCAGGCTCATCGAAGCGGCGGCCTATATGCTGTCCCGTCGCCCCGATCCGGAGCTCGAACAGGTACGTCGACGGCCTGATCGACAAGTCCGTCGCCGCTCTCGAATCGCGCCAGTCGAGAAACGAGTCAGGGATTGGGCTCTCAGGGTATTTCCTCGAAGCCGCGGTGGCGTACTACCAGGCGACCGGCAAGCGCAAGATGCTCGATGCCGCCGTTGCGGCGGCGGATCGCGTGGATGCGGCGTACGGTCCCGGCAAGAAGACCTACATCTCCGGCCACGAGGGACTCAAGATCGGTCTCATCAGCCTGTACCGTCAGACAGGCGACGCGCGGTACTGGAAGCTCGCCAGGTTCTTCCTGGACGAACGCGGCAAGGCCGACTATCCGCGCCAGGGCGAGTACGCGGTCGATCGCACCTACGCGCAGGATCACATGCCCGTCACCCAGCAGACCGAGGCCGTCGGACACGCGGTGCGCGCGACCTACCTCTACATGCCCCTCGCCGACGTCGCCGCGATCACGCGGACGCCGTCGTACGCGCAGGCGCTGAATCACATCTGGGAGGACGCGGCCTCCCACAAGACGTATCTCATCGGCGGCCTCGGATCGATCCGGTTCCACGAGCAGTTCGGATCGCCCTACGAATTGCCGAATCTCAGCGCCTGGAACGAAACCTGCGCCTCCTATGGCTACGCGCTCTGGAACCACCGGATGTTCCTGATGTATCAGGACGCGCGCTACATAGACCTGATGGAGCGAATTCTCTACAACGGCGTACTCACCGGTGTCTCCTCCAAAGGTGACCGTTTCTTCTATCAGAATCCGCTCACGTCTTACGGCGGGTACGAGCGGTTCGAATGGATCAACACGCCCTGCTGCCCGCCGAACGTCGTCCGCCTGATCGCATCCCTCGGCACCTACATCTACGCGACGTCGAGCACGCGCGACGACCTCTACGTGAACCTGTTCATCGGCAGCAGCGCGCGGGTGAAGGTGGGGCAGAACAACGTCGCTCTGAAGCAGGAGACACGGTATCCCTGGGAGGGGCGGACGAGGATCCGGGTCGATCCGGAACGCAGCGCGACGTTCGCCGTCAACGTCCGGATTCCCGGCTGGACGCGGAACGAGGTGATGCCCGGCAATCTGTATCGCTTCGACGATCGGCAGCAGGATCCGGTTGTGCTGACCGTCAACGGATCGCCGATCAAGTTCTCGGCTGATACCACCGTCAAGGGCTTCGCGCGCATCTCCCGACGCTGGAACCCCGGCGACGTCATCGAGCTGACGCTGCCGATGCCGGTGCGCCGGGTGCTCGCCGACGATCGGGTGAAAGACGACGAGGGCCGGCTCGCGCTGGTGCGTGGCCCGCTCGTCTATGCGGCAGAGTGGACGGACAATGGCGGGCGCGCGCTGAACATCGTCGTTCCGGATGGCGCTCGGTTCAGGAGTGAATTCCGCTCGGATCTGCTGAACGGGATCGAGGTCGTCACCGGGACGGTGGAAGCGCTCGACCGCGACAAGGACGGCCGCGGTCTGAGAACGAGACCGCACCAGCTCGTCGCGATCCCGTACTACGCGTGGGCGAATCGTGGCCCGGGCGAGATGCAGGTCTGGCTCGCGCGTCGCCCGGACAAGGCCAGGGTCGCGCCGGTCCTGCCGCCGGACGCCGTCGCGCACGTGACGTCGTCGGGAGGGATCGAGAAGAAGTGGACGGGCTACAACGATCAGAACGATGACATCGCCGCGGTCTACGATGGCATCGATCCGTTGAGCTCCGCGGATGAGTCCAATCTGTACTTCCGTATGCGTCCGCCGGTGGGTCAACCCGCGTGGGTGGAATACGAGTTCCGGAAACCGACGACGGTGTCGAGCAGCGAGGTCTACTGGGCGGACGATCGGCGCTTCTGCAAGCTGCCATCATCCTGGCGGGTCGTGTACAAGGACGGCAGCGCGTGGAAGCCCGTGTCGGCAAAAGGCTCGTACGACGTCGTGAAAGACAGATTCAACCGCGTCCAGTTCGCGCCGGTCACGACGACCGCGATCCGCATAGAAGTGGAACCGCAGACCACCCACTACAAATCGGGCTCGATTGGTCCGCCTGAAGCGATGTTCCTCGACAAGGAAATGGACTGGCGGGAATTCGGCCTGATCGAATGGCGCGTGAAGTGATATGTGGCGTCCGCCTTTAGGCGGACTATCACGTGGTCCGGCTGAAGCCGGACACTACCGAGGTCCGGCTGAAGCCGGACACTACGTCCCGCCGACGATTCGCAGGTTCTGCGGCGTGGTCGGCGGTGGCGGCGGCGGTCCCGATGATCCCGCCTGACTCACCGGATAGTTGATGCCGGCGATGGTCATCGACCCCGAGCGAGGTGAGGGGTCCGTATTTGGCGCCACCGAGTACGTGATATTGCCGAGCCCGGTTCCGCTGCCACCCGCAGTCACCGTGATCCACGGGGAATTGGACGTCGCGGCCCACGTGCAGCTCGCACCCGTCACCACTGAGATCGCACCGATCGTCGTGCCTCCGGACGGCCACGACGCGCTCGTCGTCGACAAACTGTAGGTGCAGCTGTTCGCGGCCTGGTTCACCGTGTAGGTGACGTTGGGTCCGAGGATCGTGATCGTGCCCGTCCGAGGTGTGCCACCCGGGTTTGCCGCGACGGTGAAGTGCATCGAGCTGATGCCGCCGCCGCTTCCAATGGTGACGGTGATCCAGCTGTCGTTGCTCGTCGCGGTCCAGCTGCAAGCGGCGCCGGTGACGATCGACACCGCTCCATTCGTGCCGGTGGACGAGACGTTCGTGCTGGTTCCCGAAAGCGAATAGGAACACTGCAGATCAGCGTGTATCTGCAGAGGCACGATGTGCGTAGAGCGTCACACACAGAACAAACGGGACGATGGAAAGAGCACGTCGTCTCGTCATGAGAGTGACCTTTTGCCTGGGAAGCTCAGGCAGGAGGTGCATATCCTGCGCCCGCTCATCAGTTCTGCAAACGACTAAAAATCAACGCGTTAGCGGCACGTGCGCTTTCTGGCACCCGCCGGTTTCGTCATGGAAATATCGCAGCCGTCATGGGCACCGCCATTGCGCCCCGCGTCGCCTGTCCCAGAGTGCGCAAGAATCACCGACCCGTACCGCTGAGATACACACCCTTTGTTCGCCGAGTCGGCTAAATGCTTGAAGGGCTGCGCTTAGACAAGAACGTAATTCCGGGCGTCTTTTGCATCTGAACTCCTCGCCCTGCGAGGAGGCAGTCATGCTCTGGCTGTTCCAGCGACAAGGTGAGTACCTGGCGTGTGAAGTAAGGACCTGTCCTTATGACGCGGGCTTCGAACTCCTCATCGCGAGATCCGGTCGTCACGAAGTTGAGTGGCACGCGGATCAGCGCAATCGAGCGACGCTGGTGCGAGGTCAGGCAGCAACTGGGCCGCGAAGGATGGGGCGAGTTGTACGAGCCCTACCATCCGTCGCACGTGAGATACGCCCTGACCCGGTGCTGAAGACGAAGGGTCGGAGGCGTTCGACAACTTACTTCACGACCTGCGCCGCGCCGGTCGCGATGGCGCGTTCGATCAGTGTGCGCATCCTCGGCTTGTGCTCTTGACGACCTCGAGCCTCATCCTGACATCCGCCTCGTGCATGTGCGTCTGGAGGACGTCGCCAGTCGCTGGCCAGCTCGAGGTCCTGGAGGTAGAACGCTCTGGCCTGCTGTTCCTTCGTCGCACTGAAGCGCTGCCTGCTCGAGCCTCAACTGCTCGAGCGTGCGCAGCTCCAGGTCCTCCGCTGCTCGACTTTGCCGACTTCTCTCGATCCGTCGCAGCTCCCCCTTTTCCAGTGCCGCTGGCGCCTGACGCAATTGTTCCGCAGGTCAGCCTGCGCGACTCGCCCTGGTCGTCCGGGCGAGCCAGACTGAGCGGCATCCATCTCGGCGTCCGCAGCTCCTTGGGCCAGCACTCCCGAGCTTGCTCCTGCTCGAGGCCGAGCTGACCCTGCTGATCGCCAATTGATTGACCGACTTCCACAACTCCTCGATCTCTCCCGAGGACTGCCGGATCGCGAACGACGTACTCCGCGCCGCGGTCGCGGACCCAGAGCAGCGGCTCGCCCGGACGCTTGAAGGTGCGAGCACGCTCGACGTCGCCGGGGGAGGCAGACGTCGTGGTGTGCGTGTCGTCGAGGAACAAGACGTAGGTGAGTTCCTGTTTCTTCGTGCGGGCCGGTTGAGGGCTCGCATCCTGGCTGAGGCCTCGATCTCCGGCGACCGTCCCCAGGGTCATAGCCTCAGAAGGCGTGGGTTCAGAGGGCACGAGCACAGCCGGCGCTCGAGTCGTCGTGATTGGCGGGTGAACGGTCGGCGCGGGCCGTGCCGTGAGCTGGACGGGAACCATGGCGGCGATGGCGACCGCGAACGCGCCCGCCGCTGCGACCTGCGATGTCGTGGACGTCGTTGACGGGTGACGAAGCATGACGAGCCTCCGCTTCAAATTGGCGAATGACCATGATGTCCCCGCCGCCACGAGGCCGGTCCGACGGCCCGCGACGCCAAGGCCGATCAGAAACTGGCCGTACTCGGCGGGCGACACGTCGAGTGTTTTCAATACCGCGGCATCACAGGCCGCCTCGCGCCAGAGGGCGTACTCACGAGCGGCGAGGTGGGCGAGCGGGTGGAAGAAAAACATGCGCTCTGCGAGAGCGGGCAGGCAGCCGAGCCGCAGGTCGGCGCGCTTGATGTGCGTCAGCTCGTGGCAGAGCGCCATCTGCTGCTGTCGATCCGTCAGGGCCGGGAATCGATCGATCGGCAGGATGACGACCGGCGTCAGAAAGCCTGTGACGACCGGCGCGTCCACGTGCGCGGACATGCGCGACGTCCGGCATGCGCCGGATTGCCAGGCGCGCGGCCAAGTCTGCGGCGACGTCCCTGATGCGATCAGGCGCGGCCTGGGACTCTTTGACGACGTCGCGCGTGGTTCGCCAGCGTCGCAGGCCGATCGCGACAGCGAGTGCGACACCCAGAATCCAGATCCCGGCAACGGCGGCTGACCACAAACCGCGATCCCTGGCGTCTGCGGACCGCGGAACGAACGTTCGCGATGGCGGGCACGAGCTCGAGCGGCGCCCGGACGACGCTGATCGCTGTTGACGCGACCGCGCTTTCTGTCGGTGGCAGAATCGGAACCTGGACGGGCGCGATCCAGACGAGAGCGAGGACGAACTTCGTCGCGGCACACCACCAGAGGATCGTCCTGGCCGCTGGCGAGAGTCGGGGCAGCATCTGGCACAAGAGCCACGCGACCGCCACGATGACCGCCCCATCGACCGACGCGCGAAGCAGAGTGGACAGCATCATCGGTCTTTCTTCTTTCTCTGACCCGCCTGCAGCTTTGCGACGATGCCCTCGAGCTCGCGCAGCTGTGCGTCGGTCAGATCGCCGGCTTCCGACAGATACGCAAGGAACGGCGTGACCGATCCCTCGAGGTTCCGTTCGACGAACCGCTGGACCGCGCTCTTCAGCAGGTCAGCAGACGAGGCGCGGGCCTGATAGCGGTAGACGCCGTTCACCAGCCGGCGGCCGAGATATCCCTTCCGGCGCAGGCGGTCCATCATCGTGAGGACGGTGGATCGCGCGAGACCGCGCGCGGACCCGAAGTCATCGGCCGCTTCGCCAACGGTGGCGCCGCCGCGGTCCGCGATGTACCGCAGCAGCGCGAGTTCCTGGTCGCCGATTGAGGTTTCAGGCACTCGAGGCTCCCTTCCGACGGTCGAGCCGGTCGGCCTAGTGGAGTGTGACTACAACTGTCGTCACGAACCCATCATAATCATGACGACAATTGTAGTCAAGAGGCATTTCCGCTCTCACCCGGCCGCATGTCATCATGAGGGCCGATGCCGGACGCAAAGACCTACCGGGCGGGATCGTCCATCGAGGATTACTGCCGCGCGTGCAAGGCCGACCGCATGCACGCCGTCATCGCGGTTGACGCGGGCGGCCAGCCGATTCGAGTCGCCTGCGGGTTCTGTCGCAGCGAGCACAACTATCGCGGCGGTCCGAAGACGGTCATCGCCGGATCGTCCGCAACGGCGTCACCACCTGTTGCCTGGCGAGCCCCCGCCTCGTCGTCGTCCGCGCCGAAGCTCGCTCGCGATGCATTTCCCCTGATCAGCGATCGTGAAAGGAGCGCGCCACCCGTCATGGTCTCCGACGATTCGATCGACCTCGAACTGCTGCTGCGCCGGATCATCCGGGAGGAGACCGGCCTGACACCCGTGGCGCCAGCCGACAAATGGCGCGGTGGATCGCTCGTGCTGCGGCCCGGCACGCCCGGCGTGCAGGAGAAGAGCTGGCCGATCGAGACCTTCTTCCACAAGGTCGTCATGCTGCGAAACCGGCTGCGGACCCTGGAGCAGCAAATCAATGCCTCGGACCTGCCGGACGAGATCAAGGTGCGTCTCCAGAGCTATGTCACCGGCTGCTACGGGTCCCTGACGAGCTTCAACGTGCTCTTCGCCAACGAGGACGATCAGTTCCAGGGGAGCGGCTCCGACTGACTCCACACGGATTGAGATGGATTCCACGGCCAGGCCCCGTGTCCTTGTCATCGGCGCGGGTGCGGCCGGAACGATGGCGGCGATCTTTGCGGCTTCGTCCGGCGCCGACACGATCCTGCTCGAGCGTACGCGAGACGGCGGGCGAAAGATCCTCATCAGCGGCGGCGGGCGATGCAACATCCTGCCCGCGCGGGTCGACGAATCCCGGTTCGTGACGGAATCGCCGGTGCATCTCCTCAGAAAGATGCTGCGGTCCTGGCCGCTGCGCGAGCAGATCGCGTTTTTCGAACAGGATCTCGGCCTGCCGCTGGTCGAAGAAACGGACTCGGCCAAACTGTTCCCGGCGTCGCAGCGCGCGCGGGACGTGCGCGACAGGCTCATGAGCTACGCGCGGCAGCAGGGCGCCACGATCCTGACGAGCACGCTCGTGACCT
Source organism: uncultured Acidobacteriota bacterium (assembly GCA_963786195.1). GTDB lineage: Bacteria > Acidobacteriota > Vicinamibacteria > Vicinamibacterales > 2-12-FULL-66-21 > CAWAYH01. The sequence continues at coordinate 161,882 of CAWAYH010000006.1, read as the reverse complement.
CCTTCACGCCGTCTTCTTCCGGGTGGCGGATCGAGCGACAGGGCGCGCCGCCGCTCGACGCTGATGCCGTCGTCGTCGCGACAGGCGGCCTCTCGGTTCCCGCGACCGGAAGTGACGGTGGCGGGCTCCGCATCGCTCAGTCTCTGGGCCACACGCTGCAGCCGACCTACGCGGCGCTCACGCCGCTTACCGCGACGCCGGCGCCGTTTGCGTCCCTGTCGGGTGTCTCGCTGCCGGTCACGATTACCGCGCGCGCGAAAAAGCTCAGCGCCACGGCCACGGGAGGGTTTCTGTTCACCCATGGGGGCTACAGCGGGCCCGCCGTGCTGGACGTGTCCCACGTCCCCGTGCGCTCGCGCGTCAACCCGGAAGCGCCCGCACGCATCGTCGTTCGCTGGAGTACGCTCGACGACCGGCGGTGGACCGATGCGCTGCGCCCGCAGGGAACTCGAACAGTGCTCGCGGCCCTATCCGAAGAGCTGCCGAATCGACTTGCGGCCGCTCTGATCGAGCGCATCGATCTCGACCCGAGACGCACGCTCTCGAACCTCAGTCGCGCCGAGAGAATCAGGCTGATCGAGACGCTTGTTCGTGGCGAGCTGCCGTGGGACGGCGATGAAGGCTACAAGAAGGCCGAAGTCACGGGCGGCGGCGTCAGCCTGTCGGAAGTCGACCCCCGGACGTTGGAGAGCCGCAGGCACCGGGGTCTGTTCCTATGCGGGGAAATGCTCGACGCATTCGGGCCCATTGGCGGATACAACTTTCTCTGGGCGTGGGCCACGGGTCGCGCGGCGGGGCTGGGGGCGGCGCGCCGTTAGAAATGGTAAATGGCAAATGGCAAATGGTAAATGGCAGATGTGCCATCTACCATGTCCCATTTCATTCGCTGGATAGCGCGAGTACCGGATCGATCTTCGTGACGCGCTGGGCGGGGAGGAAGCTCGCGAGCAGGCTGACGACGGCGAGCGTCACGACCACGCCCGCGAAGACGACCAGATCGCGAGGGTTCACCTTGTAGAGCACCGGTTGCAGCGCACCCGACGCGAGCAGCGCGAGCGCCAGACCGATCACCAGGCCGCCGGCCAGCTGGAAAACGCTCCGCCGCATGATGAGCGCGATCAGTTGACGACCCGGCGCGCCGAGCGCCAGCCGCACGCCCATTTCGCGCGTCCGCTGCGACACCACGAAGGACATCACGCCGTAGAGCCCCGCTGCTGCCAGGAACAGCGCGCAGAAACCAAATGCCATGAAGAACGTACCGAACGCGTGGTAGAACCACGTCTGCCGGTCGATCACCCTTCGCAGCGTGCTGACTTCGTACACTGCGAGGACGCCGTCCAGCGACGAGACCGCCGATCGAACGAGCGAGGCGACCGCTGCCGGTTCTCCCCGCGTTCGCACGGCAATCCGGACGCCGTTGGCCACATCGCTCTGCGCGATCGGAATGTAGTAGCCGACGGGACTCTGATTGTTGTTGCCGATCCCTTCCATGAGCAGATCGGGGACGACCCCGACGACCGTCATCCACGGCTCTTTCGTCTTCGGTCTGATGCGCTTGAACTGGTGGCCGACCGGATCGACGGTCGGGAAATGCATCCGCGCAAACGACTCGTTGACGATCGCGACGGGCTGGCTCGTCGCGACATCGGACGAAGCGAACTCACGGCCTTTGACGACCTTTGCCTGGAAGGTGTCGAAGTAGCCCGCGGTCACGATGCCTTCACGCGCCGACGGGTAGTCGCTCTGGTCCGGGTACGACTTGCCTTCGATTTGCACGGTGATCATCCCGTTGCCGGCCGCAGGCAACCCGTCGGAGAGCGTAGCCGCCTCGATACCAGGCGTGGCGCTCAGCCGCGGCAGGAGCTGTTCGAAGAACCGGATGCTTGCGGCAGAGTCTGGATACGACGCGCGCGGCAAATCGACCCGCGCGGTCAGGATGTTGTCGATCGCGAACGGCATCGGCACGTTCTTCAGCTGAACGACGCTCTTGATCATCAGGCCGGCGGCAATCAACAGCGCGCACGAGAGCGCCAGCTCCGCGACGACGAGACCGCTGCTGAACTTGCCCAGGCGAGCGCTCGTGGACGACCGGCTGTCGTCTTTCAGCGCGGCGCCCGCGTTCACCCGCACCGAGTGGACGGCGGGCAGGGCGCCCGCGCAGACGCTGGCGAGACCGATGAGGCCGATGAAGAACGCCGTCACCCGGTAGTCCAGATCGAACGTGATCCAGAAGGGCGGGGGATTCACCGAGATCGCGTCGACGAACCAGCGCACGCCGAAGATGCTCAGCAGGATTCCCAGCGCGCCGCCCGCGGTGGCCAGGACCAGGACTTCGGTCAGGTGCTGCCGCACGACGCGACTCGGGGCAGCGCCCAGCGCCATCCGCACCGCCACCTCGCGGTGCCGCAGCGATGCGCGGGCGACGAGCAGGTTCGACACGTTGACGCACGCGATGAGCAGCACCCCAACGCCTGCGCCCAGCATCGTGTAGAGCAGCCCGAAGATCTCCGGGGGGATCTCCGTGTCCGTATAGACCACGACCGCGGCGCTGACGCCCCGGTTCGTTTCCGGAAACTCCGCCTCCAGCTGCGACGCGATCGCCACGGCCTGCGCGTTGGCCTGCGCGATGCTGACACCCGGTTTCAAGCGCCCGACGACCGGATACTCAGGACCCTGCCCGCGCGGGGTCGCGAGCGGATCGATGACGAGCGGCGTCCACACGACCTGATTGATCGGGAACCCGAAGATCTCCGGCATGATGCCGATCACGGTCCGGTTCGTGCCGTTCACGCGGAGCGTTTTGCCGATGATGCCGTTCGAGCTGCCATACCGTTCCCGCCAGAGGCGGGCGCCCAGGAGGACGACCGGGTCGGCGCCGGGACGATCGTCGCCCTCGCGGAAGCCGCGGCCCAGGATCGGTTGCATGCCCAGGGCCTCGAACGCGCCCACCGTCAGCTGGCTGCCAGCGTAGCGTTCCGGCCGCCCCTCTTCGGTCGACAGGTTGATGGGTGTGAACTCAAACGCCCCCAGCTTGTCGAACACCGTCTGCCGCGCCTGCCAAATCGTCAGATCGTGGACGCTGACGGGCCGCTGGGGCTCTTCCTCGCTCGGCTTCGTGGCCATTAGCGATACGATGCGGTGACCGTCAGGAAACGGCAGGCCCTTGAAAAGCGCGCCATTGACGATGCAATAGACCGTGGAGCTGAGGCCGATGCCCAGGCCCAGTGTCAGAATGGCCACCGTCGACAGCATCGGGTACTTCACAATCATCCGGATGCCGGAACGGATGTCGCTGAGCAGGGTGTGCATTAGTAACCAAGACGGAAGCGGCGGTCCGCTGGTTCGGAAGCCCTTATACCGGCATCAGTTTTTTGCATTTTGATCCCGGGAGGATCTCACGGAGTATCGGCCGACCGCCAGCCCGAGACTCAACCACGATAGTGAGGGATTGTGACGATACCGAAGCCGATGTCTGCCACTGCTCTTGTCGCGTTTGGCGCGCTGCTGGGGAACGCGCAGCCGCCGCCCCAGCAGAAGCCAACGGAGCCCGTTCAGGCCGCCCGGCCCCAGAAAACCGAAGCCGAGGCACGCGCGCTCGCCGAAAAGCACCGCCAGGAGCGCGCCGAGCAGCGCCAGAAAACCGGAAAGCCGGTCGAGCTGATCTCCGACTACGTCGACGCCAACGTCGGACCTGTTCCCGAATCGCTCGGCGTCAGTCCGTTCTACAAGAAATACGTGGACGCGCAGGGCATTCCGGTCATCACGTCCGAGAAAGTCCCCGACGCCGCCTTGCTCGTTGCCCGCGACATCATCAACACCATGCTCGCCGCGCGGCCCGATCTCCGCAAGGCGATGATCGCGCGCAAGTGGCGCACCGGCGTCATCGCCGAAGTCGAGATGACGATGGATATTCCGGAATACTCGAGCCACAAACGCCCGGGCGCCCCGGCCGGTGAACCGGTCACCCAGGCCGACCGCGACTACCACGCCAATCGTTCGCGAGGTCTCGGCGGCAACCCGACGACGGGCGCGGAGGAGAACCTCCTGGGCTATCCGGGAACGCGGTACTGGGGCGAGCACATCTTCGTCCACGAGTTCTCGCACGCGATCATGGGCGGCGGCATCCGCGACGTCGACCCGGCCATGCATGCCGAGATCCGCGCGGCCTACGACGCCGCGATGGCGGCAGGCAAGTACGTCTACGCCGACGGCCGCAAGCACTACGCGACCACGAACGCGGGCGAGTACTGGGCCGAGGGCGCGCAGTGGTGGTTTTTCTCGAACTACGGCGAGTGCTTCGCGGGCAACGTCAAGGTCGAGACGCCGGAAGAGTTCCAGGCGTACGACCCCAAGCTCCATGAGCTGTTGAGCCGTGTCTTCAACACCCACCACATCCCGATGGACGTGTTCTACGGAAAGCGAATACGCGAAGTGAAGTGCCCGTCGTAGAGTCCCCGCGCCGGACACCGGCCGCCCGCATCGCCGTCGTCATCTGTGTCGCCGAGATCCTGGGGATGACGCCGTTTTCGATGTTCCTGGCGATCCAGACGGGGCTCAAGGCGACGTGGGCGCTGTCGAACACCGAGGTCGGCTGGATCAGCAGCAGCTACTACGCGGGATACCTCGTCGCCGTCCCCGTGCTCGTCAGCCTCACCGATCGCATCGACGCGCGTACGGTCTGGCTCGCCGCGACCTCGCTCGCGGCGGGCGCGGCGATCGGCTTCGGGCTGTTCGCTGACGGGATGCGCGCGGCGGTCGTGTGCCAGGCGATTGCCGGCGCCAGCCTCGCCGGCACTTACATGCCCGGCCTGAAGCTGATCGCCGATCGCACGGATGGCGTGCCGCACCCCCGCTACGTGGCGTTCTACACGACGTCGTTCACGGTCGGCGCGAGCCTCTCGTTCTACCTGGTCGGCCGGCTGGCCACGCTGATGTCCTGGCGGTCCGCTGTCGTCGCGGCCGCGGCGGGGCCGGCGATCGCCTGGGCGCTCGCGTACCTCATGCTGGATCCTGCGCCGCCGATCGCTTCGAGCGGCATGCCCGAACAGCGTCACTGGCGTACTCTCCTCCGTTCTCGAGACTCGCTGCGGTTCGTGTTCGGCTATGCGTGCCACTGCTGGGAATTGTTCGGCCTGCGCGCGTGGCTCGTGCCGTTTCTCGTGTTCTGCCAGACCGTGCAGGGCCGCGGCACCATCGCCTCGCCGTCGACGCTGGCTGCCGTGATCGCGTTGGTGGGGGTGCCGGCGAGCCTGGCCGGTGCCGAGCTGAGCGTGCGCTACGATCCGCGGCGCATCGTCTTTGCGATCATGCTCCTCTCGGCCGCAACGAGCGTCGCCGTGGGCGTGACGTCGATGATGCCGTGGGTCGTCATCCTTGCCGTCAGCGTGATTTACAGCGCGCTCGTCAGCGCTGATTCCGCTGCGCTGACGGCGGGACTCGTCGCCGTGTCTCCGCCCGGCAGTCGTGGGACCGCGATGGCGCTCTATTCGATGGCGGGGTTTGCGGCCGCGTCCGCGGGATCGGCCGCGGTCGGAGGACTGCTCGATCTGCTCGGCGGTGAATCGGTCAGAAGCTGGACGATCGCGCTCGCCGCGCTGGGCGCCTCCAACCTGCTGGGCGCGGCGATCCTGCGATCTCAGAGCTCGACGTAGCCTTCCTCGATCGCTTCGTCAGGCCGCGCGCCGAGCCGTTCCAGCAGTTCGGTGATGATGGCCGCCTTGTCCTGCGCGTCGCGCCGGGACCACGTCCGCGACTTCACTTCGAGAAAATACGAGCCGGCATGCGGGTTCACGAGCCGATCGACGTGCACCCAGAACTGCACGCCCCGATAAGCCACGAGCCAGCGCCGACGGTCCTTTTCGACCTCGCGCTCTCTTGCTGGCTTGAAGTACTCGCGGTAGAACCGGGGCGAGTGGTTCGCCGGCGCGAAGAAGCGCGAGCGGAACAGCAGTACCGACCCGAACGCGGCTTCCCGTGATTCTCCCGTCAGCGTCAGCCGCGCCCGCGCGCTCACGACCTTGTTCTCGTCGTCGAGGAATTCATCCTCCCGGTAGCGCAGCTGACCCTGTGTGGGATCTGTGAAGGAGAAATAAATGTCGTACTGGTGGTAGTGCACGCCGCGAATGACGGTCAGCTCGTCGCTGGACAACGCGCGCAGCACGGGATCCGGTGACGCCAGCCGCGCCTTCACCTGCACCTCGAAGCTCTCCTGTTCCGCCGCTCCGCCGATCGCCACGAGCTTCTGCAGGACGCTCTGCTCGCGCTCGATGAGGAAGGTGTCGATGCGGCGTGCCATCTCGCGCGCAGCCTCCCGCAGGGCGCTCTCGTCCAGGGTGACGAGGCGCCGGTCTCGCATCAGCCACGCGCCGTCGCACATCACGTCGACGACGTCGGTCGACTTCGCGGCGTAGACGAGCTGCGAGTACACGGCGTTCGGATCGCGCGCGAAGCCGGGCACGTTGTGGATGCGGTCGAGGTCGATCACGATCAGGTCGGCGCGCTTGCCCGCCTCGAGCGAGCCCGTGATGTCGCCAAGGTGCATCGCCCTGGCCCCGACGATCGTCGCCATCGCCAGCGCGTCGCGTGCCGGCAGCGCCGTCGGGTCGCCGCCAATCCCCTTGGCCAGAATCGCCGTCAGCCGTACCTCCTCGAACATGTCGAGGTCGTTGTTCGAGGCGGGACCGTCGGTGCCGATGCCGACGTTCACGCCCAGCTCGCGCATCTTTGCCACGGGGGCCACGCCGGATCCGAGCTTGAGGTTGCTCGTGGGATTGTGCGCGACGCCTGCCCGTGCATCCTTCAGCGTCCGAATCTCGCCTTCGTCGACGTGGACGCAGTGCGCCGCCAGCACGCGCGCCTCGAACAGCCGCTGTTTCTTGACCCAGGGCACGACCGGCATGCCGTGTTCGCGCCGGGACTGTTCCACCTCGAACGTCGTTTCCGCGAGATGGGTGTGCAGCGGCACGTCGAACTCGCACGCCAGCTCGACGCACGCCCGCAGAATCTCGTCGGTGCAGGTGTAGGGCGCGTGCGGCGCGACGCCCGGCACGATCAGGCGATGGCCCTTCCACTCCTGGATGAAGTGCCGCGCCCGCGCCAGCGAATCCTCGAAGCTCGCGGCATCCGGCGCGGGAAACTTGAGGACCGTCTGCGCGCAGAGGGCGCGCATGCCGGCCTCGGCGGTGGCGCCTGCCACGGCCTCCTCGAAGTAGTACATGTCGGCGAAGCAGGTCGTGCCGGATCGGATCATCTCCGCGCAGGCGAGCTTCGTGCCGAGCGTCACGAAGTCCGGCCGGACGAACGCGCGCTCGACGGGCATCATGTAGCCCATCAGCCAGACGTCCAGGCGGAGATCGTCAGCGAGCCCGCGCAGCAGCGTCATCGCCGCATGGGTGTGGGCGTTGACCAGCCCGGGCATCACGACGCGTCCCCGGCAATCGATCGTCTCGGCGGCGTCGAACTGCGCGGCGACGTCGCCCACGGCCAGGATGGAGGCTCCACCGATCGCCACCGAGCCTCGCTGGTACGTCGAGAACCGCTCGTCCATCGTCAGGACGTGCGCGTTGGTGAGCAGGAGGTCGCAGGGCGTGCCCATCGCTTCGACTCAGGAGTGCCGTTCAAGTGTATCCTCTGCGGGTCGTTTCATGATTCAATCCACGCCCGACGGCGGGGTCGTCATCAACGTCCGCGTCATCCCGCGTGCCGGCCGCTCCGGGCCTGCCGGGACGCGCGGCGATGCGTTGCTGGTCCGCGTGCAGGCGCCGCCGGTGGATGGCGCCGCGAACGCCGAGCTCGTCGAGGTCATCGCCGACCTGCTGTCCGTGCCCAGGCGCGCGGTGTCGGTGGTCTCGGGAGAACGCTCGCGACAGAAACGAGTACGCGTGTCAGGAATTGACGTGACGACGGCGCATGCTCGTCTCGGCCTGTCCTCGAACGGAAGCGCAGACTGATGACTGCCACGAGAATCTGGCGCCGCATCGGCGGATCGACGCTCGTCGCGATGCTGGGCCTCGCCGCCTGCTCGGACAGGAACACGCCAACGGTCGAGCCGCGCCGGCGTCCCAATTTCGTCTTCGTGCTCGTGGACGACATGCGCTGGGACGAAGTCCGCGCCGCAGGGCACCCATTCGTCGACACGCCAAACATGGATCGCCTCGCGCGTGAGGGCGCGATGTTTCTCAACGCGTTCGCCACGACGCCGCTCTGCTCGCCGAGCCGCGCCTGCTTTCTGACCGGCCAGTACGCGCACACCAACGGCATCATCGACAACACGGCGCGCCCGAGCCATCAGCTGCCGGTGTTCCCGAAGGATCTGCAGGGCGCCGGCTACGTGACCGGCTTCTTCGGCAAGTGGCACATGGGCAACGACGACAGCCCGCGGCCGGGCTTCAATCACTGGGTGGCGATGCCGGGACAGGGGGAAGCGGTCGATCCGCATCTCAACGTCGACGGCCAGCGCTTGCAGGCGTCAGGCTACGTGACCGACGTTGCTCACCGACTACGTCGAGAAGTTCATGCAGCGGGCGGGGAACCAGCCGTTCCTCGTGTATCTCGCGCACAAGGCGATTCACCCGAACATCGTGCAGCGCGACGATGGAAGCCTCGTGGCGGTGCCGGGTCAGTCTGGCGGCTTCGTTGCGGCCGAGCGCCATCGCGGACGTTATGCGGGGCAAACCATGCCGCGGCGTCCGAACGCGTTCAATCCGCCGCTCGGGAAGCCCGCACTGCTGCGACAGATTGACAAGCTGCCCCCGCTCGGACGGGAGACGGCCACGAGTGATGAAGAGATTCGTGGCCGACTCGAGATGTTGCTGGCCGTGGACGACAGCCTCGGCCGAATCATGACTGCGCTCGAGAAGCGCGGAGCGCTCGACCACACCGTGATCGTCTTCACGAGCGATCACGGCTACTTCTATGGAGAGCACGGGCTGTCGGAAGAACGCCGGCTGGCCTACGACGAGGCGATTCGCATCCCGTTCCTCGTTCGATATCCGCCGCGCGTGCGTTCCGGCACGACGCCACGTGAAATCACGCTCAGCCTCGACGTCGCGCCCACGCTGCTCGAACTGGCAGGCCTGACGCCCTCGGCGGCCATCCAGGGACGATCGCTCGTCCCTGTATTCGACAACACCGCGCGCGACTGGCGGACGTCGTTTCTCGTCGAGTACTTCACCGACACCGTATTTCCGCGCATTCGCAACATGGGCTACACCGCAGTCCGGACCAGCCGGCACAAGTACATCAGCTACCGCGAGCTCGAGAACATGAACGAGCTGTACGACTTGGAGTCGGATCCCTACGAGGAGCACAACCTCATTGCCGCGCCCGAGGCGCGTCCGCTGCTCGAGCGCATGCAAGCGGAGCTGCAGAGACTCATGCAATAGAATCAGCCTCGCGTCATGTCCTTGTCCGACGGCACGCGGCTCGGATCGTACGAGATTCTCAGCGCCCTCGGGGCTGGCGGAATGGGCGAAGTGTATCGAGCGCGCGACACGCGGCTCGATCGCGACGTCGCCATCAAGCTGCTGCCCGAGGTGTTCGCGGCTGACGCCGAACGCCTGGCGAGGTTTCAACGTGAAGCGAAGGTCCTCGCCTCTCTGAATCATCCGCACATCGGGGCCATCTACGGGCTGGAAGACGCCGGAGGCGTCACGGCGCTCGTGATGGAACTCGTCGAAGGCGAGGATCTGGCGCGGCGATTGTCGCGCGGCGCCATCCCTCTCGACGAGGCGCTGCCGATCGCGCGGCAGATCGCGGAGGCGCTGGAGGCGGCCCACGAGCAAGGGATCGTCCATCGCGATCTCAAGCCCGCGAACATCATGGTCCGACTCGACGGGGCAGTGAAGGTGCTCGACTTCGGCCTCGCGAAAGCCCTCGAACCTGCGGCGGGCACAGGCGCGAACGTCACGCCCTCACCGACGATCACGAGCCCCGCGATTACACAGATGGGCATCATCCTGGGCACGGCGGCTTATATGAGCCCCGAGCAGGTGAAGGGACGTCAGGCGGACAAGCGGAGCGACGTGTGGGCGTTCGGTGTCGTGCTCTACGAAATGCTGTCGGGCCGTCGCGCGTTCGAGGGCGACGATATTTCCGATACGCTCGCCTCGGTCTTGCGGCAGGACATCGACATGACCGCGCTTCCCGCGGCGACGCCCCCGCCGGTGCGGCGACTGGTGGCTCGGTGTCTGGATCGGGACGTCAGGCGGCGGTTGCGCGACATCGGCGAAGCGCGGGTCGTCTTGGAGGATCCCGCCGCGCCGGCTTTCCGTGATGCGGAGAGGGCAGTCGGCCCCGCGCCGGCGCGGCCGCTCTGGCGGCGCAGCGTACCCTTCGCGATCACGACGCTCCTCGCGGGCGCGCTCGGTGGCGCGGCCGTGTGGATGTTCACATCGTCGGACGTGCCAGCGGTCGTCCGTTTCTCGTTCGGCGCTTCCTGAAGACCAGAACCTTCACCAGTCCCGGACGGAACCAGATCGCGATCTCGCCTGACGGCACCAAGATCGTCTACGTGGCAAATTTCCACCTGTACCTCCGCTCGATGGGTGATCTCGCGGTGAGGCCCATCCACGGCACCGACATCACGGACCGGAGCGGGAAGATAACCGGCGTGACAAGTCCGGCCTTTTCGCCTGATGGTCAGTTCATCGCATTCTTTTCCGGGGCCGACAACACGGTGAAGAAGATTCCGGTAAGCGGGGGAGCAGCCGCGACGCTCTGCACCGCTACCAACGTCTACGGCTTGAGCTGGGGCGACACCGGCATTGTCTTCGGCCAGGGCGCTGATGGCATCATGCGAGTCTCCGCCAACGGCGGGACCTCCGAGAAGCTCATGAGCGTTCAGCGCGACGAGGTCGCGCACGGTCCTCAGGTTTTGCCCGATGGGCGTTCATTGCTGGTGACCCTCACGACGGCCACCGGTCCAGACCGTTGGGACAAGGCACGCATCGTCCTTCAGTCTCTCACTTCCGATGAACGGAAGACTCTCGTGGAGGGCGGAAGCGATGCTCGTTACTCGCGCACGGGCCATCTCGTCTATGCGCGCAGAGGGGTCGCATTCGCGGTGCCCTTCGATCTCCGGCGACTGGAGAGTCACGGGCGCCCCCGTGCCGGTGGTCGAGGGAGTGCGAAGGTCGAACATTGCCACGGGAGCGGCGCAACTGAGCTTCTCGAGCACTGGGTCGCTCGGTATACATTCCTGGACCGGTTTCCGTGAGCGACCAGCAGGATCTCGCATGGGTCGATCGGTACCGGCGTGGCGGAACGACTGAAGCTACCGGGAGGGCCGTATGAGCATGTCCGGGTCTCTCCGGAAGGGAAACGGCTCACGTTTGGCACCGACGATGGGAAGGACGCGAACGTCCATGTGTACGCGCCCGGGACCGGCTCGTCCATTCGGCGCCTGACGTTCGGGGGGAACAACCGCTTTCCCATTTGGGCCGCCGACGGCACGCGGGTCGCCTTTCAATCGGATCGCGACGGCGACCGGGGGATCTTCTGGCAGCCGGTCGATGGCGGCAAGGCGGAGCGCCTGACGAAAGCCGACGAAGGCACGTCGCACGTCCCCGAGGCCTGGGCGCCCGCCGGGGATCGGTTCCTCTACACCGTGACCAGGGGTTCGAGCGTGACGTTGTGGACGCTCTCGTTGAAGGAAAGGACGAGCACGCCCGTCGACGCGGTCGAATCGTACGCGCCCATCGGCGCAGTGTTTTCGCCAGACGGTCGGTGGATCGCGTATGCGACCAACAACACCGTCTTCGTGCAGCCGTTTCCGACGACCGGGTCCCAGTATCAAGTATCGGGGACCAACGCCGGTCATCACCCGATCTGGTCATCTGATGGCACGGAGTTGTTGTACGAACAGGCGCAGTTTCAGTTCGTCGGGGTCAGGGTGCGGACGCAGCCGAGCTTCACTTTCGCAAATCCCGTTTCGTGGCCGGGACCCTACGGATCGCGTCAACACATGTCGCTCAGGAACCGCGACCTCGCCCGCGACGGCAAGCGGTTCATCTGTCCGGTCCCGGCCGAGTCGGAGTCGCTCGAGGAAATCCGCGTCGTCCTCAACTGGTTCGAGGAGCTGAAGCGCCTCGTGCCGTCGAGATAGCCTCGCGGTATCACGAAGACCGAAGATCGCACTATAGTGTTGCTGAACAAACTTCGTCACTGAAAGGACATGTCATGCGTCTCGCTTACGGTTCCGCGCTCGCAGTCGCTGTTGCCATGCTCGTCCCCCCGGTCATCGGTGCCCAGGATGCCGCCAAGCCCGTGGCCGGCGGCGGAGTCTCGGTTCCGGGCTGGACCGGGAAGGTCGACGCCAATGAAGAAAAGGCCGGCCAGACCCTGAACAACGCCAAGCTCTCCGGAGACGCCAAGAGCATGACCGTGCAGACCGGTCCGGCCGTGAACTACTGGAATCCGGCCAACACGGCGTCCGGCAACTACACGGTCAAGGCGACGTTCACCGAGCCGAAGTTCCAGAGCCTGAACGACCACCCGCACCCCTACGGCATCTTCATCGCCGGCAATGACATGGGGACCGAGAACATGACGCTGCTCTACTGCGCGGCGTACGGAACCGGCAACTTCATCGTCCGGGGATTCGGTCCGGCGCCGTTCCGGATGAACGGCCGCGGCGAGCCGAACGCAGCGGTCGGCAAGGCCGCGGCTCCGGGTCAGCCCGTGAAGCAGGAGATCTCGATGTCGGTCAAGGGGGACAAGGTCGAGTGCGCGATCAACGGCACGGTCGTCGGCACCTACGACAAGGCTGCGCTGGTGGCCGCCGGCAAGCTGAAGTCCACGGACGGCGTCTACGGCATCCGCTTCGCCCACAACACGGAAGGCACGGTCACCGGCTTTGGGGTGACGAAGTAACTACTCAGTTGGCCCGGCCGACAGGTTGCGGTGAATCACCGTCCCGCGCTCGCATCCTGTCCAGCATCGCGTAGGAGGGCGGCGACCCGAGGCTCGGTTCGCGTCTCGTCGAACCTCGGGTCGAACAGGATGGGCGCTGCGACGCACTTGCCAAGCTCGTTGATCGATGCCTCGAGTGCCGTCACGACCATGTCCGTGTCTCCGAGCGCGGCGTACAAGAGAATCAGCTTGTCCGGCCTGACGTATCGTTCCGTGGAGAGTTTTTCAGCCGCTCCAGTATTCGGAGCGCCTCTTTCCTGTTGCCAGACAGCGCATGCGCCCGGCCGATCTGGACCAGCGACCCCGGACTGTCGTCCGAGGCCATGCGGTCGTAGGCGCGCAGGGCATCGGCGTACATGCCTTTGCGTTCGTACGCGAACCCCTGGTAATAGTGCGCGAGAGCGAAGGTGGGGTCGAGCTCGAGCGTTCTGGCCGACTGTTGGATGGCTTCGTCGTAACGCCGCGCATAAAAGAGCACGAGCGCGACATCAGCATTAATCACGAGCGAAAGCGGATCCAGCTCCTCAGCCTTCCGGATTTCGGCAACGGCCTCGTCCATCCGGCCGAGATCCTTCAGATACAGGCTGTACCAATGATGGGCTGTGGCATAGCCGGGGCTGAGCTCGATGGCGCGCCGGAAGCTCCTGCCGGCGTCATTCGCTGCGCAGGCGGTCCACGCGATGAACGCGAGCGATGTGTGCGCTTCGGCCAGCTCCTCGTCCATTTGCAGCGCACGCAAGGCAGCGGCACGCGCCTTGGGCCCCACCTCGCTCCAGGGCGCGATGCCGAACACTGACCACAGAATGTAAGTGTCTGCCAGCCCCGCGTAAGCTCGCGCGTAACCGCCGTCCCGACGGATCGCCTCGTTGAACTCCACCACGGCGCTCTTCAACCCCTCGTCGGTCCGCTTGTTCCAGAAATAGCGGCCGCGAAGGTACGCGCGATACGCCTCAGGGTCGTTCGTCTCGCGCACCGCCGGCGTCCCCCGGGCTCGCGCCCCCAGCTCCGGAATGAGCGTGCCGATGACGCGTTCGGCGATTTGATCTTCGAGGCCGAGGAGCCCGGTCCACGTGGTCTCCAGGCTGTCGCTCCACAGGACCGTACCTGTGGCCGTGCTGAGCAGCCGTACTTGGACGCTCACCTGGTCGCCAGCACGTTGCATGTGTCCGTCGAGCACCGCGTCGACGCGCAGCGCCCTTCCGGCTTGTAACGGATCTTGGCCCGGTCCGCCGAAACTGCGCACCGCGCTGCCTGGCCGGACGATGAGCGCACGCACGTGACTGAGCCTGGTGATGAGCGCGTCCGTCATCCCCACTCCCAAGTACTCCTCTCCAACCCCTTCTGAGGCCCCCGAATGGGACTTGAACGGGAGCACCGCGATCGAGCGAAAGGCGGGGGCTCCGGCACCATCATCAGGATCATCACGGGTTGACGAGCCACGAACGTAGAGGAACATGGCCGCGGTGAGTGTCAAGACGGCCGCAACGAGGGCGGCGGCGCGGGTCAAGGGAACACGAGACGCCGACCTGGCGGCGGGCTGGTGGACGGCTTTCTGGTCGCCTCCGGCCTGCTGTGGAGTGATCCCCTGGACCTCGGCGACGAATCGATAGCCGTGCCCCGGTGCGGTGACGATGTACCGGTGGTCGGTCCGGCGCTCGCCCAGCGCCTTGCGCAATATCGAGATGGATTGATTGAGGTTGTTCTCTTCGACAAACGTGCCGGGCCAGACCGCGCGGAGGAGCTCGTCCTTCGTGACCAGCCTGTCCCTGTGCGCGACGAGGACGGCGAGCGTGTCGAACGCCTTGGGAGTGAGAGGGACCGCGACGCCGTTCTTGAGCAACAGCCGTCTCGCCGCATCCACCGTGAATTCGCCGAAGGCGTAAGCCGCTGGCGCCGGCCGATCGTCTGGCATTCAGGAATCCTCAGACATCTTCAGAGGGGCTTCAAGACGGCGGGCGACCCCTCAAAGTATACCTTGTCGGCCGATTGTTCGAGACGGGAGCCCCACGCATGTCCGGCCTGTCATCGAGTTTCCGCGTCAAGTGTCTGCGGTTCGCACTCCCGATCCTCGCTGCGTCCGTTGTCCTGCACGGCGGTCAACCCGCCATGGCTCAGACGTTGGGCCCCCCCATCGGTGTCGCTGAGGGTGTTGAGGCTGACAAGACCTCAATCGCGCGCGATAGCGAGGGAAATATTTATGTCATGTACGAGGTGCTGGTCTCGTTCGGCTCGGACGGATCCGAGAACCGGAACCTGTACTTCGCCAGTTCCACCGACGACGGACTGACGTTCAGCGTACCCCGGCTCGTGGCGTCGGGAGCCGTGCGAAGCCACTCGCTCGCCGCGGGCGGACCAGGTGAAGTGTTCGTGGTCTACGTGCAGGGAAATCCCACCGACTATTGCCGATTCCTTCCCCCGTGCCCGACGGCTCCCTTTACCGCGTCGGTCCAATTCCTGAGCTCGAGCGACGGCGGGCAGTCGTTCTCGTTCCCTGCCGAAGTATCGACGCCAGGCACGACGAACGTGGATTTTCGTGCACGCGTGACAGTGGGCGAGACGGGGGTCGTCTACGTGCTCTGGGCGGAGAGTGGCATCGACGCCTACGTCGGTGGCCGCCAAGAACCCCTATCTCATCAGGCTGCGCTACTCGTTGGACGCGGGGCGGAGCCTGACCCCTCCAGTCACCGTCCATGCGGATTCCCAGCCTGGAGACGTATGGTTTCCCAGGGATGCGCAACTCGCCCTCACCTTTGATGGACATGTCCACGTGACGTGGACCGAGTGCCTCATCGCCAACCCGCTCGGGCAGCTGTTCCCGATTTCGCCCTTCGTTACAGCCGCCAGGTCAATGGCGAGTTTTCCCCTCCGATCACCATCGCCGAGAACGAATTCCTGGCCGGGAATTACAACACGGCGGTCGACAATGCCGGCGTGTTCTCAGCCGTGTACGCGACCCTCGGCACCACGAGTTCGACGGTCTTCCACGTCCGGGTGGAAGACGGAGTCGTGACCCACCAAACCGACGTGTCACGGACTGGACCGGCGCTGTTTTCGCAATCTCCGTCCGTGATGGTGGATGGCAACGGAACTGTGTGGGTCGCCTGGTCGGGAGATCCTCGCGGAGCCGCCGATCCGGGCGTGTCGAACGAGATCTTCGTGAGCCGTTCGAACGAGGGCATCGATTTCACATTACCGCTCAACGTCTCCGAAAGCGTGGCCAGTTCGTCGTTCTTCACACCCGCCCTCGCGGTAGCCGATGCGGGCATGCTGGTCACGTGGATCGAGCGCACACCGGCAAGGGTCGTGTTTCGACGGGTCGACTGCGCCAGACGGATCAACGGCCGAATCTCGGATGGGCATGGCCACGGCCTGGAAGGATTGCTCGTCGAATTGACGTCGGACGGAGCGTTGGCACCCGACGTGCGAACCGCGACCGACGCGCAGGGCCGCTATGTCTGTGGCTGCATCGATGAAGGACGATACACCGTCCGCGCCTGGTTGCGCGATTTCAAAGCGAGCGGACACGTCTTCGACGTCCGTTATGGCGATGACGCGCCGGATCCCGTGTGGCTGGAAGCGAGCGGCCTCGACGTGGACCCGGCACACCAGACCGTCGCACGGAATCTGGTCTTCAGCGATACGCCGTCGGCCGATTTCACCGACTCGAACGTCCCATTCTGGTCTTCGGTGTCCTGGACGACATGGCCAACATCTTTCACCGCACGCGCCAGTTCGTGGACTGGGCGAAGGAGACAGCTGGGCGTCTTCAGCTTCAGCACACCAACCCGACCCACGCCTGTTGAGTCCTACACTTTCTCGCACGGACCAGACTGCCTGGACGGGACGGCGCGTTCTACCAACCGTCGGCACCTTCGTGAAGCTGGGATCTTCGCATCGTTGTATACGCAGCGGGACGTGGCGCTCGATGTGGTCCCCCGAGAATGGGGAGTGGCATGAATTCAGTCCACCATCTCTTCATTATCGACATAAGCGAGGACACGTCGCGGCATTGCGACACGGCGGGAATTGCAATCATGGTGGCTATCAGAATCGCACTTCAACCGACTCGCTCCGCGAGGGGCTGTCATTCTTCTGGAGCACTCGCCTGGCAGGGATCGAAGGTGGGGAGTGACGACAATTACAGCCATTTTGGAACCTTGGAAACGAGTGATTGGCGGGCGTGGACCTTGAAACCGTAGAACCGGGACCCGAGTGAAGAACTTGCGGTGGCCGCCTCCTCTGGGATCTCGTCGACAGTAACGTCGACGCGCTTTCGACCCAGGTCGTAAGCCGAGATGGCACTCAGCAACACTTCAACGTCACGTACGTCGACACCGTGACCATCCCAATCCGTGACCTCTGGTCGGTGCTTCGTTCCCTGAGCCTGACCCGACGGTCGCCGGGTTGTATGACGCGCTTCTGGCCAGCTCCCTCCTCCCAGCCGAGCTCACGACGGTCAGTACCGACCTCGACGGCGACGGCGTGAACGATATCAGTCCGCTCGACGACGTCTTCCTCATGCACGGGTTTTTCCCGATCGTGCATTTCTTCGGGGAACGGCGGACCCGAATTCACGACGGCCCATGGCACTACCGGCTCGGGGATCCAATCGGGACGACCGATCACCTGGATGCAGACGGATCCGGCGCGGGACGGCACCGTCTCACGGCGGAAGACGCCCAAGATTCCCGGTGCTCACCTGCTCCTGAACGTGCAGGACACCACTGGGGCCCCGCTCGCGGGCGCCACCGCGATGTTGACCGTGGTCTACCCGGGTGGGACCAGCACGAGTAATCGGCCTTGGCAGCCGGGACGGGGAATCTGGAGTATTTGCAGTTGCCTCCCACTACTCGGGCGTTCTCAAGAAAGGCGGTTCGCTCCCGCCCTGCAATCCGCCGGAAGCCTATCCTGTGCTGGTGACGGTCAACGTGACGCTCAACGGGGTGACGAGCCCGGACGAATTTCAGTTCGACAATTGCGCCTACGCGCACGCGGTAGCGGCCGCAGCCGGGGACTTCGCGATGGTGTTCACCTTCACGTTTTCCCCGGTCACGCCTCCCGCAGCACCGGTCGCCCAGGACCAGGCAGGCACGATCGCCGAGGACACTCCAACAGCCATCAGCCTGAGCGCGACCGATCCGAACGGGGACGCTCTCTCATTCAGCGTGGTCGTCGCACCCGCTCACGGAACGCTCTCGGGCACCGCGCCGAATCTGGTCTACACGCCCGCGCCCAATTTCAACGGGCTCGACAGTTTCACGTTCACCGCCAGCGATGGCGCGCTGACGTCGGCGCCGGCCAGGGTCTCGATCACGGTGACGTCGGTCAACGATCCGCCAACGTGCAGCGAGGGAGTATCGACCACCCTCGAGGACGGGAACGTGTTTCGTCCGTTGACGTCGCTCTGTGCCGATGTGGATGCCGGCGATGTCCTGACCTACACCAAGGTGACCGACGCGGCGCACGGCACGGTACTCGTAACGGAAGACGGGCTCTTCTTCTACACGCCCGCGCTGAACTTCAACGGCACGGATAGCTTCGCGTTCAGGGTCACCGATGTCGCGGGTGCGACGAGCGGTGCGGCGGCATTCACGCTCACCATCCTGTCGGTGGACGATCAGCCGATTCTCGTGCCGATTGGCGGCAAGACTGTCAGCGAAGGGGAGCTGCTCCAGTTCACGGTGAGCGCCACCGATGCCGACGGCGATCCGTTCACATTCTCGGCCACCTGGTCCGAGATTACCGTCGGTGAGACGACGTTTGATGCCTCCACCGGGACCTTTAGTTACACACCCGCCTTTGACGCATCCAGTGCATACGGCGAGCGGGTGTTTGGTGCCAGGTTTACCGTCTCGGATGCACACGGCCGATCGAACAGCGAGACGATCAACATTCGGGTGATCGATGTCAGCCCTCCGGCGCCGCCCGATCCTGGGGCCACGTTCGTCGTCAACAGCACAGCGGACGCGGGGGATGCCAACCGGGGCGACGGCGTCTGCGCCGCGGTAACCGGAGCATGCACCCTGCGAGCGGCCATCCAGGAGGCCAACGCGCGCCCGGGAGGCAACACCATCACCCTCCCCGCAGGGACCTATGCCCTGGCGATCGCTGGACGCAACGAGTCCTTTTCCGAGACCGGCGACCTCGACGTCCACGGCGACCTGATTATCAATGGGGCCGATGCTGCCACGACGTTTGTCGATGGTGCTGGATTGGACCGTCTGTTCCACATCCACTTCTCCACGGTCCAGATGACCCGCCTGACCATTCGCAACGGAAATGATGCGGGAGGGGACGGGCCCGTTGTCGGCGGCGGTGGTATCAGCAATCTGAATTCGATCCTGACCCTGACTGATGTCATCGTCACGGGGAACACCACGGCCACGAGCGGCGGGGGCATCTACAGCGCTGGAGCGCTGACCCTCGAGAACAGCACTATCAGCAACAACCAAGGGGGCGAGGGCGGCGGCATCAGTTCGCCGGGTTCGGCATTCGTGGCAATTCCGAGATTCGTCACGATCAGGAACAGCACAATCAGCGGCAACAGCACGACGGCGTTCGGAGGAGGCATATCGGCGGGTTCTACGCTGATGATGGACGGCAGTACGGTGAGCGGGAACAGTGCCTTTACGGGAGGAGGCATCAGCGCGGCTGGGCTGACGCTGACGCACAGCACGGTCAGCGGCAACAGGGCCGTGCGAGGCTACGGCATTGCTCTTTCCGGAATCAGCACGCTCAGTGGCAGTGCCGTCTTCGGCAATTCGGCGAGGGCCGATGCGCCCGGGTTTACGCGAGGGTTTGGCGCCGTGCACGTCAGTTCGGGGGCCGGCGTGACGCTCACGAACAGCACCGTGAGCGGAAATTCCGAAGGTTCCGGAATCTACAACGATGGCACGTTGACGATGACCAGCGTCACGATCAGTGCGAACAGCTCACCCATTGCCAACGAGGGCAGCGGGATCACGAACCGTGGAGTCCTGACCGCGAGGAATGCGATCGTGGCCAACAACATCGGGCCTGCAGGCAACTGCGGAGGCCCTCCCGGCACCGGCCGCGCCATCGCCTCCGCCGGCCACAACCTGGACAGTGGCAACACGTGCGGATTCGCCTCGATCGGTGATCTGACGAACACCGACCCTCGGCTGGGCCCGCTGCAGGATAACGGGGGCGCGACGTTCACCCATGCGCTCCTTGCCGGAAGTCCGGCCATCGATGCCGGGGACCCGGCCGGTTGTCCGGCGACTGACCAGCGCGGCGTTGCGCGACCCCAAGGGGCCGCGTGCGACATCGGCGCGTACGAGACAGCGTCATCGCCACCTGGCCCGACGCCTGCGCCCCCGATCGCAGCATCCCAGACCGTGACCACCGCGGAGGACGTTGCGGTGGGCATCACGCTGGGGGCAACCGATCCGAACGGGGATGTCCTCTCCTTCAACGTGGTCGATCCACCGACTCACGGCACCTTGAGTGGGACCGCACCCCATCTCACCTATCAACCGGCCGCCCAGTATCACGGCCCCGACAGTTTCACTTTCAGGGCCAATGACGGATCCCTGGATTCGAACACCGCGACGATTTCTCTGATCGTGACTGCGGTCAACGACTCTCCGGTTTTGTCGCCCGTCGGAAATGCGACGGTCAACGAAGGTCAGCCTCTGCAATTGGCTGTAGGGGCCATCGATGTGGACGGTGATGCGCTCACGCTTTCTGGCAGTGGCTTGCCGACGGGGTCGACGTTCGATCCCGCAACCGGCATGTTCCGTTACACCCCTGCGTTTGATGTTTCGTCTCCGGGCACGAATCGGGTGTTCGACGTGTTGTTCACGGTGTCCGACGGGCGGGGCGGGATGGATGCGCAGAACGTCCGGATTACTGTCAATGACGTGACCACTGCGGCACCCATCCGAGTCTCCGGGGGCGCCTACTTCTTGCACGACGGATATCAAGAGAAGATGTCGCTGGACGTGACGGTGTTAGCCGCAAGCGTTCAGCCTGGGAGTTGGCTGAAGTCCTACCACACGAGAACGCGGATGAACGTCTCATCCACGCAGATTCTGTCCGCCGAGCGTGTTGGTCAGACGATGACGATCACCGGCATTGCGACGCTCAATGGGGTGACGGGTTACCGGTTCCTCGCTCACGTGACCGATGGCGCGCCCGACTCGTTCGGAATCACGATCCATCGACCGGACGGGACCCTGTTCTACACCTACGCGCAGTCGATTGTCGGCGGCGACTTGATCGTCCAGTAATCGTGGCTAGGGGCGAGGAATAGAGGAGAAGATCAGATGAAGACCACACCCTTCGTCCTGTTCGGATTCTTGGCTCTGGTGTCCGCATCGCCGGCCGCTGCGCTTCCGATCCTCAACCCGACCGTGACGGAGCTCGGCGGCGGGATCTTCGGCTACTCCTACGAGCTGACCAACCCGGCGGGGAGCACGGAGAACGTATTTGACCTTGGGCTCGTCTTCGAAGGGATCGCGGACAAGGTAGCCGCACCTGCCGGCTGGGACTTTATCGCCGGTCTGGGATTCATCGACTGGTTCTCGACCGATCCTGCCAGCGATCTGCTCGTGGGATCGCGTTTGGGTGGCTTCTCATTCGAGAGCGTCGTGGGACCCGGGACGATCGCGTTCACGACGTTAGGCGTTGACGCCCTGACGGGAGAGGTGGGATTCCCAGCGAGCGGGACGACCGAGGGGCCCAGCCTGGTCCCGGTGCCCGAACCGGGAAGTCTCTGGTTGCTCGGAGCGGGGTTGGGCGCACTGATCGGCCGGCGACCACGCCTCCGCGCCCAGCCCTAATGTGGGCCTGTCTCGTCCTTACGCTCCCTTAGCGCCATGCGGGCCGTAATCTGCTGGGATGCCAGAGAAAACAGGCAGTAGGCGGCAAACCAGTAGAAGCCCGGCGCCGAAGTGCGCGGAGAATGCGATCAGCGGCGGCGCGGCGTTCGGCCCCGGGTCGGCGTCGCGCTCGCCTGCGCGGCCAGGTACGCGATAAACAACGCGACGACGAACACGTCGGCCATCGACCACTTCGCAATCGTCTCGACGAACGCGCAGCGTTGCGAAGCCGTGGACGTTCCCCGGTCATGAACACGGCCCAGGCGACGAGCGCAGCCTTCAGCGAGCGGCACGATCACGCTGAAGAGCAGGATGAGCGTCGCCGGGACCGGACTGCCGACCTCGTACAGCCGCCGCACCGACCCGACGATGCTGCGCGTCTGCTCGTAGACTTCGACCTCGACGACGCTCTTCTGCAGCGATGACGTCAACTGCGGCCCGAGCTTGTCGATCACGACCTTTCGCACGTCGCCGCCGGTCGCTTCGAGGAACGCGACGACCGACGGGTTCATCATCGACTTGAGCAGCGCGACGGTCTCGTCGCTGAGCCCCCGTTCGAGCATCATCGGCACGACCTGGGCGATCCCGTCTTTCGTCAGCACGCCGCGGATCGTGATGACCGGCAGGAACAGCCCGGGCAGCAGCAGGCCGATCGAGCAAACGAGCAGGACGAGAACGACGGTGCGGCTGGCTTTGGACGGCATTTACTCGTAGTGCAGCGCGACCATCGGATCGACCCGCGACGCGCGTCGCGCCGGCAGGTAGCCGGCGAGCGCCGACACCAGCACCATGACGACGACGGCCAGCGATCAGCGTCGATCACGTCGTCGCGGCGGCAGGCCGAAGAGCAGCGTCGCGACGAACCGGCTCGCGCCGAGCGCGATCGCCAGGCCGATCGACGACGCCGATGGCGACCAGGATCATCGACTCGCGCATCACCAGCCGCAGCACGTCCTGCCGCTGCGCGCCGAGCGCCATGCGGATGCCGATCTCGTTGGTGCGGCGCGCGACGTTGTACGACATCAGCCCGAAGAGTCCGATCGACGCCAGCAGCAGCGCCAGCGCCGCCGAACAGCGTGTAGGCCTGCGCGAACAGTCTTTTCCTGCAGCGAACCGCCGCTCGACCTGCTCGATCTGCGTCGACACGTCCGTCAGCGGCAGGTTCGGATCGATCTGCCGGACCGGCCTCGCGAATCGCGCCGATCGACGCCTGCCGGATCGCCCGCGGTCCGCACCTCGAACGACGGCGCTTGCCAGCGCGCGTCTGCAGATACGGCACGTACATCGTCGGCGGCGCCGCGTCGCGGACGCTGTCGTACTTCGCGTCGCGCAGCACGCCGACGATCTCGAGCTGGCCGGTCGTCTCGAGGCTCGATGCCGAAGCGCTGGCCGATCGGATTCTCGTTCGGGAAAGTACTTGCGCGCGGCCGCCTCGTTGATGACCGCGACCTTCGGCGCCGTCGCGTTGTCGCGATCGGTGAAGCCGCGCCCGAGCACGATCGGAATGCCCATCACCTCGAAGAAGTTCGGCGAGATGACGAGACGGTTGATGCTGTCGTCGCTGGTCCCGCGGCGCGTAGGTGCGGCCCTGGACGAAGATGCTCGGTGCGGTTGACGCTGCCCGACAGCAGCGCCGGCTTCGACAGCGCCGACCGCCGCGGACGCCGGGAACCGCCGCCGAGCCGATCGAGCAGGTCGCGGTACAGGCCGGTCATTCGCTTCTCGTCGTAGCGGTTCAGCTGCGGGTTGACGCGGAACAGCAGCAGGTTCTGCGGATTGAAGCCGACGTCGACGTGCCGCAGGTTGCTGCAGCGTCCGCAGGAACAGTCCGGCGCCGATCGAGCAGCACCAGCGAGATCGCGACCTGGACGACGAGCAGCGACTTGCTCAGGAGGCTGCGCGATCCCGACGACGCTCGGCTCGTCTCCTTCAGCGCCGCGCTGACGTTCATGCCGGTCGCGCGCAGCGCCGGCGCGATGCCGAAGACGATGCCGGTGAGCGCCGTGACCGCGAGCACGAAGGCGAGCACGCGCCAGTCGAGCGGCGTCGCCTGTCCCGGCGGCCCGGGCAGCAGCTGCTGGCCCCAGTAGCCGACCAGCAATGCCGAGCGCGCCGCCGATCGACGCCGAGCAGCAGGCTCTCGGTCAGCAGCTGCCGGATCAGCCGCGCGCGCGTCGCGCCGAGCGACAGCCGGACCGACATCTCCTTCTGCCGCGTCGTCGCGCGCGACAGCAGCAGGTTGGCGACGTTGGCGCAGACGATCAGCAGCACCAGCGCGACGACGACGCTGAGGATCGTGACGGCACGCAGGTCGTTGGTGTTGACGTCGTAGATGCCGCGGCGCCGGATTCGACGCGCAGCCGCGGCACCTGCGGTCCGGTTCGATTGCCCGACGGTCGCCGCGCTCTCGTCGGTCAGCGATGTCAGGTACGCAGTCGAGGCCGGCGCGCGCCGTCTGCTGGAAGACGCCCTCGAGATTGCCCTGCACCTGCGCCGCGGTCGCGCCCGGCTTCAGCCGTCCCATGACCTGCAGCCACCAGTAGGTCGGCTGCGTCAGTCGCGGCGGGACGCGGCTGCTCGGTCGGCGGAGCCGGCGTGTCGAGCTGCGGATCGAGCGGCAGCGGAACGAGATCGTCCGGCGCTCGCCCGACGGCTGCTGAACGCCGGTGAACTCCGGCGGGAGCACGCCGACGATCGTGACCAGGACGTTGTTGATCTTGACGATCTTGCCGACGACCGCCGGATCGGTGCCGAAGCGCGAGTGCCAGTACTTGGAGCTGATCACCGCGACCGGCGGCGCGTCCGGCCGGTCGTCGTCCGGGAGGATGGTGCGGCCGAGGCGGGCGTTGACGCCGAGCAGCTGGTAGTAGTTGCCGGTCGAGATGAATGCGGGCGAGCTCCGCCTGGCCGTCGACGACGACGTTGACGCGGCCGGACGGCGCGCACGGCGAACGAGATCGGTCATCGTGCGGTTGTCGGCGACGAACTGCTGGTACATCGGGTACGAGAACGTGGTCGCGGACGTTCTGGCCGTCCGGGCCTTTCGGCGATGAAACCGTAGTCGCTCGAGCTGGTCACCATGTCGTTGCGGCCGGTCCAGCGGAGCCGCACCAGCGTGTCCGGATCGCTGACCGGGATCTTCGTCAGCAGCAGGCCGTTGACGGCGCTGAAGAGCGCCGTGTTCGCGCCGATGCCGAGCGCCAGCGACAGGACGACGACGGTCGTCCAGCCCTTGGCCTGCAGCAGCATGCGGACGGCGTGGCGCAGATCCTTCAGCATCGTGTCGAGCCCCCGACCTTCCGAGCCACCCCCCGAGCTTCCGAGCTCTTCCGAGCCCCCGACCTTCCAGAGCGCGCCGCTATTCTACCCGCGCGCGGAACGCCCCGCACGGTACAGAAACGCGCAGACGCCAACCAGCATCACCACGACCGCGACGTCGCCGGCGACGCCCGTGAAGTCGCGGCGCCAGCGATCGCGGCACGACCTGAGCGGCGACGAGTCCGCCACCAGGACGCCGGCGAGGCCCTCGCCCGCGACCAGGCCTGACGCCGCGAGAATGCCGGGATCGGCGCCATCCTTCTTGTCACCCGGGGCGCGCTCCGCGCTCGCCCAACGCGCGGACGCACCCGCCCAGGAAGATGGCCGCCATCGTCGCGAGCGGAAGGTAGACGCCGATCGCGAACGCGAGCGGCGAGACGCTGCAGAGCAGCGCGCGTGATCGAGAGGCCGACGCCCGACAGCACCAGGCCCCACGGCAGCGCGCCGGCGAGCACGCCCTCGACGATCGTCTTCATGAGCGTCGCCTGCGGCGCCGGGATGTCGCGCGAGCCGAACGTGTACACGGTTCCGAGCAGCATCACCGTACCGGCGACCGCCCAGCACGCGAACGACGCGCCGATCAGCTGTCCGAACTGCTGCCGCGCGGGCGTGGCGCCGACGAGATAGCCGGTCTTCAGATCCTGCGAGATGTCGCCGGCCTTCGACGCGGCGACGGCGACGATGGTGCCGACCGTCAGCACCGCCGCGCGCGCCGACGCGTCGGTCCAGCCGGCGGCGGCGAACACCGACGCGACGCCGAGCAGCGTGACGAGCGTGATGCCCGACGTCGGCTGCGACGACACGCCGACGATGCCGACGATGCGAGCCGCGACGGCGACGAAGAGGATGCCGAACACGCCGACGCCGGCGGCGCAGACCGCGCGCTGCAGCGGGCCTCATGTTGCCGGCGAACACGCCGGGCACGATCGCGGCGATGGCGACGACCAGCAGATGCGCGCCGATGACGAAGCGGCCGGGCAGATCGCGATCCGTGTCCGAGCGATCGCGCGGCGTCCGGCGCGCATCGCTCGCGCTGTCATCCCGCGCGCGACCGCCACGAACGCACCGGCCATCGTCGGCAGGCCGCGCACGACGGTGATGATGCCCCCGGCCGCCACCGCGCCGGCGCCGATGTAGCGGACGTAGCGCGCCCAGATCTCGTTGGCGCTCATGTCGGCGACGAGCTTCGTCGGTTTCGGGAGCGAGCGGCGCGACCAGCGTCGCGCCGGTCCAGCGCGATCAGCGGCGTCAGGACGATCGCCGAGACGAGCGAGCCGGCGACGAGGACACCCGACTGCCGGTAGCCGAGGATGAACCCGACGCCGAGCAGCGCCGGCGCCAGCTCCACCGCCAGCTTCGGCTTTCGGCAGCAACGGGAAGAGCGCGTGCACGCTGCCGGCGTGAGAAACGCGAGCGGACAGCGCAAGCTTGATCGCCGCGCCGAGCGCCATGCCCTTGAAGATCCACGCGCTCGCGGACGAGCCGCCGACCGTCGCCCGCAGCACCTCGGCGCACGCCGTGCCTTCCGGATACGGCAGCTCGTCGTGGCTCTGCACGATGAGCAGCCGGCGGAGTGGAATCATGGCCGCCAGCCCGAGCACCGCGCCGAGATAGCAGAGAACCACGACCTGCAGGTACGGCGGTACCATGTTCCACATGAACAGCGCCGGAATCGTGAAGATCGTGCCGCTGGCGAGCGACGTCGAGGCGGATCCGATGGTCTGCGACAGGTTGGCTTCGAGAATCGTTCCCCGCGCGCGGAACAGGCGGAACAACGCGACCGTCATGACGGCCGCGGGAATCGAGGCCGAGACGGTGAGCCCGACCCGAAGACCGAGATAGGCATTGGCGGCGCCGAAGACGATGCCGAGCAGCACGCCGGCGACGACGGCCTTCACCGTGAATTCGGCGACGTCGCCGCGCTGTGGACGGTGTCGGGGCTGACGATGCGACGCGATGATAATTGCTGGAGGTGCACGACAGCATCGATTTCGCCCGAGCTGCTGTCGGCGTCCACGATCGCCATCCGCGACTGCATGGGCGCGAGGCCGGGCGAAAGCGTCCTCATCGTGACCGATGAGCCGCTGCGGCACATCGGCTATGCGCTGCGCCAGGCGGCCAAAGACTCTGGGCCACGACGTGATGCTGGTCGAGATGCTCCCGCGGCGCACCAACGGCGACGAGCCGCCGCCGCAGGTCGCCCAGCTGATGACGACGGTGGACGTCGTGCTGTGCCCGACGTCGAAGTCCCTGACGCACACCGACGCTCGCCGGGCGGCCAGTGCGGCCGGCGCGCGCGTGGGCACGCTGCCGGGCGTCACCGAAGACATCATGGTGCGGTGCATGAATGCGGACTACCATCGCATCGCCGAACGGACGCACCGGCTCTGCGCGGTGATGGAGAGCACGACAGGTGATTCGCGTGCAGGCGCCGGCGCGGCACCGACATGCGGCTGCCGATGGCCGGGCGGACGGCCGCACGCGAGCAGCGGACTGTTCCGGAGAACGGGGCCAGTGCGGCAACCTGCCGACGGGAAGCCTATCTGGCGCCGCTCGAAGGGTCAGTCGAACGGCGTCGATCGTCGTCGACGGATCGATGGCGGGCATCGGCGTCACCGTCGCAGCCGATTCGCATCGTCGTCAAGGACGGCTATGCCGACCGACATCAGCGGCGGTCCGGAGGCGGAGCAGTTGATCGCGCTGCTCGAGCCGCACGGTCGCGACGGCCGCAACGTGGCGGAGTTCGGCATCGGCACGAACGATCGCGCCAGTCTGAGCGGCGTCATTCTCGAGGACGAGAAGGTGATGGGGACGATCCACATCGCGTTCGGCGACAACAAGTCGATGGGCGGGACCGTGCGCGTCGCCAGTCACCTCGACGGTCTGGTTAAGCAGCCGACCGTCTGGTTCGACGATCGGATGATCATGGACGCCGGACGGCTGCTCGTGGTGGACTGAGCGCAGGGGCGGCTCTGCTGCTGACTTCAGCGTGACTTCTGGTAGCTCACCCGCCACACGCGATTGCCGCCGTCGTCGGACACGAGCAACGAGCCGTCCGGCAGCTGCAGCAACCCGACGGGCCGGCCCCACGCCTGCTTGTCTTCGTCGTCACGCGCGATGAAGCCGGTCAGGAAATCTTCGGGAGGCCCTGAGGGCTTGCCGTTGCGGAACGGGACGCGGACGACGCAGTAGCCGGACAGCTTCGATCGATTGATCGAGCCGTGCAGTGCGACGAACGCGCTGTTGCGGTACTCGGCAGGGAACTGCGATCCCGTGTAGAAGATCAGTCCGAGCGCCGCGGAGTGCGACGGCAAGCAGCACGTCCGGCACGATCGCCTTCGCGACCAGATCCGGCCGCGGTGTCGTCACCGTCGGATCGACGTGCCTGCCGATGTACGAGTACGGCCAGCCGTAGAACCCGCCGTCGCGCACCGACGTGATGTAGTCGGGCACGAGATCGTCGCCCAGATGGTCGCGTTCGTTGACGGCCGTCCAGAGCGTGTTCGTGCCGGGGAAGTACGCGAGGCCGACGGGGTTGCGCAGCCCGCTGGCGAACACACGGTGCGCCGATGCCGTCGGGGTTGTATTCGTTGATGGCGGCGCGCCGCGCGTCGGTTTCCGGCGTCGCGTTCGTCGACGATCCGACGGTGACGTACATCTTCGTGCCGGCCGGCATTGAAGATGACGTTGCGCGTCCAGTGGTTGTAGCCGCGCGTCTGGTTGAGCTCGATCTTCAGTCGAGTTCGCGGTGTCCTGATCGAGCGCGGCGTCGCTCGGCGGCAGGTCGACGATCTTCTCCGGCGGGCCGTCGGCTGCGGTCTGGCCAGTCCTGTAGGCGAATCGCACGACCGAATCGTTGTTGCCGACGTAGAGATAGTTCTTCCAGAATGCGAGGCCGAACGGCCGGTTCAGTCCCGTCGCGAATGTCTCGCGGACTTCGGCCACGCCATCCTTGTCCGCATCGCGAAGGATCGTGATCTTGCCGGCGCCGCGAAACGGCTCCGCGAGGAACACGTCGCCGTTCGGCGCCAGCGCCATGAACCGGGCGAACTGGAGCTTGTCCGCGAAGACATTGACGGTGAATCCGGCAGGCACCCGTCAGCTGGACGCCGTCGGGCATCGGCACCACGCGCGTGGGCTTGCGGAACCACGGCGTATGGAACGGCGCGGGCAACTGCTGCTGGAGTACCAGCGCGAGACAGAGGAGGGACACGCGGATCGACATGGCCGGGAGTATACGGCGTCGCGGACGACTGCTGCTGATAGACTTGGTCTATCCGAGGGGCTTCGCCCCTCGGACTCCCCAACACGCTCTCTCGCACGCCGCTTCGTGGTTCGACTATGCTCACCACGCCCTGAGCGAAGTCGAAGGGCGCCGGCGCGCTCCGATCGCGTGGCTCGCTCGCGATGCTCGCTCGCACCGTGGAACGGGCGGCAGGTTCATGAGATAACTTCTCGTCACGGCAATCGAGGGAGTAGCACTGCGCATGGAATTCCGTCGCCAATTTCACACGCTCATCGTCCTGCTGGCCGGCGCCGCCGCGGCGTCCGCGCAACCGATCACGACGGCGGGGCAGCCGGCTCAACTCGACATTCGCGTCGCAGGGGAGCGCAGCATTCGGGTCACGCTCAAGCCGGTGAGCGTCGCGGCCATTCCGGACAACCCTTCGGTTGCCGAGCGGACCTACCCGTCAGCAGCGATCACGCTGCGCGAGCTTGGCCGGCCCGTCAAGAGGACCGTTGGGAATCTGATCGTCGAAGCGCGTCAGAACCCGTTGACGGTCGTCGTCTCGAACACCAGGGGTCAGGTCGTCCAGGAACTGGTCTTCGCTGCCGACGGGAGTCTGTCGTTCAAGCTCGATGAGTCCCCGGTGCTCGGGATGGGCGAGGGCGGACCCAGGCCGGCGCCGGGGCGGCCGTGGCGCGAGCAGGCGGTGCAGTTCGACCGTCGCGGATCGCTCGACACCCTGGAGCCGCGCTGGCAGAGCGACATGTACGGATCGCGCAATCCGGTCGCGATGCTGCTGGGCACCGGCGGCTGGGGAATTTTCGTGGCGGCGCCGTGGGTCCACGTGGATCTTCGCAAGCCGGATCGCGGTGTGTTCCTTCCGTGGAAGCCGACGGCTGCCGAGGGCGTGCCGCAGACCGAACGCAATCAGCAGCAGGCGCTCGGCAAGGGGTTGCCGCCGATCGACAAGATCATCCCAGGGTTTTACGACGTCTTCGTTTTCGATGCGAGCGATCCTGCGGCGGCCATGAGGGATTTCTCGGTCATCACCGGCCCGGCCGCGATGCCGCCCCGGTGGGCGCTCGGCTACATGCAGTCGCACCGCACGCTCGAGGACGACCGGCAGCTGATCGGGATCATCGACACGTTCCGCTACGAAGCAGATCCCGCTCGATGCCGTGATCTACCTCGGGCACGGGCTTCTGTCCACGCGGGTGGAACACGAAGCAGCCGTCGTTCGACTTCAATCCGGACGTCTTCACGCGCGATCCGAAAGCCGTGCTCGCCGACATGCACGCGCGCCACGTGAAGACGGTCGTGCACATGGTCCCCTGGGATCGCGACCGGCTGCCGACGCTGCACGGGACGATTCCATCGAGACCGGGCGAGACGATCGATGCCTCGCACATCCAGACCTACTGGCAGCAGCACGTGCCGCTCGTCAACTCCGGCATCGATGCCTTCTGGCCCGACGAAGGCGACTGGTTCAACCTGTACGAACGCATCAAGCGCCATCAGCTCTACTACCAGGGTCACCTGTCGACGAAACCGAACGAGCGCCCGTGGAGCCTGCAACGGAACGGCTATCCGGGCATCGCGCAGTGGGGCGGCTGGGTCTGGTCGGGTGACACCGAAACGTCCTGGAAGACGCTCGAAGCGCAGATTGCCGTCGGCATCAACTATTCGTTGAGCATCGGGCCGTACTGGGGCTCGGACATCGGCGGCTTCTATCCGAACAACGAATTCACGGGCGAGCTCTACGTCGCGGTGGCATCAATTCGCGGCGTTCTGCGGCTCGTTCCGCTCGCACGGACGCACGTGGTGGACGCGGCTGCCGTGGGGCTGGGGCGGCAGCGACATGGGTCCGCGCGAGAACAGCAACACGAACGCGCCGATCCCGCCCGACGACAGGCGCAACATCCTGCAGTCCGAGATGAACAACCCGGCGATCGAGCCGATCGCGAAGAAGTACTCCGAGCTGCGCTACCAGTTGATGCCGTACACGTACACCCTCGACGCGGGAGGCACGCGACTCGGGCCTGCCGCTCATGCGCGCGATGTGGCTGCATTACCCGAGCGACGTCCAGGCGCGAGGGATCGGCACGCAGTTCATGTGGGGACGTGACCTGCTGATTGCGCCGGTCTTCACGAAGGGCGCCACGTCTCGCGAGGTGTACTTGCCGAAGGGCGAGTGGTACGACTGGTGGACGAACGCGAAAACGACCGGCGGCCGGAGCGTCACGCGCGACGTCGATCTGGCCACGATGCCGATCTACGTCCGCGCCGGCGCCATCGTGCCCGTCGATCCCGTCCGGCAGTACACGAGCCAGGAGATCAGCGAGCCCACGACGCTCAGGATCTATCGAGGCGCGGACGGGCAATACACCTTGTACGAGGACGACGGGATCAGTCAGGAGTACCTGGCGGGGAAGGGCAGCTGGACGCGGATTGCGTGGAACGACCGGACGCGGCAACTGACGATCGAGCCGGGTGCGCCGCGCGGCGCATCCAACGTCGTCACGCGCCGCACGTTCAGGGTCGTCGTGCTTCCCGAAGGCGGAACGCGCGACGTTGTTTACTCAGGCACGCGCGTCCAGCAGGTCTTTTGAGAGGCAGTCAGCAGCCGAAGCTGTGGGCAATTCCCGTTCGCTCGAAACCGGACGCAGAGTAACTCGAGCAGCTCCAGGCCGACGGACTCGTAACCCGCCTGGGCGAACAGGACTTCTCCCCAGCCATCATGGTCCCGATCGAACACGTTGAGGACGAGACCCAGCTGGTCGCGGTGGACGCGATGCTGAAACAGGAACATGCGCAGCCACGAGGCCGGGCGGATGTTCGTCTGCACGATCTCGAGCGTCGAGTTCCCTCGCAGCCAGACTGCCGCAGCGAACGCCTGCTTCTTTTCGACCAGCCACTCCGCCCGGACGAAGTAGACCGGCACCCGATCGGGTGACAGGCGGAACATCTGAACGTCATATGTGAGCGTTGCGCGACCCTGTTTCAGCGCTTCGTCCATCTGCTGCCGCTCGCGCGCCCATGACCTGTGAGAGCCGACGGAGCTCGCGGCCATGCGCACGTGGTCCGGTTGCGCCTCGGCTAGCACGTTCGGCAGCTCGCGATTCAGCAGGTCTGTGAGGTTGGACTCCAGAGCCGATCGAAGTTCGGCGTTCAGCGCGGGTGTGGGCTCTGATGCGACGGTCGATACCGTTCCAGCGGAGACGACGGCGCCATTGCCAGACGCCTCCGCGATGAAGTACTTCGCGGGAAGCTTGGCGAATGCTCCTGCCTGATCGGGCGCGACCCGAAGCAGGACGCCGACAGCCTCGGTGCATTGCAGGTTCCCGCCAACGAGGCGCTCCATGCTGGCGGCGATCGGTTGACCGGGCCCCGTATGAATCGCCCAGTCGCGCTGCGCGCGGATGTTCGTTGGCCATCGATCGGCCCAGGACGCCGGCGGGGTCGAAGTAGGCGAAGCCGAATCTGGCGGCCGGCGCCGCTGACAATCCTTCCCTGACCTGCCGCGATGTCGGCTCCACGACCTTGACGGTCGCAATCAGGCGCTCGTCGTCGAGTCGAAAGGCGAGGTAGGCCGGCGTGTCAGCCTGCGGCGCGCGCGCTGCGCCGAGCAGGGTCGTGGCGGCGATCGAAGCGGTGGCGGTGACCCGCGCCAAACGTCGCATGGTCAACAGTTTGACACGGGGACACTCAAACGGGACAGTCACGTTTGAGTGTCCCCATCCAGGCCTACCGGGTGACGAGGCGCGGCCGCCTGGCCGCGGAAGCAGAAATGCGGCGGATGGCGCTGCTGGTCAGGCTGGGAAAGGTGTTTCTGTCTTAGCTCGGTGGCTCGGTAGGTCGGTTGCTCGGTCAAGGGGACAGTCAAACGGGACAGTCACGCGTGACTGTCCCGTTTGACTGTCCCCGAACACCGCCGCGTCGGGACTGGCGTCCGCAGCAACTCGTCGAGCGTCGCCGGCCAGCGCGGATGCTGCGCCACCTTCACAGCCTCGACCTGCCCGATGATCGTCGTGCTCAGCGCTGGCTGGACGTAGATCTCGGCCACCGATCGCACCTGCTCGGCGGTGACCGCGCGCACGGCGTCCGGCCAACCCATCAGGCGATCGAGCGAGCCGTACCGGGCCGTTTCGATCGCGTACGTGCTGCTGGCGGCGCGGGCCCCGTCGAGCGATCGCTGCCACTGACTGAGGGTAAGCCCGCCCTTCGCCTGTTCCAGTTCATCGTTCGTCGGCACGCCCGCTGCCTCGCGGATCCGGGCGAGCTCCGCGCGCGTGTACGTGACGAGCGGCGCTACCGATTCGGGTCGGCCGGCCGTCCGCACGTGCAGCAGGCCGCCGACCCGCGTCGTGGCCGGCACCTGCAGGACCGTCTGATTGGCGAGCCCCCGCATCTCGCGCGTGGCAATGTTCAGGCGGATGTTCAGGATCTCGGTCATGACGGCGACCGCCGCCTCGTGCGACGCGGCGATGGGGGGCACGGCGTGGCCGATCGCGATCCACGTCGTGTAGCCCGGCTCATCGAACGCGCGGAATACCGGGGGCCCCGCGGCCGACGCGTCGAACGATCGGGGCTGGACGGTCGATGCGCTTCCCGTCCAGCCGGCCGTCGATTCGCGAAGTGCCTGCTCGGCCTCCTGCCGCGTCACCTTGCCGCCGATGCCCAGGACGATCGACGCCGGGTTGAACGCACGAGATGCCACCGCTAGCGCCGCATCTCTGGTGACGGTCGTTCCGGGATCCGGCGGCGTGAGCGGATACTTTCCGATCAGGCGAGCCATTTCGACGGCCGGGCGATAGCCGGCGCCGCCGAGACCTCGCGTCTGGCGCGCGAACCCCGGGCCCGCGCGATAGGCCGCGACCGCCGCCGCATCCACGTGCGGCTGGCGCACGGCGCCGATCAGCGCGGTGAGACCCTGACGCCAGTCTTCCGGAAGCGTCACGAGCGTGACGCGCGTCAGATCGACGTCCTGATCGACCTGCACCCGCCCGAGGAACGTCCGGCCCAGCCGCTGATTGATGTCCTGTTGCAGCAGCTGCGAGACGAAATCCGCTGCTCCGATTTCGTTCGGCTGCTCGAGCGCGCGACCGAGCGGGATGGCCGCCACGATCTGCACGAGGCCATCGTCGGCCGAGGGAATCACATAGGCGCGGACGCCATCGGGCGTGACGACGATCGCGGACCTCGCATCGGGTGGCCGAAATTGATTCGGGCCGAACTTCAGATCGCGCGGAAGCGCCCAGTTGTGCTCGAGCAACGGCCGGGAGCGTCCCGGCAGGATGTCGCCGCCCTGGGCGGAGCCTTGCCGGCACGCTGCGGTGGACGTCAGGAGCAGCACGACGAGAGACGACCTTGATCGCGGTCATTTCGTTTCTCGACGCGCGCTCGCCGTCGTCCCCTGCGCACGCGGCTGCGGTGACCGCCGAGTCGTGGCGATCACCTGGTTCCAGGCGACGAGATACTTCTCGGCCACACGCCGGATGTCCGCGGCAGTCGCGGTGTTTCTCGCCTCGTAGTACCGCCGCATCGAGCGCCACTCGTCCGCGATGGCAAACGACCCGAACTGCGTCGCCAGGCCGCCGCGCTCGGATCGGAGGTTCTCCCACTCGAAGCGGAATTCACGCCGCACGCGCGCGAGGCTCGCGTCATCGATCGGATCCCGCCGGATGCGGTCCACCGCCGCTGCCGCGATGCGTTCGAGCGCGGGCAGATCCTCATCACGCGCTGCGCGCGTCTGCAGCGTCAGCAGATTAGGGGATCCGTTCTGCGAGGCATTGGCCTGCCAGTCGCCCGTGACCTTCGATCCTGTCTGCGCGGCCGCCAGCAGGCCCTCGGACCCGCGCATCAGGCGCGCGATCACGTCGAACACAGGACGATCCGCATGTCCGATCGACGGGATGCGGTAGCGGACCATGAGCTGCGGATCGAGCGGCTCGAGCCAGTCGAGCCGAACCGTGCCGCCGGGCGGCGGCTCCACTTCGACGTCCATCCTCGACGGAGGCTCCGGCGCGCGCGGCACCAGGCCGAAGTACCTTTCGGCGATCGGCCGCACTTCCGAAGCGCTGACATCGCCGACGAGGGTCAGCGTCGCATTGTTTGGCACGATGTACTGGTCGTAGATGCGCAGCATGCTCTCGCGGTTCCAGTACGCATGATCGCGATGATGTCCGCCCGTGTGGATGTAAATCGGATGCGCCACGCCCGTGATGCCGTTGAGCGCCTCCGAGAAGCGGCCCGTTTCGTGACGCTGCAGGATCAGGAACTGCTCGAACACGGTGAATCGCTGCGCTTCCCAGCCCCTGAGCACCGCGTTGACCATGCGATCGGCTTCGAGCCTGAAGAACATCTCGATCCGCTCTTTCGGGAGATCGACTTCGATCCGCATCATCTCGTTGCCAGTGTTGGCCGGGACGGGATCGGTGTGCCGCATGATCCCGCCGTTGCGGCGATACCAGTTGTATTCCTCCCAGAAGACGCGGTTCTTCGCCTGTTCGTCCTCGAGCTGGTAGAGCTTCTGCCGGAGATCGTCGATCTTCTTGTTGCTCGGCCAGTCGCCTTCGTCGAAGAAGACGTTGCGCTCGCGCAGCTGATTCCGGTAGGCGTTGCGCTCGGCCAGCAGTTGCTGCTCGGTCTGGTAGATCGTCGCGAGCAGCGCGCGGTCCGCCTTCCAGTCCTTGATGCCGACCGTCGTCGTTCCCTGATGGATGGCGTGTTCCAGGAAATGGGTCGCCCCGTGATCGCCGTAGTTCTCCTGGAGCGCGCCCACCCTGTATTGGAGCGACGCGGCGACCCGCGGGCTTCGATGGTCTTCGACCAGCAGGATTCGGAAACCGTTTCCGAGGACCAGTTCCTGGACGTCGATCCCCAGCGACGTCCACTTCTCTGTCTGCGCGCTCGACCCCGCCTGCGCCCTCGGTGGAGCGGGATCGAGCTGGCCAGACAAGAGCGCGACGAGCGCAGCAGTCAGGCCGGATGCGAGGACTCGACGCCGTGTCATTTCTGTCTCTCGACAGGACCGGCGGTTCCGGCCGGCTTGAGTGTCTTGTTCCAGTCGGGCGGCTCGACGCCCTGCAGATGACGCACGAAGTAGTCGTACTGCCTGCGGTAGCCGTACTCGATCGGTCCAACCGTCCTGAGGGCGCCATGCCCCTCTCCTGGCACCACGAGCAGATCGAACATCTTGTTGGCCTTGATCAGCGCGCTGACCACCTGCATCGTCGACGCCGGGTCGACGTTCTGGTCCAGCTCGCCGACGACGAGCAGCAGCTTGCCCTGCAGCTTCCAGGCGTTGTCGACGTTCGAGGAATCGGCGTAGCTCTGGTCGAGCGGCCATCCCATCCACCGCTCGTTCCATCCGATCTTGTCCATGCGGTTGTCGTGGCAGCCCGCGTAGGACACGGCGACGTCGTAGAAGTCCGGGTGGAAGAGGAGCGCGCCCGTCGAGTTCTGTCCTCCCGCCGAGCCGCCGTAGATCCCGACACGCGTGACGTCGTAATACGGATACTTGGCCGCGACGGCCTTGTGCCAGAGGATGCGATCCGGGAATCCCGCGTCGCCGACGCGCTTCCACGCGACGTCGTGGAACGCCTTGGAGCGGTTGAACGTCCCCATGCCGTCAATCTGGACGACGATGAAGCCCAGCTCGGCCTGCTGCCTGCATGCCGATCACCTTGTCGCCCGACGAATGCGGACCGAATGGCCAGAAGGTCTTCGGCACGAACGAGCTGTGCGGGCCTGCATAGATGTTTTCGATGACCGGGTACTTCTTCGCCGGATCGAAGTTGGTCGGCCGCACGATGACGCCCCAGATGTCGGTCTTCCCGTCGCGTGCCTTCGCCGTGAACACCTCGGGCGGCTTGAAGCCGGCCGCGGTCAGCGCCGAGATGTCCGCCTTCTCCAGCGCCGTGACGAGCGAGTTGTCGCTCGTTCGCCGCAGCTCGGACACGGTGGGGAGATCGACTCTGGAGTACGTGTCGACGAAGTACTTCATGTCCGTCGAATAGCTGACGTCGTGGCTGGCATCTGCCTGCGTCAGCGTTGTCAGGCCCGTGCCGTCGAAGTTGATCCGGTAGTGATGCATCAGGTAGGGATCTTTCCCCGGATACATGCCGCTCGCCGAGAACCAGATCTGACGTTTCGCCTCGTCCACCTTCACGACGTCGCGGACGATCCAATCGCCTTTCGTGATCTGGTTCTTCACTTTGCCGGTCACGCCGTCGATCAGATAGAGGTGATGCCAGCCGTCCCGTTCGGAGAGCCAGATGATGTCCTTTCCGCCGTTCATCTCGTAGCGGTAGATCCGCTGACCGACGAACGTGGTCGGCTCTTCGGAGATCAGCGTGCGGGCTTTGCCCGTCACGCCGTCCACCTCGATGACGCGGTAGACCTGATGGCCCCGCTGGTTGTACTCGAACACCACCGTCTTGCTGTCGGGGCGCCACACGAGCCGCGTGAGCGATAACGGGCTGGGGAACTGATCGTTCGGGACGTTCAGCTGTTTCGCCGGATTGACGTGAAAGATGACCGGCTGATCCAGGTCGACCGCGTCGCCAGGCTTCGCGTAGAGCATCGTGAAGTGCTTCGGCTGGACCTGATCGGCGGGCGACGACTCGATGTAGTGGACCAGACGCCGATAGCCGGGCCTGACGCGGTAGGCCGCCAGCTTCGTCGAATCGGGCGACCAGACGATTGATTCGGGATCGTAGAAGTTGCCCTCCGATCCATCGGTGCTGAGGGCCTGTGACTGTTCTGCTGCCGGCCGCACGGACGGCAACGTTGAAGTTCTGGACGAAGGCCTCGAACTTGCCGTCCGGCGAGCGCCTCGGGCGGTTATCAGCCGGCACTTCGAGATCGCGCACGGCGCCGAAGCTGCGCGGCTGGCCGCCGCGCCCGCCCCCGCCACCGCGCCCGAACCCTCCTGTTGCGGGCGAACACGAGTAATCAGAGATCCTGCAG
Source organism: uncultured Acidobacteriota bacterium (assembly GCA_963786195.1). GTDB lineage: Bacteria > Acidobacteriota > Vicinamibacteria > Vicinamibacterales > 2-12-FULL-66-21 > CAWAYH01. The sequence goes on along the minus strand of CAWAYH010000006.1, from coordinate 123,614 downwards.
CTGAACGATCGACCCGGGCCCACTCCTCCTTCTCCCGGCATCGCGACCTGGATGGCCTGCTCCTGGTCCACGAATCGGAAATTGTTGAAGGGCAGGCGCACCGCGGTGTAGTTGTCGCCCGTCGCTTTCGACAGACCCGCTGCCAGCCGCTGATGATCGAACGCGGGACGCTTCTGGTTCGTCTCGGCGTCGACCATGACCCACTCGAAGCCGTCCTTGACGGTCTTCCGGTAGTAGAACCGGCTCGTGTTCTCGACCCAGGTCGCCGGGTCCGGCACGTTCTGCGTCAGGTAGATCCATCGATCGCGCAACCCGATCGCGCGATCGTAGTCGGCCGTCGTCACCTGGGCGTGCGCGGGGATGGCGCTGAGCAGCAGACTCGCCGTCAGAGCGGTGGTCAACAGACGTGCGGTCGATTTCATTGGGTCGCTCCTCACGGTCCGGCGAGCCGGACGCTACCTGACGTCCGCTGAAGCCGGACACTACATCCCGTTCCCGCGTAGTGGCCGGCTTCAGCCGGCCCCGACAGTTCGGCACGCATATTGGTTAGATCGGCACGAGCTACGTATCCCACATCGCGGCAGGCACGCCAATCTATTGTTCTAATCGGCCTATTAGTTCCGCGGACAACACGGACAACACAGATGCGTTTATGAGATAGCTTGTAGTGTAAGCCCGGCGGTCCTCGCGTCAAGTTCCGAGCGCCATCCTCACGCGAGATGGCCAAGCCCCATCCGTCCGAGCAGAGACTTGAAACGAGGATCCTCGCGCACCGGATCGAACTCGACCGCGGACGTGACCAGAATCAACGAGCCGTCCCGCTCGTCGAAGCGCGCGATCCAGCCACTCGAACAGACGGTCGAGATCCGAGAGCCCGAGGTGGATCAGGGCGATCCACATCGCGGAGACGTAGTTGGCGTCCGCCCGTGCTGTGAGCTCGTGGAGCAGCGCGTTGGCCCGGTCGCGGTTGCCCGCCAGACCATGGGCGTAGCCGAGCACGCCGACGTGGTTCACCGAGCGGCCGCCCAGCTCGATCGCCCTGTCGAACTCCGCGAATGCCCGGTCGTACTCCCCCCGTTGCGTGCAGACGTCGCCCAGCGCGTAGTGAGCAAAGGCGAACGACGGCTCGAGCGCCAGCACTTTCTCGAACTGCTCGATCGCGCGATCGAGATCGTGGCGGAAGAAGTGGACGTAGCCCGATCAGCGTCTTCAACTGGAGATCGAGCGGGTCCAGTCGCTCGGCCTCTTCCAGTTCGAGCAGCGCCTGCTCGTGCTGCCGTTCGAGCAGCGCGAGCCGCCACGCATTCCAGAGATGGGCCGCGGCCGATCCCGGAGCCGAGCTCGAGGGCGCGCGTGAGACTCTTCCTCGGCTTCCGCTCGATCCCAGTCGTGGTTCATGGCGATTAACGCGCGAACCTTGTGCGCGTCGGCCAGATGCGGGTTCGAGCTCCAGGGCCTGTCTCGACCGCCCGTCGGGCCTGCGGCACCGTGTCGGCGGCCGGGAGGATGCCCGACGCCGGAATAGAGCCAGACGTAGCCCTCGGCGAGTGCGGCGTACGCCGGAGCGAAGCCCGGATCCTGAGCGATCGCCTCGCGGAAGTCGCCGATGGCCCGGTGCATCGAGTCGTCGGTCCATTTGTTCAGCGCGTACATCCCTCTCAGGTACGCGTCGTGGGCCTCGGGGTCGAACGGCGCTCGCGTTCCTGCCGGAGCGCTGACGAGCCCGCTCCGCAGCTCGTGCCCGATCGTCGCGGCGATCTCGTCCTGAATCGCAAAGACGTCGGAGAGCTCCCGGTCGAATCGCTTCGACCAGAGCTGATAGCCGTCCGTCGGCGTTGACGAGCTGGGCGGTCACGCGCACGCGGTCGCCCGCCTTTCGCACGCTGCCCTCGAGCGCCGTGCCGACCCTCAACCTCCTGCCGATCTCGGTGACGTCGAGGTCGCGGCCCTGGAACGCGAACGCCGACGTGCGGGAAATGACGCGCAATCCCGGGACTCTCGTCAGGGTGTTGATGATCTCCTCGGTGAGCCCGTGACAGAAGTACTCCTGGTCTTGTCCCGGGCTCAAGTCCGCGAACGGGAGCACCACGATCGACGCAGGCATCCTCGCGTCCGACCGAGCCTGTCGCCGGCGTCGCCTCACCAGTGTTCGTCAGCTCGACGCGCTTCAGATCGCTGCAGGAGATCGGTCGCCGACTCGTAGCGTCGTTCACGGATCCTTTTCGAGGCACTTGTCGATGACGTCCGACAGGAACGCTGGCAGCGGCGGGATTGAGCGCTCGAGGCGGAGGGGGGACGCCGATTCAACAGCTGATCGAGGACGGCGGCCAGCGTATCGCCCTCGAAGGGCGGCTCGGCCCGGTCGCCATCTCGAAGAGAACGACCCCCAGGGCGAAGAGATCCGTGCGCGGATCGAGCGGCTTTCCGAGCGCCTGTTCGGGAGACATGTAGCCGGCGGTGCCGAACGTCATGCCCTGGGTGGACTCGTCCCGGGCCATCGTCGTTTCCTCGGATCCCAGGGTGAAGCGGGCGCCAGGAACTTCGCCAGGCCGAAGTCGAGAATCTTGACGCGATCGTCTCCGGTGACCATGACATTGCCGGGCTTCAGATCCCGGTGCAGGATGCCCGCCGCGTGAGCACAGGCCAGGCCCTCGGCGATCTGCAGAGGCGAAGGCGAGCGTCGGTCGAGATCGGCAGCGGACCGCCGGCGTTCAGGAGCTCGCGCAGGCTGCTGCCCTGAACGAGCTCCATCGTGATGAAGAGCTCGCCCTCGGACTCCTCGACCGAGTAGAGGTGCACGATGTTGGGATGGTTGAGGGCGGCGGCCGCCCGGGCCTCCCGCTGAAACCGCGCGCGCCGATCCGGCGAGTCGGCGACCTCCGGACGCAGCACCTTGAGCGCCACGCGCCGCTCGAGCGTCGTGTCCTCGGCGACGTAGACGTTTCCCATGCCGCCGTGGCCGAGCTCTTCGAGGACGCGGTAGTGGCCGAGGCGTCTGCCGATCAAAGTGCGACTAGGCGACGCCGGAACCGGCGGAAACGCGCGCTGGCCGCACCTGCAGCGGCCGGCTTCCGGGTTCCCTCGGTGCCAGACGCGCGTGCCGCATTCGGGGCAGGACCATATGCCGTCGAGCGTCTGCGATGCGCTTCAAGGCCGCTTCCACTTCGCTCGCGCCGGACCGGCCGCGGCTGCCGTGGACCTCGACGTTCAACGTCGCTCCGACGTCCGCCTCCAGGTTCTTGAGGAGCGGCTCGACCGACTCCAACATCGGTCTTCGCCCGCTCCTTCAGCGCGCGCCGCACGCCCTTGAACAACTCGCCGATCTCCCGCTTGTCGTTCGCCTGGCCGCGTCGAAACGGCAGCGGTGCCCAGAGCGCCTCGCAGACCTCCTGCAGCTGCTCCTCGAGCGCGCGCCGCGCCTTGGTGGCAGCGCCGTGAACGTCGCCGCTCTCGAGTCGCTCGCGGGCCGCGGCCAGAATGCCCGACGTCTCGTACTGCGTCGTGCGCGGCCCCGACCCGTAGCTCCACGATGTCAGCTCGAGCTTCCGCCACGACGGCGCGCGGCGGCTCAGGTGCTCGAAGAACTGCTGGTCGTGGGTGAGCACGATGAGCTGCCAGCTCGAGAACCCGTCGGCCAGGAGCTCGGCGAGCCGCCCGCGATGCTCGACGTCGAAGCTGTTGATCACGTCGTCGAGCAGCAGGAAGCCGAGCTGCTTGTTGAAGTCTTCGGCCATGGCCAGGAAGAGCGCGATGGCGAGCGAGTTCAGGTGTGACTCGCTGAGCACGCCATGCGGCGGTCGCTGGCGCGATCCGTAGAAGTCGACGGCCAGCTCGACGCCCTTGGCCGTCCACGGCTCGATGCTCACGGCTTCCGCGAAGTCCTCGCCCGGGTGAAGCGCCGCGTAGATCTGGGCCACGCGCTGGCTGATTCGTTTCAGGAGCTCCGCGAGGTCGTCCTTCTGCTTCGTCTGGTAGGCGTCGAACACGCGGTCGGCGAGCGTGAACGCCCGCAGCGCGCGGCGGCCTTCTGCTCGCGCCTGCCGCCAGCCTCTTGATCTGCTCGCACAAGCGCCGCCAGCATGACGAGCTGGGTGTCGCGTGTGCTGGCTTCGGCGGCACGACCGCTTCTTGACCAGCTTGCCCGCTGCCTTGTCCCACTTCTGCAGCCCGGTCACGCAGGCCGTGATCGCCTCGATGTCGACCGGCTGCGAGCGAGTCGAGGCAGCTCTGGAGGCCCGTGGAAGGAAGCGAGGGAAGCGGCGGCAGCGTCGAACGCCGTGGCGCGCGCGCGTTCGTGAAGAGCCGATCGCCTGTCGATGCGCGGCATCGAGGTCCTCCGCCCATTCAGCAATCGGATCGCGGAGGCGCTCGAGCTCGCGAGACGCTTCCATCACTTCGACCAGCGCGCGCTCGATTTTTCGCGCCAGCTCCTTTTCGCTCACCGATTGGCCGCAGAGCGGACAACGTCCGTTGATCGATTGCGTCTCGACCAGACGCTTGGCTTCCCGGACCAGCGACGCGCGCGGCAGGAGCCGCGCCCGTTCCGAGGCGACGAGGGCATTCCAGCCCTTGAGAGTCCGCATGTCCACTGCCGGCGCGCTCAATGCCTTGACCTCGGCCAGCAGGCTCTCCCGGCCATCCGACTTCTCGATCGCCGCGCTCGCCGCCGGCCGCCGCGGTCAGCCAGAGGGGATCGATGGCCTGATCCAGCGACTCGGGCGGATCGACGCCAAGCATCTGGCAGATCTGCTGGAGGTTTGACAGAACCGATTCATCGGTGACCGCTCCGCCCCCGGAGGCCAGGGCCCGCGCGTACTGCTGAGCGTGTTCTTCCGCGGCCTTGGATTCCTTGCGCAGCTCGTTTCGCGCTCGTTGCAGGTCCTCGCGCAGACTTTCGATGGCGTCGAGGCCGAGTATCTCGACCAGCGCCTTCCATTTCTCCGTCTTGGTCTTGTTGATGAAGTCCGCCAGCGTGCGCCCGCGGAGCAGGAACGTCTCCCGGCGGATGGCCTGGAACGCTTCGGGCTGCCGCTCGTCCGGGAACACGACCTTCCCGCCGAGCGTGCCGTTCGTCAACGACCTCGACCGAGGTGACGCCGTTGTCGTCGCCCCCGACATGGCGCACGGCGTGCTGGCGGCCCTCGTGGGAGAGGAGCTCGATCTCGCCCGTGAAGTACCACTCGAGCGCGTCGGCGATCGTGCTCTTCCCCGTGCCGTTGTCGCCGTAGACGACGATGCTCTCGCCGTTGCCGAAATCCACGGTCATCTCACCCGGCACCCCTCGAAAGGCGTGCATCACGAGACGCTGGATCTTTTCACTCACCGGCGACATCCTCGAACAGCTTTCGGATCGCCTGCGATCGATCCCCGCCCTCCTGCTTCAGGATCTCGGCAAAGCGTCGAGCGAAATCCGGCGGCAGATCCTCGAGCGTCTCGAGGAGCGTCTGCAGGAACTCCTGAGCGCTCGGACGGTGCATTGGAATGACCCTCGCCTGGGGACGACAGTGACTCAAGAAGGGTACGTAGAAGACTCGCCGAGCGTCAACTGTCGGGCGCTACCAGGGGTCGCCCGAGCGCGGCGTCCACGATCAGCTGGGCCTCGGTCACGATCGCGTCCAGGTGCGCGGCACTCTTGAAGCTCTCCGCGTAGATCTTGTAGACGTGCTCGGTCCCCGACGGGCGGGCCGCGAACCAGCCGCTCGCCGTCATCACTTTCAGGCCGCCGATTGGTTCGTCGTTTCCCGGCGCCCGGGTCAGTTTGCCGATGATGGGATCGCCCGCAAGCTCCGTCGCGGCCACGCTCTCCGCCGAGAGACGGCGAAAGCCTTCCTTCTGCTCGGGTGTCGCGGGCCTGTCGATCCGGATGTAGTACGGCCTCCCGAATTCTGCCGTCAGCTCCTGAAAGTGCTTGTCCGGCGCCCGCCCGCTGCGTGCCGTAATCTCCGCCGCCAGCAGGCCCATGATGATGCCGTCCTTGTCCGTCGTCCAGACCGTTCCGTCCGTTCGCAGGAACGAGGCCCCGGCGCTTTCCTCGCCGCCGAAGCAGATACGTCCATCGAACAATGGCTGCGCGAACCACTTGAAGCCAACCGGCACTTCCGACAGCTGACGGCCGGCGCTTCGAGTGACCCTGTCGATGAGGCTGCTGCTGACGACGGTCTTGCCGATGGCCGCGGTCGTCGGCCAGTCTGGCCGGTGCGCGAGCAGGTAATGGATCGATACGGCGAGGAAGTGATTGGGGTTCATCAGTCCCGTTGACGTCACGATGCCGTGACGATCCGCATCGGGATCGTTGCCAATCGCGACGTCGAACCGATCCTTGAGCGCAACGAGTCCGGCCATCGCATCGGGACTCGAGCAGTCCATCCGAATCCGGCCGTCGTAGTCGAGCGGCATGAACCCGAACGTCGGATCGATGATCGTGTTCGTGATGGTGATGTCGAGACGGTGGCGTGACTGGATCGCCTGCCAGCAGGCGAGTGACGCGCCCCCAAGCGGGTCCACACCGATCCTGACGCCGGAGTTCCGGATGACGTCGATGTCGATGACGCGCGTCAGATCGTCGACATACGGGAGGATGAGATCCGACTGGCGGATCGTCGAGTCGTCCGATCGCGAAGCAATCGCCCGCCGCCGAACGCCTGCGTTGTGCGCCTCGAGCAGATCGTTCGCACGACGCTCGATCCACTGGGTGACGTCGGTGTCCGCAGGACCACCATGTGGCGGGTTGTATTTGAAGCCACCGTCCTCCGGCGGGTTGTGTGAAGGCGTGACGACGATGCCATCGGCGCGTGCCCCGGAGTGGTCGCGATTCCACGTGAGGATGGCGTGGGAAACGACCGGCGTCGGCGTGAAGCCATTGTCTGCCTGCACGACGACATCGACGTCGTTCGCGGTAAGGACCTCGAGCGCGACGTCCTCGGACAACGGCGACACGGCGTGCGTGTCCTTGCCCACGAAGAGCGGTCCAGCGATCGCGTGAGCCTTGCGGTAGTCGCAGATCGCCTGCGTGATCGCCGCGATATGCGCGGCGGTCAAGCTGCCGTCGAGTGGAGTGCCCCGGTGCCCGCTCGTCCCGAAGCTGATTCGCTGGCGCGGATCTCTCGTATCGGGCACGCGTTCGAGAAACTCGCGCTGCAGACCGCGGACGTCGATCAGCTTCTTCTCCATGGTTCCTCACTTCGGCCCGAAAACCAGGGTTGAGCTGGCCGAGAGTCTTGGGGCACAGTAGTGTGTATGACCAGCGACTACTCAACGCTTCAGGGCACTATTCTCTCAACTCTTGGACCGCTGCGACTGATCGCCGTGACGTACCTCGATTCGCCGCCCCCCGGGGTGGAAAAATTCTCGGGCACCGTGCCGTCGGGATGCAGCTTCTGGAGGCTTGCCGCGGAGGGGAAGAGCTTCTACACCGTTCCGGCCGATCATCTGAATTGCCCGGTCGGCGCGTACACGCATGCCATCGATCTTCCCCCGGAACGCGCGTCCGAACTGGAACAAGCGCTGGGGCTCATGGCGAAGATCGGCTACGTCCGCATGGAGGAAGTCCCGTCGATTCCCCGGTTGCCCGGCCCTCCCGCCGTGACCTGCTACGCGCCGCTTGCGAAAACGCCAGTCGACCCCGACGTGGTCATCGTTGCCGGACGCCCGGGACCGCTCATGCGGATGCAGGAGGCGGCCGCGCGCGCGGGCGCCGCGTCGCAACTGCCGCTGCTGGGCCGCCCGACCTGCATGGCACTGCCGGCCGCGAAGGCTCACGGCTCGGTCATGAGCACCGGGTGCATCGGCAATCGCGTGTACACCGGCCTGAGCGACGACGAGCTGTATGTGATGATTCCAGGCAACCGGCTCGCAGATGTCGTCCGCGAGCTCGGCGTCATCGCCGCGGCCAACGAGGCGCTCGAGTATTACCACAGTGAACGGCGGAGGACGCTGGCCACGGCGTGAAACGACATTGCCGATTGCGGACTGCGGACTGCCGATTTCCATTGCGGATTGCGGCTTGCGGATTGATTGACGATTGCGAATTATTTGCCGATTACTGATTGCGATTCGTCTAATCCCCAATCCACAATCAATCCGCAATCCGCAATCAATCCGCAATCCACAATCAACAATGTGAATCGGCAATCCCCAATCCGCAATCCGCAATCCGCAATCCGCAATCGGCAGCGCGTAGCGAAAGGAAGGGGCCATGTTTCGTGACCTGCAGAACTCGTGGCGCTTGCTGACCCGCGCTCGCGGGTTTGCGCTGACTGCCATCGCGACGCTTGCACTGGGCATCGGCGCCACGACGGCAATCTTCTCGGTCGTGGACGCGGCGGTGTTGCGGCCGTTGCCCTATCCGGATCCCGATCGCCTCGTCGTCCTGTCGTACTTCAACTCCGATGGGCGGCGCACGACGGGCGCGCCACCACGCGCGTTTCTCGACTGGCGCGAGCGGCAGCAGGTATTCGAGAGCCTCGCGGCGGTGATGGGCGGCGCGTTCGTCATTGCGGGCGATGGCGAGCCCGAAGAGATTCGGCCAACGACGGTCACGGCCGACTTCTTTGCGATGTACGGAGCACAACCGATCATCGGACGTGTCTTCGGACGCGAGGCCGAGTCTCCAGGAAGCCACCGTGTCGTCGTGCTCGGTCATGGCTTCTGGCAGCGACGCTTCGGCGGGGCCAGCGACGTTGTCGGCAAGTTTCTCCAGACCGACAAGGGAAACTACGAGATCGTCGGCGTGCTGGCCGCTGACTTCCGGTACCCGGCGGGCAGGTCGACCTCCAGCGACGTGTTCGTTCCACTGGCGTTCAGCGAGGAGGACCGTACCTATGGCGTGATCCAGAGCGGATTCCTGTCGTGCGCGGCACGGCTCAAGCCAGGCGTGTCGTTGGAGGAGGCGGCTGCGCAGATGACGGCGCTCGAGGCCTCGTTCGCCGATCGGCGTCACGCCCGCAATCAGAACCGGGCGGTCGTGTTGACGTCGATGCACGAGGACCTCACCGGCGAGTCTCGGCAGTGGATGCTCATGTTGCTCGGCGCCGTAGCGTTCGTCCTGCTGATCGCCTGCGCCAACGTCGCCAATCTCTTTCTCGTGCATGGCGCGGACCGCGTGCGCGAGCTGACGGTCCGATCGGCACTCGGCGCGGGCCCCTGGCGGCTGGCGCGTCAAATGCTGGCGGAGAGCGTCGTCATTTCAATACTCGGCGCCGCCGCCGGGCTCGTGCTCGCGTGGTGGGGTGTCGTACTCCTCCGTGCCGCCGTCCCGACGTCGATCCCGCGGTGGGCGACGATCGCGCTCGATCTCAGGGCCGTGGCGTGTGCCACGCTCGCCGCCTCGCTGACGGCCATCGTCTGTGGTGTGCTTCCCGCATGGAGAGCCGCACGACTCGACGTGGCCGAAGGCATGAAAGACGGAGCCCGCGGCGCGACGATTGGCCGTGGGCGGATGCGACTCGGACGGGGCCTCGCGTTCGCCGAGGTCGCTGGAGCCCTCATCCTGCTCGTGGGCGCCGGTTTGTTCATTGCGAGCATGACCAGGCTGCTGCTGCTCGATCCGGGATTCGACACGAAGAACGTCGTCGCGATGTCGATCGATATTCCGGATTCGATCGCGCCCTCAGGGCGCGCAGGGTTCGCCGCCGAAGTCGTCCGTCGCGTTTCGGCCGTGCCAGGCGTCACCGGCGCAGCGATGAGCCAGAACTCACGCGCCTTCGGCGGCGGCTACATGTCGATGCCCTTCCGCGTCGAGGGGCAGGCGGTCACTGCCGAGCGGGAGAGCATCATCGTCCGCACGGTCACGCCCGAGTACCTGCCGCTGCTCGGTGTCCGCATCCTCAAGGGACGTCACCTCGAAGACACGGATACCTCCTCATCGACGCTGGTTGGCGTGGTCAACGAGGCCACCGCCCGACGGTTTTTCGGCGGGACCGATCCAGTCGGCCAACGGCTCGTGTTCAACAAGGCCACGTACGAAATCGTCGGCGTCGCTAACGACATGCGCCATCGCGGCCCGGCCGTGCCCCCGGTCCCCGAGCTGTTCATTCCGTTCGCGCAGGCGGACGCCTTTTCAAGCGGGACGCTCACGATTCGAATCGCGGGTGAACAGGCTCCCGTGATTGCCGCCGTGAAGTCGTGCCTTTTCGAGATGGTGCCGGGCCGTCCGATCGACACTATCGAATCGCTGGAGACGAGCGCGTGGCGACAGTCCGCTTCACGGCGCTTCAACATGCTCCTGATGACGATCTTCGGCGTCCTCGCGCTCGCCATCGCCGCGACGGGCGTCTACGGTGTCATGGCGTACATCGTCCGGCTGCGCACGCACGAGATCGGCGTCCGCGTCGCGCTTGGCGCGACCGCGGCTGATGTGTCCGGCTTGATCGTCAAGCAGGGCGCGCTATCGATCGGGCTAGGCCTGGTGGTGGGCCTGGCCGGCGCGTGGTACCTCGCGCGGACCGTCCAGAGCTTCCTCTTCGAGGTCCAAGCCCGCGATCCGCTCGTGTTCGTTGGGGCGGCCACGATTCTCGGCGTGGTAGGCTTCGTGGCGTGCTGGCTCCCCGCGCGCCGTGCAGCGCGCGTCGACCCACTGGTCGCCCTCCGTTCCGAATAACCGATTGCGGATTGCAGACTGCGGATTGCCGATTCCCATTGCGGATTGGTGATTGCGGGTTGATTGTGGATTGGGGATTGATTGCGGATTGTCGATTAGCCGAATCGCAATCCGCGACCAATCCGCAATCCGCAACCAGTCCGCAATCAATCCCCAATCGCCAATCAATCCGCAATCCGCAATCCGCAATGGGAATCGGCAGTCCGCAATCCCCAATCGGCAATGTCAACCGTGACGCAGGGTCACCATGGGGTCGAATTTCGCCGCGCGCCTGGCTGGCGCCAGGCACGCGAGCGTCGTGACGGCGAGTAGCGTCACCGTGACGACCGCGTAGATGGCGGGATCGAGCGCGCTGGTCTCGTAGAGAAACGTCGCGATCGTCCTGCTCAGGACGAACGATCCCAGCAGCCCCAGCACCAGCCCGACCACGGCTGGCGTCATGCCGCTCGCGAGAACCATTTTCAGGACCGCGGCCGCGTTCGCGCCAAGCGCCATCCGAATGCCGATCTCCTGCGTCCGTGCCGCGACCGACTGGTGGATGACGCCATACGCCCCGATCATCGCGAGGATCAACGCGACACCCGCGAGCGCGACCAGCAGCATCGTCTGCAGTTTTCGCAGGGCGACCGTGCGACCCAGTCGCTGCTCAACCGTGATGATCCCGTAGGGCGGGACGCCCGGATCGAGCGCGCGCATTTCGGCGCGGATCGCTTCCCGCAATCGATCCGGATCGTTCATGGTCCGCACGGCGATGTCCATCTGGCGATTGACACCGGGCTGGAACATGTAGGGAATCGCGCGCTCGTCCAGTCGCTGCCGCCGCATGTCCGCCACCACGCCGACGACGGTTTTCCACGGATTCTTGCTACCGGGATCCAGCCCGTACTTCAGGTGCTGGCCGACCGGATCCTGTCCGGGCCAGAAGCGCCTGGCCATCTCCTCGTTGATCACGACGACCTGCTCGGCGCCCTGCGCGAGGTCGGAGTCCTGCAACAGCCTGCCGCGGAGCAGCGGGATGCGCATGGCTTCGAAATAGCCGGGCAGGACCTGGTCTTCGGTCAGCGGGGGCGCGGGATCCTCCGGCCGCTGCGGCGGCTGACCTTCGAGCGCAACCCGATAATCGGGCTGACGATGGATGAAGAAGTCGCTGACGGCGCCGACGGCGACCACGCCGGGCAGCGAGCGAAGCCTGCGAATCGCCTCGTTGTAGAACGCCGCGATCTTGGCGACGTTATCGTACGGATCGCCGAGGTCGACCTGCAGCAGCAGCACGTTGCTGGAATCGAATCCGCGATTGGCCGACTGAACGCGCTCGAAGCTGCGGATGAGCAGACCGGCGCCCGACAGCAGGATCACCGCCAGCGCGATCTCGGCGACCACGAGCGCCTGACGAAGACGATGACCGCCGCGTCCGCCCAGCGACCGCGGACCGTCCTCGCGGAGCACCTCGGCGGGCTTCGTCGTGGACAACTGCAACGCCGGGAGCAGTCCGGCGATCACGCCGCTGCCAAGCGACGCCGCCAGCAGGAAGAGCACGACGCTCGCATCCATGTCGATGGTTGCGGCGCGCGGGAGCGCACCGGGCGCCAGGTACCGGAGCCCGATCGTCCCGGCCCAGGCGAGGAACAAGCCGACCGTTCCAGCGAGTGCGGCCAGTACGATGCTCTCGGTCAGGGCTTGACGGACGAGCCGCACCCGGCTCGCGCCGAGCGCGGTGCGCAGCGAGAACTCGTGACGACGTCTGGCCGAGCGCGCGAGCACGAGGTTGGCGACGTTGGCGCACGCGATCAGCAGCACGAACCCCACCGCGGCGAACAGCAGCCACAAGGACCGCTCGGTGGTCTGCCCGATGACGCGATCCGTCAGCGGATCCGTCAGCACGCCGAGGCCTGCGTTGGTGTTCGGATACCGCTCGCGCAGCCCGGCGGAAATCGTGTCCATTTCCGCGCGCGCCGACGCAATCGTCGCGCCGGGTGCCAGCCGGCCAAGGACGACCAGGGCGTCCCAGCCGCGGCTTGGCTCCTGTTGCCACTGCTTGTCGAAGAAGAGGGGCTGCCAGAGCTGAACGTCGGCGGTCGGCAGTTCGAACTCCGGCGGCATGACGCCGATGATCTCGACGTTCATGCCGCTGAACTCGATCTTCCGGCCGATCACCGCGCGATCGGCGCCGAACCGCTGTTGCCACAGGCTGTGGCTGATGACGACCGTGCGTGTCGTCGGCGTGAAGTCGCCGGCTTCGAACGTGCGGCCGAGCAGCGGCGGCGTGCCCAGCAGCTGAAAGAACCCGGGTCCGACCTGACCCATGTGGATCCGTTCGGCGCCGGGTCCGCCCGTCAGCGTCCCGCGCGTGAACTCCGGCCGCACGTACGCCGCCATGTCCTGGAACGTCCGGCTCTGATCCTTCCAGTCGCGGAAGTTCAGATACGAGGAGCCGTCCGGCAGATTCTGGCGGATGTTTCTCGTCCACATCACCGCGATGCGGTCCGCGTCGTGATACGGCAGGTCGCGCAGCACGACGGCGCGAAGCACGCTGAAGATAGCGGTGTTCGCTCCGACCCCGAGGGCGAGCGTCAGCACGACAACGGCTGCGAAGCCGGGGTTTCTGAGGAGGGATCTGAACCCGTACTGGACGTCCTGCCGGAAGCTGTCCATCTGTGCGACTCGACTCAGGTCGTTAGACGGGCCGTCCGACTCGAGAGTTCGAATTGGTCAGGTGCTCGTCAGCACATCGGCCAGCAGGTCGAAGTGACCTTCGAGGACGAGCTCGGGACGGCCGGTGCGCCAGCCTCGTCCCACGTCGCGGATGAGCGATGACGAGCCGAGGCGGTAGCGTCGAATCACCGTCGCGGCCATCTTCGCCTTGTTCAACTCGGCGAGCAGGGCCGAATGTTTTTCCGCCGCGCCGTCTGGCAGGACGTCGGGGGTGGGGACCACTGTGACACGGACGACCGCGCGAGCCGACTCGTCGTTGGTGCTCTCGTACTCGAGCAGGTGGAGACCCACTTCGCGTTCGAGGATCCACGCCGCGCCGAAGCCCGAGACAATCGCCACGGCTGGGGAGGACGCGCCGCCTCTTGACAGACAGGAACTCCGCGAGCGTTTTCGCGAGCTCCGTCTTGCCCGTTCCCGTCGGCCCCGCGAACAGGAACACGCCGATCGGCTTGCCCGGATCGGTGAGGCCGGCCTTGAGCATGGCGATCCGATCGACGACGACTTCGACCGCCTCGTCTTGACCGATGACGCGTGAGGAAAAGAACTTCCGGAGTGCAGCGAGGTCGACGCGCTCGCGGTCGTCGAGCACGAGCTGCGGCATGCCGGTGAGCTGTGACAGCGTTGCGAGCACGTCCTCGCGGCGCAAGCGGTCACGTCCGTGCGCCAGCACGCGTTGCGAGGTGAGCCGCAGGAGGTCGAGCGCCGCGCCCGGCATCTGGGTGGTACCGAGGTAGTGCCGCGCGAGGTGCATGGACGTTTCCAGCACCCCGGAGTCGATGGCAATGCCCGAAGCGCTGGAGACACGCGAGGCAAAGTCAGCTGCGAGCTGATTGACCTCGGCGTCGTTCAGCGCCCGCAGCCTGACCAGCTCCAGGCCGCTCCTGAGCGCCGGCCGGCGCTGCAGAATCGTCGTCAGCGACGTGGTCGTCGTCTCGCTGACGACCACGATGCGGCCGGAGGTCATCGCCGGGTAGACCTGATCGAGAATGCTTGCGGCCTGGCCGACGTGTGTCCCGCTCGAGGCGAGCTGCTGGAAGTCCGGGACGTACCAGAGCACGCGTTTTTCGACCGCCAGCTCTCTGGTCAGGCGCTGCACCCGCTCCTCCAGCTGACCGAAGTACTGCTGGCCGGCCATGAGGTTTGCCGCGCTGGCTTCGAACACGTTCCAGCCGCGCGCGGCGGCGCGGCGTGCCAGCAGCATCACGAAGCTCGTCTTTCCCGAGCGAGGCTCGCCGACGACGAGGACGGATCGGAAGGGCTCCTCGAGCGCAGCCGATTCAGCGGTCAGGAGTTGCTCCCGGGTTACCCATTTGACAGTCGGGCGCCGTTGCTCGACACTGATGGCAGCGCGCTCTGGGGCGCCTCCTGTCCGCGGCAAGGGAGCCTGTCTCCCACCCATCCGGGTTCGCCTGACAACACGAACCTTCTTCCGGCCTGAAGTAAGCGGACGCCAGGCTTGACCTGCGCGTTGTCGCGGGCACGAACGGAAGGAAGGTCTCATGAGCACCCTGGACAATTTCAGGAAGGAAGCGAAGCGCTGGCTGCAGGCGTTGCGCGCTGGCGATCCCGCGGCGCGGGAACGGTTGCGTCGCGCGTACCCGAACGCGCGACCCGAAGCCGGGCTGCGCGAGGTTCAACACGCCCTCGCGCGCGAGCACGGGCACGAGAGCTGGCTGGCGCTGAAGGACACGGTCGCCCGGCGATCGACCCGGCAGCGGCTGCCACGAGGCCGGGGATCAGCTCCTGGCCGTCTCCGGCGGACGCACCCACGAGGAGCGCGTTGCCAACTTCCTGTCGTTCGCCTGCTGGGACACGCACATTCACGGCAAGGGCGATCACCGGATGCACGACCGTGCGGCCCAGCGGTTCCTCGCGCAGCACCCGGAGATCGCACGAGACAGTCTCTACACCGCCATCGTGTCTGGCGAGCTCGAAGACGTCGGGCGCATTCTGGCCGAGCGTCCAGAGGCGGCGCGCGAACCTGGCGGATCGAGGGGCTGGACGCCGATCCTCTATCTCGCATTCACGCGCTTCACGCATCAGCCGACCATCGACAACGCGGTCGCGATCGCGCGTCTTCTTCTGGACAACGGCGCGAACCCGAACGACTACTACATGGCCGGTGATGCGCGCTACACGGCGCTCGTCGGCGTCGCCGGCGAAGGCGAACAGGATTCGCCGCGCCAACCGCAGGCCGCGGCGCTGTTTCAACTGCTGCTCGAACGCGGCGCGAAGCCGTTCGACATCCAGGTCCTCTACAACACGCACTTCAGCGGCGACATGATCTGGTGGCTGGAGCTGGTCTACGCGCACACGCGCAAGACCGATCAGGCGGCCGCCTGGGACGATCCGAACTGGTCGATGCTCGACATGGGCGGGTATGGGCCTGGGGCGTACTTCACGCTGCGCGTCGCGGTGCACAAGAACGACCTCGAGCTCGCCGGCTGGCTGCTCTCCCATGGCGCGAGTCCGAACGCGCTGACGTCACGTCATCCGAAGTTCAAGCCGAAGACGACGCTCTATCAGGACGCGCAGCTCCTCGGCCTCACGGAGATGTGCGAACTCCTCGTCGCTACGGCGCCACGCCGACGCCGTACGTCCTCAGCGACAGAGAACAGTTCATCGAGGCCTGCTTCCGGATGGACCGGGATGAAATCCATGCGCACTTGAGGAAGCACCCCGAATACCTCACGGCTCCCGACGCGATCTCAGCCGCCGCCGAGAAGGACCGCGCCGACGTCGTCGCGCTGCTGCTGGACCTGGGGACGCCGATTGAAGTGGAGAACGCCCAGAAGCAGCGGCCGCTGCACCACGCGGCAGGGAACAACGCGCTCCGCGTTGCGAGACTGCTGATCGAGCGCGGCGCCGAAGTGGATCCGGTGGAGACCGCCTATGGCGGCACGCCGATCGGTTGGGCCTCCTACGGCGACAAGCGGGAGATGATCCGGCTGCTCAGCCGGTACAGCCGCAACGTGTGGACGCTGGTCTGGGTGGGCGTCGTCCATCGGCTGCGCGAGTTACTGCGTGAGAAGCCTGAACTTGCCCGGCTCGTCGCCGAGGACGGGACCACGCCGCTCTGGTGGCTGCCGGATGACGAGACACACGCGCTGGAGATCGTCGAGTTGCTCGTGTCGCACGGCGCGGATCCATCACTCCGGAACAAGGCCGGGAGAACGGCCGCGGACTGGGCGCTCAACCGCGGCATGCTCGAGGTCGCCAGGAAGCTCGGCGCGAGCAACGCGACGCTGTTGAGCGCGCCCGCACCCGCGCCCTCGTCACCTGATGTGCAGCGGTACGAGCGGCAGGCCGAGGATCTGCTGTTCGCGTTCGAAAGCGGGCACGCCGGCGCGATCGCGCGTCTGCAGAGGCACAACGAGACGACGATCACGTGGGACTCCCTGCGAGCGAGCGTGCGGCAGCGGCTCGGCGCCATTCCCGAATCCGAGAAGCCCGACGGCTACTTCGCGCTGCCTCACGCGAAGCTGCTCGTCGCGCGTCAGGCCGGCTTTCAGAGCTGGGCCGAGCTCGAGAAATCGCTCGAAACTGCCACAGGAGAGCAGAGGCCGCGAGAACAAGAGAACGAGCAGGAGAAGCGAGGAGAGGGAACCCTGATCAGGGTGCTCCTGCCTCTCCTACTCCTGTTGAGGCAATCTCTCGTCTCGCTTCTCCTGTGATTGGGCGCCGCTCGAGTGGGCGCGAAAGAAAGGACACGCCGCCATCGAAGCGGACCTGCGCCAGGCCGGCTGCTGAAAAGGGGTCAGAGTCCTTGTATTTCAACATGTCAAGTAATGTTGAAATACAAGATCTGACCCCTCTACGACTTTCTCTTGAACGGATCGCTCCGCCTGTGTCCGCGAGCCCGCGGACAATAGTGATTCAGAGTGTCGTCGTCAGCGACTGGAAGGCTGACGGGACCGACTGCGGCAACACACAAGCCGGAGCGGGGCGGTCGGATCGGGCCGACCTTGAGCGCCGGGATCACCGAAGTGGGTAAAACGGGTGCGCAGCGAAACCGACCGGCGGAGGCGCCGCTTTCGCCACTGCCGCGCGAATCGCCCGGCCGCCCAACCGATTGTTCGCCGGCGCACGGAAAACCCGAGCCGACGCCGGCATCGTGAGCCCACGCGCGGAGCGCCCGTTTTCCCCGGCGCGAAGCGGGAGGCCCGAGGCGACTGCCCCGCTCCGGCCAGCTGCCGCAACGAACTCGGTGATTGGTGACTCTATTGTGTGCCAGTATCCTTCACGTCCTTCATGAGGAACGGCACCCCATCGGTCAGCCACTTCGGCGCCGGCGCGCCCTTCAGGTAGTGATCGAAGAACTGGAAGAAGCGGATCGTCAGATCCTTCCGGTTGGCGATGCCGCGGAGCCCGTGCCCCTCGCCCGGATACGCCAGGAGCACGGCTTTCTTGCCGTTGAACCGGAGCGCGTTGTAGAAGCCGAGCCCGTTCGTGAACGAGACCGTGGGATCAGCGGTGCCGTGCATGATCAGGAACGGCGCGGTCACCTTCGGCACGTGCGTCAGCGCGGATTCGAAGTGATACATGTCGGGGTTGTCCCAGGGTGACACGCCCTCGCGACCCTGGCTGTACAGGTAGTAGTCGGACCCGTTCGCGCCGCTGCCGCCCGACACCTGGTACGACCAGCCCCAGTTCTGGCTGAAGTCGGAGAACAGATCCGTGACGCCCGCGCCCATGCCGACCGCCGCGAACATCTTCGATTGCGTGCCGATGAAGGCGGCGCCTTCGCCGCCGTAGCTGTGGCCGGTGATGCCGATGCGCTTCGGATCCGCGTAGCCCATGTCGATCACTTTGCGGGTCGCGGCCTCGACGCACTCGAGCATGTCGCTGTGCGACGCCCCGGTCCGGAAGTGGATGTCAGGCAGCATCGTGATGTAGCCGCGGCTGACCGCCTCGATCGGTGACGATCCCATGCCGGTCAGATACGACGGTGCGCTGTAGCGGTGCATGTTCTGCGAGTTCTTCTCGTAGAACGTCACGATCATCGGCCGGCGCTCGCCCGGCTTGTAGTCGTCTGGCAGCGCGAGGATGCCCTGCAGCCGCACGCCGTCCTTGTTCTTGAAGTCGAACAGGACGCGGCGACCCCACATGAAGTCCGCCTGCTGTGGATTCGCGTCGGTGATCTTCTTCGCGTCCTTGAAGTCCAGCCCCGAGACCCGCAGGTCGGGGAACTCCACGAAGGTCTGACGCGTGAACAGATACTTGTCGGACTTCGCGGCTTTCGACGGCGTGCTGAACGACGCATCCTCGTAGACGAGCTCTCTCAGCTGACCGTTCGAGAGCTCGTAGAAGCCCGCCTTCTTGGTGTACTCGCCGTACGCGGAGAGCGTCACCGGTTTCGACAGGTCGATCGCCTCACGCGGCTGAGCGCCGCGGCCGCCGCCTGGGCCGCCGCCGCCAGGCTGGCCAGGGGGCCCCGGCGTCTCGGGCGGCTCGGTTCGCACGTAACGGAACCGGATCTCGCTCTTGCTGCCCGTTCCGTTGGTCAGGTTCTTCGGCGCCGAGCCGTCGAGCGGGAGCAGCCAGAGATCGTATCGATGCTGCGCGATGACGGCTTTGCCGTCCTCCGTGTATCCGGCGATGCCGTAGGCAGGCTTGGGTCCGGGGCGATCGAACTCCAGGTCGACGAAGCTCACCGCCGATCCGTTCCCGAGCGTTTTCGTGACGCCCGCATCCAGGTCGTATGCCTGGTACTTGTTCTCTCTCCAGTACAGGAAGTAGTGACCGTTCGGCGAGATGCCGAACGTATGGTTGCCGGTCGAGGTGTTGATGATCTGGTTCTTGACGATCAGCGTCCGCTCGCCCGTCGTCGTGTTGACCCGGTAGAGATCGGCCGCCGGCCGCTTGTGGTCGTGAATGTATCCGCGCGTATCGCGCCCGACCGCCCATCGTCCGTCCTGCGCGATGTCCAGGTCTCTCATGGTTGCGTCCGCGAGCTTGACGAACTTCGTCGCGGAGACATCGAAGGCCTGGCGGAACGTGAAATTCCGATCCTGGTCGGCGCGAATCATCTGCACCGACTGAATTCGTTCGTCTCCGGTGTTCCACACGTCGACGTCCGGGGATTCGTCTGTGCTCTTCCGTGCGCCGGCCTCCGGCGCCGCGACCTGCTCCTTGATGCCGAAGAAGACTCGTTTCCTGTCGGCGCTCCACGTCATCGCGGCGCGATCGCTGATGACCCAGCCCGCGGGGAAGCCGGCGGCTTTCGCCGGATCGAGGACCGCGGCACTCGCCGGATCCGAGCCGTCCTGTTCCACGCCAGGCAACGCCGCCGAGACGTCGGCGAACGCAAGCAGCACGTTGTTCCGCTCGCGCATCTTTTCGACGTCGGCGCCCTTGAGCACCGCCACCGCGTCCCCGTCGTCGCTCCACGTCAACCTGTTGTACTGGCGCGCGTCGTTGTCGAGCGTCGTTGATGCGGCCGGTCTTCGTATCGAAGACGAAGAGGCCGTTGCCGTCTTTCGGGTTCGCGTCAACCGTGAACGCGAGCAGGTCGCCTTTCTTGTTGAAGGCGATGTCGGCCACGCTGCCGAGCAGCTGGTGACGCCCGGTCCGCAGATCCAGCAGGATGACGTCGGTTCCGCGCGGACCGTCCGCCGCGCCGCCCGCAGCGGGCGCGCCGCCACCGCCGGGGGCACCGCCTCCCGGCGCCGCGCCAGCTCCGCGGCCGCCGCCGGCCGCTCCCGCAGGCGTCGGCGGTCGCCGCTTCAGGAACAGATGCATGGACGATGCGGAAAACGCGAAGGTCTGGATGTCCTGCCAGGCCCGCACCGTGCCGTCCGTCAGGTTGCGCAGCTCGACGCGGCGGGGAGGTGGCGGTGGCGTCGTGGCTGCGCCGCGCCCACCTTGCGGCGCTGAAGATGGGGCTCCGCCTGCGTCGGGAGGTGTGGCAGCCGGCGGATTGTCACCCTCGGGAGTCTGGTTGCCCCCACGTCCGCGGCCGCGTCCGCCGCGGCCAGGGTTGGGATCGACCTGGTACGCGAGCCAGCGCGAGTCGGGCGAGAACACGCCACCGGTGGCATTCGCGACGCTCACGTCCTCGCCGGTCTCGAGCTTCAACAGATGCAGCACCGGCTTCGCTTCAGCGGGCACCGTGTTTGTCAGCTGGAGGGCGTATGTGACCCACTTTCCATCGCCCGAAATCTCCGGGCCAGTGATGCTGCGCCACCTGGAATAGTCTTCCGCCGTGAGCGCTTTCCTGGCGGCCGGCTGTGCCGTGGGCACGGCATACGCGACGGTGATCGCGACCAGCAGCGCCAGCACGGAGGTGTGGAACGGGTGGCGTTTAGACTCAAATGTCATGGGCGGATAATACATCCGGCCGAGCTTGGCGAGGTCACGTTGACGAAAGCTTTTCCCGAGTGGGTCGTGCCGATGGCGGCGACCCTCACACAGGACCGTTTCACCGGTCCCGAATGGATTTTCGAGCGCAAGTACGACGGCATCCGGCTGCTGGCGTTCAAGCACGGTCCGGACGTCCGCCTGCTGTCCCGCAATCGCCTGCCCCAGCACAACCCGGCCATCGTCCAGGCCATCACCAGCCTCCCGTTCGACGACGTGATTCTGGATGGTGAGGTTACCTGGCCCGGAGGGACGGTTATCTACCACGTCTTCGACATCATGTGGCTCGATCGGGATGTCACCGGTCTGGCGATCGAGGAACGTCGCGCGCTGCTGGATGCGCTGCCATTTCGAGCGCCGCTCGAGCGCGTGCCGCTGCTCGACGATGAGAGGCCATGGGAGCGCGCCTGCAACGAGGGTTGGGAGGGCGTGATCGCCAAGCGGCTCGGCTCCACGTACGAGCATCGCCGCTCGAAGCACTGGCTGAAGATGAAGTGCGAGCTCACGCAGGACCTGGTCGTTGGCGGGTTCACGGATCCGCAGGGCAAACGGGTGGGCCTCGGCGCGCTGCTGGTGGGCTTCTACGAGAACAACGATCTGGTGTTTGCGGGAAAGATCGGAACCGGTTTCGACACCAGGCTGCTGCTCGATTTGCGCGCACGCCTCGATGCGCTCACGATCGAGAAGGCGCCGTTCACGAAAGCCGTCGGACTGCCACGCCTGCGCGCGCACTGGGTACGCCCCGAGATCGTCGTCCAGGTGGGGTTCATCGAGTGGACCGGAAACAGCAAACTACGACATCCTCGATTGCTCGCGCTTCGGCCCGACACGCCGCCGCAGAGCGTCGTCAGGAGGCACCCGGGGAACACGGTGGTATCCTGATAGTGATCACTGGCTTCAAGCCACGCGTCGTGACACCGGCCGTGCGGGAGGACGAACATGCGCCGCCGCTTTTCTCTAATGGCTGTCCTGCTTGGCGTGGCGACGCTCGTCGCCGTCACGGCCGCCAATACGGCACGCGATCCCGGACCAGCGCGAGACCCGCAAGCGCTGACCGTTCACGAATGGGGCACGTTCACCTCCGTGGCCGGCGCGGACGGCCGGCCGGTCCTGTGGCACACCGTCTACGGTCAATCCGATCTCCCGTGCTTCGTCAGGCGCGCCAGGCGCGGACCCAAGGATTCCCTCGAGGCCTTCGTCCGCATGGAGACGCCGGTCCTCTACTTCTACTCGCCCCGCGACACGACCGTGGACGTCAGCGTGCGTTTCCGGCGCGGGGCCATCACCGAATGGTTCCCTGACGCCGTGGTGCAGCCGGAAGAAGTGACCACCGAAGCGCTGGCCCGTTCCTCCTTCGAAGGGTCGGCTCAGTGGAGGGCGGTGAAGGTCCTCCCGGGCGCGAAGCCGGACTTCCGCACCGAGCCGGGCGCCTCCCACTATTACGCCGCGCGGGAGACCGATGCCGCACCGATCCGGGTGGGCGCGCAGACCGAGAAGTACCTGTTCTACCGCGGCGTCGCCAACTTCACTCCGCCCGTCGAGGCGACGATTTCAGCGGGTGACAAGGTGCTCGTCCGGAACCCCGAAGGCGCAAAGTTGGGCTCGATCGTGTTCTTCGAGAACCTGCGAGGAACGAAGACCTACGAGGCCCGGGACGTTGCCGCGAGCGAAGCCACGTTCAGTCGACGCGCGGTCGCCGGACGCGCGCCGGTGAGCCAGGCGGTCGAGAAGATCCTGATCGGTCATGGCCTCTATCCGAAGGAGGCCGCGGCGATGGTCGCGACGTGGCGTGACTCGTGGTTCGAGGAAGGTGCGCGGCTGTTTTACATCATGCCCAGCCGGTCGGTCGATCAGATCCTGCCGCTGACGATGACTCCCAAGCCTGAATCGGTCACTCGCGTGTTCGTGGGTCGCATGGAGCTGGTCACGGCGGAACGGCTCCAGGAGTTCAGGGACGCGATCCTGAAGAACGATATCCCGACGCTGAAGAAGCACGGCCGGTTCTTCCCGGCTCTCCTCAGCCGGCTGCTCGCCGAAAGTTCTCCTGCCGACCGGGCGGCGCTCAACGCGCGCCTGCCGTACATCTACGGTGCCTGGGGCTACCAGTCGTCAGGTTGCCGCTAGCGGCCCGAGGAGCCGACTCGTTTTACTTATCCTTTCTGGCTAACCCTTCTCCTTTGCTTCGTCGCGCGCCATCCTGACGCCCACGTCGGAGATGTCGAAGCCGGTGACCTCCCATCCCTGGCCCGCGAGGAACAAGGCATTGCGGCCTTCTCCCGTGCCGATGTCGAGAGCCTTCCCGGGCTGTCTCCCTTTGATCGCCTCGGCCAGGAACTGGTTGTGCGGGAATTCCCGCCCCTGCCGTTTCGCGAACACCTCGTTCCAGAGGTCTCGCGGCGGCGGCGGCTGCTGCTCCCTCGCCTGGAGGAGAGCAGTCACGCACAGCGTGAGGACGATGACGGTTCGGCGGACCATGGGTGGCTCCCGATGTACGCGTGAGTGACCGAATCGCTGTTGACTGAGCATACACCTCGCCCGTGCCGCCGACGACGATGACGGCGAGGATTTCGTACCGGCCGACTTGTTTCAGGGCATTCTTATGCGCGACGAGGTCATGATTGGATATGCCGCGCCGCGTCGCCAGGGAAGCACCCGTGATCACCCACCCCGAGAAGATTCTTTTCCCCGACGACGGGATCACCAAGGGGGAGCTGGCGGCGTACTACGAGACGATCGCGCCTGCGATGCTGCCGCACCTCCGCGCGCGTCCGATCACCATGGAGCGATATCCCGCCGGCATCGGCCAGAAGGGCTTCATGCACAAGGACGTGTCGAAGGGTTTCCCGAAGTGGCTCGAGCGCGTCGAGGTGCCGAAGAAGGATGGCACCGTGCATCATCCGATCGTCACCGACACGCAATCGCTGCTGTGGGTCGCCAACCAGAACTGCATCACGCTCCACGTCTGGCCCTCTCGGGCGCCGAACCTGTTTCAGCCCGACATCTGCGTCTTCGATCTCGATCCGTCTACGGAAGATGAGCCGGACGTCCTCCGCGGCGCGGCGCTCGCCGTGCGCGATCTCCTCGACGAGCTCGGTCTCCCGAGCTGGGTGAAGACGTCTGGCTCGAAGGGCTACCACATCGTCGTCCCGCTCGACGGCAAGGCCGGCTTCGGTCAGGTCGCCGGTTTCGGGCATGCCGTCGGAACGCTGCTCGTGAAGCGCGATCCGAAGCACCTGACGCAGGAATTCAGCAAGGTCGATCGGCGCGGGCGGATCTACGTCGACACCGGAAGAAACGGCTACAGCGCGACGTTCGCTGCCGCGTATACCGTGCGCGCGAAGGCGGGCGCGCCCGTGTCGGCGCCCTGCACGTGGAAAGAGCTCGAGCAGGGCGAGGTCGGTCCGAGGACGTTCACGCTGCGCAACATGAGCCGGCGCGTCGCTGAGGTCGGGGATTTATGGGCAGACATGACGAAACGAGGACGATCGTTGCGACGCGCGATCGAGCGGCTGCGGCGGATGGCGGAATGACGTGTCCGCGACCTCACTTGGTCACTTCTTGCCTGGCACCTTGCCAGATGAGGCGGTCCCTGTTCGGTAGCGCATTTTTCGACGTTGTTCTCAACTAAGTGGGGGTGTGCGCGGACGCCGTAAACACCGCGTCAATCTTTACTGGTCAGCGTTTTACCCGTTGACAAAAGTCCCCGTCCTGCTCGACTATCACGCCGCGAGCTGAGAACAGCGGGTGGTGATTCCTGACGTTGGTTACGGCAGCTCACTGCTGTCGTGCGGGAGTACCCGATGGTCCTCAGATTCCTCAGGTGCTGTTCAATTCTTCCGTTGGCGTGGCTGATTGGGATCTCCCTCGCTGCGCAAGGCGGGACGATCCGCTACATCTACGACGAGCTCGGTCGTCTCGTCGGCGTGATTGATCAAAACGGCGACGCAGCCACCTACCCTACGACGCGGTCGGCAATCTCACGAGCATTTCGCGTACCGGACCGACGCAAGTCGCGATCATCGAGTTCACGCCGAACGCGGGTCCGATTGGCGGGTCCGTGACGATTCATGGCACTGGGTTCAGCACGACCCTCAGTCAGAACACCGTGACGTTCAATGGCACCGCTGCCACCGTCGTGTCGGCAACCGCCAACACGCTGGTGGTCACGATCCCGTCCGGAGCCACTTCCGGTCAGCTCTCGATCACGACTCCCAACGGTTCCACGACTGCGACATTCACCATTGGTTCCGTGCCGGCGCCAGCAATCAGCGGACTGTCGACCACCATCGCCGTTCCCGGGACCTCGGTCACCATCAGCGGATCAGCGTTCGAGATCGTCGCCAACAATAACAACGTCAGCTTCAATGTGACTTATGCCGCATTAGCCTCAGCCACGGCGACGCAGATCGGGACGACCGTGCCGCCTGGTGCGACATCCGGACGTATCGCGGTCATGACGCCGCGGGGCACAGCTCTCAGTGAACAGGATTTCTTTGTGCCGCCGTCGCCGAACGTAGCTGTAGACGTGGCGGTGGCCGACCGTATCGCGTTTGCGCAGGACAGGGTCGTCTCGCTTACGACATCCGGGAAGATTGGCCTGTTGCTGTTCGATCGGCTCGCGGGCCAGCGCGCGAGTTTGGAAGTGAGTTGCGGCACCACGCCGCTCTCGGCCATCAGCATTCGCGACCCGTATGGGCGAACCGCCGCTTCGGTCGCTGTGAGCTTCTCTAGGTTGGGCACTTGCTTCCCGGCCAACACCGGCAGTCCTGATCTGTAATGTTTGCGGCGGTTCGTTCACGTCACGACCAGAATTGAGCCTGTCGCCCGACTCCAAGGGCGAAGAAGCGCGAAGCCACAGGTACTCGGCACGCACAGCTTGGTGCGCACAGGCTTCAGCTAGAAGTGTGTGTGCAGTAGAGCCGGCCAGAGAGCGAGGGTAGCACGGTGCCAATCAGCCACCAGGTGCATTTTAGGGTGACCGATAGGGAATATCGGTTCCTTCGTAGCGTGGCACTAAGTACTGAAGAATCTGTTGCGAGCGTCCTTCGTCGTCTCGTGCGGGCCGCCATGATAAGGGCGAACGGCCCTACTAAGAAACCTGGTACCGGAGCGGTACCAGAAGCCTTGCGCTCCGCCGAGCCGCCGGGTACAACGTGACTCTCGGTTACATCGTCCGGTGAGGAGGCGATATGAGAAGATCGAGCACCTTCCGTAGCCTATCGTTCATCCTACTTCTTGGGGCAAGCTTTGCCTTGATGGAGTCCCGCTTAATAGCCTCCGACTGGGAATACGTTCCAGACTTCTGCGATTTCTGGGATAGCAACTATGATTGCACTTGCGACACCTCCACGTTTTTTGGTTGGGAGGCCGATGGAACGTGCGACTTCACCGAACATGAGGATCCGGAGGGTCTAGGCAACGAATACTGCAATAGCGCCTTCGAAGCCTGTGTGCGCGACTGTGAATCGGGACGATTCGTGGACTGGCTTGTCAACGAAGAGTGTCCGGACTTTGACCCATGTAATCCTGAGTGCTATGAAGAGTTCTGGGTTGGCTTCCTTGGCGATTTCAGTTGTGACGCAGGGACAGTATCTGACTTCTCCTGCGGGTGTGACGGTTTCAACTGGGGTGAGGGCGGCTGTTAGAGAACTCATGGGCTGACGCAGAGTATTCATGTTGGACGTATAACTCACTGTTCACTGACTTGCCGTTTGACAGGTTGCTGGAAACGCAGCAACCGGGAAGGGACAAGGGAAAAGGCACACCTCGAAGATTCGGGCCGATGTGGCAATGGCTTCGATGTGCTGTTTCCTCTTTGCTTCAGGCTTCACGTTGCAACAGCCTGTTAAACC
The DNA here is from genome assembly GCA_963786195.1 of uncultured Acidobacteriota bacterium. Lineage (GTDB taxonomy): Bacteria > Acidobacteriota > Vicinamibacteria > Vicinamibacterales > 2-12-FULL-66-21 > CAWAYH01. The sequence continues at coordinate 97,094 of CAWAYH010000006.1, read as the reverse complement.
TGTGGGCCAGTCGTGACATCAATACTGGAATCAGCCTGTTATGTTTCTGCGCGTTGACAGGATAGGGTGGCGAGCGGTTCTCGATGTCACCGCCGCTCTGGCGATGATTGCCGCGTCTAGCGTGTTCGTGTGGGCAGTAGTGTCCATTCGCTCGCAGATTCGGAACGAACCGCAACTCACAAAACCGATCGATCGTCGTTCTGATCGAGGTCAGGCCAACGCCTCAATTCCAACCGATCCCATTCCACTGGGCGTCGGTGCCTTAAGTGGCCACTCTGATGCGAAGATAGCGATTCTTGTCTACTCGGATTTTCAGTGCCCTTTCTGTGGTTCCTTTGCGGTCAAAACGTTCCCCGCCATCAAGAAGGAGTATATTGACAGCGGACGGGTGAAATTTGGCTTCCGCCACCTACCACTCGAAGCGAAGCATCGGTTAGCGCTCCGGGCAGCGGAGGCAGCTGAATGCGGTGGGCAGCAGGGTAAGTTTTGGGAGATGCACGACGCACTATTCGTGCCCCTGCTAAAGAGTATAGATAGCGAAGAGAGCCTCTACAGCAGGGCAGGACGCATTAACCTGGACCCAGGTCGATTTCGCAGGTGCATGCAGGGTGAAACCGCTGGGACGGTTCGCGAGCACGTGGCTCAGGCCACACTGCTGGGCATCACCGGTACGCCCACATTCCTGTTCGGTACGATAGAACAGGACGGCCGGCTTAAGGTGACCAGACGCCAGTCCGGCGCTATTCCCTTCAAGGTGTTCGTCGAGATTCTGAGTGACCTGCTGGGCCGTGCTCGGCAGTCCTGACTCCGCCTGGAAAGTTCTACACAAGATGCGGCAGACTACGATTGAGCATTTGTGTGTGAGCGACCGGGGCTCGGCATGAAAAAGCTGGCAACGCGCACGATGTTCGAGCCTGCCGACACCGCACTGGCCGTCACCTTCGAAGGCGCGGACTCGTTCTGCCCTCAAGAATGCGTACGGGTGACATAAACCCCCAATGCTCCCCAGTCATCCGATATACACGGCCGCATAACCGTAGAGTGCCTGCTGCTGAGGTATACTCGTTCGAACGGCGGACTGCGACATGGCAAACGGTCAGGTGCTACTAGCTCTGCTGTCGCTGCTTGTCACCGATGGCATCGTCTCGACCCCGCTCCAGGATCGTGGGCAGGTTCGCACCGGCGTCACAGCCGTGCCGATCGATGTTCGAGTGCTTGACCGAAATGGTCGACCCATAACCGATCTGCAACGCTCAGATTTCACAGTCTTCGAAGACGGCGTCCCTCAGATAGTCACACACTTCTCGACGCATAACTATGGGGTCGCGACATCAATCGACAAGAGCGCAGGCGTCGCTGTGGGCCCTCTGGCGGACGCGTCTGCACAACGCAAGTTCTTGATCGTACTCGGTAGGGGGCCCTTGGAAGGCGCCACCAAGGGACTGACTGCGTTGGTCCGCTTCCTGAAGTCTGGCTTGTTGCCGACAGACCTGGTTGCTGTTCTTGCGTACAAGCGCGTCACGGACTTCAGTCAGGATCGCCGGTCATTTATTCGTCTGCTCGAACGATACAGGAATGAGCACGAGGCTATCGAAAGACGACTCTATCAGCCTATCAGCCATGATGATGCCAAGGCAATGATTGACGCGTTATTGATCGCTCCGGGACTCCCGGAGACGCGAGAGTTGCCTTATGCGCTGCATAGTAACCTCGGGCAGCTGTACACTGGTATCGAGCATCTGCGGGCGCTCGACGGCGAGAAGCACCTCATTTTTCTGACGGCGCCAGGCATGGATTTTGGGCGTCGCATAACTCCCTGGCTCACGCAGATGGCCGCCGATGCACGAGTGACGATCTCTCCGATTCAAACGAGCGGCACCCCTTTGTCCGTGATTTACCCTGGATATGGTGCCCGAAGGGGACCAGCTCATTTGTTTGCCCGCAGCACACGCCAGGCGTTCAACTACGCAGACCTTCGAAAGATAGCCGAGGAAACTGGCGGAGTATCCGCCGCTTACGAGTATGCTCAGGGCGCGTTGGAACGTTTAAGCAGATCGACGAGTTTCCAGTATCTCCTAGGTTATCAGCCATCAAACGGGAATTGGGATGGTAAACACAGGCAGATCGACGTTAGGGTCAATAGATCGGGTGCAACAGTGACGCACCGGCACAGCTACTATGCTGGTCCGGCTGCATCGCTGCAGGATCGCGATAGGATGATTGTCGAGAGCCGCATAGCAAGCGCCGGCGAACATTTAGGCGCCATTAAAGACATACGGATCACAGTGTCCCTACCATCGACGCCGGCGACGGATCCAACCAAGTGGACTTCTGGTGAAATCGAGGTCGACGTCAGCGTAGATGTTGCGGATCTTCATTTTGAAACGGCCGCTGGTATGCACTCAACTTCTCTGGACCTTGCGATCTTTTGTGGTGACGGCCGAGAGAATGTAGTCGGTGAAGTGTGGCGACAGCTGAAGGTCGCGCTGTCCGATGAGTCCCTGAAAGCGATGACTCGTGAGGGGTTTCGGACGTCCGTTCGAGTGCCGGTTTCTACGAACCCAGCGTACGTAAAGGCCGTGGTATACGAACGATCGAGCGACAGAATCGGGAGCGCGATATTCACGGTCAAGTGAAATCGACGCAGATACTTGCTCGGATTGCTCTTTGGAGACTGACGGGTCTGAGTTATGACGCGCCAGCCGACGATCCGGCGGGCGAAGACGTCGATGACGAAGGCGGCGTAGACGAAGCCGCGCCACGTGGCAATGTAGGGTCAGATCCGAGACCCACAGCTGATTGGGTCGGGTCGCCACGAAGGGGCGATCCACCAAGTCGGTGTACGGTGGTCGGCGTGTCGCCGCTGGTGGTGGTGCGGGGTCGTGGCCCCGCGCACGACGCCGCGCAGCCCCGCTCGACGCATCAAGCGCTCGACGGTGCAGCGCGCCACCGGGATGTGTTCGCGATCGAGCTGCTCCCACACCTTCTTGCTGCCGTACATCCCACCAAAGCTGGCCTCCCACACCCGACGAATCTCCACCGCGAGTTGGGCATCCCGGTGACGCCGCGCACACTGCCGCGACGGGTCGCGTTGCTGCCGCTTGTGCGTGTAGTAGGTGGCCGGGGCGATCGGCAGCTGGGGTGCAGATCGGCTCGACTCCATACGACTCACGATGCGCGTCGATAAACACCGCCATCACTTCGCTCGGCGGTCGAGCTCCGCCTGGGCGAAAACGCCGCCGCCTTCTAGAGGATTTCGTTGGCGCGTTTCAGTTCGGAGTTCTCGCGCTGCAGCTCCTTCAGCTGCTGCCGTTCATCGGTCGTCAGGCCGGGGCGTTGGCCTTGGTCGCGTTCCGCTCGCCGCACCCAGCGACGCCGCGCTTCAATCGTGCAGCCGAGTTTCTCGGCCACCGACCGCATCGTGGCCCATTGCGAGGGGTGATCTTTCAGATGCTCCTGCACCAGCCGTACGGCGCGTTCCCGGAACTCCGGAGCGTACCGGCCTTTCTTCCCATGGGCTCCATCCTCTCTCAGAAAGAAGCCTCTGGAAAACCCGGTACGATTCATTAGACGCGAAGCATGTCCTCCCCAACATGGGACCTGCGATTCTTCGCGGCGTGTGGTTTCCACAGATTTATTGATCGGAGCTCCCTGGGTAGATCGCGAGCAGAGTGTCTGAGCTGCTATCGCAAGTGACGAAGTCGCCCGTCAGCTTCCGCCGACCTTGCGCGGCGTCCGCATCTTCGGGACGAAGCCGCGCGTCGCCGTCGCCTTCCACGGCTGGTGGGTCTGGGGCTTCGGCGGCCGCTTGGGCGCCGCTGCAGCCTCCGGCTCCGCTGTCTTCGCCGCCTCATCCGACGCAGCTTTAGCCCGCGCCTTGACAGCCTTCTTCTCGTCCTTCTCGAGGCAGCAGCGCTTGTACTTCTTGCCCGACCCGCAGTGGCAGGGGTCGTTGCGCCCGGGTCGTGCAGCGGCCGGCTCAGTCATCGGATAGAGTGTACCCGAGCTCACGCGACGTGGCCAACACGGAGACTCAAAGCCCTTCTCCGTGACTCCGCGTCTCCGTGTGTGATTCCTCCGATGCCTCCGCCGGCTCCGGTCCCTCGAGTCACCGCGACGGACGGCACTCGACGATGAAGCGGCCGGACGGCTGACGGTCCGCCGCCACAACCTCGAGGCCAGCCGACGCGGCCAGCTGACGAAACTCCGTCAGATGCCGCTCGCGGCCTCCGACCAGCACCATCATCAGCAGCGCAGGCGAGGGCCCGCCGTCGGTGTCCGGCGACACGCCGTTGACCAGCACGACGCGCCCGGACGGACGCGCAGCGTGGGCGCAGCGCTCGAGGATCGTCAGCGCTTCGCGATCGGGCCAGTCCCCGAGCACGCTCTTGAGCAGGTAGACATCGCCGCCGGTCGGCAGCGGATCGAAAAAGCTCTGCCCGACCGTGGTCACGCGATCGGCCACGCCGGCGTCACGAAAGAGGTCGGCCGATCGGGCGACCGTCGACGCGAGATCGACCAGCGTGCCCTTGACCCCGGGGTGAGCCTTGAGGACCTCGGCAAGCAGTGCGCCGGTGCCACCGCCAACGTCGACGACCGTGCGCACGGATTCCCAGCCTCCGGTGACCTGCAGGTTCGCGTCGGGAGTGCCGTGACCCGGAGGACCCATCAGCTCGTCGAAGCTTGCCGCGATGTCCGGATGCGCTCTCAGGTCATCCCAGAAGGGACGGCCGAAAACCTCGTGATACGCGGGCGCCCCGGTCCTCACGGCCGTCAGCAGGCTGCTCCAGGCGCGCGCCATGCGGCCGCCGAACGCGTCCAGGTTCAAGCCGACTTTTATTGGTGAATCCAGCAGCGCTCGCGCGGGCGCGTTGAGCGCGAAGTGTCCTGTCGACGGTTCCTCGAAGACACCTCGTTGAATGAGATGCCTCAGCACCCGATGGAGTGAATCGGGGTTGGCGCCCGCGGCAGACGCCAGACTTTTGATCTCGGTTATTCCCGCTTCGATGTGTTCGGCGATCCGGAGCGTGACGACGACGTGCACGCACCACGGCGTCGACAGGTCGCTCAGCGCCCAGACGTCAACCGCGTTCTCTCCGGCCATTCACGGTCCCCACCTGTTGTCCGGCTAAAGCCGGACACTACAAATTGTCGTCCGACGATCAGCGAACGACGAATCGCTCCTCGTGCAGCAGCCCACCGTCGCTGGTTCTCAGCTCCACGCGCCAGTCGCCCTGGGCATTCACGGTGTTGCGGCTGAAGGTGCGATAGCCCTCCGAGGGATTGGCTCGAATCCGAAGCTCCACGGATCGAAGCAACCGGTCGCCTCGATACCATCGGTGAAAAACCGTCGTATCCGTCGGGGATTTGATGCGCGTCAGGAAAACAAGCGGTCCCGGAGACACGGGATCGGCCGCAGGCGCGCACTGCCAGTCGCCCCCCGTCGACAGACTCCTGCAGAGTCGCGCGCTCGCCACCAACGGTGGTGACGCTGGCGATTGGGCGCCGCTTCGACGGCGCTGCCGGCCTTTCGGAGCTTCGGCCGCGGGCACCGGCGCAGGCCTCCGTGGTGGCACCGGCTCCGTGCGCGGCGACGCGGTGCCGGCGGGGCGGACTTTGATGGCGCGGGCTTGGATGGTGCAGGCTTTGATGCGGTGGACGGAGCGCTCGCGACCGGTGCGTTCGCAGCCTCTGTCGAGGGCGGCGGCGCGTCGCCCGAACGAAGCCACAGCAGCAGCGCCGTTGCGACGAAGCCCGCGATCAGAGGCACACGCAATCAGGAAGCCCGCCTGCGACCGCGGAGTACTGACGGCTTCGAACGGTTCCGGTGCGGCGACAGGCACGCGGTTCCGGGACGGCGACGGGCGCCGGTCTTCGGCGCGGTAACGGGCACCGGCTTCGGTGCCGCAACAGGCGCCGGTTCGGTGCGACGACAGGCTTCGGTTCCGGCTCGATGACGGGCATCCGGTCCGGCCCCAGCACATCCGCCAGAAGCGGGGGCAGTTTCTCCGCGCGAACCTCGGCGATTGGATCGACCTTCTTTCCCTTTCGCCTTGCAGAAATCCTCGAGGTTCTTGCGGCTGGTCGCGACGAACGGATGATCGGCTGGCAGAGAGTCCTTGGCGATCGCGCTCGCCCGCCGGAAAAACTGCTCGGCGTCGTCCGGCTTGTCCGTGATCTCGCACACGATGCCGAGGTTGTTGAGCGTGTTGGCGAGATCGGGGTGGAGAGGACCGAGGCTCTTCTCCTGCAGCTCAGCCGCTTTGCGCAGGAGCCGTTCCGCGGATACGTAATCTCCGCCGCCGGCGGCCTGTTCTGCCGCCTCGAGGACGGTTCGAGGTTCGCGGGCGTCCGGCATGAGGGGCTTCAGTAGAGCTGCGCGGCGCTGACGTCGCCGCGCGACACCATAATATAGTGGACGGCCTGACGGCTGCTTCAGGAAGGAACGTGGAATGAGCCGGGTACGAGCGCTGGTGGGCACACGCAAGGGCGCCTTCGTTCTGACGTCGGACGGGAAGCGCCAGCAGTGGGATGTAGCCGGTCCGTACTTCGCGGGCTGGGAGGTGTATCACCTCAAGGCGTCTCCCGCGGATCCCGATCGTCTCTACGCATCCCAGAGCAGCGGCTGGTTCGGGCAGATGATTCAGTGTTCGTCGGACGGCGGCAAGACGTGGGTGCCGGCGGGCAACAAGTTCGTCTACGACGGCGTGCCCGGAACGCACCAGTGGTACGACGGAACACCGCACCCCTGGGAATTCAAGCGGGTCTGGCACATCGAGCCCTCGCCGAAGGACCCTGACGTCATCTTCGCGGGTGTCGAAGACGCCGCGCTCTTTCGCTCGGCCGACGGCGGGCAGACGTGGCACGAGCTATCGGGACTGCGCGGCCACGGTTCCGGATCGTCATGGCAACCCGGCGCCGGTGGGTTGTGCCTGCATACCATCCTCCTGGATCCGACGAATACCGATCGCATGTTCGTCGCGATTTCCGCCGCCGGCGCGTTCCGCACCGACGACGCGGGGGCGACGTGGCGGCCGATCAATCGGGGGCTGAAGTCCGAAGGCATCCCGAATCCCACCGCCGAAGTCGGTCACTGCGTGCATCGCATCGCCATGCATCGGTCCCGCCCGAACGTGCTCTTCATGCAGAAACACTGGGACGTCATGCGATCAGACGACTCCGGCGAGTCGTGGCGGGAAGTCAGCGGGAACCTGCCATCCGATTTCGGCTTTCCGATCGACGTTCACGCGCACGAGCCGGAGACGATCTACGTCGTGCCCATCAAGAGCGACTCCGAGCACTATCCGCCCGATGCCAAGCTGCGCGTGTACCGCAGCCGCACCGGCGGCGGCGAGTGGGAGGCGCTGACCAAGGGCTTGCCGCAGCGTGACTGCTACGTCAACGTGCTGCGGGATGCGATGGCGGTCGACTCGCTCGAGTCCTGCGGCGTGTATTTCGGGACAACCGGCGGCCAGGTGTACGCATCGGCCGACGCCGGAGACAGCTGGTCTCCAATCGTGCGGGATCTGCCGCCCGTGCTGTCGGTCGAAGTCCAGACGCTGGCCTGAGGGAGTGGCGAGATGATTAGAGTGGTACTGCCCGCGCACCTGCGAATGCTGGCCGCCGTGGACGGCGAGGTGACGCTCGACGTCGCGGGTCAAGTGACGCTGCGTTCGATGCTCAATGCGCTCGAGGCCTCCTATCCCGTGCTCCGCGGAACGATCCGCGATCACGTCACCGAGCGTCGTCGGCCGTTCGTGCGGTTCTTTGCCTGCGAGCGCGATCTGTCGCACGACCTGCCTGATGCACCACTCCCGGACGCCGTCGTCACTGGAGCCGAACCGTTCCTGGTCGTCGGCGCCATGGCCGGCGGGTAGCAGCCGGACCGGTTGCGAGTCGCGAGCGCCGCGATGAACTTCCCGGAGCGGGGCGGTCGGATCGGGCCGACCTTGAGCGCCGGGATCACCGAAGTGGGTAAAACGGGTGCGCAGCGAAACCGAGCGGCGGAGGCGCCGCTTTCGCCACCACCGCGCGAATCACCCGGCCGCCCAACCGATTGTTCGCCGGCGCACGGAAAACCCGAGGCGACGCCGGCATCGTGAGCACACGCGCGGAGCGCCCGTTTTTCCCCGGCGCGAAGCGGGAGGCCCGAGGCGACCGTCCCGCTCCGGGCAGCCGCAACGAACTCGCCGGATCATTCCGTTAACCCTTCTCCGCGCGCCAGCGTAATACCCGTCAGCGGGAGGTATCCGTGCTCCAGGATCTGCGCTTCACGTTTCGCCTGATGGCCAAAGACCGGTGGTATACGGCTGTCGCGGTTCTGGCACTGGCGCTCGGGATTGCCGTGAACGCGACGGTGTTCACGATCGTCAACGCCGCGTTCCTGCGGGGACTTCCATTCGAGGATTCGAGCCACATCTACGCGCTGAACTGGCAGATGCGGACGGGCGGTCGTGCCGATGTCTCGTTCCCGGAGTTCCAGGACTGGCGCACCGCCAGCCGCACCGTCGACCTTGCCGCGTTCACCGAAGGCACGATGAACATCGCGGACGACCGCACGTGGCCCGAGCAGGCGCGCGGCGCGTGGCTGACCGCCGATGCTTTCAGGATCCTCGGTCAACCGACGCTCATCGGCCGCGACTTCGCTCCAGCGGACGAGCGTCAGGGCGCCGAGGCGGTCGTCATCCTCGGGTACCGTCTCTGGAAGACTCGATACGGCGGCGATCCGAACGTGCTCGGCGCGCCGGTCCGCGTGAACGGACAGCCGGCGACGATCGTCGGCGTCATGCCCGACGGAATGGCCTTTCCGATCAGCGCCGAGCTGTGGATGCCGTTCGTCCCTTCTAAGTCAGACGACGCCCGTACCGCACGTTCTCTCAGCCCGTTCGGGCGGTTGCGCGACGGAACGACGCTGAAGCAGGCGCAAGCGGAGCTGACCGGAATTGCCGGACAGCTTGCGACCGCCTATCCGGACGCGAGCAAGGACATCGTGGGCATCCGGATTGAGACGTTCACCGAGCGATTCGTGGGCGGCGCCGCGAAACCGGTGTTCCTGTCGATGATGGGCGCGGTCGTCTTCGTGCTGCTGATCGCCTGCGCAAACGTCGCCAACCTGCTGCTCTCGCGCTCGTCGCGTCGCGCGCGCGAGGTAGCCGTCCGCATGGCGCTCGGCGCCACCCGACTGCGCGTGCTCCGGCAACTCCTGCTCGAGAGCAGCGTGCTCGGAGCGCTCGGCGGCGGCATTGGCCTGCTCATCGCGATGAACGCGGTGCCGATCTTCGATGCCGCCGTCCAGGATCCCGGCAAGCCGTACTGGATCGTCTTCGCCATGGACTACACCGTCTTTGCGTACGTCGCAGGGATCTGCCTGGTCACTGGCATCCTCGTCGGCATCGCTCCGGCTTTGCACGTGTCGAAGTACAACCTCCACGACGTCATGAAAGAAGGCGGACGTGGAACCACCGGCAGCCGCCGGGCCCGCTGGTTCAGCGGGACGATGGTGGTCGTGGAGCTGGCGCTGACCGTCGTGCTGCTCGTGGGCGCAGGCCTGATGATCCGGAACTTCATGAAGCTGTATGCGCTCGACATCGGCATCAAGACCGATCGCCTGATGACGTTGCGCATGCAGCTGCCCGCGACGAAGTACGTGACGCCGGACATGCGCCGCGGTTTCTTCGAACAGCTCGAGCCTCGCCTGATGGCGATCGGTGGCGTCGACACGGTTGCTCTCACGACGGCCGTGCCACCGTTCGCATCGGGTCAGCGATCGTTCGAGATCGACGGGAGACCGCCATTGCCTCCGACCGCGAATCCACTGCGCGTGTCGACGGTGGCCATCAGTTCCGGGTTTTTCGGCACGGTCGGCGTGCCCATCGTTCGCGGGCGGCCCTTCGGCGAGAGAGACGGCGCGCCAGGATTCGAAACCGTCATCATCAACGAGCGGATGGCGGCCGGTGTCTTTGCCGGAGAGGATCCGCTGGGGAAGCGCATCCGATTCATCGAGCGAGACCGGCAGCCGGGCCAGCCTGCGGCCGTGTGGCGGACGATTGTCGGCATCAGCCCGTCAATTCGTCACGGATCCTTCCAGGACGGTCAACCCAACCCGGTCGTCTACGTGCCGTCCAGGCAGGACCCGCCCTCGAGCGTCTCGCTGCTCGTGCGAAGCCAGCTTCCGGCGGCGTCCGTGATGGACGGCGTCCGCAGGGCAGTGCAGGGAGTGGATCCGGACCAACCGGTCTTCACGATTCAGACGCTGGACCAGATGGTGGCAGAATCACGCTGGCCGTTCCGCGTGTTCGGCAACCTGTTCACCATCTTCGGTCTCATCGCGCTCGTCATGGCGACGGTCGGCTTATACGCCGTGATGGCGTACTCAGTCACGCAACGGACTCAGGAGATCGCCGTCCGCATGGCGCTCGGCGCGGCCTCGCGTCAGGTCTCCTGGCTGATTCTGAAGCGAGGGCTCGTGCAGCTCGGTATCGGCCTCCTGCTCGGGCTTGCGGGCGCGTTCGCGCTGACCGGCGCACTTCGCCGGGTCCTCGTCCAGGTGTCGCCGACGGATCCGGTCACGTTCGTGGCCATCACGCTGCTGCTGACGATCGTGTCCATTGCCGCATGCGTGCTGCCCGCGTATCGCGCCACGCGGCTCGATCCGCTCGATGCCTTGCGAGCGGAGTAATCGCGGGGCGATGTCGACGCGTCATTTCTACGACGACCTCGCCGACTGGTGGCCGATGTTCTCGCCGCCCATCCACTACATGGAGGAAGCCGCCGATCTGCTCCCCCGGCTCGGGCCGAGCGACGCCGCCGCGCCGCGGACGTTGCTGGAACTCGGGTCCGGCGGCGGCAGCCTGGCGTTTCACTTCAAGCCTCACTTCCGCATGACGCTGACCGACCGCGCGCCCGGCATGCTCGCCGTCAGCCGGTCGGTGAACCCGGAGTGCGAGCACGTCCTGGGGGACATGCGGACGCTGCGGCTCGATCGTCAGTTCGACATCGTGTTCGTGCACGACGCCATCATGTATGCGACGACGGCCGCGGACGTCCTGGCCACGCTGCGCAACGCCGCGATCCATTGCCGCCCGGGCGGCACGGTCGTCGTCGTGCCGGACTACGTCCGCGAGACGTTCACGCCGGGAACAGACCACGGGGGAGAGGACGGTGAGGACGGCCGCGCGCTGCGTTATCTCGAATGGCACTGGGATCCGGATCCGTCCGACGACACGTACATCGTCGACTACGCGTTCCTGTTGCGGCATGCGGACGGGACCGTGACGGTCGTGCACGATCGTCACGTCGAGGGGCTCTTCAGCCGGGCGCAGTGGCTGGGCTGGTTCGCGGAGGTGGGCATCGACGCCCGCAGCTCGCTGGACCCGTGGCAGCGGGACGTGTTTTCGGGGACACTCAAACGGGACAGTCACGCGTGACTGTCCCGTTTGAGTGTCCCCTTACTCTGCCCGCAGCAGCGAGCTGGGATCGGTGCGGGACGTTGTGCGGGCGGGAACGATCGTCGCAATTCCTGCCACGACGTCACGCGTGACTGTCCCCCGGGGACACTCAATCGTGACTGTCCCGTTTGAGTGTCCCCCTCACTCCGCCCGCAGTAGCGAGCTGGGATCGGTGCGGGAGGCGGTGCGGGCGGGAACGAATGTCGCAATTCCTGCCACGACGAGCATGACGATCGCCGCCAGGCCGAGGACGAGCGGATCGGTCGGCGCCGTCCCGAACAGCATCGATTGCAGCCACCGGCCTCCGATCGCCGCGACGGCGCACCCGAGGACGACGCCGGCCGCCGCGACCGTTGCGGCTTCCCTCAGGATCATCGCCAGCACGCCGCGCGTGTGCGCGCCGATCGCCAGCCGGATGGCCATCTCGCGACGACGTTCGGCAACCGAGTGCGCGAACGCGGCATACAAGCCGATCGCGGCGACACCAAGCGCGAGCGCGCCGAAGAGCGACAGCAGCGCCGTGCCCTGACGCCACGGCCGCACCTGACGATCCACGACCTCCGAGTAGCGGCGCACCTGCAGAAACGGCAAATCCGTCCGATCGCCGATCACGATCCGGCGGATCGGCGCGGCGAGCGCGTCAGGTCCGGCCGCCGCCCGCAGCAGGAGTCCCTGAACGCCAGGCCCGCCTCCCGGACCGGTCGGAACCTGAGTGAACGGCAGGTAGTACTGCATGAGCCGATCTTCGTGGCCGGTCGGGACGACCGATCGCTGACGCACGTCGCGCGCCACGCCGACGACTTCGCGGCAGGGCACGGTCGTGGGCGCCGGCGGGGGACCGCCGGAAGTGAACGGATCGAACGACGGTTCGAACCCGATGCGGATGCACTTGCCGAGCGCGCTCTGGCCCGCCCAGATCGTGCGCGCCATCGCCTCGTTGACGATCACCACCGGCGCGCCGCGCTCGTCTGATTCCGTGAACCGTCGTCCCTCCACGATCGTCACGTCCAGAATCTCGAGCAGCTCAGGCGTGGCGGCCAGCAGATACGGTAGCTGGCCGTTGACGTTCGGTGGCCCCTGGAATCCCGGCACGCTGATCGGGATCACGTGGAAACCGGTGAAGGGAATCATCTGAATCTGCGTGGCCAGCTCGACGCCGGGCAGCGCGCGAAGCCGCTCCACCGCCGACGAGAACAGCTGATTGCGTTCGCGAGCGCCTCCCGGCCCCCGATCGAACTCGACCAGCAGCACGTCGTGCATGCGCATGCCGAAGTCCTGGGCCACGAGGTTGTACAGACTTCGTCCGAACATCCCCGCGCCCGCCAGCAGCACCACCGAGAGCGTCGTCTGAACGAGCAGCAGCGCGGTGTACGCACGGGCGCGCGGACGTCCGCGAGTGGCGCCCGCGATGTCGTTGCCCTGCAGCGGTCCTGGCACCTGCGCGATGAGCGCTGCGGCCGCGACGGCCAGCGCGAGCAGTCCCGCGAGCACCGCTGCGCCGATCATGCGCAGACTGAGGCCCGCGCTTTCCGCCACGGACGAAAGCAGCAGCGTTCGCACGGCTTCGTCGAACCACGACGCAAGCGCGAGCGCGATGACGACGGCCGCGGTTGCAAGCAGCGCGGATTCGATGACGACCTGCGTGATGAGTCGGCTGCGTGATGCGCCGAGGGCCGTGCGAATCGCCAGATCGCGCCTTCGTCCCGCGCCACGGACGAGCAGCAGCGTCGCGGTATTGGCCAGACCGATGATCAGCACGAGGACCGAGACGCCGGTCAGCCAGTAGGCAATGCGCTGCTCGGCCTGCGCCACGTCCGCGCCGGCGATGGGCGACAACGACACGCGCCGGTCGAGTGCGGCGCTGGCCTGCCCGGCTGCGGCTGCTGCAGTGGAGTCCGGAGCGAGCCGAACCGCGATCCCGGCGATGTTGCGGAACTGCTGACGATCCCAGCCGGGCGTGTCCCGCATCGCCGAGTGAAACGGCAGCCACACATCGACGCGGGCCGCGCTGTGACCGCTGAAGCCGGCGGGCGCGATCCCGGCAACGGTGAACTCGAGTCCGCGAACGACGATGTGGCGCCCGATGACGCCAGGATCGCCGCCGAAGGTTCCCCTCCAGAACGCGTAGCTCAACACCGCCACCGGCGATCCGGACGGCGGCGCGTCATCGCCTGGCTCGATTCCGCGACCGAGCAGGGGACGGACGCCAAGCATCGTGAAATAGGCGCCGGACACCATCATGGCGTCGACGGCGATGGGCTCGCCGTTCACGATCGCGTCGGTCGGGGTCCGCTGAAACGCCGCGGCGTTCGCGGCCGCGGGCACCTGATCGCGGATGGCCTCGAACGCGACGTACGACGTCGTGGTCATCCGTCCACGCGCGCCTTGCGCACCTTGCGTCTGCGGGACCTCGAAGGCGAGTGTGAACACGCGATCGGCGTCGACCACGTGTGCCGGCGGGCTGAGAAGAGCGCGGTCGATGAGGCCGAACATCGCGAGGTTGAGCCCTACGGCAACCGACAGCGTCAGCATCGCTGACGCCGCGGTCACGGGCGCCCGGCTGAGGGCACGAACAGCGGAGAGGAGGTCGAGGCGAAGGCGTTCGGTCATGAGAGTTAGAGGGATGATCCTCTAATCTTCACCGGACGCGCTGAGAAAGTTCCCGATTGTGTCGAATTTGAGCAAACCAGGTGTCTAATGACGCCGCTCGTTCTGCGGCGCGAGCGAGCATGGCGAGCGAGCCACGCGACCGGAGCGCGCCGGCGCCCTTCGACTTCGCTCAGGGCGTGGTGAGCATAGTCGAACCACGAAGCGGCGCGCGACCCTTCGACAGGCTCAGGGTCGCCCTGAGCGACGTCGAAGGGCGAGAGAGCGTGTGGGGGAGTCCGAGGGGCGAAGCCCCTCGGAAAAGTCTAAAGCGGTGAAGGGCCGAGCACCTCGATCCCGTACATCGGCGCGAGCGCGTCGAGTCTCTCGAGCAGCACCTTGTCGGACCGGCCGGTGGACGGATTGACGTTGCCGTATTCGAAGAACCCCTCGATGTTACCGGGGGTGAAGACAATCAGGACGCGCGCCTCGCGCTGCGAGCAGTTCTTGAAGCAGTGCGGTACGCCGCGCGGAACGAACGCCGTTTCGCCCTTCCGGGCTCGAGTCACCTGACCGTCGATGTAGAACGACATCTCGCCTTCGAGGACGACGAAGAACTCTTCTTCTATGGCGTGCGTATGAAGCGGTGGGCCACCTCCGGGTGGCTCGACGGCTTCGAACGCGAAATGTGTATTGCCGGTCTCGGCGGCGGTCGCGACGATGTTATACACGCCACCGCCGGGGCCATACCGAACTCGCTCGGTAGCCACAGCTGTCGCCGACATGTGTAGCCTCCTGCCCCTGGCTGGTTCCTCAGGAAATCTGCCCATGGGGACCGCCAGCCTGAAGATACGGCGCTCCCTCGGCGCGTGTTCCGCCGCCTCGATTTCGCGTGTGCCGTTTCGTGGCGTCGGCTGACGGAGGTAGGATAAACGCCTATGCGCAAATGGATTACCGTCGTCGTCTTGATGACCGCTGGCGTGCACGCCGCCCCTCGGTCGCAAGCCCAATTCGCTGGTTCTTCTCGCCGGACGAAGCTGGCCAGCGCGTTCGCCGACATCGATCGCCAGTTCACGGAGTTCGTGAAGACCGCTCATGTTCCGGGTGCGGCCTGGGGAATCGTGATCGACGGTGAGCTGGCGCACGCGGGCACCGCGGGCGTCCGCGACGTGGCATCAAAGGCGCCGGTCGATGCCGATACGGTGTTCCGCATCGCCTCGATGACGAAGAGCTTCACCGCGATGTCGATCCTCAGGCTCCGCGACGAAGGCAAGCTCTCGCTGGACGATCCCGCCGAGCGCTACGTGCCGGAACTGAAAGGCCTGCGGTATCCCACGAGCGATTCTCCGCGGATCACCATCCGCCATCTGCTGACGCATTCCGAGGGTTTTCCGGAAGATAACCCGTGGGGCGACCAGCAGCTGTCCGAGAGCGAGGCGGCGCTGTCGCGCATGATGCGCGAGGGGATTCCGTTCTCCAACGCGCCGGGAATCGCGTACGAATACTCGAACTACGGCTTCGCGATTCTGGGCCGTGTGGTCTCGCAGGTCTCGGGCAAGCCCTACGACGAGTACGTGTCGCAGAACATTCTTCAGCCGCTGGGGATGACGTCCACCACGCTGCATCCGTCGAAAGTCCCGGAGAACCGGCGCGCCATCGGGTATCGCTGGGAAGACGAGCGATGGAAGGAAGAGCCGGCGCTCCCGCACGGTTCGTTCGGCGCCATGGGCGGCATGCTGACGTCGATCGGGATCTCAGCCGGTACGTGTCGGTGTTTCTCGATGCCTGGCCGCCGCGGGATGGCCCCGAAGCCGGTCCGGTCACCCGGGCGTCACTCCGCGAGATGCAGCAGCCGTGGCGGTCCGCGGCGATGCGCGTCGTCGTTGACAAGTCGGCGGGGACGGCCGCGCTGACGTCCACCAGCTACGGCTACGGCCTGCGCGTGACCCAGACGTGCCAGTACCGCTCGATGGTCGCTCACAGTGGCGGCCTGCCCGGCTACGGATCGCTCATGCAGTGGCTGCCCGACTACGGCGTCGGCATCATCGCCTTCGGCAATCTCACCTACACGGGCTGGGCTCGTGTCGTCGGCGACGCCACCGATGCGCTGCAGCGGACCGGCGGTCTCCAGCCGCGCGCGGTCGTCCCGTCGCCGGCCCTGGTTGCCGCGCGCGACTCGGTCTCGAAGCTGATCGTGCAATGGAACGATGCGCTGGCCGAGAAGATCGCGGCCGAGAACCTCTTCCTGGACCGCTCGAAGGATCGGCGCCGCAAGGAAATCGACGCTCTGCGCGCCACGGTAGGCGCATGCACCGCGCCCGCGGCCTTCGACTCCGTCGAGAACGCTCTCCGCGGACAATGGACGATGAGCTGCGACCGCGGCAAGCTGCAGGTCGCCATCACGCTCGCGCCGACAATGCCACCCACGGTGCAGTTCATGTCCGTCCGTCCGGCGCCGGCCGTGACTCAGGCGACGGGGCCGTGCACGGCCTTCTAACCACGGACCAACCTGGGGCCCCCTCTCTGCGTCTAAGCTCGATGTATCGAGGTTCGACGCATGAACACACCCGCCAGCTTTCTGCCGTTATCGCCGCATCAGTTCCACATCCTCCTGGCGCTAACCGATGGTGAACGCCACGGTTATGGCCTGATCCAGGACATCGACCGCCGGACGCGCGGTGAGCTGCGGCTGGGTACGGGCACGCTGTATACGGCGATCGCCCGGCTGGTCGATCTCGAGCTCGTGGCCGACACCGGCCGGGCCGACGATCGGCGGCGCTTCTACCGGTTGACGCCGCTCGGGCGCGCGGTGCTGAGAGCCGAGACGGCCCGGCTCGAGGCGCTCGTTCGTCACGCGCATACCAGCGGCATCCGGCCGTCGGCCATTTCGGCGCTGCCGAGGCGGTCATGACGGCACCGCATGCTCGAACCGTGAGGATGGCGCGCGCCATCCACCGCGCGCTCCTCGTGCTCGTCGCCCGTGACGTTCGCCAGTCGTACCGCGCGGAGATGATCGCGACCTTCGACGCTGCCTCAGGAGAGGCGAGCCAGCACGGCGCGCTGGCCGTGTGGCGGCTGCTGATGCGCGAGATTTGCGATCTCGCGCTGTCGCGCCGCGCCAATCGCCCGGCTGACCTGGCGGACGACACTCCACGGGCGTCTCGTGGCGAGTGGATCCAGCGCTCTGCGTGGGCGCAGGCGTGCCGATCGCTGAGACGGCGTCCGGCATTTTTCGCCGCGGCCGTCCTGACGCTCGGCGTCGGCGCCGGTGTCACGACGGCGGTGTTCGCCCTGATCGACACGGTGCTGCTCAAGCCGCTCCCGTATCCCGATCCGGATCGTCTGATCACGGTCTACGAATCCAGTCCGGCCGCGCGCGAGAAGACGAGTCTCGTCGCGCCGGGCCGGCTCGAGGACTGGAACCGGTTGAACCGCAGCTTCGTGGCGCTCTCCTCCAGCTACGCGGAGAACGTGACCGACACCAGCGGCGCGGAACCCGAACGTCTCGAGGGGCGGCGCGTGACCCGCCGCTTCTTCACCGTCTATGCGCAGCCGCCACTCGTGGGCCGGCCTTTTTCAGACGAAGAAGAGGGGCCGAACGGGCCTGGCGCGGCGGTGATCAGCGAGCGCTTCTGGACGCGCCGGTTTCAGCGGAATCCGGCCGCGGTCGGCCGCGCGCTCCTCATCGGCGGCCGCTCGTTTGAGATTGTCGGCGTGATGCCCGCGTCGTTCACGAACGCGGCGATCGACGTCTGGCTGCCGGCGCAGATCGGACCGGACATGCTGGCGATCCGCGAGGCGCGATTCCTGAACGGCATCGGCCGCTTGCGCCCCGGCGTCAGCATTGAGTCAGGGACTCGCGATCTGATCGCCGTGCAGGAGGCGCTCGCGCGGGAGTTTCCGACGACCGACGCGGGCTGGTCGGTCGAAACCCGCACGCTCAAGGACTATCGAGTCGGCAATTCGCGCCGCGGGCTCGTGTTGATCTTCGGCGCCGTGTCCGCGCTCTGGACGATCGCCGTCGCCAACATCGCCGGCCTGACGCTCGTTCAGGTCCGCCGCCGGTCGCGCGAGCTGGCGATCCGCGCCGCGCTTGGCGCCTCCCGCGTGCGCGTCGTCGGCACGGTGACCCGCGAGGGCCTGGTGATCGCGTTGGCGGGCGGCGCGCTTGGCGGCCTGCTGGCGGCGTGGCTGATGACCCTGATGCCAGCGGTCCTCCCGACGACGCCGCGGGTCAACGAGCTCGGATTCGACTGGCGCGTGGCCGCATTCATCGCGGGCACGAGCGTGCTGGCCGCGTGCATCTTCAGCTTCCTGCCCGCGCTCGCCGGCACACGGTCCGACGTCAACCGCGCGATCGCAGAAGGCAGCCGCGGCGTGGCCGGCGGACGTCATCGGCTCCAGCAGGCGCTGGTCGTCGGTCAGGTCGCCTTGAGCGTGCTGCTCGTCGGATCGGCGACGCTGCTGCTGCGGAGCTACTACAACCTCACGCACGTCGAGACCGGATTCGACGCGTCGGGCGCGCTGACGTTCCACGTCGCGGCGCGCTGGGACGAGGACCGCGCGCGCGTCGGCCAGCTGCAGACCCAGCTCCTGCGCAGCCTCGAAGAGCTGCCGCACGTCCAGGCGGCCGGCATGACGAACTTCCTGCCGGCGACCGGCGCAACGCTCCGCTATCAGGTGAGGGTCGACGGCGTGGCGCCATCGAACGCAGATGGCACGATGACGGTCGGCATCCGCATGATGAGCGCCGGGTATCTTCGCGCGATTCAGGTGAGGCTCGTTGCCGGATCGTGGTGCCCGGGACCGACCACGGACTTCAACGCGCCTCAGCACACGCTGGTGAACCAGCGGTTCGTCGACGTCAACGCGCCCGGCCAGAATCTCGTGGGGCGAACGCTGCAGGTCGCGGGCATGAAAGCCGTGTTCACGATCGCCGGCGTCATCGGCAACATGGCGGAAGACGGCCTCGCCACGAGCCCGGTCCCGTACGTCTACACGTGCAGTCCCGCGGGCGCCTGGCCCGACCCCGAGTACGTCGTCCGGACGACGGATCGGCTCGCGCTGGCGACTGACCTCCGGCGGATCGTGCGTGAGATCGATCCGGCTCGCGCGGTGTTCGGTCTGCGTCCGCTGCAGGACGTGTTCGACGCGGCGCTCGATCAGCCGAGGCTCGATGCGACGATGCTCGGGTTCTTTGCCGGCGCCGCGGTCCTCGCTCGCGGGCATCGGTCTCTACAGCCTGTTCATGCTCGTCGTCTCGGATCGCGCGCGCGAGATGGCGGTGCGGCTCGCGATCGGCGCTGCGCCGCGTCAGCTGGTTCAGCTCGTGATGGCGGGCGCGGGCCGGCTGCTCGCCGGTGGCATCGTGCTCGGCGTCGCGCTGACGGCTGCGGCCGATCGCCTGCTGCGCGGCGTGTTGTTCGGCGTGAGTCCCCTCGATGCGGCCGCTCTTGCCGCCGCGGCCGTCACGCTGGCGATTGTGTCGCTGATTGCCGTCGCCGGACCCGCGATCAAAGCGTCACGGATCGCGCCGATCGACGCGCTTCGCGGAGAGTAGCTCCGCGGACAACACGGACAGCACAGAAGGCGGACACTACTAATTGGTCCGGCTAAAGCCAGGCTAAAGCCTGGCTAAAGCCGGACACTACCAATCCCGCTTGACTCCGGCATACGCGCCCGGCTATTCTCCGTCGGTATCGCATTTCGATATCGAGCCGCGAGGTCGCATGGCGAGACGACAGACCGAGATCATGAAGGGCACGCTGGATCTGCTGATCCTCAAGACGCTGGCGCTCGAGCCCCGGCACGGCGTCGGCGTCGCGGACCGTATCCAGCAGATCACCCGTGGGACGTTCCAGGTGAGGCCCGGCTCTCTCTTTCCCGCGCTGCACCGGCTCGAACAGGACGGCTTCATCACGGGTGAGTGGAGCGAGACACCCGAGGGCCGCCGCGCCCGGTACTACCGGATTACCGCGACCGGCCAGAAGCAGCTCGCAGCCGAGAAAAAGAACTGGGCCCGGGTCGCCCTCGCCATCGCTCAAGTGCTCGAAACCGACTGACGCCCATGCGCCTGCTGTCGAGACTGTCGAGACTCCGGACGACGCTGTTCCAGAAGGAACGGCTGGAGCGTGAGCTCGACGAGGAGCTACGCGTTGCGGTGGAGACGCTCGCCGAACGCCACGAAGCGGAGGGCATGGACCCGAGGTCAGCGCGGCGCGCCGCCATCGCGGCGCTCGCCGGCCCCGCCGGACTCGATGCGGTGAAGGAGGACGTGCGCGACGGACGCATCGGCGCCGGACTGGACGCGTTTCTCTTCGATCTGCGTCACGCCTGGCGCGGCCTCTCCAAGGCCTCCGGCTTCACCACCGTCGTCGTCCTGACGCTGGCACTCGGCATCGGCGCCAACACCGCCATCTTCAGCGTCGTCCACGCGATGCTGCTTCATCCGCTGCCCTACCGCAACGCGGATCAACTCGTCTACGTCTGGGCCGACAGAACCACGACGGGCTATCCGCGCGCGCCGCTGTCGGGACCGGAGCTCGGCGATCTTCGGAACGGCAGCACGACCTGCAGGGCATTTGCCGCCATCTGGGCCAGTGCGACCGTCGCGCTCACGGGCGACGGCGATCCCGAACGTCTGCGCAGCGCGTTCGTCACGACCAATTTCTTCGACGTGCTCGGCGCCGAACCTGCGTTCGGCCGGACGTTCCGGCCCGACGACAGCGCGCCTGGCGCCGCACCGACGATTCTGCTGGCCTGGGATCTGTTTCAGCGCAGATTCGGCGGCAATCCAGCCGTCGTCGGACGTCAGATCATCATCAACGACACGGCGACGACGGTGATCGGCGTCATGCCGAAGGGATTCCGGCTGCTGCTGCCGGCGGACGCGAGCGTGCCGGATCGGCTGCAGGTCTGGCATCCGTTCTGGCCTGACCTCGAGAAGAATCCGAGGCAGAACCGTCTGCTCCGCGTGGTCGGTCGCATGCGGCCGGGCGTGACGATCGGCGAGGCGAGCGCCGACGTGGCCGGCATCGCGGAGCGGTCGAGCCGTCAGCTGGGCATCGGCGTTGCGTTCACCACGGTTCGATTGCAGACCGACGGCGTCAGGGAAGTCCGCGGGCCCCTGCTGGCGCTGTTCGCCGGCGTCAGCATCCTGCTGATGATCGCCTGCGTCAACGTGGCGGGGCTGATCGTCGCGCGCGCTGCGTCACGGGCGGGCGAAACGGCGCTTCGACTGTCTCTGGGCGCCAGCCGCGGACGCCTGCTTCGTCAGGCCCTGGCCGAAGGTTTCCTGCTGACGCTGCTTGGCGCGCTGGCTGGCACCATCGCTGGATCCGTCGGCTTGCGTCTGCTGGTGGCGCTCGCGCCCGAGTCCCTCAGCCGCATCTCGTCGTCGCGAATCGACCTCACGGTGCTGCTGTTCACGCTCGGCGTGTCGATGATGTGGGGACTGTTTCTGTCGCTCGCGCCGCTGACCGAGCTGTTCAGGCGCGGTGGTCCGGGGATCCTGCGCACATCGCGCCGGGCGTCGAGAATGAACCTGCGCTATCGCACCCGCGGCGTGCTGGTCGTCGTCCAGATTGCGTTGAGCGTCGTGCTCCTCGCTGGCGCGGGGTTGCTGCTCCGCGCGTTCGCAGAGGTCGTCCGGATCGATCCCGGGTTCCGTGCCGAGAGACACCTGACGTTCCGTCTGGCGCTGGCGGAGAATCGGTTTCAGAACAGCGAAACGGTGGTGGCGTTCGCTCGGGAACTGCAGCAGCGGCTGACCGAGATCCCGGGCGTCACCGGCGTGGGCGCCATCAGTCATCTTCCGTACGACGATCTCCCGAACTGGTTCCTCTCGTACCGCCCGGACGTCGGGGGCCAGATCGACGCCTCGCTGAAATACGAGGGCGCGTTGAGCGCCGACACGCGCGCGATGTCCGTCGGCCTGTTCGAAACGCTCGGCGTGCGGCTCGTCGAAGGCCGCTTCTTCACGCACGACGACAACGGATCCAGGTCAGCCGTCGGTGATCGTCGACGACATGCTGGCGCGGCAGCTGTGGCCGGATGGCCGTGCGGTGGGCCGGCAGTTTCTCGCAGGTCAGGGCATACCCAGCACACGTGTCACGGTGGTCGGCGTGGTCCGGCACGTCAAGCTTCGGAGCCTCGTCGACGATGCTGACGCCGCAGATCTTCGTCCCGTTCGGACAGTGGCAGCGCGATCCGATGGCGTACGTCATCGGAACCGATCGGAATCCCGCATCGCGTCGTGTCAGAAGTCCGCGCCGTCGTGCGGACGCTCGATGCGCGGCTTCCGATTCACGACGTGCGTCCAATGGAAACCTACGTCGAAGCGGCGCGGTCGACCCGCGGGTTCACCGTGCTCGTGGCCGCGACTGTTTGCCATCGCGGCACTGGTGCTGACGTCGGTTGGCGTCTACGGTGTCCTGGCGTACGCCGTCGCGCTCCGGCGACATGAGTTCGGCGTCCGCCGTGCGCTCGGCGCGGACGGCGGACACGTGATGCGCGAGGTCCTGCGTGAAGGCTTCCTGTTCGCCATCGCCGGCTGCACGGCCGGCCTCGGCATGATCGCGATCGCCGCGCGATTCCTCCAGAGTCAGCTGTACGGCGTGCCGGCGGTCGATCCGATCAGCCATGCCGGCGCGATCGCGCTCATCCTGTGCGGCGCGGCGATCGCCTGCTGGATTCCAGCACACCGCGCCACGTCGGTCAGCCCGATGGAAGCGCTGAAGACCGAGTAGCCACCAGGCCACGTATCGAGTTGAGCACATGAACGATCAGCGCAAGAGCTCGCGCATCGCCTCGCTCGACATCATCCGCGGAGCGGTGATGGTCCTGATGGCGATCGACCACGTGCGCGTGTACTCGGGCGTGCCGGCTGGCGGTCCGACGGCCGGCGTCTTCTTCACGCGGTGGGTGACGCATTTCTGCGCGCCGGCGTTCGTGTTCCTGGCCGGAACCGCAGCATATCTGCACGGCAGGCGCATCGGCGCTCCCGCGCTTGCCCGATACCTCGTCACCCGGGGCTTCATGCTCGTGCTGCTGGAGTTCACGGTGATTCGCGCGTCGTGGACGTTCAACGTCGACTACTCGGAGTTCATCCTCGCCGGCGTGATCTGGATGCTCGGCGTGTGCATGATCCTGCTGGCGGCGCTCGTCCGCCTGCCAACCCGCGCGGTCGGCATTTTCGGCCTCGTCGTGATCTTCGCGCAGCAGCTGGTGGGACTGCTCGCGAGACCCATGCCCAAATCGACGGAGTGGTTCTGGTCGTTTCTCTATCTGGGCGGTGAGGTCAAGCTCGGCGAGAACGGCCCCACGGTCTCGGTGCTCTATTCGATCGTGCCCTGGATCGGCGTGATGGCCGCCGGCTACGCGTTCGGCGCCGTCATGACGCGCGAGCCCGCCGAACGCCGCCGGCTCTGCCTGAGAATCGGACTGTCGGCGACAGCGCTTTTCCTGGTGCTGGGCAGCCTGGCGGTCGCGATGACGCCGTCCGGCAACAACGCGCCACCGGCGCTGTTCCGGCTCCTGGGCCAGCAGAAATACCCCGCGTCCCAGCTGTTTCTGCTGATGACGCTCGGTCCCACGATCGCGCTGATTCCGCTGGTCGAGAGCAAACGCGGGTGGTTCTGGGAGATGCTGACGACGTTCGGTCGCGTGCCGCTGTTCTACTACCTGTTGCACATCCCGCTCATCCACGTCGCCGCGCTGGTCGTGAACCTGATACGTGAGGGAACCGTTCACCCGGAGTGGTACGCCTACGCGCCCTATGCGTCGGTACCACCCGAGCACAGATGGGGTCTGCCGCTCCTGTACCTCGTGTTCGTCATCGTCGTTGCGGTGTTGTACGTGCCGTGCCGATGGTATGCCGATGCGAAGGTCCGTCAGCCGAGGGTCTGGCACCGTTACATCTAGCGAGGCTGCGCCTCAGACCCTTGAGGCTCCGCCTCGCTAGGTCACATTGTTTGCTAACGCCGCGCTGACGCGCGGACGGTCTGACCCCTGAGAAACTTGCCGTCAGTTCTGGGGGGCAAGACCTCTAGCGAGGATCCGAACATGAAACACAAAACCACGTCGGTGGCCTGCGTCCTGCTCTTCGCAGCAAGTGTTCTCTTCGCACAATCCCGTCCCGCGGATCCGATCTCGGGCACCTGGTCTGGCGACATGGGCCCGAACGACACGAATCGCGTCCCGCTCACCGTCCAGCTGAAGTCGACGCGCGGGTCGCTCACCGGCACGGTCACGGGTCCGCCGAACCCCGGCGAGATCAAGAGTGGAACGTTCGATCCGAAGACGGGCGCGCTGAAGTTCATCGTGCAGGTACAGGACGACTCGAAAACCGCCGTGACCTTCGACGGCAAGGTGACTGACGGGCACGCCAGCGGCAGCGTGAGCTTCGACGGTCAGAAGGGTGCCTTCAAACTGACCAAAGTGAGCGGAACGACGGCGGGCGCGCAGAAGGCACCGGCCAGCGGCGCAGGCGCGGCGTTGAGCCGGAGCTTCGCCGAAGTGAGCGGCTGGGTGACACGAGCGGCCGAGCTGCGTGCCGGCCGACAAATACGGCTATCAGCCGACCAAAGAGGTCCGCACGTTCGGCCAGATGATCGGCCACATCGCGGACGGCTACAACTACAACTGCGGACGAGCCGCGGGCAAGAAGGTGGAGTGGTCCGACGCGCTCGAGAAGGCCGGCGGCGACAAGGCTGCGACACTCCAGAAGCTGAAGCAGGCGCTCGATGCCTGCAACGCCGTCTATGCGAGCTCGAGCCAGAGCGATCCGCTCGTCGACAACATCGCTCACACGAGCCTTCACTACGGCAACGTGATCACCTACATGCGTATGCTCGGGCTCAAGCCGCCGTCGAGCTGAGAGTGAGGTTTGCCATGCACGTCACCAGCCTACTGTTGATCGCCAGCACACTGATCGTGTCGCTCGCCGCACCGCCGCTCGCGGCTCAGGGTACGAGCAAGCGGACGCCCGAACAGATCAAGGCGTCCTGGGACGCTCACCACGCGGATTTCGATTACCTGCTCGGCGACTGGGAGTTCACCTCCGTCAACAAGGAGTTCGGGAAGCTCCGCGGGTTCTGGAGCGCCGTCCGGCTCGCCGAAGGCGGACAGATCCTGGACGAGTACCGCGTCGTCGGCGACGCCAGCGAGACGCTGTACGTCTCGGCGACGCTTCGCGCGTACAACGCGGTCCTGGATCGATGGGAGCTCGTGAGCGTCGAAGGCGCCACCGGCCTGCAGAACGTGGGCACGGGCAAGCGGGTCGGCAACGAGATGCACCTCGAGCAGAAGTTCGGCGTCATGGGATCGACGCCGTCCATCTTGAGAATTCGCTACTACGACATCCAGCCCGATCGCTTTTCGTGGAGGGCCGATCGCTCGGTCGACAACGGCAAGACCTGGACGAAGGATCACCTGACCATCGAGGCTCGCCGCATCGGTCCCGCACGCTCGATCGGTCCGCTCGCGCCTGCGAGGAAGGGGGCCGGCGGGTAGGCAGACAGCGGCGGACGGCGCTGAGGATCGCTGAACGCCCCGGGGCGGGCCAGTCGGCTCGGGCCTCCCGCTTCGCCCTTCGGCGAGCTCAGGGCGCCCCGAGCCTGTCGAGTGGGCGCGACACGGAAAAATGGCCTCCCCGCGCGCGTGCTGACGGGGACGGCGTCGGCTCGGGTGATCCGGGCGCTGGTAAAGCATCGGTTGGGCACCGGGGTTGCGCGGGCGCTGGAGGCGAAACGGCGCCGACGCCGATCGGCGGCGCGGCGAGGCCATTTTACTGGCTGCGCTGATCGTGTCGCTCAGAGGTCGCCCGATCCGGCCGACGTGCTCCGCCGACATGGACGTGGAGGTCCGGTTGACGCGCGCGGCGCGACAACGCATTCATGCCGCCGAGCCGACCGGCCAGCCCCGGCGGCGTTCAGCGACTATTTTCCCCACGACATACGATCGTCACAACGCCGAAACGCTATCGCGCAGTGACGCGGAACCAGTCCCATGCCCGCCGACCCGTAACGATCCGCTCATCCCATCGTCTATCCCACCCGTCTTCATCGTGATGATTGACGAAGTGTCACTCCCCGAATAAAGTAGCCGCACCCACCGTTTCGCCGGGGAGACCCACACAATTCGGGAGGAGGAGGACGTCATGAGGGAGAGCGTCCAGCGGGTGCTGTTGACCGCGGGTTTGGTGTGTCTTGTTGCTGGTACCGTGTACGGGCAAGGCGGCGCAAGCTCGTCAATTTCCGGGGTCGTCAAAGACTCAGCGGGAGGGGTGATTCCTGGCGCGACCGTTGTCGTGACCAGCAACGCGACGCAGACGAAATTCGAGACCGTCAGCGGCACGACGGGCGCGTTCACGGTGCCCGCACTGTCGGCCGGCACTTATAGCGTCAGCGTCTCGCTCACCGGATTCAGAACCGTCGTCACCACCGACGTCCGCGTGCAGGTCGGGATCCCGACGACGATCAATCCGACACTCGAAGTCGGCAGCGTCGCCGAGACGGTCACCGTCACCGGCGCCAGCGCCGAACTGATCAACACGCAGACGGCCGACCGTGACCGCGACGCTCAACGTCGATCAGCTCGCGCAGATACCGACGCCAACGCGCGACGTGCTGAACGCCGTGACGTATCTCGTCGGCGTGAACACGCCGGACGTCGCCCGCGGCGGTACGACGGTGAACGGGCTGCCCGAGTCGTTCCTGAACATCACGCATGGACGGCGTCAGCAACAACGACAACTTCAACAAGTCGACCGACGGCTTCTTCGCTCCGGTCCGGCCGCGGCAGGACGCCATCGAAGCGGTCACCGTCACGGCCGCGGCGGGCGGCGCCGACGTCGGAGGCCACGGCGCGGTTCAGATCAACTTCGTCACCCGGCAGGGGACGAACCGGTTCAGCGGGAGCGCGTACGAGTACTACCGTGACACGTGGTTGAACACGAACTACTGGTTCAACAAGCGGGACGGGCTTCCCGAAGAACGACGTGCAGCTCAACCAGTTCGGGGTCCGCCAGGGCGGACCGATCGTGATTCCCGGGCTCTACGACGGCCGCGGCAAGGCCTTCTTCTTCGTTCACTACGAGCAGCTGCGCCTTCCGAACGACGCCTCCCGCGGCCGAATCCGTGCTGCACCCGAGGGCGCTGCAGGGCTGGTTCCGCTATTCCGTGACCAGCGGCAACGCGCTGGAGACGCGGGAAATCAACGTGCTCGATGTAGCGCGAAACAGCGGCCAGCTGGCGACCACCGACCCGGTCGTCATGCAGACGCTGGCTCTCATCGATGCGGCGACCCACAAGACGGGCGTGCTGTCGCAGTCGACCGATCCGCTCCGGCTCGACTACAACTGGCTGAGCCCCGCGATGCAGACGGAACACCAGCCCGCCATCCGCATCGACTACAACCTCGGTGACAACCACCGGCTCAGCGGCACGTTCAACAAGCTCTGGCAGGATCGCAACCCCGATCAGCTGAACGAGTTCGATCATCAGTTCCCGGACTCGCCCAACTACCGGCACACGGTCGTCAGGCGCCCGACGCGGTCGATCTCCCTGCGCTCGACCCTGAGCTCTGCGCTCGTGAGCGAGTTCCGGTTCGGCATCACGAGAGGCGAGCGGATGTTCTTCGGGCAGCCCCACAGCACAGGCCCTCAGACGTTCGATGACACGAGCGGCTATGCGATCGATCTCGACGCCAACATCGGCCTCACGAACTGGCACGACGGCAACACGTTGTCGGGACGCAGCGCGTATCAGTACACGTTCGACGAGACGCTGACCTGGAACAAGGGCAAGCACAGCTTCACGTTCGGAGGCGGCGTGTTCCTCGGCCGCGCCTGGGACGATTCCGAGCAGCAGGTGACCGGGATCAACCTCTCCTTCAACAATGCGAACGACCCGGCAGCGGGCATCTTCAACACCGACGAACTTCCCCGGGGCGGGGGCCGCGCAGCTCACCGACGCGCGGGATCTCTACGCGCTGCTCACCGGGCGCGTCGCCGCGGTGACCGGGATTGCCACGCTCGACGCGGAGACGAACGAGTACACGTTGAACGGCAACCGCCGCCGCGCCGGCAAGATCGACAACTACTCGGGGTTCGTGCAGGACTCGTGGCGCCTGACGCCGGCCCTGACGATCAACGCGGGCCTGCGGTGGGACGTCCAGTCCCCCTTCTCGCCGGTCAACGACACGATGTCGACCGCCTCGCTGGCGTCCATCTGCGGCTTGTCAGGTCTGGGTGACGGCGGCATCTACACAGCCTGCAACTTCTTCGACCCAGGCTCGAGCGGCGGCGCAACGCCGGAGTTCGTGCAGTTTACGAGCGGCACCCGCGGCTACAACGTCGACTGGAACAACTTCGCGCCGAACGTCGGCGTGGCCTGGCGGCCGAACGTGCAGGACGGCTGGCTTCGCAAGCTCCTCGGCGACCCCGAGCAGGCGACGCTCCGGGGCGGCTACTCCGTCGCGTACGAGCGGCAGGGTTTTGCGCAGTTCACCGGCATCTTCGGCGTCAATCCCGGAAGCACCATCTCCGTCACCCGGGACGCCAATACCGGTCTGGTGCCTCCGGGCCAGTCGTGGCCGGTGCTGCTTCGCGAGACGAATCGGCTGACCACGCTGCCGCTCCCCGCACCCCCGACCTATCCGATCGCGATCAGGCCGAATCGGGCGGACGACATCGCCGCGTTCCATCCGGACATCGAGATCGCGTCCGCGCGCAGCTGGACGGTTGGCTTTCAGCGTGCCGTCGGACGGGACATGGCCGTCGAACTGCGGTACGTCGGGACGCGCGGCGTCAACCAGTGGTCGACGCTCAATTACAACGAGCTGAACGTCATCGAGAACGGGTTCTACGACGAGTTCCTCCGCGCGAGGGCCAACCTGCTGGCCAACAACCTCGCCGGCGGCAGCCGCGCCGGATCGTTCGCCTACTTCGGTCCGGGCACCGGCACGAATCCGTTGCCGATCTACCTCGCGTATCTGAACGCGAGCCGCAACGCGAACGACCCGGCGGCCTATGCCACGAACATCTGGACGAACACCGGCCTCACCGGGGACATGGGCCAGACGAACGCGCAGCCGTTCAACTCCGCGGGGGATCTCGACAACGACCAGGGTCGTCGTACCAACGCACGGAACGCCGGCCTGGCCGCGAACTTCTTCATCGTCAATCCCGACATCGACGATGTGAACGTCGTCGACAGCGGGGCGTTCAGCGACTACCACGCGCTCCAGTTCGAGGTGCGGCGGCGGCTGTCGCGCGGGTTCGCGTTCAACGCGAGCTACCAGTACGCGATCGAAGGAGGCTCGGCGTTCCAGGGCTTCCATTACGGCCGCGTCATGAACCCCACCGCCAACGTGCGGCACGCGATCAAGGGCCAGTGGAACTGGACGATCCCGGTCGGCCACGGTCAGCGGTACGGCGCGAACCTGAATCCGATCCTCAACGGCGTGGTGGGCGGATGGGAGTTCAGCGGCGCCGCCCGAATCCAGGCGCGCATGGTCAACATGGGCAACGTGCGTCTCGTCGGCATGTCCGCGAGCGATCTGCAGAAGATGTACTCGTATCCGGATCATCCCGGACCCGGACAATCCGGGCCGCGAGCTGGTCACGATGCTCCCGGACGACGTCATCCTCAACACGCGGCGCGCGTTCAACACCAGTGCGACGTCAGCAACCGGGTACTCCAATCTCGGAGTTCCCGAGGGCCGTTACATGGCGCCGGCGAACAGCGTGAACTGCATCGAGCTCAAGGCGGGCGACTGCGGGTCGCGAACGCTCCTGATTCGGGCGCCGTTCTTCACGCGCGTCGATGTCGGCGTCACGAAGCGGTTCCCGATTCACGGCTCGGTGAACTTCGAGCTGCGCGTCGACGTGCTGAACCTGTTCGACAACATCAACTACTTCCCGGTCGTCGAATCCGGGCACGGATGCGGACATCTTCCAGGTGGACGAGGCGTACCGCGATCCGGACAACAACTTCGATCCGGGCGGCCGTCTCGGTCAGCTGCTCGTTCCGCATCAACTGGTAGCGAGTCAGCGTTCGAAGTCCGGCGGCGAGGCGTGCGTTCCCACGCCGACTCGCCGCCGGCCCCGTGCTAACCTAGCCTCATCATGAGGTTGTCACACGCGTTGCTCGCGCTGGGCTTGTTTGCTGCCGCCGGATGCCATCCCGGGCCGGTGATTGGCGCCGGTGAAAGGCCGCCGGGTGTTGGCGGCACGATCGCCGGAATCGTCTCGACCGAGTCGAAGGCCGCCGTCGCGGGACGACAGGTCACCGCCATCGACACGACGAGCGGTGCGCGATTCGAAGCGACCACTGGCGTCAACGGCGGGTACACGATCAAGGTTCCCGAAGGCACCTACCGTATCGAGTTGCAGGTGCTGGGCGGCGAGACGATCGTCAAGCAGCCCGACGAGACGCGTATCAACCGATCCGACCTGGACCCCAAGCGCGATTTCGTCATCAGGGGCGGTGGCCTCTAGCTGACCTGGCCACTCGCATCATCGCTCATCGCGCCCGTGACGACACGCCCGCACCCTGCGGCGTTTCAGTCGTTGGCGCCCCCGGCTGCAGCGGCCGGATCTCGATCGTGCCCATGCGCGCCGACGGAATCCTCGCGGCGATCGTGATCGCCTCGTCCAGATCCTTTGCCTCTATGAGGAAGTATCCGCCGAGCTGCTCGCGTGTTTCGGCGAACGGGCCGTCTGTCACGAGGTTCTTGCCGTTCCGGACCCTGAGGCTCGTGGCCGCAGCCGTCGGCTGCAGCTGAGAGCCGCCCAGGAACTGTCCGGTCGCCAGGGTCTCTTCCCTCAGCTTGCGGTACTCCATGTAGATCTTCACCTTGTCGGCCTCGCTCAGCTCGTTCCAGACCTTTTCGTCGTGATGAATCAGCAGCATGTACTGCATGTTGTGCCTCCAGAAGTGAATCGAACGGGAAATGGCAAAATCGACACTCAGCTTCCAGCTGAGCGCTCTGTATTCTGTCTCCTGTATTCTGTGTCCTGACAATGGACGCCACCGCTGCCGTCGACGCGTTGTTTCGCGCCGAGTGGGGCCGGATCCTCGCGACGCTGATCCGCCTGGTCGGCGACTTCGATGCTGGCCGAAGAGTCGGTGCAGGAAGCGTTTGCGGCCGCGCTGGAGCAGTGGCCCACCTCCGGCGTGCCGGAGTTCCCCCGCGCCTGGGTCATCCAGACCGCTCGTCACAAGGCCATCGATCGCATCCGGCGCCGCGCGCGCTTCGAGGACGTGGTCGCGTCGCACGCCGCCCTGGGCCTGGCGCGGCTCACCGACGAGCCCGACTACGATTCAGCTGAACATTCCCGACGATCGCCTGCGGCTGATCTTCACCTGCTGCCACCCGGCGCTCGCCCCGGAAGCCCAGGTCGCGCTGACGCTGCGCACGCTCGGCGGGCTCGAAACCGACGAGATTGCCCGCGCGTTTCTCGTGCCGCCGGCGACCATGGCGCAGCGGCTGGTGCGGGCCAAGCGGAAGATTCGCGACGCCGCCATTCCGTACAAGGTGCCCGAGACGACGGACATGCCCGAGCGGCTCGAGGCGGTTCTCGCGGTCATCTATCTCATCTTCAATGAAGGCTACGCCGCCACTCGCGGTCGGCGCCTGCTGCGGACGGATCTTTCGACCGAGGCCATTCGTCTCGGCCGACTCGTGCGCACGCTGATGGCCCCGTCGCCGCCGCCGGATGCGACCGCGCTGCTCGCGCTCATGCTGCTTCACGACTCGCGCCGGGACGTCAGGCTGGACGAAGCGGGCGAGCCGGTGCTGCTGGAGGATCAGGATCGGCAGCGCTGGGATCATCAGCAGATCGCTGAAGCGCTGCCGCTCGTGGACGAGGCGCTGCGCGCGGGACCCTCGCCGTTCGCGCTGCAGGCAGCCATAGCCGCGCTGCACTGCCGCGCGAAGCGAGCGGACGAGACCGATTGGCCGCAGATCGTCCGCCTCTACGATCTGCTGGAGCGCGTGCAGCCGTCGCCCGTCGTGTCGTTGAACCGCGCGGTCGCGGTCGCGATGGTCGACGGTCCGCGGCCCGCGCTCGCGATCATCGAGGGCCTCTCGGATCAGCTCGACGGCTACCACCTGCTGCATGCCGCGCGCGCCGATCTGCTGCGCCGGCTCGGCGCGGCGGCCGACGCGGCCCGGAGCTACACCCGGGCCCTGGCGCTCGTGACCAACGAAAGCGAGCGCCGGTTCCTCGAGCGCCGGCTGCGCGAGCTGCAGTCCCAGGGTTGAGGTGATCCCTGGCGGCGGGGGATAGTTCCGCCACACGCACCGTTCCCGATGAGCCCGTTTCCGGGCGGTTTTCACATTAGCCAGGCAGACCGGCACGGAGGAGCGTCATGCATCCAGCGGCGAACCGATGGGCGGCGTGTGTGATTTTCTCGGTGACGCTGTCGACGGCGGGTGCCGCCAGCGCCCAGGTCCCGCCCGTCGCGTCCCTCGACGAGCTCGCGAAGGTGCTCAAGCCGCAGGCCCAGGTGGACGTGACGACGACCGACGGCAAGCGGACAAGGGGCATCGTCTCGGCCGTCGATCAGAGTCATCTGCGTCTCACTGCCGCCGCCGGCCCGCTCGACATTCGCAGAGACCAGGTGAAGACCGTCGAGACCCGGCGGCGGGACTCGTTGTGGAACGGGTTGCTGATTGGCGCGGGCGTCGGCGCGGCCCTCGGGCTGATCCCGGATTACTACGACGACTGCGAGGAGTGTCACGACTCGCTCTACGGATCGATCGCCGTGGGCGCCGGCGTGGGTCTGCTGATCGACGCGATCAGGTCCAGCCGCCAGGTCGTCTACAAGGCGCCAGCCGACAAGTCGACGGACATCGGCGTCGCGCTCGGCAGGGAATCCGTCGGTCTTCGCGCAACGCTGCGATGGTGCTGACAGCCCCGTGCCATAATCTCGCCAAGTTCGATCGCGCGAGCCGCTCCTGCCTCGCAATCGAGCCGAGGGTCGCTAATGCTCGAGGGCCAGGGCAGTCTCGGCGAGTTTCGGTTGCTCCTGGAGGAGCTCTGCTGCGACCTCTGCCGCTTCGAGCACGTCGTCAGCGATGGTCTGGCGCCGGAAGCCGTCCGGATCGACCGCGAGTACTGGCTCGGGTCACCGGGAGCGTTTGCCGATATCAGAGTCGCGCCGTCGGGCCGGCCGTCGTACTTCGTCGAAGTCAAGTACGGCTATACCAATGAAAAACTGATCCACCACCTCGGCCAGCAAGTATGCCGCACCCGCGAGCGCGAACGCCGCAGCGGCGAAGAAAATCGTCGTGGTCGTCGACCGGGAGCCGCGCGCGGGCTGGGACGCGGTCGAACGTGAGCTGAGCGCGCGCCTCCATCCGGAGCTGGCGCTCGAGATCTGGGACGAGGCGCGGCTGCTGTCGCAGCTCGCAGAACGGTTCGACGTCACCATTCCGGAGATCACCGCCGAGACGCTGCTGGACGTCCGCCAGGCGATCGATCGCGCGAAGGGCTTTCACGCGTTCGGCGGATCATCGTTCGCGGACTACGAGCACGATCCGCTCAAGGCCGAGCTCCTCTGGCACTTTGGATTCTGGCGCCTCAAGCAGCTTCGGAGCGCCGGCCGTCCGACGCCTCGCGACATCCTGCCGCCGGGCCCGTATCAGGCGGTCGCCGTGCTGCTGGCCGATCTCTGCTCGTTCTCGAGCTACGTGCGCGATACCAGCGACGCCGAGATCGTCCGCGAGAGCCTGACCGCCTTCTACTCGAAAGCGCGCTACCAGATCATCAACAACGGCGGCATGCTCTATCAGTTCCAGGGCGACGAGGTCATCGGACTCTTCGGCATTCCCGATCATCCCCGGGCCCTGCCGGATGCTGTCCTGGACACGGCGCGCGCACTCTGCAGGATCGGCGACTCCGTCTCGCAGCACTGGCAGCGGCGGATCGATCGCGAGCAGACGTCCGGCGGCCTGCACGTCGGGCGTGGCGCTCGGGGATCTGCAGATCGTGTCGCTTCGTCCGTTCAGCAGGCTCCATGTCGGCGCGATCGGCGACTGCATCAACGTCGCCTCGCGCCTCCTGACGCTCGCGGGCCCGGGCGAAGTCGTCCTCAGCAATGCGTTTCACCAGAAGCTCGATGAGCGCAGTCAGGCGCGCTGCGCCGAGATCCAGCCCGTCGACGGCCGCAACGTCGGCCGCATCAGGGCCTGGAAGATAGCCACAGACAACGGCCAATTGCCGGCCCCGCGCGTCTGAACCTGACATGACGAGACACCACTGTCAGCAGCCGCCGTCCTCGTGATGGCGGTAATCACCGCGCAGGCCCAGCCAGGCACAGGCCCTACCGGCTACTGGGAAGGCGTCATCAAGGATCCGGGCAAAGAGCTGAAGGTCGGAGTCGCGCTCGCAAAGAGCGCGGACGGGTGGAAAGGCAACATCGCCGTCCCGGCCCAGAACGTGAAAGCCATGCCTCTGACGATCACCGTGGAAGGCGACGCCGTGAGCTTCGGGATGCCGGCCTTTCCCGGCACCCCCACGTTCAAGGGCAAGGTGTCCCAGGACGGCAAGTCGCTGACCGGCGATTTCACGCAGGGCACTCGGGTGGTGCCCTTCGCGCTGACCCGAACGGAAAGCACGCCGATCACCAAGGACTTCGAGGGCGCCTGGGAAGCGGAAGTCAACGACCCCGGCGAGCGGCTCCGTTTCACGCTGACGCTGTCGAACGGCGCCGGCGGCTCAGCGACAGGAAAGTTCATCAGCGTGGATCAGGGCAATGAAGAGAGTCCCATCGTCGCGATCGTGCAGACGGGATCGCACCTTCTCATGAGAGCCGCGCACGGGACCTACCAGGGCGATTTGAGAGACGGCCAGATCGTCGGAACCTGGACGCAGGGACCCACGCCCGCCCCGCTCGTGTTCAGACGTCCGAAGCCAGCGCGCTGAGTCGAGCGGGAGAGGGGCGCACTCTCGTGCGCCCCTGACTCCTTCGCTCGCAGCGCGCTGTCAATTCGAGGAGAGTTCCTTCACCGGGAACTTCTTGAGCGCCTTGTCGACCGCTTTGGTCGCGTTCTTGTCGAGATCCTTCCCGACTTCATCGCTGACCTGCGCTCGATACACCAGATCACCGGTCGCGCGATCGACAACGTCGATCATCACCGCGTTGTCGACGTACCGGCGGGTCCACACATCGCCGGCATACGGCCCGTAACCCCAGTATGCCCGCGGGCCCCAATAGCTGAAGCGACGACGGATGCCCCAGCCCCAGTACGGTTGATAACCAGTGCTGTAGACGGCCGTGCGTTCGGTATCGCGGCTCGACACGTGCACCACGAGATCTGCTCCGACCTCGGTCGGCTCCATCCCGCGCGCCTCGAACTCGCGAGTGATAGCGTCCCGAAGGCGATCCTCGGCCAGCGTGTTTCGTTCGTCCACGACGCCGTCGGCTCGAACAATGGGGCCTACTTGCACTGTGAATGTTTTGTAATGCCTGAAGTCCTTGTGGCGATCCACGTCCACGCGCGTTTGCGCCATGACGGCCGCCGGGATTCCAAGCACGAACAGAGTGACCAACACCTTCCGCAACATGACGACGATTCCTTGGGGGGACTCGGTGGCAGACGCGATGTCCGGCCCCCTCACTATCTAGGACGCTGGCGGGAGGGTGGAGGTTCGAGGCGAGCTCAGCGGGAGAGCTGGCACTCCGCGCCGCGCCGATTGCGGCACTCGGTGAAAAAGGCGTGCGTCATCCGGACCCAGGCCAGCCCCTGGGCGGGTGAGTCCCAGCCCGGCACCTTCGAAAACTTGCCGGGTTCGTGCTTCTTGTAGATTCTTGAAGAAGTCTCCGATGCGCGTCTCGTCGGCGTTCGTGAGCGCGTGCGTCGGACGGCCGTCGCCTCCCACCCGTGAGACGACGACTTTGGAGTCGAGACCTTTCTCGTCCTCCATGTGCATGATGCCCGCGATGGTGCCCCGCACGATCGTTCCGCCCTCGATGGGAGGACCGAGCACCAGGATGTCGAACGGGTCGCCGTCGTAGGAAATCGTCTGCGGCACGAACCCGTAGTTGACGGGATACCCGCCCACGGACTCTGGCATCACGCGGTCGATCGCGCGCGCGTTCTGCCGCATGCTGAATTCCCACTTGCGTCGATCGCCGCGCGCGATCTCGATGTATCCCGTAACTGTCCCGTCCGCGTTGATCGGCGGCGTGTCGCGCCAGATGCTGTGGGCGTGCGGTTCCGAGTCGTCGAGGCTGCGTATCAGCTGTGCCGAGGCGCTGGCCGGCAGCACGGGCGGCGGCCCCGCAAGCTGAATGGCCAGGGCAACAGCTCCGGCCAGCAATACAGCGGACGCACGCACTACGACCCTCAGTTCCTTCATGCAGTCAGAGTGAGGGCTCGAATCGCCCGACTTCGCGCGAGCGCTCCGTCGCGGCAGGCTCAGGCCGACGGACGGTCGTCGCGCTCCGCCGGCGGAGCCGATCGCGGCAGCACCTGCCGCCACCCCTGATCGAGCATACGATGTTTCCATCGTTCCGCAAGCTCGAAGGCTTCATCCGCGCGCGTGCAGCCTTCCGACAAGAGGATATCGCCGTCCACGAGGACGCGAAGTTCCCAGCTTCCCGGCCATGCCATCAGCGCGCATCGCGCGCTGCACTCGAGACGCTGCATCATCCACAGTGTGCCGACATCGTTCGGTGGCTCCTGACGCGATACTTTGCGCAAGCGGGTTTGCATGGGTCCCCCCTCGTTCAGGCAAACACCCAAGATCCTAGCGGGCGCCCATGATCGCTCCGTGAATATCGAGCGACAGCCGTGTGACGGGTCTTGGCCACGGTAGAGCTCGAGGGCGAAACAGATTTGTCATCGAACCATGTCAAGATGGGGAGAACGTGCCGGGAGCGCGGACTATGCCTAACACAACCGTGCCCGACGAGCGGCTGGGCGATATGCTCGAGGAGCTCCTTCGTCTCATGGACGATCGGTACCGGCTTCGGGAGGATGTCGACCGCCACCAGGAGCTGGAGCTGATTCACGCACGATTGACGGAACTGCTTCAGCGTGGCCCCAGCGACAGGACAGCGGCAGAGCTCGACCGGTCCTGAACGACACCGCGGACAAGCGCGCTGAG
This sequence comes from uncultured Acidobacteriota bacterium, assembly GCA_963786195.1. Taxonomy (GTDB): domain Bacteria; phylum Acidobacteriota; class Vicinamibacteria; order Vicinamibacterales; family 2-12-FULL-66-21; genus CAWAYH01. Next base: position 59,942 of record CAWAYH010000006.1, on the reverse strand, counting down.
CGCTTCAGCCGAAAACAAAAGGCCGGGCGATTTGCCGCCCGGCCTTTTCTCTGAACCCGCTCTCTCGATCCTATCACGTCCTTGCGGCAAGGCGGGGCATCTGCGATAGGCTCGGCCCATGTCGACGATCGCCGTCAACGATTTCGAGATGTACTACGAGGACCGCGGGAGCGGAGCGCCGCTCCTGCTTCTCCATGGCGGCATGGGCATCGGCGATGACTGGCGACACGTCTTTCCGTCCGATCCCGACGGCTGGCGGGTCATCGTGCCCGACCTGCGCGGACACGGGCGCTCGACCAACCCGTCCGCGCGATTCAGCTTCAGACAATGCGCGCGGGACGTCCTGGCTCTTCTCGATCACCTGGGGATTGCAGGCGTGAACGCGATCGGGCTCAGCATGGGCGCCAAGACGATGCTGCACGTCGCGACGATGCAGCCGGCTCGTGTTCAGGCGATGGTGCTCGTCAGCGCGACGCCGTACTTTCCCGAATCACTCCGGCGGGCGGCCGCGCAGTTCACGCGCGCGGCGTTCGCCTCGCTGTCAGAGGCCGAGCGGGCCGCCCTGCGCAGCCGGCACGTCCATGGCGACGAGCAGATCGGCCTGCTCTACGACATGACGCGGGCGTTCGCGACGAGCTACGAGGACATGGCGTTCACGCCGTCGCAGCTGGGCACGATCACCGCGCGAACGCTGATCGTTCACGGCGATCGCGACCCGTACTACCCGGTCGACATGGCGCTGGAGCTGTTTCGCGGGATCCCGCGCTCGGCGCTCTGGGTCATCCCGTATGGCGATCACAGCCCGATCTTCGGGCCGCGCGCGGCGGCATTTGCGTCCGCGGCGCTCGCGCACCTGAGCGCGCTGAACGACCGACACGACGGGTGATACCAAGGCCGAGCGCCTCAGCGGCGCGTCACTTCGGTCGCAGCGACCGCGCCACTCGGCTGGGTGATGCCGACCACGAGCACCTTGTTGCCATTCTTGAATTCGGTGCACGCAGGCGTGAACACCGTCGCCGGGGCCGTCGCGATCGAGAACCCGTTGACGCCGAACGTCAACGACGGGCATGAGCCTTTCATGCCACCCATCGAGCCCTCGATCTCGAACCGGCCGCCCACCACGTCGTCTTTGATCTGAATAAACCGTGCATCGATGGACGAATCGGCCCGTCGATCGCCGACCACGTGGAGCGTCATGTTCAGCCGCAGGGTGCTCAGATCCTGTGTGTCGCCGCGCCGCTGGACGGTCGTCGCGGTGCTGGTTCGAACCGTCACCCCGGCGACCACCAGCTGGAGGTTTGGCGGCAGCCCGGTGAGTCCGGTCAGCAGACCCTCGATCGACGCGGACGTATCCGGCGGCGTGGTCGGACCGGGGCCGGTCGGCGGCGCCTGCTGATCATTGATATGGATTCTCACCGCGTAGAGGAAGGTGTCCCGGGCCGACGCCTTGACTTCCACGCGTGCGCCCTCGAACAGATCCTTGAACGTGTCGGGACGGTCGCCGTCCCCGAAGAACTGTGTCTGCGAGTCCCCGCGAATCGTCTGACCGCCGATGCGGAACTCGAAGGAGGCTGTCGCCCCGGTCAGCCCTTCGATCCTCCCGTTCACAGGAATCTGCGCAGCGTTGGGATTCCGGGAGTCAGCGACCACTGTGGCCTGCGATCCGGAAACGTCGACCACGATCGTGATCGTCTCCGAATTTTGCAGCGACCCGACTAGGCAGCGTGGCGTCGGTTCCCGGTCCGGCAAACCGGAGGCGGACGCTGCCGGCCGGCACGGCGGCGAGCACGAACCGTCCGTCACCCTGGACGGGCGCCGAGACGCTCGTGCCCATGACCTCAACGGTGCCGACCTGACTGTTCGAGTTGCCGGCCAGGACCGCAGCCAACGCCCCGTTGATGGTCGCGCCGGTCGAAGGAGCGGTCGGCGATTCGCGCTCGCTCGATCCGCAAGCGATAGTCGTGCACGTGATGAGGACGACGACGACGAACGAGTGGATGCGTCGCGTCACAACGGCCTCCTGCAGTAGGAACAAGTTTGCCTAAGGTAATAAGCCGAGCACGTACGAAGCCAGAACCATGCCACGGTTCGCCGTTTGCGTCGAACCGCCAATTCCTTCGTTCGCGCGAGGTTGGGCAGAAATGTAAGCGGTAACGCCTGAGCTGTTACTCGACGGTCATGTAAATCCATCACGACTTCCGTATCGGCCGCTTGAAGGCGTGGCGTTCGATCGAGCCGTCAGACACGGGCGCATACCACTTGACAGTCAAGTGGTACGGCCTGAGCGGCGTGTCAAGCGGGGCTGATGGATTGTGCGGCGAGCGTCATTTGAGGTGGAACATCATCTCGACTTTCACCCGGACCGCGACCGGCTTGCCGTCCTTCGTTCCCGGGTCGAACTCCCATTGCTCGAGCGCCTTGACGGCTTCCTCATCGAGGCCGAACACGGCGTCGAGGGACTCGAGGACGTCGACCTCTCCAACGAGGCCCGACTGGAGCACGACCGCTTCGAGAATGATGACGCCTTCGATGCGCGCCCGCATCGCGTCGGCCGTGTACCGGGGCTTGACCTCGCGAATCAGCCTCGGGGCGTTGACTCCCTCGTCCTTTGGCTTGTAGATCTGGGTTTCGCGCTGCGCGCCGACGAGACCCGCTGACCAGCGGACCACCCATCGTCAACATGACGATGACGGCGAGAAGCCATCGCGTCGATCTGAGACCGGTGGTGACGCGTCGCGACAGGATTCGCTCGATGCGTTGAGTCACCGGCAAGCCGCTGACGCCGGCGATAAACGCCGCTGGCGCGCGCAGACTGAATCCGCAGACCTGCAAGATGCTTTCGGCGTAGGTGTGTTGGTCGATTCCCATATCGAGCACCTCTTCATCGCATGCGCGCTCGCGCTCGCTGACCAGCCGCGTGCCGAGCCACCAGACCACCGGATGAAACCAGAACAGCGTCTCGACCACCACGTGGACGAGCGCACTCGCGTTGTCCCGACGATCCACGTGACAGAGTTCGTGCGCCAGGATCGCGTCGAGCTCGCCGTCCGACAGCCGATCCGAGAGTCCTGCCGGCCACAGGAGCCTGGGCCGGCGCACGCCTACAATCCCAGGCTCGAAGTACGAGTCGACGAGCAGCAGCTGGATGCGGCGCGACCGTCGTGACCGACGGGAGATGCGGCCCAGGGCGTCTGCCTCCCGTCCGTGTTCGAGCGGGGTCGCCGCGCGAGCGAGCCGCGCCACGCTCCGCCACTGGGTCCACCGCCACGTCGCGACCGCCGCGGCGCCAAGTGCCCAGGCGATCGCCAGTGCCGACTGACCGATCCGGCCGGGTCCCGGCAGGAAGGCCGCGGGGGAGGTCGCGATTGCGTCGAGACTCCAGCCGCACCAGCGACTCGTCGAGCCACCTGACGGCGCCCGAGACCTGCGACGGCATGATGGCGGCGGTCCACAGCCCGAGCGATCGGCCACCCGCGGCGATGAACGAGAAAGGCACCAGGAACTTGATCGACGCGAGCAGCCAGAGAGCATGGCGCGTGCGCGCCGGCTGATGTCGCAGGGCGGTCGCCAGCAGCGCGATGACGCCGACGCAGATCGTGGACTCCCAGAGATGCGTCAGCGGATTCATTTCGCGCGCTCCTTCGTGGAGAGCCGCCGGAGCGTCTTCTCGGCTTCGCGGAGATCGTCCAGCGTCAGTTTCCCTGCTTCGATCAAATGCGCCATGACGGGTTGGGACCGCCCGCCGAACAGGCTGAGGAAGTCGTCCATGATCCGGCGGTGCGCGGCGGCCCGCGTCACGACGGGCTCGAAGATGTGCGCGTTGCCGATCTTCCGGGTCCGGCGGATCGCCCGCTTCACTTCCAGGCGATACATGGTGGTCTGGACGGTGGTGTAGGCGGGACGTTCGGCCTCGGGAAACGCCTCTTGGACCTCGCGGACCGACGCGCGGCCGAGCGCCCACAGGACGTCCATGATCCGCAGCTCCAGCCTGCTCAATCGACGACCGGCCATCCCGCGTGCCCTCCTACGTCTGTAATCAAGCCTACTATGCATGTAGTAGAAGTGCAAGCGGCATCCGCGGACAACACGGACAACACGGAACGCGACGGACCGACCGGCCCGGGCCTGCCGCCGTCCGGCAGATCACTTGACAGTCTAGTGGTCTCTATGCCATCTTCACTGGCATGTCTAGTGAAGACAAGCCCGTCGAGCTGCTGCAGGGCACGCTCGACCTGATCGTCCTGCGCGCGCTGCAGGACCATGGGGCCGCAGCACGCCTACGCGCTCGCGACCCGCCTCGCGCAGGTCTCCGACCACCCGCTGTCGCTGAACCAGGGGACGCTGTATCCCGCGCTCGTCCGCCTCGAGCAGAAGGGGTGGATCAAGGGCACCTGGCACAAGACCGAGAACAACCGCGAGGCGAAGTACTACGCGATCACGAAGCCCGGCGAGCGCGCGCTGGCCAAGGAGACCGAGCGCTGGCGGCGTCTGGCCGGGCTCGTCGACAAGCTCCTGCTCGACCACGGATAACAAGGGGTCCGCTGATTCAACATTCGCGGATCCTTCGCCTCGTGAAAGCCGGAATGTTGAAAGCAGATACTCTACAACAACGCGCGCGCTTCGTTCCAGATCTCGCGCACGCGTTCGCCGGCTGGCACCGTTCGGGCCATCGCGGCGGACTGCCCGGCCCACATCTGCATCCGGTGAGGATCCCCGGCGGCGGCGCCGGCTTCCTTCATCGCTGCCGTCAGCCCTCGCTGCACCGGGTACGGCGCCGGCCGCGGCGCGTCCGCAGACGCGGACGCCTGGACGAAGTTCGTGGCGATCGCGCGGCCGAGCCGTCCCGTCAACGCGCGCGTCAGCATCGTGGCCTCCGGCTCGAGATCCGCGAGCGCATCAACCCATGCCGGGTGGGTCTTCGCCTCCGGTGAGCGCAGGAACGCCGTGCCCATCATCGCAGCGCTCGCGCCGAGCGTCAGCGCGGCCGCGACCCCTCGACCGTCGGCGATCCCGCCGGCAGCGATGATCGGCACGTCCAGGTGATCGGCGAGGCGGGGGAGCAGCGCGAACAGCCCCACACCCTGCCGCTCGGCAGCGGCCTGATCGAACGATCCGCGATGGCCGCCCGCTTCGTACCCCTGCGCGATGATCGCGTCCGCGCCGGCGTCGCGTGCGATCCTGGCCTCGTCCAGCGTCGTCGCCGTGGCGAACCACGCGATGCGACGACGCTTCAGTTGACCGACGAATGCGGCGGGGAAGATCCCCATGATCGATGAGACTGCGGTCGGTGCCGACTCGAGAAACGCCTCGCACTGCGCGTCGAAGTCAGGCAGCCCGACATCGCCTGCGGCTGGCGGGACCGGCGGTCCCCAGGCGGCCATGAACTCCCTGATCCGCGCTTCCGCATCACGGTCGCGCCGCGGCGGCGGATCCGGAATCCAGAGATTGAGCTGAAACGATCCGCGGCTGTGCGCGCGAAACTCCGCAACCCAGGCGCGGATGCCATCCGGTGGCGTGACGAGCGCGCCCATCGCGCCCATCCCGCCCGCATTCGCGACGGCAATCGACAAACTCGGTGGACACGCCCCCGCCATCGGGGCGAGCAGGAGTGGATGCTGAAGGCCGTACGCGCTACAGAAATGCTCAGCGCGATCCATCGACCGGACACCATCACACTATAGCGTGCTGAAGGTGCTGGAGGTGCTGGAGGTGCTGGAGGTGCTGAAGGTGCTGAAGGTGCTGGACGTGCTGAAGGTGCTGAAGGTGCGCGCGGGGTCCGGTGGATCCGCGTGACTGGCACCCTGCGACGAGGTCATGCTCAACCGTCTGCTGAACGAGCTGGACGGCCTGCGCGAGCGCGCGGACGTGTTCTTCGTCCTGACGACGAACCGGGCGGAATCACTCGAGCCGGCGCTGACGAATCGCCCGGGCCGCATCGATCAGACGATCGAGTTCCCGCTGCCGGACGAGGCCCTGCGCGAAAGGCTGGTCGTCCTCTACGCGAAGACGCTGCCGGTGCCGGCCACGCTGGTGAAGGAGCTGGCGCATCGCACGGACGGCGCGAGCCCGGCGTTCATCAAGAGTTCCTGCGCCGCATCGCGCAACATCATCTCGACGCGGGAAGCCCGGGCGAGATCTCCCGCGCGACGGCCGATGCCGCGCTGCACGAGATGCTGTTCTCGGGTGGGGCTCTGAACACGAGGCTCCTGGGCGGTGGAACACTGGGAGACGTTCCCGACGCGTCAGCGTGACCTTCATTCACACGCCGAACTGACGCAGGTGGTGGTCCATGTGCACGTACGCCCACCGGAGCCAGGCGGCTCTCGACATCCGGCCGAACACCGGATGCTCCGGCCAATCGAAGCTTGCATCCTTCGCCGTGAAAACGTCCAGCAGTGCCTCGAGTTCCGCGACGTCCGCGGCGAAATCGCCCGGACACGTGCCGCCAGCCTTCCTGATCGATCTCCGGCCTCGTCATGTAGCCGGGCGGCCATTTGAGGGGAAGGTAGAGCGCGATCCACTTGACGACAGTCTGCTGCACCGGGCCCGTCGCAAAGCTCACGGGCTTTTCGCCCAGTGCCATGCGACAGGAGTCGGTGAGGTGGCACACCATCTGATGCGCCGACATGCGGCCCCACCGACGCGCGCTGTCGGGCCGCACGTCTCGCAGCCTTCGGAGGATCTCGGCCTTGCAGCGCTCGTGCGCGAGCGTCTTCATCCGCGTGTTCGAAGGCCGCGCGCCGTTACATGCCGAGCAGCCGCTCTCCGCCGCCCTGTCGGAACGCCTCGAGCGCGCGGGCGCGGCCGGTCTCAGCCTCGGCGAGAATCGCCTTGAACTCGGGATCGCTCCGCAGCGGGTCGAACTGGGGCCGGCCCTTCAGTGTCTCCGTCACGAAGTAGCCCTTGGCGACTGCGCGCCGCAGGAAGGGAAGACCCGTGTCGTGCTGGCCGACATCGCAAAGCAGCCAGCCCTCCTGGAAGATCGCTTCGGGGTCGTCCTGAATCTTCAACGAGCTCAGCCCGGAGAGCTTCACGGTCATGTCTTCCGGCCGCCGATCGATCCACGCGTGCAGATATCCGGTCCACGCCTGGAACACCGGAATGCGCGAGCGCTTGCTCATCTCGATCAGCCTCTCACGCGCCTCTTCCCGCCGGCCGGCCAGCCCCAGACCGATGATGCGGATTCCATCGTCGCCGCCGGCGATGATCGCCGGACGCTCGACGGACACCAGTCGATCGACGTCACCCACCACCAGCAGCGTCTGTTCATAACTGGTCGGGACGTTCGGATCGAGCCGGCGGGCCTCGACGTGCGCGGCGGCCGATTGCTCGAAGAGCCCGCAGTAGCGGCAGGCGTGGACGAGCCCGGCAAACAGTTCGGGATCGTTGCCGTGGCGGTTGGCTTCGCGCAGAAGGCGGACCAGCGCCCGCTCGGACTGTCCGATGTCCGCCTCCAGATTCGCGTAGAACTTGTGAGCGACGGACAGATGCGGATTGAGCGCGAGCGCGCGACGGAAGGCTTCCTCGGCGCGCGTCTCGCTCTCGGGCGCGCCGTCGACGAATTTGCCGAGCACTCGGTGACATCGGCCCAGGTGCGCCCATGCCGGCGCGAAACGCGGATCGAGGTCCAGGCAACGCTGATACAGATCACGCGCGGCGGCGAGCCCGTCGTACGTGCGCGCGAGTTCGTTCCCGCGGAGGTACAACTCGTACGCACGCGCATCGTGCGGCGCATCTGGCGTGGGCGGCGAGCCCGCCGTCAGCGGCAGCGACAGCGCGTCGACGACGCGCCGCGCGATGTCGTCCTGCAGATGGAAGAGGTCGCCCATCGACGACTGCACGGTGTGCGCCGTGAGCAGGGTGCCGCTGGGGGTTTCCACGAGCTGCGCCGCAGCTCTCAGCTGATCACCCGAGCGCATCAGCGTTCCCATGACGACCCGATCGACGTCCGCTTCCGCCGCAAGAGCCTTCAGGTCCGGCGTCTCGCCCGCGAAGCGCGCCGCGACGGCGTTGGAGCGCAGGATGAGCGAATCGATTCCTGACAGCGACGTTGCGATGGCGTCCGCCAGGCTGAACGCGAGAAAATCGGTTTCCGGATCGGGCCGCAGAACGCGGAACGGCAACACCACGAGACGCGTCAACGGATGCGCGATGGTCGGCGTGGCATAACCGTCGACCCCGCGAACGGCGCGGAGCTCTTCGGCCATGACGTCGGCCGACTCCTGGCGATCTTCTGGCCGCTTCGCCAGCGCCCGGCGAATCACCCGATCGACGGCCGCCACCGCAGGCGATCCCGTGAGCGCCGGCGGCTGTTCGTATCGCGTGGCGTGGAGGACGTCGACGATGGTGCGGCCCGCGAACGCCGGACGGCCTGCCAGCATCTCGAAGAGAATCGCCCCGGCCGCAAAGAGATCGCTGCGGGCGTTGACCGTCTCACCGGTCACCTGCTCCGGCGCCATGTACCGCGGCGTTCCCATCACGAGCCCCGTACGCGTCAGCCCCGTGTCCTCGCCGGGCGGGCCGGGCAGCTCCGGCCGCGCGAGGCCGAAGTCGAGCAGCTTCACGCCGTGGGTCGTGAGGAACACGTTCGAGGGTTTCAGATCGCGATGGATGATGCCGCGGGCGTGAAGGGCGGAGAGCGCGGCCAGCATCTCGAGGCCGATCGGCAGGGCCTCGGCCGCGCCGTCAGCGGTCCCCGCTTCAGCCGCTCGGAGAGCACTTCGCCCTCCAGCAGCTCCATGGCGATGAACAGCTCGCCGTGGTCCTCGCCGATCTCGTAGATCTGGCAGATGTTGGGGTGGTTCACGCTTGCCGCGGAGCGGGCCTCGCGCCAGAAGCGCTTGCGCGCCGTTTCGTCGTTGGCCAGCGACGACATCGTCTTCAGCGCGACCGAACGCTCGAGCCGGTCGTCGCGGGCGGCATAGACGATGCCCATTCCGCCTTCCCCCAGCTTGCGGCCGATCACATAATGTCCGATGCGCTCCGGGAGGACCTCGCGCGTGCGATCGCCGGTGACGTCGACACGGACAGGCTCGGCCGGTGCGCCCGTCAGCCATTCGTACAGGGCGCGGAATCGCCCCCTGGGGTTGTGTTCGGTGTGCTTCTCCGCCACGCGATCGTCGATCATACGTCGGGCGGTCGTGGCGAGTGAACTCTGAGGCCTTGGAGCGGGGCCGGTACACCGTGAGCGGTGCAGGGTGCACCGTGCACGGTGCATGGTGCCGTGCTGTGCAGGTGCTATTTGCGCTGAACCCCGCGCTAGCGCCCCGGGTCGATCGCACTTGCACAGCACCGCACCGGGCACTGTGCACTGTGCACCTTGCACCGCTCACGATCACCGAGTAGACGTCTATCGCCGGAGATCTCATGCCAGGACGCCGATACCTGATAGCTGCCGCCGTCATTGTGCTTGCCGTGGTCATCGGCGCAGTCGTACGAAACCAGTTCAAGGTGCAGCACGGCCGACAGCTCAGGTCTGAAGACACCCGCATACGCCGCACGTTGTTCAAGATGCTGCAACCCGTCGCCCTGAGCAACTGTCAGCTGGAGAGGTTTGGCGAAACCAATGACGGGGGCTATCTGATGTGCGGCAACCTGCTGGGCCAGGCGCAGGCGGGGTACTCGGTACGGGATTTCGGGCTACGACCAGTGGGGCTGTGACATCTCGACCAAACTCAAGATCAGACTCCATCAGTACGACTGCTTCGACACGAAGCAGCCGTCATGTCCTGGCGGCGACACGGTCTTTCATGCGGAGTGCGTGGGGGACACGACGAGAACCGACGAAGGCCGACCCTTTGACACCATCAAGAACCAGTTCGTGAAGAACGGCGACGGCGCCAAGCACATCGTGATGAAGATTGACGTGGAAGGCGCGGAATGGGACTCCTTCTTCCATGCGCCAGACGATGTATTCGAGCAGATCGATCAGCTGGCGGTGGAGTTTCACTGGGTGATAGATGAGAAGGCGCAGCGCTGGGTGCACGACAGGCGGCATCTGGCCGTCGTCGAACGGCTGAAGAAGTTCTTCCACATCGCGCATCTTCACTTCAACAACATGGGTTGTGTCGCCGATCTGCATCCGTTTACCAGCCGGGCATACGAGGTCCTGTTCGTGAGCAAGCGCCTGGGAGTGGTCGATCCGACACGCACGGTCTCCGGCCTGCACCCGCTCGATGCCCCCAACGGTCCATCGATGGTGGATTGTCAGCCGTAAATCACATCGCGAGGTCATCATGAAGACGCTGATTCCAGTGCTCAGGCTCGCAATGACCGCTCTGGCGGTCGTCATCGCCACGCCCTCTCAGCCCGCGATCGGCTCAGGGCAACAGCCGCCCGCGCTCACGTTCAAAGAGCTTTCCGAAGACACGAAGCTGACGACCGCGTCAGGAGCGACCTTCACCGTGAGCAAGGGCTGGCACGTGGCCCGGACGGACACGATGATCGTGATCCAGGAGCCGGAGCGCGAGCTGTCGGCGGCCTTCGTCGAGATTGCCGCGCCGACCGTCGAGGAAGCCATTGCCCAGGCCTGGAAGCGCTGGAAGCCGGACTTCGCGCGCACGGTGCGAGCCACCGCCAAGCCCCCGGCCACATCCGGATGGGACGAGATCGCGCAGATCGCCTACGAGACCGGCGCCGAGGAACGGCGCGTCGTCGTCGGCGCGGCTCGGCGGAAGGGCCAGACCTACTACGTCACGTTGATCGATGGCGCCGTCGCGGCAGCCGAGCGGCGCGGGGCGCAGCTCAATATCGCCGTCGGCAGCCTCGAGGTCGCCGCGCGCACCGAAGAGAATCTCGCCGGCCGCCGCGCGCACACGCTCGATCCCGCCCGCCTCGAGAAGCTCGTCGCGTTTGCCGAGGAGGCGCGCAAGCAGACCAACGTGCCGGGCGTCGCGCTGGCGGTCGTTCAGGACGGCAAGATCGTGCTCGAGAAGGGCCTCGGCGTCCGCGAGCTCGGGACCAACGAGCCGGTCACGCCCTCGACGTTGTTCATGATCGGCTCGATGACCAAGCCGCTCACGTCGCTGATGATGGCGCGGCTGGTCGACAGCAGGAAGTTCGCGTGGGAGACGCCGATCACGAAGCTGATGCCGGCGTTTGCGCTGGGCGATCCCGACGCGACCTCCCGCGTGACGATGGCACATACGGTGTGCGCGTGCACGGGACTGCCGCGATGGGACATGGAGTTCATCTTCGAATCGACAGGATCGACGCCGGCGTCGCGCATCGAGCTGGTGCGCGCGATGAAGCCGACGACCGGCTTCGGCGAGACCTTCCAGTACAGCAACCTCATGGTGGCCTCGGGCGGCTACGTCGCCGCGATGACGGCCACGCGGTCAGAAGGATCTCCGGCGCGCCTACGCGGACGCGATGACCGTCGGAGGTGCTCGGTCCGCTCGGCATGACGTCGACCGCGCTCGACCTCGATGTCGCGCGGAAGCGCGAGCACGCGCGGCCGCACGGCCGCACGCTGACCTTCGAGTCGCAGACGATCCCCACCGAGAACGAGCGCGGGGTCGATTCGGTGATGCCCGCGGGCGGCGCCTGGTCGACCGTGCGCGACATCTCGCGCTGGCTGCTGCTCGAGCTGGGCAACGGCAAGCTCGATGGCAAGCAGGTGGTGAGCGAGGCGAACCTTCTCGAGCGGCGCAAGCCGCGCGTCAAGATCAGCGCCAAGCAGTCCTACGGCCTCGCGCTCTTCATCGACGAGTCGCGCGGGCTCACGGCCATCGGCCACGGCGGGAACACGTTCGGCTTCAGCGCCGATGCCACGTTCTTCCCCGAGCACGGCATCGGGTTCGTCATGCTGACCAACGCCCAGGCGGCCAACGGCTACATCGGCGCCGTCCGCCGCCGGCTCGTCGAGCTGCTGTTCGACGCGAACGAGGAGGCCGAGAAGGGCCTCGCGTTCGGCATCAAGCAGCAGGCGGAGACCATCAAGAAGCAGCTCACGGAAATCACGATGACCCCCGAAGCCGCCTTCGTCGAGCCGGTCCTGGGCAGGTGGACCAATCCGCGCCTGGGCGCGATTGAGATCCGTCGCGAGGGCGACCGGCGTCACCCTCGATGTCGGCGAATGGAAGTCGACCGTCGGCGAACACAAGGATCAATCGGGCGTGCGCAGGCTGCATCCTCACCGGGCCGCCCTTTGCGGGCCTCGCGTTCTGGCCGCAGTCGAGCGGAGCGAAGCCGACGCTCCTGTTCGAGACCGCGCAGCAGAAGTACTGGTTCGAGCGGCCGCCGGGTTCGGCGCGTTGAGACATGACATGGCTGAATCGAAGAGCATCGCGCTCATCCAGGATCTCCATTCTGCGGTGCGCAGGCTCAGGACGGCACCGGCGCTCTCGATCCTGGTCGTCTCGAGCCTGGCGCTGGGTATCGGCGCGAATACGGCCATCTTCAGCGTCGGACGAGCGATCCTCGTCGAGCCTGTGCCTTACCGAAATCCCGATCGAGTCGTTCTGGTGGAGTCGTTCATCGGCGACGCGCCGGCAAGTATGACCGCAGGGCAGATGGCGGTCATCCGCCAGTCGGCCGGTTCCCTCGAGCGTGTCGAAGCGTACTCAACGGAACGGGTCGACTGGAGGCGCGGGAACTCGACGATCCGTGTTCTCAGCCGTGTGGTGACTCCGGAGCTTCCCTCGGCGATGGACATGGTTCCGATCGCCGGTCGAAGTTTTGTCGCCGCTGAGGGCGCAAGAACTTCAGAGCCTGTGGCGTTGATCGGCGAGGGGTTCTGGCGGCGCGAGTTTGCCGCGGCGCCCGACGTCGTCGGCCAATCGCTCATGCTCGGTGACGTTCGACGCACTGTCGTCGGCGTCACCAGGGCTGCCGCGCCGGATGCCGATGTCGACGTGTGGATCCCGCGCACGCTCGAGCCGGACGGCGACTGGTCTCCGGACGTGATTGCGTGGCTGCGGCCGGGCGTGTCGATCGAACAGGCGCGCGCAGAGCTTGCGAGCGAGTCGGCGGGATTGACGAGCGATCGGCCCGGTCTGATCCAGGTCCGTCTGTTTCGACCTGGTGAGCGCAGGGGGCAAAGCAGGGTCGAGCAGGCGGTCATCCTGTTCTGGGGCGCGAGCGCCTTCGTGCTGGCGATCGTCTGCACCAACCTCGCGAATCTGTTCCTGGCCCGAAATCTCGCGAGTCAGCGGGAGATCGCCATTCGCACCGCGCTCGGGGCCAGCCGCCTTCGCATCCTTCGCCTGGTTCTCTTCGAGAGCCTGCTGCTCGGCGTTGCCGGTGGCCTCGGCGGCGTGTTCGTTGGCATGTGGGGAACAGTGGCGCTGCTCGCGCTGCGGCCGCGATCGCTGTCGCTCGTCTACCCGGATCAGGTGACGTTCGATGCAACTGTCGTCGGCTACAGCCTCGCGCTCTCGATCGTGACCGGTCTCATTGTCGGACTAGCCCCCGCACTGCGCGCGGCACGTGCCGATCCCCTTCGGGGCGTCGGACGCGACGATCCGCTCGTCCACGGATCGTCCGCGCGCTGGCTGTTCGGCGGCGCGGTCGTCGCGCAGGTGGCGCTCGCCCTCGTGCTCCTGGTCGGCGCCGGCCTGATGTTCAGCAGCTACGTGCGTCTTCTGGGTACGGGGCCGGGATTCGAGCCCGACAACGTGGTGAACATGGAGCTGCGGCTCGATCCGGCCGTCCTCGCGGATGCGGCTGCGCGGCGCGAGTTCTTCCGGCATCTTGCGGAACGCGTGGCAGGCCTGAGCGGGGTGGCGGCCGTCGCGGTTGCCACGGACGCGCCGCCGCACAACACCGTGATGCTCGGGGCGATGGAGGTCGAAGGACGCCCGAGCGAGTCGCTTCCGGGCGTCGACGCGTCGTGGGTCCACGTGACGTCGCCCTATTTCCGTGTGATGCGCATCCCTCACGTCGAGGGTCGGCCGTTGTCCGACCGTGACGGACCGAACGGCGAAGTCGTCGTCAGTCAGTCGTTTGCCCGACGGTACTCGCCGCACGAATCGGCCGTCGGCCAGCGGTTTCGTGTGCGTCGCGCGAAGGGTTCGGGGCCATGGATGCTGGTCGTCGGTGTCGTCGGTGACGTCACGGGACGAGGCCTGCGCGATGAAAATGAAATGGACGAAATCTACCTGCCGTACGCGGTGAGCCGCGCGGAGGACAGCTCGATTCTCGCCCGCGTGGACGGCGATCCCTCCCTCGTGTTTCAGGCCATGAAAGAGCAGGTCTGGTCGCTCGACGCCAACCTGCCGATCGGCAGGATCGGCACGGTGAGGGAGGGCCTCGCTCGATCGATCGACGAGCAGCCGTTCTACGCGACGCTGCTGGGGGCGTTCGCCGCGATTGCGCTGGTCCTGTCGGCCGTCGGGGTCTACGGCGTGACGTCCTACGCGGCGTCGCAGCGTCGACGAGAAATCGGGATTCGGGTTGCGATCGGCGCACATGCCCGGGACGTGGAACGGCTCATCATCCGGCAGGGCCTCGTGCGTCGACGATCGGCATCGCGGCGGGACTGGCTGTCGCGCTGGCTTTCGCGCGAGTGATGCAGAGCCTGGTGTTTGGCGTCAGCGTGATGGATCCTGCCGTGTATGCCGCGACAGCCGTGATCCTCGCCATCGTATCCGTCGTTGCGACATGGATACCAGCCCGGCGCGCCAGCCGCGTCGATCCGATCGTCGTGCTTCGCAATGAGTGAACAGGTGGCGGAGGGTTTCGTGCCGGTCAGGAGCCCGGTGCCAGTTCAGCAGCCGTCCTGGCGCCGTGCGCGCGGAGTGCTTCGGCGAAGTCGAGTGCGCCGCGCGCAAGCGCGCGGTCGAGGAGCGTCGCGCCGGTCCGGCTGCGGGCGTTGAGGCTGACGCCGTGCGTCGCGAACACCTGGATCATCTCGTCGAAGCGTGTCATCTCCGAGTGCAGATAAAACGCCACGGGATCGGCGTCGTCATCGGTCGCGTGTGCCAGCTGCGGATCGGCCTGGAGTAGTTCTGCGACGCGCTCGACGCCGTCACATCGGACCGCGTCGAAGATCGTCGCGAACCGGAGGAGGTACTGGACGATGTCGCGTCGCCCGCTGTAGAGGGCCCAGCCGATCGGCGCGGCGTGGAAAACCAGATCGCGAAGGTGCGGGTCCGCGCCCAGATCGAGCAGGAGCTTGACCATCTCGAGGTCCGAGCCTGCCGCCGCATGAAGCGCGGCGCGATACGCCCCCGTATCCGGGATCATCTTGTTGACGTTGGCGCCAAGCTCGACAATCAGGCGCACGCCTTCGTGCTGCGAGGCGTCGACCGCTCGGTGGAGCAGATCCAGCCGTTCCTGCTCACCGAGCCTCGTCAGCAGCGTCGGATCCTGCGCGAGTCGCGCGCCTACGTACTCGCGACGCCCGGCGATGCACGCGAGCGCAAAAGTCTCGAGCGGATCGGGATCGACGGGTGTTGCCCCACGCTGCAACAGGAACTCGGCAATCGCTTGATTGCCCTCGCGCAGCGCCGCTTGGTACGGCGTCCGCCCATCGCGGCCACTCACCACGTTGACATCCACGCCGTGCTCGATGAGCAGCCTCACGCGGTTGGGGAAACCGTGCTGGGCCGCCCAGCACAACTCCTGGACGAGCATGGCCGAGAGGGTGTCGTCCGGGTTTCCGTTCCGCGTCAACCACGGACCGCCCTTGTCTTGTCCCAGGCCATACTTGAACAGCAGCGTCAGGTGGTCGTCGTTCTCGCGGAAGTGGCGGTTGTAGAGCGCTTGCCCATCGTTCGGGTCGGCGCCGGCATCGAGCAGCAGTCGTGCGAGCGCGTCGCAGGCCGGATGCGGCAGTTCGTTGATCCAGTCTTCGCCTCTGCCGAACGCACCGGTCAGGGCCGTGCAGGGGTAGCGGTCGCACCACAGATAGCCGGCGTTTGGGTCGGCGCCCTGCGCGACAAGCAGCCTCGCCACTTCCAGCGTGGAGCGACCCGAGCCGACGTCATCGAGCCGCGAGTAGCACGCATAGAGCAACGGCTCCCACCCAAGCGGGCCGCCCTTGACGTTCACCAGCGCGGGATCGCGTTCGAGCGCCGCGTCCACCGCAGCTACATCGCCAGCCGCGGCGGCGCAGTAGAGATCGGCGGTGGCGAGCTCCGGATGATCGGCAAGCAGCCGGCGCGCCTTCGACGCGTTGGATCGATGCCAGTCGCCGTAGGTGAGGCACGCCAGGCGGATGAACAGATCGCTCACCGCCGCCGGATCCTCGTATCGAATTACGCCTTCCATTTTTCGAGGAACGCCTTCATCTTTTCCTTCGAGTAGCTCTTCCCGCTCTCGAGCGGAGACGAGTCCTGCGAATGGAGCAGCTTTCCGTCCTTGTCGAGCACAAAGATGTGCGGATATCCGGAGATCTCTGGATATCTGGAGAGGAACGTCTTGTTTTCGTTCTCCCTGCTGAAGTTGACCTTGAGCGTCAGGAAGCTGGCCGACCAGGCGGCTTGAATCTCAGGTTCGTCCTTCACGTACGCCTCGAGCGTGTGGCACCAGGAACACCACTCGCCGCCGACGACGAGCAGGATGCGCTTGCCCTCACGATTCTGCTTGATGAGGTTCTCGAGATCCTGCGCCGGATCGCGCGATGGGTCGTAACCGGCGGATGGTCGCTGCGCAGGCGCAGCCAGCACGGCGGCGATCAACAGGAGTGTTTTCCAGGCCATCATCGCGGAATCCTCCCCGGAACAGGGCTGCCCGGTCCCGGTCCCGCCGACGTCCTATCCTTCTTCAACGTGTCCGTATAGAGCGTCTTGCCGATGCCATCGACCAGGCTCACAGTCAGCGTCGTGGCGTCCGCGTCGATGACGGCAAAGCCGTTCGAGCTGCTAGCAAACACCGAACGCTCGGTACTGGCGCAGATCGTACAACCCCGCGCCGCCGCCGCCCGCGACGTAAAAGTGCAGGTTGCCTTCTGGCCTCAGCGCCTGAAGGTTGTGGTCGTGGCCGCAGATGTAGACGTCCGCGCGATTGCGAAGGAGCGGCAGCAGCTTCGCGATGAGATCCGGACGATCTTCGTACGCCCCGCCCGAGAAGATCGGATGATGGCCGTAGACCACCTTCCACCGCGCCTGGCTGCGCGACAGCTCTTTGTCCAGCCACTGCAGCTGACGCTCCGAAAGCGCGACGCTCTGCGTGTCCAGCGCGAAGAACTGGACGGCTCCCGCTGTAAACGTGTAGTACGAGCTCGGCATCCGCCACGTCGTTGTCTTCGTGGAGTACTGGATTTCCGCCGCCGGGCTGTCGGGATGTCCCCAGTCGTGATTTCCAAGCGCCGCGTAGAACGTGATGCCGAGCGGTCCGTAGATTTCTTCCCACTGCGACCGCCAGCGCGGGTCCGATGGGCTTTCCATCCCGACGCTGTAGAAGTTGTCGCCGAGCGTGATGCCGAAATCGAAGGGGCGCGTCTTGTGATACGCGGCGAGCGTCTCGCCGAGTGCTTTCTGGGCCGACGAGCCCGTGCCGAAATCGCCGAAGGCCACGGCCCTGATGGGACGGTCGGACGGAATCGCGCTGAAGACCGGAACGGGCGCGCGGATGAACGCCGGCAGCATGGTGCCGCGTTCGAGGCTGATCCATCGCTCCTGCTCGTCGAGCAGCCTGTCGAGCGCCTTGACTTCGCCGCTCTTCGTCGCCGACGCCACGCGCTCGTTGAGCAGCGTCGTCAAACGTCGCATCCGCCACCTGCGCAGTGATTCGAGCGCGGCCAGCGACACCGTCGGATCCGGATCGGAAGCGACGACGCTTTCAATGAGCGCGGCTGTTTCGGGGTGCGACATCCACCGCGTGTCGCCCGCCATCGCCTGAGCGATCGTCGTCCGCACGCGAGGCGACGTGTCCTTTGTGAGCTGCGCTTTGAGGAAGTCGTCGGCGGCGGGAAGGCGCGCCAGCAACCGGACGAGCGTCTGACGGAGTACTTCCTCGGAGAGCGTCAGGAACCGCTTCTGTTCGACGGCAGTCGCTCGAACGTGCCTGAGCGCGGGCGCCCGCCAGTCCTCCGGTAGACGTGTCAGGACCGCGTCTGACAGCCTGACGAGATCGGGAGAGGCACCGGTCTGCTGCGCAGCGCCGGCCGCAACCTGCGTGAGCAGGGCTCCCGCGAGCGCGAATGCCGCGAGAAGCTGTCACGATCCTGCCGCCCGTTCCACGGTGCGAGCGAGCAGCGCGAGCGAGCCACGCGACCGGAGCGCGCCGGCGAAGCGGCGCGCGAGAGCGCGTGTGGGGGAGTCCGAGGGGCGAAGCCCCTCGGATCCAGGATGCGCGGATAGTCATGGCATGACTATAACGCCGCTCGTGCAGAGACCACGTGTAAAGAGGACGTGACGGCTGCCGCCGCGCCTCAATCGCAGCGGATGGCGATGAGCGGATCGATTCTCGTCGCCCTGCGCGCGGGCAGGACGCAGGCCGCCAGCGCGACCGCCACCATCACGGCCACGGCCCCGGCCAGGTTGGCCGCGTCGGTGGCAGTGAGCCCGAACAACAGGTCGGACATGAAGCTGGAAGCCAGCCGGACGGCGGCGATGGCCGCGACGATTCCAGCAATCAGTCCGATGCCGAAGACCCGCACCGTGTCTCCCATGGATTCGCGGACGAGCGACCAGCGGCCGGCGCCGAGCGCCATGCGAATCCCCAGTTCAGGCGTCCTCTGCGCGACGCTGTAGGATGCCACGCCGAAGATGCCGATCGATGCGAGCAGCAGCCCCAGCACGCTGAAGAAGCCGCTGATCGCGGCCACCATTCGTTCCCTCGCGATGTCCCGATCGATCTCCTGGCGCATGGTCCTGATGTCGACCAGCAGGCGCGGGTTCATGCGCCGCAGTTCTTCGCGGATCGCAGGCACGATCGCCTCGGGGTCTCCGGCCGCG
Source organism: uncultured Acidobacteriota bacterium (assembly GCA_963786195.1). Classification (GTDB taxonomy): domain Bacteria; phylum Acidobacteriota; class Vicinamibacteria; order Vicinamibacterales; family 2-12-FULL-66-21; genus CAWAYH01. Next base: position 41,100 of record CAWAYH010000006.1, on the reverse strand, counting down.
CGGACCTCCAGTGCGTTCAGTCGATCCGGCTCCCGTTGCGACAGCATGTACATCATCGGCCCGCCCGGCGCGCGCACACCTGCCACCTTGACGTCGCCGACGACGCCGATGATCCCGATCTGTCTGGCCACCGGATCCTCGTTCGGGTAGTAGCGCTTGACGAACGCTTCGTTGACCACGTAGACGGGGCCTTCCTGTTCGAAGTCGGCCGCGGTGAACGTACGCCCGCGAAGCACGGGGATACCGAGCGTCTCGAAGAAGAACGGACCGACATCGGCCGCGTCCCACGATTCGTCGGGCCCGCGTTCGAGGCCCGGCAGCGTCACAACGGCCCGACTGAGGCTGTGGCGCATGATCGGATTTCGTATGCCGGTGACCGACTGGACGCCGGGGATCGCCGACACGCGCTCGAGCAGCAGACGATAAACGGCGCCGACCTGCCCCTCACGATAGCCGGCGAAACGCGTATCGATCAGCACCTGTAACAGGCGATCGGGATTGAAGCCGACGTCATGGCGCGTCAGATTGCGCAGCGTCTGCACGAACAGTCCGGCGCCAACCAGCAGGAGGACCGACAGGCCCGACCTGGCAGGCGACGAGGAGCCGGCCGAGACGACGCGTGGTCCTGGTCGGCGTGCCGGTCTGACTCGATCGGAGCGCGCCTGTGAGATCGACCTGTGCCGCGCGCCATGCCGGCGCCAGCCCGAAGAGCAGCGCGCTCAGCAGCGACAGACCGGCAGCGAATCCGAGCGTGCGAGCGTCAGCCTGGAATCTCAGGCCTTCCGGAAAAGCGGGCAGCGGGAGCATCGAGAGGATGATCGCGACGCCCCACCGTGCGAACGCGAGCGCCAGGAGACCGCCCATGGCCGCCAGCATCAGGCTCTCGACCAGGTATTGCATCATCAATCGCGATCGGCGCGCGCCGAGCGCGGCGCGCACCGTCAGCTCGCGCCTGCGCGCCGTGTGCCGCAGCATGAGCAGGTTGCCGACATTCGTGCAGGTCGTCAGCAGCACCAGCGTCACGAGCACCACGAGCGCGAGCAGCGGACGCTCGTACTGCGCGCGCAGCTGAGAGAGTCCCTTACCTGCAGGAAAGACCTCGACCTCCATGTGCAGATCTCTCGGCAGCTGGGGCGGCTGAGGGAAGAACACCTGCATCGCGGCCTGCGCCTGCGCGTGACGTGACTCCCGGTTGCAGCCGCACGATCATCTGCAGATCTGTCGGCGTGGCCGCCGAGGTCCAGATCTCCGTCGCGCTTTCGAGCGAGAGGCCCAGAAACTGGCGCGGGGCGACGCCGACGATCTCGAAGCCCCGGCCATCGATCGTCAGCAAGCGGCCGAGTACGCTCGGACTGCCTTCGAACCGGTCCCGCCACAGTCGATCGCTGATGATGGCCACGGCCGCGTCCGACGAGTCCGGCGCCCGGCCGAGGATCGGCGCCACCCCGAGCTCGCGAAAGAAGTTGTCCGACACCCGATCGACCTGGCGGCTCGGCTCGACGCTCCCGTCGATGGCGACCACGGGACGATCGAGGCGCCTGAAGCCGACGAGCGCGGACACGATGTCGGTGTGCGCGCGGACCTCGTCGAAGGTGCGCTTCGGAAACGCCTCCATCTTCTTGCGGATGCCCATCGCCGGCAGGACCTGCATGGCGTGCACGAGGCGATCCGGGTCCCGCACTGGCAGCGAGCGAAGCAACAGGCCGTCGACCACGCTGAAGAGCGCGGTGTTGGCCCCGATGCCGAGCGCGAGCGAGATGGTGACGACCGCGGTGAACGCGGGCGCCTTCCGCAGCATGCGGACCGCATAGCGGACGTCCAGCGCCAGCGCGTCCAGCAACGGCACGCCTCGCTGATCGCGATGGTCCTCCCGCAGCGACTCCGGCCGCCCGAGCCGGCGCAGCGCCTCACGCCGTGCCTCGGCGCGCGAGAGTCCTCGCGCGCGGCCTTCATCGATCAGCAGCTCCAGATGCGTGGTCAGCTCTTCGTCGAAGTCGCGATCCAGGCGGTCGGTCCTCAACGCCGCCCACGTTCGCGACCAGAAGGTGCGCAGCCAGGATTTCATCGGTTGGGCCCTCCCTCCGCCAGGATGCGTCCCATCACGGCCGCGAGCCGCTCCCAGATCTCGGTCTCGGCCGCGAGCTGCTTCTCGCCGGCTCTGGTGATGCTGTAGAACTTCGCGCGCCGGTTGTTCTCCGACACGCCCCACTTCGATCGAATCCATCCCCGGTGTTCGAGCCGGACCAGCGAGGTGTAGATCGTGCCCTGATTCAGGATGACGTGGTCGCCGCTGACCTGCTCGATCCGGCGCGCGATGCCGTACCCGTGGAGCGGTCCCAGGGTGGACAACGTGCGGAGGACCATCAGATCGAGCGTGCCCTGGAGGATGTCGAGCTTCGTCTGCACGCGGGTGGCTCCTGTGGAGATTCCACAGGAATGATGCCGCGGCTCGTGTGGAATGTCAACAGGTGGATCAGGCTATAGGGCGGTAATCCGGGTTACGGCGCGGGCAGACGTCAGCCGGCGAGCACCCGCTTCATCGTCTCTCCCGTGTTGAGCTTTTGCAGGACGCCCGGTCCACTGTCACCGTTCGTCATCACGACAAAGCCCGACTTTCGCTCCACCGACGCGGCGGCGAACGCATGAAACCCCGGATTGTCCCCGCCGTGCGCGATCACGTTGCCCTGGTCGGAGGGAAGGATCTGCCAGCCCAGCGCCCACGCGCTGGAGTGTGGATCGTCGGGGACCTTCACGACCGGCCGAACCATTTCCGTCAGGCTGTCTTTCGTGAGCCGAAACGCATCACCCGCCTTCGGGTCGATCACTTCGATCAAGAACCTCGCGTAGTCTGTCGGCGTCGAGAGCAGGCCTCCCGGCGCCCCGTACCGCGCTGCGTCGGTGGCCGTCGGATGGCGGTCTTTCGGGAACGGTATGCCCTTCGCGTCGTGCGGCCGGGCGGCTCGAGCGTCGAACGTGGCGTTCCACACGTACCCGCTCGATGTCATGCCGAGCGGTCTGAGCAGGTTTGCCTTCATGTAGTCGTCGATATCGGTCGCGCAGACCTTCACGCCCGCCTCGTAAGTGCCGCACGCGTTGGGATTCGTGTGTCCAGTCAGATGCGTCACCACCGACTGCAGATAGATGTAGCCCTCGCCGGAGTAGAGCCACCGCTCGCCTGGAGCGAAGTGGATCGCCAGAGGCTTTTCAGGCGATCGATAATTCTGAAGGCCGCTCGTGTGAGAAAGGATATGGCGTGGTGTGATGAGGTCCAGGCGCGGATCGCCCTGGAGGAGACGCTCTGGCGTGTACTTCGTCAGCGGCGTGTCGAGATTCAGGACGCCTCTCTCACACAGCTTCAGCACCAGGTACGCAAACACCGGCTTGCTCATGGAGGCGGCTTCAAAGACCGTGTCCGTGTCCACCGGCGCGCCGGAGGCGGCATCCCTGGCACCAAACCCTCGTCGCCAGGCGACCTGCGCGTCCTTGATGATCGCGATCGACAGCCCAGGCAGCGTGGCCTCGGTCATCAGCCGCGGGATCTCCTTCTCGAGATCTGCGATCAGGTCCTTCGGTACTGTGCTGACCGGCGCACCAGTCGACGTCCGATCGGTTCGCGAGCAGCCGGCGACTGGGAAGAGCACGGCACCCAGGGCTGCCCGACTGGTCGCTGCCAGAAGCGTTCGCCTTCGCATCGTGTCATGCCTCCGCTGCCGAGCAACGCGGTGACCTCGTACCGCGTCCAGTGGCGATCGTCACAGATTTTGCTCTAATATGGACGTCGGCGTGAAGGACGCCGCCGGGTCCGCGGGAAGAGTGCAACTCACCTTCATGATGCTTCCGTTCACGCACGATCCTTCGTGCAGCCTGGTTGCGGACCCCAGGTGATGCATGGAGGACACGTGGACAAGAAGCTTCCCGCCCGACCCAATCTCGATCATCTTCGAAGTCAGGCCAAGACGCTGCTGGCGCAATTGAAGGACGGCGCCCCGGCGGCCGCGCAGTCGTTCATCGATCACCTGCCGGAGGCTCGGCAGATGAACGCCGCTGCTGTGCGCACGGCCGGCTTCCGTCTCGCCGACGCGCAGTCCGTCGTGGCCCGTCAGACCGGCTTCGCGAGCTGGCCGGCGCTCTCGCGTCACGTGCAGCAACTGCGCGCGCTCGAGGGCGATTGGCGCTTCACCAGCCTGGAGGTTGACGGCCACACCGTGCCCGGCCAGTCGCTCGCGCAGTCGCGGCTGCTGATCGATGGCGACCGGTTTCGCACCGAGTCGCCCGAAGCGAACTACGAAGGCGTGTTCTCGATCGACGTGGAAGCCGCACCGTGCCGGATTGACATCGAGTTCGTGGAGGGCCCGGAAGCCGGCCAGTGCTGCTACGGTCTCTACGAACTGACTGGCGACCACCTGACGTTGTGTCTCGGGGTCGTCGGCGCCACGCGGCCCGCGGCGTTTGCGACCCGGGCCGGAAGCGGCCACGCGCTGGAGCGACTCCACCGCGCGTCGGCCGAACGGCCCGCCAACGTGACGGGCGGCACGCCCCAACCGTTGCCTCCGCCGCCGACGGAAACGGTGGATCCATCGGCATTCGAGATCGCGCTCACGCCGCTGCTGCGGCGGCTCGAAGGCGAGTGGGTGCCCGTCGAGCTCGTCCGCGACGGTGAACCGATGTCGGAGCAGTGGCTCGCCTACGGATCGCGTACCTCGGTGGGTAACGAGGTGAAGGTGGTATTCGGCGGTCAGGTGATCGTCCACGCCAAGGTGCGCGTGGATGACAGTGTGACGCCGATGGCCGTCGACTATCTGAACCTCGGCCCGCAGAAGGGCACCGTGAGCCGCGGCATCATGGAATGGATAGACGATGACGTGCGGATCCTCATGGCCAACCCCGGAGAGCCGCGGCCGTCGGACTTCGCCGCGCCTTCACGAGCCTGCACGCTCAGCCGGTGGCGGCGTCGAACGTGACGTCTCCGGCGGCGTCAACCTCACCGAGGGGCTTCGCCCCTCGGACTCCCCCACACGCTCTCTCGCGCGCCGCTTCGCGGGCGCGCTCCGGTCGCGTGGCTCGCTCGCCATGCTCGCTCGCGCCGGGGAACAAGCATCAGGTTCATGAGACCGCTTCTAGCCTTTCCTGTACGTTGTCGTCACCGTTGACGGTTGCGCGCCAGCCAGGCTGCGCGTGGTCGTGATGACGAGCGATCCGGACGCGTCGAGGGAGAGCACCTGCGTGACCTCGATGGCGTCCGGCTTGCCGTTCTGCGCATTGCTGAAGGGATAGCTGGTCGAGATGATCAGCGTGGCGTCCTGCCAGGCCGCCTTCGACACGAGCGGCTGCGGGCCCCGGCCCATGTTGATCGTGTTGCGGCTTTCGGATCCGTCCAGCGCGTAGGTGAACCGCATCGGCGGCTGCATGTCGTACTGAGAGAATTGCGCCCGGTCGACGGCGAGCGTCGAGGCGTTCTGGTTGATCGTGATTTCCGTCCCCCAGCCGCTGCCCATGGTGCCCGGGGCATTCTGTCCGCCGCGGCCGCCGCCCGCAGCGGCCGGTTCGGGCACCGCCGCCCAGCGTCCCGAGAAGTCAGGCCGGGTCTGCGCCGCCGCGGTGACGGCGACCAGCGTGAGCGCCAGGCCAAATACTATTAACTTCGCTATAAGCCACCTCGGCATTACCCTAGTCTCCGACCGTGTGATTCGTAACATAACTCCCGGGCGGGGCATCCCGGCTGGCAGCGTTGCTCGTCGCTTACAAATTCCCGATTTGCGCGCTCCTCGCGCCTTGCCATCCGGGCGCCGCGCTCCGGGACTTATGTCACGAATCACACGGTCGGGAGACTAGGATACCTTGCAAAAAGAATCCGTGTTGTCTGTGGTTCGCCTCTCCGCGGTTGTCGTCTGGGGTCTCGTGATCACCGGGGGCTGGTCGAGCGCGGCGTTCGCGCAGCCCGCGCGACCCAACGTGGTGATCATGTACGCCGACAATCTCGGCTACGGCGAGGTCGGCGTGTATGGCGGCGTCCGTGGCGTGCCGACGCCCCGTCTCGATGCGCTTTCGCGCGAAGGCCTGCGGCTGACGAATTTCAACGTCGAGACGTTCTGCACGCCGTCGCGGACCGCGCTCCTCACGGGCCGCTACGGCATCAGATCGGGGACGCTCGCATACCGTCTGCCGGTCACCGGCATGACGCTGTGGGAAATCACGATCGCCGAGTACTCTGAAGCCACTGGGGTACACCACTGCGCACTTCGGCAAGTGGCACGCGGGCAACGCTGCGGACCGCGCGCCGACGAACCAGGGCTTCGACGAGTGGTATGGCATACGCGATTCGAGCAACGAGTCGCAGCGAAGTACGTTCAATGACACGCCGTACATCTGGGAGGGCCGCGCCGGCCAGGCGTCGCGTCCCGTGAAGGAATTCAACCTCGAGACGCGCCGGACGATCGACCGCGAGATCACCGATCGGGCGGTGGACTTCCTGACGCGCAGCCGGCGCGCGCGCACGCCGTTCTTCCTCTACGTGCCGTTCACGCACCTGCACTTTCCGACCTTGCCGCATCCCGACTTCGCCGGCAAGACGGCCGCGGGCGACATCGGCGACGCGATGGCCGAAATGGACCGTAATGTAGGCGTCATCCTCGACACGATCGCGAAGCTGGGCATCACGCGCGAGACGATCGTCATCTGGGCGAGCGACGGCGGAGCGGAGGCGCGCCGCCCGTGGCGGGGAACTGCCGGACCGTGGCGAGGGTTCTACAACTCGGCCATGGAAGGGGGCATCCGCACGCCGTTCATGATCCGCTGGCCCGGACGCATCCCGGCGGGCCGCGTCTCGAACGAAATCGTGCACGGCACCGACGTCTTCACGACGATCGCGCCCGCCGTGGGCGCCTCCGTGCCGGCGGACCGCGCGATCGACGGCGTCAACCAGCTGCCGCTCTTCGAAGGCAAGCAGGAGAAATCGAACCGGGACAGCTTCATCTACTTCGCGCCGGGCAACACGGTTCGCGCGGTCAAGTGGGGCGACTGGAAGCTGCACTATGCGTGGCAGGACGAGCCGGGCACGCCGGTGCAGCAGACGATGAAGCTGTTCAACCTACGCTCCGATCCCAAGGAAGAGACCGACATCAAGGACTTCAACCCGTGGGTCGTGAGCGTGGTCGACCGGATCGTCAAGGACTTCTGGGCGACGGTCGACAAGTATCCGCTGATTCCGGTGGGGGCGCCCGATCCTTACACGCCCCCCAAGGCGAGCGCAGGCGGACGGTGACGCCGCTGGTCGACGCGATAGACCATCTCGGCCCGGGTGAGACCGCCGGGTCCGGCTTTGCCTGGCGAGATTTGTCAGCGCTTGCCTCATAATGTCGGCGTGCGGCGCGAAATCGCGTGGCTCTACCAGGAATTGCCGCGATTGATCGAGCGCGGGGTCCTGACCCCCGAAGCGGCGGACGCCCTTCGTCGCCACTACGGACCGCTGGACGACTCCGGCTCCCGGACTGGCTGGGGGCAGATCCTCCTCGCCTCGTTCGGCGCGCTGCTCGTCGGCGGCGGCATCATCCTGATCCTCGCCCACAACTGGGACGCCTTCGGTCGACCCGCACGCGCGGCGACGGCACTGGGCCTGCTGCTGGCTGCGCAAGCGCTCACGATCTTTGCCGTCGCGCGCCGCGCGGACTCTATCCCGTGGACGGAGGCCTCTTCCGGGCTGCTCGTCGCCGCCGTCGGTGCCGCGATCGCGCTCGTGGGCCAGACCTATCATGTCGGCGGCTCGTTCGAGGGCCTGATGCAGTCGTGGCTCTGGCTCGTCGTCCTGATTCCGTACTTCACAGGCTCGAGCCTCGCGGCGATCGAATTCTGGGCGTTGCTCGCCGTCCGCGTCATGAATCTGGGCTGGCGTGTGACGCCGTTCGACCCATGGCTGCTCGCGCTGGCGGGGTTCCCATTCGTGGTGATGCAACTGCGTCGCAAGCCGGAATCATGGGCCACGGCGCTGGTGACGATCGCCGCTACTGCCTCGGTGTTCGTTGTCGGTTCCGTCGTCACGCTCTCCGCCGGCTGGACCGGATTGTGGGCGGTGTTTCAGGTGGCGTTCCTCGCGGCCGTCGTGGCGGCGGCCTCGTGGCCGCCAGAGAGGGAAGCCCGCGAGGTCTGGCGCGGACGAGTGCTCGTTCCGGCGTGGCTCGTGCTGATCGTGAACGGAACGATACTCACGTTCGACGATGCGTGGCGGCAGGTGACGGTCGCGGACCGCGCGATGCAGAATCCTTCCGTGGTCATGAGCGCCCTGGTGGCCGTCGGCTGCGCGGCCTTTGCGTCGATTGTGACGATCAGGCTCGTCAACGCCGGACACTGGGCTGCGGCCGCAGCGGCGAGTGCCGCCCTCCTCGTGGTTGCGATGCATGCGCTCGCGATGGTGGGCATCGTCGACTCTGGATGGATCGCGTTCAACCTGTGGCTGCTGGTTGTGGGCGTTTTGACGTTGATTGAGGGAGTTCGCAAGCTCGAGCTGGGTACCGCCAATCGCGGGCTGCTTGCGCTTGCGGCGCTCATCGTTGCGCGATTCTTCGACACGGAGCTGAGCTTTCTGGCCCGAGGCCTGGCGTTCGTGACCCTCGGGATCGCCTGCTTCGCGCTCAATATCTGGTTGATGCGGCGGGTTCGGACGACGACGATATGAGCACCCGGTTGAACGTTGCCGCCCTGGTCGTGCTGAGCGTCACGCAGTTGGCGGCGGCCTCGTGGTCCATTGCCCGCTACGAAACAACGCTCATGTCGGGAACGCTCTTTCGAATCCGGACGATCCCGGTCGATCCCGCCGATGCGTTTCGCGGACGGTATGTCGCCGTTCGTCCCTCGATCACGATCGCCAAGCCGATTGCTCCGGATTCCGAGCGGGTGCTCGAACGGATTCAGGGCGGCGAGCGCGGCTACGTCGTGCTGACAACCGGCGCCGACGGGTTCGCAAGCGCGGGTCAGGTTCTCGAAGAGCCGCCGCCGCAGGGCGACTATCTCAAGATCGATCACGTCTGGCAGCAATGGAGCCCGGACACGGCGGCGGGGACCGTTCCCGGGCCCATTGGCTACAACATCGACTTCTCATTCGATCGGTACTACATGAGCGAAGCGGCGGCCCCGGAGGCCCAGCGGCGGTACGCCGAAGCCACGTCGCGAAACGCTGCAACGCGAGCCTGGCTCACCGTCCGCGTCAGGAATGGGGTTGGCGTCATCGAGGGATTGTTCATTGACGACGTTCCGATCGAATCGATCGTCGCGCCTTCGCGACGGTGAGGCGCAGTGATACCGACAGCAGATCGTGCAGTGCGCTGGTGTCGATGCGCGCGAGGCGCACGAGCACGACGGGATGTTTCCGATAGTAATCCGTCAGGTAGTACGTCTCGGGCGCATCCTCGAGGAGCCAGTCACGCTCCTCGAGGCTCGACCTGACCACGAGCGTCCCGGGTTCCGCCGATCTGTGCATGGCCACGCCGGCCATGAAGCATCCGCCCACCTTCAGGTACCGGTGATCCGTCGTACTTCGTGGTGGCCTCGACGTCTGGCAGCGCGAGCCCCGCCTTTCTGACCGCTTCGAACTCGTCCTCGTCCGCTGCTGGCCTCATTTCGTCCCAAGTCTACCCGGACTTCACGCCGCGGGCGCTCGCGGCAGGGTGTGTGTGTGATGATAGTGCCTGAGGGATCATGACGAAGAGCCCACGCAACCCGTTGATTCTCCTGCTGGCCGCGGTCACCGTCTCCACGACACTCGCTGCCGCACCCCAGCGCGCCGTGACGTCCGGCGCGCACGACGCGCCGCTGACGGCACCCGTTCCCGTGGACCCGCGGATCACCGTCGGCACGCTGTCGAACGGCATGCGCTACTACGTGCGCGTGAACAAGCAGCCCCAGAATCGCGCCGAGCTGCGGCTGGTCGTCAACGCCGGGTCGGTGCTGGAAGACGACGACCAGCGGGGCCTCGCGCATTTCGTGGAGCACATGTGCTTCAACGGCACGCGTCATTTCCCGAAGCAGGACGTCATCTCGTTCCTGCAGTCGACGGGCATGCGGTTCGGCGCGCACATCAACGCCAACACCGGGTTCGACCAGACGGTCTACCAGCTCGTCATCCCGACCGACAATCCCTCCGTCATCGATCGATCGCTCCTCATCATGGAGGACTGGGCGCACGCCGTCACCTTCGACCCTGAAGAGATCGACAAGGAGCGCGGCGTCATCCTGGAAGAGTGGCGCGTCGGCCTGCGAGCGGGCGCTCGAATGCTGGACACGCAGCTGCCCGTGCTGCTCAAGGACTCGAGGTATGCCGACCGGCTCCCGATCGGCAAGCCGGAGACCCTGCGGACGTTTCCGTACGATCGTCTGAAGAAGTTCTACACCGACTGGTATCGGCCGGACCTCATGGCGGTGATCGTGGTCGGCGACTTTGATCCGTCGACGATCGAAGGGATGATCCGGAGCCACTTCGGGAAGATTCCGGCTGCCGTGTCGCCGAGACCGCGGCCCGTTTACGACGTTCCCGACCAGCCTGGCACCCGATACACGATTGCGTCCGATCCGGAAGCCACGGCGACGACCGTCAGCGTCTTCAGCACCATGGCGGCCCGCGACCAGACGACCCTGGGCGCGTATCGTCAGCAGACGATCGAACGCGTCTTCTCCGGCCTGCTCTCCGCGCGCCTCGCCGAGATTGCGCAGAAGCCGGACGCGCCGTTCCTGGACGCGCAGACGAACCGCGGGATCTTCGTCCAGTCTGCCGAAGCGACGACGCTCGGTGCGCTCGTCGCCGACGGGGGAGTCGAGAAGGGACTCACGGCCCTCTTCACCGAAGCGGATCGCGTGGCCCGGTTCGGTTTCACCCAGACGGAGCTCGACCGGTATCGGCTCACGCTCCTCAAGTTCTTCGAGCAGCTTGCCTCGTCCAATGACGAGCACACGTCGGAGTCGCTCGCCGACGAGTTCATCCGCAACTTCATGCAGCGCGAACCGATTCCGGGCATCGCCGTACGAGTACGCGCTCGTCCGGCGGTTTCTCCCCGAAATTACCGTCGCCGACGTGAATGGCATCGCCCGCGACTGGGTGCCCGACCGCAACCGCGTCATCGCCGTGAGCGCGCCGAAGAAAGACGGCGTGAAGGCGCCAGACGAGGCGGCGCTCGCGGCCGTAATCAAGAAGGCCACCGGCGGGGCGTTGACCGCATACGTCGACACGGTGAGCGCGACGCCGCTGCTCGAACCGCTGCCGAAGGCCGGGTCCGTCACGAACACAGCCACCAAGCCGGGCGGCATCACTGAGTGGACGCTGTCGAACGGCGTGCGCGTCATCCTCGAACCGACGACGTTCAAGCAGGACGAGGTCGTGTTCCGCGCGTTCAGTCCGGGCGGCACGTCGCTCGCGGCCGACCCCGACTTCGTCCCGGCCGAAACCGCAGACTCAGTTGTCTCACAGGGCGGGCTCGGGACGCTGAGCGCGATCGATCTCAACAAGAAGCTTGCGGGCAAGGCGGCCATCGTCAGGCCGGACATCGATGAGATGTTCGAAGGCCTGAACGGCCGCGCGCTGCGGCGCGACCTGGAGACGATGTTCCAGTTGATCTACCTGACGTTCACTCAGCCGCGCGCCGACGCCGAAGCATTTCGCGCCCTGACCGGTCAGCTGACCGCCGCGCTGGCCAATCGCCAGGCGCTCCCCGAAGCCGCGTTCGAAGACGCGCTCAACGGAGCCGTCAGCCAGAATCACCTGCGCACGCGGCCCATGACCTCGGACCTCGTCAAGCAGATGAGCCTCGACAAGTCGATAGCGTTCTACAAGGACCGCTATGGCGACGCCGGCGACTTCACGTTCGTCTTCGTCGGCAGCTTCGACCTGCCGACCATCAAGCCGCTCGTCGAGCGTTACCTTGGCAGCCTGCCCGCGCGCGGCCGCAAGGAGACGGGGCGCGACGTCGGCATTCGACCGCCTGCCAGCGTCGTGGACAAGCAGGTCGTCAAAGGGCAGACGCCAAAGAGCCAGGTCGGCGTCGTCTTCACCGGACCGTTCCAGAACAACCAGCGCAACCGCCTGATCGTCCAGGTGATGGCGAACACGCTCGCGGGCAACCTGCAGCGGGTCCTGCGGGAGGATCTCGGCGGCACGTATGGCGTCAGCGTCGTTCCCGATTACACCAAGCGTCCGGTCGAGGAATACCGCGTGACGATCACGTTTGCGTGCGACCCAGCGCGCACGCAGGATCTCGTGAAGGCACTGTTCTCCGTCGTCGAGGACTTCCGGGACACGGGGCCGAGCCCGAGCCAGGTCGCGGATGCACAGTCGGCGTTGCGCCGGGACCTCGAGACCGAAGGCCGGCAGAACAGCTCCGTGCTGAACCGGCTGGCGTTTGCGTACCAGTACGAGGAGCCCGTGCCGGATGCGAACTCGCTCCGCGCAATCTACGATCAGCTCAGCGTGCCGCTGCTGCGCGACGCCGCGCGGACGTATCTGGACCCGAAGCGCTACGTGAAGGTCGTGCTCATGCCTGAGGCCAAGTAGGGCTTCACGGGACCCATGGCCCGAGCGCCTTACGCGCCAGGGCCTCGGTGAGCCGCGACGCGGCGGCGCGGATCGCCGGTGTGACCCATTTCTCGAACGTCACCGTCCGGACTGACGTGGCTGCCCGACGCAGTGTGCACTTCGGTGATTCGGGCGATTCGAGCTGTCGAGAGATGCGGGGCCAGCCGAACCAGCGCGGGCCAGCATCGCTTGTGCACGAAGGTAATCCTGCCCTGCACAGCCCGACACACGAGGACCTGCTCGGAATCCCGGACGGCGCGCGTCACCCTGAAGATGAGCCGGCCCTTCGGGTGAGCCCACCAGCCGCCACGAATAGGGCCGCCCACGATTGCTTCCGCCAGACACGGTACTGGCCCTCGTGCGGATTCGAGGACGACGCCGTGCGTGCGGACGAAAGCCAGAGCCTGGCGCGGAGTCACATCTTCAGTTTCGGCGCCAACCGGGTTTGCCCGCAGTGGCGTGGTCGGCGGGATGTCGGTGGGAACCCGGCGATCATTGGACGCGGACTCTCGGCTCCACCGACATGCCGAGCCGCAGCAGATGGTCGGCGTCCTGTCCCTCGTCGAAGACGATCTTGACCGGAATGCGCTGGACGACCTTCACGTAATTGCCCGTGGCATTCTCGGGCGGGAGCAGGCTGTACCGCGCTCCGCTCGCGCCGGCAATGTTGAGCACGCGGCCGTTGTAGGTGCGGCCGTACGCGTCGACGGAGATCGTCGCGCGCTGGCCGGGCCGCATGTGCCTGAGCTGCGTTTCCTTGAAGTTCGCCGTCACCCAGATGTTGCTGCTGTCGAGCGGGACGATGGTCAGCAATTGCTGCCCGGGCAGGACGTTCTGCCCGGGCTGCACGCTGCGGCGGCCCACGATCCCGGCTACTGGAGCGACAATCGTCGTGTACTGAAGGTTCAGCTGGGCCTGCTGCACTTCCGCCGTTCGACGCTCGACCTCCGCCGCGGCCGCGCGCGCGCGCGACCGTTGGACGGAAACCTGCTGCGGCGCGGTGCGAGCCGCCTGCAATTGTGCGTCTGGCCTGCGCGATGCGGGACTGCGCCTGGGACACGGCCTTCTCTGATGCCGCCGCGGACGCACGCGCCGCCTCGACTGCGGCGGCGCTGGCTTTCTGGCTGCTGAGCGCCTGCGTGTACTGTTGTTGCGGGATCTCGTCCTTTTCCGCCAATGGCTGGTACCGGATCACGTCGTCCTGTGCCTTGAGATCGTTGGCTTCGGCTTCCCGCAACACCGCCAGTGCCCCTTCAAACTGGCGCTGGGCTACGGCGAGCCCGGCCTTGGCATTGTCGATGTCGGCGTTCGCCGTCGTGAGCTGGCTCGCGGTGTCGGTCGACGTGATCGGTACGCCCGTCATCATCGCCGCGGCGTTTGCCTCGTCATTGGCGAGCGTGCCCTTGGCCACGGCGACGGCGACCTCGTAGTCCTTCGGGTCGAGCTGCACGAGCACCGTTCCCGCCTGGACGAACTGGTTGTCCTCCACCATCACACGGGTGACGTGGCCGGACACACGCGCGCTCACCGGAAAGACGAACCCGTCAATCTGTGCGTTGTCGGTCGACTCCCAGGCGGTCGACCGCCAGTAGAGGACGGCAGCGCCCGCGAAGACGATGAGCCCGAGCGCGAGCATCAGGTAGCGCACGTTCAGCCTCGGACGCTTTCCAGGCGCGTGGCCGGGGCCCACACCGGGCCCGTTCGCGGGTGCCTCATTCTTCACCAGCAGGATCTTCCATGGTCAGTGTGCTCCGAGATACTGCAGCGCCGACTGCTCGGCGATGCCGATGGCTTGCGCGAGAGAAATCTTGGCGAGGTTGTACGCGTACAGACTCGCGATGTAGGACTGATTGGCCGACGCTACCGATTCCTGCGCCTGAACGACGTCGAGGTTGGTGGCCACGCCAGCGGTGAAGCGGTCGCGCGCCTGGACCAGCGTGCGGTCGGCCAGCTCGATGTTGCTCTGCGCCACCCTGACGAGGTCGGATGACGACCGGAGATTGAGGAAGGCCGTGCGCACCTGTTCGTCGATACGGCCATCGAGGTCCGCCAGCTCCGCCTTGCGCTGCTGCAGCGCCGAATCGGCGTCCCGCACGTTGGCCCGGACGCGCGTGCCCTGGAAGATCGGCACCGTCAACGTGACGGCAGCGCTGAACGTCCCATGAGACGAGCCGAAGTTCGGGCTTCCGATGTCGCCGTAATCCGCGTCCGCGGACAGTGAGGGATAGTTCGCGGCAGCCGCGGACTCGCGCTGGAGCTCCGCTGCGCGTACCTTTGCCTTGGCGCCGAGGTAGTCGGGTCGGACGGCCATCGCCCGTTCGAGCGCGTCTTCGAGCGTGATGCCGTCGAGCGGCGCATACGGCACCGCGTCGGTGATCTGGAATTCCTGGCCTTTCGGCAGGCCGATGACGCGCGCCAGCGCCAGCTTGTCGATCGCCAGCTGGTTCTCCGCGGCAATGAGCCGCTGCTGTTGCGTCTGCAGCTCCACGCGGGCGCGCAGGACGTCGATTTCCGCGATGACTCCTGACTTGTTCTGATCGACGGCCCGGTCGTGGAGCGCCTGGGCCGTCGCAACCTGGGCGCGGGTCGTATCCACGCTGGCGCGATCGGAGATCACCGTCAGATACGCGTTACCCGCGACCAGTATCACGACCTCGCGGTCGCTCCTGTTCGCGAACGTCGCCGCCTGCTCGGAAGCCGCTGTGGATTTCCAATGCGTGATGTCCGACCAGTTGAAGATCTGCTGCGTGGCATACACACGCGCGTCCGCGACGCCGAACGGGCCCACGACCGTGGGCACGCTGACCCCGGGGATGCTGAGGGTCAGGCCGGCAGTCGCCAGGTTGAGTTGCCTGCGAGTTCCGCTCACGTTTCCCCAGATGTCCGGGAGCAGCGCGTTGAGACCGCGAAGGCGCTCCGCGCGTGCGGCGCGGACGTCCTGATCGCTCTCGACGAGACCCAGGTTGTATTTCAACGCACGACCGAAGGCGTCCTTCAGGGACAGCTGCAGCGTTGTATCAGTGCGCTCGCCGTCCGGCAGACTCCCCAGAAACTTGCCTGGCAGCGGGCCAACCGGTTGCGCGGCGCCTGGACGCGGCGACCCTATCAGCACCGCCAGCCACGCCGCGATCGCTGCCGCTGTCAGACCGTATCGATGACGAACCGCACGACTCACGTCCGCGTCTCCGTGTATCTGGCCACCGCATAGAGAATCGTCTCGACCACGACGCGGTCCCCGATGCTGGAATTGACCATGAGGTGAAAGCGATGAATGGGAGGCCACTCGAGATTGAAGTAGCGCTTGATGAAGGCTGCGCGATCGCGGTCGACTGTTTCTGCGAGCTCTTCAGCATCCCGCTGGTCCTTGCCCATCGATCTCAGGCGGCGCACCTTGTTCACGTGGGTCGCATAGGTGAAGACGTGAAACGTATCGCGCCGATCCCCGAGGTAGTAGGCCGATCCACGACCGACGATCACACTGTTGCCGGCGTTCGCAATCTCCGTTTGTATCGCCCGCACGACCTCCTGCACGTGGTCGGTGTCGAGGACGCCGAGCCGCGGCGCGTTGGCGCTGCCTTCGAACGATCCCCGCATGAAGGCCTTCACCAGCCGGTAGTAGGTCGGGTCGCATCGCTCTTCGCGCGCTTCGACCGCCTGGGGGTCCGAACCCATACGCCGTGCGATCTCATCGGTGAGACGCTGATCCCACAGCGTCCAACCGAGCCGCTCGGCGAGCGCCGCCGCGATGACGTTCCCTCCGCTTCCAAACTCTCGCTCGACGGTGATGGTTCGTATCATTTCTTTCAGGGGCCAGGGGCCAGGGGCTGCCCTCAATGCGCCACCGGCGCTGCACGTCCGCCGGGGTCATTTTTTCGCAGCCCAAACGACAGCAGGAACATGATTCCGGCGCCGACCGCCAGAATCCGGAACGTATCCACGTACGCCAGCGCCGTGGCCTGCGCGATCACGTTGCGATAGACGAGTCCTTCGGCCTGGCGCGTCGCCAGCGTGATGTCTGCGCCCGAGGTCACCAGTCGCTGCGTCAGTCCGGACACCATCCCCGTGAAGGCGGGTTCCCCTGGCGTCGTGTGCGCCACCAGGTACGACTGGTGTACCTGGGCGTGGCGCGCGAGCAGCGTCGTCACCATCGATGTGCCAATGCTGCTGCCGATGTTGCGCATGAAGCTCACGAGGCCGGCGATGTCGTTGCTCTTCGCTGCCGGCAGCCCGAGATACGACACCAGGATGATCGGCACGAACAGCAGCGGCAGGCCCGCTATCTGCACGACACGCAGGAAGCTCGCGTCCCAGAAGCTGATGTCCAGGTCGAGATGCCGGGATGAGTAGTACATCGCTCCGCACGTCAGGAACCAACCCGTCGCGATGATGTAGCGTGCCGGCAGTTTTGTTGTCAGGGCACCGACGATGGGCATGAGGAACAACAGGAGGATCCCGCCGCCTGACAGGACGAGGCCTGCGGTCTCCGACGAGTAGCCCATCAGGATCTGGAGGAACTGCGGCATCATCACGAGGCTCGAGAACATCATGATCCCCGCCACGAACATCATGGCGCTCGCGCTCAGGAAGTTGAGATTCCTGAAGAGATGAATGTCGACGATCGGATCCTCGTGAAACCACTCCCAGATGCCCAACGACACGAGCCCGCTCACGGCGAGGACGGCGAGTATCACGATGAAGTGCGACGCAAACCAGTCCAGCTCCTGACCTTTGTCGAGCATGATCTGCAGTGCGCCGACGCCGAGGACGAGCAGGCCGATACCGATGTAGTCGATCCGGACGCCGCCTCTCGTCAGGCGTTTCTCCCACGGGGGATCCTCGACCAGTCGGAATACCAGCAGCGATGCGATTGCACCGACTGGCAGATTGATGAGGAAGATCCAGCGCCATGTGTAGTTGTCGGTGATCCAGCCGCCCAGCGTCGGCCCGAGGATGGGCGCGACGACCACGGTGACGCCGAAGAGCGCGAACGCCAGGCCGCGCTGCTGCGGGGGAAAGGTGTCAGCCAGGATCGCCTGCGCCATCGGCTGCAGCCCGCCGCCTCCCGCGCCCTGGAGCACGCGAAACGCGATCATCGCCCCGAGGGTCGGCGCGGTGCCGCACAGGAGGGAGCTCACGGTGAATATCGAGAGGCAGATCATGAAGAACCGCTTGCGCCCGAACACGCTGACGAGCCAGCCGGTGATCGGCAGCACGATCGCGTTCGACACGAGATAGGAGGTGAGCACCCACGTACTCTGGTCGGTCGTTGCCCCCAGACTGCCCGCCATGTACGGCAGCGCGACGTTCGCGATGCTCGTGTCGAGCACTTCCATGAACGCCGCGAGCGCGACAACGACCGCGATCAGCCACGGGTTGGCTTTCGGGCGCCACGTCCGGACGGGCTGAACCAGCGTGTCGGTCATGACGTGCGCCGGACCCTGCGTGTTGACGGCATTCGTGGTGGGCTCAAGTCAAACCGCGTGCCGGGGTGTCGTCGCGGAATCGTTGGGTGTGGAAGGACCGGCAGGCGAGTCTAAACAGCGAGCGCATCTGTACTTGTGCAGCGATGCGCCAACGGACGGGCTTCACCACATCGAGGCGGTGGTGCACGCAAGAACGCCACACTTGCGTGACGACCGTTCACCTTGGAGCGGCTCACCGTCACGCGTACATAGCGTGCGCGGGTGCGGCCGTACGGCCGCGACCCGCGCATGGAGTGTTCGATTGGCCTGGAACTTACATCGGGCGATCGTCGCTGCGGCTCGTGGACGCGACCCCGACGGTTTCCTCGCCCGCCGAGGCGATGTCGTTGGCGCCCGTGCGCTTCAGGATATCCTTCGCGCGCGTGATCTCTTCGGACGTCTCACAGTGCACCGACAGCAGGACGCCGCCCTCTTTCAGTCGGCCCTCATACCGCTTGGCTTCATACTCCGGGATCCCCATGCCCACGAGCGCGCCGACCAGCCCGCCGACGGCTCCGCCAACGCCGAGGCCCGCGAGCGCGCCCATGATCGGACCGGCCGCGATGAGCGGTCCGACTCCAGGAATCGCCAGCGCGCCGATACCGGTCAGCAAACCCAACGTGCCGCCAATCGTGCCGCCAGCTGCGACCCCGGCCGTCGTCCCTTCCGGCGCCTTGGTCTGTTTCTCGTGCGCGAAGTCCTTTGAGCCGCGATTGTCGGCCATCAGGACGGAGACGTCGTCATTGGAGAAACGCGCATTGATGAGCTCATCCACCGCGCCCTCGGCGCGTTCGACACGCGGATACAGTCCAAACACCGCAGTCTTCTTCTTGTTCTTCACGTGATGCTCCTTGGTTACTTCGACCCCTTGGCCGGTGCGATGGTGATTAAATTCGTGACCTTGCCGACGCCAGCCACCTCGGTGGCCTTCGCCTCGATGGTCGTTTTCTCTGCCTCCGACCGAACGGGTCCCTTGAGCGTGACTTGCCCTAGCTGAGTGATGACCTTCACGTTGTGCGCGTAAGTCGACAGGTTCTTGTCATCCATGATTGCGCGACGGATTTTCCGGGTGATTGTCCGATCGGTTGCGTTTTCCTTCTGCTGGTCGGCCGTGACAGCCCCCTTGGCCCGATCGCCTGTGTTGACCTTCGTGTTGTCGGGCGGCGCTTACGCTCCGGCTGGGAACGCGGGGCCGAGCAAGGCAGTGGCGAGCGCGACAGCCGCAAGGCGGCGACCGCGACACTGATACACACAATCTCCTTTTCGAGACCACGGAACTACCAACATGAGCACCCCGTTGACCATTCGTTAGTGGGTTGCTGGTTCACGCACGGCAACGGCAACTACGACTCCACCCAGTAGCTGCCGGCAGAGGTGAGGCGGGACGTCACTCGAGCTCGACGGCGTTATCGGCAGCGTCGACTCGGTGTCACCGCGCGAGTGATGCGACCAATGTCAGAGCCGCCGAAGAAAACCGAGGTCGATCAGCTGATGAGGATCTGGTGCGACGGCTGGCGGGATGCGCACGCTGAAGATCTGTGGCGGCGGAGCTGACCCGCGTCCGCACGTTTCAGGCCTGGCAACTCGGTCCAGACCTGGCAACTCGGTCCAGACCTGGCAACTCGGTCCAGCCTGGCAACTCGGTCCAGACCCAGTACCCCTCGGTCCAGACCCAGCAACTCGGTCCGGACCAGAGTCAACTCGGTCCAGACCTGGCAACTCGGTCCAGACCCAGCAACTTGGTCCAGACCCAGCAACTCGGTCCAGACCTGGTAACTCGGTCCGGCACGCAAGTAACTCGGTCTGGACCGAGTTGCATTTTTTGCTACGTACGAGACACGTGTTCCGGGCCCTACATCTCGTCGAACACGTTCGTGCCCGCACCGGACCGGGTACGCCAGGTGAAGTGCTCGTGGATGCGTGTACGCCCGTCGGCGAGGCGCTCCACGTCGCAAATCGACCTGCCCCCGTGAATCTCGCCCGACGCTTCGACCTGTGCGTACCGAAACGTCAGCAGCGATCCCTCGATCCGGCCTATCAGGCATCCGCGCCTGATGGCCCCGCCCCGGTACCGGGCCAATACCCTCGACCCCTTCTGACGGAACTCCAGGCGGGTGTCCGACCCGACGACACCCCGGTCGGCCGTGGAACGGACGTGCATCACGAGTCGATCGAGATTCATGACCTACGATTCTCTTTCCAGTCCAGGCCTCCGACCGATCCGATGACGGAATGGCCACATGACGTGACTCACCAGCGGCCTGCACGATCCGCTTGACACCGGCGGAGTCCCGGTTGCAGTCGTTTCGGTGACGACCGCCACGCGATCGGCCGAGCAGCGCCAGTGCCCCTGCCCCGGGCTAGACGGCCTGACGCTGGTTGCCGATGCGCCGAGAACTTGACAGCATGGAACCCCCATGAACGTGAGAGACGCCGAAGAAAACGAAGTCGACCAGTTGGCAAGACTCTGGTACGACGGCTGGCAGGATGCGCACGCCAAGATCGTCCCGGCAGAACTGGCCGCCGTCCGCACGCTGGAGAGTTTCACACAGCGCCTGCGCGCGGCGCTTTCCACGGTTCGCGTGGCGGGTCCCTCCAGCGGCGCGGTCGGCTTCAGCATGCTGAAGGGGGATGAGCTCTACCAGCTCTACGTGTCGGCGCATGCACGCGGCACGGGCGTCGCAGCGGCGCTGATTGACGATGCCGAGGCCAGGCTTGCCGCGAGCGGCGTCGGCACCGCCTGGCTGGCCTGCGCGATCGGCAACGAAAGAGCCGCGCGATTCTACGAGAAGCGTGGATGGCGCCGGGTCGGCACGATGATGAACCAGCTGGAGACCGACGGCGGCGTATTTGCGCTGGAAGTCTGGCGCTACGAAAACCCCCTGGGGTCAACTCCCCGCGACAGAATGGGCTAATCTCTGTCTCGCATGCAGTTCGCCACCGTGCTGGAAGACGTGGGGCGGGACATCCGTCATGCAGTCAGGACTATCCGGATGTCCCCCGGGTTCGCCGCCGTGACGGTACTCATGATGGCGTTGGGGATCGGCGCGACGACCACCCTGTTCAGTCTGACCTATGGTGTGCTGCTCAAGCCCCTGCCCTGGTCGGAGCCCGATCGGATCGTCCGTCTGCAGGAGACCCGCGGCGGCAGTCCGGGTCGCGTCCCCTGGACGATCAGCAACACGACGTATCACGCCTGGCGCGAACAGCCCGCCATAGTCGAGGAAATCGGCGGCTGGACGCGCAGCCAGTTGATGACGGCGACCGTCGGCGGCGGGGAGGTGGAGCGACTACGCGTCGGCAAAGTGACGCCCAGCCTGCTGCGCGTACTGCGCGCGCAACCAGGCGTCGGTCGATTGTTCTCCGATGACGACACGGGTGGACCCGACGGCCCGCATGTCGTCGTGCTCGGGTTCGGAGTGTGGCAGCGCCGCTTCGGTGGCGATCCCGGCGCGGTAGGCCGGAGTATTCGGCTCGACGATCGCCTGCTGACGATCGTGGGCGTCATGCCGAAGGACTTCGCTTTCCCGGACCGCGAGACGGACGCCTGGCAGCCGCTGGAGATCGCGCGGGTTGACGCCGGCGCCGGTGTGATCCGGGCCATGATCTTCAATGCGGTCGCGCGTTTGCGGCCTGGGACAACGGCGCAACAGGCCGCGAGCGAAGGGACGTCTCGCGCACGCGCCGCACCGTCACTGGGAGCGGCGGGCTTGGCGATGTTCGGCAATGCTGGCGGCATCGCGGTCACCGCGATTCCCGCTCGCGACGCGCTGACCGCCGACGTACGGCCCGCGCTCATCGTGCTGCTGGCCGCTGTCGGCCTCCTTTTCGCCACCGCGATCGCGAGCGTGCTCGTGCTCCAGGCATCACGAGCGGTGAGGCGGCGTCGGGAGCTGGCTGTGCGCGTGGCGATTGGCGCCGGCGCCGGACATCTCGCGCGCCTCTGGCTGGTCGAGAGCGCCACCGTGGGACTCTGCGGCGGCGTTGCCGGGCTACTGGTCGCCGCGGCCCTTCATCAGATTCTGCCGGCCGTGTTGCCACCCGACTTCCCGCGCGTGGATGAAGTGCGCTTCGACGCGCAGGTCGCGTTCTTCGCCACCGTCTTGACCCTGCTGGCCATCAGCGTCTCCGGTCTGGTGCCGTGGCTCCAGCTGAGAGATCGAAGCCTCGTCGATTCGCTGACGGGAGACGGCATGGCGCCCGGGCGAGGATCCGCGAGCCGCCGCTCGACGCGCCTTCGCACGGCGATGATGGTATCGCAGGTCGCCATCGCGTGCGTGCTGCTCGTCGGGACCGGACTCCTCGCCCGCAGCTTCGCCGCGCTCCTGTCCGCGGACCGTGGTTTCGACCCGCACGACGTGCTCACGGCACATATCACGATGAAGCCGAGACCGTTCGCGTCGGAATCGGCTGGACTCGAGCGTGCGCAGCAGCGTCTGCAGGTGCTGCCTGGCGTGGCCGACGTGGGGTTCGGCAACGCGCTGCCGTTTGTCACAAGCGGAGGATTCCGCGGGCTCACCATGCCTTCCCCAAGGGACCCCGCCTTCAGGATCCAGGTTCAAACCCTGACTCGAGCAGTCAGTCCCGAGTACTTTCCGGCAATGGGTCTCCGCGTGATCGCCGGGCGGTCGCTCGCCCCCGCGGACACCGCGTCCTCGAGGCCCGTCGTCGTGGTCAACAGGACGTTTGCTGCGCAGTATCTTGACGTCGAGCCCATAGGCACGTCCCTTCCGATCCCGATTGGTTCACGCCGCGACTGGGAGGTCGTTGGCGTCGTGGACGACGTTCGTCAGGGCGGGCTGACCGGCGTGGCGCCCGCGGCGTTTGGCGGTGTTGCGGACCCGCCGCAGCCGGAGATGTTCTTCACCTACCGGCAGTGGACCAGCAGCGTGTCCGAGCTGGTGTACGTCATCCGTGGCAGCGCAAATCCGGCAGCGCTTGCGACGATGCTTCGGGCCATCCTCCGGGAAGAAGATCCAGCCCTGGCCATCGATTCCGTGATGACGATGGAGGACCGCGTGATGCACAGCCTTGCCAGGCCGCGAACCTACGCGGTGCTGCTCGGCGGCTTTGCGCTGTTTGCCGTCGCCATCGCGGCGGTCGGCTTGTTTGGCGTGATGTCCTATATGGCAGCGCAACGGACACGCGAAATCGGCATCCGGAGCGCGCTCGGTGCCCGGCCGCACGACATCCTGCGCCTCGTCACGAAAGAGGCAGTGGCGATTCTGATCGGCGGTCTGGTCATCGGCCTGACCGCGGCGTTCCTGCTGGCGAGGTCGCTGGCTCCGCTGCTCTACCGGGTGTCCGTCCATGACACGACAAGCTTTGTCGTCGTGCCAGTCATTCTGAGCGCCGTTGTCGTGGTTGCCTGCATAGCACCTGCGCGTCGTGCGACGCGCGTCAGCCCGCTGGTGGCGTTGCGGTGTCAATAGGGAGCTCTCAGGGATCCACTCGCGGAACGAACCTCCGCCGGCTCAAATCGTCGGCCGCATCGAGGGATTTGACGAACGCGAACTGCGTCTTGACGTTCGTGTAGCCCAGCCTCTCGTAGAAGCGATGCGCGGCTGTTCGAATTGAACTCGATTGGAGGCGCACGAGGGAGAAGCCTTCGCTTGTGGCCCACGCCTCCGCGTGTTTCATCAGCGCCGTCCCGATGCCATGCCGTCGCTGCTGTCGATCGACGACGAGCCCCCCGATGATTACGAAGGGACCCGACTCGACATAGTCCGCCACCGCGACGTGAATCCAGCCGGCCGGACGGCCGTCGAGTTCCGCAATCCAGAGATGCTGATCGCGCCGGGCGAGGATTCGCGCAACGCGCGATTCGGCGGTCGGAACGTCGACGTCGTAGCCAAGCTGGGAGGTCAGGTCCGCGATCCTGCCCGCGTCCGAGACTGTCGCCTCACGTATTGAAACGGCCATCTGATTGACCCAGTGTTGCACGATGGAAGCCGCGCGGAGACTTGTCCCGATCCGGGATCGGCTGCGCGCCGGCGAACACTCCTGGAGAGGCTGGCACACAACACAGATCGCACAAGCATCTGGCACCAAACAGGTTAGGCCGGGTGACGTCGACGCACGCCCGTGGCATGAAGCTGTCATCACGCTCACCACGGAGCGTCTTCACTGGAGTGTCGTCATGAGATCCACACTCGTTCGCGCCGTGATGTTCGCCATCGTATTCGCCGCTGCTGCGGCGGGAGGCTCACTCGTCGGACGAGCGCAGCAGACCGCAGCCGCGCCGGACGTTCTGCGCTCCCTCCTGGTCGAAGTGCGCAGCCTGCGCGAAGCCATGGAACAGGTCGCCTCCGGTGGCACTCGTGTGCAACTCTTGCTCGGGCGGGTGCAACTGCAGGAACAACGCATCGCCAATCAGACTCGACGCCTCGATACCGTCAGGGCGAGCCTGATCCCTGCGCAAAAGGACCTCGAGCCGCTGGAGCGGCAGCTGAAGGGCTTCGAGGAGGCGTGGCGCCGCCGCACCGGACCACCCCGTGAAGAGGACCGAGATGCTGAGGAGGCCCTCAAGGAGTTGAGAGCGCGCGTGGCCCGAGGCCGCGCGGAGGTGCAGCGGCTGACCGCCGAAGAGGTCTACCTGGTGCAGGACATCGCCGCCGAGCAGAACCGCTGGACGGATTTCAACCAGCGGCTCGAGGAGCTCGAACGCGCCCTCTCACGACGGTAGCGCCAGCGAGCGCGCTCGAACCTGCTCGGAGGTCAGGCCATAGAGCGGAGGCGTAGGCACTTCCAGCATGTTGAGCATCACATAGATCTGACCCCGGTGGTGGACCTCGTGCTCGACCATGGCGCGCAGCCACTTCCACGTGGTGATGGGAATGCCCGCCGGCGTCTCGCACTTCCGTTGGAGGTCCGCATCGCTCAGTGCGCTGATGATCTCCTTCGCTTCGCGATCGAGCCGCTCGAAGAACTCCCACACCGCAGTGTAGCCATCGGCCAGATCGCGACCGCAACCTTGATAACGGCTGGGCCGGCCGGCAACCGTCTCGGCATACATGTAGCGCTCGATCGTCGACAGATGTCTCACCAGATCGCCGAGCGTGAATGTGCCAGCCCGATACGTCCACTCGAGTCGATCGGGCGGAATACACGCGACCACTTTGCGCGTGCGGCCGCGCACGCTGTCCCAATACTCCAGGAATTGGCCAACCGATCGGATTTCCATTTGCGTGACCTCCGGCTCGTTTCAGTCCACGATGAAGAGCCTGGCACCCGAGTCCGTTCGTGATCGGTGCGCTCCGGCGTTGTCCGCCACCTGATAGCTCGTGCCGGCGCGCAGGGTCATCGTCTCACCTGAGTCGAGCTCGGTGAACAGCTCGCCCTCCAGCACCAGCAGGACGTGGCCGCGGCGGCACCAGTGGTCCGCCGCATAGCCCGGGCTGTATTCCACCATTCGAACGCGGATGTTCCCGACCTCGACCGTCCGCCACGTCGCCTTGCCGGAGTACCTGGATGCTCGGTGGTTGGAACCGCGCTCCAGTCCGTCGTCATGAACGGCACTCCCTCGATTCGCACGCTCGTTCCTCCTCCGGAGACGCACGCTGCCCGGATCCGCCCGGTTTGTTTGCAGTACACTACGCGCTCGCGAATGGCGCTGCTCGCGGGCACTCGGTTAGGGCACTACGAGATCGTCAGCCGGCTCGGGGCCGGCGGAATGGGCGAAGTCTATCGTGCCACCGATCGGGCACCTGTTCCATCTCGCCGAGTCGTTCATCATCGCCGGCCAGCACCACCGCGGGCTGGATCTGCTCGCGCAGTCCGTGTCAGGCTTCCATCCCTACCCCTACATGGCGGAGTTCTGCCGGTTCCTCGATCCCGTGCGCGGAACGGCACGCTTCGATGCCGTGCTGGCCACGGCGCGGGAGCTCGTCGAGTCGTTCGCCACGAGGGAAGCCGCGCTGGCGAGGCCGTCTTCCGTCTGACGCTCGCGTGACGCGTGCGCTGCGCGAAGGAAGGGTCCAATGGTCACGCAGTTCTTCGAGGCTTGTGAGAGGGGCGATATCGACGCGTTGCGCGCGTTGCTCCAGAAGGATCCCACCCTGGTTCGCGCAGCGAATCCGGCAGCGCAGCACGAGCGGTGGACCGGTTTGCACTCCGCGGCGCGAAAGGGCCACGTCGCCGCCGTACGGCTGCTGCTCGAACACGGCGCGGATCCCAACGCACGAGAGACCGGGGACAATACGTATCCGCTCCACTGGGCCGCCGCGCACAGCCATCTCGAGACCGTGCGCGCGTTGCTCGACGCCGGCGGCGACGTGCACGGCATCGGCGACGTCCACCAGTTCGATGTGATCGGCTGGGCCACGTTCTATCACGCGCCAGGTGACGAACCGGCAGAGATGGATCCGTCGAGGAAACCACTGGTGGCGCTTCTGCTGGAGCGTGGCGCGCGCCACCACATCTTTTCGGCGATGTGCGTCGGCGATCCGGACCTCGTCCGGAAGGTCGTCGAGCAGGATCCGAAGGCACTCGACCGCCGGATGTCGCGCTTCGAGCACGGACTGACGCCGCTGCACGTCGCGATGAACCGGAAGCGCTACGACCTCCTTGATCTCCTGATCGCGCTCGGCGCGGACCTTGAAGCCGGAGATGCGAGCGGTCAGACAGCCCTCGCGGTGGCGATGCTGCGCGGCGATTCGGAAGCGATGCGGCGTCTCCATGCCGCCGGTGCGAAGCCGCCCAAGACGATTGCCCCCTCGGATTTCCAGGCCGGCATGGCCAAACTGGCACCCTCGATCGCGAAGATTGTCCCGATGATCATCGTCCCCGACGTGGCTCGCGCCCTCGAGCGGTACACGTCGGTCGGATTCACGGAGGTCGCGCGATATGGAGATGACGGACTGGTGAACTTCGGAATGGTGTCGTTAGGGAACGCCGAGCTGATGCTGAACATGCACGGCAAGACCGGTCGCCATGACGCGAGCCTCTGGTTCTACACGGATAAGGTCGACGACATTTATCAACTGCTCAAGGCGCGGCAGCTCGAGGCCGCGCAGGCGGCACTGGCCGGTGAGCCGGGTGCCAAACATGTCATCGAGTTTCAGCAGGACATGGAGGACATGTTCTACGGCGCGCGCCAGTTCTGCATCCGCGATCCGCACGGCTTCGAGCTGTACTTCATCCAGATTCAACCTGGCGGATAAGTTCCCCTCGGCTGCGCATTGCGCATGCGGATGATCGAGAACTGCAGACTGGAGGCGACGACCCCATCGCGAAGGGGCCAGAGGTGTGGCACGAGGCGCAGCTCCACTTCACGCCGCAGCAGCTCGCCGATCACATCGTCGAGTACTTCCACGCGATCGGGCACGACCGGCACGCGACTCACAAAATAGCCGGCGCAGTCGTCGATCCCCTCGAACATTTCCGGTGGCATCTGATAGCAGTACAACCGGCAGGACCGCACGCGCTCGAACCACGCGGCTTCTATGGCAATCACCGCCCTGCTCGTGCCGAGGAACCGCTCGACGTCGGCCGGGGTCGTCTCCGGCCCGGCGTAGTAGGTCACGCGCGGGCAGTCACGCGGCAGCAGGTAATTGCGCAGGCGTTCGTCGTCGATCGCCCACACGACCGGGCCTCTGCCTTCCGAGACACGAGGCTCGAACCGCTCGATGCCGCTCTCTTCGCTGATGTGGAACAACATGCGTGGGGGTTTCCCCCGGACTGAGGTCGGAGCAGACGTTGACGCGTTCGCAGCCAGCAGACGATCCTCGAACGTGTAGTCGACCGGACGCCGCGGCTGCGCCCGATACCACGCGAAGCTCTCCGCCAGCGCGGCCTCGAGCCGGTGGGCGTGACGCCCAGCACGCGCGGCGCTTTCTCGATCACGGTCATGTGCGGAGGAAGGTCCAGGAACTCGCCGAAGTAGAGGTTGCCCGCGAACAGGTGTCCGCCGGCGGCCTGGATCGCGGCTCGTGGGATCCGGCACGAACGTGGGCGCGACGCCGGCGACCCGCGCGAGCGCCTCGACGAAGCTGCGCTGCGTGATGCGGCTCGGCATGCGCGATGTTGAACGCCTCGCCCGCCGCGTCGGCGCACTTCGATCGCCCGCACGCACGCCTCCGCCAGGTCCGACACGAACACCCACTGCATCGGCGCCTCGCCGCCGTCGGGCAGGACGATCGGCCGTCCGTCGCGCAGCCGATCCCAGAAGAACTGCTCGCGATAGAAGGGCTGCCGCGGACCGTGCACGAACGGCGGCCGAAACGTCGTCACGGGTAAGCCGGAGCTCCGCATGCAGTCGGAACAGCGCACGCTCGCTGGCGGCCTTGTGCTGCGCGTACGGATCGGGATAGTCGTCCGGCACCAGCGGAGCGCTCTCGCGGTGCGCGAGATCCCGGACCGTACGCGGCCACGCTCGACATGAACACGTATCGCTGCAGCCTGTCTCCGCAGCTGCGCGCCGCCGCTTCGACCTGTTCGGCCGTCGTGCCTTTCTCCCAGTCGTATGCCAGGTCGAAGACGGCGTCGTAGCGTCCCTCGCGCAACACGCGCGAGATCGCAGTCAGATCGCTGCGGTCTGCCTTGATGTTGCGGATCGCGGGACCGAGGTCGTGCCGCTCGCGTCGATGGAGGACGGTGACGTCGTGCCCGCGTCTGGCGAGGCGCTGCACGATCTCGCGTCCGATGAACAGCGTGCCTCCGATCACGAGAGTTCGCATGCGCGGGATCATCGATCGATTTCCCAGTGCTACCTTAGTTCGTGGGCGCTGCTGAAAGGGGTGGCGAATGGCCGTCATCTATGGTGTGCTGCGTGGCAAGCTCGATCGATGGAAGCGGGAAGATCCGCCGCCCGGATCCAGCCGATCGCCGCACCTGCAAATCCGGGTGCTCGATGGCCAGGGGAAACCCTGGCGCATTCCGGTCAACGTGCGATCCGGCGACCCGGCGAAGTCCCTGGTGATCTACCACCGGGCCGATCCGCTGCTCAGCCATCCGATACTGGGGGACCTGGCGGTGCTGCCTTCAGGCCTCACGGATTTGAACAGCAAGCCGCGATCGGCATCGAACGCGCTCGACTACTCGCGTGCGCCGCTGTTCGACTGGCCGACTGGGATCGCGCTGCCGCCAACGGGTCCCGGCGAAGACGACGACCTCCAGGACGTCGTGAGCCGGCAGCTCGACGATCTGAAGGCGAGCGGCGGAGACCTGTTCGCCTTCGGCTCGCACTTTCACGACCCGACGCCGAAACCCGGAATCGACGCCGAGTTCGGCACGCGGGACGGCATGCACGACATCCACATGAACCAGGGGAACGCGCCGCACGAACACGACGAAGACAACGGCGTCTTCAACGACGGCGGCCTGATTCTGCGAGTTCCCGGACCACGTCTCGGGGCTGTTCTTCCGTTTCAAGACCCAGTTCCTGCCGACCGACGAGCAGGGCGATCGCATCCCTGGCGTCTCGAAGGAGATCCCGCCATCGGGGATGCCCGATGACACGCCGCCGCTGCCCGTGCCTGGCGAGCCGCACCCGTCGTTCCCGGCGGTGTACGTCGAGCGGGCGCTCGTGAATCCGGCCGGTGACGATCCGAGCAGGGAAGTCGTGGTGCTTGGCAACACGACGGTGACCGCCTTCGACTTGACCGGCTGGAGCATTGTCGACAAGAACGACGCGGTCGACGCAATCACGGGTGTGCTGTTGCCGGCCGGAGGGTCAGTTCCGATCGTTCTGTCCGGCGTCGGCGCGCAACTGTCGAACAAGGGAGGCACGATACGTTTGGTGAATCCGTCGGGCGTTCTGATCCACGCCGTCAGTTATTCGATGGCCGACGCGATCGAAGATCGGTTCGTGCGGTTCAACACGTAATCGCGGATCGCCCTTACTCGGGCCACAGGACGCGCACGGGATCGAGGCGCGCGGCCCGGTAGGCTGGAATCACCGTCGCCAGGAGCGCAATGCCGACGACGAGTGCGGTGGCGGCGCCAAGGATCATCGGATCCGACGCGCGGACCTCGTACAGCCAGCTGGACACGATCTCGGCCGGAGATGTACGCGACGACGAGGCCGATCGTGGCGCCGACAACGGCAAACGTGCGCCCTTGCTTGAGGACGAGCCAGAACACGTTGCCCGAGGTGGCGCCGAGGGCGAGCCGGATTGCCACCTCGCTCCGTCGCTGAGCCGCGCCGTAGGCGATGACGCCGTAGATGCCGACCGCCGCCAGCGTCACGGCCGCGGCGCCGAACCACAGCATCAGCGTCATCCCCAACTGCTGCCGGCTGAGTGTCGAGCCCACGATGTCGGACGCCCGCTCGATGTCCACCGCCATCTGCGGATCGAGCTTGCGCACCTCGTCGCGGATCGCCGACCGTAACGAGGACGAGTCGTCGGTCGAGCGTATGTACGACGATGGCCTGGCGTCTGGGTGTGCCCTGTCCGTGCGACGTGTAGTACGCGGGCTCGGCCGCGACGCTCGAGCGACCGCTGCCGGACGTCTTCGACGACTCCGACGATCGTCAACACATTGCGCGGATCGATCTCGGGATAGCCGGCGGTGAAATGTACCGTGAGCGGGATCCTTGCCGGACAGGTACCGGCGCGCGAACGTGCGATTCACGATCGCCACCGGCGGTGGTTCCTGGACGATCGTCCGCATTGAAGTCGCGGCCCGCGAGCTGCCTGATGCCCATGGCCGCGAAGAACCCCGGGCTCACCGAGCGCTGTCTCGAGTTGAAGTTGTGCGCCGAATCCATCGGATCGCCCTGCAGGTGCACGAACAACGAGTTCTCAGGGCCGCCTTTCAGCGGAAAATTGAATGTCGACGCCACCGCGGTGACGCCGTTCAGGCCGCGCAGCCGATCGAGCAGCTGGGTGAACGCGGCATGCACGGCCACGTTGTCGCGGAAGTTCGGGCCCAGGAGCGAGACATCGAACACCAACCGCCGGTCGGCAGCAAAACCGGCATCGATAGTGCGCAGATTGTCGAAGCTGCGCACGAGCCAGCCCGCGCCGGCGACGAGCGTGACCGCCAGCGCGATTTCGGCGATCGTCATCGCGCCCAGCCAGCGCGCGATGCCGCGGCCGCCAGATCGACGAGCGACCGCCTTCGTTCATCAAGCGTCTTGACGTCGGTCGCCGCGAGCCGCAGCGCCGGCGCGAACCCCACCAGCACACCGCTTACGACGAGCGCGGCGAGCGCGAACAGCAGCACCCGGCCGTCGAACGACACCGCGTCGAGCCGCGGCAACCGGGACGCGCCGAGCGTCAGCAGCAGGCGCACGAACGCGTAGGCCGCAAAGACGCCCACGATGGCGCCAGCGGTGGCGAGCAGGACTGATTCGGTCAGGAGCTGGCGCACGATTCGGCCGCGACCGGCGCCGAGCGCCACGCGCACGGCCATCTCGCGGGCGCGCGTCGCGCCGCGCGCCAGCAGCAGGTTCGTCACGTTCACGCACGCGAGGACGAGCAGCACGCCCGTGGCCGACAGCACGACGACGAGAATCGGCCCCAGCTCGCCGACGATCGACTCGACGAGCGGACGAACGACGTAGACACGTGCGTTGGCGCTGGCCGGGAAGTCCCGCGCTACGCTCGCCATCACGCCCGCCATTTCGCTTCTCGCGCGCTCGATGGTCGTGCCGGGCTTCGCGCGCATGAAGCCCTCGAAGCTGTGATTGACGCCCTTGCGGGTCCAGGCCGAACTGGAACCAGAAGTTCGCGCCATGGCGGCGTGTCGAACTCCCGCGGCGCGACGCCGGCGACCGTCGTCGTGATTTCGGCAAAGCGGATCGGCTTGCCGACGACCGCTGGGTCGCCGCCGTACAGGTCCTGCCAGATGCGATACGACACGACGACCGACGGCGGCGCGTTGTTCGGGGGCGGCCGTTCGGGAAGCCTCCGAGGGTCATTGGCAGTCCGAACAGCTCGAAGAACCCCTCGCTGACGGCGTACGCCTTCGTTTTCAGCGGCGTGCCGTCGTTGCGGAGCGAGCGTGACGTCGTTGCGTCGAACAGACCCGCGGCGCGAACGATCGACAGGCTGGGATCGTTCAGCCGGATGATCTCGACGGGTGACAGGTTTCCGGTCGTCACGCGGCCGTCCGTCAGCGTCGGTCCGAAGCGAGTAGAGGTCGCCCGGCGTTGGGATAGGGCAGCGGCTTGCAGCAGGGCGGCGTTGACCGTGCTGAAGATGGCGGTCGTGGCACCGATGCCGATCGCGAGCGTGCCGATCGCCGCCAGGGGAAACGCCGGTGTTCGGCGCAGGGTGCGCAACGCAAAGCGCAGGTCCTGGAGGAGGGTGCCCATCGTGCTCCGGTGGTCGAGTATACGCTTGCCGCGGGCGCGCGGTTCGATAGCGCTCACCGGCGTTCGGAATCGGGCGCCACCTCGACGATGATCTCAATCTCGACCGGAATATTGAACGGCAGTTCGTTGGCCCCCACCGAGCTACGGGCGTGCTTGCCGGCGTCACCGAAGATCTCGACAAGGAGATCGGATGCGCCGTTGATCACCCACGGTTGCCGCGTAAATCCGGGCGCACTGTTGACCCACCCACGACTTTCACGATTCGCCGCACGCGATCCAGCGAGCCGATCTCGGCGCGCAACGCGGCAAGCGACACCAGGATCGTGGCCCGCGCCGCCTTGTACCCCTCCTGCTCGGAGATCTCGGCTCCGACCTTGCCCGTGACCGTGGGTTTTCCACCGGCGAGCGGGCCTTGTCCGGCGAGGTAGACCAGGTTGCCGGTGCGCACAGCCGGAACGTACCAGGCCACCGGCGTCGGCGCAGGCGGCAACTCGATCCCCAGCGCCTTGAGGCGGGCTTCCGGCGAAGCTGCCCCTTGTGCAGCCGCGTCCGCGCCCGGGACCATCAGCGCCACCCAGAGAATCAGCGGAAGCCATGGGCTCTTGCAGTTTCCAACCATCTTCGTCTCCTTGACACAGCGCTGCTGCGTTCTTCAATCGTGGCCTCGCTCCAACGCGTGCTCGCTCAGGGCACGACCGCGGTACAGAATCCGATTGACGGATTGCACCGGAAGGTTGAGGCCCTTCGGCAGGTAGCGCAGACCGAGCTCTCCATAGCCGACGTCCGACGCGACCGCCAGCCCACGCTGCTTCACAAACGCGGTGGCGTCCTGACCTGGCATTCCGAACACAAACGGCTCCCCCACGGTCGCTACCCTCCCCGCTGTGTTCTTGAGATCCGCAGGAGGCGACCGCAGGGCACTCTCGAGGAAGTAGTCGAAGACGATGATGCTGCCTCGAGCAGCGTCGCCGGCTACGGAAGCGTAGCGTCGAATCGACTGCCGCCTCGGGGATGTACATCGTCGCATCACAATCGCCTCCGGGGCGCCACTATAGCGTATTGTGCGCCGCGGCCCACCCGAGGCAGGTCAGGCCTGCCGCAGGGCCACGACCGGGCTGACCTTCATGGCGCGTCGCGCCGGGAAATAGCAGGCGGCGCCGGCAACGGCCGTGAGCAGCAGACACACGGTCCCGAGGGTCAGCGGATCGGTAGCCGTCACGCCAAAGAGGAGAGTGGACACGGCCTGTCCCACCCACAGGGCTCCCACGAGTCCAATCACGAGCCCGGTCACGCTCAACTGCAGCCCCTCGCGGACGATCATGCGGAAAATGTCGCCGGCCCGCGCGCCGATCGCCATGCGGATCCCGATTTCGTGCGTCCGCGTCGCGACAGAGTAGTGGATGAGCCCGTAAATCCCGATGGCGGCCATCAGGAGCGCCACGAAGGAGAATCCCATCAGCAGCGAGGTCTGGAAGCGCCGCTGCGCGAGGTCGGCTCCGATCCGATCGTCCACGGTCGTCACGCTGTAGACGGGCGCGCGCTTCTCCAATCGGCCGATTTCCGCGCGTATCGCCGGCACCATCGTCAGCGGGTCGCCTGACGACGTTCGGACGAGAAGCGTCTCGAGCCCGGATGGATTCTGAGCCAATGGCTCGAACACCTGGGGGATAGGCTCGGTTTCCAATCCCTGACGGCGCATGTCGCCGACCACGCCAACCACCGTGACCCAGGGGTTGCCCGAATCACGCGGACCGAACTTGAATCTGACGCCGACGGGATCGCGCCCGGGCCAGACGCCGGCGAGCCATCGCCTCGTTGACGATCGCCACGCGCGGAGCATCGGGGCCGTCCTCGATCGAAAAGAAGCGCCCCTGAATCAGCGGAGTCTCGAACCGTTGCAAAGAACCCCGCGCTGGCCTCGTCCAGACGGAGGCGTACGCGCTCGGACGTGATTCCGCCGTTCCCCTCGGTGGTCACCACCCGTTCGGAATCGCCGCCGACGAACAGATCGCCGATGATGCCAGCGCTCTCGACGCCCGGGAGCGATCCAATCTGCTCGAGCACGCGTTCGTAGAAGCTGAGCCGTCGCGCGGATCCGTCGAGGGCGGTGGAAGACAACTGCAGCGAGAGGATGCGCGCGGCGCTGAATCCCGGATCGACGCTGACGAGATTCCACCAGCTTCGCATCAAGAGGCCGGCGCCGGCCATCAGAACGATCGCCAGCGCGAACTCGCCCGCGACGAGAGCGCGGCGGATTCCGCGGGCGCGGAACCCACCCGCGACGCTCCGTCCGCCCTCCTGACTCGGAAGCCGCGGATTGCGCTGCAGCGTCGACAGGGCTGGCGCAAGGCCGACCAGCACTCCCGTGACGAGAGACATGACGAGCGTCCAGCCGAGCGCCGGCAGATCGAGGCTGACCTCGTTCAGCCGAGCGAGGTCGGCAGGTCCGACGGCCCGGATCAGCCCGATGCCTGCGACGGCCACGGCGGCGCCAGCAAGACATGCAGATCGCGGCGAGCGTCATCCCCTCGGCGAGCAGCTGCCGCACGATCCGGGGCGTGACTCGCGCCAGAGTCGCGCGAATGGCGATCTCGCGCGCGCGGCCGACGCTGCGCGCCAGCGAGAGGCTGGAGACGTTGGCGGCGGCGATGAGCAGCACGCACAACACCGCGCCGGCGAGCATCCACAACGCCAGCCGCGACCGGGGTCGCGACCACGTACACGCTGAGCGGAACGACGCTGATTCCCCGGTTGCGGTCGGCCGTCGGCAACTGATCGTCGAGGACGCGGCGCGATCGCGCTCATTTCCGCCTGGGCCTGATCGAGGGTGACGTCCGGCCGCAGCCTGCCGACGACGAACCACGACCCTCGGCGCGGTTCGCGCGACGGGTGTCCCAGTCCGGAAACATCGTGTGCGGCTCCCAGACGTCGGCGTCGAGCGGAACTTCGAGGCTCGCGGGAAGGACGCCGATGATCCGAGACGGCAAGCCGTTGAGGACGATGGACGTGCCGAGAGCGTCGGGGGAGCCTGCGAAGCGTGATTGCCAGAGGCGATGGCTGATGAGGGCGAGCGTGTTGTCGATCCGCGGCCTCGTTCGTTCGAGAAGTGCCGCCCCTGCAGCGGCTGGACGCCGAGCAGCGGAAAGAAGTTGGGCGAGATCCGTGCGACGCTGATTCTTCCGCCCCGTCGCCGTCTGTCAGGGTCACCGAACGGGATCGAGGACCGCCATGTCGGCGAAGCTCGTGGTCAGGCGTCGCCAGCCTTCGACGGTCACGTAGGCCGGCCGCCTGCGGACGTCCTGGCCGCGATCGCACCGTCCACAACATGGCCAGCTGCTCCGGCGATCGGTAGGGAAGCGGCCGCAGCAGCACCGCGTTGAGCACGCTGAACATGACGGTCGTTGGCGCCAATCGCGAGCGCCAGCGAAAGGATCGCCACCACGGCGAAGACGGGACTGCGGGCGAGCAATCGGCCGCCGAAGCCGACGTCACGCAGGAACTCCTCGAGCGGCTGGAGCGTGCGCATGTCGCGGCAGGCCTCCTTGACCAGGTCGAACGCTCCGAAGCGGCGTTCCGCCTCCAGGTGTGCGCGAGCGGGTCCGATTCCCGTGCGACCTCGTGGGCTTCCATCTGTTCGAGATGGAACCGCAACTCGTCATCCAGTTCGTTCTCGACCGCCCGGCGGTGGAAGAACGATCGGAAGGCGGCAAGCACCCGATGATGGAGACGAGTGGGCATGACGTTCACCCCATGTCGACGATGGCTGAGACGGCGCCCACGGCAGCCGCCGCCATTGCTCCGACTCACGCTCGAGTTGATGGCGGCCCGCCGCGTGAGCGCGAGTACTTCGCGCGGCGTCCGGCCTGGTGCGGGCCGATTTCGCGGTGATCCACCCCTGGTGCTCGAGGCGGCTGAGCGCCGGGTAGAGCGCGCCGGGCGGACCTGCAGGACGTCGCCGAATCTGCTGGATGCGAAGCATGATGCCCCAGCCGTGCATCGGCTCGAGGGCGAGCGTTTTCAGAATCAGCACGTCGAGCGTGCCTTGCAGGAGATCGGCGGGTTTTCCCATTGGTCCTTTGGGGCTCCCTCGACAATTGAGAGTAGACACCGCGTTCTTCAATTGTCAAGAGGAGGAGTTGATCGGACGTCAGTCGCGCACGACGTCGCGTATGTGAAGTGCTCAGCGTTTCGGACGTCTTGAACCCGCGGCGCATCAGGTCATCGGCACCGCCGGTCCGCGCCGAGCGGCGCAGCACGATGACGACCTGCACGCCATTCTCGCAGGAACTGCGCGGGGTCTACCGGTTCGGAGAAGCTCACCGACCGCGGCCGTTCACGTTGCCGAAGTACAGGTGGCCGCCAACGGCCACAGGTCCTGTGCCGCGACGCCTGGGCGTCGTCGCAGCGAATTCACCTGCCGCGCGAGAGCGACCGCATCATCCGTTCTGCGGACGCGCCAGCTGGTGACCCGCCCCGTCCGTGTACCCTTGGCAAATCTGCTTTTGTGAGGTGCCTCAGTTCGTGAAGGAGCGACGTCCTCACATCAGCTCTGCTTGAGCGCAAGACCGGCGGACAGTTCGAGGTGGGCGTGAGCTTGAGCGAGGAGCGCCTTAGCCTTTGCCTCGAAAGTCTGGACGGCATCGGCGCCGGCAGCAAAAGCGCGCCGGGGGGTTCCTCGAGCCCGACGAGCGTCACGAGGGCGTCGGCGAGTTTTGCGGGATCGCCACCGTGTTTGCCATCCATGCTCTTCGACGCCGTGACGATGTCCCTCGTTGTCGCGGCGTAGTCGTCAATCGAGGGTGGCGCGTAGGTGGTCGATTGAGCCGAGAGCAGTTCGGTGCGAAAGAAACCGGGTTCGACCAGCATCGTGCGATACCGAAGGGCGCGATCTCTGGAGTGAGCGACTCCATCCAAACGTGGGCGCGCTACTAATGGGCCCTGATGGTGCGTTTATCACCGGCAGCGACTTCTTGATGGATGGCGGCGTCACGGCCGCATTCTGGTTCGGCGAACTAGCTTCGCAACAGGCGCGATAGACTGGCTTGGCGTTCTACAGCCGCAGCGTCTCGATGAGCGCCGAGAGCGCGGCCGGCTGCTGTCGCCGACTCGGATAGTAGAGAAAGTAGCCAGCAAACGGCGGACACCACTCTTCCAGCACACGCACGAGCGCGCCGCTTGCGATGTGCGGCGCGACGTACTCTTCAAAAGAAAACGTCAGCCCCAGCCCATCGACGGCGGCGCGAATCATGAGGTCGGCGTCGTCGACGATCAACGGTCCGCTACATCAACGGCGAGTGTCTCGGAGCCTTTTTCGAATTCCCAACGGTACGGCCCGGCAGAGCCGCCGCGCAGGTTGATGCAGCGGTGGTGCGGCAAATCGTGCGGCGAACTCGGCTTGGGGTGCCGCGCGAAGTAATCCGGCGACCCGACGACGGCCAGCCGCTGATCGGCGAGACACGCGAACCGCCACCATGTCGCGTTGAATCGATTCGCCGAGATGAATGCCGGCGTCGAAGCCCGCGGCGACGAGCTCCGTGCGTCCCTCTTGCGTCGTGGTGACGTCGAGGACGATGTCAGGGAATTGGCGCGCGAATGGCACGAGCTTCGGGGCGAGCACCATCGTGGCCGACAGCGGCGTGACCAGCAGACGGATCCGTCCCGCCGGTCGATCGCTCAGTCCCACAACTTGCATCGAGCACGGACTCAACTTCGCCGAGCGCAGGTCGAAGGCGAGTGATGAGTCGCGCGCCCGCCTCCGTCGGCGCCACACTGCGCGTGGTTCGCGCGAGGAGACGAACGCCGAGACGTTCTTCCAGGCCGCGGATCGCATGACTGAGCGCGGACCGAGAGACGCCCAGCCGTTTCGCCGCCTTGGTGAAGCTGCGCTCTTCCGCAATGGTCAGGAACGCGGCCAAGACGTTCAGATGGTCGAGTTGCATTGGTGAATGGTACTCACATCCCCATGCCGATTTGACGGACTACTCCGATCTGCAACGCCCGGCTACGCTCATGGCGGATGCGCCCTCGAAGAAGAAATGAAGACCGTGCCGCGCACTTGCGCGTCGATGACACCATCGACGACGTCCTCAACCATCCGGCGTTCGCTGGATTTGCCCGTCTCATCCTGCCGTGGGATGACCGACCGTACGACCGAACGATGCGGCTCAAGAATGTCGGCTCGCTGCTTCCGTACCACTCCGACGTGGATCCGCGGTCGTCGTCTCGTCACTGAACCGACTGATCGACGACGCGAGTGCCGGTAAGACGCTCTTCTACGACATCTACACCGAGGCCGAGAAGCAGGCGGACCCGTCGCGGACAGAACCGGGGCTTGTTCTTCTTTCGCGGGAAGCCCGGCGCGCCGTTTGCGGTCATCGCACCGGGTGGTGGTTTCTCCTATGTGGCGTCCGTGCACGAGGGCTTTCCGTACGCGGTCGAGATCAGCAACCGGGGCTACAACGCGTTCGTCGTGAAGTACCGCGCCGGTCTTGGCGGCGCAGTCGCGACCAGAGGACTTGGCCGCCGCGCTCTCCTACATCTTCCGCAATGCCGCCTATCTCGAGGTCGCGACGGTTGGATATTCGCTGTGGGGCAGTTCCGCGGGCGCGAGGATGGCGGCGTCGATTGGTTCGCACGGCGCCGGCCGGTTTGGCGGATGCTGTCCAGGCGAAGCCATCGGCCCTCGTCCTTCTCTATACCGGTCACTCGGATCTCAGCTCATCGGAACCTCCGACGTTCGTCGCCGTCGGCGACGAGGATCGGATCGCGTCTCCCATCATGATGGAACGGCGGGTAGCGGCGTTGCGAAGACAGGGCACGGACGTGGAGTACCGGAAGTACCCGGGCGTCGGTCACGGCTTCGGCCTTGGGATCGGGACGAGCGCCGAAGGGTGGATCGCGGACGCCGTTCACTTTTGGGCGAAACAGATTCAGTCAAGAGCGTTGACAACATCAGGAAGGGAAACATGTTCAGTGTGATCCGCACGTCTGCCGTTGCTCTGTGCTCCGGTGTGCTTGCCGCGAGCGTGACCTGCCCACTCCATGCAGACCGCCCGTCGCTGGAAAGACTGGTTCTGTCCGCCGGGTTTCACGCGGACGTGTTTGCCCAGGTGGAGGGTGCCCGTTCGATGGCACTCGGCCCGCAAGGAACCGTGTTCGTCGGATCGCAACGTGCCGGCAAGGTGCACGCCGTTGTGGATCGTGACGGCGACCACAAGGCCGATCGTGTTGTGGTGATCGCCAGCGGTCTCGATCAACCCAACGGCGTCGCGATGCGAAACGGCGCGTTGTATGTCGCGACCGCGAGCCGACTTCTGCGGTTCGATGACATCGAGCAGCATCTCGATGCGCCTCCGGCACCGGTCGTTGTGCGCCAGGATCTCCCGAACCCACGGGCCGGCCATTCGTGGAAGTTCATCGCCTTCGGGCCGGACGATCTGCTGTACATGTCGGTCGGTTCGACGTGCAACGTCTGCCTGTCGCCGCCCCTCGTGGCGTCCATCGTGCGCATGAAACCCGACGGATCCGATCTGGAGCTGTTCGCGGACGGTGTACGCAACACCGTCGGGTTCGCGTGGCATCCGATGACACGCGAGCTGTGGTTCACCGAGAACGGCCGGGACATGCTCGGCGATGACGTGCCGAACGACGAACTCAACGTCGCGTGGAAGGCAGGCCTGCACTTCGGCTTCCCGTACTGCCATCAAGGCGACGTCGTCGATCCCGCAGTTCGGCGCCCAACGCGCATGTTCGACGACCGAGCCACCCGTGCTGAAACTCGGCCCGCACGTGGCGGCGCTTGGCTTCACGTTCTACACCGGCAACATGTTTCCGGCCAGCTACAAGAACGCGGTCATCGTCGCGCTTCATGGTTCGTGGAACCGAACGACGCCAAGCGGCTATCGCGTGATGGTCGCGCGCACGGATGGACGTCAGGTGACAGGTTACGAACCGTTCGTAGACGGGTTCCTGTCCGAGGGCGAGTGCGCCGACCGGGCGAGGCGCGACAACCGCAGCCACCGGACGGCCGGTGGACGTGCTGCAGATGCCGGACGGATCGGTCTTGATCAGCGACGACTCTGGCAATCGCCTCATCCGGGTCAGCTACGCGCTAGTTGGAGACAAATCCTCACATGACGCGAGAATCATCGGCCCTGCCACCTGAGACAAACGCATTCGTCCACGTTGGCCCTGTGGCGTCGTCGGGGCGCCGTCCCCTCGACGCGCTCAAGTGGCACCCGCCCCCACCACAGGTACGGAACGCACGCTCGAACTCGCAGACTATGTCGAGCTGCCTGTCACGGGGAGAAATCCACCAACCTCATTTCGGGGCAGCTGGCGCGCGGCAGCATCCTTCGTGACGAATCGGGCGGCCGACGCTTCTTCGTGACCGACTTGAATGGTCCTCTCTACATTCTCACCAAGCAGACGAAACAACTCACGTCATACCTGAACTTCGACGGGATGGGCGATCGCGCCGGGATCCTTGTTTCCGAAGTTCACGGCCGCACAAGGCTTTGCGGCTGGCCTGATGAACTTCGTGTTCGATCCGGACTATG
The DNA here is from genome assembly GCA_963786195.1 of uncultured Acidobacteriota bacterium. Lineage (GTDB taxonomy): Bacteria > Acidobacteriota > Vicinamibacteria > Vicinamibacterales > 2-12-FULL-66-21 > CAWAYH01. Next base: position 270 of record CAWAYH010000006.1, on the reverse strand, counting down.
CGCGGAACGGCATTTTCTACACCCTCCACATGGAGAATCCCAACACGCCTGGCGAGAGTGCAACGCCGAAGACCGGCGCGGTACCCGGGCTGAATCTGGCGGGGTACACGACCACACCGGCTCTGTCGACTCCGATTGTGACCAACGTGATGGGTACGCGCGAGATGGTCATCGTGGAGTGGACGGACCGGCAGATCGGAAACACGACGTTCGAGGGGAAGAATGTGAAGTGTTGCGTATGAAGAATATGCTGAATGAGTAGAGGTAGAT
>CAWAYH010000005.1:0-272240 GCA_963786195.1 uncultured Acidobacteriota bacterium | reverse complement strand
AATTCATAAAAAGGTTAAAATCTTTTATTGATTAAAGTTACTGAATGTCTGCCCGTCCGCTAGAGTCCAAACACGATAAAGTTACTGAGGTCGAGGATGTAAACGAATCTCGAGACATTCAAATCTTGACGAATACGGTTGAAATCCGTCAGCAGGACATTTAATCGTTGCTAAATTCGAGATATCATTAATCATAGCAACCCCAAATGCGTTGCGAAGAAATCTCAATGGTGGAATCATAAATAGACTAAGAGATGATCCGCCGAGAAAAAAAATGTCAAGATAAATCTAATTATTCCGGCTTACGAGGATCAAATACACAAAGCTGCAGATGCTTTTCAAAGTATTGGGCTTATGCCCACGATTCAGAATTTTCGAATCAGAACAATTCTACCAATGACTCAGCAAATACACAGGATAAAATCTACTTTCCTAATAGTGGACAGACAATATTCATTCATAATAGACATAAAGGACGATACTAAGGAAAATCTAATTGATGCAGGTTCTGCCAGTTATTACAGTAGTAAATCTCGTACAGAATCCTACAGTTACATATTTGAAACTATTTGGAGACAGGCTGATTCGTAATGTGACACTGGCACAAGCAAATAAAAGTCTCAAAGACGCATATGAAAAGCTCAAATTTCATGACGCCATGGAACAGGAATTTATCAATCTTGTCTGCTACTTAGTGAAGGACACCGGCCCAAGTCATCAATCGGATATTCAGAAATGCTCAAGCTATCCTGATAAAAGGGAACAATATGACGAAGTCATTTCTACGAAACGGTAGTAAGGCTGGTACGACTTGTTACAGATATGCTAGATGTTGCCAGAATAGAATCTCAAACACTGAAACTTGATATGACCCGTTTTGATCTAAATCAGAAAATTGAAAATGTGATTGAAGATATTAAACAACAAATGGGTGCAGATACCAACAAGAAAGTCAGAATCGAATTTGAACCGAAGGACTCGATTACAGTTACTGGTGATAAAACTAGAATCTTTCAAGTATTTTCGAATTTGCTAAATAATGCACTAAAGTTCACAGATTATGGAACAATAATTATAAATGCACAAAAGAACCACGAGACGCACGAAGCAATAATTACAATAAAAGATAGCGGAACAGGTATTGACCCCTAAATTATTCCAAATATGTTTTCAAAGTTTATAACAAAATCTAAAAGGGGAGTAGGACTTGGCTTGTAGATAGCAAAAAATATTGTTGAAGCTCACGGTGGCAAAATAGATGTGTACAACAATGTAAATGAAAAGGGTGCTACGTTTATTGTTACCCTTCCTTTTGACAGTTAGTTTCATTGCTATGCTGAATTTTTAATCGCACAATGCATAATACACAATACATAATACACAATACATAATACACAATACAATTTATTACGCGTAATATTCGATTCAGTCGATAAGCAAATGAAGTTAAGTTTGAATACTATACTATTTCCATTCTTGCCTGTGAAATACTAATGGCTGTATTCATACTCAACTCAAAATGGGATATTGACAAAGCAATAGGGATAACTCCCCAAAGTCAGACATTGTGAATCTCAAGAGAGGATCAGTAGTAGGACCACAATTGAACATGCCACCAACGGGCTAAAAGTAATCTGGAATAATTTTTTCGTAGTCCTTTTGATCTTATATTGTTGGGCCTTTATCAAATGGCTCAACTTCAGTCCAACTTTTCTTATGGTCGGCTTATCGTCTAGATAGGAAAATCGATCTGCCAGTGTTTCTATTACAGAGGATATAGATTCTCGAGTTGCTTGAAAATTTTCGTAAGATGTCTCCCTAGTTTCAATTGTAAAGTCTGCTCTTACAGTTTTAACGCCTATAGTTCGAAAACAAATAGTCACTACGAATGGCTCGCTCAAATATCTCATCAACTAGGTCATAGAGTATTTCGACTACCTTGGCTTTATTGCTAGTATGTCTATCTAACGTGGTCTCCGGACCAATGGAAGTCTGTGATCACCCCTTGGAATCACAAGTTCCTCATCTCTGCCGTTGGCTACATCCCACATCCACTGCCCGTTCACGCCAAATCTTTGGCTCAGTTTCTTGCGACATCAGTCTTGGCAAGTTGGCCAAGGGTGTCTATTCCCATCTCTTTCAGACGTTCGTGGGTTTTGGGCCCTATCCCTGCGACTTTGTTTACCTCTAATGGCTCCAAAAACTTGGCCAAGTTATATGGGTATACTACAGTTAGACCATCAGGCTTTTTGTAATCTGACGCAATCTTTGCGGAAGATTTGGTAGATGTCACTCCGATAGAACATAGCAGGCCGCATTCTTGTCTTTTATTCTGTCTTTTATTTTCATAGCCAAGTCTTCAGGTGCGCCATGTCCATTTCTCAAGGTACAGTCTAAAAAGGCTTCATCTATACTTGATTGCTCCAAGACATCGGCAAATTCAGCAAGAATCTTCATAACTCCTTTGGATACCTCACTATAGTAACGAATGTTAACAGGTCGTAGAATCAAGTCGGGGCACAATAATTTAGCCTTAGAAAGTGGCATTGCGGAATTGACACCATATCTTCTTGCGCCATAAGAACAAGAAGATACTACCCCCTTGGTAATTTCTTTGTCTTTTTTCGGTTTGTCACAAGTGGCTTTCCCTTCAAGTCGGGGTCGCGTAACTCTTCAACACGAGGGATAAAAGGCATTTAGGTCAACACACATGATAACTTTCCCAATCCATGAATCTGCTTCTTGATTGATTTTGATTCGTTGGGACAATCTCATTATTGTATAGTCTTTTCATTATTTTTATTTTTAGGTTCCGTAGATTGACTGATCAAAATAATATCTCGTTTGTCTAGTGGGCTTCCAAAACACTATTCATTACTATCTTGCCAAATTCTTCATCAGATGTATTCTTTCTAATTTCCATGAGCTTGGATGCATCTTGACCAACTATGTATCTAAATTTAGGTTTATCAGATGTGACTGCTTCTAGAATTGTGTCTGCTACCTCTTTAGCGGAGGAACCTTTTTCAAACCTGGGCTTGTCGCCGCTACGGGTGTTGTTTCAGCTGGCGCCAAGCCGCGCGTGGTGACGCCAGCTCCAGAGAAACATCACGCCGACCGCCAGCAACGGGCCGGAAATCGCCACGATCCAATCGAGGCGAAAGCCCACGGTCACGGCGTAAGCGGCGGCGAGCAGGATGAACGCCACGCCGCCAAACCACTCACGGCGCCAGGACAGCGCGACGATCGCCAGAACCAGGGCCGCCGGCACCAGATGCATCGCGAAATCCAGCCACGCGCGCGCGACAGACTTGCCCGGCTCGAACGCGTCCAGCGCGAACAGGCTCAGAAACACGCTCACCGCGATCCCCAGGATTCGAGCGCTCCACAACAGCAGAAGATACTTTCGTGTCATAGCGGATCAAGCATGACGTGACGGCCCCGCCGGAGTCCTGAGGGCATGATGAGCGAACGGTGAAATAGGGTGAGCGCCCGGCCGCGACTGCCAAGTACTGAGGCCAAACAACACAGCCCCGATGTAGAACCACGGCTCCCAGATCCCCACTGATATCACACCGAACCAGCCCACCGCCATGAGCCAGCCGATTTGGATCAGGCTCGCGACCGCCCTGAGGATGACCAACCCGGATCCAATGCATGCAACGACGAACACCGGACGCCGCGGGATTCTTCGACCCCACGCCGTGACCGGCGCCAGCGCCACCCCAACGGCGATGAAGCACATGATCGCCACGACGACGTCGAAGGTCCATTTCCAGGGAACGGCGAACGCGGCCTTTGCGCCCTCGGCGTTCAGCAGCGGATACCAGCCGGCAGCCCAGATCACGTGGAAGATCGCGAAGATGAACGCCCACAGTGCCGCGGCATAGGCGACCCAGGGCGAGGAATGAGGCGTCATGCTGATGATTAAACGTGGCAGGGGGGCACTTTGTGACGGGCCACCTCAAACTCTGGCTCATCCCAAGTACAACGCAGCTCACGACCCAAGTACGACGCAGCTTACGAGGGCTGCCAACGCGCCCAACAGGCTGTAGCACTAATATGCTACTATTAAGACATGACCAAGGAAGTCACGCTTCGGCAGGCCGGCGGCTCCGTGAGCGCCACGCTGCCCAAGGACATGGCCGACCGCCTGCGGCTGGAGGCCGGCGACCGCGTTCTGGCCGTAGAAACAGACGGTGGAATCCTGCTGACGCCCTACGAGCCTGACGCCGAACGCGCCCTGAGCATCGCCGCGAAGGCCGCGAAGAAATACCGGAAGGCGCTTCGAGTGCTGGCGAAGTAGCGGTGGCCAGGCGTCGTGCCGAGCCTCGGTGGCTGAGCCGCGTCGTGGTCGACGCCATCCATCACGATCAGTTGCGTGAACACGGTGGCGCACACGGCATTCGTGACGAGAACGCTCTCGAGTCCGCTCTGGCCCGGCCGCGACAGAAGTGGGACTACGCGGAGCGCCCCGACATTTCGACGCTCGCGGCTGCGTATGCGTTCGGGCTGGTGAGGAACCATCCGTATCGCGATGGCAACAAGCGCATCGGATTCCTGGCCATGGTGACGTTTCTCGGAATGAATGGCCACGACTTCACGGCCACCGACGCCGAGGTTGTCACCGAAATCCTGGCCCTCGCGGATGGGACCGTTTCAGAGGAAGACCTCGCTGAGTGGATTCGACGCCATAGTTCCAGACGACGCTGATACGTACACGGTGGGACGCCTCATCGTAGATTCAAACGCATTTCGTTCGTCTGCACGAAGCCCAGGCGCTCGTACAGTCGGCGGCCGTCGTCTGACGCGTGGAGAACGATCCGCCGGATGCTGCGCGCGGCGAGCGTGTCGAGGACCGCCAGCATCAGCGCTTCGCCGACACCGCGCCGCCGCCAGGCGCGCTCGACATAGACGTTGAGAACGATCGCCTCGGGCCCGAGTTCCAGGCCGTCGGTGTCAGGGCGCGGGCGCGGGAGGGTGGGTCTGAGCTGGACGCCGGCGCCTCCAACAGCTGCCGGCGGCGTCCCCTTGTCTTCGGCGACCCAGGCCAGGTACTCGCCGCGCGGCAGCGCCTCGCGCAGGTACGCCGCCGTTGCCTGCTCTAACCGCTCCTCCTGGTGCGCTGCCAGCTTGCCCATATCCCGGAACATCGCCGCGCGATGGTAGGCCAGGAGCGGAATATCGGTCGCGACGGCTTGGCGCACGGCGAACAAGGGTTGAGCACTGGACAGCACAATCTCCTCACCGGGGCACGATCACATTGGCGTGCCGGGCGAACAGCTGCCAGCTCCCCGCCTCTTTCCTCCAGATGTTCGTGAAGCGCCGCTGTACCACCCGCCCCGCCACCAGCCCGGCGTGTGGCGCGTCGGCGTTCGGCACCAGGGTCTCGAGTCCCATGACGATCGCGTAGTCGCCCTCGATGCGGAAGACACCGTCATCGTGAAACAGCGAGGCGAAGGCAGCCATGTCATGCCTGTTCCACGCGTCCTCCCAGCGCGCGAGAATCGCAGAGATCTGCTCGCGATCCACGGGGCGATCGGCGCCTCCTGGCACTTGGCCAGCCGAAGACGTTGCGAGGCACAGCACAGCACTGACGCCCAGGGCCAGAGCACTCACAGTGGAAGCGAGATGACGTTTCATCGGACAGCTCTCCAATAGGCAGACGCCTGTTCGTTCACCTTTCACTGCCTGACACCCACCCGACACCCCGTCAGCCTAATCCGGATTTCCAGTCTGCGCCACGGCGCTGACGGCCACCTCACGGCCACTGGTGCGTGCCTTCTGTTTGCTCAGGACGACCGAAATCGCAGACGCGATGAACACGGTCGAATACGTGCCGCTGACGATGCCAATCAGCATCGTGAACGCGAACCCCTCGAGCGCCTCTCCGCCGAACAGAAAGAGCGCAAGTACCGCGAGAAACGTAATGCCAGCGGTAATAATCGTGCGCGACAAGGTCTGGTTCACACTCAGATTGACGACCTTTTCCAACGAGTCGCGCCGCGCGCCCTTGAGGTTCTCCCGCACACGATCGAACACGACGATCGTGTCGTTCACCGAATACCCCGTAATGGTGAGCAGCGCCGCGGTGACATTCAGCGACAGATCGTACCCGGCGAGGGTGAGACACGCGACCGTCACGAGAATGTCGTGCAGTGTTGCGGCGATGCCGCCGATCGCAAACGAGAAGCGGAAACGGACGCCGATGTAGAGGGTGATCGCGAGAATCGAGGCCATCGTTGCGTAGATCCCGCGCCGCTGCAGATCGGCACCAATCAAGGCGCTGACGAGATCTCGCTTGACAACTTTGAACGCCGGCAAATCTGCGGCCTCGAGCGCCTGCGACACCTGCCGGGCTCCTGCCTCCAGACTGTCGTCCGGCGTCGCGGCCGGGAGGAGCGGCAGCCGGACGAGAAACCGCCGCTCCCCGGGCGACCCGTACTGCTGAACCACCGCTTCGCCAGGCAATGACACCACCGCCTCACGAACGGCCTCTTCGGTGACACCCGTTTGTGAGAACTCGACGACGACGAGCGTGCCACCGGAGAAGTCGATTCCGAGTGGTAGGCCCCTCGTGACCACCGTGGCGACGCCTGCCAGGATCACGACGAGCGACAAGACGAGGGCATGCCAGCGCCACCGGCCGAAGTCGATGGGAGCTTTCACGAAGCGAGGCATGCGCCACTGGATGCTGAGCGGCTCAGAGGCGCTCCGCGGACCACGCAGGAAGAGCATGAACAACGTCTTCGAGACGAACACGGCGGTGAAGACATTTGCCAGGAGACCGATGGTCAGGGTCGTGGCGAACCCCCGGATCGGGCTGGTTCCGAACTGATACAGGAACGCCGCAGCAATCAGCGACGCGACGTGCGTATCGACGATCGTGATCCAGACACGCTCGAAACCGGCATTGACGGCCGCGCGTGCGCTGCGGCCCGCCGCCAGCTCCTCTTTGATGCGCTCGAAGATCAGCACGTTCGAATCGACGCCCATGCCGATGGTGAGAATCAGTCCGGCGATTCCAGGCAACGTCATCGTGACCGGGATGTAGGCCACCAGTGCCAGCAGGATCAGCAGGTTCAGCGCGACCGAGACGAGCGCATTGAGTCCGGTCCGCTTGTAGAACGCGACCATGAACAGGCTCACGAGTGCGAGCCCGCCGAGAGAGGCGAGCACGCCTGCGCGAACGGAGGCCTTGCCGAGCGAGGCTCCGACCGTGCTCTCTTCCACGTACTTCAAATCAGCCGGCAGGGCGCCCGTCTTGAGGTTGATCACCTGCTCGAGCATGTCTTCGCGACTGACGCCGACGATCTGCCCCTCGGCGGCGATTCGCGAGACAATCGTCGCGACCGACATCACACGGTCGTCGAGGACCGTCGCCAGGGGACGGCCGATGTTCTGCCCGGTGAAGGCCGCAAACCGTGTCGATGCCTCCTGCTTCAAGGTGAACGCCACGGCCGGGCGGTCGAACTCATCGAGCGAAGGCCGGGCGTTCCGCAGGTCGCTGCCGGTGACAGCCGCGACGCGCCTCACCACGTAGAACGCGGCATCACCGGCGCCCGTTCCTTCAGCGCGGCCTGGAAGGACTTCGAGGTCACTCGGCAAACGGTTGTTGTACCCTGCAAGGCCGCGTCGCGGCTCGGGTACGGCCCTCGTTCGACGAGCGTCAGCCTCAGCTGCGCGGTGGAGTTGATGATCTGCTTGGCGCCTTCGACGTCGCTCACGCCGGGCAACTGGACGAGAACCAGATTCTGCCCCGTGTAGCGCGCGACGACCGGCTCGGCGACGCCCAGCTCGTTGACGCGCCGTTCGATGGTCTCGAGCGCCTGCTGTACCGTATCTTCACGGAGCTGCGCCAGCCGTTCGGCTGTCGCTCCCGTCTCAGCCCGCAACGCAGCGTCTGTCTGCACACGAAGAACGAGTTGGACGCCGCCTTTGAGGTCGAGACCGAGTTTGATCGTCTTTTCCGGCGGATAAATCCTCCATATCGACAACGCCAGCACCCCGAGGATGACGAGAAACCGGAGGCGGATGCTCGTCATGACCGCCTCCCTTCGGGGCAGTTCAGAGAAATATCGCTACGCATATCTGCTCTCCTTTCGACACGAAGACACACTTCTGGTGCGTGCAGCGCGCGAAAGGAGAATCAGATTAGAAGGGGAATGTGCAGCAGGTGCGCTGAGCGGTTGGGAGCGGGACGATCGCAGGGACCAACAGTGAACGTTTCGACGACGCCGTTGGCCGAACACGCGCCCGCGAGCTCAGCGTGGAGGTCGGCAGATTTCCAGCGTGATTCATTAACGGAAACGTGGGTACGATTGGGCTGCGGTCCACCGATTGCCAGAATCGCCGGCGCCCCCCGGAACTCCCGTCTCCGTCGTGGAAGAGACGTCCGCGGCCGCATTGATGGTGGCGTCCGCTGCTGGCGGCGCCATCTGAGCAAGGGCCGCCCACGCTGTCAGGCAAAATAGAACGACGAGCAGCCCGCGGCGCACCCCTTCATTCTGAACCCGATGACGGTACGTCGTCAATGGAACGGTGGCTGTGTTGGCGTTGCGAATCCTGTCAGAGTCCGCCGATCAGTGTTGCCGTGCGTAGGGCGCTTCTATATGCTCCGGGCGGGGTCGGTCATGAAGAAGTCCCTCGCGAGCCTACTGATCGTACCTGCGTCGCTTCGCCTGATCGCGCAGGACTCGACGGAGCCGGTCCTCACCCAACAGGCGTTTGCCGTGCACAGCGCCTTCTGGCCGAACCTTCATCATGTGCTCTGGGCCGAGGCCTGGAGGCAACGGCCGCCATCCGACGACTACGCTGCCGGCGTTCTGCCCGAGCCACTCCGCGCCGACCTGACCGCCGACGAACGCCGGGCCTGGGATGCGGCCGTGGCGTATTACGACCGAGAGATCGCCGACCTCCATCCGCTCTTCGAGATGCGATCGATCAGAAAGGCGATGATCGCTGCAGGCGCCGATCCGCCCGCCGCGGGTCTCGAACCCGCGCATCGCGAAGTCTTGATCGCGGCCGCACCGGTGTACCGGACGTACTGGTGGCCGTCGCATGATGCCGCAAACCGCGCCTGGCTCGTGGATACGATGTCGAAGGTTGCGTCTCTGGCGCCGGCGGTACCGGATCGGCTTGCACGTCTGTACGGCACGCCCTGGTTCACGAGCCGCGTCCGCGTCGACGTCGTGCGCGTGGCGAACCGTGAAGGGGCTTTCACCTCAATCGACCCGCCGCCTGCGCACATCACAACCTCGAGCAGCGCTCCTGCGAGCCAGGGGTGGGGCGCAGCCGAGGTGCTCCTTCACGAAGCCTCGCACGCCCTGGCTTTCTCTCTGATAGACGATTTCACCGCGGAGCTGCGCACACAACGCAAGGCGTCGCCACACCTGTGGCATGCCGCGCTCTTCTATCTGACGGGAGAGGTCGTCCGGGAAACGCTTGCCGAGCGCGGCATGACCTACGAACCTTACCTCTACAGGACAGGCCTTTTCGATCGGATGGGGCCGGGCTTGAGGGGCCCGATCGAGACGCACTGGAAGCCATACGTCGATGGCCAGGTGGAACGGGACGCCGCGGTCCGGAATGTCGTCAGGGCCATCGAAGGCAGTGGGATGTCGATGGCTGCCTTTCTTACCGACATCGTTTTCCGCTGGCGGGCGGCCGAGGTCGGGGCCCTCTTCTTGCTCGCCCTCTGGGCTTCGTTGTCGATCGGGCCGGTGCTCAATCTGCGAGCGCTCCTCGTCATCGGCGTCACCACGGCTTTTCTCGCGCTGACCGTGCGGACGCTGACGTATCCGGCCGGCAACGTCGTGCTCCACGCACTGGCGACCGCGTTAACCCTGATCGCCGCGCGCGGACTTGTCGGCCTGATGAAAGCTCGCTCCAAAAGGGTACGCGTGGCCGTGGCCGTCGTGGCGTCGCCGTTGATCTACGTGTGCGCGCGCGGACTGGCGCTCGTGTCTGTCTGGGCGCTCGCCGGCCTCGTCGATTGAAGAACCGGCCAGAGAATCCGATCACCGTCGTGCGGGTTGCAACCGACGGCTGCCGGCGAGAGAATGAACTCGCCGAACTGACCTCGGACTTCGTCGGACGCGTTCATGAATCGTAGTTTTGTTGTTCGTCTGCTGATCAATGCCGCTGCCCTGTGGGTCGCGACGCGCCTCGTGCCTGGCGTCACGTACTCGGGTGGCTGGATTCCGTTCTTCGGCGTCGCGCTGATCTTTGGCGTGGTCAACACGTTTGTCGGATTCACCACAAAAGTCCTGACGTTCCCGCTCATTCTCGTCACGCTGGGCCTGTTCATTTTCATCATCAACGGCTTGATGCTGTGGTTGACCAGCGCCGTCAGCAGCGCCCTTGGACTCGGCTTCCGTGTCGAGGGATTCTGGCCAGCCTTCTGGGGTGCACTCGTCGTCAGCCTCGTCAGCACGGCGCTCAGCATGATGATGCGGCCGCCGCGCGTCACCGTTCATCGCGACTTGGTGACGTGACGAATCATTCCGGAAACGTCGGGGCTGCCGCAATGCCCAGAGTCCGGGCGCTGCGCAGGGCGTCGAGCTCGAGCACGCCTCGCTCGATCAGCGACCGCACCTTCTCGCTGTTCCGGTATTCAGACAAGAGCGTGCGGCGGGTACTCGCATAGGCCTGGTCCATCGCATACGCGAGCACCGTCTCCATCACCACGCCTTCTTCCGTGTTCGTCTCCCTGAAGCGGCGCTTGAAGTTCTCCAGTACAGGCGCAAAGGCGGGATCGTCCCACCGTTCAGGGCCGGAATCGAGACGCATGAAGTCATCGAGCACTGCCACATACGAAGGAGGGGGCGGCCGGCGCCAGAAGGCGACGTCGGAACCAAACTCGCTGACGTACTCTGGAAGATAGAGCATGGCGTGCGCTGGAACTTGATCGACGAGTGCCGGATTGAACCGGCGCACCTCGTCCGCCGGTAGATGCGTTCGCTCGACGATCTCGGCCAGCGAAATCGAACGCGGCGTTCGCATCGCGCTGATCGCCATCTGGGGCGCGGACGCGATCAGCCTTCTGATGTTGAACGTGTTGCCGAACACCATCTCCGCGTAGAGATACGAGCGCGGGCCATAGCTCTTGTAGACGTCCGCATACTCCTTGCCCGGCAACTCCCGCAGGTCGCGGGCCAGCCTGGAGCCCAGAAAGTAGCGGGTCCGGACATCCTCGGCACCCAGGTACTCGCCGTTGATCAGCGCCCGCCCGACATTCGTGCCGCCCGCATTGTGCTCTGAAAGCGCAGGGATGAACGACCCGTACTTGGTGGCGAGCACGGACAGGTACGCAGCGCAGTAGGGCGCCTGCGTCGTCTGGTTCCGTCCCTCGATAGGTGTCGGTGAAAAGTAGTTCAGTCGTTTCCAGTTCCTCTGGAGCCACTGGCAGAACCCCACGGCGTTGGCTTCCGAGCGCCGCGTACCGTTCAGGCCCGATTCGAAGATGACTTGAGCCAGGCCGATTTCCGCAGGCACACCGAACCGCTCGTAAATGGCGCCCCAATCCTCGAGGAACGCGCCGTATCTCGGGGCATTCGTCAGCAGCGCGTCTCCACGCGTGGAGTTGTGCAGCACGGGCCCCGCCGCACCCTCCAGGAGGAGCGCCACCTGTTGTCGCCGTTCACTCAATTTGCGAGCGAGCTGTTGACCGTCGAGAATGCGGGCGATCGCGGGATCGCTCCACACGACCTGGCGCGTCCACACCCCTTTTGTGGGAAACGTCGCGAGCAGCCGTCCGTCAACGGCGCTGCCGAACGCGATCGAGCCGTCGGGCGTCGTGAAGACGTGCTGCCAGAACGCATAGCCGGGCCTGAAGGTCTGCATGGCGGCGAAGTCGGCGCGCCGCCGCGCTTCGACGGGGTTCTCCGCTGCGTGCGGCGCTTGCGCCGACGCCGCAGCGGCAACCTTCGCGCTCGCGCGGCGTGTGGCGACGCTCCACGCTGCCACCGGAATCGCCGCGACCACCGCGGCGAGTGTCAGGATGGCCTTCGTGCGCAATGTGCGCTTTCGGCTTCTGCGTCTGGGCATGGCGGTCCGGGCCGCGCAGCGCGAAGCGCTGAAGGCCGGACGGCCGGAGCGTGCAATGGACACGCCCGCACAGCTGGGATGAAAATACGGCCTTCAACACGAGAGTCTCGAGGGGAGTGTCACAATCTGGATCAGGTGCGGGTAACGAGTTTGAACTTGCTGCGACAAATCGGAATCGGCTCTGGCTTGAACAGTGTGCTGGTAGCCGCACGCGAGCCGTGGAGCGGGACGTCGTGCGCATTTTTTCGCACTCTGGCGCGCGAATTGCAGCCCGCGGGGCTGCTGACCGATAGCAATAGGGACTTTTCTCGCCCTCAGGCCCCATGAAGATCCTGTACCTAGCCAACGACCGCCACGCCGCGCAGCTGGCGGCCAACGCCCTGCGCGATATTGCACCGGACGTGAGGGTGGCCTGGGCCGGATCCCTCTCCGCCGCGCTGAGCTGGGCCTACGACAACCGGGATGTCGAAGCGATCATCGTCGAAGCCGAGGTTCAGAACCAGAGCTGCTCCTCCTTTGTGGGCCGCATTCGCAGCCTCGGTCTGACCGCGCCAGTCATCGTCGCCGCGTCGGAACAAGCCGGAACGCCGATCGCCGCTCTCAAGGCGGGCGCAGACGACTACCTCGTCAACAACGAGTCACTCCTGACCGACCTGCCGGGGATCGTTCGTCGCGCGCTGCAGCGGAGGCAGGCGGCGGCTCACCCAACGAGGGGGCCGGTGCGGGTGATGTATGTGGGCGACGCCGGGCTCGCTCGGCAGTGTCTCGACAATCGCCCGTGGTCGATTGAGATCGTCGAGGCCGTGCCTGGACCGGACGGCACGTTGCAATACCTTCCGTCGGACCCTCCCGCGTCAGGGGGCCCACTGCCCTTCGACATTCTGCTCGTCGAGCACGACCATCCTGGTGTGGATGCGTTCGCGATTCTCAAGAGTGTTGGCGATCGTGGACTCGCCGTACCCGTCATCCTGATTGTCGAGTGGGACGAGAAGCTGGCCGAGCCCGCGTTCAGGCTGGGTGCGGTGGACTGTGTCGTGAAGGCGACGGACGCCTTTCGTGCGCTGCTCTTCAAGATCGATCGCGGGCTCATCCAGCCGACGCGGCTCACAGAGCAGGCCCACGAACCGCAGCGCCTGCAAGAAAGCGAAGCGCGCTTTCAGGCCGCCATCGGACAAGAGCGAGCACGCCGAGAGGCGCTCGAAGCACGATTGGCGGAGGCCGAGGCGGCGCGGGAGCGCTACGATTCTGCCCTCGCTGAACGTCAAGCGCAGTGCGACGCTGCGTTGGCCCAGGCCGCTGCCGCGCGCGATGCGCTTCAACAACACGCGCGCGATGGCAGGGCCGCACTCGAACGTGCGCAGGAACGCGCGGCAGAAGCTCTTACCGCGGTGGAGCGACTCACCCGGCGCGAAGCCGAGCTCGCCGCCACGCGCGACGAAGCCACTGCGAACCGGACCTCCCTGGAAAGCCGGTTGGACGCGGCCGAAGCCGCCCTTCGGCGCGCCGAACAGCGCGCATGGGCTGACCGAGTGGCCGCGGCCCAGGCGCAGGAAAAGCACCGGTCGGAGTTCGACGCGCGGCTCGCTCGAGAAGTCGACGCGCGCACAGCCCTCGAGCAGAAGCTGACGGATGAAGAGGCCGCGCGTCAGGAGACGGAGCAACGGCTCACGTCGGAGGAGAAGGCGACCGAGGCGCACCTCGGCGAGCTCAAGGCCCAGTACGAGGCCGGATTCGCCGTGGCCACTGCCGTGCGCGACAGGCTCGAGCAGCAGCTGCGCGACGCGAAGACGACATTCGAGCGGGTGCGGCAAGAGCGAGCGGCAGAGGCCGCCGCCGCAGCCGAGACACTTGCGCGGCGCGAGGCCGAGCTCGGCGCCACGCTCGAAGAAGCTCTCGCGATTCGGAGTGCCCTCGAGGAGAAACTCGCGGACTCCGAGGCGACGCTGCGTGATGCAGAGCACCGGTCCGCGTCTGAGCTGACGACGGCGGCGGCGGCCCTCGAACGGGTTCAGAAGGACCGCGCCGCAGAGGCTGCCGCCGCAGCCGAACGATTCACGCGGCGCGAAGCCGAACTCAGCGCCGCGCTCGACGCCGCCATCGACACCCGGAACACGCTCGAGCAGCAGATCGCGTCCGCAGAGGCCGCGCACAAGGACGCGGAGTTACGGTACACGTCGGAGCTGACGGCGGCGGCTGCGCGCTTCGCCGAGCGCCAGACCGAGCACGACAACGAGTTGGGGCAGGCCGCGTCTGCACGCAATGGACTCCATCAGCAACTGCGCGATGCCACTGCGGCCCTGGACCGGGCCCACCAGGACCACGCAGCAGCTTCCGACGCCGCGGCCGAGTACCTTTCGCAGCGCGAGGCCGAACTCGGGGGGAGGCTCGATGCGGCCATCGCGATCCAGAACACGCTCGAGCAGCAGATCGCGTCCGCAGAGGCCGCGCACAAGGACGCGGAGCTACGGTACACGTCGGAGCTGACGGCGGCGGCTGCGCGTCTCGCCGAGCGCCAGGCCGAGCACGCCGACGAGTTGGCGCAGGCCGCGGCTGCACGCAATGCACTCCAACAGCAACTCGCCGATACCACCACGACCCTCGAACGGGCTCAGAAGGACCGCGCAGCAGAGGCCGCCGCCGCAGCCGAACGATTCACGCGGCGCGAGGCCGAACTCGGCACCACGATTGGTGAAGTCAACGAAATCCTGAAGACACTCGAGCAGCAGATCGTGTCCGCAGAGGCTGCGCACACGGACGCGGAGCAACGGTACACGTCGGAGCTCGCGGCCGCTGCTGCGCGCCTCGCCGAGCACCAGGCCGAGCACGACAACGAGTTGGCGCAGGCCGCGTCTGCACGCAATGCACTCCAACAGCGACTGGCCGATGCCACCACGGCCCTCGAACGGGCCCAGCAGGCTCACGCAGCAGCTGCCGACGCCGCAGCCGAACGATTCACGCGGCGCGAGGCCGAACTCGGCGCCACGATTCATGAGGCCAACGAAATCCGGAACACGCTCGAGCAGAGGTTGACCGCTCTCGACAGTGCCCGTCAGCAAGCCGAACAGCGCGCATCGGTTGAACGAGTGACCGCCGCCCAGGTCAGAGGAAAAGCAACGGTCGGAGTTCGACGCGCGAATCGCTCAAGAAGTCGACGCGCGGACGGCCCTCGAGCAGAAGCTCACGGATGCAGAGGCCGCGCGCAGGGACGCGGAACAACGGTACACGTCGGAGCTCGCGGCGGCGGCCGCGAGCTTCGCCGAGCGCCAGGCCGAGCACGACAACGAGTTGGCGCAGGCCGCGACGGCACGCAATGCACTCCTACAGCAACTGGCCGATGCCACCGCGGCCCTCGAACGGGCCAAGAAGGACCGCGCCGCCGAGGCCGCCGCCGCGGCCAAGTACCTTTCGTCGCGCGAGGCCGAACTTGGCGCCACGATTGGTGAAGTCAACGAAATCCGGAAGACCCTCGAGCAGCAGATCGTGTCCGCAGAGGCCGCGCACAAGGACGCGGAGCACCGGTACACCTCGGAGCTGACGGCGGCGGCGGCGCGCCTCGCCGAGCGCCAGGCCGAGCACGACAGCGAGTTGGCGCACGCCGCGGCTGCACGCCATGCACTCCAGCAGCAACTGCGCGATGCCACCACGGCCCACGAAAGGGCCCAGCAGGATCACGCAGCAGCTTCCGCCGCCGCGTCGGAACGATTCACGCGGCGCGAGGCCGAACTCGGCGCCACGCTCCAGGAAGCCCTCGCGATTCGAAGTGCCCTCGAACAGAAACTCGCGGGCGCCGAGGCGGCGCGCCTTGACGCGGAGCAACAGCGTGAGTCGGAGCTGACCACGGCGGCTGCGCTTCTGGCGGAGCGTCAAGCGCAGTACGACGCGGAAGTGGCGAAGGCGGCCGCCGCGGCCCAGCACCTTACGCGGCGCGAGGCGGAACTCGGCGGCAGGATCGAGGAGGCCCTCGCGATCCAGAACGCGCTCGAACACAGGTTGACCGCCCTCGACGGTGCCCGTCAGCTAGCCGAACAGCGCGTCTCGATCGAACGAGCGACCGCGGCGCAACATCAGGCGGAGTTCGACGCGCGGCTCACTGAAGAAACTGCGGCGCGCAACGCCATCGAAGAAAAGCTTGCACACGCGGAGGCCGCGCTCCTTACTCGCCAACAGGAGCTCGGGGAAGCTCACGCAGCGCTGAAACACTCCGAAGAGCAGCGCGCCTCAGAGGCGGCCGTTGCCGCCGAGCATCTGGCCCAGCGGAATGCAGAGTTCACCCTCGGCGTCGCCGAGGTTGCCCGCTCGCGTGACGCCCTCGGGCAGCAGCTGAGCGATGCCACCGCGACGATCGAGCAGGCGCGGATGACGCGGGCAGCCGAGGCTGCCGCCGCGGCCGAACACCTGAAACGGCGCGAAGCGGAGCTTGGCGCGACACTCGCCGACGCCATCGCCGCGCAGAACATCCTCCAAGAAAAGCTCACGGAAGCGGAGGCGACGCTTCAGCACGTCGAGCGACACGCGTCGCGGCGCGCCACAGAGCTCGAGGACCGGCTCGCGCAAGAAACCCTCGCGCGCGCGGCCCTCGAACAGAACCTGGCGGACGCCGAGGCCGCGCTGCAGGCCGCGGAAGAGCGGCGCACTTCCGAGCAGACCGCCGCTGAGGCGTACCTCGCGGAGTGCCAGAGCCAGTGCCACGATGTCCGTCTGGCGGAGGCCACTGCGGGCCTCGAGGCGCTCGGACAGCAGGTGCGCGACGGCGCGGTGGCACTCGAACGGGTTCAACAGCACCACGCCGCAGAGACGGCCGCCGCGGCCCAGCAGCTCACGCGCCGCGAAACAGAGCTCACACATCTCCAGGGTGAGCGTCTGTCGCTGCAGCAGTCGCTCGCCACAACTCAGGAACAGGTAAAACACCTGAACGAGACGTTGAACGAAGAGCGAGAGGGCCGCGAGCGCGAACGGCTGACAGCCGAGGCCGATCGTCGCAAGGCACTTGCCGAATACGATCAGGTTCAGCGAACGCTGGAGCAGGTCCGCGCCGACTTCCAGTCGCTCGCCACCCTCTCGAGCGAGCACGCCGCCGAACGCGCCAGGCTCGGAACCGTGGTGACAGAACGCGACGCACAGCTCAGAGCGCAGGCGGAACGGCACGTGGCGGCGCAGCAGGCGTCCAAAGGCGCCCTCACGGAGATCGAAGACAAACTGCGCCTCGCCCTGGAAGCCGGCAGGCGCGACGTCGCGAAACTTCAGGCGGAGCTCGCGGCTGTGAGCCGGGAGCTGGACGCCACCAGAGGCCAGCGCGACGCCCTGCGGATCGAGGCCGACCGAGTGCCGCCGTTGCAGACTCAACTGGACGAAAGGCGCGCAGAGATTCGCCGGCTGTTCGAGCACACGCCTTACGGCATCTCCCGCTGGAATCGAGACGGCGTCGTCACGCACGTCAATCGTGCGCTCGTGCGTCTGCTCGGCTACCGGTCGGCCGATGATCTCCGGTCCGTGGATTTTACGACCAGAGTGTTCGAGTCTGCTGACGATCTCCGCTGGTTGATCGAACGGTGCCTCAGCACGAGCGGGAACGAAACGATCGAAACCGTGTGGAAGAGGAAAGACGGAGGCCGCCGCGCCATGCGGTTGGTGGCATTCGCCGCGGGGACAGAATCGGTCGAGATCGTTGCGGAAGACATCACGGATCTTCGCGCGATGAAAGACCAGCTTCACCAGGCGCGACGGATGGAGGCCGTTGGACGGCTCGCAGCCGAGGTCGCCCTGACCTGCGACAATCTGCTCCGTGACGTCAGCCAGGATGGCCAGCAGTGGCTTGCCACAATCGGCAGTGACATAGCCCTCCGCCAGCAAGGTGAACACCTGCTTGGCGAGGTCACGCGCGCGGCCAGTTTCCTGCGCAAGCTCGCGGCGTACGGCGAGCAGCAGACGAGCGCTCTCGAACCGGTTGACGTGAACCAGGTGCTGCGCGGCCTGGAGCCCGTACTCAAGCGGGTCGCCGGCGACGAGATCCACTTCGTGCTGCCCAAGGCGTCGCGTGCCGTGCACGTCGATGTCGAGGTGGAGCGTGTCGAGAGAATCCTCGTCAATGTGGCGAGCTACGCGCGGGAGCGAATGCCGTTCGGCGGGCAGTTGAAGATAGACCTGGCCGCGGTCGTGGTGGATCGCAAATTCCTCGCGAAATACCCCAACGTCCGTCCAGGCGCTCACGCGCTCATCACGGTCACCGAAGAAAAAGGCGCAAAACGCGCCGACTGGCCGATCGGGCATCCGAACAAATCAGCCGACACCAACGCCGGCCGATCAGCGTCCGACAACCCCGGGGTGGACCTCGGAGTCCTCCTGGGACTCGTCGGCGACTGCGGCGGCCACGTCTGGATGGCCGCGGAACCGAACGGGAACATGGTGCTGAAAATCCACCTGCCGCAGCGCGTTTCCGACGGCCTCACGGACCCGCATGCGCCCGCGACTCGATCCGTCCGCGGTCGTGCCATGGCCCGCTGGTTCGGCCATTAGCACGTTTCGCTAAGCTCGACGAGCTTGGCGTCAAGAAGACCCAGCCTGACACATCACAACCCCAGACTCTCCCTCAATTGCCGCGACTGCCGCCGCGAGACGGTCACCGAACAACCGCCACGCAAACTCACGGTGTAGCCGCCGTCGGCGCCGGGGTCGATTCGCTCGACAAAGCGCAGGTTGATGAGATACCGGCGGCTCGCGCGGAAAAACAGCGCGGGATCGACGCGGGCTTCGAGCGCGTTGAGCGACGTCCGGATCAGCGGACGGTTGGCGCCGAAATGGACGCGCGCGTAGTTGCCCTCGCCTTCGAACAAGAATCTCCCCCATTGTCACGATCCAGCAGCGATCGGCGTCGCGGAGGAAAACACGATCGACCGCCGAACGCAGGCGTGGACCTGCCGGCGTCGCCGCGACAGCGTTCGCGGCCGACCACAGCGTGCGCATCTTGTCGAGCGCGGACGCGAGACGGTCGGGGCGGATCGGCTTCAGCAGGTAATCGCAGGCGTTGACCTCGAACGCGCGGCGCGAACTCGTCGTATGCCGTCGTAATACACGAAGCAATGGCACACGTTCGAGACGTTCGAGGAGATCGAATCCGGTGGCGCCCGGCATCTTGATGTCGAGGAACAGGAGATCGACCGCCTGCTCGCGGAGGCGCGCTTCGGCGTCATCGACTGTCGCGGCCTCCCCCACGATCGTAGTGTCGGGATGCGCCGCCAGCAGCCGCCGCAGCTCCCGACGCGCCAGGTGCTCGTCGTCTACGAGCAGCGCCTTCACGCGCGCTCCATCGGCAGCGCCAGCCGTGCCTCTACGGTCCCGTGAGCTTCCCGCAGCGAGAACGTCGCCGCATCTCCGTAGATCAATCGCAGGCGCTCCTTCGTGTTGTCGAGCCCGCAACCGCCGTCGTGTGGCGGCGGCCGAAGGTGACCGGTGTTCGCCACCAGAATCTCGACGCGGCTATTGGCGCCGCGCGCTTCGATCCGCACGATGCCGCCGCCCGGCAGCTCGGCGATACCGTGTCTGATCGCGTTGTCCACGAGCGTCTGGATCAACATGGGCGGAATTCGCGCGTGGAGCACTTCCGGTGCCACGACACACTCGACGGTCAGTCGATCCTCGAGCCGCACCCGCTCGAGGTCCAGTAGACCGCATCGACGACGCGCAACTCGTCGCCGAGCGCGACCGAGTCCGTACGGTCCGACGCGAGCGAGTAGCGCAGCAGCTCGGCAAGGCCTGTGACCATGATTTCGGCGCGCGCCGGCTGAGTGACAATCAGGTGCCGCAGCGAGTTCAGACAGTTGAAGAGAAAATGCGGGTTGAGCTGCGCGCGGAGGGATTGAGCTGCGCGTCGCGCGCGACCACCGCAAGCTCCAGCTGGAGCGCGTCCCGCTTTCGCCGCGTCTGCACGGCGAAGTAGATCGTGAGCCAGCCTGCGAAGGCCATCGCGAATCCGGCGGCAATGCTGAAGGCACTTGCCGCGGACATCACGAGACTGGCCTGCGAGAACCAGCCCGAGCACGACCGCCCCGGTCAGGCCGGCCGCGAAGCCGGCGACCACTGCGACGAGCCGAGCGAACCGACGCCGGCTGGAAAGCTGGTGCCAGCCGCGCGTGTACAGTCCAGTGCCGCAGTCCGTGAGTTGCGGCGGGACAGACGACGCCGTTGAAGAACACGATGCTGACGACGTCCGACGCGGTTTTTGGATGATTGGTCAACAGGTAGCCGCCGAGCACGTACGCGAGAAACCCGCCCCAGCCGGCAGCCTGGCAAATCCAGTACGGACGGCCGGGGCGGGCGGTGTCATTTTTCAAAGCCTCTCGTGCGGACGACGAGATTCCGGGTTGCCGAGAAACGGGTCGAGCTCGGCGAAGAACCACTCCGGGTCGTCGAACATGATGAAGTGCCTGGCGGTGTCCGTGATGGTGAAAGTGTAACTTCGGAAGGTTCGCGAACTGCTGCTCGAACGTCTGAATCACGTCGGCGCGCGAGAGCGCGACGCCGTACTTCTTCAACTGCTCGTGGAGGCCGATCCAGGTCCCCAGCACGAGCGTGGGCGACGCGATTTTCGCTGCGTCCTGCCGCACGTCGATGCTCATCAGGTCCGCCAATGCGTCGGCCGCCGTGCGCTGGTCGGACCCGAGCCCCCACGCCTTGATTCTGTCGTGGTCGGAGGCGCCCGTTACCATGTATTCCGTGGCGGTGCCGGCCTGGATGTAGGCCTGAAACTGCTCCGGTGTCTGGTTCGCCATGTATGCCCGCATCGCCGCGATGCCCGCGCGCGCGTCGTCCAGCGTCTTCGCCCGGAGTTGTGCGCCGGCCAGAAACGGCAGGCTGTCGACGATGACGAGCGAACCGGCGAGATCTGGGTGGTCGGCCGCGAGTGCCAGCGCCAGCGTCCCGCCGAGGCTGTGCCCGACGATGACGGGCCGGCCAAGGCGTTGGGCCCGGATGTAGGCGACCAGCTCGGTGCGGACGGTCGCGAGGAGGGGCTGCGTGATTGGCGGCACGCCCGCGAAGCCCGCGAGCGTGAGCACATGGCATCGGAATCGACCCTGATACCGCGCGACCGTGGACGTCCACGTGTCGCCCGACGACATTAGGCCGGGAATCAGAATCATGGGCCGGCCCTGGCCGGTCACCTGAACGCGAAACGACGTGGGCGTGGACGGTGTCGCAGCCGCCTGCGCGCGCGTGATAGATGTCGGAACAACCCACGCGGCGCAAACGACGATCGCTATCGTGGCCGTTTGCAGTCGACGGATCTTGGTGCGCATGTCGATCTCCTCACGCGCGATGATAGACAGCGCGGAGCCGCGGACTCAGAACCGTGTGATGAGCGGCCGGAGGATGGGATGAGCGCGCCGCTTGACAGGCTGACACCTACACTTTACAATACAAAGTAATTTGGCAAGAACCTAAGGCCATTCTGTCCAGAAGGGTGTCATCAACACAATGGTTCGAAATCGTCCCATCGACGTCATCCGCGCCGAGCACCTCGGTATGTGCTTTGGCGTACGCGACGCGATCCAGTTGGCGCTGCGCCACGCCGAAGCGGCACCGCTGACGATTCTCGGTGACCTCGTTCACAACGACGACGTGTTGGCCGCCTTGCGGTCCAAGGGGATTGCAACCGTCGAGCAACCGGCGCGCGTGACGACGCAGACCGTGATGGTGACCGCGCATGGGGCCTCAGAACGGGCGCTCGCCAACACCCGCGCGCTCGGCCTGGAGATCGTCGAGGCAACCTGCCCGCTCGTGAAGGTGGCGCATCGGGCGATCAAGGCCCTCGTCCGGGACGGCTACCACCCCGTCATCATCGGCCAGCGCGCCCATGTCGAGGTGCGGGGACTCACGGAAGATCTGGACGAGTTCGACGTCGTGCTCGACGAGCGCGAAGTGCTGGCGCTGGAGGGTCGTCCGCGCATGGGCGTTGCTGCCCAGACGACGCAGCCAATCGACAAGGTGCGAGACCTGGTCGCGCTCATTCGACAGCGGTTCCCTCAATCCGACGTCCGTTTCATCGATACCGTCTGTCGTCCCACGAAGGAGCGCCAGGACGCCGCTGTCGAATTGGCACGCCGTTGTGACGTCGTCATCGTGGTCGGCGGCGCGAAGAGCAACAACACGCGCGAGCTGGTCAACACGTGTCGCCAGCACTGTTCGCACGTGCATCACATCCAGACGGAGGCGGATCTTCGTCCGGACTGGTTCCTCACGGCCGAGTGTGTGGGCCTCACCGCCGGCACGTCGACGCCAGACGACGTCATCGATCGCGTCGAGCGCCACATCCGGGAACTCTCAATGGAGCGAAGCGAATGCAGGTCTCAGCCGGCAGCGGAGCGCTGATGAATACTCCCGCACGAGCCCGCGCCTGCTGGCTGGTCGTCGTGGTGTTTGCCATCGCGATGGCCTGGCTCGAATCGGCCACCGTCTACTATCTTCGCGTTCTGGTCGATCGCCTGGATCCCTATCAGGCGAATCCACTGCCGATACACGGGGCGCTCGGCCCCGTCGAACTCGTGCGCGAAGCCGCGACGCTCGTCATGCTGCTCACCGTCGGCATGCTGGCCGGCCGGACGTGGCAGACGCGGCTCGCGTACTCGGCCATTGCGTTCGGCGTCTGGGACATCTTCTACTACGTGTTCCTGAAAGTCATTTATGACTGGCCGAAGTCACTCTTCGATTGGGACATCCTCTTCCTGCTGCCGCTGCCGTGGTGGGGGCCCGTGCTCGCGCCTGTTTCCGTTGCGTCGCTGATGATCGTGTGGGGCACGCTCGTCAGCCAGCGGCGTACTGAACCGTCCCGCCCTTCAGCCGCGTCCATCTGGGTCCTGGCCTCGATCGGCATCGTCCTGGCGCTCTACACGTTCATGGCCGACGCGCTTCACGTCGTGCATCAGGGTGTCGACGCGGCGAGGATGGTATTGCCGCAGACATTCAGGTGGTCGGTGTTCGTCGTGGCGCTCGCGCTCATGGCCGCGCCGGTCGCGCACATGACACGCGACTCCAGACCGTAATCCTTCTTTCACTCGCACTGCTGAGTCGGCGGCGAGAATCTCCAGTGTGTTCAGCCGTGTGCATGTTTTTCGGCGGCTTGCGCGTGCGTCCCGATATCATCGGAGTGTACGTTGACCACGGAGGAACACCACATGGCCGAGACAGTTCACGACACAACGACGGACACCGAGAAACCAGCGACGTTCGCCGCCAGGGCGTATGCAGCGAAAAGCCCCTCGTCTGGGATGTCGCAGTTTACTTTTCAACGCCGCTCTCCAGGTCCCCATGATGTCCAGATCGAAATCCTCTTCTGCGGCGTCTGCCACTCGGACCTTCATCAGGTACGCAACGAGTGGGTGGACGCCATGCCGACGATCTATCCCTGCGTCCCCGGACACGAAATCGTCGGCCGCGTCGTCGCGGTCGGCAGCGCCGTCAGGAAATTCAAGGAGGGCGACATCGCGGCCGTCGGTTGTCTGGTGGACTCGTGCCGTGTCTGCAGCTCCTGCCGCGCCGGTGAAGAGCAATACTGCGAAACCGGCTTCACCCTGACCTACAACTCTGAGGACAAGATCCTCGGCGGGGTCACCTACGGCGGCTATTCGGACAGCATCGTGGTCGACCAGGCCTTCGTTCTGCGTGTGCCGGACGGCCTGGACCCCGCTGGCGCCGCTCCCCTGCTCTGTGCGGGCATTACAACCTATTCCCCGTTGCACCATTGGAAGGTCGGCAAGGGGCAGAAGGTCGGCATCGTTGGCCTCGGTGGGCTGGGCCACATGGCCCTGAAGTTCGCCCACGCGTTCGGCGCACACACCGTGCTCTTCACCACGTCGCCCGGCAAGAGTGCGGATGCTCTCCGTCTTGGTGCTGATGAAGTCGTCATCTCCAGGGACGAAGCCGAGATGCTGAAGCATGCCGGCAGCTTCGATTTCATCATCGACGCGGTCTCCGCCGAACACGATCTCAACGCCTTGCTCCAGTTATTGAAGCTCAACGGCACGTTGACCTTGGTCGGCGCGCCACCCAAGCCCGCACCGATTGCCGCGTTCAACCTGATATTCAAGCGTCGGCGCCTGGCTGGCTCGGCCATCGGCGGTCTCCGCGAAACCCAGGAGATGCTGGATTTCTGCGCCGAGCATGGCATCGTGTCGGATATCGAGCTGATCCCGATCCAGCAAATCGACCAGGCCTACGAACGGCTTCTCAAGGGCGACGTGAAGTACCGCTTCGTGATCGACATGGCCTCATTGAGGACGTAGCGGGCGGCCATTCAAAAGAAGCGCGCGCTACTCGGACCGAAGGACGGCCTGAGCATCCAGCCGCAGCGCGCCACGTGTGGGGATGATGCTCGCGATTACGGAGACGACGACCAGTAGCAGCGCCACGGTGCCGAGCGTCACCGGGTCCGCGCCCGTCCGTCTGAAACAACTGGTTCTCCAGCGCTCGGCCGGCGGCCAAGGCTCCCGCGATTCCGAGGGCAAGCCCGACGGCGACGAGCGCCATGGCCTTTCCGACGATCAACGACACGATGCGGCGGGAATCGGCGCCGAGGGCGAGGCGGATGCCGATCTCCTTGCGACTCAGGCCGACAACGTATGCGATCAGGCTATAGAGTCCGACGGCCGCGAGTATCAGCGCGCCGCTGCTGAACATCGTGAGCAGCGTCGAACCGAACCGTGCCGTAGCCGTCTGCTGGCGGAGTGCGTCGGTGAGCCGCTGAACGCGATACAGCGGCAGGCCTGCGTCGACGTCAGCGACCGCACGCTGAAGATCGGTCAGCGGAAGCGCAGACGTCCCTTTCGACTGAACGGCGATCTCGATGTCGCGATCCGTCCGCTGTGAGTACGGGAAATACACGTCCGGCTCCATCCCGCGCGGCGGAGAGGTCCGTCGTCAGATCCCTGAATCGCGCATCGGCGGCGACGCCGACGATCTCCACTGAAGGACCTTCCGCCGTGCCCAATCGGAATCGGCGGCCGACGACATCGACCGTTCCCCAGAAACGCCTGGCGCTGCTTGCATTGATCACCGCGACCCGTGGCGCGCCGGGCCGATCGGTGTCGGTGAACGCGCGCCCCCGCAGGAGGGCAATGCCAAGAGTTGAGAAGAAATCCGTGGTCACGGAGTTACTGTAGTAGCGTGTCCCCGCATCCGGCGCGTCCGCGCCTTCCGGAACCAGAGTCCCGGCGCTCGAGTTGCCCGTAAACGGGAGGCTCGTGGCGACGGCCGCGGCATTCACGCCGGGGATTTGACGCAGCCGCGCCATGAGCCGATCGACGAACGTCACACGGTCCGTCGGTGCGTACCGGGCCGCGGGCAGCGTCAACCGGGCGACGGTCACCGCGTCTGGTTCGAACCCGAGTCGTACATTTGTCTGGCGCTCGAGACTTCGCACCATCAGCCCCGCGGCGCTCAGCAGCGCCATCGCAAGGGCGATCTCCGCAACGACGAGCGCCTGCTGGCTCGAGGGACGGCGAATGGATCCGAGTCCCGGTCCGGCAGCCCGCGTGCCCTGTTTCATCGCCGCGGTCAGATCGCCCCGCATCGCGGCGATCGCCGGCAGGATCGCGACCAGCAGCCCGCCGACCAACGACATCACCAGCGCGAACGCGACCGCCGCTGGATCGATGGAGGGCACGACGTGACGAGGGAGCGCGCCCGCGGGCATCAGCGAGATAAGGCTGCCGAGCGCCCATGCCGCGGCGAGAGTCCCGACCGTTCCGGCCACCAGCGCCAGGACGAGCGACTCCGTGAGCAGTTGGCGGAGCACGTGCCATCGCCTGGCGCCCAGAGCCAGCCGCACGGCCAACTCGCGGCGCCTCGACGCGGCGCGCGCCAGCTGCAGCCCCGCCACATTCGCACACGCGACCAGCATGAAGAGAAACACCGCGCCGAACAGCGCGGCGACCATCTCGCGCGTATTGCCAAGCAGCGCCTCACGCATGCGGTCAAGCTGGACGCCACGCTGACGGTTGAAATCCGGGTGCCGCTCCTCGAGGATTGCCGCGACGCGGGTGAGATCCTCCTGCGCGCGCTCGATCGGGACGCCGCTCCGCAGCCGCCCGATCGCGCCCAGCCAGCGCGTGCCGCGGTTCTGAACGATCGACGGTGCCGAGGTGAGCGTCACCATCATCGACGGGACCCACACGTCCGTGTCGAAAGAGACGCCGGCGAAATCCTCTGGCATGACCCCGACAATGCTGAAGGTCCGATCGTTCAGTTGCAGCGTCCGGCTGAGGATGGCGGTATCACTGCCAAAACGCTCGCGCCACAGCGCATGGCTGATCACGGCGACCGCATTTCGATCGGGTACCGCGTCTTCGTCGGACAGAAACGTCCGTCCGAGTGCGGGCTGGACTCCAAGGAGCTTGAAGAATCCGGCATTCACCATTTCCGCCGCGACACGCACCACCTCGCTGCCGATCCGCAGATTGAGGGGCGTGCTGTCGTAGTGCGACACATCCTCCAACGTCTCGTTGAAGACGCGCCAGTCTCGCGACTTCGGGGAACGACGCTCCGCGTGGCGATCGCTGCGGTCCAGCGACACCCGTCAGGAACACCAGCCGGTCCGGGTCGCGGAACGGCAGCGGCCTCAAGAGGGCCGCGTCCACGAGACTGAACATCACCGTCATCGCGCCGATGCCGAGCGCCAGTGTCGCGACAACCGCCAGGGAGTAACCGCGGCGCTTGGACAGGGTACGGACGGCGAGCGTCACCTCATTGAGCATGTCGCAAGCGTCGCACGTTGCATGCCGTGGCTAAGTCCCATGATTTCGCGCGTCGCGTGGTAATTGCGTTCGATTCCGGACACTATTTCTTCGCTCGCGAACATCGGAATGGCGTCGTGCGTGGAAACGGCTCCGCTGGAAGGGCTGTCGAGTGGTGAACAGGGGGCGGCTGAACAGGAGAAATCTCTGGCAATACAGCCATGGGCGAGCTTCCTCGAGTTCGGCCGAAATCCCGCAAGGCCTGGCGGGACTGGCTCCAGAACAACCACAAAACATCTACCGGTGTGTGGCTCGTCTACGCCAAGAAGCACTCCGGACTCCCGTCACTGACCTACAACGACGCCGTTGAAGAGGCGCTCTGCTTCGGATGGATCGACAACAAGATCAATCCGATTGACGATACCTTCTACATGCAGGTGTTCACCCCACGGAAGCTGAAGAGCGCCTGGTCCGCGTCGAACAAAACACGCGTCGAAAAACTACTGGCTGCCGGGTTGATGACGCCTGCTGGCCTCGCCGTGGTCAAGGCGGCGAAGAACTCGGGCGCCTGGGACGCCTGGAAACACATCGAGGAACAGATCATCCCGCCGGATTTGGAGAAGGCGATCAAGGCCAACCCGGAGGCCAGCCGCCACTGGGCGTCTTACAGCGCGAGCCGGCGGAAAGGTGTTCTCTACCGCCTGGCCGGCGCCAAGCGGCCGGAGACCCGTGCGAGGTACCTTCGGGACATCATCGAGAACATGGCCCGCAATCTGTCCCGCGCTGAGCGCATGGAGAGGGCCGGCTTCCGACCGAAGCCGAAGTCCTCACGACCGGCGAAGCGTAACCAGCCTTAGTTGTGCCAATCGATTGTCACAATCTTGCTTTTCTTTTTCGAGAGCTCCGCCGCGAGCGTTCGCCTGACGCGCTAGACTGAACAGACCGTGCCAATGAACTCATCAGACATTCAAGCGTATTGCACGACACTCGAGGATCTCGTCGGCGACGAAGAGCCGACCGCTATCCTCGAGCGGACGCCATCTCTCATCAAGTCGCTCATCACGGGTGTTGACGCACACGCGCTGTCGAACAGACTCAGCCCGGACAAGTGGTCAATCAGCGAAATCGTGGCGCATCTGGCGGATTCTGAGCTCGTCTTCGGCTTCAGACTCCGAATGATTTTCACGAGCAACGGCACACACCTGCAGGCCTTCGATCCAGACGCGTGGGCATCGACCCTCGCGTACGGGTCATGGGACGCGCACACGTCCCGCCGAACTGTTCGGCGCGTTTCGACTAGGCACTTTGCGGATGCTGAGACACGTGGCCCGACCGCTGCTGGAGAATGCCGGGCGACACGAGGAATGGGGAACAGAAACGGCGCGCAGCCTCATTCGGCTGGAAGCCGGACACGATAAGAACCACGTCGCTCAAATTCAAAGAATTCTCGACGGCATCGCGGCAATGTCCACGTTTACGCCAAGTGCGCAGAAGCCAGAGATTCCGATCGATGTCATCGACACGCGAGCCGGGTGATGGCTGCGCCGCCGACCAACACCGATCGAGAGATCTTCGTGAACTCGCTGGTCACGGTGGGCTACGTTCACTGTGCGGCTGATCACCCATCGTTCAGCACTCCGTCGTATGTTCGGGGACATCGATTCGTCTTCCCGTGCCAGAGTGTGTGGATTCAGTCGGGGCGGTCGCGGCGGTACGTGTCCGATCCCAGCGTCGTCGAGTATCACAACGACGGGGAGGAATTCTCGCGACAGGCTTTGGATCCGCGAGGCGACCGGACCCACTGGTACCAGATCGGTGACGCCGATTTGCGGGACGTCGTGCGCCGGTACGATCCGGTCGTCGCCGAGCGGCCGTCGCCGTTCCGGTTCACGCATGGGCCGACGGAGAGCCACGCGTACGTCGTCCAAAGGACGCTGTTTCATCGTCTCGTCTCGAAGGAGCCGCCGGGCGAACTGGAAGTTGTCGAAGCGGTGTTTGACGCGTTAGACCGCGTGCTGTCGCGCGCGTATCAAGGCCAGCGCGCAGCGCGTCAGACTGCCATCACCCGTGATGAACGTGAGATCGCGGACCGCGCCAGCGCTGTCGTCACCGGGATGACCACAGGCCGCGTCACGTTTCGGACGATCGGCCGCGAGGCAGGCGTTTCCCTTTTTCATCTGAGCCGCGTTTTCCGAAAGGTCACCGGCCGCACCCTGGCGAAACACCACCTGCACCTGCGCCTGCTGGCGAGCCTGACGCCGCTCGGTGAGTCGGATGCCGCCATCGCGGAGGTCGCCACGAACCACGGGTTCGCCGGTCCATCCCACTACAGCAGGGTCTTCCGGCAGATGTTTGGCGCGACACCCTCGACGTATCGAGCGCTCGCGACCGCCCCGAGACGATGCGCAATCGACAGCGCCCTTGCGCAAAGAACTGGTGGGTCAGGCAGGCGCTTGTGAGCCTGATCCTGTTTTCCTGCACCGGAGGGGACGTAGTCCTTCCCAACAAGGAACTAGTACTCGTCGGTCGCGCCGACGGTGGCAACCTGATTGTGAATTCCCCATGAGGAAAAACGCAGATCGCTGATCTCAGGCGTTCGTGATGGACTTCCAACGCCTCAGCCGCTCAGCGATCAACTCCGCGCGTTGCCGATCGTCGCTTCCGTCCAGGATGCTCAGGTCCTCTGGATCGGCGCGCCAGTAAACACCGGCCGTCCGCGCGTTCACGCTCGCGGGCGCGTCCGAACGAGTCGTGAAGTATCCGGACGCGCGATCGGCGGACTCCAGCAGGATTTCTCCCGTCCCGTCCAGCTGCGGTGCGTTCGAATCCCGAGGCCGTTCTCCCTTCCAATAATAGAAGACGCCCGAAGGTTCCTTCCTCTCCTTCGACGCTTCGCACCAGTATCTCGCTGACAGCCTGCCATCCTCTTGCCAAGAGCGGCCGCGTAGCTCCAGCGCGCCGTCGCGGTCTCGCGAGATTCGAATGAGGCTCACGGCGGAAGGCTCGTGAGGGCCGCGCTCCGTCAGGGAGAACTGCCACCACAGGCCTTCGATGCGTGCGACGCGGCCCTCGTTCTCGATCGCCTTCCGAAGCTTCTGGTTGACGACTCTCATCTCGGAAGGGGTCGTCGCTTCGTCGTACCGTATGCACGTGAGCCCGAGGAGATCGCTCGGAAGCTTCGAGCCGCTCGCATGGAGGATGAAGGTTCGGCGCATTCCGAGGACTCCACCGAAAAGGCCGGCTTCGAAGACGACATTGTCTCGCGGAGAAGCCTGACCGGAATCCGTGGAAGGGGATGCGGGCAGGCTGGTTGTCGTCCAGTCGTCCCGGGCGAACACGAACGCGGCGAAGTCGACTTCATGCGTAAGCTCGAGGAGGCGGGCCAGTGTGGTGGTCCCAGGATTGAAGGATGTCGTCCAGGGATCTACATGCGCGACGTCTTCGAGACCGCGTGTCAGCGCCTGCACGAGCTTCTCTTGCATTCCTGAGGAGCCGAGGAAGATGCGAGGCTTGTCCATCCGTTTCTCCGACCACCGTATTTTATCGGGTATTCACGCAGAGTCAGCCCCGCTAGGCGGCCCGCGCCGACCCGCCCTGCGCAAACACCTGCTGCAGGTAGGCAAGAAACGTCTGGTCGGTGCACAGAGTCTTGCAGTGCGACCTCCCGCCGCCGAAGGAGGGCCTCGTGGGAATTCGGGTCCATTCGTTTGTCAGGCAGCATTCGATGCTCGAGCCTTGCGCGTACCGCGCGCAAGCGTCGAGTACGCCCACATCGTCAGAGCGGTCATGATCACGAGAGCCGCCACATTGCCCCAGAACGCCGCATCGGGCCCGGTTTCCCAAATGAGCGGCTGGACTTCGCGCGACAGCTGCCACTCGGACCGCCCGCGCGTAAAGAGGTCGAAGGCGCTGAACATGTTCCCGCCGGCATGGAGGACCATGCCGGGCACTGTGGAATCTGTGACGTAGGCCAGGGCGCCGTACACCGCGGCCACGGCCAGGTAGAACGGCAGCAGCACGACGCCGACCTCCGGGTGCGCAAAATGCGCCAACCCAAACAGGCTGCCGGTTACCAGAATCGCGACGATCGGCCCGTGCCGGCGCTCAATCGGCCTCTGCAGGTAACCACGGAAGGATGTCTCCTCAACGACGCCGGCGACGACCGCACTCATCACGAACCACATCAGAACCGTGATAACCGGGTATCG
This sequence comes from uncultured Acidobacteriota bacterium, assembly GCA_963786195.1. Taxonomy (GTDB): domain Bacteria; phylum Acidobacteriota; class Vicinamibacteria; order Vicinamibacterales; family 2-12-FULL-66-21; genus CAWAYH01. The sequence goes on along the minus strand of CAWAYH010000005.1, from coordinate 241,264 downwards.
CGACACATCGAGATCTCGTTGCTGGGGGAGCGCGACGAGTCGGCTCAATACTCCCTGAAGGAGCAGGACGCTGACGAGGCCGAGCAGTCCCGCCAGCAGGGCCGGTCCCCAGCTTTCCTCCGGTAGTGCGTTGGCACGGGCATTCATCCGGCGCGCGTCGGCTGTCGACTGCGGCCATCCTGTTCCCCGCACAAAATAGCGCCAATACAACCACAGGTAGATCGCCATGAGCGGGACGGCCCACGGCAGCGCCGAGTGGTACCTGGTGTTCGCCGATACCAGCACGGCCCACGGCACGGTGCCCGCGGCGGCGGCAGCCACGCCGATGACAACCGCGCGCACGACGACGGGGAGGCGACGCCAGAGTCGATCGACGAAAGTCATTGTGTCTGACGCCAGGCCGCTCACCCTTCCGCGCCGCCAGGTCACTTGGCGAGCCCTCGACATCGATCAGAAAACTGCCGGCCACGCCAAGAGGTGAATCGCATTAGCCGGCCGCTACAAGGTTCAGAACGTCCTTCGGGTCTGTCAACTGCGGCCAAGTCGCCGCGTTCTGGGGCGACTGGCGGACGAACCAGGCAGCTCGGTATGCGTGAAGGCCGGCACTCGCGGCCCCGGCGAGTTCGTCATCATCCCCATCGCCGATATACACGGTTGTTGCCGGGTCAGCGCCCAACCGACGTGCTGCTCGTCGGTCAATCTCCGCGTCGGGTTTGGCGATGCCCTCCCTGCACGAGATAGCGGTGCACCGGATTTCGGCCGCCAGTGAACACAGTGACCACCCGAGCCCATCTTCCTCAAAACCATTGCTGATGACGGCCAAGCCGACGCCGCGACGTACCAGCGTGCTGATGAGAGCGGCGACCCCGTCATGTATCTGGGCGGCTTCATCGGCCGTCATCACCCGGAACGAGTTGAGGCAATGGATGAGGCGCTCGTCCTCTGGCGTCCTGTCGAAGGGGAGTAAGCTGGCGATTGTGCCAGTTCCATATCGTTTGAAGTGCGCCGAGACATGGGCCAGTAACCAGGAGACCTCGAGCGTCGCAGATGTGCCAGGCTTGAGGGTCTGGGTCCACTCCATGCCGTTCGGGTCTGGTGAGGCCGGGGGCGACGTCCATTACGTCTCCGTTTGTCCCAGCTGTATCGTCTCTCGCATCGCCCTTGCTGATGTGAGCGGCCACGGAAGCGCCGTCGCGTCGCTCAGTGCCAAGCTTCGGGAATTGATGGAAAAGTATCTCACGGCCCTCGAGCAGACAAATCTCATGCGGGATCTCAATGAGGCAGTCGTGACGGAACTCGGTGGGGTCCACTACGCCACGATGGTGGCCGCCGGCTTCCACGGCCGCAGGGGGCTCCTCGTGATGACGAATGCCGGCCATCCTCCTGCGTTCTGGTACCGGTCAAATCGTGATGAATGGGCCTGGTTCGAACCGCATCGTCCAGAGGAGGGCGCGGGCGTCAGGGGCACTCCACTCGGCCTGCTGCCGAACGTCTCCTACGACCGGATAATCGTCAAACCGGAACCCGGCGACCTCATCGTGCTGTATTCCGACGGGGTCTCCGAAGCCACCAACCCTGCGGGCAAAGAGCTGGGTCGAAACGATCTCATGACGCTGGCCCGAGCGCTGGACCCGATTTCGGCGGAAACGTTCGGTCTGCAGCTCGTTGAGGCGGTCAGTGCGTTTCGTGGAGGAAGCGTGCCAGAGGACGATGAGACCATCATCGTGTTGGAAAGGCCTCCAGATCAATCGGGCTGATGACGAGTGCTGTAGCTACTGCCGCGCCCGGCAGGTATCGAACCTGCGACCCTCGGCTTAGAAGGCGTCAGGCTTCGTCGAAATGCCCCTCCAGCGCGCCTTGGCGTCGACAAGCACGTACCGCCACCCGGCGCCTCAGGACACGCATCAAATTACCCGCCGGCCTGCTCGCGCAGCATGATCAGGATCATGCGCGACGGTTTAGAGGCGCGCACGGCATGAGGGACGTTCGCCGGCATGAGCACAATTGATTGCGGTGTTGCGCGGACCTCACGACCGCCAATCGTGAGAACAAGCGCGCCAGACAGTGTCAGTACGAGCGCGTCGAACGGCGCGGTGTGCTCTGACAATTCTTCATCCGCGTCGAATGCAAAGAGGGTGATGTTGCCCGCTTTTGTCCGCGCGAGGACCCGGCTCGCAATGCCTTGCGCGGCTGGCGTGACTAGGCCGTCCAACTCGAAGAGTTCTCCGGGAGGAAGAGGTACTGGCCATGATGTTCTACGATCTCCGTCTTCCGAGGGCGTTCCATACGCCCAAGATATCTGAGCAGCCCGGCGTTCAGGGCCAACCCGCCGGCGTTCGAGGGTGGGAGGCAACTGCTTCCCACCCAACACCGTGCCGGAGTGCACACCTGTGTGCGGCAGGCGAGCCCAGCGAGCCAGCCGCTTCCATAACCCGCCGTCGGCTTCAACTCCTCGTTAGAGCGCGACAACCAGCAGGGCATCGCGTGAACCTAACGCGGCGGCACCTCCTCGAAGCCCGAGTACGTGAACGTGAACTTCCCCTCGGTGCGCTTGGTGGGATTCTTTCGCGACGGCCGCATCGCGAACGCCCCGCCGACGGGCATCCGCAGCGTGCCGCCGGCGACCGGGACGTCGGCGAAGTCTACGCGGACGGTCCCGCGCGACTCGTCGAAGTCCACGTACTCGAGCTCGAGCCGTCGCGCGCGATACGTCGCCGAGTCGAGCCAGATCGTGCCGAGAATGTCGAGGAAGTTCCGGCGCGTGCCAAGTGGCCGGAAACGCAGTCCCACCTCACCCACGCCACGCGCGGCCGCCGGGACGAAGCAGTGCGTCTTCAGGAAGTCCTCGTGCAAAACGTCCAACTCGTTTGGCACGTAAAACCCGTCGAGCGAGCCCTTGCGAGGACCGTAGTAGCCGCGAGAGAGCCGCTGCTCCCGGTTGCGCGCGGCGTTCTTGACTGCCCACTTGGGGTCGCTGACGGAGGGCTGATCGATCGTGCCCGGCGCGGTGGGACCGTCGGCTTTCAGTTCGTATGACTCCTCATGCGCCAACACGTGGTAGCGGAATCGTGCCATGAGCTCCGTGCGCACCGACGCGCCATCTCGCGCTTGTTGCCAGAGCGTCTGGAGCTGTGGGTGTTCCTTAAGTGTCTTGGCCGGCACGCAGACGTCCGCTGTGACGGTGACCGTGACCGGCGGCAGCATCAGTGGCTGCGAAGCCACGCGGAGCTCGAGCTGTACAGTCTCGCCGGCCGCGACTTGCACGGGGTCTGACAGCACCGGTCGGAAACCGATACGCAGCAGTTGCACGCGATAACGTCCGGGTGCCACGCCATCGAACCGGTATCGCCCATCAGCGTTCGTAATCCCTTGCCTACGATGTCGCAGAACACGCATGCTGCCATACGGGTACTTCGTGATGTCCGTCAGCGTAACGACCGCGTTTCAGCCGCGGCGGCTCATGATCGCACCGGCGGATCTTGCTGGCTAACGACATACCGCTCAGCCGCGAGCGGCGAGTTCGATCTTCAATGCGCAACTGCCGTGGCGCCGCTCGTCGGTCCGCAGGTCTCCCGAATAGTAGGCAACGGCCTTGGCAAAGTCGACCATGATGCCCAGCACCGATCGATTCACCGTTGGTGCGACGACTACCGGATGCATCGCCTGCACCTCCGCTTCGATCGCGTCGGGCTCGATGCCGAACCGCCGAAGGCGTGATGCCACGACGACTCCCAAACGGTGTGGCAGCGATCGAACATTCCGGGCCGGCATGACAACCGGAAGGAGTGATCCGGAGTCTGGAAAACGCCGCCGGGACCCCTGCCAGCCGTCGCTTACGCCATTCGGAATTGGCTGATCCATGGACGCGGCAATCGCCGCTCCAGCCACAACCTGATAGGGCAACCCGAGTCGCTGCCCGGCAAGGAGAACGTGCGAACCTGCGTTGGCTGACCGGAAATTGTCGAGCACCGGCTTTCAGTCCGTCTCCATCGGTTTGCCTGTTCGTCTCATGATGATTCGGCGGCCCCCTTGGGAATCACAGCGGCCGCTCTGTCGCGGCGGAGGTGAAAGAAGGCAAGGACATACCCGTCGGCATCGGTGACCTCGAAGCCCCACAGCCCCTCGTCTATGAACGACAACTTCTTTACGAACGACGCACCGCGCTGGCTGAACTCGTCGAAGAGCGCGTCGGGGTCCAGGGTGTAGATGTACGCGTCCCAACGAGCCCATTCGTGCCGGGTGTGGTTTGGCTGTGGAAGCACGTCGGGCAGGATCGCCTTGAGCATGATGCCGATGCCATCCCGGCTCACTCCGGCGTAGTACGGGTCGTCGTCTGGACCCTGGAAGTCGAGCTGAAAGCCGAGGCGCTCGATGTAATACGCGATCGAGACCTGCAGGTCCTTCACGATGAAGAACGGGCTGATCGACGCGAGATTTCTCTTCGCCTCTTCGTCCTTCGCGCGGTTCGCAGCAGCGTCTGTCGAGTTCGTGCCCATGGCGGCTTCCATCCCTCGATTGATCAAGGCCACGGATTTAGTCTATTCGAGTTCCGCAGAGAAAACAGTGGGACTCCCGTCTACGCCACGGCCGGCTTTCCGTACGAAGGAAGGGGCACCGACTAGCACACGCGGTCAAAGATCGGCCGACGCCGAAGCTGTCAACCTTCTCGGCCGCACGGACGTCAAACCGACAGCTGGACGTCCGTCTCTCGAAAGGTGCACGTCCGTCGAGGAGGGTGCTGTTGAGCCTTTTGCTTCGGGACTTGCGTCATGCGTGGCGGCTCCTGCGACGCCAGCCCGCGTTCACCGGTGTGGCGATTCTGACCCTGGCGCTCGGCATCGGCACGACGACGGCGGTCTTTACGATCGTGAACGGCGTGCTGCTTCGACCATTGCCGTATCGTGATCCGAGTCGCCTGGTGATGCTCTTTTACGGACACCAGGGACGCGTCTCGCCATGGCTCTCTCCACTGAATGTTCGCGACTACGTCGGCCCGAGCGAAGCCTTTGCCGAGGCATCCGCCGTGGTGCCAATCACCGTCAACATGACCGGTCTCGGCGATCCGGAACGGCTCCAAGGCGCGAGAGTCTCTTGGAATTACTTCAAACTGCTGGGCGTCTCGATGGCACTCGGTCGCGCGTTCGCGGAAGGCGACGCTCAGGGTGACGGCAACCAGATCGTGCTCGCGGACGGCCTATGGCGACGTCGATTCGGCGGTCGTCCGGACGTCGTGAACTCGACGACGACGCTCGACGGCCATGACGTGACGATTGTCGGGGTCGCTCCCGCCGCACTGAAGTTTCCGGCCGCCGCAGAGTTCTGGCAGCCGCTCATCTTCAAGCCCGCGTGACCTCGCGCCCGCGGCACGCGGCGCACAGTGGGTGCAGGTATTGGCCCGCTTGAAGGACACCGTGTCGCCCGGCCAGGCGACAACCGCGCTGCAAACGGTGGCCGATCGCCTGGCCACGGAATTTCCCGAAACAGAAAAGGACGCGACGCTGTTGGCCACTCCGCTGCACGAGCGGATTGTTCGCGACATTCGCCCCACGTTGGTGACCCTGTTCGGCTCCGTCACGCTCGTGCTGCTCATCGCCTGTGCGAACGTCGCGAATCTGCTGCTCGCGCGGGGGCAGGCTCGCGGTCGCGAGGTGGCCGTGCGGGCTGCCCTCGGCGCGAGTCGGCGCCAGCTGATCGCGCAGTTGCTGACAGAGAGCCTCGTCCTGGGGATGCTCGGCGGAGCGGCCGGTGCAGGTGTCGCCTTCTGTTTCGTGCGCGCACTGGTGCTGCTCGGGCCGACGTCGATCCCGCGTCTGCCGGATCTGTCGGTCGACATGCACGTCCTGGCCTTCGGCCTGGCGATGACACTCGTCACGAGCATCGCGTTTGGGCTGACACCGGCGCTGGCGGTATCCGGACGGTCGAGTCACCGGTTTTTCGCGTTGAGTAACCGTGGGGCCGTCGGCGCGAGCGGAACGGGCGCTCGACGGGTTCTCGTCATCTCGGAGTTGGCGGGCGCAGCGATGCTGTTGGTTGGGGCCGGCTTGCTCATTCGCAGCTACGTTCAGCTCCAGCATGTCGAGCCTGGCTTCGAACCCGAAGGCGTCACGACGTTCAGCTTGTCGTTGCCGGCCGCCAGGTATGCAGATCCCGCGAGTCCGCGAGCGTTCGTGTCGGCGCTGCTCTCGCGACTGGAGGCGGAACCCGGTGTTGAGTCGGCGGCGGTGGCGATGGGCCTTCCCTTCACGAGCGATCTCAACGCCATCACCGGCTTCCGTCACGAAGGTCAGGCGGAGCCGGACTCGGCATCGATGCCGACGGCCTCCATGCGGATCGTCAGCCCTGAATACTTCGAGATGATGAAGATCCCGATCCGCGACGGCCGACCATTCGACAGGCGTGATACGGCGACGAGTCCGGAGGTCGTCCTCATCAACGAACGGGCCGCACAGCGATTCTTCTCGGGACAGAACCCCGTTGGACAACAGATTCGAGTCAGCGCGGAGCTCGCGCGCGACGCGCGCAATGGACCGAAGACGATCGTCGGCGTCGTCGGGAACATCAAATACGGCGGCCTCGACGAGGACACGCCGGCCGAGATCTACCTGCCGTACGAGCAGCATCCGGTGGACGCCTTCACCGTCGCCGTGCGCACGTCGGCGGATCGCATCGCCTCCATTCCCACGCTGCGGCATGACGTGGCCGGGCTCGATCCCTTGCTGCCCCTCGCAAATATCAAGAGCCTCGCAGCGCTCGTCGACGCGTCGCTCGCTGGACGCCGTTTCACCATGCTCGTGCTCCTGGCCTTTGCCGCCATCGCGGTCGCGCTGTCGGTCATCGGCGTCTACGGTGTGCTCGCGTATCTGGTCGGTCAGCGGAGGAGAGAAATCGGTCTTCGGTTGGCAATCGGCGCTTCGCCTTCCGACGTCGTCTGGTTGTTCGTGCGCGAAGGCGCAGCGCTGACGCTGGTTGGCTTGGGCGCCGGACTGGCCGGCGCTCTTGCGGCCGGCCGGTGGATCTCGGCTCTGCTGTTCGGCGTCACGCCAGCCGATCCGGTGACGCTCGCGATCGTGGTCTGCGCGCTGGCGGGCGCGGCCGCATGTGCGACCTACGTGCCTGCGCGAAGGGCCGCAGGCGTCGATCCAAGCGACGCCCTCAGGGCCGAGTAGGAGAGTTTACTCGGCTGATCGCGCGGGATCGGCCGATCCACTTCTGTGGTTGCGCCGCAGCAGCGAACGAGCGAAGCGAGTGAGCGCCACGCGAACGGAGTGCGCCGACGAAGCGGCGCGCGAGAGAGCGTGCAGGGGGTCCGGCGGGGCGAAGCCCCCCGGTTAAGAGAAGCGCGCCCGGCAGGTATCGAACCTGCGACCCTCGGCTTAGAAGGCCGATGCTCTATCCACTGAGCTACGGGCGCGTTGAGTCAATTGTACCGTGACCTCAACCCTGGCAAAAGATTCGACCTTGCGCTGGAGCCAGGTCGAGCGGATCCTGTGACCGTGGACGCCCTTCCGGTCATCGATGTTTCCGCGCTCGCCTCTGACGGCCACGACCGAACGGCCGCTGCCGAGGCGATCCGCGCAGCCTGCCGTCATGCCGGCTTTTTCTACATCATCGGCCACGGCGTGGAAGAGGCACTGCAAGCTCGCCTCGAGTCGCTCAGCCGGCAGGTCTTTGCAAACCCGCTCGAGACGAAACTCGCCATCCGGATGGAGCTGGGAGGCCACGCGTGGCGCGGGTACTTCCCGGTGCGCGGCGAGCTGACGAGCGGGAAGCCCGACCTCAAGGAAGGCTTGTACTTCGGCGCGGAGCTGCCAGACGATCACCCTCGCGTCGCCGCCGGCACGCCGCTGCATGGCTGCAACCTCTTTCCCGATCTTCCCGGGTTCCGCGCGTGCGTCCTCGACTACATGAGCGCCATGACACGGCTTGGGCATGTGCTGATGGAAGGTGTCGGGCTCAGCCTGGGCCTCGAGGCGATCGTACTTCCACGATCGGTACACGCGCGACCCGCTGATCCTTTTCCGCATCTTCAACTATCCGGCGAGCGAGCCGACGGCTGCCGAACCTGAATGGGGTGTCGGCGAACACACCGACTACGGCCTGCTCACCATCCTGAAGCAGGACGACGTGGGCGGCCTGCAGGTGCGTGGACCGTCGGGATGGATTGACGCGCCGCCGATACCGGGGTCTTTCATCTGCAACATCGGCGACATGCTCGACCGGATGACCGGCGGCTTCTACCGCTCGACGCCGCATCGCGTGCACAACCCGAGCGGCCGGGCGCGGCTGTCGTTTCCGTTCTTCTTCGATCCCGGCTTCGATGCCGAGGTACAGCCGATCGAGTCGAGCCTGGCAGTCGTGGACGACCGGGCGCAGCGCTGGGACGGCGCGAGCGTCCACGAGTTCAGCGGGACGTACGGAGACTACATCCTCGCGAAAGTGTCGAAAGTCTTCCCGGATCTGCGGCGCAAGGCCGTGCAATCAGAATCTCAGAACAAGGCCCCTTGAGGTCCCCTTCGAGGCCCCCTCAGAACTGCAGGGCGCCTCTTCAATTCATGCGTCACTACTTGCGAGTCAGCGCGAACATCGGATCGATCCGTGATGCCCTGCGCGCCGGGAGAAATGCCGCCAGGATGCTGACGGCCATCAGCAGGATCCCGCCAGCGGCGTACGCCGTGGGATCGAGAGGCGGAATCTCGTACAGCAGCGTCTGCAGGCTGCGGCCGGCGACATAGGCGAGTGGCACGCCAACCGCGGCTCCGAGCACGATGAGAAGGAGCGCCTCGCGCAGGATCAGGCGCAGGACCGACCGCCGGTCGGCGCCCAGCGCCATCCGCAACCCGATCTCGGGCACCCGGCGATTGATGCCGTACCAGATGGTCCCGTACAATCCGAGACACGCCAGCAACAGGGCAATGGCGCTGAAGATCGACGTCAGCCGCGCAATCAGCGCGTCCTGCGACACGCGTTGCGCCATGCGGCCGCTGAGCGGCATCACATCCAGGACGGGCAGCCGCGGCTCCGATTCCGCCAGCACCTGACGAACGGTCGCCGGCAGCGTCCCCCGCGACCCGGACGTGCGAATCTCCAGGTCACCGAGGATCTCGTCGTCCTGCGGCGAGGCAAGCCGGTACACCATGTTCGGCGGCAGCGTCCGCAGCGCGACGTACCTGGCATCCTCGACGACCCCGACGATGACGAACGCGTCCGATCCGATCGGGCTTCCCCAGCCCCAGCGCTTGCCAATTGCGTCACCGTCCTTGAAGAACCTCCGCGCGATCGTCTCGTTCACGATCGTGTTGCGGTTGCCCGGCCCGCGATCCTCAGGGCCGAACAATCGTCCCCTGAGCAGGCGGAGACCAACGGTGTCGAAGTAGTCCTCCGTCACCACCTCTTCATTGCTGGTGAGACGCTCTCCCGGCCCGGGCGTGTAACCTTCGATGCCGAAGCCGCCGATTCGCTCGGGCCCGGCGAGCGGCCCGTTCAGCGACAGGCTCGCGGACGTGACGCCAGGAACCTGCCGCATGCGATCGAGGATTCGAGCATACAGCGCCTGCCGCTGGTCCGACGTGTAACCGAGACTCAGCACGTCGAGTCTTGCGGTCACGACCTGTTCGCGGTCGTAACCGATGTCCATCGAGGTGAGAGCGCGCAGGCTCCGGACGAACAACGCGGCCACGACCAGCGCGAGCAGGCAGAACGCCATCTGGAGCGTGACGAGGGCCTTGCCGACGAAAAGCGATCGGCGGCCGGCACTGGTCCCGCGCGTCTCGGCCTTGAGCGCATCGGCCAGCGATACGCGTGCGCCGCGGATGGCCGGAAGGATGCCGCAGGCGATGCCCGTCATCAGGGACAGGCCTACGGCAACGGCCAGCACACGCGCGTCGAAGCTGATGTCGAGGGTCACGAGGTTCGCCGTCGGCGCGAACATCTTCAGGAGCGCGCCGCGGCTCCAGAACGCGAGCGACACGCCGAGGGCACCAGCCCCCGCGCCGAGCAGCAGGCTCTCCGTCAGCATTTGACGCAGCAGTTGCGTCCGCCCGGCGCCCATCGACAGGCGGATCGCCATCTCGCGCTCGCGCGCGGAGGCGCGCGCGATCAGCAGGCCCGCGACATTGGCGCACGCGATGGCGAGCAGCACCGCCATCATCGCGAGCAGGACGAACAGCGACGAGGACACACTGAATCGGAACGGCGACAGTCCGCGCGACGCCGGCTCCAGGAGAATCTTTTCGTGGCGCACGGTCTCTCGCAGGTTCTCGGAACCGGCGCCCGAGAAAAACGTCTCGGCCTCACCCTGTCGCAACACGGTCAACGTGGCCGCAATCGTCTTGGGATCCGCTCCACGCGGGACTCGCACGAACACGTTGAGCCATTCGATCGTCTCCTGCGGGGGCCACGGCTGACGCGTGTCGGCCCCGTCATGGCTGCTGGCGTTCTGCGCGTATCGTACTGCCGGCTGCATCACCAGCGGGATCCACGCATCCGGGCTGCGAAGCGTGAGCGTCGTTCCGAAGAACTGCGGCTCGGCGATACCCACCACCGTGAACAACGTGCCATTGATGGTCAGGCTGCTTCCAACGGCGCTTTCAGAGGCTGACAACTGCAGACGCCAGTACACGTCGCTGATCACGGCGACCGGGTGAGCCCCGACCGTGACGTTATCGCTGCCCGTCAGCAGGCGCCCGCGCTGAGGACGCTGCCGGAGGAGCTCGAAGTACTCGCCCGACACGAGTTGCACCACGCCGCGCTCGGCCTTGCCCGCGCCGCGGCCTTCAGGTTCGATCTGCATCCCGGCGATGTTCGACGCCGCGGCGATGTCCGCCCGCCCGTCGAGCGCCTTCCGGGCACGCTGGACTGCCGGCCACGCCAGCCGGCCCACGGTCTCGTCTCTCGTGGCACGCAACGCCTGGAACACCCGATCCGGTTCATCGACAGGCAGCGGCCGAAGGACAATCGCATTGAGCAGCGTAAACACCGCCATCGATCCGCCGATCGCCAGCGCCAGCGATCCGGCGGCCACGAGCGTGAATCCCGGGTTCTGGAGGAGGGTTCGAACGGCGTATCGAAGGTCGCGTATCAGCATGGCGGTGGAGCGTGTGATGAGAGTGCGATCGCGCTGCATTGCTACCCGGGAGCGTGTTAGCTTCTAGCGCCTTGGCTCCTCGTACAGCCCGAACTCGTTCCCGACCGGATCCGCAAACGCGGCGAATGCGCCCATCCCCGGCCCGATATCCTTTCGCGCCGTCAGCACCCTGCCGCCTGCCTTCTGGATTGCGGCCAAGGACTCGCTGATGCTATCGACCATGATGTAGACACGCGTGTGCTCATCAGGGGTGCGGTCCTGCTCTTTGACCCAGGTGCCGCTTACGCTGCCAGAATCGTCGAATGCCAGATTCCCGTCGCCGCGTTCGCGTACCTTCCAGCCGAAGATCGCGGAATAGAAGGCAGCGGCGTCTTCGGCTTTGTTGGCCGGAATCTCGAGATAGCAGATCTTCCCATGTGGCATGAGACCGGTCTCCCATTGCCTGTCACGGGCAACTCACCCGAGCATAGCAGGAGAAGGTGTCGCCTGTGGTGGCCCTGAGCGCGGGCGGATGTCGTAGAATCCGTTCATCCATGAAAAGTGCATTCCCTGCGCTGGCACTCATCGTCACGTCTCTTTCCCTCGCCGCCCGCCAATCCGATCCCGTCGACGCCATCGTCCGCGCCGAGATGACCAGGCAGCGCATTCCGGGCGTCGCGGTGGCCGTCAGTCGCGGCGGACAGACGATCAAGGCGCAGGGCTACGGCCTGGCCAACGTCGAGCACGACGTGCCGGTGACCGACGAGACGATCTTTCAATCGGGCTCGCTCGGCAAGCAGTTCACGGCGGCAGTCGTGATGCTGATGGTCGAAGACGGCAAGCTGGCGCTGTCGGATCCGCTGACGAAGTTCTTTCCGGACGCGCCGCGCGAGCTGGCGGCACATCACGGTTCAGCATCTCCTGACGCACACGTCGGGCATCGCCAACTACACCGACGGGAAGGTCGACTATCGGCGCGACTACACGGAAGACGGATCTGGTGACGCTGGCCTACGAATCGCCGCTCGACTTCGCACCTGGCGATCAGTGGAAGTACAGCAACACGGGCTACGTGATCCTGGGCGCGCTCGTGCGCAAGGTCGTCGGGCCAGTTCTACGGCGACGTCCTGCGCGAGCGGGTGTTCAAGCCGCTCGGCATGACGACCGCGCGCGTCATCAGCGAGGCGGACATCGTGCCGCATCGGGCCGCGGGATATCGGCTCGAGAACGGCGTCCTCAAGAATCAGGCGTGGGTCGCTCCGCAGCTGAACACGACGGCGGACGGCTCGCTCTACCTCTCGCTGCGCGATCTCATCGCGTGGGATCGCGGCCTTCGCGCCGGAGCGCTGCTGAAAGCCGAGAGCTGGAACGCGGTCTTCTCGCCGGTGCGACTGAACAGCGGACGCCGGTCACCCGTACGGCTTCGGCTGGAGCGTCGAGCGGCTCGGTGCCATCGAGCGTACGGCGGCACGGCGGCTCGTGGCAGGGCTTCAAGACCTTCATCGCGCGCTACAGCGGCCCGGGCTCGGACGACCTCAGCGTGATCGCGCTCGCCAACCTCGCGCAGGCGCAGCCCGCAGCGCATCGTGGACGCCATCGCCGCGCACTACATCCCGAAGCTGCGCGAGAACCCCGCCTGGACGATCACCGGCGCGATGGTCGCCGACGGCACGGGGGCGCCGCTGCAGCGCGTCGACGTGCGCATCGAAGGCGACACGATTCGCGAGGTCGGGGCCGTCACGCCGCAACCCGACGATCGGGTCATCGACGGAACCGGTCTCGTCGCTCGCGCCCGGCTTCATCGATCGCGCACAACCACTCGACCGAGGGACTCGAACGCCGAGCCCGACGCCGGGACGCAGATCTCGCAGGGCATCACGACCGTGCTCCTCGGTCAGGACGGCAGCTCGCCGCTGCCCGATCGGCGACTATCTGGCGCGACGCCGGGCGTCGCCGCCGGCGCTGAACCTGGCGATGCTCGTCGGGCATGCGACGGTTCGCCGGTCCGTGATGGGCGACGACTTCCGGCGCGAGGCCACGAAAGCCGAGATCGCGAAGATGGAAGCGCTGGTCGAGCAGGCGATTTGCCGACGGCGCGATCGGGCTGTCGTCAGGCCTCGAGTACGAGGTCGGCAGCTACGCGGCGACCGCCGAGGTCGTGGCGCTCGCGCGCGTCGCCGCGAAGCACGGCGGCTTCTACATCTCGCACATCCGCGACGAAGCCGACCGCACGCTCGACGCCGTGCGCGAAGCGATCGCGATCGGCGAGCAGGCGCGGCTTCCCGTCCAGATCACGCACATCAAGCTCGGGACGGTCGGCGTCTGGGGCAAAGCGCCGGAAGTCGTGGCGATGATCGAGGCAGCCCGGAAGCGCGGCGCAGGACGTCACCGCCGACGCCTATCCGTACCTGGCGTGGCATTCGAACCTCAAGGTGCTCGTTCCGAACAAGCAATGGACCGATCCGGCGAGCGTCAAGAAGGCGCTGGACGATGTGGGCGGCGGCCGCAACATCCAGATCACCCGCCTGCCGAAGTTTCCGCAGTATGTCGGTCGCCGTCTCGACGACATCGCAAAGGCCGAGGGCGTGAGCGAAGTCGACCTCTACATCCGCATCGTGGCAGACGAGGACGCCGGCGTCATCGGGCACACGATGATCGAGGAGGACATGCGGACGTTCTACCGCCAACCCTGGGTCATGGTGGCGAGCGACGGCGGCCTCGGCATGAGCCACCCGCGCGGCGCCGGCACGTTTCCGCGCGTCCTGGGCCGGTTCGTGCGCGACGAGCACGTGGATGACGCTTCCCGACGCCGTCACGAAGATGACGTCGCTGCCCGCGCAGCGCATCGGCCTGAAGGATCGCGGCGTCATCCGCGTCGGCATGAAGGCCGACCTCGTGCTGTTCGATCCGAACACGATCCTCGATCTGTCGACGTTCGAGCGCCCGCGTCTGCGGGCCCGCGGCATCCAGGCCGTCTTCGTCAACGGCGTGCCGGTGCTGGGAGCGGACCGTCCCGAGGGTCCGCTCCCTGGCCGGGTGCTGACGCGATGACGCAGTTCAATTCCTCGGTTCGAACGCGTGCCTGAACACGTAGTTCGCGATGCGTCTCCCCTGCTGGATGCCCTCGGTCTTGTCGAACGCCCAGTGAATGCCGAGATAGATGCGGCTCTGGCCGTTCTCTTCTTCCGCCTGTGAGAGCGACGAGAACGTCCGCGGCAGCAGCGGACGCACGTTGCCCTGGTTGTCACGCGTCACGCCGTTCAACTCGTCGGACACGAACGTGAAGGCGATGTCGTCGGTTCCGAACACGTTCCGCAGCGTCTGAAAGACTGCCCCGCCAAACGTGGCGTGGCCCGATGGATACGCGGGGAACGGCGGCGTGAAGTTGGGTCCCTGCAGGTTGCTCGCGGGCGCACCCAGGGGAGAGAACGTGGGATCGCCTTCCGTCCGCGGGTTGCCATCGCCACGGCCCGTGGGGCCCGTACCGCGATCGGACTCGCGGATGCCTCCCACTGGGCGCCAGAACTGGTAGAAGTACTTCGATTCCCAGCAGGCGATACCGGCGTCGGACATCGCGACGTTGAGGATCGCGAGCAGCCGCGCGAGATCGACGGTGTCCGTCCCCATCTGATCGGCGATCTGGACCGCAATCTGGTTGTACAGCCGCGGCGGCGCGCACAGGGTCGGCGTGCCGTCGTACGCCCAGTAAATCCCGGCCAGCGTCTGATCGTCCGATCGCTCTGTGGGTGTCGTGCCGCCGAGCCGTTTGACCTCGTTGTAGGCCGCCGCATACGCGCGGCTGTCGAGCTCTGGCGGCGGCGGAACCCGGAATCGCTTTGCCGACGAGATCACGAGCGGCTTGACGTCGCCCCAGTGAGCGCCCAGCGCGAGCGGAAGCTGGCTAATCGGATCCTGCCGCCACTTGCCGGGGCGGTCGCTCGGAATGAAGTCGATACCCACGACCGGCTCGGCGTGGCGCGCGCCGTCATCCCTCGTGAGATTCAGAATGGCGCGCGCGGCGCGCCCGCCCACGGCGATTCCCCGCTCCTTGGACGACCCGGAACGGATTCTGCCGAGCTCCTCCGCCAGCAGCTCATCGCAATGCGCCTGCTGCGACGGAAACAGCGCGACGAGCGTGTCGTGGGCCGCCTGGGCGATAGCGGCGTCCATCGACGCGTCGCGATCGGCGTCGGGAATGCCCGTGAAGCTGCGATATCGCCTGGCAATCGCGTTGACCGCGTCGAAGATCGCGATGTGGACGATCGCCATCGCGCGGCTCGAGCGGCCGGGGCCGAGCTGTTCGCCGAAGACCCGGTCCGTTTCCCCTTCAGCCAGCGGCGTGTGATCCAGACCGCTCGTGTCGATCGCAATGCGATTCCAGTGATGAAACCGATCGACCGGCTGAGGCTCCGAGGGCTGCTGGAGTGCGCTGAGCGCAACAGGCGTCGGCGGATATGTATAAAGCGATCCCCAGAATCTCGCGAAGCCGTCCGGGGCCTGGGCCCACGTCAACGTCACGAGACTCGCCACGATCGCGAACAGCCCAACGGTAAAGACACAGGATTTACGCGACATCGCGTAGCCCTCCTTGTTCAGGTCGGTTGAAAAAGTTCAGGGTGCCGCGCGCAGGCGTAGCAATCGCAGTACCGTTCACGATCTCCGAAGCAAATCGATCGTGATGCGCTCAGCCGCACCGGAGATTGGGAGGAATTGATGTAGGTCTTACGTTCTACTTCTTCGCCCGCGCGATTCCACGAAACACTCCGGCAGACGTGGTAACAGGAGGAAGGGAGGTAAGGGAGGGAAGGGAGACAACTAACAGGAGAAAACGAGAAAGGAGAACTTAACCTAAAGTTCTCTCCTTACTCCCTTTCTCCTGTTATGTTCCCTCCCCTACTCCCGTGCTCCTGTAAGAACTCAGCGCGCGGGCTTCGTCGGCAGGTTCACCGCGAACACGAAGCGCTGGCCGTCGGGGCTGCCCACGGCGCCGAGTTGCGCGGGCGGCCCGACCGGTGCCGGCAGCTCGAACAGCGGCCGCGGTGTCTGCGCCTGAAACGCCGGCGTGGTCGTAATGTCGACGGCCATCAGCGACTGAGGCTTTTGAGGCACAAAGGAGAGATAGAACAACTCCTTGGCATCCTTCCGCCAGACGATGCCTCCGAAGCCCCCTTCAGTCGAGATCTGCGATCGCGCGGAACCCGACGCGGCGCCAACCGTTGCGGCCGTCGCCGGATCGAAGGGGCTCACGATCACCTGGAAGCGACCGGACTGGTTCGAGCTGAATGCGAGGAAGCGGCTGTCGGGTGACAAGCGTCCACCGCGGCCGAGGAACGCCTCACGATTCAGCTCGATGGGCTTCCGGTCGCCGGTCAGCGGCACCACGAACATCGAGTCGCCCGACCAGAGACAGAGATATCGGCCATCAGCCGACCAGTCCGTCAGGAAGATCGTCGCGCCCGTGGAATGCTCATACAGGCGCTCCTCGTGGCCGCTCCCGTCGGCCGGCCGTCGATACACGCCGTGCGTGTTGTCGCGGACCGAGACGTACGCGATGTATCGACCGTCGGGCGACCACAGCGGCGCTGTATCAGGCGCTGAATCCGACGTGACGGCGGTCCCCTTGCCCGTCCCGATGTCGAACGCCCAGACGTCCTGGCTGTCGCTGTCCGGATCTCTCTTGATCACGGCCAATCGCGAACCGTCTGGCGAGAACGAGGCTTGAGAGTACGAACCCGGCTCCCCAATCCTGCTGACGATCGTCCCCTCGCGACTGAAGACGGTGAGCTGCTGCAAGCCTCTGTTCTGACGCGTCTGTCGCGCAAGAAACCGTCCGATCGTCCCATCCTTCCCACCGGCGGCGATCGCCGCCTTGTTGCGGGCCGTCAAGGCCTGCTGGAAGGCCGGCACGTCGGCCTTGTTCAGCGCCTCGAATCCAAATCCGACCGTCCCCATCTCGTCGAAGGATTGTTCGCCCCACAGCGCCCGCCGCGGCGGGCTAACCGGATTGCGCGGATTGTCGACCGAATTGTCGTACGTCAGCGTCACGTCGATGCGCGTGCCCTTCGGCAACACGACCGGCTTCTTGTACACGTAGGTGTCCTGCCAGTTGAAGTCCCAGTCATTGATCCAGATCAGCGGTCGTGTGGAGCCATCCGGCAGCGTCGCCGTGGCCTTCATGTCCTTCGCCAGGTAATGCGCGTGCGCGATCGCCGAGAAGATGCTGATGTCGCCAGGCACCGTGAACGTGTCCTGAATCGTGAAGCTCTTCACGCCCGGCGCGATATCGATGGCCGCGCCCACGCCGAAGAGCGCAGGCAGTTCGACCGAGAACAAATCCTTTCTCCGGCGCCTTGTCGGCGAAGTAGATGCCGATGACCGATTTCTCGGCCTCCGGCTTGCCGCTCAGATGGAAATGCATCTGCAGGAGGAAGTCCGAACCCTTCGGCAGCCGCAGCGCGACGCCTTCGGGCAGGAACATCGGCGTGGCGCCAACCGCCCATCCGCCCAGGGCTCTGGAATCCGAACGGTCGTTGACCACGCCAACCGAGCTCATGCCGCCGAATCCCGGCCGGCCGTCTGCGCCATCGCGGGCCGCCAGGCTGCCGCCCGGCGCGCGCGCGAAGATCGCGTGGTGGACGACTTGTCGGGCCTTCGGATGGAACTCGATGCCGCGCACCCACCTGTCTTCGGTGAGGTTCGTCGGGATCACGAAATTGCGGAACACATCGGGTCCGCTTGCGGGAAGCTCGAATGCTGCCGGCATCTCGAGAATCAGATCGGGCTGGCCGAGCCGCCAACCGTCCGAGGGGAACGTCGGCAGCTTCGGCATCTTCGAATCGTCTCCGCGCGGCATCCCCTGCGCGACCCACGCGCCGATCGCGCCGATCTGGGCGTCGGTCAGGCGGCGTTCACCGACGAACTCGCCGTGCCCCGCCGCGGCGTGCCATGGCGGCATGTACTTCGATTCGGTCACCCTGGCAATCAGCTTGCCGCGCTTGGCGACGTCCTCGTACGTCATCAGCGGGAACGGCGCGACCTCGCCGGCGCGATGGCACGTCACGCAGTTGTCGTAGACGATCGGCGCGATCGTTTCCGCAAAGGTGATCCGCGTGGATGGCGGACGCGACTGGGGTTCCCGGGTACGGGATTCCTGCGAGGACACCGTGAGCGACCCAAGGAACACGGCCGCCACAAGACCGATGAGCGCGTTTTTACGCATGACTACTTCCTCAGCACTGCTGGATCGACGATGAAGCACCCGAGGGCTTCGGTCCGCGCCTTCGGCACGGACGCCCGGACAGGATCGCGTCGAGGGCGACCCGGAGATCGCGTTCCGTGACCTGCTGCCGCGGCTTGCCCAGCGCCGCATAGAAGTTGTCGATTCGGCCGCTGTACCGAATCGTGCCTGTCCGATCGACCACAACGGCCTGCGGCGTGACCGTCGCCGTGCGCGCGTGTCGCGACGACCCGTGACCGATCGACGGCCGCGGGGATGCCGGAGTATCTGAAGTCGCTCAGGTGTTTGCGAACGCGCTCGTCAAGGGATCCGCCGGACGACGCGGTGTCCACGTCCTCGTACATCAACGAGCACCCGACGCCACGATCCGCGTACTCGCTGCAGACGCGCTGAATCTCCGGCGCGTACGAGTTCGCGATGGGGCAATCGGTCGCGACGAAAAAGATGATGTTCGCTGCGCCGGACGGTTCGAACGGCGTCATCGTCCGGCCGTCGACGCCCTGTATCCGAACCACGGACAACACGACCGCGGACACACAACACGGATACGGACAACACGGATATTGCGGACATCAGAATCACCACCCGTGCGCTGGCTTCGAGTGTCGATAGTCTAGGTGTCGAGAGAATTGTCGATGATCGAGGTATCGTTGTCAAGCCGTCAGGCGGCGTGGAGGATGCGGCCTGCTTTCATGACGAAGACCGGGGCCGCCAGCGCGTGGATGTCGTCGAGAGGGTTGCCTCGCACCGCGACGAGGTCGGCGCGCAAACCGGCCGCGAGCGTGCCGCGGTCGCGCAGACCGCAGGTCTCGGCGCCGTTCTTCGTCGCGGCGCGCAGCGCGTGGGCCGGCGATGCGCCGAAGTCCACCAGCCGTGCGACGTCGAAGGCCAGCAGGCCATGCATGCTGTCCGTACCGACGGCCACGGTGATCCGGCGCTGCAGGATCGTTCGCCACGTGCGGCCGACACGTTCGCGGCCTTCGCGCAGCTTCGCGATGATGCTCGGCGCCGCCGCGTCGCCGGCCTCGATGCCGGCCGGGTGATCCAGGATCGAGAACGTGCCGACGATCGTCTTCCCCTGCTTCGCCGCCAGATCGATCAGCTCGTCGTCGAAAAGCACGCCGTGCTCGATGGTGTCGACGCCGTTCTCGAGCGCCAGCCGCGCGCCGATGCCGCCGTGCGCGTGCGCTGCGAGCTTGAGGCCATGACGATGGGCCGCGTCCGCGGCGCAGCGGATCTCCGCCGGTGTGAAGGGGCACTCCCCCTGCGACGTCGCGACGCTCGACACGCCGCCGGTAGTGAAGATCTTCACGAGGCCGGCGCCCTTCGAGACGTTGCGGTCGACGAGCGCCCCGATGTCCGCCACGGTGCGGATTGCGGTCAGCGCGTGGCCGTGCGCGCCTTCCTTCGTGACCTGCACGCCGGCGCAAATGAGGTCGGGGCCGAGCGTGGCACCGGAAGCGATTTCATCACGCAGCAGGAAATCGACGTCCAGCTCCTGCCCCATCACCCGCAGCGTCGTCACACCTGATAAAAGGTCGGAGAGAACGAGACTGCGTGCCGTTGCCAGCTGGATGTCGGCGGGCAACCGCATCTGCCCGAGCTGATCGCCCCGTGAGGGGACGATCGACACGTGCGAATGCGAGTCGATCAGGCCCGGCAGGAGCGTCGCGCCGATCAGCCGCCGCACCGGCGTCCCGTCGGTGGGCGCGGACGTGAGAATCGCCGCGATCCGATCGTCCTCGACGAGCACGATGCCCGCTTCTGTCGCGTCGCTCAGCCCGGTGAAGATCCGGTCCGCATGTATCGCAAGCCTCACGTCGTCTCCATCGCCAGCGGTTTGCGCGGAGACGGATACGCACGGCGGCTCTGGCTCAGCCCCTGCGCGACGAGCGACTCGGCAGTGCGCAGTGCGCAGCGCGCCGGGTTGACGACAGGCAGGCCGCACACTTCGGTCACACGCGCCGCGACGTTCTGAAACGACATGCTCATGCAGCCCAGGACGAGGACGTCGGCGTCGCGATCGATCAGTGGCCTGGCCGCCTTGCCGATCGTCGACGCGAGCTGATCGCCGGCGGAAGGCAGATCGAGCACCGGGATGTCGACCGCGGTCGCTCCCGCGTACCGCAGCGAGAGCCCCATGCCGCGGACGAGGTGGTCGAGCACCGGGATGACACCCTCGACGACGGTGATGATGCCGACGCGCTGCCCGAGTTGCATCGCGGTGGCAAACGAAGACTCGAGCGGACCGATGACCGGGCAGCTCATGATTTCACGCAGCGCCGACAGCCCGGGATCGCCGAAGCAACCGACGATGACCGCGTCGGGTTCGGCCGCGCGCGACCGGAGCGCGCGCATCATCGGTGGGACGCTCAGAGTACTCTTCCGCGTGACTCTCGATCGACAGCGGCCCGCCCGGCGATTCGGCGACCTCGACGAGCGTGTCGGCGCCGGCCCACTCCTGCAGAATCCGGCGGCGCCGCTCCATCTCGCCGGCGCCCAGGGGACCGACGGACATGTGACCGGGAATCTGATAGAGGATGTGCATGGCTCACCTCGGACTGCGCGTCGGATGAGAACGTGAGCGTACAGGGATGACGGTCGGCCGCGCGGACGTGCTGTACCATAAGCGGCGTGACGGTGAGGGTCAAGCACGGCTTGCACGAGTATAAACCGGACTGTTAGTATCCGCTAACACTTGGCAGGCCTTGGCAGCACCAGCACCCGTCAGGAGAGCCGGATGAGCGGCGCGCGGTGGGCGGTCCCGGCGCTCGCAGCCGCCTGCTGCCTGCTCCCGTCGATCGCGTACGGACGCGCCGGCGCCATCCTCCGCCGGGCTGACGTGAACGTTGTGATGACCGGCCCCACCGGTTGCGAGGTCACAGCCGCTCTCACGCTCGACCCGAACGGCACCACCGAAGTTCTCCATCGTCTGCAGCTCTTCGACGGCGCGAGCGCCGAGCTCGTGGACGTCACCGGCGCCGCCCGCGCGTCCGCCGCGCCGCGGCTCGAGGGCCGGACGATGGTCCTGGTGGTCAGCCTCGACCCGGCGGGATCCGGCGCCTACACGATCCGCTATCGCGTGACGCAACCCGGCGAATGGAGCTACCGCTGCCCTCTCTGGGTACCGACGACGCCAACTGATGGCCGGTCGCGCGCCATTCATATCCAGGTCGAGGTGCCGGCGGAGACGATGCCGACGCGCGGAGCGTTCCCCGCCTTCACCTGGTCGCCGGGCAATCACGGCACGATCACGATCGGGCACGTTCCCGCATTCATCCGCGTTCCCTTCCGCGCACCCGGCCAGGACCCCGGCTGGTGGGCGCGGCAGGATCTGGCGACCGTCACCGACGCGACGGCGATCATCGTGCTGGTCGTCGGCAGCCTCGTGTGGCTGTGGCGTGCGAGGCGCTGACGTGGGATTCGGCTGGAGCTTCTACGGCTTCTTCATCGTCGCCGCCATCTGGATGGCGCTGTATTTCGTGGGAGCCTGGCGCGCGGCTGCGCGCGACCGCGAGCGTGGCGGCCGATGACCGCCGATTCGCCGGTCCTGCTCGTCACCACGATCATCTACCTGCTGTCGGTGGTGGGCGCGGCGCTCTGGGGATTCTTCAAGACCAAGACCGAAGAAGACTTCCTGGCTGCGGGCCGCACGATCGGGCCGTGGGTGGGCGGCGCGGTCCTCGCGGCGACGCAGATCAGCGCGGGCACGTTCGTTGGTACGCTCGGGCGGCACTACCTGACGGGCGTCAGCTGGATCTGGATCTGGTTCGGGCTCTGGACGGGCTGGATCATCTCGGCCGTGTTCGTCGCGCCGAAGCTGCGGCGATTCGGCGCGCTCACCGTCGCGGACTACATCGGCAAGCGGTTCGCGAGCGAAGGCGCCCACACGATCTCGGCCGGGCTGATCATCGTCACCTACACGATCTACCTCACCGCCCAGTTCCAGGCGATGGGCGAGATCTCGTCCGCCATCTTCGGCGTGTCGCCCATCTGGGCGATGATCGCGCTGCTGGCGACGACCGGGTTCTACACGGCGCTCGGCGGCGTGCACACGAGCTCGTACGTAGAGTTCGTGCAGACGATCGTCCTCCTCCTCGCGCTGGTGCTCGCGCTGCCGGTCGTCGTCTACCACGCGGGCGGTCTGGTTGCCCTCGGCGAGTACGTGGGATCGATCGATCCGCGAATCACCGGCTGGTGGTTCAGCGCCCGCGATCTGCTGGCGTTCGGTCTCGCCTTCGGGTTCTCGATCGCGGCGGCCCCGTACGAGATGACGCGGTACTACTCGATGCGCGACGTCTCGACAGTCAGGTACGCGATCGGCATCTCGATGGTGATCCAGCTGCTCATCGGCGGCAGCGTCATGATCCTGGGGATCGGGATGCGGGGGCTGTTCCCGTCTCTGCCGTCCGCCGATCAGGCCTCGAGCATCATGGCGTCGACCGTGATGGCGCCGGTGCTCGGCTCGCTCTTCCTGATCATGATGGTTGGCGCGATCATCGACACGGTCAACTCCGTCCTCCTCGTGACCGGCGGCGCGTTCGCCCACGATCTCTACAAGCGGCTCGTCGATCCGCAGGCGACGGAGCGACGGCTGCTGGCGATCAACCGCCTGTCGATCGTCGTGCTCGGGCTGCTGCCGTTCTGGTTCGCGCTGCAGCGGTTCGGCGACGTGCAGACGATCGTCATCGAGCAGGCGAAGTTCATCGCCAGCTTCTTCTTCGTCCCGGTGGTGCTCGGGTTGAACTGGCGGCGCGGGACGAAGGAGGGCGCGATCTGGAGCATGGTGGCGGGGTTCGCGGGCTGCCTGCTCTGGACGCTCACGTTCCAGCGCAGCTTCGCGACGCACGGGATCGACTCGGCGGAAGTGGGCGTCGTCCTCAGCGCGCTCGTGTTCGTCTTCGTCAGCCTGCGCACGCCGCCGACGCCGGACGAGAATCTGAGGATCTTCTTCGACAAGTAGTCCTGTAGTGTCCGGCTCCAGCCGGACCCTGCCGCTCGCAAGGTGCGCGCGGTGCGGCGCCGCCCGGAGCAGGGTGGTCGCCTTGAGCTTCTCGATGACGTCATCGGTTTTCGGTTTTGGGTTTTGGGTTTTGGGTTTTGGGTTTGGGTTTTGGGTATCGGTTATCAGTTTGGCAATGCACCGACAACCGCGCCAACCGAAACCACAACCGAAAACCGAAACCGAAAACCGAAACCGAAAACCAAAACCGAAAACCGAAAACCAAAAACCGATAACCTATGGCCTGATCACGATCTTCCCGAAGAAGTCGCGCCGCTCGAGCAGGCGGAGGCCGTCCGTGAGGCGGTCGAGCGGCAGCGTGGCGTCGACCACGGGCTGGAGCCGGCCCGAGACGAGGCTTGCGGCGAGCGCGGAGAACTCGCTGCGCGTGCCGAGCGGGGCGCCGAGGATCCGGCGATGATGCTGATAGACCTCGCGGATGCTGATGGTCGGCAGGTCACCCGACGTGGCGCCGCAGATCGTCATCCGGCCGAATGACGCGAGCGACCGGATGGTGTCGCGCCACGTGGCGGCGCCCACCGAGTCGATCGCGACGTCGGCGCCGCGACCACCCGTGAAATCGAGGACGTGCGACGCGAACGATTCGGCGGTGGTCAGCACGATGTCGGCGCCGATGTCGCGTGCGCGATCGGCTTTCCATGGCGTGCCGACGACCGCCGCGACCCGGCAGCCGGCCATCCGCGCGATGCGAATCGCCGCGGTACCGACGCCGCCGGACGCGCCGACGACCAGCACCGTCTCGCCGGGACGCACCGCCGCGACGGTGACGAGCGCGTGCCAGGCCGTGAGCCAGCTCCCTCCGGCGCACGCGAGCACGTCCGGATCCGCATCGGCGTCCACGCGCTCGAGATTGCGCGCCGGCACCAGCAGATATTCCGCATGGCTGCCCCAGCTCTGCTCGCCCACCACGCCGTAGCTGACGCAGGCCGACGTCTCGCCGCGCACGCACCATTCACAGCGCGCACAGTACAGACCGGGATAGACGAGGACGCGATCGCCTGGACGCCAGTCATCCACCTCGGCGCCCGTCGCCGCGACGACGCCCCAGGCGTCGGTACCGTTGATGTGCGGAAGAGGCGGACGCGGGCGGATGCCCGGGCCCGTCAGGTTGGCGAGCGCGAAGAGATCCTTCCGGTTGAGCGTCGACCCGCCGACGCGAACCAGGACCTCGCCGGCGCGCGGCACCGGCGTCGCGACGTCGGTCAGCCGTACGCTCTCGTCGATGCCGCCGTAGCCGACCTGCACCGCCGCGCGCATCGGCACGTGGCCCGGTCAGTTCTCGCGGCTGCTCAGCACGCGTTGATCGGCCCCGACGCGCAGCTCGCGGCGGAGCCCACGGAGCATCGACCGGAGCTTGTTGCGCTCGCGGACGAGGCCGACCTTGACGAACGGCTTCAGCGCCGGCGGCGCGGACGCGAGCGACGCCGCCGCCTCGAGACGCGGAACCGGGCCGAACTTCGTGGCGGGATCGTGGTCGAATCGCTCCCCGCGCGCGTAATTGAGCGGCACGAGCGTCCGGGCGATCGCTCGGAGCACGCCGTTGATGCGGCGCCGCTCGGCGCCGTCGCCGGGCGCCCGGCGCACGCGCGCCTCGCTTTCGCGCCGCCACTCCGAGATCTCCTGGCCGAGCGACGCGAGGTCCGCGACGAGCGCCGAGAAGTCCACCTCGCCGCCCGCAGCCTTCTGGTACTGCTCGATCGTCGTGCGCACCTCCTCCACCGCCGCGGCGTAATCGAACGGATACACCGGGGCGTTGACAATCCGCACGATCGTCGTGAGATACACGGCGAGATCGCGCCGGAGGATTTCGAGGTCCGCGACCGGCATGAGGTCGTCCGGCGTATGCCAGGCGATGTTGCCGCCGCACCCGCCGACCGCATAGAACCCGCGCTGCTGCCGCTCCTCGACCGGGATGTTCGAGAGCAGCATGTAGAGGCCGGTCGGTCCGATCTGGTTGAACGAATAGTCTCCGGCCCGCAGCGGACGCACGCCGCGCGACGAGATGTCCAGCGCATCGCGAATAGACGACGTGCAGAGGCGGCGGGCTTCGGCCATCCACATCACTTCTTCGTACGCGGTGGCGCCGGCGCAGCCCGGCGAGTCGATGTTCAGCTGCGCGATGCACCACTCGTCCAGCTCATCGGCGAACGTGTCCGCATACCAGGTCGAGCCGGCGTACCGGCCTGTCGAGTGACCCGGCCACCACGCGATGCGGATGCTCCGTCTCAGCCGGTCGCGGATCTCCCACAGGACGCGCGCCAGCTCGAGGAGCGCCGCGTCGCCGGTCGCGTTGTCGCCGATACCGACGTACCAGGAGTCGTAGTGCCCGTGAATCAACAGGAACTCGTCGGGATCGACCGACCCTCGGATCTCGACGACCGGCAGCAGGCACCGCATCCAGCCCTCACGCAGCCAGGTGCGAACGCTCGCCTGCGTGCTGCCGCGCTGAACCGCAGCAATGAGCGCTTCACCGTCGGGGCGGTTGATGCAGATGACCGGCGTCGTGGGCTTTCGCGACAGCGACTCGGCGGTGGGCGCGCCCCAGATCGACGTGCAGATCCCTTCGTGGATGTTCTCTCCGGGGTGAATGTAGATCTGCGCGATGGCGCCGCGTCGCTCGAAGGCCTGGACGGGCCCGGGCATCGAGAAGCCCTCGGTCAGCACGATCTTGCCCGCTACGGGATCGCGGTCGCTTGACTGCGCGCGTGCCGCGTCCGGCGTGTCGAACAGGCTCGCGGTGCCGGCCGCGTAGCGTGACGGCACGTAGCAGACGTCGCCGGTGACGTCGGCGCCCTCGGTGGACCGCGCGAACGACGGCGGACGCGCGCGGATGCTGCGCGATCCCTCGGCCGTCGTGACGGTCAGCTCGGCGCGATCCGGCAGCGAGATGTACAGATCGGGCGTGTGCAGCGTCACCGGCACGCCGAGCGCGCGAAGGCGCTCGACGATGTATTCGGCGGCGGCGGCTTCGTCGGGCATGCCGGATTCGCGGACGAGATCCTTGAAGCGGTCGAGTAACGCGGCTGGCTCGTCGAGCCGGACGGCATCGCGCGCGTCGGACTCCAGAGCGTAATCGGTGAACACGTCGAAATCGGTTGCCACGTAATTCCTCCCGGGGAAAACCCCGATCAGCGCACAACCATACCATTCTTCACGACATGGGCGACCCGCCGGATCTCCCTCATGCTCGTCAGCGGATCACCGTCCACGACGATCAGATCGGCAAGTTTTCCGGGCGCAATCGACCCAATCTGGTTGAGCATGCCGAGGTTTCGCGCGTTGTGATAGGTCGCCGCGCGAATGATCTCCATCGGCGTCATGCCGTACTCCGTCATGATCTCCATCTCGCGCCAGGCGGCCAGTTCGTGCGGGTTGCCGCGCGTGCCCGAGTCGGTGCCCATGAGGATCTGCAGGCCCTCCTCGTGCAATTGACGGAGCCGCGACCGCCGCGTCGCCATTCCGAACTTGCCGCGCTCGTAGAGCGGATGACGCTGGATGTCGACGTAGCTCTCGCGCACGCGCTTGTAGAGATCGGGCGGCAGGTCGCGCGCGACCGACGGATCGTGCGCGTATTCCGGAAAGCGCTCGAGCTGCACGATGCCCTCGAGCGCGATCATCGTCGGCACCAGCCCGACGCCCGAACGCCGCAGCTTCTCGACGAGATCGGCGTCGAATCGTGGCGCCGTACCGCCGCCGACGTGCTCGAACGTGTCGCGCCCGTCCACGCCGGCGTCGAGCAGCACGCGCATGTCGTCATCGGAGTTGACGTGCGCCGTGATGTGCTTGCCCGCCTTGTGCGCCTCCGAAACGATGTACTTGACGATCTCCGGTCCGAGCTGCGCCGACTGCGCCGTCTTGATTTGATCCACCCCGGCGTCGAGCAGCAGCTTCAGTTTCTGGCGCGCTTCGTCCAGCGAGGCGACCGACCAGTACAGGTAGTCGCTCGCCGGTGAATTGTTGCGCTGCAGGAACGGTCCGGTGACGATCGCCCGCGGCCCCGGCTTCTCCCCCTTGTTGATGGCGTCCCGCAGCTGGACGATCTCGGGGATCGGCCCCGAGCAGTCCTTCACCGTCGTGATGCCGAGCGAGAGGAGGATCCGGGCCGAGAGGTCCATGATCTCCTTGCTGCGGCTGCGCGCGAACGGGAACCAGAACCCGTAGTCGTTGTGCCCGATCACCATGAAGTGAACGTGCATGTCGATGAGCCCGGGCAGCACGGTCATGCCGTCCGAGCTCAGGGTCTTGACGCCGGAGGGAATCGGCAGCGTCTCGGTCGTGCCGATCTTGACGATCCGCGATCCCGCGATCAGCACGACGGAGTTCTCGAGCGGAACCCCGCCGTGCCCGTCGATCAGACGTCCGCCGATCACGGCCAGCGTGATCGCGTCGTCCGTCTTCGTCGGGGCGGCCTGTTGCGCCGCGGTCCGCTGCACGAATGACGTGCTGCAGACCGCGCACACGATCGTCAACAGCGTCAGGCTTCGACGCATCGCTCTCCTCACTGCTGGCTCGTCGTGGGCGAACCCTTCAGGTATTTCTCGAAGAACGCCTCCATGCGCCGGTTCATGTCCAGCCGGTTGGCCGGATCGCGGAAACCGTGCGGCTCGTTCGGGTAGCTCTTGCTCTCGAACACCTTGTTGTTGTCCTGGAGAATCTTCACCGCCAGCTGGTACTGCCGGAACGGCGCGCGGACGTCCGCCTCGCCGTGCATCACGAGCAGCGGCGTCGTGATGTTCTTGACGCGCGCAAGCGTGTTGCTGATGGCGTAGGTCTCCTTGCGCTCTTCAGGCGAGCCGCCGTGGCCCGTCTTGATGAAGACCTTCCCGAGACGGTCGGCGTTCGTGTACGCGTCGCCGAAATCGTAGATGCCGGCCATCGGCACCGCCGCGTCGAACTTGCCGGGTACCTCGCGATGGTCGCCATCGTCATGATGCCGCCGTAGCTGTAGCCGTAAATCCCGACCTTGCCGTTCACGTACGGCAGCGAGCGCATGAAGTCGGCCGCCAGCGCCGCGTCGTGCGCCTGCCCGCTGGCCCAGTCGTTGACGCCGAGATCCTGGAATTCACGGCCGAATCCCGAGCCGCCGCGGTAGTTGATGGCCATTACGACGTACCCCTTCGACGAGAGGTACTGCTCCATCAGCGCCTGGGTGCGCAGCGTCGAGTTGGTGCCGCCGCCATGAACCTGCACGAGCGCCGGATACTTCGCGCCCGGCGTCATGTTGGGCGGCAGATAGAGAAAGCCCTGGATGTAGAGGCCGTCGAACGATCGATAGGCGATCTCTTTCGGCTCCCGCAGGCTCTCGTAACCGGCGCTCGGCGTCGTCAGCTGACGCGGCGGGCCGCCGATGGCCGGCAGGTAGTACGACGCGGTACCGTCGATCGGCGTGGATCGGGTGAACACGAAGCCGTCGGTATTCGCCGACGCCTGGAGCCCGCGCATCACGCCGCGGTCGTTGGTGACCTTCGTGGCGACGCCGCCGGCCGCCGGCACGGAGTACAGATTGACATCGCCGCGTTCCTGATACGTGAAGTAGAGGCGCGTGCTGTCGCCGGACCAGGTGAGATCGCCGGTGGCGAAGACCTGCATCTTCACCGGACGCTCGGTGCCCTTCACCGGATCGATCAGGAAGATGTCGTACAGGTCCATGTACCAATAGCCCTTCTTCGAGCTGCCCAGCAGGGCGATGTGCTTCCCGTCGGGAGACCAGACGGGCGTCTCGGACGTCATCACGCCCTTCGTCAGCTGGCGCGCTTTGCCAGACGCGACGTCGACGAGCCATAAATCGTCGTGCCAGTAATCGGCCTTGTTGGAGACGAACGCGATCGTCTTGCCGTCCGGCGACCAGACCGGCCCGAACCGCGTTTCATCCTCAGGCATGGCGGCCTGCGTCACCTGCCGCGGCGCCGCGCTGCCGTCGGACGGCACGACCCAGATGTCGTTCTGACCGCTGCGGCTCGAGGCGAACGCGACCCACTTCCCGTCGGGAGAGATCGCGGGCGCGCGCTCGTTGCCGGCGTCCTTGGTGATCTGCGTCCCGGTTGTCGAGCCGACGGGAATCGACCAGAGATCGTTCTGACGCGACGTCAGCACGCGCTGACCATCGGGGAACCAGGCGACGATGCTTCCCTGGAACCACGGCTTCGCTTCCCCGCCGCCGGAGACCGGCTCGAGGCGAAGACCGTTCGGTCCGCCGATCGCGATCCACTTGCCGTCGGGAGACAGCGACACGCCGCCACCCCCGCCGGCGCCTCCGCCGCCGCCCCCACCCATGGTCTCGAGCGTCAGCGGACGCTTCTGCCGCTGTGCCGGCTGCCCGGCAGGCGGCGCCGCACCCGTGGCCGCAACCGCCGACCACAGCAGCGCGAGGGACAACGCCGAGAGTGCGAACCGATCGCTGATGTATTTCATGGCGGTTTCGCTCCTTCGTGCCTGCGTTTAGACGAGAACCTTGCCCGGCTTCTTCCCCGTCAGCTTGTTGTTCTGCAGCACGACGGTGCCGTTGACGACAACGGTCGACACGCCGCTGGCCATCGGATGCGGGTCGTTCGGATCCGACTCGCGCCGGCGCGGGGAACGTGTACTTGTCCGGATCGAAGACCATCACGTCGGCGACCTTGCCCTTTTCGAGCACGCCACGGTCCTTCACGCGGAATTGCGCCGCCGGCATCGAGGTCGCCTTGCGCACGGCTTCTTCGAGCGCCACGCCGTTGGCCTTCGCCTGTTTGAAGTAGCCGACGAACGCGCCGCGGCGCTGGTGCTCGAACCAGCCGTACGGCTCGTCCATGTCGACGGGCAGCGAATCGGAGCCCGGACCGAACTGCGGGTGCTTCGTCCATGCGCCCGGCGGCAGCGGCGTCTCGCCCTGGCCTCCCTGACCGCCCCGACCTCGCCCGGCCTGTTGTCCTTCCGCGGCCGCGCCCCTTGGCCCTCTGCTCCTCGTCCGCGCCCCTCGGTGCGATTGCCGTCGAACGTGAACACGACCGGGTTGGCCTCGTCGAGTATCAAGTCGATGTAAACGTCGTTCGGATCTTTCCCGAGGCCCTTTGCGAGATCGGCGACCGACTTGCCGACGTCGGCCTGATGCTTCGCGGTCAGCGCGCGCACGATGACGACCTGCTCCTTGTTGCCGTTGAAGAACTGGACGCTCTTGAGGATCTCCGCGCGCTTGTCGGAGACGAGCAGCGCCTTGAGCTGATCGCGTGAGTAATCGAAGACGTTGGGATAGAAGACCATCAGCGCTTCGACCATCCGGTCCGACGCACGGCGGTGGCTGAGCGACTGCGGGATCACATCGGCCAGCACCGGCACTATCCCGTGCTTGTTGCCCTCGGTCACCACGTCGAGCGCCGACTGGGTGCGGCCGCCGAAGTGCGAGATCTGCACGCGGCACCCGGCCTGCTCGCCGATCGCAACAGCCTCAGGACCGCCGCTCAGCGTGCTGTAACTCGTTCCGCCCCGGCCGGGTGTGCGACGCGTACGTGGCGTTGTGCTTCGTCAGGATCTTCGCGACGCGGACGACCTCTTCGGTCGTGGCGTAGTAGCACGGCCGGTACGCGAGTCCTGTGGACATGCCGACCGCGCCCTGCTCGAGGCCGGCGTTGACGATGCGCTCGATTTCCTTGAATTCGGCATCCGTCGGCGGTCGATTGTGGCTGCCGCCGGCTTTCATGGCGGCCCAGCGGATGCCGCCATAGCCCAGCAGCACGCAGCTGTTGATCGTGGCGCCGATCTTCGCGATCGCCTTCGCGTAGCCGTCCACGCCGTCCCAGTCGATCTTCATCTGGCTGCGTTTGTAGGAGATCAGCGCCTCGCGGTACCAGTACTCGAGCACCGTTTTCGCGTGGTACGGCGTGACGGAATGGCCGCAGTTGCCGTTGATGAGCGTCGTCACGCCCTGCCTGACGAACTTCTCGAGCACCGGATCCGCGACCATCAGGATTTCTTCGTGCGCGTGCGGATCGATGAGGCCCGGACAGACGAACTGTCCCTTGGCGTCGATGATCGTCCGCGCGCCGGACTCCGGGATCTGACCGATGTCGATGATTCGCCCGTCGCGAATCGCGACATCCGCCAGGTACGCCGCCTTGCCCGTGCCGTCGATCACACGGCCGCCCTTGATCAGGACCTCGATCGGCGGGCCCTGCACCTCGAAGACGTCGGCGCGGAACCCCGTCAGCAGCATCGAGGCGCTGCCCCATGCGGCGGTCTTCAAGAAGTCCTTGCGCGTGAACTTGTTCTGCATCGCGAGCTCCCCTTCGGTGCTGACGTCGTCAATGCCAATCTGAATTCGGATCCTTGCGCAGCATCAGCTTCGTGACGTGCTCCTGGCCGCCGACCGTGAGCTTGACCGTGTAAGTGCCCGGCGCGACGTACGGATTGTCTCGACCGGGCGCGCCGAATCCCATGCCTCGATTGGATGCGGCGGACGCCTGGTCGCGCAAATCCCACCAGACGCGGTTGATGCCCGCGCTCGTTGGGTCCTTTCAGCGTTCGTATCGCGGCGCCGGCGGCGTCGAGGATGGTGATCTGCACGTCTCCGGCGGCGGGGGCGCTCAGGTAGTAGTTGATCGATGCGCCGGGCGGCGGATTCGTGCCGACATCAGCCGACGGATCGAACTCGACGGCCATGTTGTTGCCGACGAGCGGATCGCCAACGCGGAAGATGTACGCCGGCCTCGGCTCGAACAGGTAGCTCTTCGACTGCAGCACCTTCGTCGTCAGCTGCTGCAGCGGCGTGAGATCGTCGAAGATCCAGAAGCCCCGGCCGTACGTCGAGATCACGAGGTCGTTGAAGTCTTCCTGCACGACCATCCAGCTGATCGCTGCGGGCGGCAGGTTGTTGCGCATCGGCAGCCACGACGCGCCATCGTCGAACGAGACGTAGAGCGCGTTCTCCGTGCCCGCATAGAGCAGGCCCTGGCGCTTCGGATCCTCGCGAATCACGCGCACGTAGCTGAAGACGCTCTTCGGGATCCCGGCGGACGGCCTTCCACGTCTTCCCGAAATCCGTCGTCTTGAAGATGTACGGTGCGCTGTCGTTGGCGCGGTGACGATCGACCGTGACGTAAGTCGTGCCCTCGGCGTACTTCGAGGGCTCGATGCTGGAGACCGTGCCGGCCGGCGGAAGACTCGGGATGTTCGCGGTGACGTTCGACCAGTTCTTGCCTGCGTCGCGCGTCAGCTGGACCTGGCCGTCGTTGCTGCCCGTCCAGATGACGCCCGCGGTGACCGGTGACTCCGCGATCGCGAACAGGACGGAGTAAACGTCCTGACCGTCGGGACCGAGACCCGGCAGCGGGTCGAACTTGCTCGTGTCGTTCGTCGTCAGATCGGGGCTGATGATCGTCCACGTCCGGCCGTCGTCGGTCGTGCGGTGGACGATACTGGCTGCCGGCGTACGCGGTGTCGGGATCGTGGGGCGACAGCGCGAGCGGAGCGGTCCAGTTCGATGCGGAACTGGCGTTCCGAACGCCCACCGCGACCGCGTCCGCCGCCACGGCCGCTCTGGCCAGCGGGGGAGACCTGCCCCCGGATGCCGAGCCTCCCAGCACCGGCGGACGATCGGCGCTCGCAGTCGTCGGAGCGGCGGTCGGTTCGCGCCCGGCCACCCAGGGGTTCGCGTCGCGCGTGGACCGCACTCTCGTGTTGTAGCGCTCGACGTGGCGGTTGTCGCTGACCCACAGAATGTGTTGTTCGTCGCGATCGGGGATCGCGTAGCCGCTCTCATTCCAGCCGGCATACTCCCAGAGGTCCGCGGGAATCTGCCCGGTGGTCAACAGACTGTTGCTGGGGCCGCGATACGTCGGGCCGTCCTGCCGCGCGCCGAACACGTTGTACGGCACCTGCGAATCGGTAGCCACGCGATAGATCTGCGCGATCGGCAGACCGGCTCGGAACCACGACCGGCCTCGATTCATCGGAGATGTTCACGTAGCGATCGTTCGCGACGATCTGACGATTGGCATTCAGCGGATCGATCCAGATGTCGTGCTGGTCCGGATAGACTTCCGGCACGGCGGCCGTCGTCTTGCCGCCGTCGGTCGAGCGCATCAATCGCTGCGTGAGGAAATAGACTTCGTCGGGGTTGTCCGCAACGACGCCCAGACGCGAGAAGTACCGCGCGCGGTTGTTGATGCCGCGATCGCTGCTGACGCGCTGCCACGTCCCTCCACCGTCGTCCGATCGCCAGAGCGTGCCCTGATCGGCCGTCTCGATCGTGGCGTAGATCCGCTTCGGATTGCTCGGCGCGATCCCCAGGCCGATCCGTCCGAGAGGCGGTGGAGGCAGACCGTCGCCGCGTGAGCGCGGTCCACGTCGTGCCGCCGTCACGCGAGACGTGGATGCGACTGCCCGGTCCCCCGCTCTCCGCGTACCACGGGATAGATCGTGAACTGCCAGGTCGCCGCGAACAGCGTCTTCGGGTTCGACGGGTCCATGACGAGATCGACCGCGCCGCTGTTCTCGTCGACGAAGAGCACGCGTTCCCATTTCCTGCCGCCATCGACCGTGCGAAACACGCCGCGCTCGGGCTGCGGACCGTAGCAGTGTCCGAGCGCCGCCACGTACACGATGTTCGGATTGACCGGGTCGATGACCACGCGCGCGATGCGGCCCGTGTTGTCGAGCCCCATGTGCGCCCAGGTCTTCCCGGCATCGACGGACTTGTAGATACCGTTGCCGATGGAGACGTTGCCACGGATGAACACCTCGCCCGTGCCGACCCAGACGACGTTCGGATCGGACTTCGCCACGGCGATTGCGCCGATCGACGCCACGCTCTGGTCGTCGAACAGCGAGGTCCAGTGCAGGCCCGCGTCTGCCGTCTTGAACAGCCCGCCGGACGCGGCGCCTGCGTAAATCACGGACGGGTCGCCCGGCACACCGGCCACCGCTACGACGCGATTGCCGGTCGGGCCGATGAAACGGAATGGCAGGGAGCGATAGAGCTCGGGCGCGGGAGTCGCGCTCTGCGCTGCGATGACGGCGACCGTGCACGCGCACAGCGCGCCGGCAATCGCCGCTCCCTTCATCGTTGGGGACATGATCCTCCAGGGTCGTGGGCCCGCGGATGCGGACCCACTCCGTGGATGTTCAGAATTCAACCCTGAAGCCCAACTGAATCTGGCGCGGATTTCCTCCCTGCGAGTCGATCACGCCGAAATTCTGCGGAGCCGTGAGGTTGAGCCCCGGGTTGCCGAACTGGAGACGGTTGAGCACGTTGATCATCTCCGCCGTGAACACGACGTACACGTTGCGTGCAACGCGGGTGCGCTTGCCCACGGAGAAGTCGAAGTTCCAGCGCGGCAGCCCGTAGATGCTGCCGCGGCTCGACGTTTGATCCTGACTCAGATCAGCACGCGCCGGAAGGCGTTGTAGGCCGCCTCGGGATTCTCGAACAGGTTGAGCCCCGTGCCGCCGACTGCCGGGTTGCCGGTCGTGGCGACGTTGCCCGAGCCCGTGACGCCCTTGAAGACGCCCGGTCTCGAGATCGAGATCGCCGCTCGAGCACCGCACCGACGCAGCCCGTGAACGCCAGGCCACCGCCATACACGCCGGCGCGCTGACACACGTTCAGCGGAATGCCGCTCGTCGCCGTGAAGATCCCGGCGACGTACCAGCCGCCGGTCAGGATGGACCACCCGCCGCCGTTCTTGCCGAACGGCAGATCGTAGACGCCAGTGACGTTCAGGACGTGGCGGCGATCGGTGTCGGCCGGACCCCAGTCGATGTCGAGGTCGAACGCGCTCGACGGCGCGTTGACGACGTTCTGCCGGACGCCCGCCTGGTCCATCGACTTCGACAGCGTGTAGCTGCCGGAGAAGGTCAGCCCGCTCGACATCCGCCGCCGCAACGTCGCGTAGAAGGCGTGATAGTCGGCCTTGCCGCCGTCGCCGCGGGCCCACAGCGTCTGGATCTGCTGATTGCTCAGCGGCTGCTGGCCAAGCTGGATCCGGCGCTGATTGATCTGCAGCCACAGCTGGCTCAGGTTGCCGTCGATGAAGGACGTGCTCTGCGCGGCAGCGATCAGCGCCGTCTGTCCGCCGGCGAGCTGATTCTCGAACCACGGCTGCGGCGTCACCGCTGCCGGCGCCGTTCCCGCGCGCAGCTGCGTCGCGATGGCATCGAACGCCTGGGCGAACGTCTGGCGCGAGCCGTTGTCGACGTGGAAGTACGGGACGGAGCTGAGGACGTAGGCCTGCGGCAGTTCGCGCGCCAGCCGCAGCACCCAGCCCGCCTCCATCACCATGCGCGACGGCAGCGTGCGCTGGTAGCTGAAGTTGTAGCTGTGCGTGCGGCCCGTCTTGATCTTCGAGTCGGCGTACGCCGTGACCGTCAGCACGGTCGGCACGATCGGCGCCGTCACCACCGGATGCGGCGGCGTCGGGACGAGGCCATCCACACCGACGCGGTACGAGCCGAGCTGGATCGGTGCCCGTTCGGGCAGGCAGCCCGGGCCTGGCGTGCCGCTCACGTTGCAGCGCGGCGCCAGCAGCGCCAGGTTCTCGCCGTAGCCCATGCCCAGGGCGAAGATGTGCTGCACGCTGTTCGTGCGATCGAACACCAGGGCATAGCCGCCGCGCAGCAACGACTTGTCGTGTTTGAAGATCGAGCCCAGCCAGCCCTTCTCGAGCGGCGGGTTCCAGGTCGCGGCGAGCCGCGGCCCGAGGTTCGACCAGTCGGTCTCGTAGTACTTGCTCTCACCCACGTTCGTCACCGGCTGGAACGCCAGCTGGGGGTTGTAGGCCTGGCCGGCGAGCGCCGCCGCGCGCGCGCGATTGATGTAGTCCTCGCTGTTGAACACCTCGCCGGTGCCGTTATCGATCAGGATACGCGTACCGATCCAGCTTTTCCTTCGGCGCGAGCTTGAACTGGTAGCTCAACCCGAGGTTCAGCGTCAGCGCCGAGTTCGACGCGCCAGGTGTCGTTGACGTAGAACTCGAACGCGTCGGCCCTGGTCTCCAGGTCCTGCGGCGTGCCGAGCGGCAGCGGCTGCAGGTTCGTGTCGCGCATCGCGAGCACGCTGACGTTGTCGACCATCCCGAGCGAGGAGGCGAACAGCTGCGTGAAGCGGGTGGCGTCCGCCGCCAGCAGACAGTTGGTCGTCAGCCCCGCGCTGCACGTCGGCGGCCGCGCCGCCGTCGGAATCGTGATGTTCGTGCCGGTGTTGACCGAGCGCGACCGGTGTCGTCAACGACCCGGCTCAGCTGGTCGGTGCGCAGGAAGAACCAATACTCGCGCCGCCAGGTGCCGCCGAACAGCATCGTGTGCTTGTCGCGGTTCCAGGTCGAGTTGTTGATCACCTGATACGTGTGCTGGTTGGCGACCTGCGAGCGCGCGCCGTTGATGCTGACGCCAATCGGCTCGTCCACCACGCCGACATCCATGGCCACGTTGGTGCCGGCACCTGCGGGAACGGGTCGACGCGCGTGAACGCCAGGAAGCCGCGAACGTACGAGACGCCGCGTCTCGTTGAGGAAGCGCGGCGAGATCTGACCGGTCAGGCCCACGGCCAGGAACCGCGGCTCGCGCGGCAGATCCTCGAGCGCCACCGGCTGTGCCCTTCGTGTTCCCCGGCAGGAGGCCGCTGATGTCCGCTTGCGCGGCGCCGACCTCGCGGATGCTGCCGAACCGATAATTGATGTCCGCGCGCCAGTTGGTCGAGAAGTTCTGATCGAGCCGGAGGACGACCGTGTCCTGATTGAGCGACGTGTCGGCGACGTCGGTGAAACGCAGCGTGTTGAGGCCGTCGCCGCCGGTGATGTCGTTCCCCGCCGGCAGCAGGTTATAGAAATCCCGGATGGCGGGACTCAACCCGATGCCGCGCGGATCCATCGCCTTCATGTCGTAGGTCACGATGTTCCCCGTGCCGTCGCGGAAGAGCAGCAGTCCCGGCTTTCAGCGTATCGGTCGGGACCGTGCGGTTCACGGTCGAGGTCCGCGGGAAACGGCGTGCCTCGTAGTTGGTGAAGAAGAACGTCTTGTCCCTGTAGAGCGGACCGCCCAGCGAAAACCCGCCGCGGTTGTCCTCGAGCGGGGGCTTGCTCTGCTGAAGGCGATTGCGGTTCCAGGTGTTCGCGTTGTAAGCGTCGTCCTGCCGGTAGAAGTAGCTCGTGCCGCGGAATCGGTTCGTGCCGCGTTTCGTGACGACGACGAACTGCGCACCGCTGCCGCGCCCGAACGTCGCGTTGGCGTTCGTGGTCGCGGCGCTGAACTCCTCGACGCTCTCAGCCGGCAGCGGAACGATCGCCGACGGCAGCGTCTCGAGGAACCCGTCACCGACGACGTTGTCGGAGACGTCCGCGCCATCGAGCGTATACGTGTTCTGGTCGGTCCGCGCGCCGGCCACAGAACCCGCACGACCACGGCTGCTGTCGACGCCGCCCGAGTAGGGGATCGCCAGCGGCTGGTTGAACTGGATCGATTCGATCGAGCGCGTCGGGTTCGGCAGCCGCTGCACCGTCAGCTCGTTCATCGTGTTGGTCACGGTCGAGTCGTTGCGCTGGAGGGCCGTCGCAGCGCCCGCCGTGACCTCCACGGCCTCGCTGATCTGACCGACGCCCAGCCGGATGTCCACCGACTGCGTCTTGTTCACCTCGACGGCGATTTCGGGAACGATCGTCTGCTGGAAGCCGGCGAGCGCGGCCGTGATCCGGTAGCGTCCCGGCAGAACGTTTGCGAATGAATAATGAC
The DNA here is from genome assembly GCA_963786195.1 of uncultured Acidobacteriota bacterium. Lineage (GTDB taxonomy): Bacteria > Acidobacteriota > Vicinamibacteria > Vicinamibacterales > 2-12-FULL-66-21 > CAWAYH01. The sequence goes on along the minus strand of CAWAYH010000005.1, from coordinate 203,248 downwards.
CGGAGTTGGACGTCGTCGTTTCGCGGGCGCTGTTCGTGTTCAGGTCCAGGAGCACGACGCTGACGCCCGGCAGCACGCCGCCGGTGGCATCGGTCACGACGCCGACGACAACCCCCGTCGTCGATGTAGCCGTCTGCGCGTGAACGGGGCTGGCGGCCAGTCCCATCGCGAGCACGATCGCCAGGAACGCGGTCCACAGTCCGAACCGCGCCCGAAGGCGGTAGCTGGCGCCCCGATGCCGCGCGACGGATCGCGCCGTATTGGGACCGCCGTCCTTGTGTTCGATTGTCGCAGTCATGATTCGGCTCCTCCGCTTTACGCGACCGCCCAACGCTCCACTGCCTGTGCCTCGACCACCGAACTCCCGGCGGTCACACGACGAATCCGAGCTTGTCGCGGACCGCTTCCAGGGACTGAGGATTGACGCGTGACGAGAGCCGCCAGAACCGATCCGGCGACTTCTCCAGCACGGTCGCATGCTCGTCCCACACCCGGTTGCTGACGACGATGGCGTCGTAGCGGGAACGGGCCAGCGCTCCGAGGCGTCCGACCCGCTCGACCGCTTTCACGTCCACCTTGAATTCGCGTTCCTTCACGCGATCGAGCAGGGCATCGATGGCGAGCCGCGTGCCCTGCTCCCGAAGACTGGCCTCGTAATAAAGGAGCAGCACGGAGGAACCGAGCGGCAGACTTCGCAGCCGCTCGACGAACACCGCGTCGTAATCCCACGACACCGGAAGAATCCGGTCGGTGCGCCGGCCGATGATGCGGCGCACGTCCTCGAGGTAGTAGTAGCTGACGAGCACCTGGGTTTCGCGGGAAATCGACTGACGCTGCCCGCGCAGGAGCGGCACCGACGTCGTTCGGACGCGTACGCCGAGCGACTGCTGGAGCTGCTGCCCCAGTTCCCGGGCCAGCACCTCGCTCGAATCCACGTAGAGCACGCGCGGGGACCGGAAGTCCTCCGCGTTCAGCCGCTGCTGCAACAACCGCGAGAACGACACGGGATCGAGGCCTTCCCGGCTCAGCGACTCCACCAGCTTCCGGATGATCGTGTCGGCCTTGACCATGAGCCGGCCGTTGGCGCGCGGCTGCTCCGAGACGACCGCGCCCTTTCCGTGGATGATGCGGACCAGCCCGATGTCCTGCAGCTGTTGATAGGCCTTGCGGACGAGCATGCGCCCGACGCCGAGGTCTTCTTCGACTTTCCGGATGGAGGGCAGGAGATCGCCCGGCCGCAGCGAGCCGAGGGCGAGCGCCACCTTCACCTGCTCCTTGAGCTGGACGTGGGCCGGGATGCCCGCCTCCGGATCGTAGTGAAAGAGGTGCATTCGACTGCAGGTGTAACTGTTATGTTTCGATAACAGGGACCCTTGTAGCCCAGGCGTGTCGGCTTGTCAATGAATAATCGCCACGCCATCCCACATTTGTGACGGCGCGCGCCGAGGTCGAATCCAATCTTGCCCGGCGCGCAAACAGGTGCTACCGTACCGCGTGCGCTGCAGGGCGCATCCTGTCCGCGGAAAGGGCCGAGCCCACCTGCGTCAGTGGCGGTTCACCATCCGATCTTCTTTCAGGCTCGTCGTGCGGACGCGAGCGGTCGTTGAAAGGAGATCGCCATGGCCGATCACCCGTCCGCCCGCCTTCCCCATCGTCCGTCCCTCGAGCAGCTTCGCAAGCAGGCCAAGGATCTGCTGCGCGCATGGCGCGACGGCGACGCCGCCGCTGCCACTCGCGTGCGTGCGCACAAGACAGGCGCGTCCGAGCCGGCACTCACCGATGCGCAGTTCGCGTTGGCTCGAGAGTACGGCTTCGAGAGCTGGCCAACGCTCGTGCACCATGTCGAATCGCTGACACCGGAAGATCTGCGGTCGGCGCCCGCCGGGCTGAGCTCGCATCCGCCCTTCTACAGGATCGACTGGGCGGAGAACACGATCGAGCCGCGGCAACCCATGACCGACCGGGACTGGGACACGATCGTCGCGGTGATCCGCGAGTACGACATCACGAGCCTGAACGCGAACGGACAGCTGACAGACGCGGGACTCGAGCGTGTGGCGCAGGTGGAGCACCTCACGCGCCTGAACCTCGGCGGCTCCCGGCACGTGACTGACGACGGCCTGACGCATCTGGCGCGGATGCCGCAGCTCGAGGATCTGGATCTGAGCGAGTATCCGGGAGGACGCCTGACCGATCGCGGACTCGAGGTGCTGCGGCAGCTTCCGGAGCTGCGGCGGTTCCAGATGTGCTGGCAGTCGGGCATCTCCGACGCCGGCGTCTCCAATCTGTCGTCGTGCGACAAGCTGGAACGCGTCGATCTACTGGGCTCGCCCACCGGCGACGGCGCAATCCGGGCGCTGCGGGGCAAGCCACGGCTGCGGCTGCTCAAGACCGGCAGGCTCATGACCGATGAGGGACTGCGGATGCTGCACGACCTCCCAGTCTTCAAACGGTGGCAGGGCGGCGAACCGGTCTACGACCTGATGACGTTCAGCGATGCCGAGCCGAACTACCTCCTCGTGGACGGACCGTTCAGCGACGCAGGCGCCGCGAGTCTCGCCGGCCTGGAGGGCGTGTTCGGTCTCGGCTTCTTCTGGCACTGCTCGGCGCTGACGTCTGCCGGGCTGGCGCCGCTCTCACGGATGCCGAACCTCGGAGCGCTCGGATGTCAGGGACAACTGTGCGATGACACCGCCATGCGTCACATCGCCGCGATCCCGAAAACTCCGCATGCTGATGGCACAGGGCACCGTCGCAACCGACCAGGGCTTCGACACGCTGAGCCGGTCGCAGACCATCGAGTACATCTGGGGACGCCAGTGCCCGAACCTGCAGGGGCGCGGGTTCGTGGCGCTCGCGAACATGCCGGCGCTCAAGGGCCTCGCCGTCAGCTGCAAGTTCGTCGATGACGACTCGCTGGCCGCGTTGCCTCGCTTCCCCGCGCTCACATGGCTCATGCCGATGGACGTGTCCGACCACGGCTTCCGCCACGTCGGGCGGTGCGCGCAGCTCGAGAAGCTGACGTGCATGTACTGCCGCAACACCGGCGATGAAGCCACGGCGCACATCGCGGGGCTCACGCGGCTGCGGAGTACTACGCAGGTCAAACGCAGATTACCGATCGGAGTCTGGAGATCCTGGGCGGCATGACGTCGCTCGAAGACATCGCGCTCGAAGGGTGCGCGGGGCTGAGCGACGCCGGGCTCGCGCACTTAGTCAGACTGCCTCGGCTCAAGAAGTTGTCGGTCGACGCGGCCGGAGGCGTGACTCGCGCCGGCATCACGGTGTTCCCGGCCCAGGTGGAAGTCCACTTCTTCACGTTGAACCCCTGAACCTCGTAAACCCCAATGAGGGTATATTGCGTGAATCGAAGTCCCCCTGACGCCGCTCGAGTTCATGCGCCGCGCCCGGCGCCTCTACAGCGACCGCGAAGCGGTCGTCGATGGGGCGCTGCGGCTGACCTACGGCCAGTTCTACGATCGGTGCGAGCGTTGGGCATCGCATCTGTACGCGTCCGGCGTGCGGCAGGGCGACCGCGTCGCCTACATCGCCCCTAACACCCACGCGAACCTCGAGGCGTTCTACGCGGTTCCCATGATCGGCGCCGTGCTGGTCCCGCTGAACTACCGACTGACGCCGGACGACTTCCGGTACCTGATCAACCACAGCGGCGCGTGCGTGGTGTGCGCCCACGCGGACTATCTCGACGCCGTCGACAGCATCAGGGCCGACCTCCCTCAGGTGCGGCGATTCGTCGCGCTGGAGGGTGCGCGCGACGGGTGGGAGGACTACGAAGCGGCGGTCGCGGCAGCGGGTCCGGCTGAAGCCGGACACTACCCGATCACGGAGAGCGACCTCCTGACGATCAACTACACCAGCGGCACGACGTCACGCCCCAAGGGCGTCATGATCACGCATCGCACCGCGTGGATGAACAGCGTGGGGACGCTCATTCACGCGCCGATGAGCCCCGCCGATCGGTACCTGTGGACACTCCCGATGTTCCACGCGAACGGATGGACGTTCGTCTGGACCGTCACGGCCGTCGGCGCGACGCACGTGTGCCTGCGGAAGGTGGACCCGGTCTCGGTGTTCGATCACATCGCGCGCGAGCGCATCACCATGCTGTGCGCGGCGCCGACGGTGCTCATCGGCCTGGCCAACGCGCCACCCGAGGTCAGCCGCGGGGTTCGCGCCGGCGTCCGCGTGCTGACCGCGGGGGCGCCGCCGGCAGCCGTCACGATCGCCCGCATCGAGAAGGACTACGGCTGGACGGTCACGCACGTCTACGGCCTGACGGAGACGGCGCCGTTCATTACGGTATGCGAGGCCCGGCCCGAGCACGACAGCCTGCCCGCGGATGAACGCGCGGCAATCAAGGCGCGCCAGGGCGTCGAGCTGGTCACGTCCGGCGAAGTGCGGGTCGTAGACGACCAGGGCTCAGAGGTGCCACGCGACGGGAGGACGCTGGGCGAGATCGTCGCGCGGGGCAACGTCGTGATGGCTGGCTATTTCAACGATCCGGCCGCCACAGCTGCGGCCATTCGCGACGGCTGGTTTCACAGCGGCGACGCCGCCGTCGTCCATGCCGACGGGTTCGTCGAAATTCGCGATCGGTTCAAGGACGTGATCATCAGCGGCGGCGAGAACATCTCGTCGGTGGAAGTCGAGGGAATGCTCCTGCGCCACGCCGCCGTGCTCGAGGTCGCGGTCGTGGGCCTGGCAGACGAGCGCTGGGGCGAATCACCTCACGCGTTCGTCGTCCTCCGACCGGGCGCCGCGGCGTCCGAGGACGACCTGCGTCAGTTCGCTCGCGAACACCTCGCGCATTTCAAGGTTCCGAGCGGCTTCCATTTCATCGAGGCGCTGCCCAAGACCGCGACCGGGAAGGTCCAGAAGTACGTCCTCCGCGGCGGCGCGAGCGCGATCGCCAAGCAGTAGCTCAGTCGGTGTTGCCCGTGTTGTCCGCGGCCTCACTCGGCGCGAATGGCCTTGATGGGATCCACGCGGACGGCGCGCAGCGTGGGCAGGAGCGTGCCCGCGAATGTCATCAGCACGGTCAACCCGGTCACCGCCGCCAGCGTGCTGGCATCGGCGGGAGTGACGCCGACGAGGAGCGCCTGCAGCGAGCGTCCGGCCAGATACGCGAGCACCAGTCCGGGGATCAGCCCGGCGACGACGAGCAGGACCCCGCGCCTGAAGACCATGGAAAAGATGTCCCGCCGCTGCGCGCCCAGCGCGATGCGGACGCCGATCTCCGCCGTTCGCTGCGAGACCGCAAAGGCGAGCACGCCGTGTATGCCGATCGCGGCGAGCAGGAACGCGACGAACGCGAACCCTGCCAGCACGCGGACCTGGGTCGACCGCGCGGCGGTTTCAGCATCGACGATGTCCGCCATCGACTGGACGCGGGCGATGGGTTGCTGCGGATCCGCGTCGCGGATGATGCGGCGAACGGCCGGCACCAGCGCGTCGTGCGACGTCGACGCGCTGATCACCAGATCCTTCGGCATGTAGCCCAGCGTCCATCCGTCATCGACCTGCCTGTATGGCAGATACACCTGCGGCTCACTCTCGCGCTCGAGACCGCGAACGCGCACGTTGCCGACGACGCCGACAATCGTGCGGTCCTTGAACGCGAAGTTGAACCGGCGGCCGATGGGATCCTGATTCGGCCAATACCGATCGACGAGCGACTGGCTGATGACGGCGACGAACTCGGTCTTCGCGGTGTCGCGCTCGCTGATGTCCCGTCCCGCGCGCAGCGGGATCTGCATGGTGGCAAAGAACCCCGGGGTCGCATACCGCATGCTCGCCGTGTTGTTGGCCCGGCGCTCGACTTCCACTCCCTTGATCCCGACCGGCCAGATCCCGCCGCCCCAGAGCATCGGCACGGACGAGATGTACGCAGCGCTGGAGACACCAGGAAGCGCGCGGACCTGCTCGAGGACGCGGTTGTAGAAGTCGGCGCGACGGTTGGTCACTGCGTACTTGGGGATCGCGAGCGGCGTTCGAACGGTCAGCACGCCTTCGGCACGGAAGCCCGGATCTCTCGCCTGAATCGTCCACATCGCGCGAATGAGCAGCCCGGTGACGACCAGCAGCACGATCGACGCCATGATCTCGCCGACAACGAGCGCGTTGCGGAGTCGTTCCTTTCGGCCGCCGGTCGTGCGGGCCCCGTCGCGCAACGCGCGGACGTCCGTCCCGGAAATCGTGTGCAGCATGGGCGCCACGCCGAATGCGACCGCGGTGACGAGCGTCAACACACCCGCAAACAGCAGCACCCGGAGATCGACGTGTGGCGTCGTAGATGTGGGCATGGTGGCCGGCACGAGCCGCCACAGCAGCGGCACGAATACCGTGGCCAGCAGGACGCCGAGTGCCCCGCCGAGCACGGCGAGAACCGTGCTCTCCGTGGCCAGCTGACGGATCAGGCGTTCGCGGCCGGCGCCAAGCGCGATGCGCGCCGCGAACTCGTGACGCCGGCCGAGCGCGCGGGCGAGCAGCAGGTTCGCGAGGTTGGCGCAGACGATGACCAGCACGCAGAAAGCGGCACCGGTCAGCGCGGCGAACACCGGGCCGGAGCCGCGGGATAGATCGTCGCGCAGACGGTTGACGGCCGCGCCGGTGTTCTCGTTGTCCTTGGGGTACTGCTTGCGGCTCTGCGCCGCGATGACGTTCATCTCGGCCCGGGCGCTCTCCAGCGTCGCGCCGGGCTTCAATCGGGCAACCCAGTAGGTACCGAGTTGTTCCCGCGATCCTGGTAGTCGTCTGGCGTGAACACCAGCGGCACCCAGAACTCGACGTCGCGTCCGGGGAACGCGAAGTCCGGCGGCATCACGCCGATGACGGTGTACGGACCATCCTCGAGCGTCAGCTTGCTCCCGAGGACGGCGGGATCGCCGCCAAACGCGGTCCGCCACAACCCGTGGCTCAGCACGATCGTGGGCGTCGCGCCCTCGGCGTCATCTCCTTCCGCGAAGATCCGTCCGAGCGCAGCCCGCACGCCGAGCGTCGGGAACAGATCCGCGCTGACCGACGCGCCGAGCAGGCGCTCCGGTTCGCCGTCCCTGATGAGCGTGGTCGCCGACTGCGTGTGGAGTCCCGCCTGCTCGAACGAGGTTGCGGCCTGACGCCAGTCCCGGTAGTTGGCCGGCGACAGCTCCATGCGGGCGTAGCCAGGCGCGGTCTGCCAGACGGTGACGAGGCGATGGGCGTCCTTGACGGGCAACGGGCGGAACAACACGAAGTCGGTCACCGAGAATGCCGCCGTGTTGGCCCCGACGCCCAGCGCCACGATCACGATCGCGGTCAGCGCGAACCCGCGCGCGTGCGCCAGCGATCGGGCCGTGTACCGCAGATCGTGCTCGAGGGTGTCCCAGTGGACCGCGAGGGCATTCGCCGCGATGTCGGCGATTGCGCGGAACCAGAGGCCCACGCGCCCAGAGGCGCCGCCAGCGTCGCGGAGCCGGTTTCGAAACACCGCTGCCATTTCCTCGCCGTATTCGGCCCGAAACGACGACGGATAGAGGTGAAGGAGCGCGCGGTAGAGCCGCATAGGCGATTACAGGCGATGACGATTGACGCGATGATGTTTACGATCGAGCGGGACGAATCGTTCGCCGAAACTCGTCACAGTGTGAGTATAGCCACTGTGTGTATAGTGTCAACCGATGCAAGCCCCTGATGGATCCTTCGTTTCCTCGATCGGGAGCAGGCGGCGATCGGAATTAGAATGAGCCCTGGCGAGGTGGCAGCCCGCTGCCACGCACTCGATGTCTCCCGACAATTACGCATTCACCGGCACGCTCGCGCCAACCCGAGTCTCGACGGCGTATCGCCTCGGCCTGGTCGTCGTCACGGCCGCCATGTTGTTGCTGCCGGCGGTCTATCTCAGTCTCATCGCGCTGGCCGGCGTGCTGGTGTGGTGGCATCTCACCAGCAACACCTGGCTGCTGTCCGGCAGGGGTGGCGGCGGATTCTGGCGGCTGCTGGCCTATCTCGGGCCCGCCATCGCCGGCGTCGTGCTCATGTTCTTCATGGTCAAGCCGGTCTTCGCGCGGCCTGCGAAAGGGCGCGATCCACTGCCGTTGCGAGACGAGGACGAATCGGCGCTGTTCCGGTTCATCGAACAGATCTGCCGGCAGGTCGGCGCGCCGATTCCTGGCAGGGTGCAGGTGGACTGTCAGGTCAACGCATCCGCCAGCTTCATGCCCGGCCCGTTCGGCCTGCTGCGCCGCAATCTCGTGCTCACGATCGGCATGCCGCTCGCCGCAGGTCTGACCATCCGGCAGTTCGGCGGCGTGCTCGCGCACGAGTTCGGCCACTTCGCCCAGGGCGGCGGCATGCGCCTCACCGCCATCGTCCGCGGTATCAACGCCTGGCTGTGGCGGGTCGTCCACGAGCGCGACGCGTGGGACGACAAGCTGGAGGTCTGGTCCGAGAAGGGAGACTGGCGCCTCGCGATCATCCTGATGCTCGCGCGCGCGTCAATCGCCTGTTCGCGGTGGATATTGAAATACCTGATGATGGCCGGGCACGGCATCAGCTGCTTCATGCTGCGCCAGATGGAGTACGACGCCGACAGCTACGAGGTCAAGCTCGCAGGCACCCCCGCCTTCGCCGAAACGTCCGCGCGGTTGAGGGAGCTCAACGTCGGCGCGTCCGTCGGCTACGAGGACCTGCGGAACAGCTGGCTTCGCCGCACGCTCCCGTCCAACCTGCCGGGCTTTCTGCTCGAGCGCACCGGTCGTCTCCCCGAAGAACTCGTGAAGAAGGTTCGAGAAATTCCGGAGCAGAAAACAGGCGTCTTCGATACCCATCCCTGCGATGTCGATCGCGTGCGCGCGGCGGAAGCGGCGGCGTCAGCGGGCGTCATGTCGGGCGGCGATGTCCCAGCCACGCTCCTCTTCCGGGACTTTGCCGCACTGAGTCAGGACGCGACGCGTCATCACTACGAGCACGATCTGGGTCTGGATCTGGATTCTGCGACGTTCGTGACCACCGATGATGCGTTGCGGGAGAGCAGGAATCGTGAAGCCGGCATGCGCGCGCTCGAGGCGTTCTTTGGTGAAGCGCTGAGCGCGTTCTGCCCGATCCGCGTCAGCCTCGCCGACCTCGAGGGCTCTGGCGAGGCAGCACTTATCGAAGGCCTCCGGAACGCGCGCGACGAAATGGCGCGACGGGCCAGGATGGCCACCGAATACTACCGTCAGCTCGAATCAATCGAGCAGAAGCTCGACAACGCCCTCGGCGCGCAGGAGCTCATCGCTGCAGGCTGGGAGCGCGTCGATCCGACCGCGTTCGAGCTGAAGCACGGGACGCTGGACGGAGCCAAGGAGGGCGCGGCGCAGGCCACTGCACAACTCCGCAGGCTCTCTGAGGTGCTGGCGCTGGTACGAGAACGCCGCGGGCCGCCGGATTGCCTGTGCCGTCAGACTGCTGACGACGCCAACCGGCACGGCGCTGACGAGTCTCGACCTCGCGACGCGCGAAAGCCTGAGCGAACAGACCCAACCACTCGTCAACGCGCTGAACGCGCTCGCCGCCGCCATGCCCTCGTTGAACGAGTGGCGCCGGCTGAAGGTTTTCGAATTCCTGCTGGAGCACAACAGATCGTCGAGCAAGACCCAGGATGGCGTGGACGCTCAGGTTCGGCAGGTCGATCGGCGCGCTCAGATCGCGCGTGGCAGGGCGATCGCCGCGCTGGGTGCGACACCGGATCCGCTTCCGGAGGCAGGCCCACAGACGCTGACCAGAACGCTCGGCCTCGAGGGAGCCCTCCTGGTAGACGCGATGGATGTCGTCTCGCGCGCGGTGAACCTGAACATGGTGGTCCTTGGGAGGCTTGCGTCGACCGCGCTCGAGGTGGAGGCTGCGCTCGTCAGTCCTGCCGCAGCGCCTTGACCGGATCGAGGCGTGCGGCGCGCCGGGCCGGCAGCCACGTCGCAGCCAGCGCGACGATCGCAAGAAGGGCGGTGACGCCAGCCAGGGTCACCGGATCGCGAGGGCTCACGTCGTAGAGAAACGCCCGCGCGAATCGAGCCGACCACGCCGCAAGCAGAACCCCCAGCGCAATCCCCGCGGCGATCGGCCCCAGCGCGTCCCGCAGGACAATGGCGCGGATGTGCGCGCGATCGGCGCCGAGCGCGATGCGAACGCCAATCTCCCGCCGCCGCAGCGACGTCACGTACGAGGCCACGCCGTAGACGCCGACGGCCGCCAGGCTGACGGCGAGCAGGCTGAAGAGTCCGAACAGCGTGGCGCCCATTCGCTGCGGCAACACCAGCTCGCGGACGCGTTCCGCGAAGGTCGTGACGGCGTAGACCGGCGCGTCGGGATCGAGCGCGCGCAGCTCGCTTGCGATCCGCGGAAGCAGCTCACCTGGACTCCCCGACGTGCGGACGAACAGATGCGCCGCATCGAGCAGCGCGCCGTCGCCTGACTGGTCGAGCGGGATGTAGAAATACGAAACAGGCCGCTCGTCGAGTTGGCGCACTTTCGTGTCCTCGACAACGCCGACGACTGTCGCCCAGTCCTCACGCCACGGTTTGATGCGGCCGCCGAGCGCGCTCCGCCCCGGCCAGAACCGTTCGGCGGCGGCCCGGCTCACGATCGCGACGCGCGGCGCGCTGCGACGATCGTCCGATGTGAACGCTCGCCCGCTGATGACCCTGGTGCCGGCGGCCTCGAAATACCCCGGCCCCGGCTGCGAGGTGTAGACGCTCATACTGTCGCCCGCCGCTGGACGATAGCCCTCGATCTCGATGTCCGTCATCATCAGGCCGTTGGTTGGGACGAGCGTCGACCATGCGGCTGCCTGCACGTGCGGCAGCGCGCGCACCCGCTCGAGTGCCGCGTCGAGGTACGCGCGCGCACGCGCGGCATCGTAGCGGGCCAGGCCCAGGTTGACCGACGCCGTTGCCACGCCTTCCACGTTGAACCCGAGCGGAATGGCCACCGCATGGACGAGGCTGCGGAGGAAGAGCCCGCTGCCCGCGAGGAGCACGAGGCTGAGCGCGACCTGCGCCGCGACGAGCGCGCTTCGCACGCCGCCCCGCGGCGGCGTGCCTCCCGTTTCAGAGCGAAGCGTTCCCATCACATCCGTGCGGGACGCGCGCCACGCCGGCGCCGCGCCGAACACCAGGCCGGTGACGAGCGACAGCACCGCGGTAACACCGAGTGTCAGGCCACTGAGCGTCAGCCCCAGGTCGGCGATGTCAATCCCGCCGGGCAGCTGATACGCCGCGAGAATCCGCAGCGCGACCCAGGCCACGCCGAGTCCGGCTGCACCACCGAGCAGCGACAGCACGACGCTTTCGGCGAGCGACTGAACGACGACACGACCACGACTGGCGCCAATCGCCAGTCGAACGCCGACCTCGCGTCGTCTGACCGCCGTCCTCGCAAGCAGCAGGTTCGCGAGGTTGGCGCAGCCAATCAGCAGCGTCATCCCGACCACACCCACGAGCAACATCACGAACCGGCGCACCGCCGGAGCGTTGCGTCCGCCCAGCGCTCGAGTCGTCAGCGGCGTCAGCAGTAGTGATTCGGGCTTCGCGCCGGGCTCGGGCGGATGGAGCGCGCGATACTGCGCATCCACCGCGCTGGCCGCCTGCGCCAACGTCTGTCCGTCGCGCAAACGACCGATGACGTTGAGCCAGACGATGCCGCGGTAGCCGAGGATGTCGACGCGGGAGTAGAAGCCGGTTCCCACCTGCGGAACGGACGTCGCGGGCACGTAGACGTCAGGATTCGAGAACAGGCTCGTGCCACGGAATCCCTTGCGCGCGACACCGACAATGGTCGCAGGCCGGCCGTTGAGGTGCATCGTCCTGCCGATCGCGGCGTCGCTCGACCCGAAGCGCCTCGCCCAGTAATCGTGACCGAGAACCGCCACGACCGGTCCGTTGCGGACGTCATCGGCCTCGAGCAGCGTCCGGCCAACCGCCGGAGTGACGCCGAGGACACCGAACGTGTTTCCGGAGACGAACGCCGCTCGTACCGAGCTCGCGACCGGCCGTCGACCGAGAGCTGGAGATCGTCGCCCGCGATCGCGGCCGCGCCACTGAAGATGTCGCGTCGCTCGGCAAACACTTTGTAGTCGGGATACGAAGACGACCACGTGAACGCAACCAGGCGATCGGGATCGGCAACCTTCAGCGGTCTCAGCAACGTGGATTCCGCGAGGCTGACCATCGCGGTATTGGCGCCGATACCGAGCGCAAGCGTCAGCACTGCCGCAAGCGTGAAGCCCGGGCTCCTGACGAGCAGCCGGCAGGCATACCGAACGTCGCGCAGCAGATTAGACATGGGCTCTCCATGACGGGTGTGGGGTTCGGGCGCGACCGGAAGACGTCGCGCATTCCGTACGGCGTCGAACCATTCCCGGACGAGCTGCGTCAGGAGGTCCGCCACGAGTCGTCCGGCGCGCGCCTCCTCGGTGCGCAGCGACGTCCGCACGAATTGCAGGACCTCGCGGCCGTGCTCGCGGCGAAAGCCGGGCGGGTAGAGCGACAGCAGCAGCGCGATGCCGCGTTCGATCGCGCTCACGGCGCAACCTTCTTGACACGCGCCGCGCTGACGAGCGCGGCCATGCGCGCCGTTTCAGCGCGCAGCACGCGCGCGCCCAGCCTGGTGATGCGGTAGTAGCGCCGCCGCTCGTCGTCCAGCTCGGGATCCGGACGCTCGTCGCTCTCTTCGATGAGACCGGCGGCGAGCAGACGCTTGATGGTCCCGTACAGCGTGCCGGGCCCCATCCGCGTCGCGCCGTCCGTCAGGCGCGCGACCTCCTGCATGATCGCGTAGCCGTGGCGCTCTTCATCCGAAAGAGACAACAGGATGTGAAAGTTGGCGGGCGTCAGGGGAAGGAAATCACCGCCGGGCGGGTCGCGTCTGACTGGCATATATCCGTTACGGATATATCATGCTCCCCGTCACGAATCAAGCCGTCTGGGACGGATGGTCAGTGCACTTTCATCACCACGAAGGTGAGGTCATCGTGCTGCGGCGTGTCTTTGATCCACGTCCTCAGCGCGGTCGAGATGCCCGAGGAGATCTCCGGCGCCGAACGGTGAACGAGATCTCTCAGGAGCGTCTTCAGCCTCTCCTCCCCGAACTCCTCCTCCGATCCGTTCAGGGCCTCGGTCACGCCGTCGGTATACGCCACGAGCACATCGCCGGGACGCAGAGCGACGGCCGCCTCCTCGTAACTCATCTGAGGGAACAGGCCGAGCACCGTGCCGCCGACGGACAATTCGACGATCTCCACGGTCGCCTGCGGCTCCGGGGCGCGGACGAGATACGGCGGATTGTGGCCGGCGTTGACGTAGTCCAGGCGCCGGCTGCGCTCGTCGAACTGCGCGTAGAAGAACGTCGCGTAGCTGTTGGAAGCCGTCGAGCGCTGCAGCAGATCGTTCAACCTCGACGCGAGCTGTGACACAGAGGGGCCGCCCTCGGCAGTGACGCTCCGCAACGACGCCTGCACGACAGCCATGAGGAGCGCGGCGGCCACTCCCTTGCCGGCGACGTCCGCCAGCGCGATGCCGATCTTCTGATCGCCGAGTTCGAGGAAGTCGTAGTAGTCGCCGCCGACGGTCCGCGCGGGAAGGCTGATGGCTTCCAGCGACACCGTGCTCCGCGCGGGGGGCCGTTCGGGCAGGAGGCGGCGCTGGACCTCGGCCGCGAGCGCGACGTCGCGCCGCAGCTTCTCCTGCTCCACCACGCGCGTCGTCAGGCGCGCGTTCTCGATCATGAGCGTGAGCTCGTCGGAGCATTGACGCAGCAGGCGCTTGTCCGCGGAGCTGTACTTCGCGCCGCTGGTCGGAGCGCCCAGCAGCAGCACGCCGAGGATGTCGGTCCTGGCGCGAAGTCCGATCGCGATGCGCGCGCCGCTCGCCGACAGCGCGTCGAGCTCGGTTTCGTGGCCGAGATCGTTGTCGCGCGACCATTGCCGCCAGCTGTCGATGTCGGCCGCCGAGAACGGCAGCGGATAGCCGTAGTACCGCAGCCGATTGACGAGAAAGCCGTCGGCCGGCAGCGTCACCGGCTGCGCGTCGGCAGGAATCGACGCGATCGGACGATACTCGCCAGACCTGTGCTCGAGGAGCATCGCCGACGTCGACCCGAGCCGGTTGCAGAGCGTCGCCAGCGCCTGGTGAAACGCTTCAGTAAAGGAGCTGGCGCCTCGGGCAGCGGCGACGATCTCCGTGACGAGATCCTCGCTGGTTGCGCGCGGAACCTCGTCCGACAGGGACACGGCGCGGACGACCTTGCCGAGTGTTTCGCGAATGCTGCGGCGCGCTGACTCCCATTCCCAACTCGGCTCGTTCCGGATCGCGACCATGGGCGACAGTCGGGTCACCCGCCACGCTGGCACGAACGACGCGACGGTCGCCACGCCGGCGACGATCCCGGTAGAAGAAATGAACGGCAGCACACCGAGATCCCGGATCTCGAAGAGGCGGACCAGCGCCCACGCAGCGGCGACGACCGCGATCGCGCCAATCGCGGCGCCATAGGCCGCCATTCTTAGGCCGCCCCCGACGACCAGGACCAGCAGATCGCGACCGACAGCGCCGAGCGCCATGCGGGTGCCAAACTCCACCGTGCCCTGGCGCACGGCGTACGACACGACGCCGTAGACGCCAAGCGCCGCCATCAGCAGCGCCGCAACCGCAAAGCAACCGATCATGAACGAGCCGACCCGTTCGAGCGAGACGGAGTCGTGAACGATGGCGCCTATCGTCGTGACGTTGTGAATGGGCTGGGAAGGCATTCACGCTCTGAATCGCACGACGGATTTCCGGGACCAGCGTCGCTGACGGGCAGCGCCGAGCGCACGAGGAACCGCATCGGGTTGACCGCGAGGTGCGCGCTCGACAGGTAAATCTCGGGAACGGTGGCCTTGCCAAGGCCGTCGTTGCGGACGTCGCCGACGACGCCCACGACCTGAAAGCGATCGCCGGTCGAACCGCCGAATCGCCCGTAGGCGTCGACGGGATTCTTGCCTGGCCAGAAGAATCGCGCGGCCGCCTCGTTGATGACGACGAGGGTCGGCTCCGGCTTCACGTCGCGCTCGTCGAGATAGCGCCCGCTGTGCAGCGGAAGCTGCAGCGTCCGGAAGTAGCCGGGGCTGACGGCAAGGAAGCTGATTCGCTGCACGCTGTTCGGATGTGCTTCGCTGCCGTCGGGGTAGATCGTCGTGCTCAGACAACAACCGTCGAGCGGCAGCTGATTCGTGTATGCGGCGCTCGTCACGCCGGGAATGCCTTCCAGCGCCGACACGAGTCTCGCTTCCTGCTGAAACCGGCTGGCGTCGTGTGCAGGCACCTGTGACGGGGTGAGCGCGAACGTCAGCAGGTCATTCGCGTTGAATCCTGGAGACACCCTCGTGAGGTTGCGGAGGTGAACCAGGAGGACGGCGCTCGACGCAAGCAGCGTGAACGCGAGCGCAATCTCGGCAACGACGAGGGCGCGCGACACCCGGCGGCTCCGCGCGCTGGCGGTCGTGCGGACGCCATCGCCAAGGACGTCCGCAGGCGCCGTGCGGGTGGCCTGCCAGAGCGGCGCGAGGCTGGCCAGGGCACCGGTCGCGCACGCGACGACGATCGCAAAGAGCAGCACGCTCCAGTCGATCGCGATCTCGTCCGCGCGCGGGATGAACGCCGACGCGATGGCGACGACGGTACGCACGAGCAGGACGCTGACCGCGACGCCGGCCGCCGCGCCGCCGAGCGACACGATCAACCCTTCCATCAGATATTGAAAGGCGAGCTGACGATGCGAGGCGCCGATGGCGAGCCGGACCGCGGTTTCGCGGGCCCGTGCGACCGACCGCGCGAGCAGCAGCCCGGCGACATCGGCACACGTGATCAGCAGCAGCAGCCCCGCCGCCCCGATGAGCAGCATCAGCGTCGGCTTGATGGTGAGAAGGACGGACTCGCGCAGATCGTCGAGCCGCGCGGTGTACGACGGATGTGAAGCAGCGTTGAGCGCCGCGATCTCCGCCGCGACGCGCTTCACGTCCGCCTCAGCCTGGCCGAGCGTCACACCGGGTTTGCGGCGTGCGTAACTGAAATACGCGCCCCAGGTGGGGTTCATTCCGCGGCCAAGGGGATCGAGCGGCATCCAGACGTCGCTCCGAAAACCTTCGAGACCGGGACTCGGCACGGGCAGGCGAAACGCGGGCGGCATCACGCCAGTGACGACGAACGTCCGGCCATCGACCGTCAGAGCCTTCCCGATGATGCCCGGATCGGCGCCGAGGCGCCGCCAGAGCGCGCTGGAAATCACGGCCCCCTGATCGTTGTCGAACCACTGCCCGATCACGGGGTTGACGCCCAGATTGCGCGCCAGGGACGGCGTCACCGCGGCACCATCGACGTGCTGCGGCGGCTGCCCCGCGACGATCAGGGTGAAGCTCCCCGGGCGGAACCAGCCGAACACGTCGAAGGACCGCGTCCGCTGCTGGTATTCGATCAGATCGGGAAACGGGTGCGCGGATCGCTGCTCCGGCTCGCTGAAGCGGGCGCCGAACAGCGCGACGAAGCGCTCGCCGTCGCCGTACGGCAGTGGCTTCAACATCACGCCGTTGACGACGGTGTAGATAGCGGTGGCCGATCCAATGCCGACCGCCAGCGCGATGGTCGCGAGGACCGCGACGGCGCGACCGCCCCTCCACGCCTGCACCGCGTGCGACACGACAGAAGACATGGCAGGAGACACCCTACCACTACTTGCGCGATCGTTCGAGTCGGGGCGACGATCGGCGTCTCACTCCCCTGCCGGGGGTCGTTTCGAGTAGACTCCCCGCATGTCCAGCCCGGCGCCCGTCCCGGCGCGCGACCGGCTCGAGACCCTCGACGTGCTCCGCGGGTTCGCACTCCTGGGCATCCTGGCCATGAACATCCGGGGGATGGCCGCGCCGTTCAGCGCGTACATGTACCCCTACGCCCTGTTCGACTACACGGGCGCGAGTCGCGCAGCCTACATCTTCACCAGCGTCGTCTTCGACCTCAAGATGATGGGCCTGTTCTCGATGCTCTTCGGCGCCGGGGCGCTGCTGTATGCAGCCAAGCCCACCGAAACAGGCGAGCCTCCGCGCGCGCTCTGGTTCCGACGGATGTTCTGGTTGTTAGTCATCGGACTGGTGCACGCCTACCTGATCTGGGATGGCGACATCCTCGTACCTTACGCCCTGTGCGGCATGCTTCTCCTGTGGTGGGTGCGCCGACGTTCTGCCCGCGTTCTCATGGCGGGCGCAGTCTTGATGCTCCTCATCGGCGCGTTGCTGACGATCGGGCACGGGCGGGCGTGGGAGGCGATGTCGGAGGCCGATCGCGCGCGCGAAGCCGAGACGTGGATGCCCACGCGAGAGCAGGCGAACCAGCAGCTCGCTCGCATGTCTGGAAGCTACATCGACGTTGTCGTCCATCGCGCCCCGTTCGTGTTGATGGGCGAAACGTTGATCTTTGCTCTCTTCTTCTTCTGGCGCTGCGGGGGCATGATGCTTCTGGGTATGGCCCTGCTCAAGTGGGGTTTCCTCGACGGCCGCCGTCCGGCTCGCGAGTACGCGGCGATCGCAGGGACGTTCATTCCCATCGGTCTGGCGCTCGCGTGGTACGGCACGGTTGCACTCGAGCGCGTCCACTTCGACATGCCCGGGCGGACGTCCGCCGACGTGTGGAACTACGTCGGTGCGGTCCTCGCCTCCGTGGGCTACGCGGCGCTGTTGATTCTCGTGGTCAAGCGGGGCGTACTGGGCACGGTCCGCCGGTCGCTCGCAGCCGTGGGACAGATGGCGTTCTCGAACTACCTCTTTCACAGCGTCATCACGTCGATGATATTTCTCGGCTGGGGTCTGGGATTCGCCGGTCGCGTGGACTATGCGCAGCAACTGCTCGTCGTCGTCGCGATCTGGATGTTCCAGCTCGTCGTGAGTCCAATCTGGCTCGGACGTTATCGCTTCGGGCCGGCTGAGTGGCTCTGGCGCTCGTTGACGTACTGGAAGCGGCAACCGATGCGGCGCGTCAGTTCGACAGGCCTATACGCTTGACGAGATCCTGAAAGCGCGGATCCGCGCGCAACGGATCGTATCCCGGGTGCACGCCCAGGTACTGCAGCTGCAGGTCGCGAGCCGCGTACGCTTTCTCGAGCGAGGCCAGCGCCCTCTCTTTGTCGCCGAGCGCGGCATGGAGCAATGCCAGCTCGCCGGGCGATACATTGACACGGCCCGTCTCGAGCTGCTTCAGGATGGCCTCGGCCTCCGCGCGCTTACCGGCCC
This sequence comes from uncultured Acidobacteriota bacterium, assembly GCA_963786195.1. Classification (GTDB taxonomy): domain Bacteria; phylum Acidobacteriota; class Vicinamibacteria; order Vicinamibacterales; family 2-12-FULL-66-21; genus CAWAYH01. The sequence continues at coordinate 184,962 of CAWAYH010000005.1, read as the reverse complement.
CGGCATACGTCGAGCCGAGAACGATCTGGGTACTGGGCGTGTCGAGGCCGAGCGTGATGGCCTGCTGCACCGCCGCAATGGCGTCCCCATGCCTTTCCTTCGCCGCATAGGCAAACCCGAGGAACAGGTGCGTGTAGGGATAGTTGCGATCGAGCTCGAGCGTCCTGGTCAGCGATGCAATCGCATCGTCGTAACGGCGCGCGTTGTACAAAAGGTAGCCGACCGTGGCGTTCAATCCCGGCGACAAGGGATCGAGCGCTCGCGCGCGTTCGATTTCCGCGATGGCGAGCTCGTGCCGACTCATGAGCCGCAGGTACGACGCGTACCAGCGCCGCGCCAGCGCCAGGTTCGGATTCAGCTCGATGGCGCGCTTGTAGCTCTTCTCCGCTTCCGCCCACTGCCAGGCGTAGGTACGGAGATTGGCGAGCGCGTAGTGTCCTTCCGCGAGTTGCTCGTCGAGCTCGAGCGATTTGAGCGCCGCCTCTTCCGCCTTCGGCTGGAATTCGCTCGGCGCCAGCGTGCCGCTGCCGATCAGGCTTCGGTAGATGTCGGAGAGCTCGGCGTGGGCCAGCGCGTAGCGGGGATCGATCGCGATGGCCTGACGGAAGTACTCGGCCGCGCGCGTCCGATCGTCCGTGCCGCCCTTCGATCGATGGAAGCGGCCTTTGAGCAGGAGCTGGTACGCCTCCGAGTTGACCGTCTCTTTTGTCGTGAGCTGCCGCTCCTGACCCGCGGTCAGATGTACGCGCAGCGTTTCGGCAATCTCCCGCGACACATCGGCTTGCACCTGCATCATGTCGGCGGTTTTGCGAACGTATCGCTCCCCCCACGCCAGCGTCTGGTCGCGCGCGTCGATCAATTCGACGCTGATCGTCAGAGAATCTCCGAGCCGCGACACGCGGCCCGCGAGCACGCCGGTGACATCCAGTGCCTTCCCGACGTCTTTGGGACTGACGTCCTTGCCCTTGTAGGTCGATGACGAGCTGTTGGCGATGACCTTCACGCCGGGCAACTGCGAGAGACGATTGATGAGGCTCTCCGTGATGCCGTCCGACAGATAGTCCTGTTCCGGATCGTTGCTGACGTTCTTCAGCGGAAGCACCGCGAGCGAGGTGATGCCGGCCGCGCCGCTCGCCGGCCAGAAGCGCGCATAAGCGCCGTACCCCACAGCCACTGCAGCCACGAGCGCTGCGGACGTCAGGAGCCACATCCGACGCGGCGGCCTTGTCACGACGGCCGGCGCCGGCCTGGCGGACGGCGTCGGTTGTGTCGTGGCGGGCGTCACCTGGGTCGTGCTTTTCGCGGGCCGGGCGCCTGTTCGCTCGAGCTCGGCGTCGAACTCCAGCCGCTGCTTGAGCGCTTTCAGGTCGAGCGCGAGATCCTGCATCGCCTGATAACGCTCGTCCACGCTTTTGCGGAGTGCCGTGCTCACGATTCGCGAAAGCTCAGGAGGCGTGTCGGGAACCGACTCGAGCAGCGGCGCCGGCTCCGTCGTCAGGATGGCGGCAATCAGATCGCTCGGCGTGTCGCCATCGAAGGCCGCCTTGCCGGTCACCATCGAGTAGAGCACGACGCCGAGGCTCCAGATGTCCGTGCGAGCATCGACCGTCAGCCCGCGGGCCTGCTCCGGTGACATGAACGCCGGCGTGCCGACCACCAGACCAGGCCTGGTCATCTGGATGGATTGCGTCACTTCCGGCGTGCCCTGGCGTCCACCTTCCGGATCGTTGAGCTTCGCCAGGCCGAAGTCGAGGACCTTCACGAGCCGGTCCTGCCGGACCATGATGTTGTCCGGCTTGATGTCGCGATGGACGATGCCTGCGGCGTGCGCCGCGGCGAGCGCGGACGCGACCTGGCTGGCGATGTCGAGGATGTCGAGCGTCGTGAGCCGGCCACGCTCCAGCATTTGCTGCAGCGGTTCGCCGTCGATGAATTCGGTGACGATGAAATCGTGCCCCTGATCGTGGGCGATCTCGTAAATCGTCAGGATGTTGGGGTGGTTGAGGCCCGAGACGGCATGCGCCTCGCGCTCGAACCTCATGAGCCGCTCTTTCTTGGTCGTGAGGGCGACGCGCAGGAACTTGAGCGCCACCGGTCGATGCAGCGTGAGGTCCTGGGCGAGATAGACCTCCCCATCCCGCCCGCTCCCTGAAGGGACCGAATCTCGTAGTGACCGAGTCTGGTACCTGGCGCGATCGCCATGCCGTCTCGAAGGCTACCACGCCTTCACGAGGATTCCCTCAACGGGACAGGCCCACGCGACGCACGAGATCAGCGAATTGGGGATCCGATCGCAGGGAGTCGAAGGCGGGGCTGACGCCGATGTACTGCAGTTGGGGATCGTGGGCCTCGTACGCGCGCTCGAGCGAGGCGAACGCCTGACCCTTCTCGTCGAGAGCGGCGTACAGGACGGCGAGTTCACCCGGCGACACGTACTCCTCGCCTGTCTGCAGCTCCTTGAGGATCGCCCGCGCCCGCTCACGGTCGCCCGCGCGCGCGTAAGCGGCGCCGAGGAAGATCTGCGTGCTCGGCGTGCTGCGGCCGCGCTTGATGGCCTCCTGGTACGAAGCGATCGCGTCGGAATAGCGTCCCTGTGCCGCATACGTGTAGCCAAGCAGCACGTACGGATATGAGTACGTGCGATCGATTTCGAGCGTCTTGTTCAACGAGGCAATCGCACGGTCGTACTGCCGCGCGTTGAAAAGGATGTAGCCGACGGTCGCGTTGACGACCGGCGAGAGCGGATCGAGTGCGCGCGCGCGCTCGATTTCGGCGATCGCCTCCTCGTGGCGGCCCATCAACCTGAGATACGACGCGTACCACCGGCGGGCCAGCGCGAGGTTCGGGTTGAGCTCGATGGCGCGCCGGTAACCGCGATCCGCAGCGTCCCACTGCCACAGGTGCGTCTTGAGGTTGGCCAGCGCGTAGTGCGCCTCGGCAAGCCCCTCGTCTAATTCGAGTGCTCTCTGAGCGGCCTGTTCCGCCAACGGCAGGTACACCTTCGGATCGAGGATGCTGCTGTTGACGAGATTCCGGTAATGATCCGCGAGCTCGGCGTGCGCCGCAGCATAAGACGGATCGACGGCGATCGCTTTCGTGAAGTACTCGGTCGCCTTCATTCGATCCTGCGTGCTGCCTTTGGATCGATGGAAGCGCCCTCGGAGCAGCAGCTCGTACGCCTCGGGATTGACGGTCTCGCGCCTGGCGAGCTGACCCTGTTCCGTACTCGTCAGGCGAAGCCGCAGGGCCTCGGCAATCTGCCTCGAGATCTCCGTCGGGACCTGCATGAGGTCCGGAGCCTGACGCGTGTACTGCTCGCCCCACACGAGCGTGCTATCCCGGCCATCGATCAATTCCACGCTGATGGCGAGCGCGCCTCCCCGCTCGGAAATCCGGCCGGCGAGAATCCCCGCGGTGTCCAGCGCGCGGGCCACGTCCTGCGGGTTCGCGTCCTTGCCGCGATAGCGCGACGACGAGCTGTTCGCGATGACTTTCACACCGGGCAGCTGCGACAGCCGGTTGATGACACTCTCGGTGATGCCGTCGGACAGATAGTCCTTGCCGGGATCGTTGCTCAGGTTCTGGAACGGTAGCACCGCGAGCGAGTTGATGCCTGACGGAGCCCGGCGACTGATGACGCCGGCGTACGCCAGATACCCGATGGCGATCGCGGCCAGGAGCCCGGCGGCAGCAACCCACGAGCGGCGGCCTGAGCGAGGCCGCGCGACGCCCACAAACAACGGCTCGGTCTCGGGACCGAGCTGCTCCCTGAGAGCCCTGAGGTCCAGCTCGAGACCCTTGACGCTCGGATACCTCTGCCCCGGATCCTTGCGGAGCGCCTTCGTGACGATCCGCTCGAGTTCGGCCGGCGCGTCCGGCGCAAAGCGGGTCAGTGCGCCGGGCTCGGTGCCGACAATCGCGTTCGCGAGAAGTTCGGGCGTCGCGCCTTCGAACGGGTGCCGGCTCGTCACGAGCGTGTAAAGCAGGGCGCCGAGGCTCCAGACGTCGCTCCGCGCATCGACGGCGGCGCCGCGCACCTGCTCGGGAGACGAGAAGCTCGAAGTACCGGACGCCGCCCCTTCGGGCAGCGCGGGACCTATGTCCACCGACCCGTCCCGGCGAATCCCGACGGTGTCGAGGGTGAGCTGGCCGTGCGTCGTGCCGGCCGAGTGAAAGGTCCCCAGGGCGGCGGCGACCTGAATGCCGATGTCGGCGACGTGCCCAGGGCTGAATCCGGCCCGGGCCATCCGCTCGCGCAGGGACACGACTGTCATGGTGATCTGAACCAGCATTCACCAAAGCCGCGTCCCCCGCAATAGGACGAAAGGGAACTACCGGGGCTTGAACAGCGCCTGGAAGTCCGGCCGTTCCTGGATAGAGGCGAACACCGGCTCCTTTGCGACGGATGGCGGGAGGAAGCGCACCGGAATCGAGCGGAGCCAGTCGATGGCGGCGTCGGCATCGCCCTTCTGCATGCACGCGCGCGCAGCCGGCAAGCCGAGGTCGCGATACCCGAGACCCTTGCCCTTGAGCTTCTCGAATTCGCTGCACGCCGCTGCGAACTGCCGGTCGCCGAGCAGCGCCTCGCCGTACGCGAGCCGGAGCGTCGCGTCGTCTGGCCGCGCGCTGACGAGCGGCGCGTAGGTCTTCACCGCCTCGGCGAAATTGCCGTTCTGGACGTCACCCGCCGCGGTCGCCTCCACGAGCCTGACGCGAACCGCCGCCTGGTACTCGGCCGCCGTCACCTGCTTCACGAACGCAATCGTCTCGTCGATGATGGCCCGCGTCAGGAAGTCATCGTCTCGCATCTCGAACGCATGGTGACCATACGGATGGTTCAACAGCCTGACGGGCGCGTTGTCCGCGATCGCTCGCGATGCGATCGCCGTGATGCTCTGATTGACCTCGGGACGATCGAGGCCGGCCCGCACGTAGAGCACTGGCAGGTCACGACGGAACCCCGTCAGCGTCGCGGATCCGTAATACATGACGGCGGCCCGGATCGACGTCTGAGCTGGATCTTCGACGAGGGGAAACGCCGTGGACACGTTGCCGGAGCCGGCGTAGACGGCAATCGCGTCACGGTCGATGCCGAGCTCGCCGGCGTGCTGCGTCAGGTACGGGACAAGCAGATTGAAGTCCTGGGCTTCCGTACCCGGTCGGAGATCCGGAAGGATGGCGACCACACCCTTCGAGGCCGTCGTCTGCGCCCAGCCGGCGTAGAACGCGTTGCGTCGATCGTCTCCGACTGCGCGGTTGAAGAAAATCAGCACGGGCTTCGGCCCGGCGCTGCCGCGCGGACTGAAAACATCCATCTTCAACGCGGTATCGCCGGAGACGCCATACTGCACGTCGCGCGTAATCGAGAACGTGTCGGCCGCCGGCGCCGGATACAGGAAACGCAGCTGCGCGCTCGCTGTTGACGCGGACGCGCACAGCAGACCGGCGATCAGGATGTTGCGAATCATGCCGGGAATTCTGTCGGCTCTGGCCCGCCTGGCGCTACGCCTCTGGGACAAGAGGCGCCCGGAGACGTCCGACTTGACGGATTTGGACCATAAACGACACGCGCGTCAATGCTGACCGAAGCCTAACGGTTCCCTCATGACCCGCCGGAGCGCCGGACGCTACCCTGAGTTCTTTGTCCAGGGCCACAAAGGGGTCACAGAGATGGTCGCTCTTCAGTCCGGTGGGATAGCAGGGGTTCTCGCCGCCGTTTGCGCGTTGTCGGGCGCGCTTCAGGTACCCGACACAAGTGAGTCAGCGGCTTCGCGTCAGGTCAAGACGGTCGACGTCATTCCGAACGATAACCGCAACCCGGCCGGCACGCTCGTGAACGATGTCCTGACGCTCGATCTTCGCGCGGCTGTCGGAACGTGGCGGCCCGAAGGCAAGTCGGGCCCCGCGCTCCAGGTCGATGCCTTTGGCGAGGCCACGGGAGCGCTGACCGCGCCGGCGCCGCTCATCCGCGTCCCCGAGGGCACAGAGATCGTGGTCAGCGTTCGCAACGAGCTTCCCGCGCTCATGCGCGTGCACGGCTTCTGCGAACGAACCGGCGACGCATGCGCCCCGTTCGACGTCCCGGCGGGAGAGACGCGCGACGTGCGTTTCAAGACCGGTCGCGCCGGCACCTACCACTACTGGGCGACGACAATGGGCATGCCGCTGCCGTTCCGTGCGGCGGACGATACGCAGCTCTCAGGCGCCTTCATCGTCGATGCGGTGGGCACGACGCCGGAGTCGGACCGCGTCCTCGTGATCACGGACTGGACCAGCATCACGCGCGAGCAATTGCAGCACGTCGCGACCCAGGACGATCCGGGCCGCACGTTTCTCGCGATGAAGCCCGACGTGCAGTTCTTCGTCAACGGCCTCGCGTGGCCGCACACGGAGCGGCTGACGTACGGCGTGAACGAGAGCGTCCGCTGGCGGGTCGTCAACCTGAGCTCGCAGGTGCATCCGATGCACCTCCACGGGTTCTACTTCGAGATCGACAGCCTCGGCGACGGCGTGCGGGACGCTCGCTTCGACCCGGGCAAGCGCCAGCGCGTCGTCACGCAGGTCATGCAGCCGGGCTCGACGATGGCGATGACGTGGATTCCGGAACGCGTGGGCAACTGGCTGTTTCACTGTCACGTGATGTTGCACGTGTCACCGACGCTCGCCGTGGATGGATCGCCACGTCCGCAGAGCGGCACGTCACGCCGATCACCAGTTGTCGGCGGGAATGACGGGCCTTGTTGTCGGCATCACTGTGACTGGACATGAAACGCAGTCAGCGCCGGCAGCAGTCGGTGCGAGGGCGCCCGCCCGGCAGCTGACGCTCGTCATGCAAAGCGAGCCGAAGCGCTACGGCGACGCGCCGGCGTATGGATTCGTGCTGGGCGACTCTGACAAGGGACCGGAACACGTGCCCGTGCCCGGACCGACGCTCGTGCTGAAACGCAGCGAACCGGTCGAGATCGCGCTCGTGAACAATCTTCCTGAAGCGACCGCGATTCACTGGCACGGCATGGAGCTCGACAGCTTCTACGACGGCGTCCACGGCTGGAGCGGCGTCGGCCAGCGTGTGACGCCGCTCATCGAGCCCGGCGGGTCGTTCTGGGTGCGATTCACGCCGCCGCGAACCGGCACGTTCATGTACCACACGCACCTTCACGACAACCGGCAGCTGACGTCAGGGCTCTACGGCGCGATGCTGGTCGTAGACGATGCCAGGTCCATCGATGAACAGACCGACCACGTCTTCGTGATCGGCCGCGGCGGACCCGACCTCGACGCGCCAACGGTTCTGAACGGCACACGCGAACCGCAATTCGTGTGGAAAGCCGGCGTGCGGCACCGGGTCCGTCTGATCAACATCACGCCGAACGACATCTTCGCCGTGTCGCTGCAGACGGCGAGCGGGCCGGTCACCTGGCGCCCGTTGACCAAGGACGGTGCTCCCCTTCCCCAGGAACGTTGCCAGCTCGGACCCGCGAAACTCGTGATAGGCGTGGGCGAGACGTTCGACTTCGAGTACGTGGCGCCGCCGGGCCGTCGGACGCTCTGGCTCGAGGTCCGTACGCCTGGCGGCAAGTGGCATGCGCAGGGGCAGCTCATCGTCAGATAGGAATCCTGCCGTCAGAAGAGCGCTACTGACGTCGAAGCGCGATCAGTCCGGCGAGGCCGGGAATGCTCAGAAGCTTTCCGCGCGCGCGCCAGGTCAGCGTGTTCGTGATGGCATTGATGGCGCCGTGGCTCGCGGCGAGACTGGCGCTCAGCCGTTGATGCTCGCTCACGAGCAACGCGAGATCGGCGTGCAGGCGTTCGGTCTCGGCCTGCTTCGCTTCGAGCTGGCCGTTCAGCGCGTGGCATCGATCGCTGAGCGCCGTCAACTCGGTCGCCGTTCTTTCCAGGTCCTGCTGAACTCTGAGCGTATCGGCTTTCACGCGCTCGGACTCTTCGCGGGTCGCCTGAAGTGCCGATCGCGTCTCGGCGAGCGCGGCGTTGGCGATGGCGATCTCGCCTCGAGCGTCGCTCAGCCTGGACGCGGCGTCGTGAGACGCGTTCAGCAGGGCCTGAACGCGCGACAGCAGGAGAGGACTGTGCTTGCTCAGCAGATAGTGGTGGTTTCTGTAGTGCACGTCGGGATCGTCGAGCGCGGAGATCATGGACCCGGGGCGTACGCGGTAATCGAAGGGTGCGCCCGGCAGGTACTGCAACCGCCATCCGCGGCCAACGATTGACAACCACAGATCCCAGTCTTCCCAGCCTGGAGTCGGCAGGTACGCGTCGTAGCCGCCGCAGTCCCGGGCGACCGTGGTCCGCACCAGCGCGCACGCGTCGATGTAGTTGGCGCTGACGAGCCGGTCGGCGTCGAAGTCGCCGACGTCGGCGAGGCCAGACCGCAGTCCGAACTGCAGACGGTCGCCGTAGACGGCGGCAACGCCCGCGTCCCGATTCAGCACGTCGAGCGCACGCTCGACGAAGCCGGGGCGCAGCCGGTTGTCCGCGTCGAGCGGTAGCACCACATCCGCACGTGCGGCGGCGAGACCGGCATTGCGCGCGCCAGCCAATCCCTTGTTTTCCTGATCGAGCACTCGATAGCCCGCGTCCTTGAGGATCTCCAGGATCTCGCAGGTGCGAACGTCCCGCGACCCGTCGTTGACGACGATGAGCTCGTAGGGCGCCCGGATCGACCGCTCGACGCTGGCGACCGCTTCGATCAGGAATTCGCCCTGCTCGAAGCACGGCACGATCACCGAGACGGCAGGCGCCTCCGCGGCCGCGGGCGCTTCGAGCCGTTGCAGCGACTCGACATCGCCGGCAGGCAGATCGGCTTCGGCTTCGAGCTCTGAAAGGAGCGCGTGGCATGCCGGGTGCACGGCGGCGACGAGCGCAGCCATCCGGTCCCTGCCGCCCGCGCTGTGAAACAGCTCGGTTCCGATCAGATCACCCAGGTTCACGTTTCCCGTCATCGACGTGAAATCAGGCCGCGTCTCGAGCAAGCCGCGAAGTCGATCCGGTTCACGAACCAGCGCAGTGGTGCTGACGAGCAGACACCGCGCTGGATGGCGGCGCCGGAACGCCAGCAGTTCACGGTTGTAGGCCGCCCAGATCCGGTAGGCGTAGTCGGGTCTGCGGAGAAACACCTCCGCCCCGAGCCGCTGCATGGAATCGGCGACTTCCCAGGGATACCGATAGACAAAGAGGTACTGCGCTTCCGGAACGATCGCATCCCAGAAGTCCAGCAGCATCGTGGTGCGCGGATCCTTCCAGCCCCACGGCGTGCCGGCCTCGCGACGGCTGGCCACCAGCTCGCGCGCCTCGGTTTCGAACCGCGAAAAACATTCGCGATCCAGACGCTCGCTCTCGGTCCATCCCCAGTCGGTATGGCCGCCATCGTCGGCGGACGCGGCGGCCGCCAGCATGCGACGGTCCAGACCGAGAAAGTCGACATCCTCGAAGTAGCCGCGGGCGTTCGCGCGGTCCGCGGGGAGCAGGTTCGTCCCCATCCCGTAGCCAAGCGCGGTGACGAGCGAGGCAGCGAGAGAGGTGCCCGAGCGATGCATGCCGGCCACGACGACTGCCGGCGCCGATTGAGAGGAACCTGTCCGGAGCACCGCACGCCCCGGACGGGCGGACTCACGACGACGTGTCACCAGGGCCCCCGAATGAGAACGGTGTCCAGTGGTCCTCCGTCAGCTTGGCGGAAGTACGCCTGACGCGGCGCCATTACTCGCGTTGCCAAACAGCGTGTTGTTGCCTTGAGTCAACAGCTGGCCGCCGTTCAGGAACAGAAAGCCGACCCCGTTCATCGAGATCGTCGAGTTCCCGACGGTCACGATCGCGCCGCTGCCGTCTGATTTTACTCCTGTTGTCCCGTTGTTCGCTGACGCGTAGTGGTCCGCCATGATCCAGGCGAAGCCGCCACCGGACCCGGTGACCGCTGTGAGCCCCGAAAATGCATTCCCGCCCGCGACGCAGTTCCGGACTAGCTGGGTGGCAGTACCCCGACGCGGCGCCGTTGCTCGCGTTGCCAAACAAGGTGTTGTTGCCCTGCGTCAGCAGCTGGCCGCTGTTGATGGACTGAAAACCAATCCCGTTCATCGAGATCGTCGAATTCCCGACTGTCACGATCGCGTTGGAGCCGTCCGATTTCACGCCGGTCGTCCCGTTGTTGGCCGACGTCAGGCGATCGACCATGATCCAGGCCAGGCCCCCGGCGGGCGCCGTGATGGCCGTCAGTCCCGAGAACGCATTGCCATTCGCGACGCTGTTCCTGATCGTCACGAAGACGCCGCCGGGCGACGTCGTCGCATCCGCCTTGAGCCCGAAGACGTTCCCCACCATTCGCACGTTGTCGAGCATCACTGTCGCGGCGCCCGAGCCCGTCGGTTTGATGAGGATGCCGCCGCCGTTCGAGAGCGTTCCGTTGTTCGACACGAACGTGTCGCTGACGAACAGGTCGCTGACTCCGCTGGGCTGGAAGAGGATGCCGTGGCCCTGTCCGGCGATGGGCGACCTGCTGTTGCGAATGACACAGTTGCGCACATGCAGCGCTCCACCCGCGATGAATCTGATCCCGTTGGCACCCGGGCTAGTCCCCGCGCCCTCGAGTATCAGCCCCTGAAGGCTGATGACGTCGGTCGCACCCGCGTTGATGAGGACGCCGTTGACACCCCCGTGCAGGGCGCTCCCCATGCTGGGATCGCCGGAAATACTGATCGATTTGGTGATCGTGACCGCGCCCAAAGCCATCGGATCCAACACGCTTATTTCGCCGCCCGCCGCCGTCTTCGAGATCGCACCGGCGAGTGTTCTGCACGGCGCCGTCCGGCTGCAGGGGTTGACGTCGTCCCCCACGCCCGACACCCAGGTTCGCGTGGCCTGGGCTTGCACCGTCGACGACATGAGGAGCACGAGGGAAACGCCGACCAGCGCACGCCCGACAAAGCAGCTCTTCATCAACCTAGCCTCCTCTCAACCTGCCCCGCCGGTTGAGGTGGAGGACTTTATTACAGTAGAGGTTCAAGACCAAAAGGCCCGCCGCCCCGATCGACGGAGGCGTAGCGGGCCTATTAAACGCGGTGGGGAAGTTGAGGCTAGCTGGGTGGCAGCACGCCTGATGCGGCGCCGTTGCTCGCATTGCCAAACAGCGTGTTGTTCCCCTTGGTCAGCAGCTGGCCGCCGTTGAGGATTTGGAAGCCGATGCCGTTCATAGACACCGTTGAGTTCCCCACGGTCACGATCGCGCCGCTGCCGTCTGATTTCACTCCGGTTGTCCCGTTGCTCGCTGACGTGTAATGGTCCGCCATGATCCACGCGAAGCCACCGCCGGGCGCCGTGATGGCCGTGAGTCCCGAGAAAGCGTTGCCGCTGGCGACACTGTTCCTGACGGTTACGAACACGCCACCGGGCGACGTCGTCGCGTCCGCCTTGAGCCCGAACACGTTCCCCACCATCCGGACGTTGTCGAGCATCGCCGTCGCGGCACCGGTAGCGGCGGGCTTGATCAGGATGCCGCCGCCGTTGGAGTCGATGCCGTTGTTCTGCACGAGAGTATCGGCAACGAACAGGTCGCTCACGCCGTTCGGGATGAAGGCAATGCCGTAACCAAACAGGACGCCTGAGGTCCTGTTCCCCCGAATCACGCAGTTCCGAACGTGCAGAGCCTTGCCGCGGACGAACCTGATGCCGGTTAGCCCCAAAGTCCCGCCACCCTCCAGCACCAGACCCTGAATGCTGACGACGTCTTCATCTCCGGCACTGATCAGGATGCCAGATGTGCCTGCATTCACAATGCCGCCCAGAGCCGGATCGGCCGAAATCGTGATGGATTTCCCGATACTGACGCCGCCGAAACTCCCCGGATCCAGGACGCTGATCTGGCCGTTGGCTGCGGTTCTCGAATATGCCGACAAGAACGTTCTGCACGGCAACGTCCGGGTGCACGGGTTGGCGTCGTCTCCCACGCCGGACACCCAGGTTTGGATCGCCTGCGCGTACGACAACGACGACGAGAGAAGTAGGAGGGACGCGGCGGCCAACGCACGCTCGATAACGCGGCTCTTCATCACCCAGCTCCTTTCAACACGGTGAGAATCAGCGGGACCCGACGACGAGCGACGGTTCCGAAACCGCGTCGCCTTGCGAAGAGACTGAGGTAGGGACTTTACAGCAGAGGAGAACTGAACCCAACCGCCCGCGGCCCCGGGTCAGAGCGGGGCCAGCGGGCCGTGGGAGGCGAGGTTTCAAGGGGCTAGCTGGGTGGCAGCCCGCCTGATGCAGCGCCGTTGCTGCCGTTGCCAAAGAGTGTGTTGTTGCCTGCCGTCAGCAGCTGGCCGCCGTTCAGGAACTGAAACCCGATGCCGTTCATCGAGATCGTCGAGCCGCCAACCGTGACGATCGCGCCGGTGCCATCAGACTTCACTCCCGTGGTTCCGTTGTTCGACGACGTCAGGCCTTCGGCCATGATCCAGGCAAAGCCGCCCCCGGGCGCCGTGACGGCCGTCAGTCCCGAAAAGTTGTTGGCGTTGGACGAGGAGTCCCGCACGGTCGCGAAGACGCCGTTGACCGCAGTTGACGCATCGGCCTTGAGGCCGAAGACGTTGCTAGACATCGTCACGTTCTTCAGCAGCGCGGTGATGGCTCCTGTACCGGTCGGTGCGAGGTGGATGCCGCCGCCGGTGACGCCTGTGCCGTTGTTCGAGATCACCGTATTCGTGACAATCAGGTCGGCCGTCCCGGCACTGGGGGCCATGCGAATGCCGAGGGCCACGCCGCCCTTGTTATTGATAATCACACAGTTGTTAAGGTGCAGCGAGCTGCCCTGGACGAAATTGACGCCCATCACGCCGGGGAGCGCCCCCGCGCCATCGATCAGAATCCCCGTGAGTCGAACCACGATGTTGGGGCCATTTACGATCACGCCGCTCGTGCCGCTGTTGAGGATGCCGCCGAACCCCTCAGGCGCGATGATGCTGATCGACTTGGTGATGGTGACGGTTCCAAAGCCGCCTGCATCCAACACGTTGATCTCACCGCCCGCCAGGGTTTTCGCGATCGCGCCCGCAAACGTCTGACAGGGCGCCGTTCGGCTGCAGGGGTCCGCGTCGTTCCCCACGCCGGACACCCAGGTTCGGGTCGCCTGCGCTTGTGCAGTCGACGACATGAGGAGCACGAGGGAAACGCTGGCCAGCGCGGGCCCGACAAGGCAGCTCTTCATACACCTAGCCTCCTATCAAAGGGAGAGGACTATAACAGATGAGCTTTCAGGAGAAGAGCTTGAAAAGGCAACAGGCCCGCCGCCCCGGTCGACGAGGGCACAGCGGGCCTGTTGTATGCGCTGACCGAATCCTGCGTTAGCTGGGTGGGAGCACGCCAGACGCGGCGCCGTTGCTGCCGTTACCAAAGAGTACGTTGTTGCCAGCCGTCAGCAGCTGGCCGCTATTGACGAACTGGAAGCCGATCGCGTTCATCGAAATCGTCGAGTTCTTCACCACGACGATGGCGCCGCTGCCGTCAGACTTCACGCCAGTCGTGCCGTTGTTCGAGGAAGTCGTGTCATCGACCATCATCCATGCAAACCCACCGGTGGGCCCCGTGACGGCCGTCAGCCCCGAAAAGTTGTTGGCGTTCGAGGTGCTGTTCCGCACGGTCGCGAAAACGCCGTTGACCGCAGTGGACGCGTCGGCCTTGAGGCCGAAGATATTGCCGGTCATCGTCACGTTGTGCAGCAGCGCTGTGACGGCACCAGTACCGATCGGTGCGAGGTGGACGCCGCCTCCGGTCGTGCCAACCCCGTTGTTCGAGATGATCGTATTCGAGAGAATCAGGTCGCTCGTCCCGGCGTTGGGAGCAACCTTGATGCCCAAGGCGACGTGTCAACGAAAGGGAACGCAGCAGACCCTGTGGGGTATCCGAGCAGCGACCAGCGGTGAGGGAGGACTCTATAACAGATGAGCTTGAAAGGCCAAACGGCCCGCTGCCCCTGTGTTGAGGGGGATCAGCGGGCCGCTGGAAACTACGCCGAACGCGCGTGACTAGCTGGGCGGCAGGACGCCTGATGCGGCACCGTTGCTCCCGTTGCCAAACAAGGTGTTGTTGTTCTGCGTCAACAGCTGGCCGCTGTTGACGAACTGGAAGCCGATCGCGTTCATCGAAATCGTCGAGTTCCCCACCACGACGATGGCGCCGCTGCCGTCAGACTTCACGCCGGTCGTGCCGTTGTTCGACGACGTCGTGTCATCGACCATCATCCAGGCAAACCCACCGCCCGGCGCCGTGAGGGCCGTCAACCCCGAAAAGTTATTGGCGTTGGACGAGGAGTCCCGCACGGTCGCGAAGACGCCGTTGACCGCAGTTGACGCATCGGCCTTGAGGCCGAAGATGTTGCCCGTCATCGTCACGTTCTGCAGCAGGGCCGTGACAGCGCCGGTACCCGTCGGAGCCAGATGCACGCCGCCTCCGGTGACGCCGGTGCCGTTGTTCGAGACGATCGTATTCGTGAGAATCAGGTCGCTCGTCCCGGCGGAGGGCGCGAACTTGATGCCGAGCGCGGACCCTGCATTGTTGTTGCGAATAATGCAGTTGTGCATGTGCAGCGAGGAACCCTGGATGAAATTGACGCCGATCAAGCCGGTGCCCGCGCCATCGATCACGATCCCGGTCATCCGAACGACGATGTTGGGGGCATTGATGTTGACGCCGTTGGTTCCGGCGTTGAGGATTCCGCCGTAGCCCTCAGGGGCCGTGATGGTGATCGACTTGGTAATGGTGACGGCTCCATAGCCTCCGGGATCCAGCACGTTGATCTCACCGCCGGTCGCGGTCTTCGAGATCGCGCCCGCAAACGTCTTGCACGGCGCCGTCCGGCTGCACGGGTTCGCGTCGTCACCCACGCCGGACACCCAGGTTCGGGTCGCCTGCGCATGCGCCGCCGCCGGCATCAACATTAGTAGTGGAAGGGCGCCGACCAGGGCGCGCCTCAGCAACGAACTCCTCATGACCTCGTCCTCCCGTCAAACTGTCTTGGCAGAGGAGCGCACACGCACAGACTTGCGTCCGTGGTGCGAGGCTGGGGAGCTCGCGAAGGGGGTTGTAATAGAAGAGTTTACAACAGAAGAGCTTCGCCGGCAAGCTCAGCCGGACCGGACGGGAAACCAGGCCCGTCCGGCGCGGGGTTTCAGGCTCTCCGACCTCCTAGCTGGGGGGGAGTACTCCTGACGCGGCGCCGTTGCTCCCGTTGCCGAACAGCGTGTTGTTGCCCTGCGTCAGCAGCTGGCCGCCGTTCAGAAACTGAAAGCCGATCCCGTTCATCGAGATCGTCGAGTTCCCCACCGTGACGATCGCGCCATTGCCGTCAGTCTTGACGCCGGTCGTGCCGTTGTTCGCCGACGTCAGGCGGTCAACCATGATCCACGCAAATCCGCCGCCAGGCCCGGTGATGGCAGTCAGCCCCGAGAACGTGTTACCACTCGCCACGCTGTTTCTGATCGTGACGAACACACCGCCAGGGGTTGTCGTCGCATCGGCTTTGAGTCCGAAGGTGTTGCCCACCATTTTCACGTTGTCGAGCATCGCCGTCGCCGCGCCTGTCGCGGTTGGCTTGATCAGGATGCCGCCGCCGTCCGAGCCGGTGCCGTTGTTCGCGATCACCGTATCGCTGACGAACAGGTCGCTCACCCCGGACGGCCGGAAGAAGATCCCTTCGCCGTTCGGGTTGGGTCGGTCGTTTCCGCGAATCACGCAATTCCGAACGTGCAGCGCGCCGCCCGACGAGAAGTTGATGCCGTTGAATCCGGCACCCGCGCCCTCAATCACCAGGCCCCGAATGCTGACGACGTCGGTGGGGCCCGCGGCGATGAGGAGGCCGTTGATGTTGCTGTTGATGCTCGATCCCAGGGCAGGATCCGACGAGATGCTGATAGCCTTGGTGATCGTCACCGTCCCGAAGGCGCCGGGATCGAGGACGCTGATTTCACCCCCCGCCAGGGTTTTCGAGATGGCACCGGCGAACGTTCGGCAGGGTTCCGTTCGAGTGCACATGCTGTCGTCGTTACCGACACCGGATACCCACGTCCGAATCGACTGCGCATGCGCGGACGCGGCCACGAGCAGAAACGCGCCGATGACACTGCCACGAAACACGATCGTCTTCATCACAGAGTCCTCCCACCAGTCCAATCCGAGGGGCTTCGCCCCTCGGACTCCCCCACACGCTCTCTCGCCCTTCGACGTCGCTCAGGGCGACCCTGAGCCTGTCGAAGGGTCGCGCGCCGCTTCGTGGTTCGACTATGCTCACCACGCCCTGAGCGAAGTCGAAGGGCGCCGGCGCGCTCCGGTCGCGTGGCTCGCTCGCCATGCTCGCTCGCATCGTGAAACGAGCATCAGCCTTAGAGCCAGCGGCTAGCGAGAATAGGCGCACGAGGCCGGGTTGGCCTTTGCGAGGTACATCTTGTAGTTGCTGGCTTTGGGATTCGCGCAGCCTTCGAGATTGAGAAGCTCGATCTTGCGGAAGTCCGTCGGCGCCGTTTCGGCCTGGATCGCGATGTAGCCGGCGGTCAGCGCCTTGCCATCCACCTTCACCGCAGGATCGGTCGGTGACGCGGAGCCGCCGCCAATCTGCGGTTTGGTGTATTCCAGCACCGTCTGGCCGTCGATCATGTGCCGCACGAACTCGTCGCCGTGGACGAGAATCTCCACGCGCACCCACTGATCGCCGTCGTAGGTCTTCGACGTGGAGTTGACGCAGTGCGGCGTGAAGAGCGCGCCGTTCATGACGACGTGCGTGCCGGGGGTGCAGAGGTTGGCGGTCGTCCGCGGCTTGCCGTTGCTCAGGCCGCCCAGCAGCTGGACTTCGATCGATATCGGAAAGTCCTGATCCTTGAGCATCGTCTTCGGCGGCGGCGCGTGCAGCATCAGCCCGTTGTTGCGGATTGCCCAGCCAAGCTTGGGACCCGCGGCGGGAAGCTGCTCGCCCACGAAGCGATATTCGGCCGCGAGCAGGTAGTACGAGAACGGCTCGCGATAGAAGAGATGGCCGAACTCACCGTTGAACCCGGTCCACTTGTCGTAGCGAACCTGAAGGAGCCCGTTCTCGACGCGGAACGTGTCGTTGAAGTTCTCGCCCAGGTCGTGATGCGAGAACTTGACCAGCCAGTCGTTGAGATCCTTGCCGTTGAAGAGCTGAATCCAGTCTTTGCGATCGGGATCGTTCGCTGGAGCGCCACGCTGTGCGGCGGCCCCGGTGCACAGGGCCGCTGACAGCGCGAGAACGATCAGTGTCCGGGGCATCGGTCGGCTGATGGTTTACAGCAGGCCGTAGACGATCGTGACGAACTGGTTCGGCTGAAGGAATCCCTTGCCCCACGTCGCGTCCAGATCCTTCGTCGGCGCCGCGGCAACGGTCTCCTCGAGCGTCTTCCCTTCCTTCTTCAGTTTCTGCACGCGGTCGCGGACGGTGACCATCATGTCGTGGAACCGCGACAGCGCGTCGCGATCGCCCAGCGGACCGTGACCCGGGACGATCTTCGTCTGCGCGTCCACCATCTTCAGCGTGCTCGCGGCGGCCGCGATCATCCCGTTGATGCTCCCGCCGGTCCCGCCGTCGATGAACGGATAGAACCCGTTGAAGAACAGGTCGCCCATGTGCAACACGTTCGCCTTCTGATACCGGATGATGATGTCCGTATCGGTGTGCGCGGGCGGAACGTGGCTCAGCGCGAGCTGCTCGCCGTTGGCGGCCATCGCGTGCTTCCCCGCGAACGTCTGCGTCGGCAGCGCGTCGGGCGGCGAGGCCGGAAACTTCATGCCCAGCAGCTCGTGGGTCTGCGACATGCGCTTCTTCGTGTTCTCGTGCGCCACGATGGCGGCCCCAGCCTTGCGGAAATTCTCGTTGTTGTCGGTATGGTCGAAATGCCAGTGGGTGTCGATGAGCGACGTGATCTTCGTGTTCCCCATGCCGTCGAGCGCCTGCTTGAGCGCGGTCCACGCCGGCTGCACGAAGCTATCGACGACGACCTTTCCATCGGGGCCGTCGAGCACGACGACGTTCCCGC
Organism: uncultured Acidobacteriota bacterium; assembly: GCA_963786195.1. Taxonomy (GTDB): domain Bacteria; phylum Acidobacteriota; class Vicinamibacteria; order Vicinamibacterales; family 2-12-FULL-66-21; genus CAWAYH01. Next base: position 166,918 of record CAWAYH010000005.1, on the reverse strand, counting down.
CCGGACCGGAGAGAAGCGTCAATCGATCGCCGAGTTTCGAGGTCTCGATCGGGATCGCGCCCAGCTGGGCGCGCATCTGCGCGAGCGGATCCGCGGCGGCCTGCTGCAGCCCGGCGCCGAGCGGCCTGGCGATCCACGCGGGAAGCGCCGGAGCGATGAGGGCGCCACCGGCACACGCGAATCCCCTCGTGAGGAACTGCCGGCGCGTCGGTTGAACTGGAGAAAAATGCGAGGATGTGAGACTCATACGTAGCATAGCGTTGCACCAGCGGTCCGGCGCGTCAAGAGCGCCCTGAACTCTTTCCCGCCACAGTCGTCTTGTCCGGTAGGGAGGGCACGTTGAAGCACGTCATCTCGCCAAGCGGCGCGCGCGTCTCGTTCGATCAGGACGGCAGCGGTCCGCCGCTGGTACTGGTCCATGGTGGCTTCAGCGACCATCACACCAACTGGGAGTTCGTCACACCGATGTTGCGACGTCAGTTCACGATCTGCACCATCGCACGAAGAGGGCGAGGCGAGACCGACGCGACCGAAGGCCACAGCGTCGATGAAGAGGCGCGGGACGTCGTCGCGGTGATCGAGAGTCTTGGCGAGCCGGTGTTTCTGGTCGGCCACTCGTACGGCGCGCAGTGCAGCCTGGCAGCGGCCGCGATGGTGCCGGATCGAGTACGGAGACTCGTGCTGTACGAGCCCGCGTGGCCGCGGGTGGTATCACCGGATGCGATGGTTCCGCTGGAACGGCTGGCGGCGGCGGGCGCATGGGACGACTTCGCGATGACATTCTTCCGTGACAGGCTCTTCGTTCCGGTTGCGGAGCTCGAGGCGCTTCGCGCCACGGACCTCTGGCCGCCGATCATCAGCGACGCGAGGGCATCGCTCGGCGATCTTCGCGCCCTCAGCCGATACGACTTCAGCGCCGAGCGTTTTCACAGCCTCGGGTGCCCCGTTCTCCTGCAGATCGGATCGGAGAGCCGCCGCGACCTGTACGCGACGGACGCGCTCGCCGCAGCGCTCCCAGACGTCCGCATCGAGGTGCTCGCGGGCCAGGCGCATGAAGGCATGACAACGGCACCGGAGCTGTATGTTCAATCGCTCACGAGGTTCCTCCTCGAGTAGGCTACCGACCACGTCAGACGATCGTCGGGGGGCGTTCGTCGACGGTGCGTAACCGACGCGCTCTCGTGGTGCGGGCGCGTCTCGCGCGGCCTGCGAGTCGATGCGCGGAACTCGGACGGCGTGCAGCCTATCGCACGCCGGAACGCCGACGTGAAGTGGCTGTGGCTGGAGAAGCCCAGATCGAGCGCGAGGGTCGTGAGGTCGTCGCTGTGCGGGAGCTCGACCAGGGCACGACCCAGCCGCAGCTGCGTCAGATACCGGTGCAACGGGATGCCTTCGACCCGCCGGAACACATCAGTGAGGTACGCGGGTGATGCGCCAACCGCCCGCGCGACGTCCGTCAGCCTGATCGGATCGGACAGGCGTCCTTCGAGGAACTCTTTCGTCCGCCCGATCAGGCGGCGCGTCGGACGACTCGCATCACAGAAGCGATCGTCGACCGCGAGCGCCGCGCGCAGCAGGCCCATCACGAGCTCCTCGGCCGCGACGACGTCACCGTTGCCGTGCGTGGCACCGTGCAGGTACCGCGCGCGAAGACGCAGGAGCGCCAGATCCGCGCGGCGGCTGCGCCGGCGGAACAACGGATGGCGCGCCAGCCGATCCGGAGAGTCGTGGACGAGTTCGCCCAGGATCTCCGGATCCGGTGTGATGATCAGCTCCGCATACTGACCGGCCGTCGGCTGGGTCAGGTGGAAACTCTCGCCCCCGGTCACGAACAACACCTGGTTGGCGTCGCCGATGACGTCGTCGTCACCCACATGCCAGACGAACAGGCCGCGATATGGCAGGCAGACCTGGAACGCCGGAGAATAGTCCTTGTGGCCATTCGCCGGCTGCGCGCCGGCGCTCCGAAGGTTCTCGACGAGCCCGACGCCGGACTGCATCAACCGTGTTCGCGTCATTGTGCTCACGTGCATGGCTCCGGTGGCTGGTTTCTATTCTATCCGAGGGGCTTCGCCCCTCGGACTCCCCTACACGCTCTCTCGCGCGCCGCTTCGCCGGCGCGCTCCGATCCCGTGGCTCGCTCGCCTCGCTCGCTCGCACCGCCGAACGAGCGTCAGCCTTAACAGACGCTCGGACGGCGGAACCGGTTTCCTCCTGGAAGAGGCGCCACCCAAAGATTTTGATAGCGCAGGCGAGCGTGGATTACGCTGTGACCTGATTCGATGGCGCTGGAGGCTGGAAGCCGGCTCGGTCCGTACGAGATCGTCGCGCCGCTTGGCGCGGGCGGCATGGGCGAGGTGTATCGCGCGCGCGACCTCCGGCTCGGCCGGGACGTCGCGATCAAAGTCCTCTCGGAAGGCGCGGTCGCGGACCCCGAGCGGCTGAGCCGCTTCGAACAGGAAGCACGAGCCGTCGCGGCGCTGTCGCACCCGAACGTGGTGGCGATCTTCGACGTCGGCGTCGGCGCGGTGCCCTTCCTCGTCACGGAGCTGTTGAACGGCGAGACGCTTCGCAACCTGCTCGAGCGGGGCCCGATCGGCACGCCACGAACGCTCTCGCTGGCGCTGCAGATGGTGGCCGGCCTTGCCGCCGCTCATGCCGCCGGCATCGTCCATCGCGACCTGAAGCCGGAGAACCTGTTCATCACGACCGAGGGTCAGCTCAAGCTCCTGGACTTCGGCCTGGCGAAGCCCGTCCGCCATTTCGATGAGGGCGACACGTCGATCACGCGGCTCCACACGCTCCGTGGGACGATTCTAGGAACGCTCGGGTACATGGCGCCCGAACAGGTGCGCGGCCTCGAGGTCGACCATCGCGCCGATCTCTTCGCGTGCGGCGCAATTCTCTTCGAGATGCTCACCGGTCGGCGGGCCTTTCGCGGCGCCACTCCGGCGGACACGATGAGCGCGATCCTGAGCGAGCCGCCGTCCGCCTTGATCTTCAGCACGGACACGCCGCCCGGCCTCGCTGCGATCGTCAGGCGCTGCCTGGAGAAGGACGCCGGCCAGCGGTTCACGTCGGCCCAGGCGCTCGCGGTCGCCCTCGAGTCGATCTCCGACGTTCGGCCAGGGGCGACGCCGGCGGCCGCCAGCCCCGCGCCGACGTCGATTGCCGTGCTGCCATTTGCCAACCTGAGCGCGGAGGCTGACAACCAGTACTTCAGCGACGGGCTCTCGGAGGATCTCGTCAACGCGCTGACGCGCCTGACTGGTCTCCGGGTCGCATCGCGTACCTCGTCGTTCCGGTTTCGCGGACAGCAGGCCGACATCCGCGAAATCGGCCGCGAGCTCGGGGTCGGCTCGGTGCTCGAGGGCAGCGTTCGACGCGCGGGCAGCCGGCTGCGCATCACCGTGCAGCTGACGAACGTCGAGGACGGCTATCACATCTGGTCGGGGCGCTACGACCGGGAGATGGCCGACGTGTTCGACGTCCAGGACGAGATCGTGACATCGATCGTCAGCGCGCTCGCGCCCGCGCTCGCGGTCGACGCGCGTGCCGCCGTGCGCCGCCCGACCGAGAATCTCCACGCGTACGACCTGTACCTGAGAGGTCGATACTTCTGGAACCAGCGCTCCCCTGCCGTGTTCGGCATGGCAATCCGGTACTTCGAGGACGCGATCGCGCTGGATCCGCAGTATGCGCTGGCGTACGCGGGCCTCGCTGACTGTTACTCGATCCTGCGGGTGTACGGTTGGACGCCGTTCGAACACAGCCAGCCGCGCGCGCTCGAAGCGGTCACGAAGGCGCTGGCGCTGGACCCCTCCCTGCCGGAAGCGCATTTTTCCAAGGCGCTCTACGAGTTCTACTTCGAGCGGCACTGGCGGGCGGCGCGCGAACCGTTTCAGCAGGCGCTCGCGCTGAGCTCGCGGACGGCGATGTTCGAGGTGTACTTCGCGCTATTCCTCGCGACCGAGTACCAGTACGGCGAGGCCCGAAGTCGACTCGGTCGCGCGCTGGAGCTGGATCCGCATTCATCGGTCGTGCACTTCCTCGCCGCATCCGCCGAATGCGCGATGGGCGACTTCGCCGCGGCCGAGCGGCATGCGCGTCAGGCGCTCGAGCTTCAGCCGGATGTCGCTGGGCCCGCGCTGGCCGTTGACCGTCGCGCTGCTCATGGCCGGCCGCCATGAGGACGCCATCGCCGCCGCGGAGCAGGTCGTCGCGCGGACGCGCGCACCCATCTACATCGGCGTGCTCGGGATGGTGTACGGGCGCGCCGGACGCCTCGCCGATGCGCGGCGGCTGGGCGATGAACTGACCGAGCGACAAAGCCGCGGCGAATACGTCGTCCCGGTCGCGCATCTATCCGTGCAGCTGGGCCTGGGCGATCCGTCCGGCGTTCAGACGACGCTGGCCGCCTGTGTCGATGGCGGCGCCGCGCCGTTCTCGGTCGTCGCCACCAACCGGTGGCTCCTCGACACCTACCGCGGACGGCCGGAGTTCGATCAGTTGCTCGATCGGCTCCACGACGGGGCGCAGCCGCGGCCTGCGGCCGCGGACCACAGTCGCGGATAACAACCACGGACAACACGGACACCACGGACACCATCCGTGGCTCACCGCCGCAGCGGAGCCGCGGCGAAACTTTGTGATAGCCCGCGGACCCGGGACGCGGCCACGATCCGCGAAGATGACCACCGTCCCCGCGCTGGCCGCGCTTACGCTGCTGGCGGCCGCATCCACCCAGCAGCGCGCTGAACCGGTCGTCGAGCAGCACGCGTGTGCTCGAAGTCCGGTCCTACAACCTCAAACCCGGCACCCGCGACCGCTTCCACGCGCTGTTCCTCGGCCAGGCGCTGCCGCTGCTGACGAAGTGGAAGGTGGATGTCGTCGCGTTCGGGCCCTCCCTGCACGACAGCGACTCGTGGATGTTGATGCGCGCGTTCGACAGCCTGGACGACCGGACCCGGATCGAGGACGCGTTCTACGGCAGCGACGAATGGCGCAGCGGACCGCGGGCCGACATCCTCGCGGCCATCGTGAGCTACACCACCATTGTCATTCGCGTCGACGACACGACGCTGAGGGGTCTTCGCATGCCTACGCAGACTGACAATCGGGCGGCCGACCTGGACGCGCTGCTCCGGCTCAACGACGACTACATCGAATCGGTGAAAACCTCGAACCTGAACCGCTTTCGGGAGATCCTCGCGGACGACTTCCTCTGCACGCTGCCGGATGGAACGCTCATCGACCGGGCGGAGTTCCTGGAACGCACGGCGAGGCCGGCCACGATCGGCAACCTCGAGGTCCACGACGTGAACGTCCGGGTGATGAACGACTTCGCGATTGTGCACGCGAGGACGACGTTCACGCAGCCGGACGGTGCGCCGGGCGCCGGCCGCTACACGGATGTGTGGGTCCGGCGGAACGGGCAGTGGCTCGCCGTGGCCGCTCACGTGACGCGCCGATAGCGCGGTAGACATTCTCCTGTCGGATGTCTACAATGACAGGCGTTCCCAAGGAGCGCCCATGTCAGCTCGCTCGCTGATCGTCGTCCTGCTGCTCGGTCTGTCGGTGCTCGGCCCCGCCGCCCAGACACAGCCGGCGCGCTACTACAATCCGCGCTTTGCGCCGGACGGCCGGTCGCTGATCTTCGAGTCGACGCGGGACGGCAAGCCGGCCGTCTACACGATCAACCTGGACGGCAGCGGGTTGAAACGGCTGACCGACGCGAAGCAGAACGACGCTCAGCCGCAATGGTCGGCGGACGGCCGCTTCATCACCTTCACGTCCGACACGGGCGGCTCGCCAAAAATCCAGATCATGGCGGCGGACGGTACGGCACGGCGGACGATCAGCACGGGCCCGCGACCAGACGCCGCCCCTGCGTTTTCCCCGAACGGCGCGCGCGTCGCGTGGACCGCGACCACCGCGCTCCCCGCGGACTGGCGCGACCTCTCCGTCGCGTCCGCTGACGGAACCGGACAACGCCTGATCACGAGCGGGCCGGGCAACGATCAGGCGCCGGTGTTCATCTCGAACGATCGCGTCGTGTTCACGCGTGAGTTTCCACCCAAGACCGACTGGCGCGAGCTGACGCCCGAGGATCATGCGAAACGGCGCGCGTCCTCTGAAATCATGGCCGTCAACGTCGACGGCCAGGGATTGCAGAACCTGACCGGCAACGACGTCGCGGACGCCAGTCCGAGCTGGGCCGGCGGCGTGCAGCGCATCTTCTTTACGTCCAGCCGGAACGGGAAGCAGGAACTGTTCTCGATGGCGGCCGACGGATCCGACGCGCGCCGCGTCATGGACGCCGAAGGCTTCTCGCCCAGCGTCTCGGCGGACGGGCGTCTGGCCACGTACACGAAAGTCGTGGACGACCGGAGCGGCGTCTTCGTTCGCGATATCGCCAGCGGCCACGAGCGCGAAGTCGTCGGCGGCGACAAGCCGCGGCAGATCGCGTATTACAACCCCCAGTGGTCGCCCGATGGAAAGTCGCTCGTGTTCGAGTCGAATGCGGATCTGAAGGACAAGGGCTACGCCGTCTACAGCATCCATGCCGACGGCTCAGGCCTGCGCAAACTGACGCCCAATCCCGTGGAGGACGTGCAACCGTCCTGGTCGCCGGATGGCAAGCAGATCGTGTTCTCGTCGAAGCGCGACGGACAGATGGACCTGTACATCATGAATGCCGACGGGTCGAACCCGACGCGGCTGACCAGGATGAAGAGCGGCGGCTACTATCAGTCCTTCTTCTCCCCGGACGGCCAGTGGATTGCATTTCAGGGGCGGCCGGACAACGCGCTCTTTGCCGAACAGATCTATGTGATTCGGCGCGACGGCACCGGGTTGAAGGAGCTGTCGGGGCCGGACTTCAGTACCTTCGGGCCGCAATGGACGCCCGATGGCCGCTGGATCGCCGCGACCCAGCAACCCGCGGTCAAACGCACGTGGAAGGAAATGGCGGAGGGCGACATGGCGAAGGCGGAGGCAGGCCAGGAGATCGTCCTCCTGCGCCCGGATGGATCGGAAAAGAAAACGCTCACGCGCAATGACGTCCCCGATTGCTGCCTGACCTGGAGCACCGACGGCAAGACTGCGCACTTCATTTCGGGCCCGAGGTCGACGGAAGCGGTCTTCTCGATGGACCTCGATGGCACCAACGTGCGGCGCGCCGAGGATCAGTCGCTGCTGAAAACGAAGGACTGGAGCCGGTCGCTCGACGGACGGTTCTACGCCTACACGAAGAAGGTCGCCAACAACTACGGGGTGTTCATCTATGAGGTGGCCACCGGCCGCGAGCGATTGATCGCCGGCGGATTCTGATTCGTCAGTTCTTGTCCGCACCCGGCATGTTGTTCGCACGGAGCTGCCATTCGGCCGCCTTCTCCGGCTTTCCCCAGGCCAGATACAGGCCGACGATCCGCCTTGCGGCATCGCTGGTGACCGACCGATCCTGGTGAATAATGGCCGCGGCGCGCTCGATAATCCCCTGGTAGCCCCCGAGTACCAGCGGCTCGGCCTCTTGATACTTTCCCTGACCGGCCAGACTGGCCCCCAGAACACTCTGGCAACGGTAGCGCTGCCAGACGTTGGGGCTGGTCTTTTCGTAGCCGGCGAGCGCCTCACGCAGAATCGACTCGGCGTCGGCGAACTTCTGCTGCTGAACGCGGACCAGACCCAGCGCCGCCATCGCGCTGATCGTGTCGGCATGGTCGGGTCGCAGCTTGCGGCGGCGGATGTCGAGGATGTCGCTCAGAAGCGCGTCGGCCTCCGCGTACTTGCCTTGCTGGTAGTACAGCATCGCCAGGTTGGTCTCGATGGACTGCGTCCCCGGATGCTCCTCGCCGAACGCGCGCCGCGCGACCTCCAGTGCCTTCGTCGACGCTGTGTGGGCTTCCGCGTACTTGCCAGTTACGCGGTACAGCACGGCCAGGTCGTAGGCTGCGAAGATCGTCCGTGGGTCCTGCTCACCCAGCGCGCGGCGCAGTTTGTCGAGTCGTTCGACAAGCAGGGGCTCGGCCTGGGCATACTTGCCCTGATACTGGTACGTGATTGCCAGGTTGATCATCGACTCCGACATAGCCAGGTGTTCTGACGTGAGGACTCGACGCCTCGCCTCCAGGACCTGAGTAAGCAGCGGCTCCGCTTCGGAATAGCGGTGCTGCCTCACGCGGATCACCGCGAGCCCGCTCAGGGCGCGGAGTCGATCCGGATGATCGTCGCTGACGACGCCGCGCATGCCCTCGAGCGCCTCGACGAAGAGCGGTTCGGCTTCCGCAATCCTGCCCTGTGCGTCAAGCAGCGTCGCGAGGTCTCTCATGCTGGTCAGCGTCATGGGGTGCTTGTCACCGAGCACGCGGCGCCGGATCTCGAGGACCCGGACTGTCAGCGGTTCAGCGTCGGTGTACTTGCGCTGATCGCCGTACACGAGCGCCAGGTTATTCATGAGGATGAGGGTTTGTGGATGCTCCTCACCGCGCACGCGACGGGACAGATCCACTGCCTGGACGAAGAGGGGCTCGGCTCGCGCAGACTCGCGCTGATCCCGATACAACAGCGCCAGGTTGTTCAGGCTGTTAATCGTCTCGGGATGCTCCGCGCCGAGCGTTTTTCGTCGAGCGTCGAGGACCCTCTCGAACAGGGGGTGGGCCTCCGCGTACTTGCCTTGCCTCCAATACACGGTCGCCAGCATGTCGACGCTGTCCAGCGTCTCGGACTTCAACGGACCGACCGTGCGCCGAAGCGTGTCCGGGTACTCGACGATACAAGCGCTCCGCATCCGCATACTTCCCTTGAAGCTGGAGTAGATTCGTCAACTCGGTGATTGCCGTCAGCGTCTCGGGATGATCTGCACCCTGGACTCGTTGGCGGAGGTCCAGCGCCCGCTGCAGCTGAACCTGTGCCTCCGGATACAAGCCCAGATCCCTGTACGTCCGACCCATCGTTCCCCTGATCGACGCCTCCACCGCGGGCTGCGCATCGAATCGCCCGGCAATGCGCGTCGCGGCGCGGTCCAACGCCGTTCGCACTTTGAGGTCCGGATCGGGCGAGGTGCCGGGGGCGGCCTGGGCGCTTGCGCCCGCCTGCGCAAGCAGATCGTGTTGAAGGAACTCGTTGACCGCCTTTGCGCTCGCCGCCTCGCTGTCGGCCCGCTGCTTTTCCGCGATCGCGCGGTTCCGCTCCTGCACGGCGGCGCCCTCGGCCGTCATCGCGCGGTTGCGATCGCTCGTGGCTGACCGTTCCGCACTCAAGGCACGGTCGCGCTCATCTCTTGTCTTCTCTTCGGCGATCGTCGCCCGATCCCGCTCCTTCATTGCGGCGCGCTCCGCACGCGTTGCGCGCGTCGCCTGCCAGGCGCTGACGACGATGCCCATCACGAGCACGACGAAGACTGCCGCCAGTCCACCCACCAGTCCCTTGTGCCGGCGCGCGAACTTCCTCAACTGATACGTCGTCGTCGGAGGTCTCGCAACGATCGGTTCATCCTTCAGGTACCGGCGAATATCGGCGGCCAGGTCTGCCGCCGAGCCGTACCGACGCGTCTTCTCTTTGTTCAGCGCCGTGCCGACGATCGTCTCGATGTCCCCCCGGTAAACGCGACTGACGGAGCTGAGGGGCGCGGGATCTTCCTCGCGAATCGCATGCACGGCTTCGTGCAAGTGGTGGCCGAGTTTGTACGGGAGGCGCGCGGCCAGCAGCTCATACAGAATGACGCCCAGCGCATAAACGTCGCTGCGTGTATCGAGCTCGAGTGGGTCGGCGAGCACCTGTTCCGGGCTCATATACGCCAGCGTGCCGATCATTTGCCCGACGTCGGTTCGCTGGGTCGCGCGCGCGTCGGAGTCCGTCACGCGCGCCACGCCGAAATCGAGGACCTTGGGCTGACCGCTCCCGTCGACGAGGATGTTGCCCGGTTTGAGATCGCGATGAATGAGGCCACGCTGGTGGGCGTGATGCACGGCTTCGCAGATTCTCGCCATGATCTCGAGGCGTTCCCGAACCCCCGGCTGCCGCGTGGCGGCGTAGTGCAGCAGGTGTTGGCCCTCGATGAACTCCATCGCGAAGTAGGGCTGCGATCCCAGGGCGGTTTTCGCGGTACCGGCTTCGTAGATCTGCGCGATGCCCGGATGCTGCAGCCGTCCGAGCGCCTGAGATTCCTGCTCGAATCGCCGAAGCAGCTCGCGACTGGCCATGCCAGGCTTGATGACCTTCAGCGCGACCCTGCGACGGGGCTTGTCCTGCTCGGCTTCGGTACACCGCCCCCATGCCGCCTTCTCCGACGAGTCGAATAATCCGGTAGTGACCGATGAGCACCGGCAGCCACCGATGAGCGGGGCCCAGGGGCGAGGAGGACGGGTCTGTTCTGGTCGAGAAGTTCGGATCGTCAGGCGAGGCGAGCGGCGACGAGGGTACGGCCATGGGAACCTCTTGCAGATTCAGTCCAAGGGATCCGACGCAGTGCGGCGCAGATGGTCCACGCCGCGAGTCTACCGTGCTCGCCCGCTCTGATTCCTGACGGTTTCCTGACGATACTCTTCGCCCGCTGCCTGCGAGCTACAATGGGCCCCTTCCGATGTCGCGCGTGAAGTTTGTGGTGATGCTCGTCCTCGCAGCCATCGCGTACGGGCGCGACCTAAAAACGGTCGCCTTCACTGCGCGCGACGTCGATGCGCAGGCAGTCCTGCGCTATCGCCCCGGTGCGCCGCACTAGCCGATCACTGCCGTGTCCGTTCACGTGATCGGCATCATCGGGCTCGCCGTCATCTTCCTCGTCGGCACGGCGCGATCCATCAATCTCGGCGCGCTCGCGCTCGTCATGACCTTTCTCGTCGGAACCGTCTTCGTCCGCGAGCGCGTGACCGAGATGTACCGGGGCTTCCCGGTCGACTTGTTCGTGCTCCTGGCCGGTGTCACCTACCTGTTCGCCGTCGCCTCCAACAACGGGACCATCGAGCGCATCGTCGAGGGCACCGCGCGCCTGGTGCGCGGCCGGCGGAGCCTGATTCCATGGATGGTGTTCATCGCCGCCTCGCTGCCCGCGATGGCTGGAGCCCTGGGGTCGGCGGGGGTCGCCCTGTTGGCGCCCCTGTCGCTGCGCCTCGCCAGGCGCTACGACATCGACCGCCGCATGATCGGCCTGATGGTGGTCCACGGCGCCGCGGCCGGGAACTTCTCCCCTCTGAACGTGCTTGGCGCGATCGTGACGCAGGCGGTCGCGCGCGGCGGCCTCCAGATGTCGTCGGGGGCGCTCTTCTTCGGAAATCTCGCCTACAACGTTGTGCTCGCCCTGGTGATTTTCGTCGCGTTCGGTGGCTTGCGGCTCGCGAAGCCCGATGAGCGGCAGCGCAAGATGCAGGAGGAAGGCACGGCGCGGCCTGAACCGCTGCGCGCCGATCAGGTCTGCACGATCGTCGCGCTCGTGACGATCGCCGTCGGGGCGCTGGGATTCGGCCTCAGCATCGGCTTTCTCGCCTTCGGCGCCGCCGTGGCGCTCCAGTTGCTGTTTCCTGCCTCCGGTGCCGGCGCCGACAGGAAGATCGCGTGGAGCGTCGTGCTGCTGGTGTGCGGCATCGTCACCTACGTCGCCGCGCTGCAGCGATACGGAACGGTTGACGCCGTCGGGAGCGCGATCGCCGGGCTCGGCCGGCCGCTCCTGACGGCCTTCCTCATCTGCACGGTGGGCGCAGTCACCTCGGCGTTCGCGTCGAGCGCCGGAATCCTGGGCGCGCTCATCCCGCTGGCCGTTCCGTTCATGGCCAGCGGAGCCGTCGGCACGACGGGACTTGCTCGTGGCGCTCGCGATCTCGGCGACCGTCGTCGATGCCACGCCGTTTTCGACGGTGGGCGCGCTGGTCGTCGCCAGTGCAGACGAAGACGAGCGCGCGCGAATCTACTACGGGCTGCTGCGATGGGGTGCCATCATGGTGGTGACGGCCCCGCCACTGACCTGGCTGATCTTCATCCTTCCCCAGCTGAGCGTGATCGATTCGGCGACCGCAATCCTCGAGGCCGCTAGCGCACATGAGAATCACGTTGTTGGGAACAGGTACGCCCGATCCGTCGTTGACGAGGCAGAGCTCGGGCTATCTCTTCGAAGTCGGCGGCGACGTCATCGTGATGGATCACGGTCCCGGAGCGCATCACCGGCTTCTCGAAAGCGGGCATCGAGCCGTCGACGTCACCCACGCGTTCTTCAGTCACCTCCATTACGACCACTGCATGGACTACGGCCGCCTCGTCTTGCAGCGATGGGATCAGGGCGCGGGGCACATTCCCGAGCTCGCCGTGTACGGACCCGCGCCGATGGCGCGCATGACGGAGCTGTTGTTCGGTGAGAACGGCGTGTACGGGCCTGACGTCCGCGCGCGACTGGAGCATCAGAGCAGTCTCGATGTTTTCGCCCTGCGCGGCGGAGAGGACGTACGCAAGGGGCCGGCGCCCCGCGTGAGAGAGGTGCATGCCGCCGACGTGGTCGAGGGATCGAACTGGAAAGTCACCGTTGGTCACGCGTCGCACGTGCAGCCGCAGCTCGAGTGCCTGGCGTTTCGTCTCGACTGCGACGAGGGATCGGTGTGCTATTCGGGCGACAGCGGCGCCTGCGACGAGATGATCGATCTCGCCCGTGGCTGCGACATCCTCATTCACATGAACCACCATTTCAGCGGGACCGAGCCGACGGAGAGTTACCGCCGGGCGTGCGGCAACCACGTCGACAATGCCGTGACGGCGGCGCGCGCGGGCGTCAAGACGCTCGTGCTCACGCACCTGCTCGAGAAGATCTGCAACCCGGAAACGCGCGAGCGCATCCTTGACGAAATCGGGCAGACGTTCGATGGGCAGGTCGTCTGGGGCGAGGACCTGATGCGCCTCACGCTGTCGCGCCCGGGCATCGCGACAGTCGAGACCGCCCGTTGATCGACACCTCGGCGCGACGCCAACCCTGGGGCGCGGATGGATCCGCTGGTGGCCCTACGCACGGAATGAGTGGCTAGCGGACCGTACACGCTGAATCACTACTGCAAGCGGGCTCGCGGGTGGCGTATGACGGGCGCCCACAAGCGCGCAACGCGCCGGACCCGGTGAGCCCCACGGAAAGCGCGCGAGCACTTGTGGGCTGTCACACGACGGGCCCCGCGAGGGTGCCCGCCATCAGTAGTGATTCAGCTGATCCGGTCCACTAGCGAGTTGTTCCGGCAGCCAATCGCGCCACGACGGCCTTCGCCTGTTCGGTGACGCGCTCGCGCAGGCTCGTCGGCTCGATCACCTCTACATGCGGGCCGAGTCCCATCACGACGAAGCACGCTTCGTCCTCGCGATCGAACCGCACTTGCATCGTCACCCAGCCGGGTCGATCGCCGCTGTCCGCATCCTCCACGATCGTCGTCATCTGGTACATCTGGATCCACTTCGCGGCCTGCGAGTCGGCCCGCAACGTCGCCGTGTAGCGGAGCCAGTCCTGCTGAAGGCGGGCGGTGGACGAATTCCAGTGCGCAGCGAGATCGAAGTCGCGAGGCCTCGCGGCTGGTTCGTCCAGGATGGTGGCCGCGTCGATTCGCGACACGCGATAGGTCCTGAACCCGTTCGCGGTGAGCGCGACGAGATACCAGGTCCGTCCCTTGGCGACGAGCCCGAGCGGGTCGACGATGCGCTCACTCGGTTCCTGGACGCCGCGCGCGTACTGAATCGTCAGCTTCCGGTCGCGCGCGACCGCATCCTGGACGATCGGGAGCATCTCAAGATTCTCGGTGGTCCCGCGCCAGCCCGTGGCGTCGACATACAGGCGCTGGCGCATCGCGCTCGCGCGCTCACGCATCGGCGCCGGAAGCGCCGCCAGCAGCTTGCCGATCGCGCGTTCGGCGGCGGCGGCGAGCCTCGAATCGCCGGTGATCCGCGGCTGCGCCATCAGCAGCGCACGCAGCTCCGCCTCGTCCAGACCGGGCACGCGCGTCCGCCAGTCCTCGTCGAGCTGCCACCCGCCTCGAGCACCGCGAAGCGCGCAGACCGGCACGCCGGCTGCACTCAACGCCTCCATGTCGCGGTGCACGGTCCGCATCGAGACTTCGAGCCGCCGGGCCAGCTCCCGTCCGGTCAGGCGGCCGTGCGCCTGGAGCAGCAACAGCGAGGAGAGCAGGCGATCAGCACGCATCAGGGACTCTGGGCTCTGGGCTCTGGAAAAAGAAGAATCCCTGCCGAATTATGACACGTGATGTCATATATGGTGCGGTAAAACCACAGGGACAAGGAGTCACACATGACCAAGAAGATGACGGACCTCTTTCTCGAAGAGCTCGACTCGGAAATGAAAGTCACACGGCGCACGCTCGAGCGGGTGCCGGAGGGGCGCAACGACTGGAAGCCGCACGCGAAGTCGATGCCGCTGGGGTATCTCGCCGGGCTGGTGGCGACGCTGCCCTCGTGGGTGGCGATGACCATCGATCAGGACGAGCTCAATCTCACTCCGGGGCAGAACCTCAACCTCGACGCGAAGACCAACCAGGACCTCTTGAAGATGTTCGATGAGTCCGCCGCGAAGGCCCGGCAGGCGCTCCAGAAAACGACCGACGATCACCTGATGACGAACTGGCGGCTGCTGGTGGCTGGCAAGGTCGTGTCGGACGAGCCGCGCTATCGGGTGTTGCGCACGAACGTGCTCAATCACCTCGCACACCACCGCGGTCAGCTGACGGTGTACCTGCGGCTGAACGAAGCGGCGGTTCCATCGATTTACGGACCGTCGGCGGACGAGCGCACGTTCGGATAGGACACGCGCGCGGGCCGTCAGGCGCTCACCGGGTAGCATATAGAAGGGATGGTGAGCAGACGGGTCTTCATCGCGGCGGCCGTGTTGATCACGCTCTACGGCGGCATGCTGCGATTCGAAGCGCTCTCGGGCGCTTACGGCTGGATGGGTCAACCCGCGTGGGCCGAGACGCTCGCGCGGGTCACCAACCCGGTGGCGCGCGCGCTGAGGCCCGCCAGCATCGTCTGGGGTCCGGTCAGCAACCCGTACGTGGGCAGCGATCCGATCAACTACCTGGCCTACGCGCGCGAGATGACGAACTTCTACCAGGCGCACGTGCGCGAGCCGCTGTTCCTGGCGTTGACGCGGTGCTACCTGTGGCTGAGCGGGAACCGCGACATCTCGGTCAGCTACGCGTCGGTGACGGGCTCGACGCTGGCGATCCTCGCGACATGCCTGCTGGGCGCGGCGGCGTTCTCGCGCGGCGTCGGCCTCGCAGCCGGCTTCCTCCTCGCAATCGAGTTCACTGCCATCACGCGAAGCATCGAGGGCTGGCGCGACGACACATTCATGTGCGTCGTCGCCTTCAGCGCCTGGTCGCTGATTCGATTGCGCCAGCAGCCGACGATCGCGCGAGGCGTCGTCGCTGGCGTCGCCAGCGCGGCGGCCTGCCTCACCCGCATCACGGCGCTCTCGTTCGTCGTGCCCGGCTTGCTCTGGCTGCTGGTCGAACAGCGGCGTGACGCCAGGGCGCTCAAGGCGACCGGCGTGGCCGCGCTCGTCGCGACGCTCCTCTTCGCGCCCTATCCAATCAGCTGCGCCATCGTCATCGGCGATCCGCTCTTTGCGATCAACGACCACACCCGCTACTACCGGGCGGCCGAAGGTCTGTCGCCGGATGCGCCGATGAGCGTGTTCTCGTACTTGTCCGGCAAGGTTGGGACGCGACCGATCGCGTCGGTGGACACGGCCGCGCAGGGGCTCGTGACGTATCCGTTCCTCAACCGCTGGGACGGTTTCGCGCCCTGGAGTCCTTTGCTCGTGCCTCTGCTGCGCGCCCTGTCGGCCCTCGGCATGATCTTCGCGGTGTGGACGGCGACGGGGCGGTTGCTGCTGATCCTGTTGACGACGTCGCTGCTGCCGTATGCGCTGACGTGGACGGTCGGCGGTGGCGGCGAATGGCGCTTCACCGAGCACGCGTACCCGTTCTATCTCGTGTTCGCGACGTCGGCGATTGCCGTCGTCTATCGCTGGGGAATCGCGCTTGTCTCCGACGAATCGGCGAGACGATGGGTGCTGAGCCGCGGCTTTGCCATCCGTACGGGCGTCGTGGCCGTGGCAGCCGTGGCAGCGTGGCTGGCGTACCGCTCGCTGCCCTTCCTGATGTACCGCGAAGCGCTTCGCTCGGGCGAGGCCGTCACCATCAGCACCGACCCTCGCAACGCCTGGCTCTTCGACGGCGCGTGGTCGGCGCCCACCGGCGAAGGCAACGTCATCGTCAGGGTCGCCGAAGCGCAGATTGTCGGCATCCGCCTGCCGATGCCGGAATCGGACTACTGGATGACGCTCCGGCTCGATCCGGCGGAGACGAGCGATCCCGCCCTGCAGCCGCAGGTCACCGTGTACCTCAACCGGCGGCCGATCGCCCAGCTGCGACTCTCACGTGATCCCGCGCGCGTCGGGTCTTACAGAATCCGCGTGCCGAAGGATCTGACGCGCACGCTGAGCCGGCTCGATCTCGTGGCCACGCACACAGTGCCGGCCGCCGAGAGCGGGATCCACTTCGCCGGGCTCCCGCCCCAGACGTCCGTCGCCTTCCGCCTCTGGTACGTTCGGCTCGAACCGGGCTGATCGGACCTGACCCACTGGCCTGTGTGGGCTGAATCGGTAGTCATGCGGGCACCCTCGCGGGGCCCGGCGTGTAGCAGCCCACAAGTGCTCGCGCGCTTTCCCGTGGGGCTCACCGGGTCCGGCGCGCTGCGCGCTTGTGGGCGCCCGCCACACGCCACCCGCGAAGCCCGCCGGCCCTACCGATTCAGCCGCTACAGGCGACCACTCACGAGTGCGTACACGCTGAATCACTACTGCCCGCGGGCTCGCGGGTGTCGCGGGGTCGGGCGCCCACGGGCGCGCAGCGCGTGGACCCGTTGAGCCCCATGGCGACGCGCGAGCACCCGTGGGCTGCCACGCGACGGGCCCCGCGGGGTGCCCGCACTAGTAGTGATTCAGCTGACACGGTCCACTAGGTTTTCGGCGGGTGGCTCTGCCAGAGGATCTGGACGATCTTCCACTGCCCGTCGTACTTGCCGAGCAGCATGTAGTCGATTCCCCACGCCGCCGTGACCTTCGCCGTCGCCGTCTGGTCGAGCACGTCGAGGACCGTCACTTCCTTGATCTTCGTGTCGCGCTTGCCTTCTTTGTTCCAGCTGCCCGCCAGCGCCACGAGCTGGTCGAACGTCATCGGCGACTCGACGTAGGGACCGCCGGGTTCCTTCTTGTAGAAACCGCGCTTGACGAGCGACGGGTGCACGCTTTTCTGGATACGCTCGGGCTGCACGTTGTAGATCCCCTCGACGTAGTCGAGCGCCGCCAGGCGAACGGCTTCGCGATCCTTCGCAGCGTCCTGGGCCGTCGTGTGTGACGGAATCGCAAGCGCGGCGACCAGGAGCGCCGCCGCTGTCCATCGACCGTTTCTCATGACACCTCCTCGGAGCTGCTTCATGCTATGCGACTGTGGCCGCGCCGGTACAAGATTTGGGACGAACGGTTGCAGCCGACGGCCCTTCGCTCGATTACAGGCCACCCCGCTCCTCGCGCGCGACGGTCTCTTCGAACCGTTGTTTTCGGCCGGCTATGAGCGTCCGATACCCCTCCGGGTCCACGAATGCCGCGCCCGGGTCGTCCTTCGACATCCGCTGCCGTTTCTTTTGCAGGTCGAAGAAACCCGCGTGCGCGGACACGAAGATGTCCGGCTTCAGCGATTCGAGCACGGACAGCGCCTTCCGGAAATCGGCGAGGATGCCCGGGTATGACGGGTTCTTCACCAGCCGCGTGCCCGGGTTCACGCTGGTGCTGGCCGCAAAGACGACCTGGTACTCGCGCGTCCGATCTTTCACGGTCGTCACGTAGGTGGTGGACCCCGGTGTGTGTCCGGGCGTGAGGAGGGCAGTGAGGCGGACGTCACCGAGCGTCACGACGTCGCCGTCGTGGAGCACGCGGTCCACGGTCACCGGCTGAAAGTGGTAGCTGGAATCCTTGCCGAACAGATAGTCCGATTTGCCCCCATCGCGCAGCAGGCTGTCGTCGCCCTGCATGGCCTCGACGCGTGCGCCGCTGAGCTTCTTGAAATGTGCGTGCGTTCCGACGTGATCGAAATGCGCCTGCGTCGTCAGGAGGATCCGGATCTCTTCGGGCTTGAACCCCAGCGCGCGAATCGACTTTTCGATCGGCGATGCGGAGGTCGGCAGGCCCCCGTCGATCAGAATGTGGCCTGCGGGCGTGACGATCAGAAACGCCGCGAGCTCGCTCGTGCCGACGTAGTGAATCGGACCCGCGAGCCGGAACGGGGGCTCCGGGTCGTTCCAGCGGGATGAATCGATTGTCTGCGAAGCCGCCGGCTTGTTTTGCGGCTTCGCGACGAGACCGGCGACGGAGAGGAGCGAGAGAACGACCGTGACGACGCGCGCATTGAGGGACGACGACCAGTGGCCCATCCCGGCATTCTACGGGCTCACTGACCAATTCGGGAACCACCCGCCAATTCTGTTCCAGTGACCGGTGGACCTCACGAACGGTCAGCCGCTAAACCGCACGAGAGCAGCGCCTTACGTCTGACGACCGTTGGCAGGACGCTTGCCACTCCGAGGGGCGAGGACCTTATATGAAACGCTTCACAATCCTGCTCTTCGCAACCCTGCTGACCGGCGCGCATGTCAACGCGGCTCCGGGCGACGACGGCCAGTCGAAGCCGAAGCACTCGAAGCACGAGCAGCGCGAGGCCAGCACGAGCGACAAGGATCGCACGTCGGTTCAGATTCATTTCTCCTTCAGCAACCGCGACGTTCGCGTGCTCAGGGAATACTACGCGCCGCGCTACAAGAAGCTGCCGCCCGGGCTGCAGAAGAAGCTCGCGCGAGGCGGCCAGCTCCCGCCAGGCTGGCAGAAGAAGATAGAGCCGATGCCGGTCGTGCTCGAGCGGGACATGGTTGTCCTGCCGCCCGACTACCGTCGCGGTGTCATCGATGGTCACGCGGTGGTCTACAACCCGAAAACGCAGGTCATCCTCGACGTGACCGTCCTGTTCTAACGCCGCACCCTGGCACGCTGGCACCTTGGCACTCTGGCACTCTCTGTTGTTGACAGTCGACAAGACGGTTCGGTATCTTGTCGATTGTCGACAGGAGAGCGCATGCGAGGTCCCCTCATCCTTGTCGTCGTAGTAAATTGCTGTGCTTGGCGCGGCGGCGCCGCGGCAGCACGGCGACCGCCGCATGTACCACTTCCCGCAATGGTCGCCGGACGGGAAGACGATCCTCGTCTCCAGCACGATCGACGGCGACGCCGAGCTGATCCTGCTCCCGTTCGACGGAGGTCGGCCCGGAAGCTCACCGACAACAACGCGTCCGACGACATGGCGACTATGGATCGATCACGGGCGAGCGCATCCTCTTCACGTCCGACCGCCGCGGCAAACCGGAGCTCTTCGTCATGAACGCGGACGGCACCGATCAGAAGCCCACCAACGCATCACGCACCGCCGGTCACGTCGCCTGATGGGCGGACGCATCTGGAGGACTCAATGGTTGACGGCCGCTGGCCGGTGCTGGTCGTGAGGGTCGGACGGTTCGCGGCGTGAGATTACCACGGGGACGTCCGCCGAGCAGGGCAGCTACTCTCCCGGACGGACAGTGGATCGTGTACGAGCAGCGGTCGCCCGAAGCGCCCGACGACATTCCGATCTCCAACATCGTCGTCGCGAAGCTCGATGGTTCGGCCCCGAAGATCGTCGCGTCAGGCACCGATCCGTCGTGGTCGCCCGACGGCGCCACGATCCTCTTCAAGACATTCGATCGTCAGGCGAAGCGCTTGTGGATCGCGACGTCCGCCAGGGACGGCACGGGGCTGCGGCGGCTGGCGCACCGGCATGCACCCGCACTGGTCTCCGGACGGCCGCCGCATTGCCTTCATGGAGGAAGGCAGCCCTGGCGATCGCAACGACATCCGGATCATGGATCGCGACGGTGGCAACCAGCGCTGCCTGACGTGTAGTGTCCGCCTTCAGGCGGACCACAGGGGTCCGGCTAAAGCCCGGCTAAAGCCAGGCTTTAGGTCCGGCTTTAGCCGGACACTCCTGGCCGGACGTCTAGCGCAGGACCTTCTGGTCGGCCAGCCACGTGCGAATGACCTGCCAGAAGTCCGGCGACCGCCCTCCGTCCGGCGACATGAGCCGGTGATTCACGCCGGGGATGACGTGAATGGTGATCGGCTTCTGCGCGTCGCGCTTCAGGCCCGTGAGCACGTCGACGGTGTGCTGCAGCGGGATGCTCCGATCTTTCTGCCCCAGAATCCAGAGCGAAGGCGTCGCAAGCAGCTTCAACGTCTCAGCGGGATCGTAGCCGGCGGGACCTCGAAAGCTCTTCATGCGCCGGGCGATCTCTTCGTCCGACACACCCTGCTCCGACCCGGGATCCTCGCCCGCGAGCCGGCTGTAGGCGATCTCTTCACCCACGCTGACGGCCGGTCCCGAGATCGTGACGACGAACGAAATATCCCGGCTGCGCGTCGCCGCGAGCGGCGCGATCCACCCTCCCTGGCTGATCCCGACCAGGCCGATCCGCGCCGGATCGACGTCCGTACGCTTCTTCAGCAGTCCGACCGCGGCGATCGCATCGCCCGCGAGCAGATCGAACATCTCGACGCTGTTGCTCGTGCCGACGTTGGTGTAGACGCCGGTCGACCGCCCGACGCCACGCTTGTCGTATGCGAGCACGGCCAGACCGAGCGCAGCCAGACGCCGACCCGAGCCATCCAGCATGTCGTTCGCCGTCACGCGTCCCGATCCATGGACGAGGACCACCGCGGGAAACGGCGGCTTCCCGACGTCGGGAAACTTGAACGTCGCCCCCAGCTGGGCATCCCGGCTCGGAATCGTGAACTCGGCAGTCTGCAAAAGAACGAGCGCGAAGAGTGCGGAGAAGAGTGAGGACTTGAGCATCTTGATTCTTATCCGAGGGGCTTCGCCCCTCGGACTCCCTGTACACGCTCTCTCGCGCGCCGCTTCGCCGGCGCGCTTCCGCCTACGCTGAAGCTACGGTGGACCCGCCGAAGCGCCTACGGCGCGAAGGCGGGCCGGTCGCGTGGCTCGCTCGCGATGCTCGCTCGCACCGTGGAACGAGCGGCAGGTTATGAGACAGCTTGTAGTCTCCTAGCGTAGTTCATACGCTGGCGGGCTGCCAGGTGGCTGGTGTGAACGTCCTGCTTTCAGGGACGACGGCCGACGACGTCGAGCACTGCGGGCGCGATCATGACGGATCGGGGATCGCGGGCGGCGGAGCGCCAATGGCGGCGAAGGGCAGCGGCGGCGGCCCGATCGAACTTCGCGCGCCCGGCGTAGCGCGGCAGGATCGGGAGATAGTAGTCCGACAACCAGTTCCACACGTCCGAACCCGGATGCCCCGTCATGACGGTCGGCACGATATCCACGAGACGAAGTCCGGCGCCGCGAAACAGCTGCGGCAGGCGTCCGCCGATACTTACGTCTCCCCCACCGGCCGCATAAACCTGACGCTCGGCGGCGAGAAACGTCGCCCACGCGTCAGGTGTGGGCACCAGAGTGAACGTCTCGCGATGGTATTCCTGCAGCGCGAGGAATCCCCCTGGTTTCAGTGCGCGGACGAGATGTCGCAGGTGCGCCCCCGGATCGGGGAGGAAGAGGAACACCCATCGCGCGAATATCAGATCGTAGGTGTCACGCGGCAGGTCGACGCTCAACAGCCTCGAACGCCACACGCGTCCGCGGCCGAAGCCATCTCTTGCGCAGATCGTCGCCTGTCGCTTTGCGAACGCGGAGGAGGGCTCCACGGCATCGATCGGCGCACCGACACGCCGCCGAAGCTCCGCATGAATGGATCCCTGGCCAGGGCCGATCTCGAGAACGCTCCAGCCGGGCGCAACACCGATGCGATCGAACAGACTGTGAGAGACGGGGTCCCACAACCGCTCCTGCGCCCGAAGACGCACGGCTTCGCGACGCGAGTCGCCGAGCAGGTATTTGGCCGAGTGGGGCACGCGTCCTGGCTTATCCAGGGAATCCGCGACGCGCGGCTATCCGAATCCTGGCGCCAAACCGCGGCGCGGACTACTTCTCCGTCGTGCGCTTCGCGGTCCAGGCCATCTCGCCCATGTCGCTGTTCATCGTTCCGGCCAGCGTCCCGTCCTCTTTCAGCTTCGCAGCGAGCACGATTTGAGCGGCGTGCCCACCCTCGTTGAGGGTCGCACTGCAGGTGAGCTTGCCGTCGGCGAACTCGCCGTTAATCGGAACCTCACCGTGCGGGCTGGCAAAAGTGCCGGTCACCTTCCGGCCGTCCTGCTTGAGTCGAAGCCCCATCGTGCTCGTGCCTTCCGACATGGATACCGTCATCGTCCACGTACCAGCAACGCCGGACGGCGAGGACTTCGACTCCTGGGCGGCGCGCGCGTCCGTGGCCGTTTCGGGAGACGACGTGGCGTGTGACGGAGAATTCGCCGAAGGCGATCCACTATGACCGGTCGACCCCGATCCGCCGTGGAGCCTGCGGACCCAGTTGGTAGACGACGAGAGCCTCCACCACCGCCGAGCATGTGGTACGCCAGGGGGGTGGCTGCCAGACCGATTACCGCTACGACTATCACCGTTGACGTTCGATTGCGCATGTCATCTCTCCTCGACGCGGCGGGCACTCATTCCGACCTGAGCGCGTCCATCGGGTTGACCCTCGACGCGCGAGCCGCGGGCAGCCAGCATGCCACCGTGGCCACGACCATCAGCACCACCGGCACACCGATGTACACGAGACCGTCGATCGGCTTGCCCGGATCGACATGCAGTCCGATCCCGAACGCGAGCAGCCAGCCGGCCAGAGCGCCGACGCCGATCACGCGCAGGCTCTCGCCGACGATCTGCGTGACCACACGCGATTGCGTGGCGCCTATGGACAGCCGCAGGCCGATCTCCGCGGTCCGGTGCGCGACGGCGTAGGCAACCACTGCGTAGATGCCGATCGCCGCCAGCGCGAGCAGCATGGGTCCGAGGACTACGAACATCCGCGCCGGAATCCGCTTCAGGAACAGGTTCTTCTCGATATGCTCCGACAGCGTGCGGACGTCGTACACCGGCAAGGTCGGGATCGAGGTCGCGAACGACGCGCTGGACCTGCGACGCCAGCGGCGACTCGATCCCCGGCCGCGTGCGGAGATGCATCTCCCCGCGAGCAGACGGCCGATCGCGATACGAGAAGTAGATGATGGGCGTGGCCGGCTCGCTGAACGATTCGTACAGCGAGTTCCGCACGACGCCGACGATGGAATAGTCGCGGTCGCGCGTACCGAGGCGGCGGCCGATCGGCTCCGCGTCTCCGATGAAGCGGCGAACGAACTCCTCGTTGACGATCGCCTCCAGCCCTGCCGCCGCATCCTTGAGATCCGACGAAGTCCCTGCCGGCACGCAGGGGAATGCCCATCGTCCGGAAGTAGTCCGGCGTCACGACGTTCCGCAAGGCTTCGTCCTCGCGCCGTCGTCCCGTGCGTGACCCTCGAGCGTGAAGGCTGCGAGCGGCATCCCGTGGATGTCGAGCGGCACGAACGCGGCGACCGCTGCCGCTTCGACGCCCGGAAGGGCACGCAGCCGCTCGAGCAGCCGCGCGGCGAATGCGCGCGATGTCGGCGGCGTCCGGGTTGCTGCCGGAGAAATCGTACGCGGTGAGCAGAACCCCGTCGCGCTTGAATCCCGGATCGACATCCTGGGCTTCGCGGAAGCTCCGGTAGAAAAGACCCGCGACGATGAGCACCACGAGCGCCAGCGCGACCTGGGTGCCCATCAGCGCATTCCGCATGGGGCTGCGGGACGCGGTGCGCGCGCCCGTCCGAAGCGCGCGAATGGGATCGACGCGAGCCAACTGGATTGCGGGCGTCAGCCCGAACGCCAGGGCCGACGCGACGCCCAGGAGCGTGGCAAGCGCGAGGCCCGTGCCGTCGACGCTGGTTTGAAACCGGATGGGGATCGCGCCGATGAACGGAACCGCGCGAAGCGCCTCGGTCCCCCAGACCGCCACGGCGGCGCCGAGGGCCGCGCCGGCGAGTCCGAGCAGCAAGCTCTCGGTGAGCAGCAGGCTGAGGATCCGCCGCGGCCGCGCACCCAGCGCGAGGCGTACGCCGATCTCACGCTGACGCGTGCTTGCGCGAGCGAGCACGAGGTTCGCCGTATTGCCACACACGGCAAGCAGCAGGAGCAGCATGATGCCCTGCAGGACCGTCAGCGCCTGCGCGAGCATGCGCTGAGGCCCGCGCGGCGACTGCCAGAACGGCAGGACCTCGCCGGAAATCGTCGCGTTGGACTGCGGCCACGCCTCCGCCAGCTCGCGCATCGCCGCCTCGAGGTCGGCGCGTGCCTCGGCGAGTGACGCCCCCGGCCGGAGCCTGGCGATCATGGAATACCCGCGCGAGTTGCGGTCCTCGAGCTCGGACGCTGCGCCGAAGAGGACCGGCGCCAGCGTGGCGGGCACAAAAAGATCGAAGTCGAGGGCCATCACGGTGCCCTGAAAGCCTTCCGGCCCGACGCCAACAATCGTCAGCGGGTTTCCGTTCACACGAATCGTCTGATTCAGGACCTCAGGCGAACTGTTGAACCGCGTCCGCCAATACTTGTGTGACAGAACGACGACGGGTGCGGCGCCGGCTCGCGTGACTTCATCCGGATTCAGAAATCGCCCAAGCTGAGGCCGCAGGCCGAGCTCCGCGAAGTAATTGCCCGACACCAGCTGACCGAACGTTCGCTCGGTCCGACCGGGCTCACCAACGTTGAGCGGAGCCATCCGGAACGCCACCAGGCTGCGAAACGCGCGGAGCCGGTCGCGAAGATCCTTGTATTCGGGCCAGGAGCCGCCCGGATACGTGCCGGCTTCGGAGCGAGGCTCGACGAGGTGAAAGCCGGCCGCGTCCGACACGCCCGGTATCGGCTTGAACACCAGCAGCTGGAGCCAGGAAAACACCACGACGTTCACGCCAATGCCGACGCCAAGCGACGCGACGACGACGAAAGCGAGGAG
The DNA here is from genome assembly GCA_963786195.1 of uncultured Acidobacteriota bacterium. Taxonomy (GTDB): domain Bacteria; phylum Acidobacteriota; class Vicinamibacteria; order Vicinamibacterales; family 2-12-FULL-66-21; genus CAWAYH01. Next base: position 141,868 of record CAWAYH010000005.1, on the reverse strand, counting down.
GGGCATTCTGGCGATCGTCCGCCACGCATGGCGGACGTCGCGCGTGATGCGATCGAGCAGGATCATGAGCGCAGTATACGAAGTCTCAGCTGAATGCGCCGTGAAGGCCGCGTTCAGCTGAGATTCAGGTTGCGGTGCGGGGTCTGGCTTACTTCACTTTGGTGTTCTTGGATTCCGCCATGGTCGCCCACTTCCCGTCGGGCCCCTGGGCTTCCATGAGGAACGTGTGCATCTTGGGAGACACCTCCTTGATCGTGACCCGGAACTTGACCTTCTGGCCACCCATCAGGCTCTCGTCCGTGTAGGTCCAGGTGTCGCCCTTGACCGTTCCCTTCGGAATCGAGGTCATGGCCATCCCGCCGGAGCTGTCCGTTGCGTAGTACGTGTAGACCTTTTCCTCCGGGCTGTAGGTCATGATCGCGAGGCTCTTACTCGCCCCCATCGGCCCCTTCGAGTCGTAGCGGCACACGACAGCAAAGTGCCCGTCGTACCAGTCGCAGACGTCCTTGGAGGTCGTCTTCCCACCTGGACCCATCGGGCTGGCCTTCATTTCGCCCTCGCTGGTCCAGGTGCCGACGAAGTACGCGAGACGCTGGTGCTCGGGCCCCGGTTTCGGCGCCTGGGGTGGCTGGGGCGCCTGAGCAACGGCAGCGAAGCGGAACGCACCGATCGAGATCACAACCACCGCGGCGAGAAACGCGAGTCTTCGTTTCATGAGCTCCCTCCTGGCAACTCGCGTATCCTACAAGCCTTCGCCTGCCCGGACAATCAGTCCGCCGGCGTCAGGGGAACGTATTCGGGGAGCCCTGCTTGGTGGCCGTCCAGTTGCGCGTGAAGTTGCAGTTCCTGGGCTGGACGTCGACGGCAAGCTGACCCGTGAACCCTGTCGCGATAAACCGCCCCTGCAAGCGCTGGCGTGAAGGTCTGCCCGCCGCTGTCCGGTCCGAACACGGCATTGGCGACGAAGTTGCCGTTGTTCTCGACCGTCCCGCTGAAATTCGTCCCACCGGTGTCCGACATCGTAAACGTGAACGACGAGGGAGTGTGGGTAACAGTCCCGTTCACCGACGGGATCTGCGTGCCCTGATTGCAGGTATCGGTCACGCCCTGCTGATCGATTCGATACTGGCCGCCGACCGAGAGGACCGCTGGCCCCGGCGACGGCCCTGGGCCGGTCGGGGGCGACCCTCCACAGGCAACGACCATCACAGTCGTACCCACCGCCGCGCGCACGCCCCACGCAGGTCTCCGCATGATTCACTCCTCACACCCGACTCGATCCGTGTTGTCCGTGTTGTCCGTGGTTGTTGTCCGTGGTTGACACTACGAGGGACCGTCAGCGGCTACAATGAGCGGTCGCACAGGAAGCGCATAGAATTCGCGGAGGTTGACGAATCCGATGCCAGCCGTGAAGTTCGGACCGTTCGAGCTCGACCTCGAGAGGTGCGAGCTCAGGCGCGGCGACGCGCTCGTGAAACTGCAGCCACAGCCCTACAAGGTGTTGCGGGAGCTGGTCGCGCGGCGTGGAGCGCTCGTGACCAGAGACCAGCTCCGCGCGGTGGTGTGGGGCGACGACAACCACGTGGATTTCAACGCGGGGTTGAACTTCTGCATCGCGCAGCTCCGCGTGGCGCTGGACGACCCCGCGTCCCGGTCGGCGATCATCCAGGCGGTTCCACGTCTGGGCTACAAACTCGCGGCGCCGGTCACCGACGTCGCGCCCGCTCGCGAACAATCAGCGTCCGCCGCGGCGACGCCGAATCCGGTGGAGGCCCGCGGCCGGCGGCGGCCGGTCCTGTGGGCCGGGATTGCCGCCGCTGCCGTGGCGTGCGCGGCCCTCGCGCTGCCCTTGACTGACGCTCCGCGCTGGCTGCCGGGTTACGGTGCGCGGCACAGTGTCGCGGCGATCGCGAAGTTCGAGCGTGGGACTTCCGGTCTTGCTGACGCAGCGCCGTCGGAGCTCCTCTCGCGGGTCAAACACTTCGAGAAAGCGATCGAGCTCGATTCGCAATTCGCCGAGGCCTACGTGGGGCTGGCCGACGCCAAGTTGATCATCGGGACCTATCGCGTCGAGCCACCGCAGACGGCGTACTCGCAGGCCAAGGCCGCGGGCCTCAAGGCGTTGTCAATCGATCCGCGGCTTGGCGATGCGCATGCCGTGTACGGCGCGGCGCTGCTGCATTTCGACTGGGACTGGGACTCGGCCGCGTGGCACCTCGAACGGGCGGTCGCGCTCAGTCCCGATTCGGCGCGGGCGCACCAGTGGTACAGCCGATACCTGAGCGCGGCGGGGAAACACGACGCGGCGCTGCGGCACGCGACGCGCGCCGTGCAGCTCGCGCCGACGTCGGCCAGTGCGCACACCGATCGTGGAACGGCGGCGTTCTACGCCGGCGACTTCGACCAGGCGGTCGCCAGCTGCGGGAAGGCGGAAGCCCTGCTGCCCGAGTTCGTTCCGGCGCGCATCTGCATCGGGTTGGCCGAAGTGCAGGCCGGCAGGCGCTCGGCGTCTCCGAACGAGGCCGGCGTCGTCTCCGCCGTCGCGTTCGCGCAGGTGGGCGATCGGTCCCGAGCGCTCGACTCGCTCGAGCTCGCGGCGAATCACCATACCGACTGGCTGGTGTTCGCCGGCGTGCACCCGGCGTTCGCGCCGTTGCGATCGGATCCCAGGTTTCAAAACGTGTTACAACGCGTGGGCGCGCCCGAGGATCAGAGGCCAGGGGCCGGAGCCCAGAGGCCTCAACACTAAGGAGAGCCAGGATGCTTCGCCTGCCAGCCACGATTGCCGCCCTTGTCCTGACGGCGACTACCGGGTCCGCACAGACGTCGCCCGCCGCCAAACCGGCGAGCCAGTCCAAAGAGCCGCTGGTCGAGTTCGAGATGATGACCTGGCCCGAAGTGAAAGCAGGCGCTGGAGGCCGGCAAGACGACCGCGCTCATCTACACCGGCGGGACCGAGCAGCGCGGTCCGCAGAACGTCAACGGCGGTCACAACCTGATGGGACGCGCGACGGTCAGGGCCATCGCGCTGAAGCTGGGGAATGCGATCGCCATGCCCGTGCTGCCGTACACGCCGAACAACGCGAGCGCGCAGCTGCCGGGCACGATCGGGCTGACGCCCGAGCTGCTCGGCGCGGTGCTCGAGCGCATCGCGGAGCAGTCGATCGTCACCGGTTTCAAGAACGTCATCCTCATGGGCGACCACGGCGGCGGCCAGCCGAACGCGTATCGAGACGTCGCGAAGAAGCTGGACGACAAGTATGCGCCGCAGGGGATCCACATCTACTACTGCGACGAGGTCTATTCGAAGGCGAACGGCGACTTCGACAAGTACCTCCAGTCGAAGAACTATCCGAGCAGCTCGCACGCGGGGATTCCCGACACGTCGGAGATGATCTACCTCGGCGGCGACCAGGGCTGGGTTCGCAAGGATCTCATCAAGACCGCGCTGGGCGATCCCATACGCGCCGCGGGCGAGCGCGGCCGCGGCCAGACCGATCCTGCAGCCCCGCCGAGGGTGAACAACGGCATCTCGGGCGACGCGCGGCAGTCGTCGGCGGAGCTGGGCAAGATGGTGTTCGACATGAAGGTGGACTACGCCGTGAAGCAGATCCGGCAGTTCCTGGAGGCGGCGCCGAAGTAGCTCACGCGTTGACATGTCATTTGACAACATGTCAATCAGTGACATATCGTCCCGGGCATGACGCCGGCCGGCCGCGGCCAGGGCTCCGACCTCACCCCGATCGCCTTCGAAGTCCTGCTGTCGCTGGTGGACGGCCCGCAGCACGGCTACGGCATCAAGCTCGACATCGAGGCGCGCACCGGAGGCGAGCTGTCGCTCGGGTCAGGGACGTTGTATCAGGCCATCCAGCGCCTCGAGCGCGAGGGCCTCATCGCCGAGGCGCGATCGGCGCGCTGACGCGGTCGGACGCGCGGCGTGGTCGATCGTACCGCCTGCTGCCCGCCGGCCGTGCCGCGCTGCACGCACACCTGCGGCGGCTCAGCCGCGTCGTCGACTACGCGCGGGCGCGCAAGCTCCTCCCGGCCCCGAGTGATGGGCGCCCGGGCGAACGCATCTTCTCGGCTGCTCCTGCGGCTCTATCCGCGCGCGTTCCGCCAGCGCTACCGCGACGATCTGCTGGCATTCTTCCGGCAGGATCGCGAGCATCCGAAATACGGATCGGGGCTGCTGCGTCCCGCTGCGATTCTGGAGCGCGACCGTTCGCGATCTCGTCCGCGCGGCCTGGGGTCAGCGTCTCGCGGCGCGGGCGGTCGAGATCGGTCCGTCCGCATCGGTGTCCCGTCGACGTGCTCCGGCGCGATCTGCGCTACGCGTGGCGGGGTCTCTGGTCGTCACCTGGCGTCGCGTCCGCGGCCCTGGTCGTGCTGACGCTCGGCATCGGCACGCAGCACCGCGATCTTCTCGGTCGTCGACGCCGTCGCGCTGCGCGGGCTGCCCTTCCCCGAGGCGGCTCGGCTGGTCTCGGTCGCGGAAACGGACCTGCTGGACGCGGGCCGGCCGATGACTGTCGCCCGGCAGAACTATCGTGGAGTGGCGCGCGCGGCAGCGAGTCTTCGAGAGCATGGCGGCGTCGGCAGCGCCGGCCGCCTCGCGACGACGCCGGTGCGCCGCTCGCAGAGAACCTGCGCGCCGTTCGCATCACGGCATCGCTCTTCGACGTGCTGCGCGTCGCGCCGGCGATCGGCCGGCCGATTCGAGGCGCGGCGACGAGCTCACGGGCGCGCCGCAGGTCGCGATCATCAGCGACGCGACTGTGGCGCCGCCGCTTTCATGCGCGACCGGACGTCATCGGCCAGACGCTGACGCTCGAGAACGGCACGTGGGAGATCGTCGGCGTGATGCCGCGGACTTCACCTGGCCCATCGGGTCGGTTGTCGTGAGCCGGTCGGACTTCTGGGTGCCGTTCGTCGTCTCGCCGCGCGACGCCATCCGCACGCGCCGGCCGCACCTACAACCTCACCGTCGTCGGCGCGGCTGCGCCCGGGCGTGACGCTCGAGCGGGCCGCCGCCCGGATGACGCAGATTCGCGACGCGCTGGCGGTCGAGTATCCGCGCTGGTTCGCCGATCGCGGCGATCGTCGTGCGCGCCGCTGCAGGACGCGATCGTCGGGCCGAGCGTGCGCTCCTGGATGCTGCTCCTGCTCGGCGCGGTCGGCTTCGTGCTGCTCATCGCGTGCCTCAACGTCGCGAACCTGCTGCTCGCGCGCGCGGTCGCGCGCAGCCGCGAGCTCGCGGTCCGCGCCGCGCTCGGCGCCAGTCCCTGGGATCTCGCTCGCGCGCTGCTCGTCGAGAGCCTGATGCTGTCGGTGCCTCGGCACGGCGCTGCGGCGTGCTGGCTGCGTTCTGGGGCGTCGCAGATCCTGCGCGCGACGCTGCCCGAGCAACTGCCGCGGCTGGCTGACGTTGCCGTCGATCTGCGGGTGCTGGCGTGTCGCCGCCCTGGCCGCGCTCGTCACGCGGCGTGCTCTTCGGCACGCTGCCCGCGCTCGCAGTTCTCGCGGCCTGACGTGGCGGGCGTGCTGCGGCTGGGCGGCCGATCGCACAGTCGGGCGGCGCGGTCGGCGAGCGGCTCCGCACGATTCTCGTGATGGCCGAAGTCGCGCTCGCGGTCGTGCTGCTCGCGGGCGCCGGTCTCTTCATCTCAAGCTTCGTGCGCCTGATGCAGATCGACCTCGGCCTGAATCCCGAACACGTCCTGTCGGTCGGCGTGGCTCCGCGGTCCGCGTCAGCCCGCGCTCGAGCGCTCCGCCGCCTCGCCGCCGCGCACCCGCTCATCATGGCGGCGCTCGAGCGGACGCAGGCCGTGCCGGGCGTCGTTGCGGCTTCGCGCGTTGTCGAGCGGTCTTCCGCTGTCAGGCAACTCGATGACGTGTGCCGGTGCAGCTGCCGGGCCAGCCGAGTCGGTCTTCACGGGAGACGACGAAGCGTTCGTGCATGGCGTCGACGCCGACGTATCTCGACGTCATGCGATCGACGCTTGATCCGCGGCCGATGGATCGAGGCCGGAGACGTCGCGGGCTCCCCGCCCGTCGTCGTGCTCAGCGACGAGGCGGTCCGCCGCTACTTCGGATCGCGCGATCCGATGGACCAGATCATCATCCTGAACGAAGCGCCGCGAACCGTCGTGGGCATCGTCCGCGGCGTGCGGCTGGGTGGGCCCGAGTCAGAGGTGCCGCCGGAAGCGTACATTCCGTTCCTGCAGAGCGATCAGACGGAGCGCCGACATCGTGGTTCGTACCGGCGCCGGATCCGGCGCGTGGTCGCCCCACACGTGCAGGCGGCCATCCGGTCCGTCATCCCGAACGCGGTCGTCTACGAACCACAGACGATCGAGCAGCACTTCGGCACGCTCGTCGCCCAGCGCAAGTTCAACATGATCGTGCTGGCGCTGTTCGGATCGCTCGCGGTCGTGATCGCGTCGGTGGGTATCTACGGGCTCATGGCGTTTCTCGTCGCCGCAGCGCACCGGGAAATAGGCGTGCGAATCGCCCTCGGTGCGGTGCCGGCGGCGATTCTTCAGATGGTGCTCGGGACGCGCCACGCGGCTGATGGTCGTCGGCCTGGTCGTCGGGACTCGCCGGCGCCGCCGCGCTCGAGCGCTCGTCCGGGCGTTCCTGTTCGACGCGCGCGCGCACGATCCGGTCGTCTACGGCGGCGGTCGCGCTCGTCCTGCTGTCGACCGGCCTGGTCGCGGCGTTCGGCCCGGCCCGCCGCGCCGCCCGTGTCGATCCCCTCGAGGCGCTTCGCGCCGAATAAACCTGCCTACTTGCGTCCCGCCGCCTCGCGCCCGACTTTGATCGTTTCGGGATAATCGCGGTCGTAGATGATGATCATCCGGAAGCCTTCCTGGATCCGCTTCCCGATGTCGGCCGCGTTGGCCGTGATGCCGCACGGAACGTTGAACTCCTTGCACGACGCGAGCTGCGTCTGGATCGCCTGCTCGACCTTCACCATGTCGCCTTTGTACACGCTCCTGAGCGTTCCCGGACCGGGGATGGCGACGGTCGGCCTCAGGCGGGTGATCGCCCGGCTGTTGGCGATGCCCTTCTCGCTCTCGACGATGAAGATGGAGACCAGCTCGCCGTCGGGATTGATCGGGTAGAGGTCCGCCTTGCGTTTGTAGTCCGGCGCGGACAATCCCCAGTAGTCGGGCGCCGCGCCCACCTCGTCTGGCCGGACACCGGCCGGCTGCGCATACTTCGACGCCGCCGGCTGTGCGTACCGCATGGCGGCGATCGCGTCTCTCGCTTCCTCCTCGCTTTCCATTCCCGGGAAGACGATCGCATGCACGCCGAGATTCAGCATCTCCGCGACGCGCTGGCGCGCGGCGGCCGGGTCGTCGTGGAAGATCGGGATGCGAGTCATCAACGGATGATCGTTCGGGTTCTTCGAGGTGCCGCCCTCGGCCAGCGCCTGGAGAAAGGCCTTCACTTCCGCCGGCTGATAGCTCTGGACGCGCTCCATGTTGATGAACACGAAGTCCATCTGCTTGTCCTGCGCCGCCTTCGTGGCGGCGTCAGGCGTCCGCCCGGGCGCGAACCATCCGAGCACGACCTGGCCCCGTGCGAGCACGTCGACGATCCGGTTGTGGCGCTGCTGCTGAGCGTAGCTCGGAGGCAGCCCGAAAAACGCGACGATCGCGCACGCCATGACGACCGCCGGCACCCGCGTCGACCTCATGCACCCTCCTGACCGCTAAATCGCAGGGGTGCAGTGTGATGCACCGCACGTTCCGATTCAAGTAGAGGTGCGTCCATCCCCAAAAACCGCGGGGTATCGGGTTCATCCCGGCTTATACTGCGCCGGTCATCGACCGGGGAGCTACTCTGATGCAGGAACTGGCAGTGGAAGAGTCACTCGGCCCGGTACCGTCCGCCGAGCGTATTACGGTCATCGACTGCCTGCGGGGCGCTGCGCTGTTCGGCATCCTCGCCGCCAACATGCGCGGCTTCAATTCGCCCGCGGCCGCCTACTTCCAACCGTCCCTCATGTGGACCGGGACCGCCGACCGCATCGCGCAGGCGCTGGTGGACTGGCTGATCTCGGGCAAGTTCATCACGATTTTCGCGACGCTCTTCGGCATCGGCTTCGCTATTCAGATGGAGCGCGCCGTCGCGCGCGGACGCGGGCTGGGTTTCTTCGCGAGACGAATGGTCGTCTTGATCCTGATAGGCGTCGCGCACGCGTTCGGGATCTGGTGGGGAGATATCCTGATCAGTTACGGGGTCTGCGGGCTCCTCCTCATGCTCTTCCGCAACAGCTCGCAAAAATGGACGCTGCGCTGGGGCCAGTTCATGTACTGGTTCATGGTCCTGCTCTTTGGCGGCTTCTTCATCGCGATGATGTTCGGCGCACCCCCGCCGCCGGCGCCGCCCACACCGAACCTCGCGGAACAGATTCGAATCTACTCGCAGGGAACGATCGGCGAGATCTTCAGGCAGCGCGCCATCGACTGGGCGATGCTCAACTCGTTCGTCCTCTTCCTCACGCGCATCCTCGGCCTGTTTCTCTTCGGCGCCTACATCTGGCGTCAGGGGTATCTGCGCAACCCCTCAGCGTATCTCGGATGGTGGAAGAAGGCCCAGATGATCGGAGGCCCGATAGGCCTCATCGGCAATTTCATCGTTGTGGTGCTCGACTGGATGTATCACCCGAACCCGATGGCGCCGTCAGGCCTGACGTATACGATGTTCGTCATCCAGTCGGCCGCGCTTCCCGCGCTCAGCCTCTTCTACGCGTCGACCATCGTCCTGCTCTATCAAGACCCGGTGTGGCGCGTCCGTCTCGAGCCGTTCTCGTACGTCGGGCGCATGGCGCTCACGAACTACCTGATGCAGTCGGTCATCTGCACGCTCATCTTCTACAGCTACGGCCTGGGCTTGTTCGGCAAGGTGGGACCGGCCCTCGATCTGATCTTCACGGTCGTCATCTACGGGCTGCAGATCCCGTTCAGCAAGTGGTGGCTGTCGACGCACCGGTACGGACCGATGGAGTGGGTGTGGCGGCGGCTGACCTACGGCACGATAGGAACCGCCGCCGCCGGCTCACAGCCTGCGTAGTCCCTATGTCTTCTTCAGATCCCGGATCTTCTGCTCGGCGCTCTCACGCACCGCATCCCTCAGCTGCTGGGGGATCTCCTTGTCGGTCGCCAGCATCTGGAGCGCTGTCTCGGCGTTCTTGAGCGCCTGCACCTTGTCCCCCGCGGCCAGGTAGGCATCCGACAGGCTGTCGTACACGTTGGCTGACTGCGGATAGGCCTCCACGTTCATCTGAAAGATGACGATCGCGTCCTTGGGCCGGTTGTCCTGCTGCAGGACCTGATAGCCGTACAGGTTCATCTCGGTCTCGGGGAAGAGAACAGTCTTCGGAGTGCGCTTCCTGGTGTCGTCGTAAATCTTCCGGGCAGCGGCGACATCCGGCTTCCGCATCGCCGCCCAGAACTCCTCGACGATGGTGGGCTTCGACGCGGCGGCCGTCGCGGGCGGAGTTGTCTGCGCGTTGCGGAGGTTCTTGTCGAACCAGTCGAGGATGGCCGGCTCGAGGCCCTTCTCGACGGCGAACATTTCCGTCCCGTGGCCCGCGGCCTTGTACTCGAGGAACTTGTTCGACGGATTGCGCGACCACCCCATGACCCAGCGCATCTCGTCGACCGCGCGGCCGTCGCCGTGGCTCGCGGCGCCGAGAATTGGCAGCCACGCAGATTTGTTCAAGTAGTCGCGCCCCGCGACATTCACCGGACCGCTGAGCAGAACAACCGTCTTCACTTCGGGATGCCGGCGTGCGAGCTGAACCGACTGATTGACCCCGCAACTCGCGCCCGCGGCGCCGATCCGCTTGCCGTCGACGCCGGTCTGCGTCGTCAGCCAGGTGAAAGCGGCGTCGACGTCACCGGGCCACTTCCCATCCACGATGGCCTGCTGATCCTGAAAGTTCTCCGCTCGCTGCCCCTGGCTCTCGCCAAAGCCTCGGAAGTCGAGCGCGAGGAGGTGGTACCCGCGCGCAGCGGCATCGGTCGCGAACTTCGTCCATGTCTTCCGGTCCGCATTGCACTGATGCAGCAGCATGATGCCGGGCCCTGGCTTCCCGGCCGAGTAATACGTCGCGGTGAGCGCGACGCCGTCCTGTACCCTTCAGGGTGACATTGGTGACCTTCACGTCCGGGCGCTGTGCGGCTGGCTTGGTCGCTGGACCGGCCTGCATGGCGATCAGCACGAGCAGTGTGTAAAGAGCGGGCATGAGCGATCCTCCGGCGCGCGTCGACGCGGCGCCTCAAAACGATTGGATCCACGCTGTCTCGAACACTATACGGAAGTCGATTGGAATGGGACCAAGCCGGACCTCACGGGGACGGAAGCCCGCGTTAGACCGCCGACGGTTCCACGAACTCGCCGGACAGCCGGTCGTAGACCTTCCCCCCACGGCTCCACGTTCCTCGAGGTCGCGCAGGCCGCCGCCTGCACGAACGCCACCTGCAGTTCCCGCGCGCCCGCCGACGTCAGAGTCCAGTCGATGAAACGGGCCGCCCGTTGGGTCTCGTTCTCGTCCACGTCGTCTGCGGTCCGATTGAGGTACGCCATCAGCGCGTCCGTGTCAGTGTCGCTCTCGAGCGGCGTCAGCCCGGCGTCGCTGCGATGATGCACGCGGCCGTCCGACAGCACCAGGTCTGGAAAATAGGCAGCGGCGAGCGGCTCCTGCAGCAGCTCGCGCAGGAGCAGCACGAAGTTGTCGTTCGGGGTGTGCGCGCCGAGCTGCATGTGACCGAAGGTGAAGCACGCGCGGTCGTACGTGTTCAGGCAGCTGAAGTACCCCTGCTCTCGCAGGTGATCGTCGGCCAGAGATACCACGCCCAGTCGCCATGCGTCGCTTCGAAATCCTCGGGACGATACCGGGGCCCCGGCGGATTGCTGACGTTCATCAGCCCGCGGCGCGATCCGTACGAGACGCGCGTCCCGAGATAAAAGGGAGGCTCGCCGTCCACCGACGCGTAGAACCGTCCGCCCTCACGCGAGATCTCCACGTTCTTCGGTGTCGCCCTGGAGACGAACGCATCGCCCGCGGTGATCGTCGTTCGCACCGCGATCCGCGTGCTGGGCGACGTGAGGTATGGCATGACGAGCGCGGTCTGCCCTACCCAACGCTCCGGAACAGACATCTCGAGAACCGGTCCACGATCGAAGACGTGCGCCAGGGTTCCGCCGCCGGCCGCAGCAACCTCCCAGCGCACGCTGGCCACCTCGTCTTCGCTCGGGTCGATCTCAGTGAACGACGTGACGCGATAGCTGACGATCTGCCCTGCGCGTGCCGCAGCAGGTCCTTCTGCTTCCCGGACCAAGAGCATCTCTGACTATTGTGGATCCGTGTTGTCCGTGTTGTGGGTGTCCAACGGAATTTCAGCCCCGCTGGGATGGGTGGCCCGGTGGCAGGGATGAGCTGCCAGCAGGCTCCGACAATGTCGGGTAGGATGCCTGCGCTATGAAAACGCGTGACCTGATGGTGATCGCGTGCGTCGCCGGCCTGACCGTTGCGACCGCAGCGAGGCAATCCTCTCCACTCGACAAGATCGACCGGCTGAAGCTGCTCGGCGTCACAGCGGAGCGCGCGACCTACCGCGGCCGTCAGGCCGTTCGCGTCGTCGAGCCGCAAACCCATGCCGGGGGCGGAATCGCCGTGATCCCCGACGTCGAGTTCCACAACGGCACGATCGAGGCGCAGCTGGCCGGTCTGCCGGCGCAGGGCGCGGTCGAGGGCTCGCGAGGATTCATCGGCATCGCATGTCGAGTGCAGCGCGACCCCGCACGTCACGAGGCGTTCTACCTGCGGCCGACGAACGGCCGCGCGGATGACCAGCTGCGGCGCAACCATTCCACTCAATACGTGTCGTCGCCGGACTTCCCCCTGGGAGCGACTGCGGAAGGAGACACCCGGCGTCTACGAGTCCTACGTCGATCTGGAACCCGGCGCGTGGACGTCGATCCGCATTGTCGTGGACGGCGTCAAGGCGCAGCTGTACGTCCACGGGACCGCGCAGCCAACACTCATCGTCAACGATCTGAAGCTGGGCGACGTCAGCGGCGGGATCGCGCTGTGGATTGGTCAGGGCACTGACGCGTATTTCGCGGACGTGAAGGTCACGTCCCGCTGAAGCCGGCCCGCTTGTCTGAAGATCTCACGTTCGTTTCGACTTGATACCCGCCAGAAACTCCGCGGGAGTCTCGACGCGGATGCCGTGGCGCAGCGCGGCAAGGAAGTGGCGGCGATTGTCCGTGACGACCACCGAGGCGCCGGCAGACTGTGCCACCGCGGTAATGTGCGAATCGTAAATCCGCCCGCCGGCGATTCCGTCCTGCGCGGCAGCCAAGAGCATCGACAGTCGATCGGCTGAGGGCAGGTCATGGACCGCCATCCGCGCGAACACTTCCTCCTGCAGGAGCTGCACCGCATCCTTCGGGGGGAGCCGGTATTCGGGCGGCAGCCGCGTGGCGACCGAGAAGAACTCCAGACAGCAGTGCCAGGCTGTGCCCGCGCCCGCGACCGATTTTTCGGCGACGGCATGCAGGACGGACTGCGCGGGCGCGCTCTGCGGCCCGAAGTCGACGAGCCCGGCCAGCAGCACGCTCGTGTCGAGAAAGACGCTTACGGCCATCGGTTGCGCTCTTCCTCGACGAGCGCCGCGACGTCCACCGCCGGTCGCGCATCGGATGTCACCGTCGGGCGAGCGACCAGCCGTCGCCCGACCTTGACCAGACGCGGACCCGGCGCCACCCGCTCGAGGCGGAGGCCGAACTCGTCGAGCGTAATCAGGAGCTCCGTCCCCGGCGTGAAGCCCGCCCGCTGCCTGACCGATGCGGGGATGACCACGCGTCCTGCCTTGTCAATGGTTGTCTTCACACCATTATTTTACCACTTCATGCCCCAAGCCAGCCGGAATTCATCGCGAGCCTCCCCCGACGACCGTCAGCGAAGCGTCGAGAGGATCGAACAAGCTCGCCCAAAAGGGCTTTCAGATCTGGAGAATCGCGCGCCCGATCCTGATGATCAACTCGTCGAGCGAAAACACGTACAGCAGCAGCGGTGCCATCGGCAGCGCAGCCGCAGCGACGAGCCGGACGAGCTGGTTCAGCGTCATGGGGATGAGCCGCATACTCTGGATGACGCCGAAGCTGTTGGCCAGATCCGCGAGCGATTGCAGGTCGGCGGTCCCCAGGATCGATTCGTCGGGCCGCGCGTCCTTCCGCAGCCATTTCCGGTCGAACGCGATCGTGTAGTCGGCCGCCAGCGCTCCGTACAGCATGAGGCCGCGCTGCTTCACTTCCAACAAGCGCGGCGTAAAGAAAAACAGCGGAGCAATCAACGTCAGCGTCATGAGGGCCACGTACGCGACCGCGGGCACGGCAAAGGCTTCGAGTCGCGCGGAACCAAGCATCAGCAGCGGCGCGAAGTTCGCCGCGAGCACGGCGCCGCCGGCGGCGCCGAGCGGCGCCAAATCCAGGTGCACCACGCCCAGCATCCCGAGGCCGCCGGCCCTGTCCGGGTGCGTGGGCATGAGCTGGAGGTCGAACCGCGCGATGCGCCAGAGCAAGACCCACCAGAGCAGCAGCCGCCAGCACCAGCGCCCCATCAGGAACTGGAACGCAGGAAGGCTCACGATGGCGTACCACCAGCCAGCCATCGTATTGCGGCCGTCGGGCATCGTACGCCACGTCTGGAGGTTCTCGGGAAGGTCAGTACGAACACCGCTGGAGATGAGCACGAACGCCAGGACCAGCAACACGACCTCAGGAACCCAGGAGTTCCGCCACCGCATCGTACTGCGAAGGGCGCGCGCGAAGGCGGGCTGGTTGCCCGGCGCGACGATCTGCGCTTCGAACATCCTGCGCAGCGATTCGCCGGCCCGGCGATCGAAGAGCACCTCGGCGACAAAAAACAGCGGGATGGCGACGAGCAAGCGAACGTGCGTGCCAACGCTGCTGAAGAACGGGAGCTCGGATCCTGTCAACAGGATTTTCCCGATGGCCGACATCACCGCGGGCGGTAGCCAGGTCAGCAGTGTAATCGCGAGGCCCAGCCTCACGAGGCCCGCGCGGCCGCCGGGCAGGCCGAGGCTCCGCGCGATTCGGTAAAGCGGTCCGCCCTCACAGAGCGAGAAACCGCGGAGATCGTTCGCGAGGGAAGCCGTGGCGGTCGCAGGGCTGTCCTTTTCGGCGGATGACATCGAAGCCCGGCAGCTAAAGCGAACCCAGAAGGGCGAACGCACCGGTCGGCGTGGGAACCCCCGGCGAGGGTTCGAGCGTGACCGCGACGGTGCCGACATCGGCGGACGCCGCCGGAGCCACGAGCGTGATGACGCGGCCCTCAGCGTCGGGATCCAGCACCCCCGCGTCGATGGGAACCTTGCTCCCCGGTGGAATGACCCACAACTGATAGACGGTGCCCGTCGGCAGTGTGGGCAGGTTGGCCGCCGTGAAGACGAGTCCCAGGCTCGGACTCCAGAATGCCCGGCCGGCGGCGCCAGGCGCCCCCTTCTGTCCGGCGAGCTCGATCCGGCGGACATCGGACGCGGCCAGGATCGCGTTCGTGCGTCCGGCAATGTCGGCTTTCGTGCGGAAGACCGCCACCTCGTTCTGGAACGCCGCCGCGCGGCTGGTCGCGACCCTGAGCCGCGTTTCCAGATCGCCTATTCGCTGGCGCAGCGTGACCGCGTAGAGCCCCAGGCCAATCGCCGCGAGGGACGCGGCGACCGCCAACCACGTCGGGAGCGCCGAGCCGGCGCGCGGCTTGACGCCCGCGATCGCGCGCGCGTCCGACTCCCCCGCTGCCGCCCGGAGCACACGCGCGCGAAGGGCGGCGGGCGGATCGACTTGCGGGACGGCGTAGGCCAGCGCGTCGGTGACCTCCGTCAACGCACGCAATTCCTGGGCGCACGCGGGGCACGTCGAGACGTGCGCCTCGAACTCCCGTCGCTCGGTCTCGCTCAGGATCCCGAGCGCGTAGCCGCCGGTGAGCTCCCGCAGCTCGTCGTGGGTCATTGACCGCGTTGCGCCCCCATCGCCTCGCGCAGCTTCACCAGCGCCGTCCGGATGCGCGTTTTGATCGTCCCGAGCGGCTGCCGAAGACGCTCGGCGATGTCGCTCTGTGAAAGCCCCTCGTAGTACGCGAGCTCGATGGCTTCGCGTTGCCCGTCGGGCAGAGTCCCCAGCGCGCCACGGAGCCGTTCCGCCTGCTCCGCGGTGATGGCCAGCGCTTCCTGACTCGGCTCGGGATTTCGTGGATGCGGAGTGCTCGAGTCGATGTCGGTGGCGACAATACGCGAGCTCCGGCGGCGAAGGCGATCGAGCGCGCGGGCCCTCGTGATGACCAGCAGCCAACCGACCACCGGCGCACGCGCCGGATCGTAGCGGGCCGCCTGACGCCAGGCCTGCGTGAACACATCCTGCACGACGTCCTCAGCCTCCGCGGCATCGGACAGGATTCGCACGGCCAGCGAATAAATCGCCCGCGCGTGGCGATCGTAGAGGTCCGCGATGGCGGAGGCATCCCCGCCGGCCATGCGGTCGACCACGACCCGATCCTCGTCGAATGTGGCTAGACGTGCACGTCCCACGTTGTTCACGTCCCGGCCGGCTCGCGAGCGACCGCAGTTCCGGGCGTCATTGACTCTACGTATGAGCCGGCCGATCGGATGAGGGTCCAGTTTATCCCAGCCGGCTTCACCTGCTACCTCCGCCAATCCGCTCCCCGGGACCGGGCGTAGAAGGTCATGGACCCAGCGGCGGTTCGATGCGCTGGAGGAGGTAGTCAATGAAGCAGCAGTTGAAGATCGGATTGGCCGTCGCGGCGCTCGTCGCGGGAATCACCGCGGCAGGCGCGCAGGAAAAGACGGTCATGGTTGGCGGCGCCGCGATGTACCCGTCGAAGGACATCATCGACAACGCCGTCAATTCAAAGGATCACACCACCCTGGTTGCGGCGGTCAAGGCGGCGGACCTCGTCCAGATCCTCAAGGGCGCCGGGCCTTTCACCGTGTTCGCGCCAACCAATGAAGCCTTCGCGCAGCTCCCGGCCGGCACGGTGGACATGCTCCTGAAGCCGGAGAACAAGGCCAGGCTGCAGGGCATCCTCACCTACCACGTCGTGGCGGGCCGGATGGATTCGGCCGCGCTGTGGGATCAGGCCAAGGCGAACGGCGGCAAGGCCGAGTTGAAGACCGTCAGCGGCGGCAAGCTCTGGGCGGTTGTCAGCGGCACCAGGCTCGTCGTGCGCGACGAGAAGACGATATCGGCCGACATCACCATCGCGGACGTTCGTCAGTCGAACGGCGTGATTCACGTGATCGACCACGTGTTGATGCCCAAGTAGTGTCCGCCTTTAGGCGACTCCGCGCTCCAGGACACGACGATCCGCCGGCACGCCGAGGCGATTAACAGATAGAAGACGAGAATTCAGATCGCAGATCGGCGATCTGAGATTCACTTTCTTAGCGTATCATTCCTCATCATGATGCGCCCGCTTTTCGTGTTCCTGATGGGATCCTGCCTCGCAGCGGCCGTCGCCCGTACGCCGCCCGCACCGATGCAGGAGTGGCCCTTCTACGGCGGAGATCAGGGCGGCGCCAAATACTCGCCACTCGCCGACATCAACCGGGACAACGTCGCGCGTCTCAAGGCTGCCTGGGAATGGAAGCCGAACGAATCGCCGATGGACGCGTTTGGAACGCGCCCGGGCGCCTTTCAGGCAACGCCCCTCATGATCGACAACGTGGTGTACCTCAGCACGCCGTACAACCGCGTCGTCGCGCTCGACGCGGAGGACGGCACGGAGATCTGGAGCTACGACCCGAAGGTGTACGAGGATGGACAGCCACCCAACGGCACCGGCTTCGTGCATCGCGGCGTGGCCGCGTGGCGCGATGGCGGATCGCTCCGAATCTTCATGAACAGCCGGTACCGGCTGATCTGCCTCGACGCGAAGACAGGGAAACCGGTGTCGACGTTTGGCGACGGCGGCAGCGTCGACTTGAGCCGCGGGCTGATCTGGGAGATCAACAAGAAGCACTACACGAACACCTCGCCGCCGGTCGTCTACAAGGACCTCGTGATCGTGGGGAACGGCGTGGCCGATCGCCTCGTGTACCGGAACGATCCGCCCGGGGACGTCCGCGCGTTCGACGCGCGCACCGGCAAAGCGGTCTGGACGTTTCGTCCGATCCCGCAGCCCGGTGAATTCGGCAACGACTCGTGGGGCAACGACTCGTGGAAGTTCACCGGACACACGAACGTCTGGGCCCCGATGACGCTCGACGACCAGCGCGGACTGCTCTACCTGCCGGTCAGCACGCCCAGCAATGATTTCTATGGCGGCCGACGTCCCGGCGCCAACCTGTTCGCCGAGTCGCTCGTGTGCCTGGACGCAGCGACCGGCCGGCGCAAATGGCACTACCAGATCGTCCACCACGGGCTCTGGGACTACGACCTCCCTTCACCTCCAAACCTCGTCTCGATTCAGGTGTCGGGCAAACGCGTGGACGCCGTGGTGCAGCTCACGAAGATGGGCTGGGTGTTCGTCTTCGATCGCGTGTCCGGCACGCCTGTGTGGCCGATTGACGAGCGTCCCGTGCCGCCGAGTGACGTTCCTGGCGAGCAGGCGTGGAAAACGCAGCCGGCGCCGGCGAAGCCCCCGGCGTTCGCCGAGCAAGGCATGTCGCTCGAGGATGCGTTCGACCTGACGCCGGAGCTGAAGGACGCGGCGCAGGCGGAGATGAAGAAGTTCAGGCTCGGCGGGCTCTACACGCCGCCGACGTTCCAGGGCACGCTGATGCGGCCGGGGCTGATTGGGGGCGCCAACTGGGGCGGCGGCGCGTTCGACACTGCGACGGGCGTCCTCTATGTGAAGTCGTCCAACCTCCCGCACATCGCACGCCTGGCGCGCCCGGATCGCCCCGCGAGCGATCCGCGAGCGTCAGAAGTCGACGCGGACTACGTGCGCGAGGGGGAAACCAACGCAGAGTTCATGAACGGCCTGCCGCTGAACAAGCCGCCGTACGGTCACCTGACCGCGATCAACCTCAACTCCGCCGAGATCCGTCTGGCGCATACCGCTGGGTGACACTCCCGGCCTGCGCA
Organism: uncultured Acidobacteriota bacterium; assembly: GCA_963786195.1. Classification (GTDB taxonomy): domain Bacteria; phylum Acidobacteriota; class Vicinamibacteria; order Vicinamibacterales; family 2-12-FULL-66-21; genus CAWAYH01. Next base: position 123,727 of record CAWAYH010000005.1, on the reverse strand, counting down.
GTCATCCTGCGCTCAAGGGAGTGCAGCTGCCGGAACGGCTCGGCGCGTCAGGGCCGCCGGGGGCGATCGTCACGGCCAGCGGCCTCGTCTTCGTCGGCGGCGGTGACGTGGCGTTCAATGCGATCGATGCGGCGTCAGGACGGTACCTCTGGAGCGCTCCCCTCGGCCGGCGCACCGGCGGGACGCCGATGACGTATCGGTCGCGCAGCGGCCGTCAGCTCGTCCTGATCGCCGTGGGGTCGGGGCGCGACGCCAGCCTGATGGCGTTCGGCTTGTAGGGCGGCGAGTCGGGGACACTCAAACGGGACAGTCACGTTTGACTGTCCCCGGCTCACGGCTGACGATCGGTGAACGCCGCCGCCGCACGTCAGCCGGCTCGAGGCTCCCGCTTCGCGACACGGAAAAATGACCTCTCCGCGCGCGTTCTGACGAGGGCGGCGTCGGCTCGGGTGACCCGTGCGCCGGTAAAGCATCGGTTGGGCACCGGGGTTGCGCGGGCGCTGGAGGCGAAACGGCGCCGACGCCGGTCGGTGGCGCTGCGAGGCCATTTTACGGGCTGCGGTGATCGTGTCGCTCAGAGGTCGCTCGATCCGGCTGACGTGCGCCGGCGGCGTTCACTGACGGTAGCGTTTGTGTGGCCTGGCTAGTCGGGGACACTCAAACGTGACTGTCCCGTTTGAGTGTCCCCGAATGCTTCGCCTTCAGGCGGACCTGCCGGTCCGGCTAAAGCCAGGCTAAAGCCGGACACTACACTTCAAAACTCGAACCTGACGCCGACTCGCACGGCGCGAGGCAGCGCCGGATGCGTGTGGACGTCGGCGATTCCCTCGGCCGGTTCGCCAGGCAGCCGCGACACGTAGAAGTAGTCGATGTCGCTCGCGCTCGTGTTGATGACGTTGAACACGTCCAGCACGAGCCGGGCGCCCTGCGTTAGTTTCCATCCTGCCTGGAGATTCACGAGCCGCGTCGGCGCCGAGCGCACGCTCCCGTCCTCCACGAGCGGGCGGCTGCCGAAGGAACGCAGCCTGGCGCTGCCGAAGAATCGCGTCTCCGGCGAGTCGATGGTCACGCCCGCCGACGCGACGCGTTCGACGGCGCCGGGTATGAGGGCCCCGGCAGGATCGTCGTCTGTGAAGCGGGCGCGGGAAAACGACAGATCCGCGTCGAGCGCGAGCCATGACGTCGGCCGCGCGTAGACCGTCAGCTCGACGCCGGTGCGACGGCTCGGCCGGCTCGCATCGGTCGTCCCGGCATCGCCGACGAAGACGAGCTCCGACTCGAGACCGAGCGTCCACAGCGCGACGCTCGCCTGCACGCGAGGAATCGCGACGCTTCGCAGGCCGACCTCGGCCCCCGTGGCACGCGCGAGCGGCGTCACGCGCTGCGCGGTCTCCCCCGTGACCGGATCGATTCGAATGGTGGCCCCGCGCGCATCGTTGCTGTGGAATCCCGTGCCCACGTTGGCGTAGAGCTCAGTGGACCGCCACGGGCCGAGCACAAGCCCTGCCTTCGGGCTGACGATGCCGGAGATCTCCGTGCCGGAGTTGGAAGCCTCGCTGCTGCGAACGTCGAAGCGGTACAGATCCCCGCGCAGGCCAAGCGACGTCCGCACGACAGGGTTCCACTGATAGAGCTGCTGGTAGAAGACCGCGGCGCTGGTCTGGTTCACACCATCTTCGCGGACGGTGGACAGCCGCCGGCGTGCCGCGGTGCGATACAGCCCGAGCGTGCCGACGTCGTCGTGTCGCGCCTGCACGCCGAAGGTCTGCTCCACCGGCCGCCCCGCCCAGGTGTCGAGTTGCCGAAACGACGCACGACCGCCGAACACGAGCCGACGATCCGCCTGCTCGAATTGATCGCCGTTCTCGGGATCGTCCAGGGCGTAAGTAAAGTTGGAGAAGAGATTCAGGCGATACGCGAGCGCGAAACCAGAAAGTTTCAGCGACCCGCGACCGGTCGATCGCTGCATCTCCGCCGCGAGGCTGTAGCGCGACGTTCGGCCCGCATCCGTCGGATCCACGTTACCGAATCGATCGATCAGGCCGGACTGGATGGCGCGGGACGGCACCTGGTCCGTCGAATTCCACTTGCCGTCGTAGCCCATGAACGTGACCGATGATCCGTTGAATCGATCGCCTTGCGTGTAGCGCGCCAGCCCGCTGATCTTTCGCGCCTCGTCTGGCCGCACCCACGGACCATCGCTCGCGTTGAGCTCGAGCGCGACGAGCAGGCGGCCTCCTGCCACCAGCGGCGATGCCGCGGCCAGCGCGCGCCGCCAGCCGTCCTGGCCCGTATCCACGCTGCCGAGCGCGTGGTCCAGGCTGTTCACGTAGTTGATGTTGGCCGCGCCGGCGACCGAGAAGTCGCCGAGATCGGCGAAGTACGGACCCTTCGAGTACCTGGATCCCGCTGACGAGCTCTGGGATCAGGAAGTTGGTGTCGGCGTAACCGTGGCCGTGCGCGTGCGTCGGCAGGTTGACCGGCACGCCGGCAACCGTCGTCGCGAAGTCCGTGCCGTGATCCAGGTTGAAGCCGCGCAGATAGTACTGGTTGGCTTTCCCTTCCCCGCTGTGCTGGCTGATGATCAACCCGGGTACGGTTTCCAGCAGCTCACCGGGCCGCATGATCGGCCGCGTTTCGAGCTGCTCGCCGGTCACGGCACCCTGGCTCGCGGCGAATGCCACGCCAACGAGGTTCTCCGCAGGGCGTTCCACGTCAACGAGCTGCGTGAACGTGCGCTTGCCGGTGACGGTGACATCCGCCGCGAGCGACAGATGCAGCGTCGCGTCGACGGTCATCGTCTCGGCCGCCGACACCACCGCGTCCCTGCGGACGGTCGTGAAGTTCACCAGCCGGAAGAGCACCGAATATTTCCCGACGCCGAGCGAGTCGAATCGATACCGCCCTGATGCGTCGGTGGTGGCAGACGCCGCCGGTCGGCTGCGGTCCTCGGACTGGAGATCGACCACGACGCCGGGCAACGGCTCGCCCGTTTGATCGACGACGGAGCCGGCAATGATCCCTGTTGACTGGGCGGCCGCGGGCGCCGCGAGGCAGACTGTCACGAGCGCGATCAGCAGGCGATAAACCAAACGTCTTCCGGCCAGTTTCGACACGCTGTCCCCCAATGAAACACGTCCGCCGCAGCGTCGTCCGGAAGATATACGCCGCGCTGGACGGGTCGGATTGGTTCAGCGGGTTCAGGGGGGTCACAAGGTTCAGGTGGGTTCAGGGGGTTCAGACCTGAACCCTCCGAACCCGTGAACGCTATTCGTGCGAGGGCAGACGGAACGAGAAGCGTGAGCCGCGACCGGGCTCGCTCTCGCACCACAGCTTCCCGTGCATCCTGTCCATCATGTCCTTGGCGAGCGCCAGGCCGTACCCCACGGTCGGCTCACCGCCCGTGGGAGTGGCGCCGAGCGTCACGCCCTTCTGGAACAACTTCGCCTGATTCTCAGGGCTGATGCCGGGCCCCTCGTCGCGGATGCTGCACACGACCCATCCCGGCTCCGTCATGAGCTGCGCCTGGATGACTGCCCCTGGCTTCGAGAACTTGACCGCGTTGGACAGGAGGTTGTCGGCCACGACCGCCACGCCGACGCGGTCCGCACTGACGAGCGGAATGTCCCCAATCCCGCGGAAGCTCACCTTGATGTGCTTGCGATTTGCCACACGCCCGTAGTGGTTGCAGACGCGTGTCATCAGGATGAACAGGTTCATCGGCTCGATCTTGAGCGGAAAGCCGTTCGCCGAGACGTCGAGCAGCTTGCCGACGGTGTGGCTCATGAGATCGGTGACGTGCAGGAGGCCGTCGAGCCATGTCCGGACCTCCGGGTTGGGATTGTCTCTCAGCGCAGCCTGCAGCAATTCGACGGTGACGGTGGTCAACGTCAAATAGTTGTTGAGCGCATGCGCGACGTATCCGACCGTGGTCGAATCGACCGCGGGGATGGTCATCAGCTCCGTCAGGGCTTTATCCAGGTCGGCTTTTGCCTCTTCGATCGACTCCGCTACGCGATCCCGTGCGTCCATACGCCCTCCGAACGCCTCCCCCGAGCGCCACCATTCTCACACTGACAGCACGCGAAGGCCAAGCGGTGATACGCTGACGCGGACATGGCTACCACCCAAGACTCTGGCCCTCCCGGACCGCCGACTGGCGCGCCGGACAAGACCCTCGTCGAGCGCCTGCTCTCGCCGGTTGCCGACGTACGCCACGGCGAAACGACCAGCGTGCTGCTGATGACGCTGCTGATGTTCCTCATCCTGGGCGGCCTACTACCTGCTGAAGACGGCCCGCGAGTCGTTCATCCTGACCGAGGGCGGCGCCGAGGTGAAAAGCTACTCGTCGGCCGGGCAGGCCATCCTGCTCCTGATGCTCGTGCCGGTGTACGGCGCGTTCGCGTCGCGGGTCAATCGGGTGAAGCTCGTGACCTGGGTCACGCTGTTTTTCGTATCGCACATCGTGCTGTTCATGCTGGCCGTCCAGGCGGGATTCCGCATCGGCATCGCCTATTTTCTGTGGGTCGGCATCTTCAACGTGATGGTCATCGCCCAGTTCTGGGCGTTTGCCAACGACCTCTACACCCCGGATCAAGGGAAACGGCTGTTTCCCTTGATCGGCGTCGGCAGCAGCCTGGGCGCGTGGGTGGGCGCCGCGCGGGCCGGCCAGGTCGTCAACACGATGGGGCCGACGCGGCTGATGCTGGGCGCGGCGGTCGTCCTCGGGGGCTGCGCCTTGCTGGCCCGCGTCGTCAATCGCGTGTCGAATCGCGGCGAACCGAAGGCCGTGCGCGAGGCGAGCGACAAGCCGCTGGGCAAGGACGGCGGATTCGAGCTGATCTCGGAAAGACAAGTATCTGATGCTCATCGCGTTGCTCACGGTCATGCTGAACGTCGTGAACACGTCGGGCGAATACCTGTTCGGACGCTACGTCGTCGAGCAGTCGCAAGAAATCCACGGGACGGGCCCTGAGGGCGCGGCGGCGCGCGAACGGTTCGTCGGCAGCATGTACAGCCGGCTGTTCAGCACGGTCAACCTGGTCGGCTTCCTCCTGCAGATGTTCGTGGTCTCGCGGGTCTTCAAGTTCCTCGGCGTCGGCAAGTCGCTTTTCATCCATCCCATCGTGGCGTTGATCGGATACCTGCTCATGCTGCGGTCGCCGTCGGTGCAGTTGATGGGCGGGCTGAAAATCGCCGACAACAGCCTCGACTACTCGCTCGGCAACACGACCAAGCAGGCGCTCTGGCTGCCGACGAGCCGCGAGGCCAAATACAAAGCCAAGCAGGCCGTGGATTCGTTCTTCATGCGGGCAGGCGACGTCATCTCGGCGGGCATTGTCTTCGTCGGCGAGCGGCTCGCCCTCACCGTGCCCGCGTTCGCCGCGATCAACGTCGTGCTCGCGGGCGGATGGCTGACCGTCGTCGGCCTGCTCAACGTGTCGCTCCGTCGAAAAGCACAGCAAACGCAGAGCGCCCACCTCTAGAAGCTGTCTCATAGACCTGATGGGCGTTCCACGGTGCGAGCGAGCATGGCGAGCGAGCCACGCGACCGGAGCGCGCCTGCGACGCGGCGCGCGAGAGAGCGTGTGGGGGAGTCCGAGGGGCGAAGCCCCTCGGATGAGAATGAGTTTCACACGTTGACTGAGCGACAGCCTCGGCTTAGAGTGCGAAGCAGGGGGAGGTTCTGATGTTTTCCGGCACCCGTGTTTTCACCTGGCTCGCGGTCTGCGTGCTTGGCGTGCTCGTCGTCTGCGGCGTGGCAGCGCCGGCGCTGGCCCAGAGCGCCACGGGCTCGATCGAGGGCACGATCGTCGACCAGACCGGCGCCGTGATGCCCGGCGTGACGATCACGCTCCGGCACACCGCAACGGGCGTCGTGAGGACGGCCGTGACCGACGAGAAGGGCGTGTTCCGGGTGCCGCTGCTGCCGGTGGGGGTCTACGACGTGACGGCGGAGCTGTCAGGCTTCCTCCCGCGGAAGGAGCCGGAGATCAACCTGAACATCGGGCAGACCGTCACGCTGCGCATCCAGATGGCGGTGTCCGGCGTGGCGGAAACGGTCAACGTCTCTGGCGGGACGCCTGTGATCGAGAGCAGCCGATCGCAGGTCAGCGCGACGATCACCGAAAGCGCGGTACAGAACCTCCCGGTGAACGGCCGGAACTTCATCGACTTCGCGCTCCTGACGCCCGGCGTCACGCGCGACGTGCGAACGGGCGACATCAGCTTCGCCGGCCAGCGTGGAACGCTGAACAGCCTCGTCGTCGACGGGGCGGACAGCAACAACACGTTCTTCGGGCAGGCCGCGGGCCGCACGGGATCAGGACGAGCGCCGTATCAGTTCAGCCAGGATGCGGTGAAGGAATTCCAGGTCAACTCGAACTCGTTCGCGGCGGAGTACGGCCGCGCGGGCGGCGCCGTCATCAACGTCGTGACGAAGTCCGGCACGAACGACCTGCGCGGATCGGTGTTCGAGTTCTACCGGGACAAGGCGCTGAACGCGAACAACGCCATCAACGAGCTGAACAACCGGCCGAAGTCGCCGTATCACTTCAACCAGTTCGGCGGCACGCTCGGCGGCCCGATCCGCCGCAACCGCGACTTCTTCTTCTTCAACTACGACGGCCAGCGCAACACGCAGCCCAACATCGTCGTGCTCAACCTGCCGGCGAACACGCCGAACGACCCGGCCACGCAGGCCGGCATCGCGCTGCTGACGCCGCTCGCCGCGAGCTGGGTGCGGAGGCTCGATCAGGACGTGTTCCTGATCAAGACCGACCACGAGATCAACGCGTCGCATCGGCTGGCGTTCCGGTACAACCACCAGAACTTCACGGGCCAGGGATTCGAGAACGGCGGCGCGCAGATGTCGATCGAGCATTCCGGAGACTCGCTCGTGCGCACGCGGACGTTCAACGCGAGCTGGACGGGGATCTTCGGCCGGGCGCTGTACAACGAGTTCAAGTTCCAGGTCGCGCGCGACAAGGAACCGGGGCTGGCCAACAGCGACAACCCCGAGGCCAACATCTTTCAGAGCGGCACGACCGTGCTGACGATCGGCCGCAACAACTTCAGCCCCCGCGAGACGACCATCGAGCGCTGGCAGATCGCCGATGCGGCCACGTGGATGAGCGGCGCCCACAAGATCAAGGGCGGGTTCGATTTCCAGTTCGACGACATCTTCAATTTCTTCCCCGGGTTCTTCGGCGGCTCCTACACGTTCCGGACGCTCGCCTCGTTTGCGGGCGGCCGCCCCAACGGCGCCAGCGAGTTGTATCAGCAGAACTTCCAGGGCGCCGGAACCACCGGGCCCGAGACGCGACCGAACATCGACGAGTATTCGTTCTTCGTCCAGGACGAGTGGCGGTTGAAGAGCGCCCTGACGCTCAACGCGGGCCTCCGCTACGACCTGATGAAGACGGCGCCGCCGCCCGTGCGGAATCCGGACGCCCAGCTTGCGGCGGCCGACATCGACACGAGCCGGCTCGATGCGGATACGAACAACTGGGGGCCGCGCCTGGGCCTCGTGTGGAGCCCGCTGAACATGCGGTACGTCGTCCGCGGCGGCTGGGGCCTCTTCTACGGCAGGACGCCGTCGATCATGCTCGGCACCGCGCACTCGAACAACGGCATCAACATCGTGTCGCTGACCTTCACGGGTGACGCGGTGCCCACGTATCCCCAGCGGTTCAGCCAGATTCCGCCGAGCGGCACGGCTGCCAGGCCGAGCATTTTCTACGTCGACAAGAACTTCGCGAACCCGCGGCTGATGCAGGCCAACATGGCGTTCGAGTGGGAGTTCTTCCGCGACATGAGCCTGACGGTCACGTACCTGTTCGTCGACGGGGACGACCTCCCGCGCTCGATCGATCGGAATCTCGGCACGCTCGGCACGCGGACGTTCACGCTCGCGGGAACCAACCAGACGTTCCCGTATCACTTCTTCGGGGCCGACCGGCGCTTCGCGAACTTCCAGCGCGTCATCGCGTTCGAAGCCACCGCCGAATCGCGCTACAACGGCATCACGTTCGAGGTGAACCGCCGCTTTGCCAACAACCTGCAGTTCCGCGCTGCCTACACGCTCGGACGGGTCGAGGACACGGTCCCGGACGCAACCGCCGTCGTCCCGGGGAATGCCGGCGACGAACTGAAGTTTGCGTCGAATCCGGCCGACTTCGACGCCGACCGCACGGACGGCAACAACGATCAGCGTCACCGGTTCGTTCTCAGCGGGATCTACAACACCAGCGGGATGGCCAGCCGGTTCCAGGGGTTGGCGCGGACGCTGCTGACGGACTGGTCGTTCAGCGCGATCTTCACCGCGCAGACGGGTCAGCCGTTCACCGCGCGCGTGGGCAGCGCCGATCTCAACAACGACGGCAACACGCAGGAACGACATCGCGCCCGGGACGGTTCGGAATCAGTTCCGGCTGCCGTCGGTCGTCACGCTCGATCCCCGCATCGCGCGCGACATCCCCGTCGGCGGGGCCCGCGTCCAGCTGATCTGGGAAGCGTTCAACATCTTCAACCGTGACAACTTCAACAGCCTTGACGCGACGTTGTACAGCGCGTCGACGACCGACCTCACGCTCACACCGAGCACGACGTTCCGGCGTCCGCTGACGAGCGCTGGTGAGCGCATCATGCAGCTGGCCATCAAGGTGACGTTCTAGTCAGACCGTCCGCTGAAGTCGGATGGACGTAGTGTCCGGCTTCAGCCGGACATCGTGGTCCGGCTTCAGCCGGACGCTACCTCAGTACTTCGGCAGGCTCGGATCGACCGTGTCGATCCAGGCCAGGATGCCGCCCTTGAGGTTGCGGGCGCCGGCAAAACCGGCGTCCTGCAGCAGCCGGACGGCCTTCGCGCTGCGCGCGCCGCTCTTGCAGTGCACGACGATCGATCGCTCGGCCGACACCGGTCCGAGCTCGGCCAACCTCGCTGACAGCTGACCCAGCGGAATCAGCGTTGAGCCGGGAATCCGGCAGATGTTGAATTCCTGGGGCTCGCGCACGTCGACGAGCAGGAAATCCTCATCACGATCGATCGCGGTCTTGAGCTGCTCGACGCCGATCTCGAGCTCCGGCGGCAGCGCCTGGGCTGCCGCTCCAGCGGCAGGGCGTGCCACGCCGCAGAACTGCTCGTAGTCGATCAACTCACGAACGGTCGGCTGATCGCCGCACACGGGGCACGCGGAATCGCGCCGCAGCTTCAGCTCGCGGAAGCGCATGCGGAGCGCGTCATACAGCAGCAGACGGCCGACGAGCGACTCCCCCACTCCGAGAATCAGCTTGATCGTTTCGGTTGCCTGAATCGTCCCGATCACGCCCGGCAGCACGCCGAGCACACCGCCCTCGGCGCAGCTCGGAACCAGGCCCGGCGGCGGCGGTTCCGGATACAGGCAGCGGTAGCACGGGCCACCCTGGACCGCAAACACCGACGCCTGTCCCTCGAACCGGAAGATGCTCCCGTACGCGTTCGGCTTGCGCAGGATCACGCACGCATCGTTGACGAGGTACCTCGTCGGAAAGTTGTCGGTGCCGTCCAGCACGACGTCGTAGTTGCGCAGGATGTCGAGCGCGTTCTTCGACGTCAGCGCGGTCTCGTGCGTCTCGATCCGCACGCCCGGGTTCAGTGCCGTCAGCCGCGTCCGCGCCGACTCCAGCTTCGGCCGCCCGACGTCCGGCGTGCCGTGAAGGATCTGGCGCTGCAGGTTGCTGGCGTCGACGGTGTCGAAGTCGACGATCCCGAGCGTGCCGACGCCCGCGGCCGCGAGGTAGAGCGCCGCCGGCGAGCCCAGCCCGCCGGCGCCGATGCAGAGGACACGCGCAGCCTTGAGCCGCCGCTGTCCCTCCACGCCGACCTCCGGCATGATCAGATGCCGGCTGTAGCGCGTCACCTCGTCGTGCGTCAGCTCCGGCGGCTCGGCGACGCCCGTCTCCGGGGCGCCACCGGCCACCGACGGCACGATGCTGATCACGTCGCCGTCGCTGAGCGGCGTCTGCTCGCGCTGCAGGTACCTGATGTCGTCGTCGTTCACGTACACGTTGACGAAGCTCCGCAGCCGACCGTCGTCTGCATAGAGATGCCGGCGCAGGTCGACGTACCTGGTCGTCAGGTTGGACAGCGCCTCGCCGACCGTCGCGCCGTCGAGGTGAACGGCGTCCTGCTGGGCCGTGTACGGGCGGAGCGGCGTCGGAATCAGGACGATGGTCGGCATGTCACGTCTCCTTGGGTGAACTCGGCGCGATCGTCTCGCAGATGCCACGCGGTCATGTCGGCCGGCGAACCGGCGGCGACAGACACGATGAGATACGTCAGGTTGGGCCAGGCGTGATCGAGATCGTGCTGCGATGGCCGGGCCGGGTGGTCGGGATGCGAATGATAGAAGCCGGCCAGCCGCGCGCCGCGCGTTCGCGCGTAGAACTCCGCGCGACGGTACTCGTCGGGCCCGACCAGGAATCTGCGCGCCGCGGCTTCCGAGGTCGTATTGGGAAGCGGCAACGCCTGCACGATGACGCCGTCCTCGGCAATCAGCGCTCCGCAGCACTCATGGGGATACGCTTCCGCGGCATGCCGGCGAATCGTACCCTCAGCCCGGTCATCCAGCACCACCGATGCGCGCGTTGATTCACCGGCCATCGGGACTTCCGTAACTTCTGACATCGCACTGTTTTTCATGAGCCCTATCCGTGTTGTCCGTGTTGTCCGCGGTTTGTTGTATCAGCGCTCCAGAAGTGTTCGCTCAAATATCGACTCCCGCCGTCCGGAAACACCGTGACGATGACGCCGCGATCGATCCGTGAGGCGAGAGCCAGCGCCGCCGCGAGCGCGGCGCCGCTCGATACGCCGACCAGAAGCCCTTCCTCTGACGCCAGCCGCCTGGTCAGCAGGTGCGCCTCCTCCGTCGAGACCCTCAGGTCCTCATCGGCCAGCGTGGGATCGTAGATGCCCGGCACGATCGCGGTTTCCATGTGCTTCAGGCCCTCGATCCCGTTCAGCGGCGAGTCCGGCTGGACGGACACCAGGTGAATCGACTCGGTGAACTCGCGAAGACGACGGCCGACGCCGACGAAGGTGCCGCTCGTCCCGAGCCCGGCCACGAAATGCGTGATCCGGCCGTCGGTCTGACGCAGGATCTCGGGTCCCGTCGTGTCGTAATGCGCGCGCCAGTTCGCGTCGTTGTTGTACTGATCGGCGTAGAAGTAGCGTTCCGGATCCGATTCCTTGATCCGTCGCGCTTCGCGGATCGCTCCGTCGGTCCCCTCCATCGAATTCGTCAACACGAGATCCGCTCCGTACGCCCGCAGCGTCCGCTTGCGCTCCGGCGTGACGTTCTCGGGCACGCACAGTGTCAGGCGATAGCCGCGCGCCGCGGCGATCATCGCGTAAGCGATCCCCGTGTTGCCTGACGTCGCGTCGAGGATGACGCGATCGCCGCCGATCAACCGCCGGCGCTCGGCGTCAGCGATGATGCGGGCGGCCGCGCGGTCCTTGACGGATCCCCCGGGATTCTGGAACTCCGCCTTGGCGTAGAGCTCGACGCCCGGGCTGACGCTCTGCGGCACACGCAGGCGCAGCAGCGGCGTATTGCCAATCAGATCCAGCACCGTGCCAGTCGTCATCGTGGTCGTTGTCATACTCGAGCGTCCGAGCCCTCCGAGCTACCGAGCTACCGAACTACGAGCCACCGAACGTCACACCGTGCATTCGCCGTCCAGCACCTCGGGCTGGAACTCGGTGTCGTCGCCGATATCGACGAAATCTTCCGGCCCGGCTGAGTCGCGCGTGAGACGCTGCGAGATCGGCCAGGACGTTCTTCGCTGCGTCAAGCTCGACGCGCTCGAAGAAGTCCACCGGCGTCTCACCCGGCCGGCGCGTTGACGTGTAGAGCTCTATCAACCGCTCCACCGCGTCCGCGCAGCGGCGCGCCGGCACGACGCCCACGAGGCGGCCGAACGTCGCGGCGTCGCGAATGCCGCCGCCGATCATCACGAAGTAGTGCGGCGCGGGGCGGCCATCGACTTTCCGGAGGCTCCCCTGGAATCCAATGCCGGCGATGTGATGCTGGCCGCATCCGTTCGGACATCCGCTGATCTTGATGTTCAGGCCCGGCACGCTCGACACGAGATCGGCCCGCTGGTCGAGCCGATCGGCGAGCAGCCGCCCGAGGCCGCGCGACTGCGTCACCGCGAGCCGGCAGGTTTCCGCGCCGGGGCAGCTCGTGACGTCCGCGAGCGTGTTGGCGTTTCCCCGAGCGAGACCCGCGGCAGCCAGCGATCGATAGAGCGCGGGCACGACGTCCACCGGCACCCACCGGAACACGAGGTTCTGCTCCGTCGTGAGCCGCACCGTGCCGTCGGAGAACGACATCGCGAGACAGCCGAGCACCCGCAGCTGTGACGCCGTCAGATCGCCCAGGACGGTCGCGACGGTGACAAACGCGTAGCCGCGCTGCTTCTGCGGCCGGACGTTCGACCGCGACCACTGCAGGAAATCGTCGTCACGAACAGCGAGCCGCGCGAGCACGTGCGGGTGGATGCCGGGGCCACGAATCGCTGACGCCGTCACCGCTGACGCGATCGAATCCAACGAAGGTGCCGGCGCGCCACGGCCGATCGGCGGCGCCTCGACAGGCGGCCGCTCGGCGTCGAACGGCAATCCGGCACCCCCCTCCTCCCGAAACTGCTCGAGCTCGCTCCACACCTCGGCGCGAAAACCGTCCCATCCGAGCGTGCGGATCAGGAACTTCAATCGATTACGCTGCTTGTGCTGGTAGTCCCCAAGGCGATGGAAGACGCGGAGCACCGCTTCGGCGACGTTCAGGATCTCGGTGGCCGGAAGAAAGTCGTAGAGGACCTGACCGGACCTGCAGAGGATCGACGTGCCGCCGCCGATCGTCACCCTGAAGCCGCGTGCCGGCCGTCCGTCGTGTCCCGGAACCACGCGCGCGCGCCAGCCGATGTCGTTGATCGATGTCGCCACGTGGTCGTCCGCGCACCCTTCGAACGCGATCTTGAACTTGCGCGGCAGCGACGCGCTCAGCGGATGACGCAGGAGGTAGCGCGTCATCGCTTCGGCGTACGGCGTCACGTCGAAGACCTCGTCTGCCGCGAGACCGGCATAGGGGCACGCCGTGATGTTCCGCACCGCGCTCCCGCACGCTTCCCTCGTCGTCAAGCCGGCTGTCCGCCAGCCGACGCATCGCGGGCTCGACGTCATGCAGCGGCATGAAGTGAAACTGGATGTTCTGGCGCGTCGTGATGTGCGCGAAGCCGCGTGAGTAGCAGGTCGCGACGTCGGCGAGCGCGTCGAGCTGCGACCGGTCCAGAACGCCCTGCGGGATCTTGACGCGCAGCATCTGCGCGTCATCCGTCTGGCGTTGTCCGTACGTGCCCCGAACCAGCCGGAACTGCCGCCACTGATCCGCGTTGATCTCCCCGCGCTCGAAGCGGCCGAGCACCTCGACGAACTCGTCGATGTCCGCTTCGCTGGCAAACGACATCCGCGCGCGACCGGTTGTTTCGAGCTGTTCCGTGTGCCCCATGTTGCCCTTCCAAACCTGGTCTTATCCGAGGGGCTTTGCCCCTCGGACTCCCCCACACGCTCTCTCGCGCGCCGCTTCGCCGGCGCGCTCCGGTCGCGTGGCTCGCTCGCCATGCTCGCTCGCTCTTTGCAACGAGCGTCAGGTTTATGAGACAGCTTTTAGCGTCCGGCTTTAGCCCGGACGTGTGTAGTGTCCGGCTTCAGCCGGACCGTCTCGAACCGTCTCTTTCGTTCTCCTCCATCCACGTCGATGCGAGCGCCTGACGCAACCGGACGACCTCGCCGATGACGAGGACGCCAGGACGATCGCCCGCGTCGAGATCGATCCCGGCCGTCAGGTCCTCGAGCGATCCCGTCCAGACTTCCGTCTGCGCGCTCGCGGCGCCCAGGATGACCGCTGCCGGCGTCGACGGCTTCCAGCCACGGACGATCAGGCGCGCAGAAATCTGCTCGACGTGCGCCAGGCCCATCATCACGACGATGGTGGCCGCGTCGGGCGGCAGCGAATCGAGGATCGGCCGCCAGGCGCCGTTGGCGTGGCCGGACACCACGACGAATCCGGACGCGACGCGGCGATGCGTGACGGGAATGCCGGCAAGCGCCGGTGCCGCGACGGCCGCGCTGACGCCCGGCACGATCTCGAACCGCACGCCGGCGACGGCCAGCGCGAGTGCCTCTTCACCGCCTCTGCCAAAGACGAAGGGATCGCCGCCCTTCAGGCGCACGACACGACGTCCACGGCGCGCGGCACGGATCATCAGCCGGTGAATCAGCTCCTGGCTCACGGCCGGACGCCCGGAACGCTTCCCGACGAACACCCGCTGCGCGCGCGGCGCCAGATCGAGCGCCGATCGATCCACCAGCGCATCGTAGAAAACGACGTCCGCTTCGCCCAGCCGCTGCGCCGCGCGGCGCGTGAGCAGATCCGGATCGCCGGGCCCCGCGCCCACGAGAGAAACCAGGCCGTTGTTGTTGGTCGAACCGTTCATGCTCACATCTCGACGGAAATCGGGTTCCCCCTCGACGCAGGCGATCGATCGGCATACAGCGCGACCAGTGCGTCGAGCAACAGCGGCCGGCGCGCGGCCATCGGCACGCCTGCCGCAATCCACCGCGGCCGGATGTCGCGCGCGCAGGCCATCCACGACTCCAGATCCTCCGGAAGCACAACTTCGAGCGCTTCCCGCAGCAGGCCGGCCAGTGCGGGTGCGTCGCCGCCGGTCGACAGCGCGATCGTCACGCCGCCGCGCGCCAGGATCGCCCCCGCGTACGCGCTCGCCGACTCCACGTCGTCGACGGCGTTGACGAAGATGCCCCGTTCCTCGGCGGCGGCCGCCACCTCACGGTTCACTCCGCGCGTCGCGGCCGCGACGACGAACCACGCGCCGTCGAGGTCGTCCGCTCTGAACTCTCGCTGAGCAACGTCAATTCCGTCGACTGAGGCGATCTCCGTCGAGATGTCGGGGGCGACGACGGACACCCGTGCGCCTGCGTCGACGAGCGCGCGGAGCTTGCTCGCGGCGACGCGGCCACCGCCGACGAGCAGCACGCGGCGGCCGTTCAATTTGAGAAACACCGGGTAGAGCATTGCGATCCTGTCAGTCCCCGAAACGAAAAAAGCCCGGCGGGCCGTGAGGCCTGCCGGGCTTGGAATTCAGCTCTTTTGGTGTTGTTCTACGCGATCAGCAACGTAAGCTCAGCAACACCCTGGCCGCGGCGGCCCCCGATGAGACCGGGCTGCAACAGACGCAGGTCACGACCAATGCTGAGACCATCACTGTCCGCAGGGTATCTCCGAGCGGCTGACGTGTCAAGCGGCCGAGGCGGATTTTCCTCGGACCTCACGCAGGCGGCCTCCGCGTCTGCGGACGACGTTCACCTCGATGGCAGGTCCAGCAGGTCACTTTCGACTCGCCGTCCGGGCGCGGTTCCCCGACGTTCTTCAGCACGTCGCCGTTGATCGTCTGCACCATGCGGAGCATCGTCCTCGCGGTCAGCTTGGCTGGCTTGTCGTCGCTGGCAAAATCGAACGACTGCAGGTCGTCCGGATTCTCCCCTTTGTAGACATGGCAATGCTGACAACGCACGCCTAGCGCCGACGTGAACCCGCGCATGGCATCGACGAGCGGCCGCATCTGGATGTCCTTGGGCAGGACCTGAAGGTTGGACGGCGGCGGCGGGGACCATTGCTGCGCACCCACGGTCGCAGCGATCGCGGCTGTCAGGAGCACGGGCGTCACGACGTGACGAGCTGCCTTCATCGAGTGCCTCCGGAACTGGCCCGGAAGTCTATCTCACCCTCGCAAAGCGACTGGCGCGTTTGGGACGAGTTGCGGATATGCTGTCGGCGGGGAGAAGGAGGTCGCCAGCATGACGCCGGAGCCGCAGGACCCCCGTATCCCTTTCCGCTGCGTCTACCATCCGGGCTGGAACGCCTACGTCACGCTCGATGCGCGTGGGCGAGTCCGCCATATCCTCCACACGCAAGCGTACTGGCCGTCTGATCGTCTCAACCCGCGCGACGCCGCGTGCGAGTACGTCAAGGAGTTCGCGAACGCCTGGCAGATTCAGCCGCGGCAACTGGCCAACCTCGCGCAAGAGATCTCATACCTCGATCCGCGCGAGCAAGGCGTCGAGTATCGCCTTCAGCAGGTCAAGAAATCATCTTCATCGGCCGTGTACCGTTTCGCCCAGACCGTTCACAACATCCCGGTCTGGCACTGCGGCGTGAGTGTGAGCGTCAAGGTCAACCCCTATCGAATCGTGCACGGCAAGTACGTTGGACACTCCGATCTCCGGGTCAAGCTGCCGGCCAGAAAGATCATCGAGCACGTACGCGATGAGCTGCTGAAGATCGACTGCGCGCGTGCTGTGGAAGGCGTGCTGAGAAACGCGCAAGGGTTCCGGACGCCGACGAAACCCGTCAGACCGTCGTACGAGCGCCTCTTCGCGGCGCTGCGGCGAAAACCCTCAGTGAAGGCGAGCGTCAGCCGCGAGATCGGGTGGATGAGCCGGATAAAGATTACCAGGGGCCGGTTCTTCATCTATCGCTACGAAGCCAGCAGCCGTCAGGAGCAGACCATCGGTCTCTACGGAAAGCCGATTGCTGGCGATGAAGCCCGTTCGGGCAGTCTGACGCTCCCGCTCCCGCCCGTGCCGCGAGGGATCGAGGATGGCCGGGACTATCTCGTCGCGGAAATCGTGTTTCATCTGAAGGATTCCTCCGGACGCCGCCGCAACTGGAAGGCGCTCGTCGAGATCCAGACGGGCGCCATCCTCTGGCTCCGATCGCTGATGGCTGGCATCACTGGACTCGTGTTCGTCCAGGATCCCAAGACATCGACCGGGGACATCGCGAAAACGGCCGACCTCGGAAACGCCGACCTCAACCCGTGTCGGGGATCCGAAGCACTGCTCGACCTCGATCCACCGGACGCAGGCGTCCAGCGACTTTCTGGAGCGCGCGTCCGGATAGATGATGCCGACTCGCCGTCGATCAAGCCGCCGACGAAGACGCCGGGCCAGAACTTCGACTTCAACGCGCGGACGAATGGGTTCGGGGCGGTGAACGCCTACTACCACACGAACGGCGTGTTCCGGACCATCGAAGATCTCGGCATCGATGTCGACCAGTATTTCGATGGAACGGCCATGCCGGTGACCGTCGACCATCGTGCGAGCCACTTGACCGACGACGGGATAGAAATCAACGCGTTCTGCAGCGGCGATGGCGAGGGCGATGGCGTGGGCCTCGTCGCCTTCTGCCTCAGCGACCTCACCGATACCACCAACCCTCTCAGCAGGTCGGTCGACAACTGGGTGAGCTGGCACGAACTGGGAGGCCACGGGATCCTGCTCGACCACATCGGGGCCGTGAGTTTCCCGTTTGCGCACAGCGCCGGAGACGCGCTGGCGGCCTTTCAGAACGATCCGGATTCGAAGCTCCGGAACACCCCGACACGTTTTCAATACGCGCCGTTCCGGGACTGGAAGCCAGGCGAAGCGCGATTCTTCGACCGCAAAGTCGCAGATGGCTGGGGCTGGGGCGGCAGCAACGACCTCGGAGACTACCTGAGCGAGCAGATCCTGGCGACGACGCTGTTCAGGATGTACCGATCGCTCGGGGGCGACGCCGATCGCGTCGAGACGCGCAAACTTGCGTCACGAGTCGCGACCTATCTCGTCCTCCAGGGGGTGGGGCAGCTTTCGCCGACGCCGGCGCCGGAGAATGCGGAAGACTTCTTCAACGCGCTCGTGGCCGCGGACGCGGACGACTGGATCGCGCAGGGTTTCGCCGGCGGCGCCTACCACAAGGTGATCCGCTGGTCCTTCGAGAAACAGGATCTCTTCCAGGGCAGCCCGCAGGATGTCGATCTCTACATCGATGATGGACGCGGCGGCGAGTACCAGTACCAGCCGGACCACTGGAACAACACGTCCGTCTGGAACCGCCTGATCGCTGACGGCGTGGCCGCGGCGCAGCCGGCTCGTGAAGGGCAGCCCAACTTTGCGTACGTGAAGGTCAAGAATCGGGGGACCCGAACGGCCTCGGGCACCGTGAAGCTCTATCACTGCCGGCCGGGCGCCGGCCTCACCTGGCCGATCGACTTCGAACAGGCCGCGCCGCTGGACGGTCTGCCGACTGGATCGCTCGCGGCGGGCAGCGCGGCGGAGGTCATCGTCGGACCGTTCACGTGGACGCCGCATGTCAATGCGCTCGGCCACGACTGCCTGCTCGCGATCGTGTCGGGCGAGGCAGACGTCAGCAACGTCGAGACGCTGGAGGCGACGCAGACGATTCAGGAGTGGCGGCTCGTGCCCCACGACAACAACGTCGGGCAGCGCAACATCGTCGTCCTGGCGGGCGCCGGCGGCGCCGAAGCGGTCGCGCGCGCCCTCAAGGGGGCGCCCTTCTTCGCGCGCAACAACCTCAACGTGCCGGCCGTGATGGAATTGCAGGTGCGCGTGCCGCCGTTTCTCGCCGAGCGGGGGTGGGGACTCGGCTTTGCCGATCTCGCGGGCGATTCGTTCAGGCTCAAAGCCGGCGCGAAGCGCACGTTGAAGCTCGAGGTCGTGCGTGGCAAAGACTTCGCCGCGGCCGAGTTCCGTCGTCAGCGGGACCGCCGGTTCCTCGTGACGCTCTTCGCAAACGGGATCCAACTCGGCGGGATGACCTACGAGGTGGATCCCAATCTGCGATAGCACGGTCTCCGAACGCCGCCAGCGCACACGCCGAACGCCCGAGCGGCCTGGTCGCCTCGGGCCTCCCGATTTGCGCGGTAGCAGTACGGTCCAGGAACGCCGCCAGCGTACACGCCGAATGCTCGAGCGGCTTGGTCGCCTCGGGCCTCCCGCTTCGCGCCGTGCAGCACGATCGGTGAACGCCGCCGGCACACGTCGGCCGGCTCGAGGCTCCCGCTTCGCGACACGGAAAAATGGCCTCTCCGCGCGCGTGCTGACGAGGGCGGCGTCGGCTCGGGTAACTCGGGCGCCGGTGAAGCATCGGTTGGGCACCGGGGTTGCGCGAGTGCTGGAGGCGAAACGACGCCGACGCCGATCGGCGGCGCTGCGAGGCCATTTTACGGGCTGCGGTGATCGTGTCGCTCAGAGGTCGCTCGATCCGGCCGACGTGCGCCGGCGGCATGAACGTCATGCGCCGCTTGCCGGGCACGGCGAACGCTCGAACGGGCTGGTCGGATCGGGCCGACCTTGAGCGCCGTGAATCAGCGTCAGGCAGTAAAACAGGCCCGGTGCGGTTCCGATCGTCGGCGGCGCGGTTTCGCCGCCAGCGGTCGGGTGGCCCGGCCGCCCAACCGATGCTTTACCGGCGACCGGATCACCCCAGCCGCCGACGCGACCGTCAGGCACGCCGCGAGGGCCTGTTTTTCCACGGCGCGAAGCGGGAGGGCCGAGGCGACCAGCCCGCTCGAGCGTTCGGCAGTTTCGTAACGCACCGCGTGCGCCGGCGGCGTTCGCAGACCGTAATGGGACGGCCCTGGCGCGAAGGCCTTGCCGCGAGTCCCATCGTCTATCGATGGGGCTTGACTTCGGCCCCGAACCGATCCATTCTTCCCATCGTCTAACGATGGGAGCATCCTGATGGGTCGGACCAACACGCCGCCGGACCTGCTGCCGGGCACGCTGGACCTGCTGATTCTCCGCACGCTCGCCAACGGCCCGAAGCACGGATACGGCATCGCCGAGCGGCTGCGGCAGGTTTCCGAGGACGTCCTCCAGGTCGGCGAGAGCTCGCTCTATCCAGCGCTGCAGCGCCTCCTGCTCAACGGATGGGTCGACGCCGAGTGGGGCGCGTCGGACAACAACCGCCGCGCGCGCTACTACACGATCACCGCCACGGGCCGCAAACAGCTGAAATCGGAGCGGGAGGAGTTCGACCGAATCGTCACGGCCATTCAGCAAGTGTTGCAAAACGGCTGATTGATTGCGGATTGCGGACTGCCGATTCTGATTACGGATTGCGGACTGCGGATTTGATTGCGGATTGCGGATTGATTGCGGATTGCGAAAACCGGGAAGGCCCATGCGCAAGTTGATGCGTCGACTCACCTACCTGCTGCGCTCCCGTCAGCGCGAGGCCGATCTGGCCAGGGAACTCGAAGCTCATCGCGCGATGAAACAGGAGCGCCTGGAACAGGCCGGGCTGCCGCCCGACGACGCCGATGTGGCGAGCCGCCGGGCGCTGGGCAACGTGACGCTCGCGCGCGAGGACGCGCGGGCGACGTGGATCTGGCCGTGGCTCGAAAGCATCTGGCAGGACGTCCAGTACGGCGGGCGGATGCTCCTCCACAATCCCATCTTCAGCTGCGTCGCCATCAGCACGCTCACGCTGGGAATCGGGGCTACCAGCGCCATGTTCAGTGTGGTCAATGGCGTGCTGCTCCGGCCGCTGCCATACGACGATCCCGAGCGCCTGGTCGTGCTCTGGACCGACGACCACAAGCGCGACCTCCACGAAGAAGCGACCTCGTACGTCACCTTCACCGAATGGCGGAGTCAGAACCACCTCTTCGCCGACATGGCGCTGTTCTCGCCGAACGCGGTCACGCTGACGGGCGCAGACATGGCGGAGCGGGTCAAAGCGGCATTCGTCTCCGCCAACCTGTTTCCGCTGCTTGGCATCAGCCCGCAGATCGGCCGGACCTTCTCCCAGGCCGAAGAAGACGGTATGGAGCGGCTGGTGGTGCTCAGCCATGCGCTCTGGCAGCGGCGGTTCGGCGGCGACCGCGGCGTCATCGACAGGCTCGTCACGCTCGACGGCGATCCGAACGCATGGAAGCAGGGACCACGCGTCGTCCGCGTCATCGGCGTGATGCCGCCGCAGTTCTACTTCCCCGACAAGGACACGCACGTCTGGGAGCCGGCAAAGGTCTACTGGCGCTGGCAGCGTGAAAGCACCGAGAGGTTCTTCAACCGATGGAGCATCGTGGCGCGGCTGCGGCCCTCCGTCGAGATCTCACGCGCGCGTATCGAGATGACGACGCTGGGCCGCCGCCTGGAGCAGGCCTATCCTCCCCGCGATCCAGGCTTTCCCGGGTTTACGGCCAATGTGATTCCGATCCTCGAACAGATGACCGGCAGGCAGTTTCAGCTGGCGCTCTGGGTACTCTTCGGCGCCGTGGTGTTCGTATTGCTCATCGCGTGCACGAACGTGGCGAACCTGCTGCTCGCGCGCGGCGCCGCGCGCGAACGGGAGCTGGCGGTTCGCGCGGCGATTGGCGCCGGACGCAGCCGGCTCCTGCGCCAGCTGCTGATTGAAAGTCTGATCCTTGCCCTGGTGGCTGGCGTCCTGGCGACCGTTGCGGCCTCGGGCGTCGTCGGGCTGTTGGTAGCGTACGCTCCGCCGGGCCTGCCAAGAATCGATGAGATTTCAGTCGACACTCGCGTGCTGATTTTCACGCTCGGGGTGTCCTTCATGGCAGCGCTGGGGTTTGGGGTCGCTCCTGCCTGGAAGCTGTCGCAAAGCAATCCGCACGGCACGCTGAAACAGGGAGCCAGCGGTACCTCGCCGGGATCTCACGTGCTCCTGTACGCGCGGGATCTTGATCGTTGTCGAATGCGCGCTGGCCGTCATCCTGCTCACAGGAGCCGGCCTCCTGATCCACAGCTTCCTCCGGCTGCAGGCGGTCGACCCAGGATTCCACCCCGAGAACGTCCTTCTGGCCCGCGTCTCGTTGCCGCGCAAGCCTATTTCTCCTGGGACGCCCGCTGTCACCGTGTTTACGGGTCGGCAGGAGCAGTTCAGCAGATTCACCGAGCGTCTGGCGGCTATTCCCGGAGTTATTTCCGTGGGGGCCGTCACCAACTTCCTGATCCCGGGCGAGGCCAACGAGTCGATTCATGTCGTCGGCAGGCCGATCGAGTCCGCGTCGCAGACTGCCGGCCAGCTCGCCTCCACCGCCGTCAGCCCCGATTTTTTCCGAACGATAGGTCTGCCACTGCGCGCCGGCCGCCTGCTGGTTCAGGACGATCTCGCCGCCAAGATCCGACTCTTCTCGACAGGGGCGAATACGGCGAAGCTGCCGCCCGAACCTGTCGTCGTCAACGAAGCCTTCGTCCGACGTTTCTTCAGCGGTGAAGATCCACTCGGCAGGCGCCTCTGTGTCGGGTGTCCCGGGAAGTCGTACTTCTACGAGATCGTCGGGGTTGTCGGCGACGCACGACGCCAGGGCCTCCAGAAGGAGCCGGTCGCCGAGTTCTACACGCTGCTGTTTGGAGACGAGACAGCGGACCTCATGCTACGGACCACCGGAGATCCCCTCGCGCTTGCCGCGTCGGTGCGCCAGGCGATTCGGTCGGTCGACGAGCACGCGCTCCTGCTGACGGTGACGACGGCTGAAAGCCGTCTGGGAGAGCTGATCGCCGAACGACGGTTCCAGACCTGGATGCTGGGACTGTTCGCAGCGGCGGCGCTCATCCTCGCGGCAATCGGTGTCTACGGGATCATCCGATACGCGGTCGCGCAGCGAACGCGCGAGATCGGCATTCGTATCGCGCTGGGCGCCGACGCGGGCAAGGTCCTTCGGATGGTCGTGCGGCAGGGCATGACGCTGACGATCGCCGGCGTGGCGTTGGGCCTGATGGGCGCGCTCGCGCTGACGCGTCTGATGCAGCACATGCTCTTCGAGGTCACCAGCACCGATCCGATGACGTTCGCGGGTGTCAGTGTCCTGCTGACCGCGATCACCTTTGTCGCGTGCTATCTGCCTGGGCGCAGGGCCTCGAGGATCGATCCCATCGTGGCACTGCGGAGCGAGTGATCGAGCGGAACACAGGATTCCGAGGTTCGTATGCGCAAATTGCTGCGGCGGATGACCTACCTGTTTCGATATCGCCAGCGTGAAGCGGACCTCGCCGAGGAGCTCGAACTCCATCGCGCGATGAAACAGGAGCGCTACGAGCAGGCCGGACTGCCTGCGGAGGACGCGCGGTACGCCAGCCGTCGCGCGCTCGGCAACCTCGCGCTCGCGCGCGAAGACGCGCGACACGTCTGGATCTGGCCGTGGCTGGACGGCGTCCGGCAGGACGTCTCGTACGGGCTTCGGACCATCGGGAAGAATCCGTCTTTTGCCGCCGGACTGATCCTCGTCACCGCGCTGGGCATCGGCACGATCACCGCGGTCTTCGGACTCCTGGACGGGCTCGTCCTGAAACCGCTGCCGGTCAAGGAACCGGAGCGTCTCGCCTGGTTCCGCAGCCCGAGCTTCTCGTACCCGATCTACTCGGAGGTGCGCGCGCGCGGATCGGAGATCTTTTCCGGGTTCTTCGCGTGGAATATCGAACGCCTGAACGTGGAGTGGCGGGGCGAGCCGGAGGCCGGCGACGTGCTGACGGCGAGCGGCGACTTCTACCGCACGCTGGGCCTCAGCCCGGCCGCGGGCCGGTTCTTCAACGAAGACGACGACCGGATTGGCGGGGGCAGCAGCGGAATGGTCGCCGTCATCAGCCATGCGTGCTGGCAGCGGCGGTTTGGAGGCGATCCGGCGATTGTCGGCCGGACCGTGCGCATCGAACGCGCGCCGTTCACGATCGTCGGCGTCACACCCGCCGGCTTCTTCGGAGTGTCGCCGGGACTCTCGCCCGACATCACGATTCCGCTCTCCACGCTTCAGAACCGGGAGAGCCTGACGACCTTCTCGACCGCCTGGCTGCACCTCATGGGGCGGCTCCGGGATGGAATCGACCTCGAGCGCGCCAACCTTGCCCTCGCGCGGATCTGGCCTCAGGTGCTGGAAGTCACGACGAATCCTGGAATGCCCGCGGAGCGCCGCGCAAGGTATCTCGGCCGGCAGACGGGGCTGGAGTCCGGCCGCTGGGGCTTCTCGCGGGTCCGCAGACAGTTCGAGGAGCCGCTGTGGCTGCTGCTCGGACTGGTCGGCCTGCTCTTCACGGTCTCGTGCGCCAGCGCCGCACACCTGCTGCTGGCACGCGGCGTCGCGCGCCAGCGCGAGATTGCCCTCCGCCTCGCGATCGGCGCGAGTCGCACGCGCGTGTTTCGACAGCTCATGACCGAAGCGTTCGTCTGGACCGCGCTCGGCTCCGTTCTGGCGGTCCTGCTGGCATCGTGGGTTGGCAGCGCGCTGGTCATGATGATGGTGACGCGGGAAGAGGCGATCGTCCTCGACGTCGGTTTGAACTGGCGCATCGCGATCTTCGCGATGGCCCTGACGCTCGTGACCACCGTCCTCGGCTCTGCGCTGCCAGCGCTCCGGATGACACGCGTCGAACCGGGGGCCACACTGAAGGAGGCGGGAACGATCGCCTCGTCCATCCTGCGACGCTGGTCGGTCGGAAAAGCCCTCGTGGTGGCGCAATTCGCGTTGACGATGATCATGCTCGTCGGGGCCGCCCTGTTCGTGCGCAGCCTGGAGCGCGTGCTGTCGCGGGACGCCGGGTTCGACCGCGACCAGATCATCGTCGTCGCGACCGACCCCGTCTTTGCCGGATACAGCGACGACCGGCTGAACGCGTACCACGCGCAGATGCGTGAACGTCTCCGGTCGATTCCGGGCGTGGCGTCGGCAAGCCTCTCGATGAAGCCGCCGATCAGCGACGAAGATGGCGCCTGGACGCAGAGCATCGCCGTCGACGGCGTTCCGCTTGCGCCAGAGTCGACGCGCTACGTGCACTTCAACGCCGTCTCGCCCGGCTACTTCGCCACGTTGGGCATGCGGCTGGTTCAGGGGCGCGACCTCGCCGAATCAGACGCACCGACCGTGGTCATCGTCAACGAATCGCTCATCCGCAGGTTCTTTCCGGATCGCAGCCCTATCGGCAGGCAGATCAGCATCGGCTTGGACAAACGCCGTCAGAATCTGGAAATCGTCGGGATCGTGTCGGACGCCAGGTACCGGAGACTCGAGGAACCTGCGCTGAGCATCGCGTACGTGCCGACAGCGCGGCACGCGGCGGGCCAGAATCTGTTCGCAGAAGTCCGCCCGAGCACGAGTATATCCAGCGTGATACCGGGCATCCGCGACGCGGTCCGGGCGCTGGATCCGGCCGTTCCCGTGCGGATCGAAACGGTGACCGACCGGATCCGCGAGTCGCTGGTCAAGGAACGGGTGATGGCGTGGATCGCGTCGGGGCTCGGCGTCATCGCACTGGTGCTCGCCTGCGCGGGACTGTACGGCCTCCTCGCGTACGCCGTGTCGCGACATACACACGAGATCGGCTTGCGGCTGGCGCTCGGCGCCGAGCGCAGCACCGTGCTCTGGATGATCCAGCGGGACTGCCTCACCCTCGCGGTCGTCGGCATCCTCGCTGGCCTGCTCGCGTCGAGCGCTCTGGGCCGCTTCACCCGATCGCTTCTCTACCAGGTGAGCCCGACCGACGCCGTCTCACTCGCCGCCGCAGCCATCGTGCTGCTGCTGGTAGCCGCGCTAGCGGGTCTACTCCCCGCCCGCAAAGCCGCGAGCGTCGATCCGGTCATCGCCTCAAATCCTAAAAGTGCCGGGGGTGCCGATGAGGGTGCTGCCAGGGGCAAGGTGGCGCGTGGCTTCGATGGGCCGCGGCTTCTTCAAGTTGTGCTGCGCACCTAGGCACCTAGGCACCAGCTAGTAGAAGTCGCGGCCCAATAACCAAGCCGCCACCAAGGACCCTGGCACTTTGGCACTTTGGCACTTTGGCACTTTGGCACTTTGGCACTCTCGCACTCTGGCACCGTAAGTATCAGAGAGCGCGCAGCGCGATCGTCGGATCCACCGCAGCCGCTCGGCGTGCCGGCAGGTAGCTTGCGGCGAGCGCGGCTGACGCGAGAATGGTGACCGCGAGCGCCAGCGTCACGGGATCGCGCGGTTCGAGGCCGTACAGGATTGCCGTCGCAGTCCGCGCTACCAGAAGAGACAGCACGCCGCCAATCACAAGACCGACGACCAACAGCCCCATCGTCTCGCGCAGGACCATCCGGACGACGTTTCCCCTGGTCGCGCCGAGCGCGCTTCGAATGCCTATCTCTTTCTGCCGGCATGTGACGGAATACGAAATGAGCCCGTAGAGCCCGACGACGGCGAGCAGCGTGGCGAGCAGGCCGAAGAAGCCGGAGAGCATCGCCATGATGCGCTCGCGAAGGAGCGACTCGCGGATATTCTCTCTGACCGTCTGCATGCTGAAGGCCAGCTGCGGGTTGATCTCCGTCAGCGCGCGACGGACGGAATCGGTCAGGCTCGCCGGTGGGACGCTCGTGCGAAGGATGATGGTCGCGGTCGGGCCCGGCTTCGCGTCCTGCGTGCGGCAGATGAAGAGCACGGGCGGATACGCCTCGCGCAGATCCCAGAACTTGGTGTCGCGAGACAGCCCTACCACCTCGTACGAAGTCTCAGGTTCGCTGGGTGTCGCCTCTATCCAGATCCGTCGTCCAATGGGATTTGCGCCGTCGAAGAGCAGACGCGCGAACACTTCGTTGACGATCGCGACCTTCGGCGTCGAAGCCGTATCCTGGTCGGTAAAATCGCGCCCGGCGAGAATCGACGTTCCGATCGTGGCGAAGTAGCCGCGCGCGACCGAGCTGATGGTGCTTCCCTGGGGCTCGCGTCTGGAGCCATCCACCCACACGTTGTTGCCGCGTCCGCTCCCCGTCAGCGGTACGGCGCCGACTTCCGTGGCCGATTCGACGCCGGGCACGGCGCGAAGCCGATCCACGAGATCGCGTCTGTAAGACAGCACCCGCTCGGCCGGCACCTGCAGGCGCCGGAACCCGACTCGCGTCACGAGAAGCCGCTCGCTCTGGATCCCGGTGTCGACGGTCAGCAGATTTCTGAGCGTGGCGGAGAACAACAGAGCCGACACCAGCAGGACCAGCGAGATCGCGATCTGCGAGACGACGAGCATCCGGCGCAGGCTGAAGCGCGCGCGACCGGTTGTGAGACCGCGGCCGCCGGATCGCAGCATGTCGGCCGGACGGGTGCGCGTGGCCTGGAGCGCGGGTGCCGCCCCGAATATCACGCAGGTCAGCATGGCGAGCGCTGCCGTGAAGCCGAGCATCCGGATATCCGTTGGCAGGTTCACGAACAGCGGATCGCCTTCGGTCCCCATCGCCGATACGATGAAGCCGCTGAGCACTCGAGCCAGCAGAACGCCTGCGGCCGCGCCCATCACCGCCACCACCAGGCTTTCAGTCAGGAACTGCTGAATCACGCGGCGGCGGGACGCGCCGATGGCCAGCCGCACCGCCACCTCGCGCTCCCGCGCGGTCACGCGCGCGAACATGAGGTTGGCGATGTTGGCGCAGGCGATGAACAGCACGAGCGCCGCGATGGTCAGCAGAATCCAGAGCGCCAGCGAGTACGACTGGCGGAGCTGAGACATGCCGCTGGCGGCCGAAACGGCCTGGAGTTGAAATCCGAGATACTTCGGGACGCTCACCGGCGGATATTTCGGTGGCAGCGTCAGTTGAAACACCGCCGGGGAGGCCGACGAGAGAGAGGCTGACGCGCGCTCGAGGCTCCATCCCGGCTCGAGCCTGCCGAGGACGGTGAGCCACCAGGTGATCCCGGAGTCCAGCCGGCTGCTGGCCTCTCGCACGTACTCCTCCGAGCAGAGCGGCAGCGCGATGTCGAAATTGCGGCCCACTTCGAGGCCGAAGAACTTCTGCGGCGTCACGCCGACGATCTCGAAGGACTTTGCGCCAACGGTCAGGGATCGGCCGATCGCCGACGGACTGCCCGCGTACTCGCGCTGCCAGAACGAGTGGCTGAGCACGATGCCCGGTCCGGCCCCGCAGCCGCGCCGATCGTCGGCCGCGCCGAACAGCCGGCCCTGGACCGGCGTGATGCCCAGGACGTCAAAGCCTTCCCCGCTGAGCCAGAGCGTCCTGACGAAGCGGGCCTCCCCGGCAGCCGCAAGGTTCAGGGTCTCCTCCGCCCACGCGAACATGCCGGAGAACGGCGTCCGGCCGCTCGTCCGCAGCTGTTCCCAGATCGGGTTCGTGAGCGTGGGGAGCGGGCTCTCGAAGTTCCCTCGCGCCCCATCCAGGTCGGCGATGCGGATTTCGGCGAGCTGTTCGGGCGCTTTCACCGGGAGCGCCCGCAGGCGCACGGCGTCCAGCAGCTGAAAGATCGCCGTGTTGGCGCCGATGCCCAGCGCCAGCGTCACGATCGCCACCACGCTGAACATCGGTGTTCGCCTGAGCGACCGCAGCGCGTACCGCACGTCGCGCGACACGTTGTCGATCCAGGGCAGGCCCCGGCGATCCCGGTGCTCTTCCTTGATCTGAACGACTCTGCCGAAGGACCGTCGAGCCGCTGCGCGCGCGTCAGCGGCCGGGAGTCCCTGGCGCATGTACTCCTCGGTCAGGAGCGCAAGGTGCGTCTCCACTTCTTCAGCCAGGCGTTTCTCGAGCTGGCCGCCGCGCAAACCGCCCAGCAGCCGCGTCCAGGCAACGCGCAGGAATCTCATGGCTGGTCCTCGAGAAAACGGTTGACGAGCGCGGTCATCCGCTGGAAAGCCGACGCTTCCCGCTCGAGCTGACGACGGCCGGCGGCGGTGATCTTGTAGAACCTGGCGCGGCGGTTGTTCTCGCTGAGGCCCCACGCGCTGCCGATCCACCCGTTCTGCTCGAGCCGGAGGAGCGCCGGATAGAGCGTGCCCTGGTTCAGCGTCAGCAGGCCTTCGGCGACCTGCTCGATCCGCCGGGCGATCCCGTATCCGTGGAGGGGACCCAGCGTCGCCAGCGTGCGAAGCACGAGGAGATCCAGCGTGCCGTACGGAACTTCAGGTTGAGGCTGTGCCATGTGCACCTGTTGTCAGACAACACGAGCATAGTCTGTTTCATGTTGTCTGACAACATGGAGGGCCAGAGGGTCCGGAATGGTGGCGTCAGTCGGCGGTCGACGTCCCGCGCGACCGGCTCAACCATAACGGCGCCGCCAGCACGATCAAGAGAATGAGGCTGACCGCGATCACGGCCCAGCCCGGCAACAGCTCGAACAATTGCTCGGCGAGGTAGGCCTGGAGGTAACACCAGGGTGCAAGGCCAACGAGTGTGCCGACGGCCACCGTCCAGGCCCGCACGCCCACGATCCCGGCCGCGTACGAAACCAGATCCGACGTCGTGAGGGGATTGAGTCGGAGAAGGAGAACAATCCACAGGCCACGCTGCTTCAGCACGTCACGGTACTGTCCAATCTTCCCCGACCCCAGCCGCTCCGCTAACGCGCGCTCGCCAAACGTTCGACCGATCACGCACGCAAGCGCGGCCCCGATGACATTGCCGAGCAGCGACAGCGAGCCGCCGAGGAAACCGCCGAAAATCGCGCCGGCCGGCGCGTAGAGCAACGTCCCCGGGATGGGCGCGACGAGGACCTCGATGACGACGGCGAGCGTGTAGACAATCGGCGCAAGGCTTCCCCATCCGCGCAAGTACTCGCGCAGGCGATGCAGCCACGGTCCCTGATCGGCGGGACCGCCGACGAGCGCATGGACGAGGCCGTCACTGAAGTACGAATACGCCGCCCCAAGCGCCAATGACGCCGCGACGAGAACAAGGATGAGCGTGGAACGGTTGAAGCGACTCAAGGCTCAGGGTTCAAGGTACACCATGCCTGAGCTGGTCGTCTGAGCGCGATTAGTCCTGTCTGAGCGCGATCACCGGATCGACGCGGGCGGCGCGACGGGCCGGCAGGAGGCTGGCCAGGAGGGCGACGAGCGCGAGGCCCGTCGAGACCAGCACGAACGTCACCACATCAGTCGGCTCGACCGCGAAAAGGAATCTCTTGAGCACTCTCGTGGCGACGATGGCCACCGGAATGCCCGTCGCCAGGCCTATCGCGACGAGGCCGGCCGTTCGCCCCACGACGAGCCGGACGACATCCGCGGTCCCCGCGCCGAGCGCTCGTCGAATGCCGAGCTCCGGCGTCCGCCGCGCGACCTCGTAGCTGACGATGCCGTGGATGCCGACGAGCGCGAGGACGAGCGCGAGCAACCCGAACGTCAGCAGCAGGCCCGTGCGGAAGCGCGGCTCCGCGACCGAGTTCTCGAGAATCCGATCGAAGTACGCCATCCGCTGCACGGGAAGCTCGCGATCGAGGGCGCGCAGGTTCTCGCGCAGCGCCGGGCCGACGCGTTCGAGGCTTTCCTGCGGCCGCATCACATACGTCATCGTCCCCAGGAAGAACGCGCGTTGTTCCTGCCCGATCGGCACGTAGATCATCGGCATCTGCCGGCCTGCCAGGCTGTACTGGCGCACGTCGCCGACGACCCCGACGACGGTCAGCCAGCGGCTCTTCGACCGATCGTCCATCATCAGGCGCTGCCCGATCGGATCGCGCCCCGGCCAGCACGCGCGGGCGACCGCGTCGCTGACGATCGCAACGAGCTGGCTGCCGTCGCGATCGCGGCTGTCGAAGAATCGACCGCGCCTCAACGGGATGCCCACCGTTCGAAAGTAGTCCTCGCTGACGGCCGGCTTGCCGGCGATCAGCGAGACGGGGTTGGCTTCGCGCCCCTCGACCTCGAAGTCTCCCTGCCAGCCGAAGAGGCCGAACGGGAGCAGGTTGATCGCGGCCACGTTCGAGACCGAGGGTACGGCCTGCAGCCGCTCGAGCAGGCTGGAGTAGAACTGCCGCTTCTGCTGGCTCGTGCGGTACGTTTCATCGGGCAGCGCGATCGTCAGGGTGAAGAGATCGTCCGGCCGGAATCCCGGATCGACATGCTGCAGCCGCCAGAAGCTCTTGAGCAGGAGCCCCGCGCCGATCAGGAGCACGAGCACCATCGCGGTCTCGAACACGATGAGGAAGCCACGGAGGCGGCGGTCGCCTGACGTGGTGCCGCGGCCGGTCCGGAGCTGGTGGAAGCCCGCGATTTCCCTCGTCGCGGTCGAGCCGTGCGGGCGTGTCGAGCTCGCCATCAGCGCCGGCGCCAGGCCGAACGTCACGCTGGTCGCGAGGCACAACAGAAACGTGAACGCGACGGACATGACGTTCAGGTGCACCTCGTCGATCCGCGGCAGCATGTCCGGGGGAACCCACTGCCGGAGCGGGGTCAGCGTGACATTCGCCAGCACGAGACCGACGAGGCCGCCGCCAATCGCGAGGGTCACGCTCTCGGTCAGGAGCTGACGGAGCAGCCTGAGCCGGCTCGCGCCAAACGACGAACGGATCGCCATCTCGCGGCCGCGTCCGGAACCGCGCGCCATGAGCAGGTTCGCCACGTTCGTGCACGCGATCAGCACGACACATCCCACTGCGCCAAGCAGAACCACGAGCAGCCACCGGACGTCGCCGACGATCGACTCGCGGAGATCCACGATGGATGCCTGCTCCAGCCGTCTGTCGGGAGGCAGACTCTTCCCGAGGTTCCGCAGCAGCGCTTCGACCTCGCTGCGCGCCTGATCCACGGTGACGCCAGGGGCGAGCCGTGCGATCACCCGGTTGATGAGGTTGTCGCGGTAGTCCGGCCGGACGTGCAATGGCTTCCAGACCAGCGTGTCGGCCGGAAAGTTGAACCGCGCCGGCATGACGCCCACGATCGTGTGCGTCACGCCGTCGATCTTCACGGACTGGCCGATGACGCCTGGAGCGGCCTGATACCGGCCCCGCCAGAGCGCTTCGCCGATCACGGCCACCGGTGCGCGACTCGCCTCCTCGTCGTCAGCGAACGCTCTGCCGAGCAGCGGCTGCACGCCGAGCAGCGGAAACAAGCTGGCGGTCACTTCGGCGCCCTGCACCCGCGACGGCTCGCCGGAATCCACCAGGGACAGCTCCGTCCCCGTGAACATCGAGATGTGCGAGAACGAGGCCAGCTTGCGGAACTCGAGGTAATCGGGATCGAAGAACGGTCCATCCTTCGAGGCGAACGGCCCGTTGGGATTGACGGAATACACCATGACGAGGCGATCGGGCTCGTGGTACGGCAGCGGACGCAGGAGGACCGACTCCACGACGGTGAACATCGCCGTGTTGGCGCCGATGCCCAGCCCCAGCGAGAGAATCGCGACCGCGGTGAATCCGGGATTCCGGCGCATGAGGCGCACGCCGTAGCGAAGGTCCTGCCAGAGCCGCTCGAGCGACGACCAGCCCCACATCTCGCGCGTCACTTCCTTGATCAGGCCGACGTTGCCGAATTCGCGGCGGGCGGCGCGGCGCGCCTCGTCTGCCGGCTCACCGCGCTCGATCCGATCGCGCGCGGCCATCTCCGAGATGGCTGCGCACCTCGTCATCGAGGTCGTCTTCACGCCGCTGACGCCAGATCCACCAGCTCATCGCCTGCCTCGCGCGACGCTACCCTTCGCTCGGCCGGCGCCGCGGATTGAGGACGCCGGCGATCGCTTCCTGAAGCTGTTCCCAGCGGGAACGTTCCGACAGGAGTTGACGCCTGCCGGCGGGCGTCAGGCGATACACCTTCACGCGCTGGTTGTTCTCGGAGACCTTCCACGACGCCGCAATCCAGCGCTGCCGCTCGAGGCGGTGCAGCGCGGGATAGAGCGAGCCGGTGTCGACCTGCAGCACCTCGCCGGAATTGGCCCGCATCGCCTGCGTGAGGCCGTAGCCGTGCTGCGGACCCCACTGCAGGGTCTGCAGGATCAACATGTCGAGCGTGCCCTGGAGCACTTCGATCCGGTTCTGATAGCGTGCCTTCTTCGGCATCGGGACCTCGATCGCGTCGCCTCGCAACGCTGTAGACATCCTACACCCATGCCTGTAGGTTGTCTACAGCCTTCTGGCGCTCGGCGTTCGGCGCTCGGCTCGGGTCTCGAGCAGGCTGCTGTAAGGGGTCAAGGTAGAGCTTCACATCGGCTCGACCGCGCTAGAATCCGAGACATGCACGCCGTCAACGGCCTCCACCACATCACCGCCATCGCCGGGCCCGCGCAGGAGAACCTCGACTTCTACGCCGGCGTCCTCGGGATGCGGCTGGTCAAGAAGAGCGTCAACCAGGACGATCCCGGCACGTATCACCTCTTCTACGCCGACGCCGAAGGCCACCCGGGCACCGACCTCACGTTCTTTCCGTGGGCCGCAGATGGCGCCGCCGCGGATCGGCCACGGGCTCGCGGTCGAAGTCGAGCCTCGAAGTGCCGGCAGGCAGCCTCGACTTCTGGGGCGAGCGGCTCGAGCACATACGGCACGACAGCCAGCGCCATCGAGACGCGCTTCGGCGACAGGGCGCTGCCGCTCGTCGATCCGCACGGGCTGCAAGCTCGCGCTGGTCGGAAGCCGCGCGCGTTGCGCGCCGACAGTTCACGCCGTGGGACGACAGTCCCGTTCCGGCCGAGCATCAGATTCGCGGTCTGTACGGCGCCCAGCTCTGGGAGCGCGACGCGCGGCGACGACGAGCATTTCTGACGACCGTGCTCGGATTCCGTCGTCTCGCGGACGAGCAACGGCTGGACCCGCTACGGCTTCGAGGACGCGCCGGGCATCCTCGACATTCGCGAGACGCCCGACGAGCGGCGCGGCGCATGGGGCGTCGGCAGCGTGCACCATCTCGCGTGGCGCGTCGACGACGAGCGGCATCAGCTCGCGGTGCGCGCGCAGGTCGAGTCGGCAGGCGCCGGCCGACCGACGTGATCGATCGCTTCTGGTTCAAGTCGGTCTACTTCAGGGAGCCTGGCGGCGTGCTGTTCGAGCTCGCGACGGACGGTCCGGGCTTCGCGGTGGACGAGGATCACGGCGCACCTCGGCGAATCGCTCGTGCTGCCGCCGTGGCTCGAGCCGCTGCGCCGTCAGATCGAAGCGCGTACTGCCGCCGCTGAAGCCTGCCGCGTGACGCGGATCCCGCACACCGAACCCCGAGCCACGAGCTACGAACTCCGAGTTACGAGCCCCCGGGTTTTTTGGGCGGTTTGACCAGCCGGTCGAAGAGCGACTTCAGCTCGTCCTGCGCGCGGTTGCGGAGCGCGCGGCCGAGTGCGCTCTGCAGGTCGATGAAGACGCTGGGCGCCGACACGGTGCCAGTGATTTTGGCTGGCAGCACGATGCGATCGCCTTCGCGGGCGAGACGATAGAGATCGCGGCCCGCCTGCGCGGACGAGATCCCTGGACAGCACGACATCGGCAGTCAGATCGAGCGCCTGAGAGGCGAGCGAGATCGTCCCCTTGCCGTTCATGTCGAAGTCGCGGGACGCGAGCGTCAGGTCGCTGGTCGACAGGCGCTGTCCCGCCACCGCGAGCGTCGCCGCCAGCCTCGAGAACGACTCACCCGATCCTGCGGGCTTGTCGGCTGCCGGCCTGCCGAACGCGAGGATTACGTTCCTGACGACTTCGAGCCCGGGCATCCGGCCATCGGTGATCGCGATGCGAGCCGTGCCGCGCGCGCTGCGCATGGCCTGCAGCGGATCGGCACCGGGAGCCGAGATCGTCGTCGTGCCGCCAAGACGCCCGGTGATCGATCCGGGCGCGCCGGCGAACGCCACGAGCTGGGGCACGTCGAGACTCTCGAACGTCCCCCGCCATTCGTAGCGCGGCTCGCGGCCCGATCCCCTGAACGCGAGCCCGCCCTTGTAGTGCCCTCCGAACAAATCGACTTGCAGGTCGTCGAGCAGGACGTCTCCACCTGTCATCCGGCAGGTCGTCGTCACATTCGAAAACGCGGCGCCGAGCAGACGCCCCTGCCGGGCGCGGATTCCCATCTCGATCTGAAACGGCACCGCGACCGGCGACGGCCCGGGGGCGCCGGCTGCCTTCGCCTGCGTCGCGCCCGCGGGGGTGGCAGCGGTCATGAACGCGAGCAGGCGATCGAGATCCAGCGTCCGCGCGTCGATCGTGAACTTGCCCGTGCGCCGCGACACACTGACCATCTCGCCCGACGCTTCGAACTCCGAACCCTCGGAATCCGCGCGCAGGCGCCTGACGAGAAAGCGATCGTCGGCCGTGAAGGACGAGCTCATGTCGACGCGCATCACGTGCTTGCCGGTCACGAGCGTGACGTCGTCCAGCGACAGCGACCCGATGGAGTCGATGGTCAGCGGGGCGGACGCGGCAGTCGGCGTCGTGGGCGTCGACGCGGAAAACGCCGTGATCATCGCGAGCGCCCATCGAATATCGATCCGGCTGCGCTGCACCGTGATTTCGGCATCCGCGACTCGCCGCTTGAGCAGTGCGCCGAGCCCGGTGGTCAACCGGATCCGCTCGATCGTGCCTTGCCGCGCGTCTCCGATGACCACGCCGGACAGATCGAGCGCGACGTGGGGGAAGAACCGCGGCTCGGCCGTCTTTATCGTGACCTTGTGCCCGAGCGCGCTCGTCGCCTGCGCTTCAATCGCCGCCTTGATACGGTCACCGCTGAGCACGACGCGAACCGCGATCCCGAGGCCGATCGCGATGAGAAGGACGGCGATGACCAATGCGATTACAAGCTTGTTGAGTTTTGTCATCGTGCCCTTCGTGCCATCGTGTCCTTCGTGACTCGCCGTCGGCATCGTGCTTCATCGTGTAGCTTACATGCCGCAAAGCTTGTCGAACGCATAGCCCTGGCCGCGAAGCACTGGCACCAGCCGTCGCACCGTCTCGCCGGCATGTCGCCGATCGGCGCGCGGGTTCACGTGATGACCGTCGTGGATGACGATGATGTCGCCGGCGCTGGCCTTGCGCGCGAGGCGTCTGGCGACCGCGACGTCCTTCGGCTGCTGCCACCAGTTCCAGTCCCACATGCCCCAGCTCCATCCCGCGAGCTGGTACCCGATGCGGTCGAGCCCGCCGTACATCGTCGCGCTGCGCCAGCCGGCGTGTGGCCTGAAGAGACGGCACGGTTCGCGGCCGGTGATCGAACGGATCCGCTCGGCCGCCTGCGTCAGCCGGACGGCGAGGGTTTCCGGCGACATGACGACCGGCCGCCGCGAGCCGGTGTGCAGACCGATCGCGTGTCCCTCATCCGCCATGCGCTTGACGATGGGCGCGGTCTCGAGAGTGATGTGTTCGTCGATCAGGAAGAACGTGGCCAGCGCATTTTCGTCGCGCAGCGCGTCGAGCAGCGCAGGCGTCCAGTCAGGATTGGGACCATCGTCGAAGGTCAGGTAGATTGTGGGGGGCGCGCCGGGCTTCGGCTTGACGCGCCAGAGCGACTTCGACGGCCGGAAGGCCTCGAGCAGAAAGGGGAACGGCGCGGTGTGTGAGAGCACCGCCGCGCCGGCGATCAGCAACGCCAGGATTGCCAGCAAATCAGGTTGCTGATCTTATCGTGCCATAACGCTGCGTGGCGTAACCAACGATCAGGCCCAGGACGCTGCCGGGCAGCATGATCTGCCACCAGTAGTGGCCTCCCTGCTCGTTGGGCATCGCGGCGATCAGGAACGCGAAGAACGCGCCGATGGCCAGCCCGACCAGCAGCCCGGCCTGCATCGAGCGCACGCGCGTCGCCGCCCATCCGATCAGCGCACCCGCGATCAATCCCTTTCCGGTCGAGCCGATGACGATCCCCACGATCTGCGGAGCCACCTCTGGCGCGGAGAGCAGCGCGCTCAGCCCGTCGAAGACGCCCAGCACACCGCCGAGCAACAGCCCCAGTACCGGTTTGTTCATAGTCTGTCCTCCAGAACTCCTTTTACGCGTTCGCGGCGTCTTTTTTTGCCTCGGCTCACCAGCCAGCCAGAAACGCCACGAGCGCGCGCATAATGATGTAGGCGAGCACGAGGAAGATGGCCGTGCGGTACGTTCGGCCGAACCGCGCGAGGCGATCCAGAACCGTTTCGGGATAGGCGTCGACGGGCCGTCCGGCCCGATAGCGTGTCACATCAGCGGCCAACGCGGTCACGTCCGGGTAGCGGTCCGCCGGATCGATCGCGAGCGCGCGCGTGCAGATGGCGGCGAGCGCGCGCCGCACGCCGTGCTTGCGGAGGCTTGGGCCAGGATCGAGATCGAGCACGGGCGTTTCGTTCGTCAGCAGCAGGAACAGGATCGCGCCCAGGCCGTAGACGTCCGCCCGTTGATCGATCTCGCCGTCATCGCCCGCGCCGCGCGCCTGCTCGGGGGCCATGAAGCCCCGCGTCCCGATGACCGCGCCTTCATCCGTGATGCTGCCGGGACCAGTCGTCCTAGAATCCGGTTCGCGCGAGGGCCGGGCCTGATTCACGAGCGTGACCGGGGACTCCGGGGGCGTGCCCTGCGACGCGCGAGCGGCGACCGTCAGCGCCTTCGCCGCGCCCCAGTCCATCACCATGACTTCGCCAAACGCTCCGACCATCACGTTGTCCGGCTTGAGATCGCGATGGATGAAGCCCTGCGCGTGCGCGAACGCGACCGGCTCGCAGATGCGCTCGAACACGCGGAGGCGCTCGATCGGGTCGGACACGTCGCGGAGCTGCTCGCGCAGCGTGCGCCCCCTGACGCGCTTCATGACGTAGAAGAGCCGCCCGTCGGCGAGCCGCCCCGCGTCGTGAATCGGCACGATGCCGGGATGCTCGAGCGCGGCCAGGACACGGCATTCGATCTGCAGCCTGCGTTCGAGCCCGCTGCTCCCGAGCGTATTGGGGATCTTGATCGCGACCTCGCGCCCGAGCTCCTGGTCGACGGCCAGATAGACGGTGCCCATCCCGCCGCGCCCGATCTCTTCGATCGCCGAGTACCTCGCCGGAGCGAACTCGGGCCAGCTCCCGGCTGTTTTCAGCCGTCTGACGGCCGCGTCCGAGAGCGGGCTCACTCGACCTCCACGTCCGAACAACTCGCGCGCCTCGCGCCGGTACTCGGCGTCGCTGCCCGAGAGCCCGCGCAGCGCTTCGAGCGCGCGCTCGCGAAACCGGCGGCGCACCTGCGCCAGATAGTTGGTGACCTGTGTCGGCGACAGGTTGAACTCGCGCGCGAGATCCGCGTAGCTGATGCCGTCCGACTCGGCCAGGTCGTAGCGTTCGAAGAGCGCGAAGTGCACCGGGCGTCCACTGGCGTGGTATTCGGCGCGGACGCTCTGCACGGCGCGATCGAACAGCGCGCGGACGAACTCCTGGTGGAAGAACTCGTCGGGTTCGGGCACAGTCGTCGATCGCCGCGTCGACACTTCCCGCTCGACGCTCTCGAAATCGAGCGACAGCGCCTGCGCGCCGCCGCCGCGCTTCAACCGCGACGCGGACTGCCGCATGTTCATGACAAATCTGTCCGCGCAGACACGGACGAACGTCCGGAAGCGCGCTTTCTCCGGCTCGTATTTCTCGAGCCAGGCCTTCTGAAACGCATCGGCGAAAAACCCTTGCGTGTAATCGCGCGCATCCTCCGGATCGAGCCTCCACGTCAGCCGGAGATGCTTGTACACCGGCTTCCAGTAGCCCTCGACGAGGTCGCCGAACGCCGCGCGGCGGGCGTCGGGATCGACGTCGCGGATGCGCTCGATCGCCGAGTAGCGCGTCGAGGGAAATCCGCCTTTCGAATGCGCGTCACCAGGTTCCATTACGCGTGATCTCGGCGAATGTGTGGAGCGAGGGCTATCATAATGCGGCTGACGAAGGGAGACGAATGCCATCGCGACCGCTCGACGCCGGGATCGATCGCCTCTACCAGTTGCCGCTCGACGAGTTCACCGCGGCGCGCCACGACCTGGCCAGGGACGCCGGACCGGACGCGGCCGAGATCCGCAAGCTGCAGAAGCCGCCGGCGGCCGCCTGGGCGATCAACCAGCTGTACTGGCAGCGCCGATCCGCCTACGACGCGCTCATCAACGCCGCCGACCGAGTCCGGTCCACGCACGCGGCGCTGCTCTCGGGAAAGAAGGTCGACGTTCGCGACGTCGGACAGGCCCACGAGGCCGCGCTCGACGTCGCGTTGAAAGCCACGCTGGCGATTCTCCAGGGTGTCGGGCAGCCAGCCACCGACGCGACCAGGCAGGCCATCGCCACGACGCTGCGCGCGCTTCCCGCTGCCGACGCGCCGGGGCGGCTCACGCGGACGCTGCAGCCCGGCGGCTTCGAGATGCTGGCAGGCCTGCCGGTCAAGGGTGGACAGGCCGCCGCCCGTCCAGCCGCCAGCATCGCGCGGTCACCCGCGCCGCCAGCGGCCGGTGCCTCTCCATCGCCCAAGGGACGCGACAAGGCAATCGCGCGCGCGAAAGAAGCGGTGATGCTCGCGACGCGCGCGCTGCGAAACGCCGAACAGAACGCCCGCCGCGAGGAGTTCGAGGTCGCGCGCGCGTCGCGCGAGGCTGACCGCGCGGGAGAACGCGTCGCCGAGGCGCACAAGGGCCTCGAGGCCGCGCAGGACGCCGTAGACAAGGCCGAACGTGCGGCGGCGGCGGCCGGCAAGAAGAAGGATGTCGCCGCCCGGCGCGCGGGGGAGGCCGAAGAAGCCGTGGCCGCCGCGCGCAGCCGGGCGGACGCCGCACACGCCGAGCTGAGGGAGGTGTCAGGCAGTGAATCGTGAATTCACGATTCACTGCCTGACACCCTCGCCCTCGCCAGCTCCTGCCAGCGGCAGACGAAGAAGATGTACATCGCCGGCACCATCAGCGCGATGTGCAGCGCATTGAGCGACACCAGCGAGGTCAGGCGCGCGATCGCCAGCAGCACCGCACCCGCGATCAGCGCCGCGAGCCAGACTCCCCACTTGTCCGTCAGCGCCAGCGCCACGGCGGGCACCGCGATCCCGATGGCCATCGCCACCTGCGCCGCCGGCCCGGCCCGCAACGCCCCGGAATCCCACGCCTGCAGCAGCCCGACGACGACGCTCAGCACGACCCACAGCGACCTCTTCTGAACCATGGAAACCTCCTGCGGTGACTCTCGCAGGAGACGCCGGGCGGGGGGCTCCCCGGACAAATGAGTGGTCAAAAACACTAATGAACGGTAGGCGTGCCACCCCTGGCACTCTAAGCAAGCGTACGTTTCACGTCTGAAGCCCGTCTGCGGCTCACGCGAACGCGACTTCCGTCTGCCATCGTCAACGTCGCGGAACCGTCGCCGTTGCTCACAATCTGCCCGATGTGCGAGATGCTGGCGAGATCCGCGCGGCTGACGCGGACGAATCCGCCTGCCAGCCGCTCCTCCAGCTCGTTCAGCGTGTAGTCCAGCACCGCCGTTGCTGTGGCGGTGTGCGCGTGGACGAGGCCTTCCGCCGCGGAAAACCGGATCACGTCGCGGACGGCCATCAGTCGATGACCCGCTCCATGACGGACGAGCAGCCGCGCCGGCCTGACCCGCCGCAGTCCGACCGCGGATCCAAGGCGTTCGAGCGACCCGGCCTCCAGCCCGGCCCGCTGCAGCGTCGTCAGTCGCTCGCGCGCGCGCTCGAGCGCCTGCGCGAGCCGCTCCTTGCGCACGGGTTTGACGACGTAGTCGAGCGCCTCCTGATCGAAGGCCTGCAGCGCGTACTCGTGGTGGGCCGTTTGAAAGATGATGAGGGGCCGCGGCTCCGGGAGATGCCGCGCGACGTCCAGGCCGTCGACTTCAGGCATCGCGATGTCGAGCAGGATGACGTCGGGATTCCGCTCGCGCGCGAGATCGAGCGCCGCCAGTCCGTCCGCGGCCTCGCCTACAATCTCGATGCTCTCGTCGATCTCTTCGACGAGCGACGCCAGCCGCGTCCGCGCCGCCGCCTCGTCGTCCACGATCAGCAGCCGCATTGTGCAGGAATCGTCACGGTCACGTGTGCGCCGGTCGCGTCGCTGACGACCTCCAGCTTCCCGTCACTCCCGTAGAGCGTCTGCAACCGCTCCCGGAGATTGCCGAGACCAGTGCCCTCCGTCCAGCACGCCGGAAAACCGCCGCCGTCGTCATCCACGCGAACGATGAGGGAATCGGCCACGCGGACCGTGATCCGGATCGTACCGCCCTCAATCCGGGATCCCGCTCCGTGGCGCAATGCGTTCTCGACCAGCGGCTGCAGCACCAGCGGTGGAAGTCGGCAGTCACGGGCGGCGTCTGCGATGTCCCACTCGACCCGTAAACGACTGCCCCACCGCTCCTGCTCGAGCTCGACGTACT
Organism: uncultured Acidobacteriota bacterium; assembly: GCA_963786195.1. Lineage (GTDB taxonomy): Bacteria > Acidobacteriota > Vicinamibacteria > Vicinamibacterales > 2-12-FULL-66-21 > CAWAYH01. Next base: position 82,829 of record CAWAYH010000005.1, on the reverse strand, counting down.
TGCGGACGAATTCCAGCTCCTCCTGCACGGTCCCCACGGTCGTCGCCGATCGTTCAAGCGTCTGCCGCAACACGTCGGACAGATTCACGACGACGTGCTCTGCGGCGCGTGGATTCGAACGCACGAGCGACGCGACGGTGTTGAGCGCGTTGAACAGGAAGTGCGGGTTCATGCGCGCCTGAAGCGCCGAGAGCTGCGCCGCAGTCGCCCTGCCGCGCGCGTCCGCTGCGGCCGCGGCCTGATCGGCGGCGTGATTGAACAGCGTCCGCGCGGATCGCATGACCGTCCGCTGCGCCACCACCAGCATGCTGCCGTAAATCGCCACGCCTCCGATCGCCAGCACGATCTCCGCGCCCAGCAGCGCGCGCAGGACCATCAGCAGCGCGGCGGCGCCCAGCGCAACGCCCGCCGCAAACCCCAGCGACGGCAACGCGAGCAGCACCTGTTCGACTTCAACGGCCGCGGACGCAGCTGACGGCCGCACGCGGCGCGCGCGCTCCTCCATCGTGAGCTGCAGCGTGTAGGCGGCGCCTACCAGCGCGACGCCGGTGACGCCGAGCACCGCGCTCAGGAATTCGGCGACGCCGGCGACGCCGCGGCCGTCCCGGCTGTCCCACATCTGGAGCAGGACGAAGGCCACCCACGCACCGATGATCCAGCGAATCTGACGGCGGAGCGGCGGGCTGGCGTCGGCAATCGCATCACGGACGATGGGCCACATGACAGGGAACGATAAAGGGAAAATGGTAAATGGAAAATGGAAAAGGGAATTGAAAAGGGGAAATCAACGGGAAAACGCGCTGGAGACATGGAACCAGGGATGGCACATGTCTTGATAGCAAGGCACGGGGCTCAGGCGCACATCATGGCAGACAGCGCAAAGACGACTGGCAAGGTCGCACGGCCGCACACGATGGCCGAGCTGCGCGAATGGGTGCGCCAGAACCTCGGCCTGCGTCCGCAGCGCCAGAACGAACTGCTGGACGCGATCGAGCACGTGCTCGCCCAGCAGCGTCAGCTCGTCGAAGAGTCGAAGCGCGACGCGATGCATGCGCTCTCGGAGGGCTTCGCCAGCAAGATGGAGCACCTCCAGGGACAGCTCAGCGAAAAGGATGCGACCGTCAGCAACATCGCGCGGTATTTCGAAGAGGTCATCGCCGAGCTGACCGAGAAGTCGCACCGCGATCCCAAGACGAAGCTGCTGAACTTCGATTGGTTCATGGAGCGCCTGGAATACTTCCTCGCCGTCGAGCAACGTGTGCGGTGGTGTGCCGTCGGCGTTGTCGACATCACGAGCTTCAAGCGCTACAACGACACGCTCGGGCACGCGGCCGGCGATGTCATCATCGAGCGCGTGGCTCATATCCTGGCGGATCAGATCAGGTCGGCGGACGTGCTCGCGACCGAGCGTGGCCGCCAGCCGCGCGACCTGCACGCGCGCTTCGGCGGCGACGAATTCTGTTTCCTGATTCCCGACCTCCCCGGCTGCGTCGAAGCGAGTGACATCGCCAATCGATTCAAGGCCGCTGTCGAAGGGCATGACTGGACCCGGGAGGACGCACGTCTGGCCGAAAGCCCGGTGAAGGTGGACGTCGGGGTCGTGTGCCTTCGGCTGGGACCCGTGAGCGAGCGCCGCGGCGTCGCCCGGAAGCTGGCGCTCGAGCTGATCAAGTACGCGGATACGCTGATGTACGAAGCGAAGAGCACGCGCTCCGAGCGCGTCCACTCGGTGGCGGTCGGCGTGGACAGCATGGAGCTCGTCGAAATCACGGGCGCATTCGTGCGGTCCAACGCAGATTCCGCCTGATTTGCCGCCCGATCACCGCGGGTGCTAAAATCAGAAGTTGGTCATGGCGCTACTGGCCCCTGTCTTGGCCTGTTTGTGCCTTGATCATCACGTCAGCACTCCGACTTCAGCATTCAGAATTGCGCGAAGTCACAATGGTGGGTGTAGCTCAGCGGTAGAGCGCCGGACTGTGGCTCCGGAAGTCGCGGGTTCGAACCCCGTCATCCACCCCAGACCTCGATCCAGGTCGCACCCTTGGCACGTTTGGCACTCTGACTAGCGCGCGCGGCGTTTCGCTCCCGCCGCTGCCTTCGCCGGCTTCGCAATCTCCGCCTTCACCGCCTTCTTCTTGCCAGAGCTGACGCGGTCCAGGCTCTGACGAAGCGCATCCATCAGGTTGACGACCTTCGGCGGCGCCTCTTCCTCGGTCGCCACGACCTCCTCGCCGGCAATCTTGGCGTCGATGATCCGCTGCAGCTCTTCCTGATAGTGATCCTTCGTCTCCGTCGGATCGAACGCGGCCTCGAAGTTCCCGATCACCTGCTTGGCGAGCTTGATCTCCTCGGGCTTCACCTTCGACGGCACGCTGTCGAGCTCTTCAATCTGCGACATGGCGCGGACTTCCTTCGCGTGCCGCAACGTGTACATGACGAGGCCGTTCCCGCGCGGCTGGACGGCGACGAGGTATCCCGCCCGTACAGCGCCAGCTTGCCGATCCCGGCCTTGCCCTTCATCCCCTCCCGCATGACCGCGAACGCATCCAGCGCCATGGCGCCGTCGGGCGCCAGGTAATAAGGACGTTCGATATAGATCGGATCGATAGACGACGCGTCGGCGAACTGGACCAGATCGATGACACGCGTCGATTCGGGCCGCACTTTCGAGATGTCGTCTTCCGTCATCACGACGTAGCGGCCCTTTTCGAATTCGTAGCCCTTGGCGATTTCTGAAATCGGAACTTCGCGCTCACACTTCGGACACCAGCGTTTCTGCTGAATTCGCGTCTGGCATTCGGCGTGCAGTTGGTTGAAGCTGATGGTCGCCGCGGCGTCGGTCGCAGGAAAAACGCGCACGGGGATGTTGACGAGGCTGATCTTCAGGAAGCCCTTCCACGTCGGGCGTGCTGGCATTGCCGCTGCTCCTATCCGTGTTGTCCGTGTTGTCCGCGGATGGTGTTGTCCGCGGATTGTCCTACTCGCGGATATTATCGGTGGTTTCCAGGCATCCCGCATCGACTGCACAGATTTGCACATGTGGCGCCCCCGTGGTGATCCGCGGCCGCGATCGAGCTCATCTTGTTGAAAACACAGCGTTTTGTGGAGGGTGTTGACGCGGCGTTTACAATGGAGCCGTCACATCTTCACGCGCCGGGCGCATACTGGACCCCTCGGACAGGAGGTACAGGCCGGATCAAAAAAACTCCTTCGGAATCATTGATTAACGACCCGACTTGGTTGAAGATGTGTGTGAGCCGATTTCAGAGTATTCGGAGATTGAGCCGATTGGACACTGGGGCACCCTCCTCCCGCCCCGCGCCGGTCGTCAATCTCCGAATACTCGGTAATCGGCTCTTTTTCCAGCCATCAGCAATAAATCCGCAATAAATCCCCAATCCGCACTCCGCAATCCCAATCAGCAGTCCGCAACCCGCAATCAACAATAGAATTTGTGCGTGCAGTGGCGCGAAAAAGTGGCCAGCGTGCGGCCGATGCTGGCCACGCTGGCTGAACCTCCGCTGACGGGCAAGGCGCTCATCTACGAACCCAAGTACGACGGCATCCGCGCGCTCGTCGAGATCGAGCCGGCGCGCCGGCGCGCGCGGCTGTGGTCGCGGCTCGGCAACGAGAAGACGACGCAGTTCCCGTCGATCGTCAGCGCGCTCGAACCCGTTGGCGAGTCCGTCGGCACGCCGCTCCTCCTCGACGGCGAAATCGTCGCGCTCGATCGCCATGGCAACCCGACCGGCTTTCAGCGGCTCCAGGGCCGCATTCATCTGCTCGAGAAGAAGGACGTCGAGCGCATCGACCGCGAGCAGCCGGTTGCGCTGATCGCGTTCGATCTGCTGCGCGATGGCGACGAGGACCTGCGGGGCCTGCCGCTCGTCGCGCGCCGGAAGCGCCTGGAGGAACGTCTGGGGGGCGCAGTCTCCGGCACGCTGAGGCTCAGCGAGCAGGCGATGAACGACGGCAACGCGCTCTACGCGCGCGCACTGAAAGAAGGATGGGAAGGGCTGATCGTCAAGGAGGCGCAATCGCCGTATCAGTCCGGCAAGCGCAGCCCGGCGTGGCGGAAGCTGAAAGTCGTCCACCAGCAGGAGTTCGTCGTCGGCGGCTGGACGACGCCGAGAAACACGCGGCAGTATTTTGGCGCGTTGCTGCTCGGCGTGTACGACGGCCCGGACGGCGGAACGCGGAAGAACCAGCAATTGACGTATGTCGGGCATACAGGAACGGGCTTCGATCAGAAAGAGCTCGAGCGCGTCTGGAAGTTGCTCAAGGCGCGCGAGATCAGCCGGTCGCCGTTTCGCGACGACATCAAGTCCAACGAGCCGGCGCACTGGGTGCGCCCCGAGCTTGTCGCGCAGGTGCGCTTCACCGAGTGGACGGACGACCGCAAGCTGCGGCACCCCGTGTATCTGGGCTTGCGGGATGACAAAAGTGCTGGAGAAGTCGTGGTGGAGGACCTGTCATCGGGACGGAGTGGGCGGAGGGAGCGGAGACCGAAATCACACGGAGGCACGGAGACGCGGAGGACAATTGGTCTACGCCAATTCTCCTCCGCGTCTCCGCGCCTCCGTGTGGTCTCCCCCTCCGCTGCCTCCGCCTCCTCCGTTATCGCACAACTTGACTCCCTCGAAGCTGCCCGGAAGGACGGCACCATCGAGCTGCCCGACGGATCCCGCCTGGGCGTCACCAACCTCGCCAAGGTTTTCTGGCCGAAGCTGAAGCTGACGAAGGGCGACCTGCTGCGCTACTACGCGACGGTCTCACCGCTCATCCTGCCGGCGGTCGAGGACCGGCCGCTGGTCATGAAGCGCTTCCCCGACGGCATCGGGCGCTCCGCGTTCTACCAGCAGCGCAGGCAGAAGGAGAAGCCGCCGCCAGGCGTCCGTGTCGAGACGCTGCGCGACGATCTCGATCCGATCTCGAAGGAGGACCCCGAGCGCTTCATCGGCGGGTCGCTGATCACGCTGCTCTACATGACGCAGATTGCGGCGATCTCGCAGGACCCGTGGTTCTCGCGCGTGACGTCCCCGCTCGACGCGGATTACGTCGCGATCGATCTGGATCCCGGAGAAGACGCGCCGTTCGCGCGCGTGCTGGACGTCGCGCGATGGGTCCGCGACGAGCTGGACTCGATGAAGGTCGCGTCCGTGCCCAAGACATCCGGGTCGAGGGGACTCCACATCTACATCCCGCTGCCGCCGGAGACGTCGTACGAATCGGGTCAGCTCTTCTGCCAGATCGTCGCCACGGTCGTCGCCGCCAAACATCCGAAGGAGGCCACGGTCGAACGAATGGTCAGGGCACGCCGGCGCGGAACCGTCTACGTCGACTTCCTGCAGAACATCCTTGGCAAGACGCTCGCGACCGCCTACAGCGCGCGCGCGAGCGAGTACGCCGGCGTGTCGACGCCGATCACCTGGAAAGAACTGGACGAGGGCGTCGACCCTCGCGACTTCACGATCGTGACGGCGCCTGCCCGGTTTGCTGAGGTTGGCGATTTGTGGGCGCGGCTGCGCAAGTCCAAGCCGGCCAATCTGGAGGCCGTCTTCCGCAAGTACGCGTCGCGCGGCTCTGACATATGATCGTCAGTGCATGGGCAAGAAGAAGGATCTGCCGCCGCGCGAGATGGCGAAGTCGTTCGGCGTCGGCAAACTCAGGCGGCACCTGTTCGTCTGCATCGGCCCCGACTGCGTGGATCCAGACGATGGCGATCGGACGTGGCAGTACCTGAAGAAGCGGATGAAGGAGCTGAACATCGCGGGCCCGGACGGCCCCTGCTACCGTACGAAGTGCCTCTGCCTCCGGATCTGCAGCAACGGACCTATCTGCGTCGTATACCCAGAGGGGTCCTGGTACCAGCACGTCACGCCGGAAAACGCCGAGCGGATCATCCAGCAACACCTGATCGGCGGACGCGTCGTCGAGGATCTCTGTTTCGCACGGAACCCGATGTAGAGCCGGAGCAGAGGACTCATGGAAATCTTCATCCCAGTCCTGGCGATCGTCGTCGTCGTGGTGGCGTGGAACGTGTTCCTCTACAAGATATCCGCCGGCCGGATGTGGAGCCCGCTCTGGATGGCATTCAGCGCGACGGTTACGGCGGGACTCTTCCTGGGGGCCGGATTCCTCGGCTACACCCTCAGCAAACACGACCGCTTCGTCGCCGGCACCGCCTGGTCCGACGGCGTGATCTGGTGGGAGGTCTCGGCGGGCCTTGCGGCCTCCGTGGTGGCTCTGTTCCTGTGGCGCAAGGGGCTGCGATCGATCAGGACCCTCTCATTGCACGAACGCTCACTCTCAACACACAACAGACCTGCTTAGCAGCCTAGGGCAACGGCCGCGCTTGGCCGAGCTCTGCGCGGTGGATCTGGTCTTGCACTTCACTCGACAGGGGTGAACGCGCATGACCAACATGGTTGTCTACCTGATCGGGACGTTGCTCGTCGTCGCGGGGCTCGCGTATGGAGCGAACCGCCTGGGCGTGAGCCAGGTGTGGATCATCGCCGGCGCGCTCGTCATCATCGGCATCGGTCTCATGGGCGGCATCGTCAAGACGCGCCAGAAGGACCCTGCGCAGTAGAGTGGGTAACGGAAGGGTCAGAAGAGAGGATGGCGCGCCCGACAGGGCTCGAACCTGTAACCTTCGGCTCCGGAGGCCGACGCTCTATCCAGTTGAGCTACGGGCGCGTCCCCACAGAATATCATCGACCTGTCACGGATCTCGCACGACCGTCACGATGTCCTGATCGTGCCGCTCGCCGGACCACCAATGTCCCCGCCGCACGTCCCGGATCGGGAGGTTCGCCTGCGCATGCACGCGTCGGACGTACCCCTCATCGAGGGCGACGGCCGCCTCGGGCACGGTTGCGTCGTGCAGCCGGCCCAGCCCCGATGACAATTCGATCGGAAACGCCATGAAGCTGCGGCCCGCCTCTACCCCGGCTCGGGTTTCCTCGTTGAGCAGGAAGAAGCTCTCCACACTCACGCCGCCCGGCGCGAGCACGCGAGAGATCTCGTGCACGTAGCGCTCGACGGCGTCCGGCAGCATGTGCGTGAAGACCGACCCGACGAGAACGAAATCGAAGCTGTTGTCGGGGAACGGAAAGCGATACGCCGACGCGGACACCGTCCCGCGCGGGTTGTACGCGCGGCTTGCCACGTCGGCACGATGAAAGCGGAAGGCTGGATGGCGCGGGGTGATCGTCCGCTGGCACCAGGCGACAGCCTCCGGATGAATCTCGAGACCGTTGTAGCCGCCCGTCAGGTACCCGGTCAGCGCGATCGCGAGGTTGCCGATGCCGGAGCCGATGTCGAGCACGCGGTGCTCCGGCCGAAGGCCGCGGCTGAGGAGCTCGGTGCGCGCGTTTTCGGAGTGGCGGACGAACGTGTCCGGGTTCCATGTCCCGTAGTAGTAGATGCGCAGGTGCGCCGGCGGCAGCAGCGCGGGATGGCGATACCGCAGAATCCGATCGATGGGCGTGGCGAGGCGGTACGCGGCGGTTCGCGCGCGGCCCGCGAGGCGTTTCCACAACGGCCGCTGGGCCAGCAACGTCGGAGCAGTCTTCATGGTTTGAGAGCGTGGTGGGGACGCCTGTCTACCGCGGCCGGCGGCTGATCGTAGCATACCGACACCCGCCAACCTCGTTCCGACCTCGTTGAACGGACCGTCGGCGCTGTGGCCCCGGCGCGCGCAGCTGACCAAAAAAGCCGCGCTCGATCGCATCTCAGTGCTACCATCCGCCCACCATGTCTAAATCTCAGCGGCCGCGTACAGCGCGCGTCTCCAGCTTCACAATTCTCATACGACCTGTCGTGGGTGCCTGCCTGGTTGCGGTCCTGCTTGCCGGAGGCGCAACCGATACCCGCGCACAGTGGCCGCAGTTCCGCGGGCCCAACGGGTCGGGGATCGCGCCGGGGGCGAACTATCCCGTTGTGTTCTCGCCGTCCCGCAATGTCATCTGGAAAACCGCGGCGCCCTACGGGCAGTCGTCTCCGGTGATCGCTGGCGGGCACGTGTACCTGACCGCCAGCGAAGGCGATCGGCTCCTGACGATTGCGCTCGATGCCGCGACCGGACGCGAGCTCTGGCGACGGGAGCTTCGTCGCACGCACGCGCAGAAGGTGTATCACGCGAACGACCCGGCGTCGCCAACCGCCGCGGCAGATGCGGACGGCGTCGTTGTCTTCTTCGCCGACTTCGGCCTGGCCGCCTACACGCCCGACGGCAAGGACCGATGGACGATGTCACTGGGACCGTTCAAGAGCTTCTACGGCATGTCTGCGTCGCCGATCATCACAGGGGATCTCGTGGTGCTGCTCTGCGACCAGCGCAGCGGCTCGTTCCTGATCGCACTCGATCGCAAGACCGGCCGTCAGCGTTGGAGGCAGGAGCGAGCGATGGCCGTGGAAGGATGGGCCACACCCATGGTGTTCCGGCCTGCCGCGGGTCCGGCACAGATCGTCGTCCTCGGCTCGACGCGGCTCGACTCGTATGCGCTCGACACCGGCGAGCCTCAGTGGTGGATGCCGATCGGCTCGAGTGGCTCGATGGGCACTCCCGTCGCGCACGGCGACACGCTCTACGTGTCCACAGAGGGCTCCACCGAGCCAATGCTGCCGACCTTCGACTCAGTCCTGGAGAAGTACGACACGAACAAAGATCGGCGGCTCTCGCAGGCGGAGTTCCTCGCCAACAAGGAGATGGGAGAGCACTTCGGCTGGGTCGACGCCGATGGCGACAGCGTGATTACCGACGCGGAATGGAACACGACTCGAAACCTCGGGGCTGGGAGAGTATGGCGTCATCGCCGTCCGTCCCGGAGCCGCTCGAGGGAAGCTGGACGCGTCAGCGGTCCAGTGGCGCTTTCAGAAGAATCTCCCGTACATTCCAGCGCCGCTTCTGTACGAGAACGTCCTGTACCTGGTGAAGACGGGAGGCATCGTGACCAGTATCGATCCCGCCACCGGCCGCACGATCAAGGAAGGGCGGAGCCCTGGCGCGTTGGGCGAATACTACGCGTCACCCGTCGCCGCCGAGGGCAAAGTCTTCCTCGCCAACACGGAAGGCAAGGTCACGGTGCTGAAGGCCGCTGGAGCGTGGGAAGTCATGGAAGTCAACGATCTCGGCGAAGAGATCCACGCGACACCAGCCCTGAGCGGCGGGCGCATCTACGTCCGCACCCGGAGCTCGGTCTACTGTTTTGGCGTCAAGTAGAGCGCGTGCCACGCGCGAGGGTGTAGACTGAGCCTGCCCTGGAGGAACGACATGGTGGCAGCTGTCCTCGTGTTCCTTGCGCTCGTTGCCCCATCACCGCGCGAACTGGACATCGTCACGGTCACCGTTGAGAAATCGACAGTGGTGCTGGTCGTGTACCCGCCCAAGGGGCGGACCGTCACATCGGTCAGACTACAGCAGCGTGTCGCGATCGTGAACGCGGCCAACCTTCAGGAGCTTCATAGGCTCTGCCACTCAATACCGAAACCTGTCGCGCCACGATCAACCAAGGCACTCATTGACCGAGGTCTTCGGGCGACGTTCAGCCGCCCGCCTGGCAAGTTCGACATCACCATCACCCTTGACGATGGCTCCAAGCACGGCGTCAACGATCAGGGCAGGAGAACGAACTCGAAGAAGCGCACCGTGGGAGGTGGTTGGTACGTGTCGACGCTGGCTAGAGGCAACTGACCAGTCGCAGACCAGGGCCGGTCCGCTATCGTGAGAATCCTCGCCCCGCAACTGTTACCCATGTCTTCGGAATGTCACCCAGGTGGCCGGAATGGACCGGGAGGAGTTGGCGCGCCCGGAGGGCCTCCTTCGCGCGTTACGCTACGGCGCCCCTCCTCAGTAAGCCATCCGCCGTAACTCCCGTGCATTGTGTACGAGCGGAGGCGGATGGCGCGCCCGGAGGGATTTGAACCCCCGACCTACGGGTTCGAAGCCCGGCGCTCTATCCATCTGAGCTACGGGCGCGCTGCATGTGGGTGACGCGAACCCTGATGATACCGAGCGGGCGCTCCCGCGCGCAAGCGTCGCACGCTTTGATCGATGACGGCGTGTTATATAATGACGGTTTGCCCCGAAACGCTCGCGCGCTCACTTGCGCGGGTGCCCGGGTGCCAGGGTGCGTCGATGGACGCGCTCTGCGCGTCATCGACGTGGGCCGCTAGCTCAATTGGCAGAGCAGCAGACTCTTAATCTGCGGGTTCTCGGTTCGATTCCGAGGCGGCTCACCACTTCTTCTGAAGTTTGGCCGGAGTTTTGGCCGGAGTTTTTTTCTTTCTCCGGCGCCAGGAGCGCATCCAAGCGCGCCGCCGCCCGCTCCTTCAGTCCCAGTTCGGGCATCAGGTGACTGTAGAAATCGACGGTGACTTGCACAGAGTGATGGCCCAACATTTCTTGAACGACCTTGGGATGTTCGCCGGCCGCGAGCAGAATCGTGGCGCAGCTGTGCCGCAGGTCATGCATCCGAACCCGAGGCAGCTTGGACTGCGTTAGCAGTTCACCTGACTCTCGGGTCAATGTGCTACAAACCAATCTTCGCCACCGGCGCCGGCCGTGTCTGTCAAGTGGTGGAAAAGTGTGAGCGCGTCATGAGCCGGCTCTGAGTCTTTCAGTTACGCGGCCTTCTCGACGCGTTCCATGTCCTCCCAGCCGTCGATCTTCCGTAGCTTCACCTGACCGCTGCGCAAGAGCCCAAAGAGCAGCAGGAGGACGGCCTCTTGGCCTGGCAAGCTCGCTTGCGTTTTGGTGCGGCGTCGAAACTCGCCGTTGATCCGCTCGAGCGCATTGGTCGTTCGCAGCGCCTTCCACTGCGTCTTGGGAAAGCGCAAATAGGTGAAGAGATCATCGCCCGCTTCCTCGAGGCATTCGAGCACAGCGGGGCACCGCAACCGCCATTTCTTCGCGAAGCGGGTGCGCGCCTGATCGACGAGTGTTCGGGTCTCGGCGTAGATCATCCGCCGGTAGTCTTCGGCGAGCTCCTCGCGGAGGCGCACCGGCGCCTTGGCCTCGAGATTCCGGAGCTTGTGCGCAGTACAGCGTTGAATCGCCATTGTCGGCCATTGCTCGCGCAAGGCCGCGGCCAAGCCGGCGCTGCCGTCGACGATGGCGAGGAGCGGCCGACCGACCTGGCGCTCGACCAAGCTCCGAATCACATCACGCCACGCGGCGGTGCTTTCATCGCCGACCAAGCGGACGTCGAGCACGACGCGCTCGCCATCGCCCCGCACCCCGAGCGTGACGAGCACGGGCACGCGGACGCGCCGCTGGCCGATGCGGACTTTCGGATACCAGCCGTCCATGAGCAGATACTGAATCTCGTCCTCAGCGAGATCGCGGTGCCGCCACGTCTCGAAATCGTCCGCGAGCCGTCCCACCAAGCGCGAGACCGCGTCTTTCGACAACGGCCCGCCGCGCAGCAGTGGCGCCAGCGCCCCTTTGATGCGCCGCGTGTTGGTCCCGCTCAGATACACGCCCAGGATCGCCTCATCGACGCGCTCGCTGCGACGCTGATAACGGGCACCAGATCGCTCCGCCATTCCCTGGTGCCGCCATCGGCGGTCAAGACGCGAGCCCGGGGCATTGCGAACGTCGTCGGGCCCAAGCTCGTGGTCAGCGTCCGGTCGCGCGCCCCATGCCGATAGCCCACGCGCGCGGCGCCCACGCGCACCGACGGCGCCGCACCCAGCGCGGCTTCCAATTCCTCTTCCACGATGGCGTCGATCAAACCACGGGCGCGTCGTCGAATGATCGTTTCCAGGGTCGTCGCCTCGGTTTCCTGCACGGCTTCGTTCGTCGATCCGTTCCTGCTATCCTTCGCCATAGCGTCATCCTCCGGCATCCGCCTGCAAGCGGACGCAGCTGCTGGTTAACAACTGCGCCGGATGATGACGCGCTTTCTACTTTTCCACCAGACTCAAGACACTACCCCGGCGCCTCGACCGCCTCGCCCCTCTTCCGAATCCTCGACATGTGCCGTGGCACTCTCGTGATTGATGAGAGCGACTTTCGTTACAGCGACGAGAAAACCGAAATCGTGAAGATCCTAAATCAAGGACACGCTCGAGGTTTTCCCGTTCTCCGCACCGAAAGCGACAACAAACGAGAGTTCAGCCCGCGCGCGTATCAGGTTTTTGGCCCGAAGATTGTCGCCACGCGAGGACTCTTCGAGGATCGAGCACTCGAGTCGCGATGCGTGACCGAGGTTCTTGGCGGAAAGAAACTGCGACGCGACGTCCCTATCAGTCTGACCGAGGATCACCAACGGGAGGCCCAGAGAAATCCGCAACCAGCTTCTGTCATTTCGGTTTCGCCATCTCGGTCGGCACAAGGGTGCCTTCTGGATCGACCACCGCCTGGAGCCACGCCTCAATCAAGTGTTCAGTCCATTGATGAGCGTAATGGCACGCGTCGAGAAGGCGGCGTAACCTTAATGGCTCACAGCCGGTTCATGACGCGCTCACACTTTTCCACCACTTGACAGACACGACCTCTCTACGCGGGCCAGATATGACCAATACTCTCGCCGAACCCCCGGGATGTGTCGATACGGCGGCGGGTAGACAATCTTCGTTGCATCTTCCACAAGCGTTGGCTGCAGCTGACCGAGCTGATTCAGCACTGAATTGTCGACGCCCAGGTTCAAACTCCCTGGCGCCAGGGTTCCCCGTCCTGTGACCGCAAGAATCCGTTCCACTCTCGCAGGGTTCAGTCGCTGAATCTCGGACTCGCCCGGAGGCGGTGCGCCTGCAGTGGGCCCCGATGAACTCCTGAATTCGACCGTGCCCTCGAGTGTCATTTTCTGGTTGCTCCAAGTTCATTTTAGAGCCTACGCGTACGCAATGAACTGAGCCTTCGGCAAGACCGCAACTTTTCCAAGAAACTCCGGCAGATTGTTGACGGTCGTCGGATGAATGTCGTGGCACAGGAAGACAGAATGCCCGCGCTTTCGGATCGTGTCGACGGAGAGATTTACCCACCGCTTGGGTTTGTTCTCCGCCTTCCAGTCATTTGAATCGACTGTCCAGAGGACCATGTTGTAGTTCATGTCACGAACGACCTCGTCCACTGTCGCGTTGTGTGCTCCAAATGGCGGGCGAAAGAGTTTATGATCTGTCAGGAACTCTATGATGAGGTCCTCAGTGCGTTGAAGCTCGTCGCGCACCTTGGCCTCGGACAACTTCGTCAGGTCAGGATGGCTGAAGGAGTGATTACCAATTCGGTGCCCATCGTCGAACGCTCGCTTGACGATCGCTTTGCCCCCAGTGGCCTTCACTCTTGAGCCGAGAACGAAGAACACAGCTTTCGCATCATGCTCCTTCAATGCATCCAATACCTTCGGCGTGAGTGTTGGATGCGGCCCATCATCGAACGTTAGCAGCACCTCCCGCCCACCTTCGAGCGTTCCGTATAGTTGTGGCACTCGTTCCTCCTCCGACGCATATCCGCACCTGGGCGGGGCTGCCCTTCGCGATTTCACTTTCTCTATTCAACTAAGCTCGGGTTGCCGGGATTCTGTTGATATCGTTGAGCTGAAGTCAACTGCAAAATGCTGAGTCGGCGAGGTTTACACCGCCGTGACATTCGCCGTACACACCCACCCTTACTTGGGATAACGTTCTCTTTTTTTCAAACCGAACACAGGAGGCATCATGCAACGTACAGAACTCCGTCGTTACGCGAGGATGGGCGCCCAGGCGAGACTGTTGGAACTTCAGCGCGAAATGGCGGCGATCGTGACAGCGTTTCCGGGCCTGCGGGACGGGCGCAAGGGGGCGCGCGCCGTCGTCGCGTCCAACGGAGTCGAGCCACGTCGACGGCGGAGAATGTCAACCGCGGCGCGGAAGGCCATTGCTGCGGCGCAGAGGAAGCGATGGGCGGCGTGGCGGAAGCAGCGGGGGCGATAGCTGGGAATGAACTTCAGGTCGTCACGCGCGGCGCGGTCTATTGAGCTAGGGACACCGTCACTCATCCGCGGCCGGGTCCCCGCCTGTCCGAGGAATCGACTCCCAGAGTTGTTCCACCTCGGCCCCGAAGCCCAATCCAAGGAAGTCATTCAAGGCCCCTAACACCTGGAGCATTGAGACATTGCTCACAAACAACGCGCGCTCAGCGTCCTCGTCGCGCCGGCCCGTCATCGACGCCAGTTGATACTGGTGACCAGATCCAAGAGCATGAGCGATGAACCGAACGCTAAGAATCTGGAAACCATGCCCAGCTGAGATGCTCCCCGTCGAACGTGACATCCGCGATTGCGTGGTCCATGTCTGGAATCTGAGCGCCCTGGGCGGTGTTCGGGAAATGTTTGAGGTACATCTCCAAATAGCGTTTCTTCGTCGCGGCAACGAATAGACAATACGTGTCGAGCCGCCTGTACTTCCCCTCGTCCTGCACCAACCACTTGATCGTTGCTGCATTCTCCATGAGGACCCGCGCCAAAGCATACGCATCATCGCTGAAACCCGCGTCGGCGAGGGCCTTCACGGCTTTCTTGGTGTTTGCGGCGCGTATCGTGAGGGCACACACCGCTCGATCTCGGTCAACAACCGGCGTGTCCCTCGTGTTCCGCACGTCTAACGGCACTTCTTTGCAAGGAGGCGCAGGCGACCGAAAGTACACTTTGGCGCTGTCGATGCGCGGGTAGAGGGCCTCTATTTGCTCATGGAGGCTTACCGCAGCCTTGTAGTCGGCCGACATTGTCACGCTACTCTTAAGCAGGGTCGGCTAGTGACTGTTGCCCAGGCACAATCGCTGCAGCGGCCACCGCGGCGGCCAGCTGGTCGAAACTGACGCATTCCCGGCATTCCCTCTCAAGCGTTCGTAACGTGATCGAATGCTGACCCCGCGCCCGAGCATTCAGCGCTGACGTCTGCAGCACGTAAAAGCGCCACTGACTCACATCGAGGGGATTGATCGTCGCCTTGTCTTCGTGCGCCAGCAGAGCGAAGACGTAACACATCCGCCTGACGCCTCGATTCGAGGCTTTGTACATTCGTCGCGGCATCCCACGCACGTGTCGCCGGGGTTCGGAAGCTAATGAAAGACGGCCGCGTCTGGTGCCAACTTTGCACATAGGCCGCAGACTTGACCTCGATCCGTATCCCTGTCGGTGTCAGCAGATCAAACGCGGCCCATTCGTCGCGGACGCCGTCTGTCGTTATACCGAGCGCGCGGGCCACGATGAACTCCGCGAGTCGGCCGCGCGTGACGTTGCTCACGAGATCGGACATGCTCCATTGCCAGAACGCCTGCAGATCGACGCCGAGATCCAACTCGCCATGGCGGAGCCGTTCAGTCCCTGTTTTTCTGGTGATGCTGAGCCGAGTCAAATCGAGCGACATGCGGGCCTGCGGTTCTGAGTGGGCCACACGTACGGTACAGACCTAGCGTTTGGTGGCGGCGCGAAGAACCGCAATCCCTGAAAGCAAAAGTACCAGTGTGCCCGGTTCTGGCACCGGGGTCGCCAGAGGTTCACCCTCAACTAGGTGTCGCGTGATGTGGACCCCTGGTTCAAAAAAGTGAGACGGAGACCACAAGTTGAGATCAAGTTGCTCGGATCTGAACTGTGTAGCGCCTAACGAGAGCGTCACCGCCATCGCCGCTGATCCCGTCGCCCCAAAGAGTCCGCTGCCGAAGATGAGACCGTAGGCGCCCGGTTCAAGGACCAGCTGTAGTGGCAAGAGCACGTCCAGATTCGTAAGTCGTGGCGGAGAAAACAAGACGGACCACAGTGCGAAGGCTTCAAGCTCCGCTGGCCCGGAACCTGGCGGGAGTCCGGTCGTCGCTGCCAACGGCAGGATAGCGGCGAATATGCTCCCGTTACCGTGCGTGAACTGGCCACCAACTGCCGTTACGAGGGTCGCCTCGGCCAGATCGAATCGAGATCCGAGGAACTGGTCTCTATAGACGGCCGCCCCACCGCAGCACGCCGTCGGCTCGAACCCAGCGCTCACGAGAATCGGATCGGCGCGAGAGCTTCCGGGGAGAACAGCCCACACACAGACCACTAGTAATGCGCATCTCGGCTTCACTTGTGCTCCCACGGAGCGGCCCGCCACTCCAAAGCTCAAGCCGACTAGTTTGTAGACGAGAGGGCTGGTTGAGCAAAAACTATTCCAGATGTTGAGGCGGATTTCCGACGAATATCTGTCACCCGGTGTGGGAAGTCGGGCTGAGCGCGACAAAAAAGCTCCTCACAGCGCCGCCGTGCAGGACGATGTCAGCCGCGGCCCACAAGGCCATTGCTGCGGCGCAGCGGAAGCGATGGGCGGCGTGGCGGAAGCAACAGGGCGGGTAGCTGCGCCGGCCGAACTGGTTGCGGGATCCCCACTGTGGCTCCGCGCGGGTCGACACCGCGGACCCGTGAGACAATACCGCCCCGATGGCGTGGCGCTTCTTCCGTCGCTTCTCCGTCCTCCCGTGGGTCTCCCTGAACGTCAGCAAAACCGGCGCGTCCGTGAGCGTGGGTCCGCAGGGCGCCAAGCTGACGACCGGCACACACGGGACGCATGTCACCGTGGGGCTGCCCGGCTCGGGCCTGCACATCACCGAGAAGCTCGCAGTCGGCAGCTGGTTGCCCGGCCTGGCCAACACGGAGCGCTTGGAGTGGCGCCAAGCCTTCATCGATCACTTGGTGAAATGCCTCCAGGATCCTGAAGTCACCGTCGCGGCGATGCGAGCCGCGCTCGACTACCGGCACACGTTGAAGCTCACCGACGAGGAACTCGGGCCGAACATCCTAGAAGTGATCGCGAGGATCCAAGGGAAGCTGATCGCCGCGGAGGCCGCGGGGTACACGCGGTTCAATGAGGAGTGATGGCGGCCCTATCGCGTTAAGGTGACTCAGGTGCCGCTCTTCGGTGCTGTACTGTCAGCCTTCTTGGGCAGCAGACTCGCTTTGTAGTCCAATTGGTACAAGAAGTTCAAGAGATCCTCGCTGACCTCGATCGCCACCTTCAGATCTGTTGGTTTCGGCGCGGCCAGTTGGTGAAGCGCTTCGTTCCCCATGAACCGAAAACCATGAAGATTGCTGACGATCGTCTTCGGCAGGTGAGCTTCAAGGCCATCGATCCGTTTCTTGAGATTGGCCCCCTTCACGCCTTTGCTCCCACAATCCCCTCGATGAGTGCTCTCAGGCCCGCGGCGCATAGAACGTGAAGCCCTGCGTTATAGGCTGCGATCGTTTCAGCGTAAATTGTCCGAAGACCGCGTGGTATTTTCCGAAATACTTTCGGCTTTAGATTGGCTTTTGAACGGGTCGGCTCATACGAGTATGAGATGTCCGGATTGCCTTCCTCATCGACAGCATAGCTGGCACTCGCCTCGGCCTCCATAACGCCTGTGTCGCACCCTGCGCACGTCAACAGTCGATACTTGACCTCTTCCCAGTTGTACCCCTCATCAGTACTGAACGAATCGTGTGGAGTCCGCGCTCGATGTGGTTCGTTTCGCCCTGGCACCGATTGCAGTAGAGCTTTTTCATTAGTCTTGGCCCAAGCGGTTCTAGGTACGACAGCTACCGATACCGTATACAGAAAAGGTGCCGGTGTTTTTGGTGCTACGGTCACAGATCAGGGGTTTTGAGAACTCGTGAAGCTCGCAGGTCTTGTGCGGCAGATGGTCCTCATCCCGGTACTCAGCGCACGCCAGCGCCATCAGCCTCAGCTCCTGCGGCTTGTCAGGAATGAACCAGGATATGCCGCTGCCGCCGCGGAAACGGTGACTCTCTCCGGGCGAAAGTTGAATTCCAAATCGCTGCACAACACCCCCGCGTTCCCGGACAGGTGTTTCGGTGCACTCGGCGTTGATCCGCCTCAAGGCATCGGAACTGTCGGAAAGGCGTGCACCCCCCTTCATCGTCTCGAACACCATCACGACAGACGTGACCCACGCCGTGACTTCTTTCGCCGGCGCCTGACCGACGTTCCGCGTGGAACCCTCAATGAGCCCATCGAAGAACTTCGTGCTGGTCTCGCACACGATTGGTTCCTTGAGCGTGAGCTGTTCATCGAACGTCAACCACGGCCGGTGTGTCCGCTGAGTGGCCTCCCGCTCGGCGGAGATGCTCATCAAGGAGGCGTCACGCTGATACGAGATACTGAACAGAGTGACGAGGAGTGACAGGATGGCAACCGCCGCGGCGGTCCATCCAGCACGCGCCGCGGACCAGTTCGCATCCGCGGCCCTAACCGCCACGTCGTGAGGAACGCTCGGGGGGCCGGGTGCAGGTGGCTGCACCTGGAGGGCTTTGATGCGCTTCGTCTTGGTTTTACGTTTTCGCCCACCCATCTAGTTACTGCCACCCCTTCCCACCGATTGGATAGGACCACAGCTCGCACACGGCAGTCCATCACCGAGTGACCCTGCTTGGCCGTGCACAGCGCTGATCTCGCTTTGGAAGTCAGTCGAAAAACGTCTGGACGCGTCCAGCGATCATCATGCACCACTCAATGACGGTCGTTCTGGCGACGTGGAACTGCTCCGGGGCGCTTCCGAGCGCGTGACTCCCAGCGTTCGACCTCGGTGGACACCCAAAACCGGCCATTAATGGACACCTGAAAACCGGCCATTTCGAGTAGCGGCTCGAGACGTTGACGCCGGCGAGGAACGCAGCGTTCCTACGCTGCATGAGCAACGTCTTGGGCTGACGACAAACAACACCAGATTGTGGCGCTGGGGCGACTGGGGTGGTCGCTGCGGCGCATCGAGCAGACGACCGGCGTCCGCCGCGAAACCGTCAGCGGCTATCTGAAGGCCGTCGGGCATCGTGGTGCGGGGCCGCGGGCGCCGCCGCGAATCAAAAGCAAAACCGGCCATTTCGCCGCCGGAGGTGTCCACCGACTCTGGTGCGCGCAAATCCGGCCATTTCCGCGCCGGTGTCCACCGACTCCGGCGCGGCAAAACCGGCCACCAGGGCGGAGGTGTCCACCGACTCGGCTCCGCGTCCGCGGCCGGGTCGCGCGCCGAGTGCGAGCGCGTGCGAGCCGTATCGAGAGCTGATCACCGAGGCGCTCGGGCGCGGCCGCAACGCGATGGCGATCTGGCAGGACCTGGTCGACGACCACGGGTTCACCGCGCGGTATGCGAGCGTCCGGCGCTTCGTCGCTGACGCTCCGCGGCACGTCGGCGCCCGAGGCGCGCGTCGTGATCACCACCGCGCCCGGTGAAGAAGGCCAGGTCGATTACGGCGACGGGCCGATGGTGCGGCATCCGCAGACGGGCAAGTACCGGCGCACGCGCCTCTTCGTCCTGACGCTCGGCTACTCGCGCAAAGCGGTCCGGCTGTTGGTGTGGCACTCGAGCACGCAGGTCTGGGCCGAGCTCCACGAGCGCGCGTTTCGTCGGCTGGGCGGCACCGTCCGCGTCATCGTCCTCGACAATCTCAAAGAAGGCGTCCTCACCCCGGACATCTACGATCCCGCGCTCAATCCGCTCTATCGAGACGTGCTCGCGCACTACGGCGTCGTGGCGCTCCCGTGTCGCGTCGGCGATCCCGATCGCAAGGGCAAGGTCGAAGCCGGCGTCGGGCCACGCGAAGAAGACGCCGCTGCGCGGGCTCCGCTTTGAGTCGCTTGAGGAGGCGCAAGCGTATCTCGATCGCTGGGAGGCGCACTGGGCCGACACACGCATCCACGGCACGACGAAACGCCAAATGGCCGTGATGTTTGCCGAGGAGCGGCCTGCCCTTGGGCCGCTCCCGCTCGAACCGTTTCGCTACTACCGCTTCGGCGTCCGCACGGTGCACCTCGATGGCTGCGTCGAGGTCGAGGCCGCGTACTACGGTGCGCCGCCCGGCTGGATCGCGCGCCGAGTCGACGTGCAATGGAACGATCTTTTCGTCCGCCTGCTCAATCCGACAACCGGTCAGCTCCTGCGTGAGCATGTGCGGGGGCCACGCGGCTGGCACCGCATCTGGCCCAAGCGATCGGGCGCGCCGCCATTCTGCAAGGCTATCGTGTCGTCTATCGGGAGGCCCACACCCTGCTCGAAGAGCTTGCCGAGATGTCGCTCGCGGGGACGCGCAAGGATTACCTCGCCGAGCTCTCGGCCGTGCCGCTGCTGATTATCGATGACCTCGGCATGCGCAAGCTCGCGCACACCGCCGCCGAGGATCTCCTCGAACTCATCATGCGGAGGTACGAGCGTGCCTCCACAATGCTCACCTCAAACCGCCCGGTCGATGATTGGGGAAAGCTGCTCGGGGACACTGCCGCGGTCACCGCGCTACTCGATCGGCTGCTGCACCATGCGCATGTGCTCAAGTGCGGACCACGGAGCTGGCGAACGAAGGTCCACACCGATTTGCAGTCAGGGGAAGGCGTGAGATAGAACTCAATTGGTCTCGGCTGCTAACCGAGAATGGCCGGTTTTGAAGTGTCGACAAATGGCCGCTTTTACGCTGTCCACCGAGGGTTCGAGAAGTAGTTGTATAGGTTTTGAAGAAGGTCGGTCTCGTCCCTCTGCAGCAGACCCGCGCTTTGCAGGAATGTTTTGAAGGTCGCAAAGGGCCTCGTATTGTTCTCTCCAGGAACCGGCGCCGGGACGCCGCGCTTCGGCGCAATCTTTGCCGACGCCTCTTGCATAAACGTCTCGAAGAAAGACCGGAGAAGATCCATGGCCGCCTTGAAATCGAAAGGGGTAGCTGCGGCAGACGCGCGGCGATCGATCTCCGCCAAGGTCGGGGGCAGTGCCGAAAACCCCAGGGCTTCGAGTCGGGACACCAGCTCCCGCCTGTCAGTGTCCACGACCGGGTTCTCAAAGGCCATCAGCTTACGCTTGTGGCGAACGTACCGTACTCGGTCTTCGATGTCTTGAAACGTCTTGAGCGTATGGAGCATTGAGCTAGCGGCCTGCTGCTCGGCGTTCAGTCTGTAAGGGCCAGTCGGCAGTTTGCGCTGTCCCTATGGCCATCATGCGTTCGGTGGTCGTCCGAAGTTTGCACAGATCCGCGGGGCTAAACAGCCCGTGCTCCAGCAGGAGTGTGTCCGCGATCGCCTCCCAGAGTTCACGGCTCGTCTCATCCACTCGTTCCCAGGTACTCGAGGCATGTGCCAGCTGCGCGCAACTCCACGAGCGCATGGGCCACTATCGCGGCGTTCTCTTTGGTCAAGTGCTCGAATCAAGAGACCTGGGTGGTCGAATCATCACCTCGGCGAGGTCTTCTTTGTGGCGCGCATGTGCATCCAGCAGAGTACCTGCATCGTTGTTGCACTTCTTGCAAGTGAGCAGCAGTTCGCGGCCGCCGAAGCTCTGGAGGGACATGCTCGGCCGTCAGCAGGCCGGCTGCAACGGTAGCCTCCGCAAACGCTTTGTCGCAAATCGGGCGACGTACGCCGGTCCGAAGTCCGAACCGAGGCGTGACGCTAAAAGGCCTGGGAACGTGCGCTCGAACGCAGCTGCTCCGCGTCGAAACCATCGAAGTTTTGTAGCGAGACTGACGGACACAAGCTAATTGTGCCCCTCCGACGAGCCGCCGGGTCCAGCCGAATTCGGGCTCGAGGGTACTCAATGCGGTCACGACGGGGCGGCAGGCGCGGCGTTCTCCTCAACCTGACGCGGCGGAATCCCCTTTTTGTCGCGGGCGCTGCAACTGGCTCCGGCGTCGGCAGGGTCGGGCCTCTGACGTACTGAGCCGTCCGTCCGGCCGGGCTCGGAAGGTATGATAGGTCGCTATCGGAGTCGTGCGACGAACAGATATCGCGAACGCTCGCGTTGCTGACGACCCTGATGGACGTTCCCCGAGTTCTACTCTCTCGAACGGAGTGCGACGATGCCGCATCAAGACCTGACGCTGACGCGAGCGTACGCCGAATTGATTCGTCAATGGCACGAGCGTTATGGAATCGCTCGTCCACCGTCGCACATGAACGAGAGCCAGTGACCTTCCGGTACAAGAGCGCGTGAATCAATTCCATGGGGTCGACCTGTCCAATCCTCGCGCACAACTTGAGATCGCGCGCGAGCAGCAGTCCGCGGCCTTCGAGTGGGCCTATATTGAAACGGTTCCCGCGGAATTGTGGAATGCAGTGGCTGGTAGGCATGAGATTCTCAATCACCGTCCACCAGAGCACCTCGGAGCAGCTGCCGGCTGGATTCTCGAACACCTCGTCGAGCCCATCCGCTCTATAGGGCCGGCCCACACTAACAGGCCGCGGGTGGTCATTGAAGCCGACACCCGCGAGGAACTCTTGAACAAGCTGGCACGTTCTACGCTGATATCGTTGCAGAACACCGTCCGGGGAATGGCGGACTCAATGTTCTGATCTCGTGCAGCCTAGAACGCTATCCGTGGGACGGCGGGCGTCAAGGTCGTACCGACACTGTACGACCCGAAGTGTTAGGGTTACGCGTGAAGGCACCAGGTGAACGGCCAGACGATTTCGTCGATGCCATCCGGCAGGGCGAGCTGGTCGTCGAAGCCACCACCGGCGGACCAACCGAACCGATTCCTCGTTTAAGGGAGGATGACGACTTCCCTGGCGAGTGATGATCTTATTTATGGCCTTCGCTAGTCCCCTGGATCGGTGATTTCTGACAAAAGTCCGATCATTGGCGCATGCACCTGCTGAGTCGCGGAGGCCGAAGCGCCGCATCTTGTCGAGAATCTCGTCGGCCGTCTTGGTCCACTTGAAGGGCTTGCCCTTCTCGTTGTGCGCGTCGACGTAGGCGAGGATCGCCTCGCGGAGTTGCGGGATGCTGGTGTGCGACCCGCGCTTGAGGGCCTTCTCCGTGAGCAACCCAAAGAAGCGCTCCACCAGATTCAGCCACGACGCGTAGGTCGGCGTGAAGTGGAAGTGGAAGCGCGGATGGCGGAGCAACCAGCGATGGACGGCCGGCGCCTTGTGAGCCGAGAGGTTGTCCAGCACGACGTGGACCTCCAGCGCCGGCTCGACGCTCGCGTCGATGTCGCGGAGGAACGCGACGAAATCCTGCGCGCGATGCTGCGGCTTGCAGCGCGCGAGGACCTCGCCCGTCGCGACGTTCAGCGCGGCGAAGAGATCGAGCGTGCCGTGGCGCAGGTAGTTGTGGGTCTGCCGCTCGGGCTGCCCGATGTCCATCGGCAGGATCGGTTGCGCGCGCTGGAGCGCCTGGATCTGGGATTTCTCGTCGAACGAGAACACCACCGCATTGTGGGCGGGTTCATGTACAGCCCGACGACGTCCCGCACCTTGTCGACCAGTTGCGGGTCGGGCGACATCTTGAACGACTCGGTGACGTGCGGCTTGAGGCCGAACGTGCGCCAGATGCGGCCGACCATCGTGTGACTCATGCCCGGCCTTCGCGGCCATCGTGCGCGTGCTCCAGTGCGTCTCGCCCTTCGGCGTCGTCTCGCAGCGTCTTGACGATCACCGCCTCGACATCCTCGTCGGAGATCGTCGCGCGGCGCGCCGACCCGCGGCTCGTCGTACAAGCCGTCGAGTCGGCGCTCGATGAACCGGCGCCGCCATTTGCCCACGGTCGTCATTGGTGGTGCGAAGGCGGCGCGCGACGGCGCTGTCCGTCGTGTCGTCGGCGCACGCCAGCACCAGCCGCGCTCGAAACGCGAGCGGACCGATTCACGTCGCGCTCGCTTCGTCAAGCGCATCAACGCGCTGCGCTCGTCTGCCGTGATCACCAACGCTCGGTTTGGGGCGTCCGATCTTTGCCATGCCCCTTTAGATCACAATCGCGGATCCTTTTCCTAGAGAATTCGTTTCCAGGGGACTAGGAGCTTGCTGAAAAACCCTTCAGTTTAGGGATCGACAGATCGTCGATCGCGTCCTACCATGTCGGCGCATGCGAGGAGACGACCGCCAGCCCGATGCGATGTTCAGTTACGTGTCCGCCGAGCAGCGCGTGCCGAAGGATCATCCGCTGCGGGCGATTCGCGCGTTGGTGGACGACGTGCTGCGCGACATGTCGCGCGAGTTCGACGGCCTGTATGCGCGCGTCGGGCGGCCGTCGATTCCGCCCGAGCGGCTGCTGCGGGCGCAGCTGCTGCAGATCTTCTACTCGATTCGCAGCGAGCGGCTGTTGATGGAGCAGCTGGACTACAACCTGCTGTTTCGCTGGTTCGTCGGGCATGGACATGGACGAGCCGATCTGGGCGCCGACGGTGTTCACCAAGAATCGCGACCGGCTGCTGAATCAGGAGATCGCGCGCAGCTTCTTCCGGCGCGTGGTCGAGCGGGCCGCAGGGCCTGATGTCGGACGAGCACTTCACCGTCGACGGCACGCTGATCGAGGCGTGGGCGAGCCAGAAGAGTTTTCAACGGAAGGATGGCGGCACCGACGGCGACGGCCGCGATTTCCGCGGCCAGGAGCGGAAGAACGACACGCACGCCTCGAAGACCGACCCGGACGCGCGCCTGTATCGCAAGTCGAATCGCGGCCGAATCGCGGCTGGCGTATCTCGGCCACCTGTTGATCGAGAACCGCCACGGCCTGATCGCCGACGCGATGGCGACGACCGCCGACGGCACGGCCGAGCGCGAGGCGGCGACGCTGATGCTGCACGCGCAGTGGCAGCGGGCGCCGGGCCGCCGCCGCACGGTCGGCGCCGACAAGGCGTACGACGCGCGCGATTTCGTCGAGCTGATGCGCGAGCTGGGCACGACGCCGCACGTGACGCAGAACCTCGCGCGGCGCGGGCGGCAGCGCGATCGACGGCCGCACCACCCGACACGAGGGCTACGCGAAGAGTCAGCACGCGCGGCCGCGCATCGAACCGGCGTTCGGCTGGCTGAAGACGATCGCCTGGATGCGCAAGGTGAAGCTGCGCGGCCTGGCCAAGGTCGACTGGCTGTTCGTCTTCGCGAGCGCCGCCTTCAACCTGATCCGGTTGCCGAAGCTGCTGCCAGCCGGCGTAAGGAGGGGGACGTGTCCGTGCTCGCTCGTTCGATCAAGTCGCACGACCACACCGAACGCCGACGCGAACATCTGAACCTCTGATGACACGACGTGAGGCACACATAGAACTCGTCATCATCAACGGTTTTTCAGCGGCCTCCTAGACGGTGAATTATGGCCTATCGACTGCGAATTACACTGAACAACCCGGGACACCAGCCTAAGCGAACCGTGATCTACGGAGGAACGGTGTTCGAAGTGCAGGATCCACTTTCTCGAACGCAGAACCTCGTAGCTGCCACGCAAACTGTCGTCACCGTCGCTCCGGGCCAATCGCAAGCCGTCGAGATCGACACGTGGTGTCTCAACCGGTCGTTCTCGCCACCACACAACACCCCAATGCGGCCGACCGTGCTGGTGACGAGTGTGGCTTACACCAGCCAGGACGGGGTGTGGAACGACATGGACCAACGGCGCTGATCGACGAGCATCCGCATGCCTCGCACCTTGGCCGACGTCGAGAGAGACATCGATCTGTGGATCGCACAGTCCGGCGTGACCTTCGGAAACGGGTACCTGGATCCGACCGGTCAAGCGTGGATGCTCAAGTTCTTTCCACCGCAGTACCTCGCCGGATTCATGCGACGCCCCGAGTTGGTGATCTCCACGACGCCTGGCTTTACGTGGGGCGATGGCGTTTATGTTGTTCCGCTGCAGCACGTCTACTCGGCAATGATCTACGGACGAGTGGGCGTCATGGGGTGGATGGACAAGGCCGATCTGACGCGCGTCTACGACGCGGCTGATCCGGCTGGAGTGTCGCTTTACCAGGAATGGATTCAATTCAAGCCCGGCCTGTTCACCTTCTTGACGACCACGGTGCATTCGCAATTTGCGAATCGGCGACTGCGGAATGCCTTCCGTCAACGATTTAGGCTGGATCTCGTCTTTTTTCGGCCCGACGAATTCAATCGTGCTTATGTGCAGCCGATGCGCGATCGCTGGTGCGTCGTCGCTGACTTTCCCGGCGGGACAGCACTGCCGGCTGGAACTGGTGGCTTCTCAAGAAGAATTCGCGACTGTGAATTGGTCGCGATCGGTAGTGAGGAATTCGTTGTGGACAAGAGCGGCTTCGTTCGTCAGGACCTGATTGGACCGCAAGTGTCACCTGCGGCCGCAATCCGTACGGCCTCGGGGCGTGCGTCTCTCACAACCCCTCTGATGAACGCATACCAGTCCAATCGGACTCGCGGCTCGAACCCGCCGACTTTCGTTCTGGCAAGACCATGATCGACGACTTGTTCACCGAGCTCGCGGTTGACGCGGTCGATCGTCTGCTGTCGCCTGAGACGTCACGCGACGAAGCGGACTTTGGTTTGGCACGTCTGAATTCGCGTCTTTCACCGCCCGCCCGTCGCGGCGAAACTGGACCGGAGCGCGAATGGCCCCGCGATTCTGACCCGGAATTGGAGGCCCGACTGCTGAATCAGTACCTTCAGCTTGGCGTTGACGACCTCCAGCAGGTGTCACCAAGAGTGCACGAGTGGTTGCTCGACCGCCTCTCGCATGCGCGACCGGCTCTGAACGCCGACGATTTGGCGACACTGACCGCGCTGTATTTCCTCTTTCCAGAAAGCACCGTCCGCCACTCCGTCGTTGGACTCATGGTGCAGTCCGACAGTCACCGGGAACCGACGAACGAGCGCCGTCAGGACACGGCGCTTGCGCCGATTTGGGACGGGATCGATCAGGATGAAGGGCTCGCCTTCGAAGACCGAGTCGATCAGCTTCGGCTGCTTGCGGAGTTGCTCCTGGACTACGTCGATGTCTTTCCGCACGCAACCGAGCGAAGCCTAACTGCACTTCACCAGGGACATCGGTACGAGGCTCTGACCACGCACCTCGTTGATTGGTCTGGTCGCCTCGGCGGAGAGTCAGGCGCCAGGATTCGGCGGGCGATCGAAGGTTTGGACCGCCGCGGGTAGCGGAACAGTCAGCGTGATCGACATTGAGGAAGAATCATGACCGACTCGGAGAAACCCAAGACGGCTGAACCTGACCTCCTCGCCCCGAGCGTGACTGGGCCGCTGGTGTTCATCAGCCACGACGGTCGCGACGCAGAGCTGGCGGAAGCCTTCAGCAAGCTGCTAAAGAGCGTCAGCGCCGGCATGATCAAGACCTTTAGATCCTCAGACAAGAAAGGGACCGAGGGCATCGACTTTGGCGACGAATGGTACAAACGCCTGATGACGAAGCTTCAGTCGACATCAGACGTTGTCTGTCTTTTCACAGAACGAAGTCTCGATAGACCATGGATCTTGTTCGAGGCGGGCGTCGCGAAAGGGAAGGTGACCACTCCGGTCGTAGGCCTGGCTTTGGGCGTTCCGCTGAGCCGCGTATCTTCTGGCCCCTTTTACAACTTTCACAATATGGACGACAGCGAAGGGGATCTCACAAAGCTTGTGCATCAGCTTGCGCGAAGGATTCCGAATCTGGAGCTGGATTCTGACGTCGTGAAGACGCAGGTTCAAGCGTTCAAAGCCACGGAAGACGCCCCTACTAAAGGCCCTGGCCACTGGCACCAAAAAACCAGCGGACGACGCCGACGAGAGCCCTGTTGCGAAGCTCGCGGAGGAGATGAAGGCGCTCCCTGCGCGGGTGGCCGAACGATTGGCTGAAACCGGCGAGCCGTTTCGACGCCGAAGGATGCGTCGATTTCACCCGATGATGTTCGAAGAGCTGATGCACATGTCTGGGGAACCTGGAGATCCTGTCGCAATCCTCATGGCCGCGAGCATCGTTCGCGACGATTTGCCGTGGCTCTATGAATTGGCGATGGAGGTGTACCGAGCGGTCAAGGGTGGAAACGCGGACACCATCGAGCGCGAACTGACCCGCCTTCGCCGTTTTTCAGAGATGATGATGCACGGCCCTTTCATGGAGGAATTTGGGTTTGGTGGCAAGGAGTCTCATATGTTCGCGATGGAGTTCCCGAGGATGCTGGAGCACCTGCTGAGACGCACCTTGGAAACGAGGAAGGCTCACAGACGCAAGCCCCACAAGCCGCAACCTGACCAGGCGTCCAGCGAATAGTCGGCCGGCCGGGCGGATGGCCCAGCTTTGCTCACGCTGCGCGTTGCAGCCCATCAATTCGTTGCAGCCAACGCACGATCTGGTTCCAACTGGCGAAATTTAGGCTCACCAGCATTCGTTCTCGCGCTGTCAGCAACTTGCCGCCATCAAGCGCACGATCCCAAACCTGATATCGAACCGCCCGGCGGCCTCTCACGTCACACGACGCAGCGCTCGCTCGAAAACGTCTACTTCGCTCCACATCCGTCGAGCCGAGAAACATAACGACAGACGATTGACGTGGATGATGTCTTCCTCCGAAAGCCGCCCTTCAAAACCGGCCACCACGGCCGTAGCGACCGGGACCGAATGAGGTGACCGGAGTTCGGTTAACCCCGAGAACGGAATCTCATTGTTCCCATTGTGTCTGCCGGTTCGAGAACCGCTCTCCGCAGGCCAAGCGCGGCCATCTATCTTGGCGAACTTGCTGCCGCGCGCCTGAACCGCCAGCCGATGATCGCGGCCGTCAGCATGATGGCGATCCACCCGGCCCCGAGGACCTTGAGCATGTTCCCGGCCTCGATCGTCAGCATCAGGAAATCCACATTGCCCGTTCGCCAGAACAGCCATTCGCCGGCCAGGGTCGTCGCCAGCACCCGATTGCCGGTTTCGAGAACGACGACGCCGTTCCCGGTTTCGGGATCCAGCCTTGCGGCGGTGTTGATCGCCGGATCGTTGTTTCCGTCATGGCCGATGACGAAGCCGCCAGCGTTGTTGCCGGCATAGAGCATCGTTCCGAGGCCCCAGATGTCGGCCCCCAGCCGCGAGGCATGCGGGCGGCGCATCTCTTCGAGGGTCTTCGGTTTGAGGACCCCTCGGCCCGCGGGTTCGCCATTCGCCCCGATCGCATGCGCCTGAATGAAGCGGGTCAAGTCGGCGGCCGACGTATAGAGCGAGGTCGCGGCGAGCGAAGTGAAGCGATAGTGAATCGCCGGCGTTCCATCGACGTCGTA
This sequence comes from uncultured Acidobacteriota bacterium, assembly GCA_963786195.1. Lineage (GTDB taxonomy): Bacteria > Acidobacteriota > Vicinamibacteria > Vicinamibacterales > 2-12-FULL-66-21 > CAWAYH01. The sequence continues at coordinate 53,906 of CAWAYH010000005.1, read as the reverse complement.
AAATTCCGCGACGTTCGCAATGGGCGCGTCATCCACGCTATAGGTTGATCGCGTCATCCCGAGCGGCAACAACACCGCGCTCCGCAGATAGTCGTTGAAGGATTGTCCGGAGGCTTCCTCGACGATTAACTGAAGCAGCGTATAGCCGCCTCCCGAGTATTCGAAGGCGCTGCCCGGCTCGATACCGACACGAACAGCCCCGTCGGCGCCGGGCGAAGCGTCGGCAGCGCGGGTCAAGGACGCCACGATCGGCTGGACCGGCTGGCCCGGCGCAAATCCGCCATAGCCGAGGCCGTCGGTCAATCCCGCCGTATGGCTCAGGAGCCGGCGGACCGTGACGCCGCTGTTGTCGAACTCGCTCTTCGGCAGGGACCAGCGCGTGAGATACGTCGAAACCGCCGCGTCGAGATCGAGCTTCCCGGCCTCGACCAAGGTCATCACTCCCCAGGCCGTGATCCACTTGCTCATGGAGGCGACCTGGAACAGCGTGTTGCGATCGACGGGTTGGCCGACCGACGTGAAGTGCTCGTCGAAGACTTTTCCGTTCTCGATCAGGACGAAGGCGACATTGCCGCGCCGGGTCCTGTCGATCTCTGCGATCGCCGCATCCATGAAGGCTCGGCTGTCGCCCGAAGGCGCGAGCGACTGACGCCACCAGCCTTCCAAGGCTCCGGCAATGAGAATGCCGGTCCAGACCACCAGCGCGAGGATTGTGGACAGCACGATGAAGGAAACTCGGCCCATGTTCAAACGCCAACCAATGCAGCGATTTGCGGATCAACTATCGCACGCGGCGAGCCCAGTCAGGTCGTGAGGAATACGTCGAATCCGGCGGCTTCGGCAGCGTCCAGCAGCTCGCCGTTCCGCAACGTATCCCAGCCACGCGAGCGAGCTTCCTCGACGGTGATCCATTCGGGCTTTCAGCTTAAGGGATCTCAGTTCCGCCGTCAGGTCGCGGTCACGCAGCCTCTCGGAGGCCATCGAGTTGTCGAAGCCAGCAGGCAATATGGTTCCAACTGGCGAACGTTAGGGTCACGACTATCGACACCCCGCGCGGCTGCCTCATCACTGCGCGTCCTCCGTGCACCGTCTTTCGTCGGACGATGGGAGGGGACGTCGGCAGGCTCATGCGGCGCAGCAACGCTGAGAAGCGAGGATCCGGCCGCAACCGATCGAACATCGGATCGGCGTTCAATTCATTGAACGGGCCCGAACGTTCATGAAGAGCTTTGTCCAGCCATTTGAAGGCATTGTCGTTCTCGCCCAGGCCCACATATGCGAGGGCGATGTAGTAAGGGGCTGCATCTCCGCGGGAGAGCACCTCGGACAGCAGCGATCGAGCCTCCGCAGTTCTTCCCATCCGTCCGTAGATGTGCGCCATGATGGCCATCTCCCAAGAACCGGAGCCGGATAGCGCGAGGCCTTTCTGCAGTTCCGCGACGGCTTCGCGATACATGTCCTTGCCCACGTAGGCAGACGTCATGTAGAGGTGGAGCAACCCGTAGTACCGGTGCATCTCCAGCGCCTTCTGCCAGTGCGCAATCGCCTCGTCATACTGCCGGGCCACGTAGAAGCACATGCCGATGTTCGCGTTGATTATTGGCGAGAGCGGATCAAGCTCGAGCGCGCGACGCATCTCGGCTTCGCCTTCCTTCAGCCGACCAGTCAACATCAGGTAGTACCCGTACCAGTGATGCGCGTTCGCGTAGCCAGGATTCAACTCCAGCGCGCGCCGGTAACCCTTTCCGGCGCTCGCCCAGTCCAACTCGTAGTTGAGGGCGATGCGGGCCCGGGAGGTATGCGCGTCGGCGAGATGCTCGTCGAGCTCCAGCGCTTTCTCCGCCGCCCCAAGGGCTCGCCTCCATGGGCTGACCGCCGGCCAGGGTCCAGCCGTGCGATCCATATATCGCGTAGGAGTCGGCCAGCCCGGCGTAGGCAGGAGCGTATCCAGGATCGTGTCGAATAGCTTCCTCGAAGTGCTCGATGGCCTGCCGCATGTCCGGTTCCGACCGCCGATTCCAGAAATAGCGTCCCTTCAAATAGGCTTCGTAGACTTTCGGGTTCACACGGGTCGTTTCCGCGAGCCGCGCGCTCTCACGCGGCGTCAACGTCACCGCGGTTCGGCTCGCGACGGTCCGCGCGATTTCGTTGTGCACTTCCAGCGCATTGCGCAGATCGCGCTCATAGCTCTCCGCCCAGAGAGTCCGATCGGTCGAAGCCTCAATCAGCTTGAGATTCCACGTCACTCGTCCCGCCGAGCGCTGGACCGTGCCTTCCACGACGGCATCGACGTTGAGCTCTCGAGCAATCTGAGGGACGGTCTTGCTTGTGTTCTGGTATGTCATCGCCGACGTGCGCGAGATCACCCGCAGGCCGCTGATTTGACCGAGGCTCGTGATCAGCGCGTCGGTCATGCTATCGGCCAGATGGTCCTGTTCGTGGTCGTCTGAGAGATTTCCGAACGGGAGGACGACCAGCGATTCGATGCCTGAGGGCGTACCATTCATCGAGCGAATCCGCGAAGCACCGAACCATGCGACGGCGACCACCACCAGGACCGCTCCCGCGGTCCATGCCGTACGCCAACCGCGCCACGGAGCCACCTCTTCGGCCATGAGGGCCGGCTTGACAGTCTCTTCCCGCACGTCGGCGGCGAAACGATAGCCACGGCGCGGCACGGTGTCGATGAAAGGCCGGCCGTCCGGCCCTTCGCCCAGTGTCTTGCGCAGCACGAAGATGGTCTGTGACAGGTTCGCCTCCTCAACGAAGCTGTCGGGCCATACCAGCCGCATCAATTCGGCTTTGTCGACGACGCGATCGCGCCGCTCGATGAGCGACAGGAGCGTGTCGAACGCTTTTGGTGTCACCGAGATCGGCTCGCCATTCCTGAGCAGTCGATGCGTCGGCAGCTCCAACCGATACGGTCCGAACTCGTAGGCCTGCGGCGCAGTCGTGGAAGGTCCGTCCTGAACGGCGCGCCCGTCCGCTGAGGTTCTTTTGAACATCCTTTGAGACCGTTTTGAAGCAGGTTTGAAGACTTCAGGCCTGCTGCCGCCTACCTTGTCTATCCGCAGACACGTCTCGGGTCGGCTGATTTTAGCGCGTCTGACCCCGGACATGGGAGGTTCAAAGCATGCGGCTCAAAGGGAAACAGGCCCTTATCACCGGCAGCTCGCGGGGCATCGGCCGAGGCATCGCGCTCAAGCTGGCCCGGGAAGGCGTTGTGGTCGCCGTCCACTACTATCAGAACCACGAGGCCGCCGCCGAGACGCTGGCCCGGATCCGCGAGCTCGGCTCCGACGGCGTCATCGTCCAGGCCGATGTTTCCCGCGTCGAGGACGTCCGGCGGATGTTCGGCGAAGTTCGCGACACCTTCGGCACGCTCGACATCTTCATCAGTAACGCGCGCAGCGAGCTGGCGACCTTCTACCAACCGCCACTCGACATCACACTCGATAAGTGGGCCATGGCGTTCGACTCCCAGGCGCGCGCGTTCCTGGTTGCCGTCCAGGACGCGACGCCGCTGATGCCAAAGGGCGGCCGGATCCTGGCCATCACGTTTGCACCGGGCGGGTGCACGGGCAGCTGGCAGCCGTGGGTTGCGATGGGTTCGGCGAAGGCGGCGCTGGAAAGCGCGGTTCGCTACTTCGCGGTGGCGCTCGCGGCACGCGGCATCACCGTCAACGCGATCAGTCCAGGGCTGACGGAAGACAGCGTCCTGAACAGTCTGCCCGAAGAAGCCGTACAGCTCGCACGGGAGTGGCACCGGCGCTGGACGCCGATGCGACGTCTCGGCACGCCCGCGCGACGTCGGCAATGTCGTCGCGCTTCTCTGTTCTGACGACGCATCGTGGATAACCGGGCAGGTGATCTCGGCCGACGGCGGCGCCTCGTTGATGGACACCGTGCTCCCGCTCGAGATGCAGCAGCCGCAGGCCGCAACGTCTAGCGCCGTCGAGGAAGTCGACATGAAGGTCGGGTCGGCCTTTGTTCGTTGAACGGGAAGGACAAGCCACCATGAAGACTGCGTCCGCAATCCTCGTTGCCGCGTGGTGCCTCACAGCAACGGCTGCCCTGGCGCAACCGGTCGAGACCGAGCTTGCGGGCGTCACGGCTGAACTCGTCGAGCTCCGACAGAGCGGCGGCGTGCTGCGCCTGGCCGTCCGCTTCGCGAACGCGGAGACGAAAACGGCGAACTTCAACGCCTACGAAGTCAGCCGAATCGTGCTCGTCGACGCGAAGTCCAAGAAGAAGCACCTCCCAATCAAGGACGCGAACGGTCACTGGGTCGCGGGCCCGATCGGCGATGACATCGACGGCGGGCGCATCGTGCTCAAGATCCCGGCTCGGCAGGCCACGGTGGTCTGGGCGTATTTCGAGCCGGTGCCAGCGGGAACCGTCATGAACGTTGAAGTGCCTCACGTGTTCCCGTTCGACAACGTGCCGGTGACGGACGGCCCAGGCAAGGTCTTCGCGAGCGGCACCGCCACGACGACGCCCGGCGGAGGGCTGGCGACCATCGTCTCGGCGAAACGGGCAGACCAGGTGCTGAACGTGCGCCTGAGGCTCACAGCCGAGCGCGGAGAACGCGTCGAGCTCCTCGATTCCTACCTCAGGTTCAAGCATGTCTTCCTCTTCGATCCGGTCGCGAAGCGAAAGTATCCGCTGGTCAAAGACAGCGAGGGGGACTTCCAGGGACAACCGCTCCAGGTCAAGGGCGACGGCGGCAGCTTCGTCTTCGACTGGAGGAAGACGACGCTCGTCAGCCTCACGTTCCAGGCGCCGCCCGATACCGTGCAGCGAGCCGATCTCCTCCTGCCCCAGTTCCTGCCCTTCGAAGGCCTGACGATCGAGGGTCTTGGCGGGGCGGCCGCCGGCGGCATCGCCGACGGCCGGCAAGACGCTCGGGCTCGAAGGGGCGCTGAAAGAGCTGAAGGCCGAGGTGACCGCGACGGAGATCAAGATCGATCTCGCGGCCGACGTGCTCTTCGACTTCGACAAGGCAGAGATCAAGAAACAGGCGGAGCCGACGCTGCAGAACCTGGCGACGGTGCTCAAGGCCAATCCCGGCGCGAAGGTCGCCATCGAAGGACACACCGATGGCAAGGGCGCCGACGCCTACAACCAGACGCTTGTCCGAAGCAGCGCGCCGCGAGCGTCAAGCAATGGCTCGTCGCGAATGCGCAAGTGGACGGCGCGAGCATCGTCGACGCGCGGCTGGGGCAAGACGAAGCCGGTGGCGCCACAACGCGAAGCCCGACGGCTCGGACGATCCCGAGGGCCGCGCGAAGAATCGGCGCGTCGAGATCGTCGTGCGCAAGGGTGCATGAGTGTTGGCTATGGCGAAACGAATCGTCTATCTGATTACGGCGCTCGTCCTCATTGCGGCGGTGGGAGCAGGTGTCTACCGGCTGCGGCGCAGTGGTTCGTCGCAGCCACGCGAAGTATCCGCAGGACCGGCAGCCGCGGGCACTGGACCGGCACGGGTGCTGCTGAATGAAGTCGCATTCCTGCCGCCCGAGGGTCAGCCGCAGTGGGTGGAGCTGATAAACACCGGGGGTCAGCCGGCAACACTCGAAGCCCTGGTAGCTCGAGAATCACGCGAACGACCGATTCGCGCTGCCGAACGGTCTGGTACTTCCGGCCGGCAACGTGCTGCTCGTGCGTTTCGACGGCCAGACGGCCAGCGAAGCCGGTACGGTGCATGCGCCGGCGAAGCCATTTCTCGCACCCGCTGGCTTCGTACGACTCACTGGAGGCGGTGGTTCACTTGATCGCATCGCATGGGGCGCCAAGCAACGCGGCGCGGTACGCCTGAGTCGCGGCAGTTATCACGAGAAGTTGTCACCGGGCACTTCGCTGGGCCGCGCGCCGGGACTGGTGGCATCCAATCCGCTCCAGTGGGTTCCGTACAGCCCTGCACAGGCGACTCCCGGGCTGTCGAATCCTCAACCCGGCGTCGAGATTCTGCTACCGATGGACGGCGCCGTCGTCACCGCACAGACGGTGAACCTCACCTGGTACACCGTTGCGGGCGCGGCGCGCTACCGCGTGCAGGTTGCCAGCGATCCGTCGTTTGGATCGCCCGTCATCGATCAGACAGTCGATCGGCCACCCATCGCCGCCGGCGCGCTGGCCCCGGCGACCTACGTCTGGCGGGTGCAGGCGATCACCCCAGAAGGCACGGCGACCGGCTATTCACCTCCGAGTAAGTTGACTGTACGCGCTGCGCGCGGTCCGGCAAGCCGCGCGCGAGCCTTCCTCGATTGGTGGCTGCCCGCGCTCCACGCGCAGCCGCAGCCGCAGCCGAACATCGACGACGAGCTTCCCACGGTATTGGACGTGCCGCTGATCATGCAGCACAAGGACACGGGGATGCTTCTCCTCGAGACGCGTCAGGAAAGTGGTTCGCACGCCTGGGATGTGGACCATCGGGACCTCGATCCGTCGGATCCAGCGGACAACATGAACTCCGTGGCGGCATCCGTGGCGATGCTGGCCCAGTACTACGGCGGCCGAATCAGTCAGGACCGAATCAACTACCAGATCTTCAACGGCGAGGTAGCAGGCCCGGAGGAAGACTTCAATTGGGGGCGGACGTACGACGCCGAGCGGATCACACAAGCAATGATCTTTGCGCTCGGTTTGCCGGCGCCGACAGGCTCGGCCAACTTCGCGACCGTGGTCGACCACGCGCCCGACGAGTGGGACCGCTGGCGTCGGCGAGACTACATCAAGCACGGCATCCCATCCATTGTCTGCAAGAACCAGCATTGCATGGCGGTTGTCGGGTTCGGGGGGCGCGACAACCTGGTCGTGCTGAACGATCCGGCCGTCGGCACCTACCTGGCGCCGCTCAGTTTCCTCAATGCCGCTGTGGAGTTCGATGTGGCGAGCTCTCACTCGCTGCAAGTCGATCACTATCAGATCGAAACGCATCCCGTCCATCCGCGCGCCGACGAACCCGAAATCTCTCTCGACTCCGACGGCGACGGCGTCGTCGATTTCGACGAGATCCACCGGTTCCAGACGAACCCCAATCTGAAAGACCACGATGACGACGAGCTGCCCGACAAGGAAGACATCAAGGCGAGCGTGCACGATCCGAGGCACGGCTACGCGTACGGCGGCAGCGGCCGCGACTTCGACGGCGACGGCACCATGATGGAGCTCGATGACGACGCCGACAACGGCGGGTGCCTCGATGGCTGGGAGGACACGAACAAGAACGGGAAGTTCGAACAGGGTCCCGCGGAGACCGACAACTTCGAGAAGAAGGACGACCCGTGTGTCAAGGGCGACTTCAAGGCGCTCTGGCATTACGTCCAGCCTCCGAGCGGAGGTCTAGGGCAGAGGGGAATGGAGCACCGTCATACTGCGACGTTTGCGCTGAGGCCGAAGTCGGACGGTTCCCTGACAGGTAGGGGGCACGTACTCTTCGGGGAAGAAATCGAGTCGTGGATGAAGCCGGGCGCCTGCAGGTACACGATGACCGTGGGACCGGTCTCCTGGACAGTCGACTTGACCGGGCAAGCGACCAAGCTGCCGGACGGCAGCCTTGAGGTCACCATGCGCGCCACTCCGGAGAAGGGTCCACCGATTCCGGCACTGGCCACAAACGAGTGTCCGCCATTTTCGTCGACGCAAACGAGTCCACCTCAGGCGTGGCAGTGGGGTGGTCCGTACAAGCTCGTGAATGGCCTGTACAAGCACACGTTTCCGATGTCGCCTATACCTCCCGGCGCGACAGGAACGCAGTCAACGGAGATCGCGGTGGAGATGAAGCGGGAGCAGCGGCAGTAAGGAGCGCGTGATGACGCACACATCGCGGCGCCGGGCCCGGGTACTTCCTCGGTCCGTGGCTGCATGTCTACCGTAATCGCGGGTCCGCGGTACATGAACAAGAACGACCCGCAGGCCGCCATTGCCGACTATACGAAGGCGCACGAGCTGAGACCGCACGATGTCGATACCCTCTTGCTTCGCGGCGTCCAGGAGTGACGTGCATGTCGTCCTTCACTTTCAACCGGTCAATTGGAGTCTGGTTTGGCGGGATCTTCCTGCTGGTCGGCCTCCCCCTTTTCGTCGTCAGCATCTTTCTCTTCTACGATGACCGGCGGTTTTCGCAACAGGCGCGCTCGACACAGGGCACGGTTTTGACCAAGGAAGTCAGGCAGTCGCATCGCAGCACACGCTCTGGTGGCAACAGGACGCCAAAGACACATTACGAAGTGACGTACAGGTTCACAACGGAAGGATCCACGCTCGAGGGACGCGACGAGCTGTCCCGGGAGGAGTGGGAGCGCTTGAGAGAACACGGGCCGGTAGACGTGCTGTACCGTCCGCACAGGCCGTCGTCCAACCGCCTGGCGGGTCATAGTTCGTGGCTGATGAAGACGATGTTCGGATTGATCGGGTCAGTCTTCACCGTGCTTGGTGGGACGGTCCTCGTCCGCTCCCTTCGCCAGGCTCGGCTCCAAGAGCGCCTGCGGCAGCACGGCGTCAGCACGCAAGGGACCGTCACGGAACTGCGTGTGCGGAATCTGAGAATCAACGATGTGCAGCAATGGCGTCTGCACTTCGAATACCACGACTTCCAGAGTCATCGGCATGTCAAGACGACCGACATGCCGGAGGACGAAGCGCTGCAGTGGAAGGTCGGGGATGTCGGCAAGGTGATGTACGACTCGGCACGGCCGACCGAGGCCGTGTGGCTGGGGCGAGCCGACTCCGCGGCTGAAACGAGCGGCGTACCATGACATCGGGCGGAACCTCGTCTGCGGTACCTGCAACGATCGGTTCGCGCCACGTGTCAGGTTGCGTTAGGGTTTCGTCACGATGCCGCCTTCTGCCGCGCTCTGCAACGTTGCTCGTGACAATCGCTCAATGCATTCGGCTATTGTGCGATCGATTGAACGCCTCTTAATCTGAGGGGTCTCGGTTCGATTCCGAGGCGGCTCACCATTCAAAACAAACGACTTACGCCTTCGGGCGACGGGAAGACCCACGCTGGCATCGGCTCGCCCTCTTTCAGCCAGCGCACGACGCCAGACCGACAGCGCGGCCTCGAGCTGCGGCGACATCATCGCAGGGCACACAGTACCCACGGTTGCCAACGTGGGAAGTGTTCTTTCGCGCCGGCCATCGTCCTCGACCCTTGCCACGTCGCTCGCTGCCGAGGGTCAGTCGACAGTAAACTCGTCCCATGACAAAGACCGAGGTCCTCGACCTGCTCAAGGAGAACCGCGACGGGCGGGGGGAGGCGAACTGGAAGGAGATGGGCGACCGCACAGGCGGGCTGACCAGTTTCGGCATCGGCCTCACCAGGCTCCGTGCGATTGCGAAACAAGTGGGGCGCGACCACGACCTCGCGCTCAAACTGTGGAACGAACGCAACCACGACGCAAGGATCATCGGTTTGCTCATCGACGACCCAACACAACTCACACACGACCAAGTCGAAAAGCAGGTCGACGGCGCGGCGCCAGGAATGCTCAGCCACGTGCTCAGCTCGTGCGGTGCGACCCTCCCCCAATCTCCCATCGCGTTCGAGATCGCGAAGGGCTGGATGGCGAGCAAAGACCCCGTCCGCCGCAGTTGCGGCTACGGACTCGTATACGAGCTGGCCAAAGACAAGAAGGACAAGCGGCTCACCGACGAGTTCTTTCTCGGCTGCGTCGAGACGATCGGCAATACGATCGCGAAAGAGGAGAACCGGGTGCGCGTCGGCATGGGCGGCGCGCTCATGAGCATCGGCAAGCGCAACAAGAAGCTAAACGCCGCTGCGATTAAGCTCGCAAAAGCCATCGGCCCGATCCACTTCAGCGACGGGGACAAGACGTGCGAGCCGATGAACGTGCTCAAGCACCTGACCAGCGACGCCTTGCGTACCAAGCTCGGTATATGACGCACTCGGCCAGCGAAGCCAATTACACGACGCAGCCAACCTTCGAGCTGGTTCCAACTGGCGAAATTGAGGGTCAACTCCTCTCACTCACGTTCGGGTCGTTGATCCGGGTTGGTCCTCAGGCGCTCAGACGTCGGCCTACGGAGCCTCGCCTGCCATATCGAGCTCGTCGATCGAGTCGGCGTGATGGTCGATCTGCGCGAATGGGGGCTGGAAGTGAGAAGTTGGCAGTGTCTTCACTGCGCCAGGGGCCAATAGATCTCAGTGCGCCAGTCTTTCACATCAGGGAATTCGCCTGGATCTGTCACGTACGATTCCCATGGTGCGCGGCCCGGACGGTATCCGTTCGATTCCATCCATCGTTCCATGGCGACGTACGTCTCGCTGAGCGAATCGTAGGAGCCGGCGTGGACGCCGACGGCAAAGGGGCCACCGGGAAGCTCGCCGCCCTGCACATCACCGTGACCTGGTGATGCCGCAGCCAGCGGCACGCCGATCTGCATGTCAAAAAGGCCAGGGCCGGTGCTGAGATAACGCGCGGTCGGCCGGCCAGCAATGGCCAACCCGGCCTGCATCGCGTACGGAAACGCCTTCCCCAGCGCTTCGGCGATGGCCTTGGCGATCTCGTGGCGTCCGGCCTTCGCGCGGACGAACAGGAACGGCTGGGGACTCAGGTCGCGGCGCTCGATCGACAAAGTGGGCATCTGCGCTCTCCGGGAGGATGAATTGACGGCGATGTGATACAGGCCGATGCACGCTCCAGCCGTCTCGATCACGGCGGCGTGTGCGCGGCGCACCGGCTCCGGCGCTCGGCGAAACGACGCGCGATAGGCCGACGGCGTGCAGCCGAACCGACGACGGAATGCCCGGGTAAATACCTCGTGGCTGTTGAAGCCCATCGCAAGGGCGATGTCGAGCACGGCATCGCCGCTCGTGATGAGCCGCGCGACCGCGCGTTCGAGTCGCAGCCTGAGCGTGTACTGCTTCGGCGTTTCCCCGACCATCGCACGAAACGCGCGGTGCAGATGAAACGGCGACCACCCGGCACGGGCTGCGATCGTGTCCAGCGCTGGACCCTCGATCGGACGGATCGAGCGAAGCACCTCGAGCAGGGCGCGGTCGGAGGGCACGTTTGGATCATAGACGAGCGTCCGCGCCGTTTTCTTGATGTTTCTTGCGATGCGAAAGGTGCAAAGCCGCAGGGCAGCGATCGGACGCTCAGGGCCTGTGCGATTTACGCCGCAGTTCGGAGCCCGTCGATATGCCTCAGCCAGACTGCCATCTGGTTCCAACTCACGAAAATGCGGCTCACCATCTTTTCATCAGCGCTCTCGGACGGCGCCAAGTAGTTGATAAGTGGCGCCGTCGATGCTCTGCGCGAACAGACGCACGGCGCTCGCAAAAGATCACGCCCACTCACCTGCCAGCTCGCGGACGAACCGCCAGATTCGCGCATGGCAAGCCACACGTTACTCCGTTCGTAACGCGATCGTCGGTTCAATGTTGAGCGCGCGGCGTGTCGGCACCACGCAACCCAGCATGCAGACGCCCAGCATGACGATCCCGTAGCCAATGATCATGGCCATTCCCTGGAGGGTGAGGTCGCTCTCCGAACCCGGGAACTCGGTGTATTTGATCAGCGTGGCAACGGTGAAAATGATCGCGGTGCCGACGACGATGCCAAGCGCTACCTGGAACAGCGGACGGCGGAAGGTGGCGACGACGACGCGCTGGCGGCTGGCGCCGAGGGCCACGCGCACGCCAATCTCACGCGTTCGCCGGGCGACGGTAAACGACAACACGGCGTAGATCCCGGCCAGCGACAAGACCAGGGCGACGCCGGACAACACGACCGTGATGCGCAGCCACAACCCCATCACCCACAGGACGTCGTTGTTGGCCTCGTTGGCGCGCTGCACGCCGACGAGCCGCAAGGATGGATCGACGGCCGTGGCAGCGTCGCGCACCTGCGGCGCGAGCGTCATCGGATCGCCGCCGCGCACGTGCACCATCATGTGAATCTGATCGAACAGATCCGGCGTGGCTGGAATGTAGAAGCCTGCGGCGCGCCCGGCCTGCGTCGGCGCTCCGACGCCGAGCTCGCGCACGACGCCGATCACTTCGTACCAGTCACCCGGTCCCGCGGGATCGTCCGGGTTTCCCGGCGCCCAGCGCTGCGAGGACGGCCCAGGGTAGCGGAAGCGCACCTGCTGACCAACCGCATTGCGGCCCTGCAGGATCTGATCGACGAAGCCTTGATCGACGATCGCCACGCGCGTACCGGGGACGGCGTCTGCGGTGGTGAACCCGCGGCCGGCAAGAACCGGCGCGTCCAGTACCTCGAAGTACGACGGATCGACGGCCGCGATGGTGGCCTCGCGCAAGGGAGGCTCCGCGTTCGAGCCGCCCGCTGACGCCGATGCGCCGCCATCCGACTTCGCTGAAGCTGACGTCGGACAAGTCGAGGTCGTAGCCCATCTCGATGATCTTCCGCGGGTGATTCGTCGTCGGTAGGTCCTCCGTGAACGTCACGCCACTAACGCCGGGCTGCGCGGCCACCCTCCGGCGAAGCTCTTCGAGCGTGGCGGCCAGCCGCGCGTTGCGCTCGAGCGTGGCGGCGTCGGCGTTCGAGCCGCCATCGACCGGGTAATCCCGTTCGATTTGCACGGCGAGGTATTGCTCGTTTGCGAATCCGGGATCGAAGTCCTGGACGCCACGCAATAGAGACTGTTCCATGTAAACGACCGCAGGGAACATCACCGTGGCCGCGACCTGCGCCACGATCACCACCGTCCATACGCCGCCGAACTGCAGGCCGCCGCTGCCGGCCGTGGTCTGCTTGAGCCGATGGCCCATGCCGCGCGTGATCTTCATCGCCGGCATGATGCCGGCGACGGCGGCGCCCGCCACCGTCAGCACGATCGCGACGGCGAACGCGCGCGGGGAAAGGCTGAGATCGAACCAGAAGGGAAGGCGGCCCAGGTTGGTCTCGAGAAACACCGTGCCCCAGGTGCGAAGCGCAAAGTCGGCAGCGGTGACGCCCACGATCGCCGCGACACTGCCAAGGACCAGCGCTTCAGCGAACATCTGCGCCACGATGCGCCCGCGGCTCGCACCGAGCGCCGTCCGGACCACCAGATCGGCTTCACGCGATGCCGCGCGCGCAAACAGCAGCAGGCCGACGTTGCCGCAGATCAGGATCAGCAGCACGGCGATGAAGAAGTAGATCGAGTACATGATCGGCTGGTCGCCGTGGCTCACCAGGCGCGGCCATCATCGCGTAGGGCCTCACGCGAGGCTCGAGATGCTGATGCGTGGCGGGTAACTCCGTCGCGGCGCGCCGGCCGGCCGTCGTCAACTCCGCTTGCGCTGTTTGCATGGTTTCGCCGGGGGCGAGCAGGGCAAAGACGGTAATCGCGGGGCCGGAGCGCGGCTGTTGATCGAGAACAGCGGTCTTGAGCGGCAGCCACACGTCGTGCGAGACCGGAAACTCGAAGCCCTCACGCATGACCCCAACCACCGTGGCGTGCTCGTTTCCGAGCTGCACGTCGCGTCCGAGCACGTTTGGATCGCTGCCAAACCGCGTGCGCCACACGTCGTAGCCAATGACCGCCACGGCAGGCGCCGCGGGTTGTTCGTCGGCTTCGACCAGCACCCGGCCCATGAGCGGCTCGCCGTCGGCGACGCGGAATCCCGAGACGCTCATCTCGGCGACGTTGACAGGACGCGCATCGCCGGCAGCGACGACGAGATTTCGGCTCGAGTCGCGCCAGGCGCCGACGTCGGTGAGCGATCGCAGCGACTGCCGCCACTCGAGGAAGTCGTGGAGGACCTTTTCCTCTTGAACGTTCGCCGCCACGTCGATGCTGCGAATTTCGACCAGGCGCGCGCCCTGCGGACAGCGGCAGCGTGGGGTGGTGAAGAGACCGACGACCTGGAAGATGACGATGCCAACCCAGATCGCGAAGGCCATCGCCAGGCCGCCCACGATTGTCAAGCCGGGATACTTCACGAGCATCCGGCCGCCGAGTTTCAGGTCCATGGGCCAGCCGGCGAGCCACCGGAACATCCGGGCTTCGCGCTGATGTTCCTTCACCTGCTCGACGCCGCCGAATGCCCGCAGGGCGGCGTAGCGCGCCTCCTCCGCGTCCATGCCCCTCGCGATGTACTGATCCTCGAGCAGCTGCAGGTGCGAGCGGATCTCGCGCGCAAGCTCCCGTTCGGCGCGGCTCGAGCGAAACGACGACAGCAGGCGGAGGATGGTGCGGCGCATGAGCTCAGTTCTCGAGCAGGAGCTTGTCGACAAGCATCGTGGACAGGGCGCGCAGGATGATGAGATCGAGCGTCCCCTGCAGCAGCTCGACGGTCTTCTCTCCACTGGACATGCTAGTGGAGAATGCCAGCCTCTCACTAGAAAGTCAACTGGAGAGGGATGTCCAGGTCGGCAGTGCCCTGTTGAAGCACACTACGCTGGCCCGATAACATTCAAAGTGGAACGGCTCTCGATGCGGATGTCGATTCGTCGAGCTATCGCATCTCTGGTGCGGGGTGTCCTGGTCGCGGGCGTCGTCGCATTCGCCGTTGGTCCGCAGGTCGTGCCGGCGCAGGAAGTGGCCCAGAGCCCGGAAGCGCGCGCCCGTGCGTTCATCGACCTGATGGCGGGCGGTCAGTACGCCCAGGCCTTCGAGTTGTTCACGCCTCAGATGAAGGCCGCGATGCCCGTCGATCGGCTGAGTGCGACGTGGAATAGCCTCACCGCGCAGGCCGGCCCGTTCCAGCGTCAGATCGCCACGTCGGTCGCGCCACGCGGCGTGCTCTCCGTCGTCGTCGTCACGTGCGCGTTCGAACGTGCGACGTTCGACGTGCAAGTCACCGTGAACCCCGCGAATCTGGTCGGAGGGCTGGCCCTTCGCCCGGCGGTGCAGGCCGTCGCGTACGCACCACCGGCCTATGCGAGTCCCCTCGCTTATAAGGAGTCGGAAGTCACCGTCGGCACGGGGCAATGGGCACTGCCCGCTACGCTGACGATGCCCGTCGGGCCGGGTCCGGTGCCAGCAGTGGTTCTCGTGCACGGATCAGGCCCTGGCGATCGCGATGCAACCGTCGGGCAAATCAAACAGTTCAAGGATCTCGCGCTCGGACTCGCCTCTCGGGGGATTGCCGTACTGCGGTACGACAAACGCACGCGGGTGCATGCGAACCTGATGCGGGACCTGCCCGGTTTCACCGTCAAGGACGAATCGATCGACGACGCGATCGCGGCGGTGCAGGTGCTCAGAAGCGCTTCGGGCGTGGATCCGAATCGGATCGTCGTGCTCGGCCACAGCCTCGGCGGAATGCTCGTCCCCCGGATCGCTGCCGCCGGGCCGCCGGTTGCCGGCTTCGTCGTCATGGCCGGCGCGGCGCGACCCATCCCGCAAGCGGTGGTCGAGCAGGCGCGGTATCTCGCCCAAGCGGATGGCGCTATCAGCGCCGAGGAACAAGCGCAGATCAGTCAGATCGAACAGGTAATGGCGCGTGTCGACGCCCTGGGGCCGGCCGACGCGTCGAACCCGGAACGCATTTTCGGCGCCACGGCGTCGTATTGGCTCGATCTGCGCGGGTACGATCCGCCGGCCGCCGCCGCGCGGGTGAAGCAACCGATGCTCGTGCTCCAGGGGGAGCGGGACTACCAGGTGACGATGGAAGAATTCTCCCGTTGGAAGTCGGCGCTAGCGGACCGGACCGACGTATCTTTCCATTCCTACGCCAGCCTCAACCACCTGTTTGTGGCCGGGACCGGCAAGAGCGTGCCGGCCGAATACAACACGCCGGGCCACGTCAGCGAGGCCGTCGTACGGGACATCGCGACGTGGATCATGGCCCTCGCCCCGCGACGCTAAGCTTCAAACCTTTTTCGGGCCGCGCGTGTCTAACGCACAGGTCTATACCGATAGGGATAAACTGACCGCCATGTCAGCTCGCAAGTCATCCGCGCCCGCCCCCCTCGAGCCGCATTGGTTCCAGATCCTGCTCGCGCTCGCCGACCGCGACCTGCACGGGCTCGGGATCATGAACGAGGTCCTGGAACGCACCGGCGGCCGCATGCGGTTGTGGCCAGGGATGCTCTACCGGGCGCTCGGGCGATTGGCCGACCTGAACCTCGTCGTCGAGGTCGAGCCGCCGGACGACGCAACGGCGGCAGGCGGACGGCCGCGGTTCTTCCGCCTCACCCCCGCCGGGCGCCGCGCGTGCGCTGCCGAAGCCGAGCGGCTCGCCGGATTCGTCGAAGTCGCCAGACGCAGGAAGCTGCTCAAGGCCTGATCCGATGCCGTACCCATCCTCCGCCTTCGTCCGGCTGCTGCTTCGGGCGTATCCCCCGCAGCTGCGCCAGCGTGAGGCGGACGTGCTGGAGGCGGCGTGCCTCGAGTGCCTGGCGCGCGAGCGCCGGCGCCTGGGGCGCGTCGGGGCGGCGTACGCATGCGGACGGTTGATCGCCGACACCCTCATCGCCGCGATTGTTCTGCGCGCCGACGAGCGCCGCCGCCGGCGCGTCGCGTGGGCCCACGTGCCGCCGTCCGCTCCGAAGGAGATCCCGATGACTCGACTCTGGCAGGACGTCCGCTACGCCGCGCGCGGTCTGCAGCGCGCGCCCGTCTTCAGCCTCGCCGTGATCGCCACGCTCGCGTTGACGATCGGCGCCGCGACCGCCGTGTTCACCGTCGTCAACGCGGTGCTGCTGCGCGCCCTGCCGTACCGGGATCCGAGCCGGTTGGTGCTGCTGCAGCTGGCCTTCCCGCAGATGCCGCTCGGGTTCTCGCCGCCCGATTACGTGGCGTTCGAGGCGCGCGCCGGCTTCTTCGAGAGCATCGCGGCCTACCGCAACCGCGAGTACGAGCTGTCTGGCGTCGAGCCGCCTGAGCGCGTGACCGTCACGCGGGCCTCGGCGGCGCTCTTCGACACCCTTGGCGTGCGGCCGGCGCTCGGCCGTCCCTTCACGCGCGAAGACGACGAGGCGAGGCGGCCGGTCGCCGTCCTCAGCGATGCGCTGTGGGAGCGGACGTTCGGCCGCGATCCGGCGGCGATCGGACGTTCGATCCTGCTCGATCGCCAGCCCTTCACGATCGTCGGCGTCATGCCGCGCGGCTTTACGTTCCCGCAACGCGGCCCGATCATCAACAACGTTCCGGCTGATGTGTACGTGCCGATCGCGTTCACGGCGAACGAACGGCGCGCGTTCGGCAGCATGTACAACAGCAGCGTCGTCGCGCGGCTGAAAGCTGGCGTAACACTGGCGCAGGCGGACGCCGACACACGCGCCCTCGTGCGGTCGAATGCGCGCGAGATGTATCCGGCGGACCTCAGCGGCCTGGCCGACGTGCTCACCGGTTCCGCGGTGCTGCTCAGCGACGAAGTCAGCGGGCGCTCGCGCACGGTGCTGTGGGTGGCGCTCGCGGCCGTCGGATTCGTCCTCCTGATCGCCTGCGCCGACATTGCCAGCCTGATGCTGGCGCGCGCCATGGGGCGTGAACGCGAGATCGCGGTCCGCAGCGCCCTCGGCGCCGGCCGCGGACGGCTGATCCGGCAGCTGCTCGCCGAATCGGCGGTCCTGGCGGTGATGGGCAGCACCCTGGGCCTGGTGCTCGCCGTGTGGCTGTCGCGAGCGCTCGTCGCGCTCGCGCCACCGACGCTGCCTCGCCTGCAGGAGATCGGGATCGACGGGCGGATTCTGCTGTTCACGGCCGCCCTGACCGTCGTGACCGCGTTGCTGTGCGGCATCCTGCCCGCCCTCGAGCTCTCGCGGCCGCGCGGAGAAGCGCTCAAGGAAGGCGCGCGGATCTCGACCGGCCAGCGCGAACGGCGGATTTTCGGCGCGCTCGTCGCGGCGCAGCTCGCCGTTGCCGTCGTGCTGCTCGTCGGCGGCGGCCTGCTGCTGCGAAGCTTCTCGAGGCTGATGGCGGTCGACCCCGGGTTCCGCGCGGAGCGCGTGCTCACCCTTGCGACCAGCCTTCCCGCGCGGGCGTACAGAGACGCGGCGAGCGTTCGCGGGTTCTACACGCGTCTCGTCGACGACGTGTCTCAGGTGCCGGGCGTGAGTGCCGTCGGCGCCTCCACCGAGTTGCCGCTGGGCGTCCGCGAGCGCCGGGCGTTCACGCTCGAACAGGAGATTCCGACGGCGCGTGACCTTCCGCACAGCGTGGCGCACGAGTGCGTGACGGGCCGCTACTTCGAGGCAATCGGCATCCCGCTGAAGCGCGGACGCTATCTCACCGCCTCGGACGCCCAGCAGTCCGAGCCGGTCGCGATCGTCAACGAGACGTTCGCGCGCCGCTTCTGGGGCACGGCGGATCCGGTGGGCCAGCGGATGGCCTGGGGCAATACCGCGTCACACGGGCCCTGGATGCGCATCGTCGGCGTCGTCGGAGACGTCAAGCAGGGAGCGCTGAATACCGAAACCGTGCCGCATACCTACACGGCGTGGCTGCAGGTGTCCGACGCGATGATGGCGGACAACATCGTCGGCATGATGCGCTCGCTCCGCATCGCGGTGCGCGGTGAAGTGGAACCCGGGGCCCTCGCCGGGACCGTGCGCGCGCGCATTCGCGCCCTCGACCCCGCCTTGCCGGTGGCGTCGGTGCAGACGATGGACGAGGTCGTGAGCCGGTCCGCCGCGGTGCCGCGGTTCAACGCGCTGCTCGTCACCCTGTTCGCCGCGCTCGCGCTGCTGCTCGCCGCGATCGGTGTCGGAGGGATGCTGGCGACGTCAATCTCGCGTCGGCTTCCCGAGCTCGGCGTGCGGATGGCGCTCGGAGCGCAGCGGCGAACGCTCGTGGCCATGGTGATCCGGCACGGGATGGTCCTCGCCGCCGCCGGCCTGGCCGTCGGGCTCCCCGCCGCCTGGCTGCTGTCACGAGTGCTGTCGAGCCTTCTCTTCGAGATCAGTCCGCGGGATCCAACCACATATGCGACCGTCGCCGCCGTACTCTCGGTCGTGGCGCTCGCCGCCTGTGCGATTCCGGCCTGGCGCGTGACCCGTGTCGATCCGGTCACGGTGTTACGGATGGAGTAGGACGCTCTTACCTGCCGGAATCGATTCGCGATGCCGCCTCTCGCTGCATCCTTGACCGCGAGGTTACACTTGGTCGACGGGAGGACTGCGATGTCGATGCGCGTGGCGAGGGCAGTGGCCAGCATCGTGGGCCTCGTCGCCTGTTTCGCCTGGAGCACCGCCGGGCAGTCGCCCACGCTGCAGGAGCGGCTGGGGCATCCCCCCGACGCCAGGCTCCTTGTCATTCATGCGGACGATCTCGGCATGTCGCACTCCGTGAATCGTGCGACATTCGAGGGGTTCGAGAATCGCTGGATCACATCCGCAAGCATTCTCGTGCCGTGCCCATGGTTTCCGGAGGTGGCCCGGTGGGCCCGCACGCATCCGGCGGCTGACCTGGGGATTCACCTGGCACTGAACAGCGAATGGACGGGGTTCCGGTGGGGCCCGCTCAGCCCTCGCGACGCTGTCTCTTCGCTGCTCGACCCTGACGGGTACTTCCCGCTCCTCGAGACCGACGTCGTGACGCGCGCCCAGCCGGCAGAGATCGAGCGGGAGTTGCGGGCGCAGATCGACCGTGCCCGTGCCGCAGGCGTCACGCTGACACACGTGGATTCACACATGGCGACGCTTTTCCGCACGCCCGAGTTCTTCGAGGTCTATCGCAGGGTCGGTTCGGCGTATGGCCTGCCGGTTCTGATCGAGCGCCTCGGGAATCGCGGGGGAGAACAATCGGCATGGGCGACCGCGGCGCAGCCGGATGCGCTCGTCGATCGAGTCCTGTCGATTCCGCAGGGCACTGCCAGGGCGGACTGGCCGCAGGCGTACGAGAAGATGCTCGCGCCGCTGACTCCCGGCGTGTATCAGCTCATCGTGCACCTCGGGTACGATGACGAAGAGATGCGCGGCGCGACCTTCGACCATCCCGATTGGGGCGCGCTGTGGCGGCAGAACGATCTCGATCTCGTCAAGAGTGCCCGCTTTCGCGATTTCCTTCGACAGCAGCGATTCGTGCTCGTCGGGTGGAAGGATCTGGCACGAGCGAAGCGTTGAACGCTTCAAGGACCTTTTCGTCGTCCCTGTCGCGGGCGGTGAAACGCACAGACTGTCCAGCGTGCGGTTGCCTGTGTCTGCCACCCGAGCCAGTTGGTCGACGCGGCTCAACGTGATTGCCTTCACTGGTACGTCTTCAGACGGCAAGAACACGGTGTGGCTGATCAACGCCGATGGGACGCAGCCACGGCAACTTGCGTCGGCGGGATTGTCAGAGCAGGTGCTCTACCCTTCCTGGTATCCGGACGGACGTGGCGGTCCTTGGCGCTGATTGGACAAGCTCGCCAATCAGCCCGTGGACGCCCTCGTATTCGATCTCGCGAACCTGGAGGTACATCAGCAGCGCCGGCCTGCGCTCGATCTTTGGCGCCCGAAAGGTCATGGCCCAACGGTCCGGACAGATCGTGCTGCTGAACGCGCAGCCGCAAGTGCAGAAAGTGCTCGAGATCGTCAAGGCGGCCGACCTTGCGGCCGTCTTCAGCAGCGTCCGGGAACTCGACCGCTATCTCGACGCCATGCAGCGCAAGGTCGTCCGCGGCGAGTAGCAATCAACGCCGGCCCTGTCTCGCCGCTTCAGCGCGAGCGACGCGCGTGCCTAAGGTGCGCTTTGCATCGTCTCTGGTCGCCGTCGGTCACTTTGCCTTGCGAACCGCCCATCACTGCGCAAGAATCTGCCGGAGACGACTTGGTTCGCGACTCCCGTGTGCGGCTGGGAGGATGGCCATGCAAGTTCACCAGGCAGGCGTGGCAAGACTGGGCCTCTGTGTATTGCTGTTCACGATGTGGACGGCGGCTGATGCGAGCCAGACGGATGAATTACCCAAGCCAAGATGGACGAGGCAGTTTCAATCGGGGAACTCTCGATTGTCAATGCCGACGCGTCCATCGACTACGGCGTCCCACGCGAACCGGACGACGTTCAGGGCGCGGGCGTGCTGCAGGCCGTCGATGCCTTCCAGCCAGTCATCCTGGCGATCGAAGGGGATGTGAACACTGGGGCTACGATACACGGGCTCGACGTCCACACGGGGACGACACTCTGGCGCAAAACGAATGTTCGACTCCAGTCGTGGCGTCCGTTCGAGTCCTACCGTCCCGGCGGCGGGCAATGCGTACAGTGCCATGGTGGTCGGCGACACTCTCGTCGTGTTGCTGGCTCGTGGAAAGGCTGCGGGGGGATGCGCTGACGGCCGGGAACTGGCGGCGTTCGCGCTGACCGATGGGCGATTGCTGTGGTGCAGTTCGAAGATCCCGAACGGCGAGCTGACGTTCGTGCCTGTGCCCGAGCGGCAGCAGTTGCTGCTGTGGGACAGAAACGCCACATCCGGCGTCCCGGTCCAGGCGCTCGACGTTCTCACCGGCAGGCACTTGTGGACGACGACGCTTCCGATTGACAGCGCAAACAACTGGCTGCGTTTCGTCTCGTATTTCACGACTACAGGGATGCTCGGACGTCGGCCCACTCTCGTCCATGGTCGCTACCTCGGTTCTCTGTGCTCGGTCAATTCCGCAAGGTCGGAGGATCCTGGGCGCGCATGACCGTTGTGGTCATTGACCTGGCGTCGGGGGAATTACGGTGGCAGGTTGAAGAGGAGACACACGCGGGATTGGTCGGGCCGCCTCGAATCTGGTGGACCCTCAACGACCGCGTGGTTCTGGTCGCGGTCGACAAGCGGCTCTGGGCCTATGACGTCGATGACGGCCGCCGGTTGTGGACCGCCCGGGTCGAGGTGCCAGGTGTGCTCGAGTTCGCGGCTCACGGCACGGCGCAGGTCGCTCTCGTCGAACCTCCCGGAGGAACACCAAACGGAGGGCCCTCCCTGCGGGCGAAGGGCCTTTCCGCGATCGATCTCAACACCGGAAAGACCTTGTGGACGTACCGCAACGAGGGACGCGTCGGAGTCGTACGACCCTGGCACGTCGACGTTGGTCGTCAGCAACCGCAGGCAGATCGTGGTGCTCGATGCGGTAAGCGGCGTCGAGCGGCTCTCGTTTCAGTCGCCGCTCGAGCGAGATGTTCAGTCTGCGCAATTGGTGCGCAATCTGATTGTCCTTCAGTCGAACGATCAGTTGGCGGCGCATGATTCCGTCTCGGGCAAGAACGTGTATGTCCAAACCGTTCCCCCGCCGACCCGCACCGCCGGGCACAACATCACCACCATCGTCGTATTTGTTGGCGCAGGCCTGATTGGGACCGCGATCTGGGAAGGAGTGCAGGAACGGCGGTTGAGACTTCGAGCTTCGTATCCGGTCGCCGCCGGTGAGTTCCGGCGTACTTCGCGACCGGCGCGGGAGACCGACGGCGCGTCGTCGCGGTATCGTCGCTGACCGGCCAGAGGCAGACGATCGGATCCTACGCCCGCCGCAAGCTCGGGAACCTGATAAACGAGCCTCACGGGATCATGCACGCGGTCGGCGACCGCGAGATTCACTCGTACGAATACGGCGTCGATTCAGCACGACACGACGAGCTACATCTCGCGGCGGAGGCGGGAATCGCGAGGAAGACCATCGAACGGGCCCGGGCATTCGCAGCCGAAGGGCAGCCGAGCAAGGCCTTCGGCGAGGCGACGACGGCGATCGCCCGCCTGGCGGCGGCAGAGACAGCTAATCGTTCATTCACGGCATCGCTCGCGCAGCGGCAACTGGCGCTGGCCGAGGCCTACGAAGCTGCCGGCGAACTCGCGCCCACGGAACAGAAGCGCGACTTCACAAAGCAGGCCCTGTCGGAGTACGAGCGGCTCGCCGACTCGATTCGGCAGGCCCCGAGTTCAGAGTGGGGGGACTGGCAACAGGATCTGGAGCGACGCATCGCGAGGATCCGCACGCTCCTGGAGAAACTGGAGGGAGGATGCGCAGGAGTCTGATCGCCGTCGCGTGCGCCGCCGCAATCGCCGCGACGCCCACGCCGGGCGATCAGGCGCCGGCGGCCGCGGCCGAGATCGTCGCCCTCGCGGGCAAGTACGTGGACGCGTACGTCGAAGCGTTCTCGGCCGTCGTATCCGAAGAGAAGCAGACGCAGAAGCTCGTTCGCTCCGACGGCCGCGTGCGAAAGACGCGCGAGATCACGTCTGACTTCCTGCTGGTCAAGGCGCGCGGCCGCTGGCCCCAAGCGTTCCGCGACGTCATCGAGGTGGACGGCAGAGCCGTGCGCAACCGGGAGGACCGGCTGAAGAAGCTGTTCCTGGATCAGCCGAAGACGGCGCCAGATCTCGCGGACGCGATCGCGAAGGAGAGCGGACGCTACAACCTCGGCGTTCCACGGCGCGGCAACAGCCCTCTGCTGCCGCTCATCTATCTCACCCCGCGCATCGCAGAAGGCGTCCGCTTCGAGGGGACCGCGGCTGCGCTGGCGTTCCAGGAGGTTCGCACGCCGACTGTCCTCAGAAAAAGCCGCGGTCCGGGCGGCGATCACAATCTGCCCGCGCACGGCACGTTCGAGATCGAACCGGGAACGGGGCGGGTGCTGGCCTCGGCGTTCACGGCGGACAATCCCGAGGCGCCGTGGTCCGCCACCTTCAAGGTCCGATATGAGATCGATCCGACGCTCGAGATCAGCGTGCCCGTGGAAGTGACCGAGCGCTACTGGCAGCCCGCGAAGCCGAACGAGGACACGCTCGAGGTGCGCGCCACCTACTCGTCGTTCCGGAAGTTCCGCGTCACGACCGGCGAAGAGATCAAGAAGTGATGACGATGGATGTCACCGGGGGCAGGGACGGAAGATCGAAGCCCGGGTCGAGCGTGCTGGGATACCTTGCCAGGTAGGCGCCGATGAAGGCGTCCAGGATTTCTGACGCCGCGGTCCCGCTGATGACGATCGCCTTGTCTCCGCTCGACCAAAGCGCCTTCGTCGAGCCGACCACGAACAGCGGCCGGCCGTTCGTCGACACCGGCTCCACTTTCTTCACGTCGATCGCATCCCACAGTCCCTGCTCACCGCCCTGAAACCTGAGGTCGTACTGGGCCCAGGGGTGCGAAATGAAGTTTCCCCTTCGATGAACTGAATATGTGCGACGCAGAGCATGTGGGTTGGGTGAAGTCCCAGCGCGATCCGGAGCTGTGGCACGCCGCCGCGATCGCCATAGTCAACACGCTCGGCGATCCACACGGGTTTCTGGTCTGGCTGGCTGATCAGCCTGAAACGGACCGCGCGACTGCCGGATACTTTTTCCTGGGCGTATTCGGAGCCGACTATCTGCGCGGACAGACCGATTTTCTCGGTGAAGGATTGTCTAGGACGCAGTGGCTCCGCGCCATGGAAGCCATGTGCCGCCGAGCGACGACCGTCGGCATTACGACTACCGCGCGACCATTCCGATCGTCCGCAGCCACGTCTCCACGAGCTGCGGCCATCCCGTGATGGGCGATTCCGTGCGGCCGCAGCCCAAATGCATGCCCGCCCTTCACATACACGTGCATCTCCGCGGGAACGCCGGCCTTCCTGAGCGCCGAATAGTAGACGAGCGAGTTCTCGACAGGATCCACCGGATCATCCTCCGCCTGCAGCAAGAACGTGGGCGGCGTCCGGCCGGTGACCTGAATGTCGGGATTCAGCGCGAAGTCTCTCTCGCGGACTGCCAGATGTCCCGGATAGAGCGCCACCGCGAAATCCGGGCGGCAGCTCTCTCTGTCGGCGGCGTCCACGGCGGGTACAGACGCTTCTCGAAATGCGTGCTCATCGCGGCGACCATGTGCCCGCCCGCCGAAAAGCCGAGCACGCCGATCTTGTGCGGATCGATATGCCACTGCGCGGCCTGGAAGCGCACCAGCCCCACCGTCCTCTGCGCGTCTTCCAACGCCGTCCGACAATCCCGATACGGGCCCGACCTTCGCGCACGGCACGCGGTATTTCAGCAGCACGCACGTGATTCCCCTGGACGTCAGCCAATCACAGACTTCCGTGCCTTCAAGATCGATGGCCAGAACGTTGTAGCCTCCGCCGGGGAACACGACGACCGCAACGCCCGTGTTGTTGCCCCTTGGCGAATAGACCGTCATCGTGGGTTGCGAGACGCTGTCGACATAGACCCACGGCTTGCCGGCAACCAGCTTTGGTTTACCAGCGGCGTCCACCACCGTCCCGGCGACCTCGGGCCCCTCGACCGGCTGCGCATCAGGGATCACACCCGGCCAGATCGGCACTTGCGTATGGCCAGGCGATGGCTGCCAGGCGGCCTGCCTCGCGCACAGCGGCGAGTCTCCGGCGGCGACGGCCAGAAGAGCCAGCAGAGCGACTCCCACTCGGTACCGAACTTTCATTGCGGAAGAGCTTGGCTGTTCGGGACGGTTTTCGCAACTGGGCAACTCGGTCTGCGGCTGATGCTGGAGCGATTCTCGACCCTGACTCGACTGTCCGCCGCGTCAGGGAGTAAAACACGCGCGCCGGCACTGTATAGAGAATGATGTTCTCTCTAGGTCGTGCGCTCCCTGCAGTGACCGTGTTGCCCATCTTGTTGTTGGCCGGCTGCGGTGGAAACGGCGGAGCGCCGACGCCGTCGCCCACCCCAACCCCGACCGTGACCGCCAACGCCTACATCCTCCCTGGCGCCGTCTCGCTGAACGACCGGGCGTTCGGTGACGAGCCGATCGTCGTCTACAAGAGCGAGCGCCTGCGCTGGGTCAACGCGGACACGCTCACGCATGTCATCGTCGCCGATTCGCCGGATGCGACCAATTTTCGCAAGACCGACGAGCTGTCTCCTGGCGGCAGTGAACCGTCGTCCATCATGACCAGGCTGGGAACAACCAGAATCCACTGTGCCATCCACCCCAACATGACTGGTACCCTGATCGTCCGCGAGCAATAGCGCCGGCCGATTCTGTCATCCAGGTTTCGCAATTGCTCGCTGGAACCCACCCGGTTCGGGAACCCCATCGACCGAATCCGTGCTGCTGCAACGCGTTATGCGCACAGCACGGGTCCGGAACGCCGGTTGAAATGACTCACCGTTGAGTATCGAACGAACCTCGCACGGAATACCTTGACTCACGCAGAGGTCTGACCTCAATGAAACCGACAGCCCTTCTGACATGCCTGGGAGTGGCGTGCTCCGCGACGTATGCGTCTGCACAGATTCTCCCCGTAGATCGGACGACCGTGTGGAACCCGGGCGTGCCCGGCGGCGTTCCCAACCGCACGACGGTCTGCGCCGTGGTGAACGCCTCGACGTACGGCAACGGCGCGTCGGATGCCAGCTCGGGGATCCAGGCTGCCGTCAATGCGTGTCCGGTCGGTCAGGTCGTGCAGCTGTCGGCCGGGACGTTCACGGTGAACAACTACATCCTCATCAACAAGGGCATCACGTTGCGCGGCGCCGGACCGACGGCAACGGTTCTTCAGAAGACCAATGGCGCGATAGCGGGCGTCGATCACGGCGCAACCGACAATCAGCCGATCGTGGTCGTCGGGCCCAATCGCTGGCCGAAACCGAACGACGCCACGTCGCAGAGTCTCGTCGCCAACGGTGCCAGAGGGGCAACGTCGGTCGCAGTCGCCAACGCCGCCGGCTTTGCCGCGGGCCAGTTCGTGCTGGTCGATGCCAACGAGTACAACGCCGCCGCGTGGACGAGCCTGCCCCCTCGCAACGGCGCGCCCACGAGCGTCACCATCTGGGCGTCCGACCGCGCCGTGTTCATGCGGCACAACCCCACCGACTCGATCATCGACGATCCGTTTCCGAGCTCGCTGACCTGGTTCAGCCGTTCCGGCCGTCCCATCAACGAGGTCAAACGCATTGCGTCGGTGAGCGGCACTGTGATCACCTTCACGACGCCACTGCACATCGACTACCCCACCACGAAGGCATCGCAGGTGACGCGGTATCAGGACGTCCACGTCCAGAACGCCGGCGTCGAAAGCGTGAAGATGATTCGCGGCAGCGACGGCACCATGCGCTTCGAGGCCGCAGCCTTCTGCTGGGTCAAGAACGTGGAGATCACGGTCTGGGAGGGCGAGGGTGTCGCAATCAACAACGCGTTCGGTGTCGAGGTCCGCGATTCCTACATCCATGAGGCGGCCTACTCGACACCCGGCGGCGGCGTGTACGCGATCAGCTTCGCGAACGCGAGCTCCGAGACACTGATCGAGAACAACATCGTGATGAAAGCGAACAAGGTCATGGTCGCGCGCTCGGCCGGCGCCGGCTCCGTCGTGGCGTACAACTACATGGACGATGGGCTCATTCAGTACGACCTGACGTGGAACGAGGTCGGCCTCAACGCCAGCCACATGGTCGGCTCGCATCATGTGCTCTTCGAGGGGAACGCGTCGTTCAACTACGATTCCGACAACACCCACGGCAACGCGATCTACATGACGGTGTTCCGCAATCACCTCTCGGGATTCCGGCGCGACTACCCCGGCACGTCGAACGCTCGCACGGCGGGCCTGAACTTCGGATCCTGGTGGCACAGCTTCGTCGGCAACGTGCTCGGGGTATCCGGCGCGATGACTGGCTGGGGATACGAGAACAGCTTCCCGTGGCACAGCAAATACATCTGGGAGCTGGGCTATCAGGCGGGGCAATGGGATCAGGCGGCCGACCCGAAGGTCCTGAGCACCGTCCTTCGAGGCGGCAACTTCGACTACGTCAGCAATACGGTGCACTGGGAGTCGATCGCTCCGCAGACCATCCCCAACTCGCTGTATCTGTCTGCCAAACCCGCCTTCTTCGGGGCGTATGTCTGGCCGTGGGTGGATCCAACCGGACTCGTCAAGCTTTCGACGCTCCCGGCGAAGGCTCGATTCGACGCGGGCACTCCCTTCGCTCCTCCGCCCGGCAGCCCGCCGACCGCGCCGACCGGCCTCCGGATCGTCGGAGGGTGATCGTCCCGATCGCGAGCTGAAGTTGTAGCCGTCCGCATCCGATAAGAGACAGACAAGCCTCTCGCGCCTGCGGCCGTGAACCGCGAGGGATCAGGAGCACAGATCACGCATGCCATCCCTTCGCGCGCGCGCTCTGCGGCCGTCCGTCATCGCGATGCTCACCCTGGGTGGGCTGTTGGCCTCGCTGACACCAGTATCGGCCCAGGGTTTTGGGGTGGGCGGGCGCATCGCGTGGGTCAACCCTGACACCGAGGTCGACGTGGATTCGGTCCGCTATTTCGGCGGCCAGATCCGCCTCATCGGCGGACGCTTCGGCTTCGAGGTGTCGCTGGACAGGCATTCAGAGTCGTCGGAGGCCCTCAACCAGAAATTCACGGAGACTCCGATACAGGCGTCGCTCCTCCTGCGGATGGGCGGTAAGGTTGCTCCCTTCGTGTTGGGTGGGCCGGGGTGGTATCGGCGCAAGGCGGAAGTGCTCGACGGCCCCGCAGATCTGGACGTCAGCACGACCGAGTTCGGCTGGCACGCTGGCATCGGCCTGGAGATCCTGCCGAGTAGACACTTCGGTATCCACGGCGACTACCGCTACACCTTCCTCGACTTCGGCGACGATGACGATGACGACGGCGGAGGCATCATCGGCGGGCTCTTTCCGGGGCACCGTGGCTCGATGTGGACGCTGGGGGCTACCGTCTATTTCTAGGCATCCGAGCTCATGCGCGAATTCTGGCTCATCAACTCCAAGCCACCGTCAATCCTGCGTCGCCGGCTCGCTCCTTCCAGCCTTGGTGCTATTCTTTGCTCGTCACGGTATGCAGCAGTACATTATCGAGCGGGACATGCCTGGAGCCGGCCGGATGACCGAAAGCGAAATCCGGGAGGTATCCCTGCGCTCGCTGGAGGTCCTGAAGGGAATCGGACCCCAGGTTCAGTGGCTCTACAGCTATGTGACGGACGAGAAGATCTATTGCGTGTATCTCGCTCCGGACGAATCCGGGATTCGCGAACACGCGCGGCAGATGGGCATCCCCGTCAGCCGGATCTCCGCCGTCAGGCACCTGATGGACCCGCAGAAATACCAGTAGGACGGGCCTCGGGCCGCACGCCGAGCTCCGCCTCGAGGATCGAGTCGAGCGTCGCCGTGCGCGCTTCCCGCCAGGCCACAGCCCAGGCCTCCGGATCGATGCGCGCTCTGGCGTTCGCAAGCGTCTCGTCGATCCTCGCCCGCTCGGAGGCCTTGATCGGTGCTCCTATCCGTTGGCGTATCGCCGCGGCCGCGCTCGCCAGCCTCACGGCCGCGTCATCGCGGCGCTGGCAGCCGGCACACCAGGACAGCCGCTCGAGTTGTCGGGCGACACCGCGCTGATGTCCGAGCTCGCGAAAGGTTCCCAGCGCTTCGAGGAGCGCCGCGTTCGCGGCCGCATAGTTCCCGGTGCGGAGATCGACGTCCGCCATGTCTGTCAGCACCTGGGCAACACCCCAGCGATCGTCGATTTGCCGGAAGGCCGCCAGGCTGCGGCGATGGTAGCTCCGCGCGCTCTCGTAGTCGGCCTGCGCAGCCGCGAGATCGCCGAGACCGTTCAGCGCGGACGCGACGGCGCGAAGATCGTGGCGCGCCTCCGATGACGTGAGGAGATCGTCGAGGATGCTGCGGGCGAGCGTGACATCCCCTTGCGCCCTCGCGGCGTTCGCCATGTTGAATCGCGCCAGATCCACGGCGGTCGTGTCGCCCAACTGCTGCCACAGCGACACCGTCTCCGCATAGAGCGCGGCCGCCTCGGCATGGCGTCCGCCGTGCTGCGTCTGCCACGCCATTGCCGTCATCGTCGTCGCGAGGCCCTTGGTATCGCCGCACTGCCGATAGATCTCGCAGGCCTCGCGACTATGCGCGACGGCAGTCGTGAGATCTCCCTGGACGTCGGCCAGCACGGATGCGCCGTACAGCGCGCGCGCACGCAGAGCAATCGGTGGCTCTGCGCCCGACATGGCGAGCACGCGGGCGAGCGTCTCGCGACCCTCGGTCACGTGATCACGCTGCTCCCAGAACCTGAACAGCGCTGCGGCAAGGCGAAGCGCCCATTCCACGTTCCGGCTGCCGATCAGGTACTGGGAGGCGGCGCGGATGTTGTCGTGCTCCGAGTCGCATGTCCGCAGCCAGGGCTCACGCTCCGGTGGATTCAGCGCGAGGGGAGCCTCCTCGGCGAGCACGAGCACGTAGGCTGCATGCGCACGCGCGGTCTCGTCCGCGTCCACGCTCTGCAGCAACCGCTCCCGCGCGTACTCGCGGAATGTCTCGAGCATGAAGAATCGCGTCACGGAGTCGTCCGTTACCGGCCGGACGAGCAGGCTGTTGTCGACGAGCGAGGCGACGCCCTGGAGGACGTCCACGCCGAGGTCCTCGCGCGTGTTGCAGACGGCCTCGACGGCTTCCAGCGTGCAGCCGCCGACGAACACCGACAGTCGCCGGAACAGCTTCTGCTCGCCGGCGTGAGCAGGTCGTAGCTCCAGGTGATCGTGCGACGGAGCGTCTGCTGGCGCTCCGGAAGGTCCCGCGCCCCGCCGGTGAGCACCTCGAGTCGGCGTTCCAGACGTGCATGCAGCTCGTCCGGCGGCAGGATCTTGACGCGCGCCGCAGCGAGCTCGATGGCCAGCGGAAGCCCGTCCAACTGCCGGCAGATATCGACCACGGCCTGTGCGTTCCTGGCGGTGAGCGTGAAGTCGGGCCGCACCGCCGCTGCCCGCTGAACGAACAGCGCCACAGACGCGCACTCGATCAATGCAGCGGGTGACGGCGCGGGACCGGGCTCGGGAAGCGGCAGCGGCGAGACCGGGAGCTCCTGCTCGCCGTAGATGCGAAGCACGTGACGGCTGGTCACGAGCACGGTGAGTCCGGGGCTCGCGTCGAGCAGCTCCCGCACGATCGCGGCGGCGCCGGCGACCTGCTCGAAATTGTCCATCAGCAGAAGCGTCGGTCCGCGTGCATTCAGGTGCTCGCCCAGGATGCTCACCAGGGGGCGATCGCCGCTCTCGGACACACCAAGAGTGCGCGCGATTGTAGAGGCGACGAGATTCGGCTCGGTGATCGGCGCCAGGTCGACGAACGACACTCCGCCCTCGAAGCACGGCGCGAGATCGGCGGCGACCTGGATGGCCAGTCGCGTCTTTCCGGTCCCGCCCGCGCCTGTGAGCGTCAGGAGCCGAACGGCGGGGTCCAGCAACCGTCCTTTCACGTCGGCGATCTCGGCAACCCGTCCAATCAATGGCGTGCGCTGCGGCGGAAGATTGTGATCGCGCGGCTCACCCCTGACGGTCAGGGCGCCGAGTTCGACAGGCTGCGACGCGGCAACCGCCAGCTTCGTCAGCTCCGCCGCGACGTCGCCGACGCTCGGCCGCGCCGCTTCGTGGGTCTCGAGCATCCGGAGGAGGAGTCGCTCGAGCACCGGCATGTCCGATATGCGTGGTCGCGGAATCGACGCGGCATGCGACCTGACCGCACTCGCGGCGCCGGTTGATGCCGCCTCGAACGGGTGAGCGCCCGCGGCGAGCTCGAAGAGCACCACGCCGAGCGAGAACACGTCGCTGGCGCCCGTGACGGTCTCGCCGCGGGCCTGCTCTGGCGACATGTAGCGTGGCGTGCCGAGAATCGCGCGCACCCGCGTGGCCGCGGCGTCCGGCAGCCGCGTCGCGGCCGGCTGCGGGACGAGGCGCGCCAGACCGAAGTCGAGGAGCTTCACGTAGCCATCGGCACGCACCATGATGTTCTCGGGCTTGATGTCGCGATGGACGATGCCGGCGGCGTGCGCGACGGAAAGCGCCCTCGCGAGCTGGGCGCCCACACGCGCGACCGCGTCGAGTCCGACCGGGCGGCCGACGAGCGCCGAGAGCGATTGACCTTCCACCAGCTCCATGGCCAGGAAGCGCCGGCCGTCCATGTCACCGATCTCGTAGATGGTGACGATATTCGGGTGGTTGAGCGACGAAGCGGCGCGCGCCTCCTGCTCGAACCGACGAACGGCGTCGGGGTTGCTCGTGAGCGCGGGGCGAATCAGCTTCACCGCGACCTTGCGGCCAAGCCGCGTGTCGTGCGCCTCGTACACCTCGCCCATCCCACCACGGCCGATGAGCGAGACGATGTCATAGGCGCCGACGCGGCCCGCGAGCAAGGCCGCGTCCTCTTCGCGGGCCATCGATTGGGCCTCCACGCTCATCGCCGACGTGAGGATGAAATCGCCGGCGCCTTCGTTTGCGGCGAGCAGTGATTCCACTTCCATCCGCAGCGACTCGTCACCCGCGCACGCGCCGGCAAGAAACGAGGAGCGCCGCTCGCGCGGCAGGTCCAGTGCCGCGTGAAACAGGTGCGCGACCTTTTCGTACCTCTCCGGGGTCATCGGCGGCCGCTCGGTCCGGGCCCCACCACGCGGATTTCGCGTGGTGGGGTGGAGTTCGCGATACAGCCAGGCGCGCGCCAGGCTCCAGTCTCGTCTCACGGTTCCTACCGACACCCCCAGGACGTGTGCGGTTTCCTCGAGGTCCAGCCCGCCAAAGAAGCGCAGCTCGACGACACGGCTCTGGCGTGCGTGCAGCCCCTCGAGGCTCTTGAGCGCGTCATCGAGCGCCACGAGATTGACGCTCTTGCCGAGCGATACCTGCGCGGCTTCCGACAGCGACACGTGAAACGGGGCGCCGCCGCGCTTGGCCCGGGCGCGCGCCCGGGCCTTGTCGACAAGGACGTGGCGCATGATCTGCGCCGCCATGGCGAAGAAGTGCGCGCGATTCTGCCAGCGGACGCCCTTCCAATCCACCAGCCGCAGGTAGGCCTCGTTGACGAGCGCGGTCGCCTGGAGGACGTGTCCCGGCCGCTCGCCCGCCATGTAGCGCGTGGCGAGCCGATGCAGCTCCTGCTGGACGAGCGGCGCCAGGACGTCGAGCGCGCCCTGGTCGCCGCGGCCCCACGCGACGAGCAACTCCGTGACATTCCCAGCAGGACTCATCCGAGCTCAAACCGCGTGTCCAGCAGGTCAGGTTAGCACTTTCGACACCGGCTGGCGCCTTTCCTCATAAGGAGAAACGCCCATGCCCAGACACATGAAGAGGATACTCGGCAGCGCGCTGGTCTTCGCCGTGGTGGCGGCAACCGGCTTCGAGGCCGGAGCGACACATTCGAGCCCGGCCGTCGTGCTGAAATGGAACCAGCTTCTTCAGGACACCCTCGCCGCGCCGGGTAATCCGGGGACGCCCCGCTTTTACGCGATGATGCACATCGCGATGTTCGACGCGATCAATGCGATCGAGCGCGAGTTCGAGCCGTATCGCGTCCGACTGCGGCCCTGGGCAGGCGGATCGCCGGATGCGGCGGCCGCGCAGGCCGCTCACGATGTGCTCGTCGCCATCAACCCGTCCGCGGCTGCCACGTACGACGCGGCGCTCGCGGCGGATCTCGGTGATCGCAATTCCGGCTTCGTCCGCCGCGGCAGGGAGATTGGCGCCCGCGTCGCGAAAGAGATTCTCGCGTGGCGCCAGAACGATGGCTGGGTTGTCTCGCCGTTTCCGCCCTACTCCGAGCCGCTCCTCCCGGGACGGTGGCAGCCGACTCCCCCGGCCAACGCAGCCGCCGTCTTTACGCATCTCCAGAACGCAG
The DNA here is from genome assembly GCA_963786195.1 of uncultured Acidobacteriota bacterium. Taxonomy (GTDB): domain Bacteria; phylum Acidobacteriota; class Vicinamibacteria; order Vicinamibacterales; family 2-12-FULL-66-21; genus CAWAYH01. The sequence continues at coordinate 20,455 of CAWAYH010000005.1, read as the reverse complement.
CGCCGATGGCGGCGATGTCGGCGACGCAGTTCCTGCCGTTGCCCCCGCCGTCACTCACGAGCGCGAGGTACGCTCTCGACGTCAATGAGATAAAGCTCCTGGGCAAATCCGACAGCACCACGCGGACCGACGAGCAGACGACCATCGCGCGGCTCTGGTCGGGCGTCGGCACCACGACCGGCTTCTTCTCGGTATGGAACAACGTGGCCCGCGACGCGGTCGAGGCGCGCAATCTGTCGCTCGTCGAGGCCGCCCGCGTGTTCGTGCTGGTGAATGTCTCGATCCACGATGCCCTCCAGACCACTCAGGCGAGCAAGTTCGTCTACGGCGTCTGGAGGCCGGTGACCGCGATTCGCGCAGCCGACACGGATTTGAACGCCGCGACCGATCCGGATCCTGCGTGGCTGCCCCTGATTATTACGCCCGCCATATCCCTCGTACGCCGGCAACCTGGCGACGATCGGAGCAAGCGCGGCGCGCGCGCTCCAACTGGCGTGCGGGACGAACGACATGCCCGTGGCCATAACCTGGAAGGGGTCCGGCGGGCTGCCCGACGTCACGCGGCAGTTCGAAGGGTTCTGGGCGGCCGCCGAGGAAGAGTTCATGGCCCGTATCTACGGCGGCGTTCACTACCGGTTCGACCAGGAAGCCGGTCAACAGGTGGGACGCTCGGTCGCCGAGTTCGTGTTCGCGAACTTCATGACCCCGCGCAGCCGCTGGGATGACTGACGCATCATGAATCGGACGCATCATGATTGACAGGCGTCCAGCGGTGATGGTGGCGTGTTCGATCGCGCTCACTGGATGTCCATTGAGTGGGGGCGGATGACCTCGAGGCGTGGGCAAGAAGGGACGCACGAGCTGCGGCCGCCGCACGTCGGTGTGCCTTGCGTCAGTGGGTCAACATGTACACGAGGACGTTGATGCCGACCGCGTAGCCGGGCGGGGAGAACTGATAGAAGTACGCGGGATCCTCTCCCTCGCGCTCCCAGGAATCGCCGAGGTCGGTGTTGTGGGTCATCAAGACCATGATCCGGCCGTGCGCGTCGCTGATGGCGCGGGTGTGGACCTCGGCGCTGTCCACACCGCGCTCCGATGTCTCGGTGCCGCCGGATCCGCGCCAGAACTGGATGTTCGTGACCTGCGGCACGCGTCCCACGGGGGCAACCGTGCGGAATATCGGATGTGTCGGAGGGACATCGACGATCGGGTACTCGCTAGAGTCGAAGACTTTGCGAATTTGGCTGACCCATTGTTCCCACGCGTCGGTGCCCCAAAAGTCATCGACCCACAGGAATCCCCCTTTGAGGAGGTACTCGCGCAGCCGCGCAGCCTCCACGTCGCTGATGCCCATGGTGCCAACGTCCGACGCCATGATCATCGGGCACTGAAACAGCGCCGCGTCGGTCAGCCTCACCACCCAGGGGTGGGGATTGTGGTTGGCGTCCCCGCTGACGTGGATCTTGGTCAGCTCCGACGCGCGGATCATCAGGTTGACGGCGGCATAGGGATAGTCGGTGATCCAGCCGATGCCCCACATCTCGCGCCGCACCTGCGTGTACATCAGCTTGCAGATGGTGAAGCCGTCATCGGCAAAGTCCTCGGGCGGGAATTGCGGCGGGAAACTTCCCTCGCGGAACGAGCGCTGTCCATATCCCCGCTGCGCGTGGGCGGCGGCGACCAGCGCCAACGCGCATACCACTGCCAACAGGCCGACGCGCGCAGGCTGACGACGTTTCGACGTCATGCGGGAGCAGTGTAAGTCAAGCCGCTGGCACGCGGACGTGCCTTCGTGTGCGGCACTGCTACTTCGACGCCAGCACCTCGCGTCCGTACAGCGGCTGTGTCGGCCGGGCGTTGACCGAATAGATCTTGCCGAACGCGTCGGCCTGCGCCCGTGAGATCGCTTGCGGCGCCTTCAGCACGAACCACGTCACGTGCTCGGAGCAGGGCGGGGTGGTGAGCGATCCCGTGAAGGTGTAGTAGCCGCGCGCGGCGGGCAGCAGGTCCGTGACATCGATCTGCACGTCCGCGTGCGTCTGTTCCGGCCCTTCGCGCGCCGGCAGGTACTGCCACAGCCGGGCCACGAGCGGATTCGCGCTCCCCGCGTCGAGCATCACCGCGACGACGGCCGGGCTGCCGTCCGCGGCGGCGTGCACGAGGTGCGCGACCATCGCGAAGCCCTTGCCGTTGATTCTCTCTTCGCTTGGGTGATGGAAGTGGAACTGCTTCAGCTCGTACCGCCGGTCGCCGACCGTGATCGAGCTGCCGGGCTCGTAGTTGATCTGGATCGTGTGCCCGTTGTTGATGACGTGGAGCGGCGCGGCGCGGTACGCGAACTGAATGGCCGGCAGATCGGCCGCCTTCGGCGCCCGGATGTCGATGGGTGATTGTTCGTGCCCCAGCTGACAGGGGGCGAAGCCCTTGTCCAACTCGCCCCAGTGCTTCGGGCCGTCGGCGCCGCGGTAACTCCAATGGGGCCCCGCGTGCTCCTGAGCGAGCGAGGCGGAGCCGAGAAGCGCACACGCACCGAGTAAGCCGCCAAGTAGCGTCAGTCGCCGCGAAGCCATATGCGCCTCCTGACGTCGAAGACGACGTCGCTTGCCTGTTCCGCGCCGTGATCAAGGAGCGTAGCAGATTGCGCAGTCATCTGCCGGCCCCAGTCCGGGGTGATAGGTGTAGGATCTGGTCGATCAACTCTCGCTCAAATCGGCGGCATCCTGGCGACCCGCGGGCGGGCTGATGTTTCGGATTTCCGGCAGAGGAGAGGGCAGATGCAGCGCGTCATCATCTTCGGACTCCTTTCGGTTCTCTCGGTTGGTCAGGGCGTGATGGTTGCCCAGAGTGTGAGCGATTCGGCCCTCGGGGCATGGACGCTGAATCACGCGAAATCGACCTTCAGCGGCGCCGTGCCGTATCGGCGTATCACGAAGTTCGAGGTGGTTGGCGATGCCATCAAGGAAACCACCTACACGATGAGCACCGACAAGCCAAGCGTCCTCGTCGAGTACACCGCGCGATTCGACGGCAACGACTATCCGATCTCGAACTCCATGCTGAGCACGGTGTCACTGAAACGCGTGGACGACCGAACGGTCGAGCGGACCGGCAAGATTCGGGGGCAGGTCGTGGAGACGGAAACCCGAACCGTCTCAGACAACGGCAAGGTGTTGACGGTTACGACCAAAGGCAACAGGGACGGCACGGAGTACTCGAGCGTTCAGGTTTACGATAGACAACCATGACCGAAACGCTGGTCATCGCTGCCCTGTTCGTGCTGGCCCGGCAGTTCTGTAGCGCGCATCCGTCGTCGAAACTCCCGGGAGGGTAGGGCTCGGGTGAACCCGCCGAGGCTACCAGACCTTGGCGGGGCCTTTCACCCCTCCGGACAGCACGGCGTTCCGAACGTCGTCGATGGTGGTCAGGCCGCCTCGCGCAGTACCGCCCCACTCGAATCGGGTCGCCGCAGGCGTCCAATGAAAGAGCGCCACCAACCACGTGTGGGCGCTCCCACCGCGCTCGTAGTAGACGAGGCAGTGATCGGTCGAGCAGCCGGCCGCAACTAATCGACGACTCGGCAGCCTGGGATTGACGACCGCGCCGGTGCCTTGAAACTCGGCTCCGGACTCGGCGATGTCGAGTGTCTGAGCGCCGAACAACGTCTGCAGCCCGTCGCGAACGCCGAGCGGAAGACCTCTGATGGAGGTGACAATGTCGAACCGCTCGTCCTTCACATGGTTCCGCAGCGTCCCGGACAGGGCTGCAGGAGCGGCCGTCTGGCTGGCCGCGCTCACGGCCGACCACACGCTCAGACCAATCGTGCAGAGCAGGCGTGTCTGACGCATCCAGCTCTCGGGAGGTTGGCTCACAAAGGATGATAGTCTGAACCGGCACCTGGAGCGCGAGTGATGAGATCACGTTCTGGAATCGTCGGGGCGGCGAGTGCGACCCTGATAATCGTCCACACCGCGGCGTTCGCGCAGACACCGTCCGCGGAATCGTGCGCGAGCCTGGCTCGGCAGCCACTCCCGAACACGAAGATCACCGCCGCCGAGGTGATCGGCACGGGATCGTTCACGCCGGCAGGGTCGACGAACGTGATCGGCAACCTCCCGCCCTTCTGCCGCGTCGCGGGAGTCATCGCGCCAACGCCCGAATCACAGATCGTCTTCGAGGTCTGGCTGCCGCTCGCCAACTGGAACGGAAAGTTCGCCGGCGTCGGCAACGGCGGCTGGGCCGGAATCATTTCCTTCGGGCCTCTTGCCGACCAGTTGAGGCGAGGCTACGCGACGGCGTCGACCAACACCGGGCACGAGGCCAGCCCGGGTGGGAACGCGGCAAAGTTCGCGTTCGACAAACCGGAACAGCTGATCGACTTTGCTTACCGGGCCCACCACGAGACGGCGATGGCGGCCAAAGCGCTCGTGCAGGCCTTCTACAGCAAACCGGCCGCGCGCTCCTATTTCATCGGGTGCTCGTCGGGCGGGTACGAGGGTCTGATGTCGGCGCAACGGTTCCCCACCGACTACGACGGCATCGTCGCCGGAATGCCGGCGAACAACTGGACACGATTGATGGCCGGCGACTTCGACGCGACGCTCGCCGTCTTCACAGATGCGGCAAGCCGGCTGACGCCACCCGCACTGGGCGTGCTCCATCGCGGGGCGCTCGCAGCCTGTGACGCGTCCGACGGCGTGACCGACGGCGTCGTCGGTGATCCTCAGCGATGCAGGTTCGATCCGTCGACGTTGGTGTGCACGGCGAACCAGGCGCCTGAATCGTGTCTCTCGCCGGCGCAGGCCGAAGCGGCGCGGCGCGTGTATCAGGGCCTGAAAGATCCCAGGACCGGAGCACAACTCTATCCGGGCCTCGCGCCTGGCAGCGAGCCGTTCTGGCCCAACCGCGATCCCGCCAATCCGTTCCCGATTCCCATCGCCCATTACAAGTGGCTGGTGTTCGCGGATCCCAACTGGGATTGGAGGACGTTCGCGTTCACCGATCCGGCCGACTACGAAGCGCACGTGAAGGCCGAAGCGAAGTTCGCGCCCATCCTGAACGCCACCGATCCGAACCTCCGCGCGTTCCAGAAGCGTGGCGGCAAGCTGATTCAGTACCACGGGTGGGTCGATCAGCTGATCTCGCCGCAGAACAGCATCGACTACTACGAGAGCGTGCTCTCGTTCTTTGGCGGCACGAGCAAGCCGAAGCCAGGCGGCCGGCGAGGTCCAGAGCTTCTACCGGTTGTTCATGGCGCCCGGCATGGCTCATTGCGGCGGTGGACCGGGACCCAACACGTTCGACATGCAGGCCGCGCTGGAGCAATGGGTGGAGCACGGAACCGCGCCCGACCGAATCATCGCTACACGTTCACTCAACGGCATCGTCGATCGCACGCGGCCCCTGTGTCCGTACCCGCAACTGGCTTCCTACAAAGGTTCGGGAGACACGAACGACGCGGCAAGCTTCGTCTGTAAGACACCTTAAAAGATGAATCGCACTCCGAACTGAAGAGTTCGGGGATCGCCCACCGCCGTAACCGCGTTGAACGATGACACCGGGGTCGACGGATACGATCCGGGGCCGAACGTTGTGTTGCGTGTGATTGGATTCACCCGGTCGGTCAGATTGAAGGCTTCGATGAGTCCCTCGATGCGGCTGCCCCCGGTGAGACGGAACGAGCGGCTCACGCGCAGGCTCAACGTGAAGAAGTCGCTTCCCGTGCCAGCGTTCCGCGGAATGAACTCCACCTGGCGGACATCGAAGTTCGGCGTGGACACCGATCCATCCGCGAACGGACGTCCTGCCGTCCCCTGCAGGCTGTTGACCCCCGACACGATGTTGAAGGGAAGCGACGAATAGTACTGCACCATCGTGCTGACCTGGAACCCATGACTGATTCGCTCCCACGCGGTCGTGCCGGGCGTCATCGGCGAGTTGACAGTGGCGCTCACGACGAGGCGGTGACGCTGGTCGTTATCGGAGCGCCCCCAGTCCTTCATCACGTTGGTGGGATCAGTCGGAGAGCTGAAAAACGCTTCGCCGAGGTCGTTCATGGACTTCGAGAACGCGTAGCTGACGCGAACAGCGGACCAGTTCTTCGGACGCTGCAGGTAGGTGATGTGCAGACCGTGATAGTTCGAGTCGCCGGCGCCACGATACTGGTTGTTGGACGCGTAGGTCGAGACCGGCCGGCAGCCGTTGTTCGTGCCGGCGGCCACGCACGTCGGCACGTTCTGGTTGATCTGCATCAGCAGGTTCCTGCCGCGGAAGTACTGGTAGCCGACGCTAATCGTACGGCTGCCGCCGAGCGTTCGCTCCACTTCGATATTCGCCTGTTTCGAGTACGCATTCTGCAGGTCCTTGTCCATCGTCGTAAACGACACGAGCGCGGTGGACGGCAGACGGTCCGGCAGGATATTGGGAAACACCGGTGCACCTGCCTGCGTCGGCAGGATGCCCGACACCTGCGGTTGGTGGAGCTGTGCGGGGTCAGTCGTGTTCCCGGCTGATAAGAGTGCATTCGCCACCGCGCGCAGCGGCACCCGATCGAAGAAGATGCCCGCGCCGCCCCGGATCAGGAGTTTCTCCGATGCGGTGGGCGCCCAGACGAAGCCCGCTCGCGGCGAGACGTTGTTCGTGTCGGTATTGATAGTGTCCACGAACTGCAGGTCGTAGCGAACGCCGCCGTTGAGCGTCAGGCGCGAGCTGACCCGCCACTCATCCTGCGCATAGAGGCCGACGTTGGGGTTCCCCTGGTTGATGGCCGGGTCGCCGAACGTCTGCGCGAACCCGCTGTAGTTGCCGGTCATGAAATTGGCGAGCGACGAGAACGTGTAACTGCCGCGGAAGGTGCGAGGAAACGTGATCGTGTCGTCATTGAAGAGAAAATCGACACCAGCGCGCAGCGCGTGCGCGCCAGCACGGTGTGACACGTTGCTCACGGCCTGGAAGAGCGTGTTCTCGCGCCTCCACGGGCTGCTCGAGAGGGTGCCAAAGCTCGCGACACCGGAGATCGCCACCTGGGGGCCGACCTGATCGGTCGAATACGCCTTCAGGTCCCCATGCGAAACCTGGACGCGGGTCTCGTTGACTGTGTCCGACGAGATCGTCCAGACATTGCTGATCGCGATCGACTGATCGATGTTGTCGAGTCCCGACGATGCCGAGGGGGCATTCAGGTTGCCGACGCCGCGGGCGTTGTCGGAGACGACGTCGTAGAGCGCGTAGCGCACACTCAGCTGATCGGCCCCGCTGAACTGATGATCAATCTTGCCGAGCACGTTCGAGCTGTGTACCGGATTGGGGTAGATGCCGGTCGTCACGGCCATACCCGGGTACGCGACCTGGTTCAGCTTCGTGTTGATGATGGCGACGTTCTCTGGCGTGATCGCGACGACGCCGGTCTGATCGAGCACCTTTCGCTCGACGTTGGTGAAGTAGAACGTCCGGTTCCTTCGGACCGGCCCCCCGAGACTGAAACCGAACTGCTCCTGGTCCATCGGGAGTGTCCGGCCCGTCAGGGCGTTCTCACCGTTGAACGCATCATTGCGAAAGAAGCCGTACACCGAACCGTGCAGCGCGTTGGTTCCGCTCTTGGTCACGACGTTGACATAGCCGCCGAGCGCCCGGCCGAGCTCGGCCTGGCCGCCGCCGGTCACGACCTGAAACTGTTCGACCGCATCGACGCCAAACGTGATGCCGCTGAGGCCGGCGGCATCGTCGTTGGCCGAGACGCCATCCACGATAAAGCTGTTGGAGAGGTTGCGCTGGCTCGCGATCGAGAGCCCCTGACCCGGAACCGCGGAGGTTTCGGCAAAAAGCTGCGTGCTGTTCGTATTGGTTGGTGACACACCAGGCACGAGCAGCGCCAGGTCGAGAAAATTGCGACCATTCATCGGCAGGCTTTGCACTTCTGCGTGTGGCACCGTGCCGGCGATCTGACTGCGCGCGGTCTCGAGCACCGGGATGTCGGCCACGACCGTCACGTCGGTGTCGATGCCTGCGACCTCCAGGGTGATCGAGATGTCGAACGCCGAGCCAGCGCTCACGGTCAGAGTACGGGCGGTCTCCTTGAACCCCTGGAGCTTCACCCGCAGCTCGTACTGGCCAATCTTGAGATAGGGGAAGCGGAAGCGCCCGGTGGAGTCGGTCGTGGCGGACACCGCGACATTGGTTTGGGTCTGGCGGACGCTGACCACCGCGCCGGGAACCGCAGCACCTTGTGTATCGAGCACCCGCCCGCTGATGGTGCCCTGATTGATCGTCTCCTGCGCGTACGCAGTGTCGGCCGACGCCATCGCGCACCACGCAACGGCGATCAGCCCGACAAAAGACCTTCTCACGGTTGTTCTCCCTTTGAAATGCGCCAAAGCCAAACGCGAACGCGACGATCCGAAGACCTCGCGCTCCAGCAATGACAGATGCCCGCGATCACGCGGGATGGTCGGGCGTCAGCGAGCGATGGACGTGGCTCTCAGGCACGCCGAATCGCTGCGAAAGCATGCGAAGTGATGCGTCGCCGCACCAGACGGATCATCCGACGCGCAGTCGTCCGACTGCACGCGGCCACTCCGCACGAGGGACGGACTAGGCGCGAGGGGGAGGCGGATCTGGCGGAACGGGACGTTCACCGACGACGCGCACGTCCTCGGCGTGGCAGCCAACGGATGGAGCTGCTGGTTGAATCGCTGGCGTCGGTTCGGCGATGAGGCCGGCCATGCCGACCAGGGTCGTCAGGACCGCCGCTCCAGAACTGTTCGCCGACCGGATTGCACACGGGGCCGACCCGCCGGCCGGCTTGTGGTGCATCGGGCACAGGGCGTCGGCGCCGTGTCCGCACGTGCACTCCGCCGCGTGCGGGTCCGCGGCAGTGGACCACAGCGCGACGGGTACAAGGGCCACCGTCCCGACCTGGCAGCACAGCCAGATCACCGTGGCCGGCGCGAGCACCCGACGCAGGTGCTTCATGACCACCCAACGGTAGCGCCTGAAGTCGGCGCTGTCAAATAGCCCCACGGGTTCGCGGCTGGACGCTCGCCGTCCGCGCGCCACACGTCGCCCTCCTGGCGGAGCCGGAAGACGGAATCAACACGAGGAGGTTGCCGGTCAACGGGCGCGAATCAACGCGCGACCGAGCGACTGTGCGGCGCGATCAAGCGTAGCGTCGAAGGATGAGAAACGCGTGTCACGCACGCCGGCTTTACGGGCAACTTCGGCGAAAGCAGCCAGATGAACACTGTCATATGCGCGCAGCCGGTACCGCTCCGCAAACTCTCCTGCCTCGCGACACAGAGCCGACGTGACTTCGACAGCAAGATATCTGGGCCAGTCCGCCTCGAACGTCTTTTTGGCCAACGCGAATTCGGCCGGGCGCAAAGCACGCTCTCGACGCCGTCTCGCGAGCGCTGCCCGCGTCTCCGTGTAGGCAACGGAAGACGTGGCCACGACTGTCGCGGTGTCGACGAGCTTGCGCACCGCGTTGCTGCCTGGCTCGACCACGTAGAGCTTGACCAGGCTGCTGGTGTCGAGATAGAGCGTCACCCGCGATCCTCGAGCACCGCATCGGCAACGGTTCGCGCTCCGGTAAGGCGCGCCGGTCGCAGGCTGCCCACGGGCTTGCCGCCGCTCCAGCGGGCTCGCCCTTCGGCAACGAGCCGGTGGGCCCAGTCGACGTCAGCTGGTGCATCGACCGGACTGATGGTGGCGATGGAACGTCCCCGTTCGGTCACCACGAGCCTGGCGCCGGATCGCACCCGCTTCAAGTGCCGGCTCAGGTGCGCCTTCAATTCTCGGATGCCCACGGTATCCATCTCGCGGCTCTCCACGAAGAGACTACAAGTGTACCACAATGTGACCACATAGACCGGACGCGCCGTCCTCCGGCCTATGCAGCCCAGGGGCGCGGAGGTTCGTGTGACCTCGACATCGATGCCAGTCACCCGCCTGCTACAATCCGGCACCGAATCGGGTCCGCAACGAGGGGAGGACGTGATGAAGCCAAGAGGCGTGGTGTCCCGCCCGGTCGATCGATCTCGCATCGCGCTGGCCGCGGCCGTGGCAGCGCTGACCCTGCTGACTGCGCGTCCGTTGGCGCAAGGCTCCTCTGTGAAGGACCCGGCGAGCGACCCGGATGTCCTCGGAGCCGAGCGACTCTTCAGCGCGTGGGCCGACGGACAGCTTCGCTTCCGCGGCCTCCCCGGCATGGCGGTGGGCGTCGTCTCCGATCAGCGGCTCGTGTGGGCGAGGGGCTTCGGGCTCGCCAACCTGGCCGGCACGGTGCCGATGACGCCGCAGACGAAGTTCAGGATGGCCTCCCACAGCAAGCTGTTCACGGCGACCGCCATCATGCAGTTGCGCGAGCAGGGCAAGCTCCATCTGGACGACGCGGTGTCGAAGCACCTGGCGTGGTTCGCCGTCACGTCCGCACGGCCGGACGATGCCCCGATCACCATCGAGGAGCTGCTGACACACAGCTCCGGTCTGCCGCGCGAGGCGGCGGATCACTGGACGACGTTCGCGTTCCCGACGCGCGACGAGCTGAAGGCGCTCATGCCGAAGCGGCAGGCCGCGTTTCCTCCCGAGACCCGCTGGAAGTACTCGAACCTCGCCTACACCGTCGCCGGGCTCATCGTCGAGCAGGTCAGCGGCGAGTCGTGGGCGGACTACGTGACCCGTCACATCTATCAACCGCTCGGGATGGTGAACTCCAGCGTCGACAGGGAGGTCCCGGGGCTCGCGACCGGCTACGGCCGGCGGATGCCCGACGGATCGCGGTCGATCATGCCGTTCATCGATGCGCGCGGGATGGCCGCCGCGACCGGCATCACCTCGACCGTCGAGGACATGGCCCGCTTCGTCTCCGCGCAGTTTCGAAAGGGCGCCGCGGGCGGCGAACGCATCCTGAGCACGGCGAGCCTGCGCGAGATGCACCGCGTGCGCATGCTCGAGAACAACTGGACGCGCGGCAACGGCATCGGCTTCGCAGTCACGCGCAATCGCGACAAGATCTACGTCGGACACGGCGGCAGCTATCCGGGCTACATCACGCACACGCTGATCGATCCGGCCGGCAAGGTCGGCGTCATCGTCCTGACCAACGCGCAGGACGGCGACGCTGGTGCCATCGCGACGCAGCTGATGAACACCGTGGGCGAGGCCGTCGCGAAGGCGGCGGGCAGCGTGCCGGAGAAGGTGAAGTGGAATCCCGCGTGGTCGCGGTTCGCGGGGTTGTATCGCGGCCGCGGCGGCGACTCGCACGTGGCGGAGCTCAACGAGAAGCTCGTGATCATCAACCCGGACTCGCCGAATCTGGATGCCCCGATCGAGCTCGAGCCGCTCGGCGACGGGACGTTCCGCTATCTGGCACCGGGGGGCGGCGGCCCCGTCGGCGAAGTCGTGCGCTTCGTCGAGGAGAACGGGCAGGTCGTCCGGATGGTCACGGGCGACAGTTACGTGGAGCGCGTCAGGCAATGACGCGCGTCCTGGCTACTGCTGATCGGTCTGCTTCTTCTTCATCAATTCCCTGACGGCCGCCTCGAGCTGTTGATCGCGGCCGCCGGTCATGACCTCGGGTTCATTGGCGACCCGGATGTCAGGCTCCGTCTGGTTGTTCTCGCCGCACTTTCCGTCGAGCGTTCGCCAGCATCCCATCGGAATCCCGAAACGCAGGGTGGGGTCGATCTGGTTTTCCCACCAGACGAACGTGCCGGTGCCCGGCACCGGCATCCCGACCAGCAGCCCGATGTTCTTGGCCTTGTAGGCCAGGGGGAACAGGTGCGCATCCGAGTAGTTGCTCTCCCCCATGACCACGATCGACGGCTTGATCCACTTGTCGAACGGCTGGCTGCCGACGTATTGCCCGTGCGGCACGACGTCGAAGTACTTCTTGCCGCTCAGGAAATCGGACAACTGCTCGTGGATGTTGCCGCCGCCGTTGAAGCGCGTGTCGACGACGAGGGCGTCCTTCTTCAGGTTCAGTCCGAGCGCCTCCTCGAAGACGACGCGCATGCTCGCATCGTTGTTCGAACGGACGTGGACGTAACCGATTTTGCCGCCGGACAGCTTCTCGACATCCGCTCGACGACGCCGTACCCAGCGTTTGTAGAGCAGCTCGCCTTCTTCGCCACCGTCCACCGGCTTGACGGTTTCCTCCCAGCGCTTGTTCGACGCGGGATCGTAGACCGCGAGCAGCGTGAACTTGCCGGCCCTTCGATTGAGCAGCTTGTAGAAGTCCATCGCGGCGTCGATCGTGTTGCCGTCGATGGCTTCGATGACGTGACCGGTCTTGATCGTCGAGGCGGCCAGATCGACCGGCCCGCCCTGGAGCACCTCGGCCACCTTCACGCCATCGCCGGTGTAGCCGTAGTCATAGAGCAGCCCGAGCGAGGCGGTCGCGTCGGAATTGGGGACGTTCGCGCGGTAGTAAGCAGCCCGTGTGCGAGACGTTCATCTCGCCGAGCATCTCGCTCAGCATCTCGGCGAAGTCGTAGTTGTTGTTGATGTGGGGCAGGAACTTCTTGTAGACCGTGTAATAGAAGTCCCAATCGACCTTCTGGAGGTCGGGGAACACCAGCTTCTGTTTGAATTGCCGCCAGCTGTGGTCGAAGATGTACGCCTTCTCGGCCGAGTAATCCAGGACCATTTCCGTGTTGACCGGGATCGGCTCGGACTTTCCGCTCTCGGCGTCGACCTTGACCGCGCGACCGTCGCCGACGACGAAGAGGAACTTGCCGTCGGGCGAGAGCTCCATCGACGCCGCGTTCGCACCGAGCTTGTTGAAGAGCTTGGTCTCGCGGGTGCGCACCTCCGTGACCCACAGGTCGTTGCCCTTCTCGAATGACGTGAGGTAATAGAGCTTCTCGCCGTCCTTCGACAACACCCAGTCCGACGCCGCGGACGTGTTGATCGTCAAGCGCATCTTGCGATCGGTCAATCCATCCCAGTCGATCGCGATCGGGCTGACCGGCTTTGCCGCCGCGGTCTTGTCCTCGGCTTCCTTCTTGTCCTTGTCCTCCGTTCTCCTTTCCTTCTCCTTGTCCTCGCGCTCCTTGACGAGCGCGAATTCCTCCTTGGACAGCTTCGCCCGGTCGTAGGCCGCCTTCGTGAAATACATCCCGTAGACGTCACCCGAGACGGCACCGCCCCCCTGTGACAGCGCACCGTCGCGGGTCGTGCCCCAGATCATCATCTTGCCGTCCATGGCCCACTTCGGCGTGGCATCGTCGTAGCCGCTCTCGGTGAGGTTGCGCACCGGCGAGGCGCCATCGGCGGCGACGATCCCGACCTCCGGCGCGAACATCCGCTCGCCGGGAGCGAACTGCACCAGCAGCCACTTCGAGTCGGGGGACCAGGAGTAGTACTGGTCGCCGTCGGCGTACGAGTAGTTGAGATCCCCCGGCAACACGGTTCGGGACTGCTTCGACGCGATGTTGTAGACCCTGAGCGTCTGCCGGTTCTCGAGGTAGGCGATCTCCTTGCCGTCCGGCGAGAACGCGGGCTGGAATTCCTCGGCCGGCGTCGCGACGACCGCTTCGTCCTTCAGAACCGTCGAAGCGAAGAGATACGGCTCGCTCGTACGCGTCAGCGACTTCGTATAGACGTTCCAGTTGTTGTCCTTTTCTGCGGCGTACACGAGCGTCCGGCCGTCGGGGCTGAAGCTGACGCTTCGTTCCTGCCACGGCGTGTTCGTGATGCGTTTCACGAATTTCCCGTCGATGCTGCTGACGAAGATTTCTCCCCGGAACACGAATGCGAACTCCTTCCCGTTCGGGGCGAGCTTGGCTTCGGTCATGCCGCCGCTGACCGGCAGGATCTTCTCGATCGCGTTGCGGCCGTCGGCGCCGATCCTCACCGCCACCTTCTTCGGCTGGCCGCCCGGCGTCATCGTGTAGAGCTCGCCGTCATACGAGAATGCCAGCGTGCCGTTCTTCGCGCGCGTCAGGAACCGGACGGGATGCTTCGTGAACCGCGTCACCGCCACCGATTGAGCGGGATTCCGCACGCTGCTCTTGTAGACGTTGAACGAGCCGCTCTGCTCCGACAGGTAATAGAAGTCGTTGTCGTTCGAATCGAAGACCGGATTCCGGTCCTCGCCGTTGAACGACGACAACTGCGTGTACTTCTTCGCCTTCGTGTCGTAGACCCAGATGTCGCGCGTCACGGCAGACGTGTGATGCTTTCGCCAGTCGTTCTCGTAGCCCTTGTAATCGTGGAAGAGGATCTTGTCGCCGGTCGAGCTCACCGTGGCGTCCAGCGCAGGCGTCGTCAGCACGATCGACACCCGCCCTCCGGCCACCGGGAACGGAGTACAGCTCACTCATGCCGCCGGTGGGAAACTGCACGTGCGTGGCCAGGTCCTGCCGCGTGGCGCTGAAGAGCACCGCACGGTCGTCGGCCGTGAACGAGCTCGGGATTTCACGCGTGGAGTGATACGTCAGCCGCTTCGCCTCGCCGCCGTCCGACGGCATGACGAACACGTCGAAATTGCCGTACCGGTCGGACGCGAACGCCACCGACTTCCCATCGTGGCTCCACACCGGTGCGAATTCGTACGACTCGCTGAGGGTCAGCGGGATCGCATTGCCGCCCGCTGCCGGCACCGACCAGATGTCACCCTTGTATTCGAAGAGCAGGGTCTGGCCGTCGGGCGAAATGGCTGGATACCGCAGCCACAACGGCGAGTTCTCAGCAGCCGCCGCGGCCAGACACGCGAACACGACGAGAGCGACAGAAGATGGCGACCTTCATAGGTCGCTATCATACCCGCCGAGCCTCGACGTGACGATACCGGATTCAGCCGGAGGTGTCGGACCAGTTCGTCGATGGGCTCACGGCAGACGGTTGAACGTCGCCGTGTACGCCGTGCCTGACGCGTACGTCCACCCGGGCACCAGGAACAGCGGAAACGTCCCCAGCGCAGAGCTGTCGACCCGATAGGTTCCCTGCGCCAGCTTCGGCGAGCGCGGACCTCGGAAGAGGACGATGAAGCGGTTCTCATCGCCTGCAGCGCCGATCTGAGCCGCGGTCGGCACGTCATCAACGCGCATCAGCTGCAAGCTGATAGACCTCGGCGATCTTCGTACGGTCATCAACTGGCCGCGGCAGCCTTCGAACAGATCCCTTCGCAGAAAGCCGCCGTCGTCGTCAGTAGGCGGCGGCGAATTCGCGGCGGCATGGGCCACATAGTCGCACAGCCCCTCGACGGTAACGAGCGACGCGGTCGCAGACATTCCAAGCTTGATCGCATGACGCCGTGAAGTTTTCATAGCCTGAGTGCTCTCCTCGCTCAGGCTTTCGTCCGGATGCGTCCACCGGCGTAGTGTGTCTATTGGGAGACACGCGGCGGACGCGCGGGGCCGGATGCGCGGATTTGCGCATGGCTGTCCTTCTTGGCATCGCCGGCTGACGCGTCGAGCTGCGCATACATGCACGGCGCGTCGCCTGTGTGCGCCAGGCTGCATGCGTTCTAGAATCTCCTGCCGACGCCCATGCTCCACTGACGATTGCGGGTCGTGAAGCCTCCCACCTCCATCGGTGCGATACTCGGGCCCGCGCACTGGTACCGACGTCTGACGAGTAACAAGGGAACCCGATGGCTCACCCGGCTGCGATTGACCGTCGTCAACTCCTCGTGGCGGCGTCCGCGTGCGCCATCGTCCCGCTTTGTACGTTCGTTGCCGGCGCATCCACACCCTCCGGGTGGACGAATGTTCAGGCTTTGTTGGATCGGTATGTGGCGGAGCGCCGGTACGCGGGTGTCGCCGTGGCGCTGTCGTTCGGGGGGTCGCCGATCGCCTTTCCTTCGGCTGGTACGCTCGCGTTCGATTCGAAGATCGCGATCGACAAGGACAGTCTCTTTCGCATCTATTCGATTACGAAGCCGGTCACCGGCGTTGCCGCGATGCTGCTCATCGAAGATGGACGCCTCACGCTTGACCAGCCGGTCGCCGCTGTCTTTCCGACACTGGCGAAGATGAATGTCGCGATCAATCCCGCGAAGGGGCTCGAGGCGAGACCGGCGACGCGGCAGATCACCATCCGCCAGTTGCTCACACATACGTCAGGGTTGTCCAGTTGGCAGCCCTTCCTGGGCGATACCCCGATCGCCAAAGCCTACCGCCAGCGTGGCATGACGCCCTCCGACAATCTGTTCGATCGGCCAGACTACGGAACTCAGGTGAAGAGCCTTTCCGAGCTCATCACACGTCTTCCCGAGGTGCCCCTCATCGCCGAGCCAGGCACGGCGTGGAACTATTCGATGGGTCTTGATGTGATGGGCGCGGTCATCGAGAAGGTCTCGGGGATGAAGTTTGATACCTTTCTACGCACGCGCCTCTTCGAACCGCTCGACATGCGGTCGACCGGCTTTCAGGTGGCGAAGCGCGATGCCTCTCGCCTGACCACGCTGTACGGCAACCGGGGTGAAGAGGTCGCGGTGCTCGATCGTGGCGAGAACAGCAACTGGCTGAAACCTGCCACCCTTCCGGCTGGCGGCGGCGGCCTCGTGAGTTCGGCACGCGACTTCGTTCGCTTTGCGGCCATGCTCCTGGGCGAGGGCACGTTCGAGGGAGCCAGGGTGATGAAGCCGGAGACCGCGCGTCTCGCCAGGTCGAACCTGTTACCGCCCGGTGTCAACTACCCCGCGACCGGCGGATTCGGCGCCGGCGCGTCTGTGGTCATGCCAGGTGTCGCGAGCCCGAGCGGCTCACCCGGCACCTATAGCGCGCTTGGGTCCAGCAGCACCTTGATCTCTGTCGATCCCGCACGGAAGGGGATCGCCGTCTTCCTTACGCAGTTCATGCCGGGCGTCGGACCGACGGGTCCCGCGGTCGCATATCGCGGCGAACTCAATTCGGCGATCGATGCCGACCTGAAGGCACGGTAGTACACGGTAGGTACACGCCTTGACATTCTAGGTGAGTCGCCGTGCCCTCGCCACCTAGAATGTCTACCAGAAACGATCGCGACCGCGTCGAGCTCCTGCAAGGGACGTTGGACCTTCTGATTCTGCGGACGCTGCGGTGGGGGCCGGCGCACGGCCACGCGATTGCCAAGGCGATCGAACACGGCTCGGATGATGTGCTCCTCGTGGAGCAGGGGTCCCTGTATCCGGCCCTGCACCGGTTGATCGCACGCGGCTGGATTACGTTCGACGAGGGCACCTCGGAGAACAACCGGCGCGCCAAGTTCTACCGATTGACCTCGCGTTTCTCGCCTCCCGATCCGCCGGGCAGGTCGCGCATGTCGCCGGGACCCTCTTCGAACACCTTCACGGCACCTACGAGCTGCTCCGGGAATGGGGGAATCCGGCAGACGTGTGTCACGCGGGGCTGTGCCATGCGGTCTACGGCACCGACGGACTGCCGGTCGCGCTCCTCGACGTCCGCACCGAGCGGCCAACGCTCGCTGGTGTGATCGGCGCGGACGCCGAAGCACAGGTCTACCTTTATGCGTCCTGTGACCGCTCGTACCTCTACCCCCAGCTCGGGGCCGGCGACCCCTTGTCATTTCGGGATCGGTTCACGAGCGTGACCTTCGAGCCCGACCGGGCCGCGTTCGCCGCGTTCATGGAATTGACTTTCGCCAACGAGCTCGACATGTTCCGCAGCGATCCGGTTCTCGTCGAGCAGCACCAGGCCACGTGGGGGGTGCGCTTCGATCGCAGCCAGCCGTTCGTCAGCAAGCCGGCGTTCGCGTACTTTCGCAGCGTGTTCGGCGGCCCCGAACGCCGGCAGGCCTAGCCGGCGGCATGTTCAGTTGTCTAATACCGACCAGGCGTCGCGCCAGGATCACCGTCCATCTCCATGCGCTTTGCTGGAACGAGGAGCGCATGCTTCCGTACTTCTTCCGGCACTACGATTCGGTCGTCGATCGCTATTTCATCTGCGACAACGGATCGATCGACCGATCGATCGCGCGATCTGCTGGCCGCCAACCGCAAGGTGGTTCTCGCGGAATTCCGAATCGACGGCGACTCGTTCGTGCAGGCGGCGACGAATCACTACAACCAGTGCTGGAAACAGAGTCGAGGCGCCGCCGATTGGGTCGTGGTCGTCAACGTCGACGAACACGTGTACCATCCTGATCTTCGCGGCTATCTGCAGGCGTGCACGAGAAACGGCGTGTCGATCCTGCTGCCTGAGAGATACAACATGGTGGCCGACGGCTGGCCATCGTCGCGCAAACCTCTCTGGAAGACCGTGCGGTACGGGATGCGCGATCGGATCTGGGACAAGCCGCAGGTGTTCGATCCCAATCGGATTCGGGAGATCAATTTCATCGAAGGGCGGCATTCCGCGTCCCCGACCGGCGAGGTGGTGTTCCCGAGAAGGGAGCAGACTCGCCTGCTGCACTATAAATACCTCGGCGCCGAGTACCTCGTGCGCAGGCATGCGGAACTGAGAGCCCGCATCCCGGCCGCCGACCTGGAACGGGGCTGGGGATACCAGTATCTCTGGGACGATCAGAAGAACATCGACGAGCTGCACCGCGTCAGGGCGGCCGCTGTTCGTGTAGTCTAACGATTCGACGCGGGAGTGGACCAGATGGAGGCCATCGAAGGCGTTCGCATCGTTCGCCTCAAGAAGGTGGTCAATGACCGCGGGCACCTCATGGAGGTGCAACGCGGAGACGACGAGCATTTTGTCGGGTTCGGACAGGCATACGTCACCTGCACCCTGCCGGGCGTCATCAAGGCCTGGTACCGCCACCACCGGCAGATCGATCAGATCGCGCTGCTCCGCGGCGCCGCTGTTCTGGTCCTGTTCGACGATCGGCAACACGCGCCGAGCGTCGGCCGGACGCTCGAGTGCGTCCTCAGCGACGACAGTCCGACGCTCGTCCAGATTCCACCAGGCGTCTGGCATGGCTTTCAGGCTCGTGGTCCGGAGCCGCTCTATCTCCTGCACCTGAACTCGATCGCCCAGGACGTCCACGATCCAGACGAGGACCGCCTTCCGCAGAACAGCCCCGATATCCCCTACGCATGGCGATGATGCTCTCCCTGATCACGGACGACGTCGCGTTGGCCGCGGAAGCGGAGCGCGCGGGAATCGACCGGATCATGATCGACCTCGAGCGGGAGGGGAAGGCGGAGCGGCAGTCGGGTCGGAGCCTGTTTCAGTCGACCCACCAGGTCACGTCGGTCGGCCGTGTCAAGGCCGCGCTCGAGCGCGCCGCCCTGATGGTGCGCATCAACCCGTTGTCGGAGCGAACGCCGGAGGAGATCGACTCCGTGCTCGCGGGCGGGGCTGACGTGGTCATGCTGCCGTATTTCTTCACTCCCGCCGACGTCCGCTCGTTCGTGGCGATGGTCAACGAGCGCTGCAGGGTCAGCTTGCTGGTTGAAACGAAGTCAGCCGCCGGGCAGCTTGCCGCGTGCCTCGCGTCCGGCCACATCGATGAAGTGCACATCGGGCTGAACGATCTCAGCATCGAGCTCGGGTGTGACGTGATACTCGAGCCGATGTGCACGGGCGTGACTGACAGCCTCGCCGCGACGCTGCGCGACGCGCGCGTGCCGTTCGGCGTGGGGGGCATTGGGCGGTTATCGTCCGCGATCCTCCCCGTCCGCCCGGAGCGGCTGCTGGCCGAACAGGTTCGGCTGGGCTGCACGCGGGCCTGGCTGGGCCGGACGTTTCGCGAGGGTTTGGGCGACGGCCGTCTGACAGCCGAAGTCGACAGCATTCGCGAGGCCGTCGCGTGATGGGGCTCGGCGTCGCAGGAGGAGCACTTCGAGAACCGGCGGGCGCTGTTCGATGACATTCAGAGGTGGAAGGCGTTTGACTCTGAAGCGGCCGTCCCTTGATACTGCTGGGAGCGCGCTGACAGGGCGCCACCAACCCGCGGCAAGGGAACACTCCCACCTGTTTGGTCTGAGTCGTGTGCGTTTGCACCTTCTTTCAGCCTGGTTTCAGCGGGGCACAGGCGAGTCATGAAAGGAGGTCGCAATGACCACTTCGAAGTCTCTCCCGGCCCGTCCGTCTCTCGACTCCCTCCGAAAACAGGCAAAGCAGCTCGCGCGTGACATCGCCGCCGGTGATGCCGGTGCCATCGCACGTGCGCGGGTGCACCTGCCACATGTCGACCTGCCGTTAACGCAACGCAACGCACAACTGGTGATCGCGCGTGAGTACGGCTACGCCGGCTGGCAAGACCTCACCGCTGAGGTGACCAAACGCCTCGGCAACGATCTGGAGTGGGCGGTCACGCAGTCTCGACGCGTCATTCACGACAACGACGTCGAACGCCTGAAGCAACTGCTGTCTGAATACCCGGCCCTGCTTTCCTGGCAAGGCAGCGACAGTGACAGCCTGCTGGGAATCGCCACGGGCGCCTATGGCGACGCGGGCGACCCGGAGAGAGAACGGTGGTTCACCCGCGCCGCGTGCGCCGAGCTGCTGATCGACGCCGGCGCGTCCGTGACGCCATCGGTGTGCGCGGGCCTCGTCGAGTCCCG
>CAWAYH010000004.1:0-684175 GCA_963786195.1 uncultured Acidobacteriota bacterium | reverse complement strand
CAGCGGCGGCTACCTCCCGCTGGATCAGCGCTGCCAGGCCGAAAACCTGTATTGGGCCATCCTCGTCAAGCTGAAGAAGCTCGTCGGCCAGATGGAAGACATCCCCGAGGATCTCCAGGGCCTGGACGATGCGATGGCGGACACGGTAAACTTCTGCAATTTCTCGCTGTTCCAGTCGTGTCCGGACAGCTGGGCGATCAAGCAGATCTTCCCGGTGATGCCCATCCACCGGCTGAACACCCCGCCGACGCACCACGCGGTGCTCGGCGACATCACCTGCGATTCGGACGGCAAGATCGATCAGTTCATCGATCGGCGGGACGTGCGCCGGACGCTGCCGCTGCATACGGCCAACGGCGAGCCCGTATCACTTGGCGTGTTCCTCGTCGGCGCCTACCAGGAGATCCTCGGCGACCTCCACAACCTGTTCGGCGACACGCACGCCGTCCACGTGAGCCTGGACGACCGCGGCAGCGTCGTGCTCGACGCGGTCATCAAGGGAGATACGGTCAAGGAAGTCCTGGACTACGTCGAGTTCGACGCTGCGGAGCTGGTCAGAAAGCTCCGCAACGACGTCGAGCTCGCCGTCCGTGAGGGCCGGCTCAACTACGAGGAATCAGGCAAGCTCCTCCAGTTCTACGAGGATAACTTGCACGGTTACACCTACCTCGAGGATCCGAAGGAAAGGTGAATCTGAGATCGAGACTTCACTGTTTCAGCATCGCGTCGCGCTTGGCCTTGAACTCGTTGCCCGGCTTCCATTCCGGCATCTTGTCCGCGTTGGCGACGCGATAGCCGACCGCCACAGCAGCTCGGCGTCCTCGACGGCGCCCGCGAGATCCCAGTCCGGTTTGACCTCGTCGGACGGCGCGTGGTAGTCGTGCTCGGTGTACTCGTCGCGCTTCTTCTTGCCGTACTCCGGCGGACTTGCCGATGAAGTCGACGCCCGAGTCCGGAGTCGAGCGCGGGCACGCCCTGCTTCGCGAAGTTGAAGTGATCCGAGCGGTAGTAGAAGCCCTTCTCCGGCTCCGGATCGGGCCTGCAGCGTGCGGCCCTGTTCGGCGCGGCCTCGCGGCAGGTAGTCGTCGAGATCCGACGCGCCGAGGCCGATGACGGTGATGTCCTTCGTGCGTCCCCACTGGTTGACGCCGTCGATGTTGATGTTCGCGACGGTCTTGGCCGAGCGGGTAGAGCGGCGTCACCGAGTAGTACTCTGCGATCCGAGCAGGCCCTTCTCTTCGGCCGTCACCATCAGGAAGAGGATCGACCGCTTCGGCTGCGGCGGCAGTCTGCGTGAACGCCCGCGCGATCTCGAGCACCGTCGCGACGCCGGACGCGTTGTCGAGCGCGCCGTTGTAGATCTTGTCGCCGTTGACGGGATCGCCGACGCCGAGGTGATCCCAGTGCGCCGTGTACACGACGTACTCGTCCTTCAGCTTCGGGTCGCTGCCCTCGAGCTTGGCGACGACGTTGCGCGAATCGATCGTGCGGAGCGTGTTCTTGCACCGCCATCGACGCCTTCAGCCCGAGCGGCACCGGCTTGAAATCCTCGCGTCGTGGCGAGCTTCTTCAGCGCGTCGAAGTCCTGCCCGGCCATCGTGAGATCAGCTTCGCGCGTGTCGAGCGTGATCCAGCCTTCGATGTTCGCGCGGCCCATGTTCTTGTCGGGCGTCACGAGATCGAACTTCTCGCCGAGGAATCCCTGGACGACGGAATACGGGTAGCCGGCCGGCCCGGTCTCGTGGACGATGAAGACGGCGGCCGCGCCCTTGTCGCGCCGCCTCCTCGTACTTGTAGGTCCAGCGGCCGTAGTAGGTCATCGCCTTGCCGTTGAACATCCTCGGATCGAGCTTCGAGGGATCGGCAGCGGATCCGGCACCGGCGGATCGTTGACCAGCACGACCATCGTCTTGCCCTTGACGTCGACGCCCTTGAAGTCGTCCCAGCTGTACTCGGGCGCGACGACACCGTAGCCGCACGAACACCACCTCCGAGTTCGTCGATGGCCGCGCCGTCGGCGACGTGCTTCGTCCAGGCCACCACGTCGTCCTTCCACTTGAAGGTGCTGAGCGGCCCTGATCGACGAGCGGCTTCGCCTGCGCGCCCGTGATGCCGACGAGCGGGACCTTCTGGATGTACGTGCCGTCCGTGTTGCCCGGCTTCAACCCGAGGTTCTTGAACTCCTCGGACAGATACTCCACGGTGCGTCTCTTCGCCCGGCGTGCCCGGCGCGCGCCCCTCGAACTCGTCCGACGAAAGGACCTTGATATGGTCGAGCACGCGCATGGCATCGACCTTCGGAAGGGCGGCGACGGAGATCCTGGCCGCGGGCGCGGACGCTGGCGGTGCCTCAGAGCCTCCCGAGCAGCCTGAGAGCACGATTGCGGCGGCGAAGAGCACGTATACGGGCTTTTTCATGTGTGAATTCTATCTCCTGTGCTTCCCGTTTTCGGTCTTGGCGCCCGACGTCCATTGTGCGCCATAATGAGGCACCCTGGCGCTGCATCCCGGCTGTCGACGGCGGGACCCCGCCGCTCGTAATGATCTGATAGGCCCACTCAGTGCCTGGCAAGCCGGGTCAGGCCGTGGGGTTTGTTGTCAATCACGGGTACGGGACATTGGCTGTTTTAACCAGCAGGCCAAGCTAGCGACTCACGTTCGAGGCCGACATTGGACATCGCCTGCCCGCATTGCCGTGCTCTCACGCCGATTGCGTCCGGCAAGTGCGTCGCGTGCAGCGGGCTCCTCTCGGAGGTCGACATCGCCACGCTCGCCTCCCCAGGTTCTACTCTCCGGGCGGCTTTTCGGAAGGCGCCACCATTTCCTCAGGCGCCCCAGCGCCGTCTGCGCATTCGCGATCGTCGGGGCGGATGTTCGAGGCGGGCCAGCTTTTTGCGGGTCGATACCGTATCGAGCGGACTCCTCGGGACCGGCGGCATGGGCGCCGTCTACCGGGCGCAGGACCAGGAACTCAACGTCCCCGTCGCGCTCAAGGTCATACGGGCGGAGATACTGGCGGACCCTGCGATGGGGCGCGATTTCGAGCGCCGCTTCAAGCAGGAGCTCCTTCTGGCGAGGCAGGTCACTCATCAGAACGTCCTGCGTATCCACGACCTCGGCGAGTCGGACGGCATCAAGTACATCACGATGCCGCTCATCGAAGGCTCGGACCTGCACGCGCTGCTGGCGACCGGGCCGCTGCCGTTCGATCGGGTCGTCTCGCTGGCGCGTCAGATCGCTTCCGGCCTGTCGGCGGCGCACGACGTCGGGATCGTCCACCGCGATTTGAAGCCGCAGAACATCCTGGTAGACAAGGCCGGGCGCGCGTACGTCTCCGACTTCGGTCTGGCCAAGTCATTCGAAGCGTCCGCGGCCGGCATCACGCGCACCGGTGATTTCATCGGCACACCGCGATATGTAGCGCCCGAGACGGTCGAGGGGCGTCCCACCGACCGCCGCAGCGATCTGTACGCGGTGGGGCTGATTCTTTACGAAATGGCCAGCGGCTCGCTGCCGTTCGCCGGCGAATCAGCGCTCGAGCTGCTCATGCAGCGCGTCCGACAGCCGCCGAAGGATCTGCACCTGGTCGCGCCCGATGCTCCTGACTATTTCGTGCGGATCGTGATGCGATGTCTGGAACGCGACCCCGCGGCGCGGTACCAGAACGCATCGGACATCGTTGCCGACATCGATGCCGTCCGCGCACCGACACGGGTCCGGCCGTCCCACTCCGTCGCGATCAACGTCCCGCTGCCGGGGCGGCGCGGATGGATCATTGCGGCCGTGGCTGTTCGCGGCCATTGCCGGCCTGCTGGCCGTACCGGCCGTCAGGCAGTTCGTGTTTCGCAGCGGTGACACGACCGCGGCAATCCCGTCGGCCGCCGAGCGAAAACTCGTCGCAATCCTCCCGTTCCGCACGATTGGCGCGGCTGAAGGGCTCGAGCACATTGCCAGCGGCGTCGCCGAGGCGCTGTCAGCCAAGTTGTTCGGACTGGGTACCGTCACTGTGGCGCCGACGAGCGCGACCGGGCGAATCGACCAGAAACGACCGCTCGACCGAATCGCGCACGAGCTTGGATCGAATCTGATTGTGACGGGCACCGTGCAAGGCCAGTGGCGAACGGCTGTCAATCACCATCAATGTGGAGGAGCCGCTCGCCGCGCGGCGCGTCTGGACCCATGAGTTCCCAGGCCATCCCAAGGATCTGCTGACGCTGCAGGATCAGATCTTCAACGGTCTCGTCGAAGCGCTGGAAGTCACGCCATCGTCGGCGGCGAACGCGAATAGTCTCGCGCGGCCGACGAACAATCTCGCAGCCTACGATCTCTACTTGAAGGGCCGCAACGCGATGCGAGGCCAGCAGGACCCGCGGAACGTCGAGGCCGCTATCAAGTTCTTCGAAGAGGCGCTTCAGGCGGATTCACGTTTTGCGCTGGCGTACGCGGGCCTGGCAGATGCGCAGCTCCTGATGTACCGCGAAACGAAGGATCGGCTCTGGGCAGACAAGGCGGTGGCGGCGACGCAGCAGGGCAAGCGTCTCGACGAGAATCTGCTGGAAGTGCGCCTCGCTGCGGCGAGAGCGTACGTCGCGACCGGCAAGACGAAT
This sequence comes from uncultured Acidobacteriota bacterium, assembly GCA_963786195.1. GTDB lineage: Bacteria > Acidobacteriota > Vicinamibacteria > Vicinamibacterales > 2-12-FULL-66-21 > CAWAYH01. The sequence continues at coordinate 679,568 of CAWAYH010000004.1, read as the reverse complement.
GAGGCGATCGCCGAGCTGCTGCAAACGCTCAAAGTGGCGCCGAACTCAGACGAAGTGCGCCGAGGGCTCGCCGCCGCCTATCGTCGAGCAGGAAGACGCGACGAAGGCATTCGGATGCTGGAGCAAGCCATCGCGATCAATCCTTACTACTGGCTGAATCACAATCTGCTCGGGACGAACTACATCGAGCTGGGGGATTACGAGAAGGCCGCACAAGCGTTTCGGAAGGTGATCGAGCTCGAACCCGAGAACGTCAACGGGTTCAACAATCTCGGCGCAGCCTATTTGCAAACGGGCCGTTACCCTGAAGCTGCCGATGCGTTCCAGCGTGCGCTCAAGCTTGTCCCGACGTCCGATACGTACTCGAATCTCGGCATCGCGTACGCGTGGCAGGGCCGTTTCCAGGAGGCCCTGCCAGCCTACGCGAAGGCCGTGGAGCTGAATCCGAACGTCGACGGATGGCTCTCAAACCTCGCCGATGGGTATCGGTGGGTTGGTCAGTCAGACCAAGCCACCGCCACCTACGACAAGGCAATCGCATTGGCTTACAAGGCGCTGCAACTGAACCCGACCGACGCGGTGACCCGCTCCTTCCTTGGCACGTACTACGCAAAGAAGGGCGACACCGCGCAGGGTCTGAAGCTGGTCCGGGAAGCGGAAGTGGCCGATGCCGCCAACGTGAACGTCCTCTACAACGTTGCGACCGTGCACGCGCTGGCCGGTCAAGACGACCAGGCCATCGCGGCGCTTCGCAAAGCCGCCAAGGGCGGATCCTCCATGCGGTTCGCGAAGGACGATCCGGATTTCAAGCGACTGACGAAGGATCCCAAGTTCCAGGCGCTCTTGCAGGATTCCCGGCCCGCCTCCTGAACGGAGGCGGGCCTGCCGACGGCCGTGTGTCAGGCCGCGCGTCGACGCAGCCGGCGGCCGAACAGACCGGCCAAGCCTGTTCCCAGCAGCAGCATCGAGCCGGGTTCGGGAACTGGCGACGGGTTGGGTGCCAGGGGGGTCTCAGTGTCTACGCCGTTGATCTGTCGCAGCGATGCGAAGTACGGCGGGTTGGGTGTTTCGCTGCCCGGCACGTACAGGTAGACCTGGATGGTGTCACCTGTCTGGCAGCTCTGTTCAACACCGCACTGCAGTGTTTGGAACTCGCCATCAAAGAACAGAGTCACGTCGAATCCGTTCTCCGATCGAGAGAACTCGCCGAACCCGTTGAAATCCGTGTCCTCGAACAGGAGGTCATTCGGAATTGCACCGGCCGCGTCAGCAAAACGCAGCGTGACGCTGAAGATGTCCTCGATTTCCTGAACGATGTCGTACTCCTGACAGAATACGGCTGGGCCAACACCGCTGACAAGGTCGGCCGGACAGCCCCCCATGAGGAAAAAGTCGGACTCGTCGCTCGGTTCGGATCCGTCGTCGATACCCCGGACGCCAATGAAGGGATCGATCCGAACAGGATCGGCGTGGGCCGGCAAGGCAGCCAAACCGACAAAAGCCAGAACCATCAGGAAGGCACACCGGCGCATCATTTCAGACTCCTTGGAGGAAGGCGGAAGTCGCCACGATTAGCAACGCGTGTGCCTCCGCCGCTCACGCCCCTTCATCTGACCTCGAGTCACGCATAAGTGACTCTGTTACATTGAGATACACCTGGCCTACCGCGCGCTCACTCGCTGCGCAGATCCGTGCAGAAGTGCGCGTGTGGGGAGACCTTGGTCTGAGCGGGAACTGTCTTCCCTGACTTTACGAACTGCCGGATTCCGGGGCCGAAACCAGCCTACGGCGTGGCGGGCGGGGCCTTGGTGGCGGTGCGGCTGCCCAGCTCGCGATCCATGTCGAGGAGCGAGGCTGGATCGTTGCCAATGAGCTTGAACTTCGCGACGATTTCGCGACCCGTTTTCTCCTCCTCGACCTGTTCGGTCAGGAACCACTGCAGCTCCGCGACCGCGGCAAACGCCTTTTCCTTGAAGGCGGTCTCATACAACAGGTCGATCTGGCGGCTGACATCCTGCTCCTGCGCGAGCGCCTTCTCGAAGATGTCGGCGAGCGAGTCGAACGCCTGGCGGGGCTTGTCGAGCGGCTTGAGATCGACCTGCGCGTCGCGGGCGAGCACGAAATCGAACAGCTTCATCGCGTGCATGTACTCTTCCTGGCTCTGAAGCCTGAGCCAGCGCGCGGCGCCGGTGAACTTCTGACCCTCACACCACGCGGACATCGCAAGATACGAATACGAGGCGCTCAACTCCGAGTTGATCTGGCGATTGATGGCCTCGACGACGGGTGCATTCATGTCCTCAACCTCACTGGTCTCTCCGAGGGGCTCTGCCCCTCGGACTCCCCGACACGCTCTCTCGCCCTTCGACGTCGCTCAGGGCGACCCTGAGCCTGTCGAAGGGTCGCGCGCCGCTTCGCCGGCGCGCTCCGGTCGCGTGGCTCGCTCGCCACGCTCGCTCGCGCCGTGAAACGAGCGGCAGGTTTATGAGACAGCTTCTTAGTTTATAGCCAGCATCAGGAACCACGTGCGTTGCACTTTGTTGAAATTATCGTCGCTGACGAGGATCAGGGTCTGCCGTCCGTCGGGCAGCCGTGGGCCGGGCGCCATACCCTCGAAGTTGTCCAGGGCGGTCGCGAGGAGCGCGGGATCGAGCCCCTGGAGGTCGCCGAGATCCACCAGGAGCGTCTTGGTCACCGGAACGATGCGGGTCTGGCCGGCGAGCGATTCTATGCCGGAGACATCCGTGGCACCGGTGAGCGTGACGCGATAGAGGCGGATCTTGTTCATGTTGCGGCCTGTCCCCCCGGCTTCTTCGACGTAGCCCCGTTCGAGCGCGAGCAGCGTGGAGCCGTCGATCACGAGCAGCTCGACCAGGCCGTTGATGAAGAATCCATGAGCGAACGGCGGCTTGACGACGGGGTCGACCTCGTAGACGAATTCGCGGGCCGGCACGTACGTGTCGTGCCGGGCCACGTACTCGAGGATCCGCGACCGCGCGCCCGCCTCGAACGTCGGCGCCGGACCGTCCTGCACGAGCGAGGTTTCAACCGCGGTGTAGATCCGCTTTCGGTCGGGCGAGATGGCCAGGCTCTCGAACCCCTCGTTCTGCCTGACCCCGCGCTCGATCGTCCCGTTGGGTGTCGGCACGAAGTGCATCCTGAGATCGAGCTGCCGCAGGAACTCTCCGTGCGGGCCGAACTCGGTCAACGCTGGAGCAAGCCGCGGCTGCCTCGATCCGATGCCTTCCGACGCAACCAGAACACCACCGTTCGGCAAGACCACCAGCGATTCGGGATCCGTGTCCTCGACGCCGGCAATCATCTCGAACGGGATGACGTCTACGGGAGTCACGCGGAACGAGCTCCCGGTGCCTTCGACCTTGAAACGGTAGACGCGCGTGCCGTTGTGAGCGTCTGAGATTCCGAGCAGCTCGGTGCCCCCCGCCCGGGACACGATCCCGGAGATCCCCCCGAACTCCAGCCCGATGACGGGCGGGAACCGCCCCAGCGGCAGGATGCTGAACTGGCCGGCGATGCTGAACGTCGAGACCGTCCGAGGGACTGGCGATCGTGCACCCGGATGGGGGATCAGGGTGCACGCGGCGGACAGCGCAATGGAGGCGGCGATCCCGAAACGCCTGGCCGGGTGCAGTTCTGTGAACCGGGTGCTCAAAAACGAAGGCACGGAAGCACAAAGATAATGAAAAACGGCCCGGGGACAAAAGGCCAACCTTTGTGCCCCGATCGACGTCTTAGGTCTTGTACTAAGGGCTTCGTAGATCCGAGGCCAGAGACCGGGGGCCAGGGAGACGAAAGGCAATCATCATGCGAAGTCTCGGACAGGAGATCCGGTACGCCGCGCGCGGCCTGCGCAAGAACCCCGGCTTCACCGTTATCGTCATCCTTACGCTCGGGCTGGGGATCGGCGCCAACGCCGCGATCTTCTCGCTGATGGACCAGGTGCTCCTGCGCGCGCTGCCCGTGCGCGAGCCGCGTCAGCTCGTCCTGCTCGACGGCCCCGGCGCGTTCCAGGGCCGGACGATGAACAACCAGACGTTCTCGTACCCGATGTACACGGACCTCCGCGATCGGAACGAGGTCCTGTCAGGACTGATCGCGCGAATGCCCGTCCGCCATGACTGTCGTCTGGCAGGGCAAGTCCGAGCGCGCGTCGGGGGAGCTCGTGACGGGCAACTACTTCGAGGTGCTGGGGGTGAGGCCCGCGATCGGCCGGATGTTCAGCGCCGCGGACGATCGCACGCCTGGCGCGCATCCCATCGCGGTGCTGAGTTACGGCTACTGGCAGCGACGCTTCGCCGGCGATCCGTCGGTGCTCAACCAGTCGATCCTCGTCAACGGCCATCCGCTCACCATCGTCGGCGTGTCGGAGCGTGGTTTCACGGGCATCGAGGTCGGTTCCAGCCGCGACGTCATGGTCCCGGTGATGATGAAGGCGCAGATGACGCCGACCTGGAACGACCTCGACAACCGGCGCAGCCGCTGGCTGAACCTCATGGGACGGCTGAAGCCGGGCGTCACCGTCACGCAGGCCGAGGTTCAGCTGAACGTGGTCTACCGGCAGATCAACGCGGCGGAAATCGAGGCGATCACGAGCATCCCGTCAGGGACGTTCCGCGAACGCTTTCGTCAACAAACATCTCGACGTGCTTCCAGGGTGGCGCGGCCTGTCCGACCTGCGCAGCCAGTTCTCGAAGCCGCTGTTCGTGCTCATGAGCATGGTCGGCGTCGTGCTGCTCATCGCCTGCGTGAACGTAGCCAACCTGCTGCTCGCGCGCTCGACGTCGCGCCAGAAGGAAATCGCCGTCCGCCTCGCGCTTGGCGCGGGTCGCGGCCGCATCGTGCGACAGCACCTGATCGAGAGTCTTCTGCTTGCGTTTTCAGGCGCCGTTGTCGGCCTCGTCTTCGCTGCGTGGACGGGTCGGCTGCTACTGGCCGTTCTCCCCGGCGATCAATCCGCGCAGACGCTGCAGCCCACTCCCGATCTGCGGGTCATCGGCTTCACGATCCTGCTCGCGCTCGTGACGGCGCTCGTGTTCGGCATCATGCCCGCGCTTGCGGCGACACGGCCGGCGGTCACGACGGCGCTCAAGGAAGAGGCGGGCGCCGTCGCGGGTGGCGGCCGTCAGGCACGCGTGCGCCGGGCGCTCGTGGTCGGCCAGGTGGCGCTGTCGATGCTCCTCGCTCGCCGGCGCGGGGCTGTTTGCGCGCAGCCTGTACAACCTGCGTACTGTAGACACGGGATTCCAGGTCGACAGCCTGCTGACCTTTTCGATGGATCCGTCGCTCAGCGGCTACAGCGTCGAGCGATCGGTCCAGCTGTACGAACAGATCCAGTCTGCGATCGCCGGGTTGCCCGGAGTGCGCAGCGTATCGATGTCCGAAATCGGCCCGTTCACCGGCAACGGCTGGGGCATGACCATCAAAGTCGACGGGTACGAACGCAAAGAGGGCGAGGACATGAACCCGTCGGTCGATGGCATCGGGCCTCGATACTTCGCGACGATGGGCGTACCGCTGATCGCGGGCCGCGAGTTCACCGACAAGGACGTGATGGGCGCGCCGCGCGTGGCGATCATCAACCAGACGATGGCGCGGTACTTTTTCGGCGACGACGAATCCGATCGGACGACGGTTTGGTTTCGGTCGCGACAAGGCGACGGACATCGAGATCGTCGGGGTCGTCAGGGACCTGCGGACGCTGCAGATGACCGCAGGCGCCGCCACGCTATGCTGTACATCCCGTATCGTCAGGACGAGAGCCTGACCGAGCTGACGTTCGACGTCCGTGTGAGCGGCGACGCGCAGGCCGCAGCCACGGGCGTCCGCCAGGCCGTCCAGCGGCTCGATCGCGAACATGCCGATCTTCGACATGAAGACGATGGCCGCGCAGGTCTCGGAATCGCTGTTCGTCGAACGGATGGTTGCCGCGCTGTCGATAGCGTTCGGCGGGCTGGCGACGCTGCTCGCCGCCGTCGGACTCTACGGCGTGATGTCCTATGCCGTCGCGCGCCGCACGCGCGAGATCGGCATCCGCATCGCGCTCGGCGCCGAACGAACGCGCGTGCTGTGGCTGGTGCTGAAAGAGGTCGCGCTTTTGGCCGGTGTCGGCATCGGTGTCGGCTTGATCGGTGCGTTCTACCTCACCAGAAAGGTCGAGTCGGAGCTGTTCGGTCTGTCTCCGCACGATCCGGCGACGCTCGCCGGCGCCGTCGTCCTGCTCCTCGCCGTCGCGTTCGCGGCCGGAATGCTGCCCGCGCGCCGGGCCGCCACGATTGATCCGATGACGGCCATGCGGACGGAGTAGCCGGCGGTCGGCGCTGGGGGCTCGGCGCTCGGTAGGTCGGAGGCTCGGTAGGTCGGTAGGTCGGAGACTCGGTAGGTCGGAACGTCGAGACGCCGGCCGCCGCGGTCGTCCTGACACGCGGGCTGTCCGGACAGCTCTTCGGCGTCGGGGCCGCGGATCCGCTCACGTACTCCGCGGTCGCAATCGTGCTCGTCGCCGTCGCGCTGCTCGCCGGCGCGTCCCCCGCCGTGCGCGCGATGCGTATCGACGAAGCGACCGTGCTCCGGTCGTAGGCGCGAGGGCCTCCCCTTCGCGGGGTCGTGGCCGTGGAAGTACGGTCCGCGAACGCCGCCGGCACACGTGGAGCGTTGCGAGGGCGCCGAACGCTCGAGCGGGCTGGTCGCCTCGGGCCTCCCGCTTCGCGCCGTGGAAAAACGGGCCCTCGCGGCGTGCCTGACGGTCGCGTCGGCGGCCGCCTCCGCGAACGCTACGGCGTGCCTCGCTCGCGTTCTTCGCGTTGCGAGCGCAGGCGGGCTCGGGTAATCCGGACGCCGTAAAGCATCGGTTGGGCGGCCGGATGGCCCGACCGCTGGTGGCGAAACCGCGCCGCCGGCGATCGGAACCGCTCCGGGCCTGTTTTACGGCCTGACGCTGATCACGGCGCTCAAGATCGGCCGCCTTCGCCAAGGCTGCGGCGTGCCTCGCAGTAGCTCGCGAACTTCACGTGCGAGCGGAGGCGGGCCCGAGCCGACCAGCCCGCTCGAGCGTTCGGCTGCGCGACACGCAACGCGTGACGTTCATGCCGTCGGCGCACGTCGGCGGGACGAGCGACCTCTGAGCGACACGATCACCGCAGCCCCTAAAATGGCCTCGCAGCGAAACCGATCGGCGGGCGCTGTTTCGCTTCCAGCGTTCGGACAACCCCGGTGCCCAACCGATCTTTACCAGTGCACGGATCACCCGAGCCGCCGCCGGCGTCGTCAGCACGCGCGCGCAGAGGCCATTTTTCCGTGTCGCGAAGCGGGAGCCTCGAGCCGGCTGACGTGCGCCGGCGGCGTTCGCGGACACCTGCTGTTACTTCTCCCCAATCGCATACACATGGTCCAGCGTCCTGATGACGATGAGCCCGTCCGAGATCGCCGGCGTCGAGAGAATCACTTCCTTCATCTCGTTCTTCGCCAGCTCCTGAAACGTGCGACCGGCGCGGACGACAAAGACGTCGCCGTCTTCGTTGGCGATGAACAAGCGACCATCGGCCGCCACGGGTGACGCCGTGAACGCTCCACCCGTGCCGACGCGCGCTCTGTACGCTCGCTCACCGGTCTTTGCGTCGTACGCGGTCAGCACGCCGCTGTTGTCCAGGGTATAGAGCAAGCCGTCGTACACAATCGGCGTGGGGATGTAGGTGCCGGCCGTGTTGCTCCACGCGATGGCGTCGCTCGACGTCACGCCCTTGGCCAGCGAGATGTCGCCCGAACTGCCTGGCCGGATCGCGTACACCGGCCTGACGGGCGGGTAGCCGCCGGTCACATAGACGAGTCCGTCGCCGACGACCGGCGTGCCTACCGTGACTTCGGAGTTGGGTCCAAGCGTCCACAGCTGCTTGCCGTCCTTCGCATCGTAGCCGCGGATCTTCGTCCCGTTCGTGACGACCTCGTCGTGATCCGTGGCGCTGAGGATCGTCGGCGTGCCCCACGTCGGGATCTCCTCGCGCGCGGTCCGCCAGAGCTCCTTGCCGGATGCCAGGTCGTACGCCGCGACATAGGAACCCTTCTGGGCGTCCGCCTGGAGGATCACCGTGTTGCGGTAGATGATGGGCGAGCTCGAGTGCCCCCATTGATACGCCGGATCGAGGAACCAGCCGCTGTCGATCACGCCGATGTTCGTCGTCCACAGCGGCGTTCCGTTCGTGTCCCACGCCGCCAGTACGCCGACGGTCCCGAAGACCGCCACGACGCGCTTCCCGTCGGTCACCGGCGTGGAGCTCGCCTGCGTCGATTTGGGGTGCCGTTTGGTCTTGGGCACTCCGGTCAGCGCGGTCCGTTCCCAGAGCGTCTTTCCGGTCGCTTTGTCCAGGCAGTAGATCTTCCACGTGTGCTGCGACACGTCGTCCACGGGCTTGACGTCTCCGTAGAGTCCCGTGCGGAACGTCTTGTCCGACGCGGAGCTGATTGCCGTCGTGACGTACACACGATCGCCCCAGACGATCGGGCTCGAGATCGCGATGCCGGGCACGGGCGTCTTCCAGCGCACGTTGCGTCCGGTCGCGAGGTTCCATTCGCTCACCGCGCCCTGTCCGTCGCCGTTGCCCATCGCGTTGTCACCGCGGAACGCGGGCCACGGGCGCGCCGCAGTCCGCTTGGCCGGAGGCAGCGGCGCTGGTGGTGTGGCCGTTGGCGTCGGCGCCGTGGCCGCCGCGCTGACGGCTGGTGGAGCCGCTGCGGGCGCGCCCGCAGGAACTCTCGCGAGCGTCGTCGTGTTGTTGTTCTGCACGACGACGGCGTTTTCGATCATGCCGCCACGCCCGGAGAAGGAGATGTTGACGCCATCGACTTCCGCGAGGTTGAAGCTGGTCTGCGACACGGGAACGAGCGTCATCGGCTGCTGGCCCGCCACCGTTGCCGTGAGCGAGTCGCCCGCGAACGCGATCGCGATCGAGAAACCGGACTCGTTCCGGTAGCTGCCGACGTAGGACTCGAGGACGGATCGCTCGACCGTCACGTTGGGCGCCGCGGGCATGGACGCGAGCTTCTCCGTGATGGCCGCGGTTGCGTCCGTCCGGTTCATTTTCTTCGCGACCGCCAGCGCGGCATTCAGGTTTGCCGCCGTCAGCTCCGATGACGACAACGCCTGCTTCACCAGCGCGGCGTCGTCGGTCTGCAGTCCGGTCATCAGCGCCGTCGACGCGCCGAGCGAGCCGCGCTCGAGCAGGAGCTTCGCGACCGCGCGGTGCCCGTTCTGGAGCGCGAGGTCGATCGCCCGGGCTTTGTAGAAGGTGTCGGTTCCGTTGACGGCCGCGCCTTTGTCGAGCAGCAGCCGGACGACGTCGATGTGCCCCTTGTCAGCGGCGAACGCCAGCGCCGTCATGTCGTAGCGGGCCTTGGCATTCACGTCCGCGCCGCTGGCGAGCGCTTTCTGCACCCTCGCGACGTCGCCCGCGCGCGCGGCTTCCCACAGCTCGTCATTCGCCGTCGTTTGAGCAGCCTGCGGCGATCCTGTGATCAGCAGCGCGATGACCAGCCAGATCTGCATCTTCATCCCTTTTCCCTTCTCCCTTGTCCCTTTTCCCTTTAGCATGCGCGCATGCTGAACGATCTTCGCTTCGCCGGCCGGATGTTGCGGAAAACACCCGGGTTTACAGCCATTGCCGCCGTTGCGCTGGCGCTGGGCATCGGGGCGAACACGGCGATTTTCAGCGTGATCCACGCCGTGCTGCTTCGACCCTTACCCTACACCGCTCCCGGTCGAATCGTCGAGATCAACGAGACCGCGCGCGGCGCGCTGACGACGGTCTCGCCACCGAATTTCATCGACTGGAAAGCGCAGAACCGCACCCTGGCGGCCATCGCGGCCTACAACGACACGACGACGACCCTTGGCGGCGGGTTCGATCCGGAACGCCTGGATGGTGCGGACGTCGGCGCGGACCTGTTCGGGGTCCTGGGCGTCTCGCCGTTTCTCGGACGAGGGTTTCGGCCGGACGAGGAACAGCCCGGAGGCCCGCGGGTCGTCGTGCTCGGTCATGGGTTGTGGCAGCGTCGTTTCGGCGGCGATCGTGCCATTGTCGGCCGGCCTCTGACCTTCGACGGACGGGATTACGAAGTCGTCGGCGTCATGGCCCGCGGCGTCACGTTCCCGGGCGAGATCGATCTCTGGTTTCCGCTCGTGCTCACCGATCGCGATACGCGGCCGAATCAGCGCGGCGCGCACTATCTCAACGTCGTCGCGCGGCTGAAGGCAGGCGTGACGGTCGAGCAGGCAAACGCGGACCTGGCCGCCATCGAGCAGTCGATCGCGCGGCAGTTTCCATCGGTGCAGGGGTACGGCGTCTGGGTACAGCCCGTGATCGACGCGATGGTAGGTGACGTCCGCCGTCCGCTCCTGATGCTGCTCGGCGCCGTCAGCTTCGTCCTGCTGATTGCTTGCGTCAACGTGTCGAACCTGCTGCTGGCAAGGGCTGCGAGCCGTCGCGCCGAGATTGCGGTTCGCTGCGCGCTGGGTGCAGGCCGGTGGCGCATCGTCAGGCAGCTGATTGCCGAAAGCGTTTTGCTCTCGCTCGTTGGAGGCGCGCTCGGCATGCTGCTGGCGGCCTGGGGCGTGCGCGCGCTGTCGACCGCGCTGCCCCAGGACCTGCCGCGATCGTCGGCGGTCGACATCAACGGCTTCGTGCTCTTGTTCAGCGTGCTTGTGTCGGTGCTGTCGGGTCTGGTGTTCGGCGTCGCGCCCGCCGTCTACACGTCGCGCCCGGATCTTCTCGGCGTTCCTGAAGGACGCCAGACGGGACGGCGGCTCGACGCCGGGCCGACGGACGTTCCGCAGCCTGCTCGTCGCCGGCGAGGTGGCGCTCGCGCTCGTGCTGCTCACAGGCGCCGGCCTGACGATCCGCAGCTTCGAGCGCCTCAGCAGCGTGAACCCGGGATTCGATCCATCCAACGTCGTGTCGCTGAACGTCGCGCTGCCGGAGGCGCGGTATCCGGACTCCGCGGCGCTGGCCGTTTTCTACAGGACCGCGATCGACAACCTCGCGGCCCAGCCGGGCGTCGTTGCCGCCGGGGCGGTGATGCGCCCGCCGCTCTCGGGCCGGGGCGGGTTCGGCGGGACGTTCTCGATCGTCGGCCGCGAGGATACCGACGATCAGCGCATGCAGGTCAGGTCTGCGACGCCCGGCTATATCGAAGCCGTGCGCATTCCGCTTCGCCGCGGGCGATGGTTCACGAATGCCGATTCGACGCAGTCACTTCACGTGGCGATCCTGAGCGACGAGGCCGCCCGACGCTACTGGCCCGGCGAGGATCCGATCGGCAAGCGAATCCGGATTCACGTCAGCCTTGGCGAGCGCGAGGGCGAGCGTGAGATCGTCGGCGTAGTCGGCGACGTGAAGATCCGGACGCTGGAAGCGGCGCCGGTGCCCGTGGTCTACGTTCCGCAGTCGCAGTACGCCTCGGACGAGATGACTGTGTTCGTGCGGGCCGCGGGCGATCCTGTTGCACTGCTGCCCGCCATCCGGTCGCAGGTCGCGCTCATCGATCGCGAGCTCGCGATGACGAACGTGCAGACGGCGGACCGCATGGTCGCCGCGTCGGTTGCACAGCCGAGGTTCCGCATGGTCATGCTCGGCGTGTTTGCCGCGCTGGCGCTGACCCTTGCGGCCGTTGGTTTGTACGGCGTGATGGCGTATTCGGTGAGCCAGCGCCGGGGCGAGCTCGGTCTCAGGATGGCGCTCGGCGCGGAATCCGGTCACGTGCTCCGGCTCGTCCTGCGCGAGGGTCTCGTGCCCGTCGCGTTCGGCATCGTGGCCGGCCTCGCCGGGGCTGCCCTGCTGACCGGTGTCATGTCCACGCTGCTGTTCGAGGTAAGCGCATTCGACCCGCTTACGTTCGCCAGCGTTTCCGCACTGCTGGCGATCGTTGCCGCCGCGGCCTGTTATCTGCCGGCTCGACGGGCGACGATGGTGGACCCGCTGACGGCGCTCAGAAACGAACCCTGACCCCAGTACCGGTGAATCGCCCGGGAATGCAGTATCTTAATTGCCATGAAAAGACTCTGGCTGGTCGCCGCCATTCTCGTTACCGGGTTGTCTGTCGGGACGCGCGCGCGGGTCGACGACAACTGGCCGCAGTGGCGAGGACCGGACGGATCGGGCGTATCGCCGGCAGCGAGCTTCCCTGAAGAATGGTCGGCGGGCACTGACGCTCCCGACAAGAACATCGCGTGGAAAACGCCCATTCCCGGCAGCGGCCATTCGTCGCCCATCGTGTGGGGCGATCGGGTATTCCTGACGACGTCGGTCGAAGGTGGAAAAGCGCCTGAGGGACACAAGCCTCCGGTCCATCTCGGATTCGATCTGAAGCCCGGCTATCTGCACCCCGACAGCGTCGGTTCCAATCACCTCTACACCCTCAAAGTGCTCGCGTTCGATGCCAAGACCGGCAAGCAGGTCTGGGAGCACACGCCCTACGAAGGGGTGATGGCCGACGATCGGCATCGAAAGAATACGTATGCCTCGCCCACGATGGTGACGGACGGCAAGGTCGTCTACGCATTCTTCGAGTCCGCCGGCCTCTACGCGTACGACTTCAGCGGCAAGCTAGCTCTGGAAGAAGACGCTCGGCGGGATCATCAAGGCCGGTCTCGGTCCGGGTACCTCCCCGGTGATCTACGAGAACCTGCTCATCCTCCAGTGCGATCAAGAGATGGGTACCGGTTCGTACATCGTCGCGCTGGATGCAAGGACGGCAGCGAGGTCTGGCGGCAGGAGCGAACGAACAGGCGCAGCTGGGCGACGCCGATCCTCGTCAAGACCGCCGAGCGGACAGAGCTGGTGACGTCAGGCGCGGAGCTCGTCGTGCCGTACGACCCGAGGACCGGAAAAGAGCTGTGGAGAGCGCGAGGCGTGCAGAGCCATCCGATCCCGAGCGCGGTGGCGGGCAACGGGCTCGTGATTCTGACCGCAGGCAGCCAGGCGAAGCGCGCCATGGCCATCAAGCTTGGCGGAGAAGGGGACCTGACGGAATCGCCGCTCGTCCTGTGGCAGGTACCAGAAAGGGACGGCCTATGTTCCGTCGCCGATCCTCTACGGGCACTACCTCTACCTGATGACCGACACCGGGATCATCACCTGCCTCGAAGCCGTGAGCGGCAAGGTGGTCTACGAGGGTGGCCGTCCGCCGGTGCCGTCGACGTTCTTTGCGTCGCTCGTGGCGTATGGCGATCGGCTGCTGGCGACGAGCGAGGAAGGCGACACGTTCGTGATCAAGACCGGCCCGACGCACGAGATTCTGCGGACCAATTCGCTCGGCGAACCGGTGTACGCGTCGGTCGCGCTGGCTGGCGGGACGATCTACATCCGCGGGTCGCGCAACCTGTTCGCAATCCGGAAGTAACCCCCCGAACGCCCAGCGCGTGGTTCCGAGCGCCGAACGCCGAACGCCGAGCGCCGATCCGATCAGATGAGCAGATGAACTCTCCCAGCACCATCGCCGTCGCACCCCAGACCTGATGGCCCAGTAGATCGAAGTACGGATATTCCACCGCCACGCCCTCGCGTATCCGCACGCCGCGACCGATTCGAGACGCATCCCGCAGATCGTCGAGCGACACTTCGAGGATCTCTTCGACCTCATCGGGCGCCGCGACGAAGTCCGGCGGCGATTCGTGACGCCGACGATCGGATGGATCGTGAAGCCGCTGACGAGGACGTGCACGGGTGTCAGCTCTCCGAGAACGCGAACCTCCGAGGGATCGACGCCGATTTCCTCGAACGCTTCCCGCAACGCCGCTTCGACAAGCGTTTCGCCGGGATCCGTCGCGCCGCCGGGCAGGCTGATCTGTCCGGCGTGCCTGGCCAGTCCACTCGACCGGACCGTCAGGGGTATCGCGACGTCACCCTCGCGCGGGTAGACCAGCAGCAGGGCAGCGGCCGCTCGGGAATCCTCGGGAAAGTGGCCGGCTTGCCATCCGGAGCGCGGCGGCGACGGCGCGAACCTCAGTTGAGCCTGCAATCCCGGCAGCGTGCCCGCCAGCCGCTCGCGAAGTGAGTGTTCGATCAGTGTCAAAGCCGACGACGACATCTGGCGCGCCGGATCAGGACGTCCGCAAGGCGCGCATCGGGTCGACCCGGGCCGCGCGCCGCGCAGGAATCAGGTTGGCGGCGAGCGCGACGATGCCGAGCAGCACGATAGCGCCCGCGTAAGTCACGGGATCGGCCGCGCCGATCCCGTAGAGCGCGCCCTGCATGGCCCGCGTGAGCGATGAGAGCGAGCACCGTTCCGGCTGCCAGGCCCGCGACCACCAGCGTCATGCCCTGACGAAGCACCAGCCCGACGACGCCGCGCTGGCTGGCGCCGAGCGCCATGCGGATGCCGATCTCGCGCGTGCGGCGGCTGACCGAGAACGCGATGACGCCGTAGAGCCCGATCGACGCGAGCAGCAGCGCGATGACGCCGGCGACGTGCCAGCACGACCGCCCCCATCCGCGTCGGAAACAGCGTCACAGCGATCGCCGACTCCATCGTGTGGTTCTCGAGGAACACCAGATCCGGTTCGATCGCGATCAGCTCGCGTCGCATCGCCTGCACGAGCGCGCCCGCGTCGCCACCTGTGCGCGCGATGAGCGTGGCGCTCGGGTTGTAGGCCTGGTTGCGCGAGAAGTGCACGAACGGTCTCGGCGCTTCTCCGACCGTCCGCACCTTGTGATCCGTCGCCACACCGACGACCTCGAACGCGGGTCCGTCCACGGCGCGAACGCGAATCCGCTTTCCGATCGCCGACTCGCCCGGCCAGTACCGCCGTGCCATCGTGTCGTTGACGATGACGACGCCAGGCGAGGTGGGGGTGTCGCGCTCGTCGAAGTCGCGGCCCTGAAGGAGGCGCACGCCCATCGTCTCGAAATAGTCGTCACTGACGCGGGTCACGTCGATCGTGGCGCCGCGGTCGTCAGCAGGGAAGACGCGTCCATCGATGAAGAATCGTTGCGCATGGACGTTCGGCGAGAACGGCAAGCGCTCGACGAGCGCAGCGGACGTGACGCCGGGGAGCGTCCGCAGCCGCGCGAGCGCGTCCCGATAGAACTCCGTGCCCCTGGCCGTCGAGTAACGGTGCATCGCCAGATCGACGGTCGTGACCGCCAGACCGTCGCGTGTCGAAGCCGACGTCGGCGACGCGCGCCGCCGCGAAGCTGCGCGCGAGAAGGCCTGCGGCGACGAGCAGCACGAAGCAGACCGCCACCTCCCCGACGACCAGTGCCGTGCGGAGACCGAAGCGCCCGCGGCCCCGTCCCGCCGCAACGTCGATCTTCAGCGCCGTCACCAGGTCCGGCCGCGTGGACTGCAGCGCCGGCGCGAGGCCGAAGATGGCGCCGGTCAGGAGCGAGGTGAACAGCGCGAACAGGAACACGCGCCAGTCGGGGCGACGTCGAGCGAGAGCGCGACAGGGAGCGGTGGCTGGAACGCCACCAGCAGCGCGATGCTCCACCGCGCGAGGAGGAGGCCGAACAGACCGCCGACCAGAGCCAGGACCCCGCTTTCGGTCAGCAATTGCCGGATGATTCGCCCGCGACTCGCGCCGATCGCGAGCCGGATCGCCATCTCGCGCGAGCGGACCGTGGCCCGCGCGAGCAGCATGTTGGCGATATTGGCGCACGCGATGACGAGCACGAGGCTGACGCCGACCATGAGCAGCGCTCCGGCCGGCACGAGCGCGCCGTCGATGAGCGGATGGATCCGCACGTCGGACGCCGGGACGACAATCCCTCGCCGGTCCTTGTTCGTGGCCGGATGCTCGCCCGCGAGCCGGGACATCACCGCCGAGACGTCGGCCTGCGCCTGCGCCGACGAGTCGCCGGGCTTGAGCCGCCCCTTCAGGAACATCCAGCGTTGCCCGCGGCGCTGCAGCCGCGTCTGGCCGGTCGGCGACGGCACCGTGTCGTTCATGCCGACCGGCTCGACCTCGTCCACCATCGACGCCGGAACCCAGAGATCCGCAGAGAGTCCCGGCGTCATGCCGTTGAATCGCGCCGGGGCGATGCCGACGATCGTGTAGTCGAGCCCACGGATCCGGATCGACCGGCCGATCGCCGACGCGTCGCCCCCGAACTCGCGTCGCCAGAACCCGTAACCCAGCACCGCCACGCGATTGCCGCCTTCGATCGCGTCCTCGTTCGACGCGAACGTCCGGCCGAGCGCCGGTCGCACTCCGAGCACGTCGAAGTAGTTCGCGGTCACGACCTCGCCCATCACGAGGCGCGATCGTCCGTCGCGGCTGACGTTCGCGAACATCAGGCTGTGGCCGATCACGCCGTCGAACGACGTCGTGTCCGCGCAGATCGCGGTAGTCGAGCCACGACGAGGTGGAATGGTCGACGTCGCTCGTGGTGTAGATGTCGACGAGCGCCTCGGGCTGGGTCACCGGGAAGGGCCGCAGCAGCACCGCGTTGACGATCGTGAAGATCGTGGTGTTGATGCCGATGCCGACGGCGAGGGATGCCAGCGCGACCACCGTGAATCCGGGGCTTGCGATCAGCGTGCGGAAGGCGTAGCGGAGATCCTGCAGCATGGCGTTACTTTACGTCGCCGCCGCCCCTGCCGTTCGCGCCTCCATCCCGCCAGCATTGACTGGAGGCGTGAGCACCATAGAATGGCCTGACTATGCGTTTACTGTGCCTCTTGTTCGCTGTCGCGCTGGCAGCCCCCGCCAGCGCAGCGTGAGCCCTGTCGAAATGGTCGTCCCGTACGGGGAGGCGCAGAAATACTGGCCGCGCTGGCGCGGACCGTCCGGTCAGGGTCTGCGTGACGGGAACCGGCTACGTCGACACCTGGTCCGAGACCCAGAACGTGCCGCTGGAAGGTTCCGGTTCCCGGCAACGGCAATTCCTCGCCCATCGTCTGGGGGGATCAACATCTTCCTCGCCTCGTCGTACGACGATGGGGCGCGGAAAGTCGATCGTCGCGTTCAGACGCAGCGACGGCAAAGCAGCTCTGGGAGGCATTCGCGCCGAACGGGCCGGTCGAGTACAGCAACCCAAGAACGGCCACGCGTCGGGCACGCCGTCGACCGACGGCAAACGCGTGCTATGCCTACCTGGGCAATCACGGGCTGATCGCCGTGGATTTCAAGGGCAAGGTCGTCTGGCACCGCAACCTCGGTGCGCTCGCAGGCGTATCACGGCACCGCCGGCTCGCCCCTGCTCTACAAGGATCGCATCATCCTCTACCAGGATCATCGCGGCAGCGAGGGCTCCTTCGTCGCGGCGTTCGATTCGGCAACCGGCAAGAACGTCTGGCGCACGCCGCGGCAGCGAGCAGGTCGGGTGGGGCACGCCGATCGCGATTCGCGCCGGTGACGCGCGACGAGGTCATCGTCAGCAGCATGCGCGCGTGTACGCGTACGATCCGGACTCCGGCACGGAACTGTGGAGCGCTGCCGGCAACCTGTTCGAGGTCATTCCGACGCCGGTCGTCGGCGAAGGGATGGTCTTCTGCTCGTCCGGACGTGCGGGTCCGACGCTCGCGATTCGGCCGGGCGGCTCGGGGACGTGACGTCGACGCACGTCGCGTGGAAGGCGGCGAAGGGATCGCCGTTCGTGCCGTCGCCGCTGCTGCACGACGGCGTGCTCTACATGGTCAACGACATGGTCAGCATCGCGACGGCGTACGACGCCAAGACCGGCGTCGTGCTCTGGCAGGGCCGGCTGGGCGAGGCGGCGCGCGAGAGCTTCTCGGCTTCGCCAGTCGTCGTCGACGACAAGGTGTACTTCACGAACGACATGGGCGAGACGTTCGTGCTCGCGACGGGACGCGAGTTCAAGCTGCTCCACGTCAACCGGCTGAACGCCCGCACGCTCGCGTCGCCCGCGCTGGTTGACGGCAGTCTGGTACTGGCGCACTGACAAGGAGCTGCTGGCGATCGGCAGGTAATACTGCGGATTGCGGATTGCGGATTGCAGATTGGCACTTCGTCAGATTGCGGATCTGCTCAGATTGGGATTAGTTGCACTGGTGAGTGCGGATTACCGATCCGCATTCAATCCGCAATCCGCAATACAATCAACAATCCGCAATCAACCAATGCATCGGCAATCCGCAATCCGAACCGCAATGCCCCTTCCCGCTCCTCGATCCAGCAACCGGACGCGCGTCCTCGACATGGTCCGCGGCTGCACGTTCGACGACTTCATCCTTGCGCCGCAGCGCAGCGTGCTCGTCCGCCGCGATCCGGCCGCCATCGATCTGTCGTGCCAGCTGTCGCGACGCATCACGCTGAAGCGGCCGATCGTCTCGGCCAACATGGACACGGTGACGCGCGCGCCGATGGCCATCGTCCAGGCCGAAGAGGGCGGCATCGGCATCATCGATCGCGGCTTCCGTCCCGGCGAGATCGATCCGCAGGTGCGCGAGGTCGAGAATCGTCAAGCGGACGCAGCACGGCGTCATCGGGATCCGTACAGCATCGGGCCGGACGCCTCGCTTGCCGAGGCCGCGGCGCTGATGGCGCGATCGCGGGTCGGCACGCTCGTGGTCGTCGACGACGACCGCCGGCTGCTGGGCCTGCTCACCGAACGGGACATGCGGTTCGTGAACCGTCTCGATGCACCACGTGTCCGACCGCATGACGCCGCTCGATCGCCTCGTGCTGCACCGAGCGGTCCGCTTCGTCGCCGACGAGGCCGAGCGCATCCGATGGTGGAGCGCAAGGTCAAGAAGCTGCCGCTCGTCGACGACGACGGCCGGCTGATCGGGCTGATCACCGCGCGGGACCTGATGCACCAGCGACGGCTGCCGTTTGCGACGCGCGACGATCAGGGCCGCCTGCGTGTCGGCGCGGCGATCGGCGCAACGGGCGACTACCTCGAGCGTGCCGCGGAACTGATTCGCGCCGGCGTGGACGTCCTCGTCATCGACATCGCGCACGGCCACTCGGTCGTCATGGAACGCGCGATGTCGGAGTTCCGGAAGCGGTTCGGCGACGTCGAGATGATCGCCGGCAACGTCGCCACCGCCGAAGGGGCACCGGTTCCTGCTCGAGCGAGGCGCCGACGGCATCAAGGTCGGCATCGGTCCGGGCGGCGGCTGCACGACGCGCATGACGACGAGCTTCGGCGTGCCGCAGCTGCAGGCGCTCGTCGAGTGCCGCGCTCGCGGTCGGCGACTCGGCGTGCCGATCATCGCCGACGGCGGCATCAAGCGCCACGGCGCGCTGGCGGAGGCGCTGGTGTTCGGCGGCGACTAGCGCGATGCTGGGCAGCGCGTTTGCCGGAACCGAAGAAGCACCGGGCGAAATCGTCCACAAGTCCGTGCTGCTGCCCGAATCGCAGAAGACCGTCAAGGTGCCGTTCAAGGTGCTGCGCGGCATGGCCTCGATCGAGGCGATCCGCGACCGCCTGGACGTCGAGGACGCCGACAACGTCGAGCTGGAAGCGATCGGCGCGGAAGGGATGGAGATCAGCGTCCCGGCGCGAGGCTCGGTGCGCACGATCGTGCGCGACATGATCAAGCACCTCTGCTCGTCGATCAGCTACGGCGGCGCATCGAGCCTCACCGAGCTGCGCGCGCTCTTCTGGGCCAATCCGCAGAAGTTCATGGTCCGCCAATCCGCATCGGCGCGCCGGGAATCGTACGAGCGGTGACATCGTCCCGACCCACCGCGGCCGCCATTCGAAAAAAGCTGCGGGCGAAAGCCAATCCCGCGAGCGTCGCCATCCTGCAGCGGTTCTTCAAGACCGGGCCCGGCGAGTACGGCGAAGGAGACGTCTTCATCGGCGTCAAGGTGCCCGCGCTGCGTGCCGTCTGCCGGGAGTGCCGCGGCGCGTCGCTGCCCGCCATCAGGACGCTGCTGCGATCGCCGATTCACGAAGAACGCGCGCTGGCGCTCCTCCTGCTCGTGGACGCGTTCTCGCGTGGCGACGAGGCCGAGCGGCGACGCATCCACGGCTTCTACCTCTCACACACCGCCTTCATCAACAACTGGGATCTCGTCGACGCCTCCGCCGCCTACATCGTCGGTCCATGGCTCAGGGAGCGAAGCCGCACGCCGCTGAAGAAGCTGGCGCGATCGCGTCTGGTGTGGGAGCGGAGGATTGCGATCGTCTCGACGTTCGATTTTCTGCGTCACGGTGAGATCGACGAGACGTTCAGGATCGCCGACCTCCTGCTGCACGACGGTCACGATCTGATTCACAAGGCGGTCGGGTGGCTGCTGCGTGAGGCCGGCAAGCGCGACGAGGCCGCGCTGCGACGGTATCTGAGACCTCGGTACAAGGTCATGCCGCGCACGATGCTCCGTTACGCGATCGAGCGGTTCCCGCCGACCGATCGAAAACGGTACTCATGGGCAGGGCATAGATCGGGAGCGGTGCATGTGCACGGTGCCCGGTGCAGGGTGCGGTGCTGTGCAGGTGCGACGTACGATGAGCGGTGCAGGTGCACGGTGCACCGTGCACCGCTCACGATCTCAGACCAGCCCCGGCAAGTCCGTGGGCGCGTCGATGACCAGCTCGTCGCCTCGCAGATCGTCAGCCGTCAGGCGATAGCCAAAGCCGTATCGGGCAAGGCAGATGCGGGTGCCCGCGTTCCGAGCGGTGAGCAGGTCCATCGAGGAATCGCCGACCATCAGCGTCGCCTCCGCTCGAGCGCCAGCGCGCTTCATCAACTCCTGGAGTCCCGCGGGCCCGGGCTTGCGGCCCAGCGGCGAGTCGCCGGCAACCACGTCGTTGAAATAACCGGTCAGACCCAGCCCGTCGAGCACGCGGGCGGTTGCTCCCATCGGCTTGTTGGTGAGAACCGCCAGTCGACTGGAGCGGACGAGCGTCGCGAGGGTTTCGACCATGCCCGGATAGGCTCGTGTCGTCGCAAGGAGCCTGGCGTCATAGTGTCGAAGGAATCGATCGAGGGCGCCTGGCGTCTCCGGGTTCAGCCCGGCGGCGCCGAGCGCGCGGCGCACGAGCACGGCCGCGCCATCGCCGACGAGGCCACCGACCGCGTCTTCCGACAGCGGCGTGCCCCCCAGATCGACGATGAGATCGTTCGTGGCGTCAGCGAGATCGCGCCGGGAGTTGACGAGCGTGCCGTCGAGGTCGAAAACGATGAGCGTCAGCACTGCAGAACGGCTGACGGCTATTGTGCCTCAGCTGAAGGTGCTGAGGTGCTGAAGGTGCGAGGGTGCTGAGGGTGCTGAGGGTGCTAGGGCGAGTGAGCCCGTCGTGCGGCCGTTTGCGCAGTACTCTGTGCGATGTTTGGAGGAGGCGATCCGTCGATGAACCTGTGGCAGGGCGCCAGCCTTGCCTTCTTTACCTACGTCATCCTGATCGCGGCGTGGCGGGGAGTCCGTCGCGCCGGGGCCAGGCGAAGCCTGGCGGGGTCCGTGGCGGGGGTGTCCCTCGTGTTCGCGGCGTGGCTGCCGCGCGAGTCGACTATTCTGACCCACTGGATCCTGCCGCCACTCGTGCTGCTGATCGCCTACTGGGCAAGCGGCGCGCTCTTCATCGCGCCGAACGAGCGTCAGGAACGGGCCCTGATGTCGCTGGATCATCGGCTGGCGATCGGCGCCCTCGCGCGACGGGTTCCGCGCCTCTTCGCTGGCCTGTTCGAGGCCTCCTACGTCGGTGTCTACCCGCTGGTCCCTCTCGCGCTGGTTATCCACGTCATCTACTCGGCGCGGCCGAACCCGTCCCGGTTCTGGGCGGTCATCCTGATCATCGATTTCATCTGCTTCGCCGTCCTGCCGTGGGTGCAGACCCGGCCGCCGCGCGTGCTCGAAACGTCCGAACCCTGGTCGTCGCCCGTGCGGCGCTTCAACCTGCGGCTGCTCGAGTCATCCAGCATTCAGGTCAACACCTTTCCGAGCGGCCACGCCGCCGAGGCGCTGGCGGCGGCGCTGCTGACGCTCAACGCGCCCGCGCCCGTCGTCCTGTTCATGTGGATCGCCG
Organism: uncultured Acidobacteriota bacterium; assembly: GCA_963786195.1. GTDB lineage: Bacteria > Acidobacteriota > Vicinamibacteria > Vicinamibacterales > 2-12-FULL-66-21 > CAWAYH01. The sequence goes on along the minus strand of CAWAYH010000004.1, from coordinate 657,624 downwards.
CGTTCGGGGTGTCTGCCGGCGCGGTGCTCGGGCGGTATCACTACGCCGCCGACGCGCTGACCGGGTGGGCTGTCGCGCTTGCCGTCTGGATGATCGTCTAACTGCTCCGTTCTCTCTCCTCGGTGGCTGTTTCCCCGGGACTCGCGGACGCAGTAACATACCCGCGCTCTCATCTGGAGGAACGCCATGCCACGCATGACCAGACACCTGGCCGGCACTGCCGTCGCCGCGATCGTTGCCACCGCGCTCGTGACCTGCGCCGATTCGTTCGTGCTCGTGGCTCAGCAGGCTCCGCCTGCGCAAAGTGCGCCGCGCGCAACCCAGGCTCCGGGGAACGATGGCCTCACGCCCGCGAGCGCCCGGCGGGCGGATGAAGGAAAGGGACCGTTCAAGACGCTCGTCATTCGCGGCGTGATGCTCATCGATGGCACCGGCGCGCCGCCGCAAGGCCCGATGGACGTCGTCGTCAGCGGCAACCGGATCGCGTCCGTGCGCGGCGCGGGCACGCCAGGTCTGCCGCTGCGGTCCGGCCGTCAGCCCCAGAATGCCGACCTCGAAATCGATGGCACCGGCATGTATCTGATGCCGGGCTTCGTCGACATGCACGTGCACGCCGGTGGTGCCCCGAAGAACGCCGAAGCGGAGTACGCCTACAAGCTGTGGCTCGCGCACGGCGTCACGACGGTCCGCGGCGTGCCCCTGGGAAGCAACTCGGTCACAGTGCACGACAAGGGCCGCAGCGAACGCAACGAGATCGTCGCGCCGCGCATCTACAACTATCAGCGGCCCGGCAGCGGCTGGGATCGGGGCGGCGTGACGACACCGGAGCTCGCGCGCGAGTACGTGCGCTGGGCGGCGGCCAACGGAATCGATGGCCTGAAGCTCGGAGCCGAACGGCCCGACATCATGGCTGCGCTGCTGGACGAGGCGAAGAAGGTCGGCTTCGGATCCACCGCGCACCTGCAGCAGGGCGGCGTCGCCCAGATGAACGCGATCAAAGCGGCGCGGCTGGGTCTCAACACCGTCACGCACTTCTACGGGCATTTCGAGTCCCTCCTGAAGGACTACGTCGTCCAGCCGTGGCCGGTCGACATGAACGCCAGCGACGAGCAGTGGCGCTTCGGGCAGGTCGCCCGCCTGTGGAACAAGATCTACGAGCCGGGCAGCCCCGAGTGGAAGGCGTACCTCGCGGAGCACCTCAAGCTGGGCACGGTGTTCGATCCCACGCTGACGATCTACTCCGCCGGCCGGGACCTGATGAAGTTCAGAAATGCGGACTGGCACGCGAAGTACACGCTGCCGTCGCTGATGGACTTCTACGCGCCGAGCCGCTCGAATCACGGCGCGTACTGGTACTACTGGACGACTGAAGACGAAATCGAGTGGCGCAACTTCTACCAGGTCTGGTTCAAGCTGCTCAACGACTACAAGAAGATGGGCGGACGGGTGACGACGGGGTCCGATTCCGGATTCATCTACCAGACGTACGGGTTCGGCTACATCAACGAGCTGGAGATGCTCCAGGAGGCGGGGTTCCACCCCCTCGAGGTGATTCAGGCTGCGACGATGAACGGCGCGATCACGCTGGCAGAACCCAAGGGGAAGGCGCCCGAGTTCGGCATCGTCCGCGCAGGGATGCTGGCCGACATGGTGATCGTCGACCAGAATCCGTTGCAGAACTTCAAGGTGCTGTACGGCACCGGCGCGCTGAAGCTGAACGACAAGACCGGCAGGCCCGAGCAGGTCGGCGGCGTGAAGTACACGATCAAGGACGGGATCGTCTACGACGCGAAACAGCTGCTTGCGGAAGTGGCTGCTATGGTCGACAAACAGAAGCGCTCGTCAAAGACGACGAGTTCACAGTAAGGGATTGGTTATCGGTTTTGGGTTTTCGGTTGTCGGTTTTCGGTTCATCGGTTTTCGGTTCATCGGTTATCGGTTGGTGCGCACCAACCGACCCGACAACCGATAACCGATCAACCGAAAACCCAAAACCGATAACCGACAACCGATAACCTATCCCCTAAGAGCAGTAACAGGGTCAACGCGCATAGCACGCCGCGCCGGGATGACGCAGGCAAGGATCGCGGTGCCGAGGAGTAGCACCGAGACGCCGACGAGCGTGGCCGGGTCGGTGGGGCTGACCTCGTAGAGCATCGTTCTGAACCAGCGCATCATCACCATCGCCGCGCCGAGTCCGATTGCGAGGCCGATGGCCGCCTGGATGACGCCTTCCTTCAGCACCAGACGCACGACGTCTGCCGGTTGCGCGCCAAGCGTCATGCGGACGCCGATCTCCGGCGTTCGCAGCGCGACGAGGTGCGCCATCACGCCGTAGATGCCGGCCGCGGCGAGCACGAGCGCGAGCAGGCCGAAGATACCCAGCACCACCATGCCCGAGCGTCGCGACGCGACCGAGCGCGCAGCGACCTGGTCCATCGTCCGCACGTTCGACATCGGGAGGTCGGGATCCACCACGCGCAGCTTCTCCCGGACCGCCCCCGTGAGCCCGGCAGGATCGCCGTCGGTCGAGATCGCGAAGGTCAGCCAGTTGAAGACCATCTGCTGCACGGGCAGGTACATCTCAGGATTGACCGCTCGATCGAGCCCCCAGTGCCGCACGTCGCGAACGACGCCGACGACTTCGCGCCAATCATCCGTACCGCCGATGATCACGCGCTTGCCGACGGGCGACGCATCGGGCCAGTACCGGCGCGCCATCGTTTCGTTGACGATCGTGACGGGCGGCGAATCGGCGCGGTCGGCGTCCGTAAAGGTCCGCCCGGCCGTCAGCCTGATGCCCATTGCCTGGAAGTATCCGGGAGTGACAGATCGCGGATGCGCGCGCGTCGGCACATCCGGCGTCGGTTCGCGCCCTTCGATTCCGACGCCACGGCGGCCGTCCTGTCCGCTCAGCGGCAGCGCCATCGTGCCGCCGACGGTGCGGACGCCGGGGATTGAACGAAACTCCTGCTCGATCCGCTCGAACGTCGTCAGGATTCTCTCGTCCCCACGATAGCGGGCTGGCGGGAGCGAGACCATCACCGTGAGGACGCCATGCTGTTCGAAGCCCGCGTCCGACTGCAGTACGGTCTGGAAGCTTCGCAGCGTCAGCCCCGCGCCGACGAGCAGCAACGAGGCGAGCGCGATTTCCGACGTCACCAGCGCGAGCCGGAGGCGTTTCCTGATGCCCGCCGGTGTGCGTCCTCCATCCTTCAGCGACTCGTTGAGGTTCTGGCTCGCGAAATGCCAGGCCGGCAACAGGCCGAAGAGGAGACCTGTGAAGAGCGACAGTCCCAGCGAGAAGATCAGCACGCGTCCGTCGACGCCGATTCTCTCGAGTCCAAGCACCGGGACGCCCAGCGGCGCAATCTGACGGAGCAGATCGATCCCCCAGTACGCTACGAGCAGACCCGCGCCGCCGCCGACAACGCCGATGATGAGACTCTCGGTGAGCGCCTGGCGCGCGAGACGCCCGCGTCCGGCTCCAAGCGCGGCGCGAACCGCAATCTCGCGTCTGCGGGCGGCAGCCCTCGAGAGGAGAAGGTTGGCCACGTTGACGCACGCGATCAGCAGCACGAATCCTACGGCGCCGAGGAGCAGAAGCAGGCTGGCCCTCACGGGTTTCGTCAGCTCGTCGCGAAGGGGGACCACCCACGCGCCGTGCAGGCGGTTGGTGTCCGGGTACTGTTCGGACAGCATGGCGCCGACGCGATCCATCTCGACGCGCGCCTGCCCGAGCGTGACGCCCGGCTTCATTCGGGCGTACACGAGCAGGTTGTGGCTCGCGCGGCTCGGCGGTTGCGATCCGCCCTCGAGCGGCAGCGGCGCCCAGATCTCGATTGTCGAATCCGGATACTCGAACGTCGACGGCAACACGCCGACGACGTCGTGCGGGACGCTGTTGAGCAGGATCTGTCGACCGACGATGGAGGGGTCCGAGCCAAAACGGTCCTGCCACAACGCGTGGCTGAGGATGACGACGCGGTGCCGGCCGGGAATTATCTCGTCGGCGCGGAAGGTGCGACCGTACTGCGGCCGCACGCGCAGGACGTCGAAGAACGGCGACGAGACGACGGCTGCCTGCAGCCGCACGGGGTCGCCCGCGCCGGTCAGGTCGGCGGTGATCGGAATCATCGCCGCCATGGACTCGAACACCGTGTTCATGCGCGCCCAGTCGAGGTAGTCGGCCGGCGCGACGACGTTGTTCATGACGCCTTCGCTCTGGCGCTTTTCCCAGACCATCACGAGCCGGTCCGGGTCGTCATACGGCAGCGGCCGCAGCAGGATGGAATCGACGGCGGAGAAGATGGCGGCATTGGCGCCGATGCCGAGCGCCAGCGTCAGGACCGCGACGATCGTGACTCCCTGCTGGCGGACCATCAGCCGCCACGCGTACCGGATGTCCTGTCCAAGCGCGTGCATTTCCTGCCTCCCAAGACCGGGGACACTCAAACGTGACTGTCACGTTTGAGTGTCCCCACCCTCAGCGAGATGCATGCCGCAGGGGCGCGAAGGCCCGATTCGCCGTTGAATCAGCGTGTTGGCGTGACGAGGGGACGGTGTGAAGAAACCGCAATGTCCGGGCCCGGCGCAGAATCGTCCCGGAAACGGACAAAACTCTCCGAGGGGCGTCGCCCCTCGGACTCCCCCACACGCTCTCTCGCGCGCCGCTTCGCCGGCGCGCTCCGGTCGCGTGGCTCGCTCGCGATGCTCGCTCGCAGTTTCTACCGGGAGCGCAGCAGGTGGGCGGCATCCAGACGTGACGCCCGCCGGGCAGGCCAGTAGCTGGCTGCCAGAGCGATGACGACCACCGCGACGAGCACGACCGCCCGCGCGATGTTCCCCGTCTCCCGCGCCTGATGGGGCGCCTGCGGTCGCGTCTGAACGGGCTGACTGTGGCTTGTTCGCTGTCTGACTGCTCGGTTACCATCCACTACCGTCAGTAGGAGAGGTCATGCGCATCACGCATCGCTCACGAATCGCGTTGGGGGTTCTCGCCGGGATCTGTGCCGTCAGCCTGCTCACGGGCGATGTCCTTCCTGCGCAATCGCAGCCGGCGTCAACAGCCGGAACAGGCGTGGACACCGCGTTGTTCGGCGGGCTGCGTTGGCGATCGATCGGGCCTGCGCGCGGAGGCCGCTCGATTGCCGTGGCAGGCAGCAGCAGCCGGCGTGACGAGTACTACTTCGGCGCCACTGGCGGCGGGCTTTGGAAAACGACTGACGGTGGCGTCACGTGGCGCGCGGTCTCCGACGCGTTCTTCAAGACCTCGTCGGTCGGCGCGGTCGCGGTTGCCGAGTCCCAGCCCGATGTCGTCTATGCCGGGATGGGCGAGGTCCAGCTGCGCGGGAACGTGATTCAGGGCGACGGGATCTACAAATCGAGCGACGGTGGCAAGACATGGGCTCACGCAGGGCTCGCCCGGACCATGGCCATCGGCCGCATTCGCGTGCATCCATCAAACCCAGACGTGGTGTATGTGGCCGCCCTCGGAGATCCATACGGCCCGAGCGCGGAGCGAGGCGTCTTCAAGTCGACCGATGGCGGAAAAACGTGGACCTCGGCGTTGTTCCGCAACGACAGGACCGGCGCCGTCGATCTCGCGATGGATGCGAAGAACCCCGACGTGCTGTACGCGGGTTTCTGGGAAGTGTTCCGCACACCGCATTCGCTGTCGAGCGGCGGCCCCGGCAGCGGGCTGTTCAAGACGACCGACGGCGGCAAGACGTGGAGTGAGCTGACGAAGAACCCTGGGTTACCGGCGCCGCTGTGGGGCAAGGTTGGCGTCTCGGTCTCGGGCGCGGATCCCAATCGCGTGTTCGCCATCATCGAAGCGGCTGAAGGCGGCGTGTTTCTTTCAGACGACGCCGGCGCCAGCTGGAAGCGGGTGAACGACGACCGGCGGCTCCGCCAGCGCGCGTTCTACTACACGCGCATCTATGCCGACCCGAAGGTCCGGGACACGGTGTACATGCTCAACACGGGCATTTACCGGTCGACCGACGCGGGCAAGACGATCACCGGCATTCGCGTACCGCACGGCGACAATCACGACCTCTGGATTGCGCCCAACGATCCGCAACGCCTGATCAACGGCAACGACGGCGGCGCGAACGTCTCAATCAACGGCGGAGAGAGCTGGACCGATCAGGGCTATCCCACGGCGCAGTTCTACAACGTCTTCACGACCGCGCATGTGCCCTATCACGTCTGCGGCGCTCAGCAGGACAACAGCACGGCGTGCGTGCCCAGCACCGGCAGCGGCGAGCTGTACGCCGTCGGCGGCGGTGAGAGCGGCTATATCGCTCCGGATCCCGAGGACGTGGACGTGTTCTACGCCGGCAGCTACGGCGGCCTGTTGACGCGGATCAATCGACGCACGGGTGAAAGCCGCGCGGTCACCATCTGGCCCGATAATCCGATGGGGTTCTCCGCGTCGGATATCACCGAGCGATTTCAGTGGACCTTCCCAATCGTCATCGCGCCGACGGATCCGAATACGATCTACGCCACGTCTCAGCATGTCTGGAAGTCGACGAACGAAGGACAGAGCTGGCAACGCATCAGCCCCGACCTCACGCGGCACGATCCCTCGACGCTGGGGCCGTCAGGGGGGCCAATCACGCTCGATCAGACCGGCGTCGAAACGTACGCCACGGTCTTCACGCTCGCTCCTTCCGCCATCGACGGGAGCGTTATCTGGGCTGGTTCAGACGACGGCGTCGTGCACGTGACTCGTGATGCCGGAAAAACCTGGGTGAACGTGACGCCGCCCGAGCTTCCAGCCTTCACGCGAGTCAGCCTGATTGAGGCGTCGCCGCACAACGCGGCCGTCGCGTATCTGGCGGGCAACCGCTATCAGCGAGCAGATCGGGCGCCCTACGTCTATAAGACGAGCGACTACGGCAAGAGCTGGACCCGAATTGTCAATGGTCTCCCTGCCGACGATTTTCCTCGCGCGATCCGGGAAGACCCGAAGCGCAAGGGGCTGCTGTTTCTCGGAACGGAAACGGCGATGTACGTGTCGTTCGATGATGGGAGCGTCTGGCAGCCGCTGCAGTCCGGCTTGCCCGTTACGCCGGTGCACGGGATTCAAATCAAGAATGACGACCTCGTCATCGGGACGCACGGCCGTTCCTTCTACCTGATGCAGAACATCGGCGTGCTCAGGCAAATCACGCGGGAGACGACCAACGACGCCGTCGTTCTCTTCGATCCGTCGGACGCCGTCCGCTCCATCTCGACCGGCGTGGCGATCGACTACTACCTGCAGCAGCCCGCCGACAAGATCACGATTGAAATCCAGGACGCGCAGTCGAAGACGATCGCGACGTTTTCCGGCCCGCCGGCTGCCGGCACGGGCCGGGGTGGCCGAGGCGATGCACCCGCCGCCGGCGAGGACGAGGAAGGCGGCGGCAGGGGCGCGGCGCCACCGCAGGTGGGTGGCGCCCGAGGGATGAACCGGTTCAGCTGGGACATGCGTTATCCGGGGGCCCGCGATTTTCCGGGCATCATCCTGTGGGCGGGCGGCACGCGCGGCCCGGTGGCGGCGCCAGGCCGGTATCAGGCAAAGCTCACGGCGAACGGCGTGACCAGATCGCAGGATTTCTCAATCGTCAGGAACACCGCCGTCCCCACGGTCAGCGACGCGGATCTGATGGCGCAGTTTACGTTGGCCAAACAGATCAACGACAAGGTGAGCGTGGCCAACGAAGCGGTCTTGCGTATTCGATATCTCAAGAGTCAGATCGCGGAGCGGCTGTCGAGCGCGGGCGGGAGTTCCGTGAAACCGTCGAACCCTTCGAAGGCGTCGAAGACACTCGACGCGGCGGGCAAATCGCTGACGGAGAAGCTGACGAGCGTGGAGGGCGAGCTCTATCAGTATCGGAACCGCAGCAGCCAGGACCCGCTCAACTATCCCATTCGTCTGAACAACAAGCTGGCGGCCCTGCAGGGGGTCGTCGAAAACGGGAGCACCCGGCCGACAGACCAGGCCTATGCCGTGTTCAAGGAACTGTCGGCGCGCGTGGACAAAGAGTTGGCGCGGCTGGATGCCCTGGTGAAGACAGAGCTACCGCCCCTGAACGCGCAGCTGAAACAGCTCAAGGCCCGTCCCATCGAGGATGCGGTGCCGGGAACGCGGTAGTGCCGCGCCGGCGGTTGAGTGTACAGTGATGACAAATGGCAGCATTGAGAGCCGGCACCGCCGTCGCAATCCTTGCCTTCGGACTCGTCCCCGTCGGAGCACAGCAGATTGACTACGCGTCGTTATACCAGGGCGGCAGGAGCTTCGCTGCTTTTCTCGAGAACGCGCAGTCCCGGCGGGAGGAGTGGAAGGCCAACTACAAGAACGCCGTCCCCGACCCCGAGGCGCTCGTCAAGGTGCGGGGCATCGAAGGGCGTCGCCGCATCCTGGCCGTCACCATTGCCTCGTGCAGCGACTCGGTGAACACGATTCCGTACCTGGCGAAGCTCGTCGAAGCGGTTCCCGAGCGTCTGGAGCTCAGGACGATCGACCCTGACGTGGGGCGCCCGGTGATGGAGGCCCATCGCACGCCGGACGGCCGCGCGGCGACGCCGACGGTCGTCATCCTCGACGAGCGCGGCGGCCTCGTCAGCGCGTGGAGCGAGCGACCATCCGAGCTGCAGACGTGGTACATCCAGGAAGGGAAGTCGCTCGAGCGCCAGGAGTTCATCAGCCGCAAGGCGAAGTGGTACGCCGACGATCGCGGGAGGAGCACCGTGAAAGAGATCGTCGCATTGCTCACCCGCTGAGCGTAGCCCCCCTATGTATTCAGCCGTTCTGCTCATTCATTCCTGGTTGCGCTGGGCTGTTCTCCTGGTGGGGCTCATTGCCGCGGTGCGAGGTATCACCGGCTGGCTTGGCGGCCGGCCATGGACGCAATCCGACGATCGCGTGGGCGCGTGGTTCATCAGAACCCTCGACATCCAGATCCTTCTCGGCCTGCTGCTCTACTTCGTGCTCAGCCCGTTAACGAGGCTCGCGTTTCAGAACTTCGGCACCGCCATGAAAGACTCGGGGCTGCGATTCTGGCTGGTCGAGCACACGTTCGGGATGATCGTCGGCGTCGCACTCGCACACATCGGACGCGCCCGCATCCGCAAATCGCCTGCTGACGCCCGTCGTCATCGGCTGGCGGCCGTGTTCTTCACGCTGGCCCTGATTGCGATCATTGCATCGATCCCGTGGCCCGGCATGCCCAACGGGCGCGTGCTTTTCCGCTGGTAACCACGGACAACACCGACCACGGACAACACGGATTACACGGATGGACACTCGTGATGATTTCTAGAATCTCTGGTTCCTTGCTGGTGGCGGCCATGCTGGCCGCCCTCGCCATGCAACCGTCCGTTCGAGCTGCTGCCGGACGGCCGATGACGATCGACGACCTGCTCGGGGCCGTCCGCGTCGCCGATCCGCAGCTGTCGCCGGACGGACGCACGGTCGCCTACCTTCGTACGACGACGGATGTTGCGAGCGGCCGCCGCAACGGCGACATCTGGGTCGTGCCGGCGGACGGCTCCGCCGCGCCGCGGGCGCTCATCACCGGCGACAAGAGCGAGAGCGCGCCGCGATTCTCGCCGGACGGGAAGCGGATCGCCTTCATCTCCACGCGGGACGGCGCTCCGCAGGTGTACTTAGCCAACACGGACGGCAGCGGCGTGAAGAAGCTCACGAACCTCGCAATGGGCGTGCAGCCGCCGCTCGTCTTCTCACCGGACGGATCGAAAGTCGCGTTCGTGTCCGACGTCGCGCCCGAGTGCAAGGACGAAGCGTGCAATGCCAGGAAAGCAGACGAGGCGGAGAAGAACCCGGTCAAGGTCCACAGAATCACGCGGCTCTTCTACCGTCACTGGGACGAGTGGCGCGACGCCGCGCGTCACCACATTCTCGTCGCCGACGTCGAAGGCGGGCGAACGCTGGACGTGACTCCGGGCGATTTCGACTCGCCGCCGACCCAGCAGGAGGATGCCGCGATTGCGTTCTCACCGGACAGCCGCGAGATCGCTTTCGTCTCGAACCGCGAGGGTGGCGATCGCGAGGCCTGGACGACGAACACCGACGTCTGGATCGTGGCCGCGACCGGCGGCGAGGCGAAAAAGCTCACATCCAATCCGGCCGCGGATGTCCAGCCGATCTTCTCGACCGACGGCCGGACGATCTACGTCCGCTCGCAGCGGCGGCCCGGCTTCGAGTCGGATCGTTGGTACATCGACGCCTACGACCGTGCCAGCGGCTCGAAACGCACGCTCTTCGAGACGCCGGACATCTCCGTCGGCGACATGGTGCTGTCGAGCGACGGCCGATCGATCCTGTTCACCGCCGGCCAGGACGGACGCGAGACCCTGTTCTCCATACCTGCCGCCGGTGGCTCGCCGGGTGGGCCGCAAACTCGGAGCGGCTCGATCAGCTCGCCGCGACCCGGACGCGGCTTCATCATCTACGCGAAGTCGTCCTTGATGGCGCCAGCCGAACTGTTCCGGCAGCAGTACGAGCCTGCGCCGGAAACGAAACAGCTCACGCACGAGAACGCGTCGTGGCTGAAAGACGTGGCGTTCCAGGAGCCGCGCAGCCAGCAGGTCAAGCTGGCTGACGGCGGGCTGATGCAGTACTGGACGATCCGCCCTCCCGACTTCGACATGGGGAAGAAGTACCCGTCGTCTTCCTCATTCACGGCGGTCCGCAGGGTGCGTGGGAAGATGCCTGGTCGTCCCGCTGGAATCCCGCGCTCTGGGCCGCGCAGGGCTGGTTCGTCGTCGCGCCCAACCCGCGAGGCTCGACGGGATTCGGCCAGAAGTTCGTCGACGACATCTCGGGTGACTGGGGCGGGAAGGTCATGTCGGACCTCGACACCATCTTCGACATGATCGCCAGGGAACCGTACGTCGACGCCGGCCGCATGGGCATCGCCGGCGCCAGCTACGGCGGCTATGCCGTGAACTGGATCATCGGCCACTCGGATCGCTTCAAGGCGGCCGTGACGCACGACGGTGTCTTCAACCTCGAGTCCATGAGCATGGCGACCGAGGAGCTGTGGTTCACGGAGTGGGAGTTCGGAGGCAAGCCGTGGGACGCGAAGGCCCGCGAGCAATTCCGCAGTGGTCGCCGCATCTCTCCGCGCAGAACATCAAGACGCCCACGCTCATCATCACCAACGAGCTCGACTTCCGCGTGCCCGTCGATCAGGGCATGCAGATGTTCACCGTGCTGCGCCGCAACAACGTGCCAGCCGAGATGCTGGTGTTTCCAGACGAAGGCCACTGGGTGCTGAAGGCCCTCAACAGCCGGTACTGGCACGAGGCGGTGTTCGGATGGCTCCGCAAACATCTGGCATCGCCGGCGGGCAGCTCGCCTGCACGATGAATCGGGATCGACGTCACTCGTCACGCACGGCCGTCATCGTCTTCACGAACGGCAACAACGGCATGCGCGTGGCCGAGGCCGTCGTCGAGGCCGCGTCGGGTCACGAGCATCCTGCGTTCGACTGGCTGTAGGAGCGCACGTGCCGGACGCAAGGAGACCCACCTACTTCACGTCGCCGCTCGACTTCAGGGCGTGGCTCGAAAAGAACCATCGCACTGCTGACGATCTGCTCGTCGGGTTCTACAAGCGCGGAACGGGCAAACCCAGCCTCACGTGGCCCGAATCGGTCGACCAGGCGCTGTGTTTTGGCTGGATTGACGGCGTCCGGCGCCGCGTAGACGACGAGCGCTATACCATTCGCTTCACGCCGCGCCGGCCGACCAGCATCTGGAGCGCGGTCAACATCAAGCGCGTGGCGGAACTGACGACACAGGGCCAGATGCATCCCGACGGTCTCGCGGCGTTCGAACGTCGATCCGAGGAGCGCTCGCGGATCTACACGTACGAGCAGCGCCACACAGCCGCCTTCACGGCCGATCATCTCCGGAGATTGCGCGGGAATCGCAAGGCCTGGGAGTTCTTTCAGGCACAGCCGCCGTCGTATCAGCGGCTGGTCACGCACTGGGTGACGCGCGCGAAGGCCGACGAGACCAGGCTCCGGCGGCTCGCCAAACTGATCGAGGTCTCCGCGAGTGGCCGCCGGCTCCAGTAGCCTGCGGCCGTTGTGGACGTGCCCGAAGTGCGGCGTGAAGCTGCTCACGCGCAACCTGTCCCATTCCTGCGGTCTGGCGACGCTTCAATCATGGCAGGCGAAGATGGGCCCGCGCGCGCGAGCGATGTACGATCGGTTCGAAGCGATGATCGCGGAGTGCGGCGAGTACGTACGTTGGACCGGCGAAGACCCGGATTGCGTTTCTCGGGCGCGTGCGGTTTGCCGGCATCACGAGCCTCTCCGAGGACGGCATGACGGTCAGCTTCGCGTTGCCGCGCCCGCTTCGATCGCGCCGCTTCGTCAAGGTCGAGGAGATTGTGCCCGGATGGTGGGCCCATCGCATGCGGATCACCGACCCGGGCCAGCTCGATGGCCCGGTGCAGGCCTGGCTGCGACGCAGCTATCGTCTGATGGGCATGCAAGGCCGACTGAAGTCCTCACGCAAGGGAAAACGATGAGAGCACCTGTTCGACTGATGCTGATCTGGTTGCTGGCCGTGCCGGTGATTCTCGCGGGGCAGGCGCGCGTTGCACCGCCCGAGTCCACGCTGGGATTCAAGCCTGGCGACGACTACAAGCTCGCCAGCTACGACCAGTCGATCGCGTACCTGCGGAAGCTTGCGGCCTCCACCAGGTACCTCAGGCTCGTCGAGGCCGGCACGTCCACGCAGGGCCGGACGATGTACTTCGCGCTGATTTCGAGTCCGAAGAACCTCGAGCGGATCGAGCACTATCGTCAAATCGCGCAGCGTCTGGCTCACCCTGCAGGGCTCACCGATCAGGCGGCGCTCGAGCTCGCGCGCGAAGGGAAGCCCTTCGTCCATATCGACGGCGGCCTGCATTCGACCGAGGTCGCCGGCCCGCAGCACACGCCGCAGCTCGCCTACGACCTCGTCAGCCGCGCCGAGACGCCGGAGATCAAGCCGATCCTCGACGACGTCATCGTGATGCTGTGGCCGACGCTCAACCCCGACGGCCAGCAGATGGTCGCGGAGTGGTACATGTCGAACGTGGGGACGCCGTACGAGCTGTCGGGGCTTCCGCAGCTCTATCAGGAATACGTCGGGCACGACAACAATCGCGACGCGTACATGCTCAACATGATCGAGTCGCGCGTGATCGAGCACGCGTGGCGCGCCTGGGAGCCCAGTATCGTCTACGTCCACCACCAGTCGGGTCCGTTCCCGACACGGATCTGGCTGCCGCCCTTCTCCGAGCCGATTGCGACCGAAGCGCCGTTCCTGATGGGGCGCGAGGTCAACATGATCGGCATGGCGATCGCCAAGGGTCTCGAGCAGCGCGGGCAGGTGGGCGCTACGCACATGGGCACCGCGTTCGACGCCTGGTATCCGGGCTACATCGACTACGCGCCGAACTTCAAGAACGTCCCCGCGTTCTGGACCGAAACGGCGCTGTATCAGTACGCGACGCCGCACGAGTACACGATCGATGACTTCCCGTCGAGCTTCCGCGACTTGCGTCCGCAGAGTTTGTACTCGAGCCCGTGGCGGCCCGGCTGGTGGCGCCTTGGCGATGCCGTCGCCTACATGCACACGGCGTCCTTGTCCGTTCTGGAATACGCGGCGAAGTACAAGGAATCGCTGCTGATGAATCGCTACAGGGCCGGACGCGATCAGATCGCCCGCGGCCGCACGGACGCGCCCTACGCGTACTTCGTTCCGCAGGATCAACGCGATCCCGTGGCGGCCGTGGAGCTGCTGCGCCGGCTCGCGTTTGGCGGGGTCCGCGTGTCGCAGCTGACCGCGCAGGTGACGTTCGAGAACCAGACGTACCCGGCCGGCACGTGGGTCATTCCAACCGATCAGGAGTTTGCCGCCGTCGCGCGTCAACTGTTGAACATCCAGAAGTACCCCGACATGCGTCAGTACCCGGGTGGCCCCCCGCTGCGGCCGTACGACGCCGCCGGCTGGACGCTGCCGCTGCAGATGGGCGTGCGCGTCGTGGCCGCGAGCACACCGCTGAGCGACGAGGTCCGCGCCAGCATGAAGCTGCTCGGGCCGCTGCCCGACCCGACGATCAAGCCGCGCCCTTACAACACGACCGCCTCGGACGATGCGGCGCCGTTCGACAGCGTGCCCGGCATCGGGTTCGATTCGAGCCCGAACGCGGCGGCGATTCTGCCGCCGGCCGGGCGCGTGAGCGGATCGGGGCTGGCGCTCGCGATCGATCCCGCGCAGAACAATGCGTTTCGCGCGATCAACCGTGCCTGGAAACAGGGTGCGCAGGTGCAGTTTGCGCGTCCAACCGGCGGCAGGGGCGCGCGCTACATCATCACCGGCCTGTCCGAATCGCAGCAGACCGAGATCGTCAACAGCCTCGCGCTCGTGGCAGAGCGGACCGACGCGGAGGGACTCGCCGTCGCGCGTCCGCGCATCGGGCTGTTTCGACCGTGGGGCTCGAGCATGGACGAAGGCTGGACGCGGTGGCTGCTGGAACAGTACGGCTTCGAGTTCGTGACGCTTCGCCCTGCAGACTTCCGCAGTCCGCTGACGCAGAAAGTCGACCTGATCCTGCTGGGCGAGGATGCGCGGATTCCGGTCGAGAGCGGGGAGGGCGCGGACGCGGCGCCGGCGGAGGTCCCGGCGCGGGCGGCCGCGGCGGACGCGCGGTTCGTCCGGAGTACGCCGACACCGTGTCTGAAGGCGATCTTCAGGCGTTCGAGCGCTTCGTCCGCGAGGGCGGATCGGTCGTGTGTTTTGGCGGCGCCTGCAACTTCCTGATCCAGCAGTTCCACTTGCCCGTCAGGAACGTAGTCAGCGGCCTCAGGGCCGAGGAGTTCTTCCTGCGCGGATCGATCGTGGAGGTGACGACCGATCCCGCGCATCCGATCATGGCGGGCATGCCTGAGAAAGCGGCCGTGTTCGTCGACGGAAGCCCGGTGTTCGAAACGCTCGAGGGTTTCAAGGGCAGCGTCCTCGCAAAGTATGCGGACACCGGATCGCCGCTGCTCTCGGGCTACGTCATTGGCGAACAGCTGCTCCACGGTAAGGCCGCCGCGCTCGATGTGCAGCTCGATCGCGGACGCGTCGTGCTCCTGGGGTTCCGCCCCAACTGGCGCGATCAGTCGTTCGGCACGTTCCGAGTCATCTTCAACGCGGCGCTGAACGTTCGCTAAGACGGTGCGGAGGGTGCTGACGGTGCTGACGGTGCTGAAGCACCCTCAGCACCCAGCACCTTCCGCACCCCCAGCACCTTCCGCACTTTCCTATTGACAATTGTTCGGTAGTACTAGTTTACTAGTACGTATGAGACCGAAGTCATCGACGCTGACCGCCCACGAGCTCGAAATGATGAAAATCGTCTGGCGGCACGACGCGCCCGTGACAGTGCGCGACGTGTACGAAGAGCTGCGCGAGCGCCGCCCCATCGCCTACACCACGGTGATGACCAGCCTGAAGACGCTCGAGCAGAAAGGGTACCTCAAGGCTACCCAGCAGGACCGCGCCTATCTGTATCGGCCGGCCCAGACCAAGCACCAGGTCGTCAAGGCGATGGTTCGCGACTTCGTCGATCGGGTGTTCAACGGGTCGGGGCGGCCGCTCGTCCTCCACCTGCTCGAGGACGACCGCCTGTCCGAGTCGGAGCTGCGGGAGATCTCCCGCATGATGGGGAAAAAACCAGCGATGGGGAATAAACGATGACGACCTCGATCTGGCTTCGCGACATCCTCTCGTTCAGCGTTCAAGTCGCGATCGTGATCGGCGCGGGCGCCGCGCTCGTGCGCGTCTTCCGGCTGCGCGACCCCAGGACCGGACTGGCGTGCTGGCGCACGCTGCTGATCGCGTGTCTCCTCCTGCCGTTGATTCAACCGTGGATCCCGAAAGGGGCGCCCGCGTTCCAGGGCGCCAGGCCGGCTGAGCCCGCGAACGGCGTGTTCGTCAGCACGCCCCCGATCCAGCCCACGACGGCGTCGGACCTGCCGTCGTCGGAAAGTGTCGTCCTGATCGTGCTGGGCTCCGGGATCGCGGCGAGAGGTCTGTGGCTTCTGATCGGCGCCTACAGCCTCCGGCGGCTGCGTCGGAGCGCGCGTCCGCTCGACCCTGTTCCCGAACCGATTCTCGACGCGCAGCGGCGGGTCGGCGCGACCGCGGCCATCCTGATCTCGGACCGCGTCACCGGACCGATCACCTTCGGCCTCTTCAAGCCCGTCGTCATGCTCACGCCCGGCATCCTGACGTTGGAGAGCGCTGTCCAAAGAGCGATCGCGTATCACGAGCTGCTCCACGTCCGGCGTCGAGACTGGCTCGACGCGCTCATGGAAGAGGCCATCCGCACGATCTTCTGGTTCCATCCTGGCGTGTGGTGGTTGATCGGTCGCATTCAATTGAGCAGGGAACAGGTCGTCGACCAGGCGGCCATCGAGCTGACGGAGTCCAGGGAACGCTACGTCGAGGCGCTGCTCGCCGTGGCGATGACGCAATCACGCATCTCGTTCATGCCGGCGGCTCCATTTCTGCGGCGCCGGCTGTTGAAAAAGCGCGTTGACCAGATCTTGCAGGAGACCACCATGAGCACACCACGCCTCATCGCGTCACTCACCGTGAGCGCCGCGGCGCTCGCGCTCGTCACCGCCATGGCCGTCCGGTCGTTCCCCATGGAGTTGCAGGCGAGCAGCCAGGAACGGTCCAGGGGGGTCCCGGGCGGCGTGGTCGCGCCCATCCAGATCGTCAAGGGCGGCGAGCATCTGCTGCACGCCGGATTGCCCGACTATCCTCGCGCCGCGATCGAACAGCGCATCGAAGGCGAGGTGCTGCTCGACGTGACACTCGATCAGAAAGGAGAGGTGTCCGACGCACGCGTGGTGAGCGGGCCTGAGGAACTTCGCCGGGCGTCGCTCGAATCGGTCCTGAGGTGGCACTACTCGCCTCAGGCGGTTCGTTCGACCTCCCTCCAGGTGGCCTTGCAGTACCGCGTGCCCGCGCACGCGCCCAAAGAAGAAAACGTTGAACACGCAGGCGGCGATGGACCGTACAAGCGGGCGGTAAGCGAATGGCACTTCGAACGCGACAAAGCATACGCCTTCGCCGACGGCGAGCCGTCGGACACTCAGCGCGCCGAGCGTCGCATGTTCGAAATCGAGAAGGCGCTCCAGAGTCCGGACATCACCGAATCGCGAAAAGCCCAGCTGGAGCACATGTACGCGGAGCAGATGCAGGAGTTCGCGAAGGGATGGAAGAAACCGCCGTTCACGGGCACGCCGCGGCTCGTCGATGTGCGAACCGAACGAGTGCCTGAGGCCAGCGTCAGGGAGATTCTGTCGCGCGCCGGCATCAGCATCGGTGACGTGATCGATGAAGACACGGCGAAGCGTCTCAGCAAGATTGCGTCGACGATCGACGAGCACCTGCGGCTCTCGTTCGAGGGAGACGGGAAGGGCGGGATGATCCTCGTGATCGTCGCGCCCTGATCCCCGCTGGCTTACTTCTTCGAGATCTTGACCCCGCCGTTGTGCGTCCGGACGCGGATGGGCGGGCCGCCGGCGCCGAGGTCGGCGCTGATCTGGCGATCGATCCGGCCCTGCACCGTCACGGGGAAGTCGATATTGAATCCGCCGTTGACCGTGCCGGATTCCAGGTGTGCGGAGTAGTGCTCGGGGATGCGAAGGGTGACGCCGCCGTTGCTCGTCTCGACGTCCAGCCCTTCGCCTCTCCAGCCCCCGCCGTCCAGATCGACGTCGACGCCGCCGTTGCTCGTGCGACCCTTCACGTCGCCGGACAGCCCGACCAGCTTGACCCCGCCGTTGACGGTCTTGAACTCGATGCGCCCGTCGACCTCGCGGATGCTGATGCCGCCGTTGGTCGTCTTCAGCGACAGGGACGACACGCTGGGCACCGCCACCTGATAGCTGACCGACCAGCCTTCACGCCGGCCCATGTTGTTCGGCCCCTGCGCGGACACGTTGGTCGATGTCGCCGTGACCTGCACGCCCGCCGCGATCTCCTGCGCGCGCTGCTTCGTCTCCGCCTGCGCGACGACCTTCGCCCGGATCAGGATGTCCGACCGCGGGCTGCCCTGCGACGTCGATGCCGCCGTTGGGCTCGGCGTCCACCGAGAGCTGACCTGAACCCGCGGCAACCTTGTACTCCCGCACCTCGCAAACGCCCTCGCGATCGTTCCCCCAGTTGTCGTGCCTGCACCAGTCGTCATTGGTCGAAACCTGCTGAGGCAGAGGGACGGCCTGAGGGACGGACGCCGTCAATAGGGCCGCGACGAACGCCATCGGTACTGCACGTTTGGTAAACATGAAAAAGCTCCTCGGCCATCTTGGACGAGAACCGCGCCCTCCGCGTTGGCTCTCCCTGTATTGTTCGTTAATCATCCGTAATCCGTGTTGTCCGTGTTGTCCGCGTCTGAACCTCGTCCGTCCCCGCCTCGTCTAAGCCCTAGTGCTCCTGCAGGATATTCGCTATTCCGTCCGAACCCTGCTCAGAAACCCGTGGTTTACGTCCATCGCGGTCCTGTGCCTGTCGCTCGGGATCGGCGTCAACGCGACGATTTTCAGCGTCGTGGACGGCGTACTCCTCCAGCCATTCCCCTATCCGGACGCCGACCGCATCGTCGTGCTCAACTCGACGAACCAGCGCGCGGGCGTCAACCGAGCCGGGATCTCGTGGCTGGACTTCTGCGACTTCCGGGACCAGAACACGACCCTCTCGGCCCTCGCCGCTTTCACGGGCCGAAGCCTGACGATCGCGGACGGACGGTCGGAGCCCGAGCGGTTCCAGGGCTCGGCTGTGAGCTGGACGCTCTTCGGCCTGCTCGGGACTCCTCCGGCGCACGGCCGCGACTTTGGTCCCGACGACGATCGTCCAGGCGCCGAGCCGGTCGTCATGCTCAGCGATGACGTGTGGCAGCGACGCTACAACGGCGATCCGTCGATCATCGGGCGCGCGGTCTCCGTCAACGGTCGGCCGCATACGGTAATCGGCGTCATGCCGCCGAAATTCATGTTCCCCGAGACGCAGCGGCTGTGGGTGACGCTCGCGCCGTACTTTGCGTCAACGGCGCGCGACGAGCGAGGCCTGCAGGTCTTCGCGCGCATGAAGCCTGGCGTCACGATGGAGCAGGCGACGGCGGATCTCAACGGCATCGCGGGCCGGCTCGCCACGGTGTACCCGGAGGATAACGAGAACTGGAGCGCGGCGGCGCGGACGCTGCGGACGTGGATGATTCCCGACCAGGTCGAACTGGTCATCCTCGCGATGATGGGCGCCGTGACGCTCGTGCTGATGATCGCGTGCGCAAATGTCGCGAACCTGCTGCTCGCCCGGGCGTCCGTGCGCCATCGTGAGATCTCGATCCGTTCGGCGCTCGGCGCGGGACGCATGCGGATCATGCGCCAGCTGCTGACGGAGGCCGTCTTCATCGGCTTGATGAGCGCTCCACTCGGCATCGCGCTCGCGTGGACCGGTTTGAGGTTGATGGAACTCGGCATTCCGCCCGATTCCGTCCCGTACTTCATCCACTGGGCCATCGACGGTCGATCGCTCGTGTACACCATCGGGATCTCGATGGTCACCGGAATCGTGTTCGGCCTTGCGCCGGCTCTCCACATGGCGCGGAGCAACCTGCAGGACAGCCTGAAGGAGGGCGGGCGCGGCGCAACGGGTGGCCGTCGCGCCTGGCTCCGAAACGGGCTGGTCATTGCCGAGATCGCGATGGCCCTCGTGCTCCTGATCGGTGCATCGCTGTTCGTCCGCAGTTTCCTCAACCTTCAGAACGCAGACGTCGGGTTCAACACCGCGCCGCTGATGACGCTTCGGATCTACCTGCCGGGCGCGGCGTACGAGTCCGCCGAGGCCAAGGCGCGCAGGGTAGAGGAGATCGTCCGGAAGATCGAGTCGCTGCCGGGTGTTCAGGCCGCGTTCGCCTCGAACTTCGTCCCGCTCGGTGGAGGCGGGAGCGGTGGCAGCGTGATCGTCGAGGGCAAGACGGTCCCGCGGGGCGAGGAGCCGGGGATCACGTTCATCGCGGCGACGGCACGCCTCAGGCAAACGATGAACGTTGCGCTGGTCGCCGGCCGCGATCTGACCGAATCAGAGGAGACCACCAGGACGCCGGTTGCGCTCGTCAACCAGGCCATGGCCAAGCAGTTGTGGCCGGATCAGGATGCCGTCGGCCGTCAGTTCCGCCGCACGGTTGACGCCCACTGGTTCACGGTCGTCGGCGTCGTCGCCGATTTCCGGCACGGACAGGGCCGCAACACCAATCCCGTGTTCCCGGCCGCCTACGTGCCGTACTCGTTCGACCCCACGCTGAACACCGGGTTGACGATACGAGTGACGGGTGATCCGTCCCGGATCACCGCGTCCGTGCGCGAGCAGATCCGGCTGACCGATCCGTCGCTCCCCGTGTTCCAGGTGTCGACGATGGAGGACCTGCGGCAGCGGAGCTTCTGGCAGTTCAAGCTGTTCGGCTGGATGTTCGGTGTGTTCGGCGCGGTCGCGCTGCTGCTGGCATCGGTCGGCGTCTACGGCGTCCTGTCGTACTCGGTGTCGCAGCGAACGCAGGAAATCGGCGTGCGCATCGCGCTCGGCGCGGCAAGTCGGGACGTGATGCGTCTCGTGGTCGGTCAGGGTCTGAAGCTGGCGCAACCGGTATCGTGCTCGGCGCGATCGGCGCGTTCTTCGCCACGAAAGGAATCCGGACGCTGCTCTTCAACGTCACCCCGTCGGACCCGGCGAGCTTTGGCGGCGTCGCCGATCTTCCTCGCGATCGTCGCGCTCGCTGGCCAGCTACATCCCCGCCCGTCGCGCGGTCGCCGTCGATCCCATCATCGCGTTGCGGGCTGAATAGATCGACGGCCTCCGGCCCCTGTCCTTACCAGTTCACCCGCGACACGAGCTGGATGACGCGGCTGGACGAAGGAGTGACCGTGCCGGTCGTTCCGCCCGTGACGGTCGGGTGATTGAACGCGTTGAGGAACTCGGCGCGGAACTCGGCGTTGACCCGCCCCGAGATCCGGACCTGCTTCACCACGCTCAAATCGACGAATTGCACCTTCGGTCCGACGATCTGGAGCGTGCGGACGCCGCAATCCCCGAATCCTTCCGCGACCTCGATGCAGTCAGGGCCGTTGGCCGGCGCGAGATACCGGCCAATGGGCGGCCCTTGCGCGCCGTAGCCCGTAGCCGACGTCGCGCTGACGTCGTTGGCTCTGATGGTGTTCTCGATGATGTCCTGCGGGAGCCGGTAGAAGCGCATGGGCGCGTTCTCCGTGAACACCTGCGGGTATTCGTACAGTCCGTAGAGATTCCGCAGGTCATCCTCCGTCATGCCGACCAGGCGGACGTTTCCGTAATCCACGACCTGGCCGCTCTGGATTCGGGCCGTGCCAGCGAACGACCACCCGCCCACGAATCCGTCGACCAGCGCATTGACGCTGCTCGCGAAACGACGGCCGCGCCCGAACGGCAACTCGTAGACCCAGTCCGCCTTGAACGCGTGGCGAACGCTGCCCGGCGATCCCGTGTCGATCGACTCCAGGATCGGCTTGCGGATGGAGTAGAAATTCGACACATACGTGTCGCCGTAGGCGTAGCTGGCCTGGACCTGCAGCCCCTGCGACAGCCGCCGGCGCAGATCGATCTGCAGTGCGTCGTAGTGAGAGAACCCGAGGTTGGTCCGGACGTTGGCAGCCGCCCAGGAGCCCGGGGTTGACGAGGAAGAAGTTCTCCGGCACACCAGCCCTGGTCGCGTTCGCACGACGCTCGGGGTTCCCGAACAGTCCGTTGTTGGCGCTGTCCGACGCCGGGGCATAGGGGTCCGGGTCGAACCGTGCCAATGCGTTGGTGAAGTTCGTGCTCGACCACGAGCCGCCGGTGTACCTCGATGGGTCGCCGGCGTCGGCCGCCCCGATGCCGTTGAGATACGCCAGGTAGATCGGGAGTGGCGACGTGCCAGGCAAGCCGGTGTACGCGAACGTGTTCCCCCGCCCATTGGCGATATTGATCATCAGGTTCGACTGCGCTCTCCTGCATTCGTCGAGGAACCCGTTCTCGATGATGTTCACCTCGTTGTAGTCCACGGTCTGCCACGGCTTACGGCCGCGGGTGCCGACATACCGCGCTTCAACCACCATGTCGCGAGTGAGTGCCCGCTGCCACCCGATCGTCCACGAGTGGGCGTAGGGCGTCTGCATGTTCGGATCGAACACGTTCACCGAGTTCGTGACCTGCGCGGTGCCTTTGGCCACGGTCAGCGGATAGTCCGGCGTCGTTGCAAACGCCGGCGGTCCGAGGCGGCTGACGTCGCGGAACAACACCGGCAGGCCCTGGCCGTCATTCAGGTTGCCCAGCGCGTTGCTGCGTGTCGCCGTGAGCTGGCTGCCGGGATTCGCGCCGAAGATGCCCGAGTAGTCGCTCATGCCGTTGCGGTTGAAGGCCTTCGAGTATCCGCCGCGGATGACCGAGTCGCCCTCGCGGCCCAGCAGCCGGCGCAGGAAGCCCTGCTGGGCGCTCGGCGTCCACGCGCCCCCGAGCGTCGGCGCGAAGTTCCCGTACTCGATTCGGTACGCGCGCGTGCCCTTGCCGTACTGGATGAACTCGGTCGGCCGGCCCGTCATCACCCCGGGCTTGAAGAGATTGGGGTTGCCGTTCGCATCGAGCCCGGAAACGCCGAAGACGTCGGCATACTCGGCCGTCGTGTAGTTGTCAGCCCCGGGCTTGAAGGGCCTCTGCAGCTCCCATCGCACGCCGGCGTTGATCGTCAGGTTCGGACGTACGCGCCAGGAGTCCTGGATGAAGAGCCCGATTTCGTTGATGCTGCCCTTCTGCACGCGCAGGCCGTTGTACGACGTACTCGCCCGCTTCGTTGAGGACGGCGTTACCCGTGATCTGGGAGACGCGACCGGTCAGCAAAGCATAGAGCGCGCGGGCGTCGCTCAGGTTCGTCGCCGACGCGTTCTGGAAGTTGGCCGTGGTGAACATGCCGTTGGCGGCCTCGGACGAGTCGACGCCGAAGCTGATGCCAGGCACGAGCTGCTGATTGCACCCTCCCAGGTTTGCGTTGTGTCTACGGCGAGTGGCCCGCGAGGTGAACAGGGCCGACGACCTTGGGGTCGAGCGCTACAGGGGCAGGTACGCAGCGATGCGCAGATGGAGGGGTATAAGCTTCCTCACGGGCCGGCTTCCCCCCTTCTCCGGGAGAATCCCGACTGCCTCAGTCGCGCCCGTGTCGTGCGCCACACTACGACCGGCTGTAGTAGGCTGTCAACAAAAAACGCGCGTTCATCATCAAATTACGGCCAACTGTCCCCGTATTCAGAGTGTTGGTGTCAACTGCGCTGAGCCCAAGACAGACGCGTTATCATCCTTACCAATGCCCCTCTCGCGGTTCGCGCAGCTGATCCTTCCGTTCGTGCCTCATCAGCCGGCGCTGGCGCCCCACGTTTCGCCAGAGCTTCTCCAGGAGGCCCCGGGACCCGGCATCGAGTTCGTGCGCATCCGCCGGGCGCGGCGGTACATCCTGCGCGTTCGGCCGGACGGCACCCTCCGCGTGACCGTGCCGAGAGGTGGATCGCGCCGGGAGGCGGAGGCGTTCGTTCAGCAGCACCGCGACTGGGTGGAGAAGGAGCGTCGCAGCCATGAAGTCCACGCGCCGCGTGAGTGGCGCCACGGCAGCGAGATCCTGATGCGCGGCGCTCCTGTGCGCATCTCCGTCAGCTGCGAGTCAGACGAGGGTGTCGTCAGCATTGCCTACGGCGATCGAACGCTCCGGTCGCGAACGACCGACGACATCCGCGACGCGATCGAGCAGGATCTGCGCCGGCTGGCTCGATCGGAGCTCCCGCCACGGCTTCGCGAGCTGGCCGATCTGCACAAGCTCCAGCCGGGCGAGATCACCATCCGCAACCAGCGTTCACGCTGGGGCTCCTGCTCGCCGGACGGCAACATCGCGCTGAATTTCAGGCTCCTGCAGATGCCGCCGACCATCTGTGACTACGTGATGATCCACGAGCTCATGCACCTGCGGCAGCAGAACCATTCGCGGCGTTTCTGGCGGCTTGTCGCCGCGGCGTATCCCGAATACCGTGACGCCGAGCGCTGGTTGAAGACGATGGGCCAATCGTTATTCTAGAAGCTGTCTAGACCTGCCGCTTCCAACGAGCGAGCGAGTATGGCGCCCGCGTCCGCGCCGGAGGCGTGTGGGGGAGACCGAGGGGCGAAGCCCCTCGGATAGACGAGAAGCTATCTCAATAACAGTGCGAACGAGCGGCTAGCGAGTGAGCCTGGCGCGTCGGCGCGGGGCCTGGGGCCCCCGCGAGCGAGCCAGTAGGGGAGACCGAGGGGCGAAGCCCCTCGGAAAAGAAATGATACTTCGCGGCCACCTCTGCACGCTCAGACCCTGGCGCATCGAGGACGCCAGCTCCCTCGTCAGGCACGCGAACAACGTCCACGTCGCCAGAGAGCTTCGGGATCGATTCCCGCACCCGTACCGCCACGGCGACGCCCAGATGTTCCTCAAGTTAGTGTCGAAGGCCGATCCGTGCACGAACCTCGCGATCGAAGTGCAGGGCGAAGCCGCCGGTGGTCTGGGCTATGTTCCTGGCACCGATGTCGAGAGGTTCTCTGCAGAAGTGGGCTACTGGCTGGGCGAGCAGGTACTGGCGCCGCGGGGTCGTCAGCGAAGCGCTGAATCTCTTTACTCAGTACGCCTTCTCGGAGCTGAAACTCCTTCGGCTTTTCGCGACGCCGTTCGCCGACAACCGCGCGTCGATCCGCGTCCTGGAGAAAGCCGGCTACGTCCTCGAGGGCGTCATGCGTTCAGGATGCGTCAGGTACGGTCAGCCGAGGGATCAGGCGCTCTTCGCAATTGTGAATGCTGAATTCAGAATGCTGAAATGAATGGGGAAGAACTTCCCCTTCTTAATTCATTTCAGCATTCTCAATTCAGCATTCAGAATTACTTCGGGTATCCCGCAGCACGTTTCACCCTCTCCGCCTGCCAGAGGTGTCGCCGATCGTGCGCGGCCATGATTCGCAGGGCCGTGCCGACGCGGACTCTGATCAGCGGGAGAAATGGATTCTGGAACGTCGCCCGGTTGACGTCGAGATCCGCGCTGTCGGTGATGATTGCGCGGATCTTGAGATGCGCGTCGTGATAGAGGCGCAGGATTTCCTCGCGCGTGTGCGTCGAGCCGGGTTGCGTGCTCGTCGGAGCCCGAAGGCGTCGTTTGACCGGCGGTTCCTGGCTCGAGATGAACCACTGTCCGAAGATCGTGGACGCGATCGGACGCTGACGCTGCCAGCCGCGCGCTCGCGCGGCATCGACGGCGCCTCTCACGACACCGCCGTAGAGGTCATTCATCGTCGCCAGGTGCTCGAGACACTGCGCCATGCTCCACGCGCGCCCGTCATCCGGGTGCCAGTGGAACTGCTCTTCGCTGACGCTCGACGCAAGGTCATCCGCAACCTTGTCCGCCTGTTCGACCTGCTTCATCAGGTCTTGAAGGTCCGGCGGGAGGGGAGGCATGGCACATCCTCGCCCAAACGGGGCGGTATGAGAAGCGCCGTCGCTCCGGCTGGCTGTCCGTGGCCGGGACAGCACTAGCCGACCGCGGACACTGTCGCGCGATTCTGCGGTCGAGGTGACACAGCTAAGATCTTGATTCAACAAGTGTTGCGCGGCGCAGGCCCAACGGCACGAATCTCGCCGTACATCAGACGTTTCGTCCCACGCCGGACGAGGGAGAAGTTCTGCCAAGGGGAACGATGGACACGCTGCGCCAGGACATCCGCTACGCCATCCGGCGGCTCGTCAAGAGCCCCGGCTTCACGATTATCTCGGCACTCACGCTCGCGCTCGGCATCGGCGCCAACAGCGCCATCTTCAGCGTCGTCAACGGCGTCCTGTTACGGCCCCTGCCGTATCCGCATCCCGAGCAGCTCGTCGCGTTGTATCACTTCAGCGAGGGCACGCGGTCATCGATGTCGGGCCCGAACTTCACCGATCTCAGGAGCCTGAGCCAGACGATGGCCGACGCCGCGGCGATCTCGCGGCCGCGTCTGACGATGACCGGTCAGGGCGATCCGGTTCGCCTCGACGCCGCGGCGGTCACCTGGTCTTTGTTCGACGTCCTCGGCGTGAGGCCGATGATCGGCCGCAGTTTCAGACCCGAGGACAACGAGCCGGGCCGCGATCGCAGCGTCATCCTGGCTTACCGCCTCTGGCAACAGCGCTTCGGCCGTGACCCGGGCATCATCGGCAAACAGATCGTGCTCGATGGCGTGAGCCGTGAAGTCATCGGCGTGATGCCGGAAGGATTTGCGTATCCTTCGGATCGCGTTCTCTGGGTGCCGATGGAACACACCCGGAGCTACCTGACCGAGGAGCGCGCGGCGTGGTACCTCAGGGCCGTGGGTCGCGCGAAGCCGGGGGTCCCGCTCGAGCGCGTAGCTGCCGAAGTGGAGACGATTGGCGCGCAGCTCGCGCGAGAGTACCCGGACAAGAACGACGGCGTCGGCTTCCGCGCGGTGCCGCTGCTGGAGTCCATGGTCGGCGACATCCGCAAGGCTGTGCTCGTCCTGCTCGGCGCCGTGGGGTTCGTGCTGCTCATCGCGTGCGCGAACGTCGCCAACCTGCTGCTCGCGCGCGCGGCGGCGCGTGAAGGCGAGATCGCGGTGCGCCGCGCGCTCGGCGCCGGGCGCGCCCGGCTGGTCCGGCAGCTTCTCACCGAGAGCGTGATCCTCAGCGTGATCGGCGGCGCGCTGGGTCTGCTGCTCGCGATCTGGGGCGTCGAGCTGCTCGTCAGCCTGACGCCGCTGGGCATCCCGCGCCTCGACAACGTCCGCATCGATTCCACCGTCGCGCTGTTCACATTCGGGCTGTCGATCGTCACCGGCATCGTTTTCGGTCTCGTTCCAGCGTTTCAGTCAACGAGTCGGGGGCTCGTCCAGGCGCTCAAAGAAGGCGGGCGTTCCGCGCAGATCGGCCGCGCCGGCGCGCGCCTGCGGGGCGTGCTCGTCGTCGCCGAGATGTCGCTTGCGGTCGTACTGCTGACCGGCGCCGGACTGCTGCTTCGAAGCTTCACGAAGCTGGCGGGCGTGGATCCCGGGTTCTCCGTGGCGCAGGCGCTGACGTTCGAGCTGACGCTCCCGGACTCGCCGTGACGAACCGGAAGAGAAGCAGGTCGGATTCATGGAGCAGCTCATGCCGCGGCTCCGCGCGATTCCAGGCGTGACGGACGCGTCGGCGGTCATGGGCGTGCCCCTGACGGGGATGAGCTTCGTGATCTCGTTCGAGGTGGGCGGCAGGCCCCACGTCCCGTCCGCCCAGCAACCGGCGATGCAGATTCGGGTCGCGACGGCCGACTACTTCCGCACGATTGGCATCCCGCTGAAACGCGGCCGGCTGTTCAGCGATGCAGATCGCGACGGGACTCCGCGTGTCGTGCTGTTGACCGAGAGCGCGGTCAGGCAATACTTCCCGAACGAAGATCCGATCGGGAAGACAATCGCCATCGGGTGGGGCCGGGGTCCGGGGAAACCCAAAGCGGGCGGCGAGGTGATCGGCGTCGTCGGCGATCTGAAGGAAGAGGGTCTGAACGAGGCCGATCCGCCGTTGCTCTTCCTGCCGTACGCGCAGTGGCCGGTGCAGAGCATGAGCGTCGTGCTGAAGACGGCCGTACCGCCGCTGTCGGTGACCGAAGCGGCGCGGCGCGCAGTGCACGACGTGGACGCCAGTCTGCCGGTCGCAAACGTCCGCACGCTCGAGCAGGTCGTCGCGACGTCGATTTCACAGCCGCGCTTCTACATGACGCTGCTCGTGATCTTCGCCTGCGTCGCGCTGGTGCTCGCCGCCATCGGGATCTTCGGGGTGCTGTCGAACGCTGTCGCCCAGCGCACGCGGGAGATCGGCATCCGGATGGCGCTCGGCGCGCAGCGGGGCGCGGTGACGCGGCTCGTCGTGCGGCAGGCGCTGCTGCTGGCCGCGGCGGGGGCCCTCATCGGCGTGATCGCCGCGTATTACCTGTCGGCGACGCTCAGCACGCTCCTGTTCGCCATCACGCCGACCGATCCGCTGACGTTCTCGGGCGTGGCGGGCGTGCTGCTTCTCGTCGCGATCGTGGCCAGCTACATCCCGGCGCGCAGGGCCACCGAGGTCGATCCCATCGTGGCCCTCCGCTGAATCCGCATTAGCTTTCGTCGCGCGTCACCTGCCGGCGGCTGCGATGGCTGTCGCGCACGTGCTGTCCGAGACGCTTGCTGAGGAACACCTTGGATTCACCCGCGTCGATCGGATGCGGTACGAACCGGATGACGTCGAACCTGAGCTGCGCGAGCGTCGACCGCATCTCGTAAAAGCGGTTCTTGGTCTTGACAATGATCTCGTCGAAGCCGTTGTCCATGGCCCAGCTTTCCTGCTCTTCGGTGAGCGCGCGGAAGTGGCCCTGGCCCCGCCAGTCCGACCGCGTGCCGCCGATCCACTGGTAGAGCACCCGGCGTCCATCGAACTGCACGCAGTCCTCGAGCTGGGCCACCAGATCCGCGAGCTTGGGGTCCGACTCCGCGGCCCGGAGCTCGTGGCCGATCTTGAACGACACCGGCACGATCGTCGACGGGTCGTCGGGTAACGGGGCCTCGGCCATCAGGATCTGATGATCGCGGTCCAGCAGGCGGTGCAGGATCTCCGTGGCGGTTTTCTTGCGGGGGAAATCGAAGAAGAACTCCTCGATATACTGGATTTCGAGCGCTCCCTGCTGGAGCCCGTACTGGCGGATCAGGTAATCCACGACCGCCTACTATACCTTGCGGAAGGTGCTGGAGGTGCTGGGGGGTGGTGAAGGGAGAACTCGAGCCCGGGCTCTATCTCTTTCAGGACTATCTCTCGGGAGAGCAGCAGCGCCAATTCTGGGAGACCTGCCGTGGCCTGGCCGACGGTCCTGTGCCGATGTACACACCGACCGTTCGAGGCGGCCGGAAAATGAGCGTGGGCATGCTCTGCCTCGGACGTCACTGGAACGCGCTGACCTATCGTTACGAGGACGCCCGCTCCGATTTCGATGGCCGGCCTGCGCCGTCCATCCCGGCGGATTTCGAACGCCTCGCCACGGAGGCTGCCGGGGAAGCCGGCTTCGCCATGCATCCGGACGTCTGCATCGTCAATTTCTACGAGGCCGAGAGCCGGATGGGCGTCCACCAGGACAAGGACGAACAGCGCGCGACGATCGACTCCGGCGTGCCGATCGTGTCGGTCTCGCTCGGCGACACGGCGCGCTTCGTGATCGGCGGCCTGGCGCGGCGCGATCCGATGCGGCCGCTGCTGCTGCGTTCGGGCGACGTGCTCGTGATGGGCGGTCCGTCGCGGCTCCGGTTCCATGGCGTGACGCGGATTCAGTCGGGCACCGCGCCGGCGGGAACGGGGCCGGGTCGATTCAACCTGACGTTCAGGCAGTGGTAGCTTCGCGGTTATCGGTTATCGGTTAGGAAGGGCGATTGTCTTTCTTGCTGCTGGGGGATGCGCCCATCGCGCGTTTCGCCAGCGCGCGGACCGATTCGACCATCGACATCAGGCCGATCCCTTTGCCCATCGAGATGTTCTGGCGGAAGATGCGTTCGACGATATCTGGAGAGACCTGGCTGACCTCACCCGGCGTGAGGCCCGAGAGGGTGCGGTCGAGAATCGTGGCGAGCGCCTTCGCCGAAACGCCCGATGGATTCTCGACTGCAAAGTACAGCTTCAGCGTGTTGTCAGGATTCTTCACCGCCCAGGCGTACGCGTCCGATTCGCAGAATGGCACCTTGTGCGAGTCCCCGAACGGCCGTGTCGCGACCTCCGGCGGGACTTCCTTGAACTGATCGGCGTAGCTCAAAAGCAGTCCGGTCCGATCCACCGGATCGGGGAACATGTCGAACGTCTCGAGCAGCTCAGTGAGTTTCGCGGGCACGATGGAATCAGCAATCGGCAATCGGCAATTAGCAATCCGCAATCACCAGTCCGCAATGTGAATCGGCAATCCGCAATCCGCAATCCGCAATGCTATTTCTCTATTGGTACGTTGACCATGTTGCCCCATTCGGTCCATGAGCCATCGTAGTTGCGCACGTTGTCGAAGCCGAGCAGGTACTTCAGCGCGAACCAGGTATGGCTGCTGCGCTCGCCGATCCGGCAATAGGCGATCGTCGGCTGCGCCGGCGAGAGCTGTTTCTCCTCGCAGTAGATCTTCTTCAGCTCGTCGGCGGTCTTGAACGTCCCGTCGTCGGGGTTGATGGCCCTGGCCCACGGGATGCTCTTCGCGCCGGGGATGTGACCGCCGCGGACCGCCCCTTCGTTGGGATAGTCCGGCATGTGCAGGCGCGTGCCCGAATACTCGTCAGGACTTCGGACGTCGACGAGCTGCCGCTTCGCCTGCATGTGGGCCAGCACCTCGTCGCGGAAGGCGCGATGCTTCGCGTCGGTGCGCTCCTCTGACTTGTAGGACGTCGGGGTGTAGCTCGGCATTTCACGCGACGTCGCGCGCTTTTCCTTTTCCCACTTGATGCGCCCGCCGTCCATCACCATCGCCTTCGTGTGCCCGAAGAGCTGGAACACCCAGAAGGCGTAGCAGGCCCACCAGTTGTTCTTGTCGCCATAGAAAACGACCGTAGTGTCGCGCGTCGCGCCGATGCGCGACATGAGCTTCTCGAATCCTTCACGCGTGATGTAGTCCCGCCTGAGCTGGTCGTTCAGGTCGGACGTCCAGTCCACGTGCACCGCCCCTGGCACGTGCCCGGAGGGGTACAGCAGCGTGTCTTCGTTGGATTCGATGATTCGAATGGACGGGTCGTTCAGGTGCTGTTCCACCCAGTCGGTGGACACCAGCACTTCCGGACGGGCATATCCGCGGGCTGAAATATCGGGCATGGGAGTTTCTCCTCCGGAGAAACTCCCATTCTAATCAAGGGAGAAGGGAAAAGGGAAAAGGGACAAGGGAAGGGAGAAAGGGGGACTTTTCCCTTTTCCCTTGTCCCTTGTCCCTTTGTGTTTACCAGCTCACCCGCGTGACGAGCTGGATGATGCGTCGCGTGACCTCGCCATTCAGACCGGTGACCTCATACGCCGTCGCCACGGACCCGATGCCGGTCACCGGCGCGAAGTTCACCCAGTTGAACGCGTTGAGCATCTCGAACCGGAACTCACCCCTGACGCGTCCCCTGATCGGGATGATCTTCGTGATGCTGAGATCGACGTTCTTGAACATCGGTCCCACGGCCGTGACCGTCCGCAGGCCGCAGTTGCCGTAGGTGTTGCTGATCGACTCGATGCAATCCGGGCCGTTGGCCGGCGCGAAGTACCGGCCCTGCGGCGCGCCGAGCTCGCTGTAGCCGTTGGGCGACGTGGCGCTGACGCTGAATGCCCGGATCGTGTTGTCGATGACGTCCTGCGGCAGCATCCAGACCTTCTGGTTGCCGTCCTGCCTGACCTGGAAGAGGCCGCTGAGATCGTCCTCCGTCATGCCGACCAGGCGGACGTTGCCGAAGTCGACGAGCTGCCCGCTCTGGACGCGCGCGGTCCCGTGCACCTGCCAGCCGCCGACAATACGATCCATGATCGCGCCGTGGTCGTTCGCGAACTTCTTGCCGCGCCCGAATGGCAGCTCGTACACCCAGTTGATCTTGAACGCATGCGTCGTGCCGCCCTCGGTGCCCGTGTCCAGCCGCTCCAGCCGGGGCACGCGGAAGGAATAGAACGCCGACTCGTACGCCCGCCCCAGCACGTAGCTGGCCTGGAACTGCAGGCCCTGCGACATGCGACGGCGCAGCTCGAGCTGCAGCGAGTTGTAGTTGGTGTAGCCGCCGTTTCCGTCGATCTCGGCGCCGCCGAGCAGGTTCGGATTGGCGACGAGGAAGTTCGTGGCCAGGCCGGCCCTCACCGCGTTGTCGCGCCGTCCGGCATCGCCGTCGAGCGCGTCAGCCGCCGTGAACGGATTCGGATTCCGGCTCGCCAGCGGGTTGATGAACGTCGAGCTGGTGAAGTTGGACGACGTGTACCTCGACGCGTCTCCGGCCTGCGCCGCGGGCAGACCGCTGAAGTACGCGAGGAAGATCGGCAGCGGTGTCGTGCCCGTCCCGGGCCCGCGGTACGCGAACGAGCAGGCGGGATTGCCGGTCGTCCCGCAGCCCGACAACACGTGAGACTGCAGGTTCTGCTGCGCCAGCCTGAACTCGTCGAGGAATCCGTTCTCGTTGATGTTGATTTCGTTCAGGTTGTACGTGGTCCACAGATCGCGGCTGCGCGTGCCGACGTACCGGATCTCCATCGCCATCGTCCGGTTCAGCGCGCGCTGGTAGCCGACCGTCCACGAGTCGGCGTACGGCACCTGGATGTCGGGGTCGTACATCGCGATGTCGCCCGTCACCACGTCGGTCATCGGGTACACGCGCGTCGAGGGGAACGGCGGTGGTCCCAGCGTGCTCGTGTCGCGGAGCAGGACCGGCAGCGAGCCGAGGTTGCCCAGCGCCAGGTTCCGGTTGGCGGTGATCTGGATTCCCGGGTTGTCGTCGATGCGGCCGGTGAAATCGCTCATGCCGGGACGATTGAAGGATCGCGCGAACCCGCCGCGCAGCACCGTGTCGCCTTGCTGGCCGATCACGCGGCGCATCCAGCCGCTCTCGGCGCTCGGTGTCCAGGCCGCGCCGACGCTCGGCGCGAAGTTGTTCACGTCCATGTTGTACGCGCGCTGGTTCTTGGAGGCCTGGACGAACTCCGGCGTTTTCCCTGGCGTGACGCCTGGCTTGAACAGGTTGCACGTCTCTGGCGTGATGCTGCTCATGTCGGTGCAGGTGGTCGAGAGACCGGAGACGCCCCAGACGTCGGCCAGCGTCGTCGTCGAATAGCTGTCGTTGAGCGGGTAGAACGGGAACTGCAGCTCGTACCGTACGCCGACGTTGACGGTCAGGGCCGGCCGGATCCGCCAGCTGTCCTGCGCCCAGAATGCGACGTCGCGCAGGCGCGCGCGCTGCGTACTGGGTCCGAGCAGCGCGTACTGGTTCGACGCTTCGTCCAGCCGTGCCTCTCTGTTGATGGCGCTCACGCGTCCCACGAGAACGGCGTACAGGTCGCCCGCGTCGGTCCGGTTGGTCGCCGAGGAACCCTGGAAGTTCGTGGCCGTGAACATGGCGTCAGCGGGGTCGCCGCTGACGACGTCGAAGTCGAGCGTCGGCACGAGCGTCTGGTTGGTGATCCACACATCGTTCTGGTTGAACGAGCCGCCGAGGCTGAAACTGTGCGTGCCTCTCAGCCAGTTCAAGGTGTTCTCGAGCAGGAGGCTCGTCGCGTTGCGCGAGCTCGGCGTCGGGCCGGTGCTCGCGTTGGTGATGAGAGCCGTATTGATGTTCAGCTGATATCCGCCCTGATTCGCGACGGAGCCGTTCCACATGGACGGAGAGAGCTCGTTCGAGAAATTCACGGGCGCCCCGCTGATGCCCGCGAGGAACTCGTTCACCAGGTTCGAGGACAGCGTGGACCGCAGCGCCGAGCTGAACCCGATCCGCTCGGACGTCTGGCTGCCGGTCACCGGGAATCCCGGGAAGTTCGGCTCCCGGTCGTTGGTCGTGTCCGGCACCGAGTTGTACCACTGGTAGTGCAGCGACCCCGACAGGCGGTGACGGGTCGACACGTTCCAGTCGAGACGGACGGTCGGAAGGTAGTTGTGATTCCGCGACTCGAAGTTGTACGAGAGGCGCTGGAGGTTGGGATCCTCGAGGTCGGTGAGGCTGCCGGTGGAGCTCGCCGCCGCGCGAATGTCGCCCAGCAGGCGCTGGACGGTCGGGTCGAACGTCGCGGTGTGCCCGTTGGCGGCTGCCAGCTGCAGCAGGTTGACGTCACGCACGCCCCCGCCCGAGACGTAGCGGAAGATTCCGGCCTGGGCGGCCGGGCTCAGGATCGTCCGCGTCGCCGATATCGTCTGGGGCTGTATGAACTCTTCGTAGTTCACGAAGAAGAACGCCTTGTCGTGTCCGTTGAAGAGGCCGGGTATCGTCAGCGGCCCTCCGAACCGGACGCCCGGCTGGTTCTGGAGCAGTTCGGGCTTGGCCACGTTGTCGCGTTCGTTGAACCACGTGTTCGCATTGAGCCAGTCCGCGCGGAAATAATGATAGGCGCTGCCGGAGAACGTGTTCGTCCCCGAGCGCGTCACGAAACGGATCTGCGCCGCGCCCTGACCCGCGCTGTTGGCCCCCTGCGCCGCTGTCGTCACCGTCACTTCTTCGATGGCGTCGAGCCGTGGACTGACGATGGCGAAGAAGCCGTCGGTGGTCTTCAACGTGTTGTCCTGGATATTGACGCCGTCGAGCGTGATGTTGATGGTGCTCTGCGGCAGGCCGTTGATCGTCGAGGCGCGATTGCTGTCCGGCGTGCTCACGCCGGGCAGGAACGTCACGAAATCGAGCACGCTCCGGCTGACCAGCGGAAGATTCGAGATCTGGTTGACGTCGATGACCGTCGAAATCGCCGACGACTGCGTTTGCACGATCGCGGACGCGCCTTCGACCACGACCGTTTCTGAAAGCGCGCCCACTTCCATGACGGCACGCACTGTTCCCGGCACGGCCGCGTTGAGGACGACGTCGTTCAGGACGGCCGTCTTGAACCCCATCAGCGAGACGGTGACGGTGTAGGTGCCCGGCGGCATGGCCGGAATCGAGAAGGTGCCCTGATCGGCCGAAGACGTGTTGAACTCGGCGTTGGTCCCCTTGTTCTTCGCGTTCACCGTCGCGCCGGGGATGACCGCGCCGGATGAATCGACGACTGTGCCGGACAGAGACGACGTCGCGCTGCCTTGCCCTTCGACCGAACCGTCGACTTCGCTCAGGGCATCCCGAGCCGTGGTCGAGGGATGCCCGAATGCGGATGTGCTGCCTGCCGTGGCCAGTGCCAGAACCACTGACGACCACACGAACGCGCGCAGTAACTTCCTCATGCTCATGGAACGCTCCTCCCTTACGGTGTCCCTGGACTTTGGGATCCGGGACACGTCGCTCCAGATACGCGGGGCCGGATTGACGACGGTAGGAAGGAAGCCGTCCCAGGTCTACGGAAATGGGACCAGGGACAAGAATCTGTGATGGATTGTCGGGAATCTGCCGCGGGTGAGCGGGGGCGGGCCGTCCGGAATGCGGGATCGGGGGCCGAAACGGTCGATCGCGGGGGCAGGACGACCCGCCCCCGCGACCGCGGCTGTGATTACCAGTTCACGCGCCAGATCAGCTGCACTTCACGCCCGGAGTCCGCGGCCGTCACCCGGTAATCGTTCGGGTTGTTGCTCGCGGTCGCCACCGGCGAGAACCAGGGCGTGTTGAACGCGTTCAGGAACTCCGCGCGGAACTCCATGTTCACGCGGCCCGCGATCGGGATGCGCTTCACGACGGCCAGGTCGAAACGGACGAGCATCGGTCCCCGCAGGACGAGGCTCCCCCCGCCGCAGTCGCCGTAGCCGGTCGTCGCGTTGGTCTGCGCGAGCTCGATGCAGTCGGGGCCGTTGGCCGGCGCGAGATAGCGGCCGGTCGGCGCGCCACGATCGCCATAGCCGGTGATGGACGACGCGCTGACGTCGAACGCCTTCACCGTGTTGTCGATGATGTCCTGCGGCAGCATGTACGCGAGCCGTCCCGCGTCGTCGAACCGCAGCTTGAAGACACCTTCGAGCTCGTCCTTGCTCATCCCGACGAGCCGGACGTTGCCAAAGTCCAGCATGCGTCCGCTCTGCAGGATCGCCATGCCGTCGAAGTCCCATCCGCCAATCAATCGATCGAGCCAGGGACCGGCGCTGCTGCCGTACCGGTGGTTGCGGCCGAAGGGCAGCTCGTAGACCCAGGTGGCCTTGAAGGCAGAATCGACGCCGCCTTCCGTGCCGACGTCGCGACGATACGTCCACGGCCGCCGGAACCCGTACCGCGTGCCGAGGTACTCCGGCCGTAGGTGTAGTTGGCAGTAACCTGGAGTCCCGCGGACAAACGCTTCCGCAGCTCGAGCTGCAGGGCGTCATAGCGTGACGATCCGCCGTTGCCCGTGATCTCGGCGCCGCCCAGCAGATCCGGGTTGGCGACGAGGAAGTTCGCCGCGAGCCCGGCGTTGAGCGCGTTCTGCCTCCGCTGCACGTCCGCGTCCAGCGCGTTGGCGGACGTGATCGGCTGTGGGTTGAAGGTCGCCAGCGGATTGACGAACGTGCCCGCCCGGAACTGCGTCGACGTGTACCTGGACGCGTCACCAGCCTGCGAAGCGGGAACACCGTTGAAGTAGGCCAGGAAGATCGGCAGCTGCGATGTGCCGCTTCCGGGACCGAAGTAGGCGAACGATCCGGCACGGGTGCCACCCGCCAGATCGTTGGCCCGCAGGTTGTCCTGCGCGACACGGAACTCGTTCAGGAACCCGTTCTCGACGATGTTGATCTCGTTGAAGTTGTATTCGATCCACGACTGGTGCGAGCGCGTGCCGACGTACCGGGCCTCGATGGCCATGTCTCGCGTGAGCTTGCGCTGCCAGCCGGCCGTCCACGTCTGCGCGTACGGCACCTGGAGGTTCGGATCGAAGATGCGGATGTCCTGATCGATCTCGTCCGTCATCGGATACACGCGCGTCGTCGGGAACGACGGCGGCCCGAGGTCGCCACGGTTGCGCAGGAGAATCGGACCCCGGCACGCCGAGGTTGCCGCGCGTGTGGTTGCGGTCGATGTTGAGCGCGATGCCCGGGTTGTCGTCGATGGCGCCCACGAAGTCGGTCATCCCCTGACGGTTGTAGCCGAGCGCGTAGCCGGCGCGCAGCACGCTGTCGCCAGCCTCGTTGCCGAGGATCTTCTTGAGGAAGCCGCCGCTCCCGCCCACCGTCCACGCGAAGCCGAGGCTCGGGGCGAAGTTGTTCAGGTCGGTGTCGTAGGCGCCGACGCCCTTGTCGTACAGGATGAACTCCGGCGTCTTGCCGGTCAGCGTGCCGGGCATGAACAGGTTGTTGACACCGGATCGACCCCACACGTCCGCGATGGTCGCGGTGGAGTAGCTGTCGTTCAGCGGATAGAACGGCGACTGCAGCTCGTAGCGGAGGCCCATGTTGACCGTGAAGTTCGGCTTCCACGCCAGCTGTCGGCGACGAAGAAGCCGAAGTCCTTGAGGCGCGCCCGCTGCAGGCTCTCGCCGAGATAGACGTAGTCGCCGGATTCCGTTCAGCCGCACGTTGCCGAGGATCGCGTTCACGCGGCCGACGAGCGTCGCGTAGAGCTCGCGCGCGTCGCTGAGCTGCGCGTTCGACGCGCCGGGGAAGTTCGTCCGCGCGTTGCCGCCCGAGAACATCGACTCCGCCGCGTCGTTCGAATTGATGCCGAACTGAATAGTCGGCACTTGTGTCTGGTTCTTCAGCCAGACGTCCGCGCGGGTGAACGACCCGCCCATCTGGATGTTGTGCGATCCCTTGATCCAGCTCAGCGTGTTTTCGATCAGCTTGGTCGAGGCCTCCCGGGATGCCGTAGTCGCGCTCTGATGCGCGTTAGCGATGCCGAGGAAGTCTCCGTTGATATCGAGCAGGAAGCCAGCCTGGTCCGCGACGGACGTGCCGCCGAACTGCGCCGGCGTGACCTCCGGTGAGAACAGCGTACCTCCGCCGCTCCCGCCGACGCGGAACTCGTTCACGAGGTTTGCGCCCAGCGTCGACCGCAGGGTCGCCTGCACGTTGTAACGCGTTGAGTGCTGGTTGCCGACGCCGGGGAAGCCCGGGAACGGCGGCTCGCCGTTATTGGTGGTATCGGGCGACGACAGCAGGCGGTTGCCGTTGTAGCTGCCCGAGAGCCGGTGCTTGTCCGTCAGGTTGAAATCGAGGCGAACGGACGGGTACCGCGTGGTGCTGTCCGCGTCGTACTGATACCGCAGCTGCTGTTGGAGCGGATCGGGGACGTCGGTGACGCCACCCTGCGCGGAGGACTCGCGGATGTCGGCCAGCAGCCTCGCCACCGTCGGGTCGACGCTCGAGAGGAAACCGCTGCGGGCGGCCACGTCGAGCACGTTGATTTCGCGAAGCTGACCGCTGACGTTGTACCGGAACCACCCCTGTTCCGTGCGCGGATGCAGGAACAGCCGGTTCTCAGCGTTCTGCCCCGGTGACCGCGACTCCTCGTAGTTCACGAAGAAGAACGCCTTGTCCCGGCCGTTCCAGAGTCCCGGGATGATGATCGGGCCGCCGACGCGGGTGCCGGGCTGGTGCAGCACATCCTCGGACTTCGCCGCCTTGCCCGTCAGCGGATCGGGCGGCAGGTCCCTGTTGTTGAACCAGGTGTTCGCGTTGAACTTGTAGTGCTGCAGGTAGTAGTAGCTGCTGCCCGTGAACTGATTCGATCCGGACCGCGTGACGAACTGAATCTGCACCGCGCCCTGACCGGTCGTTGCCGATCCCTGCGCGGCGGTGCTGACCGTCACTTCCTCGACCGCGTCCAGCCGCGGGCTGACCCGCGCGAAGAAGCCGTCCGTCGTCTTGTTGAAGTTGTCCTGCGCGCTGACGCCGTCGATTGTGATGTTGATGCTGCTCTGGGGCAGGCCGTTGATCGTCGACGCCCGGCTGTCGCCGGGCGTGTTCACGCCCGCCAGCGACGTGACGAAGTCGAGCGCGCTGCGGCTGCCCGTCGGCAGCTTCAGGATCTGGTTCGCGTCAATCGTCGAGGTGACGGCCGCCGACTGCGTCTGGATGATCTCCGTGCCCGCCTTCGACGACGACCGTTTCCTCGAGACCGCCGACTTCGAGCGTGACCTTGACGGTCGCCGGTACCGCAGCGTTGACGCGCACGTCTTTCAGCGTCACGGTCCGGAAGCCCATCAGCGTTACGGTGACGGTGTAGGCGCCGGGGTCGATGGCGGGGATGGTGAATATCCCGTTTTCGTTGCTGACCGCCTGGAATTCCGATGCGGTCGCGTTGTTCTTGATGGCGACCGTGGCGCCGGGAATCAAGGCGCCCGACGTATCGGTCACGGTTCCCGAGAGCGACGATGTGGCGCCGCCCCCCTGCCCTTCGACTTCGCTCAGGGCATCCCGAGCGGCAGTCGAGGGATGTGCGAATGCGGACGTCGTGGCGAACGCCATCGTGGCGATGACGATCACCATCGTCGCGAGTGTGCGAAGCAGTTGTGGCATTGGAACGCCCTCCTCTTCGTTCCGAAACACAGGTCCGGCCGAAGCCGGAGCTCATGCGAGAAACTAGAGGCTAGGCGTCCGTCCCAAGTGGGTCCAGCGGAATGGGTTGGTCGGTCTGGAAGTCGGGGCGGGTGGAACGATTTCTGCCGGGAAAATACTCGAACCGACCCGTAAAAAAACAAAACCGCAGGAGAGCTGGCCCTCCTGCGGTTTGAACTGAACCGTTACGGTTTACCAGTTGACGCGGAAGACCAACTGGATCGTGCGGCCCGAATTCGCGTCCTCGACGAGGAAGTTGTCCGGGTCGTTGCCCGCGCCGGTCACCGCTTCGAACCACGGTGTGTTGAACGCGTTCAGGAACTCGGCGCGGAAGTCAAAGGTCACGCGGCCGCTGATCGCGATGCGCTTCGTCGTGCTGAGGTCGAAGCGGGCGAGCATCGGCCCGGTCACCACCAGGCTCCGCACGCCGCAGTCGCCGTAGCCGACCGCGATCCTCGATGCAGTCCGGCCCGTTCGCGGGCGCCATGTACCGACCTTCGGCACGCCCTGGGCGCTGTAGCCGGTGGCCGACGTCGCGCTGACGCTGAACGCCCGGACGGTGTTGTCGATGATGTCCTGCGGCAGCATGTAAATCAGCTTGCCCGCATCGTCGAACCGCAGCTTGAACGCCTTCTGGAGATCCTCGGCGCTCATGCCGACCAGGCGCACGTTGCCGAAGTCGAGCATCGGCCGCTCTGGATGCGCGCGATGCCGTCGAGCGACCAGCCGCCAATCAGCCGGTCGATCCACGGCCCGCGCCGCTGCCGAACCGGCGTCCCTGGCCGAAGGGCAGCTCGTAGACCCAGTTCATCCGGAACGCGTGGGTCACGCCGCCTTCGCCGCCGGTGTCCAGCGTCTCCTGCCGCGCGAGGCGGAGCGAGTAGCGGTTCGTCTGATACGCCTTGCCGTAGACGTAGCTGGTGCCGAACTGCAGGCCCTTGGACAACCGCTTGCGCAGCTCGAGCTGCAGCGAGTTGTAGCCGTGTCGCGCCGCCGTTGCCCTGACGTTGGCGCCGCCGAGCAGATCGGGATTGGCCCGGAAGAAGTTCACCGGCAGACCCGCCCTGACGGCGTTGTCACGGAACGTCGAGTTCCCGATCAGGCCGTTGGTGGCGTTCGGGACGCAACCGGCGTGATCGGGTTCGGGTTGAACCCGCGAACGGAGTTGGCGAAGTTGGTGTCGTCCACGACGGCCGCGTGAGTTCGCCGGATTGTTGGCGCCCGCGGCGCCGATCCCGTTGTAGTACGCGAGGAAGATCGGCAGCGGCGAGGTGCCCGGTGCCCGCCCGAAGTACGCGAACGTGTTGCCGCTGCCGGCGTGCGATGTTCGCCCGCAGGTTCGCCTGCGCCGTCCGGAACTCGTTCAGGAAGTCGTTCTCGACGATGTTGATCTCGTTGTAGTTGTAGACTCTGCCACGACTGCAGGGACCGCGTGCCGACGTAGCGCGCCTCGACCGCCATGTCGCTGCGCGATCTTGCGCTGCCAGCCGGCGGTCCACGTCATGGCATACGGCACCTGGAGGCCCGGCTCGAAGATGGTGACGTCGCCCGTGATGACGTCCGTCAACGGGTAATTGCGGACGAGCGGGAAGTTCGGCGGCGGACCGAGGTCACCGCGATTGCGCAGCAGGATCGATCCCGGCGTGCCGAGGTTGTTCAGCGCGTGGCTGCGGTTCGCCGTCAGCGAGATCCCCGGGTTGTCGTCGATCGCGCCCGTGAAGTCGGACATGCCAGGCCGGTTGTAGCCCATCGAGTACCCGGCGCGGAGCACGCTGTCGCCGTCCTCTGCCGAGCAGCGTGCCGAGGATGCCCGGGTTGCCGCCCGACCGTCCAGGCGAAGCCGACGTTCGGCGCCCAGTTGTTCCAGTCGGTGTTGTAGGCGCCTTCACCCTTCTCGTACTGCGACGTAGACTGGGCATGATGCCGGTCAGGTACCCGGCATGAACAGGTTGCCCGCCCGACGCCGAGCGGCCCCACACGTCCTCGACCGTCGCCTTCGAGTAGCTGTTGTTCCGCGGATAGAACGGGAGCTGCAGCTCGTAGCGCAGACCGAGGTTGACCGTGAAGTTCGGCTTCCACCGCCACGTGTCGGCGAAGAAGAAGCCGTAGTCGACGCAGCCGCGCGCGCTGCATGCCGAGGCCGAGGTAGGTGTATTCGTCCGTGTCCTCGTCGAGCCGCTGCTCGCCGTTGATCGCGGTGACCCGGCCGGTCAGCATCGAGTAGAGATCGCGCGCCTCGTTGAGCTGCGTGGTCGACGCGCCCGGGAAGTTCGTCGTGTTGAAGATCGTCGTGATCGGGTCGTTGCCGTCGACGCCGAAGTTGATCGTCGGCACGAAGGTCTGGTTCTGGAGCCACACGTCCGCGCGCGTCCACGCGGCGCCCATCTGGAAGCTGTGCGTGCCCTTGAGCCAGTTCAACGTGTTCTCGATGACCTTCGTCGAGGCCTCGCGGGCCGAGTACGCGGTCGTCGAATGCGCGTTCGCGATGTCGCCGACGCGAGTTGATGTTCAGACCGAAGCCGCCCTGATCGGCGACCGAGGTCCCACCGAACATCGCCGTCCGAACTCCGGTCCGAACAGCGTCGCCCCGCCCGTCCGCCGACGCGGAACTCGTTGACGAGGTTCGAGCCGAGAGTGGAGCGCCACGTGCCCTGCACGATGTAGCGATCGGACACCTGGCTGCCCGTGTGCGGGAAGCCGGGGAACCGCGGCTCGCGGTCGTTCGTGCGGTCCGGCGTCGACACGAGGTCGGTGTAGGTCATCGACCACGTCAGGCGGTGCTTGTCCGTCAGGTTGAAGTCGAGACGACCTGTCGGGTACTTCGTCACGCCCTTGGTGTCCACCTGGTACGGTACCGCTGAAGCAGCGGATCGGTCTGATTCACGAGCCCGCCCTGGCTGTTCACCGCACTGCGGATGTCGCCCAGCAGGCGGCCGATCGTCGGATCGATCGTGGAGATGAACCCGTTCTGCGCCGCGAGGTCGAGCACGTTGACCTCACGCGTCTGACCGCCGGCCGTGTAGCGGAACCAGCCCTGCTCCGAGCGCGGATGCAGGATCGTTGCGCTTCCAGCGTGTTCTGGCCGGGCGAGCGCGACTCCTCGTAGTTGACGAAGAAGAAGGCCTTGTTGCGGCCGTTCCACAGACCCGGGAATGATCACCGGACCGCCCAGGCGGCCGCCCGGCTGATACAGCACGTCCTCGCCCTTCGGCGCCTTGCCGTCCGGACCTGGCGGCAGGTCGCGATTGTTGAACCAGGTGTTGGCGTCCAGCTTGTAGTGCTGCAGGTAGTAGTAGCCGCTGCCGGTGAACTGGTTGGATCCCGAGCGGGTGACGAACCGGATCTGCACGGCGCCCTGTCCGTTGCTGGCGGCGTCCTGCGCCGCCGAGTTGACCGTCACTTCCTCGATCGCGTCGAGCCGCGGGCTGACGCGGGCGAAGAAGCCATCAGTCGTCTTCAGGTAGTTGTCCTGCGCGCTGAGGCCATCGATCGTGATGTTGATGGCGCTCTGCGGCAGGCCGTTGACCGTGGAATCACGGTTGCCGCCCGGGCCTCCGGGGGTGTTGACGCCCGGCAGCAGCGCGACGAAATCGAGCGCGCTGCGGCTGCCCATCGGGAGCTTGAGGATCTGGTTCGTGTCGACCGTCGACGTGACGGCCGGCGACGTCGTCTGAATGATCTCCGATCCGCCGGTGACGACGACGGTCTCCTCGAGACCGCCGACGGCCAGCGCGATCTTCACGGTCGCCGGCGTCGACGCGGCGATGCGCACGTCGTTCAGCACGGCGGTCTTGAAGCCCATCAACGTGACCGTCACCGTATAGCTGCTGGGATCCAGCGCCTGTACGGTGAAGTAGCCACGCTCGTCGGTCACCGCCTGATACTCGGTCGCGGTTCCGTTGTTCTTCACCACTACGTTCGCGCCAGGGATGATCGCGCCGGACGTGTCAGTGACGGTTCCGGAAAGTGATGTGGTGGCTCCGCCGCCCTGTGCGTAGGCCGGCGAGCTGAGCAGGGTCGCGACGGCGAGAAACACGAACGCCGCGAGCAGTCGTTTGGTACAGCGATTCATAAAAGGAACGCTCCTCCCTTCGTTCCGGACCGAACCGAAGACCGCGAGCCCCTCCCGGCCCGCGTCAGCTCGGGTATTACTGGAGGCGGGTATTGTGGCAAGAATGCCGCGCTGTGTCAAAAAAGAGGGACGAAACGCCTGTTTTTGCGTGTTTTTGGCGTGGTGGGCCGGGGGACGGGCGGATTACGGGATGGACGGTGTAGTGTCCGGCTTCAGCCGGACTTCCGTAGTGTCCGGCTTTAGCCGGACCTCGGCAGAGGGTCCGCCTGAAGGCGGACACTACGAACAAAAGCGGGTCCGCCTGAAGGCGGACACTACGAACGCGTCAGTCCCCCCCAAAAAGCGAACGGCCGGCCGCGACGAATCGCGACCGGCCGCCAGACTGAGCTCGAGAATGCCCGCGCTACCAGTTGAAGCGCGAGACGAGCTGAATGATGCGCGACGGTGTTCGTGCCCGTCAGGCCGGTCACCTCGTAGTTGTCCAGCGTCGCGCCAACGCCGCGCCACCGGCACGAAGTTCGCGCTGGTTGAACGCGTTCAGCATCTCGAGCCGGAACTCGAAGTTCGTCCGGCCGACGATCGGTGACCCGCTTCGCGACGCTGATGTCGTGCTGCTGGTACATCGGTCCGGTGACGACCAGCGAGCGCGTGCCGCAGTCGCCGTACTGCGCGCCGTTGTCGATCTCGATGCAGTCCGGACCGTTGGCCGGCGCGAAGTACCGGCCGGTCGGCGCGCCGAGCGCGCCGTAGCCCGTCGCCGACGTCGGCGCTGACGCTGAACGCGCGGATCGTGTTGTCGATCACGTCCTGCGGCAGCATCTAGACCTTCCTGCCGGCGTCGTCGAACCGCAGCTTGAACATGCCCTGCACGTCGCTTCGCCGTCATGCCCACCAGGCGGACGTTGCCGAAGTCGATCAGGCGGCCGCTCTGCACGCGCGAGACGACGGCTGACCGACC
Organism: uncultured Acidobacteriota bacterium; assembly: GCA_963786195.1. Classification (GTDB taxonomy): domain Bacteria; phylum Acidobacteriota; class Vicinamibacteria; order Vicinamibacterales; family 2-12-FULL-66-21; genus CAWAYH01. Next base: position 613,346 of record CAWAYH010000004.1, on the reverse strand, counting down.
AGTCGCCGATGATGCGATCCACGAAGCCGTTGACGTTGCCGCCGCAGCGGCGGCCCTGGCCGAACGGCAGATCGTAGACGCGCGTTCATCTTGAACACGTGCGTGATGTCTCCCGGGTCGCCCGAGTCGCGAATCATGAAGACGTCGCGGCGGAAGGTCCGGAACGAGTGAATCTTCTGGTTGCCGAACGCGTAGCTCGCGTTGAACTGCAGGCCCTGCGACAGCCGGCGGCGCAGCTCGAGCTGCAGCGCGTGGTAGTCGGACTTGCCGACGTTGGTCGTCATGTTCGCGCCGCCGAGCAGGTCCGGGTTGGCGACGAAGAAGTTCGCCGGGATCCCCGCCGTTCGCCGCGTTGGCCGCGCTGGCCGGCGTCGGTCGATCAAGGCTGTTCGCGAACCCGAACGGGTTCGGATTGAACGTCGCGAGCGGCGTCAGGAACGTTGTTGTTGGTCGTGAAGTTCGTGACGTGTAGAGCTGCCGGCGTTGTTCGGATCCCCGGCGCCCTGGAAATACCGCGAACATGATCGGCAGCGGCACGGTGCCGGTCCCGGGCCCGCGATACCGGAATCCCTGGTGCCGCGGCACCGTGCGGCGACGTTGGCCTGCAGGTTCGCCTGCGCGGCGCGGAACTCGTTCAGGAACCCGTTGTCGAAGATGTTGATCTCGTTGTAGTTCAACATCGCCCCAGATGTCGCGCGACCGGGTGCCGACGTAGCGCGACCTCGACCGCCATGTTGCGGCCGACCGTGCGCTGGAGGCCGACCGTCCACGAGTCCGCGTACGGGACCTGGAGGTTCGGATCCATCAGGTTGACGTCCTGCGTCACCGACGTCCGACGAACGGATACTCGAACGAGAACGGCCGGAGCTGTCAGCCGGCTCGCGCTTCCCGGAACAGCACGGGCAGCGGCCGCCCTGCTGCAGGTTTCCGAGGCCTGCGTTCCGCGTCGCATCGATCGTGACGCCCGGGTTCGCGCCGAACGCGATCCGAGAACCGCGCCATGCCCTCGCGGCTGAACGCGCGCGTGAAGCCGCCGCGAAGGACCGAGTCGCCCTCGTTGCGTCCGAAGAGCGCGCCGATCACGCCGGACGAACCCTTCAACGTCCACGCGACGCCGACGCTCGGCGCGAAGTTGTTGTAGTCGGTCTCGTACGCCGGCGTGCCCTCGCCGAACGCTGACGAACGTCGGACGCGATCCCGGCATGACGCCCGGCTGGAACAGATTGCAGACGGTGTCCGGGTTCGTGCCCGAGACGCCGCAGAAGCTCTCCAGGGTCGCCGTCGAGTAGCTGTCGTTCCTGCGGCGTGAACGGGAACTGCAGCTCGTACCGCAGGCCGGCATTGATCGTCAGGTCCGGCCGGATGCGCCACGAGTCCTGGAGGAAGAAGCCGGCCTCGCGCATCCGCGCGCGCTGGACGGAGTTGCCGAGGTATTCGTACTGGCCGGTGTCCTCATCCATCGCCGCGTTCGCGGCCGATCGCCGTGACCCGGCCCGTCAGGAGCGCGTAGAGGCTCTGCGCCTGCGGCCAGCTGTGCGGCCGAGGCGCCCGGGAAGTTCGCGCTGGCTGAACAGGCCCGGCGCCGGGTCGCCCGTGCACGAAGCCGACAGGTCACCGTTCGGGACCAGTCTGCTGGTTCTTGAGCCAGAGGTCGTACTGGGTCCACGATCCGCCCATGCGTGAGGTTGTGCTTGCCCTTGCAGCCACGTCATCGTGTCTCTCGATGCAGCAGGCTCGAGGCGTTTCGTGACTGCGGATTGAAGTCCGCCCGTGCGGATTCGCGCTCGTCGGGTTCATGCCGGCCGTCGTCGGGAACGGAACGCGGAACCCGTTCTGATCGGCGACCGACGTTCCGCCCCACATGCCGGGGCTCAGCTCGCCGAAGAACGTGACCGGCGCGCCGCTCCAGGCGACCAGCGCCTCGTTGACGAGGTTCGGGCTCAGCGTCGACCGCAGCGAGTTGCTGATGCTGTAGCGCTCCGACGTCTGCCCGGCCGCGACCGGGAAGCCCGGGAACGTCGCGTCCATGTTGTTCAGCGTGTCGGGGAAGTCCGTGAACTACTGGTAGTTGAACGCGTTGCTGAAGCGGTGCTTGTCGGTGATGTTGTAGTCGATGCGCGTCGGTCGGATACCGGCGGACCGACTCGGTCGGCACGTTGAACGTGTAGCGCTCGAGGTTGTCGTCGATGCGTCTGCAGCGATCCGCCGCGTCACCGCGCCGCGGATGTCGCTCAGGATCCTGCGCGATCGTCGGATCCGGCGTCGACGTCTGGCCGTTCGCCGCCGCGAGCGCCAGCAGGTTGACCGTCTGCGGCGACCCGCCCGTCGGCGTGTACGTGAAGATGCCCTGCTGCGCGTGCGGGTTCAGCACGTTCCGGTTGCGCGTGACGTCGCTCGGCTGACGGAACTCTTCGTAGTTGACGAAGAAGAACGCCTTGTTGCGGCCGTCGAACAGCCCGGGATGACGATCGGGCCGCCGGCGCGCACGCCGAACTGGTTCTGCTTCAGCGTCGGCCTTGGCGACGCCGTCGCGGTTGTTGAACCAGGTGTTCGCGTTCAGCTTGTCGCTGCGATAGTAGTGATAGCCGCTGCCCGTGAAGTCGTTGCCGCCCGAGCGCGTCACGAACTTGATCTGCACCGCGCCCTGGCCCGCGCTCGGCTTCCTGCGTCGCCGTCGTCACCGTGACTTCTTCGATCGCGTCGAGACGCGGGCTGACGATCGCGAAGAAGCCGTCCGTGCTGCGCAGCGTGTTGTCCTGGATGTTGACGCCGTCGAGCGTGATGTTGATGACGCCCTGCGGCAGGCCGTTGATCTGCGACTGCGCGGTTGCCGCCCGGCGTCGTCACGCCCGGCAGCAGCGTCACGAAGTCCATCGCGCTGCGGCTGGTGATCGGCAGCTTGACGATCTGATTGGTGTTGATCGTCGACGAGATGACCGTCGACTGGGTCTGGACGATTTCAGACGTCGACGACACGACGACCTGCTCTTCGACGCCGCCGACTTCGCAGCGTCGCCCGCACGTTGGCGCCGGCGCCCGACGTCAGCACGACGTCGTTGGCGACGAAGGTCTTGAACCCCTGAAGCGTGACGGTGACGCGTGTAGGTGCCGATCTGGAGGCCCGGGAACGAGAACGCGCCTTCGGCGTTGGTGATCGGCGTCTGCGTGACGCCCGTGGCGTTGTGTTTGATGGTGACGTCGGCGCCGGGCAATGACGCCGCCGCCCGTGTCGACGACGACGCCCTTGAGCGTCTGAGGTCGTGCCGCCCTGGGCCGAAGGCGGCGACTACCGATGCCAGGCCAGTGTCAGGACGATGAACGTCGACACCAGCGCACGCACTGCTTTCCTCATGGGAACGCTCCTCCTCTTCGCTCCGAACCGGTCTTGCAAATCGTACACACGCGGGACGCACATCCCGCCAACCGCTGAGTTCTATGAGCGGTAACGCTGTTCGCTATCCGGACGTCAAGCCGACTCTGCCGTAATACTCGCAGGCGCAGTATGCTGACGGACGGCAGTCTTGTGATGGACCAACTCGCCTGTTTTCTCGCATGACGAACAACCATTAATGAAGGTGAAGTCGAAATCGGAGGGACAAACGGTGTGTCCGTATTCGGGCAAGGTCCTGGCGGTCGAAGAAAAAGGCCGGCCGCACACAATCGTGCGACCGGCCTGCGAGCCTCATCCGTCGTTACGCGTCGTTACCAGTTGACGCGTCCCACGAGCTGGATGACGCGGCTCGTGTTCGTGCCGGTCAGCCCGGTCACGCGGTAGTTGTCGATCGTGTTGCCGAGCCCGCCGACCGGCACGAAGTTCGGCTGGTTGAACGCGTTCAGCATCTCGAGCGCGGAACTCGAAGTTGGTCCGGCCGACGATCTGCGTCCGCTTGGCGACGCTGATGTCGGTCTGCTGGAACATCGGGCCCGTGACGACGAGCATCGCGCGACCCGCAGTCGCCGACGTTGTTCGCGATCGGCTCGATGCAGTCCGGACCGTTGGCCGGCGCGAAGTACCGTCCGGTCGGCGCGCCGAGCGAGCTACCCGTTGGCCGACGTCGCGCTCACGCTGAACGCATTGATCGTCTGGTCGATGACGTCCTGCGGCAGCATGTAGACCTGCTTGCCCGGCGTCGTCGAAGCGGAGCTTGAACATGCCTCTGCACGTCGTCATCGCGTCATGCCGACGAGGCGGACGTTGCCGAGGTCGACAGCTGGCCGCTCTGGATGCGCGACGTTGACGCCGACCTGCCAGCCGCCGACGATGCGCTCCACCAGCGCCGTTGACGTTGCCGCCGAACCGGCGGCCCTGCCCGAACGGCAGGTCGTAGACCACGTTCGCCTTGAACGGCGTGCGTCAGGTCGCCCGGCGTCCCGGTGTCGCGCGCATGATCGAGCGGCCGCCGGAGCGTGAAGAAGTTCGACTGCTCGGCCTTGCCGAACACGTAGCTGGTCTGGAACTGCAGCCCCTGCGCGAGCGGCGGCGCAGCTCGAGCTGCAGCGAGTTGTAGTCGGTGCGGCCCAGGTTGGTCGTCAGGTCCGCGCCGCCGATCAGATCCGGGTTGGCCACGAAGAAGTTCGCCGGGAGTCCGGCCGTTGCCGCGTTGCCGCGGAACGTCGCGTTGCCGATCAGTCCGTTGGTGCCGTTGCGTGGACGCGAACCCGTACGGGTTCGGGTTGCGCGCCGCCAGGAAGTTCAGGAAGTTGGTGTTGGTCCAGTTGGCGCCGGTGTAGAGCGCGGGATTGCCGGCGTTGCGACGCTGACGCGTTGTAGTACGCGAGCAAGATCGGCAGCGGCGCCGTGCCGGCGCGCCGGTGATACGCGAACGTGTTGCCGCGGCCCGCCGCGATGTTCGCCTGCAGGTTCGCCTGCGCGTCGCGGAACTCGTTGAGGAACCCGTTCTCGAAGATGTTGATCTCGTTGTAGTTCACGCACCTGCCAGAGGTCGCGCGACCGCGTGCCGACGTAGCGGATCTCGGCGGCCATGTTGCGGCTGACCGTGCGCTGGATGCCGACCGTCCACGAGTCCGCCTACGGCACCTGGATGTCGGTCGCAGAACAGGTTGATGTCCTCGCGTCACGACGTCGGTCATCGGATAGACCGGCGTCGGCCGGAAACGCGCCGGCCCGAGCCGCCGCGTCTGCGGAACAGCAGCGGCGAGTCCCTGGCCGTCGATTGAGTGTTCCCGGCCGGCCGTTGCGGTCTGGGCCGGGCATGACGACGCCGGGGTTGGCGTTGTACTGGCCGGTGAAGTCGTTCATGCCGTTGCGGCTGAACGCCCGGGTGTAGCCGGCGCGGACGACGGACTCGTCGCCATCAGGATCCGCCCGAGAAGCCCGGCTGCGCTGCCGGGCGTCCAGGCGAGGCCGACGTTCGGCGCGAAGTTGTTGTAGTCGGTGTTGTAGGCGCTCGTGCCCTTGCCGAAGCTGCACGAACGCCGGACCGCTTGCCGGGCATCGACGCCCGGCTGGAACAGGTTGCAGAGTCGCCGTTGCGCGTTCACACCCGACACGCCGCAGACGTCGTCGATCGTCGCGCGTCGAGTAGCTGTTGTTCTGCGGCGTGAACGGGAACTGCAGCGTCGTAGCGCAGGCCGGCATTGATCGTCAGGTTCGGCTTCCAGCGCCACGAGTCCTGCAAGAAGAACCCGGCCTCGCGCATCCGCGCGCGCTGCGTGCCGATGCCCATGTAGCCGTACTCGCCGTGGTCTCGTCGAGGCGCGCGTCGCCGTCGATGGATGCTGACTCGGCCGGTCAGGAGCGCGTACAGATTCTGGCCGCGGTCAGGTTGCGCGTTCGACGGCACCCGGGGAAGTTCGCCGTCGTGAACATCGGCCAGTCGCCGGATCGCCGGTGACCAGGCCGAAGTCGATCGCGGCACCAGGTCGAGTTCTTCGCCAGCAGGTCGAACTGCGTCCAGGATCCGCCCATCGTGAAGTTGTGGATCCCCTTGCAGCCAGGTCAGCGTGTCTTCGATCGCGAGGCTCGGTGGCGTTGCGCGACTGCGGCGCGGGCGCCGGGCTCGGGCTCGGTCAGCTGCGATGCTGACCGACGGGAAGTCGAGGTGGAACCCTTCTGGTTCGCCAGCGTGCCGGTGAACATCCCGGTGTTCATCTCGTCGAAGAACTGCACCGGCGCGCCGCTGTAGCCGACGCGCGCCTCGTTGACGAGGTTGCGGCGTCAGCGTCGACCGCACGCGTGTTGCTCCAAGCCGTGGCGAATCGAGCTCTGGCCGGCCGCGACCGGGAAGCCCGGGAACGGCGGGTCGCGGTTGTTCAGCGTGTCGGGAGAGTCGGTGAACTAGTTGTAGTTGTACGAGCTGCTGAACGCGGTGCTTGTCGGTGACGTTGTAGTCGACGCGGACCGTCGGATAGCGGCGCATCGATTCGACCGGCACGTTGAACGTGAAGCGCTGCAGGTTGACGTCGATCGTCGCGAGCGACCCGCCGTGCCGGTCGCCGCTGCGGATGTCGTTCAGGAGCTGCGCGATCGATCGGGATCGAGCGTCGCGAGCTGGCCGTTGTGCGGCGGCGAGCGCCAGCAGGTTCACCGTCTGCACGCCGCTGGCGTCGTAGCTGAAGATGCCCTGCTGCGCCTGCGGTGTTCAGCACGGTCCGGTTGCGCGTCGATGTCGCTCGGCTGCCGGAACTCCTCGTAGTTGACGAAGAAGAACGCCTTGTTCCGTCCGTCGTACGAGGCCCGGGATGACGACGGGACCGCCGAAGCGGACGCCGACCTGGTTCTGCTTCAGCTTCGGCCTTCGGTCGACGCCGTCGCGGTTGTTGAACCAGGTGTTCGCGTTCAGCTTGTCGCTCCGGTAGTACTGGTAGCCGCTGCCGATGAAGCTGTTGCGTGCCCGAGCGCGTGACGAACTTGATCTGCACCGCGCCCTGGCCGCGCGTCGGCGCCCTGCGCCGGCCGTCGTCACCGTGACTTCTTCGATCGCGTCGAGACGCGGGCTGACGATGGCGAAGAAGCCGTCCGTGGTTCGCAGCGTGTTGTCCTGGATGTTGACGCCGTCGAGCGTGATGTTGATGACGCCCTGCGGCAGGCCGTTGATCGTCGAGTCGCGGTTGCCGCCCGGCGTCGATGACGCCCGGCAGGAACGTGACGAAGTCCATCGCGCTGCGGCTGGTCAGCGGCAGCTTGATGATCTGGTTCGTGTTGATCGTCGTCGAGATCGTCGTCGACTGCGTCTGCACGATCTCGGACGCCGACGAGACGACGACCTGCTCGGTCGACGCCGCCGACCTCGAGCGTCGCGCTTGACGCTGGCGCCGCGCGCCCGACGTCAGCACGACGTCGTTGGCGACGAAGGTCTTGAACCCGGAGAGCGTGATCGTGACGGTGTAGGTGCCGATGTTGAGCCCGGGAAACGAGAAGGCGCCCTCGGCGTTGGTGACCGACGACTGCGTAAACGCCGGTGGCGCGTGTGCTTGACGATGACGTCGGCGCCGGGGACGACGCCGCCGCCCGTGTCGACGACGACGCCCGACAGCGTCGACGTCGTGCCGCCCTGCCCGAATGCTGGGGTTCCCACGGCTAGCGCCAGCGCAACGACGACGAGCGCCGACGCCAGATCGCGCACAACTTTCCTCATTGGAACGCTCCTCCCTTTCGCTCCGAGGTCTTTTGGGGACCGGTAGGTGGGGTGAACGGTAGCCGGTCGGTTTCGGACGTCAAGAACATCTCGGCTGGATACTGGAGGGGCAGTATCTTCAACGAGATGCACTGAGCCGTGACGAATGACTGTTGTCAGGGACGCTAACAGCGCGGAATACAGCGCGTCGATCTCATCTAGATGTGACAACCGAGTGTGACGACAACGGATGCAGGGGACGAGGGATCATGGGAAAAGGCATTCAGGTCCTTGAGCCTGCGATCCCAGGTCTGTCCGCAGTCCGGCCCGCCGATCCCGGCCTTCAGGCGTAGGCGGCGCCGACCAGGATCTTCCGGATGCGCAGCCACGGCGATCCGTGCGAGATGCTGTTGGTCTGCGTCGGCTGGCCCTTGGCGTCGCCGCCGGTGCCGAACATCCGCCACGATTCCTTGCCGGAGATCGCGTCGAGGTTGCCCCAGAAGTCGGTGGTGATCGCGTTGTAGGTGACGTTGGTCACCATCCGCGTCTTCTTGCCGTTCTTGATTTCCCAGAACGCGTTGCCGCCGAACTGGCCGTTGTAGCGCTGCTGATCGATCGAGTAGCTGCCGCGGCCGTCGATGAGCACGCCGTCCTTCGTGTCGGCGATGATCTCCTCCGGGCGTCGGCGATCCCGGCGGGCCCGGCTCGACGTGCACGTTGGGCATGCGCAGGAACGGGTAGTCGCGCCACGAGTTGGCCGACGTGCAGCCGCGGCTCGCCTTCTCGCCGATGAAGTGCGCCATCTCGCGGTTGGTCTGCAGGCCGACGAGGATGCCCTCGCGCACGAGCGGCCACTGCTGCGTCTTCACGCCGTCGTCGTCGTAGCCGATCGTGCCGACGCCGCCCGGGATGGTGCGGTCGGCGGTCACGTTGAACAGCTTCGATCCGTATTTCAGCTTGCCGAGGTCGGACAGCTTCACGAAGCTCGTGCCGGCGTAGTTCGCCTCGTAGCCGAGGATGCGATCGAGCTCGGTCGCGTGCGCGACGATCTCGTGGATCGTCAGCATCGCGTGCGACGGCGTCAGGATCAGATCCTTGACGCCCATCTCGATCGGCTTGGCGGTGCAGAACTCCACCGCTTCGGCGGCGATGCGCTCGGCGTTCTCGACCATCCCGGCGGCCTCCGCGACTTCCCAGCCGCCGGTCATCGGCACGCCGGTGAAGGTGCGCGAGCGCGTCTCGCCGTCCTTGCGCGCGGTCACGGTGAACGACGGGGTCGTCGTGACCAGATCTCCTGCTCGATGTAGGAGCCTTCGCTGCTCGCGAAGTACTTCCACTCGTGCTCGAGCTGAACCGACGCGTTGACGTTCGTGACCTCCTTCGTCTTGACGACGACGTCGACGACCTTCTGGACGAGCGCCTGCTTTTCTTCCTGCGAGACCGTCGCCGGATCCTTCTGCATGCGGCGTCGCCCAGTACTCCGGTGAACGCCGGCACCGGCGCGAGCCTGACGTCCACCCGCTTGGCGATCGCGCTCGCCTTGGCGACCTCGGTCGCCATGCGCGTGATGCGCCGGATCTCGTCCTCGGTGACGATCGGGCTGCTCGCGAAGCCCCAGACGCCGCTGTGGATCACGCGCACGCCGAAGCCCGCCGCGCCGCGTTCCGCCGCCGCCGCGCCGCCGCCGCCGAAGCCGCCACCGCCGCCGCGCCCGCCGCCGCCGCCGCCGCCGCGCCCGCCGCCGCCGAATCCGCCGAAGTCCTCGAAGTCGCGGTTGCCGCCGCTGGCGTTGACGCCGCTGTTGCGTGCTGCGCGTGAAGCGGATGTCGGCGTAGGTGCATCCGCAGCCGCTTCGCCTTCGGCGAGCGCGATGTCCGACAGACCCTTGAACTTCGACTCGAGCACCTTGCCCTGCGGCGTCTGAGCGATGCAGGTCGGCGATCACGATCGCTCGCGGCGACCGCCATCGCCCGACATGCGCCATGGTCTTGACGAAGTCTCGGCGTTTCATGGATCATGCTACCTCTGTGCTGATCCGAGTCACGCCCGAGCCTGGCAAGGTCGGTCCTACACCGCCGGCGACACCGACGTCATGAAGAAATCTTCGATCCGGACCGGCGGCACGAGCGCCGTGCCGGGACCGTCGTACGACTCGCCCGGTGTGAATCGGCACGGCTGGCCGACGGCGGTGACGTTGTTGTAGCCGACGAGCGGCGACATGTTCCAGCGGAAGTTCTGCACCGGGCCGGCGATCTCGCCGTTCTCGATCAGGAACAGCCCGTCGCGCGTCATGCCGGTGTTCAGCAGCGTCGGTTGATCGACGGCGCGGATGTACCAGAAGAACGTGACGATCAGACCGCGCTTGCGTCGACTTGATCATCTGGTCGATCGTCATGTCGCGCCTTCCATCACGAGGCTCATGGTTCGTGCTCGGTGGGCGTCGGCTCCTTCTTCTGCCGCTTCGCCCACTGCGGTCGTAGAACAGGTTCTTCAGCACGCCCTTCTCGATCCAGGTCACCGGCCGCGCGGCCATGCCGTCGGTGCCGATCGGCGTCTGCCGCAGGATCGGGTTGCCGACGTCGCTCTTGATCGTGACGCAGTCGCTGAACAGCTTCTCGCCGACCTTCGTCGTGCCCGGCTCCTTGCCGGTGAAGTAGTTGCCGACCGGACCTTCCGCGGTCGCGGGCGTTGAAGAGGCCCATCATCAGCGACAGGAAGCGCGCGTTGGCGCGCGGCTCGAGGATGACGGTGTAGCGGCCCGGCTCGAGCGCGCGCGGCTTCTGGCTCTTCACCGCCTTGTCGGCGGCCACTTCGGTCAGCGGCGCCGCGTCGATCAGCGCTGACGTCCTTGACGCCCGTGATGCCCGCCCAGCCCGAGCCGCCGCCGTCAGGCGTCCGGCACGTCAGGATGAAGCTCGCTTCCGCGTACTGGTAGTACGCGAACAGCCCCTTCGAGTTCGCCGTGCAGGTCGTCTGGTGCTTCTTCGGGATGTAGCCCGAGCCGATGACGCCCTTCTTCTGGCAGATGTCGAGGCTCTGCTTGCACCATCTTCGCGCGCTCGGCCGGCCCGAAGTTGACGCCGCTCGGCAGCGCCGCGTCGACGGCGATGTAGTCCTGCGGCCCCTCGATGCAGCGGCGAGCATCTCGTTGTTCTCGCGCGCCGTCTCGGCGCGCTTCTCCGCGTCCTCGACCATCTCCTTCAGCGACGCATCGTCGAACTCGCGGGTCGATGCGGTGGCCGACCGGCGACCCTTGTAGACGGTGACGCTGACCTTGCTGATCGAACTGGACCATGTTGGCGGTGATGTTCGAGTTGGCGAACCGTGGTCGCCGAACGCTCGCCGCCGGTGAAATCGACTTCGACCGCGTCGGCCTTCGCCATGTTCATCACCTTGTCGGTGATGGCTTTGACTTCGTCGCGTGAGTACATAGGCGAGGAAGGGTACCACATTGCGGATTGAGGATTGCGGATTGCCGATCTGTCAGTCGATTGCGAGTCGACTGCGGATTGGGGATTGATTGCGAGTGCGGAGTGGACGGCCGATTGCCGAGGTCCGCGACAAGCTCGAGTCATGCCGATCGTCAGTGTCACAGCCGGCGACCGCCGGCGCGCAGCCGAGACGTTCGCGGCAACCGACCGGAAGCCGGCATGTCCGAGCGCTGCACGGGCGAAAACCTGTCGACAGCTACTCTCCCGGGCACCGGGACTGGCCGGCTTCGGCGCTGACCGTGACGAGACCGCCGCCAACGTTCGGCCGTCAGCGAGCGCCGGCGACGCCGGATGCACGTGCCGGACCAAGGTTCGAAACTGGCATCGGAATTTTACCACCCGACTGTCTCCGAATCCCTAGTCCGCAGTCAGTCTCGCAATCGACCCGCGATCAATCCGCAATCTGACAATCCCTTGGACGGCAGTCCGCGAATCCGGCAACCGCATCAGAAACTTGACATCGTCCCGCGTCATATGTATGGTCGACACATATGGCAAATCGTCTCATGCGGCAGGGCGGCGCCGAGCTGCTGGTGCTGGCGCTGGTCGAGGACCGCGCCCGGCACGGCTACGAGATCGGGAAGCTGATCGAAGAGCGCTCCGGCGGCGTGCTGAAGTTCCACATCGCGTCGCTCTACCCGATGCTCTACCGGCTCGAGCGCCGCGGCCTGATCCAGGGCCGCTGGGTCGAGAAGGCCGGCCAGCGGCGCCGCCGCTTCTACCGCATCACCGCCGAGGGCCGGCGCGTGCTCGCAAGCCAGCGGACCCGGTGGGCAGGAGTTCATCGCCGCGCTCGCGCGCGTCGCGGGGATTCGCCATGCCTGACTGGAAAGCGCTGACGCTCGGACGAGCCTCGCGGGAAGCACGTGAACGCACGCGCCTCGGGCTCGCTGCTCGATCGACGTCATCGACGAGGTCGCGCAGCACGCCGACGAGCTGTACCGGTCGGCCATGGCCGCGGGGCGGAGCGCCGAGGAAAGTCGCGGCCGCCGTCGAGGCGGAGCTGGCACAACCTCGCGAGGGTCGCTCGCGAGGCGCGGCGCGAAGCGCCGGCGCCGACTGCCTCCTGCGCCCGAGCCGGCGCGCGGCCGCTCCGGCGTCCTGAGCGCGTTCGCACGCGACCTCGCTCCACGGCGCCCGGCTGCTGGCCGCGCGTCCCGGCTTCACCGCCGTCGCCGTCCTGACGCTGGCGCTCGGCATCGGCGCCAACACCGCCATCTTCAGCGTCGTCCACTCGCTGCTGCTCGCGCCGCTGCCGTTCCCCGACCCCGATCGCCTCGTGATGGTGTGGGAGAACGGATGCGACGATCCCGCAGAACACCTTCATCTGTCGCGGCGCCGAACTGGCAGGACTGGCCGGGCGCAGTGCCGCTCGTTCGAGCGCACGGCGATCTGGGAACACCTGCGTCTTCAACATTGCGGGCGGCGCCGAACCCGAGCAGGTGCCCGGCATGCGGGTCATCGGCCATCGTCTTTCCGATGCTCGGCGTGGCGCCGCAGCTCGGCCGCACCTTCACGGCAGAGGAAGAGGCGCCCGGTCACCGCGTCGTCGTCATCAGCGACGCGCTCTGGCGCCGCCGCTTCGGCGCGCCGCGCGGACGTCATCGGCCAGACGCTGCGGCTCAACGGCCAGCCGTTCGAGATCATCGGCGTCATGCCGCCGGCGTTTCGTTTCATTCAGCAGCGCCACGCCGTCTGGGTTCCGATCGCACTTCACGGAGCGTGATGCGAACAGCGCGACTCGCACTCGTTCTACGCCGCCGCCCGGCTGAAGCGCGGACGTGTCGTTCGAGGCGGCGAAAGCAGACGTCGAGCGATCGGCAGCCGTCTTCGAGGAACAGTACGAGCGAACCGCGACGAGGGCGCGACGATCACGCGGATGAACGATCTCGGCGTGTCAGATCTGGCGCCGACGCTGCGGGTGCTGCTCGGCGCCGTCGCGCTCGTGCTGCTGATCGCCTGCGTCAACGTCGCGAACCTGCTGCTCGCGCAGGCTCGACCGCCCGGCAGCGGGAGTTCGCGATCCGCGCGGCGCTCGGCGCGGGTCGCGGCGCGGCTCGCGTCGCAGCTGCTCGCGGAGGGGCTGCTGCTCGCGCTGGCTCGGCGGCGCTGCCGGCTGCGCTGCTCGCCTGGATCGGGACCGCGGCGCTCGCCGAGTCATGCCGCCGCGAGCATCAGTCGCGCGCCGTTCCGCGAGGCGGGCGGCATCCCGCTGAACGCGGCCGTGCTGGCGTTCACGTTCGGCCTTGCCGTCCGTCACCGGCATCCTCTTCAGCCTGGTGCCGATGCTCGCCGTCCGCGCGGGTCGATGCCGGGCGAGGCGCTGAAGTCCCCCGGCGATCGCGGCGCCACGACTCGCTTCAGCACGCTGCGCGATGCGCTCGTCGGCCTCGAGGTCGCGCTCGCCGTCGTCGTCCTCGCCGGCGGCCGGCCTGATGATCAAGAGCGTCCAGCGGCTGATCGCGGTCGATCCCGGGCTCAACGCGCGGCACGTGCTCCTGATGGACATGGCGCTGCCACAGACCGAATACGTACGGCCCGCCGCGCCGGACGACGTTCTGCGACGACGTGCAGCGCGAGGTCGGATCGTTGCCGGGCGTCGTGACCGTGGGCGCCATCAGCCACCTGCCGCTTCGAGCGGCGCGAATGCCGGCAGGGGCTTCGTGATCGAAGGCCGTCCCGCGCCGCCGCCGAATGAAGGTCTCGGAGCGCACTACCGGCTCACCTGTCCGGGCTACTTCGCGACCCTCGGCATTCCGATCGTGCGGGGACGCGATTTCACGCGCGCCGATACGACGACGCGCCGGGCGTCGTCATCATCAACGAGCAGACGGCGCGCGCAGTACTGGCCGGACGACGATCCGATCGGCCAGCGGATGAAGCTCGGGCGGCCTCGACTCGACGAACCCGTGGATGACCATCGTCGGCGTGGCGCGCGACGTCCGGCACTTCGGGCTCGACGCCGACGCCAGCCGCGAGATCTATCGTCCCTACAGCCAGGCGGTCTGGCCGTCGATGACGATCACGGTGAAGACCGCGATCGAGCCGCTGGCGCTCGCACCCGCCGTCCGGGCGGCGCTCGCGCGCATCGACTCCGAGCAGCCGGTGTCGCGCGTCCGGACGATGGAGCAGGTCGTCGAGGAGTCGATCGGCGGCCGCCGCTTTCCGATGCTGCTGCTCGCGCCTGTTCTCCGGCGTGGCGCTCGCGCTCGCCGCGATCGGCGTCTACGGCGTCGTCAGCTACGTCGTCTCGCAGCGGACGCGCGAGATCGGCATCCGCATGGCGCTCGGCGCGCGCCGCGGCCAGGTGATCCGGCTGGTTGTCGGCCGATCGCTCGTTCCGATCGTCGCCGGCCTGTGCGCCGGCGTGATGGGCGCCCTGTTCGCGTCGCGTCTGCTCAGAACGCTGCTGTACGACGTGATGCCTTCGGATCCGATTGTGCTCGTCACAATCGTCGTGCTGCTGGGCTCGGCGGCGGTCGCCGCAAGCTGGCTGCCGGCCCGGCGGGCGGCGCAGGATGGATCCGATGGCGGTGCTGCGCGAGGAATGAGGATCGCAGCGGAGCGCGCAACGTCAGTTGCGCGAAGGTTCTTTGGCGAGCTGAGCGACGGCGACCGCCGCCGGGCCGGAGAACGTCGTCACCGATCCGGTAGCCGTGCCGGACGACGCCGACGACCGTGCCGTCCTGATCCGGCGAGGCGGCGGGAACGGTGCTGATGGCTTCGTGCAGTGCGGATCGAATGGGCGGCTTCCGCAGTCGATTCGCGTCACGCCAAGCCCTTCGAGCTTCGCGAGGAACTGACGACGCACCATCTCGACGCCCTGACAGTAGCGCCTCGGGCGACGGTTGCGCGCGTGGCGTCGATCGCGCGATCGAGGTTGTCGAGCACCTCGAGCAGGTCGGAGATGATCTCGCGGCGGCCGCGCTCGACGTCCTTCGAGATCTCCCGCCGCAGCCGCAGCCGTGCCTCGTCGAACTCGCCCGCGGCCTGACGGTACTTCGCGATGTACTCCTGGGCCTGCTTGTCCTTCTCGGCGACCTGCCGCTCGAGCTCCTCGACATAGGTCGGCTTGAGCGAGCCGCTCCGACCGGTGCGCTCCGCCGACGAGGCGTCGCCGTGTTCGCCCACCAGCGGCGATCGACGACCTTGACGGGGATGTCGTGCTCTTTGTCGGACATTGATGTGTCTTCAGGGGACCAGGTGCGCGCCTAGGCGGCGCTCGAGCTCGGCTGACGCCGGACGTTATTCGCCTGTGCCGGTGTTTTCGCCGGCGCGGGCGGCGTCGAACGCTGAACTCCAGCTTGTCGTTCGTCGAGGCTGATCGTGACGGTGCCGCCGTGCTCGAGCCGGCCGAACAGGATCTCGTCGGTCAGCGGATCGCGCACGTCGGTCTGAATGACGCGCGCGAGCGGCCGCGCGCCGTAGACCGGGTCGTAGCCTTTCTCGGCCAGCCACGCGCGCGCTTCGGGCTCGAGCGTGATCGCCACGCGACGCTCGGCGAGCTGCGCCTCGAGCTGCAGGATGAACTTCTCGACGATCGTTTCCATCACGGCGGGCGTCAGCGGGCCGAACGAGACGATCGCGTCGAGGCGGTTGCGGAACTCCGGGCTGAAGACCTTCTCGATCGCCTGCTTCGAGCGCTGCTGCAGCGCCTTCTGCCGGGCGTCGATCGCGCGCGCGGACGAGCTGGATTCCGCAGAAGCCGATGCTGCCCGCGCTCAGCTCGCGCGATCCGGCGTTCGACGTCATGATCAGCACGACCTGCCGGAAGTCCGCCTTGCGGCCGTTGTTGTCGGTCAGCGTCGCGTGGTCCATGACCTGCAGCAGGATGTTGAAGATGTCGGGGTGCGCCTTCTCGATCTCGTCGAGCAGCACGCACCGCGTACGGGTGCTGCCGGACGGCGTCGACCAGCAGCCCGCCCTGCTCGAATCCGACGTAGCCCGGAGGCGCGCCGATCAGCCGCGCCACCGCGTGCTTCTCCATGTACTCGCTCATGTCGTAGCGGATGAACTCGTTGCCCAGATGCAGCGCGAGCTGCTTGGCCAGCTCGGTCTTGCCGACGCCGGTCGGACCCGTGAACAGGAAGCAGCCGGCCGGGCGATCCGGCTGGCCGAGCCCGGCGCGCGAGCGCTTGATCGCGCGCGCGACCGTCGCGACCGCCTCCTCCTGGCCGAACACGACGCGCCCCAGCGACTCCTCGAGCGCCCTTCAGCCGATCCCGGTCGGACGAGGACGCCTGCTTGGCCGGAATCCGCGCCATGCGCGCGACGACTTCTTCGATGTGCGCGGCGCTGATGTCGACGGATGTCGTCCTCGGTGCTCGGCGTTCGGCGCTCGGCGTGCGAGTTGCAGCGCCGCGGTTCAGCCGCGACTTCGCGCCCGCCTCGTCGAGCACGTCGATGGCGCTGTCGGGCAGCTTGTAGTCGCGCAGGTGACGGGCCGCGAGCTTCGCCGCCGCCTCGAGCGCATCGTCGGTGTAGCGCACGCGATGATGCGCTTCGTAGCGCGAGCGCAGTCCCTGGAGAATCTTCACGGTCTCGGGAATCGACGGCTCGTCGATCGACGATCTTCTGCAGCCGGCGCGCGAGCGCGCGGTCCTTCTCGATGTGCTTGAACTCCTCGTGCGTCGTCGAGCCGACCACGCGAAGCTGGCCGGTCGTCAGGATCGGCTTGATGAGCGTCGCGAGATCCATCGTGCCGCCGGTCGTCGCGCCGGCGCCGACCGTCGAGTGGATCTCGTCGATGAACAGGATGGGCATCGGCCGCTTCGACAGCGCGTTGATGACGGCCTTGAACCGTTCCTCGAAGTCGCCGCGGAACCGCGTGCCGGCCAGCAGCGCCCCCGTGTCGAGCGAGAAGACCTCGGCGCCCTTCGAGCAGATCGGGAACGTCGTCGCCTCCGAGCAGCCGCGTGGCCAGTCCTTCGGCGAGCGCCGTCTTGCCGACGCCGGCGTCGCCGACGAACACCGGGTTGTTCTTCCGCCGCCGGCACAGAATCTCCATCGTCCGCTGCAGTTCGTCGGTCCGGCCGATCAGCGGATCGAGCTCGCCGGCCCTGGCGCGCGCGGTCAGGTTCGTCGCGTACGCGCTCAGCGGATCGCGCGACGGTGGCGCTGCCGCGATCGCCGCTGCCGGCCTCGGCGTCCGGCGGCTCGCCGCCCTCGGAGACTGCCCGGCTCGCCGCGGCGGGAGCTTGCTGATGCCGTGCGTGATGTACTCGAGCACGTCGAGGCGGGTGATGCCCTGCGCCGCGAGTAGCTGCGCCGCGTACGACTTGTTCTGCTGAAGCGTCGCCGCGAGCACGTCGCCCGACTGCACCTCCTGACGCCCGGCGCTCTGCACGTGCAGCACGGCCGTCTGCAGGACCCGCCGGAACGCGAGCGTCTGCTCGGGCTCCTTCTGCTGCCCGCGGCTGAACTGCTCGACCGATTCCTTGAGGTACTTGTCGAGGTCGCGCCGCAGCTGCGGGCAGATCCGCGCCGCAGGCCGCGAGAATCCGCTCGCCGTCCTGGTCGTGCGCCAGCGCGTAGAGCAGGTGCTCGAGCGTGAGATGCGTGTGCCTCCGCGACGGTCGCCTCGCGATACGCAACCGTCAAGACGATTTCGAGAGCCGGACTGAACATGAAAGTCTGAATCCCGACCCCAACCGAAAACCAAACCGAACCCGAAAACCCTAAAACCGAGAACCGAGAACCGAGAACTCGAGAACTATTCAGGCTCCATTGCTGCCAGAAGCGGGAATCCGTTCTCGCGCGCGCGCTCGATGACCGTCTCCACCTTCGTCTCGGCCACTTCGTGCGGGTAGACGCCGCAAAGTCCCTTGCCCTGCGTGTGGACCATCATCATGATCCGGTACGCCTCGGCCGGCTGCTTGTGGAAGATCGGTCTCCAGCACCTCCACGACGAAATCCATCGTCGTGTAGTCGTCGTTCAGCAGCAGGACCTTGAACAGCTCCGGTTTCTTCGTTTCGCTGCTTCGTCCGCTCGAGGACTTCGCCCCCGGTCTGACGGTCGGTGTCTGCCATCCTTCCAATTTTAACAGGCGCGTGGCGGACCAGCCTCATCCGAGGGGCTTCGCCCCTCGGACTCCCCCACACGCTCTCTCGCGCGCCGCGTCGCCGGCGCGCTCCGACTCGCGTGGCTCGCTCGCCATGCTCGCTCGCACCGGGGAACGAGCCTCGAGACACTTTGTAGATATCGGACGGCGGCAGGAATCAGGCGGACCGAGCGCGTCGCGGATCGAACGGGACGATGTTGTCCGCCTCGATGACGTGCGTGTGCTGGTCGTACACTTCCTGCAGCTTCTCGGCCTGCTTGTAGAAGTTCCCCATCGAGTATCCGCACAGCAGCGCGAACTCGTGCTTGACTGCCAGCTTGTTCCACAGTATTTCCAGGCTGATCGCGGCGTCGGCGCGTCCTTCTTTCCACAGCACGTTCACCATCTCGCCGTAGGCGCGAGCCCCTTGCTCCTGGCGCCCGTCCAGCACGCGCGCAAACACATCACCGACGTGGTTTTCAAACGCCTCCTGATCGGGCACGTCTCCAATCATGAAGCTCGCCAGCGTCTCGTGCGCGTCGAGCAGCACGAGGTTGCCGTTCTTCTGCGCGTGATCGACGTCGATGAGCCGCGCTGCCAGATGCTCGACGATTGCAGTCCGCTGCCCTTCCGTGGCAATGATCACGGCGGGCTGGCCGGCTATCAGGCCCTCGCTGAGAAATCCCGCGACGGTCGTGAAAAGGCTGGCGTCGTTGCCGTAGAACTGTACCGCGTGATGGTGCCGGTGGATGTGGGGCTCGGGCTGGTCCATGAAGCAAGCATAGCACCCCGCGGCGGCGCTGCAGAGCTTTGTGTCGCGGCAACTTAGCGACTCTTCACATGAGGCACAGCGCCATTGTTGAGCTATCTGGGGTACGCTCTTACGACCGAACGTGGTCCTCTGGGGGTTGAGATGACGAAGATTCTGATGCGCGTCGTTGTCGCGATGGTGTTCCTGCTGCCGATGACTGGCGCCGTCAGCGGCAGACAGGCCGCGCAACCGCCCGTCGACAAGGTCGTTCACGCCGGGCGGCTGATCGACGGCACCGGCACCACGACGCGCGAGCGCGTCTCCATTCTGATCTCGGGCGACCGGATCATCGGCGTGCAGGACGGCTTCGCGACGCCGTCGGGCGCGCAAGTGATCGATCTGAGCCGCATGACCGTCATGCCCGGTTTCATCGATTCACACACGCACATCACGGGCGAAGGAACGTCCGACGCCATCGTACGTGCCGTGACGCTCGGGGCCGTCGATGCCGCTGTACGCTCGACGGCGTATGCGAAGCGCACGCTCGAGGCCGGCTTCACGACGATCCGCAACGTCGGCGCGGACGGCGGCGCCGATGTCGCGCTGAAGCGAGCGATCAACGAGGGTCTCGTCCCCGGACCTCGAATCTGGACCGCGCGCCACACCCTCAGTATCACCGGCGGCCACGGCGATCAGGGCGGCCTCAGGCCGGACCTCGGGCGCGACTCGACCTGGGAGAACGGCATCGTCGATTCGCCGGAAGAAGCCGCCAAGGCCGTGCGGTATCAGCACAAGTACGGCGCCGATCTCATCAAGTTCACCGCCACCGGCGGCGTGCTGTCGATCGGCGATTCCGGCGACCTCCAGCAGTTCAGCGACGCCGAGATGAAGTCGATCGTCGACACGGCGCACCTGCTGGGCATGAAGGTGGCCGCTCACGCGCATGGAAAGCTGGGCATGGAGGCCGCGATTCGCGCGGGCGTCGATTCGATCGAGCACGGCACGTACCTCGATGCGGAGACCATCAAGCTCTTCAAGCAGCACGGCACGTACCTCGTGCCGACGATCATCGCGGGCAAGACCGTCGCGGAGATGGCGAAGAAGCCGGGCGCGCTCCATCCCAGCGTTCGTGAGAAGGCGGCACGCATCGGGCCGCTCATTCAGGACTCGTTCCGCCGCGCGTACACCGGCGGCGTGAAAATCGCCTTCGGCACCGACTCGGGCGTCTCGAACCACGGCGAGAACGCCCGCGAGTTCGGCTACATGGTCGAAGCGGGCATGCCGCCGATCGAAGCGATCCTCTCGGCGACGCGCAGCGCCGCGGACCTGCTCGGCGCCAGCGATCGCGTGGGCTCGGTTCAGGCCGGACGCTTTGCCGACATCGTGGCCGTCACCGGCGATCCGCTGAAGGACATCAGCCGAGCTCCAGCACGTCACGTTTGTCATGAAGGGCGGCGTGGTTTACAAGCACGTGGCGGTCGATGCTTCGACCCGCTGAGAAAGGACCGAGGTACGTCGGGCATGATGTCGCTCGCCACGGGAATGGACTACGTCGACCTGCAGTTCCTCGGCCGCCCGGAGATCATCGCCGACGGCCATCCTCAACGGCCCCGGCGGCGTCGCGTTGATCGATCCCGGTCCCTCGACGACGCTCGAGACGCTGCGGGGCGCGCTGCGTAAACAGGGAATCGAGCTGCGGGACGTGCGTCAGGTTCTGCTGACGCATATCCATCTCGATCATGCGGGCGCGACGGGGACGCTTCGTTCGCGGGAACCCGCAGATCGAGGTGTTCGTGCACGAAAAGGGCGCCCCGCACGTGATCGACCCGACCAAGCTGCTCGCGAGCGCATCCCGCCTGTACGGGAGCGACATGGAGCGGCTGTGGGGAGAGGTCGCGCCGGTGCCGAAGGCGCAGGTTCGTGTGCTCAGCGGCGGCGAACGCGTGTCCGCCGGCGGTCGTGAGCTGGAAGTCGCGTACACGCCCGGCCACGCCTCGCATCACGTCAGCTATCTCGATCGCGCGGGTCGCGTCGCATTCGTCGGCGATGTCGCCGGCATCCGTCGGGGCCGCGGCTCGTACATCCTTCCGCCGACGCCGCCGCCCGACGTCGATCTCGAAGCGTGGCGCCTCAGCGCGGACCTGATCCTCGCGTGGGATCCCGACACGCTGTTCCTGACGCACTTCGGTCCGTTCCGTGGCGCGCGGCCACACTTCCAGGAGCTGTTCGAGCGCATCGACGTCTGGAGCGGGCTCGTCCGCAGGCTGCTCGCGGACTCGTCCATCGACGAGCCCGAACGCGAGCGACGGTTCGTCGCCGAGTGCCTCGCCGATCTGCGGCGCACGATTGGGGAAGAGGAAGCCGAACGCTACAGCCGGGCTGGAAGGCTCGACTATTCGTACCAGGGGCTCGCCCGCTACTGGCGCAAGCGGTAGGTGCCTGGCACCTGGCACGTTGATTGGAGGATGAAGGACCGAGGTGCATGATGTCGAGGGCGATCGCCGCGGCGCTGGTGTTGTTCCTCCCTGTCCTTGCCAGCGCGCAGGCTACATATCAAACGACGCGGCCGCCGACGGTCGCAGCGGATAACGAGACGTGGTATGTCGCCGGCGAGGCGATCATCTTTGCTGGCAACTGGTACTACCCGGCCGGCGCGCAGGTCTTCTTCAATCGCTACGAGATGGTGCGCAGCGGGTTCTACCGCGGTATTCCGCTCTACACACGCACGACCGTCGAGCCCTTCAGCCTCGTGTTCGTCCCGCTGTCGGGCGGGCTGATGCAGCCCTACGAGCGCCGCCGGTCGGGCGAGCTCGCCGGTACAACCGGGAGCAGCGCGCCGTCGTTCCCCGGTGTCAACCCGGCGGATCAGGCGTCAGCCAGCGCGGATACGACAAGTTTTCCCCAGGCAGCGGGACCGCCGACCGGCGTTGCGACGGGGATGATGGGCTCGACGGTGCTCCCGGACAGCGGCGCCCCCTTACCAGCCCGCGCCACGGAAGCACCAGCCCCGACGTCGGGAACCGCCGCCGCGCCCGTCCGGGGCCGGATGCGATCGGCAGCGAAGCCCGAGGGTCTCAACGGCGTGTTCGTGACCTTCGACGGCCGTCGCTGGTTCAGCAGCGGACCCGCCATCGAGCGCGACTCCGCACGCCTGGTGCGCATCGGCGAGTACCCGGGGGTTTCCGGTCTACGCCGATCGGGACAAGCCGCGCGGGACGATCTACATCGCCGCCGCGACCGGCGTGGACGCGCTCGTCGCGCCCTACTCGGTCCGGCGCTGACCCAGGACGTATACTCATTAGGCCTTGAGCCGCCTACGGCGCATCGTTTTCGGGCCGGATCCCCGGCGGACGACCGTACGCATTCTGGTGCTGGCAGCTGTCTGCTTTGTCACATTCAGGTGGCTGCTGATCCCGATTCGGACGGAGGGCAGCAGCATGCTTCCGACCTACGCGCCCGGCCGCCTGAATCTGGTGAACCGCGCGGCGTACATGAGCGGGTCGCCCTCGCGGGGCGACGTCGTCGCGATTCAGCTCGCCGGCCCGCGTGTGGTTTACGTCAAGCGGATCGTCGGGCTGCCCGGGGAGCGCGTCGCCATCAGTGAGGGTCAGGTCCAGATCGACGGGATTCCCCTGGCCGAGCCCTACGTCAAGCTGCAGAAAGCGCTCAACTTTTCGGAGGAGATCCTCGCTCCGAACGAATACTTCGTGATGGGCGACAATCGTGACGTGTCCGACTTCGGGCGCGTCGACGTCGGACGAATTCTGGGACGGATCCTCTTCTGATGCTCTGGCGAGTCCTGGCAGCGGCGGCGACCGCCGTCGTCGGCATCGGCATCGTCGTCTGGCTTCTCGAGCCTGCCGACGACGAAGCGCCGATCAGGCGGACGCTTCAGTCCCTGGTCGACAAGGTCAACGAAAGCACTGTCGACGGTCTCGGGCCGGAGGCGCGCGCGAACGAGTTCGGCGCGTTTTTCACTGAAGACGTGTCCGTCGATCTCGGGCGCGGGTCGGCGCCCATCGAGGGGAGGGAGACGCTGGTCGGCATGGCCACCAGGCTGCAGCCGCGGACCGCAGCGTTCCGGCTCAAGTTCGTCGACCTCGGTATCCAGATGGGCGGCAGCGGGACGGCGGAAGTCCACCTGACCGCCGAGTTCATCCGCAAGAGCATCACGACCGGCGAGGAATCACTGGACGCTCGGGAATTCCTGCTGGGGATGCGAAACGTCGCCGGCGCCTGGCAGATCCGCCGCGTGACGGCAATCGATACGCTCAAACGATGATAGAGGTTAGAGACAGATGGCTTTGAAACCTGGCGAGGACGCGCCCGACTTCGAGCTCCGCAGCCACCGCGGCGGGACCGTCAAGCTCTCGGATTTTCGTGGCAAACGCAACGTAGTGGTCGCATTCCATCCGCTGGCGTTCACGCCAGTCTGCGCGACGCAGATGTGCATGTATCAGTCGGACCTCGGACGCTTCGAACAAGCCGATGCCGTCGTGCTCGGCGTCAGCATCGACGCCCAGCCGGCCAAGTCCGCCTGGGCCACCAGCCTCGGGACGATCGCCTTCGACTTGCTCAGCGATTTCCACCCGCACGGAGAGGTGGCGCAGAAATACGGCGTCTACCGCGCGAAGGACGGCATCTCGGACCGCGCGATATTCGTCGTGGACAAGCATGGCCGGATCGCGTGGGCGAAGGTCTACGACATTCCCCAGCAGCCAGACAACGATGAGCTGTTCACCGCGTTAGCCAGACTGCACGGCTGAGGACGACCGGCGCGAGCGATAAGGGGTCAGATCTTGTATTTCAACATGTCCAGTAATGCTGAAATACAAGATCTGACCCCTTTTCAGCACCCCGCTAGGCGCGAGCGGTCTTGGCGAGCGCCGTACCCGGCCGCCAGTAACATCGGCGCGAGCGAAGCGCAGCGCCGACAGGTCGCGGGCAAAGCCCGCGACAAACTAAGAGAAGATGAGGTCGGAAGTTGAAGGCGTGTCCCTCAACCTCCGACGAACCTGGCCGCGGGCGTTTCTGGCGCCCGGGAACGTGGGTCACGCGCCGGCGCTGCTGGCTGACGAGGCAAGGGAGTCAGCCGACCGGCACGGTGGGTAGTAACCGCCGTCAGACCATCGTCATCTGCTGCATCCTGAGCTTGCTGGATACGCTCGATGGCCGCGCCCCTTCCATCCGGACATAAGCGCCGTCCCTGGTCTGCGCCAGGAATTTCGCGTCTACCAGTGCCCCGAGCAGCGCGTCGCAGACGTCGCGATCGAGACCCCAGAGCCGCTGCGCCTGTGCGGTGGTCAGGCGAAGACCAGGCATTTCCACGAACTCACCCTGGATGCGCTGCAGCACCTGATCTAATCGCATGGGCTGGCCTCCTTGGGTTTCGTTGCCTGGAAGACACATGACGGAGCAACTCGCGTACCGCCGATCGGCAGACGCGAGCACACCTCGCGCACACGGCGATTGACGAACGCAACTCCCGCGGACTTTGTAGGTTAGGTACGGATGGCGGCCCGCCCTGCTAACGGTTGAGCCCACCGCCATCTGTGGCGTCTGTGTAAGGTTGTGGCGTGCACTTGTCGTGAAACTGTACGGGCCCTCTCACAGCTCCCGCAGCGCGTTGACGACGGGGAGCCGCGCGGCGCGGATGGCCGGGAGGAGCCCGCCGATGAGGCCCATGAACACCGCGCCGGTGAGTCCCCAGAAAACCAGCCGGGGAGTCACCCTGAACGCGAACGCGACCATGCTGAACGACTGCCAGTTCATGGTCGCGGTTTCGTATCCGTTGAAGGCCAGGTATGCCAGCGTTCCGCCGATCAGCCCGCCGACGATACTCAGGAGGGCAGCCTCGACGAGGACGGACACCACGACAGGGCTGCGCTTGAAGCCCAGGGCACGCAGTGTGGCGATCTCGCGCGTCCGGCCGGCGACGGCCGTATACATCGTGTTGACGGCGCCAAAGATGGCGCCGAGCGCCATCAGGAACGCGATCCCGAAGCCGATGTAGCGAATGACCGATTGAAGCACGCGAGACTGTTCGGCGTAGTACTCGCCCTCACGGATGACCGTCACGTTGAGCCGCGGATCGGTCGAGAGCGCATCCTTCATTTTCTGCAGGCTGTCGACCGACTCGAGCCGGGCGAACACCGACTGATAGCTGTTGCCGCGGCGGTAGGCCGGCTGGAGCACCTTCGCGTCACACCAGATCTCGGACTCCGCCACGCTCCCGCCCGCGTCGAAGATGCCGACCACCTGCCACGAGGCCTCCCCCCAGCGCGCGGTCGATCCGATCGTCAGGCCGGTGAACTGCCGCGACGCCGCGCGCCCGACGACGATCTCGTTCGTGCCCGGCGTGAACATGCGGCCTTCCACGATCTTGACCTCCTGCCGCACGTCGAGAGCGGCAGGGGAGATGCCGCGCAGCGGCACGTTCGCATCGGTACCCGACCGCTTCAGGGGATGTCCAACGATGACGAAGAGCTCGGGCGACGCGAGGGGCCCGTTGGGCCCGCGCGAGATGCCTGGCGCGTCAGAGATGATGCGCGCCTGCTCGCCCCCGATTCCGCTCGTCATTTCGGTGTCGCTGCCCGATCGCAGGACGATGACCGTCTGCGGGTCACCCGCTTCCGACATGGCCGCGCGGAAGCCTTCGGCGATCGACAGGACCGAGATGAACACGATCACGACCCCGGCGATGCCGATGATGGCGACGCTCGACGATCCGAGGCGCTGCCGGATCGAACGGAGCGTGACGCCCGTGACCGCGATGGTTTGAGAAAGCCAGTTCATGCTCGATGCTCCAGCCCCTACGTCTTGCGCAGCGCCTCGACGATCCTGAGGCGGCTCGCCTGCAGCGCCGGCAGGAAGCCGGTCCCCAGACCGAGCGCCAGGACCAGCCCGATGCCGGCAATCAGGCTGCGCACGGGGAAATAGAACGCAGGCAACAGCCCGTTCGTGGGATCTCCCTGCGCGATGATGATCCAGGCGATCAGCAACCCGATCCCTCCGCCCACGATGGCGATCGCGCACGACTCGCAGAGGACGAGCATCAGGATTCGCCCCTCCGAAAAGCCGAGTGTCTTGAGCACACCCAGTTCGTTCGTGCGCTCGCGGATCGACTGCGCCATGGTGTTGCCGGCCACCAGCAGGATCATGAACATGACGATCGCCGACACCGCCATCATGATCGTGCCGATGTCGCCGATCTGCTTCGCGAAGTCCGAGACGAACGCCTTTTCCGTCGCGGTCTTCGTCTCGGCCTGCGAGTTCGCAAACAGGGCGTCGATCCGTTTGGCGAGCTGGTCGGACGTCGAGGGATCGGCCACCCGCATGATGTACCAGCCCACCTGGTCCGCCACGAACGGCACGTCCTTGAACGTCTCGTTGAGGTACTCCCAGTGCAGGAACAGCTGCGTCTTGTCCGTACCCTGTGGCGCGTCGTAGATCCCGTCGATCGTCAGCTCCCACGGTTTGCCGTCCGGCCTGCGAAAGATCGGCGAGATCAAAGGCACGTGATCGCCAACCTTCCAGCCGTACTTCTTCGCCGTTGCGATGCCGACGATGGCGCCGGTCCGGTCGGCCAGCCAGGCTTTCTTCTGGTCCTCGGGCACGGCGAACTCCGGGTACATCCGCAGCCAGCTCTCGGGTTCGACCGCCATGTTCGCGAACGCGTTGCTGGTTTCCTGGTAGTACGCGCCGAACCAGTTCGCGTGGGTCACGTCCTTGACGCCGTCGACGCCACGAATCCGCTCACCGTAGCTCTTGGGCAGCAGCTGGATCAGCGACACCTTGTGGATCGTCGTGAGGCGATCCGCGCCGGCGACGTCCACGCCCAGCGTGAACGCCGCGCGGATGGCCATGAGCACCCCGAACAGGACGAACGCGACCAGGATCGCCAGCGTCGTGATGATCGTTCTGATCTTCCGGCGCATCAGGTTGCGCCACACCAGGTGCAGGAACTTCATGCTTCCACCGCCTCCTCGACGAGCATGCCCTTTTCGAGATGGAGCGTCCGCCGCGCGCGCGCGGCGGCGTGCGGATCGTGCGTCACCATCACGATCGTCTTTCCGTGATCGCGGTTCAGCGCCTGCAGCAGGTTGAGGACCTCGTCGCCGGCCTTGCGATCGAGATCCCCGGTCGGCTCGTCGCAGAGCAGCAGCGTCGGGTCGGTGACGATCGCGCGCGCGATGCCGACGCGCTGCTCCTGGCCGCCCGAGAGCTGACGGGGGTAGTGCTGCGCCCGGTCTGCCAGACCGACGATCGACAACGCGGTCTGCACGCGCTTCTTGCGATCGGCGGATCCGAGCTTGGTCAGCAGCAGCGGCAGCTCGACGTTGCGGGCCGCCGTCAGGACCGGCAGCAGGTTGTACATCTGAAACACGAATCCGATGTGGCGGGCGCGCCACGCGGACAGCTTGCCTCCCGACATCCGATCGATCTGATCGCCGGCGACCTCGATCGTGCCCCTCGTCGGCGTGTCGAGTCCTCCGAGCAGATTCAGCAGCGTCGTCTTTCCGGAACCGGACGGTCCCATCAGCGCGAGAAAATCACCCGAGGGAATGTCCAGTGTCACACCCTGCAGCACGTCGATCTGCTCGCCGCCGCGATGGTAAACCTTGTGCAGATCCCTGACCTTGACCAGCGTCTCCATTCAGCGCTCCTTCACCCGCGTGCCATCGGTGAGCGTATCGGGCCCTTCGACGACGACCCGCTCGCCTCCGTTCAGCCCGGCAACGATCTCGAGTCGGTCGCCGTCCGGCGCTCCGACCTTTACCGCGCGCCGTTCGGCCCGGTTCTCGCGAACGACGAATACGATGCTTTGACCACCGTCCGTACGGATGGCCGCTTTCGGCACGAGCAGCCGGGGTCTCGCCGGCGTGTTCGATGCCTCCGCCGGGCGCTCGTCGAAGAACGCCACCTTGACGCCCATGTCGGGGAGGATGCGCGGATCGAGCTTCACGAATCCGATCCGGACCTTCACGGTGGCCTTCTGCCGATCCGCCGACGGCACGGTGGTGATCACGTGCGCCGGGAATCCGCCAGTCTTTGTAGGCGTCAAGCACCGCCTCGACCGGCTGATTCGGCCGCACCGACGCGATGTAGCTCTCGCTGACGTCCACTTCGATCTCGAGCGACGACATGTCGACGATCGTGCAGATGCCGGTGCGCGTGAAGCCGCCGCCGGCCGAGACCGGCGAGATCATCTCGCCCGGCTGCGCGTCTTTCGAGATCGCCACGCCGTCGAACGGCGCGCGCACGACCGTATCCGTCAGGTCCCTTTCACCCGCTTTGACGCGGCTCTCGGCGACTGCGACCTGCTGACGCGCCATCGCGATCCGGGCTCTGAGCGAGTCGACGCCCGCCACTGCCGTGTCCACTTCGGCGCGCCCGACGATCTTTTCGTTGAACAGCTGATTGAGCCGGGCGAGCGTCAGCTCGGCCTCGCGGAGTCGCGCTTCGTCTTCGGCCGCGGCGCTCTTCGCCGCCGCGAGCTGCGCGCGCTCGACCGCCAGCGCCGCGCGGATCTGCGCATCGTCGAGCCGCGCGAGCACCTGTCCCTTGTGTACGGCCTTGCCTTCCTCGACGAAGACCTCGAGGACCTTGCCCGTCACCTTGGATGAGACCGTGGCCCGTCGTCTCGCCGTCACGTAGCCCGACGCGTCGAGGATGCGTCCGCGCGAGCCGCCGCCGTTCGTCTCCGGCGCGACGGTGACGGTCTTGACCGCCGCCGTCTGCACCTGCTGGCTGAGGAACCAGCCTCCGGCGGCCGCGCCCGCGAGCACCAGCAGCGCGACGAGCGCAATCCACCCGCCGCGCCGGCTGCCGCCCGCGCGTGCACCCTGGTCAATCTTCAGAGAGGCGAGGTCGTCCTTGAGTGTCGACACAAATGGGAGTGTCCGGCTTCAGCCAAATGGTAGTGTCCGGCTTCCGCCGGACCTCTCAACTCAGTATAGCCACAACTACGAAAGGGAATTTGAGAAGGGTCCGCGCAAAGCGGTGAACGGCAGGAATCGGCCGGTGAATGGACGCGGAAGGTGCTGAGGGTGCTGACGGTGCTGGAGGTGCTGGAGGTGCTGACGGTGCGATCGGCTCAGGACAGCACCTTCCGCACCTTCGCACCGTCTCGTGTGTCATCGAAGCGATCCCACCATCCATCCCCTCGAGAGATAGTCCGACATCGTGATGCCGAACAGGATGAGCAGCCAGAAGAACCCCGAGACGGCGACGACCATGGTCAGCCGCGAGCTCCAGCGCACACCCATGAAGAAGAGGATGACGAGCGTGGCCTTCGCGCAGGCGATCGTCAGCATCACGACGTTGTTCATGAAGCCGAAGTCGACCTTGGCGGCGGCGTACGTCAGGACCGTGCCGACGACCAGCGCCGTGAAGACCATCAGGTAGAGACGAACCGGGGCGACGTGAGCAGACATG
Organism: uncultured Acidobacteriota bacterium; assembly: GCA_963786195.1. GTDB lineage: Bacteria > Acidobacteriota > Vicinamibacteria > Vicinamibacterales > 2-12-FULL-66-21 > CAWAYH01. The sequence continues at coordinate 584,050 of CAWAYH010000004.1, read as the reverse complement.
ATGACTCTCTACGCGTGCCCGCTGGTGAAGTGACCTCCGATGAGGTACAGCAGCGGGAACAGGAAAATCCACACGATGTCGACGAAGTGCCAGTACAGTCCCGAGACCTCGACCGGCGTGTAGTACTCGGAGTTGAACGTTCCCCCGCCACGCCATGATCGCGATGACCGTCATGATCCCGAGCCCGATGATCATGTGCAGCGCGTGCAGACCGGTCATGCAGAAGTAGAGCGAATAGAAGATCTCCGCGCCGGCCGGATGCTGGCCTGTCCACTGGAAGTACGGGCCCGGCACGAGGTGATGGCTGAACTTGTCCGTGTATTCCACGACCTTGACGCCGAGAAAGGTGGCGCCGAAGACCATCGTCGCGACCAGCCACAACACCTGCGTTTTCGGCGGGGCGCTCACTTGTGCCGACCGCACGGCCATCGCCATGGTCAACGAGCTGACGATCAGCACGATCGTGTTGACCGCGCCCCAGAGCACGTTGAGGCGGGCGCTGGCCTCCTGGAAGGCCATGGGGTCCGACCACCGGTAGACCAGGTACGCCATGAACAGGCCGCCGAAGAACATGATCTCGGTGACCAGGAACACCCACATCCCGAGCGTGGACGCCTCGAGCTGCTGCGGCATGTCGTCGAAGTGGTGCTGCAGCTTGGGGTGATGCGCGTGAGCCTCCCCCTTGCGCGCCACGCCGCCGGCCAGCGGAGGGTGATGGAGCGGCCCCGGGAAATGTTCCGAGCGCAAGTGGCCGTTAGACAATGCCGACCTCCTGGCTGGGCGCGTACTGATGCGTCCCGTGCGTGACGATCGGCGTCACCGGAAAGTTCTCAGTCGGAGGCGGTGAGGGGATCTCCCACTCGAGCCCTTGCGCGCCCCAGGGATCCACGCTGGCGCGCGCGCCCCTCACCAGCGAGTACGTCAGATAGACCAGCGGAATCATGTAGCCCACCGCCAGGATCGAGGCGCCGGCGGACGACATCACGTTCCACACCTGATACTCGGGCGGGTACTCGTGATACCGCCGCGGCATGCCGAGATAGCCGGCGACGAATTGCGGGAAGAACGTCAGGTTGAATCCGATGAAGACAATCCCCGCCGCCAGCTTCGCCCATCCCTCCGGGTACAGCCTGCCGGTCATCTTCGGCCACCAGTAGTGCAGGCCGCCGAGATACGCCATGATCGCGCCGCCCACCATGATGTAGTGGAAATGCGCGACGACGAAATACGTGTCGTGGACGTGAATGTCGAGCCCCATCGCCGCGAGGAACAGCCCCGTCAGCCCGCCGATCGTGAAGAGTCCGATGAAGCCGAACGCATAGAGCATCGGCGAATCGAACGAGACCGCGCCCTTGTAGATCGTCGCGGTCCAGTTGAAGACCTTGATCGCCGACGGAATCGCGACGAGAAAACTGATGAAGGAAAAGATCAGCCCCGCGTACACCGACTGGCCGGCGACGAACAGGTGATGGCCCCACACCAGGAAGCCGATGACCGCGATCGCCAGCGACGAGAACGCGATGAACGAGTAGCCGAAGATGTTCTTGCGCGAGAACGCCTGCACGATCTCGCTGATGACGCCCATCGCCGGCAGGATCATGATGTAGACCGCCGGGTGCGAATAGAACCAGAACAGATGCTGGAAGAGCACCGGATCGCCGCCCAGGGCCGGGTCGAAGATGCCCATGTGCAGTACCCGCTCGAGCGCCGACGCAGGAGCACGGTGATGGCGATGACCGGCGTGCCCAGGATCATGATCAGGCTGGTCGCGTAGTGCGCCCAGACGAACAGCGGCAAGCGGAACCACGTCATCCCCGGCGCCCGCATCCGGTGAATCGTGACGATGAAGTTCAGTCCGGTCAGAATCGACGAGAACCCGGTGATGAACACGCCGAGCGCCGCGAGGATCACGTGCGAGTTGGCACGCCGCGGTGCTGTACGGCGTGTAAAAGGTCCAGCCGGTGTCCACGCCGCCGCTCAGCGCCGCAGTCAGCGTGAAGAGCCCGCCCAGCATGTAGATGTACCAGCTCAGGAGGTTGATGCGCGGAAACGCCAGATCCTTCGCCCCGATCATGATCGGGATCAGGAAGTTGCCGAGCGTCGCGGGAATCGACGGGATCAGGAAGAAGAAGACCATCACCACGCCGTGCATGGTGAACATCTTGTTGTAGGTCTCGGACGTGCAGGAGATCGCCGGACGGCGTCAGCAGCTCCAGGCGGATCGAGCAGCGCGAAGAATCCGCCGAGCGCGAAGAAGGCGGTGATCGAGACGAGATAGAGCAGGGCGATCCGCTTGTGATCTCTGGTCAGCAGCCACGACCCAAGGCTGTGGCCGTTGTTGAGGTAATTCAAGGTATCCATATGGTTCCCGCTACCGGACTGGTGCGGCGGCGGCCTTCGGCCCGCCGCCGGCTCCAGTCTGGCCGAGCGATCGCACGTACGCGATCAACTGCAGCAGCTGTTCCTCCGTCACCAGTCCCTGGAATGTCGGCATGATCGGCTGATACCCGGCGACAATCTTGGCCTGCGGCCGCACGATGGACTCGCGCAGATACGCCTCGTCGATGGTGACGATCGAGCCGTCCTGCAGCGTCACCGTCTTGCCGAACTGGCTCGTCAGCACCGGCCCGCGGCCCTGCGAGTCCTCCTGATGACACGTGTTGCACGCCAGATCCCGAAAAAGCTTCTCGCCGGCGGCGATCGGCGACGCGGACGGCGGTCCGCCGCCCAGCCAGACCTGAAACTCATCGGGATCCATGACGACGACCCATCCGATCATGCCCGAGTGCTTCGTGCCGCAGTACTCGGCGCAGAAGATGTGATAGCGGCCGGGCCTGGTGGCCGTGAACCACAGCGAGTTGTAGCGCCCGGGGATGACGTCGGCCTTCACGCGGAACGCGGGGACGTAGAAGCTGTGGATCACGTCCTCGGATCCCATCACCAGCTTCACGGGACGGCCCAGCGGCACGTGGAGCTCGTTGATTTCCCGCGTGCCGTCCATGTGCTGGATCTTCCACATCCACTGCTTGCCGACGACGAAGATCTCCATCGCGCCGGCCGGCGGACGATACAGGTCGAAAAACACCTTGGCCCCCCACGCGAACATGATCATGGTGATGCCGAGTGGGATGATGGTCCAGAGCATCTCCAGCGCCAGCGATCCGTGGATCGCTTCGCCGATCTCGTCGTCGTTCCGGCGTCGGTACTTGGCGGCGAACGCCGCGATGAGCCCAGCGATCAGCAGCGAGAAGAACGCTGTCACCGCGAGCATGAAGAAGTAGACGGCGTCGACCTGGCTGGCTTGCGCGGACGCCTGGTGCGGGAAGAATGGAAGATTCGTGAACATCGCTAGAGTCGATCCGCCTTCGCGCCTTCGGCGCTTCGGCGCGACACGTCCGGCGTCGCGGCTCCGGCGCTTCGGCGTGACAAGTCCGCCGCGGCCGACCCTGAGGTCCTCGAAGCGTCGCGTCGCAGGCTGACGATCAGAAACACGGCAAACGCCAGCACGGTCGCAACACCGCCTGCGCGCACGAGTCCGAGGATCGCTGCTCCGTACCGCCCTGTCGCCGGATCATAGTGGTAACAGAACAGCAGCACGTCGTCGACCGCGGACCCGATGCGTTCCTCCGAGGCTTCGATCAGCCCGAAACGGACGTCGCGCGGCGAGAACTCGATGCCGTAGAAATACCTCGCGATTGTCCCACGCGGTGTCAGCAGCTCGATGCCCGCACCGTGGGCGAACTGGCCGATTTTCTCGTCGAATGCGTACCGGAAGCCGATCGCGTCGGTGAGACGGCTGATGGACTCCTGCGTTCCGGTCAGGAAGTGCCAGCCCGCGGCGGTGTGAGGCCGTCCGTACCGCTGGAGATAATTCGCCTTCTTCTGCGAGGCCAGGCCGGGGCCTTCCTTCGGGTTGAAACTGACGGCCACCACCTCGAACTCGCGACCGGCGTCGAAATTGATCACGCCAAGGGCCGACACCAGCCCGTTGAGCACCTGCGTGCACAGCATCGGGCATTCGTAATACACGAGCGCCAGGATGACCGGGCGCTTGCCGAAGAAGTCGCCTAGCCGCACCTGCCGGCCGAGCTCGTCGACAAACTGGAGATCGAGCGGTACTTGCTGACCGATGCGCTGATCGATGGCGATCTTGCCCAGAATCCCCGGTTTGGCCGCCGTCGGCTCACCCGGCTGGGCCAACCCTTGCGGGGCCTGGGCATAGCCCGTGACGCTCAAGGCCAGGGCGCTCGACGCGGCGATCAGTAGGTGCTTGGTCGACATCTGTATTGCGGCGGGACCCGCCGGCGAGTGTGCCCCCAAGAGCCTACTCCTATTGAGATGCGTTACAGAAGTAGGGCCGTGGCGATCCGTCTGGGCCCAGGGCGCGCCGGCGTAGAACCTATAATGTGAAACATTTCACAAAGTGTCAAACCCCGGCATGGTTGACAATTCACGGGCAGGAGTCATACGGTCCTGCTTCACATTTGCCCTGCAGGTATGACCATGGAGCAGTCTCCCGAGCGCACCGGCCCGCCACCCCGCCGCGGCCCAACCGTCGACCTCGACCCGACCGGGATCGTCACGGCGAAGGATCCGGACCGGCAACGCCGCCAGTTCCTGAACTATTCGTTCTACCGGCTCGACCCGCTGTTTCGGCGCCTCCCCGCCGGCGATCGGCGGACGGCGGCGGTCGAGTTCATCGAACTGGTCCGGAAGTGGGAGACTTCGGATGAGCTGATCCTCCGCACGTACTCGCTGGTGGGCCTGCGCGCTGGCGTGGACTTCATGCTCTGGCAGATCGCGTTCGACCCGCTGTGCTTCCAGTCGATGGAGGCGACGATCAGACGGTCGCAACTGGGCGCGTACCTGTCGCAGGTGCACAGCTTCTTTTCGATGCAGCGTCGGTCGCAGTACGTCAACCGGATGAAGGGCGCCGGGGAGGGTGTTGAGCTGCTGCCGGGCCAGGGGAAGTACCTGTTCGTGTACCCCTTCGTGAAAACGCGAGACTGGTACCGCCTTTCGCCCCACGCGCGGCAGGGGATGATGGACGAACATATCGCTGCTTCCGCGCCGTTCAAGGGCGTCAACCTGAACACGAGCTACAGTTACGGCATCGACGATCAGGACTTCGTGGTCGCGTTCGACTCGGACTACCCGCAGGAGTTCGTCGATCTCGTGGGGCGGCTGCGCTACACGGAGGCGAGCCTTTACACGCAGCGGGATACGCCGATGTTCACGTGCGCGAAAGCGCCCATCGACGCGATCCTCGCGCAGCTGGCAAACGTGGAGTAGCGACGCGCGGCCCGATTTTCTTTCGCTTGAGGAGGAAGCTCGATGTTCCGTCACCCCGATCCTGAGGTTCTCGTCGTCGGCGCCGGTCCGGTCGGTCTCGTCGCGGCCCTGTTTCTGCAGCAGCACGGGGTCCGTGTAGAAGTCGTCGACATGCACCAGCGGACGACCCAGCACAGTTACGCCCTCGCGATCCATCCACGCACGCTCCGGATCCTCGACGAGGCCGGGCTCTCCGAGGGACTCATCAGCGCGGGGCGAAAGCTGACGAAGGTCGCATACTACGAAGGACGGGAGAGGCGTGCCGAGATCGACTATTCGGGTCTCGCGTCCAGGCATCCCTATCTCCTCATACTCCGCCAGAGCCTGCTGGAGCGGGCCGTCGAGGAGGCGCTCCGCCGGCTGAAGCTCAAGGTCCTCTGGGGACACCGGCTCGCCTCCCTCAACGCGGACGATGCTCCTCCCCGGGCAGAGGTGGCGAAGCTCGACCAGGTCGCGACCGGCTACCCCGTCGCCCGAAGTGAGTGGGTCGTCGCACGAAGCGAGACAATCCGACCGGACTATGTGATTGGCGCCGACGGGTACGACTCGGCCGTACGGCGGATGGCCGGAATCGAGATGGCCAGTCATGGCGGAGGAGAGGTTTTCTCCGTCTATGAAATCGAGGCAGCGGGCGAGCTTCCCGCCGAGGCGCGCGTCATTCTCGATCCAGACCTCACGAGCGTCTACTGGCCTCTCGAAGAGGGGCGATGCCGCTGGGGATTTCAGATCCCGCACGCCTCGCAACACGCGACATCGACGGAACGGCTCGAACAGTTGATCGCCGCGAGGGCGCCATGGTGGACGGCGCGGCCGACGGAGATCTACTGGTCGACGCTCGGTCTCTTCGAGCGGCGCCTTGCGCGGAGCTTCGGCAAAGGCAGCGTCTGGCTCGCGGGGGACGCTGCGCACCAAGCGGCGCCGGTCGGCGTGCACAGCATGAATTCAGGGCTCGTCGAAGCGCGGGAGTTGGCCGATCGCATATCGCGAATCCAGCGCGCCGGGGGACCGCCGTCGCTGCTCCAGGAGTTCGCGGCCGAAACGCACCAGGCGTGGGAATGGCTCCTCGGCGCGGGTGGAACGCTGCGCGCGCTTCCGGGGGCAGACCCGTGGGTCCGGAAGACCGGCGCGAGAATCCTCGCCTGCATTCCGGCCTCGGGAGACGACCTCGAACCGCTGCTCAAGCAGATCGGCATGACCGCCGCGCCGTGAGTGCGCGACGCCGCATCTCGGCTTGACTCCCGGCGACGCACGATGATACAAAACAGCCGCTTAAAACAGTCGAAGCGGAACCGGCTTGGCCCACACGGAAGCAGAGCTGCTCGACAACCCTGTCGTGGGCCGTCCGACGCTCATCCTGCGCTCGCCGGATTTCCACTCAGTCACCGAGGCCGTCGCGGAGCCGCTCGAGCGCCGCACTCCGATCGGCTGGTGGCTGTTCTTCCTCCCGTCCCTCGGGCTCCTCAGCCTGCTCGGCGTGGCGGTCGCGTGGCTGTTCTGGGAAGGGATCGGCATCTGGGGCCTCAACGTCCCTGTCGGTGGGCGTGGGACATCACGAACTTCGTGTTCTGGGTCGGCATCGGCCACGCCGGGACGCTCATCTCGGCCATCCTTTTCCTCTTCCGGCAGCGATGGCGTACGTCGATCAACCGCGCGGCGGAGGCGATGACCATCTTCGCGGTCATGTGCGCGCTGACGTTCCCGGGGATCCACGTGGGACGCGTCTGGGTCGCGTACTGGATGTTCCCGCTCCCGAATCAGATGGGGATGTGGCCCAACTTCAGGAGCCCCCTGCTCTGGGACGTCTTCGCGGTCAGCATCTACGGAACGGTCTCGGTCCTTTTCTGGTACGTCGGCCTGATCCCCGACCTGGCGACGATTCGCGATCGGGCGAAGACCCGTACCCGGCAGTTCATCTACGGGCTGCTGGCCCTCGGCTGGCGGGGCTCGGTGCGGCAGTGGCAGCACTACGAAACCGCCTACCTCGTTCTCGCGGCCCTCGCGACGCCGCTCGTCTTGTCGGTTCATTCGATCGTCTCGATGGATTTCGCGGTCTCCGTCCTGCCCGGATGGCATACGACGATCTTCCCACCCTACTTCGTGGCGGGCGCGATCTTCTCCGGGTTCGCCATGGTGCTGACGCTCATGGTGATCTGCCGCACGGCGTTCCGCCTCGAGCACATCGTCACCCTCCGGCACTTCGACTACATGGCGAAGATCATGCTCGTGACCGGGACGATGGTGGGCTACGCCTACGCGACGGAGTTCTTTACCGCGTGGTACAGCGGGAACCCCTACGAGCTCTTCACGTTCATGAACCGTGCGCTCGGACCGTACGCCTGGGCCTACTGGATCATGATCAGCTGCAACGTGATCAGCCCCCAGGTCTTCTGGTTCAAGAAGGCGCGCACGAGCATCCCGATCCTGTTCGTGCTGTCGATCGTCATCAACATCGGCATGTGGTTCGAGCGGTTCGTGATCATCGTGACGTCGCTGCATCGCGACTTTCTGCCCTCAGCCTGGGGCTACTTCACGCCCACGATCTGGGACGTGTCGTGCCTGCTGGGGAGCTTCGGGCTCTTCTTCACGATGTTCTGCCTGTTCGTGCGCTTTCTTCCGATGGTGGCGACCGCCGAGGTCAAGACGGTCCTGCCGCAGGCCGATCCGCATCGGCAGCGCGGCCCCCAACGCGAGATCCGAGCTCACGAGCCAGCCAGCCACGCTGCGGCTCCGCTGGTCGCCGAGGGCCGCTCCCGAAGGAGTTTCCAGATCCCGCTCCTTCACCAGCTCCCGGAGGGGCCCTATTTCGGAATCCTCGGCCGAATTCGCGACGCCGGCAGACCTCTATCACGCCTGCGAGCGGGTGCGCGACGCGGGCTTCACGCGGTGGGACGCCCATACGCCATTCCCCGTCCACGGCCTCGAGCAGGCGATGGGGCTCCGGCGCTCCCAGCTTCCCTGGATCGTCCTCGTCCTGGGACTGACCGGGGCCGCGCTCGGGTTCAGCCTCCAGTGGTGGGTCCACGCGAGCGCGTATCCGCTCGTGATCAGCGGCAAGCCGTACTTCGCCTGGCCCGCCTATATTCCGATCACCTTCGAGGTCGGAGTCCTTTTCGGTGCGCTCGGCGCCGTCTTCGGCATGCTCGGGCTGAACCGGCTCCCCATGCACCACCACCCGCTCTTCCGATCCAAGGTCTTCGAGCGGGTGTCCGACGACGCCTTCTTCATCTCGATCGAATCCTGGGATCCGCGGTTCGATCCGTCGGCCACCGGGAAGCTGCTGGAGTCCCTGGGCGCACGAAGCGTCGAGCTGCTGGAGTCCTGAATGGCCCACGAACACGATCGCGTCGCGCTGCGGCCCGAGCAGGCCACGATCCCGGCAGGGCATCCGTGGAACCGTCTTCCGCTCATTGGCGCCGGCGCCGCCCTCCTGGGTGGAGTCGCGTGCGCCATCCTGGGAGCGTCGAACCCGAAGCAGTTCTTCTTCTCGTGGCTCGTGTCGTTCCTGTTCTTTCTGACCCTGGCCCTTGGCGGGCTGTTTTTCGTGCTGATCCAGTACGCGGCTCAGGGCGGATGGGGGATCGTGGTGCGCCGGATCGGGGAGACGATCTTCGCAGTGATTCCCGTGATGGCGGCCCTCTTCCTGCCGGTATACCTCGGCCTCCACGATCTTTACTCGTGGACCGTCCCCGGGGCAGCCGAGCACGATGCGCTGCTTCAGTGGAAAGCGCCGTACCTCAATGTGCCGTTCTTTCTGATCCGGGCGGTGCTGTATTTCGGAATCTGGTCTTTCATCGCGCTGCTCTACTACCGCGGCTCACGCGGTCAGGACACGACGGGGGATCCCAAGGTTTCGACCCGCCTGCGGGCGCTCGCCGGGCCTGCCATCATCGTCCTGGCGCTGACCCAGACATTCGCCTCGATCGACTGGATCATGTCGATCACGCCGCACTGGTACTCGACTATTTTCGGCGTCTATTTCTTCGCGGGTTCCTTCGTCGGGTTCATCGCACTTCTCTCGGTCGTCACGGTGGCGATGCAGCGGGCGGGGCTGCTCGACACGATCGTCACCGCCGAGCACCTGCACGACATCGGGAAGCTCCTGTTCGGATTCACCGTGTTCTGGGCCTACATCGGCTTCTCCCAGTTCTTCCTCGTGTGGTACGCGAACCTCCCGGAGGAGACGATCTGGTACAAGAGCCGCCTCGAAGGGTCCTGGATGCAGGCGTCGATCTTCCTCGCGTTGGGACACTTTGCGGTGCCGTTCTTCTACCTGATGGGGCGGACCGTCAAGCGGAAGGGAGCGACGCTGGCCATCGGGGGAGCGTGGCTCCTCGCCATGCACTTCTTTGATCTCTATTGGCAGGTGATGCCGACGCTCCATCCCGAGGGGCTCCGTCCGTCGCTGCTCGACGTCGCCGCGTTCGTCGCCGTCGGCGGGTGCTTCGTGGCGGCGGCGAGCTGGCTGATGCGACGCCAGCCGCTCGTTCCAGTGCGCGACCCGAGGCTTGCCGAATCGCTTGCCTTCGAAAACGCTTGAGGTCTGATGGCCTGAGGGCTTGCACGCGACGGACGCGGCGCCGGTGTACAGTCGGCCAACTAACTGAGATCGGCGGATGCTGTGTCGACGGCCATGGGTTTGTGGAGATTGAGGTTTGCGATGACCAAGGAGCCGAGCATGCGCAGGACAGGGAACAGGTTGTGGCTGGCGGCTGGGCTGGTCGCGGTGTCGGTCTGGCCGGGCGTCGCGTTCGCCGCCTCGTCCGTCACCGGAACCGATCACCTTCGACGGGAAAGCCCCCGCTCTCAAGCCGCTCGCCATGGACGCCGACCCCGCGTGCGCCAAGAAGCACACGACACCCGTGCCGAGCGAGACGCTGGTCCTCGGCAGCGGCAACACCATGGGGAACATCATCGTCTATGTCTCGAAGGGGCTCCCGGCCGGGAAGACCTACCCTGCTCCCAAGACTCCTGTGACGCTCGATCAGAATGGCTGTCAGTACAAGCCGCACGTGCAGGGGATCATGGTCGGTCAGGCCTACCGGATCCTCAACTCCGACGGCATCCTCCACAACGTCCACTCGCTCCCCAAGGTCAACCCCCAGTTCAACAAGCCGATGCCGCCGACGCTCAAGGAGACGACCACGACGTTCGCCAAGCCGGAGCCGATCTTCCAGATCAAGTGCGACGTGCACCCGTGGATGAGCGCCTACATCGGTGTCTTCACCCATCCTTTCTTCTCGGTGACGGGCACGGACGGGAAGTTCACGATCTCGGGCCTCGACGCCGGGGACCTACGAGATCACCGCCTGGCACGAGCGGCTGGGGACGCAGACGGCCTCGGTCACGGTTGGCGCCAGCGATACGAAGACCCAGAACTTCAAGTTCGCCATGCCCGCCGCGAAGTAGCGATCCGGAGAACAGCCGCATGAGTCAGCCAGGAGCTGTCGCCGCACCCGAGGCCGCACGTCGCGCACGAAGCCCATCACGAGGAGCTCGGCTTCTGGCGCAAGTACGTCTTCTCGACCGACCACAAGGTCATCGGCATCCAGTACGCCATCACCGGCCTGCTGTTCCTGCTCTTCGGCTTTTCGCTGATGATGCTCATGCGCTGGCAGCTCGCCTACCCGGGCGCCGCGCTGCCGCTGATCGGCGGCCTCTTCGGCGAGGCGCGCATGCCGGGCGGGACGATGCTCCCCGACTTCTACAACGAGCTCGGGGCGATGCACGGCACCATCATGGTCTTCCTCGGGGTGGTCCCGCTCGCCGTCGGAGGATTCGGGAACTTCGTGCTCCCGCTCCAGATTGGAGCCCCGGACATGGCGTTCCCGAGGCTGAACATGGCGAGCTACCAGTTCTTCTTCCTCGGCGGCGTGATCGATGCTGGCCAGCTTTTTCGTCCCCGGGGGAGCCGCGCAGTCCGGGTGGACGTCCTACACGCCGCTCGCCATCATTGCGCCGGGCCAGACGTTGTGGCTCATCGGGATGATCTTCCTGATCACCTCGTCGCTGCTCGGCGCGATCAACTTCATCACGACCACGATCCAGCTCCGCGCCAAGGGGCTCACCTTCATGCGGTTCCCCTTCTTCGTGTGGGCGCAGCTCGTCACGGCCTTCCTCCTGCTGCTGGCCTTCCCGCCGCTCGAGGCCGCGGCGGTCATGCAGCTGATGGATCGTCTGGCCGGCACGAGCTTCTTCCTCCCGAGCGGCCTCGTCGTCAGCGGCCAGGTCCTCCAGGTGGCCGGCGGAGGCAACCCGCTCCTCTGGCAGCACCTGTTCTGGTTCCTGGCGCACCCGGAAGTCTACGTCCTGATCCTTCCGGCGATGGGAATCGTGGCCGAGATCATCGCGAACAACACGCGGAAGCCCCTGTGGGGCTACCGTTCGATGGTCTACTCGCTCGTCTTCCTCGGCTTCATGTCGTTCATCGTCTGGGCGCACCACATGTTCATGACCGGCATGGGGACGTCGATGGCGGCGTTCTTCCAGACGACCACGATGATCATCTCGATCCCATCGGTCGTGATCCTCACGGCCCTGATCATCTCGCTCTGGGGCGGATCGATACGCTTCAACACGCCGATGCTCTTCGCGGTCGGCTTTCTCCCGATGTTCGGCATCGGCGGGCTCACGGGGCTTCCGCTCGCCTTCAACATCGCGGACATCCCGCTGCACGACACCTACTACGTCATCGGCCACTTCCACTACGTCGTCGCGCCGGGGACGATCTTCGCGCTCTTCGCGGGGATCTACTACTGGTATCCGAAGGCCACCGGGCGGAAGATGAACGAGACGCTCGGCAAGATCCATTTCTTCGGCTCGTTCGTCTGCATGAACGTCATCTTCATGCCGATGTTCATCATGGGGATGGCCGGCGTCTCGCGGCGACTGTTCGACGGTGGGGCGATCTACGACTTTGCGCAGCCGGTCCTCCACTGGAACGTCGTGTCCTCCTGGGGCGCGTGGATCCTCGCGCTCTTCCAGATTCCCTTCATCTTCAATTTCTTCTGGAGCATCTGGAAGGGGGAGAAGACCGACGACGAACCCGTGGCAGGCCACGACGATCGAGTGGGCGGCGCCGTCGCCTCCGCCGCACGGCAATTTCCCCGTGGCGCCGGAAGCGCACCGCGGGCCCTACGAGTACAGCGTTCCCGGCGCGGCCAAGGACTTCGTGCCGCAGTGCGAGGCCTGATCCGAGATGGACATTCCCTACACCGTAGAGGTTCGCCGCGACACCGGTCTCACCAACGGCAAGATCGGCATCTGGCTCTTCCTGGCCTCGGAGGTCATGCTGTTCGGCGCGCTGTTCGCGAGCTACATCCTGATCCGGACGGGGGCGCCGAGCTGGCCGCGGGGAGACACGATTCTGAACGTCCCGCTCGCCACGTTCAACACGATCGTCCTGATTCTGTCCTCCGTCACGATGGTCATGGCCTGGGCGTCGCTGATGCGCCGCCGCTTCGGGACCTTTCGGATCTACATGGGGGCGACGATCCTGCTCGGGTTCGTCTTCCTCGTGGTCAAGTACTTCGAATACAGCGCCAAGTTCGAGCACCACCTCTTTCCCAGCACCAACAACTTCCTCGCCATCTACTTCACGCTGACCGGCCTGCACATGCTCCACGTCATCGGCGGGATGGCGGTGAACGCCTATTTCTGGGGCCCCGGCGCGAAGCAGTGGAAGACGAACCCGGAGTGGTTCACCAACCGGGTCGAGCACTCGGGCCTCTTCTGGCATTTCGTGGATCTGGTCTGGATCTTCCTCTTCCCGACCCTGTACCTTCTGTAGGCAGCATCCATGGCAACCATGACGAGCGACCACGCAGCTGACATCGACAAACACGTCAGGATCTACATCACCGTCTTCGTCGCGTTGATGGTCCTGACAATCATCACCGTGGCGATCTCCCGCCTCCACCTGTCCGTGCCGATGGCCGTGACCGTGGCGCTGCTCGTCGCGACCATCAAGGGATCGCTGGTGGCGTGCTACTTCATGCACCTGATCTCCGAGAAGAAGCTGATCTACGCGGTCCTCGTGCTGACCGCTGTCTTCTTCGTCGCGCTGCTGGCGCTTCCCGTCCTCACTGTTCACGACGGCTACTGGATTCCCGAACCGCTGCGCGGCGCGCCAACCGCACCGGCTACGAGTCCGCACTAATGAACCTCAGGTTGGTCCATGCGGCGCTGATCATGTTCTCCGCGGCCCTTGCCGTGCTGTTCGGTGTCTGGTGTCTCTCCGTGTACGGTCGCGATCATGGCGTCGGAAGCCTGGTCGCGGCCATCGCGTCGTTCGCTGCGTCGCTCGGCCTGGTCGTCTACGACTCGTGGTTCCTGCGCAAGACGAGGACGCTGCGATGATCCGCCTTCGCGGCTTCCACCTTCGCGCTTCGCGCTACGGCGGACAAGTCGCACGCTTCGGCGAGCAAGTTCGCCTTCGCCGACGTCGCGGCTTCGGCGAGACAGGTCGCTGATGACCGCGGTTGTCGTGGCGATCGGCGGCAGTGCGACCGTCCTCGCCTGCCCGATGTGCTTCGGGGCGGAGGAGACCACGATGATCGACGGGACGAAGCTCGGCGTCCTGGTGATGCTGGCCGTCACGCTTGCGGTGCAGGGCGGGTTCCTGGGCTTCTTTCTCTATCTCCGCAAGCGCGCGAAGCGCATCGCGGACATCGAGCTCGACACCGAATGGTCGGAGCTCCAAAGGTCGCCGAGAACATCATGACTGAATGGCTCGGACTCCCGCCGCTCGCCTCGGCTCACGGCGGGCAGATCGACAGCATGATCGGCTGGGTTCACGTGTTCATGCTGATCCTGTTCGTCGGGTGGGGAGGGTTCTTCGCCTACTGCCTGATCCGTTTCCGGCGATCGCGGAATCCGGTGGCGAACTACGCGGGGGTCAAGTCGCACACGTCGAGCTATCTCGAGGTCGGCGTGGCGGTGGTCGAAGCGATTCTCCTGTTCGGATTCGCGATCCCGCTCTGGGCCGCGAGGGTCGATCGCATGCCCCCGGAGAGCGACGCGCTGGTCGTTCAGGTCACCGCCGAGCAGTTCGCCTGGAACGTCCACTATGCCGGCCCCGACGGGAAATTCGGCCGCACGGACATCAAGCTGATCGACGTCGCAGTCGAACCCCCTGGGGCTCGATCGCTCCGATCCTGCCGCGAAGGACGACGTCACGACGCTCAATCAGCTCTATCTGCCCGTGAACAAGCCGATCATCGTGAGGCTCAGGAGCAAGGACGTCATCCACAGCTTCGGCGTGCCCGAGCTGCGCGTGAAGCAGGACGCCATTCCGGGCCTGACGATCCCCATCTGGTTCGTCCCCACCGTCACGACCGCGGAGATGCGGACCCGGTCGGGGAATGCCGAGTTCCAGTACGAGATTGCCTGCGCCCAGCTCTGCGGGTCTGGGCCATGCCGCGATGCGGGGATTTGTCACCATCCAGACCACCGAGGACTTCCAGAAGTGGATGGCTGAAAAGGTCAAGGAAGCGATCGAGTCCGCAGCGGACCCCTTCAGGTAGGGCCCCGCCCTCGCTACGGCTACGGCGCGGCAGGCCTCGCCTTCGCTGAAGTTTCCGACGGAACTTCCCGGGGGTTGCGCGACACCACCCCGAGGTTGGGGGCCTGGGTATCCGGTATACTCACGCCACCAAGTTGGCCCTGACCCCTGGTACCCGCCTCGGTCCCTACGAAGTCGTAAATTCCATGGGCGCTGGCGGCATGGGGGAGGTGTATCGCGCTCGCGACGCCAAGCTCAATCGCGACGTCGCGCTGAAGATCCTGTCCGACACGTTCGCTACCGATTCCAACCGGCTGTCGCGATTTCGGCGAGAAGCGCAGGTGCTCGCCTCGCTCAGCCATCCAAACATCGCCGCCATCTATGGCTTTGAAGACAGCGGCGCGACGCATGCGCTCGTGCTCGAACTGGTCGAGGGCCCGACGCTTGCCGATCGCATCGGGCATGGCCCGATCCCGCTTGCCGACGCGGTGCCGCTCGCGAAGCAGATTGCGGAGGCCCTCGAAGCCGCGCATGAACTGGGCATCGTCCATCGCGACCTGAAGCCAGCGAACATCAAAGTCCGCACGGATGGCACGGTGAAAGTGCTCGACTTCGGGCTGGCGAAACCGATGGACCTCGCGGCCGGCTCGAGTGCCGATGCGACGAATTCCCCGACGCTCACGTCCCCCGCCATGACGCAGGTCGGGATGATTCTCGGCACGGCGGCCTACATGGCGCCGGAGCAGGCGCGCGGCAGAGCGGTGGACAAGCGGGCAGACGTCTGGGCGTTCGGCGCGGTGCTGTTCGAGATGTTGACGGGCGCGCGCGCGTTTCCTGGCGACGACCTGACGGACACGCTCGCGGCCGTCGTTCGTGCAGAACCGAACTGGACGCTGTTGCCTCCCGGTCTGCCTTCGACGCTCGTTGTCTATCTCAAGCGTTGTCTGCACAAGGACCCGAAACAACGCATTCCCGACATGGCCGCGATTCGCCTCGCGCTCGAAGGCGCCTTCGACACCGCAGCGCCGCACACGACGATGGTGACCGCGGCGGCTCAGTCACCGCGGTCGATGGTGTGGGTGTTGGCCGCGACCACCGTCGTTGTCGCTGGCTGTCGCCGGCTACGCGCTTTGGAACCGGCCCGCGGCCGTTCAACAGACCTCGGCTCGACTGACGATCTCGCTTCAGCCCGGTTCGGAAATCACGTCGTCTCCGGCGATTACGAGCGACGGCCGTACGGTGGCCTACGTCGCGCGAGACGGAACAGAGGATTCGCAGCTCTACCTGCGCGATCTCACTTCGTTCGAGGCGCGCGCGGTGCCAGGTTCGAAGGGCGCCAGACAGCCGTTCTTTTCTCCAGATGGCACATGGGTTGGGTTCTTCGCGCAGGGACAGCTTCAAAAGGCCGAGGTCGCCGGCGGCGCTCCGGTCCGCCTCGTCGAAGCGGCCTATCCCTTCGGTGGCACATGGACCGAGGACAACACCATCATTTACGCGGCGTCGCTCGGCTCCGGACTCCTGCAGATTCCTGCCAGCGGCGGAGTGCCCAAGTCCATCTCCAAGCCTGACGGCACGGCCAATGGCTACGCCCACGTGTGGCCACAAGCGCTCCCCGCTGGACGAAGCGGTAGAAGCGTGTTGTTCACAATCTGGGGGCAGAACAGAGGGAACGCGGTGCTCTCTCTGGACTCAGGCCAGTGGGAATTGGTGTTGCCCACGACGACGTTTGCGTCCGCGCTTTTCGACACGTCTTCGCTTAGAGGGCGTAACGGGGGATCAGGCCGGTTGCTGCTTGTCGACGAGACCGCTGGGCTCAGGGCTGCGCCGTTCGATCCCGGGCGCCCGGCTCGTACCAGTGCCGACGCGTCGGTACTGGACAACGTGTACTCCGACATCTCAACTGAGAGTCGGGGCTGGCTGGCGACCTCGAATAACGGGACGGCAGTCTACGCGTTCGGCAATCCGTCCAGGACATCGCTGGTGTGGGTGGACCGGGAGGGAAAGATCGAACCGCTGCGTAACGAGCCGGACGTGTATCAGGAAGTCAGCATCTCACCGGACGGGGCGAAGGCCGTCGTCAGGCAGGGTCTCAACCTCTGGATTCACGACTTCGAGCGCGGGACCCACAGCCCCCTGACTTCAGGCCTCGACAGCAACCTTCTTCCGGCGTGGAGCCGGGACGGCCGGCGCATTCTGTTCGCGTCGAATCGCGGAGGCGACTGGGATATCTACTCGCAGCCCGCCGACGGATCGGGTTCGGCAGAAGTGCTGCTGAAGCGGCCCTTCGATCAGTTTCCGTACATGGTCTCGGCAGATGGGACGTTGGTCTACACAGAAATCCAGCCCACGACCGGCCGGGATCTGTGGACCTTGTCGCCGGATGGCAAGGCGTCGCCGTTGCGCGTCACCCGATTCAACGAAATGGCCGCGCAGTTCTCGCCCGTCCGAGAGGGCGTGCCGCGCTGGATCGCGTACACGTCCGACGAGTCGGGGCGAAGCGAGATCTACGTGCAGTCGTATCCCGGTGACGAGCGCCGAGTGCCGGTCTCAACGTGGAGGCGGCGTTCGACCCATGTGGTCGCCCGACGGCAACGAGCTCTTCTATGTGGCTGGCGACGCGATGATGGCGGTGGCGATGCAGCCGAACGGGACGTTCGGTGCTCCGCGCAGGCTGTTTGACCGGTCGAATTTTCTCATCAACGATCGGTTTCAGAGCTACAGCGTTGCGCCCGACGGGAAACGCTTCCTGATGATTCAGCGCGATCCTGATTCGGTGCCGCGCCACCTCAACGTGATTCTCAACTGGTTTGACGCCCCCGCGCCCTCAGGCGTGGCCCGCCGGTAGGCATGTGCTCTCGTGCGATCCGCTCGAGCACCGAGCGTTCGTTCGGTCCCGCGTAGCACACGCGTCACTACAAACGATCCGCCGGACTTCTCACGCTGCACCCGCCACGATTGAGCACATGGGTGTAGATCATGGTGGTCGCGACGTCCGCATGGCCGAGCAACTCCTGGACCGTTCACGAGTCGGGGCAATCTCGGGAGATCGCTCGAGCGCGCGGATGTGATCCGGGACCGCACCACGTTGCGGGCTTCGCAGCGTTGATCGATTGTCCTCGCGATGGATTCGGGCCACAGACGCAACGCGTGGAGCCGGTTGCCATGAGGTGTTCGATTTCGCAACCAATTTGCTACCTCGCGGCCAGCGGGATCGCTCGTGACGCTGCCGGCGTCGCCGTGTTTTCGCCCTCCCAGAAACCGCGCCGGATCCCGTGCTAGGATGCGGCGATACAAGCAGGTGGCGAGACGGGTCGGCGGTCCGAAAACCCCGCGGCGCGGGCAGGATTGGGCGGTTTCCCTCGCTGGTCCAATAAGAAGTCAGACAGCCGGACGACGGGACGAGCTTATGAGCAAGGTCGGAAGAGAGGGCCGTTCCTTCCTCAGAATCGCCGATGCTGATCTCCGCCGCATAGCAGCAATCGCGGCAGCGGACCGCGCGGAGTTCTTTCAGAGGCGACCGGGCTGGGCGACGTACAAGAACCGGGTTCTCTGTTCCGCGCTGTGCCAAGGCGCGGCGCTGCACTTCGTCAACCGCCGCGAAGGGATCAACGACTTCGATGTGTACACCTTCTACGCCGAAGGACCGGGCCAGCGTTGGTCCGCAAGAGTCCGGCGCTCACGCGATTTTCAAAATCCGAAGTTCGGGAAAACGACGGGTCGTCCTAACTTTACCGGTCGCCGGGTTGATCTCATGGGGCGCAGTCTCCAGGCGAAACGCCGCAGCGACCCGGTCTTGACGCTTCACAATTATCTCCGGTGCGGGGCGAGTCGCACGGCACGGTTCCTCGCCACAAAGGCGGTTGTTATTCTGGAACCAGTCAGACTTCGAGGGACCGTTGTCTGGCCCTTGGCCACGAGCCGACGGCTGTCTAACAACGCGATGGAGCCGACGGGGGCGCCGAAACTGACGCGTGCGCGCCGCGGCTCATCGCGAGAGCGTTAGCCGGACAGAAGCGCTTTGACGACGTCGCAGTACGGTGTGAAAGGGACGGTGCTTGGCCATGAATCCGTGGATCGCGAAGGCGCTGGTGCTCACAGGTACAGTGGTGATGATCGCCATTCGTGCGCCGCACGGGCACCGGAGTCGAATTGTCAAGGTCGCCACAAGCTATAAAACTCCGCTAGAGACCGGCCTCTTGGTTCTCGCCTGGGTCGGATTCTTCGTCCCTCTGATCTGGGTCGCGTCGCCAGCGTTTTCGTTCGCTGAGTACGCGCTGGGCACTGGCCCGCTCGTCGTCGGTGTGATGTGCTTGGTGATCGGCCTCTGGCTCTTCTACCGGTCGCACGCTGACCTGGGTACAAATTGGTCGATCACCCTGGAGGTACGTGAGCAGCATCGACTCATCACGCAGGGCGTTTATCGCCGTATCCGCCATCCGATGTACTTGGCGCTAGCGCTGTATTCCATCGGCCAGGCGCTCGTCATCCCGAATTGGGTGGCAGGTCCGTCGAACTTGATCGCGTTCGCGATCCTCTGCGCGCTTCGCATCCGCGCGGAGGAGAGGATGATGGTTGAGGAGTTTGGCGACGAATACGCGGCGTACTCGGCACGGACGAAGCGTCTCATTCCTGGCGTCTGGTAGACAGATTTACGGCCGGCTAACAGGCGCATGCACCTGACGAAACCGCGATGTCAAAGTGAACGAGGCCGTACATCGGCCGCGGTTTCGCAGGTGATGCGCGGACGTTAGGCGTCATGACCAATCGGCGCGCCACGCACTGGGAACCTTGGCAGTTGCCATATCGCCACGGAACCCTTGTGATTTGGCCGCCGCAGGAGGTTCGCGACTACGTAAATGAATTGCGACGGAGGCTCGACCCGATCAGTCACAGGTACGCCGAGGCTCACATCACGCTCACTCAGCCCTTCCGTGAACCGGTGTCGAAGCGCGTCATCGGCCAAGTGCGAAGCGTTCTAGAGACCGAAGAGCCCTTTGCGATTGCGTACGGCCCGTTGCGCTCGTTCCTGCCGCGTCCGGTACTTTGGCTCGATGTGCAGCCCTCCGATCGTGTGCTGCAACTCCGACGGAGGCTTCATGCCATAGGTGTCTTTGACCTATCGCTTCCCCACACAGATGACTTTGTGCCCCATATGACCCTTACCGAGGGCCAATCGGGTACGCCCGTAGACGACGAGCTATTTCGCGTACTCGAGCCGACGATCGCAACCGGCTCGTTCACCTGCAGCGGTATCGCGTACATTCGGCCGAATGATGGGTTTCGCTTCGGAGTTGAACGAGAGATCGCATTCCATAACGCCTAACCAACGCATGCAGCCGACCCACCAGCCAGTCATCAAATTTGCATGTTCATTGTGGAGGAAGTTACGCGACTGAAGCCCGCTTACTTGATTTGCTATGACCAAGGCTTTCACCGGGATCGGCACAATGGTCGAACCCGGGTTGACGCGCCGCGATCTCCTGTCACTCCTGGCCGGTGCCGCGGTATTCCCGGTCGCCGCGGTGTCGTGCGGGCGAGGCCCGGCGGGTTCTTCGGTCTCGCAAGTCAAGAGCCCACTGCACTACTCGAGTCTGGCGGACGTGGCCAAGCTCATCGCGGCACGGGAGCTCCTGTCGATAGACCTCACGCAACAATTGCTCGACCGAATCGCGGCGGTGGACGGGCGCCTCCAGAGCTACGTCACGGTAATGACCGACCAAGCGATCGCGAGCGCCGGGCGCGCGGACGCCGAGATTCGCGCCGGCCGGTACCGCGGGCCTCTCCATGGCGTGCCCATCGCGGTGAAAGACCTTTGCAATACTCGTGGCGTCCGCACCATGGCGGGCACGAAGGTCATGGCGGACTTCGTACCAGACTTCGACGCGACCGTCGTCGCTCGGCTGGAAGCTGCAGGTGCGGTCATCCTGGGCAAGCTCGCTCTGTGCGAAGGCGCGTACGGTCCGTACTTTCCCGGCCTCCAGGTGCCGGTGAACCCGTGGGACGCCACACGGTGGAGCGGCGTGTCATCGAGTGGCTCCGGCGTGGCTACGGCAGCGGGCCTGTGCTTTGCGTCGGTTGGTACCGACACGGGGGGATCGATCAGGTATCCATCGGCCGCGAACGGATGCGTGGGGCTCAAGCCAACGTATGGCCGGGTGAGCCGCTACGGCGTGTTCGCCCTGGCCGCCTCAATGGACCACATCGGGCCGATGACTCGCACTGTTGAAGACGCCGCCATCATGTTCGAAGCGATGGCCGGTCTCGATCCTCACGACCCGATCGTCGCTGCCGGACCCGGTGCCCTCGGTACGTGCCGAACTGGGTCGAGGAATCGCGGGCCTTCGCGTCGGTTTCGACCATCGCTATGCCACCGACAACGTCGACCCTGATGTCGCCAAGGCGATGGATGACGTGCTCGCTGAATTGACCCGATTGGGCGCGACCGTCGTGACCGTCAACATGCCGGACGTCAGCAAAGTCGGCAACGCGTGGCTCGACTTGTGTGCGGTGGAGGCGCTTGCCGCCAATGCGAAGACGTTTCCGAGCCGGGCCAGCGAGTACGGTCCGGGGTTTCGCGCTGCGCTCGAGTATGGTCAGCGAGTCACTCGCGCGGCGCTGGCGGTGGCCGCGAAGGTTCGATCAGAAGTCTCCGCGTCACTCGAGCGCATGCTGAACACCGTCGATTGTCTGGTGTGTCCGTCGATGGCGAACACTGCACGCGTGAAGGAGGCGGATCCGTACGACGAAGAGACCGAAGCATCGTGGAGCCGTCTCGTCAGGAATGACATTCACACCCAGCCGTTCAACTTCAGCGGCAGCCCAACCTTGTCTGTACCGTGCGGTTTCTCGGCGGACGGCCTACCGCTGAGCGTGCAATTCGTTGGTCGCCGGTTAAGCGAATCGGTGCTGTGCCGCATGGGTCACGCGTACGAGCAGGCGACCCAGTGGCACTCGAAACATCCGGCGGTTTAACCGGAACGCAGGTGAAGTGACGCGCCCGATCTCCAAACGGACTCCTCGCTCGTGGCGGGCTGGCTAACACCCAAATGGAGCCGACGCGCCCGCCGTCTCGTGCCATCATGTCGTGACGGCGCGCGGCTCATTTGGCACGTTAGCCGGACCAAGGCCGAATCGAGAACGGAGGCGCGCACATGAAACGACGCTCGTTGTCTGGGCTCAGCTTCCGGGAGCTGTGCTGCGCCGCATGTACACGGCCAGTGATATTGGAGTTTTCGTTGGCGCTCGCGGCCGCGTTAGTGCCGTCTGCCGCGGCAGCGCAACACGTCGGGGTCACCGGAGGGTTGAACGCCGCCACGTTAGTCTTTAGTCCGACACAGGACCGAGCGAGCGGACCGGAACACCGTGCGGGTTTCCTGCTCGGCGCGTTCGTCACGTATCCCCTCCATACCCGCGCCGACCTGCGCGTTGAAGCGCTCGTGAGTCAGAAGGGAGTGAAGGAACTGTTTCGATTCGGTGACGAACTCGCGCTCACGGACTTCGAAATCCCCGTGCTGATTCAGTTCAACCTTCACCAGTCCGGGACACCAGGCGCCCGTCTTTTCGTCGGACCGACGTTCGCCTTTACCATGGCGGCCACCTATCACGACGAGGGCGCGTCCGAGGACGTGAAAAGCGATCTGGACCGCACGACGGATGTCGGGGTGACGATCGGCGGCGGCGTCCGATGCGCGATGGTGAGCGTGGACGCGCGCTACACTTGGGGACTCAGCAGTCTCGTGACGGATGGCGACACCGGCGCGGCGCTGAAGAATCAGACCTTCTCTGTCTCGGCCGGCTTCGTGCTCTGGCGGCGGCGCTGAGAACGGCCGGCTAACCCCGCGCTGGAGCCGACGGCGGCGAACGACGGCCTGCGTTCGCACCGTGACGCCGCCGCGGCTCAGCGCGCACGTTAGACCGCGTGTTCCCGCAAATCTCGATGCGGGATTCCGTGACCAGCGCGAAGCGCCGTTCGCGCCTCCTCGATACGACGCAGAAACTCCGGATGATGCTCGAGCCGATACTCAAACCAATCCTCTTCCGACCCAAATCCGATCAGGATGCCAGCGGGGCGACCGTGCCGCGTGATGACGATTTCACACGGAGTCGCTTGATCCGACTCGCGCTGACCTTCGTCGGCTCGTGCGTCCGATGCACGTCAAGCGCCTTCGTGACGCCAGTTCGGATCGGCACCGATAGACTCTTCAGCGCCATCGCAGCCACCGGCGCCAGAATGATCTCGAATGCTACTCTGGCTAAATTCTAGCCAGATTTCCAGACGGGTTTCAAAATGTCCGGTTTCCGGTGCCAGCGGTCTAACCGTCAATGATGAGCCGCGGCGCCTTTCGCGTCAGTTCGGCGCCGTCGGCTCCATCGCGTGTTGGGCCGCCCCTGGTGCCCAGCCGTAACTATCTCAGCGCTTCTCGAACACCATGACGTCGTCGATCGTCTGGCCCTTGGCGTTGGTCCCCGTGTTTATGATGGTCATGACCTTACCGTCTCGCGAGATCGTTCGCGTGCCAGTGATGACCACCTTGCCGGCCTTCTTCAGGGTGAACTCCGTGGAGAAGGCGTCGGTTCGTTTCAGCGAAAGCACGTCAGCGTCCGGATTGCCCGTCAGTGGCGTGTCCCTCCCGTCGTTGACAATGGTCCACTCCCCAGCGGTGGGCTTCCCGTCGCGACCCACGCCCGTGGGGTCGCCTTGACTTCCGCGGTCAGCGCTCTGGGCGATTTGCTCTTCGGCGGTGGGCCTGGGCTGAATGTCGACTTGGCGACATTCAGCACCCATGTGCCGATGATCGGATCGGTACTTGAGCAGCCGAACGAATCCCGAATAGCGCGCCGAAGATCCCGAGAACTGTGGCGCATCGAAGTGTGCGTGTCTGCATGTCTGCCTCTCCTTCAACTCAAACGTGTCCGTTCTGATTGCCTTCGCGCCTCCAACGCGCAGGTTCACCCGGCCGCGCAAACGGCGCTCGAAGATGAGGGAACCTCGGCTGCGCCGGCTCCGGTGCTACCGCTCGTTCGGCACGGCCCGAACGGCTGCTCCGTTCAGCGTCAACTCCTGCGAGGGAGCCCAGAACTGCCCGCCGTTCGGCGGCCGAACCCAGTATTGCGTCAGATGATTCGCCGGCGAGCACCGCGCGCCATCACCGTGCCTTCCCAGAGCGCCGCTTACCCGCGTACCGATCTGCCAGGCGAAACAGTCTGGCGGAGATAGCGTCGTCTTCAGGCGCCGTCGGTGATGGTGACCGTTTGCAGTGGGCGCTCCTGACCTGAACCGTGTGACCAGGACGGCCTTCAGCGTTCAGCGGCCCAACGTTCGGCGCGTTCACTTACGGGCATCAGTTGCGTCGAGAAGCCGCAGCAGAATCTGTTCAGACCGTCGCTGACCATATCCCTGCCCGTACGCCGTGGACGTAATTGCGACGACGAGATCGTACCGAGGAACCACATAGATCTTGTTGCCGCCGTTGCCCGAAGCAAAATGGACGACAATTGATCGCCCGCCGCGATCGTACCGTTTCGTGTACCGCATGTACCCGTAGCTGTCGGCGTAGGGATCCACCCCGGCGATGTTGACAAGAGGCGACAGTGCCTCGACTACCCAGGCGCGATCGACGA
Organism: uncultured Acidobacteriota bacterium; assembly: GCA_963786195.1. GTDB lineage: Bacteria > Acidobacteriota > Vicinamibacteria > Vicinamibacterales > 2-12-FULL-66-21 > CAWAYH01. Next base: position 559,599 of record CAWAYH010000004.1, on the reverse strand, counting down.
TCTGGCGCTGGTCAATCCGTCCTTCGTTCAGAAAGAGGTAGCCGATCTTCGTCATGTCGCGAGCACTGATGCTGAGATTCCCTTGCCCGACACCTTCTCCTTTCGGGCCGCGCCGCCATGAGAATTGTGTAATGCCCAGGGGGCCGAACAAGTATTCCTGCGCGAACCGCTGGAGTGGCATGCCCGATACGTGTTCCACAACGGCTCCGGCCAGAAACGCGTTGAGCGACGAATACACGTACCGTTCGCTTGGGGCGTACTTCATCGGCACCGCATACACAAAGGGGATCCATTCGGAACTCGCATCGAGCCGATTCTCGTTGCCCCGGCTCTCGGCGTCGTCATCATCTGAATCGAGCCCCGACCGCATCGTCAGGAGGTCACGAACCCGGATCCGCTGTTGTGCGGCCGGCATCCCCGCGGGCAGAAGGTTGGTAATCAGCTCGTCCACTCCGGGAATGAGGTGCCGCTGAATCGCGATACCGACCAGCGTGGAGGTGATGCTCTTTGTGGCGGAGCGAATATCGCGCACGGTCTGGGGACTGTCGCCGTTGAAGTACCGCTCCGTTTCGAGGCATCCGTGACGTGTGGCGACGATGCCCCGCAGATCTCGTGTCGGATCGCGCTCCAAGTCGTTGAAGAGCATCTCCACGCCAGCAGCATCGAACGTCTCGCCCGCGAGCAGCGCGCAGCGCGAACTCAGAGATTGTCCCTCGACCTCATAACCTGAGGCCAAGATGAGAATCGCCAATGCTCCGGAGCAGAGGACGTGCGATCGGATCTTAGGCAAGGATCCACATCTTCAAGGTACGAACGAACTGCTGCGGCCTAACGTTCGCGTTCACCCGCGGCCGCGTCATGATCGGACCGGCGGCCGTCGGGTGCAGCGCGCTGATTCTTATTCAGGCCTCCCCCTGTGCTCCTACTGATTAACGGTAGGCTGGCGCAGGGCTGATGCGCAAACCGCGCAGGAGGAGGACCGATGCGATCTACAACCGGCAGCACCGTCACTATTGCGAATCGATCTCCACGTGACGACGGTGACGTCTGCTGCCGACGACGCCGGCCAAGTGTTGGTGCACCGCAACCTGAAGTCGACGCCGGACAGACCACCGTGGGTGCAGCTACCCGAGCTGTATTTCTGGCGGGACCTCTGGATTCATCAATGAGGCGCCGCCGTCGGCGTAAAGCACCTGTCCGGTAATCCAGCCAGCTTGCTCGGAACAAAACAACGATGCCACGTTGCCGATATCCTCCGGGGTTCCCAGGCGTCCCATGGGGGTCCAGCCGCGCGCGTGCCAGTTCCTGATGAGGTCTTGCGCCTGCTGCGGCAGCGAGTTCAATACGCTGTCCTCGGTCCATCCAGGGCTGATCGCATTCACCGTAATGCCGCGTTTGGCGAGTGCTACCGCGAAGTAACGAACGAGAGATTCCAGAGCCGCCTTGGCTGAACCCATGCCTACCCAAGGTTGCAGCCCGCCTGTGCGGCTCCCCTCGGCGTAGGTGATTGCGAGGATTCTCCCTCCCTTTCCCATAAGGGAAACCGCCTCGCGAGCTCCGACAAGGAACGCCTTTGCCTGCGAATCGAACGCCGCATCCCACTGTTCAAGCGTGATGTCCATCGGTGGATAGAAAAACGCGGCTGCCTCCGGCCGTGCGTTGCTAACGAAGATGTCGAGCTTGCCAAAGTCCGATTTGACCTTACCGAGCATACGGGTAATCTGTTCTGGGCGTGTCACATCAGCCTGCACCAACACCCCATCCGACCCACGCTTGCGGATGTCCTCGAGCGTCTGGTTTGCGGCATTCTCATTCTGGTAGTAATGGATGGCGACCGTGACGCCGCTCTCCGCCAGCTTGAGGGCGATTCCTCTGCCAATACCACGCGAGGCGCCGGTGATCAGTGCGTGCTTGCCATTCAACGACATGTCACCCTCCTGAAAGTGCGCGGTCTGACGATACTGCCGTTCAGCGGCGAACGCACGACCGAGCGACGCGAGGGACGCGTTCGTCAGTCATGTCGTCGCTCGTCGGGCTAACGCTCCGAATGAGCCGCGCGCCGCGGCGAGATGATGGCACGGACCGTCAGGCGCGTCGGCTCCATTCGGTTGTTGGGCGGCTCATGTCGCCGCTACGCCTTTCGGCGACGACTCGCTCACCTTGCTGTAGAGCCACGCGCCTACCGCTGACGCGAGAAGCGTGGCAGTCAGTGTAGTGACCCCCAGCGGAAGAAGGCTTGGACTGAGTTCAACGAACCCCAACCCCGCCCACTTGGCACTCTGGAGCGTCTTCAGAATCCACCACGCGACGCCGGCAATGACCACCGTGATCGGTCGCGCCCCATACCGAGGAGCAATGGCGGAATACAGCCAGACCGCCCAGATCCCCATCGCGACGTCGACGGCAAAGAAGAACCCGCCTCCGAGACGCGGATGAGGGGCGGTGCTCTGCACCGACGCCACGAAATCCGGCGCGAAGAGGGAAAGGAACACGACGGAAACCAGATTCCAGGCGACGCCCGCCACAAACCCGCAAAGAACCAGACGGATCCAGTTCGTGATTCTTGTCATGCCTTTCTCCAACGCTGATCTTGCGTGTCCGCCCAACATGCAGTCTCTCACAAACGCGCGGGAGCCCTGCCGCAGTCACGGATTATCCAGCCGACCGAACTCATTCAAGTCGGAACGACGCCTCCTAGTGGCGCCGGGTGATTCAGGAAAAAGCAGCACACCGTTAGGAGAGAAAGTCGCAACCGACGGCGTCGAGTAGGCGACTGCAAGGCTGATTCCACTCCGTAATGGATCGATACTGACGATCAGGCATCCTCGTGCGGCCCGATGCCGCGCGGGCCTACGGCTCGTCGTCACAAGGCGTCGTCGTCATCGACTGGAAGTACCTCGTCGATCGTCCGATCGACGCAGCACCTACCCGAAGAGTTTCGGTGTCGGCATCCGCGAGCGGATCTTCTCCAACTCCTCCGCCGTGACCCGACTGATGCCGCTTCTGCGGCACGAATCCTCAACCGCCTTCACCACCATGCCCCGGACGAACGCGGGGATCTTCTTCATGCGTTCGGCGGCCGCCTCATCCCACGCGATCGTCGTCGACGATTCGGTACCGTATAGGATCGCGGGAGGGCCCTGCGCCCCCGCGACGGATGCACGATCGCGGATGGCGAGCAGGGGAGACCCGGCGAACTTGCCGGGGATGTGGGTGCAGAGGGGATCTTCGGCCATCAGATCGCCGGTCATCCCGTAGGCGCGGGCGCGGCAGCCCCCACAGTGGCCGTTCATCTCGCACTCCCCGCATCGTCCGCCGAGCGACGTGCGGCGGCGAATGTCGGTGAACAGGCTCGATGACGTCCAGAGGTCCGCGAGACTCGAGCTGCGTAGGGTCCCCGCGAAGACCGGGAGGTAGGGGCAGGGGGTGACATCCCCGTTCGGCCGTATCCCCATGTAGTGCGTGCCCGCCGGGCAGCCACCGGCCCCTCCGGAGTAGGTCCTGATCTTCGACAGACCGGGCCACGAGACCTCAGCTTCGGCATCAGTCGGCATCGGAGCGGTCTGCGCGCTGACATGCTCCAGGACGGTCTTGATGTAGTGCGGAGCGCACTTCGCGTTCACGAGCATCCGGCGGTCGTACTTCGTCTGGATCCGGTAGAGCGAGGCGAGCACCTCGTCGTACTGCTCGGGGGTGATGTCGGACACGAACTGCCCGCGCCCCGTCGGTACCAGGAAGTAGAGGTTCCAGACCTTGGCGGCGAGGCGATCGTGCGCGAAGTCGGCGATCGCGTCGAGCTCGCCGACATTGTGCGAGCCCGCGGTCGTCTGCACGATGAAGGGGAGCCCGGTCCTGTTCAGGATCTCCGCTCCGTCCACGGTATTCCTCCAGGCGCCCCGCACCTTCCTGAAGCGGTCGTGACGATCGGGATCGAGCGCATCGAGAGAGAGCGAGAGCCCCCGCGCTCCGGCATTCGCGAGGCGCTTCGCGACGTTCTCCGTGATGCTCACGCCGTTGGTGCCGACGACGACCCAGAGTCCGCGCTCCGACGCGCGCCGGACGATCTCGAGGATGTCGCGCCGCAGAAGCGGCTCGCCGCCCGTCAGGATCGTCAGGCATTCGGGCGCGAAGGCGGCGATTTCGTCGATGACCCTGAAGCACTCGTCGGTGCCGAGCTCGCTCCGGTCCGCGAAGTTCTCCGTGCCGACCAGAGGCGCGCCGCCGGCGTCGAGATAGCAATGCTCGCAGGCGAGGTTGCAGCGGTAGGTGAGGTTCCAGGAGACGACGTACGGACGCGCGAACTGACTCGTGGTTGGATCCGGCATGTTCATGTCGATGTATCTGTTAGCGGACCCCACTTCGCCAGCTCCGGCGCAGAGCCGCTAGAGAATACATCTCGATCATCGGACGATCTACATACCAAAGAAGTCACGGGCCGCGTCGAGGATCTTCTCGTCCACTTCCAGGGATCCCTGCTCCCGGGCGAATTTTTCGATGCCGGTCTTCGCCATGGGGCGGACGAACTCGGGAATGTTCGCGAGTCTGGCTTCCGCGGCGGCGGTCCACCGGACGGGGATCGGCTCGCCGGGTGTGCGCTCCGCGCCTTCCATGCCCGGCACCATCGCTGCGAACGGGCAGCCGGTGCCGGACGTGCCCGTCTCCGCTAAAGCTTCGGCGGGGCTCGCCGAAGCACCTGCAGCGCGAAGGCGGTTCGACGGTCTCGCCTCGCTCTCAGGGCCCGCCCTGAGCTCCGTCGAAGGGCCGATCCGGACGCCGAGTGACTGAACGACCTGTGTTTCGTACGCATTGGTCAGCATCGCCATCTCGTAGCCGCACTCCGGACACGAGTAGACGACCGAGAGCGAGCCGCGCTCGGGCGGACCGACGGACTGCAGCTTCATCGGGCTGTCGCAGGGGACGCAGAGGAACTTCATCTCGGAAGGCTCCCTGATTCGAGGCTGTCCAGAAGTTGCTGCGCAACATGATCCAGGGCCCGGCCCACGGGTGTTTCGGGACGTTCCGCGAAAGGGATCCCCTGGTCGCAGTGCCGTGCCAGCTCGGGGTCGAATGGGACGCTGCCGAGGCACGGGATTCCCAGGCCCGGATCGTCTGCTGACTCGAAGAGCGGCTTGATGGCGTTGCAGTCGCGGCAGTAGTAGCCGCTCATGTTCTCGACGTAACCGAGGAGCCGATGGGGCCTGCCCTGAGCCCCGGCGAAGGGTCCCTTCGACAGCGCTGCCACCGAGCGCGCGACCACACCCCGGGACACCTCGGAAGGGATCGTCACGAGCAGGAACGAGGTCCGGGGCCTGCCCTGAGCCTCGTCGAAGGGGCCGAGAAAATCGGCGTACTGGACGGTCCGCTCGGCTCCCGGCGGCAGATCGAACATCAGCAGATCGAGCGCTCCCCACTCGAAGGACCCGAGGATCTCGCCGAGGAGGGCGAACTCCCTCGTGGCGCGCCACGTATGGGACTCTCCGCGCGCCGCGCTCTCGAACTCGAGCGCCTCCGACTCCGGGATCACCGAGCCCATCGAGAAGACGGCGATGCCGTTCCTGGTCCGCGGGAGCGCGACCTTGTGGCTGCCTGGCACGAACAGCGCCCCCTGGACACCTGCCATGCGCGCCTGGGAGGGGCCGTTGAAGTCCGCGTCCAGGATCGCAATCCGAAGCCCACGGGCGCGCAGCGCTCCCGCGAGATGCAGCGTCAAGGTACTCTTGCCGACTCCGCCCTTGCCGGAGCCCACGGCCACGAGATGGCGCACCCCGGCGAGCCCGTCGGTAATGCGGGCGCGCTGCTCGGCAACCTGCTCGAGGATTCTGGACCCTCCGTCGCCGACGATGTCGTGGTAGCCCTTCACTTTGGTGACGTTCCGAAGTTGATAGCTTACACCGTCACGAACCGGTGGGGGAGGGCGCTCGGTTGACGAGACGTCGTTTCTCCGCCTATCGTCATGCGCGTTTCACGGCGCGCGGTGCGCGCGCGCGCTCCCTTCAATCCCAGGCCCGGACAAAGGAGCAGAGATGGTCATCCGACGCGTGGCACCCCTGTCGTGCGCGAAAATCGCGGCTATCCTGTACGCCGTCCTTGGGCTGATCGCCGGAGGTCTCTTCTCGCTCGCCGTGATGTCGGGCGGGTTGGCGCGCGGCGATTCCGAGTTCGGCATGATGGGCCCTCTTTTCGGAATCGGCGCCATCATCATTCTGCCGATTCTGTATGCCTGCCTCGGGTTCGTGGGCGCCTTGTTGATGACGTGGGTGTATAACGTCGCGGCTGGAATCGTCGGCGGAATCGAGATCCACACAGAGTGATGCCCGACGGTGTGATCGAGCAGCGCGCGCGCCCTGGCTGCGATCTGGTCGGCATTTCTCGTCGCGGGAAGCTGGTGGCGCGGATCCGTAGAAACGGGTGACGGGCCTGGGTTCGGCCGGGGACGCGTCGGTCATGATCCAGGGCAGGCTGACCCGGTCCCGGGTGAGCCGGTGAGCGTTCATCCTGCGCATTACCCGTCAGGAGGCTGTATGCGCGCTGCTGCCGTTGCCCTGTTGCTCCTGTTCGAGGGCGCGACGCCCGCGTGGGCGCAGACATCCGGGAAGCCGGCCCCGGCCGTCGAGATCACCGCCGGCTACGCCGGCTTCGTGGACGATGCGACGATCGATCACACCATGTTCGGCGGCGCCGCCAGAGTCCACCTGTCGCCGCGCATCAGCGTCGGCCCCGAAGTGCAATACATGATCGGGCCCGACGAAGACCGGGACTGGTTGATTACCGGCAACCTGACGATCGACATTCTCTCGCCTGGTTCCTCCGGCCGGCCGCGCACGACCCCGTATGTCGTCGCCGGCGGCGGGTGGTTCCAGAACACCAGCCGGGTTGGGACGGGACTCTACACGAGCGGCGACCCCGCGTTCACGGCGGGCGGCGGCGTCCGCATCTGGCTCAGCAGGCGCATCTATGTGGCCCCCGAATTCCGCATCCAGTGGGAGCTGCACACGCGGATCAGCGGCACCATGGGTCTCGCCCTTTCGAACTAGCCAGCGGCGCGATCCTGGCGGCGGTATGCCCCGACTGCGACGATTGCAGGCCATGACAGCGGAGTGGCTGGTCGTGCTGAACGCGGATGGCACTGTCCTCGCAGTGGGCGGTGGAGCGCCTGCCGACTGGGTCAATACCCGCGTCCAGGACCGAGCCGACGTACCTGCCGACGTGCGACAGGCCGCCGCCGACGTGCGGCAACGGATTGACGCGCCCGGTCTCGATGCCGGCCTGACCTCGACAACGGTCACGTCGGGCGCCCGGCCGGTGCGGATCGTGGCGCTTCACGCCGTACCTGTGCGCCGATCGCTCAGCGCGTATTGCTCGAACCGACCATCACAGGCTCGCTTTGCGCCGACGTCCGGCCGCAGAGGCCGCCATCACTCGGTCGTCTGTCCGGCGAAATGCTCCTTCGACGCCATGGCGTCGGCCTTTGTGACGTGCACCGTTCCGTCGACGTGCTCAGGCGGCCCGTAGAGCGTGTACAGCTTCAGTGGTGTGTCGCCGGTGTTCTTGACGTTGTGCCGCGCACCGGCAGGCACCACGATCGCGAAGTCGTCCTTGATCTTCGTCCTCTGGCCATCGATCCAGACTTCACCCGTGCCCTTCTCGACTCGAAAGAACTGGTCGCGGTCCGGATGGACCTCCTCGCCAATGTCCTCGCCGGGTGGGAGCGACATCAGCACGAGCTGTAGCTGTCTGCCGGTGTACAGAACTCGGCGGAAATCGGAATTCTGCTCGGTCATGTCTTCGATTTCATCCACGAATCCCCTCATGACAGTCTCCTTTCAGGGTGAGCATCCCGCGCTGGTCGGCAAATTCGTTCCGTATCGCAAGAAGGATGCCCTCGGATCTCGCAGCCGATGGTCGCAAGAGGGCAGAGTCGGCCAACAGAAATGCGCAGATTTCCCCGCGCCGTGGGGACTTTCACGGATGACCCGGGTTTACTCTCGCACGTCATCGATAGGCGGCGACGCTTCACTTCGCGGGCGCGGCTCCGCGTTCCTATAGAGACGTGACGTCCCAGCGTGCCGTAACCTATCAGCCTCGGGTGTGGTCTGGAGACTGCCTCACACGTCCCATTGGGAGGAGCAACTGAGGGCGCCCGAGGATCGAGACCGGATTCTCGAGCTGTTGAACCGGGCGCTCGCGTCATACGCGCGGCGGGCCGGCAACTGCGAGTAGACACCGTCGCCGGCCACGGTTTCGTCGGATCACCTGTGACCGCGAGCGCGCTTCCGTGCCCGTTGGCTGCGGGAAGGTAACAAGCACGATGTGAGGAGATTCTTCGAGACGATCGTGTAACCTACGGCGGCAACGCAGGCACGGATGTCTGATTCCGCGAAGTGGCCACGCGTTCGTGAGGTGTTCGAGAGCGCTCTGGCGCGGCATGCGGATCTCCGTGCCGACCATGTCCGGGCGTCGTGTGGAGATGACGACCAGCTCCGGGTGCAGGTGGAACGGTTGCTGGCCTCCCACGGGGCCGCGGGCGGCTTCCTGGAGACCCGTTCCGCGTTGACGGCCATCCACGCCGTCAAGACCAACCTGCTGGGTTCCCAGGTTGGCCCGTACGTGCTCGTCCGGGAGATCGGGCGCGGCGGAATGGGCAGCGTATATCTGGCCGAGCGCATCGACGGACAGTTCGAGCAACGAGTCGCCATCAAGTTCGTCGGCGGGGTGCCGACCGAGATCCTGCTGAACCGCTTTCATGAGGAGCGGCGGATCCTTGCGGTCCTCGAACACCCCAACATTGCGCGCTTGCTCGACGGCGGCTCGACCGAAGATGGCCTGCCGTACCTGGTCATGGAGTACGTGGACGGCGTGCCGATCCACGAGTTCTGCGCAGATCGGCAGGTCACCGTTCGCGCGCGACTCGAGCTGTTCCGCCAGGTGTGCGCGGCCCTTCAGTACGCGCACCAGCACCTCGTCATCCATCGCGATATCAAGGCGGCCAACATCCTCGTCACGCCGGACGGCACACCCAAGCTGCTCGATTTCGGCATCGCCAAGCTCATCGATCCAGCCGGCGGGATCGGAAGCTTGACGCTCACCGCCGAGCGGATGATGACGCCGGAGAGCGCCAGCCCCGAGCAGGTGCGTGGCGATCCCATCACTGTCTCCGCCGATATTTACTCGCTCGGCGTGCTCCTGTATCGACTGCTCACGGGGCAGAGCCCCTACGCGTCCAGGCCCTCGAACCAGGTCGCGCTGATTCAGGCCATCTGCGAAGAGACACCACCGCTTCCGAGCGCGATGGTGGCCGCTAGCCGCGGCGCCGCGACGGAGCGCATCGATCGTGATCTCGATCTGATTGCGCTCAAGGCGCTCCGCAAGGAGCCGGAACACCGGTATCAATCCGTGGAACAGTTGTCGGACGACCTCCGGAGGTATCTCGAGGGCCGCCCTGTGGTCGCCGCGACGGATTCGAAGCGGTACCGGGCCAGGAAGTTCCTCAAGCGCCATCGGTCGCTGGTCACCGTCGGCGCCGCGGGTCTCGCCGCCGTGATCGTTGGCGCCGGCGCCGCCGTTTACCAGGCTCATATCGCCAGGGTCGAACGTGTCCGCGCCGAGAAGCGTTTCGACGACGTCCGGCGGCTGGCCAATTCGTTTCTGTTCGAATTCCACGACGCCATCGCTAATCTTCCGGGATCCCTCAAGGCTCGCGAGCTCGTCGTCAAGCGCGCGGTCGAATACCTCGACAGCCTCGCCGCGGAATCCCAGGGCGACGTCGCGCTCGAGCGCGAATTGGCTACGGCATACGAGCGGCTGGGCACAATTCTGGGCGGTGGCGGCGTTTCGAATCTGGCCGACTTCCCAAGCGCGCAGGCGCGTTATCGGAGTGCGTTGGCGATCCGCGAAAGGTCGGCGACGCGTGCGGGCGCGGATCCCTCGGACGTCGAAGCGCTTGCGCAACTGTGTGTGCAGCTTGCGCGATTCCTGGCGTTGACGGGCGACCTCGGAACGTCGGAGAAACACGCGACGCGCGCCGTGGCGCTGCTGCAGTCGATCGCCGATTCGGATCAGAGGGTGACCAGGCAAGGGCAACTCGCAACGGCCTACCATCAGCTTGGATATGTGCAGGCGCGAAGGGGGGCGAGTCAGGCCGCGCTCGAGTCACTCGAACGGGCGGCCGCGCTCGCGAAGCGGCAGGTGAACGCGAGTTCTGGCAATCGCGACAATGCCGCGCGGCTCGCGCGAATCCAGATCGACTACGGCGAGCAGCTGCTTGGAGCTCGGCGGCCGAACGAGGCGATTGAGGTACTCGGTCAATCGCGGCGCACGTTCGAAGAGCTGCTGGTCCAGACCCCCCTGAACCCGGGATACCAGCAGAATCTCGTGCGCATCTTCAAGAACGAAGGAGATGCGCTCTTCGAGATCGGCAGGACCCGCGATGCAATCGCCGCGTACACGAGCGGACTCACTGCAGCGGAGGCGCTGGGCGCCTCCTCGCCTGAGGACCATGCCGGTCAGATTGCCGTGATGATTAGCCACCTTGCGCTGGGGGTTGCGCTCGTGAACGCCGGCGAACGAGCAGATGGCATCACTCACGTTCGCCAGGCCGTCGCAGAAGGCGAATCGATCATCAAAGCCGTGCCCGGGAATGGCTTCGTCATCAACGAACTGGCCGAGGCGAAGCTCAGGCTCGGGGAGGGGTTGCTGACCGATCAGTCGAGCCGGCCCGAAGGTTGTCGCGAGATCGCAGAGGGCTTGCGCCTCTGGGATTCGCTCGGTGAAGTTCCGGGCGAGTCCAGGCGCTTTCGGAGCCGTTTCGAGTCGCTCTGGTCCACGTGCTCGCACGCGAGCCGATGAGTCTCAGTCACTCGAATTCAGAGTCTCCGTGTTCGACGGAAGGCTCGCCAGCCTTTGATGGAGCCACGCCCTGGCCACCGTCCAATCGCGCTCGGCGGTCGCCGTTGATACACCGAGGGCTTCAGCCGTTTCATCGATCGTCAAGCCTCCGAAGAACTTGACTTCGACGACGCGGCTGAGGCGCTCGTCGAGTGCGGCGAGTTCCGTCAACGCCTCGTTGAGTGCGAGCACGTCGATCGCCGGAGGATCGATCCCCTTCACCACGTCGTCCTGCCCCACGATCCTGACGCCGCCCCCACGTTTCAACGCATTCCTGCGGCGGGCCTGATCGACGAGGATCTGGCGCATCAGACGGGCAGCCAGCGCCAGCAGGTGGCCGCGGTCGCGCAGGTTGACGCGATCGAGGTCCACGAGTCGAAGGTACGCCTCATGAACCAGCGCCGTCGTCTGAAAGATATGGCCGGCGGGCTCCGCGCGGAGATGCGCGTGGGCGACGCGGCGCAACTCCTCATACACGAGCGGGATCAGGCGCACCAACGCCTCGCTGTCGCCCTGCTGCCACGCAAGCAGGATCTCGGTCACCTGCTCCGCGTTCGAACGCTCGGTCAATGGCATCCCCCCCGCTGCGCGGCGCAGTCTAACACGGCGTGATGGAGTTCCTGCTCGCTTTGCGCTGTTGGTCGTAAGGAGTGTTCCCCATGCGATGGCTGGCAGCGCTGCTCGTGCTGACGGGAGCAGTATTGGCCCTGCCGAAGGGCGTGGCTGCACAACCGACTCCCAACCCCTGTGGAAACTGGGCCAGCGTCTCGAGGTGGACCGGGACCGTCACGATCTCCGGTTCCGGAGAGTCGACCGATCAGGCCGGCAACACGCACGTGACGAATGAGTCTGCGACGATCACCGCGCAGTTTCCTCCCGTCGACCCTGCTCAACAATGCGAGGGCTTCTCCGCCATTCAGTACCCGGCGAGCGGCTCCCAGGTTCAGGACCTGGGTGACGATGAACGACGTCACCCACACGACCTGCGAGGACCAGAATCGCAACCGACGACCCTACACCGTCACGTACACGGTGACCCAGGGGACCCTCACCGAGCGGCTCATCAATCTGGAAGTGGATTTCAGGAATCCGACGACGCCCACGCTCAACATTAGTCCGCGGCAAAACGTCGATGGACTGGTGACAACGTTCACGCCCGATTCCGCCTGCGGTCCTTCGTCCACGTCGGTCAGCAACTTTCATCCCTGGGGCCCGGGGGTTTCGGACTGGCTGGTCAAGACTCCGCTGCCCTCCGCTGTCGGTCTCCTCACCGGAAGCACCACCTTTCAGGCACTCAGCTTCCACGGCGGCATGGCCACCTGGACCGTCACCTGGAACTTCGTTCCGACTCTGCGAAGCCTGGACCTCGTGGTGCTGATTCCGGATTACGAGGACTGGAGACCGGCGGGCGGGATGAAAGAGAAGGACATCGGCGCGGATCCCGTGACGGGTTCCTCGGTCCTGGGGATCATCGCGCAGCTGGTGGATAAGGACACGGGCAGCGAGGTCAACGCCGAGAAGATTACGTTCATGCTGACCGGCGTCTCGCGCGAACCTGGCGTCGCCATGAACTGGCCTGCCAGGAACCTCGCGACCACGGATCCCGACCTGAGCTTCGACGCAGAGCTGAACCCGTTCGCCACCGTCGCCGCGGACGGGATGAAGGCTGAATTCATGCCGCAGCAGGCGGAAGCCGCATTCGTTTTCATGTCTCCTCATGACTGGGGTGCCTGGGGCACGCTGAAAGTGACCGCCGACGCGCAGGGCCAGACGGTGGAAGGGCGGCTCGCGAACGACACCGTCACCGACATTCTGCTTCCGAAGCGGCAAGCCGGGTCGCACATCGCCGATGCGTGGAAGACGGCCCGCAAGCTCCCGCTGGACATGCCGGACGACGGCGATGCGGAAACGCGACCCGAAGGTTTGTCCAGCTGTACCGGCGATGGCCTGACGCTTTACGAGGATACCCGCGGCTTCATGGAGAACAAGAAGCACATAGAGGGCGACCCCACGAAGAAGGACTTCTTCGTGCAGAACCTGATCGGGGGTCAGGCGGAGCCGGGTCTCCGGAAATTTGCCCAGGTCACCGGCCTCGTCGTCCACAAGGACATTCAGGAAGACGAGATGGACGGCGTGAAGGAAGACGGCTCGCTGGGCGATCGCGTCATCAACTTCAACCACGGTCAGGGGGCGCACCAGGGCTTCGACCAGCACGGCGTAATCATCTCTTTCTGCTCGCGGGTGGACGGGGGACTGACGTTCGTCGAAGGAACGGGCGTCCGTGGCCGCCCGAAGTTGACGACCGGAATATGCATGCAATCGCTCACCGCGGCCGGCAGCACGCTGAACCCGCTCAACACGCACGATCGACTCATCACTCCCGAGCAGGCGGCCTCGCAGTACGACATCGGCATTGCCCACGAGCTGGCGCATTCCGTAGGCGTCGAGCACCATGGTGATAACGATCCGGGAAGGCGCCGCTTCGGTCTTCTCGCTCCAAACAGTCCAGGGAATCCATCGAGTGCCCCGCGCTTCCTGGTAGACGGGACCGCTGTTCGACTGCTCGATGAGGCTACGGGAGCCGACCTGACGGCCGCAGCCTGGCAGGAGGCCGTTCGACTCCTTCGGCAGAATTGCGGCAGCGTGGCCGCTCTCTACACGCCAGAGTTCTTCAGCGCCATCTGCCAGATCGTCGTCGACGCGCTGCCTTCGTTCGTGGACTTGTGGCTTTACATAGGACGGGAGCACGGTCAGCACAGCGGCAACTTCCAATGCATCATGCGCTACTTCTTCGCAAACGCGTATCAGAAGCAGGGAGATCCCACCACGTACTATCTGGCGGCAGCAGGCACTGAATCCCCCGGCAGTTCGCTCTGCCAGAGCCCCGCGGGAACCGGCGTGAACGATCCCGCTCGCCTTCCGCAGCCGCGCTTCTTCGACGCCGCAGGCCTGCGCGGAGCCTGTCAGCAGTGGCTCTGCGTAAACGACAAATACCCACCGGTGTCCAGCGAAATCCCACCGGGTGGTGGACAATGAAGACGATCGCTCTGCTCGTCTGGTCACTCGGCGTTCCCGCGGTGGCGCTTGGGCAGCAGGCCGCGCCGGACCTGTTCGCCTCGGCCAACGGCAGCAACAAGACCACGGTGTATCCCGGCTGGCCGTTGATGGTTCAGGTCACCATCATGAACTCGACGCGCGATGAAGCCGGCGGCAGCGCGCCGTTGACCGTCTCTCCGCAGGGCCAGGCGTGGACGAACGCGATCCGCTTCCGCGTCGTGTCGAGCTCGGGCCAGGCATCGCAGTGGCCGCTCACCGTGGTCGGGAGCGCGAGCGATCCGGCGCTGACGCTTCAGCCGGAAGGTTTCGTTCGCGCGACATGGCAGGTCTCCCCCGACGACGTCTCCAGCCTGCCTCAGGGAACGTATCTGCTGACGCCCGCGATGGAGGTCAGCAACTCGGGTGGATGGAACGGCTCGGTCGAGTCTCGGCCAATCGCCATCACCATCGGCCAGGAGCCTGCACTGAACGCGCGCCAGCAGGCTCAAAAGTCACTGCTGCTGGCCGAGTACGCACTGAACCACAACGACATCGATAGCGCCGTCCGCACCACGCAGCAGCTGCTGCTCGCGCAACCCGATAATCCGCAGGCCATGATCGCTGCGGCCAACGTCCTGGAAATTGCTGGATACACCGGACTCGCGTTCATGCAAGCCAGCGCTGCGCTGAACGTCTACTACGAGGCGAATCTGACGACGACTGAAGCGCCGTCGAACCTGCTGCTGATGCACCAGCGGCTCTGGACGGAGATGGTGACGCCCGACGCTCTACTCGCCACGACCACCGTGGCGCAGCATGTCGCCGTTCCATTCAGCCCCGCCGCTCAAACGGTGCAACTGACCGTAGCAGTCACGGGAGCCCAGGGAGCGATAGAGGGCGGCTCCGTGAGTTTCAGCATTTCCGATGTACCGGGTGCGGTCGCGTCCGCGCCGGTGACGACGGGGAGCGCAAACGTCAACGTCTCCATACCTGGCGGGACGGCGGCGGGAACCTACGCCATCCGCGCGGACTACAGCGGCACGTCGACGTTCGCCAGCAGCAGCGATTCAAGCGCCGCGCTGACGATCCTGAAAGCAACACCCACTATCACCTGGCAGAATCCAGCCGACATTCAAGTGGGCACCGCACTCGGCCTCGCACAGTTGAATGCCACCGCCAATGTGCCCGGAGCCTTTGTCTACAGTCCTCCTGAAGGCACGAGACTGCCGGTCGGAACGGGCCAGTTGTTGTCGGTCACGTTCACTCCGTCAGACGTCGTCGACTACAACACGGTCACGGCGACGGTGTCGATCAACGTGACCGCTCTCGCTGATGCGACTCCGCCTGTCGTTGTCCCTCAAACCATCGGGCTCTTGGGCAACGACGGCTGGTACGTCGGCGACGTGAGCGTCAGCTGGCATGTTGCCGATCCCGAGTCTGCGATCGCATCGTCGTCGGGCTGCTCTGCAACGACTCTTACGACGGACACGTCGGGCGTCACACTGACGTGCACCGCTTCGAACGAAGCCGGAGTGACGACTTCAGCCTCGGTAACGGCCAGGATCGACAAGACTGCGCCCGTCATCACGCCGCCAGCAAATCAAACGGTGCCGCAGACCACCCAAGGGGGTGCGGTAGTCTCGTATCCGCCACCTGTCACCGTGGAGACTCTCAGCGGTCTCGCGTCGACGAGTTGCGCACCGGCGTCCGGCTCGATCTTCGCGGTTGGCGTGACGACGGTCGTCTGCGCCGCCATCGACCGTGCGGGGAATGCCGGAAATGGCGCGTTTACCGTGACCGTGACCGCGACCCCGACTGCGACGACGGATGGCAGAATGGTCGGCGCCGGAATCGTGAGCCAGGCCGGTATGCACGGCCATTTCCTCTTCAGAACCGCGCAGGTGAACAGCCAGGACTACGGACGCTTCCATTTCTGGAGCAACGACCCGCGCCGCTGCGCGTCAGACGACGAGTTCGATCGGACGTCGGGTCTTCCTGGTGCCAGCGATGCCGACTCTTGGCGGATTCACCGTAACCCCGTGAACCATTTCGAGGCCACGTCCGTCGTTGTGGTCTTCTCCGATGCCCCTGGGTTCCAGCCCGCCTCCGGTCCGCTGCCTGCCGTCGACACCGTCAGGTTGTCCGGGACCGGCAGATGGAACGGCCGTCCCGGCTACAGGTTCGAGGCAACGGCGACCGATCGCGGCGAACCCGGCCGTCGCCGTGACACATTCGCGCTCGTCATCAGGGACGCGCGTGGGAACGTCGTGGCCAACGTCAGCGGCCTTCTGGATGCGGGGAACATTCAGTCGACGCGACTGCTGAGGTGACGGCAAGGTACCTGGTCACGCAGAATCGAGGGGCCCACCGAGCCGCAGCCGGTTCTTCGGCGTGATCGCGATTGGAGTCGCCTGCGTCCGGACGCGATAGCGCGCCCCGGCAAGCCGGGTCGCCCGCCTGGCGTCGATCGCGAGCGCCGGGTCCATCCATCCCTCGAGTCCCCGGGGTCGCTCGCGTCGAGATCGTGGCAGCACGGCAGGACCGCGTGGCCCCCCTGTCGTGCGCGAAAATCGCGGAACTCCCCGACATCGCGCGTCTGCTCGACGCTCCGCGTCGTCATCGTTCGCGGCGCCGGCTGTGCGTTCGGCAGCGGCATCGACCTCACCGCGCCCGCCCAGGGTGAAACCAGCAATGACGTTCTTCCGAAAAGGGAGACGGCGCTTCGCACGCACGCTCCAGACATTTCCGTCTAGACACCATGAGCATACTGGAGCATAATATGAACAGAAAGTGAGCACAAACGAGTATGGCTAGGGTCCAGCCTGTTCTGAGCACAACCGAGCTCGCCCTCGTCGACCAGATGGCGGAGCTCACCCAGTCGAAGCGTACGGATGTGATCAAGAGCGCACTGGCTGTGTATCACTGGTTCCTGCGCCAGGCGCTGACCGGAGCCCGGGTTGTCGCCCGCAAGCCTACGGGGGAGGAAGTTGCCCTCGAAACGGCCGAACTGAGCGCTCTCGAAGGGAAGGGCAATCGTCTCGGTCCTGAGGAGCTCGGCCTCCTCGCCAAGCAGCTCGCGTCCGCTTCCGACCCCATGGAGGCCGCACGTCTCAGGGAACGGCTCACTCGCGGCTTTTACGGCATCTGAGTCCCGGTGCCGAAAGTCCGTCGCCAGACCCTGCCGCCGGCGCTTTTCCAACATCTTTTGGACCGCATCCAGACACGCACGATTCCGGCAACGCAGCTCGAATTGCTTGGCCGATGGCTCGACACTGAGCCGGACGTTCCTGACGGCCAGTGGTACAAACGATTCTCCGGAATAACGGTCTGTGGCGAAGGGGAGCTCATCAAGACGTTCCTGCTGCCAGGCCAGGCCCCCAAAGGTCAGCGGATCTCGTAGACGGCCGACGAAATCCGCTGGGAATTACCTTGTTCACGCAGAATCGAGCGGCTCGCCGAGCAGCAGCCGGTTCTTCGGCGTGATCGTGCTTGGAATCGTCTGCGTCCGGACGCGATAGCCCGCCCCGGCAAGCCGGGTCGCCCGCCTGGCGTCGATCGCGAGCGCCCGGTCCATCCATCCCTCGAGTCCCCCGGCGTCGCTCGCGTCGAGATCGTGGCAGCACGGCAGGACCGCCACGCGCGCGCGCGACGCGATGGCGCGATCGAGGACAACGTCCGTCAGCGCGCCGCAGGCATGGACGGACACGACCAGGTCCGACCCGGCGATCGCCACATCGCCCAGATTCGCCGCCACGTACTCGATGCGTCCCGCCAGCCGCGGCCATGCCCCGGTGAGGGCGTGCTGCAGAGCGCCGGCCGACGGCGGGATCGTCGTGTCGACGACCAGACCGCCGGACGACGAGTCGTCGAGAATCAGCAGGACGTGCGCGAGCAGGCCGTGGCCGCCGGCGAGATCGACGACGCGCCCGCCCCTGAAGGTCCGCCGCACGCGCCGCGCGGTCTCCCACGCCTCATAGAGCTCCTTGCGCGGCAGACATTCCGCGCGGCACACGGCGCGCCCGATGCGATCGAACAGCGTGGGTCCGGCGAACCGATCCAGGTCGTAAGCCGTCAGCCGGCTCTTCGAGGCGGGCGAGAAGGCCACGATCCGCATGCTAGCAATTTTTGCGCTCTTGAAATCCACAAGTTCGACGTGCCATCGTCGTCCAATGGGCGTGACGTGTGATTCGGCGAGTGAAGTGCTCTCGCGGCTGCGCGAGCGTTTCGGGCATCGGGAGTTCCGGCCAGGACAGGAAGCGGATCGTCGCGGCAGTGCTCGGCGGCCGCGACGTGCTCGCGGTCATGCCGACGGGATCCGGCAAGTCGCTCGGCTATCAGCTGCCGGCCGTCGTCGCTGCCGGGCACGACGCTCGTCGTCTCGCCGCTGATCTCGCTGATGAAGGATCAGGTCGACGAGCTGAATCGCCGCGGCATCCCGTCGCGGCGCGCTGCACTCGATGTTGTCGGCCGACGCGAGGTGCGACGTGCTCGAACGCGGCGCGCGCGCGGCGCGCTGCGGCTGCTCTATGTCGCGCCCGAGCGGTTCGCGTCCGAGCCGTTCCTGCGACTGCTCGGCGAGGTCGCCGTCGTCGCGATTCGTCGTCGACGAGGCGCACTGCGTGTCGCAGTGGGGTCATGACTTCCGTCCCGACTACCGGCGGCTGCGCGCCGGCGGCCGCGTTGTGCCGCCGCAGCGACGGCGCACGCCGGCGGCCGCCGATGGCGGCGTTCACCGCGACGGCGACGGCGGAAGTCCGCGACGACGTCGTGGCGCTGCTCGGCCTCGAGCGGCCGCAGCTGCTCGTCGCGGGATTCGATCGGCCGAACATCTATCTCCGCGTCGAGCGCGTGACGGATGACGAGGACGACAAGAACCGGCTGCTGCCGGGCCTCGTGCGCGGCCGGCGCGCGCTCGTGTACACGGCGACGCGGAAGACGGCCGAGACGCGCCGCGTCGTTCCTGACGACGCACGGGCGTCAAGGCGGCGGCGTATCACGCGGGCCTGAAGGACGAGGAGCGCACGCGCGTGCAGGACGCGTTCGCGGCCGGATCGCTGCCGGTCGTCTGCGCGACCAACGCGTTCGGCATGGGGATCGACCGTCCCGACGTCGACGCCGTCGTCCACTACGCGATTCCCGGATCGGTCGAAGCGTACTACCAGGAGATCGGCCGCGCCGGACGCGACGGCCGTCCCGCGACGGCGACGCTGCTGTGGGACTACGACGACGTCGTCGACGCGCGAGTTCCTGATCGACAGCCCGAAACGCGACAACTCGGCGCATCGCCGCGGCCGCGCCGCTCGATCCGGAGGAGGCGGCACGGCGCGGGCGCTCGAGCACGCGAAGCTGCGGCGGATGGTCGACTACGCCGACACACGCGCCTGCCTGCGCGCGACGATCCTGCGCTACTTCGGCGATCCAGCCGTGCGCGAGCCCTGCGGCTCGTGCGGCAACTGCTGTCCCGGCGCGCTCGACGCCTACGAGCGCGAGCTGGTGCGGAAGATCCTCGCCGGCATCGCGCGCGCCGGCGAGCGTTTCGGCCGCAACCGCATCGTCGCGATGCTGCTGGGCGACAGCGGCGACCTGCCGCCGGCGCTCGTCAACGCTGTCGACGACCGGCCTGCTCCGAGCACGAAACGCCGGACGCGCTGCACGGCTGGATCGACGCGTGCGTCGCCGCGGGTTTGATCGTGGTGTCGAACGATCAGTACCGGACGCTCAGCCTGACGCCGGCGGGCCGCGACGTCATGCGTTCAGCTGACGCGCCTGCTCCTATTGACAATCTATAGGAGCCCCGCTACAGTGCTCATATCAAGCTTCGATAGGAGCACATGTCCAAGCCATCCGCCAACCTGTTGCAGGGCACCCTCGATCTGCTGATCCTGAAGGCGCTGAACGTCGGCGAATTGCACGGGCTCGGCGTGGCGCGTCGCATCGAGCAGATCACGCAGGGCACGTTCATGGTGCGCCCCGGCTCGCTCTTCCCCGCGCTCCATCGTCTCGAAGAGGCCGGGTGGCTCGCATCGAAATGGGAATCGTCCGAAAACAACCGCCGCGCCAAGTTCTACCGTCTGACGCGCACGGGCCGGCGCCAGCTGGACGTCGAGGCCGCGCGGTGGAATCGCGTCGCGATCGCCATGGCGCGCGCGCTGGAAACGTGAGGCCGCCGTGTTGAACTGGCTCGCACGCCTCTGGCGCAACCTCGGCCACCGCGAACGGGTCGAGCGCGACCTGGACGACGAATTGCGCGGGTTCGTCGATATGGCCGCCGATGATTACGTCGCAGAAGGCTTCAGCCCCGCGGACGCCCGTCGGCAGGCGACGCTGGATCTCGGCGGCATCGAGCCCGTCAAGGAAGGCGTTCGGGCGGCGCGTGCCGGCGCTCTCGTCGAGAGTCTCGCGCAGGACATCCAGTACGCCGTCCGAAGCCTGCGCCGACAGCCCGGCTTCACGCTGACGACGCTGGCGATCCTGGCGGTCGGCGTCGGCTTGAACACGAGCCTCGCCACGATGTTCACCGCCATGCTGTGGCGGCCGTGGCCGCTGGCGGTCGCCAACGACCTCGTCCACATACAGTCAGTCCGCTCTGACGGACGGGTGGGCGGCGAGTTCTCGTGGGCCGATTTCACCCACCTGTCGGCGCACGCCCGCAACAGCACCATCGTGGCGACGGGATGCGGGATGGACGGCCGCATGATCAACTGCCGCTTCACGCTCGCCGATCGCCGCACGGTGCTCGGCCAGTTCGTCAGCGGCAACTACTTTCGCACGCTCGAAATTCCAATCGCGCTGGGGCGTGGCATTCACGACAGTGACGGTCCGCTGGAGCTCCCTGGCGTTGTCGTCGTCAGTCACACGTTCTGGCTGCGGGAGCTCGGCGGCGCCCCGGACGCCGTGGGCCGCCGGATCGATCTGGACGGCGCCGAGTTCGAGGTCATCGGCGTCACTGCCGAATCGTTCAGCGGCACGCTCCTGCTGCGCCAGGATCTCTGGGTCCCGCTCGCCAGCGCGCCGATGCTGCGGCCATCGACGCGCTCGGCCATCGACAATGTCGAGCTCGTCGCGCGGCTCCGGCACGGTGTCACGCCCGATCAGGCTCGCGCGGAGATCGACGCGCTCCTCGCGCCGCTGCCTCCCGCACCCAGGCGCTCCAGGCTTGCCGGAACCAGCTTCTTCTCCCGGCCGCGCGATAGGGACGAGAGCGTGATGGCGTTCTCCATCGCCCTTGCGGCCCTGCTGCTCGTGTTGATCGTCGCGTGTGCGAACACCGGCAACCTGCTGCTCGCGCGGACAGTCGCGCGGCGGCAGGAGATCGCCATTCGCAACGCGATAGGGGCCGACGGGATGCGCCTCGTCCGGCAACTGCTCACCGAGAGCTTCGTGCTCGCCGCCACCGCCGCGGCCATCGGTCTGGCCATCGCGACGATGGTTCCGAACTATCTGCTCAACCTGGGCTTCGAGCACGCGGACGTCGGGGGGGCTGTGGCGTTCGCCGTTCGACCGGACTGGCACGTCGCCGTATTCAGCATCGGATTGGCCACGCTGACCTGCATCGCCTTCGGCCTGGCACCCGCGCTCCAGGCGAGCCGCGTCGACGTGCTGAGTGCACTGAAGGGCCGCTCGGCGGGCTCGCCCTCGGGGTCGCTGCGCTCCTGGCTGCTCGGCGTTCAAGTCGCCGTGAGCGTGATCCTTCTGGGCGCTGCCGGGCTGCTCGTTCGAGGGCTCGAGCGCGCGTATGTCGTCGATCGCGGATTCGATCCGCATGGCGTCACAGTCGTCTCGTTCGACCTCCCGGCCTCCTTCGACGTGAAACGGCGTCAGGCGTTCGAGGCTGGTGTGATCGCGGCGGCGCAAACGATCGACGCGCGATCCGATGCGGCCATCGCCAGCGCATCGCCTTTCGACGGCTGGATCATGTACGCGCGCGCGACCGCCGGCTTGCCTGCCGGAAGGAGGGTCATCGATCTGAGCGTGCCTGAAGTCTCGCCGGGGTATTTTGCGGTGCTCGGCATCGCACTCAAAGCCGGCCGGCTGCCAGGTCCGGCGGACGCCGGCAGTCATCGCGTGGTCGTGAACGAGGCGCTCGTGCGAGGGCTCTTCCGCGGTCAGAATCCTGTCGGCGAGACGCTGTTCATCCAGGGTGGGCGCCAAGACGGTGCGGTGCCTCACGAGATTGTTGGCGTCGTCGGCACAGCCGATCACGGCGAGGGCGCCGAACCGGCGGCGTACGAGGCGCTAGGTTCGGGATCGGAATGGCTGTGGACTGACGGAAACGATCGTCAGAAACCACCGCGCCTTCTCTTTCGCCATGCGGGCGCGGGACCTGCAAAAGCGATTGCTGAAACCGCTGCACGACTCGAGCCGCAGGTTCACGTCTCTTATACGGCGCTCAGCGCCGCCGTGCGCGAACGGTTCTCGGAAGAGCGGTTGCCAGTCATGCTGGCCGCCGCCGTTGGGGGACTCGCGCTCGTGCTCGCGTCGGTTGGCGTGTTCGGCATGTTCGCGTATGCGGTCCGGCAACAGACCCGGGAGATCGGCGTCCGGCTGGCCATGGGCGCAGGCGCTCCGCAGATCATTGTCCTGGTCCTGAGGACAGGGACCCGCCCGCTTCTCCTCGGGCTCGGCGCCGGCCTCATCGGCGCGGCGATCGTCGGGCAGTTGCTGCGCCGCAACCTGTATGGCATGAGTCCGTACGATCCCGTCTCACACCTGACGGTGACGGCCATCGTCCTCGCGGCGGCGCTGGTTGCTCTCGTGTGCCCCGCCTGGCGCGCGACCCGAGTCGATCCGGCGACTGTTTTGCGAACTGACTGAGCCGTCGCGCTCACGAACACTCGGCGACGATTCAGGAGATGCAGCGTCAAGGCGCAATTGCCGACTCCGCCCTTGCCGAAGCCTACGGCCACGAGATTGCGCAGCGCACGACCATGGGCTTCGCGGCGCGGCGTGGCGACTCCGACATTCGAGGCTGCCGCTCGCATGACGCCAGACTCGCCACGCGGACCGTCATTGCGTCAACTCGAGCGACGAATCCATCATGGATCACTCCGATCGACTGTGCTCCAGATCTCGGGTCGCTCGCGGACCAGCGTGTCTCCGAAGAAAAGCTGCGCCTCATACTGGTTGTGCGCGCGGCAGCGGAGCTGGATGTTGTCGGGCGTCGCCGCGCCTCCAGCCGCGTACGCCGTGACATGATGGAACTCGAGGAACGCAATCTCCCGGCACCGTCCAGTGCGTCCGACGAACGCGCAGCGTCCCTCATCGCGCTGCCACACTGCTCGCTTGACAGCCGCCGGTACGTAGACGTCCAGACGCAGCGCTCTCGCTCGGCCTGGCTCGCGGTAACGCCGCACCGGCAAACCTGCGCCGCTCCAGATGATCGATCAGCAGCGTCAACGCGCGATCGAGGATCGCGCCGACGTCTCCACCTGGCAGCGTATGTCGGCTAAGCGCCTGCGCGCGCCGCAGCTTTTCGTGCGTCTCGCGCCGCCAGCGTCACCTGCAGCTTGTAGCGTGTGGGCGCGAGCGGCGTCACGCTGGCGGCGCGGAACTGAGGCCCCGTCGCTGGCGGCGTCTTGCCTACCCGGCGAATACGCCGAAGTGACTGCTGTCGTTGTGGAGGATGATGGCTCGACCTCCTGCGCGACAGCGAAAGCCGGCGTTGCATCACCTTTCAACGTTTGAGGCTCGACACGCCGGATGATGGTCGCAGCCGCCGGACGAGGGTTCAGTGAAGCGATCAGCTCCTGGATCCCCTGCTTGCTCCTGTGCCGTGCGGTCGCCAGCACCTCGCAGTGGTTTGCAAGCGTCAAGTGCGGCGCGAGCAGGCGAACGGCAGTTAACGTGAGGTCGCCGCGTTCGAGCGCGTCGAGCACGTTCGGGTAGCGCCGCGCCGCCCGTGCGGTTTCGATACGGTTGTATGCCGATCCTTCCGACAGATGCAGGACCTGCGTGCAGTAGGTGAAGAGAGAGGAACAGCCTTCGCGGAGATACAGCCTGCGTGCGTCGAACTCCATCAGGGACCGGATGAGCGCCACGGACGCACGCCGCTCGCGCCCGGCAAGATCTTTCACCTTGTCGACGAGTTCATCATCCGACAGCGCAGCGAACATGTCGAGGGTTTCGGACGTTGTTCGGATCGGCTCCATGCGGCAACTGTAGCGCGACGGTGTGACAAAGCAGGTCACTGTGCCGCGCAAGGATCGCGCCTGTTCCGGAACAAGTGCGCGAGCACCGCATCGGAGCGCAGCGCGCCTGGCGTGATGCCTTAATCAGAATCGGGATCGAGTTCAGAATCGAAACACGAGCCCCGCCTGCGCGTTGACGATGACGGGCTCGAAGCGGACGGGGGCGAGTCCCTCGAGCAGGTCTTCGACGACGGGCGGAGCGTCCGCGACGTTGAAGCGCAGCTCGTACTCGCGGAAATAGAAGACGCGCACTTCGCCCATGATCGCAATCCGGCTGCCGCCGATGCGGAGCCCGGCGCCACCGTTGACGCCAAATCTATGCTCCGATTCTCCCGGCGCAACCACCAGGCGCAAGCGCGGCGCGAGGTCACCGATGATGGGAAAGCCCGCCACCTCCGCCGACAAGGGAACTGAGCCTGTGATGGTGATGTCGGGCAGGTAGCTGAAACCGCCAGACACGACGAGACAGATAGGCCCCGGCGTACGCAGCCGAGCATTGATCGACAGGAGCTGAAACCGGTCAGCGTTGAATTGCCCGTCACCAACGGTGACCGATCCCGTCAGGCCCTGGAACGGGCCGGACGTTGCGCGCACGTCGTATCGAGCTCCGGTCAGATCGAATCCCACCGCCGTCGAATCGATGCGCCCCTCGATGCCGAGCACGCCGGCCTCGAACGCCAGTGCGCCGCCGACGACCAGGCCTCCCGTGGCGGTGATCTCCGGACTGCCCGAGACGGTCACGTCGGCGCCCGGCAGTGACGGCACGGATGGCCGGAGCGTGAGCAGCTCGCTGTACACCGGGTACGCGGCGCCGACGAAGATCGTCAGGTCGCCCTGGGCCGAGACCCGGCCAGCGGTCGAGAGCAACACGAAAGAAACAAGAAGAAATGCGGCTCGCCGTCAGTCGCTCCACGCTCGCTGACCTCCTTGGTAGCATAACCCACCGGCCTGGCCGCTGCGCTCGGTGCACGTGTCGAGGCGTAGCCGAAAGGAACAGATGGGATCGAACGACGTCTATCACGGCTTGCGCAATCGGGCGCTCAACGTCACAGCGGCGGACCTCGGAGTCAGTCCGGATCGCGATGCGCCAATCCTTGCGGTCATCATGGAGACCGGCTATCCCGAGGCCGTTGCGACCTTCGCCTGCTTCCGCGATGTACGGTGAGCCTGTACCTCTCCACCGGTGGCGGCGTGATCGGCGGCGGACAACGGGAGAGCGTGCGCAGCGCCTGCTCTGAAATGCTGTCGATCACGAACAGAGTACGCGCAGGACTTCATTGCGGTGTGCCGGTCTGTTTCGACTTTCCCTCTGCCTGGGGAGGGCGAAGCGTTCTCTCTACCTGATCACGAGCGACGCCGTGTATCAGGCGCGATGCAGGGAAGATGCGCTCGCGGCGCAGCAGGGTCCGTTCTCCGCGCTCTTCAACAATTGCCACGCCGTCATGTCCGAAGTGCGGGAGATCGAGCAAAACCGCGCGGAGGAGTGAGGCCCGACGACGGTTCTACCCCGACCGCGCGCGTGCGGCGTAGAGGTGGTGCCCGCCGACGGGGCGAAAGCCGAGCGTCTCCAGCAAGTCCTTCGAGGTTTCCGCCGGGTGGACCTTGGGAAACCGGAAGGTCCCCAGGCCTTGCGCGCGGAGTCGAGAGAGCAGTTGCCCCAGACGGGCTCCACCATCCTCGATGAACATGCGCCAGCCTTGATTCTGTGCCCATGACGCGCCAATAATGCAGGCGATCCAGGCAGGCGACGATGAGCCTCGCCGTTGCGAGTCTTTGCGGTCCCTACGAGATCCTGTCGCCGTTGAGCGCAGGAGGGATGGGTGAGGTATACCTCGCCCGCGACACTCGACTGCAGCGCGATGTCGCCTTGAAAGTACTGCCCGCCGCGATTGCCAACGATCCGGATCGCCGTCGGCGCTTTGTCGATGAAGCGCGTGCCACCGGAGCCCTCAACCACCCGAATATCGTCGCCATCTACGACGTGAGCTTCGACGGGGACGTGCCATTCCTCGTGACGGAGTTCGTAGAGGGGACGACTCTCCGAAGTCAAATGGAACACGGAGCGTTTCCGGTAACAAGGTCGCTAGAAATCGCCGCACAGATTGCATCGGGCCTGAGTGCAGCGCACGACATCGGGATCGTTCATCGTGACTTGAAGCCTGAAAACGTGATGATGACGCGGGACGGACGTGCGAAGATTCTGGACTTCGGCCTTGCAAAAAGTTTCGGAGCCGGCTTGGGCGCCCCCGCGATCACGAAAGAACATACGGAGACGGGGATAGTCCTCGGGACTGTGCCGTACATGAGCCCTGAGCAGGCGAAAGGGGCCACTGTCGACTATCGTTCGGACCAGTTTGCGCTAGGCGTCCTTCTATACGAAATGCTCAGCGGGAAGCACCCGTTCCGGCGGCGTAGCTCGGTCCAGACTCTGTCGGCCATCATTGACGACGATCCTACGCCGCTCGACGAAGTGAAGAGCTCTGTCCCCGCGCCATTGCAGTGGCTAGTCGAGCGTTGCCTCGCGAAGGATCCTGCCCAGCGTTACGCCGCGACCCCAGATTTGGCCCGCGATCTGTCGACGTTGCTCGGGAGGTTGTCTGACGTCCGTAACGACCTGCTGACGCGAGCACCAAGGTCGCGCGCGATGCGAGCGGCCCTCATTACTGGTGTGCTGGCTGTGGCCGTCGTAGGGGGTCTACTCCAGTGGCGAATCATGCAGCTGGCATCTTCTCCACTGGGTAACTATGTATTCACTCCATTGGTGATCGATGCCGGATATCAGGGTGCGCCCGCCTGGTCGCCCGATGGCCGAAGCCTCTCATATGTGGCGCAGGTCGATGGCATTGTGCAGGTCTTCACGAAGGGTCTGTCCGCATCTAGCGGCAACCCATTGACACATGGTTTGTGGGACTGTCGGTATCCCTTCTGGGCACCCGACGGCCGCCGAATTTATTTCCTGCGTCAGGCGCAGGACAAACAGGGTCTATTTTCAATCAGCGTAGCCGGAGGCGAACCGCAACCGATCCTGCCCAACGCATCTCGCGCAGCCATTTCGCCTGACGGCCGTTCGCTTGCTTTCTTCACCGAAGAGTCGGAGCAGGGCGGTGCCTTCACTATCTGGGCCGCTTCGGCGGAAGGCAACAATCCGCGCAAAGTCTCACATGGGCCGCTTGAGTCACGTGGCCTCAACGATGGCTGGCTGGGTTTTTCCCCTGACAGCTCACAACTGTTGGTGTGGATCTCCGGATGGCTCAGAGGTTCGTCTCAGCCACGCGCCGATTACTCGTTCTGGATCATCCCGTGGCCGAACGGACAGCCGCGGCCGGTACTGCAGTCGCTTGCCAATCGCAGTCGTAGCGGTGGCGTGACTTTCGACTGGTTTCCGGACAATCGCCACGTCGTCATTTCGCTCGAAACAGAGGCTACCGGGCGCCATCTCGTGATTGGCGACACTGTTAGTAATCAGGTGGAATCAGTGACCGCCACGACGTCGAACGAAAGCTATCCGCGGGTTTCACCGGATGGTTCGCGCGTGGCGTTCACATCCGAGGCGGTTGATTTTGACTTGATCCAGATCCCTCTGGATGGGGGACCACCTTCCGCATTCCTGCAAACCGCCAGAAACGAATTCGATCCAGCTTGGTCGCCGGATGAGACGCAGTATGCGTTCGCGACTGATCGCAGTGGATGGTTGGAGCTCTGGCTACATGCCCGCGGGGCGGCTTTTGAAAGGGTGTTGTTTAGCGATCATGACGTCACCGGCGACGTCACATTTACGCTCGGATCGCCCTCTTTTTCCGCAGACGGGTCCCGGGTGGCGTTTCAACGCCAGGGCGAGCGAAGCGGTTATCGAATCTGGATTGTGCCGGTTGCGGGTGCGGGGCCTCCCATGCAGCTCGTTCCAATCACCTTCGGACACATGTCTCAGGACGCGCCAACATGGTCGCCGGGTGGCGATTGGATCGCCTATGTGCAGGGCATGCCCGGGGGACGATGGAGACTTGCGAAAGCGCCGGTGGGAACGAACGGCGCCGAAGAGTCTGTGGTGCTAACTGACAGGATCCAGCCACTGACTCGACCGGACTGGTCGCCGGACGGCCGGCTGATACTCTTCGATTCGATGGACGGGCTTGCGCTGATTTCGCCGGCTGGAGGAGAGCCGCGAGTGATCAACTACGACACGTGGCTTGCGCATACGTGGTCATGGGACTCTCGAACCATCTATGGTCTACGCGAAACGGACACGGGTCGGCGTTTCATGCTGGTCGCTCTTGACGTGACGACTGGGCGCGAGCGCGTGCTCAACCCAGACCTTGGCGTGATCCCTCCGGCCAACCAGCCAATTCGTGGCCTGACACGCATCGGTCGCAAGGCGCTGGGTACATCCGTAGCGAGGGCACGTTCCGACATCTACCAACTGCAGGGGTTCAAAGTGCCCACCGGCGCATGGGCGCGGCTGCGCTCGCTGTTGCATTGGTAATTATCGGGATCAGTGGTGGATATCAGGAAAATCTCAGCATTACCCAAGGAATCGGACCACAGGATCGTCCACCATCTCTTGGAGGGCATCATGACCAAATGCATACCTGTGTTCACCACTCTGATCTTCCTGGCCTCGGCATGGGTTCCTCTGGGTGCGTGTGGAGATAAGTTTCTATTGGTAGGGCGCGGGGCTTCATTCGAGCGGGCTGTACGCATCGATGTATCCCGGCAGCATCGTCATGTTCGCGTACACGGGGACCACCGTCGCCGATCGGGCGGCCGTCCTGCAGAGAGTCCTGACTCGGGCCGGTCATCGCGTTCGTGTAGTTTCCGACGCGAGAGCCATTGCTGACGATCTACGCCTCGGACAGGCCGATATCATCCTGGCAGACGACACGGTCCGGGCAATACTGGAAGCCTTCCCGCGCGCCGAGTCGCCGCCCACAGTGCTTTATCTCATCACCGAGAAGGACAAGAAACGCGCGGCGGAACTGGCCAGGCAGATGCCCGTGTGCCTAAAAGGGTCGGATAAGCTGCCTCAGTATCTCAACGTTATCGAAGCCGCGATGAAATCGCGCGTGCAGGCGGGCGCTCGAGTAAAGAGTGACATAAGCCGGAAAGGCGATTGCGAAAGCGAGGGAGCGAGCGATGAATAGACAACGAGGAGACCCAACACTCCGCAGAACCACAGTGCTGACCGCCGTACTCCTTCTCGGCGGCTGCGCGAACGCGGCTGCGCAAGCCTGGCTGCCCGCGAAAGGTGAAGGCTACGTTTCGCTCGTCTACACCAATGTGTTCGCCGACAAGCATTATCTGCCCACCGAGCGTACTGATCTCGGCAAAATCGATTCGAACACGTTCTTCTTCGATGTTACCTACGGACTCACCGAGCGCGTCACTGTATCAGCGGGCTTGCCGCTCGTGATGTCACGCTACAGGGGACGGTTCCCACATCAGCTTGACAACCCTAACAGGATGGATGACGGGCAATGGCACACGACAAGCCAGGACATCAGGTTTAACGTCCGGTACAATATCCTCAATGGCCCGCTTGCTGTGACACCCTTCATCGGAACGGTGATGCCGAGCAATGCGTATGAGACGTGGGCGCATTCAGCGGCTGGACGTCACCTTCGCGAGGTGCAGATTGGGGTCACCGCCGCGCGACGACTAGACGCCATTGCGGCGGGCCTTTTTATGCAAGGCCGATATTCGTTTGCATTTGGCGAACGCGTTCTTGAGTACAAGATGAATCACAGTAACGGCGACGTGGAAGTTGGGTATTTTGTGTCGCCGGCGCTGAGAGTGTTTGCCCTAGGATCCGCGCAACTTCAGCACGACGGCATCGACATCCCTCCGGCGGCGATCATCGCGCAGACGCTGACGGTCAGGCAGCGCCAGAGTCACGATCGGATCGGACGCGAGAACTTTCTGAACGTCGGCGTCGGCGCATCGACCCGCCTGACCGATCGACTCGACTTGTTCGGATCCTTCGCCAAGCAGGTTGCCGGGCGCAATGGCCACCAGATCAAACACGCTGTCTCGATCGGAGTGACGTGGAACTTCTCCCGACACGACGAAAGCTGGGCTGCGGCCGACCGCGCCGTCGAAAACGTTGTTGCTCGCTGTGTTTGTCAGAAAGGATCGTAACGACGCGGTGGGGTCGTTACCGAGTCGGTCGACGCTGCTTGGTGGGCCAGCCGAAAGGTAAAACTGTACTGATCCCAGACCTACGCTGGCACCATCGGCCAGCAGAGTCGCCAGCACAATGCGCTCGTCGTTGAGCCATGTGCCGTTCTTGCTGCCGAGATCTTCTAGCATCACTTCCGATCCGATCATGATGCGCGCGTGGCGTCGCGACACGGTCGAATCGTCAATCACGATCACTTCCTCTCCCTCTCTACCCAGCACGTTCTCGCCCAAGTGGAGCGGCACGCGTTCGCGCTGGCCCACGAGCCATGCCTGCGCAGTGGCGCTCGACGGTGCAGCGACCGGCGGCTCGTTATCAAGCGGTGCGTCAAAGGCGTAGCCGACGCCATGCACGGTCCGAACAATTGTGCGACGACGCCCGTCGTCGCCAACGGCTTGGCGAATCTCTGAGACGAGCGCCTGTACGCTCGATTCGGAAACAAAAGTATCTGGCCAGAGATGCGCGTGGATCTGCGCCTTCGACACGGCGGCGGGTCGGTGCTCCAGCAGCAAGAGCAGCAGATCGAAGGCCTTCCGTGTGATGTGGACGCACGTCGAATCGCGCCAGACCCGTCGTTCTTCTGCGTCGACGCGGATGTTGCCGAACTGGAAGTGCATCCTGCACGAAGCCTAGCTCTCGTGCGGCCAGCCTTGCAAGTCAGACAAACATCAGGCTTCTCCAAGGACTGTCGTCCCTCCAAGACGTACGCTCCACCAGAGCAAATGTTATGGAGGGAACTATGAGATTGCCTTCGAAACTTGGGACGTCGAAACGGCTTGCTCAACTGCTGATGGGCGCAGTCCTCATCTTGTTGGGGGCCACCAGCGTCGCACACGCTGGCGATGCTAACGCGGTGCTGTCGTGGAACGTGCGTACGCTGTCGATTGCGGCCGCCGGCGGTCAGAACGGTATCGTGCAGACGCGGACTCTGGCGATGGTCCATGCCGCGATTCATGACGCGGTGAACGCGATTGACCGTCGCTACGAATCGGTACGCCTTGAACGAGTGTTGTGCCAATGCTGGATCCGCGGAAGCGGCCGTCGCAGCCGCGGCTCATGATGTGCTGGCCGGAATCATCCCTTTCTTCGGGAGCGCATCTCAACAGACCTCTGCAATGTTGGCTGCCGACCAGGCGTATGCTGACTCGTTGGCGCTCGTGGCAGACGGGGAGTCAAAGGAGCAGGGGATCGACGTCGGTCAACGAGCCGCCGCGGCCATCCTTTCTTTGCGGGCGGCCGACGGCGCAGTGCTGGCCAACATTCCCTACGCGCCCTTGACCGGCTCGGGGTTCTGGCAGCCCACACCGAATCCCGAACCGCCGAACCCCGCGGGCGCTGGATTGCTACCGCCGGTCCTGCCTGGCTGGGGGAACGTGAGCCCGTTCGTCATGACGTCGGGCGATCAGTTCCGGCCCGATGGGCCGCCTCCGCTAAAGAGCCTTCGCTACGTCGTGGACTACTACGAAGTGAAGATAGTTGGCGAACAGTTCTCGACTGTGCGGACTGCCGAACAGTCCGAGATCGCGCGGTTCTGGTACGAAGGGTCGCAACTCGGGTGGAACCGCATCGCTCGCACGGTCGCCACCGCGCGCCGTTTGGACTTGTGGCAACAGGCACGCCTTCTCGCACTCGTCAATTTCGCGATGGCCGATGGGTTCATCGCCGGCTGGGAAGCCAGGTACCTCTATAACTTCTGGAGACCAGTGACAGCGATTCGTGGGGCCAACTCGGACGGCAACCCGTTTACGATCGCAGATCCGAATTGGAACACCTACCTCAACACGCCTGCGATTCCAGACTACCCATCGACGCACAGCACGCTCGGCGCCGCCGCCGCTGAAGTGCTGGCGCGCTTCTTCAAGACCGATCACATCGCCTTCGAGGTGACGAGCGGCGCGCCGTTTGCTGGCCTGACGCGTTCATTTCACAGCTTCTCGCAGGCCGCGCGCGAGAATGCGGATTCGCGAGTTATTGCAGGGATCCACTTCAGATCTGCTTGTCGAGACGGCCTGAGGCTTGGCAGCGAGATTGGCGCGTTAGCAATTCGCGTCCAATTGCGTCCGGTGCCTTGACCGTCTTCGCTGAGGTCCAGGCAACTCGATGCGAGTGTGTGACTGAACGGATCAATCTTCACGAGGTTCGCTAGCAGGTCACCGAACCCTGCAATTGTGAACCTCGTGAAGCCGATGAACTCCTGAACCTAGTGAAATCATTGAACCTGGTAGCAGTAGAAGTACGTGCTGGCAAATTCTGCGACCAGCTCAATGAGGGCGCAAGCGGCGAGAACGGCTTGCCGACGTGCGCAATGAACCTCAGTGCCAGACCCTGGGCGCGATTGTGGCGGTGAAGCGGAAGGGGCTGAAGATCACCTTCACGATTGGTGATCCGAGCGCGAGGCGCTCCTCCGCCGACTGGACTACGGACCCGACGAAGAAGGCGATCGTGCCGGCAGCACTTCGGCGAGTACCGTCGACCTAGCCTATAGCCTACTAGCCGGACCGAGCTCTCGCTGCGTAGAGTAGATGCCCGCCGCCGGAGCGGAAACCGAGCGTCTCCAGGAGCTCCGTTGAGATCTCCGACGGGTGCACTTTCGGGAACCGGAAGGTCCCCGGGCCTTGTGCGCGGAGTCGAGCGAGCAGTTGCGTCAGATGGGCTCCACCGTCCTGGACGAGCGAGCGGAGCGACACGATCTCCGCATCTCTATAAAGAAGGTAGGCCTCGATTCGCTCCTCGGACGCGACGGCGAGTCCTGCAATCTCGTCCTTCCTTGCCGAGAGGGTCTCGACCGAGCGCTCCCAGCACCCCTGCGGATGACTCTCTTCGAGGAGACCATTCGCGGCGAGATCGTCGACCGTGACCGGGATGACGAACCCCGTTCGACTCGCGCCGCCTTGCGGCGCTCGCTCAGGGCCGGCCGCCCCATCATCTATCTCCCGCACGGCGATCTCTTCTTGTTCACCCTGCAAGACGTAGTCTGTCAGGAGCGCTTCCCGGACGTACCCGTATGCCCTGAACAGCCCGCAGGCAGGAGCGAGCGTCTCCGGAATTTCAGCGACGATCCGCGGGGGTCCGAGAATCGCGAGCTTCGAGCCGAGCGAGGTCAGCAGGTGGCGGCCATGACCCTGTCGCAGATGATCGGGATGGACGGCGATCTTGTGGATGAGCGTGCCGGAGGGCCGCTTGGCGCCAATCAGGACGCCGATTGGATCGGATCCCGCGAAGGCGACCATGCAGCTGCTGCACCAGACCTGCAGGTCGCGGATCGTGAGCTTGAACGCGGCCGGCGTCATGGCCGGCTCGCCGGGAAAGGACGGAGCCCAGCAGCGATTCAGCGCATCGACGAGAAGCCCGATATCGTCCGTGCGGCAGAAGCGGTAGGCCGACATTCAGCTGGTCGCGTTACTCCTGCCGCAGCGCGGCGTTTGGGTCGAGCGCGGCCGCGCGCCGCGCCGGCACGTACGAGGCCGCCGCCGCAATCGCGCCAAAGAATGCCACCATCGCGATGAATGTGAGCGGATCGGTCGGAGCGACGCCCACCAGCATGTGGCGCATCGCCTGCGTCAGGACGAGCGCCCCGACGAGGCCGGCGCCCACGCCGATTGCGCTCAGCCGAAACCCGTGCCGCATCACGAGCCGAACGATCAGACTGCGGGGCGCGCCGAGCGCCATTCGCACGCCGAGCTCGGGCGTGCGCTGCCGGACGGACGTGGACAACACGCCGTAGAGTCCTACCGCGGCGAGCACCGCGGCAATCCCGGCAAACGCGACGATCAGCACGAGGGCGAATCGCGTGGGGCCCATCGCGCGGTCGAGGAGCGCCTGCATGGGCTGGATGTCGGCCAGCGCAATACGCGGATCGAGCTCGCGAACGGCGGCGCGCAGGGCAGGGACGAGGCCCGCGACGTCCCCGTCCGTGCGGAGGGCGTACTGTTGACTGCGCCCGGCCCGAGAATCTCCTCGGCGAAGTAGAGCGCCTGCCGGCCCGGAGCGGCGAGGCCGTCGCGCCGCTGGTGCTCGACGACCCCGATGATCTCCCAGCGCTCCGGCTCGTTCGCCCGCAGCCGCGCCAGGATGTGGCGGCCCACTGCGTTTTGGTCGCCGAACGCGCTCCGGGCGAGGATGTCGTCCACGACGACGCGCAGGACATCCAGGCGGTTGTCGGCGGGCGTGAACGTGCGGCCCGCGATGAGGCGCGTGCCCAGCGCCTCGAAGTAGCCGGGCACCACCACATACAGGTTCGCCTGCTGGAAGAGGTTCGGGTCCGTCGCCCTCCACGCCCCATCGGCTGTTGTACCTCCTGCCGTCGAGCGGGAGCGGGTCCGATGCCGCAACGGCGGTCACGCCGGGAAGGGCAGCGAGGCGATCCTGCACTCGCTGGCGGAACACGCGCCGCGCGTCGTTCGAACCGACCTGCGGAAAGCCCATCTCGAACGTCAGGAGGCCCTTGGGGTCGTACCCGGGGGCTACGCGCTGCAGGGTGATGAACGTTCGCGCCATCAGCCCGGATCCGACGAGCAGGACAAAGCAGAGTGCGACCTCGGTGATCACGACCACGTCGCGAAGACGCCTGCCGCCGGCCAGCCCCTCGCTCCGGCCGCTGGCCCGGAGCGCCTCGGCAACGTCCGGTCGCGAGGCGCGAAGGGCGGGGAGCACGCCGAAGATGACGGCCGATGCGAGACAGGCCGCGAGCGCGAACGCGAGGACGGTGGGATCCACGCTGACCGCGTCCGCGAGCGGAGTGTTGGCGGGCGCGAGGGCTGCGAGCAGGGCAACGCCGCTGTCCGCCACGTACAGGCCAATCGCGCCGCCGGCTACGGCCAGGAAGAGGCTCTCGGCGAGCATCTGCCGGATGAGCGCGCCCCGGCTTGCGCCGAGTGCCGTGCGGACGGCCATCTCGCGCGCCCGATGCGAGCCGCGCAGCAGGAGCAGATTCGCGACGTTGGCGCAGGCGATCAGGAGCACGAAGACCACCGCGCCCATCAGCGCGAGGATCGCCGGCTTCACATCCTCGACGAGGTCGCCGTGCATCGGCTCGACGCGCCAGCGGATCCCGGCGGTCCCGTGCAGCGGGAACCGGCGCGCCAGATCCTCGGACACCGCGGTGGCCTGCTGCTGAGCGGAGGCCATCGTCGCACCGTCAGCGAGGCGCCCGAACACCCGCATGGATGCAGTTATCCGCGATGCCGTGGCGAGATCGATGCGCGTCGCCTGGTAAAGGTCGGGCCGCCGCTCGACACCCGAGCCGGGCGGAAACAGGACCTCAAACCCCGGGGAGAGAATGCCCACCACCTCGCATTGCTGGCCGCCGATGTTCACGGATCGCCCGACGATGGCGGAATCGCCACCGAAGCGCCGCGTCCAGAACTCGTGGCTGAGCACGACGTAATCCGGCAACCTCGGCCGTGCCGCACCCTCGGTGTTCGGGCCCTGCGGGGGCTGCGGCGTCCCGTCGGATTCGAGGAACGGCCGGCCGAGAGCCACGCCAACCCCGAGCGTGGCGAAGAAGTTCGGGAGTACGAGCGCTCTCCGGATGCGCTCGGGCGCGGCGTCGTCGCCGAGGACCGTTTCCTTCGACGTGACGATGGCGGACACCTCGCGTAAAGACGTGACGCCGGCGCGAAGGTCGGGGATGTCGCCGGGGAACACAGGGAAATCCCGAACGTCCCGCTTGATCAGGTCTGCCCAGAGGAGCACCAGCCGGCCCGGCTCGCCGGTACGGCAGCGGCCTCAGCAGTACCGCGTTGACGACACTGAAGATCGCCGTCGTGGCCCCGATGCCGAGGGCAAGCGTGATCAGAGCCGTGACCGTGAAAGCGGGCGACTTGCGCAGCGAGCGAGCGGCGAGCGTGAAGTCGGCGATAAGGCGGTGCATCAGGTCACCTCACACGCGGAAAACGTCCGGGTCAGGGGCATGAAGCGTGCCGCCGAGGCACGCCTGTCGACGTGCCGTGACACAACGGGGGTGGGCTACAGGCAGCCGCCCCGCGTGCCCGGAAATGGGATCTTGCCCAGCGGATCTGGACACCCAGGCGCGCCGTCAACCCCGACGTGCGCCTCTGCGGAATCATGTCCAGCGGACCACTTGAACGCCCCATGCACATCATTGGCCGACCCAACAGTCTTCTACTTCATCCGCTGCAGGTCAGCCTCTGCCGCGATGAACCCGAACGCATTCCACTGACGTCCGGAGACCACTTTCTCGAAGATCTGCTTCGCACGGTTTCGATCGCCGGTGACGTAGAAGTAGTTGCCGACGCCGTAGCCCTGCGTCGCAATCGTGAGATCGTCGACGCTTCCGGGATCGAGGAGCGCCTCCGGCTTCTCGATCCCCTTGTACATCAACACACGGCGGTGGACACCGAGCCGTTCTCCAGGATCTCCATCTTCGATGAGATCCGCTCCAGCAGCTTCGCGGCGTCGGCCTTCCGATTGAGCCGCGTCAGCGTCATCCACATCCAGTCGCTCGTCGCGACGAGGGCGTCGTCATTGGTCGACACCTTCAGGCACGCCGAATAGGCGTCGAGCGCCCTGGTGTAGTTGCCGGTCAGGTAATGCGCCAGGCCGAGGTGGTACCAGATATTGAAGTGCAGCGTGCTCCGGGGCTTGCCCGACGGGTTGGGCGCACCGTCC
The DNA here is from genome assembly GCA_963786195.1 of uncultured Acidobacteriota bacterium. Lineage (GTDB taxonomy): Bacteria > Acidobacteriota > Vicinamibacteria > Vicinamibacterales > 2-12-FULL-66-21 > CAWAYH01. The sequence goes on along the minus strand of CAWAYH010000004.1, from coordinate 522,690 downwards.
GGCTCCACTTCGTCCACCGTGTCCTTGATGAGCCCTGCCGCTTTTTCGAGATCTGCGATCGCCCGATCGAATTGCCGCACGGTGATGTACCGGTGACCCCGGTGCCGGAGGAGCTTCGGGTTCGCCGGGTGAAGGGTGATCCCCTTCGTGAAGGTCGCGATCGCATCCTGGAATCGCCACAGATAGGCCTGCCGCCGACCGACCCAGATGATCGCGTCGGCGTCGTTGGGTCGTGCGGAGAGGTCCTTCTCCGTTTGCGCGAGATCGCTCTCGAGCCTGGCGCGATTCGGGATGTCGACCGGCGGAACCAGCGGCTGACCGCCCAGCGACGTCGCCTCCGCTCGCGGCGCCTGCGCGTCGCGTCTGGTGAACGCGAGATCTCGCAACCGCCCGGCGTTGAGCGTAAACCCCGTGATTGTCCCCGTTCCATCGCGTGTCGGGATCAACTCCGCGCCGGACGGCATCCGCAGCCGGTCGGCCCCGATAAGACTGAGCGTCACGGGAGGACGGCTCCCCATCTCCAACCGGAACTGGTCGGCTTCGGTAAACAGCCGATAGCTCGCATCGAGCTCCGCGCCGTAGAAAGCGCCGGCGAACTTCTCACGGAGCTCCCGCGGAACCGGTGCGCCGCCCTCAGGCACTGGCGGTGGCTTGTTGCCGTCGCCAGGCGCGGGCTCGTTTGCGATGCCACCGGTATAGAGGTCGGCGATCCGTTGGGCCAAGCGGGGCGGGTTCGCCGTGCCATTGTTGCAGAGCGTGACCACGGTCAATTTGGAGTCGGGCAGCCGCAGGAACACGGTCCGATAGCCCACCAGCGACCCGCCATGCGAAATCGTCGTCAGCCCGCGATACGTGCCGCGAACCAGACCCATCCCGTAGCCGTTCGGAATGGGCCGTCCATCACCAAGCGTGCCCGGTGTCTGCATGCGCGCCAGGAGAGCGGCGAAGGGGGGCGTGTCGAAGGCCGTGACCCACCGCAGCATGTCGTCCACCGTCGAATAGAGGCCCCCGTCGCCGACGACGTCGAGCGTGCTGTTCGCTACACGCCAGCCATCGTTCGCTCTGACGTATCCGTTGGCCCGGCCAGGGATTGGAGCCGCATGATCGTGTTGAAAGCGGGTGTTCTGCATCCCGAGGGGACGGAAGATTTTCTCTCGAGCCCACTCGTCGAGCGGCCGCCCCGTCACCCGCTGCGCAACGATCGACAGCAGCACGTACCCGGAGTTGCTGTAGAGATGCTCCGACCCCGGCTCGAAATTGAGACGGGTCTGGCGCCCGAGCGTCTTCAGCACGATCGGTTCGGTGATCACGTAATCGGCTGGCCGGCCGGCGAGCGACGTCAACGTCAGGTAGTCGCGCAACCCGCTCGTGTGATGCAGCAGTTGTCGGAGGGTGATGCGGTCGGCATGCTCGGGGAGCTCGGGGACGTGCCGTCTGACGGGGTCGTCAAGTCCGAGCTTTCCGTCCTGCTCGAGCAGCAGGATCGCGAGCGCCATGAATTGCTTCGACACCGAGGCCATGTAGAACACCGACTGCGCGGTCAGCGCGGTGCGGTGTTCAAGGTCAGCCAGGCCAAAGCCCTTCGCGAAGAGCGTTCGGCCATCGCCGGTCGCGCCTGCGGCACACCCCGGCGTTCCCTCGGCGCTGAAATCCCTGAAGACCGCATCGATCGAAGGCTCGGGTAATTTGAGCGGCCAGAAGTGAGGCCGCCACCGAGAGAGCAGCCAGAACGCCCGTTGACGGTCGTTTCCATTGGAAGTACATGGCTCTATTGCCTGGCGCTCGACGTACTGGTGGACGCCGGCCCTCGCGTGAAGATCACGCCGCCCGGCAGCGCCGGCTCGAGCGGAACGGCCACGCTGTCGACGCGGCCGGAGGCATTCGACGTGAAGGTAATACGCGCCCGTGTGTCCCAGTCGCGAGTATCCGCGGTCTTCACGGCGCGGAACACGTCGAAGTGAAAGTGCTCGAACCGTCTCGTCTGGACGCCGTGCGTGACCGTCAACTGCCCGGCATCCGCCGCGATCTTGATGGAGCCATAGGCCGGGTGATCGTACGTCCCTACGTAGTCCGCGAGCGGATGCGACGGAGACGTCCCGGTCACTCGCTCCGCCTCGCGGCGCTGCTCGCGCTCGGTCCCCCGCTTCTCCGACCGCTCCTGTGTGGCTTTCGCGCGCGCAACGCCGTCGACAGGCGGCAATCCCAGCAGGCGATCGCAGAGATGCAGCGTCACGAGGTTCGGCACGGGATTGGTGCCGGAGAGGTTCGACAGCACGACGATGCCGATGCGATCGTGAGGCAGCCAGGTCATTGCGGAGATGAAGCCGTCGATGCCGCCGCCATGCGTGACCTGCTTGTGGCCACGATAGCTGCGCACGCCCACCCCGAGACCGTACCCTCCAGGGCCTGACTCCGTGTAGACCGGATCGTCGGCGTCGAACGTGAAATCGGGTGCGGAATGCACCGCCTGCATGCGCGCCGAGAATGCGCGCGAGATGATTGGCTTGCCGTTGACCGATCCCTGGTCGATATGCATCTGGACGTACCGCAGCATGTCGTCGATGTTCGAGTTGATCGAGCCGGCCGGACCGACCGCGTCGATGTTCCTGAAAGGCACGGCGACGACCTTGCCGCCGCGCTCGAGGTACGGCAAGGAGAAATCCGGCGCCGACGGCATCTCGCGCACGGACGTATTGGAGCGCGTCATGCCGAGCGGCGTGAAAATGCGGTCCTTGATCAGCGCCTCCCAGGGCCGGCCTGCCACCTGTTCCACCAGGACTCCAGCTGTCATGAACATCAGGTTGTTGTACTGATACCGCTGTCTGAACGTGGCGGTCGGCTCCAGAAACCGCAGCCGTTCGTAGAGCTCTTTTCGGCTGAAGCTGCCTGCCCCCCACATCGCGTCGTGCCGCGGCAGGCCGGATCGGTGCGTCACGAGATCGATCGGCGTCATCAGGCGGGTCGCCACGTCGTCCTGCAGCACGAAGTCGGGCAGGTAGGTCCGTACGGGCTTGTCGAGCTCGAGTTTCCGCTCGTCGACCAGCATGCCCATCAGCGTGACCGTGAACGACTTGGAGTTCGATCCGATCGCCATCAGCGTCTGTGACGTGACGGGTAGCTTCTTGTCGACGTCGCGAAGGCCGTAGCCTTTCGCGAGCGCGACCTTGCCATCGCGGATCACGCCGACCGCGAGGCCTGGGACCTTCCACTCGCGCATGACGTCCGCAACGAACGCATCGAATCCACTGAGCTCGGATGATGGCTGTGCTTGGGCGACTGGCGCCAGCGGTGCCCGGTCTATGACGAGCGGCGTCGTGACCGACACCAGCGCGACGAGCAGGACCATCAACGACGTACGGCGTGACATGGTTCCTCCCCTTGTTTTGCCGGTATATGCTCGTTCAGGCGAGTATTAGAATCAACCCCGTAAGGGACGCGGAAGTACCTCTGTGAAACGCTCGATCGTTCGAATCGCGATTGCCGCAGCACTGGTGGGACTGGGTGGGTGCGAATTGTCGTGGGTGGCGCGTGGCCTCAACGAACGAGCACAGGCCAGTCCGACCTTTACGTTCGGTTGCGGCGGCAACGCCCAGGGGCGCTGCTCGTCGGGCACGATTGGGGGCTGGATCAAACGGTAGTCGAGGGTTACACGCGATGCGTTTGCCAGGAAGTTCAACCTGGGACGTGATGGTGTGAGCAAGCGGATGACGACCGGTGGACGGGAGCTCGCAGATCGACCGTACTGTGAGCGCCGAGACCATTCCGTCTGCGGCGCACACTCCTGCAGCGAGCGTCGTCAGGAACTGATTCACCGAACCGGGGCATGCGGATTGCGTTGTGGCGAGGACCTCTATTCAAGGAGTTCGCCGTGCGCCGCCGCAAGCGCTGCGATCCGCGGAGGCACCGATTCGCCACCGCCGTTCGGATCACCTGGCTGCCCAACTGATTGGGCACCGGCCTTCGGAAGGCCCAAGCCGGAGCGGACACCGTAAGTCCATCGCTGGAGGCGCATTTTTCCGCGCGTCGGCCGATCCGCCTACGCTCTTCGAGCTCCGGCGTGACCTCGCCGAAGCCCGGGACCTCAATCGACGCGCCGCACCTCGTTGAGGTAGCCACTCCCTGCCGCGCCGGGGACTTCCTGGGCCGGCCGCGTCGATATGGGCGCCGCAGTCGCGGGATCAGGACTCTTGGCCGGTGACGGGTAGTTGGCGATCATCTCGGCCATCATCTGCTTGCCGAGTTCGATCCCCTCCTCGACGAGCGCAAGGTCGATCGTCGAAACGGCGCGCTCGCGCGCGAGCTCCTCGATCCGCTCCTGCGTCTTGTTTCGCATGAAACCGACCGGGACGCGGAAGATCCTCTGCGTGGCGTCGGCCGTCCAGTCGAAGGGCGAAATCAGCGGGTTCTTCCTGTCATCACGCGCAATCAACCTAGTGTCACCGCTGGCGCCATTGCCGTTGCCGTTCTCCTTGGCTGGGGCGGGCTCGCCTGCGCGCGCGGTGGCTCCGGCCGCGGCGGGAGCCTGAATCGGCAGCGGCGCTCCCGTTTCCTCCTCGATCACTTGACGCGCGAAATCGAGCGTGATCATGTCGAGCCTCTTCATGCGCGCGCTCTTTTCGACACGCGCCTTGACGCGGCGACGCTGGTACGCGTTCTTCATGGTCCAGAGGCCTTTCCTGGCCTCCTCCGTCCAGCGCAGCTTGCGCCCGTCGTAGGTGGTCTCCTCCTGGAGCCCTCCCTCGACCGCCGCGATCTTCTCGATCATCTCCTGGGAAATGACCTCGAAATCCGTGGCGCCGCAGACGGTACAGCGCACCGGATCGCTTTGGGTCGCCGTGACGCCGCAGGCCCGGCACATGGACACGGGGCCGGACGTCGCCCGCTCGAGCGCGACCGCCTCGGCCAGCGCCTTGGTCGCCGCCGATGCACTCTTCGGCATGAACCGATCCATCGCATCGTCGATGACCGCGCTCGTGATCACTGAATGCCCCTTTTCGAGCGCCAGGCGAAGGACCCCGGTGCGAGCGATCCCCTTGACCTGCTCGGGCACGTTCTTCATCCGCGCCTCGGCTTCGGGCGTCCATCGGACGGTCTCCTCGGCTCGAACATCGAGCCGCGGCACCTCGAGACGCGTGGAGAGAAGGACGTCGCAGGGCGCGGCGCGGAGAACGTTCTCCACGTTGCTCCCGAGCGCCCTCTCGCCCTTCGGGCTGTGGACGCCAATCCGCCCCAGCACGAGCAGCCAGGGATTCGTCTTGCGCGCGTGGTCGAGGATCTTCTGGAACGGCTTGCCGTCGAGCAGCGTCTTCCTGACCTCGAAGCCGATCTCGCTCGCCATCCGCTCACCGACCTCGAGATGCGACTGATAGATTTGCGCGAGCCCCGTGTCGATGATCTCCTCGTGGAGTTGATTCTGCTCCTCGAAGCGGAACACCTTTGCCGCCTGCTCGGTGAGGACGTTGACGATGCCGTTGAAAACCGAGTAATGCAGATAGGGATCGTAAACGGCGATCGTCTCGACCTTCTTGTTGAACGCGCGGGCCAGGTCGATCGCGGTCATGAGGGCGCCGAACGACTGCGGACTCCCGTCGATGCCGACGAGAATCGTGTCGCGCTCGGCCTCGCCTGGCTCAGGGATGTGCTTGACCACCCAGACGTCACGGTCGCAGCGGTCCGCGACGCGCTCGCAGACCGAACCAATCACGCTGTCCCGTGCGCGCCCGATCCCCAGGGCGCCAATCACGACCAGGTCATGCTGTGAGCCGTCGAGGTCCTTGAGGATTTCGATGTGATGCTTCCCGTCCATCATCCGGGGTTCGAACTCGAGGCTCGACTCTTTGCAGCGGCGCGACATGCCATCGAGATAGCTGTCCGAGATGAGCCTGAGGCCCATCGTGATCAGGCTGTCGTGGATCTTCCGCTGGCGCTCGAGCTCCACCTCGTCGATGTACTCTTCGGGCAGGGTGTACTCCATCTGCCGGAAGCGATAGTCGTGCAGGCCCGCCGCGTAGACATGGCAGCCGACCAGCTTCGCGGTGAACGCGTTGCCCAGCGAAAGGGCGCAGCTGATGGCGCGGTTGGAATGGTCTGAATTATCGACAGGAACGTAGATGCTTTTGTACATCGGAGTTTCCCTTTTCCTTGACGGCCTTCAAACACTCGTCGCGGGCTGTTGTCGCGCTTTGCCCCGGGCGCGAGAGCCGTTCCTCGACCGCACCACGCCGATCACAATCAGCTCGAGAGCGAGGATGAAGAGCGCCGTCCTCACCATCGGACCGACCGCCGATGTGACCACCTGCGGCTCGACGTAGAGCGAGTACCACAGCGTGAGACCTCGCCGGTTGCCTCGCTCGCGCGAAAACCCGTCCCAGACCGAGAAGCCGATCGGCATGAACTCTCCGGCCGTGAACGGAGCGCCCGCGGATGGGCGAAGCGGCCGCTTGAAGATGACCGACCATTCTCCCTGATCGTAGCTCGCGACTCCCGTGATATCCCCCGTGTCGTTCGGCGTGATGTCCGCGCTGCCCCGGCCGGTGAACTGAAGGGGATCGGTGCGGCCCAGATCGAAGAACCAGAGATCCACCGAATTCTGGTTGTCACCGAAGATGAAGTAGGGCTTGCGAGCGCCAGTAGGCACCGCCGACGGGACCTGGATCGCGACCGCGTCGGAGAACTCCGATGGCTGGACGACTGTCGCCCCGGGCTCTTCGGCGAAGGGGTCCTTTTCAGTCGGTTGCGCGGCAGCGGCTGCCGCTGGCGCCGACTCTTCTTCCGCCGGCGGCACGGGAAGCGTGGGCCCGTTCTTGCCCGTCTTATCCGCGATCATGTCGTGCCATCGCACGAGAAAGGCGATGGACTCGCTGTCGTAGATCGCCCGAACGGACACGGCAGTCGCGGGAGGATGGAACGACCGTCCGGGCTCCATGATCTGCCCGACGACTGGAAAGCTGGCCGGACGCGCGGACTCGAAGTTCGCGGCTCCCTTGGTCAGGTCGATCGGATCCTGGACGTACTTGGCAATAACGAGGTTCGAATAGCCAGGCCCGTCGGTCCCCGAGAGAGAGACGATGTAGTCCGTGATCGCCCATCGCTGTTCGGGGGTGAGCGCGTCGAGGAATCCCGGCATTGGGGTGCCGTTGAACCCCGTGGTCATCGTCCGGAAGATATCCTCGCGGGTCGACCCTCCCCGGAACGTCCAGCTCTGTGCGAGGTTCGCCGGGCGTATCGGATGCTGCCAATCGTCCACCAGGGTTGGAGCCGAAGGCCCGTCGCCCCGGCCCAGCGTGCCATGACACTTGATGCAGCCGGTCTCTTCGTAGAGCTTTTTCCCGAGCTCGATTGACTGCGTCGTGGTGGCCGGCGCGCCTGGAAGCGGCACTTGCTGCGGGACGTTCTCCTTGTTCGAGAAGTTCGCAGAGAACGTCGTAATGAAGTACGCGAGGTCCGAGAGCTCCTGGTCGGTGAGCGTTGGCCAGGCGGGCATCGAGGTGTACGGCATGCCACGCTTGATGATGCTGACGACGTCCTGGTGCGTCGGGAGCGCTCCCGTCGGGGTCGACCGGACCTTGAACTTGCCGCTCGTGAAATTCCGGGGCCTGGGCAGCAGGTGCGGGGTGGCGTAGCCTTCGCCGTCCCCGTTGTCACCGTGACACTGGGAACAGTACTTGGCGTAGAGCTTCTTCCCCGACTCCCGCTGTGCATCGGTCCCGACGTCCTGTGCTGCCAACCGCACCGATCCCGTCGTCGCGGCACACAACCAGGCGATCACGAGGGCGAGACACCTGCGCGCCCGGCACGATGTCATTTCGCGTGCTCCTCCCTGGCGCGAGGCCTCGAGTTGGTGAAATCGTAGAGAAAGAGAATCGCATCCCAGATTTCTTCCTCTTTGAGGAACTTCTCCCAGGCCGGCATGGCCGTATCCCACGGCCCGCCTTCTTCGGGAAGCCCAGGGCCCCCCTTGGAAATCCGCCAGAAGAGAAAGGTCTCCTGCAACATCGGGATGGTCCCCGCGTCGGCGAAGTTGGTCGGGATCGGGTCCAGCCCGTGCGCGAACATGCCGGTGCCGGCCAGGTTATCGCCGTGGCAGAAGACGCAGTTTCGATAGTAGACCTGGCGCCCGTTCTCGACGTGTTTGCGGAATTCCTCCGGATTCGACGTCTCGAGATGTCGGAAAGGGTTTTGTCCGGCGTCCAGGTCGATCTTCTTGTCGTGAACCGTGATCTCCGACGGCGACGCCGGATGGACCGTGCGCGAGAAGAGCGGAGGCTGGAGCGGGACGTTCATCTGGACGTAGACGTTCGCAGCCGCGAGCGCCGGCAGAGCAATGACCGTCAGGCCGAGGAGCGCCGTGTACCGCTTCTCCGTCATGAACCGGACGAGCGGCCCGGCGACCTCATCGCGCCGCTCCTGGCTCGACGAGACGTACGCCAGGATCGCGAGCGAAACGATTCCCATGTAGATCGACACGACGGAGGAGGGAATCGGGGCCGTGAATCCGAATCGCAGGAGGACGTAGATTGCCACCCACCAGGCGCCGGCCCAGAGCAGCAGGCTGGTCCGCCGGAAGCGCAGGACCGCAAACACGACGAGCACAGCGAGGACGACGAGGATCTTCATTGGGCTTCGCCTCCCTTCGCGGGAGGTGCCGGGGGCTTCGCTCCACCTGGCGCAGCGCCCGGGCCCGGAGCCGCCGCGGGAGGCGGCGCCCCGCCCGGTGCGGCCGTGCCGGCGTGATAGCGGTGAGTCGTCTGGAGCGTGACCGTCGCCGTGCCGCCAAGCGTCTGGAGGTACGCGATCACGCAGAGGATCTCCTGATCGGTCAGGCCGATCGGAGGCTTGTTGATCACGGGCATCCCCGGATTGAATCCCTGCACGATGTAGGTGTCGGGTTCGTACATCGATTGCGCGAAGTACTCCACATCGCTCAGACCCGGGATTCGGGTCTTCGCGCGCACATCGACGCCCTCGAGATCGGGGAACCGGAGCGCCCCCGTCTTGCCGATCGTGTGGCAGGTGAAGCAGAGTCCCTTGCCGTCCATGATCTCCCGACCCACCTTGACCATGTCCGCCGTGGTCAGGTCGGTTCTCAGCACGATCTCCTGAGGAGGCTGAACTTCCTTCTGAGGCACCATCTGCCCGACATAGGCATAGAACCCGGTCGTCGCGAGGACGAGAACGCCGATACGGACGACAGGCGGGATCCTCATCAGGCCTTGGTCCGCCCTTCGAAATCGGGCCGGTCGTGCAGGCTCGTGATCCAGAACACGAAGCCGATCAGGAGGAAGAACAAGAGCACTGTCGCCGAGACCACCTCCGTGGCGAAGCCGAGCGTGGGCGTGAAGGCGTCAGCCGAGTTGTCCCGAATGACGCCGTAGACATGCCAGTGCTGGCGGAGCCCCGAGCGCACGTAGCCCATGAGCCCCATGAGCCATGTGAACGTCACCGCGATGAAGATCAGGACGTATTGGGAGATCGCCGGAATCTTTCCCCAGCGTACCTCGCCGGTTCTCTTCGCCCCGCGGAAGAGGAAGACGTCGATGGCGGTGATCGACACCATGGCGAACAGGACCGAGCTGACCTGGGGCACCGACAGGCCGATCCTGACGCTCGCCTCGACGAAGTACCCGTAGACACCCAGGAAGATGACGAAGATCGCGGCGCCGGCGAAGATGAGGAGCTGCGCCGTATGCCCCGCCTTCGCCCACGCCACCGCCGCTATCTTCCCGGTCCGGCGGTAGAGGAGGAAGCTCATGAAGGTCGTGAGAATCAGGATGTTCACCGCGGTGTTCTTGGCGGACATGACACCGAGGAAGCCCAGAATCGGGTGCGCCGATCCTCCCATCGCGCGGAGCTCGGACACGGTCGCGATGATCGATCGCGGCGTCGCCCAGACCATGAAGCAGAGCGCAATCGCGATCAGGAGGTACTTGATGAACCGCTGAAGCGGCTGCACCCCCTCGACCCGCCCCATCCCGAGCCAGAGGTAGTAGTTGGCGGCAAGGAACAGGTTCCCGATCAGGACGGCCTGGATGATGAAGAGCCACGAGAAGGCTCCGCCCATCATCGTGAGTCCGAGCGTCTGCGAGAACGCGTAGATTTCCTTCGCGAGCCAGTATCCGGCGAAGGGAAGCGGGAGGAAGGCGATAATCGCGACGAAGTTGCCGATGTATCCCATCCAGTCGTAGTGGGCCCGCTCCTCGTCGGTCTCCGCCATCAGGAACTTGAAGGCCGCGTAGGCGGCGGCGACCGATCCCCCGAACGCAATATTGGCGATGACTCGATGTACGTTGATCGGCATCCAGGTGTAGTTGTAGATCGCGTCCCAGACGGAGATCACTGCTCCCGCCTCCGAAACCCCGCGCGGCGACATCATGAAGGTGAGCCAGGCATTGGCGATGAACATGATCGCCGTGCCCACGAGGTTGAGGCCGAGCCCCAGGCCAAGATGCACCAGCGGATGGAACTTCCCCCAGCCGTAATAGTAGGTGTAGAGGAAGAACGCTTCGAAGAAGAAGAGCAGGACGTAGGGGAGAAATGTCGGGGAGAACACGCTCATCAGGTAGTTCGTGAACTTCGGATACAGGATGATGAGCATGAACGTCAGGAACGCGCCGAAGGTCGCGGTCAGCGAGAACGAGACGGACAGGAGCTTCGTGAATTCGTGCGCGAGCCGGTCGTATCGGATATCGCCGGTCTTGTAGCCGATCGCCTCGATGATGAACGCGAAGAGAGGAACGGCAAGCACGAAGGCCGCGAACAGGAGGTGGAGCTGAGCGACCGCCCAGATCGCCACGCGGCTCCCAACGACCGGGACCGTCCGGGTACTCGACTTCCACGTAGGGCTTTGCCTTGGCTTTGCTCTCCGCGTCTGCCTTCTCGGCCGCCACTCCTTCCCCGCGGGGCGTGGGGTCGACGGTCGCCGGAGCCGCGCGATAGGGCGCTTTGTACTCGTGGCTCATCAGGACCGAGACCATCTTCACGGTCGCCCCGAACATCACGAAGACGAGGACGGGACCGAGAAGGATCAGCAGTTTGCGGTTCATCAGGGCGTTCATCACGGCGCCTCTTTCACTTGACGGCGGGCGTGGGCGCGGGCGCAGCCGTGGGCGTGGCGCTTGCGGGCCGTTTGCGCTCGAGCTCTCGCACGTAGGCGACGATCGCCCACCTGTCCGCAGGAGGGATCGGCCAGCGGTACCCGGCCATCAGCCCCTGCCCGTTCGTGATGACGTCGAAGATCTGCCCGTCCGGGTACTTCAGGATCTTCTCCTGGTGGAAAGAGGCGGTGGGGACGTTGCCTCGCTGGAACAGGATCCCCTTGCCGTCCCCCCGAGCGTCGTGGCAAGGCTGGCAATAGATCGCATAGCGCTGGCGGCCGCGTTCGATGCGTGCCGCGTCCACGGTCCCGGGGATTGTCGCGACGAACTGCCCGTCCGCTCCCTTGCCCGTGAAGAAGGCCGTGTCCTCTTTCAGCCCGCCGATCGCGACCGTTCCCGGAACGGGCTGGCGCATCGACGCGCCGTCGAAGAAGAACGTGCTGGCCGTCTGGGGGCGGACCTTCGGCTGGTCGACCATGCTGGGGTTGATTTGGATGGGAGCACGGCTCGACGTGCACCCGCGCGCGCAACCGGTATGGACGACAAGAGAAGCGAGCGCGAGCGCGCCCAGCACCCGACGTGTGCGGGCGGTCATGACATTCCGGGGGGCTTCGCCCCGCCGGACCCCCTTTCACGCTCGCTCGCGGGGGCCCCAAGCCCCGCTCCGCTCCCGTGGCTCACTCGCTGTCGCTCGTTCGCGTTTCTCCCAAGAAGGGCGGGGTCCTCTCCCTCGCGCTTCCAGGCTCCCACGTCCGTTCTCACGCCCTCGAGATCGGGATTCGGGTTGCGCACCTTGGACAGATAGGTCGTCCTGGGCCTGGTGTTCAGCTCGGCAAGGAGCGCGTAGTTGCGCGGGTCGGCCTTCGCCTTCACGACGCGGCTCGACTGGTCACGAAGGTTGCCAAACTCGATAGCCGACGCCGGGCAGGCCTGCTGGCAGGCGGTCTTGACATCGCCGTCACGAAGTTCGCGTCCAGCCAGTCGCGCATCGATCTTCGCTCGATTGATCCTCTGCGTGCAGTACGTGCATTTCTCCATGACGCCCCTCGCTCGAACCGTGACGTCCGGATTCATCGCGAGCTTGAGGATGTCGGGCGTGTCCTTGGTGAAGTTGAAGAAATTGAAGTGCCGCACCTTGTAGGGACAGTTGTTCGAGCAGTACCGGGTCCCGATGCACCGGTTGTAGACCATCACGTTGAGGCCCTGCGCGTCGTGAACGGTCGCGGCCACCGGACAGACCTGCTCGCAGGGCGCATCCTCGCACTGCATGCAGGGAACCGGCTGGAAGACGATCTCCGGGTTGCCGGAGGGCTCACCGGAAAAGTACCGGTCCACTCGCAGCCAGTGCATCTCGCGCCCCTTCGACACCTGGACCTTGCCGACGACGGGCACGTTGTTCTCGCTCTGGCAGGCGGTCATGCACGCGTTGCACCCGATGCACGCGTTCAAATCGACCGTCATCCCCCACTGGGGCCCCTGATCGTACGTGTGCTCCTTCCAGAGTGAGAAGTGATGCGGATCTTCCTCGTAGACGCCGTAAGGACCGGGAGCTTTCGCCTCTTTCGAGGGCTTTGCGGTCTCACTCCCATGGCCGCCCTCGGCTGCCGCTGGCTTCGAGGCCAACTCCGATCGAAGCTCAGTCAGGGTCGACTCGCGGACGATGGGTCGACCTTCCATGCTGCCGTGCTCCTGCGTCGCCGAGAGCGGGTACGTGCGCGCGAGCTTGGTCAGGCTGACGCCGCTGTCGAAGCCAGGGGCTTTCGAGCTTCGGACCGTGAACGCGTCGAACCCGACACCCGAACCGATCCGGCCCGCGTGCGAACGCCCATAGCCGAGCGTCAAGGCAACCACGCCGTCCGTCATCCCAGGGAGCAGCCAGACGGGGAGCTCGAGCGAACGGCCGGCATAGTCGAGGCGGATCAAGTCCTCCTTGACGACGCCGAGCGTTTCGGCCGTCTTCGGACTGATGAGCGCCGGGTTGTCCCAGGTCAGCTTCGTCAGCGGATCGGGAAGCTCCTGCAGCCACCCGTTGTTCGCGAAGCGGCCGTCGTGCAGCGAGGGGGATGGGAGGAAGACGACCTCCAGGCCAGTTCGATCGCGAAGGCCGATTGAGCGCCCGAGCTCCGCCAGGGGCTCCGCGGTGAGCCCGGGGGTCACCTCCGGAAGCGCGCTGCCGGACAACAATCCATCATGCAGGACGCGGTTCCACTTCTTGTCGAAGTCGGCGTCGCCCAGGATGGGTTTCCAGGTGTCGCGCACGATGTCGTAACCAGGACGATCCTTGCCAGCGACCATCAGCCCCAGCACTTCGACGGCGGTTCGTCCGCCGAACAGGGGGAGGATCAGCGGTTGGATCAGGCTGAGCGTGCCTCCGACGGCGCGCGCGTCTCCCCACGATTCGAGGTAATGCGCGCGGGGAACGTGCCAGGTCGCCTTGACGGATGTTTCGTCGACCGCGTGGCCGAGCGCGATCGTCTGAGGGACCTTCGCCATGGCCGAAGCAAAGTCGAGATCGGCGGGGGCATCGAAGACAGGATTGCCGCCCAGCACGACGAGCGTCTTGATCGTGCCCGCCTGCATCGCTGAGACGAGTGAGGCGAGCGCGCTGACGCTCGGAAGCGCCGCATCCTTCGTCTCGTAGTAGCTGACCGTCTTGCCCGTGTTGCCGAGGTACGTGTTCAGCGCGCAAACGGCGGCGTGGACGGCCGCGGGCTGGCGTTCCCCGGCCACGATCAACCCGGTGCCGCGGTTCGCCAGCAGATCCTTGGCAAGGCCATCGATCCAGCGCGGGTCAACGCCCTGGACGCCGGCTCCCGCGAGGCCAGCGGCTCCGGCTTCGGGAGCCGCCAGGCGTGCAGCGAGCGCCCCGAGGAAAGGCGCAATCTGCCGGCTCTCGAGCCGGAGCCGATGATCCGCCATCGCGCCCGTCAGCGAGTAGACCCCTTCGACCGCGTAGAGGCGGTTCATCGCCCCACCGGAGGCTCCCGCCTGCCTTCCGGCAGAGAAGCCTCGCGCGTGACGGATCATCTCGGGGTCCGTCAGCAACGGGTCGGCGTCGAGAGCGAGGATGACGGAGGCCTGATCGATGCGGAGCATGACGTCGAGGTCACGTCCCGTGGCGGCCCGCAGGCCCGCGAGCCGGTTCTCGTCGCTGACCGCGTCGTAGGTCGCCCAGATCATTCGCGGAAAACGGAAAAGGAGCTCGGACTTGAGTCGCGCGAGCGTGGGGGAGGAGAAGGACTCGGAGACGACCGCGAGGCCGGCACCGCCGTCCGCGACATGAGCCTCGCCCAGCCCCCGCCAGGCCGTCACGAAATCGTTCCAGGACTTCGATTCCCCTTTCAGCCTGACCGTTTGCGAGCGGTCTGGATCGTACAGGCCCAGCACGGACGCCTGGACGCGCGAGCTGGAAGCCCCGAGGGTTGAAGGGTGCGACGGGTTCCCCTCGATCTTGGTCGGTCGTCCTTCGTGACTTTCGACGATCAGGCCGTAGGCGCTGCGCCCGAACGGCATCGTGGTCGCGTAATAGCGGGGGATCCCGGGGACGACATCCTCGGGAGCGGTCACAAACGGAACGATCTGCTCGACCGGGCGACGACACCCCGCGATCCCCGCGAGCGACAGCGAGGCACCCAGGAGCATCATCATCTCGCGCCGGGTGACGCCCTCGGGAAGCTCCGAGGCGCCCTCCGGGAACTCCCGCTCGATGAAGGCGCGGGATTCAGGGTGCTCCTCGAGCTGCGCGAGACTGCGCCAATAGGTCCGGCTCACCGGTGGCACCCCGAACAGTACGTCGGCGGGTTGACGGGTCGGTCGCGCTCGAGCTGTGCCACGAGCGTCGCGACATCCCGAGGCGGCGTCCACTTCATGTTGGTCACCTCAGAGACGGGGCGTCTGTTAGGACCGGGGTTGCGGTGGCAGTCCAGGCACCAGCCCATGCTGAGCGGCTTCATCTGGGTGACCGTTTCCATCTCGTCGATGCGGCCGTGGCAGGTGACGCAGCCGACGCCAGCCGCCACGTGCGCGTTGTGCGTGAAATACGCGTAGTCGGGAAGGTCGTGGACGCGAGTCCAGCGCATCGGCCGGCCGCTGGCGAGGCTGTCGCGGATCGGCGCGAGCTTCTCGCTGTCCCTCTTCACGAGCTGATGGCAGTTCATGCAGGTCTGGGTGGGCGGAACGTTCGCGACGGCAGACGTCTCAACCGAGGCGTGACAGTATCGGCAATCGAGACCCAGCTCGCCGACGTGCAGCTTGTGGCTGTACGGAACGGGCTGAACGGGCTGGTAGCCCACCTGGGTGTACCACGGGGAAAAGTAGGTACCAGATACCCGACACCACCAGCGTCGGTGCAATGACGCCCGCGACGGCGGCCACGATCGGGAGCTTGTTCCACCAAGGAGGAAAGATCTGGCCCACAGGCTACGACTCCGGGGCTCTGGACGACAGCTGCCCCGGCCGCGAGTCCGCGATGGAACTGTGATGCCACATCCACGCGCCCCCAAGAGAAAATTCGTCGCAGAGGAACGACCGAAGTCCCGCCGATTGAGGTCGCGATCTTATCCACGAACTGGGACGAGGGTCAAGCGCGTCGCGCCACTTTGTCGGCTGTCAACGTGCGGGATCGTTCCTGGTGTCGCTACGAAGAGCGCGATGCCTGCGTCATCGCGGGACGCGGTAGAGGTCGAAGAACACCTTGGCGCCCCACGTGAACATGACCATCACGATGCTGAGCGGGATGCAGGTCCAGAGAAGTTCCAGCGCGAGAGAACCGTGAATGGCCTCTCCGATCTCGCTGTCGTGCCGGCGGCGATACTTGACTGCGAACACCGTGATCAGGGCGGCGATCAGCAGCGAGAAGAATGCCGTGACGGCGACCATGAAGAAGTACCACGGCGTCGACCTGCCGGCTACTCTCCACCCTTGTGCCCCGGGGGTGCGGCCGGCGGCGCCGCGGGCGCCGGCGGCGGCTGCGGCGTACCTGGCCCCGTCAGGACGCGTCCCGACGACGACTCGCCGTAGGCCGCGGCGTGCGTGCCGAGGCGCGGATCGACGGCCTTGTCGGTGCGCGCGGGCAGGCCCCGCTGGAGCAGCAGCTTCTTCGCTTCGTCAATCGGAACGCGCGCGATCCCCGCCTTCTCGTCCACCCATCCGTACGTGCGCAGTTCGTCGGTCTCGCTCTGACGCGTTTGCTTCAAAAGCGCTGGCTCGTTCGTCAGGAGCTTTGGCTCCGGTGCGCCACCGAAGAACGGCGATGCGGTCGTCGTCTTCGGCATCTTCGTCTCCGGTATCGCGAGCGGTGACACATGCGGGTCGTTGGCGGCGGCCATCGGCGTCAGGACCCACCAGAACAGCGCGTACATCAAGGCAGCCGTGGCGACGACCACCGTCGTCAGCGCAACCGCCGCGAGCACGAGCGCGCGAACGTCGATGTCGCTCTCTTCATGCGCGACGTCGTGCGGCTCAGTGGGCTTCATGCGCGAACGCCTCCTTGAAATAGGGATCGTTGAGCGGCAGAAGCGGCCGGCTCCGCAGGTTGCGGGCGAAGGCGAACATCCAGAGCCCGGCCATGCCGACAGGGATGGCGACGTCCATCCAGTGGATCGGGAATCCCGTGGGCCGGAACTCCGGGGCTACGAGCCACATCGTGTCGACGAGACGCATCGCGATGACGAACATCGCGAGCCTGGCGAGCAGGCCGCTCCGACGCTTGATGTCCCGCGACAGCAGCAGCGCGAACGGCAGCGCGAAATGCCCGATGACGAGCAGGATGGACACGAATCCCCAGCTCCCTCGCAGCCGCCTCATGAACCACGGGATCTCTTCCGGCAGGTTGCCGGCCCAGATGATCAGGAACTGCGAGAACGACAGATACGCCCAGAGCATCACGAACGCGAGCAGGAGCTTGCCCAGATCGTGGAAGTGTCTCGGCGTGACCACACCGGAGACCGGCTCCGTCGTGGTCAGCAGCGCCAGCACGGCGATCGTCAGCGCGAACGCGGACAGGCCGAACCCGACGGTCGTCAGCAGCCCGAAGATCGTCGAGAACCACTCCGGATCGAGCGACATCACCCAGTCGACCGAGGCGAACGTAATCGTCACAACCAGGAAGAGCAGACCAGGTCCGCTCACTTTGCGGAACCGTACGCTGTCTGCCGGTGTCGTCGCCATGCCGCGATCCTGTTCGGCCGACCACCGGCTGAGCAGCACGCTGCAGATCATCCAGAACGCGAAGTAGATCAGCGCGCGAATGACGAAGAACGTCCAGTTGAGGTACCCCGCCTTGGCCTGGATGATCGGGTTGGCGGCGGCTTCCGGCGTCGCCCATTCGAAGACCTTGTCCATCCCCAGCAGGATGGGAATGAAGAACAGTCCCACGAGCGGGAGCGTACGCGCCCGCAGCCTCGAAGACGCGGCGGCTCACCAGTCCCCACTGACCGCCCGACAGGTGCTGGAGCATCAGCAGCCCGAGCGAGCCGAGGGTCATCCCCAGGCAGAACAGAAACCCGATCAGCCACGAGCGGAAGAACTGCTCGGCGTTGGAGAACGCGCCGATGATGCCGGCCGCGAGCGCGATGCCGCCCACAACGAGCGTCCGCTGCTGCAGCCTGTTCAGCACGGGAGCGTCGGAAATCGCGAGGTGTGTCGTCATTTTTCGTGTACGGGCGCACCGGCCGGCTTGGGCACTCGAGTCGGATCGCCGCCGGGCACGTCTGCCGTCGACGCGTTGTGGCTCAACTGCAGCGCGCGGATGTACGCGACGATGTTCCAGCGGTCGCGCGGCGCGATCTGCGCGCGATAGTCAGGCATCAGCCCGAAGCCGTTCGTCATGACGTCGAAGAAAAAGCCCGCCTCGATCCTCCGCAGGCGATCGTCGTGGAACGACACCGGCCGGCGCGGGAAGCCGCGCTGCACGACCATGCCGTTGCCGCTGCCCGTGGCGTCGTGGCACGGCGCGCAGTAGATGTTGAAGCGAGCCTGCCCCCGATCGAGGACTTCCTGCGTCACGGGAAACGGCAGCTCGGTCACGAACGCCTTCCTGTCCTTGCCCGTGTAGAACGCCGTGTCCGCCTGCAGCGTCCCGCGCGCGATGGTCCCGTCGACCAGCGGCCGCGCGCTCGAACCGTTTGCAAAGAACACGCTGTCCCGCAGCCCGCGATACTTGGGCTGGTTGTGCATGTCCTGCCGGCAGGCGCCGACGTAGGATGCTCAGAGCCACCGCCAGATATCCAGCGACGTACCGCCTGCATTTCTCAGCGCTCGTGGGGCCCCACCCCCACTCGCTGCTGCCACGCGCGTCCGCGCGTGTCAGCGGCCGCAGGCGCTCGCCTCGCTCACTCTTCCACTTCATTGACGTCCTTCGCACCAAGGCTCTTCAGAAAATCGAACGTCTGCTTGCGATCGAACTTCGGGTCGCCCGCCTCGATTGCCAGGAAGAACCGGTCCTGGCTGGCGTAGGTCGCGAACCGCGGCACGTTGAACACGGGGTGGTACGGCATCGGCAGCCCGTTGAGCGCCAGCATGCCGATCACGGCGCTGAACGCCGCGACGAGAATCGTCACCTCGAAGGTCACGGGGATCCACATCGGCCAGCTGTTCAGCGGCCGGCCGCCCACATTGAGCGGATACGCCGTCGTCGACACCCAGTAGCAGAGCCCGAACCCCGCGACCATGCCGACGATGCCGCCGATCAGGATGATCAGCTGAACGCGGCGATCGTTGACGTGCATCGCTTCCCAGGCGGCTTCGATGGGGAAGGGCGAGTACGCGTCCATCTTCCGGTAACCGGCGGCGTAGGTCTTTCTCGTCGCGTCGACGAGCGCGTTGGCATCGTCGAACTCGGCCATGACGCCGTGCAGCGCTTTCCCTGCGGGCTTGTCTGCGTGCATGATCTAGTGGCCCTCCGCGCCCTTGATCTTCGCCGCGGGGATCAGCGTGCGCACCTCGAAGATCGAAATCATCGGGAGCACCCGGACGAACAGGAACATCAGCATCACGAACAGTCCCATCGTGCCAAACAGCGTCGCGAAGTCCCAGAACGTCGGGTAGTACATCCCCCACGACGAGGGCAGGAAGTCGCGGTGGAGCGACGTGACGATGATCACGAACCGCTCGAGCCACATCCCGACGGTCACGACGCACGCCATGAGGAACAGCCAGGTCGTGCTCGTGCGCAGCTTCTTGATCCATAGCGTCTGCGGGATGACGGCGTTGCAGAAGATCAGCATCCAGTACCGACCACGCGTACGGGCCGAACATCCGGTTGTGGATCATGAACTGTTCGTACTGGTTGGCGCTGTAATAGCCGAAGAACGCCTCCATCCCGTAGCCGTAGCACACGATGAGGCCGGTCACGAGCGTGACCTTGGCCATGTTCTCCAGGTGCCGCATCGTGATGAAGTCCTCGAGGCGGTAGAGCTTCCTGAGCGGAATCGCGAGCAGGAGCACCATCGCGAAGCCGGCGTAAATCGCCCCCGCGACGAAGTAGGGCGGGAAGATCGTGGCGTGCCACCCGGGGATGATCCCGATCGAGAAGTCGAAGCTCACGACCGTGTGGACCGAGAGCACCAGCGGCGTCGACATGCCGGCGAGAATCAGGTACGCCGTTTCGTATCGCTGCCAGTGGCGCGCGGATCCCCGCCAGCCGAGCGCGAGCACGCCGTAGATCAGCCGCGAGACGCGGTTTTTCGCCCGATCGCGGAACGTCGCCAGGTCAGGAATCAGGCCTGTGTACCAGAAGAGCGCCGACACGGTGCCGTACGTGGTGATGGCGAACACGTCCCAGATGAGCGGGCTGCGGAATTGCGGCCAGATGCCCATGGCGTTCGGGTACGGCAGGAGCCAGTACGCGGCGAGCCACGGCCGGCCGGTGTGAATGAGCGGAAACATCAGCGCGCAGAGGACCGCGAAGAGCGTCATGGCTTCCGCGAAGCGGTTGATCGAGGTACGCCAATCCTGTTTGAAGAGCAGGAGGATGGCGGAGATCAACGTGCCGGCGTGGCCGATGCCGATCCACCAGACGAAGTTGATGATGTCGAACGCCCAGCCGACCGGGACGTTGTTGCCCCAGATCCCGATGCCCTTCATGAAGAGGTAGCTGACCGCCACCAGCAGGACGTTCACGAACATGAACGCGATCGCCGTCGTGATGATCCAGGCGAGCGGCTGGTACTTCGTCAGGACGATCGACGAGATCTTGCTCGTGATCGACTCGAACGTGTGGCCCGGCTCGATGACGGGCGGCGGAGCCTTGTAGGACGACGCGTAGTCCGATTGTGAAGCCATCAGTGTCTGGTCGTCGAGGGCTGCCCCGCGCCTGCGGGCTCCAGCTCCGGATTGGGGTTGCGCAGCGCCGCGAGATACGTCGTCCGCGGCCGCGTGTTGAGATCTTCGAGAACGCCGTAGTTGCGCGCCTGGGTTTTCAGCTTGGAGACCCGGCTGGTCGGATCGTTCAGGTTGCCGAAGACGATTGCGTTCGCCGGACAGACCGCCTCGCACGCGGTGACGATCTCACCGTCGCGGACCTGGTCGCGCTCCTCGCGCTTGGCGTCGATGCGCGCCTGGTTGATGCGCTGCACGCAATACGTGCATTTCTCCATGACGCCGCGGCTGCGGACGGTGACGTCCGGATTGCGCAGCGGGTACAGGCTCTCCGTGTACCAATCGGAGTAGAGCAGGAAGTTGAAGCGGCGGACCTTGTACGGGCAGTTGTTCGAGCAGTAGCGTGTGCCCACACACCGGTTGTAGACCATGTCGTTCAGGCCTTCGGAGCTGTGGGTCGTGGCGGCCACAGGGCAGACCACTTCGCACGGCGCGTTCTCGCACTGCTGACACGGCACCGGCTGATGGACGGCGCGCACGCTCTTCGGGTCGACGATGTCGTCGGTGGTGAAGTAGTGATCGACGCGGATCCAGTGCATCTCGCGATTCCGGTTCACCTGCGCCTTCCCGACGACGGGGATGTTGTTCTCGGCGACGCACGCGGCCACGCACGCCGAGCACCCCGTGCAGGACGTGAGATCGATCGTCATGCCCCACTTGTGGCCCTTGTACTCCAGGTCGGGGAACAACGTGAGCGTTCGCGGTGGCTTGTGCCCCATGTGCTCGATGATGGCGGGTTCTGCGGATGTACTCCTCGATCGTGGCGACCCGCGCGGGATTTCGCCCTTCCATCGCGTGATGGTCCTGCGTCGTCGCGAGGAGGTAGCGCTCGCCCGTCTTCGTGATCTCGAGCCCCGTGCCGAACCACGGCGCGTCCGACGTGCGCAGCAGATACGCGTTGAAGGCGAGCGACTGATCGTTCGCGTTGCCGACACGGCCGGCCATCTGCCGCCCGTAGCCGAAGAACACCGTGACCGACTCGTCCGGCTGTCCGGGCACGATGAAGACCGGCATCGTGGCGGTCAGCCCGCGATAGCGGAGCTCGATGACGTCGCCGCGACTCAGCCCGCGATCCTGCGCGAGCTTCGTGCTCACCCAGGCCGACGTGTCCCACGTCAGCTTCGTGAGTGGCTTCGGCAGCTCCTGCAGCCATCCGAGGTTCGCGAATCGCCCGTCCCAGACGGTGGGATCGGGACGGAAGATGAGCTCGAGGCCGCCCGCGTCGGGCTGGCGCGTCGGGCGCGGGGCTTGGCGTCTGCGCTCGACGCGGGCGCGCTGCGGCTCGGGGCGCTGGCTCGTCGGGGCTGGACCTCGGTGCCGCGTCGAGGCGACAGGGGTCGGATCGACTCGCTGCCGAACCGGCTGCCGCAGCTGCGCCCGGTACCGCCGCTGCTGGCGCCGCGGCCGGCGGTGGCGCGGGCTTCGGTGCCGGCCTGAACGGTGTCGCCTGACCGCCCTCGGCAATCGACGTCCCAGGAATGTATCCGTCGTGCACCGCCCGCTTCCAGATGGCGTCCGGCGTCGCGAACGGTTCGCCCGGAGGTTCCGGAACCTTCCAGCCGCTGAGTCCAACGAACGCGCGTGTCCAATAGTCCTTCACGATCTCGAGCGTCCGGCGAGCGGCCTGGCTGGTGAAGGCGGCCAGCATCTCGTGCGCCGAGTGTCCGTCGTACAGCGGCGCGATCAGCGGCTGCATCAGCGTGACCGTCCCGTCGTAGGCACGCGGGTCACCCCAGCTCTCGAGCGGGTGCGTGTCGGGGATGTTCCAGTGGCTCAGGGACGCGGTTTCGTCCTGATACAGCCCGTGATAGACCACGAGGCCGATCTTCGTCAGGCGTTCGCCGAACTTGAGGTCCGCGGGCGCCGTGAAGACCGGGTTGTTGCCCATGATCACCAGGAGCTGCACCTGGCCCGCGTCCATGGCGGATGCGAGTTCCGCCAGCGACGCGTGGTTGTCGATCGGCTGTGGCTCGATCGATCCGCCGTAGGTGACGGTCGCGCCGACGTTGCCCAGCGCCTGGTTGATCGCGTGCGCGGCGGCGTGCACCGCGGCGGGCTGACAGTCGCCGGCGACAACCACCGACGTGCCGCGATGCGCCTGCAGATCCCTGGCAATTGCGGCGATCCAGCGCTGTTCGTCGGCGTTGGGTGCGCGCCGCGGGGTGCCGGTCGAGGCGCCGAGGGCCGAGGCAAGCGCGTGCGTGAAGCCCTCGATGTCCGACGAGCGCATCGGCAGCCGGTGATCCGCCTTGGCTCCCGTCAGCGTCGGTGTGCTCTCCACGACATACAACCGGTTCATCGTCCGATTTTCGTCGGTGATGCGGCGCTTGTCGGCGAAATCGCGCGTATAGCGAACGCTGCCCGGCCCCGCAAAGAGGAAGTCGGCTTCGAGCGACAAGACGACATCGGCCTTGTCGAGGTGGTAGATGGCGTCGCCGGCCGAGCCTGTCGCCTGCCGCACACCGACGCGGGCGCCATCCCGGGCCACCGGGTCGTACTGATGCCAGCGCGCGGCCGGGTACTCCTGCAGCACGGTCGCCATCAGCTCCGCCAGCGAGGGTGACGTGATGGGCTCGGTCAGAAACCGAATGCCCGCCCCCTGGGCGGCCTTCAGTGCACCCAGCGCGCCTTGAAGCGCGGCGATGAACGCACCCCAGGTCCTGTACTTCGCTTCGGTACGTAGTGGTTTGCGCACGATCCGGGTCGTACAGACCGAGCACGGCGGCTTGTGTCAGCGCATCCGTCGCGCCGAGGCTCGCGGGGTGTTCCGGATTCCCTTCGATCTTGGTTGGCCGTCCCATGTGGCTCTCGACCAGGACGGGCCTGGCGACGCCTGACAGCGGAATCGCGCTGGCGAAGAAGAGCGGCCGACCCGGAACGAGGTCCTCCGGCTGTTTGACGTAGGGGACAATCTTTTCCGGGGGCTGCCGTGTACAGGCGCCGACGCCGGCGAGCGCAAGCGACGCGCTCATGAGCTTGAGGAAGTCGCGCCGACCCTTCGGGTCGTTCCACTCTGAGGCCTGCTCCGGGAACTCCCGATGCAGGTAGTCACGGAACTCCGGCGTGTCGGCCAGCTCGCCCAGACTCCGCCAGTACAGGCGGCCCTCACTGCTGGCGAGACGAGATCGGATGGCGGCGAAATCCATAGAAGGCTATCGGTTGTCGGCTGTCAGCTGTCAGCTGTCAGCTATTGGTCTTCAGTCGTGAGAGCTGAAAGCTGCTAGCTGATAGCTGAGAGCTATCTGTGACACGTCGAGCAGCTTGTCAGCTGCTCTTTGCTGCCAATCTTGTAATCCCTGACCAGTTGCTCCCCGAATGCCGGATCCGCGGGCCGTTCATACGACATGTTGAAGACCTGATCGCGCGGGCGGATGTACTTCGCGGGGTTGCGATGGCAATCGAGACACCAGTTCATCATCAGGGTGGACTCCTGATAGACGAGCGGCATCTTGTCGACCTGCCCGTGGCACGTCACACAGCCGACGCCCTGCTTCACGTGGATGCTGTGGTTGAAGTACACGAAGTCGGGCAGATCGTGTACCCGCGTCCACTGCAGCGGCTTGTCCTCACGAAAACTGGCGCGCACAGGCTCGAGAATCGGCGCGTTCGTCCAGATCTGGGAATGGCAGTTCATGCACGTCTTGGTCGGCGGGATATTCGCAAACGCGGACTCTTCCACGGACGTGTGACAGTAGCGGCAGTCGAGGCCCATCCCGCCAACGTGGTGCGCGTGGCTGAACTGAATGGGCTGCGTGACGACTTCGTGCTGTCTGGTGTGGTAGCCGGACAGGTACAACATGGCGACCACAACGCTGAGGAAGCCGAGAAACGCCAGGACCGCCAGGATGCTCAGCCGGGAGTAGATGTTGCTGTGACGAGGAAAGAGCTGACTCATCGTGTCGACCGAGCCGTTAATGCACCCAAGAGCCTAACTCGAAACAGGGGTCATTTGAAGAAGTCGGGGTGGGGCGCTGGACGGCGTTCTGGGTGACCGGAGAGCCCAGAACAATGATGTGAAATATTTCACAAAGTGTCAACTGATGGGCGAAACAACGTCGAACCGAGTGCCCTGAGCAGTCAGGACACTGACTGCTAGGCAAGCCCCAGCAGTCTGGCGGCGTTCTCGCCCCGAATGCGGTTTCTGACCGATTCGTCCACGTCGAGCGCGCGAATCGTCTCCAGCATCAGCGGGATGCTGCCGATCTGATGCGGATAGTCGCTGCCCGCCAGGATGTGATCCGCGCCCGCAAAGTCGATCGCGAGCCGCACCGCGGAGGGGTTGAAGTTCACCGTGTCGTAATAGAAGGCCTTCAAGTATTCGCTCGGCGGACGGCTGATGTGCTTGCGACAATCCGCAAACGCGCGATGGCCCCGATCGAGCCGCTCCGCGAGGTACGGAATCGCGCCCCCCATGTGCGTCAGCACCCACCGGATCCGCGGATGACGATCGACGACGCCGCTGAACACCAGTTTCGACGCCGCCAGCGTCGTGTCGAACAGGAAGCCGACGAGCGGCATCAGCCAGTAGTCCAGCATCGCGTCGACACCGAGCGGATCGGTCGGATGGATGTAAACAACCGCGCCGAGCTCGTCGGCCTTCTTCCACAAAGGCCAGAACCGCTCGTCGGCGAGCGCGACGTGATTCACGTTGCTGAACACCATCGCGCCGGGCATCCCGAGGTCCTTCATGGCGCGCTCGAGCTCGACAACCGACGCCTGGGGATCGTTGAGCGGAAGCGTCGCGAGCGCCGTGAACCGCCCGGCGCGTTCCTTCACGACCCGCGCGAAGGCGTCGTTGACCATCCGCGCCCACGGAACCGACACATCCGGGCTTTCGACGTGCACGCCCGGCGTCGTGAACGAAAGCACCTGCGCGTCCACGCCGTGCTCGTCGAGGACGCGCTGCCGGTACGCGATGTCGCGGTGACCCGGCACGAGAATGTTGTAATCCCCCGGGTAGTGCACGCAGGGATTGCCGTCGGCGTCGTAGGTGACTCGGACCGCCGACTTCCCGCCTGGCGCTTTCAGCGCCTCGACGTACTCGGGCGGGTAGTAGTGGTTGTGGAAATCAACGATTCGCATGAGGAACCCACAAATAATAGACCGGCGCGCCGAGGGCGACGATGCCGAGTCCGATCAGCGCGTCGACTGGCTCGCGGATGATCTGGTTGACGACGATGATGAGGGACGCCGCGATGAAGATCAGTGGCACCGCAGGGTAGCCCCAGGTGCGATACGCGGGCTGGTACCCGGGGCGGCGACGGAGCAGAAAGAGGCCGGCCGCCATCAACGCGAAGAACAGCCACTCGGTGTAGATGACGCGCGTCAGGAGCTGGCGATAGACACCGGTCGCCGCGAGGATGCTCGCCACGACGGCTTGCGCGACGATCGCGCGCGACGGCGTGTGATAGACCGGGTGCACGAACCCGAGCCACGGCACGCGCCAGGCCGTCTCTTGCCATCGAGTAGTACACGCGCGGCCCTGTCAGCACGATGCCGGTGAGGCCGCCGAGCGACGACATCATCACGAGACCGGCCATGACGGCGGATCCGCCGCGCCCCGCGACGGCATCTGCGGCGTCCGCCGCGATCCGCGTCGACGTCCGCACCGACTCGAGCGGAAGTACAGCGCAGGTACAGGAGATTCATCGCCAGGTAGCACGTCGTCACGATCGCGACGCCCCACACGAGCGCGGTCGGGATCGTCCGTGCCGGCATGACGGTCTCGCCGGCGGTGTAGGTGACCATGTGCCATCCGCCGTAGGCGAAGAGTCCTGCGACCATGGCGAGGAGGAACTCGCTGAGGCCCGTCGGCGCGAGCGCCCGGCTATCCGAACCGGCCGAAGAATGGAGGCCGGAGAGCGAGGACACAAGCAGCACGAAGACGATGATGACGGCAATCGCGAGAATCTTCGCCGCAGTCAGGGCCGTCTGCACGCGGCTGCCGGCACGGACGCCGATGTAGTTCAGCGCCGACAGGGCGACGATCACGAGCACCGCGATAATCCGGATCCCGGTGTCGCCCACCGGCACGAAGTAGGCGGTGTAGCGGGCGAATACCAGCGCTATCGCCGCGATGATGCCGGTGTGCATGCTCCACAACATCGCCCAGCCCCAGAGGAAGCCCGCGAGCGGTGAGAATGTGTCCCGCAGGAAGACGTAGAGGCCGCCGGTCTGCGGGAACGCGGAGGCGAGCTCGGCGCACACGAGCGCGCCGAAGAGCGTCAGCACGCCGCACGCGAGCCAGACGAGCATGATCGCGGTCGGGGTCGACAGGTGCCGCGCGATCTCGGAGGGCTGCACGAAAATAGAGGCGCCGATGATCGTGCCGGCCACCATGGCGACGGCGTTGGTGCGAGTCAGGGTAGGCTGAAGGTCGGGCAACGCCGGTGATATTACCGGAGGTTCGGGACTCGGGGACTCGGGGACTCGGGGACTCGGGGGCTCGGAGGGCTGGGAGTTCGGAGGTCTGGAAGTCCGGGGAGGGTTCGGCATTGGATACGTTGTCACACGCCGCGTGGGGCTATGCCGTGTTGAACAGGCAGCGCGACCTGAAATGGTGGGCTGCGCTCGCGGGCGCGGCACCGGACCTGCTGTGGTTCATCCCGAGTACGACCGAGCGCGTGCTCGAACACGGGTGGTCGGCTTTGTCGGTGGGTCGCGATCGAAGCATCTGGCGCGTGGACGGCCCGCCGCTGCCGCCCGAGTTGGTCGACGCCTACTACCGCTACTACGTGAACACGCACAGCCTGGTGCTGCTGGCGGTCGTCACGAGCGTGATTCTGATGACGCGCTGGCGGCGCTGGGCCTGGCTCGCGGTGCCCTATGCGCTCCACATCCTGCTGGACATCCCGACCCACGAACGGTACCAGACGCAGCCGTTCTATCCGATCTCGGTACTGGCGCATGGAGGGGCTGACCTGGACGGACCCGCGCGTGTTCTGGTCGAACGTCGTGGCCCTCGTGCTCGTGTACGCCTGGATCCTGGCGCGCCGGCGGCAGAATCCGCGCGGTGCGAACTGAAACGGGGCTGGCCGCCTAGAACTGGCTCATGAACCTGCCGCCCGTTCCACGATGCGAGCGAGCATCGCGCCCGCCTCCGCGCCGGAGGCGCTACGGCGAGGTCTCGCCGAAGCTGTGGCGTAGGCGGAAGCGCGCCGGCGCCCTTCGACTTCGCTCAGGGCGTGGTGAGCATAGTCGAACCACGACGCGGCGCGCGACCCTTCGACAGGCTCAGGGTCGCCCTGAGCGACGTCGAAGGGCGAGAGCGCGTGTGGGGGAGTCCGAGAAGGGGCGAAGATCCTCGGATAGACCATGTCGCGTGGTACGATCGCGCAAGCTCTGTCTTCGACCCCGGAGACCTGTCCCTATGCGTACCGCTGTTTCGATCGCGCTCATCTTGCTTACGTCGCTTACGTCGCTTACGTCGCTCGCGTCGGCCCAAACGTCATCCGCGCAGACTCCCGTCACTTATCGCGTCTCGTTCCCCGCACCCGAGCATCACTACGCGCAGGTGGACGTCACGTTCCCGGACGTGACGCAGTCGACGCTCGAAACGCGGATGAGCCGCTCGTCGCCGGGACGCTACGCGCAGCACGAGTACGCGAAGAACGTGTTCGACCTGCACGCGTTCGACGGCGCCGGGAAGGAACTGGCGACGACACGGCCGAATCCGCACCAGTGGAACGTCACCGGTCACAACGGCACGGTGCGCATCGTCTACAAAGTCTACGGCGACACCGTCGATGGAACGTATCTCGGGATTGATACGACTCACGCCCACATGAACATGCCGGCGACGCTCTTGTGGGCGCGCGGGTACGACGCGCGTCCCGTACGGATCACGTTCGCGGCGCCGCCGGGTCTTTCGTGGGTCCCTGCGACGCAGTTGTTCCCCACGGCCGACGCGTGGACGTTCACGGCACCCAACCTGCAGTACCTGATGGACAGTCCGACGGAGCTCAGCGCGCACAGCGTGCGGACCTTCAAGGTGCGCAACGCCGATGGGAAGGAATTCACGATCAGGGCGACCGTCCACCACGACGCCTCTGACGCCGAGGTGGATGCGTACGCCGCCGGCGCCGAGAAAATCGTCCGCGAGCACGGCGCGGTATTCGGCGAGTTTCCGGAGTTCGAGACCGGCACCTATACCTTCCTCGGCGATTACGTGCCGTGGGGCGGCGGTGATGGCATGGAGCACCGGAACAGCACGGTGGTTGCGGCGCCCGTCTCGCTCCGCGCTCCGGGGATGGTCGACGATGTGCTGGACACGGTCGCGCACGAGTTCTTCCACGCGTGGAACGTCGAGCGGATCCGTCCGAAATCGCTCGAGCCGTTCAATTTCGAGGACTCGAGCGTGTCCGGCGAGCTCTGGCTCGCGGAGGGCTTCACCCAGTACTACGGCAACCTGATCATGGCTCGGGCGGGATTCGAGGCTCCGGAACGCGCCGGGGCCGGCCTTGCGCGATCGGCCAACGCCATCATGACCGGCGCGGGCCGGCAGTTCCGATCCGCGGTCGCCATGAGCCAAATGGCGCCGTTCATCGACGGCGGCCGCACCGTCGATCGCACGAACTTCACGACCACGGTCATCTCGTACTACACGTACGGTGCGGCAATCGCGCTCGCGCTCGACCTGAGCCTGCGCGATCGATCCGGCGGCAAGCTCTCGCTGGACGATTACATGCGGGCCATGTGGCGCGTCCACGGCAAGCCCGGCGGGCCGGCGCCCGGGCTGGTTGGCCATCCGTACACGCTCAAGGACGCACGCGACAGGCTCGCGGAGGTCTCCGGCGATCGCGCGTTCGCCGACACGTTCTTCGACAAGTACATCGAAGGCCGCGAGGTCGCTGACTACGCGAAGCTGCTCGCGCGCGCCGGGTTCGTCTTCCGCAAGCGCAATCCGGGCGCGGCATGGATGGGTCTTGCGAACGTGGATGCGAACGGGGCGATCACCAACCTCGTGCCGTGGGGGTCGCCGGCGTTCGAGGCCGGACTCGATCAGGGCGACGTGATCGTGGACATCAACGGCGCGTCGATCACCGGCGGCGCGCTGCAGGCCGCGCTCAAGGCCCATAAGCCCGGCGACCGGCTGACGCTCACGGTCAAGCGTCGCGCCGGCGCTCCAGTGACAGCGACCGTCGTGCTCGCGGAAGATCCGACGATGGAAGCCGCGCCCGTGGAAGCGACCGGCGGCACGCTGACGCCCGAACAGAAAGCGTTCCGCGACGCGTGGCTGGGATCCAAAGCCAGGTAGACCGGAAGCCTACCGCGTCATCGTCATGTCCAGCATCCGGCCCGAGGGTGCCGGCGGGCGCACGCGGAAGAAGATGTGGAACGAGACCGGACGATCGCTGTAGATCGGCTTCAGGACCTCCGGCACCGCATAGAACGTGACGTCGCCACCCGCTGCGAGGTCGATGCCCCAGGGCTTCGCGATCGTCCGCACGCCGCCGATCGTCACGGTCGTCAGCGTGTCGCGCCCTTCGCCGGTGTCCGGCACGTGGCTCGCTTTCGACGACATGATGAAGGTGTGGATGCCGAAGCGGAGCAGATTGCTCTCGACCTGCACGGCCTCGAAGCGCCCGTACGCCGTGTTCGCACCGAAGACGTGCGTCAGCTCACCGAGGAACGCGTTGAAATCTCCGCCCCGCTTGTTGTTGCGGCCGTAGATCGCGGACGCCGCGGTCCAGCCGTCACTGCGGCGAGGCATCCATGACGCGGACGCGGTCGTCCGGCGGATGTCGCCTGGTTCCGTTGCTTCCGGTTCGGTCAGGAATCCGTGCGACACCTGGAACGCCCATTCAGCAGTGGGTCGAAACCATCCGCGCACCGACCAGGAATCGAGCGGACCCGGATCCATCAGGTCCCAGCGCTGCTCGTCCGGCTCGCGCCCGTTGAACACCGAGCCTTCGACCTGCCAGGGTCCGCGGTCGATCCCGCCCGTCAGCACCCCCATCGACACGTGTGTCGAATCCACGGTGTGGTGGCTGAGCGGAGCCGTCGGATTCTCGAACGCCGATGCGCGGTGCATGAACGCCACAGGGCCGAGCGCCGGCTCGCCGACGGGCGCGCCGGCCAGCGTCATCGAGTATCCGCGTCCGAGCGCCATCCGCCACGTGACGGCAGCCTGCATCAGGAAGTCGTGCGGATGCTGGCGATCGATCAGCGGAAATCCGTTGAACGTCTCACCGGTCTGAAAGATCTCGCGATACCCGTCCTCGCCCAGCGTCGCGGGCTCGAGGCTCAGCATCAGTGCGATCCGCAGCGAGTGCCGCCCGCTCGAACGCTGGGCCATGCCCATCCACCAGTTCTGCACCGCGAACTCATCACCGCCACGGTCGCCGCCCTGATGGTTGATGTTGAAGAATACGACACCGTCCTGCATGAAGTGCCAGCCGGGCGACCGCATGGCGGCGTGATCGTGTTGCATCGGTGTGGGTTGCTGCGCTACGGCCGGGGCGGGCAGTGCGAGCGCGGCTGTAACGCATAAACGGGCGAGGGGTCTCATTCCGGTGGTGATCCTTGTAACGATTCGAGGGTCAAGCGGAGCCAGACGGTCGATCTCACTATACTTGTACCCTTGGGATCGTCAGGACGGCCCGGCGCGTCTCATTCTGAGTACCCGTGGGCACCGGACTCCAACGCTCGGCTTCTTCTGTGAACGCAATCGGCACGACGGTTCAGCACTACCGCATCGACAAGCTTCTGGGCGCCGGGGGCATGGGTGAAGTGTATCGCGCCGAGGACATCCGTCTCGGCCGGTCCGTTGCGCTCAAGTTCCTGCCACACGCGCTGAAAGCCGATCCCGAGAGCCGCGCGCGCCTGCTCACCGAGGCGCGTGCCGCGTCCCTGCTCCGATCGCCGAACATCGCGGTCACCTATGACATCGGCGAGTCGAGCGGCGCCGACTTCATCGTGATGGAGTACGTCGAAGGCGAGCTGCTCTCATCACGCGTGTCGAAGGGACCGCTGCCCGTGCGCGAGGTCGTCGAAGTCGGGCTTCAGGTCACGGACGCGCTCGACGAAGCGCACGGACGCGGCATCGTCCATCGCGACATCAAGAGCGCGAATCTGATGTGGACCGAGCGCGGCCTCGTGAAGGTCCTCGATTTCGGTCTCGCGAAATTCCTCACGCCCGATCAGGCCACTTCGTCTTCGACGACGACGCCCCAGGTGACCATGGCGGGAGTGGTGGTGGGCACCGTGTCCTACATGGCGCCCGAACAGGCGCTCGGGCGACCGATCGATCATCGAGCCGATCTGTTCTCGCTCGGCATCGTGCTCTTCGAGCTGTCATCCGGACGCGTGCCGTTCGTCGGCGGATCGCCGACCGAGATCATCGATCGGATCCTGCACGAAGTGCCGCCTCCGCCGTCGCGGTTCAGCGCCGGCGTTCCAGCATCCCTCGACGCGATCGTCGCGCGGGCGCTCGAGAAGTCGCCGACGTTCCGGTATCAGTCCGCGCGCGAGATGCAGCAGGACCTCCGGACGGTGGCGCTCGAGCTCGACAAGGCGCCGCGCGGCACGACGAGCCGTGTCGCGGCGGGCGGGACCGCCGTCACGCCAGCCGTCGAGCGCTCGGTCGCCGTGATGACGTTCGCCAACATCACGCGCGAGCATGCCGACGACTGGATCGGGACGGGCATTGCGGAAACCGTCAGCTCCGATCTGAAGAACGTGCGCGGCCTGACGCTCATCGGCCGGGCGCGCGTGTTCGATGCGCTCCGCAGCGTCGGCTCCGATGCGCACCTCGACGAGTCGCTGGCGATCGACGTCGGCCGGCGGCTCGGCGCCACCTGGGTCGTCGTCGGCGGGTTCCAGCGGATAGGCGAGATGGTGCGGATCACCACGAACTTCGTCGAGGTCGACACCGGCCAGGTGCAGCGCACCGTCAAGGTGGACGGCCGGATCGGCGACATCTTCGCGCTGCAGGACAAAATCGTCTTCGAATTGAGCCAGGGTCTGAACCTGGCGCTGCGCGGGACGGAGATTGCCGGAATCGAGCGCCAGGAAACCCGGTCGGTGGAGGCGTACGAGAGCTACGCGCGGGGCATGATGAACCTCCGCCTGGCGACCCGCGATTCCATCGAGCGGGCGCTCGCGTCGTTCGAGGACGCGACACGTCACGATCCCGGAGTACGCCGCGGCGTGGGCCGCGTTGGGCGGGGTGTACCAGCTCAAAGGCTCGTTCATGGGCCTGGACGACCTCGTGCTCAAGGGGATCGAGATGGAGCGGCGCGCGCTCTCCATCAATCCGCAGCTGGCTGATGCGCACGACTGGCTGGGATCCGCGTTGCTCACGCTCGGGCGCGTGGACGAGGCGATCGTCGCGATCAAAGAGGCGATTCGTCTCGATCCCGAGAGCGATCAGGCGCACCAGGGGCTCGCGCGCGCGTACTGGGTCGGCAAGGGCGATTTCGCGGCCGCGATTCCCGAGTTCGAGCGGTCCATCGAACTCAACCCGGAGGCCGGCTACAGCTACCTGCAGCTGGGACTGCTCCTGGCCTGGGAGGGCCGGTACGAGGAGGCCGAGCGCGTCTGCAAGCGCGCCGTCGAGCTGCAGGATCAGTTCATCTCGGGCAACGCGGGCCTTCAGGTGGTCGGCGCCAATACCCGACTGGGCTACGTGTACTACCTTCAGGGCCGCTACGACGACGCCATCCGTGAGTACGAACGCGGGCTCGCATTCATCGGCTCGAGCGATCACGCGCTGAAGGAGCGCACGACCATCGAGCTGAACATCAAGCTGGGCGCCGCGTATCACCGGCTGGATCGGCCGGCCGACGCGGCCCGGCACTTCGATCGCGCGCAGAAGGTGTTCGATGCGCGCCTGGCGCGCGGCGGCGACGATCCGTTCACGCGGTACTACGTCGCCTGCATGTACGCGCTCAGGGGCGATCCGGATCGCGCGCTCGAATCGCTCGAGCGCGTCGCGAAGGCCCTGCCGGCGCTGACCGCGGCACGCGTGCGCCGGGATCCGGATCTCGCGAGCCTGCGAGAGGCCGAAGGATTTCAGGTGGTGGCTGCCGGATAAGCCGCCGATCCCGTTCCCCGCCGGCTAGACACTTCGCTACAAGGACCCATCATGTACGACGTCGTGATTGTGGGCGGCGGCCCCGCCGGCCTCAGTGCCGCGTTGATGCTCGGCCGGTGCCGGCGATCGGTGCTCCTGTGTGATACGGGCAGGCCGAGGAACGCGGCGTCGCAGGCCATGCATGGCTACCTCACGCGCGATGGCATCCCGCCGCTCGAATTCCTGACGCTCGCTCGAGAGGAACTGACGCGGTACGACACGGTCGAGACGCGGTCGATCGAGGTCGTCGACGCGCAGCGCCTGGACGACACGCGCTTCGAAGTGTCGCTGGCATCCGGCGAGCGATTGCGCGCGCGCAGGCTCCTCCTGGCCACCGGCGTCGTGGACAACGTGCCCGAGATCGACGGCTGCCGGGAACTCTTCGGGCGAAGCGTGTTTCATTGCCCGTACTGCGATGGCTGGGAAGTGCGCGATGCGCCCATTGCCGTGTACGGTGCGGCGGATCGCGGGCTTGGCCTCGCGCTGGAATTGACGCAGTGGAGCCGCGACCTGGTCCTGTTCACTGACGGACCCTCGCAGATCCCGGACGAGGGTCTCGCGACGCTGAAACGCAACGATATCGTGCTTCGCGAGGAGCGCATCGCAAAGCTGGAAGGCGCGAACGGCATCCTCCAGCACGTGGTGCTCCGGACCGGCGAGCGGCTGCCGCGTCGCGCGATGTTCTTCACCACGGGGCAGACACAGCAATCCGACCTGGCGATCCGTCTGGGCTGCAAGTTCACGGAGAAGGGGACGGTGCGCACCGGCAAGTACGAGACGACGCACGTTCCCGGGCTCTATGTGGCCGGCGATGCCTCCCGCGCCGTCCAGTGGGTTGTCGTCGCCGCGGCAGAAGGCGCAGAAGCAGCGTTTGCCATCAACACCGACCTCACGAAAGAGGACCTGGATTAGCGGATTGGACTGCACCGATCCCTGATTGGACCGGTGCCAGCTATTCATGAACCTCAGTAATGTGAGGCATGAATCCATCTAATGCATGGGCCAATGGTCGATTGGAGTGACATTGGACCTGCCACCTGATCCACGCTGGTCGGCGGAGGCTCCATGCTTCAGCAGCTCGAGCGGCAGTTCGTGCGGACGACCCGGCCGCTATACGGACATCTGGTCAGCCTTCTGGAATCGGCGATTTCCCGCGGGGATCTGCCGTCGGGCGCGCGCGTCCCGCCGGAGCGTGAGCTCGCCCTGCGCCTGCGCATCAGCCGAACGACGGTGGTCAGCGCCTACCGCGAGCTCGAATCGCGCGGCCTGCTCCGCGGCTACGTGGGACGCGGCACGTTCGTCTGCGCCGCCCCCGATCCCACGGGCGCGCCGTTCGCGTGGCGCGGGAAGATTGCCGCCGCCGCGCTGCGATCGAGCGACTCGATCTTGCGCGACACCATCCGGCATTCGTCCGATGCCCGCGTCCTGTCGCTGGCCGCCGGTGAGCCGGCTATCGACTGTTTTCCAACCGCCGCGTTTCAGCAGGCGATCGATCACGTGTTGCGGCGCGAGGCGATGGCGGTGTGGCGGCACGGCCCGACCGAGGGACAACCGGCGCTCCGCGAAGCGATCGCCGAGCGATTCGGCGTACCCGCCGAGAGCGTGCTGATCCTGGCGGGCGCGCAGCAGGGCCTCGATCTCCTGGCGCGCTGCCTCGTCGATCCCGGCGATGCGGTCATCATCGACCGTCCCGGATACCTTGGCGCCATTCAGTCGTTCCGCGCCGCCGGCGCGAAGCTGATCGGATGGGACGTCGCGCGCGCCGACATGGACGAGCTCGAAGACGTGCTCGTCCGGTATCGACCGAAGCTGATTTACACGAACCCCACGTTCCAGAACCCGACGGGCGTCACGATGCCGATCCGCGCACGCCGGGAGCTGTTGAACCTGGCGGAGCGCTATCGCGTCCCGATCGTCGAGGACGCCACGTACGGCGAGCTCTACTTCACCGAAAAGCCTCCGCCATCGCTGCGCGAGCTCGACGCGCAGAACATCGTCATCTACCTGAACAGTTTTTCGAAGGTCCTGGCGCCGGGACTGCGACTGGGGTGGCTCTCGGCCGCGCCGTCGATCGTCGATCAGATCGCGATCATCAAGCAGCGGCTCGATCCGCATACCCAGAACCTCGGACAGTTCGTGATGGCGCGGCTGATTCGCGATGGCAACTTCGACACCCACCTTCGGACGCTTCGCGCCGAGCACGCGCGACGCGCGACGGTGATGCAGAGCGCGCTGCAGCGTCACGTGCCGGCGGCCGCGCTCAGGTTCGGGCGGCCGCAGGGCGGGCTCTACCTGTGGTGCAGGCTGCCGATGGGCCTCATCGCCCGGGTGGTGCTGGACCGCGCGCTCGCCGGCGGAGTGGCGTTCGTACCGGGGCACGCGTTCTATCCCGACCCCGCGGGCGAGTCGGAGTTGCGGATTTGCTTCTCCAGCGTGCTGCCCACGGCAATCGACGACGCGGCGCGACGGCTGGGGCACGCGATCGCCGAGTCAGCGCGGATACCGCGGTCGCTTGCGGTGAACGCGTAGGACCCGTCCCCTTCTCCTGTTCAAACGCGGCGCGCCACCGACTCACGGCCGGCCGCGAGCCACCCGACGCGCGTCAACAGCGATCCTGCGATCGTGGAAACCGCGGCCGCGCGTCGCGCGGCCATCGAACGTCGTCCGAGGACGCGCAGCGCCAGCGGCAGCGGTCCGGACAGCACGCCGCCCAGTCGCGTCACCCGTCCAGACCACCCCTTCTTGAGTGGATCGAGCGTGGGATCGTCCTGACCCTCCAGCGCAAGGCCGATGACCGTTTCGGTGGCGGCTGCGCCGATGCCGAGGTTGTTGAGCGCGCGGTCGCGATGACCCATCAGCTCGAGCAGCGAGACGGCAGTGCCGAGCGCTGACGCGCCGAAATGGATCGGCAGGAGCTGCACGTTCTGCGACCACACCGGTACGGCGGTGGCGCCGATCAGCACTCCGGTATAAGTCGCCAGCACGAGGCCCGTCGCGGCGGCAACGACTTCCGCGGCGTCTCCCACGACCTTCACCGGGAGACGGCCGCCGCTCGCCCGGCGCGCGACGTCCGCAAATGCGGCGGCGCCCGACGCATGCGTGAACGCGACCAGTGTCCACGCGCCCACCGACATCGGGCTCCGGACCTTGAACACGCGGAGCATGTTCAGGAATCGCTCGGGCCTGCCCAGATCCGACACGAGCAGCGGCGGCGACGCCGCGCCGCCGACCGCGGCGATCCAGCGCGCATCGCGGACGAGCGCTTCGCTCGCGCCGGCCGCTCGCGCGACGGCTCCGATCACCGCCGCGGCGCCGCCCGCGCCACCCACGAAAAAATAGGCGGGGATCTCCCACGTCCACACCGGCGCTTTCAGCAGCGGCTGGCCGTAATAGCCGCCGCCCTCGACCGGCACGGGCGGCAGGGGTGAGCCTGCCGGCTGAATGCCTGGACGGTCGACGCGACCCAGGTCCGCGGCTTCGCGACGAATCTGCTCGAGTCGTCGCTCGCGTTCGTCACTCCGCGCGTCATCCATCGGATTTCTGAGGTGGCCGATCGCTCGTGTCTTCGTGCGCCAAAGCCGCAAGCGCCGCGAGATCCGCCGCCGTGACGAACAGGCCGGTCTTCGGCGCAAACGCTCGCCAGCCGGTCATGTCGAGGACTTCCTTCACGAGCGCGACCCCCGCCTCGCCGCGGGTCTGAACGACCGCAGTCTGCACGTCGTCGTGCGCGCCCAGGTCTATCGTGACCGACCGATCGGGTCGCTTGAGCACGCGCTGTGCGGCGTCGACCTGCAGGTCCGTGATGACTCCGCACAGAATCGCGACAACGTCGCCGCGCGATCCCAGGGGCGGCGCGGCCTCGATCGCTTCCGGGCCGGCTGCGACGTCGAGATTCAACAGCAACAATCCCGGCAGCGTCACGGCGAGCGGTGTCGGCTGAGGCGGAGCTGGCGGATCGTTCTGCGGCACCGGTTCCATGGGCGCCGCCGCGGCCGGAAGCGGTTCGGCCGTGCTGACGGCCGGTTTCGAGGCTCGAGGGCGGCGTGAGAGCATCACGGAAATCAGCACGAGCAGCAGCCCGGCGCCCGCGGCCAGCGCGGGCTTCACCAGGTCCGGGGATCCGTTGAGATCGACGAGCGCCGCGTCCGCCGCGACCGGTGTCGCAAGCCCCGAGAGAATCCGTCGCGATCGGAAACGTTCCATCACCCCCGCGCGCTCCAGGCCGTCGAGCTCGTTCGACGCGCGCAGAACGGTCACGACCTTCTGCATGACGGCGAGGGACTGGTCGGGCGCGGGAACGCGTCCGCCGCCGAAGATGCCTTGCGCCAGCGCGATCGCAGCCGGGTCGCGCGTCGCCGCCACGATCGGCGCCGGCAGCGTCAGCGCGTTCGTCGGACGCGCGGGCAGGAAGAGCTCCTGGATCTGGCCGCGTGACTCACGGTAGCCGGCACCGGCCACGTCGATCTGGCAGCCGGTCAGGCGCAGCCGGTGCGAGGACGGGTGCGCCCGCACGAACTGGTCGCAGGGGATTGAAATGGTTTCACGACTGATCGCGGCGTGGTACAGGCCCTCGGCCCCGAGCGCGAGCAGCACGACGGCCGGGATGAGGAGAATCAGTTTCAGCATCAATGAGCTGGATCAGCGCGACCCGCGTCCCGCCAGGAATGCGAACGCGGTTGCCGCCAGCATCAGCCCGGCTGCCAGGCCTGCAGACTGCCACCCCGATCGCAGGTGCACGGTCGGCACCTCCGGCGCCGACGGCAGATTGTACTCCTCGGGGTGACCGCGGAAGATGAACATCGCATGCGTCCCGCCGACGCTCGTGTCCCGCGCATCGTACAGAACGGCATCCTCGATGCCGCGGGCGCGCAGCTCCTCGAGCCGACGTTCGGCTCGGGCGCGCAGATCGTCGAGGTCGCCAAACTGAATGGATTCGGTGGGGCAGGCGGTCGCGCACGCCGGCTTGAGTCCGACCTTCTGACGGTCGTAGCAGAACGTGCACTTGAACGCACGCCCGTCGTCCGGCCTTCGATCCACGACCCCGAACGGACATGCGACGACGCAATAGCCGCAGCCGTTGCAGACATCGGGCTGAATGAACACACCGCCGAATTCGGTCCGGACGATGGATCCGGTGGGGCAGGCTTCGAGGCAGCCGGCGTTCTCGCAGTGCTTGCAGACGTCGGAGGAGAAGTCCCAGCGGAACGCGTTGCTGCGATAGCCGGCGTCGGCCGCGCCGGCCGGCTCCCCGTGGCGTTCGATGAACTTCACGTGCCGCCACGTCGAATGTCCGAGGCCGACCGTGTTGTCGTAGGAGAAGCCGCTCATGCGGAACCCGCCGCTCGGAACGTCGTTCCACTCCTTGCAGGCGACCTCGCACGCCTTGCACCCGATGCAGACGGTCGAATCCGTCAGGAACCCGGTCGTGGCCATCGGGTCACCGATACGTTGCAGACCAGCGCTTTTGCTTCCATGATGCGGACGTTCGGTTCCTCCGAGATGGCGACGAGATCGTTGACGACGTCACCGCGGACGAGCCCGCGGCCGCCGAAATGATATGGCAAGCCGACCTGGTGAATGGTTCGCCCGTCCACCAGAAGTGGCCGCATCCTGGATGTGACGAGTGCTCGCGCCTCGATCCGCCCGCGCGGCGTAGTGATCGTCACCCACTCGCCGTTGTCCGCGCCGATCTCGTCGCCGAGTTGCGGTGAGATCTCGCAGAAGAGCTCCGGCTGCAGCTCGGAGAGGCGCGCGAGCGTGCGCGACATGCCGCCGGCCGTGTGATGTTCGGTCAGCCGGTACGTGGTCAGGACGTGCGGATAGTCCGGATCTCCCGGCGACCGCGCGTACGGGTTGTCGGCGCGCTCCTTGGGATCAGCAGACGGGTTCGTTTGCTGCCGGTACAGCCGATTGGCGACCGGTGATTCGAGCGGCTCGTAATGCGCGGGGAGCGGGCCGTCCTTCAGGCCGGTCGGCACCCAGATCCAGCCGAGGCCGTCAGAGTGCATGATGAACGGCGCGTCACCGGCCAGCGCGGCGTCGCCCGACGCGCCGGGCGGCGGCGTGTAGGTCGGCGGCTTGTCCCTGGTGAAGTCAGGCGTGTCGAGCCCGGTCCACTCGCGCGTGTCTTCGTCCCACCAGACGAGCTTCTTGCGATCGCTCCACGGCCTGCCGTCCGGCGCCGCCGACGCGCGGTTGTACAGGATCCGCCGGTCCGCCGGCCAGGCGAACCCCCAGCCATGTCCGTACGGGCCTGATGCGCGTCGCTCGCGCGCGCGATTGCGTCCCGACTCCGGATAGACGCCGGAATAGATCCAGCAGCCGCACGCCGTGCCGCCGTTCGCGTCGAGCGCGCGGAAGCCGTCGACGAGCCGGCCGTCGGCGATCGTCCTTCCGTTGATCTCCTGCAGCACATGGTCTATCGACGGCTCGTCATGAGGTCCTTCCGTCGGGTAGTTCCACGTCAGCGCGTTCAGGCCCGCGTTCCGCCCTCGCCGGCTTCGCGCAGCGCGCGCCTTGAGACGCCGGCCGAGGTGATAGACGAACCAGGCATCGCTGCGCGCGTCACCTGGTGGATCCACAGCTTTGTCGTGCCACTGAAGAAGGCGCTGCGTGTTCGTGAAACAGCCGTCCTTCTCCGCATGCGCTGCGGCAGGAAAGAAGAACACCTCGGTCTCGATCGCGTGCGTCTCCAGCTCTCCACGCCGGACCTCCGGCGAATCGAGCCAGAACGTCGCCGTTTCGCTCTCGACCATGTCCCGGACGACGAGCCACTTCAGGTTGGCGAGCGCGCGACGCTCGAGCCGCGCGTTGGGGGCGCCGACCGCCGGATTCTGTCCCATGATGAACAGCCCTTCCAGCGGTCCCGCTCCGTCGGCCATCTCGAGCCAGTAGCCGAAGTGCGAGTGGTCGCCGCTGATGCGCGGCAGCCAGTTGAAGCCGAAGTCGTTGGCCGCGGAGGCCTTGTCGCCGTACCAGGCTTTCAGCAGTGAGACGGCGTATTTGTCGAAGTTGGCCCACCAGCCGGTCTCCGCACGATGCTTGCGCAGGTAATCGGGCAGCGT
Source organism: uncultured Acidobacteriota bacterium (assembly GCA_963786195.1). GTDB lineage: Bacteria > Acidobacteriota > Vicinamibacteria > Vicinamibacterales > 2-12-FULL-66-21 > CAWAYH01. The sequence goes on along the minus strand of CAWAYH010000004.1, from coordinate 482,080 downwards.
GCGTGAGTCGCCGCCGAACACCGGCATCGGCAGGTAGCCGGGAAGGATGTCGTACAGCGTGGGGATGTCGGTCGACCCCTGGATCGACGCGTGGCCGCGCAGGGCCAGGATGCCGCCGCCGGGCCGGCCGACGTTTCCGAGCAGCAGCTGGAGGATCGCCGCGGTCCTGATGATCTGAACGCCGACCGAGTGCTGCGTCCAGCCGACCGCGTAGCAGATGGTCGCTGTTCGATCGGGACCCGACTCGCGGCAGTAAGCGTCGGCCACGCGAAGGAAGTCGGCCGTGGGCACGCCGCAGACCTTCTCGACCATCTCGGGTGTGTAGCGGGCAAAGTGCCTCTTGAGGATCTGAAACACACAGCGTGGATGTTGCAGCGTGGGATCGCTCGTGGGATCGCTGGGCGTCGACGACCCTGCGCCGAGCTCCTTGCCGTGGCCGCCGCGCTCGGCTTCCTGGCCGGCGTCCTTCTGTGAGCCTGCCTTGCGATACGCCCACGTGTCCGGCGAGTACTTCCCGGCACCGGGATCCCACCCTGAAAAAAGACCGTTCAGATCCTCGGTGTCGGCATAGCCCTCGTGGATGAGCGTCGGAGCGTTCGTGTAGTGCACGACATAGTCGTGGAAGAAGAGATCGCGTGCGAGGACGAAGTTCACGAGCGCGCCGAGGAACACCGTGTCGCTGCCTGCGCGCAGCGGAACCCACATGTCCGCCATGGCCGACGTCCGCGTGAAGCGCGGGTCGACGTGGATGATCGTGGCGCCGCGCTCGCGGGCCTTGATGACCCACCGGAATCCGACGGGATGGTTCTCGGCCATCGACGATCCCATGATCAGGATCGCGTCCGCATTCACCAGATCCTGCTGGGCCGTTGTCGCGCCGCCGCGTCCGAATGATGTGCCCAGACCGGGCACCGTGGAGCTATGTCATATTCGGGCCTGGTTGCTGATCGCGACCATCCCGAGGCCGCCGGTGAAGAGCTTCTTGATCAGGTAGTTCTCTTCGTTGTCGAGCGTCGCGCCGCCGAGATGGGCGATGGATCGGCATTGCATGAGCGGCGCCGGCGAACCGTCATCGGCGCGCTCCTCCTCGAAGTGGCGCTCCCGTGAATCCCAGACGCGTTCGGCCACCATGTCCATGGCCGTCTCGAGGTCGAGGTCGATCCAACCCGACGCCCGTGGCGCCCGGTACCTGACGCGAGTACTCCGCGCCGCGTGGGTCAGGAGCTCGCGTGTCGCGGCGCCCTTCGGGCACAGGTGCCCCTCCGAGATCGGCGATTCAGGATCGCCTTCGACAGAGATCACCTGACCGTCGCGATGGAAGATGAGCTGGCCGCAGCCGACGGCGCAGTACGGACACACGGATCGCGTCACCTCCGCCGCCTCGTGTCGCGGCCTGAGCTGGAGCGTGCGATCGCTCATGGCCTCGACACCCGTCCCGTCACCGCCCGTGGCGATCTGCCTGAGCAGCGGCCATTGCGCAATCAGCTTCAAAAGACTCATCCCCGAACCTCCAAGCCGAACCGCCGAACCGATAACCAACAAACCGAAAACCGAAAACCCAAAACCCAAAACCCGATAACCGACAACCGATAACATGTAATTAGGAGGCCCTCATGGTCAAGGATCCCGTGTGCGGCATGATGATCGACGAGAGCACCGCTGCCGGCCAGAGCGAGTATCAGGGAGAGACCTACTACTTCTGCGCGATCCGCTGCAAGGAGCGGTTCGATCAGAACCCGGAACGATACGTTGGAAGAGACAAGTGAGCAGGTCGCGAAGCGGCCTCAACGCTTCTCGAAGATTACCCCGGGCGCGAGCTTCCAATCAGGATCGAGCGCGCGCTTGACCGCGCGCATCTCTTCGATGCCTTCATCGCCGTACAGCTGACCGAGGAGCGCCTGCTTGATCGGATTCCGCCCGACGCCGTGCTCGGCGAGCGGGCAGCCGCCCAGCCGCGCGACTCCACGGCCGAACTCGAGGATCGCCTCCTTGCCCTTCGTCACGTCGTCGAAGGATCGCGGGATGACGTTGGGGTGAACGTTGCCGTCGGAGACGTGTCCCCAGACCGCGTAATCGAGGCCGCGCGATTCGAACCCGCCCCGGTAGATGTCCATCATTTCGGCGAATCGATCGAAGGGCACGATCATGTCGGCGGCGGTCTTTTCGATGCGCGCGTCAATCGAACGTTTCGCCGCGCCGACGCGCTGGTTGACGCCGGATGGCACGGCCTCGCGGACGGCGAGCAGATCGTCTGCCCGGCGTTTGTTCCCTGGCAGCGCCAACTCCGTGTCCGCGAGGACGCCTGCGGCGTCCAGGACGCGGCAGAAGGCGGCGAGCGGAGAGTCCGCCCCGTCCGTCAACGCATCCTGAATCTGCGCAAACGCGATTTCGGGGGTAGTACCGGCCGATCTCGAGCTGGACCAGCAGCGCGAGTTCGCACTGGCGCGGAATCGCGACGTCATGCCGCCGGCCGGCGCCGTCCTCGCGGACGATGTCCAGCGATCGACGATCCATCATCTCGATCGCCGACACGTCGATGCCGTTCGGGTCCCGGGTTCGCCACGTCATCATCGAGCCGTCGCGCAGCGCGTTGGTGAGACCAAGCCCTTGACTCTCGCTCAGGCATGGAATCAGCGCGAACGCCACGTGGGGGACCGGCGACACGGTGCGGAACGTGACGCGCGTGATCACGCCAAGCGTGCCTTCGGATCCGATGAACAGATCGATGAGGTCCATGTCCGGCTCGGCGTGATAGCCGGCCGAGCGCTTCGCGACCCGTGGCATCGCGTAGGTCGGCACTGGTATGACCACCGGACCGCGTGACGTGTCGATGACGAACCGACCCTGCACCGCGCGCTGCGCGCCCCGGCTGACGTCGAGCACAGTGCCGTCGGCGAGGACGACCGTCAACGCTTCGACCCAGTCGCGGATGCTGCCGTACTTGAACGTGGCGGCGCCGGCCGCGTTCGTCGCCACGATGCCACCGGCGCACGCACCGGTAAACGTGGGAGCCGGTGGAAACCATGCGCCCGACTCGGCCAGCCGTTCCTGCAGTGCCGCGACGGTGACGCCGGGCTCGACGGTGATGGTGCCGTGTCCGGCACCCCTGACCTCCGCACCGAGATCGATGATGCGCGCCATCTTCGACGTCGTGAGGATCAGCTCGCCCATCGGCGTGGCACCGCCGGTCAGCGAGGATTGCGCGCCGATGGGCAGGACGGCCCGGGCGCCGGCGAGGACGTCGACCACGTCGGCAGTGGAGCGAGGGAAAGCGATCCCTGCGGCATGGCCGCCCGGATAATGGGCGGCATCCTCCAGGAAGTCCTCGAAGTCGTCCAAATAGTCTCCAGGAAGCACCCTGCAGCAGGGAACCTTCTTAAAGTATCATCCCGCTCATGCACCGCTTTACCCTCGGCGTCGAGGAGGAATTCCAGATCGTCGACCCGCAGAGCGGGGAGCTTCGCTCGCACGTGTCCGAACTGCTCGCGTCGGGCGCATCCGTGTTCGGCGATCAGATCAAGCGGGAGCTGCACCAGTCGATCGTCGAGGTAGGCACGAAGATCTGCGCCGACGTCTCCGAGCTGCGTGACGAGATCCTGCGAATCCGGCGCGAGCTCGCCAGCAGCGCCGAGCGGGTCGGCCTCGCCGTCGCGGCAGCCGGCACGCATCCCTTCTCCCACTGGGAGGATCAGGTCCTCTCTCCCGGTGTCCGCTACGACAGCATCGTCGAAGAGCTGCAGCAGCTGGCGCGATCGCTGCTCATCTTCGGCCTGCACGTGCACGTCGGCGTCCCGGATCGGTCGACGATGATCGATCTGATGAACGAGGTGCGCTATTTCCTGCCGCATCTGCTGGCGCTCTCGACGAGCTCGCCGTTCTGGATGGGCCGCGACACCGGCCTGAAGTCGTACCGGACGACCGTGTTCCGGCGCTTCCCGCGGACCGGCGTGCCGGATCGCTTCGAGTCGTGGAGCGAGTACGAGAACTACGTCAACCTGCTCGTCGATCTCCACTGCATCGACGATGCGAAGAAGATCTGGTGGGACGTGCGGCCGCATCCGACGTTCGGGACGCTCGAGTTCAGAGTCTGCGACGTGCCCACGCAGCCCGAGGTTGCGATCATGCTGGGCGCGCTGGTCCAGGCGATCATCGTCAAGCTGTACCGGCTGCGAGGCCGCAACCTGGGCTTCCGGCTGTATCGCCGGGCGCTGATCGAAGAGAACAAGTGGCGCGCGGCGCGCTGGGGGCTCGACGGAAAGCTGGTCGACTTCGGCAAGCGCGCGGAAGTGCCGATGCGGGACCTCGCGCTCGAGCTGCTCGAGTTCGTCGACGACGTGGTCGACGACCTCGGAAGCCGCCGGGAGGTCGAGTACGTGCACACCGTGCTGCGGGAGGGCACGAGCGCCGATCGTCAGCTCGCGGTCTTTCGGCAGACCGGCGACCTGAAGGCCGTCGTGCAGCACCTGGTCGAGGAGACGAGGGCGGGAGTCAAGGTGACGTCATGAGTGGAAGAACGCAGACCGTCGGGCTGCTCTGCGGGCGCGAGTACAGCTTTCCCTCCGCCTTCATCGCAGCGCGTGAACCAGCTCGGCGCGCCGCACGGCATCGGCGCCGAGATGGTGAAGCTCGGCGGCACGAAGATGGACGAGCCGGCGGCATACCGCGTGATCGTCGATCGGATTTCGCACGAGGTCGAGTACTACCGCGGCGCGCTGAAGCACGCCGTGCTGCAGGGCACCTACGTCATCAACAACCCGTTCTGGTGGACCGCCGACGACAAGTACTTCAACTACTCGGTGATGTCGAAGCTGGGCGTGGCGATTCCGCGGACCGTGCTGCTGCCGCAGAAGGGCTATCCCGCCGACATCGACCTGACGGCGGAGTCGCTGCACAACCTGCGTCTACCCGGTCGACTGGGACGGGCTGCTCGACTACGTCGGGCGCCCGGCGATCCTCAAGCCCTATTCCGGCGGCGGCTGGAAGCACGTCTACAAGGTGAACGACAAGCAGCGAGCTGCTCGAGGCGTACGACCGCACGGCGCCCTACTGCATGACGCTCCAGCAGTTCATCAACTTCGACAAGTACGTCCGCTGCTTCACGTTCGGCAAGACGGACATCACGCCGGTCGCCTACGATCCCGCGCGAGCGGCGCTATCTCGTCGAGCACGAGTACCTGTCGCCGAGCGTCGGCGCGCGCGTCGTGCGCGACGCGCAGACGATCAACCTGGCGCTCGGCTACGAGATGAACACGATCGAGTTCGCGATCGAGGGCGACGTGCCGTACGCGATCGACTACCTGAATCCGGCGCCGGACTTCGAGCGGGATCGCATCACGCCCTTCTACTTCTCGCCACGTCGTCGAGAAGATGACCGAGCTCGTCATCGATCGGGCGCTCAACGGGCATCCGTCGCAGTGCTGGCCGCGCTGGGAGGAGATGCTCGGCATCGGCCCGCCGTCGGGATTCACCGGCGCGCCAGGCATCGGGTAAGCGCAAGCGGTGCCCATGGATCTCGATTGCCGAGTGGCACGCGCTGCTGCAGCCCGGACGAGGAGCTGACCCCGAAGTTCTGCCGGCGCTTCGCCGCGTCGATGCGAGCCCGGAAGCTGACGTTCGGCGATCGCGTCCACTGCCCGTTTCTCCGGCCGTTCTTCCTGAGCGCCAGCGACGAAGCGCGCATCCGCTCGGCGGCCGAGACGATCGCCGCGCTGGGCGAGCGCGTCGTCGCAGGCGGCGATGGAGTCGCCCGACGCTGTTCGCGCAGCTCGGCATGACCGAGGCCGAAGACCCGCCTGGTCCAGATCGACCCGGGCTACGAGACGGCGAGCACCGCGTCGCGCCTCGACGCGTTCCTGCTGCCGGACTCGCTGCACTTCGCCGAATACAACGCCGAGTCGCCGGCCGGTCCGGGCTACACGCAGCGGCTGGCGGAGCTGTTCGACGCGCTGCCGGTGATGGCGCGCTTTCGCGAGACGGCACGGCGTCCGGTACCACCGGCCGATCGACGCGCTGCTGGCGGCGCTCCTCGCCAGCTACCGCGGAGTGGGGCGGCCGCGCCAGCCCGCCGGCGATGGCGATCGTCGACTGGCGCGAGGTCCCGACCTGGACCGAGTTCGAGATCCTGCGGGACGCGTTCAGGCGCCGCCGGCGTTCCGACGGTCGTCTGCGATCCGCGCGAGCTGGTGTTCGAGAACGGCGTGCTGAGCGGGCAGGGCACGAAGATCGATCTCGGTCTATCGTCGCGTGCTCATCAACGACATCCTCGCGCGGCCCGACGAATGCGCGGCGCTGGTCGACGCCTACAGCGCCCGGCGCCGTTTGCGTGGCCAACACGTTCCGGTGCAAGCTCGCGCACAAGAAGGCGTTCTTCGCGGTGCTGACCGATCCGCGCAACGCGGCGCTCTTCTCCGACCGAGGAGCGCGCCATCATCCGCGCGCACGTGCCGTGGACACGCGTCCTGGCGGACATCGCGACCGAGCAAGGACGGCCGGCGAGGCGGGCTCCTCGATCTGGCGCGAGGCCCGGCGCGAGCAGCTCGTGCTGAAGCCCAACGACGAGTACGGCGGCAAGGGCGTCGTGCTGGGCTGGGAGACGTACGGACAGCCAGTGGGATGCCGCGTTGAACGCGGCGCTGGGGGATCCGCCCGGGACCTGGATCGTGCAGGAGCGCATCCCGGTGCGGCGCGAGATCTTCCCGCAGTTCGACGCTGCAGCGGGCGCGTCACCATGCGCGACATGCTCGTCGACTTCGCGCCGTATCTGTTCCGCGGCCGAATGGGCGGCTACCTCACGCGCCTGAGCGCCACCGGCCTGGCCAACGTCACGTCCGGCGGCGGCCAGGTGCCCGCGTTCGTCGTGGGAGGCTTGATCGCATGAAGATTCATGAGACGCAGATTCGCGAGGCGGAAGATCGCATCGTGGAAGCCATCAGAACAAAAGATGTCGAATCTCTGGCGGTGGAGCTCACCGACGACTTCATCCATTCCACGCCCGGCGGCGCCGACGATCAGGACAGGGGCGCATTCCTGAAAGCGATCCAGGACATGCCGTACAACATCCTCGATCTGCGGCTCGACGACCTGCGGGTACACGTGCTCGGCGAGGTTGCGCTGCTGACGGGCGTCCAGCAGGCCCGGGTCTCGATCGAGGACGGATCGATCGTGGAAGGCGCGACCGCGTTCGTGGACGTATTCGTCTGGTCCGGTGACGCCTGGCGGCTGCGTCATGCCGTTGGCGTCGAGCTCCCCAGCGGCAGCTGATCGGAGAGCCGTGGCCAGACGCGCGTCGTTCGGCTTCGCTTGCCTCCTGGCGCTGACCGCGCTGACGCCGGGCTTCACGACGATCCCGGCTGCGCGTCAGGGCGGCACGCCGGCACTCGTCGCCGGCCTGGACCACATCGTCATCGCCGTGAACGACCTCGAGGCGGCGGCCCGCCGCTATCAGGCGTTCGGCTTCGCGCTCAAACCCGGGCGTCCCCACGACAACGGGATCCGCAACCAGCACGTCAAGTTCCCGGACGGCACCGAGCTCGAACTGCTCACTGCGCCCGAGGCGCGCGATGCGCTGACGACCCTGTATCGACGTCATCTTGCGGCGGGCGACGGCCCCGCCTTCCTCGCGTTGTATGCGCCGGAGAGTGACGCGCTCGTGATTCGGCTTTCAGGCGCCGGCATTGCCGCTCAAAGAAGCAACGCCCTCGTCTCGTTGACAGACGAGTCTGGACTTCGTCACATCTTCTTCGGCCCGCGCAATCACTCTCCGACCGACAAGCCCGAACACTTCGCCCACGCCAATTCCGCCCGCCGGCTGGTGGGCGCGTGGCTGGCGTCGGACGACTTCGGTCGCGAGATGAAGCTCTTCGAGGTGTCGGGCGGGGTCAGGCGCGCCGGCGAGATTCGAGTCCCGGATCGCACGAGCGCGCCGGTCGTGACGATCGGGGATGGTGACGTCTACCTGCTCCCGTCGTCGCGTCAGCTCGTCAAAGGGCGGAGGGTGATTGGCGCGACGGTCAGCGTGACGAGCATCGCGTCCGTGCGCAAGAGCCTCGAACAACACGGCCTGAGCGTGCCCCCGCAGCCCGCGGACGCGCCACCGACGAGCCTGTTTCTACCGCCCACGATGACACATGGCCTGTGGCTCGAATTTCGTGAAGGGCTGAGTCGAAGCCGATAACCGAAGCCGAAGACCGAAAGTTCGATCAGCGTCAGCAAACCATGCCAGACTCACGAACTTTTCTACGTCACACAGTAGCAGTCGTTGCGTATCGCGGCAGCAAAGCCGTTCGGGATGCGCCGGCGAGCTTTGCCGACTTTCGCGCCGGCGACCAGAGCCGGACGCCCGGACAAATCCTCGCGCACATCGGCGACCTGTTCGACTGGGGACTGTCGATCGCGAAGGGTCAGCAAGCGTGGCACTCGTCGACCCCGCTTCCGTGGGACAAGGAAGTCGAGCGGTTTTTCGCGGCGATTGGGGCGTTCGACGGCTACCTGGCGTCAGACGCGCCGCTGGAATCGTCCGCAGAGAAGCTGTTTCAGGGACCGGTAGCGGATGCGCTCACGCACGTCGGCCAGATCGCGATGCTGAGACGGCTGGCGGGCTGGCCGATCCGGGGAGAGAACTACTTCAAGGCGGATATTCTCGCGGGGCGCGTCGGCACGCAGCAGAGCGCCCCGCGATTCGAGTTCGACTGACCCTCAGGCGACCCGGGCGTTCTTCCGTCGCCGGCGGGCGGCGGCGGCGCCCAGCAGGCCTGAGCCGAGCAGGATGAGCGAACCGGGCTCGGGAACGGCGTTCCCGTTGATCCAGTCGGCGTAGCTGGAGACGCGCGTGAACCCGGAGTACTCGCCGAAGCTCGAGTCCAGCGCGCCATTGATATCCGGGGTAATCGCGCCCGCTGCCAGACGAAGACCGAACGACGTGATCCCGGCGACCTGACCGTTCAGGAAGCTCGGGCCGCCCGAGTCACCTCCGGCGGTATTGACTTCGTTCACGCCCAGGCCCGGGTTGATCAGTCCGAAGAAGAATCCAAATCCGTCATTCGCAGCCAACCCGTTGTCGAAATCGGACAACAGGATGTTGGTGCCTCCGGTGCACCCCAGGAAGGCGATAATCGCGCACGTGGTGTCCCACGTGTTTTGACCCTGACGTCTTGTGCCTGCGCCGATTACCGCTCCGGTGTTGCCATTCCCGGACGCGCCAAAGCCCGCGACGTTGTAGTTGGCCCCTACGTCGCCGGTCCCCGTATAGAGGTCGTACCGCTGCACGCCGGCCGAGAACTCGTTGTCGAACGTGATGATGGCGAGGTCGTTGCCGCCGAAAAGGTTGCCGTTCCAATCCGGATGCACCAGGAACGAGGTGGCCACCGCGGCCTCGGTCCCGGCCGGACTCGGGAAGAACACGGCCTGCGTGCTGGTCGCGAGCAATTCGCCCGTGCCGCTCGTCAGACAGTGTGCGGCCGTGAGGATCTGCCTTCCCGACGACAGCAACGAGCCAGTGCACAGGAAGCTGCCGTCCGAGCGGGTGATGATCAGTCCCCCCACGCCGTCGTATCCGACACCTCGGGGTGTTGCATATATCCCCGCGTTGGGGTTAGGCCCCGCCGTGACGATCGTCGGCGCGATCGTGGCGCCAATCGGTTCGGCGGCAGCGGGACTCACGATGAGGATTCCGATGAAACAGCTGAGGAGCAGTCGGGACAGTGTCTGCATGCGATCGGCTCGTTTCGGAATGAAGGTCGGTTGTCAGCGTGAGGGTGCAGCTCTCGCAAGCCGAGGGCCGCGCCTCATCAGCAAAACAAACGCCACCGCAGGCCAGTGACAATGCGTGAAAATCTGTACGACGCGTTCAGGAACTCATCTCACAGGAAGAATCAAATCTGCCGCTGAAATGTTTTCGATCCTTCTGAGTCAGAATTACGTTCTTGTTCGGAGGCACCCGAATCTGCCCTCTGCAATCTGAGATTCACCGAGTTCCAATCGAGGCAAGCTTGTCGCGCGCGTCGGCGGCACCGCTGAACTGAGGGTTCAGCTTCAGCGCCCGCTGCAACGCCTGGCGCGCCTCGGTCGTGTCACCCGCTCTGAGATGAGCGAGGCCGAGGTGATAGTGGTAGGTCGGATTGGCGGGCGTACGGTCGATCGCTTCTCGAAACGACCGAACCGCGAGCGTGGTCAGGTTCTTGTGGTAGTAGATCCAGCCGATCGTATCGCTCACTTCCGGCGAATCGGGCATGGCGGCCTGCGCGGTTCGCGCGAGCGTCAACGCCTGGTCGAGGTTGCCCTTCAGCTCGACAATAATCCACGCGAGGTTGTTGGCTGCGACAGGCGCGCGCGGCGCCGCCGCGAGCACCTGCTCGTATTTCTGCCTGGCCTCCTCGGTCTTCCCCTGCGCCTGGAGAACGATCCCGGCCATTGTGAGGGCGCCGACGGCGGACGCCGGTCGCCGCTTCGCCAGCGCCTCGTATTCGAGCGTCGCCTGATCGAGCCGTCGTTGGGCGATATAGAGCTGACCGAGCATCGAATACGCTTCGTACTCGTCAGGATGGGCCTCGACGACCCGGCGCAGGATCGCTTCGGATCCCGCCAGATCGCCGGCAGCCGCATACGTTTGCGCGGCCACCAGCTGCACGTCCGTTGCGTCGGGCGATCGTTCGAGCGCCGCCTTCACGCGCGCGACCGCGTCCGACGGCCGTTTCGCGGCGAGATCCATCCCGACGAGTCCTGACAACGGCTCCACAAGAGTCGGGTCGAGCGCGGTCGCTCGTTCGAAGGCCCGGCGGGCTTCCTTCGCGTTACGCCGGAGCAGCGCCAGCGTCCCCAGCGCCGACTGCACGAGCGGCGCGTCGGGAAATCTCTTCTCGAGGGTTTTCAGCTCCGACGCGGCGCGCGTCAGGTTGCCCCCGCTCATCAGCGCACGCGCCAGCAGCAGGTGCGCGACCGGGCTGTCCGGCCGATCCCTGACGGCCGCCTCGGCGTACTGCACGGCCGATTTTGCGCCGCTGCGCGTGAGGTTCAGGCGGGCGAGCTGCAGCTGCGCGGCGGTCGCATGCGGATTCAGGCGAAGGACCTGGAGAAACGCGGTGGTGGCCGCTTCGTTCTCGTTGCGCGCGGCGTGGATCATCCCCAGCAGATACTGAGCCCCAATCAGCCGCGGCTCCTCCCTGACCGCGGTCTCCACCGGTTCCAGGCCCTCGTCTATCTTGCCCTCTGCGACGAGGAACTGTCCCTTCAGCTGCAGCGCCTGCGCGTTCATCGGGCGTTTGGCGAGCATGTCATCGATGATGCGATGGGCCTCCTGGGTCTGACCGGTCGCGAACGCAATCGCGGCCAGGCGGCGCCTGGCGTCGGCAAAGGCGGCGGGATTCGCCGACAGCGCATCGAGGATTGGCCGCGCCTCCGCCGGCCGTCTCAGGAACATGTAGTAGTCGGCCAGAGCCAGCCTGGCCGGCACGTCGGTCGACGTCTCGGCCATCGCCTTGATGTGCGGCTCCGCTTTCGCGATGCGATTGGTGGTGAAGTAGAACGCAACGAGGGCCCGGCGCGCGATTCTGGATCCTGGGTCCAGCTTCACCGCTGACTCGAGCATCGGTTCGGCTTCACTCGCGCGACCGACGGACCACAGGTAGTGCGCCAGGCCAATCCGTGCGTTCGCCGACGAAGGATTCAGCTCGATGGCCCTTCGGAAGGCGGCCTCGGCCTTCGCGCGATCGCCCCTGGCCCATTGGGCCACGCCCAGGCTTCCGTAGGCGCGGCTGGCGTTGGGGTCCAGCTCGAGCGCTTCCTCGATCTCCCTGAGCGCGCCATCGAAGTCGCGGAGGCCCGCCAGGGAGTTCGCGAGCAGGAGCTGGGCGTCCAGATTCTTCGGGTCGCGGCCCAGGACTTTCTCAGCCCTCGCCTTCGCGTCATCGAACTGTGACCCGAGCAGCAGGACGTTCCCCGCCCGAAGCTGCGCCTCCACGTTGTCCGGCATCGCGTCGGCGGCCCTGATGTATTCCCGGGCGGCGTCCTCGAGCTCGTTGACCTTGACGTAGGCCTCGGCCAGCCTCTGGTGCGCCTCGCCGAAGTTCTGGTCGAGGAGAATCGCGTTCCGGTACTCGATGATCGCCTCGCGGTACTTCTGTTGGTCGACGTACCGGTTACCGCGGTCGAGATACTCCCGTTTTGCTGTGTCCGGGTTTTTCGAGCATGCGGCCGCCAGGAGAATGAAGGCGAGCGCCGGTGCTGCAAGCAGGGTTCGCCGTAGAAATCGAGACATGAAGGCGTTCACGGTCTTCTATCTTCGCTCAGACCGTGCCAGATCGCGATTTCCCGCGTCTAGATCTCGATCTGCCCTCGTCCTACCAGCACCGACTTGCCGCCCACGCGCACACGGCTGATGGCGCCGCGCTCGCTGTCGATCGAGATGTAGATGCGACTCGGTCGGCCCATGGCGACGCCCTGCAGGCTCAGCATGCTGCGCGCCGATTCGGCCGAGACGAGCCCATGGTGGAGGAGGTAAGAGCCCAGCGGACCGCTGGCTGCGCCCGTCGCTGGATCCTCGGCGATGCCGAATCCGGGGGCGAGCATGCGGCTGTATACCGTTTCTTCTCCCGCGCCCGCGCGGTCCAGGGTGAAGAAAAACACGGGCCGCTCGTCGACGCCGGAGGCCTGACAGCACCGCGCGAGGGCTTTGCGATCGATCGTCACCTCGTCCACGGCGGCCCGGGTCTCGATCGGCACGAAGAGAAACGGCACGCCGCAGGAGACGACCTGTGCCGGCCGGCTGCTGAGATGCTGAGCCGACAGCCCGATCGCCGCTGCCAGCGCCTCCCGGTCGGCGATCGGCGTGCCAAAAGTCGGCAGCTTCTGCGTCATCCACGCGAACTCGAGGCCGTTGGGACCCCACTCGAGTGAGACCGGCGTCGGACCCACGCCCAGTTCGAACACGAACTGTTCGCGGCCCTTTGCGATGGTGCCTTCGCTCGCGAGCGCAAACGTGCTGCCGACCGTCGGGTGCCCCGCCATCGGCAGCTCTTCCGCGGGCGTGAAGATTCGCATGCGGACGTCCCCGGAGCCCTCCGGGGGAAAGATGAAGGTCGTCTCGGAGAAGGCCATCTCGTTCGCGATGCGCTGCATCTGTTCGACGCTGAGGCCCTGCGGCTCCGGAAACACCGCCAGCTGGTTGCCTTCGAAGCGCCGATCGGTGAAGACGTCAAGATGTAGATAGCGATACATGTCGATTCACTAGGTTCAATCAGCATGACAGGCGTGCGCGTGGGGAACAAAGCTCAATCGACAATTGGTTCGCCGCACCTTCAGCACCCCCAGCACCTCCAGCACCTTCCGAATTTGCTATTCTCCCCCTCCAGGAGGTCATTGAGTGGCGAAGCGGAAAAAGGGCGGCGGGTCGCTGTTCGACGCTGCGGGTGACGGGGATGTGATTGATGCGGGTCCGAGAGGCACCGGTGGTGGCGAGCCGGAGTCGGTCGCGCTGCACGAGGCGGCGCAGGCCCGGTATCTCAATTACGCACTGTCGGTCATCACCTCGCGCGCCCTGCCGGACGTTCGGGACGGGCTGAAGCCGGTGCAGCGCCGCATCCTCTTTACGATGTGGCAGCAGAACCTCACGGCGGACACCAAGCATCGCAAGTGCGCCAAGGTCGTGGGCGACGTCATGGGCAATTACCATCCCCACGGCGACGCCGCGCTGTACGAAACGCTCGTCCGCATGGCGCAGCCGTTCTCCCTCCGCTATCCGCTCGTCGACGGGTCCGGGAACTTCGGCTCGCTCGACGGCGATGCGGCTGCCGCGATGCGGTACACCGAGTGCCGGCTCGCGCGGCTCAGCGACGAGCTGCTGACGGAGATCGATCAGTCGACCGTTCACTTCCGGCCGAACTACGACGGCACGAAGACCGAGCCGGTCGTGCTGCCCGCGCGCATTCCCAACCTGCTGATCAACGGCGCCACCGGCATTGCAGTCGGCATGGCGACCAACATTCCGCCGCACAACCTCAACGAGGTCTGTACGGCGCTGCTGAAGCTGCTCGACAATCCTGACCTGAGCAGCGTGCAGCTCTGTCGCTACGTGAAAGGCCCGGATTTTCCCACCGGTGGCGAGATGCTGAACTCGCCGGAAGAGCTGAAGCAGATCTACAAGAGCGGGTCGGGCGCCGTCAGGCTGCGCGCGACCTGGGAAGAGGGTCCCGTCACGCGCGGCGGCAAGACGATCTACATCACCAGCGTGCCCTACACCGTCAACAAGTCAGCGCTGGTGGAGCGCATCGCCGAGGTTGCGCTCAGCCGCAAGCTGCCGCCTCTTCTCGATGTCAAGGATCTGTCGACGGAGGACGTGCGAATCGCGCTGGAGCTGAAGAAGGACGCCGACGAGAAGATGGTGATGGCGTACCTCTTCAAGCACACGCCGCTGCAGACCAGCTTCATCGTCAACCTGACGTGCCTCATCCCGACCGAGAACGCCGAAATCGGACGGCCGGAGCGGCTCGACCTTCACGCGATCCTCTGGCACTTCCTCCATTTCCGGCTGGAGGTCGTGACGAAGCGCCTGGAGCACGAGCTCCAGGCGATCAAGAAGCGGCTGCACATCCTCGAGGGATTCGAGAAAGTCTTCGACGCGCTCGACGAGATCCTCAAGATCGTCCGCAAGTCGGAAGGGAAGCCGGACGCGGCGCAGCAGATCATCAAGCGCTTCGGCCTCGACGCCGACCAGACCGACGCGATCCTCGAGCTGAAGATCTACCGGCTCGCGCGGCTCGAGATCCTGATCATCAGGAAGGAGCTCGAAGAGAAACGCCGGCGCGCCCGGCAGATCAACACCCTCCTGAAGGACGAGCCCGGCCGCTGGGGCGTCGTGAAGGTCGAGATCGAACAGATCCAGAAGGCCTACGGCGACGCACGACGGACCGCCATCTCGAGCGACGCCGGCGAGGCCGAATACACGGCCGAGGACTTCATCGTCGAAGAAGACAACGTCGTGGTGGTGTCGCGCGACGGATGGGTGAAGCGGCAGAAGGAAGTCAAGGACGTCGCCACGACGCGCGTCCGCGAAGGTGACGCCGTGCTCGCCGTGCTGCCCGGCAGCACCAGGGCGTCCGCGGTGTTCTTCAGCAACTTCGGTGTCGCCTACTCGACACGCTTCACCGATCTGCCGGCGTCGACCGGGTACGGTGAGCCGATTCAGCGCTTCTTCAAGCTGAAGGATGGCGAACGGATCGTCGCCGCGCTCAGCCTGGATCCGCGGGCGATCGGGCCGATCGCGGCGAAGAAGGAAGGCGACGTTCCGCCCGTGCACGCCGTCGCCGCGTCGAGCGACGGGTACAGCCTGCGCTTCAGCCTCGAGCCGTTTGTCGAGCCGAGCACGCGCGCGGGCCGGCGCTTCGCAAAGGCCGCCGGCGGCGCGCAGATCGTCGGCGTCGCCAGAGCGACCGGCGAGGAGGTGATCATCGCCGCGACGCACGAGGCGCGGGCCATCCTCTGCAAGGTGGACGAGATCAACTTCCTGTCGGGACCCGGACGCGGCGTGATCCTCATCAAGCTGACGTCGAAGGCCGATCGCGTCCTCGGGTTCGTCGCCTCCTCCGGGGACCGCGACCTGCTGACCGTCGAAACGAGCCGGGGTGCGGAACAGACGATCAGCACCGCGAAGTACGAGGTCACCGGGCGGGGAGGGAAGGGCCGCGAGCTGCTGCAGCGCGGCCAGTTCACCGGGATTGTCTGGCCGGTGCCCGAAGCGCCGGCGCCGTTCCCGGAATAGGAACGCCGCTCTTGCGTTCCTCGTCTACATACCTCATGCGCACGCTGCTTCAGGACCTGCGCTATGGCGCCCGGGTCGTCCTCAAACAGCCGGGCTACTCCGGCCTGATTGTTCTCACCCTTGCGCTCGCCATCGGCGCCAACACCGTCATCTTCAGTTTCTCCAACGTGCTGCTGCTCAGGCCGCTTCCCATGCGGGACCAGGAGACGCTCGGGTGGATCTACACGATCGATCCCCAGCGTGGCGGCGACCGCGGCGCGTCATCCATTCCCGACATCCTCGACTACCGTCAGTCGCTGCAGTCCTTCCAGTCGATCGCCGCGGCAACGCGCGCGACGCTGACGATGACGGGGAAGGGAGACGCGGCACGGCTGACGGCGAATCGAATCACGAGCAACCTCTTCGATGTCTGGGGTCTCGCGCCGACTGAAGGACGATCGTTCGCGCCGGGCGATGACGCACCGGGCGCCGCGCCGACGGTCGTGCTCAGCCATCAGTTCTGGATGCGCCAGTTCGGGGGCGATCGCGCGATCGTCGCTCAGTTCCTGATGCTCGACGGTCAGCCCCACACCGTGCGGGGGGTGCTGACGCCGGAGATCGAGATCGGCAACATGAGCCAGATCGACGTCTGGGTTCCGCTGCCGCTCGACCCGTCCGCACCGCGCGACCGTCGCGAGTACCGCGTCAGCGGACGGCTGAAGCCAGGCGCCACCGTCGCCCAGGCAGACGCGGAAATCCGCGAGGTGTCGAAGCGCCTCGCGCGCGACTATCCAAAGACGAACCAGGGCTGGACGGCGCGCGTTGCGTCGACCCGGGAGTCGGTGGTCACCACCGACACCTGGGTGGTGCTTGCGCTGCTGATGATCGTGGTCGGCTTCGTGTTGTTGATTGCGTGCGCCAACATCGCAAACCTCGTCATGGCCCGCGCGACCGCTCGACGCCGGGAGCTCGCGGTCCGCACGGCGCTCGGCGCTTCCCGAGTCCGGCTCGTACGGCAGCTCCTGACCGAGAGCGTGTGCCTGGGCATACTCGGCGGGCTGCTGGGGCTCGTCTTCGCGACCGCCGGCCTGGCGATCATGAAGGCGGTTGCGTACGATCCGTTCTTCGCGATGGTGGTCATCGACCGCAACGTCCTGCTGTTCACCGCCGCGCTGTCGCTGGCCACGCCCATCCTCTTCAGTGTCATTCCGGCTCTACAGTCGTCGACCACGGACGTGAATGCGACGTTGAAGGACGGCTCGCCGCTGACCGGCGGCGACATTCGCGGACGCCGCAGCCGATCCGTGCTGGTCGTGTCGCAGCTCGCGCTGGCGATGGCGCTCCTCATCGTGTCGGGCCTGCTCGTCCGCAGCATGATCGCCATCACGCGCATTCCGCTCGGCTTCGACCCGACGAACGTGCTGACGCTTCAGCTCGACATTCCGGAATGGCGCTACACGACCGACGCATCGGTGCGTGAGTACTACGATCGGCTCCTCGCGCGCGTGACGCAGATACCGGGTGTCCGGCAGGCCGCTGCCGTGGACCAGCTCCCGATTCTCGGCGCCGAACGCGTCGCGAATCTCAGAATCGACGGCCGCGGCGGATCGCGCGAGGACGAGCGGCCGTGGGCCGTCGCGGTGACGGCGTCCGAGACCTTCCTGGCCACGGCCGGTATCCCCGTGATCGCGGGCCGCAGCTTCACGGCCGAGGACACCGAGGGCCGTCAGGCCGTCACCATCGTGAGCCGCGCGATGGCCGATCGCTACTGGGGGAGCGTCGAGCGCGCGATCGCCGGACGCGTCGCGATCGACGATCCGTCGGGGCCGCCCGCCTGGCTGCAGGTCGTCGGCGTGGCGGGCGACGTCAGGCGTCCGGACCTGGAAGGCACGAACCCGCAAATCTATCTGCCGGCTCGCCAGCGGCCGGTCCGCGCGATGGCGGTGATGGTCCGTGCGGCGGATCCGGACGCCGTCATCGCCTCGGTCCGCAACGAAGTCCGCGCCGCGGATGTCGACGTGCCCGTGCATCAGATGCGCACGCTCCACGATGCATTCGAGGAGGAGCTCTCTGCCAACAAGATCCTCGTCGGCATGTTTGCGTCGTTCGGCGTGCTCGCGCTCGTGTTCGCGGCGTCGGGGCTGTACGGCGTCATCGCGTACTCGGTCAGCCGCCGCGTACAGGAAATCGGGATCCGCATGGCTCTCGGGGCCGCGGCGACCGATATCCGCCGTCTCATCGTGCGGCAGACGTTCTGGCTGATAGCGCTCGGGTCTGCCATTGGTTTTGCCGGAGGCGCGGCGATCGCCTTCAGTGTGGCGAGCATCCTGTTTCCCATCTCGCCTTCGGATCCGATGACCTACGTGACGGTCGTGACGATCCTGATGGCGGTAGCCGCCCTCGCGACCTGGGTGCCCGTCCGGCGCGCGACGCGCATCGACCCGCTGCTGGCTCTCAGGGCAGAATAGGGCCGCGGATAACACGGACAACACGGATCCAGCCTTATGTCGATCGGCGAGACCTACATCGAGGACGTTCGCGACCAGTTTCGGAAGCTGAAGAAGCTCGCCGAGGACGCGCTGGCCCAGGTTCGCGACGAAGAGCTGCAGACCACGCTCGATGCGGAGTCGAACAGCCTGGCCGTCATCATCAAGCACATGGCCGGCAACTTCCGGTCGCGCTTCACGGATTTTCTGACGACGGATGGAGAGAAGCCGGACAGGAACCGGGACGGTGAGTTCGAGGCCGGCGCGCGCGTCGATCGCGCGGCGATAATGGCCGACTGGGAGAGCGGCTGGCGTCGTCTGTTCGAGACTCTGGATACGCTCTCTCCGGACGACCTCCTGCGCGATGTCTTCATCCGTGGCGAGCGGCATTCCGTCATCCGCGCGCTCGATCGGCAGATGACCCACCATGCGTATCACGTGGGTCAGATTGTCTTTCTCGCCAAACACTTCCGCTCGGAGAAGTGGAAGACGCTGAGCATTGCGCGGCGGCGGCAGCCCTGATGTCCGGCTAAAGCCGGACGCTACGCTGAATTGTTCGGCTAAAGCCGGACCTCAGCGCGTGAAGAACCCCGTCAGCTCGCTTCGACGCAGCAGGTGCTCGCCGGGCGGGCAGCCCGCCAGATCGCGGAAGTCACGGATGAAGTGCGCCTGATCGGCGTAGCCGCATTCGGCCGCCGCGTGCGTGCCCCGTCCGGGCGCGTCGAAACGCTCGAGCAGGTGCAGCGCGCGCTGGAAGCGCGAGATCCGCGCCAGCCGTTTTGGCGTCATCCCGACCATCTGCAGGAACCGCCGCTCGAGATGCCGGCGCGTGAGTCCTGTCGTTCGAGCGAGATGATCCATCGACAACACGCCGTGGCTCCGCTCGATCGCTTCGACCGCGTACTGGATGCGCGCGTCGATGCCTGTCGGATCGAGCGCGCGCGCGAGGCGCGTCTGAACGAGATCGACCGCCTGGTCCGGGCTCCCGGCTGATTCGTACACGTCCGTCAGCGTTCGGCTCAGCGACCTGGACACCATATCGATGCCGACTGTGAGACCCGCCAGCTCGTGCTGAGGGATTCCGAGCAGGCTCGCACCGCCGAACGGTCGGAGGCGGATGCCGAGCACCGAGACGCGTCCGGTCGCGCGGAGTTGAAGCTGCCGGTTGAGCTGACCGGCAAAGAGAATGGACGGCTGGCGCTCGGCCCTGCCTTCCGCGTCGAGCCGTTCGAACGCATCGCCGAAGTGAAGGACGATCTCGGGATGGCCGTCGGGCAGCACAGGCTGGCCGTCCTCGCCCAGCTCCGCGGCGTGTCCTTCCAGCGTCCAGATGCGATCGACCATCGGCGCCAGCGCCGCCGACGGCTGAAGCTCCTTGTAGTCCATAGCAATCAGCAATCCGCAATCGACAATCCCGAACTACGAGCGACGAACTACGAGCTACGAGAGTGATTTAACATCGAGGTCGCTTTTGTTCAAGCATCAAGGGACCAAGAGGCGATAGTCTGACACGTTCAAGCGAGGTCGCCCAGTATGCGTTCCAATGTCGTGATTTACGCCGGTATCGCGGGTTTGTTCGTGGCCCCCGCCGCCCATGCTCAGAATCGGCCCGATTTTTCAGGGGTCTGGGCGGTCGTCCAGGAGACGCCTGCCGCCGGCGCGCCGCGCCCAACGGCGCCGCCCTTTGGCGCTCAGTTCACCCTCCGACAGTCGGGGGAACAGATCGCCATCACGTACCCGGTGGGAGACTTCACGCTGACGACCACGCACCCGCTCAACGGCAGCGAATCGCGCAGTCGAAGGCCCGGCCGCCTCTGTGAGGCCGACTCTGCCAACATCTGGACTGCGGCCTGGGAAGACAGCGCGATTGGCATGTCCATGGTCGGCATCGTTCCGCCCGGTGGGGGCGACACCATCAAGTCCGACCTCAAGCGCGTGCTCAAGCTCCAGTTGCCCGACACGATGGTCGTCGAGACCACCGTCAGGCCCTCGGGGCAGCCGCCGCGGACGCTGACGACGAGTTACAAGCGGACGGGAGCGGCTCCTGCGGAGACCAGCGCCGCCGTGGAGACGGCTGCCGTCAAATCGACCATCGCGCAAGTGTCGTGGATCGCGGGGACCTGGATAGGCACGACCGGGTCCAACACGTTCGAAGAGCGGTGGACGCCGTCAGCTGGCGGGTCGATGCTCGCGATGTCGCGCACGATTCGCGGCGGGGTCATGAGTGCATTCGAGTTCCTCTGTATCGTCGAGCGCGAGGGTGGGCTGGTGTATCAGGCCATGCCCAACGGACGTCAGCCGGCGACGGACTTCAAGCTGACGAAAATCGACGCCGACAGCGCTACCTTCGAGAACCCCGCGCACGACTCTCCCAAGATGATCCGGTACGCGAAGCGCCCGGACGGGTCGCTCGAGGCCGTCGTCGGCGACGGCAAGCAGCGCGCCCAGACGTTCGTCTTCAAGCGCCAGGAGTAGACGGGGACACTCAAACCGTGCTTCGGGGACACTCAAACGTGACAGTCACGTTTGAGTGTCCCCGAATTTCCCTGGCTGTAAACCCCGCACGTTGACGTATCGTCTAACGATACGTATTGAGCCGCCACAAGCCCCTGTCGCTTCCGGTGCTCCATATCCTGCTCGTCCTGGCAGACGGGGCGAGGCACGGCTACGCCATCAAACAGGAGGTTGCGCGCCGCACCGAGGGCGCTATCAGGCTGGGCCCCGGGACGTTGTACGAGGCGATTCAGCGCCTCGAGGACGCCGGGCTGATCGAGGAAACACCCCCTGACGTCAGTGCAGAGCCCGCAAACGGGCAGGAAGCGCAACGCCGCTACTACGGGCTGACGGATTGGGGCTGGACCTCGCTTCGGGAAGAACTCCGCCGGCTCGGTCAGCTCGTCGACGTTGCCCGCGCCAACCCGCGCCTCGGGAAAGGGCTGGCGTGATGCGACTGCTGCGCTTCGCGCTCTTCCTGTATCCCTCGGCGTTCCGCCAGCGGTACGGGCCCGAAATCCTCGCGGCCATCGCCGAGGAACGTCAGCACCTCCACCATCGCGGCATCATCGGACGCCTGCGGTTCTTCGGATACCTCGCGCACGATCTCGCGACGACCGCCGGGCGACAGCGCGCGCGGCAGATTCAGGTCGTCCGGATTCTGCGATCCGGTGCCGACACACCACACCTGCCTCCACCGCCAAAGAGGACTCAGATGGATACATTCCTGCAGGATCTTCGTCACGCCCTCAGGCAGTTCGTCCGACGTCCAGGTTTCACCGCCGTCGCGGTGCTCTCGCTTGCGCTGGCGATCGGCGGCAACAGCCTGATCTACGGCCTCATCGACGGCCTCGTCTTTCATCCATTCCCGTATCCCGATCCCGATCGGCTCGTCGCCGTGGGCGTCACGTTCCCGAAGCTGTCCTCGGACACGTCCTACGTGGAAGCGCTGTCGCCAGCCGAGTACCAGGACATCCGCGCGGTCCGGAGCTTCGCGCACATCGGATCGTTCGACCTGGGGAACCGCAACATCTCGGGCGGTGACGTGCCGGAGCGGGTGTTCACGGCGCTGCTGCTGGACGATCTGTTTCCCGTGATGGGCATGAGGCCGGCGCTCGGTCGCGGCTTCACCGCGGAGGAGCTGGGACCCAACGGCGCGCGTGCCGCGATCATCAGCTATCGCCTGTGGCAGAGCCGCTTCGGCGGGGACCCCGGGGTGCTGAACCGGGCCATCCGGATCAGCGGCGAGGCGGCGTCCATTGTCGGCGTCATGCCGCCTGGACTGGTGCTCATCGGGACGGATCTCTGGATCCCGTGGGGAGGCGATCCGGCGAGGATGCCGCGCAACGTCCGGCAGTTCAACATTCTCGCGCGGCTGGCGCCCGGCGCGACGCTCGAGCAGGCAAACGCCGAGCTGAACACGATCGCGGGCCGCGTCGAGCTGGCCGAAAAAGGAAGGTTCGCGGAGTACGAGAACTGGCGCCTGACCGCGACGCCCTGGGCCGCCGCGCTCCTGCAGGACGTCAGACCCGCCGCGTTCATCCTGCTCGGGGCCGTGGCGCTCGTCCTGCTGATCGCGTGCGCGAACCTGACGAGCCTCTTCCTCGCGCGCTCGACGTCGCGGCAACGCGAGCTGGCGGTCCGCCTGGCACTCGGCGCGGCACGGTGGCGACTCGCGCGGCTTCTGCTCACGGAGAGCCTGCTGTTCGCGTGCGCCGGCGCCGCTGTCGGCCTGCTGATCGCGTGGTACGGCCTGAAGTTCGCGGGCGCGCTGATTCCCGGCCAGTTTCAGATGCTGGGCCTCGAGGCCGGACTGAACTCGCGCGTTCTCATGTGGAGTCTCGTCCTCGCAGTCGCGGCAGGCCTGCTCGTCGGAGTGCTCCCGGCGCTTCAGGCCACGCGAACCGATCCCCATGAATCACTGAAGGCGGACGGACGCACGGGCGGAGCCCACGCCGGGCGAATGGTCCGCCACGTGCTCATCGTCGCCGAGATCGGCCTCTCGGTCGTGCTTCTGCTCGGCGCGGGGCTGCTCGTCAGAAGTTTTCTGAACATCCAGCGCATCGATCGTGGCTTCGACTCGCACGGCGTGCTGACGATGAGGCTGACGCTGCCGAGGGAGCGGTATCCGGGTGAAGCGGCGGGCGCGTTCTTCGAGAGCCTCTCTGATCGGATCGCCGCGCTGCCGGGCGTCCGCGCCGTGTCGGCCTCATCGCAGTTCCCTCCGTCTGGCGCGTTCGACACGCAGTTCAAGCTCGAGCAGGGACAGCAGCAGGGCTCGACGCTTCCGACAGCGCTGATCACGGTTGCGACCCCGAGCTATTTCGAAACGCTTCGCGTGCCGCTGCGCGCCGGACGGCTCTTCAGCACCGCCGACCGTCTTGACGCGCCGCCAGTGGTGATGATCAACCAGGCTTTCGCGAGCCGGTATCTGTCGGGCCGCGATCCTCTCGGACAGCGGCTGACCATCGGGAGTCCCGACCGGCCGCGGCCGTGGGCGACGATCGTGGGGGTCGCCGCTGACTTCAGCAACAACGGCATCACACGGCCGGTGCGGCCGGAGATCTATGTTCCGGTGCGCCAGCAGACCGCGTGGAACCAGCTCTTCGTGCTCGTGCGAACGGATGGCAGTCCCGCCGCCGCGTTGCCATCGGTGCGGCAGGCCGTCGTGTCGCTGGATGCCGAACAACCGATCTACGCCATCCAGACTCTGGACGAAGCGGTGGCCACGTCTTCGTTTCAGCAGCGCATTTCGTCCGTGCTGCTCAGCATCTTTGCAGGTGTCGCCCTGCTGCTGGCTGCAATCGGCATCTACGGCGTGATGTCGTATTCGGTGAGCGCGCGGACGCAGGAAGTGGGCATCCGGATGGCCGTCGGCGCCAGCCGCTGGCAGGTGATGTGGCTCGTGCTGGCCCAGGTCGTGAAACTCTCGCTCGCCGGCCTCGCCATCGGCATCGTCGTGCTCGTCATCGCCGGGCGTGCGCTCGAGGGCCTGTTGTTCGGCGTGCGTGCCGCAGACCCGGTCACCATCGCGCTGGTCGCGCTCGTTCTCGGAGGTGTCGCGCTGCTCGCGGCCTGGGCGCCCGCTGCCCGCGCGAGCCGCGTCGATCCGATTGAGGCGCTCCGGTACGAGTGAATGTGAGCGGTGCAGGGTGCACCGTGCACCGTGCACGTGCGGTGCTGTGCACGTGCAGGATGCACGTGAACGGTACGGGTGCACCTGGGTCAGCCAGCACATGCACAGCACTGCACTCGGCCGAGCACCTGCAGCGCACCGCTCACGATCGCCGCACCTGCACAGCACCGCACCGAGCACCCTGCACGGTTGCACCGTGCACCGTTCACGCTCACCCGGCCTGCCTGAGTTAGGATTATAGGAATCATGTCGGGCTGGCAGGAGTATGCCGCGCTCAACCGCGGCTTCGTACTGGAGCAGTACGAGAAGTTCAGGCGCGATCCGGCGTCGGTCGATGCGGACGCCCGCGCGCTCTTCGAGACGTGGACGCCGCCGGCCGACGATCAGGACGCCGCGGTAGCGGCGGACGCGCCTGCGGTCGCGAAGGTCGTCGGCGCGGTCACCCTCGCGGAGTCGATTCGGCGGTACGGGCACCTGGACGCGCAGCTCGATCCGCTCGGCGGCCGGCCCGTCGGGGATCCGTCGCTGCTGCCGGCCACGCATGGCGTCACCGAGGCGGATCTCAGGAGCCTGCCCGCCGCGCTCGTCGCCGGCCCTGCAAGCGAGGGCGCGGCAAATGCCTTCGAAGCGATCGACACGCTTCGCAGGATCTACTGTTCGACGACGGGCTACGACTACGCGCACGTGTTCGTGCCGGAAGAGCGCGAGTGGCTGCGCCAGGCCGCCGAGCTCGGACGGTTCCGCGCGCCGGCCGATCCGATCGATCCCGTCGCGCTGCTCGATCGGCTGACGCAGGTCGAGTCCTTCGAACGCTTCCTGCACCGGACGTTCCCCGGCAAGACGCGCTTCTCGATCGAGGGGCTCGACATGCTCGTGCCGATTCTCGACGAGGTCATCGGCGAGGCGGCGGAAGCCGGCATCCGGAACATCCTGATCGGCATGGCGCACCGCGGACGCCTGAACGTCATGGCGCACGTGCTGAACAAGCCCTACGCGCAGATTCTCGCCGAGTTCAAGGATCCCGTGTCGTCGCGGAGCTTCCGTGAGGACATGGCGTGGACCGGCGACGTCAAGTATCACGCCGGCGCGCATCGCGCGATCGCGGGCGGCGCGGCGATGGATCTCGTGATCTCCATGCCGCCGAACCCGAGCCACCTGGAGGCGATCGATCCGGTGGTCGAGGGCATGGCGCGCGCGGCCGGCACGAGCGTCGACGGCCCGGGCGCATCCCGATTCGATCCGGCGCGGAGCGCGCCAATCCTGATCCACGGCGACGCGGCGTTCCCCGGCCAGGGCGTCGTGGCCGAGACACTCAACCTGAGCCGGCTGCCGGGCTACTCGACCGGCGGGACGATCCACATCATCGTCAACAACCAGCTGGGTTTCACGACGAGCGCGGAGGACGAATACAGCACGTCGTACGCGAGCGGCCTCGCGCGCGGGTTCAAGATCCCGATCGTCCACGTCAACGCGGACGATCCCGAAGCGTGCGTCGAAGCGGCCCGGCTCGCGTGCGCGTACCGCGCGCGATTCCAGCGCGACTTCCTGATCGATCTCATCGGCTATCGCCGGTACGGCCACAACGAGGGCGACGAGCCGGCGTTCACACAGCCGCTGATGTATCAGAAGATCGCCGAGCATCCGACCGTGCGCGACATCTGGTCGCGGACGCTCATCGGGCGCGGCACCATTCAGCAGGAAGCGGCCGACGAGCTCGTGCGTCGACGGTTCGGCGAGGTTCAGGCGGCATACGACGCGCTGCGACCCGAGCAGGATCTCGTCGAGCCCCAGCCCGAGACGCCCCCGCCGGGCGCCGCCTCGAAGGCCAACACGACCGTGCCGCTCGATCGGCTGCGCGAGCTGAACGCATCACTGCTGACGCTGCCGCCCGGCTTCGAGATGCATCGCAAGCTCGAGCGCGTGCGGGAGAAGCGCGGCCACGTGCTCGACGCGGTGGACGAACGCACCGTCGACTGGGCCACCGCGGAGGAGCTGGCGATGGCGTCGATTCTGAGCGACGGCGTCAGCATCCGGCTGACGGGCGAGGACGTCGAGCGCGGCACGTTCAGCCACCGCCATGCCGTTTTCCACGACGTGAAGAGCGGAGCCATGCACGTGCCGCTGCAGACGATCCCGCAGTCGCGCGCGGCGTTCGAGATTCACAACAGTCCGCTCACGGAAAACGCCGTCGTGGCGTTCGAGTACGGCTACAACATTCAGGAGCCGTCCCGCCTCGTGATCTGGGAGGCGCAGTACGGGGACTTCATCAACGGTGCGCAGGTCGTCATCGACGAGTTCCTCGTGTCGGCGCGAGGCAAGTGGGGCCTGCGACCGTCGCTCGTGCTGCTGCTCCCGCACGCGCACGAAGGGCAGGGCCCGGACCACGCCAGCGCGAGGCCCGAGCGCTTCCTGCAGATGGCGGCGGACATCAACATGCGCGTCGCCAACTGCACGACGGCGGCGCAGTACTTCCACCTGCTTCGCCGTCAGGCCGCGCTGCTGGTGGTGGATCCGCTGCCGCTCGTCGTGCTCACACCGAAGAGTCTGCTGCGACATCCGATGGTCGCCTCTTCGCCGCGCGAGCTGGCCGAGGGACGTTTCCGGATGGTGATCGGCGATCCCGAGGCAGAGTCGCGGGCCGCGGAGATTCATCGCGTGCTGCTCTGCAGCGGCAAGATGTACGTCGATCTGATGTCGGCAGAAGCGCGGGCGTCACGTCCGGATGTGGCGATCTGCCGGCTGGAACAGTTGTATCCGCTGCCGATGCGCGATCTGCGGGCGACGATCGACCAGTTTCCTGACGCGGGCGAAGTCGTCTGGGTGCAGGAAGAGCCGGAAAACATGGGCGCGTGGGATTTCGTGCGGCCTCACCTGCAGGAAGTGGCGGGCGGCCGGACGGTGCGCCGCGTCGCGCGACCTCGCAGCGCGAGCCCGGCCGAGGGATCGGCCGCGCGCCATGCCATGAATCAGCAGGCGCTGATCAACCAGGCGTTCGCCGGACGGCCCGTCACGCTGGCCGGCGTCGCGAAGTCGCGTCAATCCGGCTCCGCGGACAGCACGGAACAGACCGATCGGGCTGAGCGCGTTCGGATTCAGTGAGTCAGTTTCAGTCATGGCCAACATCATCGTTCCCGAAGTCGGAGAGTCCATTGTCGATGCGCGGATCGCGAAGTGGCTCCGCAAGGAAGGGGATGTCGTGTCTGCGGGCGATCCGCTCGTGGAGCTCGAGACCGACAAGATCGACCTCGAGGTCGGTGCGCCGCAGGCCGGCGTGCTGGCACGCATCGATCGCAAGGACGGCGATGATGTGAAGGTTGGCGAGGTGCTCGGAGTGATCGAGGAAGGCGCCGCCAGGGCGAGCGCACCGGCGGCGACGCCGGCCGCCGCTCCGGCAGCCGCGCCAGCTAAAGAGAAAGCCGCAGCGC
This sequence comes from uncultured Acidobacteriota bacterium, assembly GCA_963786195.1. Classification (GTDB taxonomy): domain Bacteria; phylum Acidobacteriota; class Vicinamibacteria; order Vicinamibacterales; family 2-12-FULL-66-21; genus CAWAYH01. The sequence goes on along the minus strand of CAWAYH010000004.1, from coordinate 454,813 downwards.
CGCAGCCCGCACCACCCCAGCCGGCAGCCGGCGCCGAGGCGCGTTCACCGCGCGCCACGCCGACGGCCCGGAATGCGGCCGAGAAGCACGAAGTCGACCTCTCGCAGGTACGGGGCAGCGGCGATGGCGGGCGCGTAATGAGGCGCGACGTCGAGCAGGTGGCGGGCGAGGCAAAGCCGGCGCCGGCCACCCAGCCTCAGGCCGCGCGGCCGGCCCCTCCGGTTGTCCACCCGCCGGCCCGGCCACTCGGCGACCGCACCGAAGAGCGCGTCCGGATGTCGAAGCGGCGCGCGACCATCGCGAAGCGGCTCGTCGAAGCGCAGAGCACGGCCGCCATGCTGACCACGTTCAACGACGTGGACATGACGTCGGTCATGTCGCTCCGCGAGCGGCACAAGCAGGCGTTCAAGGATCGCCACGGCGTCGGTCTCGGCATCGCGTCGTTCTTCGTGAAGGCGTCCATCGGCGCCCTGCGCGCGTTCCCGCGCCTCAACGCGGAAATCCAGGGCGACGAGATGGTGCTCAAGCACTACTACGACATCGGTGTCGCCGTGGGCGCGAGCGAAGGCCTCGTGGTGCCCGTCCTGCGCGACGCCGACCGCATGACCTTCGCGCAGATCGAACAGCAGATTCGTGATTTCGCGCGACGCGCCGAGGACGGGACGCTCACGCTCGCGGACCTGAAGGGCGGAACGTTCACGATCACCAACGGCGGCGTCTTCGGTTCGCTCCTCAGCACGCCGATCCTCAATCCGCCCCAGGTCGGGATTCTCGGCCTTCACAAGATCGCCGAGCGCCCGATTGCGGTCAAAGGGCAGGTCGTCGTCCGTCCGATGATGTACGTCGCCCTGACCTACGATCACCGGATCGTCGACGGCGCCGAAGCCGTGCAGTTCCTCGTCCGCGTGAAGGAGCTGGTCGAGGATCCGATGGGGTTGCTGCTCGAGTAAGGGCCTGTATCGACTGAATCACTACTGGTGGCGGGCACCCCGCGGGCCCCGTCGCGTGGCAGCCCACGGGTGCTCGCGCGTCGCCATGGGGCTCACCGGGTCCACGCGCTGCGCGCCCGTGGGCGCCCGGCCCCGCGACACCCGCGAGCCCGCTGGCAGTAGTGATTCAGCTGATACGACCCACTAGGCCGCGGACAACAACCACGGACAACGCGGACAACACGGATACTCTGAGGACCGAATCTCTCCTGGGGGTGTCTAACCAGGCATGCAGGGCCGCGGTCTTGTTCTCGTGCTCGTGGCGCTGATGAGCGCCTGCGCGGAGCCGAACCCACCGATGGCTCCGCCGGCATCCAAAGCCGGCAGTCCGTATGGCTCGCTTGAACCACGCGATCCGGTGCCGCCGAAATTTCCGAAAACGTTTACGCTCTCGCTCGTTCGGCAGTCGATGGTCGCAAAGGAATGCCGGATGGATATCGTGCGCTCTGATTCCGGCGCCGCCGCGACGCTGACCTGCCAGTATCCGGGTTATGGCGACACCATGCGCACGCTGAGCGTTCGGCGTGAGCTCGATTCAGCGGACAGCGCGCGACTCGCCGGCCTTGCCGAGGCAGCGAAGTTGTTCGAAGGCGGTCACGTTGGGATTGACGGGAGCCCCACCGACGCAGTGTTCGACAGGCTCGAGCTGAGAGGAGATCGCGGGGAGTGCGTCATTCTGGTCACGTCAGGAAATCCCACGTTCCATGATGGACCGCGCCGGGAACTGCTCGACGCCGTGCTGGCCGTCTGGCATCGGCTGCGCGACCTGAAGCAGACCGGTCCAGGCTGAGGTTCAACCCGCCTTCTTGAGAATCGCAATCTGTCCCGCGTGATAGACGTCGTGCTGCACGATGCCATGCAGCAGCACGTAGCAGGACACGCCCGTGCCAAGAGGGCCATCACGCTTGTCGTTGGTTGGCTCGAACAGTGTTGCTTCCGGCAGCGTCCTGATCGCCGCGATCAAGTCGCCGTGCGCATCCTCGAGACGACGGACCGCCTGATGCCAGCGCTCGTCGGTGACCTCTCTCACCTCCGGCCAGTCACCTTCGTCGGGCTCGCTCGCGGCGCCGCCCGAGGCGCGCTTGCGCACTTCGTTCTTCCAGGCGGTCATGTGGAGCACGAGCTCCCAGATCGAGTGCGCGCCAGCGATCGGATGTCGAGCCGCCTGTGCGGCGGTGATCCCGCGGAGATGCTCGCGCAGCGGCGACCCGTGCCACGGATCGCCTTCGTGCTCGCGCTGGAGCTCGTCGACGATCCGAAGAATCTCACTCATGGCTTGTGAAACGAAAACCGAGAACCAAGACAACCAAAAACCGAAAACCGAAAACCGAAAACCGAAAACCGAAAACCGATCTTTCAATGCGTCATCGCATAGACCAACGTGTTGATCCCGAACGCATAGCCATCGACCGAGAACTGGTAGAAATAGTTCGGATCGTCGCCCTCGCGTTCCCACGAGTCGCCGAAATCGGTGTTGTGCGTGATGAGCACCATCAGGCGACCGTGCTTGTCGGCGATCCCGCGCGCGTGCGGCTCGGCGCTGTCCGCGCCTCGCTCGGACGTGGGGCCGCCGCGCCCTCCCCAGAAATTGATCGACGGGATCTGGACAACCTGCGGTATCTGGAATTGCGAACGGAAGAGCGGATGATCCTTGGGCAGATCGAAAGTCCGATACTCGTTCGGCGGCAGGACCTTGCTGAACTCGTTGACCCAGTAGTCCCACGCGTAGCTGCCCCAGAAGTCGTCGGCCCAGAGAAAGCCGCCCTTCATCAGGTATTCCCGCAGCCTGGCCGCTTCCTCAGGGCTGAAGTAGACGGAGCCGACCTCCGTCATCATGATGAACGGGCACTCGAAGATCAGTGGATCCGTCAGCTCGAGCACGAAGTGGTTCGGCTCGCCGCTGGCGTCGACGCTGATGTGCATCTTCGTCAGCTCCGACAGCCTGATGGACAGGTTGACGTCGGCGCGCGGGTAATCGACCATCCACGATCCGCTGCTGTCGCCGCCGCGGGTATTCGTGAACGCAATGCGGCAGAAGTTGAACGACCCGTCGAAGCTCTCGGGCGTCGGGCTGCGGATAGGCTCGAAGAAACGGCCGCGCCGGAACTGGGCGCCGACCACACCGGTGGCGAGCGCGATGACGATCGACGCGACGGTCATCCGAACGAGCCAGCGGCCGTTCGCCATGGCTCTATTGTAATCCGCGGAGAACACGGACAGCACAGAAGCGTGTATCAGATCGCTTGTAGTGCTAACATCCTGAAACGGCGTCGTTCCGCAACCGCATGGCATCCACCTACACCGCAAAAGACATCACCGTTCTCGAAGGCCTCGAGCCTGTTCGCAAGCGCCCCGGCATGTACATCGGCGGCGTCGGCAGCACCGGCCTCCACCACCTCGTCTGGGAGATCCTCGACAACTCCGTGGACGAGGCGATGAACGGCTATGCCTCGAACATCACCGTGACGCTCCACGAAGACGGGAGCTCCATCACGATTGCCGACGATGGGCGGGGCATTCCGACGGACAAACATCCCAAGACGAAGAAGAGCGCGCTCGAAGTGATCTTCTCGACGCTGCATGCCGGCGGGAAGTTCGAGCACGGCAACTACAAAACTGCCGGCGGGCTCCATGGCGTCGGCGCCAGCGTCGTCAACGCGCTGTCGAAAGAGCTCGTCGCCACTGTCAGGCGCGATGGCGCGCAGTGGGAGATGCGCTTCAAGCAGGGGCACGTCGTCGGCTCGCTGAAGAAAACGGGAGCGGCCCGCGGCACGGGCACGGCGGTGTTCTTCCGGCCCGACTCGACGATCTTCCCGAAGGTCGAGTTCGACGCGGACGTGATCAAGCAGCGCCTCGAGGTCTCGAGCTACCTGCACAAGGGCGTGAAGATCGTCTTCGAGGACGAGTCGTCCGGGGACAAGCACGTCTATCAGCACAGCGAAGGGCTGGCCGACTACCTCAAGAAGATCCTGGCCGAGCGCCAGGCCGTGCCGGTGCACGATGCGCCGTTCACGATCTCGAAGGAAGGCGACGAGAGCAACGTGCGCCTCGAGGTCGCGCTGCAGTGGACGCAATCAACGGACGAGCACGTGCGGAGCTACATCAACGGCATCCCGACCGGATCGGGCGGCACGCACGAGAACGGTTTCCGTGCCGGCCTGGGCAAGGCCGTGCGCAACTTCATCGAGACCCACAACCTCGCGCCCAAGGGCGTGACGCTCTCCGCCGAAGACATCCGCGAAGGGTCTGGTGGCCGTACTGAGCGGGTTCGTGCAGGAGCCGCAGTTTCAGGGACAGACCAAGGATCGCCTGAACAACCCCGAGGTCATGTCCCAGGTCGACTCGCAGGTCAGGCCCGCGCTCGAGCACTGGCTGAACACGAACATCAGCGTCGCCGAATCGATCGTCGCGAGGATCATCCTCGCCGCGCGCGCGCGCGAGGCGAGCCGCGCCGCGCAGCAGGAAGTCGCGCGCAAGAGCGCCACGTCGAGCCGGCTGACGCTGCCGGGCAAGCTGAGCGACTGCACCTCCCCGGGCCGCGACGACAGCGAGCTGTTCATCGTCGAGGGCGACTCGGCCGGCGGCTCGGCCAAGCAGGGCCGCGACCGCCAGCGGCAGGCCATCCTGCCGCTTCGCGGCAAGGTGCTCAATACCGAGAGCGCCTCGCTCGCCAAGGTCCTGGAGAACAAGGAGCTGTCCGACCTCGTGACCGCGCTCGGCTGCGGACTGGGCAAGAGCTTCGACGTCGCCAGAGTGCGATACGGACGAATCATCATCCTGGCTGACGCCGACTCTGACGGCCACCACATCGCCACGCTGCTCCTGACGTTCATCTACCGCCACATGCCGGGCCTCATCACGACAGGCCGCGTGTTTCTGGCGCAGCCGCCGCTCTACCGGATCGACATCGGCAAGGAAACGCACTGGGCGCTGGACGATGCGCATCGCGATCGGATTCTGAAGGCGCACGGCAACGGTCGAGCCAACCCCGAGATCACGCGCTTCAAGGGGTTGGGCGAGATGATGCCGAAGATCCTCTGGGAGACGACGATGAACCCAAAAACCCGTCGCCTGCTCCGCGTGGACATCTCCGATCAGATCGTCACGGATCGTGTGATCAACGAGCTGATGGGCAAGGACCCGTCGGCGCGATTTAGGTTCATCATGGAACGAGCGGAAGAAGCGGAAGAACTGGATGTCTGATTGGATCCCATCATCCGGCCGCACGTATTTCCCCCACCCTGCAAGAAACCCCGCCCCCGCCGTTCTATCTGACAGAAGCGCTCGTTCGGGCCCGTAATTCCGCGGCGGACTGACCGCAAACCGGGAAGGCCGCTGCACTGACGGAAGCCGGGCACCACGATTGCTCTGGCTGTCTCATGAACCTGACGCTCGTTTCACAGTGCGAGTGAGCATCGCGAGCGAGCCACGCGACCGGAGCGCGCCGGCGCAGCGGCGCGCGAGAGAGCGTGCAGGGGAGTCCGAGGGGCAAAGCCCCTCGGAGGAATACGGTCACGTAAACCCGCTACAACGCGGAGGTTGTCGCCATGCGTGTGCTCGCGCCCGCCCTCGTGATCTGCCTCTTCACATTCGGGCCCGACAGGGTGGCCCATACCGCCGCTGCCGACGTTGTCGCCGGCATCGTCGTCGACTCTCTGGGCGGGGTGATTCCCGGCGCCAGCGTGGAACTGCGTCAGGGCCCGCGCGTGGAACGCACGGCTGTCACAAATGAGAAGGGTGAATTCCGGTTCGAGAAGGTGCCGCCCGGCCGCTACGAGATCCGCGCGACGCTCCCGGGCTTTCTCGATGCGACGACGGCCGTGGCCGTAGGGGAGAAGGCTGTTCCGCAGCTGCGACTTACGATGCAGATTGGTGCGCTTCAGGAGACCGTGATGGTGTCCAGCGCGGCGCCGACAGTCAATACCATGTCCGCCCGCGTCGCTTCCGGACGCCAGGGAGCTGGCGGCGCTGGCTACATGCGTGACGCCCTGGGCGCGAGCCGATACGACCCGAACTTCAACACCGAGGCGTACGACCACATCCAGGAGAACCGGTTCCATCGCGTTGCCGACGATCCGCGCTCGACCTTCTCGATTGACGTCGACACCGCGTCGTACGCGAACGTCCGGCGATTCCTCAACGACGGCACGCTGCCGCCGCGCGGATGCGGTCAGGATCGAAGAGCTGATCAACTACTTCCGGTTCCAGTACGCAGGATCCGAAGGACGCCACGCCGTTCGCGGTGACGACCGAAGTGGCTGCCTGTCCATGGAATCCCGCGCCATCGCCTGGCGCTCATCGGGCTGCAGGCTCCCCGCATCTGCCAGGAGCGCACGCCGCCGCGCAACCTCGTGTTCCTGCTCGACGTGTCCGGCTCGATGACGCCGCCCGACAAGCTGCCGCTCGTCAAGCAGGCGATGCGGATGCTCGTGGACACGCTCACCGAGCGGACCGCGTGGCGATCGTCGTCTACGCGGGCGCGAGCGGCCTCGCGCTGCCATCGACGTCCGGAGATCGCAAGGAGGAGATCCAGCGCGCCATCGCCGAGCTGGAGTCAGGCGGTTCGACGAATGGCGCCGCAGGCATCCAGCTCGCCTACCAGATCGCCGAGCGCGCGTTCATCAAGGGCGGCATCAACCGCGTCATCCTGGCGACCGACGGCGACTTCAACGTCGGCGTCACGAGCCAGGGCGAGCTGGTTCGGCTGATCGAGGAGAAGCGCGAGAGCGGCGTCTTCCTGTCGGTGCTCGGCGTCGGCACCGGCAACCTCAAGGACGCGACGATGGAGAAGCTCGCGGACAAGGGGAACGGCAACTACGCGTACCTCGACTCGCTGCACGAGGCGCGGAAGGTGCTCGTCGCCGAAGCGGGCGCGACGCTCGTCACGGTCGCGAAGGACGTGAAGATCCAGGTCGAGTTCAACCCGCGGACGGTCGGCGCGTATCGACTGATCGGCTACGAGAACCGCGTGCTCGCAGCACGAGGACTTCAACGACGACAAGAAGGACGCCGGCGAAATCGGCGCCGGCCACACCGTGACGGCGCTCTACGAGATCGTCCCGCCGCGGCGAGCGCATGCCGGACGGGAAGGTCGATCCGCTGAAGTATCAGGACTCGGCGAAACCGAACAACGCGGCCGCGCGTTCGGGTGAGCTGATGACCGTCAAGCTTCGCTACAAGGAACCGACGGGTGACACGAGCAAGCTGATCTCGGTCCCGGTGCGCGATCGTGTCGGAGAGCTGACGCCGAACCTGGGCTTCGCGGCCGCCGTCGTCGAGTTCGGGATGCTGCTGCGCAAGTCGGAGTTCATGGGGCAGGCCACATGGACGACGGCACAGGACCTGGCCAGGCAGTACCGCGGCGAGGACAGCGACGGCTACCGCGCGGAGTTCCTGAAGCTCGTCGAGAAGGCGGCGTCGCTGGACGACCGGCGGACGACGCCGCCACAGAGCCGGCGGTGATGCAGGCGTAGAATCGGGGGATGCGACGCGTCCCGGTCGTTCTGTTGAGCGCGATCCTGTTCGCGTGGCAGCCCCGTCAGTTCGCGTTCGACCTCGAAGCCACGCTGCCCTCGATTGGCATGCGAGGCGGGGCCGCGGTCATCGAGCTGATGTGGCACGGTGTGGTTGCCGCCCTGTCCGTCGCGGCCGGCTGGTCGTTGTGGACATCGCGCCCGCACGGTCCCCCGATGGCCGCGGCTGCACTGATTGCCTCGGCGCTGACCAGCGTTCAGTCCTTGTACTGGTCGGTTCTGCCCAGTCAGACGATGCCCGGAGACAGGCTGATGCTGGCGGTGCTCGCCGTCCTGCATGCCGCAGCCTGGCTCGTCTACCTCGCGCGATCGCGACCCAGTGTCCCGTCTCCGTGATTCGCGACATAACTCCCGGGCGGGGCATCCCGGCTGGCGGCGTTGCTCCTCCCTCACATATTCCCGATATGCTCGGTCGTCGCGCCTTGCCATCCGGGCGCCGCGCTCCGGGACTTATGCCACGAATCACGGAGACGGGACACCAGTTCTTCCTGAAGCTCTTTCTCTGAGAGAGTGGGCACGAATCGGCGGCGCTGGTGTTAGTGCCGCGTGGCAGAAGCTCTGTGTGCCTGATCCGCTCACTCAACCCGCGCTGAGCCCAGGAATCGCAGTCTGGTGTTCGGTTTGACGGTTGCCGTTGTTGTGGAGTTTAAGTTGGCGTGTGCGCGAATGCAGTAAACGAGGTGTAAATCTTTCTGTTTCAGCATTTTACGGATTGACAGAAGTCTCGCTCTGCTCGACCATCTCTCCGCGAGTTTGAATAACAGCTCGCAGAAATTCTCCTGACGTCGTCACTGCAGCTCACTGCCGTTCTGTGCGGGTGCTTCCATGGTCTGCAGATTCTTCCGAAGCGTTGTTGTTGTTCTCGCCGTGGTGTGGACGGTTGGGATCTCACTGGCTGCACAAGGAACCATCCGCTACATCTACGACGAACTCGGTCGACTGGTCGGTGTCATCGACGCGAGCGGGAATGCCGCTGCGTATCACTACGACGCCGTCGGGAATCTGTTGAGCATTACGCGCACGACGTCGACCGAAGTGGCGATCATCGAATTCACGCCGGACGCCGGGCCGATCGGTCAGACCGTAACGATCGACGGGACCGGTTTCAGCGCGACGCCAGGCCAGAACACGGTCACGTTCAACGGGACTGCCGCGTCCGTCAGCTCCGCGACTACCACGAGGCTCGTTGTCACCGTGCCATCAGGTGCCACGAGCGGCAACATTGCGATCACGTCGCCGAACGGTTCGGCGAGCAGCAGTACCTCGTTTGTCGTGACCACGTCCATGATGCCGACGATCTCGGGGTTCTCGCCGGGCATCGGAGCCGCCGGTGCCTCCGTGACCATCAGCGGCACGAACTTCAACACAGTGGCCGCGCAAAACAGGACTGTGGTCAACTTGACGCGCGCAAGCGTGACGTCCGCTTCGGCCACGAGCGTAGACGTCACCGTGCCGGCGGCCGCGGCGTCCGGCCGGTTTGTGATTGCCACCCCCAATGGAAGCGTCACCAGCACCGACGATTTCTTCATTCCGCCATCGCCGTACGGTGCATCGGATGTCGTGTCGACCGGCCGGTTGGTCCTCAGTCAGGTGCTGAACTTCAACATTGCCACCGCCGCGAAGGTGGGTCTTGTCGTCTTCGATGGGACGGCGGGACAACGCGTGGCCTTGAAGATCGTGCCGGGACCGATCAGCGGCGTCTCGCTCTTTCGTCCGAATCAATCCGTGCTCCAGACCCATTCGACGGGACTGGGGACGACGCTGATGGAGCCGCCGCTCCTGCCGGTGACGGGCACGTACCAGTTCCTCGTCGACCCGGTTGGCAACGGTACGGGTTCCACGGCCTTGACGCTCTACGACGTGCCCGGCGATTACACCACGACGATTGGCAATGGAGCGCCAGGCGTGACCGTGTCGACGACCGTGCCCGGCCAGAACGCTCAGCTGACGTTCTCCGGTGCAGTCAACGATCGCGCCAGCGTTGTCGTCAGCGCCGGTCCCCTCGGGTCGGTTGCGCTGCTGAAGCCGGACGGATCGTCACTCGCGTCGGTACCCATCGGTATCGTCGCGGGGTTCATCGACACGACCGTACTTCCTAACGCGGGGACGTACACGCTGTTCGTGAACTACAGCAACGCGAATACGGGCAGCGTGACGGTCACGCGTCATGAGGTGCCGGCCGATGTGTCGGGCACGATCCCGACCGACGGCACTTCGACACCAGTTGTCATCACCACGCCGGGGCAGAACGGAGAGCTGACCTTCAGTGGAACTGCGACCCACCGGATGAGTTTGAAAGTGTCTTCCGGACCGGCCGGGTCGGTCTCCCTGCGCAAGCCGGATGGCAGTCAAATTGCCGCCGTGACCAGCGGCCCTGCCACGTTCATGGAGCCGCAGACGCTCGACACCACCGGCACGCACTCGGTTCGGGTGAATCCGAGCGGCGCGAATTCAGGCACGCTCACGCTCAATCTGTACTACGTGCCGGCGGACACGACCGGGTCCGTCACGATTGGTGGATCCGCGGTCGCGGTGCCGCTCGCCGTCCCGGGACAAATGGGCACGCGCACGTTCAGTGGCACGGCCAGCCAGGTCGTGACCGTGCGGGTCACGGGGAATACCTTCGGCATCACGACCGTGCGCCTGTTGAAGCCGGACGGCACGCAATTGACGAGCGCCACGTCGTTGTCGGGCAGCTTCAACCTGCCGCAGCAGACGCTGCCGACGACCGGCACGTACACGATCGTCGTCGATCCCAGCGCCGCGAACGTCGGGACCCTGAACGTGTCGGTCACGAACCCGTAGCGTCCGGCTTGAGAGATGTGGCGTCCGGCTTCAGCCGGACCATGTAGTGTCCGGCTTTTCCGCCTTGGCGCGAAGCACTTCGGCGGACGGACCATGAAGCGAGCCCGTTGAAAACGTGCGGAGACATCGGTCATGACGAACAGTATTCGGGCGATCGTCGCGTCGGGCGTGCTGCTGATTGTTGCGGCCACATCAGGCCCGGCGCGCACGAGCGCGCGGCAGGACGGCGCCCAGACGCCGCGCGATCGTGGCCAGACGGCCACCGATGCTGCAGGACGGATCGATCCTGCTGCTCGGCGGCGAGCGCACGCCCGGAGTGGCGGCCGTCTACGATCCGCGCACGCGCACGACGCGCGCGATCGGACGGCTGCTGACGCCCGCGCGCCTGGCATACAGCGACGGTGCTGCCCGATGGCACGGTACTGATCGTCGGCGGAGTGGATCGCACGGATGCGGTCGTGCCAACCGTCGAGCGCTTCGATCCGGCCAGCCAGGCCTTCACGACCGTCGGCGATACGAGCCTCACACCGCGCGCGCATCACACCGCGACGCTGCTGACCGACGGCCGGATCCTCTTCGCCGGCGGGGACGTGTCCGGCGGCCCGGCGGCGGAATTGTGGGATTCGGCGAGCAACGCGGTCGAGGCACTCGCCGGATCACATGTCGAACGGTGGGACGGCGAGGCGCGGCTGCTGCCGGACGGTCGCGTGCGCATCAGCGGCGGCCGTGACCGCGGCCGGGAACGCACGCCGCCCGCGAACATGTTCGATCCATCGACTACAGGGTTCGTCGAAGAATCGGAGCTCGGAAGCTTGGGGGGTCGAGGGTCCGGCAGGCCCGGGACGGTGTCGCCATCCGGGGTCGTGGCGGTGAGTCCGCCTGACGGTGCGACCGACGTGCCGACAAGTGCGCGCGTCGCGATCCGTTTCTCCGACCCGCTGGTCGTGCCCTCGCTGTCGGCGCAGTTCGCGGCCATCGTCGATGGCTCGGAGCTGGCGCTCAGCGCCACCTTCGTGCAGGCGGAAGGCGGGATGCTCGCGTTCCTCACACCTGCCTCGCCGTTGCCGCCAGGCGTACGGTTCCGCGTCGGCGTGCGCGGTGGACGCACCGCCACCGGGGCGCGCGTCGAGGCGTTTGCATCGGAGTTCACGACGGCTAACGAGCCCGATCGGCCAACCGAGCCCGCGACCGAGACGGAGGTCGCCACGACCGACCGACGCCGTGGGCTCGACTCGCCCTGGCGAAAGCTCCCGGCCCTGCAGGCACGAGCCGGCGTGACCGCACTCGTGGGGCAGGTGCTGCTGCAGAATGGCCAGCCGCTCGCGCACGTCACGCTCGCGGTAGGCAGCCGCCGCACGCGCACCGATCGCACCGGCCGGTTCCTGCTGGAACTGGGATCGATGTCGTCGGGCTGGCCGGTGCTCCTGATCGACGGCACGACGGCCAACCGCGGCCACGATACGTACGGAATTTTCGAGGTCGCGGCACAGATCGTCGGCAAGAAGACCGCGTCGCTCCCGTACACGATCTGGATGCCGCGGATCGACACGGCGAATGCGGTGCGCATACCGTCGCCGACCCGTGAGCCGATGGTGATCACGACGCCGCGCATCCCCGGGCTGGAGCTGCACCTCCCGGCGAACACGACGATCCGCGATCGCGACGGACGGATCGTGCGGGAGGTCAGCCTCACGCCGATTCCCGTCGATCAGCCGCCGTTCCCGCTGCCGGCGGGTGTCGAGACACCGGTCTACTTCACGGCCCAGCCGGGCGGCGCGTACATCCACACCGCAGGGTATGGTCCGAAGGGCGCCTCGCTGGTCTATCCGAGCGGTCCGCGGCTCCACCCCGGCGACGAAGTGAACTTCTGGCACTATGACCCCGAGAGGAAGGGCTGGCACGTCTACGGGGTTGGGCAAGTGACGCCGGACGGACGGCAGGTGCGGCCGAATCCCCGTGTCGCCATTTACGAATTCACCGGCGCGATGGTCGGCGCGCCCTGGAGCCCGGGACCGCCGAAGGGAAACGGGCCGGCGGGTGCAGACCCGGTAGATCTCAGCACCGGGCAATTCGTGATGGAGAAGACGGACCTGGTCGTGCAGGACGTCATCCCGCTGGTTCTGACGCGCACGTACGTCTCGGGCGACAGCGGGGCGCGGCCGTTCGGGATCGGCTCGACGTTCCCGTATGCGATGTTCTTGTGGTCGGCCAACCAGTACACCGAGGTCGATCTGATCCTCCCCGACGGCAAACGGATCCACTACGTGCGGACGAGCGGCGGGACCGGGTTTGTCGATGCCGTGTTCGAGCACACGGCCTCGCCGACCACCTTCTACAAATCGGTCATCGTGTGGAACGGCAACGGGTGGGATCTGACGTTGAAGGACGGGACGGTGTACGTCTTCGGGAACGAGGCGCCGCTGCAGGCCGTTCGCGACCGGTTCGGCAACACGGTGACGCTGACGTGGTCGACCACGAACTTCTTCGGGTCGGGTACCGGGAAGATCGTGAAGGTGACGTCGCCGACGGGGCGGACGCTGGAATTCACCTACGACGGCTCCAATCGCATCACGCAGGCCAAGGACAACATCAGCCGGACGGTGGGGTACGAGTACGACGGGTCGGGCCGGCTGTGGAAGGTGACGGACGCGCGGGGCGGGGTCACCGAGTACACGTATGACATCGCCCACCGGATGCTCACGATTGAAGACCCCCGGAACATCACCTACCTGACGAACGACTACGACACGAACGGGCGGGTCGAGGCGCAGACCCAGGCCGACACGGGCGTCTACGAGTTCGTGTACACGCTCAACGGGTCGCAGGTGACCCAGACCGACGTGACCAACCCACGGGGCTTCGTGCGGCGGGTGACGTTCAACGGCGATCGGTTCATGACGAGCGACACGCATGCGCTCGGCGAAGCCATTGAACAGGCCACGAGCTATACGCGCCTGACGAGCAGCAACCTGGTCGAGACGGTGACCGACGCGCTGGGCCGGGTCACGCGCTACGGGTACGACAGCCAGGGGAACGTCACAAGCGTCAGCGAGCTGGACGGGACGGCGGACGAGATCACGACCACGTTCGCGTACGACTGACGTACAACCTCCTCACGTCGACGACCGATTCGCTGAACCACACTACGACCATCGCGTACGACACCCAGGGGCGGATTCTGTCGTCGACCGATGCCCTGAGCCACGCGACGACGTTCACCACGAACCCCGCCGGGCAGGTGCTGACGGCCACGACCGCGCTGTCGAAGACGACAACGTTCGGGTACGACCTCGGGGACCTGACTGAGCGTGCAGACGCCGCTTGGGCACACACAAACACGCTTCGTCGACGCGGCGGGCCGTGTCGTGCGGATCACGGACGCGACGGGCGCGGTGACGCGGTTCGAGTACAACGCGCAGGACCAGATCACGAAGACTATCGACCCGCGGGGCGGAGAGACCACCTTCACGTACGATGGAACGGGAACCTGCTCGCGCTGCACGGATGCGCGGGCGAAGACGACGACATGGACGTACGACGATATGGACCGGGTGGCCACGCGGACCGATCCGCTCAGCCGGGACGAGAGCTTCGAGTACGACCTGAACGGAAACCTGACGAAGTGGACGGATCGAAAAGGTCAGGTCACGACGTATCAGTACGATGCCCTCGACCGACAGACGTTCGTCGGGTTCGGCACAACGGGCGCCCCGCCGAGCTACAACAGCACCATTACGACGACCTACGACGCGGGCGACCGGGCGACGGAAATTGTCGATTCGGTGGCGGGGACGATCGAACGGACCTACGACCTGCTGGACCGGCTGACGGAGGAGGTCACGCCGGAGGGCACCGTCAGCTACGACGTACGACGACGCGGGGCGGCGCGACGAGCATGACGTCGCGGGCCAGACGTCGGTTACTGTACACCTACGACAATGCCGACCGGTTGACGGGCGTGACGCGTGGCACGGCGTCGGTGACGATCGCGTACGACAACGCGGACCAGCCGGACGTCGCTGACGCTACCGAACGGGATCGTCGTCGAGTACGCGTACGACGATGATTCCCGGCTGACGGGGCTCACCTACAAGCAGGGGATGTCGACGCTCGGGAACGCTGACCTACGGGTACGACGCCAACGGGCCAGCGGACCAGCGTCGGCGGGACGTATGCCCGGACTGGGCCTACCCGCCGCGCTGGCGTCGGCCACCTACGACGACGCGAATCAGATCGCGACGTTTGGAGGGACGTCTTTCACGCTACGATGACAATGGCAATCTCATCTCAGCGATGGCAGTACGTTCCTACACGTGGAACGCGCGCAATGAACTCGCGTCGCTGACGGGTCCGGTGAACGGATCGCTTCGCATACGACGCGGTCGGGCGGCGGCGGAGCAAGACGATCGGTGGGACGACGACGCAGTTTCTGTACGATGGGTTGAACCCGGTGCAGGAACTGTCGGGTGGATCGCCGACCGTCAACCTGCTGACGGGTCTGCGGTATCGATGAGTACTTCACCCGGACCGACTGCAGCTGGCGTTCGCAATTATCTGACCGATGCGCTTGGCAGCAGCGTGGCGCTCGCGGATGGGTCGGGGACGATTCAAACCGAGTACAGCCTACGACCCGTTTGGCGCAACGACGACGAGCGGCGCGAGCACGACGAACGCGATCGGGTTTACGGGACGAGAGATTGACGGTACGGGGCTATCCTTCTATCGCGCTAGGTACTACGATCCCTTCACTAGTCGCTTCACGGCAGAGGATCCAATCGGCTTCCAGGGCGGGATCAATCCATACGATTACGTGCAAAATCGGCCAACTGACCTTGTCGATCCGCTTGGGACCCAACCGGTTCCTGTGCCGTCTCTGCCGCCTGGCCCACTGCCAGTGCCGTCTCCACTCCCAGTGCCGTCTCCACCGCCCGGCGCAGCGCCGGTCGTTGTGCCCCCCTGGGTCTACTTGGTTGTGTTTGATGTCTGGATAATCGAGCATGATTGGCGTGAGTTTCAGAGACTCTGCCTTGCTTCGGGGTGGGAATGGTGCAGCCCAGGTTCGGCGAATTCACCGAGCTCCCATTCACCAACGTCTAGTTCACCAACCTCCGAGGCTCCCAACAACGCGAAGCGCAAAAATGACGACCCTGACAAGATGACGTGCAGGAAGCTACTTGACATGTGTTTGGAGGAAAGGTGGAGTAATGATTGTGGTGCCTGCTATCGTGAATGCATGCTCGACGACGGTGCATGGCCGTTTTACAAGTGTCGCCCACGCAAGTGACGCTCGTTCAGAGTGCGAGGGTGACATTCGATGAAGATCGCCGTACTTCTTCTTGAGAGAGTTATTGGCGACAGCCGCGTCAAATTCTTCGTCGATATCTCGCAGCTCAGGGTGCGCCGGAGCGGTTCTCTCGAGCATGAGTCGCTCTCGTCGTCGTGGCGGTCGAGGAGATCGAAAGCCTCTGGTACGCGCTCACGAAGGCTTACGCGGTGGCCTTTGTATCGAGTCGCCGCATTCAGACCGAAACGGTCGAGCCTTCAACGCCCCAGCAAGAGCACGGCGTGCACAGCGTGTCACACGCCAAGTGGAGCATTCGAGCCGCTCGCATCTGAACACTGTCTAATCAGTGAGAATGGCAACGAGAACTGGCGACGAGTCCCGCCGGTTGCGGAGATGCACTGACTGACGATGAGGATCGCGAATTCGGCCGAGCGGCTGAACAAGCATTCAACTCCGGACCAGGGCGATAGAGGTCACGGGCGTCAGGTGGACGACGCATCCGATTTTCAGGGGGCGCAGACGTTGGACAGGAGGAAGCACTCGATTCCCGGTGGAAACGTTTCGTAAACTGAAGCCCGCAACGCTCACTCATTCAGCGGGATATCTGGAAATGTTGACGAAAGGCGATGTCCAAAGAGGCGCGACATGCAAGACGAGGATAGTGACTCTTGTGAGCAATCGTGGCACTCGAAGCAGATTCACGTGGTTGCGTTGTGGTCGAAAGGAAGGGTGGATGAAGCGATACGTGAGCTTGACGATTATCTCTCCCACTGCGAGCACCCAGTATTGAAGAGTAAGGCGTTAGCGTGCCGGGGAGACATTGCATTAGAGCGCGGAAACACGAAGGATGCCGCGCGCGACTACGAGAGTGCGCACGCCTTGACGAGAAAGGGCAGCTACGAACGCTACACGCTGGAAGTGAGCCTAGGCAATTGCGCGGAGTTAGCGGGAAACGCTACAGACGCAGCGTCATGGTACCGCACAGCGTTGCAGACCGTCGTTGAGTCGTCCGAACGGGTTTCAGGTGGCTTAGCCATGAAGAGACTTCTACGTCTCGGCGAGGTCGGCCGGCCCGAAGAGGCGGCACCACTTCTGCGCCTAGCGACGGAGATTTCGTGGGCGACGCTGGGTCTCCGGGGCAGCCCTCCATATAACAACTATGTAGAAGTCGCCGAGCGCCTCTGTGCCGGGGAGAAGCGGGGTACCGAGGGTCTGTAGCTTATCTGCATCGTGGCGGCCCTGGAAAACCGCGCTCACAACGCTCGCGAGGACCGCCAGTGAACCGCACCGGGTTGGTCGGAGGGCCCATTCCGAGAGAATGGCTACGATGGCCGGACCCAGCAATGCCCATCTAAGTCGGTGCAGGGGCGCAGGCCCAGGGTGATCACCACGCCGCGCATCCCCGGGCTCGAGCTGCACCTGCCGGCGCACACGACGATCCGGGATCGCGACGGACGGATCGTGCGGGAGGTCAGCCTCACGCCGATTCCCGTCGATCAGCCGCCGTTCCCGCTGCCCACCGGGGTCGAGACGCCGGTGTACTTCACCGCCCAGCCGGGCGGCGCGTACATCCACACGGCCGGGTCCGGTCCCAAGGGCGCCTCGCTCGTCTATCCGTTTGGCGGTCGGCTCCATCCCCGCGATGAAGTGAACTTCTGGCACTACGACCCGGACCAGAAAGGCTGGCACGTCTACGGCCTCGGCCAGGTGACGCCGGATGGCCGCCAGGTGCGGCCGAATCCGGGCGTCGGCATTTATGAATTCACCGGGGCGATGATCGGCGCGCCCTGGAGTCCGGGCCCGGACGGCGGCAACGGACCGACTGGTGCCGATCCCGTCGACTTGAGCACGGGCCAGTTCGTGATGGAGAAGACCGACCTCGTCGTCCCGGACGTGATCCCGCTCGTGCTGACGCGGACGTACTACTCGGGGGATAGCGGCGCGCGGCCGTTCGGGATCGGATCGACGTTCCCCTATGCGATGTTCCTGTGGTCGGCGAATCAGTACACCGAAGTCGATCTCATCCTGCCGACGGGCAAGCGGATCCATTACGTGCGGACGAGCGGCGGGACGGGGTTCCAGGACGCAGTATTCGAGCACACGGCGTCGCCGACGGCGTTCTACAAATCGGTCATCGATTGGAACGGAAACGGGTGGGATCTGACCTTGAAAGACGGGACGGTGTACGTCTTCGGGAACGAGGCGCCGCTGCAGGCGATCCGGGACCGATTCGGGAACACCGTGACGCTGACGTGGTCGACGACGAATTTCTTCGGGTCCGGGACGGGCAAGATCGTGAAGGTGACGTCGCCGACGGGCCGGACACTCGAGTTCACGTACGATGGGTCGAACCGCGTCACGCAGGCGAAGGACAACATCAACCGGACCGTCGGGTACGAATACGACGGATCGGGCCGGCTGTGGAAGGTGACGGACACGCGCGGCGGCGTCACCGAATACACCTACGACATCGCGCACCGGATGCTGACCATCGAGGATCCTCGCAACATCACCTACCTGACGAACGACTACGACACCAACGGCCGGGTGGAGACGCAGACGCAGGTGGACACGGGGGTGTATGAGTTCGAATACACGCTGAACGGCTCGCAGGTCACGCAGACCGATGTGACGAATCCGCGCGAGTACGTGCGGCGGGTGACGTTCAACGCGGACCGCTTCATGACGAGCGACACGCACGCGCTCGGCGAAGCCGTCGAGCAGACGACGACCTATACGCGGGTGAGCGGCAGCAACCTGATCGAGACGGTGACCGACGAGCTGGGCCGGGTGACGCGCTACGGGTACGACACCAAGGGGAACGTGACGAGCGTCAGCGAGCTGGACGGGACGGCGGACGAGGTGACGACGACCTTTTCGTACGATTCCACGTTCAACCAGCTGACGCTCGACAACCGATCCGCTGAACCATACCACGACGATCGACGTACGACAGCGAGGGGCGGATCCAGTCGACGACCGATGCGCTGAGCCACGCGACGACGTATCACGACGAACGCGGCAGGCCAGGTGCTGACGACGACGAGTGCCCTGTCGAAGACGACGACGTTCGGGTACGACCTGAGCGATTTACTGAGCGTGCAAACGCCGCTGGGGCATGCCCAGACGCGATTCGTGGATGCCGCGGGGCGGCTGAGCCGCGTGACGGATGCGACGGGGTCGGTGACGCGATTCCAGTACAACGCGCAGGACCAGGTCACGAAGACGATCGACCCGCGGGGCGGAGAGACCACCTTCACGTACGATGCGCAATGGCAACCTGCTCACGCTCACCGATGCGCGCGGGAAGACCACGACCTGGACGTACGACGATATGGACCGGGTGGCTACCCGGACCGATCCGCTCAGCCGGGACGAGAGCTTCGAATACGACCTCAACGGGAACCTGACGGACGTGGACTGACCGGAAGGGGCAGGTCACGACCTATCAGTACGACGCGCTCGACCGACAGATCTTCGTAGGGTTCGCGACAGCGGGGAGCCCACCGAGCTACGCAGGCACGATCACGACCACGTATGACGCGGGCGATCGCGCGACCGAGATTGACGACTCGGTCGCGGGGACGATCGAGCGGACCTACGACCTGTTGGACCGCCTCACCGAGGAGGTCACGCCGGAGGGGACGGTCAGCTACACGTACGACGACGCGGGACGGCGCGAGACGATGACCGTTGCGGGTCAGACCGCCGTCTCGTACAGCTACGACAACGCGGATCGGCTGACCGGCGTGACGCGCGGCTCGGCGGCGGTCACGATCGCGTACGACAACGCGGACCGGCGGACGTCGCTGACGCTGCCGAACGGGATCGTCGTCGAGTACCGGTACGACGACGACTCACGGCTCACGGGCCTGACCTACAAACAGGGGATGTCGACGCTGGGCACGCTGACGTACGGGTACGACGCCAACGGCCAGCGGTCGAGCGTCGGCGGGACGTATGCGCGGACCGGGCTGCCGGCGGCGCTGACGTCTGCGACCTACGACGACGCGAACCAGATCGCGACGTTCGGCGGCACGTCGTTCAGTTACGACGACAACGGGAACCTGACGAGCGATGGCACGCGGAGCTATACGTGGAATGCGCGGAACGAACTGGCGAGCTTGACCGGGCCGATCAACGGGAGCTTCGCCTACGACGCCTTCGGTCGGCGCCGCAGCAAGACGATCGGCGGGACGACGACGCAATTTCTGTATGACGGGTTGAACCCGGTGCAGGAGTTGAGCGGCGGGTCGCCGACGGCCAATCTGCTCACGGGGCTCGGGATCGACGAGTTCTTCACGCGGACGGATGCGACGGGCGTGCGCAATTTCTTGACGGATGCGCTCGGGAGTTCCGTAGCGCTGGTGGATGGCTCGGGGACAATTCAGACAGAGTACAGCTACGAGTCGTTCGGGGGGATTACGACGAGCGGCGGGACGACCGGGAACACGTTCGGCTTCACTGGTCGCGAAGTCGACGGAACGGGATTGTTCTTCTATCGCGCGCGGTACTACGACGCGAAGCTGCAGCGGTTCATCGGGGAGGATCCGCTCGACTTCGAGGCGGGTGATGCCAACTTGCATGTTTATGCGAGTAACGCACCCCAAGATCTCACCGATCCAACGGGTGAGTTGGCCGGGCTCGCTGTGCCGCTCGCTCGGTGCGCCGGTGGAGCGGCAGCTACCGCTCTAATCTATCGATGGCACGGGCGTAAGATTGATGGTTGGGTTCTATTAGAGGGGTGCCTCTTCTTCCGATTGCCCCTCCGTTTTGCTCGTTTTCCAAGGCTTGCTCCGCGGGGCCCTGCTCTTGGACCACGCACTCCAAGCCTTACGCCCAGGGTTTCATCCGGCGGTGGGAGTCCTCGGAGACGAGTGGGCAAGCCACCAGGAGAACGTAGGCACACTGGCAAACCCGAAGGAACACCGGATCGTTATAAGAAGATGAAACCTCACCCCGAAAAACCAGACAAAGTGATCTTCAAAGATCCGCACACGGGCAAGGAATTTGAGAAGCCTAAACCGCCAGGATTTGACGATTGGTGGAGATCACGACCCGGCCGGAGGTAGACCAAACGCCGACTGAACTCGGTGTGCGGAGGTAGACATGGGCTTGGAATCGCGAAGGCGGACGGCACGGCTGAAGTTCGGCCGTGGGCCGCTAGCAACACGAAAGCAAGGTGAGAAGGAACTGTTCATGAGAGCTTCCGCCGCATGGGAACGCGGTGACACGCGTGCCGCCTTCCGGCTCTTTCGGCTCGGCGCTACTGCGGGAGACGCAAGCGCCCAGCTAAACGTGGGCTACATGTACGATGAAGGCATCGGCGTCCGTCAGAATCGACAGAAGGCTCTGGATTGGTATCGTCGCGCGTACCGTCGAGGCAGTGCCGCTGCCGCGAACAACATCGGGTTGATTCTTCGCGACAAGGGACTCCATTCGGATGCTCTCAGGTGGCTCGAACGCGCGCATCGGCGCGGTGACGCTGACAGTGGACTGCCCATCGCTGAGATCTACTTGAAACTAGGGGACACTCGTCAGGCCATTCGCTATCTAAATCAGGTCAGGTTGTCACAGGCCGTTACCGCTGAAACTCGCCACCGCGCGGGCAGTCTGTTGCGAAGACATGCGAAGCCGAAATAACTTCCAGAAATTACCCTCGCCGGTTCGGTGGAGAAGCGACCGTGCGAGAGTTTGTGTGTCAGCGCCTCCGTGAATGACCAGTTTGTTGATTCCAGGCGAGCGGCGCACGTTACTGTCGGCGCGGTCTACCTGATCGCGGCAGTGGTGCTCTTGGGGTGGCTCGCGATCGAGAGGCACCAACGCGCCGAGTTCAAGCGCCACATCGAATTCCTTCACGCTCTTCTCATGAAAGCGCCTACTGAAGATCAGGTGCGGGCGGCGGTAGGTGTTGAGCCGTACAGGGTTGCCACACCTGATGATGCTCTCTGGTTAGCGCATGTCTGGACAAACCCGATGAACGCGCCAGCGGAAGTCGACGACAAACTGAGGAAGTGGCCGAAGGCCGAAGACCGTGGTCGATCTGAGAAGCCGATGCGGCGGTATGGTGTTTTCAGCGTGGGCAACAAACCGTGGCCAGGATGTAAACCACAAGTCTCCCTCACAACGACCTGGACAACGCGGACCGGCGGACATCGCTGACGCTCCCGAACGGGATCGTCGTCGAGTACGCGTACCGACGATGATTCGCGGCTGACAGGGCTCACCTACAAACAAGGGGTGTCGACGCTGGGGACGCTGACCTACGACGACGACGCCAACGGCCAGCGCACGAGCGTCCGCGGGACGTATGCGCGCACAGGCCTGCCGGCGGCGCTGGCGTCGGCGACCTACGACGACGCGAACCAGATCGCGACGTTCGCGGGGACGTCGTTGAGTTACGACGACAACGGGAACCTGACGAGTGATGGAACGCGCAGCTTTACGTGGAACGCGCGGAACGAGCTGGCGAGCCTGACCGGACCGGTGAGTGGTTCGTTCGTCGTCCAACGACGCCTTCGGCGGCGGCGATCGAAAACCATCGGCGGGACGACGACGTAGTTTCTGTGCCGACGGGCTGAACCCGGTGCAGGAGCTGAGCGGCGGGTCGCCGACGGCGAATCTGCTCACGGGACTGGGCATCGACGAGTACTTCACGCGGACGGATGCGGCGGGCGTCCGCAACCTCCTGACCGATGCGCTCGGGGAGCACCGTGGCGCTGGCCGATGGGTCCGGCACGATTCAGACGGAGGTACAGCTACGAGCCGTTTGCGGACACGACGACCAGCGGAGGATCAACGTCCAATGCGTTGGCATTCACCGGGCGGGAGTGGACGGACTCGGCTGTACTTCTATCGCGCTCGGTCCTACCATCCGCGGCTGCAGCGCTTCATCAGCGAGGATCCACTCGCCGAGCGGGCGGATTAACTTCTACTCGTACGTCGGCAATAAGCCGACGCTCTATCATCCGATCCGACGGGACTGGCGGAGCTGTGCTGCCGGCCCGTCAACATGCCTGGACTGCGGCAAGCGGGGGCTCAGCATTGTTTCATTGAGCTTTCGGATGGCACGACCCTCGGCGGTTACAATCGTCACTGGAGGTTACGTCCGGAGAAGAACGCACCCGACGACAAATGTCCGAAGGACACGCCGAACTGCACACCGCTACCTGGGAATGAGCCCGACATTCGCAAGGCGTGGGATAACCTACCGAAGGACGATCGGCTCTATGGGTGGGATGGCACGAGCAATGGAATCCCGGCAGAAGTGCTGGACGGCGCCGGCGTTACCGTACACCATGCCGTCAGGCGCGATCAGCACCGGCCCGATTCCGCCGGTGATCGTGATATCCGACGATGCCTGGCGGGGTGGTCGATTTTCCCGAGATGGTAGCAAGCGATGCACCACGCACGAGGAGCTGACATGATGGCTGGGAGATCGAGTTGACGGCGGCTCGGAAAGGGATCTTCGCCCCTGGGGCATCGCGAGCCTCGTGCTGCTCTCGGATGGCTCGGGTTCGGGGAATACAATCTTTACCTGGACGACCACACTGGCAGACCCTGGATTTGGTTCATCTGTTCTCATTACCAGGTTTGCGTTGTTGTCCTGCTGGCAGCGGTCGTCTGCGGCGTGATCGCGATGCGGCGCGGGAGCAAGTGGTGGGCACTGACGGTTGCCCCGGCGCTGCTGTTCGCTGTTCTTTGCTACTTGGGCGATCTCTAAGAGAAGTGCCGCGTGCCCAGGCCCGGGTGAGCTTGCTGCGTGCCCACGCGCGGCAGGGTGACCGATACACCTACGACATCGCGCACCGGACGCTGACGATCGAGGATCCGCGGGATATCTCCCTGATCCTGACCAACGACTACGACACGAACGGGCGGGTCGAGGAGCAGACGCAGGCGGACACGGGCATCTACGAGTTCGCATTCACGCTGAGCGGGTCAGGGTCACGCAGACCGACGTCACGAACCCGCGGGGCTTCGTGCGGCGGGTGACGTTCAACGGCGATCGGTTCATGACGAGCGACATCCGCGCACTTGGAGAAACCGTCGAGCAGACGACGAGCTACACGCGGGTGAGCGGGAGCCACCTGGTCGAGACGGTGACGGACGAGCTGCGGCGGGTCACGCGCTACGGCGTACGACACCAAGGGCCATGTGACGAGCGTGAGCGCGCTGGACGGGACGGCGGACGAGGTCACCACCACGTTCACCTACGATGCGACCTTCAACCAGCTCACCTCGACCACCGATCCGCTGAATCACGCGACGACGATCGCGTACGACAGCCAGGGGCGGATCCAGTCGACGACCGATGCCCTGAGCCACGGGACGACGTTCACGACGAACGCGGCGGGGCAGGTGCTGACGGCCACGACGGCCCTCTCGAAAACGACGACGTTCGGGTACGACCTGGGCGATCTGGTGAGCGTGCAGACGCCGCTCGGGCACACGCAAGCGCGATTCGTCGACGCGGCCGGGCGCGTCGTCCAGGTCCGGGACGCGACCGGCGCGGTCACGCGGTTCGAGTACAACGCGCAGGACCAGATCTCCAAGACCATTGATCCCCGGGGCGGCGAAACGAGCTTTACGTACGATGCGAACGGGAATCTGCTCACCCTGACGGATGCCCGTGGCAAGACGACCACGTGGACCTACGACAGCATGGACCGGGTGGCGACGCGGACCGATCCGCTCAGCCGGGACGAGAGCTTCGAGTACGACCTGCACGGGAACCTCGTCAAGTGGACAGACCGCAAGGGGCAGGTGGCGACCTATCAGTACGATGCCCTCGACCGGCAGACGTTTGTCGGATTCGAGACCACTGGTGCACCGCCCACCTATGCCAGCACGGTCACGACGACCTACGACGCGGGTGATCGCGCGACCGAGATTGTCGATTCCGTGGCCGGGACCATCGAGCGCACGTACGACCTGCTGGACCGGTTGACGGAGGAGGTCACACCGGAGGGGACGGTCAGCTACGCGTATGACGACGCGGGCCGGCGCGAGTCGATGACGGTGGCTGGCCAGACCGCAGTCTCCTACACCTATGACAACGCCGACCGGCTCACGGGCGTGACCCGCGGCACGGCATCGGTGACGATCGCGTACGACAACGCGGACCGCCGGACGTCGCTGACGTTGCCGAACGGGATCGTCGTCGAGTACGCCTACGACGACGATTCACGGCTGACCGGGCTCACCTACACGCAGGGGATGTCGACGCTGGGGACACTGACGTATGGGTACGACGGCAACGGGCAGCGGACGAGCGTCGGCGGGAGCTACGCGCGGACCGGCCTGCCGGCGGCGCTGGCATCGGCGACGTACGACGACGCCAACCAGATTGCGACGTTCGGCGGCAGTTCGTTCAGCTACGACGACAACGGGAACCTGACGAGCGACGGCGTCCGATCGTACACCTGGAATGCGCGGAACGAGCTGGCCTCGCTGACGGGTCCCGTCAACGGCAGCTTCGCCTACGACGCGTTCGGGCGGCGACGCTCGAAGACGATCGGCGGGACGACGACACAGTTCGTGTATGACGGCCTGAACCCTGTCCAGGAGCTGAGCGGTGGGTCGCCGACGGCGAATCTGCTCACCGGGCTGGGCATCGACGAATACTTCACGCGGACCGACGCGGCGGGCGTGAGAAATTTCTTGACGGACGCCCTCGGGAGCACGGTGGCATTGGCGGATGGGTCGGGGACGATTCAGACGGAGTACAGCTACGAGCCGTTTGGGAACACAACGACTACCGGGGGCTCGACGTCGAACGCACTTGCTTTCACCGGGCGCGAAGTAGACGGCACGGGCTTGATGTTCAATCGCGCAAGATATCGCGATCCTATCACCGGTCGATTTGCGTCAGAGGATCCGATCGGGTGCCAGGGCGGGATCAACCTGTACGCGTATGTGGGAAATCAACCTACAGATCTTGTCGATCCGTCGGGGACACAGGCCCTTCCGATGCCCGCGCCGCCACCCGCTCCAGGGCCGTTGGTCGTGCCCCCTTGGGTTCATCTAGTTGTGTTTGATGTCTGGATACTAGAACATGATTGGCATGAATTTCAAAGACTCTGCCTGGCCTCGGGTTGGGAGTGGTGTAGTCCGAGTGCATCGAGTTCGCCGAGTTCGCAGAACCCGAACCGCGCTCCGAAGACTCGAGGGCGCAAAGACGATGACGACGATGACTGCTGGGAAATGTACGAAGCTGACGTGGCTGTCTGCAGGGCCCTCGCAAGTCGGTCGTGCTATGAGCAGGCCGCGAAACGATACGCTGCATGTAGAGCTGGGCGTCCGATTCCGCCATTCCCCTACCGGAGGACGCACTAGATGTCACGCGTGGTGCTAGGGGCGATTATCGCCGAGCGCGTATTGCAGTGTCCTGAACTGCCAGGTGAAGTCAGAGTCAGGATCGGCTGCCCGCAAGAAACTCCCAATGGCGACTTCATTACACCGTACCAGATCGTCGGAGCCGGTGATGAAGAGGTCCGGTTTGCCGCGGGACTGGATGCTGTTCAGTCCTTGCAGCTTGTCTTTGCGATGATCGGGGCCGACGTCCACTACGGGCTCAAAGACTACCGCTTTCGTTGGGCGAACAATGATGACCCTGGCTTCCCCGCGCCCTGAACTCGCGCACGCGCGGGGCAGGTGCCGGGTGCGAAGAGTCCGGGTCAAGCGCCAATAGTCTTTCGCATGTACGGCGGCGAGATCAACATCGACGAAGTGAAAGTGATTGGTCGCGACGAACAGCTGGTGCCTTTCGCGGATGAGCAACATCTTGTCGTGTCCTCACCCAAATCCGAACAGCGCAAAGTACGAGGTCACTTTCTGGGCCTTCGGTGCCTTCGAGGTTGCGGGCTCGGATGAAGCGTCTTCTTCGGCCTGAGAGGGTCCCCGATGAAGTCAGTGGCCTCGCGAAAACTACTTCATTGGGTAAATGACACGGCCGAGAGAGAAGTCCCGTTGACGGACGTCACCTCTCGGTTCGACTGCGGGTCGTGCCGTGTACGATCGAGACGTCAACTGTCGCCAGCGGTCGGCGATCTCGTCGCTCTCGAGCGCGGTCGACTGTTCGCGAATTCGCCGTTCGAAAGGACCGGTCGAGCGGCATCATCGCGACAGATGACGAAGGGCGCGGTGCATGCGGGCGACCGGTCGTGTCGATCGATCTGATGCGTGCAGCTGGCGGGAGAGCTGACACAGGGCGCCGATCGAGGCCAGGGCGGCCGCAGGCGTCAACGCCACGGGCTGCGACGACTCCCACTCGGCGGAGCGAAAGAGCCTTCAGCCCGCGCACGCAGCGACGCGGCCGGGCGTGTGATCCAGGTCCGCGACGCGACGGGCGCGGTCACGCGGTTCGAGTAGCAACGCGCAGGACCAGGTGACGAAGGCGATCGATCCGCGGGGCGGAGAGACCACCTTCACGTATGACGGGAATGGCAACCTGCTCACGCTGACTGATGCGCGCGGCAAGACGACCACGTGGACGTACGACAGCATGGACCGGGTGGCGACGCGGACCGATCCGCTCAGCCGGGACGAGAGCTTCGAGTACAGACCTGCACGGGAACCTGACGAAGTGGACTGACCGCAAGGGGCAGGTGACGACCTATCAAGTACGACGAGCTCGACCGACAGACGTTCGTCGGGTTCGGGACGACCGGGACGCCGCCCACGTACGCGAGCACGGTCACGACGACCTACGACGCGGGCGATCGCGCGACCGAGATTGTCGATTCCGTGGCCGGGACCATCGAGCGCACGTACAGACCTGCTGGACCGGCTGACGGAGGAGGTCACGCCGGAGGGCACGGTCAGCTACACGTACAACGACGCGGGGCGTCGCGAGACGATGACGGTGACCGGGCAGACGGCTGTGTCCTACACCTACGACAACGCCGACCGGCTGACGGGCGTGACCCGCGGCACGGCGGCGGTGACGATCGCGTACGACCACGCGGACCGCCGGACGTCGCTGACGCTGCCGAACGGGATCGTCGTCGAGGTACGCCTACGACGACGATTCGCGGCTGACTGGGCTGACTTACAAGCAAGGGATGTCGACGCTGGGGACGCTGACGTACGGGTACGACGCCAACGGGCAGCGCACGAGCGTCGGCGGAAGCTACGCGAGGACCGGCCTCCCGGCGGCGCTGGCATCGGCGACGTACGACGATGCGAACCAGATCGCGGCGTTCGGCGGGACGTCGTTCACGTATGACGACAACGGGAACCTCACCAGTGACGGCGTGCGAAGCTACACGTGGAATGCGCGGAATGAGCTGACGTCGCTGACGGGTCCGGTCAACGGGAGCTTCACGTACGACGCGTTCGGGCGGCGGCGCTCGAAGACGATTGGCGGGACGACGACGCAGTTCCTGTATGACGGGCTGAATCCGGTTCAGGAATTGAGCGGCGGGTCGCCGACGGCGAACCTGCTGACCGGGCTCGGCATCGACGAATACTTCACGCGAACAGATGCCGGGGGCGTCCGCAACCTCCTGACCGACGCGCTCGGCAGTACGATTGCGCTGGCGGATGGGTCGGGGACGATTCAAACCGAGTACAGCTACGAGCCGTTCGGCGGGACGACGACGAGCGGTGGTGGAACAGGCAACTCGTTCGCGTTCACGGCGCGGGAAGCGGACGCGACGGGCCTGTACCTACTATCGGGCAAGGTACTACGATGCGCGTCTGCAGCGGTTCATCGCCGAAGACCCACTCGGCGTCCGTGGCGGTTTGAACCTGCACGGATATGTAGGAAACGCACCGACGAACCTCGTCGATCCGACGGGCGAGATCCCTGCAATCTTGATCCTTCCTCTCGCGGGCTGCCTCGGGGGTGTAGCCGGAGCGTCGCTTGCCCCGATTTGGGGACGAAAGCTGACTCCGATGAAGCTCCTTGAAGGGTGCTGGTTGGGTAACTTGTTCGGACTGCCCGGCGCCCAGCCGCTCATAATGGGCCTCCGGCCTGCCTTACTTCCTCTGGTCGCTCCTCTCCTTCCACGCGTGGCGCCGCGGATGCCGCTGCTTCCCCATATGACCCGCGCGTTTGGCTACAGCCGGACAGGTATCATCAATTCCCAGTCCAGTTGGATCCGATCATTCTAAGTCAGACCCCCGTACAGATTAGTCCTACTTACACGCTCTTCACGATCCCAGGAGTCGTCAATGGCGCGCCAGGACTCTTTGAAATCGGCATGAGAGAAGGCGTGATCGTGCACCGCTTCTTCCGTCCGTTCTGACGTCACTCTTGGTGGAACCATGTTGGAGGAACAGCCGATGAACGTCCGAACCACGCGGTGCGAGGCGACGGTGTTAAGCGAACTTCCATCGCCAGCATTCCCTGGCTCAATCCAGTATTTTGCGGGCGGTTCTATTCGCCCTACTCCTTGCGATGGCCTTATCGTGGAATTTCGGCCGTGTGACCGTCCCTCCTGGTTAGGGATCTTTCAATTCGAGTATCCTGACACCTCTGCGCCGGATCAGCTCATCACGCTACCCGATCCGAGCACACTCGTCGTCATTGCCGGAGGACGAGGATATGTGGTCGACTGCCGTGACCCAGCGAAAGCGCTCGCAATACCGGCATTTCCTATCATGCAGATTGCGCTGACCACGGACCAGAAACCAGTCTGCGCGTTTGTCGACCCGACGGCGATTACAGTCGTTGAGTCGGGAGAAGTGTGGCGAACACGCCGACTGAGCTGGGACGGCGTGGAACTCGTGGACGTCACATCAGACAGGATCGTTGGTCGCGGCTGGGACGCAGCGTCAGATCGACGCGTAGAGTTCCAAGTGAACCTCGATACTCGAACTGTCACAGGCGGACCGGAGAACTTCCCAAGCGAACAGATCTGAGTGCGGCTGCTGAACCCCATATCGCGCCGGCCTTGGCAACGGTTGGACTTGATCCGGTTTGGGGGCTTGCCCTCCATTTCGACAACGATGTCAGCATAGTCGTCGAGAGCGCCGTCTCGTTTCACGATCCTCAGTCTCCGCCGCCCGACCAAGTATGTGAGGTACGCGTAAGCCAGTCGGAGCTAATGCGACTCTTGGGCGGCTCGATCGCCGAGGTCTCTGGTGCCGCGGATGGTCCGTTGACTCTTCGTTTTGACAACGGCAACACTCTCAAGATCTACGACACTTCCCAAGACTACGAATCGTACCAGAGTCCGGTACGGTGCGAAAATCATCATCGTGAAGTTGATTCAGTGACTCCACCCGCTGTTCTATCGATAGCTCCCCGGAAGATACCAACAATCCCTCGAGTTCGATGAAGAAGACGCCAGATGTGGACGTGATCGAGGCAGCACTGGTAGCTGTGACAACTCGTGAATTGGCGAGGTTCGATTCGCGGCTGGCGCAAAACTCCCTACGCTACACTGCCCCGGAACGTCAGGTAGTCGTTGCCGAGCCCGAGGCGTACACTTCGGAGATCAGGATCTATTTCTGGCGACAGAATGACATAGTGGACGCACTCGAGTTCTTTCGTATTCCGCAGAGGGCAGCTAGATCTTGATGAAACGCAACTCACGTCGTGGCTGCAGGCGAGCGTCGAACAGATCCTAAAGGACGAGGGAGGAAACTAGGCAGCTGAGCACAACCTTCCCGATAATCTCCCCCGCCTCGAGCAGCCGGTGCGCCTCGGCCGCCTGCGCGAGCGGCAGCACGCGATCGATCACGGGAGCTACCCGGCCTGACGCGAGCAGCGGCCAGACCTTTGCTTCGAGCTCCCGCGCGATGGCGCCCTTCTCGTCGACAGTGCGCGTGCGCAGCGTCGAACCGGTGAGCGTCAGCCGGCGCTGCATGAGCGGCCCGAGATTGATCTGGGCGCGCGCATTTCCGAGCAGGCCAATCTGCAGAAGACGGCCGTTCATTGCCAGGCATTCGATGTTGCGCTGCACGTAGTCACCGCCGACGACGTCGATGACGACATCGACGCCGCGGCCGCTGGTGCGCTCGCGCACGACCTGCACGAAATCTTCGGTCTTGTAGTTGATGGCGACGGCTCCCAGCCGCTTGCACGCGGCGCACTTTTCGTCCGTCCCGGCCGTCGCAATGACGGCAGCGTCGAACGCGCGTGCGAGCTGGATGGCCGTCGTGCCGATTCCGCTCGTGCCGCCGTGGACGAGCAGCGTCTCGCCAGCCCGGAGCCCGCCGCGCTGAAAGAGATTCGTCCAGACCGTGAAGAACGTTTCGGGCAGCGCCGCCGCCTGTCGGGTTTCGAGGCCCGCCGGTACCGGCAGGCACTGCGGCTCGGGTGCCACGCGGTACTCCGCGTACCCTCCGCCGGTGACCAGCGCACAGACGACGTCACCCATACGCCAGCGCGTGACGCCTGGACCGAGTGCGACGACAGAACCGGAAATCTCGAGCCCTGGAATGTCGGAGGCTCCGGGAGGTGGCGGGTATCTTCCGAGACGCTGGAGAACATCCGGCCGGTTGACGCCCGCGGCGTCGACGCGAACGAGGACTTCGCCCGCGGCCGGCGCGGGCGTCGGCCGCTCGACCGGCTTCAACACCTCGGGACCGCCGGGCTCGGTGATCTCGATCGCGATCATGCGACCGAGCTTATCTCAGCTCAGGGCCTTGCGCTTCAGGCCACCCCGCCTGTTCCGCCAAATCAGATCCGTGTTGTCCGTGGTTCGTGTTGTCCGCGGTCAGTTCTGGCTGCTCTTGCTCTCGGGCTTCAGAGAATCTTCCGTGCCACGCAAGGCTGCGCACGCAGCGCGTCGACGACGTGCGCGGGCTCGCGCAGGCCGTGGCCCTCGCGCGGATAGCGGAGCGAGCACCGCCTCGACGCCGACCTGCTTCAGCGCGATGAACATCTGCTCGGCTTCCTGGATCGGCACGTCCTGATCCAGCTCGCCGTGGATGAACATCGTCGGCGTCTTCACTTTTGCGACGTGGGCCAGCGCCGAGCGCTCCCACATCCGCTTCGCGACGTCGTCCTGCCACGGGTGCCGGCCGCCCCACTCGACCTGCGTGTAGTCCTGCGCCCAGATCAGATAGCCGTGGCTCAGCGAGGTTGCTGATGCCCGCGGACGGGATCGCCGACTTGAAGCGCGTCGTCTGCGTGATGGCCCAGTTGGTGAGCTGACCGCCGTAGCTGCCGCCCTCGACGCCCGACGCGATCCGCATCGAGGTACGGCGTCTTCGCGAGGATGTAGTCGAGTCCGGCGAGCGACGTCCTTGAACTCGCTGCCGTTCTGATCGTTGACCGTGCCGTCGGTGAACTTCTGGCCGTAGCCGGAGCTGCCGCGGTAGTTCACCATCACGACCGCATAGCCTTCGCCGGCGTAGACCTGCGACTTGTGCACGAAGCGCGGGCCCCTGCTGGCCGTGCGGTCCGCCGTGAATGTTGAGGATGACCGGATACTTGCGGCCCGGCCTCGCGCCGGAGTGGCGGCGTCAGGAACCCCTGGACGCTGCGTGCCGTCGAAGCTGGCGAACTCGAACGCCTCCGGCGATCGAGACGTCGCGGCCGGCGAGCGATCTCGGCGTTGAGCGTCGTGAGCTGGCTGCGGCGCGCTCGCGGCGGTCTTCACGAAGACTTCGGCCGGCGCGCGTGACCGACTGGAACGCATAGGCGAGCCGCCTGTCCCTGGCCGAACGACCACGCGGCGACCTGTCCGGCGTCCGCGACGATCGGCGTGAGGCCGCGATCGTCCGCGCCGACGCGATAGAGCGTGCGTGCTGCCGTGATCCTGGACGGTGAAGTAGACGCGCCGGCTCGTCGGCGCGCCCACGCCACGCTGATCGCGCGGCGGTCGAGCGACGCCGCCAGCTGCCTGCCCGGTGCCACCCGCCGCGGGAATCACCCACACGTGCGGATCCTCGGCGCTCGACTCCTGCGTCGTCAGCGGCCGCACGCCGGCGAGGTAGGCGATCGATCGAGCCGTCAGGCGACCAGCTGGGCGCGTACTCGCAGCCCTTCGTCTTCGTGACCTGACGGACGCGCCCGTCGGCGACGCGCACCGCGAAGATGTCGTAGTTGTGCACGCGATCGGGATCGGGCTCGTGATTCGAGATGTAGGCGATCTCGTCGCCCTTCGGCGACCACGCGATCGAGTGGTCCTGGTACGGCGCCGCTCGTCAGCTGGCGGACCTTCTTGTCCGCGAGCGTGACGACGTAGATGTGCCAGCGGCGGTTGTCGGTCATGCCCGCCCACGACTTGTAGCCGTAGCGCGTGATCACCATCGGATCGCCGGGCGGCGCCTTCCGGGCCCTCGTCAGCCGACAGATACGCGAGCGCGCTGCCGTCGGGCGACCAGGAGATCTGCTCGCCGACCGCCCTGGTAGGCGAGCGGATGGTTGGTGACGCGGTACTCGCGCGACCACCTCGGTCGCGCCTGTCGTCGAGCCGCGTCGACCGCGATGCGTGCTGCCGAACGCCGTCGGCAGGAAGCCGCGCTGTTCGAGACGGCCGCGGCGGCCCGGTCAGGAACGCGAGCGCCGTGCCGTCCGGCGACCAGCGCGGCGACGAGTCGTCGCGCGTCCTCCGCGCTGAGGCGCTTCAGCTTCTCCGTCCGCGACCGTCAGCAGCCAGATGTGCGAGCGATTCGCTGCTGTCGGTCGTCGATGAAGCGCTCGACGAACGCGACCGTCGAGCCGTCCGGCGACAGCTGGACGTCGCCGACGCTGCGCAGGCGGTAGTGATCGTCGGGCTTGATACGCGCGAGCATTGCGCCGGCGCGCCGGCGCGAGCGAGCGCGACGATCAGAACACCGGCGAACGGATCGTCATGCGCGCATGATCGCCTGCCGAGCGACACGAACAGGCTCTCGATCGCCGCAGTCGGACTGATCAGGCCCAGACGCTTCGTGTCCGGCTCGATAGCCCGTGACCCGTACCCTCCGTGTCCGCGCAGCGCGGACGCTTACCAGTTCAACCTGAGCGCCAGCTCGACCTGACGGTTCGGCCGCGCGCTGGTGATGCGGCCGAACGTCGTTCGACAGCGCGTTGGTCACGCGGCCGCCGCCGAACTGCGCCTGCAGGTTCCGCGTGTTGAACAGGTTGAACGCCTGGCGCGATCAGCTCGATCCGTCGGTCGCCGCCGAAGCGGAATGCGCTTGCTGACGCGCAGGTCGATGATGTTGATGCGCGAGCTGTCGATCGTGTCTGGCGTCGATCGCCGCCAGGTTGGTGAGCGCCCGGTAGGCATTCACCGCGTCGAGGTTGAGCTCGCGGCTGCCGGAGTTCCTGGTCGTGCCCGGCACCAGATCTGACGTGAACCCGTCGCCGTTGAGATCGCGGCCTGCGCCTGCGCTGACCAGGGCAGCTGCGATGCGGTACGACCACAGCGCGCCGACGTTGATGTCCCACGGCAGCAGGACCGATCCGCTGGCGACGATGGCATGCCGGCGCTCGCCGTTCGACGGGCCCCAGTCGACGCGTGTAGATCGAACGGATCGAGGAACCGCGCCATCGGCGCGTTGTCGTCGGCGTCGGTGAACGTGTACGACACCAGTGTACTGGTAGTTCTGGCTGATAGCGCTTCTCGAGCTTCGTGTACAGCGCCGTGTACTCGCAGCTTCGGCGTCCGGCCGCACCTGATCGATTCGCCCGTACGTCGGGATCCGGCCGCAGGCCCGTGACCGGGGATTGCGCGCGTTGATGTCCAGCGTCTTGTAGTCCCCGTTGGTGTTGTTGTAGACGCGCGTCGACGTGCAGCGCGAACGCGTCGCTGCAGCCGCTGCGACATGCCGCCGCTGGCCTGGTGCGCCAGCGGCTGGACCATGTCGTTGGCCACGACCGTGATGTTCGGCGCCGCCGACGGCACGATGAAGTCCGTGCGGGTCGCTGGCCGTGGAACGGATCCGGGTACGACGGGTTGTTGATCGTCATCGTGAACGTCTTGAAGTTGTTGAACTCCGGCAGCGTGCCGAGCAGCCGGATGTGGCCGTAGTACATGCCGTAGCGCGCCGCGCACGACCGTGTCGCCGTCGCCCTTGACGATCCCAGGCGACGCCCGTCCGCGGGCCGAAGTTGTTCTTGTCGCCGCGCTCCGACACGTCGACGATACGGCAGCGGCCGCGGGAAGTCGTTCGGGTCGAGATCCTCGTTCGGCCGAGCCATACAGCCGCTCGTAGCGCAGGCCGAGGTTGACGGTCACGTTGCGACCTGACGCGCCAGTCGTCCTGGACGAACGCCGACGTAGTACTGCGTCGGGTGGGTCACGCGTCGTGGCGTTGCTCGGTCGCGCTGAATAGCGGATCGCGCCGGTGCAGCGCCGGCGATCGTCGGCGGGGTTGTTCGGATCGAACACCTGATCCCTGCGTGAACTGGTACGTGCCGCCGGCGTCCGCGAGGTTGAGGGCGTCCTCCGACGTGTACGGGTTGTAGTTGTACTCGCCGCCGATCTTCACGGTGTGCTTCGTGTAGTTCAGCGAGTAGGTGTCCTTGAACTCCCAGCGGCTCTCCGGGCTGATGTAGTCGTAGTTGTTGCCGTAGGAGAGCGACGGGAACCGTGTACTGACGCGTCGAACGGCTCGAGCCGCTCCGGCGGGAACTCTCCGACCTGTCGACCAGGGCTCGGTGCCGCCCGGGTAGCCGTAGAACGCGGCGTACGCATACTGGAAGCGGAAGTCGTTCAGCGCGCGCGCTGCCGCTGATCCACGTGTGGCCGGCGACGATCGACCGTCGCGGGATCTCCTCGTCGCGGCCCGACGCGCTGGTGCCGCCGCAGCCCTGGCACGGCCTTGCACTTCGTTCTCGCCGAGGTAGCGCCCGAACACGTTCTGTGAGTTGCTGATCTGCCAGTCGCCGCGCGCCGAATAGAGGTTGCGTCACGAGGGCTGCGGGAACGTGCCCTCGAGCGCGCCGTAGAACTGCGGCTGGCCCGTGTTGACCGTGTAGAACTCGTCCTGATCGGTCCGCTCGAACGACGCCGAAGAAATGCACCTTGTCCTGGACGATCGGCCCGCCGCGCGCTGCCGCCGAACTGATGCCGCTGATACGCCGGCTTGACGGTCTCGAACACGCCCTTGGCGTTCAGCGACTTGTCCCGGAAGTACTCGAACACCGTGCCGCGGAACAGCGTTCGTGCCCGACTTGGTGACGACCTGCACGACGCCGCCGGTGGCCAGGCCGAACTCGGCCTTGTACGACGAGTTGGTGACCTTGAACTCCTCGACCGCGTCCTCCGGCAGATCCTGCCGCGGCTCGCCGTCCTCCGCCCAGTTGTTGATCATGCCGTCGACGACGTTGCCGGTGCCGTTGAAGGTCATCGACCCGCCGGCGTTGACGGTCGCGAAGAACGACCGCGTCGCGTCAACCGTCGTGCCCGGCACGAGCAGCGCCAGCGAGAGGTACTGCCGCGAGTTGATCGGCAGCGTCTCGATCTGCTGCTTGGTGACGACGCCGGAGACTTCGGCCTTGGTCGTGTCGACGACCGGCGATTCGCCGACGACCGTCACGGCTTCCGTGCAGCGACTGCACCTTCATGCTGAGGTCCTGGCGGAGCGCCGAGGCCGATCGTGATGACGATGTCTGCGACTTCGTTGGTCGCGAATCCCGACAGCTCGGCGCGCACGTGTAGCGTGCCGGGCGCGAGCGCCGGGAAGCGTGTAGCGGCCGTCCGCTTCGTGACACCGCGTGCGCGTGACGCCGGTGTCCTGGTTGCGCAGCGTCATCGTGACGCCCGGCAGCACGCCGCCCTGTTCGTCGCGGACGACGCCCTCGATGACGCCGGTCGGGCCCTGCGCGGCGACCGCGCTCCACCCGGCCGCGACGACGACGAGCAGCGCGGCAGACACCCACCGGCCGAAGATTGACCTCGCGATAGACATGACTCGGGTCCTCCCCTCAACTGTTTCAGATAGGTGACACCTTACTCTGAAAGGGCGGCCCGAGGGTCATCAGAAAACCTAATGGAACCACAGGCTCCGGGGGGTCGTGGACCGTCTACTGCAGTCCGGACGGCAGCCGCGGGGACGAGATCAGCTTCTCGAATTCGTCCCAGCGCCGGGCCGAATCACGTGCCGTGCCGCCGCGCGATTCGATGTAGCGACGAACCAGGTCCTTGCCCAGGTTGTAGTTGATCACGTAGCTGCGGTACTGATCGATGAACCGCACGCGCTGCTTCGCCCGGTCCGGGGCATAGAGCGCGTAGCGCTCGAGCCACCCGGCCGCGGCTGCCGCATCGATCTTGCCGTCCAGGTACTGGCGCGCGGCCTCGTTGCCGGCGTACGACAGCTGTTCGACGAGATCCTGCACTTCGTAGTATTCCGCGGCCGCGCGACGGATCGAGCCCGGCGGCGGGGAAGAGCACCGTCGCGCTCGAAGTCCACGCGCTCCTCGACCGGGGAACGCGACCTCGATCCCGAAGTTCGCCGTGCCTTCCGCGATGAGCGACTGCGGGGAGAACAGCGGATAGACCGAGAACTCGACCCACCCGCGGTCGCGGACGAGATGCTTCTCGAGCAGCGCGTTGTAGACGTGGTGGCCGGGATACCCTTCGTGGCACGCCAGGTCGATCGCGCGATCGATGAAGATCGGCAGGTCGGTGTTCACCTGAATCAGGCTTCGGTAGTCGCCCTGGTACCAGTTGTAGCCGCTCCACGATTTGTCCGTGACGTACTCGACGGTGAAGCGCTCCCCCGGCGGCAGCGTCGTGTGTTTCGCGGTGCGCTCGCGCGCCGCCTTGATCGCCGTCTGAAAAACCGCGTCGAGCTTGTCGCGCGGGATGACGAACGGCGCGCGCCACGCCTCGTAGCGGCTGACGAGCGGTCCGTTTCCGGGAAAACGCTTCTCGAGCTTGTCGAGGATCGCCTGGAAGTGCGACGCGGGGTACGTCGGCGCGACGGCGTCGTAGAGCGCTTTGGATTCCTGATCGAAGGTCAGCCGCTCGCCCTTGAGCATCCGGACTCTCGTGATGAGCGCGGAGAGCTGGTGATCGAGGTACTGCCAGCGCAGGCGGCCCGGCTCGTCCGAACCGGCGGGCTCCTTTTTCAAGGCGGCACGGAGCTCGGTCGCGCGCGTTGCTATCGAGTCGAGGTCGATCTTCGTCGCTTCGGCCTCGCTTTTCCAGGCCGGCGGCCCGTAGTACGCGTCGACATAGTCGGCGTCGTGCTGGCCCAGCGCCAGCACGACCTTGACGTAACGTTCAGCTATCGAATCCATAGTGGTGGCGGACTTCTGGTGAGCGGCAGAGATCATGACGAAACCGCAGCAGGCGAGGAGCAACGCAGGTCTCATGGGGACTCCGGAAAACAGGGGCCGACGGCCAGTGTATTCTGTCTTCTGTATTCTGTATTCTGACAAGTATCTCGAGAGTTTGACGTCAATCTGCGGATAGCGGCAATCGACGCGCTGCCGTATCGTGACGACATGTTGAATGAAGCCCTTCTCTGGAACGCGGTCAACGCGCGCGACGCGCAATGGGACGGTGTGTTCGTCTACGCCGTCCCCTCGACACGGATCTACTGCCGTCCGACCTGCCCCAGCCGTCGTCCGCGGCGCGAGGGCGTGAAGTTCTTCGCCACGGCGCCGGCGGCCGAGGCGGCAGGATTCCGGGCGTGCCGGCGGTGCCGGCCGACGCTGCCGGCAAGCGTGCCGCCCGCCGTCGATCGCGTCCGCCGGGTCTGCGCCGTGATTGCGTCCAGCGCCGATGCGAATCCGACGCTGGGCGACCTGGCCCGTCAGGTCGGCGGCAGCCCACATCATCTGTTGCGCACCTTCAAGCACGTGCTCGGGATTTCTCCGCGTGAGTACAAGGATGCGTGCCGGGTGGGCGTGCTCAAGGCCGGGCTTCGCAATGGCCATGGCGTCGCCGCTGCGACCTACGATGCCGGCTATGGATCCGGCAGTCGCGTGTACGAATCCGCAGCGTCGACGCTCGGCATGACGCCTGCCGCCTACGCGCGCGGCGGACAGGGTTCGACCGTCCACTACGTCATCGTCGAATCGCCCCTCGGACAGCTCCTCGTCGCGGCGACCGACCGCGGCGTGTGCTCCGTGAAGATCGGCTCGTCCGCTGCGACGCTCGATGCGGCGCTCCGGACGGAGTACCCGGCCGCTCGTATCAGCCCCGGTGACGCTCGGCTGGGCGCGTGGGTCCGTCAAATCCTGGCCAGCCTCCAGCACGGCGCGCCCGATCCGCGGTTGCCGGTCGACGTCCGCGCGACGGCGTTTCAGCGTCGTGTGTGGCGCGAGCTGCAGCGGATCCCGCGCGGGCGGACGCGCAGCTACAGCGAGGTGGCGAGGAAGATCGGTCAGCCCCGCGCGGCGCGGGCGGTGGCGCGGGCCTGTGCCTCCAATCCCACGGCGATCATCGTGCCGTGCCATCGCGTGATCCGGGAGGACGGCACGCCCGGCGGCTACCACTGGGGCGAGGGCCGGAAGCGCGCGCTTCTGGCGAACGAACGTACCTGGGTCATAATCTGTCGCGTGAGTCGTCCGTTCTGGCTGGACAGATTTCCCAAGAGCCGCCGTCCGTCGTATCCCCGATTCCGCGGGTCTCATGGTGGCCATGGTGACAATGACGCCGACGTCGTCATTGTCGGCGGAGGCCTGACCGGCTGCGCGTGCGCGTACCTGTTCGCCGCCGCCGGCGTGAAGGTCATCCTGCTGGAAGCGGGAAGAGTCGGCGCGGGATCGACGGCCGGGTCCCCCGGACTGATCCGCGAAGCGTTCGACGCATCGTTTCAGGAAACGGCCGCGGCGCACGGTCTGCGCGCCGCGCGTCACCTCTGGCAGGGCATCCGCCGCGCGTCGCTCGACTTCTCCGCCACGATCCGGCGGCTCGATCTTCGGTGCGAGTGGGCTCCGCAGGATCTGCTGCAGGTCGTCCGGCGTGAGCCGGAATCCGTCAAGCGGCTCAGGCGCGAGTACGACGCACGGCGTCAAGCGGGTCTCGATCACTCCTGGGTGACCGCGGCGGCGCTCACGCGCGAAGCATCGGCCGAAGGCGGCGGCGCGATTCGAACGCGCGGGGCCGTCATCGATCCGTATCGCGCGTGCGTCGGGCTGGCGTCGGCCGCAGTGCAGCGCGGCGTACAGACTCTTCGAGCAGACCGCCGTCCGCCGCATCCGTGCGAGCCGGAAACGCGTCGAGGTGGCGACGGCCGGCGGATCGATTCGCGCCCAGGCGGTCGTGATTGCGACCGCCACACAGCTCGCCGATTTGAGAGGCTTGCGGCGGCACCTTCACCCACTGGTCGGCTACGCAGTCGTGACCGAGGTGCTTCCGGCCGCCGTACGCCGGGAGCTTGGCGCGCGAACGGCGGCATTGCGCGACAGCGCGGATCCGCCGCATTTTCTCCGCTGGCTCAAGGACGATCGCGCGCTCTTCATGGGCGCGGATCAGCCGCCGATTCCGGCCCGCGCCCGCGACAAGGCGCTCGTGCAGCGAACCGGTCAATTGATGTACCAGCTTTCGACATTGTATCCGGCGATTTCAGGCGCGATGCCCGAGTGGTCGTGGGACGTCACGCACGACGGGACGGCCGACGGCCTCCCGTTCGTCGGCCTTCATCGCAATTTCCCGAGGCACCTCTTCGCGCTCGGCCACGGACGTCACGGCGCCGCGGTCGCCTGGCTGGCGGCGCGACTCCTGCTTCGTCAGTTCCAGGGCGAGCCAGACAAGGGAGACGAACTGTTCGGATTCAGCCGCATTCTGAGCTGACGGGTGTAACTATTCATGCTCCCGGCCGGTCTAACCACTCCAGCCGGTTTTGGGATCGTCCGACACGGAATTGTGATCGCTTCCGAGCTCAACCGAAGCCAGATGCGAA
Organism: uncultured Acidobacteriota bacterium; assembly: GCA_963786195.1. Classification (GTDB taxonomy): domain Bacteria; phylum Acidobacteriota; class Vicinamibacteria; order Vicinamibacterales; family 2-12-FULL-66-21; genus CAWAYH01. The sequence continues at coordinate 414,455 of CAWAYH010000004.1, read as the reverse complement.
CGAGCGCAGCGAGTGAGCCACGCGAACGGCCCGCCTTCGCGCGCAGGCGCTTCGGCGAGGTCTCGCCGGAGCTTCAGCGTAGGCGGAAGCGGGGCCAGGGGCCCCCGCGAGTGAGCGTGTAAGGGGGTTCGGGGGACGAAGTCCCCCGATTAACTATGCTGCGGTGGAGTATTCCGGTATCCCGCGACTGGGCGTAGCATCGGAGTCCTTCAGGGGAGAGCCAGCATGAACACCCGACGGGAGCAGGACATCGACCACCTCTTCCGGCGCGCCGGCTTCGGCGCGAGTCAGGAGGAGGTCGAGCAGTTCACGAGGCTCGGGTTCACCAGCTTCGTCAGCGCCGCCGCTCACCTCATCAACTATCGGGACATCCCGGACGACGTGGATTCGTTCATTCAGAGGGCGGGCTACGTCGGCGTGACCGCGCGCAGCGGCGCGGGATTCCAGCCGGTGATCAATATCCTGGACGCCCGTCAGCGGTGGTTGTTCCGCATGGTCCACACCGCGCGGCCGCTGCAGGAGAAGATGGCCCTCTTCTGGCACAACCACTTCGCGACGGCGGTCACGAAGATTCAGAACGATCTCGGCAGCACCGCGATCGCGGTGCGGACGCTGTCCGCCAGGGCAGACGAGGGCACGGGCGGCGTGAAGGGACAACTCGAGTTGTTCCGCGAGTACGCGCTCGGCAACTTCCGCGACCTCCTGCTCGCGGTCGCGAGAGATCCCGCGATGCTCGTCTGGCTGGATGGCCGGCTGAACACCAGGGCGCGCCCCCAGGAGAACTTCTCGCGAGAGCTCATGGAGCTCTTCTCGATGGGAGTGGGCCAGTTCGCCGAAACCGACGTGTATGCCGGCGCCCGCGTGTTCACCGGCTGGAACCTGAACCGCATCGGCACGCGCGATTCGAACACCGAGTACGTGAACTTCTTCTACAACGCCGCGCAGCACGAAACGACGGCCAAGGAATTCACGTTCCCGATCTATTCGGACGGTGGGCGCGTGATTCCCGCCCGGTCGGCGTCCGAGGGGATGCAGGACGGCATCGATCTGATCAATGCCGTGGCGCGCCACCCGGCGACCGGCCCGAGGCTGGCGCGCAAGCTGTACCGCTACTTCATCAACGAGGTCGATCCGCCCGACGAGGGCTTCATCCAGGGCCTCGCGCGGCTCTACTACACGAGAAACTTCGAGATCGAGCCGATGGTGCGCGCGATCCTGCTGTCGCCCGAGTTCCGCGATCCTTCGAACTACTACAAGCGTTACTCGTGGCCGGTCGAGTTCGTCGTGCGATCGATCAAGGAAGTGGGCTGGAACGGCTTCTCCCTCAACAGCGCGCTGGATCCCCTGATCAACATGGGACAACAGCTCTTCGAGCCGCCCGACGTCAACGGCTGGGAGCTTGGTCCCGGGTGGTTCTCGACCGGCGGCATGCTCGCGCGCATGAACTTCGCGTCGACGCTCGCTGCGAACCAGCGGATCAACCTGCGCGATCAGGTGCGCGGCCAGGTGACGTCGCCCGAGTCGCTCCTGTCGTACATGCTGGATCGCCTGACGCCGTCGGAATTCGCCACGGACAGCTACTCGGCGCTGCTCGATTACACGCGCGCCGGCCCGGCCTGGACCGGATCCGACAACCAGCTGGCGACGAAGGCCTCCGGACTCGCGCACCTCATTGCCGGATCCGGGGACTATCAACTCGTGTGACGCCAAGGACACGCCCATGCCGATGACCAGACGCGAGTTCGTGCAAGGCGGCGTCGCCGCCTTCACTGTTGGCTTCGCGGCTCCATCATTTCTGACGGATATCGCACGAGCCCAGGGCCGGACCCGGCGCAGCCTCGTTGTCTTGTACCTGGGGGGCGGCAACGACGGGTTGAGCATGCTCATTCCGTACACCGACCCGCAGTACGCGGTCCGGCGGCCGACTCAGGCGATTCGGGATGGGTTACTACGATCGGGTCGGACAGCGGCGGGAACGCGCTGGCCCTGCATCCGCGCCTGACCGGCATGCGGAACATCTTCAACGCCGGCCGCCTGGCGCTCATCCAGCGCACCGGCTATCCGAATCAGAGCCGCTCGCACTTCGAGGGCACGGACATCTGGTCCACCGGGGACCCGTCGACGCCGCAGGGCAACGGCTGGCTGGGCCGGTATCTCGATCGTCTGCCGTCGCCCGTCGATCCGCTGACGGCGTGGTCGACGGTCCGCGAGACGCCGCGGACGCTGCTCGCGCGGACGGTGGGCGTGCCGTCGATCACCAGCGTCGCCAGCTATGCGTTCCAGAGCCCGAACAGCGCGGCGAATCCGTCGGACGTGCCGTTTTCGCGACCCGCGGCGACGCGCATCGCGTCGCACGTGCCGGTCGATCGTCCGCACCTCGCGTTCGTGAACTCGACGGCGCAGGCCGCATTTGCCACGCTGGACCGCGTGGGCCAGGCCGGGAACTACACGCCGTCGCTGACCTACCCGAACACCGGCTTCGGTCAGGCGCTGCGCATGATTGCCGGCGCGATGTTCAATGAGGTCGGCACGAGCATCTACTGGATTCAGACCGGCGGGTTCGACACGCACGCCAACCAGAACGGCAACCAGGCGAACGGGTCCTACAGCACGTTGATGACGACGCTCGACCAGGGATTGTTTGCCTTCTACACCGACCTCTCGAATCAGCGCCTGCTCAACGACACGCTCGTGCTGCAGTTCTCGGAGTTCGGGCGTCGCATCGACGAGAACGGCAGCAACGGCACCGATCACGGCGCCGCGAGCCTGATGATGGTGCTTGGCGGCAGCGTGCGCGGCGGGATCTACGGCACGGCGCCGAGCCTGCGCATCGGCAACGACAATCCGACGCTCGAGAACAGCAGCCGCGACGTGCGGATGGAGACCGATTTCCGATCCGTCTACGCGCGGGTGATCGACGGCTGGCTCGGGGCCGACTCTGTCGCGATACTTGGCGGGAATTTCAGAAACGGCCCGAATATTTTGTAGTTCGGCGCGCTTCCGCCTACGCTAAAGCGTCTTTCATTTGTCCGTAGTGTCCGCCTTCAGGCGGACCCGCTGAAGTCCGGCTAAAGCCAGGCTAAAGCCTGGCTAAAGCCGGACACTACCTGCCACAAGGTTGTGGCTTGGAACCAGCCTATTCTCCGAAGATCCCTCTGAAGGCCTGCTCGATTTCCGGGTACCTGAAGTGATACCCGCTTTGTTGCAACCGTGCGGGGACGACGCGCTGGCCGGCGAGCAGCAGCGAGCTGGCCATCTCGCCAAAGAGGATCTTCAGCGCGAAACCTGGCGCGGGCACGAGACTGGGTCGGCGCATCGCGTGACCGAGTGCGCGTGAGAACTGGCGGTTCGTGACGGGGTACGGCGCGGTCGCGTTGACCACGCCCGACACGGCCGGCGTCGTGACGATCCACCGGACGATCTCGATCCAGTCGAGCCGGTGAATCCACGAGAGGAACTGCTGGCCCGATCCGACCGGACCTCCGACGAAGAACCGGAACGGCTTCATCATCTCCGGCAGCGCGCCGCCCGATCGTTCGAGCACGACGCCGCGTGCGGAGAACCGTCATGCGCGTGCCGTCGCGTGACGCCTTGCGCGCTTCGTTTTCCCACTCCGCGCACACGTGGCCCAGGAAGTCGCTCCCGGCCGGCGACTCCTCCGTCTTCGGCTCGCTGCCAGAAGTTCCGTAGTATCCGACTGCGCTGCCGCTGATGAACACGGCCGGCGGGATCCGCGCGGCCTTAATCGCGCCCGCGAGGCTGCGCGTGGCGAGAATCCGGCTGTCGCGTATGCGCTGCTTGCGCAGCGGCGTCCAGCGCCCGTTCCCGATGGACTCTCCAGCCAGGTTGACGACCGCGTCCGCGCCCTCGACGACCGGCGCCCACGGTCCCGTGCCGCCGTCGGGCTTCCAGCCGACGCGCGTGACACCCGGAACGCCCGTGCCCGGATCGTGACGCGTGTCGCCGGCCATCAGCGAGCGGGTGAGCACGCGGACGTCATGACCCTCCTCCGCGTACATTTCCGCCAGCGGACTGCCAAGAAACCCCGAGCCGCCGGCAATGACGATCCTCATCAACCCGCTCCGTGTACCGCACAAGTGTGCAGAACCGAGAACCGAGGGCCCAAAACACGAACCCGTGGGAAGTCCGGATGGTTTGACGTGTGAGGCGGCAAACGAGTTTGCACTATAATGAGGCTTCCCCAGCCGGCTCCTATCGAAGCGATCCATGCGCCACGCCCCGCGCGCCCTGATTCTTGTGCTGCTGGCTGTCTGCGCGCACGCGCAGGAACCGGTGTTTCCCGTTCCCGCACAGGTCAAGATCGACGGTGTCCCGCCGATCCCAATGTCGATCGCGGATGCCGTCGCGCCTTACGGGCAATTCCGGCAGGCGAGCCTGCTCGGGTGGCATCCAATCGAACGCCGGATGCTCATCTCGACGAGCTTCGGGAACGTGCCGCAGATCCACGAGGTCCGAAGCGCCGGCGGCGCCCGCGCGCAACTGACCTTCTACCGTGACGGCGTCACGGGCGGCGCCTCGTTCGAGCCAGGCGGACGCTACTTCGTGTTCCGAAAGGACACGTCGGGCGGCGGGGAGGTCATGCAGCTGTTCCGATACGACGTTGCCACCGGGCGCGTCACGCAATTGACCGACGGCAAGTCGCGTAACGGCATCCCGGCATGGGCGAATCGCCGCGGGCTGATCGCGTACGACTCGACGCGGCGGAACGGCAAGGATCGCGATCTCTACGTCATGGATCCGCTCGATCGCGCGACCGATCGCATGGTCCTCCAGGTCGAGGGGACGTGGAACGTCCTCGACTGGTCGCCGGACGACACGTCGCTCCTGGCGCTCGAGCTCATCGTGGGATCGCCCGCGACCCGCCTCTGGCAGATCGACGTCGCATCGGGCGCGAAGAAGCTGCTCACGCCAGAGGCCGGCAGCCCCGCGCTGTGGACGACGGCGCAGTACGGCTCGGACGGCAAATCCGTCTACGCGTTGAGCGATCGTGAATCCGAGGTAATGAGGGTCTGGAAGCGCGATCTCGCGTCGGGCACCTGGAGCGCGATCAGCGAACCCAACGTCCATATCGAATCGTTTTCGGCATCGCCGGTGGGCGGACTCATTGCCGCCGTCGTGGATCGCGGCGCGACGAGCGAGCTGCAGATTCTCGACGCCTCGTGGCGCAAGCGGCCGTCGCCGGCACTGCCTCCTGGCGTCATCGGCAATCTCTCGTGGCATCCCTCCGGCACGGCGCTCGCGATCGATTTCGCCGGCGCGAGAACGTTCCGCGACGTCTACGTGGTCGACGTCAAGGGCGCAAAGCCCGAGCGCTGGACGTCGAGCGAGATCGGCGGCGCCAACCCCGAGTCGTTGCCCGACGCGGAGATCATCCGCTGGAAGAGCTTCGACGGCCTGATGATCCCCGGCGTCCTGTATCGGGCGGCGGCTCACTTCAAGGGTCCGCGTCCGGTCATCATCAACGTGCACGGCGGGCCCGAGCGTCGGGAGCGCCCGCGTGCCCTGGGACGAAGCAACTACTTCCGCAACGAGATGGGCATCGCGGTGATCTACCCGAACATCCGCGGCTCGAGCGGGTTCGGCAAGACCTACGAGCACCTCGACGACGTCAAGAAGCGCGAGGATTCGGTCAAGGACATCGGGGCGCTGCTCGACTGGATCGCCGCGCAGCCCGATCTCGACAAGACGCGCGTGATGATGGCCGGGTCGAGCTACGGCGGATACGTCACGCTGGCGGCCGCCATCGCGTACGGCGATCGCATCCGCTGCGCGCTCGAAGGCTTCGGCCTCAGCGACTTCGCCGCGTTCCTCGACGGCACCGATCCCTCACGCCGGCGCGACCGTCTGGCCGAATACGGCGACCCGTCCGATCCGGAGATGCGCGCGTTCCTGAAGAGCATCTCGCCGATCACCCATGCGGCCAAGCTCAGGATTCCTCTCTTCGTGGCGCAGGGCGCGAAGGATACACGTGTGCCGCCCGATCAAGCCGCGTCGATGGTGAAAGCCGTTCGCGCCAACGGTACGCCGGTCTGGTACCTCGTCTACGACGGCGGACACGAAGAGCTGCCGGGGACGACGAACGACTTCAATCAGTACGCCTGGGTGCTTTTCGCGCAGAAGGTACTTGTTGAACTGAACGGAGTCGGGAAGCCGGCGTTCGGGCTCGGGGCTCGGAAGTTCTATTCCGAGTTCGGATGCTCGCAAAGCTGTTCGTATCCGTCACTGCTCGATCGCGCCCGTCCTGGATCGGACTCGTTTGCGGAGCGCTATGGCGGGCTGCTCGTGCACCTTCGCCGCCGTCGTCAACGTCGCGGCAACGGCGCTTCTTGAGACATGTGCACGATCCTGACTCGGCTCGGTGGCTCCGGCCTCCTCGTTAGAGGTGTCTCAGCGTGATCGATGGATCCACGCGTGCTGCACGACGCGCCGGAATCCGACAAGCGAGATATGCCACAATCAAAATGAGTAGAGCAAGCGTGGATAGAACCAGCATTCGCAGATTCGTCGGGTCGCTGAACGACAGCATTTTAGACGCTGTGCTCCACCCGACGGCTGCTACAAGAAGCCCAACGCCAAGTCCAACGACCACCGGCGATAGGCCATCCTTGAGAATCATGTCCACTACCTGGCGCTCGCTGGCACCAAGGGCCATGCGGATGCCTACTTCGCGCCGCCGCGTGTCGACCACTAGAGTGAGCACGCTATACAATCCAATGAGCGCGAGCACGAAGGCAGCGACTCCAAGAAACGACATAAGCCACCCGCCCAACCGCGGCAGTATGATCTTCGTTCCCGCAAACACCTCCGCCGGCCCCGCCATGCTCACGGACAAGTCCGGACGGATCGCACGGAACGCGCGCAAAAGCGTGGCCGACGCCGCCCGAGGATCCTGGCTTCGAGCGATAAGGATCAACGACCGTTGCGGTTTCTGCGCCATTGGAACGTACAGCGTCGCATTGTCACGATCGTTTTCGAACGCATCTCCGATCTCGTTGACGACTCCGACAATCCGTGCGGATTCTATTGCCGAAGCGTTTTCGCCGAGAAGCCGTTGCGGACGGTAAGTGATCTGGCGCCCGACGGCATCATTCGGGCCCGCCAGACGCACCGCCAGCCGCCGACTGACCATCGCGACGGCCTCTCGGCTTGTATCATCTGGGGCCCGAAATGGCCGTCCATGGGTGATCCGCAAGCCGATTGTGTCGAATAGGTCGGGTGTTGCGGCAACGAAACGCACGTGAAAGCGAGGCGATGTGGCCTTGTTGCCGCTGTCGATGATCTCTGCGTATCGGGCGTCGACCAACGGGGGAAGGCCAGAGGCTACGGCAAACTCCTCGATGCCGGGTTGAGCCGCGAGCAGCTGCCTCACAGGCTCTACGATAGATGTGATTTGATCGGGCTCAACGGTAGTAGAGGTCACGCCGAGTTGTAGCATTGCAAGTCTGTCGATGTTAATGGCGCTCGTTCGACGCAGCTCGTCCTGTATCCTGAGAGCGCAGACAGCCGCGGCGGCGAGGAGCGCCACAGACACAGATACCTGCAGCGCGACAAGCCGCTTCCTTCCCGGCCAGCGAAGGGATCCGGTGTTATCAGTATCCCTCGCAATCGATTGACGCGAAGTGGCTCGCAAGATCGTCACCACGGGCACTAAGCCAAAGCAGACGAACGCTACGACCGTAGACAGTGCAGCGGCGAGTAGAACAGCCGAATCAAACACCGGATTGATGCTCAACGACGCGCCAGCGCCGACGACGATTTCCCTTGCCATTAGCCGCATCACAACGAATGCGACGAGAAGACCAAGGAGACAGCCCAGTGCTGCCAGAATGATGCTCTCGACGAGTTCTGCTCTGAGCAATCGGGCGGGGGTCGCACCAAGCGCGGACCGAACGATGATCTCTCTGCTCCGCCTTCTTGTACGGGTGGCGGTGAGATTGGCGACGTTGATGCACGCGATGAGCACCACCAGGACCAAGGCGCTCATTGCCGAAGCCAGAATCGGCGAAAAGAACCGGCCTTGGCCGTGGAGGCGAATGTCCCTAGTCGGAATTGCTGTCCACTCACGCCTCAGCACCCGTCCGCGGCGAGACGGGGCAGTATCGATCAAGGGTTCCTGTTGGTCGAGGCGCCTTGCGATCGTTGCCAACTGTGTGGCCGCTTCGCCCCCGGTTGCGCTCGGCGACCGCAGCGCTTTCAACATCAACCAGCGCTCGCCGGTGCCCGTGGTAGTCAGCACAAAACGCTGGCCTGGGGCGCTCAGACGCTCTGCATGCGACAACGGAATCCACACCGCCGTGGCGAGCACTTCCGGATTGAAGGTGCCGCGAAACGAGTGGGGTGCAACACCCACCACCTCGTACGAAGATCCGTTGATACTTACGGTACTACCCACAGCCGCACCAGAACTTCCGAACTCTCTCTGCCACAGGGCGTAGCTGATGACTGCGACCGGCGGCGCCGTTGGCGTATCGTCGTATTCTTGGAGCAACCGCCCCCAGGCAGGTCGAAGGCCGAGTGCATCGAAGTAGTTACCGCTCGAGAGCTCGCCCCATAACAATTGGGCGCCTCCTGGGAGCAGAACCGCATGACGAAACGGAGCATGCGCGATCAGGGCGTCAAAGATCGTGGCGCCATCCCGAATCGCTTGATACTCTGAAACGCCGAAACTCCAGCTGCTGAGGCTCCCCCCTTCCCGCGGGTCTTGGTGGTAGAGGTTGACAAGGCCAGGGTTCTTCAGTCCGGACGGCGAGGCAAAAAGAACCGTCCGAAGAGCAGCATACGCCGCAGTTGTCGCTCCAATCCCGAGAGACAGAGTCAGCAGACTAAAGGCCAGATATGCTGGGGACTTGAGCAGACGCCGCACGAGACTTGTTGGCTCCCGGGTCAGAGTATACAGGATCCTCCGCGTGGTCTAGTTGGCTTGCACGGCAACCGGCGTGGACCGCGAGCAGGTTGCCCCTATCCACGCCGGTTTCCCCAGACATCGCGGCTACGCCACCCCAATGTCATCAATTGTGCGGCTGGTTAGTTCTCCCCCTCACCCTCTTGGCAAACCTTCGTGCATCCGAACACCGCTGCACACCCACAGCCGAACCAAGTCTCAGAGCACCCCGTAGAAAAACCGCAGTGCATGCCGGTATTGCAGTCCAGACAGTGCGTGTCTTCGACACACTCACAGGTATGCAATGCTCCAGACGAGTTTGCATTCACCAGATAGCTTGGCAAGAAGGATTTCACCTGGCGAACGACTGTGACTAACCGCGATTCTTTCCTGTACTCGACTGGACCTAGTGTCGCCAGCATCCGCCGCTGTTCGGTCGAGAACAGAGTCGCTACTCGCTCGCATATCGACCCCACCGTCGCTTGCTTTAGCTCTGAACTGCTCGCGGTGTCAACATAGAAGTCTGTACGAAGACTCTCTCTTAGACTCAACACGAGTGCCCGCTGTTCGTCAGTGAGCGGGCCGGCCGCGATCTGTGTCAGGTTCTCACGCCACAGGGCGAATCTAGTCGCCGGCGACAACTCGTTGAACGCCGCGCGCCGATAGGCGACAGGCAGCTCTGCCATCTCCGCGAGTGTGTCGGGAAGCTCGCGCGCGGTAGTGTCTTGAGTCTGGTGGAAAAGTAGAAAGCGCGTCATCATCCGGCGCAGTTGTTAACCAGCAGCTGCGTCCGCTTGCAGGCGGATGCCGGAGGATGACGCTATGGCGAAGGATAGCAGGAACGGATCGACGAACGAAGCCGTGCAGGAAACCGAGGCGACGACCCTGGAAACGATCATTCGACGACGCGCCCGTGGTTTGATCGACGCCATCGTGGAAGAGGAATTGGAAGCCGCGCTGGGTGCGGCGCCGTCGGTGCGCGTGGGCGCCGCGCGCGTGGGCTATCGGCATGGGGCGCGCGACCGGACGCTGACCACGAGCTTGGGCCCGACGACGTTCGCAATGCCCCGGGCTCGCGTCTTGACCGCCGATGGCGGCACCAGGGAATGGCGGAGCGATCTGGTGCCCCGTTATCAGCGTCGCAGCGAGCGCGTCGATGAGGCGATCCTGGGCGTGTATCTGAGCGGGACCAACACGCGGCGCATCAAAGGGGCGCTGGCGCCACTGCTGCGCGGCGGGCCGTTGTCGAAAGACGCGGTCTCGCGCTTGGTGGGACGGCTCGCGGACGATTTCGAGACGTGGCGGCACCGCGATCTCGCTGAGGACGAGATTCAGTATCTGCTCATGGACGGCTGGTATCCGAAAGTCCGCATCGGCCAGCGGCGCGTCCGCGTGCCCGTGCTCGTCACGCTCGGGGTGCGGGGCGATGGCGAGCGCGTCGTGCTCGACGTCCGCTTGGTCGGCGATGAAAGCACCGCCGCGTGGCGTGATGTGATTCGGAGCTTGGTCGAGCGCCAGGTCGGTCGGCCGCTCCTCGCCATCGTCGACGGCAGCGCCGGCTTGGCCGCGGCCTTGCGCGAGCAATGGCCGACAATGGCGATTCAACGCTGTACTGCGCACAAGCTCCGGAATCTCGAGGCCAAGGCGCCGGTGCGCCTCCGCGAGGAGCTCGCCGAAGACTACCGGCGGATGATCTACGCCGAGACCCGAACACTCGTCGATCAGGCGCGCACCCGCTTCGCGAAGAAATGGCGGTTGCGGTGCCCCGCTGTGCTCGAATGCCTCGAGGAAGCGGGCGATGATCTCTTCACCTATTTGCGCTTTCCCAAGACGCAGTGGAAGGCGCTGCGAACGACCAATGCGCTCGAGCGGATTCATGCACGGCTGAGTTTCGACGCCGCACCAAAACGCCAAGCGAGCTTGCCAGGCCACAGAGGCCGTCCTCCTGCTGCTCTTTGGGCGTCTTGCGCGTGAGCGGTCAGGTGAAGCTAGACGCGAACCAGACTCGACCGGCTGCCGCGAGCGACATGAGCGAACGCGTCGAGAGTTCAGGCCGCGTAACTGAAAGACTCAGACGCCGGCTCACTCGTGACGCGCTCCAAGACACTTTTCCACCACTTGACGAGTACACGGCCCCCGTGCGCAGACTTCACCCACTCGGCAGCCTTCTCCGTTTCAGGACGCGTATCAACCAGCGCGAGAACAGCGCCTACGGATGTCGATATGAACATCGCCACGAGGAACATCGTCAGCCGGGTTCTGACTGAGATTGGTGACATGAAACCTCCTATCGCGTTGGGCGCTTCGTTCCGACTTGCGTCGCGATGCGAGCCTTCAAACCGCTGTTCAGGCGGGCCGTACCACGACACAGCATCATCCTTAATACATATCGGAGTCTGCGTGGATCTTTCGACCGTGACAAGGGAGGTAATCCTGCTATTCGCGGATCAAATCTGCTGAGCGCGCCCGATGCCCGCAACTCTGTTTAGCTTCGGATGTGCGGCCCGCGCCAGAAGCGCGTTCGGTATTCCTTGGGCGACATGCCAAAGCGCTCCTGAAACCTCATCCGGAAGTCTCTTAGAGAGGCGGACCGGAAACCCACACTGTACGCAATCTGTCCAACGTGCTCGTGGGTCGTTGCCAACTGCAGCGCGGCAATCTGGAGACGTCGTTCCATTCGGTACGCCGTGACCGAAACACCTACAGAGTCGTGAAACAAGTGACTGAGCGCCGATTCGCTCAGCGCGACACTACCGGTCTGTGAGCGACAGCGGTTTCTCCAGGTCGGCCTCAATGAGACGAAGAACCTCACGAACCCGCGGATCGATGTGAGAAACGGGCGTTCCACGAGGACGTTGGGTTCCCTGTCCGGCCGAGGGATGCCGCACGGGAACGCGTCCATCGACGGCCTGCTGAACGACCTCGACAACCTCATCGCCGAAGAGCGGGCTGTCCACGTATCCGTCAGCGCCGGCTGCGGCAGCGTCGAACGAGGTATCGACGCCCGGGAACGCTGTAACGACGACCATGCGTGCGGTGACACCGCAGAGTTTGAGCTGGCGAATGATCTCGATACCCAACATGTCCGGCAGCCGGAGATCAACGAGCAGGACGTCGAAGGGGTGCGCGAGTGCGGCGTCTATTCCCTCGCCGCCCGTGGCGGCCGCCCGCGTCTCGAACCCGGCGTGGCGCAGCAGGGTCGAGTACGTGTCGCGCGTGCCCTCGTGGTCGTCCACGATCAGGACGCTAGCCACGACGGCGCCCTCGTACGGACGGAAAGAGAGACAGACTTACAGGCCCCGTCACCCACCCCTCCACCGTGGCTAACGAATGGCAGGTGAAAACCGAACAACGGAGACGGCGGCTCGCGGATTTGCGCCCCTGACGGAGCTACCGCTTCAGGTCGAGCGACCCGAGGATCGCCTTTGCGTCGTTCATACCCTGCGCCCCCACGAGCACCAGCAGGTCACCCGCGCGGGTGCGCTCCAGCGCCTCGCGCAGGGCATCGTCGAGCGCGTCGTGCCAGACGAAGCGGCGGCCCCGTGCGACGAGCGCCTGACGCGCCGCGTCGATTTCCACGGGCTTCGCGGCGTCGGTCGGGCTCGTCGAATCGATGGCGGCCGTGACGATGAGCGAGTCGACGCCGTGGACGGCGGCGAGATCGGCCAGCGCCGTGGCGTTCCGTTTGTTGATGTCGGCGCCGCGACTGCCCCGGGCGGCGTAGACGACGGCCACGGTGGATTGGGGGAGGAGCGCGACCACGTCGAAGACCTCGCGCAGACTGTCGGGGTGCGCGGCGGTGTCGTCGAGGACCGGGCGTCCGGCCACGACGTAGGTTTCCATCCGGCGGCGCAGCGGCGTCAGGCCGGCCAGGATACGTCTCGCGCTGTCGATGCTCAATCCGCCGCTCAGAGCGTATGTGAGCGCGAGCGAAACGTTCCGCAGATGTCCGCGCCCGAGGAGCGCGCTGTGCAGAGCCTCCCCACGACGCTCGCCGACAACCGGGCCGGCTGCCTTGAACGAGGTACCGCTGCGGCCCATGACGACGTCGGATATCTGCAGGTCGGCTTCTCGGCCCTCGGTCGTGAAGCCTGCAGTGCGTGACGCGCGACGTGTCGCCTGCGAATCCCAATCCGCGATCATTCGTCGCGCCGCGACGTTGTCCGCGTCATATGCCAGGAGCGCGTCCGGCTCGAGGTGCGCGAGGAACAGCTGCTTGGCCTCGACGTAATCGTCGTACGAGCGATGGAAGTCGGTGTGTTCCCCCGGCAAGATGGCGGCGATGAGTCCGCCTGAGAAGCGGAGACCGTCCACCCGCCCGAGCCTGAGGGCATGGCTCGTCACCTCGAGGATCGCGGTCGATGCACCCGCCTGCTCGAGTCGTTTCAGCGCTCGGTGCAGCTCGACTGGAGCGGGTGTCGTCAGGCCGTTGTCCAGGTCACGGTAGTTGGCGAACCGTGCGCCGAGCGATCCGATGACGCCTGTGCGCGATCCGCCCGCGTCGAGCAGCGCGCGCAGGATCTCGCTCGTGCTGGTCTTGCCGAACGTGCCGGTGAAGCCAATCAGCTGAAGGGAATTGCCCGCCGTGCGATAAAAACGTGACGCGAGCAGGGCGAGCGCGGCACGGCTCGACGGCACGCGCACCACCGCGATGCCGGGAGGAATCGCGCCCGTGCGCTCGGCGACGACGGCGGCTGCGCCCCGTGAGACGGCGTCCGCGATGTAGGCGTGACCATCGAGGGCGGAGCCGGGGATCGCGACGAAGAGCATGCCGCGAGTGATCCGGCGGCTGTCCTCGGAAATCCCGATGATCTCGGGGTCGAGGCCGGTGGGCGACACGGGGAATCCCGCGGCCAGATCAGAAAGACGCATCGCGGGCAATCCGGTCACGGCATTCACGTCACTTTCGTCTGGGAGCCCAGCCACGTGTTCACGTCGTCCAGGACATCGGCCAGCTCGGAGCGGTCGCGTCTGAGCCGTTCTCGCGTGCTCGTGCGCGCCCGCCGCAGGTGCCACCAGGCGCGGACCGCGTCCAGCACGGCCGACTCGCGCTCGATCGCGAACAGGGAGGCCACCGCCACCACCGGCAGCAGCAGAACCGCCACGATCGCGAGCGTCCGACCCGAGAACCGCCAGGCGATCGCGGCGAGTACCGCCAGCCACGCGGCGTAGATGGCGGCGCCGGTAAAGACCTGAGCGGTCGCCAGGACGTCACGCTGACGCGTGACCTGACGGGCGGCAAAACCGGTCAGCCAGTACGGCACGAAGAAGGCGATCAGCCCGATCGCGCATAGCGGCAGCAGGATCACGCCGAGCGCCAGCTCGCGCAACGCAAATGTGACGGCATCTCCCGTCGAGACCTGCCAGTCCAGGTGACGATCCCTGAGCCCGAACCGGCGCAATCGTTGATCGTACCGGCGCAGACGCATGAGGATGTCGTCGTACCGATCGGGATCCGCCGCGCGCAGGTGATCCATGCCGGCGGCAATCGTGCGTCGACGCGTCAGGCGCTCCTCGGGATCCGACGGACGGTCCCGGGCTGCGGCGTACAGCCGATCGACGCGATCGACGAGGGCGGCGTCCGCGTTCGGGTCGGCTTCGACGAGCAGCCGCCGGATGTGATCGGCGATCCGATCGGTGAGTTGCCGTACCGACTCGTGATGAAGGTCACGCGAGGCCGGCAGCAGGTCGCGTCCGGAGAACGGCGGGCCGAACACGACGGTCACGCGGGAGCGAAACGCCGTCTTGCGATCGAAGTTGAGCCCGACCGGGATCAGCGCAACCGCGGTGCCCTCGTGTTCCGCGGCCAGCGCCATGCGCGCGGCGCCAGTCCTGAGCGGTGCAAGACGCCCACTCGAGTGGCTGATCCCCTCCGGAAAGAGGCACACGGCGTCGCCTCCCTCGAGCGCCCGGGAGACGGCCGAGAACGTCTCGGCGTTGCGCGACGTGTCCACGCCCTCGTCGCGTTTGCGGTAGACGGGAATGGCGCCCGCGCCCGCCAGCACGAGCCTGAACGGACCATCGAACAACGTCGATTTCGCGAGGAACCTGACGTCGCGTCCGGCGGTGGCCCAGACGATCGCCGGATCCAGCAGCGCGTTGGGGTGGTTGGGCAACAGCAGCACCGCACCCTCTGGCGGCACGTCGCCAATCGAGTCGATCCGGTAGAAGAGCCAGCAGGCCGCTCTCGCGAGCGCTCGCACCGCCGGGTTTGCGCGCCAGCTCATTGTTTTATCCGAGGGGCTTTGCCCCTCGGACTCCCCAACACGCGCTCTCGCGCGCCGCTTCGCCGGCGCGCTCCGATCGCGTGGCTCGCTTCGCTCCGCTCGCTCGCGTCGCAAGGCCGCACATATTGCTCCGGCGAGACCTCGCCGTAGCGCCTCCGGCGCGGAGGCGGGCGCCATGCTCGCTCGCGCCGCTCATGCTCTTACCGCTTCGGCTTCGGCCGCGCGCGCGGCCCGTCGACCGGCATCGACGTCGACGAACGCGAGAATCGCGCCGCCGATCACAAAGAAGATCAGGACAGCCAGGATGGCGTTGCGACCCGACCCGCTCGCATGGACCATTGTCGCGAACAGCAGCGGGCCCAGGATGCCGGCGTAGCGCTCGAACACGCCGAAGAAGGCGAAGAACTCGGACGACTTGTACCGCGGGATCATGCTCGCAAACAGCGACCGGCTCAGCGCCTGGGTCCCGCCCTGCACGAGGCCGACCAGAATCGCCAGCATGTAGAAATGCGTGGACGAGGTCATGTAGTAGCCCAGCACCGTGATCAGCGTGTAGGCAGAAAGACCGGCAAACACGGATCGCTTCGCACCGAGGCGGCCCGCGATGGCGCCGAACCCGAAGGCTGCAGGCACACCGATGAACTGCGTCAGGAGCAGCGCCATGATCATGGCATTTTGATCGATGCCGATTTCGCTGCCGTAGGTCGTGGCCATCCGGATGATCGTCTGAATCCCATCGTTGTAGATGAGAAAGGCGCAGAGCATCAGGAACGCCTGCTTGTATCGACGAAGCTCGTGGAAGGTCTCGACGAGCCGCTTCAGGCCGATGACGAGCAGGCTGGAGCCGGCGTGTTCGTCGAATTGCGTTGGCGTGCCCGGCTCCGGAATCTTGACGAAGAGCGGAATCGAAAAGACCAGCCACCAGACTCCCACGCTGGCGAGCGACAGGCGGACGGCCGTATCGGCATCGGGAATCCCGAACCAGCCCGGCTTCTGAATCATCACCAGGTTGATGGCCAGCAGCAGACCGCCGCCGAGGTATCCGATTGCGTAGCCGGCCGACGAGACACGATCGAGGTCACCTTCTCCGACGAGATGCGGCAGGAGCGACTCGTAAAACACGATGCTCCCGGCGACGCCGACGTTGCCAATCACGAAGAGCGTCAGCGCGAAGAGCCAGTCGCCGGGCCGGATCCAGAACATGGCAATGGTGGACAGCACACCAATCGTCAGGAACGCCGCGAGCATCTTTTTCTTCATCGCCGCGTAGTCGGCGATGGCGCCGAGCAGCGGCGCGACGAGGGCGACGATGAGAATGGCGATCGTCGTGGCCCACGCGAACCGGCTGGTGGCCACGCTCCCGGTCAAGTCGGCAGCGATGACGTTGTGGAAGTAGATGGGGAAGAGGACCGCGATGATGGTCGTCTGAAACGCCGAGTTCGCCAGGTCGTACAACGCCCACGCACGCAGGTCAGGCCGACCGAGGCCCAGTCGTTCCAGGAAGCGTGTCATCGCGTCTCCAATCAGAGGCTTCAGAACGTCCGTCTGGCGATCCACTCCCGGAACAGCGAATCGACCACGGCATACCGGGTGCCGTCGCGCGTCAGGATGTCTTCCCGCACGAGGGCCGCGAGCGAGGCCTGCACCGTCGACGTCCCGCTCAGGCGATGCCGGGCGCGCACGTCGGCGGAGAGCAGCTCGCGGCCGTACTCGAGCACCGCCGCGCGAAGCGCCGCGCGCTGCGAGAGTGTCAGCCGCTGCCAGGTGCCTTCGAACAGCTTCTCGTGTTCCCCGAGCAGCCGCTTCAGCGTCGCGTGCAGATCGTCGAGGTCCGCCGCCCGTCGTCCTCCAACCTTCACGTCATCCCAGACCTCGTGTGCCAGGCGTTGCACGTCGTACGGAAGATTGCCGGCCAGCTCCACGATCGACATGCCCAGCCCCGGAGCCGGCTTCACGCCCGTGGCTTTGAGCTTTGACTCGATGAACGCCGCAAAGCGATCCGCCGGAATCTTCTGCAGCCGCATCACGGGGCCGGCTTTGTAGAACGGACGGCTTCGCCCGAGCATCCTCTCCATCAACGTGGGCTCGGATCCGGCGAACACGTAGCCGACCTGCCGCTGCTGCTGAACCGCGGCGCGGAGCGCGTGCTCGACGCTGCCGCCGTTGAAGGCGGCGATGCCCTGGAACTCGTCCAGCGCGATCACCATCCGTCGTTTTCTCGCTTCAGCGATCCGACCTGGAAATGCAAAGACGGCCTGTGCGAGATGCGCGACGTCACGCTCGGTGCGGACGGTCGGGAACGAGACCGCCAGGCGGCCGCGCCCGCTGTCGTCGGGTTCGATCCGGACTTCCGGCCTGACGCCCGCGAGCATTTCGCGGAGCCACGATCGCGCGCGATCGAGCCGGGTTTCGGCGGACACGAGCGCCCGCGCGTAGCCTTCGAGAAACGCTACGTACGAGCTGTAGCTGCTGACGGTGACCTCGACGGTCAGGGCCCCGCCCCGGGCCGCGCCCTCGAGCGCCTGGCGGACGAGCGACGACTTGCCGTAGCGCCGGGGGGAGATCAGGAAGACCTTCTGGCCCGCGTTGAGGTCGCCTGCCAGCCGGTCGAGCTCGACCTCGCGGTCCACGAACGCCGCGGCGGGGACGATCTCGCCGTAGACGAAGGGATTCGTCATCGCTGAGGCCAGGGGCCGGGACCACTACGCGAAACAACGTAGTGGCTACGTAGTTTAACGTAACGGGCCGGGCTGCGCAACCTGGGGGTCGGGCGGCGAGAGTACCCACGTGGCCGCGACCGACCAGACCGCCCGCTCCTGCGGCAGCCAGGCGGGCAGCCGCTGCCAGCCCTGACCGCCGGAAAACCCGAAATCCGTCACGACCACGCGCAGGTCGCGGTGGCGCGCTCGGTCGATCGTGCCGAAGCTCGCCCGGAACGCGATACCTCCCGTGGGAGGGGCGACGTACGTGGCGGTCCAGCGCCCCAGCCGGACGACGCCGGGCAGGCTCGATCGCGCGGGCACCAGCCCCTGCGGCAGGACGAACGACAGCGCGAGGCCTTGCGTGTGGGGGACGACCGTGACCGTCACCTCCGTGCCTGCCGCAAGCGGCTCGACGGTGAAGCCGCTGATCGCGGCGGGCGCGGGACCCAGCGTCGGTCCGGTCGCGCGGAACACGAAAGGATGCGGCAACTGTCCCCACGGCAGGGTCGTCGACGCAGCGGTGCGAGATGGCGACCAGTTACCCGGCGCGTCCGGTGTGAGATCCAGACCAGGTTCCGTTGATGCGACTTCCCACACCGCCGGACCGTCTGCAGTCTCCTGAAGCGCGCGGACATGACGGCGCAGCGGCTGGTCGTATGTGTAGGCGTGCGCCACGTACGCGAATCCTGCTGTGACGGCAACGGCCACCAGCAGACAGGCCGTCACGAGGGCGGGGCGAAGCATCGGGCGCCGCGGCGCGCAGCGCAGCGACGAGCGGCGGAACGATCATCAAGCCCGCCGCCGAGATGACGACGCCGTACACGAAAATCGGCGTGACGATCGGCAGCCGCCCGAAGATCGCGACGATGAAGCGGAGGAGGTCCGTCGTATTCGGCAGCCACATCACCGCGGCAACACCGAACACGGCCAGTGACACCGCGCGGGACGCGGCGTCGTTGGCCGGCGGCAGCCCGACCAGCAGCACGCCCGCCGTCAGCAGCGGAAGCAGCCAGAGATAGGCCGCCGCCGGCGCGAGCCAGAACATGGCGCCGGCGAGCACGATCCACGCCGGCAGCGTAATGCTCCACGTCACGCAGGGATGTCGAATCACGCGCGCGCGCTCGGGCAGCCAGTGTCCGAGACGCGCGACGCCCCAGCCGGACGTGATGCCGACGGCGACGAGCAGAAGAAAGAGGCGATCGGGCTGCGCGTACCACGGGTGATACGTTTCGCGCGCCGCGCGCAACGCCCACGTCGCGCCGATCATCGACGCGGCGGACGCGGACGCGCCCGCGATCGTCCAGACGCAGGTCAGGATCCAGCGGCCCAATCCCTCCAGCTGAACTGCCGCGGACGTGATTCGGACCCACGCGACGATCCCGAGGAGCAAGGCAGCCGCGGCGATGAACCCGCCGAGCAGTGGGCCATACGACGCCGGCCGTCCGTCCAGCGATGTCGAAGTACGTCCGGTCGGTGACCGATCGCTGTGTGATATCGACGCCGTCGAGCGCCAGCACGATGGCGACCGCCTGCTCGCCGGTCGTGCGGATGGTCTGGGGCGACAGGCGCTCCGGCGTATCGCGCGCCGTGTGGTAGGCGTAGCTGTCGTTCACAGTCGCGAGGTTGAGTCCCGGAATGAGCTGCGCGCTTGAGAATGGAGAAGTCGGTGTCGTTCGGCAGCCGGCGGTACACCTCGATGCCGAAGGATCCACCGCGGGGCCACGGCGCGTACCGCGCCCAGGATCGAACGAGCCACCCGTTGGCCGGTCCGGTCTCGAACAGAAATGGCGGACCTGACGATCCGATCGCCTCGAGGTTGATGTAGGCCTGCAGCCGGCTCGTCACCTCACGGTCCGCAATCAGCGCGGCGGCGCCCATCAATCCGGCTTCCTCACCGTCGGTCAGCAGCACCATCAGCGACCAGTTGCGATCGGTGCGCGCGGCGAGCACGCGTGCCGCCTCCAGCGCCACGCCCGTCCCAAGCCCATCGTCTGCCGCACCCGGCGACTCGGGGGCCGAATCGTAGTGCGCCACGAGACCGACGGCTTCGGCGCCGACGTCCCTGTCGAATCGCGATGATGTTGGAGACGCGCGCGGTGCGGCCGATCGACGGACGCCGCGCGTCGGTCTCCTGGACCCGCACCTCGAAACCGATAGAGGCGCAACTGGTCGACGATGTACGCGCGGGCGCGCGCGTTGGCCTCGGTGCCGACCGGCCGGCTGCCAATCGTGCCCGCCAGCATGCCGATGTGGGCGCGGGCATTCTGATCGGAGAAGAGCCCGGGCTGCCGCGAACAACCAGTCATTGTCAGGAAGAGCAGAGGAAGCAGGAACAGGACGCGAGGCTGCATCGGCGGAAGCGTACTCGAAGTCAGCGGTGCCCGTCCGGCAGCGACAGCTTTCCGCTGTACAGGGCCATCCCGACGACCGCGTCCACCCCGGCGGCATCGAGCAGATCGACCTCTTCCATTGTCGTGATCCCGCCGGCAGCCGTCAGTCGCCGTTTCGTGGCGGCACGGACAGCGGTGATCGCCGCCAGGTCCGTGCCCTGCATGAGGCCTTCGCGATCGACGTGCGTGTAGAGGAACTCGCTCACGAACGGTTCGAGGGCTTCGAGCGCCTGCACGGTCGTGATCGCGAGTTCGGTGCGCCAGCCGTCCACGACTACGCGTCCTCCGCGGCTGTCGACGGCCGCGATCAGCCGTGCTGCGCCGATTGCCTCGGACATTCGGCGGGCAAACTCGACGTCGATGCCGTCGTTGCGAAACAACGCGGACCCGACGATCGCGTGCGTCGCGCCGAGGGCGAGAATCTGGTGCGCGCGCTCCACCGTGCGGATGCCGCCACCCACTCTGCACGGCAGCCGTGCGCAGATCCTGGCGACCAGCGCCTCATTGGTGCCGGTTCCCTTTGCCGCGTCGAGGTCGATGAGCTGGATCTTCGGGAAGCCGGTGAAGCGCCGGATCCACCCGTCGATATCGCTGAACTCGAGGGCGGGACGCTCACCCTGAACGAGCTGCACGATGCGGCCGCCCTGCAGATCGATGGATGGAATGAGCATGATCTCAGAGACGGACTGGAACGTCGTGAGACTTCAGAAACCGTTTGAGGTCGGCGACGCCCTGCTCGGCGTAGTGAAAGATCGATGCCGCGAGCGCGGCGTCCGCCTGACCGTCGGTGAACACATCGAGGAAGTGCTCGAACGTGCCCGCCCCGCCGGACGCGATGACCGGTATCGAGACGGCGGACGACACGGCGGCGGTGAGGATACAGTCGAATCCCGCGCGTGTGCCATCGCGGTCGATGGAGGTCAGGAGGATCTCGCCGGCGCCGCGCGACTCCGCCTCGCGCGCCCACTCAACGGCGTCGCGGCCCGTGGCCGATTGCCCGCTGCGCGCATAGACGTCGAATCGGCCGTCACGCGCCTTTGCGTCGATCGCCACGACGACCGCCTGACTGCCGTAGCGACTCGCGAGGCCGGTGAGGATCCCCGGATTCTCCAGCGCTGCCGTATTGATGCTCACCTTGTCCGCGCCCGCGTCGATGGCCGCGGCCGCGTCCGCCTCGCTCCGAATGCCTCCTCCAACCGCGAGCGGAATGAACAATTGCCTGGAGACGTCACGGATAGTGCTCTCGAGCGCGCGCCGGCCCTCGATCGTCGCGGTGACATCCAGTATCACCAGCTCGTCGATGCCCTCGGCGTTGTAGCGCGACGCAAGCTCCGCCGGATCGCCGGCCCGGCGCAGGCCCTCGAAGCTCACGCCTTTGACGACGGCTCCGTCACGAACGTCAAGACACGCGATGATGCGCTTCGACAGCATGTTTCTGGACGCAGCCCATGAAGTTCTTCAGGACCTGCAGACCCGCCGCTCCGGATTTCTCAGGATGGAACTGCACCGCGAGGACGTTGCCGTGCTCGACGGCCGCCGCGAATCGCATCCCGTGCGTCGCGGCCGCGACCGTCGCGCCGGTGACCGGCGCGGCATAAGAATGCGTGAAATACACCTGCGTGCCGGGTGCGAGGCCGTCCAGCACGCGCGAGCGACCCGCGATCTCGAGCGAATTCCATCCGACGTGCGGCACCTTGACCGTGGGCGGCAGACGGAAGCAGCGGCCAGGCAGCAGGCCGAGGCCGTCGATCGTTGGAGCCTCATCGCTGCCCTCGAAGAGCCACTGCAGTCCCAGGCAGATGCCGAGAAGCGGAACTCCGCGGCCGATCGCCAGCCTGAGTCGCCGGGACCCATCGATCGTCGAGCGCAGCGGTTGCGCTGAAGTGCCCCACCCGGGAACGACGATGCCGTCCGCCGCTGCGAGGTCATCCGGCGTCGAGAGCGACGCGATCTCGGCTCCGACGGTCGTCAGGCCCTTTCGGACCGACGTCAGATTGCCGGCGCCGTAGTCGATGAGCGCGATCCGCACTACAAGAGGCCTTTCGTGCTCGGCATCACGCCTGCGAGCCGCTTGTCGCGCGCGCAGGCCGCGCGCAACGCGCGTCCGAAGGCTTTGAACAGCGCCTCGACCTGATGATGGCTCGAACGGCCATACAGCACCTTGAGGTGGACGTTGGCGCCGGCGCCCTGCGCGAAGCCCTCGAAGAAGTCGGTGATCAGCTCCGACTGCAGGTCGCCGACGAGCCGGACCTTCAGGCGCAGATCGACAACGGCGTGCGCGCGTCCGCCGAGATCGATGGCAACGACACCGAGCGACTCGTCCATCGGCATCACGAAGTAGCCCGCACGATTGATCCCGCGGCGTGCCCCGAGGGCGGTGGATACCGCTTCACCGAGCGCGATCCCGAGATCCTCGACTGTGTGGTGCTGGTCCACGTCGAGATCGCCGGTGGCGTGGACCGTCAGATCGAACCCCCCGTGCCTGGCGAAGAGCTCCAGCATGTGGTCGAGGAAGCGGATGCCGGTCGAGATCGTCGTACCGCCCGCGGCCGTCGATGTTCAGCCGGAGGCTGATCGACGTCTCACGCGTCTGACGTTCGACGACGCCTCGCCTCACAGGACCTCCTCGAGCGCCGTGATGAATGCCCGGGTGTGTTCGACGACCCCGGCCGTGATGCGCACGCAGCCCGGGCACGCAGGATCGCGCGACTTGTCGCGGACGAAAATCTGGCGCGCCGCCAGACCCTGGACGAGGCGCCCGGCTGCGTCGCCGAAGTCGGCGAGGACGAAGTTGGCGGCGCTCGGCCAGTAGCGGATGCGCCGCTTCTCGAATGTCTCGTACAGCAGCGCTTTCGATCGGCGGACCTGGTCGAGGTACCACGCGTGGTACTCGCGATCGCCCAGGGCCGCTGGAAGCGCGACGGACGCGCCGATGTTCAGGCTGAAGGGCGGCAGCACGCGTCGCAGCGACGCCAGCGTCTGCGGTGGCGCGACGAGAGCGCCGGCCCTGAGCCCCGCCATCCCATACGCCTTCGCGAACGTCCGCCCGATGACCAGGTTCGACAACGTGCGTGCCTCCGCATCGCCGATCAGCGTCGTCCCGGCGAAATCCGCATAGGCCTCGTCCAGAAAAACGAGTGCCTGGGGCGCGGAAGCCGCAACGCGAAGGATGTCGGCCCGCGGAATCAGCTGACCGGTGGGATTGTTCGGACTGGTCAGAAAAATCAGCCGGGTGCGCGGTGTGATCGCCCGCAGGGTGTCATCGGTTGGAAACGAGAGGTCCCGAAGGACGGGAACCTCCACGATCGTTCCTCCGATGGCATCCGCGAGCGCGGCGTACATGTCGAATGCCGGAGTGATGATGATGGCCTCGGCCGGCCCCTTGTCGTTGGCGCGGAGTGACGACACGGCGCAGATGAGGATGCCCTCGTCGAGGCCGTTCGTCAGCAGGACATCAGCGGGACTGACGCCGAGGCTCGAGGCGACCGTGTCGATAGCCGCGTCGTAGTTGGGGTAGAACGCGGCCTGCTCGCGCGTCAGGGACTGCAGCGCGGCCAGCACTTTCGGTGAGCAGCCGGCCGTGTTCTCGTTGAGGTGCAGCCTCAGGCCGTCCGCCGGTGTCAAGGACTTTCTCGTAGTCGTGGCTCATGACTGTATCCGGATGCGGAGCGAAGCGGCATGCGCGCGGAGGCCCTCCGCTTCCGCCAACGCGATGGCCGAGGGTGCAAGCCGTTTGAGGCCGCTGGCGGTCAGGCGCTGAACGCTGGAGATCCGCACGAAGTCCGCCGCGCTCAGACCGCCGCGGGCGGCCGCGGCGCCGCTCGTCGGGAGCACGTGATTGGACCCGGTGACGTAGTCGCCAGAACTCTGGGCGCTGTACGGACCCACGAAAACGGTGCCTGCCCGCGTGAGCCGCGTCGCGACGGCCATCGAGTCGCAGACGACGTGCTCGGGCGCCATCCGCTGAGCAAGTGCGATCGCTTCGTCCAGAGATCGGGTCACGATGATGCCGCCGTTGATGCTGAGCGCGGTCCGGGCGGGACCGTCGGCAGGCATTCGTGCCGCGATCTCGCGTGCAACCATTCGGGCGAGCCGAAGGCTGGGCGTGATGAAGATCGCGCGGGCCTGCGTGTCGTGCTCCGCCTGCGCGATGAGGTCGGCGGCGATCCACGCGGGGCGTCCCGTTCTCGAGACGACGACGATTTCGGTGGGACCTGCGAAGAAGTCGATCCCGCAGTCGGCCGCGACCAGGGCTTTCGCCGCGGCGACGTACGCGTTGCCGGGCCCGACGATCTTGTCCACGCGGGGAACCGTCCTCGTGCCGTACGCGAGAGCGGCGACGGCATGCGCGCCGCCGATCCTGAACACCCGCGTCACGCCGGCTTCGAGCGCCGCAGCCATGACTGAGGGATCTGGCTTCGGACAGACGACGATGACTTCCGCGACGCCGGCAATCCTGCGCGGGAATCGCGGTCATCAGCAACGACGAGAACAGGGGATACCGGCCCCCGGGGACGTAGCAGCCCACCCGGTCGAGCGGCTGCACGCGCTGCTCGATGGACACACCGGGAACGGTTTCGATTTTCCAGGCCGACGGCATTTGTCGCGCAGCCACGCGGCGGATGTTTCTCGCCGCGACGGCCATGGCGTCCCGGATCGCCGGCGCGACCTGCCGGGCGCCGCGCTGCAAGCTCCTCGCGCGTGACCTCGAGCGGTCCGCTCAGCCCGTCGAGTTCTCGCGCGAACCTGATGAGGGCCCGATCGCCGTCCCGCCGGACGCGCGCGACGATCGCGGCCACGCGCCGTTTGATGCGCGGATCGCGTCCTGGCCGCCTGTCCAGCAGTTTATTCACCGCCCGCGCGTCACTCGAGTTGCAGATTTTGATCACTTTGGGTCCGGTAGTTCGGGGACACTCAAACGGGACAGTCACGCGTGACTGTCCCGTTTGAGTGTCCCCGAACTGTCCCCGTCAAATGACGATCTTGTTCAGCGGATACTCGACGATCCCGTGGGCCTGCGCGGCTTTCAGCCGCGGAATCAGATCCCTCACCGTCCGCTCCTCGATGATCGTGTTCACGGCGACCCACTCCGGATCGCTCAGCGGCGAAATCGTCGGCCGCTGGAGCGCCGGCAGCAGCGCGAGCACGCCGCACAGGTCCGACTGCCGGACGTTGAGCATGATGCCGACGCGACCCTGGGCTTCGATCGCGGCTTTCAGCAGCAGCGCCACGTTCGACAGCTTGGTTCGCTTCCATTCGTCTTCGAGCGCGCCCGCGTTGGCGATGAGCTGCGTGTTCGACTCCATCACCGTATCGATCACCCGCAGCCGGTTCGCGCGCAGCGAGGACCCGGTCTCGGTCACCTCGACGATCGCGTCCGCGAGCCGCGGCGGCTTCACCTCCGTCGCGCCCCACGAGAACTCGACATTGACCGACACGCCCAGCCGCGCGAAGTACGCTTCGGTCGCCTTGACCAGCTCGGTCGCGATCGTGCCGCCTTGCAGATCCTGCGGCGTGCGATACCGGGATTCCTCCGGCACGGCCAGCACCCACCGGACTCGTCCGAAGCTCTGCTTCGCGTAGATCAGATCGGCGAGCGGGACGATGCCGGTCGTGCCGCCGTTGGTCGCCTGGTGTTCGGCGATCCAGTCCTGGCCGGTGAGCCCTGCGTCGAGCACGCCGTCACCAACGTAGCGCGCCATCTCCTGCGCCCGGATCAGCATGCAATCGATCTCAGGGTCGTCGATGCCGGGGAAGTAGGAGCGCGTGCTCGCATAGATGTTGAACCCGGCGCGCGCGAACAACTGTATCGTCGCGTCCTGCAACGATCCCGTCGGGATGCCGAGCTTGAGCGTGTGTGACATACGCGATTCCCGCGTCTACTTCTCCAGGTCCCGGTAAAAGCAACTCCTCGCGCCCGTGTGGCACACGTTGCCGTCACCGAGCCGCGTCACCGCGATCAGAAGCGTGTCCTCGTCGCAGTCGACCAGAATCCGCCGGACCTGCAGGCGGTTCCCGGATGTCTCCCCCTTGGTCCACAGCGTGCCCCTCGTACGGCTGAAAAAGGTCACGAACCCGCTCTCGAGCGTGCGATCGAGCGCCTCCTGGTTCATGAAGCCCACCATCAGGACCTCGGCCGAGACCTCGTCCTGGATGACGGCGGGAACCAGCCCGTCGAGCTTGGTGAAATTCAGCTGGAGTTCGCCCATAAACAAAAAAGCCTCGCGCGGGGTACCCGGCGAGGCTTCGTGAGTTCGATGGTTGTCTGACTATGGCATGCAGAACTCGGCCGCCCCGCTCGTAGCAGGAATGGACGTGGTGGCGGTGGTGGTGCTGCATGCGGAACATCTGGGCTACAGCCTATCGTCCGGCCGTGGGGGCTGTCAAACGCACGGGGACCGAGGCCTTCGAGTCGGCCGTTCGCTTGTCGTTGGCGCCGTACGCGATGCCGTCGGGTCCGATCCAGATGCTGTGCGCGTCGCCCTGACGTCCCTGGGTGCGGACGTCGTGACCCATCGCGCGCAGCGCCGTCAACACCTCGTCGGGCACGCCGCCTTCCTCGATCGTCGCGCGATCGGGCAGCCACTGGTGATGCATGCGGGCGAGGTCCACCGCCTGCCGGCCGTTGAGCCCGTACTCGGTGACGCCGAGGACGACCGTCAGCACCGTGTTGATGATCGTGCGTCCGCCCGGCGATCCCGTCAGCAGCACGAGCTTGCCGTCGCGGACGACGATCGCGGGCGTCATCGAGCTGAGCATCCGTTTGCCCGGATCGATCAGGTTGGCCGGCGTGCCGATGTCGCCCGTGACGTTCGTCTCGCCCGGCTTCTTGTTGAAGTCGCCCATCTCGTTGTTGAGCAGGAACCCTGCGCCCTTGACGACCACGTGCGAGCCGTAGCCGCCCTCGAGCGTGTACGTGCTCGTCACCGCCATCCCGTTGCGATCGATGACCGAGAAGTGCGTGGTTTCGTCGGGCTCGGTCACCGGCGCGGTGACGATGTCCCGGCCGAGCTCGAGGCTGCTCGACGCCTTGTCCGGCGTGATGGTCGCGGCGACGGTTTTCGCATGGTCGCGCGACGTCAGCCGCCCGATGGGCACGTCGACGAAATCCGAATCGCCGAGGAAACGCGCCCGGTCGAGATACGCGCGGCGCATGGCTTCGATCTGAAGGTGCAGCGCCGGCGCGGTCAGCAGGCCTTTCGACTTGAGGTCGTAGGGCTCGAGGATGTTGAGCATCTCGACGAGCGCCACGCCGCCCGAGCTCGGTGGCGGCATCGAGACGATCTCGTAGCCCTTGTAGGTTCCCTTGATGGGCTTGCGTTCCTTGGCCTTGTAGGAGGCCAGGTCTTTTTTCGAGATGAGACCGCCGTTCGCACTCATGTCCTCGGCGATCCGATCCGCGATCCAGCCCTTGTAGAACGCGTCAGCGCCGACGTCTGCGATCGCGCGCAGCGTTTTCGCCAGATCGCCCAGCACCAGCTTGTCGCCCGCTGCCCACTCGCCGCCGCCCGGCTTACCGTACGCGGCGACTGACGCCGGGAAGCGTGCCATGGCGCCCTGGACCTCGCGGTTCAGGCTTCGGGCGAGCCCCGCGGACAGCTCGAAGCCCTCGGCGAGACCGACCGCTGGCAGCACGACGTCTTTCCACGGGAGCTTGCCGAATCGCTTGTGGGCCAGCTCGAGTCCGCGCACCGTGCCCGGCACGCCGGGCGCCAGATACCCCGCGGCAGTCAGGCTGCGATCGATCTTGCCGTCCTTGCCGAGATACATGGACCGGGTCGAATTGCCGCGGCGCCTTCTCGCGATAGTCGAACGTCGTCGCGTCGCCGGACGGCGTGCGGACGATCATGAAGCCGCCGCCGCCGATGTTGCCGGCGCTCGGATGCGTGACCGCGAGGGCGAACGCCGTGGCGACCGCTGCGTCCACGGCGTTGCCTCCCCGGGCGAGCACGGATGCGCCGGCGTCGCATGACGGCGCCGAGACGCAGACAACGAGACCGTCCCTGGAGGGCGTGCCCAGGTCGTCCTGTGCGCGGGGACTTGCCGCGGAGACGAGGGACGCGCCCGCCAGGGCGAGGATCAGAAACGGCCGCATTCAGCGTCCGTCAGACGATGTGGTCGTCTTGCGATCGCCACCTCGCTTGTACTTTTCGAACCAGTAGCGCAGATAGAGCTGCGTGCGCATGAAGTTCGACGGGTTGCTCGTCGTGCCGTGCCACTCGTCGTTGAACCGGATCATCGCGGTTGGCACGCCGCGCAGCTTGAGCGCGCTGTAGAACTGCTCGGTCTGCGGCATCGGCGTGCGCAGGTCGTTGACGCCGGTCATCAGCATCGTCGGCGTCTTGACGTTCCCGACGTAGGTCAACGGCGATCGTTTGATGTGCTCCGAGGGGTCTTCCCACGGAAGCTTGGCGAAGTTGTAGTACCAGCTCGCGCCGTCGGTCGTGCCGACGAAGCTGAGCCAGTCGATCACGGGGCAGTTGGCGGAGGCCGCCGCGAATCGATCCGTGTGTCCGACGGTCCAGGCCGTGAGCACGCCGCCGCCGCTGCAGCCGGTCACGAACAGGTTCTGCGGATCGACGAACCCCTTGGCGATCACGGCGTCCACGCCTGCCATCAGATCGTCGAAGTCCTTGCTCGGATAGGCGTTCTTGATCGCGTTGCCGAAGGCGCTGCCGTAGCCCGTGCTGCCGCGCGGGTTGGTGTAGAGGATCACGTAGTCATTGGCCGCGTGCTCCTGCCAGCCGAAGTTGAACCCGACGCCGTACATGCTGTGCGGGCCGCCGTGGATGTGGAGCTGCAGCGGATACTTCCGTGACGGATCGAAATTTGGCGGCGTGATGTACCACCCCTGGATCTTCATGCCGTCCACGGACGTGTACCAGATCTCCTTCACGTCGCCGAGCTTCTTGCCGGCGAGGACGTCCTCGTTGACCGCGGTGAGCTGCTTGATTGCCCGCGGCGCTTTCAGATCGAACGTAATCACATCACCCGGCTGCTGAGGACTCGTGAGCGTGCCGACGACAACGCCCCTGCCGGAGATGTCGGAGACGCTGAGCATGTGCGTGCCCTTGGTGATCGGTTGCACCTTGCTGCCAGCCGTCAGGGACAGGAAGTACAGGTTCTGTGACCCTTCGTTCTGCGCGGTGAAGTAGAGGCCGCTGCCATCAGCCGCCCAGCGGATCTCCGACGGGGCCCGATCCCAGTCGCCCGAGATGAGCCTCGATCCGCTGCCGTCGATGTTCATGAGATAGATCTTGCTGTCGGTCCACGTGTCGGTCGACCAGTCGTAGCCCGTATAGGCGATGCGCTTGCCGTCTGGCGAGACGGACGGATTGGTGTCAGGGCCCTTGTGTTTTGTGAGCTGCCGGGTGCTGCCGTCCGCGACGTCGACGGCGTAGATCTCTGACTCGCGCCACTGATACTCGGCGTTCTCGGAGCGCAGCCCGCTGAAGAGGATGCTCTTGCCGTCGGGCGTCCATTCGCTCCCGGCCTGATCGGAATTCCCGGCCGTCAGCTGACGCGGGGTGCCGCCGGACGCGGGAACGACGAAGGTCTGACGATACCCGTTGTCTGTGAAGCCGGTGCGATCCCGCCGGTAGTTCAGCCGCTCGACGATCCGCGGCGTTTCGGTCCACTTGGCACCCGTAGGGCGCCTTCGGCATCTTGATCGGCCAGTTGTTGCGATCCTCGACGAGCATCGAGAAGGAGATCTGCTTGCCGTCAGGCGACCACGCGATTCCGGAGGGCGACTGATCCACGCGGGTGACCTGTGAGGTGGCGCCTTCGGCGTCCATCCAGCGCACGAAGATCTGTGTGCCCCGCGGTTCTATCGGAGCCGTGTAGGCGATGCGATCGCCGGACGGGGACCAGCGTGCGCCCGAGCCCTTCACGAGGAACCGGTTGCGGCTGCCGTCGGGGTTCATGATCCACAGCGCCGACTCGCGCCGATCGTTCATCTTGTCGACCCATCCGCGCGTGTAGATGATCTGGCCGCCGTCGGGCGACAGCTGCGGATCGGACACCGTTTCCATGTCGAGGTACAGATCCAGCGTGAGGCGATCGTTCCGCGTCCCGGTCTGGGACGACTGAGCCGCGGGATTTCCGGCATCCGCCCAGAGCAGGCAGGCCAGCAAGAGGCCCAGAGCACTTGCACGTTTGCGCATGGCATCCTCCCCGAAAAAGTCCTGAACGCTGGCAGCTTACGCGGAGTAGGGACGAGGGACAAGTGAGAAGGGGACCGGTGGAAGGGGAAAAAAGAGCGAAAGTCTGGCGGTGACGCACCTATCGAGACGGAATTCGCGTTAAATTGCCTGCATGATCGCCCGACTCCTGACGCTCGCCCTCCTCGGCGCCTTCCTGGCGCCGCAGGGGCCTGGGCCCGCGTCGGCGCCCCTGACGGTTGCCGCGGCAATCAGCCTGACGGACGCCCTGGAGGAGATCGCGCGGGCCTACGCGAAGGCGGGCGGTAGTAAAGTGCAGTTCAACTTCGCGGGCTCCAACGTTCTGGCCAGGCAGATCGTCAACGGGGCGCCCGCCGATCTCTTCATCAGCGCGGACGCCCAGCAGATGCAGGTGGCCGAGAAAGCCGGCGCGCTGGTGGCCGGCTCGTGCGTCGACCTCCTCGGCAACCAGCTCGCGATCGTCGCGTCAGTCGATCGGGTCAGCTTCGTGAGGGAGAACTTTCTGCGGGCGCCGCCCGAAATCCGTCGTCTCGCGCTGGGCGATCCTGCCGCGGTTCCCGCGGGGGTCTACGCGCGCCAGTATCTCGAGAAGCAAGGCATCTGGAGCGCGTACGAAGCGCGCGTGGTGCCGACCGCCAACGTTCGCGCGGCGCTGGCTGCTGTCGAAACCGGCAGCGTGGACGCGGCGATCGTCTACGTCACCGACGTCGCCGGCGCGCGCAACGCCGCGATTGCCTTCGTGGTTCCGGCCGCGATTGGTCCTCGCATCGTCTATCCCGCCGCCGTTGTCGCCTCGTCGCGCAACCGTCGCGAGGCCGAGCGCTTTCTGGCGTATCTCCAGGGGGCCGAGGCCTCGGCGATCTTCACCCGCCACAAGTTCGTGCCGCTCGCGACACGGTGATGGACGTCTGGCAGATCACGGTCTTCACCGTGCTGGCGGCGACCACGGCCACGGTGCTGATGGCGGGGCCGGGCATCCTGCTCGCGTGGCTCCTGGCGCGGGGCCGATTCCGCGGCCGGCTGCTGCTCGAGACGCTGGTGTCGCTGCCGCTCGTCATGCCGCCGGTTGCGACGGGCCTGATCCTCCTGATGTTGTTCGCGCCTCGCGGTCCCATCGGCGGGCTCCTCGCGCGCTTCGGGATCGACGTCGTCTTCACCTGGCGCGCGGTCGTCCTCGCGATGACGGTGATGGGGCTGCCGCTGTTCGTGCGCACCGTGCGAGCGGGGATCGAGCAGGTCGATCGGCGGTACGAGGCGATGGCGGCCACGCTGGGTGCGCCGCCACTCCGTGTCTTTTTCTCAATCACGCTGCCGCTCGCGCTTCCCGCGCTGGTGGCGGGCGCCGTGCTGGGGTTCGCGCGGGCGCTGGGCGAGTTCGGCGCGACGATCATGATCGCGGGCAGCATCCCGGGCGTCACGCGGACGCTGCCGGTGGCGATCTACACCTTCACCGAGATCGGTCGGGATCGGGAAGCGGCGCTGCTTCTGGGCATTTCGGCCGTCATCGCTTTCGCGGCGCTCTGGCTCTCGAACTACCTGACGGCGCGCGCGGGGCTTCGCGCGTGATCGAGCTGGATTTCCGCCTCGACCAGGGCACCTTCGTTCTCGAGATCGACGAACGCCTCAACGGCCGCGTGACGGCGCTGTTCGGACCATCCGGCGCCGGGAAGACCACGGTCCTCGACGCGATCGCGGGACTCCGCAAGCCGACTCGCGGATCGATTGTGCTCGGTGGCCGTCGGCTGTTCGACTCCGCGCAGAAGATCGATCTGCCGCCGCACGAACGGCACGTCGGTTACGTCGCGCAGGACATCGCCCTCTTTCCGCACATGAACGTGCGTCGCAACGTCCTGTACGGACGTCGGCGAGGGCAGCGATTGTCGATCGAGACCGTCGCGTCGATGCTCGAAGTCGGCGCGTTTCTCGACCGTAGCGTGAAAACCCTGTCCGGCGGCGAACGTCAGCGTGTCGCGCTGGCCAGGGCGCTGATGTCGGCGCCGGAGGTCCTGCTGCTCGACGAGCCGCTTGCCGCGGTGGACCTGGATCTCCGTCGCAGGATCCTGCCGTACCTCGAACGTGTGAGGGACGAGCTGGGAGTCCCGATCGTGTACGTCACGCACGATCGCGATGAGGTTCAGCGCCTGGCGGATCGCGTGGTCGTTCTCGACAGCGGCAAGGCCGTTCGATCGGGCGATCCGGCCCAGGTGCTGAACGGACTCTCCGGACGCTAGAAATACGTCTTCACGCCAATCGACAGCGAGAAGCCCGATGGATTCACGCTGCCGCGCGTGTCCCCGATGAAGTCGTACCGCGCCTCGCCCTTGATGGAAAACTTGTCGTCAGGAAAGTCCTCGATTCCGCCCAGAATCCGTGCTCCAGGTTGTGTGTCCGAATCGCCGACACTGTCACCGTTATCTTTCGCCTGCAAAAAATACGCACCGAAGCCGGCGCCGACGAACGGGTGCCACTCGCGCTTCTCCCAGTTGTAGATGACGTCTGCCGTCAGCGGAATCTGACGCAGCGTATCTTCGTCGTCGAACTCGAAGGACGGATTGACCCAGCCGATGCCTCCCCGGACGCTGACGCGTGGGGTGACGTAGTACTCGAAGAATCCATCGAGCATCAGCGTCGAATTGAGAAACTCCTCGGCCGGAAAGAAAATGCCGATGTCGCCGCCGACTGCGGCCCCTCCCTCATGGGGCACTCGCTGGGCCATCGCGGGCCGCGGCAGAATCAGGATAACGACGAGTGCGCTCAACAAGCTCAGTCGTTTCATACGGTTCAGCCTCCGCGCGAACCGTACGCAATCGCGATACCGCTGAAGCTGGCTGAACCGCAACCAACCCGACCGTTCGGGTTGAAGTGGTGTGTTGGAGTCCAGACAATTCAGGGTTCGCCGATGTCTTCGTTCCAGAGCTCGGGGTGTGTCGTGATGAAATCTGTCATGAGGCGTATGCAAGTCGGATCCTGAAGTACGTCGATGTCGACGCCGCGCGAACGGAGAAGTTCCTCCTCGCCGAGGAAGGTCTGGTTCTCGCCGATCACGACCCTGGGAATTCCATAAAGAAGGATTGCGCCGCTGCACATCGCGCAGGGCGACAGCGTGGTGTAGATCACACACTCACGATACACAGCCGCCGGCTGCCGCCCGGCGTTCTCGAGCGCGTCCATTTCGCCGTGCAACACGGTACTGCCCCGTTGAACCCGCCTGTTGTGCCCGCGTCCGATGACACGGCCGCGATGCACGAGCACCGAACCGATCGGAATACCCCCTTCGCGCCGCCCCGATTCGGCTTCGGCGATCGCCGCCAGCATGAATTCGTCAGCCATGGCCCGCCAGCATACCCGAACCCCCTTTTGAACCCTTTCGAGCTACCATTACCCGCTCAAGGAGTAAACGATGAGATCGACACCGCGCCGGCTGGTCCTGACATTCGCGCTGGCCCTGACTGTTCCGCTCGTCTGGCCGTCCGCCCGGATGCAGCAGCGTCCGCCGAAACCGCTCGAGCTACAGGACATCATCGACTGGAAGGCGATGAGTGCAACGGTCCTGTCGAACGATG
Source organism: uncultured Acidobacteriota bacterium (assembly GCA_963786195.1). GTDB lineage: Bacteria > Acidobacteriota > Vicinamibacteria > Vicinamibacterales > 2-12-FULL-66-21 > CAWAYH01. The sequence goes on along the minus strand of CAWAYH010000004.1, from coordinate 380,487 downwards.
GTCAGTGGTTCGCGTACCGGATCGCGCCTGGCGAGGGTGACGCACAGGTGGTCGTCAGGCGCGCGCGCGGCGGCGACAAGGAAATGAAGTTCGATGTGGGCGAAGCGCCGCAGGCGGTGGCTGGCGGTGGCGGCCGTGGCGGCGATGCGGGCGGGGCCGGCACGCCGACGCTCAGTTTTTCAGACGACGCGAAGTGGGTCGCATTCACGACGTATCCGTCGCGGCGCGAGGGTCAGCGGCTGCGCCGATTGCGCCGGCCGATCCAGGGTGGCGTGACCGTCGTCAACCTGGCGACCGGCGAGAAGCGCGAGTACCCGCGGATCCGACGGTTCCAGTTCTCGGGTGAAGCCGCCACGTGGATCGCGCTGCAGCGTCAGCCGGCTCAGGCCGGACCGGGCGGCGGCGGTGCTGCCCCCGCGGAAGGCCGCGGCGGTGGAGCGCCGGGCGCCGGCGGCGCCGCGCCGGAACGCGCGCGCGGCACCGATCTGATCCTTCGCGAGCTGGCCACCGGTCAGGAGCTGAACGTCGGCAACGTCGCCGACTTCGCCTTCCCGCGCGACGGCAAGCTCGTGGCCTGGACGATCGACGCCCAGGACAAAGTCGGGAACGGCGTGCAGCTCCGCGACATGGCGCGCGGCACGGTCTCCGTACTCGACAACGGATCCGCCAGCTACGAGCGTCCGGTCTGGACCGAGAAGGGTGACGGCCTGACGGTATTGAAGGGCGTGGAGGACCGCACGCTTCGCGACAAGCTCTACTCCGTGATCGGATTCACCGGTCTCGCGTCCGGCACGCCGCAGAAAACCGTGTTCGATCCAGCCTCGGACAAGAGCTTCCCCCAGGGGATGACGATCAGCCCGAACCGCGACGCGCGATGGACCGAGGATCTGCAGGCCATGACCTTCGGCATTCACACGCCGCGCAAGCGGGACGGCGCCGCGGACGCGACCGAGACCGAGCCGCAGAGCGGACCGCGTGAAGGCGATGATGCGGCGCGTCAGACGCAGAACGAGACGGCCAACGCCGACGAGAAAGTCGACCTGGTGCTCTGGCACTGGCTCGACAAGCGGCTGCAGTCGCAGCAGGAAGTGCAGGAGACGCGCGACCGCTCGTTCAGCTATCTGGCGGAGTACCGCGTGCAGCCGAAGAAGTTCATCCGCCTCGCGGACGAAGACGTCCGGACCGTGGACGTCGGGCCGAAGCAGCGCTACGCGATCGGGTTCGACGATCGCGAATACGAGCTGATCGGCAACCTCGACGGCCGCCGCTTCCAGGACGTGTACGTGTTCGACATGACGACGGGCGAACGCCGTCTCGCGCTGAAGCGCGCGCGGTGGTACAACGGCGCGTCTCCCGACGGCAAATCGCTGCTCTACTACGAGGACGGCAACTACCACGTCTACGCCATGGACTCCGGCCAGTCCCGCAACATCACGCTCAACGTACCCACGTCGTTCGTGGATACCGAGGACGATCACCCGGTCGTCAAGCCGCCGACGGGATCGATCGGCTGGACGAAGGACAGCGCATCGGTTCTGCTGAGCGACAACTGGGACATCTGGCAGGTGCCCGTCTCCGGCGGCCAGGCTGTCAACCTGACGGTGAACGGCCGCAAGGATCAGATTCGCTATCAGCGCCGGTACCCGCTCGAGCCTCCGCGCGAGCGCGCGGAGGGGATCGACATGACCAAACCGCAGTACTTCCAGGCGTACGGTGAGTGGACGAAGAAATCAGGCATCGCCCGGCTGAACCCGGGCAAGCCGGGCACGCAGATGCTGACCTGGACGGACGCCTCGTTCGGCACGCTCATGAAGGCGGAAGACGCCGAGCAGTTCGTCTACGCGCGCTCGACGGCGACCGAACCGAGCGACTACTACATCACCGACGCGAGCTTCAGCGAGGGCGACCGCATCACGGATCAGCGGCCGCAGGTCGCGGCCTTCAGGTGGACGCCGGGGTCGATGGTGATCAACTACACCAGCGACAAGGGCGACAAGCTGCAGGCCGCGCTGTTCCTGCCGGCCGGCTACGAGAAGGGCAAGTCGTATCCGACGATGGTGAACATCTACGAGAAGATGTCCCAGGGCGCGAACCAGTTCGCAAACCCCGGAGCCAACGGGTTCAATCGCTCGGTCTACACGAGCAACGGCTACGCGGTGCTGCTGCCGGACATCACCTACAAGGTCAACGACCCGGGCATGTCCGCCGTGTGGTGCGTCCTGCCCGCCTTGAAAGCCGCCATCGCCACGGGGATCGTCGATCCGAAGCGCGTCGGCATCACGGGCCACTCGTGGGGCGGCTACCAGACGGCGTTCCTCGTGACGCAGACCGACATGTTCGCCGCGGCCGTCGCGGGCGCGCCGCTGACGAACATGGTCAGCATGTACAGCCTGATCTACAAGAACACCGGCGGCACCAACCAGGCGATCTTCGAGAGCAGCCAGGGCCGGTTCAGGGGCGGCTACTGGGACAACTGGGATGCCTACTACCGCAACTCACCGGTCTTCTTCGCGAAGAACGTGAAGACGCCGCTGATGATCCTCCACAACGACCGCGACGGCGCCGTGGACTTCACGCAGGGCGTGGAGTACTTCAACACGCTGCGTCGCCTTCAGAAGCCGGTGATCATGCTCGAGTACGTCGGCGAGAACCACGGCCTGCGGAAGCCGGTCAACCAGCGCGACTACACGTCCCGCATGCTGGAGTTCTTCGATCACTACCTGAAGGGTGCCCCGGCGCCCGACTGGATGAAGAGCGGCGTGCCGCGCCTGAAGATGGAAGAGCACCTGAAGGAGCGCGCCGCGCCGAAGACGCCGCCGAAGAAGATCACGACCACCGCGGGGGAGCCGGGGAAGTAAGCGCAGAAGCGCGTCAGCTTTGTCTGTGTTATCCGTGTTGTCCGTGGTTAGAAGCCCCCGACGTTCCGGAACCGCGGGTTGACGACGTTGTTGAAGATCGACCCGAACGTGTAGCTGATGCCGAATCCGATCTCGTATTCGTAGCCGGTCGCGAGCTCGCGCTGGCGCACGAGAATCTCTTCGTTCGTCGCGTCTCCGCGCCGCAGGGAGAGCTGATCCCGCCTGCGCGCCGCGGACGCCGAGAACTCGAGTGACAGGCCCTTGAAGAGCCGGACCTCGATGTCGCCATCGGCCGAGATGCGGTATTTGTCCGGATCGGACAGGTACTGTGAGATGGAAACGGCCGCCGACGAGCTGCCCCACGGCTGGCGAAGCCCCAGGGACGTCTCGAACTGGTGGATGAGCAGGTTTTCCGACGTCTTGCCGAAGATCGTTTCTTCCTGATAGTCCGCGGTTTCCAGGCCGATCGTGTACAGCATCGTGAGGATCCGCCGCGTAGACTCGGAATACGGGAAGAAGTCGTATTCGATGGCGGGCGCCACGCGCGTGCGCAGGTCGTAATTGCTGAACGTGGAAGAGAGGATGGCCCCGCCGAGACCGGCCGACCAGTGACTCGTGAGGCTCTTGACAACGAGCGCCTGCGCGTCGAACTGCCGTTGCACGGACGTGAAGATCTCCCCCTCGTCGAGCGTGAACTTCTCCAGGCTGTAGTCGTACTCGACACCGAAATCCATCTTCCACGCGTCGGTCGTCCGGTTGGCGGAGAACGAGGTCTCGATGTTCTTCTCCGACTGTGACTCCTCACCCTGGAAGTTGCCATCCGCGCCGAGGTTGAAGATCCAGAAGTTCCACGGATCGCGCACGGCCTCCTCGGCCTGTTCTTTGGGCTTCTCGAACGTAATCTTGAGCTTGGACGCCAGCGGCGTTTCGGCGACGTACCGCACGAGGCCGAGCCGGAAGATCGCCGCGAACCCGCGACGCGTCTCGTCATCGGTGTTGGTCTGCGCCGCGACGTACTTCAGAGACTGATCGATGCCGGCAAACCGGCCGAGCCCGATGAACTTCAGCGTGTATTCGGTCCCCCCGCCACCCGTATCCTGGGTCGTCACCAGCACGTGCACGTCGGCGACCGCACGGTCCCGAACGTAGTTGATGAACGTGATCTCGGTTCGCAGGTAATTCTCGTCGCAGGGAGGGCAGTCGAGGAACACGCGGAGCGCGCCGGTCCGGTCCACCGGTGTCTCCTGTGCCGCGACACGCGCAGCCGCCAGGACGACCGTCAGCACGGTGATAAGCAGGAGCAGGGGGTGGGACATGTTGTCGGGTATTGACGATGACTCGATTGTGTTGGTTTGAAGCCTGCCACAAAAAAAGGCAGGGGCTGAAAGCGCCCCTGCCTGGATCCTGGAGCCTGGATCCCGGAGCCTGGAGCCTGAAAGGCCTCGCCCTACTGCCCGCCGCGTCCGCGGCCGCCACGGCCTGCCGGTGCCGCCGGTTCGAGATCGACCTTGCGGCCGTCGACGAACACGTGCTGCACGCGCGTGCGGTCTTCGAACAGATCGCCGTCGGTGACGACCACGTTGGCGATCTTGCCCTTTTCGAGCGAACCGAGGCGGTCGGCCGCGCCGGCGATCCGTGCCGCATTGATGGTGAGCGCCCGCAGCGCTGCGTCAGGCGCCAGCCCTTCCTTCACCGCGCGCGCCGCGTTCCGGACGAAGTCGCGCGGTTCGCGGAGGCCCTCCGAGGAAAACGCGAAGAGAATGCCGGCTTTCTCGAGCGCCGCTGCCGTCTTCGGCGCCTGCGCCCGTGCGCGGAGCTCGCGGACCGGTTCGTCAGCGTCGGGCGGCAGCGCCCGCGAGCGGGTCGGGAAGTTCAGGTTCAGGATGACGCGCGCATTGCGTGCCTTCAGATCGTTGACGACCTGATCGGCCTCGCGCGCGCCGGTGATCACGGGGTCGAGCTTGAACTCCTGCGCCATGTTCAGCGCGCGCAGGATCTCGCGCGCCAGATCGGCATCGAACGCCACCGGCAGCGTATGAGCCAGCGCCGGCTGAAGCGCGTCGAGCGACGGATCGTAGGTCGGCCGCGGCGCGTTGCCTTTGGCCCGGTCGTAGCGCTGCTTTTCGAGCTGCTGGTGCGCGGCGTCGAGGAAGCCCTGGCGGACGAACGCAATCGTTCCGAGGAGCGACACCGGATAGCCGCCTCCGCGTCCGCCACCGCCGCCGAGCGCGACGTGCAGCGCGACCGGCGTCCGGACGACCTGCAGGCCGCGCCGTGGATCGGCCGACGGCGCCGATCTGCGGCTCGTCGACCGGGCCGCTCACGTTGACGAGCGCGCTCTGGCCGCGGAAGAGCCCCGTGCCCGGCGTCGCGAGTACCGTGGTGATCCCGCCCGTTGCCAGCCGCGACAGCTCCGGAGCGTCCGCGCGCACGTAATCCGCGGCGCGCAGCTCGGGCCGGAGGATGCTGCGCGCGCTTCCAGCGTTCCGCCTCTTCGATCGTGCGGAACGTGGCCGGCGGGGCCGGCGTCGGCAGATCGAGGCCAGCTGCCGTGCCCATGTCGATCAGGCCCGGGTAGACCGTCAGTCCCGTGCCCTCGATGACCATCGCGTCGGGCGGCGCCTGGACGTCGGCGCCGATCGCGTCGATCACGCCCTGCCGGATGACGATCGTCCCGCTCGCAATGGCTGCGCCGGCGGCCGTCATCAGGCGTGCCCCTTGATCGCGTAGATGTGTGGCGCATCGGCGCGCGGCGCCACCGCGAACGCGACGGCCCCGGCGATGACGCAGGCGACGAAACGAAGATGAGTCTGCTCATGGCTGATATCCCTGCTACGGCCTGCGCGATGTACTTCTCGTACAGCGCCTGATGCTTGTTCGCGAGGCCGACGTCCCTGCCCTCGATGAACACGTGCGTGAGCTGGGTGCGGATCTCGAGCGGATCGCCCTTCGCGATGAACAGGTTCGCGTCCTTGCCCGCCTCGAGGCTGCCGACGCGATCCGCGACGCCGAGGATCTCGGCCGCGTTGATCGTCAGCGCCTTCAGCGCCTCGTCACGGTTCAGTCCCCAGGCCACCGACATCGCCGCGTTGTAGGGCACGAGGCGCACGTTGGTGGTGTCGCCGGTCGAGAACGCGATCTTCACGCCGGCCTTCGCCAGCTCGCCCGCCACCTGGTACGTGGCGGCATGGAACTCGTCCTCCCGGGACGGCAGCGCGAGCACGTTGCCGAGGATCACCGGGATGTTCTTCTCCTTCAGGAGCGGCGCCACCAGGTTGGCCTCGAGCGCCGCCGCTGATGACGATGTTGACCTTCGCGCGGTCGGCAAACGCGATGGCGTCGTTGATGTCCTGATCGCGGCTCGCGTTCGTGATGAGCGGCAGCCGCCGCTCGACGACGGGCACCAGCGCTTCGAGCGTCCAGTCGATGGTCTTGTTCGGGCCGGCCTTCGCGTAGGCGCGCGCCTGGTCGAAGAGCCGGATCAGCTCGTCGAGCCGCCGATCGCGTTCGCGCTTGATGTCCTCGAACGTCCGATCGCCGGCGGGGCGCCTGGCCTCGCCCGCCGCCTCCGCCGCCGCCACCACGCCCGCCGCCGCCGCCGAGGGCGGGGAAGTTGAACGTGATGCCGACGTTCGGCTTCAGCGTCGCTTCCTCCCACGTCCAGCCGTCGAGGTTCATCACCGCGACCTCGCCGCCGAACGTGCCGCCGCCGGGCACGACGGCGACGGTCGTGATGCCGTTGGCGCGTGCCACCGGGATCGAGTCGCTTTCGGTGTGGTAGGCGACGTGGGTCCGCAGCTGCGGGTTGAGGTCGAGCATCTCGCTGACGTCGTCGAACCCGCGCGGGCCGGGCTCGTTCAATCCCATCGTGCGTGCGGGCGTTGATGAACCCCGGATAGACGTGGCTGCCGGCGGCGTCGACGACCTTCGCGCCGGCCGGTACCGTGACGTTGGCGCCGAGCGCTTCGATCTTCGAGCCGCGCATCACGATGGTCCCGCGCTCGATCGTCGCGCTCGTAATCGGATGAATCGTCGCGTTGGTGATCGCAATGACCTGCGCCGGTCCGGCCGGCTTGCTCTGCGCCTGAGCGGGCGCCGGCGTATTGCCGCTCGTGCCGGTCGGCTGCTGGGTGCCGTTGTCGTTCGGGCCGCCGTTCGTTGGCCGGCGGCTCGCGCCGCGATCTTCGGCTGCTCCTGCGGGTTGGTCGTCGGCGTCCGCGTGCCGCTCTGTTCGGCGGCCGCGAGCGTCGCCTTCTCCTTCTTCAGCTCGGTCAGCCGCCGCTCTTCCGCCAGCCGGTCGTAGTAGACCGTGCCGTCGATGTACACGCGGTCGACGATCGCGTAGGAGCTGAGCGGATGGTGATTCCACACGACGACGTCGGCGTCCTTGCCGACCTCGATCGAGCCGACGCGGGTGTCGATCCGCAGCTGCTTCGCCGGGTTGATCGTGACGAGCGCGAGCGCCTCGTCATCGCTCAGCCCGCCCCACTTGACGCTCTTGGCCGCCTCGGTGTTCAGCCGGCGCGCGTGCTCGGCGCTGTCGGAGTTGATCGAGACGAGGACGCCCTTGCGGGTCATGATCGCGGCGTTGTGCGGGATCGCGTCGGCCGCTTCGACCTTGTACGCCCACCAGTCGGAGAACGTCGATCCGCCGGCGCCGTGCGCCGCGATTTCCTTCGCGACCTTGTAGCCCTCGAGGACGTGCTGGAACGTGGCGATCTTGAAGCCCATCTCCTCGGCGAGCCGGATGAGCATCAGGATCTCGTCGGCGCGGTAGCAGTGCGCGTGCACGAGCCGCTTGCCTTCGAGAATCTCGACGAGCGGCTCGAGCTGCAGGTCGCGGCGCGGCGGAGTCGCGTCCGCGGATGCCTTCTTCTTCTCGTACTCCTGCCACGCTTTCTGATAGCGCCTTGGCGCGCGTGAACGCGTCGCGGATGACGAACTCGACGCCCATCCGGGTGATCGGGTAGCGTCGCGGTCCGGTCTGCTGGCCGCCGGTGGCGCATGTCCTTCGGGTTCTCGCCGAGCGCGAACTTGATGCCCGGCATCGCGCCCTCGAAGAGCGATCTCCTCGGGCCGCGTCTTGCCCCAGCGCAGCTTGATGACGGCGTTCTTGCCGCCGATCGGGTTGGCGCTGCCGTGCAGCACGTTGGCGGTCGTCAGGCCGCCGGCGAGGTCGCGATAGATGTTGATGTCGGTCGGATCGAGCACGTCCTGCATGCCCGTCATCGAGCTGACCGTCGTGCCGCCCTCGTTGATCGCGTCGTTCGCGATGTGCGAGTGGGCGTCGATCAGGCCCGGCGAGACGAACTTGCCGGTGACGTCGACGACCTCCGCGCCCGCAGGCACGTTCACGTTGGCGCCGACGGCGGCGATCTTGCCGTCCCGCAGCACGACGGTGCCGTTCGGGATGGTGCCGTTCGTGACGGTCAGCACCGTCGCGCCGCGGAGCGCGACGACCCGCGGCTGCGCGGTCGTTCCCTGGCCTGCCAGATGCGTCCCGACGGTCGGAACCAGCGTGAGGATCAGCGCCAGCCCAAGGAACCGGGCAGTTGCATATCGGGCAATCACAGAAGACCTCCCTGGTGATGCTGGGGGAGGATATCAAGGGAGAAGGGAAAATGGAAAAGGGAAAAGGGAAAAGGGCAAAGGGAAAAGGTAAGAGGCAGGGCCGCTGCGTTCAGCGGCCTGCCTGTGTTGTCGCGGGGCGCTCGCCGAAGACGTACTGGTTGAACCACTCCAGGTTGTGCTCCATCGCGGCGCGGGCGGCCTTCGGCTTGTTGAGGCCGTGGCCGAAGCCCTTGTAGACGATGAGTTTCACCGGGACGCCCTGGTCCTGGAGCCCCTGATACAGCTCGTAGGCATTGGGGATCGGCACGCGCTGATCGAGCTCGCCGTGCTGGATGAGCGTCGGCGTCTTGGCGCGCTTGATCGTCGTGATCGGCGACGTCTTCGCGTAGATCTCGGGATCGTCCCAGGGCGTCGCTTTCAAGTACTGCCGCGTGAACGGATGGATGTCCGTGTTGACGTAGTACGTCATCCAGTCCGAGATTCCGGCGCCGACCGAGATGGCTTTGAACGGCTGTCGCTCGTGCGTCGCGAGAAACGCCGAAATGTAGCCGCCCTGGCTCCATCCCATGACACCCATGCGGTTCGGGTCGGCGATGCCCTGGGCAATCAGGTAGTCGACACCCGAGAGCACGTCCCACGCGTCGCCGACGCCGAGATTCCGGACGTTGAGCGAGCGGAACTTCTCGCCGTACCCGGCGCTGCCGCGATAGTTCGGCTCGAGGATGACGGCGCCCTTGGCGAGCCACGGCTCGATGGGGTACGTGCCGCCGATCTGCACGCGCACGGGCCGCGAAATGCCCGTCGGGTCCGCCGTGGATGATCACGAGCAGCGGATACTTCCGTCCGGGCTGGAAATCGGCCGGCTTGTGCAGGACGCCCTTCAATCACAGTGCCGTCCGTGCTCTTCCAGCTGATCACCTCGCGCGTGCCGACGGTCCAGTCCTTGATCTGATCCGCATATGACGTCAGGCGCCGGGACGTCATCGACGAGACCGGCGCCACGTGAACGTCGGGGAATGCCGTCGCGCCGCTCTTGACGAAGGCGACGGTCGAGAAGTCCCGGCTGAAGCTGAAGCCGCCGAGCGACGCCCCGGCCTCGCGCGTCAGCGGCGTGAACTGGCCGTTGGACGGATCGAGCCGGTACAGCCGGAGGTCGTCTTTTCGAGGCCGGAAAAGAAGATCCCTGATGCGCCCCACCCGATGAGGCTGGGCTGCTCGTCGAACGCCTGCGTGAGCACTGTGGGCGATCCGCCCGCGGCGGGCACGACGGCAATGCGGCTGTTCGTGTAGAAGTACGACGGGTTCGCCATCGCGCTCTGGAAAGCGATTCGTGAGCCGTCCGGCGACCAGACCGGATTGGAGTCCGGACCATCCTGCGTGACCAGCTTGCGCACGGATCCGTCCGCGACGCTCACAATCGAGATGTCGGCGCTGCCACCGCGCGCCGCATCCGGATCCGTCCGGTGATCGAACGCGATCGACCGACCGTCGGGTGACCAGCGGAAGGAACCGACCGTGAACGCGCCGCTCGTCAGGCGTCGCGGCTTCGCCACGTCGCTGTCGGTCGTCCGCACGTCGATGACGTGGATGTGCGTCATCCGGTAATCGTTGTCGATGACGTCGAACTCGCCGTACTTCTTGTCGCGATCCTTGATGGCGTCCGATTTGGCGTCGGTCATCGTGAAAGCGATTCGCCCGCCGTCTGGCGCCCACTCGAACCCGTTCACGCCCTCGTCCACGTTCGTCAGCGCCCGCGCTTCGCCACCCTGAAGACTCATGACGTAGAGCTGACGCTTGTCGCTGCGGTCCGACACGAACGCGAGCCAGCGGCCGTCCGGCGACCACGCCGGAGCGCTGCTCGATTTCTTCGCGCGTGTGAGCTGAATCGGCTCGCCACCCTTCGCGTCGACCAGGAAGATCTCGGTCTCGTACGCGTTGTCTTCCCAGTTGGTCTCGGTGACGGTGTAGGCGATCTTCGTTCCGTCGGGAGAGATCGCGACCGCCCCGGGCCGCTTCAACTCGATCAGCTGGTCGATCGTCGGGACCCTGTTTTGCGCGGTGCCAACGGACGCGACGACCGTGAGGAGACCCGCAGCGATGAGGGCGTTGCGCATGGCGCAATGTACCCCCCAGTCACGGCCAACGCAAGCAATGAACCGCCCCTCCTGTGCTACCCTCCTGACCGGGAGGAGAGAGCATGCGCGTTGCACGTTACGCCCTCGTTGGCCTGATGGTGGCAGTGGTCGCGGCGTCCTCGAGGCCGGTGTCAACCGCCCCCGTCCCGCAGCCCGCCCCTGCGTACCAGTTGTATCTGAGCCCCGCGTCGCCGCTCGAACTCGTGTCGGCGAAGAAGGTCGATCGCGTGGCATGGGTGGCGTTCGAGGAAGGCAAGCGCAACGCCTACACCGCCTCGGCGCCGACGTTTGCTCCCGTCCGCCTGACGAACTTCATGAAAGACGACGGGATCGACATGTCGGGGATCCGGATTTCAGACGACGGGTCGACCGTGATCTTCATTCGCGGCACCGCGCCGAATCGTGACGGATGGGTCGCCAACCCCACCGCAGATCCGAACGGCCCCGAGCGCGCGGTCTGGGCCGCCCGCACCACCGGCGGACCGGCGTGGCGTGTTGTCGTCGAAGCGGCCAATCCCGAGCTTGCGCCAGACGGCAGCTCGCTCCTCTTCGTCAGGGACGGCCAGATCCACCGCGCGAAGGTTTCTCCAGTCCGGCCGGCGACGGAGATGGATCGCGGCGAAGCGCCGTTCATCAAGGAATGGGGCGCGCAGAGCGGCGCGCGCTGGTCGCCGGACGGTCGCAAGATCGCGTTCGTCAGCACGCGCACCGACCACAGCTTCGTCGTCGTGTACGACATGCCGACCCGGACCGTGAACTACATGGCACCGAGCGTCGACTTCGATACCAGCCCGATGTGGACGAGCGACGGCAGGCAGTCTGATCTTCGTCCGGCGTCCGGGTCTGGCGTTCGGGCAGCAGGGGCAGCAGGGTGGCGGCGGCGTCGGCGTGCCAAACGGCCCGGCGTTTCAGGCCAACCCCCAGGGTCGGGGCACGGGACGCGGCGGACGCGGCCAGGGGAACACGCCTCAGGGAGGCGGCGAAGGCGGCGATCAGCAGGCGCCGGTGATCGCTCCGATTCCCGGGCTCGCGCGCGCGACCTTCAAAGGCGGCTACACGCTGTCGTTGTGGAAGGCTGACGTTGCGACCGGAGAGGCCGTCGAGGTCTGGCACAACCAGCCGAACGATCCGACGTTCAACAACTTTGCGAACCTTCGACTCGCCGGCAACTACCTGGTGTTCCCGATCAACGTCGGAGGCGGCGGGCGCGGTGGCGGCCGCGGGCGCGGCGGTCAGGAGCCGCAGCCCCAGCCCACGGGACCCGTCGACGAGTGGGAGCGCTACTACTCGCTGAACGTCGCCGTCCCGAACTCGAAGCCCGTTCTCCTCACGACCACCGACGGCCTGATCGAGGATCAGACATCGGTCGCGATCTCTGCCGACGGCCGGACGTTCTACTACTGCACGAACGCGAAGGACATCGAGCGGCGCCACATCTGGTCGGTGCCGGTCGCGGGCGGGACGCCGCAGCAGCAGACCTCGGGGGAGGGGATTGAGACCTCGCCGGCGCCGCTGGCATCGGGCCGGACGCTCGCCACGCTGAGCGCGGACTGGAGAACGCCGCAGTCCCTCGGCGTCTGGCAGCTCGCCGCATCCTCTGCCGGCCCGTCGCAGAAGATCGTCTTCCCGGCGTTGCGCAAGGGCTTCCCGATGGATGCGCACGTCAAGCCGGAGCTCGTGCTGACCAAGGCTGCCGACGGCCTCGAGATCCACAATCAGCTCTTCCTTCCGAAAGATCTCAAGCCCGGTCAGCGGCGTCCCGCGATCATCTTCGTGCACGGCGGGCCGGCGCGTCAGATGCTGCTCGGCTATCACTACATGCAGTTCTACCACTGGGCGTACGCCATCAACCAGTGGCTCGCGGATCAGGGCTACATCGTCATGTCCGTCAACTATCGAAGCGGCATCGGCTACGGCCGTTCGTTCCGTACCGCGGCCAACACCGGTGCGCGCGGCAACGCCGAGTACCAGGACGTCCTTGCCGGCGGGAAATACCTGCAGTCGCGTCCCGACGTCGATCCCGATCGCGTCGGCATCTGGGGTCTGTCCTACGGCGGCGTGCTGACGGCGCAGGCGCTCGCACGCAATTCCGACATCTTCAAGGCTGGCGTCGATCTCGCCGGCGTGCACCTCTGGGGCAGCTCGCTGGATCCGGAGTCCGTGTCGTTCAAGTCGTCCGCGATCGGGGCCATCGACGGATGGAAGTCACCGGTCCTGCTCGTGCACGGAGACGACGACCGCAACGTCGCGTTCCAGCAGACGACGGGCCTCGTCCAGCTCCTGCGGCAGCGCGAACGTCGACTTCGAGCTGATCGTGTTTCCAGACGACACGCACGAGTCCATGCTCCACAGCCGCTGGATGTACACGCTCGATCGCATGGAAAAGTTCCTGAAGAAGTTCCTCGGCGGAGGATCGAGGACGACTACTGCTGGGGGCAGGTAGATGGACAGGTGAATTGACGTCGATCAGTAGTCAGCACGACCTTGCCAATATTCGACCGGCTCTGAATGAACCGGTGGGCGTCGGCGACGCGTTCCAGGGGAAAGGTACGCGCGACGACCGGCTTGAGCCGGCCGGCGGACAGTTCTGCGAGAAGCATCTCCATCAACGGCGCGAGCTGGCGCCGTTCGTCCCACAGATGGCCGACGTGCAGGCCGAAGACGCCGCGGTTGCGATTGATCATCGACAGCGGATCGAACCGCGGCGTCGCGAGCCAGGCACGGAACACCCTCCACATGCTGCGCCGTTCGCCGGGCGCGGCCGCTGAGAGTCCGAAGATCACCAGCCGGCCGAGCGGCGCGAGCATGCGGTAGCTCGACGTGAAGCTGGTCCCGCCGATGGGATCGAGGATCACGTCCACGCCACGCCCCCGCGTGATGGCCTTCACTTCGTGCGGCGACGTCGGCGTGCCGGTAATCGATCGCGTGCTCGACGCCGAAGCTCCGGAGCGCGTCGTGCTTGATGGCGGAGGCCGTGCCGATGACGGTGGCGCGGCGCAGGCGCGCGAGCTGGATGGCGGCGATGCCCACGCCGCCGCCGGCGTTGTGGACGAGCACCGTTTCGCCGGGATTGAGCGACGCCATGCGGTACAGCGCGAGCGCCGCTGTCAGGTAGTTGACGGGCACGGCCGCCGCTTCCGCGTCGCTGAGCTCGTCCGGGAACTTGAAAGCCAGCGCGGACGGAACCACGACGATGTCCGCGTAGCCGCCGAAGCGCGTCAGCGCCACCACCCGATCGCCGTCGCTCACTCCCGTGATCCCCGAGCCGACGCCGTCGACGCGTCCGGCGACTTCGTAGCCGACGACGACGGGCGGTTTTGGAGCGTCTGGATAGAGGCCGAGGCGCGCGAGGATGTCGGCGAAGTTGACGCCCGCGGCGCGGACACGGAGGCGAATCTCGCCTTGACCCGGCGTGGGATCGGGGGCTTCCCGCATCTCGAAGACATCAGGAGGGCCGTGGCGGAGGATGACCGCCTGCCGCATGAGGGGGGGCAGCGTACCACACTCCGCCCCGGTCCCCACGGTTATCTACGACATCAGCGCGAGCAGCGCCTTTTGCGTGTGCAGCCGATTCTCGGCCTGATCGAATACCACCGACGCCGTTGAATCGATGACGTCGTCCGTGACTTCGTCGCCACGATGCGCCGGGAGACAGTGCATGAAGAGCGCATCGGGAGCGGCTTCTGCCATGAGCGCCCGATTGACCTGATACGGCGCGAAGATCCGCCGCCGCTCGTCGGCCTCCGACTCCTGACCCATCGACGTCCACGTGTCGGTATAGACGGCATGCGCGCCGCGCACGGCGTCCATAGGATCGGACGTCAGCACGAGGGCGGCGCGGGCGCGCGCGCTCTGGGCGACGCTCGCCTGAATAGCCGACGGCAGCTCGAACCCCGCCGGGGACGCGATCCGGACGGTCGCGCCCAGCATGACCGCCGCCTGCGCGAGCGAGGCGGCGACGTTGTTGCCGTCGCCGACGTAGGCGATCGTGCGGCCGCGCAGGCCGCCGAGTTTTTCGGTGAGCGTCAGGCAGTCGGCCAGCGCCTGGCACGGATGCTGTTCGTCGGTGAGCGCGTTGATCACGTGAAGCCGTGGGGCGGCGGCAGCGAACTCCTCGAGCCGCGCCTGGGCGAAGGTGCGCACGACGGCGGCGGCCACCCAGCGTTCGAGGTTGCGCGCGACATCCGCGATCGATTCGCGCCCGCCGAGCGCCACGTCGGCCGGCGGCTCGATGATGTCGCCGCCCAGCTCGCGGACGGCGATCTGAAACGTCGATCGCGTGCGGAGCGACGGCTTCTCGAACAGCAGCGCGACGTGCCGGCCCTCGAGCGGGCGTTCGTGCGGCCGCCCGGCGTTCCGGGCCGCCTTGAACTGCGCCGCAAGCTCCAGGCACGCCGACAGCTCCGTCACATTGAAGTCGAGCACCGAGAGAAAGCGCTTCGGCGCCGCCGTGACCACCGACATCCTGCGTTGTGCCGCACTCTTCATCGTCATCTCTTTCGCGTCGTGAAAACCGCAACCGACAACCGCAACCGCAAACCGGAACCGACAACCAAAAACCGACAACCGAAAACCGACAACCCTAGGTTCGGTAGTCAGCGTTGATCCGGACGTATTCCGCGCTGAGGTCGCAGGTCCACATCCGCGACCGGCCCGAACCCCCGGTCCCGAGATCGACCTCGAGATCGATGTCCCGCCCCTGAAGGTATTCGGCGGCCTCCGGCGCGCGTTCGTCGTGCGGCGTTCCGCCATCGAAGAGCGTCACCGGTCCGATCCTCACGGCAGCGCCCGCCAGGGAGAACGCGGCTCCAGATCGTCCGGCCACGGCAATCAGGCGTCCCCAGTTCGGATCCCCGCCGTGCACGGCCGTCTTGACGAGCGGCGAGTTTGCGATCGCCCGCGCGGTCCGCCGGGCGTCCTGATCGGACTGCGCGCCCGTCACGCGGACCGTGATGAGTTTCGTCGCGCCCTCGCCTCCGCGCACGATCCCGATCGCCAGGGGCTCGCACGCCGCCTTCAAGCTATCGACCAGAACAGGAAAATCCTGTTCGGTCAGTTCGACGCCGCTCGCGCCGCTGGCCAGGATGAAGACGCAATCGTTGGTCGAGCACTCGCCGTCGACCGTAATCGCGTTGAACGTCTCGTCGGACGCAGCCTTGAGCGCCCGGCGCAGCAGCGGCGGCGCGACTCTGGCGTCGGTCGTCACGAATCCCAGCATCGTGGCCATCAGCGGCTCGATCATGCCCGAGCCCTTGGCCATGCCTCCGACACGGAAGGTGCCGGCCGCGGCGCGTGCTTCGATTGCGGCCTCTTTCGGGAACGGGTCGGTCGTCATGATCGCGCGCGCGGCGTCGGCCGCGCTGGACGCCGAGAGCTTCGCGCCGGCGTCGGCGATTCCCCGGCGGACCTTCGCCATGTCCAGCTTGACGCCGATGACGCCGGTCGACGCGACAAGCACGCGGTCGGGATCGCACCCGATCGTGGCCGCCGTGACGTCCGCCATCGCTCGGGCGTGCTCGTCGCCGTCCGCACCCGTGCAGGCGTTTGCGCACCCGCTGTTGACGACGATCCCGCGCGCGCGCCCGCTCGATCGCGTCAGGTGCTTGCGCGAGAGGAGGACCGGCGCCGCCTGTGCGAGGTTCGTCGTGAACACGCCCGCGGCACTCGCCACGTCGTCGGCGACGACGAGCGCCAGGTCGAACGCGCCCGACGCCTTGATTCCGCACGCCACGCCCGCGGCCCGGAACCCGGCCGGCGCCGTGATCCCGCCATCAATCTGGCGGATCTCGAGACTGCTGGACACGGGTGAATGCGTTGTGCGCGCGCTGGACATGATGTGGTCGCGGTTACGCGGGCACCGGCTCGGCCGGCTGCGGTCTCGCCTTGACCGGACGGAGCTGGAGCGCCCGCGCAGGTCCGCCGCGGGCACCATAGATGATGGCTGCCGGCCGTTCGGGTCGCACGGTGACGCCGGCGCGCAGCGGCAGCGTGACCGCGTACTGCCCGCACCGCCTGAAGAGTGCGCACGACGTGCAGTCGTGCTTAATCTTCTCCGGCACCCAGATGTGCGGAACGATGGTGAACCCCATGCGCACGAAATGCGACGCCTCGTGCGTGAACGCGCAGAGCGTCGAGTACCCGCCGGCGTTGCCCGACGCTGCGATCTGCTGCACGAGCTTCGTGCCGATGCCCTGGCCGCGCAGCGCCTCCGAGACCACGAGCGATCGCACCTCGGCCACACTCGGGCTCAGCGGCGCGAGCTCTGCGCAGCCGACGACCGCCTCGCCCTTCGTGGCCACGACGAATCGCGCGGCGTGCCGCTCGACGTCTTCGAGGCTGCGGGGAAGCAGGTGGCCGACCTCCATGTTGTCGGCGATGAGTCGATGGATGGCGGCCCCATCGGACGGCCGCGCGGGCCCAAGCGTCACTGACGTGGTCACTATGTTCTTCCTCCAGCAGCGGCGGCGCCGATCGCCTTGTCCAGCAGGGCGCACGCCTCGTCTATCTCGCCCGGCGTGATGACGAACGGCGGCAGCAGCCGGACGACGGTGTCCGCCGTTCGATTCACGAGCAGCCCGAGCCCGAGCGCCGCTTCGACGACTGGCAGCGCGGGCCGATCGAGCTCGATTCCCCAGATGAGTCCCGCCCCTCGCACGTCACGGACGATCGGGTGTTTCGCCGCGATCGCGCGGAGTCCGCGTTCCAGGTGACTGCCGACCGCAGCGACGTGCGAGATTAAATCGTTATCGACCAGTTCCTGCAGGAAGACCAGCGCGGCGCGGCACGCGAGCAGGTTGCCGCCGTACGTGCTTCCGTGGTCCCCGAAGGATGCGGCCTTCGCCACGCGATCGCTGAACAGCGCGGCCGCGATCGGCACGCCGCCCCCCAGCGCCTTGCCGATGGCCATGAGGTCCGGCTGCAGTCCGAGCACCGCGGAATAGAACGGCCGGCCGGTCCGGCCGAGCCCGCTCTGCACTTCGTCGGCGACGAGCAGCGCGCCGGTCCGGCGGCACGCGTCCTTGACCGCCTCCGCCATGCGCGGGCTCAACGGCCTGACGCCGCCTTCTCCCTGCAGCGGTTCGAGCACGACCGCGGCCGTCGACTCGGTCACCGCGGCCAGGAGCGCCTCCGGATCGTCCTGACCCACGAATCGGACGTCCGCCAGCAGCGGTGCAAACGGGGCGCGGTAGTGTTCGTCCCATGTCACCGACAGCGATCCGATGGTGCGGCCGTGGAACGAATGCTCGAGCGCGACGAAACCGGTCCGCCTCGAGTCCCCCTGCGAGTGCCAGAAACGCCGGGCGAACTTCAGACACGCTTCCACAGCCTCGGTGCCGCTGTTGCAGAAGAACGCGCGCGGAAGGCCGGACAGCTGCGCTGAGACGCGCCGCGACTTCTCCCTGCAGCGGGTGGAAGTAGAGATTCGACGTGTGCAGCAGCGTCGCGGCCTGATCGGCGATCGCCGCGACGAGGCGCGGATGCGAATGGCCGAGCGCCGAAACACCCACGCCCGAAATCAGATCGAGATAGGCGCGGCCGTCAGCGTCGAACAGCCGGCATCCCCGCCCGCGCTCGAACACGACCGGGCCCCGCCGGTAGACCTGCAGCACATGGTCCGTCTCGAGCGCCATCACATTGGTTGCGATTGTCATCCTCGTATCTCCACCGCCGATCGAGTGCTCGCCGGCACGATTCGTGTCCCCGCCGCCCCAACGATAATCGGCGCCGCGTCCGGCAACGATCGAAACGTCGGCGACGCCGTTCGCAAAGGCGCGGCGGCATGCAGCGAGCTTGGCCACCATCCCGGAATGCGCCACGCCGGATGACGTCATCGCGTCGATGTCCTCGACGCCCAGCTCGTCGATCGTGCGGTTGCCCTCGTCCAGGACTCCTGCAGTCGAGCCCGCGACGATCAGCCGCTCGGCCGGAAGCACGGTCGCCAGATGCGCGGCCAGGACGTCGGCGTTCACGTTGAGCACGACCCCCTCGCGATCCACGCCGAGGCTGGCGACGACAGGGATGCAGCCGATGCGGAGCAGATCCACCAGGAGTGCCGCAGCGGCGCCGTCCGGCTGGCCCACGAGGCCGAGGTCGGCCATCTCGCCGCTGACCGTCTTGAAAAGCGGCGCGCGCGAGCACAAACCGAGTTGTCCGTCGGCGCCGGTGACGCCCACCGCCCGTCCGCCTGCGGCCCCAATCGCTGCGACGAGCGCGGTGTTCGTCCGGCCCGCGAGGACCGAGACCACGGTGTCGAGCGTCGCGTCGTCCGTAATCCGGAGGCCGTCGACGAAGCGCGGCGACAGTCCCTTCGCTTTGAGCTCGGCATCGATCGCGCGTCCGCCGCCGTGTACGACGACGAGCGGGACCGCGGCCGCGAGACGGACAATCGCCTCGGCCGCCGCGCGGATCGCGGCTGCGTCTTCGAGCAACTCTCCGCCGAGCTTGAGAACAGTCTTCATCGATTCCGTGTTGTCTGTGTTGTCCGTGGTTCTAGTTGAGCCCCGTCGTCTCGTCGAACCCGAACGCCACGTTGAAATTCTGAATCGCCTGCCCCGCAGCACCCTTCACCAGGTTGTCGATGCAGGCCGCGATCACGAGCTGACCGCCCGGGCGGTCGACGCGCCAGCCGATGTCGCAGAAGTTCGTATGCGCGACGTGTTTGATCTCCGGCAGATCGCTGCCGGTCAGTCGCACGAACGGCGAAGTCGCATACGCCGTCGTCAGTGCCGCTTCGATGGCGGAGGCATCTACGCCAGGCTGGAGCCGCGCGTAAATCGTCTCGAAGATGCCGCGGTCGATCGGCACGAGGTGAGGCACGAAGGTCACCTCCATGCCGAGCTCCTGCTGGATTTCGGCCGCATGGCGATGCGCGAATACGCCATACGCCGCAACGCTGCCATGGATTTCCGAAAAATGCGTCCGTTCCGATGGTGTCTTGCCGGCGCCGGAGATGCCGGACTTCGCGTCGATGATGATGCCCGGCTGGATCAGGCCGGCCACCGCCAGCGGCTGCAGGGCCAGGACCGCCGCGGTCGGATAACAGCCCGGACACGCGATGAGCGGCGCGGCGCTCAGCGCATCGCGATAACGCTCCGTGAGCCCGTAGGCCACGCGAACGGCCGGGTCAGGCGAGTGCGGATACCAGCGCTGCCGCTCGGATTTCTCGCGGAGTCGAAAGGCGCCGGACAGATCGAAAACGCGCGGGCCACGTTCGGCAAGGGTCGGCGCCACTTCGGCCGCCAGCGTGTCGGGCACCGCGAGGAACACCGCATCCGTTTCGGTTGCGAGGCGGTCCAGATCGAACCGTTCGACCGGCGCGTCCCAGATGTGGCCCAGTGACGGCACGCGCCGCGGCTCGGACGTGCTGGATCCCATGGCGATCCGCACGTCGGCGTCCGGGTGCCTGGCCAGCCGGCGGAGGAGCTCGACCCCGGCGTAGCCTGTTGCCCCGGCGATCCCGACCCGAATGCGCGCATAAGTATTCATCGGAACCTGTACTTATACAACAATGCAGAAAGCAGGTCAAGCGAATCAATGAATTGCGTTTGCTATGAATGCATATGCGTGTATACTCACAGGTTGCGACCATGGTCATGAAGCCACGTCGGCAGGCAGCGATCCTCGAACTCGTTGATCGCGCGGCGATTACGAGCCAGGAGCAGCTTCGGGCCGAGCTGTCGGCCCGTGGGATCGAGGCCACCCAGGCCACGCTGTCGCGAGATATTCGCGAGCTCGGCCTGGTCAAACGGGCGGCTGATGGCGCGTATCGACGCGCGGTCGCGGACGCCGGGAGCGCCAACGGTCGGACCCTCGGTCTCCGGAGAGCCGTCGAGGAGTACCTGCGGACGCAGGAAACCGTCGAGCAAATGCTGGTGCTGAAGACGGACGTCGGACAGGCCCAGCCGCTCGCCCTGGCCCTCGACAACGCCAGGCTGCCGGAAGTCGTCGGCACGATCGGCGGCGACGACACGATCCTCGTCATCTGCCGTTCGGCCTCGCACGCCTCGGCCCTGCGCCGCAGGCTGGACGAGATGAAGACCGGCGGACGGTCGGCTGTCGACGCAACACTGAAGAAGGAAGGCTGATGGAACGGATTGTCCTCGCGTATTCCGGCGGGCTCGACACGTCAGTGGCGATTCCCTGGCTAGCCGAGCGCTTCAACGCCGAGATTGTCGCAGTCACCCTGGATCTCGGTCAGGGCCGAGAGCTGGCGGACGTGCGTGAGCGCGCGCTCGCGATTGGCGCCGTTCGTTGTCACGTAATCGACGCCCGCGACGAGTTCATTCGCGACTACATCCTGCCCGCCCTGCAGGCCGGCGCGATCTACGAGGATCGCTACCCGCTGGCCACCGCCCTGGGCCGCCCGCTCATCGCCAGCAAGATCGTCGAGATTGCAAAGATGGAAGGGGCCACCGCCATCGCGCACGGGTGTACGGGCAAGGACAACGATCAGATGGGGCTCGACATCTCTGCCCGCGCGCTCGAGCCTTCGATCAAAGTGATCGCGCCCGCACGGATGTGGGGTATGTCGCGCAGCGCCGAAATTGAGTACGCACGGTCACGCGACATCCCTGTTCCTGCCGGCGCGGACAACCAGTACAGCACCGACGCCAACCTCTGGGGACGATCCATCGAGTGCGGCGTGATCGAGGACCCCTGGGCCGAGCCGCCGGACGACATCTACACGCTGACGCGATCCCCCCAGGCCTGTCCGGATCAACCGGCCTATCTGGAGATTGAGTTCGAGCGCGGCGTTCCCATCCGCGCCAACGGAATCGAGATGTCGATGATCGAGCTCATCGAGAGCCTGGAGACCATCGCCGGCGCGCACGGTGTCGGACGGATCGACATGGTGGAGAACCGGATCGTCGGCATCAAGTCCCGCGAAATCTACGAGGCGCCTGCGGCCGTCGTGCTCCACACCGCGCATCGCGAGCTCGAGAAGCTGGTCGTCACCCGCGATCTCGATCGTCTGAAGCAGGAGCTGTCGAGGGCCTACGCCGATCTCGTCTACAACGGTCTGTGGTTCTCGCCGACGCGCGAGGCGATTGACGCGTTCGTCGCCACGGTGCAGCCGCGCGTGACCGGGTCTGTCCGGCTGAAGCTGTTCAAGGGAGACTGCCGCGTGGTCGGCAGGAAGTCGCTTTTCGCCCTGTACGACCACGGACTGGCGACCTACGACTCCGCCGATCTTTTCGATCACACGGCCGCCGAAGGCTTCATCAAGATCTGGGGACTTCCAATCGAGACGGTGGCTCGCAAAGCGCTGCTCGCCAAACCGGACACGGTCCGAAGGTAGCTCATGGCACATCTCTGGTCCGGGCGTTTCGATGGCGATCCTGACGCGGGTCTTCTGGAGTTCGGCCGCTCCTTCCGGTTCGACCGGCGTCTTTTCGAGGACGATGTGCGCGGAAGTCTCGGGTGGGTGGCGGCACTCGAGCGCGCGGGTGTGCTGAGCGGCGCCGACGCCGGCGCGATCGGTTCGGGGCTTCGCGACATCCTTGCTCGCGGCGCCGACCCGGCCTTTTTCGATTCAGAGTCCGCGCGCGACGACGAAGACATCCATTCGTTCGTCGAGCGTGAGCTCATCGAGCGCATCGGGGAAGCGGGCCGCCGGCTGCACACGGGCCGGTCCAGAAACGAGCAGGTCGCCGTCGACCTGAGGCTCTACCTGAAGCGTCGCATCCCCGAGCTCCAGGGCGCCATCGTCCGGCTGACGGGCATCCTTGCGGATTGCGCGGAGCGCTCGAACGGCGCGGTGATGCCGTCGTACACCCACATGCGGCGGGCGCAGCCCGTCCTCGCCGCGCACTTCTTCCTGGCGTACACGTCTGCGCTTCGAAGAGATCACGCGCGGCTGGATGCCGTCATCGCCGAAGCTGACGAGCTGCCGCTCGGATCGGGCGCGATTGCCGGCACGAGCTACGCCATCGACGTCGACTGGCTCGCGCGTCATCTTGGTTTTTCACGAGTGGTCCGCAACAGCATCGACGCGACCGGCGAGCGTGATGTCGTGTCGTCGTTTCTCCATGCGTGCGCGCTGACGATGGTCCACCTCAGCCGCCTGGCCGAGGACATGATTCTGTTTACCTCGGAAGAGTTTGGATTCTTCGAGCTCTCGGATCGGGCGGCCACGGGCAGCAGCCTCATGCCGCAGAAGAAAAACCCGGATCCGCTCGAGCTCGTGCGCGGCAAGACAGGCCGTGTCATCGGGCGGCTGGCCGGATGGCTGGCGACCATGAAGGGGCTGCCCATCGGCTACAGCAAGGACCTGCAGGAAGACAAGGAAGCGCTCTTCGAGGCGGAAGACACGCTGCGCGCGTCGCTCGACGCGACCGCCACGGTCATCCAGGGGATCTCGATCAACCGCGCCGCCGCCGAACGCGCGGCAGCCGGTTTGCTTCTTGCCACGGACGTGGCGGACTACCTCGTGGCGAAGGGCGTACCCTTCCGCGACGCGCACCAGATCGTCGGCGCGCTCGTGCTGCGTCTGGTTCGTGAAGGCCGATCGTTCGAGGCGCTGACGGCCGAGGAGTGGAGCGCGCACTCGCCGCTGTTCGGCGCCGACGTTCAAGACGCCGTCACGGCTGCGGCGTCCGTCGCCCGAAAGCGAACGCCGCAGTCGACCAATCCGTCAGCCGTCAAGGCGTCGCTTGCCGAACTGCGCGACTGGCTCTCACATGATCTACCTCGTGCACCACGCTGACGCCGTCGGGCCCGACGTCGATCCCCAGCGGCCGCTCTCAGACGCCGGACGTCTGCACGCCGATCGTCTCGCGCGAGATGTTGCGGCACGAGGTGTCAAGCCGGAGGAAATCTGGCACAGCGGGAAGCTGCGCGCGCGTCAGACAGCCGAGGCGTTTCTTCGGGCCTGCAATCCGCTTGCGACGTTCAAGGCGATCCGCGGATTCCAGCCTGACGATCCACCGGACTGGACAAGGACGCTACTGACTGGCGAATCGCGTGAAGTCATGCTGGTCGGCCACATGCCTCACCTGCCACGCTTGTTGACGCTCCTGGTTTCCGGAACGGCCACGCCCCTGCTGGATTTTCCGTTGCATGGAATCGTCGCGCTCGAAGCGACCGGCGTCGCGTGGGAAGAACGCTGGCGCGCGTGAGCATCGACGAAGGGATTCAGATTCGATCCATTCGATCGGCTCGACAGGCACGAACAAGAGCTTGACGCTGGGAGCCTGGGCTGCTTTTGGCGCCCTCCGGAACTTTCCCCACCGCCGTGAGATTTTTCACATCGACGTCGCGGACCATCGACAAAGTCCGGCCTTTTGCGAGATTTCGTCCGCGCGTCGCGCGATTTCATGGCACTCCACTTGCTCGGTCGCCGATCACCGGCAATGGCTGTACGGATCCGTTTCCCCGATCTGGATCAGTGGAAGGCGCAGGTCAAGTGCCAGACTGGCTGTCCAGTCGCCACCGACGCCGGCCGCTACGTGCAGCTAATCGCTGAGGGTCGCGATGAGGCCGCCTACCTCGTTGCGAGGGCGCCGAATCCATTCGCTTCGGTATGTGGCCGGGTCTGTGCAGCACCCTGCGAGGACGCCTGCCGTCGCGGCAGCATCGACGCCCCGATTTCCATCCGTGCGCTGAAGCGATTCGTGTGTGAACAGTACGGCGTAGAGTCCATTCGACCGGACACGCAGGATCAACTTCGCACGACGCTCATCTCGGAAGGCAACCGCTACGCCGGCCACCTGCCCGTCTCCGATGACGCCAACGCCGGCGCCGGTCCACGCTCGAAGGTGGCTGTAATCGGATCGGGTCCGGCCGGAATGGCCGCCGCGCATGACCTCGCCCATCTGGGCTACAACGTCACGGTGTTCGAGGCCGCCGAAGAGCCCGGCGGGATGATGCGGTTCGGGATTCCGGAGTACCGCCTGCCGCGCACCATCATCCGAGCGGAAATCGATCGCATCGTCGCACTCGGCGTGGATTTGCGACTGCGAACTCCCCTGACATCAGACTTCGGCCTGTTGCAACTGACGCGCGACGGCTACGACGCCGTGTTCATCGGAGTCGGCGTGTCGCGCGGCCGCGACTTGCAGATCCCCGGCGTCGAGCTCGACGGCGTCGTCAAAGCGGTCGACTACCTGCTCAACGTCAATCGCGGTTACCGGATGAACCTCGGGCGTCGCGTGGTGGTCATTGGCGGCGGATTCGTCGCGTTCGATGCCGCACGCACGGCGCTGCGCCTGAGCCGAGAGGAGGAAATCGAGGCGCTGGCGACGCTCGAGGGCGAATCCGACGCGCGCGTCAAGGAAGCGCTCGATTCCGCGCGCGCCGCCCTACGCGGCGGCGCCTCGGAGGTCACGATTGTGTCGCTCGAGAGCTTCGAGGAAATGCCGGTCCTCCGGACCACGCAAGGCCACGAGGAATTGGATGAGGCCCGCAAGGAGGGCGTACGCTTCCTGACGCGACGAGGTCCGAAGCGGCTTCTCGGCGACACGGCGCTCCGGACGATCGAGCTTCGCGCGGTCCGCTCGGTGTTCGATGCCGGGGGCCGCTTTGCACCGGTATATGACGACGACGACCTGATCACGCTCGAGGCGGATGCGTGTGTGCTGGCGATCGGCCAGCGGGCGGATCTCTCATTCCTCACGCCGGCCGACGGCATCGCGTTGACGCCGGGCGGAGGTATCCAGATCGATCCGGAGACGCTGGCGACCTCGAAGCCGGGCGTCTTCGCAGGCGGTGATGTCGCCTTCGGGCCCCGCAACCTCATCGACGCGATCGCCAACGGCAAGCGGGCGGCGCGCTCGATCCACGAGCACCTCGCCCACGGCGGCGCGCGGCTCGAATCACAGTTGGATATCGAGCAGCTGTCGACCGCGCACTATCGCATGATGGCCGGCTTCGAAATCGCCGACCGGGAGCCGCCGCCGACGATACCCATCGAGCGGAGGACGGGAATCGCCGAGGTCGAGGCTGGCTATGACGTCGAGCGGGCGCGGACGCAAGCCGCCCGATGTCTCGTGTGCCACGTCCAGACCATCTACGACCCCGAGCTCTGCGTCCTCTGCAATCGATGCGTTGATGTGTGCCCGGAGTACTGCCTGGCCATCGTCCCCTTCGAGGATCTGGACCTGAGCGAGACCGAGCGCCACGCACTCATCGACCGCGCACGAGGCAATGGCCTGCCGCTTGCCGCCATGGTGAAAGACGACGAGCGGTGCATCCGTTGCGGGCTGTGCGCCATCCGCTGCCCGACGGATGCCATGACGATGGAACGGTTCCAAATCACGGAGCGGTGGGTTCATGACTGACCTCAAACATGCGCACGCCGGCCGTGCCGGCCGAGGGCGACACTCGCATCGGACCGCCGCGACTTCCTGCTCAAACTGGGAACCACTGCGGGGATTGCCGCGCTCGGGACCCAGGGGCTGGCGTCGCTCAGATCTCTCGCGCCGAACGTCTCGTACGACCCGCCCACCACGGTGAAGCTCGGTCCTCCGACCGAGTTCCCCGACGGGCTCAAGTTCCTTCCAGACGAACGACTGTTCGTGTTTCGCGAGGGCAAGACCTTCCACGCGATTTCAGCGGTGTGCACGCACCTGGGCTGCACGGTGCGCGCCGAGGCGCTCTCTCAACCGCAGACGGCTTCGGCCGATGGGGGAACGCTCCGCCTCACCCATCGATACCAATGCCCGTGTCACGGGTCGAAGTACACCGGTGATGGCCGCAACGTGGCAGGTCCCGCACCGCGCCCGCTCGCGTGGTATCGCCTGTCGATCGCACCTGACGATGGTCAGCTCGTCGTGGACCTGGCCGATGAAGTTGCCCGTGACTTCCGACTGACGCTGACGTGAGGAGCTGATGACGACCAAGTCCGACACGGCGCGCCGGGCAGCGCCGGGCGTGCATCCGAAATCGTTCTGGAGCTTCCGGCCGCATTCCGACCGCGAGGCCGGCGATGCGATCGTGTCGAACTTCATCCTGCACTGGTTCCCCGCGAAAGTCGCCAGGGCGTCGCTCGACTGGAACTACTCCTTCTGGCTCGGGACGGCGTCCGCGGCCTTCTTTCTGCTCACGATCCTCTCGGGTGCGCCGCTGCTGTTCCTGTACGTTCCGTCCGTGGAACGGGCCTACGCCTCAGTCAAAGACATCGAGTACGTCGTCACGTTCGGCGCCTGGATCCGGTCGGTCCACCGTTTCTCGGCGCACGGCATGGTGATCGTCGTGTTCCTGCACCTGACGAGGGTGTTCCTCACCGGTGCGTACAAGAACGGCGGCCTGCGCGGACAGCAGCGCGAGTGGAACTGGGTGATCGGCGTCGGCCATGCTGCTCGTCACGCTGTTCCTGTCCTTCACCGGGTACCTCCTGCCGTGGGATCAGCTGGCGTTCTGGGCCATCACGGTGGGCACGAACATCGCCTCGTCGGTCCCGTATGTGGGGCCGGCGCTTCGGGAGCTGATGATCGGCGGGAGGACGATCGAACAGGCGACGTTGATCCGTTTCTACGTGCTCCACATCATCGTGCTGCCTGGGGCGCTGGGTGCGCTGTTCGCGTATCACATGTGGCGCGTGCGGAAGGACGGCGGGCTTGCGAAAGCCGACCACGTCGCCCTTCTGGCTGAGAAACAGCCGGTTCCGCTGTCGACGACGAAGACCTACACGCTGCTCGGCGTTGCGCGCGGCGCGGCGCCGACCATTCGAACCTCGTCGCTCGAGTCGCCCGATCTCACCGTCAACGCCGTTCCGGATCTCACGCGACGGGCGGCGATTGTCACGCTCGGCGTGATCGCCGCGATCAGCATCCTGTCGGTATTCGTCCGGTCGCCTCTCGAGGAACCGGCCAACGCCCTCGTCACGCCCAACCCGGCGAAGGCGCCCTGGTACTTCCTGTGGCTGCAGGAGATCGTCACCGATACGACGATCACGATCGGGTCGTTCACGATCAACGGCGCGTTTCTCGGCGGGGTGCTGCTGCCGGGCGCGCTCATCGCCCTGCTGACCGTCTGGCCATGGCTCGACAAGAGCCCCGCGGCCGCGGCCGGGATCTGGTTCCCGCAGACGCGGCGGACGCAGAACCTCGTGTTCGTGCTGCTGACGCTGGCGATTCTCGTGCTGACGTTCATCGGCGTGTTCTGCCGCGGCCCGTACTGGCAGTTCTACTGGCCGTGGCAGACGTGGCCGGACATTCCTGGACGGATTTGACATGGAACTGCGCACCCACTCTCCCTATGCGAAGCGCGACCGCCTCGTCCTCGCGATCGTCGGCGTCCTGCTGGTCGTCTCGACGATTCTCTTCACGTGGGCCGATCGCGAGCATGACTGGCGCTACTACCAGTACGAGTTCAGGCGACTTGTCGGCGAGAAGGTCGGGGCGGCGAAGACGGCCGAGATCCCGACGGGCATCCAGCAGGTCTGGCTGCCCGGCCTGCGGCGTGCCGACCGCTGCGTGACGTGCCACCAGGGCGTCACCTGGCCGGGGCTCGAACAGGCCGAGCTGCCCTATCGCACGCACCCGATCGCACCGCTGCGTACGCATCCGATCGAGAAGTATGGCTGTACGTCGTGTCACGGCGGCCAGGGCTGGGCGATTGACACCGCGGAGGCCCACGGCGAAGTCGCGCATTGGGAAGAGCCGCTCCTCAGCCGGACGCTCGGCGAGTCGTATTCACTCGTCGACAGCAAGAACGCGCTGCTGCAGATGAACTGCAACACCTGTCACCGCTACGACCGCGAGACCAAAGGCGCGGAGATGATCAATCTCGCGAAACAGCTCGTGATGGATCGGGGATGCCGCGCCTGTCACGTGATCAACGCACGAGGAGGATCCATCGGCCCGGATCTGACCCATGTCGGTGAGAAGGCGCCGGAGCAGTATGAGTTCGGCCGCCTGTCCGGTCAGCGGACGTCGTTTGCCTGGCACGTGGCGCACTTCAAGGATCCGCGCGCGCTCGTCACCGACACCGTCATGCCGAACTTCCACTTCACGACGAAGGAAGCCCAGGCGCTCGCGATGCTCGTGCTCTCCTGGAAGCGCAGCGGCATCCCCGCGGAGTACGTGTCCGGCGCGCCGCGCACCGATCCCAGGACGGAGCTGGAAGCGAAAGCCGAAGCCGAGATGAAGAGCGGACCCGGCGCCTGGTTCGTCCAGACGGGCTGCTTCGTGTGCCACTCGATCTCGGCGCTCGGCGTCAAGAGCCCCGCGCAGATAGGCCCCGATCTCTCAACGGCCGTCGAGGACGTCCAGTCGCGGTTCGGCCGAACGATTGACGACTTCCTTCGCGAGCCAACGGGGACGATGGCCGTCGTGCTCTCGCGCCAGATCATTCTGACGCCCGAGCAGAAAGCCGTGGCGGTCGAGAAGCTGCGCGAAGCGTTTCGCGAGCATCTGCGCCAGAAGGCGGCAGCGCAAACAAAGCCCGTGTCGGCGCACGGAGACACACCACGCCGGTAGGACCATCATTCGCAGGAGAGCAGTCATGTTAATCAACTCTCGAAGACGATTCGCCCTGATCGCGATCGGCGTAATTGCGATCGCGGTGCTGGTTGGCCGTTGCGCGCCCAGCGAGCCGCGAGGCGCACGCCAGCGCACCGCGGCGACCTCGGATGTCGCGTTCGCGGCCCAGAAGACGTACGTGGCGCCCGGCGACCTCGACGAGTACTACATGTTCTCGTCGGGCGGACACTCGGGCCAGGTCTACGTGTACGGCGTCCCGTCCATGCGCCACATTTCGACGATCCCCGTCTACACGCCGTATCCCGCCACGGGGTACGGCTTCGACGACGAGTCGAAGGCGATGCTGGGCGGACTCACGTGGGGTGACGTCCACCATCCGGCGCTCTCCGAGACGAAAGGGGAGTACGACGGGCGGTGGCTCTTCGTGAACGAGATGAACGGGCGTGTGGCCCGCATCGACCTGCGGGACTTCAAGACGAAGCAGATCTTCGGCCCGGTGGCCAACGTCTCGGGCAACCACGCCTCCGCGTTCGTCACGCCCAACACCGAGTACTCGATGATGGCGTCGCGCTTCTCCATTCCGATTCCAAAGGGCACAGTGGCGTCGATCGACAAGTACGCCAGCGACTACAAAGGCGTCATCGCGGGGATCAAGATCGATCCGAAGAGCGGTGACATGTCGTTGGGCTGGCAGATTCTGATGCCGCCCTTCGACTACGACCTCGGCGACGCCGGCAAGCTTGTCTCCGACGGTTGGATGTTCTGGTCGTCGTACAACACCGAGCGGGCGATCGGCAAGCTCGAGGTCACCTCCGCGCAGCGCGACCGTGACTACATCGCGGCCGTGGATTGGCGGGCGGCGGAGAAAGCCGCCGCGGAGGGAAAAGGCGACATGATCGGTGGCGTGCGGGTGCTCGACCCGCGCAAGGTCCCAGGCCTCGTTTACCTGATGCCCTGCGGCAAATCGCCACACGGCGTGGACGTCTCACCCGACGGCAAGTACATCGTCGGATCCGGCAAGCTGCAGGGGGTCACCACGGTATTCAACTTCGAGAAGCTGCAAACGGCCATTCGCAACAAGGACTTCACGGGAGACGAGGATGGCATCCCGGTGCTCCGCTACGAGTCCATCAAGGATGCGGAGGTGCCGGTCGGTCTCGGGCCGTTGCACACGCAGTTCGGCACGGATGGGTGGGCGTACACCTCGCTGTTCGTGGACAGTGCGATCGCCAAGTGGAAGCTGGGCACCTGGGAGGTCGTCGACAAGATGCCGATGTCGTACTCGATCGGCCACCTCACCGCGGCCGAGGGCGATACCGTGTCGCCCGACGGCAAATGGCTGGTCGGCCTGAACAAGCTCTCGCACGGACGTCACCTGTCGGTGGGACCCTCGCAACCGGAGTCGTCACAGCTCGTCGACATCACCGAAGAGAAGATGAAGCTGCTCTACGATGCGTTCACCGAGCCGGAACCGCATTACGCGCAGATTATCAAGGCCGACAAGCTCAAGCCCATCGAGGTCTACTCGAAGGAAGAGAACAAGCACCCGCTGGCTGTCTGGGACGTCAAGGACGCCGGCGTGCAGCGGCAGGGGAACAAGGTCGTCGCCAGAGTCGTCGCCGTCCGTTCGACGCTGACGCCGACAGCCATCGAAGTCAATGAAGGCGACATCGTCACGATTGCTATCACGAACATCGAACAAACGACCGACGAGCTGCACGGGTTCGGCCTGCTCGACTACAACATCAACGTCGTGATTGACCCAGGCGAGACGAAGACGGTCACGTTCACGGCAAAGAAGGGCGTGTTCCCGTACTACTGCACGAACTTCTGCTCGGCGCTGCACCAGGAGATGCAGGGGTATCTCATCGTGAAGCCCAAGGGGTCGACAACGACGAACTGACGCACGAGGCACGCATGCAGACCCTCGTTGACCGGAGCAACAGTTTTCTGGCGCGGTCGTTGACCCTGCAGGTGCGGCTGCTGATCGTCGCGGCAGCCGCCCTCCTGCTCGCGGTGTACTTCGCTCCGCTCTGGAACATGACGATGTTCGCGCCGCAGTACCCGGACGGCCTGCGGCTGGACATCTACGGATACAAGCTGGTCGGCGGCAACAACGGTCAGGACATCAAAGAGATCAACGTTCTGAACCACTACATCGGGATGCGCGACTTGACCCCTGAGGACTTCACCGAGTTCCAGTGGATTCCGTTTGTCGTCGGCGCCCTGACGCTGCTGTTTCTACGGGCCGCAGTCCACGGCCGGATCGCGGATCTGGTCGATGTGACGATGCTCTTCTCCTACTTTGGCGCATTTTCGCTCTGGTCGTTCGGCTACAAGTTGTACCACTATGGCCACGACCTCGCGCCGACGGCGTCCGTGAAGGTCGACCCGTTCATGCCACCGATGTTCGGGTTCAAGCAGCTCGCCAACTTCGAGGTGTACTCCTATCCCGATCTGGCGTCCTATGCCTTGGCGGCGGCGGGCCTGCTGCTGCTGACCGCGCTGGTCCTTGCAGCACGCGGAGGGAAGCAGCCCGTGAGGGTCCCATGAGCGGGCTGGCGCGTCTGGCGCTGCTGATTGCGCTGCAGGTCCCGTCGGAGGCGCCGGCGCAAGTCGCATCGGGCCAGATTGAGGGCCGACCCCCGGCTCGCCAGGCGTCGCCGTTGCAGCAGCGAATCGATGAGGCCCGGCCAGACGAGCGAATCGAAATCCCGGGAGGGGAGTACGTCGGGGATCTGCTGATCGACAAGCGGGTCCATCTGATCGGGCGAGATCGACCCCGGCTGCTTGGAGCCGGCGCCGGCACCGTCGTTCGGATTCGCGCCGATGGCGTCATCCTCGAGGGTTTCGACATCGACGGCCGCGGCGGCGGCGACCTCGGACGCGACGCGTCGGGCATTCACGTCACCGGAAAGAACACCACGGTCAGAGACTGCCGCATCACCAATAGTCTGTTTGGCATCTATTTGAGGGAAGCGGACGGATCCCGGGTCACCGGCTGCGTCGTCCGCGGAATCCCGGGCAAGGACCCCGGGGAGAAGGGCTCCGGCGTGCACGTGTGGAACACTCAGGGCTTCCAGCTCCTCCACAACGATGTGACTGACGTACGCGATGGGTTCTACATCCAGTCGTCCTCGCATGGGCTTGTGGCCCACAACCGGGCGGCACACCTGCGGTACGGACTTCACTACATGTTTGCCGACGACAACACGTTCGAAGACAACCTCTTCGAGCACGGCGCCGCGGGCGCCGCACTGATGTACTCGAAGCGCATCGTCTTTCGCAGGAACCGGTTCATCCATAACCGCGGCTTCGCCTCGGTCGGTCTGCTGTTCAAGACGTGCGACGACGTGGTGGCAGAAGACAATCTGATTGCGGACAACGCGCGAGGGGTGTTCCTTGAAGGCTCACACCGAACGACCTTCCAACGCAACATCATCGCTCAAGCCGACGCGGCTATCGTGCTGTATGCCTCGTCGGGTCAGGTGCGATTCGAGAACAATGCGGTCATCGGGGTCTTGACACCTCTCGTCCTGGTGGGGAAGCGGGTGGACGCAGTGTTCGACGGAAACTACTGGTCTGGTAACGACGAGCCGGACCTCGACGGAGACCATCGAAGTGATCGTCCGTATCGGCTGTCGAGTGTCTTCGATCACTTCCGGGACGCGGCGACTGCCGCGGATCTGATGTCCGATGGCCTTGCCGCGGCCACGCTCGGCGCTGCTGAGCGGGCATTCCCGGTGCTCGAACCGGTCGGCCTGGAAGATCGGTCGCCTCTCGTGCGAGCGCCGTCGCTACCCCACGTACCAGCCGCCCACGCGAGTCAGCGCCGAGCCGACCCATTTGGACTCCTCGCTTCGACCGCGGCCTTCGGTCTTGGCGCGGTGACGGTCTGGTCGGGACGCCGGAGATCCGGCACCTCGAGGGTCGTGTGATTCGCTATCGGGCGTTTACGAAGCGATTTGGCCGGCACACGGCGGTCGATGACCTGACGCTGGTGGTCCCAGCGGGGGAGGCAGTGGCGCTGCTCGGCCCTAACGGCTCGGGGAAGACCACGACGCTCAAGGCCGCTGCCGGGCTGATCTCCCCTACCTCCGGAGATGTCCGCCTCGGTGCCGACGGCACGCCGGCGACCGTCCCCGAGGCTCGACGCGCGTGCTCGTTTCTTCCGCAGAAGGTCGCGTTCCCCGAGACGTTGACCGGGCAGGAAGTGGTCGAGTTCTACTGCCGATTGCGCGCGGCTCCGGCATCCCGAACGAGCCACGCGCTTCGCTTCGCGTCACTCAATGGCGCAAGCAACCAACTCGTCGGCACCTATTCGGGCGGCATGGTCCAGCGCCTTGGGTCTTGCGGTGGCAATTCTCCCGGACACACCCGTTCTTCTGTTGGATGAGCCCACCGCCGCGTTGGATCCCGATGGCCTCTGCGCCTTCTACGGTCTCGTCGATCGACGCAGAAAGGAAGGCAAGACCGTTTTCTTCACATCGCATCAGCTGGGAGATGTCGAACGTCTCGCGGATCGCATCGCGATCCTCGTCGCCGGCCGTTTGATTGCGCTCTTCACGCAGGCGGAACTGGCGGACCGGCTCGCGAGTCGAGGAATCATGCGCCTCCGGTTCAGCGGGCATCCGGAGCACGTACCTTCCGGTCGTGCGCCGGATATCGCCTGGCGTCACGTGGTCAGGTGATGAGCTCATCGTTCCCGGACCGGCGGCCTCCCGTCCTGCAGTGCTGGACGCGGTGCGCGCGGCTGGGTGCGAGATTCGGGATCTGACGGCCGAGGACGAACGGCTCGATGCCCTGTATCGCGAGCTCGTGGGGGCGGCGGGGCGAACATGATGGCAGGCCTCACTCACGTCATCGTGTCGCAGACGCGACCGCTTTCGCTGGCGCTCCTCACCCTGACGATAGCCTGTGCGAGCGGGCCACCGCCGCCGGCAACGCTCGTGCCGGGGCAGGACACCTGTCGCTTCTGTCGGATGCTCGTCTCGAACACCAAGGTCGCGGCCCAGATCGTCGAGCCGTCGGAGGAACCGGTGTTCTTCGATGACATCGGTTGTCTGCGGAATCACCTGAAGGCGGCCGCGGCCGGGACGATCGCCTACGCGTACGTGGCCGACCATCGGACTGGACAGTGGGTCGCCGCCTCGCAAGCTCTGTACACCCGAGCCTCGAGCGTCGCCACACCCATGAGCTCGCATCTCATTGCCCACGCGGATGCTGCCGGCCGCGCCCAGGATCCAGCCGCCGAGTCGGGCATTCCGCTCACGGCGTCGGACGTCTTCGGGCCGACTGGCGCGGCGGGGACCAAATGACGGGGCCAGCCATCCGGGCCATGCTCGAGTGCGCGCGCCATGAGCGTCTGCTGGCGGTGCGATCGCGATGGACGCAACTCTTTGCGGTCACGTTCGCGGCGCTCGCCGTGGCAGTGGCCGGCTCTGGATACGTCCTGACCGGTGGAGTG
This sequence comes from uncultured Acidobacteriota bacterium, assembly GCA_963786195.1. Classification (GTDB taxonomy): domain Bacteria; phylum Acidobacteriota; class Vicinamibacteria; order Vicinamibacterales; family 2-12-FULL-66-21; genus CAWAYH01. The sequence continues at coordinate 346,034 of CAWAYH010000004.1, read as the reverse complement.
GGGCTGCAGGACTTTGCGCGCACCGCCGTCTCGCTCGTGCAGCTGGTCACGATACTCGTTCCGCTCACGGCGCTGACCACGGGCGTGCTGGCGCTCGTTCCAGAACGAGGCGCTGCGGAGTTGCTGTACCTCGCAACCCGTGCCGCGCGGAGCGATCCTCATCGGCCGACTGCTCGGGCTCTTTATCGCACTCGGTGCGGCGCAGGCGATGGGTTTTGGTGTCGCCGGGCTGGTGATCTTCACCAGCACCGGAGAAGACGGGCTCACGGGCTTTCTGCTGGTCATCCTGGGTTCGGCCGCGCTCACCGCGGTCTCGCTCGGCGCCGCGGCGATCATTGCGGTCAGCGCACAAGGGCGACGCGCGCGAACGATGGCGATCACGCTCATTCTCTGGTTTGCCACCGTGGTGCTCTACGACGTGGCGGCGCTGGGCGCCGCGTCACTCCTGCCGTCCGGACGTGCGTCGCGGCTCCTCATCGTCTCGGTGATCGTGAATCCAGTCGACGCGGTACGGACCGGGGTCCTGCTCGGCACTGAAGGCGCGGCGGCGTTCGGAGCCGCGTCGCTGGCATTCCTCCGGTTCACCGGACGGCCTGCGTGGGGCGGGCGTCTGGCTCGGCGTGTCCGTCTTGTTCTGGATCGTTGTGCTGCCGGTTCTGGCCGTGCGCCGACTCAACCGGCGGACATCTGACATCGGCGACGGCAGGGGTTCTACCGGCGGCCTTCGGGAAATCCTGCGCGGCAGGCCGAAATAGTCCCCGACCCGTAGCCGGCCGACTTCGGCTGACCGGTCACAGTTTCAGCGAGGCATACGGCGAACGTGTTGTTCGTATTGGGGAAGCGCGCGGTCACCAGCCACATGAGACGGTGGCACCTGGATTGCGACACGTAGACGGTTGGGAACTCGCGGGCCGGCCGACGTGCTGTCGGGCTGCTCGGACTTTTCACGAGTGTTCAAGCGATGCCCATCATCGATGTGAAGCGCATTCTGTGCCCGATTGACTTCTCCCCGTGCTCGGAGCTGGCGCTCAGGCATGCCATCAACCTGGCGCAGTGGTACGACGCGCGTGTCACCGTGCTCAACGTGTTCGAGCTCTTCGTGAGGCCGGACGTACTACCGGCCAGCCCCGGTCCGATGATCGTGCCCTACCGCGTCCCACGAGCAGTTGGTGGCAGACGTCGAACGATTCGTCGGGCCGCTCCGGAACCCGCGCGTCCCGCTCGACGTCGCGATCGAGCTCGGCAACGTCGCGCGCAGCGATCGTCGATACCGCAGGCGGACTCGCGAGCGACATGATCGTCATCGGCACGCACGGGCGGGGCGGCTTCGACCATCTGATGCTCGGCTCGGTTGCGGAGAAGGTGCTGCGGAAGGCGCCCTGCCCGGTCTTCATCGTCCCCTCGACACTCGGCGCTCCTCGGCCAACCGGTCGGCTTCGGCACATCCTGTGCCCGGTCGATTTCGGTCCAACCTCGATGAGGGCGGTCGAGCATGCCCTCTCGTTGGCGCAAGAAGCCAATGCGGCGTTGACCGTGCTTCACGTCATCGAAGCTGTCCCCGATGAGGCGATGACGCACGGTGTTTGTCGATGTGCTCGAATACCGGCGACGCCGGGAGGCCGACGCGCGCGCGCGGCTCCGTGCTGCAATTCCCGCAGAGGCGCGCGAGTGGTGTCGTGCCAGCGAGATTGTCGCGGAGGGAAAGCCCTACCGCGAGATCCTCCGCGTGAGCCGCGAGCTGGGTGCGGACCTCATCGTGATGGGAGTCGCCGGTCGAAACCCAGTCGACTTGATGATGTTCGGTTCGACGACGAATCACGTGGTTCATCAGGCGGCGTGTCCGGTCCTCACCCTGAGGACCCCATCCGCCCAGAAATTCACGGAGAAGGAAGAAGAAGGAGGTCATCATGAATACCCTATTGGACAAGAAAGACAAGGAACTTCAGAAGAAGGAGGAACTCGCACAGTTTGAGCCGTTCGCGGGATTCCTGGCGAGCCCATTCGCAGATGTGCGACGGTTCGCCGAAGAGATGGACCGGTTGTTCGGTGACTTCGGGATCAGCCGACGGCGCTTCTTCCCGATCCTCCGAACCACGCCGGAGGTTGCCACGTGGGTGCCGAACATCGAGATGTTCTACAAGGACGAGAACATCGTGGTGCGCACAGAGCTCCCTGGCCTGAACAAGGAAGACGTGAAGGTCGAGCTCGTCGAGGGCGCCCTGACGATCGAGGGCGAACGAAAGTACGAGAAGGAGGTCACAAAGAAGGGGTACTTCACGACGGAGTGCAGCTATGGGACCTTCTATCGGAGCATCCCGCTGCCGGAGGGCGTGAAGACCGGTGAGGCCAAGGCGATCTTCAAGAACGGAGTGCTCGAGGTGACGATCCCGGCACCCGCGCTCAAGAAGGAAGCCGCACGCCGACTCGAAATCAAGGGTGCGTAGCGGCGCCCATCGGGGTTAGGATCACGCGGCTGTCGCAGCCGCGTGATCCTTTCGCCCTGCCTAGAATTCGTCCTGCCTAGAAAAGGTATAGCAATCGCACGAACGCGGTGTTGCCAGTGTAGGGCCTGGCGTTGTAACCGGTGATCAACCCGCCAAGGTAATCGACGCGCACGGTGCCGGTCTCCGCCGTGAAGCCGACCGATCCATTGGCATCGATTGCTGCGTAGTCTCTAACGTCCAGCTTCTCGTACCAGGTACGCGAACCCGATGCCGACGCGCGCGTCAATGAAGTACTTCACGTCAGCCGTGAAGCGACTCCAAGAGGTTGTGATATCGGGCAACGGGATAAAGCAGTCAGAAACTCCTGCCGGGCACGAAGTTCCGGTCACCGAGGTATTCGTGTTGAGCTGCTGGATGCGCGGGCCGCCGTGGACGAAGGCGTTGTTCGAGTCCATGAAATCGTAGCCGATGCGGATATCGGTCTTCTTCACGACCTTGAGGAGGTCGACGTACGCCGTGAACGTGTTGACTTTTTCGTCGTTGTCGAGCGTCCAGTCGCGCGTCGGATCCGTCCACTCGGCGTTCGGCGGCGGCGGCGCGTTCGGGTTCGTCAGCGGTGCCGCATTCCGGGACTTTTGCAGCGAGCTGAAGGTCTCGTATCCGTAAGTCGCGCCGAGGGCCACCTGCGGCCGTGGCAGGAAGTTGACGGCAACGGTGAAGGCCTGCGTATCGGCGTCAAGCAAGCCGAACTGCTCGCGCCCCGGCGTGAACTCATCTGTCAAGTACGTGTCCAGGCCTCCCGCGTAGGTGACGCTCACGTCAACCGTGTCAACGGGCATGATGCTCACGGTCAACGAGGTCCGGTGTCGATTGCGATCGGCCTCATCGTAGTAACGAAGCCCCTGTTGCGTGCCGCCCACACCCTCGTAATCGATACCGGACTCGATGAACCCATCGCCTCGTCGTTTGGATCCTTCGTACGCCGTGCGAATCGTGAAGTACTGATGCGCGAACAGGTCGTACGAAATGCGGAAGACGTTGTCCCCCACGTCGCTGAATCCCCGGCCGTGACGCTCCCACCCGTCATGGCTGTAGCCCGCGCGCACGGCGCCCCAGCGATGCAGACTGAACGTTGCCGTCGCATCGAACGTCCGGCGCGTCGTATCGAACTCGTGTGTCGGGCTCCCGGTGTCTTCGGGGACGGCATCGAAGCGGACGTATTCCGTCGCGTCGAACTCGGGTGTCTGGTTGTCGCGGTCGTTATAGCGGTACCGTGCACGTTGAACGCGACGCCACGGACAGCCCTCGAGTTGAGGGTGATCAGGGCGTTGACGCCCTGCACCTCGGCCTCGGCCGTGCTCCGCGGCAGCGTCGTCAGGCCGGGGAATACCGCGTAGACGGCCGGGTTCGCGATCAGCGGATTGATCGTCCACGGAATCAACGCCTCGTTCTGACTCTGGTTCGTGAACTGCAACGTTCCGCTGACCGTGGTCCTGCGCGGCATCTTGTAGAGCCCCATCGCGCTGACCACGTGCATGTTGTTGCTCGGAGGGAGCGACATCCGGCCCTGCGCTGGACCATTCCCGTTTGTGTAGCCGCTCGGGTCGTACGGCCCATTGGGCGGCGCCAGCCCGTTGTTGAAGTCCGTCGCTCGAATCGGGTTGTCCCAGGTCAGGCTCTGGATTCGATTGTCGAAGTATGATGCATCCCACCCCAGGCGGACCATTCCCTTCTGATTGGCCCACTCGACACCTGCGGAGAAGTCGTTGGTCCGGTTGTCGAGCGGTAAAGGCAGCTCGTTGGCGTTGTTGAACGCAAACGACGCACCCCAGGGCTGATGGCCGGTCTTCCCAATCGTCGCGAAATTGAAGTTCACGTCGAGATTCGCGGTCGCTTCGTACGTCAGGCCAAACGACGCCGTGTCGCGGCGCGACTGGAGTTCGAAGCCTAGAAGATCGGTGTTGTAGATGGATCGATTCGTCAGGGCCAGAGCCGCGTTGGCGGGAGTGTTACAGTTGGCTGGCGGTACGGCGCCTGGCGCGCACGGCACCCCGTAAGCGGTTCTGTTTTGCACCTGCTGCCGCAGGCTCGGGCTGATCGTCAGCACACCGTCGTCACCGACCGCCCACGGCGAGACGGTCAGGTAGCTGAAGTTCGTCGGAATCGAGTCCCAGAGGAAGTTGAAATCGATCTTGCTGCGGTCGTAGTCGAGCACGTACCGTTGGTCGCGATACCCGACATTCGTCGCGCTCGCATCAAAGAAGTACTTCTCGGTCTCTTTCCCGAATAAGAACCTCGACGCGGCGCCACTGCGCAGATCGCGGTACCGCTCGTAGCGTGCCCCATCGAGGTCGGTCTCCGTTCCCCGGAACCCGAAGTCGATTGCGCCGAGCGACGGCACAATGGCGGCCGGCGAAGCGGGGGCCTGCGGCGGCGGTTTGGCCGGTGCCTGCGCCGTCGCGACGCGGGAGCACAGAAGGAGCGCTGCAGTGCCAATCAGGAGTCTGGTGCGCATCGGCATTCTCCTCGCCTACCGCAGGAACGCCTTGCCTGACGGCGCGTTCGATCCGTGGATGAGCTGATGACACACCACACACGCGCGCGCGTAAAGCTTGTTCGCATTCTGTGAATTCTGAAGCACGAACCCGTCGTAGACCGTCGGAGGATGGCGTGACGTCACGTGACAGCGCTGGCAGAGAAACGGCGGCTTGGCCACCAACATGCGCTCGTTATTCGAGCCATGCGGATCGTGACAGTTCGTGCAGCTGTCGGCGACCGGCGCGTGCTCCCACAGGAACGGCCCGCGCTTCTCCGTATGGCAACTGGTGCAGCTTTCATCGATGGTGGTGCCGGCTTTCAGCAGCTTGACGTTCGACGAGCCGTGGACGTTATGACAGGACGCGCAGACCAGTTTGCCTTCTCGTACCGGCATGTGGTTGAACCGATACTGCTTGTTCACAATCGGCCTGTGGCACGTGGCGCACAGCCCCAGCTGGTCCTTGGCCTTGAGCAGCGGCTCGCCCTTGGGCGAGTGCACGCTGTGGCAGGTGACGCATCCGAGTTGACGCTGATCGTGCTGACTGCCTTCCCAGAGGGCATGCGTTTTTCGATCGTGGCAGGCGGTGCAGGTATCGCTGGCCTCCCGCGGGGGCAACGTCTTCAGATTGACGATCTTGGTCTTGTCGCCGCCCGCGTCCACGTGGTCCTTGCCGGGGCCATGGCAGCTCTCGCAGCCCTGTTTCGCCGCCGGAGACTTCGAATTGAACGCGCGCGCGTGCGCGGTCCCCTTGTAGCCTTGAGTGTCGTGGCACGTCAGGCAGGTCGTGTCGTCGCCGACATAGCCGGACGGTTTGGGCTGCTGGGCTGTTGGCGCAGCGGCGCCGGATTGGGGCGGCGTCTGAGGGGGTTTCTGCTCGGCCATCACCGCGATGGTGAACACGAGGAGCAGTACGAAAAAGCCGATGAGAAACGTAGACCATCGCCAGCGACCGATGGAAGACATGTACACCGCTCCTGGTTACGACATTAATGCCACGCGCATTATCGCTAAGAGTCTGGTCGGCGCAAAGCAAATCTCGCTCGCATGTCAGCTCTTCGTTTGGATCGCCGGTTTGCTGGCAGGCTGCCGGATTCCCGGCAGCCGACAGCCACCTCATACCCTAGGCGATCGACTGATCGAGCCCAATGCTCACGTCTCATGCACGCGCTATCCTCATAGCCGTGATCTTGTACTCGGGCGAGCCCGGCTTGGCCGTCCCGGTACGGCCGGTCCACCTCGTCGAGGAACATATCGCGTCGACCCCGCGCCTCGACGTAGGGTTCGTCCTGAACGCGCAGACTCGACGGTTCGACGTCGCTGATGACGCGATCCGGCCCGACTCGATCGATCTGCCGCTACTTGACGAGCAGGATCGGGCACTGAGCCAGGATCCCCACCTTGTAGCTGATCGTGCCCCAGTCGCGGCCGACCATCGACGGGTTGACTCGATGCGAGGCCAACACGATCAGGTCGACGTTGTGGCCGGCGGCGAAGCTGACGATGGACTCCGCCCGCGGGCCGAACGTGACTGTCTCGATGATCTCGACACCGATGGCTGCATCCCCCATCCCTCGGACCATCGCGGCCATCCTGGCCGCAGCCTTCGCTTCCAGCTTTCGATAGAAGGGCCTCAGCTCGCCAAACCCGAGCCCCGGGATCGTCTCGATAACATGCAGCACGGTCACCCGCGCCCGCGCGTCACCGGCCAGCTGCAAGGCCAGATCGAGCGCCTTCCGCGTGCGGTCCCCGAGATCCGTCGGAACGAGGATGCGACGGAATGTTGCTGCGACGTGTCTCGTTCGCTGTTCACGCTGTTTTGCCATATAGCGCTCGGCGCCTCCGTGCGTGCCCGGAACGTGCAATGACAGCGCCAAGCGCGTCGCGCACGTATCGCGTCCGCTGATCATGTACGGCACCGACGACGCCCTGCCGGAATTCCGGCACGGGCCCCCGCCCCTGCGTAGATTCCCCCCTTCAGCGACGGAACGGCATTTGCTCGAAGGAGCGCGTTGGAGCGAATCACGCCGCTGCGCCGCAGATGCGCGGGAAAACTTCCACACTGCTGCCGAATTTCCCGGCATGGTCAACTGACCGCAGGCGCGCCGGTTCATCGAAAGCGCATGAGGCGACATCACGAGGAACTCACAGTCGCTCCGGCGATCTTGCCGGCCCTGTCGTTGCTCATCCCACTCGCAGGCGCGCTCTGGGCGCGCATCAAGTTGGCACAGAAACGGACCCGACCGGAAACGAAGGTGACGTATGAGTGACCGGCGCGGATGGCTAGTGAGTGAACTCGAGCGGCGAGGCGTCTCCCGGCGTGAGTTTGTCGGGTTCTGCGCCACGATGGCGGCGGCGCTGGCGCTGCCAGATGCGGCAGCCGCACAAATCGCGCGCGCGATCCGGAAGACGGAGAAGCCCGTGCTGATCTGGCTGGAGTTCCAGGATTGTGCCGGCAACACCGAGTCGTTCTTGCGCGCCAGTCGTCCGAGCGCGGCCGAGGTGATCCTCGACATGTTGTCGCTCGACTACCACGAGACGATCATGGCGGCGGCCGGCCATCAGGCGGAGGCGAACCTCGCGACGACCGTCACGCAGCGGGCCGGCGCCTACATCGCGATCGTCGAGGGTTCGATCCCGACGGGCGGCAACGGCGGCTACTGCACTATCGGCGGTCGCGCGGCGGTGGACATCGCGCGCGAGGTATGCGGGAGCGCGGCGGCAACCATCGCGATTGGCACCTGTGCCGCCTTTGGCGGAATCCCGGCCGCCGCTCCGAACCCCACCGGGGCGCTCGGAGTCGCTGACGCTGTGCCTGGCGTCCGGAATCTGATCAACCTGTCGGCGTGTCCGGCCAACGTCGAGAATCTGACGGCCCTGCTCGTCTACTACCTGACGTTCAAACGCTGGCCGCCGCTTGACCATCTCCGCCGACCGTTGTTTGCCTACGGCAAGTCCATCCACGACAACTGTGAACGGCGAGCGCATTTCGACGCCGGTCAGTACGTGGAAGCGTGGGGTGACGAGGGCCATCGTGCCGGCTATTGCCTCTACAAGATGGGCTGCAAGGGGCCGGTGTCGTTTCAGAACTGCCCCAACGTGCGCTGGAACGGAGGGACGAATTGGCCCATTGGCTGCGGCCATCCGTGCATCGGCTGCGCCGAGCCAGACTTCTGGGATCGCATGACGCCGTTTTATCAGCACCTTACCGGAATCCCCGGGTTCGGCATCGGTTCGGACGTCGACAAGATTGGGGTGATCGCCACGCTCGGCGTGGGGGCGGCATTCGCTGGCCACGGGCTCATCCAGATTGCCAAGCGCGTCGGCAACCGGGTTGAGCCGATCGCGCCCAAGCCGAGGAAGAAGGGAGAGGAACCATGAGCCGCGTCGTCGTCGATCCCGTCACGCGCATTGAAGGGCACCTGCGGATCGAAGCCGAGGTCGATGGCGGCGTTGTCCGCGACGCTTGGTCATCGTCGACGATGTTCCGAGGGATCGAGCTCATCTTGAAGGGGCGCGATCCCCGCGACGCGTGGGCATTCGCACAGCGGATCTGCGGCGTGTGCACGACCGTGCACGCCATCGCATCGATTCGCGCGGTCGAGAACGCGATCGGGGCGGTGCCTCCGCCCAACGCGAGGTTGCTGCGCAACCTCATCATCGCTGCGCAGTGCGTGCAGGACCACGTGATTCATTTCTATCACCTGCACGCGCTCGACTGGGTCGACATCGTATCGGCGCTATCGGCCGATCCAGCCAAGACGTCGTCGCTTGCCGAGTCGATTTCGGACTGGCCTCTCTCGAGCCCCAAGTACTTCGCGGGCGTCCGCGATCGAGTCAAGACGTTCGTCGAGCGGGGCCAGCTGGGCCCTTTTGCCAACGCCTACTGGGGCCACCCTGCGTACCGGCTGCCTGCGGAGGCCAACCTGATGGCCGTCGCGCATTATCTGGAGGCACTCGACTGGCAGCGTGAATTCATCAAGATGCACGCCGTGCTTGGCGGCAAGAACCCGCACCTCCAGAGCTTTCTCGTGGGGGGGATGGCGACGCCGGTCGATCCCGACAGTCAAGCTGCGTTGAACACCGGCACGCTTGCTCAGCTCAAGGCGTTTGTCGCCAGCGCGCGAGACTTCGTCGTGCGCGTCTACATCCCGGACCTGCTCGCGATCGCCTCGTTCTACAAGGACTGGGCGGGCCACGGCCGAAGCGTCGGGAACTACCTGGTGTTTGGCGAGTACCCCGAGGACGATTCCGCGCGGCCCAATCTCTTCATCCCGCAGGGCATCATCCGCGGGCGGGACCTGACGAAGGTGGAGCCGTTCGATCAGGCGAAGGTCGCGGAGTACATCACGCACTCCTGGTACCAATACCAACGAGGTGACGACGCCGCGCTCCACCCATTTCAGGGTGAAACCGCGCCGACCTACACGGGGCCCACGCCGCCGTACGAGCGATTGGACACTGACAAGAAGTACTCCTGGCTGAAATCGCCGCGCTATGGCGACGAGCCGATGGAAGTCGGGCCGCTCGCGCGGATGCTGGTCTCGTACGTCTCGGGGCACGCTCGGGTGAAAGAGGTCGTCGGTGGTGTGTTGAAAACGCTCGGCGTCGGGCCGGAGGCGTTGTTCTCGACGCTGGGTCGAGTCGCCGCGCGGGGCGTCGAGACGCAGATCCTCGCCGAGAAGATGGAGGACTGGGTTGACGCCCTGGGCGCAAACATGTCGGCCGGCGAGCTCCGGATCCATGACAACGCCAAGTGGGATCCCAGCACGTGGCCGGTCGACGCCTCGGGCGCGGGTCTCCACGAGGCTCCGCGCGGTGCCTTGAGCCACTGGGTCCAGATTCACAACGGAACCATCGCCAACTACCAGTGCGTCGTCCCGAGCACGTGGAACGCGGGACCTCGCGACGCCAAGGGACGCCGCGGCCCTTACGAAGAGGCGCTCTTGGGAACGCCGGTGGCTGATCCCCAGAAACCGATTGAGATTCTGCGCACGGTGCACTCCTTCGACCCGTGCATGGCCTGCGGCGTTCACGTCGTTGATGCGAACCGCCGTGAAGTCGCCAAAGTGAGAGCCGTATGAGCGACGACGTCTCGTCAGATCTCGTCCGTGTCTACGTGTGGCAGATTCCTGTCCGCGTGACGCACTGGCTGATTGCGCTGTCAATCCTGCTCCTCTCGGTAACGGGCCTGTACATCGGTCGCCCGTTCATGACGGTCCCGGGATCTGCCGGTCAGTGGTTCGTGATGGGCTGGATGAGGGTCATCCACTTCTACGCCGCGATCGTCTTCACGATGGCGGTGGTGATACGCGTGATCTGGATGTTCACGGGCAACAAGTACGCACGTGGGACAAATTCCTCGCGGTTCGGAGGACGCGCCAGAAGGGACTCCTGCCGACCGTCCTGTTCTACTCGTTCCTCCGCGACAAGCCGCCGGCGTATGTCGGTCACAACCCGGTGGCGGGATCCGCATACCTGCTGGTGTTCGGCCTGTACTTCCTGGCGATCGGGACCGGGCTCGTGATGCACGCGCCGAGCGCAGACGTTGGTTCGCCGCTGCGCTGGTTTGCTCCGCTGGCCCCGCTCTTCGGTGGCTTTCAGGTTGCGCGGTGGATTCATCACGTGGTGATGTGGCTGCTGTTGGGCTTCACGCTCCATCACGTCTACAGCGCGGTCCTCGTATCCGCAATCGAGAAGAACGGCACGATCGACTCGATCGTCGCGGGTTACAAATGGGTACCCAAGCAGGAGCTGGGCGCCGGCCCGTACCGGTGGATCCACCATGGCGATTTCGATGAGTGATCGGACGCCGCTCCTCGTGCTCGGTCTCGGCAACGTCCTGCTCGGCGACGACGGCGTCGGCGGCGCGGCGGTCTCCGTGCTGCTCGATCGGTATCAGCCGCCTTCGGGCGTCGAGGTCCTCGACGGCGGCACCCTTGGGCTGTCGCTGCTGCCGTATCTCGAAGCGGCCGACGCCGTGATCCTCGTTGACGCGATCGCCGCGGACGCCCCTGCGGGCAGTTTCGTGCGCCTGGACGGGGATCAGGTGGCGCCGGCCGTCGCCACCCGCCTTTCTCCGCACCAGATTGGCGTCGCCGACCTTCTCGATGGTGCGCGCTGGCTCGATCGGTATCCCCGGCGGCTGGTGCTCCTTGGCGTCGTGCCCGAGAGGATTGAGTTGGCCGTCGGGTTGTCGCCGCACGTCGCACAAGCCCTGCCGAATCTCGTGGAGCGGGTGGTGGACGAAGCCGGCACGCTCGGGTTCGTCTTTCGTCGCAACACCGATGACACGCCTACTACCGGGCGCACTGCTGATGTGGCTCATCTCGTCGGCGTGCGCTGACGTCGATCGCGACCTGCCTGGACCATACCGGCGGCTCGAGGTTCCGGCGAAGCAACTCACGTCGAACGAGGCTCAGCGGCGGGGGCGCACCATCTACCTCGAGTCCTGCGCGCTCTGCCACGGCGAACGAGGGGACGGGCGGGGAGCGCGGCGGGAGGGACTCGTGCGCCCGCCGCGCGACTTCACCAGTGCAAGCTGGCGCCAGTCCGCGTCGCCTCGCCGCGTGTTCTTTGCCATTCGCGAAGGCATCGCAGGGACGCCGATGCCCGCGTGGCCAGGCCTGAGCGAGCAGGATGCGTGGAACGTGACGGCCTACGTGCTATCGCTCGGAGAGCAACGATGACCCGACGCGGCCGTCGAATCGAGCTTCGGGGTGTGGTCCAGGGTGTAGGCATGCGGCCGTGGATCCACCAGCTGGCCACGGGGCGAGGTCTCTCAGGACGGGTGCGCAACGACGCGTCCGGCGTCACCATCGAGGCCTTCGGACCCGAGTCCGCGCTCGACGATTTCGTCCGTCGCCTGGAGACCTCGAGGCCGCCCGCAGCCGATATCCGGGAATTCCACGCTCACGCCATTCCCGCCGAGTGGGTCGACGCGTTCTCGATCGTCGAGAGCGACGCATCCGTCAACCGTCGGATCTCCATTCCGCCAGACCTCGCGACCTGTCCGGAGTGCCTGCGGGAGGTTCTCGACCCGGCGGATCGTCGCTTTCGGTATCCGTTCACCAACTGCACGAACTGCGGCCCTCGTTTCACGATTGCACGTGACACGCCCTACGACCGGGCCGCCACGACCATGGCGTCGTTCGAGATGTGCCCGGCGTGCCGGCGCGAATACGAGTGCATCGACGATCGACGTTTTCACGCGCAGCCCAACGCGTGCCCTCGATGCGGTCCCGCATTGGCGTTGATGACGCCGCAGAGGACGGTCGTCGAGTCGAAGGACCCGATCGCGGCGGTCGCGGCAGCGGTGCGGCTCGGGAACGTCGTCGCCATCAAAGGCCTGGGTGGATTTCATCTCGCGTGCGACGCGACGGATGCCGAGGCCGTGGAGCGGCTGCGCGTGCGGAAGCGGCGTGACGAGAAACCGTTTGCTGTCATGGTACGCGACCTGGTCGAGGCCAGCGACCATGCGATGCTCACCGAGGCGGAGTCGAATCTCCTGAGCTCGGTGGAGCGCCCGATTGTGCTGGTGCGCAGGCGAGCGTCCTCAGCACTGGCGTCGAATGTGGCGCCGAACAACCCGCTCGTCGGCCTTCTGCTCCCCTATACGCCGCTCCATCATTTGCTGATGACCCACGTCGGTCGGCCGCTGGTGATGACCTCCGGGAATGTGTCGGAGGAGCCGCTCGCGTATCGGAACGACGAGGCGCTGGAGCACCTCGGTAGCATTGCGGATCTGTTCCTCATGCACAACCGCGACATCGAGGCGCCGTGCGACGACTCGGTCGCACGGATCATCAGCGGCCAGCCGACGGTGTTGAGACGCGCGCGCGGCTTCGTGCCCGGGCCGATCGCCGTGTCGCCGGGATTCGCGGCGCCGGTTCTGGCGTGCGGAGCGTTGCTCAAGAACACGTTCTGCCTCGGCACCGGCGATGTGGCGTACCTGGGGCCGCACATCGGTGATCTCGAGAATCTCGAAACCTACCGGTCCTTTCAGGAATCCATCGCCCGGATGGAGCGTTTTCTCCGGGTGACGCCTGAGGTCATCGCCTGCGACATGCATCCGGACTACATGTCCACGGCCTACGCCCGCCAGCGGCCGGAGCCCGTCAAGATCGCCGTACAGCATCACCACGCGCACGTTGTGAGCGCGATGGCTGAACACGGTCTGATCGGACCGGTGATCGGCATCGCGTACGACGGCGCCGGCTATGGTCCCGACGGCACGTCCTGGGGCGGCGAGGTCATGATCGTGCGCCGGCACGCGTTCGAGCGCGTTGCCACCCTGCGCGGTCTTCACCTGGCAGGCGGCGACGCCGCAATCCGGCATCCGTGGCGCCTGGCGCTTGCCCTTCTCGACGACGCGTTCGACGGGCGGCCGCCACTCGCCTCGTTGCGCCTGTTCTCTGGCATCGCCGCGCAGGATCTGGTCGTAGTCCGACAGATGATTGCGGCCCGCTTCCGCTCGCCGATCGCGCATGGCGTGGGACGCTACTTCGACGGCGTGGGATCGTTGGTGCTCGAGAGACCCGACGCACGCGACGAAGGACAGGTCGCGTTGGAGTGGAACGGGGTCGCCGAGCCGTGCGAACACCGGCGCTACAGCTTTGACGTCGACTGGCGAACCTCACCGTGGACGATCGACCTGCGCCCAATGGTCCGGGAGGTGGTCGGTGACGTGCTCGGCAGAGTCGCGCCGCCCATCATCTCGGCACGCTTCCACAACACGATCGTCGCGGCGACCGCTGATCTCGTCCGCGCGGTGGGCCGCGAGCACGGCATGTGGCCGGTCGTCCTGACCGGTGGGTGCTTTCAGAACCCAAGGCTCGCGGAGAGCCTCGCCGCGGATCTGGCTTCGCAGTTCACTGTCCACCTCCAGCAGCGCGTCCCCCCGGCGATGGCGGGATCGCGCTCGGCCAGGCCCTGGTCGCCGCCGCAATCCTGCGAGCGCCTGCTGGGGAATGCTGAACGACAAGGAGTAGCCAACGATGTGCCTAGGTGTTCCCGGCAAGGTCGTCGAGGTGGACGGGCTGATGGCGACGGTTGATTTCTGGGGCGTGCGCCGGAGGATTCGGCTCGAAGTGGTCGACGAGCCCGTGCAACCCGGGGACTACATCCTCAACCACGTCGGGTACGCCATTCGCCGGATTCCCGCTGAGGACGTCGAGGGTACTCTCGCTCTCTACGAGGAACTGCTGACGCGAGCCGACCAGGACGACCTGATGGCCGCCGATGTGCGGGGAGAGATCGCCGGAGCCCGAGATGACGAAGGATAAGGCTGACGCCGCCGAATTGAGATTCCGGGATCCGTCCTGCGCCCGTGAGCTGTCAACGCGGCTCGCGCAGCTCGTCGATGAAATCGCGCGCGCGCCGGTCTCCATCATGCACGTCTGCGGCAGTCACGAACAGGCTATTGCCAGGTTCGGGCTCCGTGCGGCGCTGCCACGAGCCTTGGACGTCATCATGGGTCCCGGGTGTCCGGTCTGCATCACCGACGTGCCCGAAGTGGACGAGGGCGTTGCGCTCGCGCGCCAGGGGGTCCGCATCGCGACCTACGGCGATATGGTCAAGGTGCCCGGCACGGTGATGTCGCTCGCCGATGTCCAGGCTGAAGGCGCACAGGTGGACGTCGTCTACAGTGTCGCGCAGGCCGTTGACCTCGCCCGCCCGATCGACGAGCCCCTGGTGTTCTTCGCGACTGGCTTCGAGACGACGGCCGTGGCGACCGCCGCGGCGCTGCTGCAGAACCCGCCCGCCAACTTTTTCGTGCTTTCGGCACACAAGTACATTCCTCCCGTGATGGAAATCGTGGCGGAGATGCCCGAGACGCGCGTCGAGGGATTCCTTGCGGCCGGCCACGCGGCCACCATCACCGGCTGGGGCGTGTTCGAACCGTTCGTCGCGCGCCACAAGCTGCCTGTCGTGGTGGCCGGCTTCGAGCCGCTCGACATTCTCGCGGGACTCGTCAAACTCACCGAGCTCATCCGCGATGGCCGCCCGTCGGTGGTCAACATGTATCCGCGATGCGTAACGAAAGCCGGCAATCTCCGAGCGCAGGAGCAGCTCTGGAGGGTCTTTCGGCCCATCGGCGGGCGCTGGCGAGGCATCGCCCACGTGCCCAACGGCAACCTCCGCCTGCGTGACGAATGGGCACATGCCGACGCGCGCCAGCAATTCGACATCGACGTCGACACGCTCTGGGGCTTCGCCCCCCCGGCGCTGACGCACGAGTGCATCTGCGGCGACATCATGGCCGGCATCAAGTCGCCGACCGACTGCCCGCTGTTCGGCAAGCAGTGCGTTCCAAGCGCACCCGTGGGGGCCTGCATGGTCAGCAGCGAGGGCACCTGCAAAATCTGGCATCAGTACCGGAGGTCACCCAGACCTCGGAGGATACCGTGGCGCTCTCTGTGCTCGATGACCGCATTACGTTGAAGTACGGCGCCGGGGGCCAGGCGATGAGAACGCTCATCCGCCAGGTCTTTCTCGACGGTATGACCCGCGAGGTGCGGGAAGGCAACATCGAGCTAGCGGCGATGGACGACGGAGCGGCGCTCCGCGTCGGCGATCGGTGGCTCGTGCTCACGACCGACTCCCACGTCATCCATCCCGTCTTCTTCCCCGGCGGCGACATCGGCCGGCTCGCCGTCTCGGGGACGGTCAACGATCTCGCCATGATGGGCGCGACCGAGGTGCTCGCGCTGACCTGCGCCGTGATCATCGAGGAGGGCTTCAGTCGGACCGACCTCCTGCGCATTCAGCGGTCGATACGCGAGACCTGCGATGAGGCGGCCGCCGCGGTCGTGACGGGCGACACGAAGGTGATGGGAAAGGGCGAGCTCGACGGAATCGTGTTGAATACGACGGGGGTTGCGATCACGGACCGCGTCGTGCCCGATTCCGGACTCCGCCCTGGCGACCGGCTGATCGTGACCGGCACGATCGGCGACCACGGAATGGCCGTCATGGCGGAGCGGCATGCGCTCGCGCTCGAGGGCAACCTGCGCTCTGACGTCGCACCGCTCAATGGCCTGATTCGCGCCGCGCTCGAGCGCGTGCCCGGCGCCATCGTGGCCATGAAAGACCCGACCCGCGGCGGACTGGCGTCGGCCCTCCACGAGATGGCTGAAAAGAGCGGCGTGGGCGTGATTCTCGATGAGATGGCCTTGCCTGTAACCTCCGGAGTCCGCGCAGCCGGGGAACTGCTCGGCATCGATCCGCTGCACGTGGCCAACGAGGGCAAGGCTGTGCTCGGTGTGCGACCAGAGGCCGCGGGCGCGGTGCTCGAAGTGCTGCGCGCTCACCCGCTCGGCACCGATGCCGCGATCGTCGGGACCTGCACGGGCGATCGCATCGGCGCTGTCATCCTCGACACGGGCTTTGGCCGTCGGCTCGTGACCGAGCCCGAGGGGGAGCCCTTGCCCCGCATTTGCTGACGAGGCGATCCGATGCACACTCACTGGGAAGACCTCACCCGCTCGCACCACGGGCCAGCCAGACAGACCCGAGCGCCACTACGAGTCGCCGTGCTGAGTTCGCACCGTGCGCCAGGCTTGGCGCATTTGCTGACGAAAGATCCGCATCGCGGCACGCTCTACGACGTGGTGTGCTGCCTGACGAGCGAAGAGGCATTCGCCGAGCGCGCGTTGGCTGCGGCGTACGGTATGCCGGTGCTCACGCATCCCATCCGCCCGTTCTGCCTGACACGTGGCCGGCGCGTGGGCGACCTCACCGCACGCGCGGCCTATGACGCCGCGACCGTCGAACGGCTGGCCCCGTATCGACCCGATCTGATCGTGCTCGCGAGCTACCTCTACGTACTCACCGAGCCGATGCTCGCGGCCTTTCCGCACCGCATCATCAACGTGCACCATAGCGACCTCACACAGCGCGGCGCGCTCGGGCACCCGCGGTTCATCGGCCTGCGTGCGGTGCGCGACGCCATCCTGGCCGGCGAGACCGAGACGCGGGCCACAGTGCACCTCGTCACGAGCGAGTTGGACGCCGGACCACCATTCCTGCGTTCGTGGCCGTTTCCGGTGTCACCACTCGCGTCAGCCGCACTGAGGTGGCAGGCCGACGACATATCGAAGGCCTACAGCTACGCGCACCAGGAATGGATGATCCGAGCGACCTGGGGTCCGCTTCTGTCGGCCTCCGTCGAGTTGATCGCGAATGCGCGCCTGCGTCTACCGGCCCTGGCGCGCATGGCGCCCGGCGGGAACCGTTCCCCTTGGGTTCTCGACGCAAGCGGCGCCATCCATGGTGAAGGCCCCTTGCAGTCCATCCGCGTGCCACGGCTGGTAGCAGCAGGTTGATATGTCCCCAGAACAGCTCGCCCTCGACCACATTCGCGTACACGTCGACGACGCGGTCGGTTTCATCACGATCGATCGCGGCGAGCGCTTCAACTCGCTCGACGTGCAGACCGCCCAGGACCTGCGCCGCGCCGGCCTGCTGATGGCCCGCAACGACGACGTGCGGGTCGTTGTGCTCTCCGGAATCGATGGCATCTTCTGCAGCGGCGCCGACCTCAAGTACATTCGAGCGGGAGGTGAGGTCGAGGACCTTCGCTACCTGAGCCCCGCCGCCCGGGAAACTCCCGAGGGGTACGGCGAGCGCTTCAAGCAGATCCTCGAATACCTCCACAGCACGATTGCCGAGATCCGGCGTGCCCCCAAGCCGTTCATCGCCGCGGTCGATGGCGTCGCGGCGGCCGGCGGCTTCGGCCTTGCCATGTGTTGCGATCTGGTCTACGCGTCGGATCGCGCGACCTTCGAGTGGGCGTATTCGAAGACCGGGTTGACGGGCGCCGAGAGCTCCACGTTCCTCCTGCCGCGGCTTCTGGGTTTTCACCGCGCGATGGAGCTCGTGCTGCTGAACCCGCGCCTGACCGCGGCGCGTGCGCGCGAGCTGGGCCTGGTGAACGACGTGTTTCCCGCCTCCGCGTTCGCCGAGCAGATCCGGCGGATCGCGACGCAGCTGGCCGAAGGACCGGCTGCCGCGCTGGCGGTCGCCAAAGGTCTGATCGGCCAGGCAGCGGGCATGGACCGGCTCGACGTTCACCTCGACCGCGAGCTCGACAGCTTGAGTCGTATAGCGGACGGCGTGGAGTTTGCGGAGGGGCTCGACAGTTTCTTCGCCAAGCGTCCTCCGCGGTTTCGACGGGACTAGCCGTGCACGAGTACTCGATCGTTCAGGCCCTGGTGGAGCGCGTCGAAGCAGAGGCGCGCGCGCGCCGCGCGGCGACCGTGCACCGGCTCTCGATCAGCATCGGCGAGCTCTCAGGCGTGGATATCGAACTCCTGACGACCGCGTTTGCGACCTTTCGGGCGCGAACGATCTGCGAACACGCGGAGCTCGACGTGCAGAGTATCCCGGCGCGCTGGGAGTGTCAGGGCTGTGGCAGTGCCATCGGTCAGGGCTCCGTGCTGCAGTGTACACGTTGTGGAGCAGCCGCGCGGCTCGCCGCCGGAGACGAGATCATGCTCGACCGGATCGAAATGGAGGTGCCGTGATGTGCGACAGCTGTGGATGCGGAGACGCCGAACTCGTCCCGGTCGATGTTCACGAGAAGATACTCTCCGGAAACGACCAGACCGCCGCGCACAATCGCGAGCACTTCAAGGCGAGAGGCGTCGTGGCCGTCAATCTCATGGGCTCCCCCGGCGCGGGAAAGACCGCCGTGCTCGAGGCCACCGCTCGGCGGCTGGCCGGGCAGCGGCTGGGGGCACTCGCGGGAGACCTGGCCACCGACCACGACGCTGCCCGTTTGCGCGATGCCGGCATCGTGGCGACGTCCATCACGACCGGATCGGCGTGCCACCTCGACGCCGGGATGGTCCATCGCGCGCTGCACCATTTCCCCTGGCGGGAACTCGATTTCTTGTTCATCGAGAACGTCGGCAATCTGGTCTGCCCGGCGGTCTACGATCTCGGCCAGGCCGCCAACGTCGTCGCGCTCTCGGTCACCGAGGGTGAAGACAAGCCGTTGAAGTACCCGGTGATGTTCCGGAAGGCGGACCTCGTCCTGCTGACGAAGATGGACCTGCTCCCCCACGTGCCCGACGTCAAGGTGGAGGCGATTGCGGACGCACTCGCGCGCGTCATGCCCAGGCCGGTGTTGCTGCCGGTGTCGGCTCGGAGCGGCGAGGGCCTCGACGCGTGGCTTGCATGGCTCGGCCAGCTGCGCGAGGCGCACGCGCTGAGCGCCGCCAAGCCCGCGTCCGATGAGCGGGCCGCGCAGGAGATCGCACAGAGGTGAATCCGGATCTCGAGGCGATCGTCGCGGCCGACGAGGAGGCCCGGGCTCGCGTCGAGGCGGCGCGCGCCGCCTCGCAGGCACGCGTGCACGAAGCCGAGAACGAGCGGAGTCGGAAGCGCCAAGAGCGATACGAGACACTCCGGAAGGCGGCTGAAAACGAAGAGCGCCGCATCAAGGAGGAGGCGGATCGCGCGGTGTCGGATCGCCAAGTGTCTCGCGCGCGCTATCTGGGGGCCAGACGTCAAGCCGCCGAGGGCGCGCTGGCGCACGCGGCGGACGCCTACGCCCGCATCATCCGGGACGGTGCGACGCCCCGGGCGACGAAGTGATGGCGACGGGGCGCCTGGCCTACGCAAACGCACGTGTCAGAGCGCTGAAGTCTCGTCTGCTTGGACCCGAGGTGCTTGGCCGGCTGCGGACGGCGCGAGACCCCCGTTCTCGACCCGCGGAGGGCGAAGACCTCCTTCGTTTCCAACAACTCCTCACATGCTACCGCGTCGTCCTCGTGAGTTATCCAGCAGGTCAGCCGCTCGTCCGCGCGCTGCTTCGGCTCCACGAGATCGAGAATCTCAAGCTCGTGTGGCGTGCGCGTGTGCGCAGCGCAGCCGTTCGAGCGCTGGGGTCCACTCTGGCGCCGGCTCGGCGCGCTGGAGAGCATTCGACTCGAGGAGTGTCGCGACCAGACATCGCTCGCGGGGCTCGCGGGCAGTCTGGGTGACACACCATACGCGGGGATTGCGAGCACCACCCTGCGTGCGCATGCCGAGGACTTGTTGGCCTCCGAGCTCGCCTTCGATCGCTGGGCGTCGCTGTCAGTCGTGGAGGCCGCGATAGCGCTTCCGCCGGCTGAGGCCGCGGCACGGGAGCTCGCGCTGGCGGTGGTCCGTGGGCGGGATCTCAATCTACTTCGGCGCGGACACCACTCGTTCGGGTTGTCGCCTGACGCTGTGGTCGGCAGCCTCGCGATGCTGACGCGCGAGCTTCCGGCGACTGAGCTTGCCCGGCTTGCAGCGTGGACGCCCGGCAGCGGGAAGATCGTCCAGGCCTGGCCTCGGACTTGGAGGCGCCTGGCCGGGAATGCCGCGGACTGGGATGGGCTGATGCTTGCCAGCCGGCGGGCGCGGTACCAGGCTTGCCGGCGAGCGTTTCTCGGATCGGCGTATTGCCTCGGTCCTGGTATTGCCCTGCTGCTGTTGCAGGACGAAGAAGTTCGGGGCGTGACGTCAATCAAGGAAGCTGACGGCAGATCCGACGCGGCCCCAGCGCTCGAACGGGCGCTGGCTGCGAGCGCTCTGGGAGCCTGATCCATGCTCGGGTCCGTTCCGATGGTCCATATGCAGATTCAGGTGCCCAGCCGTGAGGCGCCAGCCGTGACGCGGCACATTGCAGCACAGGGCCTGCTGCACCTCATCGACATCGCGCACGGCCGAGTCGCCGCGACCGACGCGGCCCCGCCGGGCACACGCGAGGAGCTCGCCGCCTTTCGCGATCTCGTGCATCGTATTCGACGCACCGCTGAGCGACTCGAAGTCCCACTGCCCGATCCTACCGGCGCCCTGGCGACCACCGAGATCCGCGATTTCGCCGACGAGCATCGGTGGCTCGATCAAGAAGTGAGGCCGATCGAGTCTGGCGTCGACGAGTTCTGGAAGCGCCTGGGCGAGGCCCGCGAGCGAGCCACCCATGCTCGAGAAAGCCTGAGACATGCCGAGCGCCTCCGGCGCGCCCAGGTCGATGTGGCGCGGCTCTCGAGCCTCCGCTTTACGACCGTCAGCCTCGGCCTGATTCACGCGGAAGAGCTGTCGTCGCTCGCGTCAGTCCTCGCGCCGGCGCCATTCGTCATCCTGCCGATCGACGTGAGCGAGGCGACCGTGTTGGCCGCGGTGGCGATGCCAGCTGCCGTGGGCGACCGGCTGGAGAATGCTCTCCGGGTGGTGTCGTTCGAGCGTATCTCCCTGAGCGGCGGGGCCGGCGAGACGGCGGAGGTCGCCGGTACGGACCTGCGCGAGGCCGAAGAGGCCGAACGTCGGGTGCTGGAGGACATGGCGGCGCTGCGGTCCGGCTCCGTGCCGACACTGGTCGAGCTCGCCCGACGAGCGGAACTCGGCGCCCTCCTGCTCCAAGCCCAGACTTACTTTGCGGCCTCTGGCCGGTATGTCGTCATCTCCGGCTGGATTCCTGAAGACCACGCAGCGCGCATGACGCGCGCGATCGCAGCGGTCACGGAAGGTCGGGCTGTCGTGGACGTCGAGAAACCCCAGGACATGCCCGAGGTGCTTGCCAGCGCGCTCCAGATTCCCATCCTCTATCGCAACCCGCTGCTGCTCCGGCCGTTTCAAATGCTGGTACAGCTGTACGGCGTGCCCGCCTACGGTGAGATTCACCCGACGGCGTTCTTTGCGGTCAGCTTCCTGCTCATGTTCGGGTTCATGTTCGGCGATGTTGGGCACGGGCTGGTGCTGTTCTCCGCCGGCTACTGTCTGTTTCGCTACCTTCCGCGGTTTCTCGACTACGGCATCCTGCTGATGGAGTGCGGCGTCGCGTCCATGACCTTTGGCGCGCTCTACGGCAGCTTCTTCGGCATCGAGGGCTTGCTGCCCGTGTTGTGGATGGAACCGATTCGCGATCTCCGACGCTTCATGGGCGTGGCAATTGGATTTGGGGTGTTGCTCGTCAGCCTCGGCCTCTTGATCAACATCGTGAACAGCTGGCGCTCCGGCGAGCGCGCCTCGGCACTCCTTGGCCCTCATGGCGTGTTCGGGGCCTTCGCGTACTGGATCCTGGTGGCGCTGCTCGCGCGGACATTCGTGCCGGCCAACGTCATCGTTCCGACACCGCTGCTCCTGGCCATGCTGACCGTTCCGGTGTTGCTGCTCGTCCTGAGGCGGCCGATCGTACGGCTCCTCGCGCGCGGCGCGCCCGCACGGGTCCCCCAGCCGACGACACCACGCTGGCTGCTGGCGCTCGAGGGTTCCGTCGAGCTGGTCGATTCACTGTTCTCGTTTTTCGCCAACACCATCTCGTTTGTACGGGTGGCCGCGTTCGCAGCCGTTCACGCCGGGGTCTTCGTGGCGATGTTCGCCCTCGCCGACACGCTGGCTCACTTCCGATTCGGTCAACCGCTTGGCATCGTCACGCTCATCGCCGGCAACATCGTCATGATCTTCCTCGAGGGCCTCACCGTCTCGGTTCAGGTCCTTCGGCTCGAGTACTACGAGTTCTTCGGCAAGTTCTTCAGAGGCGGGGGCGAACCCTACCGCCCCTTGATGTTTCGCAAAGGAGGCACGTGATGCGTCGCGGAAGGACGTGGCTACTCGTCGCCGTCGTGCTCGCGCCACTTCCGGCGCTCATGATGCTGGCGCCTGCGCTGGCGCAGACCGTTACGACCGGACAGGAAGCCGCACGGTCCCCGGTTTCACCGGAAGTCATGAAGTGGGGCTTCCTGTCCGCCGCGCTCGTGACGGGCTTGTCGGCCCTGGGCGCGGCCTACGCGGTCGCGGTCGTGGGTGGCGCTGCGATGGGCGCTGTGGCAGAGAAGCCGGAGACAGCCGGCAGGGCGCTCGTGTTCGTCGGCCTCGCTGAGGGCATCGCGATCTACGGACTGATCGTCGCGATCATGATTCTGGGTTACCTGACGTGAGGATTGTCGCACTTGGCGAGCTCGACGAGGCTCGCGGATTCGCCTTGGCCGGTGTGGAGACCATGTCGTGTCTGACACCACGGGAAGCCGAGGCACGACTGTCTGCCCTCGGCTCGGACCCTACCGTCGGGCTCGTGCTCGTCTCTGCGTCGGTCGATGAGATGGCGCCCGGGGCGGTGGCGCGCATCCGTAGCCAACGCCGGGCGCCCGTCATTCTCGTGCTGCCGCGGCCGGGATTCGAAGGGGCGAACCCTCCATGAAAGCGATGGGCAGCATCGCCGCCGTGATCGCGGCCGTCCGTGAGGATGCGTCTGCCGAGGCCGAGGCGCTCGAACGCCAGGCACAAGAAGACGTCGAGCGCATTCGCGGGGAGGCTATTCGCGAAGTCGTGACCATTCCGGACCATGACATCCGATTGGCTGCCGCGCGACAGCACGCACAGTCGCGACTTGGGCAAGAGGACTGGGAGGATACGCGTGAGGCGGTCGCCGACCGCGAACAATGGATCGCGCGGGCGGTGGAGCTGGGAGAACAACGGCTGGCGGATCCCGTGGAACCGCAGATCCGCCGCGACTTGTTGGCCAGGTTCGCGCGCGAAGCGATCGTCCGCCTGCCCGGCCGCGTCTTCGAGGTCGTTGTGTCTGCATCCGATGCCGCACTACTGGGGCCCGAGTGGTGCACCGCTGTGGCAGCCGACGCGGAGCGGGACGACGTGCGGGTGGCCCCCGGCCAGGTGGACGGCGGCTGCATCGTGCGCACCCCTGAAGGTCGCGCCTCGTTTGATAACAGCTACAGCGGACGGGCGCGGCGTTTTCAAGCAGGGTGGCGGTCCGCGCTCGCCGACATCTACGAACGCGCCGTCGCTGCGACAATCCCGTTGACCGGGACGCCACCAGGAGTCTAGGTGGACCGCCTCTCCGCGGATGTGCCAGCCGGCCACCTGAGAACCATCGCGGGATTGGTCGTCCGCGCCGACGTTGAGCGCGACATCATGCTCGGCGAAGTAATCCTGATCGGAGAGGAGCACTTGCTGGCGGAAGTGGTCGAGCTCGAGGGCCACTCAGCCACGCTGCAGGTGTACGAGGAGACGAGCGGACTCACCTCCGGCGCCCCCGTCTTCGCAACGGGGCAGCCGTTCGTGGTCGAGCTCGGGCCAGGCCTGCTTGGGAGCGTGTTCGACGGAATCCAGCGTCCCCTCCATCGTCTCGCGCAAGCGGAAGGCAACTTTCTTGGCCGAGGCCAGCAGGCGCCGGCGCTCGATCGCAACCGTCTGTGGGAGTTCGTGCCCGTTGCCGGCGCCGGCGTGCGGGTCGCGGGCGGCGATGTGATCGGCACGATTCGGGAAACGGCGGCGCTCGAACATCGCGTGCTCGTTCCGCCTCGCTTGTCTGGCCGCATTGCGGACATCGCGGCCGCCGGTCCGCGTCGCGTCGCCGATCCCGTCGCCACCCTCGTCACTGACGACGGGTCGGAGACGAGCCTGACCTTGTTCCATACCTGGCGCGTACGACGCCCGCGACCGTTCGCGGAGCGGCTGCCCGCGACGATGCCGATGCTGACAGGGCAACGCGTCCTCGACACCTTCTTCCCGCTGCCGCGCGGGGGTGCGTGTGGAATGCCCGGTGGATTCGGGACCGGAAAGACCGTCATGCAGCAGCAGCTCTGCAAGTGGGCGGACGCCGACGTGATCGTCTACGTGGGCTGCGGCGAACGCGGCAACGAGATGACGGAAATGCTGACGAAGCTGCCGAACCTCGTCGACCCGCGCAGCGGCCGGCCGCTCGCTGAGCGTACGGTCCTGGTCGCCAACACCTCGAACATGCCGGTTCCAGCGCGCGAGGCGTCGATCTACACCGGCGTCACGATCGCGGAGTACTACCGCGACATGGGCTACCACGTGGCGTTGCTGGCTGACAGCACGTCCCGCTGGGCGGAGGCGCTGCGGGAGCTATCCGGGCGGCTCGGCGAGATGCCCGCCGAAGAAGGGTATCCGTCGTATCTGTCGAGCCGCCTGGCAAGTTACTACGAGCGGGCGGGTCGCGTGCGGACCTTGGCAGGCCCGGAAGGATCTGTCACGTTGATTTCCGCAATCTCGCCGCCAGGCGGGGACCTCACCGAGCCCGTCACCCGCCACACTCAGCGCTTCACCCAGTGCTTCTGGACGCTCGACAAGGCGAGGGCCGAAGCGCGCATGTTCCCCGCCATCAGCCTGCGTGAGTCCTACAGCCATCTGCCCGACCAGCTCACGGCGTGGTGGTCCACGACGACGTCACCTGAGTGGGCTCGTCTGAGACAGGAGGCCCTGGCGCTGCTCGACGACGCCGTGCGCGTCGAGGCCACAGCGCGGCTGATTGGCACCGAGAGCCTGCCGGAGCGGCAGCAGTTTCTGCTCGTCACCGCGCGATTGTTCGAAGACGGATTCCTGCGTCAGAACGCGTTCGATCCCGCAGATGCGACGTGCTCTCCGCTGCGGCAGTTTCGGCTCCTGAAGCTGCTGCTCGGCGTCCACGCGCGTGGACTCACCGCCCTGGAGCATGGCGTCACCACAGGAGCGATCGCCGATCTTCCGGTGCTCGCTCGAATCACGCGCGCGAAATCCGAGCTGGGCGAGGACGCACTGACCGGGTTCGACGAGCTGGAAGCGGCCGTGGAACGGGAGTGCGCAGCGCTCGAACTCGCGGTGGCGACTCCATGACTCAGTTCGGCGGTGTCGAATACCGCGGTCTGACCGGCCTGCGCGGGCCGCTGGCGTTCGTGCAGGGCGTCGCCGGTGTGTCATTCCACGAGCACGTGGAAGTCGTGTCGCCCGACGGTGAGGCCAGGGCCGGACGCGTGCTCGCAGTCGCCGGAGACTCCGCGGTCATTGAAGTGTTTGGGACAACCGAGGGCCTCACACTCGGGCAGGCTCGCGTACGCTTTCACGGCAGCCCCCTGAAGTTCGGCGTTGGCCGTGAGTTGCTCGGACGCATCTACGACGGCATGGGGCGGCCGTCGGACGGCTTGCCGCCACCGCTCCTCGAGGACGAGCGGGCGATCGAAGGCGCGCCGGTGAATCCCGTGCGGCGCGAGTTTCCGCGTGACTTTCTGGAGACCGGCGTCTCGGCCATCGACGCGCTCAACAGCGTCGTGCTGGGACAGAAACTGCCGATCTTCACCGAGGCCGGACTGCCTCACGACACGCTGGCGATGCAAATCATCGCCCAGGCGCAGGCCCCTGGTGTCGAGAAATTCGCCGTGGTGTTCGCGGCGCTCGGACTCCCACGTGACGTCGCGCTCCGATACGAAGACGCGTTTCGGCGCACCGGGGCCCGGCAGCGGGTGGTGGCCTTCATGAACTACGCCGACGACCCGGCCGCCGAGCGGTTGATTACGCCGCGGTGCGCGTTGACGGCGGCCGAGTATCTCGCGTTCGACCTCGGGCTGCACGTGCTCGTGGTGCTGAACGACATGACGAACTATGGCGAAGCGCTGCGAGAGGTGTCCGCGGCCAAGGGCGAGGTGCCCAGCCGCAAGGGATACCCGGGCTATCTCTACAGTGATCTGGCGTCGATCTTCGAGCGTGCCGGACGCATCCAAGGCGGCCGCGGATCGCTGACTCAGATTCCGATTGTGACGATGCCATCCGGCGATATCACGCACCCGATTCCCGACCTCACGGGGTATGTCACCGAAGGGCAAATCGTGCTCGACCGCGAGCTGGACCGGCGCGGCATCTATCCGCCTGTGGCGGTGCTGCCATCGCTCTCGCGCCTGATGAACGACGGGATCGGCCCCGGTCGGACTCGCGAGGATCACGCGGAGATCGCCCGCCAGCTGTACGCCAGTTGCGCGCGGGTCGCGCGCGCCCGCGCGCTCGAATCGATCATCGGCCGCGAGGAGTTGTCAGAAGTGGAACGGCAGTACCTCCAATTCGGCGACGCCTTCGAAGGGCAGTTCCTCGCCCAGCACCTCAACGAGGCGCGTCCCGTGGCTCGCACCTTGGACCGGGCGTGGGACACGCTCGCGGCGTTACCCGACCGCGAGCTCAGCCACCTCCCTCCCGAGCTGCTCCGGCGCATCAGGGCGCGCGCGCCCAACTCGCCGGGGAGATCTCGGAGCGACTTCCCATGAGCGGGCCGGCTATTCGATCGCGGCTTCTCACGCTTCAGTTGGAGCGCAAGGCGGCGCGCCTGGGGCGAGAGCTGCTCGACAGCAAGCGTGAAGCCATCCTCCGCGAGCTCATGCAACGCCTCAGACGGCGAAACGAGATTCGCGAGTGGGTGAGGCGAGCCTTGGACGATGCCAGGCGCGCGGTTCGCGAAGCGCGGATCGAAATCGGGGGCGCCGGAGTGGACGCCGCCGCGCTCGCGCAGCCGGTCACTGCAGTGGTGGACGTGCGACCGGGATCGCTCGTGGGCGTCCCCATGCCGCGTCTGCAGCCGAGCCTGCAACCCTTCAAACCGCACTATGGCACCGGTGCCACATCTGCCAGCCTCGATGCTGCAGGGCTGAGCGTCTCAGCGGTTCTTCCTTCGCTCGTCGCCCTCGCCGAGGAGGAAGAGGCGGTACGGAACCTCCAGGCCGGACTCCTCAAGACCGTGCGTCGTCTGAAGGCGCTGGAGCGGGTCGTCATTCCGCGGCTCGACCACGAAGTGGGCGACGTCGCCGCTGCGCTGGAAGAAGACGAACGCGACGAATCGGTCCGACGCAAACGGTGGCTTGCCAGAGTTGAAGCGGAACGCACCGGCGGATGACGAATCTCAGCGGCCGGCCTGTGTGATCACGACGACCTTGTCTCGTACCGTGATCGTCCCGCGTCGCGCCGCGGTGCCAACGTTCTGGCAAGCGCTCGCGACCCCCCCAGCTCGACGCCAACCGGAAACGGGTTGCGGGTCCTCAGACCCGCGCGGGCTGACGAGTGGTCGGCGCGGCGTCGGGCATGCGATCTTTCGGCTCCAGACGCGGTTCGGCTCCCAGCCAGTACAAGCTGTTGGCCATGATGCAGAATCCGGTCGCCGCGAATACCAGCATCGCCAGGCCGACGAACCCAGGGAACAGCAGCCACCATACGCTGTGCGCCAATGTCAGCACGGACGCAATGGTGAGATTGATGCCGACCGCCAGATAGATGCGCCGCTCGAGGTACCAGCTGTCGGTCTGCATGAAGTACAGGTTGCGTCGCGTCGGTGAGGTCGCGCCAAGCATCGGAGTAAAGCCGAGCCGACTGAGCACCGTGCCGACGACGCAAAAGCCGGTCAGCGCCACGTTGATGGAGGCCATGGCGAGAGCGACGATCGCGAGGACCCAACGCGGGTCCCACAGCGCCGCCAGCCCCGTGCTGGCGAGGAGCACGAGACCGGCGATGAGCCAGACCGTTCTCTCGATGTACCAGCGGTGGGTGGGAACGATATAGATGCCGGATCGCAATGTCATCGCTTCACCTCGATCAATATCAGGCTTCGAATTCCCAAAACGCCATCCGCTGACCCTGTGTGCGCTAAGAGGCGTAACCGTACACGGTGAACGCGACCATGTACGCGATCAGCGCCCACGAGAGGAAGGTCACGAGACGGTTCCGTTCGCCTCTGGCAGCGGCGCGATCGAGAAACGGCACCAGGGCCAGAAGGAGACCGCCCAGCCCGAACGCCAGGATGCCGATCGTCTCCCCCTCGATCCCCAGCACGTGTGCGGGCAGCAGCTTCAGCGTCTGAAACATGAACATGAAGTACCACTCGGGCCGGATGCTCGCCGGGGCGGATGCAAAGGGGTCGGCTTTCTCGCCAAGCTCGGTCGGAAAGAACGCCGCCAGCGAAGCGAGGGCCGCCACCGCCACCAGCCACCCGATGAGGTCACGGAGCAGAAAATTCGGTAGAAACGGCATCTTCCTCAGGTGACTTCGATCGACGCCCATCGGAACGCTCATGCCATGGCGCTGCACGAGGTAGACATGCAAGGCAAGGCACGCCGTCGTGAGCGCGGGCAGGACCGCCACGTGGATGCCATAGAAGCGCGTCAGCGTCGCGCCGGTCACGTCCTCTCCTCCACGGAGGACGAGTCGCATGAAATCGCCAATCACCGGTACCGCGCCCGGGATGTCGGTCCCGACTTTCGTGGCAAAGAGCGCCAGCGTGTTCCAGGGCAGCAGGTATCCGGTAAACCCCAGAGCGAGCGCCAGGCCGAGCAGTGCCATGCCTGACAGCCAGGTAATCTCCCGTGGCGGACGATAGGCCCTGAGCAGCAGGACGCTGAGCATGTGAACGAACAAGGTGAAGATCATCAAGTTCGCCGACCAGGCATGAATCGAGCGCACGAGCCAGCCGAACTGCACTTCGGCCATCAGGAACTGGACCGATTCGTAGGCCTCCGTAGCGCTGGGCCGGTAATACAGCAGCAGCAAGATTCCCGTCACGACCTGAACGACGAAGAGGAAGAGCGTCATCCCCCCGAGGTAGTACCAGATGGAGTGCCGATGGATGGGGATTTCCTTCTTTCGCGCGATCCTGGCGGCGTCTGTCAGACCGATTCTCGCGTCGAGCCAGTCGCGGAGGTTCTCGATGTGGAAGGGCGCCACGACTCGGCTCCTAGGTGGTCTTCGTGACGACGATCTCGTCGTTGCGCACGTTCACGGCAAATGTCTCGAGCGGTCGTGGCGGAGGCCCCTGGATGTTCCGCCCGTTGAGGTCGTAGTGGCCGTCGTGGCAGGCGCACCAGATGTGCGCGATGTCTGACCGGTACTGCACGGTGCAGTTCAGGTGTGTGCAGATGGCCGAGAACGCACGGAGATCGCCACGGGCGGTTCGGATCAGAATGGCGGGCCGGTTGCCGAACTTGAAGATGTGCCCGGCGTTTGCCTTCACTTCGCTCGCTTTGATCGGTAGCGTCACGCTGGCCACGCTGGATTCCGCGGCAGCGGGCGGGACGAGGTACCGCCCGATCGGGTATAGCACGGACAGGAGGAATGCGCCGAGACTGGTGCCCAGCAGCCAGTCGACCATGCGGCGTCGGCCAATCGGGACGCCGGTGACGTGCTCGGGCCGCTCGTGGGTGCCTCGCGGAGCATCAGGGGGCATGAGGGTCTCCCGGAAGGTTGGCTGTCGCGGCCGGCGCCGCTCGCTCGATCTGTCGAATCTTCATGGCCAGTGCCGCAATGAGCGTGAGAATGATGACGACCGACACGGCGAGCCCCTTGCGGCGGAACTGGAGCTCGTCGAGGGCCTGAAGCCCGCGCGCGTGCGCCCGGGCGGCAATCGCCCGCCCGTCCCCGATCGGGGCGCTGACGGCGGCCACGGTAAAGCCATGCACCGACGCGCGGGCCTTCACCAACGCGTCGATGGCACCGTTGAGATCGAACTGAGCCTGACTGACCTCAATGCCGGACCGCTCGGCGCGCAGCAGGACATTCCGGGCACTCTCATGTTCAGATCGCAGCGTGTCGATGAGCGTGCGCATCTCCATCGCTGCCCGTCCGTTCGCTTCGTCCGTGCTGTGGCATGCCGCGCACACGGCGCCTTCGCCTACGCCAAGCAGCGCGTCGGTCGCAGGGGCGATGTCATGGTTGCGATGACACGTCACGCAGCCGGGTGAGCCGATGTCCTTGAAGATCGTGGCATGACGGCTCGCTCGGAACAGCTCCCCCTGGACCGCGTGGCACTGGCCGCAGACGTTCCCCACCGAGTCGATCCCTGGCGGCGCAGCGCCATGGTTCCCGTGGCAGTCGTTGCAGGTTGGTGCCGAGAGGTCGCCGACGTCTGTCAGCGTGCGCCAGTGGACACTCTGCTTGTACAGCGCCAGTTGGTCCGTCGGAATGCCGTACGTGGCCATGTACGACGCGTTGGCATGACAGCCGCCGCACGTGTCCACGACGCGCGTTGGATTCACCGCGGATTGCGGGTCAGACGCGGGTCTGATCGAGTGCGGCGTATGACAACTGGCGCACGTCGCCACCTTGTCGTCCTTGCGCTCGGCAAGACGCCGACCGTGAACCGACGTCTGGTACTCGGCGAACTGGTCCACGCGCATCGCGGGGTTATAGCGGCGCATGAACGCGGCGTCGGCGTGGCAGCGCGCGCAGATCTGGGGGATTCGTTGGCGCGACGGCACGCCGATGTATCCCCGTTTCGGGTCCATCGCGTCGACACCTTCGCGCGACGCGTCCCCGCCATGACAGGCGGCGCAGCCGAACCCCTTTTGCCGGTGAACGTCGTCAGCGGACAAGGTGACCGGCGCGCTGAGTCGCTGGTCGGGAAGCTGCCGATGACAGGAGGCACAGGTATCGGGCGCGGACGCCGGTTCGGGCGGCGTCTGCGCGCGCGTCACCGTCACCTCATGCCCTTCGCCAAGAAGGGGCCGCGCGGACACGACGAGCGCGAAGATCGCTGCCGCCGTGGCGAGCACCCAGATTGGTGCCCGGGCCGGATACATCGAGCCTCTGTTGCTACTTCTTCTTCAGTGTCTGCAGGAACGCGACGAGCGCGTCAAGGTCCCCCTTCGCCAGCTTTGTGTACGGCTGCATCGGGGGCTTGCGCGTTGCCTTCTCCTTTTCCGCCATCTCCTTTGGCGTGAGGAGCCACTGGCGGATCTGGTCGGCCGTCAGCTTGCCGCCGACCTCATCGAGCGCGCCCTTGGCGTTACCCTTCCCCGCGACCGCGTGGCACAGCGAACACTTCTGCTCCGTAAACACCGCTTTGCCGCGGTCCACCAGTTTGGCATCCTGCCCCAGCGCAGGCCGGCCGACACACATGAAAGCAACCGCGAGCACAATGACGTGGGACAAGCGCATCGACAGCCTCCAGGAATAATGTCAGACAACGCACGGAATCACTCGATCGCGTGACACGACTCGCAATCCTGACGAATGGACACACCGTCCCGGGTCTTGTGACTCTCGTCATGGCAACGGAAGCACCCCGACGAGACCATGTGCCCAAGGTGGTGAGTGTACGAGCCCCAGCCAATTCGCATCGAGGGAAACACATTGAGGCGATAGATCGCCTGCGTCACGACAACAGCCCGGCGCAGGTCCGATTCCTCGGTACGCACGCGGCTCCTTGCCATTCAAGGCGGCGCGGAGCGCTCGCTCGATCTCGGGTATGGCCACGTCATGGCTGGGATACGCGGCACTCAGTGCCCGCACGGCCTCGCGGCGGACAAACGGGATTTTCGCAGAGATCAGCCCCTCACCGAGGGCGGCATCCACCGCGCGCTCAGGCGTCGTGCCGAACTTGTGTGCGGGGCGGTTGTGGCAGTCGAGGCAGCCCATCCGCCGACGCGGTTTCCCCTCGAGCTCCGAAGCTGTAACACCTTCTGCGAAATACTCGCGAACCTTGCCATCCCCAGTGGTCACGCGAACGTAAGAGATCTTCTCGCGTTTCTCGTCCGCGGCGACGTACTCGACGAGATTCGCGCGATTCATGTGCCAGTGGATGCCGGTTCCGCTTCCAGTCCCTGAAACGGGGCCGCCGACATGCAGCCGGACCGTCGTTTTCGTCTGGGTGTTGGCCTCGTCATCGGCGTGCTCGAAGAAGACCTTGATCTTGTCGCCGACAAACCGATCCGGTGCGTGGCAGTGCTCGCAGGTCGACTGAACGTCGGGCATCCCCTCGATCGGCGTGGGAATGGGCCGGCTGTACTTGCCAGTGAAGACCAAACCGAGCTGCCGGGTGCCGTTCAACTTCGCGCTCAGAAAGGCCCCGGCTCCGGGGCCCACATGGCACGAGACACAGAGAATGCGCGCGTGAAGACCGTTCTGGTGCGCGACGAATTCAGGCCCCATCACGTCATGACAGACCTGGCCGCAAAACGTTTCCGACTCGGTGTACTCGACCGCGCCAAAGCTGGCCGTCGAGATGATGGCCAGGTTCACGAGCGTGACGATGCCGACAAATCCCAACATGCGCCGCGTTGTCGGATCTCGCAAGTCCAGCTTCGGCCAACCCGGCACGGGAGCTTCAGCTCCCCTCCGGCGACTCTCGAGCCACAGACCGACGGGGATGAGCAACAGCCCGACAACGAAGAACGTGGGAACGAGGACGAAGATAATGAGGCCGACGTAAGGGTTCTTGAGAAACCCCAACAGCTCGAGCGCGATGAGGAACAGGAACAGCAGGCCGCTGGCAGTCGTCAGCGCCGCCCCGATCGCCGAGATCCGGTTGCGCAGGGCAGCAGCTAGGACGCGTCGCATGACCAGACTCGGCTACTTCTTCTTCAAGCTGAGCATGTATGCGACGATCGCGTCCAGGTCCTCCTTCGACAGGTTGGGGTACGCCTTCATCGGTGGCTTTCGCTCGGCCTTGGTCTTTTTGGTCATCTCGGCCGGATTGACCATCCATTGCCGGATGTCGTCGGCCGTCAAGCGGCTTCCCACGTCGTCGAGTGGGCCCTTGGAGTTGCCCTTGCCAGCGATGGAATGGCAGACCGAGCACTTCTGCTCGGCGTAGACCTTGGTGCCTCGCTCGATGTGTTTGGCGTCCTGAGCGTACGACACGCCAGCCGACAAGACCATCAGGCTGAACAACGTCATGGCATGGCGGATCATAGGACCTTGTCTCCTGCGCGTTTCGGCGATTCTACCCGATCGAGGCAGTGTCAAGGATTCCAACGCGGCAGAAAAATACGTGCCGGAATTCCGGCACTACTCTAGGGAGCGTTTCCTGAATACTCTGAACAGGGAACCCTGCGCGCCGGCTTCCGCCAGTCGGCAGCGTGCCCCGCACGGGTCTGGTCCGCCGGCCAGGAGCTCGTCCCACTCGTCATCGAGACCGATGATGGCGTTGGTGGCGGCGGCAATTTGTTCGACTGGCGCCCCGGGGAATCGCTTTTTCAGCACGGCGACGATCTTCTCGCGATCGAGCATACTCGCGCGTCCCCTGTTGCCTAACGCACGGTGCGGGCCGTCAGTAGCAATCACAGTGCCACTGCCGTCCTGCGTGCTGCGCCGTGTGCTGGTAACCAGTGCCGCAAGGCTCCGGTCGAGTATCCTCAACGACTTGGTGTGCATCGGGCCATTGTCGGCGGCGACGGTGGTGGATTGGGGCTAAGGCCAATCGGTCAGTGCCGCGACGGACTGCCGGAATTCCGGCCACCGCCTCGCAGGCGTCCCATCCTCTGAATGCGCAGCGCTGTCGGCGGTAGAGCGCCGCCAGCGCTCAGTGCTCCGGAATCCAGCCGACGCGGTGCGGACGGGGGTCTGTCTGTATCAGAACCTGAATGTCGCCCCAATCGTTCCGCGCCAGAAACGGAAATCCCCGAACGCCACGTCGAATTCGTCGTCCGGCTCGTTGTCGGTGAGCGCCCGGAAATAGCGGAGGTCTCCGCGCACGCCGAAGTTGTCTCCAAAGAAGAAGAACGCGCCGCCGCCTACGTTGAAGCCCCAGTCGGTCACGGACACGTCGAAGAAATCCGCGGCGTCTCCGATGTTCGTCTTAATCAGGCCGACGCCAGCCGCGGCATACGGACGGAATCCCAGCCCGGACTGCCCGCCAATGGGGATCCCGATTATCAGATTTCCCATGAACGTCGTGACGTTGCTGTCATCGAATTCGAAGAACCCCCCGGTGTCGTTCTTGAAGAAGTCCGGCGAGAAGCCGAAGTCGACCTCCCAGCCGAACACGCCAGACCCCATGAAGCCCAGCGAGGCGCCGTAGCTCATTCCTTGTTCGAACTCGTCATCGAAATTCGGCAGGTCGGTAAAGTTGGCCGTGCCCTGCCAGTTGACGCCAACGAATGGCGTCAGCAGCCAGTCGGCCGACGCCTTCGACGGCGTCGCCATCGATATGACGACGAAAATGAACGTGGCGATGACGAACTTACGCGATGACATTTTTAACTCCTCCCGGGTCCCAGGCACGGCGCTGTGGCTGACGCCCGAGTCCGACTCAGGCGTGGGTCCGGCTGGACGGTGCTGTGCAAGCGGTATGCCCGCAAGGCTCAGCCGGCGGCGACGAGCGTGCGGGCCTCGCGCTGCAGAATCGACCACGCGGATGCGACGTGCTCCTCGGTCGTGCCCAGATGTCCGATCGCGAGGCGCAGTACAAACCTGTCGGCCAATCGGGTGTGGGACAAGAACACCTTGCCGCTCGCATTCACCGCGTCGAGCAGCCGCTCGTTGAATTCGTCGTCTCCCTTCGCGCGGAAGCACACGACGCTGAACGGGACCGGCGCGACGCGCTCGAAATCGTCGCTGGCATCGACCCATCCTGCGAAGACGCGCGCGAGCCGCATGTGCTCGGCTCAGTCGACGCGCGAATGCCCTCCGCGCCGAAATGGCGCAGCACCATCCAGAGCTTGAGCGCGCGAAAGCGCCGGCCGAGCTGTATGCCCGTGTCCATCAGGTTCTTCACCGGCGCCGCTTCGATCGTCTTCAGGTACTCGGGCACGAGCGAGAACGCCTGTCGAACGAGGTCCATCCGGCGGCAGTAGAACGCGCTCAGATCGAACGGCGTGAACAGCCACTTGTGCGGATTGACCACGAGCGAGTCGGCTGCGCTCGGCGCCATCGAGGATCCACTCGTAGCCGGGCACCATCGCCGCGACGCCGGCATAGGCCGCGTCGACGTGCAGCCAGAGCCCTGTCGTCGCAGATGTCCGCGATCGCGCGCACGGGATCGATGCTCGTCGTCGACGTCGTGCCGACAGTGGCGACGACGGCGATCGGTCGCCAGCCGCGGCGCGGTCCTCGGCGATCGCGCGCGTCGAGCGCGTCCGGTCGCATGCGGAACTCGCGCGTCCGTCGCGATTCGCCGCAGCGACTCGTGGCCGAGCCCGAGCAGGATCACGGCCTTGTCGACCGACGAGTGCGCGTGCTCGGAGCAGTAGACGCGGAGCGCGTGGCAGATCGGTGCGGCCGGCGAGGCCGTGCGTCCGCACGTCCGGGACAGCCGACCTCGCGCGCCGCGGCGAGCGCGTGAAGCGTCGAGATCGACGCCGTGTCGTAGATGACGCCTTCGAATGCGTCGGGCAGCCCGATCAGCTGCCGCAGCCACGCCGAGCGCGACCTCTTCGAGCTCGGTCGCCGCCGGCGACGTGCGCCACAGCATGGCCTGCACGTTGAGCGCGGCCGACAGGAACTCGGCGAGCACGCCGGGCGCGCTGCCGGAGATCGCGAAGTACGCGAAGAAGCCGGGATGATTCCAGTGCGTGATGCCGGGGAGGATGATCCGCTCGAAGTCGCGCGAAGATCGTCGTCGAACGACTCCGCCTGCTCGGGCGCGCTGGCGGGAAGTGCGGCTGCGGATGTCGCCGGGCGTGCACGCGTGCGAGAACCGGATAACGTTCGGAGTGCGCGAGGTAGTCGGCGATCCAGTCGGCGACGCGATGTGCCTCGCGGCGGAACGTCGTCCGGATCCATGTCGCCAGAGCGGCGACGGTCGTCCGTCATCGATTCAGAGCTTCGGGCTCCTTCTCGACCTCGATGGAGACTGGAGACGCCAGGCGCACGGTGACGATCGTGCCCGCCGGCAGCGTCGCGGCATTGCGGTCGCCCGCCATGACGACGGCCGTGCCGCCGGCGGCGCCGGTCGCCCCGCCGATCGCCGCGCCCTTGCCGCCGCCCAGGATGGCGCCGAGGATCGCGCCGCCAACCGCCGCGCCGCCGATCTTCCGCGCGCTCTCCGCGCCGGGCGAGGAGCCGTCCCGATAAATCGAATCCGTGCGGATCGGCACCTGCGTGCCGTCTGCGAGCACCACCGTGTGGAAGCGAACGCCCAGCCGCGCGCGCTCCTTGACCTTGCCGCCGCGCTCGACGACCGTCACGTTGCCGATCATCCGCGCGCCAGCCGGCACCGCCACGCGACCATCGGCCAGGACGTCACGCGTGACCCGGGCGTCGACGCGGTCTTCCACGCGCGCATTCTCGCTGCTCAGGGAGTTCTCAACCTGCAGGCCGATCACCGATGCCGCCGGGATAACGACCTCGACGAGCTCCGGCTTGGGCGGCGGTGGAGGCTCCACGACGGCCGGAAGCTCCGGTTGCGCGCTCGTGGCTGGCGTTGTCGGCGGCGTCACGACCGGCTCGCGCTGACGCTCGATCGCTGATGGTTCGGGAGTCGATTCGACGGCCGGCCTGGTCGATTGAGCGATGCGCGGAGCCGGAGCCTGCCTGACGCGGTTCGGCCGTGCCGCCGGAGCTTTCGCGTCCGTGCGGGCGCGCTCCGATGTCGGCGGCGCGCTCTTCTCGATCTTCTCGCTCGCCGAAGTGCCCGCAGATGCCGCGGGCTTCGGCTCGGTCGCCGCCGCGGGCGTGAGCACGGTCTCGGTTTCGGCGACGGGCTTCGGAGTCGTCGATGGATCACTGGGCGCCGGTACCGTGGCGACCGCGGCGCCGTCGACCTTGTTCTGCCGGACGGCCATATAGGCCCCGCCAGCCGCAGCCGTGACGCATGCGATTGCCAGCAATCCGACGACGAGCGGTTTGGAAATCATGGCTTTCGGGGCTCCTGAACTCCCATCCCCGGAGCAATAGGCGTGCCCCTAAGCATGGGTTCCAAACCGCCGTTTTTCAAGGCTTTTCTGTCCAGCTCGGCGCAGGAACCATACCCGCCGGGGGACACCCCTGTCCTCCGGAAGGGACCCAAAAACGCCAAAAACCCCTTTTCTCGCCGGCACATGCGTTGCACTATATGGGTGGCGGGTCTTGTGGTCGTGTTGGCGCCGTGCGCCAGAGGTCACAAGCCCCCGGAGGTCCCATGCGCCGGTTGCTGCCGCTCGTCTTCGTGATGCTGTCACTTGCGCCCGCGCGCGCTGACGCGATCACGCTCCAGGAGATCATCGAATTCACCCGGAGCGGGCTCAGCGACGATGTGCTCGTGGCCCTGATCGAAGTGGATGCGCGCGTGTACCCGGTCGATGGCGCGACGTTGAAGAAGCTGCGTGACGCCGGCGTGAGCGATCGCGTCATCATCGCGATGATCAAGAGCGGCCGGACTCCAGCGCCGACGACACCGCCGACGGATCTTCTCGGAAAAGCGACACAACCGGATCCCCCGGCTCCACAGGTCGTCGTCGTCGAGCAGGAGCGGCCGGTCGTGTACGAAATCGCGGTGCCGGTACCCGTGTACGTCTCAACGGGCGCTCGCCTGCGCAGCAGACATCGGATCCCCTACCCCTACGGCAACGTGTACGACAACGTGAACGTGTACGCGCCGTACCCGTCACCCTCGACGTCCACGGTCAGCAGTATCGGGCTCGTCGTGGGTCCCGTACCTCCGCAGCGGCCGGTGAAACAGTCCGAGCCCGTCTATTGGGGCTGGGGCGGCAAGCTCAGGCCCGACGCCTGGAGGCCGAAGTAATCCAGCCAGCCTCGAGAGCACAACTCTTCGCACATCCTCGCTGAGTGGCGCGCCGCCGCACGGTCCCTTGGGCGATGTTGTACCATTGCGCCACGCTTCTGCACTTTTCAGGAGGATGTATGAGCCGCGCCCCGCTGCGAAGTCCGCTGGTTCGCTTCGCGCTCGCACTGGTGCTGTTGACCCTCGTCACGCCGGGACTGACCCCCCAGGCACAAACGCGTCCACAGCCGCCGAAACAGAAAATCGATGAGGAATACACGGCAAAGATCAAGGAGTACACCCAGGATC
The DNA here is from genome assembly GCA_963786195.1 of uncultured Acidobacteriota bacterium. Classification (GTDB taxonomy): domain Bacteria; phylum Acidobacteriota; class Vicinamibacteria; order Vicinamibacterales; family 2-12-FULL-66-21; genus CAWAYH01. Next base: position 307,591 of record CAWAYH010000004.1, on the reverse strand, counting down.
CGCGCATCAGCACCGAGCTGGTGGATCACCTGCCCGCCTCCGACACGATCCCGACGCCGCTCAAGTTCTTCGGCCGCATGCCCGGCACGCCCGGCGAGCTGACGTACGCCAAGGACATCTATCGCTACTACGAAGCGATCGACAAGGCATCCGACCGGATCACGATGTGGCGCATTGGCAAGACGGAAGAAGGACGCGACATGGTGCTGCTCGCCGTCGCGGACGAGGCGACGATCAAGCAGATCGACAAATACAAGGGCATGCTCGCGTCGCTGACCGATCCGCGCAAGACGACCGAGGAGCAGGCGCAGCAGCTCATCCGGACGGCCAAGCCGATCTACTGGGTCACCAGTGGCATGCACTCGGCGCGAGACCGGCGGTCCGGAAATGCTGATCGAGCTGCCGTACCGACTGGCCGTCGAAGAGACGCCGTTCATCCAGGCGATCCGCAACAACGTGATCACGCTCATCACGCCGGTGATCGAGGTAGACGGCCGTGAGAAGCACGGTCGACACCTACTACTTCAACAAGAAGCGGCCCGACAACGAGACGCGGCTGCCCCTGATGTACTGGGGCAAGTACGTGGCCCACGACAACAACCGCGACGGCATGGGCCAGTTCCTGGCCTTGACCAGGAACGTGACGAAGACCTTCCTCGACTGGAAGCCGACCATCCTCCACGACCTGCACGAGGCGCAGATCTATCTGTATGCGTCCACCGGAACCGGACCGTACAACGAGCAGATCGATCCCATCACGATCGACGAGTGGTGGCTGCTGGCGAAGACGGAAGTCATGGAGATGACGAAGCGGGGCGTGCCGGGCGTCTGGACCTACGGCTTCTATGACGGCTGGGTCCCGAACTACATGTTCTTCATCGCGCATTCGCACAACGCGATCGGCCGCTTCTACGAGGTCGCGAGCTACGGTCCGGATCTGCGCGAGCAGACAGCCCCGCCGAACGTCACGAGCCGCGAGTGGTTCCGGCCGAATCCGCCGCTGCCGACGATCAAGTGGGGGCCGCGGAACAACACCAACATCCAGCAGTCCGCGCTGCTCATCGCGCTGAATTCCGTCGCGAAGAACCGGGAAACCTATCTCGAGAACTACTGGATCAAGAACAAGCGCGCCGTTGACAAAGGGAAGAACGGTCCGACGTACGGCTGGGTGATCCCTGCCGGCCAGCGACGGAAAGCAGGACGCGGCTGATGCCGTCAACGAGCTGCGCCGTCAGGGGCTCGAGGTTCATCGGGCCAGCGCCGCGTTCAAGGCGGGGACCGTCGCGGTCGAAGCGGGCGACTACGTCGTCAAGGGGGACCAGCCGTACCGCACGCTGGCCGAGATGTACTTCTCGATTCAGAACTACGCGCCGGCCAACCCGCGTCCGTACGACGACACCGGCTGGACGTTCCAGCTGATGCGCAACGTGGCCATCAAGCCGGTCTCGGACAAGGCGATCCTCGACGGCGCGACCACGCTGCTGACCGCCGACGCGAAGGCGCCTGGCGGCATCGAGGGCACGGGTGCAGTGGTCGTCATCGATCACACGACCGACAACAACCTGATGGCATTTCGGTTCAGGCACAAGGACGTGCGCATGCAGGCGGCCGAGGAGGACTTCGAGCTCGGCGGGCGCAAGTTCCGCGCCGGGGCCTTCATCATTCCCAGCGCGAACCGCGCGCAGCTCGAGCCGACGATGAAAGAGCTCGGCATCGCCGGAATGGCCTCGGCGTCCGCGCCCTCGGTCGCGATGCACGATCTCGACGTCCCGCGGATCGGCTACGTTCACGCGTGGTCGAACACGCAGAACGAAGGATGGGTGCGGGCGGCGCTCGATACGTACGGCGTGCCGTATGACTACTTCGGCGACATCAAGCTCCGCGAGGGCAACCTGCGCCAGAAGTACGACGTCATCATCTTCCCGCACGTGGGCGGCAACGCGCAGTCGCAGGTCAACGGCATTCCCAAGACGGGATCGCTCCCGTTGCCGTACAAGAAGACGCCGGAGACGCCGAATCTGGGCGCGCAGGATCAGGCTGACGACATCCGCGGCGGCATGGGATGGGACGGGCTGATGGAGCTCGTCAAGTTCGTGCGGCAGGGCGGCACGCTGATCACCGAAGGATCGACGGCGACGATCTTCCCCGAGTACAACGTGACCTCCGGCGTCAGCGTCGAGAGTCCCGACGGATTGTTCGTGCGCGGCTCGGTCATGCGGGGCGTGTTCACGGATCGACGGAGTCCGATTGCGTACGGCTATCGACGCGCAGGTGCCCGTCTATTTCAGTCAGGATCCGGTGCTCAATGCGGGCGGCGGCGGATTCGGGGGATTCGGCGGCGGACGCGGCGGCGATGGCGGCGGAGGCGTCGGCATGAACACGACGCCGATGGCGACGGCGGGGCAGCAGCGGCTCTCCGTCTGGGATCCGGACAATCCGGCGGCGCCCCCGGCGCCAGCAGGTCGAGGGCGTGGTGGCGCAGCTGACGAGCAGGGCTTCGGTCGCGGCGGTGGCGGCGGCGGCGGTGGAGGCCGCGGCGGGTTCGGCGGCCGGCGACGCAGCAGAGCGGCCGCGGGTCGTCATGTCGTTCCCGTCCAGCGCCGACGACATGTTGCTGTCGGGCGTGCTGTCCGGCGGTCAGGCGCTGGCGAACCGCGCGCAGGTCATCGACGCCCCCGTCGGTCAGGGCCACGTCGTCATGTTTGCGATTCGTCCATTCTGGCGCTGGCAGACGCAGGGGACGTTCTTCCTCGGCTTCAACGCGATCCTGAACTGGAACGACCTGGACGCCGGCCGTCCCGGCGCCCGCCGTCCAACGACGTCGCAGCAGCAGTAGCGGGGACACTCAACCGGGACACTCAAACGTGACAGTCACGGGGGACACTCAACCTTGAGTGTCCCCGTGTTCTCCTGCTTTTTGCGTTCGCCCCCGTTCTCCTGCCTCTTGCCTTCGACAAATCGAATCCAGTCGGGGTCGCCAAAAGCGATTTGACGTTGTGCGGCGTGCCGGAGCTCGTCGTAGACGCTTGCCGTCAACGGCTCGTTCACGATTCCTAACCAATTGTCTGGACGACGGATAGGCGAAGGCGTCAGCAGTTGACGTCCGTCCTGAGCGGTGGGGCGTGAGAGGCTCGACCAGCCCCACGCTTCCGCTCGCGGCACGAGCTTCGCGCGCAGCGGGTTGGCTTCTACATAGCGCAGTACGGTGAGGAGGTGGTGGTCGGTCTGCACGGGAAACGCCTTGTACCGACCCTGGTACAGGTGACCCGTTCCCCAGAGCTCTCGAAACCGGTGGTGTCGCCGAATATGCGCATTCATCAGCCACCGCATGAACGCAGAAATCTCAACGCCCGATTGTGGCCAGACGACCAAGTGGAAGTGATTCGGCATGACGGAGTAGGCCAGCACGCCGATCGGCACCTTCTCGAGCGCATCAGCGAGCGTCGTGAGAAAGACTTCGTAGTCAACAGGTTGAGAGAAAACTGTCTGTCGACGATTTCCTCGATTGAGCAGGTGATACGTGAGGCCGTCGATGAATCGCCTTGCGGTTCGGGGCATGAAAAAGCACCTCGTGTGAGGGCAACCACCGCAAGTTGTTTGCCGCTCCGGGGACAGTCAAACGTGACTGTCCCGTTTGAGTGTCCCCGGTATGATCGACCGGTGCCGCAGGCGGACGTCATCGTCATTGGCGCGGGGATTGTCGGGTGCGCGGTGGGACGCGAGCTCGCTCGGCGCGGCGCCAAAGTGCGGATCATCGAGGCGCGCTCGGTCGCCGCGGGCGCGACGCAGGCGTCGGCGGGCGTGCTGGCGCCGTACATCGAAGCGCACGACCGCGGCGCCCTCTTCCCGCTGATGCTTCGCAGCCTCGACATGTTCGACGACTTCGTCCGCGACGCCTCCGCTGACTCGGGCATCGACGTGGAATATCGACGCTGCGGATCACTCGAGCTCGCCGCGGACGACGCAGCCGCCGACTCGCTCCGCGCGACCGCAGGTTCCGGGGACGCCAGCCTGCAGTGGCTCGACACCGATGACGCCCGCCGCATCGAACCGGCGCTGCCGGACTCGAACCGCGGCGCGCTGCTCGCGCCGATGCACGGCTACGTCGCGGTCACCGCGCTCACCGAGGCGCTCGCGTGGGGCGCGGTCAGACATGGCGCGGAGCTCGAAACCGGCCGCCGCATCACGGCCATCACTCGCCCAGGCGATCACCTGGATGTCACTGCAGACGATGGCGCGACGTGGTCAGCGACGAACGTCGTCCTCGCTGCCGGCAGCTGGTCCGGGCATCTCGACCCAGCCGAGCCAGCCGCCCGCGACGTGCGGCCCGTGCGCGGCCAACTGTTGCGACTCGCGTGGAAAGGGCACCCGCTGACGCACATCCTCTGGGGCAGAGACTGCTACGTCGTTCCGTGGCGCGATGGCACCGTGCTCGTGGGTGCGACGGTGGAGGATGTGGGGTTCGACGAGCGGACGACAGCTGCGGGCGTGCGCGACCTGCTGGACGCAGTCTGCGAGCTGCTGCCGGAAGCGTGGCGCGCGACGTTTCTCGACGCGCGCGCCGGTCTCAGGCCGGCGACGTCCGACGGCATGCCCATCATCGGCCGGTCCGCTGCCGTCGAGGGTCTGATCTACGCAACCGGACACTTCCGCAACGGCGTCCTGCTGGCGCCGCTGACGGCGGCGCTGACCGCCGATCTTCTGCTGGATGACAAGGCCGATCCGGCTCTGACGGCAACCTCGCCGAGCCGATTCGGCTGATAACCAGTCGTTACTGCGGACGCAAGAGCGCCGGCAGCGTCTGCTGCGGGGTCTGCTGCGCGGCCTCGAAGGCGATCACCGCGAGCTGGTAATCGAGCAGCGCCTGCAGCGCGTTGTTCCGGGCGATGGCCAGGTCGCGCTGCGCCTGGATCACGAGGAAGCTGGTGGACATGCCCACCTCGAACCGCTTCTGCTCGGCTTCGAGTCGCTGTTCCGCGAGCTCGCGCCCCAGTCGGGTCGTCTCGATCCGCTGACGATTCTGCTCGAGCCGCAGCGCGGTCTGGCGGACTTCACGGACGGCGATCACTTCGAGGCTGCGCAGCCGTGCCGCAGCCTGATCGCGTTCCACGCGCGCCCGCGCGAGAGTGGCGTCCGCCGCGCTCTTGCCCAGCGGGTAGCTGAACGTCATCCCGACCGTCCAGGTCGGAAAGTCGCCGCTGAACGTTTGTCCGAGGACGCTGCCAAAGCTGGTCTGCTCGGATCCGATCACCGACCCCGGGAATCCGGGCGTCCGCAGAAGCCGGGTGCCGCCGGATCCGTCGGCGAGATAGTTCGCCTGCAGGCTGAGGTCCGGAAGCGTTTCGCTCTTCGACAGCTTGATGTCGGTGTCGACGTTGGCGATCTCCTTGCGCGCACGATCGAGATCCGTGCGTTCGGCGAGCGCGCGCCGCACCGCGGCATCGATGTCGGGCGGACCGGCAACCGCCGGCACCCGATCCGCCGGGTCGAGCCGGATTCGCCAGTAGTCATCGCGTTTGGGATCGATGACGAGCGTCCGCAGCAGGTCCTCGGCCTGGAGCGCGGCCGTTCGCGCGATGATCAGGTTCTCCTGCCGCTGCGCCACCTCGGCGCGCGCGGAGACCAGGTCGAGCGGCGGCGACTGGCCGACGTCGACGCGTGCCCGATTCGTCCGCTCGAGCTCCACCGCGAGGTCGAGCGACCGCTGCTGCACGTCCACGAGCGCAAGCGCCGCGACCAGCGCCCAGTACCCGCGTTCCGCATCCGCGCCGGTCGACACGACTCGTTCCCGCAGGTCCGTGCCGGCGATCTCGCGGTTCCGCATGGTGATGTCGAGCGCCGCGCGCTCGGGATCTATCCGGAAATTGCGCAGCAGCGGCTGCCTGTACCCCATTGCGAGCCCAGCGGCCAGCTCTGGATTCAGGCTCGAGAGCAGGCTGTCGGTCGTCGTGCGCGACGAATCCAACCCGAGCGAGTAGGACGCGCCGCCCCACGGCAGCCGCTGGTTGACGGCGACGTTGGACGACCAGAGATTCGTCTGGACGCCGTCGGCGCCCGCGAAGAGGTTCGTCGCGGGCAGCTGTTGGTTGTTGCGCAGGAACGACGAGTCCAGCGTCGGCACGAACGCCGCGCGTGCCTCAGCCACGCGCGCGTCGCTGATAGCCGGGCCGTACCGGCTCACGGCCAGATCCGGGTTGTTTTCGAGCGCCAGCTGAATCGCCTGGTCGCGCGTGATGCGCATGAGGGTCTCGCCCTGTGCCGCTTGCGGCGGCTGAGCGGGGCTGACGACCGACTGCGCAACGGCGCTCGACGACCAGAGCGTGAGCGCCAGCAGCGACGTCGTCGCCACCGCCGCGCGACGCCAGCGGAACAGACGCGAGAATCTGATCGTCGAGGCGTCGTCGAAGAGCGAATACGCCACCGGGGTTGCGACGAGAGTGAGCAGCAACACGAGTGACTGACCTCCAATAATAACGAAACCGATCGCCCGATTGGTCGCCGAACCGACTCCGCTCGAGAGGACCAGGGGCACCATGCCGGCGACGAATGCCAGTGTGGTCATCAGGATCGGCCGCAGCCGGTCGCGGCTGGCCTGCAGAATCGCCGCATCCCGCTCCATCCCGCGTTCGCGCAACTGATTGGCATGGTCGATCTGCAGAATCGAGTTCTTCTTGACGACCCCGAACAGCACGAGCAGGCCGAGCGCTGAGAAGATGTTCAGCGACTGTCTCGTGATGATGATCGACAGCAGCGCAAATGGCAACGTCAGCGGTAGCGACAGCAGGATCGTGATGGGATGCAGCCACGACTCGAACTGGGCAGCCAGGATCAGATACATGAAGACGAGCGACAGCCCGAACGCGATGAGGAAGTTCTGGGCCGCGCGCCCGAGCTCGCGCGAGCGTCCGGCGAAGCGCGTGCTGTAGCCCGGTCCCATGCCGAGGTTCTCCGCCGCGCGCGTCATCGCGTCCATCGCGGGAACCTGCGACACGCCCTGCAGCAGGCCGGCGAAGACGGTCACCTGACGCTGCCGGTTCAGCCGGTTGATTTCCGAGGGCGCCGTGCCCGGCGTCAACTGCGCCAGGTTCTCGAGCGGCACGCTGCCCAGACGGTCCGAGGGAACCGTCAGCCGGCCGATCGCGGACGACGTCTGCCGATGACCCTCGACCGCGCGGACGTGCACTTCGGTACTGCTCGCCCCCTTCGTTGTAAGTCGTCACCTGGTCGCCACCGACGAGGAGGCGCAGCGCGTCCGCCGCGTCTGACACCTTCACGCCCAGATCCGCCGCCTTCAGCCGGTCGATGTGAACCGAGAGCTCGGGCTTGCCGACGTTGAGCGACGTATCGACGTCTACGACCCCGTGTTCCGCTTTGGCCGCAGTCACAATCGCTCCCGCGTACTGCTCGAGCCGTTTGAGGTCGGGACCGCTGATCGTGAACTGAATCTCCGCATTCTGGTTGCCGCCGCCGCCGATCGTCGCCACGGGCCTCACGCCCGTGCGCAGGTTGGGCAGGCCCACGGCTGGCAGCACTTCCGTCCGGACCGCGTTCATCAGCTCGAACTGATCGCGATCTCGCGCGCCGACCGGCGCGAGCCTGACGTAGATCGTTCCGAGATTCTGCGTGTGCGCCGGATCGTCGGCCACCGACACCAGGGTGTAGCTGACGCCCTCCATCTGCTGGATGCGGCTCGCAATCCGGTTGGCGATGATCTCGGTCGCCTCGAGGCTGGTCCCCTCCGGCGCGCGGAGGCCGACCTCGAACTCGGACTGATCGTCGAGCGGCAGGAAGTTCTTGTTCGCGATCATGAAGAGCGGCACGCTGCTCAGGAGGACGAGCACGGCGATGCCGGCGATGATCGCGCGGTGCGCGAGCGACCAGCTCAGGACCCTGGTGTAGCCCGAATCCACCGCGCTGAAGAGGCGATTGCCCTTGCTGCCGGCATCGTGAATCTCGTGTCCCTGCGCGTCCTCACGCCGCGGCTTCATCCGAATCCAGCGGGCCGCCAGCATCGGCGTCAGCGTGAAGCTGACGAGCAGCGACACCATGATGGCGAACGACATGGTGAAGCCGAAGCTCGTCATGAACCGGCCCACGATCCCGCCCATGAAGCCGACGGGCACAAAAATCGCCACCAGCGACAGCGTCGTCGCGAGAACGGCCAGACCGATTTCGCGGGTCGCCTCGATGGCGGCCTGCATCGGCGGACGCCCCTTCTCCTCGACGAACCTGTAGATGTTCTCGAGCACGACGATGGCGTCGTCTATGACGATGCCGACGGCGAGCGTCAGCGCGAGCATCGTCATCGAGTTGAGCGTGAAGCCCTGGTACCAGATGAGCCCGAACGTCGAGATGATCGAGGTGGGGATGGCGATGGCGGCGATGATCGTCGATCGCCAGTTCCACAGGAACACCAGAACCACCGCCGCCGCGAGGATCGACCCGAGTATGAGATGCTCCTCGACGCTCGAGATGGATGCCTTGATGAATTCCGACAGATCCCGCACCACGCGGGTCTCGTAGCCGGCAGGCGCCAGCGGCGCGACCTCTGCCAGGCGCTCCTTGACCGCCTCGACGACCTGCACGGTGTTCGTGCCCGATTGCCTGCGGATCGTCAGCAGCACCGCAGACTCACCGTTCAGATTGGCGGTCGTCTCGGCTTCGGCCATGCCGTCCTCGACCGTCGCCACGTCACGAAGCAGTACCTGATGCCCGTCGCGCTGGTGCACGACGATGTCGCCGAAGGCGGCGACGGAGTTCACGCGGCCGCGCGTACGGAGCGTCATCGCGGTGGCGCCCTGCTCGATACGGCCCCCGGGAATCTCGGCGTTCTGCGTCTCGAGCGCGCGGGACACATCCGAGACGGTCAGGTTGTAGGCCCGCAGGCGATCGGCGTCGAGCAGCACGTTGACCTGCCGCGCGCGTCCACCGACGACGACGACCTGGCCGACGCCGCTGACGCTCTCGAGCTGGCGTCGCAGCGTCTTGTGCGCGTATTCGGTGATGTCGCGAATCGGCGCGTTCGCAGACACGGCGAGCGTCAGCACGGGCGCGGAGTCGGGATCGAATTTCTCGACCATAGGCTGATCGATGGTCCGCGGCAGCAGCGGCAGCACGCGGTTGACGCGGTCCCTGACTTCCTGCGCGGCGATGTCGCCATCCTTCTCGAGCAGGAAGGCGACGATGACCTGCGAGACGCCTTCCGAAGAGTTCGAGCGCAGCTCGTCGATGCCGCTGATGGTGTTGACGGCTTCCTCGATCTTGTCGGTGACTTCCGTCTCGACTTCCTCAGGCGCGGCGCCCGGAAGGCGGGTGGTGACGACGACGGTCGGAAAATCGACCTTCGGGAATCGATCGAGCCCGAGCCGCGTGAATGCGAAGGCGCCGACGACTGTCAGCGAGAGTGTGATGACCGTCGCGAAGACCGGTCGACGAACGGAGAGTGAAGCAAGCCACTGCATAACTTGATCTCAGAGCGCACGAAGCACGAAAGCTGAAGTTCGACGTTCAAGTTCAGGACGCGCGATTAATTGGTTTTGACAGCCTGGCCGTCCGAGAGACGGCCTTTGGGTTCGGTCGCGACGACGTCGCCCTTGGCGACGCCACTGGTGATCTCGATCTGCGGATCGATTCGCTCGCCGAGCGTCACGATGCGCTGCTCGATCCGGCCGTTCTTGACGACGTAGACCCGGCTCGTGCCGGCGATCGTCTCGACGGCTGTCGCGGGGACCATGAGTGCGGGCGCGGCATCGGGCTGCCGGACGAGGGCGGTCGCGAAGAGTCCCGGCTTCAGGCGTCCGTCTGCGTTCGCCGTGAGCGCCTCGACGGTCAGTGCGCGCTGGTCCGAGCGAAGTGCCGGCGACACGAACCGCACCGTCGCCGCGAATTCCTGGCCCGGGTACGCATCCACCGTCAAGCGGACCGCCTGCCCGACTCTCACGAGCGGGACGTACTGTTCCGGCACGCTGAGTGCCACGCGGAGCGGATCGATTCGCACCACGCTGGCGACGCGCGTGCCGCGCGTGACGTAGTCACCGACGCTGACCAGCCGCTCGGCAACGAGGCCGTTGAGGGGCGCGCGGACGGCCGTGTCGGCAACGGCCTTGCGCGCCAGCGAGATGCGGGCGTGAGCCGCGTCGAGCGAGCGGTACGACTGATCGGCGACGTTCAGCGCGGACTGGTAGGCCTGGCGGGCCGCTTCGAGCTGCGTGCGCCGCTGGTCGAACTCGCTCTGCGAGATCACCTTCTGGTCGAGCAGCGACTGCATGCGGGTGAACTCGGCCTGCGCAAGATCGAGCGACGCCTTCGCGTTCATGACGTCCGGCACCCGCGTGCGGTCGAACGCCTGGGCCGGCGCCAGGCCGAGTCGCGCCTCAATCTGCGCGGCGTTGGCTTCGGCTTCCTGGAGCTGCGCCGAGGTCTCCGCCGGCGAAATGCGGACGAGCAGTGCGCCCTGCGACACGCGCGTGCCGCGTTCGACCGGCGTCTCGATGACACGCCCGGACGTTTCCGCGCTGACTTCCGCCTGCGCGTCCGCCATGAGCGACCCGGTCACACGAATGTAGCGATCGATCGGCCGGCTCTCGACCGCCGTCGTCGAGATCGACAGCGGTTCAGGCGCCGAGCTCGTGCCTACCGCACCCGTGGCCTGCGTGGAGCACGCCGCCAGGAACGATGCTGCCGACAGTAGAAGGGCTCCCGATCCCACGAGATGAAAACGCCGACGAGTCATAACACGAGCCTCACTCATTCGCTGTAGTTTCCGCACACGGTACTGGAACGAACGTCGTTGTGAATCCGGTCCGGAGCCCCGTGAGCGCCGCCTCCAGCGTGTCACGGGCAAGCGCGTCGGCGTCCTCGCCGGGCGCTGCGCGATTGCACAGCCGCGTGACCGCGGCGCCATGAATGGCCGTTATCAGGATTCTGAAAACAGCATCGGGGTGCGTGCCCTTCGGAAACAGTCCCGAGTCGATCGCGCGCTGGATGCCGGCCCCGATCTGCGTCCGCATGTCACGCACGAAACCGAACCTTCCCCAGTCCTTGCTGATGCGTGGAACCGTGCGGTCAACGAACATCAGTGCGAAATACTCCGGATGCGACTTGCTGAATTCGTAAACCCGCAGGAACGGCCCGCGAATCATCTGCAGGAGATCCGTCTGTTCTGCGCACACGGCACCCGGCGCGCAGAGGGTGCGGAATCCTTCCTCGGCGAGCGCAAAGAAGATGTCGTCCTTGCTCGGGAAGTAGCTGTAAATGGCCGCCGGGCTGTATTCGATGCGTTCCGCGATCTTCCTGATCGAGACGTTGTGATAGCCCTCGGCGACGAACAGATCCCGCGCGGCGTCCAGAATGGCCCTGGCCACCGCCTCCCGATCCCGCTCCTGACGCTCCTTGACACCCAAGAAAACCCCTTTGAAATAGGTCGATTGAACAGTGTTCACAAGACTAACACCGTTAGACGTCAAATGCCAGCCAGGGTTCCCGAACCGGTTCGGGAGTATGCTCTCGGGCATGGCTACCATCGGCGAATCAGAGGCGAAGGAGCGGCTCAAAACCCTTCCGGGATGGACGCTTGACGGCGCGGCCATCCGCCGTCAGTTCACCTTCGCGGGCTTTACGGATGCGGTGGCGTTCATCGTCCGGCTGGGCTTCGACGCCGAAGCGGCGGACCACCATCCCGATATCCTCGTCAACTACAAGCGGGTCACCCTGACCTACGCCACACACAGCGAGGGCGGCCTGACCGACAAGGATTTCAAGGGAGCTCAAGGCGCAACATCCATTGCGGCGACAATGGGAGCCCGCTAGAAACTGATGCAGCTCAAGAACACCTACAGCTCCCGCGAGGTCGCGTCGTTGACGGGCTTGACCGCGCGGCAGCTTCAGTGGTGGGACGCTCGACGCCTCTTCCAGTCTGCAGTCGCGGCAAAACCTACCGCCGCTGGCGGCTTCACCGAGCGACGATACACGCCGGTCGATCTGCTGGAGCTGATGGTGCTGGCCGACCTGCGTCGTCAGGGCCTGACGATTGCGCGCATCAGGCTGCTGCTGGAGACGCTGCGGTCCCGGTTCGGAATACGGCTGTTCGAGGCGATCGGCGGCGGCGGATCGATCACGCTGCTGACAGACGGACGCGAGGTCTACGCCCGTACTTCGCGCGGGGAGTTCTACAACCTGTTGCGCGATCCGTCACAGCCGTTGCTCGTCGTGGGAACGGAGCCAGGGTTCAGAGAGTTGACCGCCCGCGCGCACGCCGCGCGCAAACGCAAGCGGCGGAAGAAAGGCTAGGGGCTAGAGGCCGGGGGCCTCAGCCGATCGGAAAGATTTTGTCGAGGCCGTCGGCCGGGCGCGGAATGACGTGCACGCCGACGAGCTCTCCGACGCGCCGCGCGGCGGCGGCGCCCGCATCCGTGGCCGCCTTGACCGAGGCCACGTCGCCGCGAACGATGGCTGTCACGAGTCCCGCATCGACCTTCTGCCAGCCCACGAAGACCACGTTGGCTGCCTTGACCATCGCGTCGGCCGCTTCGACCATCCCGACCAGCCCCCGCGTTTCCACCAGGCCGAGGGCTTCACCGGGCAGCTCTTTGGGCATGAGGCGTTCATTCTAAGCGATCCGGCCGCGGGCCGCGATCGGAAGCTCGTCGAGCACCGTTTCGCCGCTGACGAGCCAGACGGCGTCGACGAGATTGGACACGACACAGGAGTGATTCGGCACGACACGAACGAGATCGCCCGTCTTCAGACGCGACCGGCCATCGAGCACCTTCACGTTCGCGTGCTCTTCTGACAACCGCTCGATCAGCAGCGACTCGTCCGGAACGGTCGCATCGATGCTCCTCAAAATGGCGCCGTAGCCTGGGCTGCTGGCGAAGCCTCGGGCCTGATCGTTCGTGAGCGTCTTGCTGCCGCAGTCGAGGATGACGCGATCCGCGGCCGGCGTACTGACGACGCGCGCCAGCACGGTCAACGCGCAATCATCCCAGGTTGCCGAGCCGAGCCCGACCTGCGTTCGATCGTAGTAGATGTAGTTCCCGGGACGCAGCTCGGTGATGCCCGTTTGCTGCAGGCTGAACCGCGCCGTAGGCGTTGCGCCAACGCTGATCTCGTCGATGCGCACACCACGTTGCTCGACTTGCGCAGCGAGCTCCGTCAGCAGCCGTGCCTCGGCCGCTGCAATCGCCTCGGTTTCGCTCTCGGACCCCGCGCCGTACCCGTGTCCCGCATGGCTGAGCAGGCCCACGAGCCGGAGACCCGGCACGTCGGCGACGCTCGCAACCATTTCAGCGGCGCCCGCGGCCCCGGGATCGATCCCGCACCGGTGGAAGCCGACGTCGACTTTCACGAGCACGTCAACCCGCTCGTCCGTCTGGCCGATGGCCGCGGACCAGGCGCGCGCAACCTCGAGGTCGTCGACGATGAACGACAGATGCGTGGCCTCGCGAAGTCGAAGGAGGCGATCGGCGTTGACCGGATTCAGCGGGTACGGAATGCGGATGTCGGCGATGCCGGCACGCGCGAACACCTCGGCCTCACCGAGCTTGGCGCAGCAGATGCCGACCGCACCGTGTCCGACCTGGACGCGCGCCAGCTCGGGCGATTTGTGGGTTTTCGCGTGAGGCCGCAGCCGGATACCACTGGCGGAAGCGGCCGATTGCATCCGATCGAGGTTGCGCTCGAGACGCGGCTGATCGACGAGAACGGACGGCGTCGGGAGTTCGCCGATTTGCACGGGTGGAGTGTAGCCGAAGTCGGCCTCACCCCATCGCGCCAACGCTCAACGGTCCGCTGAACCCGGGGAATACGTGGCCGGTGTTCGTCAACCCGAGATGGTCCTGCGCCACTTCGGCAAACACCGAGCGGAAGTCCGTCGTGACCGCGAGGTCGCGGCCCTCGTAGCGCTGCTCGCGCGCCAGCCCCGGCCACTTGCCGTAGATCTTTCCGCCGCGTACGCCGCCGCCGATGATCATCATGGCGTTGCCGTGACCGTGATCGGTGCCGCGGTTGCCATTCTCGGCCACGGCGCGGCCGAACTCCGACATCGTCAGGATCACGACGTCGGCCATGCGATCGCCGAGGTCTCGCACCATCGCGGCGATGCCGCCAGAAAAATCAGCCAGACGGTTGGCCAGCTGTCCAACGGCCGCGCCTTCCTGCACGTGATGATCCCAGTTGCCCGTTTCCGCGAACGCGATTTCAAGACCCACGTCTGCCTTGATGAGTTGCACGATCTGTTTCAACGCATCCCCGTAGGGAGAGCGCGGGTATTCCGCGCCGTTCTCGGGCGCGTACTTGCTCGGGTCCGCATTCTTGAGCATGCGCACCGCGTCGAACGCCTCGCGGCCGGTCTTGTTCAACACGTTGTTGGCGGCAGCCGCGTATTCAGCTTCGAACGAGGCCTGGACCATGTCGGTGGACTGACCGGCGCGGATGCCGAACTGCCCGATCTGTCCGATGGCCAGCGCCGGCGCGAGACCCTGCAGGGCGCGCGGGAGCTGCGGCGCCATCGCCACGGCGCGAAAGGGCGTGGCCTTCTCGTGCTCGCGCGCGTGCATGCAGCGGTTCAACCACCCGTCCGGCGTGCTCTTGACGCCGGGCGTCGCCGACTCCATGTAGTCCTGCGCATCGAAGTGGGACCGCGTCCCATCGGGCGAACCGCACGCGTGGACGATCGCGAGCTGCCGCGCGTCGTACAGCGGCTTGAGCGGCGCGAGCCTGGGGTGCAGCCCGAAGAACCCGTCGAGGTCGACGGCCGAGTCCGCCGACGAGCCCGGTCTGCCGATCGCGATGCTCGGCCTCGCCGAGTAGTAGTCGCGCTCGCCGAACGGCACGATCATGTTGAGACCGTCGACCGCGCCACGCTGGAAGATGGTCACCAGGACACGGCGTTTCGGCGCGCCGGCGGCCGCCACCGTCCGCGCCAGGAACTCAGGCGCGAAGCCGAGGCTCACCAGCGCCAGCCCGCCGTCTTTCAGGAATACTCGTCTGGAAATCATGGCGACCTACCTTCTCTGGAATTCCGGCGAGCCGAGCACGAGCGCGAGCGACTGCGAGGGCGCCGTCGCTTTTGCAACCGTCGCAGCGGTCGATTCCGACAGGTCGCCCGCGAGCGCCGACGCGATGAGGGCGTCGCTCGTGATCGTCGGACCGGCTGCTACGCGCGGCTGGGCCGGCTTGACGCCACGCTGCTGACGCGACGCGGTCAGCGACACCGCGAAGTTCATGCGGTTGAGCAGCGCGCCCGTATTCACCCACGCTTCGGCCTTGTCGGCATACCCGGTCGGCGGCTGGCATCCATACAGGGGCATGCCGAGGTTCCGCACGGTCTGAACGAGCGGCTGGGCGTTGACGAGATCGGTGTCGGTGGCGCGCACGGCGCTCACCACGAACTCGAAGGGCGTTTTGACCTTGGCGCGATACGCCTCGGCCGCGAAGAACTCGGGCGACGTGACGATCGTGCGAACGACTTCCCGGATGTCACCCTCGGTGCGCCGGAATCGATCGGCGGCGCGATCGACCAGCGACTTCGGAGGCTCGTCGGACACGAACCGCCGCGCCAGCTTCGTCGCGATGAAGCGGGCCGTCGAGGGGTGAGCGGCCAGGATGTCGAGCACCAGCTCTCCGTCCTTCTGTCCGCCACCCGCCTTGATCTTCTGGCCCAGCACCATCTTCTCGCCGTCGTCGTGCATCCGCGGCTCGAACCGGAAGCCGCCGCCCTGGCGTGGATTCGCGATGGTCCAGCCGGTGAACGCCCGCGCGACTTCCTGGACGTCTTTCTGCGTGTAGCCGCCGTCGACGCCCAGCGTGTGCAGCTCCATCAACTCGCGCGCGTAGTTCTCGTTCAGACCGCGGCGGCGGTTCTGGGCGTTGGCCGGCACATCCGCGAGCGTGCGCGGCCGATTGATCGGACCGGGCCGGCCGACTGCGCCGGGCCGCGGCGCGCCCGGCCGAACGGTTCCAGGACGTCCGGGCATCCGCGCGGGATTCCGCGGGTTCCCCCCGGATCCATCGTGCGCGCACCTTCGGGCGCGGAGCTCTGCCAGTTGTCGAGATAGAAGAGCATCGCCGGACTTTCAGCGGTCGCCTGCAGCAGGTCGCGGAACTTGCCCAGCACGCGCGGCCGGATTGCGTCGCGCTCGTACTCGCTCAGATAGACGCGCACCTGCCCCTTGCCGGCGAACACGTTGAAGTGGTTGAACCAGAAGTCGACCATGACTTCCTCGAGCTGCCGCTCGCTGTACGCCGCGCGAAGAACCTTGGCCTGGGTCAACTCGCCGAGCGCCTGACGCTCCATGCGCACGGCTTCCATCTGTTCGGGCGTCTGCATCTCGCGTCGCGTCTCCGGTGTCGGCGGCGTCGACGACGGATTCGCGGGATCCTGTCCGTCTCTGGCTTCTCTCGCGCGCTGCAGCTGCTGTTGACGACGCGCCATCTGCGCCGGCAGGAAGTACTCCTCTGCCATCTCGCGCGTGCTCATGTTGAGCGTCTGTAATCCGGCGAGGCGGACCGTCATGTCCGTATCCGCGATGCGCCCGGGCTGGAGCTGTTGATCGATGTAAGCCTGGAGGCCGAGCTCGCGAACGCGGGCGATGTCGCCCGGCGTCGGGCCGTAACCGAGACGATTCAGGACGTGGACGATCGTACGGTCGTCCGGCTTCGACGGCACCGCCGATTTCTGTTCGCCGGCGAGCCCGATTGGACCGCTCGTCCCAACCAGGGCGACCACGACGGCGGCGGCTGCCGCATATCGACTCACTGCGCGCATGAGGACCTCTTTCTCTGGCGCGTATCTGAGGCCTGGGGAAAGCCCCGTCAATTTTATGCTGTTGGATTAGACCGGTCCGGCTGGACCGGGGTTAAAGCGTCTCGAAACAGGACACTCGAGCTCGACGGCTACTTCTTGTTCATGGCCTTTTGCCACTGGTCCACCATGGCCTGTTGCGGACCCTTGGCAGCACTGTAGGCAGCGGCCCATTTGGTGAAGAGCGCGCGATCTTCTTCGGGCGACCTGATGGATTTCCCTTCCGCCCGAGCCTGGTAGAGCGTGCGAAGGGCGATGAGCAGCCGGTCGTGATCGTCGGGGTGCGCGGCAAGGTAGGGCTCGAGTGTCTGGAGCGCCTCGGTGCGCTTCCCGGCCGCGGCCTGCGCGGTACCCAGGCGCAGCCGGACCTGCTCATCGTCGGGCCATTCCGACGACGCCTCGGTCAGAATCTGAAGGGCGCGATCGTTCTGATTCAGCCTGATCAGCGCGTCGCCGAGCAGCGTGTAGATGAAAGGCGCTTCGCTTTCGGTGATCAACGACAGCTGCCACGCGCCCACCGCCTGGTCGTCACGGCCACCGGCCGCGAAGCACGACCCGAGGTAAAAGGCGGCCGGCAGGAATTCCGAATCGAGCCTCAGCGTTTCCCTGAACTTGTTCGCGGCGGGGTCGAGCTGTCCCTTCGAGTACAGCGACAGGCCGGTGAGAAAAACGGAGGGCACGGACACCGTGGTCGAATTCAGCGTCTTGAGGGCCTCGTCGAAGCGTCCCGCGCGCGCGTGCTCGATTGCCGGACCGGCATTCGGCTCCCCGCGTGCGCCGAAGTTCATGCGATCGAGGAAGAACCCGAGAACCTGCGGAGTCAGGACCGACCCGCGGTCGAATTTCTCAATCCGCGACGTGAACGGAATGGGTGCGGCCTTTGCGCCGGCCGTGGGGGGCTTGGTTCCCGGCGCCGTCGACGTTGTCGCCGCGACGCGCCCGACACGGAACGGCCGCGTCACCTGTCCGGCCCGCCGTCCGTCGATACTGATGACCGCGCGTGCGACGTAGTCTCCCGGCGTCAGGAGCGCGATGCGGACCGCGCCTTCGGCCGCCCGCCGGTTGGGAGTGTCGGGCGCCGGCTGCATCCGCGCGACGACGCCATCAAGAGCGCTGGACTGGTCGGTCTGCGCGACCTGGAACATCACGGTCGTATTCTTCAGCACGTCCGCGGACTCGGAGTACAGCTCGATGTAGCCGTGCAGCATTCCGGTCGTGAACGCCTCGCCAACCGACGGCGTGACGCCGCCCGACGTCGACCCCTGGTTCTCAGCGATCAGAAAATCCGTCGCGCGAAGCTGACCGATTGACGTCAGCGCCGCGCGGAACGTGTGTTCGACGCTTCCCCGTCGGCCGCGGTCGTCGATGACAGCAAGCTTGAGCGTGTGGACGCCCGTCGAATCGGATTCGATCGATCCCGTGTACGTCTGCGTTTTCGTAGCCGGGCGTACCGGCGTCTTGACGTCACGATCGACCTGGCTCGCCACGAGGCGGCCCTTGTCGTCGGTCAGGGTATATGCGACGACGATCTTGCCGTCGGGATTGAGCGAGCGGTCGATCTCGGCGGCCACGAGGATACGGAGCTTGTCGGCTGCCGGATCCCTCAGCGTGTAGGCCGACAGCTTGATCCCGATGTCGCTCGCGAGGAGCGGCGCCTTGAGCGTGTCGGCCAGAACGGCCTCTTCGGTCCTGGATGCTGCCGCATCGACGGAGAACTCCGTGCGCGCGCGAATCTCCAGTCCCTGACGACCGGGAACGTCGACCTTGATCTTGTGCACGTTGCCATCGCGATCGCCGGGCTCGGGCTCGAAGCTGAGGAGGTAGTAACCAGAGAGCTCGAGACCTAGACGCGAAAACGCGGAGTCGGGGTTGGCGATCAGCTTGAACACGGTTCCGCGTCCAAGACCGGCAAGACGGCTCAGGCCGTCTGCGGCGAGCTCGATGTCCTCGGTCCGCGTCGGCGACATCCTCGAGTTCGAGGCGTCGAACATCGGCTCGTCGAGCTGCAGGACGTAGAGCACGATCTGCCCGCGTGCAGCGAGCGGGCCCAACCAGGACACTTCCTCGAGCTCGCGCTCGACGATCAGGCCCTCCGAGATGAACACAACCGTCTTCGGCGCGGGCGTCGCCGACAGGCGCTCGACGAGGTATCGCAGCGCGACCAGCGAGTTCCGCGTTCGCTCGCGCGCGGTTGCGTACATCGACTGCGCTTCGGCCAGCATGCCCCGCCGGCAGAGCTCGAGGTCTTGCGCGGTGGCGCCCGGACACTCCCGTTCCAGCATCTCGTTCATCGCGATCCGATCGCCGCGCTGAAGCCGGTACGCTTCGGAGATGCCAACCCTCCGCTGCGTCATGAAGATCTGTGCCTGCCCCACGAGCTTCGGCAGCATCGACTGCACGACCGCATGGTTCGCCGTGAAGTCGATCTGGGGGCCGGCGCCCGGGATGGCCACGAGCCCCACGCGATCGGCCGGGTTGAGCCGCGAGATGAACCGGCTCGCTGCGTCAAGCACGAGCTTGCCCCGCCCCGCGCCGATATTGGCCTGATCGATGACGAGCATGATCAGCCGTCCGCTGTTCGCCGACAGGTTCGACGTGTAGTGCGACGGCGCATCGGGCACGGGTTGCAGGCCGGCGATCGTGGACACGAACTGGGCGGAGGCAATCCGCCGCGGCTTGCCGTCGATCGTCAGCGAGAAATCTCCCGACTGGAGTCCCTTAACCGGGTTGCCTCCGCGGTCGATGATGTTGATGTCGACGGGGACGAGATCGACCGACGAGCGAAACGTCGAAGCCGGCTGCTGCGGCTGCTGCGGGTCCTGCGCGGACGCGACCGTCAAGGCGGCCGCCGCGAGCAGAGCTCCGAGTGCCGACGATACCAGCGGCTTCATGCGCCGCTCAGTTTACGTCAGTTCCAGCCTGGGGGGGACGGATGCTGTCAGTTGGGGGTCAAGCGGTAACTCTGACGCGCCCGCACCTTGTAGCGGCCTCCGCCCACCTCCAGCCGGACCTGATGGAGCTGACCGTCACGTTCCTTGTGGGGGTAGGCGTACGAAACCAGATACTGGTTCCGCAGGTCTTCCAGGATTTCGTCGAAGAACCTGTCCAGGCGGCCGATGTCGTCCGTGAAAAACGTCCGCCCGCCGCTCGTCTTGGCGAAGCGTTCGAGCTTGGTCTGGAGCTCGCGCGCCGAAACGGCGCGGCCCTGGCCGATGACATAGATGGTGGCGTCGGAGGCTTCGGCCCGCTTGATGGCCTCGTCCGGCGCGGCATGACTCGTCTGGTCGTCCCCATCGCTGAAGAGCACGACCGAGCGCCGCCCCGGCCGCCTGCCAAGGCGATTGAACGAATCGATGAGCGCGTCGTACAACGATGTGCCACCCCACGCCTCGAGCCGGTTGATGGCGCCGACGCGATACGCGTGATCCTTGCTTCGATCCGCGGCGGTGAACACCGTGTCGTTGAACACGATCAACGTCACCTGATCCTCCGGCCGGAGACCTTCGAGAAACCGCTTCGCGGCCTCTTTGAGGCGGGGCAGCGCCTCCTTCATGCTCGAGCTCACGTCGAGCGCCACGACCAGATCGAGCTCGATATTGTCCGATCGGAAGCTCGTGATCGGCTGCGGCTTGTTGTCATCGAAGACCTTGAAATCGGCCTGGGTGAGCCCTTTCACGAACCGGTCGCCGCCATCCGTGACGACGGCCGTCACCTGGATGACGTCGACGTCTACGGACTCGACGTAGCCGTACCCCTGGGTCTCGACGGTAGCCACGAGCGAGCCGCCGTTGCCAAGCCGCGCGACGACGCGAATCGAATGTTGGCAACCTTGTCGCCCGCATCCCACTCGCACTGGAACGGCTGCCGATTCACCGTGCAGACTTTGTGACCGCCCGCGAAGAACGTCACGTCCTTGACCAGCTGGTTGGCGGCCGGCGGATCGACGACGGCAACGAGTCGGACGGGGCCGGTGAGAGGGGCACCCTCGGCGGGGGACGTGATCCGCACCGAGGGCTTCGCGTCCTGCGCCGGCAGCGCCACACCAAGGGCCGCCGCCACCGCGATCGCCGCGAAGACAGGACGAAGGATCATTGCCGCTCGGGGGCGCTGCCGCCTGATCGCGCGACCGACATGAGCGGGCCGCCTGCCGTCAGCGCGGCGATGTAGTCGACCAGTTGATCGCGCGTCACCGCGCTTACGGCGCGCGAGAACTCGGGCCAGTCATCGAAGTGCGCGGGCTGCGCTCGATCGATCACTTCCTGCATCACGAACGCGACGACGCCGGGCGCGAGCTCGGCTGGGAGCTCGAGCGCCGCCAGCGTCTCGGCGACGAGGATCGTCACGTCGGCCCCCTGCGTGGCCAGCAGGCCCATGGCCGGCCGTCCCGTGAACGACTCCCACGGCTGGGCGCGCGGCATCGTCAGACAGACGCAGCCGTTGAGTGGCAGCACGGCGGCG
The DNA here is from genome assembly GCA_963786195.1 of uncultured Acidobacteriota bacterium. Taxonomy (GTDB): domain Bacteria; phylum Acidobacteriota; class Vicinamibacteria; order Vicinamibacterales; family 2-12-FULL-66-21; genus CAWAYH01. Next base: position 286,332 of record CAWAYH010000004.1, on the reverse strand, counting down.
CCCCAGTCGTCCAGCGAGACCGACGCAGACGACCGCGGTTTGCCGAGCCACATCAACTCGACGAGCGAGAGCGCCGACTCGACACGCTCGCGATCGTGAGCGAAGGTCCACGCCAGCGCCTCGCGGCGCCACGGGCTCAGGCCCGCGTCGCGCGCCACCTCGTCGATTTCGTCGCGCTTGCCGGTCAGTCCGGTGAGCCGCTGCCGACCGCGCGCCACGGCCGCTGCGATTTCGTCGCGCGCGGCGTCGCTCAGGGACGCTGGATTCAGCAGCGCCACCGTCAGCGACGCCGTCTGCCGCTCCGACGACACGAGCCTTGATTCGGTCGGCATCTGGGTCGAGTCGATCCGGCGCAGCGCCAGCCTCGCCAGCGCGACGTCGAGCCCGAGCAGCGAGCCTGTGACCCGCCATCCCTTCGATCCATGGTGGCCTTCGCTCGGCAGTCGCCACGCGGTTCGGAGGCCCGCGCTGCCGGACAGTCCCAAGTCGTGCCGAAGCGCGACGTTGCCACCGGTGAGGGCAGGACCATCCGGGTCGCCGATATATGACGCGTACAGGATCGACGTCAGCGTCTCGGACAGCGTGCGTTCCGCGGGATCGCCGCTGGTCTTTTCCACCTGTTCGAGCGAGGCGCTCAGCGACGGAGCACCTTGCCGCTGTCGCACACGCCGCAGCCGGAGAACTTCGGCCCGCGACGCGCTGACGTGGTAGGTCCGTCCTTCCCATTCGACAACGCGCGGACGCGCGGTGTTGCGTTCGACACCGCTCATCGCGCCGAGGAGCACGTCTTCGAGCGGATCCAGCGTCTCGTTGGCCGCTTCCGGCAGACGCGGAATGAGATCGCTTCGGATCCATGCCGCGAGGCGACCCTGGTAGCCCTTGTCGGTCGTGTCGACTCGCAGCAGCCCGCCTATCAGGGATTCGGCCGTCGAGCGGGACAGGCTTCCGCCGCGCACGATCCGCTCGAGTATCCCCAGCGTCGCCTGGAACTGCTCGATGGCAATCTCCCTGCGTGCATCGTCCTTCACGCTGTTGAGCGCGCGCGCTCGATCGGCGGCAGCTGCGAGCGTCGTGACGTTCGTCACGCCGGCGCGCTCGAGCGACTGCATCAGCGCCGGAAAGGCGTTGTAACCCCGGAGCGTCGTGACGACCAGCGGATCTTCCACACTGGCCTGGCCGAACATCCGCTGGGCGAAGAGCACGGTTTCGAGACGCCGCCGACCCTGCTCGAACGGGACGCGATGAACGCGCGAGGTGAGCCAGACGCCGTCGACGGGCATCGTCTGAGTCGACGTCGGCAGCATTCTGGGAATGGATGTCACGTCGCCCGGATCGTCGTCGAAAAACACCTGCTCCCAGGTCGCGCGGCTCGACGGCCCGACCAGACGGCCGTCCGCCGTGACCTCCATGAGCGTCAGCGTCAGCGACGGATCGAGTGGCCGTCGGCTGAACGGCTGGACGTCGGGCCTCCACTCTTCGCCCGCGGTCTGGAAGACGTCCAGGAGCGCGCGCGCGCGCTCGATGCGAGACTGAGTGGGCGCGGGGCCGCCAAACGCAAATCGCAACCGGGGTTCGTCGAGACGCGCGAGCGCGTCGTAGAACCACGCCAGCCGGCCGGCGGGTTCGCCGAACAGCCGTCGCACGAACGCGCCGGGACGACCCGGATCCGCGCCGATGATCGCCTGCCACACCGGCTCGGCGTCGGCCCCGCCCGGCACGACCACGCGACCGGCGCGCACCCGTATGCTCGGCCCGAACGCCGCGAACGAGCCCGCACGCGACAGCAGCAGCCGCAGCGTCTCGCGATCGGGTCCCAGCCAGGCCAGCGTGTCGTCGTCGAGCCCGGCCAACCCATGGTAGAGGAGCGAGGCGTTTCGATCCGTCAGAATCGCGGTGATGATCTGGTCGTCGGGTACCTGGCGCTGCAGGACGGTGTCGCGCCAGATCGAAGGATCGAGTGGAAGCGGAACGGTTTCGTCGCGCGTCGGCTTCGGGTGCAGGAGTAGTCCGCGCATCCTCATGCGCCGCTGGACGTCAGTCTCGCCGACACCCATCGCCAGCATCGACCGCACGACGTCCAGGACGAGATGCCCCCGATCGACCGACTGGATGCCGAGCGCGCTCGCGATCTCGCTGGCGGGCACGGGGAGCTGCGCGGCCGTGCGCACGGCGGGCTGCCGTGCGCCGACCGCGCCGTACGACAGGAGGAGGACGACGACGACCAGCGCCCTCGCACGCATCAAGTCACCGAATCCGGACGCGACTCTGCTCGCGCATGAACTGCTGCACGTAGTACGGACCGCCGGTGCCACGGCCCGACGACCCGCTCGCTTTCCAGCCGCCGAACGGGTTGATCCCCGGCCACGCGCCGGTCGTCGCACCGGATCGGCGATTGGCGTAGAGCACGCCCGCCTGGACCTCGTCGAAGAACCGTTCGATTTCCCTGTCGTCCTCGGAGAAGATGCCGGCGGTCAGCCCGTACTCGGTGTTGTTGGCCAGCCGGATCGCGTCGTCCAGCGACAGCACGTCGCCGACGACGGTGATGGGCACGAACAATTCTTCGGCGAAGAGCGGATGCGTCACCGGCAGGCCGTCGATGACGGTCGGCTCGACGAAATACCCGTGCTCGAACTCGGGACCCGTCATGCGCTTTCCACCGATGAGGATCTTGCCGCCATCGGCCTTCGCCTGCGCGACCGCGCGCTCGTACGTCTTCACCGCGGCTTCGTTGATGACAGGACCCATCCAGACGTCGCGTTCCAGCGGGTTGCCGACCTTGATCTTCTTCGCCTTCTCGACCAGCATTTCGACGAAGCGGTCCCGAACCTCCTTCGACACGTACACGCGCGAGCAGGCAGAACACTTCTGTCCCTGCGCGCCGAACGCCGAGCGAAAGATTCCATCCGACGCTTTGTCCAGATCCGCCGAGCGCATCACGAGCGCGGGGTTCTTGCCGCCCATCTCGGTGATGACGGGTCGTGGCACGGCGCGGCCCGCGTTGTCGCGGATCAGCTTCATGCCCACTTCCATCGAGCCCGTGAAGACGATTCCGTTAATGCCCTGGTTGTCGATCATTTCCTGACCGACGGAGCTGCCGCCGCCCGTGACGAAGTTGAAGACGCCTTTGGGTATGCCGGCTTCTTCCATGATCTGCGCGAGGCGCAGGCCGATGTACGGCGTGTCCGACGCTGGCTTGAAGACGACCGTGTTGCCCGCGACCAGCGCGCCACCGGCCGGCCCGGCCGCCAGCGCGAGCGGGAAGTTGAACGGCGCGATGACGGCCCACACACCGTACGATCGCAGCACGCTGGAGTTGTTCTCGCCGGGGCCGAGCGTCTGCATCGGCTTCAGGAAACCCTGATTCTGCTCGACCTGGTCGCAGTAGTAGGCGACGAGGTCCGCCGACTCCTCGACGTCGCCGACGCATTCCAGGCGGTTCTTGCCGGCTTCGTATCCCATGAGCACCGACAGCTCCCACCGGTGCGCCCGAATGGTGTCGGCAACCGCGCGCAGCTTCGCGACGCGTTCCTGCCACGACAGCCGCGACCACGCCGGGTACGCCGCGCGCGCGGCCGCGATCGCCTGACGAACGTGCTCGCGGCTTCCGCTCTGGAATTTGCCGAGCAGGATGCGCGTGTCGTTCGGACTGCGATCGTCGAATTCCTTGTCGCTCTTGACCGGCTGTCCATCGACGATCATCGGCCAGCTCTTGCCGAAGCCGGCTTTGACGCGCGGAATCTCTTCGTCTATGGCGCGGTGGAGTTCCTCCATCTGTTCCGCGCTCATGGTGGAATACGTGATCTTGATGTCTTTGCGGGCGCCCGCTGACGTCGCGCTGGCTTCCATGGCTCTGGTGCCTCCCCGTCGTGAGAACGGTCCGTCTGACCGACTAAAGTATGAAGCCCCTTATTCTATGGCCGGCAGGACCGGGAGTCGACCCCCGAGTCCCCATCACGACGGGTTTTTGGCTCGAGCCCGAGTATGCCTGTCCGCGGTCCGAGGAATCCTGACCTAATCCTTCGGTTTTTCTGAACTGTTGCGGCCGGTTCCCTGGAGCGAGGCCGTGGCCCGGCGCAGGGCCGCAATCAGCCGCGACGCCTGCGCACGGGCGCGTTCCGCATCATTGGCGGTCACCGCCTCAGCCACCCCGGGCAACACCTCCGGCGCGTAGGTGAACTTGGGCGCGTAAACGAGGTGACGGTACCAGGGACGCCCGGGAATGCCATCGGGGTCGAGCAGCGCCCGCTCGACCCCCAGCAGGTCGTCGTTGAGCTGCAACAGGCGTGTGACGTCAGACGCTTCGAGCGCGACGTCGCGCCTGCGGTTGAAGTCGGCAGCTGCCGCGCGCATGCTGCCGGCTGCGGACGCGATCTCGCCGAACATGTCCGCGGCCCCGTCCACCGGTGGCTTTGCCCAACGGCGGCTGATCTCCTTCGCGAACTCTTCGATGCGGCGCCCGTAGGGTTCGTAATCGAGCGGCGGCACATCAGCGCCGGCCAGTCGCAGAGCCACGAGACCCCAGAGCTGCACGAGCGTCACGTGGTAGCGGAAGCCCGGGTCGCCGATCTTCGCGACCCAGTTGTGGTTGTCGTAAATCGAGTGATAGACGCCGTACGGTCCGTCGAACGACAGGTCGGCGATGGGCACACCGAGATAGTTCAGGAACACCGTGTAATCCGAGCCGCTGCCGAGGCGGTTGTCGACGAGGTCTTCGCCCGATCCGCCGGGGAGCGCGCCGCGCTCGCGCGTTCTCCGATCGCGCGCCGCGCCGGCGAGCGTCAGCCGGGTGTTGGGGTCCGTGACTTTCTGCGCGACGTCTTCGATCAACCGGTTCAGCGCCGGCACCGCCGCGACGGAGAGGTTGGAGCCGGACGCCGCGCTGTCCACGTTCAGATAGGCAACCGCGTGCCCGCGGAGCGTCGCCTCGTGCTGTTCTCCCCACTCGGTGGACGACGTGAGCGTGAACTCCTCGGCATCCCAGCTCGCGAAGAGAATCGTCCGTGCCGGGCGCCATCCACGCCGTTTCAATTCGCCAAGCGTGCGCGCGAGCTCCATCAACGCCGCCGATCCGCTCGAGGGATCGACGCCGCCGTAGATCCACGCATCGCGATGGTTGCCGACGATCACGACGTCGTCCGGACGCTGGCTGCCGCGGATCGCGCCGGTGACGGTCCAGATCGGCCGGATACGATCGTCTGCACGGACGCGCAGCCGAACGGTCGCAGGCCCGGGACCCGCTCGGTACGTGAGTGGCAGCGCTCCGCGCCATTCCTTCGGCGGCTCGGGTCCGCCGAGCGCTTCAAGGATGACGCGGGCATCCTTGTACGAAAGCGGCGCGCTGATGATCTTCGGCAGCGACGCGGCTTCATCCGTCGAGATGCGCCGTGCGCCAGGCAGCGACGTCCACCCCGGCGTCAAGGGATCGCCGGGCACCATGAAGTCGTAGACGATGCCGCCACGCTGGATGTGGCTTTCGGGTCCCCAGGGACCGTCGGGGTATGTCTTGCCCTTGGCGTAGCCGTCGTCTGCCGGATCCGAGTAGATGAGGAGCCCGGCGGCGCCGCGCTGTTGCGCCGTCAGCGCCTTGAAGCCGCGATAGCTGTAGGGAACGGAGTAGCGGACGAGCGCAATCTTCCCGCGAATGTCGATCCCCTGCGTCGCGAGCCAGTCGTAGTCCGCCGGATTACCGCTCCCCGCATACACCACCGGTGCGGTCACCTCGCCAGATGCGGAGTACGCGTGATAGGGCAGACCCGCCGCGTCCGGCGGGATTTGGGTATAAGCGTCGCCCGCAACCGGATCCTCCCGCATCGACGCTCGCCACGGACGGGGCGCCGTCATCTCGACGCTGACTTCTTCGGGCCACGGAAGCAGCACCTCGTGGGTCGTGATGCTGGCCTCCTCGAGGCCGTAGGCGTCGAAGCGGGCGCGCGTCCACTCCGCCAGCTCACGGTCCCGGTCGGAACCTGCCAGGTGCGGCTTGTCCGCAAGAAAGCGATGCGCCTCGAGGATCCGATCCGCGGAGGGGAGCTCCAGGAATCGGCGCTCGAGAGCCGCGTGAGCTGTCGCGTGCTCGCGCGTGAAGCCGGCGAGCCCCGCAGTGTCGCGTCGCTGCGCCGCTGCCGTCAGCAGTACGGCTAGGAGGACGATGGGCAGGATGGCCTTCATCGCTTCAGATCCGTGACGATTTCCCTCGCGGCATTCTGTCCGGACCCGGCGGTCAGCCCGCCGCCCGGATGAGTGCCGCAGCCGCAGAGATACAACCGATCGATCGGTGTTCGATACCGGGCCCACCCGAGTATCGGCCGCATGGTGTACAGCTGATCGAGCGACGGCTCGCCGTGCAGGATGTGCCCGCCCGTCATGCCGAACGTCTCTTCCAGGTCGTGCGGCGTGATCACCTGCTCGTGCACGACGAGGCGCTCGATTCCCGGAGCATACTGCGCGAGCGTGCGCATGACGGTGGCTGACAGTCGCCGGCCGCATCCTGCCACGTCCGTCCGTTTCTCAGCGCGTACGGCGCAAACTGCATGTAGACGGACATGACGTGCGCGCCTGATGGAGCGAGGGACGGGTCGTGGAGCGTCGGGAACGTGATGTCCAGGTACGGCTCCGGCGAGATCTCACCGTACTTGGAAGCATCGAAGGCGCGCTCGAGATAGTCGACGTCCGGCCCGATGTGAATGCGGCCCTTCAGATCCGATGGATTGGCCACGCCGCGAAACGTCGGGAGCGCGCTCAGGGCGAGGTTCAGCTTGGCGGTTGTGCCCGGACACCGATAGTTGCGGACGCGCGTCAGGAATCCCGGATCCAGTTCGATCGGATCGATGAAACGAAGCAGCGTGCGCTTCGGATCGGCGTTCGAAACGACCGCGCGCGCCGCGAGCTCCGTTCCATCGTCGAGGACTACGCCGGCAGCCGCGCCGTCTGCGGACCACGACCCGCGCGACGCCCGAGTTCGTCCGAATCTCGCCGCCGGCCTCGCGTACCGCATCGGCCATCGCGCGCGTACAGGATGCCGGGTCCGCCTTTGACCAGCACGCTGCTGCCGCCGGGCGCGGGATCGATCGCGGCGTTGAGCAGCAGCACCGCGCCCGTCCCCGCGGACCAGGGACCTTGGGCGACGCCGAAGATCCCGCGCGCGGCGATCGCCGCCTGCAGCAGGTCGGTCGAGAACCACTCGGCGACCAGATCCGCAGCCGACATCGGCGTCCAGCGCAGCAGCCTGAACCCGTCGCGTTTGCCGAGCGCACGGAATCGCCGGCCGGTCTTGAGCAGATCCCACAACTCTCCGGGTGCAGGCCCGTCGAGAGACGGCGGCGTGATCTCGAGCAGGTCGTTGATGAAGCCGCCGAGCGCGCGAGGGTGCGGCAGAACTCCGGATACTGGCGGCGTCCTTTTCGGACAACGCGCGGATCGCGTCAACCGTGCGAGCCTGATCCGCCGAGAAGGCAAGGCGCGGCCGTCCGGCGACAGCGCGACCAGTCTCGGGTCGGGCTGGACGAACTCCACGCCTCGCGCGGCCAGTCGAATGTCGCGGACGATCGACCGCCGCAGCGGGCCGGTCGCATGCGCGAGCGTCGGGCACCGGAACCCGGGCGCGATCTCCTCGGTGATCGCCGCGCCTCCGACGATCGGGCGACGCTCGAGCACGAGCGGCTTCAGTCCCGCTTTCGCCAGATAGTAGGCCGCGGTCAGGCCGTTGTGGCCGGCACCGATGATGATGGTTGGATCCTGTCAGGAGGCAGGAGCTAGGAGTTAGGATTGGAGTTAGCAGAGGCGCGTACCTCCTCACTCCTATCTCCTTGATCATCCGCATCGCCGCATTCCGTCCCGGCGCGCCCATGATGCCGCCGCCCGGGATGCGTCGCCGAGCCGCACATGTAGAGGTTCCTGATCGGCGTCCGGTACTGCGCCCAGCCCGGCGCGGGACGCAGGAAGAACAGCTGCTCGAGCGTGAGCTCGCCCTGGAAGATGTTGCCCTCTGTGAGGCCCCATTCCCGTTCGAGATCGAGCGGCGTCACGACCTGGCGATGCAGAATGATGTCCCTGATGTTGGGCGCATGTTCGGCGATCGTGTCGATGACCGTATCGCCAAAGGCCTCGCGGTGGTCGTCCCACGTGCCTTCCTTGAGGTGGTAGGGCGCGTACTGGACGAAGCAGGACATCACGTGCTTGCCCGGGGGCGCGACGGACGGGTCGGTCAGGCTGGGAATGACGATGTCGATGTAGGGCCGGCGCGAGTAGTGGCCGTACTTCGCTTCGTCGTAAGCGCGCTCCATGTACTCGACGCTGGGAGAAATCGAAATCGCCCCCCGCAGGTGCGCGCCCGCACCCGGCAGGCACGTGAAATCCGGCAGCGCATCGAGCGCGAGGTTGACCTTGCCGGACGACCCGCGAAACTTGTAGCGGCGGATCTCCTCGACGAACTCGTCCGGCAGATGCTCGGCGCCAATCATCCTGAGAAACGTCCGGTGCGGGTCGACGCTCGATGACACGACCTGACTCGTGAGGTAGTCGCCATTTTCGAGGACGACGCCTGCGGCCGAGCCATCCTTGACGATGATTTTCGAGACCGCCGTCTCGGACCGGATCTCGACGCCGGCCTCGCGCGCCGCGTCGGCAATGGCGTTGGAGATCGCGCCGGTGCCGCCCCGCGAGAGGCCCCACGAGCGGAACGCGCCGTCGATCTCGCCCATGTAGTGGTGGAGGAGGACGTACGCGGTACCCGGCGACCGCACGCCAAGAAACGTCCCGATGATGCCCGAGGCCGCCATGGTCGCCTTGAGGACGTCGGTCTCGAACCATTGGTCGAGAAAATCCACGGCGCTCATGGTCATGAGCTGGATCTGGTTGTACTTGTCTTCGTCCGAGAGCGCCTGAAAGCGTCGGCCGAGGAAGAGCAGATCCATGAGACCGCGTGGGTCGAGCGACGTCGGATCCGGCGGCGTCATGTTGAGGATGGGCTTCACGAACCGGCCCATGTCGACCATCGCCTTGCCGTACTCGTCGTAGGCCTCCGCGTCCACCCTCGAGTGCCGGGCGATCTCGCGGCGGGTCTTGGCGTGGTCGTTCACGCGCCAGAGGTAATCGCCGCTCGGCATCGGCGTGAACGTGCCGTCGAGCGGGAGGATCTCCAGCCCGTGCCGCGGAAGGTCGAGCTCACGGATGATTTCCGGCCGCAGCAGCGAGACCACGTACGAGCACACCGAGAACTTGAAGCCTGGAAAGATTTCCTCCGTGACCGCCGCGCCGCCGAGCACGTGCCGTCGCTCGAGCACGAGCACCTTGCGGCCCGCCCGCGCAAGGTAGGCCGCGTTCACAAGGCCGTTGTGACCGCCGCCGATCACGATGACGTCGTAGTGGGGCATGGCAATGCTGAATGCTGAATTATGAATGCTGAAGTGAATTGGGAACAGGAAATGACGAAGATAAGGGTCAATGAGGCAACATTGAAGCTTTCAACTTGCTTCATTCGACATTATCTTCCGCATTGTCCATTTCAACCTTCAATTCAGCATTCGTAATTCGAATTCAGAATTACTATACTCACCAGATGCCTGTCGGCTCGCCGGTTCACGAAAGAACGTTCGCGCTCTGCGAGAGCCTCAACTACCGCGAGTGGTCGGGGTACTACGCGGTCAGCGCGTACGAAGGGCACCACGAGCACGAATACAACGCCATCCGGAACGCCGCGGCGCTCATCGATGTGTCTCCGCTCTTCAAGTACCTCGTGTCCGGGCGAGACGCCGCGCGGCTGGTCGATCGGCTCATCACGCGCGACGTGTCGAAGATGGCGGTCGGCCAGGTGTTCTACACGCCCTGGTGCGACGAGCACGGGAAGGTGATCGACGACGGCACGGTGTCGCGGCTCGGAGAAGACCGATTCCGGTGGACGGCCGCGGATCCGAGCCTTCGCTGGTTTCGGCAGAATGCCGCCGGTCTCGATGTGACCCTCGAGGACATCTCCGAGGACGTGGCCGCACTGGCCCTGCAAGGGCCCACGTCAGCGCGGGTGCTGCGTGCCGTCTCCGATATCGACATCGACCGCCTGAAATACTTCCGCGTCGCCAGCGGGACGATGGCCGGAGTCCCGGTCGACATCTCACGAACGGGGTACACCGGAGACCTCGGTTACGAAATCTGGATGTCGTCCCGGGACGCGGTGCAGGTCTGGGACGCGCTGATGGACGCTGGCAAGCCGTTCGACATCAAGCCCGCCGGGATGCTCGCGCTCGACGTCGCCCGCGTCGAGGCGGGCCTGCTGCTGATCGAGGTCGATTTCTTCAGCAGCAAGAAGGCCATGATAGCGTCGCAGAAGTACAGGCCGTACGAGATGGGACTCGACCGGCTCGTGGCGCTGGACAAAGGCCGCTTCATCGGCCAGCGCGCGCTGCGGGAAGAGCAGCGGCGCGGTCCCGCCCGCCAGGTCGTCGGCCTCGAAGTCGACTGGAACGAAGTCGAGAAGATCTACGACAAGCTGGGCCTGCCGCCGACCGTCGGCGCGACGGCGTCGCGCGTCGCGGTCCCCGTCTACCGTGAGAGCCGGCAGATCGGCCGCGCCACGACGACGACCTGGTCGCCGGTCCTGAAGAAGATGATCGCGCTGGCGACCGTTGACAGGCCGCACTACGCGGAGGGCACGACGGTGCAGGTCGAGATGACGGTCGAGGCCGTTCGCTACCGGGTCGGCGCGAAGGTGGCCAGGACGCCGTTCTTCAACCCGCCGCGGAAGACCGTGACGCCTCCTGCGTAGCGTCGATGTCCTTCGGGCTAGTCGCCCCCGTGCAGCTCGACGATCATCCGGTCGAACGCGTACAGCAGATCCTCGCGATTCGAGTACGGGCCGGGTGTGTACGCGCGCGACGAGATGCCCGCCTGGGACAGCTCGCAGACGTGCCAGTCCTGGCGGTTCGTCATGTCCCAGAACTCGACCGCATCCGACGGGTCGAATCCAGGCCGCTCGATCTCGGACGGCTGGAAGTGCCACTCGCATACGTTGAACGTGCGATCCGGCGCCACCGGCCAGAGCGTGTGCACCATCATGTAGTCGGGATGGAGGCTGAGCAGCATGTTGGGGAAGATGGCGTAGTAGTACACGCGGCGCCGATCGGCATCTGAAAGGTCCGGCAACAGCTCGCGCGGACAGGTCCCATCCATCGACAACGTCTCAACGCCGGGCCGCAAATCCATCCGTCCGCCCATGTACGTCGCCTGCAGCGGCTCGTTCTCGCCGCTCAGGTAGTGCGACAGCTTGTTGAGCGCGGGATGCACGTTGGGGCAGTGGAGGCACTCGTTGTAGTTCTGGATGATCAGCTTCCAGTTGGCCTTGACGTCGTAGACGATGCGGTGGCCGAGCCGCAGGTCCTTCATCCGCCACGATCGAAACTTCTGCGGGAGGTCGCCGAGCTGCGCGAGCAGTGGAGCAGGTGCGGCCGCTGACGCGTTGATGAACAAGTGTCCGTCCCACTCGTCCGCGTGGAGCGCGTGCAGCGGATAGTCCTCCTTGCAGAAGTGCGGGACCTCGTCCATGTGCGGCGCCCCAATCAGACGGCCGTCGAGTCCGTAGGTCCACGAGTGGTAAGGGCACTGGATGCTGCCGGGGAACGTACCGGTCGGTGCCGTGCACAATCGCGTGCCGCGATGACGGCACACGTTCGAGAACGCATGGACGCGACCGGATGCCGCCCGTGTGATGATGATGCTCTCGCCCCCGAGCTCGCGCAGCACGTACTGCCCGGCGGTTTCGATCTCGACGCTCCTGCCGGCGCAGACCCACATCGTTCGAAAGAGCGCATCCATCTCGCGCGCAAAGCGGCGTTCGTCGACGTAGTACTTCGCGGGGAGCGTGAAGGCGCCGGCGGGCATCGCGTCGCGAGGCTTCGCGACGATATCGGGGTCCTGCATCAGGAATTCATGATACAACCTGCGCGACATGCCCACCACGGCCCACAGCACTTCCCCTGGCGCGGGAACCGTGACACCGGGGCTTCGCCGCGAACTCGGAAGCTGGGATCTGACCGCGATCGGCGTCAACCAGGTGATCGGCTCCGCGATCTTCGTTCAGCCCGCGCTCTATGCCGCCAGCGTCGGTGCGTGGAGCGCCTGGATGGTACCCGCGGTCGGCCTCGCGTCGCTGCTGATCGCGCTCTGTTTCGCCGAGGTCGGGAGCCGGTTCGACACGACCGGCGGGCCGTACCTCTACACGCGCGCCGCCTTCGGGCGATTCGCCGCGTTCGAAGTCGGCTGGATGATGTGGTTCACGCGCGTCGCGAGCTGGGCCGCCGTCATCAACGTGCTGGTCACGTCGCTCGGCTTCTACTTTCCGGCGCTGACCGCCGGCTGGCCGCGAGGCATCCTGATTACCGCGATCATCGTGGCGATCACCGCGATCAACATCCGCGGGATCCGTCAGAGCAGTCGTGGTCCTCAACGTGCTGACGATCGGCAAGCTGCTGCCGCTCGTCGTGTTCATCATCGCGGGGATCTTCTTCATCGATCCCGCGCTGCTCGTGCCGCTGGAGACGCCGACGCGCGCCGCGCTGTCGGCGACGGGCCTGCTGCTGATTTTTGCCTTCGGAGGCTACGAGGTCGTCCCGGTGCCGGCCGGCGAAGCGCGGGATCCACGCCGCGCCGTGCCGTTCGCCCTGATCATGACCATCGTCATCGTCACGGTCGTGATGGCCCTCGTCCAGGTCGTCGCGCTCGGCACGCTGCCGACGCTTGCGTCCTCGAAAACCCCGCTCGCGGACGCGGCGGTGCTGTTTCTCGGCGGCGGCGGGGCGCTGCTGATGACGCTGGGAGCCGTCTTCTCGACAACGGGCAACAACATGGGCCAGGCCCTGTCGGGCCCCCGTAACCTGTTCGCGCTCGCGGAGCAGGGAGACCTGCCGCGGTTTTTCGGCTGGGTGCACCCGCGCTTTCGGACGCCCGCGAACGCGATTCTCGTGACCGCCGGGCTGGCGCTGGTGCTCGCACTCAGCGGACAATTCGCGACGCTGGCGCTGGCCAGCGCGATCAGCCGCCTGGTGGTGTACGTCGCCACGTGCGCATCGACGCTGGTGCTGCGCAGCCCGAAGTTCGCGGATCGGATCAAGCCGCCCACCTTCGTCGTGCCGCTCGGTCCCGTGATTCCGATCGCCGCGATCGTCATCGCCTTGACGATGCTCGCCGGCGCTCGACGGGATCAGTTGATCGCAGGCCTGGTCGCGCTGTCGGTGGGCGCCGTGTTCTACTTTGCCGCGACGATGGGCGCGTCGGGTCGCGATGCGACGAACTCCCGGTCGCACACATGAGGTCTGAACCGATGCCGAAATCAACGATCGATCCTGCTCATCGTCGTGCTCGCGGTCCTCACGCTGTCGGCAGTCGCGCAGACGCCCGCGCAGTCGACGGTCTTCGTCGTTCGACACGCGGAGCGCGCGGACACGACGCCGGCACGCCGCCGACGATGTCGGCAGATCCTGATCTCTCTGAAGCGGGCCGCGCGCGTGCGGCATCACTCGCAACGATGCTCAAGGACGCGAACATCTCCGCGATCTTCACCACCGAGTTCAAGCGCACGCAGCAGACCGCGACGCCGCTCGCGAAGGCGCTCGGGCTCACGATCAAGACGATGCCAGCCAGCGATACGAAAGGGCTCATCGAGCAGGTTCGGGCCGCAAAAGGCAACGTCCTGATCGTCGGTCACTCCAACACGGTCCCGGAAATCGTGAAGGCGCTGGGCATCACGACGCCCGTGACCGTCGGCGACACGGAATTCGACAACCTGTTCGTGATCACCTCGTCCACGACCGGCGGATCGTCGCTGCTACGACTGCACTATCGCTAGCGGAATCCCTCGCACCCGTCACCCCAGGCGATCCCCAACCGCGCGATAATGTCGCGCATGATCAGTACTTCCCGGACCGGCGCCGACCGCTCGCGTTGCTGATCGTGCTCATCCTCTCGACCGCGGCGTCCGGCCCGCCATCGACTCAACGGACCGGTGAGCTGGGCGTCACCCCTCAGGAGCTGGCGCGGATCTGGGACGAAGAGCACGTATCGCCTCCGCTTCCGCCGCTCGTGGATCACTCCGAGGTCGTCCGGCGTCTCGACGCCGTTGTGCGTGCCTCGCCGGACCTGTTCGCGATGGAGAAAGTTGGCGAATCGATCGAGGGCCGCTCGATCAACTACGTCCGCGCAGGGCGAGGTGCCTTCAGTGTTCTGCTGTGGTCGCAGATGCACGGTGACGAGCCGACCGCGACGTCCGCGCTGTTCGACGTGTTCGAGTATCTCCAGCGCCATCGCAACGACGCTCCGGTGCAGCGCATCCTCTCGGAGCTCACGCTCCACATCGTGCCGATGCTGAACCCGGATGGCGCAGAACGCTTTCAGCGGCGCAACGCCCAGAGCATTGACGTCAATCGCGACGCGCTGCGGCTCCAGACGCCTGAGGGTCGTACGCTGAAGTCGCTTCGCGAGCGGCTGAATCCGCGGGTCGGTTTCAACCTGCACAACCAGAGCTGGCGCACGTCGGTCGGCGATCCGCCGCGTCCGGCCTCGATCTCGCTGTTGTCGGTCGCGTACGACCAGCCGCGGACCGAGAACGCCGGTCGTCGCCTGACGAAGCAGCTGTGTGCCGTCATTCGCGACGCGCTCGAGCCGTTCGCGTCGGGACAGATCGGCCGGTACGACGAGGAGTTCGAAACCCGCGCCTTCGGCGACAACCTGACGCTGTGGGGGACGCCGATCGTGCTCATCGAAACCGGCGGCTGGCCGTCGCACGAACCGGATGGCGCCCTGGTCCGGCTGAACTTCGTCGCGATCCTCGCCGCGCTCGACGCCCTGGCGACCGGGCGTGTCGATCGTGTCGACCCGCGCGGCTACGAGACGCTGCCGATGAACGAGTCCCGGAGCTTCGCGGTTCTCGTGCAGAACGCCACCGTCATCAACGGGGCCGGCGTGCCGCCGTTTACCGCCGACATCGGCGTCGTCGCGAGCCGGCGCGTGCAGGTGGCCGAAGGCCGCCGCGAGCTGCAGACCTCGCTCAGCATCGATGACGTGGGCGACCTGCGCACGATGGGCGGCCTGCGGACGATTGACGCGACCGGAATGACGGTCGTGCCGATCGACGACGACAAGGTCGCGGCGGGGCAGGTCATGGACCTGCCGGAGTGGAAGAACAAGACCGTGGCGACGATTGCAGTGGGTCAGCCCGCGCGGTTCGCGGTGTTGAAACCCGTCCCCCAGACAGGGAAATTCGTGGTGGAAGCGGTCTTGCGGTAGAAGTCCGGCTGAAGCCGGAGACTAGAAGCTGTCTCATACACCTGACGCTCGTTCCGCAACGGAGCGCTACGCGAGCATCGGCGAGCGAGCCACGCGACCGGAGCGCGCCGGCAAAGCGGCGCGCGACCCTTCGACAGGCTCAGGGTCGCCCTGAGCGACGTCGAAGGGCGAGAGAGCGTGCACGGGAGTCCGAGGGGCGAAGCCCCTCGGATAAGACTAGTCCGGCTGAAGCCGGACACTACGGGTGACGTGCCGTCAGTTCGTGGCCCTGCCGTCTCGCTGGTAGACAACCTTGCCGTCGAAGATCGTGACGCTCACCCGCGCGGATGCGAGTGACGCCGCGGGTCCCCCGAAGATGTCGTCCGACAGCACGACGAGATCGGCCAACATCCCGGCGGCAAGCGTGCCCTTGCGCTGTTCGTCAAATGACGCCCACGCGGCGCCGGACGTATACGCGTCGATTGCCGGCTTCAGCGCGACGCGCTCCGGGGGATACCAACCGCCTTCCGGCAGGTTGTCGGGCGTGGTTCGCGTGACGGCGGTATGGATACCCAGCATCGGGTTCAGCGATGCGACCGGCCAGTCGCTGCCGAACGCGAGGCGACCGCCGCGGGTGCTGATGCTGCCGTACGCCCAGCCTCGTGAGGCACGCTCGGGTCCCACGCTGCGAAGCCACGAATCGATCCTGATTGGGCTCGGGCTGCCCAGGTACGGCTGCATCGACGCCACGACACCGAGCGCGCCGAAGCGAACCAGATCGGCGGCGTCCGCAATCTCGACCCGCTCGACACGATGCCGTCGCCCGCGCTCCGGCACCGGATTCGAGCGCACCGCATGTTCGTACGCGTCGAGCGCCATCCGAACGGCCCGATCGCCCGTCGCGCGCGTGAGCACCTGCCAGCCGCGCGCATCCAGCAATCGCACCATCCGATTGAAGTCGTCGCGATCGAACAGCGGAGTGCCGGTCGTCGTCGACTCGTTCGCGTAGGGCTCGAGCATCGCCGCCGCGTGCGACTCGACCCCGCCATCGAGCGTGAGGACGACCGCGCCGGCCTTGAGCAGCGGGTCGTCGGGGTAGCGCGCCCGAAGAGCATCGAGCTCCGCGATGCCCGACTCGTTGACGACGTTGCGAACCGCGATCGCGGCGTAGACGCGGATGCTGAGGTCTCCCGCGCGCCGGGCCTCTTCGAGCAGCGTGAGGTCGTCGACATTTCCGCCCGTGTCCTGCACGCTCGTGACACCGTAGCGGTGCGCTTCGGCGATAGCCGCGCGCAGCGCGCGCGCGCGATCGTCATGCGTCGCGTGCGGCAGCCGCCGGCTGACGAGCAACATTGCCGAGCCCTTCAGCACGCCGGTGGCTTCGCCCGTCCGCGCATCGCGGACGATGACGCCGTCGGGCGGATTCGGCGTTTTCCTGTTGATGCCGGCAAGTCTGAGCGCCCGGGTGTTCACCCAGGATGCCTGACCGTCATGACTGATCAGCTGCGCCGGGCGATCGGACACGGCCGCATCCAGCTGCTGACGAGTCGGTTGCCCGGCAGGGAAACTCTGATAATTCCAGCCACGCCCCACGATCCACGCTTCGTCCGCGTTCGCGCCCGCCCAGGTCCGGATGCGATCCTGAGTTTCCTCGACGGTCGCGGCATCGTTCAGGCTGACGCGATCCAGCCCCAGGCCTCCGCCCAGGAACTGGAGGTGCGCATCGTTGAAGCCGGGCAGCACGGCGCCGCCCTTCGCGTCGATGACGATCGTCTGGGGCTTGCGCAGACGGGTAATCTCACGCTCGCTGCCGACGCGCAAAACCTGGTTGCCGCGGATGGCGACGGCGTCCGCCGTGCGACCCCGGTCGTCCGCGGTATAGACCTTGGCGTTGTGGACGATCAGATCGATCGGGCCATCGCTGTCGTCCCGCTGGGCGCCGACGATCAGGCCGGCGATCAGCGTGGCCGCTACGATTCCGACGACGACGTAGGCAGTGAGGCGGGCGGCCATTCAACCTCCGGGAGCGCGGCAGACCGACGCTCGGGCTGGCGGCCGGCATTCTAGCACGCGCCGTGCTAAAGTTCCGGACCTTGAAATCATCTCACGATGTGTCTGCCTCCGGGCGGACTTCGTCCCTGACAGCCCCGGAGGCACCGATGTTCCAGGACGTTGTGTTGTGAAGGGCTCGACGACGGTCGTCGCGCCGGCGGATGAAGGGCTTGTACGTGCCATCGGCCTCGGATCCGCCATCATGCTCGTGGTCGGCAGCGTCATCGGGTCGGGGATCTTCCTCACCACCGGCAACATGGCCGCGAGCATTCCCTCGGCCTCGCTGCTGCTCGCCGCGTGGACGCTCGGCGGCGTGCTGGCGATCACAGGCGGTCTGACCTACGCCGAGATGGGGGCCATGTTCCCTCGCTCCGGCGGCGTGTATGTGTTCCTGCGGGAGGCGTTCGGGCTACTGCCCGCGTTCCTGTACGGCTGGGCGGCGATGCTCGTGGTGATCAGCGGCGGCGTCGCGGCCGTCGCCGTCGGGTTCGCGGAATACGTGAGCTACTTCGTCCCCGAGCTCGGGCTCTCGCAGATTCTGCTCACCATGCCGACCGGGCTCGGGACCCTCAGGGTTTCGGCCGGCCAGCTCGTCGCCGCGTCATCGATCGTCATCCTCGGGACGATCAACTACGTCGGTGTGCGCTCGGGCAACCTGGTCAACTTCGTGCTGACAGTCGCGAAGATTGCCGGGCTGGCGGCGTTGCCGATCATGGCGATCGTGGCCAGCCGCGTCGACCCGGTGTTCGTTCCTGTGGTGCCGGCCGATGTGACCCGGCCCGTTGCGTCGTTCGGCGTCGCCATGATTGCCGTACTCTGGACCTACGAGGCGTGGTACTTCCTGACGTACGCCGCGGGAGAGGTCAAGAATCCGCAGCGTAACGTTCCGATCGCGCTGATTCGTCGGGATCCTGATGCTGACGACCATCTACCTGGTGGTCAACGTATCCTACATGTTTGCGCTGACCATCGACGAGATGAGGGGCGTGACGCGCATCGCCGAGAAGGCCGCGTCCGTGCTCGTGGGACCGGCCGGGGCGAGTTTCGTCGCGCTCACCGTGGTCGTCTCCACGTTCGGCTGCAACGCGGGGGCGATTCTCTCGGGCTCGCGAATCCTGTTCGCGATGTCGAACGACCGCGTGTTCTTTCCGGCGGCGCAGCGCGTTCACCCGAGGTACCGCACGCCACACGTGGCGATCGTCGGGCTGACGGTGTGGTCCACCATCCTCGCGCTGTCGGGTACCTACGAGCAGCTCTTCACGTACGTCATGTTTGCGTCGATCCTCTTCAGCGTCGCCACGGGACTGGCACTGTTCCGGCTGCGCAGGTTGATGCCCGATCACCCGAGGCCGTATCGAACGTGGGGCTATCCCTGGGTGCCCGCGGTGTTCATCCTCGGGTCGATGGCGTTCGTGCTGAACACGTTGATCGAGCGTCCGGCGGAGTCGCTCGCTGGCCTGGGCCTGCTTGCGCTTGGCCTCCCGGTGTACTGGTACTGGCGCCGGCAACACTGATCTATTCCGAGGGGCTTTGCCCCTCGGAGTCCCCAACACGCTCTCTCGCGCGCCGCTTTGCCGGCGCGCTCCGGTCGCGTGGCTCGCTCGCAGCGCTCGCTCGCACCTTGGATCGAGCGACTGGTGTGTGAGACAACTTCTCACCATGAAATTTGCGATTCTCGGGTCGGGCGCGGTGGGCGGCTACTACGGGGCGAAGCTCGCGCGCGCCGGCCATGACGTCACGTTCATCGCCAGAGGCGCGCACCTCGACGCCATTCGCGAGCGAGGCATGGAGATCCGGAGCGAGATGGTCGGGAGCTTCACGGTTCGCGCCACAGCCGAAGAAGACGCGAGCCGGGTAGGCCCGGTCGATGTCGTGCTGGTGGCGGTCAAGACCTACGACCTCTCCAGCGCGATACCGCTCATCAGGCCGATGATGGGACCGGCAACAACGATTCTGCCCGTTCAGAACGGCGTCGACAGCGTCTACGAGGTCGCCGCCGCGCTCGGTGAAGAGTCCGTCGTCGGCGGCACGACGTATATCGCGACCGCGCTCGTCTCGCCGGGCGTGATCGAGCAGACGGGCACCCATCGCCGGATCGTGTTCGGCGAAGTGTTCGGCGCCGTGCCGCGCATGACCTCGCGCGTCACCAGCCTGCAGGAGGCGCTTGCCGGCGCTGACATTCAGGCAGAGGCGGTCCCTGACGGGCGCGTACCGATCTGGGAGAAGTTCATCTTTCTCGTCTCGCTGGCGGCCTTCACCGGCGCGGCGCGGCTCCCGATCGGACCCGTGTGGGCGGATCCCGTCATCCGACAGCGGTTCCTGGACGGCTGTCGCGAAATCGAGGCGGTGGCCCGGGCGGAAGGTGTGCCGGTCGCACCCGATATCGTCGACCGCATTTCGGTGTACGTGGGCGGAATACCCGGAACGATGCGATCGTCGCTGCTGATCGATCTGGCGCAGGGAAAACGGATCGAAGTGGAGGCGCTGCAGGGGTCGGTCGTACGCCGTGCGGAACGGCTGGGCGTGCCGGTGCCGATTATCTCGACGTTGTACGCCGTGCTGAAGCCGTGGGCTGCCGGGGCACCCCAACCCGCGTGAGCAGTTCTTCGTACGCCGGATAACCGCGCAGCGGTGCGAGCGCGGGATCGGCGGCGAGGAAAACAGCTCCCCCGCGATGCATGTCGACCAGCGTTTTCAGGTGCTCGACGGCCTCGTCCAGCCTTCCCAAGTGGCAGAGTGCGACGCCGTAGCTGACGTGAATGAGGGGTCGCGCGGTCGCAACGACCTTGTCTATTTCCGCGAGCCGTTCTTCCCAGTAGCCGCGAGCGCCCGCGCGTCGATACCCAGCCAGCAACGCCTCGCCGTCGATCGGGACTTCGAAGCAGTGGTTGTTCATGCCGGCTCGCGCGGCATCCTCGAATCTCCCCATCTGCTCGTACGAGACCATCAGCAGGCTGATCGGTTCGGCGCGCGTCTCGCCCTGGACGAGCTCCAGCGCCCGGCGCAGCTCGGTGATGACCTCTTCGTGCCGTTCGGCCATGTGAAGGGTCCAGGCGACGCACATGTTGACGAACGGAGAGAGCGGGTCGAGCTGCCGCGCGACCGCGGCCTCCGCGACGGCCTCGTCGTGCCTGCGGCTCGACGAGAGCATGATGGCGTGAAACGCGCGAACGCTCGCCACGTTCGGATTCAATTCGATCGATTTGCGGAAGTGACGCTCGGAGGCTGCCCAGTCCCAGTCCCAGAACAGCGAGGCGAGCCCGAGCGTGCCGTGGGCGTCGGGTAGTTCCGGGTCGATGGCGATCGCCTTGGCCGCCGCGGCGTTTGCGCGCGGGAACCCTTCAGCCGCAGGGACGAAACCGTAGTACGACATCGATCCGATCGTGTCGCCGAGGCCCGCATAGGACGGCGCGTAGGTCGGATCCAGATCGATGGCGCGCTGAAAATGCTCGAGCGCCCTGCGAAAACCTTCCGGCGACCATGAATTGAAATAGTGCCGGCCGCGCAGGTACTCCTGATAGGCGGCGGGGTCGACCGCCGCGCGCTTCTGCAGCCGCCTCTTTTGGGAGCCCGTGAGCTTCAGGCGCAGCGCCTCGGAGATCTGCCACGCGATCTCCTGCTGGACGTTCGGCAGGTCGCCGATCTTCGGGCGGAATTGCTCGCCCCACAGCTGCGACTCCGTCGTCGTATCCACGAGCTCGGCCTGAATGCTGAGAAACTCGCCCTGCTGGCTGACTCGTCCGGTCAATATCGTCCGCGCGTTCAGCGCGAGGCCGACGGTGGCAGGGTCGGACTGCAGTCCCTTGTATCGAAAGACGAGGCTTCGCGGCACGACCCGAAGGCCGCCGAGCTGCGACAGGCTGTTGATGATGCTCTCCGAGATGCCATCGATGAGGTACTCGATCGCGGGATCGGCCCCCGCATTCACGAACGGCAGCACGCCAAGCGACTTTCCGCGCGGACGAGGCTTTCGGCCCGCATCGATCGACGTCGATCCGCTCGACAACGCGCGTAAAGCGATCGCCGCGTCCTGGGCAGATTCGAAACGGCGCGAGAGCGACCGCTCCACACACCGTGCCACGATCGGCCGCAGTTCGTTTGGCGCGACGGCGTCGACGCCGGATCCTGTCGAAGGGGAGTCGTTCAGCAGGCGCGCGACGATCTCCTGCGGCGTGCTGCCGCTGAACAGTGGCCGGCCTACGACCATCTCGTAGACGATGCAGCCCAGCGCGAAGATGTCGGTGCGGCCGTCCACGCGCTCACCGGTCACCTGTTCGGGCGACATGTAGCCGAGCGTCCCGAGCACGACGTGCGGTGCCGTTCGGGCCATCGTCAGATCGTCAACCGGCGCATTCAGACGCTGGAGAGCGAGACCGAAATCGAGAATCTTGACGACGCCGGCGCTCGTGAGAAACACGTTCTCCGGCTTGAGATCGCGGTGGACGATGCCGCGGGTATGGGCAGCCGCCAGGCCGTCAGCGATCGCGACGGCGATTTCGACCGCGTCGCGCCACGGCATCGGGCCCTTTCGCATGCGCGCGCGGAGCGTTTCGCCTTCCAGCAGCTCCATCACCGCGACCGGAACACCCTCGACGACCGCCAGCTCGTGGATGCTGAGAATGCCTGGGTGCGAAAGCGCTGCGATGGCCCGCGCTTCCGTTTCGAACCGCCGGCGCATGTCCGGATCCGCCGCGATGTGCGGCGCCATGACCTTCACGGCGACGTCGCGGCCCAGCCGCGAATCGCGCGCGCGATACACCTCGCCCATGCCGCCCGAACCCAGAGATTCGAGGATCTCGTACTGCGCGAGGCGTGTGCCGGGTGACAGGGCCATGAGATCAGCTGAGGGTCAATCGGCGACGGGTCGGGACAGTCAGGCGGCGATCACCCGATCGCCGATCGCCGATCCAAGTATTTCACGCTCACTCGTGATACGCGAGGGCCCGTGTGACTCTGCGATACTTACCGCCCTGGGCGGGCTCGAAGACGTGGCACTGATCCATTTCGCCACCGTAGACGTGCAAGGTGATGGACGCCTTGTCCTGCAACGCGTTGCCGAGCGTGTGGTATTCGAACGGCGGGATGAGGCAGCCCGCCGACCCGCGCTCGGCTCTCACCGAGCTCTGCCGGGTGAACGTGAACATGCCCTCGGCTTCCGAGACGAGCTCGTACTGCGTGACGTCCACCTGCCCATCCACGACGCATTCGACACACCAGATGCCGGCGTGGTCGTGCAGGCCCGTCTTCTGTCCCGGGCCCCACGTCATGACGACGACGGAGTAGCGGCCGTCGGGGTCGCGGTGCAGGAGACGGCGGGCGTACGTGTCGGGCAACGCGACGCGAAACCGCGAAGGAAGCGTCAGCCCGTCCCCCTTGAGCGCGCTCTGAAGAACCTTCTTGATTTCGTTGGCCATCGCGGTGGTCTCGCCACCTTCGGCGACGGCCGCATCCAACCGCGGCCGCAGCAGTTCGAAGGCGGGTTCTACGGCGTGGGTCATGATGTGCTCTCCAGGTCGCGATAGGCGGCGAGGCCGCCCGTAACGTTCACGACGGTCTCGACACCAGCCCGCGTGAGGAGACTCGACGCCAGGCTGGATCGGAAACCGCTTTCGCAGATGGTCGCCACGGGGCCGGATGCCGTCAGCTCGCCCGCCCGCGTCGGCACGTCGCCAACCGGCATGCTTATCGCCGCGTCGAGGTGACCGCCCTTCCACTCGCGAGGTGTCCGAACGTCCACCACCGTGAGGCGTTCCCGACGGGCAAGACGATCGCGCAAGTCGCGCGCCGAGATCTGTTCGAGACGCGCCACCGGCAGCGCCGCGGCCCGCCAGGCTTCACAGCCGCCGTCCACATGTCCGGCGAGATCGTCGAACCCGACGCGCAGGAGCTGACGATGCGTCTCGAGCGCCTGGCGCGCATCGCCAGTCAGCAGCAGCAGTCTCGCGCCGGCGGGCAGAATCCAGCCGGCCCAGTAGCCGACCTTCGATCCGTACCCGATGTTCACGGCTCCCGGAGGATGACCGGCGCCGAACTCGTCACCGGCGCGGAGGTCGAGGAGGATCGCGCCATCCTCGATCATCGCCGCCGCATCGGTGGCCTTGAGCGCGCGTGGGCTCGGCACACCGCTCGCGAGCGCGAGGACGGCCGGGCCGTCGTGATTCACCCGCTTCATGCGGGGAAAATACGGCGGCGTGTCCGGCAGATCGCCGAGCACGTCGGCGACGAACGCCTCCTTCGATCTGGGCTGGAGCCACGGGTTGAAGCGACGCTCCTGGCCGATGGTCGAGTGCGGCGCTTTGCCGATCCCCGATCCGCACAGCGAACCCGCGCCATGCCCCGGATGCACCTCGACGTCGTCGTCCAGCGCGAGCAATGTGTTGAAGAGCGAATCGTACAGCTGCCCAGCGAGGCGTCGAGCCTGGTCCTCGCCCAGGAGATCCGGACGCCCGACGGCCCCGACGAACAACGTGTCGCCGGTCAGCGCGCGCGCAGGTTCGTTCGGCTGACGCGCGACGATAGTGATGTGCTCGGGCGTGTGGCCCGGCGTATGGAGGAACTCGAACGAGGCATCGCCGACCTGCAGCCGCTTGCGGTCCCTGGCTTCGTGGTGCGGGAAGAGCAGGTCGGCGCCCGGTCCTGACACCACCCGAGCCCCGAGCGCGGCGAGCTCGCGTGCGCCCGACACGAAGTCGGCGTGAATGTGCGTCTCGATGGCGTGAGTGATGGTCAACCCGTCCCTGGCGGCCATCTCGGTGTACACCTCGATGTCGCGTCTCGGGTCGACCACGACCGCCTCGCGCGTGCGGTCGCAGGCGATCAGGTACGACGCGTGCGCCAGCCCTTCGTCGAAGAACCGATGAAACATGATGTAAAATCGCGGCGCTCCTACCGCCGTCACGATCATAGCACCCGGGCTCCGTGCACATCACTCCGTATCTGATCGCCATCGTCATGAGCGCCGGTGCCGTCGCCGGATGTCTCGGCGCGATGCTCGGCATCGGCGGCGGCGTGTTCCTCGTGCCCTTCCTCAACGTCGCGCTGGGTCTGCCGCTGAATCTGGCCGCGGGCATCAGCCTGATCACCGTCATCGCGACGTCGAGCGTCGTCTCCAGCGACGCGCTGGGGAGGCGATTGATGAACCTCCGGCTGGGGATGCTGCTGCAGGTCGCGGCCAGCAGCACGGCGCTGCTGGCCGGCATCGTGTCAGCGCGCCTGCCGCCTGCAGTGCTGCACGTGATGTTTGCCGGCGTGACAGCGACGGTCGCCGTCATCGTGCTGTCGCGTCTCGATCGGCGCAACGTGATCATGGATACGTCGATCGAGCCTGGCCCGTTTGGCGGCCGGTTCTACGAGGAGGAGAGCGGGCGCGAGGTCGCGTACCGGACGAAGCGGCTGCCGGCCGCCTTGAGCATCGCCGCAGCCGCCGGGTTCGTGTCCGGGTCACTCGGTATCGGCGGCGGCGTGCTGCAGGTGCCGGCGCTCAACGCCTGGTGCGGCATCCCGATGCGTGTCGCGGCCGCAACGAGCGTCGCGATGATCGGCGTCACAGCGGCCGCTTCGGTTCCGATCTACTACGCACGCGGCGATGTGTCGGCGCCACTTGCGGCAGCCGCGGTGGTCGGCGTCCTCGTCGGCTCGAGAGCCGGATTGTGGGTCAGCGCACGGGCCAAAGCGAGGTGGCTGAAGCTCCTGATGGCCCTCGTGCTGATTGTCGTGTCGATGATCTATATGGCCAAGGCATGGTGACCGGTCAACCCTTCGACCCGCTCGGGTTCGAACGCCTGATCGCTCGCCTGATGCTGATCGGCG
Organism: uncultured Acidobacteriota bacterium; assembly: GCA_963786195.1. GTDB lineage: Bacteria > Acidobacteriota > Vicinamibacteria > Vicinamibacterales > 2-12-FULL-66-21 > CAWAYH01. The sequence continues at coordinate 261,225 of CAWAYH010000004.1, read as the reverse complement.
CCCGAATCAGCGAGGTCTGCCTCGTTGCGGGTCTGCTGCTCTGGCTGGTCGATGGCGACAGCCAGTTCGACGAGCGGATGCTCCGGGCGGGCCTCTTGGCGCTCATGGCGCTGCCGGTCCTCAGGATCGCGCTGACGCTGGTCGAAGCCATCCGCCTGAAGGACCGGCTCTTCGTTCGGTCGACCCTTGCCGTTGCGATCGTGCTCGCCGTCACGATCGCCTTCGCGCTCTCGATTCGGCATTGAGCCGCGCGTGGGCTGAACCCTACGTATCGAGCTTCGTCGGACGCGTCAGGTGGAAGCCCGCCGCGTCCTGATAGGCCTTCGCAAGCGCCAGCAACTCGCCTTCGCCGAAGGGCCGTGCGAAGAACGTCACGTTCGTCGGCGTGCCTGCCTCGGTAAAGCCGTTGGGCACATTGATGGCCGGATAGCACGCGAGGTTCGCCATCGTCGAATGTCGCTGCGCGGGTCCCTGCGGACGAGGCGGGTCTCCCGGGCCGCGCCCGGCGCCGCGCTCACCTCCACGTTCGCCGCCACGCTCCCCCCGGGCACCGGCGCGCTCACCACCACGCTCACCGGCCTGTGCCGCAGCCGGGTCCGCTGGATTTCCACCACGACCGCGTCCGCCGCCGCCTCCGACGCCGCTCGACGCGACGACGTACACGTCGACGCCGGCCGTGGCTTTCGCGAGCTCCATCATCATCATCATCCGCACGCGCTGAGACTGGAGATACTCGACGGCTGGAATCAGGCGTCCGGTCGGGCGACCTCCGCGGCGGACCTCCTTCATTTTTCCCTGCCGGTTGAGCTCGTCGAAGAAGACGGCCGATTCGACGCCAAGCGCGGCGACGTTGGTCGAGAACGTGGGAATGGTCATGGGGATGAACGTCGAGACACCCAGCGATCGGAGCGTGTCGAGCAGCTTTTGCGCGTTCTGCTTGACGACCGGGTTGGTGATGTCGTCGAACGATTCCTTGATGTAGCCGACCCGCAGCTTGCGGATCTCGAGCTGGGCGTTCCAGTTGAACGGAACGTCCGAGACGCTCATGTCGCGCCCGTCCGGTTTCGCAATGGCCTGCATGACGATCGCGCAGTCCTCCGCGTACCGGCAGATCGGGCCCAGCCGATCCTGCGTCCACGACAGCGCCATGACGCCGTAGCGGCTGATGCGTCCGAACGTCGGCCGCAGGCCCGCAAGGCCGCAGCGCGCCGAGGGGCTCAGGATGGATCCGCTGGTTTCGGTGCCGATGCGCGAATCCGACGCACCCGGCCGCCGTTGCCGACGCAGGGCCCGCGGAGGAGCCGCTCGATCCCTGCGTCGGATCCCACGGGCTGTTGGTGCGCCCGCCGAACCACTGATCGCCCTGCCGCGAGCTCGCCTGTCGTCAGTTTGGCGACCAGCACCGCGCCGGCCTCACGCAGCATCTCGACGACGCTTGCGTCGTAATCGAAGACCTGATTCTTGAACGCCTCGGAGCCCCAGGTGGTCGTGTAGCCTTTCACCGAAATGATGTCCTTTGCGCCCCATGGAATCCCGTGCAGCGGTCCTTTGTATTTGCCCGCGGCGATCTCGCTGTCGGCCTGCCGCGCCTGCGCCATCGCCACGTCGTCGAGAAACGTGACGACGTTGTTCAGTTTCGGGTTGTAACGATGGAGCCGCGCCAGGTACATCTCCGTCAACTGGACGGACGTCACCTGTTTCGTCCGAATGAGCTCGGCTAGATGACGCACGGGCCAGAACGCCGCGTCCTCGAGGTTCGCCGGACGTTTCAGGCTCGGTGGCGCGCTCAGACGGAACGGCTGCTTCGTCTTGTTGACCTGAACCCGGGCACGATCGAACTGAAGTGGAACGGCGGCGAGACGTCGTTCGGGATGTGAATCTTCCTCAGCTCTTCGAACCGGTTCAGATTCTGATTCGCGGACTGGACCATGGCCTGCCGATCGGCCTCGCTCAACTCGATGCCTGAGAGCTTCAGCGCGTCGGTGACCATCGCGAGCGTGACGCTCCCGGTCCCGGCGTCCTGCATCCGGGCCCACAGCACGCCCGGCACCAGGGTCGATCCCAGGCCAATGCCCGCAAAGTGGGCCATGAAACGCCGGCGAGTTTCGTCGAGAGTGGCCATTGATGCGTCCTCGCAGATATCGGTAAGTAGCAGGCATGTCGTGCCCGGGCGGACGCGACCTGTGCCGGCGCCATTCTAGTCTTGATCCGGGGGGCTTCGCCCCGCCGGACCCCCCTTCACGCTCTCTCGCTCGCTGCTTCGCCACGCTCGCTCCGTTCGCGTGGCTCGCTTCGCTCCGCTCGCTCGCGTCGCAAGGCCGCACATTATTGCTCCGGCGAGACGTCTGGTTCATGAGACAGCTTCTAGTCTTCCGGCCACTGCCTGTCAGCGGGTCGTGTGCTACGCTCCGCCCGGATGAAGGTCATGGCCATGAACCGACTGCTGCTTATCCTCGCGATTGGAATGCTGGCGGGCTCATTCGCGCACACTCAGAGCCCGCCTCCGATTGTGATCAGGGCCGGTGCGCTCATCGACGGCACGGGAAAGGTCCTGCGTGACACCACCATCGTGATCGAAGGCTCACGTATTGCCCGGCTCGAGCCGGGCACGCGACCGGCGACGTACGACCTGTCGACGCTGACGGTGCTGCCCGGCCTGATCGACACCCACGTCCACATAGGGAATCGCACTTCGGCCGGACGGACGAGCGTCCGCACCCGGTGAGACGCCGGCGCAGCGCGATCCTCTACTGCCGCCGAGAACGCGTACGTCACGCTGATGGCCGGCTTCACGACGGTGCAGAGCATCGGGTCGCGCGTCGGACGTCGATCTGCGCGGCGCCATCGCGCGCGGCCAGTTGCCCGGCCCGCGCCTGCTCACGTCGGTCGACCAGCTCAACGAGAACACGGGTACGCCTGACGAGATTCGCGACGTGAGGGTCCGCGGCTCGCGCAGACGGCGCGGACCTCATCAAGCTGTTCGCGTCGAAGAGCATTCGCGAGGGCGGCGACACAGACGATGACCGACGAGCAGATCGCGGCGACGTGCGGAGAGGCAAAAGCGCGCGGGCAAGCGCACGTGGGTCCACGCGCACGCGGCCGACGGCCGTCGCCGCCGCGTCGAACGCGGGCTGTTTCGCGGTGACCCACGGCAGCCAGGTGACCGACGCCGAGCTCGTCGTTGATGGCCGAGCGCGGCACGTTCTTCGAGCCGAACATCGGGCTCGTGTCGCAGAACTACATCGAGAACAAGGCCGAGGTTCCTCGGCATCGGCAATTACGACGAAGCCGGATTCGCGTTCATGGAAAAGGGGATTCCGCTCAAGCTGGCGATGTTCAAGCGCGCGATCACCCACCGCCGGTCTCAAGATCATCATGGGCACCGACGCCGTGGCGGGTGCGCACGGGCAGAACGCCCGCGAGATCGTCTATCGCGTGCAGCAGGCCGGCCAGCCGGCGATGGACGCGATCGTGGCGGCGACGTCGCTCAACGCCGAGGCGCTCGGGATGGCGGATCGCATCGGACGCGTGGCACCGGGTATCGAGGCCGATCTCGATCGCCGTCGACGGCGATCCGCTGAAGGACATCACCGCGCTGCAGCGCGTCGTGTTCGTGATGAAGGAAGGCAAGGTCTACAAGAATGTCGCGGGCTCGTCCCGCTGACGCTGATTCGGGTGCTCGCTATGCAGGAGACGATTGGATTCATCGGGCTGGGCGTCATGGGACGCCCGATGGCGCTCAACCTCGCGAAGAAGGGCTACACGCTCGTCGTCCACAGCCGCAGGTCGGGGCCGGTGGACGCGCTCGTGGCGGCTGGCGCACAGCGCGCCGACACGCCCGCCGACGTGGCCCGGCGCGCGACCCGCATCATCACCATGCTGCCGGACGGACCGGACGTCGCTGCCGTCCTCGAGGGTGAGCGCGGCGTGTTCTCGGCGATTCAGCCGGGCACGATTCTCATCGACACCAGCAGCATCGCGCCCGCCACGGCGCGGCGGCTGGCGCTCGAAGCGGCCCGCCACACGGCAACGATGCTGGACGCCCCGGTCAGCGGCGGCGAGATCGGCGCGATCAACGCGACGCTGTCGATCATGGTGGGCGGAGATGCGCAAGCGTTCGACGCAGGCGAAGCCCATCCTCGACGCGATGGGCAATCCGGAGCGCGTCGTGCGGATCGGCGAATCAGGCGCCGGGCAGGTGTGCAAGGTCTGCAACCAGATGGTGATCGGCGGGGCGCTCGCAGCGGTCAGCGAGGCGTTCGCGCTCGCGCGAAAAGCCGGGGTCGATCCCGGCCGCGTCCGTCAGGCTCTCCTTGGAGGTTTCGCCGCCAGCCGTGTCCTCGAGGTACACGGTGAGCGGATGCTCACGGGTAATTTCAAGCCGGGATTCAGGACGCGGCTGTACGCGAAGGATTTCCGTATCGCGTCCGCAACGCTTGCCGAACACGAGACGCCGGCGCCGGTGAGCGCCGCCGTGCATCAGCTCGTCACGTCGGCAATGGCCGCGGGCCACGGCGACGACGACTACGCGGTGGTCGGCGCGGTGGCGGCGCGCGCCGCGGGCCTTACGTAGGTTCCTTCTCGGGGTCCCGGTCGGGGCTGGACGGAATCCCTTCCTGGTCCATGCTGTCGGCCATCTCGCGCAGCCGCTCGTTCGCCGCGGTGCGCATCTTGTCGAGCAGGCCCGTGATCCGCTGCGCCTGACGGCACGATCGTCGCAAGATCGCGCTGCAGCGCCGGATCGCGGTTGCCGCGCTCCAGCAGATCGCAGTGCCCGATGATCGTCTGCAGCGCGCTGTTGATCTCGGCGGCGATCGACAGCGTCAGCTCCGACATCGCCTCCATCGTCCGGTACTTGCCGAGCGTCACCTGCAGCTGCTGCGCGACCACGGCGACGGCGAAGATCTCGGCGATCGGCTGGATCGCGTCGCGTGTCGGGACTGGTTGAACGCGTCGGCGCGCCGCGCACGAGGTTGAGCGTGCCGACCGCGCGTCCCTTCGAGACGAGCGGCATGATCAGCGCCGAGCCGAAAGCCCGACGTGTGCAGCACGTTCGCGTCGAGGAAATCCGGTGCGACCTCCGCGATGTCGCCGCACGATCAGCGGCTCGCGCGACCGGACGACGTTGCCGAGAACCGTGCGCTCGACCTTGAACACGATCTCGGGCCGCGGCCGCGTGCGCCGCTCCTCCTCGCTGCACCCGCGCGGTGTAGGTCTGGAACTCCTGGCCGTCCTCGGTGAGCAGCGCGAGCCCGACGCGATCGCACGGCACGAGCCGCGCGATCCGCGAGGCGAGCGCCTGGAAGGCGAGCGTCACGTCGACCGAGCGCGCGATGATGTCGAGCATCGCGTTCTGCGTCTGGAGCTGCTCGATCTCGCCGAGCGTCGCCTGGTGCGCGTGCTCCTGCTGCGACAGCCGCTGCGACATGGCGGTGATCCGCCGGGTCGCGATGGCCAGCGACGAACAGCAGGATCACCCACACGATCGAGCAGCGGCACGAAGACCAGCGGATGGTCCGGCATGCCGCCGGCGAGCGCCCAGGCGATCGGCTGCGCCGCGCCGAAACGCGATCAGCACCCAGATGGCCCAGACGGTGCGCGATCGTCTCGAGCTGCTCATGGTGGCGTGCGGACTGATCCTGCTTCAGGTTGTACGCCGCCGGCACGGGGCGCAGCGGACGATCGAACCACAGCGGCCGGCGGAGACCGTCGGGACCGGGCGCGGGCCGCGTGCGCTGCATCCATTCTTTATACGCCTCGTGCGCCTTCTCCGTGTCGACCTCGATGTCGCCGTAGCGTCGTCCGGGCCGGCCTTCTCGAGACGGACCCGCTGGTGCCAGCAGTGCATGCCGCTGACCGGGATCGGGCTGGACCGGGAACGTCAGGTTCTGGTGGACGCCGATCTCGCTCCACCAGATGCGCCCGCTGTCGGGATCGTTGCTCTCGAACGGCTGCGCGCCGTGCACCTGCTTCATCGACGTAGCGGCCGTCCGGCCTCGCGCGAGATCCGGACCAGCGACGACGCGGCCCGGGAGCCGCCGGTCTCCTCGTTCAGGCGCCAGCGTCCGAGGTGATGCGACATGCCGAGCACGCCGGGCCGGATCCCTTCGGTGACCCACGCGCGCGTCACGAAATAGCCGATCCGCGTGCGGACCTTCACGAGATCGCCGGTCGCGATCGCCGAACGTGCGCGCATCCGTCGTCGAAATCCAGAGCGGATTGGTGTGGGAGATCTCGTACAGCCACTTCACCGGCGAGCGCGTGTGGATGAGCGTCGGCAGCCGGAAGTTCGGCAGCAGATCGAACTCTCCCTCGTCGCGCTTCAGGTCGCGCCAGTGCACGTGCCCGGGCACGTAGCGCGGGACCGCGTGCTCCGGCCAGCCCCAGTCGACGAGCGTCGGCGAATAGAACTCGAGCCGGCGTGACGGCGTGTTGAAGCCCGGCACGCGGCGCCGTCCACCCGACCCGATCGGCACGCCATTCCGCAGGACGGTCGCCGGTCGTCACGCTCCGTGCCCTGCAGCTCGGCGCGTCAGCGGGCGCTCGTGCCGCGGCTGTAGGTCTTGTCCGAGACCTGGAAGACGCCGTACTTCCGCATGTACTGCGAGCGGCGTCAGGTTCTCCGTCGCCGCGGTCTCCGGCAGGCCCGGCACCGAGTGCTCGAACATCCAGCCGTAGTACTCGTCCATCGTGATCGGCTCGCCCGGCGCGATACGGGGACTCGAAGAACTTGCGGATGCCGAGCGAGCCGTCGGGATCGATCTTCCAGCTCAGCGCGACCCAGAACTCGCTCTCCTCCCACACCTCGCCGGGATTCGCCTCGTGGGTCGCGGACACGTGCTCGCCGCGCTTTTCGCGCGCGACGCGCAGCGACCGGCTGCCGGAACCCGAGCCACTGGCCGGCGTGCGTCTCCTGGCTCATCGTGTCGTGCCGCTCGGTGCCGAGCCCCATCGGCAGGATGTAGTCGGCGAACCACGCCGTCTCGCTCCACGTCGGCGTCAGCGCGACGTGCAGCCCGATCTTGTCCTTGTCCTGCAGGACCTCCATCCACGAGAAGCCGTCCGGGTTGGTCCACAGCGGGTTGTAGACGCGCGTGAAGTAGACGTCGAGCTTGCCGCGCCCTTCCTTGAGGAAGTGCGGCAGCAGAAAGCTCATCTCGAAGAACGCGAGCGGGAACTCCCGCGGGAAGAGCAGCTCGTTCCAGTACTCCGGCGGCGGCGGCGGATTCGGGTGCTTCGGCACGAACTTGTTCGTGACGTGCATGTTCACGCCGCCGACGGTGCCGAGCGATCCGGTCAGCACGACGAGCAGGTACAGGCAGCGCGTGATCTGCCAGCCCCACAGATTGCCGGACGCCGCGGCGCGCCAGCTGTGGGTCGCGAAGCGCGTGCCGGCGCGGCCGATCGCGCGCGCGGCCTCGACGATCCGTTCGCGCCGGCACGCCGGTTTCCGCCTCGGCGAACTCGGGCGTGAACTGCGCGTACAGCTCCTTCAGCGCGGCGATGAAGGACTCGAACGTCTCGGGCAGGTCCGGCCGTTCGGCGCGCAGGTACTCGCGCCAGTTCACCCACTTGCGGACGAACTCCCGGTCGTAGAGCTCCTCCTCGAGCAGGATCCGCGCGATCGCGAGCAGCAGCGCCCCTTCGGTCCCGGAGTACGCCGGCAGCCAGAGGTCCGCCTTCGCCGACGTGTTCGACAGCCGCGGATCGATGCAGATCAGCGTGGCGCCGCTCGCCTTCGCCTCGATGATGCGCTGCGCGTGCGGGTTGAAGTAGTGGCCGGTCTCGAGGTGCGACGAGAGCAGCAGGATCGTCTGCGCGTTCGCGTAGTCGGGCGACGGCCGGTCGGCGCCGCACCAGAGGAAGTGCCCGAGCCGCGCCGACGACGAGCAGACGTTCGTGTGGCTGTTGTGGCCGTCGACGCCCCACGCCTGCAGCACGCGATTGGCGTAGCCGTCCTCGCCCGGACGGCCGACGTGATACATCAGCTCGTGCGCGGCGGCCCTCGAGGATCGCCTTGCGGATCCGCCCGCCGATGTCGTCGAGCGCCTCGTCCCACGTCACCCGCTCCCACGTCCGTCGCCGCGCTCGCCGGTGCGCCGCAGCGGATACAGGATGCGATCCGGATCCTCGAGCTGGTTCGGCGTGACGACCCCCTTCGCGCACGTCCGTCCGCGGCTGCCCGGGATGCATCGGGTTGCCCTCGATCTTGCGGACGTCCATCGTCTCCTTGTCGACGTAGGCGAGGATGCCGCACGCCGACTCGCAGTTGAAGCAGATGCTCGGAATGATCCAGTAGCGGCGCCGATCCTTCTTCGGCCAGCTCGTCGACTCGAAGTCGACGTAGTTGTCCCACTCGGACGGATCGGGATGGGATCGGAATGTGGTCATGAATCGACTGCCAGTGCGCTGCAGGTGCTGCAGGTGCATGCAGTTGCCAGGTGCCGTGTTCACGGCAGTCGTGCACGCCAGTGCCATTCTGCAGACCGAGCAGCACGTCGACTGCCCAGCGCCTGCAGCACCCAGCACTGCTGACTCATGACAGCGGCACCGCTGCCCCGCCTCGACCCAGATGTACTCCCATGCGGCGCCGCCGGCGAGCGCGAGCAGTGCGGCGGTGGCCGTCAGCACGGCGCTGAACGGACGCCGACGGTCAGCATCAGCGAGCGGCAGCACGCCGCCGGCGGCGATCGCGCCGCCCCAGAACAGCGGCGCGTAGGCGCCGCGTCGGATCGTCTGCGACCGCGAGCTCGTGATGCCGCGTCGGGCTCGGCGACAAGCACGTGCTCGAAGATCAGGATCAGGAGGTGCGCGCACGAGCGATGCCGCGAGGATCCATGCCGAGCAGCGGCGATCGGCGTCCGCACGCGGCATCGCCGCATGAGCGCCGCCGAGCAGCAGCGACGCGGCGCCGGCCGCGCCCGACTGCGCGATGAGGTCGATCGCCGCGTGCGGCCCCTGCCACAGGTCGCGGCCGAGTCCCTGCGCGAACAGGAAGCCCGTGTACGACGTCGCGAGGATCGCGACACGACGATCGCCGGCCAGGCGAGCACGTCAGCACGCCGTCCCAGCCGAACCAGCCGGCCAGCGAGCCACAGCCGCGCTGATCGCGCCGTGCGCCGGTCAGGAACCACGCGCCCCACACCATCCACGAGCGCCAGTTCGATCGCGTCAGGATGTAGTAGAAGCGCTCGGGCCGCTCGAGGTCGACGACGAGCACGACGGCGGTGAGCGCGATGAAGACGATCGAGATCGCCGGCGCCGCGATCGTCGACGAGCGGCCCGTCGAAGCCGAGCAGCCAGAGCATCGCCGCCGAGCAGCATCGCGCCGGTCGACGACCGCCTTGAAGAGCAGGTAGAGGACCATGTCGACGCCCCACGGCTTGCCGTGCGGGACGTCGTAGTCGACGCGCGGCGCGCCCGGCGTCCTCGGGATCCTCTTCCGGCGCGCCGATCGGCCGCAGGTGGACCTGGCCTTCCTTGTAATAGAGCGGCCGGACGGCCGCTTCGGGCCGGATCACGCTGTCTTCGGCGCCGAGATAGAAGATCTTCGGCCCGGTGCCCTTCTCCGGCTTTCGCACCATGAAGGCCTCGTGCTGGACGATGCGCGACGACTTCGCTGGCCGGATCGTCGAGGTCGCCGAAGATGCGGCACTCGGTCGGGCACACGCTCACGCACGCCGGCAGCAGCTTGTTCTCGACGCGGTTCGCGCAGAAGTTGCACTTCTCGGCGGTGTGCGTGTTCGGATCGATGAACAGCTGATCGTACGGGCACGCCTCCATGCAGGCGCGGCAGCCGATGCAGACTGTCGCCGTTCAGATCGACGATGCCGTCGCGGCGCTTGAAGAGCGCGTTGGTCGGGCAGATGCGCGACGCACGGCGCGTCGTCGCACTGGTTGCAGAGCACCGGGAAGAAGAACCGCCGCGTGTCGGGGAACGTGCCCTTCTCGACCGTCTTGACCCAGCAGCGGTTCACGCCGACGGGAATCTGGTGTTCGGCCTTGCAGGCGATCGTGCAGGCGTGACATCCGATGCATTTCCGGAGGTCGATGGCGAACCCGTAATTGGCCATCAATCGTGGCAGGACGCTAGCGATCCCCAGAGTCAGGAGACTATATCGCAAAAGGCACTCAGCGCGGCCGCGCGATCCGCGCGCGGCACGAGCGGAAACGTCTCGAGCACGTGGCTGAAGTCGGACCGACTCAGGCCGTACAGCGTCGCTGCGAGCGCCTGCAGCCGCGCGCCCGCCGCTGCGATCCGACGGCGTCGCCGCGAGACGTGCCGCCAGCCGGGCGATCTCGCGGAACGCCGACGAGTCGCGCGCCGGGCTTCGGCACCGGCAGCCGATCGATGATCGCCGCCGTCACGTGCGTGCCGACGCGCGCCGGACGAGGTAGTTCGCGACGAAGCTGTTGAACATGCCGCAGAGAAACTGCTGCGCGTCATCGTCGAGGGTGTCCTTCAGGCAGAAGATCGTGTGCGTCGTGACGCGCCGGCCGGCACGATCGCGGCGATCAGCGTCAGCGCGGTTGGTCGACGCCGCGACGTCGCGATAGCCGAGCCGCGGCCGCTCGAAGGACCGTGCGGGATCGACGAGTCCAGCGGCGGCGTCGCGAGGGGATGCGCTGACCGCGATCCGGTGACGTCCACGCTGAACGGCGTGACCTGCTTGCCCTCGAGGACCGGCAAGCCGTCGCGGGCCTGGACGAAGTGGTGGCGATCGTCGGTCGCGTTCAGCTCGCGGCCGAAGCGCACGCCCCATCCGTCGCGTCGCCGAGCGCGGGCACCGCGAACGCAATCCGCGCGACGAGGTCGACGTCGTCCCGCGACCGGAAGTCCGGGATCGCGAGCTCGCCGCTGAATCGCTCGAGCAGGGAGCGAGAAGGATGACGGCGGCATGGATCCGATCCGACGTCGGGAAGTCGTCGAGCGACGCGAGCTGGCGCACGCCGAAGCGGCACGGCAGCGCTGCCGTGGTCGCGCCCGTGGTGGTGGTCAGCAGCAGGAACTTCACGCCGCGGTGAATCGGAAACAGGCCGCTCGCGATTGTCGATGGACACGAACTGTCGATGGCCGTCCGGTCGAGGAACACCTGCCGCAGACGCGCGCGCGCCGTGATCGGTGGCGAGACCGGACGGCAGCACCATGCCGACCCGGCCGCCTGGCGTGGCGAGCGACAGCGCGCGCTCGAGAAACAGCTGATACAGGTTGGCGTGGCCGTCGCCCTGCAGCGGATAGATGCCCGACTTCGCGCGAACTCCGTCAACCGCACGGCTTCAGCCCCGCGCGGCATGCCTCGTGGCGGCGTCACCGCGGTCGCCCGCAGCATTTCCCATGGCGGGTTGCCGATGACGGCGTCGAACCCGGCGCGCCGAGCGGCGCCCCGTCGACGTCGTAGAAGACCTCGGGGAACTCGAGCTTCCAGTGGAAGAAGCGCGCGTCCGCGGCTGCGCCAGCGCGGTTTCGAGAAGCGGCCGGGTGATGTGGTCGGGGAGGGAGCCGCGCCCAAACCGGGCGTCGGCCAGCGCGCTGAACGGGATCGGACGTCCGCGCCGGCCGTCTCGGTCAGCGAACCAGTCGCCGCACCAGAGATCGCAGACGTCCTTCCAGCCGTTGAGCGCCGAGCCCTGCCGGCTGAGATCCGCCAGCGCGCGTTCCTTCGCCCGTACCTGCTCGATCGTGTCTCCGGGCTCGGTCGCGAGCGCCGATCTGATTCCGACCGCCTGTCGAAGCGCCTCCTCGCGAGCATCGTCGTCAAACAGCGGCAGCGCTGACGGGCGGCGGCGCGACCGGGCGCCCGGAGGCTGCCGCATGACGGTCGGTTGGCGACGCGCCGACGAGGCTGTTGCCGGTGCGCAGGTGATGATCGAGAAAGGTGAGCGGACGATCGGCCGCGAGCGTCGCAAGCCACAACGACAGTCGAGCGAGCTGCACCGCCATCGGATTGATGTCCACGCCGTACAGACAGCGCTGCGCGATCGTGCGCCGGAAGTCCGCGCGCTCCGAGGCGTGATGTCGCCAGGCGTGACCCCGGCAGTCCGCACGAGGGCCTGTTCGTAGGCCGTCGCGAGGTAACGGCAGGCCGCGACGAGAAACGCGCCGCTGCCCATCGCCGGATCCAGGACGCGCAAGCCGAGAATCGCGTCCGGTGACGCGTCCTGCACGAGCGGCGCCAGCGTCCGCCGGACCAGGTACTCGGTCAGCGAACGCGGCGTGTAGAACGTGCCGGTCGTCCGCCGGCGTTCACTCGGACGAACGGGCCCTCACGGGATTCGGCCCCACCGGACTCGACCGAGATGGCTCGAAGTCGAGCACGCGCTCGTACACGCCGCCGAGCTGCTCGACACCGAGGTCGGCGTAGGCGATGCGCTCGCGCCCCGTGCGCGCGCGCCTGGTCGTCAGCGACAGCAGCGCCTCCCGCACGTCCGCATCGTCGAGCGCCATGGTGTCGGCCAGCGGCGCATCGGCGGGCGAGAACAGCGGCCGTTGAACGGCGGAACCCGCAGCGCGCCGATCCGGCAGCCGCGGTGCGCGAGCCGGGCGATCGCCTGCAGCGTCTCCCAGAGCCCGCGGGGCCGCGGCTGCATCTCCACCGGCCCGCGCAGAGCTTCGATCGTGTAGCCGTCGCGGTAGACGGGATGCCAGCGCGGCACCAGGCCGCGGGCTTCGGCGAACAGCAGAAAGAGCACCCTGTAGATGACGACCAGGGCCTCATCGAACGTCCCGGCGCGGGGCGTGCCATTCGTGGCGATGTGAGCCCTGCGCCCCCGCCCGGACGTTGTGGCTTCGAAGGCGCGGATCAGATGACCCAGTGCCTCGGTGACGCCCTGCTGGAGCGACGTGCGTACGGCGGCGCGGTGCTGATCCGACAACTCGATTGCGCGCTCGAGGAGCGGTCGCGCGTCCGGCAGCGTGCGCGCCATGGCCGCCCCGCGCAGTAAACCCCAGAACACTCCAAACGTTCGCTCGTTGTCGATCGACGTCTCCAGATCGAACTCGACGAACTGACGCGAGTAAGTCCGCAGGCTGTCCACGGCTCGTAGCACGGGTCCGGTGATGCAGAAGCACCAGCGCACGCCGTGACCGATCCCTTGATGGACGGCGTCCCGCCACGCTGCGGATGGATCCTGACCCCAGTCCGTGACGAGAAGCGTGGCGACGAGCCGGCCGTGCGCTTCCAGCCGCGCGCGAAAGACGGAGCGCGTTGCGCCATCCGGCATGACCCGGTAACCAAACTGAGCAAGCAGCGGAACGGCGAGACGATCGAACAGCGCGCGCGACCCGGTGGCCGGGCCCAGATCGGACCGGAGCGGCAGATGCCAGGCTCGAACCTTGCGCCGGACACTTTCACGCCCGGCGTCATCGAGCTCGCCGCTGAGCGCGTCCGGGAGCACGCGTTCCAGCGCGTCCGCTGACAGCAGCGAGCCGGTGATGCCAGGGATCATCGAAGCGCTCGCGGCTGCCCGACGATCAACGCGGCGATCAGATCGACATCACTGACTGGGTCGGAAGCGCTCGACAGCGTGGTGAGCCGTAGCCTGGTCTCGTCGCGCTGAGCCGCCGCGAGATCGTCACGCCGCTCGGCGTCGCGAATCGATCGGCGATCGAACAGACCGGGCTGCACGATGCGCCGCGCTGCCGAGGCGAGAATGCCGGCAAGTGCCTGTTCCCGCCGGGCCAGGTTCAGGCCCGCAGCCCTTGCGCGTGCCGCGATCGGCTCGAGCGTGCGCGCGGTGATCGCGGCGAGCCGCGCGGCGAGCCGCGCGTTCACGGGAGGTGACGCCAGCCTGACGATCGTTCGCAGCCCTGCCGGCGTCGCACGAAACGCGGTCTCGCCCTGGAGATCGATGTGGAGGACGACGATCTCGGCGTGTATGCGCTCTCCATCCGGTGCCGATAGGGTCACGACGTAAAGGAGCACCAGACCACGGGGCACCGAGCCGGCCTCGCGCAGTGACGTGACGAAGGGTCCCTGCCTGCGTCCTCGTGCACTCGGCGTTTCCGACCGCGCGATCAGACCGCGATGCCGCTCGAGCCGCGCGGCCTCCACGACGGCCTCCTGCCGCATGCGCGTTTCGGACACCGCCGCGGCTTCGGACGGCCCGGAAACAACTGTCGGCGCGGCCGACATGATGAGGCGGGCGACGTGCGACTCCGTGAGCACGTCGAGCATCCCCGGGTGCGTTGCGGCGGGCCGTACACGGCTGGCGCGAAGCATGAGCGGAGCGAGCACGAGCCGTTCGGCCGTGTCGCGCGCGACCAGCGCGATCTCGTGCACCCGCCGCGACTGACCGAACCGATCGACGCGCCCGGCCCGCTGTTCGAATCGCAAGGGGCTCCAGGGCAACTCGTAGTGAATGACAACCCGACATCGATAGTGCAGGTTGAGACCTTCCGCAGCTGCGTCGGTCGCGAGGAGCGCGTCAGCGCCCGCATTGAAGATCCGTTCCGCGCGATTTCTCTCGGCCGGCGTCATGCCGCCGTGCAGCAGCACAATCGTGCGTCCGGTCGTTGCGATTCGCTGCTCGAGACGTCTGAGCGTGTCGCGGTACTCGGTGAAGACGACCACGGGCTCGCGGATCCGACCGAGCAGCCGGACGAGGTACCGCGTTTTGGATTCGGATCCGGCCGCCCGCTGCGCGACCTGCGCGACCGCGGCGAGCAGTCGAAGCTCGCGGCGCGAATCGGCGAGACCCGGCGCCGCCAGCATCGCGCCCGGCTCTTCGTCGTCGAGCGGCGTCTTCGTCGCCGAGCGGCAGTTTCATCTGTGATGCGTCTGATGCTGTTTCCGCCTGATTGGTCAGCAGCGTGATCCGTCGCAGGATCGACGCCGCGAGCGAGCCGGCGCCGGACAGCGCGCGCTTGCGCAGCACGATGGAGACGAGCCGGCCACGATCGTCCCCTCGAGCCTCCGATTCCTCCCATAGCTGCCTGCTGTACCGATCGAGCAGGTCGTGCATGCTTCTCTCCGCGTCGGACGAGACGACCGACAGAACCAGGCTCCTGCGCGGGCAGCCACCGCCGACCTCCGACCGCAATCGTCGAAAGAACAACGCAGGCGCTTCCTCGTCTTGCAACCGTCCGATGTTTCGGAGTGCGCTGAACTCGTCGCGGTCTCCCACGTGCGGCGTCGCGGTCAGCAACATCACCCGTCGCGATCGACACGCGATCGCGTGCAGGCCCGCGCGTCGATCGGTTCCCGTCGTCGCGCCGTGCGCTTCATCGATCACGACGAGATCCCATCGGACATCCTCGAGTGGTCGCAAAACCTCGGGCCGCTTCACGAAGTCGTGCGAGGCCACGAGGATGCCGGGCAGCGACCAGGGGTTGACGTCCGTCGGGCGGTCCCACTCGCTCGATCGCAGCCAGGCTGCGTCCGCGAGCGTTGCACCGATGCCGAGGTGTGTGGACAGCTCGCGCAGCCATTGCTCACGCAGGCCGGCGGGAACCAGCACGAGCGCGCGAAATGCGTCGGTTTGCGACGCGAGCTCGAGCAGCACGAGGCCGGCCTGAATCGTCTTGCCAAGACCGACCTCGTCTGCCAGCAGCAGTCGCGTCACGCCGTCGCGAAGCACCGCAAGGGCCGGTTCGAGCTGATAGGGCATCAAGCGGATCGCCGAGCGCGCGGCGGCCTGGAGCGATCCGAACGGATGCTCGCAGACGAGGGCGCGATCGAGATGGTGAAGCCAACGACGCGGTCGCACCACGCGCGCGGCGCGGTTTGCTTCGAGAGGTCTGGGTCGATCGAATGGAATCAGAAGGGTCTGCCGCTCGACGCCGCCCGTCTCCTGCAGGCCCAGCGCGGTGCAGTCTGCAGATGCGGTGACTGTCGCGATCGTGCAGCGCCGGCCCCGCACGAGGACGCGGTCTCCAACTCGCCATCGGGCCTCTGACGTCGCGGTGGGCACGGGCTCGATCGATGGCAACGGAGATGCCCGCTTCGAGCCCGGTGGTGCCGCGGCATCGGGCCAGCGCCTCAAGTTCGCGTCATCGCGGCAGTTGTCCCGATCGAGTAGCGCTTCCCGGTCGGATCCGGGCGCCTGCAGGCGTGCGGTTTCTGCGAACTCGGCGCTCTTTGGCGTACGTCACTAATGACGTACCTATTAATGATGGGCAGATGAATGATGGGCAGACTGCACCTCGGCCAAATTGCACATCGTTGCACGGTCGGCCGATGACGATTCTGAAAGGAGCGAACCGAACGGTGATCGGGATGCGTTGGATCCGGTTGGCTTCGTTGCCTGATTCGACGATCAGCGGCGGTATGTCGCTTGCAGCCGGGCCGGGATTCTCGCCCTATGCATTTCGCGCCCCTGTCGTTCCTGAGGGTCGGTCTCGCTGTCATTCTGATCGCCTTCCTGAGCCACACTCGAGCTGATCCCGATCTCTGGGGCCACGTCCGCTTCGGCGAGGAAATCGTCTCGACGGGCACCGTCCCGCGCGCCGACGCGTTTTCCTTCCTGTCCGATCGCGCCTGGGTCAATCACGAGTGGCTGTCCGAATCGGTCATGTACCTGGCCTTTTCGCTCGCCGGCGGAACGGGGCTGGTGCTGCTCAAGCTCCTTCTGGTTGCCGGCGTCATCGGCGGAGTCCTGAAAGCCTGGCAGGGGCGCGTCACGGAGCCGACCAGCCGCGACGTGCTGATCGCGCTCGTGCTGATGGGCATCTTTGCCCAGGCCAATCACATGCGACCGCAGGTGTTCTCGCTCGCGGCGTTTGCTTGTCTGCTGGTCCTGCTTGCGCGAACACACCGGGCCTCCAAGAGCCTCTCGTCGTCATCCTGGATGCTCGGTTCGGTCGCAGCGCTCATGGCGGTCTGGGTCAACCTGCATGGCGGATGGATTGTCGGGGGAGGCACGCTCGCGTTGTGGACGGCCTGCACGCTGGTGAGCGCCGCGCCGAGAAGTGAAAAAGCCCTCCTGGTCGCCGCCACGACGGCTGGCTGGGCCGCGACGCTCATCAACCCGTACGGCTGGCACATGTGGGCGTTTCTCTCCGAGACCGTCGGCTTCGGCCGTGCGGACATCACAGAGTGGCAGCCCGTATTCCGCATCGGCGGTGCGTTTGTCGCCATCTGGCTGTTCCTCGCCCTGCTGACGCTGGCTGCCGCGTCCGCCAGCATTCGTTCCGCGCGCTTCGACCTGCGGCGGGTGGCCGTAGTCGTGTCGCTCGGCCTGGCGGCTTTCTGGGTCAATCGTCTGATGGCGTTCTTCGCGATTTCGCTGGTCGGGTTGCTCGGCCCCGAGCTGCTCGCGCTGCGACGCAGGGTGCCGGCACCGACTCGTGCAACCGGTCAGCCCGCGCGCGCGGCCCTGGTTGCCGTGCTGATCGCGACGTGCATGATCGTCAGCGGTGGAACGGTTGCGGCGGGTCGAAACGTGGGCTGTGTCCGCATGGACCTGCCCGGCATGCCCGAGCCTGAAGTGGCGCAGATGGCGAAGAACCTCAATCTGCGGGGCCGTCTGCTCATCTGGTTCGACTGGGGTGAGTACGCGATCTGGCACTTCGGGCAGTCTCTCCCGGTCTCGATCGACGGACGCCGCGAGACGGTGTACTCCGGCGACATGCTTCGCCGGCATCTCCTTTTCTATTTCGTGCCGTCGACCCGCGCCGAATTTCTCGAGGACGTGAAGCCCGACTACATCTGGTTGCCGTCTCGATTGCCCGTGGTGAAAGCGCTGCAGGCAGACGGGTGGGTCCCGCTGTTTACCGGACCGCAGTCGGTGTTTCTCGGGAAGCGCGACGAGGGGCAGCCGTTCTCGATGACGTATGCGACGAAGCGGTGTTTCCCTGGTCCCTGACCGCCAACCGTTGACAGCCTACGGCCACGGGAACACGTTGGGTCCATCCAGACCTGTCAGCGGGTGATCGATGGGAGCCCCGTGGCGCGCGAGGACGACCGACTTGCCGGTGTCCAGCACCTTGGTCCAGCCGTTGCGCATCAGCGGCTCGATGATCGGGAAATGCGACGGCAGCCAGACGTGGTCGGCGCCGATTCGATCGGGGTAGTCGACCATATCCGGGCTTCCCTCGTAGAAGCGCCAGTGATCGCTCGTCACGCGCTCGCTGTAGACCGTTTCACGCCGGCCGTCCATCGATACGCGAATCCCGGCCGGTGACAGCTGCCACAGGGCGTACTCGCCCCAGTCGAACCAGGTCAGCACGCGAGCCCCCGGTCGCGCGTCGCGGAGCACGAGCGCCGCCGTGCGGTCCGGTATCCACGGACCGTGCACATGGACGACGCGCAGGTTTGCGACAGCCATCCAGCCCACATACGCCATCAACGCGACGGCGAAAGCTCCCACGGGCACCGAAGCCCGCCGGAACGTGGCGCGCGCGTCGAGCTCGAGGGTGGTGAACCACGCGATGAGCGGCCGCGCGAGCATGAACGCGATGGCCGCCTGCAGGAACGCGTCGACGCGCCCGACGCGAAACGTGGCGGCCGTGAGGACTGCGATGACCGCGAGATCGCGGACCGGCAGCCTCCAGCGCGATCGCTCCTTCCAGAGGGCTATCAACGCGAGGGCCGGCAGCAGCGATTCGATGACGAGCACGCCGGTTGGAAGCTGCAACAGCGGTTTCCAGTCGGTGATATCGGGTCTGTGGGGGCGCACCGTTTCGGCCACGAACTGCCAGAGGCCGTAGCCATAGGGGTTGATGAGCGTCGCCAGGATCGACAACGTGCCGATCGCGGCGAACGTGCCGATCAGCGGCAGGCTGCCAGCCTGCCACGCGCGGCCGGCCATCCAGATGAACAGGACGGCGAGCCCGACGATCCACGCGCCGTGAAGGTTCGCCCATGCGGCAAAGCAGAGCGGCACGAGCCAGAGCGTCCAGCTGCGTCCGCGTTCGCTCTCCCTCAGGAGGTAGAGCAGCACGCAGAAGAGCGCGACCGAGAATATCTGAGGCCGCACCACCTGCGTGCGGCTGTAGGTCGCGAACAGCGCCAGCACGATGAAGAGGTCGCGCGCGACGGGACGCGCGCGTTCCTGTCTGGCGACTGCCAGCAGCGTCGCGGCGACGACCGCGATGACCAGCACCTTCAGGAGGTTGAGCCCGAGCGGTCCGAGGGCACGGTAGGCGACGGCCATCAGGAGCTCGGCGAGCCATTCGTGGTTGACCCATGGGCGGTCTGCGGTGAAGGAGTAGGAATCGAGGGCGTGAATCGACCCTGAAGCGAGCATGTCGAGGCCAAAGCGCAGATGCCCCCAGAGGTCGGCGTCGGCCACGGTGCGGGTGACGAGCAGGAGTATGAAGCTCCAGAGCGTGACCCTGCAGAGCGTCATCGGCGTGGCGCGGGCGAACGCGAGCCGTGATGACATGGACACCTGGCGCGTCAGGCGCCGTCGGACGGGTTTTCTTCGCGGGAGCCCTTCAACGCGCGCCTGGAGACGATCAGCGGCCGTCGTTTTTCGCCACCCGGCGTCGCTTGCTTCTGGGCGCGCACGCGCACCCGCCGGATGCGACAGCCGCGCGGATAGCTGACGGCCGCGACGGGGGTCGGGATTCTCAGACCGGCGATCAGTCGCTGGAAGTCGTCGTTTGCGACGGCCTCGTCGCCCGACGTCAGCTTGGTTTCGACGCGCGCCCACATGGCGAGCGGCATCAGGCGGAGGACGCCCTTGGGCTCGTCGTGGTCTGGCCGGAACTCGGCGAACCGGTCGCGGTTGGCGGCGGCAGCCAGCTCTTCCTCTTCGCGACGCCTGGCTTCCTCCTCCGCGCGGCGGCGGTCTTCTTCCTCACGTCGCCGGCGCTCTTCTTCCTCTTCCCGCTTGCGCTTGGCTTCCGCTTCGAGACGTCGACGCTCTTCCTCTTCGCGCCGCTTGCGTTCCTCTTCCTCGCGGCGTTTGCGCTCTTCTTCTTCCGCGCTTGCGCTTGGCTTCGGCTTCGAGACGTCGACGCTCTTCCTCTTCCCGCCGCTTGCGTTCCGCTTCCTCGCGGCGCCGGCGTTCTTCTTCCTCGCGCTTCCGCTTGGCTTCGGCTTCGAGACGTCGACGCTCTTCCTCTTCGCGCCGCTTGCGCTCCGCTTCCTCGCGGCGTTTGCGCTCTTCATCTTCCCGCTTCCGCTTGGCTTCGGCTTCGAGACGTCGACGCTCTTCCTCTTCGCGCCGCTTGCGTTCCTCTTCCTCGCGGCGTCGGCGCTCTTCTTCTTCGCGCTTCCGCTTCGCTTCGGCTTCGAGACGCTTGCGCTCTTCCTCTTCGCGCCGCTTGCGTTCCTCTTCCTCGCGGCGACGCCGTTCTTCTTCTTCGCGTTTCCGCTTGGCTTCGGCTTCGAGACGTCGGCGCTCTTCCTCTTCGCGCCGCTTGCGCTCCGCTTCCTCGCGGCGTTTGCGCTCTTCTTCGTCGCGCTTCTTCTTCGCCTCGGCTTCGAGACGTCGGCGCTCTTCTTCTTCGCGGCGCTTGCGCTCCGCTTCCTCGCGCTTCTTCTTCGCCTCGGCTTCGAGACGTCGACGTTCTTCCTCTTCGCGGCGTTTGCGTTCCGCTTCCTCGCGGCGCCGGCGTTCCTCTTCCTGCTTTCGCTTCGCTTCCGCCTCGGCC
The DNA here is from genome assembly GCA_963786195.1 of uncultured Acidobacteriota bacterium. GTDB lineage: Bacteria > Acidobacteriota > Vicinamibacteria > Vicinamibacterales > 2-12-FULL-66-21 > CAWAYH01. The sequence goes on along the minus strand of CAWAYH010000004.1, from coordinate 240,686 downwards.
TGCTTGCGCCTCGCCTCGGCTTCGAGGCGCTTGCGCTCTTCTTCCTCGCGCTTCTTCTTCGCCTCGACTTCGAGGCGCTTGCGCTCCTCTTCCTCGCGCTTCTTCTTGGCTTCGGCTTCGAGCTGTTTCTTTCTGGCCTCGGCCTCGAGCTGTTTTTTCTTCGCTTCGCCCTCGGCGGCCTTGCGCCTCGCGTCGGCGTTGGCGCGCTGCCGCTGTTCGTCCTCGCGTTGCCGGCTGGCGTCGGCCTCGAGACGCTGGCGTTCCTCGTCTTCCGCGCGGCGCGCGCGCACGGCCCGCTCCGCCTCTTCTTCCTCGCGTCTGCGCGCCGCGTCCGCCTCGAGCCGGCGTCCCTCTTCTTCCTCGCAGAGCTGCCGCTCCTCCTCATCGCGCTGGGCGCGTGTGTCCTGATCCTCGGCAACGACGGCGAGCGGGACGTTCGTCACCAGCGGCGATGCGGCAGAGGATTCAGCTGAAGCACCCGCTGGCCGCCATTCGAAGGGCGAGGACCAGGCGGAGGCGGGGTTGGCTGCCGCTTCAGGTTCCTCGGGTGCATCGCGCCTGGGCTCGGGATGCTCGGGGTCGAAGGCCGGCCTCGCGACCGTTGCGGCCGGGCTCGAATTGAATTCGAGGTGGGCCACGCGCCGATGCAGCGCCTCGACGGTCTCCGTCTGGCGATGCATGGCCGCGTCGACGAACGTCCGGATTTCCTCCGCGAAGAGATCCGGGTCGCACCCCCCCATGACCTGCTGGTCGGGTTCCTTCTTGCGGAGCAGCTTGCCGAACAGCCCGCCTCCGCCGTTCCGTGGCTCGAGGTCTGCGGCCGTCGAGGCGAGCTGCGGGATCGTGTGGGTCTGAACGTGCTGCGCACCCTCGAGGGCGCGCAGGAAACTGACGAGCTCCTCCTCGTCGCGTGGGGACAGCAGTGCCGTCACCAGGATGACGTCGGGGATCCTGGCGGTGATGGCCGCGACGGCGGCGTCGCGCGAGTCCACGACGACGAGGTCGGCGTGCACCTGCTCGCGCACGACGCGCTTGAGAATCGCAGCCTGACGAGCGTCAGGTTCGATGGCGAGGACGACTGACAAGACTTACGTCCTTACCATGAAGAAGAAAAGCACCACGCCCACCACCGCGAAGATCATCATCGGCGAGTTGTCGATCGCCTGGTACCTGACGGCGGCGATCAGGGCGCCGCCCAAGTCCATCACCCGATTGTCCCAGGACGCGATGCCGTCACCGCCTGTGAGCAGGTTGGCGAACCGGTCGCGCACGCGCGCGTCCACGGACGCGAGGGCTCCGAGCATCAAGGTAAACACCGCAATCGACAGCATCCATTGGCGAAGCTTCATGGCAGACCTCTGGTACCAGCCGAGGCACTCGCAATGCACGTGCCGCCCGACAAATCTGTCACTCCGAGAGCGGTTAAGTGACGCGCATACAAGAAATAGATAAGCACGTGTGCGTTCAACGCACAGGCCGCGGCGCGCCAGGCGTCGCCGGCGTACTCACCAAATTCGCGCAACCCCTAACGAAACTGCGCTTCGAGGCCGTCCTGCGGAGAGGTCACCACGGGCCCTGACTCGCGGTCTCCGCGCCGGGCGCCGGCCGAACAATCGCCGTGCGATGAATAACTTGCGTCCGGACGCCGCCGCCCGTACCTGAACCGTGGCATAGCCGTTGCGATGTGCCGGCCGCAAGTCGCGGCGAGCGCCGCGCTCATAACAACCATGCGGCGCTGCCGCAACTCCGCATCGCAAACGGGCGATGCGCAACAACCTCGGGGGAGGATCTCATGTCGATGCTACTGAATCTCGTGAAGTCGTTCGCGCGCAATGAAGAGGGCCAGGACCTGCTCGAGTACGCGCTGCTCGTGGCGTTGATCGCGCTGTTCGCGATCGGTGCGGTGCAGATGGCGGGCGGCAGCGTGCAGACCATCTTCGAGAACATCGCGACGCAGCTCGCGAACGCGGCGTAAGGCAATCGGAGGTTTACTTGTGGGCCGGCGCGCAAGCGCCGGCCCCGCGCTTCACCAGACGGGTTCGGTGACATGCGCGGTCAGGGAGGAGAACTGCCATGCAGTCGCCGGTTGCTGTTGCTACCTTGAAACGAATCGTCAATACCCGACTTCGTCGAGAGGACGAAGGCCAGGACCTGCTCGAGTACTCGCTGCTCGTGGCGTTGATCGCGCTCTTCCTGGTGGGATCGGTTACGCAGGTCGGACAGACGCTCTATACGTTCTTCTGGCAATCGATCTCAGCGGCTCTTGCCAACGCAATTTAGCGTCTCGTTCGTGGTGCTGGTGGCCGGGGTACTCGTCGCGACGGTCGTGGATATCCGGACCAGGCGGATCCCCAACGTCGTCACGGCTTCGATGACGGGCGCGGGCTTCGGGTTTGCGGCGCTCGGCCTCGGCGGAATGTCAATCTGGTGGGCGGTTCTGGGGTTCGCCATCGGCCTGGTCGCTCATGCTGCCCGGTCACGCGCTGGGCGCGACAGGCGCGGGTGACGTGAAGCTGATGGCGGCAGTCGGGAGTCTGGTCGGACCGGTGATGGTCGTGAACGCGTTTCTCTTCACCGCCATCGCAGGAGGCGTACTCGCAGTGATCATCTCGCTTCGTCGGCGCCGGCTCGGCACGACGGTCGCGAACGCCGCTCGAGTGATAGCAACGCCCGCCGATGCCAGACGAGAGATTCAGTCGGCCGCGCCCGCTAGCCGATTCGCGTACGGACCGGCTATCGCCGCGGGCAGCGTGCTGGCGGCATTGATCGGCTGAACGAACGCTCCGTCGGACGAACCGGCGAGGGCAATCACCAACGGGTGACCTGGGGTGGCGCTGACGTGGTCGGCGATCGCCTACTTGCGAAACGACAGCTAGGGGACATCCATGCGCAACCGAATCTTTGCCGTTCTCGCCATCGCCGTGCTCGCCGGAGGCGGGTTGGCGTACGGCACGTACAACTTGATGAACAACCAGCCGGTGAAGACCGTGGCGACGCCCACGCAGCCGGTCGTGGTTGCGACGGCCGATCTGCCGCTCGGCACCGAGCTGGACAAGGACGACCTCAAGACGTTGTCCTTCCCGTCCGGCCAGGCGCCTGAGGGCTCCTTCGCCAAGTCCGAGGAGATCATCGGCCGCGGGCTCATCGTGTCCGTGGTGAAGGGCGAGCCGATTCTGGCCGCCAAGCTGGCGTCGAAGGAAGCCGGCGCCGGGCTGCCGCCCGTGATTCCGGAAGGCATGCGCGCGGTGTCGGTGCGCGTCAACGAGGTCATCGGCGTGGCCGGCTACGTGCTGCCCGGGTCCCACGTCGACGTCGTGACCACGCAGAGCCCGACCAACAGCGCGACCGACACGATGTCGAAGGTCGTCCTGGCGAACGTGCTCGTGCTGACCGCCGGCACGCGCATCGAGCAGGACCAGACGGACAACAAGCCTGTTCAGGTGACGGTCGTCACCATGGCCGTCACGCCGGAGCAGGCCGAGCGTCTCGCGCTCGCGAGCACCGAGGGAAAGATTCAGCTCGCGCTGCGCAACCCGCTCGATCAGAGCGCGCCCGCCACGCCGGGGATTCGGCCGGCCGTGCTGCTGGGACTCGCGAAGGGCGCCGCGCCGGTGCAGCGCGAAGCACGGAAGCCGGGTCAGGCTGTGACAGTGGAATCCGTTGCCGCGCCGGTGCCGACCGTGGAGATCATCCGCGGCGACAAGCGCGCAACAGAAGTCATCAAGTAGGCATTTCGGACACCTGAGTTACCAGGAACCGGAGGATCTGAACATGATCGCGGTAAACATGTCCCAGTTCTGGCGATCGCGGCAGCAAAGCCGCCGGCCAGCCGCCTTTTTCGCGGCGCTGGTCGTGTACATCATCGTCATCCTGGTAGCAGCGCCACAGGCGCAACAGCCCACGTTCACGCCGGCCACGGCGAACTCGATGCCGCCGGTGCGAGACGCCGTCAGCGGCAGCGAGATCGAGCTGCTGGTCGGGCGCTCGACCGTCCTCAACGTCGGGTCGCCGATCGCACGCGTCTCGCTGACCGTGCCCGACATCGCCGACGCCATGGTGACCGCGCCGATGCAGCTGCTGGTTCACGGCAAGCAGCCCGGCACGATCTCCCTGTTCGTGTGGGACAAGGCCGGATCGATCAAGACCTTCGAAGTGAAGGTGCGCCGCGACCTGAGCGCCCTCGCCGCCCACTACAAGACAGCTCTTCGCCGGTGAAGACATCACCATCCTGGGCAGCGGCAAGGACGTGGTGATCTCCGGCACCGTCTCGAGCAAGTACGTCATCGAGAAGGCGGGTGAGGTGGCGTCCGGCTACGTCGAGAAGAAAGAGAACGTCGTCAACATGCTCAAGCAGCAGGAAGGCGTGGCCTCCAACCAGGTCATGCTCCGCGTGCGGTTCGCCGAGGTGAGCCGGAGCGCGTTGACGGAACTCGGCGCGAACTTCTTCACGGGTCCGACGGGCTACAAGGACTGGATCGCCCGCACGACGACGCAGCAGTTCGCCGCGCCGAACTACACGGATCTGACCCGCACGGCGGACCTGGACGACAACCTGACCGGCGCGTCCGGAAAGTACTCGCTGAGCGACTTCCTGAACATCTTCATCTTCAACAACAAGTACAACATCGGCACGGTCATTCGCGCGCTGCAGGAGCGCGGTCTCTTCCAGAGCCTGGCGGAGCCGAACCTCATCGCGACCAACGGCAAGGAAGCCAGCTTCCTCGCCGGCGGTGAGTTCCCGTATCCGGTCGTCCAGGGCAGCACCACGGGCAACTCGATCACGATCCAGTTCAAGGAGTTCGGCGTCCGCCTGACGTTCACCCCGACGGTGCTCGGTGGCGACCTCGTCAACCTGAAGGTCAAGCCCGAGGTGAGCGCGCTGGACTTCGCCAACGGCGTGACGGTCGAGGGCTTCCGCGTGCCCGCGCTGTCGACGCGCCGCACCGAGACGGAAGTCGAGCTGCGCGACGGCCAGACGTTCGCGATCGCCGGCCTGATGAACAACAGCGTGACCGACAGCATGCGCAAGATTCCCGGGATCGGCGACATTCCGATTCTCGGCTGGCTCTTCAAGAGCAAGGCGTTGGCGAAGAACCAGACCGAGCTGGTCGTCATGATCACGCCGCAGATCATCAAGAAGGGGTCGATGGGCGTGTCCAACGACCTGCCGACGCCGGTCGAGCCGTACATGGGCGCCCCGCACAAGACGACGCCGAATCCGGCGCCCTACACGGGTTCGCCGCGCTACCCGGTGGGGACGAAACCGGGCGGTGACGACAACAACGACGCCGCCGCGGCGGCCAAGCCCGCGACGCCGCCGGCCGCGCCGGCCAAGACGACGCCGACGCAGAGCGCGCCGGTTCCGTCCCGTCCGATTGCGCAGCCCGCGCCCGTGGCCGCCGCTCCGCAGCAGCCGGCCTCGAAGCCGACGAGCACGTCGAAGCCTCCGGCCGCGACGTCATCCGCCCCGAAGCCGGCGCAGGCACAGGCGCCCGCCGCTTCGGCTCCGAAGCCTGCCACGCCTCCGAAGGAAGAGTCGAGGGCGACGGAGCGGGCCAGGGAACAGGAGCGGAAGGCGTCGGACGCCGAGGCGAAGCAGAAGGCCGAACAGCAGCGTGCCGCGCAGATCAAGGCCGAGGACGACCGGCGGCAGGCCGATCGACTGGCCAAGGAGCGCTCGAAGCGCGAAGCCGAGATCGCCCGCAAGAACGCCGAGGCTGCGAAGAAGCAGGCGGATGAAGACCAGAAGCGCGAGAAGGCGCTGACGGATGCCGCCGCCCGGCTGAAGGCGGCGCAGGCGGCGTATCAGGCGGAAATCGAAAAGTCGAAAGGCGGCAGCAATGACAAGCCCAAGGAGCCCGGAAAGGGCGGCTCCGCGCCCCAACTGTAAAGCTACGTGGGGAGGCTAGGTCTCGGCTGCCTGGGGAGAGGTGGCCGATGAACCTTCGAGGTGCCGTATGAGAAGGATTCGGTCTTTCCGGAGGATCGGCGATTCCAAAGGCGCAAACCTGGTCGAAGCAGCGATCATCACGCCGCTGCTTCTCCTGCTGACATTCGCCATCGTCGACTTCGCGTCGATGTTCTACGTGTACCTGGCGCTGGAGAACGGCGTCAGCCAGGCCACGCGTTTTGCGGTCACCGGCAATTCCATCGGGACGCTGTCTCGAGAGGATTCCGTCAAGACCGCGATGCGGCAGGCCACCCCGACGCTGACCATTCCCGACAGCGCCTTCTCGTTCCAGTTCATGCCGCAGAACGGGACCACGTGGGTCGCCGGGATCGGTGGACCGAGCGACATCGGCAAGGTGACCGTCACGTACAACTGGCAGTTCTTCACGCCGTTGATTCGGCCGTTCTTCGGCAGCAACGGGACGATCACCATGCGGGTGGACTCGGTCATGAGAAACGAGCGGATGTTCCCATGACGAACACACATCAGTCGCCACGCGCGCGTCTTCGTGGCTCCAGCGGCCAGAGCATGCTGGAGTTTGCCCTGCTGCTGCCACTCTTTCTCGTGATGGTGCTCGGGGTCGTCGAGTTCGGGTTTGCCCTGCTCGACCATCACGTCGTGACGAAACTCAGCCGCGAGGGCTCGAACCTCATTTCCCGCGACGCGACGCTCCAGCAGGCCGAGCTCGCGATGCGGAGCATGAGCACACGGCCGGTGAACTTCAGCAACGGCACCTCGAAGATGATCTTCTCGGTGCTGCGGAAGGGCGATACCGTCGGCCAGGCCAACTACAACAAGATCTATCTCTACCAGCGGCTCATCTTCGGGAGCTACGCCGGCACGAGCAAGCTGACCACGCGGGGAAGCGCGTCGTTCAACGGAGCGCCGAACTACGAGGCCACCGGCGCCCACGAGAACAACTCGAACCTGCAGGTCACGAACGTGCCCGCCAACCTGATCACGAGCCTTGGCGGAATGATCTACGTCACCGAGATCTACAGCCGGCACGACATGATTACTCCGCTCGGCTCGATGGGCCAGTACCTGAGCGTGCTGGTGCCAACGTCGCAGTATTCGATCGCGTATTTCTAGGCTCTCGGGGATGGTGGGGGAGCTTTCTCAGAGGCTGCCGTTATGACCAGACAACGATTCGACATCTCAAACGACAAAGGCTTCGCGCTCATTTACATGTGCGTGTTCCTGGTCGTGCTGCTGCTCTTCGTGGGTCTTGCCGTCGATACCGGCAGGGCGTACGTCGTGAAGGCACAGCTGACCAAGGCCGTCGACGGCGCCGCGCTTGGCGCAGCACGCATGCTCAACAGCGGCAACCCGAGGACGGAAGCCGAGAACATCTTCAACGCGAACTTTCCAGTCGGGTTCATGGGGACGACGTCGGTGACGCCCACGTCGTCGGCCAGCTTCTACAGGCTGACCACTGACGTGACGACCGGTATCAATACCGTCACGATCACCGCCAGCGCCGTCATGCCGACGTCGTTCATGAGCCTGGCCAATTTCAACAACGTCACGGTGTCGAGCGAGGGCCAGGCGACGCGCCGGATGGTCGACCTGTCGCTCGTCATCGACGTGTCGAGCTCGATCGGCTGGCGCTGGCCGTACGTGCGCGAGGCCGTCATCTCGTTCATCAACGCGTTCGATCAGACCAGCGACCGCATCTCGCTGACGTTCTACGGCAACGGCGGACGGGTCATCGATCGGATGCGCGACACGCGCGGATTCGACAAGGCGGCGATCATCAGCCACGTGCCGGCCGGGCTTCCCGGCGGCAGCACGGCGATGGTCGCTGGTCTGTATCGCGGATGGGACGAGCTTCGCGCCGTTCCCAACGGCCTGCAGTCCGGGTCTGCGAGTCATCGTGTTGTTCACCGACGGCTGCTCCAACAGCGTGCCGGGCATGCACGACACATCGGGAACGTCGAAGGGGTTGAGGACCTGGGACTTTCCGAAGAACCCGCCGGATCCCGACGGCCAGACGCACGACCAGCCGCACCTCGACGGGTTGTACCGACACGGAAACCGGGAATACGAACCCGTCGTACTCGTTGACGGCCAACTGGAACGCAGCGTGTCCAACAGCGCCGTGTCCTCCGGGCGTCGTTCTTACGGCCGTGCCGTACATGCCGCTGAACGCGTTCATGACGCAGCACCGCAGCATCGGGATCCCGACGTCGTTCCCGCTGCAGACGTCGGCGCTGAACGTGGACGGCGCGCCGCAGAACATGCGCCGGGGGCTGAGGAACTTCCATCCGGGCCCGGGCAAGTATCCGGCGGAGATCTTCAACGTCAACAACGCCGCGCGCAACCTCGTCGAGATCGTCGGCGATGCGGCCCGGCGCGACACGGGCGGCGACTATCCGATCCGCATCTACTCGATCGGCATGGGCGAGCTGGTCCAGTACCCGCTCGGCACGCGGCGCGAGAAGTCGGAGGACATCCTCAAGCGAGTCGCCAACGACATCACGTCGCCCGACTTCAACAGCGGCCAGCTCGAAGGCAAGTTCTACTTTGCGAGGACGGAGCAGGACGTGAGCGCGGCGTTCGCTGCGCTGCAGAACCAGATCATCCGCCTGAGCAAGTAGTCGTACCCGACCTGGGCGTTTGCGAAATCTGTCGGCCGACTCACCCGGGACACGTGAGTCGGCCGATTGTTTTTGAGTCGGCGGGATGCGGTTTTGGTCAGCGGGCGGCGTGGATGCGACAAAACCGTCCGAGCAACGACGGAACTGTCGGCGGTGGGCGTCGCGGGTGGGCGGGCGAGCGCGAACGGCCGCCTGCAACCGGCCCAGGGACAATGGGTTACGTTGCGGTCCGGTGCCCGGGAGGCGCGGCACAGGCGTTGCCATCCTGTTTCCGGGTCGCCCTATCTCTGTGCGGCTCTGCGTTTTTCGGCCCGATTTCGGATAACGACACATGGCCCAGCTCACCGCAGCGGTAATCAGTCACGACGAAGAATTCAAGCGCCAGGTCGCGCGCATGCTGCGCGCCTGCGGCATGCCCGTCGGCATTCTGGAGGGCCGCGCCAACAGCGACGGCTCCATCCCGGACCTCGCCGTCATCGATCTGCGGGCCGACGCCTCGTCGGGGATGGCCGCGATCGAGCGGTTGCGCGCGGGCAGCCCCTCGATGGCGATCTTCGCCATCGCGTCGACCGCCGAGTCCGACCTGATTCTCCAGGCGATGCGCGCCGGAGCGAACGAGTTCTTCCCCTGGGCGCCCGGCGGTCAGACGCAGGCCTCGCGCACGATGGAAGAGTCGTTCCACGGCGCGGTCCGGCGTACCGCGACGCGCCGCGACGCCGCGCACGCCGGCACGCGTCAGCCGTGCGTCACGCACGTCTTTCTGGGCGCGAAGGGTGGCTCCGGCACGACGACCGTCTCGGTCAACTGCGCCGTCGAACTGGCCCGGCTCAGCAAGCGCCCGACCGTCATCGTCGATCTGAAGCCGTGCCTGGGCGAGGTCGCGCTGTTCCTGGGCTTGCGCCCGCGCTTCACCGTCCTCGATGCGATCGAGAACCTGCACCGGCTCGACAAGGACTTTCTCAAAGAACTCGTCTCGAAGCACAAGTCGGGTCTCGACATCCTGGCCGGCTCCGAGCAGTTCGATCGGCCGAACGCGTCGGACGCCGGCGCGATCGAAGAGCTGCTGCGGGTCCTCGGCCGGACCTACGACTTCATCGCGATCGACGCGGGCAACACGATCAACTCGTTCGTCGTGGCCACGCTCTACACCGCGGACACGGTGTTTCTGATCACCAACCCGGACGTGCCGTCGATCCGCAACGCGCAGCGGCTGGTCGATCGCGTGCGGCAGCTGGGGGCGGGGACCGAGCGGGTCAAGATCCTGCTGAACCGGACGTCGGACCAGAACCTGATCGCGCCGAAGCAGATCGAAACCGCGCTGGGCTACGGCATTTTCCATGCGTTTACGAGCGACTACCGCACCGTGTCGACGGCGCTGAATTCGGGTGTGCCGCTCGCGCTGGCGAATCACTCCGAGCTGTCGTCGCAGTTCAACAGCTTCACGCGGCAGCTGCTGGGACAGCAGCAGCAGGAAGACGCCAAGGAGCCGGAGAAGCGTCGCGCTTTTCTGGGCATCCTGTGAGGACGATCGACGCGTTCGGGCACATTCCACGCCGTGTACGCACGGCCAGATAGGGCGACCCAACCATGAGCATCTCGCTTTCGCTGAACACGCCTCCCAATCCGGGTACACCGGCGCGCCCGGCACGCCAGCCGGAAACACGTCCGCAGTACATCGAGCTCAAGGCGAGCGTCCACCGCAAGCTGCTCAACCGGCTGAACCTCGAAACCCTGGCCACCACCGAGCGATCCAGGGCCGAGGCCGAGATCCGGTCCCTGGTCTTCGAGCTGATCACCGAAGAGAGCATGCCGCTCAGCATGACCGAGCGCGACGCGATCCTCGGCGACATCATCGACGAAGTGTTCGGCCTGGGGCCGCTCGAGCCGCTGCTGCGGGACACGTCGGTGAGCGACATCCTGGTGAACACCTACAAGTCGGTCTACGTGGAGCGCAGCGGCAAGCTCGAGCGCCTGCCGACCACCTTCCAGGACGACAAGCACCTGATGCGGGTCATCGACCGCATCGTCAGCGGCGTCGGGCGCCGCGTCGACGACAGCTCGCCGATGGTGGACGCGCGCCTCACGGACGGTTCGCGCGTCAACGCGATCATTCCGCCGCTGGCCGTCGACGGTCCGCTGCTCTCAATCCGCCGCTTTCCGGCGGAGCGCCTCAAGGCCGAGGATCTCGTGGCGATCCGGTCGCTCACGCGGCCGATGCTCGAATTCCTCGAGCACTGCGTGCGCGCGCGGCTGAACGCGATCATCAGCGGAGGCACGGGCGCCGGCAAGACGACGCTGCTCAACGTGCTGTCGGGGTTCATCTCCGAGCGTGAGCGCATCGTGACGATCGAGGACGCGGCCGAGCTCCAGCTGCATCAGGAGCACGTGGCCAGGCTCGAGACCAGGCCGCCGAACGTCGAAGGCAAGGGCGCCATCCGTCAGCGGCAGCTCGTCATCAACGCCCTGCGTATGCGCCCCGACCGCATCGTCGTCGGCGAGGTCCGCGGTGAGGAAGCGCTGGACATGCTCCAGGCCATGAACACGGGCCACGACGGATCGCTGACCACGGTCCACGCCAACTCGCCCCGCGACGCGCTGACCCGCGTCGAGACCATGATTTCGATGGGCGCGATCAACCTTCCGGAGAAGGCCATGCGCCACCAGATCTCCTCCGCGATCCAGGTCGTCGTGCAGCAGTCGCGTATGAGCGACGGCACGAGGAAGGTCACGAGCATCTCGGAGATCACGGGCATGGAGGGCGACGTCATCACCATGCAGGAGATCTTCTGCTTCGAGAAGCTCGGGGTGACGCCAGAGGGCAAGGTCATCGGTCGGTTCAAGGCCACCGGCGTTCGACCCAAGGTGTGCGAGCGGCTCAAGGCGTCGGGCATTCATCTGCCGCCCGACATGTTCGAAGGCGTGACGGAGGTCCGATAGATGCTGCTCTACATTCTCGTGGTCGTGGCGTTCATCTTTGGCGCCTCGGTCGTCATCGGTGGCTTCCTCGGCTGGACGAAGATCCCGGGCCTGATGCTCCAGCGGAAGCTGGAAGCGCGGCTGCAGGAAATGTCGATGGGGCCGGACGTCGAGACCGCGACCGGCGCCGACGGCTCGACCAAGACGGTCGTCAAGGCGACCGAAGAAGGGCCGCTGCCGTCCATCGATCGGTTCGTTGGGGGCACGACGCGCGGCTCGTCGCTCGGCCGGTGGATCGACCAGTCCGGCGTCAAGACGTCCATCAGCGCCATCCTGATGATCGCGCTGGCGCTGGCGGTTGCGCTCGGCTTCGCGGCGGTCCTGCTCACGCATCAGATGTTGGCCGCGCCGGTCGGCGCCGCGCTGGGCTTCTCACTGCCGTTCGTGTACCTGAACGTCAAGCGCACGCGCAGGATGCGCACGTTCGAGGAGCATTTCCCCGAGGCGCTCGATCTGATCGCGCGCGCCCTGAAAGCCGGCCACGCGTTCGTCACCGGCCTGAAGATGGTCGCGGACGAGATGCCGGAGCCCATCGGCCCCGAATTCCGCAAGACGTTCGACGAGCAGAACTTCGGGCTTCCGCTCAAGGACGCGCTCGAGAACCTGACGCTGCGGGTGCCGAACCTCGACGTCCGATTCTTCTCGACCGCCGTTCTCATCCAGCGCGAGACGGGCGGCAACCTGTCGGAGATCCTCGAGAATCTCGCGCACGTCGTCCGCGAGCGCTTCAAGATTCTGCGCCAGGTCCGCGTCTACACCGCGCACGGGCGCATGACCGGTTACGTGCTGCTGGCGCTGCCCGCGGTGCTCGGTGTCGTGCTGGCGTTCATCAACCCCGACCACATGAACCTGCTGTTCCGAGAGCGCATGGGGCAGATCCTTCTGATGGTCGCCGCCATCATGCAGGGCGTCGGCTACATTTGGATCCGTCAGGTCATCAAAATCGAGGTGTAGTGTCATGCTGCCACTGCTGGCATTCGTATTCGGATCGCTTCTCGTTGGCGCGGCGGCCTTCATGCTGATGCCCAGCCGCGCCGTCGCCATCGACCGCCGGCTCGAGGAGCTGACGACCGGCCGCGTCCGCGACGAGATCGATGACAAGCGGTCCTGGGACTCGCTGCTCGGCCTCGTCAAGCGGGTCGGCGAGAAAGCGCCGCGTTCGCACAAGGAGCTGGGCTCCGTCAAGCAGCGCCTCGTCCAGGCGGGTTTCCGCCGAGAAGAGGCGATGACGATCTTCTTCGGCATCCGCGTCGTGCTGGCACTCGCGCTCTTCGCGATGTTCTCCACGTCGATCATCATGAAGCCGAACATCACGCTCGCGCTCGCGGGGCTCGGCGTCGGGTACGTGCTGCCCGGCATGGTGCTCGCGCGGCTGGCGAAGCGGCGGGCGCATCGCATCCGGCTCTCGCTCGCGGACGCGCTCGACCTCATGGTCGTCAGCGTCGAAGCGGGCCTCGGCCTCGACCAGGCGCTCCAGCGCGTGGGCGCCGAGCTGGCCTTCGCGTATCCCGAGCTCTCGTCCGAGCTGCGGCTGGTCAACCTCGAACTTCGAGCCGGCAAGGCGCGGCCCGAAGCGCTCCGCAACCTGGCCGACCGGACCGGCGTCGATGACCTGAGCTCGCTCGTCACGATGCTGATCCAGACCGACAAGTTCGGCACGAGCGTCGCGCAGTCGCTGCGCGTCTACTCCGAGACGCTGCGCACCAAGCGTCGTCAGCGCGCGGAGGAGGCGGCGGCCAAGACGGGCGTGAAGATGGTCTTCCCGCTGGTGTTCTGCATCTTCCCGGCGATCTGGGTGGTCACCATCGGTCCGGCCGCCATCAAGTTCGTCAAGGTGCTGATGCCGATGGCGCAGAAGTAACCACGGATAACACGGACAACACGGATCACGTTGCGGCAGGACGCGCGTTCAGGAGCGAAGCCGAGTGGCCCTCATAGCGAAGAACGTCGATACCGGCTCCGTCGTCGCCAACACCGTCGCGGTGGCGGACACGCGCGCGTCGCGCGCCGTCGGACTGTTGAACCGGACGGGCTTCGAGCAGGGTGAAGGCCTGTGGATCGTGCCCAGCCGGGGCGTCCATACCTGCTGGATGCGATTCCCGATCGATCTCGTCGCGCTCGACGCCCGGGGCGTCGTGATCGACCAGGTCGCGAATCTGAAACCCTGGCGCATCCGTCTGCCGCGCCGCGGCACGGCCGGCGTGCTCGAGCTCCCCGTGGGGACGCTCACACGGTCCGGCACTGCGCTCGGCCACCGCATCACGTTCGAGCCCCGGCCGGAGAGTCAGCTTCGAGGAGCAACCCGATGACGTTCGCCAGCCTTGACGTATCGCCGTCCACCAGCCAGCCCATGCCGCCGGCGCCTCCGGCGACCCTGGAGGAGACCGGCCTTCATCCAGACACGCTGGGACAGCTCATGCTGAAGACGCTGATCGCGGGCGAAGCCAACGGCACGGCGCTCGCGGACAAGCTTCGGCTGCCGTACTCGGTGCTGGACGCCCTGGTTCAACACGCGCGCGTCGAGAAACTGCTCGAGGTGCGCGGCACCAGCGGCGCGGGCAGCGCAGGGTATCGCTACGCGTTGACGGACCTCGGGCGCGACCGCGCGGGGCAGTTCCTGGAATTGTCGCGGTACATCGGCCCGGCACCGGTCTCGCTCGCGCAGTACAACGCCTACACGCGCGCCTGCATGGCCGCCAAGCCGTATCTCGATCAGAATCGGCTCTCGGGCGGCTTCGGGGGCCTGATCGTCAACAAAGGCATGTTCGATTCGCTCGGGCCTGCCGTGAACTCGGGCAAGTCGCTCTTCCTGTACGGCGCGCCCGGAAACGGCAAGACCGTGCTGGCCGTCGGGATCGGCCGCGCCTACGGCGATCAGATGCACACGCCGTTTGCCATCGACGTGGACGGCCAGACGATCACGATGTTCGATCCGGTCAACCATCAGCTGGCTGGCGGGGACTCGTTCGGGAGCGACAGCGTCATCGCTACTGCCGCGCACGACCGCCGGTGGGAACGCATCATCCGTCCGGTCGTCGTCGTCGGCGGCGAGCTGACGCTCGAGATGCTCGACCTGACGTTCAACCCGATCGCGAAGTTCTACGAGGCGCCGATCCAGCTCAAGGCCAACGGCGGCGTGTTCGTCGTGGACGACTTCGGCCGCCAGCGTATTCCCGCGCGCGACCTGTTGAACCGGTGGATCGTGCCGCTCGAAAGCCGCGTGGACTACCTGACGCTGCACACGGGCCGCAAGTTCGAGGTCCCCTTCAACGTCCTCGTCGTGTTCGCGACGAACCTGAAGCCCGAATCGCTCGCGGACGAGGCGTTCCTGCGCCGGATCCCGTACAAGATCCGCGCCAAGAACCCGACGATGGACGAGTTCTGCCAGATCTTCGAGTTGAACTGCACGAAACGCGGGCTGCGGTTCGATCCGGTGATGGTCGAGTACCTGCATCGCAAGTACTACCAGCCCCGCAAGCTGCAGATGCGCGCCTGCCATCCGCGCGACCTGATCGAGCAGGTCGTCGACATGTGCCGGTATCACGCGCGCACCCCGGTCATCACCCGCGAACTGCTCGACGCCGCCTGCGGCAACTATTTCCTCGAGGAAGCCGAGTCCCAGGGGAACGAGCAATGAAACCGCTCGCGGTCGCGGATGCGATGCCCCGGAAAGTGGCGGCCGGTGCCATCGGGGTAGAGCTCGGCCACGACATCAATCCGCCCGCGTCCGACCCGATCGCATCCGCCCGGGCCGGCCAGAGCGACGCCGCGGATCGCATCGCGCGGCTGGTGATCATCGCGCTGTTCTCCTTCATGGCGGTCCGCATCGGCGCGGATTATCTCGAGACCGGCCGCCTGACGGGCCTGCTGCTGCTCGCCAGCGAAGCGCTGGTCGTCGTGCTCACCGTGTTCCGCCGCACGCCGGTCATCGTCGATCGAAGCCTTGAGGCGCGGGTGCTGACCACGATGTCGGTGCTCGGACCGCCGATGGTCCGGCCGTCGCTGCTCGAGCCGCTGATGCCGGAAGCCATGACCGTCGCGTTCTCCGCGTGCGGCCTGCTCGTCGTGATCGGGGGCAAGCTGTCGCTCGGCCGCAGCTTCGGCCTGATGCCCGCGAATCGCGGCATCGTCTCGAGCGGGCTCTACCGCATCGTCCGTCATCCGATCTACATGGGATACCTCGTCACCCACGCCGCGTTCATCGCCGCCAATCCATCGCCGTGGAACCTGGTGGTGCTCGTGATGGCCGACGCCGCGCTGCTCGCGCGTGCGCTCTGCGAGGAGCGGACGCTGGCGCGCGATCCCGAGTACCGGCAGTATCAGGGCGCCGTGCGGTGGCGGGTCGTCCCTGGTCTCTTCTGATCTCGACCGGGGGACTTCGTCCCCCGGACCCCTTACACGCTTCCGCCTCCGCGCGAAGCGCTACGGCGCGACCTCGACGAAGCCCGCAGGGCGAAGTCGGGCGCTCGCGGGTCCCCTTCGCCCCGCTCCGCTCGCGTGACTCGCTTCCGCCTACGCGAGGCTCCGGCGAGACCTCGCCGGAGCGTCTCCGGCGCGACGGCGGGCGCGATGCTCGCTCGCACTTTGGAACGAGCGTCAGGTTCATGGACGGGTCTAGGTCTGGTCTTTTAGAAGCGCCACCGTGGCGCCGAGGTGCGAGTCGGGCTCGTCGTAGAACGACTCGACCAGCGGATGGCGTTCGAGTGTCTGCTGCACGATCCCGCGCTGAATGCCGCGGCCCCGGCCGTGGATCAACCGGACTTCCCGCAATCCCGCCTCGTGCGCGGCCGCCACGTATTCCTCGACGACCGAGGGGATGTCTTTCGGCTGGAATGCGTGGAGGTCGATCTCGGATTCGATCGGGATGCGATGCATGGCCAGGCTGTCCGCCCCAGAGCCCAGAGCCTAGAGCCCAGAGCCTACTTCTTCACGTACTCCGCGGTGACCGTCGTGCTCATGCCGCCGCGCACCGAGAAATCACCCACCACGGTCATCCGGCGTGGGGCGCACACGGCCACCAGATCGTCGAGGATCTGATTGGTCACCGCCTCGTAGAACATGCCCCGGTTGCGGAACTCGATCAGGTAGTACTTGAGTGCCTTCAACTCGATGCAGAGCGCGTCGGGCACGTAGGTGATCCGGATTTCGCCGAAGTCCGGCAGGCCGGTCTTTGGACACACGGACGTGAACTCGGGGCAGTGAATCGCGATCTCGTAGTCACGCCCTGGCTTGGGGTTGGGGAACGTCTCGAGGGCCGACATGCGGAAAATTGTAGCATTCAGGCCGGAATTGCTTGGGTCAGCGGCAGGGCTTGATTGACACCGGAAAACGCCGCGGGCTAGGATACCCGCTGCTTTACACGCCATTTCTCGCCGACCGCCGCACGCGCGCGCGGCCGTCGCGCGCATCCGAAGAGCGCGCCCAAGCAAGGGGATAGCCGATGGCAGAGGCCCGCAGGATGGGCAAATCAGAACTGTTCTCGCACTTCGCGGATCGTTTCGAAGTGAAGCGGACGCAGGCGCGGGAATTCTTCGACGAGCTGAACACGCTGGCCGAGAAGGAGCTGAAGCGGTCTGGTGAGTTCGTGCTGCCGGGGATGGTGAAGCTGGTCGTCCAGAAGCGCAAGGCGCGGATGGGCCGCAACCCGGCCACCGGCGAGGCGATCAAGATTCCGGCCAAGACGGTCGTCAAGGCGCGCATCGCGAAGCAGCTGAAAGACGCGGTCCTGCCGCGCAAGTAGGGTCCGCCTCTGGCGGACTCGAGCAGGTCCCAGACGGGCTTCGGCCCCTGGCGCCCCCTTCTCGTTCGGGGGCGCGCCAGCGGGCCGAGTTGTTTTGTACAGGATCTTCGCAGGATCACCCCGCGACGAGCGCGAGCGGCTTCGCGCGGGTGCGTGGAAAATCGAGCACGAACGTGGTGCCCTTGCCGACCTCGCTCGCCACGGAAATCTGCCCCCCGAGCTGTTCGACAATCTTCTTGGAGATCGCGAGACCCAGGCCGAGGCCCCGCCGCTTCGTCGTCACGAAGTCCTCGAAGATCGCGCCCAGTCGATCCGGCGGTATGCCGCAGCCGGTGTCGTACACGCGCACCTGGACGCGGTCGCTGCTCGATTCTGTCGCCACCGCGACGAGCCCGCCCGGTGCCGTGGCCTGGATCGCGTTGATGATCAGGTTGCGATAGACGCGTCCCAGCGCGAAGACGTCGCCCTCGACCAGCGCGCCGCCCGCGCCCAGTTCGGCGCGCAGCGTGAGCCCGGCCGTCTCGGCGTGCTGCTGCATCGACTCGACGACTTCGGCAAGCGATCGGTCGACGTCGACGGGGAAATGCTCGAGCGGAATCGGGCTGCGCGATGTTGCGGAGATCCTCGAGGACGCGCCGGACGACCACGCTCTCGCGCTCGATCGTGCGCTTGAACGTGTCACGGTAATCCGCGTCGTCGAACATCTTCTGAATCAGCTTGCTGTTGTTGACGATCGTCTGGATCGGATGCGACAGGTCGTGGACCAGGCCGGCCGCGATCTTCCCGAACATCGCCTGCCGCTCCTGCTTTCGGACGTCCTCCTGCAGCTGCACGAGCCGGTCGGCCATCGAGTTGAAGGCGTCGCCGAGCTGCCGGATCTCGTCGCGCCCCGCCACGGCGACCCGCTCGTCCATGCGCCCGTCCGCAATCGCCCGCGTCGCGCGCGTCAGCGCGAAGATGCGCGTGATGAACGAGCGGCCCCAGATCGATCCCACGATGACCGTGCCGAGCAGCGCGAGACCGATCGAGACGAACAGCTGCCGCTGCAGCCGGTCCAGCATGCCGTAGGCCTCCGCCGTCGGCTGCTCGACGATGACGACCCAGGGCAAGTCGCGGACTTTGGCGCCAACCGCGAGAATCTCGTTGCCGTCGGTGTCGTACGTCCGCTGCGGGATCGCCGGCGCGGATTGCGAGATGACGTCGGCGGCGAAGATCTGTTCGTTCAGGTTCGCGGCTGACGCAGCGCTGGCCGTCGCCACGCGCCGCTTGCCGCTCACCGGGCTGCCATGCGCGATCAGGCGCTGATTCTCGGCGACGAGCAGGGCGTAGCCCTGCGTGCCGACCTTGACGCTGTCGACCATCCGCCAGAGCTGCTCGAGCGAGATTTCCCCGACCACCCACCCCGATTCCCGCTCCGTCTGGACGAGGCGGACCGCGATCGTCGTCGTCGGGAGGAAGTCGTCATCGAGCGCCAGGGGCGCGATGTACGTGCCGTCGGCCGATACGCTCGCGGCGTCCGGCACCGACAGTTGCGGCGCGCCCGGACGGCTGCTCGCGATGGGGCGGCCCGGCGCGGCGAAGAACGAGATCTCGCGGAACTCCGGAAAGTCCAGGACGTGGTCCTTCAGGATCCGGGATTGCTGCCAGGGCTGGAGTCCCGCCGTGCGCAGCTCGAGGCCCACCGATCGGAGGATCCGGCGGCTGTGATCGACGTACTGATCGATCTGCACCGCGACCTGTTCCGCGACGCGCCCGTTGCCCTGGACGACGGACTCCACGGTGCCTTTCTGAAGGTTGAGGATCGAGACGACGCCGTACAACACCAGCGGCGCCACGGCCGCCGTGGCGATCAGCAGCACGAAACGGGAGGTGATCCGTCTCATTTCGCGGCTTCGTCAGGCCGCCACTGCCAGAGGCTGGCCATGACGTCTCGCCCGGGCTCGTCGGGCACGACGAACCGCGTGCTGACCGCCCGCGCCACCTTCGGCCACGCCAGGAAGATGGCCGGCGGATCCTCGTAAAAGAGGCGCTGCAGATCGCCGACGGCGGTCCTGATTTCGTTGTCGCTCGTCGAATTGCGCAGCCGCTCGAGCGTGATGTCCGCCGACGTATAGCCCGTATCGGCCTGGAACGCAGTGGGCGCCACCGCCGAGTGAAACGCCGAATAGGTCGTCGCGAGCGTGCGTCCGCTGGTGCGCTCCAGGAGGAACGCATCGAATTTCCCCTTCTTCGTGCGTTCGACGAGGTCGGAGAGTGTCAGCGACTCGATGTTCATCTCGACCCCGACGTCGTAGAGCTGCTTCTGGAGGGCGATGGCGATTTTCTCGTATCTCGCGTCTCCGGCCAGGGTCAGGCAGGTGAATCGGAACCGGCTGGGCATCTGGCCGGCGCCGCCGTCC
The DNA here is from genome assembly GCA_963786195.1 of uncultured Acidobacteriota bacterium. Taxonomy (GTDB): domain Bacteria; phylum Acidobacteriota; class Vicinamibacteria; order Vicinamibacterales; family 2-12-FULL-66-21; genus CAWAYH01. Next base: position 221,021 of record CAWAYH010000004.1, on the reverse strand, counting down.
TTCCTGAGCCGCAGACCCGCGGCATCGAGCCGCAGCGTGGCCGCCTCGGCGTTGTACGTGAAAAGTTTCTGCGCCGTGCTATAGGCCCAGTTGTACGGCCAGATCGGGCCGTCCGCGACCATCCCCTGGCCGTTCAGCCCCAGCTTGATGATTTGCTCTCGATCGACCGCCTGGCTCAGCGCTTGACGGACCGCGGCCTTTCCCAGAATCGGATGCCGCATGTTGAAGTAGAGAGACAGGTGGTACACCTTCGTGAACGCGTACGACTGGATCGTCGTCTGCGCGAAATCGATCGTCCCCGGATTCACCTCGTGGACCGCGTGGATTTCGCCGCGCATCAGCGCGGCCCACGCGCTGCGCTGCTCCTGATACTCCTTGATCTCGACGAAGTCGATTGGGGGCTTGCCGCGGAAATACTGATCGAAGGCGACGAGGCGGTTGGGGTTGTCCGGACTCGGCTTGAACGGTCCAGCGCCGATGTCGCCCTTGCCCGGAGGCGTAATGCCCATCGCGGCGAGGTCGGCGAGAAGGAAGGCTTCGGTTCGATTCAGGTGAATGACGAGGGTTTCGGCGTCGGGGGCGTCGATGCGCGTGATGCTCTTGAAACTGATCTCCCTCCGCTGCTTGAGCGCACTCGCCAGCAAGTCTCGAACGAGCGCGGCGTCGAGCGCTGTTCCATCATGGAACTTGACGTCACGCCGCAGCCGCAGCGTGACCGTGCGACCTTCGGAGGGCCAGTCGGTCACGAGCCTTTGCGTGGGTCGGCCATCCCAGCCGATCCCGACGAGCGTCTCGTGGACGAGATAGATGGATCGGAAGATCGGGACGCCCTGTTTCGGCCCGGGGAACCCGATCTGCAGTGTCGCGGGGACCTTGTCGGCCTGGGCCGGTCTCGAACAGCCGGTCAGCGGAAGCGCCCACCAGCAAAGTACAAGACAACACGCGCGCCGTGATAGGGGAATCCACCGGCGGGCACGCCGCGAAGCGCGCGGGCGAGACGCTAATCTGTCCACGGTCCTTCCGGTGCTGGGGGCTGCCGATCGACGCTTACGGCTCTTCCTATTCTACCGCGGTATCGGCCGGAGCCACCCGGGCACCAGAAGCGGATTTACGCCTTTTTCGCGGCGTCCGCCGGGCAATCCACGAAAAACGGACACATCATGTCCGGTGGATCTGTCTGGCGCTTACTCGGCTTCACAACCTGAATTTTCATGACCCTCTCCTATGGTCAAGAATTTCGTTAATGGGGGCGCCTCTACCGCAGGTGGTCGAGCGAGACATCGACCAGCCACGGACGCAGCGTGCCCTTCTTCTTCGTGTCCTTCTTGCCGTTCGTCACAACTGTCTCCTTTTCTACGGGGTTGACGATTCTGCTCAACTGACGAGCGCTTGCGCGGCGGCTCGTGACGCTTCGCGTGCGAGCGTGATCACGCCCGCCTCGAAGCTCGGCTTGTGGCAGTTCGGTTTGTTCATGTCGCGCAGCTCGGTATGCGCCGCGACCGTGCAGCCGCCGGCGCAGACCGGGATGAACGCGCAGTCGTCGCATTCCTTCCAGGCCGACGGCTTCTCGAAGCGCTGGGCCGCCCGCACGCGCCAGCTCTCCTCGCGGCCGTCGATGTGTCCCGTCGACTCGGCGGCGTTTGCGGCGTAGCCCGGGCACGCGTACAACGATCCGTCGGGACCGATCGTGTGCGCATGACGCTTGTGAATCTCGCAGGGTCCCATGTGGACGCCGTCCACCGTGGTGAACCCGCGCTTGGTCGTCTCCTCGCGCAGGAACGCCATCTGCGTGTCGAGGAAGTGGCAGGTGTCGCACGCGCTCGTGCCGCCGCCCGCCGACGTCATGCATGCGCCGTTGAGCGGCTTCCCTTCCGTGCCGACGGCGGTCAGCGGGATGAACCCCTTCGGCTGCTGCGGCTTCGGCTCGCGGATGATCGGCTTGAAGGCGACCTTCGCGAGCTTGTCCGCGAACTCCTGTTCCCGGAGGAAATCGAGCAGTGCCGGATAGCTGTCGACGGTGGACTCGTCGAAGTTCCCGCCGATCGACACGCGGCACTTGTCGGCGACGAGCCGGATGTTGTTGAGGATCTTGTCGAACGTCCCCTGTCCGCCGCGGAGCGGCCGCATGCGGTTGTGCGTGTCGCGGTCGCCGTCGAGCGTAATCTTCACGCCGTTGAGCCCGAAGGGCAGAAGGCGATCCACGACCTCGGGCGTCAGCAGGAGGCCGTTCGTGATGATGTTGATGATGCTGCGCACGCCGCGTTCCTGGCAGGCGTTCGAGAGCCGTTCCGCGAGGTAGTAGACGACCGGAAGATTCAGCAGCGGCTCGCCGCCGAAGAACGTCAGCGCGAAGGTCTTCGGCGCGACGGCGTCCAGCCGCGATTCGGCCCATTCGGCCACGCGCTCGGCCGTCTCCATCGACATCTTCGCCGCGTGCTTGTTGTAGTCGCCGTGATCGCCCTGGATGCAGTAGTCGCACGCGAAATTGCACTGGAGCGTGGTGAGCACGGTGATGCGCAGCTGATCGCGATCTTCCCAGGCGCGGTCGAAGTACGTCTCGATGTTGTGTCGGTCGGTCTCGCGACTCTGGACGATGAACCCGTGTTCGGCCAGCGTGGTCACGGCGTCCTGCTCGTCGACGCTGAACGCGCGCGAGCTGCCCACGCGATCGAGCAGGTCCGACACGTCACGCGAGACGATGAGCTGGGCATCCGTGAAGGTGTTCATCAGGAACACCTCGTCGCGCTCGTCGAGGGGCACACGGACGTTGAAAATCGAAGGCTGCATACGCGCTCCTGGGCCCGATTACGTTCTGACTAAGGAGTATTCGTCCCGGACGGACGCCGAGGCAAGATCTCTCGCCGCGCGACGCCGACAAGAGCAACACATATTCCGTGATGGCACGAATTGTCCAAAGAGTCCTATGCGGGTATCCAGGTATACACTTCGATGCGGGAATTACAGGGGGCCGACGTGACTCTTTATGACGTCACAGGGGTGTCATCGTGAGGCGTTTCCGCCCACTGTGGGCCTCTGACGGGGCTCAAACGGCCAATTCGTTGGCCGGTCTGGCCAACCATTGGCCGGTCAGAGTGAGCCGTGTGACGAGGTGTGGGGCGATTGGGGTGCGACTACGCGCCGCGCAGCTTGCGCGCGATGTCGCGCAGATCGAGCCGCGCCATCTTGTGCTTGAGCGTGCTGAGCGGAATGCCGAGGTAGCGCGCGGTCGCCGTCACGTTCCAGTCGGCCTTCTCGAGCGCGCGCAGGATGAAATTGCGCTCGAACGTGTCGCACGCCTCCTGGAACAACGCATCCCCCGTCGTCGGGCCCGAATCGAGCTTGGCGAAGTGGTACTCGAGCGGCAGATCCTCGTCCGTGATCCATTCCTTGTCGCTCACCGCGACGAGGCGCTCCATCAGGTTCTCCAGTTCGCGGATGTTGCCGGGCCACCAGTACGAGGCCAGGATCCGCAGCGCCGAATCCGAGATGCCGCGCACCGGCTTGCGGAACTTCCCTCGGTACCGTTCGATGAACAGCCGCGCGAGCTCCGGCAGGTCCTCGATGCGCTCGCGCAGCGGCGGCATCCTGATGGGAATCACGTTGATGCGATAGAAGAGATCCTCGCGGAACCGCCCGTCCTTCACGGCTTTCTCGAGGTCGACGTTGGTCGCGACGACCAGCCGGAAATTCGTGCGGATCGGCTTGCTCCCGCCGACGCGCTCGATTTCGCCTTCCTGAATCGCGCGCAGGAGCTTGGCCTGGAGATCCAGGCGCAGGTCGCCGATCTCGTCCAGAAACAGCGTCCCCCCCGACGCCAGCTCGAATTTCCCGAGCTGCTGTTTGAGCGCGCCCGTGAACGCGCCGCGCTCGTGGCCGAAGAGCGTGCTCTCGACGAGCTCGTGGGGAATCGCCGACAGGTTCACGGCGATGAACGGCGCCTCCCCGCGGCCCGACTCGCGATGGAGCAGCCGGGCGAGCAGCTCCTTGCCGGTGCCGCTCTCGCCGAGAATGAGCACGGTCGCCGAGAGCTTCGCCACTTTGTGCACGAGCTCGACGATGTCGCGAACCTGCTTGCTCGGACCGATGTGGAACTCGCGCTCGCTCTGCTCGGCGACCTGCGCGCTCAGCGTGATGACCTGGCGGTTGAGATCCTGTCGCTCGCAGGCGTTCCGGACGAGCGACCGCAGCTCGTCGTAGTCGAAGCTCTTGGTGATGTAGTGATACGCGCCGTGCTTCATGGCCTGCACGGCGGTCTCGACCTCGTTGATGGCCGAGATCATGATGCATTCGACGAGGCTGTAGTTCTCCTTGACGATGCGGAGCACGTCGAATCCGCCGATGCCGGGAAGCCGGACGTCCAGCAGGATGACGTCGACCTCTTCCTGCCGGAGCAGCGTCAGCGCGGCCTCGCCGCTGGCCACCGTCAGCACGCGATAGTCGCGGCCGAGGATGGCCGCTATCGTGTCGCGCATCCCCTGGTCGTCGTCGCAGATGAGGACAGTCTTGGTGGAGGGCGTCATCGAAACCGCTAGGCATTCTATCAAGCCTGTCGGCGGGCGCGGATGGACGTGCCGTCCCGACCGGTCGGTCCTGTGCGCGCCCCGCTCACGACGTGGCGCGTCCTCGATTCCGGCGGATTGACACCCCTCAAACCGAACCGGTAATGTAAGTCGGTTGTGGTCCTCTGGGCTGTCGCCATCCTTGCCCTGCTGATCGCAGGTGTTGCCCTTTCGACGGCCCGCCGTCTGGCCCGGCGGCTGGACGCGCTGAACCAGTCGGTACTGGGAATTGCGGTACGACTACACGCGTCTCAGATCACAGGTGGCGCGGCTCGATCCGGAACAGGCCGAAGAGACCGGCGACGGCGCGCCTCCACAGGCGCCGGCAGCGGACGTGACGTTCGTCCCGCTCTCATCCATCAGGAAAAAAGACTGATCAGCTGACTTATGGCGAATGAATACGATGTCGTGGTAATTGGTTCCGGGACCGGAGGTTATGTCGCCGCCATCCGCGCCGCGCAGCTCGGTCTCCGCACCGCCGTCGTCGAACGCGCGCCGACGCTGGGCGGAACCTGCCTGAACTGGGGCTGCATCCCGACCAAAGCGCTCCTGGAGCACGCGCACGCCCTCAAGGTGGCCCAGGACGGCGCCGAGTGGGGGCTGACGCTGGGGCAGGGGACCGTCGGCATCGATATGGGACGGGTCCAGACCCGCAAGGACAAGATCGTCAGCGGGCTCACCGGCGGCATCGAATTCCTCTTCAAGAAGAACAAGATCGACTGGATCAAGGGAAGCGGACGGCTCGCCGGGAAAGGCCAGGTCGAGATCACCGAGGGCCAGAAGCAGACGCTTGTCGCGAAGAAGGAGATCATCGTCGCGACGGGGTCGCAGCCGCGGTCGGTCCCGGGCATCGAGCTCGATCGCAAGCGCATCATCACGAGCGACGAAGCCATCGGCCTCAAGGAGATCCCGAAGTCCATCGTGATTCTCGGGAGCGGCGCCGTCGGTGTGGAGTTCGGATCGATCTTCCGCCGGTTCGGAAGCGAGGTGACGATCATCGAGCTGCTGCCGCGGCTGGTGCCGGTCGAAGACGAGGCGGTCTCCGCCGAGCTCGAGAAGTCGTTCAAGAAGCAGGGCATCAAGGTTCTCACCGGCACGAAGGTGACGAAAGCGAAAGCGGGCTCCGACGGCGTGGAGCTGGAAGCGCAGACGGCCGACGGCAAGTCGTCGTCCCTGAAGGCCGAGTACCTGCTGGTGGCGACTGGCCGCGGCCCGGTGACGACCGGACTCGGCGCCGAAGAGGCCGGCCTGCGTCTTGAGCGCGGATACGTCCACGTCGACGGCCAGTTCCGGACGAGCGTGCCGGGGATCTCGGCGATCGGCGACGTCATCACGTTCGACAAGCCCGGTCACCCCCAGCTGGCGCACCTCTCGTCGGCCGAAGGCGTCGTGCTCGCCGAGCGCATCGCCGGTCGTGAGTACCGGCCCATCAACTACGACCAGGTACCCGGCTGCACGTACTGCGATCCCGAAATCGGCAGCGTGGGGTTGACGGAACGGGAGGCCCGCGAGCGCGGCTACGATGTGAAGACGGGCACGTTCAAGTTCGGCGTCCTGGGTCGCGCGCGAATCGCGAACGAGACCGAGGGCTTCGTGAAAATCGTCGCCGACAAGAAATACGACGAGATTCTCGGCGTCCACATGATCGGCCCGCGCTCGACGGAGCTGGTAGCGGAGGCGACGCTCGCGCTGCGCCTGGAGTGCACGGTCGAGGAGCTCGTGCGCACGATCCACGCGCATCCGACGATGTCGGAAGCGGTGGGTGAAGCCGCGCACGCCGTGCACAGCGCCCCTATTCACGCGTAATGTCTGTGACCACCGAGAAAGCGACCCGGCCATCCGAGTGGCTGACCCGCGATCAGCTGCTCGAGATGTACTACTTCGCGCGCCTCGCGCGCGACATCGAAGAGCGGCTCGTCATCCTGTTTCGCCAGAGCAAGGTCATCGGCGGCCTCTACCGCAGCCTCGGCCAGGAAGGAGAGTCGGTGGCCACGGTGTACGCGCTCGAGCGCACCGACGCCATCCTGCCGCTGATTCGCAACATGGGCGCGCTGACGACGATGGGCGTGCGGCCGAAGGAAATCTTCCTTCAGTACATGGCGAAGGGCGCGTCCAATTCACGCGGACGCGATCTCAATATCCACATCGTTCATCTGCCCGAGTGGACCCGGTCCGGTGACGCCGGAGCTCAGGCGGGCGCAGGGGACGGTCCGGTGATTGTCGGACCGATCAGCATGCTCGGCGATTCGATTCCCGTCGCCGCGGGAATTGCCATGGGCGCGCGCATGCGCGGGCGCAACCTCGTCTCGATGGCCTGGATCGGCGACGGCGCCACCAGCACGGGCGCGTTCCACGAGGGGCTGAACTTTGCCGCCGTCCAGACGATCCCGCTGATCGTCGTCGCCGAGGACAACAAGTACGCCTACTCGACGCCGATCTCGAAACAGATGGCGATCACCCGCATCGACGAGCGCGCGGCGTCCTACGGCATTCCGCACGAGCTGGTCGACGGCAACGACGTGCTGGCCGTCTACGACGTCGCCAGGCGGATGGTCGATCGCGCGCGCGGCGGCGGCGGCGCGTCCCTGATCGGCATCGACACGATGCGGATGCAGGGGCACGCCCAGCACGACGACGCGCGGTACGTGCCGAAAGCGATGCTGGAGGAATGGACCGCGAAGGATCCGATCGCGCGCTTCCGCACGCATCTGCTCGACAACTCGGTGGCGACCGAGAAGGACCTCGACGACATCGATGCGCTGACGAAGCGGTACGCCGCGGAAGAAGCGGACCAGGCCGAGCAGTCGCCCATGCCGGACCCGGCGACGGTCACGCGCGGCGTGTACGCCGGCGATGACCATGCCGTGCCGCGGCTCGAGCTGGTGAAGTCGCCGTTTGCGGCATCCTGACACCTATCCAGAACCATGGCGGTCATCACATATCTCGAGGCAATCCGGCAGGCGCTGTTCGACGAGATGGCGCGCGACGAGCGGGTGTTCGTGCTTGGCGAGGACGTCGGCGTCTACGGCGGCGCGTTCAAAGTCACCGAGGGGCTGCAGGAGCGATTCGGCGACGCTCGCGTCATCGACACGCCGATCTCGGAGACGGCCATCGTCGGGTCGGCCATTGGCGCGTCCTACATGGGCATGCGGCCCGTGTGCGAGGTCCAGTTCATCGATTTCATCGCGTGCTGCTTCGACATCCTCACGAACTTCGCAGCCAAGAGCCGGTACCGCAACGGTGCCGGCGCGCCCATCGTCGTGCGAGGCCCGAGCGGTGGCGGCGTCGGCGGCGGCCCGTTCCACTCGCTCAACCCCGAGTCGTTCTTCCTGAACACGCCGGGGCTGAAGATGGTCGAGCCCTCGACCGCGTACGACGCGAAGGGTCTGCTGAAAGCCGCGATCCGTGACGACGACCCCGTGCTGTTCTTCGAGCACAAGTACCTCTATCGCCGGATCAAGGACGAGGTGCCCGACGAGGACTACATCGTGCCGATCGGCAAGGCCGCCGTGCGGCGCGAGGGCCGCGACCTTTCGATCATTACGTTCGGCGCGATGGTCCACACGGCGCTCGATGCCGCGACCCGCCTGGCGGCGGACGGCGTGGACGCCGAGGTGCTCGATCTCCGGAGCCTGGCGCCGCTCGATCGCGAGGCCGTGCTCACGAGCGTGGCGAAGACCAGCCGCGCGCTGATTCTGCACGAGGCGACGCTGACGGGCGGCATCGGCGGCGAGCTCGCGGCGATCATTGCCAGCGACGGGTTCGAGTACCTGGACGCGCCGGTCATGCGGGTCGCGTCGGCCGATACGCCGGTTCCCTATTCGCCACCGCTCGAGGCGGCGTTTCTCCCAACGTCCGACAAGGTTGTCGCGTCGGCGAAGCAGTTAGTGGAATACTGACGGTACGCGCGCGATCGGTCCCGGGTTGGCAAAACCCAGCGGCAGAGGAAAACATGGCCACCAACGTCGTGATGCCCCAGATGGGGGAGTCAATCGCGGAAGGCACCATCGTCCGCTGGATCAAGAAGATTGGCGAGTCGGTCGATCGCGACGAGCCGCTCTTCGAGATCTCCACCGACAAGGTCGATGCCGAGATACCGTCGCCGGCAGCAGGCGTGCTCGCCGAGATCAAGGTGAAGGAAGGCGAGACCGTTCCCGTCAACAGCGTCGTGGCGATCATCGGCGCCGCGGGCGAAGCGGTTCAGGCGCAGCCGGCGGCCGCCGCGGCTCCGGCCCAGGCACCATCCACGACTCCTGACGTCCCGACCCCGGTTCCGCAGGCTGCGGCCGGTCAGAAGGAAACGGGGCCGGCGCCCGCTGAGGCTGAAGCTGTGACGCGCGAAGATCTGCGCCGTCAGAAATCGTCGCCGCTCGTGCGGCGGATTGCGCGCGACCACAACGTAGACATCCGGGAAATCCAGGGGACCGGCATCAACGGACGGGTGACCAAGCACGACATTCTCGGCTACCTCGAGTCCGGCCCGGCTTCGCGTCCTGCGCCAGCCTCCGCCCGCAGCGTTCCCGCGCCGGGCCCCGTGTACAAGCCTGGCGAAAACGTCCAGATCGTGCCGATGAGCGTGATGCGGAAGAAGATCGCCGAGCACATGGTGCTCAGCGCGCACACGTCACCGCACGTGTATTCGGTGTACGAGGTGAACTTCGGCCGTGTGAACGCGCTGCGCGAGAAGCGGAAGGCCGAGTTCGAAGCGGCCGGCGCCAAGCTGACGTTCACCGCGTTCATCGCGAAGGTCATCGTGGACGCCCTGCGGCAGTTCCCGATGGTCAACGCCTCGATCGACGGCCACAACATCGTCTACAAGAAAGACATCAACCTCGGGATTGCCGTGGCGCTCGACAACGGGCTGATCGTCCCCGTCATCCGCAATGCCGACGAGCGAAACCTGCTCGGGCTCACTCGCGCCATCAACGATATCGGAGCCCGCGCCCGCTCGAAGAAGCTCAACCCGGATGAGGTGCAGGGCGGAACCTTCACGATCACCAACCCCGGGATCTTCGGCGCGTTGTACGGTCTGCCACTCATCAACCAGCCGCAGGTCGGGATCCTCGGCGTGGGCGCGATCGAAAAGCGCGCCGTCGTGATCGACGACGCCATTGCGATCCGTCCGATGTGCCATCTGACGCTCGGGTACGACCACCGGCTGATCGATGGCGCCGACGCAGGGCGCTTCCTGTCGTTCGTCAAGGAACGGCTCGAAGGGTTCGACGAAGGCTGGCTCTAACGACGGATCACGGTGTGCCCGAACGGGAGATCCAGGTTCAGCGGCTCGGTGTCGTGAAGTATGCCGACGCGCTGGCGCTGCAGAAGCAGCTCGTCGAGGAACGCAAGGCCGACCGGATTCCCGATCAGCTTCTCCTGTTACAGCACCCGCCCGTCATCACGCTCGGTGTCCGGTCACGCGATGACCGCTCGCATGTGCGCGCGAGCCCGGAAGAACTGGAACGCGACGGCGTCGAGCTTTTCGAGACGGGACGCGGCGGCGACGTCACGTTTCACGGCCCGGGACAGCTCGTCGGGTATCCCATCATTGATCTCCGTCCCGACCGGTGCGACGTGCATCAGTACGTCCGCGACGTCGAGGACGTCCTGATTCGCACGGCTGCGGCGTTCGGTGTGAGTGCCACGCGGCTTCCCGGTCTGACCGGCGCCTGGGTGGGCGACGAGAAGCTGGCGGCGATCGGCGTCCGCATCGCCCGATGGATTACGAGTCACGGGTTTGCCTTCAACGTGACGACCAATCTGGACCACTTCGATTTGATCGTGCCCTGCGGCATCAGCGACAAAGGTGTGACGTCTCTCCAGCGGCTGCTCAACAGGCCCGTTCCCATGGATGAGGTTGAGGACGCCGCCATCGATGCGGTCGAGGCGGTTTTCGAACGACGGGCAACTGCTGTTCATCACGCAGCTCGTCCCCAAGACCAATTCAAATAAGGCCTTACGGCCCTTTCCTCGCGGGCGGATACTGAATCTGCTCGCAGATCCTGGAATAAAGGACAGGGGATCGGGTGTTTTGTCGTCCACAGAGGCCCCCATGCGTCAGGCACACAGCGATCGACAACTCATCGGCCGGATGCAGGCCGGTGACGGCGCTGCCGTGGCCGAGCTCGCGTCGACTTACGGCCCGCGCATTCACCAGCTTGCTCTTCGGTACGTCAGGAACTGGGAAGATGCCGAAGAGGTGACCCAGGACGTCCTGATGAAGGTCACGCGCAAGATCGACGCGTTCCGCGGCGACGCGGCACTGTCGTCGTGGATCTACCGGATCACATTCAACACGGCCATGTCGCGGCTGCGCAAGAACCGCGCGGCCCGGGTGGGCGAGGTTCAGAAACCGGAGCCGGGCTCACTGGATATGGCCGACCGCGTCGTGCAGGAACCGGCCGACTGGTCGGCGCTTGCCGACGATCAGGTTCTCCAGGGACAGATGCGGCAGCGGCTGATCGGCGCGCTCGCACACTTGCCGACCGTTTACCGTGTGCCCGTCATCCTCAGGGACATTCATGGTCTGTCGACCGAGGAGGCGAGCGCGGTGCTGCGCGTGAAGCCCCAGACGCTCAAGTCACGGCTGCACCGCGGGCGTCTGATTCTGCGCGAGCACCTCGCCGACTTCGCTGACGGGCTGTCGCTCCACGGCAGGGAAGTGCACTAACTCCGCGGAGAACATCCGCGGACAACATCCGCGGACAACACGGACAACACGGACAACACGGAACTCACATCCTCTCGATCGCGTTCTCGAGGAGCGTCCGTTCCTGCCGCGTGAGCGCTGGTTCGAGCACGCGCACGACTCCACCAGGTCCGGCCTCGATCGGCATGCACACCACCGCCGCTCGGGTCGGGCCTGAATCAATCGTCACGAAACACGAGAATCTGCGGCGCGAGCCGAGCGCAATCGCTTCGGCTACGCGAGCCGCTGCGGACGCCAGCGCGTAGGGCCCCGGCGGCCAGAGGCCGGGGATCCGCGCAGAGAGCCCGGCGATGACGTGCGGCGGGAGGTGTGACGAAATCGGCTGGCCGAACGCGCTCGCTTCTTCCCAGGCGACGACGGCCGACCGGGGCGGCACGCCAACAACCCGCAGCGACACTTCGACGCCCGATCCATCCACCGCGAGCCCGGCCAGCGCGCGCAGCGCCGACTCCAGCGCGAGCGGGGCGGATCCGAGAATCCGCGCGCGAGGCACGCGCCGCTCGACCACCGCCTTCGCGATCAGTTCCCGCTGCGTCGCGCCCGCGCAAAGGATTGGCGTGGTGTTCCCCGCACGCTCGAGCTGACCGATCAACGCGAGGCCCGCGTCGCCGGCGTGCTCTCCATCCTCCGCGGCCTTGTCCGCTATCACCACGAGATCGGCGCCGACCGCGGCCTCGACGGATTCTGCCGCTGAGACTCGCGTGCTGAAGCCGTCGATTGGCGAGGACTGCAGGATATCAAGCGCCTTGCCGCGCGCGATCGTCGCCGCGGGATCGATGAGCCTGATCTCTGCGATCCTGTTGCGGACCGCCAGCTTGTGCGCGAGCGCGCCGCCGAGCGCGCCGCTTCCGAGGATCGCGATGAAACCCATCAGTGTCGTGGACTATTCTAGTGGGATGGGTACGACCTCTCCAACTTCTCCGGGCGACGTGCTGCAGGGCAAGGTCGCCGTCGTCACCGGCGGCTCGCGCGGAATCGGGATCGCCATTGCCGAGCGACTCGTGTCGCAGGGCGCCCGGGTCGTGATCACCGGGCGCGACGCTCGGCAGCTCGAGGTGGCAGGCGCTCGGCTGCCGTCCTCGTCGCTCCATGCCGTACGTGCGGACGTCCGCCTGCCGGATGAAGCCGCGCGGGCGGTGAATGCCGCCGTGGACCGATTCGGCGGCCTCGATGTGCTGGTGAACAACGCCGGCGTCGGGATCCTCCGGAACGCGGCGGACATGCCGATCGCGGACTGGCAGCAGGTGATCGAGACGAATCTGAGCGGCGTCTTCTACTGCGTGCATGCGGCGATTCCGCACCTGCGGCGCCGCGGCGGCGGCTGGATCATCAACATCAGCAGCCTGGCCGGCAAGAACCCGTTCGTTGGCGGCAGCGCCTACTGCGCGTCGAAGGCGGGGCTCAATGCATTCAGCGAAGCGCTCATGCAGGAAGTCCGTCAGGACAACATCCGCGTGAGCTACATCATGCCGGGCTCGGTGGCCACCGGCTTTGCCGGCCGGGGAGACCAGGGCGTGCAGGACTGGAAGATCGCGCCGGACGACATCGCATCGCTCGTTCTCGACCTGATCTCGTTCCCCAATCGCAGCCTGCCGAGCCGGATCGAGATCAGGCCGTCGAAGCCCCCGGTATAATCCTGCGCACATGCAGGAATCGGTCGCGCACTACAACATCCTCGAGCGGCTGGGCACCGGCGCTCTCGGCGAAGTGTTCCGCGCGCGCGACTTGAAGGTCGGGCGAACGGTGGCGTTGATGCTGCCGCCGCCGGACGTCCAGTCCGATCCAGCGCTCCGCGAACGGTTTCTGAAGGATGCGCGCGGGGCGGCCGAGCTCAATCATCCCAATATCGCAACGCTCTTCGACGTGCTCGTTCAGGACGGCCGCTGCTACCTGGCCTATGAATTTGCCGCTGGTCCGTCACTGCGTGAGGAAATGGCAGGGAGGCCGATCAACATGCGGCGCACGGCCGAACTCGGCGCTCAGATCTCCGACGCGCTCGCCGAAGGCCACGCGCGCGGCCTGGTCCATGGTGACCTGCGCCCCGACAACATTGTCGTCACGCCGAAGGGCAGCGCGAAGATTCTCAACTTCGGCATGACGACCTGGACGGAAGGCGGCCGGGCCCGCGCCGCGGCGTCATCCGCTGGCGCGGACGTCGCCGACCCTCACCAGGTGACGCCGTACCTCTCTCCGGAGCAGGCCCTCGGCGGCAAGATCGACGAGCGCAGCGACATCTTTTCGTTCGGCGTGATTCTCTACGAAATGCTGACCGGTCGGAACCCGTTCACCGGTGCGAACCCCACGGCGACGGTCATGAACGTCATCCGCCTGTCGCCGCCGGCACCCTCGGCGATCAATCCGAAGCTGCGCACGGACTTCGACGCGCTGATGGGCCGATTGCTCGCCAAGCCGCTCGAGGGACGACCGCAGAGCGCGGTTTCGCTCTCGGCGGAGCTGCGCACGATCTCGACGGCGCTCGACAAGCGAGCGGAAGATGCCTTGCCGCCCGAGCCGATTCGGCCGCCGCACGCTCCTTCGAGCAACCGGTGGATGCTCGTGGGCGCGGGGATCGTGCTGGTCCTGATCGTGCTGTGGCTGATGTTTACGTCCTGATCAGGCGTCGATCGCGCTTTGCAGGACGTCGCGATCCACGTTGGCGCCCGACAGCACGATCGCGACACGTTGTTCCCGCTTACTTGCGTCCAGCCTGCCCGCCAGAATCGCTGCGACCCCTGCGGCGCCAGCCCCTTCGGCGATCAGTCGCTCGTGCATCACCAACCCGGCCATCGCGTCTCGGAGATCCGTTTCCCCGACGAGCGCGATCCGGCTGACCAGCTGCCGGACGATGTCGAATGTGATCGTATCGGGGTCGAGATTACCGGCGAGCCCGTCTGCCAGCGTTTGCTGAACGTCGATCTCGACGATGCGGCCGGCGGCCAGACTCCGAGTGAACGGGCACGACGCCTCCACTTCGACGCCGACGACCTGCGTGGCGGTCTCGCGCGCGGCGATGGCGATGCCGCTGATCAGCCCGCCTCCGCCCACCGGGACGACGATGGTGTCGACCTCCGGCCAGTCCTCGACGATCTCGAGCCCGACGGTGCCGGCGCCAGCGATGACGTCCGGATGGCTGTAGGGTGAGATGTACCGCGCTTCGCCCCGCGCAGCGTGCTCCTTCGCACGCCGCTCGGCCTCGTCATAGTCGCGGCACAGCACCAGCTCGACGCCGGTGGCGCGAATCGCATCCCGCTTCGTGCGCGGCGCATGTTCGGAAACGTAGACGGTCAGCGTGATGCCCGCGTCGCGCGCGGCCACCGCGAGCGCGCGGCCGTGGTTGCCCGCCGACGCCGTGACCAGGGCTGATGGCGCGCCGTCGGACTGCGCCGCGCGCGCGACCGCATTGAGCGCTCCTCGAATCTTGTACGAGAACGTCGGCTGCAGGGTCTCCAGCTTCAACCGGACGTCCGCGCCCGTCCGCGCGCTGAGCCAGGGCGAGGATCGCAGCGGCGTGCGCAGCACCTTGCCGCCGATTCGATTCGCCGCCGCTCGAATATCGTCGATCGTCGTCAGGATCGTGTGGCCCGGTCGGTCAGGAGGATCTCGGCAAGCTGTCCCGCGAATGCGGACCGCGCCATGACATCGTCGGTTCCGGCTGCGCGCGCCGCGTTGATGAGCTCGGTGTGCACGTGCGACACGAAGCCGAGCGTGCGGATGGAGGCGAGCTCGGGGTCGCGCTTCATCGCGGCAATCGTCTCGAGTGGCTCGGCCTTCGCGCTGTTCAGATCGAAGATGACGAGCGACGGCTTGAGGGCTTTCGCCTGATCGAGGATCTCTGACGGTGTCCTCGCGAACGTCAGGTCCACGCCGGCCTGCTTCGCGGTCGTCCGGATCTTCGAGCTGAAGAGCAGGTCGTCCACGGCAACGAGTATCATCCGGCGATCATATGCTCAAACTACAATACCGCGTGACGCCATGATCCTGGAGATTCGCGCGGTCGACCCGTTCATGAAAAACGGCTTTGTCCTCGGATGCGAAGACACGCGCGAGGGCGTCGTCATCGATCCCGGTGACGACGTGGAACTGCTCCTGGAGGCCGTGGTGCATCACGGACTGACGATTCGATACATTCTGTTGACGCACGCCCACATGGATCACATCACGGGCGTCGGCCGTGCGAAGGAGGCGCTGGGCGCACCCATCGGCCTGCACAAGGACGATCTCTTCCTCTACCGGGCCGTCGTCCAGCAGGGCCTGGCGTTCGGATTCCACGTGGACCAGCAGCCACCGGTGGATTTCTTCTACGACGGCCCGGGACCGTGGCGGTTCGGCCGGTACGGCGCGTGGGTGCACCACACGCCCGGCCACTGTCCCGGCGGCGTCTGTCTGGCGGTCGGCCGCGATGACGATCCCGCCCGGACGCTCTTCGTGGGCGACACGTTGTTTGCCGGGAGCATCGGTCGCACCGACCTGCCGGGCGGCGATCTGGACACGCTGCTCCGATCGATCCGCCAGGTCCTGTTCAGTTTTCCTGATGAGACGCCGGTCTACTCCGGCCACGGTGAATCGACGACGGTGGGGAAGGAACGACGGACGAATCCGTTCCTGATTGGATCGACGGCGGTTTGACGGTCCCGCCCGCGGTCAGGACACTAGCTGTTGGCAGGCCGGGATACGACGAATTCGACCTTCCCGACGCCGAGCCGGTCACCGGCCTTCAGCTTGGCGCGATCCACGCGCTGGCCGTTCACAAACGTCCCGTTCGTGCTGTCGAGGTCGACCACTTCGAGCTCCGCCGCGCCGGCGGTCAGCCGGCAGTGCAGCCGCGATACCAGCGCGGCGTCGACGATGAAGTCGGCGCGCGTGGCCCGACCGATCGTCTTGATGTTCCCCGGCAATACCCGGAAGGCGAACTCGTTCTCGACGCCGGATTCAGTGTTGATGAGCCACATGGACTACCCGATCAGCTCGCGGATTTTCGGATGCACGACGGCGCCGTCCCTGGTCAGCAGCGTCTCACGGGTGATCTCGTCTTCGGGGTTCACCGCGAGCGCCGCCTGTGTGGCGCCGTCCTTCCCCAGCAGGTGCAGCAGAAACGTGATGATGTTCTTCGAGTACATCTGGCTGGCGTGATAGGGCACCAGCGCAGGCGGATTCGACGGTCCGACGATCGTCACGCCCTTGTGGACGACGGTCTCATCGGGCCGCGTCAGCTCGACGTTGCCGCCCCGCTCCGCCGCGAGGTCGACGACGACCGATCCCGGCTGCATCGCCTCCACCATTTCAGTCGTGATCAGGATGGGCGCGCGCTTCCCGGGGACGAGCGCGGTCGTGATGACCACGTCGCTCGCCGCGACGACCTTCAGCATCATCTCCCGCTGGCGTCGATAGAACGACTCGTCCTGGGCCTTGGCGTACCCGCCTTTATCCTCGGCGTCCGCAGATTCCAGCGGCAGCTCCACGAACTTGGCGCCAAGGCTCTGGACCTGCTCCTTGACGGCAGGCCGCACGTCGTAGGCTTCGACTTTCGCGCCGAGCCTGCGCGCCGCCGAGATCGCCTGAAGGCCTGCGACGCCGGCGCCCACGATGAACACGCGGGCCGGTGAAACGGTTCCGGCCGCCGTCATCAGCATCGGGAACATGCGCGGCAGCAGGTTGGCCGCGAGCAGCACGCCCTTGTAGCCCGCGATGGTCGCCATCGACGACAGCGCGTCCATGCTCTGCGCGCGCGTGATGCGCGGCATCAGCTCCATGGAGAACAGCGTGACGCCCGTTCCTGCCACGTCGCGAATCGCCTGCGGAGCGCCGAGCGGGTCCGCGAAGCCGATCACCGCCTGCGCGGCGTGCAGCCCGTTGCTGGCAGGCATGGCGCGGACCTGAAGAAGAATGTCGGCATTCTGGAGCGTCTCGGACCGCGTGCCCACGGTCGCGCCTTGCGCGGCATATGCCTGATCGGTGAAGCCCGCCGCCAGCCCGGCCCCCTGCTCGACCCCTACCTGCAGTCCTGCCTTGACGAGTGCAGTCACGCCAGCAGGAATGACGGCGACTCGGGTTTCCCCGGGCCACGTTTCCTTCAGAATGCCGACTCTCATCGCGGGGAAAGTCTATTCGATCTCATCCGCGGACAACACTGAACCTCTTAACCGCGGACAACACGGACAACACGGAGCGGCTCACCGCTTCTTCAACCAATCGGCGATAGTCGTCGCGACGTCCGGGCTGATGGTCTTGTCCTTCAGCTGCGCGTATTCCTGGACCTCGCCGGTGGTCGCCCGCACGAACAGATGATTGACGCCGGGGAGATGGACGGCTTCGACCGGCCCGGCCTTCTTGCGCGCGCGCGCGAGCTCGGCGAGCTTGTCCGCGTGCTGCGGGGACACCTGCGTGTCGAGGTCGCCCTGAACGATGAGAATCGGCTGCTTGGTCTTCTTCATCACGACGGCCGGATCGAAAAGGAGCAGGCTGCGGAACCACGGCGAGTCCGCCTGCTTCCTCAAGTCATCCGGAATGCCGTCCCACCCCTGCCCGCTGACGACCGCTGCCTGGATCTGACGCTGAACGGCGATCTTCTGCTGCACCTCGGCGTCCGACAGCTTCATCTGACCGAGCTGATGGAGCTGTTGTTCCAGAATAAGCTCGGCGCCTGTCCCCCCTGGCGTCGCCATCAGCACGAGCGACGTCGCTTTCTTTTCCCTGGAGGCTGCAATCAGCCCGACCGCGCCACCCTCGCTGTGCCCGATCACCGTGACCCGCCTCGAGTCGATGTCGTCGCGCTTGGCGAGCCATCGGACGATGGCGATCAGGTCATCGCTGTAATCCTGGAGGGTGGCCACTTCGGTTCGGCCCCCGCTCTGGCCCACGCCACGCTTGTCGTACCGCAGCACCAGAAAACCGTGTTGCGCGAGGGCGCCCGCGAGCTGCGCGAAAATCGGAATGCCGGCGACGTTCTCGTCACGATCGACAGGTCCCGATCCCGCCACCAGGACGACCGCCGGATGCCGCAGACGGCCGACGCCGGGAGGCATCGTCAGCGTGCCCGCGATGCTGAAGCCGTTGGCGTGAATCGTGATGTCCGAATCGGTCGGATTGCGTGCGGTCTGCGTTCTGACGGCGACCCCCGCGAGGTCGGTCCTGACGACCGTCAGCCCGGCGGACGACGCCTCGAGACGAACCAGTCTCGACTTGTCGTCGATCACGACGGTCATCGGAATCGTCGCGCCGATGTTCTGGACGATCAGATCGTACTTTCGGGTCGTGATCGTGCCGGCTGGCGTCTGCAGCGGCTCCTCACGCACCGCCTTGACGATGACCTTCACTTCGGCGTTCGGCGCCGCGTACGTGGGCAGCTCCGTGCCGGGCACGGCGCTCGCGAGACGCGCGGCGAGCGCTTCGTAGCCCGCAAAGACGTTGTTCGGCAGCACGACCGTCCGCGCCGAAATCTGATCCGTCTTCGAGTTGGTCACGTCGTTCTGCGTGATCTCGTTGATCGCGGTGGTGACGCCGAACGACGTCGCCAGCAGCAGCTTGCGCTGAGGCTGCGTGGCCTCGAGCCGCAGCTCCACCGGCTGCCAGTCCGCGGTGTACTTCACTTCGAATCTGTTGATCGTGAAATCGCCGAGCCGTCCGGTCGACGAGATGATCCACTGCGAGCCGGAACGCGTGAGGTTGACCTGCTCGCGTCCGACGTCTCTTCCGCCGATGAAGATCGTGAACGAGGCTTCGCCCGGTACGGGGCCGCTGGTCGCGGGCGTTTGCGCGGCGATGCCGCCGATTGAGAGCAGAAGAAGAGCGGCGGTACAATGTCTGGACACCTGCATCATCTCAAGGATACCAGCAAGCCCACCGATGTCTTCACAGGAACACTACCGCGCGCTCCGTCAGACGGCGGGTCTGGTCGATCGTTCGACCCACGGACGAGTGCGGCTGACCGGCGGGGATCGCCGCAGCTACCTGCAAGGCCTGTTGACGAACGACATCGAGGCCCTGACCGCCGGGACGGGCTGCTACGCGTGTCTTCTCACCCCGCAGGGCCGGATGATCGCCGACATGCGCGTCGAAGAGGACGGCGAAGCGATTCTCATGGATCTCGAGCGCGACGTCGTAGCCACCGTCCGCGATCACCTCGATCGATTCGTGTTCAGCGAGGACGTCCAGGTTGCCGACGTCAGCGCGTCGCTCGCGCAGCTGGGTGTCTACGGACCATCGGCGCCAGGGGTAGTCAGCCGGGCTCTCGGGGGCGTGTTGCCGGACGAATCGCTCGCGCGCAAAGCGGTTTATGACAACGTCCGGGTTGAGTCCGGCCACGGCCGCGTGTTGATCGTGCGAAGCGATGACATCGGCGTGCAGGGATTCGATCTGTTCGTCGACGCCGATCGTCGAGAAACCCTCGGTCGCGCACTTCAGGAGGCGGGCGCACTGGCTGTTGAGGAGTCCGTCGCCGAGGTCTGCCGCGTCGAAGCCGGTCGCCCGGTGTTTCACAAGGACATGGACGAGGAGACCATCCCGCTCGAGGCCGGCATCGAGGACCGCGCCATAAGCCTCACGAAGGGGTGTTACGTCGGCCAGGAAATCATCATCCGCGTTCTGCACCGGGGCCACGGCCGCGTCGCGCGCCGGCTCGTCGGCCTGACGCTCGATCCCGCGGCGGTCGTGCCCGTCCGAGGGGACCGCATCCGCTCCGGCGACCGTGAGATCGGAGACGTGACGAGCGCGGTCCGGTCGCTGGCCCTCGAACGGCCGATCGCGATGGGCTACGTCCACCGTGATTTCGTGGAACCCTCGACGGCAGTCGAGATCATCAGCGGCGATCGCGTGTCGCCTGCGCTGGTGAGGAGGCTGCCGTTCGTCGATTAGAGCGGCTCCGCCCCTCCGAGCATCTTGATCAGCTCGCGATCTGCAGGCGGGAATTCGAGCGATTGCAGGTCCCGGCGCGCGACCCAACGCATTTCCTGTCCCAGGACCGGTCTCGGCTCCCCGGTCAGATCGCACCTGAAGAAGTGCAGCTCGACGACGCGCTCCGGATAGGCGTGGGTGACGTCGAAGATCTTCGCGAGGACTCGAATCGGGGTATCGAGTTCTTCCATGATTTCGCGCCGGAGGCACGCCTCGTGTGATTCGCCGGGCTCACACTTGCCGCCGGGGAACTCCCAGCATCCTTCGAGGTGCGCGCCGCGCGGGCGGCGCGTCAGGAGGAAGCAGCCCTGTCGCTCCACCACCGCGGCCGTGACGACAACGACGTCCGGAGTCCCTGGCGCCGTCATCAGCGGGCGGATCGCTCCAGGTCCGGATTGAAAGGATACGCCGCGCACCCCCGGCTCATCGGACACACCAGGCACTTGGGCTTGCGGGCCGTGCAGAGCGTCGCGCCGAAGTCCATCAATGCCTGGTTGAAGTCGAAGACCTGGGTTCGGGGCAGTACCGCATGCGACACGTCCCAGAGATGGCGTCGCATGGCGTGCGCCTTGGGATCACCACGGCCGACGAACATCCGAAAGAGCACCCGCGCGACGTTCGTGTCCAGGATCGCGGCGCGCTGTCCGAACGCGAAGCTGCGCACCGCGCCCGCGGTATACGCGCCGATGCCCTTGAACGACAACAGTGTCTCTTCGTCCGAGGGCAGAGTGCCGCCGTACCGCGCCATGGACTCCCGCGCGATCGCATGCAGCCGGCGCGGTCGGATGTTGTAGCCGAGAGGCCGCCACGTGTCCGTCACGTCTGCCTCCGGAGCAGCGGCGAGCGCTTCGAGCGTGGGGTACTTCTGCAGCCACTCGTGATACTTGGGCAGCACGCGATCGACCGGCGTCTGCTGGAGCATCACCTCCGACACGAGGATGTGATACGGGTCCGTCGTGCGCCGCCACGGCAGATCGCGTCCGTGCCGCTTGTACCACTCGAGCAGCCGCCGCCGGAATCGCTGTCTGTCGGACGAGGCGGGAAGCAACGGCGCGGACGCGCGCGCGCGATTCTGTCGTTTCTCAGGTTTCGCCATCAACCCCTGTGGTGCTGACCCCACCGTGCCGCAACCCGCCGTGTGGAACCACCTATAATTGTCTCGTGAAAATCTACACCAGGACCGGCGACGGCGGCGAGACGGCGCTGCTCGGCGGCACGCGCGTGTCGAAAGCCGACCCGCGCGTGGTCGCCTACGGCGACGTCGACGAGCTCAACGCGTGGCTTGGCCTGGTGCGCGCCAGCGGGATCGACGAGGAGCTGTCGGCCATGCTCGATCGGATCCAGCGCGATTTGTTCGCCATCGGCGCCCGGCTCGCCGACCCCTCGGGCAAGGTCACGGACCGCGTGCAGAAGACGGCCGTCAGCAGCGACGATGTGAAGCGGCTGGAAGGCTGGATCGATCGGCTCGAGTCGGAGCTGCCTCCGCTGCGGCGCTTCATTCTTGCGGGTGGATCCCCGCCAGGGGCATCCCTCCACGTGGGCCGCACCGTCTGCCGCCGCGCCGAGCGCAGCATGGTGACGCTCGGATCCGACGCGCTGGAACCCGAGCTGCTCGAGTACGTCAATCGC
Organism: uncultured Acidobacteriota bacterium; assembly: GCA_963786195.1. GTDB lineage: Bacteria > Acidobacteriota > Vicinamibacteria > Vicinamibacterales > 2-12-FULL-66-21 > CAWAYH01. The sequence goes on along the minus strand of CAWAYH010000004.1, from coordinate 199,238 downwards.
CTGTCCGATCTGCTGTTCGTCATGGCCCGTGCCGCGAACCGGCGTGCGGGCGCGTCCGAGTCCGAGTGGTGAGCTACGATGGCGCGCTGGCGCGCGCTTACGCGCACTGTGAGCGTCTGGCCCGCGAGCACTACGAGAACTTTCCCGTGGCATCGCGCCTGCTGCCCCCGCCGATGCGTCCCCATATCGCCGCCATCTACGCGTTTGCCCGCACCGCCGATGACTTCGCCGACGAGCCGGGCATCCCGGACGCCGAGCGACTGCGCCTGATCGACGACTGGCTCGCGCGGCTCCGCGCAGCGGCGGGCCAGTCGACGCCGCCAGCGCCCACTGACACGGACCGCGATATCTTCGTCGCGCTGTCGAACACGATCCAGGAGCATCGGCTGCCCGCCTCGCTGTTCGAGGATCTCCTGAGCGCGTTTCGTCAGGACGTGACCACGAAGCGGTACGCGACGTGGCCCGACCTGCTGGACTACTGCCGACGTTCGGCAAACCCCGTCGGCCGCCTCGTGCTCCGCGTCGCGGGCTACGACGACCGCCGGCTGGACGCCGCATCCGATGCGCTCTGCACGGCGCTCCAGCTGACCAATTTCTGGCAGGATCTCGAGAGGGACTGGTCGACAGGCCGGCTGTATGTCCCGCTCGACGAGCGCCAGCGCGCCTGGGCCCGCGAGGAGGACCTGGCGACCGGAACGCTCACCCCGGAATGGCGCGCGGTGATGGCAGCGGTGACGGCGCGGACTCGAGAGCTCTTCGCCGCCGGCCGAAGCGTCTGCGACGGCGTCAGCGGCCGGCTGCGCTGGGAACTGCGCCTCACGTGGCTGGGCGGGATGCGCATTCTGGACGCGCTGGAGCGCGAAGGGTTCGACATGTTCCACCACCGCCCGTCGCTCGGCCCCTGGGACGCTCTGGGGCTTTGTCGCGACGCGATACTCTGGCGGCCGCGCTGACGCAGGCGACGCCATCCGCATCGCCTGGCAGACGACGAAACAGAAAAGAAGAAACCACGAACGAGCGTGTCGCGCGATACCAACTTCTATTACTCGTTTCTGGTGCTGCCGCCGGACAAGCGCCGCGCGATCGTCGGCGTCTGGGACTTCTGCCGCGCGGTGGACGACGCAGTCGATGAAGTGGAGGGGGAGGGGGACGGACCCGCGTCGGCTGCGGAAGCCATCGCCGGCTGGCGGCGTGAGCTGGCCGCGTGCTTCGGACGCGCGCAGCCGGCGACCCCGCAGGGCCGCGCGCTCGTGCCGCTCGTCACGCAGTTCGGCCTTCAGCGCGCGCCGTTCGAGGCGCTGATTGACGGCGTCGAGATGGACATCGGTTCGCGCCGCTACGAGACGTTCGACGATCTCTATCTGTATTGCACTCGGGTCGCGTCGGCGGTGGGACTGATCTGCCTGGAGATCTTCGGCTATCGCGACCCGGCGGCCCGGCAGTATGCGATCGATCTGGGCGTCGCGCTGCAGCTGACGAACATCTTGCGCGACGTACCGGTCGACCTCGAGCGCGGCCGTGTCTACATCCCGCTCGAGGATCTGCGAGCCCATGGGTGCACGGAAGACGACCTGCGCCTGGAGGCGTCGCGGGCCGGCGGCGGCGTCCGCTCGCCGGCGGTCAAGGCGCTGCTGAAGCAGCAGGGGCGGCGTGCGCGTGACTACTATCGACGCGCGGCCGATGCGTTGCCAGCCACCGACGCACGCCGCCTGGTGGCCGCCGAGATCATGGGCGCCATTTACCGGGAGATCTTGACCAAGATCGAGCGGCTCGACTACGACGTGTTCTCAGAGGTCGTGCGCATTCCGCGGTCGCGGCGCGCCCTGATTGCGGCGGCGACCTGGGCGAGAGCCGCGGTGTGGCCCCGCGTGGTGGGGCGGCGCGTCAGCGAATGACCCTCTCGCAGCCCGACGTCGTCGTCATCGGCGCCGGTTTCGCCGGCCTCGAGTGCGGCCAGCGTCCTCGCGGAATCGGGCGCGCGGGTGCTGGTCATCGAAGCGCGGCCACGACTCGGGGGCCGCGCGACCGCGTTTGCTGACCGCGTGACGGGAGAGCTCGTCGACAACGGACAGCACGTCCTCTTCGGCTGCTATCGAGAGACACTCCGGTTCCTCGATCGAATCGGCGCGGCCGGGAACGTCCGTCGTCAGCCGGCGCTCGTCGTGCCGTTCGTCGATCGGCTCGGACGGCGATCGGTGTTGCAGTGCCCGTCGCTGCCGCCGCCGCTGCACCTCCTCGCGGCCGTGCTCGACTGGGACGCGATGCCGTGGAGCGATCGCCTGTCGGTCGTGAGAATGGCGCGACCGTTGAAGGCCGCCCGCCGCGAGGTGGCGCGCACCGGCCGGGTCACGCTCGGCGCACCGGAGCCCACCGTGTCCGAGTGGCTCCGGCAGAACGGGCAGGGGGAGAAACTGACGTCGTGGCTCTGGGAGCCGCTCGCGATTGCCGCGCTGAACCAGGCGCCGGAAGAAGCGCTGGCTGCGCCCTTCGTCCGGGTCCTCTGCGAGATGTTCGGTCCGGACCCCGCGGCCGCGGCGCTGGTGCTACCGACGACTCCTCTGCATCTCATGTATGCCGAGCCCGCGCGCGCCTACATCGAGGCACAGGGTGGCGCCGTGATCACGGGAACTCCGGCGCGCATCGTGACGGCCGCGAACGAGGTCATGGGCGTCGAGATCAGGGGCGAACGGATCAGCGCAGGCCGGATCGTGTCGGCGGTGCCGTGGTTCGCCATGAGGTCGCTCTTCGCGGATCCGGTGCCGTCGCCGGTGATGGACATCCTGTCGCAGGCCGCGGCGATGGAGTCCAAGCCGATCGTCACCGTCAACCTGTGGTACGACCGCCCCGTGATGGACGAGGCGTTCATCGGCCTGCCCGGTCGAGCCATGCAGTGGGTGTTCGACAAGCGCATCGCGTTCAGCCGGCCCACGTCGCATCTGTCGCTCGTGGCGAGCGGCGCGGAGGCGATTGTCGGCGAGCGCACGGACGAACTGATCACACGTGCGGCCGGCGAGGTGGAAGAAGCGCTCGGCCTGGCGCGCCGGGCACGCTTCCTCGGGGCACGGTGATTCGTGAAAAGCACGCGACGTTTTCGCTCGCCGCCGGCCAGCCCCGCCGCCCGGGAACCGAGACCGCTCTCAGGGGCCTGGTACTCGCCGGCGACTGGATCGACACCGGCCTTCCCGGGACGATCGAGAGCGCGGTGCTGAGCGGCCATCTGGCCGCCTCTGCAATTCTGCATTCTGAAGTTTGACTGCTGAAATGAAGTAAGAAGTTGTGACGGACGAAGATAGCGAAGAATCAGGCAAGGCTAAGTCAGAATTGCGATGCGCTCCATTGTTTTGCACTATTCGGAGATCGCCCTCAAGGGCAAGAACCGTCCGTGGTTCATCGCGCGGCTCGTCCGCAACCTTCGTGAGGTCACGGCAGGGCTGGGCGTCCGTGATGTGCGCGCGCTGATGGGGCGGATCGAGGTCGTGCTGGGGCCCGATCCCGACTGGCCCCAGCTCCGCGATCGCGTGTCGAAAGTGTTTGGCGTCGCGAACTTCGCCAAGGCCGGCCGCGTGCCGCTCGACGACGATGAAAGCCGCAGCATGGATCGCATTGCCAGCGAGATCCTGCGGGACCTCGATCCGGTCGACCCGCGGTCGTTCCGTGCATCGGCGCGGCGGGCGGACAAACGGTTCCCGCTGACGTCGCCGCAGATCGAACGCGAAGTTGGGGGACGGATCAAGCTGGCGCGCGGATGGCACGTGGATCTCGGCGACCCGGAGCTCACGATTCACGTCGAAGCTGCTCACGCGCGAGGCCTTCTATTTCTTCGGCAAGGAGCCGGGCGCGGGCGGGTTGCCGTCTGGCGCCAGCGGGCGGGTCGCGTGCCTGTTGTCCGGCGGCATCGATTCGCCGGTCGCGGCCTGGCGGATGATGCGCCGCGGCTGCCGCGTGCTGTTCGTGCACTTCCACAGCTATCCGATCCTGTCGCGCGCGTCACAGGAGAAAGCGCGCGAGCTGGTCAGGCTGCTCACGACGTATCAGCTGCATTCCCGGCTGTTCCTCGTGCCCTTCGGCGAGATTCAGCAGCAGGTGGTGCTCGCCGTCGCGCCGCCTCTCCGCGTCGTCATCTACCGCCGGCTGATGATGCGGATTGCCGAGGCGATCGCCCGCCAGCACCGCGCCCGCGCGCTCGTCACGGGCGAAGTCGTCGGTCAGGTGGCCTCGCAGACGATCGAAAACCTCACGTCGATCGACGACGTGTCGTCCCTGCCCGTGCTGCGGCCGGTGATCGGGATGGACAAGGACGAGATTACGGCACAGGCGCAGCGGCTCGGCACGTATCCCATTTCGATCATTCCCGACCAGGATTGCTGCACGCTGTTCACGCCGCGGCACCCGGCCACCAAAGCCCGGAAAGCCGACGTTCTGCAGGCGGAGGCGGCGCTGCCGATCGAGGCGATGGTCGAAGGCGCGGTCGCCGCTGCGACCGTAGAAGACTTCCAGTTTCCTGTAATAGAATGACGCGGGGTTGCCCCCACTGGAGATACGCCGTGAAGCTCACCCCGGCAAACTGGCCGGTCTGAAGAAAGTCTCCAACGAACGCGGCGTCATCGCCGCCGCCGCCATGGATCAGCGCGGCTCGCTGCAGAAATCGCTGGCCAAGGAAAAAGGCGGCGAAGTCAGCGACGCCATGATGGAAGAATTCAAGTCGCTGGTCACCGAGGTTCTCACCCCGCACGCCAGCGCCATCCTGCTCGATCCCGAGTGGGGACTGCCCGCCTCCAAGCGCCGCGCCAAGAATGCCGGCCTGCTGCTGGCCTATGAAAAGACCGGATACGACAAGACCGGCCCCGGCCGCCTCGGCGATCTGCTCGACCACTGGTCGGTCCGCCGCCTGAAAGAAGCCGGCGCCGACTGCCTCAAGATTCTGCTCTACTACACTCCCGTTCGATCCCAAGGACGTCAACGACAAGAAGCACGCCTGGGTGGAGCGCATCGGCGACGAATGCCGCGCCAACGACATTCCGTTCTTCCTGGAATTCGTCGGCTACGAAGAAGGCGCCGACGAAAAGGGCCTCGACTACGCCAAGAAGAAGCCGCGAGATCGTCACCGAAAGCATGCGCGAGTTCAGCAAGGACCGCTACGGCGTCGACGTGCTGAAAGTCGAAGTGCCCGTCAACATGAAGTTCGTCGAAGGCGCGAAGTCCTTCGGCGGACAGAAGGCCTACACCAAGAAGGAAGCCATGGACCTCTTCCATGCGCGCGGCAGTCGCGACCAAACCGTTCATCTATCTTTCAGCCGGCGTCAGCAACGCCGAATTCACGCGAGACCCTGGAACTGGCCGCGAGAGTCCGGCGTGAAGTTCAACGGCGTGCTCTGCGGCCGCGCCACCTGGAAAGAAGGCATCCCGATCTACGCCAAGCAGGGCGCAGCCGCCTTCCGCAAATGGCTCGAGACCGAAGGCGTGAAGAACATCAACAACGTGAACGAGCGCCTCAAAGCCGCGCGCCCGTGGTACGAGTTCTACGGCGCGAAGTCGCGCAGACGAGCTTCGCTGATCCGGTCATCGCCGTCGCACGTTTCGATCCCTTCCCACGCCGCAGACGCGTCCGGGCGGTGTCGCCCGGTAGGGGACCCGGATCGAGTCCACGCGCAGCTCCGCGGACCCGTCAGCGAAATCTGGCAGGAGGCCGACAATCCCCGGTACCGATGCCGTTGCATCCGCATTCCAGTTGACGAGGGATCCGCTGAGCGTCCCGCTTCGCGGTTCCGTTCAACTCGAAGTCGCCCGCGCACGTCGCGCTGAACGTCCCGACGCGCTCGTTGCCGGTCTGCTCCGTGACGTCCCACTTGTCCGTGCACTGACCCGGCTGCGGGATCAGGCTGGCGGACGTCCAGGTGCCCAGCAGCGCTCCGATCCCGGTCGTCTCGGGCCCAGCGTGCTCTTGCGTTCGATAACCGAAGCACCCGGCGGTCAACGCCGCGGCGAGCGACACGCTCAGTACCAAAGAGAGTCGTTTCATAGGTTCCTGACGCGGAATTAAACTTCCGCGCTCCGGTGACGCAGGGTGGGAGCCAAAGATATACCACTCCAGATGCGCCGTCCTTCGCGGTTCTGCACGCAATCGGCCGCTACGGCATTTCAGTTTCGAACTCGACCATTCAATCCTGAAATCATGAAGTCAACGACTCCCGAGGGCGAGAACATGAACATCAGGACGTCCGCGACGCGGATCGGGGAGTGCGTGAAGTCGCCGTTATTTCAGCTTCGAGCTGAGCCGTTCGATCTTGAAGTAGTCCTTCAGCGCGTCGCTCGTGCTGCGGAACGCGAGGTCCTCCCACGGGATCTCGTTCTGTCTGAACAGTCCCGCCTCCAGACACTCGTCATCTCCAGAGAGCTCGCCTCCGACAGCGGTTGCTGCGTAGACGATGATGATCGGCGAGTCTCCATAGGAGTAGATGTTGACGAGCCCGTCGATGCGGATCACGAGGCTCGATTCTTCCCTGGCCTCGCGAATCGCGGCGGCGGTGATTTCCTCTCCGCGATCGACGTACCCGCCGGGGAACACCCACAAACCGTATCCAGGCTCGATGGACCGCCGTACGAGGACGATCTGGTTGTCGCCCGTCTGGATGATGGTCCCCACCGCGACCTTCGGATCCAGGTAGATCACGAACCCGCACGACGTGCAAACAGGTCGCTCCGGCTCGTTGGCTTTGACCCGGCGGCTCTCGAGCGCCCCACCGCACGACGGGCAGAAGCGGTAGACCAGGTGGTCCATCACTACTGACTATACCGCCGCTGCGCCGCGCGCGGACCGGCGAGCATCACGATGATAGGATCTCGTCATGGCGATCCTGAAAGTCGCGCACATGGGCCACCCGGTCCTGCGTGCGCGTGCGCGAGCCATCGATCCGGCTGACATCCGCTCACCGCGGATCCAGCAGCTCATCGATGACTTGTTCGAGACGATGCACGAGTACCAGGGGGTGGGGCTCGCGGCGCCGCAGGTGCACGAAAGCCTGCGCGTCTTCGTCGCCGGCTTTGCGTCGGCCTCGGACGACGGCGGAGAGGACGACAGTTCGCGCGACGTGCCACGGATTGCCCTGATCAATCCCGAGATCACGCCGATCGGGACCGAGACGGTCGAGGACTGGGAGGGGTGCCTGAGTATCCCGGACATCCGCGGCCGCGTGCCGCGAGCGCGTCAGATCTCGGTCCGCGCCTGGGATCGCCAGGGAAAACGCGTCGAGCTTCGCGCCCGTGGCTTCACCGCGCGCGTCATCCAGCACGAGACCGACCACCTCGACGGCGTCCTCTTCTTCGATCGAATGAAGTCCCTCGAGTCGCTCACCTTCCTCGACGAGTTCGGCCGCTACTGGAACGAGGAAGTGAAGGCTGAATAGGTTACCGATCGAACAGATAGACGAATCCGATACTGAAGATCTGCGTCCCCGGAAAATTGAAGCCGCCGCTGGCGCGGACCTTCAGCCCGGGAGCAAGGATGCCGGCGACAGCGACTTCCACCTTTCCCAACGGGTAGAAATCAGGCTCCCAGTCTCCGAGCGCCACAAACGTCTTTCCGCCTTCCGTTGAGGTGTGCTCCAGCACCCTGAAGGGCGGCTGGCCGCTCTGAGGAGTCGCGCCTGTGAATTCGAGCTCTTGCACGCGGACGATCGTGTTTCCGTTGACCGATCCAAACCCGCCGCCGAACAGGATTCCGATCTGCAGGCGGCCCTTGATCGTCCCGAACGGCACGAACTTGTGAACTTCGACTCCGTTCAGGTAGACGTTGTCAGCGGTTCGGCGTGTGCCAATCTCGACGCAGGAGCTGAAGACGCACGCCTCGCCACCCGATTCCTTGTACGAGCCATCGTCGACTTTCTTGCGGACGAAGGACACGCCCCAATCGCCGCTGTGCGTCCGCCCGCGGACAATGACGCCGATTTGGAACTCGGAGCCGTCAATGTTGACGGTCTCGGCGTCGAACAGGACCTTGAGATTGGAAGGAACGGTCCAGGCCGGCGCGAAGCTCGCGGTGATTCCCCAGCGCGAGGGCTCCTGACTCTGGGCACGGGCAACCGGCGCGAATGCCAGGACAAGGAAAAGGGAAAACAAGCCGCTCCTCATGGGCTTCCCTCCTTTGAGGAAGAAGCCCTGAGTCTAGTGTATTGATGAGCTGGGAGCAACTTTATTGATGAGCTCCATTCCGGCTTCGCTTCCGCTCGAGCGCGCGTTCCGAGCTCAGACGCTCCAGCTCGACCTCGGAGTGATCGGTGAACTGCATTGTGGCCGCGACCGCGCGATGGCCGGCCCGCTCGGCGATCAACGTGTGCATCTGCTGGCAGACACGGCGATACGCGGGGTGGCCCTGAGGCGCGCTGCGCAGCTCGATGAGGTGCATCGCTTCGCGGGCGTTCATGTCGATGTAGAAACGCACGCGATACGCCATCGCGACCGCATAGGGCGCGACCTCGGAGAGCCCGGCATGGACGAGTGCGTCGTGAAGCTCTGAAGACGCCTCCATCACCTGCGACCAGTCGCTGCCGCCGCCGGCCTCGTCTATGGCTTCCGGCGCGACGTATCCATGCCGCGTCGTGAGCCGCTGCCACTCCAGCGTGAGCAGACGGTGACGCTGCAGGTCGCGGAACGCTCCGTAGTCGGTGAGGATGTCGAACCGGTACGACGTCCGCTCGAACGCGCGGCCCGGCCGATGTCGGCGGTTGGTGCGTGTGCCGACGTACGCCCGGAGAATCGCCGCGCGCTCGTCAGCCGGCATGCGCCTGGCGATCGCCATCAGTTGATCGTCGGGCAGCTCGGTGCACGAGTACAGAGCCGAAGCGACGATCTTCACTTCGCCGTCGGGATCGAAGTCGGTCAACGTGACCTCGTCGCGCGGCTCGGGATCGACGTCGGCAAGGTGAGCCGCAAGCGAAGCGGTCCCATGTCGTGCCTCCGCCAGGTACGCGCTCCATACGCCGCCGCGCGCCGGCTGGTCGACCCGGACCAGAAACGCCGGAATCACCTTCCGCAGCTCGGTCAGCATCTGGTCGGCGCAGGCGCGCACTTCCTGGAGTGAGCTGGCGCGCATCCGCAGCAGGAGCGCTTCAAACGCCTGCCCGGTCCCGTAGATGCCCAGATTGGACTGCGTTGCGGCAGGAAGCATCCCTCGGAGCGTGTCGAGCGCCTTCGCGCGGATGGCCGAGCGATGAACGGCCTCCGAGTCTCCCGCGTTTCTGGGGAAGCGCTGCGCGAAGTACTCCTGCATGCGCGGGATCCATGTCGCGTAGCACTCGAACGCCGAATCCATCGTCCTCACATAGCTGTCGCGGAGCACGCCGCCCGGGATCTCCGCAGGAATGTGATACCGCCAGCGGCCGTGCAGCTTGTCGGTGTACGGGACGTAGCGAGTGGACTGCTCGAGGTACGCCATCAGGCGGCCCCATTCGAGCACCTTCGTGAGGATGTTGGACACGTACTCGCACGCGATGTGCGCGCCGCCGAGCTGCGCGACCGAGTCGTCACCGTACTCGTTGAACACCTTCGCAAACAGCTTGTCCGCGCGTTCGACGCCCACATCCTCGGTGCGAGCCGCTGGTGCGGTCACTTTGTCCGCGAACTCGTCGAGGAAGAGCCGCCGCAGCGACTTCGCCGACCGCGAGTAGCGCGCGAACAGCGCGCCCTTGACGGTCTCCGGCAGGTTGGTCAGCGCGAAGATGTGGCCGTCCAGATTCGTGAAATACGGCGCGAGGCGCTGCCGTTCCTCGTCCGTGAAGGTCTCAGGGATCACGGGAGAATTGTAAACTAGCTCCATGCCCCACCTCTTTGCCCATCGTCTCGAAGTCCGCTTTCGCGACTGCGACCCCATGGGGCACGTGAACAACGCGGTCTACCTCACGTACCTCGAGCAGGCGCGCTTCGCGCACTGGCGGTTGCTGTGGGGCTTCGCGCTGGACGCGCCGCCCACGGACGGCCCCGGCGTCATCCTGGCGCGGACCGAGATCGACTATCGCATTCCCGCGAGATATGGCGACACGCTCGAAATCCGCATCGAGCTTGCGGGCATCGGCAGGACCAGCTTCACATACGACTACGAGGTGGTGGACGTCCAGGACCGGCTCGTCGCCTCGGCGCGGACCGTCCAGGTCATGTACGACTACGCCGCGGCCAGGCCCGTGCCGGTGCCGGACGCCATACGGCAGAAACTCCAGGGTGCGTGAGGTGACATCTTTCCGTCTGAGCGCGCTCGCCCTCGTCCTGACCAGCGGGGTATCGCTGCTCGCTGCAGGTCAGGCGCCGGCAACCGCCGAAGCGGTCGCTCGTCAGGTCCAGGATCGCAACACCGGCCGCGATGCCCGATCGACCATGCGGATGAAGCTGGCCGATCGCCACGCGCGGGTGCGGGAGCGCGCGCTGACGATCATCTCGCTGCGTGGCCGTGGCACTCCCGGCGCATCCGCGACGGCACCGGACGGCGACCGTGTCCTGATCCGTTTCAGCTACCCGAACGACATCCGCGGGACCAGCTTCCTCGTCTGGGAGCATCCCGACTCGGACGACGAGCGCTTCCTGTACCTGCCGTCACTCGGGCGCGTGCGACGCATCGCGGGCGCGGAGACGCAGGAGAGCTTCGTCGGCAGCGATTTCACGTATGAAGACATCGGCGGCCGGGAATTCGACGACTACACCTACAGCTTCGCGGGTCCGGACGGCGGCAACGCGACGTGGACCGCACCAGCCGGGGGCGCGCCGCGTCCGGCCTGGCGCCTCGAATCCAGGCGGAAAGATGCGTCCGCAGAGTTCCCCAGAGTCGTCTCGCTCGTCCTCAAGGACAGCTACGTCGTCGTCAGCGCGGACGTGTACAACCGCCGCAACGAGAAGCAGAAGGTTTACAGCGTGCACCGGCTCGAGCAGGTCGAGGGTATCTGGACGGTCATGGAGTCGGACATGACCAACGCGCTCGAGAAAACCCGCACCGACCTCGTCGTCGACACGACCGACTACAACGTCGGCCTGAAGGAGAGTGATTTCAGCCGGCGTGAGCTCGAGCGCGGAGGCAAATGATCCGCGCGCTTGCCGACGTCATCTATCGGTGGCGGTTCGCCTTGTCCGCCTTCACGCTGATTGGCGCGCTGCTGCTTGCGCCGCGCGCCGACATCACCAACATCGACAACGACATCACCGCGTGGTTTTCGCGCGACGATCCGGTCTTCAAGGACTACGAGCGGTTCCGGGCGGAATTCGGGGGCACGCGCGCGCTGATCGTCGCGTTGAAAGCGGACTCGGCGACGCGCTTGTTTTCACGTGACACGCTGAAGCTCCTCGAGGCGATCTCGGGCGACATCGAGCGCGTCGACGCCGTTCAGCGGGTGTACAGTCTCGCGACCGCGACGGTTGTAGAAGCGCTGCCCCCGGTCCGGCTAAAGCCGGACACTACATCGGCCGGTAGTGTCCGGCTTCAGCCGGACCCGCAGGAAACTGAGGAAGACGGAGGCCTCGAGGTTCGTCGCCTGCTCGAGAACCTGGACGATCGAAACCCGGACGACATCAAACGTCAGGCGCTGGCCGACGACCTCATCCGCGGCGATCTGATCTCGGACGACGCGACGGTGACCGCGCTGATCGTGACGTTTGACGAGGATCGCATCGATGCCGTGCGCGCGGGCGTCATCCAGCGGATCCACGACATCGTCGATCCCCGGCTGCCCGAGGGAATCCGCGCGTACTACAACGGCAGCCTGGAGATCAGCGAAACCTACAATCGGATCACGCTGGACAACCAGCGGAAGTTCGTGCCGCCGATCCTGCTCGTGACGATCGCGGCGATCTACGTGACGTTCCGATCCTGGCGGAAAACGCTGCTGACGCTCGTCGCCGTGGCCGTCAGCATCCTGTGGACGCTCGGCCTCTACTCGCTTGCCGGGTACACTTACAACGTCCTGGCCAGCATGCTCGTGCCCCTCATCGTCGTGCTCGCCATTGCCGATGACGTCCACATCATGCAGCACTGGGACGAGGAACGGCGCCGCGGCGATACCGAGCAGGCGTTCAAGGCGACCATCACGCACCTGACCGTCGCCCCTGTTTGGCGCGAGCGCGACGACCGCGCTCGGCATGCTGTCGCTCGCGACCAGCGACGTTGTGGCCGTGCGCGCGTTCGGGATCGGGTCGGCAATCGGGATCATGGTGGACTTTGCCATTTCCCTGGTCCTGGTGCCGACGCTGCTCTCGCTCGTAAAGCCAGAGATCGCCGAAGCGCCCCACGAGCGGTACCTCATCGCCCCGCTGCAGCGGATCGCGAGGCTTTCATGCGCGCATCCCGGCCGTGTGATCGCCGTCTCGCTCGTCATCGCCGCGGTCGCCGCCGTCGGCATCAGCCGGCTTCGCGTCGACACGAACCACATCAACTTCTTCAGCCGCAATCACCCGCTGGGCCAGTCGGCGATCGTGATCGACAGGGAGCTTGCGGGCGTCTACAGCTTTCAAATCATGTTCGAGGGGCCGGCGGAGTCGATGCGGGCCCCTGACACGCTCCAGCGGATGGATCGGCTGGAAGCCGAGCTCCGGACGTTCCCGTACGTTCGCAAGGTCACGTCGGTGGCGGACTACGTCAAGCGAATCAACAAGGAGCTGAACGACGGCCGGGCCGACGCGTACGTCGTCCCGTCGGATGCCAGCACGATCGCGCAGGAGCTGTTCGTGTTTGCGCTGGGGGGCGAGGGCCGTCACGAGCTCGAGCGGGTCGTCGCGAGCGACTACTCGCGCGCCAACATTTCAGTCAAGCTGCAGTCGATTAGCTCCGACCTCGTGCTGGAGCAGATCGAGGAGGCCGATCGCCGCGCGAGGGCCACGTTCGCCGGCACCGGCTTCACCGTGATGACGACCGGGTCGGGCCGGCTGTTCAGCACGCTCGACCACTATCTGGTGATGTCGCAGGTCAGCAGCTTCGGCACGGCGTTCTTCACCGTCTTCGGCGTGATCTTCCTCGTGTTCCGGTCCTTCAGATTCGGGTTCCTCACCGTCGCGCCGAACCTGCTGCCCGTGCTGGCGGTCCTCGGCGTGATGGGCTACCTCGACATCTCCATGAACGTCGCGACCGTCATGGTTGCCAGCGTCGCGCTCGGTATTGTCGACGACGATACGATTCATTTCATCAACCGGTATCGCCACGAGACGGCCGCGGGCGCCACGACCGACGAGGCGATTGGGATCGCCACGGCGCACGAGGGTCGCGCCTCGCTGACGACCGCCATCATCAACAGCTGCGGCTACGGCGTTCTGCTGTTCTCGGAGTACAAGCCGACGGCCTGGTTCGGCGGCCTGCTGGCGCTGACCATGGCCACCGCGTTCCTCGCGGAAGTCTTCATCCTGCCCGCGACGATCAAGCTGTTGCCGAGCGTGTTCGGCGCGGAGGCGCTCCGCCGCGGCCGGCAGGCGGCCGCTGCCTGATGAGACTTGTGCCGATCGTCGTCGTGACGCTGGCGCTCAGCCTGCTGCCCGGCGCCATCGCGCACGCCCAGAACCCCGCACCTTCAGCACCCCCAGCACCTTCAGCACCCTCAGCAGTCACTGCGCCGGCGGGCTACGTCGGCTTGTTCTTCGACTTTTTCCCGAATCGCGATCAGACCGTCGAGCTCAGGCCGCGCGTGTTCCTCGAAGAGAAGATCGAGCCTTCATCCAACATCCGGCTGATATTGTCGGGCTTCGCCGAGGGGCTCGTCTCGCGCCGCCCCGTAGTCGACGCGATGGGTAATCGCCCCAGACGGTCTGTAACCGATGGCGTTGTCGGTGTGCAGGACGCGAACATCGAGATTGTCGGGAAGCGGGCCGAGCTGCTCGCAGGCTACGCGCGCGTGACCTGGGGGAAGCTGGACGAGCTGCAGCCGACCGACGTCATCAACCCGCTCGATATCTCACGCTTCTTCTTCGAGGGTCGCAGCGAAGCGCGGCTGCCGGTCCTGCTCGTCCGCGGCCGCGTGCATCTGTCCGACAACTCGTCTCTCGACGCCGTTTACGTTCCGGACTTCCGCCGCGGACGATTCGATCAGCTCGATGAGCCGACGTCTCCCTTCAATGTGACGCCGGACATTCCCCTGCCAGTGATCGATCGCGAGCCCGCGTTCACTGCACGGAACGCGCAGGGCGGCGCGCGGCTGACGACTACGACGGCACGGGTGGACTGGAGCGTGTCGGCGTATCGTGGCTTCGAGCCGTTCGCGTTGTATCAGTTGTCCGCGCCCGGGCTGATCAGGGAGTACCCGCGCTTCACGATGATTGGGGGCGATTTCGAGGCGGTGCGAGGCAAGTGGGGTGTGCGCGGCGAGGTGGCGGCGTTCGTGGACGACAATTTCCAGTCTGCGGATGTCCGGGTGGTGAGCGGGAGCTCCTTTGACGCCGGGGCCGGCGTCGATCGGCGGGCAGGCGACTACACGCTCAGCGGAACGGTCCTCCTGCACACCGAGTCCTACGACGCACCACTGAGCGCGCGGGAGCTGCGCACGGGGCGCACGAATGTCTCCGTCATCGTCTCGGCCGATCGTCCGCTGGCGCGGGAGCGGTACCGGCTCCGGGTGTTCGGCGTCTACAATCCGAACGAGTCTTCTTCGTTCCTGCGTGCCATTGGCGTCGCCAGCATACGGGACAATCTTCCTCTCGAAGGGTCGATCGGCTGGTTCGTCGGCGACGGTGCCGATGTCATCGGCCGCTTTGGAGACAGTGATTTCGTGTACCTGAGGCTGAGGTACTTCTTCTGAGGTGCGAACCGCCTGAGCGCCGGCGCCCGGCACAAGACCCCCCGGTTGGTGGGACTGTGATCGATTGTGTACAATTCAATACAAGGCAACACACATGACCACAACGCTCTCCGTGCGGCTCGATCGTCGTACCAAGCAGCAGCTCGAAGCGCTCGCGAAGCGAGCACGGCGGTCGAAGTCCTTTCTTGCCGCGGAAGCCATTGCGGCATTTGTCGAAGCAGAAAGCTGGCAACTGGACGAGATTCAGGGGGGACTCCGCGAGCTGGACGAAGGCCGAGGTGTGCCTCACAAGGAGGTCGCGACCTGGCTTCGTTCATGGGGCCGCAAGCGTGAACGAAAGGCGCCTCGACGGTGACCATCGTCTGGTCGCCACGGGCAGTAGGACACCTTGCGGAGCTTCGTGCCCACATCGCCCGCGACCATCCTGACGCCGCCGAGCGGATTGCGACGACGGTTCTGACGGCCGTCGAACGGCTGGCAGCGATGCCGAATCTCGGACGCGCCGGCCGCGTGACCGGCACGCGCGAACTGGTCGTGCCGGGTACCCCATACGTCATTCCGTATCGGTTGCGCGGGGCCCGCCTCGAAGTAGTCGCGGTGTTCCACGGACGTCAGAAATGGCCGAAACGGCTGTGATTGCAGTGCTCTGACCATGCGATCGATCATGCTCCCCGCGGGAAACGCCTCGGCCTGGACCGGTCCGACCGGCAACAACACGTACCTGCTGAAAGGCCGCGTGCCCACCCTGATCGACGCCGGTGTCGGCAATCCGGAGCATGTCGACGCCATCAATCGCGAGTTGGCTGGACGGCCGCTCGCCCTCGTGCTGATCACGCACGGCCACGTCGATCACGTCTCGGGCGCGCCGGCGCTCCAGGCGCGCTGGCCGCAGGTCCGCATCAGGCAGTTTGGCGTCGGCGATGAACCGTTGAAGCCGGGCGAACGGATCGAGGCCGGAGACTCCGCGCTGACCGTCGTCTACACCCCGGGCCACGCGCCGGATCACTGCTGCTTCCAGAGCGGCGATGAGATGTTCTGCGGCGATCTGGCGCGGATCGGCGGAACGGTCGTGATTCCGGCGACCAAGGGTGGTGATTTGAAGCAGTATCTCGATTCGCTGCGGCGCATCCGCGAGCTCGCCCCTCGTCGCCTGCTGCCCGGCCACGGGCCCGTCATCGACGACCCGTCCGGTCTCATCGATCAGTATCTGGAACACCGCGCCGCTCGGGAGCGCCAGGTGCTCGAGGCTCTTCAGGATGGTCTCGCTGCGCCTGACGAGATCGTGGCGCGCATTTATGCGGGCCTGCCAGCGGAGCTCGTGCCGGCGGCCGTCGAGAGCGTGCTGGCGCACCTGATCAAGCTGGAAGCTGACGGCGGCGCACGCCGAGTCGGCGATCGATGGCTCTACGCCGGCTGAAAGCCGGGCGGAAGGTCGGGCAGACGCTCGCCGCGTTTCGCCGCCTTGGGCATCGCGTCGCGCACGACCTGCTCGAGTTCTTCGAGATACGCGAGAAAGCGCTGACGTCCGTCGACTGACAAGCGACAGAGCGTCTGCGGCCGCCGGTTCTCGAAGCCCTTCCACATCTCGACGAGACCGGCTTCCTTGAGCACGTCGAGGTGGCGGCTCAGGTTTCCGTCGGTCAGCGCGCAGAGGCGTTTGAGATCCGAGAACAGCAGCCCCTCGGGCCGCATGACGAGCGACGTCATGATCCCCAGGCGGGCTTTTTCGTGCAGCACGCGATCGAGCCCTTCGTAGGCGAAGCGGCCCGGCTGCGAGAGCTCAGTCGGTTTCTTCTTCTTCATCGATGTCGTTCCGTTCGTCTCGTTCCAGGTTGCGATACAACACCAGCGCGGCGAAGAGCTGCCCGACGCCGAACGTGCCGCCGACGGTCCAGCCGCTCAGCGGCGCGAGCCACGCGGCAAACAGCCACCGCTGGGCGTCTCCAGCGCCGTCCCCAATCCCGCGCGCGCTCCACAGCAGCGCGACGCCAGCCGCGTAGTAATACAGCGCGACCCAGCCACTGGCCGCCGGCAGGTACAGCCGGGACGCGAAGATGCCCACGCCAAAACAGATGGCCCAGATGCCCGGCACGAGCGGCACGAGCGCGGCGCTCAACCGGGCGAAGCTGATCGCGACGATCGCGCCGGCCAGCAGGCTCGGCAGCAGCTGGCTGACGACCGTCCTGGTCCGCCGCCGGGCGCGCCGATCTTCTTCGACGACGTAGTTGTAGACGACTTCGCTGACGCCGACGAAGCTCGCGAGCGCCGCGATCCCGGTCCAATAGAGGATGAAGCCGATCGGATCGGCGGCGCCGATCGATGACGGCTGCAGCCAGGCCGCGGCGACGCCAATCAGGCCGGAGGCGGCGACCGGCACGGATCGGTAGCCCCGGTACACATCGGCTTTCGCGAGCCGGTCGTGGATCTCGTCGATTTGCTCGAGCGCGCGCGGGACGTCCATGTCCTCCCTTAACTTTGCACAACAAAGCGTGCCGCGTCAATGCCTCAGGGGGTGCTGAGGGTGCTGAGGGTGCTGAAGGTGCTGAAGGTGCTGGTGGTACTGGGGTGCTGGTGGTGCTGTCAGCACCTCAGCACCTTCAGCACCTTCAGTTTTCGGTATCTCGATCGGCAACTCGGTGCGGTCGCCCCATTCCTTCCACGATCCCACGTAGTTGCGGACGCGCGGGTACCCGAGCAGTCTCAGCGCGAGATACGCGTGGGCCGCGCGGTACCCGCCCTGGCAGTACGCGATCACTTCGCGATCGGGCGTGACGCCGGCGTCCTCGTACATCCTCCGCAGCTCGGCGGCCGGCTTGAAGTCGCCGTCGGGCGTCAGGTTCCGCGTCCACTCGATGTGGACGGCGCCGGGGATCGCGCCGCCGCGCTTCGCGCGCACGGTCGTGCCGCAATATTCGCCGTCCGTTCGCGCGTCGACGATGACCGCGTCGTCTCTAGTGAGGGCTTCCTTGACGTCGCGCCAGGTGGCCAGCCGACGTTCCTGGCGGGCGCCGGTCCAGTCGCTCTTCGGCGCCGCGTCCGCGTCACGCGTCACCGGCAGGCCCGCGCGCGACCAGGCGCCGAAGCCGCCGTCGAGCAGTCGCACGGAGGGGTGGCCGAAGTACCTCGAGGAACCAGAACGCCCGCGCGGCGCGGACGCCGGATTGGTCGTCGTACACGACGATCGGCGTCGCGTCGCTGACGCCATGGATCTCGAGCACGTGCTCGATCATCCAGAGGAACGCCTGCAGGGGCGCCGGATCCGTGTCCGAGAGGCTGACACCCCAGAGATCCAGGTGCAGCGCGCCAGGCACGTGACCCGCCGTGTACTGCTCCGGGGGCCGGAGATCCAGGATCAGCGGACGTGACGGCGCGGGAGCGTGGATCGCCCCGGCCAGCTCCTCCGTCGTGATCAGCAGCTGCGGGTTCGCATAGCCCTTCATAGCGGATCAAATCGTACCACGGAGGGTGCTGACGGTGCTGACGATGCCAGGCAGCACCCTCAGCACGACCAGCACCTGCTTTCAGCACCGCGCAGCACCTCCAGCACCTCAGCACCTTCAGCACCCTCACTTCGCGAGTGATTTTTGAAGGCGGAGGTTGGCGATCATTGCGCGGTTGCGGAGGTTGCTCATCTCTTCGTGGCTCTCGGCACTGAAGTATCCGCGTTCGCGCCCGTCGTCGATGAGATCGAGCGTTTCTCCGAGGGACCCGCGCGCGATGTTGAGGAAGTGGGCGAACTGTGGATGCGTGGAGCGATAGAAACCTTCGGCGGTGTTGCGGCAGGCGGAACTGACCGAGTCCCGGATCTGGTCGCGGAACTTGAAGTCCCGGGCCGCGGGTCCCGTCGATGTCGACGTGAAAATCAGCCGCCGGAGTTCGTCCGCCAGTTGCCACGCGACCAATTCCCGATGATTCTTGGCTCCCATCCCGCCAGTCGCATGGGGCACGCACCGTGCCATTTGCGCTCGAGCGAAATACCGAACAGAATGGAGCGATCAGGACCCCGATATCGCAGGTACTGCAACGCCAGATCGCCCATGAGAAAGCAAAATCATCGCACCTGCAGCACCCCGAGCACCTGCAGCACCGTCACGCACCGTCAGCACCATTGAGTCTTTATGACAAATATCCTCGATTTCATTCATACAAACCGTGACCGCTACGTGGACGAGCTGAAGGACTATCTCGCCATTCCCAGCATCAGCGCGCTCCCGCAGCACGCCGGTGACGTCCGCCGCTGCGCGCAGTGGACGGCCGACGAGATGCAGCGCATCGGCCTCGCGAACGTCAAGTTGATCGAGACGCCCGGCAATCCCGTCGTGTACGGCGACTGGCTGGGCGCGGAGGGTGCGCCGACGATCCTCTTCTACGGTCACTACGACGTGCAGCCGGTGGATCCCCTCGAACTGTGGGAGTCTCCGCCGTTCGAAGCGACGATTCGGGACGGCGAGATCTACGCGCGCGGCGCCGCCGACGACAAGGGTCAGGTCTTCATGCACTTCAAGGCGATCGAAGCGCACCTGAAGCAGACCGGCCGGCTGCCGGTGAACATGAAGATCATTCTCGAGGGCGAGGAGGAGGTCGGCTCCGCCAACCTCGACGACTTCGTCAAAGCCCACAAAGACGAGCTCGGCGCCAGCGTCGTCGTCATCTCGGACTCGCCGATGTTCGACCGCGGCATTCCATCGATCTGCTACGGCCTGCGTGGCCTCGTCTACTGCCAGATCGATCTGCGCGGCACGAAGAGCGACCTGCACTCGGGATCGTTCGGCGGCGCCGTCGCCAACCCGGCGATGGTGCTGGCGCAGGTGCTCACGCAGATGAAGGATCGCGGGGGGCGGATCAAGATTCCGGGCTTCTACGATGACGTCAGGCCGCTTCGCGAGGAGGAGCGCGCGGAGTTCAAGAAGCTGCCGTTCAACGAGACCCGGTACCGGAAGGATCTGGGTGCCCCGAAGTTGTTCGGCGAGAGCGGTTATTCGACGCTCGAGCGTGTGTGGGGCAGGCCGACGTTCGAGGTCAATGGCCTGCTGGCGGGATTCACCGGCGAAGGCGCGAAGACGGTCATCCCGGCCGTGTCGATGGCGAAGGTGAGCATGCGCCTCGTACCCGATCAGGATCCGGACAAGATCGCGAAGCTCTTCGAGGAGTACGTGCGCAAGGTCACGCCGAAGACCGTGGAGCTCAAGGTCACCCGGATGCACGGCGGCCGGCCGTGGATGACGGATTTCGACAACCCGTTCGTGCAGGCTGCGGGCCGCGCCATCGAGAAGGGATTCGGCAAGACGCCCGTCTTCAACCGCGAAGGCGGATCGATTCCCGTCGTCGCCACGTTCCAGGAGATCCTCGGGCTTCCATCGGTGCTGTTTGGCGTCGGACTGCCCGACGAAAATGCTCACGCGCCGAACGAGAAGCTCGATCTGGCCAACTTCCACGGCGGCATCGTGGCCTCCGCGTATCTCTACGACGAAATCGCCCGCACGACGTAACGGGTCATGTCCTTGCCTGATGTGCGGCGCCACGCGCTCGCGCCGGCGCTGGTGACGGCTGTCAGCCTGGTGTGCCTGGCGTGCGCCGATCCGGAACGCGAGCGCCTGAAGGCGACGACCAAGGCGTCGTACGACAAAGTCACCGGCAAGCTCACCGAGCTCACGCTCGACGCCAATCGCAACGGCCGCATCGACACGTGGACGGAGATGGACGGCACGCGTCCGCTGCGCTCGCGGATCGACAGCGACGAAGACGGCGTCCTGGATCGGTGGGAGTACTACGACGAAGCGGGCCGGCTGGCGAGAGTCGGATTCTCGCGAAAGCGGGAAGGCAAACCGGACGCGTGGGTGTACTCGACACCCGAGGGCCGGGTACTCCGCATCGAGGTGTCGTCGACGGCGGATGAAGCCCGGATCGATCGCTGGGAGCTCTACGATGCGACCGCGGCGCCTGGACCGGACGGAACGGGTCCGCTCCTGCGCGTGGAAGAGGACACGAATCACGACGGCCGCAAAGACAAGTGGGAAGTCTACGAAAACGGCGCGGTCCGCTCGGCCGAGTTCGACGAGACCGGCGACGGCCGTCCGGACCGGCGCCTGACGTATCGCGATCAGGCGCTCGTCCTGATCGAAACGAGGCCCGACGCCTCGGGAACGTACACCCGCAGGATGGAGCCACGCCAGTGACGGGCCTGCGCGCCGCCACCGGCTGCCTATGTCGTTGAGGATCGGCTTCGACATGGACGGCGTACTCGCGGACTTCGAGTCCGCGTTTCACGGGGTCGAAGTCAGGCTGTTCGGTCGCGAAACGGCACTCGAGCCCGGCCAGCCTGAAACCGAGGAAGAACGGCAGGCGGGTCCGCAGGAACTCCAACCGTCGCGGCGCGTCGACGCCGTCTGGGACGCCATCGCGGACACCCCTGATTTCTGGGTCGGGTTGCGTCCGCTCGAGCCAGACGCCGTCCGCCGAATCCACGCGTTGATGATTCGTCACCGCTGGGAGGTCTTCTTCATCACGCAGCGGCCGGATTCCAAGGGAGAAACCGTCCAGCGGCAGACGCAGCGCTGGCTCGTCGCGCAGGGATTCGATCTGCCGAGCGTGCTCGTCATCAGGGGCTCGCGCGGCGCGGCCGCCGGCGCGCTGCGTCTCGACTACCTGGTCGACGACAGCCCCCAGAACTGTCTCGATGTCCTGGCCGACTCGGACGCGAAACCCATCCTGATCATTTCGCCGACATTCGAGGTACCGATCGCGAGCGCGCGCAAGCTCGGGATCGCCGTCACGCAGGGAATTGGCGAGAGCTTATCGCTCCTCGAGCAGGTGATGGAGGCCGGCAACCACCCCGGGCTGCTCCGGCGGATTGCCTCCATGGTGGGGTGGAAGTAGGTTCCTCTCGGCGCTCGGCGCTCGGCGCTCGGCGCTCGGCGCTCGGCGCTCGGCGCTCGGTGTCTTAATTAAATCCCGCGACGCGCTTGCGAAGCGTCTTCACGTGCTCCCAAATCTGCGCGTCCTCGGTCTGGCGGTCGGGCGACTCGACTTCGCCGTCCGGTGACGGCTCCGTCGCGGGCTCGCTGGCGGTCGCATGCTTGGGGAGCAGCCTGAGGTACGCCTCGAGATCCCGCAGTGCGGCGGCAAAGTCCTGCAGGTGGTACGCCAGCAGCCCGCGATCGCGCAGCTCGACGATCGCCGAAGGGTCGATGGTCAGCAGGAGATCCGAGATGAAGCGCGCCTGCGGCAGCGATCGCATCCGCACGTAGAGGCGCTTCAGGTTGACGAGCATCCGCACGACGATCTGATGTCGCGTGGCCGGCTCGAGCAGCGATCGGTCGAACGCGACGTCGTCGCCCATGTGCTGGCGCAACAGCTCGCGACAGTCGACCTCCGACAGCTGCGCTCCTCCATGGAACGGATCCACGATCAGCACGTCGCTGCCGTGAAGCCCCGTCGCGCCCAGGATGTTGGCTGGCGCGCGGAGCAGGAAGTGGCCGGGAAAGTTCACGCCCGCGACGCGCAGTCCGGCGCGCCGGGCCACTTCCAGATAGACGACGGCAAGGCTGATCGGGATGCCGGTTCGCCGATCGAGGACCTCGTTGAGAAAGCTGTTGCGCGGGTCGTCGTACCGCTCGCGGTTTCCAGCGAACCCCTGCTCGTCGTAGAAGTACTCGTTGAACGCCCGGATGGCATCCAGGAAGGTCCCGCCGGTCGCTCCCAGCCTGGCCGCCGCTTCCTCGCCCATCCGATCCAGCCGACGCAGGTACGGCGTGGTCTCCAGCCCGGGATACTCGACGCGCGCGATCGCGAACGCCGCCGGCGCCAGATCCTCTCCGGGGGCGTTCATGGCGGCTTCGAGCTCCGAGGCGACCTGCGCGGCCCGCGGCTGCAGGTGAAGCGAGAACGGCACCTGACGATTTTACCCCAGCGAGCGGATCAGCTCCGGCGTCAGCTCGGTGAGCGACGTCACGATGGCGTCGGCCGCCATGAGCTCGGACACCGGATAGGTATTGGTGATGGCGACACACAGCAGGCCGGCTTCTATCGCGGCGTCGATGCCCCAGCGCGAGTCTTCGATCGCGACGCACTCGCCAGGCGGCACTCCGTGCAGCGCGGCCGCGCGAAGGTAGGGATCGGGCGCAGGTTTTCCAGCGGTGTCGCCTGCCGCGACGATGAAGCGGAAATATCGGTCGAGCGAGTGCCCGCGGAGGATCGCTTCGATCTCGTGGCGCAGCGCGCCCGACGCGATGCCGAGCGGCCAGGTCGCGGCCAGGCGAGAGATGCACTCCGCAGCCGCGGGATACAGGATGTTCCCGGAACGCACCAGAGCTTCGAGGACTCTGGATTTCTCCGCGATCAGCCCCGCGAGGTCCCGCTCATCGAGCCGCCAGCCCCGCGCCTCCGCTACCGCGCGGAACACACCCTCATCGTCGTAGCCGAGATACCGCGAGTAGTACTCTTCGCGGGGGAGGGGCGCGCCGCGAGCGGAGAGCACTTCCTGATAGGCGCTGAGATGCAGCGGTTCCGAGTCGACGATGACCCCGTCGAAGTCGAAGACGATGCCGCGAATCATCGTGCCGTCAGCTTTTCACCCGCACGTACCGGCACCTGGAGCCTGTTCTCCCGCGGCGGAACCGGACAGTCGTACGTGGGGTTGAAGAGACAGAACGGATGATACGCCCGATTGAAGTCGAGATCGTAAATGCCGGTCGCCGTGCGATCGAGGTCCATGTAGCGGCCTCCCGGATACGTCTCGTTGCCGTTGGTGGAATCCCCGAACGGGACGAACAGCCGTCGCAGACTCGTGTCCGTGATGTCGGCAAAGGCCGTCAGCTTGAGCGCCTGCCCCTTCAGCGTGAACTCGAGCGCGCCGACGCGCCGCATCTTTCGAATCTGGCCTGTCGAGGTCATCATCTCGAGGACGTCCTCGCCGGGCCCGGCGCGAAGCGCGGCAGGCACGCGATAGTCCTGGGCGATGGGGAAGTAGGGAAGCACCGGAAACGCGCTGCGGCTGGTGGCCGGGATCGGTGATTCGGGCGACTCGCGCATGTAGCGGTCCTTTTCGGCCCGCCATGCGGCGATTTCTTCTTCGTACGGCAGCTCGGCGTTCGAGCAGCCTGTCAGACCCCAGGCATAGAGCAGCAGGCAGCCCGCTAGTCCCGCATGCCTCAGGCGGTGGACACGTCGACCGCGACCAGGGATCACTCCAGAAACTATCTCATAAACCTGCCGCTCGTACCACGGTGCGAGCGAGCATTGCGAGCGAGCCACGCGATCGGAGCGCGCCGGCGAAGCGGCGCGCGAGAGCGCGTGTCCGGGAGTCCGAGGGGCAAAGCCCCTCGGATAAGGCTAGAGAGGATACCCTCTCCGCGCGACGACCGCATCCGACAGACGGCGCCGCCGCGCCACGCTGTTGATGGGCGTCACCTTCATGACGCGCCGCAGCGCGGCCAGCAGCGTGCGGAGCGTGTCGCCCTCGGCCATCGCCGCGAGCGCGTTTCGCGCGGCGATCTCGACACGACCCGCGGCATCACCCACGAACACCGACGCGGCATCGGCGTGCAGCTCGGCGGGTGCATGGCGCGCCGGCGCGAGGCGCGCCGCCTGCGCCCGGAGGACGACGGACTCTGACGCGTAGACGTCGATGATGATGTCGGCCGCCGTCGAGAGGATCTCCTGTTCGTCGGTGAGCCGCTCGCCGTATGTCTGCATCGCCGTGCCGAGGATCATCAGCGCCGCCTTCTTCATGGCGCCGACGGCGCGATGCTCGTGCTCCAGCGGCCCGTCGCCGGGAGCCTCCTGCAGTCCAGGCGTGAGCAGCTCGTCCTGCAGCTTGCGCGCCGCGGGAATCAGCGCCAGTCCGCCCTTCACGGCGCGACGAGCCAGCATGCCCGGCATCAGCAGCCGGTTGATCTCGTTGGTGCCCTCGAAGATGCGGTTGACACGCGAGTCCCGATAGTGACGCTCGGCGGGGTAGTCGCGAACGAATCCGTTGCCGCCGTGGATCTGCACGTTCTCGTCCAGCACGTAGTCGAGCATCTCGCTGCCCGCGACCTTCAGGATCGAGGCCTCGATGGCGAACTCTTCGAGCGCGCCGAGGACCGCCACGTTCGTGTGGCTGCCCTGCAACATGCCGTCGATCAGCCCGGCCGTCCGGTACAGCATGGATTCGATCGCGTACTGCCGGACCGTCATCTCGCCCAGCTTGTGGCGGATCGCCCCGAACGTCGCGATTGACTGTCCGAACTGCTTGCGCTGGATGGCATATGCCGCCGCTTCCGCGATCACCGCACGCGCGCCGCCGCTGCACATCGCGGCCAGCTTGAAGCGGCCGTAGTTGAGGACGTTGAAGGCGACCTTGTGCCCCTTGCCGATCTCGCCGAGCACGTTCGCGGCAGGGACCTTCGCGTCCTGCAGGATGAGCGGGGTCGTCGACGAGCCGTGCAGGCCGAGCTTGTGCTCCTCCTTGCCGGTCGTCACGCCCGGGAAGCTGCGCTCGACGAGAAACGCGGTGAACTGTTCCGAGTCGATCTTCGCGAAGACGATGAAGAAGTCGGCGAAGCCGCCGTTGGTGATCCACATCTTCTCGCCGTTGAGGAGAAAGCTGCCGTCAGGCTGACGCGTCGCGCGCGCGCGCGCGCCGAGCGCGTCCGATCCGGACCCTGACTCGCTCAGCGCGTAGGCGCCGATCAGCTCGCCGCTGACGAGCCGGGGCAGGTAACGCTGCTTCTGCTCCTCGGTGCCGAAGCAGAGCAAGGGCGTGATGGCGAGCCCTGTCTGCGCGCCGAACGTCGTCGGCAAACGACGCACAACGCCCGATGGCTTCGCCGACGACGATCGAGGAGACCTTGTCGAGCTCGACGCCGCCGAACGCCTCGGGCACGTCGGTGCCGAGCAGCCCCAGCTCGCCTGAGCGCTGCACGAGCGTCCGGGCCAGCGCCCAGTCCTTCTGCTCGAGCCGCTCGAGGGCCGGCTGCACCTCGGTCTTCACGAACTCGTCGGCGGTCTGTCCGATCAGCCGATGCTCGTCGGTCATCCGTTCAGGCGTGAACACGACATCGGGACTCGCGTCCTCGATCAGCCATGCACCGCCGCGGGTCGTCGATTCAGCTACGCTCATTGTTCATTCCTCAATCTGCCATGCGTTCGAAGATCCCCGCCGCGCCCATGCCGCCGCCCACGCACATCGTCACCATGGCCGTAGCGCGCGTGGCGGCGCCGCATCTCGTTCAGCAGCGTCGCCGTCAGCTTGGCGCCCGTGCAGCCCAGCGGGTGGCCGAGCGCGATCGCGCCGCCGTTGACGTTCAGCCGGTCCGGATCGATCGGCAGCTCGCGCAGGCAGGCGATCACCTGGGCCGCGAACGCTTCGTTCAGCTCGATCAGATCGATCTGATCGAGCGTCAGGCCTGCGATCTTCAGCACCTTGCGGATCGCGGGCACCGGGCCGATCCCGAACCGCTCCGGCTCGACGCCGGCGGTGGCAAAGGCGACGAAGCGGGCGATGGGGACGAGCCCCAGCTCCCGCGCGCGATCGTGCGACATGACGACCACGGCAGCCGCGCCGTCGCTCGTCTGCGACGAGTTGCCGGCCGTCACCGATCCCTTCGCGTGAAACGCGGGCCTCAGCTTGGCGAGCGCCTCCATCGACGTGTCGCGTCGCGGCCCCTCGTCCGTGTCGAAGGCGCGCGTGCTCGTGCCATTGCCATTCGCCGCGATCTCGAGCGGCACGATCTCGTCCTTGAAACGCCCGGCGTCGATCGCCGCGATCGCGCGCTGGTGGCTGCGCAGCGCGAACGCGTCCTGCTCCTCGCGCGAGACCGACGCTTCGCGCGCATGGTTCTCGGCGACGAGGCCGGTGCTGAGATAGACGTCGGGATACGTGTCGACCAGCGCCGGGTTCGGCGCGACCTTGTGTCCGCCCATCGGCACCAGGCTCATCGACTCGGTGCCGCCCGCGACGATGGTCGTGCCGAATCCCGCCATGATGCGCTCGGCGGCGTACGCAATCGACTGCAGGCCGGACGAGCAGAAGCGGTTCACCGTCACCGCGGACGCCGACACGGGAATCCCCGCGCGCAGGCTCGCGATGCGCGCGACGTTGAGCCCCTGCTCGGCCTCCGGCATCGCGCAGCCGAGGATCACGTCCTCGACCTCGGCCGGATCGAGACCCGGCGCGCGACGGAGCGCCTCCTTGACGACCGTCGCGGCCATCTCGTCCGGCCGCGTGTACCGCAGCGCGCCGTTCGGTGCCTTGCCGACCGCCGTCCTCACGGCCGAGACGATGACTGCGTCTTTCATGTCGTGAAATCTCCCAGGAGATCCTCGAGCGCGTCGCCGACCTCCTGCGTCTTGCCGTCGAACAGATGATCCGCGCCGTCGATGACGACCAGTTCCTTCGGCTCCTGCAGCCGGCCGTAGAACTGCCACATCGCCTCGATCGCGCAGACCTCGTCGCTCTCGCCCTGGACGAAGAACTTGGGCTTGATGCTCGCGAGCGTGTTCGAGAAGTCGTATTTCTGTCCCGAGACCGACGCGTCGACAGGCGGCGCGATGCCGATCAGCGCGGAGACGCGATCGTCGCGCGCGCCCACCTCGAGCGCGACCCACGCGCCGAACGAGAAGCCGGCCGCCCAGAGCGGGATCCCGGGATAACGCGCGGCCATGTAGTCGAGCGCCGCTGCAAAGTCGGCCTTCTCGCCTTCGCCGCGATCGAACGTGCCTTCGCTCGCGCCGACGCCGCGGAAGTTGAACCGCAGCACCGCGCAGCCGATGCGGGCGAGCGCCTTCGTCCCCTGATACACGGCCTTGGTGTGCATCGTGCCGCCGAACTGCGGATGCGGGTGGGCGAAGACGACGGCGGCGCGCACGGCGGCGTCCACCGCGCCGCGGTCGGGCGTATCGAGCAGCGCCTCGAGCCGGCCTGCCGGTCCGCGCAGATCAGTGACTGTGGGCATGGACGAATCCACCGACGATGCGCGCGAAGCGCTCGGGCTGCGTCAGCATCCCGATGTGGCCGGTGTCGGTCATCATTCTCGTAGCGCGCGCCGGGAATCAGCGACGATACATGCGCGTGACCTGCACCGGGACGACGCGTGTCGAGCTCCTCCTCGCCCGTGACGATGAGCGTCGGCGCCTGCAGCCGAGCGCAGTCGGGTCTGGAAGTCGAGCGCCTGCTCGAGCCGCACGCGCTCGGCCATCGAGCGACGGGATCATCGGCGCGGCCGCGACGCGCAAGCCGTGGCGCAGCATGAAGCGCAGCGCGACGCGCCAGCCCGGCATCGCAGCGGCGGATCTCCGGCCAGACCCGCATCGGCGACGTCACCACGAACACCGGCGCCGAGCAGCCACGGACGCGCGATGTACCGCGCTGCCGCTGCGACGGCGTCCAGCCCGGGCGCCGGCGCCGACGGAAGATGATGCGCGCTCACGCGTTCGGGCCGCGTCGCCGCGTACCGCAGCGCGATAAGCCCGCCGTACGACACGCCGCAGAGCGCCGCGCGCTGGATGCCGGTCTGCTCGAACACGGCGTCGAGCTGACGCAGGTAGTTGTCGAATCCCAGCGCCGGATCCAGTGACCGCGCCGATCCGACGTCGCCGCAGAGCGAGTACGCAATCGTGCGGCACCTGGTCTGCAGCGCCGCCAGCGCGGGCTGCATCCACTCCCAGCGTCCCTGGACGCCGGGGATGACGATGAGCGGAGGACCGACACCTTGATCGAACATCGCAATTCAGACTGCTGAATTGTGAATTCTGAATTGAACTGTGACCTCTGTAGTTCTGAAGACAAGGGTGAGCGGCGCAAGTACAAAGAACCTTCGATAGCTGCATCCTTGCCTTATTCGCCATTATCTTGAGAATTAAGAAGTTCAAAATTCATTTCAGCATTCAGCATTCAGCATTCTCAATTGCGCAGCGTTTTGCCCGTTTTCAACGTATGCGCGATTCGTTCCTGTGTCTTCGCTCGCCGCACAGGCTCAGGAACGCTTCGCGTTCGAGATCCAGCAGCTGCTGTTCGGTCAGCGGTGCCCGCGTGCGGACGGTCTCCGCCGGCGAGGATCCACGCCAGCTTCCGGCCGATGAGCGCGTCGTGATCGCTGATGCGGCCGGCGCGCCAGGCGAGGTGGACGCCCAGCTTGAGCGTGGCCAGCAGCCCTGCGCCGCCGACCCGAATCGCGCTCCGCGGTTGCGCCCGGACGTATTCGGGGACGCGGGCGAGCGCCGCGCCTTCGCGTCGGCGATCAGCCGCTCGCGGTTCATCGTGACGCCGTCGACGTCGCGCAGGTAGCCGATGCGCGCGGCGTCAGGGCCGCTCGTCGAGACCTTCGCGAACCCGATCGTCTCGAACACGCGCTGCACGGCGGGCAGCAGATCGGCGCCCCGCGGCAGCACGTCCATCGCGCGCGCGAGCATTTCCTTCGTCCCGCCGCCAGCGGGGATCAGGCCGACGCCGACCTCGACGAGCCCCATGTAGGTCTCGGCCGCCGCCTGCACGCGATCGCCGTGCAGCGCGATCTCGCAGCCGCCGCCGAGCGTCAGCCCGGCCGGCGCCACGACGACCGGCACGTCCGCATACTTCAGCGCCATCGTCGCGCCCTGAAACGCGCGGACCATGAGATCGACCTCGTCCCAGTTGCCCTCCTGCGCCTCGAGCAGCAGCAGCATCAGGTTTGCGCCGGCGGAGAAGTTCGGCGCGTCGTTGCCGACGACGAGCGCGGCGAAATTCGTCGCCGCCTCCTTCACGCCGGCGTGGAGCATCTGGATCGTGTCGCCGCCGATCGCGTTCATCTTCGAGTGGAACTCGACGCAGAGGACGCCGTCGCCGAGGTCGACGAGGCTCGCGCCGGGTTCGTGCGCACGACTGCCGTCCGCTCCTTCGCGCATCGCAGGATCTGCAATCCCGGGCCAGAGGGCGGCGCAAGGTGCCTGGCACCTTCTGGACGGAACGCCCCCCGTCCCGCGCGTCTCGCAGCGAGCGGCGGAGGATCGGTCACGCCGCAGGCGTCGATGACGCGGTCGACGCCGATGGCATCCCAGATCTCGAACGGGCCCGAGATCCCAGCCGAATCCCCAGCGCATCGCGCGGTCGACGTCGTCGATCGCGTGAGCGATGTCGGGCGTGACGCGGGCGGCGTAGACGAGCGTCGAGCCGAGCGTCGCGCGCAGGAATTCGCCGACCTTGTCCGCGCCGCTGGAAGAGCGTCTTGATCCGCGCCGCGGGATCGTCGATCGAGCGGGCCGCATCGATCGACGGGAAACGCGGACGGCTGCATCGGCCGATAGTTCAGCGTCAACGGGATCGAGCGTGAGGATCTCGCCGCTCGCCTCCTTCTTGTAGAAGCCCTGACCGGCCTTCGCGCCGATCCAGCCCTTCGCTGACCAGCTCGTCAACGAACCCGGCAACCTGAACAGCGCGCGATCGGCATCCGAGTCGAGCCGCTCGGACAGGTTCCGGGCCACGTGCGCGAGCACGTCGATGCCGGCGATGTCCATCGTGCGGAACGTCGCGCTCTTCGGACGGCCGATCGCGGGCCCGGTGATCGCGTCGATCTCCTCGATCGTGAACTCGCCCGACTCCAGGGCGCGGAAGATCTGCATCACGCCATGGAGCCCGAGATGGTTCGCGATGAAGTTCGGCGTGTCCCTGGCGATGACGACGCCCTTGCCGAGGCGGCGATCGGCGAAGTCGGCGATCGTCCGGACCACGGCCGGATCGGTGTCCGGTGTCGGAATGATCTCGAGCAGCCTGCAGGTACCGCGGCGGGTTGAAGAAGTGCGTGCCCAGCGCAGTGCAGACGGAACGAGGCCGAGCGGCCGTCGACCACCGACGCGATGGGGATGCCGGACGTGTTCGAGCTGACGATCGCGTGCGGCGCCCGGTGACGCTCGACGCGTGTCGAGGAGCGATTGCTTGGCGTCCAGGCGCTCGACGATGGCTTCGATGATCCAGTCGCAGCCCGCCACCGCCGCCAGATCCGTCGTCGAACCCGCCGGTGCGGACGAGCGCCTGCGCCGCGGGCGTGAAGAAGGGATCCGGCTTGAGCGCGCGCGCCCGCTCGAACCCCTCGCGCGCGGCCTGCGGCGTGACGTCGAGCAGCAGCACCGGCACGCCGGCGTTGGCGAGGTGCGCCGCAATCTGCGCGCCCATCGTGCCCGCGCCGAGGACCGCCGCACGTTCGAAGTCATCGCCGTCAATGTGCCGCAGGCCCCTGACGAAGAGATCGACGATCGCGTCCGCTTCGGCGACCAGCGAGTACTTCCGCCTGCTCAGGATCCAGTTGGTGGCCATCTCGTCGAGCGCGCCGAAGAAGAACTTCGCGGCCGAGCGTCGGGTTGATGTCGCGCCGGAACGCCTGCTGCGACTGGCCCTCGGCGATGACGTCGCGGATGATGCCGAGATACTCGCGCAGCTGCGGTCGTCGAGAACCGCTCCATGAACTTCGTCGACTGGCGCAGCTCGACCTGAAAGACGATGGCCAGCGCGCGATCGCGTCCGAGGCGTCCGAGATGCAGCCGCGCGATCTCGCGCAGCCGATCGTCCGGGCGGCCGAGAGCCGCGACGCTCTTCCGTCCCTCCGCGATGGCCTCCTTCATCGTGCGCTCGAAGATCGAGATGAGGAGGTCGTCCTTGCCGCGGAAATACAGATAGACGGTTCCGGCGGCGACGCCCGCGGCGCGGGCGACGTCGGCGACCTGGGCGTTGAAGAATCCGTTTGCCGCGAAGGTGTCGATGGCGGCGCGCAGGAGTGCGTCGCGCTTGTCGAGTCGGTCGGGTGCGGGCGAGACGGGACGGGTTCGGCGCGCGGCCGTGACAGGCATGAATGAATGTTCATTCATTCCGCCACGGCCTGTCAAGGATTCTCGAACGACCGGCGGCCGCCCGATCGGATTTCAAGCGGTTGAAGTTCAGACCTTGGCGGAATTGGATCCGTGACGGGACCCGCGCTGTGACGACCGGCGTCAGCGTCTGGATCGGATCCGCACGTCACCGCACGATGTTTCTCGTCACCTCACGCATCGCCTTTCATCACACACACCGCAAAGACGCGACGTGAGGCAAGGGCCTTGCAGTCCGCGGCGCGGCACGGTTCGGACGCGCGTTCCGAATCAGAGAACGACGACGAAGTTCTGTCGCTCCCGTCAGCCGGAAGCGAAGGCGGCGTATAGTAGCGCCGTCTCTCGTTCACCGGGGGAGTTCATGCTGGAAGAAACGCAGCAACAGAGCCTCGTCACGCGACTGAACCGTATCGAGGGGCAGATTCGCGGTATTCGTCGCATGGTGCAGGAGCCTCGCTTGTGCGTCGACATCCTGCAGCAGCTGGCGGCGGCCGAGGCCGCGCTCAACCGCATCAGCCTGGCCGTTCTGAGGTTCCACGTCGAGACGTGCGTGCCCGATGGCATCGCAAAGGGTGAGCCCGAGAGGAGCCGGAGACTGGCGGAACTGGTCGACATCTTCGACCGCTTCGCGAGATAACGTCCGGACCCCCGCTTCGGTCTTCCCGGCCGCCGGCCGCGCGTCTCGCCTCGACGGCAGGCAACGGCCCGTTTTCCCACTGCGAAGACGTCACCCTCAACCCGCTTCGGTACACCTCCGTGCCGGAGCCCGTCAGCGTCGGTTCAACAAAAGGGGGTAGGACGTGAAACGACTGGTCCTGAGAGGCCTGTCGATCGCGTGCGCCGTGCTGGTGGCGGCGCCGTTGTCGGCGCAGGTCTATACGGGGCGCATCGACGTCACGATCAAGGACAGCACGGGCGCCGTGCTGCCGGGCGTGACCGTCGAGGCGACAGGGACCCAGACCGCGTCGACGGTGACCGATTCGCAGGGCGAGGCGCGCTTCGTGAACCTCGCACCGGGGCGATACGCGGTCACCGCGAAGCTGTCGGGTTTCGCCGACTACAAGAACGACAACGTGCCCGTCAACGCCGGATCGATCGTACCGCTCGAGGTGACGATGGGGGTCGGCGGGGTGGCGGAGAAGGTCGACGTGACGAGTGACACACCCGTCATCGAGACCAAGAAACAGACCGTGTCCACCAACGTCAACCTCGACGAGCTGCAGAACCTCCCGAGCTCGCGCGATCCGTGGGTCGTCCTCCAGACGGTCCCCGGCATCATCGTCGATCGCGTCAACGTCGGTGGCGCGGAATCCGGCCAGCAGTCGAACTACCAGGCCAAGGGCGCGGTCGTGGGCGACAACACGTGGAACATGGACGGGATCGCGATCACGGACATGGCCGCGCTCGGCGCGTCGCCCACCTACTACGACTTCGACATGTTCCAGGAGATGCAGGTGACGACCGGCGGGGCCGATCCGGCCAACGCGAGCCCGGGCGTGCAGCTGAACTTCGTGTTGAGGAGCGGCACCAGCCGCTGGCGCGGGTCCAGCCGGTTCTACTTCGAGGACAACGGCCTGCAATCCGACAACGTGAGCGACGATCTGTTTGGCGTGATCAACGGGTACAACCGTATCGCCCAGTACAAGGACTACGGGATCGAAGGCGGCGGCCCGCTCGTGCGGAACCGCTTGTTCGCGTGGGGCGCCTACGGCAAGACGGAACCAGAGCTGCAGGTGTTCTCGTTCGACGGCGGCGTCAACGATTACGTGCAGATCGCGCGGGACGCGACGTTCCTCGAGAACTACTCGTCCAAGATCACGGCCGAGATCAACCCCAAGACGCGTGCGCTGTTCGCGTACTTCCGCGGGAACAAGGAGAAGTTCGGCCGCGGCGCGAGCGTCCAGCGTCCCGACGAGACGACGCAGAATCAGACCGGACCGACGGACCTCTTCAAGTTCGAAGGCAGCCGGACGATCGGTGACAACATTTTCGTCACCGGACGTTATGCGTACACGAAGAACCGCTTCGATCTGATACCGCGCGGCGGGCTCGATGCCCAGGTACTATCGCGACGACTCGAACGTCGCCCACGGATCCTACTTCTGGGCGACGACGAACCGTCCGCAGCACAGCGTGTCGGCCGACGGCAACATGTTCAAGGGACGCCACGATTTGAAGTTCGGCTTCGGCTGGCGCAAATCGAGCGTCACGTCGGAGAGCGGCTGGCCCGGCAACGGCGTCCGCACGCTCCACGACGGATACCCGAACATGACGGCCCTCGTCGTCCGCGACTTCGCCGCGGCGGGCGAGGGCATCTACTGGCACGGGTTCGTCGGCGACACGATCAGCCTGAACCGGCTGACCATCAACGCCGGCGTCCGCTGGGACCGTTCCGCCAGCTCCGTTCTCGAAGCCTCGGTGCCGGCGAGCCCCGCGCTGCCGGATCTGATGCCCGCGCTGAACGCGCCGGCGGTGAAGGACGCGATCGTGTGGAACTCGCTGACACCGCGCGTGGGCTTCACCTACGCCCTGAACGAGTCGAGGCGCACGATTCTGCGCGGAAGCTACGCGATGTTTGCGTCGCAGCTCGACTCGAGCCGCGCCGCCATCACCGTGTCGCAGATCCCGTACTACTCTGTACGTCTACTACTCGGCCGTCGACCTCAACGGCAATCGAATCGCCGATCTCAACGAGTTCACGACCCTGGACGGGGTGGTTGGCTTCGATCCCGAGAATCCAACGGGAGGCAATCCGGATCGGATCGGCGACTTCGGCACGCCGCTGACGCACGAGCTGCTGTTCGGCCTCGAGCACGAGATCGTGCGCAACTTCGGCGTCAGCGGCAACGTCACCTGGCGCCGCTACAACGGCATCAACTGGCTGCATTACCGTGGCGTCACCAGCACCGATTTCACCGAGGCGGGCCGCATCAGCGGCACGGCGCCGGGCATCGGCACGTTCGACGTGCCGTTCTTCCACGTCAACGACTCGGCGATTCCGGATGACTTCGGACAGATCTACGAGAAGCGCGCCGACTACTACCAGCGCTACTGGGGGTTCGAGCTCGCGGCGACCAAGCGCATGGCGGACAACTGGATGATGCGCGTGGGCTGGTCGACGAACGATCACCGGGAGTATCTCGGCAGTCCAGCCTCCTTCGAGGACCCGACGCCCAACTTCACGACGATCCAGGCGTTCCCCAACAAAGACGGCGGCGAGGTCATGACGCCGAGCTCGGGCAGCGGCAAGAGCTCGATCTACATGGTCCTGCCGAAGTACCAGTTGATCGTCACGGGGGCGTATCAGGCGAAATGGGGCCTGCTGTTCGGCGCGAACTACCTCATGCGGCAGGGATTCTCGGCGCCGTACTTCGAGCTGTCACAGGACGCGGGCGATCCGCTCGTGCCTGAGAAGAACGTGCTGCTCGTCGACGACGTCGGCGACAACCGGCTGCCGACCGTCCACTCCTTCGACGCGCGCGTCAGCAAGAACTTCACGTATCAGCGGCTGAATGTCACGCTGGACATGGACTTCTTCAACGTGTTCAACCGCGCCACAGTACTGGGTCGCGACTACGACCTGGCGTCGGCATCGTTCGACCAGGTGCTGGAGCTCATGAACCCGCGCATCATCCGGTTTGGCGTGAGGGTTGGGTTCTAAAAGCAAGCGAAGAGGCTAGGGGATAGGTGTAAACAGGCGGGTGTCGGACACGGTATCCTTAACTGTAGGAACCGGGTTTGGCATCCGCCGCTCGCAGATCCACCTGTCGCCCGCTTCGTCGACACGCCTGGCGAGGGCTGGCTGCGGCTGCCCTCGTGTTGACCTGGGTCGCTCCGCCGCACGCTCAGCTGCCGTCTCCCGCGTCTCCCCAGCCATGTTCGGTGACAGGCCTCGTCCAGTCGGGCGCCGTACCATTGCCCGGCGTTGCGATCGTGGCGTCGCTTCCCGACGGTAAGGAGATCGCCTCCGGATCGACAGAGCCGAACGGCACATACGTCTTGCGTCTGAACGCGCCGGGGACTTACACGGTGCGCGCGTCGCTGGCGGCATTCGCGCCGACGACGAACACCGTGACGCTGCCGGACACCAATTGCACGGCGCGCCTGGACTTCGCGATCGTCCTCGCGTCGCGCGCGGCGCCCGCGCCTCAATCTGCCGCCGCGACGATACCGCCGTCTCAGGTTCCGGTTGCACAGCCCGGCGCGGGCCGCGGTGCGGCCGCCAACACCGCGGCGGCCGGAGGCCGCGGTCGCGGCGGATTCCAGGCGCTCGACGTCGTGTCGAATGCCGGCGCCGGGGACGTGACGACAGCCGGCGAAGACCCGACCGAAGTGATGCGTTCGGATCTGCAGCTGCCGCCGGGTTTTGGCGCAGACGCACCGACCGAGACCTTTGCGACGACCGGCAGCCAGGGGCAGTCGAACGAGATGCTCCTGTTCGGCGGCCGCGGCGGGCGCGGAGACGACGAGGGGTTCGGGCGCGGCGGCGGCTTTGGCGGCGGCGCTGGAGCCGATCAAGGTGGATTCGGTGGCGGGCGCGGCGGCGGTCCCGGTGGCCCCCCCGGCGGATTCGGTGCCTTTGGCGGCCCGGGCGGCCGCGGCCGTCTGCAGGGCAACGCCAACTACACGCTGGGCGGCGCGATGTTCGACGCTGCACCGTATCCGTTGAATGGTCGGGTGCGTGAAGAGCCGGACTACGTGCAGCAGCGGTACGGGTCTGCCTTCGGCGGTCCGTTGAACATCCCGAAGATCTACAACGGCGGCACACGCACGTCATTCTTCATCAATTACTCCGGCAATCACTCGCGTACGCCCGTTGACGCGTATTCGACGGTGCCCACACTCGCAGAGCGCAACGGCGATTTCTCGGCGAGCAGCTCGGACGTGATCGATCCGTCCACAGGGCAGCCGTTCGACGGCAATCGCGTACCGGGATTCCGCATCGATCCCGCGGCCCGCACGCTGCTGGCATTCATCCCCCCGCCCAACATCGTCGGCGACACGCAGAACTTTCACTACGTCACCGCGAACGCGTCCAACAGCGACGATGTGAACGTGCGGGTGACTCACGTATTTGGCGCGCCACCGCCTCAGCGCGGCGGCGGGCGCGGACGCGGGGGCCAGACGCCTGGCGCAGGTCGCGCCGGCCAGGGCGGGCGCGGCTTCGGCCCGGCCGGCCGCGGCGGGCGGGGCCTCGCGCAGCCACGCAGCGTGCTCAACGTGAGCGTGGGATACCGCCGATCGTCATCGACGAGCTCCCCGACGTTTCCGACGATCGGCGGAACGAACGACGGCGCCGGCTGGAACGTGCCGGTGACGTACATGTACACGAGAGGGCGCTTCAACAATCAGCTGAGCGTCAGCTACAACCGCAACAGCGCCTCCAGCCGCAACCTCTACGCGTTCTCGACCGACGTCGCCGGCGAGGCTGGGATCAACGGCGTGTCGACCGATCCGTTCGACTGGGGAATTCCAAGCCTGTCGTTCACGAGCGTCGCGGACCTGCGCGATCGGACGCCGTCGGAGCGCGTCGATCAGCGGATCCAGATCAGCGATACGGTGACGAAGTTGTGGGGGCGGCACGCGGTTCGCTGGGGAGGTGAGTTCCGCTACATGCGGCTCGACAGCCACGCGAACAGCAATCCGCGCGGCAGCTTCGTCTTCACGGGGTTGTACACGTCGGCGATCGCGAACGGCCGCGCGGTTCCTGGCACCGGGCTCGACTTCGCCGACTTTCTGCTCGGCTTCGCGCAGCAGGCGTCGGTCCAGTACGGTCCTGGAGAGCTGAAGATGCGCGGCAGGGCGTGGAGCCTGTTCGTCCAGGACGACTGGCGCGTGCGCGGGAACCTGACGCTCAACTACGGGCTGCGCTACGAGTACGTCTCGCCGTACTACGAAGCGAACAATCACCTCGTCAATCTCGACGTGAACCAGGATTTCACGGCGGCGGTGCCCGTCGAGGCCGGCGGCACTGGAGCGTTCACCGGTCCGGTGCCCATCAGCCTGGTCGAGCCCGATCGCAACAACTTTGCACCGAGGGTCGGCCTCGCGTGGAGGGCGCGTCCGCGCACGACCGTGCGCGCGGGGTTCGGCATCAACTACAACCTCGGATCGTACGGCGCCATCGCCCAACGGCTGGCCGC
Source organism: uncultured Acidobacteriota bacterium (assembly GCA_963786195.1). Taxonomy (GTDB): domain Bacteria; phylum Acidobacteriota; class Vicinamibacteria; order Vicinamibacterales; family 2-12-FULL-66-21; genus CAWAYH01. The sequence goes on along the minus strand of CAWAYH010000004.1, from coordinate 161,530 downwards.
GCAGCCACCGTTCGCGGTGACGTCCACGAGCCTCGGCACGGCCACGCTGGCGCTGCCGATCGTGGACCCGTTCGCGCTCGTCAGCAGCTCGACGACAACGAACTCGTACGGTATCGATCGCAACTACGATCTCGGGATCGCGCAGATCTGGAATGCCGACGTGCAGCAGGAGCTGCCGCACAACCTGACCGTCGGCCTCGACTACACCGGCACGAAAGGTGTGAACCTCGACATCCAGCGCGCGCCCAATCGGGAGCCGGGCGGTGGACTGCGCATCGACGGCGTCCAGCCGTTCCTGTGGCAGTCGTCGGAGGGACATTCGATCCTGCATTCCTTCACCGTCCGCGCGCGCAAGCGCCTGACGCGCGGCATCTCGTTCGGCGGCTCGTACACCTGGTCCCGATCGTTCGACAACGCCTCGTCTTTTGGCGGCGGCGGCGGGACCGTGGCGCAGAACGATCAGGATCTCGACGCGGAGTGGGCGCGCTCCAGCTTCGAGCGCCGGCACGCGTCCAACATCGACTACACGGTCGAGCTGCCGTGGGGGCCGGGACGACCGTGGCTGAACCGGAGCAGCACGCTGTCGCACGTTCTCGGTGGCTGGAGCTGGAGCGGTAATCTGTCCGCGCAGTCCGGAGCGCCGTTCACGCCCCGGGTGACCGGCAACTTCCTCGACGTCGGCTCGGGTGTGAACGGAACGTTGCGGGCCGATTACAACGGCGCGCCGATCTCGCTCGACGATGCGACGACCCTCAGGTTCTTCAACACGAACGCGTTTGCGGTGCCTGCGCCGGGCTTTTACGGAACGGCGCCCCGTAACCTGATCACTGGTCCCGGATTCCACAACTTCAACATGAGCCTGCAGAAGAACGTGAACTTCGGCAGGACGCGCGGCATGACGATCCGGGTCCAGGCCAACAACATCTTCAACACGGTGCAGTTCCTGGCCATCGACACGGTCGTGAACTCGCCGACATTTGGACAGGTGACGAGCGTCCGCCCTATGCGATCCGTGCAGCTCATCCTGCGGTTCAGATTCTGATGATCGCGAAACCCGCGCTCACGTCGATCGTCGTCGCGTCTCTGCTGATGTCGTCTGCGACCAGCGCGCGGCAGAGCCTCCAGCGGCGCCCGACTTTCCGCGCGGGCGTCGAGACGATCTACGTCAACGTCATCGTCCGGGACAGCGCCGGCAACATCGTTCGAGGGCTCGGCAGCGGGGACTTCGCGCTGCTCGAGGACGACAAGCCGCAGAAGATCACCGCGTTCGACTTCGAGGAAGTGCCGTCCGAGGCCGCACCCGGAGCGGAGGAATTGACGCAGCCCGCTCAACCGATTCTCCGGACCGAGCCGGCCAGGGCCGCCGCCCCGACGGAGCCGCCGAAGCCCGAGGCGCAGCCCGCGCAGGCGAAGGCCGACGCGATTGACCTGAAGAACCGCCGGCTGATCGTCCTGCTCTTCGATTCGAGCTCGATGCAGCCGGAGGAACTCGAACGCGCGATCGAGTCCGGGCGCGACTACATCGCCAAACGACTGACACCGGCGGATCTCGTGGCGATTGCGTCCGTGTCGTCGTCGCTCCAGATCGTCCAGGACTTCACCGCGGATCGCGAAGTCCTCTCGACCGCCCTGGATCGCTTCTCCGGCGTGGACTCAGTGGGCTTCGAGGCGGGCACGACTCTTACGGGAGAGGAGACTGTTGACGACGGGTTCGTCGCGGATGATTCAGAGTTCAACATTTTCAATACCGATCGCCGCCTGGCGGCGATCGAGCAGTTGTCGGACGCGCTGGCGCCAATCCAGCAGAAGAAGTCCATCGTGTATTTCAGCGGCGGGATCACGCAGCGGGGCGAGGACAATCAGGTCCAGCTTCGCGCGGCGATCGATCGCGCGGTCAAGGCCAACGTTTCCATCTACCCCGTGGACACCCGCGGGCTGAGCGCCGTCGTCCCGGGCGGGTCGGCGAGCCAGGCCAGCGGTCGCGGGGGCACCGCGATGTTCTCGGGCCGCGGCGTCTCGCGCCAGTTCGACAGTCAGGCCGCGAGCCAGGACACGCTCGTGGCGCTTGCGAGCGACACAGGGGGCAAAGCGTTTCTGGACACGAACGACTTCGGCGGGGTCTACACGAAGGTCATCGCCGATACCTCGGCGTACTACCTGATCGGGTATTCGAGCACGAACCCGGCGCACGACGGGCGCTTCCGGCGCATCAAGGTGCGGCTGAACAAGCCCGGTCTCAAGGTCGAGCACCGCAACGGGTATTACGCGAGCCGTGACTTCGCCCATTCGGGCAAGGAGGACCGCGACCGTCAGCTGATCGATCAGCTGATGACGGATCTCTCCTCGACGGATCTGACCGTGTGGCTGTCGACGTCGTTCTTCAGGCTGTCGGACGATCGGTACTACGTGCCGGTCTCGATTGCGGTACCTGGATCGGAGATCCCGTTCGCGCGATCGAGCGCGCAGGATCGCGCGACGATCGACATCGTCGGGCTGATGCGCGATGCGCAGGAGCGGCCGGTCGGCAGGCTGCGCGACACGATCAAGCTCGCGATCCAGCAGACCCAGGAGGTCAAGCGCAAGTCGGTGCAGTACCGAGACCGGGTTCACGCTGCCGCCGGGGAAATTCCGGCTGAAGGTCGTGCTGCGTGAGAATCAGAGCGGCGCGATCGGGTCGTTCGAGAGCGACGTGATCGTGCCGGACATCAGGCGCCTTCCGGTCAAGCTCAGCTCGGTGGTCCTGGGGACGCAGACCCAGCCTGTGACCGAGCGCAACGCGATCAGCCCGCTCGCGCGTAACGGCACGATGCTCGTGCCGAGCCTGACCCATGTGGTCTCGACAGGGCAGCCGCTCTATTTCTACTACGAGGTCTACGACCCGGCCGTGGTGCAGTCAGGCTCCCCGCGCCTGCTGACGAGCATCGCGTTCTTTCGCGGCAAAGTGCGCACCTACGAGACGCCGCTCGTCGAAGTCACGCGCCTCGCCGCGCCGGATCGGAAGGCGGCGATCTTCCAGTTCTCGGTACCTGCCTCGGCGCTCAAACCCGGCTACTACACCTGCCAGATTACGGTCGTGGATGACGTAGCAGGCACGTTCGCGTTTCCTCGACTGCCGCTGCTCGTGCGGAAGTGAGTCTGTCGGCAACGTTGGTGAACGCGGGTGAACGCGCCGACGGCTTCTGCACGAGGAACACGATGGTCACGAAGGACACGATGGTCACGGACACGATGACGGGAAGGACAGAGGCCGATCGGGACCGCGCTTGGCGTTAACCGTGTCGTCGTAAAACGCGCGATCACCGTGTCGCCAGAAGCGCCCTGACGCGCGCGATGTCGCGTGCGTAGATCGACGCAGGGGCTGACGCAATGTAGCGCTCGCCATACGGCCGCGCCTCGTCTTTTCTTCCCAAGTCGACGAGCGTGACTGCCAGGTTGTAGAGCGCATCGAGCTCCCCAGGATCGATCGCGACGGCCCGTTTCCACATCTCGACGGCTTCCGCGCTCCGGCCAGTGCCGGACAGCACCACCCCCAACGTCGTGTACGCGCCCGGGAGCGAGTCGTCCACGGCGAGCGCGCGTCGCAACGAGGCCTCGGCTGCCGCGCGGTCGCCGTTCCGCAGCTGCAGCGTGCCGATGTTCTGATACGCGAGGCCATTGGTCGGATCGATCTCCAGCACGTGCGCGAACGTCCGCATCGCGTCGGCCGATCGCCCTGCCTGTCCAAATGCTATGCCGAGCGCGTTCAGCGCCTCGATGTCGTCGCGCGCCAGGCCATCGAGGAGCGCGATAGCGCGATCGGCTTTGCCCGATTCGGCGAGGTACACCCCGAGCTTGACGCGGACATCGCGATGCGTGATGCCACTCTTGAGCGCCGTCTCCAGCGTGCGGATGGCGTCCTCCCGCCGGCCGGCCTGCCAGTAGACGAACGCCAGGTACCGGTACGCGTCGGCGCTGTCGGGCCGGCGCGCGATGACCTGCTGAAACGTCTCCGCCGCCTCCCGCAGCTTGCCGCCCTGGTACAGATCGCCCGCGCGGTGCAGCAGCGCATCGACGTCGATCAGGCGCTTGGGATCATCGTCTTCACCGTAGCGGTCGCGCGGTGGAGCGGGGCTGCCTCCCACGTACCCGAGCGCTCGAAGGCGATCCCGCACGGCGGATGTCTCCTCGCCCGGCAGCGCCGGCGGGGCGACGTTGAACGTGCGCAGCGTGTTGAGGAGGACCTCCACACGATCGCGTCGTGGCGACGCGAGGTTGCGCTCCTCGCGCGGATCGGACGGCAGCGCGTAGAGCTCGGGAATCGGAACGTCGATGTACTTGTCCCGCCCGCTGATGACGCCTCTGAGTGGCGCCCAGCCCCTCGACAGGTTGGCGGTCATGGCCTCGAAGTACGACGGCCGGTCGTCGCCCGCGCCCCGCGCGATGACATCCAGCAGAGAGGTCCCGGGCAGCGACGCGTCCGGCGCTGCGCCCAGGGCGTCCAGCACGGTCGGTACGATGTCGATGTGCCGGGACGCGGCATCGATAGTCGCGCGAGTCGCCCCGGATGTCGCCGCCTGCGTCCCGGCCTCAGCGATCACGAGCGGAACGCGCAGCGTGGGCTCGTAGGCGAAGATGCCGTGGGTCAGCTCGCCGTGATCGCCGAGGCTCTCGCCATGGTCGGCGGTAACGACGACGAGGGTTGGACGCGAGAGGCTGGCGACGCGATCGAACAGCGGTCCAAGCGCATGGTCGGTCCACGCGACCTCGGCGGCATAGGGATCGCCCGGGTAGCGTCGTGCGAACTCCTCGGGCGCCTGGTAAGGCGCGTGCGGATCGAACACGTGCACCCAGGCGAACCATTTGCCCTGTTGCGCGCCGAGCCACTCGACGGCGGACGTCACGACGCGATCGGCCCGGCGTTCGGGCAGCGCGAAATCCACGGTGCCGCCAACTTCGCTGATGCGGTCGTCGTAGACGTCGAAGCCGGCGTTGAGCCCGAACCGCTGATCGAGCGGAAAGCCGCCGACGAAGGCGCCCGTGCCGAACCCTAGGGCTTTCAGGCGCGTGGCCAGCGTCACCTGACCCTGGCGCACGCGATAGCCGTTGTTGTCGCGCACGCCGTGATCGTACGGGTACCTACCGGTCAGCAGGCTCGTGTGGGAGGGAAGCGTGACCACCGCGTGCGCGTGCGCGAACGTGAACGCCGCCCCGCGCGCCGCGAGCGCGTCGATGCGTGGCGTACTGGCGCGGCCGCCATAGGTCGACATCACGTCCGCGCGGAGCGTGTCGATCGTGACGAGCAGGACGTTCCGATCCGGGATGCGCGCGATCGAAACACGCCCGGTGCGGGCCCACATCGACCACGCCGCCAGAGCGGCGAGGCCGGCGACGCCGAGAGCGATCAGCCATCCGGTCCGGACCGCGCGCGTCATCGCGATCGCGCCGGGCCAAAACGGGCGCGGCCCTCCGCTTCAACAGCGGCGGCGCGTGCCGGGTTGCCAAACATGCGCCACACGCGCGCGGCCGTGTCGTAGGCGTCTTTCGACGGGACGTCGCGCACGAGCTCGGTCAGGATGCGTTCGGCGTCCGCCGCGCGGCCCATCGACTGAGACAGCAACGCACGGCTGGCCCTCGCGCGCACGTGCTGCGGGTACAGCCGCACCTCTGCCTCGAGAAACGGCTCGGCCTCCTGGTAACGCTCGAGGCGAGCGAGCGAGTCGCCGATCATGAAATGCAGATCGCGTGGCTGCGCCGATCTCGCCGCGTAGCCTTTCCGTGCGTCCAGCAGGTCGCGCAGCGCGTCAGCGTACCGCTCGTGGTTGTACGCGATCGTTCCGCGAACGAGGGACGGCAGCGGCAGCCCGGGATCGGCCCGCGCCGCCAGTTCCGCCTGCCGCAGCGCCTCGTCGTCGCGTCCGCGGGCGACCTCGATGAGGGCGATCGCCTGATGCGCGAGCGCCGGCGCCTTCCCAGCGGCGAGCTCCGCGTGCGCACGGGCCTCGTCGAAACGCGCGAGGGCCAGCAGCATACTAGCCGCTCCCAGCGGCCCGTTGGGCTCGTCCGGCTGAAGGCGAATGACTTCGCGATAGGCCTCGAATGCATCGCCATATCGGCTCAATCTGCCCAGAACCGATGCATACTGCGACCACACGTCCGTCATCTCCGGATCGGCATCAAGGATCGTTCGGAGCTGCCTCGCGCCTTCCTCGAGCCGTCCATCGCCGATCGATTCGATTGCGCGGCGATACGACCGCAACAGGGGGGCCTTCTCCCGGGGATCGGGCAGCTGTCCCGAACGGCCGGACGCGGCGGACGGCGTGCCGACGTACCCGAGAGCCGCGAGGCGCTGTCGGTCCTCGTCTGAGACCGCGGACGGCTTGTCGATGCCGCGATCGGCGACGAGCGCGTGAAGCGCGGCGCCCAGCGCGGACGCCGCCTGCGGCCGTTCCGAGATGATATTGGTGCGCTCCTGCGGATCGCGTTCGAGATCGAACAACTCCGCCGGTCGATCCCCGCGAGCGGCGGGCGCTTCGATGTAGCGATAGCGTTCGTCGGTAAGGGACAGCAGCTCGCTCCACCCGAAGTGATACCGCGGGTAGAGCGCTTCAGCGTAGATGCCCTGAGGGGCGAGGCTGCCGCGGCCGAAGAGAGCGGGCGCAAGATCCCGTCCTCTGAGACCCTGAGGCGCGGCGAGACCGTTGAGCGCGGCCAGCGTGGGCAGGAGATCGATATGCTGCACGCGGTCCGTCACACGATGTCCACCCGAGCGCGCGCCAGCCAGCTTCAGCATCCACGGAACACGGATCACCTCGTCGTACAGAAAGAGGCCGTGCTCCTCCTCGATGTGATCGCCGAGGCCCTCGCCATGATCGGACAGGACGATCACCGTCGCGCGTTCGTACCAGCCGCGGCGCCTCAGACTGTCGAGCAGCTTGCCGGTGATCTCATCGGCAAACGCGACTTCGCCGTCGTAGGGCGCGAGGTCCCCGAATCGATCCGGCGCCCGGTAAGGTTTGTGCGGCTCGTAGATGTGAAAGAACAGAAAGAACCGATCGTCGGCCTGCGCATCGAGCCACTTCTGGGCCGCCGCGAGCGTCTCCAGGCCGGGACGCTGGACCTGCGCGGGCGATCGATCCGCGGCCATCGCCGGAAGGCTCGCGTCGTACACGTCGAATCCCTGCGCGATGCCGGTTTCTCGGCGCAGGACGTAAGCGGACACGAAACCGCTCGTTCGATAACCGGCCTGACGGAAGAGGGAGGCCAGCGTTCCGGCTCCGTCGCCCAGGTTGAACCCCAGGTTGTCCCTGACCTTGTGCTCGAACGGCAGACGTCCTGTGAACATCGAGGCATGGGAAGGCAGGGTCTGGGGCGCGTGCGCGTAGGCCCGCTCGAACAGAATCGACTCGCGTGCGAAGGCGTCCAGCGACGGGGTCCGTCCCTTGGCGTAGCCATAAGCCGGCAGCCGGTCGGCGCGAAGCGTGTCTATTGAAATCAGGACGATCGCGCCGCGCGGGTCCGGGCGCGTCTCGAGCCACCACCAGGTCCCCGCACCGAGCAAAACCACGGCGCCGGCCGCCATCAGGCGCCATCCGAGTCTCGATTTCGGGCTCCAGGGGGCCGCCTGAGCCCGCTCTGATCCGGCTTTTCTCGGGTGGCGGGTCGGAGCCATTCAGGCAGAGCTTGTCGCTTGGGGCCGGGGCTGAAGAACGGGCAGACTTCTCAGTATAATCGCCCATTATGACCAGAGCACGACACCTCGCACTGATTCTGTTGCTCCTCTGTTGCGCTGTCGGCCTCGGCGCGCAAACGCGCGGCCAGGGACGAATCGCAGGCAAGGTCCTGGACGACAGCGGAAAACCGGCCGCGGACGTTCAGGTGCGCGCGCTGAAGGTTGGCGAATCGCAGGAAATGCGGACGAACACCAACGAAAAAGGCGAATGGGTGCTGAACGGGATCGCGGGCGGCCAATGGAACCTCGAATTCAACAAGACGGGGTTCGACTCGCAACGGGTGACCATTCAGGTCAGCGAGACGGAACGCAACCCGGCGGTCGATCTGAAGCTGTCGAAGCCCGCCCCTGATCCCAACGTCGAGATTCAGGCGGAGTTGAAGAAGGCCGTGTCCATGCAGCAGGCCGGGCAGAACGCCGAGGCGCGGAAAGTGTACGAGTCGCTGCTCGTAAAGCATCCGACCCTGTATCAGCTGAACAGCTATATCGCCGGGACGTATGCCGCCGAAAAGAACTACGACAAGGCCCTCGAACACCTGAAGGTCGTGAGCGAGAAGGATCCGGCCAACACCGATCTGAAGCTGCTCATGGCCGACCTGCCAGTGGAAAAGGGCGACAAGGTGGAGGCGCAGAAGATCCTCGAGTCGATCGACATGGCCCAGGTGAAAGATCCGACCATCTACATCAACCTGGCGATTGGATCGATCAACGCGAACAAGCCGGACGAAGCGATCGCGACGCTCGAAAAGATCAACAAGCAGTTCCCGACACGCGCCGACGTCTTCTACTACCGCGCCCGCGCCTACATCGTCGCCAAGAAGCCGGCGGAGGCGAAAGCCGATCTCGAGAAGTTCATCTCCATGGCGCCGCCGGACGCGCGTGAGCTGCCCGACGCGAAGAAACTCCTTGAACAACTCAAAGACGCCAAGTAGGCGCGCGACCCTCACGGCCATCGTCCTCGCCGGCCTCCTCGGCGCCTGTGGAGGCGGCGGCTCGGGCGGTGGCTCCGGCGGCAACGGCAACCCGACACCGCCGGGCGGCGGCACTCCCCAGAGTCCCTGCAGCACGACCGGCCTCGAACCGGAGGAAGCCTCCACGGCGCCGGTGACGGAGTCTGCCGCGCGGAAGCGTGAGATTGTCGACGGTACGCCACAGGGTCGACTGCTGGATGCGTTGTGGACGCACCGGGAACGGACGGCTCGCGTTCGCGATCAGGCTGTCGAGACGGTGACGACGGGCCGCGACTCGATCGACATCGGCGAGATTGCCGTCATCCAGGACGAAGGGGACATCATCACGTCTCCGAACCTGTACGACTTGCGAGGTCTCGGCCTGCGATTCACGCGGAACGGCGCGGGCGGCTACGACGTGCGGCGGATCGACGGCGCATTCCGGACCGCGGTCGGCTCTCAGTTGACGCTCAGCGACGACGACAGCACGCCGCTCAACGTGCCGTTCGCGTTTTCGTTCTACGGGCAGACGCAGACGACCGCCTTCGTCAACTCCGACGGCAACATCACGTTCGAGCAGGAGGATCGCGCCAGTTCGGAGCGCAATGTCGCGCGCCTGCTCACCGGCCCGCCGCGCGTGGCCGCGTTTCTGGCCGACCTCGACCCCAGCGCCGGCGGCCGGGTTCTCGGGAACGCCGCGTCCGACGGCTACACGGTGACGTGGTGCGGCGTCCGGGGCTTCGATTCGGCGCGCACGACGACCGTGCAGGCGACGCTGTTTCCGGACGGCGCGATTGAAATCAAGTTCGGCGAGTCCATCAACCTGCCCGATGCGATCGTCGGACTGTCACCGGGCCGCACGGGTGCGTTCACACCGGTGAACCTCAGCGACAATGGGCCGACCAGCGGCGGCGGCGGCGCCGTCGGCGAGCGATTCGCCGAGCGCGCCCAGCTCGATGCCGTGGCGCTCTCCCGGAAGTTCTATCAGTCGCACCCGGACAACTACGATCAGCTCCTCTTCTGGACCGACACCGCCATCATCCAGAACGCGTTCGCGTACGAGACGACAGTGTCGAACGAGATCCGCGGGATCGGTCTGGGCCAGTTCGATGCCTCGCGTGACTTCGGGAGCGGCGGCCAGCTGCGCAGCTATACCGTCATGGACTGGATCGACAAGTACCCGGGCGATCCGCAGACGACGTTTCTCGGCGAGAACAACACCGTGAGCCTCATGGGGCAGGAAGTGGGGCACCGGTGGCTGGCGTTTCTGGAGTTCCGCGATCACACCGGCCAACGCTCGAAGAAGCTGCTCGGCAGAGACGACGCGCACTGGAGCTTCTTCTTCGACTCGGACGCGTCGGTGATGGAAGGGAACGACATCGAGGATCTCAGCGGCGGCTCGTTCCGAACCGTCGCGTCGGTGCAGCGCTACAGCCGGCTCGACCAGTACGCGATGGGGCTGGTGTCCGAGAGCGAAGTCCCGCCGTTCTTCTACGTCGACAACCCGGTCAACGTGGTCCCCTCCCGAGAGGCCGAATCCGCGCCGCGGGTCGGCGTGACCTTCAATGGCACCCGGCGTGACGTGTTGATACAGGACGTGATTGCCGTCCTCGGCCAACGGACGCCCACGGCCGCCCAGACCTCTCGCGTCCATCGTCAGGCCTTCGTCTTTCTGGTCAGCGGGGGCCGCAGCCCGGACAGCGGGCAGATCGCCAAGCTCGATCGCTTCCGCCGCGCCTGGGAGACGTTCTTCCTGCAGGCCACCGAAGGCCGCATGCGGGCGCAGACGACGCTAAGGTAGTGTCCGGCTTCAGCCGCGGACCGTCTGGTCCGACTGAAGCCGGATCGTCTTGTCCGGCTAAAGCCAGGCTAAAGCCGGACACTACAGGTCGATAGCCACGCGCGCAGGTTGAGAACCAATTTGCGCGAACCAGGTGACGTTCGACGCGACGCAGTCCAGTTCGACAACGTCACGATCCCGCCTCGAGCGGCCGAAGAGTGAGCCGCCGGTGCACGGTGTCGCCCGGTGCAATCAGCTGCGGCGGGGCGGTCAGCGGCTCGCGATGCATCGCGAACGCGATCAGCCTGCCGGCATCGTCGTAGAGATGCACGCCGAGTGAAACGCCGCCGTGATCCACCCCCGAGGCGAGCCACGTGGCGCTGCCGCTGTTCGTCACGCTGACATCGATCGCGATTGGCGCGCCCGCGGCGGGTCTGGCCGGGAGCGTCGCGTGGATTTCACAGGCGAGTCCTTCCGCCAGCCGGCTGTCGGCGCGCGGCGCACCAGCCTTGAACAGGAAGAAGCTCCGCACGTTGCGCAGGAACACGCGGGTCGATGCCGACCAGCGTCCGCTGGTCGGACCGCCCGCGAGAAAGTCTTCATACTCTGCCAGCGTCAGGTGAAACGGCGGGCCATGAAAAACGGCGAGCTCGATCCTCTCGAAGCCGCAGGCCCGCGCCGTGTTCCACAGGTCGTGCACGTCTACGTCGTTCTCGACGACCCCGTAGGTCCGCATCTCGAACTGTGAGAATGCCGATCGCGAGTGGCGCGGTCCGGGTTCGGCAAAGCCGGCAATCCCCCCGGGCATCAGGATCCGGCCGAACTCCGCGATCACATCATGCGGGTTCGGCGTATGGTGCAGCGCGTGGAGGCACACGATGCGATCGACGCTTGCGTCCGGCAGCTCGATGCACCGCCCGTCGAACTGGAGGAATTCCGGCGCGGGGCGGTCGCCGATCGGAGGCAGGCGCGCATAGAGTTCCCGCGCCATGCGGAGGGCCGTTGGGGACACGTCGAGGACGATGGCGCGGCAGCCCAGCTGCGTGAGCAAGCGCGAGAGCCAGCCTGTGCCGGCGCCGAATTCGAGGACCGCATCTCCCGCACTGACGCGCAGACCCTGCAGCATCATGACGACGTCCGTCAGGAGCAGCGGAGCTTCGTCCGCGTTGCTGAACGGCTTGGCGAGGTGATGGTCCCAGTCGGTCAGCGACGCGAAGTAGTGCTCGGCGGCCCGGTTGAGATCCGCGAGTGACGTGCTCGCCACGAGCTCGCGGACGTCGATCGGGGGCGCCAGTTGCGGATCGCGATCCCCGGGGACCTCGGCGCGCGACATCGGGACTTCCGTGAAAACGATCGCGCTGGCCAGATCCGCGTGATGCTCGAACACGATGTGCGCGGCGTCCAACGAGGCGTCGTCGAGCGAACGCAGCACATCGTCGAGCGCGTACGTGTGACTGGCAATGAAGGGTTCTTCAACGGGCTTTCCGCGCAACAGGTTCGCCAGGGCGTTGACGCCGGGCACGCGATCCCGCAGCCAGCGCGCCGACTGAACGCTCGCCGAGACGCTCGTCCGGTACGGAAACTGGAACACGCCGATGCCGCCGGGCCGGATGCGTTTCAGCAGCTCTCCCAGCAGCGCGACCCCCGTGTCACGCGGAATACGCTGAAAGACGAGATAGCAGTTCACGAAATCGAACGTGCCGGGCGAGGCAAACAGGTCGGCGGGCGTGCAGAAGCTCAGATTGTTCACGCCACTGCGCTCGGCGTGCTGGCGCGCCGCTGCAAGCATGACCGGCGAGCGGTCGACCGCGGTCACGTGCCCGGCGCGGCGCCCCGCGCGCCTGGCCAGCGGCAGCGCCAGCCTGCCGACACCGCATCCGTACTCCAGGAGTGCCGTGGGCGCAAAGTGGGGCGCGAGACGCAGCTCGATCGTCCGGAAGATCGCGTCTACCTGCGTCTCCCCGCTCGTGAAGAACTCACGCTCGCGGGCGACCGTCAGATTGGCACGCCGGAATCTTGGGGCCGTCAGGACCGCGTAGTACGGCTCGCGTGCGGCGAAGGCCTCCCAGCGGGGATCGGGTCCGTCGGTCGCACGTCCGATGGGACGCACACGGCAAAGTATAATCCTCAGCGAGAATGCAGACGCTGGTCGCCGCGGTGCTCGCTTGGCTCCTGCTGGGGCAGGCCGCGCAGCCGCCTCGCCTGACCGTGCTCTCGCCGGCGTCGACGGGCTCGCCTGCAGCGGAGGCCGAAAACGGTCAGGTGACGGTCGATCCGCGGAAGCTCGAAGCCATCGAGCCGCTGGTCCGCGAGGCCATCGCCGAGAAGAAGCTTCCTGGCGCGGTCGTCCTCGTCGGCCGCGGCGATCGCCTCCTCTACCAGAAAGCCATCGGCAACCGCGCGCTCGTCCCGTCCGCGGAACCGATGACTCTCGACACGATGTTCGATCTCGCGTCGCTCACCAAAGTGGTCGCGACGACGACGAGCATCATGATGCTGGTGGAGCAGGGGCGTATCCGGCTCACGGACCGTGTCGCCGCATTCATCCCGGGCTTCGAACGGTACGGCAAGGGCGACATCACCATCCGGCATCTGCTGACCCACGTGTCGGGCCTGCGCCCCGACGTCGAGCTCGTCGACATGTGGACCGGATACGACACGGCCATCGGGCTCGCGATCGACGAGGTCCCGACCTCGCGTCCCGGCGAGCGATTCGTCTACAGCGACATCAACTTCTTCCTCCTCGGCGACATCGTCCGGCGCGTCAGCGGGCAGCCGCTCGACCGGTTCGCGAAGGAGCGAATCTTCGATCCGCTCGGGATGAAAGACACGATGTTCACGCCGCCGGCGTCGCTCGCGTCGCGCATCGCCCCGACTGAGAACTGCACGCGATTCGGGTGGCCGTGCCAGGGACCGGACATGACGATGCTGAGAGGCATCGTGCACGATCCGACGGCGCGGCGGATGGGCGGCGTCGCGGGTCATGCGGGCCTCTTCAGCACGGCAGCGGACCTGTCGATCTTCTGCCGCGCCCTGCTGAACGGCGGTCTGTATCAGGGAACGCGGATCCTGTCACCGCTGGCGGTCGAGAAGATGACGGGCCCTGTGGCCGTCGGCTACGACGCCAACACGCGCGGCCTCGGCTGGGACATCGATTCCAGCTTCTCCGCGAACCGTGGCGAGCTCCTGCCGATCGGATCGTTCGGCCACACAGGCTTCACCGGCACCTCGATCTGGATCGATCCGGTGACCGAGCTCTTCGTGATCTTTCTCTCGAACCGCGTCCATCCGGACGGCAAGGGCGACGTCACGCCGCTGCGGGCTCGTATCGCGACGGTGGCTGCCGCGGCGATCACGGGTCTGCCGGGCTCCGCGCACAACAAGCTGATGACCGGGAACGATTTCGGGCCGTCCGGCACGCTGCCCGCTCGTCCGCGATCGCCGGTGCTGAGCGGCATCGACGTCCTGCGCGCCGACGACTTCAAGCCGCTGAAGGGCAAGCGGGTGGGCCTCGTCACGAACCACACCGGCCGCGCACGTGACGGCCAGACGACGATCGACCTCCTGTACGGCGCGAAAGACGTCAAGCTCGTCGCGCTCTTCAGCCCGGAGCACGGCATTCGCGGCGTCCTCGACGCCAACGTGCCCTCGGCGACCGACACGAAGACGAGTCTGCCGATTCACTCGCTGTATGGCGAGACGCGCAGGCCGACCACGGAGATGCTCGAGGGGCTCGACGCGATCGTCATCGATCTGCAGGACGTCGGCGCGCGCTTCTACACCTACATGACGACGATGGCCTACGTCATGGAGGAGGCTGCCAGGCGCCGGCTCGCTGTCGTCGTGCTCGATCGGCCCAATCCGATCAACGGCTTCCAGGTCGAAGGGCCGATCCTCGACAAATCGCAGGTCGGCTTCACCGGCTACTTCCCGATGCCGATCCGCCATGGGCTCACGCTTGGCGAGCTCGCAAAGCTGTTCAACGGTGAAAACAAGATCGGCGCGGATCTGACGGTCGTCCCCGCGAAGAACTGGGATCGCGAAGCCTGGTTTGACGATACCGGCCTTCCGTGGATCAACCCGTCGCCGAACATGCGCAACCTGATTCAGGCCACGCTCTATCCGGGCATCGGCGCGATTGAAGGCACGAATCTCTCTGTCGGCCGCGGGACCGATACGCCGTTCGAGCAGATCGGCGCGCCGTGGATTGACGGGGTGGCGCTGTCGGATGCATTGAACGCGCGCAGCGTGCCGGGCGTCCGCTTCTATCCCGTGCGTTTCACCCCGACGTCGAGCAAGTACTCCGGCGACGAGTGCCAGGGCGTGTTCATGATCGTCATGGACCGCGCTGCGCTCCGGCCGGTCCGCCTCGGCGTGGAGATCGCCGCGGCGCTCCACAAGCTGTATGGAGCGAAATTCGAGCTGGACGCCGCCGAACGCCTGTTCGGGTCGCGTGAGGGTCTGGCGCGGATCCGCGCCGGCGACGATCCGGCCTCGATTGCGCAATCCTGGGCCGGGATGGAGGCCCGCTGGCGCCAGCTCCGCAGCCAATACCAGCTCTACCGGTAGAGTCGCAGAATCGGCCCAGAATCATAGCTCAACAGTTCTAACTTGTTGAATCCTACCGGCATCCTACCAACCTCATGGTTGCAAAATGCTAGAATTACGCTAGCTCCCCTGCCTTAGAGACCCATGGATCGAGTGCCGGGCCACGCCTGGCTGATGGTCCTGGCTGCTGCTGTATTGATTACCATCGCGTCCGCGGTGCCTCTGGCGCCCAGCGAGGTTTTCCAGCAGGCGGTAGGGCACGCGCCGACGTCCCTCACGCAGGACCTGACGGCGGTCAATCCCTGGCATATCGCCGGGTCGGGAGCGCTCGTCGTCACGGGCCTGCTGCTCCTCCTGTTCTTCTACCGCCGCCGTTTCTACATCCTGTTCTGGACCGCGGGCTGGCTGATGATTTCCGCGTCGATGTTTCTGGCGGGCCAGACGTTCACCGTCAGCACCGAGCGGGTTGCGCGGTTCGCGTACGGCATCTCGCAGTTCCTGGGCATCCTGAGCGCCCTCTTCTTCGTCATGAGCGCGGACGCGTATCCTTCCCGCCCGCGCATCCGTCGCAGCTACGCAGTCGTCCTGCTGGGCGTTCTGCTCTGGTTCGCCCTTGCGCCGCTCGCGCTCGAACCGTGGACGGTCTTCGGCCCCGGCCACGTGCTGATTGCCGGTGCGCTCGCCGCCGCCGGCGTCGGGCACCTGATTCTGCTGCGTCAGGTCCGCATGCTCGGCGCCGCCGTCGTCGGCGTGGCGTTCCTGCTCATTGCCGCGTCGCACATCTGGATCGTGCTCACGGTCGAAGGGCCGCAGGCGCCCGGCGTGACGAATGCGCTGTTCTTCAGCCTCGTTCTCTATCTCATCGCCGCGCTCGGCATGCAGCTGATGACGTTCGAGGACATGACGTGGGAGTTGCGCCGGACCAATCGCCGGCTCGAGGCGGCGCAGGGAAAGCTGCGCCGGATGGTCATCACGGATCCGCTCACCGGCTGCCGGAATCGTCGCTTCTTCGATGAGATCATCGGCCGCGAGCTGCAGCGCCACCGCAGGTACGGGATCCCGATGTCGGTCCTGTTCGTGGACGTCGATCGGTTCAAAGCCGTCAACGACACGCTTGGCCATGACGCGGGCGACCGCGTGCTGCGCGAGGTCGCGGCGTTCCTGCTCAGCAACATCCGCGAGGCCGACTACGTGTTCCGGTGGGGCGGCGACGAGTTCCTGATCCTGCTGTCGTGTGGCGAGGAAGAAGCGCGCCGGCGGGGGGCCGCCCTGCAGTCCGACTTCGCCCGGTCCTCCGAGGCCGCGACGCTGCCTATCGGCGTGGGACTGAGCATCGGCAGCGCAGAAGTCACGTCGGAGACCGATGACGTGATGGCGCTGATCAAAATCGCCGACGAGCGGATGTACGAGAACAAGCGATCGCTGCGGAAGAAACGCGCGGTCAAGGCGCGGTAGGTGCGGACCTGCGCTCAGTAAAGCCTGTACAGCATCAGATAGACGACCACGCCAGTCACCGAGACGTACAGCCAGATTGGCAGCGTCCAGCGCGCGATCGGGACGTGGCGCTCGAAGCGCTCGCGCAGCGCGTGCGTCAGCGTGATGAGCGCCAGCGGCAGAATCGCGGCCGCGAGGATCGACGTGCGTGACGAGAATCGTGAAGTAGACGACGCGCGCCGGTCCCTGGCCCGGGAACGGGCGTGATCCCGCGTTCGCGTGATAGATCACGTACGAGATCAGAAACAACGCGGACGTCGCGAAGGCGGAGAGCATGAAGCGCCGGTGCGCCTGTATCCGGCCGCGGCGAATCATCAGATAGCCGCTCACCAGCAACGTCGCCGCGATCGCATTCAGCGACGCATTCACCGCCGGCAAATCAGCTATCTCGATCACTCGTTCCTCTGGACCTCCGGAATCAGATCCGGTCCGCGATCATCAGCACCCAGAGGAGCGGCAGGTAGGTAATCGACGCGAAGAACAGCCGGCGCGCGTCGGGGAGGCTGCGCGTCAGGCCGAATCGGATGGCGAGGCCGAGGAACAGCAGCGTGAGGACCAGCGCACCCGCGAAGTACACGGTGCCGGTCATGCCGATGAGCGTCGGCGCGAGGCTCAGCGGCAGGAGCGCGGCCGAGTAGAGCACCGCCTGCCGTGCGGTGCTCCTGCCATCCGGCTCGATCACGGGCAGCATCAGGAACCCGGCGCGGGCGTAGTCCTCGCGATGCACCCACGCGATCGCCAGGAAGTGCGGCAGCTGCCACAGGAAGACGATGCCGAAGAGCACCCAGGCGCCCTGGGACAGCGTGCCCCTGGCAGCGGCCCAGCCGATGACCGGCGGCAGCGCGCCCGGAATCGCGCCGATGACCGTCGCGAACGACGAGAGTTTCTTCAGCGGCGTGTAGACGAGCGCGTAGGTGAGCAGCGTGACCAGCGCCACCGCGGCGCTCAACCGGTTGGCGCCGAAAGTCAGGACGATCACGCCGGCCGCCGAGAGCGCGAACGCGAAAAGCCGCGCGTCGCGCACGTTCAGGCGCCCGTCCGGCATCGGCCGAAGCCGCGTGCGCCGCATCAGTCTGTCAGGCTCGCGCTCGATGATCTGATTGAACGCCGAGGCGCCGCCCGCGACCAGGCCGGTTCCGATGACCATCGCCAGCACCCGCCAGGTGTCGGTCGTGTCCCCGCCGGCCATGACGAACCCGGCCAGGGCCGACGCGACGACGAGCAGATTCAGCCGTGGCTTGGCCAGCGTGACGTAGTCGCCGGCGCGGCTGCGAACCGCCGGAACAACCGCTACCGCGTCCGACTTCATGATGGATGTCTCACAGGGTTCCCCGGCATCGATTCGAGATGGATGCCCTGATTATCCCACTGAACCGATGGACCGAATCGCAGCCGGTAGCTGCGAAGCGTCAGAACGAGCGACGTGGCGAGGACGAGCGCGCCATTCACGACGTGGGCGGTGTTGAGCACCGGCTGGAGACCCGACCAGACCACGAACGCGCCGAGCGTCACCTGGATGGCGACGAGCAGCCCGAGGAGGAGCGCCGGCCGCCGCAGTTCGCGGCGGCGGCGGTGGTGGTACCAGACGTGTCCCGCCGTGGCGAGAATTGCGCCCGTCACGAGGATCGCGCCGAGGCGATGCGCGAAATGGACGGCGATCGGCGCCGACCACGCAGGCGGCAGCACGCGCCCGAACGCGAGCGGGAAATCAGGAATTGCCAGACCCGCGCCGATGTGGCGCATCGTGGCGCCCAGGATGATCTGGCCGTACACCAGGATCGTCGTCGCGAGCGCCACCCGTCGCAGCATCGCATCGTCTACCGGCGGCACGCTGGAGTTCCAGCCGCGCGACGTCACGACGGCGAGCGTGACGGTCAGGCAGAAGAACACCTGCGCGAGCCCTGCATGGCCGATCGACACAGGCGCCGGAAGCAGGAGGAGAACGGTGATGCCGCCCAGCAGGCCCTGTAGAATCACGGCACCGAGCGCCGCTATGCCGAGCCGCCCGACCCATCGCCTCGGATCGACCATCCACGTCCACACCGCCAGGATGATGGTGAGGAACCCGACCGTCGATGCGATCAACCGGTGCCCGTGCTCGTAGAAGATGCCGCCGACCATCTTCTCGAATGGAAACGAAAACATGAACCAGCCGTAGGAGTTCGGCCAGTCCGGCACCGCGAGCCCCGAGCCCGTGCTCGTGACCATGCCGCCCGCGGCGATCAGCAGCACGGTGAACGCGGCGACGAACCTGGCAAAGTAGTGGAGCCTTTTCACGAGGTCGCCTTGAACGTAAACGTGATTTCCTTCGTTTCTTTCTCGGACACCGTGACTTGCTGCGTCTGGGTTCCGAGTTTCTCGTGCCACGCCTCGATGGTGTAGGTCCCGGCCGGCAGGTTCGTCATCTCGAACGTGCCGCCCTGCGCGGTCACCGCGAAGTACGGGTGGTCCAGCACGCCGGCATGGGCATTCATCCAGCCGTGGACGTCGCACTTGAAGTGCACCATGACCTCGGGCGCCGTGAACGTCCGCGTGTTCGTAATGCCCTGGATCTGCTGGCCGAAGTTGAAGCCCTGATTGACGTTTCCGCTGGCGTGGACGTTGTGGAGCGTCGAGTCACTGTTGACGATCTCCAGGGGCTGGCCCGTGCGAATCCCTAGAACGTGCGGTAGGTACCTGCAGCCCTTCTGATCCAGCCTGACCGCCGTGGTGGGGGTGTCGAACCAGTAATTGCCCAGGCCGTCCTTCACGTAGACGAAGACGTTGTTCAGCCCGCCGTTGTCGACGACCACTGATTCACGGACGATCCCGTTCGGGTTCTCGCGCATGCAGATGGCGTCGCTCCCGACGGCGATTGGCTTCGTATCTACGGCTGGACCCTCGTACGCCACGCGGCCCTTCAGCGAGCCTGCCGTGGCCGGATCGACGTCCTTCGCGCCTGCCGGACGCGCTCGCTGCGGAGGCGGCGCCTGGCTTCCACCGCACGCCGTCGTCAAGAGCGCGGCGGCCACCGCCGCGGCGCAGAACCTGATCATGAGCCCGATACCTTCAGTTTGCGAAGAATCCGATCCTGGATCCAGTGCGAGTCCCACCACTCGACCGGGTTGACCATGTGGCCATTGACGAGCATCGTGAAGTGCAGATGATCGCCGCCCGCCAGACCGGTCATGCCGCTGCGGCCGAGCGTCTGCTCCTTTTCCACGTCCTGCCCGACCTTCACTTCGATTGACGACAGGTGCGCGTAGAGCGACTGCACGCCCATCCCGTGATCGAGGATGACGCAGTTGCCGTAGATGCCCAGCTCGTCGGCAAAGAGAACCTTGCCGCGGTTCGCCGCGACGATGGGGATGCCCACGGTCTGCGCCAGGTCGAATCCCAGGTGAACCTGCTTGTCGACTTCCTTCCCGTTGTAGAAGTAGGTCCGCTGATCGGCAAACGCGGACTCGACGGCGCTGTTGGTGAACGGGTGGAAGACCACGCCACGCCACAGTATCTCCGGAGACGTCTGCTTCGCGAACGATGCGATCTTCTCGGCGTTCTTCCGGCGCAGCTCGCCGTTGATCACCAGGAACTTCGCGAGGGTGTCGCCGTCGGGACGGACCTCGGTCGTCGCCCTCGAGGATCGCCGGCACGACACGATTGAGGAACGCATCGTCGAGCTTGATCTGGCTTTTCTTGAACGGCTTCGGAAATGTGCGATGGTCGAAATCCGCACGCGCGACGTTGCCCGCGGGATCGCGCGCGAACACGCGCATCGGCGTGTTGACGTCCTGGTCGAACAGGAGCGCGAAGAATGCGACGCGAAGCGCGGGGTCTGCGATCTTCACGCCTTCGACCGTCGCCCCTGACGCGGGAAAGCCCGGATACTCCACGTCCCCGACAACCACGCCCGACACCACGTCCTCAGGCGTCGCCCGGTACACGACCATCTCGGTTCCGCCCAGGTTGACGTAGTGATGGGTCGACACCACCGACACGCGCGGCCGCTCCAGCCGGACCTGCACGTCGCGAGTGGCCGTCGACGCTACGGTGCGAATCCCGTAGAGCACCGCGCCGGCCGGCCGTCACGATGATCCGCGCGTTGCCTGACTGGAGGTCGGGGATCGTCTGCTTGCCGATGTCCTGCGTGATGTGGAGCTTGTCGGTGCCGTCCTGTTTGAGCTGCGCCTTGCCCGGTGCGGCGAGGCTGAAGATCGGGACCTGCTTGCCGTTCTGTTCCAGGACGATGCTGAGCGGCGACATCGACGCCGCCTCGGGCGCGCTGATCGTCACCTCGAGGGGCGTGGAAAGGCCGACGAACTTCTCCGGTTTGTCGATCGTGATGGAGGGTGGCGCCATCCTGCCCGCGACGAACCAGGCCCCCCCGGCGAGCAGCACCGCGATCAGAATCAAACCCAGCAGGAATCGTCGCATGTGACGATCATACTGGCACTTGGTGCGAACCCTGAACCCGGTGACGCTCGAGAACCTCCTGAAGCTGTGTGAACCGCTTGAACCTCCTGAAGCGAGTTGGTAACATAGAAGGTTCCTGTCGGGCCGAGTGCCGGTATCGTCTAGGGGTCAGGACACGTGGTTCTCAGCCACGGGACCGGGGTTCGAATCCCCGTACCGGTACCCTTCATCATAGATTTCCGTTTTTGAGAGCCTCGCGCGCGCGGGGCTCACTTTTCTTGACGGCGCGCCGTTTTGACTGAAATTCGCCTCGGCGGGAGCAGTGCAAGATAGTGCTTGCGGTCCAGGCTAAGGCGCAGTATACTGCACCGCTTCCCTCCCAGTTAGGCGACGAGACTCCTGCACGCTCGCGAGCGTCCTCCTTGAGCTCCCCGCCCCTCTGACGGAATCCGCATTCACGGCAGGAGATCCATGAGAAACACGGTATTGGCATGTGCGGTCATCGCGCTGGCGCCGTCGCTGGCGTTGGCCCAGCAGAAGCAATTGTCGGTCACGACGGCATCCCCCGAAGCGCTGGTGCTGTATCAGAAGGCGCTCGACTACGTCGAAAACGTCGAAAGCGAGAGCGCCCGTCCGTTGCTGGACCAGGCCATCCAGAAGGACCCTGGTTTCGCGATGGCCTATGCGTTGCGCGCGGTCACTGGAGTGGGATTCACTGTGGCGCGGGAGAACCGTGACAAGGCCGTCAGCCTGGTCGACAAGGTATCGCCGGGGGAGCGTCACTGGATCATGGCCGCGCAGGCGCAGGCCGACGGCGATGTTCCGAAGATGAAGCAGCACCTCGGCGAGTTGTTGAAGTTGTACCCGAACGACCAGCACGTGGCCTACTTCGCCGGCAATGCGTCCCGCCTGGTCGACGACACCGAGGCACTCACGTATTTCAAGCGCGCGACGACCATCGACCCGAAGTTCGCGGCGCCCTACAATCAGATCGGCTACATCCAACTTCGGAAGGGCGATTTCGCGGCGGCCGAGCAGGCGCTGAAACAGTACATCGCCAATCGCCCCGATTCCGCCAACCCGTATGACTCGTACGCCGAGCTGCTGCTGAGAATGGGCCGCTATGACGAGTCGATCGCGCAGTACGGGAAAGCGCTCACGATCTCGCCAGCGTTCGCCGGGTCCTTGATCGGCATTGGCCACAACAACGTGTTCAAGGGCGACTACGCCAAGGCGCGCGAGAGTTACAAGCGTCTCTACGACACGGGAAATGCACCGGACAAGGCCTCCAGCCTCTATTGGACCGCCGTGTCCTTCGTCCACGAAGGCAAGCCGGCCGAGGCGCTCCAGGCGCTCGACAAACAGCGCGAGTTCGCGATCGCGGAGAAGCTCACGCCTACCGCCATGACTGCGCATCTCGACCAGGCGTGGTTGCTGTCGGAGTCTGGCAAAGCGTCCGACGCACGGGCGCATATCGACAAGGCCGAGGCGATGATCGACGGCGCGCCGTTCACCGATCGGGCGAAGGCCAACTGGCACCGACAGGTGCTGATGTCGAAGGCACTGACTGCGGCGCAGGCCAAGGACTTCGCGACCGCCGGGTCCACCATGGAGCGCGTCAAGGCCACGATGACGTCGGACCTGCCGGCGGCCGCAACGGAGAGCTACGAATCGGCGATGGGCGTCATCGACGTCCTGCAGGGAAAATACGACGCAGCGCTCACGCACCTGAAGCTGGCTGATCCAGAGGATCCTTACGCGATGTTCTACCAGGCGGAGGCGATGCGCTTGAAGGGCGACGCCGCCGGCGCGGCCAAGATGTACAAGAAGGTCGCGACGTCCAACCAGAACGGCGTCGGGTACGCGTTGGTGAGGTCGCGTGCGATGAAGGCCTCAGGGACGTAACACACATGAACGGCCGCCTCGAAGGGCGGCCGTTTTTTTTCGCACCGCAGTCGTCACGCAGCGCACTCGCTACTTCGGCCTATCCTCCACAGGACATCCGGCGCTGACCATTCCCAGGAAGTCGCGCTTCGTCGCCGCCTGCGGATCGACCAGCCACTTCAGAAGATCTCGCAGCCGAACCCCGATCAGGCGCGGACCGCATGGCGTCTCCTGACCGATATAGATCGCCGCACTGAGCGGTAGCTCCGACCTGAATCCGATAGTCGTGGAATCGGGTCCGATTTCCAGCCAGACGGGGGAAAGTGGCTGGCGGATTGGCTGCTGTTGAGACGTACGCGACAGTGCTCGGCTGCGGCAACGCGAACTCTGCTTGAGCCACGCACGTGACGGTGCCGTCGTGCGGGAGCGGGTCCGTCCCCATATAGACGGCGGAGACCTGCCTGCCCCGCAACCCAGCGGCCGTGTCCTCCACTCCGCGCCAGCCGGGCGGACAACCAAATTGTCCGACGTCGCCAGGTTTGATGTAGCCACGTCGAGCAGCTGTCTCCTCGATCCACCCCGACCAACCGAGCT
The DNA here is from genome assembly GCA_963786195.1 of uncultured Acidobacteriota bacterium. Lineage (GTDB taxonomy): Bacteria > Acidobacteriota > Vicinamibacteria > Vicinamibacterales > 2-12-FULL-66-21 > CAWAYH01. The sequence goes on along the minus strand of CAWAYH010000004.1, from coordinate 138,180 downwards.
GCCGTCGTTCCGGCTCTGGGGTCGTGTGGCGGCAGGCGAGGATGAGTGAACAGCAGATCAGGAGGGCGACCACCACGAGTTTCACGCCTGACCTCCTCTATGTCTTGTGTGTCTCTTGCGACCGTTTCCTGGCCGGCGGATGAGGCGGTTCGATCATCCCGACACATCTCGAGGACCCGCCACGGTACCATTCATCATAGATCTCCGTTCTTGAGAGCCTCGCGCGCGCGGGCCTCGTGCGGACGCCGGGGATCCTCACTGAGTGACCACAAATATGATAAAATAATGGTCATGATTATGGTCAACATAGCCGACGCCAAGGCAAAGCTGTCTGAATGCCTCGACGCCGTCGGCCGCGGTCAGCGGGTCGTGATCTGCCGGCACAATCGGCCCGTCGCAGAGCTCTGCGCCGTGGCGTCCGGCCTCGCGCGGAAGCGGACGCTCGGCGCCGCCGCAGGGATGGTCGACATCCCTCCGTCATTCTTCGAACCGCTTCCCGACGACCTCCTGAATGGCTTCGATGGCACGCCGCAGGACGTGAAGGCGAGCGCTCGTGTGGCGGAGCGAAGGCCGAAAGACCGTGCCCCGAAGACGCGCCGTCGACCCAGGCAGTCATGAAGCTGTTGCTGGATACGTGCACGTTCCTATGGGCGATCGCCGAGCCCGAGCGTCTCCCGCGCCGGGTCGCCGACCTGATCCTCTTCGAAGAGCACGACGTGTTTCTCAGCGCGGCGTCCGCATGGGAGGTCGTCATCAAGCATGGGACCGGCCGTCTGCACCTGCGAGAGACGCCCGATCGCTTCGTGCGCGATCAGCGCGAGACGGCCGGCATCCTGTCGCTGCCGATTGACGAGGAATCGGCGCTTCACGTGTCGCGGCTCGCCCCGCTCCATCGCGACCCGTTCGATCGCCTGCTCGTGAGTCAGGCGATCGTTCATGGGATGACGATCCTGACCCCGGATCCGCTGATCACGCAGTACCCGGCACGCACGAGCTGGTAACCTCCTCTCGACATGCGCAAGACGGCCGACTCGGCTCCTCTCCGCAAGCTATTGGCAGGCCTGTCGATCGGCGCCGCGGCCGCCGCAGCAGTTCTGCTGCTCGGGCGTACTCGGCTGGCTCGAGAAGGTCGAGCTGCGGACCTACGACTGGCGCCTCCAGCAAGTCGCCGACCCCGCGTCGATTTCGAAGGACATCGTGCTCGTCCAGATCGACGACACGACGCTGCGCGACTTCGTGCCGGTGGCTGGACGCTGGCCCTGGCCCCGCGTGCTGCACTCGCTGTTAATCAACTACCTGAAACGCGGACCCGCGCGCGTCGTCGCGATGGACATCGGGTTCAGCGAGCCGGAGCGCGAAGCGCAGTACCTGGTGAACGGCGTGCCGATCACCGGCGCGGAGTCCGACAACGAGTTCGTCGAGTCCGTGCGGGCCGCCGGCAATGTCATCCTGCTGGCCGATGCCGTGAGCCCCGGTTCGACCGGCGCGGCCGCAACCGCCGCTGCGGCGTGGCGCGCCCCGACTTACGGGCTCGGCCCGGCGATCGAGCAACGGCGTCAGATCCTCCCTCCGCATCAGGCGCTGGCGGACGCGGCCCTCGGCCTTGGCCACAACTTCCTTGCGTTCGACGTCGACGGACCTGCGCGGCGCATTCCACCGTTCGTCCGACAGGGCGACAAATACATGCCGTCGCTCGGCATCGCCGCCGCTCTGGCGGCGGGCGGATTCAAGCCCGAAGAGGTCGTGCTCGAGGGCGACGGAATCCGCGTGCGCGATCGGCGCATTCCGCTCGTGCCGGTTCCGGTCCGAGACGTCGTCCGATCCGACGTGGTGCACCAGCAGCTGACGATGTTGATCGATTACAGGGCGCCGGCGCTCGTGGACGGGAAGAGCCCGTTTCAATCGTTCGAGCTGCGGCACCTGCTGATGTCCGAGGATCTGCTCATTGAGGGTAAGCCTCCGCTCGTCGATCCTTCCGTGTTCAAGGACAAGATCGTCTTCGTCGGCCTCAACGCCGCGGGCTGGGTCGACGCCTTCCCGACGCCTTTCGGCAGTGCAGGCGCCGGCGTGATGCCCGGCATCCAGCTCCACGCGAGCATGGCGGACAGCCTGCTTACGAACCGGTTCATCGCGCCGGCGCCCGGGCTGGACCCGGTTGCTGGCGGCCACGGCGGGCGCGGTCGGCCGTGGGCTGATGGCGGCGTTCCTGCCGTTCGCGGCCGCGGCCGCTGGCACCATCCTGGCGATCGGCGGGCTGGGTGGCGTTCACGACCTGGGCCCTCGGCGGCGGGAGCTGGCTCAACATGGTCGCAGCCGGTTGCCGCGGGCGCGCTGGCGCTCTTCGTCGGCACCGCCTACCGGTACTTCGTCGAGGACCGGGAGAAGCGAAAAGTCAGCAAGCTCTTCGGCCGATACGTGTCGAGGGACGTCTACGACCGTCTGCTCGCCGACCCCGAGCTGGCGGTGCTGGGGGGCGCCCGGCGCGAGATGACGGTTCTGTTCTCCGACATCCGTGGCTTCACGGCGGTGACCGAACGGGGCAACCCGGAAGAACTGGTCTCGCAGCTGAACGAGTATTTCTCGCGGATGGTCGAGATCGTGTTCCGGCATCGCGGGACGGTCGACAAGTTCGTTGGCGACATGGTGATGGCCCTGTTCGGCGCGCCGGTCGACGACGTTGATCATGCCGAGCACGCGGTGGCGGCGGCGGCGGACATGGTCGCCGAGCTGGGGGAGCTCAACAGAACGTGGGCCGGCGAAGGCCGCGCTCAGCTCGACATCGGGATTGGCGTCAACTCGGGCGACATGATCGCCGGCAACATCGGGTCGTCGTCCATCATGAGTTACACCGTGATCGGCGACAACGTGAACCTCGGCGCCAGGCTCGAATCGCTGAACAAGGACTTCGGGTGCCGCATTATCATTAGCGACGCGACCCGGTCCCGGTTGAAGGGGCGTTACGAGATCCGGTCGCTCGGCGAAGTGGTCGTCAAGGGCAAGACGAAACCGGTCGCGATTTTCGAAGTGCAGGCGGCCTCTCCGTTGCACACGACAGCCCAGGAAGCACAACCAGGCAAGGAATCAAGAAAATGACGAAAGCGGCATGCGCGCTCGCGCTTCTCCTGACCACGACGCCCGCTTACGCCCAGTTCGGCGCGCTCGACAAGATCGGCAAGGGCGTCGACAAAGCGAAGAAGGTCGCCGACCTGAATATCAGCGATCAGGAAGAGCGGCAGATCGGCGAGCAGGTCAGCACGAAGCTGCGCGACCGCTTCGGCGTGCTCCAGGAGCAAAGGTCACGAAGTACGTGTCGCTCGTCGGCAGCGTGCTCGCCCAGGTCAGCACGCGGCCCGGTCTCGACTGGCAGTTCATCGTCCTCGACACCGACGGCGTCAACGCGTACGCCACGCCGGGCGGATTCGTCCACGTCACCCGCGGCCTGCTTGGCCTGGTCAAGAACGAAGCGGAGCTCGCCGGCGTGCTCGGCCACGAAATCACGCACGTCACCGCGAAGCACACCATCCGGCAGATCCAGAAGGGGCAGACGGTACAGCTCGGAACTCAGGAAGCGGGCCAGCAGGGGCTGGGCGGCTTCGTCATCGGCCAGCTCGCGCAGAAGACGTACGACATCATGTTCGAGGGGGCATTCAGCCGCGACGACGAACTGGAATCGGACAGGGTCGGCATCGACCTCGCCAACAAGGTCGGCTACGCGCCGAACGGACTGGCCGACGTGCTGAACCGGATCGCCGAGCGCAACAAGTCGCGTCAGGAGCCGAACGGGCTGTTCGCCTCGCACCCGAAAATCAAGGAGCGGGTCGACAAGATCGCCGAAACGATCAAGAAGAACAAGCTCACCGCGACCGCGACCGTCGAGGCGCGCTACAAGCAGAACATCACGTTCGACGCCAAGGCCGCAGCGGACATCGCGATGTCGGTCGAGGACGCCAAGGGCCTCACCGGCGGCGGAGGCGGAACCGAGGCGAAGAAGGAAGAAGAAAAGAAAGAAGAGCCGAAGAAGGAAGAGCCGAAAAAGAAAGGCTTCGGCCTTGGCAGCCTGAAGCTCTCCGGCGGTTCACAGGCGCAGAACAGTCAGCAGACCGCCTCGGCCGGCGCCGAGGGAGGCGTCCCCGATCGCGATGCGACGGGTGGAGCGACGAAGACCAAGCTGAACGTGACCGTGACGGCCGCCGAGCTCGCCGAATTCAAGAAGGGCATCGCGTAGCAGAATCCCAGACTGCTGCATGCAGCACTATCCGGGTCACCTGATCATGGGCGTCGCGGCGCTGGCCGCGACGCTTGCGATCGCGAGCCTGACCGTCAACCGCCTCGTCAAGCGGAAGCTCAGGCTCTCCCTCTTCCTCTTCGCGGTCTACATCCTCTTCAACATCGTTCAGTGCGTTCGCACCCGGCGTCCTGCCCGGCTCCGATCAGCGAGCTGCGCGCGCTCGAGAAGCTCGCGTTCGCGGCCGCCACGATCAACCTGCTCGTCGTCACGTTGATCAACCCGCTGCGGGCCGATCGCGTACCGGACGCGTTCCCGTCGATCCTGCAGGACGCGATCGTCATCGGCCTGTTCGTGCTGATTGCGACGTTCGTCTTCGAGGACAAGCTGCTCACGACCTCGGCCGTCAGCGCCGTCGTCGTCGGCTTCGCGCTGCAGGACACGCTCGGCAACGCGTTCGCCGGGCTGGCCATCCAGAGCGAGAAGCCGTTCCGGATCGGCAACTGGATACGGTCGGCGACTTCGAGGGGCGGGTCGCGGAAGTCACCTGGCGCGCGACGAAGCTCCGCACCAAGTCGGGCAACTTCGTCATCGTGCCGAACAACGTCGTCGCGAAGGAAGCGATCACGAACTACTCGGAGCCGGCGGTGCCGACGAGGCTCGAGGTCGATGTCGGGGCGAGCTATCTGAGCACGCCGGCGGACGTCAAGGCGGCGATCCTCGAGGCGCTCGGCGCAGGTCCGGCGCGTCCTCGGCGTCCCGCCCCCGGATGCGCTGCTCGTCAGCTTCGACGCGTCCGCCATCACCTATCGCGCGCGGTTCTGGATCGGGGACTACGAGTTCGACGACGAGGCGCGCGACGAAGCGCGGACGGCCATCTTCTACGCGTTCGCGCGGCACGGTATCGAAATCCCCTGGCCGATCGAGGTCGGCTATTCGCGTGAGTGGCCGGAGCCGGACGCGGCGACACGCCAGCGCGAAAGGGAGCGCGTCCTGGCCGGCGTCGATCTCCTCGCGAGGTTGAGCGAGGATCAGCGTCGCGAGATCGCGGCGGCCTCATCGATGCGCCTGTATGGCGACGGGGAAGCGATCGTCCGGCAGGATGCACCGGGCCAGTCGATGTTCATCGTGTGCTCGGGGCTTGCCGCGGTCGTGCTCGAGCCCGATCGGCGCGAGGTCGCGACGATCGACAAGGGCGGATACTTCGGCGAGATGTCGCTCCTCACCGGTGATCCGCGATCGGCAACGGTGGTGGCGCGTGGCGACACCGTCGTCCTCGAGCTGGATGCCGAGCTCTTCCGGCGCCTGGGCGCCGCGGATCACCGGGCCATCGAGGAGGTCGGGCTTGCCGCCATCACGCGGCGCGCCCAGTTGAATCTGGCTCGGGATGCCGCCGCGAACGTCGCCGTCACTGACGCGCCGGCGACGTTCCTCGGCCGCATGAAACGCTTCCTGGCAGCTGAATCGGACACATGGACAGTCACTGTGAATGCTCCGATCGTCCGTATCCCGCCGACCGATAAGCGCGGTCGTAGCCTTCCCTGAAGCCCTGACGATACAGATCCATGTACTGCTGCTTCGGACCGTACTCGTTCCGGTAGTCGTGATCGCCCGATCGAAACCACTTGTGCCGGTTCGGGTCGTATGAATCGCGGTCGCGCGCGTCCTCGAGTCCCTTCGCATATCCGTCGTTCGTGCCGTTTGAGAACGCCGGGCTGTAACCGTAGCCGGACCGGCCAGGGTACCGATTCGATCCGGGATAGTTCGAAGATCCGGGAGAGCTCGGATACTGTCCGGGATAACCCGGGTACCCGCGCTGCTGCGGGACCGCGCGGCCGTACCCGCCGTTGCCGTAGTTCGGTGCAAACCGGCGATACGCGTCGGAGTACCCGGTTCCGTATCCGGATCGGAACGACTGCTGATACCTGCCGAGATCGCCAAAGCTTCGGTGGAACCCTTTGTCCGCGCGCTGCCAGGTCCGCTCGTCCTGATAGTTGAATGTGTCGCGCCGGCGAGCGTCGCGCTCGCCTTCCTTCAGGCCTTCACGATATCCGTTGTCGTACGCGACCCGCCGCGCTTCGTAGTACGGCTGCGCCTGGTCAGCGTAGGCCGGACGATTGATGCCGAATTGCGCGTGAGCGGGAGCAGCCAGCGCGAGACCGAGCACGCCGAGAGCGGGCACGAGATAGAGTCGGTTCATGGTCGTTTCTCCCGGGACGCTTACGTTCCCGACCGCCGTGAACCGCAAGAATCAGACCCGGCCTGGCATGCGAAATTCGGCCGAAAAACACGCAGGATGCTGGCAGGGGTCGCGTTGAAAGGACAGCTACTGCGACCAGACGAGGACACGCTCACCGTCCAACGTCGTGTGGTCGACGATGAGCGTGGGACCGAAACGCTCGAGGTCCTCGACGCTCAACTTGAGGTCGTCGAGGTCCATGCGGCCGCCGTTGAAGTCGACGGTCGCGCCGCGCGTCTTCAACCGGAGCAGCCAGAACGGGACGGTGACCTTGACGATCCGCTGGTCGTCCGGATCGAACGCCAGCACGTTCAGCTGATCCGGCGTCCGCGTATCGCCGCGCGCCGGGCGATCCGGATTCGTTCGCTTGAAACGGCCGCGCTCGTCGAGCTCGATGAGCGGCTTCTGTCCGACGAAGCGTGATTTCGCCTGCTCGAACTCGAGCCCCGCGGACTCGCTCGAGGCTGCCTTGGTTTCGAAATGCTGCGAGAAGAAATAGATCCCGGCGCCTGCCACCGCGATCACGCAGAGAATGCCGCACGCGACGATGCCGACGACGATCCAGATCCAGGTTTTGACCTTAACGGCCATCGCTGTCCCTGAGCAGCCTTCGCGCGTCGTTCAGGCAGGTCGGATCGTTGCCCTGCTGGCAGAGCGCCTGCGCCTGCCGTGCTTCCCCGGCCGCCGCGCTTCGATCGCCGCGCGAGAGCGCCACCCGGCCCAGCTCGACTCGGGCTCGGCCCTGCACCCACGCCTGGGCGCCGGGAGAAGTCGCGGTACGAAGGTCGTCCTGGGCCGCGTCCCGGCGGCCGAGCGCGACCCGGGCCGCGCCACGCTTGTACCGCCACAGCCCCTCTTCACCCGGCATTCGCGGGCCGGTCGCCCCAGCCAGCATCTTGAGGCCGTCGGTCAGGCGCGTCTCGGCCAGCTCATTGCGGCCGGCACGCAACGCCGTCGAACCTTCTTCCAGCACTATCAACCTGTTACGGGGATGCAGCCGACCCAGTTCCTGGAGGACGCTCAGCGCCTCGTCCCAGCGGCGCTCCCGGTTGTAGACGAGGATGAGGGCAAACAGGGCGTCGGTGCGGTTGTCCCCCCCGGCCCTGGATGCATCCTCGATCATCTGGATGCCGCGTTTCTTGTCGCCGCCGAAGCCAGCCACGTAGGCCATGAGGCGCATGGGCAGGGATAACGTCGAGACTATATAGCGGTACGTCCCGACGGTGAGTCCGGCATCCTTCCGCGACGGATCCAGCGTGAGCACTTTTTCGTGCTCGTCGTAGGCCCGGCTCGCCGCGCGAAAGCCCGCGAGCATCCGGCCCTCGATCGACGCCACATAGGAGGCGTGCAGTCCGAGCCCGCCCCGAGATCGTAGTGAGCCTGCGGATCCTTCGGGCGCGCGGCGACGCGGCGCTCCGCCAGCTCGATGGCCTTCGCGATGTGCGTCCGAAACTCGGCGTCCAGGGCGGCAGGCGGTTTCTGCAGGTTCACGGTCGATCGGCTGAACGAGCCGAGGTAGTGATCCACGGTGACCGCGCCGCGGAGGAAGAGCAAGTGCAGCCACACGACGCTCGCCAGGCTCCGGTGCGTCGACGGCTCGTCAGGAGCCATCACCACGGCTTTTCTCAGGAGATCGATGGCTTCTTCGTGCTGAAGATCGTAGGCAAGATTCGTGGCCCGCTGACGCAGCGCTTCCGCCTCTGCAACCGATGATTGCGCCTGCGCCGCCGGAATTCCCAGCACAAGCGCGAGACCGGAAGACACGAGCGCGTGCGTTGGCCGGCCGAACCCCATGGGAATATGATAGCAATGGCTGATTGGGAGGCTATTTCAAAGGGGATTCACACATGCCACGAGGCCGACGGAGGGGGAATCGCGGTGACGTGCTGCTCAGGTCAGCGGAGATGATCGGTTGGGCGCTTGGAGGTCTCGAGCGCGAGATCGTCGAAACGCGCGATCGGCTCGCCGCGCTTACCGCCCAGGCTGCCAGGCTGCGAGCCCGGATCGGGGGAGCGGCTCGCAAAGGTGCCCTTGCTGCCGCCACCGCGGCGGCCGACCGCCCTGTCCGGCGGCGTGCGCCCATGACGGCGGAAGGACGCAAGCGCATTTCCGAGATGATGAAAAAGCGCTGGATCGAAGCCAAGAAGAAGAACAGGAACAGGCTCTGAGGGTCCGATGCGGAACTGACGTTCCGCGCTACAGCACCACTCCCCGTCCAAGGCCGCGCTCGGTTGCTCGTGTGTAGGCGAGCTGCGCGGCCGCCACATCTTCCACCGCCAGCCCCAGCGATTTGAAGAGCGTCACCTGCGAGGGCGCTTCGCGTCCGGTGGCCGAACCGGCAGCCAGCTCGCCCAGCTCACCCGCGATGTGTCGAACATCGATCGCGCCTTCCTTGATCGGTATTACCAGATCGCCGGCTTCAGCGAGCGCCGCCGTCCGCGAATCCACGAACACACGAGCGCGCCTGACGAGCGCCGAGTCCATCTCACGCTGATCCGGGCGGCACGCACCCACCGCGCAGATGTGCGCCCCATCGGCAATCCATTCGCTCCGCACGACCGGCTCGCGCGACGACGAGGCCAGGACCACCAGGTCGGCACCGGCGACGGCGTCCTGCGCGGTCGCGGCCGGATGGATTCGCGCAGTCGACTCCTTCTGCATTGATTCGGCGAACGCGCGGCGATGGGCTTCGTTCGGGCTCCAGACGCGAACCTCCTTCAGCGTGCGCACCCGGCTCACGGCTCTCAGGTGACTTCGCGCCTGAACTCCGGATCCGACGATGGCCAGTACGCCCGCGCCGGGGTTCGCCAGGAGCCTCGCCGACACGGCGGACACCGCCGCCGTCCGCGCTTCGGTGATGTATCTGCCGTCCATGACCGACAGCAGTTCGCCTGTCGTCGAGTCGAGGAGCACGATCGTGGCAAGGTGGCTGGGAAGTCCGATCGCCGCGTTGCTGCCAAAAACGGTAACCAGCTTCGTCCCGAGTGCGCCGCTCTCGGGGAGGAAGGCCGGCATCACACCGAAGAACGAATGGCCCGCGCCGACCTCCAGAACGGACCTGAGCGGCTGCTGCACGCGCCCCGCCGAATACTGGGAAAGCGCGGCCTGCATCGTCTCGATGAGGTCGTCCATCGACAGCAGGGAGCGGATGTCGGATTCAGAGAGTAAGAGCATGTTCAGTCGGCGCTCGGCGTTCGGCGCTCGGGGTCAGGGCTCGGGGTTTGGCGCTCGACACCGGATTCCGCAGCGACAGCTTATAATTGCGGCGCCTTCCGCTCAACCCATGCCCGATCGTCGGTCATCGGAGGCCGACCGCCCGAGCGCCGAGCGCCACTATGACCACCCTCCGCACCATCGACGCCCATACGGCCGGCGAGCCGCTGCGCCTGATTGTCGACGGTTTCCCCCGCGTCGAAGGAAAGACGATGCTGGAGCGGCGCGAATGGGTGCGCGAGCACCAGGATCACCTGCGCAGGGCGCTGATGCTCGAGCCGCGCGGACACACCGACATGTACGGCGCGCTCCTGACCGAACCCGAGCATGCTGAGTCGGACGCCGGCGTGCTCTTCATGCACAACGCCGGCTACAGCACGATGTGCGGCCACGGCGTCATCGCGGTCGTGACGATCGCCCTCGAGCGCGGGCTGATTACGACTCGAGCCGGTCGCGACACGATCGTGCTCGATTCACCTGCGGGTCCCGTGACGGCCACAGCGCGCACGTCCACCGACCAGGGACAGACGCGCGTGACGAGCGTCAGCTTCAGGAACGTGCCCTCCTTCATCCTGTACGCGGGTCTGCCGATTCGTCTGGGGAACCGCGATCTCCGCGCAGATGTCGCGTTCGGCGGCGCGTTCTACGCGATTGTCGACAGCGAGGCGGCGGGCATTCCCGTCGCCGCGGATCGGCTCGCCGACCTGCGGCGCGCCGGCATGACGATCGCGCGGGCGGTCGAGGCCGCCGTGCGCGTCTCGCACCCCAACGAGCCGGGCCTGCACGGGATTTACGGGACGATCTTCACCGGTCCGCCAACGTCCGAAGACGCGGACTTGAAGAACGTCACGATCTTCGCGGATGCCGAAGTCGACCGCTCGCCGTGCGGAACCGGAACCTGCGCCGTCATGGCGGTCCTCTCCGCCATGGGGCTGCTCGGCCCCGAGCAGACTTTTGTCCACGAAAGCATCATCGGGACCCGGTTCCAGGGCCGTATCGCCGGCGAGGTCATGGTGGGCGATATTCCGGCGATTCTGCCGGAAATAGAAGGCGAGGCTTACATTACCGGGGACCACAGTTTCGTAATTGACGAGGCGGATCCATTACGGCATGGATTCCGCTTGTAGGCGAGGGGTTGGTCTCGTTGACAAGCGCGGAGTGGCGCACCTAAACTGAAAAACTCAGCTGCCCCAGATGATCGGCACCAGTCTCGGTAAGTACCGTATCGTCGAAAAGCTCGGCCGCGGCGGCATGGGCACCGTCTACAAGGCGGTCGACGAGACGCTCGACCGCGAGGTGGCGATCAAGGTCCTCAATCCGGATCTGACCGATCCCGATCTCCTGAAGCGGTTCCGCGCCGAAGCCGTCACGCTCGCGCGGCTGAATCATCCCGGCATCGCGACGCTCTTCGAGCTCCATCACCAGGAAGACGAGCTGGTCATGGTCATGGAGTTCGTGCGGGGCGAGACGTTTCACGACCTGGCCGATCGGCTGGGCCCGCTGGCGCCGCCCCAGGCCGCGCATCTCTGCATGCAGGTGCTCGACGCGCTCGGACACGCGCACCGCGCCGGCGTCGTGCACCGCGACCTGAAGCCCGCCAACCTGATGATCACGGAGGCCGGCGCCATCAAAGTGATGGACTTCGGGATCGCTCGCGTACTTGGCAGCGAGCACTTCACGCATGGCGGCTACATGATGGGGACGCCGGCGTACATGGCGCCGGAACAGGTCCTCGGCCGCGAGATCGACGGCCGCGCCGATCTGTATTCGGTCGGCGTCGTGTTCTACCGCCTGCTGTCGGGACGTCTTCCGTTCGACGCGGACACCGCAATCTCGATGGTGCAGAAGCAAATTGCGGACGCGCCGACGCCGATCGCCACGTTCCGTCCCGACTTGCCGCCGTGGTGCGCGACGATTGTCGAGCGATCCCTCGCGAAGCCGCCCTCGGATCGATTCCAGAGCGCCGAAGAATTCCGCGCGGCGCTCGCGGCCGCCGTCATTCCGCAGACGATTGGCGAGCTGCCGACGCTCTCGACGCCGTCGCCTCCGGGCCTGCTGCTCGACGCGGATCTGACGCAGCCGAGGGGAACACCGACGCCGGGTCGAACCTCGATGGTATCGCCAGCGCCGACACCCAGCTCACGATCGACCGTGCCGATGAGCGCGCCGCAGCCGGTCGCGACGCTGCCCACTCCGACGAACACGCCGGCACCCGAGCGCACGACAACGGTCGTGCTCGGCCGTCAACATCTGGCGGCCCTCGGCGCATTGGTGGTCATCGTGGTGGTCGGAATCGCGCTGCTCGCGTTCGCGGCGCTTCGCGGGGGTTCGACCCCGCAGCCAACGCAGACCGCCGCGGTCACGCCGTCCACGCCTGCGGCGGGTGGCACGCCGCCCGTTCAGCCTCCGGCGCCCGTTTCTGCGCCGCCCACGGCTCCGCTGCCACCGCCGCCGTCACCCGCAGCCGGAGACAAGCCCGCGGTGCCGACGTCGACCACAGAACGAGTACCCGCGACTCCTCCCGGAACGACACCTCCGGCCAAGGATCGAACGATCGCGACCGCCGGCGCCGTGCCGTCGTCGCCTCCCGTGAAACCGGATCCGCGCAAGAGCGCGACGCCGGGGACGGTGCCGCCTTCGGACGCAACTGGTGCCCGAGGCGCGCGTGGCTCAGCGGAGACCAAACCCAAAGAGACGCCCCCGCCGCCTGCGGCGACGCCGACGCCGCCGGAGCCGGAGAAGCCGGCGCTCCCGGCCGTGACGTTCAATCAGGTGCGCATGCTGGCGACGGACGGCGGGAAAGCCCGCGAACGGGTCGGGATCGCTCCAGCTGGGCGATCGGCACCTTGCCGTCCTGGAGGGTGCCGCCGGAACATCGATCGTGTCGATCCCGTACTCGTCGCTGAAAGGCATTTTCTACGCGCGCTCGAAGCAGCCCAAGTGGCGTGACGCGAACGGGCAGGAAGTCGAGAGCCGCATCGATCTCGGGCCCATGGGCTTCTTCAGAGGCGAGCGGAACTGGATCATCTTGATGACGTCGGGGGACCCCATCATCCTGCGCATCGAGGACCCGGCGCTGAAGACCGTGCTCCCCGCGCTTCAGGAACGCAGCGGCATCAAGATCCAGCGCTAGCGCCGCGGACACACGGACAACACGGATCGAAATCGTGAGAAGGTTTTCTCAGTATCCGACTGCCTGTCCGTCCTTGCGAGGATCCGAACCTCCCATCATCACGCCGGACTTCGGGTCGATCAGGATTCCCTGGAAGCCACCGAACGCGCCAAAGGCCGTCATCACACGGTGCCCTCGTGTCTCGAGGGCCGCGCGCACGTCTCCGCCGATCGCTGACTCCAGCGCGAGTCCGTTGGACGAATGCCGGAATCGCGGCGCTTCACCGGCTTCCTGCACGTTCATGCCGAAGTCGATCAGATTCAGCAGGACCTGGACGTGCCCCTGCGGCTGCATGTCGCCGCCCATGACGCCAAACGACAGCCACGGCCGCTTCTCGCAGCACCATCGCCGGGACCAGCGTGTGAAACGGCCGCTTGCCGGGAGCAATCACGTTCGGATGTCCGGGCTGGAGCGAGAACAGGCTGCCGCGGTTGTGCAGCGCGATGCCCGTGTCGCCCGCGACGATGCCGGCGCCGAAGCTTTCGTAGATGGACTGAATCAACGACACGACGTTGCCGTTGCGATCGGCTGCCGTGAGGTAGATCGTGTCGCCACGCGCCTCGGGATGAGCCTCGATCTCCGCGCTGCTCTTGCCGAGCACCAACGGCCGGTAGTCACGCGCGGCACGCTGAAGATCGATCTCGCGGCGTCGTTCGGCCGCATATTCCTTCGACGCCAGGCGCCTCAGGACGTCGGGCGGAACCGACGACGGGTCGGCCAGCCACGCGTCGCGATCCGCAAACGCGATCCGTTTCGCTTCGACCAGCAGGTGCAGGTAGGCGGCGGAGTTGTGGCCGAGCGCCTTGACGTCGTAGCCCTCGAGGATGTTCAGCATCTCGAGCGCGGCGATTCCCTGCGTGTTCGGCGGCAGCTCGAGCACCTCGTAGCCGCGATAGGTCGTCGAGATCGGTTCGATCCAGTCGGAGCGGTGCGGCGGCAAGGTCTTCGGCAGTGATCATGCCGTTGCGCCGCTTGATGTCGGCGGCGATCGCGGCGCCAACAGGCCCGCGATAGAACGCGTCGCGTCCGCCGCGCGCAATCTGCTCCAGCGTGGCAGCGAGCTTCGGATTGCGGAAGACGTCACCGGTCGCGGGCGCGCGGCCGCCGGGCAGAAACGTCGCCGCCGCGGCCGGATCGCTGCGCGAGCACCTGCTCTTCGGCCTTCCATTGGGTGGCGATGATCTCGCTGACGGCGAATCCATCGCGCGCGTAGCCAATCGCCGGTTCGATCGCGCGCGCCAGCGTAATGCGTGCCGTATTTCGAGAGCAGCTCGTGCCAGCCGTCGACGACGCCCGGCACGCTGACCGACAGGACGCCCCGATAGGGGATATCGGTCAGTCCCCGTCGTGTGAATTCCGCGGGCGTCGCCGCGGCGGAGGCGCGCCCGCTGGCGTTCAACCCGCGGACCGTCTTCGTCTTCGCGTCGTAGACGATCGCAAACAGGTCGCCGCCGAGACCGTTCATCGTCGGCTCGACGACCGAGAGGACAGCGGCCGCCGTGACGGCGGCATCGATGGCGTTGCCACCCTGCTGCAGCACGCGAAGCCCCGCCGCCGACGCGAGCGGCTGACTCGTCGCGATGATCCCGTTCCGCGCCAGCACCACCGACCGCGTCGCCCGCGGATTCGCCGCGGGCCGATCGCCCGGAAGCTGTCCGTCAGCCGCGATCATGACCACCGCCGCACCAAGCACGATAACCGAACGCATCCACCCGCCTCACCTTTCAGCACTCTGGCACCAGCACCCTCAGGCACGCACAGCACCCTCGCCCTATTTCATCGCCCCCAACTTGGCCAGATCGACCTTCCCTGCCACCGTCGTGGAGCACCTTGACGCTGTCGACGTTGCGGCCCTCGATCGTCATCACGAAGCGTTTCGCCACGAGCGCGTTGACCTGACCGTCCTTGCCCGAATCGTTCCACTTCTCCCAGCCGGGCTGACCCGCGACGGTCGTGGACTTCTCGTAGCCGTTCTGCGTTTCTTTCTCGTAGCCGGCCTGCAGGAACATCGCGTACGGCGTGAGCAGAAGCTGATTGAATCCGGAATCGACGATCTTCAGCTCGATGCGTGACTCGCCCTTCGTGTAGCGCACGTCGGCGGTGGAGAACGCGAACGGGCTCGTCATGCGTTCGCCGGTGGGCTTGCCCTTCTCCCAGCCGTCGAGATCCGGAAACAGCGTCTGGAGGTCCCTGAAGCTCACGGGGCTCACGGGCTTCCCGTCGGCGCCCGCAGCGCCGCTGGCCATGGCTTCGAGCCCCTTGGCCATCTGCTCGAGGCCCTTGGCTGCCTGCTGCGCCCCCTGCTCCGCGCCCTTCGCCAGTTGCTCGGCTCCCTTGGCCACCTGCTCGGCCGCAGCTTTCGCCTGCTCCGCCTCCTTCTGCTGCTGGCTCTGTCCGCACGCGGCGGTCAGGCCGATCGCGAGAATCACCGCGAGCTGTCTCATAGGTTGCTCCACCCTCTTGAAAAAGGTCCGCCGCATTGTAGCAGCCAGCCCAGCACCTCCAGCACCCGGCGCACCTCGAGCACCCTCCCCCGCTATACTGGGATCATGGCAATTCGCGACCGCGTCGCGCGTCTCGTCGCCGAGCTGCCCAGGGCGCCGCAGTATCCGACGCAGGGCGCACCGTCTTCGTCGACCTCGAGCGGCGCGAGGTCGCAGCGCGGCTACACGCCGCTGCGCGGTCGTCACGACGCTGCTCGGCCGGACGCGGCGCCAACATGTTCTACCTGCACCGGCTGCTCGACGAGTCGCTGCAGCCGCTCCATCCCGACGTTCCGCTGATCTTCGGATCCGGCGTGCTGACCGGCATCGTTCCCAGCGCCGCGCGCGGCAACGCGACGTCGTGGTCGCCGGAGTCGGGCGTCATCATGGACTCGAACGCCGGCGACTACTTCCCGTCGTTCATCCGCATGAACGGCATCGATCACATCGTGCTGTACGGGCGGGCGCCGGCGTGGACGCTGCTGCATCGTCGAAGGACGGCGAGATCGAGTTCCTCGACGCGACGCCGTACGTCGGCCTCGACAACATCGACATGCGCGAGCGCATCCCGCAGGACTTCGGCGGCACGTGGGCGCGCGACCTGGCGATGGTCAACATCACGCGCGCCGGCGAGAACCTCGTGCTGACGAGCGCGATCATGGCGGGCCCGAAGGCCTGCTACGCGCGCGGCGGCCCGGGCGCGAAGATGGGATCGCTCGAAGCTGAAGGCGATCGTCGTCCAGGGCCAGACGCGCGACTTCGAAACCGCGCAGCCCTACAAGGGCTACAACCGCACGATCGCGCAGAAGCTGCTCGACACGTCGGTCGTCAAGCACGCGCTGAAGACGACGGGGACGCCGTTCCTCTACAAGCCGAGCCGGATGCTGGGCGCGATGGGGACGAAGAACAATCAGGAGACGACCTGGACCGATCGGCTCGACGCCGAGCACATCACGCCGTATCGCCCCGGGATGGCCGGCTGCTTCCGCTGCCCGGTCAACTGCCGGCCGCTGAACGAGCTGAACACCGACGCGGCGGACCGCTACGGACGCGGCGACGGTCCCGAGTACGTGACGCTCGGCAAGTTCGGCCCGAACATCGGCGATCGATCGCATCGAAGTCGGTCATCCGCCTGAACAACATCTGCAACGATCTCGGGCTCGACACGGCGTCGACCGGATCGGCGATCGCGTGGGCGATGGAGCTGTTCCAGCGCGGCATCATCACGCGGACGCAGACCGGCGGCCTCGATCTGACGTGGGGCAACGCCGACGTCGTCGAGCAGCTGCTGTTCCTGATGTCGCGCCGCGAGGGTTTCGGCGACGTCGCTGGCCGACAGCACGCGCGCGGTCGAGAAGGGGCATTACCCGGCAGAGGCGCTGAAGTACCGGATGGCGGTCAAGGGGCTGATGCAGAGCGATCCGCACGACGCGCGGATCCTGAAGGCGTTCGCGCTCGGGCTGGCCGTCGCGACGCGCGGGATGGATCACCTGCGCAACCGCGTGACGCTCGAGATCAACGCGCGCATCAACGACGATCCCGCGTTCAAGGAGCGGCTGTACGGCGCGCCCGTCAGCGCCGCGCCGAACAGCTACGAGCAGCAAGGAGCGCGCGGTTCGCGTCTGCGAGAACATCTACGCGCGTCGGCGACGCCGTCGGCATGTGCCGCTTCACGACGAAACTGTTCAACAGCCCGTCGCTGCCGGGCCTCGAAGAGTTCGCGACGCAGATCGGCCAACGTGACCGGGCTCGAGTTCGCGGCCGACGAGCTCGATCGCATCGGCCTGAACATCATGGGCGTCGAGCGGCTGATCAATCGGCCGCCTCGGCGTCCGCCGCGCGCGACGACACGCTGCCCGACCGCTGGTTCGACGAGCCGATCACCGTCGGCGCGTACGAGGGCGAGAAGCATCGATCGCGCGCGAGTTCGACGCGATGCTGACGCGCTTCTACGAGATCTCGAACCTCGACGCCGGAAGGTGTGCCGACGCGACGGCTGGCGCCAGCAGCTGGAGGCGGTGCTCGGCGCATGATCACCGTGCGGCTTCCCGTCGACGCTGCGCGTCAGCGCCTGCGACACGCTCGAGGTGCACGAGCCCGTCGCCACGATCGCCGAGCTCGTCGACGTGCTCGATCGGCGGATCCCCGGCTTCCGCGATCAGCTGGACGACTCGGTGTTCAACTTCGCGGTGAACGACGAGATGCTGCTTGTACCACGCGCGCGATCGCGCGCTGCAGGAGGCGATGTCGTGGAGGTGATCCCGACCATCTCGGGCGGGTGACCTCGACCGAAGAGCCTTCAGGCGAGCGCGACTACGAGCGAGGGCGCACACGAGCAGACAGCGCCACCAGCGCGTCCGCGTTGCTGGAGAAATCCCATTCAAACATGGCCGTTCTGCCGTCCTTTCTCCTTCTAGGTGTTAGACGGGCCACTACCCGGCGAAAGTTTAGTACGAGAGTGTCATGAAATTGTGAGCATTTCGTGACACCCGTGGCAGGGGGCTATTTCCCGGCCGGTGGCGTGGTCGACGCGGTGGCCACGTAGCTCTTGCGCGCGCGGGCCGTCATCCCCGGCCGTCTTGACTCTGCACTTCGAGTTTGTGGATCTTGCCGTCGAGTGTTGCGGGTGTGAAACCCAAGTGACGTACTGGCTGTGCAGCTCCTGCGCGACGCGCGTGAACGTCGGGCCGAGCTCGTCCTGCTTCTTCAACATGAAAAACCCGCCGCCCGTCTCTTCCGACAGCTTCTTCAACCCGCGATCCGGGCGACGAGCGCACGCGCTGACTGCCCGTCGAAGATGTCGGTCTCGAGGCCGATCGAGTAGACCATCACATCTTCGATCCGCGCGCGTTCGATCACGTCGTCCGGACCGAGCGGCTGGCCGTGTCGTCGCCGTCGGTGAACACCAGCACCACTTTCCGTCCCTGACGCCGATCGCAGCTGCTGGATGCTCGTAGTCCACCGCGTCGTACAGCCGCGTCGGGTAGCCGAAGTCGAGATCGTTCTGCAGGTGTCGAATCAGCCGATCGCGATCGCTCGTGAACGTCAGTCCTTCGCCCGGCTCGAACTGCGATCTTGTCGTTGAACGCGCCGACCTTGCCCTTGTCTTCAGGCAGCAGGCGCATGATGAACTGCTTCCGCGCCCTGCTTCACGCGGTCGAGCGCCAGCGTCATGCTGCCGCTCGTGTCGAGCATCACGACGACCGTGATCGGCGTCGGCTCGTTGTCGAACGTCGTCAGCGTCTGCAGCTTGCCGTTGTCGTAGATCTCGAAGTCCTCTTGCGCGAGATCCGGGACGAGACGCTCGATCCTTGTCGGTGACGGTGACGTAGACGCCGGACGGTCTGCGTGCTCACCTTGATCTGGGCGCCTGCGCGGCAGACCGAGCACAGCGACCGCGCACACCGTGGAAACAGCAAGCCGAGTCAGCCAGCGCATATTTCGTCCCATGCTGCGAATGGCATTCCACGGCCGAGCTGCGTGGAATGCTGGAAAGGAGCCTCAGACGCCCGGGGGCCGTCGCTCACTACCAAGCATACAGACCTGTCAGTCCCCCAGCACGCGCGCCAGGACGGGGCCGATCGCCTCCGCCATCAACCGGTAGCCCTCTGGCGACGGGTGCAGCTGGTCGGGTGTGTCCGCCAGGATGTCCGGATTCCCGGGGCTCGCCACCGCGGCTCGGGTATCGACGATCGCCACCCGCGTCGTGTCGGCGCCTGCGTCCGGATCCATTCGTTGATCTCGTGCATGCGGCTGTTCTGGTCGGCTGTCGCGGTGTTGTAGGGAATGATCGTTCCGGCCACGACGGGAATCCCCGCGCGCGCCGCGCTGTCGTACATGCCTCGCAGCTGCTCCGTGACGTGCTCCACGGGCCGACCCTGATACACGTCGTTGACGCCGGCGATGATCACGACCGCTCTCGGCCGGGCGCTGACGACGTCACGATCGAACCGCTGCGCGATCTGATCGCTCCGCTCGCCGTTCACGCCGCGATTGAGCACGTCCCATTCTGGGAGCGCCTGCATCAGCCAGTACGCGTACTGGCTGTTCTCGTCTCCGCGTCCGGCCGGGGGCGCCTCGATCGGAGACAGCCAGCCCGGTGTGCCGGCCGTCGTCGAGTCGCCGAGGGCGACGATGCGGATGCGATCGGCCAATGTCAAGTCACAGACAGGTCCGGCTGAAGCCGGACTCTACTTGAGAGTGGGTGACGCGGCACGTTCCTTCTGAAGGCGCGCCGACACCTTTTCCGCCTCACGCATCACTCTCAGGATGTTCAGTCCCAGGATCTTCTTCACGTCCTCGTCCTTGTAGCCGCGGCGGAGCAGTTCCGCGGTCAGCGCGGGATACGTCGACACGTCCTCGAGCCCCTGGGGCACGCTCGTGATCCCGTCGAAGTCGCTGCCCAGGCCGATGTGATCGATGCCGGCGATCTTCCTGATGTGATCGATGTGATCCGCCACGTCCCCGAGCGTCGCGCGCGGCGCGGGGTAGCCCTTCGTCCACGCGTCGAGCGCGGTCTTGACGGCGGCTTCGTCGGTGGGAAACTGCGCCTTCAGCCGGTTCTGTTCGGCAGTCTGCAGCTGGTTCCATTCCGTCACCTTTGGCGAGAGGAACCCCGGCACGAACGTCACCATCACCACGCCGCCGTTCTTCGGCAGCAGCTGCAGAATGTTGTCCGGGACGTTGCGCGGGACGTCGTTCAGCGCGCGCGCGGACGAGTGCGAGAAGATGACCGGCGCCTGCGAGATCGCGATCGCGTCGGCCATCGTGTCGGGCGACACATGCGAGAGGTCGACGAGCATGCCCAGCCAGTTCATCTCGCGGACGACCTGCTCGCCGAACGCCGACAGGCCGCTCAGGACGGCCGTGTCGGTGGCGGAATCGGCCCACGGGATGTTCCGTGAATGCGTGAGCGTCATGTACCGGGCGCCCAGGCGATAGAACATCCGCAATGCGCCCAACGAGCTGTCGATCGAATGGCCGCCTTCCATCCCGATGAGCGACGCAATCTTGCCCTTCTTGAAGATGCGCTCGATGTCGTCTGCCGTCAGCGCCAGCTCGAACGTCTCCGGATACTTGCGCATCATGCGGTGCACGATGTCGATCTGCTCGAGCGTCGCCGTCACGGCCGCCTGTCCCTGGAGATCGGCAGGCACGTACACCGACCAGAACTGGCCGCCGACGCCGCCGGCGCGAAGCCGCGGAATGTCGGTCATCAGCGAAGGCTGTGATGTGGAGATGTCCAGCTTGTCCAGATCGCGCTGGGCATTCTCGCGGAGCGCCCACGGGTAGTCGTTGTGACCGTCGATCAGCGGGACCTGCTTGTGCAGAGCCCGCGCACGGTCGAGGAGAGCGGTGTTGCTCTGCGTGGTGTCGGCCATCGGCGTCGCAAGCGGAAGAAGGAACAGCAGGCTGCAGGAGAAAAGGGCGAAGATGCGCTGCATATCCGCGATTATGGCACGTGAGCGAGGACGGCATCCGGGGCAGGATTGACAGCGTTCCAATCGCGCCCCTACCATCCCGCCGTGCGCGGCCCAGCGGGCATCTACGTGGAGATCCTGATCCCCGGCGCGATGCCCGACGTGATGGACGAGGTCTGGCGCCGCACGCAGGATCCCGCGCTGCACGAGCGCTGGGATCTGCGGTTCACGTCCATCCGCTACCTTCCCCGCGACGATCCCTCGAGTCCGCAGCGATTTCTCTACTCCACGAGGATCGGCTTCGGTGTCGGGATCGAGGGCGAAGGCGAGTCTGTCGGCAGCCGTGACGGTCCGGGCGGCGCGCGGACGTCCGCGCTCAAGTTCTGGTCCGCCGACCCGCTATCCCTGATCCTCGAAGGCAGCGGCTACTGGAAGTACATCCCGACGCCCGACGGTGTGAAGTTCCTGACGTGGTACGACTACACCACCAGATTCGGTGCCGTCGGGCGCGCGCTGGATCTCGTGTTCCGGCCGTTGATCGGGTGGGCGACGGCCTGGAGCTTCGACCGGCTGCGGCTGTGGATCGTGCGGGGCATCGATCCCGCCGCAGCATTGGAGCGCAGCGCCGTGTATGCGCTGGCGCGCGGGACCGTAGCCGGTGTGTTCCTGTGGCACGGCCTCGTGCCCAAGCTGATTTTTCACCACCCGGACGAAGTGGCCATGGTCGCTGATGCCGGGTTCGGCGCGGCTGCCGCGAGCCTGGCGGTGACGGCAGCGGGAATCGCCGAAGTCGTCCTGGGCGTCCTGCTCCTCGTGCGGTGGCGGTCGCGCATGTTGCTGATGCTGGTGATGGTGCTGATGATCGTGGCGGCGATCGGGGTGGGCGTGTTCTCGCCGCAGTACCTGACGGCTGCGTTCAACCCGGTGACGTTGAACGCGTGCGTGGCGGCGCTCGCGGCGATTGCGTTGATCGCAGGACGCGAGCTGCCAAGCGCGTCCACCTGCCGGCGCAGGGCAGACCAGGCATGAGCTCGATCTATCAGCGCGCGCTCGGCAGCGATTTCGCGCGACTGCATCCACAGATCCAGCGCCGGTTCGGCTTCAGCAGCGCGGATGGCACTGCGGCGATCGGTCGAGGCGTCATGGAGCGGCTGTGGCATGGCGCCCTCTACACGCTGCCGTTTCTCGCGATCGGAACCTTCCGGCGCATCATGTTCCCCGAGCACGGGACCAACGTGCCGTTCACGATCGAGAACTACGCATACCAGGATCCGCTGGGTCGCGAGACGGTGACGTGGATCCGCACGTTCGAAACACGGCGGCGCCGCCGATTCGACGCCTACATGATCTACAGCGTCCAGCGCGGGCGGATCGTCGACTACCTGGGGTCCCACCAGCACCTTGCGGTCGATATCGATCTTTCAGTCGACGCGCGCGGGGGGCTCCGTCTGCGGTCGGGCGCGCAGCGCTTCTACGAAGGGGTCGTCGCGTTCGATTTTCCCTTGTTCTTTTCGGGCATCGCCGACGTCTGCGAGTGGTACGACGATCGCGAGCAGCGCTTCCGCATCGAGGTCAACGTGCACAATCGCACGTGGGGACCGCTCTTCGGGTATTCCGGGTGGTTCGACGTCGAGTGGCTGCGACTCGAGCCGCGCGATGTTCCCGAACACATCCTGCCCCGGCGAGTAGAACGCCGCGAATAGGTGGTGACCTCGCGAATAAATCGTGACCTAAGGTCCTCCGTTCCTCCGTTTCTCCGTGTGGCTCCCCTCCGTGCCTCCGCCCCTCCGCCCCTCCAATCACCGACTTGACTGGTCGGATATGTCAAAGTAAGCTTGAAAACGAGATCGGTCTCATTTTGAACACGCCGCGCCGCTCGACGCGCGGTCCTCGAGGGACACATGCTGCAGGCGTTTGTCGTCACCCTCCGCGAAGGGCTCGAAGCCTTCCTCATCGTGGCCATCAGCCTCGCTTACCTCCGGAAAACCGGGCGCGGGGCGCTCATTCCGGCGGTCCACTGGGGGATCCTGGCGTCCATTCTCGTCAGCATCGGCGCGGGTGTCCTGCTGGCGCGCGCCGCGAACCAGGCGCTCTGGGAAGGCACCCTGGCGCTCGTGGCCGCCGCTCTGGTCGCGTCGCTCATCGTGCACATGTGGCGCGCCGGGCGCCACCTCAAGAAGAACATCGAAGGCCGGCTCGAAGCGTCGTCCGTCAAGGCGGGCGCCGCGGCCTTCGCGGGCGTCTTCGGGTTCACGCTGCTGATGATCACGCGCGAGGGCATGGAAACGGCGCTCCTGATGAACGCGCTGCTGTTCCAGGTCCAGGCGGTTCAGATCATCGCCGGTGCCGTGGCCGGGACCGTGGTCGCGGCGTTCATCGCCTGGCTCTGGTCGCGATACGGTCACCGCGTGAACCTCACGCGCTTCTTTCAGGTCACGGCCGTGTTTCTCCTCGTCTTCGTGGTTCAGCTCCTGATCTACGGCTTCCACGAATTGACCGAGGCCAACATCATCCCCAACAGCCAGCCGTGGCACGACGCGACCGAGCCCTACGGCCCCGACGGGATCTACGGTCAGTACCTGACCTACCTGCTCGTGGCGCTGCCGCTCGCCTGGCTGGCGGTTTCGAGCCTGCTGTCCCGCGGGACTTCGCACCGATCGCAGACGGCGTGAGATAGAGTCCGCAGCGCACCGTGCCCTCGAAGCCACCGACCGTCGTCGAACTCGTCTGGGACCACGACCTCGTGCTCAAGGGCACCTCCGGCGCTATCGCGCTCACGCTCGACAGCGCCGGCGTCGAGGGTCCCTCCCCGATGCAGTCCCTCGGTTTCGCTCTTGCCGCCTGCATGGCCATGGACGTCGTCCACATCCTGAAAAAGGGCCGGCACGATCTGAGGGGCTTGAAGGCGCAGCTGAGCGGCCACCGCGCGAACGACGATCCTCACCGTTTCGTCAGCGTCGATCTCGTGTTCACCGTCACCGGTGACGTACCGGGGGAACCACATCCAGCGCGCGATCGATCTCTCGCGCGAAAAGTACTGCTCCGTCTGGCACTCCCTCCGCAACGACATCGACTTCAACATCAAGTTCAGCGTGTCCGGCTGAGTCCAGCCGTTTCTGTTACGATGGCGCTCCTGCGCCATGAGCGAGGCCAGCCCCAGCCGCGGGTCCCTCGATGCACGTCAGTCACGCCGACAGTACCTCGACTGGATGCGTGGCCTTGCCGTCCTCATCATGATCGAGGCGCACGTCATCGACAGCTGGACGCGCTTTCCCGACCGTGAGACGCGCCAGTATCGGCTGGTCCATGGTCCTCGGCGGCTTTGGCGCGCCGCTTTTCCTGTTCCTGGCGGGCGTGGCCGTTGCGCTTTCCGCGGGAGCGAAGGTCCGCAAGTCCGGCGACGTCGGTGCTTCCGCTCGCGCGGTCGTCCGGCGCGGGCTCGAGATCTTCGGCCTGGCCTTCCTCTTCCGCATCCAGGCCTGGATTCTCGGCTGGTCTTCGCCGCGCACGCTGCTCAAGGTCGACATCCTGAACATCATGGGACCGTCGATCATGGCAGCCGCCGCGCTGTGGGGAGCCTTTTCGACCCAACGGGCGCGGCTTCTCGCATTTGTCGTCGCGACGCTGTCGATTGCGCTGTTCACGCCGATCATCCGTGCCTGGCACTGGCTCGCGGTTCTGCCGGATCCGATCGAGGCCTACATTCGCCCGGCAGCAGGCCTGAGCAACTTCTGTCTTCCTCCCGTGGGCCGGGTTCGTCTTTGCTGGCGGCGTCGTCGGACTCCTGCTCGACGTCGCGCGCAGCGAGGAGGATGAACGGCGTCTCAATGTGTGGTTCGGTATTGGGGCCGCGTCGCTTGCCGTGGCTGCTTACGTCCTTTCGTTTCTCCCGAGCCCGTACGCGCAGTCGTATTTCTGGACGACGTCACCGGCGTTCTTTTTCTTCGAGTCGGGATCATGACCGCCGCGATCGCGGTTGCCTACGCCTGGGAATTGCGTCCTGGCGGTCGATCGAAGTGGAGCCCGATCCGTCAGCTCGGCCGGACCTCGCTCTTCATCTACTGGATTCACGTCGAGATGGTCTACGGGCTGATCTCGCTCCCGCTGCACAAGCGCCTGACGTCCGGTCAGGCGTGGCTCGCGCTTGCCGTTTTCGTCATCTTCATGCTGCTGTGCTCGATCGCGAAGGAACGAACGGTCAGGTGGTGGCGCTCACGCCATCAGGCGGCAGTCATCGCATCGTGAGCAGCGTTCCGCCTCGTCGCAGGATGACGTCGTAGGTCGGCCGCGTTCCACCCCCAGCGAGCCGCACGCCCTCCGGCGAGACGGCCGCCAGCCGGAGCCCGTCACCCGGCTCGTATCGACACGACAGCGCGACGATTCCGTGCGCGCGGAGCGGCCGGACCTCGCCGGCTTCGGACCTGCCGTTGCGGTTGCGATCGTGCCAGACGGCGAGGTGCTGCACTTCGGCGCCGGCCAATTCGCCGTCTCCGTCATCGTCCAGCGCGCGGAGCGCGTCGTAGCCGTTGTTCCAGAACAGCCAGAACGTGACGTTCCCGAACCACTGCAACGCCGACGTGATCCTTCCACGATCTTCGGCGTCGTACACGAGCCACCCGGCTTCTGGCGTGATCCACGTCCACTCCCGGCGCAGTCCCGAACCGTCGGCGTCGAAGCGCACTCTGGCCAGCGGATCGAGAATCGTGTGAATCGATGCGTTGTCGTCGAGCGGGATCGCGATCGGCGTGATCGCGCGGGGCAGCTTGGCGAAGTGCGACTCCTTGTCACGAAGATCCTTGATCTCGGCGGCGTCGCGTTCGGCGTTCAGCAGCGGGATCAGGTAACCGGCAGCTTCCTGCGTATAGAAGCGCTGCGACGGCATGGCCCCCTTGACGTTCTGCTCGCGCGGCCACGCCTGCTCGATCACGCGACGGTATTCGGCAATCGCACGCGGATCCTCGCCCGCCTGGTCGAGCATCCATCCATATCCCAGGTGCGCCACCAGGCTGTTCGGGTCGATCGCCAGCGCCTGCTCGTAGTGCTCGAGTGCTTTCTTCAGATGCTCCTGAGCGCGTGCTTCCGCGTCAGGCGTCTGGGCCGGTCGCGTCTGATACGGAATGAGCTTGGGCTGAGGCCCAAAATAGGGCTTGTCCTTGTCTTCGGGGCGGAAGCCGCCGGCAGGGACCTCTTCCACTTTCAGGGCATACGCCATACCGTGCAGCCGCGCGAGGTTGATGTGGGTTTCCGCGTTCTTGGGATTCGCGGCCAGCTCGCGCTCGAGGTTCTGGACCAGACGATCCACTGGCACGAGGCGCGCCTCGACACCCATGAAGATTCCCTGGAGTCGGACCGGGACCAGAACCAGACCCAGCAGGGCCGTCGCCACCGCCAGCGCCCGAAGCCTGGAGTTGTGCCTTGAAGTCATAGCAAGTGAATGGCTTAGATGTTAACGGTGCGGCCGGTCCCTGCCCCTTGAGATTCTACGGGCGACACAATATACAATCGGCCGTTGTCTTGACCTAGAAACCGCGCCATACGCGAGAAACAGGACTCAGTCGCCCATGATAAGCGTCGCCGCCATCCGAATGCAGCAGTTCGGCGTGCAGTTCTACCAGGCCTCCCTGACCGCCAGCGACATCGACAAGCTCGTCAGATTCGAAGTCCTCAGCTATGGGGAACAGGCTCAACCGGTGCGAGGCGGCCGCAAGAAGGCTCCTGCCGCGCCGAGCAAGGTGAACTGGGACCTGCTCGAACGAAGGATAGCCGCCAGCGAGAAGGCCTACCAGCGGCAAATCATCCGCAAGAAGATCGACGAGCTCGTTCAGTACTACGAACAGTGCCGTCAGGCACGCGATCTGCCGTCCATTCCCGGCGCGGTCATCATCTCCTGCGACGAAACGCTTCGCTTCGAGCCTGCCGAGTCCGGATCGTCCCTGGGCGTGCTGAAGGTACCCGAACGGGAGGGGATCCTCAGGGCCATCGATGGCCAGCATCGTCTCCTCGCTCTGCATGCAGACATCGATCGATTCGGCGATGAGGCGTTCACGGTGCCGGCCGTCATCTTCGACCGTCTGCCGGAAGACCACGTCGTCCAGATGTTCGTGACGATCAACGCGAAGCACACGCGGCTGAACGCGTCGCATCTCGTTTCGCTCTCAGGGCGGCAGCTCTACAGGGACGAGAGCCTCGCGGCGGCACACGACATCGTCCGCGCGCTGAACGATCGCGAGGATTCACCGTTGTATGACGAAATCAAGCTGCTGGGAGTCGGGAGCGGCCGCGTCGCCCAGGCCCCGCTCGCGCAGGAACTGAAGAAGCTCTTCGCGGCCGAGGCATTTGGCGCCGGGCGCAAGGGGGACGCGTTCCGGGAGGAAGCCAAGAAGTTCTACGTGAACTACCTCAAGCAGGTGGCGCAGGTCTTCAACGCGGCATGGAACGGCCGGAAGTACAGCATCAAAAGCGCGACGGCGCTCCGCGCGTTCATCCGCGTCGCCCCGGACGTCATCCGGCGCCTGGATCAGGAGCACGCCGATCGGACTGACTTCAGGGCCATCGGCCGCGTCATCGCGCCCTGGGGCCGGCGCATCGGCGACCTCCGCTTCGAGACCGAGGGCGCCTGGAAACGATCGGGGACGACGGTCGATTCTCTGGTGAAGGAATTGCGGCTTGCGCTGCAGTATCCGGAA
Organism: uncultured Acidobacteriota bacterium; assembly: GCA_963786195.1. Taxonomy (GTDB): domain Bacteria; phylum Acidobacteriota; class Vicinamibacteria; order Vicinamibacterales; family 2-12-FULL-66-21; genus CAWAYH01. The sequence continues at coordinate 110,742 of CAWAYH010000004.1, read as the reverse complement.
GGCGCGGCCGGTATAAAAAAAAGGGGCATCGCCGTTATTGACGATGCCCCCGGTATTTGCGGGCGACCCGGCTCCCCAGCAACTCACGGCTCCCTGCCGTAAATATTCAGGCCGCCAGCGTCCGAGCCTAGAGCAAGTGGTGTGCCTGCGGTTTTTCGGCCTATTTCAACCAGTGCGGGCATGTCGGACGCTCTAATCTGTCACATCGATCACAATTCTGTTATTCCCCGGAAACCACACGAGGGGCTGGAGGTTATCCGCCCGATATGCCTCTCTTTTGCGGTGCTTCTGGGGTTCTGGATTCTGCCGCTTCAGACGGTCGTGAAGGCCCAGTCCGTGCCTGAGCCGGGGGTGGTCCGGGGGCTGGTCATCGACGGAGCGACCGGCGGCCCGCTGGCGCGCGTCCTGGTCGAGGACGAGGACAGCGGATCGTCCGTTGTGACCGACGCTGACGGTCGCTTCGAGCTTCGGGTTCCCGCGGGGCAGCGGCGGCTTCGAGCATCCGTCGTCGGTTACGCCAGGGCGCAGCGGCAAATCACGGTAGGTGCCGGCGCGACTGTGGACGTGAGCATTCCGCTCGTCGGCGGCACCGGAGGCTATGCGGAAACCATCACGGTCAGCGGCGATCGGTTCCGCTCGGCAGATCCCGGGGCGCCAGCCCAGCAGGTCCTGGGCAGCGCGGACATCCAGAACCTGCGCGGCGTCCTCGCCGACGATCCGCTTCGCGCGGTACAGGTGCTTCCCGGCGTGTCTTCCGGCGACGATCTGCGCAGCGAGTTCAGCGTGCGCGGCAGCAACTTCCCCCACATGCAGCTGACCCTCGACGGGTTCACGACGCCGTATCTCCTTCATGCAGTGCGGGCGGTCGAAGACGAATCGAGCTCCGGCTCGATCGCGATGATCAACAGCGACATCCTGGAGGACGTCTCGCTCGTCAGCGGCGGCTACGTTCAACGATCCGGAAATCGCACCGGCGCATCCATCGAGTTCAATGTCCGACAGGGATCGAGGGATCGGCCTCAGCTGCGGGCCGCCGTCAGCGGCACCAGCGCGTCGTTTGTCGCCGAGGGTCCGCTCGGTCGCGACAAGCGCGGCTCGTGGCTCGTCTCGGCTCGCCAGAGTTACCTGGACCTGCTCATCGATCGGCTGGTCAACGATCAGGTGCAGTTTGGATTCTCGGATACGCAGGCCAAGCTCACCTACGATCTGAACTCGCGTCAGCGGGCGGAGCTCACGCTGATCGCGGGGCGCTCCCGTCTCGAAGAGCCAACGGAGGATGTGGGCCCGAACGACTTGTACGTCGGCCTGAACGCGTCGGGGGTGGGGATCGGGCGATGGCAGCGAACGACCCCGCGCGCCGTCGTCAGCGTCGGGCTGCTCGGCGGTGTGAACAACTTTCGAAACGAGACGATTGCGGGCGTCGAACTGGACACGGGTCGCGAGCTGCAATTCGCGGGGCGAGGCGATGCCCGCTTTCAAGCGACGCCGTCGTTCGGTGTGGAGTTCGGCGCCGAGATCGCTCATTTTCAGGAGCGGCGGCACCGGCAGCGTCCGGCTGGCGGAGACTTCCGCGTCGTCAACGACTACTCGGACACGGCGACGCGCCTTGGGACCTACGGCACCGTCAGCTGGGTCGTGTCGCCAACAATCACGGTCCGTCCCGGTGTGCGCGTGGATCGGTGGAGCCTGACGAGCGATGTGACCACGTCGCCCTGGATGCAGGTCGAATGGCGGCTCTCATCGGTGACGTCGATTCGCGGAGCGGCGGGGCTGTATCAACAGTTTCCCGATTTCGAGGAAGTCATCGGCGCGTGGGGCCGTCCGGGATTACAGCCGGAGCGCGCCGAGCACATCGACGTTGGCGTGCAGCGGATGCTGGGCGCGTCGTCGCGCGTCCAGGTGACGCTTTACGATCGCGAGGAGCAGAACTTCATCCGCCGTGCGGGCGGCGAGACGAGGGTCGTGAACGGCCGGCTCGTGCGGGGGTCGACATCGGCTCGCTTCGAGAACCGGCTGGACGGTCACGCACGCGGGATCGAGATCATGGCGCAACGGCTCGACGCGAACGGCTTCTCGGGCTGGGTCTCGTACTCGTACGGTCACAACCGCTACCATGACACGACGAGCGGCGAATTCTTCTGGGGCGATCTCGATCAGCGGCACACGATGAACCTGTACGGACTGTATCGCCTGTCGCCGCGAACGAGCGTCAGCGCCAAGCTGCGAATCGGCAGCAACTTTCCGGCTCCGGGCTACTACACCGAGGCCGACGGGCAGTACTTCGTCACCGGCTCGCGGAACGAGGTCCGGCTGCCGTCGTTCGCCCGCCTCGATCTGAGGGCCAATCGCACGTTCAGCTGGTCCGAACGGCGGCTGACCCTATTTGCCGAAGTCATCAACGTGCTGAACCGCGAAAACGAACGCTATCATCCGCCCTCGATTGATGGCCGCACGTTCGAGGCGCGGCGCCTGTTCGAATCGCTGCTGCCGGTCAGTTACCGTCGGCGGCGGGTAATCGTCGATCGAGTCTCTGATCTGCTCGTTCGAGCTGCATGGGAGTAGTCATGAGAATCAGCCGGTGGGTGCTCGTCCTGATCGCGATCGGTACCGCTGTCCAGGCGCAGACGGCGATCGACCGGGGCCAGGTCACGCGATGGGTCGACGGTCATCAGCGAGAGATCGTTCGCGAGCTCGTCGGTCTCCTTTCGCTGCCGAACGTCGCCGCCGATCGCGCCAACATCCGCCGAAACGCGGAGCACCTGCAGAAGATGCTGGCCGCGCGCGGTTTTGCGGCCGAGTTGCTCGAGACCACCGGGAATCCGCTGGTCTACGGCGACCTCAGGGTGGCTGGCGCTGCGCGGACGTTGCTCCTCTACATGCACTATGACGGGCAGCCCGTCGAGCCGCGTGCATGGAAGCAGGCGGATCCGTTCAAGCCCGTGCTGCGGACCGGCCGCGTCGATGAAGGTGCGAAAGAGATTGCCGACCTCGACGCGGTGACGGAATTCGAGCCCGACTGGCGCGTTTACGCGCGCTCCGCGTCGGACGACAAGGCGCCGATCGTTGCGGTCTGCGCCGCGCTGGACATGCTGAAGTCCGCCGGCGCGACGCCGGCCTGGAACCTGCGCGTCATTCTGGACGGCGAGGAAGAAGCGAGCTCACCCAGCCTCGTGCCCGCGATTGGCAAGTACCGGGACAAGCTGCGAGCCGACCTGATGGTGATCCTCGATGGCCCCATCCACTCGAGCGCCAGGCCGACGATTGCGTACGGCGCCCGCGGCATCGTGACGCTCAACCTGACCGTATTCGGGCCGCGAGTCGGCGTGCACAGCGGCAACTACGGCAACTGGGTTCCCAACCCCGCGCAGCGCCTCGCCACGCTCCTGGCCTCGATGAAGGGCGATGACGGACGGGTCCTGGTGCCGGGCTTCAATGACGGGATCGCGCCGTTGACGCCCGAGGAACGCGTCCTGCTGGACGCCGTGCCAGACGATGCCGCCCGGGTGCTGAAGACGTTTGGCGTCGCGGCGCCGGAGTCAGGGTTCCCGAAGCTTCAGGACGCCCTTCAGTACCCGACGCTCAATGTCCGCGGGCTGACCAGCGCTCACGTCGGCGCAGGCGCGCGGACGATCATCCCCGATCGCGCGACCGCCGCCATCGACATCCGTCTCGTCAAAGAGACGCGCCCGGACGATCTCGTGGAGAAGCTGCGCCGTCACGTGCGGAGCCAGGGCTACCATCTGGTCGATGGCGATCCGGATGCCGACACTCGAGCGGCGCATCCCAAGATCGCGTCGCTCGTGGTGTCGGAAACCTCGACGAACGCGTTCCGAACGTCTCCGCTCGATCCGCAGGCCCGGAGCGTGGCCACCGCGATTCAACGTGCGTTCGGCGCGCCGCCTGTTCAGCTCCGCACGCTGGGAGGAACGGTTCCCATCGCGCCGTTCATCGAGGCGATTGGATTCCCCGCGATACTGGTGCCCACGGTCAATTTCGACAACAACCAGCACGAGGAGAACGAGAATCTGCGGCTGGGACACCTCTTCCAGTCGATCGAAATCGTGGTCGCAATCCTGACGGGTCCGCCAGGCTAGTAGCCCGTGGTTTACACACGGCCCTCGTGTTAAGCTCCGCTAACACTTTCCCTCGACGCTGATCGGTACTCTCGTCCTCCCGAGAGGAGCCACCATGACCCTCGGTCGCGCCCTGACCTGTGCGTGTGCCTGCATTCTGCTAGCTGGCGGTTCCGTGTCGCGTGCTGTCGGCCCTCCCGCGCCCGATGACACCGCCGGCCTTGCGGCGGCGTTCGGACCGTCTGGTGTGGTCCGCGATACGAATGGCGACGGGCTGGCAGACGCGGTTGCGGGACGAATTGTGGTACCGGCGTCGCCAACGGTGCGAGAGATTCAGGCAGCGGCGAACATCGCGGCCCGGCTGGGCTTCGAAACGACGGCGCTGACGTTGCCGCTGGTCGTGCGCGACACCGAGACAGCCATCGGGCAGATGCCCCTGCTCATCGGCCGGGCGAACGCCGTCGTGACCAGGCTGGAACAGCAGGGCGCGGTCGACCTCAAGTCGCTTCTGAAGGGGCAGGGCCTCATCGCCTCCGTGCGCGGACCCGGTGGCGAACCCGCGCTCGTCATTGCCGGCGCGGACGACGAGGGAACGCTGGCGGCAGCCAACGAGTTCGCGTCGCGCCTGCCGCGGCTGTGGGGCATGACCGGCATCACGCTCGCAGGTGTCGAGGATCAGACCACCCGCTACCTGAAAGCCAACGGCGTCGATGGCCGCGCACACGTCACGTCAATCGTGGTCGATGCCGAGCGTCGCGGGCTCGCTGCCGTGCGCGTGCGCTTTGCCGCTGTGGGTGCGGGTCTGACGGATCGCGCCACACGCGCCCTCGCGGATCTCGACCAGGCCCATCGGCGCGGCCTGCAGCCGCAGGCGCTGAATTTCGCAGAAGTGGGGTCCGTCGAAATCGATCTGGGTGACAACCCCAAAGCTCCGCGCGCGGTCGTGCGGCGCGCGGGCTTGAACGGTCGGACGCTGACGCCGCCTATCGATCCCGACGAGCTCGCGCCCGACTCACCAGGCGAACGCGGCGCGCGAGGCGCCGAACCACCGCGCGGCCCGGCCAAGAATTTCGATCTGGCCAACGCCTTTACCATCCAGGGCTGGTTCGGCGATTCCTACGCGGATCTGATCCCCGATCGTACCGAAACCACAGTCGTGGTCGGCGGGCCGGAAGACTCGCTCGGGGCGGCGCACATCGCCGCGCGGCTCGGTCTCGAATCGACGGGAGTGACCCTTCCGATCTCGAAGGCCGATCGCGACGTCCGGGACGCGACCCGTGAGGCGAGCCCCATCCTGGTTGGCCGACGCAACACGCTGGTTGCCGATCTCGAGAAGATCGGCCGCACGCGGTTCAACGACCTCCAGGCGGGAGAGGGCGTGGTGCAGGTCGTGCCGCGCGCGTTCGGTGGAACCACCGCGACCGTCGTCGCCGGCGCCGACGCGGCCGGGACCGAAGCGGCCGCAATGTATCTCGCGCGTCGGGCGCCGTACGTCTGGGACAACCGCAGGGGCGCGCTCACCTACGAGCAGGTCTCGGTCGAGCTCGGACGCTTCCTGGGCGCCCGCAGCGGCGCCGGTCAGGCCGGGCTTGCGATGCGTGAGCTGGACGACGTGCTGGACGATCTCGGTGACAAGACGATCGAATCCTTTGAAGCAAAGCTCTTCCTCGAGTCGGCCGAGCCGCAACTCGACAAGTTCCTGGCCGCCCGCATCGCCGAGCGAGTGAAAGGCGTTCAGCCGAAGGTCGCGAGCCAGGCGATCACGGACGCGGTCCCCGTCATCGACGAGACCATCGACGTGCCGTGGGAGGTCGACGAGTTCTGGTCCAAGCTCCGCTCCGACGTCGTGAGCAAGGTCAAGGCCGGCGCGAAAGTGCAGGTTGAAGCGCGACTGAGCGAATCGCCTGCCGTGCGGAAGTCGATCGCAGACCAGGCCCGTGCGGAGCTGATCAAGGCCGGCGCAGTAGACCCGAAGGTCGACGTGCTGTCGGCGTACAAGCAGGGGTACCTCTGGATCACCGAACGCGTCATCCCCTCCCTGAAAGGCCGCAACGTGCGCGGCATCCAGATCAAGGTTGCGGAGTACAAGCCGGACTTCAGCAAGAAGTACAAGTTCTATCAGGTGCCCAGCCGCTGGCTCCACGAGCTCTATCCTGTGGACGAAATCTTCCAGCGAGAGCTCGGCGTTCCGAAGGAGAAGTTCAGCCTCGAACTGGTCGACGGACCGAAGGACATCTACACGGTCGAGGCGCTGGACGCCTCGGGCGGGGTGATTGAACGCGCCACCTTCTCACCCAGGTTTGCCGATCGCGAGTACCTCGACAAGTTCCCCGGCTGGTCGCGCGTGGATGTGACGACGGGATGGCTGCGCGCCGACGTCAACGGACAGGTGGCGTACGACGCGCGCATCAAGACCGATCCGGAGCGCTTCTGGGATCACTACCAGTCCACGGTCCTGCCGAAGATCTACGACCACGTGATGAAAGTCACCGACAACCGCCCGTTGCCGGACAAGCAGCCGTTTTACCGGGACCTCGACGTCGAGGTCTGGATGAGCGAACCGGACTTCCGGATTGGTGTGGATGAAGAGCTGATTTCGTCGCTCGAGTCGCTGCACGAAGATCTCTATTTCGTGACGCTGGATTTCTTCGACGCGCTCGGACGCACGACGACGAGGCGACGGCTGGCGGCGCCGGGGAAGGTCTATCCCATCATCCATCCGGATCGACCGGGGCAGGCCGGCAAGGCCCGCGTCCTGTTTGCCGGGAACGCGTCGACGAAAGCGCGGCTGGACATCACCTACAAGGAGAAGGGCATCGAGAAGCCCACGAAAGTCAGCCGCGATCTCGCCAAAATCGAAACCTCCGCCCCGAGCGTCGTACGTGCCGTCGTAGCGGCTGATCGCCTGAGCGAGCTCGAGCTGCAGGTCGAGGCGCGTGATGACACCGAGGCGGCACGCGCCGCGGACGCGCTCGACGGCCTCTCGCGCCTGCAGGCGGCCGGGGTCTACAAGGCCGATCTCTCGTTCGACAGCGTCGGACGTCTGGCCGTGACGATCGGCCTGAAGGAAGTGCACACGCGCCGCGTCCTGAAGAACACGGGCGCCTCGAAGCCGTCCAACGTTCGTCCGGCGGCGACGAGGTCGACAGGTCCGCTCGTGACGTGGGATCACATCATCAGCCCCGAAGAGTCCGAGGAGCTCGTCGGCAAGCTCGCGGCGTTCCCCGAAGTCAGGGCCTACAAAGCCGGACGCTCCTATCGTGGCCGTGACATCTCCGTCATGGAGATCACGCTGCCGACGGTCAGCGAGCAGGTATCGCTCGCCAAGCTGACGACCCTCAAGCCGACGATCTTCATCACGGGACGGCAGCACGCGAACGAGGTCTCGTCCACCAGCCACATCCTGAAGCTCGCGGAGCTGCTGGCGACCGATCCGACCTACAAGGACATCCTCAAGCGCGTGAACGTCATCATGCACCCGGTCGAGAATCCGGATGGAGCGGCGATGGCGTACGAGCTCCAGAAGCTGACGCCGACCCACATCCTGCACGCGGGCCGCTACAGCGCGCTGGGCATGGACGTGGGATCGCAGGTCAATCAGGCCGACCCGCTGCTGCCGGAAGCGCTCGTTCGCGGTCAGGTCTGGGAAGAGTGGCTCCCGGACATCTATCTCAACCCGCACGGGTATCCGTCGCACGAGTGGGTCCAGCAGTTCGCCGGCTACGTGCCGCCTGGATTCCGCAGCTACTGGACGACGCGCGGCTGGTATACGAGCGTCGGAGGACTTCGCGATCCGCGATATCCCGATCACGGCGAGGCGATTGCCGCGCTGCGCGAAGCGCTCGTCCGCGAGATCAACAGCAATCCCGACGTCCGCAGCATGAACCTGCGGCACCAGGCACGTTACCGCCGTTGGGCGTACGGGTTCGCGCCCTACGTGTACGGGCAGGAGATCTACAAGGACACGGCGATCTACTACACCGATCCGGAATCCGGCGAGCTGCGCGGCAGCCGGCGCGCGGGCGCCGGACGGGGAGGTGGCGGCGGAGGTGGACGCGGCGCGATGACGGCGTGGCCGCAGGTCACGTTCGTCTCGGGTGGCACCGAGGCGCCGGACGAGACCGCGCAGGGCGAATGGCTGAACCTCGTGACGAAGCCCGGGTTCTCGTACCTGATGGCACACGTCAAGTACCTGCGCGACGGCAAATACCAGGTCGAGCGCATAGGAGAGGAGGGACAACGCGACAGTACGAGCTTGACGCTGTTGCGCGTGCGGCCGGTGAATCCGCCGTCTGGCGGACCGACTGTCGGCACGGCAGGCAATGGCAAATAGCGGTCGGCTCTTGGCTCTGGAAGCTGGGAGCTGGAAGCTGAATTTCACGGGAGGGGCGTTATGACTAGGTGGATTCGATCCCTCGCTGTTCTCATCGTGTTACTTGGGTGCGCGGATAGTGCGCTCGCGCAGAACGCGCGGATCACCGGCACGCTGAAGGACCAGAGCGGCGCCGTGCTGCCGGGGGCCACGGTCACGGCCAGGAATCAGGAGACCGGCCTGACGCGGACCGCCGTCACGAACCAGGTTGGCGAGTACGTGCTGCTCGGCGCTGCCACCCGGCGTGTACGCCGTGGTGGTCGAGCTCCAGGGCTTCGCCTCTGAAACTCGTCCGGACATCGTTCTCGTGATCGATCAGACCGCGATCCTCGACGTCTCCCTGAAGCCCGCGACGCTCTCGGAAACGGTCACGGTCTCGGGAGAGTCGCCGATCGTGGATACGACCGTCTCCTCGGTCTCGACATCGGTGTCGACCGAACAGATCCAAAACCTGCCCGTCGCTTCGCGCCGGTGGATCGATCTGGCGATGCTGACCCCTGGCGTGTCGCAGGACAACATCCGCGGCTTCTTCTACCGCGGCAACGTGAACATCGGCGCCGGCACCCGCGAATACTCGAACGGTGTCGTCGTGGACGGCGTCAACAACACCTGGGCCGAGATGGGCGAGCCCCGACAGAACTTCGCGATGGACGCGATCCAGGAGTTCAAGGTGTCCACGTCGAACTACAAGGCCGAATACGGCCTCGCGACCGGAGGCCTGCTGACGGTGGTGACCAAGTCGGGAACGAACCAGCTGCATGGTTCCGGGCTGTTGTTCTTCCGTGATGATTCCCTCAATTCCATCGAGCACTTCCAGAAGAAAAACAACACCGGCAAGCCGGACTACCAGCGCTATCAGTATGGCGGCACGATCGGCGGCCGGTTCATCAAGGACCGGACCCACTTCTTCGCCGCCTACGAGGGCACCGCAGGAAAGCCAGTTCTTCACCTCGAGCGCCGGCGGCATCTGGCCGCAGTACGAAGGCACGTTCGAGAGCAACCAGGATCGATGGACGTACAACATCAAGATCGACCACCAGCTGCGGCCGAATCAGACGCTGTTCTTCCGCTGGGGCGCCGAGGACGAGTATCGTCCCATCATCACGACGGCCGGGCGGACGACGCCGAGCGCGAGCTTCGACTTCGCGGTGCCGCGTCAGTCGGCGGTGCTGAGCCATACGTGGGTGCTCGGCAGAGGCGCGCTCAACGACTTCCGCTTCCAGTACGCCTTCGCGAAGTACGAGGTCTCGCCACCGTACAGCCACGGCGACTGGGACCCGGGCGACTTCGCGGCGCGGCTGCCGTTCTGCACGTCGGTGTTCAGCTATCCCTCCATCCTGGTCGGCGGATGCGGCAACGCGCAGATGGGCCCCGAGAAACGCTGGCAGTTCAAGGATGACTATTCGTACCTGATGCAGCGCTGGGGCGGCACGCACCAGTGGAAGGTCGGGTTCGATCTCAGCTACGTGCCGTTCGAGGGAGACAATACCCAGTCGCCGCTCGGAAGCTGGACGTTCCCGAGAGACGCCGTCTACGACGCGAACGATCCGACCACGTTCCCGACGCAATACACGAACTCGTTGCCCACCTACGCGAATATTCCGAGCACGACGATGGCGTGGTACGTGCAGGACGACTGGCGGGTGGCGAGCGGCCTGACGCTGAACCTGGGGCTGCGGTACGACCTGCAGCGGGGCATGTTCAACGAAGACATTCCCGAGCTGATGCAGAAGATCGAGGACCGGCTCGGACGAGGCGGCAGCTTCCCGGTGGATGTCTCGGTGGTCGCGCAGCCGAAAAGCGGCCGCGGCGACTTCAACAACTTCGGCCCGCGCCTCGGCTTTGCGTGGGATCCCGGCAGCAACGGCATCACCAACATCCACGCTGCCTACGGGATCTTCTACGACAACATCCGGACGTTGCACGAATTTCGGCGAGCTGACCTGGCCGCAGGCGCAGCAGATCATCATCCAGCGTCCGTCGTACCCGGACCCGCTCGGCGGGCGGACGCGCGAGTCGTTCCTGTCGACCGCGCCGCCGAACATCACCGTGATGTCGAACGCGAGCGTGAATGCGTACGCGCACCAGTTCAACGTGGGGATCAACCGCCTGCTCACGCGGGAAATCGCCCTGAGCGCGGACGTCACGTTCGTCAATCGCTTCTCCGATCGCGACACGGTGGATCCGAACATTCCGGATCAGGTGACGAGGGCGCGGCTGTATCCGCAGTTCGCGCGCGTCAACTTCTGGCAGTCCACCGCGGACAACACGTACCGGGCGCTGCTCGTGAAGGTCGAGAAGCGCATGAGTCACAACTACCAGTATCTGGTGTCGTACACGCTCAGCTCGGCCAAGGACGACAATTTCATCAGCAGCCTGGGTGACTCGTACGGCTTCACGAAGTTCCAGCGCGACGGCGCGGCGGACCGCCGCCAGCGCCTGGTCGTCAGCGGCATCCTGGCGCTGCCCTACGAGATGCAGGTCTCGGCCATCGCCGATTTCCGCTCGAGCCTGCCGTTCAGCCCGAGCAGCGCGCTCGATCTGAACACCGACGGCTACACGGGCGACCTGCCGGCAGGCGTCGCTGCCCGGTTCCGGCTGCCGATCGTTGAACCTCGATGGCATCAACGCGTTCCGGCAGGGTCGGGGGCTGACGCCGGCGACCGAGATCGACTGCCCGGGCTTCTCCAACATCGATCTTCGGTTCTCGAAGTTCTTCCGCATCGGCGGGAGCCAGCGGGTCGAGCTGATCGCGCAGCTGTTCAACATCTTCAACAGCGCGAATTTCTCGACGCCGAACACGAGCATCACGAGCGCCAACGATTCAACGGGCCGGCCGCTCTTCGGCCAGTCCACGTCGCTGCTGGCCAACATCAATGCGCCAGCGCGGCAGGCGGAGTTCGCGGTGCGCTGGCAGTTCTGATGCCGTCGATCGATCTCAACAGCGACCTCGGTGAATCGTTCGGCCGCTGGTCGCTGGGACAGGACGCGGAGGTGATGCGCAGCATCACCTCCGCCAACGTGGCCTGCGGCTATCACGCGGGCGATCCCGGCGTGATGCGCGAGACCGTCCGGGCCGCGCGCGCTGCCGGCGTGGCCGTTGGCGCGCATCCCGGCTTTCCGGATCTCGTCGGGTTCGGGCGGCGGAACATGGCCGCGTCCCCCCGCGAGGTGGAAGACTTCGTCTTGTATCAGATCGGCGCACTCGCCGCGATGGCGGCGGTCGAGGGTGTGAAGCTGCAACACGTCAAGGCGCACGGTGCGCTCTACAACATGGCGATCCGCGATCGGGCGCTCTCGGACGCGATCGCGCGGGCGGTCGCGTCGTTCGATCGATCCCTCATCCTTTTCGGGCTGCCCGGCACCGAGCTGCTCAAGGCGGGCGAGGCCGCGGGGCTGCCCGTGGCCGCCGAAGGCTTCGCGGATCGCGCCTACGAACCGGATGGATCCCTGACGCCGCGCAGCACGGCTGGCTCCGTGATTCACGACCAGGCAGCCGTGGTGGCGCGCGCGATTCGAATGGCCAGAGACGGAGTCGTGACCGCGACGAACGGCCGCGACATCCCCATGCGCGTCAAGACCATCTGCACCCATGGCGACACCCCCGGCTCGCACGAGCTGACCCGCCTGCTTCGGGACGGCCTCGAGCGGGAAGGCCTCGTCGTCCGCGCAGTGGGTGGCGCGTGACGGACGCGGTCGAACGGTCCCCCGGTCCACGCTCGCTGTTCGGGTGGTTGCGCGACGGAACGCCGGACGCGCGCCGCGCGCTGCTCGCGGCCGGCCTTGGCTGGATGCTCGACGCGTTCGACGTCATGCTGTACGCGCTGCTGCTGGCGTCGATCATCGCGGACCTCGGCATCTCGCGCGAGACTGCGGGCGCGATCGGGTCCGTGACGCTGCTGGCCGCGGCGGCTGGCGGGCTGATCTTCGGGGTCGTGGCCGACCGATACGGGCGCACCCGCGCCCTGATGGGCAGCATCCTCATCTACTCGATCTTTACAGCAGCCTGCGGGCTGGCCACGACGGCCCTGCAGCTCGCCGTGTTCCGCGTATTCCTCGGGCTCGGCATGGGAGGCGAGTGGGCGAGCGGCGCCGCGCTCGTCTCCGAGACGTGGCCCGCGGAACACCGCGGCAAGGCGCTGGGCCTGATGCAGAGCGCGTGGGCGATCGGCTACGGTCTCGCCGCGGCGGTGACGATGATCGTCCTGCCACGCTGGGGATGGCGCGCCGTCTTCTTCGTCGGCGTGCTGCCTGCGCTCCTGACGTTCTGGGTCAGACGGCACGTCAAGGAGCCCGAGCTCTGGCTGAGCACACGCGGGCAGCCGCACGCGCGAGGCCGCCTCGCGGATATTTTCAAGCAGGGCCGGTTCGGGCTGACGGTGGCGCTGACCCTGATGAATGCCTGCACGCTGTTCGCGTGGTGGGGCTTCAACCTGTGGCTGCCCGGCTATCTCTCGATGCCGGCGGCGTCCGGAGGCGTCGGCCTGACGTCGACGATGATGTCCTGGTTCATCATCGCGATGCAGGTGGGCATGTGGTTCGGGTACGTGACGTTCGGGTATGTCGGCGACGCGATCGGCCGCAAGCGAACGTACGTGCTGTATCTGCTGACCGCGTCAGCGCTGATTGGCGCGTACGTGTCGGTCCGCGCGCCGCTGGCGCTGCTGCTGCTCGGTCCGTTCGTGGCGTTCTTCGCGACGGGGCACTTCAGCGGATTCGGCGCGGTCACCGCCGAGATCTATCCAACCGACATTCGCGCGACCGCGCAGGGTTTCACGTACAACCTCGGCCGGATTGCGAGCGCCGCGGCGCCCTACACCGTAGGAACGCTGGCGCAGACGCGCGGGTTCGACGTTGCGCTGTCGATGACGTCGGTGGCGTTCGTGCTGGCCGCGCTGATGTGGATTTGGATCCCGGAGACGAGAGGCCGGAAGCTCGCGTAGAAGGTGCTGACGGTGCTGAAGGTGCTGGAGGTGCTGACGGTGCTGCAGTTGGTGACGGTGCTGGTGCCTGGAAGGAAGAGTGCTGGTGCAAGAATTGTGAGAGTCCGACACCGTGGCACCCTCGCACCTCAGCACCCCCAGCACCCTCAGCACCAGCACTTTGGCTACGGTGTCTAACCCGATATGGCGCGCCTGCTGCCCATTCGCGTTCTGTTGCTGCTGGCCATGCTCAGCGGCAGTCCCGGCTGCCTCGTGCTGAACCTGGTTCCCGTCTACGACGAGGCGTCAATCGGCTGGGACCCGGGTCTGCTCGGTCAATGGATCGACCCGGATGACAAGGCGTCCCTCACGATCGAACGCAGTGAATGGAAGTCGTACCGAGTACACTACGTGCACCCGATCGAGACCGGCGACCTGACGGGATACCTGACGATCATCGGCGACGAGCGGTATCTGGACCTCATGCCCGCTCGCGGCGAAGACCGCGGATCGTTTCTGATCCCGGTTCACGCCGTGCTGCGCGTCAGGGTGCAGGGCGACCGGCTCGAGCTGACGCCCCTGTCGTACGACTGGTTCGTGGATCACATGCGTGAGGCGCGGACGATATCCGGCCTGGACGTCGTGTCCGACCAGAAAGAGAATGCCCTGATCGTGTCGCCGGCCGTGAAGTTTCGCGACTGGTTGCGAGCGCAGCCCATCGATGGTCCGATGTTCGGCGCGGCGGCCACCTTCGTGAGGAAAGACCGATGAGACGCCTCTTCGTCCTGGCGCTGGTCCTCGTTTCCGCCGACGCGACCGTACTCCCAGAATCGCAGCGAAGACGAGTACACGAGATACGAGCTGCTCGCGCCTGACACGGCGTCCTTCAAGATCATCTATGACGTGACGGCGGTCTCGCCGGGCGCGAAGTACTTCTTCAACCCGATCCGGCAGGGCAGCGTCGCGAGCGACGAGTCCGTCATCGATCTCATGACCGGCGCGCCGCTCAAGTTTCAGGAAGTCAGCGGCGCCGAGGCGCGTGAATCGGGGCTCCCGAACGCGGGCCTCGAAGGTCGCTACATCAGGGTCGAGCTCGCGCGTCCGGTTCCGCAGGGCGGCGAGGGCCGCATCCGGATCATCAAGACCTACAAGGATCCCAAGAGCTACCTGCGCGACGGCAACGCGATCGTGTTCGATCGTCCGCTCGGGATCAAACGCAACTCGGTCGTCCTGCCGCCCGGCTACGAGCTCGTGTCGTGCAACATTCCGTCGCAGGTGATCGAGGAGCCGGATGGCCGGGTCGGCATCAGCTTCATGAACAGCTATCCGTCGCAGGCGCCGCTCGTCCTGCGCGCTCAGCCGCTGCCGCCGCGCTCCACCCCCACGCAAGCGGCTCCGGCGCCGCCCGCATCACGTGCGCACTGCGCCTGCGGACGCGCCCGGCACCGCTCAGCCGATGGACCGCATCCGCGTCTCGGAGCGCGCCTTTCAGGATCGCGAGATCGTGTACTTCCTGAAAGAGCCCCAGACGCACGCGTTCAGCCTGTATCACGACTACACGGAAACGCGCGAAGGCACGGACAAGTACCTGAACGTGGTCCGCGCGGGCAGCACCGTCTCCGACCCGTCCGCAAAGATCCTCGACACGGGCGAACAGCTCAAGATCGAGACGCTGAAAGGCGAGGCCATCAAGAAGGCCGGCCTCGATATCGGCGAATCGGTGCGGCCCGAATCGGAAGTCGTCGTGATTCGCTTTCCGCCGGTGAAGAAAGGTCAGTCCGTCCGGCTCCGCATCGAGGAGACCTACACGGATCCGGCGAGATACGACCTGATCAACGGGCAGCTGATGTGGAATCGCAGCTTCGGCCGCCCCAGGAACGACATCGTCCTGCCCGCGGGCTGGTACCTGACGACGAGTTCGATCCCGGCGACGGTGTCGCAGATGGAAGACGGGCGGATTCGCCTGGCGTACGTGAATGCAAGGCCCGATTCGATCGACGTGTTCGTGAAAGCGCGACAGCGCTAGCTGCGTTTCGTGATGCTCGTCACGACGCCGACGACGTAATGGAGGTCGACTTCGTCGCCGGGTTCGAGGTTTCTGGGCATCGCTTCGGGTCCGAGGCGTGCGAGGCTCACCTGCCCGTCCGGTTCGGCGGGATCGACGAAAGTACACATCGAGCGAGATCTGGCCGTGAATGCTCACGGGCTGAATCTTCTTCACAATCGCCTGCCGGGTGCCCTTGAGCATGTCGATGAGTCTACCTGACGAGGCGGTCAGCTTGCATTGATCCCCCGCCTTGCCGCACACTTGTTGGTGCCCCCCACCCGAAACAGGAGCCAACTCCCCATGGGTATGTGCTGTCTCCGGCCGGGCCTCGCCTTGCCCGTACTGACGCTGCTCGCGGCGACGCCGCTCGCAGGCGTGGAGAGGCAGACTGCGCAGACGGCCCAGAAACCTGCGGCCGTCGTGGCAAAGCTCCCGCCGGCGCGCGAGATCATCGATCGTCACCTCAAGGCCATCGGTGGCCGCGAGGCTGTGCTCGCGCGGTCGTCCGTGCGTGCCACCGGCACGATCACCATCGCCTCCGCCGGACTGACGGGAACGATCGAGCTCTTTGCTGCCAAACCCGGTCGGACGCTGACCCGCACCGTCCTGCCGGGATTGGGGAACTGCTCGAAGGCTTCGACGGCACGGTTGCCTGGTCCATTTCCGCGCTGACGGGTCCGAGCGTGATCAAAGGCAAGCAGCTGGAGCAGAAGAAGTTCGATTCCGACTTCTACAACGAGCTCAAGCCGGAATCGAACTACAAGTCGATCACCACCGTCGAGAAGACGACGTTCGATGCCCGGACCTGCTACAAAGTGCGTTTCGTCCGGCCGAACGGTGACGAGCAGTTCGAGTTCTTCGACGTGGAAACGGGCCTCAGCGCCGGCCTGATGGGAACGCGTGAGACGGAGATGGGCACGGTGCAGGTGACCGAAACCAAGACGGACTACAAGAAGTTCGGCAACCTGCTCGAGGCGACCACGGTGAAGAACAGCCTGATGGGTCTCCAGACCGTTGACCACGATCACGTCGATCGAGTACGACAAGGTCGATCCGTCCGTGTTCGAGCTTCCCGTACCGATCAAGGCGCTGCTCAAATGAGACGTCGCCGGGCGGTGCTCCTCGTCGCGCTGATGGTCTCGGCGATCGCGACGCCGCAGGCCGCAGGCCGTGAAGGCTCGGGAGACGTTCGACGCCGCGTGGACGATCGTGCGCGACTCTCACTTCG
Organism: uncultured Acidobacteriota bacterium; assembly: GCA_963786195.1. Taxonomy (GTDB): domain Bacteria; phylum Acidobacteriota; class Vicinamibacteria; order Vicinamibacterales; family 2-12-FULL-66-21; genus CAWAYH01. The sequence continues at coordinate 94,100 of CAWAYH010000004.1, read as the reverse complement.
ATCCGGGGATGAACGGCGTGGACTGGCAGGCCGTCCGCACCGAGCTCGGTCCGCGCGCGGCCCAGGCGCGCAACGACGGCGAGCTGAGGGACGTCATTCGCGAGATGCTCGGACGGCTCGGCCTGTCGCATTTCGCGCTGATCCCGTCGGGTGCCGACACACCCCGCGGACCGGTGACCGATCTCCGCGGCGATCCGGGTTTCGACGTCCGGCTCGTCGGGTCGCGGATGATCGTGACGCAAGTCGATGCTCCGGGCGGCTGCGGCATCGGCCGGCGTCCGGCCCGGCTGGGAACTGGTCGCGCTCGACTCGATGCCGATCGCGGAGCTGCTCAAGAGGCTGCCTGACACGATGCCAGAGCGGCTGCGTCAGGTCGAGGCATGGCGCCTGGTCGAGACGCGTCTGCGCGGCCCGAACGGATCGTACGTGCCGCTGATGTTCGATGACGGCGCGCGGGAAATCGGCATCGACCGTCGAAAGGCTCCCCGAGTCCGGTTTGCCCGTGACCGTCGGCAATCTGCCGACGATGAACGTGCGGGTGGACATCGAAGAACGCAAGACGCCCGAGGGCGCGACGGCCGGCATCATCCGGTTCAACGTCGTGGATGCCCGCCGTGGACGGTCCGGTTCAAAGGGCCGTCGACCGATTCCGCTCGGCGCAGGGGATCGTCATCGACCTGCGCGGCAACCCCGGCGGGCTGGCGGCCATGATCATGGGTGTTTCGGGTCATTTTCTCGGCGGAGCCGAAGCCGCTCGGCGTCATGAAAACGCGCGAAAACGAGCTGCGCTTCCCGGCCAATCCGCGGCTCGTGAACGCCGCGGGCGAGCGGGTGGAGCCCTTCGACGGGCCGGCTCGCCATCCTGGTGGACGGGATGACGCGGCAGCGCGTCGGAATGCTTCGCCGGCGGGCATGCAGGCGCTCGGCCGCGCGCGCGTGTTCGGTCAGACGTCGATGGGGCAGGCGCTGCCCGCGTTCTTCGACAAGCTGCCGAATGGCGACCTCCTCATTCACGCGACCGGCGATTTTGTAACGGCCGACGGCACGCGGCTGGAAGGCCGCGGCGTGATACCTGACGAGAGCGTTCCCATCCAGCGGGCGGAGCTGCTGGCGGGTCGGGACGCGACCCTGGAGGCTGCCCTTGGCATGGCTTGAGCAGGTTGCGCTAGGGAGCGGCTCTGCTAGACTCGTCGAACCTGCGTTTCGGCAGTCTTCCTCCAGCCAATAAAATCGGAACAACCGGGGGCGTGAATGGAGCAGCGTCGGCTGCGTCTCGGTGACATATTGGACGACTATTGTCCGCGTGAGCGGCGCGTGACGAACCACGCGGTCGTCGCCATGATCGAAGAGGACGTCAAGCAGACTCGCTGCACGACGTGCGACGCGGAGCACGCGTACAAGGGCGGCAAGGCGCCGCGCCGGCGGAAGAAGGACACACTCGTCGGCGCTCTACAAGGAAGTCCTGGCCGGGCATGCCGGAGGCCGACGCGCCATCGACCGCGAGCAGCCCCGCGCCGAACCGATCCCGACCCTGGTCGAAGCGGCATCCGAAGACGCGCCGGTGATCGAGCCCGGTTTCGCCGGAACGTCGGCGACGGAGCCGGCCGATCCGGATTCGCTGTCTGCAACCCCCGAAGATGGTCCAGTGCATCGACCAGCTGATTCGCGCCACGCTGCCGCGGCCGGAAGGGCAGAAGGACGCGCGGCCGCTCCCCGAATTCACCGTCCGGCAAGCGGCCAATCGCGGCAATGCGCCGTTCCGCGGCGACGCGCGCCCCCGGCACCGCGCCGGCCAGGGCGGCCAGGGCGGAAACGGTCATCGACCCCATGGCGGGCAGCGCTTCGCCGGACCGCGTCGGGACACGGGCGCGGGCAGGGCGGCGGCGGTTTTCGCTCGGCTCAGCAGCCCCGCCACGGCGGCGGTAAGAAGCGGTCCCGCTCGATCGGCACCGGGTCCGTCCGTGTAAGACCCCTCGTACAGCTCCCGTCAATTCCTCTGTTATCTCCACCATCTCTGTGTTTGAATGCCCTCCATTGTCCTGGAGGGATCATGCGGCCGCTGCTCGTTGCGTTTCTCCTGTTGATCGGCGCGATTGGTCCGGCTAAAGCCGGACACTACGGCGCGATTGGTCCGGCTAAAGCCGCACGACGGCGTAATTGGTCCGGCTGAAGCCGGACACTACGGTCGTGTCCGGCTGCAGCCGGACCAGAAGCCAATCACGTACGAACCGAAGGACGGTGTCCAGACGTTTGCCGTCCGGGATCCGGTCCTCCGGCTGAAACCCGGGGCCGTCGTCGAGACGCGAACGTTCTCGCGTCCCGGCGACTACTACGAGAAGGCCGGCGGACCGTGGCCCGGCGAGGTCGGCCCGTTCTACATCGAGGGTGCCACACCGAAGGACACGCTCGTCGTCCGCATCGTCCGGTTGCGGCCGAACCGCGACACGGCGGTGTCGGCGGTCAATCCCAACGGCATCAGCGCGGTCGCCGGCGATTCACGCACGCGCATGCTCAACGATCCGCTGCCGGCGCGACGCTTCGTGTGGCGTCTCGATCGCGCGCGCAACATCGGCATCCTCGACCTGCCGAACTCGGCGTCGAAGTCGATCGAGATGCCGCTCAAGCCGATGCTCGGCACGGCTGGCGGTCGCGCCGGCGGGCCGAGGAAGCCTTCGGCGGGCTGTGGCCGGGCAACTTCGGCGGCAACATGGATGCGTCCGACGCGCGCGAAGGCACGACGGTCTACCTGCCGATCTTTCATGACGGCGCGTATCTTCTACTTCGGAGATGGTCACGCGCTGCAGGGCGACGGCGAGATCTGTCGGATCCGGGCTCGAGACCACGATGGACGTCACGCTGTCAGTTCGATCTGATCAAGGGACGACGCATCCGGTGGCCGCGGATGGAAGACGCGGACGACATCATGGTGGCCGGAAGCGGGCGGCCGCTCGTCGATGCGTTCCGCATCGCGCAGGTCGAGCTGATCGAATGGCTGGTCGACGAGTACGGCTTCGAGAAGATGGAAGCCTACCAGGTCGTGTCGCAGGGCGGCCACTCACGCATCGCCAACGTCGTCGATCCGAACTACACCGTGATGGCCAAGTTCCCGAAGCGGCTGCTGCCGGCGAAACGGTAACCTGACATGACTGACCTCACCGGGAAGCACGGGCTGATCGTCGGCGTCGCCAACAAGCGTTCGATCGCCTGGGCGATCGCGCAGGCCACGGCCGCCGCGGGCGCGAGGCTCGCGGTGACGTACCAGGGCGAACGGCTGGAAGAGAACGTCCGCGATCTGGCCGCGTCACTGGCCGACCCGCTGATCCTTCCGCTCGACGTGACCGTGGACTCCGCAGATCGACGAGGTGTTCGCGGCGGTCGACCGCGAGTTCGGCGGCCTGGACTTTCTCGTCCACGGCGCGGCTTTCGCGCCGCGTGAGGAGCTGAGCGCGCCGTTCGTGCAAACGTCGCGCGAAGGGTTCAGGCTCTCGCTCGACATCAGCGCGTACTCGCTGGTCGCGCTTGCGCGGGGCGCGATGCCCCTGATGGAGCGCCGGGGCGGCGGCAGTATCCTGACGCTGACGTATCTGGGCAGCGAGCGCGTCTTCCAGAACTACAACGTGATGGGTGTCGCAAAGGCCGCGCTCGAGGCGTGCGTGCGCTATCTGGCCGCGGATCTGGGGCCAAAAGGCATTCGAGTGAACGCGATCTCCGCCGGTCCGATCAAGACGCTCGCGGCTTCTGGAATCTCCGGTTTCTCGCAGTATTCTTCAGCACTACCGCGATCGCGCGCCGCTGCGCCGCACGGTCGAGACGGCCGAGGTAGCCGACGCGGCGCTGTTCCTGCTCGAGCCCTGCGGGCCGCGCCGTCACCGCGGAAGTGCTCATGGTCGATGGCGGCTATCACGCTACAGGCATGTAGCTTGCGAAACAACGGCCCCGAGGGAAGGGATGTCGGCTTTCTCCCTCGCCAGATACTCAGGAGGCGGCCTCAGATGAAGAAGTACAGCTACACGACTCTGATCCTGCTGGCGCTGGCGCTCATCGGTCCGCTCCTGCTGACAGCCTGCGGCAAGTCGGTCGGCGAAACGATCGACGATGCGACGATTACGACGCGAGTGAAGACGGCGCTGCTCAACGATTCGGAGGTCGGTGGCCTGCGCATCGATGTCGACACGTTCAAGGGCGTCGTGACGCTCTCGGGCGCGGTGAAGACCACCGCGGAGCGCGACAAGGCCGTCGGCCTGGTGCGCAAGGTCAGCGGCGTCGCCGACGTCAAGTCGACGCTGCAGATACAGCCCTAGAGCCTTCCCATCACCACTCTTCCACCCGTATCCGGTCTCGATCGATGCCGAGTTCAGCGAGCATGACGGGGATATCGGCAACCATTGCCTGAGGTCCGCAGACGAAACAGAGCGTCTCGGCATCGTCGATGAGCGATGCGAGCTGGGCGGCGCCGATACGTCCCCGCTCGCCGCGCCACTCGACCGGGGCTTCCCGGGTGACGTGCAGCCGCAGGCCCAGGCCGTCGCGCTCGGCCATCTCCGACAGCTCCGGCAGGTACGCGAAGTCATCCACCGTCTTGGCGCTGTAGAGCAGCTTGCGGTGTCCAGGCTGGCCAGTGATCAGGCCCTGCCGAATCATCGCGCGGATCGGCGCGATCCCCGTTCCCCGGCAATGAACAGGAATCGCCGTTCGTCAGGCGCGTGCGGCAGCACGAACGAGCCCGACGGACCGCGGACCCCCAGCTGCATGCCCGGGGCAATGCTGTCGAACTGATGGCCCCACCGTCCGCTGGGTTCCACTTTGATCAGGAAATCGATCGCGCCATGCTCGCGGCTCTCTGCGGGCGCCGACGCGATTGAATACGGCACGCGCTCGACGCGCCCGGCCACGCCGATCATCGCCGCCTGTCCTGCCTGGATACGAAAAGTCGCGGCCGCCCAGCTCGAGACGCACGATCCGCGTCGAGGGTGTTGCGGGAGTGACGGCGGTTACGGTGAAGGTGAACTCTAGCAATTCTGAAGGCTGAAGTGTGAATTCTGAATTCAATTGGGAAGGGGGCATTCCAACTTTACTTCAGCATTCACACTTCAGCACTCAAAACTCAGAGTATTCCCGCCGCGGCCTGGTGGACGTCGCGATCGATGGCGTGGCCGGCCGACGACGACCCGCGCGCCTGGTCCTGGGCGACGCGCTTGCGCTCGGACTTGTTCTGATACATCCGGCTGTCGGCCGTGGCCAGCAGCGCTTCGTACGAGTCACCGTCATGCGGGAAGATCGCCGTGCCGATGCTGACGCCGATCCGCACGCGCTTGCCCGGCCGCGCCTCGAAGAACACGGCGTCGATCGTGCGCTGCAGCTCCTGCCGCTTCAGGTCCGCCTCCTCCTGCCCGCAGCCGGACATCACGACGATGAACTCGTCGCCGGCATAGCGGACGCAGATGTCGTAGGGGCGGATGGCGGTGCGGAGCACGCGCGCGATCTCGCACAGGGCGCGGTCGCCCACGTGATGGCCGTGGTTGTCGTTGATGTTCTTGAAGTTGTCGAGGTCCATGACCATCAGCGAGACCTCTGACTGGAGGCGTTCGGCGCGCGCCAGCTCGCGCGTGAGCTGCATGAAGAGATAGCGTGTGTTCGGCAGGCCCGTCAGCGGATCGGTGAGCGAATCCTCCTGGGTCTGCTCGAACAGGATCGAGTTCTTGATGACGGCGCCGGCCTGCTCCGAGACGCGGTCCAGGAGCCGGCGGTGATCGTCGCGATAGAACGCCGCTTCGACGTGATACACGCACAGGGTCCCGATGAACTGATCGTTGAAGAGCAGCGGGCAGACGAGCGCGGACTGCAGGCTCGTCGTGGGCGTCAGGCCCGCGGCCTCGATGTCTGCGCTCGGCCGCGCGTTGACGAGCGGGCGGCGGTTGCGCGCGACCCAGCCCGTCAGCCCCTCGCCGTTCCGCACCGCAATCTGCTGGATGATCTCGGCATCGATGCCCGTGGCAAACCGGCAGCGCAGCGTTTCCGTGTCCTCATCGAACAGGAAGAGCGCCGCGCACGAGAACGGCACGAGGTTGCTCAGCTTGGCCGCGATGAGCGCCATCGTGTCGGACACGCCGAGGCTGGTGCCCATCGCCTGCGCGATCTCGTACAACGCGTAGATCTCGCGGTGCGCGAGCGCGATGTCCTCGAAGACATTCTTCTTCGGCGTCTCGGACGAGACGCCGGGCACCGGCGGACCGGTGATCTGCTCGGTGCTCTCCGCCGACACCCGGCGTATGGCCACCTCGAGCCGCGCCGCCTGTTCCTGCAGCGACGGCAGCAGCTCGATGAACTTCGCCACGACGGCCGGATCGAGCCCCTTGCCCGCTTCCTGCTTGAGCAGTCCGACCGCGGCCTCGAAGCTCATGGCCTTGTGGTACGGCCGCTCGGCCATCAGCGCGTCGAAGTAATCGACGACCGACAGGATGCGCGCGCCAAGCGGGATTTCCTCGCCCTTGAGGCCCGTCGGGTAGCCCTTGCCATCCCACCGTTCGTGATGGCTCAGGATGAGGGGCGCCACGGGATACGGGAACGGAACCGAGCTGACGATGTCCGCGCCGACCTTGGGATGCGCGCGGATCTTCTGGAACTCCTCGGGCGTCAGTGGACCGGGCTTCGAGAGGATGTGCTCCGGCACCGCCAGTTTGCCGATGTCATGCAGCAGCGCTGCCGTCTTGACGCCCTGCACATCGTTGTCCGACATGCCCATCGAGCGCGCGACGGATGCGGCGTACATCTGCACACGCCGGATGTGCGACTGTGACGTCTGATCCTTGGCGTCGATCGCGAGCGCGAGCGCTTCGATCGTCGCCAGGTGCAGGTCGGCCATCTCGCGCACGTGACGCTGCTCGTCCTCGATGCGCCCCAGATACGTCTTGTAGGTCTTGTAGGTGAGGTAGAGCGGCGCGGCGGCCAGCGGCGTGAGCCACTGCACCGACACGCCGACGACCATCCAGGCAGCGGCGGCCGCCACGAGTGCGCCGACGAAGTAACTGGGCGCGCTCCACAGGAAGTTCTCGTTCCAGACCTTGAGGATCGGCTGCTTCGTCGCCAGGGCGATTGCCGTGGCAATCGCGAGCGTGTTGATCACGAAGTACGTGGTGGCCGCGCCCACGAGCGGTTTCGCCAGCTCCGAGCTCAGCGACCCCGGGATGCCCCCGAGGAACCAGTACACCGCGCCGGCCGCCTGCACGGTGACCACCAGGCACGCCATGCTGAACAGGGTGCGGTGGAGCGGGTTCCGCTCCTTGATTCGGTAGGTGCACTGACTGTACGCGCTTGCGGCGGCGACGAGCATCGTCTCGTTCGGGCCCATCAGCAGCAGCGCCGCAAAGTCCACCGCGTACGAGACCGACATGGTCGATCCGCTCCGCGCGAGCGGCAGGTTCACCTTGAAAATCGACGTAATCGACGACAGCAGGAGCAGCAGCAGGAAGAGCCCCAGCCCTCCCGGCTGCGTGAAGGTATGCAGCGGGAAGTACGCAACCAGGAAGGCGGCGCCCAGGCCAATGACGGTCCCGACGTAGAGGCGCGCGGCTTTCGGAAGCGTCTTCATCGGCGTGACGCCCCGGTCATCCAGCCTCTGCGCAGCCATTCCTCGAACACGACCGGCCCCTCGACCACCAGCGGATCGAAACCGCCGACGCTCGACGCGCCGACGAATCCGAAGGCTTCAACGGACGTTTCGAGGAACGCCCCGAACGCGATGTCGCACCCCTGCTTGCCGCAGTGCAGCGCCGCCGCGAGCACGTCGTCTTCGCGGGTCGCCGCGCGCGACGGATCGCAGTCCGCTGCCCCCGCGTCGCACGGAGCCATCCACGCCTCGTCGTCGCATTCCGGATCGGCCGGACTGCACGTGGTGCCGAGCGAGATCGGCTGACCGTCAGAAGTCCGCGCTGCGCCCCACGTGACGCCCATCGCCAGCGCGTTCGCATCGCTCGTGAGGAAGCCCCCGCCTGCTCGGTTTTTCCCCCAGATCACGTGTCTGCTCCACGGGATCGGATCGGACGCAAGCGTCGAGGGCCAGCGTTTGCCTGCGAGCGTGCTCGACAATTGCACCGCGCCGCGCGCGTTGAGGAATCCCGCGCCTTGCGTCAGGTGATCGACGTCGGCCCGCGTCTCGGCCGTGTACTCGAGAATTGCCTTGACGGCATTCGGCGTCAGCGCCGGGTTCGCCTGCAGCATCAGGGCGATCGTGCCGGTGACGACGGGTGCGGCCATGCTCGTGCCGGTCAGGCTCAGGTACGGCTGACTTGCCGTGTTGACCGAACCCCACACGCGCGAGAACGGATGCGCTGCGAAGAGCGCCGTCCCCGGATCGGCCGTGGACTCGATGCCAACTCCCGGCGCGAGGAGGTCGGGCTTCGCTGTCTGGTCGATGGCCGCCGGTCCTCGCGAGCTGAACGCCGCCACCTCGTCGTCGCGACGATCCACCGTTGCCTTCGTGTTTGCCGCGCCGATCGTCAGAACCCAGGGGGCATTGCCGGGCGATGCGATGCCGCCGTACTGCGTGCGCCCGGTCGGACCGCGTCCGCGGTTGCCTGCGGCGGCGACGACTACGATTCCGGCGTCGACCGCGCGCCTGGCCGCGAGCGTGAGCGGGTCGGTCGTGTACGACTCGTACACGCCCGCTGCGACCGACAGGTTGATGACGCGGATGTTGTAGGTCGCGCGATGTGCGATCGCGTAGTCGATCGCCGCGATGACGTTGCTCGTGAAACCGTTCCCGGTCGCATCGAGCGCCTTGAGCACGATCAGATTCGCGCCCGGCGCCACGCCGCGCCGCCGTCCGCCAGAATCATGCCCGCTGCCGGCGATAATGCCGGCGACGTGCGTCCCGTGGCCGTAGTCGTCGTACGGCGAAGCCTGGAAGTTGACGAAGTCCTCGAAGCTGACGATGCGTACGCCCTCGAGGTCGTCGTGCCAGGCGCTGATGCCGGAGTCGATCGTGGCGACGCCGACGCCCGTGCCGTCGAGGCCCAGATTCTCCGACACCCACCGCGCGCCGATGGCGGCGGCGGTGCGTGCCATCGAGCCGCTGACCGCGCGATCCAGGCTGATGGCCGACACCTCGGGCTGACTCGCGAGCCAGGCCAGCGACGCGTCCGGCACCTCGGCGACCTGCCCGCCCATCCAGGGGAAGTACCGGCCTGCGACGCCGCCTGCGGCTTTGATCAGGCCCTGAGCGGAGTGGCCGTCGACCGTGCGGAGGATCACGCGCGACGCACCACGTGGCTCGAGCGCGCGCGTCGACAGCGCCGCATCGAGCTTCGCGGTGCGGAAGCTCTGTGCGCCCACGGGGGCCGTGAAGGCCGTCAGGAGCGCGAGCGACAGGGTGGTGATCGGTCCGGTCATCGAACGGGGCATCCGTTTCTTATGGAACTCGGCCACCCGTGCAAGCAACCTGCCGCCGATCACACAAACGTACTGTGAGTCACTAACGCCTTGATTGGATAGGAGTTGTGCGCTTTGAGGGGGTGTCGAGGGTAACCGGGATGAGCGGCCGAGCTGCGTGTTTATGTGTCGTTTCAGAACATCGATCGGCATCGCAGCTCTAGCGTATGTGCTGAATTGATACGATGTGCGCTATTGCAGAGGTCTTCGTGTTCTATTTCGTGACGTTCGTGGTTCTCCCTCGAGTCCGTACTCGACGATCTTCCGGTAAAGCGTGCCGCGGCTGATCTCGAGCACTCCGGCAGCTTGTTTCTTGTTCCACTGCACGCTTTCGAGCACGCGGACGATGTGTGCGCGCTCGGCCTCGGCGAGCGAAGGCAGCCGTTCACGCGCGGCCTCGACGGGTGTCTCGCTGGCGTGCAGGAACTCGACGTCTCCCGGCCGGATCACGCGGCCCGGCGACGACAGCGCCGCGCGCGAGACCGTGCTTTCCAACTCGCGGATGTTGCCCGGCCAGTGGTACTGCATCAGCAAATCGACGGCTTCCTTTGCGAAGGACTTCCCGTCGAGCGCCAGTCCGTTGGCGGCGCAATACCTCGCGAGGAAGCGCTGTGCGAGTACGGGGATATCCGACGTGCGCTCTCGCAGCGACGGCAGCCGGATCGAGAACGCGTTCACGCGATAGTAAAGATCTTCGCGGAAGCGCGAGTCGCGCACGAACTGATCGAGCGGTCGGTTCGTCGCCGAGATCAGGCGGAAGTTGACTTCGATCGACGTGTTGCCGCCGAGACGCTCGAACCGGCGTTCTTCGAGCACGCGCAGGAGCTTGGCCTGCGCGACGATTGAGAGGTCGCCGATCTCGTCGAGGAAGAGCGTGCCGTTGTTGGCGAGCTCGAGGCGGCCGGGCTTGCGATCGTGCGCGCCCGTGAAGGCGCCCTTCTCATAGCCGAAGATCTCGGACTCGAAGAGCGTGTCGGGGAGCGCGGCGCAGTTCACCGCCTGGAACTTGTTGGTGCCGCGGCGGCTCAACTCGTGGATCATGCGCGCCACGACTTCCTTGCCCGAACCGGTCGGCCCGAGGATCAGGACCGAAATGTCCGACTTGGCCGCCGTGCGGATCCACTCGAACACGACGAGCATTTTCTCGTCGCGCCCGATCATCTCCCGGAACCGCTGGACCGACGGCGATCGATCTTCGTGGCTGACGGTCGCGCGGCGCTCGAGGAACTGATCGAGCAGCTCGCGCAACGCTTCCTGCTCGGGCTGAACGAATGCGTAGCGCGGCGTGCCGCCGCCGGCGGCGCGGTGGACGAGCCCGAAGGCGACGAGCTCACGGACGCAGTTGTCGACGTCGAGCCGCATGCGCCCGAACGTCTGCATCAGCGCTTCGACGTCGAAGGCTTCGTCGGGGCGCGCGCACAGAAACCGCAAGAGCGCCGCCCGCAGCGGCGACTGCACGAGCGACTGGAACCGGGTTTCGATGTCCGTCGACTCGGTACGGCGACCGGGGGCCGAGAGGTTCTCCACGTGTGTCCTAGGCGCTGACGAGGCGCGGCGACGGCGTGCCCCGCCCGCGATAATACTCCGACTGGAACCGTTCGATCAGCCGCTTGATCTCGACGGCGTCCGCCTTACGATGCCCGTGGCAGCGGACAGGGCTGGTGCCCCCGGAGCTTTCGATTAAGACGTCTGAGAAGAACAGGTTGCGGTCGATGAGCACCGAGGCGACGTGGGAAATGTGCATCGAGTGTTCGCGTCCGCCCACCATCTCGGGCGTGTAGTGCACGACCGACGTCGGCGTCACCGCCACCTGCGTCGGGAACCAGAGATTGCCGCGGCTCAGCCGGCTCGCCCTGAACACGTGATCCCCCTGAATCTTGCGGCCCTTCGCCCAGAAAAACGCGACGGCTGCAAGCAGCACGGCGACGGTGGCGGCGAGAACGGCCAGCCACACGACGTCAGGGCCCGAACCAGTGCCGGCATCCAACATCTGCAGACTCTACGGGGTTCTCCTCGGCGAGGCGAGGTACGTTCGCTCCGGAAGCCGTCCGCTGTCAAGGCTTTTCGGCCGATCGGCAGAGCTACTGCAGATGGACGGTGCTATGCTGACTCACATGCCCCACCGAGCGCCCGGATCCCCGGGTCACCGCGGGAAGCACTATCTCAGCGGGCGCACGATCAAGTACTACCGGCCCCGTGGCAGCGCGGAGATTCGACAGCTGATTGACGGCGGATTCCAGGCATTCAACGCGGGACGCCTCTCCGAAGCGTGCCACATTTTCACCGACAAGATGCTCGATCCCGCGAACGATACGACCATCGGCCTGACCGTGGCCGGTGCGATGACGCCCGCGGGCCTGGGCGGCTGCGTGATCGAGCTGATGGATCGGGGTCTCGTCGATTTCCTGATCAGCACGGGGGCCAATCTCTACCACGACCTGCATTACGCGCTGAACTTCACGCTGCACCGCGGGTCACCCTTCCTCGACGACGTCGAGTTGTACGAGAACGGCATCATCCGGATCTACGACGTGCTGTTCCCGGCGACGGTCCTGCTCGAGACCGACGCCTATATCCGCGATTTCCTCGTGCGTTCGAAGCTGTCGGGGCCGATGTCGACGTCCGAGTTCCATTACCAGCTCGGGCTGGATCTCCTCGACCGCCAGCCGGGCTGCGAAGAGTACTCCGTCGTCGCGCGGGCGGCGCTCGCCGGTGTCCCGATTTACACGTCGTCGCCCGGCGACAGCTCGATAGGCATGAACATCGCGTATCACGAGCTGATGACCGGCGGCTCGCTGATGATCAACCCCAACCAGGATGTGAACGAGGTCTGCGCCATCATTCTCGCCGGCAGGCAGAACGGGTGCGTCATCCTCGGCGGCGGCTCGCCGAAGAACTTCTATCTGCAGGGTCAGCCGACGCTCTGGGAGGTGTACGGAATCCCGAAAGGCGGGAACGACTACTTCATCCAGATTACGACCGACCAGGTGGTGTGGGGTGGCTTGTCCGGCGCCACGCCGGCGGAAGCCGTGAGCTGGGGCAAGGTGAACCCCGGCGTGCTGCCCGACACCGTCGTCGCGTATTGCGATTCGACGATTGCGTTTCCTCTATTCTGCGAGTACGCCGTGGGCTCGGATCACGGGCGGCGGACGCGTCGCGAGCTCGTTCACCAGCGGGCCGATCTCGTCGCCGATCTCGTGCGCCAGGCGAAGGACGCGAAGGGCGCGAAGGCGGCGGCCGTGACCGAAGAGCCCGCGGAGATCGACAGACATCGCTGAGCCCATGGGCACCATCTCGTCCGAGCTCGGTCCGCACGTTGCGCGGCTCGTGGAAGCGCCGCGCGTGTACGCGGACGCCAACATCCCGAGCGGCGTCGTCGAATACATGCGATCGAAACTGGGATGGGATGTGCTGTTCGTGCTCGAGCACGACACGCTTCGCCGCGCGCCCGACATCGAGCACTACCGTCTGGCCCGCCAGCTGGGGCGAACGCTGCTGACGCTCGACAAGGACTACACGGACGATCGGCGGTTTCCACCGGTTGAGAGCCCGGGCCTCATCGTGTTCAGCGCGCCCGACGAGCGCTGGCTGTGCAGACTGCTGAAAGACGCCGACCAGAAGATCTTTCGCGCCGGGAATGCCAGCGCGTTGCCACTCGAGGGGCAGAAGCTCATGTGGCACATCGGTCCTTCATGATTCTGCTTGCGGGCGCCGATGTCGTCCTGCCCGATCGGATAGTCAGCCCCGGAACCCTCCTGCTGGATCGCGATCGGATCATCGAGGTGCGGAAAGATGCCCCCCCGGCGACGTCTGCGGACGTCGTCTTCGATCTGCAGGGACACACCGTCGTTCCGGGCTTTGTCGACGTCCACGTCCATGGCGTCGATGGCGCGGACGCGCTCGATGGCGGCGACGCGGTCCAGCGCATCGCGCAGCGCCTGCCGCGGTACGGCGTCACCGCGTTTTGTCCGACGTCGATCGCGTGCGCCCCATCAGACCTGCGGACGCTGCTGTCGGCCGTGCGCGCGGCGAGGATGGCACCGCCCGCCGCGGCTGCGCGCGTACTTCCGGCGCACCTCGAAAGCAACTTCATCAACCCGGAGTACTGCGGCGCGCACCCGCTCGAGTGTCTGAGGCTGCCGCGCGACGGTCGCCTGGATGGCGAAGCGCGACGCACGTCCGGCGGCGCATTTACGGCTGACGATATTCTGCAAGAGATCGAGACCGCGCGTCCCGACGTCGGCATCGTGACGCTCGCCCCCGAGCTCGAGGGGGCGATCGATCTGATTCGCGAGCTGGCGTTGCGAGGTCACCGGGTGTCGCTGGGGCATTCTGGCGCGTCGTACGAGCAGGCGCTCCAGGGCATCGCGGCGGGAGCGCGTCACGCGACGCATCTGTTCAACCGCATGACGCCGATGGGGCATCGATCGCCGGGGCTGACCGGCGCGGTCCTCGAGCACGAAGACGTCATCGCCGAGATCATCTGCGACGGCGTCCACGTGCATCCGTCCATGGTGCGGGTGGCGCTGGCCGCCAAGTCGCCGTCGCGCGTCATGGCGATCACGGATGGGACCGCGGGTTCGGGTCTGCCACCGGGGTCGCGGACGTCGCTGGGTGGGCGTCCAATCACCGTTCGCGAAGCGGCCTATCTCGACGACGGCACGCTGGCCGGCAGCGTGCTGACGATGGATCGGGCGTTCGCGCTGCTCGTGACCCGTATGGGGCTGAGCTTGGTCGACGCCGCGACGATCTGTGCGACCACCCCTGCTCGCGCGCTGAACCTGCAGGGTTTTGGTGTCATCGCGCCGGGGGCGATGGCGGACCTGACCGTTTTCGGCCCGGAGTTGACGGTCGTCCAGACGTGGATCGCCGGCCAGCTCGCGTTCCGGGCCTGATCGTCAGGGTTTCCAGGGTGGCTGGCACCTTTTTCGGAAAAGGGTGCCTGCCACCTGGGATTGTGGGGAACGGGCAGACGGTGGCGCCCGTCTATCCGGACATGCGACGCATGAAGGCGCCGGCTTTCGCCGGATCTTTGCTCGTGGCCGCCACGTGTGGCTCGGGATGTGTGGTCAGCGTGGACTCGCAGGGACAGATCGTCCGCGAGGAAAAACGCTTCACCGTCACCGGCACGCCCGAGCTGCGATTGACGACGTTCGATGGCGCGATCGAGATTCAGGCGTGGGACAAGCCCGACGTCGTCATCGAGGTCGAGAAGCGCGGCGCCACGAAGGACGCGGTTGACGGTCTCGAGATCAAGACGTCGCAGGACGGCAATCGCATCGAGCTCGAAGTGAAGCGGCCGCGCGCGGAGCACTTCAGCGGCTTCGGTTTCCACCAGTCGGCGAGCGCACGACTGATCGTCTCGGTTCCGTCGCAGGTGAACGTGATCGCGCGAAGCGGCGACGGATCGATCCGCGCCGAACGGCTCAACGGCCGACTCGAGCTGAGGACGGGTGACGGAAGCATCCGCGCAATCGACGTCGGCGGCGAGCTGATCCTCGGAACCGGTGACGGATCGATTACCGTCGATGGCGCGCGCGGGCGCGTCGATCTCAACACCGGCGACGGCGGCGTCAACGTCGCGGGGCGCCTGACCGGCGTTCAGCTCCACACCGGTGATGGATCGATCGTGTATCGCGCAGAGCCGGGGAGCGAAATGTCGGAGGACTGGAACATCACGACCGGCGATGGCGGCGTGACCCTGTACCTGCCGTCAGGATTTGGCGCCGAGCTCGACGCGCACACAGGCGACGGCGGCATCCGCAACGACCTCGACGTCGTTTCCGCCAGCAGCGGCGAACGCAACCGCCGAACGCTCCGCGGGCGACTCGGACAGGGCGGCAAACAAATCCGAATCAGAACCGGCGACGGCTCCATCCGTTTGAGACCGTCCTAATCGACTCACCGTGGCGGTGCCACGGCGTACGTCGTCCGATCCTCGACCCCCGCTTCCCGAAACGCGTCACGTCTTTCCCGACATTTGCTGCAGCGGCCGCAGTGCAGGCCGGACGCAGGCTGCATGCACGAGAGCGTCAGCTCCAGCGGCACGCCGAGCGAGTGCCCCAGCTTGATGACGTCCGCCTTGTGGAGCTGAGCGAAGGGAACCTCGATCGCGATTGGCGCCGCGAGGCCGAGGGACAGCGCCCTGGCCATCGCGTCGAGGAACTCGCGGCTCGCATCAGGGAACGGATTCCCGGCGAGTAACCCGACGAACACGCGCGACAGCTTTGCGCGGGCCATGTACACCGCCGCTTTCGTGAGCAGCACGACATTGCGGCCCTCGAGGTACACGTCCTCGTCGGGCGTATCGAATCCCGGCGGCGTGCCCGTGATCGCCCAGTGCGACGCCGGGTAGACGTCGCGCATGTCGAAGTGCAGCGTCGCAACAGGCCGGACGCCACGAAACGCCGGCGTCCGCAGCAGGCGTTCGAGCATCGCCAGCTCTTCCGCCTCCCACGCCAGGCCCACGCCGACGTACAACGGCTGCACCGGCATGCGACGGGCGACGTCCGCAAGCAGAACGACGCTGTCGAGGCCCCCCGAACACAGCACCGCCGCGCCTTGATCCGAGTCGGAGCGTTCCGCTACCATCGCGTCAATGTACCTGGTGACTAAACGAATCGAATTCTGCTACGGACACCGCCTGCTCGACTACGACGGCGTCTGCAAGCATCCGCACGGTCACAACGCCGTTGCCGAGATCGAGGTCCGAACCGATCGTCTCGACAACCGCAACATGGTCGCCGACTTCAGCGACATCAAGCGAATCGTGAAAGGCTGGATCGATCGCGAGCTGGATCACAAGATGATTCTCCGGCAGGACGATCCGCTGGTCGAGCCACTTCGGCGGTTGGGGGAGCCGATGTATCTGCTCGAGAGCAACCCGACCGTCGAGCGGATCGCGAAATTGCTCTACGACAAATCGCGAGAGCTGGGCATCGACGTGGTGACGGTTCGCGTCTGGGAGACTCCCTCGTCTTTTGCGTGGTACACCGAGGAGAAGTCGATCGGGCCGGGCGTCACTTCTTGAAGGGCAGCTCGTACGACAGATACAAGAAGAAACCTGCCTCCGACTCGCCTGCGGCCCAGATGATGGGAAACGCCGCGCCGAGAATCAGCTGCTGATCGCCGAGATTCCAGCCGCCCCGGGCGCCCGGTGAAAACGTGTAGATGTTTTCGCGGGCCGTCGTGCCGTCCAGGGCGACCTCCTGAAAGACGATCGTGCCCTCGAGCATCACGTTGAACATCTGCCGGACGCGATAGATGCCGCTGCCGGCCAGGAACGGCGAGAACAGATTCAACGAGCGATCGGTCGGCACGCCATTCAGCGAGACCGAGTCCGCCTTGGGCAGCCAGGTCGCGCCCGCATTCCAGTGCCAATACCAATCGCCCGTCTGCTTGCTGAACGGCAGGTTGATCTGCAGGCCCGGCGATCCGGCACCCAGCAGTCGCGGGACCTCGCCCGTCGGCAGAACCAGACTCACGCGCGGAGAGAACGCCGGACGGCCCGGACCTTCCATCATGGCCTGGTAGCGATAGTTGATCAGCGTATCGCCGATGCCTGACCCTTCGCCGTTATCGACGCCAGACAGCGTAAACGAGAGCTGGTGGGCCTGTGAAACGATGGGCCATTCCTGCGTGAACGAGAGTGCCCAGTTGCCGTTGACGAACAGCACGTTGGCGATGTTCTGAAAGATACCGGGTTCCTGATTGAATGCTTCCTCGACGAGGAACGAGTTGTCGGTGATGGCGAATTCCTTGACCTGCGGCCGCGGGGCAGCGACGTTCTGTGCCAGCGCCGTACCGGCCAGCGCCAGCGTGACGATCACGACGCGCGCAACCTGCACGAGCACTTTGGACGCCGCGCGCGCGCCGATCGTGAACTCACGATCCGAGCCGCCGCGCAGGCGCACGCTGTCCGCGGCGGCGTCGCGATCCTCGACCTGGACCTCCTGACCTGGCTTGAGGTTGTGCCGCTCGGCGAAGCGCAGGAACTCGCTGTCCTGATCGCTGACTCGACGCACCGTGACGGGCGCATGCAGCGGACACGTCAGCAGCGTGTCGTACTGCGGGTGGCTCACCGTGCCCTCCGGCCCCGGGATCGGATCACCGTGAGGGTCGACCGACGGTCTGCCCAGCATCTCGTCGATGCGATCGATGAGCCGATCCGAAACGGCGTGCTCCAGGTGTTCGGCCTCGTCGTGCACTTCTGCCCAGCTCATACCCATCACCTGCACCAGAAACAGTTCGATCAACCGGTGACGGCGCAGCACGCGGGCGGCGAGTCGCTCGCCGGCCTGCGTCAGCCGTACCCCGGCGTAGGGTTCGTACCGGGCCAGCCCGGATTCGGCCAGGGTCTTCACCATCGCGGTCGCCGTCCCGGGTACCACCCCAAGGGCTGAGGACAAATGCCCCATCGGGACGAGGGCGTCCGGGCCGCTCAGAGCGATTTGGGCCTGAAATATCGCCTTCAGGTAATTCTCAACAGTATGCGAGGGCAGCATCGTTTGACTTTCTGCAGCATAAACTCTATATTTTGAATTGTCAAAACCGAGGGACTCGAGGCCTCCAAATGCCGGTCACGCGTCGATCATGGTTCCGAATGGCTGGGCTGGGCTCAGCTGCCTCAGCGCTGATGCTGGGTGCTCGCCGTCTGTCCGGCCAGCAGGCCCAGCCGTCGTACGGCGCGATGCAGCACGGGCACGCCATGGGCTCGGTCGGGCGCGTGTCCACCGAATCGTTCAACCCGGTCACGTTCCTGCGCGCCTGGAACTTCTCAGACAGGCCTGCCGAAGACCGGGCGCGCTACTACAAAGAGACGCCCCGGCCCGACGGCTCGCTCATGCGGGAGTACGAGATCGTCGCAATCGACCGCGAGATCGAAATCGCGCCCGGCATGTTCTTTCCGGCATGGACGTTCAACGGCCAGGTCCCGGGACCCACGCTGCGCGCGACGGAAGGGGATCGCGTCCGCGTGACATTCCAGAATCTCGGGACGCATCCGCACACGATTCACTTTCATGGCTGGCATCCGCCGGAGATGGACGGATCGCTGCCGGAGCACCAGGTCATGCCCGGCGGAAAGTTCGTGTACGAGTTCGACGCCGAGCCGTTCGGCATGCATCTGTATCACTGCCACGCTGTTCCCCTGAAGCGCCACATCCACAAGGGCCTCTACGGTGTGTTCATCGTGGATCCACGCAAAGCCAGACCGGCGGCCGACGAGCTGGTCATGGTGATGAACGGCTTCGACACGAACTTCGACGCGGACAACGAGGTTTACGCGGTCAATACCGTCGCGCATTACTACATGAACGAGCCGATCAAGGTCGAGGTCGGCAAGCTCGTTCGCATGTATGTCGTCAACCTGACCGAGTTCGATCTGATCAACAGCCTTCATCTGCACGGCATGTTCTTCGACGTGTTCCGCACGGGCACGTCGATGACGACGACGGAAACCACGGACACCGTGATGCTGTGTCAGGGCGAGCGCGCGATTCTCGAAACGCGGTTCCGCTATCCCGGCCGTTTCATGTTCCACGCGCACCAGAGCGAGTTTGCTGAGCTCGGCTGGATGGGAATGTTCGAGGCCACGGGGGGACGTCGTGACACCTGAGGCGGTCGCCGCCGCGCAGTCCACGCCGCGCCTCTGGCTCATCGCGCTGATCCCGCTGGCGTTGCTCGCGGCGCTCGTGTTCCTGATCGTCCGGACCGAGCCGGCCGAGAGACTGCGCGGAGAGGGAGTGCCGCCGGTCGAGCGTCTGTCGATCGAACGCGCCGTGCTCGGCAGCGACGGGATTACGCTCACCGTTCTCAACGACGGCCCCGATCCCGTCACGATCGCGCAGGTGACGGTAGACGATGCGTACTGGGCGTTCACGTCGACGAATGGATCGACGCTGCGGCACCTGGGCAAGACGCGGCTCCAGATTCCGTATCCGTGGGTGCAGGGCGAAGCGCACCTGGTGAAGGTCCTGACGTCGACAGGCACCGGCTTCGAGCACGAGATTCCCGTCGCCGTGGCTTCGCCGAAGCCGGACGCGCGCTATCTGATCGCGTTCACGCTCATCGGCATCTACGTCGGCGTGATCCCCGTCGCGCTGGGCCTGCTCTGGTACCCGCTCGTCGCGAAAATCGGGCGGGTCGGACTCGATGTCCTGCTCGCGCTGACGGTTGGTCTGCTCGCGTTTCTGTTCGTGGATACCGTCCACGAGGGTCTGGAGCGTGCGGCCGAAACGCCCGCCTCCTATCAGGGTCTCGCACTCTTCGTGGCTGGCGCAGTGGGCGCATATCTCGCGCTCGAGTGGTTTGGCGCCTGGCTCAGGGCCCGGCGGGCTCGGGCACGAGTCGCCGGATCGCAGGGCTTCGTGCTGGCGCTCTTGATTGCCGTGGGCATCGGTCTGCACAACTTCGGTGAAGGGCTCGCGATCGGTGCGGCGTACGCGCTGGGCGAAGCCGCGCTGGGGACTTTGCTTCTGATCGGGTTCACGCTGCACAACACGACGGAAGGGCTGGCGATCATCGCGCCGATCGCGAAGGAACGTCCGTCGGTGGCAGCACTGATTCGGCTCGGCCTGATCGGCGGCGTGCCGACGATTGCCGGCGCCTGGATCGGCGGCCTGGCGTATTCGCCCGTCCTCGCCGTGTTCTTTCTGGGCCTGGGCGCGGGCGCCATCGCGCAGGTCACACTGCAGATTGCCCGTCAGGTCGCAGGCGATCGTCCGATGTCCGAACGGTTCGCGTCGGCGCCGGTGATGATTGGGCTGTTCGCCGGGTTTGGCGTCATGTACGCAACGGGGTTATTGGTCGGATGACCAGGAACAGGTCCTTTCGTGCGGCGGTTGTGACGGCGATCGTCCTCGCCGTGGCTGTGCTCGTGCCTCGCCAGGCCAGCGACGTCTTCGCGGACCGTCGCGGGCCGGACGTCGGCGTGCGTGAAATCCGGCTGGTGGCCCGGGACATGACGTTCTACGTCGACGGTGAGACGGCGCCGAACCCGACGATCGAAGCCCGACCGGGCGAGCGGATCCGCCTCGTCCTTCGCAACACGGACGCGGGCATGTCCCACGATTTCGTGGTCCGCGACTGGAGCGTCGGCACCCGCCTGCTCGACGGAAAGGGACAGGATCAGATCGAGTTCACCGTTCCCGACGCGTCGGGTTCCTACAGCTACAGCTGCACGCCGCACGCCGCCATGATGCGAGGCACCATCGACGTGAAATAAGATCGCTGTCGACGGTCTGTTGACACGACTCCGCTCCGCGCTCGAATCGCCCGACACGAAAGCTCCCTACGTCAGACGTCTCTTCTCGACGATTGCCGATCGCTACGATCTGATCACGGTCCTGCTGTCCGGCGGACAGGATCGCCGGTGGAAGCGGACGCTCGTCACCATGGCTTCCGCGCGTCCCGGGATGAGGGCGCTCGATCTGGCGTGCGGGACCGGCGACATTACCTTTGCGCTCGAAGACGGTGGCGCACGAGCCGTGGGTCTCGACATCACGCCGCGCATGCTCGAGCTCGCGCGACTGAAGCGCGACCGTTCGACGTCGGCGTTCGTGGCCGGCGACATGATGTCGCTGCCGTTTCCGGATGCGGTCTTCGACGTGGTGACCACCGGGTATGGCATTCGCAACGTTCCGAAGATCTCACCTGCGCTCGCGGAAACGCGCCGTGTCCTGCGTCCGGGCGGCGTCCTGCTGTCGCTCGATTTCAACCGCCCCTCGAATCGTGTCGTCCGCGGCGTGTACCTCACATACCTGACGCTCGTGGGTTCGACGCTGGGGCTGGCACTGCATCGCGACCCGGATACCTATCGCTACATCCCCGAATCGATTCGGCGCTACCCGGGCGCCGCCGCCGTCTGCGAACTCGCGCGCGCCGAAGGGTTTGCGTCGTGCGACTGGTACCCGGTGCTCGGCGGCCTGATGGCCATTCACCGGGCCGTCAAATAGGGGAAACAATCCGCAATCCGACAATCCCAATCCGCAATCCGCCATCCGCAATCCCCATTCACAATCGGCAGTCCGCAATCCGCAATCCGCAGTCAAAAGGTGTTACCATCGATCAGATGGAGTTCGACTCCTCGGAATGGTCCGGGGAAGGCGCCTTCACACAGCTGCTCGTCGATGCACTGCGCACGCTCGCGCGTGTGCAATTTGTGAAAGTGCAGGACGCACCGGCGACGCGGGCGGAGGCGGCGTTCAGCTTCATCAGCAATGAGGTTTACGTTGGATTTGTGCCGGATCGACGGGCACGTCTGACGATTCCTGCGCTTTCGTCGGCCCTAGAGAGCCTCCCCGGCATCGGCGCGCCCGACTACGCTGACGAAAGCATGCTGCAGTACCTGCGGACGGAACGTGTAATTCCGCCCTATCAGACGCGCGGCTACAAGTTGATCGAGCTCGTTCGCATCTACGAAGTGGGCTCGGCGCGTCCGCAGAACTGCTAAAGCCAGACCCCCGCGGAACCGAAAATTCGTCGGGTCACTCCGATCGATCCGAGGACCGGAACGCGCTTGTGAAGCTGATCGACTCACTGCTCGAAGCCATCGTTCGCCTCGAAGGCGACGCGCTGGTGATGCACGTCGGCGAGAAGCCGTACGTCGTCACCGCGTCCGCCTCGATGAATGCGTACCGCGGCCCCCTGGCGTGGGGACAGGTCGAGCTCTCGTCCCGCGTGCTGACGTTCGAAGCCGTCCAGAGCATGCTCGGCGAGATCCTGCCGAAGGAACAGCAGCACGCGCTGGACGAGTTCGGCGCGATCGAACACGAAATCCTCGCACCACAAGGTCTCACCGATCGCTTCACCGTCGTCGTCGCCAGGGGCGGAGAGGACGTCTGGCTCGAGGTGCGTCGACGACCGGTTGAAGCGCCGCAAGCCGAGAGTCAGCCGGAAGCGCTGCAAGCCGACAGTCAGCCGGAAGCGCCGCAAGCGGAGAGTCAGCCGAGGCAGGAGGCAACGCTGACGGTTCACGCGTCAGACGCTGCTCCCGCCGCGAGCGTCGAGCCCGCGCAGATGACACAAGAGCCTGCGCAGGTGCCCGAAGAGATTGCCGAGGAGTCAATCCCGGACGATGCAATCCAGATCGTGGATGACGAGCCGCAAGGTGTCCCGACGGAAGAAGAAGTCGATGCGATGCTCGCGGCAACCGCGACGACGCTGCTGACCTCGAGCATCATGCCGGAGGTCGTGGACGTGCGGGAGCCCGTCGAGGACCAGAATGTCGCCGCGGAAGATGAAGACGAAGAAGAGCAACCGGTTGAACTGGTGGTGGAGCAGCGGATCGACGCCGAGCTCGAGGCGGCAGTGGTCGCGGTGGACGTCGTGCACGCATCCGTCCAAACGTCCGCCGAGCTCGAGGCGGAGAGCAGCACGGGGCCGCGGTTCGAGTTGTCACCACCCGGCTTGATGCCAATCGAAGAAGCCGAGCCAGCTCCAGAACTGGTCATGATCGTGGCCGGCGCGCCGTTGTTCGACGAGGCCGTGATGGCTGCGACGTCGAGCGAACCCGCGATCGTTCATCGCGTCGAGACGTCGGTCGAAGCCGTCGAGGCCGCACCGGAACTCGTCGTCAGCCAGCCGGCGCACGAACCAGCGCCGCAGCCAGCCAGCGAACAGCCTGTCGCAGAAGAACCGATCCCGGAGCCGGTGATCGAGCAGCCGGTTGCCGTGCAGCCAGCGGCCGACCTGGCTGCGACTTTCCGTGCGCCGGAAATCGTCGAAGCGCCTCCTGTCCTGCAGGAGGGCCCCACCGAACTGCCAATGGCGAACGCCATGGTGAACATCGACGCTGGACACGCGATCTACGCGGACACACCGCACGCCCACGCGTCATCACCTCCGGAGATGTCAATGGATGTCACGCCCGATCCACGTGTCCCGATAGGCCCGACGGATTCACACGACCACCGCCCGGCTGCGCCAGAACCCCTCGCGCCGGCAGCTTCCGTTCCTCACGAGATGGCCTTCGACGTCGACGAGGAAGAGGAGCGATCGGCAGTCGTCGTGCCGCTGGCCAGAACGCCGATCAGGCCTGGTGCGCCTCCGGCGCCGCCGCCGGCCCCGGACGCTCCGCTGCTGCACACGCTGCAGATTGCCGCCGCGCGCGGAGCGTCCACGCTCTACGTCGTCGCGCAGTCACGGCCGCTGATCCGCGTGGACGGCGAATTCAGCGCGCTCGAGGGCGAACCGGTGCTGACCGCGGCCGACGTCGATCGACTGGTCATGGATCTCGCGCCGCCCAGACGCCGCGACGCGCTGCAGAACGGGCCGATCGAGTGGATCTGCGACGTGCCCGAGCTCGGGCGGGTGCGCTGTCAGACGTTCCGGGACTACCGCGGACCCGGCGTCATCTTCCGGATGTTCCCGCCGAGGGCCATCTCGGCGGATCAGCTCGGGCTGACGCCTGAAGTTCAGGCGCTCGCGTCACAGTCCGACGGGCTCGTGCTCGTCACGGGCGCGCGGGCCAGCGGCAAGTCGACGCTGCTCAACGCCTTCGTGGATCTCATCAACCGCACCCGGAGCGATCACGTCATCACGATCGAATCGCAGATCGGGTTCGTGCACGAGAGCCGGCGGTCCTTCATCAGCCAGCGCGAGACGCGAGGCGACGCCGAGAACGCGGCGGCGGCCGTGCGTGCGGCGGTCCGCGAGGATCCGGATGTGATGGTGATCGAGGATCTGCGCTCCGCCGAGATCGTGGCCGCGTCGCTCGAGGCGGCTGAATCGGGGCGGCTCGTGTTCGCCTCGCTGCCCGCATCGTCCACGATTGCTGCAGTCGAACGGCTCGTGGAGCTGCTTCCCGCCGATCGGAGACCGAAGGCGCGCACGTCGCTCGCCGGTTCGCTGCGCGGCGTCGTGGCCCAGGTGCTGTTGAGGAAAGTCAGGGGCGGACGGGCGGTTGCGCGCGAGATTCTATTGAACACGCCCGCGGTGGCCGCGCTCGTCCTCGAAGGCAAGACGTTCCAGCTGCCGGTTGCGCTCGACAGCGGCCGTCGTCATGGGATGGTTCCGCTGACCGATTCGCTGGCGGCGCACGTGCGCGACGGGTCGGTACACGTGGCCGAAGCGTACCGCAAGGCGCTGGACCGTCCGGCGCTGCTCGCGCTGTTGAAGCGCGAAGGCATCGACACGTCGTTTGCCGAGCGGCTCGCGTGATCTGATGGAGGTGGCGGAGGTCCGGCGGCGCCTGCTTGCCGCCATCGACCGGGCGCGGCGCGAGGGAGCGACGCGCCGGGAGCGATCAGATGACGCCGCGCGCGCGTACGAGGCGTTCCTGTCCGGCCATGCGGTGCCTGTGTTCCGTCAACTGGCGGCCGCGCTCACGGCCGAGCGTCATCCCTTCAAGGTCTTCACGCCGGCAGGATCCGTGCGCCTGGCCTCCGATCATGCGCATGACGACTTCATCGAGCTGACGCTCGACAGCACCGAGGATCCGCCGATCGTCATCGGTCGTGTCAGCCGCGGCCGCGGCCGTCGCGCGGTCACGTCAGAGCGGCCCGTCCGGGACGGCGCCGCCGTCGCCGACCTCACCGAATCCGACGTCCTGGATTTCGTCCTCTCCGAAATCGCCCCCTTCGTCGAACGCTAGTTGCCGGGGACACTCAAACGGGACAGTCACGTTTGAGTGTCCCCGAACTTGCCGCCACCCTAGATGACGCGGGCGCTGCGGAGGGTAGCGATTTCTGCGTCGCCCAGGTGGAGATCCGTACGCAGAATCTGATCCGTGTGTTGGCCCAGCGTTGGTGGTGCCTGACGGACGGACCCAGGCGTGTCGGACAGCTTGACGGGCACCCCCAGCACGCGAACGGTTCCCAGCGTCGCGTGCTCGACGGCTTCGATCATCGCCCGCATCGCCAGTTGTGGATCCCGCAAGACGTCGGCAACGTCGCGGACCGACCCGCTCGGGACGCCGGCCGCGTTCAGCGCCGCAATCCAGTCCGACCGCGAGCGCGTCTGCAGACGCTCGGCAAGCCGCGGTCGCAGCTCCGCGCAGTGTTCCACCCGGCCGCGATTCGTTGCGAACCTCGAGTCCGTCGCGAGCTCGTCGAGACCCGCCACTCGACAGAAACGGCGCCACTGATCGTCGTTCCCGACCGCCAGCACGAACTCGCCGTCGGCCGCGGCGAACGTCTCGTACGGGACGATCGTCGGATGACGGTTGCCCAATCGCGGCGGGCTGGACCCGGTCGCGAAATAGATCGCGGCCTGGTAGGTGAGGAGCGCCGCCGTCGAATCGAGCATGCCGATGTCGACCCGCTGTCCGCGCCCGGTGCGATGACGCGCCAGGAGCGCCATCGCGATGCCCTGCGCGGCGAACATCCCGCTGACGATGTCAGCGATGGCCACGCCGAGCCGGTAGCCAGGACCGTCCGCTGACCCCGTGATGCTCATGAGCCCGCCCTCGGCCTGCACGACCGCATCGTAGCCAGGCTGATCGCGGCGCGGTCCTGTCTGGCCGAAGCCCGAGATCGAGCAGTAGACGAGCCGCGGCCAGCGCGCGGCCACGGCCTCGTAGCCCAACCCCAGGCGATCCATCGCCCCGGGCCGAAAGTTCTCCACGAGAATGTCGGCGCGCTCGAGCAGGCGCTCGAGGATCGCGCGCCCCTCGGCCTGCTTGAGATCGAGGGTCAGGCTCTCCTTGTTGCGATTGATGCTCAGAAAGTAGGCGCTCTCGGCGCCCAGGAACGGCGGTCCCCACGCGCGTGTGTCATCGCCGCGTCCGGGCTGCTCGACCTTGATCACGCGGGCACCCATGTCGCCCAGCAGCATCGTGCAATACGGTCCGGACAGCACACGCGTCAGGTCGACAATCAGGAACCCATCGAGCGGACCTGGAGACGTCGAGTTCATCTGCATGGGCGATCTACGAAGGCGCGAGGCATGACCGAGCTACCAACCCAGCACGCGTGACGCGACATAGGCCACGAGGACCACGACCAGAGCGCCGACAATCAGGACGACTTCTACCCGCTTCATCCAGTGGTCCCAGGGACCCGGCATCTCTGACCTCCTGTTCAAGCATGCGTCGCTACTCGAGGCGCCTGCGAATCGTCACGAGATCGCTCAGGAGCGCGTACGCGGTGTGAGTCAGGTTGCCACCGAGCTGACAGATTGCCACCTCGCCCAGCGTGTCGGTGTCGAGGACGAGCGCGTTGGCGACACCCCGCAGGCTCGCGAGCAGATCGTCCTGCGCCAGCTCGGTCGGTCGGACAACCGGACGATCGTCACGTACCGCTGACGCCAGCAGCCGAAGGCGCCGTCCGCGCGCCTTCGACGCTCTGGCTGCCGCCGCGCTGTCGGGACCGATGCCCGTCCGATCGACGTCATGCGGCGTGATGCGCGCGCCGAGCAGGACGTTTGCGAGCGCGGCACACTTGGCGGCGGCATCCCAGCCGTCGATATCGAGCGAGGGATCCGCCTCGGCGATTCCCGCCGCCTGCATTCGCGCGAGCGCCGGCGCGAACTCTTCACCGTCCTCGAGCGCCGTCAGGATGTGATTCGTCGTGCTGTTCACGACACCCCTGAAGCCTCTGATGGTGACAGCTGGCAACGTCTCGCGCACGAGGTTGAAGATGGGGATGCCGTCCATGACCGCGCCCTCGAACAGAAACGCGCGCCCGGCGCGATCCGCCGCTGCCGCGAGATCGTGATAGGCGAACGCCGCGGGCCCCTTGTTGGCGGTGACGACATCACATCCTGCCGAAAGGGCGGCACGCACATGATCGACGGCGGGCTGGCCGCTGACGATGTCCAGCGTCGTCGTCTCGACAACAACGCGCAGGGGCGTCGAGCTATGGCGGAGCCGGGAGATGACGTCAAGGCCGCTGCGCGGCGTCTCACCTGTGTGACCCTCGTTCAGTTGATCCAGGGAGCCGCCGCCTTCGACGATTCCGGCTGCGCCGAGTGCGTCGATTCCCTCGGTGGCGAATGCAGCACCGTGGCGCGAGGTCGCGATTCCGACGACACGCCACGTCAGATCGCAATCGCGCTGCAGCCGATCGCGGCGTTCATCCAGCAGGCGGACGAACCGCCGGCCGACGTTGCCGAAGCCCACCAGGACCAGATCAGCCAGCATCGGCCGTGGCGACGGCGGGTATGGCGTCCAGCATGTCACCGATGCGCCCGAGGCTGGCACCGAGGTGCGCCGCGTCGCCGCCGAACCCGATTCGCAGATAGCCGTCCATCTCGAAGTGATCGCCAGGCACGACGAGGACGCCCTGCTCGTTTCTCAGGCGCTCGACGAGCGCGGTCGAGTTGATCGCATGCCGGTAGCGAACAAAGGCAATCGCTCCCGCATCGGGCGGGACATGCGACACGGCCGGCGCGCGTCGATCGATCCACGCCCGGACGATCGGGTAGTTCGCGCGCAGGATCCCGCGCGTGCGGGCCAGCAGCTGTTCGCGACGAGACGGGGCCAGCGCAATCCGCGCGAGGCGGTCGTTGATGGCCCCGGGCGCGATCGTCGTGTAATCGTGAATGCCCCAGAGCGTATCCACGACGGCCGGCGGCCCCGCGACCCATCCAATGCGAAGGCCGGGCAGCCCGTACGCCTTCGACAGCCCGCTCGTGACGAGGGCGCGCTCGTAGCGTCCCCAGACCGATTCCGTTTCGACACCGTCGAGCTCGGCCCCGCGATAGATCTCGTCCGAGACGATCCACACGCCCGCTCGTGCTGCCACGCGGCAAATGGCGTTCAGGTCCTCACCGGTCATTCGGGCGCCCGTCGGGTTGTTCGGATTGCACAGGAGGATCGCCGACGTCCGCGATGTCACGAGGGACGCGAGCCGGTCGGAGTCCGGTCGCCAGCGCGGCACAGGCCCTTCGTCGAGCTGAAGCGGCCACGGCTTGACAATCGCGCCGAGCGCGCGCGCCAGACCGCCGACCTGCATGTAGTTCGGCGTCATCATGATCACTTCGTCGCCGGGCTGGACGAGGTGAAACAGCGCGAGACAGTTGGCCTCAGAACCGCCGTTGGTGACCTCGATGTGATCGGGTGTAGCGCCGGGATACATTGCGGCGATTGCGGCCCTCAGCTCGGGGGTGCCGTTGGTCTGCGGGTAGCCGAGTTGTTGCGACAGCAACGCCGCGACGGCTGCGTGATCGTCGACGAGCTCATCGACGCGGAGCGGATGGACGCCGCTCTCCGAAATGTTCCAGTCGACCTGGTTTTCCCAGATGGACTGCAATCGTTCCAGGGCAAAGGCTTCGAGTTTCATGACCCGAGCAGTGTAGCTCACACGCGTCTCGCATCCTGGGCTATCCTGATGCCAGCCGATACATGTCCTCGAACTTCCTGCCTGAATTTGCGCCGATCCCTGCCGGACCGTTTCTGATGGGCGCAGAAGATGGCGGAGAGGACGAGCGTCCGGCGCACAGCGTTTTCATTGACGCCTTCATGATGGGCGTTCACCCGATCACCAACGGTGAATACGGCCGATTCGTTCACGAAACCGGCTACCGGGCGCCCGCCATCGACGACATTCCGCTCGTCGTCAGGGCTGGCGGAGCCGATCGCGAGCGCGCGTTTCGGGAGTCGGGCGACGCCTACATCTGGAAAGGCGCTCAGCCGCCACGCACCAGACTCGATCATCCCGTGACGCTGGTCCGATGGGAGGACGCCATCGCGTACTGCGCATGGCTGTCGGGCGTCATCGGGCGGGTCGTCCGCCTGCCGACCGAGGCGGAGTGGGAGAAAACCGCGCGCGGAGGGCTCGAGCGCAAACCGTATCCATGGGGCGACAACCTGGACCGCCGTCTGGCGAATTTTCTGGACGATCCGGAACTGCGCTCGACGCAGGGCACGAGCGCGTGCCGCACGTATCCGGCCAACGGCTTCGGGGTTTTCGACATGATCGGCAACGTCTGGGAGTGGGTCCAGGACTGGTACGATCCCAGGGTACTACGCGGTCTCGCCCGCGAACAACCCGCGCGGACCGGTCAGCGGACAGTACCGCATCGTCCGCGGGGGCGGCTGGCTCGCGACCGATGCCCGGATGCTCACGTGCAGCCATCGTCATCAGGTCCCGCCGGACACCTACTCGTACGGGATCGGCTTCCGGGTTGCATGCTCCAGTCCGGCACACTGACGGTGGCTGGCACCTTTTCGGAAACGGTGACAGCCACGTGGACTGTCCCGTTTGAGTGTCCCCGACACGGCTGGAGGTCGATCGTGAAAACTGCAACATTGCTGGCGTTCAGCCTGTTGACGTATTGCACCCCGGCTGTTGCACAAACTGCGACGACAGCTGACGGCCCGACGGTCGTCACGGTGGGCGAGGGGATGGTCAAGCGCGCCCCCGATCGGGCGTGGGTGACAATCGCGGCCGAGTCGCGTGCGAAGACACCGGCCGAAGCCCAGCGGCTGACCGCCGACGCCATGTCTGGCGTTCTGCAGAAGATCAAAGGCACCGGGCTTCCCGCAGACGCGATTCAGACGGCGGGCTACGAGCTCCGGCCCGAATTCGATTACGTGAACAACCGCCAGACGCTGCGTGGATACGTCGCGCGGAACTCGATCGAAGTTCGCGTCGACGACCTTCCAAAGCTGGGTGAGATTCTCGACCTCGCCGTCGGAGCGGGCGCGACCTCATTGGGCGGAATCCGGTTCGACCTGAAAGAGCGAACCGCGGCCGAACAACAGGCGATTCAGCGGGCGGTGGCGGACGCTCGGACGCAGGCCGAGACCGCGGCGCGCGCCGCGAACATGCAGATCGACCGCGTGATGCGAATCGAGGTGCGTCGCGAGAGCGCGATGCCGCCACCACGCCCGGTGATGGCGATGCGAGCGGAAACGGCCGGAGCCGAGCCGCCCATTGCTCCGGGCGAGCTCGAGATCAGGGCGTCGGTGACGATGACGGTTGCCATCAAATAGGGTTCAAGGGGTTCACAAGGAGGGTCAGGATTTCGTTGCGGTGTCGACCGGTTCCTCATCGAAGAGCCCGGTGAGCTCGGGCGCACCGAGGGCTCTGGCGGTGTGATCGATGACCTCGAGCTCCGGCAGCTCCTCTGGCGCCGGAATGCCTTTCTCCTTCAGGCGGCGCGCGGTGACGAGCACGCGGCTTTCCAGCGAACCGATCGCCTTGTTGTAGGCGTCCACGGACCGGGTGAGGCCTCTCGCGACCTCCTCGAAGTGTTCCGCCATCACACGGATCCGATCGTAGAGCTGCCGGCCGAGATCGCTGATCTCCTGCGCGTTCCGCGCGATCTTCTCCTGCTGCCAGCCGAAGGCGACGGCGCGCAGCAGCGCGATCAGCGTCAGCGGGCTCGCCATCATCACCCCGCGCCCGAGGCTGAACTCCAGCAGCGCCGGATCGCGCTGCAGCGCGACGTTCAGCAGCGTGTCGCCGGGCACGAACATGATCACGAGATCCGGCGCCGGCTGAAAATGCTGCCAGTAGGTCTTGTTGCCGAGACGCACCACGTGATCCTTCACCTGGCGGACATGATCGCGAAGCTTGCTGTCCCGCACGACCTCATCTTCTGATTCCATCGCGTCGAGGTACGCGGACGAGGGGACCTTGGCGTCGACGATGACGTTCCGTCCGCCGGGGAGGCGAACGATCATGTCCGGGGTGAGCCTCGTGCCATCGACGTCGACAGACTCTTTGAGATCGAAGTCGCAATACTCGAGCATGCCGGCGGCTTCGACGACTCGCCGGAGCTGCAGCTCGCCCCATTGCCCGCGCACGTTTGGCGATCGGAGCGCCTGGACGAGTCGCCCGGTCTCGATCTGCAGCGACTGCTGCGCCTGGTTCAACCCGCGGAGCTGCTCGGTGATGGTCGACTGCGTCCCAACCCTGTTTTTCTCGACTTCCTGGAGTTTGCCGTCCACCTGCGCGAGCGAATCCTTGAGCGGCTGCACCAGATCGGCGATCGCCCGCTGACGTCCCTCGAGATCCTGCTTTGCAGTCTGCTGAAACCCCGCGAGCGACGTCTTTGCGAGATCCAGGAACGACTGGTTGTTCTGACGGAGCGCCTCGGACGAGAGCGCCGCGAACGCTTCGCGCAGTGTGTGCTCGGCGTCCTTGAGGAGCTTGAGCTTCTCGGCCGTGTTTCGCCGCTCGGCCGACAGCTCGGCTTCGAGCCGGGCCCGGGCCGCGGCGGCCTGCGCACGCATGACGAACCAGACGGCCAGAACCAGAATCAGGGAGAGGACAAGGACCAGGAGGGTGACAGTGGTCACGTCACACGAAGTTTAGGCGAAAGCTTCGCAAAGTGCCAGACGGCAGATGCCAAGGCCAAGTGCCAAGAGTGCCAAGTGCTGCAAAGTACTTATGATCAACTTGATGACCGCCGAGCTGACGGGCGACGACGTGCTTCGCTACAGCCGACATCTCACGCTGCCCGAGGTTGGAGTGGAGGGGCAGCTGCGTCTGAAGTCGGCGCGCGTGCTTTGTATCGGGGCGGGCGGGCTTGGATCTCCGGCCGCCTTGTACCTCGCGGCGGCTGGAGTCGGGACGCTGGGCCTCGTCGATTTCGACAAGGTCGATGTCAGCAACCTGCAGCGACAGATCATCCACGGCACGCCGGACGTCGGACGCTCGAAGCTCTCGTCGGCGGCAGATCGACTGCGTTCGATCAACCCGGGGGTCAGGCTCGAACTGCACGAGACGACGTTCGACGTCGGCAACGCGCTCGAGCTGGTATCCGCCTACGACATCATCCTGGATGGCACGGACAATTTCCCCACGCGGTATCTCGTCAACGATGCCTGCGTGATGGCAGGTCGTCCGAATGCATACGGAAGCATCTTTCGATTCGAAGGGCAGGCGTCGGTTTTCGCCGCGCCGGGCGGGCCGTGTTATCGCTGCCTGCACCCGGAACCACCGCCGGCAGGGCTCATCCCGAGCTGTGCCGAGGGCGGTGTGCTCGGCGTGCTTCCTGGCATCATCGGGACCATCCAGGCCACGGAGGCGATCAAGCTGATCCTGGGAATCGGTGAGCCGCTCATCGGCCGGTTCCTCATCTACGACGCCCTGCAGATGCGGTTTCGGGATCTCAAGCTGCCGAAAGATCCCGACTGCCCGGTCTGCGGCACACATCCCTCGATTCGAACTCTGCAGAAATACGGAGACGCCTGCATGCCCCAACAAGAGCCGCAAACGACTGACATGACCGTGACCGAGCTGAAGTCGCGGATGGACCAGGGCGATCCCCCGGTTGTCGTCGACGTCCGCGAGCCCCGGGAATTTCAGATTTGCCGGATCCCGGGATCGATCCTCATCCCGCTCGGCGAGCTGCCGCGCCGGCTCCAGGAGCTCGATCCCGCGCAGGAAATCGTGCTGCACTGCCGGTCAGGCGGCCGCAGCGCGCAGGCGACCGCCTTGCTCAAACAGCGCGGTTTCGCTCGCGCCCGCAACCTCAAGGGCGGGATCCTGGCCTGGATCGACCAGGTTGACCCCTCCCAGGCGAAATACTAAAATAGGACTGTTCTGGTCGGGGTTTTGCGAGGGACAGAAAGTCCATGCTTCAAATCAGCGAGAGTGCCGGCAAGCTCATCCGGAAAATGACCGCGAAAAACGGGATTCCGGAGGGGGGTCTGCGCATCGGCATCAAGGCCGGTGGCTGTTCCGGGCTGAGCTATGTGTTTGCGTGGGAGCCGGCACCGAAGGAGGGCGACCACGTCTTCGAGGGCCCGGAAGGCTCGAGGGTCTTCATCGATCCGAAAAGCTATCGGTACATCGACGGCACGACCCTCGATTACGACACAAGCCTCGTCAGCAAGGGATTCCTGTTCAGCAACCCCAACGCCAAGAGCAGCTGCGGCTGCGGGACTTCATTTAGCGTGTAATTCGCGACGACCCTTCGGGTCGTCGCTGGTTAGCTGCGCCTGGGCTCGGCTTGCGGCAGATCGCTCGAAGGGCCGGGCTGCTCGAGGCAATTCCAGATCATGTCTACATCAACCGAGACCATCGAACAGCTCGCGAACCGCGAGTACAAGTACGGCTTCTTCACGGACGTCGAGAGCGAGACGATCCCCAAGGGCCTCAGCGAGGACGTCGTCCGGCTGATTTCTGAAAAGAAGCAGGAGCCGGCATGGCTGCTCGAGTGGCGCCTCAAGGCCTATCGCCTCTGGCTCACGATGAAGGAGCCGACCTGGCAGAACGTGAAGTACGACCCGATCAACTACCAGGACATCGTCTACTACTCGGCGCCGAAGAAGAAGAAGGTGCTGAACAGCCTGGACGAGGTGGATCCCGAGGTCAAGAAGACGTTCGACAAGCTCGGCATCCCGCTCGATGAGCAGAAGCTGCTCGCGGGCGTGGCGGTCGACGCGGTCTTCGACAGCGTCTCGGTGGCGACGACGTTCCGGGAGAAGCTCGCGTCGCACGGCATCATCTTCATGTCGTTTTCGGAGGCGGTCCGCGAGCATCCCGAGCTGGTGAAGAAGTACCTCGGCTCGGTCGTGCCCTATACGGACAACTTCTTCGCGACGCTCAACTCGGCGGTCTTCAGTGACGGCTCGTTCGTGTACATCCCGAAGGGCGTGCGCTGCCCGATGGAGCTGTCGACCTATTTCCGGATCAACGCGAAGGACACGGGCCAGTTCGAGCGGACGCTCATCATCGCCGAGGAAGGCTCCTACGTGAGCTATCTCGAGGGGTGCACGGCGCCGATGCGCGACGAGAATCAGCTGCACGCGGCAGTCGTCGAGCTCGTCGCGCTCGACGACGCGACGATCAAGTACTCCACCGATCCAGAACTGGTATCCCGGCGACAAGGACGGCAAGGGCGGCATCTACAACTTCGTGACGAAGCGCGGGCTCTGCGCGGGGCGCGGCTCGAAGATCACGTGGACCCAGGTCGAGACCGGGTCGGCGATCACCTGGAAGTATCCGGGCTGCATCCTGCAGGGTGACAACTCGATCGGCGAGTTCTACTCGGTGGCCACGACGAACAACTGGCAGCAGGCCGACACCGGCACGAAGATGATCCACCTCGGGAAGAACACCCGGAGCACGATCGTCTCGAAGGGCATCTCGGCCGGCCACGGGCAGAACACCTATCGCGGGATGGTGAAGGTCGGCAAGAACGCGAAGAACGCGCGGAACTACTCGCAGTGCGATTCGCTGCTGATCGGCGACAAGTGCGGCGCCCACACGTTCCCGTATCTCGAAATCAAGAACACCTCCGCCCGGGTGGAGCATGAGGCGTCCACGTCGAAGATCGGCGAGGACCAGATCTTCTACTGCCGCCAGCGCGGGCTCGCGACCGAGGACGCGGTCAACATGATCGTCAGCGGTTTCTGCAGGGAGGTCTTCCGCGAGCTGCCGATGGAATTCGCGGTCGAGGCGCAGAAACTCCTCAGCGTGTCGCTCGAGGGCTCCGTCGGATAACACGAAGGTTCTCGTTCACCATCTGTTGGAAAGCCATGTTCATGCTTGATATTCGGAATCTGCACGTCACTGCCGGCGGGAATCCCATTCTCAAGGGCATCAATCTCCACGTGAACGCCGGGGAGGTCCACGCGATCATGGGCCCCAACGGCTCGGGCAAGAGCACGCTGGCGCGGGTCCTGGCGGGCCATCCGGAATACGAAGTCACTGTCGGCGAAGTGACGTACGAGGGTCACGACCTGCTGGAGATGGATCCCGACGAACGCGCCCGCGCAGGGGTGTTCATGGCGTTCCAGTACCCGGTCGAGATTGCCGGCGTCACCAACGCCTATTTCCTCAAGGCCGCCTTGAACGCGAAACGCAAGCACGAGGGGCTGCAGGAGCTCGACGCCGTGGAGTTCCTGCAACTGATCAAGGGGAAGGCCAAGCTGCTCGACATGGATCAGAGCATGCTCAACCGCGCCGTCAACGAGGGGTTCTCGGGCGGCGAGAAGAAGCGCAACGAAATCTTCCAGATGGCCCTGCTCGAACCGAAGCTGGCGATCCTGGATGAAACCGATTCGGGCCTGGACATCGACGCACTGAAGTTGGTCGCGCAGGGCGTCAACGCGATGCGCAGCCCGTCGCGGGCGATGGTGGTGGTCACTCACTACCAGCGGCTTCTGAACGAAATCATTCCCGACTTCGTGCACGTGCTGAGCGACGGGCGGATCGTGAAATCCGGCGGCAAGGAGCTGGCGCTCGAGCTCGAGCAGAAGGGCTATGCGTGGCTGGAGGCCGGTGCGGAGCCGGTCCGGGCCTAGAGGACGCGAACAGACATGGCACCGGTTGCGGAAAGGCTTCAACCCTGGCTCGCGGCGCTCGAAGAGCGTCCGCGCGGCGGCTCACGCTGGCTGCAGGACCTGCGCGATCGCGCGGCGTCCCGTTTCGTGGAGCTCGGCTTCCCGTCCGCACGTGACGAGGACTGGCGATTCACGAACGTCTCGTCCATCGTGACGTCCGAGTTCCGGCCCGCGCCGCCGGCGACGGTCCAGCCCGAGACGCTGGACGGCTTCCTGTACGCGGACGCGGCGAACCGGCTGGTCGTCATCAACGGCCGCTATTCGCCCGAACTGTCGCGCACAGCGGGCCTGCCGGCCGGCGTGCGCTTCGGATCGCTGGCGACGGCGACGGGCGAACAGGCCGACGTGGTCGCCCGGTACCTCGGTCAGCTCGCCGACTTCTCGGATCGGCCGTTTGCCGCGCTGAACACGGCGTTCACGCACGACGGGGCCTACGTCTATCTTCCGGACGGCGTCGTTCTCGAGCAGCCGCTGCAGATCCTGTTCGTCTCCGCCGGCGAGGCCGTGATGTCGCACCCGCGGTCGCTCATCGTCGCGGGTGACCGCAGCCAGATGCGCGTCGTCGAGACCTACGTCGGCGTGCCAGGTCAGAAGCTGTTGACGAATGCCGTCACCGAGATCGTGGCCGGCGAGCATGCGGTGCTCGACCACTACAAAGTCCAGGAGGAGAGCACAAAGGCGTTCCACGTCGCGAGCATGCACATCCACCTGACGCGCAGCGCGAACGTGTCGACCCACTCGTTCACCCTGGGCGGAGGCCTGGTGCGCAACGACGTCCTGGCGCTGCTGGATGGCGAGGGGGCGGAGTGCACGCTGAACGGCCTCTATCTCGCAGACGGCGAGCGACTGGTCGACAACCATACGACGATCGATCACGCCAAGCCGCATTGCCCGAGCCACGAGGTCTACAAGGGGATCCTGGGCGGAAAGGCGCGCGCGGTCTTCAACGGCAAGATCATCGTCCGTCAGGACGCTCAGAAGACCGACGCGAAGCAGACCAACCGGGCGCTGCTGCTGTCCGATCACGCGACGATCAACACGAAGCCGCAGCTCGAGATCTTTGCCGACGACGTGAAGTGCACGCATGGTGCGGCGATCGGTCAACTCGACGAGGACGCCATCTTCTACCTGCGCGCGAGGGGTCTGACGTTCCTCGAGGCGCGCGACATGCTCATTCACGCCTTCGCCGGAGAGATCCTCGAACGCGTGCAGATCGAGCCTTTGCGGAGGGCGCTGGAAGAGGAGTTGTACGCGCAACTCGCCAGGGATCTGGCGGAGGTCGACGCGGCATGACCACTGCTGCCGCCACACGGCGCAGGCTGGACGTCGCGCGCGTTCGCGCGGACTTCCCGATCCTGCGTCGAGAGGCGCGCGGCCGGCCGCTGGTCTACCTCGACAACGCCGCCACCACTCAGAAGCCCCAATCGGTGATCGATGCGATCGTCCGGTACTACACCGATATCAACGCCAACGTGCACCGCGGCGTTCACCATCTCAGCGAGCTTGCGACGGACGCCTACGAAGGCGCGAGGCGGAAGGTCCGCCTCTTCCTGAACGCCGCGCACGATCAGGAGATCGTGTTCACGCGGAACACCACCGAGGGGATCAATCTCGTCGCCCACGCCTTCGGCCGAACGCGCGTCAACCGGGGCGACGATGTGTTGATCAGCGCGATGGAGCATCACTCCAACATCGTGCCCTGGCAGCTCCTGTGCGAGATGACGGGTGCGCGGCTGCGGGTGGTGCCCATTGACGACGACGGCGCGCTGATGATCGGCGAGCTGGCCGGCTTGATCGGCGAGCGCACGCGGCTGCTCGCGCTCACGCACATGTCGAACGCGCTGGGCACGATCAACCCGATCGAAGAGATCGTCACGATTGCGCACGACCGCGGCGTTCCGGTGCTGGTCGACGGCTCGCAGGCCGCTTACCACATGCCGGTGGACGTGCAGGCGCTGGACTGCGATTTCTACGTCGCGACGGGGCACAAGCTCTACGGCCCGACGGGGATCGGCGTGCTGTACGGCAAGGCCGCACATCTCGACGCGATGCCGCCCTACATGGGCGGCGGCGACATGATCAGCTCGGTCACGTTCGAAAAATCCACCTGGAACACGCTGCCGCACAAGTTCGAAGCCGGCACGCCGAACATCGAGGGCGCGATCGGGTTGGGCGCGGCGATTGATTACATCCAGGCCGTCGGTCTGCCGCAAATCGCGGAGCACGAGCGCGAGCTGCTGGCGTACGGAACCGATGCGCTGTCGTCGATCGATGGCCTGCGGCTGATTGGTACCGCGCCGGCAAAGGCCAGCATCCTCTCGTTCGTGCTCGACGGCGTCCACCCGCACGACATCGGCACGATCGTCGACCGCGAGGGGGTCGCGATCCGCACGGGGCATCACTGCGCCCAGCCGGTCATGGACCGGTTCGGCATCCCGGCGACCGCGCGTGCGTCGCTGGCCATGTACAACACGCGGGAAGACATCGACGCGCTCGTGCGCGCGCTCGGGAAAGTGCGGGAGGTCTTCGGCTGATGTCGGATATCAGCGACCTCTATCAGGAAGTGATCCTCGACCACAACAGGCGGCCGAGGAACTTCCGTGTGCTCGACAACCCGAGCCACCGCGCGGACGGACACAATCCGCTCTGCGGCGATCGGCTCAACCTGTTTCTGAAGGTGGACGGCGACGTCATCACCGACGTGGCGTTCCAGGGCACGGGGTGCGCCATCTCGAAGGCATCGGCGTCGCTGATGACGGACGCGGTCAAGGGGCGTCCCGTTTCCGAGGCGCGGGCGCTCTTTCAACGGTTTCACCGGATGGTCACGACGCCCACCGACGCGCCGGTCGAGGATCTCGGCAAGCTGTCGGCGTTCGCGGGCGTCCGCGAGTTTCCGGTCCGCGTGAAGTGCGCGAGCCTCGCGTGGCACACGCTCAAGGCGGCCCTGGATCGGGACGCGGAGGTGACCACGGAATGAAGAATCTGCCCGTGATTCCGCCCGATCTGCCGGAGACGCCGGAGACGCCGCCGGCGACGGACGCGACGCCGTCTCTCGTGCCGGACCCGGCGATGACGGAGGCGCTCAAGCCGAAGATCGTCGACGCCATCTCGACGGTCTATGACCCCGAGATTCCGGTCAACATCTGGGAGCTGGGGCTGATCTACGACGTCATCGTCGACGCATCGGGCGTGGTGGGCGTCAGGATGACGCTCACGGCACCGGGCTGTCCGGCGGCGCAATCGCTGCCGGTCGAAGTGGCGGCGAAGGTACGGGCGGTGCCCGGCGTGACCGACGCCAGAGTGGAGATCGTGTGGGAACCGGCCTGGGACAAGGATCGGATGTCCGAAGCGGCGAAACTGCAGTTAGGATTGTGGTAACGAGATGCTGCGCCTTTCCAAGAAAGCCGACTACGCGCTCATCGCGATGAAGCACCTCGCGATCAGTCCGGATGTCCCGTCGGTGAGCGCTCGTGAGATCGCCGAACAGTACGATATTCCGCTCGAGCTCATGGCGAAAGTGCTGCAGCGCCTCGCGCGTCGCGGGCTCGTCACGTCCCACCAGGGGACGCGAGGCGGCTACCGGTTGTCCCGGTCGCCCGCGATCATCTCGGTGGCCGACATCATCCAGGCCATCGACGGTCCCGTCACCGTCACCGCCTGCTCGAGCGAAGCCGAGAACTGCGGACAGTACGCCAAGTGCAGCGTCCGCGACCCGCTCTGGCGGATCAAGGATCGGATCCTCTCGGCGCTGGCCACCTGTTCGCTACAGGAGATCGCGTCGGAGGTGCCGCTCGAGGAACCGCCGGCGCCCCTGGCTTTCGCCCGAAAGCCATGAACCGTCCGGTTTACCTGGACTACCACGCCACGACGCCGGTCGACCCCCGGGTGCTCGAGGCGATGCTTCCGTTTTTCTCTGAAGAGTTCGGCAACGCCGCGAGCCGGCAGCATGCCTACGGCTGGAAGGCGCAGGCGGCCGTGGATCGTGCGCGCGGGCAGGTTGCGGCCGCGATCGGCGCGTCGCCGTCCGAGGTCGTTTTCACCAGCGGCGCGACGGAATCCAACAATCTCGCCATCAAGGGCGCGTGTCACGCGCTGCGCGAACGCGGCGATCACGTCGTGACCGTCGTCACCGAGCACAAGTCGGTCCTCGATTCGTTCAAGAGGCTCGAACACGACGGATGGCGCGTCACGTGGCTCGGCGTGGACGCCGGCGGCCACGTGCGGCTGGACGAGCTGCGCGCGGCTGTCACCGATCGCACGGTCCTCATCTCGGTCATGGCCGCGAACAACGAGATTGGTGTGCTGCAGCCGCTCGCCGGGATTGGCGCGATCGCCCGTGAACGCGGCGCGCTGTTCCACACGGATGCGGCGCAAGCGGCCGGCAAGATCCCGATCGACGTCAAGTCCATGGGGATCGATCTGCTGTCGCTCACCGCGCACAAGTTCTACGGCCCCAAGGGATCCGGCGCGCTGTTCGTGCGCCGCAGAAAACCGCGAATCGAGCTCGCGTGTCAGATTGACGGCGGCGGGCACGAGCACGGCCTGCGGTCCGGGACGCTCAACGTCCCGGGGATCGTCGGGCTCGGGCGCGCAGCGGAAATCTGCGCCGCCGAAATGTCCGCCGAGGCCGCGCGCCTGGGGACGCTGCGCGACCGTCTGCTCGAAGGGCTGCGTCAGGTCGGACGCGTCAGGGTCAATGGATCGATGACCGAGCGCCTGCCGCACAATCTGCACGTGAGCTTCGACCACGTCGAGGGCGAAGCGCTGCTCATGGCGCTCGGCGATCTGGCCGTGTCGACGGGTTCTGCCTGCAGTTCCGCGAGCCAGGCGCCCTCTCACGTCCTGCAGGCCATCGGGGCCGTAGGTGACCAGGCCGGCGCCTCGATTCGATTCGGGCTCGGCCGGGCGACCACCGGCGCGGATATCGATTTCGCCATCGAACGCGTGACGACGGTCGTGCGCAGCCTGCGCCGGCAGGCAACAAAACCGGCCGCAATTCGCTGATATCCAGCCTCACGAGCGGCTTGGCGTTTGGCCAGAAGGTAGTATCCTGTGCCATGGCCTTCCGACGCCTCCTGACGTCGGTTTTTCTCATGCTGCTGACCGTCGTCGCCGCCCGCATTGCCGGGCAGTCGACGCAGCCTGCCCCCTTCCGCAGCGCGGTCGATCTGGTCCGGCTCGACTTCGGCGCCTTTTCGACCGACGGGCAGCTGGTGACGGATCTCAGGGCCGAGGACGTCTCGCTCAAGGTCGACGGCCGTACTCGCGAGATCCGCTCCTTTCAGTACGTGCGGCTCGCCGGTTCCGACCCGGCCCGCACGGACCCGGCGCCAGTCAAGCTGCTTGCGCCACCGTTCGGCACGAACGCGCTGGATGCTGCCGGGCGAACGATTCTGATCATCATCGAAACCGATTCGATCCGGGCGAACGTCGCTCAGCAGGCGACGAGCGCCGCGGTGGACTTCGTCAAGGGTCTGACGTCGCGCGACCGGGTCGGCGTTATCACGATGCCGTACGGCGGCACCCTGGTCGAGCCGACCATCGACCACGAAAGCGTGCTCAAAACCCTGCCGACGATCTCAGGGCAGGCGTCGAACCAGACGAACGATTCGGAGAAGGGGTGCCGCACGCGCCGGACGCTCGATGCGCTGGCCGATCACCTGCAGGGGCTCACCCTCATCGAGGGTCCGAAGACCGTCATCTTCGTCTCGTCCGGCATGCTGGGCCCACGGCGAGACGCGCCCATGACGTCGGCGCCCGGCCCGTGCGAAATCAGCTCGGCCCACTACGATCAGGTCGGCCAGGCGGCTGCCGCCGCGCGCGCGCAGTTCTACGTCATCAAGCCCCACGACTTCGTGGTCGATCCCAATCGCGGCACGCTCGTCGCCGACCGGGGCGTGCTCCGGCCCGTGCCCGCGGATCCGACCGCAAGCCGTTTCAGGAGCTCGGACGAGGAGCTCGCCGGCATCGACAGCCTGGCGGGCGTCGCGCAGGGGACGCTGCTCAAGCTGACGCCGACCGATCGCAGCGCATTCACGCGCATCGCCAGCGAGACGGCCGGGTATTACCTGGTGGGGTTCGAGCCGAAGGACTCCGAGCGGAACGGGACGTTTCGCCGGGTTGAGTTCGATGTCGGCCGGGCCAACGTCAGGGTGAGGGCACGGCCGAACATCCTCATCGCGAAGGGCGATCGAAAG
Organism: uncultured Acidobacteriota bacterium; assembly: GCA_963786195.1. Taxonomy (GTDB): domain Bacteria; phylum Acidobacteriota; class Vicinamibacteria; order Vicinamibacterales; family 2-12-FULL-66-21; genus CAWAYH01. Next base: position 52,295 of record CAWAYH010000004.1, on the reverse strand, counting down.
CCGATCTCGCTCACGCCGCAGGCGATGCTGAGGGACGGCAAGGTGTATCGGGATCTGCCGATGCGCGTCGCGGCGTTCGCGTCTCCGAACCCTGGTGACACGAAGCTGCAGGTTCTCGCGTTGCTCGAGTCTCTCGAGGCGAACGTGACGATCGAGTCGGCAGCTTTCGGTCTGATCGACCAGAAGCGGCGGCTCGTCGCGCAGTGGACGGCCAGCGCGCGCGAGCTCGCGGCGCGGCCGGTCATGTCTGCCGGCCTCGCGGCGCCCGGCAATTATCGCCTCAGGGTCGCCGCGATCGACAGCATGGGCCGGCGCGGCACGACCGACTACGACTTCACCGCCGAGGTCTCCTCGGCCGGCGGGATGACGATGAGCGCGATGGTGCTGGGCGTGTCGTTCCAGCGGAGCTTCGTCCCCAAGCTCGTCTTCGTCAGCGAGCCGACCGCCGCCGGCTACTTCGAGATCTTCGGCGTTCCGGCGGACGCCACCCTGTCGGTCGCGATGGAGCTTGCGACCAGCGTCGATGGTCCCGCCCTGGTTCGCGTGCCTGGCGCTGTCGCCAGCACGTCAACCACCGACCGGCGCCGCGCAACCGGCGTCGTGCCGGTTGGGGCGCTCAAGCCAGGCGACTACGTGGTACGCGCCGTGCTCACGCTCGACGGCCGGCCGCTGGGCCAGCTCACCCGCACGCTGCGCAAAGGCGTGGTGTAATCGGCGTTCGGTCGTTCCTCAACGCGGCCGCTTGCGACCGCGCGTCGTCCGCGACGCCGGCTTCCGCTTTCGGCCCATCGTCCCTCCGCTCGCGCGGAAGACTGCGCTCAGGATCGCCGGGGTCTTCTCCAGCGTCACGAACTGCGTCCCGCCCGGTGACTCCAGCTGCCGCTGGATGAACGACCACACCTGACCCGTCGAGCGATAGCCGCCATGCGAGCTGACGACGTCCTTGCAGTTGATGACGGTCAGGTTGTTCGAGTGGTCCATGATGGCCCGCGGATCCTCGGGCCCCGAATACCCGAGCGCGGTATCGAAGTCGAAGAGGTCGCCGATCCGGTACCACACGCGCAGCACCGGGTCGTTCTTGGAATGGAATACGTAGAACCGTTGACAGCGCTGGGACGCGATGTAGTACTTCTCGCCCTTCTCGACGGATTCGTTGTCGACGGCGGACGCGAAGTTCCAGGCGTTGCGGACGATGACGGTTGACGCGTCCCGCAGCGCCTCGAACGTCACGTGGGCGCCGAGACTGTGCGAGTTGATGTCCACCGTCGCCCCGCTCCCGCGCAGTGCCGCGAGCAGACCTCGCAACCGCGGCGCCGCGTCCTCCGCCCGGCCGCGCGCGAAGGGAAACGACACGCCCGTCCCGCCGCCGGGCCAGGCATAGCCGACCAGCGCGTCGTATGGCGCGCTCGCGCCGCCGAGGAACCCGAGCAGCCGCATCTGCTCGTCGATCGTGCGGTAGCTGTCGAGCACGTCCCGCTGTTCGTTGTTGTAGCCGTGGACGAGGACCGTGACCTTCTTGCCCGCCATGGCTCCGAGGAACACGGAAGGCTGAACGGACGGTGCCTGTCCGGTGCCTGTGAGATCCAGTTCGCGGATTTCGTCTGACGCAGAAAAGTCGGTGGTTGACCAGAACTCCCGCCTGCAACTGACCATGAACATCTTGGCCATTTCTTCCTCCCTCACCGGTGGCTTCTCTCGCCCCTGCCGGTCCTCGCGCGTCGTTCACCCGAACGAACGTGCTCGTGAAAACGAACAGGGCAGTCTGCCAGAAAGAGCCGGGCGACGCTACGATGCGTTTAGAGGTATAAAGGTTCTACCTCAGCAGGTTCCAGTGGGCCTCGTGGAGGGCCTCCGCCATGAGACCGGAACAGTGGCAGCGGGCCAGGACGATCCTGGAGTTTGCCGTCAGCCGGCCGCAGTCCGAGCGAGCCCGGATCATCAGCGAGTGTTGTTCCGACGACGCGACGCTGAAAACCGAGATCGAATCGCTGCTGACGATGTATGGCGGCTCGCCCGATCTCGACGCTGTGCTTTCGAGCCCGTATCCGCCGTCCGTGACCTCTGTACGTCCCACGCCTCCCTCGGATCCGACTCAGGGCCAGGTCCACTCCGACGAGACCACTCGCACCGGTCCTATGGCGGAGGTCACGGGGCCGGCCTGGGGCGACTTCACGCTGATCGAAGAGATCGGTCGGGGAGGGTTCGGCGTCGTCCACCGCGCGTGGGACGCGGGGCTGCGCCGCGAGATCGCGCTCAAGCTGATCGACGCACGCAAGCTGCGCGGCGCCGGCGAGCGGCTGCTGTACGAGGGTCAGCTGCTGGCGAAGGTCCGGCACAACAACGTCGTGACGGTCTACAGCGCGCGCCGCATCGCAGACGAAGTCGGCCTCGCGATGGAGCTGATCAACGGCAAGACGCTGTCGAGCCTCGTGAGCCGGCAGGGCCCCCTCAGCGCGCAGGAAGCCGCGGTGATCGCCGTCACGCTGTGCGACGCGCTGGCGGCCGTCCACCATGTCGGGCTCGTGCACCGCGACCTGAAGGCCAGCAACGTCATGCGCGAGAGCGGCGGCCGCATCGTGTTGATGGATTTCGGCGCCGGGCGCGAGCTGACCGCACGTCCGGAGTCCATCGAGATGGTCGGCACGCCGCTGTACATGGCGCCCGAGGAGCTGCTCGGCGGCAACGCGACGCCCGGATCGGACATCTACAGCCTTGGCGTGCTCCTCTTTTTTCTCGTCACAGGACAGCACCCCGTTCATGGCCGGGGCTTCGAGGAGATGCGGCAAGCCCATATTCGCGGTGATCAGCTGCGTCTCGCGGAATGCCGGCCGGATCTCCCGACTCGATTCGTCGCGGTGGTCGAGCGCGCGCTGGCGAAGGAGCCTGGCCAAAGACAGCGGAGCCCGCAGCAGCTCAAAGGGGAGCTGGCGGAGTCGATGCCTCGAGTGCTGGATGATGCTCCGGCACCCCAACGAACGAGGCTCGATGCCGACGACTCGGTCGAATACCGCCGGAACGTCCGCGAGTGGATTGTCTACGGTGTCGTCGGCGTCATCGCGCTCCTTGGCGTCTGTCTGGCGCTCGGCCTGGTGTCGACGGCTGCCTTGAACCTCACGCTCGGGCGCACTCAGGAGTTCGGGTCCGAGACGCTGGTTCGAAATGCCACGATTGGTGCGAGATCTCTGCTCGCGCCGCTCGTGTATATGGGGCTCCTGCTCCTGATCGTCAACGTGATGGTGTTTGGTTTCCGGATTCTCGGCGGCATTTTTCCGACGCTGCGGAGCTACAGGAAACGGGGGGTGGCTGCATTCAAGAGGCGCCTGTCACAGGCTGGCCTGGACGATCCGCGCACGCTCGCCCAGGCGATCTGCGCGGCTGGCCTTCTCGCGCTCGTCCTCCATATCTGGATGTTCGGAGAGCTCCTCGGCAGCTTTGCCGGCAAGGTCGACGCCTCTCCGGCGCGGGATCTGGCGCGCCTCAGCTCGGGCTGGTTCTGGACGCGCTTCCTCTACCATCTGTCCCTGTCGATCCAGTTGCTCGCCCTCGCTGCCGGGCTGCTGACGGTCCGGCGCGTGGCGCTCCATACCGGCCCACGATCGCTGCTCGCGCCAATCGCGGGCATTCTTGCGCTGGTGGCGATAATGCTGCTGCTCCTGACTGCACCCTGGAGAATTCTCTGGAACAGCAAGTTCTACCAGGCGCGGCTCGCCGGCGTGCCGTGCTTCATCACTGGAGAATCGGCCGACCGGCTGCTGTTGAACTGTCCGGAGGCCGATCCGCCGCGTAACAGGACGGTCAGCACGAACGATCCGGCCGTCGTCAGGACCGGCACCACCGGGGCACTGTTCGACGCGTACGCCGCCCTGGCGCAGGTGCCACGATGACGGGGAACCGCCTGATGGTTTCAGAAAAAGCGAGAACAGGGGTAAGGATTGGCCGGCATACGTTCTCCTACACTGGCACGATTCGGCGACTACTGGTCAGGGAGGCTCAGATGACGATTCGCCTGCGTGGTCTTGCGCTCTGCGTGCTCATCGGATCTCTCGGATGGGCCTCACCGGCTGCCGCGCAGGACGACAACTGGTTCAAGGATTTCATCGGATGGCTCCATGAAATGAGCGGACCCGGGCCCTACAACGGGAACGTCATCACCGGCGAGATCGCATCGGTGGGCCCGACGAGCCAGATCGGCCCCAGCCGTTCACGGGACGGAGTGCGATTCTATCTCGTGCTGGAAGCAGGATGGTGGAACGACAAGGCGGACGATCCGGACTTTCCCGGCAACGCGTACATCCACACTTACCAGCTGATTGCCTATTTTCCGATCCAGAAGCTGCGCGCGGTCGACCTCGGTGCGGGGTTTGGCTTTTACCGGATTACGGGGTCCGACATTCAGGATCCGCCGCTCTGGCGCGCGACTATTCCGCTGCGCGTGCGCCTCGTACCGCCCGAGGCTTTTCCGGGAATCCGAAATGCCTCGCCGAGGCTTCGCGCCACGCTGCGTTCAATCAGCTACCACATTGGCTTCGACGTGATTCCGCAGGGATTCTCGACGACCTCGTTCAACGGGCCGCCGGGGTTCGAGCCCGGCGAGCGCGCGTTGTGGACGCATGCGCTCGTCATCGATCCGATCGTCTTGTTCGACGGTCTCTTCCGCAAGCGCTGAGCAGAGGCGAGTCTCAGGCTCGCAGGTCCACCAGCACGCTCTGGATCGCCGCGATGACCACCTCCGGCTGGTCGAGCGGAATCCAGTGTCCGCTGTTCGACGCGACGATGTGCCGCCCGCGCGTGGAGAGGCGGGCCAGGGCTTCCTGTTGCTTGAGGCGATACTCGCCCGGATCGGTCGACGAGATCGTCACCAGCCTCAGATCGCCGTAGCCGCCGGCTGACGCGTCGAGCGTCTCGGCGGCGCTGATCGATATCGACTCGATCTGGCTGCCGAGCGCCGCGTAGAACTTCTCCTGCGTCCAGAAATAGCGGAGTGGCTTTCGGGCGGTCGGCGGCAGGCGCCAGATGGGTGCAAGGATTCCTTCGTCCTCGCGTCCGAACCCGCCCCGGCTCACCATTTTCACCACGCTGCGGGCCAGGTTGATCGCGCCCAGCTCCGCGAAGAAGCCGACGATGCGCGCCAGGCCGAGCCGTGCCGCCGCCAGGCCCTGGCGGCACAGCCGGATGCCGCGGTCGATTTTGACCTGCTCTTTTGGCGCGGGCCTGATCCAGTCCTCGGGGTGGGCCGGATCGACGAGCACGAGTGCGGCTGTTTCGGACGGATGCCGGCTTGGCGAAGATACGCATGACCAGCCCGCCGAACGAGTGGCCGACGAGCACCCACGGCGGCGCGATGCCGGAGCGATCGAGCAGGACGCGCAGCTCGTCGGCGACGCGGCCGGCCGTCCGCGGCATCGGCCCGCCGTCGCTCCACCCGAACCCCGCGCGGTCGTAGGTGCAGGCCCGGGTGAGTCGCGCGATATCGGGCTGTACCAGCGACCAGCTGATGGATGAACCGCCAAGCGCCGCGTCGAACACCACCGGTGGGGTACCCTGACCGGTGCAGTTCAGGTGGAGGCGGAACCCGCCGACGTCGACCATCTGGCCGGGCGGTTTGGTGGCGCGTCGGAGCATGGCCCCTTTACAATAAGGCCCGCAGGATCACATGCCAAGCACGAGCAGATTCTGGATTCCGGCGCTCGCCCTCTCCGGGCTGTTGACGACCGCGCCGCTGGGGCAGCAGCAACGGCCCCCGGTCTTTCGATCCGGCGTCGATCTCGTCACGGTCGATGTGACGGTGCTCGACGGATCGGGCAAGCCGATCGAAGGTCTCTCGGCCGATCGGTTCGACGTCCGCGTGGACGACACCTCGCGGCGGGTCGTGTGGGCGGAGTACGTCCGCCACGCGGTCGCCCCGGCCACTGCCACGGCCGACGCGGCGGCCCATTTCGACACGAACGAGGGCACGAACCCGGGGCGTCTGGTCCTGGTCGCGGTCGATCAGGACCACATCCGGCGGATCGAGGGACGCGCGGCACTTCGCGCCGCGGCCAGCTTCATCGACGCGCTCGAGCCCACCGATCGCGTCGCCGGCGTTCCGCTGCAACACGGCGGCTCGATCCAGTTCACCTCCGATCACGCCAGCGTCAAGAAGTACCTGCAGACGCTGACGGGCACCGCGGTGGCGGTGCCGGCCCATTTCCACATCGGACTCTCCGAGTCGCTGGCGATCAGCGACGGCAGTCGTACCCGCCTGGATCAGGTGGTGACGCGGGAGTGCGGCCGCAAGCTCGGGCAGCTCGAGAACCCGGCGCGAATCGCCGAAGCCGAGGGCATGCGCGATCCCTGCCCCGTGCAGGTCGAGCAGGAGAGCCGCGCGATGGCGCAGCAGGCCCGCCACGACGCGCGGCTGTCGATAGATGCGCTCGAGCGGCTCATCGCGCGCCTCTCGGACGTGGACGGTCCGAAAACGCTCGTGCTCGTGTCCGAAGGCCTGGTCGCAGAGCCGCAGCTGTTCGAGCTGAGCGCGCTCGGCGCGGCGGCGCTTGCCGCCCGTGTGACGATCTACGTGCTGCAGCTCGAGACGCCGGTGTTCGAAGCCGCCGATTCAACCGTCTCGCCGACGATGAACGCCGATATTCAGGTCCGCAACGACGGCCTGGTGCGGCTCGCGGGCAGCGCGCGCGGAGCGCTGTTCCGGCTCGTCGGCTCCGACCCGTATCCGTTCAGGCGCATCCTCACCGAGCTCGGCGGGTATTACCTCGTCGCATTCGAAGCGGGCGGTTCCGATCGGGACGGCAAAACGCACCGCATTCGGATCGAAACGAATGCGCCCGACGCGACGGTCCGCGCGCGCACCAACTTCCGTCTGCCGGACATGCCCGCGACTCCGGGCGCCGCGAACGCGCAGCTCGAACGGCTGCTTCGCAACCCGCGCCTCGCGACAGAGCTGCCGATGCGGCTCGCGTCCTACACGCTGCGCAACCCCGATCGCGACGGGCTTCGCGTCCTGCTGTCGGCGGAACTGGACGTCGTCGGTCCGGGCCGCGACGTCGTCGTCGGCTTCGTGCTCGTGAACGATCGAGGGGTCGTCGTCGCGAGCGGTGGCGGCACGACCGACACGGGACGTTATACGTTCCCGGTCGCCGTGCCGCCGGGCCGGTACATGGTCAAGGCGGCGAGCGTCGAAGTCGCCGGCAGGCAGGGCAGCGTCGAGCGGAGGTTCGAGGCCAGGCTGGGTGAAACGGGAGAGATTCGCACCAGCGATCTGATCCTCGCGGAGCCGGTGGACGCGCTCATCCCGACGGTCGCCCGAACGAACGGCGATAAGGTCGTGGCCTATCTCGAGGTCTACGGTCCGGCGTCGTGGTCACCAGAAGGCGAGGTCGTCGTGGACGTGCTCGCCAGCGACGGCATGAGCCCGCTCCTCAGCGAGCCGGCGAAGCTCACCCCGGCGGGCGGCGGACGCTGGATCGCCAGGGCCAACCTGGCCCTGGGCTACCTTCCGCCGGGATCGTATCTCGCCGCCGCAAAGGTCTCCCTCGCCGGCACGCCGGGTCAGCGACTGATCAGGCCGTTTGTGGTGACGGAGAAAAGGGATAAGGGATAAGGGACAAGGGAGAAGGGAAAGAAAAAGGGACAAGGAAAAATCCTTGTCCCTTTTCCCTTGTCCCTTTTCCCTTTGTTAGAACTCGTACCTCAGCGCAAACTGCATGCAGCGCCCGGCCTGGGCATCGCAGGTTGCGAGCGTTCCGTCATATCGGCCGAAGCCGTTGCGATCCGGCAGCATCGTCAGATCTCATTGACGTCGAACTTCGCCGTGTTGGTCACGTTGAAGACATCCCACCGGAAGCGGAGGCGATGGTCGGCGATGCCGAGCCGGAAGGCCTTGCTTACGCTGATGTCGATGTTGAAGTAGCCGTCGCCCCGCAGTTCGTTGCGGAGCCCCTGCTCGCCGGGAAGCGAGAAGCGGAAGAAGCTCCGTGCGCCCTCCGGATCGGCGAATGGGCTCGGGCGGTTGTCGACGGCGTTCTTGGTCAGCTCGGTCTCAGGCAGCTGTCCTGGATTCACGAGGCTCGCGTTGCCCTGGAGGTTCCAGTTCGTCGGCCAGCACGACCGGCAGTTCTGCACGCTGAACGGGAAGCCGCTCGTCCAGCGTCCCAGCCCCGCAATCGACCAGTCGCCGATCACCGAATTCACGAACCCCGATGCGCCGCTGGCAAACTTCTTCCCGTTGCCGAACGGCAGATCCCAGATCCAGTTCACGTTGATCTGGTGGCGGACGTCGAAGTCCGACGTGCCGTAGTTCAACTCGGGGTCGAACGAGTTGATGAGGAAGCCGGAGTAGCCGCCTGCGCCGAAGTTTCCGAAGGCGCTCCCGCGCTCCACGTTCGATCCCATGTCCTGCGACTTGGAGAGCGTGTAGTTGATGTCGTACTGCAGGCCCCCACTGTACCGCTTGCGGAACGTGAGGAACATGGCGTTGTAGTTCGATCGGCCGATCGAGCTCAGCGCGGCCACCGAGTCGTACTGGCGATCGAAGTAGGCGAACGGCCCATAGATGCTGAACGCGGGTGAACCGAGCTGGTCCGCACGCCAGAGGGTCGTGATGAAGTCCGGCGAGTCGTTGTTGAAGCGCCGCGCGAAGTTCGAGGTTGCGGATGCGCCCCCGATAGCTGCGGCCGGGAACAGATTCTCCCAGTACGCCATGTTGGGAATCGCGGCGTACGCCGTGGCCGGCGAACCCGCGGGGATACCCGAGGCCTGGATTGCCCGAATGAGCTGCTGCGCCGCCGTGAAGTAGTCCATCCCGGACCTGGTGTCGACCAGGTTGAGCGCCATCGCGAGGTCACGACGGATCAGCAGGTCGCGGCCGAAGCGGCCGATGTAGCCGCCCTCGAACGCGAAGTTGTTGCCGAGGTCGCGCCCGATGACCAGGTTCAGCATGTGCGCGGACGGCGTCACGAGCGTATCGTCGATGGTCGACGTGATGATGCCCGCCTCTTCAGGCGGCGTCTGCGGGAAACCGCCAGGAGGGGCTGCCGGCATCGTCGGCGGCATCGTGCTGGTGTTGACGAACCTGGCGGCAGGATTCGTTTCGTACGCCGCCGCCGAAGGGGCTGCTGATGGATGTGGCCATGCCGAACGCGGCGTTCTGATCGAAGTTCAGCGCGATGCCCTGACCGATGCGGTCGAACACCTTCGAGTAGCCGCCGCGGACGACCATCCTGTCGCCGCCGGTCAGCCACTTCATGAACCCGGTCTCGCCGTGGGGCGTCCAGGCCACCGCCACGCGCGGGCGCGAAGTTGTTCTTGTCCCATTCGTAGAAGCCCTTGCCGCCGTTCTTCGGCCCGGCGAGGTCGAACGTGACGAGCGGACTCTGGTTGGCGGGCACGCCGGTCAGCATGCCGGCCGCACGGTCCGCGAACTTCTCGCCCATGCTGATCGCTCGGTGCCACCTGCAGCCCGTTCACCTCGTAGGGAGGCGAGTACAGCCCGTAGCGGACACCAGCCGTGATGGTGAGGTTCGAGGCGATCTGCCAGCTGTCCTGGACGTAGAACTCGTACTCGTCCGACCCGTACTTCCTGGACACGGGAGCGCCGACCGGTAGCAGGTTGCCATCCCGATCGTAGTTGGCCACGAGGTTGGCCTGTGACAGCACGCCGAGGACGTTCAGCCACGCGTCGGCGTACCCTGCGGCGAACGTGCTCGCCACCGCCGGCACCTGGCTGCAGCCCGGTGTCGTGCAGTTCGCGCCGCCGGGCATGTACGTCCGTCCTATGCCGTCGACCCACGACGGGTTGACCGTCGCGCTCAACCACGAGCCGCTGTCGCGCGTGCTCGGAATCCGCGTGAACCGGAGGTTCGCGCCGGTCTTCACGGTGTGGCGCCCCTTCAGCCAGGACAGATCGTTCACGAAGTTCTGTGTCGGCGTCGAGCGGTCGGTCGTGAACGTGAGCGGATCGATACGAGTCTGATGAAGCGGAACGATGGTGTAGTTTCCCGTGACGCGGCCCACTGTTGAGCTCTCGATCTGCGTCATGCCATAGCGGAAGCTGTTCACGAGGCTCGAGCTGATCGCGATGTCGTAGCCGATCGCGAAGCCCATGTTGCTTGCCAGCGTCTGGCTTCTTGGCGCGCCACCGGGGAACTGCGGGGCGGCGTTGATCGTGTCATCCTGGATGTTGAAGCGGCCGAAGATGCTCTGGTTGTCGTTGAACCGGTAGTCGACGCGCCCGATGGGGGTGTGGAAGTCGTTCTTGATCGGCGCCGCAAAGCGGAAGTCCATGATGTTGTGGCCGTCGAGACCGGGTTCATTGGCCGACGGGTACTGCTGGAAGTAGTTCGATGCAGCACGGCTCGAACCGATGCCAAGCGGATCGAGCGACCGCGATCTGAGCCGGCGTCAAGCCGAACCAGCCGGACGGGATGGCGTGCGAGGAACGGAATCCGCTGACGCTGCCCTCCCGGGCACGCCGACGGGACCGCGCACTGATAGACCAGCACGCCGTCGCGGAACGTGTCCGACGGCACGGCCCGCACGACCGGTGATTCGCTGTTCTCCTTCAGCCGCTCGTAGTTGACGAAGAAGAACATCTTGTTGCGCTTGACCGGGCCCGCCGATCGATCCACCCCAGATGTCCTTGTCGAGCTTCGGCGCCTCGCTCGGCTGCTCTGCGAGCACCTGCGAGAGCTTCAGGAAGTACTCGTTGCTCGACGTCGCCGTGCGACGCAGAACCCAATAGCCCGACCCGTCGAAGTTGTTCGTCCCGCTCTTCGTCACGAGCGACACCTGCGGACCGCTCGAGCGGCCGGTCTCCGCGCCGTAGTTGCTCGTCGATACGCGGAACTCCTGCAGCGCTTCCTGCGTCATCCGCACGCCTGACGTGTAGGCCGACTGGAGCTGCGGATCGTTCACGTCCACGCCGTCGAGCGTGACGTTCTGCTGGTCGGAGCGCGCGCCGGCGACCGATCCATAGCGCGGATCGGTCGTGTTCGGGTTGGTCGTCGGGATGAACACCGCGCCAGGCTGCAGGCTGAGCAGGTGCACGACGTTCTGCGCTTCGACCGGCAGACGCGCGATCGTTTCCGCATTCATCGAGTTGCCCGACGCTCGCGTCGGTCGTGTTGAGGATCGGCGTCGCTTCGGTGACGGTCACCGTTTCCGCCACGCCGCCAATCGCCAGTTCGACATCGTTTCGCGTGACGCTGTCGACCTGCAGCACGACGTTCTCGTGCACGTAGGTCCGGAAGCCGCTCAGCTCGACCTTGAGGGTGTAGTGGCCGGGCGGCAGGCCGGGCAAGCTGTAGCCGCCGCTCTCGTTCGACACAGTCGTGCGCGCGGCGCCGGTCGCTGTGTTTGTGATCGTAATCGTCGTACCCGGGAGAACAGCACCCTGGCTGTCCTTGATCGTGCCGGTCAGGCCGGCCGTGCCGGCCTGCGCCCACGCGAGGGCGGTGACCGCCAGCAGCAGCGCAACGACGAGCGCTGCAGTGGCACTCGATCGACGGAGAGAGCCTCGCACGTTCCACCTCCTCTGACACCGACGCGCGATGAGGTTAGGTCCTGATGTGTCGACGCGGCAGTGCCCTGAAAACGAGCAATTTCCGCAGGCCCCGCCAATGGTACCAACGGCGGGGCCAACAGACAGGCGGAGTATATGACAAATCCGTCAAGTGCAACCCTTCCAATCGGCGGAAATGACATCATGTAAATCCATGCGAAAAGCGCTTGCTTGTACCCTGCTGGTCGCGCTCGTCCCTGTGGACTGGCAACCCGTCCCTGCCGCCGATCTCGTCCTCGTGAACGGCACCGTGCTGACCGTCGACAAGAACGACTCGGTCGCGGAGGCCGTGGCGGTTGCGGGAGGGAAGATCGTCGAGGTTGGAACGACCGCCGTTATCAAGCGCCGAATCGGCGAGCGCACGGAAGTCATCGATCTCGCCGGTCGCACGGCGACGCCAGGCCTGATCGACACGCACTGTCACTTCCAGGAGAACATCGACCAGATCGAACTCGGCGATCCGTCGATCAAAAGCGTGGCGGACGTCATCGCCAGAGTTCGCGACCGCGCCGCGACGCTGAAGCCAGGCGAGTGGGTGAGGGGCCGCGGGTGGGACGAAGGGAAGCTCGCCGAGCGGCGGTATATCTACGCCGCCGACCTCGACAAGGCCGCGCCCGGCCATCCGGTGTGGCTGACGCACACCACTGGACATTACGGCGTCGGAAACAGCCTCGCGCTGAAGCTCGCGGGCGTCACGCGCGAGACGAAAGACCCGCCCGCCGGCACCATCGATCGCGACGCTGACGGGCGGCCGACCGGCGTCATGAAGGAAGCAGCCACGGGCCTCGTCACACGGGTCATCCCTTCTTCGGGAGGACCCGCCGAAGCGCGCGCCGGCGTTCTGAAGATCATCGAGGGCTTCAACAAAGAAGGAATGACCGCGGTGAAGGATCCGGGTATTGGCGACGGCCGCTGGGATCTCTACCAGCAGCTCCTCAAGGAAGGGAAGCTGGACGTGCGCGTCATGGCGCTCTGGAGGGGCGGACGGACGCTGGAGTCGGTCAAGGCGGTCGCATCACGCCTCGCCACGTTACCCAGGCCTCCGGGGCCCAGGCCCCCGGCGTCGGCTGGAGACGGGCTGCTGATCGCGGGCGGCGTGAAGCTCTTCATGGACGGCAGCGGCGGCGCGCGCACCGCGTGGATGCATCAGGACTGGAACAAGGACTTCACCGGCAGAGACGCGGGCAACGCCGGCTATCCCACGACGGATCCCGAAGTGTATCGACAGCAGATCCGCCTGCTGCACGACGCCGGCCTCCACGTCTCCACGCACGCGGTCGGCGATCACGCCATCGACTTCGTCGTCGACACCTACGCGGACGCGCTGAAGGCCCGTCCGACGCGCGGCCTGCGCCACGGCATCATCCACGCCAACGTGCCCACCGATCATGCGATCGAGACGATGGCGTACCTGCAGAAGACCTACGATGCGGGCTACCCCGAAGCGCAATCGACATTCATGTGGTGGATCGGCGACACGTATGCCGGCAACTTCGGGCCGGAGCGCAGCAAGCGGTTGATGCCGTTTCGGACGTACACGAACAAGGGCGTCATCTGGGCAGGCGGATCCGACTTCAGCGTGACGCCATACCCGGCACGGTACGGCATCTGGGCGTCGGTCACCCGGAAGACGCTCAACGGCGTCTACGGTCAGACGCCGTTCGGCACCGCGGAATCGATCGACGTCCGCACCGCGCTGCGTTCTTACACCGCGTGGGCAGCGCGTCAGCTCTTTCTCGAGGATCGCATCGGATCGCTCGAGGCCGGCAAGGACGCCGACATCGCCGTCTGGGATCGCAACATGTACAAGATACCAGCCGACGAACTTCGGAATCTGAAGTGCGAGCTGACGCTCGTGGCGGGGCGGGTGGTTCACAGGTAGTGTCCGGCTTCAGCCGGACTGCGAAACGACAGACGGACAGGACTGAGGAGGCACACTCAGTCCCGCCGTCCGCCGGGTGCCCGCATTACGGCAGTCGGATTCTGAATCCCTTTGGTGCGATCTTGACGACCTGACGCGGCGCTGTCGGCAGACCCGCAAGAGACTGCAACGTGGAGAGCGCGCCGGCCGCCGCCGTCACCTCTTCCTCCTCCTCGATCTTGAAGAGCACCAGGTTGTTGAGGAATGCGATCAGATCCAGCTTGGCCTGCTGCGAAAGGCCCAGATAGTTCGAGCGTGCCTGACGCGCCTCGCTCGCCGTATCGCTGCTGGACGCGGCATGTTCGAGGATGGCTTCGGCGAGCGTGGTCGCACGGCCATCGTGCATGTAGGGCCCGGTCGAGCCGACACCCCAGAGGTTTTCGGTCAGGAACGTGTCGGGTGTGTGCCGGTTCGCCGGGTTGAGCGGGATCGGCGTCACGTCGGTGCCGACGATCTCGTTGACCGGCTCGGCGAGCCGCGATCCCATCGCGTGCCGCTTGAGGTCGCCATAGAGCTCGACAACCGTCCGGCCGTCCCTGTCCTTCCTGAACGAGCCGAGTCGGGCGACGATCGAGTTTCCGCTGCGAATGACGTTGTCGGGCTGATCCTTTGTCAGATCGAATGTGATCGGATGCGCGGGATCCACGCCAGAGGCTGCGGGATTCTGTCCGGCGGGGAAGGCGGTGCCGTCGCGGAATGCCGCGTTCTGGCTGGGCTCGCTGAAGATCGAGCTGTTGAGCGTCAGCTGAGGCATGTGGCAGCTGTCGCAGCCGATCTGATCGAAGATCTGACGCCCGCGGCTGATCTGATTGATCTGCGTGTTCGTCAGCGACGGCTCGAGCAGGTTCAGTGCATTCAGCTCGATCAGCGTCGTCGGCCGCGGTTGCGCGGCCAGGTAGATCGCAAGCGCCGTCTGATCGCCGATCGTCATTTCGTTCCGCACGCCGTCGAAGTCACCGTCGGTGTTGCCGACGATTTCCACGGACTGCATGCCCAGCTCGTTGTGCGATGCGCCGCGGTTGAAATCGCGCAGGAACGCGACGCTGCCCTTCCACTGGAACGGGCGGACGATCAGGGTCACTCCCGCCGCGGGGTTGTCCACCGACGTCTGGAAGTCGACGCCCCTCACGTCGGACGCGTCGTAGGTGACCCGACAGGGATTTCCGCCCGTCCGCCGCGCGCGCAACGTGCCGAAGTTGACCCCTTTGGTATCGAGACTCACGGAGCGTGTCGCCCCTCCCGCGCTGCACGCCTCGGCGACGAGGCGGTCCTGATCGGCGCGCAGCCCATCGGTCATCTCTTCGGCGAGGCGTTGGATCGCCCCCGGTGCGAAGACATGCGGGGTGTTGCGTTCGACGAACTGGCCGACGAAACCGGTGCGGAACGGGTCGCGGTGCACGTTCGCGCTGGCGAGCCCGCCGCCGTCTTCGAACGGCACTTCGTGGCATTCGAAGCACCCGGCGGCGTTGGGTCCCGTCACGCGGGACGGCGTGTGGTTGAACCACTCGCTGCCGCCCTTCAGATCGGCTCGCGGCACGCGGGTGTAGCGCTGGCCGCGTCCGACGTTCGCGCCGCCCCCGTCGAGCGCGTTGAACGGCGTCGCGAAGAGCTCGTCGCCGAGCTCGAAGGTTTCGAGGAACTTCTCGTGCGAGTCGACAATCGCGTTGAGGTCGGCCTGGTCGGCGTGTTCCGCGACGGGGTCGTGCACGTTGTCGACGTTGGTGAAGTCGGTGACGATGGCCCACGCGGTGACCCCGAGATAGAGGACGCCGGTGGCCGCGAGCAGAGGTACGGCAGATCGGAAGGCAGGATGATGCATACACCTCTTCCTTCCTCTCGGCGGCCAGGTCCGCTCACTCGCGCAGAGTTCTCCCGTCGCGGCGGATGTGGAGGATCCACCAGCCACGCGGCGAGAAGTCTGCCGCTGAGAGTCTGAATTCGCAGGGTCGCGCGCAATGTAGGCCCCGCTACCCCTGCCGTCAAGCTCGGCGGGAAAACATTACCCAATTCGAGCGCTGTCGGCCGTTCGTCCCCTTGATAATCGACAACATCAGAGCTATAGTGTCGATTATCGACACCAGTTCTACGGTGCGAGCGAGCATCGCGAGCGAGCCACGCGACCGGAGCGCGCCGGCGCCCTTCGACTTCGCTCAGGGCGTGGTGAGCATAGTCGAACCACGAAGCGGCGCGCGACCCTTCGACAGGCTCAGGGTCGCCCTGAGCGACGTCGAAGGGCGAGAGCGCGTGTGGGGGAGTCCGAGGGGCGAAGCCCCTCGGACTAGCAATGAAGCCAACCGATCTGATCCAGGGGATGCTCGACCTGCTGATCCTGCGGACGCTGGTCCCGGGACGGCTCCACGGCTGGGCCATCGCTCAGCGCATCCGGCAGATCTCGAACGAGGTGCTCCAGGTACAGCAGGGCTCGCTGTACCCCGCGCTCCATCGCCTCGAAGCGCGCGGGCTCATCCGCGCCGAGTGGGGCAAATCCGACAAGGGCCGCATGGCGAAGTACGTACAGCCTCACCAGGACGGGCCGCGCTGAGCTCGACCGCGAACAGGCCGATTGGGAACGCCTCTCTGGGGCTATCGGACTGGTGTTGAAGAAAGCGTGAGCCCTTGAACCCTTCGAGGTGCTGAAGGTGCTGGAGGAGCTAGGGTGCTCGGGGTGCTCGGGGTGCTGGAGGTGCACCGCTATCGTGGCGTTATCTTCACGCGGACCGAAAGCTGGTCCGGCGGAGACGGTTCGCCGCCGAGACCAGGGATCGCAGGCATGTCGAAGGACAGCACGTCATCGGGTCCCGGCATCCTGCTGACGATTCTGGCGTTTCCCACGCGTTCCGCGTTGTCTCGCGACGACTGCGCGGCGTACCTGACGCTTCGATTCGTCACGAAGATCAGTTTGTGATCGTCGGTCACGCTGAACGAGCCGCGGACCTGCACGACGATCGGCCCCCGGGGCGTCTCGATTGAGATCGGCGCAAACGCGAAGTCTGCGCCTTCCTGCGGCGCGCGGACGACCTGGTGGATCGCTTCCTCCCGACGGCCCGGCGCGGTGCGCACGAGCCAGAGATTGACGTCCATCCAGCGCGACAGGCCCGACATCCGGCCGGCGCTGAAACCGCCGGCTCCCGCTCCGGACGCGCCTCGTGCGGTCGGTCCCGCTGAAACACCCGCGGACGAACCTGTTCCCCCGCTGCCACCGCCGGCCCCGGTCGCCACTCCGTCGGCGACTCCCGACTTGACTCCGCCGCGGACGCCAACAGAACGCCGAGGCATGTAGCGAGCCTCGAACGCGACGTTGGCCGCGCACGTGGAATTCCCCAGCTGGTAGACCGCGTCGAGCGCGACGCGATCGCTGGCGCGCAGCGTCAGCTGCACGGAGCTCTCCGATGCGGTGCCCGGATTGCCGTTGTCCATCGTCCGCTGCCATGTGACCTGCACGACGGCCTCGTCTGGGCTCTTGCTGACGACGCGCCCCGAGAAGCGCCACGCGTACGCGGCCCACGCGGGAGCCGCGCGAAGCCCGGCGCCCTGCCGGCAGAGCGAGCCCGACGCGTACACCATTGAATCCAGCGATGGCTCCGTGTCGTACGCCGCACTCGTATCGGACCCGTCCGCCTGGTAGCCGAAAATTCCGATCTGCACGATTGGCTCGTTGCCGGCCGTCTGACCGGATGCGGCAACCGCGACAGCCATGCTGAGCGAGGCGATCGCGAGAATTCGACAGCGCATGATCATCGTCCTCCGGGACTATCCGTCCAGTTCACGCCAGGTTTCAGCGCGATCGACCGAGTAGGTGGGGGAGCCGGCGGAGCTCCGGGCAGCTCCACGGACGCTTCGACTGTCGGCGGGTCGATGCTCTGCGCGAGCACGCGCTGCCCGACGACGTAGCCGGTGGTCAGGCTGGCCAGCACGATGGCTGCGGCAGCGGCCAGGCGCTTCGGGCGCCAGGCGGAACCGTCCGCGCGATTCCGCGCCGCGCTCAGGACGATCGCGTCGAGTCCGCCCACGGCTTCGCGCAGCGTCAGCAGGTCGACGAAGTGATCCCTCGCCGCGGGATCGGCGAGCGCCGCCTTCAGCTCCGCCGGATCCACACGCTCTCCGTCGAGCAACGCCTCGAGGATGAGATGTGCATGCCGCGCGACCGGTTCACCGATCTCGATCTGATCTGTCATACAGCCTCACTCCACGGTTGATCTGGTCGCGACCTAATGAGGGGCCGAGCGTCTCTCGCAGCTGCTGCCTCGCGCGATGGAGGCGCGACCGCACCGCGTCGGACGTCAGATCGCACGCGACCGCGATCTCGTCGTAGCTGAGCCCGGCCGCCTCGCGCATCAGGAATACTTCACGGTCGGCGGGCGCGAGCCGTTCGAGCGCCTCCCGCAACGCGGCCGCGAGCTCCTGCACCGGCGGGGCCGGGGCGTCCGACAGCTCCACCATCACGCCGCGCCGCCGATCGTCGCGCACGTGATTCAGCGCCAGGTTGCGGGCGATGCTGAAGACCCAGGCGCGCCGGCGGGCGTCATCGGCGTCGGGCACGGGCCCCCGCGCGACGCGGAGGAACACCTCCTGCGTCAGCTCCTTGGCCTGACCGTGGCCGACAATCCGGCTGAGGTAGCGGAAGACCCCGTCCCGGTGCGCGCTGAAGAGGACGTCGGCGTCGCCCACGAGTGCTCTGTTAGATAAGAACACCGTACAGGGCAAATGCTCTCACGGGGGAGTCCGGGGACAGATTTGGGGTCAGATCTTGTTTTTCAACATCGTTGATGTTGAAAAACAAGATCTGACCCCCAAACTGACCTACTCAGCTCTCAACGCATTGAGCGGGTCCAGGCGCGTTGCACGCCGCGCCGGGATCAGGCAGGCCGCCAGGGCGACGACCGTGAGCAACAGGGTAATGGCCGCGAACGTGGCTGGATCGGTGGGCGTCACCTGCACCAGCAGGGGCTGCAGCGCGCGGCTGGCCAGCACCGCGCCTCCAAGACCGAGGGCGAGCCCGATGGCCAGCTGCACCAGGCCGCGACGCAGCACGAGCCACGAGACCTGACGGCCCTCGGCGCCGAGCGCCATCCGGACGCCAATCTCCTGCGTCCGCTGCGTGACGGAGTACGCCATGACCGCGTACAAACCGACGGCAGAAAACACGAGCGCGATGAGCGCCAGAAACGCAAACAGGCTGCCGAAGACGCGGAACGGCCACCGCTGCTGCTCCAGCATCTGGTTCAGCGTCTGCACGGTGAAGACAGGCTGGTCCTGATCGATCGCCTGCACCTCGCGCCGGACGGCAGTCATGACGGCGCCGGGCTCCAGACGACTCCTGACGAGCAGCGCGGTCCCGCCGGGTGACTCCTGGCGAAGCGGCACGTAGGCGACCGACGCGGGCTCGGCGTCCTGTGGTGAGTTGTGCCGGATGGAGGGACTGATCCCCACGATCTGGCGCCAGACTGGCGGAGGCGGTGCGAGGACTCGGCGAGCCGGGCTGGGCTGATGGATTCTGTCTGACAGGAAAGCGAATGCGGCGCCCGATGGGATCCTCGCCCGGGAAGTACTGCGCCGCCAAACGCTGGTTGACGATCACCTTCTCCGATCCAGGTGATCCATCCGTGTCGGAGAAGCTCTGCCCGCGCCGAAGCTGCACGCCAACCGTCTCGAAGAACGCCGGATTGATGACGATCACGGTGACGCTCGGCCGTTCGCCTTCCTTCGCGAGCGGTCGTCCCTCGATTTCCAGATCGCGGGATCCGCCGCCCTGCGGCGGCACGCTCGACGTGAGCGCGACCGCTTCGACGCCGGGGACGGCCGCAATCTTCGGCGCGAGGCGATCGAAGAACTCGCGCCGCGCTTCCGGCGTCTTGTACTTGGTGAACGGGGAGCTGCAGCCGCATGCTCATCAGGTTGTCCGTCTGGATACCGATATCCAGCGAGTACATCTTCAGGAAGCTGCGCATCATCAGTCCAGCGCCGACGAGCAGAACGAGCGTCAGCGCGAGCTCCACCACGACCATCGTGGAGCTGAGCCAGCGTGCCCGGCGGCTGCCCGCGTTGCCGCGTCCGCCTTCCTTCAGCACGTCGTTGACGTTGGTCCGCGAAACCTGCAGCGCTGGAGCGAGCCCGAACAGGACGCCGGTCACCACGCAGATCACCGTCAGGAACCCCAAGACGATCCAGTCCATCGTGAACTGAATCCAGTAGGGCTTTCCGCTGTCCGCGACAGCGGCGTCGAAAACCCGTACGCCCCCGATCGCGAGCAGCAGCCCGATCGCGCCGCCGATGAACCCCAGCACGATGCTCTCGACGAGCAGCTGCCGCACGACACGCCACCGTGATGCGCCAAGCGCGACACGGACGGCGATCTCGCGGGTCCGATGCACGGAGCGCGACAACAGAAGGTTGGCCACGTTCGCGCAGGCGATCAGCAGGACGAACCCCACCGCTCCCATGAGCGACAGGAAGACCCGCCGGATCGGACCACCGTTGAAGCGATCGTTGAAGGTTTCGACGACGACCCCGGTGAGCTCCTTGTTCGTATCGGGGTACTGCGCGGCGAGCTGGCCCGCGATGCCGTCCATTTCAGCCTGCGCCTGCGCGCGGCTCGAGTCCGTCCGCAAACGGCCGAACACGTTGAAGGGCCGGTTGTCGCGCCGCTCCTGCTCGGCGGTCGGGATGAACGTCGCCCAGAGATCGGAGTTGGTGGGGAACTGCATGCCCTCGGGCATGACGCCGATGATCGTCGCGGGCTCGCCATTCAACCGAAGGGTCCGGCCCAGGATGTTCTGATCGCTTCCGTAACGGTTCTTCCAGACGCTGTAGCCGAGGATGACCACCCGTTCCGCGCCCTTCTGGTCTTCGGCCGGCGCAAAATCCCGGCCCATCAGCGGCTGCTGACCCAGAACGCGAAACGCGTTGGCGGTCAGCCACGTGCCCCGGATCTGCTCGGGGTAGCTCCGGTCGTCCGCAACCGTCATGTTGCCGCCGCTGAACGCCGCCAGTCCCTCGAACGTCTTCGATTGCGCGCGCCAGTCCCGCAGATCCGCAACAGAGACGCTCCCGGCGCGAGCCTCCTGCGCCCGGCGGGTCCCCAACATATAGAGGTTGCCGGAATCGTGGAACGGCAGGCCGCGGATCAGGACCGCGTTGACCAGGGTGAACACCGTTGCGTTGACGCCAATCCCCAGTGCCAGCGCCGTCACCGCGACGAACGTGAACCAGCGCTCCTTGGCGATCAGCCGCAGCGCGAACTTGAGGTCCTGGATGAGACTCATATCCCCCGATATACGTAACCCGCGGCGCCGCGGTTAACGTTTTTTTGAGGATAGTGCGGATTACGAGTTGTTTCGTTTCCCTTCGGTGTTGTCCGTGTTGTCCGTGGTTCGTGTTGTCCGCGGTTAGCGGGCGCTGGTCCCACTCAGGTAACCGGGCCGGGCTTTGACGGTGGCCGACCGCGTTTTGACCCGGACGTCGAGCCGATGCCAGCCCGCCCGATCGACCCCGCGCGGGGAGTAGCTGACAAGGTATCGGTTGCGGAATTCGTCCAGGATGCGCATGAAAGTCGCACCCAGGTCGCGGGTGCCTTCGACCTCGAACAGGTTCCCCCCGGTCAGCGTCGTCAGCTCGCGAAGGAACGTGGAATGTTTCGAGGCGCCAACCGCGACGGCGTACGCGACGACGTCGGAGCGCTTGGTCGTGTCGAGCACGGCGTGGGCCGGCAGCCAGCTGGAGGTGTCGAGCCCGTCGCTGAAGACGATCAGCAGCGCGCGTCCCGTGTCGGCGTCGCCGATGAGCATCCCGGCGTAGGTGCCGTCGACGAGCGCGGTTCCGCCGGTGGTGCCCTCGGCCTGGAGAGCTGTCCGGACCTGATTGAGATCGCGCGTGAGACCGGAACGCTGGCTGACGACGTGGCTGAAGGTCAGGAGCGCCGCACGGTCAGCCGGCTTCAGTCCAGTGAGCAGCGTTCCGGCGGCGGCCCGGAGGTGCTCGAGCCGTTCACCCGAGACGCTTCCGCTCATGTCGAACGCGAGCACGACCTTGAGCGGGAGCTGCTCGAGAGAAACCAGCTCCACGCGCTGCGGCACGCCGTTGTCCAGCACCTCGAAGTCGTTTGCGCCGAGACCGAGCACGGGGCGGCCTCGATTGGTGACGAGCACATCCACCTGCACGGCCTCGGCCCTGCTCGAGAAGACCGGCGTCTGCGCAGCGCCGCTTCCGTCGCGCGTGGTGAGCAGAACGAGTCCAACGGCCACACAGGCCCACGGAAACGTGGCGGACGTCATTGCCCCGGCCCCCGCTGAAACGGCTTGCGCAGCTCCACAAACAGCGCATCCGCGCGTCGGCCCTGCGCGACGTTGTAATCCCACCAGGGGTCGTTCCGGCGCTCTTCATCCGACGTCACTGTGAGGACTGGCTCGATGGCCCGCTGCGCCTCGGCCCGATCGCCCCGTTCGCGGGCCAGTTGGCTCACCCCCAGGTGGGGGGACTGCGCGTTCGGAAAGATCGCGCGGGCGAGCATGTAGTGACGACGCGCGTCCTCGTGGCGGCCGAGCGCACGGTATTCGGCGCCAAGAAAGAGGTTGGCGTAGTAGGCGAGCAGGCGTTCAGAGGCCGCGCCCTGCGCTCGCAGCAGTTCCTGTGCCGCCTCGGGGTGTTTTCCCTGCAGGCCGAGCACACGCCCGAACCGCATCCGCGCTTCCACGAAGTCGGGATCGATCTCCAGCGCGCGCCGGAGATAGATCTCGGCACGCTCGAGGTTGACCTGCTCGGTCGCGACGTCGAACGTCAGGCCGCCGGGGAGAGTGGTTGTCTTGATCACGGTCTGCACGGAGGGGGCTGCGAGCGCTTCGTACAGGCCGCCGCTCTGAAAAAACAGGTCCGCGTCATCGGGGAACAGCGTGCGGGCTCGAAAAAGATGCGGTCCAGCGGTCGCATGTTCCCGTTTTCCAGCCATGTAGGCCGATGTCGCGCGATACCAGAGGCGGATGAACCCGTCGTTGGCCGGATCGGCCGCGGCGAAGTCGAGCAGCATCCGGCCGATTTGCCAATGCAGCGCCGGGTTCTCGAGGCTCTCGAATCGGCCGTCGACCGAACGCACGATCGGCCGCGGTTGCGGCGACGGTCCTGCTCCAGGCGGAAAGCGCCGGCCGGGCGGGCTCGGCGGAGGCGGGATTGCGGGAGCCGAGGTGTCGCGAGACTTCAGCAGCATCGCGATGTCGGCGTGCAGCAACGCGCCGCGCTTCATCACGCGGGCGGGATCGCCCCGAATCACTTCGAACTGGGCCAGTTTCTCCAGCGCCTGGACTTCGTTGCGGCGAAACGCCCGCGCCGGTTTCGCGATCCGTCGATCGCCAGGATGGCTGAGCAGGTCGGCCAGCGCCTGGATGTAGGGCTCCAACTCCTGCAGATCACGCCGCGGCCACGAATTGATCGTGCGCGCGGGAGCATCCTCGGTACCGGGCTCGTGACGATCGACGGCGGTGAGCCATTCCTTGAGCTTCGCGAGCCACGGTGGATCTTCCTGCGCAGCCAGGATCGTGACGAGGCTGACGAGCAGGGCCCCGACGACCAGATTCGTTCGAATCGCCCGTGCTGGTGCCGCGCACATTGGACTACACGTGCGTCTCTATCGTCGCGACCGGCCGGGTGCATCGCTCGTGGAAGCGGCCGAGCTGTTTGAGCAGCTCCGCGACCGCCGTGTCGAGCTGGCTGTCCTTGCCCGTGAGGCTCTCGCCCACCGGTCGCGTGACCGGGATGTCGACCGGCCGCGGGTTCAGCTCCATGGTCGTGCCGTCGAGCGTCGTGATCCGCGTGCCCGGCATCCGCATCGTCGATCCGTCAACGAGCGTCGCACTGCCCGTATAGATGATCCACCCCGATGTCGGCTCACCGACGACCTTCCCCAGCTTGAGCGTGCGATAGCCCTCGGTGAAATCCTCGGCATCGGACAGCGAGTGCTGATTCGTGACCAGGATCGTCGGCAGCTCGAGCGCGCGCTGCCCGAGCACACTGCGCGCCGGCGCCGTCGGCAGTCCGCGCGGCGTCATCATCAGGTACCCGCGGCGCGCGAGGACGTCGATGGCATAGACGTTGACGAACCCGCCGTTGTTGTTGCGGACGTCGATGACGACGCCGTCCTTGACGCGATTGTCGGCGTCGAGATCCGTGTAGAGCCGCCGCAGCGCGCCCTCGGACATGTCGTTCATGTGCACGTAGCCCAGTCGCCCGCCGCTGACCTTGTTCACGTACGCGCGATTGGACTCGACCCACTCGCGATAGAGCAGGTTCTTTTCGGTGTTCTGGTTGATGGGCCGCACGACGACTTCCCGCGGATCCGTGCCGGTCGAGGACGCCGACACGCTGAGCGCCGTTCGGCGATTGGCGGTGTGCATCAGCAGCTGATCGAGGTTCGACTGGGCCGTGAGTTTCTCGCCGTCCACGGCTGTGAGGTAGTCGCCAACCGTGACCTGTCGTGTAATCGCCACGGGACCGAGCGGGACGACTTCGGTCACGCGCAGCCGACCGGACTGTTCGTATTCCGCGCGATCGAACCGCAGGCCCAGCCGGCCGACCGACGGACCGTCTGCGCCGCCGCCGCCTCCCCGGCCGCCCGCCGCGACGCCCATGTGCGACGCGTTCAACTCTCCCACCATGAGGTTGAGCAGCCGTCGCATCTCGGCGGGAGTCTGAGCCCCGGCGATACGCGGCGCATACTGCGTGCGCACGGCGTCCCAGTTCACGCCGTGGAACTTGTCGTCGTAGAAGCCGTCGCGCATGTAGGTCCACGCCTGGCGGAAGACCTCCATCTTTTCCTGCGCGAAATCGATGTCGAGCTCCGCGGTGACCGCCACGGAGCGGGACTGACGCGTCTCGATCGGTATCACCGAGATGCGGCCCTGCTCGAGATAGAACACCTCGCGGCTGTCGGGCGTGAACTGCGCGTCCGCCTTCGGCTCCGGCGGTCGACGTCAACTGACGCGCCACCGCGGGCTCGCGCGACATCTCGTCGAGCGAATACACGTACAGGTTCTGCTGCCCTTCGGCGCTGGCGGACAGAAGCAGCCATCGACCGTCGGGGCTGATGATCTGTGAATCCACGTCGACACCGGACGGCACGATGCTGAGTCGGCGTCTGATGTCGTCGAACACGATCTCGACCGGCTTCGAGGGATCGCGGACGGGTTCGGCCGCGTCGCGGTCGCGATCGGCTGAGGCCGGACGTTCGGCACGACGATCGGCCGGCGGCGTTCTCGTCGGGTCGTCGCGCCGCGGATCGTCCCGGAAGAGATCGCGGAACCGATCCTCGCGGAACTTCGGTGTTCGCAGAATGAGATCGACGCGAACAACCTGCCCTTCTTCGGTCCGCTGGCTCGTGTTGTAGAGGAGGTACGTGCCGTCGGGGCTCCACGAGATGTTGTTCGCGCTCCCGTTCGGCATCGCGCTGATGGCGCGGCTCTCGCCGCCGGCGGCCGGTACGGCGAACACGTTGCGGAACGACTTGCCCGTGAGCCCGACGTACGCGACCCAGCGGCTGTCGGGCGACCATGCCACGCCTCGATCCGCGCGCGTCAGGTATCCGGTCGCCAGGGTCCGGTCCTGCTTCGTCGCGAGATCCATCACGTGCAGCTCCTTGCCGTCCCGCACGAAGGCGACCGACTTGCCGTCCGGCGCCACGCGCGGCGCCGAGTCACCGGTCTGCGCCTTGGTGAGCTGCGTCTCGGTGCTGCTTGTGAAATCGTAGAGAAAGAGATGCGGCGCGCCGTCCCGTTCCGACACATAGACGATCCGGCGGCTGTCGGGCGTCCACTCGATCTGGGATTCACGCGCGTAGCTGCGGGTGACGCGGACGGCGTCGCCGCCATCCCTCGCCGACGCTGCCCAGATCTCGCCCCGCGCGACGAATACCACCTTGCGCCCGTCGGGTGACAGGGCGAGATCCTGAAACTGATTGTTCAGCGTCACATGGTCGATCGACGGCGTGGGTGGTGCGCCGCGCTTGGTGATCGCTACCTTGCTGGCCTGGCTGCTCCCGGTGTCCAGCTTCCACACCTCGAAATCACGCTCGAAGACGATCGTGCGGCCGTCGTACGAGATGTTCGGCCAGATCACGCGGCCGTCCGTGAATTTCGTGACGGCTTTCGCGGTCCCGCCGAGCGGCAGCGTCCAGATGTTCTGCGCGCCGCTGCGATCCGACACGAAAAAGAGGCTGCGGCCGTCGCTGCTCCACATCGGCCACAGCTGTTTCGCGCCGCGCTCGGTCAGCCGGTCGTACCGCGCCGCGTTTCCCTGTGCGCCGGTGTCGAGCAGCCAGAGCTCTGACTCGTCCAGGTGCGAGTGTCCCTTGCGCCACCATTGACCCGCGCCGTTGCCGCGCGCCGTGAACGCGATCTTCTGTCCATCGGGAGACGGCGCCGCGAAGAACTCTCCGGTATACCGATCCGCGCTCACGAGCATCGGCGTGCCGCCGTCCGCGCGAATGCGGTAGATGTCGTTCATCCCGGCGATGTCACGGCTGGTTGACGAGAAGTACAGCCACCGTCCGTCCCGCGACCACGCGTCCAGCCGTTCGGCGCCGTCATCCATCGTCATCTGCTTCAGCGCGCCGGTCTTCAGGGTCAGCACGTAGATGTCGCCGCCGCCGGTGCGGTCCGACACGAAGGCGAGCCGCTCGCCGTCAGGCGAGTAGAGCGGCCGCGACTCGAGCGCCTCGTGGGACACGAGGAGCCGGGCTTCGCCGCCTGCGGCCGGTACGGTCCAGATGTCGCCGCCAGAAACCACGGCAATCTCGGCCCGATCGGGCGAGATGGCGGGCTCGCTGAACGAGGGCAGCGGCTCGGCCGCGTCAGCCGCGCCACGCTGGCCGGAGACGCCGATTGGCAGAGCTGCGAGCATGACCAGACAGATGCCGCTTAGCAGCCCGTGGTGAAACGCCAGCTGCATTCGGCCGGCGATGCATCCCCGCTGGCTGCGTTGCTCCTCGCTCAAATACTCCCGGTATTCTCGGTCGTCGCGCCTTGCCAGCGGGGCGCCTCGCCGCCCTCGGTGCCACGCTGGCGTTTCACCACGGGCTGCCAGGATTGATCTCCAGTACACAGGCGCCTCCAGTGACGTAATGGAACTCCGGGATCATCATACGCGCGTGAGTCGGTCGTTTGGTATGCTCCAGAAACGGAGGTTTTCAATGCGGAGAAACGCCCACCGGCGGACTATCGCCGCCCTCGTCGTGACCTTGTCCCTGCTCGCCCCCGCCGCGCAGCTCGGCGCCCGCGAGATCACCGCCGAAGAGCGGGCCAGGCTCGTGCAGCTGCTGACGACCACGCGGGATGACGTGCTGGCGGAAGCCGCGAAGCTGTCCGACACGCAGTGGAATTTCAAGCAGGGGCCCGACCGCTGGTCGGTGGGCGAAGTCGTCGAGCACCTGGCGCTTGCTGAGAACCTGCTGTTCGACCTTCAGCAGAAGGCGATGGCCAGCCCGGCTGCCACGCCCGAGCAGCTCGCGGGTGCGAAGGGCAACGATGACAAGATCCTGGCCATCATTGCGGACCGCACGCAGAAAGCGACTGCCCCGGAACCGCTCAAGCCGGGCACGCTCGGAACCCGCGACAACGTGCTCGCCGCGTTTCGCGAACGCCGCGGCAGAACTGTGAAGTACGCGGAAACCACCAAGGATGACCTGCGGGCGCACGTCGCCGCCTCGCCGGTCGGAACCAACATCGACGCGTATCAGTGGCTGCTGTTCCTGTCGGCGCATACCACGCGTCACCTTGCCCAGATTCGCGAGGTCAAGGCCGATCCGAAGTTCCCCACGGCCTCGCACTAGCCGATAGCTCCTCTGAACGATCGCGAACCACTCGTTCGCGATCGTTTCCGCCACTTCGGGCATACTTCAGGCATGCGTCGCGCGATGCTCGCCGCAGCGGGCGTCCTCCTGCTGGCACTGCCTGCCCGGGCCCAGGCGCCCTCCCAACCCGGCAATTCACAGGAAAAAAAGCCGCAAGGAAAGGAGAGCGACTGGGGCTTCCGCTGGGACAATCATCCGTCGCTCAGGCTCGGCGAGGGCACGCGGGTCGATTTTCGGGTCCGCTTGCAGGGCGATCTTCGCTGGTCCGAAGCGCCCATCCCCGATGACGACCCTGACGAGGGCGGAATCGACATCGCGCGTCGTCGAATCGGCCTCGACGGCGAAATCATCAACCTCTTCGACTATCAGGTCGAGCTCGAGATCGGCGATGACGAGGACCCCTGGCGGGACGTCTACATCAATTACAAGCAGTTCGACGTCGCGCAGGCGCAGGCGGGCAAGTTCAAGCTGCCATTCAGCCTCGACGAGAATACGAGCCCGACCAACCTGGACTTCATCTATCGATCGCGCATCGCGGCGCAGCTGGCGCCTGGCCGCGCCAAGGGCGTGATGGCGCACGGCCGCGTGCTCGATCGCGGGATGCTCCGCTACGAAATCGGCGTGTTCGATCACGACGGCCGCAACGCCAGGACGAACAACCCCGAGCGCGTGTACGGCGATCGAACGATCGCAGGCCGCGTGGTCGTTCAACCTTACCGATCGCGGAAGTCGCCGCTGCGCGATCTGGCGTTGGGCGCGGCGTTCACGACCTCCGAAATACCGGAAGGATTTCCGGGCGTGCGAGGCCGCACGACGATCGAGGCGGTGTTCTTCCGTCCGGACGTGTGGGTCCTGGGCACCCGCCGCCGACTCGGGCTGGAAGCGCGGTGGCGCCCAGGCCCGTTTTCAGTGAAGTCGGAGTACATCCGGCTGACGGACGAGCGTCAGGGTCAGAGCGTCGAGGACACCGATCTGTCGAAGTTTTTCGGCGATGGTTGGTACATCAGCGGCACGTGGGCGATCACCGGCGAGCAGAAGGCGGACGGACTCGACACACCCCTCAAGCCAATCTTTCAGGGCGGCTTCGGCGCGGTGGAAGTTGCGGTGCGGTTCGAGAGGCTCAGCTTTGGAAGCACCTCCGATGAGGGTCTCCCTTCGACGAGCCCGCGCGCCGACAACATCCTGGGCAACAGCGATCGGGTGGAAAGCTACGGTGTGAACTGGTATCTCAATCGATGGGTGAAGATTCAGGCAAACCTCGTGCGCGAGACGCTCGACGACCCGAGCCAGGGGCCCCTCCCATCGCAGCCCAGCTTCTGGAGCCGGTTCATACGCTTTCAGTTCTCCCTGTGAGGATCCCGTCATGAGGACGCAACATGTGATCGTTCTGGCGCTTGCGATAGGTCTCCTGCGGCCGCCGGCGCCGGTGCTCGCGCAGGCGGCCGACGACCTCTTCAATGACGGCACCCTGCACGAGATTCGCCTGTTCATCAACTCGCGGGACCTGCGCAATCTCCAGACCCGCTTTCAGGAAAACACGTACTACACCGCCGACTTCCTGTGGCGGAACATCCGCGTGCGAAACGTCGGTGTCCGCTCGAGGGGAGGCATCGGCAGCCGGAATGGCTCGAAACTCGGGCTGCGCGTCGACTTCAACCGCTACACGACGGGCCAGGAGTTCCTCGGCCTCAGGTCGCTCGTGCTCGACAACAGCTGGCAGGACGGGTCATTCCTGCACGAGCGGCTGGCGATGGCGGTCTTCGCGCGGCTGGGTTATCCGGCGCCGAGAGAATCGTACTGCCGGCTGTTCATCAACAACGAGTACCAGGGCCTGTATTCGATTGTCGAATCGATCGACGACACATTTCTGTCGCGGACACTGGGCGAGAACACCGGCTACCTGTTCTCGTACGAGCAGCGGCCCGGATTCCGGGCGGAATTCCTCGGCGACGACCTCGCGCCGTACAAGGCCATGTTCGAAGCGCAGAACCACGAGCGCGAAGCCGACGCGACGCTGTACGTACCGATTCGCAACCTGTTCCGCGAGATCAATCAGGAGGTGGACGCCGTGTGGCGGGATCGCGTCAGCGAGCTGATCGATCTCGAGCAGTTCGTCACCCACGTGGCCGTCGAGAACGCGGTCGTGGAAACGGACGGCATCCTCGGGCTCTTCGGGATGAACAACTTCTTCTTGTATCGCTACGCCGGCACGAACCGGCATCGCCTCCTGCCGTGGGACAAGGACAGCGCGCTCGGCGGCCCGGAGACGCCGATCTTCGACCGCGCCGACACCAACGAGCTGTTCCTGCGCGCCATCACGTTTCCGGAGCTCCGCGACGTCTACCTGAATACGCTGGAAAGCGCCGCGAAGCTCATGGCGCAGGACGGCTGGCTCGAGTCCGAAATCGATCGCGCGGCGCCCATCATCTCCGACGCGGTCCGGGAGGACACGCGCAAACAGTTCACGACCGACCAGTTCTTCGAATCGCTCGTCAGCCTGCGGGAATTCGCGCAGCAGCGCCCGGCATTCCTCCTGAGGGAGGTGGAAAGGGCGAGGCGGCAATAACAAAGGGACAAGGGAAAAGGGAAAAGGGAAAAGGGACAAGAGCAGGAGGCTGTGCGATAATTGAGTCAGCCCCCACCAATACAGGCATGAAACGCGTGCTGCCCCTCGTCGCCGCTCTGGTCTTGGTGTCCCGATGCTCGGGCGCCGTGACTCCTGCTCCGACCAGCTCCACGGGGCCCGGGATCGGTGCGTCGGCCGTCCTGGTGGGCACCGGCGACATCGGGGCGTGCGGATCGCCCGCGGCGATCGCGACCGCTCAACTCCTGGATCGCATCCCCGGCACGGTCTTCACGACCGGCGACAACGCTTACCCGTCAGGCAGCGCAGCGAACTACCGTGACTGCTACCATCCGACCTGGGGCCGGCATCGCGACCGCACCCGGCCGGTACCTGGCAACCACGAATACGAATCGGCTCACGCGACGCCGTACTACGATTACTTCGGCGCGAACGCGGGTCCGGCCGGCATGGGCTACTACAGCTATCGTGCAGGCACCTGGCACATCGTCGCGCTGAACTCGGAGGCGAGCGTCAGCCCGGGGTCGGCGCAGATGGCGTGGCTGCGCGACGATCTCACGAACAACGCGACCCGCTGCACCGCTGTCATCTGGCATCGGCCGCTCTTCACCTCGGGACCCAACGGTCAGAACATGCAGCTGCGCGACGTCTGGCGCATCCTTTACGAGTTCGACGTCGATCTCGTGCTGAACGGTCACGATCATCTGTACCAGCGTTTTGCTCCGCAGGATCCGGACGGCCGGATGGATCTCGTCCGCGGGATTCGGCAGATCACCGTGGGCACCGGTGGCGCCGGGCTGTACACGCCTGTCACCAGCGCGCGGAACGCCGAGGTCATCGGGACGTCGTGGGGTGTGCTGAAGCTGACGCTCGCGGATGGCAGCTATCAGTGGGAGTTCGTGCCGACCGAAGGGATGACGTTCCGCGATGCAGGCTCGGCTCAGTGTCACTGAGCCGGGGACGTTCCCACGGGTGGCCGCGGCGGCGGGTTCTGATAGAACGCCGGCGCGACCGCTTCCGGATGTAACCGGCGCTCCCGCCCGTTCGGCGCAATCGTCGAATTCACCCTGCGGGCGATGGCCGCCGCGATCTCCGACTGCACCGACAGGACGTCATGAAGCGTTCTGTCGTAGGACTCGGCCCAGAGGTGCTCGTCGCGCTTCCCGTCGATCAACTGCACCGTGATGCGAACGCGGTCGCCATCCCTCGTGACCGACGCTTCGACGATCAGATCCACATCCAGCTCGCGCGCGATCTCCGGCAGCGTTTTCCGCTGCTCTTTGTACTGCATCGAGGAGGTCCGCGAGATGACACGCAATCCGTTGACGCGCGACAGCGCCGCGATCACGGCTTCCGTCATGCCATCCGCGAAGTACTCCTGCTTGTCCCGCGAATAGGTGTCGAGCGGCAGCACGGCAATCGACGTCTCGCCGGGCGTGGCGAGCCGCGCCGCCGCGGGCCGTGGTTGTGATTCGGTCTGCGTCGCCGGAGCGGAGGATTCCGCGCGCTTCGGCGATTGATACTGGTGGACGACCATGAGCCCGAGCGAGATCGTCGCGACGGCGCCCATGATCTGGGCGACGATGCGGCCGACGAACGAGATCCACGCCGAGCGGACCTTGTCCTTCTTCTTCTTTCTCTTCTTCTCGAGTTCCTCGGGCGTCGCCGCCTGGCGCTCGGTGTTCGCCGTCATGATTTCGTGTTGCTCTGACATCCCACACCTGTTTGACTTTCAAGACGCCTAAATGGATTGCTGACAGAGTTCACTATAGGTGGGTGCAACAGCCGAGTCTTGACGGTTCCCTTCTCGTTTTCTTAAACAGCCGTGGTTGCATCACGCGCCTCCGCGGAGTGCAAGCGTCAAGCCACGGCGGCCCGGGTTCTCCCCGGGGCAAGCGCTTCTCACTCAACGGAATAGCGGGCTCGAACGGTGACACATGCGTCGCACGATCAGGACAACGAACCCTCGGGAGCACCTATGACTGTGAACGAATTCAAGGCGTCGCTCGAACAAGCCCAGCCGCCAGCGCTCTCCCCGGCACTGGTCGCACTGTGGCACGACGGCCGGGGTGACTGGGACGCCGCGCATCGCACCGCGCAGGATGTCGAGGACGCGGCAGGCGCGTGGGTGCACGCGTATCTGCACCGCAAGGAAGGGGATACCACGAACGCGGCGTACTGGTACCGGCGCGCGGGAAAGCCCGTTGCGCGTGCGCCGCTGGCCGTTGAGTGGGAGGCGATCGTCAGCCGGCTGCTCGATGAGCTTGCCTGCTGAGTCTACTTGGCGAACTCGATGGCGAGCTTCGGCTCCGTCACAACTTTCATCCCGGGGATGCCGGCGAGACTTTTCAGGTCCGACCCCGCCTGTTGCAGCTTCTGGAGTGCCGACTCATCCGCGAGGACCTTGTCGAAGTCGACCTGCAGCAGCGTGACGCGCGTGCCGTCGACGTGGGGCGCATTTGTCTTGATGATGCGGCCGCCCGCATTCAGCGAGATGTCGATATACAGCCCCTTCATCATCATCTTCATCATCGACATCGCCTGCGCGGCCATCGCGGGATCGCTTCCGGCAGGCGGCACCGGGAGCTGCTTGAGTGGGTCGGACGATCCTGCCTTCTTCTCGGGCATCTGAATCGTCAGGACGGATGAGGCGGCCCCGCGGTCGAACGTCAACCCGAAGGGGACGGTGGTGCCCTTGTCCTGTCCCCCACTCGCCGCATCGTCCATCGAGACCCTGACCTTCGTGATGTCGTCGAAGCTGTAGCGTGCGCGATAGCCTTCGAGATCGGAGGTCTTGAACGGCTCGCCGGAGACGAACGTCACGCCCATCTTTTCGGCGGTCTTCCGCGCCTGCTCCTCGTTGAACGGGCTCGTCGAGGCCGCGGCATTCGGGGCAGCCTGATTGGCCGCCGGCACCATGCTCTTGAGCATCGCGAGCGCCTGCGCGCTCATCGCATTCTCCTGCACCACCGTGCCGCTCCCGTCGGGACGCAGATTGATGACGGTCTCGGAGCGCAGGCAGGCCGAACACGCGAGCGCGAGCAGCAGAACAGAGAGTCGTCGCATGTGCATCTCCCGGAATCGGTGAGCGGTTGCAGATTCTCAGCTGCATTGTAACGCCTTACGTGAGCGGCACGGGCGGCGGCTGCTGGAGAAACGATTCGTGCAGGCCGCGGACCGCCGCGTCGAGGGCTTCGCGGGGGATGAGCCACGTGATGCGAAAAGAAGAGGTCGAGAGTCCCAGGGGCACGATTCCGGCGTCGCGCAACGCGCCGGAGCCACGCCGCACGTTGGCGTAGCTGGCGTTGATCCCTGCGCCTATGACGCTGACGGCGCCGAGCCCGTCGATCAGCCGGGCGTCCGTGCCGAGCCTGGACGTCAGCTCGCGCCGCAGCCGATCTTCGTCATGCAGGTTTTCGCGTGACACGACGAACGTCACGCCATCGCCTGCGCCTCCAAACGCCGAGACGTGCAGCTGCTTGCCGCTGACGCCGAGCGTGTCGAGCAGCTCGAGCAGCCGCGAGGGATCCGGGCCGGCGCTGAGGACGAGCACGTCGCGTTCGCTCGCCACGCCGGCAACCGTTCCCGGGGTGCGGGGCGCGTGCCGGCGAACGACCGTGCCGTCGGAGGACGGATCGGCGCCGGGCAGGGCCGAGGCCGTCGCGCGCGCGTAGATCGCGATGCCTTTGTCCTTCGCGAATTCCACCGCCTGCGCGTTCAGGACCTTCGCGCCGGCTTCCGCAAGCTCCTGCGTTTCCTCATAGGAAATGGCGGCGATTCGCTGCGCCTGCGGCACGACCCGGGGGTCAGCCGTGTAGACGCCATCGACGTCGGAGCAGATCTCGCACCACTCCGCGCCGAGCGCCGCGGCCATGGCCACGGCGGTCGTATCGCTCCCGCCGCGCCCGAGCGTCGTCACTTCGCGGCGGTACCAGACGCCCTGATAGCCGGCGATCACGACCACGCGGCCCCGCGCCAGCTCGTCCTGCACACGGAACGGCCTGACCTCGATGATCCGCGCGTCGACATGACGATCGTTGGTGATGATTCCGGATTGACTGCCCGTAAAGCTGATCGCGTCGCCGCCCAGTTCGCGGATCGCCATCGAGAGAAGTGCCATCGAGATGCGCTCGCCTGCCGACAGGAGCATGTCCAGCTCCCGGCGATCCGGATTGGTCGAGACTTTTCTGGCAAGCGCGAGCAGGTCGTCGGTGGTATCGCCCATGGCCGAGACGACGACGGCCACGTCGTATCCCGCAGCCTTCGTGCGCATGACGCGCTCGGCTACCTTGCGGATGCGGTCGGCGTCCGCGACGCTCGTGCCCCCGTACTTCTGGACGACGATCGGCATGTCAGGCCGGCTTGCCCACGAGCCACTTGAACGCTTCGGTGGCGATCTCGGGCGGCACGCGGTGCGGCCCGTTGAATTCGCGGTACACGACCGAGTACCCAGCCTTCTCGAGCGCCGGGACGATGCGGCGGCTCGTCGAGTCTATCGAAAGGATCTGATCGGCGGTGCCGTGCGAGACGAAGATGCGCGGCTTGCCGCGCTGGCCGGATCCCGGGATGATGAACCC
Organism: uncultured Acidobacteriota bacterium; assembly: GCA_963786195.1. Taxonomy (GTDB): domain Bacteria; phylum Acidobacteriota; class Vicinamibacteria; order Vicinamibacterales; family 2-12-FULL-66-21; genus CAWAYH01. The sequence goes on along the minus strand of CAWAYH010000004.1, from coordinate 17,831 downwards.
GGGCGAGAACGCGATGATGTGCGTGAAGAGATCGCCAGACGAGAGGCCGGCGGACAGCGCATAGCTGGCGCCATCAGAGAAGCCTCCAAATGCGATGCGTTTCGGGTCGATCGCGCAGCGATCGAACGTGAACTTCAGCGCGCGACCCAGGTAGTCGATGTCCGCGCCATAACGTCCGGTGATGCCGTCCCACGTCCCTCGGTCGCGTGATTCGGGCGACAGCAGGACGATGCCGAGCTCGTCGGCTATCGGAAAGAGCGCTTCGAGCCGCCTGGCCCAGCCGCTGGCGCCGTGCAACAGCGTCAGCAGCGGGGCTGGCGTCTCGGGGCGATAGTTCTTCGGCACCAGCAGCAGGGCGTCGCGATCGAGCTCGAGCCTCAGCGGGAGCTCGCCCGGCTTCACTTTGGATTGTGGCCCGTGCCACGGCGCGACGATGTGACCGTCGCGTTGCGCATCCAGCCGCACGGCGCCGACGCCGGCGGCGACGGCGGTGGATGCGAGTCCGAGAAAGTGTCGTCTCGTCATGCCTGGACTCAGCGGAGCTTTCTGATCCGCTCGATGAGCGCCGGATCGTTGGGGAACAGCCCCGCCGCTGGCAGACGAAGCAGCAGGTCCGCCCACACCGGTTCCTTCGCGAAGACCTGCTTGAAGATTGGCGCGGCTTCCGCTTCGCGACCGATCGACGCGAGCGTCACGGCATGCCAGAACGGCAATTCGACGATTTCCGGCGCGAGGCGGCTCGCCGCGCCGTACTCTTTGAGCGCTTCTTCCACTTTCTTCTCGGTCATCAGCTCGTCGCCGCGATTCGCGTGTGCGTACGCGCGTTGCAGGCGAACAAGCCGGCGCAGCTCGGCGATCGGATCCGGATTGTCGTCGACGCGAAGATCGAAGACGCGATCGGCCCCGACCCAGGGCCGGCCCGTTCCCTTGCCCTTGACGATGAGCATCGCGGCCGACTGCCTGCCGCGAATGTCTCCTCCGACCTTCTGTCCGGCCTCGAGCGAGGCCAGCATGCGATCCGCCAGATCCCCCTTCGTCGACTCGAATGCGGCTGCCATCGCGGGCCACACGCGGTCGTTGGCCATCAGGTTCGCCTGCGCCGCGAAGTTATTGCCGACCTGATGCCCGGCGGAGGCGATGGCGGACTTGCCCGTGTACGCCTTGACGCGGCCCGCGGTGTCGATCAGGGCCACCTGGCGACCATCCGGCTGCGGATCTTTCGCCACGAGCCGGTCGAGCGCGGCCGGCGCTGCGACGCCGCGACGCATCAGATCGAGTCCGCGGGGTCCATACCCGGATCGACGAACGACTGCGTCGCAACCGCACCGACGCCCGCCTCGGCCCACGTCACGACCGACCCCACCGAAAACCAGTGCGATTGCACCGCAACGCCCATCTCGCCCGTGGCGGGATCGCGCGCAACGATGGAAAAGGTATGCGCCAGCGAGCCGGTAATGGTGCCGCGGGTCATGGACATGAGGAGGATCACGGCAACCACGGAGACGCGGTACTGCATTGGAGTGTGCCTGCGAAGAAGGTGACCGGCTGGAGCAAAGTCTACCACCGCGGAACGCCGTCCGCGGGGGTTAGCGCTGCACTCTCCCTGACGCGTCGCCTCCAGCAAGCCGATCGACTTCCGCCACGCTGACGCGGTTGAAGTCGCCGGGGATCGTCTGCTTGAGTGCGCTCGCGGCGACGGCGAACCGCAGCGCGTCCTGCGGCGTCCGGCCGGTGACGAGACCGTAGATGAGCCCGGCGGCGAAGCTGTCGCCGCCGCCGATGCGATCGACCAGGCGGACGTCGTACCGCTGGCTGCGGTGGAGGGTGGCGCCGGCCGAATCCCAGAGGACGGCGCTCCAGCCGTTGTCGCTGGCCGACAGGCTCTCGCGCAGCGTAATGGCGACCATCGGGGGACCGAAGTCGCGCGTCACGCGCTCGGCGGCCTGGCGGAACCCGTCGATGTTCAGTTGGCCGCTCGTGACGTCCGTGCCCGGCACGTGGACGCCAAGAACGGACTGCAGATCCTCTTCGTTGGCGATGACGACGTCCACGCCGCGCATCAGGGGCCCCATCACCTCCTGCGCGCGCTTTTCGCTCCAGAGCTTTTTCCGGTAGTTGAGGTCGACGCTGACGCGGGCGCCAGCGGTTCGTGCGGCCTGAATCGCGCGCGACGTTGCGGTCGCGGCCGTGTCACCCAGCGCCGGGGTGATACCGGTGACGTGGAACCATGCCGCGCCGGAGAACACCGCCGGCCAGTCGACCGCATCGGCCGGCATCTCGCTGATGGACGAGTGGGCGCGGTCGTAAATCACGGCCGACGCGCGCTGGCTCGCGCCAGCCTCGGCGTAGTAGATGCCGACGCGACTTCCGCCCCGGACGATGAAGTCCGTCCGCACACCTTCCGCGCGAAGCGTCCTCACCGCGGCGTCGCCGATCTCGTGCTTCGGCAGACACGTCACGTAGACGCTCTCGAGGCCGAACTGCGCGAGGCTGACCGCCGCGTTGGCCTCGCCGCCGCCGAAGCTCGCGACGAACTGCGGCGTCTGGAGAAACCGTTCGAATCCTGGCGGACTGAGCCGCAGCATGATCTCGCCGAAGGTCACGACTCTGGGCATGGGCTGTTCAGCGCGCTCCTCTCGCCGCTCGGACGTTCGCCACGATGCGTTCCGCACTGGACCGAAGCACCGCGTAGTTCCCTGACGCGATCGCCTTCGAATCGAGCAGTGCGCTGCCGACGCCGACCGCGGCGGCGCCCGCGGTGATCCACTCGCCCGCGTTGTCCACCGTCACGCCGCCGGTCGGCATGAGCTTGACCTGCGGCAACGGCGCGCGCACGTCCTTGATGAACCCGGGACCGAGCGCCGTGGCGGGGAAGACCTTGACGATGTCCGCGCCGGCGTCCCAGGCGTCGAGGATCTCGGTCGGCGTGAAGCACCCGGGCATCATCGGGATCTCTCGCGCATGGCAGGCGGCGATGACGTCCCGTCGGAACACGGGGCTCACGACGAACTGCGCGCCGGCGTCGATGACTCGCGCGGCGGTCTCGGCATCGACCACCGTTCCTGCGCCGAGCAGGAATCCTGCGGGCATCGTGGGCGCCAGGACGGCGATCAGGTCGATGGCACCGGGTACGGTCATCGTGACCTCGAGCGCCCGGACGCCGCCGGACGCGATCGCGTCGACGACGGCCTGCACGTTGTCCGGCTCCTTCATCCGGATCACCGCGACGATGCCGGCTTCCTCGACGGCGGCGGTAATCGCGTCGCGACTCGCGCTCGTCTTCTCTCCAGCTCTGGTCACTCTGTCGACACTCTTTTGAACCTCTGGACCGCCACCCCGACTATTATTATTCGTATCATCCAGTTATTTCTGTCGTCCCGTCGGGCCATTCGTGTGCCTCGCGCGCATCCTGCCGGGGCGGAGGACAACTGACGTGTCAGCCTCTTCCCGTTGCCGCCTGATAACGTTTCTGCTCCTCACCCTCGCAGCCGGGCCCGGAGCCGGGGTAACGGGCATCGCACGGTGGGAGGGCGCCCAGGACGACCGGCGCGCTCTCGAACCGGGTAAGCCCGTCGAACGCACCATCGCACCGGGCGAGACCCAGTCCTATTCGATGACGCTTGCTCAAGGGGAGTTCGTTCACGTCTTCATCCACCAGCGGAGCGTCAACGTCGCGGCGAAGCTCCTCGCGCCGGACGGCAGCACGCGGCTCGACGCCGACAGCCCGCTCAGCACCCAGGAGTCGGACTGGATCACGCATGTGGCCGCGGTGCCCGGGACGTACGGAATCGACGTTCGCGCCGTTGACAAACGGGCGCCGCCCGGGCGCTACGAGATAAAGATCGAAGAACGCCGAAAGTCAGTGGCGGGTGATGACATTCGGTTGTCGGCCCAGCGGGCGTTCGCCGATGGAATGCGCGCGATCGGCGAGAAGAACCTGCGCGGCGCCATCGACAAATACCAGGAAGCGCTTGCGCTGTATCGGCAGTCAGGACGGCGCGTCGAGCAGGCGGTCACGATCAACTCCAGTGGCCGATCGAGCGTCTCGCTCAACGACTATCAGACAGCGATCGCGCGGCACAGGGAAGCGCTCGTCATGTATCGCGAGCTGGGCGACGTCCACGGAGAGGGCTACACGGCGCATGAGCTGGGAAACGCCAGCTTCGCCATCAGCCGCTTCGACGAGGCGATCGGCTATTTCGAGCAGGCGCTGGAGGCGAGACGAACGGCGGGCTTTCGAGCGGGCGAGGCGAATACCCTGCGCAATCTCGCCAGCGCCTACAGTGCGTCGAGCCGGCAGGAAAAGGCGATCGAGTACTACGAGCAGGCCCTGGCGATCGCTCGAGCGGAGAAATTTCGATCGGAGGAAGCGCGCACGCTCAGCAATCTCGGAATTGCGACCAGCCTCCTCGGCCGCCAGGAGAAAGCGATCGAGTACTTCGAGCAGGCGCTGGCAGTCAACCGGGAGCTGAAGGACCGAATCGCCGAGGCCAGCATGCTCGGCAACCTCGGCCTGGTCAACCGGAATCTCAGCCGGTTCGACCAGGCGATTCCGTACTACGAGCAGCAGCTGGCGATCGGTCGAGAGCTTGGCGACAAAGGGAACGAGGCGCTGGCCCTCAACAATCTCGGACACGTCTACATTTCGCTGAGTCAATACCAGAAAGCGCTGGACCATTTCGAGCGCTCGCTGGCGACCTTCAGGGAGCTCAAGAATCGCCTCGGCGAGGGAAATGGGCTGGCCAATCTGGGCAACACGTACTTCTGGCTGAGCGCGTACGACAAGTCTATCGAGTACTCGGAACAGGCCCTCGCTATCTTCCGGGACATCAAGACCCGCGCGGAAGAGGGGCGGACGCTGAACAATCTCGGCGACGCGTACAACGTACTCGGCAAGTACGATCGCGCCATGGAGTACTACGAGCAGTCGCTGGCGATCGCGCGCGCGATCAAGAACCCCGTAGGCGAGGCGCGAGCGCTCAACAGCCTGGGTCTCGTCTATCAGGCGCGTGGCGATTACGACAGGACGATCGCGTACCACGAAGGGGCACTGGCGATCTTCAGACAAGTGAAAGACCAGGCGGATGAAGGAGCCACGCTCGTGAGTCTGGGCGAAGCCCATAGCGCGCAGGGCCGAAACGACAGGGCCATCGACTACTACCAGCAGGCGCTCGCCATCGTCCGATCGGTCAGGAATCGAACGGGCGAGGGGATCACGCTCAACGATCTGATGCTGGCGTGGAAGCAGCAGGGCAACGGGCGCATGGCGATTGTGTACGGCAAGGCCGCGGTCAACGCGTTTCAGGGCGTTCGCGGCAACCTGAGGGACCTCGATCGGACCTTTCAGCAGAGCTACGTCAAGGCCCACGAGGACACGTATCGAACGCTCGCCGACCTTCTGATCTCACTGGGTCGGCTCGCAGAGGCGGAGAAGGTCCTCGAGCTGCTCAAGGAAGAGGAATTCAACAGGGTCGTGCGCCGGGCCGCTGCGAACACTCCCACGATCGGCCTCACGACGACCGAGGCCGAAGCCGCGACGATCGCCGATCGTCTCGCGTCGCTCGCGATCGAGCGAGGACCGCTGCTCGGTAAAGTGGCCGACAAGACGGCGACGGACCAGGATCGACAGAGGCTCGACGCGATCGAGTCGGCAATCACCGAGGCGAACAAGCAGATCAAGCTCGTCCTGGCCGAGGTCGCGAAGAGCGCTCCTGACGACACGCTGGTGACGCAGCAGTCTCAGTCGATGATGCAGAGCCTGCGCCGACTCGGACAGGGCACCGTGGCGCTGTACACCGTCATCACCAGTCAGAAGAGCTGGGTCATCCTGACGACGCCGGACTTCCGGCGGGCGTATCCCATCGACACGACGGACCTCAACAAGACGATCAGCGATTTCCGCCAGACGCTCAGAAGCGATCGGTACGATCCGGTGCCCCTGGCGCGGAAGCTGTACGACGCGATCTTCCGGCAGAAGAACGAGAGAGGCACGACGCTCGCGGCCGACCTCGAGTCATACCGCGCCCGGACCCTGATGTGGTCGCTCGACGGCGTCCTGCGATACGTGCCGATCAGCGCGCTCCACGACGGCAAGGAGTACCTCGCCGACCGCTATCCCAATCTGGTGTTCACGACCGCGAGCCTTACGCGTCTCCTGGATCCGACGCAGGGCAACTGGCGGGCCTTCGGGCTTGGCGTCTCGAAGGAGTACGCGGGCTTCCCGCCGCTGCCCGCCGTGCCGCGAGAGTTGCACGCGATCATCCGCGAGACAACGGCGGCAAAGCCGCAGGGCGTCCTGCCCGGCGTCATCCGGCTCGATGAACAGTTCACGCGCAAGGCGATGATCGACGGGCTGCGCGAAGGCTACCCGGTCGTCCATATTGCCAGCCACTTCAGGTTCAACGCGGAGCGGGAGGAGACGTCGTTCCTGCTGCTGGGCGACGGAAGTTACCTGAGCCTCGAGGAGATGCAGAACTCGCCAGGGATCTTCGAGCGCGTCGAGCTGCTCACGCTGTCGGCCTGCGACACCGCAACGTCAGGCGCGAACGGGAAAGAAGTCGAGGGCATGGCGTATGTCGCTCAGGACCTCGGGGCCAAGGCCGTGGTAGCAAGCCTGTGGCCTGTCGCTGACATCGGGACCGAAGTGCTGATGCGGGAGTTCTATCGCCTGCGGCTGGCGCACGCCGGGTGGTCGAAAGCCGAGGCGCTCAGGCAGGCGCAGATGGCTCTGCTCCACGGCAGGCAATCAGGCGGCACTCCAGTTTCTGGAGACAACGCGATCGCTGGCGCTGAAGGAACGCCGACGGACCGATGAAGGCGTACAGACCCGATCCGAAGGCGCCGTTCGCACATCCGCACTACTGGGCGCCGTTCATCCTCATCGGCAACGGGAAGTAGCGCGCGCGCTCACACCTTCGCCCGCTTCTTGGCGGTGAACAGGAAGAAGCCTTCCTTCGGCGTGAAGTCGGCGGGGCGCTGTGCGGCGCCTGGGGTATCGAGGACTGCTTTCAGCGTGTCGCCGGTCACCTCGACGATCCCGAGCTGCGCCTTGCCCGCATCGCTCCCTTCCGCAATGGCGAGATCGAAGGTCATCGGCTTCTTCTTGGCGTCGACCTTGAACGTTCCGCGCTCGTTCACCTTCCCGCCTTGCGTCTGGTGATACGTATCGCCCGCAAACGTCAGCGTCAGCTCCGCCGCTCCTTCCGGAGGCGTCTGACCGTTGAATGACGTGATCACCCAGGTGCCCTCGAGCACCGTCGCGCCCGCCGCCGATTTCGTCGCCTGCGGTTTCGTACCCTGCGTCACGACGCCCGTCGCCAAGGCAATCGCCGCGATCAACACGCTGAACTGAGCCATTGAGTTCCTCTCAAGAACCAAGAACCAAAAACCGATAACCGATAACCGATAACCTATCTATGGTATTTCATGAATCCACGTGTGCGCAGGATCCTCGTGCAGCGCGAGCTTCCGTTGCTCCCCGGCCATGCCCCACAGGTAATACAAGCGGTAGCCGGGCGGTGACGAGACAGGATGATACCCATACGGCAGCAGCACAGCGTCGCCATCGCGCACGATATGCGTCGTGGCCTCGCCGTCGTTGGTATAGAGCATCTGCTGACCGAATCCCTGGGGAGGATCGACGCGGTAGTAGTAGACCTCTTCAAGCGTCGGCTCGCCGTCACGCCCGTCGTGCTTGTGCGGCGGGAAGCTGCTCCAGTGGCCCGCGGGGTTGAAGGTTTCGCCGACCATCAGCCGCCGGACGTGCGCATCGTTGACGAAGATGTCGTGCACCTCGCGCGCGTACGTGCCGCGTCCGCGGGCGTTGACGCGCACGTCCTCGGGCGTCACCAGCACGGGCTGGCCGCCCCCGGGTGCCGGCGTCGAGATGAGCACCGCCTCGAGCGGCGACTCGGCGCCGACCGTCAATTCCACGCCCGGCGGCAGGAACAACGCGGACGCCCGCTCGCCGAACACGCTCGTGCGTGTGACGGGCCACGTCTTCCCGCCGGCCGCGAACGTGCCTCGCCCCTGCTGCAGCACCACCACGGTCTCTTCGTCGTCGAGACCGAACGTGGTGGTGGCACCGGCATCGAGCCGCAGCCGCCGCGTGCTGAGTTCCCTGGCGCCAGCTGACCCGCGCTGCTGTAGCATCTGCATGCCGGTTTCGCGGGGATGTCTGAACAACGTGTTGTGAAGCATTCTCACCTTGATCCTGAGGCAGAAAACCAAGCGTACTGCGGCGGCTCAGCCACCCGTCAAGCCGGAGGCCGTTACCATTCTATGATCGCGCGTCGCCGGTTTCTTGCGATCCCCGGTGTCCTGGTGGTTGCGCTCGCCGCCCACGGCCAGTCGCAGCCGCGACGCATCGATCGCCACGCCCTCGTCACCCGTCATCATCCGGTCCTTCGGACGTTCGACACCGAATCGCCGCTCAGCGTCGGCAACGGCCAGTTTGCGTTTACGGCTGACGTCACGGGCCTGCAGACATTTCCCGAGGCGTACGAGCAGACGATTCCACTCGGCACATTGTCCCAGTGGGGCTGGCACACCGCGCCCAATCCGAATGGATGGTCCATCGAGTCGTTCCGCTTCAACGAGTTCGACAGCCATGGACGCACGGTGGGGTACGCGGACATACCAGGCGACAAGCGGACGCCGGAGATAGAATGGCTGCGCGCGAACCCGCACCGTCTCCATCTCGGCCGGATCGGGTTCCGCCTGACGCACCGGGATGGCCGCGCGGCCGAGCCTCGGGATCTCAGCGCGATCGAGCAGACGCTCGACCTGTGGAACGGGATTCTCGTGAGCCGGTTTCGCTTCGATGACGAGCTCGTCGAGACCGAGACCGTCGTGCACCCGGACCGCGATCAACTGGCCGTTCGGGTCCGCTCGGCGCTCGTGGGCACGAAGCGGCTCGCGCTCCAGATCCGGTTCCCGTACGGAACAGGACAGGCGACGGCCGCGGACTGGACCAGGCCCGAGGCACACGAGACGCTCGTCAGCCGCCGAGGCCCAAACGCGGCGGTCTTCGCTCGCAGGCTCGACAAGGACTCGTACGACTTGCGCGCCCGATGGACCGGCCGTGCCGCACTCGTCGAGACCGGTCGTCACGCGTTCGACATCGCGCCCGAGGAGGAATCCGCGTTCGCCTTCGTCGCGTCGTTCTCATCCATGGCCGCAACGTCCGATCCCCCGTCGTTCGAGGCCACGCGCGATGCGGCTCGCGCGCACTGGAACAGGTTCTGGCAGAGCGGCGGCGCGATCGACTTGTCCGAAAGCCGCGATCCGCGCTGGCGCGAGCTGGAACGCCGCATCGTCCTGTCGCAGTACCTCACTGCGATTCAATGTGCCGGCACGTATCCTCCCCAGGAAACAGGCCTGACCTTCAACAGCTGGGAAGGAAAGTTTCACCTCGAGATGCACTGGTGGCACGCGGCGCAGTTCGCGCTCTGGGATCGACTTCCGCTGCTCGACAGAAGTCTCGACTACTACAGGACGATCCTTCCGCGCGCGAGGGAGACGGCTCGACGTCAGGGCTATCGCGGCGCGCGCTGGCCGAAAATGACGTCACCGGGCGGCGCCGAGTCGCCGTCGAGTGTCGGTCCCTTTCTCGTCTGGCAGCAGCCCCATCCAATCTTCTATGCGGAGCTCGTGTACCGTCAGCACCCGAATCGCGCCACGCTCGATCGCTTCCGCGACGTCGTGTTCGAGACCGCCGAGTTCATGTCGTCCTTTTCGTTCTGGGACGCCGAAAAATCGCGCTTCGTCCTGGGACCGCCGCTGCAGTGCGCGCAGGAAGCATTCCCGAAGGACCGAACGTTCAACTGCACGTTCGAGCTGGCCTACTGGCGATGGGGGCTGGAGAAGGCGCAGGCGTGGCGAACGAGGTTAGGGCTCCCACGCGAACCGGCGTGGGACCGGGTACTGGCCGGTCTCGCGCCGCTGCCGGTCGAGGACGGCAAGTATCTGTTCGCGGAGAGCGCGACGGAGACGTACTCGGCGGGCCGATGGGCGGAGGATCATCCGGCAGTGACGGCAGCGCTCGGCGTACTGCCAGGCGGCGGCGTGGATCGCGAGACGATGCGGCGGACGCTGCACTGGATCTGGGATCGCTGGAACTGGCCCGACACGTGGGGCTGGGACTACCCGATGCTGGCGATGACGGCGGCGCGGCTTGGAGAACCGGCGCGCGCCATCGACGCGCTTCTGCTCGACACCCCCAAGAATGTGTTCAGGCCCAACGGTCACAATCACCAGCGGCCCGGGCTGACCATCTATCTGCCAGGCAATGGAGGCTTGTTGTACGCCATCGCGCTGATGGCCGCCGGCTGGGATGGCGCGCCGGCAGGCCACGCGCCAGGGTTTCCGTCTGACGGAACCTGGACCGTCCGGTGGGAAGGGCTGCGGACGGCTCCGTAATCTCAAGACTGCCAGCACCTTTGGACCGCCACGCACGGTTTCCAGGGGCCCCGCTGTTTCGCATTCCGTAACGCGACCGCTCGCTGGGCGGGAGGTCGCAACCATTGTTATGATGCCCAGCGTGATACGAAAAGCCTTTCGCATGTCGGTGGATCGCGGTCGTGAAGCCGAGTACGAGCGGCGTCATCGGCCGATCTGGCGCGAGCTCGAGGACACGCTGATCGCGCACGGCGTTCGCACCTATTCGATCTACCTGGACCAGGACACCAACGATCTCTTCGGGTACGTCGAGTTCGAGAGCGAAGCACGGTGGGCGGCTGTGTCAGATACGGATGTGTGCCGGCGCTGGTGGCGTCACATGCGCGAGATCATGCCGGCCAACGCTGACGACAGTCCCGTTTCGCGTGAGCTGCGCGAGGTGTTTCACGTCGGCGGTCGCGAGTCGCAGACGGCGGCCCCGGCAGCGCAGCCGGGTTGTGGCGGGCCAACAGTGTGATCCGTCCGTTTCACGCGGCGATCGATCTCGGCGCCGGCAGCGGTCGCGTCTTCGTGGGCGCGGTCGATCCCGGCAACGTGCACCTGCACGAGGCGCATCGCTTTTACTACGCGCCGCGCCGGGTCGATGGACACCTGCGGTGGGACGTCGCGCGGCTGTTCGACGGGTTGCGCGAGGGTCTCCACCGCGCGTCCGCCTGCGCGCGCGACGCGGGCGGTGAACTGCAGTCCGCCGGCGTCGATGCCTGGGGCGTCGACTACGGACTCGTCGACGAAGAAGGCAGCCTCGTCGAGGAGCCGATCTGCTACCGCGACGAGCGGACGGCGGGAATGATGGAGCGCGTCTTTGCACGCGTTCCGCGCGAGGAGATTTTCGCGGCGACCGGCATTCAGTTTCTGGCGCTCAACACGCTCTATCAGCTGGCCGCGCACGTGAGCGAGGGCCTGCCGGCGCGGGCGAGCGCGTCTGCTGCTCATTCCGGATCTCTGCCATCATTTTCTGTGCGGCGCCGTCACGGGCGAGCGCACCAACGCGTCGACGACGCAGCTGCTGGACGTCAGGGACGGGCGAGTGGCAGGACGCGCTGTTCGCTCGTCTCGGCTTGCCGCGCGGCCTGATGCCGGATCTCGTCGACGCCGGAACCGATCTCGGATTACTCCGGGCGGAACTCGGTGACGAGCTCGGGCTCGCGGCGCTTCGGGTTTTCGCGCCCGCGACGCACGACACGGCAAGCGCGGTGGCCGGCACACCGCACCATGGCGGCTGGGCGTACATCTCGTCGGGCACGTGGTCGCTGGTCGGCGTCGAGCGCAACGAGCCGCTGCTCGGCGCCGCCGTGCTCGCGGCGAACTTCACGAACGAGCGCGGCGTTGCAGGCACATTCAGATTGCTCAAGAACGTCATGGGCCTGTGGATTCTCGAGTCGTGCCGGCGCGAGTGGCGCGAGCTGGGCGTGGACGAGGAGCTTCCCCAGCTGTTGCAGCGAACCCGGGCGATTGCGGGCGTCGGCGGGCTCATCTTTCCGGACGCGGCACGCTTCTTCAATCCGCGCTCGATGATCGCCGAGTTGTCTACGGCGCTGGCGGAAACGGGTCAGCCGGTTCCTGACGACCCCGCGGCGCTGACCAAGGTCGTGCTCGATTCACTCGCGCTTCGATACGCCGAGGTCGTCGCCGCGCTCGAGTCCATGACCGGGCGGGAGGTGCCGGGCGTCCACATCACCGGTGGCGGCGCGCTGAACACGTACCTGAACCAGGCCACCGCGAATGCGACCGGGCGCCCGGTGGTGGCCGGACCGGTCGAAGCCGCGGCGATGGGGAACGTATTGATACAAGCGGTAGCCTGCCACGCGCTAGAATCGGTGGCCGAGGGCCGACGTGTCGTCGCGCGCGCGCTGCCGCTGCGCCGTTTCGAGCCAGAGCCGTCCGCGGCCTGGCGCGAGGCGGCCGATCGATATCGAGAGTTGAAGTGTAGTGTCCGGCTTTAGCCGGACCAGTGTGTAGTGTCCGGCTTTAGCCGGACCAGCTTGTAGTGTCCGGCTTTAGCCGGACAATGACGTCCGGCTGAAGCCGGACGCCACAAGTGCACGGAGGCAGGCATGACCAGCAAGGACGGCGTCACGCGGCGCGAGTTCGTCACCTCGGCGAGCGGAGCAGCGGTTGGCGCGCTGCTCGCGCAGCCCGGCAGCGACGTGGCCGCTCAGCAGAAGAAGCGCTACGCCATCATCGGCACGGGCGTCCGCGGCATCGGCATGTGGGGACGCCCGATTGTCCGCGACTACAGCGACCGCATCGAGTTCGTCGGCCTGTGCGACATCAACCCGCTTCGCGTCGAGGAAGCCAAACGGCAGCTGGGTCGTGTCGTGCCCCACGTTCACGAACTTCGACGAGATGATCACCAGGGCCAAACCGGATCTGCTGATGGTGACGACCGTCGACGGCTACCACAGCGAGTACATCGTCCGCGCGCTCGACCGTGGCGTCGACGTCATGACCGAAAAGCCCATGACCATCGACGAGAAGCAGTGTCAGGCCGTGCTGGACGCCGAGAAGCGCACCGGCCGCAAGATCGTCGTGACCTTCAACTATCGCTACGCGCCGAAGCATCAGAAGATCAAAGAGCTGCTGATGGCGGGGGAGATCGGGAAGATCACGTCCGTCGATTTCTCGTGGTACCTCGACACGACGCACGGCGCCGACTATTTCCGTCGCTGGCACAGGCTGAGATCGAAGAGCGGCTCACTGTGGGTCCACAAAGCCACGCATCACTTCGACCTCATCAACTGGTGGCTGGACGCCGATCCCGTTCAGGTGTCCGCGCTCGGCAGCCTCTCGAACTACGGGAAGAGCGGCCCATTCCGCTCGACGAACTGCCGCGCCTGCCCGCACAAGGACAAGTGTCCTTACTACTGGGACATCACGAAGACCCCCAACCTCGTCAACTTGTACGTGAACTGCGAATCCGCGGACGGGTACCACCGTGACGGGTGCGTCTTCAAGGAAGACATCGATATTTTCGACACGATGAACGCCGTCGTGCGGTATTCGAGCGGCGTGAACATGAGCTACTCGGTCAACACGTTCATGCCGATCGAGGGCTACCGCGTGGCCTTCAACGGAACCAGGGGCCGCCTGGAGGTCCGCGATTACGAGCGGCAGGCCTGGGATCCCGGCGAAGAGAGCGAGATGCACATCATCCGCAACTTCGGCCAGCGGGTGAAGGTCGACGTGCCCAATGAGACGGAAGGCCACGGCGGCGGCGATCAGCGGCTGCGCGATCTCGTCTTCAAGAAGATCGACGTGCCGGCGCACATGCAGCTGCCAGGTTCGCGCGCCGGCGCGATGTCGTGCCTGACCGGCATCGCCGCACGCAAGAGCATCGACGAAGGGCGGCCGATCAAGATTGCCGATTTGGTGAAACTTACCTGACCAGCGTGCCAGGGTGCCAACGTGCGAGAGTGCCAAAGTGCCAGGGTCCGTGGTGGCGGCCTGGCTTCGATGGGCCGCGGCTTGTTCAGCTCGCTGCTGAGTGCCAGCAAAACGCCCCGCACCCTAGCACCAGCACTCTAGCACCCTAGCACCAGCACTCTGGCACCTTTGGCACCCTGGCACCCTGGCACCCTGGCACTTTGATAGAGTGTAGCCCCTATGGTCCCCTCGCTCGGCAGCAAGCCAGTCACGCTGATCGATCTGTTGCGGCCTGTGCCATCCGGGAAGACGGCGATCATCCTCCCCGAGCACGACATCCGAATTACGTACGGCGCACTGCAGGATCAGGTCGAGGCAATCGCAGGGGCGCTGACGGCGGCCGGCGATCAGACGAGGCGATCGCGTCGGCATCGCGCTCCCCAACGGCCTGCCGATGGTCGTCGCGTTTCTTGCGGCGTCCGTCGCGGGGACCGCGGCGCCGTTGAACCCCGCATACAAGGAAGACGAGTTCCGCTTCTATCTCGAGGATACGAAGGCAAAGGTCCTGATCCTTCCGCCCGACGGCCTCGAGGACGCCCGTCGGGCTGCCGGGGACCAGGTGCCCATCCTGACGATCGACGATGGACGCTCAGGGGCGCGTGACGTTGACGGGCGGTCCCGCGGCCGGCCGGAAGACCGTGGCCAACCCCGACCCCGCGGACGTTGCCCTGATTCTCCACACGAGCGGCAGCACGGGGCTGCCCAAGCGCGTGCCGCTCGCCCACGCGAACCTGTCGATCTCGGCGCGCAACGTCGCACGGAGCTATGCGCTGAGTCCGGACGATGTGGCGTTGTGCGTGATGCCGCTGTTTCACGTCCACGGGCTCGTGGCGTCGGTGCTCGGCACGCTCGCGACCGGCGGCACGATCGTCATCCCGGCGAAGTTCAGTCCGCTCTCGTTCTGGCGTGTCGCCCGGGATCATCAGGCGACCTGGTATTCCGCGGTGCCGACGCTGCATCAGCTCCTCCTCGCGCGCGCCGATCCGGGATCGGGCAAGCCGGCCGGCGCGGAGCGGCTGCGGTTCATCCGTTCCTGCAGCGCGTCGCTTCCGCCGCAGGTCATGCAGGATCTCGAGGCCGCGTTCGGTGCGCCCGTGCTCGAGGCGTACGGCATGACGGAGGCGGCGCACCAGATGTCGTCGAATCCGCTGCCGCCGGGAGCCCGCAAGCCAGGGTCGGTCGGACCGGGCACGGACGTGCGCATCAGCATCATGGATGCGGCGGGCAATCACCTGCCGGTGGGAGAGCGCGGCGAGGTCGTCATCCAGGGACCGAACGTCATCACGGGCTACGAGAACAATCCCGAAGCGAACGCCTCGTCGTTCGTGGACGGCTGGTTCCGGACCGGCGATCAGGGATATCTCGACGCCGACGGATACCTGACGCTCGTCGGCCGGCTCAAGGAGCTCATCAACCGCGGGGGCGAGAAGATCTCGCCGCGCGAGATCGACGAGGTGCTGCTCGCGCACCCGGCGGTTGCCGAGGCCGTCTGTTTCGGCGTACCGCATCCGACGTGGGGCGAAGAGGTCGCGGCCGCGGTCGTCTTGAGCGGCACCGCAACCGAGGCCGACCTGGTGGCCTACTGCCGCGAGCGCCTGTCGGACTTCAAGCGCCCGAAGCGGATTCACATCACCACGGCCATTCCGCGAACCGCGACCGGCAAGATCCAGCGGCGCCTGGTCGCGCGGTCGTTCTCCTGAGACTCCCATCGTGAGGATCGTCATCGCGGGCGCGGGCGCGATCGGCGGCTACATCGGCGCACGGCTGGCGCGGGCCGGCGCCGACGTCGTGCTGTTCGCGCGCGGCCCGCACCTCCGCGCGATGCAGACGCGCGGCCTGAGCGTCATCAGTCCTGACGGCGACTTCGAGGTCAAGCCGACGGTCACCGGCGATCTGGGCGCCATCGGCACGGCCGATGTCGTCTTCCTGGGCGTCAAGGCGCACAGCCTGGACGCGCTCGCGCCGTCGCTCAGACAGCTCTACGGGCCGGACACAATCGTCGTCAGCACGCAGAACGGCATTCCATGGTGGTACTTCCAGGGCTACGGTGGTGAGCTGGAGGGACTGCATCTCGAGCGCGTCGACCCGGGCGGCGTCATCGCGGCGGCCATCGAGCCGCGGCGCGTGATCGGATCGCTTGCCTACTTCTCGACCGACATCGCGGAGCCCGGCGTGATCCACCACACGGAGGGCAACCGGATCAGCTTCGGCGAGCCGGACGGGTCGCGATCCGATCGCTGCCGGAAGCTGGCCGAGTCGCTGATCGCGGCGGGATTTCGCTGTCCGATCACGACGCGGTTCAGGCACGAGATCTGGGTCAAGCTGCTCGGCAACGTCGCCTTCAACCCCGTCAGCGCACTGACGCGGGCGACGCTCGAGGACATGGTGCGGCATCCGGAGTCCGCGCAGCTCATTCGAGAGATCATGGGCGAGGCGGAAGCGGTCGCCGCGCGGCTTGGCATCGAGCTGCCCATCTCGATCGATCAACGCATGGCTGGCGCCGGCAAGGTCGGCGCGCACAAGACGTCGATGCTGCAGGACCTCGAGGCCGGGCGTCCGATGGAGCTCGAGGCCATCGTCGGGGCCGTGGTCGAGCTCGGCGAACGCCTCGGTGTGCCGATGCCCTCGACCCGCGCCGTCTACGCGTGCGTGAAGCTGCTCAGCACGACGAACACGACGGACGCGACGAACACGATGATCGTGAGTAAGCCATGACCGTGAACAACAAATGGTTTCAGCTCTGCGCGGCCCTGGTCACGATGATCATGATCGCGAACCTCCAGTACGCCTGGACGCTGTTCGTCAGGCCGATCCAGCAAAGCACCGGGTGGAAGCTGTCGGACATCCAGTGGGCGTTCACGTACTTCATCCTGTTCCAGACGTGGATTCAGCCCCTGCAGGGATGGCTCATCGACCGGATGGGGCCGCGCGTGTTCACGACGATCGCCGGCGTCCTCTGCGGGATCGGATGGGGAGGCCTTGCCTTCGTCTCGTCGCTGTGGATGCTCTACGTGCTCTACACGATCGCGGGCGTCGGGGCCGCGCTGGTGTACGGCGGTTCGATCGGGCTTGCGTTGAAATGGTTCAGCGCGCGGCGCGGCCTCGCGTCCGGCATCATTGCCGCCGGCTTCGGCGGCGGCACGGCCCTCTTCATTCCGTTCATCGCGTACACGATTCAGCACTACGGGTTCCGGACGGCGTTTCTCTGGACGGGGATCTTCCAGGGCCTCGTCATCCTCGTCGCCGCGCAGTTCCTGCGACACCCGGCGGCGGATGCGAGCGCCACAGCGAAGCAGGTCACGTCCGCCTCCGCGAGCACCGTCGGCCGTCATCACTTCACCACGCCTGAAATGCTGCGGACGCCGCAGTTCTACGTGCTGTATGTCGCGTTCGTCCTGATGGCGACCGGCGGTCTGCTCGTGACGGCCCAGGCCGGCCCGATGGCGCAGGCGTGGGGCATCACGGCCGCGGCGCTCACGCTGGCCACGTCCCTCAGCCCGATCGCCAACGGCGCCAGTCGGATTTTCTGGGGCTGGGCGTCGGATCGCATCGGCCGCGAGATGGCGATGATGATCGCGTTCGGGTTGAATGCGGTCTGCCTGCTGCTCGTGTTGACGCTGGGCCGTACGTCCGGCACGTGGTTCACGGTGACGCTCGTCCTGACCTTCTTCACGTGGGGCGAGGTCTTCTCGCTCTTTCCGTCGATCCTCGGCGACTACTTCGGCACGCGCCACGCCACGTCGAACTACGGCGTGCTCTACTCGGCCAAGGGTGTGGCGTCGATCATCGCCGGCGGCCTCGCGGCGGTCCTGTTCGAACGCTTCGGCAGCTGGTCGTCGGCGTTCTACGGGAGTGCGGTGCTGGCGCTCATCGCGGCGGTGCTGGCGTTCGGTCTGCGTTCCGCCACGGCCGCGAGCCGGGAGCTGGCGGTCGAGAAGCCGGTGCCTGCC
>CAWAYH010000003.1:0-294838 GCA_963786195.1 uncultured Acidobacteriota bacterium | reverse complement strand
TGGCTGACACTGCTGCTGGTGCTGAAGCGCGAAGCCGGCGAGGAACCGAAACCCAGCCTGCTCGTGGCACCCCGTGTGGTCAAAAAACTGAAACGGCCGAGAACACGGTCAGTTATCGACCGCCAGTATAGAGGTTCCGGAGGCCAGTCCGGTACATTTCAATGTACGCGATGGTGGGCGCCGTAAGGGGGACCGTTAATGGATTGGGCGCGCGTCCTGGCCTACGTCACTGGCACGGTGGATCAAGAGCTGCTGGCGCGGAACGAATATCTGGCCGCCGAAAACCGCATCCTGAAGGCCCAGCTGAAAGGATGGCTCAAGCCCTCGAACGCCGAGTTGGGGCGACGGGTAGCAAAGCGGCTTCCGCGACTTCCTCGATCTCCCAATCGCAGCGCGCAGAATCAAAGTTCCGGGATTGATCCTTGGGCGTGCGATCACGCCGCCTCTTGATGGTAAAAGCGCAGGAGCCCACCCAATCGCTCCCGGCATTGAACAGGCTGCGGCTCGCGGCGGATAACCGTATCACGAGGGAACAGCAGGACGTTGCCCTTCCCCTGGTGGTTGCGCTCGGCATGATAATGTTCGACGTATTCGTTCAGCGCCCGCCGCAGGGAACACTCGCCCAAGAGGATCACCTTGGACAAGCACTCCTCCTTCACCGACCGGACCCAGCGCTCCGCATAGGCATTCAAGTTCGGACAGCGGGCAGGCAGCGCGAGCGGTTCAACCTGACCTGAGGCAATGATGGCCCGGAACGACCGAGTGTATTTCGTGTCCCGATCGTGCAGGAGATAGCGACAGTCCCGCAGGATGCCGCATCCCTCCATGGTCACGTTCCGGGCCATTTGCTTCATCCACGCCTCGTCCGGGTGAACGGTGATCCCAGCGATGGCCACTCGACGGCTCTCAAGATAGATGAAGAACAGCACGTAGTAGGTCACCAGCCCGCGCAGCGTGAGCACCTCCACCGTGAAAAAGTCGGTCCCCGCCAACAGCGCCAGGTGGGTACGAATGAAGGCCGGCCATGTGGTCGTGCGCTTGTGCTCCGGTGCCGGCGGCAGACCGTGACGTTGCAGGACATTGCCGATCGTCTGATCGGAGACCTTGTACCCCAGATTGGCCAACGCCCCAGCGATCCGGTCATATCCCCAATCACGGTTCTCCTCGGCCATGCGAACGATGAGCTGCTCGACCTCGCGCCTGATCCGCGGTCTGCCTGGGCCGCGACGGGCTTTCGAGCCATCGAACTTGCTGGCGACAAGCTTGCGGTACCAGGCCAGGATAGTATCCGGCCTCGCCACAGTTGCGAGCTCGGCGAGGGCATTGCGGCCCAGGCGATGACCAATCTCGCCGAGCGCGGCTCGCTCGGTGTCCGAGAGCTTGAGCCGTCCTTTCAACTGGGCCTTCAGAATGCGGTTTTCGGCGGCAAGATATTCGTTCCGCGCCAGCAGCTCTTGATCCACCGTGCCAGTGACGTAGGCCAGGACGCGCGCCCAATCCATTAACGGTCCCCCTTACGGCGGCCACCATAGCGTACATTGAAATGTACCGGACTGGCCTCCGGAACCTCTATACTGGCGGTGGATAACTGACCGTGCTCTCGGCCGTTTCAGTTTTTTGACCACACGGGATGGCCTTGGTCTGCGGCGAGCACATCAGCCACGGCGCGGATTGTGTAAACGAACTCTCTCTTCTCTTCACGACCGTTGGCGCTTTCAACACATGGAACGTTTGGTTTTTTCAGTCTGCGCGCCACGCTAGGGCAATTTAGCCGGCTCTCCGTTTCGGCAGAAATGTCGCTCTCAAATTGTTAGGGCGACCGCAGATCTAATGCCGGGATGCGCGCTAATTGATTGTAGTCGATTGTCGTTGCCGTGAGATTCACATGTTTGTTCTGCGCTTGCGATCCAAGAATGCCTGTAGCGGCTGATAATCTGAGCCAGCATTGGGTACTCCAGCAATCAACTGGTAGACGCGTCCGCTCCAGAATCCTCCTGCTCCAACGGAGCCCATATCAACGCGCCAGAGTCCGTATCCGACGTATTGCCACTAGTCTGGAAAGCCCGCGATGCGGCGGACGATGCCTCCAATGGTGGATAGCGTTGTGGCCCTGCTGTCGGAAAAAACACGTTGCTCTATCCGACGGGTCATACCAGACCCATTTTGCTCCGCTCGGAAAGAGGAGCTTGGGCGTCCAATCAGAACCCAATAATACTCGAGACGAGCCGATATCGGTGGTCATGTGATCCCCGCGGTTACGCTCTGGCGCGTCGATTCGGGCTTGCCGCCACTGCTCAGCGAATGATGGAACTCTCAATCACCCGTTGAGTCACATTCGCCGCTCTGCTCTTCCCCCCGATCAGACGGCGAGCAGCGGGCCCAGCCTTGAGTAGATTCCGAGTCTGCATCCTCAGCCTTGCGACCGGCTAGGGTTTAGCCATCACCTTGCCGACCGACTCGCGCTCATTCAACGAGTTAGGGACCGATGGCTCCCTTAAGATGTGGGCGTCTACGAAGCAAGGACGACCTTTCAAGTGTGAGAAAGTTCTGCTTCGTCATCAGTCCAGAGGCTCCCATGCGGAACATCCCTGAACACCGTCTGAGACAAAGCCGCGTAACCGCGGTGTTCGAAGATAGTGCGCTTTCGTTCATTTTGGCGAAGGGCGCGACACTGGAAGATCTTTCGGATCGCCTTGGCAATCTCGGTCGGCGACACGACGGAATGCCGGTCGCAATCATTGTGAAATTCGGCTCTTCGTCGCGCAAAGCGGGCTCTCACCGGATAGGTCGACCGACATTCGGACAGGCGTCTCGGGACGTGATGTGGACGGCTTGCGCCAAGTTTGAAGGGATGGAGTAATGGCTCAGATCGACGACAGGTATGCTCACGCTGGCACTGCCGCGCGCTCCGACGCCGCAGTAGACGAGGGTTTGCGCGCGTACATGGTGCGGGTTTTCAACTATATGGCGGGCGGGGTCTTTCTCACAGGCTTGGTCGCCTACGTCACGTTCTCGGCGGCGGTCGTCGAGCGCGCTGGTCCTGGGCGTCGAGGCCTGACCGAGTTCGGGCAACTGCTTTACAACTCCCCCTTTAAGTGGGCCGTGATGCTGGCTCCGCTGGCGTTCGTGTTCTTCCTGTCGTTCCGCGTCAACAAGATGAGTGTTGGTGCGGCGCAGATCTCCTTCTGGCTGTTCGCCGCGGTGATGGGCCTGTCGCTGTCATCGATCTTCTTGGTCTTCACCGGGGAGTCAATCACGCAAGTGTTCTTCGTGACGGCGGCGGCCTTCAGCGCGCTTAGCCTCTACGGCTACACGACCAAGAGGGACTTGTCGGCTTGGGGCACGTTCCTCTTCATGGGCGTGATTGGTATCGTTATTGCCGCCCTCGTCAATCTCTGGCTGCAGTCGAGCGCTTTGCAGTTCGCCATCTCTGTGATCGGCGTACTGGTGTTCGCAGGCCTCACGGCCTACGACACGCAGCGGATCAAGGATGGCTATTACGAGGTGATGGGCAATATGACGGCGACCTCGAAGGCCGCCATCATGGGTGCACTTAGCCTCTACCTCGACTTCATCAACATGTTCACCATGCTGCTCTCTTTGTTTGGCAAACGTGAGTAGTAGTGGCTGAATATCTTGAGAAAAAGGGTCCTGCTCCGCCAGGGCCCTTTACTTTTGTGCGACAGCTCGAGCAATTTCCGTTCAAGATCAACCGCCCCGACACCCGTGGTGTCAGGACTTTCAGACGCCGATTCGGTGCGAGCACGGAAGCGAAAGCGAGTGCCAGGATCGCGGTTCCTCCGCCAGCGCCGAATTGACCATGTTCGACCAATACTGATTACTTGCCGAGCGTTTGATGCGAAGTTCTCCCTGAGATTTGAGTCATAGCGGGAGGAAGAGCTTCCGCTGACCCATCCGCCAAAGGCGCTCGCGTCGTGGTCCGCATCTTGATCGCGGACGCCTATGAGGTCGTCCGTACCGGCCTACAGAGAATTGTCGAAACTCAATCCAGCTGGGAAGTTGTTGCTGTTGCCGGCGACGGCAAAGAAGCCATCCAAAAGGCCATCGAGACGAAACCGGACGTCGCCGTCATCGGTTACCGCCTACCGCTTATCAACGGCATCGAGGTGACGCGGCAGATCCGTGCACGGCTCCCCAAAACCGAAGTCCTCATCTTTACTGTGCACGATGATGAAGCAGTGATCACACAGCTCCTGCAAGCCGGCGCTCGCGGTTTTCTCTTTAAGTCCGATGCCAATGGGGAGTTGATTGCGGCGATTG
Source organism: uncultured Acidobacteriota bacterium (assembly GCA_963786195.1). GTDB lineage: Bacteria > Acidobacteriota > Vicinamibacteria > Vicinamibacterales > 2-12-FULL-66-21 > CAWAYH01. Next base: position 290,557 of record CAWAYH010000003.1, on the reverse strand, counting down.
AGGCGCTTGCATCCCACAAACCCTTCTTCACGACAAAAGTGTCTGAGGCATTGCTCCGCTCGTTTACTGTCCCCACCGAGCACGGAGGGTCGGCGCTCACATATCGAGAGCGCCAAATCGTCCAAGGGATCGCCGAGGGCTACAGCAGCAAGGCGATTGCCAACTTGTTCAACATCAGCGTGAAGACCGTTGAGACCCACCGAGCAGCGATCATGCGCAAACTCAAGCTCTCATCCTCTGCGGCTCTTGTGCGCTACGCTATCCGCAACAGGATCATGAGCCGTGATAGCGGGCAAGTACCTCATTGCTAGGTCCTGATAATCCCCCTTTTCACGACCTAGGCTACAGCCCGGGGCCGCTCAGAACATTGCGGAGACGCTGGCCGCTGCACTGGAACGATCGCGAAGATGACGCAACCTTGCGTGCCCACTTCAACCGAGAAGTTGGGAAGCTACGGAGAGATGCCTGACGCGGACATCAGGCCGTGTTGCTTCCATACAGGATCCGAAACGTCGCGGTTGCCACAACGAACATGTCGATCGCCGCGATGTCGGTCAGGTGGTTGTGTAGGAAGCTACGCCAGGTCGGGGAGGGGACTTTAGGTCGCCACGCAGGTATCTCCCGACTGTGGCCTGGCTGACGTCGATGCCGAGCTTGAGCAGTTCGCGGTGGACGCGGGGCGCGCCCCAGACCCAACTTTAACACCATCGAAGAAAAGAATGTGTGACGCTAGGCGGTTACGCGTGTGCGCGGGGTTGTTAGCACTACACTTGTAGGATCAAGCCTAATTTCCGGCCGGCGCGACCGCGTCGGCTTCACGGATGTTGGGCGGCAGCGCGACGCCGACGGCCTTGAAGACACGACCGACATCGCCGGTTACCGGCGTTCGCAACACGAACTGCTTGCCGTCCTGCTCGGTTTCGATCTCCTGCAGGCGGTCGAGTTCCCTGATGAGTGAGCCTCCTGTCCCTCTCGCAAACCTCATCGGGCTAGCAAGTGCAGGCAACATGGGCGATGCTGTCGTCCGATGTTGGACCTTTGCAAATTGATCTGGTGGGCGTTCATCGGGCTATTTCGGTTCAGGGTAGCCCTTGTGGCGGAGAACTTGGCGCTACGCCAGCAGATCAACGTCCTGCAGCGGACGGCCCCAAAGAGGCCTCGCTTCGGCAGCATCGATCGGTTGATATTCGTCGGCCTGTTTCGGGGGTTGCCTACCGTTCGCGACGCACTGGCGATCGTCCAGCCAGACACCGTGATCCGTTGGCACCGAGCGGGGTTTAGAGCCTATTGGCGTTGGAAATCGCGAGTTCGCGGGGGCAGGCCGACGGTGCCGCTGGAAGTACGCCGCTTAATCCGTGCGATGAGCCTTGCCAACCCGCTCTGGGGCGCACCGCGGATGCATGGCGAACTCCTCAAGCTGGGCATCGACGTCGGGCAGACGAGTGTGACCAAGTATATGGCGCGCAGGAGGCGACCACCGTCTCAGGGCTGGAGAACGTTTCTCCGCAATCACGCTGATGGAATTGTGGCGATGGACCTGTTCGTGGTGCCAACAATTTCGTTTCAGCTTCTCTATGGCTTGCTGATCCTGCGCCACGATCGCCGCCGCGCCTAATGGATGGTGTGACGGCACACCCGACTGCCGAGTGGATCGCCCACCAGCTCACGGAAGCCTGCGGATGGGACCAGGCACCAAGATACCTGCTGCGCGATCGAGATCAGGTCTATGGTCAGGCTTTCACCCGGCGCATGCGCGCCATGGGTATTCGCGATCGACCAACTTCGCCGCGGTCGCCATGGCAAAATGCCTATGCCGAACGGCTGATCGGGTCGATCCGACGAGAATGCGTCGATCATATCGTGGTCTTCGGGGAACGGCACCTTCGTCACGCGTTGCTATCGTACATGAACTATTACAACGAAGTGCGAACACATCTGTCTTTGGGCAAGGACGCTCCGGTATCACGTGTAGTTCATGCCGTTCGCCGGATTCTTCCGAGGCCAATTCTCGGCGGTCTCCACCACGAGTACGTCCGGATCTGATTTGCGGCAGGGACAGTTTTCAAATAAGCGTCACCAAGATGCTTGCCAGATTCTCCTCCTCTGCGTTGCGGTCGCAAGCGATGCAGCCCGCCTCCTCCGGCGCTTTCGGTCCGCAGGAAGGCCGCGATGTCCGCGGCCGGAACGAAGGAGGAAAACGATGAGAGTTCTGTCACAGAGCGAGCTGCTGCGCCTCAGCAAAGCCGAGCTTCACATACTGCTGCGCCGGATTGCCGGCGAACTTCCCCACCTTGCGGAAGGCTCAGCCGAGCTTCGCCACGCGCACATCAACCTCCGCAATATCCGCACTGCGCTTGCCCGGCCGGAATTCCGGCCGGGCTAAGCCGCCGCAAGCGGCCCGGAACAAAACGTGTGCGCAAATTTCACGAATCAGCTCATGGTCCCTGTCAACTCAAGAGATGGAGATCGATCGTGACCAAGAGACGTGGCGGCGAGAGCACCGGCCCGCGCGCCGCATCCGCAGCGGGAAAGACCTTGAGCAGCCCGGCCGCCGGTAAGGCGGCAAAATCGGCGGCAGGCTCGGCGCTTACTCAGGTCCACAGCAAAGAGGTCACGGGGCCCAAGGCCGCGGCGGCAGCCGCGCGGACGCTCAGCACTCCGGGGGCCAGCCCCGCGGCGAAGTCGGCGGCGGGTTCAGCGCTTACGCAGCGGCCGGGACGCAAGCGGTAGCAGTCTCAAACCGCCACCTCCGGATCTTGTGGAGGGCTCGGTCGAACTGCGCAATGCTCACACGAACCTCATGAACATTCGCAATGCGCTCGCACGGCCGGAATTCCGGCCGCGCTAAGCCGCTCATGCGGCACGCTCTTCAAGCGCCGAGAAGCGCTTCAGGTACGCAGCGGCCTCGGATGCTTTGGCAGCCGCTGCAAAGATTGCACGCGTGTCGCTTTTCATGAGCTTGAGCCACTGCGCGAGATATTGCGCATGGTCAGCTCTCACGTTTTGGGTGATGCCGAGCTCGGCGCACAGGAAGGCTGATCCGATTTCAGCGACGAGTTCCTCCGCGGCATAAGCATCATCGCCGAAACGTTTGCCCATGTCGCGCGCAAGCCGCCGGGATGCGCCGCTCCAGTGCGTCAGCTCGTGGATGAGTGTGGCGTAATAGCCCTCGCTGCGGTTCATGGTCGATGTTCCGCAGAACAGCTCTTCCGAAGGCATCTGAATGTGATCGGTTGAAGGCTGGTAGTATGCGGAATTTCCGCCGTGCTCGATCCGGGCCGCGGTCGCACTCACAAACCGGTCCGCCGCTGCAATGCGCTCGATGGGTCCGAGCTGCTCAGCTTCCTGAGGCGCGGCATAGCCATCCACCTGGCCAGCATCGAAGACCCGCGACGCGCGCGCGACGCGGCGCTTGCCGTCATCGCTGGCATCGTCGGGATCGGGGTCCGCGTCGAACTCCTTGTAGAAGATGACAAGGCTCGACTTCTCGTCTTTGCGGACCTGGGCACCCACCTCTAACCACTGTCGGTAGGTTGCCCAGACGGGTGTTGCGTAGGCCTTCACCTCCGCCGCCACCCAGAGCAGCGCGTTGACCGGCATGAACAGAGCGCCTGCCGATCTGCGCCACGGCAGATCGAGCTTGCCGGGATCAGCTTCAATCGCGGCATTGAGCTGCGAGGTGATTTCGGAGTAGATGTCTTTGCGGCCGGCGGCGCGCTGGATGCTGTCTGACATGGAAGTTCCTTCGCTTTCTGCGAGCTGCCCTGATTGGCGGTCTCGATGCCGAAGCGAAGGCGACGGGGACAAGCGAACGCGGAACTGAGGCCATCAGGGCTCAGCGGCCCGGCAGAGCCGGAAGCCGAGGGCTTGCCCTTGCAGCGGGCGCGCTCCGGCGCAGTCTCGGCAATGTGAGGAGACCGCTCGGGCGGGTTGAAAGGAGAAGCTAATGAAGGCTGTCAGCCGTTGTTGGCTCAACTCTCCGCCTCATAACGGGATCGTGGCACTCCTGGCCAGCAAGACCATCGTTATTTGCGCAACAGGTGGTGGCGAGATCTATTTGACAGCGTCTTCTTCGGCTTTGTCATCAACACCCCAAGCCTTCAAAACGGCGTCGAGAGGAAATCTTACACTCGTCCTCCAATCGGCATAGGGAGCGGCAGTCGCGCTCCAGGGCTGCTGCTTCGGGATTTTAATTTGAACGCGTGAGGGGACGTAAACGGCGCAGCCGAATACAATGGCTTCGCCAGACGCGAGTACAGTCACCTGATCGAGCAGCCGTTGCGCTTGTCTTGGGATGATGCGCTTGAAGTGATCAATGTCGTCAGGATTTTGCAGGCGATGCGAAAAGAAGTTGGCGCATTGGCTCATGATCGTGGGACTTATTTCGCTGGGGCGTTGGCTCGCGACGATGAGCAACAGCCCGAACTTTCGACCTTCCTTGGCCACGCGTTCGAATGCCCGCCGCGACAATGCTTGCCCGCGATCTTCTCCCTGCCTCGCCGGCCTAGCGTAGTTATGTGCTTCTTCGAGAACCAACACCCACGGATTCGCGTAGCGTTCACTCGCTTCCAGTTTTTCTCGCGCTTCTAGGAGCACCCTGCCGAAAGTAGCGCAGACAAAAGGTAGCGCTTCGTGGGCGAGCATCGACAAGTCTAAAACTGTAATTTTGGGGCCTTTGGCCCCGAAACCCAGGCTCTTGAACCATCCAGCCGTCGAGGTGATGCCAAGGTCATCATAGTTTGTGAATATGGACCAGCGACGATCCGCTAGCCGCGTCATCAGTCGCATTCTCAACGTCCTGAGATGCTGGTCAATCTGTGAGGCTTCTTCGAGCGAAGCGGCGGCCGCGAGGCTCGCGGTATTGCTAAGGGAGGCGGTTGAGAAATATGCCGGGGTATCCGAGCTCTTGATAGGATCGCCTTTGCCGGTACCCTTAGCATTTTGGTCTCAATCGCGCTGCTCAAGCTAACCAGCGCTTCATTGATCGCTTTGGGATTTGTGATCGGCTCCCCGTAAAAGTTCTTCGGCTTTCCGTTCTCGAGCACAAGGTAGGGCGCCATCGCGGTGCTCAACGCATCGAAGGGTATCTCTGAACCTGACAGAAAGTCTTTGATGGCATTGCTGAGCGGGTACATCCGCTGAATCGACGCTAGCGCTTCACCTAAATAGTCGGCTTCGGCTTTGCTGAATGCGGAGGTGCGGCCCTTCAAGAAAGCCCACCATGCTTTCAAACCCGGCTGCTGCGTTTGCTCTAACGCCGTATGGCCAAAATATTGGAACGGCGGAAGAACCTGTAACTGCACAGGGCGATCGAGTTTGCCGGAGCGCAAAAGTTGGGGCGACGGGTAGCAAAGCGGCTTCCGCGACTTCCTTGATCTCCCAAGACGTTGCCCTTCCCCTGATGATTCCGTTCGGCACGGAAATGTTCGACATATTCGTTCAGCGCCCGCCGCAAGGAGCGCTCACCGAAGAGAACCACGTTTGACAAGCACTCCTCCTTGACCGACCTGACCCAGCGCTCCGCAAAGGCATTCAAGTTCGGACAGCGGGCAGGTAGCGCGAGCGGTTCAACCCCACCTGACGCAATGATGGCCCGGAACGACTGGGTGTATTTCGTGTCCCGATCATGCAGGAGATAACAACAGTCCCGCAGGACGCTGCATCCCTCCATGGTCACGTTCCGGGCGATTTGTTTCATCCACAACTCATCCGGTTGAACGGTATTCCGGCGATATCCACCCGGCGGCTCTCAAGATGGATGACAAACAGCACGTAGTAGGTCGCCAACCCACGCAGCGTCAGCACCTCCGCCGTGAAAAAGTCGTTCCCCGCCAACAGCGCCAGGTGGGTCCGAATGAAGGCCTGCCAGGTGGTCGTGCGCTTGCGCTCCGGCGCGGGCGACACACCCTGGCGTCGCAGAACATTTCCCACCGTTTGGTCGGAGACCTCAAATCCCAGATCGGCCAGCGCCCCCACAATCCGGTCATAGCCCCAGGAGCGGTTCTCTTCGGCCATGAGGACAATCAGTTCCTCAATTGCCCTGTCGACCCGGGGTCGGCCTGGGCTTCGATGCTTCGAGCCATCGAACTTGCGCGCGACGAGCCTTCGGTACCATCCCAGAATGGTATCCGGCAGAGCGGCAGTCGCTACGTCGCCGAGTGCCTTGCGGCCCAGTCGACGACCAATCTCGCCGGGCTTCGCTCGCTCGGCGTCCGAGAGCTTCGGCCGACCCTTCAATTGGTCTCTCAGAATTTGGTTCTCAGCGGCGAGATATTCATTCCGCAGCAGCAGCTTCTGGTCCACGGTCCCGCTGATGTAGGCCAGGATACGTGCCCACTCCATGAGCCTCCCCCATTTGCCCGCCGGTTCGCAATGGGCATCATTGATCGTCCCAAAAAACGTAACGGACAACGCGCGGCGAGACCACACCGATTGAGATAACTGTCAACTTTCTTGCAGTTTTAATTTTTTGGCCATACGGGAACGGGTTCCCCCTTCTGCAAATGAATACCCGAGGAAGAGAGAACCAGGCAGTCGACTTTTGTCACCCCAAAAAAAGACCGGACGGCTCGCCTGACCACTAATGTTGGTACGACGCCTCGCGGACGCTTTCTTGATGCGCGCCTCTGCCAGCGATTTGAAAAAGCTTGAGCGACCGCCCCCGAGAGCTGTTCCATTCAGACGCCCGAAAGACCCCTAACAACAGACCGACTTAGCGCGACCTAACGCGATGCCGAATGGGTCGGAGTAGTGCCAACTTCAGCGGTTTTGGCGAGCCCGAGTGCTGGTGCCGAAGTAAGGTCGCACTTCCCCCCGCGTTCTCCAGAGAAATTGCGAAAAGAAAGGGCCGGCAAAAAGCCGGCCCTCTTGGCTTATCGACGGTGACCACCAAAGTGGCCACGGTGACCACCCCATCCGCGACCGCCACCACCGAAGTACAGGCCGACGCCAGGTCCGTACCCGTACCCATAGTAGCCGTCGTCGTAGTCCGGCGCATATCCATCACGGTACCCGCGTCGGCAGACGAGATGGCCATGCCGGTGCCAGCAGCGCCTGTAATTTACGTGATCGACGGCCGACGTTTCGGCGGCAGTCGTCTTCAGCCCACCGACCGCCGGAGCGGCGCTGGCCGGAATTGCGAGGCTGCCGAGCATCAAAGCCCCAGCGCCCGCGAGCAGTAGCGATTTCATCATCCTTCTCTCCTTGCACGCACATTGGATCGGCGTGCATGGGAAACGGGCGCGCGACTGCCGCGTTCCTGGATCGCAGCGCAGCAATCCGCTGAAATATTTTTCGATGGAGCGCGACGGAGATTCGAGACGTCGTCGTTGAACTGACAAATAAAAAAAGCCCCGCATTTCGCGGGGCTTTTCGATGAACGTTAGTTCATCTTCTCTTTGCAGATCACCGTGACCTGCTTATCCGCCTCTTCACGGGTCTTGAAGGCGGCGGGGCCGACCTGGATCCAGGTGGTCTCGGTCGCTGACGGCCGCGTCTCGACGACCTTGCACTTCTTCGTGGCCTTCTCCTGGACAACATAGTACTCGGCGGCCATTGCGCCGGACGTGCTGATGGCGGCGACAACGGCGGCAAGTGCGATCTTCTTGAACATGCGATCCTCCATTCGACTGTGGAGCGTAAACGTCGCCACGGACGCGGCGTTCCTCGACGGGTATATAGTCAAGTTTGATTTGCAGAGCCGTTTCACAAAACCCTGACAAAAATGCCGTGAATGACATTGGCGAACGATTTTTCCGATCCGGCGGCGACGCTGCGGTTGCTTGATGAGTTGACGCAGCCTGAACCGTACATCCGAAGACTGAACAAGCTCCGCGTGGACAAGTATTGGATTGAGAAGGTGGCGATCGCCTTGCCGACGAAGTCGTTCTCGCCGTCCATGCTCCAGACCACGCGCGTCTGCGCGTCCTGCGGCGTGAGCGTGAACGTGACGTCGTTCGTGCCCTCGAAGGGTTTCAGGAAATCGAGACGGCCCATAGCGCACTCCGAGCTCGTTCGGCCGACTCTCGACGATCGTCATGCGGCCCCGCCGCGCCGACCTCGGCATTGCCGTCCCAACCGGAGCTCGCGTCGGTTCCCGCGGCGGGGCCCTCGAAGCCGATCTTCGCGGCGGGATCGCGCTTCGCCAGGGCGAGAACTCCTGCCACTCGCGCAGATCGTTCACGTGCGCGAACACGACCGCCGGCGGCGCGGCGATCAGCGCGCTGCGCGCGACGTGCAGCTCACTCGGCTGCAGCGCGGCGACCGCGCAGAAGCCGATCAGCCGCGCGACCAGAATGCCCGAGCCCGATCCGGATCGTCCTTCCCGCACCGGTGTATTCTCGTGGCGGGTCGGTGATTCGGGCAAGCGGGATTCGAGGAGCAGTCACGATGGCCAGCAGGGCTCCCTCCGCCGCGCGGCTCGCGCGCATGCACGAGGTGATGGCGGGTCACGTCGAGCGCGGCGGCCTGCCGGGGCTGGTCACGCTGGTCAGCCGCGCGCGGCGACGTGCACGTCGACGCGATCGGCCGGCAGGCGTTCGACGGCGGATCCCCGCCGATGCGCCGCGACACGATCTTCCGGATCGCGTCGATGACGAAGCCGATCGTCGCGGCGGCGGCGATGATCCTCGTCGAGGAGTGCAAGGTGCGGCTCGACGACCCGGTGGATCGCCTGCTGCCCGAGCTCGCGAACCGGCGCGTGCTGACGCGTCTCGATGGTCCGCTCGACGAGACCGTCGCCGCGAAACGCCGATCACGCTGCGCGACCTGCTGCACGTTCCGCTCGGCATCGGGCTCGTGCTCGCGCCGCCGGGTAAGTACCCGATTCAGAGGGCGATGGCCGACTCGGGACTCGCGCCGGGTCCGAATCGCTCCGGCGCTCACGCCGGACGAGTGGATGGAACGTCTCGGCCGCCTGCCGCTGATGGACCATCCGGGCGAAGCGCTGGCTGTACCACACCGGCGCCGACGTGCTCGGGGTGCTGATCGCGCGTGCGCCGGGCAGGCGCCGCCGGCGACTTTCTGCGCGAGCGCATCTTCGAGCCGCTCGGCATGAAGGACACCGGCTTTCACGTTCCGCGGACGAAGCCCGACCGCCTGCCGACCAGCTACGCGCAACCCCGCAACGCGGTGCGCTCGACGTGCCGACCGCCGGACGCGAGCCGCTACGCGCGAGCCGCCATCGTTCCCGTCCGGCGGTGGCGGTCTCGTCTCGACGGTCGACGACTACCACGCGTTCTGCCGGATGCTGCTCGCAAGGGTCGGCACGGCCGCGAGCGCATCCTGTCGCGCGCCGCGGTCGAGCTGATGACGACCGATCAGCTGACGACCGCGCAGAAATCGGCGCATGCATTCCTCGGCCCGCATCGGAGCTGGGGGTTCGGGCTCGCCGTGGTGACCCGGCGCGACGACCTCTTCGCGACCCCCGGCCGCTTCGGGTGGGATGGTGGATGCGGCACATCCGCCTGGTCCGACCCGGCCGAAGATCTGGTCGGTATCCTGATGACCCAGCGCCTGATGGACGTGCCGCAGCCGCCCCCCGCATTCGCGGATTTCTGGACGTCGGCGTACCAGGCGATCGACGACTGACTGCTCGACGACGAGTGAGGAGACTGCATGGATCAAAGAGGCCATCTTCGGACCGTTCTTCGCGATGATCGCTGCTGGTGTTCGTCGTCTGGGTGTACCTGTACGTCCGACGCATTCGCGTTCATCCGCTCGAGCGGCGCCGTCCCGCGCGAGCAGATGGTCCGTCCCCGGGAGGCCTGTCGACAGCTCTCACCGCCTGCGGTATCCAATCCGTCGGACAATCTTAAGAACCTGTTCGAGATGCCGGTGCTGTTCTACGCGATCGTGCTCTACCTGACGCGTCCGCTACAGGTGGACGGCGTGTATCTCGGCGCTGCCTGGGTGTTCGCGTCTGTTCGCGCACTGCACAGCGCGGTGCACTGCACGGTCAACATCGTGAAGCCTGCGCTTCGCCCTGTACCTCGTGTCGTCGATCGTGTTCTGGTACATGTTCGCGCGCGCGCTGGGACACCTCGCGTGATGGACTGCCGGCTGATCGTGGTGCGGGTGTTCGTGCGCGACTGGCCGCGCGCGCTCGCGTTCTACCGCGACACGTTGGGCCGCGCGTGGCGTTCGAGAGCGCGGAGATGGGCTGGGCGCAGTTCGACACCAGCACAGGACCGCTGGCCGACGCGAAGGCCTCGGCGAATCCAGGGCCTGATGGCTGGAGACGCTCGAGCGCGCGGGCGAGGCGGTCGACGACGAGGAGGACCTGGTTGGCCGCTTCCTCGGTGTATCGCTCTCGGTCGCGGACCTGGACGCGACCTACGAGGAGCTGCGCGGTCGTGGCGTCGACTTCCTCCGGCCGCCCGAGCGCATGCCGTGGGGAGGCGTGCTGGCGCACTTCCGCGATCTCGACGGCAATGTGCTCACCCTGATCGGCTCGCCGAAGAGCCCCTGAGGAGCAATCGACATGAAGCTCGCCCCGCTGGTCGTCCTGATCTTCGCCCTCGGCTGCGGCCCGATTCCCGGCGGCACGCTCGACGGAGCGACCGCCCCGATTCCGTCGAACTGGAACGCGGCCATGGGCGCGGACCACGCGCTGTGCGAGATCGAGTCGCGGCCCGCGGACCCGCACTCGATCCAGCTCGACTGCTTCAGCTACGAGGGCGCGCTCTACGTGCAGTCGCACCGTTGGGCGCAGGCCGCGCTCGTGGTGGCCGGTCAAGAGCTGGGCCGCGGTCTGGCTCGAGCACCCCGAGGTGCGCGTGCGAATCGGCGACTCGCTCTACGATCTCACCGCGACGCCGGTGGCCGCGGGTGCGCAGCGCAACGCGCACCTCGGCATGCGCGCTACGATCCGATTCCAGACGGGATTGTGCTCTTCCGTTCGATTCCCGGGCGTCGACCTGACTAGACCCCGAGCCAGCGGATCTCGTACCACTTGCGTACGGAGTTGATCAGGAAGCTCCGGCTCGCGCGCGCGAGCACGTCGACGGGCAACACCGCTTCCGCGATCTCGGCGCGCTCGAGCAGCGCGACACCGAAACGTGCCGGGCAGGAGGCCGCACGACGCGGCCGGCGTGAGTCGGCGCCCGTCGAGCTCGAGCACCACGTTCCGAGCGCAGGTCTCCGTCAGCTCGCGCCGCTCGTTCCAGAGCAGCACGTCGGCGACGTCCGGCGCGCAGCGAGCGCGCGCGTGTACACGTCGCGCCGGCGAGGTCTTGTGGCGCAGGAACTCGTCGGTGCTCTAGACCGGGTCGCCGCGCCAGCGCGACGCGCACGAGCGTGCTCGGCTTCACGTCGACGTCCTCGAGGAAGGGCGAGCCGTCGCGCGAGAGCTCGAGCCGCACCTTGCGCGGATGGGCAGGCAGCCCTCGGCGAAGTCGCGCAGCTCCTTGCGCACGCGCCCGCGATTCGAGCGCGAAGCCGAAGTGCGTGGCCGAGCGCGCGAGCCGGTCCAGATGGAGCTCGAACAGGAAATAGCCGGCCGGCGGCTCCCAGACTGGCCGGTGCGATCGCGGCCGTCACGTCGCTCGCCGCCCAGCTGCCGGCGCGGACCGGCGTGCCGCGGCTCTGGACCGACGAGGCGCTGGCGGGCTGGGCGCTGCCCATCGCGGGCGTGAAGGCCGCGCCGAAGTTCTATACGGAAGCCGAGTACTACGCCGCGCCGGTCGACGAAGTCCGGACCTACCCGGTCTACATCAAGAGCCGCGAACCGGAAGGGTATCGCGACTGGATGCGGAAGCAGGGCCCGCAGCCTCTCATCGAACCGGCGAAGCTGACGTCGGAAGCCGACTGGATCGCCGCCGGCCGCGACGTCTTCGACGGTCTTCATCTCGCGGAGTTCCGCACGGCGGATCCCCGTGCGTTCCGGTGGGCCGACGATCCGGACCTGATGGCGCGCGAGGGCGTCACCGTCGCGGCCGACGGCACGATTCCCGGCGTGCGATGGCTGATCGATCACGACCGGCAGCTGAAGATCACGCTTGCCGAATGCTCGGGGTGCCACACGCGGGTGCTGCCCGACGGCAGCATCGTCCGCGGCGCGCAGCGCAACCTCCAGTGGGGATCCCTGCCCGCAGTTCAGCTTCGATGCGCTCGACGAGATCCGCCGGCGCGAAGGCCGGACCCGGCCGCCGAACGAGATCGCGTACTCCAGCTACGGCGTACCGTGGCTGAAGGACGATATCAACGCCACGTTGAAGACGATGACGGCCGAACAGGTGGGCCATGTCGACGGCGAGCCGTTCCTGGGCACGTTCGTCAGATTCAACGCGAGCCCGTGGTTCACGACCAGGATCGCGGACCTGATCGGCGTCAAGGACCGGCGGTATCTCGACGCGACCGCGACCCATCGCAATCGCGGGCCTGAAGACATCGCGCGCTACGGCATCCTGGTCGCCGTCGCGGAGGACGGCGCGATCGGACCCCACACGTTCCTCCCGGCGGCGAACCGCGCGCTGCGGTATCGCTACAGCGACGAAGCGATGCTGGCGCTGGGAAAGTACATCTACTCGCTGCAGCCGCCGCCGAACCCGAACCGGCCGAACGACGTCACCGCCCGCGGCGAGCAGGTCTTCGCGCGTGCCGGCTGCGCCAGCTGCCACACGCCGCCGCTCTACACCAACAACCGGCTGGTGCCGGTCGACGGGTTCACGCCGTTCGCGCATCCGTCGTCGCCGCCGGCCTCGGACGTGATGCGCGTGCAGGTTGGCCTCGATCCGGGGCTCGCGCTGAAGACGCGGAAGGGAACCGGCTACTACAAGGTGCCGTCGCTCAAAGGCGTGTGGTATCGAGGACCGTTCGAGCACTCGGGCTCGATTGCGTCGCTCGAAGAGTGGTTCGATCCGGCGCGGTTGCGCGACGACTACCTCCCGAAAGGCTGGAACCCGCCGGATACACGCGCGCGGCCCATCCCGGGCCACCGGTTCGGGTTGAACCTGGCGGCCGAAGACAAGCGCGCGCTCATCGCGTTTCTGAAGACGCTCTGAAGCGGTCCTGCCCGCCGCTCCTTCGAGGGCCGACCCCGGCCGTCTCTCAACGTGTCGCCACAAGCTCAACACGACCGCGTTGCTCTCGAGTCACGGTTCCGGGCGACAGCGAGCGACCACGACCGCCCGCGGTAAAACGCCACGATTCGGAGGGCGAGCCGGTGTCAAGTCGTAAAATCCAGTCCATTTCCTGCTCCCCCTCACGGCACGTGCTCTGCACCCAGACTGTCCCTCGCGATCGTCTGATCTCACAACGGTGAATGGAGGTACGCATGAAGAGTCTATTGGAAGAGGATCCGAGCGAACTCATGGGACTCGAGGAAGAGAACGATCCAATGGAAATGATCGGGTCCGAGGACGAGGAAGAGGAACCCAGAGAGCTGATGGGTTTGGGGGAAGAGGAGGACGAAGAGGACGAGCCGTTCGACTTGATGGACCCTGACGAAGAAGAAGAGCCGGCGGAGTTGCTGGGCCTCGACGAGGAGGACGAAGAGGAGGAAGAGGGAGAAGAAGGCCCACAATCCGTCCGCCAGCGAATGCCGGGCCTGCGTCTGGCACAAGGCCTCCGGGCCAAACGCCGCGCTCGCGTGATCGCCGTCGCGGCGCTTCGGGCGCGACGCCGTGCGCGCTTGCTCGCTCTCGCGTTGGTCCGGCGCCGACGGCGCGGCCGTCTGCTCGCTCTCGCGGCGCTCCGGGCACGACGGCGCACACGAATGGTTGCGGTCGCCGCCCTCCGGGCACGCAAGCGGGCCCGCGCGCTCGCGATCGCAGCCGTCCGTGCACGGCGCCGAATCCGTTTACTCAAGCGGGCAGCGGTCGGAGCGAGGCTCCGCGCGTCCGCGTAAACAGATTGGCTTCGACGCAAAGGGTAGCGCTGGACTCTGAGCTGCGCGCTTCGGTGCAGGGCTCAGAGTTCTGGCGCTACGCGCCTGAACAAGCGATTGTCTCCGATGACTCGGGAAGAGACGCTCACATGACGCCACCTATGTCCCGGCTCAGCAAGAACAGACGCACTCGGCAAAAAGAACGGAATCGAAACGGAGGTCCCAGGATGAGTTCTTCGGTCCAAACACCGTTGCTCGAGCTCCAAACACAGCTGTGGAAGGCGCGAGCCCAGGCGAAGCAGAAATGGCTGGAACAAAGCCTCGCGCAGCCGACCAGGACTCCTGAAGACGCGGCGTGGCGGATGACCTGGATCAAGCGGGCGCTCAACATGGTGAAGCGCGGGCAGGCTGAGATCAAGTATCACGCAGCATTGATGGACGCCTACACGGAGCACCTGAGCGTGCTCGAAATGACGTTGATCGCTGCAGCGGAACAGAAACGCAGTACTGAAAAGCAGCAAACCTGAGCGTCGAGACTGGCATGGCCGACGCGAGAGCGTTCGACCTGGATGGCTGTCCCAGGACGCCATCATGCGCGAGATGCGCGTACGAGTCGCGGCTGCTCTGCCGACGATTGCGAGTACGTCGCAGTTGGCGGTGATATGGCGCTATCGCTTCGTCGAGCGGTCCACATCGTCCGCGGTCGTCACGACCGGCATGAGGGGACGACCGCGTAGTGCGGCCCACTGCACGATCCCAAGAGCACACTGCACGATCCCGCTCCCGAGTTCGAAAGGCGAGTCTCCGCCCTCCTTCTCGAGGTCCTCATTCGCGCCGGCCTCGTCCTGGCCTTGGCCATGATCTGCTTTCAGGTGTTCTCCCCGTTCTTGAGCCTGATGACCTGGGCTCTGATTCTGGCCGTCACTCTCTACCCCCTGCATCAGTCGGTGGCCGCGAAGATCGGCGGCCGCCAGGGACTGGCCGCGACGCTGCTCGTGCTACTCGGAATCGTCGTGGTCGTCGTGCCGACCGCGGCGCTGATGAACTCGCTCGGCGACTCGGTGCACCGACTGATCAACGACGTGCAGAACAACACGCTCCAGGTGCCGCCGCCAAGAGAAGGCGTCGCCGAGTGGCCGCTGGTCGGCGAGCAGGTGCACGCATTCTGGACGAAGGCGCACACTGATCTGCCCGCACTGGTGCAGAGCATGCAGCCGAAGATCGGCAACCTGGCCGCGGCGGCGCTCGGTTTCGTCGCCGGCATCGGTGGCGGGCTGTTACAGTTCCTCGCGTCTCTCGCCGTCGCCGGCATCATGATGGCCTTCGGCGAAGGGGGGGCGCGCGCGATCCGCTCGATCTTCGAGAGAGTCGCCGACGGGAAGCGCGGAGCGGAATTCGTCGACCTGTCCACCGCGACCATCCGCGCGGTCGCCAAGGGAGTGCTCGGCGTCGCGTTCCTGCAGGCCATCATCGTCGGCATCTGCCTGCTCATCGCCGGCATACCGTGGGCAGGCGTGCTGGCAGTCATCGTCCTCGTGCTCGGCATCGCGCAGGTGCCGGCGCTGATCGTCACGCTGCCGGCCATCGGCTACCTCTGGTGCGAGCGGCAACTACGGCACCGGCGCTGCCGTCCTCTACACGGTCCTCCTTGTCGTCTCCGGCATGACCGACAACGTGCTGAAGCCGTTGATGCTCGGCCGCGGCGTGGATGCGCCGATGCCGGTCATCCTTCTCGGCGCGCTCGGCGGTATGGCCGCGGCGGGCATCCTGGGTATGTTCGTCGGCGCCACGCTTCTCGCGCTCGGCTACCAGATCTTCATGGGATGGGTCGCGACGAATCCCGAGGCGCCTCCGTCCAGCAAGGCGGAGTCTCCCAGGCCGACTGAATCGATGCCGGCCGCGCCGAAGTCTTCGCCGACGCACGCGCTCGTCCTGCGCTCCGGTTCTTCTGGTCTGGCATGTTTGTGGCACCCTGCCGCACCGAGCCTCAGAAAACATGGTCTGAACTGCTCGTTCCTGGTGAAGGCGCCGCGACATCTCGTGACCCTTCGTGTGCGGACTGACGCGTGGTTCGAGAGAGAAAGAGAAACATGAAGCTGGAGGGCCGTATGGCAGGACAACCAAAACTAACGCTCTCGGCGGCGTCGGCATTGTTGCTGGTGCTGACGGCGTGGATGGCGAGTTCGCCTCCCGCGGTGGCCGACGAGGCACAGGCCAGGAGTCTCCTCAAAGCCATGACCGACTATGTGGGCGCACAGCAGTCCATCGCGTTCGACTACGACGCGACCCTCGAAGTCGTCACCAAGGACCGGCAGAAGCTCCAGCTGGCCTCATCGGGAATGGTGTCGCTGACGCGGCCCGACAAGATCCGCACCACGCGATCGGGCGGGTTCGTGGACATCGAGACCGTGTTCGATGGCAAGACGCTCACCTTGTTCGGCAAGAACAGGAACGTCTACACGCGGGTCGAGGTACCCGGCTCGCTGGACAACCTGGTGAACGAACTGCAAAAGAAGTACGACCGGCCCCTGCCCGCTGCCGATCTGTTCCTCACCCATGCCTACGACGAGATCACGGCCGGCGTGACGAATGTCAAGGACCTCGGCAGCGGGGTCGTCGGCGGCATCGAGTGCGACTACTTCGCCTTCCGCGCCAAAGAGGTGGATTGGCAGATCTGGGTGACGCAGGGCGCGAAACCGCGTCCGTGCCGGTACGTCGTCACGTCCACCGGAATCGCCGACGGGCCGCAGTACACCGTCCAGCTCCGGAACTGGAAGACCGGCAGCGAGGTCGCCACGCCGGACTTCGCGTTCACCCCACCGTCCGATGCGAAGCAGATTAGCCTCGACGAGCTCAAGAAGGCGAAGAACATGGGCGAGTTACCGAGCCATTTCATCCTCGGAGGCAAGTGATGAGCACCACCAGAACACTACGCGCGCTGCTGCTGCTCGTGATCGTCACCTTGGGTGCCATCGAGCTGGGTGACCGGATCTCGATCCCGGTCCTCTCCGGTCTCGCCACGATGGTGAAGGCTGAGGTCGGCCGTCCGCTGACGCCCGTCAGCGTCTCCGGCGTCGCGCGTCGCACGGCGCGCCGCAACTGATCGGACCGCCCATCGTCACCGCTCGGTCCGTCGCATGTCATCGCAGATTAGGGGAATAGCGACAGCACACTCACCCGCTACGAGAGTTTCTTCGCGCCCGGCGGCGGCTCCCATTTGTCGTTCGGATGAGAGTGACGCCACACAGCTCTCGAGATGGTGCGAAACGAGGGCGGGTACTCGCCTGGCAACGACGCCACGCCACGCGAGTCCTTGATCGATTCAGTGATGCGGGAGCACGGCTATACGAGGGAGAAAGCGATCGAAGCGATCCATCAGTCGGCGGCCAGGCTGGGCAAAACTGTGCGCCGACGGCGGGCCGTCGACGTGCCCGCAACATCCTGGAACGGTCGGCGCGCGGCACCAGGCGCCGCGCGCCGACGTGAGGTCTCCAACTCCCAAACACACCCGTCAGCGGACTTCGACGAAGGGCGCGACAGCGTGAGCTGTCGTGCCCTCGGTCGTTGTCCGTGTCCGCTGCATCAAGCCTCGTTGCCGGAGACGGAACGAACGAAGCATGAGGCCTGCTGCAAGCGAGAGCAACCCGGCCAATCCAATCGCTGGAAGCGTGGCTCGCCGTCTTCGGCAGCTTACGAGGCTCTGGGGCTGGCGCTGCAGGTGCAGGCGTCGGCTCCGGTGCCGCGTGGGGCCGGTTGCGGTGCGCGCCGCCGCCGGCGGCCGGTGTCGGTGGCGGTGCCGCCACCGGTCGTGGCGGGATGACGACCGGCACCAACCTGAACGTCGCCACGTCGAGTTCACGAAGGTCGTCCGGGTCCTTGCTGGTTTCCCTCTCGAGCCTGCCGCTGATCTCCACCCAGCGGCCGAGCATCGCATCGGTGATGTTGCCTTTTTCCGGGTTATCGACCGTCAGGGCATCGGCACCGGGGTCGGCCGTGCACGTTGCCTCTGGTACGCTGGCAACGGGTCCTTTTCTCGGGCGCGCCAACGCGTACTTGTCCTTCTTTCCGCCGCGCACCGCAGTGCCACGAACCAGACATCCCACCGCGGTCACCTGCCCGCTGTTTTCCTGCGGCAGGAGGCTCCCATCCCGTCGCTGCGCGTATGCGGGTCCGACCGTCACCACACCGAAAGCGAAGACAACGACCGTTGCACCATAGACATGCTTAAGGGTCATGCGAGACCTCCTGTCGCTGCCGTCAGCAACAACCGATCCGCTCGTCACACCCGGCCAACGTCCCTTCTGTCGGTCTGCGCAAACCACTGGCGCGGCGTGACTTGCGCCGCCGTGCTGACCAGACGTCGTTCAATCGTCACGTGCGCGACAGGCTGAGCTGGTGGGGCAACGCCGCGCACGGTATTCCGTAGCGAGACACGGTATTTCGTTGGGACGGAGAAGAGCGACTGAGCGCGTCAGGGCGATTGTGAGACCGCGTCCGGCTGAATGGCGCGTGGGGGGCTGCGGCGATGCCACGTCTCGCGCCATGGAAAAACGCCGAGCGGAAGGTCCAGTACCTGCCGTCGTTACGGCGCGCAGCGCCTCTCGGTGATCTGCCGCACCTTGTCCTTGAAGGCGGCGACCCACGCCTCCGACCCGACATACGATGTCCCGGTGGTGGGATCGCGCCACGTCGTGCGATTCGGAGAGCTTCTCGACGCGGGCAGTCGCCATGAGCGCGCGCACGTGTGCGTCGGTCAACAGGAGCAGGCGATCCTGCAGGAACGCGCGCCCGGCCTCGCCAATGCGAGGGTCCCCCCGGCCGCCCTCGCCGGCGGCCATCGAGACCGTGAGATTACCGCGGCATTCCGGCACGTCGCCCGAGGAGGAAGGCTTCGCAGGCTTGAAGACAGGTCGATTCGTCCACGCCTTCAGGTTCATCTTCGCCGTCGATTTGCTCATACGGCCTGCACCGCCAAACGTGGCACCGATATCTTGTAGAGCGATCACCGGCTCGCTGCACGCCGAGCCATCAGGGCGCTCGAAGAACACAGATGCCCCGCTGTCGTCTCCTCCGAGTGGATGCGCGTCGCCCGCGCGCGGATCGAGCGCGCCCCGGCACTCCAGTCGCTGTTGCTCGGGCTTGCGATCACCGTGCTGGATGAACACGCCCAGGAGCGTGAGCGCGTCGAAATGCGTGCGCTGTCGCGCGCGCAGCGCGCCCTCGGGCAGATTCGCGATGGCCTCATCGACCTCGCCCCAGCGCCATCCCTGGTCGGCGTCGTCCCCTTCAACCATGACCAGACGGCTCACCTCCGGTTGGAATGTTGCGAGGTACGAGCGTCTGGCGCGTGGCCCCGCGCCCGACATCGGGTCGGCCGGGCAGTCACGGCAGTCGATCGTGATCGGATAGATCGGATCGGATACGAACCCGAGAGCCCACAGGAGCTTCGCCGCCGCGACCGCTGAAAAGATCTCGCGGTTGCCATCCTTCGATCCGTCGCTGTACTTGACACGGATCGTCGTGCCGTCCGGTGTCACGCACGCGAATTTCGGCGTGTTGCCGCCGAGCGTCTTTCCCTGGTTTGGCGAAACCGCACGACAGCGGCTGGCCGCGAAGCGCAGCCTCGAGCCCCTCCGACTGCTGCTTCAGCGGCCGGCCCGCCTGCACCATTTCGGGGGTCACGTCTCCCGGGTCGGACCAGATCCTGGCGGTCGCCAGATACCGCAACCGCTGTTGTGCGCCGGCGACGTGCACGAACGCGATCTGGTTGTCGCTCTGGGCGACGACACTGGTGGCGAGGACCAGCGCTGCGACCGCTACTCGCGCGGATGCCGAAAGGATCTTGGCTGACATGCTCGACCACCCTTCCACTGTCGCCGTCGTCCGATACCGGAACTAGAACGGGTCAGGATGACGGGCTCGACGATCGACACGCAAGGTTCGTTCCACGGACCCTTCGGCCTTTCTTGAGGCCAATCCACGTGTTGAGGAGCCAAGAACCCGCGACTGTTCGCGGCCTCAATGTCCCGCCGTCGTCATGACACGTTCGGGGGAGACGCAGCTGTCGCGGACCGAGCCGCCTCGAGGCGCGATCGAACGAGCGCGGTAATCTCCCGAACGTTGATGCTCTTCAGACACAGGTTGTCGTTGCAGGGCGACAGCCGCTGATTGTACGGACCGATGCAAGGACTGCAGGAGTATCCGGTGTGGACGACGTCCGAGCTCGTCGCCAGCGGCCGGTAGCGCTCGGGAATCTCGGGCCCGAAGAAGACGATGACGTGGATCCGTGTCAACGCGGCGAAGTGTGCTGGTCCGGAGTCGTTCGTGACCAGCACGTGTGCCAGATCGAACAGGTGCAGGAGCTCTGTCATCGTCGTTCGGCCGGTGAGGTCCAGCGCACGCGGCGATCCGACCTGCGAGCAGATGTACTGCAGCGTCGGGTTTCTCGCTCGCGACGCCTGTGATCAGAACGAAGACCTCGGGATCCTCGAGCAGCTGGCGGGCGAGCTCGGTGAACGATTCAAGGGGCAGGCGGCGCATCGGAAATCGAGCGCTCGCATTCGGATTGATCACCACGAGCTTCCGGGTGGGGCCGACGTCGGGAGCGATGGCGCGAAGCTTTCGCCAGATCGCGGCAGCCGCCGTTGCATCGGTCACGACCTTCGGAACGTCGAGGCGGTCCATCGCCTTGGGTCGTTTGACGCGCGGCACCTGGTCGGGCGGGGCTTCGAGTGCGTGGACGAGGTCGAGAAACGTATGCGCGGCGTGGATTTGCGCGTTGTAGAGCACTTTGTGTGTCAACAAATCGCCGGTGTACATGCCCTCCTGGTTGAACCGGTGGAAGCCGACTCGCCGGCGCGCGCCAGACAGATAGCTCAACACGCTGCTGTACCTGACGAATGCCTCCGTGTTGATGACGGTGTCGATCCGGCGGCGGCGAGCACGCCACGGAAAGAGCAGCGAATCGCGCACGAGTGACCAGACGGAGTGCGCGTCGATGATGAGGATGTTCTCCGAAGGAATAATCTCGAGCATCTCCACGCTCGGCCGAATCTCGGTGAAGCACAGGAAGTGGAGCGTGGCGTCCGGAAAGAGCTCGCGCGCTTTCCTGAGCGCGGGGTAGGCGACGACCATCGTCCCCATTTCGGCGAGCTGAATGAACAGAATGTTGCGCGGCGCGCCGGCAGGTGAGGCGGCGAGCCCCAGGAAGCGCTGGATCCGGCAGACCACGGTGAAGAAAAACGTCAGCGGGATCCCGACCCAGAAGTCGATGGTCCGCATGAGATTTGGAGTCACAGTCGCGTGCGCACCATTCTGCCGAGTACGTGACGAATCAGCAAATCGTCGGACGATGCAGGAGGAGTGAGGTACGCTGTCTGCGTGCCATCCCGGCTGAGGTCGCTCGTCCGTGCGATAGCGATCGTGCTCGTCGTCGCCGGTGCGTACGGCCTCGTCCGCTTCAAGCGCGCGGAGCTTGTCGACTTCGTCGTGCCATACACCGCGGCCGCGCGCTTCGTTGCCCACGAGCCGCTGTACAGGCCGGATGATGGTCACTACCAGTACAAGTATCTGCCGGCGTTCGCGCTGCTCATGGTGCCCTTCACATGGGTGCCCAAGGAAGTCGCAGAGGTCGCCTGGTTCACGCTGACCTGGCCGCCATGGCCTTCGCGTTCGTGCGGTTGTCGCTGTTCGCTCTGCCCGATCGGCGACTGTCATCGCGGGTGCTCGTGTGGCTCACGGTTCTCCTCACCGGCAAGTTCTTCGTCAAGGAGCTGGCGTTTGGACAATTCAATTTGCCGGTCGGGTTGCTGCTGCTTGGCGCGGTGATCGCCGCGCAGCACGGTCGGGGGTTCACGGCTGGAGCCGCCATCGCCGCCGGCGTGTTCGTCAAACCGTATGCCCTCGTGCTGGTGCCGTGGCTGGCCCGAACGTTTGGATGGCGTCCGTTCGTCCCGTTCACGCTGGTCATGGTGGCCGGCCTCATCCTGCCGGCCGTGACCTACGGCTGGGATGGCAACGTGACGTTGCTGCACGAGTGGTATCGCACCGTCACCGACACCACGAGGCCCAATCTTCTCGTGGCCGACAACATCTCGTTCGCCTCGATGTGGGCGAAGTGGATCGGGCCGGGCCCTCTGGCCGGCGCCCTTGCGCTCGGTTCGGCGGTGACCGCCATGGCGGCGGGCGGCGTTGTCATGTTGTGGCGCCGACAGGTGGCCGAGCCGAACTATCTGGAGGCGTCGTACTTTTGTCGTTCTGATTCCGCTTCTGTCGCCGCAAGGATGGGACTACGTGCTCCTGCTCGGGCTGCCCGGGTACATGTTGTCTCGTCGATCGATGGCGCGATTTGTCGACGGGCTGGCGCGCGGTCGCGCTGACGGGCTTCTTTCTCACGAGTTTCACGATTTTCGACCTGCTGCGGCGCACGCTCTACCTCCGCCTCGTGGAGCTGGCGGCGGTCAGCGTCGGTGCCGTACTGATTGCCGCATGCCTCATCCGCCTACGCTGGAAGGCGGTCGCATGAGCGTGACGCGAGCTACTTCTGCCGGCTCTTGATCTCGTTCGCGATGCGACTGAGCGTCGCACGTTCGTCGGACGAGACGCGTCGAATCCCGAAGAGACCGCCCGACGCGTCGGCGATCGCCTCGCAGTACTTGATGATGTCGTCCGGCGTGAGGTCGAAGCGGCCTCCCGACTCGACCAGAGCGTTGATCAGCCTCCCAGCGCGGCGGAACAGGCTTTCCTCGGGTCGCCGATCGAGCCAATCCGCGAGCTGGCGGTCCGCCGTGCTTCCGGCCTCGATCCCGCGCTCGCGTGCGACGTCGACGACCATTTTCCGTTCCGCGTCGGTCACCCCGCCCTCCGCCCACGCGATTTCCAGGATCGGGATGAGCGGCAGCAGCTTCACCGTTTCCAGTGTGAATCCCAGCTCGGCGAGTTCGCGGCTCACCTCCGGATCGGTGACGCCTACCCGCTCGCCGAGCTCGCGCAGGTTCTGCTGGGCCTTCGCCTGCTGTCGTGCCTTCTCTATGAGCTCGCGGTCCTTCTTCTGAAAATATTCCTCTTCGTGCGCGCGTTTCTTGCCAGACAGGAAATCGTCCGCCATGCAGCCTCCGGGGCTAGATAACTGCCTGATCCTAGCAGGTGTCGAACCCACCCTTTGTGTTTTCCTCGCGACATCCCTACCATGGGAAGGAAGCCCCCAGCGAACGAGGAGAGACACGTGAGCGTGTTCAGCCGCTTGAACGGGTGGCAACGCGTGTGGGCCGTGGTGATGGTCCTCTGGACGTTGGTGGCTGGCTGGTTGGGGTACCGCCAGTTTCCTCGCTCGATTGACCACCCCCGGCCGAGGGCCGACTACCTGCCGGCGGACCCGAGAGTCGCAGAGGTCATGGCGCTCATGACCACAAAGACGTGGGATGGCGACACCTGCCGTCTGCCTTACACCGTCACGTTGAAGGAGGGACGGTCGTGGACCGTCACCAATACGAGGGTGCTCGAGCCGCATAAACAGCTCGAGCAGTTCTGGCCCGGTGATGTCGCCCTCACTTCGATGTTGAAATCGCACGAGAGCGACGAGGACATCAAGGCGGTTCTCGATCACTACGCCGCCTATCAAATCATCACGCGCACCATCCCGCGGGCCGGCCGAATTGATGCGCTGGCCACTCAGGGAACGGACACGGATCCGATTCTGTGTTTTTCGCGTGAGTTGGAAGAGAGCGACATGATGCGGATCGCCGGCGACTACCAGCGCGCGTACGCGGTCGTGCTGAAACAGAAGCAGATGAAGCATGTCACCGATTGGTTGTTCATCTGGCTTGTGCCTGGAGTCGCTCTGTTCGTGCTCGCATACTCGATTGAGTGGACGATGCCGTTGCGCTGAAAGTCATCTCTTCACATACGTCAGCGTCGTCGGTGCATCGGCCCTGCTGAATCTGGTGACAACCTTCAGCTTGCCATCCTCGAGGGACAGCGTCTGTGTAACGAAGGAATACGTCATGTCGCGCGTGACGACCAGCGTGCCTCCGTCGGGCTTCGCGTGTGCGGCGAACTCACCGCCGTCGGATTGGGTGATCGTGCTCTCGCTCCCGTCGAGGTTCAGCACCACCATACCGACGTCGGGCGGCGTCGAACCGGGCTGATCGGCACGCGAGATGGTCAGCGTCCTGGCGTTCTGGACAATCGTGCACTCCGTGCCGCAGTTGACGGGAGCGCCACTGGCGATACTCACCTTGACCTCGCGTTCAACGCCGTAGACGCCGGTTCCGCCTCGCCCGCGGCCGGCGTAGGTGCTGGAGACGAGCACCCAGGTGCCGGTAAAGTCCGTGATGCTGACGGACCTCGGCTTGCCTTCTACGCGTTTAGGAGTGAGTGGACGAGGGTGGTCTACCAGGCTCGCTACGGCGTGCGGCTGCTGCGCAGGCTTTGCCGGCGCCGGTTTGGGCAGGAGGGCATCCGATTTCACTTGTGCGACC
Organism: uncultured Acidobacteriota bacterium; assembly: GCA_963786195.1. Classification (GTDB taxonomy): domain Bacteria; phylum Acidobacteriota; class Vicinamibacteria; order Vicinamibacterales; family 2-12-FULL-66-21; genus CAWAYH01. The sequence goes on along the minus strand of CAWAYH010000003.1, from coordinate 266,254 downwards.
GCAGTGGCCTTCGGGCGATCAACGGCCAGCCGCGGCGCCAACATGCCAGCGGCGAAGATCGCCGACGACGCCGTGCAGAAGGCCAAAGTGCAGATCACCCGCGTACGTGGTGTTGGCGTCATCAGCCCCTCCTCGAAGATGTGTCGCATCCGGTCGGGCAGGCCGCCGCCGGGCATCGCCATCCCGGCGACATTCAGCCGTCTGCCGTGGCGCCTGAGCGCGCGCGCCATGTCGATCAAGTAGTCGGAGTAATCCTGCGGTGAATGTCCCGCCCGAATCACCGCCGCGTCGCAGGCCTCTTCGGCGAGGTTCGCCAATCTTCGTTCCAGCCACCACGCCAGCGGGTGGAACCAGAAGATCGCGCGGTTGAGGAGCGCGAGCCACTGGACGAGCGGATCGTGCCGGCGCGCGTGCTCGTGCTCATGGGTCAGCACGGCATCGAGTTGCGCAGCGGACCAGCGCTCCCATCCTTGAGGCAGAATCAGGACGGGCGACAGCCATCCCACCGTGATCGGCGTGGCGCAGCGCGCGCTGGTGGCGCGTCCTGCGTGTACCACGGCCTGTCGGCGCAGTCTGTCCGCGTGCACTGTACCAATCGCCAGCCGAATGAGCAGCGCCGATACCCCGAACAAGTACGCAGCGATGAACATCCACAGGCCTCGTGCAGAATCGCTGACCGTTGACGCGTTCTCCGCGATCGGTGCAGGTCCGGACGTCACCGGGGGCCGGGGTGCGAGATTCGCCGGAGCCGAGTCGAAGTCCCGTGAGTCCGCGCTTGCCGGCAGCACGGCCAGACGTACCTTCGGACCGGCGACGGACCAGATCGGCAGCAACAGCATTGCGATGACGACGGTCGTCCAGGCCGCATGTCGCACGGCAGCCGTCCTGATCCGCAACGCCCACAGGATGCAGGCCGTGCCGAGGGCGATCAGCGCGGCTCGCACGGCGACTTCCACGAAGAGCGCCGGCATTTACTTGCTCCCCTTCCGCCGCTCGCGGGCGAATTCCTCGAGGCGGCTCAATTCGGCCTGGCTCAGTGCCTTCGCCTCGACCATGCCGCTGACGAGCTCCTCCACCGAGCCCTGACAGAAGCGATCGATGATGTCCCGCACCGCCCGCGCGGCCAGGCTGCGCGACGGCTCGGTGGCCCGATAGAGGTACGCGCGTCCTTCCGACTCGTGGCGCAGGTACCCCTTTGACCTCGAGGCGGCGCAGCAACGTGCGAACGGTCGTCTCCTTGAGATCGCGACTCCGGGAGACCACCTCGTAGACAGCCTCGACCGAACACGGTCCCGAATCCCAGACAACGCGCATCACGTCGTTCTCGAGGTCGGTGAGCGGCGCCTTCAGACGCGCACCGGAGCTGCGACGTTGTGTCATGGTACATGTTGTACCGGTACACATCGCGGCTGTCAAGGGTACGGTCCCCGTTCAGGGTACCGGTTGACACGGATGGGCTTTGCGGGATAATGTGAATAATCGTTTACTCACACATAGCCCATCCGTGGGCGAGTGAGTTTGAGGACAGGGCAATGCCGCGACATCGATTCACCGACACGCGCGACCGCATCGAGCAGGCCGCCATCCGCCTCTTCGTCGAAAAGGGCGTGGCCGAAACCAGCGTGCGGGACATCGCCCGCGCGGTCGATATTTCGGAGGGTGCGCTCTATCGCCACTTCGTCAGCAAGGACGAACTCGTGTGGGCCGTCTTCGAGCGCCACTACGTGGAGTTCGCGGGCCGGCTCGAGGCCCTCGCCGACGCCGAGACGACGGCGCGCGGCAAGCTGGCGGCGATGATTCGCGGCTTCTGTCAGCGCGCACGACGAGAACCCGACGCTCTTCCGGTTCCTGCTGTTCGTGCAGCACGGGCAGTTGAGCAAGCTCGCGCCGGGAACGCCGACGCCGGTCGACGTCGTGCGCACGGTGCTCGAGCGCGGCATCGCGTCGAAGGAGATTCCCGACCAGCCTCCGGACCTCGCCACGGCACTCGTCTTCGGCGTCGTGCTGCAGCCGGTCACGTTTGCCGCCTACGGCCGGCTGCCATCCCGCATGGGTTCGATGAGTGAACGTCTCGTCGCCGCGGCGTGGGCCGCCGTGAAATCCGTCTAGGAGATCTCGTCATGCGATCGCCTCTCGTCCAGCTCCTGACGGCCCGCCGGTTCGCACCGCTGTTCGTCACGCAGTTCCTCGGCGCCTTCAACGACAACCTGCTGAAGAGCGCGCTGGGCATCGTGGTGACGTTCCGGCTGGCCGAGCAGTCGGGCCTGAACGCCGCCTCGCTGGTGATGATGGCCGGCGCGCTCTTCATCGCGCCGTTCTTCCTCTTCTCGGGCGCATCGGGCACGCTGGCCGATCGCGTCGACAAGTCGTTCATCGCGCGCATGGTCAAGGTCGCCGAGATCGGCATCATGGCGCTCGGCGCGGTGGGCCTCTGGCGGGAAAGCGTGCCGCTGCTCCTCGCGGCGCTCTTCTGCCTCGGCACGCATTCGACCGTCTTCGGCCCGATCAAGTACGCGCTGCTGCCGCAGCACCTGCGCGACGACGAACTGGTCGCCGGCAACGCGCTCATCGAGGCGGGCACGTTCCTCGCGATCCTGCTCGGCACGATCCTCGGCGGCAGCGTCGTCCTGCTCGCCAACGGGGCGCTCATCGTCGGCGGCTGCGGCGTTGTCTGCGCGGTCCTGGGCTGGCTTGCCGCGCGTCAGATCCCGCCGGCGCCGTCCTCGGCTGCCGATGCGCCGCGCCCGCGTCTGCTGCGCGACACGATCGCCGTCGTCGGTCACGTGACGTCGCGTCCGGCGCTGCTGCTGCCGATCCTCGCGATCTCCTGGTTCTGGCTGTTCGGCGCAACCGTCGTGTCGGGGCTGCCGTCGTTTGCCAAGGACGTGCTCTTCGCCAACGAGCAGGTGGTGACGATGATGCTGGCGCTCTTCGCGGTCGGCGTCGGCATCGGATCGATTCTCGCCGAGCGGCTGCTGCACGGCGAGGTGAGCGCCCGCTTCGTGCCGGTCGCTGCCGCCGCGATGGCGTTCTTCGCCTTGGATCTGCACGCGGCCAGCGCCGGCCGCGCGTCGGCCGCAGAACTCGCGACGCGTATCGGTCTTCCTGCGCTCGCCGGGAAGCTGGCGCATTCTCGTCGACCTGGTCGGCGTCGCGATGGCCGGCGGTCTCTTCACGGTGCCGCTCTACGCGATCCTGCAGCACGAGAGCGAGCCGGCGCATCGCGCGCGCGTCATCGCGGCCAACAACATCATCAACGCGCTGGCGATGACGATCGCCGCGGTCGGCGCCGCTGCGCTCCTCGCACGCGGGCTGACGATGGGCGAGCTCTTCGCGCTGTGCGGGCTGCTGACCATCCCTGTCGCGCTCGTGGCGGCGTGGATCCTGCGGCGGACGCTGGCGAAGAGCCTCCTGCGGCTGATCCTCAGACTGCTCTACCGCGTGAGAGTGGAGGGGCTCGAGCACGCGCGTGCGGCGCTGCCGCACGCGGTGATCGCCGCCAACCACGCGTCGTTTCTCGACGGCCTGCTGCTCGGCGCGTTCCTGCCGGGCGATCCGATCTTCGCGGTCGACACGCTCATCGCGAAGCAGTGGTGGGCGAAGCCGTTCCTCGTGTTCGTCAACGCGCTGCCGGTCGATCCGACCAATCCGCTGTCGATCCGCGCGATGATCCGCGCGGTCGAAGCCGGCTCGGCCTGCATCATCTTTCCGGAAGGCCGCATCACGACGACCGGCTCGCTGATGAAGGTGTACGAAGGGCCCGCGGTCATTGCCGAGCGCACCAAGGCCGCGCTGCTGCCCGTGCGCATCGACGGCGTGGAGTTCACGCCGTTCTCGCGCCTGGCCGGCAAGGTCCGGCGGCGCCTGTTTCCGCGGATTCGCGTCCGCATCCTGCCGCCGCGCAGGCTGACGGCGCCCGAGGGCGTGACCGGCCGCGCGCGCCGCGTCGCGCTGCGCCGCGCGCTCGGCGACGAGATGGTGCAGTCGATGTTCGCGACCGCGCGCATCGATACCACGCTGTTCGACGCGCTGCTCGAGGCGCGCCACCAGCACGGCGGCGGCCACCTCGTCGCCGACGACATCGAGATGCGGCCGATGAGCTACCGGGGTCTGATCACCGCCAGCTATGCGCTCGGCGGTGTGCTGGCGCAGCGGACGCGCGAGGGCGAACGCGTCGGCGTGCTGCTGCCGACGTCGCGCGCCGTCGCTCGTCACCTTCTTCGCGCTGCAGGCCGAGCGGCGCGTGCCGGCGATGCTCAACTTCTCGACCGGCCCGGCGTCGGCGCATCGCCGCGTGCCGCGGCGCGGAGATCGCGCTCATCGTCACGGCGCGCACGTTCGTCGAGAAGGCGAAGCTCGAGGCGCTGGTGGCGGCGCTCGAGCCGCATGCCGACGATCCTCTACCTCGAAGACGTCAAGCGGGAGATTGGCGTCGTGTCGCGGCTCGGCGCGCTGATGCGATCGATGCTCGCCAGGCCCGATCACAGCCGCGGCCCGCGCGAACGATCCCGCGGTGGTGCTCTTCACGTCCGGCTCGGAGGGCACGCCGAAGGGTGTCGTGCTGAGCCATCGCAACCTGCTCGCGAACCGGCATCAGCTCGCATCCGTCGTCGACATCAGCCCGAAGGACATCGTCTTCAACGCGCTGCCGGTGTTTCACAGCTTCGGGCTCACGGGCGGCCTGCTGCTGCCGCTGCTCGCCGGCGTCCGCACGTTCCTGTATCCGTCGCCGCTCCACTACCGGACGGTTCCCGAGCTCGTCTACGGCGTCAACGCCACGATCCTCTTCGGCACCGACACGTTCCTCGCCGGCTACGCGCGCGTGGCCGACAACTACGACTTCTACTCGGTGCGCTACGTCTTCGCCGGCGCCGAGCGCGTGAAGGCCGAGACGCGGCGCGTGTGGTTCGAGAAGTTCGGCATCCGGATCCTCGAAGGCTACGGCGCCACCGAGACATCGCCGGCGCTGGCGGTGAACACGCCGATGCACTTCAAGGCCGGCACGGTCGGCCGGCTGCTGCCGGGCATTCGAGCATCGGCTCGAGCGGTCGAGGGCATCGACGAGGGCGGCCGGCTCTTCGTGCACGGCCCGAACGTGATGCTCGGCTACCTGCGCGCCGAGAAGCCGGGCGTGCTCGAGCCGCCGGCGGACGGCTGGTACGACACCGGCGACATCGTCGAGATCGACGCCGAGGGCTTCGTGACGATCAAGGGGCGCGCGAAGCGCTTCGCGAAGGTCGCGGGCGAGATGGTGCCGCTCGGCGCCGTCGAAGACTTCGTGGCGAAGCTCTGGCCCGACGAGCAGCACGCGGTCGTGAGCGGTGCCCGACCCGAAGCGCGGCGAGCAGCTCGTGCTCGTCACCGAACGCGCCGACGCCAGCCGCGCGGCGCTGGCGACCGCGGCGCGCGAGGCCGGACTTCCCGAGATCTTCGTGCCGCGCACGATCGTGCCCGTGCCGAAGGTGCCGATCCTCGGCACCGGCAAGATCGACTACGTGACATCAGGTCAGATGGCGGTCGAACTCGTGCGCGCCTCGTGATGGTCGCATTGTCTCGAGCCCTCTAACGGCGCGCCGACGCGGCCGGCCATTGGACCTTGGACCAATTGCGCGCGGCCGTGTGCCGGTCTGAAGTAGTATCGAGGGGTACAACGAATCTCGAGCACGCGTCTGGCCGAGGCCTAGCGGTGGCAAGGACGAGGTAATCGATATGCTAGGACCCATCTCTCGAACGGCACTGCACCTTAGGACCAATGCGGCCCGGTCGGTCGCGCTCGTCTGCGCAGCGCTCCTTGTCCCGGCCGGTACGGGCGCGCGCGCCCAACCGGCGCCACAGGCGCCGACACAACAGCCGGCCCAGGCCGCAGCCGAGCCGGCGGCCGCGACGATTCCCGCCGACCAGCTGGATTCCCTGGTGGCGCCCATCGCGCTGTATCCGGATCCGCTGCTGAGCCAGACGCTCGTGGCGTCGACGTATCCGCTGGAGATCATCCAGCTTCAGCAGTGGCTGGAGAAGAACAAGAACCTCAAGGACAAGGCGCTGACGGACGCAGCGTTGAAGCAGCCCTGGGATCCGAGCATTCAGGCGATGGTCGTGCTTCCCGACGTCGTCAGTCGGCTGGCGAACGACATCCAGTGGACGACGGATCTCGGCAACGCCTTTCTCGCGCAGCAAAGCGACGTGATGGACGCGGTGCAGCGCATGCGCAAGAAAGCGCAGGGCACCGGCGCGCTCACGTCGAACGAACAGCAGAAGGTGGAAACCAAGGTCGTCGAGAACAAGACCGTGGTGGTCGTGGAGCCAGCCAGCACTGAAGTCGTGTACGTGCCGTCGTACAGTCCGACGGTGGTCTACGGGCCGCCCATCTATCCGTACCCGCCGATCTACTACCCGCCGTACCCGACGGGCGCCGTCGATCGCCAGCAGCATGATCTCGTTCGGCGTCGGCGTCGCCGTCGGCGCGGCGTGGGGCGGCGGCGGCTGGGGCTGGGGCTGCGGATGGGGAGGCAACGACATCGACATCAACGTGAACAACAATTTCGTCCGCAACAACAACATCAACGGAACACCAACGTCAGCGGCAATCGGGTCGGGCAACTCAACAAGTGGCAGCACAATTCGGCGCACCGGGGCGGCGCGCCGTACGCGAACAGGGCCACAGCCGATCGGTACGGTGGAACGGCGCGCGGCGACTCGCTGGCGTCACGGCAGTCGAGCGCGCGGACCGCAGCAGCGCAGAGCGGAGCGGATCGGCAGGCAGGCGCCGGCGAGCGAACCGCGGGCGCGAGGGACGCGGGTGCCAACCGCAGCGCCGGCGTCGAGCGCGGGCGCGAGGGACGCGGCGCCAACCGCAGCGGCGGCGGCGGAGACCGCGTCGGCAGCCGCGAGGTTCCGCGCAGCTCCGGGTCGCCGAGCAGCAGCGCCTTCAGTGGCAGCTCGGGCGGAGGCAACCGCGCCAACGCCAGCAGCAGCCGCGGCTCTCAGCAGCAGGGGTGGCTCGCGGCGGCGGTCGGCGGTGGTGGACGGCGGAGGTGAATGATGAGAGTCGGTTTCATGCGCGGTCTCCTCTGCGCCGGCTCGCTGGCGCTGGCGCTCACCGCCGGCGGCGCAGACATCGTCGAAACGCTCCGGCGAGCGCGAGGAACCTTCGCCACACCGCAGCAAGCCGCTGACGCGCTGATTGCGGCGGCGGAAGCGTTCGACGTCGCCGCTCTCGAGAGCATCTTCGGCGCCGAGGGTCGCGATCTCGTCGTGACCGGCGATGCCGTCCAGGACAAGAACCGGGCTGCACGAGTTCGCCGCCAGGGCGCGTGAGCGCAAGACCGTCGCCGTCGATCCGGCGAACGCGAACCGCGCCATCCTCTCTGTCGGGCAACAACGACTGGCCGCTGCCGGTGCCGATCGTCAGGAAGGACGGCAAGTGGTCGTTCGACGCCAAGGCCGGACACGACGAGATCCTCAACCGGCGCGTCGGCAGCAACGAGCTGGACGCCATCGAGGTCTGCCGCGGCTTCGTCGAGGCGCAGCACGAATACGCGCTGACGAAGCGCGACGGCTCCACCGTCAATCAATACGCCCAGCGCATCATCAGCACGCCCGGAAAGCAGGACGGCCTGGCCTGGAAGAATCCCGACGGATCGTGGGCCGGTCCGGTCGGCGAAGGCGATCGCGCGCGCGATCGAGCAGGGCTATTCAGATCGCGCCGAGCCGTACAACGGCTACTTCTTCAAGGTGCTGAAGGGACAGGGGCCCGCGGCGCCGCTCGGAGCACTGGACTTCGTCGTCAAGGGCGTGATGATCGGCGGGTTCGCCCTCGTCGCCTCGCCCGCCGAGTATGGCGTCACCGGTGTACAGACGTTCATCGTCAGCCACGACGGCGTCGTCTACGAGAAGGACCTCGGGGCCGACACGCTGAAGCTCTTCAAGACGATGGATCGATTCAACCCGGACAAGACCTGGACTCCGGTCGAGGATCGATAAGGATAGAACGACCGATCCGACCTCGAATCGCCTCCTTTGACTACGCGGCGCGCCGGACGCCAATCGGCAGCACACGCTGCCGCATGTACGCGACGAACGTCGCCATAACGAGCAGCAACAGCGTGATTGCCGCCGAGCTCATCTCGCCCCGCATCAGATGGAAGATCGTCGCCGACACCATCACGATCATGATCCCGGCGGCCGCCCACGTGACCAGCCACGGCATGATTCGCGTCAGTCCCGGAAGTGTGAGTCCCACCGCGGCCAGCATTTCCGCGATGCCGAGGAAGAGCTGGAACCAGCGCGGCAGCGTCGCGTTGATCTGTTCGGCGATCGCCGCCGGCGGCGAGAGAAAGAGCCAGCCGTGGGCGAAGAACGCAACCGCGAGCAGTATCTGCAGGACCCAGAGCACGATGTTCATGACGTCACCTTCCCTCCCCTGCCAACATGTCGAACGAGAAACGCCCGGATCGACATCCCGGAACCGATAACATACTCCTGACCAGCGACGTCATGTATGACGTCGCATCGGAGGACGAGGATGCAGAGCCTTCTCAGGGTCCGCAATAGAGGTGTCGGTCGAGCATCGGTCGGTGTCGCGGTGTTTCTCGGCCTGGTGTTGCCCCTGGGCGCAATCGGCGCCCAGAACAATCCTGACGAGGCGACCATTCGCCGGATTCTCGACAGCGAAGTCGCCGCGTGGAACAAGGGTGATACCGACGCCTACTCGAGGCATTTCGCGGCGGATGGGACCTTCACGAATATCCGGGGGCAGTTCTTTACTGGATATCAGGAGTTTCGAGACCGGCACGACGTCATTTTCAAGGGCGACTTTCGCGGAACCACGCTCAAACAGGACATCGTGTCCCTCAGGTTCATTCGACCCGACGTAGCCATCGCAGAAACGCTGACCTCGGTATCGGGATTCTCCAAGCCAGGACCGCCGCCGGTCCTGCAGCTGGACGCAAACGGACGCCTTCGTACTCGTCTGTTACAGGTCCTGAAAAAGGACGGCGGCGAGTGGAAGATCGTGGCTTACCACAACGTGGATGTGAAGCCCGGCGTGCCTGTGCCGGATCCGCGCTGACGGAGGACGTGTGGGCCCGCTCATTCACGGGCCCACGTCAGCATGTCGCGAAATCAGCGGCAGACGACGTCGCCGTCGTCGATGGCCCTGCCAAGCAGTGCCCCGGCGCCGGCGCCGATGATCGTGCCGAGCGTCTTGGATCCGCCGGGAGCGATGATGTGGCCGAGCACGGCACCACCGATGCCGCCGATGATCAAGCCTGTGGTGCCATCGTCGCGTGTGCAGTAGTAGCGGTCGTCCGAGCCCCGGTAAACCCAGTCGTTTCTGCCCAACCGCCGCGGGGCATAGCGACGATCGTCGCGCCTGTTACTGCGCTGCATCCCAGTAGCCGTGCGGTCGGGCCAGCGTTCTTGCAGGGTTTACTTACTTCTTCTTCACGCCGAGCTCGTCGAGCTTCTTCACCATGACATCGCCGGCGGTGGCCGTCGTCGGCGTTTTGTCGATGGCGAGAATCTTTCCGTCGCCGCCGATGTAGAACGTCCAGCGCGCGGCCAGCTGACGCTCCGGAGGCACGTCGGTACGGATCACACCGTACGCCCGCGCGGTCTCCTTCGACGGATCCGCGAGGATGGGAAAGTCCGCGTGATTGTCCTGAGCGAACTTCGTGTTGTCTTCGGGGGTGTCGACGCTCGCCATGAAGTAGGTGATGGCGTAGGTCTTCAGAACCTGGCTGCTCTCACGGAGCGATTTGCACTCCGCGGTTCAACCACCGGTGAAGGCTTTCGGGAACCACGCCAGCACGACGGTCTGCCCTTTGTAGTCCGACAGCGAGTGCGTTTTGCCGTCAGAGCCCGGCAGCTTGAAGTCGGGCGCTCGATCGCCGACGTTCAGCTGGGCCGAGTACTGCGGTGGCGGCTGCTGCGCCGGCGGCTGCGGAGGGGGCTGACCTTGTGCGAACGCGGCCACTCCGATCGCCGTGAGCGCGAGGCTCGCGAGCAACGGAACGGTTGGCACGTTTGACATGCCGACATGATAGCGCACAGCGGTGCATGACATCCTGAACCGGGCACGAAATGTGCCTTCGGATCACAGATCTCGCGCGTGCCGCACTCAGATCCGTGCCGGCGGTCAGAGCCGGTCGTTCCCAAACCATCTGGAATCCACGAGATCCTGTGGACCCGGGCCCCCGGTTGCGTGGCGTCCATCTTGCCTGACTCACTGAGCACCATGGCTACCCTTCGATGGCTGGTCCTCGCGGCGGCACTTGCCCAGGCCGGCGTTCCGCTGGCGCCAAAGAATTTCCGGATTCTCGACGGGAGCGCCTCGTGTGCCGGCGGCCTGATCGGCACGCCGCCGAACTGCGTCCCGGCGCCGCCTGGCCCGGTTGCACCCGGCAAGCAGTGGAGATTGATCTACACCGAAGAGTTCAGCGGCACGGCGCTCGACCTGACGAAACTCACGCCCTGCTTCGACTGGAATTTTGGCGCCTGTACGGCGTCCTTCAATACAGGCAAGGAGCGGTACCTGCCGTCACAGGTGCAGGTCAGCAACGGCACCGCCAAGCTGGTGGCCGAACCGCTCGCCCCACCATACGCGAGCAGCGCCTGCTACCAGGGTCAGTGCACGTACAAAGCCGGGCTCGTGTCGACCGCGCGGCCGCGCGCGGACAATGGATCGCCGTATCTGTTCCCGTTCACGTACGGCTACGTCGAGTCGCGCATGAAGTTTCCCGGGACGCCAGGATTCTTTACCGCGTTCTGGATGCTCCCGACGAATCCGAGCTTCACCTACAACACCGAGATCGACATCGTCGAGATCCTCGGTGGGCACTCGGACACCATCTTCATGACGTATCACTACAACGGGCGCAGCACGTCGTTCACGCCCAACAACGGCCTGCACAACAACGGGGCGTGCCAGACGCGGGACTATTCGACCGATTTCGTGCGGTTCGGGCTGGACTGGCAGCCGACCTCCGTCGCGTGGTACATCGACGGCGTGAAGTGCGGCCAGTTCAACGGCAACTCGAGCACCATCGAGAGTGGTCCGATGCAGCTGATCCTGCACATGATGATCGACAATCAGTGGGAACGGGACTGGGGCTCGGTCCTGACGAGTCAGACGCTGGTGCGTCAGCTGGAAGTCGACTACATTCGGATTTACCAGCAGCAGTAGATCCGGCGACATCCCGACTGCTTCCCCGCTCCGCTGCACGCGTCGCGCGGGCCGCCCGTGGTCGTGACGATGAGTTCGTCGTGCTCCGCTCTCCAGGTGCCTTTCATCGCCGGCCACTCTTTGCCGACGATCGAGAACGAGCCGCCCGAGCACCATCGAGGTCACCGAATTGACCTGGATCGCTCGAGTGGATAGCATCCGTCTCGTGTAGCAAGCCTCATTTCCCCGGGCAATACCACGCTCAACGGAAGACAGGTTTCAAACCAGGAGGCGCGAAGGCCCGATGGTCTCGTCTCGCCGGCTTCTTCTGGCAATTGTCGCAGGGCTTACGGCTCTCGACGTTCCGGCCCGGTCGCAGACCGCCCCGGCCGGTGTCCTTGTCGAGGCTGTCGGCAAAGGATCCGCCGGGGAACGCGCCGGGCTGAAGCCCGGCGATGTCCTGGAGCGGTGGGAACGAGGCGTGGTGCCGCCGGCAAATCCGCGTGAAGCACGCGGCCTCGTCCGGACGCCGTTCGACTGGTGGCTGTGGAGGTGGAACAGGCGCCGCGGGGCGAGGTCATGCTCTCGGGCGTTCGCAGCGGGCAACCATTTTCTGTTCGAGTGCCAGCGGGCAGATGGATGCTCATGACCCGTCCTCAGTTGCCCGACGCGACCGGCCGCCTCTACGACCACGGGAAACAGCTGATTGAGGCCAAGGACCTGGCCGCAGGGACTTCGGTGTGGAGGGACCTGGCCGATCAAACGGCAAAGAGCGGCGACGGGGAGCTTGCCGCGTGGCTGTTCGCGCGGCTTGCTGAAAGCCTGTCGGAGGATCGCAAGTTCGATGAGGCGCAGACGGCATATCAAAGCGCGATCGCTGCGGCAGCGGATCGTCAGAACCCCGAGGTTCTCGCGACCATCTGGGATGCGCGTGGACGCGCGTCGAGAGGCAGAGCGCGCTCAAGGTAAGCCTCGGCGGCCTACCAGCAGGCCGTGAGTCTCCGCGAGCGTCAGGGCTGCGACACCCTCGCCTGCGCCGCCTCGCTCGGCAGGCTGGGATGGACAGCGTTTCAGCGCGGCGACCATACCGTCGCTGAAGAAGCCTTCCGCCGCTCGCATGCTCTCTTCGACGCGCAAGCGCCTGCAAGCCTGGAGCTGGCAGCCAGCCTCTCAAATCTCGGCGCGCTGGCGTTGTCGCGGGGGAAGTTCGACACGGCAACCGATCTGTATAAGCAGGCGTTGCGCATCACGGAATCGCGCGCGCCCGGAAGCTCGGAGACGGCGCGCGCCCTGGGCCGTCTAGGCAATCTCGGCCTGCGCAGCGGCGATCTGCTGTCGGCTGAGGGCTATCACACCCGGGCGCTGGCCATCGTGCGGACACTCTCGCCTGGCAGTTTCGACGAAGCCGTGAGCTTGAACGCGCTTGGCCTGGTCGCGCAGGAGCGGGGTGATCTCACAGCCTCGCAGCAACGTTACGAGCAGGCGCTGGGCATCACGGAAGCGCAGAATCCGGGCAGCCTGGCGGTGTCCAGCCTGCTCTCGAACATCGGCAACGTCGCGCAGCAGCCGGGGATCTCGCGGCCGCTGAGAGGGCGCACGAGCGGTCGATTGCCATTGTCGGCAAGATCGCGCCGGCCTCGATCGAGGAAGCGGAGTGCTTGAACAACCTCGGGCTCGTCCTGGAACGACGGGGCGAGCTCGCGCGCGCCGAAGAACTTGTACAGACGAGCGCATCGAATCTACGAAACGAGAATACCCGAGAGCCCGCAAATGGGCGCGTCTTTGACGAACCTTGCAAACGTCATGAAAAAGCGCGGCGACCTGGAAAGCGCGCGCGACTACCAGGAGCGGGCGCTGGCGATCGCAGAAAAAAGGTGGGCGCAAGGGTACAGACCTGGCGGCGATTCTCACGGGTCTCGGCAACATCGCCCGTCAGCTGGGAGAGTATTCCAAGGCCATGGAGCTTCACGCTCGCGCCCTGACGATCTTCGAACGAGAAGCCCCACTGAGCGTGGCGCACTCCGTGGTGCTCAACAACGCGGGCAATGTGGCAAAAGTCACTGGTGACCTTCGGCAGGCAGAGATGCTGCACCGACGTGCGCTCGACATTCGCCAGAAGCTCGCGCCTGGAAGTGTGGAAGTCGCGGACAGTCTCTACAATCTCGGCGGCGTTGCGCTCGCCCGCGGCGACCGGCGGGAGGCCGAACGCTACTACACCGACGCCTGGTCGATCGTCGAACAGCGCGCGCCAGACAGCCTCGAAGCTGCCGAGACCCTGCGCGAGGCTCGGAGCGCTCGCCCAAAGTGCGGGGCGTACCAGACGAGACGATCGCCCACTACCTGCGCGCGCTGGATGCGCTCGAGGCCCACACTGGGCGCATGGGCGGCGCGGATGACGTGCGCGCCACTTTCGGGGCGAAATACTCCTATTACTACGGCGATACCGTCGAGCTGCAGTTGCAACGCAAGGACACCGCTGGCGCGTTTCGCGTGCTCGAGCGTGCGCGCGCCCGATCGCTGCTCGCCATGCTGGCCGAACGAGATCTCGTGCTGTCAGCGGACGTGCCCGCTGACCTGGCGCGCGCGCGGCGCGATCTCGACGTAGAGCACGATCGCATCCAGGCGGCGTTGCGGGCGGTCAGCGCCGACAAACCCGACGAGGTCGAACGCCTGATTGCACGTTTTCGAGACGTTCGCGATCGGCGCGCGGAGCTGGTGAACAAATCCGGAAGTCGTCGCCGCGTTTCGCCGCCTTGCAGTACCCGGAACCACTCGATCTCCCCTCCGTCCAGGCCTCGCTCGATCGGGGAACGCTCCTGCTGGCCTACTCAGTGGGTGAACGCACGACCACCCTGTTTGCCGTGCGCCGACCCGACGAGAACGCGTCGCCGTCTTCCGGAGTCTCGGTGTTCACGGTTGAGATGGGCGAAGCGAGCCTGCGGGAATCAATCCGGAAGCTCCGCACGCTCATTGGCGGTCAGGTGTCCACCCAGGGGAGCGCGCGAGGTGTAAGGGGCCTGGCACTCAACACGGTGCACGCTCCGCTCGCGCAGGAAGCTCAACGACTGAACCGGCTGCTGGTCCAACCGGCCGAACCACTGGTTGCCGCATGTTCCCGGATCCTCATCGTCGGCGACGGCCCGTTCACTCCCTGCCGTTTGCCACATTGATGACGCCCGCCAGCAAGACGGCCCGATCGCGCTATCTGATCGAATGGAAGCCACTGCACGTCGTGGTGTCGGCAACCGTGTACGATGAGCTGAAGAAGCGTCGCCGAGGTGCGAATGAGTGGTCATCCGGCACCGCGCTCGTCGCCTTTGGCGATCCTATTACTCGCAAGCGTCGAAATCCGCCGCGCCCGTCCCGAGTGTCGGCGCGCGAGAAGGAAGGAACCTCCAACCGTTGCCGGCCACGCGTCGCGAGGTCACCAGCATCGTCCGCTTGTTCGGCGATCGAGCGACGGCCTATCTAGGACCGGACGCTACAGAACAGCGCGCGAAGTCGGTTGGCACCAACATTCGGTACGTCCATTTCGCCTCGCACGGTCTGGTCGATCGGCGCTTTCCGTTGAACTCGGCACTGGTGCTGTCCCTCCTACCTGCCCGATCAAGCAGCGAGAACGGACTGCTCCAGACGTCGGGAAGTGCTTGAACACATCCGCCTCGACGCGGACCTCGTGACGCTGTCAGCGTGCGAAACCGCACTCGGTCCGGAGCTCGCTGGCGAGGGGTTGGTGGGCCTGACTCGAGCGTTCCACTATGCAGGGGCGCGATCCGTCGTGGCGTCATTGTGGAGCGTCGCCGACGACTGACGGCAGTACTCATGTCGCGCTTTTACGGGCATCTGACGACCGGCATGTCCAAAGCCGAGGCTCTGAGGGCGGCACAGATCGATTTGGTGCGCGCGGCGCGGCCGGGAAGCGGCCTCAATCGGGCCTTTGCGCACCCCTTCTATTGGGCTGCTTTCCAGCTGTTCGGAGATTGGCAATAGACAGACCGGCTGAAAGTGCGTCCGTGCCTCGAAGGCGGCGTCGACCGCTGACCCTCCTATAAAGCGAACGAATCAGGCGAATGTGGGAAAACAGTTTCCGCGTCATGGCACAGTCGACTCTCGCTGACGCTGACGCGGACCGATCTCGAGTGGCGACGCTTGTGCATGTCGGACTCAGTCGTGGCAAGCGTGCGGTCAGCTCTTCCGTTGATAATCAGCGCGAGCGCGCTGGCTGCCGCCTGCGGAAGCTCCACAACGACCAGCGTGACCGCGCCGACGACCGCGGCGCAGCGTTGTCAGCCCAGCTTTGACGCATCCCGCCGATCGTTCAGTCCTGACGGCGGGACCGGCAGTGTCGCGGTCACCGTTGGCCGCGAGTGTTCCTGGTCCGCCGCGTCTGAGGCTTCCTGGGCCTCTATCACGTCGGGCGCGCAGGGCCAGGGCGACGGGACCATCGCCTTCAGGGTCGATCTGAATCCAGCTCCGGTTGGTCGAAGCGGCACCCTGCGGATCGGGGAGGAGCGCGTCGAGCTCGCTCAGCAGGCTGGGACATGCCGGTTCGACGTGTCCCGGCCTCCCGTCTCGATTGCGGCCCAGGGCGCAGACCTGCGCCTTCAGATCGGCACGCACGAGCTCTGCGACTGGCGAGCCGCCAGCGAGGTGACGTGGATGACCGTGGCGCCCGCCTCCGGCCGGGGCACCGGGAGCGTGGCGGTCACGGTTGCCGGCAATCAGTCTGGAGCGAGGTCGGGTTCGGTGAACGTAGCCGGCCAGCAGCTGACCGTCACGCAGCTCGCGCCCGCACCCGGCCCGACGCCACCCGCGCCAACGCCGCCGACACCACCCGCGCCAACGCCGCCGACACCACCCGCGCCGACGCCACCCACGCCACCAGCACCGACGCCACCACCGCCTCCCAGCCGGCCCCGGAAGTGAAACTGTCGGGCCGCCTGCAATCGCTGTCGGGGACGTGTCCCGCCATCCGCTTCACGATCGGCGGCACGGCCGTGACGACCAACGCACAAACCTCGTTCTCACGAGGGAAATGCACCGAATTGCGCAACAACGACGACGTTGAGGTCAAAGGCCGTCGCCAGCCAGACGGCAGCGTCGTGGCTTCAGAGGTCAAGGGTGAAAAATGAGGACGTGGATGACGAGGACGGGTATCGGTTGTCTAGTCATGTCGAGTGTGTTCCTGACGCCGGCGATCGCCGGCGCGCAAGGCACCCTCCGCGACGCCATTGGCGTCCTCATGACGAACCAGGCGGTTCAAACGGCAGACTTCGAGCGGGATCGAGCGGTGGCCGAGGCGGTGGCTGACACGATCGCCCGCGCCCTGCTCGTGAATCTCACCTCAGCGCCGATTGCCACGTCGTCCGGCGGTTTCGTGTACCGCCTCAATCCGGAGCTCGGCACCGTCGAGCGCGCGTCCGGGAGCTTCGGCCCATTCTTCGTCGAGCGTGCGCTGACGGCCGGGCAGGGCTGGATGTCGTTCGGAATGGCGGCGTCGACCACCAACTACACGCAGTTGGACGGCTACCACCTCGATGACGGGAGCCTCGTGACTGTGGCGAACAAGTTCCGCGATGAAGCCACGCCGTTCGACGTCGACTCGCTCACGATGAGCCTCCGGGTCAGCACCATCACGCTGTTCGCGAATATCGGCATCACCGATCACCTCGAGGTTGGCGCCGCGGTGCCGATGGCGCGGATCACCCTCGATGGTGAGCGACTCAACGTGTACCGTGGCACGCCGTTCGCGCAGGCCGCAGCATCGGGGACAGCCACCGGCGTCGCGGATATCGCCGTGAGAGCGAAGTACGCGGCCTTGACGACTCGGTATGGGGGCGTTGCGATTGCCGGAGAGGTGCGACTGCCGACGGGAGACGAGGAGAACTTGTTAGGCGCAGGGACCGCTTCCTGGCGGCTCCTCAGCGTGGCGTCCGTCGAAAGCGGCCCTGTCAGCTTTCACGCGAACGCCGGGATCGTCCGCGGCGGCAGCTCGGACGAGACGGTCATGGCCGGCGCGCTTTCTGTGGCCCCTCATCCTCGCGCAACGGTGACTATCGAGATCCTGCGGCGGCACGTGTCGGGGATCGGGCAGTTCATCTTGGCGAGCGCCCCGCATCCTACGGTGAGCAACGTCGACACCTACAGGCTGACGACGTCGCTTGACGGACGAACGCTCGTGACCGTGATCCCGAGCGTCAAGTGGAATATCGCGGATACGTTCGTGGTCGGCGGGCACGTTGCCTGGGCACTTGGCGACCGTGGGCTGAGCGCGTCCCTCGTTCCAACCATCGCCATCGAGTACACGATGCGCTAGCGACCGACGGCTGGACGGCCTCTATGACGAGCCTCGCGTCGGGACCCCACGCACGATCTCGGATGAGGACGTCGAGGCGGTGATCGTGACCACCCTTCAGACGACGCCCCCGGGCGAGACCCACTGGAGCACCCGAACGATGGCGGCGAAGGCGGGCATGAGCCACACGACCATCGGTCGCATCTGGCGCACGTTTGGCCTCAAGCCGCACGTCACCGAATCGTTCAAGATGTCGCCGGACCCGCAGCTCATCGAGAAGATCCGCGATGTCGTGGGTCTGTACATGTATCCGCCCACGAATGCGGTGGTGTTCTCGTTCGACGAGAAATCCCAGATCCAGGCGCTCGAGCGGGCGCAACCGATCTTGCCGATGGACATCGGGCAGCCCGAACGACGCACGCATAACTACATTCGGAACGGCACGCTCGACCTCTTCGCCGCGCTGAACATCGCGACGGGCGAGGTCCTCGCGCGCTGCAAACCGCAGCATCGGGCGCAGGATTTCGTCGCGTTCCTGCGCGAGATCGACGCGAGCGTCGAGCCGGCGCTGGAGGTGCACGTGGTATTGGACAACCTGTCCGCGCATCGGGCGCCGGTCGTGCTAGCCGCGTCTCTCATCCGAGGGGCTTCGCCCCTCGGACTCCCCGACACGCTCTCTCGCCATGCTCGCTCGCACCGTGGAACGAGCGGGCGTCCGGCGAAACCTCGCCGAAGGACTATCTCACGCGTATCTGCTCGATCCGCCAGCCTTCAGGTTTCCTTCGCAGGTTGAACGCCCAGTATCGATTGGCCGTCTGCAGCCCGGCACCGATCCGCGGCTGCCACGTGGCCCGGCCGACGCACGTGGCGACGCCGAGATCCCCAATCTTCGTGATCTCACAGGAGCCGAGAGAGATTCTCTGAGCTATGAGGTCCTTGAACGCGCGATCCAGCGCGCCTGAGTCGAGGTTTGGCCAGACATCGACGACAGCCTTGACATCGAGCCGGTTGTAGGCCGATTCATATCGTCTCAGCACCGTGCGTATCTGCGACTCATCGTCGCCCGCTGACGTTCCCGCAGCTCGCGGCGCGAGTAGAGAAGCATCAGTGCGAGCGTCTACGCTCCCACCGGTAGTTGCGACCGGCTCCGGCGCGGGTGTCCCGGCCGGTTCCGCAGCCGCCAGAGGCGCTACGGTCGGCGATTCTGCGTGCGGTGATGGTGGTGCGACCGGGGCAGGTGGCGTTGTCAGGCTGGGCCGCGAAACCGAACGGAGGGACGGCCTGTACGGCGGTCGAATGACGACTTCAGTCGTCTCCTTGCGCTTGTCGCGGGAATCCTTTCGAGGAGCCGTCGACGGGGGCGGGAGTGCTCCGCTCGCACCCGCGAGGATGACCCGTTTGGGTGGCTTCAGGGTCGCCGCCCTTACTGGTTCTTGTGATCGGGCCGGTTCCGGTTCTGGTGACGGGGCCGATGTGATTGGTGCCGCGGGGGCTGCGTGGGTAACCGGGGCATCAATGGTACGCTCGCTGACCGTTTGTGAGTTCTCGCTTGGGGACTTCGTAACAGAGAGCTGTACCAAGCCGTATCCCACTCCGCCCACCAAGGCCAGCTGACCGACGGCGAGGGCCACGCGCCGGAACGGACTGGGTCGCCGGTTCCGGGTCAATACCCAAGGACCGGAACGGTCGAGCTCGACCTGCTCCGGATTGGCCACGACGGGGTCTCCGACGTCAGCTGAGATTCCATCGATGATGACGTCATCAGAGATTCCCTCGCCTTCGGTGGCGAGCGGCAAGTCGTCCGGCACGACCACTTGTGCCGGAGCCGAGAGCACGTCCGCGCCGGGGGCCATTCTCGCTTCGAGCGCGGACACCTCGGCCGCGCCAGACGCCAGCTCGTTGGCTTCATCGAGCGCTGCGCGCGCGTCCACGAAGCTGCCGGCCGCGATCGCATTCTCGGCGCGAAGAATGCAGCGCGCGAAGCGCCGGCGCCTCATACGGGCCTCGAAATCTACCGCCCCGGCTGAGCCGGGGCCCCACCCTTCACGCTGCATGACGCCCTAACACCCTGCAAACTTGACGCCCGGGCGGCGTCGGGATACTGATGTAACGCTGTTCTTGCCATGGCTGAGACGAAAATGACGCGGCCGCAGCAGTTCTTCGCGCTGACGCTTGTTCTGCTGTTCGCGACTCTGCTGAGAACGGCCGATCTTGGCCGTGAGAGCCTCTGGCACGACGAGGCTCACAGCGCGCTGCAGGCCCGCACCTCTCTCATCGAGATCGCGCACGCGAGTGCGACGACGGACAACAACCCGCCCATCTATTACCAACTCTTGCACGGATGGGCGCTGCTGTTCGGAGAGGACGAAGCGGCGCTTCGATCGCTCTCGGTCGTGTTTGGCATAGGCGGTATTGCAGCAAGCTATGCCCTGGCGCGCGCGCTCGGAGGGAGCGTGCTGTCCCTCTGGGTTGCTCTGCTGATGGCTACATCCCTGTTTCATGTCTTATATTCTCGAGAAGCCCGGATGTACAGCATGCTGTCTTGCTTCGCGACGCTCAGCATGTATGCGTTCGTGAAACTACCCGGACGGCATCGCAGCATCGACCTCTTGTACGTGGCGAGCTCGGTCGGCACGTTCTACGCCCACACCGTGGGTCTCTTCGTTCTGCTGGCGCACCAGTTGTGCTGGGCTGCGACGCGCTGGTCGCCGATCGCCGCCCCATCGACGAAGCCTGGCAGATGGCTTCGCTTGCAGATCGCTGTCGCCGTCTGCGTTGCGCCGTGGCTGTACATTTCCAGCCAGCAGTTGAGCCGGCTCGGAGGCGTGTTCTGGCTTCCGCCTCCGACGGCCGGGTCGATCGTCGACGTCCTGATCGAGATGGCAGGTTCCCCGCAGCTGTTCTTCTTCGCAGTCGCGCTCGCGCTGGCCGGCAGCGCGGCCATGCTCGGTGCCGCCCCTTCGGCGTCCGCGAAAGCGGCCGATACCGAGCTCCCGCCGCTCGTGGCGTTCACCGTCCTCACGATCTGGACGATCGTGCCTATCGCGCTGCCGTGGCTCCTCTCCCGCGTGGTGGTGCCGATCTTCATGTCGCGCGTCGCGATGGCTTCCCTGGCGCCGCTCACGATTCTCGTGGCGCGCGGCATCATCTCCATTCGGCCGCGCGCCGTCGGAACTGCCGTCGGGCTCCTGCTGGCAGCGCTGTCGACGGTGAATACGGTGAGGTGGGAACAGTGTACGACCAAGGAGAACTGGCGCGATCTGACTCACTATGTGGAGGGCGCCGCCGAACCTGGCGATCTGATCCTCTTTCACCAAACCAGCAGACGCCAGGGATTCCGCTACTATTCGCACCGTCAGGATCTGCCGCTTGCAGGCTTCCCCCCCCGCCGGTTCAGGGCCGGGGAGAGCGTTCAACCCGAGGAGCTCGGCGCTCTGGACGCAATCGTTCAGGACCATGGACGGGTCTGGCTGATTCTGTCGGACAGCAAAGATGACGCCCGGCTCATCCCGTCACACCTCGCGAGGACCTACCGGATCGGCCGGGAGCAGCGGTTCTACGGGCTGAGCGCACAGCTCTTCGAACAGTAGCTGCTGCCTCCCTACCAGCAGATGCCCTCGTAGTGTGCGGCAATCTTCTCCCGGTCGACGTTCGCCCTCACCAGGTCGATGACGTGTTGATCCGGCCGCGTTCGCCGCAGCGCATCCCCGAACTCCGCGGCTGCGTTCCCCACGACGATGACGTCCGCGTGCGCAAGCACGTCGTCGATCCTGTCGCAGAGCAGCGACGAGAGGTGCGGGATCTGCTGGTTGATGTACTCGCGGTTGGCGCCGACCAGCCGGGCGAGCGAGACGCTCCGATCGTAGATGCGCAGCTGCAGGCCTTTGCCCAGGAGCGCCTCCGCGAGGATGACCATCGGGCTCTCGCGCAGATCGTCCGTGCCCGCCTTGAAGCTGAAGCCGAGCAGCCCGACGCGTTTGCGTCCCGTGTCGAGCACCTGGTCGATCGCCTGCTGGATCTGCCGCTGATTGCTGGCGAGAATCGACTGAATCACGGGCATGTCCACGTCCACTTCCCTGCCCCGGTATTGCAACGCGCGCACGTCCTTCGGCAGGCATGACCCCCCGAATGCGAACCCCGGCTTGAGGTACATCGCGGACACGTTCAGCTTGGTGTCGCGGCAGAAGATGTCCATCACCTCGTGACTGTCGACCTGTACTTTCTTGCACAGATTGCCGATCTCGTTGGCAAAGCACACCTTCAGTGCATGCCAGGTGTTGTTGACGTACTTGATCATCTCGGCCGTCCGGATGCTTGTCGTGACGAGCGGCGCGCCGACGCCCGCATACAATGCGAGGGTGGGTTGTGCGTCCGACCGGTAGTTGTGTCCCACCAGCGTCATCGGCGGAGTCCGGAAGTCGTCGAGCGCGCTCCCCTCCCGCAGAAACTCGGGGTTCACCGTCACGCCGAAGCCCTCGCCGAACTTCTTGCCGGACGTGCGCTCGAGCGTGGGGATGATGGATTCGTGCGTCGTGCCGGGCAGAACGGTGCTCCGCACGACGACCACGTGATACTCGGGTTTAGCCCGGAGGGCGGCCCCGATCTGCTCGCAGACGCGCACGAGCTGCGTGAGGTCCAGGCTGCCGTTCCGGCGGCTCGGTGTGCCCACGCACAGGAGCGACAGGTCGGTGGCCGCCACCGCGGCCGCAGTGTCGGTCGTCGCCTGCAGCGATCCGGAGGCGACCGTGCCGCGGATCAGCTCGTCGAGTCCTTTTTCGACAATCGGGCTGCGGCCTTCGTTGACGGCGTCGACCTTGCCGGGTTGCACGTCGACCCCGATGACGCGGTGCCCGTCAGCCGCGAGCGCCGCCGCCGACACGCAGCCGACGTATCCCATTCCGAACACTGAAAGGTTCATCATTCTGCCCCTGATACCTGGTGACACTCATCAATGCCTGCTCGAAGTCCCGAGCGACGACGGACCAGTCGTAGTGCTCGGAGACCAGACGCCGGGCCTCGTTCTCGAGCCGCCGCCGGGCCTCGCGATCGCGAATCAGATCGACGACGGCTCCGGCAAAGTGCTCTGGATCGTCGGCGATGGCAATGTTCTGCCCCGAGGTGACCGGCAGTCCTTCTGCGCCAATCGTCGTGGACACGACCGCTCGCCCCATGGCCATCGCCTCGAAGATCTTGAGGCGAGTCCCGCCGCCAATTCGGAGGGGCACGACGTAGACGTCGGCGTCCGCGAGATAGGGTCGCACGTCGTCCACTCGTCCCGTGACGTCAATTCCCGGTAGCTCGGCCAGCCGTCGTACCGCGGGCGTCGGCGCGCGACCGACGATCGTCAGCGTGACGTCGGGTTCGGCGGTCCGGATGCGCGGGAGAACCTCGCGGGCGAAATACAGCACGCCGTCCTCGTTGGGCAGCCAGTCCATGGAACCGGTGAAAACGAGATGTCCTCGGCGCGGGGCCGTCGACACGGGCGATGAAGTACCCAGTATCAACCCCCGTTTGGCACGCGTGCAATCGGACGCCGCGCGGCGCCCGGATACAACCGGGTGAACATCGCCGCGTCGGCGTTCGAGACAGCGACGACGACATCGGCGCGCGCGAGCGCCTGGCCCTCGAATCGCTGCATCCGGCGCCACTGCTGGCGAAGGAGGCCTCGCGCCACGAAATTCGCCGCGGTGTCCGCGTGACGGCGCCAGATCTCGGACTCCACGTTGTGCGTGAACAACACGACGGGGGACGGCAGCTGGTTCGGGGCGTTCACCAGCGGAACCAGGAAGTCGCAGACGATGGCGTCGAAGCGGTGGCGTTCCAGCAGATCGCAGAGCCGCTGCTGGTAGGCCGCTGAGCGATACTTCGCGATCGCGTATGGAATCGGGTCGGCGAGGTACCGGCCAGCGTCGGCGTGAAACCGCCACGTGCCCTTGGGAGGATCGGTCCGAGGCACCGTTTCGATCGACCGGCACACCTCGCCCATGCCGTTCAGGTCGGCGAGCGTCGTGGTCGCGTCGGCGAAGGACAGATACGTGATGTCGTGCCGTCGTGCGAGGTGACGCATGATGTGCCACGTCCGCAGCTTTCCCCCTTTGTCGAGCGGCAGCAGAACACCGGCACTGAGCCACAGCGTGTTCACGACGCGGCCCTCGCGACTTCGAGCGTTTCCGTGGTCGCTGAGCCGACCGACGGCAGCGTCTGCACGCCGCCTCCATCGATGAACGTGCGGTACCAGAGCTCGAGGTTCACGAGACTCCACAACGCGTCACCACCCTCGGTGGCGCCCCGCGCATGGTCCCGGATCAGCCGGTCGACATTGCCGGGGTTGATGATGCCGCGTTGGCGCGTCCGGCGATCGAGCAGCACGTCGCGGGCGATCGCGCTCCACGGGCCCCGCATCCACCCGCTGAACGGGACGGGGAAGCCCATCTTTGGCCGCCGCAGGATCTCAGGCGGCAGCAGGCTGCGGGCCGTCTCGCGCAGAATCCACTTTGTCGTCAGGCTCCGCAGCTTCAGGCGCGGTGGCAACGACGCCACGAATTCCACGAGACGATGGTCGAGGAAGGGCACGCGGCTCTCGATCGATGCCGCCATGCTCATCTGGTCCTGCTTCATCAGAAGCTCGACGAGATACGTCTTGATGTCCGCGTACAGCAGCCGGTCGAGCAACGTGCTGTGCCCGTTCGGCGCATCGAAGAACGATCGTGACGGCCCGTACGCCCGTTCCGGCGTGACAGCCGCGGCCATTGCGGACGACAGCAGCTCCTGCTGGCGACGAACGCCGATCGCGGCAAAATTGTCGAAGAACATCGCCTCGGGCGTGCGCGGCACGCACAGGAACGAGCGGCGGGCGAGCCGGCCGAGGCGGCGCGGCAGCGCCGGAACGCAGGATGCCGCGATGAACTCGCGGAGCCGCGGCGGGACGAAGCGATAGGCTGCGGCCGCCTTCCAGTTCGCAAGCGCGCGCGGGTACTTGCCGTAGCCGGCCAGCAGCTCGTCGCTCCCCTCTCCGGTCAGCACGACTTTGACGTGCTGCCGCGCCAGCTCCGAGACGCAGTACCAGCGGTACGCTCGAGGGATGCGCCAGCGGCTCGTCTTCGTGCCAGATCAAACGCGGCCACGCCTCGAAGAACCGTGCGGCATCCACGACGACCTCGTGCGCTTCCGCGCCGATGGCCGACGCAACCTGTCGCGAGTATTCCAGCTCGCTGAACGCTCTATCCTGAAACGCAACCGAGAAGGTCTGCACGGGACGGTCGACCTGGCGCGCCATGATGGCGGCAATCGCGCTGCTGTCCAGGCCACCCGACAGGAACATCCCGAGCGGCACGTCCGACATGAGCCGAAGCCGAACTGACTCTTCCAGCAGCGAACGAAATCGATCGACGGCCTCCTGATCGGTCAGCTCCCGCTCTTCGGCCGCCCGCGTTTCTCCGATGTCCCAGTAGCGCCTGATCGTCACGGCGCCGTCCTGGTAGATCAGCAGGTGGCCGGGCAGCAGGCGGTCAATCCCGCGGAACATCGACTCGGCGCCCGAGAGGTAGCGCATGGCGAGCAGTTCCGGGAGCGCGGCCTCGTTGGGTTCCGGCCGCACGAGGCCGCTTTCGAGGATCGCCTTGATCTCCGATGCGAACAGCAGGCGGTTCTGGGCGACCGTCCAGTACAGCGGCTTGACGCCCAACCGATCGCGGGCGAGGAGCAGCCTGCGGCGGCGGGCGTCCCAGATCGCGAACGCGAACATGCCTCGAAAGCGATGCACGCAGTCGTCGCCCCATTCCTCGTAGGCGTGCACGATCGTTTCGGTATCACTCAGCGTCCGGTACCGATGACCCGCCGTTTCGAGCGTCGCACGCACGTCGCGGTGGTTGTAGATCTCGCCGTTGTAGACGATCCAGATCGCTGCATCCTCGTTGCAGAGCGGCTGTTGTCCCGTCGCCAGATCGATGATGCTCAACCGCCGATGGCCGAGGGCCGCGCGTGCATCGACGTGGCTGCCCCCCGCGTCCGGGCCGCGATGGGTCAGCACCGCCTGCATGCGGGCCAACCGGGACGAATCGCCGTCGGCCAACCGGTCGGCTGCGACGATTCCAGCGATACCGCACATAGGACCAGGAACCTCAGGACGCCAGGGATGATCCACCGTCGCCTCTTCCGGCGCGCGGTAGGGGTTATCGAGCCGCATCATCGGCCAGCCTTCGAGCAGCGCCCGGAAGGTCAGAAACGTCACACCCGTGGAGATCACCACGCGGCGAATATTGGAGGGGTCGGCCGGCAGGGTGTTGTGCCCGCCGTAAGCGGAACAGCAGATCGCGTATTCCCGGGACGCAGCCGCCATCGTCGCGGGCCGCATGTTGTGGCGATGCCCGTACGGGAATGCGAAGACTCGGATCGGGATTTCCAGCTCGTCCTCGAGGCGTTGCCGCGAGGCCCGCAGCTCGAACTCAGCTTCCTCGGTGGACACCGTGCCCAAATCGACGTGGGTACGGGTGTGAGACCCGATTGCAAACCCCTCCGCGGCCAGTGATCCGAAGCTGCTCCCACGTCATGTGCTCCTGTCGCCGCTTGCGCTGCAGCACATCGTGGGGGAACTGCCGCGGGCTGCCGACCATCTCGGTGGCGACGAAGAAGCACGCCGTCAGTCCCAGCGACCGGAGGATTGGTGCGGCAATCGTCGCGTTGTCCCGATAACCGTCGTCGAACGTGACGGCCACCAGGCGTCGTGCGCAGCGTGGGGAACCGACACCGTTGACGGCTTCCTCCAGTGACACGACACAGTAGTGCTGCTTCAGGAACTCCATCTGTTCGCGGAAAGCAGCGGTGCTGACCGTGGAATAGTCATTTGCCGGATCGTTGATCTGGTGGTACGTGAGAACCGTCAGCCGTCCGAAGCCCAATCGGGCGTACAGGCGGTCGCGGGCGGGCGGCAATCGTGATGCCAGATACGCCGTCATGAGGGCATTCTTGAAAGCTCGCTTCATGCGACCGCTCGCTTCGTTGACGCCGCGCGTGCCTCGAGCTGGCTGAGGTACAAGCGTGCGAATTGATCAACCATGCGATCGAACGAGAACTTCTGCTCTATGCGTCGACGCGCCGCGCGACCGAGCTCGGCCGCCTGCGCCGGTTGATCGAGCATGTCGATCAGCGCCTGTGCCAGCGCCGTGGTGCTGCCCGCCGGCACGAGCCGGCCCGTCTCGCCGTCGGCGATGAGCTCGGGCACGCCACCGACCGCGGTTGCCACGATAGGCAGGCCGGAGGCCATCGCTTCCATCACAGCGTTTGGAAATGCTTCCGACCTCGACGGCAGGACGAAGATGTCCGCCTCGGCGAGCACGGCTGGCACATCGTCGCGATGGCCGAGGAACTTGACGCGCTCGGAGACGCCAGCCTCCCGGGCCAGGGCCGATCAGCTGGTCGCGGCAGGACCCGTCGCCAACGACCCAGAACTCGACGGCCGGGTGGCGCGCGAGCACCTGCGGTGCCGCCGCAATCAGCACGTCGATCCGTTTTTCCTCACGCAGGCAGGCCACCAGCGCGATTCGCCTGAACGCCGTCGATCGATGACGCCTGCGGGAACGCCGTCAGATCGATGCCGTTGTGAATCACCTGGATCTTGTGGCTCGGCACGCCCTCGTGCCGCAGCCGACTGGCGGCGGCCTCGCGAGTTAGCCACGACCCGATGCGCCGACGTGTATGCGGCACGCTGGACGCGCTGCTGCGCCGGCGTTTCGACCATGCCGCGGCGGCTGCCGATTCGAACCGGCACGGACGCGAGCGCTCCGCCCACGAGCCCGAAGATGTTCGAATAGAGTTCGCACGTGTGCAGCACGGAAATCTGCGTTCGATCCGGCACCACCGCGCGAACGCGCGGAGCTGGCGGACCGTGCCCGGCCGGCAGAAACCGTGAATCGGAAACACGGCTGCGGGCTCGTCGAACTGATCGACGCGATTGAACCACTCTCCCCTGGAGTGGAAACACACCGGGTGAACGCGAAACTGGCGGCGATCCAGCCGCTCCAGCAGTTCGATCATCTGCCGCTGCGTGCCGCCGGCGCTGTAGGTGATCAACGAAGATTGCCACAGGAATTCGCGTCTGCATCCCTCACCCGTCGTCAGGAGGCCACGGACATCGCGCTTCGATGACGCTCGAGCGGCGATGCCTGACGCGAGTCCAGGTACAGGCGATGCCACAATTCGAAGACCACGAGCGCCCACAGCCGGGCCGAGTGGTCGCGGCGGCCCAGTTCGTGTTCGCGCAGCAACCGTTCGATGAAACGCGGTTCGAAGTAGCCACGTTGCCGTGCCCGCGCGGACAGCAGCACGTCGTGGAAGACCTCCCGCAGGCCGCCTCGGAACCAGTTCCCGACCGGCACGGCGAACCCCTGCTTGCGGCGGTCCAGGATCTCTGGAGGGACAAGCCCGGCGGCGGCCGCTTTCAGAATGTGCTTGCGCCGGCCGTTCCGGATTTTCAGGCCGACAGGCAGCCTCGCCGCGAACTCGACGACGGCATTGTCGAGCAGCGGCACCCGGGACTCGATCGAGTGCGCCATGCTCATGCGATCCACTTTCACGAGGATGTCCTCGGGCAGATAGGTCTCGAAATCGAAGTGCATCATCTGCGCCGTCCCACGGGAGTCCCTTCAACCGCTCGAACCGGCTGGCCAGCTGCCCTTCGGCGTCGGCGTCGCCGATCTGCCGCTGCAGATCGGGGGTGAGAAGCGCCTGCTTTTCATCGTGTTGGAAGTACCCGATTTGATCGAGGTACCTGCCGCGATTGTCGCGTGCGACGCGGCGCAGGAAGTTCTTGCCCCTCAAGCCGTGCGGCAACCATGGCCACACGGCCGAGGCGACGGCGCGCGTGCCGGCTGGGGCCCACCGGTCGAACCTGGCGACGCGCGGATGCGGCAGGTACCGATCGTAGCCGCCGAAGAGCTCGTCGCCGCCATCGCCTGACAGGACGACGGTCACGTGTCGACGCGCGAGCGCGGAGACGTACCAGGTAGGGATCGCGGAGGAATCGCCGAACGGTTCGTCGAAATGCGCGATGAGCTCGTCGAGGATCGCCACCGCATCCGGCCTGACGACGAACTCGTGATGATCGGTGCCGAAGTGACGCGCAACCGCACGCGCGGGCTCGAGCTCGTCATATTGCGGGTCGTCGAAACCGATAGAAAACGTGCGCACCGGTCGCGGCGAGGCTTCAGCCATCAAACCGACGATGAGGCTCGAATCCACGCCGCCGGAGAGGAACGCGCCGAGCGGCACCTCGCTCATGAGGTGCGATCGAACCGCGTCCCGAAGCACGTCGCGCAGCCGATCGACGGCTTCCGCCTCGGAGGTCACCACCTCGTCGGCCGGAAGCTGCCAGTAGCGCCTGATGCGCAACGAGCCGTCGTGCCATCGCAGTACGTGACCCGGCGGCAACTTGCGAATGCCTGCGAAGATCGATCGCGTCGCCCGGCGTATAGAGAAACGAGAGGTAGTGATCGAGCGCGTCGAGATCGAGCGTCGCGGCGACGTTGTCGCGTGCCAGGATCGCCTTGATCTCCGAGCCGAAGAAGAGGCGGTCATCCGCGAGCGCGTAGTAGAGCGGCTTGATGCCCGACGCGGTCGCGCGCCAGCATCAGCGTCGGTGCGCGCGCGTCCCAGAGGGCGATGGCGAACATGCCGCGCAGGCGTCCGAACGCCTGCTCGCCCCACTCTTCGTAGGCGTGGACGATCGTTTCGGTATCGCTCGCGGTGCGAGAACCGATGGCCCCGTGCCTCGAGGTCGCGGCGCAGCTGACAGATAGTTGTAGATCTCGCCATTGAAGACGACCCAGATGGTGCCATCCTCGTTGGAGATCGGCTGATGGCCGGTGGCCAGGTCGATGATGGACAGGCGCCGCATGCCAAGAGCCACGCCGGGCTCGACGTGAACGCCTTCATCGTCAGGGCCGCGATGACGGATGGCCGCGCACATCCGCCGTACCGAGCGCATCAGTCGCGTCGGCGGCCGTTTCGCCGCCAGTCCAGCTGCTCCACGTGGTCTCCGCAACGCCTGCAATCCCGCACATAGACCGTCTCACCCGTTCCCACTGACTCCAATGGCTGAGTCCTCGCCGAGCGTCAATCCGCTGCAAGTCCGCTGCCGGTGCGCATGTGCGGCAACGCGTCCGCGACGCTCGAGATCCGCGCCAAGTCTGTGAACAGGCGTCGTCAGGATCGGAAGAGATTTGCCCTCACTGGCTCGGCTCGACAGCCAAGCGGCGGCGGCCGGCCACGATCTCGTGATAGAGCGAGACCCATTCGTGTCGAATGCGATTCGCCTCGTAGTGTTCGATCGCGGCCCGCGCGTTGCCGGTCAGTCGCTCGACCAGGTCGGGGTCTTCGAGCAATCGCATTGCGCAGCCGGCCAACGCTTCATGGTTGTTTCTGCCGCACAAGAAGGCCCGTCCGCTCGTGCTCGACGATGTCGGGCACGCCGCCGACGGCGGTGGCGATGACCGGGAGGCCGGAGCAAAAGCACTCCAGGAGCGAGCCCGGCATGCAGTCGATGTTGGGGGTGCTCAGGTAGATATCCGCCGCGTCGTACAGCTGGGGCGTGCGGTCGTGCGGCACCTCGCCGACGAACGTCGCGTTTCGAAGGCCGAGCTCGCTCGCCAGCTGCTCGAGGCTGCCCCGGCATGGTCCGTCGTGCGCAATCGTCAGGCTGGCGTCAGGGTACCGCTGCTGAACCAGCGCGAACGCCCGGAGCACGCATTCGACGTTGTACAGCGGCTCGAGGCTGCGGTTCGTCAGGAATACCGGCCGAAGTGTCCGACGCCGGCGAAAGACAAACGGCGCCGGATCGACGATGTTGTATATCCGCCGCGCCGGAATGCCGTAACGCGCGAAGACCTGGACGACGTAGTCAGACGGCGACACGATCGCGTCCGCCATGCGGAGCGTCCTCGCGGCGGCGACCCAGTTCTCGAGATGCTCTTCGGCTCGTCCATCGTGATAGTGGACGATCAGGACCTTGCCGAACAGCCTGGTGATGATGAGCGCGGGCACGGTCGACAACAAATAGGACGACTTCCCTGCTGAGAACGCATGGACGACGTCGAAGCGCGGCACGCGCCGGAGCAGCTGCAGGGAATAGATAAGATTCGTGACCAACGTTCTGAGAACCCTGACACGCGTCACCCATCGGAACGGCTTCACCGGGGTTGGATTGATAGGCTGAAATTCGATGTCGACACTCGGGTCGCGCTGCAGGTGCGCCAGCAGCAAGATCGCCTGCACGGCCTGTCCCCCGAGGATCTTGATCGAGGGTGCGATCAACAGCACTCTCAATCGTCGTGTCGCGTCCCGGTTCATGACGATCAGCCGGCGTTGCGCATGGCGGTTTCAGACCGGTGCCGGGCGGTCCAGGTCGACCGGCTGGCATCGACCAGCAGGGGAGAATCCGGTTCGCCTGCGGGCGACAACGGCAACAATGCCATGCGCGCATCCGTGGCGAATTCACCAGCGGGCAGCGTCACACGCTGCAGCGCCCGCGGGCGATCCTTCCAGTCCTTGCCGCCGAGCCAGGCGGCGAATATCACCACGAAGGTCGAGCCGCTGGCGGACAGTGTCGCGCCGGCGCGGTGCCAGCCGTCCTCACGCTCAACCGCGACCGGTGTAACCTCGACTGACAGTCGAACGGGAGCCGCATCAGTGGCAATCGCCGTAATGAGCGAGAAGGGGGCTACAGCCGCGTCAGAGAAGCGCATCGTGAGAGAGGGAACGAGCCGGCCGTAGACGGGCGCGCACCACCCCAACCCCTGTGGATCACCGCAAAACTCCTGGCGCCCGCGCCCGGTCGAATCGATCACGGCCCACAGCCCTGCCGGGTGCGCGAGGGACTGCCGGGATTCGCTGATGTTCCGTCGCCATCCCGGGGCGAGATGCCAGTACGCGTCGACCACGTGATGCCCCGTGCCGAGAAAGTGGTCGGCGATCACCCACAGCCCATGCGGCGCGCGGAGCACAGCCCGCCGATGCACGAGCGGGAGATAACCGTCGTGCAACGCTTCGGCATAGTCGACGGTCTCCCGGGCCAGCCGCAGGCCGGGTCGCCACAGCGTCACACGCGCATGAGCGCG
Source organism: uncultured Acidobacteriota bacterium (assembly GCA_963786195.1). Lineage (GTDB taxonomy): Bacteria > Acidobacteriota > Vicinamibacteria > Vicinamibacterales > 2-12-FULL-66-21 > CAWAYH01. The sequence goes on along the minus strand of CAWAYH010000003.1, from coordinate 234,690 downwards.
CGACTTCCAGTGGAAAGGCCCCTCGGGCTCGGACTGCGATCGTCCGTTGACCACCACGGTGTTGTGCATGGCGGTCGATCGGAACCGATTGCGCACTCCAGGATCCATCGTGTAGGTCGCCGTGCCGGGATCGATCAACAGCGGGTGGCCATGTGTCGACAGGACCAGAGAGAGAGCCCCGCCATGCGCATGTCCGCCGTTGAGGAAGCCGTGAGGACCAGCGTCGAGGATCGCGTGGGCGTCGGGGGCGCGAAGCACAGCGTAGCCACTGTCCGGGAAGACGTGAGACGGCGGCGGACATGTCGGCTTCGCGCGATCGAGTGCAATCTCGCCTGGTCCGAGCATCCACAACGCTTCCTCCGGTGGATCGCCTACGGCCAACTGCGGTTTGTCGAGCAACTCAGCGGCTATCCAGAGCGAATCCCGGGCGTCGGATGGTGTCCGGCCGCAGATCGGAAACAGCTGTCCGCCGTCGTCATCGCCGATCGTCGGGAGGCGCCCGTCGTCATCCGCCAGTGCCCGGCAGAACGAAGCGAGCCGTGACGCGACCGCCTCGAACTGGGCGGCGGCCGGATCGCCGGTCCGACGAGCGACCGCCAGCGCCAGCAGATAGAAATCGAGCGTGTAGCGGTGATAGTGCGTGGAACGCTCGGCGTGCCCGCCGTCCGGGCGGACCTGCGTGTACGCCTGGCGGATGAGGATGTCACGACCGAACTCTTCCCACCGCGCTGCCCGTGTCAGCTCGGGCAACACGCGCCCGCCGACATACAGTGCGAGGCCCTCACCGAGCAGGTGCGTGTTCGGGCTGAAGTAGAGCGACAGGTGTCGCGCGACCTGATCGAGTTGCCGGTCTATTCCGAGCAGCAGATCCACGAGGCTGGCGGCCTCACGCCAGGCAACGCGGGCGGAGAGAAAGTGAAGGGTCCAGATCCACGAGATGGACCGCAGAGCGAGCTCGAGCATGCTCGACCAGTTGATGCCGGTGAGCGGCGGATTGGCCGTCAGCCAGCTCTCGAGCTCGGCCTCAATCCTGTCGAGGTAGCGATCGTTGCCCGTCAGCCACGCGGCACGGCCGAGCGTCAACCAATGCTGGTGGCGATTGAGCTCCCAGATGATCTTGTGATCCCCCACGCGAGGATCGAGGTACCGGACGCGCGCCCAGAACCGGCGCGGCGCACGCCTTCCGTGCACTGGATCGTGGTGCCAGTCGATCGACGCGGCGTCGCGTCCGAACGACAACGCCCGGTATCCGAGCAGGTCGGTACCGACCCGCCGCCACGTGGCCGGCCCGGCAGACGGCGTCCGTAACGGCCGAAGGAAAGAGCCGCTGGACGGCAGCACGTACTGCGGGTCGACGAGCGGGCTCGATCAAGAAGCGCGCGTCTCTTCGCAGGAAGTGCGACCGGAGGGCCGCGCTGGCCTCGGACCAGTCGTCGCGATCCAGCGCGGCGCGCGCCTCAATCAGATCGCGGGACCGCGGGAGCAGCCGCGGCCCCAGCCGCGCGCGATCCCACCGTTCCCCTCCCGTCGCGAACGAAACGGCTTCAGCGGCGGTACGCGCACCTTCGGCGCAGCGGAACCGGATTTCTTCGGGGCTGGTTCGCGCCAGACGGCCGAGGACGCGTGCTATTCGCAATCGATCACCCCCGGCTCGGGAGTCACGCCGCTGGCTTTCGCAGTTCGATCGTCGCCAGCCGGGTGCTGTCCTCCGTGAGCCTGACGACCTCGAAGCCTGCGGCCTCGCCTATCCGGGCCATGACGGCCGGATGAAAGAAGCGGAAGATGCATAGCCGGCCTGCCTCGGGGCGCCAGCGCCGGAACCACTCCAGCCCGCCCGGGGACATCGGGTTGTCGAAGTTGAAGACCGTCACGGCGCCGGGCCGGCTGATGCGGTGAAACTCGTCGATGAACGCTGCCGCGTCTTCCAGGTGGAGGTGCTCGAAGACGCCGTTTGCAAAGATGGCGTCCACGCTACTCGCGGCGATCGCCGACAGCGAAGGCCTGTCAATGTGCACCACGCGGAACCGGCCCTTCCCCGCCAGATACTCGCGGAGCCAGTCGCAGACCAGCCTCGAGGAATCGACAAGTATCAGCTCCGAGCAACGGCCGATGAGGTGGCGCGACAGTCGACCCGTCCCGGGACCGAGCTCGACGACGACCGACTGGGAAGACATCCAGGGAAGGTAGAACCGATCCAGCGCGGTCACCAGTCGATCGTCCTCCCACTCAACGTCGGCGATGTCGTTCGGGTCGACCCCTTCCTTGCGGGCGCGCGCGATCCACTCGGCGAACGTTTCATCCCACGGCCGCGCTTCAGAGTGGCGCCGACTGATCAGTTGCAGAATCAAGGGGCCGCAGGACCGTGTTGGCAACGGTACCGATACGCGCTCGCACAGTCACGGCACGTCAGCAAGCAGCAAGGCGAGTGCCGTTCCGCCTGAGTTCGCAGACTGGCCGCTGCAGCAGTCCCGGTCCGTGTAGTCCGTGTTGTCCGCGGCGACGAGCGGCCAGAGCCGCCCGCTTGAGACCGCGCCGGCTTCGTCCACATGTGGGTAATCGAGTCGCTACTAAGAGTAAGCGCGCGTTCCCACCACGAAGCGACGCGTGCTCCTCTGCAGGTACGCTGCTTGCTCCTGAGCCTGAACGCACGTCAGAACCGATGAGCCAACCGAGCGCCGTCACACTCATCCTGTGCACCTACAACCGCGCTGAGCTGCTTGGCGCGGCGATCGAGTGTCTGCTTCAACAGGCTGACGACTCCCCGCGTTACGAGGTGGTGCTCGTCGACAACAACTCGAGCGATCACACGCGACGGGTCATCGAACGCTGCTCGAGAGCGAGTTCGACGACGACGCGCGTTCGGTACGTGTTCGAACCTCGGCAGGGCCTCTCTCACGCCCGGAACGCCGGGATTCTTGCGGCACAATCGTCTCTGCTCGCCTTCACCGATGATGACGTCCGAATCGCACCCGACTGGGTGAAAGTCATCAAGCGGACGTTCGATGCACACCCCGACGTCGACAGCCTGGGTGGCCGCATTCTGCCCGTGTGGCCGGCGCCACCACCGTCGTGGCTGACGAGCCTCCATTGGGTCGGGCCGCTTGCGCTCCAGGACTATGGCGACGAGCCGTTTACCGTGGATGCCCTCCGGCCCCTGTGCCTGGCGGGCGCGAACTTCGCGTTTCGGAAAGACGTGTTCGATCGCGTCGGCCCGTTCGCCCCTGAATTCACACGCTCAGAGGATACGGAGCTGATGGTGCGGCTCTGGCGCAGCGGCGCGAAGGCTCGCTACGTGCCAGAGATGAAGGCGTACGCAGCAGTGCAACCCGAACGCCTGACCAAGGCCTACCACCGCAGGTGGCACTCCAATATCGGTCGTTGTAACGCCAGGATGCGCCTGGCCGAGCTCATTGAGTCGGACGGTTCCCTGCGCTCCACCCCCGCACCCATCGCCACAGTCCTCGGCGTACCGCGCTTCGCTCTCCGGCAACTCGCTCGAGAAGCGGTCGACTGCGTTATCGCCACGGCGCGGGGGCGCGAAGCCGAAGCGTTCTGGCACGAGACCCAGGCGAGAACGTTGATCGGCTACATGCGCGAGAGTCGCGCCCTGGCGCCGCGGAGGGGGCTGACACGTCGCCCCAACGCCGAACCGGGCGCGAGCCTGGGTGTCAACCAGGGTTCTTCCTCTCATTCAGTTGGAGCGACCAAGTGATGTCACGTCCTGTCATCGTCATCGGCGTGGATGCCGGAGACCCGATCCTGGTCGAGCGCTGGATGGATCAGGGACTCCTGCCGACGATGGCGCGTCTTCGGGCGGCGGGCACCTACACGCGACTGCAATCGCACGACTACTGTCGCGCCGAAACGGCCAGTACGATCTTTCTGACTGGCTGCGGAGCGCATCGCACCGGGATGTGGAGTGCGTTCACGTTTCATCCCGACGACTACAGCGTGGTCGACACGCCGTCGTACGGGTTCAATGAATACCCGCCGTTCTATGCGGCGGCGCGCGGGCGTCGAGTTGCCGTGTTCGATGTGCCGCAGTCGCGGCTCACAGAGGGCGTCGACGGGATCCAGGTTCTTGGGTGGGGTGCACACGCGTCGCATACCGGCCGCGTCTCGCTCCCCGAGGGTCTACTCGCCGAACTGACCGCGCGATACGGCGAGCATCCGACATACGACAAGGACGAATGCGCGCTCTGGGACTCGCGGGCGATGGCGGCGATGAAACGTGGGTTGGAAACCGGCATCTCGCGCCGCGTGCAGATCTGCCAGGAGCTCCTGCGCCGGGAGCGCTGGGACTTGTTTCTCACGTACTTCGGCGAGACGCACAGTGCCGGGCACTACTTCTGGCACCTGAGCCAGCAGGATCACCCGCTGCACCCCGGCAACGGGCACACGGCCGACTGGCTCCTCGAGATCTTCGTGGCGGTCGATCGCGCAATCGGCGCCATCCTGGAGGCCGCGCCGCCGGATGCGTCGATCGTCCTGTTCTCCGATCACGGCATGGAAGCGAACAACACGGATCTTTCGAGCCTCGTGTTCCTGCCTGAGCTGCTGTATCGATGGAGCCTGCCCGGTCAGATCGCGCTCGACGGCGGCAGGACTGGCGACCCGGTTCCACCGCCTCTCGTTCCGCGCGTGGGGCGCTCGTGGACCGACGAGGTCTGGTCCCGGAAACACGATCGCAATCCGATCACGCGAGCGCTCCGTCGCCGCCTGCCGGTCGAGTTCTTTCACTACAGGATCGAAAAGCGGCTCGGGATCAACGGCGTCCCGCTCTGCCCGGAGGACTGCTCTCTCGGGTACGAACCCCCGATGTGGTACCAGCCCGCATGGCCGCGCATGAAAGCGTTCGCACTGCCGAGTTTCTCGGAGGGCTATCTGCGGTTGAACGTTCGCGGGCGGGAGCGCGACGGCCTTGTCGATCCAGCCGATTTCGGGCGGACGTGCCTCGAGATCGAAACGCTGCTCGGTCAGGTTCGGAACGCGCGGACCGGATCACCGCTGGTGCAGAAGGTCGTCCGCTGCCGGACGTCGGCTGCCGAGCGCGATCCGAAACTCCCGGACGCCGATCTGGTCGTGCTCTGGACCGAACCGGCGGACGTCGTGGACACGCCAGTGGGCCGCATCGGCCCGATGCCGTTCCGCCGCACGGGCAGTCACGTCGAGCGCGGTTTTCTGCTGGCCACGGGCCCGCGGATTCGTGCGGAGCGCCAGCTGTCCCAACCGCACATCGTCGACCTGGCGCCGACGATCCTGTCGCTCATGGGCGCGCCCGTACCGGCGTACATGGAGGGCACGCCCGTGTTCGAGCCAGAGCCCCGTGCTTGACACGTACCAATCGCTACGTCCGGACCGAGTGGGACCTGTTCGCCAACGACCCGGGGCGGGCGGCCGCCTCCCGCAACGCGGTGATGGGTGCGTCCATCTCGCGCGTCCTGGACATCGGTTGCGGCGCCGGCCAGGAGTTGCGACCGTTCATGCAGGGTACGGGCACCCTCGGCATCGGCGTCGACGTGGCGCCGGACGTCGGGCTGGCAGGGCGTGAGCTGTTTGAAAGGGCGCATCACGAGAGCCGCGTCACATTCGTTCGCGCGGCGGCGGAGTCTCTCCCGTTCGCGACATCGAGCGTGGACCTCGTTGTCTGTCGTCTCGCGCTGCCCTACACGGACAACGCGCGAGCACTGGCGGAAGTCGCGCGGGTGCTGCGGCCCGACGGCATCCTGCTGCTGAAGTTCCATCATGCCCGCTACTACGCCCGCGAGCTGGCGGACGCGCTCGCATCGCGTCAGGTCAGGTCGGCGATCCATGCCTGCCGCGTGCTGCTGTCGGGCTCTTTGTACCATCTGACAGGGTCGCAGCCACGAGGCCGCTTCGCTGGACCTGAGACGTTCCAGACGATGTGGCTGCTGAAACGCGAGCTTGGCCGGCACGGCCTCGACGTTCGCGGGCAATTCGGCGATTCGGTTCCGGCGGCGCCCAACCTGATCATCACGCGGGCGCCTTCGAACGCTGAAGGCGGGATGACGTCATGAGCAGCGAACACTCCGGGAGCCTCTCGATCGGTGAGCGCCTGCTGCTCACACTGGCGATGCCCGATGGCGCACCTGAGGTCGGTGCAACTGCCAATTACACGATCGACAACTGCCTCGATTTTGCTCGCAAGACGCTCCGACACTTCGATGGCCTCGTGGCCGACCGGACGGTTCTGGACTATGGATGCGGACACGGCTGGCAGGCCGTCGCCATGCGCGTCCACAGCAGGGCGGAACGCGTGTTTGGCCTGGACATCAGCGAGGAGCGATTGGCGCACGCCGCAGCGCTGGCGGACACCTACGGATGTGAAGACCGGGTCGTGTTTGGAACGACCGTACCTCCGGAGCTCGAGGGCCGCTTCGACGTCGTCGTGTCGCTGTGTGCCTTCGAGCACTACCCGGATCCCGGCGCCGAGCTCCAGCGAATGCGGCGTCAGATTCGGCCGGGCGGTCAGGTTCTCCTCGCCTTTGCCGAACCGTGGCTCTCGCACAGCGGGAGCCACGTCGGGGCATTCACGCGCATCCCCGGCACGAATCGGCCCGTTCCCTGGGTGAATCTGGTCTTCTCGGAACGCGCGCTCCTGACGCTGCGTGCGAAGTTTCGACCCGATCGTCCGAGCCGCCTGCAGGAAGTCGACGGTGGTCTCAACAAGATGACGCTGAACAAGTTCGAAGAGATCATCCGCTCCTCAGGACTTCAGGTGTCCGAGGTCCGCCTCTTTCCCACGTGCGGAGTTCCCTTTGTGACCCGCGTGCCCATCGTGCGGGAACTGCTGACGTCAGCGGCGAGCTGTGTCTTGACCGCGGACGCGGCCTGACGGGGGGCGTTCGGCTACGTCGGCTTCGGGACGGTCGGCGTCTCGCCCCGCCGCGAGCGACCACCAGCAAACGTACCGAGGAAGAGCAAGCGCGTGCGCAGATCCCAGGGCGAGTATGCGAGTGCCAGACGCAGCTGCTCCCGGGCTCCCCGATGGTCGCCGGCCTCGAGCCGATCACAACCCCAGTCCCGGTGCAGCACGTGTCGCCGCGCGCGATCGCACCGTTCCGGCGACTGACGGTGCCTGGCACATGCACGTTCACAGAGCGGCCGGCTCTTGTCGATGACCAGTGCCTGTGCCGCGTAGGTGCGCTCGACCTGTCGGCTCATGAGCCCGCCCGGGCGATGGACCGCCAGGGGTTCGGACAGATAACCGATCGGGTATCGCGCAGCGATGCGGAGCCAGAGGTCCCAGTCTTCCACATGGATCTCGCGGCGCTCGTCGAACCCGCCAACCATGTTCAGCGCCCCGCGCGGCGCCATCACCGTGAGCGTATTGATGAAGAACGTCGTGTGAAAAAGCTCGCAGAATGCGTGTCGGGGCGCACCGGCCACTGCGGCACCCGGCGAGGGATCACCGACCACGCCCGTGTGGAGGAGGCCTGTCTCCGGGAACCGACGAAAGTACTCGACCTGCTTCGCAAGCTTGTCCGGCAGCCACTCATCGTCGGCATCGAGGAATGCGATCAGTTCTCCGGCCGCGCGCACGATTCCCGCATTGCGGGCGCTGGCCGGCCCGCCATTGGGTTGTCGGACATATGAGACGCGTCCGACCCAGCGCTCCAGGACACCCTCCAGCCGCGTCCTGATCCTCCGAGCCGTCGTCGACGACGATGATCTCGAAGTCGTCAAACGTCTGCGTGAACACCGAACGCAGTGCCTTTGCGAGAAGGTCGGCCGAGTTGAAAACCGGGATGACAACGCTTACCGACGGCATGCAGCGACGTCCAGGGGCCCGCAGGGCTCGCGAAGGGGGCTCAACGGATTCTCATGGGCTTCATGACGAGGATTCGGAAGCCAGCCTCGGTCCGACGGAGGTCACCGCCCGGCCTCTGCGTGTCCTGCTGGGTCCGGCTCACGAACACCTCGAGGGTGGCCCATCGTGACGCCCGGTAGCCCAGCGCCGTCGAGAGCTGCAGCGTTTGAAGGCTCGGCTGGCCGACGACGACGGGATCGTTGTCCTGCCAGACCGCGCTCGTGTCCGAATACAGCCGAGGTGAGATGAACACGATCGGCACGTACGCGTTGGCGAGCCACTCCTCGTTCTGAAACGTACCCCCGAACCCGAACGATGGCACGAACGTGCGCTGATAGTGGGCCGTGAGCCTGGTGTTTTTCGCACGATACGCGAGCCCCGCCTCCACGGCCGGTCCCGTCTCGGCATCGTGCGTCAGCCCGTCGCCGAGCGTGGCCAGGCCGATGAGGCCAGAGACGAGCAGCGCGCGGGTCAGGCCGTACTCCACCGTGACCCCGGCGCTCTGTGCGTTGAACCGGTCCAGGCCGTCCGACAGAACCTCCTGGCGCAGCTCGTATTCACCGCCGATCGTCAGCCGCGGTGAGATCTCGCGCGTCAGTGCGAGCTTCCACTCGTGCTCGTGGCCGTCCTGGAGGGGCTGGCCGAGGCGTTCGTCGAACGTCACCGAGCGCAGCATGTAGCCGCCAGTGAGCGTGGTATGTCGAGCGACCACCGCCTCGAGACCTGCCCCCGCTTCGTTCGTTCGAGAACCGATCCGCGAAAAGGGAACGCCCTCGAGCTTGAGCCCATCAGTTGTCGGACTCTGGATGAACGACTCCAGGACGATCAGCGTCAGCCGGGAGGTGGCGCGATGCTCGAGCATGAAGCCCGCGCGATGGTCTGCGCTGTTGAGCTCGTCGAGCGTGCGGTAAAACACGAACGACCCGGCGTAGGCGCTCTGAAAGCTCAGCTTGCGACCGCGGTAGTCGAGAGAGAGATCCCCGCTCAGGGGCGCGCCGTAGTCCTCCGGCGGATTGCTGCCGGGGTTCAGCAGGAGGACGTTGTTGTCCCAGGCGGCACCGAAGCCAAGCGTAGGCGTGAAGAGCCATCCCGCCGGCTGAGGCGCTTCGGTTGGCTTCGACGTTGATTGCGCCTCGACCGTTGGAGCGCTGGCAAGAGCGACGAGCACGATGGCCGCAACCACGGCCTTGGAACACAGTCGCATCGCAGCCATCCTCATCGCCTGACACGTGTCAGCAGACCGCAGGGCCACCGGGCGCGGAGAGCAACCGACATGCCACGGACTCGGCCGGAAAACTACTGGCTGAAACGGGCGGATGATGGCGAACCAGCAGGGCAGAGGCAGACGATTACCCAAATTGGACACGGCGGTTCTGAAGAAGACCCGTCGCGATTCGCCAGCCGGACCGGCCGCGCGCGCCGCGCGCCCGGATCCTCGCTGGCATATGGCTTGAAGCCTGGGCGGTCGACGCATGCAGATCACCGCCGTCGTGCCAGCTTTGGCTCTGGCGTTTGTCGTGTTCGGAGAGCTGACAACCGGAGAGCTGACAACCATTGAGCAGGCGCCGATCGTCGTGCCTGCGGGGGGCAACCTCCAGGCGGCGATCGATCGGGCGAAGCCCGGCGATGTCATCCTGCTCGAGGCGGGTGCGCGCTACGTCGGCAACTTCACGCTCCCCAACACCTCAGGCTCGCAGTACATCACGATCCGGTCGAGTGCCACGCCGTCTCGGTTCCCCGTCAACAGCCCAGTCCGGCCTGAGCACGCGCCATTGATGCCGACCCTGCGGTCGCCGAACGGTGAGCCAGCGCTCTCCACGAAGCCCGGCGCACACCACTGGCGACTGCAGTGGCTGTCGTTCGAAGCAAACCTGGGCGGGGCGAACGAGATCATCCGGTTGGGCGATGGCAGCGAGGCCCAGCGGGACCTCGCTGCGGTCCCGCATCATTTCCAACTGGAGAGCCTGATTATCAGGGGCGATCCCGCCTTTGGGCAAAAGCGTGGCATCTCGCTCCAGAGCGCGGCGACCAGCATTCGCAACTCCGACATCCGCGACATCAAGGCCGAGGGTCAGGACAGCCAGGCGATCTGCGGCTGGAATGGGCCGGGCCCGTTTGTCATCGAGAACAACTACCTCGAGGCCGCTGGCGAAAACATCATGTTCGGCGGTGCGGACCCGGCCATCAAGGACCTCGTGCCGAGCGACATCACGGTGCGCGGCAATCATTTCAGCAAGCCGCTCGAATGGCGCAACCAGGGTGTGCCCTGGACCGTGAAGAACCTCCTGGAACTGAAGAACGCACGGCGCGTGCTGATCGAGGGCAACCTGTTCGAACACAACTGGGCCGCCGCGCAAACGGGATACGCGATCCTTTTTACGCCCGCGAACCAGGACGGGCGGGCCCCCTGGACGGTCGTGTCCGACGTGACGTTTCAGTTCAACATCGTCCGCCACGTCTCGTCTGCCATCAACATCCTCGGCTTCGACACCAACGGCGCGAGCCTGCAGACACGCCGGCTGCAGATCCGCCAGAACCTCTTTTACGACGTCGATGCGTCCCGCTGGGGAGGGGACGGGCGGTTTCTCCTCGTCGGCGACGAGCCCGCTGATATCAACGTCGACCACAACACCGTTATCCAGAATGGCTCGGCGCTTCAGCTCTACGGTAAGCGCAACGGGCGGTTCCGCGCGATCGAAGCCTTCCAGCTGACGAACAACCTGATGCTCCACAACGACTACGGCATCATCGGAGACGAAGTAGGCATCGGCCGGGCCGCGGTGGGCGCGTATCTGAGGCGGGAAGAGATTCGGCGCAATGTGCTCGCCGGCGGCGATCCGTCCGCGTATCCACCGGACAATTTCTTTCCAAGTGTCGACGAGTTCTTCGACGCGTTCGTCGATCGCGGGCTGAACGACTATCGGCTCAAACCCGGAAGCCGTTTCAGAAACGCGGCGACGGACGGCTCGTCGCTCGGCGCCGACGTGGACGCGTTGATGACACGCGTCAGGCCGCTCGTCGAATCCCAGGATCGGGCCCGGCCCCGGCGATGACGCATCGTGCGCGCTCGTGTGCGCGCGGCGCACGAACCGTTTACATATCCTCCAACCTTCCCGCGTAAATCAGAACCAGCTGGCGAAGCCGGACTATCGGCCCCAATTGCGTGATCGCCGCGCGGGAAGAGTAATTCCTACCGGAGTTCTCTCGCGCGTGGGGCCATCCTCACCGCAGGATTCACACAATCACTGCAAGAAACTTCGGAAATTGCGCGACAGATCTTTGGTGGCATCGATCTTGATGTTTTTCTCCTGGCCGGATTTCTGGCTACCATCAACATTCGACGAAAGGATCCAGCCGTCTATGAGCGGGTGCACTGGGCGTGTGTCGATCGGCAGGTTCGTGCCTGCCCCAATGCTGCTTGTCCTGCTCGCGGCGGCGTCCGCCAACGCCGCAACGATTACCGTCAACGCTGGCGGCAATCTTCAGGCGGCCCTCAACGCGGCGCAACCGGGAGACACCGTCGTGCTGGCTGCGGGCGCACGATTCGTCGGGACCTTTCGGCTCCCGCAGAAGTCCCCCGGCGCCGTCATTACCATTCGATCCTCCGCCACGCTGCCCTCACGGCGCCTGATCCCCGCCGATGCGCCGCTCCTTCCGACGATCTTCTCGGGGGGCGTGGAACCGGCGCTCGCGGGCTACGGCGCAGCCAACTGGCGTCTCGATGGCCTGCGCTTCGAGTCGAGCACCACGGGAGAGGGCAACATCGTCGAGCTGCAGGATGCCAGCCTGATCACGATGGATCGGTTGCTGATCGTCGCAGGCCCGGCCGGCCAGAAGCGCGCGATCCTCGGCAACGGACGAGACATCACGCTGACGCGCTCGCACATTGCCAATATCTGGCGGCATGGGCAGGACTCACAGACGTTCTGTGCGTGGGACGGTGCGGGACCCTACACGCTCACCGACAACTATCTTGAAGCCGCCAGCGAGAACGTCATGTTCGGCGGCGCCAACAGCCGCGCGCCCGATCGCGTGCCGTCCGACATCCTCGTTCAGGGCAATCACTTTTCGAAGCAGCTCTCGTGGCGCGGCCAGGGGAAGGCCGTCAAGAACCTGTTCGAGCTCAAGTCCGCCAAGCGCGTGACGATCCGCAACAATCTCTTCGAACACAACTGGACCGATGCGCAGAGCGGCACGGCCATCGTGATCACCACTCGGAACGACGAGGGGAATGCGCCGTGGTCGGTCATCGAGGACGTCTTGTTCGAGCACAACCTCATCCGGGACACCGAAGGCGTGATCAACCTGCTCGGATACGACAACTACCAGCCATCCGGCCGCACGACCCGCGTCACCATCCGGCACAACGTGGCGTCCGGCACCGGCACGTTCCTGTTGGCGGGGGGAGAGCTCGGCACGGTGACGCTCGACCACAACACCGTCGATCAGGGATCGAACTTCGCGACGCTTTACAAGGGGGACGTCTGGCAGGCGGGCACCGCCGCGCCCCGGCCCGGCAAGTTCGCCGTCGAGAACCTCAGAATCACGAACACGCTCGGCAATCACAACGACTACGGCGTCTTCGGTGAGAACGCCGGGATCGGCACCACGGCGCTCGTGGCGCTGACCGCGACCTACGCATGGACCCACAACGTGCTGGCAGGAGGGGCGGGCCACGCGTATCCGGCGGTCACGTGGACACCAACAATGGCCGAGCATCGGGCTCAGTTCAATCCGGACTACACACTCGTCGCCTCGAGCTCGTACCGGCGTGCAGGCAATGACTCGCTGGACCTGGGCGCCATCCCGAACGGCGGTGCGTCCACGACGCCGCCGCCCGGCGCGCCCACGCAGGTCAGGATTCAGCGCTGACGCCGTTCGAAAACGAACTCGTTGCAGCCGAGGCCCACGCCTCCACACTTCAACTTCACGAGCGTGAAGCCTCGGGCGCGGTAGAAATCAAAGATCTGGTCGGGCGTCGCATACTCATACGGGTAGCCTCCGACCCAATCGAGGATGTCGTGCCATCGGCTCATGCCGCGTCGGCGGCGGTAGTCGGTCCACGATCGCAGGTAGTCCGAGGGGCGTCGCCGGGCGACGGCGCCCGCCAGTGTCTTGAGCTCCGAAGGCAGCGTCACCGCGACGGCGAACGGGACACGGGCCGGACGGGGCAGCTCGTTGTAGGTCTTCTTGATCCGGTGCCACCGCCGGCTCCGGCTGCCGAGGTCGTTGTAAATAGCCACGACGAGTCTGCCCCCGGGGGCAACGGGCAGCGCCGCGTGCTCCAGCGCCTGCCACATGCGGCCGGTGTGGTGCAGCACCCCCCATGAATACACGATGTCGAACTGTCCCAGCGCGCGCATGCGGTCGCCGTCCAGGACCGATCCTGCCTCCACGGTCCACTCGGAGTCCGTGGGAAAGTAGCGGCGTCGCAATTCCATGGTGCAGGCAACGGACTGAGGGTCGTAGTCGAATGAGTGCACGCGCGCCCCGAGGCGTCTGGCCGCGAGGCTCGAGAGGCCGCTGCCGGAGCCGATATCGAGAAATCGAAGGCCGTTCAGCCTGGAATCTCCGAGCAGATCCTGCAAGCCGCGCTCCGCGGCCAGGATGCGATCTTCATCGAGGAGCGCCAGAAAACGCGCCCAGTTGCTGCCGAACGCGAATCGCTCTCCGCGCGCGATCTCGGCCGAATGAGCCGCCGCGGTGTCGATCGAAGATGCGGCTGCTGATGACCCATTGCTCATCGGTACACCCCGCTTGCCATCGTCTCGGCCGTCCGTTGGCTGCCGCGCCGATCCCGCGCGTGCTGCATGAGGTATCCGGCGGCGAACGCGCCATCCACGGCGGCTGCCGCCGCGTCCGCCATCCGGCCGCGGACCGCGTGGCGCAGCGCCCGGGGCGGGGCTTCGGCCAGGCGACGTATGTAGTGCCGAGCCGGCGATCGCGACGAGCGTTTCGGAAGGTTCGGATGGTGCTGATCGATCATCGCCTGGGTGATGCCCGACCAGAAAAACCACCGCAAGAAGTACCGCATTCGCAGCCGTTCGGCGGGCACGCGATGCCGGACGCGCAGCTCGGGTCGATATTCGCACCGGTAGCCGGCGGCAACGGCGCGCTCGCAAAAGTCGTGGTCCTCGCCGCTCAGCAGGGTGCCTGGCCGTCGCGTGAGGTCCGGTGCGAATCCCCCCAGCGTCTCGAGCACCGAGCGGCGAAGCACCATGTTCGCGCCGAGCGCGCTCCGTACTCCAAGCTCCTGCGCGTCCCCGTAGTGCAGCAGTGCCAGCGGCGAGGTCATCCGCCCATACTGACCGGCATCTTCCACGCGCAACCATGATGGAGCCTCGCACTCCCAGTCGGGGTCGACGCGGCCGCCGACAAGAGCCGCCGTCGGGTCGCTGAACAACGATCGGATGGTCGCAATCCAATCGTCGCCGACCCGCACGTCGTCGTCAGTCAACGCCAGGATGTCGCCACCTGCGGCCGCCAGCCCGCGGTTGAGGGCGCTGGTCTTGCCTGGCGTTTTCTCATAGACGCCGCGCAGCCGAACCGGAAACACTTCTGCCGCGCGCGTGATGACGTCAGCGGTCCTGTCGGTGCTGGCGTTGTCCACCACCACGACTTCGTCGCCGGGTTGGAACTCCTGCCCGCGCAGGCGCTCGAGCGCAGTGTTCAACAGGGTCGCACGATTGTGCGTAGCGATGACGACGCTGATGGTCATGAGCATCAAGTCCTTGGAATCGCGCGGGGGTGGCCAGTCGCGGTGACGCGCGCGCGTCGATCCCAGCGGCCGCGCAGATACCCTGCAAACCACGCCAGCCGCATGCGCCCGAGCGTCGCGCGGTCGACGTTCCCCGTGACGAGTGCCCGGCCGGTGGCGATCAGCTCGTCGGCAAGCTGCCGCCAGAGATACCGCGGAACACCGAGCAGGTAGTTCTGGGTGGTCGGGTACTCGCGCTCCAGCGCGGCGACAATCGCGCCGTTGTCTCCGAACCACTGCCGAAAATAGGCACGTCGAAGACGATCGGCCGCGACGCGATGCTGAACGATGGCTTCAGGTTCGTACACCCCGACGAAACCGGCGGCGCTCATCTTGAGCGCGAACTCGTGGTCCTCTCCCGTGCGCAAGGTGCCCTGGAGTTTTCCGAGCTCCGGGTTCCAGCCACCTACGCGATCGAGGACATGGCGGCGAACGGCCATGTTCGCGCCGATTGGCATCACCACGTCCGCGGCGCCGTTGGAGAGCACGCGCCGCTCGGTCCCGCCGTCCGCGATCGCGAGCACGCCGTACAGCTCCGGCGTCAACCACCGTGGCGCCGGCGCTTCCCAGAGCGGGAGAATGCGACCCGCGGCGAAGTCCGCGCCTGTTTGTGCGAAGGCTCGCGCGTAGGCCGCGAGCCATCCATGCGACGGGAGCACATCGTCATCGGTGAACACGATCTGGTCGCCCCGGGCGTAGGTCACGGCGGTGTTCAGCGCGTTGGACTTACCCGGCCTTGGCTCGCTGAGATACCGGATGGGCATCGGCGCGGTTCGCGCCGCTGCAGCGACGACGTGCTGCGTGTCGTCGACCGACCCGTTGTCGACCACCAGGACTTCGAATGCATCCGCGGGCCAATCCTGGCGCGACAGCGCCTCGAGCGTACTGGCGAGCAGCGGCGCGCGGTCCCGCGTGGCAATGATGACGCTCGTCATGCCGCCTCGGGGCGAACCCGTCCGCGATCGGGCTCGAAGACGCCGTCGAGCTCTCGCGCGCTGATGTCGCCAAAAGCCGTGGCGAGTCCGAGCACGAGATAAAACGTCCAGTAGTACGCCACGGACGCGAACATGGCGGCCGCGAACCATCCCGTCAGGCTGGCGACCAGAGCGGCCGCAAACATCTCGAGCTCCCGCAACGACCCTGGCCCGGCAGCTGAGGCGCGACGCCGCGCGCGCCGGAGTGCCCCGGCGGCGCGGAACACCGCCACGAAGCCCGTGCCTATCAGGAGGACGAACACGATCAGTCCTAGCGTGCCCAGCTCGGCCGCCACCTGCAGCACCGCGTTGTGCGTCTCGCGCCAGGGTTCGTCGCGCTGGTGTGGCAGGTAGTTGGCGAACTGACCGGCACCCACTCCGGCCACCGGGTTTTCGAGATACGCTTTGTAGGCCTCCCGCATCAGTCGCTTGCGCGCCTCGCGCGACCCGGTCTGATCCTCCTCGGGGTTGACGATGCTCGACATCCGAGTGGTGAACGAGGCGGGCAGAAGTGGCGTCACGGCGAGACACGCGACGAGCGCGAGCACGGCCGCTCCTGGGTTCGTGCGGCGCAGCTGATACAACAGCATGACGAGCATCGCCACCAGACCAATGACGCCGCCCCTGCTCTTGCTGAACACGATGGCGGCCGCAATCCATGGCACCGCCCCGAGCGCAATCAGCCTGAGCAGCGGACGCCCTCGAATCAATCCGACCGCCACAGCGAGCGGCAGAAAGCTGACCATGTTCAGCGCCATGTCGTTGGGGTTCCCGAACAGACCTCCGACGGCGCCCGAGACGCGTCCGTCCTCAACGAGGTTGACGCCCCGAGCGTAGTCGGTGACGGCACGAACGGCGACGTACGATGTCCCCAGCACCACGACAGTCGTCAGCTGTGTAAATCTCTCGCGCGTCGTCACCGTGTTGACAATCAAGCCGAACACGAGGACGACCTTCAGGTACAGGTCGGTGACGACGGAGACGGCGCCACCGGGCCAGACCGAAAAAGGCGCAGTGGCGAGCATGACGAGCCCGAGCGCGAGGACGAGGACAAGCTCGGGCGTCAGCCGGCTCACGGCCGCGCGGCGGCTCAGCCGTCCTCCTATGAGCGCCACGAGCGCGAAGGTTGCGGTGACGTCAGCGAGGTGAAGCGGCTCGAGAAAAGGAAGCGAGTCCTGGGGCCGGAAAAAGAGCACGAGCGTGAAGGCCAGCAGTCCGCGAAAGGCCAGGCTGTCGGGTTCGGGTCTGTCGGTCTCGCCTGACTCGGCGCGAGCGGCTTCGACCTGCGGCGCCTCATCACTAGTGGGTTCGCGATCAGGGGATTGACGATGACGGCTCAGCTCTTCGACACGCGGCCGCAGGCTGCCGCTGAAGGCAAGACGCTCCATGCTCGTGATTGCCCTTTCTGACCTTCGGATTTCCGTTTGT
Organism: uncultured Acidobacteriota bacterium; assembly: GCA_963786195.1. Taxonomy (GTDB): domain Bacteria; phylum Acidobacteriota; class Vicinamibacteria; order Vicinamibacterales; family 2-12-FULL-66-21; genus CAWAYH01. The sequence continues at coordinate 217,700 of CAWAYH010000003.1, read as the reverse complement.
GTGTTATCTCCACACCTCACGGCCGCGACAGACTGCAATCAGACCGGCAAGGGCGGCGTAGTTCATCATGACGAACGTGTAGGCAACCGTTGCGAGCCGGCGAACGCCGCCGAGCCGCGTGCGTTCAGCTTGCCTTGGCCCTTGTACCGACGCCGTCCGTGTGCGCGTGAGTCGGCTCGTTCGCCGGGGTCGGCTCGCGGCGCGCTGCTGCTTCGATCCAGCCTCCGAGCGCGGCCAAGGCATAGAACGCGAGCTGCAGGATCAGTGCCACGGCGTAGATCCAACCGTCCGCCGCGAGCAAGGCGGAGCTGATCAGCGCACCGATCAGCGCCCACGGCGCGACCAGGCGACCGATCTTGTGCGAGGCGTACTGGATCCAGATCGGATTGAAGTACGGGAGAAGCAGCCGAGGTTCGAGCGCCAGGATCTGATAGTTGCCAGCAAGCGTCCGGGTCTTGCGTCGTGACTCTACCGCGCCGTTGGCTGCCGCGCGGTCGAACGCCCGCGCACGTTCGTCAAACACGATGCGCTTTCCCGCCAGCACCGCACGCATCGGCGCGAGCACGTCGTCGAGCAAGCGTATTCGGCGGCAGCGGCCGCCAGAGCGAACGTCGCAACGCATAGATCGCGCCGGTCGCGCCAAGAGTCGATCGGACGTGGCTCTCGTGGCGCCGCAGCCACTTCTCGTGTCTCCAGTAGAGGCCCACGGCCTCGCCGATCGTCGAATCGGTGCAGTCGGGACGGAGCTCCGAGTCCAGAATCAGCTGTCCCGTGGCGGCGCCGACGTCCGGATCATGAAAGTTCGAGACGAGTTCGACCATCGCGTCGGGCGCCCACTGCTGGCGCGCGTCGGCGAAGGCGAGAATCTCGCCGGCCGCGGCCTCGACACCGGCATTGAGGGCCGTCGGCTTCCCGCGGGGCGGTAGTTCGAGCAACTGAACCCGGTCGTCGAAGCTCACGATCGCCCCGCGCGTGTCGTCGGTCGACCCGTCCGAGACGACGAGCACCTCGATGGGGCCGGGATAGTCCTGGTCGAGAAGATTCGCGACGCGTGCACGCAGCCGCGACGCCTCGTTGCGCGCCGCGACAATCACCGACACCGATGGCCATCCGCCGGCGTCCTCCTCCGGTCGGCGCTTCGCGACGGCGCGACCGGCAAGGGTGGACCAGCAGCCCAGTAACACCGCATACCCGGCGTAGACGTACGCGAGGACGAACACCGAAACCCAGAACAGGATCTCCATAAGCGACGATCGTCAGTTGTGTTCCACTGTTTGCTCAGGCTCCGACAGCGCACGGCGTACTCGCCGCCGGATCCCTTCGAACCAGGAGACGGCCGGAGAGAGACCGGCGGCCGACTGCGCAACCGGATCCACTCGCGGGAGCTCCGACGTCATCGTGGCGCCAGTCGCCGGGCCAGGCCGGGCGTGAAGACCACGGAACGCGCGGACTTCCGCTTCCAGGGCGCGCCTCTGCTCGGTCAGTTCCTGCTCGCGCTGCGCGATGGCGCGTTCCCGCTCGGCCAGACGCGCGGTCTGGGCCGTCAGCTCCGCAGCCGCACGAGCGGACGCTTCCAGTCCCCCGCCGACAGGCAGGGTTGCTGAGACCAGCGTCGAACTCTGCACAAATTGTGGGGAACCCACCGCCTGCGCAGCCGCCCGGCCAGAGCGCGCAGGCTGATTGCTGTGGACCGGCAGCAGGCGGCTGGCATGAAGTTCCGCGACGGCTTCCCGGACGAGCGAGATGTCGATCTGCGGACGGTCTTCCGCGTATCCGAGAATCAGCGTGCCGTCACAGACGACGTTAATCAGCCGGGGCACTCCCTCACTGACCTCGTGCACCAGTGCCGACGCGTCGGGCGCGAATCGTGGTGGAACGCCCGCCGCCGCACGATTGAGCCGGAACTCGATATAGGCGGCGGTCTCGTGCGGCGCCATCGGCGCCAGGTGGTAGCTGACGGCGACGCGCTGACGAAACTGGATGAGATCCGGCGCGCCGATCAGCGCGCGCAGACCCGGCTGCCCCACGAACACCATCTGGAGCAGCTTGGACTTCTCGGTCTCGAGATTCGAGAGCAGCCGCACTTCTTCGAGACCGCGCGCGCCGAGGTTCTGCGCTTCGTCGATGATGAGGAGCGGCCGGCGTCCCTGATTCCGGGCCTCCACGAGAAACTGCCCCAGGTCGCGCAGCAGCAGCGGCTTCGACTTGCCGATGACGTCGAGCCCGAACTCGAGCGCGATCGATTCGAGCAGCTCGTTCGGGTCGAGCATCGTGTTCACGAGACGGCCGACGATCGTCCGCTCATCGAGCTCCCGCAGCAACGTCTGGAGCAGCGTCGTCTTGCCCGCTCCAATCTCCCCCGTCACCACGATGAACCCCGCCCGGCTCTCGATTCCGTAGCGAAGCGAATCCAGTGCTTCGCGGTGCACCCGGCTCGGATAGAGATACTCAGGGTCGGGGCTGAGCGAAAACGGCCGCTCACGAAGGTTGTAGTAGTGTTCGTACATCAGTCTCTCCTCGCCCGGTGCCATCAGCACCTGGACAGAGTCTGCCGCATGCGGCGGTCGTCGCCTGTGCCCCTCATGCTGTTTCCAAAGCAGGCCAGCGCGCGATGCTCCGCAATTTGCCGATATAGCGGCCCCGGTCCTCGCGACCGATCGCCAGGCCGACGAATAGGACGCCGTACACCAACCCGCCAACCGCACCGCACAGGACCGCGCGAACCAGCGACGCACCCACGCTGTCGCGCGTCAGTACCAGGACCGCCAGCACCACTGTCGCGGGCCAGAGCGCGGGCCAAATCGCCGTGGCGGCAAAGCGTCCCAGGGACACGCCGACCCGTGTACACGCCACCGGAATGAGGACGCAGACGGCCCGGATCGCCAGAGCGACCAGCGTCGCGAACGCCACGCCAGGGAGCCCATGGGAGCGGATCCACAGGATCGTGAGGCCGACGTTCACGAGCGCAGCCACCAGGTTGGACACGGCGAGCAGGCGGTGATGCCCTGCCCCTCTGAGGACCGTCGCGGCGGTCGCGCTGCCGACACGCACGAGCGTGACGAGCGCCAGAACCTGGACGACCACCGCCCCCGCCCGGAATCCCTCCCCCGTCCAGCCGACGATCACGGGCTCGGCATAGATCGCGAGCGCGCCGGCAACCGGCAGAACCGTCGCCAGCGACAGCCGCGTGCCCTGCACCAGCAAGTCCCTCAGGCGATCGTTGCGCTGGGCACTGTCGCAATCCACCACGATCGGAAACAGCACGTCGTTCAACTGATTCGTCAGCTGCAGCACGACGTCGGCGAGCCTCTGGGCGACCGTCCAGATCGCGACGGCCCCGGTCGAGAGGATGGCCGCGATGACGATGGGATCGGTGGCGTAGTTCATGCGGCTCGCCAGATCCTGAACCAGCATGTACATGCTGAAGCCCGTCACCTCGCGCAACCGCGCGAGCCGGAAGAGCGACGGCCGGATGTGCAGCAACGGAAACACGCGGTAGGCATTCAGCCGGTACGCCACGTAGCCGAGCATCCGCGTGGCGGTCAGCGCGCCGACGAGCGTCACCAGTCCCCCGCCGCTGAACACCACCACCAGGTTGACGACCGCGACGGTCACCGCAACCGTGAGGCCCACCGCGCTGTTCAGATACGTCCGCTGAAAGCCATTGACGACGGCCCCGAAGATCGCAAACGGCAGGCCCAGCGCAAACTGCGCGGCCACGAGCATGAGCACGATGCTGCCGGCGCGCGCCTGCTCCGGCGTCAAGTCGAACCACCCGCCAAAGTGCCAGGAAAACGTCGCGACCAGCACGAACATCGTCAGGCCCATCGCCGCGAAGACGAAGACGAGCGTGCTGGCGATCTCGTTGATGGCGTCGGCGTTTCGCTGCGCCCGATAATGGGCGACGAATCGTTCCATCGCCGCGGCGTAGCCCAGCTCCACGACCGGGAAGTACGCGACGATCGACGCCGCGAGCATCCACATCCCGTAGTCGGACTGCCCAAGATACCGGGTGTTGACCGGCAGCATGACGAGCCCGAGGAGGAGTTCGACGGCGAGTCCGACGTACCGCCCGCCGACGTTCAGCGCAACGGTTCGAACCTGGTGGTCTTCGTACCATGCAACCTGGCCTCCAGGGCTCACCTGGCCCCCTTGGCGAACAACACGACCTTGACCGTGTCGAAGAGAATGGCCAGGTCGAACAGCACGGACATGTGCTTGATGTAGTACAGGTCGTACCGAAGTTTTTCGAGCGCGTCTTCCATCGAGCCGCCGTAGGGATACTTCACCTGCGCCCACCCGGTGATGCCCGGGGGCACGGTGTGCCGGTACTCGTAGAAGGAGAACTGCGCGGCGAGGCGCGCGACGAAGAACGGACGCTCGGGTCGTGGACCGACGAGGCTCATGTCACCCCGCAGGACGTTCCACAACTGCGGCAGTTCGTCGATGCGAAGCTTCCGGATGATGCGGCCAACGAACGTGACGCGGTCGTCCACGGCGCGGGCCCACACCGGTTTGCCGCCGCGCTCGGCGTTCCGCGTCATCGAGCGGAACTTCTGCAGCGTGAACACCCGGCCGCGCGCGCCAACGCGTTCCTGGCTGTAGAAAATTGGAAAGCCGGATTCGAGCACCACCGCGGCGGCGGTGAGAATCATGACCGGTGTCGCGAGTAACAGACCGATGAGCGACAACAGGATGTCGACGCCGCGCTTGGACACGTGCTTCAGCCGTGACACGCGAAACCCATCGGAAAAGATCAGCGCGCTTGGCCGGAGATCCTCGATGAGCAGCTTCTCCGTGAGGCGTTCGTAGAGGGTGTCCACGTCCTCGACGCGGACGCCTCGGAGCTTCGCCTTCAGGAGTTCGCGCACGGGCAATCGGCCTCGGCGGTCCCCCAGTCCCACGACAATTCGATCGATCCCGTATGTCGCCACGATTCGTTCGATGTCGGCCGGTGTGCCGACGACTCGGGGATTCACGATCGACTCGCCGATGCGCGCCGGATCCTCGTCGATGAATCCGAAAATGGTGTACGCGAAGTTCTGTTGCGCCAGTACCTGACGGGCAACGGTCTGCGCGGCACGCCCCGTGCCGATGATGAGGATCCGTTCACCGAGCGACGGCAACCGGGCGAAACGGTTGAACGCGAGGCGCCAGGCCAGCATGCCCGTGAGGAAACCCCCGACGGCGGCCAGGAAGGCCGCGTTTGCCGGGACGCGTGCCGCGAGCGTTACGGCCAGCACCGCGATAATCACGGAGGCGGGCGCGACGGCGCGGAGCACACGCACCACGACCTCGTGAGCCGTGCGGACCGCGGTCAGATCGTACAGCTCGCAGTAGTAGGCGCAGAGCAGATAGAGCACCGTGACGAGCGCGCCCATCCAGATGGTGACCGACAGGTCGTGACCGGCCGCCAGGTACCGGACGAACAGCATCGTCCAGACGGAGATCACGAGGAGCTCGCCGGTAAACACGATGACATGCCGCCGCGAGAGGTGCCGGTGGAATACCCGCATGACCCGCTGATCCCTATGATTCCGAGCCGGGGGTTTCCTGGGCCGGGTAGCCGTAGTCCAGGGCGGCCGTGTCCGCCACGTTCAGGACGATGCCCGTGAGTTGCTGGCGATCGATGAGGGCGAGCGTGCGCGCCAGCGCCGACCGGGGCGTCATGCCGACACGGACGACCACGAGCACGTCATCGGCGAGTCGCGTCAGAACCTGCGTGTCGGCCGACACGGCGGGCGGCGTATCCACGACGATGCGCGTGAAGCGCCCGCGCAACTCCGCCATGGCCCGGTGCATCATCGTTGAGGCAAAGAGCTCCGTCGAGGGCGCGGCGGCCAGGCCCGCCGGCAGCAGGCACAGGCGATGATTCCGGCACGTCGACCAGCGTTTCCTCGAGGCTGCAGGCGCCCATGAGGAGGTCCACCAGGCCGGGACCCGCGGGTACTCCGAACAACGACGCGAGCCTCGGTCGCCGCAGGTCGGCCTCGACGAGCACCACCCGCTGCTGAAACTCACGCGCCATCGTCAATGCCAGGTTGGCGCTCGTCGTGGTCTTGCCGTCACCGCCGCACGGGCTCGTGACCAGCCACACGTGAGAGCCGTTGACGTTGCCCCGTCCCTCCAGGCGGGTCCGCAAGAACCGGTACTGCTGCGCGGCAAATCCCCCGGGCTCCGTGGCGGCCACGAACGACGGGCTGAGCGAGCCATCCGCGACCCGCGCGTACGAGACGGGCGGAGCGTCATTGGTATCGGGCGCCAGGCGTTCGGGAGCCGGAACGTCGGCCGCCTTGTCGAGGACTGCGGCGCGACTCGGTTGCTCAGCGTCGCGGTGCGTCCACGTGAGGAGACCCTCACGTTCGGCCCGCTTCATAGCTCGATGAAGACCGCTCATGTTCTGCCCTTTTCTTCCGTTCTGATCCGTGTTTGGCACACATCAACCTCTGAGCGCGCCGCGCCTCTGATGCGGGAGCCGCGGGATTTCCACGAGCACGGGGACGTCGAAATCCCGCTGAAGCGTTTTCGCGTCCGGAATCGAGCGATCGAGCATCTCGCGTCCGAACGCGAGGCCGCCGCCCAGCGCGACCCCAATCGCCAGTGCCATCAGCAGAATGCGCGTCCGATTCGGGCTCTCCGGGCTGTCCGGCAGCGACGCGGCATACAGCACGCTGAACCGTTCGCCGCCGCGTGAGCGGGCGACCTGTTCCTGCACGCCCGCCGAAGCGTGCTTCTCGGACAGCTGCTTGTGGTTCTCGCGTTCGAGGTCAGAATCGCGCTGGAGCGATGAAATCGCCTGCTCCACCATCGGCGCGGCGTCGAGCCGCTGCTGGTAGCGCGCGATGTCCGACATCAGCTGCTTTTCGGTACGCTGCAGGCCCTCGATCCGCAGCCGCGTCAGGTTGCTCTCGGCCGTCAGGTTCTGATAGGCGGGATCCGCCTCGACCAGCAACTGGCGAGCGTTCTCGGTCGGTTCCGCAGCGCCCACGGCGGCCCGCGCCATCTTGAGCTCCTCGAGGAGGCGCTGCACTTCCGGATGCTTCTCGGTGTACTTGCTGCGCGCCTCTTCCAGCTCTCCTTCGAGGGCGACGACGCGCTGAAGGGGCGACGCCGTCGCGGACGAGGGCACCGGCGTCGTGGAACCACCGAACCGTTTCAGGCTTTGAACCTGTCGATCGGTGAGGGTCAGCCGATCCCGTTCGGACCGGAGACTGCCTTGCGTCGTCTCGAGCTGCTGGCGCATGCCCGAGAGCATTTGCAGGTTGACGACCGTCTGTTCGGGCAGCTGGCCCATGTGGCGTTCCTTGGCGGTCCGCAAATCCTTCTCGAGAGCCGCGAGACGCCCCTGGCTTGACGCGACCTGCCTGGCCAGGAAGTCCGCCGTGTCTTCGGCCTGGATCTCCCGGCTCTTCACGTGTTCCTCGGTGAAGACCTGGGCCAGTCGGTCGGTGACCCGACGCGTGCGTTCGGCCGTGCCATCGCGGTACACGATGTCGAACGCGTTGAGCGCTGGCTCACCCTGCGTGCGCGTGATCGGCTGGGGGATTTCCACGGTGATGCGGGTGAGCATTTCCTGGGTCACGACTTCGATTGGCCGATCCCCGATGAGCCCCTCTTCGCGCGCGACCCGTTCGAGAACGGTGCGGCTGCGGAGTTGCTGGGACAGAGCGCGAAGGCGCTCCTCGCGGTTCAACGCCGCCCAGGCGGGGACCAGGTCGAGCACCACGGCGGGCGCCTGGACTGCGATCGTGGCGCTCGACCGGTACGTCGGCGGCAGGAACATGACCAGGGCCACGCCGGTCAGGATGGACAGCGCCAGCGGAATCGCGAACCAGGCCAGTCGCCTCTTCAGGATGATCAGGTAGTCCAGCGGATGTGCGGTTCTCTCGTTCATGGTCGGCTCTCCCGTCGTACGCGCACGCCACTACGGCACAATCACCGTGTCGCCGGGCAGCAGGAACACCGGGCGGTCGGGTCTGGCGACCGCGTCCTTGTAGTTGAAATGGATCGTCTCGATCGTCCCGTTCTGTCCCTTGCGAAGGATGCGAATCTTCTTCGGGTTCGCAAAGTCTTTGAAACCGCCGGCGACGGCCAGCGCCTGCACGACCGTCACCGGTGTGGGCATGGGCTGCGCCCCTGGCCTGTTGACTTCGCCCATCACGTAAATCACGGGGGACACGCTCTCGGCGACGATCACGGTGACCGCCGGAGCGGTCACGTACTCACGCAAACGCTGGGTCAGCGTCGATCGTCAGTTCCCGGGTCGTCACGCCCGCGGCGACGACATCGCCGATCAGCGGCAGCGTGATCTTGCCGTCGGGGCGGATCTGCAGCGACTGCGAGAGCTGAGGATCCTTGTAGACCTCGATGCGAAGCTTGTCACCGGCGACGAGCCGGTAGTCCAGCTCGACATCGCCGCCGGCGACTTTAGGCAGCGGGCCGTTCGCGTTCGACGCCCCAGGCGTCTGCGTCTGCGTCTGGGCCTGCGCCGGGCGCGGGCTCCAGACGATCAGCGATAACAACGTCAACAGCGTGCATGCGGTTTTCATCCGGCACCTTTCTGCTTCAGTGTGGGGTTCGGGCGTCCGCCGATCGCGTCGCGTCCCGGGTGCACCTGCAGCGCGCGAGCCGCCTGGCGCAGCTGATCGACATCCGTTCCGTGCGTCGGGCAACAGGCGGCGCCGACGGAAAACGCCGCCGGCAGAGTGAACTCGTACTCCCCGAAGCGCGACAGCAACCGTTCGACCACGGTCAGCGAATTCTGGAGGTTGGCGTCGAAGAGCACGACGGACAGCGGACCGTCGCCGCTATGCGACAGCAGGTCGGTCTCCCGCACCTGCCCGCGCGTCAGGCGTGCGACCTCGCGGGTCAGTTGCCGGCTCTCCCCGGCGCCGACCGGCCTCGCGTCGATCGCGAGGAGGGTGATGTAGCTCTGCGACCGTACCGCGCGCTTCAGTTCGTTCCTGAACATAAAGTCGAACGCCTCGGCCGTCAGCAGGCGGGACTCTTCGTCTTGTAGAAACGGAGCGGCCGTCATCACGCCTGGTTCGGCTCAGCTTCCTTGATCTTGTAGAGCAGCGCCTTGTAACTGATGCCCAGCCGGCCCGCGGCTTCACGCCGGTTCCATCGGGTCTGCTGCAGCGTGCTGAAGATCAGCTCGCGCTCCGCGTCCCGGGCGGCCCGGCGCGCAATGTCTTTCAACGAACCAGCCGGGACGCCCTGCGCCGCCTCACCCGGGCGCGCCGTCCCTGCCTTCGCGCTTCTCGCCGGGCGTCCTCCGGTCCGGCGTCGCGCGATCGCCTGCGCGAGATCGGTCCGAATCGGCTCGTCCGTCCCGAGGAGCACCATCCGTTTGCCGAGGTTTTCGAGCTCGCGTATGTTGCCCGGCCATTCGTACTCGTTGAAGAGCCGGAGTGTCTCCGGCGCGATGGTCAGGTTGGGCTTGTTGTATTGCTCGGAGTAGTGGCGAAGAAAGAACTCGGCCAGCGCGGGGATTTCGTCGCGCCGCTGCCGCAGCGGGGGCAGCGTAATGCTGACGACGTTCAGCCGGAAGAACAGATCCTCGCGGAACTGACCGTCCACGACCGCCTGCTCCAGGTCGCGGTTCGTGGCGGCCAGCACGCGAACGTCCACGTGCACGTCCTGGCTGCCTCCCAGCCGCGCGAATTCTCCGTCCTGCAGCACCTGGAGCAGCTTCCCCTGGAGCGCAGGCTGGATATCACCGATCTCGTCGAGAAACATCGTGCCGTGGTTCGCGAATTCGAATTTCCCGGGCTTCTGGCGGATGGCGCCGGTGAACGCGCCGCGCTCGAAGCCGAAGAGTTCCGATTCGAGCAGCTCCGAGGGAAGCGCCGCCGAATTGACCTTGACGAATGGTCGGTCCCGCCGTGAGGACGCGGCATGGACCGCGCGTGCGACCAGCTCTTTTCCCGTGCCGCTCTCGCCGCGAATCAACACGGTCACGTTCGTATCCGCGACGCGCTCGATGAGATTGTGAACCTCACGCATCTGCTCAGTGCGGCCCAGCAGTGGCCGGAGGGTGTCGCCATACCCCAACCGCTGATCGACGCCACCATGCGAGGAGGGAACTAACCACTCGTCACTGTGGGGCATCTGCCAGCTCCTCTGCTGTCGAGTACGGCGTGAAGCGAAACACGGCGCCCGGCACGGAGCAATGTCAGTGCCACAAGAAACGGTTCACGCGTGATCGTTCGCCCTCCTCCTGTCGCAAGAACTGCGCGCCGTGTCTGGATATCGATGGTGCCGTTAGTGGAAGGATGCTGCTCAAGATCGGTAGTCGCCCGGTTGCCGCATGCCGTCGTGCAGGCTCGACTGATCCCGCACTTCCCCGATGGCTGATGAGCAGCGCCTCGCCTGCTCGGCGGTATACGATTTGCTCAATGCGCATCGCTGTTGCGGTGTGTGGGCGGCGAGCGGGTCAGGAAACAGCCGAGGAGGTCGATTAGATGCGCGGCGAGGTCACGGACGCGATTCGAGGCATCCTTCGCGAGCATGGGCGACTCGCCGTGGACGTGTACGGGCTCGACGAAGGCAGCGATCTCTACGAGGCCGGCCTGACGTCGCTCGGCAGCGTCAACCTGATGCTGGCCCTGGAAGATCACTTCGCGATCGAGTTTCCCGAGCGGATGCTGCGCCGTGTAGGTTTCGCGAGCATCGCCGTCATCCGATCCAATGTGCGCGAGCTGCTAGGGGTCGCAGCAGGATGACCCCGCTGACAGCGGAGGGTAACCTCCTCGAAACCGCCAGACGAATCGGGGTGGAGGTAGCCGGGCCCGCCGCCGACGCGGTGGATCGGGACGCCCGGTTTCCCCGGGAAGCCATCGCCGCGTTGCGCGAAGCGCGACTGCTGAGTGCGTTCGTTCCCGTGGAGCTGGGCGGACAGGGCGCAACGCTCGCCGAGCTCTCCGCGATTGCCGAGATGCTCGGCCGCTACTGTGCGTCCACCGCGCTGATTTATGCGATGCACCAGGTCGAGGTCGTCTGCCTGGTGCGTCACGGGTTGTCCTCACCCTACTTCCGCCGATACCTCAGCGAGCTCGCCGACGCGGAATACCTCATCGCGTCAGCAACGTCGGAGCGAGGCACGGGCGGAGACCTTCGCCGCAGCCTCTGCGCCGTCGAGACTGCGGCGGAGCACCTGCGGGTGACCAAGCAGGCGCCGGTCATCTCCTACGGGGAGGAGGCCGATGACATCCTGCTGACCGCGCGCCGCGCGCCGGACGCTGCGCCGGGCGATCAGGTCCTGGTGCTGCTGAGAAAAGCCGATACCAGCCTGACGCGAGTCGGTGACTGGGACGCGGTCGGCATGCGCGGGACGCGGAGCTTCGGCTTTCGCCTGGATGCTGGCGGATCCGTCGACCAGATCCTCCCGGTTCCCTTCGCGGAGATTGCGGCCCACACCATGATCCCCTCGTCGCACGTGCTGTGGACGTCGGTCTGGCTGGGTGTGGCCAGCGATGCGGTGGCGCGTGCGCGCCGATTCGTGCGCGCCGAGGCACGCAGCGCGCCGGGTACGACGCCGCCAGGTGCCCTGCGGCTGGCCGAAACCGTTGCCGATCTCGGCATGCTTCGGGCCGTCGTGCGAGAGGGACTGGCCGACGTGCAGCGGTATCAGGACGACCCCGACGCGGCTCGACGAGATCGGCTTCGCGATCCGCATGAACAACCTCAAGAGCGTCGCGGCAAAGATGGCGCCTCAGATCGTGGGTCAGGCGCTGAACGTCTGCGGGATCAGCGGCTATCGGTGCGACTCCCCCTACGGCGTCGGCCGACACCTCCGCGACGCCCACAGTGCGCCGCTGATGATCAGCAACGATCGCATCCTTCTGGCAAACGCAGCCATGTTGCTGGTCTCGAAGGAAGAGTGAGATGACCCGTGCCGAGCTCGTTACGTCACGGCGTCCTGATTGGTGCCGCGAGAACCGACACGTGCGCCTATAGCGCGGACTTCGAAGACACCGTCCATCGCATCGACCGGTTCGTCGCCTGCCGCGGTGCGAAGGACAACCCCGAAGTGATGCGGTTCTCCCCGCTGCTCGAGCGATCGGATCTCGAGCGCAGCGGGTACCTCGAGGCCTTTCCCCACCTGGCCGGCTCGGTGCACAGCTTCGCAGGCGACGAACGGGCACACCGGGATTTGCTCCAGGCGCTTCGGGAGGGCCGGAACTGGAGTGCCGCTTTACAACCGACCGGCTGTGTGCTCACGCCGGCCGCGTGCTATCCCGTGTACGTCGCGCTGTCCGGCACGCTCCCGCCTGGCGGACGGCTCGTCGACGTCATGTCCTACTGCTACCGCCACGAGCCATCAGACGACCCCGCACGCCTGCAGATGTTCCGCATGCACGAGCACGTTCGGCTCGGCGAGCCCGGGCCAGTGCTCGACTGGCGCCAGACCTGGCTGGACCGCGTGGACACCATCACGGCTGCCCTCTGTCTCGACGCGCGGGCGGTCACGGCGTCGGACCCGTTCTTCGGACGCGGCGGTGAGCTGCTCGCAGACAGCCAGCGTGCTCGAGGCCTCAAGATAGAAATCGTGACGCCCATTCGGAGCGACGAGCGGCCGACCGCCATCATCTCGCTCAACTGCCACCACGATCACTTTGGCGAGCTCTTCGACATCAGGACCGCGGATGGAGCGGTCGCGCACACGGCGTGCGTCGGCTTCGGGCTGGAGCGCATCACGCTCGCGCTCTATCGGCAGCACGGCTTCGACCGTACGCGGTGGCCGGGTTCCGCTCGCGAGGCGCTGAGCTTGTGAAGCACTGCCTGTGGGATCTCGACGCAGCCGCGTATGAGCGTCATGCACTCCACCGGGGCGACCGCGCCTGGCCGGAGTCGAATTGCTACGTGGACCTCTGGGTTGAACTGCTGCATACGGCCGGAGCGGAGCCCGTCGCGGCGCTCCCCTTCACGCTGGGGATCGATCTGCTTGGAGACCAGTGGACCTTCTTCAAGTTCCCTCCGGCCGATCTGGAGCTCTTGTACGGCGTGGAGGTGGTCGAGCTGAACGTCTGGCGATCGCTGCCGGCGCACGTGTCCGAGCAGGTGGTGCTCGGGCGCCCGGTAATCGTGGAGGTGGACGCGTTCTATCTGCCGGACACCGCCGGGACCTCGTACGGCGTGGAGCACGTCAAGACGTCGATCGCCATACAGGCGGTCGATGAGCACGCCGGGCGGCTCGGCTATTTCCACAACAGCGGCTACTTCGAGCTTTGCGGCAAAGACTTCGCGGGCGTCTTCCGCCTCCAGCAGCGTGACGATCCTGTCTGGCGCCGTACGTGGAAGTGGTCAAGCTGAACGGTCATCGGCACGCGACGCCTCGCACCGTGCTCGATGGGTCGCTCGCCCTGCTGCGCAGTCACCTGCTGCGGCGTCCCGACGTCAACCCCTTCCGGCGTTACGCCGAGCGCTTTCCAGCGGATCTCGACTGGCTCGTCAGCCAGCCCCTGGCCCGATTTCATAGTTATGCCTTCGCCAACCTGCGGCAGTGCGGCGCCGCGTTCGGCTATGCGGCCGAATACTTTCGCTGGCTCGAACTGGCAGGCGAACGGCACCTGGGATCGGTTGCGACGACCTGCGACGTCATCGCCACGACGGCAAAGGCACTGCAGTTCAAGGCGGCGCGCGCCATCAATGCAACGGCGGTCTTTCGACGCCTCTCCGATGATCGAAACCATGGCACAGGCGTGGGACGACACGATGACTGCGCTCGTGGAGCGGTACCGCTGTTGACGACACTCGACACGGCCTCGACACGCATCGTCACTCCGGGATGCGCTGAGCCGCTGAAAGGCGAATGGGCGCTCGCGTCGGTGGCGCCCGGCACGCGCCGGGAGCCCGTCCGATCTCGACGCACTCGCGATCCACGTGGCTCTCCTGCGAGGGGCCAATGCCGGCGGCGGCGTCGCTGCGTGCAGCGGGCTTGTGGGATCCCGAGCAGCCGCGCGACTTCGACGCGGACGACTGGTGGTACCGCTGCCGCTTCACGATCGGTGATCCGGATTCGCGGCTTCGCCTGCGCTTTCAGGGGCTGGCCACGATCACCGATGTCTTCCTGAACGGCCGACCGATCCTGCACTCGGAGTCGATGTTCACGGCGCATGTCGTGGATGTCGGCCATCTCCTCCAGCACACGAACGAGCTGCTCCTGCACTTCCACGCGCTGGCGCCGCTCCTGAGGACCAGGCCGCCGCGGCCGCGGTGGAGGACCGCGCTCGTCGCGCATCAGCAGCTTCGCTGTATCCGGACCAGCCTCCTCGGACGGATGTCGACCTGGTGGCCGCGTGTCGCGGCGGTCGGGCCGTGGCGGCCCGTGTCGATCGAATCGGCTTCTGCTCTCTCGATCGAGCGAAGAGACATCCGTGCGATCGTCGATGGCCACGACGGTGTGGTGCGCGTGGCACATCGAAGTCCGCCGGCAGAGCGCAGCGCCAATCGCGGGCCTGCTGCGCGTGGGTGACTGCACGGCGCCGGTTGAATGTGAGCTCCGGGGACGAAGCGTCGTGCTGACCGCGACAGCCCGCGTCCCCCACGTGGAACGGTGGTGGCCCCACACGCACGGGCTGCAGCCGCTCTATCCGATGCGTCTGTCCATCGATCTCGGAAATGACGTGATGGAGCTCGATCTCGGACGCGTGGGATTCCGGACGATAGATGTAGACCGTGGTCCAGACGGGCACGGGTTCGGGCTGACCGTCAACGGCGTCGACGTGTTCTGCCGCGGCGTCTGTTGGGCGCCTCTCGACGTCGCGCGCCTCGGCGCCGATCGCGCGGACTATCGCCGCGCGCTCGAACAACTCCGCGACGCGGGCATGAACATGATCCGCGTGCCCGGCACCATGGTCTACGAGACCGACGACTTCTACGATCTTTGCGACGAGCTCGGCATCCTGGTGTGGCAGGACTTCATGTTCGCCAGCATGGATTACCCGTCGGACGACCAGCCGTTCACCGACGCCGTGACTGTCGAAGTTCGCCAGTTCCTCGAGGCCCGCCAAGGCGGCCCGTCGCTCGCCGTGTGCTGCGGCAACAGCGAAGTGGAGCAACAGGCGGCGATGATGAGATTGCCGCCTGCAGCGTGGACGAATTCGCATTGTTCACCAGCCATCTGGCGGGGCTCGTCGAGTCGGTCGGCACTGGATGTCTCTGGCTTCCCTCCACGCCGACCGGCGGTGCGCTGCCCTTTCAGCCAGACCAGGGCGTCAGCCATTACTACGGAATTGGCGCATACCGGCGAACGCTGGACGACGCCCGGTTGGCGCGGGTCCGGTTCGCGGCGGAGTGCCTCGGGTTTTCAAACATCCCGGACGCTGAGGACCGGAAGACCGCACAGGGTGAACCTCGCTTCGATGGCCGCGTGCAGCGAATACCGCGCGATGCCGGGGCGGAATGGGACTACGAAGCCGTGCGCGACCATTACGTCGACGCACTCTTCGGGGTGGACTCGTCGACGCTGCGTGAGCACGACCCCGAGCGCTACCGCGAGTTGGGCCGCGTCGCGGTTGGCGAAGTCATGCTGCGAACGTTCGCCGAATGGCGGCGGCCCGGTTCCTCGTGCCGCGGCGGCCTCGTGTGGCTCGCCCGCGACTTCTCCGAGGGGGCGGGCTGGGGCATCGTCGATTGCACCGGACGCGCCAAGTCATCGTACTGGTACCTGAAACGAGTGCTCGCGCCCGTCGCTCTCCTTGCCGCCGACGAGGGGCTCAACGGATTCTGGCTTCACGCCATGAACGACACGCCCGATCCGATCGACGCAGAGCTTCGCATGTCGCTATACCGCGACGGTTGCCTGGACGGCGAACCAGGTGTCCGCGCGCTGGTAATTCCGGCTCGGAGCTCTTGTTCCGTGATGGCCGATACGCTGTTCGGCCGATTCCGGGACGTCAACCAGGCCTATCAGCTCGGCATTCGAACTCATGACGTCGTCGCCGCAACCCTCCGGGACCGCGCCCGCAAGACGACCCTCGCTGTTGCACACGGCTTTCCAGGCGGACTGCCGGCTGGCCGCGACAGCCGGCTGCAACTCGTCGCCCGGGCTCGACCGATTGCTGAGGGTTATGCGGTCACGCTCGAGGCCAACCGCTTCGCGCATGCAGTCACCGTGCGGGCTGACGGCTTCGTGCCGGATGACAACTACCTGCATCTCGAACCGCGCCAGCGGAGAGTCCTGATCCTGCGGCCTGTGAGCCAGTGGCAGGCGCTTGTCGGCAGCGTCGCAGCACTCAATGCCGCCGGCGAAGTCCCGATCGTGTGCGAGGCGCGGCATGGCCAGTGAGAGCATGCGGTCAGGCCCGCTCGACGCGTTGCCCATGCCACGTGCACATTTCATCGGACTCCCTGACCGTTTCCTGTTCACCTGGCATCACGCGCCGACCCCGGCTGCCAGTCGCCGCGCGGCTGTCGTCCTCTGTCCGCCGCTCGGATTCGAATACATCTGTGCGTATCGCGCCTGGCGGATTCTGGCGGAGCGGCTTTGCGCGCTTGGCTTCGACGTCATTCGGTTCGACTACCTGGGCACGGGAGATTCCGCGGGCGACCCTGAGGATCCGGGCGCACTCGACGCGTGGCTCAGGAGCATCGAGGACGCGACGACAGTGGCCCGCAGGATTGTCGGGTCGAACGAAGTGGCCCTCGTCGGCTTGCGGCTTGGCGCGACGCTGGCAGTGCAGGCAGCAGCCGCGATGGGCGGCGTGCGTCGCCTCGTCCTCTGGAGCCCATTCCGTTCGGGCCGCGCCTATGTTCGCGAGCTGAAGGCCTTTGCCTGCCTGAGCCGCGACGACCACGTGCCCGAGACCTCAGCTGACGGTGACATCTATGCTGCAGGTCATGTGTTGACCCGATCCACGGCGCAGGAGCTTGGCCGGCTCGATCTGGGACAACTGAGTATCCGTCCTGCGCCTGACGTACTCATCGTCGATCGCGATGATCGGGTGGACGACACACAGCTCCACGAGCAACTGGAGAAACTTGGGTCGGCCGTCGCGCGGTGCCGACCAGCCGGAACCGCCGACATGCTCGTCCAGCCAGCCTTGTCGAGAGCGCCGGAACAGGTTCATACGGCAGTCGTATCCTGGCTGTCGGACTGGCATTGCGCCGACACCCAGCCAGCCGGTACGGGAGACACGCGGCGCGTCGACGGAGCGTCCTCCTCCTGCGCGATCGGCACCGGCTATCGCGAGCAGCCCGTACGTTTCGGTCCGGCAAAAAGACTGGTCGGGATTCTGACCTCGCCTGCAACGCAGAATCCTGCAGCGCCTGCGATCGTTTTCCTCACGACGGGCGCTGAGTATCACGTCGGCCCGAACCGTCTCTATGTGCCGCTGGCGCGCTCGTGGGCCGCAGCAGGTCATCCCGTTCTCCGCTATGACCTCGGCGGCATTGGCGACAGCCTGCCGCCCCCCGGCGCCGCCGAGAACGTCGCCTACCCGGCGCACGCACTCGACGATGCGCGCGAGGCGCTCGCGTTGATTCGATCGGAAGCACCCGGGCATCCGGTGATCGTCATCGGGCTGTGCTCCGGAGGCTGGCACTCGTTTCGAGCCGCTCTCGAGGGATTACCCGTCGATGCCATCGTCGCGATCAATCCGCCGTTGTATCTGCGCGAGGGCTCTTCAGGGAAGCGTCGTGCGAATGAAGACGATGAGGTCAGGCGGTATCAGCGATTGCTCCGGAACCGGTCGAGCTGGGCGAAGGCTCTTCGCGGCCGGGCTGCTTATGGAACTGCGCTACGCCTGGCGCTCGGGTCCTACGGGAGGAAGCTCCTCGCCAGGGTCAACGAAGCCGCGGGTGGACGGCTACTCGACGGCATCGTCCGCGACCTGGATGCGATCAGCGCACGCGGCATCGCCAGTCTCCTCGTCTTCAGCCGGGGAGACAATGGCCTGAACTACTTCCAGCTTCGCGGCGGAACAGCACTTCGCGCACGTCGACTCCGCCGGCATGTCC
The DNA here is from genome assembly GCA_963786195.1 of uncultured Acidobacteriota bacterium. Classification (GTDB taxonomy): domain Bacteria; phylum Acidobacteriota; class Vicinamibacteria; order Vicinamibacterales; family 2-12-FULL-66-21; genus CAWAYH01. The sequence continues at coordinate 199,736 of CAWAYH010000003.1, read as the reverse complement.
AGCACGTAATTATCGACGGTGCGGACCATACCTTCCGCCCACCAGAGGCTCAACGCGCCCTCAAGGTTCTTCTGATGGACTTCGTCGCGAAGCAAACGTCAGCGACCGGCGCCGCGCGATCGGACCTCCACGTCGGCTCATCGAGGCCGCCCAATAGCAAGAAGTGGCAGCGTCTTGCCCAGGATGGGTAGATTCAGCGTATCGCCTGTGCGAACACCGACTAGATCTGACCTAAACCACATCCTTTCATCTTGTTGAGCAGCGTCTTGTAGCTGACGCCGAGAATCTGAGCCGCCTTGCGCCGATTCCAGTGCACACAATCGAGCGTCTCCGCAATCGCGACGCGCTCGGCCTGCTGAGCGGCGGCCTTCCCAACGGCGAGCAGGGATCCGGTTTCGGCGTTTGGCGAGGTTTCCACGTGACTCGCCGGAGGCGCGTGGAGCGTTTCGGTCGCTCCAGCTTCGGTGTCTTCGGCTCGAGCTGACTCGGCAGCCGAGGCCGCGAATGCAATGCGTCGCCTGAAGCTGCGGTGAATCTCCTGCCTGACCGGCTCTTCGTCCTGCAAGACCACGATGCGCTTGATCATGTTCTCGAGCTCGCGGATATTGCCGGGCCAGTCATGTTCCACGAAGAGCTGACGCAGTTCCGCGGAGGGCGGCCGGAAGGGCCGGGCGTACTTTTCCGAGTACCGGGAGGCGAAGTAATCGGTGAGCGCGTCGATCTCCTCGAGGCGCTCGCGCAGCGGCGGAATCGTCAGTTCGATGACCCCGAGACGATAGTACAGGTCCTCCCTGAAAGCGCCGCTGGCGCGCATCAGCTCCAGATTACGATTCGTAGCCGCAACCACCCGAACGTCCACTCTGAGCTGCCTGTTGCTGCCGAGCTTCGTGAATTCCCCGTCCTGGAGGACGTGGAGCAACTTCGCCTGGAGTGACGGCGACATCTCGCCGATCTCGTCCAGCAGCAGTGTTCCACCTTCGGCGTGCTCGAACTTGCCTATGCGAGTGCTGACCGCGCCGGTGAACGCCCCGCGCTCGTGTCCGAAGAGTTCGCTCTCGAGCAGCTCCCCGGGCAACGCCGCACAGTTGACGGTGACGAACGGGGCGCTGTAACGCTTGGACCGCCGGTGAAGGGCGTGCGCCACAACCCCTTTTCCCACGCCGCTTTCGCCGCTGAGCAGGACGCTGACGTCACTGTCCGCGATGCGATCGATCATCCGTGAGATTGTTCGCATGCGTTCGCCAGTTCCCCACATCCAGCCGTCGTACACATCGATCTGTGGCGCGAAATGGCCGATCGGTGCAATGCAGGCGGATCTGTCCTCGCAGGGCAGGCTGAGAAGGTCACTGAAGATGTTTGCAATCGTCGACGAGCGCTGCTTTGTCAGGCATCTGTGGCACTCAAGGTTAAGAAACGGTCCAACGAGGGCGAGCGCTATCCAAAAGGTGTACCCTCGGTGGCCCAATAGGGCGACTTGGGTCGCTTTTTGGCGAAATCGTGCGACGAATGGGCAAATTTCTTCTCCTGATTGAGCTGGCCAGCCGAGCAACACCGCGGAAGCCGATGTCGTCGTGAATCTGACTGAAAGGCCGTGCTTGTGTCAGGTATGGTCGACCGGTCGTTTGTGCACGGCAATTCCGTACAGTCCCCGACACGCTTTAGGCGTCGGTCAGCGACCGGACGACGAGTACACCTTCAGACGCTTGACGCGATCGACCGACACGGGCGCCGAAGGCACCTGAGGCTCGCGGGCCGCGCGACCCACGTGGACCTCACGAATTCGTCCCGAGGTCGAGAGGATTTGCAACGCTGGCACGTCCACGCCTCCACCGGCCAGAATCGTCAGGCGCGACCCGGCACGGGACTGCAGGTGCTCGAGATTCATGCGGCGCGTCATCCAATCACCGTCCCCGCCGGTCGTCAGGATTCGATCGATCTGGGGCACGGCCTGCAGATCATCGAGTGCCCCTGTCGAATCCGACGCGACGGCGAACGCACGGTGAAAGGTCACCTTGAGGTGCGGCGCCGCTGACACAACCGCCCTCGTCGTATCCAGATCGAGCCTCGACCCGTTGGCGAACCCCACGACTGCGCCGTCTACACCAAGCGTTCCGAACGCCGCGACTGCCTGTTGCAGCGCCGCAAGTTCCTGTGCGTCCCGCACGGTGTATCCATCGTTCTCTCTGACCATGACGCGCACGGGCAGCTGGACCTCGGACAGGATCGCGCGGACGGTATCGAGCGCGGGCGTCAGCCCTTCCCTGTCGAGGTCTCGGACGACTTCGAGCCGGTCGGCGCCGCCGGCCTCCGCGGCTTTCGCGTCGGCGACCGACTGCACGATGATTTCGAGCAACAATGACATCTATAGTCCTCGACCCGCTTGGACCACTTACGCTGCCCAAAGAGATCACACCATGAAACAGAAGGCTTACCAGCTCGTTTTCGATGGGCTGGCGGACTGGGAGACCCCGCTCGCCTTGTGTGCCATCACCTACTCTGCCTTGGTTCGACGTCGTCACCGCCGGCTTCACCAAGGCACCGGTGACGACGATGGGCGGACTCAGGCTCGTGCCTGATACGACGATCGATGACGTCAACGTGGCCGACGCGGGAATTCTCCTGCTCCCTGGCGGTGAACGTTGGGAACGGCAGGTGGACAAAGACGTCCAAGCCCTGGTTCAGCGGTTCGACGCGGCGACAATTCCGATCGCGGCGATCTGTGGCGCGACCTTAGCGGTCGCCAGAGCCGGCGTGACGCGCGGCCGTCGTCATACGAGCAACGGGAAGACGTATCTCAAGAAGATGGTTCCTGAGTAGTCTCATCCGAGGGGCTTCGGCACTGTCGCGCTCTGGGACGGGTTGTCCAAAAACGAACAGTGCGCACCGCGCGCTATAATTCGCGCGCCGATGCGCTCGTCCAGCGAGGCAGACCTTGAACACCGGGGAGAGTCGGGCACGCCTCCGCGATCGCTCCTGTGGCAGCTTCCCGCAATCCTGATTCTCTGGCTCATCTTCATTGAATGGCCGCGGGCGCCCACCGGCTATCTCGACCCCTCCTGGCAGGAAGCCCTGGTGGACGCGTGGCTGACAGGCCGCCAGTTCGGCCGCGACGTGATCTTCACGTTCGGTCCCTGGGCGTTCCTCTTCTCGTATTTCTACCTGCCCGGAGCGCTGACCACCAAGCTCGTGTTCGAAGTCGTCGCGCGACTGCTGGAGGCCGTGCTGATCGTGAGGCTGTCCGCACGACTGCCTGCCCTGCATCGATGGGCGTGGCTGTCGATGTTCGCGCTCGCGGGCCCCATCTTCTTCAGTGATATCGGACTGGTCGCGGTAGCCGCCGCCATCGTGAGCGTCTGCCTGTTGAATGCACGGGCCTCCGGAATTCTCGTGGCTCTGACGCTCATCGCGTTCGGATTCGCGGTCTGGATCAAGTTCAGCCTCACGATCTTCTTTCTCGTTGCGATGACCGTCGTCATCGGCAGTCACGTGGTTGCCGGACGCTGGCGTCGAGCGGTCGCAATCACCCTCGGCTTTCTCGCGGCATCGGCAGGCTGGTGGCTTGCTGCGGGACAGAGCTTCGGCAATCTCGGCGCATATCTGGCTTACAGCACGGAGCTGACGGCGGGGTATTCAACCGCGATGGCGCTCGTGGGAGCGCCACGCGTTGTCACCATCGGCCTGGTGGTGCTTGCGTGTCACGCCATCTGGGTGACGAGGCTCGCGATGCTTCGTCGGGAGCCGCCCGAACGCCTCATAACCGTTCTCCTGATCGGAGCGACGGTCGCGCTGATGTGGAAACACGGCTTCACCCGCGCGGACGGCCACTCGGTCATCTTCTTCATCTTCTCGCTCCTCATGGTGCCGCTGCTGCCGCTCTTTCCGGGGGGAAATCGCCTCGGATGGCGACCGCTCATCATCGCTCCGCTGGCCATACTGGGCGTGTGGCTGGCGGAACCGCGGATCGTGACGAGAGCCGTTCCGAACGTATTTCAGCGCCTCAGTCAGTCTGTGCGCTGGCTGCCCGAGCCGAGCGTCTTCGAGTCGAGGTTTGCTCGAGGAACTTCGGCGATGGCGAAGCGATGGGGATTTCCCAGGACGAGCGAGCGCGTCGGCACAGCGAGTATCGACCTCATCGGGAACGAGCAGGGGATCCTGTTCCTGAACGGGCTTCGCTACAACCCGCGTCCGATTCCCCAGAGTTATGCCGCGTTCACCGAATCGCTTCAGCGCAAGAACCAGGCGTTTTTCTATTCGTCGTCCGCCCCCCAATTCGTGCTCGTCGGACTGTCACTCGTGGACGGGCGATATGCGGGCCAGGAGGATGCGCTGACGCTGGCCGACCTCCCGCGGCTGTATCAGCCGGTGCTCGAGGAGCGTGAGTACGTGCTGCTCGAGAAGCGAATTCCCGCGGTGACGAGCGCGCCGGTTTTGACGAAGGTCCTGGAACGCGTCGTGTCGCTGGGCCAGCAGCTGGAGCTTCCGGCTCCCGATGCACGGGCGCTCTGGATGGAGGTGGACGCCGATCTCTCGCTCGTGGGCAAGCTGAGTGCTTTCATCCACCGGCCGCCGCTGCTTTCGATGACCGTCACCGATGCCGAAGGAGTGGCGACGGCCCATAAGCTCGTGCCGACCATCGCGCGATCCGGGCTGCTGATCCATCCGATCCTGCGCGACTACATCGACCTGGTTGCGTTCGTTCGCGGTCAGGTCAACAGGACAGCCCGAGCGGTCCGCATCGACCTGACGGACGGATACGCGTCGTACTGGCGGCCGTTTCGAGTCACCGTGTCGCGCATCGACAACCTGCCTCTGACGCCCTTCGACCTCCCGCAGTACCTGGTGGACAGAGGCCTGGTCAGCGATCGCCCCGCGTCTCTACAGAGCGGTATCCCGCCGCGGCCGATGGTGATCGACGGATCGCCGGTACTGTTCCTCCACGCTCCAGGTGAGATGGTCGTTCCCGTTGCGGTCGGCACGCGGCGCGTGATCCTCGATTTCGGCATGCACGAGGCCGCGTATACATCGGGAGGCACGACCGACGGCGTGGAGTTCGGCGTCGAGCTCGTCGGTCCGGACGGCCGGGCCATGCCGCTCTTTCGACGCATGCTCGAGCCACTCACTCATGCAGCCGACCACGGAATCCAGCACGCGGTCGTCGAGCTTCCGGCTGGCGCGTCCGGATCGATTCGGTTATGGACCCGGCCGGGCCCTGCCGGCAATGCGAACTGGGACTGGAGCTACGTCGCCTCCCTTCGCCTCGAGCGATAACGGTCGCCCCGGCGTGCGTGGGTCTTGCAAGGGATCTTCAGACCGCCTCTTTTGACCGCCCGAAACGGGCAGCGGATCGCAATTCCGTCGGCGTCGTGGCGGAAGTGTCGCCTGGTTCACGGGACTGCGTGTCATGACACAGGGCTCAGTCAACGTCCTCGATTCGACCGCAACGCTCCGCGCCACGGGCGCGTTTCGTTTCGTCTCGTCGGCTTTTCTGGCCGTCTGGCTGGTCGGCTGGGCGATTGGCGAAGTGGTGGCGCTGGGCGGACTCGGCGCCTTGATTGCCGCCGGTCTCCGGTCGCTCGGAGCCGTAGAATTCTCCACGCCTGCGAGAAACCTGCTCACCTCTGGCGGCTACGCGTTCGTCCTGTGCTTCCTGCTGATCTGGCTCACGTTCTGGACGATCGGCGGCTTCGCGGCGATGACTCACCTGCTTCGGAGCCTCGCCGGAGAGGATCGTCTACGGCTGCAGCCTGAAGGGCTGGAGTTTACCCGTCGCGCCGGACCGTTCCGGCGCGTTCGAGTGCTCGACCGCGCCCGCATTCGTCGCATCCGGATTCGCCATCACGACAAGGCACTCGTGGCCGATACGGCGTCCGGTCTCCAGCTTCTCTCGGATCTCGGGAGCTTTCCGGAGCGCGACGCCGTCTGCACCTGGCTGAAGGACCACCTCCAGCTTCGTGGCGATGACTCCCTCGCCGCGCGTATCGACACGTCCACGGCTCCACCAGGTTGGGACGCGGAGCCGGAGTCGGATGGCAGCACGCGGCTGCGACGCCGGGCGCAGCGCCAGCGGCCCATTCAGGCGCTGATCATGTGGGGCTTCACCGCGCTCGCGACCTGGGGATGGGTCGGGCGTCTGCGCGCCGATGGCTTCAACGGCGCAGCTGTCGGGATCTTCGCGCTGATTCTTCTGCTCGTCGCCGCTTCCGCGTGGCTGACGTGGGGCCGCTCCGGCTGGTACGTGCAACCGGGACGGCTGACGTTTCGCCGATGGTTCGGCGGCTGGATGTCCGAGTATCTGTTCGAGCATGCCCGACTCGAGGTCGAGTGCAACAGGGACAGCGATGGCGACGACTCATATGAGCTCGTCGTCCGTTCCGGCGAGACCCGTCGCACAATCCAGACGGCCTCTAACGACGATGGCGAGGTCGTCGAATGCGCTCGCTGGCTGGCGGCGTTGACGGGATTCTCACTGCGCATTCCACGCGACGTTCAGCACGGCTGACGAGCTAACCCTCTTTCCCCCTTCGGCTTACGTCTCTCCAGGAACTTGACAGACCCTTGATTCGTCATATACCTTGTCATGCAAGATATATGGTTATGAGGTACCGAGGACAAACGCGGCGACGACAGACGGGGCATCGATCGGGAGCTCAAGCGCGGGTCCCTCGAGCTCATCGTCCTGCACCTGCTGCAGCCGGGGGAGGCCTACGGCTACGAGATCGTGTCGAAGCTGACGGCTGATACGAACGGTGCGCTCGAGGTCACCGACGGGACGCTGTATCCGGTGCTCTATCGCCTCGAACGCGCCGGTTACGTCACCGTCCGGTGGGAGACGCCCGAGCGCGGCGTGCCGCGGAAGTACTACCGCTTGACCGAGTCGGGCCGCGAGGAGCTCGCGCGACTGACGCACGAGTGGACCTCGTTTGCCAAGGCCATGAACAAGCTGCTGCGTCAGGACAGGGAGGCCAAATGACGACGTCCGAGGAGTATGTCAATCAAGTGCTGAACGTGATGCCGCGCGCGGTGCCTTCGCGATCCCAGATCGCCATGGAGCTGCGCGGCCACATCGCCGAGCGGATCGCGCACGGCCAGTCGCTCGATGACGTCCTGCGCCAGCTCGGAGATCCCGTCAAGCTCGCGGATTCGTACTTGTCCGCGGAGCCGCTGGTGAGCGCTTCGTTCGGCCGTCGGGGCACGGCCAAGATTGCCGACATCTTCTGCATCCTGGTCGTCATGACGCCCCTGGTCTTGCTCGCAGGGCGTCTGGTGCCGGCCGATTTCCTCTTCCTGGTTGTGATTTTGGGCTATCTGGTCGTGGGAAGCTTCGTGTTCGGACTCTACACGGTCATCGCCGAGCGCTGGTTCGGTCAGACCGCCGGCAAGTACTTGCTCGACATCCGCGTCGTGCACGAGACCGGCAGACGGATCGGACTGATCCAGGCCATCGTGCGGACGCTGCCGATGTTCCTGCAGATCTTCTGGATCGACGTGTTCTTCGCGCTGTTCACGGAGAAGAGCCAGCGTGCGTTCGAGGTGCTGTCGAAGACGCGCGTGGTCATGGCATTCGCGAGGGAGGTCCGATGAAGCCCACGATTGTGCTGTGTTCCGCGCTGAACCTCGGGCCGCTGCTGCTTCAGCCCGTTGACATCGGCCCCCCGCCAGGAAAGCTGGTCGATATCGGCGGCCGCCGGCTCCACGTCAACTGCACGGGCACCGGCGGGCCCACGGTCGTCCTCGAGGCTGGCGCAAGCGCGTTCGCGATCGACTTTTCGCTCGTGCAGCCCGAGATCGCGCGAACGAACCGCGTCTGTTCGTACGACCGCTCGGGCTATGGATGGAGCGACCCCGGCGGGTCACAGGACGCCGGCGTCGAGGTCGATCTTCATACCGCGCTGCAAGCCGCCGGTGAAAAGCCGCCTTACGTGCTGCTTGGCGCGTCGCGAGGAGGCTTTTACGTGCGGCTCTACGCGGCTCGATATCCAGACGAGGTCGTCGGCATGGTGCTGGTGGACCCTGCACACGAGGACCGCCTGTACACGATGTTCGAGGGCACTCCGGTGGAGATTGTCTCGCTGTCGGCCGAACAGTTGCGGTCGACGATAGAGAACCGTTCTGTTCCCATTCCTCGGAGAGCACCGCAGACCGGTTCACCCTTCGACCGGCTTCCGCGAGCGTTGTATGACCGTCGCGTGGAGCTCGACCGGCGGCTGATCGCGTCGAGGCCGGCAACCATGTCCTACGAAGAGCGCATCAAGCTCGTCGAGGAAGAGCGCGTGATGCTGGCGACGTTGCGCGACCTCGGGAAGCGGCAAGAGCATCCGCTGGGTGATCGCCCCTTGATCGTCCTGACCAGAGGGGTGGATTCGGATCAGGATCTGCGAGATGCGCGCGACCGCTTGTCCCGCATCTCGGCCAACTCCCGGCACTCCGTCGTGGCAGGAGCAGGCCATGAAATCCATCTGTTCGAGCCGTCCGCGGTGATCAAGGCCGTCCAGGATGTGCTAGCGGCAGCGACGAAAAAGATCCGCCTCGCAGCCGCGTAGTCAGAACTGGAGCGTCCGGCCGAGGCATCGCTCCAGGCGCTCGCGCCAGGTCCGGCTGACGGTGAGCTCGGACCCATCGTGGAGCCGCACCAGGATGTCGCCGTGCGTGGCGGGATGGAGCTCCGCGATGCGATCGATCTGCACGATCGTCGAGCGGTGAATGCGGACGAATCGGCCGGGATCGAGCTGCCGTCTCGAGCGACGCCAGCGTCTCGCGCACCAGGTACTCGCGGCCGTCGACGTGCAGCGTGACGTAGTTGTCGGCCGCTTCCATCCAGTCGACGGCCTCGACGAGCACGCAGCACGATCCGTCCGCGGGAGCGAACGGCGACGCGCCTGAGGTAGCGCGCCCGCTGCGCGCAGTTCGTCGACGAGCGCCACGAGCCCCGGCGTCCGGCGCGTGCCGTGCGATGCGCTCCCGCGCGCGCGTCCAACGCCGACGCGGAACCGCTCGCGCGTGAACGGCTTGAGCAGGTAGTCGATCGCGTGGACGTCGAACGCGCGCAGCGCGTAGCGATCGAACGCGGTCACGAAGATGATCGCCGGCAGCGTCCGGCGGCGGGATGCGCTGAACCACCTCGAACCCGTCGAGCTCCGGCATCTGGACGTCGAGCAACACGAGATCCGGGCCTGGCGCTGGCGATCTGCGTCAACGCCGACTCGCCGTCGCGCGCACTCGCCGACGACGTCGACGTCGGGCTCGGCCGTGAGCAGCCGGCGGATGCGGCGGCGCGCGAGCGCCTCGTCGTCCACGATCAAGTCGCGCGACAGCGTCATGCCGTTCCGCCTCGCTGATTCGCCGACGGAATGCCGCACCGTCACGCGGGCGCCCCGCGCCTGGCGCGTTCGTCAGCTCCAGCCGAGGCGCGCCGGGTACAGCGCCTCGAGCCGTGCCCGCGTGTTGCCGAGGCCGACTCCCTCGCGGACCGATTCGTCCGTGACCCCGGCGCCATCGTCCGTGACGGCGATCGGCGAGCTCGTCGCCCAGTCGGCGCGCCTCGATGTCGATCCGCCCGGCCGCCACGTGCGCTGCGAGGCCGTGGCGAATCGCGTTCTCGACGATCGGCTGGAGCAGCAGCGTCGGCACGCGAGCCTGCCGGGCGGCGTCGTCGATCGACAATCGAACGCGCAGCCGGTCGCCGAAGCGGGCCTTCTGGATGTCGAGATAGCAGCGAAAGCAGGTCGAGCTCGGCGTGCAGCGGGATCTCCTGCACCTGGCCGAGCTCCAGCGTGCGGCGCAGCAGATCGCTCAGGCCGGCGATCATGCGGTCGCGGCCTCCGGGATCCTCGTGGACCAGCTCCGCGATCGTGTTCAGCGTGTTGAACAGGAAGTGCGGCTGCAGCTGCATGCTGAGCAGCTGCAGCCGCGTCTCGGCGAGCCGCGCCTCGAGCTGCTCGCGCTCGCGGCTGCGCCGGTAGTACTCGACGCCGTGCGCCGGCGGCCACGATCGCGCCGTAGACGACGAAGTGCAGCGCGAGCGTGCTGACCAGCCAGTACATCCAGAAGCCGGTGAGCCAGCGCGAAGACGGCGCGATCGGCCGCCGTCTTGACGATCGCGAGGACGAAGCCGGCCGCGACGTGGATCGCGACGTTGCGCCAGCGTCGCGGGCCGTGCAGCGGGAAACCGCCGCGCGAGCCAGCACGACGAACGGCGTCAGCAGCGCCCAGAGCCACCATTCGGACAGCGACGGCTTGATCGTCAGCGCCCAGTTGGCGGGCCGTCCGGTCGAGACGTAGGTGAGCGAGTTGCTGACGGCGAAGAACAGCGCGAGCGCGGTCCAGCCGGCCCAGACCGCCAGCCACGCCTGAAGCCACCGGCGCATGGGCTGACGTTGTACCACCATCTGGCTTCACTCGTTTCTTCTCCAGCTCCGCGAGACGCGTCTGGCGCCCTGGTGCTGCGGCGCCTTCTCCAGCGCCGTGCGGTAGCGCTGCAGCGCCTTGTCCCGCTCGCCGCGCATCCGATGCAGCTCGCCGATCTGAAAATCGATCTCCGCCGACTTCGGATAGAACTCGCCGTTCATCTCGAGGATCGCGATCGCCGCCTCGCGTGTTGCCGGCTTCGATCAGCCGCCGCGCCAGCTCGTTGATCTCCCACTCGCCGAAGTTGTAGCTGCCGCACCGTCATGTCGGTGCGCAGCTCGCGGTACCGCGCGACCGCCGCCGCCGCGCCGTCCTTCTCGACGATCTCGAACAGCGTCGTCTGCAGCGACTTGGGCGAGCGCCAGCCCGCGATGGCAGGTCGCGCAGTCGACCTCGACGCGCGGCTCCGCGCGCGACGGAATCTGCGGCAGCAGTCGTCTTGTTGAGCTGGTCGACCATCCGCAGCATCGCGCGCGCCTTGACCTTGGCCGGCTTCTCGTCCGAGCGAGAAGTCGACGCCCTCGAACGACACGCCGTCGCCGCCGGTGTGGCAGTACTGGCAGCGGACGTCCGAGCGCGAACGAGAACTCGCGCATCCGCTGCATCAGGCGGTCGCGCGTGATGTCCTTCGGGAAGAACTGCAGGTTCTCGAACTTCTCCGGCATTTGCGCCGCCGCGGGCGCGCCCGCGACGAGCACGGCAACGAGTGTCAGCGTACGGCGAACCATCGACCCTCCTCCCGGAATGTGGCTGGCGGAGGATGGTCCGTGTGACCCCGCTGGCGCGACGGTTAAGGGGCAAGCCGGTCCACCGGAGGGGCGAGGCGGACTCTCGGCGGCTACCACGGAAGCCGTGATAAACTGAGGTCAGCGCTCATCAGAGGGGTTACGGCATCCGGCCGTAACCCCTTTTTCTTTTGTACCGCACTCGCGGATGAGCCTTCCTGGGAGGTCATGATGAACGATGAGGCACTCGTGAGGCTCTTCGAAGAGGGGGTGGCGCCCCCGGACGGGTTCCACCACGCCGACCACGTTCGCGTCGCCTGCTGGTACCTCCGGGGCCGCGCCCTGCCCTGCGCGCTCAACGACTTCTCGGTCGCGCTCCGGAACTTTGCCACGAAACAGGGCAAACCCGACCTCTATCACGAGACGATCACAATTGCGTTCCTGCTGGTGATCAGCGAACGGCTCGATCGGACCGGACGCGACGCAACCTGGTTGGAATTCGCCGAGCGCAACCCGGACCTGCTGACCTGGCGCCCTTCGGTGCTCGATCGGTACTACCTCGAGGAGACGCTGCGTTCCGATCGTGCGAAGCGTACGTTCGTGATGCCGGACCGGCTGGCAGCGTGCTGAAAGGGGTCAGATCTTGTATTTCAACATGTCAAGCGATGTTGAAATACAAGATCTGACCCCTCTCTACGCCTATATAATGGCGGTCCACCGCAATCCACGGCTCCCGCATGGACTCGCGTTCCCAAGGAGGTCACGGATGACTCCAGATCCACGTTCCCAACAGGATTCCAGCGCACAGACGGTTACACCGGCACCCCGAGGCGTCCAAAGCCCGTTGACGCTCGTGATGACGATCAAGTCCGAGCAGAGTCATCGCGAACTGGTCGCGCTTCTGACGCGCATGCAATCGGCGCCGCCGGACAAGAACCCGATCTGGATGGCGCTGAACAAGCTTCAAACCGTGCACTTCGCGCGGTTCGTCTTCCTCGAGAACAACACGAAGCTGGCCGTGATCACGACCTACGACGGCAGCTTCGACGACTACATCAACGAGTTCATCGACGAAATCGGCGACGTGTTCAACGCGCTGCTCGCGCACATGAAAGACGCGCCGCCGCTGCCGGTGCAGAAGAACCGGCAGGCTGTTCCTCGACTACGTCCGCACCAACGACCTGCGGGCCATCGAGCCGTTCTACAGCGCCTATCCGACGGCGACGGTGCTCGACATCCAGGCGGCGCTCGAACAGGTCTGATTCCACATCGCGCCCGGACTGCGGAGCGCCACGATCCCGATGTCATCCCTCCCGCTGCCCGACATCCAGGGCCTCGTCATGCGGACGTACGCGATGCCGCTGCTGCGGGTGTTCGTCCTGAAGGTCGCGAACGCGCCCGGCGCTGCCAGGTTCCTGGCGTCGCTCGTGGACGGCGACGCGACGACGACCTCGCTCGCGACGGCGGCGGCCTGGGACACGAAGCCTGGACTCCTGCCTCAACATCGGATTCACGTACGCACGGTCTCGCAGGCGATGCGGCTTCCGGCGGCATCGCTCGATACCTTTCCTGAGGAATTCGTCGAGGGCGCCGCCGCCCGTGCAGAGCGCGTCGGCGACACGGGCGACAGCGCGCCCGCGATCGTGGAAGGGCGGCCTGGCCGGCAGCGAGGTGCACGCGCTCCTGTTCCTCTTCGCGCAGAGCGACAGCGATCCTGCGAGGAGGTGAGCGCACAGCTGCGAGCGACGTTTGTCCAGCGGCCCTGCATTCGTCGAGCTGTCCGCGCACGACGGTCGCGCGCTGCCGGGGAACGTCGCGCACTTCGGCTATCGTGACGGTTTCGCGTCAGCCAACCATCGAGGGCGGTCTGCCGCCGCGTTTGGCCGACGTCCTCCCGAAGGCGCCGGCCGGCGAGTTCCTGCTCGGCCACCCGAGTCAATTCGACGATTTCACTTATCCGGTTCCGGAGCCGGCGGGCGAGCTCGGAAACAACGGCAGCTTCCTCGCGTTTCGCATCCTCGAGCAGGACTGCCAGGCGTTCGAGCTGTTCCTCGACGGACGCCTCCCGGCAGACCGGCCTCGATCCCGAGCTGATTGCGGCGAAGCTGTGCGGACGCTGGCGAAACGGCGTGCCGCTCGCGCTCTCACCGGAGTCCCCGATTTCGCTCTTGCCCCGGAGAAGTTCAACAGCTTCGACTACGTGCCCACGAGCGCCGTGCCGGACGCGTTCGACGACCGGCGCGGCTATCGCTGTCCGATCGGCGCGCACATCCGGCGCATGAATCCCCGGCACGCGCGTCGTCGCCGGCAACAGCGGGCTCAAGCGCCGCATCGTGCGCCGCGGGTCTGCCGTACGGTCCGCCCTACGACCCCGCGCACCCGGACGATGGGATCGAACGCGGGCTGCTCGGTCTGTTCATCGGCGTCAGCCTGAAGGACCAGTTCGAGTTCCTGATGTCGGAATGGGCCAACAAGGGCGCCTTCGCGCCGGGACTTCGCGATACGCGCGATCCCATCGTTGGCGCCAATACAGAGCCGCGTGCGACGTTCCTCTTGCCGATCGAGGGGAGAAAGCCGATCGAAGTGACAGGACTGTCCCGGTTCGTGACGTGCCGCGGCGGCGCGTACTGTTTCGTTCCGAGCGTCACCGCGGTCAGATACCTATCGACGCTGGCCTGAGCTGTCCTCTGGACATAGACCCATCTCACAATTCCGATCCGTGTTGTCCGTGTGATCAGTGGCCTTATTCTGTTCTCAACGCCACAACCGGATCGACCCGCAGAACCTGACGCGCCGGCAGATAGCAGGCCAGAAGCGCCGTCAGCAGCAGAGCGAGCGCGACGCCGGCGTACGTGACCGGATCGGTAGCCGTGATGCCGAACACGAGCGTCGTCATGAAACGTGAGAGCCAGTAGGTTGCTGCCAGACCGGCCAGGGCTCCAAGCGCCACGGGCAGCATCCCCTGCGCGAGCACGCGCCGCGAGCACACGACCCTGCTGGGCCCCCAGCGCGAGACGGATGCCGATCTCCGGCGTGCGACGGGCAATCGTGTAGGCCAGGACGCCGTAGACGCCGGCGAGCGCAAGCACCAGGGCAAGCCCAGCGAAAGTCACGACGAGCAGCATCGTGAAGCGGCGCGTGGCGACCGACGCCGTCACGATCTCCTCGAGCGTGCGGATGTTCGACACTGGCAGGGTCGTGTCGATGCTCGAGACAACGCCGCGCAGCGACGGCGTGATGTTCTCCGGCTTGCCGCGGGTGTGCATCACGAGGTTCAGCGTCGTCGCGTCCATCGCGCCGTACGACGGGAAGTAGACAGCCAGCGTGACGTCGTTCTCGAGACCCCGCTCGCGCATGTTCGCGACCACGCCGATCACTTCCCCTTTTCGTTCGCCCTGACCACGCCAGAGGATCGCCGTCTTTCCGATCGGATTCTCGCCGGGCCACAGGAGATCGGCGAGGCGCTTGCTGACGACCGCGCGCCACGGCTGCGCCAGGAGATCCTGCTCGGTGAAACCGCGACCCGCAATCAGCGGAAGTCCCATCGCCTTGAAGTAGTCCTTCGTGACGATGCGCCAGCTCGCCCACGGTACGACGCCGCCCGGCGGCTCCGTATGATCGGCGGCCAGAATTCCGAGGCCTGTGCTGCCGCCCGACAGCGGACGGCCGCTGACGGCGGCCACCGATACGATCTCAGGCACTTCGCCGAGTCGCGCGAGGATATCGGTGACGATCTGCGATCGTCTCGCGTCCGGGTACGAGCCCGGAATGCTGACCGTCGCCAGCAGCCGCTGCTCCGTCTGGAAGCCGCGATCGACGCGAAGCACTTCGACGAGGCTCCGGGCCAGCAGGCCGGCGCCGACGAGCAGGACGAGCGAGACGGCGACTTCGGCGCCCACGAACACGTTGCGCATGCGGTCGTGACGCCGCTCGCCGACGACACCACGCTGGCCCTGGCTGAGCACCGGGACCAGCCGTGCCAGCGGCGCATGCAGCGCCGGAACCAGCCCGGTCACGATCCCCACGATCAGCGCGGCCACGATCGCGAACGCGACCGCCCAGCCGTTGAGCGCGACTTCGTTGAGACGCGGAATGCCGCCCGGGTCGAATGACTGCAGGATGCGCAGTAGTCCTGTGGCCACGAGCCAGCCGAGCGCGGCGCCCGTGACAGCGAGCACCATCGATTCTGTCAGCCGCTCGCGCACGAGATCGCCGCGGCTCGCGCCAAGCGCCGTCCGCACGGCGCTCTCGCGTGCGCGGGCGGACGCCCTGGCCAGCAGCAGGTTCGTGACGTTGACGCACGCGATCAGGAGCAGCAGGCCTGACGCGCCCAGCAGAATCCACAGCGTCTGCCGCAGCTGCGTGTTCGCGATCCACACGTCAGACGACTGCATGGTCACGCCCAGCCCTTTGTTCTCCGGAAATCGCGCTTCCAGGTCGCGCGCCACGCGCTTCATGTCGTCGAGCGCGGCGTCGAACGTCACGCCGGGTTTCAACCGGCCGATCGCGGCGTATTCCCAGCTGCCCCGGTTGGCGTTCGGACGCCGGATGAACGGAACGAACACGTTCGCGGCGTTGAGCCATGGAGTGCCGGGCGGCAGCACGCCGACGACCATCGTGGGCCGCGCGTCCAGTCTGATCGTGCGGCCGACGATGGCCGGGTCCCCGCCGAAGCGGCGCATCCAGAGACCGTGCGAGAGAAGAACGCGCTGGGCGTCAGCGCCGGGCTCGTCCTCTCCCGGCTCGAAAAGCCGGCCGACGACCGGCCGGACACCAAGGCTGCGGAAGAAACCGACGCTCACCTGACCGCCGGTCACCCTTTCGGGCGCGCCCGACTCGGTCAGGCTGAAGCTCGCACCGTGATAGGCGCCGAACTCCTCGAAGGCCTGGTTCATGTCGCGCATGTCCCAGAAGTTCGCTTCTGTCAGCGAGACCTGGTTCAGCTGGCGCTCGGGAATCGATCCCCAGACCTGCACGAGCCGCTCCGGTTGAGGAAACGGCAGCGGCTTCAGCAGCACGCCGTAGACGACGCTGAAAATCGCGGTTGCCGCGCCGACACCGAGTGCGAGCATGCCGACGATCGCAGCCGTGAAAAACGGCTGCTGGCGCATGAGGCGAAACGTCGCGCGGAGATCCTGCTTCCTCATCAACGTCATGATCAGGTCCCTCAGTAAGGGCGCGGCGATAGGCTGCCAGCGGTCATCTTACAATACGGGCATGGCAGTGTTTCGGTTGATTGGCCCCGCTGTTCGTTCGTCCCTGGCCGGCGTTGCGCTCCTCGCTGCGCTCGTCGTCGTGCCCGCGCTTGCTCAGCAGCTCGCGGGAGGCCCTGAGCGGTTTCAGCCGCCCGCCGTGCCACTCCCGGCGTCCGCGGAGCGCGCCTATCGGGCGCTGGCGATGCGCGTCGATCCCTACGCGGCGATGGATACCGTTCGGTACATGGACCAGTATTGGCGGCTCGCCGGCAATCCCGGATACAACGCATCGATCGACTACATCCGCAAAGCGCTCCTTGCGACCGGATTCAGCGAAGGGACGGGCGCAAAGGGGCCGTCGCTCCGGGTCGAAGAGTTCGGCAACACCCGTGGATGGGACTACCAGATCGGCACGCTCGCGTTTGCGGACGACGGTGAAGTGCTGCTGTCGCGAGTCCGCGATCGGGTATCGCTCTGCATCAACTCGTTCTCGACTCCGGAAGGCGGACTCGTGGCGCCGCTGATCGATGTGGGGAACGGAGCCAATCCGTCCGACTACGAAAAGGTGGACGTGAAAGGCGCCGTCGTACTGGGCGACGCCGACGCGGGTCGGCTGTGGCAGCAGGCCGTCAAAGCTCGGGGCGCGGCCGGCATCATTTCCACACGCGTGGCACCCTACATACGGCCGTCCGATCCATCGCAATTCACCTCACCCGACCAGCGCGAAGTGCTTCAGTGGAGCGGCCTGCCTTACGAGGCCGATCTCAAGAGTTTTGGATTCAAGGCGAACTGGCGCGCCGCGGCCCGAATGCGGGAGCGACTGAAGGCAGGGCCGGTGCGCGTGAAGGTCGACATCCGTTCCACGTTCTACGACGGTCCGAACCGAACGCTGATCGCCGAGATCCCGGGTACGACACGGCCCGACGAACGAATCGTGATGGTGGCGCACGTGCAGGAGCCGGGCGCCAACGACGACGCCAGCGGCTGCGCGACGCTTCAGGTGCTTGCGAGCGCGCTGTCCGGAGCGATCGCCAGCCGCAGGCTGCCGCCGCCCGGCCGCACGCTCACGTTCATCTGGGGCGACGAGATCCGCGCGAGTCGGGAGTGGCTGTCCCGGCATGCCGATCAGGCGAAGGGCGTGCAATACATGTTTTCGCTGGACATGACGGGCGAGGACGTTCGGAAGACGGGCGGCACGTTTCTTATCGAGAAGCAGCCCGATCCCTCCGCCGTCTGGGTCAGGCCGTCGGACCCCCACAGCGAATGGGGGGCCACTGAGGTCAAGGCTGACTCGCTCAAGGGAAGCCTGCTCAACGATGTGCACCTCGCGATCTGCCTGCGCCGGGCCAAGGACACGCGCTGGGAGGTGCAGGACCAATCCGTACGAAGGCGGCAGCGATCACACCGCTTTCCGGGATGCGGGCATCCCGTCGCTGCTCAACTGGCACTTCACCGACCGCTACTACCACACGAACCTCGATCGACCGGACAAGACGAACCCGTTCGAGATGGTGAACGTGGGCGTGGCAGTGGCCACGAGCGCCTGGTTTCTCGCATCTGCGGACGAGCGCGACGCGCTTGGCGTCGCCGAGCTGATCAGCGCATCCGCCGACGCGCGGCTCGCCCTGGAGCGCCGCCAGGGTGCGACGCTCGTTGCGGCCGCTGCCGACCGCGCGAAGGGCGAAGCGACCGAACAAGCCGTGCTCGACGCCTGGCGGAAATGGTACGCCGAGGCACTCGACAGCGTCCGGCGGCTCCCCGTCACCGGAGCGTCGGCGTCGGTCGACGAACGCGTCGCCCAGGCGCAGCAGCGGTTGAAGCCGTGAGCAGGCAGAAACTCGCGCCCGGCCTGCTGCGCGGCGAAGACGGACTCGTGCGGTGCGCGTGGGCGTCGAGCGATCCCCTCTATCAGCGTTACCACGATCGCGAATGGGGATGGCCGGTCGTCGACGACGTGCGCCTCTTCGAGAAGATCTGCCTCGAGGGGTTTCAGGCGGGTCTGAGCTGGATCACAATCCTGCGCAAGCGCGAAGCGTTTCGCCGGGCCTTCGACGGGTTCGAGATCGATCGCGTGGCCACATTCGGATCGGCCGATGTCCGCCGGCTCCTGAAAGACCAGGGCATCGTCCGCCACCGCGGCAAGATCGAGTCGGTCGTCAACAACGCGCAGCGCGCCCGGCAGCTTCGCGATGAGTTCGGATCGCTGGCGCGGTACTTTCGTCAATGGGCGCCGGTGCCCTCGACGCGGCCGAAGAGGCTCACGCACACCGCGTTGAAGGCGCTCGCCACCACACCCGAGTCGACCGCACTCAGCCGCGACCTGAAGAAGCGCGGCTGGACGTTCGTGGGGCCGACCACCATCTATGCGTTCATGCAGGCGATGGGGCTCGTGAACGACCATCTGGACGGCTGCGCCATCAGGTCCGAGGTCGCGAAGGCTCCTGTCCCGGACCTCCCGGGAAGAGCCAAAACTGTAATCAGCCGCCAATCCTGATCGGTATTCCCCCGCCAACAGCCCGAAAACATTGCCAAAATCGTCATCGGGGGCAGGCAAACGGTTTGCGTCTGGGCTTCGTGGCCCCGTGTATGGCCAGAGGTCCTGATGACGAGCGAAACCAAGAAGCCGCGGCGCAAGTGGGCGTTCGCGATCCGGGTAGTGGTGGCGGTGGCGATCGGGCTTGCCGCGGGGACGTGGATGACGACGACGCTCGCGCATGGCGAGCGGCTCGAGCTGCACAAGTTCGGGCCCGGGAAGAACTCCGAGCATCTCGAGGAGTTCATCCTCCGGGACTTCTTCAACGACAAGCACAACGGCGTATTCGTCGACGTCGGTGCAGCGCATTACCAGCGCTTCAGCAACACGTACTATCTCGAGACGAAGCTGGGCTGGTCCGGCGTCGGCATCGACCCGATGAAGGAGTATGCGGCCGACTACGCGCGCTTTCGACCTCGGACGAAGTACCTGCAGTTCTTCGCCAGCGACAAGACGGGCGGCGTCGAGACGCTGTACATCCCGGGCAACAACTGGTGGGTCGCGTCCGCCGTCGAATCCTTTGCGAAGAAGCGCGCGTGGAGCATGCGCGAGGAGCGCGTGCCCGTCAGCACGCTCGATGACCTGCTGAAGAATGAGAAGGTCGGAACGATCGATTTCCTGTCAATCGACGTCGAGCTGTCCGAACCGCAGGTGCTCGCCGGGTTCAGCATCGACACCTACAAGCCGGCGCTGGTCTGCATCGAAGCGCATCCGGAAGTCCGTCAGGCGATCCTCGACTACTTCGCTGCGCACGGATACGTCGCGTCCGGCAAGTACCTGCGCGCGGACGATCACAATCTCTGGTTCATGCCTCTCTCTGCGAAGCCGCAGGGCGCTACTCACTAAAAGCTTTTTGCCACGGGCGCTGCACGCAGGCCTCGGGATATCCTCTTTTGGAGGATATGCTCGAGGTCTGCCTCGTTCGCGGGACGATCCTGCTCTCAACCGCGGCGTGGGCTGCCGCGGAATGCGTTCGGCTGCTGTCCGTTACGAGGGATCGCACGTCGCGGCTCCTCTGGACCGCTGGTGCCGTTCTCGCTCTCGTCCACGCGGTCGCCGCGTATCACTTCGTTCATCACTGGAGCCACCAGCGGGCACTAGCCGATACGGCCCGTCAGACCGCCGAACTCGTCGGCCTTGCCTGGGGCGGCGGCATCTACGTCAACTACGCGTTCCTGACGCTGTGGACTGCCGATGCCGTGTGGTGGTGGCGTACCCCTGACGCGTATCGGCGGCGATCGCGTCGCACCCGTGACGCGTTGCTCGGCGTATTCGTGTTCATGTTCGTCAACGGCGCCGTCGTGTTCGCCCGAGGCCCGGCACGGATCCTCGGCGTTGTTGCGCTGAGCACCGTGATCGGAGCGCGGGTGTGGACGGGTACAATCGTGCGGAACCATCCCGCACGAGCAACCAGCGATGAACGACATCGGCGTCGGCGTTCTGACCGAACGGCAACCTCGCAAGCGCCTCTACTACGGTTGGATCGTGCTGGGTGTCGCTGCGCTGGCCATGGTCGGCACGCTGCCGGGCCGCACCCAGGGGCTTGGCTTGATTACCGAGCCGCTGCTTCGCGACTTCGGCCTCGGCCGCGTCGAGTACGCCCAAATCAACCTCGCCGCCACCCTCATTGGATCGCTGTTCTGCTTCGGTATCGGCCGGCTGATCGATCGCCGCGGCAGCCGGATCGTCTTGACGTCCGTCTCCCTGAGTCTCGGCATCGTCGTCCTGCTGATGACGCGCGCGAGGCGGATCGCCGAACTGCTAGCGCTCGTCACGCTGACCAGAGGATTCGGTCAGAG
Source organism: uncultured Acidobacteriota bacterium (assembly GCA_963786195.1). GTDB lineage: Bacteria > Acidobacteriota > Vicinamibacteria > Vicinamibacterales > 2-12-FULL-66-21 > CAWAYH01. Next base: position 179,080 of record CAWAYH010000003.1, on the reverse strand, counting down.
CGCGCTGTCCGTGGTCAGCCTCGCAATGATCGGCAAGTGGTTCGGCCAGAGCCTGACGCGGGCGATGGCGATCTACGCGTTCGCCATGAGCGTCGGCTTCATGATCGCGTTTCCGCTCGTCGGTTCGCTCGTCATCTCGAGCGGCTGGCGGATTGCCTGGGGCGCGATGGGCGTCGCGCTTCTTCTTGGCCTCGCGCCGCTGGCCTGGTTCGTGGTGCGCTCGACACCCTCGGCGTCGGAAACAGACGACGCGGGCGAGCGGGCCGTCGCGTCGCGTGAGGCGGGTGGGATGTCGGGCGCGACGCTGTTCGAGGCGCTGCGGACGCCGGCCTTCTGGGTCTTCGCGCTGGCCAGCGCGATCTACGGGCTGGTCGCGTCCGGCGTCGGACTCTTCAACGAATCGATCCTGGCGGAACGCCAGTTCGAGGCGCAGGTGTATCACCGGGCGCTGGCCGTCACCGCCATCACGGCGCTGGGCGGCAACTTCGCGGCGGGAGCGCTGGCCGACCGATGGTCGCTTCGTCACGTGCTGATCATCTCCCTCCTCGTCCTGACGGCAGGCCTCATCGCCCTCCCGCACGTGACGACCACGACACACGTGATGCTCCAGGCCGTCGCGATGGGCGTCGGCGGCGGGTTCCTGATGGTCGTGTTCTTCGGATTCTGGGGAAAGACGTACGGGCCGAAGCACCTCGGACAGATCCAGGGCGCGGCGCAAGCCATGACCGTCGTCGCCTCCGCCGTCGGCCCCCTCATCCTGGCTCTTTCCGTAGAGACGACCGGGTCCTATGCGACCGCGTTCTACGCGCTGGCCGCAGTCGTTGCGGGCCTGGCCGTCGCCACAGCGGTCGTCCCGATTCCTGAACCGCCGTCGCCCACGCCGGCGACCTGATTAGCTGCATTGATGGATGCGAGGCTTCGAGAACTCGCCGGGCGACTCAGGGCCGCGCGCCGCATCACGGCGATCACAGGCGCCGGCATCTCAGCGGCCAGCGGTGTGCCGACCTTTCGCGGGCCGGGAGGTCTCTGGAGATCGTTCCGGCCAGAGGATCTCGCGACCCCCCAGGCGTTCAGGCGTGACTCGAAGCTCGTCTGGGAGTGGTACGACTGGCGGCGATCGCTGATCGCGAAGTGTGAGCCGAACCCCGGTCACGAGGTCCTGGCGGGCTGGTGCCAGCGCGAGGGGTTCACGCTCGTCACGCAGAACGTCGACGGCCTTCACGAGCGCGCGGGCTCGCGTGACGTCGTCCGGTTCCACGGCTCCATCTGGCACCTGCAATGCGCAGACGGCTGCTCCGCCGGCTCACGTCACTGGGAAGATCGTCGCGTCCCTCTTCCCCAACTCCCACCGCGCTGCGGACATTGCGGCGGTCACGCGCGTCCGGCGGTCGTGTGGTTCGGAGAACCGATCGATCCGCTGATTCTCGAGCGATCGTTCGAGGCCGCCAATTGCGATCTCTTCCTGTCGATTGGCACATCGTCCGTCGTGTACCCCGCCGCCGGGCTGTTCGCGATCGCGCGCCAGCACGGCGCCTACACGGTGGAAGTCAATCCCGAGGCGACCGAGGCGGCCTGCGACGCCGACCTGGCGATCGCACTGCCCGCCGAGCAGGCGCTTCCCGCGCTCGCGGTATGACTGTGCGGCTCAGGCGTCGCGCCGTCGTCGTCGCGCCATTCGTGCTGTCGTGCGTGACGGCGTGCAGCAAAGCTGACCCTGCGCAATTCGTCAGCGTCAACGCTCCCGTGATTGCGCTCCAGCACCTCCGGATGATCGACGGGACCGGCGCGCCGGCGAAAGATGACCAGACGATAGTCATCGCGTCCGGCCGGATCGCCGTTGTTGGCGACTCCAACGACGTGCGAGTCCCACCGAATGCACAGTTGATGGATCTCACGGGCCGCACCGTGATGCCGGGACTCGTCGGCATGCACGAACACCTGTATTACGAACTCGGCGATTGGCAATGGCTTTACCCGGCGCAGGCAAGCTTCTCGAAGCTCTCGAGGTTGTCTTCAAGCGGGGGATTGGATACGACCCCTCGAAGTTGATTGCGTCGGTTCAGGGCACGGTCGGCGAACTCGACGTGCGCTGGATCTTGCGGCCACCGTACGGTCCGGTGATCGGTGTCCTTGTACCGTTGTTGATCGCGCGCCGGCTGTGGCTCAGGCAAACGCCCAAACACGGGTATTAGACCGGAAATCAGGCCCCTGAACCCCGAACAGCCCGGCCACGTAGTTAACGGGTAGGAACGGCGGGGCTTGACGATAACTACCCGCAACGACTAATCTTCGCGCCACTACAGCTGAGATTTGACGGGCGCGTAACGGCGCCCGAAGCACTCGTAAATACCACCGGGTGTCAAAAGGAGGCGGTGCATGGCGGAAGACCCAAAAATCCCGACCGGGACGAAGATCGAACCCAGCGAAGCCAAGAAGCTCGACCCTGCCAAGATGGGCGTCGGGCTGACTGGGCGGCCACAGGCCGCGGAGGTGGAAGGACAAGCTAAGTACTGGAAATGGGTGATTTGCCCCTGGTGCGGCAGCACAGTCCGTATCCTCTACGACACCGACCGGTACCTCTGGTACGTCTGCGGCTGGTGCGGAGGCTGGTTCCGAGCCTAGGTTCCATTCGTGACGGCCAGGAGGAGCGGGCTGCGAGGCTCCTCCTGGCCTTCCTGCCATATGGACCCCAAGATCCCCAAGGCGCCTCCCGGTGTTCCTGTACGCGAAGCTCGCGAGATTGCGAAAGATCACGGCCGCATCGCCAAGGACGCCGAGCCGCCTGCGACCGATGATGTCGTCGCCGAAGCGGCTCCAGGATTTCCCCCGGACGAAGGCCTGGTCGAACCTGGCGACGACGGCGGACCGGAGATTCCAACACCGCCAGACGCTGGACCTGTCCCGTATCGCAAACTCTTTCGGTGGGGCTGGGTCGTCGTGTCGGCAGCCCTCGGCTGGTTCGTCGTCAACACCGCGCTCGGCCTTCTCGTTCAGGCTCTTCTTCAGTACAACGTGCAGGTCCTTGCCGCGGTGGTCTCCGGGCTATCCGCGGCATCCTCGGGCGGCACCGGCGCGGGCGCGGCGGGGCCCGACGGTTTCCTGAGCCGCATCCTTCCGCAGGACGTGCAGACGGCCGCGGTACTGTTTACATCGCTCGCGCTGATCCTCGTGGTGCTGCAGATCGTCGATCGCGCGCTCACGAGCTGGACAGACACGACGATGCTCGGGCGGCTGCAGCAGCGATTGCACGACAAGCTCCTGACGCTCGGCCCTGCGTATCACCAGCATCACGACCTCAGCGAGACCACGCTGATCGTGACCCGCTACGCGGCGGGCACACAGCAGTTGCTGCGCGACCTCATCTCCTTCCCCGTCGTCCGCGGGGTGACGCTGACGCTGGCGATTGTTTTTCTCGTGGGCAACATGCAGGCGATCGGCGATACGCCGCTGTGGCTTCGCGGGCTGCTGCTCTCGGCGGTGTTCATTCTGCCGATTGGCGGCTGGTGGCTGTCCCGCAACGTACGGGTCGCGTTTGGCCGCGTTCGCGAAGCGGAGACTGCGATGGCGCGCGAGTTCACGAACTCCGCGCAGTTGCCGCTCGAAGTGCAGCTCATGGGCGCCGAGCCCCAGCGGTCGCAGGCGTTCAGCCGTCAGGTCACGAATTTCATCCGGCACCGCGTCGCGGCGACAATCCGTCTCGAGCTGGTGAACCAGTTCCAGTCGACGACTCCCCTGCTCCTGCAGACCGGCTTCCTGATCTACGGCGTGTTCTTCGCGCTGCGGTCTGGCGATCCGGCGGCTGCCGGACCGATCCTCGCCATCTTCTACTTCGTGCCGCAGGCGGTCGCGCCCATCCAGGACATCCTCCAGTTCTTCATGGGGATGAACAGCGCATGGCCGCAGGTTCAGCAGGTGGTCGAGGTCCTCGAAGCCACACCCGAGGTCGAGGAGCAGCGCGGCGCACAGCCACTCACGGGCGCCAACCGGCGATGTACGGCTCGAGAACGTGACGTTTTCGTTCGACCCGGCGGGTCCGCGTATCGTCGACGATCTCACGTTCGCGTTCGCGCCGGGCAAGGTCACGGCGATCGTGGCGCGCGCGGGCATGGGCAAGTCGACGCTGCTGAACCTGGTCGCACGGGTCCGCGACCCTGGCGAGGGAACCATCCGCATCGCGGGCCGCGATCTTCGCACGGTGACGCTGAGGAGCCTGCGCGAAACGGTCGTCAAGGTCTCGCAGTTTCCGTTGCTGCTCGCGGATACGATGCGCGCGAACCTCACGCTCGGCTGGCCGGCAGCGACCGATCGCGACCTGGAGAGCGTCTGCCGGCGCTCCGGACTGTGGGACGTCCTGACGAAGGCCGCCGGACCGGGACGCGAGCCGCTCGACTGCGTCCTGCCGCGATCGCCGGGCGAGGGCTTGTCGGGCGGCGAACGGCGGCTGCTCGCCGTGACGCGCGGCCTCCTGCGGAAGCCTGCTGTGCTGCTGCTCGACGAACCGACGACGGGCATCGATGCCATCGGACGTGCGATGCTGGCGGACGTGCTCGCCGACGCGTGCAAGGGCATGACGGTGCTGCTCGTGGATCACGACATGGATTTCGTCATGCGCGTCGCCGACGTCGTCTGCTGCCTCGAACACGGGCGTTTCACCGCGGTGGGATCGCCGCAGGAGCTGGCCTCTCAGCCGACGCTCTTCAGCCGGCTGCTCGAGGCCTCCGAGCACGAGGAACCGGAGCCGGAGCCGATGATGGCCGCGCCCGCCCATGCGCCTCGACAAGGACACTGAAGGATCTGAAGGAATAGCCGGGACGCATGGCCGACGAACGCAGTCTCCTCGCCGCGTATCTCGCGATTCACCCGACGAGACCCGAAGAACAGGCGCTCCGCCTGCTCGTCGACCTCGCACGGCAGATCGTCGGGGCCGATGAAAGTTCCCTGCTGGTGCTCGATGAACCCACCGGCGAGCTGGTGTTCGTCATGACGACCGGCAGCGACGTGTCCGAAGCCACCCTGCGTGGCCAGCGAATCCCGGCCGGTCAGGGGCTGACGGGCCTTGCTGTGTTGACGCGCGAAGTCCAGATCGGCTCGCCGACCTACACGGATCTGTCGCAGACGGAACGCGTCAAGCAGGAGGGCGGGCCGAAGGTCGTGCTCGCTGCGCCGCTGCTGATCGATGAGGATGTCATCGGCGCCATCTCCTCCGTCAGCTTCAAGCCGGAGAAACGCTTCACCGCCGCAGACGGCGACCTCACGGCCCGGTTCGCGGCTGCGGCCGCGGTGATCGTGGATCAGCGCCGGCATATCGACGCCTTCGAAAACGCGTCGACGACGTCGGGGCCCGCCCAGGGAACCAGCGACGCCGAGCGCCGTGTCATCGCCTCGTTCGGCCGGATCGTCCAGAAGAGCCCCGGGTCGATGGAGCAGGTCGCGCGGCTGCTCGAGTCGATCGAAGCCCTGGTGCTTCGCCTCTAGGCCCGCCGTCATGCGCGATCGGATCATCCGGATGGCGTTGGAGGCGCGCCTCGACGAGCTCACGGCCCGCGCCACGCTTCCGATCGAAGTGGCCGTCGTCGACAGCGGGATCGATTCCACGCATGCGGACCTGGCCGGCCGGGTGGCCGCGGCCTACTACGTCAGCGGCGAGGGCGACGACCTCCGCCTCCTCGAGCATGCCGGGCCAGGCAATCACGACGCGTTCGGGCATGGCACGGCGGTGGCCAGCATCATCGCGCGGCTGGCCCCGAACGCACAGCTGATCGACGTCCGCGTGCTCGATCCGGGCAACCAGGGTACCGGGTCTGCGCTGGTGGCCGGTTTGCGGCACGTGATCGAACGGCGATCGCGGCTGGTCAACATGAGCCTGGCCGCGACGTCGCGATTCGCGCCGAACCTCAACGATCTGTGCGAGAAGGCCTATCGACAGAATCAGATCGTCGTGGCGTCGAAGCGCAACAGCCCGTATCCGGATCTCGGCTTCCCCGCCGAATTCTCGTCGTGCATCAGCGTCGACCGCGACAGCTTCCAGACGCCGTATCAGATCCGCTATCTCGAGGCGAACCCGATCGAGTACGCGGCGCACGGCGACGAGGTGGTGTGTGCCGCGGCGGGCGGCGGCTACACGACCAAAACCGGCACGAGCTTCGCGACGCCGACGGTGACCGGGATCTGCGCGCTGCTGCTCGGTGTATTTCCCGATCTGAAACTGTTCGAACTCAAGACGATCCTGAAAGCGCTGTCGGAGTAGCGGCGGAAAATAACTTGACAAGGTGTGCGCTTTTCTTCACCCTTGGCGCACTCCAGCCTGACGAAAGGACGCGATCGTGAGAAAGCTTGCGGTTCTCTGCCTGCTGCTGTCATTGTGTGCCGCGGTTCCGGCGTCTGCCCAGGGCAGGCTTCCCGCCAACACGCCGCTGTCGACGGTGATCTACCAGCTCTACTCGGACGAAATCGACGAGAACATCGACATCCTGATCTCGCTGGCAATCGCGGGCCTGATCTCACCGTCCGACCTCGTGTCCAGGATCGACGCGGCGAACGGCGACCGGCAGGAAGCGCTCATCCTCACGCAGTCGATCGCCAACGAGCTGTCCACGTTTCCGCTGGGGTCATCGGCCGGCGGTTTCTCCTGGACGTTCGACCCCGGATCGGGCGCCTTCACCCGCAGCACGACGAGCTTCGGCCCGATGTTCTCCGAGCGCGCGCTGACGGTGGGCCGCCACAAGATGAACTTCGGCGCCAACTACCAGCACACCTCGTACGACGAGTTCGAGGGCCGCAAGCTGCGCGACCGCGAGATTGGTTTCTTCACCGTCTTCCTCCCCGACCGGATCGGCGACGATTCGCTCGCGCTCAGCCTGACGATGGAGACCGTCGGGTTGTTCTTCAACTACGGTCTCACCAATCGCTGGGACGTTGGCGTGGCGCTGCCGCTTGTCAGCGTCGACCTGGAGGCGGATATCCAGTTCCTCTTCAGGAACAACAACGGACAGGAAGTCCCGCTGCAGGGCTTCCCGACGCACTTTGCCGGCGGACGCCGCAAGACGGGCTTCGGTGACATCGTGCTGCGCACGAAGTTCAACGTCCTCCCGTTCACCGGCGGCGGCGTGGCCGTCGGCCTTGACGCCCGGCTGCCGACCGGCGACGAGGAGAACCTGCTGGGCCTCCCCGGCACGCAAGCAAAGCTGTATGGCGTCTTTTCGGGAGCGCTCGGCGTGATCTCGCCGCACGTCAACGTCGGCTACACGTTTTCAAAGGGCAACGACGCGGCCAAGGATCCCAATTCCGTCCTGCTCGCTCCGCCGGACGAATTCAACTTTGCGGCAGGCGTCGACGTCGCGATCAGCCCTCGCGTGACTGTCGTCGGCGATTTCGTCACGCGCACGCTGAAGGACGTGCCGCGGCTCACTTTCCAGGACGTCGGACTGGGTCCCGAGTTTCAGGAGTTCGCGTTCACCGGGTTCGACAACCTGAACCTGCGGCTGACCTCGTTCGGCGTGAAGTACAACGCCTGGAGGAACCTGCTCATCTCGGCGAGCGTGCTGATTCCGCTGACCGACGCCGGCCTGCGCGATCGGCTGACCCCGGTGCTCGGGTTCGACTATTCGTTCTGAGCAGAGATCTCACCGGATGCTCGTGATGATCCACGAGCTTCCCTGTTTCTCGAGCGCGAACGTCTGCACAAGCGTTCGGGCGGGCTGCGAACCGACCTTCGCGTCGAAGTCGTGTGTCACGCGGCACACGGCGGTCGCCGAATTCGGTCCGGAGAAGCTGATCTTCTGGACCTGGATATCCAGGTCGTACCGATTGACTTGAGCGAACGTCCGGGCCAACGAGTCGAGCCGAGCCGAGGGAAACACACTCTTGACCGCGGCGGCGCTCAGGCTGTCGTAGGCGGCCTCATATCGCTTCAGCGTCTCGCGCACGCGGTCACTCTCATCGACGGGCTTCTCGGCCGGCGGTGGAGTCGGCTTGACCGGGCTCTTCGGTGGAACGATCACCGCGGTGGGCGACGTGGTGTTCTCGGGCTTCTGCTCGCTCTTCGCCTTGTCAAGGGCCGCCTGTTTCTGCCTGGCCAGTTCGTCGGCCCGCTGCTTCTGCGCGATCTCCTGCGCCTGCGATCGAGCCAGCTCGCTCGCCTTTTGGTCCTGCTCCCTCGCCGTCCAGAGCGATCCCACCGCCTCCCCCTTGCGGCCTGACTGGCCGAGAGAGGTTGCCGTCCTTTCCGTCGCCTGTGCGTCCTCGAACGCGGTCCGCGCCAGCGTGGCCGCCGACGCATCCGAGGCGTCGCGCCTGGCGCGCTCCATCGACGCCTGTGCCTCTCGAAATATCGTGTCCAGCATCCCCTGCAAAACCGAATCCCTCGAGTCGATTCCGAGGCCGCTCAGGATATCCGCCAGCGCTTGCGGCCGACGGCCCTGCTGAAGATGTTCGCGCGCGCTGACTCGGAGCGATTCGAGTCGAAGTGCCCGAGGGTCGGGACTGGCCGGCTTCGCAGGCGGCTTCTCAACGGTCGCTGTCCCTGACGTCGCTGGTGCCGTCGGCCGGGCGGCTGGTTCCGGCTTGGGCGCTTCCGCATTCGCCGGTGATGCCGGCGCGTCCGTCGGCGGGGCCTGCGGCGGCGCGGCAGGCTTGTCGGGGGACGCCTGCGGCTGCGTCGGCGTGGCTGCAGGCGGCGGCTGTTGCTGGACCGGCTGCGGCGGGCTCGTGTTACTCGACGGCCCGAACTTCATCCAGGTCGCCACGGTCAGCACAACCGTGGCCGCGGCAGCCACCTGAATGACGCGCGCCCTCGACCAGAACGGGGGCGTCGAGGCCTTCAGCTCGCTCTTCGCCGACTCGAGCAGCGAGCGCGCCATCTCGTTGTCGGGCGCCAGGTGTTCGGCTTGAAGCGCCTTCGATCTTGCGGACTTGAAGTCGCCGGCGCTGAACGCCGCCTGCGCTTCGGTCAGCAGTTGCGTGACGCGCGCTTCCCGCTCGCTGGCGTCGTGCGCGCGACGCCTCAGGTCACCGAGCTGGCGGCGGAGATCCACCGCGGCCGACTCCAGGAGCGTGCTGTGCGCTGCGTTCAGCAGCTTCTCGGCTTCGTCCAGGCGCCCGGCGGTCAGATGTGCTTCGATTCTCGCCTTCGCTTCGGCGTTGACCTGCCGCCGCTGCTTCTCCTCCGCTTCGATGCGTGCCTTCGCCGCCCTCGCCGCCGTGTCGACCTGGCGCTGGACCTCCCTGACCTCGGCGGCGTCGGGGTCGAGACGGCCGGCTTTCTTCAGCGCCGCGGAGGCATCATTGAACCGTTCGGCCGCGATCGCAGTTCGTGCATCGCTCAGCAGGTCTGCGACCTGGCGATCGATTTCCCGCCGGCGCTGACGCTCCGCCTCTTCCCGCCCGTGCCGCTCGCGCTCGAGGCTCGTCCAGCGCGCTTCCAGATCCTGCAGGGCCCGCACGACGACCGGGTGCGGCGGCGCGAACTGGCGCAGCCGTTCGATGGCTTCTTCGTGTCCGCCGGCGGCAAACTCCGCGCGTGCGTCCGCAACAATCTGTTGTGCCGCCCGTTCCTGAGCTTCGGCACGAGCGCGGTCTGCCGCCGCGCGCTCGGCGACCTGACGCTCGGCAGCCTCCCGCTCGGCCTTCTTCTGCTGCTCCGCCTTGCGTTGCCGTTCGAGCGCCAGGAGCTCGTTGCGCACGTCATTCAGGGCCCGTGCGACGAGCGTGTGAGGCGGCTCGAAGCCGGTCAGCAGGTCGAGCGCAGCCTGATGTGTCCCGTCGGCCATCAGTCGCCGCGCGTCTGCGACGGTCTCGTGTGCCCGCCGTTCGTGCTCGTCGTGCGCGCGCCGTTCGGCCAGCGCAGCCGCCGTCCTCTCTCTGAGGGCGTGGGCTTCGCCGAGCGACGGGCTCAGCATCAACGCGTGTTCGGCGCGCCGAAGCGCCGCCTCGAAATCGCCAGCCTGGAAGCTTGCCTGACCGGCGTCGAGCTCGGCGCGCGCCGCACGTTCGCGGTTCTGGGCAATCGCCTGGTCGCCAACCGCCTTCTCGATGCGCTGCAGCCACTCGGCAATGGCCGGGTGCTCCGGATCGACGCTCGCCGCGGCTTCCAGCCGCGCGCGGGCCCCGGCGTAGTCTCCCTGCTGGAACCGTGCTGAGGCGCCCGCAATGTGGGCTTCCGCTTCGCGCCTGACGCGTTCGGCAGCCACGCGGACCGCTTCCCGCGCCTCGGCTTTCGCGAGGAGCCCGGAGATGTCGTCGTCCTCCGGCGCGAGCTGTCGTGCCTCCTGCAGCCGCCCGATGGCGTCCTGGAACCGTCCGGCCGCCATCTCGTTGCGGGCGTCCGCGATCAGGCTGGCCACTTGCTGGCGCACCCGCTCGATCGCGTCCGCCTGCGGCTGGAGCTCCTCGAGCGCGCGCGTCACCAGTTCGTGCGGCGGTGAGAAATCGCGCAGCCGTGCGAGCGCCTGCGCGTGCTGCCCGGCCGCGAAGTCCGCTCGCGCCTCGGATGCGATCTGCATCGCCCGCCGCTTGACGTCCCGCTGCCGGCGGCGCTCTTCGAGCGCGCCGACCGCTGTCGCCCGGATCGCTTGCGCGGCGGCGGATTCGGCGTCGAGCGCGAGCGCCGTGTCGGCGTGGCGGATCGCCGCCTCGAACTCTTCCTCGTCGATACTCGATTGCGCACGATCGATCGCGGCGCGGATCGCACGCGCGCGCTCGCGCGTCCGTGCCTGGTCCGCCCGCACCTTCATCAGCTCTTCGCGGAGGGCGAGCGCCGGCTGCGACTTCGAATGCCGGAGCAGCGCCTGATCGATGAGCTCGGACGCGCCGGACAAATCCCCCTGCGTCAACATCCCGCGGGCCTCGGCCAGAAGCGCGTCGATGTCCTGCTTCGCCATCGCGGTCCTGGCGTCCCGCAGGAGCTTCATCGCCTCCGGGTCCCCCGGGTCCAGCACGGCGGCCTTCTCGCACTCCTCGACGGCCGTGTCGAAGTCCTTCGCCTCCAGCGCCTGCCGGGCGGATGCCAGATGCTTGGCGATTTCGCGTTTCCGGCGGGCGTGCAGATCCTCGACGGACCACATCCCCGGGATTTGATCGGTCGTCGGCTCTTCGTGTGGGATCGTCGCGGCCGGCGCCGTCGTCTCGGACGCGCGCTGGATGGCCTCGATGAGGCGCCGGACGTCCACCTCCCACCGCGTGTCGCTCAGCTCGAGCGCGTTCCGGTGCGCGAGCTCCGCGAGATCCGTCGGAAGATCCTCCGCCGACGGCATGTTCGCGCGTCCCACCAGCACCGGGATCACGCGGATGGTCTCGTTCTTGAGCGCGGTGGCGACCTCGAGCCGCAGGAAGTCGTCCGGGTTGTCCAGGCGGCGGGTCTTCAGGCGCGGGTCCTGTATCGTCAGCCACTCCTTGCCGATGACCGCCAGCAGCACGGAACAGGAGTCGAGCTCACGCCGGATGACTTTGACGAAGTCCTCGCCGGGCGGAATGTTGTCGGTGTCCTTGAAGATCCCGAAGCGCTCGCGGAGGGCCGGAAGCAAGGCGAGCACGTGACCGCCGCTGTCCTCGCGGCGGTAGCTGATGAAGACGCGCGATGAGGCCGGAGGCTTGGCTGCGGCCATCTTCAGGCTCTAGCGGGCAACCTGTGGCACGGCTGCATACACGATGCCTGCCGTCCCGTGACGTCTCCAAACGCACCTACACGCCGATGCATACGTGCGTCGGGGACCAAAAGGTCCATATTTGGCGGCTGATTGTCTGCGCCCGTGGCGTTAACGATACCATGTCAGCTTTCGGGACCCAATTCCCGTCGCGTCGACGTTACGCGTCAGCTCTCGCCCGAACGCCGCGACACGACGTAGATCTGCAGGACGCCTGCCTGCTTTGCGAGTGCGAGCCGGCCGACCGGTTCGCAGGAGAACTCGCGGATCTGGTGCGCCGCCGACAGGGCCGCGAAGTCGCGCGTCGCGTACACCAGACCCGGCGGCGTGACCGGCTCCAGCCGCGCCGCGCGCACGACGTGGCGCCCCGTGAACGTCGGCATGCGCGTGATCGGATCGACGCACGCGAACAGCGGACCGGCGTGCAGCGCCACACGCACGTTCAAATCCCCGCGAAGCCCGCTCGCCTTCCAGTCCGCCCGTGCGACCAGATCGCACAGGTCGAGCGCGAAGACGCCCGCGTCGCGGACGGTCGGAAACACGAAGAACAGCCCGTCGCCCCACGTGTTCCTGGCGACCGGCGTGTGGACCGGACGGCTCGCCAGCCTGTCGATCGCGCCGAGAAAATGCGTGACGAACAGCGGGATCTCGACGTCGGTCAACTTCGTGAAGTTGAGGACGTCTGCGAACAGGATGCCCATGATTCGCGTGTCCAGATCCGCCTGCGGTTCCCCCGGTGCGTCCCTTCCTTCTTCCGGGGCCTCCACCGCCGACTCGGTTCCCCCCGCCGCGGGCTCGGCGAGCGGCACGACTTCCACGTGCTGGCCGAGCGCCCGCCATTGCTCGGCGATGCCGCCCGGCGCGGCGTCGTGGCCACGCGCGCTGTCGGCCAGCGCGATGGGAACCACTTCCGTTTCGAGATCCCGCGCCTGAAGGGTTGCCAGGCCGAGCAGCAGCAGGTTGGCGTAGTCGTCGAGCGCGTCGGCTGACGCGAAACGCTGACCTGTCGCGACGACGACTTCAGATGCGCCATCCAGAGCGCGGCTGAAACGCGTCCGCCATTCGGACTGCGCGATGTAGCCGGCCCGGTCGCGGAGGAACTGGTCCTTGTCGTACGGCAGCACGACATGTGTCTGCCCGCCGCGCGCGGTCATCGATTCGAGGAAGAGCACGTCCGCGCCCGAGGCTGCCGATGCGAAGCCGAACGACGCGTTGGATTTCGCGAGCTGCTCCGCGATCGCCTCCGACACCAGACGCTCCGCGTTCTGTGAGAGCCGCCGGCCTTCGCCCTGGCGATCCGCCGCCATCCCGGCGAACACGGCAACCCGCGGGATTCCGAAGATGTCGTCGATCCAGTGCGAATCCTCGTTCAGCGCCGCGAGGATCAGCCGTGCGTTGCGCCTCGTGCTGGCCAGGTCGCCGTACCGCCCGCGACCGGCGTCGACCGCTGCGGTGTACCAGCGCTGCGCATCCGCGCGGTCGCCCAGGATCAGCGCGGCTTCCCCGAGCGTGGCCAGCTGGTAATAACAGTCCTTGCCACGCTGGCGGCGATCGTCGAGCTCGATGAGACCGCGATCGCGGACGTCGCTGGCCAGATCGCGCGCAGACTCCCTCTCGTCGAGCGACACCGCCATGGCGGCGGCGTTGATGCCGGGATAGATGTCGCCGTTGCCGCGAAACGCTTCCAGATAGAGGCTGTACGCCCGCTGCAGTTGATCGCGGCGTGCCCCGGCGTCCATCGCGCGGTACGCGAGATCCTTGTGCGATCGCGCGAGGATCCCAACCGTCTCGCTGCTACGTTCGCCCTCGTCGTAGAGCTGACGAAGGATGTCGTTCGCCCGCCGATGCGAGCCGCACCGGGCGAGCGCCAGCCCCTGCAGCTGGCGAAGGCGCACGCTCCGGGGCCAGTACTTCAATCCCTCGGACAGCACGTCGTGCGCGAGCAGCGGCGAGCCGCGCTCGAGCAGCAACGTCGCCAGGCCGCTGTACAGGTCGGCGTGCGCGGCCCATCGTTCTTCACTGTGTCCGCGCCAGATGCCCGTGAGCTCGTGCAGATCGAGCGTGCGCTGCTCGAGCTGCGTTTTCAGCGACCTGACCTGCTCGTCGGGCGCCGGTTCCGGAAGCGACTCACGGAGCTCGGCCGCCGTCGGGCTCAGCCGGTATCCAAAGGCCGCGATGGCGGTCAACGTCCCGCGCGCCACGCGACGGTCGTATTCTTTTTCGCCTTCGGTCAGTTGCTCGTAGGGGATCAGTCCGGGGTGCTGCTTCGAGGAGTCGTCGCGCCGCGGGCCGTAGACCCAGCCCTGTGCCAGCCGGGTTCTGGCCCAGATATCATGCGTGTTCCGTGCGAGCAGCTCGATCAGCTGCTCGACCTCATCGTCCAGACGGATGCCCGAGGTATCGACGGGCTCCGGTCGATAGTCGCCGGTATCAGGAAGAGCCACTTCCTTCTCAGATCCTCGGCAGCGTCACTTCCTGCTGCTTCAGGTACTTCCCCTTCTTGTCGCCGTACGAGATCTCGCACGGCTCGTCGCTCTGGAAGAAGAGCACCTGCGCGATCCCTTCGTTCGCGTAGATCTTGGCGGGGAGCGGCGTCGTGTTCGAGATCTCGAGCGTCGCGGTGCCTTCCCACTCGGGCTCGAACGGGGTCACGTTGACGATGATGCCGCAGCGCGCGTAGGTGGACTTCCCGAGGCAGACGGTGAGGACGTCGCGCGGGATGCGGAAGTACTCGACCGTCCTCGCCAGCGCGAACGAGTTCGGCGGGACGATGCAGATGTCGGTCTTCAGATCGACGAAGGACCGTGGATCGAAGTTCTTCGGATCGATCAGCGTCGTGTTGATGTTCGTGAAGACCTTGAACTCGTCGGCCACGCGGATGTCGTAGCCGTAGGACGAGAGGCCGAACGACACGACGCCGCTCCGCACCTGACGGTCCTCGAACGGCTCGATCATCTCGTGCTCGAGCGCCATGCGTTTGATCCACCTGTCGGATTTGATGGCCATAAGGGCGTCAGTCCGTCAGCGTCGAAACAGCGCAAACAGCAGCGTCAGCACGAGGCTCACGAGGATCGACGTCGTCAGCGGGACATAGAACGTGGTATTGCCGCGGCGGTAGTAAATGTCGCCCGGAAGCCGGCCGATCGGCAGCCCGAGCATCACCAGCACGCCGACGGCGGCGATGAGCAAGCCGACGACGACCAGCAGCTTGCCCATGGATACTATCGATGCAGGTCCACTCCTGGAAAGAAATAGCCGAGCTCGAAGCGCGCTGTGTCGGGCGCGTCCGACCCGTGGGTTGCGTTGTTCTCGATCGACCGTCCGAATTCCTTGCGCAGCGTGCCGGTGTCTGCCTTCGCCGGATCGGTCGCCCCCATCAGCGTCCGCCACTTCCGGATGGCGTCGGGCGCCTCGAGCGCCATGACGATGACCGGGCCCGACGACATGAACTTCGTCAGGCTCGCGAAGAAGGGACGCTCCCGGTGCACGGCGTAAAAGCCCTCCGCTTCCCGCTGCCCGAGATGCAGCATGCGCATGGCACGAATCGTGAATCCTGACTCCTCGATGCGCTGAATGATCCGGCCCGCGTATCGAGCCGACACGGCGTCGGGCTTGATGATGGCAAATGTTAGTTCCATAAGCGATCAATTATATCCGCGGACAGAAGACCAACCACGGACAGACACGGACTACAGCAACATGAGACAGAACCGCATCGCACATCCTGACGCGGAAGACCACCTCGGGGCCGTCGAAGGCGATCGCCCGAGGACGAGCCCCAGCTCGGGAATCCGAACGCCCCGGCGCTGGACGAGGAAGGGCTGCCGAACGACCCGACGGCCATCTGCGAGGACGTCATCGGCGCCAACCTCGACGAAACCGAGGGCGGCTGAAGCTATCGGCCCGAGGCGGTGGAAGTGGACGTTGCCTTCAGATACTTGTCGTACCAGGCGAGGTACCGCTCCAGCCGATCCTTCCGGTAGCTCGGCGTCGTGATGCCGTGGAACTGGGTCGGGTAGATCACGAGCTGCGTGTCCACGCCGAGGCTGCGCAGCGCCTGATACATCTGCTCGCTGCCCAGCAGCGGGACGTTGAAGTCCTTCTCACCGCACAGGAACAGCGTCGGCGTCTTGATCCGATCGGCGTGGAAGAACGGATACGACATCTTGATCCAGAGGTCCTGGTTCTTCCACGGCGGGCCCGAGCTCGTTCTCGTACTGCGTGATGTACTGGTCGGTGCCGTACATCGAGATCTGGTTCGAGCTGCCGGCGCCGCTGATCGCCGCCTTGAAGCGGCCGTCGGTCGCGATCGTGTAGTTGGTGAGGATCCCGCCGTAGCTCCAGCCGCCGATGCCCAGGCGGTCCGGATCGGCAAGGCCGATCTTCTGCACGTGGTCCATCGCGCCGAGCAGGTCGACGACTTCCTTGTTGCCCCAGTCGGCGAAAATCGCCTTCTGAAACGCATTGCCGCGTCCGTTGCTGCCGCGATAGTTCACGGCAACGACGACGTAGCCGTTGGCCGCGAACAGCTCCCGCTCGAAGTTGAACGAGTGCTCGTCCTGGCCGTTCGGTCCGCCGTGGATGCGCAGCAGCGTCGGATACTTCCGGCCCGACGCATAGGTCGGCGGCTTGACGATCAGGCCGTGGACCTCGGTGCCGTCGCTGCTGACGGAGGTGAAATCCTCGGTCGTCCCCAGGAGCAGGCCCTGCATCCACGTGTCGTTGTGGCTGCGTCAGCTTGCGCAGGCGTGCCGTTCTCGAGCGCGTGGACCTCCGGCGCCGTCGTCGCTGTCGACGCCAGCACGGCGAACGCGCCGTCGGGGCCGGCCGAGATCGACTGGACGACGCCGCGGCCGTCGATCAGCTTTTCGATCTTCCCGCCCGCGGCCGGCACGCGCGCGACGTACTGCGAGCGGTCGTCGACGACGACGAACGTGAGGCTGCGGCCGTCGGCCGACCAGACCGCGCCGTTGACGCGGCCGATCGAGCGAGTCGGTCAGCGTACGCGGGGCGCCGCCGTCGGACGGAATGACGGCCAGCTCGATCCTGGTCGTAGGCCGAGTACTTCAGCTCGTCGCCGAGCAGATACGCGATCGAGCTTGCCGTCAGGGCTCCAGCCGACCCGGCCGCCCTCTTCCGCGGTCGTCGTCGTCAAGCGGCGGGCCTGCGCGCCAGCCTTCGCGTCGATCGACGAAGACGTCGCGATTGGGCATCTTGTCGACGTCGCCTTCGCCGTGGCGGCGGATGAACGCGATCTGCTTGCCGTCGGGCGACCAGGCGGGCGCCTGCTCGTCGAGCGAGCCCGGCGTCAGGACCTCGGCCTTCTTCGACTGCGACGTCGAACAGGTAGAGATGCTGCGCGCTCGCCGCGCAGATACCCGTCGACGTCGGACTTGAAGTGAGTAACGGTCGATGACGATCGGCTTCGGGGTCTCGCCCCGGCGTCTTGTCCGCCTCCTCTGCCGGCGGATCCCGCGGATCCGGATCGTTGACGACGAGCACGAGGCGCTGGCTGTCGGGCGACCAGGCGTAGTCGGACACGCCGCCCTTGACGTCGGTCAGCTTGACGGCTTCGCCGCCGGCGCGGTTCAGCAGCCAGACCTGCGCGTCCTTGGCGCCCTGCCGCGAGGACGAGAACGAGAGGTATTTGCCGTCCGGACTCCAGCGCGGACGCGACTCGCTGTCGGGCGTCGAGGTGAGCTGGATCTGCTCGCGTGCCGTCCCAGCTCACCATCCAGACGTCGGTGTCGTTCTTGTCGGTGTCCTTGATCGCCCTCGTCACCGTGTACGCCACCCACTTGCCGTCCGGCGAGCGCTGCGGGTCGCGGACGTCGCGGACGTTGTAGATGTCGTCGACGTTCAGCGGGCGTTTCGCCTGCGCCTGGGGATGAGCTGAAACGGCGACCGATGCGACAACGCAGACCGCAGGCGATTCGAGATTTCAGGGTCACCGTAGTGATTCCATGACTTCGTCGAGCACGTCCTTGCCGGGCCGCACCCGCTCGAGCGGCAGCGTGGCCAGCGGCTCGTCGACGAGATTGAGCAGCGAGACGAAGTCGTCCTTGTCGGGCTCGACGTACAGGACGCCGGTCGCGAACTCCCCGCGGCGGGCGGTCTCGTGCAGGAGCCGCATCGCCGTCAGCTTGTCGGTCGGATCGTAGTCTTCGGCCACCTTCTTCAGGTACAGCCTCGAGCCGTCGTGCAGCTTGACCTCCTTGGTCGTGCCGGGGTCGTACTCGACGGAGATGTCCTCGAAGAACGGGACGAAGCTGACCTCGCCGAGCGCCTCGTCGTGATCCTTCGCGTAGGCGTAGCTCTTGGTCGAGCCCTCGTGGTCGTTGAACGTGACGCACGGCGAGATCACGTCGATCATGCACGTGCCGCGGTGGCTGAGCGACGCCTTCAGGATCGACAGCAGCTGCTTCTTGTCGCCCGAGAACGAGCGCGCCACGAACGACGCGCCCAGCTCGATCGCCAGCGCGCAGGTGTCGATCGGCGGCAGGTCGTTGGCGACGCCGGTCTTGGCCTTCGAGCCGAGATCGGCCGTCGGCGAGAACTGCCCCTTCGTCAGCCCGTAGCAGCCGTTGTCTTCGATGATGTAGATGATCGGCAGGTTGCGGCGCATCAGGTGCACGAACTGGCCGATGCCGATCGCGCCGGTGTCGCCGTCACCGCTGACGCCGATCGCGATCAGCTTGCGGTTCGCCAGCATCGCCCCGGTGCCGACCGACGGCATCCGCCCGTGGACCGCGTTGAACCCGTGCGCCGCGCCCAGAAAGTACGCGGGGCTCTTGCTCGAGCAGCCGATGCCCGAGAGCTTGACGACCTGGCTCGGGTCGATGCCCATCTCGAAGAACGCGTCGATGATGCGCTCCGAGATCGCGTTGTGGCCGCATCCCGCGCAGAGCGTCGTCTTGCCGCCGCGGTACGGCTGCATCTCGAGGCCGATGCGGTTGGTCTTCTTTGGAGGATCGGGTGTGGTGGTTGCCATATCTCCTGCCTGCTGGTGCCCTATTCCCCGCGGCCGGCCTCGACACCCGATGCCGCCGCCTTCTCCGACGATTCCCTCGCCTTCCTGCCTTCCTGGATCAGGATTTCGTCGGTCACCGATCGCGCGTCGATCGGCAGGCCGTTGTAGTGCAGGACGCTGCGCAGCTTCGCGATCTGCGTCGGGTTCGAACTCCAGCCGCATCAGCGCGGCCATCTGCGCGTCGCGGTTCTGCTCGACGACGTAGATGCGCGGGTAGCGGTCGATGAACTCGGTCAGACTGCTCGGTGAACGGATACGCGCGCAGCCGCAGGTACGCGGTCTTGATGCCCGGTTTCCCTTTCCAGCTGGTCCCGGCTCTCGTCGATCGCCCAGTGGCTGGTGCCGTAGCCGATGATCCCGATCTCGGCGCCGGGCGAATCCTCGACGACCGGCTTGGGGACGTAGCGCCGGGCCGTCTCGAACTTCCGCGCGAGCCGATCCATGTTGTTGACGTAGTCGTCCGGGCGCTCGCTGTATTGGCCGCGCTCGTTGTGGCCGGACCCGCGCGTGAAATACGACGGCATCCGTCGCCCGGCATCGTGCGGTACGGAATGCCGTCGCCGTCGACGTCCTTGTAGCGGCCCCAGCCCCCGAGCGCGCTTCAGCGTCTCTGCGTCGAGCACCTTTGCCGCGGTCGATCGGTCTCTCGGGATACTGGAACGTATTCGACATCCACGTGTTCATGCCGAGGTCGAGATCGCTCATCACGAAGACGAGCGTCTGGAACCGCTCGGCGAGGTCGAACGCATCCATCGCCATCGTGTAGCACTCTTCGACCGACGCCGGGATCAGCATGATGTGCTTCGTGTCGCCGTGCGACAGCAGCGCCGTCGTGACGGATGTCTCCCTGCGCCGTGCGGGTCGGCAGACCTGTCGAGGGTCCGACGCGCTGGATGTCGAAGACGACGCCGGGCACCTCGGCGTAATACGCGAGGCCGGCGAACTCGCTCATCAGCGAGATGCCGGGACCGGCGGTCGACGTCATCGCGCGAGCGCCAGCCCATCCTGCGCCGATCACCATGCCGATCGACGCAATCTCGTCCTCGGCCTGGACGATCGCGAACGTCGCCTTCCCTGTCGCCTTGTCCATCCGGTACTTCTTCATGTAGCCGATCAGCGATTCGGGCAGCGACGACGACGGCGTGATCGGATACCAGGCGACGACGGTCACGCCGGCCATCATGCAGCCGAGCGCGGCGGCGGCATTGCCTTCGATCAGGATCATCCCGCGGTCTTGTCCATCGGCTCGATCCAGAACGGATCCCGCTTCGGACAGGTTCTGCTCGGCGTACGCGAACCCGGCCTTCAGCGCGCCCATGTTCAGCTCGACGGCCTTCACCTTCTTGCCGATCTGCTTCTTGAGCGCATGCTCCATCTGCGCCATGCTCGATGTTCAGCAGCTTCGACAGCACGCCGTCGTAGATCATGTTCTTGACGAGACGGCGCAGCTTCGCGTCCTTGCAGACCTCGGCGACGATCTTGTCGAACGGCACCGGGTAGAACACGAGATCGTTGCGCAGCGCGTTCAGCTTCAGCGGCTCGTCGTAGAGCACCGCCGCGCCCGGCCTCGAGCGACAGCACGTCCTCCTTCGCCGTCTCCGGGTTCATCGCGACGAGAAAATCGATCTCCTTCTTCCGGCCGATGTAGCCGTCCTTGTTGGCGCGGATGGTGTACCACGTCGGCAGGCCGGCGATGTTCGACGGGAACATGTTCTTGCCCGACACCGGGCACGCCGCATCTGAAAAATCGAGCGCAGCAGCACGAGGTTGGCGGTCTGGCTGCCGGACCCGTTGACGGTGGCGACCTGGATGCTGAAGTCGTTGACGACGCGCCGGGTGGCGGACGTGAACGGCGGCCTCCTGGACCGCGAGATCACTCGGAGACATGAAGTCCTTCCGCGGCAGAAGCAGCTGAACTGTGCGGGAGAAGAGACCTGCGGATCGACGAGGATTATACGCAAATCGGATCAGGCGGCGCGAGGGCCTCCTTGACGGCGGCGCCGATGTCGGCCGGGCTCTTCACGACGTGAACGCCGGCCTGTCGACGAGCGCCGCCATCTTCTCGGCGGCCGTGCCTTTGCCGCCGGCGATGATCGCGCCGGCGTGTCCCATCCGGCGTCCGGGCGGCGCGGTCTGGCCGGCGATGAAGCCGACGACCGGCTTCTTGAAGCTGCTTCTGATACGAAGGCGGCGGCTTCCTCCTCGGCCGTGCCGCCGATCTCGCCGATCATGACGACCGCTTCGGTCGCCGGGTCGTCGGCGAACAGCGTCAGCGCGTCGATGAAGCTCGTGCCGATCAGCGGATCGCCGCCGATGCCGATGCAGGTCGTCTGGCCGAGGCCGAGCCTCGTCAGCTGGTGGATCGCTTCGTAGGTCAGCGTGCCGCTCTTCGAGACGATCCCGACGCGTCCTTCCTTGCAGATGTGGCCGGGGATGATGCCGGCCTTGGCCTGTCCCGCCGTGATGAGGCCGGGACAGTTCGGACCGATCAGCCGCGTCTTCGAGCCGCGGACGCAGCATCAACGCGCGCATCATGTCCAGCGTCGGAATGCCTTCGGTGATGCACACGACGAGCGGCAGCCCCGCGTCCGCCGCCTCGAGGATCGCGTCGGCCGCAAACGGCGGCGGCACGAAGATCACCGAGGCGTTGGCGCCGGTCTCTCGCACGGCGTCGGCCACGGTGTTGAAGACCGGCCAGCCCTCGTGCGTCGTGCCGCCCTTGCCGGGCGTCACGCCGCCGACGACCTTGGTGCCGTAGGCCGCCGCCTGCTTGGCGTGAAAGGTGCCCTCGCGGCCGGTGAGGCCCTGGACGATGCAGGCGGGTATTCCTGTCGATGAGCACAGCCATGTGATGGTGTCCGGCTTGGCCGGGCCTGCGGTTACCGTGCCTTGCCGAGGCGCGCACGACCTTCTCCGCCGCCTCGCCCATCGTGTCGGCGGTCGTGAAGTTCAGGCCGCTGTCCTTCAGCATCTGCTTGCCCTTCTCGACGTTGGTGCCTTCCATCCGGATGACGATCGGGACCGGGACGCCGAGCTCCTTGACCGCGGCGATGACGCCTTCGGCGAGCACGTCGCAGCGCAGGATGCCGCCGAAGATGTTGATCAGGACGGCCTTGACGCTCTTGTCGGACATCAGGATCTTGAAGGCGTTCCGGATCTGCTCGGCGTTGGCGCCGCCGCCGACGTCGAGGAAGTTCGCCGGCTCGCCGCCCGCCAGCTTGATGATGTCCATCGTCGCCATCGCGAGGCCCGGCGCCGTTGACCATGCAGCCGATCGTGCCGTCCAGCTTGATGTAGTTCAGGCTGAGTACTTCGACGCTTCGACCTCGAGCGGCTCCTCTTCGGCGAGATCGCGCAGCTCCTTGATGTCGGGATGCCGGTAGAGCGCGTTGTCGTCGAAGTTCATCTTCGCGTCGAGCGCGAGCAGGTTGCCGTCCTCGGTCACGATGAGCGGGTTGATCTCGATGAGCGAGGCGTCGGTCGCCCTGAAGGCGTCGTAGACCGCCGTCATGAGCTTCGCCGGCCTGCGCGACCTGCGCGCCCTGAAGCCCGAGCGCGAAGGCCAGCTTCCGCGTCTGGTACGCCGCGAGGCCGACGCCCGGGTGGATGAACTCCTTGAAGATCCGCTCCGGGCGTCTCGTGCGGCGACCTTCTCGATCTCGACGCCGCCGTCCGGGCTGACCATCAGCACCGGCTTCTCGGTCGCGCGATCGATCACGATCCCGAGATACAGCTCGCGCTTGATCTCGCAGTCCCTGCTCGACCAGCACGCGCTGGACCATCTGGCCTTCGGGCCCCGTCTGGTAGGTCACGAGCTGCATGCCGATCATGTCCTTCGCGGCGCGCTCGGCCTCGTCCGGCGCTCTTCACGACCTTGACGCCGCCGCCCTTGCCGCGCCCGCCCGCGTGGATCTGCGCCTTGACGACGACCGTTCCGCCGCCGAGCCTCTGCGGCAGCGGCGCGGGCATCGGCTGCGCTGAACACGACCTCGCCCTGTCGGGACCGGGACGCCGTACTTCGCCAGGATTGCTTTCGCCTGATACTCGTGGATCTTCATAACTGAGGCAAGACGACGTGACAGGCGCGCACTCCGCGTGCGCGCAATCTGCCAATCATATCCGCAGACAACAGCCACGGACAACACGGACCACACGGATCTAATCCTGATGCTGTTCTATCCGTGTTATCCGTGTTGTCTGTGGTGGGATTTGCTTCAATCAAAACGCCGTGGATACAATCGATCGGATCCTCTCGATCGACTCCACGATGCTACCGCGCCTGCGTGACGTGATCTCGTCCTCGGTCGGGACGAAGCTGCTGATCGGCCTGACGGGGCTTGCCCTCTTCGCCTACATGGTCCTGCACCTGGCAGGCAACGCCATCGTCTTTCTCGGACCGGAGGCGTTCAACGAGTACTCGCACATGCTCATCTCCAACCCGCTGATAGTGCCGGTCGAAATCGGGCTGCTCCTGATTTTCCTGTTGCACATCTACAAGGCGGCCACGATGTGGGTGGGCAACAGGGCGGCGCGGCCGGTCGGATACCAGAAGAAGGCCTGGGCCGGCCACGCCAGCCGGAAGAGCCTCGCCTCCTCCTCGATGATTGCGTCGGGGCTGCTGATCCTGGTGTTCGTGGTCGTGCACGTGAAGCAGTTCAAGTTCGGAACGTTCTATCTGGCGCCGGGCAGCACGGAGGTGCGCGACCTGTACCGCACCGAGCTGGAAGTATTCGCGCACCCGCTGTGGGTGGCGTTGTACGTGCTCGCGACGCTGCTCGTGGGCCTGCACCTGCGCCACGGGATTTCGAGCGCGTTTCAATCGCTTGGCCTCGACCATCCGCGGTATACGAAGCGTCTGGTGCTCGTCGGCATCGTGCTGGCCGCCATCATCGGCGGAGGCCTGGCGGTGATACCGGTGTGGATGTATTTGACCCCTTGACGAAGAGCGCGGAACATTGACGGAAGAGCGCGGAACTTCAGTTCCGCGTCAGCATCTATGGTCCTTGATTCCAAAGTCCCGGGCGGTCCGCTGGAAACGAAGTGGGACCGCCATCGGTTCGATTCGAAGCTGGTGAACCCGGCGAACCGCCGGAAGTACACGATCCTCGTGGTAGGGACGGGGCTCGCCGGGGCCTCCGCCGCCTCGTCGCTGGGCGAGCTGGGCTACAACGTGCTCAGCTTCTGCATCCAGGACAGCCCGCGCCGCGCGCACAGTATCGCGGCCCAGGGCGGCATCAACGCGGCCAAGAACTACCAGAACGACGGCGACAGCATCCAGCGCCTCTTCTACGACACGGTCAAGGGCGGAGACTACCGGAGCCGCGAGGCGAACGTGTTCCGGCTGGCCCAGCTCAGCGTGAACATCATCGATCAGTGCGTGGCCCAGGGCGTGCCGTTCGCGCGTGAGTATGGCGGGCTGCTCGACAACCGGTCGTTCGGCGGCGCGCAGGTGTCGAGAACGTTCTACGCTCGCGGGCAGACGGGCCAGCAGCTGCTGCTGGGCGCATATCAATCAATGATGCGGCAGGTCGAGCGCGGTACCGTGAAGACGCTCGCCAACCGCGAAATGCTGGACCTGGTCGTCGTCAACGGCCAGGCTCGGGGCATCATCTGCAGAAACCTCTCAGACGGCGCGATCGAGCGGTACGCCGGCCACGCCGTGCTGCTCTGCACGGGCGGCTATGGCACGGCGTACTTCCTCTCCACCAACGCCGTGAACAGCAACGTCACCGCGGCATGGCGGGCGCACAAGCGCGGCGCCTTCTTCGCGAACCCGTGCTACACCCAGATTCACCCGACGTGCATTCCGGTCTCGGGCAAACACCAGTCCAAGCTGACGCTGATGAGCGAAAGCCTGCGGAACGACGGACGGGTATGGGTGCCGAAGAATCCGGGCGACCACCGACCGCCGGGGCAGATACCGGACTCCGAGCGCGACTACTACCTCGAGCGCCGCTACCCCAGCTTTGGCAACCTGGTGCCGCGCGACGTTGCGTCACGCAACGCGAAGGCGGTCTGTGACGAAGGCCGCGGCGTGGGCGAGAGCGGGCTGGCCGTGTACCTGGACTTCGGCGACGCCATCAAGCGTCTCGGCGCTGACGTCATCCGCACGCGCTACGGCAACCTGTTCGACATGTACACGAAGATCACCGGCGAGGATCCGTATAGAGTGCCGATGCGGATCTACCCGGCGATCCACTACACGATGGGCGGACTCTGGGTCGACTACAACCTGATGGGTACGATCCCCGGGCTTCACGTGCTCGGCGAGGCCAACTTCTCCGATCACGGCGCGAACCGCCTCGGCGCGAGCGCGCTGATGCAGGGGCTGGCGGACGGCTACTTCGTGATCCCGAGCAGCGTCGCTGCCTATCTGGGCGGTACGTCGCTGCCGGCGGTCACGACGGACCACGACGCGTTCAAAGAAGCCGCAGATGCCGTCCAGATGCGAATCACCCGTCTGCTGACCGTCAAAGGCTCCGAAGACCCCGCGGCAGCTGCATCGAGAGCTGGGCGCACTGCTGTGGGACGAGGTCGGGATGGCGCGCAACGACCAGGGTCTCCGCCGGGCGCTGGAGCGAATCCCCCTGCTGCGCGACGAGTTCTGGCAGAACGTGTCAGTGCCTGGCCCCGCGACCAATCTGAACAAGAACCTGGAATACGCCGGCCGCGTCGCCGACTACCTCGAATTCGCCGACGTGCTCACGCTGGACGCGCTGCAGCGCGCCGAATCCTGCGGAGGCCACTTCCGCGAGGAGAGCCAGACGCCCGACGGCGAAGCGCTGCGCGACGACGACCATTTCTCCTACGTCGCGGCCTGGGAGTTCCAGGGCATCGGAAAGACGCCGGTGCTGCACAAGGAGCCGCTGGCGTTCGAATACGTGAAGCCGACGCAGAGAAGTTACAAGTGAGCTCCCAGTTCCCAGCTTCCAGCTGAAACGACCATGCGCATTTTTCTCAAAGTCTGGCGCCAGGCCGGACCAAAAGCACCCGGGGAGCTCGTGGACTACACGGCGGAGAGCGTCTCCCCCGACATGTCCTTCCTCGAGATGCTCGACGTCGTCAACGAAGGGCTGATAGCGCGGAGCGAGGATCCGATCGCGTTCGATTCCGACTGCCGCGAGGGGATCTGCGGGGCGTGCGGGTTCTTGATCGACGGGATTCCTCACGGACCCGATCCGGGCACGACCGTCTGCCAGCTGCACATGCGCCGGTTCAAGGACAATGACCGCCTCATCCTGGAACCGTGGCGGGCGAAGGCGTTCCCGCTGGTCAAGGATCTGGTCGTCGACCGGAGCGCCTTCGATCGCATCATCCAGGCCGGGGGCTACACCTCGATTAACGTGGGGGGCGCCCCGGACGGAAACGCGGTGCTCATCCCTCAGCCCGTCGCGGAAAAGGCGATGGACGCCGCGGTGTGCATCGGCTGCGGCGCGTGCGTGGCGGCCTGCAAGAACGCGTCGGCGGCGCTGTTCACGTCAGCAAAGGTGAGCCACTTGTCGCTTCTGCCTCAGGGGCAGGTGGAGCGCGCCCGCCGGGTCGTCATGATGGTCGGTCGCCACGACGCCGAGGGCTTTGGGAGCTGTTCGAACGAAGGCGAGTGCGAGGCCGTCTGCCCGAAGGAGATCTCGATCTCCAACATCGCGCGGATGAATCGCGAGTACCTGCGCGCGACGCTGCTGGGATAGAGCCGCGCACCGCGTCAGACTTTGATCACGTCCACCAGTTCCCGCACCGCCCCGGCTGACTTCTTCAGCGCGGCGTCCTCGTCCGGTGTCAGCGTAATCTGAATGATCTGCTCCAATCCGCGCGCGCCCAGCTTGACCGGCACGCCCACGAACAGATCCCGGACGCCGTACTCGCCTTGCAGGAACACCGAGCACGGCAGGATCTTCTTCTTGTCCTTCAAGATGGCCTCGACCATCTCGGCCGCGGCCGATCCCGGCGCGTACCAGGCGCTCGTGCCGACGAGCTTCGTGATTTCCGCGCCGCCGTCGGCCGTGCGCTTGCAGATGGCGTCGATCCGTTCTTTTGACAGGAGATCGGTAATCGGGATCCCGGCCACCGTCGAGTAGCGCGGCAGCGGAACCATCGTGTCGCCGTGACCGCCGAGCACGAAGGCGTGGACGTTCTCGACCGAGACGTTCAGCTCCATGGCGATGAACGTCCGCATGCGGGCGGAGTCCAGGACTCCGGCCATGCCGATGACGCGCTCGCGCGGGAACTTGCTCAGCCGGTACACCGCCTGCGCCATGGCATCCAGCGGGTTGGCGACCGGCACGATGATCGTATTGGGCGAATGCTTCACGATCTGCTCGGTGACCGACTGCATGATCTTGTAGTTGATCTGGAGCAGGTCGTCGCGGCTCATCCCGGGCTTCCTCGGAACGCCCGAGGTGATCACGACGACGTCGGAGTTGGCGGTGGCTTTCCAGCCTTCTTCGCTGGCGCCGTACCCCACCACGCGGGAGTCGGACCCCTCTATCGGGCACGCCTCCAGCATGTCGAGCGCAACCCCGGCCGCCTTCTGGTCCGCGATATCGATGACGACGACATCGGCGAGCTCCTTGTCGGCTACGGCCCGCGCGACCGTCGCTCCCACGTTGCCGGCGCCGCCTACGACTGTCACTTTTCGATTCATCTAGAAGGTCCTTGTGTTTGTAGGGTCCGCCTTCAGGCGGACGAAACACGTCCGGCTGAAGCCGGGCTGAAGCCGGACACTACATGTTGGCAATCACCGCGTCGGCAAATTGCGACGTCTTCAGCTCGGTCGCGCCCTCCATCTGCCGGGCGAGATCGTACGTCACCTTTTTCTGCTGAATCGTGCGCTCGAGTCCGGTTTCGATCAGGGCCGCCGCCTCGTGCCAGCCAAGGTAGCGCAGCATCATCACCCCCGAGAGAATCACGGAGCCGGGGTTGATCATGTCCTTGCCGGCGTACTTCGGCGCCGTGCCGTGGGTAGCTTCGAAGAAGCCGATGTCGTCGCCGATGTTCGCGCCCGGCGCCATGCCGAGCCCGCCGACCTGCGCCGCACACGCGTCCGACAGGTAGTCGCCGTTCAGGTTGGGCGTGGCGAACACGTCGTAATCGGAGGTCCGCGTCAGGACCTGCTGAAACACGCTGTCGGCGATGCGGTCGTTGATCACAATCTTGCCGTCGCGCGACGCGCCGGCTCCGACCTCGTCTTCCGTGACGATCTGGTTCCGGAACTCGTCCTTCCCGACCTCGTACCCCCAGTCGCGGAACGCCCCCTCCGTGAACTTCATGATGTTGCCCTTGTGCACGAGGGTGACGGTCTTCCGTCCGTTCGCGATCGCGTACTGAATCGCCATGCGCACGAGACGCTTCGTTCCCGTTTCCGAGATCGGCTTGATGCCGATTCCCGAATCCGGCCGGACGCGTTTCCCCATCTCGCGCTCGAGGAACTGGATGACCTTCTGCGCCTCTGGCGTCCCCTTCGCCCACTCGATGCCGGCGTAGACGTCCTCGGTGTTCTCCCGGAAGATCACCACGTTCATGCGCTCGGGGTGAGTCACAGGGGCCGGCGTGCCGGCAAAGTACCGGACGGGCCTGACGCAGGCGAACAAGTCGAGAACCTGCCGCAGCGTGACGTTCAGGCTGCGAATGCCGCCGCCCACCGGCGTCGTCAGCGGACCCTTGATGGCAACCTTATATGCGCGCACCGCTTCCAGCGTGTCGGCCGGCAGCCACTCGCCGTGCTGGGCGTGCGCTTTCTCTCCGGCGGGCACCTCGAACCAGGCGAGGCGCTTTTTTCCGCCGAACGCGTGCTTCACCGCGGCATCGAACACTCGCACACTCGCGTGCCAGATGTCCGGACCCGTGCCATCGCCTTCGATGAATGGAATGATTGGGTCGTCGGGCACGACGAGGCGACCGTCTTTCCGCGTGATCGCTGTGCCCTCGGTTGGCGCTTTGAGAATGGAGAAAGCAGGCATAGAACGAGATTAGGTCACATCACCAGCGTCGCGTCACAGGATCTTCACAGAAACTGTGGAAAAGCTTGTGGAAAAAATCGTCGATCGCGCGAAAAGTCCCTGTCAATGCGTTCGTTGGAGCGGTTTGCACCATCGTAGTGCGCCGGAAGCCTTTCAGTCGCGAACCGGAACGGCACATTATATCTGAAGGGCTCCGCGCAACCTCTTATGCACATCGTCATCGCCGATTCACTGCCGCCGTCCGCCGCGACAGCTCCTTCGGGATGTTCCGGGATGGACCGTCGACACACGGGCCGGTCGTCCGCCTGAAGTGCTGGCACGCGATCTCGAGCATGCAGCGGCGCTCATCGTTCGAAGCGCCACGAAGGTCGACGAGCATCTGATCGCGAACGCTCAGAACCTTCGGGTGATCGCCCGCGCCGGCACCGGCATCGACAACGTGGACGTCGGCGCTGCCAGCGCTCGGGGCATCCTCGTGATGAATTCTCCCGGCGGCAACAGCGTCAGCGTGGCGGAACACGCTCTGGCGCTGATGCTGGCGCTGGCGAGATCCGTGCCGGCCGCGGACGCCGCGATGAAGCGCAGCGTGTGGGACAAGAAGCGTCTGAGCGGCGCGGAGCTTCGCGGCAAGACGCTCGGGGTAATCGGACTCGGCCGGATCGGGCAGGAAGTGTCCGCGCGCGCGCAGGCCTTCGGCATGGAACTTGTCGCCCACGATCCGTTCATCGCCGAAGAAGTGGCCGCGTCCCTCGGAATCGAACTGCTTGGCCTCGACGAGTTGTGCAGTCGCGCGGATTACATCAGCCTCCACCTTCCGGCGACGACCGAGACCCGGCATCTGTTCGACGCGGCGCGATTGTCGGCCTGCCGCCCTGGAGTCCGGCTCGTGAACACGGCGAGAGGCGAACTGATCGACGAAGCGGCGCTGGCCGAGGCGATCGAATCCGGCCACGTCGCTGGCGCCGCCCTCGACGTCTTCGAGCACGAACCGCCGGCGGACTGGCGCCTCGCGCATCTTCCGCAGGTCATCGCGACGCCTCATATCGCGGCGTCGACCGCCGAGGCGCAGGAGCTCGTCGGGCTGGACACCGCGGCGGCCGTCCGCGACTTTCTCGCGTCCGGCATCATCCGGAATGCGGTCAATTTTCCGACGATCGCTCCAGACGAGCTGATCCGGCTCCAGCCGTACATGTCATTGGCCGACCGAATGGGTGCGCTCCTCATTCAGCTCGCCGATGGCCGGACCCGCGCGATCGGCGTACGGCACTACGGGCCGCTCGTCGAGTCCCACAGTGCGCCGATCGTGAGCGCAGCCGTGGCCGGGCTGCTGAGGCCGCTCCTCTCGTCCAGCGTCACCATTGTCAACGCGCGACAGACTGCCGCGGAACGCGGAATCGAGATCATCGAATCCCACAGCACCCGCACACGGACGTTCGCGAACATGCTGTCCGTCAAGCTGCACACGAGCGCGGGCGAACGATGGCTGGAAGGGACGGTGTTCGAGCCCGGGCGTCCGCGCCTGACGCTCGTGGACGGCGTCGAAGTCGAAGCGCCGCTCGAAGGCACGCTCCTCGTCGTGAAAAACGACGATCAACCGGGCGTTATCGGCGAGGTAGGGTCCATTCTGGGCCGACACGGCGTGAACATCGCGAGCTTCGCGCTCGGCCGTGGCGCCGGGGGCGCGGTAGGGGTCGTCAATCTGGATGCGACGAAGGAGGATGGCGCGCTGAACGCCGCACTTCGAGAGATTCAGGCTGCGCCGGCGATTCGCGATGCCCGTCTGGCGACGGTAAGCTGACGGAAGAGCCGGAACGCTCTTCCGTCACTGATCTCGAAGCGCCAGCCGCCGGATTCCGCCGGTGATCAGAATCCGTCAGCTCCACGGCGTCAGCGCCAACGGCCTTGACGCGGTAGCGGGCGGCGACCGTCTCGCCTTCCTTGACCAGAAACAGCTCCTCGCCAAGCGTCGAGATGATCGCGGTCCGAACCAGGCCTTGAGGCGACTGATTCTCGGCGACGCCCACCAGCTCGAGCGCGGGCTCGACCGAAATGGGCGGCATCGGCGGTGGATCGACAGGGGCCGGCTCTCTGCGCGCCTGCGCGCGCGGCCGTTCACGCGAGGCAAAGGAGAAGGGATTGCGCAGCGGTTCCTGCGGCACGGGGGCGACGGCCATGCGCTGCTTCAACCGCTCAGTCTGCGCCTGGACGTCCGCGGCCAGCGTCTCCGTTCCGGCTGTCTCGACTGGTGTCTGACGCGGCTGCACTTCGACGTGCTGGCGTACGCCGGCCGCGGACGCCAGCCAGGTCAGCGCCAGCGAACCGCCGACGATGTAGGCCGCAGCCCGCTTGAAACTCATGGCTGTTGATGCGGACGGCTGCGATGGTACCACAGACGACAGGTCCGCGTGTAGTTTCGCGCGGCGGGAGACGCCTGCACGTTACGCACGCGCGCCGGTCATCGTGTGCACTTGTGGTAATATTTGACGTGCCCCCTGTTTCATCCCCTGGGCCCTCGCACAATTCAGAATCTCAGTCGACAGTCGCCATCATCCCCGCGAGGTTTCACTCGACACGGCTGCCCGGGAAAGCGCTCGCCGACATCCGCGGCCGGCCGATGATCGCACACGTCTACGACCGCGCGTCCGCCGCTCGCTCCGTTTCATCGGTCATCGTCGCGACAGACGACGAGCGTATCGCCAGGGCTGTCGAGTCATTCGGCGGCGCTGTGCGCATGACATCGAGCCTTCACCGCAGCGGCACCGATCGCCTCGCGGAGGTTGCGGCAACCCTTTCCTGCGATCTCGTGGTCAACGTTCAGGGAGACGAGCCGCTGATCGAGCCAGCCATGATCGACGAGGCGATCGCGCCGTTCGCGGCCGATCCGGCTCTTCAGCTGAGCACGCTGCGCCGGCAGATTGACGACGCCGCGGACCTGACGAACCCGAACGTGACGAAGGTGGTCGTCGATCGCGACGGTTTTGCGCTCTATTTTTCGCGCGCCCCGATCCCCTATCTTCGCGATGACGGTGCGCCCGCGCCGGCCTGGAGGCACATCGGACTATACGTCTACCGGCGCGAATGCCTGCTCCGCCTCGCCGGATTGCCCCCGACCCCGCTCGAGCGGGCCGAGGCGCTCGAACAGCTGCGCGCACTGGAGCACGGCATCCGGATCAAGGCCATCGAAACCGCCTACGACTCGATTGGCGTGGACACACCGGACGACCTCGAGCGCGTGAGACATATCGTCGCGCGTGACGCGATCAAAACAGGAGGACAGGGAACCAGATGGGCGATGTCATCGTGAACCCGGAGAAACCCGCACGACCTGTGAAGTACATCCTCGTGACCGGCGGCGTCGTCTCGTCGCTCGGCAAGGGGCTGGCCGCCGCTTCGATCGGCGCACTGCTCGAGGGTCATGGTTATCGGGTAACCCTGCAGAAATTCGACCCTTACATCAACGTCGACCCCGGCACGATGAGTCCCTATCAGCACGGCGAGGTGTACGTCACCGACGACGGCACGGAGACGGACCTCGATCTGGGACACTACGAGCGGTTCACGAACCAGATCACGACCTGCAACAACAACTGGACGACCGGCAAGATTTATCTCTCCGTCATACAGAAGGAGCGCCGCGGCGACTACCTGGGGCGCACCGTGCAGGTCATCCCGCACATCACGAACGAGATCAAGGACAGCATCCGGGCCGTCGCGAAGGACGTCGACATCGTGCTCGTCGAGATCGGCGGCACCGTCGGTGACATCGAGAGCCTGCCGTTCCTCGAAGCGATCCGTCAGCTGAGGCAGGACGTCGGTCGCGAGAACACGCTCTATATTCACCTGACGCTCGTCCCGTTCATCGGCGCGGCCGGCGAGTTGAAGACCAAACCGACGCAGCACAGCGTCCGCGACCTCAGGGCGATCGGCATCCAGCCGGACATCCTGCTCTGCCGCACCGACCGCTTCCTCGATCAGGACATCAAGCAGAAGATCGCGCTCTTCTGCGACGTGGACGAGGAAGCCGTCATCACGGCCAAGGACGTGTCGAGCATCTACGAGGTCCCGCTCGTCCTCGCCACTGAAGGACTCGACCGTATCGTGCTGGATCGGCTCCATCTGCCGCGCACCGAAGCGCGCATGAACGCATGGGTCGATCTCGTCGATCGCATCAAGAACCCGGCGGACGAAGTCACCATCCACGTCGTCGGCAAGTACGTCGGGTACGAGGACTCGTACAAGAGTCTCAACGAGGCGCTTTACCATGGCGGCTTCAAGCACCGGCTGCGCGTGAACATCCGCTGGATCGAGGCCGAGGCGCTCGAGCAGCCCGGCGGTGAGCAACTGCTCGACGGCGCCCACGGCATCCTCGTCCCCGGTGGATTCGGGGATCGCGGTACGCGCGGCATGATGCGCGCCGCGGAGATCGCCCGCGAGCGGTCGATTCCCTACTTCGGCATCTGCTACGGGTTCCAGTGGGCGGCCGTCGAGTACGCGCGGCATGTCTGTGGCATTCCTGACGCCGACTCGACCGAGTGCGCGCCGGATACCCCCAACAAGGTCATCTACAAGCTGCGGGATCTGCTCGGCGTCGACGACCTCGGCGGCACGATGCGCCTCGGCTCGTATGCCTGCGAGCTCAAGCCGGGGTCGAAAGCGCGCGAGCTGTACGGCCAGGCCATTATCCACGAGCGCCACCGGCACCGTTACGAGTTCAACTGTCTATTCGAGCAGACGCTGACCGACAAGGGGCTGCAGATTGTCGGGCGATCGCTCGACGGAAAGTTCGTCGAGATCATCGAGCTCCCCGCGCATCCCTGGTTCGTGGCCGTTCAATTCCACCCCGAGTTCAAGTCGAAGCCGCTGAAGCCACACCCGCTGTTTGCCGGGTTCGTCGAGGCGAGCCACCAGCACAAGCGCGCCGCGCGTCAGCACCCGGCCGCATCCGTGGTAGGTTAGTCGGCTGTGCAGCCGATCCAGTTTGCGGGACTGACGGTGGGTGGTGGCGCGCCGCTGCTCCTCATCGCCGGACCCTGCGTCATCGAGAGCGAAGCGCACGCCATCGGGCTGGCCTCGGCGATTCGCGACATCGCGACGCGCGCGGGCGTCCAATACGTCTTCAAGGCCTCGTACGACAAGGCCAACCGGACGTCAGGACGGTCCTTCCGGGGACCGGGCCTGCAGGAGGGCCTGCGCGTGCTCTCGCAGGTCCGCGAACACACGGGAGTGCCCATCCTTACAGACATTCACGAGCCTTCTCAGGCGGCGCCGGCAGCGGACGTCGCCGACGTGCTTCAGATTCCTGCCTTTCTCTCGCGGCAGACCGATCTGATTACCGCCGCGGCGCGGACGGGACGGGTAGTCAACCTCAAGAAGGGACAGTTTCTCGCGCCGGGTGACATCCGCCACGCGATCGACAAGGTCGTGAGCGCCGGCAACAGCCGAGTGATGGTCACCGAGCGCGGCGTCTCGTTCGGTTACAACAACCTCGTCGTCGACATGCGCGCGCTGCCGATCATGCGAGCCTTCGGGTATCCCGTCGTGTACGACGTCACGCACAGCCTGCAGCTGCCGGGTGGAGGCGACGGCGTCACCGCGGGTCAGTCGGAGTTCATTCAGCCGATGGCGTCGGCGGGGGTCGCGGCGGGTCTGGACGGCGTGTTTCTCGAAGTCCACGAGCGCCCGGCCGATGCCAAGAGTGACGCGCAGAACGCGCTGCGTCTGGATATGCTCGAATCACTGCTCGATCGCCTCGTGCGCATCCACGCCATCGCCCGCGAATCCGCTTCCGATAACGTCCGGCTCGAGCCGAATGCGACAAAGACACGCTGAATGGCGATAGAAACTGAAATTGCGCTCGACCTCGCCCGCAAGGTGCTCCGCACCGAAGCCGCCGCGATTCTCGGTCTCGTCGACCGCATCGACGGCGAATTCCAGCGCGCCGTGCAGCTGCTCTTCGAGTGTCGCGGCCGGGTGATCGTCACGGGCATGGGCAAGTCGGGAATCATCTGCCGGAAGATCGCGGCCACGCTCTCGAGCACCGGGACGTCCGCGTGGTTTCTGCATCCTGCCGAAGCCATCCATGGCGACCTCGGCGCCATCCGCGAGGACGACGTCGTGCTCGCGCTGTCGCACAGCGGAGAGACCGAGGAGCTCGTCCGGCTTCTCGAGGCGATCAAGCGGCTCGGCGCCCGGCTGATTGCGCTGACCGGTGTGCCTTCGTCGACGCTCGCAAAAGCGGCCGACGTGATCCTCGACTGCTCGATCGCCAAGGAAGCCTGCCCCATGAACCTGGTTCCGACGGCCAGCACCACGGCCGCGCTGGCCATGGGCGACGCGCTGGCCATGACGCTGCTCGTCCGGAAGGGATTCCGCGAGGAACAGTTCGCCTCGCTCCATCCAGGCGGGCGCATCGGCAAGCGGCTGACCCGCGTCGAGAACGTGATGCACGGCGGCGACACGGCGCCCGTCGTCCGCACCTCGACGCTCATGCCGGACGTGATCCATCAGATCTCGAGCAAGGGCCTCGGCATGACGTGCGTCGTCGACGATGAGGACCGCCTGGTGGGTGTGCTCACCGACGGCGACCTTCGCCGGCTCATGACACGCGTGCCCAACGTGCTGGCGCTGACAGCCGGCGAGGCGATGACGCCGAACCCGATTACGATCCGCCGCGATCTGCTCGCCGTCGAAGCGCTGAAGATCATGGAAACGCACAAGATCACGTCGGTCATCGTCGCCGGCGACCGCGCGCTCGTGGAAGGCGTCGTCCACCTCCACGATCTCTGGCGGCTGCAGATGTTCTGAGCCGCCCATGTCGCTTCACGAAAAAGCTTCCCGCATCCGACTGGTTCTGCTCGATGTCGACGGCGTGCTCACGGACGGCGTCGTCCTCATGCACGCGGACGGGTCGGAGTCGAAGGGATTTCACATCCGCGACGGCGCGGCGATCGTCTGGGCGCAGCGGGTCGGCCTCTCCGTCGGCCTGCTCTCCGCTCGATCCTCCGGTGCGACCGCCCATCGAGCGGCGCAGCTCGCCGTCCGTATTGTCGCGCAGGGTGTTTCGAGCAAGCTGGGAGCCTACGAGAACATCGTCCGCGACGCCCGGCTGTCGGATGACGCGGTCGCCTACATGGGCGACGACCTCCTGGATCTGCCGGTGCTCGGTCGAGTCGGGTTTTCGGCGGCGCCCGCTGACGCCGCACCCGAAGTCCGCGAACGCGTCGACTGGGTCAGCACGTCCGGCGGCGGCCGTGGCGCTGTCCGGGAGATGATCGAGCTGGTCCTTCGCGCGCAGCAGCGCTGGGACGATGTGCTGCGGCTGTACGTCTCACACGCGTAATGGAAAACTACGTCGTCCTCCTGAGCGGTCTCATAGCCTTGCTGGCCGGGCTGGCCATCGGCAAGGCGTGGGAGCGCTACAAGCTCAAGGACGGACACTGGATCGATCGGCGGCGCGCGCGCGAATCACCGCACTACATGCTCGGTTTGAACTTCCTGGTCGGCAACCAGATCGAGCCGGCCATCGAGGAGCTGACCCGCGCAGCCGAGGCGGCAGGCGATCCGCTCGAAATCCATCTCATTCTCGGCAATCTGTACCGCGAGAAGGGACAGGTTGGGCGGGCAATCCAGGAGCATCAGGCGCTGCTGCAGCGACCCGACCTGCGGAAACTCGAGCACGCCAACGTGCTGCTCTGCCTCGGGCTGGACTACAAACGCGGCGGATTCGTAGATCGCGCGCTGGAAGCCTTTACGGAAGTTTTGCGGCTCGATCCCGACAATCAGTACGCGCTGTCAAATCTCGAAAAGCTGCACGAGGAGCAGCACCAGTGGAGCGAGGCGTACGCGACGCGTCAGAAGCTCGCCAAGCGCGACACCGATACCTCCCAGGCGCGCCATCACGAGATTATGGCGTTCCTCGAAACCGAGCTGGGGCTCGAGGCGTTGAAGCGCATGGACTACGCGGAGGCCGCGCGGCGGTTCAATGCCGCGATCGACCTCGATCCGCGGATCCCACCGGCATACCTGAATCTCGGCGACGTGTGCTTCTACCGGGGCGATGCCGCGGCGGCGATTGCCGCGTGGGAGCGACTCATCGACAAGTCCCCGGAACGGGCGTATCTGGCCTTCGCGCGCCTGGAGGGCGCGTACCCGAAGATCAACGATCCAGGCCGCTTCCCGGCGCTCTGCCGGCGGCTGATCGCCGCCAACCCGCAGGACTGGCGCGCGAGACTGGCACTGGCACGCCATCTGTCCTCGCGCGAATCGGCGCGAGAGGCGCTCGAGCTCCTGTTCGAAGCGCTGGTCCACAACCCGCACGCGCTCGCGCTGCACCAGGCGATCTGGCAGACGCTGTCGCGCCTGGATCTGCCCCGAGCGCTGGTCGATCGCTACGCCGACCTCACGCGTGACGCCGTCTTCTATTTCGACGCGCATCTGTGCATCCGCTGCCGCTACCGGAGCACCGAACTGCTGTGGCAATGCCCGCAGTGCCATGAGTGGAACACGTTCGTCGAGGAGCGCATCGCCCCCGCGAAAGACACGGAAGCGACGCTGACGAGCTAGTCGACCATCAGCAAGGCCAGAACCTTCCGAACTTCAGCGTCGGTGTCGGAGAATCGTCCGTCCGTGCGGATGACGTAGTCCGCGCGCTCGACCTTGTCGCCAATCGGCCACTGCGCGTCGATGCGCGTCCTCGCGGCGCTTTCGGTCAATCCGTCCCGCGCCATGATTCGACGGACTTGTTCGGTGCGGTCGCAGGCGCACACGATGACGCGATCGTAGTCGTGCTCGTGGCCCGTCTCGAAGAGCAGCGGAATATCCGCGATCGCCACGCGGGTGCCACCGGGCAGGTCGGCAAACCACTCCGTGATGCGCCGATAGACCTCCGGGTGAATGATCGCCTCGAGATCGGCTCGCGCTGCGCGCTCGTTGAAGACGAGATAGCCCAGCGCGGAGCGATCGAGCGTCCCATCGGGCCGCAGGACCTGCGGGCCGAACCGCCGTTCGATCGCCGCCAGGCCGGGCGTCCCCGGCGCCACGGCCTCCCGCGCGAGCCGGTCGGCGTCGATCACCGACGCGCCGAGGGCTGCGAAACGACCGAGACAGTAACGACTTCCCTGTCGCGATTCCACCGGTGAGCGCCGCGCGGATCATGGCGCTTCAGCCGGTGGCGCGCCGCGACCGGGCCGCCGTGACGGTGTTCTTCAACAGCATGGCAATCGTCAGCGGACCAACCCCGCCGGGAACCGGCGTGAGCGCGCCGGCAACCCCGGCCACAGCCGGGTGGACGTCGCCGACGACAATCGAACCGCGGCGCTCGAAGTCCGCGAGCCTCGGCGACTCCGGTCCCAACAGCTCCTGCGCGACGGATCGGTCGCTGACGCGATTGATGCCGACGTCGATCGACGGTGGCGCCGGGCTTGACGAAGGCAGGCGTGACGAAGCCAGGACGGCCGATCGCGGCCACCAGAATGTCCGCCCGCGCCGCGACGACGGGGAGATCGGGCGTCTTCGAGTGGCAGATCGTCACCGTCGCATCGCGCTGCAGCAGAAGCAGCGACATCGGCTTGCCGACGATCTCGCTGCGTCCGATCACGACGGCGGTGGCGCCACCGATGCGCACGCCCGACCGTTCGAGCATTTCGATGATTCCCGACGGGGTGCAGGGCGCGAGCAGCGCGCGTCCCTGGACGAGGCGGCCGACGTTGATCGGGTGAAACCCGTCGACGTCTTTCGACGGGTCGATGGCGTCGAACACCCGCTGCGAGGCACCCTTTCCCAAACCGGCGGGAAGCGGCGCCTGGACGAGGATGCCATCGTGGACGGGGCTCCGATTGAGGCGATCGACGACTTCCAGTACGGCGTCGATCGAGGCCGTCGCCGGCAGACGCTCGAGATCGACGCGAAGGCCGGACTCGCCGCCGGCCTTTGCCTTGTTGCGGACGTAAATCTCGGAGCCGGCGTCGTCGCCCACCAGCACGATGCCGAGTCCGGGCGGCCGGCCGGCGTCCGCGGCAAACGCTCGCGCGTCCGGCAGCACGGCTTCTCGAATCGCGGCGGCCACCGCGTGGCCGTCCAGCAGACGCGCGCTCATGGGGAACCCTTGCGAGGCCCGCGTGTTCAGGCCTTCTTGTTGCGCGCGAGCACGAACCCGATTGCCGACGCGACCACGCCCACGATCAGGATCTTGATCCCGAAGGTGTCAGCGATCTGCGGGTTGATGTGCAGACCGAACCAGCCGTCGAGCAACGCGTCGAGCTCGTGCCACTTGACCAGATCTTCCTTCGTCACGCCCCACTCGGTCAGGAGCCCGAGCAGCGTGATGCAGAAGCCGTTGAAGATGAGCATGTACCCGGCCATCTTGAGGAAGTTGCCGAGGCTCTCGACCGTGGATCGCGCCGCGGCTTCCGCGCGATTCGCGAGCTGGCTGTGCGTCCGGCCGTAGAACCAGTAGATGACCATGCCGACGTCCAGCCACACGAGGAACCGGACCCAGGTCATCACGGTCAGGCTCAGCATGAGGTAGGCGCAGGACAGCACGCCGCAGACAGGAATGATCGGACCGCCGGGAACCCTGAAGGGCCGACGCGCGTCAGGCCGCTGGACTCGCAGGATGATGACCGCCGTCGACACGACCACGAAGGCGAAGAGCGTGCCGATGCTCGTCATCTCGCCCAACACGTTGATCGGGGTAAAACCGGCGACCAGCGCGACGACGACGCCAGTGATCAGTGTCGTGATGTACGGCGTGCGGAACTTGGGATGCACCTTGCTGACGCCCGGCGGCAGCAGTTGATCGCGGCTCATCGCGAAGAAGATCCGCGGCTGGCTGAGCAGCATCACGAGCAGCACGCTGGTGATGCCGGCCACGGCGCCCGCCGACACCAGCCCGGCCGCCCAGTCCTTGTTGATGACCGCCAGGGCGTAGCCGACCGGCGCGTTGATGAACTGCGGATCGTTCTTGTACTGGACGACCGGGATGATCCCGGTCAGGATCCCTGCGACGGCCAGATACAACACCGTACAAACCACGAGCGACGCGATGATGCCGATCGGCAGATCCCGGCTCGGGTTCACGGCCTCCTCTGCCGTCGTCGAGACAGCATCGAACCCTATGTACGCGAAGAAGACGACGGCGGCTGCCAGCGACACGCCGGGGAACCCGTACGGCATGAACGGCGACCAGTTCTCCGGCTTGACATAGCCGATGCCCACGACGATGAAAAAGAGGATCGCCGCCAGTTTCACGCTCACCATCGCGGCGTTGAAGCGCGCGCTCTCGCGCACGCCAATCACCAGCAGGGCCGAGATGATGAGGACGATGATGATGGCCGGCAGGTTCACGATCGCGCCTTCGACCCCCGCCGCGGGCGCGGCGGACATCCAAGCCGGCAGATGCAGGCCGAACCCAGCCAGAATGCGCTGGAAGTATCCGCTCCAGCCGACCGCGACCGTCATCGACCCGACCGCGTATTCCAGGATGAGGTCCCAGCCGATCATCCAGGCGAAGATCTCGCCGAGGGTGGCGTACGCGTAGGTGTAGGCGCTGCCCGAAATCGGAATCATCGCGGCGAACTCGGCGTAGCAGAGCGCGGCGAAGGCGCACGCCAGCCCAGCCAGCACGTACGACAAGACAATCGCCGGGCCCGCCTGGTTCGCTGCGGCCGTGCCGGTCAGCACGAAGATTCCGGTCCCGATGATCGCGCCGATGCCGAGCAGCGTGAGGTCGGTGGCGGTCAGCGTCCGCTTGAGCGCCTTCGCGCCGTGTTCGACGTCGCCGACCAGTTGCTCGATCGACTTGGTCTTCAGGAGATTCGAATCCATTCACCCTCCAGGCGCGCAACGGGGCACACCCCCATCCACGCTGACTCAGGCTAGGCAGAAAACCGCGGCATTATACATTGAACGGCTGGGCCGGCAGGACGGTCGAGGAACGCGCGCGTCCGGGCCTCCGGATCGTCCCCGGTCAGCAGATCCGAAATCACGGCCACCGCGGCGGCGCCGGCCGCCGCCACCTCGGGCGCGCGCTCCAGCGTGATGCCGCCAATCGCCACGATAGGTTTGCCGCGTCCCGCGGCGTAGCGAATCAGCGCCAGGCCCCGCGGCGTCGTAGCCGGTGACCTTCGTCGTGGTGTCGAAGACCGGGCCAACCGCCACGTAGCTCGCAGGACCGGCCAGCGCGCGGTCAATCTGTTCGCGGTCGTGAGTCGAAACACCCACGATGCGGTCCCGCCCGACCAGCTCGATCACTCGCGTCCACCGGCAGATCGTCCTGACCGACGTGCACGCCGTCGGCATCGGCGAGCCGGGCGATATCGGCGCGGTCGTTGACGATCACGCGGCCTCCCGCAGCGCGCGTGACCGGCCGGATGCTCCGGACGAGCGCGAGGAACGCGGCGCTCGACTCTCCCTTGTCGCGGACCTGAAGGACTCGTGCGCCGCCGCGGACGAAGGCCTCCGCCAGCGCGATCGGGTCGAGGCCGCGCCGGGCGCACACCGCGGTATCGATGATTGGATAAAGAATGGACCGGACCTAGACCGCCTCGGCGAGGCGGCCGCTATCCCCTTTTTTTTCGTTCAGAAAGCGCTCCATGAACGCCGTGTTGAGCCGTCCGGCCACGAAATCCGCGTCGCTCAGAATACGGAGATGCAGCGGGATCGAGGTCTTGATGCCGTCGATCACCGTCATTTCGAGCGTCCGCCGCATGCGGGCAATCGCTTCCTGCCGATCGCGGCCGTGGGCGATGATCTTGGCGATGAGCGAGTCGTAGTACGGTGAGATCGTGCACTCAGAGTGCGCGAAGGTGTCGACTCGAACGCCGGGGCCACCCGGCACGCTGAACGCAAAGATGGTCCCGGGGGACGGCGCGAACGTTTCCGGATCCTCGGCGTTGATCCGGCACTCGATGGCGTGACCCGTGAAGGTCACGTCGCCCTGCTTGAAGGACAGCCGCTCCCCCGCCGCAATCCGGATCTGTTCCTTCACGATGTCGACGCCGGTGATGAACTCGGTGACGGGATGCTCGACCTGGATCCGGGTGTTGACTTCGAGGAAGAAGAAGTTGCCTTTGTCGTCGAGGAGGAACTCGAACGTGCCGGCGTTCGTGTACTGCACGGCGCGCGCGGCGTCGACCACGGCGCCGCCCAGCTTGCGACGCATCTTCTCGGTGACGGCCACGGACGGCGCCTTCTTCGAGGAGCTTCTGGTGCCGCCGCTGGATCGAGCATTCCCGCTCGCCGAGGTGCACCACCGCGCCGTGATGATCGCCGAGCACCTGGAACTCGATGTGGCGCGGACGCTCGACGTACTTTTCGATGTACACGTCGCCGACGCCGAAGGCGGCCTCGGCTTCACGCTGCGCCGTCTTGAGCGACCGGCCGAGCTCGGACGCGGCGTGAATGACCCGCATGCCGCGGCCACCGCCGCCCGCCACCGCCTTGATGATGACCGGATACCCGAGATCCTTGGCGACCTTCAGCGCCTTCTCTTCGCCGTCGACCGGACCGTCGCTGCCAGGGAGGATCGGGATGCCGGCTTTCTTCATGGCGCGGCGCGCGCGGGCCTTGTCCCCAAGGAGCCGGATCACGTTGGGCGTAGGCCCGATGAACTTGATGTGGCAGGCCTCGCAGACCTCCGCCAGATACGCGCTCTCGGCGAGGAACCCGTACCCGGGATGGATCGCGTCGGCGCCGGTGATCTCTGCCGCGCTGATGACGGCAGGCACGCTCAGATAGCTGTCCGCGCTGCGGGCCGGGCCGATGCAGACGTCCTCGTCCGCGAAGCGCACGTGCAGCGAGTTCTCGTCCGCCTCGGACCAGACCGCCACCGTCTTGATACCCAGTTCCCGGCAGGCGCAGATGACGCGCAGGGCGATCTCGCCGCGGTTGGCGATCAGAATTTTCTTGAACATGAATCCTAGGTGATTAGTCCGTCTTGATAGCAAAGAGCCGTTCGCCGTACTGGACCGGCTTGCCGTTCTCGACGTACACGCCGAGCGATTTCTCCTTCGTACTCCGAGGTGATCTCGTTCATCAGCTTCATGGCCTCGATGATACAGAGCACCTGGTCCTTCTTGACCCGCTCCCCGACTTCCACGAACGAGGCGGCGCCCGGTTCCGGCGATCGATAGAACGTCCCGACGATCGGCGACTTGACGACCGCGAGCTCGACCGGCGGCTCGTCGATCTCTCCGGCGGCCTCCGACGTGGCGCCCGCCGCAATGGCTGCCGGCGATCCGGCAGCGGCGAGGGGTACCGGGACGGACGCCAGGCTGGTCGTCAACTGCACCGGCGCGGACAACGGCGGGTATCCCGCACTTGCCTTCCGGACCCTGACCTTGAGGCCGTCGACCTCCAGCTCGAACTCGCCGAGATCGTGCTGCCGAACCAGCTCCAGGATCCGTTCGATGTCCGCGAAATCCAATCACCCTCCGCTGCACTCTCGATGCGTGCACACTTATGCACGGATCGACGTCAGTACTTCACAT
Organism: uncultured Acidobacteriota bacterium; assembly: GCA_963786195.1. Classification (GTDB taxonomy): domain Bacteria; phylum Acidobacteriota; class Vicinamibacteria; order Vicinamibacterales; family 2-12-FULL-66-21; genus CAWAYH01. The sequence goes on along the minus strand of CAWAYH010000003.1, from coordinate 135,969 downwards.
CCTGTCGTGGTAACCAGCACATCGTCTTCGATTCGCACCCCGCCGACGCCTTCGACGTAGGCGCCGGGCTCGACGGTGAAGACCATGCCGGGCTCGAGTGGAACGTCCGGCAGACCGGCAACTGCCCGGCCTACGCGCGGCTCTTCGTGGATTTCGAGCCCGATCCCGTGCCCCGTGCCGTGTCCAAACGCGTCCTCGAGCCCATGTCGGCCGAGCACGCTCCTGGCCGCGGCGTCCACCTCGCTCGCCTTGACGCCGGGTCGCACGGCAGCGATCGCGGCCCGTTGAGCCTCTGCCACGGAAGCAAACAAACGACGAAACTCTGGGCTGGTCTCCCCCAATTGCAGCGTCCGCGTCAGGTCCACGCAGTATCCGTCGTAGACCCCGCCAAAGTCCAGCACCACTCCGTCGCCCGACTCCAGGCGCCGGCGGCCCGGCCGCGCATGCGGCAGCGCGCTGTTGGGTCCCGACGCCACGATCGTCTCGAACGCCGGGCGCTCGAACCCCGCACGCCGCAGCAGGTGGTCGACGTCGGCCGCGACGTCGAGCTCCGAGCGACCTGGAGTGACGAACGGGGGTGCATCAGCGGCGACGAGGGCCAGCCGTCGCGCGGCTTCCCGCAGCGTCGCAATCTCGTCCGCGTCCTTGACCGCGCGCGAGCTGTCGATCAGGCGCTCCGTCGGTACCAGGACAGGGCACGCATCCGGGCTCTGGAGCGGCGTCGGCGCCGCCGCCGCCAAGGCCGACGACAGTTTGTTGAAACGGCTCACCGGCATCCACGCCGCCTCGATCCCGATGCGACGCGCGCCGCTCTGGCGCAGCACTGCGGCCAGCGACTCGTCGTAGCTCTGTTCCGGCGACGTGCACGCGAATGTGTCGCGCGACCTCTGGGTCCGACGCGATCAGCGCGCGGGCCGCGATGGCGTACCGAAAATCCACAATCAGCACGCACGTGTCGACCGTCACGCACCAGAATGCCGGCGGTACCGCTGAAGCCGCTCAAGTAACGAATGTTGGGCAGGTGGGTGACGGCGAGCGCGTCGATACCGGCGGCCCGAAATTTCTCGCGCGCCCGGACGAGGCGCGCCAACACCAGTGAGGACGTCCCGGGAGTCATGGCCCCGAACCGATTAGCGGGCAGCCTGGCCAGCCAGCTGACGTCGGGCGCGCATGATGGCGCCCAGGAATTGCTCGAGCGCGGCGATCGCCGGCGGAATCAGCGGAGCCGGCGCAGGCACGGCGGCCGCGACGACCGTCAACTCGGGCGCTGGCTCTACTACCGGTGCGGGTGTGCGCGGCGTTACCGCGACTGATGCCTGATAGTCCTCCATCGTTTCCGGCATCTCGCCCCGGCGGCGATGAATGTCGGCCAACGCGCGAATCGCCGCGAGGTTCTCGGGCGCGGCTCGAAGTACCTGCTCGAGCTCGACGACCGCGTCGTCGTACTCACCAACTTCCACCAGCGACCGCCCGAGCGTCACCCTGGCCGACAGATACGCGGGGTGCCGCTGCAGCCCCGCACGGCAGGTTTCAATCGCGTCGTGGAACAGACCGGCGCGGCGGTACTCTTCCGCCAACGCGGCGAAGGAGATCGACGCCGGGTCCTGCTGGACCCGGCGCCTGAGTTCTTCGAGTCGCGGATTCTCGGACATGGGCCACTCTACGGCGCTATCGTGATCGCCTTCGTCACGCTGGCGCTGGCGCCGGTATTGTCGGTCACGGTCAGCGTCACGTTGAACGAGCCGGCGACCGTGTATGGGTTCCCGACCGTCTGACCGGCCCATTGATCCCATCACCGAACGACCAGAAGAACGAGACGATCGTCCGTCCGGGCGCCGCAGTCGAGGTGGCATTGAAGTTCACGACCTGGAACCGTACGGGCGACGTCGGCGAGAACGTGAAGTCCGCGATCGGCGCGCCCGACCCGACGTTCACGGTCTGGGAAACGGCCGCGAAGCGTCCCCCGTCATCGGTGACGACGAGCGTGACCGTGTAGGTCCCCTGCGTGCCGTAGCGTGCGAGGTCTGCTGACCCTGGGCCATGGGCGATCCGTCGCCGAAGTCCCACTGGTAGCTGACGATCGTCCGTCCGGGCGCGGGTCGGGACGTCGACCCGTTGAAGAAGACGGTCTGCGCAATCAGCGGCGACGTCGGCGAGAAGGTGAACGCCGCGACTGGGTTGAGGCCGGCGCCGACGTTCACCGACTGCGTCGTCGACGCCGCAGCGGTTGAAGCTGTCCACGATCGTCAGCGTCACCGCGTAGCTACCGGCCACCGCGTAGGCATGCGTCGCGGTGCGACCGGTTGCGGTGCCGCCGTCTCCGAAGTTCCACCTGAATTCGGCGATGCCGCCGACGGGCAGGCTGGCCGATGCGTCGAACAGCACCGTCTGATTGTCCTGCGGCTGTGTCGGCGTGACCGTGAACGACGGCACGAGACCGGAGGGCGGAATGACGGTGCCGGGCGGAATCAGGCGGATCGCAATGGAACGGGGGGCGGCGTTGTTGAAGTCGCCGTTCACCGGCGTGACCACGATGTCGACGACGATGCCTTCATCGACGCCGACCGACGGCGCAACCGGCGCCGTGTAGACAACAGTCGCCTCGCCATTGCCCAGCGTCGTCACGACTTCGAGGCGACAGCGATCCGAAGTCGATGGGTGTGCCGTTCACGCGAATCTCGGCCCGGAGCGAGAGGCCGCTGAGGGGCTGCCCGTTCGAGTTTCGGGCCCTGATGGTGATCACGGCGCGCGACGATCCATCGAGCGGCAGGATGTCCTGATCCGCGGAAACGACCACCGACGTGCCGAACTCGGACGGACCGGAGAGCGGCGGCGCGTCCTGGTCCTCCATCGTGCAGCCCGCCATCAGGGCGACCGCAGTCACGGCGACGATCGACTTCAGGATTGACGTGTTCATATGTGTCACTGCCGCCCTTCGGCACCTGCCTGGACCGTCGCGTGCGGGAGCATCCGTGCAGTCCGTCTTGTCCGTAGTTCGTAGTTCGTTGCTCGTTGTCCGTCGTTCGTAGCTCGCTTACCGCAATCGGTGTTATCCGTGCTGTCCGCGGATGTTGTCCGCGGACTAGTTGGGATCGCCGAAGTTCGCGAAGTCGATCCCGATGCTCGCCACCGCGCTGACCTCGCGGCCCGTCTGATCGCGGCCGTAGAACGTCACTTCCGCAATCGTCGAGATGATGACGAGGTTGCGCGCCAGGTTTGCCAGGGGCGCTTCGAGCTTTGCCACGTTCCGCACGAGCGTGAAGCCTGACGAGGCTTCGCCGGCGCCCACCGTCAGCGGTGAACGCACCGTCGAACTCGTACGGCACGTCGGTCCCCTGGATGTTGTGCCCGTCGGCGCGCCTGAACTTCACGTGATACCGGTTGATCGTGATGAAGTTGTTGGCCGTCGGGTTGAGCTGCGACTCCGACGAGCCCGGATCCTTGAGCGCGAGCCGGAACGTGACGCGGCCGATGTCATTGAAGAACGTCGGCACGTCGTCGACCACGGTGAGGACGTCGGACAGCAGCGTGCCGCCGAATTCGTTCGGCTCGGCGCCGGACGCCCCTTCGAACACGGTCACGATCAGGTACGAGGACGCCGTGCCCTGCCTGGACATCTCGCCGCACGATGCCGTCAAAGCGACGACGATGAGCGCAAGTACCAGGCGCGCCGGCCGCCCCAGTTCGCCTCCCCACACCGCTTTTCGTCTCACGTCAGTCTGCACGTGTGCTCCAGTACTCATACGCTCAGCCCCTCAGAATGCGCGGGGTAATGAAGATCAGCAGCTCGCGGCTCTCGTCCTCCAGCCGGTCCTGCCTGAACAGCCAGCCGAGGAGCGGGATGCGGTACAGCATCGGCACCTTGTCGCTGGTCGACTGTTCCTGGCTCACGAAGATGCCGCCGATGACCGTCGTCGCGCCGTCGTTGATCTGCACCTGCGTGATGGCCCGCTGGGTGTCGACGGGCGGGATGCCGTTGACCTGCCGGCTGAAGTCCGCGGTCGCGTTCTCGATCGTGATCTTCATGATCACGGTGTTGGCCGCCGTGATCTGCGGCGTGACCTCGAAGCACGAGCACGGCGTCCTTGAAGCGTCACCGTCACCGTGTTGTTCGAGACCATCTGAATCGGAATCTGGACGCCCTGCGCGACCTCCGCCTCGACGTTGTTCTGCGTCGTCAGGCGCGGCGTCGAGAGAACGCGGCCCTTGCCGGTTCGCTCGAGCGCCGACAGCGCGACGTCGAGGTTGAAGGCGCCGTTGACCGCACCGAGCGCGAGACCGATCGCCGAGGTCGCGTCCGGAACACCGAGGTGGACCGCCGATGCTCGTCTGCTCGAGGTCCGTGGCGCGGGGATCGGTCGTGCCCTGGGTTCCGCCCAGGCGCCCCCCGAGCGTGCCGCGGTTCGGGAACGCCAGCGACGTGGTGTTGCCGAGGTCCGGCATCACGCGGCCGTTGAGACCCCACTGCACGCCGATCGCGCGCGCGAAGTCACGGGTGGTCTGGACGATTCGTGCCTCGACTTCGACCTGCGGCTCAGCCCGATCGAGCGTCGTCAGGAGCTGCCGGATCGACTGGAACTGTTCCGGCAGGTCGGTGATGATCAGCGTGTTGGTGCGCTCGTCGATCTGAACCTCGCCGCGCTTCGAAAGGCGGAGCGTTCTTGAGCAGCGGGGCAGCTTCGGCCGCCCTCGCATAGCTCAGCGGGAACGTCTCGAAGGCCAGCCCCCCGGCCTGCGCGGCGCCTCCGCCGCAGCGGCCGAGCCGCCTGCCGCGACTCGTGTTCGTCTTCGAGCGTCTCGATGCGTGAGATGCGGACGATCGTGCCGTCCACCGTGTAGTCGAGCTGATTGCCGCGGAGGATGACGTCGAGCGCCTGATCCCAGGGCACGTCGGTCAGCATGATGTCGACCGAGCCCTGCACGTCCGGATCGATCACGATGTTCAGGCCGCTGACGTCGGCGAACGTGCGCAGCACGGCGCGCAGGTCGACGCCCTCGAAGTCCATGCTGATCGGGAGGCCGGTGAACTGCTTCGGTCCTTGCGGCTGCGACGGGGCTGGCGGCGGCGGCGTCTGAGGTTGCGGCTGTTGCGGCGGCGTCGTCCTGGCTGCGGCCGCGGGTGGAGCTGTTGGCGGAGCCGGCGCGGGTGACGCAGCTGGCGCAGGCGCAGGCGACACTGGCGGCGGGCGCGGCGTCGTTGGCGCGGGCACTTGCGCTGCTGCTCGCGCAGGCGGTGTCGCCGCCGGCGGTTCGGCCGATGCCTGAACGTTCTGGACCGGAGTCTGACGAGACAGTGGTGGCGGCTGCGGTGTGTCCGGTGCCCTCGGTGACGCCTGCGGCGCTGCCTGCGGAGCAGATGGTGCTGGCGCGGGCGCAGCCGGCGCCGGGCGGTCGCGTTCCGCCGTCGCCGGCTTCTCGGCCGGCCGGTTGACCGTGTTGAGCGCCGTCATCGGATCGAGCGGGTGTACCTCCGGCGGCGTAATCGCCGCCGCGTTGGCAATCGCCTGCTCCATCGTCAGCGCGGGCTCAGGCTCCGGCTTCGGGCTCGACGCATCGGGCGGGGCGAGCATCACCGGACCGTTTCCATGTGCCTGGCTTCGGCAAACACCACTGCCAGGTCGCGGCCGGCCTCTCCGGCCCGTTCGACGTGATAGGTCGCGCTGGGAGCGATCTCCATGACGACGCGGGTCACGATCGGCTCGTGGCTGTTCAGTCCGACGCGCACCCGCTTGACGAGCGGGCTGTCAATGGCGGTCTGGCTCGGCGCGCGGGACGTCACGTTCGGGAAATCGAGCACGAGACGTCGCGGCGCGATCTTCGCTCTCGTCAGCGCGCTCCGGCGCCAGCTGGCCGTTTCCGCTCAACGTCACCGTCGTGCTTTCCGGCGTCCGGCGCGAGCGAATCCGTTCGAGCACCGTCGCGGCGACGTTCGTCGGCTCGAGCGCGGAGGCTGGCTTCGTCTGCACCTCGACGGCCGGCGCGGTCGCGGGCCCCTGGGTCGGCTGGTTTGGGCGTCAGCTCGACGGCCACCGGCTTCGGCGTCAACTGGACGCCCACTGTCTTCGGCGTCAGCTCGACGCGGATCGTGCTGCGCGCGCTGCGAACGCGGTATTCCGATGGGCGGGCCAGCGCCAGGTGCACGCGCGCAACCGGCCGGCCGTCCGCCGCCGTGGCCTGCTCGAGCCGCACGCCGGTCACGGCTGTTCCCGTCGCCGCGCTCGAGTCGACGTCGGCTGCGCATCGGAAACGCTCACGTTGCGCATGTCCACGACCAGCGTCAACGGCGTCGGCCTGTTGACCGAGTAGGCCACCGGCTCGGTCGCTTCGATCAGCACGGCGTTCGCCTGGGCGGAAACACCGACGAGGCGCACAGGCGCACTCGTCGCGTCACCATGATGCCGCCCGTGGCGGCGAGCGCGGCGCTCGCGATCGCCCACGAGGCAGTCGCCCTGAGGCCGGAGTATGCCCGCCGTCTCTCTGCGCTGTTCGCGATCATCGGGTGGACTCTTTCCAAGTCATTGACCACGGCCCTCGCCCGGCCGAACTGCTTTGGGAACTTCCCGCTGCTTCACCAGCGACAGCGGATCGTTCACGTCCTGAGAGAACACGACCTTGTCCAGCTCGATCGACTTCACCGATCCATCCAACAGCCGATCGCCGACGCGCACGATGTAGCTCTTGTTGTCAGGCGCCTGGATGATCGCGAGGAATCCCGTCCGGTCGCGGAGCGTGCCCTTCACGGTCACTTCACCGATGAGAAGTCCGGCGAGACCCGCGGGACGGACGCCCGTCGGCTTCGTCTCATCGCCTCGACCGAGGAGGCTGACGAACGGATCCCGGCGACCCTCCGGGTTGTACGTGTAGCCGGGCTGGATCGTGGGCTTCGTCGGATCCGGAGCGGGAGCCGGCGCCGCAGGCTTCTGCGTGGCTGGCGCCGGCGGAGGCTTCTGTCCCGGCGTCTGCCCGCCAGACATCAGCACGACGGTGAGGACGATGGCGAGTCCTGTTCGTACCCATCACTTCTTCACCGACGGCTGCTTCGGCACGCGCGACGCCCTTCTTGCCCGGCGCCACGCTGCTTCCTGCAGCACGAACGTCGTCGCGATGCACTCGGCGAGAATCGTGGCGCCCGCTTCGCCGGCGTCTTCGGCCGGATCGGGATCTCGCCGACGTTGATGATTCGCGGGAACTTGCTGATCCGATCGAAGAAGTACCCGAGGTTGTGGTACGTCCCCTCGGCCTGCAGCTTGTACGGAATCTCCGCGTACAGCTTCTGCTGCACGGCGAGCCGCGGCGTGAAGCGCTGAATCGTCAGATTCGATTGCGTCGCGAGGCCCTGAATGCGCCGCAGGATGTCGGCGACGTCCTTCTCTTCCGGCAGCACCTGCCTCAGGTTCTCGAGCCGCTGTTCGAGCTGTTCGACCTGTGCCTCGAACTCCGGCAGCCGTCGCGCCGTCGCCACGCCCCGGGCGATGTCGGAGCGCAGCGCGGTCAGGCGCGTCTGTCGCAGCGTGATGTCCGCCTGCACCTCGGACACGTAGAAGTACCAGAAGCCGAATACCGCGCCGGCGCAGACGACGACGAACGCGCCGATCTGCGCCTACCACGGAAGCTTGCTGAGCGACAGATTCATGGGTAGTCTGCTTCGCTATCGGTGGGGTCCGCCTCAGCCTTTAGCCGACCCCGCAATCCCAACCCGTTCGTTTCCTACTTCTTGGCCGGTCCCGCTTCGCCGCCGGCGGACCGGCGGAGGCGCTTCCGGATCGTTCAACGCCGCCTTGACCGAGAACCGGACGAGGTCCCCGGCCTTCGCATCCGTCTGCACCTGGCTGTCGACGATCTCGACCGGCCTCTTGAACCACTTCGTGGCTTCGAGGTTCGCGATGAAGTCGGACAGCGCCGTCATCGAGGTCGTCATGCCGGCGATCGTGAAGTCCGTGCCCGCCTGTTTCATCTCGGTCAGCCACAGCCGATCGGGCAGGCTCTTGCTGATCTCGTCGAGCACGTGCACGGGCGCCGACTGCCCTTTCCGCAGCTGCTCGATGAGCGCTGACGCGCTGCTGAGCTGCGCTTTGCGCGTCTCGAACTTCTGAACCTGCGCGAGCACGGCGCGCAGCTGCTGCGTCTCGGCTTCGGCCCGGGCGATGTCGCGTCGATCTGCGCGGACTGCTGGCGCAGCGACCAGAACCACCAGCCGACCGAGCACCGTCGCGATCAGGATCAGGGTCGCGCCGATGGTGACCCGCTGGGCCGCGGGAGATGAGCGACCGGCGCCTCTCTTCTTCGTCCGTTCGCGCTCGACGGTGAGGAGGTTGATGCGAATCATCGGTCGCCCGCCCGTCGCAGCGCGAGACCGACCGCCACCGCCGCCGTCGGCGCCACCTCGGCCGCGTCCACGTTGAACTTCGCCGCGTCGAACGCGACCCGCTTGAACGGATCGAACGACTCGACCGGCGCCTCGAAGCGCTCGGCGAGCATCTCGGTGAACCCTTCCGCCCGCGACGCGCCGCCGCTGACGACGATGCGATCGATCCGATCGGAGGCGGCGGTCGCCTTGAAGAAGTCGAACGTCTTCTGGATCTCGAGCATCACGTTCTCGGTGACCGCGCGCAGCACCGGTCGTGCGTCCTCGAACGTGACGCCGTCGACCGGCTCGCCGCGCTTGAGCTGATCGGCCTGCTCGAACGGAAGGTTCAGCTCCTTCTGCAGCGCCTCGGTGTAGGCGTTGCCGCCGATCGAGATGTCGCGGGTGAAGACCGACTGATCGCCGTGGATGATGTTGATGTTCGTCGCGCTGGCGCCGGCATTCAGCAGCACGACCACCGCGCCCGGCTCGACGCCGTAGTTCGACCTCGTACGCGTTCTGCAGCGCGAAGGCATCGACGTCGACGACGACGGCGGTGCGGCCGGCCTGGCCGATGACGCCGGTGTAGTCGGCGATCTTCTCCTTCTTGGCGGCGACCAGCAGCACGTCCATCGTCCCCTTGCCGGCCGTCGTTTCCGCGGTCGAGGATCTGGTAGTCGAGATTGACGTCCTGGATGTCGAAGGGGATGTACTGTTCGGCCTCCCAGTAGATCGACTCGGACAGCTCCGCCTCCGTCATCACCGGCAGCGAGATCTTCTTGACGATGACGGCGTTGCCCGAGAGCGACGCGGCGACTTCCTTGCGTCTTGATGTGGCGGCTGTCGAAGAGCCGGCGGATCGCGTCCGCGACCGCGGCGCCGTCGATGATGGCGCCGTCGACGATGCTGTCCGGCGGGATCGGCTCGCTGCCGAAGGCCGTGACCTTGTAGCCCTTGCCGGCCGGCTTCAGCTCGATCGCCTTGACGGCGCTCGAGCCGATGTCCAGTCCGACCAGCGCTTTCGCTCTGCGAAACACCACGGTGGTCCTATCGCATGTGAAATGGGCCCGACGACGAGGCGCCGGTCACGACGGCTCGGCAGCCGGTCGCACGGTCCGGCTCAGCTCGTTGTCGGTACGCGTCCGGGCGGCAAGTTGGGTGCCACGGCGTCGGCAGACTACCAATACCGGCAGAATTCGCGCAGATTCGGCACTCGAGGCCCGCCGAGCGCTCGAGCCGGGCCGGATCGACAAATCTGTGCACCGCTGACGGTTCTGTAATAGCAGGACTTCTGCGATGCAGCGTCGTCGAGGACGCGGCTGAGTGGTGCGGGCGCGCAGCTTGACAATGCCCGGAATGGCCGGTATCCTCTTGGTTTGCCGTCCTTTGAGCGAGGCTGACCGCCTGCGCTCGCTCTCGGTTTCGGGGCCGTCCTGTGGGCGAAGACCGGACAGCGGAGGCCGAAAGGATTTCGATGGGTTCGTTTGTCCCCACTGCCGGGAGTGTGGAGCGGCAGTGGCATGTGATTGACGCCGACGGGCAGGTCCTGGGCCGGATAGCGACCGAGGCCGCCCGCCTGCTGCAGGGCAAGCACAAGCCGATTTACACGCCCCATATCGATACCGGCGACCACGTCGTCGTCGTCAACGCCGCGCGGGTCGAGCTGACCGGCCGCAAGGAAGAGCAGAAGCTCTATCGGTATCACAGCGGCTACGAGGGCGGGCTGCGCGAGGAGCGCGCCAAGGACGTTCGCAAGAAGAACCCGGTCCGGATGGTCGAAGAGGCCGTTCGCGGGATGCTGCCCAAGACGAAGATGGGCGAAGCCATGTGGCGCAAGCTGAAGGTCTACGCCGACGCGAAGCATCCGCATCAGGCGCAGAAGCCGCAGCCGCCGGCGGTGACAGGCCGCGACGGCGAAGGCGAACCCAGTCGAAGAAGACGAGCAAGCGCGAGGTCGCATAACGTGGCAGCAGGGATTCAGTACTACGGCACGGGCCGCCGCAAGACATCCACCGCCCGCGTGTTCCTCCGCCCCGGCAGCGGGCGGCATCACCGTCAACCGCAAGCCGATCGAGCAGGCCTTTCCGACCGAAGCGCTTCGCACCCAGATCAAGCAGCCGCTGGCCGTGACCGAAACGGCCGATAAGTTCGACGTGCTCGCGACGATCGCCGGCGGCGGCATCGCCGGCCAGGCCGGCGCGCTGCGGCTCGGCATCGCCCGCGCGCTCGTCGAGTACAACGTCGAGCTGCGGCAGCGGCTCAAGAAGGCCGGGTTCCTGACGCGCGACGCGCGCATCAAGGAACGCAAGAAGTACGGACAGAAGGGGGCGCGCAAGCGCTTCCAGTTCAGCAAGCGGTAACGCAGCAGCTGACAGCTGGCAGATAGTTTCATGGAGGCAGCTTGACCGGCATCGCGTTGAAGGATCTGCTCGAAGCGGGCGTCCACTTCGGACACCAGACGAAGCGCTGGAATCCGAAGATGAAGGCCTACATCTTCGGCGAGCGGAACGGGATCTACATCATCGATCTCGCGAAGACGGCGCAAGCTGTTCCGCGAAGCGGAGCAGTTCGCGACCAACCTGGCGGCCGAGGGCGGACGATCCTGTTCGTCGGCACCAAGCGGCAGGCGCAGGACGCGATCGCCGAAGAAGCACAGCGCTGCGGCATGTTCTTCGTGAACCAGCGCTGGCTCGGCGGGCTGCTGACGAACTTCTCGACGATCCAGCGCAGCCTCGGCCGGCTGCGCGATCTCGAAGCGATGGAGACCGACGGCCGCTACGAGACGCTGTCGAAGAAGGAAATCGCGCAGCTCGAGAAGGAGAAGCGCAAGCTCCAGAAGAACCTCGAGGGCATCCGCAACATGTCGCGCCTGCCCGACGCGCTGTTCGTCGTCGACACCCGCAAGGAAAAGATCGCCGTCGACGAAGCGCGCAAGCTCAAGATCCCGGTCATCGGCGTCGTCGACACCAACTGCGATCCGGACGAAGTGGACTTCGTGATTCCCGGCAACGACGATGCGCTGCGCGCGATCCGGCTGTTCGCGTCGCGCATCGCCGACGCCGTGACTCGCGGGCCGCGGCATCCGCGAGTCGGCGCAGGCCGACGAGACGTGCCGACGGCGACGGCGACGATCGCGCGCCGCCGCGCCCGGCCGGTCCGCCAGGCGCGCCGAGCAGGCCTCCCCCGCCTCGGTCTAAGCCGGTCGGATTGATCGCACGCGACGCCGGCCGAGCACGATCGGGCCGGCGTTGTTGTGTACGGAGTTGAGCAGGACTGACGCTCGAACTCCCGACGTCGCACTACGGAGAAGGCACGACAGCGACAGGAGACAGAATGGAAATCACGGCAGCGATGGTGAAGAAGCTCCGCGACCTGACCGGCGCGGGCATGATGGAGTGCAAGGCCGCGCTCACCGAAGCGAACGGCAACATCGAGGAAGCGACGACCATCCTCCGCAAGCGCGGGCTCGCCCAGGCGACGAAGAAGGCCGGCCGCTCGACCAACGAAGGGCTGATCGGCAACTACATCCACATGGGCGGCAAGATTGGCGTGCTGGTGGAGGTGAACTGCGAGTCCGACTTCGTGGCGCGCACCGAGGACTTCCAGAGCCTCGCGCGCGAAATTGCCATGCACATCGCCGCGGCCAACCCGCAGTACGTCCGGCGCGAGGACGTGCCGGCCGACGTGCTCGAGCGCGAGCGCGGCATCTACCGCGGCGCAGATGGAAGGCCAGAACAAGCCGGCCACAGGTCATCGAGAAGATCGTCGAGGGCAAGCTGAACAGCTTCTACGAGCAGGTCTGCCTGCTCGATCAGCCGTCGATTCGCGATCCGAAGGTGACGATCGGCCAGGTCGTGCAGGCGGCGATCGCGAAGATGGGCGAGAACATCTCCATCGCCGCGGTTCGTGCGCTTCAAGCTCGGCGAGACCCCGCGCAGCTCCAGCGCCGGTCGGACCGGGCAGGCGTCGCGGACCGCGGGAAACGGACGTCTGGCCGGAACCGTGTGCAACTCCGATATAATCCGCCGGATATGTCCGATCCCGTCTACCGCCGCGTGCTCCTCAAACTCTCCGGTGAAGCGCTCATGGGCGAACAGGCGTTCGGGATCGATCCGGCCGTCACCACGCAGATCGCCAGAGAAATCGGCGAGATCCAGGCAGCTCGGCGTGCAGACCGCCGTCGTCATCGGCGGCGGCAACCTGTTCCGCGGGCTGGCGGCGAGCGCGCAAGGGCATGGACCGCGCGACGGCCGACTACATGGGCATGCTCGCCACCGTGATCAACGCGCTCGCGCTGCAGGACGCGCTCGAGCACATCGGCGTGCCACGCGCGTGGCCACGGCCATCGAGATGCGCGCCGTCGCCGAGCCGTTCATCCGCCGGCGCGCCGTCCGCCACCTCGAAAAAGGCCGCGTCGTCATCTTCGCCGCCGGCACCGGCAACCCCTACTTCACCACCGACACCGCCGCCGCGCTGCGGGCGATGGAGATGAAGGCGGACGTCATCCTCAAGGGCACGAAGGTCGACGGCATCTACACGGCCGATCCGATGCTCGATCGCGACGGCCACGAAGTTCGCCGAGATCTCGTACCTGAAGGTGCTCGAGCAGGGCCTCAAGGTGATGGACGCCACGGCCATCTCGCTCTGCATGGACAACAAGCTGCCGATCGTCGTCTTCAACCTGCGCACGCCCGGCAACCTGCGCCGCGTCATCATGGGCGAGCCGGTCGGCACGACGGTGAGGGCGTGACACGTTCTCGAGGAGCAGCGATGGACGTCAGCGATCTGAAGGGCCTGTTCGCCGAAGTCAAGAAACGCATGGACGGCAGCTCGAACACGTCCGCCGCGAGCTCGGCGGCGTGCGCACCGGCCGGGCGTCGGTGACGATCCTCGACAGCGTGCACGTCGAGGCCTACGGCTCGCACATGCCGCTCAACCAGGTCGCGTCGCTCTCGATCCCCGAGCCCACGCTGATCGTCGCGCAGCCGTTCGATCCGTCGCTGATGGCCACGATCGAGAAGGCCATCCGCAGCTCGAACCTCGGGCTGAACCCGACCAACGACGGCAAGGTCGTGCGCATCCCGATTCCCGCGCTGACCGAAGAGCGCCGCAAGGAGCTCTCGAAGCTCGTGCACAAGTACGCCGAGGAAGGCCGCAACGGCGTCCGCCAGGTCCGCCGCGACGCCAACGACCGCCTCAAGAAGCTCCTGAAGGACCACAAGATCTCCGAAGACGACGAGCGGCGCGGCCTGGACGAAGTGCAGAAGATCACCGACCAGCACATCGCCACGATCGACGAGCTGCAGAAGAAGAAAGACGCAGAGCTGCTCGGCAAGTAACGACAACTGCTCCAGCTGCCACACGCCAGCAAGACTGCTAGCGACGTCTGCTCTTCTATTTCACCCATCTCGAGTGCTGCGTCCCGTGCGGCGCGCCGCCGTACGATCCGCGCGTCGAGCAGCACCTCTGCACCTGCGGCGCTCCCCTGCTCGCGCGCTACGACCTCGATGCGGCGCGCGCGCCTGGCGACGCGATCGCTGGTCGGCCGCGCCGCCAACATGTGGCGCTACCGCGAGCTGATGCCGCTCTTCGACGGCGAAGAGCCGCTGACGCTCGGCGAAGGCTGGACGCCGCTCATCCACGCGAAGCGGCTCGGGCGCGGATCTCGGCCTGGAGCGCCTGTTCGTCAAGGACGAGTCGCTCAATCCGACGAACTCGTTCAAGGCGCGTGGGCTGTCGGCGGCGGTCACGCGCGCGGCGCATCTCGGGCGCGACGACGCTTTCGGTTCCGTCGGCGGGCAACGCCGCCAACGCCATGGCCGCCTATGCCGCGGCGGCCGGGATCTCCCGCGCAGGTCTTCATGCCGAAGGACGTGAAGGTGCCGTTCATCCGCGAGTGCGAGCTCTACGGCGCCGACGTCACGCTCGTCGACGGCCTCATCACCGACGCCGGCCGCATCGCCGCCGAAAAGGGCAAGCCGCTCGGCTGGTACGACGTCTCCACGCTGAAGGAGCCGTACCGCATCGAAGGCAAGAAGACGATGGCCTACGAGCTCGGCGAGCAGCTCGACTGGAAGTTCCCGGACTGGATCATCTATCCGACCGGCGGCGGCACCGGCATGGTCGGCATGTGGAAGGCGTTCGACGAGCTCGAACGGATCGGCTGGAAGCCAGCCCGGCGCCGGCCGCAGATGGTCTCCGTGCAGGCCGAGAACTGCGCGCCGATCGTCCGGGCCTTCGAGCAGGGCGCCGAGCGATCGGAGATGTGGCAGAACGCGCGAACCGTCGCCGACGGCCTGCGCGTGCCCAAGGCGATCGGCGACTTCCTGGTGCTGCGCGCCGTCCGCGAGAGCGGCGGCACCGCCCTCGCCGTCTCGGACGCCGACATGGTCCGGGATGCGCGAGCTGGGCGCCCGCGAAGGCATCAGCGCCGCCCCGGAAGGCGGCGCCGCCCTGCACGCGCTGAAGGTGCTGCGCAACTCGAAACGGGCGCCCCGTCAGAGACGGTCGTCGTGTTCAACACCGGCGGCGCGCTGAAATATCTCGACGTGCTCGGCTAGCTGACAGCTGGGAACCAGCCTACAGAACCCGTCGCAAATTCCGATCCGTGTTGTCCGTGTGATCCGTGGTTCTAGTTTGTCCGCGTGATCCGTGGTTCTAGTCGCCGAGCGAAATCCCCATCGCGCGGGCCGTGCGGATGACGTCGAAATCAAGCGGCACGTTCCTGGTGCGCCCGACGATTTTCTCGAGCGGCACGGCGACGATGTCAGGCGGATGGAACGCCACCATCGTGCCGAACTGCCCTTCGAGCAGCAGCTCGACGGCCCTGGCGCCGAATCGCGTCGCGAGCACGCGATCGAAGCTCGTCGGCGCGCCGCCGCGCTGAAGGTGGCCGAGCACGACGAGCGCGTTTCCTTTCCTGTCAGCGCTCTCGAGCTCGACCGCCACCCGTGGACCCATTCCGCCGAGCCGCTCGACGAACTCAGGCGTCCCTTCCTTCATGACCGACACGCTGCCCGCCGACCGGCTTGGCGCCCTCGGCGACGACGACGATGCTGAACCGCGCGCCGAACGCGTCGCGGGCGAGAATGCGCTCGGCGACCTTCTTCAGGTCGAACGGGATCTCCGGGATCAGAATCACGTCCGCGCCGCCCGCGACCCCGGCATACAGTGCAATCCAGCCGGCGTAGCGGCCCATCACCTCCACCACCATCACGCGATGGTGCGCCTCGGCGGTCGTGTGCAGTCGATCGATCGCGTCGGTTGCAAAGCTGACCGCCGTGTCGAAGCCGAACGTGTTGGTGGTCTCGACGATGTCGTTGTCGATGGTCTTTGGCACACCGACGAGCGGAATGCCGCGCTTGTGAAACTCGTGCGCGATGGAGAGCGTGCCGTCGCCGCCGATCACGACGAGGGCATTGAGCTTCAGCTCGTGGAACATCTCGACGCAGCGCGCCGAGTAGTCGCGGACGCCGCCGGTCGTCTCGATAGGGTATGCGAACGGATTGCCCCGGTTCGTCGTGCCGAGAATCGTGCCGCCGATGCGCAGGATGCCGGTGACGTCCCGCGGCGTGAGACGCCGCCAGCGATCCGGCTCGATGAGCCCGTCGAAGCTGTCTTCGAGCCCGATCGTCTCGCAGTCGCAGTTCGACGCAGACTTGACCACCGCGCGAATGACCGCGTTCAGGCCGGGGGCGTCGCCGCCACCCGTCAGGATCCCGATCCGTTTGATGCCTGAGCGATTCTCGGGGCAACCCATGGAGGGAGTATAGCTGACCGAACGTGACGGCCTCTCGATCGTCATGCGATCGGTGTCAGGCAGTGAAAGGTAAATTCACCTTTCACTGCCTGACACCCGAGGAAGGTTACAGGGGGTCTCAACTCGTCAGCGTCGCGCCACGACGATCAGTTCACCGTCGCCCGAGCCGACGGGTTCGCCGCGCCATCCACCGTGCACACGCTCGATCGCGAACCCGGCATCGGTGACGGATTGACGGAGTCGCAGCTCGCTCCTGAAGCGCAGGCTCGAGTCACTTCGGAGCTCTTCACGTCCGGAGAAGCGGTAGTGGTGAGCGAAGCTGACCGTGTCATCGCCGAGGGCCGTCACCTCGGTCCAGATCGAGACGGTCGTGCCGTCGCGAAGAGCGACCTGCCGGCGAGAGTCCTGTGGATTCCAGCGCTCCCAGATGCGTGCCTCCGGGTCATAGGCGTGGAACGCGAGCCGGCCGCCCGGAACCAGGGCTCGCAAGAGGGCGCGCAACGCGCTTCCCCACTCTTCCTCGCTGAGAAGGAACTGAGCGACGTGGCCCGTCATGACCGCAAGGTCGAAAGCCCCTTCGGGCGCCGACAGCGCCGTGCCGTGAATCCACGTGACCCGATCGGCTCCGGCCTTGGTCCGCGCCGCAGCGAGGGCTGTGAGAGAGGGATCGATGCCGGTGACGGCGTGCCCGACCGCGGCGAGTCCAAGCGCGAGCCGGCCGGTGCCACAGCCCACGTCGAGCACCCGCGCTCCAGGCATCTCGTTGGCCAGCGCGACGAAATACTCATCGTCGCGCGCCCACGGCGATTCTGCGTCGTAGACCTCGACGAGACGCGGATGATTGAATTCGGCGTTGCGAATGTTGGCCTGCCAACCGAAGCTCGCGCTCACGTGACCTGGCGCGAGCGAAGGTTGGTGGACGGCAGGAGGCTCGAACTCCCGACCTCCGCGTTGCGAACGCAAGCTGATTCTCCCCCGAAGCGCCGCGGCATCAACATGTTGCGGCGCTCTTTTTCTGCTCGCCAGATCTTACAAGAACCCGCATAATCATTGATAGTTTTTATACCGCGTCATAACCGATGGGCAGAAACACGGGCAGAAAGCGGAAACGTCTCCACTCCGAGACCGTCAGCGAACTTCACCGCGCCGTGGCGCAGGACTTTGCGAACAGACGCATGGCACAGTCTGCGCGGCAACGCGTGAAAGAGCGGCTCGCGGATCCCCTCCCTGGTGTCGGCCAGCAGTGCCGGTTGGTGCCGGCGCCCGATGGTGGTCTTGTGGTGGAACGCTACGGGCCGATGCTGGTCGAGCCCACGCGTCCGCGCACCCCTGCCGTTCAACAACGGGTCGATGCGGAACTGCCGCGACTTGTTGCCGTGCTCAAGCGACCTCGCCGTCAGCCCCCGAAGTATCCTGCACTGGATGCGGCCATGCTGGCCGCCGTCGAGCGGAACGAATCGCAGAAGTTAGTGATTGAGACTGCGATTCACGCCTTGCGTGGGGCCTATCCTGACGTGTGGATCACGGACGCTCTGCGACGGCGTTTTCGTGAGCGGTTGAAGAAACAGCGTCAGGTTCTCAGAATCCTCGATTAATTCCCCTTTTTCCCCCGGCAGAATTGGTGCGCAGTGAACAACATGCGCACCAACAAACTCATCTATCGTCGCCGCGAAGTCGCGGACGTCCTCGGGTTCAGCCAGGCGCAGATCCTGAAGTTTGAACGCGCGGGACTGCTCCGACCGATCCGAGTCAAAGCCGCGGATGGCACCGAGCTGCGTTCCGTGCGCTATGACGCGGCAGAAGTCCAGGCCCTGGCTGAGAAGTGGATTCGTGAAGCACAGACCGCGTAGGCCGCTACAAAGCGGAACGCGCGGACGGGGTGACTTCCCAATCCGCGCGCAATCAGTCACGGGGATGTGGACCATGACCGACGAGCAGCATCTTACCAGAAACCAATTCGAGCAACTCCTCCGGACGATCCTCGAGATTGCCAGGCGCATCGAGAAAAAGGTCGAGGACGTCGCCATCGACGTCGATGCCATCGATCGATTCCAGCGGCCCTTCGGTGACGGCTCGAAAACGCGGCGGCCACGGCGGTGATCTTCAAGACCCATAGCGACGGCGAGTATCACGCGGCCGTTCCGGAGCACCAGATTGAGTTCCGCGTGTCTCGCCTGCGTTTCGATCGTCACGAGCTGCACGGGGAACTCAGTGTGACGTGCGGGCTCGCGGGCGCTCGCGTCTTCGACGAGGCCTGCCTGAATTCCAGCTCGATGAATTTCTCGAGCGCGGCGGCCCGCGTCACGCGGGGGAAGTATCTGGCGGAACGGGCGCGCACGGCCGGGAAGGTGGATTGGATCGGACTCGTCGAAGAACTCTGCACGCTGGTATTGACCGCCGAACGTCAAGGTCAGCCGGCCGTGATGCTCAGCCAGGTGCGGGCGGATACGCCGGAGACGGCCATCCCGATCGACGGCATTCCGGTCTACACCGACCATTCGCAAGTGCTCTTCGGCGATGGCGGGACCGGGAAGAGTCTCCTAGCGCTGAACTGGGCGGGCCGGCTCGAGGCGCACGGCGAACGTGTGCTGTATCTGGATTGGGAGCTGACGGCCGGCACGCATCACCGCCGGCTCAGACACCTCTTCGGCGCGGACCGTATGCCGTCGATCCGCTACGTGTTCTGCGATCGACCGCTGGTGCAGGAAGTCGATCGCCTGCGCCGCATCATTGCGGACGAGGAGATCACGTTCGGCATCTTCGATAGCTGCGGCTTCGCCTGCGACGGGGCGCCGGAGAGCGCCGAGGCCGCCCTGGGTTATTTCCGCGCGGTGCGTCAGCTCCGCATCGGTGGCCTCCACACGGCGCATATCACCAAGGCCGAGAACGGCGACCAGCGGCCCTTCGGGAGCGCCTTCTGGCACAACAGCGCTCGTAGCACCTGGTTTATCAAGACCGTCGATACCGGCCCGCAGACGCTCAGCGTCGGCCTGATCAACCGCAAGGACAACTTCGGGCCGCTCCAGCGCACCCGGGCCTACACCTTGGGGTTTAGTCCCGAGCGTATCGACGTCCAGCCCGTGGACGCTGCCGGCCTCGATGAACTGGTGAGCGATCTCCGGCTGTGGGAACGGATCAAGGCGGCGGTGACACAGAGCCCGCAAACCCTCGCCAGTCTCGCCCAGGGCCTCGACGCCAAGCCGGACACCATCAAGAAAGCCGTGCAGCGGCATCCCCACATGTTTACGCGCATCACGGGCGGGGATGGCATTCACCGGATCGCGCTCGTCGAGCGGAGAGCGTCATGAGCGGCGTCTCACTCTCTTGCGAGCGGAATACACAGGAGAACTACAGCTGGGAAACATGCCTCAATTGCGGGGAGGGCTTCTGGCTCAATGCCGCGATGCTCGTGGCTAGGGGCGCAGGTGAGTGGCTCGGCTACCTCTGCCCCGCACCTACGTGTCTTGATGAGCGCGGCCGGGAACGCTTCGCAGAGGCATGCAAACGATTTAGAGCAGAGGGACGGCCCTTATGAGCCGGGACAACTTGTCCGGGACACGTTGGGGACATGTCCCCAGGGACAAAGGGACAGGACAACACCCCCCTTTAGGGGTGTCTGTCCCCGTGTCCCCATTGGAACCGGCAACGCAACCAGCCTTCGACAGTAGTCGCAGGAGGCGCAAACGGAACCGGCAACACTGCACGGAGACGCAGCGCAGACGCGGAGGACGCAGGCACGTAAATGACTGACTCACTTGAACCAGCCGACAACGCCCCGGGCGATTCTGCCCAGGTTCTGCCCACAGGGTTACTGCCGACCACCCTGACTTGGCCGGCGAAGGATCCGAAGACAGGCCGCTTTCTGCCGGGCAACTTCGCGGCCTCGCAGCATGCGCTGCGCACCGATCGCCTGCCGCCGGAGTTCGTGCACCTGGCCGCGGAGCTGGCCGAGTTCGCAGACGCCTCGATTGCCGACGATGGCGGCGTGGACGCCATCACCGCCCGGCGCCGGAGTCTGCACAGTTATCGCGCCCGCATCCATCGGCGCATCGCCCAATTGGACGGGGCGATCGAGCTGCGGGGCCTGTTCGACAAGCGCGGGAAGTTGCGCGTGGCCTGGCTGTCCCAGCTGCAGGGGCTGATTCGCACGGCGCAAGGGATTGACAGTCTGTTGGGCCTCGAGCGGAGAACGAAGCAGTTGAAGGCGCCGCTCGACGCGTTACGGGAGGACTGAGATGGAGACGCGTATCCGTGCGCTCAAGCCGGCGACTCACGTGTTGAACGACTGGCGCGGCGGCCAGGTGTGGGCCATCAACGGCGCGAGCACCACGCTTCGGCTCCAAGCGGAAGCCCACATCAACGCGGACTACACCATTGCGACGGCGTTGCTGCCGACGGGAGCGAGCGTAGGCTGTCCGATTGTGGCGCGCGTCTCCGGGGCTAGTGTGGCGAGTTACGTGGTGGAGGACGTGCGCGGCGGGGTGTTCGCGCGGGGCGACGCGCCACGCGATGAAGCGGCGTCGGTCGCGGCAGGCGTGTTTACGCCGAGCGTGATTACGCCGAATGAGGGCGCCGATTGGGGTGAGTGGCCGTGGACAGCGAATGGAGGATGACGATGGACATCAAGGTAAGTCCGCCCGAACTCGGGTTCGTGGCGCTGACGGAAAGTAAGCGGGATGTCTGGCGGCAGGCGCGCGCCGGCCGAGACGGCCGGGTGACGGAGATTCTCGAGCGGAACCGCGAGGATTACGCGCGGCGGAACTATGGCCTGACGATGCCGGCGGTGGTCGAGCGGGAGATTCGGCAGCATGCCGAAGCCGAACAGGACAAGACGATCGCGAGGCTGCAGACGGACATGCTCGGGGCACTGGAGGCCGCGAAGACGACGATCGCCACCGTGCGGAAGGCGCATGAGCGGGTCTTGCCTCCCTGGCAACAGCTGCAGCTCGAGCCGCTCATGGACGACACGCAGGTGTCGCGTCAGCGCGGCGTGGACGAAGCGGCGCAAGCGAATGCGGCGCGCCTGATTCAGGACGGGGCGCTGGGCCCGATCGTGGATTGGTATCTCCGGTCGAGCGATACCCAGGACTGGGCGTTGGTCCTGGCGGTGGAGGAGGCGATCGAACTCCAGATGCCGAAGTTTGTCCGCGACATCACGCCGAATGATTTGGCGGTGGTGACGCGGCTACGGAGTGGCATCAGAGCCCGACAACAGGCGCGCTGGCCACAGTGGACCCACGAGGCGGACGCGCGTGTGCGCAAGACCTTGACGACGTCTGAGGACGCGATTATCCGGTTGCAGGCCATGCGGGTCATCGCGTGACGCGGATCGCGGTGCAGGCCGAGGCGCGGTTGTTCGAGCGGTTCCTGGCGCGGTATGCCCCGGACCTGCTCGGCCCGTCGTGGCAGGCGTGGCGCGCGTGTATCGGGGCCATCCTCGGCGCGCCGCCGGAGGACGAGGCCGGCGCGGACCTCATTCGGGCGTGCACGCAGCGGGAGCCTCCGACGAGTCCGGCGCGGGAAGCCTGGCTGGTGATTGGCCGGCGCGGCGGGAAGTCGCGCACGGCCGCGGTGCTCGCGGCGTTCCTGGCGACGTGTCGGAACTATGCGCCCGTGCTCAGTCCGGGGGAACGCGGCACGGTCATGCTCATCGCGGCGGATCGGAAACAGGCGCGCGTGCTGACGAGATACATCCGGGCGGTCTTTCACGATCATCCGGAACTCGCGGCGCTCATTGCCCAGGAGACCGCAGAATCGCTCGAGCTGACCACGCGCGTCGTCATCGAAGTGCATACCTCGAGCTTTCGCACGGTCCGGGGCTACACCATCGTGGCGGCGCTCCTGGATGAATTGGCGTTCTGGCACACGGACGAAGCGAGCGCCTCCCCGGATGTGGAAGTCGTCAACGCCATCCGCCCCGCGATGGCCACCGTCCCGGGCGCGTTGCTCCTGGGCTTGTCGAGCCCCTATCGGCGGGCCGGCGTGCTGTGGTCGGCGTATCAGCAGCACTTCGGGAAACCCGGCGATGTGCTGGTGTGGCAAGCGGCCACGCGCACGATGAACGCGGGCGTGCCGCAGGCGCTCATCGATCAGGCGTATCTCGAGGACGACGCGAGCGCCTCCGCCGAATACGGCGCGGAGTTCCGCCGGGACCTCGAGCGCTACATTTCCCGCGAAGCCGTGGAGGCGGTCACCGTCAAGGGTCGCGTGGCACTCGAGCCGCAGGCGGATGTCACGTATGCGGCGTTTGTCGATCCGAGTGGCGGCAGTGCGGATAGCTTCACGCTGGCCATCGCGCACAAGGATGCGCGCGGGCGGGCCGTGCTCGATCTCGGTGGCGGAGCGCCGCGCGCCCTGCAATCCCGATGCGGTCACGGACGAGTTCTGCGGGCTGCTGCAGCCCTATCGCGTGACGAGCGTCGGCGGCGATCACTACGCGGGCCAGTGGCCGCGCGTCCGGTTCGAGCGCCGCGGCATCGCGTATCGCCCCAGTGACGACACCAAGAGCGAGTTGTATACCGCGATGCTCCCGCTGCTGATGTCCGGCCAGGCCGAACTGCTCGATCTGCCGCGGCTGCTCCATCAGCTCGTGAACCTGGAACGCCGGACGTCCCGATCGGGGAAGGATTCGATCGATCATCCGCCGCGCGGGAACGATGACGTGATCAACGCGGCGGCCGGCGCGCTGGTCGCGGTCGCGCGGGCCAGTCGGTCCGTGATCGGCACGGCGCGTATTCCGGATTGGGTGTGAGGACAGCCATGGACCGACAGATTGGAAAAATTGTGCGGTATGACGCGAATAAAGGCTTCGGGTTTATCCGCGTCAGTGGCGAACAGGAAGACGTGTTTGTGCATTTGACGAGCTTGCCGGGCCAGCTGCCGCCCTCGATCGGGGCGCGGCTGTCGTTCGTCGTCACGGACCGCGGCAAAGGGCCGCGGGCCGAGGACGTCGAATACGTCCGCTAAACTTGAAAACGGACTTGCAAGTCCCTTTTGAGACACCGCAGTTAGGAGCGAGACCATGGCGTTAGATCTCACCCTCTCGATCACCGCGGACGCGAGCGACGCGAAGCGCGAACTCGCGGCCGTCGAACAGGGTATTAAGAAGATCGAGACGGCCTCGAAAGCCACGCAAGACCCCCTCAGTAAAGTCACCAGCCAGATCGGCGGCCTTGGCGAGAAGACCAAGGAGACCGTTCGGATTCAAGAGCTGTCGGCGGACGCCACGTCGCAGCAGATGACACAATGGATCCTGGCCACGAACAAGGCCGAGATGCTCGCCAAAGAGCAAGCGATCCTCGGCGGGTCTGCGGCCACGCTGACCGCCGCCACGGGACTTTCGATCACCGCGATGGTGGCGTGGTCGACGGCGGCCGGGATCGCGGTGGTGGGCGCGACCGCGGTCGCCGCCGCCATTGGCCAATCGGTGCGGACCTACTTCGAGCACTCCAAAGCGACCCAGGATTCTCGAGATGCGCTGGATGACCTCGCGAAGTCCTGGACGGGGTTTCAGATGGTGGTCGGTGGGGCGGTGCTCGGGTCAGACTTTTCGATCCGCCGGCCGATCGATTACTTGAACCAGGGTCTGGCGATCACAGCGTTTCTGATTGCACAAGCCGCCGACCGGTGGCACAGGTTCGCCACAATGATGGCGGAATCCGAGGTGGGTGGTCCCGTGCAAGCGGCCGGTGTGCTCTACACCGAAGGCACGCGACGGCCGTTCCCGGAGATTGCCCGGAACACCTTCAGCAGCCAAGGCCTCAAGATGTGGCAGGAGTCCATCGCGGGCATGTCCGCGCTCTATCCCACATCATCCACAAGTGCCCTGCAACAATTTGAAGCGGCTGAGCGTGAGCGGACCCAAGCGCTGGAACGATTAGCACGCGAAGCCGCCGCCGCGGCGAAGAAACTGGCTGACGAACGCGCCCGGATCATGGGGTTTGTGCCGAACCAGTATCAGGGGCTCTCCTCAGCACCTGGGATGCACTATCCGATCAGCGTGCCGACGCTCCTGAGCACGTTTGGCATGCCGGGGCTCGATTCGACGCTGGGATCGCTGCCGGGGACGGCTCAGGCGCTGCCCCGGTTTGACCAGTTTATGAATTTGCCGACGGGGCTGCTGGGGCGCAGCTTCGGCACGATGGGCAACTTCGGCGGGGACCTCGGGTCCGTGCTGCTCCAAGCCTTGCAGGGTGGGGGAATCCGTTGTTGAGCGGGGCGGCCTTTGGGGGCAATGCCATCGGGTCCGGGATCGTGAGCGGGTTTTCGAAGGACTTTGCCGGGTCCTTCGGCGGCCAGATGCTGAGCGGGATTCTACCAGGACTGGGTGGGTTGGCCGTGTCCGGGATCTCCGCGCTCGTGAGCAAACTCTTCGGCCCCACGGAATACGAGCAGCGGGTGCGCGCGGAGGCCCAAGGCCGACGCGAGATCAACGCGGGTGTCGATCTCGGGGACCTGCGGGGCATGGCGGATTTCACCGGGCGCGGGGATCTGTTGTCCCAGTTCCTCAACATCCGCAACACCGCCACGCCTGACGTGTTGAAGAAGCTCCTCGGGGAACTCGAGGCGTCCACGGACAAGCTGACCACCGCGATGCAACGCTACGGCATTTCCTGGGAAGAGCTGGGCGATCGGGCGCAGCAGTCGCACCTGGACCAGATGGCGAAGACGCTCATTGAGGACTTCGAAGTCCTCAACCTGGCCGGTGCGGATACCACGCTGGTGATTACCAAGATGGGCGATGCCACGAACGACTTTGTCCAGGCCGCGCTCAGAACCGGCAGCGAAGTCCCGGCCGCGATGAAGCCGATGCTCGAACGCATGATCGAGATGGGCCTGCTGACCGATGAAAGCGGCGCAGGCGTTCAGCTCCCTCGAGGACACGGGGATCACGTTTGCCAAAACCATGACCCAGGGCTTTGATTCGATTGCGGGTGCAATTGACCGGCTGGCGATTGCGCTGGGCTACATCCCCCCGAAGATTGACGCCATCGGCGGCGCGGCGGATGAAGCCGGCGACTCGCTCGATCGCATGGGCCGGCGGGCGGAACGGGACGGGTCGGAGTTTTTCGAACCGCAAATGGCCGAGACGGGCGGCTATCTTCATCGGGGCCGCGTGCTCCAGTCCTACGCGCGGGGCGGCTATATCGGGGACAGCTTCCCGATCATGGCGCATAGCGGCGAGTTTGTGATGAACCGCTCCGCGGTGCAGCGCTATGGATTGGGCACGATGCACGCGATGAACAGCGGGCGCGGGGGCGTCGGATCAGGCGTGAACATCACCAACAACTTCCATCAGCCCGTGGTGACCTCCAGCCATACCGCCATGGCGCAGTTCTCGGACGTCATTGACAAGGCCGTCACGAGCGCCCTGCGGCGGCGCGGGATTCCGATCTAAGGGGTATGCCTCCCACGAGCGGCGTTATGCGTTCCGATGCGTCCCGAACGCATCAGTGCCAGCACTGCGGCGCGGTCTACGAGCCCGTGAAGCGCTGGCAGCGGTTCTACCAGCCGTCGTGCCGGCGCCAGGCGTTCACCGGGCGCCCGGCCCAGCCGCGGCTGCTGCCGCCCGATCCGGACGACTTGTTCCGGACCCCGTTCGAGTAGGGGTGGCAGGTTCCGGCGGGCTGGGCTGGAATAAGCGGGACCCGGCCCGCATTGGTCGTGCGGAACCGGACCCCTAACCCCGTTGCGGAGACAGCCGCAGACGTGGCTGACGGCAATTCTACCAGCCGTCATTCCCGCCCGCGGCCTCCAGTGGAGGCCAGCAATGTCCGTCACCTTTCAGCCCGTCGTCGAAGAACGACTGAACCGCGCCAAAGCTATTTTTGCCTTGCTGGAAAAAATGGCGGACGGGTTCACGAACAGTCGGTCTCCGGAGAACCAGCGCGACGTGTGGCCTGGTCGCAGATCGGCACGTTGTGCTTTGAAGGCTACCGCGCCATCGACGCGGCGGAAGCCGCGATCGAGGCCGCGAGTCTGCGCACGGCCGCCCCGCTCGTGGACGAGGCGCAATCGTGAGCCTCTATAAGCGGTGCTCTCGAGATCTCACGCTGCCAGACGGACGGGCGAATCCCACCCACTGCGCGACGTCGCCCTATTGCGATCACGTCTGGTGGTCTCTACTTCTCCGTGCATGGCGCGCGGCATCGCGCGTCCACGCAGACCGCGGACAAAAAACTTGCGGGTGACATCGAACGTCGCGCCGAGGCCGAGGCCCGCGTGCGCGACAGCTCTGGCGGACCCCGCATCGAACCGCCAGAGCAACCCACGGTCTCGCGGGCGCTCCCCGCCGGACTCAAGGCCATCGGGCCGGCCAGTGAGGCCGCCATCGATCCGCGGACGGAACCGGAGGGGGATGCGTGGGCGCGGTGGAGTCGGGACCGCGAGTTCCGCGAAGCGATCGAGCGCCGCAAGGTGGAACTGGCGAATCAGGCCCTGGCCACGCGTGCGATCTATCCCCTCGAGTGCGTTCAACAATTAGCGCACGATCTGCGAGGCGTCGGGCCGGACTGGCGCGCCGCCCGCGCCACGCTGGGCCCGGCCTGGGGCGATCTTCTCAAACAGCAACCGGAGCTGGCCCCGGAACTGACGAAACGCCGCGAGCAAATCATCACCACCTTGTTCGACACCGTGCCGCCGGAGTATCGGCGGGCGATTCAGGACCTGCGGACGTTGATCGACTATCTCCTGACCGCGCACGAGGCCGCGGCGTTTCTCGTGGGCCATGAATGTGGCCGGTCCGTGGCGGGTCGGGATCGCGCAAGAAATCAAAATAACCGATCTGATATTTTGAAAACCTCCGAGCGGCCTCGACTCACGATGGGCGACGAGATGAAGGCGGCGCGTGAATAGGAACTCCCATCTCGGGTTTTCAAAGAAGGGTTGAAAATGGCAAAACCTCTACCGACTGACCTCGAGATCCTAGATGAAATTTATGAGCGATACCACGATGAGTACGTGAACTTCAAAGGAAAAACCGCTCAACGACCAGCCAAGAATTTCGTGCCGATTGATGTGCAGGCTATTGCGAACGCGCTGAGAGTTGATGCCGACATCGTGTTTAGCCGGCTTTACTACCACTTGCAGGAAAAGCACGCGATCGATGAGAAGAATCGTGTCGGTGGCGCGCCTGGAGGCGTCTCGTTCTACATGAAGTATGACGGCGGACATCTTGTCAATTTCCCGCTCTTGACATCCGTCCTGGCAGCCCTTCGTGACGACGAGCGGAAATACAGGAACGACAGACTGCTGTCGATCGTGGCGATCGCGATCTCGGTCGTGGCGATCATCGCTGGTGCTTGGTTTCGGTAAAGGAGGTTCGGAGAATGAGTCTGCGAAAATGGTGCAGCCCGACGCTGCCAACCGCACACCCGTTGCACTGCCCGGACTCCCCCGGTTGCGAGCATCACTGGTTCTATGACTTTCGGGTGAACCGGCGGCGCTATCGCAACACGACGGAGACGGACAACAAGCAGAAAGCGAAAAGCTACGAAGCGCGCGAGCGATCGCGCGTCCTCGACGGCCGGCAGCAGATCCGGGCGCTGCCGGATGTGACCTTCACGCAGTTTGCGACGATCTATCTGCGGGACCACGCGGAGCTGCACAAGAAGAGCGTGACGCGGGATCGGGAGATCCTGAAGGTGCTGGGTCGCGCGTTCGGCTCACTCATCCTGCACGAGATCACGGCGCACCGGATCGAGCAGTTCAAACGGGAACGGCTCGCCGGCAAGTGGCGCGGGCACCAGCACACGAGCGCGCCGAAGCCGATCAAACCGGGGACGGTGAACCGGGAGCTCGACACGCTGCGCGGGCTCTTCTCCAAAGCCGTCGAGTGGCAGCAGATCCGGGACCATCCGATGCGATCGGTCAAGCGGTTGAAGGTGGACAACCGGCGCACGCGGATTCTCACGGAGGCCGAGCAGCAGGCGCTGCTGGCCGCGTGTCCGAAGAAACTCGGGCGCATCGTCCGCCTGGCGCTCATCACCGGGCGCGCGGATCGGGGAACTCCTGGCGCTGCGGTCGGAGCACGTGTCCGACACGGAACTGCTGCTGCTCGAGACGAAGAACGGCCGATCGCGCCGGCTACCCCGCAGCCCGGCGATCGATGCGGTGCTGAAGGCGTGCGTTCGGACGAGTTCGCCCTGGCTGTTCACGAACCCACGGACGCACGCAGCCTACACCGTCAACGGCGTGGCGCACGTGTTCAAGCGGGCGCTGGGGCGGGCCGGCATCCTGACCGGGGATGTCAGCCTGCACACGCTCCGGCATACGGCGCTGAGCCGGATGATTGCCAGCGGGCATCGATGACTTCACGGTGATGGCGCTCTCCGGCCATCAGTCGGCGCGCATGCTGGAGCGCTACACGCACCCCACCGACGGCCCGGAAGAGTGGACGCCCTGGAGAGTTCCCGGACTCGATGGGCAGAAACTGGGCACGGAACCGCGAACAAACAGGATCGAAAGAAGTGTTGGTGGACGGCAGGAGGCTCGAACTCCCGACCTCCGCGTTGCGAACGCGGCGCTCTCCCAACTGAGCTAGCCGCCCACTCGTCTGCTGAAGAACTGACGGGCCGGCGCACGGCGCGTTCGCCGCCGCTCGACCCGAACAGCAATTGTACCACGTGGCGCCCTCCGAGAGGAGGAAAGGCCGCTACTGCTTGGTGAAAACGAGCTTCTGCTTGAGGGGACCCTGTGCCATCGTGAGATCGCGCGTGATGGTCAGGACCTTGCCGTCCGCGGACACATCCCAGTTATCCGTGACGCTCACCGTACCTTGAGCTTCGAACGTGAACGATGTCGTCAGCGTCCGGCCGTTCCACTTCGTGGTCGACTTGACGTCCTGCAGGCCAAGCTGCGTCCGGAACTTGTTCATGTTCTCCTTGCCGTCGGTCGTGAGCTGGCGCTCGTTGGTGATCTCGCCGCCCTGCCCCTTCTGCGTGGTCGTGACCTTGACCTTTGGCTCCTTGTGCTCGATCACGCTGACGATGGAATCCGGGAGTGGCATCTGACCGAAGTCGCTCTTCGACAGATCCAGCACCCACGTGCCCGAGAAGTTCGGCTTGGCCTGGGCCCACGCCGGGCCGGCAACAAGAGCCATCAGCCCCGCGATCGCCAACGCTTTCTTCATCATCGGATGAATTCCTTTCACTCGCTTCCCCGTCCACGACGGACGCGAATCCCCCGCCATAAGACGCCGGACCCTCCCCGAGCGTTGCCTGCAGGATATGCCCGATTACAGGTTTTGGATCGACGTTTACGATTCGGTCAGTGTGCGCTCTCTTCGCCCCTCCGACCAGGGGCGAATCCTGGTGCAACAGCTCTGGAATCAACGCGTTAATCGAGACGGCATGCAATTGGCCTGATGGTGTGCGCGTTGCAAAGTCGTTCGGGTTCCTGCAATGTCCGCCCCCTTGACCGATCATTCGTCGTCATCAGTTTCCTCGTCCGGCTACGTTGACGGCCTGGGACGGCGAACCATCGCGTTCGACCGCGAAACGGGCGAGATGCTCGAGCGCCTGATCCTGCGGCCGGAACTGGCTGTGTTCGAGCAGGCGCTGCGGGAGCGCGTCGACCATCTCGCGTCGCTCGAGGACGAGCGGTTCGCCCGTCCGTACAGAATCGAACGAGACGCCCAGACCGGCGAGCTGACGGTGCTCTCCGAATTCGTCGCCGGCAGCCGGCTGGCCGACCTGCTCGACGCCTCGCACGACGAAGCACTGGTCGCCGGCGTCGACGTGGCGCTCGGCTATGTGCTCGAGAGCCTGCCCGCGCTGTCGACGCTTCACATGATCAGCGGGATCACACACGGCGTGATCGATCCCGCGCGCACGGTCTTGACGCCCGCCGGCCAGGTCGTTTTTCTGGACGCGGCGTTCGGCGAGACGGTGCAGCGTCTCGGTCTGTCGCGCATGCGTCTGTGGAACGACTTCGGCGTGGCCGCGCCGCCAGGAACAGGTCCGGTACAGCTGGACGCGACGGCCGACATCGCGCAGGTCGCGCTCAGCGCAATCATGCTCGTGCTCGGACGACCGCTGTTTCCCGACGAGTATCCGGACTCGCTGCCGTCCCTGCTGATGGAGGTGGTCGAAGTCGCGCAGATTCGCGGGAGCATGGGCTTTGCCGGCGGCCTCCAGCGCATCCTGCAGCGCTCGCTTCCGCTGCCGGGACGCCGGCCCTACACGACCGCCGACGAGGCAGTCGTCGATGTCAGACAGCTGGTGCGCCGTGAAATCGGTCTGGACGTCTGCCGTCAGGCGCTGATCGATTTCGTCCAGCAGGTCGACACGGCCGGCGCAACCGCGCGCGACGCAGATGCCGACGTCGAGCAAGACGACCAGTACGACGACGAGGAAAGCGCTGAAGAACCGCCACGCGAGGAACGCGCCGCCGCACCGACGCAGAGCCGCGGCATCGCTTCGATGAAAGTCCTGGATGACTTCCTCGATCGCGTTTCGCACGAGAGCTCCAGGTCCGCGCCGATCGTGGAAGAGGAATCGATCGCGGAAGCGGAGACCATCGAGCCGGCAGCGCCTTCGGCAGAAGCCTACCGGGCCGTCGATGAGGACCTCGATGACGAAGATGACGACGCGATGGAGATTTCGCTCGACGGTCTCGACGCGGGCCGGGACTTCGAACCCGAGCACGTGTACGACCTGTCAGCGATGGATCTCGTCGAATCCGAATCGACGTCGGAGCTGCCTCCATCAGAGCCTGAAGCGGAACCCTACCGCGAACTCGACGCACCACCGGCCGTAGAAGAACCGCCGTTTATCGCGGCCGAGCCTCTCCTGCCGGAGACATACGCGCCCGAGCCCGTGAACGCTCCGGCCTACACGCCGCGCCGTCGCCGAGGAGCCCGTGCCACCGCCTCCGGCACCGATCGAGGCGCCCGCGCCGGTCATGCTGGTGGAACCGGTGATGGCAGCGGCGACGTCCGAACCTGTCGCACCTGCGACGTTCCCGGTGGCCGATTCACCAGCACCAGTCCAGGAATCGCACGTCGACGACGACAGCGGGTCCTCGCGCCGCCGGAAGCGCCAGCTCCAAAAATCCGCGCGCGCACGAAAGGACAAGCTGCGCTCGACGGCAACGCCGCCGCCAAAACCCGCACCGCCGCCGCCGGTTGCCAAGGAACCTGCACCGCAGGCGTCACCGAGCGGCTGGTTGATTTCGCCAAATCGGGCCGCGGCGTTCGACCCTCCGGTCCCCGTACCGGAGCGTCCGATGCCAATGCCACCGGCGCCGGTGCCACCGGCACCGCCGGTAGTGGCCGCGCCACCCACACCTCAGTTGCCGTCGTTCGCGCCGACGGCACCGGGCGGGTCAGTGTATGTGCCGCCGCCGTCGATTCCGATGCCGGCGTATGGGGCGCCGCCGCCGCCGAAACGGACACCCGCGCGGCCGCAGGTCACGCCAGCCTCACAGCCGGTGATTCAACCGGTCAGCCAACCGGCGCCTGTGCTCAAGCTGAAGTCGGAGCCGCCAGCCGGCTTTACGCCTCAGACCAAGAAGACCCTCGGCGGACCCGCGCCCAGCCAACAGGAGCCCGTGAATCCCCCCATCTATCGGGGCACGCTGCTGGAGGTCGAAGAACCCCGTGGGTTTCCCTGGAAGCTGGCGGGCGCGGCTATCGGCCTCGTCCTGGTGGCTACTGTCATTGGCCGGGCGTATCTCCCCGGCCGTCAGGCTGTCGCAGGAGAACCGGGCGCGCCTGCCGCGACAACGCCCGCTCCGGCTCCGCGGCGCCGGCGCCCGCGCCCGAGAAGGAAGTGCCGCTCGCCGCGGACAAGGCGAGGCTGGTTATCCAGACCCAGCCCGCTGGCATCAAGGTCCTGCTCGACCGCCGGCTGGTTGGGCAGACACCGCTCAATCTGGACGTGACGCCGGGCAAGCACGTGCTGTCGTTCATGACGTCCGGCGGCGAGGTCATGCACAGCGTCAGGGCTGTGGCAGGCAAGACGCTGCGGATGGACATCCCCGTCTTCTCGGGCTGGGTGGCCGTGTTCGCACCGATCATCCTGGACATCGCAGAGTCCGGCCAGAGCATCGGAAACACCGAGCAGAACAGGCTGATGCTGCCCCCTGGCCGGCACGAGCTGACGTTCAGCAACCGCGATCTGGCCTATTCCACTACGCAGGTCGTCAATATCTCACCGGGCGAGGTGTCGACGGTGACGCTCGAGCCGAAGGGGCCGGTCAACCTGAACGCCGTGCCCTGGGCCGAGGTGTGGCTGGACGGCCAGAAGCTCGGGGAAACGCCGCTGGCCAACGCCCAGGTCCCGCTGGGGCTTCGTGAGTTCATCTTCAAACACCCGCAGCATGGCGAGCGGCGGGTCACCGCGACGATCCGCGCGAACGCACCCGCCGCGGCCACCGTGGATTTCACGCGGTAGCTGTGGCGCGTTTCATATTCGTAAGAGCGCGGCCAAATTCGAAGCATCGACCGACCTCATCCTCTTCAAATCACTCACGCTCTTCTTGGGTTTTTCGCCCGAATTTCGTTAGCAGTTTTTTCGTAGCCGCTGGCACTGCACTTGCCAAGCAGCGAATTGACACAACTAAATAAGGTGCATCATGTGGAACTGGATCTGCTGCTACGTGACCGGCCATGACTACTGCGTCAGCTGCGAGAGTGGCTCGATTTTTCTCCGATGCCTCATCTGCGGCCGCCGCTCGATAGGATGGGTCGTCAACGGCAAGGCGTCTCACACCCCCGGCGCCTGAGTCCGAGCCTCAGCCGCTGGTTGACACCGCGCGCGAGGGCTGTGGAGAATATCCTGCAGCCCATGGCTGTCCCGCGGATCAGCAAGGAAGAGCTCAAACAGCGGCTCGACGGCCCCGCCGATCAGCGACCTTTGATCCTCGACGTCCGGCTCAAGTATCCCTACGAACACAGCACCGTGACTCTGCCCGGCGCAGTCCGCATGGCGCCCGGCGGACTCGACGCCAGTCGCCTCCCCCGCGACCGCGACATCGTCCTCTTCGATTCCGATCCGGAAGAGCTTGTCAGCGCGCGGGTCACCCACGAACTAATCCGGCTCGGATACCGCGCCTCTGCGCTTGCCGGCGGTATCGCGGACTGGATGACAGCGAAGCTCCCCACCGACAGCAAACCCGCCCCACAGGCGGCGGTTCCCCCGGCACCGGGCTCACTCAAAGGGTGACAGCACCACGCCGCATCAGTCTGGGTCGTGCGTGGGACGTGCTCGACGCGACGGTTCCCTCGATCGCAGAGGCGTGCCCGACGATTCGATCGCTGACGCCGGCCGGCGACGTGCGTCGCTATGAGCCGCTGGTCTCGCAGGTTCTCCTGGTCGGGGAAGCCGATGATCCGGCGTCCGCACTCAACGGTCTCGACGTGCTGCCGAGCGGGCTCGTTCTCGTCGCGCGCGGCCCTCGCCACGCCGTCGTCGCTCATCATCTCGGAGACCTCGAGATCGGTGTGACGCATCCGGACGAGGTACGGAACCTCATTGTGTGTGGCCACCGGTTCGGAAGCACATCTGCGGGCGCTGGAACGAAGTGGGGTCGAGTGGACGGCGCACGCACGCGAAGAAGATCTGTATCGCAAGGCCGGCCTGGCGTTCATTCCACCGGAGCTGCGGCAGGCAACCGGAGAGATCGAAGCTGCTGCCTCAGGCCGTCTGCCGTCCCTCGTCGACCTTCGTGACGTGCGTGGCGACCTTCACATGCACACGACCTACAGCGACGGGCGGGACACGATCGCGGAAATGGTCGAAGCCTGCCACGCGCTCCGGTACCGAGTACATCGCGATCACCGATCATTCACAGGGCGCGGCGGCGGGTCGTACGTTGAAGGCTCGGGAGGTGCCGCGCCAGCGGGAGGAGCTCGACAGGCTGCAGGAGCGTTTTCGCGACATGGCGATCCTGCACGGCGTCGAGGTGGACATCCTCGCGGACGGCCGACTGGATTTCCCGGATCGCATCCTGGAGCAGTTCGACATCGTTCTCGCCTCGCTGCACGATGACGCCGGTCATGACGCCGCACGTCTGACAAAGCGCTGCGTGGAGGCCATGCGCCATCCGCTCGTCACGATCGTGACGCATCCCGCCAACCGACTGGTGGGACGGTACGATGGTTACGATCTGGATTTCGATGCGCTGTACCAAGCCGCTGCGGACACCGGAACCGCGCTGGAGGTCGACGGCGCGGCGAGCCACCTGGATCTGGACGGCGAGCACGCCCGCGCCGCGGCGGCGGCGGGAGTCACCCTGGTGATCGACAGCGACTGTCACCGCGCGACGCAGCTGGAACGCTACATGGACCTGGGCGTGGGCACGGCCCGCCGAGGCTGGGTCGAGGCGCGTCAGGTCCTGAATGCGCGGCCGATCGCCGAACTTCGCGCGTTCATTGATGCCAAGCGTCGCTGACGGGCTGAGGGCAGGATCAGGGCCCGCTGCGGTGGTAACATGACCCTACCTGCGCCTGCCGGCCCGGAACCCGATGAAACCCTTCAGCACGTGCGCCCTGTTCGCACTGGTCGCCGTAGCCGCCGCCGCAGCGCAGACGCCGGCCGCACCGCCTGCCCCGGAGGTCGCGGCTTCGCTGCAGCGGAAATACGACACCATCCGCGACTTCTCCGCCGACTTCGTGCACTCGTACGAGGGCGGCGTCCTGAAACGCAAGCGCGAGGAACGCGGCACCCTCCAGGTCAAGAAGCCCGGCAAGATGCGGTGGGCGTACAAACCGCCCGACGAGAAACTGTTCGTGTCGGACGGCGTTCAGCTGTACCAGGTACTTTCCCGACGCGAACCGGGTCCTGGTCAGCCCTGTGCCGCAGGCCGACAAGGTCACGGCGGGCGTGCTGTTCCTCGTGGGCCGCGGCAACCTGACGCGCGACTTCGACGTCACGTTCGCCGCGGAAGGCGCGCCCGATACGTGGGCGCTGCACCTGCAGCCCAAACAGCCGCAGCCGGAGTACGACTGGCTCGAGATGGTCGTGGCGCGCGACACGCTGCGCATCCAGTCACTGACCGTCGGCGAAAAGCAGGGCGGCCGTTCGACGTTTCATTTCACGAATTTCAAGGAAAACCCCGGATTGGCCGATAAAGTGTTCGTCTTTACTCCCCCGCGGGGAGCTGAGGTCACCTATGGCGGACCGGCGAAACACTGAGCAGCGGCGAACGAGTGTCACCATCGCACGTTGCCTGGCCGTCGCCGCGCTCGTGTCGGGCTGCGCGACGAGCTCGGCGTTCCGGGCTGGCGAACGCGCCGAGAGCGTCCAGGACTACGATCGCGCGGTCATCGAGTACACGAACGCGGTCCGCGCCAATCCCGACGATCAGAACGCGCGCCTCGCGCTGCAGCGCTCGCGTCTCAGAGCGTCGCAGGAACACACGTTCAGAGGTCGGCGCCTCTCGGCGGTCGAGCGATACGAAGAAGCCGCCGCCGAATTCCAGATCGCGTCCGAACTGAATCCAACCGACGAACAGGTCGTTGTCGCACTGCGCGAGGCGCGGCAGAAAGTACGGGCCAAGGCCGTTGCCACGCGGAACGGCAAGACGGAACTCGAGTCCCTCATCGCGCGCACGCGCGATTTGCCGCCGCCCGGACTGGATCTGCCAGTGGGCGCGAAGCTGCCCGACTCGCTCGTGTTCAGCTCGGCCAGCAGCCGCGCGGTGTTCCGCTCCATCGCCCAGTTCGCGGGATTGAACGTCGTCTTCGATCCGGCGTTCCGTGAGGAGCCGATCAACGCCGACCTCCGCAACATGACCCTGGTGGACGCGCTGACCTCCCTCACCGCCACCACGAGGACGTTCTTTCGCGTGACCGCGCAGCGGACGATCACGATCATCCCCGACACCGCCGCCAAGCGTCGCGAGTACGAGGATTCGGTCGTCCGGACGATCTACCTGAGCAACGCGGACATGAAAGAAGTGATCGACCTCCTGCGGATCGTCGTGGACGTCCGCCAGATCACCGGGACGACGGCCATCAACGCCATCTCGCTGCAGGACACGCCCGAGCACATCGCGGCCGCAAGTCGGCTGATCGCCGCCATCGACAAGGCCAGGCCCGAAGTGGTCATCGACGTCGAGCTGCTCGAGGTGGACCGCACGCGTCTTCGCGAGTTCGGCCTGCAGATCGCGTCGCCCGGATCCCCCGGCATCAGCGGATCGATGGACGTGAACCGGCCGGGCCAGACGCTCGAGGATCTGTCGAACCTGACGCGCGCGGACGTCTTCGTGACGGGCGTGCCCGGCATCTACTATCGACTGCTGAAGAACGACTCGAACACGAGGGTTCTGGCGAACCCGCAGCTGCGCACGGCAGAGGGGATCGCCGCGCAGGCGAAGTTCGGTGAGGACGTGCCGGTTCCCGTCACCGTCTTCGCGCCCATCGCGACCGGCGGCATCAACCAGCAGCCGATCACGTCGTTCACGTACCGG
This sequence comes from uncultured Acidobacteriota bacterium, assembly GCA_963786195.1. GTDB lineage: Bacteria > Acidobacteriota > Vicinamibacteria > Vicinamibacterales > 2-12-FULL-66-21 > CAWAYH01. The sequence continues at coordinate 99,454 of CAWAYH010000003.1, read as the reverse complement.
ACGATCGGCGTCAACATCGACATCACGCCGCGCACGCATCACGATGATGAAGTCTCGCTGACGCTCAAAATCGAGCTCAGCAACATATCGGGCAGCGGGACCGGCGTGACCGCCGGCCTGAACACGTTCGGCAACCGTCAGATCACGTCGACGATCCGGCTGAAGGACGGCGAAACCAACATGCTCGCCGGGCTGATTCGTGACGAGGAGCGAACGGTGCTCGCCGGCCTGCCGGGGCTGAGCGACATCCCCTTCGTCGGGCGTCTGTTCGCGAGCAACCGCAAGGAAACGCTGCAGACCGACATCATCATGACGATTACGCCGCACATCGTGCGGGCGCTCGAGGTGTCGGAAGAGGACCTGCGGCCGTTTCGACTGGGCCGCACCAGCGGCGCCGCGCGTGTCGATCTCGCGCAGCCGGCGGCCGTTCCGCGTGACGTCGACCCGTCGAACCCCGGCCCGGGACAGCCCCCGGCTGCGCCGGCGCCGCCCGCGTTCCCGCAACCGCTCCAGGCGCCGTTTCCGCCAGGCCTGCAGCAGCTGCCCGGAACCTCAGTACCCGTCACCCCGCCCAAGAAACCGGGCGGCGGCGGGAGCTAGCTCTAGCTGACCCGTTCGACCTGCGCTCCCAGCGACTTGAGCCGCTCCACCAGCGCGGCGTATCCGCGCTCGACGGTCTCGAGCGGTGCGACCTGACTCTGTCCTTCCGCCGCAAGCGCCGCGGCGATGAGAGCCATTCCCGATCGAAGGTCCCGACTGTCGAGGTGACGGCCCCGCAGCTTCGTCGGTCCCGAAACGATCATCCGGTGCGGGTCGCACAGGAACAGATCGGCTCGCATCGCGCTCAACTGCTCCAGCGCGAACAGGCGCAGCTCGTACAGCCAGTCGTGCACGAGCGTCTGACCGTCCGCCTGGGTCGCGAGCACCGTCACGAGGCTGACCATGTCGCTCGGAAACCCTGGCCAGAGGCCCGTGGTGATTCGCCTCACCGCTGTCAGCGCGGACGGCTCGACGACGAACCGGTCGTCGTCCCAGGCGCACGTCAGCCCCATCTTCTTGAGCGGCGCAGCGACAACCTCCAGATCGATGCCCCGCGCCCCCGTCACTTCGATCCCGCCGCCGGTGATCGCCGCGACCACTCCCCAGCTGCCGGCCTCGATGTAGTCACCGTCGAGTCGATGCTGCGCGCCCCCGAATCGAGCCGGTGCTTCTACGCGAATCGTCGGCGTCCCCTCGCCCTCGATCGAGACGCCCATCGAACGCAGAAAACGACAGAGCTCGACGACGTGCGGTTCCAGGGCGGCATGGCGGATTTCTGTCCGGCCTTTTGCCGCGGCTGCAGCGAGCAGCGCGGTCTCGGTGCCGGTCACAGAGGCCTCGTCGAGGTAAAAGGACGCCCCTGAGAGTCCCCAGGGGACCTCGAGGGCGTGTCCGGGCTCTTCCAGCGCCACCGCGCCGAGCGCCATCAGGGCCTGCAGGTGCGTGGTGATCGTCCGCCGCGCGGGAAAGTCACCTCCAGGTGGCGCCAGCCGCGCGGATCCCTTTCTCGCGAGCAGCGGGCCGAGGAGCAGCACCGAACCGCGCAGACGTCCGACCAGCCACGGATCGGGTTTGTCGGTCGTGACCTCGGCGCACTTGATTCTCAGCGTAGACGTGCCAATGCCATCGACGCTGGCCCCCAGCCCGACGAGCAGCTCGATCAGCACCTCGACGTCCCTGATCCTCGGGACGTTCGAGATCATCGCATTCCTGATCCGTCAGCAGGCAGGCGGCCAGCAGCGGCAGCGCCGAGTTCTTGTTGCCCTCGACCGACACGCGGCCCGACAACCGGCGGCCGCCTTCAATCTTCAGAATCGCCATGCGGGAACCTCATCGCCGTTCCGCCCCCGTTGGTCTCACCGTTCGAACCCGAGGTACACAATCTCTTCGCGCAACTCGACCCCGAAACGCGCGCGGACGTCGTGCTTGCAGCGTTCCACCAGCTCGCGGATCTCGTCCGCGCTGGCGCCCCCTTCATTCACGATGAAGTTGGCGTGCGTTGTCGACACCCGCGCGTGACCGGTGCGGGCGTTCTTGAGGCCGGCCCGATCGACCAGAGCGCCCGCGGACGCCGGGATGCCGTCAGGAATGATGTCACGCGGCGGCACCGGATTCTGAAAGATGCACCCGGCGCTCGCCGACTCGAGCGGCTGCGTCCGCTTTCGGAACGCGAGCGACTCCCGCGCCACCGCCCGAAGCGCGTCCGGTTCGCCGGACGTCACGCGGAAGTCCGCGGACACCACGACCTCCTTCGTCCGGTGCAGCCGGCTGTGGTCATAACCGAATTCCATGTCGGCAACCGGGATGTCCGACACGTCCCCGTCGAGCGAGACAAGCGACACGTCCCGGATCAACTCGCTGATCAGCCGGCCCTTGAAGTGGGCGTTGCCGTGAATGGCGCCTCCCACCGTCCCCGGCGTGCCGGCCCACGCTTGCAGGCCCGCCACGCCGTGAACGATCGTCCAGCGCACCAGGCCGTTGATGGTCACGCCGCCGTCCGCGCGAATGTGACCCGCGTCGAGCGGCACGACTTCCCCGCCGTGCACACGGATGACGAGACCCCTCAATCCCGAATCAGCGATCAGCACGTTCGAGCCCCCGCCGAGGACCGTCACCGGCAGGGCATGTTCGCGCGCGAGTGCCAGGACGTCCATCAGCTCGCGCGCGCCGCGCAATTCGACCAGCCAGTCCGCCGGCCCGCCCACTTTGAACGTCGTCAGCGGCGCCAGCGGCGCGTTGCGGCGCACTCGACGCCCGTCGGCCAGCGCCTGTGCGAATCTGCGTTCGAGATCGAGCGTCACGGATACCGCGCCCGAAGCGCGTCCATCGCCTGCTCGCGCGTGCACGGCTTGAATTCGATCCAGTCGCCCGGCGCCAGCTGCCCGGCCAACGGCAGATCCGCCGAGATCACCGTGGCGATTTTCGGGTAGCCGCCCGTCGTCTGTCTGTCGGCCATCAGGAGAATAGGCTGGCCTGAGCCCGGAACCTGAATCGATCCAAGCGGCGTGGCATCAGAAAGAATGTCCGCACGCGTCCGATGAGCCAGCGCCGGACCGTCCAGTCGATAGCCCATGCGATTGGACTGGGGCGTGACGGTAAAACGCGAACTGAACAACGTATCGTATGCCGACGCCGCGAACCGGTCCACGTGCGGGCCAGGAATGACGCGCAGCTTCGCGCCACCCGCTGGGATGGGCAACGGAGTTCTGAGCCGCCCGGGTCTCGCAGCGACGGTCCCGCGCGCCGCGACCGGCAGCAGGTCGCCCGCCATCAGCGCGCGGCCGCCGAATGGTCCCATCTTGCTAATCAGGCTCGTCGCGCGGCTGCCGTACAGACGCTCCACGTCGAAGCCTCCCGCAACGGCCAGCGACGCCCGCGTGCCGGCGACACGCGATCCGAATCGCAGCCTCGTGCCCGCGCGCAGCATGAACTCCGCATCCATCGGCGCGGGCGCTCCGCCGGCCGTCAGACTGAACCGCGCGCCAGTGACGGCGAAGACGACATCCGCGTCTGCCTCGAGCTCCGGACCGATCAACGTGATCTCCAGCGCCGCCGCGCCCTTCTCGTTGCCCACGAGATCGTTGGCGAACCTGTGCGAATAGTCGTCCATCGGGCCGGCCACCGGCACACCGCTCGACTGTCGTCCCCAGCGACCGAGGTCCTGGACCGTCGACAACATGCCGGGGCGGATGACGGTCAGCGTGGCCACGACGACGCTCTGACGAAGAAGAATGGACGCATCACACGCGATCGAACTCGTCTGCGGAGACGCGATGGAATCGAACGCGGTCGCCGGGCTTGAAGAGGAACGGCTCGGCCCGCGCCGGATCGTACGGCTTGATGGGCGTACGGCCGATGATGTTCCAGCCGCCCGGTGTCGGAGCCGGGTAAATCCCCGTCTGCGGCCCGGCGATGGCCACCGAGCCGGGCGGCACGACGGTCCGTGGTGTGAGCCGGCGCGGCGCGGCGATTCGTGGTTCGACTTCGGCCATGTAGGCCCATCCTGGAACGAAGCCAACCAGATACACGCGGTACTCCGAACCCGTGTGAATGTCGATGACCTCGTCTTCCGAGCACGAGCCGAAGCGTGCCACATCCGCCAGGTCCGGTCCGAACTCCCCGCCGTAGCACACCGGAACGTCGACGAGCGCGCCCGCTACGGAATCCTCGGCGTCGAGCTTCTCCACGATGTCCTCGACTTCACGCTCGAGCCATGCGGCATCGACCGTCAACGGATCGAAATACACCGTGACGGTGCAATAGCCGATGACGACATCCCGCACGCCACTTCCGAACCTGGCCTCGATGGCGCGCGCGAGCCCGATGCAGGTCATGTTGATTTGCGGATCGAGTCTCTCCGGCAGTTCGATCAGCAACGCGGCGTCCCCCGCAGCGAGCACCTTGAATGGACCCATGACGGGCTACCGGGGCTGCTCGAGCGCCGCGAGCAGTTTGCGATGGATGTCGTCGAATCCGCCGTTCGACATGATGACGACGAGGTCGCCGTCGCGGCTCTCGCGGTCGACCGTCGAGACGATGTCCTCGGTCTTGGGAATGTAGCGGGCGTCGACGCCGCCGGTCTTCAACTCGGTTACGATCTGCTCCGCCGACAAACGCTCGCCCTCGGGAAGGGTCGAGCGGAACACGGCCGGCAGGATGACCCGATCGGCCTTCGACAGCGCTCGCACGAAGTCTGCCTGAAAGACGCGCCGGCAGGACGTGGCCGACCGCGGCTCGAAGATCGCCCAGATCCGACTATCGGGATGCGCGGAGCGGATTCCCTCCAGCGTCTCCGCGATCGCCGTCGGATGGTGCGCGAAGTCGTCGTACACGGCAACCCCGCGCACAGTCCCCCGGTGCTGGAGACGCCGGCGCACGCCCTTGAACCGCCGGAGGCCGTCCGCCATGGTGTCGGTGTTCAGACCCACCGCCGCGCCGACCGCGAGCGCCGCGAGCGCGTTCCGGACGTTGAACGCGCCCAGAAGCGGCACCTCGAACGTGCCGGACGGCCGCCCGTCGCGCCGCACGTTGAACGTCGTCGAGGACGTTCCGACCTTCAGGTCGTGCGCCTGCCAGTCGGCGCCATCGGCCAGGCCAAACGTCTCGATACGGCAGCGGGCGCGGCTTCGCAGGGCGAGCGCGTCGGCGTTGTCGGCGCCGAGCAGGAGGAGGCCCCTCCGCGGGATGAGGTTCACGAACCGTTGAAACGTCAGCCGGATGGCGTCCAGATCCGGGTAGATGTCCGCGTGATCGAACTCGATGTTACCCACCACGGCGATGTCGGGCAGATACTTCAGGAACTTGGCGGTCTTGTCGAAGAACGCGCTGTCGTACTCGTCGCCCTCGATGACGAACTCACGCCCGCCGCCCACCCGATAGCTGCTCTCGAAGTTCTCGGCGATGCCGCCGATCAGGACGCTGGGGTCCGCGCCGCCATGCGCCAGAAGCCAGGACGTCAGGGCCGTCGTTGTCGTCTTGCCGTGCGTGCCGGCAATCACGACGGACCGAGAACCCCACAGAAAATGATCGCGGATGGCCTCTGGAAGCGAGCAATAGCGAATCTTCCGATCGAGGACTTCTTCCAGTTCCGGATTCCCGCGCGAAATCGCGTTGCCAACCACGACCAGATCGAGGTCCGCGCTGATGTGATCCGGCAGGTATCCCTGCAGCAGCGTGATGCCCTGCTCCTGCAGGAAATCGCTCATCGGCGGGTACACGTTCTGGTCCGATCCGCGCACGTCGAATCCCTTGCTCTTCAGGAGCGCTGCCAGGGTCGCCATCGCGGTCCCACAGATGCCGATCAGGTGAACACGCGTCACGGGCACACGGCCGCCTCTTCGATAATCACCGCAGGAGCGGGCGCTGACACGACCCGGGCCCGCACGCCCAGGGGCAGCGTCATCGTCGGGCCATCGGTATGCCCGGACGGCAGCCCGAACAGTATCGGCCCCGGAAACCCGCGCATCACGTTCGCGATCACGTCGCGGGCTCTGGGCTGGCCTCCCGGCTCGTCACACCTCGGCAGCTCGCCGAAGACGACGGCAGAAGCACGCCCGAGCAGGCCGGCAAGCCGCAACTGCGTCAGCATGCGATCGATTCGAAAGGGCCGCTCTCCGACTTCATCGAGAAAGAGCACACAGCCCGCAGGCGGATCGAAGGCGTAGGGTGTGCCGAGTGACGCCGTGAGCTGGGCCAGCGTTCCGCCCGTCAACATGCCCGCCGCCTCTCCCGGTTGTACGACCGTCACCTGCGGGTGCGTGATCGCGCCGGCCGGTTCCGGGCGGCAGAGACAGCGGATGAACGTGTCGCGATCGTATCCGGCCTCACCGCGGGCCAGTCGCCGCTCGATCATCGGCCCGTGGAACGAGACGATGCCGCAGCGTTGGGTCAGCCACGTCAGGATCGATGTGTTGTCGCTGTAGCCGATGAAGGCCTTGGCGTGTCGGGCCGTCTCGTCCGGATCGAGGAGCGGCAGAACCTGGACGCTGCCGTAACCCCCGCGCGCGGTGAAGACCGCAGCGATCGAGGGATCCTCCCACGCTGTGCGGAAGGCCGACGCCCGGGATTCCGGCGTGCCGGCCACATAGCCGAGCCGGTCGAACACGGTTTCGTCGTGAACGGGCTCGAATCCGAGCGCACGCAGCTCGTCGAGCCCGGGCGCAAACTCCTCCCGGGCAAACGGGCTCGCGGGCGCGATCACGGCGACGCGATCGCCGCGCTGAAGGGCGCGCGGCTTACGCATGGGCCAACCGAACCACTACGCAAACCTCGCCATTTCGGCAGCCACGGCCTGGTGCTCGTCCCGGCCGAGCGCGGCGCGCAGCGCCGGACCGGTGAGCGGACGCGCGGGAGCGGACAGCAGGAACCGTTCCTTGACGCGGCGATGCCGTGCAAGCGCATCCTCGACCCGCTTGAGCGGAAGCGTCCCCTTCTCCACTGCCCGGATGATGGCTTCGAGCGCGGTGCCCTGCGTCTCCTGCGAAGCGCCGCACATGAGGACCGCGTCACAGCCGGCGGCGATCGCCGCGACCGTGGCGTCGGCGACGCCGTATCGTCCGCTGATGGCGCGCATCTCCAGATCGTCGCTCAGCACGAGCCCGCCGTACCCCAGCTTCTTCTTCAACAATTCGTCCACGATGGCCGGTGACAGCGTTCCTGGACGCTCCTCGTCAAAGGCGGGAATCAGGATGTGGGCGGTCATGATCGACGCGACGCCAGCCTCGATTGCGGCGCGGAACGGCACGAGCTCGACCGCCTCCAGGCGATCGGGAGGGTGCTCGATGAGCGGCAGCTCGTGGTGCGAATCCGTGCTCGTGTCCCCATGCCCCGGGAAATGCTTGCCGCACGCCGCCACGCCGGCATCCTGCAGCGTCGTGATGATGGTGCGCCCGAGCCTCGCCACCTCGTCTGCTCGGTCGGCCAGTGCCCGGTCGCCGATCACGGGGTTCTTCGGGTTCGTGTGGATGTCGAGGACGGGCGTGTAGTCGAGCGTGATGCCCACGGCCTTCAGCTCGGCCGCGAGCGCCGACGCGAACCGCGCCGCGAGCCGCTCGTCGCCGCTGCGCCCCAGCGTCATCATCGGCGGCCACTCGGTGAACGGCGCCTTCAGGCGCGCGACGCGCCCGCCCTCCTGATCGACGCTCACCCAGAGCGGGCAGCTCACGCGCGAGCGTCTGCGCCTCCCGCGCGACGTCGGCCACCTGATCCGGCGCCGCGACGTTGCGCGCAAAGAGGATGATCCCGCCGAGATCGAATTCGCGCGCGAGCGAGCGCAGTTCAGGCGGAATCGTGTGATCCGCGAAGCCCGCGATCGCCAGCTGTCCGACGTGGCGACGGATTTCTCTCTGAGACAATGTCGCAATTATATCCGCGGACAACATCCGCGGATAACACGGACAGCACGGATCCACCCAACCGCGGACAACACGGATTCACGTTCTCTGGACCTAGCCGCGCAGCCACGGCGCGGCGATATCCGCGGATATAATGCGGACGTGTATATCGACGCCTCAGCGCCGACGCGCATCGACCTTGCGGGTGGGACGCTCGACATCTGGCCGCTCTATCTGTTTCACGAGAATGCACAGACGCTGAACGTCGCCATCAGCCTTCGTGCGCGCTGCGCGATTCAGCCGCGACGCGATTTGGGGTTGAGCATCATCTCCGACGACACGAAGGTGCGGGTGGACGTGGCGCACTGGAGCGAGCTGCGAGACACCTCCGAGCTGCGGCTCCTGGGCCGGCTGCTCCACTACTTTCAGGCGGAAGGGCTGGAGCTGCACACCCGATCGGAGTCGCCCGTGGGCGCCGGAATTGCCGGATCGTCGGCGCTCAACATCGCCGTCTGCGGCGCGCTGGCGGCCTGGACCGGGCGGTCGCTGTCAGACGAGGAGATCCTGCAGATCGCGATGAACGTCGAGGCGCAGGCGATCGATGTGCCGACGGGCGTTCAGGACTACCGGCCGGCGCTCTATGGCGGGGTGTCGGCCATCGAACTGGGCGTGGACGGTGTGAGGCGGACGGCCCTGCCGGTGTCGATCCCCGACCTCGAGCAGCGCCTCGTCCTTGCCTACACGGGCGCGACGCGCAATTCCGGGATCAACAACTGGGAAGTCACGAAGCGCCACATCGATGGGGACCGCGACGTGCAGCAGCGATTCTCCAGGATTCGGGACATAGCCGGCGCGATGCGTGCGGCGCTCGAGCAGGGGGATTGGTCGGAAGTCGGCCGGCAGCTCGCGGAGGAGTGGGAGAATCGCAAGGGCCTCGCGCCGGGCGTGACCACCCCCGACATCGATCGCCTGCTCGCCGCGGCGCGGGCGGCCGGCGCGTACGCCGGCAAAGTCTGTGGCGCCGGCGGTGGCGGCTGCCTCTTCTGTCTCGGCGGCCCGGAGGACGTCCCTGCCATACGCGCGGCACTGGCCGCGCACGGCGGACGCGTGCTCGACTTCCGGATCGAAAGCGAGGGCCTGCGGGTCGAAACCCGAGTCGCGGCCTGACCGCCGGCCCATCACCAATCATCAAGCGGCAATCCGCAGTCCGCAATCCGCAATCCGCAATCCGCAATGGAGAATGTCTTAATCGCGCGTGTCCTCGCCGAGATCGGCGACCTCCTCGAGATCAAGGGCGAGAATCCCTTCAAGATCCGCGCGTATCGCAACGCCTCGGAGACCATCGCCCACACGCCCGAGCGCATCGCGGACCTCACGACCGCACAGCGGCTCGCGATTCCCGGCATCGGCAGGGATCTGAACGCGAAGATCGAAGAGCTGGTCTCGACTGGCTCGATCGCCTACCACCAGGGCCTGCTCCAGGAATTTCCGACCACCGTCCTCGACCTGCTGAACCTGCAGGGCATCGGTCCGAAGACCGTGTCGACGCTCTATCGCGAGCTGAATATCCGGACGCTCGAGGATCTCGCAGCAAGCGGCGCGCGAGGGCCGCCTGAGGGCACTCAAGGGGATGGGCGCGAAGAAGGAAGCCCAGATCCTCAGGACGCTCGAAGAGCGCTCACGCCTCACCGGCCGTCGTCTCATGCCCGAAGCGCATGCCGCGGCGGCGCCGCTCATCGAGGCGCTTCGCGCGCACGCGCCCGAGGCCGAAATCACTGCGGTCGGCAGCCTGAGGCGCGGCTGTGAAACGTGCGGGGATCTCGACATCCTGGCGGCCGGGGCGCCGCCAACGTTGATGGACGCGTTCACGAGCTACGGCCTGGTCGAGCGTGTCCTCGCGCACGGCGACAGCAAGTCGAGCGTCCTCCTGCACGATCGCTTTCAGACCGACCTGCGGCTGGTGCCACGTGAGAGCCTGGGCGCCGCCCTGCAGTATTTCACCGGATCCAAGGCGCACAACATCGCGCTGCGCGACCGCGCGATCCAACGCGGGTTCAAGCTCAATGAGTACGGCCTCTACCCGATCGACAGCGACACGCCGATCGCCGGGGCTTCCGAGGCCGAGATCTACGCTGCGCTGGGTCTGGCCTACATCCCGCCGGAGCTTCGCGAGAACCGCGGGGAAATCGCCGCGGCCGAATCCAACGCGCTTCCGGCGCTGATCACCCTGGAGGATCTCCGGGGCGACCTCCACATGCACACCACGGCCAGCGACGGCCGTGCCGACGCCGAAGCGATGGCGATCGCTGCCAGGGACGCCGGTCTCTCGTACATCGCCATCACCGACCACAGCAAGGCGTTGACCATGGCTAATGGCCTGGACGAGCGGCGGGCGCTGGAGCACGCCCGAGGGATTCGCCAGTTGAACGGGCGGCTGCCGGGCATCACCCTCCTTGCCGGCATCGAGTGCGACATCCGGCCGGACGGTTCGATGGACCTCGCCGACGAGTGTCTCGCGCAGCTCGATATCGTGATCGCGTCCGTCCACTCGGCGTTCAACCAGGACGAGCAGCAGATGACAGATCGGCTGCTTCGGGCGATCGCGTCGCCGTGGGTGGACGTCATCGGCCATCCCACGGGCCGGCGGATTCTCAAGCGCGACCCCTATCGCGTGAACTTCGAACGGGTGATCGACGCCGCGGCGGCGGCAGGCGTCGCCCTCGAGATCAACAGCCTGGAAGAGCGGCTCGATATGAACGAGCACCACGCCCGGCTCGCGCGCGATCGGGGTGTCAAGATCATGATCGACTCCGACGCGCACTCCCCGGCGGCCCTCGCACGCCTTCGCTGGGGCGTGACCGTCGCCCGCCGCGCATGGCTGACGAAGAGCGACGTGCTCAATTGCCTCCCGATCGACGAGTTTCGTCGCGCGCTCCGGCGCAGCAAGGCAGCCGCCATCCGATGACGACGCCGAATTCGTCCGAGAAGCTCGACGAGATCCGGCGGCTCTATTTCGAAACGACGCCCGCCACCATCCTGCGGGACTTCGACCGGGCCATCGATCTGATCAAGTCGATGGAGACCGAAGCGGATCGCGAGCGCGCGACGGTCTACATGCAGGGGCTCGCCGAGATGCGGAAGGAATTCAAGGGCCGCCGAAAGTAGCCCGCCTACTTCAGCGACTTGACCATCATCCGGCGCGCCGTCAGCCGGAGCGCCTCCGGTATGTTGCGATCGTTGGCCAGCAACTTCACGTCCTTTTCGTTCAGGCGGTGAATGAGCTGCATCGAGATCGCGGGCGGCGTCTTCGGATTCCTGGTCAGGCCGTGCGCGATGGTGTAGTTCTTGAGCCACCCGCGGTTCGTGCCGATGATCCGCAGCACGTCTTCCGAGACGTTTCCCATTCTGGAGAACGACTCGACCTCCGCTTCCGTCAGCTTCGGGCTGCTCATGACCGCGACCGCGACCATCTTGTTCGAGTCTCGAACCAGCTGCGCGCGCTGCTCGCGCGTCCCGCGCATCGCGAGCTTCAGCCTGTCCATGATCGGAAGCGTCGAGAGGATGCGTGACTCCCCGTCTTCCTCCTCGCCCTCTGCCGGAACCTTCGGCAACTCGGTCAGCGTATCCATGAGGGCATCCGAGGCGTCGGGGGCCGGCGGTTCGGTGGGCTCGATGCCGCGCGCGGCGAAGAACTCCCGGAACTCGCTCGGCACATCAGAGCGCGCGAGGAACGCGCTCACCGCCGGACGCGGCAAGGCGTCGATCGTCGCGTTCGCTGCGCCGCGCACGTCGGGGTCCGGGTCGTCCGAGAGGATCAGCAGCACCGCGAGCTGCTCGTGCGCCCGCGGCGCCATGGCGCCCTGTGCCGCCAGCAGCCGGACGTCCCGCGCGACCTCGCCTCGGCGGAAGAAGTCGACGAGCGGCGAACGATATCCCGGATCCATGCCTGCTCTGCTACTCCTCAACTCGACAGGAACGCCTGCCGCAGCTCGCTGACGGTGTCGGCGAGCGCCGTTTCGTCCGCGGTCGCAAACAATCCGATGGCCGCGATGCCGGCCGCGCCCGCCAGGGCCACGTCACGCGCGCGCTCGGCCGTGAGGCCGCCAATCGCCACCACCGGCAGACGTGTGGCCGCGCACGCGCGAGCCAGCGCCTCCAGGCCGCTGACCCGATGGCCCGCCGGCTTGCTGGCCGACTCGTAGACCGAGCCGAACACCAGATAGTCGCAGCCGCCAGCCTGCTCGGCCCGCACGGCTTCGTCCGCGGCGTGCGTGGATCGACCGATGAGAAATCCCTGCGGAACGATACAGCGAACCTCGTCACCTGACACGGCGCGGGCCGGCAGGTGCACCCCGTCGGCCCGCGCCGCCATCGCGACGTCGATGCGATCGTTGACGATTACACCCGCCTGCGTCCCCGCCACGCCTTGCCTCACCCGTTCGACGAGCGCGAGGAGCCGACGATCGTCCAGCCCGCGCTCGCGGATCTGAATGTAATCCACGCCCGCGCGCGCGGCTGAACCGGCCGCAGCCGCGAGCCGTTCGCAGGCGGTGTCCTCGTCTCCCGGATAGCGGCGGCGGTCCGTCACCATCATGATCCGGGGGCGCGCGGACGCAAACGTCACGATTGAGTGTCCTGGTTCAGCGTCCCGGCGCGCAAGCCCATGAGGCCCGCCAGCTCGACGAGTCCGGCGATGACGGTCACCGCACCCACGCCGGAGACCGCGCCGCGAGCGAACGGACTGCTCAGCACCTGCCCGAGCGTCGGCAGCGTCTCGAAGAACAGGTTCCGGTCCCAGAAGCTGGACCAGGGAGCCACGAGCAGAACCAGACCAGCCTCGAGAAAATAGGCGGCAAAAAGGATGCGCGTGAAGAACGAGATGTCAGCCTCCGGTCTGCACGCGCGCGAGGCGATCGATTCGGGTCGGGACGTCGCGATAGTCACCGACGTCGGCCTGGAGTTCGAGGAACACGGCGAGTGCTCGCGAGGTTTCGCCGGCGCCGTCCAGAAGCACCCCCAGGTCGTACAACAGGGCCCGCCCTTCGTCCGCGGTCGGCGCCGGAGCTTCAGCCGCCCGTTCGAGCCATTCGATGGCGGCGCTGGCCTCCCCGCGGCGCTGATACAGGCGGCCGAGCGTCGAGGCGGCCTCGAAACGCTGACGCGGCGAGCGCGCGGCTGTCTGCAGCGACGTCATCGCCTCGTCAATCATGCCGATTTCGAGATAGGTCCGCGCGAGCGTCATGTGCTGCGTCGAATGGTCCCGATCAGCTGACGCCTCGGTCCGGAGATCCGCAAACACCTGATCCAGATCTGTATCTTTCTGCGGCGCCGAGGGACGCCGGGCATCGCCTGTCTGCAGCTCTCCAAGCGCCCCGGTCAAATCGATCTCTTCCTGCCCGGCGCGTCTGGCCGGTGGCGCGGACGCAGCGACCGGGGGAGCGGCCGGTTGATCGCCCACCGCGTGCACGTCGGTGGCGACCGGTGCGAGCGTCTCGACTGACGTGTCGTCGGCAACCGGGGCAGCTTCCGCCGGGGCCTCCTGAGCGGCTGGCTCCGGCGTCGGGCGGGTCGGGCGGCGTCTCGGGCATCTCGAAGAACGGATCGCGCGCCATGAAGGGCGCCTGGCCGCTCAGCCGCTCGGCGATATGGCTGTCGGGGTCCGACACGCGCAGCATGACCAGCGCGCGCCGGAATCGCTCGATGTGCGCCCGTTCCCATGGTTCGCGCGCCACGAGATCCTCGGCGATCACGCGGGCTTCGGCCGCCTGACCGGCCTCGAGATACGCATCGGTCAGCTTCTCCTGTGCCTCGTACATCGCCAGCTCGAGCCCGCCATCGACGCACACTTCCACGAGCTTCAGCAGGGCCGGAATGTGCCCCGGGACGCGGCTCGTGAACTCCTGCAGCGTTGCGGAGGCTTCCGTAAAATCAGAGGACGCGACGGCCGCGTCTACCGTCCAGTCCAGACACAGGAAAGACGCGTCGACGTTCTGGTCCAAGAAGGACCGGCCCAGCGTCGCGATCTTCTGCCGGCTTGCCGCATCGCCGCCGGGCAGCCTTGTGAGGAGCGGCTTGGCGCGATCGATTTCTCCCGCGCGCAGCTCGACTTCCGCGAGGTGAATCAGCAGATCCGGGTCGTCGCCCGCGCTGTCCGTATCGAGGTACTCGCGGGCGCCGGACACGTCGCCGCGGTCGAGCGCGGCCTTCGCGAGCGTGGCGCGCGCGCCGGTTTCGAGCGGGTTGAGCCGGACGTAGTCCTGGAGCGATTCCAGCGCCTCGGACTGGCGTCCTTTGTCCAGCAGATCGTCGTGCAGGGCCTTGAATCGCAGGCCGGCCTGCTCTTCCTCGCCCATCTCCTCGAGCATGCGCGCGGCGGCGCGCCGGGCCTCGAAGTCGGCGGGATCGATGGAGCCCAGCTTGACGACGATCTCCGCTGCGCCGCGGCGGTCGCCCCGCGTCCGTCGCCTCGCCGCGACGGCATTCAGGTAGGCCTTGGCATCCGCCAGCAGCCCCTGCTTGGCGGAAATGTCGGCCAGCGCCAGCTGCGTCGGTTCGTCCTGGGGTCTGATCTTGAGGACCTTCTTGTACAGCGCGGCGGCTTTGGGATAAAAGCCCTCGTCCACGAAGTGCTCGGCGATGCGCGTGTACTCTTCGACGGCCTTGTCGGACTGCCCGGACCGGCCGTAGAGCTCGCCCAGCGTGTTGGCTGTGCTCCAGTCGCGCGGATTGTCTTCCACGACGCGCTGGTACTCCGCAATGGCGGCGTCGAGGCGACCCTGGCGGAGCAGCTTCTCCGCCTTTTTCAGCGTGCTCTCACGATCAAGGGCCAACAGAGTTCTCCACGGCCAGGAGCTGCCGAGGCGCGGCGGTCAGTCCATCCTATCAAACAGCGTCGGCGGCCGAAACGACCGCCGGTGAACCTCCGAGTACCCGAATCGCGACACGGCGTCCAGATGTTCCTGCGTCGCGTAGCCCTTGTGCCGGTCGAACCCGTAGCGTGGATCGCGCGCGTGCAGCTCGAGCATCATCCGATCGCGCGTCACCTTGGCGACGATGGAGGCCGCGGCGATCGCCGTGCAGCGGGCGTCGCCGTGAATGACCGCGCGTTGCGCGACCGGCAGATCCGGGATGCGGAACGCGTCGACGAGCACGAAGTCCGGAATGGGTACCAACCCGAGCACCGCGCGCTGCATGGCGCGCAGCGACGCCTGATGGATATTGATGCGATCGATCTCGTCGCACTCGGCCGACGCCACGCACCACGTGATGGCCGACCGCGTGATCTTCTGATACAAGCGCGCGCGCTCGAGCGCCGTGACCGACTTCGAATCGCCGATCCGCGCGACGTACCGGTCTGGCGCGAGCACGACGGCCGCGGCGACGACAGGTCCTGCGAGACAGCCCCGCCCGACCTCGTCTACTCCCGCCACCGCGTTGAACCCCATCCGCCGGATGGCGTTCTCGATGGTTCGAAAGGCCCGGACCTTCACGGCAGTCCCACGTTCGAGACGTCAGCCTGCGCTCTAGACCTTCTTCTGTTCCTTCATCCGCGCCGCCTTGCCCTTCAGGTCGCGCAGGAAGTACAGCTTCGCGCGCCGCACCCGGGCCGACCGGATCACTTCGATCTTGTCGATCACCGGCGAGTGCAGCGGGAAGATTCGCTCGACACCCTGGCCGAAGGAGACCTTGCGCACGGTGAACGTCGCGCGCGCGCCGCCGCGGTGCATCGCGATCACCATCCCCTCGAATATCTGGATGCGCTCCTTGTCTCCCTCGCGCACCTTCACGTGCACCCGGACGGTATCGCCAGGCTTCATCGCCGGGCGCTCGGTCAACTGGCCGCGCTCGACGGTTTCTACCGCAGTCATCACGACGCTCCCTTCTCTCGTAACTCGACTAGCTCGCTCAGCAGCGCCCGGTCGTCTTCATCCAGCGCCGCCGTGGTCAGCAGATCCGGCCGCCGATCCAGTGTCCTGGCCAGCGCCTCCCGCCGGCGCCAGCGCGCAATCTCGGCGTGATGCCCGGACAGGAGCACCGCCGGCACGTGCCATCCCTTGAACTCCGCCGGCCGCGTGTACTGCGGGAAGTCGAGCAATCCGCGCGAAAACGTGTCCCGCGCCACCGACTCCTCGTCTCCTACCACGCCGCGAACCAGCCGCGCGATCGCATCGACGATGACGAGCGCCGGCAGCTCGCCGCCCGACACCACGTAGTCCCCGATCGACAGCTCCTCGGTCGCCAGATGATGGCGGACGCGATCGTCCACGCCCTCGTAACGCCCGCACAACACGACGACGTGTCCGAGGCAGCTGAGCCGCTCTGCGTCCCGCTGCGTGAACCGCGCGCCGTCGGGCGACGTCAGAATCACCGCGTCCGGAACACCGTGTTCCCGACGAATGTGTTCGACCGCCCCGAACAACGGCTCGGGCTTCAGAACCATCCCCGGGCCCCCGCCAAACGGCACGTCGTCGACCACCCGATGACGGTCCGTGGTGAAGTCCCGCAGGTCGTGCACGCGAACCTCGATCAGCCCGCGGTCGATCGCGCGTCCCACGACGCCTTCAGCGAGCGGCGCGTTCACCATTCCGGGAAAGATGGTGACGATGTCCAGCCTCACCGCTCGTTCAGCTCCAGCAGGCCCTCCGGTGGATCGACGACGATCAGGCCCGCGCCCGGCTCCACCCTGACGCAGATATCGGCCGCAAGGGGAATCAACACTTCTCCGCGGCGCCCCTGCACGACGAGGTGACTGCGCTCGATTGGTCCTTCGACCGCCGTCACCGTGCCAATGACGGCGTCGGCCGTGCTGCGCACCTCACAACCCACCAGGTCGTGACGATAAAACGTGCCCGCAGGCAGGGGCGCCAGCGCCGAGGCCGGCATCCAGAGCCCGGCGCCCGCGAGCGATTCGGCGTCGTTCATCGTTTCGACGCCCTCGAGCGACACGACGGGGCGGCCATTCTGGAACCGGACGCTCTCGATCCGTCGTGGCTTCGGGTCGTCTTCCGGTCCAACCAGCAGCACTCTGCCGACCTTGAACCGCTCCTCCGCGAAGTCGCTCTCGGGGTTGACGATCACCTGACCGCGATTACCGTGCGCGCGGGCGATGCGGCCCACGAGGAGGAGATCGGCGGTGCTCACGAGACTCACTGTTCGTCGCGAAACTCCAGCGTCGCCTTCGCGCCTTCGAGCTCTGCGGTCGCGCTGACCAGCGTGCGCATCGCGGCAGCGGTCCGGCCCTGCCGGCCGATGACGCGTCCCAGATCGCCCGGCGCCATGAACAGCTCGACCAGCGTCTGCCCGCGATGCTGGCGCTCGATGACGCGGACGGCGTCGGGATGATCCGCCAGCGCCCGAGCCACCACCTCGACGACGTCGCGCGCGCGGCTCACGACGCGGGCTGCTCCGCGACGGCCGGCACCGCGGGCATTCGGGCCACGAGCGTGCGAATCGAGTCGGACGGCCGCGCGCCAACCTTGATCCAGTGCGCGAGCCGCTCGCGGTCGATATCCAGCTTCTCCGGCTTGGTGCGGGGATTGTAGTGCCCCAGCACCTCGACGAAGCTGCCGCTCGCACCCACCTTCGAGTCCGTCACCACCACGCGGAAAAACGACCGCTTCTTCGATCCCATCCGACGCAACCGTATCACTAGCATTTGATCCTCTCGCTTCGAGCTTCCGGCTTCCGATTCTCCAGCGTTCCTTCTGCTTCGGCTATCGCAGCATCGACTTCATCATGCCGAGACCGCCGCGCTTCTTGCCCAACCCGGCCATGCCGCCGAGCTGCTTGAGCATTTTCTTCATCTGCACGAACTGCTTCAACAGCCGGTTGACCTCTTCGACCGACGTGCCGCTGCCCTTCGCGATTCGCTTGCGGCGGCTTCCGTTGATCAGCTGATGATTGCGACGCTCCTTGGCCGTCATCGAATCGATGATGGCCTCCAGCCGCACCAGCTGTTTGTCATCGACCGCCTCGCGGTTCGCCGCGAGCTGCTTCAGCTGTCCGACGCCCGGGAGCATGCCGAGGATCTGCTCGAACGACCCCATTTTCTTG
Organism: uncultured Acidobacteriota bacterium; assembly: GCA_963786195.1. Classification (GTDB taxonomy): domain Bacteria; phylum Acidobacteriota; class Vicinamibacteria; order Vicinamibacterales; family 2-12-FULL-66-21; genus CAWAYH01. The sequence continues at coordinate 81,530 of CAWAYH010000003.1, read as the reverse complement.
ATCGTGCGCAGCTGATCGCGGAAATCCTCGAGAGTAAACTCGTCGCGCCGGATCTTTCGTTCCAGGTTCTCCGCTTCTTCGATCGAAACAGCTTCTTCCGCCTTTTCGATGAGCGAGAGAACGTCTCCCATCCCGAGCACGCGCGAAACCACGCGATCCGGGTGGAACGGCTCGAGATCCTGCAGCCGCTCGCCGCTTCCCACGAACGCAATCGGCACGCCGACGACGCCGACGACCGAGAGCGCGGCACCGCCGCGCGCGTCGCCGTCCATCTTGCTGAGCACGACACCGGTGACGCCGATGCGGCGATTGAATTCGCCCGCGCTCTTGATCGCGTCCTGCCCGGTCATCGCGTCGGCGACGTACAGCAGATCCACCGGCTGCGTCGCCGCCTTGATCGCCTGGAGCTCGTCCATCAGCTCGTCGTCGATGTGGAGGCGGCCTGCCGTGTCGACGATCACCGTGTCGAAGCCGCTGTTCTTCGCCTCAGTCAGCGCGCCCGTTGCGCGGCGAACGGGATCCAGGTCGCCCTGTGGATCGTAGGCGCGCAGGCCCGCCTGCTTCGCGACCACCGACAGCTGCTCGAGCGCGGCCGGGCGCCGGACGTCGGTCGACACCAGGAGCGGATGCCTGCCCTGCTTGGCCAGCCAGCGCCCCAGCTTGCCGGACGTCGTCGTCTTGCCGGATCCTTGCAGGCCCAGGAGCAGAATGACGCGCGGGCGAGCCTGTGAGGGCGGCAGCCCTCCGGTCGTGTCACCGAAGAGCGCCAGCATCTCGTCACGCACGATCCGAACGACTTGCTGCGCGGGCGTCAGGCTCCGCAAGACTTCCTGATCGACGGCCTTGTCCCGGACCCGATCGATGAAGGCCTTGACCACCTTGAAGTTGACGTCCGCTTCCAGGAGCGCCATCCGAATCTCGCGGAGGGCGACTTCGACGGTCTGCTCGCTGAGGCGGGCCTCGCCGCGAAGCGACCGGAAGACATCCTGCAACCGGGTGCTGAGAGATTCGAACATTGGCTGACCAGAGGCGAAGTCGATCCGATGGCAGGACCGCACGGGGTCCCGGACCGGCTCAGGCGCAAACTCTTATCCTAGCAGAGGTTGCATCCGCGGACAACACGGGAAACCATCCGCGGACAACACGGAGAACACGGATTGGCGCCCCATGGGCTGAGGCTAGACGCCCGAGAGCTTGTGGCCCAGCTTCTCTTTCTTGGCCTTGAGGTACCCCCGGGTGTGCTCGGACGGCGGGATCTCGAGCGGCAGCCACTCGACGACGGACAGCTGATACCCCTCGATTCCCACGAGTTTGCGGGGATTGTTCGACAGCAGGCGCATCGACCGCACGCCCAGATCCTTGAGGATCTGCACGCCAATCCCGTAGTCGCGCTGATCCGGCTTGAACCCCAGGCGTTCGTTGGCCTCGACGGTGTCGAGCCCGTGATCCTGCAGCTCGTAGGCCCGGATCTTGTTCGCGAGACCGATCCCGCGCCCTTCCTGGTTCAAATACAGCAGGACGCCGCGGCCTTCGGCGCCAATCCGCTGGAGCGCCGCGTCGAGCTGCGCACCACAGTCGCAGCGCGCCGAGTGGAAGACGTCTCCGGTCAGGCACCGCGAGTGGACGCGGACGAGGACGTGCTCGCCGTCGCCGAGATCACCCTTGACCAGCGCGACGTGCGTTTCGCGATCGATGAGGCTCTCGAACGCGATCACGGTGAACTCTCCGTGACCCGTCGGCAATGAGGCCGCGGCCACACGCCGGACGAGCGCCTCGGTCCGCATCCGATACTGGATGAGGTCCGCGATGGTGATCATCAGCAGCTTGTGCCGCCGCGCAAACTTCGTCAGCTCCGGCACGCGGGACATCGTGCCGTCGTCATTCATGATTTCGCAGATGACGCCCGCGGGATACAGGCCGGCGATTCGCGACAGATCGACGGCGGCTTCCGTCTGGCCGGCGCGGACGAGAACGCCACCGTTTCGTGCGCGCAGTGGAAACATGTGGCCGGGCCGCGCGAGATCGGCCGGGCGGGTCGAGGGATCGATCGCCGTGAGCACGGTCGCGGCGCGATCCGGCGCCGAGATCCCGGTGCTCGTCACGCCCTTGGCTTCGATCGACACGCAGAACGCGGTGTCGAACCGCGCCGTGTTCTGCGCAACCATCAACGGGATGTCGAGCTCGGCGAGCCGATCTTCCGTCATGGGCATGCAGATGAGGCCGCGCCCGTGCGTCGCCATGAAGTTGATCGCCGCCGGGGTCACCTTTTCGGCCGCGATCGTCAGATCGCCCTCGTTCTCGCGATCCGCGTCGTCGACGACGATGATCATCTGGCCGTTTTGAATCGCCTCGATGGCGTCTTCAATCGGCGCAAACGGTGACTTCTTCCGGACGGTCCTGCGGCTTGCCATGGAATCCCTCTACGACTTCCCCACCGCGAGCGCGCGTGCCACGTATTTCCCAAGAATATCGCATTCCAGGTTCACGGGATCCCCGACGCGGGCGGCGTGCAGGTTCGTGTGCTGCCATGTGAAGGGCACGATCTGGACGCCAAAGCGGTCGCCGTCGACGCTGGCGACGGTCAGGCTGATGCCGTCCACCGCGATCGACCCCTTGCGCACGATCAGCGATGCGATGGTCGACGGGAACGCGATGGTCAGCCAGAACGAGTCGCCCTCCTGGCGAACCTCCTGGAGCGTGCCGGTCGCGTCGACGTGTCCCTGAACGAAATGGCCGCCAACACGGGCGTCAGCGCGTAATGGTCGTTCCAGGTTGACCAGCACGCCGGACTCGACGCGTCCCAGCGTCGTGATGCGCAGCGTTTCGGGCGAGACGTCCGCAGTCAGGTTTGCCTGATCGGCGGCGACGACCGTCAGGCACACGCCGTTGACGGCGACGCTGTCACCGGGACGCAGTTCGGACGAGAGCGGCGTGATGACACGCATCCGCGTGCCGGCAGGCGCCGGGACCACCTCGCCGACTGTGCCGACGGACTCAATCAGACCTGTGAACATACCCTTCGATCAGCACATCCTCGCCGATCGGCCGGGCGGCGAGATGGTCGAGTCCTGCGATTGCCCCGTCGCGGGCCGCGATCCACGGCACGCCACCAGTCCCCAGCGCCGTTGGCGAGATGAACAACTCGACGCGATCGACGAGACCGGCCTCCCAGAATGCGTCGTGCAGCGCGGGCCCGCCTTCGACCACGATCGAGATGATGTCGAGAGCCGCCAGCCGCGTCAGCGCCGCCGCGAGAAACTGTCCCGCGTCAGTCTCAGGGATGACCTCCACCCTGGCGCCCGCAGCCGTCAGCGCGTTCGCGCGTTCGATCGACGTGTTCGTGGCCGAGGCCGTCATGACGATGATCGGCCCCTGAGCCATCGTCGAGAAAATGCGCGCCGAGGGCGGCGTCCGCAGCCGCCGATCGAAGATGACGCGCGCGAGCGGTCGGAAGCGATACGCGCCGCGCGCTGTGAGCAACGGATCGTCGGTCAGCACCGTTCCCGACCCGACCGCGATCGCGTCGATCTCGGCGCGCTCGCGGTGGATCGCACGGCCGGCGTCGGCTCCGGTCAGCGTCGTGCGCGTGCCGGCGGCGCGCGCCACGCACCCGTCCAGGCTCAACGCCGCCTTCATCGTCACGAAGGGGCGGCCCAGGCGCATGCGCGTGAAGAACGGTCGATTGAGCCGTTCGGCCTCGTCGCGCCGCACGCCAACCGTGACCTCTACCCCGTGTTCGCGGAGGTACGCGATCCCGCGGCCGCGTACGAGCGGATTCGGATCCTCGACCGCTACGACCGCTCGACGGACGCCCGCGGCGACAACGCGCGGTGCGCACGGCCCCGTCCGTCCAGTGTGGCAGCACGGTTCGAGCGTGCAGTAAAGCGTCGACCCGCGCGCACGCTCGCCGGCATCTTCGAGCGCGTGTATCTCCGCGTGCGGCCCACCCGCGACCTCGTGGAAGCCGCGACCGACGACGACGCCATCGGCGTCGACGATGAGCGCGCCGACCATGGGATTCGGGCTCGTGCGGCCGCGCCCGCGCTCCGCCAGACCGAGTGCCCGGTCCATGTGGTCGGCGTCGGTGATTACCATTTCTCTTCGAACAATGCGTCGACGTACTCCTGCGGGGCGAACGGAATGAGGTCGTCGATGCCTTCGCCGACGCCGACGTAGCGGATCGGCAGTTTCAAGTCGTTGGCGATCGCCACGGCAATGCCGCCCTTCGCCGTTCCATCGAGCTTGGTGAGCACGATGCCGTTGACGCCTGCAACCGACATGAACTCCCGCGCCTGGACGAGGCCGTTCTGGCCGACGGTCGCGTCGAGGACGAGCAGTACTTCGTGCGGCGCGCCTGTCACCTCGCGCGCCGCGATCCGTCGTATCTTGTCCAGCTCGGTCATCAGGTTGGCGCGCGTATGGAGTCGCCCGGCCGTATCGACCAGAACGACGTCCCGGTTGCGCGCTTTCCCGGCCGCAATCGCGTCGAACACCACGGCCGCCGGATCGGCGCCGCTGCGGGCGCGGATGAAATCGACTCCCGCGCGCTTCGCCCAGATCTCGAGCTGCTCGACTGCGGCGGCGCGGAACGTGTCCGCCGCACAGATGAGCGGCGTTTTCCCCGCATCCTTCAGCAGCCGCGCAAGCTTGCCAACCGTAGTCGTCTTGCCCGTTCCGTTGACGCCCACGACCATCACCACGTGCGGCCGGTGACCGTTGGAGGCTCGGGTATCGGCGGCCCTGAGGATAGAGAGGATCTCGCCCTTGACGATGTCCCGCAGCGAGCCGGCCTCCCCGCGACGCGCGCGGACCACCTCGACGATCCGCTCCGTGGCGGCCACGCCGACGTCGGCGGAGATCAGCGCTTCCTCGAGCGCGTCCACCGTCTCGATGTCCACCGGACGGCTCCGCTGCTCCGGAGCATCCGCGCGCCGGACGACCTCCTCGAAGCGCCCCACGAACTGCTGCGTGGTGCGCGTGAGCGACTGTTTGATGCGATCGAAGAAACCCATGGCGGACTACCCGTCCACCTCCGCCCGCTGTTTTCGTCCCATGAGCGCGTCGAGCGCCTCCACCGGAGATCGGCGGCCGTCCAGCACCGCGGCCATTTCGGCAGTGATCGGCAACTCGATGCCGTGCCGCGCGCCGAGCGCGACGGCCGCGCCGGTCGTGCGCACGCCCTCGGCGATCATGCGCATACCAGCAAGGATCTCTTCGAGCGATCGGCCACGGCCGAGCTCGACGCCGACATGACGGTTGCGGCTGAGATTTCCCGTCGACGTCAGCACGAGATCGCCAAGCCCGCTCAACCCGGCTAGCGTCTCGCGGCGGCCGCCCTCGGCGCCTGCCAGTCGGGAGATTTCCGCGAGGCCGCGCGTGATCAGTGCGGCCATGGAGTTGTGGCCGAGCCCCAACCCTTCGACCACGCCCGCCGCGATGGCGATGACGTTCTTCATCGCGCCGCCGATCTCCACGCCAGCGACGTCGTCACTTGCATACAGCCTGAATGCCGGCCCGCGAAAGCGCTCCTGGACGTACTCGGCTGCTTCGAGATCGTTCGATGCGGCCAGGACGGCGGTCGGAAGCGCGCGCGCGACCTCGGCGGCGAAACTGGGGCCTGAAAGCACGACCACCGGCCGCGTCGAATCCGCTTCCTCTCGAATGACGTCGGACATCCGATGCAGCGAATTCGCCTCGAGTCCCTTCGTAGCGCTGACGAGGACTGCATTGGCCGGAATGGACGGCGCCACGGCGCGCGCGACCGCGCGCAAACCGTGGGACGGCACGGCGAAGACGACAACCCGCGCGTGCGCGACGGCCTCGTCAGACGACGCGACCGGGATGACGCCATCGGGCAGCCGAACCTCCGGAAGGTAGCGCAGGTTCGCGCGTTCGGCGCGCATCTCCGCGACGAGCTGAGCGTCGCGCGCCCACAGACGCACGTCGTGGCCGACGCGCGCGAGATGTATCGCCAGCGCAGTGCCCCAGCTTCCCGCTCCAAGGACGGCAATGGTCTCAGGCATGCGGATCAGATTCGACGTTCGGTCCCGTTCAGCAACCGCCGCACGTTGGACCGATGCCGGAACACGATGAGCGCCGCGGTTCCCGCGGCCGCGACGACGACGGCAACAGGTGATCCGGCAAGCCACGCAGCGGGGGGCAGCGCGAGCGTCGCCGCGATCGATCCGAGCGAGACGTAGCGTGTGGCCCAGACGATGACCAGGAAGAGGACCGCCGCCGCGCCAGTCGCCAGCGGCGCGAGAATGCCGAAGACGCCAGCGGCCACGGCGACGCCCTTCCCTCCGTGAAAACGAAGCCACACCGGGTAGATGTGCCCGACCACGGCGGCAGCGCCGGTCGTGGCGGCCAGCGGCGCGCCTGCGCTGGTGAGGTAGGCGATCCCGACGGCGCCCGCGCCCTTTGCCACATCGAGCAGCATCACCAGCAGCGCGCGTCTGGTGCCCGTCGTCCGCATCACGTTGGCCGCGCCGACGTTTCCGCTCCCCGCCACGCGCACGTCGATGCCCGCGCGCCTGGCCAGCAGGAACGCGAACGGCACGGAGCCCGCGAGATAACCCAGCAGAACCGCGACCATCACGCTAATGGTACTCGCAACAGGCTCTCGGTACTCAGAGCCCTTCGGCGAGAGTCGGCTGCGGAACAAGGTAACCGCACCCACGTCGCACGGACCGATGTCTACGGGCGACTCGCGAACGATGCGGCGGATCTCCGGCACGGCAGAGCGCTGGACTTCCTTGAAGCGCGCGACGGTCAGATGCGCGCTGTACGCGCGACGCTCCGGCTCGAAGCCGAGTGGCTCGAGACGACTCGCGAGCTCGGCGTGGGCGGCACGCAGGGACTCGCGTCCCGGCCCCACACCAAGCCACAACGCGCGCGGAGGTCCTGATGCCGGGAAGATGCCGGCGCCGTCGAGCCGCATCTGGCACGACGGAACCGTGAACGGCCGGTCGAGCGCGCCCACGAGATCCTGGAGCCGGCTGTCGGCGACTTCACCGAGGAACCAGAGGGTGATGTGCAGGTTCGACGGGTTGACCCAGCGCAGCGCGAGGCCGTCGATGGCACGCAACCGGCTGCGCAAATCGTCCGCGGCCTCCGCCGCAGCCTGCCGGACGGGATCGGAAAGTGCGATGCCGACGAAGAGACGCATGCGACCGAGGACCTCAATGGCCGGTGAGCATGCGCCGGACCATGTCCAGCGCCGCCTGTGTCGCCTGAAACTTCACCTGCGCGCGACCGCCGACGAACGAAAACGTGCGCACCCTCGCGGCGCTGCCCGGTGCGATCGCGGCGACAACGACCGTCCCGACAGGTTTCTGCGGCGTTCCGCCCGATGGACCCGCGATCCCCGTCACGCCCACACCGATGTCCGCACGTGTGCGCGCGCGGATCCCTTCGGCCAACGCGACAGCCACCGGCTCGCTGACCGCTCCATGCGTCGCGATCAACTCTGGCGCGACATCGGCCAGCCCTTCCTTCAGCTCGTTGCTGTACGCGACGACGCCGCCGAGGACATACGCCGAGCTCCCCGGGACGTCCGTCAGACGGGAAAGCAGGAGCCCGCCCGTGCACGACTCCGCCACGCCGATTGTCAGACCACGCTCGCGCAACAGACCACCGATCACGTCTTCGAGAGGCCGGCCGTCGAGGCTGAACACGTCAGCGCCGAGAATCGCGACCATCCGATCGCGAGCGTCATCCAACGCCCGTTTCGCAGCCTCCGCATCGGCCGTGCGCGTCACGAAGTGCAACTCGATCGTGCCCGGTGACGCCAGAATGGTGGTCTCGATCGGCGGCACCACCTGTCGCCAGGCCGAGTAGGTCGGCTGCGTCGCCTGCTCGACGTGGGACTCGCTTCGCCCGGTGACAAACAGTGTCGTTCGAAACAGGCGCTCACGCCCCACGCGCTGCCCGAGCGGACCCGCAACCAGGTAGTCCATCATCGGCTGGAGCTCGCGCGGCGGCCCCGGCAGCAGCACGACCAGACGATCCCCATGCTCCAGAAACAGGCCTGGCGCGGTCCCGTTGGGATTGTCGATGACGGACGCCCCGCGGAGCACCAGCCCCTGCTTCCGGTTCACCTCCGGCATGTGCATGCCGCGGCGCGCAAAACGCCGCTCGATGCGCTCGACTATCGCGGAGTCCTCGATCAGCGGTAGCTCCAGGACGTCCGCCACGGCATCACGCGTCACGTCGTCATCTGTCGGCCCGAGACCTCCGGTGAGAATCGTCAGATCCGCCCGTTCGAGCGCCTGCCGGAAGCAGACCGCCACGTCGCGCCGATCGTCTCCGACGACGGTTTTCGCGCGCAGCGCGATGCCGAGCGACGCCAGACGCTCGGACAGAAAGAGCGAGTTCGTATCGAGACGAGTCGAACCCAGGAGCTCGGTCCCGACCGCGATGACTTCCGCCGTGCGAATGGGTGGGCGATCCGTCACGCGACCCATCCCGTCAGCAGCACGACCCGCAGCGCGAGATTCGCGTAGATCCCGGCCATCGCATCATCGGCCATCACGCCCAGGCCACCGTGGAGCTCTTCGAAACGAGCTGCGGGGTACGGTTTGATCACATCAAAGATGCGGAACAGGACGAAGCCGGCGATCGCGCCGCTCAACCCCACAGGGATGAAGGCCAGTGTAATCAGTACGCCGACCACTTCGTCGATGACGACAGGCCCGGGATCGACTTTACCGAAATGACGCTCCGCAACTCTGCTCGCCCAGACGCCGGCGGCAAACAGGACGACGATGGCGACAACCTCGAGCGCGCGGGAGTGGCTCGAGGTCACGAGCCAGTAAACGAGCAGACCCACGGCCGATCCCACAGTCCCGGGCGCGATCGGCGCGTAGCCGCTGTAGCCGGCCGTGGCGAGGAACACTGCGAGGCGATCCACGCGGTCAGTGAGGAGATGTGACGACGCGGGTGTCGGCAAACCGATCGTGGAGCCCGCGGCCGTGAGGATCGAACAGGATTGGCAACAGGCCAAGTCCGGCGGGGAGCAACAACGCCAGGTAGGCCGCGGCACGACGGAACGCGGCGTCGAACGTCACGCGGCCACCGGCCCCTTCGGCCGTCGTGGTCGACGCTCTCACGACTTTGATCCCGGTCATCATCTTCCCGATCGTCTGCCCGCCGGCCGCCGTGAACGTCACGAAGTAGCTGCCGTTCAGCAGCAGGAGAAACGCGGCGAGCGGCACGGGCGGCAACGCGCGAATCTCGGAGACGGGCAGCCCCAGCACGCGAAGCGTGGAATACACGACGCCGGCGTCGATGAGACCAAGAATCAACATGTCCACTACGCCGGCCAGCAGGCGCGCCGCACCGCCTGCCGTGATCGGTTCCGCGTCGCGTCTGGCGGCGCGATCGGCCTCGGACCCGAAGGCAGCCATGTCATCCGATGGGTCCGACCGGTCCTCAGAAGACTCACCCTCGCGAGCCATGCTGTAGAGACGGGTTCGCACAATCGAGGGAGCCGGACGACGGACGGAGAGCGGCGGCTCCGGCACCGATCTCGGTACGACGAGCGGACCATCGGCGTTGACCGCTTTCTCAGAAAAGAGCGGCAGATCCAATCGCGACGCGGTTGAAGGTCGCGGCACGGGCTCCGATCGAGATGGCCCCGTTGGAACGGGCGCACTGGTCTGACGCTCGGACAGCGGCAGATCGCTCAGCGGTCCCAGTGGTTGTTCGCCGTCGTGAATCGGTAGGTCGAGCGGTAGGGCGTCGGCCGCGAGCGAGAACTCATACCCGCAGTTTCGACAGCGATCGACGCTGCCAAAACTGATGTAGTGGCACTTGGGACACCTCATGGTTCTCGAGGCGGACCCGCGGTTGCCGCGGGCGAGCCGGGTCCCGACGTCGTGCGCGCGGCGCGTCCCGCGTCGAGCAGCCGCCGCTGAATCGCTGCGCGCAGTTCGTCCGCCTGGGATTTCAGTGGGTCTCCGTGCCCGACGGGGTCGAGCGCGCTGAGCGCGTCACGCAGCCGCCCTTCAGCATAGAGATTGCGAGCGCGAGACAACCATGCCTCTGACGGCGCAGGCACCGGCAGCGGCTCGTTCGCGGCCGGAACGGATGCTGCGGGCGCGGGCGACGTCGTGAGCGGGAGCCACTCGGGGTTCGTCAACGCCACCCACGCCGCGAGGCCCGCTGCACCGAGACCGGTGAGCACGCCGATCGCGATCCAGCCGGCGCGCGACGTCCCCGCCTTTTCCGTCTGGACGAACGGCACGGGGGCCGTGTCGGTCAGAGGCCGGCCCGGCAGCCGCGTCTGAGGCGCGCCCGCGATCTCGAGCCGGTTCACCCGATCCATCAGCGCGAGCGCTTCCTCGCTCGCAGCCCCGCGCTCCATGGCCGAGGTCAGCAGACGGCGGGCCGCGCCGGCGTCGCCGCGATCCACGGCAGCGGCACCGGTATGCAGCAACTCCTCGCTCTCACGCTGCTGCTCGGCGATCGCGCTCCGCGCGCGATCGATGTAGGCCTTCGCCCGCGCATGCCCGCGATCCAGAAAGAGCACGCGCGTCCAGACGCTGATCGCCAGCTCATACTGCCCGACAAAATAGTGATCGAGTCCGGTCAGGAGGAGCTCTTCGACGCGTGCATCACGATCGCGCTCCGGCACGTCTCCCCCTTCGGGGAGTCGATCGGTACGGAGCGGGTCGGTCATCGAAAAGTAATGAAGAGAAGAGGTTCCGAGGATTATGAAACCGACCGCGCTGCGCGTCAAACAAAAACGGGATCGCAATACCCGAGTCGGACCCGGTGGCGGATTTGCGCTTCAATGGCTTGAATCCAAGCCTTCAAGATGTTGAAGACAAGGCACTTACGCCACTCGTCACACCATTGGTCCCACGCGCCGAAGTAGCGGTCCAACAACGGATTGCACCGAGTTTCCCCCCTGACGATATGTCCCAGTTTCGTCACTCGTCCCTGGCGACCAGCGGCGCAGGACGTGCAGTTCGACCCGAAATCGTTGCAACGAGCTCGACGCCGTCGTCTGCTCGATGAGCATCGGATTCACACGAGTCATCCCTGCACGGTACAAGGAGGAAACGAATGTCACGCTTGTTACGTGTCACGGTCGGACTGGCCGTGGTCCTCGCGATTGTCGCGTTCAGCCCTGCCACCAGCTGGGCGCAGCTCACACGCGGGAGCATCGCCGGCACGGTCCGCGACGCATCGGGCGCCGTCGTCCCTGGCGCCACGGTAACCGTCACCGACATGCAGACCAACGCCGCTCGCGTCGCGACGACGGACGGTGAAGGCTTCTATCGCGTTCCCGCACTGGAACCTGGCCGCTACATGGTCGTGGTCGAGCTCCAGGGGTTCTCCCGCGTCGAACAGAAAGAGATCCAGGTCCGGGCGGCCAGCGAGACATCGATCGATGTCGCGCTCAAGCTCGCTTCGGTCGGCGAAACCATCACGGTGTCGGCTGACTCCTCGACCGTCAGCCTGAACAAGAACAACCCGACGATTGCGCTCACGATCAACGCGCGGGCGGTCGGTCGAACTGCCGCTGGCCGGCGGGCGCAACATCAACAACCTGATCCTGACGGTGCCCGAACGCGTCGTCCACGACCGGCCAGGGCACGTTCGCGGTCAACGGCAACCGCCCGCGCAACAACAACTACATGGTCGACGGCTCGGACAACAACGACATCTCGGTCACGATCTCGACCTCGCAGATCGTGCCGGAGTCGGTCGCCGAGTTCCAGGTCATGCAGAACCCGTACAGCGTCGAATTCGGGCGCAACAGCGGCGGGCAGATCAACGTGATCACGAAGTCGGGCTCGAACCGGTTCCGGGGCGACGTCTTGGACTACTACCAGGCGAGCGGCCTGAACTCGCGCACGAACATCGAGAAGGCGAACAACCTGCACGACGCCGGCGCGAGCTGATTCGACATCAGGTCGGCGGCGACGTCGGCGGCCCGATCCTGCAGGACCAGGCTGTTCTTCTTCGGTCTCTATCAGCGCGACTACGCAGCGGCCCGGCCATCGACCCAGCCCGACGACGGTGCGAATCCCGACGCAGGCGGGCTTCGCGGCGCTCGCAGGGCGTGCCGCTCGGCGCCGGTCAGACCGCGGCGAGCCGACAGGCGGTCCTCGGCCGATCTGGCTTCCTGCAGGACGTCTACGGCGCAGAACCTGATGTTCCGCAACGTCAACAGTCGACGCTGGTCAACGGCGTGCCGATCGAGACCGGGCAGACGCAACGTCAACATCGTCGATCCCGAGCACGTATCACACGTGGCTCGGCCGCGGCGACTGTCCGCGCCGGGCGCGAGCGACAACTTCACGGTGCGCTACTCGCTGAACGATCGCGCTCGACGACCGACGCGCTCGGCAACTGCGGCTTCGGCGACCGTTTCGCGGCGAACCAGGATCTGATCGACACGAACCTCGCCGTCAGCAACACGCACATCTTCTCGTCGCACATGCTGAACGAGGCGCGGTTCTCGCTCGTGCGCCGCAATCTGGACTTCCCCGAGAACGATCCGAACAGCCCGACGGCCATGATCACCGGCCTCTTCACGATCGGCGGCGCACAGCAACTTCCCGCAGTCGCCGCGTCAGCGACGCGTATCAGTTCTCGGACACGATGACGCTGGACGCTCGCGAAGCACACGCTGAAGTTCGGCGCCGACATCCGCTACAACGACGTGGACAACGTCGCCGGCGTTCAACTCGAAGGGGATCGTTCACCTTCGACAACCTGCAGGCCTACATGAACAACATCGCCTCGCAGTTCACGCAGGCGCTGCAGACCGCGAGCTTGATCGCGACGCAGTGGCAGATCGTTCTTCTTCGTGCAGGACGACTTCCGGCGTCACGTCGGAGCTGACGCTGAACCTCGGACTGCGCTACGAGATTTCGGACGTGCCGCTCGGCATGTTCGGTGCGACCGATCCCGAGAGCCTGGCCGCGCTGCGTTCCCGGCCCGGTGGAGAAGGACACGAACAACTGGGCGCCGCGCGTCGGCTTCGCCTGGAGCCCGCGAACGCAGCAACCGGTTCCTCGGCGACGGCAAGACCGTCTTCCGCGGCGGCTTCGGGCATCGGCTACGACGTGCTGTTCTACAACCTGCTGACGGTGAACGCCATCAACTTCCCGCGCGTCGTGCACGCTGCAACGTGAACAACATCCAGGACTGTCTACCCGAACATGCTCACGGGCAGCGCGAGCGCCGACGTTCAACCCGCTGAACGCAGTGGACGAACTCGGCGGAGAACACGGAGAACCCGGAGAGCCGCTTCTACAGCCTCACGGTGCAGCGTGAGCTCGGCAAGCTACCTCGTTCGAGGTCGGGCTACTCGGGCAGCCGCGGCTACAAGGGGATCAACCAGATCGAGGCGAATCCCGCGATCCTGACGCCGGAGCAGGCGGCGCTCGTGGCCGCGACGGAGCGCGGCCGCATCCCGTCCGTGCAGGCGCGGCGCGTCTACCCGAAGATCGGCGTGCGCATCCTGATTCCGGCCTACGACGGGCCCGCGCGGCAACGACGTCGAGGCGCGATCCGAGTACAACGCCATCTTCGTCTCGGCGCAACGCGTCGCCTGACGCGCGGTCTGCAGGTCAACGCGTCGCTACACCTACAGCCGGTGGTACAGCAACAACGACGCGTCGCTCGGCGAGGGCGGCACGGACGGTCGAGCCAGCGCCCGCAGAGCATGTTCGACTACGAGGCCGAGTGGAGCCGCTCGCAGTTCGATCGGCCGCACCGCTTCGACGATCGAGCTACATCTGGGAAATCCCCGGTCCGAAGACCGGCATCCTCGGCGCAGATGCTCGGCGGCTGGCAGATGTCGGGCGTGACCCAGGGCCAGTCGGGCCGGCCGTTCACGATCATCACCGGCGTCGACTCGAACGGCGACGCGAACACCGGATTCGGATCGGCCGAACATCAACCCGGCCGGCACGTTCGTGTGGGACGAGCGAGCACCGCGACGTTCACGAACAACGGCTACTACGTCGTGCCGCTCGGCTCGAACAACCTGCCGCTGCAGAACAGCCTCGGCGACGGCAACGCGCCGCGCAACAGCGAGCGCAGCGGCCGCGTTCTGGAACACCGACCTGTCGCTGTCGAAGCGCTTCGACCTGCCGGGCACGATCGTCCGTTCATCGTGCGCATCGACGCGTTCAACGTGTTCAACCAGGACAACTACGGCCTCCCGGTCGTCAACATGAGCAGCGTGAACTTCGGACAGAACACTCCAGAACTGGGGACGCCGCATCGTCGTTCTCAGCGGCAAGGTGAGCTTCTAGTCTGATCCGAGGGGCTTGCGCCCCTCGGACTCCCCCACACGCTCTCGCCCTTCGACGTCGCTCAGGGCGACCCTGAGCCTGTCGAAGGGTCGCGCGCCGCTTCGTGGTTCGACTATGCTCACCACGCCCTGAGCGAAGTCGAAGGGCGCCGGCGCGCGCCGATCGCGTGGCTCGCTTCCGCCTTCGCTGAAAGCTCCGGCGAGACCTCGCCGTAGCGCCTCCGGCGCGGAGGCGGGCGCAATGCTCGCTCGCTCCCTGGAACGAGCGTGAAGCTTTTGAGAGAGCTCTAGTCACACGATCGCGCGAGAGGCGGGGCAGTTTCTGGCCCGCTTCTCGCGAAATACCCCAGCACCTCAGCACCTTCGGCACCTTCAGCACCTTCAGCACTCTTGCACCGTGAGGTGTGCTACAAGATTCGCATGGCCGTCATCGAATGCATTCCGAACGTCAGCGAAGGCCGCCGCCCCGAGGTCGTCGAGCGGCTGGCCGCCGCGATCCGATCCACGTCCGGCGTGCGCCTGCTCGATTACTCATCCGACGCGTCGCACAACCGATCCGTCTTCACGCTGGTCGGCGACGCCGCCCCGCTCAAAACGGCCATGCTCGCGCTGTTCGAGCAGGCCGTGCCGGCCATCGACCTGCGTCAGCACAAGGGCGAGCATCCGCGTCTCGGCGCCGTCGACGTCGTGCCCTTCGTCCCGATCGAGGGCGTCACCATGGCGGACTGCGTCGCGCTGGCGAAGGACGTCGGCGCCTCGATCGCCGAGCGGTTCGGTGTTCCCGTCTACCTCTACGAAGAGGCGTCGACGAATCCGGCCCGCAAGAACCTCGAGGACATCCGTCGCGGAGAGTTCGAAGGGCTCGCCGCGAAGATGGCGTCGCCCGGCTGGGCGCCCGACTTCGGGCCGACTGCGCCGCACCCGTCGGCCGGCGCCGTCGGTCATCGGCGCGCGCATGCCGCTCATCGCCTACAACATCAACCTGAACACCGATCGGCTGGACGTCGCGAAGAAGATCGCCGCCGCGATCCGCCACAGCAGCGGCGGGCTGCGATACGTGAAGGCGATGGGCGTCAAGCTCGACGACCGCAACCTCGCCCAGGTCTCGATGAACCTGACCAACTACGAGAAGACGCCGATCTTCCGCGTGTTCGAGCTGGTGAAGCGGGAGGCCGCGCGCTACGGCGTCTCGATCCTCGAGAGCGAGATCGTCGGGCTGGTCCCGTCGGCGGCGCTGGTGTCGTCCGCCGAGTTCTACCTGCAGCTCGAGCGCTTCAGCGACGCGCAGATTCTGGAGAACAAACTGCGAGAGTGACGGGCCCCTGGCCGTCTATGCGATTTCCTCGTCGCCTTCGCCTCGCCTCGAGGGCGCGATCCCGAACGCCCGCATCTTGCGATACAGGTTGCTGCGCTCGACGCCGAGCGACGTCGGCGGTGCGCGAGATGTTGCCCTGCTGCGATCGCCAGCGCGCGCAGGATGTAATCGCGCTCGAAGCGTTCGCGCGCCTCGTGCAGCGGCAGCGGCTCGCCGTCCGGTGCCTCGTTCGACGGTCACGCGTGCCGTCCAGGAACGCCAGATCCGAGGCCGCGATCGTGTCGCCGGGCACCATGATCATCAGCCGCTCGATGCACGTTGCGCAGCTCGCGGACGTTGCCCGGCCAGCGGTAGCGTCTGCAGCAGCCGCGGTCGCGCCGGCGTCGAGCGTCTTCGGCCGCCGGCCGTACTCGCGCGCGAGCTCCGACATGAAGTGATCGGCGAGCAGCGGGATGTCGTCCGACGCCGATCGCGCAGCGGCGGCACGAAGATCGGGATGACGTTCAGCCGGAAGTACAGATCCTCGCGGAAGCGCGCCGCCGCGGATCTCCGCCGTCAGGTCCTTGTTCGTCGCCGCGAGCACCCGCACGTCCACGCGTACGCCGCTGGCGCCGCCGACCGGCTCGACGACCTGCTCCTGCAGCGCGCGCAGCACCTTGGCCTGGGTCTTCAGGCTCATGTCGCCGATCTCGTCGAGGAACAGCGTGCCGCCGTCGGCGAGCTCGAACTTGCCGCGGCGATCCGGGAGCGCGCCGGTGAACGCGCCCTTGACGTGTCCGAACAGCTCGCTCTCGATCAGCTCTTCGGGGATCGCCGCGCAGTTGACCTCGACGAACGGCCCGGTCCGGCGCCGGCTCAGCGCGTGGATGCTGCGCGCCACCAGCTCCTTGCCGGTCCCGTTCTCGCCGTAAATCAGCACGCGGCCGTTGGTCGGCGCCGCCATCGCGACCTGCTCGCGCAGCTGCGTCATCACGTAGCTCTCGCCGACCATCGTCAGCCGCTTGTCGACGTGGGCGCGGAGCGCGCGGTTCTCGGCCTCGAGCCGGCGCTGACGCACCGCGTTGCCGACGACCAGCACCGTCTTCTCGAGCGACAGCGGCTTCTCGACGAAGTCGAACGCGCCCAGCTTGATCGCCCGCACCGCCGACTCGATGTTGCCGTGGCCCGAGATCATCACGACCGGCGCGTCGACGCGCCGCTCGCGCAGCCGCGCCAGCGTCGCCAGGCCGTCCATTCCCGGCAGCCAGATGTCGAGCACGATGACGTCGTACGGCGCCCGCGCCGACGCGATCGAGACAGGCCTCGCCGCTGTCCACGGCCTCGACGGCGTAGCCCTCGTCGCGCAGCACGCCGCTCAGCGCGCTTCGCACGCCGGCTTCGTCGTCGACGATCAGGACTGTCGGTTTCATCAGGTGAATTTCAGATCGCAAATCTGAGATCTGAGATCGTGAGATTCATTATTACAGCGGCAACTCGATGGTGAACACCGTCCCTGTCGGCACGTTGTCGGCGACCTCGATGCTGCCGCCGTGCTCGGCGATGATGCGGCGGACGATGGCGAGGCCGAGGCCGCTGCCGCGCCGCTTCGTCGAGTAATACGGCATGAACAGCTTGTCGCGATCGGCCGCGGGAATTCCCGGGCCGTTGTCGGTGACGAGGATGCGGGCGACGCCGTTGACCGCGATCGTGCTGTGTCTCGACGATGATCGTCGGCGCCTGGCCGTCCGGCCGCGGTGCCGCGGCGCTGCCGCCGAGCGCCTCCACGGCATTGTCGACCAGGTTGATCACGACCCGCCGGATCTGCTCGACGTCGACGCGCACGGGCGGCAGCGCGGCCGCGAAACGGCGCTCGATCTGGATCTCCCGGAACAGACCGTTGTAGAGCGCCAGCGTGTCCGCCAGCACGACGTTGAGATCCGTCGGCACCGCTCGCGGCGCCGGCATCCGCGCGAACTGCGCGAACTCGTCGACCAGCGCCTTCAGCGACTCGACCTCGCCGACGATCGTCGTCGTGCACTCGTCGACCAGCTCGCGCGAGGCCGGTGCGGCGGCTGAGAAATGCCGGCGCATGCGCTCGGCGCAGAGCTGAATCGGCGTCAGCGGGTTCTTGATCTCGTGCGCCAGCCGCCGCGCCACGTCGCGCCAGGCGGCCACCCGCTGCGTCCGGATCAGCGGCGTCACGTCGTCGAACACGAGCACCGCGCCGTCGACGCTGCCGTCTTCCCGCTGGCAGCGGCGTCGCCGCGGCGGCGAGGTGGACCTCGCGGCCGTCGCGCGCGAGCGCGATCTCCTGCGCCGCGGGCGCCGGTCCGACCACGCGGGCCTGCCGCAGACAGCGCGTCGAGCGGCCGCAGATCCTCGCGGCGGAACACCTCGTCGGCGCGCGAGCCGACGACGGCCGATCGACCTCGAGCAGCCGGAGCGCGGCGCTGTTGATCGTCTCGATGCGGCCGTCGGCGCCGATCGAGACGACGCCGGTCGCGATGCGCTCGAGCACCGTCTCGATGTAGCGGCGGCGCTCGTCGAGCTCGCAGGTTCTTCCGCTCGAGATCGAGGCGCGAGCGTTCGAGCTTGCGCTGGCTCGCCGCCAGCTCCCCCGCCATGGTGTTGAAGGCCTCGACCAGCGAGCCGAACTCGTCCCGCGTCTCCGGCTCGATGCGATGATCGAGATGGCCGGCGCCGATCTCGCGCGCGCCCGGCGGCCAGCCGCTGGACCGGGCGCGTGATCCGCTTGGCCAGATAGAGGCCCGTCCACGTGGCGCTGACGAGAATCATCAGCGTCATCATCAGGAAGAGCGACAGATAGACGCCCTGCAGCGGCCGCTTCAGCGCCCGCAGCTGGCTTGTAGTCCTCGTAGGCCTCGGTGATCCGCCGGGCGTGCATCGCGAGCTCGCCCGACAGGTGATCGCTCGCGATGACGACGCCGACGAGCACGGCCTGACGCGTCGCGGATCGCGGCGCCGGCGCGGACGAGCTCGCCGCCGCCCTCGAGCGGCTCCGGCGGCCTGCGTCGCCGTGCCGCCGAGCCACGCGCGCCGCCAGACGATCGGCCGTCGCCCGCGACGTAGCCTCGCGGGAGGGCCGGCGACTCGACCGCGACGAGCGGCGCGACGTCGCGGCCGCGGGCCGCCGCGGGACGTCGCCCGATAGACCTCGACCAGCCCGACGCGGCCCTGCGCGACTTCCGCGCTCGATCGCGCGCCGCACGGCGTCCGCGTTGCCGGACTGCGACCGCCGCGGCGGGAATGTCGCGCGCGATCCGCGCGGCGTGCCCCGCGACCGCGCGCTTCGCGCTCGCGGTAGTAGTCGCCGCGCGATCTGCGTCGCCGAGCCGCAGCACGTCGTCGATCGGCGGGCTGAACCACCGCTGCGGTGCTGCTGCGAATCAGCTCGCCGCCGACGATGCAGCACGAGCACCGACGGCACGATCGTCAGGCCGAGCAGCGCGAGCACGAGCTTGGCGCGGAAGCGCGAGAACGGCAGGCCCGCGCCGCCGCTCGACGACCAGCTTGACGATGTTGCGCGCCAGCACGAACACCAGCGCGACCAGCATCGTCAGGTCGGCGGCCGAGAGCGCGTAGAGCACGACCTCGCTCAGGAAGTCCGGATTCAGCTCGGTCGACCGATCCGCGAGCGTGACCATCGCGACGAGCGCGGCGAGCAGCAGGACGATGCCGAGGAGGATCAGCCGGGGGTTGTCGCGGAACGGACGGCGTTCGGGCCGCGGCCGCGCGGTCACGGGCCGGGCCGGGAGCGGCGCGGGGACGGCTTCGCGGACGGGCATGGTCGTGGGATCAGATCGCCATCTTCTGACCGCGGTGAACGTGAGTCAGAACCCCGAGAGCTGACCGCGTCACCGCAGGAACGTGAACTTGGCGAGCCCGGCGATGCCGCCTTCCCACGGCCAGACGAACGAGGCGTTGCGCGGCGTCGTGTGCGCGCGGACCCGCAGGTAGTACTCGGCGTTCGGCTCGAGCGCCGAGCTGCTGAAGAGCGGCAGCTTGTCGAACGCCGTCAGCCACTCGCGCGCCGACTTCCTCGCGCTCGACGGTCTCGGCGCGCTCGATTCGCCCGTCCTCCAGCCGGGTGACGAGATACCGGCGGGTCAGGTTGTCGTAGCGGACCGTGGCCGTGACGTCGCGCGGACTCGATCGTCCGATCGAGCCACAGCGACGTCGCTGCGCTTGAGCTCGACGTCGTAGACGAAGGTGATCGTCAGCCCGCTGTGGATGGCGGCGCGGACTTCCTCGGTGAACGCGTCGGTCAGCTGAACGTCACGAGGACGCGGTCGTCGCGCGTCAGCGGCGTGACCTGGATGGTCTGCGCGGCGCGACGACCACCGCCATCGCCACGCATCGCGCGCCGTCGACGAGCGTTCACGGCCGCTCGTCACTCTTCGACGTTCAGCAGGTCCTTCAACTTCCGGCATGAACTCGCCGATGTCCCGGAAGTGACGGTAGACCGACGCGAACCGCACGTAGGCGACCTTGTCGAGCGGCGTCAGCTCGTTCATCACGAAGGCGCCCGATCTCCTCCGTGCTCATCTCGCGCTCCGGCTTGTCCTGCAGCGCCGACTCGACCCGATCGGCGATCGCCTCGAGCGACGCGACGCTGACCGGACGCTTTTCGCACGCCTTGCAGCAGCCCGGCGAGCAGCTTCTGCCGCTCGAACCGCTCGCGGCTGCCGTCCTTCTTGACCACCATGATACGGGATCTCGTCGATCCGCTCGTAGCTGGTGAATCGCCGGCCGCACCCGAGGCACTCGCGGCGCCGCCGGATGACCTCCCCTTCCTTGCTCTCGCGCGAATCGACGACCTTGTCGCCGAGGTGCCCGCAGTACGGACACTTCATCGCGCCGCGGCCTTCCGGCCTCTTGCCCGAGCCTGGCGGGATCGCTGCATCCGCTCGGTCCCTTGTGTCGCTTTCGTTCGCCAGACTCCTTGCACCCGCCAGCGTCAGCCCCTCGCTCACCATGAACACGATCCCGAGCATCGTCACCGGGACGAACGAAATCGCGTGCAGCACGATGGCCGCCCCGACGGCGCGGTCGGTCGGCGCGCCAAAAAACGTCTCGACCGCGAACTGGTACGCGGCGTGAAAACCGCCGATCGCGCCGGGCGTCGGCACGGCGACGCCGACGACCAGCAGGGTCATCACGAGGAACGAAGCCGCAAACGGGAACGTAATATGAAAGGCCCGCGATGTCAGCCAGATCCCGGCCGCAATCGACGAGCCACAACGGGAACGACAGCGCAAGCGCAACCAGCAGTCGACGCGGGCTGGCGCATCACGGCGAGTCCCTGGGCGAACGTTTCGACGAACGGTGCGACGGCGCGCGCGAGCTTCGCCGGCAGCACCGCCTCGACCCTGAGGGCGCAGCCGGCCCAGCCGTTCGGGATGGCCGGCCAGCGCGAAAAGACACCCGAGCCCGACGACGCGGCGACGGCGGCGATCAGCCGCCAAGTTTGACGCGGGCCATCTGGGCTGGATCGCCGGACACGACGCCCGGCGCGGCAGTGAACACGAACAGCGCGAACAGCAGCAGCACGGTCACGAGGTCGAGCAGCCGCTCGAGGATGATCGTGGCGAACGCCGCAGTGGCGCTGAGCCGCTCGCGCCGCGCCAGCAGGTACGGCCGGATGACCTCGCCGGCGCGCGCCGGCAGCAGGAAGCTCGCGGCAAAGCCGATGACGGTGGTGCGGAACGCGGTCGCGAAATGCGTCGGTCCGATCGGCGCCAGCAGATACTGCCAGCGGAGCGCGCGCAGGGCATACGTCAGCCCGGTCGTGCCGAGCGCCAGGAGAGAGATACAGCGGGCTCGGCGCGGCGGGTTTCGGCCCAGACCTCGGACATGTCGGCGTTGCGCAGGAAAAAGGCCAGCAAGCCGAGCGTCAGCAGGAAAATCAGGACGGTACGAACTGGTGGCCGCATTGCGTGGGAGGTCAGGGATTAGAATCCGGATTCAGGGACCTGCGGCGAACCGGATCTACGGCGAAACCGCGCGCCGGCCCCCATTCACGTGTAAACTCTACCACAGATCCGCGCCAAGTCTATGGGAAAACGCGAGTTACTGCTCGTCGTCGGGTTCGTGGTCGTGGGGACGATGGTCTACTAGGCCACCGCCCCCGAGCGCGAAATCCCGGCGGCCGCAGCTTCTCGATCTCCCAGATCATCGATCACGTCCGGCGCGAGGTGCGCGGCAAGGCATCCGCCGTCGAGCTGACCAGGACCGAGACCTTCGCGGTGTCCGCGGCCACGACCGAGCTTCGCGTTTACGGCGGAGCGCCGCTGAACTGACCATCACCGGCGAGGATCGGCCGATGTCGCGTATGGAGCTCCGGTCTGGTCGAACGGCTACGACGACGCCGAGGCGGAGGAGCTCGCGAACGCGACCGTCCTGCATGGTCGAGCGAGGCGGGCGGGAGGGTCAACGCTTCGGTCGAATACCCTGACCCGGCCCGCAGCGCGCCAACCTCACCCTGCGCGTGCCCTCCAGGATGCGGGTGCAGTTGGCCCGTACCAACGGCAAGCTCGAGATCAGCAGGCGTCGCGACGGCGAGCTCATCGACGACGCGCGGCGAGACGACCGTCCGCAAGATTCCCGGCCGTGTCGTCATCACCCATCGTGGCGGCGATCTCACCATCGCCGACGTCGGCGCGCTCAAGCTGACGACTCGCGGCAGCGACGTCAGCTCGCGAGAGTCCGGGCGAAGCCCGTCTTCAGGCTCAGGCGGGCGAGATTCGGGCTGTCGAGAGCTCGGGCGGGCCAGTCGAGATCGAGTCGAACCAGAGCGACGTCACGCTCGAGAAGTTCGAGAAGATCAGGGCCCGATGCAGGTCACCACGATCGGCGGGCGACCTGACGATGAACGGCCTCCGCAGCGAAACGCGAATCGATGGGCGCAACGCCGAAATCAACGGCCTCGCTCGACCAGGCCGCGACGCTCGCCATCTACAGCGAAGGCGGCGAACCGCGTCGAGGTGGTCGTGCCGCCCGGTGGCTTCACGCTCGACGCCGCTCGCGAACGACGGAGCAGATCTCCGTCGCCGGACAAGATGATCGACGTGCAAGAAGCCGAGCGCGAACAGCGCGCCTCCGGGGCCATCAACGGCGGCGGCCCGACGATCACCTGCGTCGCCGCGCGAGACCACGGCGACATCGGATCCTGCGCGCCCGAGAGTCCACCGACGCAGCTGAAACGCGCTGTTGACTCCGACGCGCGCCGCGTCGTGTAAGCTTCCGCCTTCTCCCGCGAGGTCCCCGTGATCTCCACCGCGCCCCTTCTCGACACATCGCTCGACGGTCTGACGCTCCATCGCCGCGGCAAAGTCCGCGACGTCTACGAGATCGGCGACCGACCTGCTGATCGTCGCGACCGATCGCATCTCGGCGTTCGACTACGTGCTCGGCTCGCGGCATTCCCGACAAGGGCAAGGTGCTGACGCAGCTGTCCGGGTTCTGGTTCGAGCGGATGGGCGACCTCGTCGCCGCATCACCTGATCTCGATGGACGTCGATCGCTTTCCCGAGCCGCTGCGCGCGTCACGCCGACCGTGCTGCGCGGACGGTCGATGCTGGTCCGGCGCACGATGCCGGTTCCGATCGAATGCGTGGCGCGCGGGTATCTCTCCGGATCCGGCTGGAAGGAATACCAGCAGACCGGCAGCGTCTGCGGCATCGAGCTTCCTGCGGGCCTGCGCGAATCCGACCGGCTGCCCGAACCGATCTTCACGCCGGCGACCAAGGCCGAGAGCGGCCACGACGTGAACATCAGCGAAGACGAAGCGGGGCGCCTCGTCGGCCGGGAGCTGATCGCGCGCCTCAAGGCGCTGACGCTCGAGATCTACCGCCGCGGCGCCGCGCACGCCGAGTCGAAGGGCATCATCGTCGCCGACACGAAGTTCGAGTTCGGCCTGGTCGGCGCCGACGATCCGGCGCAAGACATCGTCCTCATCGACGAGGTGCTCACGCCCGACTCGTCGCGCTTCTGGCCGCAGCGCGGAATACGAGCCCGGCCACGGCCAGCCGAGCTTCGACAAGCAGTACGTGCGCGACTACCTCGAGACGATCCGCTGGAACAAGCAGCCGCCGGTCCCGTCGCTGCCCGACGACGTCGTGCGCCGGACGCGCGAGAAGTACGTCGAGGCCTTCCGCCTCCTTTCCGGCCGCGAGCTGCAGTAGCGGACCGTGCGCGATCAGCTCGAAAGGCTCGTTCAGGAGATGCTCGACAAGGGCGTGCTCTACGACGACGCGCGGCGCGAGTTCGAGAAGATGTTCATCACGCGCGCGCTGCAGCGATCGAAAGGCAGCGTCGGCGACGCCGCCGAGCTGCTCGGCCTCCACCGCAACACGGTCGCGCGCAAGATGACCGAGTACCGGATCAAGCGATCTTCCTAGCCCGGCTCCGGGCTCTCGGCTCTGGCGTCTGGCCCTGGCCCTGGCACTCGCCCGGCGCGACTGCTTGACAAGCCCGAGGCCCTTCCTATACAATTAGCAGTCGCCCAGGCTGAGTGCTAAGCCGCATGGGCCGCCCGGCTCTGTTTACAGAGGTTTTACCCGGAATTCCAATCACGAACAGCTGAGGAGAACGAACCGCCATGGCAGCACACAGACCGCAGTCCGTATTCGTCCCCTGCACGATCGCGTCATCGTGCAGCGCATCGAGGAAGGCGAGCAGAAGGTCGGCGGGATCATCATCCCCGACACCGCCAAGGAAAAGCCGCAGCAGGGCAAGGTCATCGCCGTCGGCAAGGGCAAGGTCGAGAAGGACGGCAAGATCACGCCGCTCGACGTCAAGGAAGGCGACACGATCCTCTTCGGCAAGTACTCCGGCCAGGAGATCAAGCTCGACGGCGAGGAGTACCTGATCATGCGCGAGGAAGAGATCCTCGGCGTCATCGACGTCCTGAGGCACATTTCGTAGAACACACGGACAGGTTTCAACATCGGAAGAACTGACGGAGTCAAAAGAATCATGGCAAAGCAGATCATTTACGGCGAGGAGTCGCGGCAGGCCATCCTGCGCGGCGTCAACAGCCTCGCCAACGCGGTCAAGGTGACCCTCGGCCCGAAGGGCCGCAACGTCGTCCTCGACAAGAAGTTCGGCTCCCCCACCATCACCAAGGACGGCGTGACCGTCGCGAAGGAAATCGACCTGAAGGACCCGCTCGAGAACATGGGCGCCCAGATGGTCCGCGAGGTCGCGAGCAAGACGTCCGACATCGCGGGCGACGGCACCACCACCGCGACCGTGCTCGCCCAGGCGATCTTCCGCGAAGGCGCGAAGAACGTCGTCGCCGGCGCGAACCCGATGGAGCTGAAGCGCGGCATCGAGAAGGCCGTCGAGGTCATCGTCGACGAGCTGAAGAAGCAGTCCAAGCCCGTGAGCGGCCAGGCGATCGCGCAGGTCGGCACGATCTCGGCCAACAGCGACGAGACGATCGGCAGAGATCATCGCCGAGGCGATGGAGAAGGTCGGCAAGGACGGCGTCATCACGGTCGAAGAAGCCAAGAGCATGGAGACCTCGCTCGAGGTCGTCGAAGGCATGCAGTTCGACCGCGGCTATCTCTCCCCCTACTTCGTGACCGATCCCGAGCGCATGGAAGTGGTGCTCGAGAACCCCGTCATCCTGATCCACGAGAAGAAGATCAGCTCGATGAAGGACCTCCTGCCGCTGCTCGAGCAGGTGGCGCGCGCCGGCCGTCCGCTCCTCATCATCGCCGAGGACGTCGACGGTGAAGCGCTCGCGACGCTCGTCGTCAACAAGCTGCGCGGCACGCTGCAGGCCGCGGCCGTCAAGGCCCCGGGCTTCGGCGATCGCCGCAAGGCCATGCTCGAGGACATCGCGATGCTGACCGGCGGCCGCGCGATCACCGAGGACCTCGGCATCAAGCTCGAGAACATCAAGCTCGAGGACCTCGGCAAGGCCAAGAAGGTCACGATCGACAAGGACAACACGACGATCGTCGAGGGCTCGGGCAGCCAGCAGGCGATCGAGGGCCGCGTCAAGCAGATCCGCACGCAGGTCGAAGAGACCACCTCGGACTACGACCGCGAGAAGCTGCAGGAGCGGCTGGCGAAGCTGGTCGGCGGCGTCGCCGTCATCAAGGTCGGTGCGGCGACCGAGACCGAGATGAAGGAGAAGAAGGCGCGCGTCGAGGACGCGATGCACGCGACCAAGGCGGCCGTCGAAGAGGGCATCGTCCCCGGCGGCGGCGTGGCGCTCATCCGCGCGGGCAAGGCGCTCGACAGCCTGAAGCTCGAGGGTGACCAGAAGGTCGGCGCCGAGATCATCCGCAAGGCCATCGACGAGCCGCTGCGCTGGATCGCGACCAACGCCGGCCAGGAAGGCTCGATCGTCGTGTCGAAGGTGAAGGACGCGAAGGGCGAGGAGGGCTACAACGCCGCCACCGACAAGTACGAGAACCTCGTCGCGGCGGGCGTCATCGACCCGGTCAAGGTCGTGCGCACGGCCCTGCAGAACGCGTCGTCCATCGCGTCGCTCCTGCTCACGACCGAGGCGCTCGTCTCCGAGATCCCCGAGGAGAAGAAGGACGCCCCGGCGCCGGGCGGCGGCGGCATGGGCGGCATGTACTGACACTCTGAAAGCGTGAAGTCGACATGGACAAGTGAAAAGGCAAGGACAGTAAGGGCCGGCTCAGGGCAATCTGTGCCGGCCGGGCCTTTTTTCTTGGTTACCGGTTTACGTTGCCCTTTCCCTTGTCCCTTGTCCCTTGTCCCTTTATAACGCATCGCACGGGGAGGGATGGATTATGAAGCTTCATCGCGTGGTGCTGGCAGCGGCTCTGGCTTTGAGTCCGGCCCTGGCGGTTGCCCAGGATCCACCGGCTCAGGATCCTCCGCAGCCGGCGGGAGGCGGCCGGGGTGGCCGCGCGGCTGAGCCCGAGATCAGGCCGTTCGACCGGGTCATCACGAAGGATGCGAAGTCCGACGACGGCGTGTTCACCGTTCATCGCATCAAGGACCGCGTCTACTACGAAATACCCAAAGGCCGGCTCGGCCGGGACTTCCTCTGGGTCAGCCAGATTGCCAGAACCACGCTCGGTGCCGGGTACGGCGGCCAGTCGGCGGGCAATCGGGTGGTGAAGTGGGAGCGGCGCGGGGATCGCATCCTGCTGCGGGCCGTGTCGTACGACGTGGTCGCGGATTCGGCAACCCGATCGCGAAGGCGGTCGAGGCGGCGAACTACAGCCCGATCGTGATGGCGTTCAACATCGAAGCGCTCGGAAAAGATGACGCCGCCGTCATCGACGTCACGCGGCTCTTCACGACCGACGTTCCGGAGTTCAGCGGGCGCACGCGCGTCGGGGCGCGGGCGTTCGACGCCTCGCGGTCGTTCGTCGAGCGCAGCGTCTCCTTCCCCGAGAACATCGAAATCGAAGCGACACACACCTACAACAACCCGCCCGAGCAGGGCGCGGGCGGCGGGCGGGGTGGCCCGCCGGCGCCGGGTGGCGGCCGCGGGGCGCCGCCGCTGCGATCGGGCACGCACAGCGTGCTGATGCACTACAGCATGGTGCTGCTGCCGGAGAAGCCGATGCAGGCCAGGCTGTTCGACGACCGGGTCGGATACTTCACCGTCCGGCAGCTCGACTACAGCGTCGACGAGCACCGCTCGCCGGAGCGACGCTTCATCACGCGCTATCGACTGGAGAAGAAAGACCCGTCCGCGGCGCTCTCAGAGCCGGTGAAGCCGATCGTCTACTGGATCGATCCGGCGACGCCGACCAAGTGGGTGCCGTTCATGAAGAAAGGCATCGAAAGCTGGCAGGCGGCGTTCGAAGCGGCGGGCTTCAAGAGCGCGATCATCGCGAAGGAAGCGCCGTCACCCCAGGAGGATCCGGACTGGAGTCCTGAGGATGCCCGCTACTCCGTCATCCGCTGGCTCCCGTCGACCACGCAGAACGCCTCGGGGCCCCACATTCACGATCCGCGGACCGGAGAAATCCTCGAGAGCGACATCCAGTTCCACCACAACGTCATGAACCTGGCGCGCAACTGGTATTTCGTGCAGGTCGGACCGCTCGATCCGCGCGCGAAGACGCTGCCGCTTCCCGATGACCTCATGGGGCGCCTCATCGAGTACGTCGCGGCTCACGAAGTCGGACACACGCTCGGCTTCCAGCACAACATGAAAGCGAGCTCGATGTACCCGGCGGCGAAGGTCCGCGATCGCGAGTGGGTCAAGAAGATGGGCCATACGCCCACGCTGATGGACTACTCACGCTTCAACTACGTGGCGCAGCCGGAGGACAACATCGATCTCGCCGACCTCGTGCCGGGCATCGGTCCGTACGACAAGTTTGCGACGATGTGGGGATACAAACCGATCCCCGGCGCCCGCACGCCGGACGAGGAGAAGAAGACGCTCGACGAGTGGGCGCGTCAGCAGGACGGGAGCCCGTGGCTGCGGTTCTCGACGACGGGTTCGGCCGGCACCGACCCGGGCGAACTGACCGAAGCCGTCGGAGACGAGGACGCGGTCGCGTCGACAACGCTCGGCATGAAGAATCTCCAGCGCGTGGCGAACATGCTCATGACCGCCACGACGGCGACGCCGGGACGGCCCTACAACGATCTCGACGAGCTGTACGGCAGGATGCTCGGCCAGTGGACCACCGAGATGAATCACGTCGCCGCGATCATCGGCGGCTTCAGCTCGCAGGAGAAGCACACCGGCCAGACCGGCGTGCTCTTCACGCCAATCTCACGCGAGAAGCAGGCAGGGGCGGTGAGGTTCCTGAATGAGAACGCCTTCCAGACGCCGACCTGGGCGATCAATCCGGAGATCCTGCGGCGCATCGAGCCCGTGGGCGTTCTGGATCGCGTCCGCACCGGGCAGCAGCGCGTCCTCAATTCCGTGCTCAACAGCGCGCGCCTCGCGCGTCTCGTCGAACAGGACGCGATAGACGGCGCGACGGCGTACCGTCCGCTGGATTTCCTCGCCGACGTGCGCAAGGGAGTCTGGAGCGAGTTCTACAACGGCTCCCCCGTCAAGGTCGATGCGTACCGCCGCAATCTGCAGCGGGCGTACATCGAAACGCTGTCGGATCGGATCAACGGCCGCGCGGCGGCCGTGGACGACGCGCGGGCGTTCTTCCGCGGCGAATTGAAGCTGCTCGACGCCGACCTGCGGAGCGCCACGGCGCGCACCACCGACCGGGCGACCCGGCTCCACATCGACGACGTCCGGACGCAGATCGAGCGCGCGCTCGATCCGGCCGTCCAGGAAACGCCGGCAGCGACCGGGGGCAATCGTCCAACGACGAACGACGGCCTCGATGGGCTGTTCGATGTGAGCGTGGATCCCGGATTCTGCTGGATCGACTACACGATCGGGATCAGGAAGTAGGGGGAAGGCTCAGCGCTCGAGACTCGGGGACGCCTGGGTCTCGGGCCCGACTTACCTCAGCGTGAAGGACATCTCGATCTCGATCAGGACGGGCACCGGTTCACCCATCCTCGTGCCGGGCGCGAATCGCCACTTCTTGACGGTGCGCTCGGCTTCCTGATCGAGCCCGAAGGTCGGGTCCAGGGAACGCGTCACGCGGACCTGCCCGACGGATCCGTTTTCCAGCACGACGGCTTCGAGCCACACGACGCCCTGAATCTTGGCGCGCATGGCATCGGCGGTGTAATTGGGTTTGACCTCGACGAGCAGCTTCGGCTGCGTCACGCCGTTGCCAGGCCTGTAGGCGCCGCCGCCGAATCCCCCGCCATACCCTGGCCCCAGACCCGAGCCATCACCCCGGACCGCTGCCAGTGCCGCGCCCCGTGCCGGCGCCGCCGAGGCTCCCCGGCCCCTGCGAGAACGTGGGCGCCGCAACCGCGTTGACCGCGCCGGGCAGCTGCTCCACGCCGGACTGCATGATCTGCGCAGGAATCGTCAGCTGCTGTTGCGGGACCTCCTTGGACGGCGCCTCCATCTTCGGGGGCTTCGTCACAGGAACCGTGATCTTGTCCTTGTTGGGGAGCTCGGCCGGACGAGGAGGCTCCGGCGTCTTGTTACCACCGCCTCCGCCGCCACCACCCGGACCGGGCTGCGCCAGCCAGACGATGTTCTTTACGCTGAAGGCGCTCGAAGGCGCCGGCTGCGGCGCTCCCGGAAGCGTGACGATGAACAGCCCGAGCAGGAAAATGACGATGTGGCTGACGAACGAAAAACTGAAGGCGTTGCCGTATCGCGCAGAGTTCTTCTGCAGGGTCGGCACCCTGCCGGCCATGAAGCTGGCGTTCGGGCTTTCTGCCTGGTATGACTCGGACATTGAACTTCAGGTGAATCTAGGGCCAGAACCCATTGTGGCTGACCCGGCCAGGATGCGCAAGGTGCAAGATGGGTGCCTCAGCCATCAGGCCGTAAAGCCGGGCACAACCACCACAGACTGTGGCTCCGCTGCTTCGATCTTTGGACGTTCGATGTCGTCTACTGGCTCCGGAACTCGCGTTCTTCGTCCGGAAATCTAGACCCGTCCGTGCCAGGCACCAATGGCCGCGTTTCCCCCACCGTACGCATGCAGCTTGGCCAGAGCATCGGCGGCGCGTGGCTCACCCTGCAGGGCCACGAGTACGCCGCCCCTGCCGACGAGCGTCTCGAAGATAGACCCGTCGTGCCTCTGAAACCCGGCGCGCGCCAGCGTTCCAGACAAGCCCCGGGCCCTCAATCCGTCGTCGCTCCCCTGCAGAGTCGTCACCAGCGATCCACGGGCAACCGCCGATCCCAATCCCTTCACCTCGATGGTCAGCCCCCCGCCGAGCACGCGCTCGATCAGCTCCGATGCCTCGGCAGTCGCTTTCGAGACGATCGAAAGCGACTCGGCCCCGAAGCCATCGGCCATCAGCGCGTCGATGCCCAGCGCCGCTGAAGGGACATCCTGAAATACGCCGACGGTGTACGTAGTGTTCAAGGCCGGCTAGTCCTTCCACTCGGCCGTGTCGACACCCGTGGCCCCCGCCGCCGACAACGTCTCTCGAATTGCCGCCACCGAGTCCGTCGTGGCGTGGACACCGATGACTACGGCGCCCGACTGAACCGATCGCTCCAGTTCTTCGGCGCGTCTCGTGGGCACTCCTGCTGCTTCGAGCACGGCTGCGAGGCTGCCCGCTGCGTGTCCGGCGCTTTCTCCGAGCTCCGCTGACAGCGGACCGGCCGCTACGATGGGGCCGATTCCTGGCAGGACGATCGCAATCGCGGCGAGCACCAGACCACTCAGTTCCCCGAGCACAGCGGCGGGACGTGAATCCTCGAGGTCCGCGCCGGGCGTTGCGTCGAGCGCCGCCGCGAGCGCGCCCGCTTCGTCGTGATTGCGCGTGACGACCGAGATCTGCTCGCGGGTGACGCCCATCTCGTGCACGCTGCGCGTGCCGGAGGCGGCCGCTTCGGCGTCGGGAAAGACGGCGAGAATCAGTGGATGCACCACCTGGGGTATCTTACGATGAAAGGTCGATGTCCACCGTCGACGTTCTGGACGCTCTGATAGTTGGCGCCGGCCCGGCCGGGGCGTGGGCTGGTTATCGACTGGCGCGCGCTGGCGCACGGGTCGGCATCATCGACGGAAGTCATCCACGCGAAAAACCGTGCGGCGGAGGCATCACGGGCCGCGCGCTCGAGTTGGTTCGTCCCGCGTGTGCCGTCGAGCGCCTCAGCTCGGTCGCGATCGAAACCGCCGCTTTCCTCCACCGTGATCGGGAGGCGCGTGTCCCGTTGACGTCCGACGACGGCAGCGTGCCGCCGCTCGTCGTGGCGGGTCGCCGCGAATTCGACGGTGCTCTGCTTCGCGCGGCGATCGACGCAGGCGCCGAACATGTCCCGCAGCGCGTGATCGACGTCCGCCCTGGCGCGGACTCCTGGACCATTGCGACTCGAACCGGAAATCTGACCGCTCGCTGGCTCCTCGGCGCCGATGGCGCCAACAGCCTGGTCCGCCGCCGCGTGCTGCGGCCCTTCGACCGCGCCGATCTGTCGATCGCGACCGGCTATTTCGTCAGGAATCGATCGTCGCGCGACATCGTCGTCGAGTTCGAAGACGAGCCTGCCGGCTATCTCTGGTCGTTTCCGCGTCCGGATCATCTCGCCATCGGCATCGGCGCGCAGGCCGACGACGCGACGTCGGCCGGGCTGCTGGCGTCGGCCGCGCGGTGGATCTCGCGCCACGTCGGCAGCGACACGACGATGGAACGCTACAGCTGGCCGATCCCGTCGCTCGACGAAGCAGGGCTTGCGCGCGAGCGCGTCGCCGGCGCCCGGCTGGATGCTCCTGGGCGATGCCGCGGGGCTCGTCGATCCGATCACGCGCGAGGGGATCTACTTCGCGCTGCGCTCCGGCGATCTGGCGGCGGAGGCGTTGCTCGACGAGGGCGACCCCGGCCGGACCTACACCGCGCGCGTGCACGACGAGATCTACTCGGAGTTGCTCCGTGCGGCGCGACTCAAGGCGCGCTTCTTCAGGCCGCGCTTCACCGGCCTGCTGATAACGGCGTTGACCCGCAGTCCCCAGATCCGCCGGGTCATGGCCGATCTGGTGGCCGGGCGGCAGGGGTATCGCGGATTGCGGCAGCGATTGCTGAAGACGTTCGAATTGCGCCTGATGTTCGAGCTGTTCGGGCACTAGCTACAGTTGTCAGCTTTGAGCTCTCAGCTGGTTTTGCTGACAGCTGATAGCTGACAGCTCATAGCTCATTGCACCTGATACCCGTCTCTTGCGCGGACGATCGCGCCGGGGACGCGCACCTTCACAGCGATCGATCGCCATTCGCCGGAGCCGGCGACCGGCGGACGAGCGGGCGTGTAGCCCAGCAGGTACTGCTGGCGGAGCTCGCGTGCCACGCGATTCGCAGCGATCCCGGGCAGCGTTCGGGCATCCGTGACATGGAAGGACCGCCCGCCGGTGACGCCGCCAGTTCGGCAAAGAGCGGTGGCCGCGATCGCGCCCAGCGCGATCGGGTAGATGAGACATCCGACGGCGCGCCTCGCCCTCTTCAAGACCTCGTCCGCGTCCGTCTTGCTGAATCGATCGTCGCCATCCGACAGGATCACGAGCGCACGCCGGCCTTTTGCCTGGCTGCGTGAGATCGATCGCGCGCACGATCGCATCGTAGAGGCCCGTCGTCCCGAACGCATCGAGGCGGTCGAGCGCCGCGAACTGCGCCGCTTCCGGTCGGTCGACAGCGGCGCGATGACATCGACCTGCGACCCGATGGCGATGACCGTGGCCTCATCGTCCGGCCGCTGAGCTCGACCCAGGAAGAGTCGCCCGGCCGCCTTCGCGGCGGCCAGCCGTTCGCCCGCCATGCTGAAGCTGCGATCGAGGGCGAGCGCGACCGTCAGCGGGAAGTCACCCGCGGCGAACGTGGAGATGGCCTGGGGCTCGGCCATCCTCGGCGACCTCGAAATCCTCCTTCGTCAGCCCGCTAACCGGCTCGCCCCGTCTGGTCGGTGACGGTCGCGTACACCTCGACCACGATTGACGCCCGACGAGAACTGGCCGCCGGCCGGCCCGAGCAGGCCAGCCGCCACGCACAGAACTAAGGTGATAGAATGAACCAGTTTCCCGCGCGCAGCTTGAAGGAGCATCCATGGGCTCTCGGAATTCCCGAACTGATCGTCATCCTCTTCATCATCATCCTGATTTTCGGCGCAAGCCGCCTTCCGGAGATCGGCCGCGGGATCGGCAAGGGCATCCGGAACTTCAAGGACGCGACCCGCGAAGGGGCGAACCCCCGCGACGATCGCTGAAGGCGCTCGCTCCTCCTCCCCGCGGGCGCGTCACAGGACCACTCTGCTGTCCCCGACCCGCCGCGTCACACGCTCCCGATCAAGGTACTCCAGCAACGGAATCGCGTACTTGCGCGTGATGCCGTAGCGATCCTTGAACGATGCGACGTCGATGCGCGCGGGCTGCGCGTCCGTCTTCAACCGCTCGCACGTCCGTCTTCAGTCGCATCGAGCGCGTCCGCGTGGAACAAGCAGCGTGTCGAGCTTCACCAGCGCTCCTGGCTGTCAGCAGCAGCTTGACGACACGCTCGACGACGACGGTGTTCGCCCCGGTGGTGGCGGCCGCAGCCGTCAGGTCGGGCGGCGCGAGCGCCGCCTCCCTGTAGACTCGTTCCAGCGCCGTGCGCGCCGCTGCTTCCTCCGGCGAGCAGCGACACGGCGTGCCCCGCGAGCGCAAGGCGGTCGCGCGCGACCATCGCCGCTCGCGACACGAGCCGCCTGATGACGTGATCGAAGACGGACGAAGCGGCCCGGCCGAAGATTCGCTCCCGGGCTTCCTCGCGCGGCAGCCCTCGGACAGCGGCTGCGCACGGTGATGCGCCTCGAGCTCTCGCAACCAATCGCGCGCTCAACCCGTCGAGAGCGTCCGGCGCGACGAGCAGGTCGTCGACGATCGTCACACGCCCTGCTCCGACCAGACGATCGACCGCGCGGGCGGCCTCCGCCGTCGACAAACCCGCACGACCGACCAGCGCGTTCCGTTGGAAGGCCCGCGCCGGCGAATTCCTCGACGAACTCCACATCGCCGGACGGGATTCGCGCGCGCTGAGTCCAATCGCCGAAATCGAGACAGTGCCGGCTGGCGTGCGGATGGCGCTTCGTGCGGGGCTCGGATCGAGCACGACGCCGCCGCCAATGGTCACCGACGGCGAATACGCGCGGAGGATGAAGCGATCGCCGCGCGTCACGACCGCGGGCGATTCCAGCCGGATGCGGGCGTAGGCGGAACCTCCCGGCCTCACCTCGGCCACGCCGTCCTCGTCGCCGCGCGGACCGGCGATTGCCACTCGTCCAAGCATCTCGCTCGTTCCCTGATGAAAGCGCACTCGCGCGCCGTGCCGAAGCGGCCTGCGCGTCCGGAAGCAGGTCGATCGCCACGTCGAACCGGCGCGTCGGCGCGAAGCGACTCGGGCTCGCACAGCGTGTCGCCCCGCGAGAGGTCCGAGACCTCGACGCCGCCCAGATTGACGGCGACGCGATGTCCCGCGTCGGCCGCGGTCTGCTCCGCGTCCGTGGACCTGGAGGCCTCGCGCCTTGACGCGGCGCTCCCGCGGCAGCACCATCAGTTCCTGGTCCGTCGGCAATCGACCCGGAGACGAGCGTGCCCGTCACGACGGTGCCGAAGCCCTTGACGCGGAAGACGCGATCGACGGGCAACCGCGCACGGACCGTCGGCGGGCCGCGCGCGGCGCGCCAGCGGCGAGCTCGACGAGCGCGGCCGCAACTGCGTCGAGCCCCTCGCCGGTCGTCGAGCCGACACGCGGATCGACGGGCGCTGCTTCCAGAAACGATCCCGCACGCAGCTCGCGAGCCTCGAGCGCCGCCAGCTCCTGCAGTCTCCGGATCCGCGAGATCGCTCTTGGTCAGCACGATGACGCCGGCCGGCACGTCGAGCAGCCGGCAGATGTCGAAGTGCTCACGCGTCTGCGGCATCACCGATTCGTCCGCCGCCACCACGAGCAGCACGAGGTCGATGCCGCCGGCGCCTGCCAGCATGTTCTTGACGAACCGCTCGTGGCCCGGGCACGTCGACGAACGCGAAGGTCGTATCGCCGCGCCTCGAGATGGGCGAAGCCCAGATCGATCGTGATGCCCCGTTCCTTTTCCTCCTTCAGCCGATCCGGATCGGTCCCGGTCAGCGCGCGCACCAGCGCGCTCTTGCCGTGGTCGATGTGCCCCGCCGTGCCGATGACGATCGAACGCACGTGCTCATTGCCTGCGTTTGAGCCCGCTCCTTCTTTCCCGGGCGCGGCTTCCGCCGTTTCGCCTTGTCCGGCGAGGACCCGCGGCGCTGCCGCTGCTCGCGGCTCGGCTCCGCCTTGCTGCGGCGCGGACCGCGATTCTCCTCCGACTCGCGCGACGGCGTTCGAGAATCTCCGACAGGCCCAGGTCGATCTGCCGGCGCTCCATGTCGACCTTCACGACCTGCACCTTGACGCGGTCGCCCAGGCGGTAGATCTTGCCGGTGTTCTCGCCCTTCAGCACGTGCGCGCGCTCGACGAACCGGTAGTAGTCGTCCGCCATGGTCGACACGTGCACCATGCCTTCGACGAAGTGCTCGACGAGCTCGATGTACAGCCCGAACGCGTCACGCCGGTGATGTAGCCGTCGAACTCGTCTCCGACCTTGTCCGCCATGAAGCGGACCTTCTTCCACTGCACCAGCTCCCGCTCCGCATCGTCGGCCCGTCGCTCGCGCTCGGAGGTGTGACGGGCGACTTCCGGCAGCTCGTCGGTCAGTTCCTCGCGGCGCTCTTCCGTCATCTGGCCGTGGCGTCGCCTCGCGCAGCGTGCGG
Organism: uncultured Acidobacteriota bacterium; assembly: GCA_963786195.1. Classification (GTDB taxonomy): domain Bacteria; phylum Acidobacteriota; class Vicinamibacteria; order Vicinamibacterales; family 2-12-FULL-66-21; genus CAWAYH01. The sequence continues at coordinate 45,628 of CAWAYH010000003.1, read as the reverse complement.
TGGACGACGAGATCCGGATAGCGGCGTATCGGCGACGTGAAGTGCGTGTAGCTCGTCGCCGCCAGCCCGAAGTGACCCAGGTTCGACGCGTCGTAGCGCGCCTTCTGCATCGTCCGGAGCATGAGAAACGCGATCGGCTTCTCTTCCGGCGTGCCCCGCATCCGTTCGACGAGCTTCTGGAAGTCGCCGCGGCGTGACCTCCGCAGCCGGACGCGGCGAGGCTGTAGCCGAGCGTCGAGATGAACTCCTCGAACTCGTTCCACCTTGAGCGGATCCGGATCCTCGTGGACGCGGTACAGCGTCGGCATCGTCGTGGTCGTCGAGATGCTGCGCCACGGTCTCGTTGGCGACCAGCATGAACTCTTCGATGATCCTGTGCGCGACGTTCCGCTCGGCCGCGATGATCTCCTCGACCAGCCCTTCGTCGTCCAGAACGATCTCCGGCTCCTTCAGGTCGAAGTCGATCGATCCGCGACGCGGGCGGCGCGTGTTCAGGATCTCGAACAGCTCGTGCATCAGCTCGAACAGCGGCACGAGCTCGCGTGTACCGGGCGATCGACGTCGGGGTCTTGTCCGTCAGGATGGCGTTGACCTCCGTGTACGTCATCCGCGCGTTGCTGTGGATGACGCCGTCGTGCAGCTCGTAACGCACGACGTTCCCGCGCCGGTCGATCTCCATCAGGCACGACTGCACCAGACGATCGACCTGCGGGTTCAGGCTGCAGAGGCCCGTCGCCAGCTCCGACGGGAACATGTGGACCGCGCGTTCCGGAAAGTACACCGAGGTCGCCGCGCTCGTAGGCCTCGTCGTCCAGGGCGCTGCCCTCCGGGCACGTAGTGCGCGACGTCGGCGATGTGCACGCCGAGCCAGTAGTTGTCCGTTCGGCAGCCGATCGATCGTGATCGCATCGTCGAAATCGCGGGCATGCTCGCCGTCGATCGTCACCGTCACGAGCGGCCGGAAATCGGTCCGCCCGCGAGATCGCGCTCCTTGACCTCGCCGCCGAGGCGTCGCGCTTCCTCGACGGCCGCCTCGCCGTGCTCGTCCGGGATGCCGTACTTCCGGATGATGATCTCGGTGTCGACACCGGGCTCGTCGATGTCGCCGAGGACCTCGATGACGCGGCCGAGCGGTGCCGCGCGCGGACGTCGGCCAGCGCGTGATCTCGACGATCACCATGTCGCCCGGCTTGGCGTCCGCCTGATCGCCTTCGAGGAATCTGGACGTCCATGATCAGCCGCCGATCGAAGGGCACGACGAATCCGAGCCCTTGCCGTCGACGTCGTAACGACCGACGATCGTCGACGCGCCGCGCTCCAGGATGCGGAGGATGCGGCCTTCGGCGCCGCGGTCGCGTCACGCGTTCGATGCGGGCCACCACGCGGTCGCCGTGCATGGCCTGGTTCAGGTTGCTGCCGGCGATATAGATGTCGCCCTTCACGTCGTCGAGCGGGCGGTCAGGCACCACGAAGCCAAACCCGCGAGGATGCGTGGTAATGCGCCCGACCACCAGGTTCATCCGGTCCGGGAGACCGAACCGGTTGCCGCGGGTCTGGACCAGGGCGCCCGACGCGGCGAGCGTCTTTCAGGAGCGCTCGTCACCGTCGCCCGCTGCTCTCGCGGTATCTTGAGCCGCTGCATCAGTTCGCGAGGCGTAGCCGGATGCTCCACCTTGTCCCGCATCAAGTTTCAGAAGCCCTTCCTGATCCACCATCACTCCATCTTAGGTGCCAGGCACCTTTTTGCGGTAAAGGTGCCTGGCACCTTTCGGCCGACAAGGTGGCTGGCACCTGATACGCAGTTTTTCCAACTGGCTGGGTTGTGGACGAGTCTACTGACTGTGTGACACGAACCGGACCCGTTGAGGTTTCCGACCTGGACCTGGTCCGACTGGCCCAGGCCGGCGACACCGACGCGTTCGGCGAGTTGGTCGAACGCAACCGCCGCGCTGTCTTTCGGGCCGCGCTCGCGGCGGTCGGGTCGCCCGCCGAGGCGGACGATGTGGCCCAGGAGGCGTTCGTGACGGCATACCGGAAGCTGGGCAAGCTTCCGAGGCGAAGTCGGCGTTCCGCACGTGGCTGCTGGCCATCGCCTGGCGCAAAGCGCTGGACCGTCGCAAGAGCCTGACGCGCTGGCTGCGCCTGACCGTCACCCCCGCCGCGACCACCGACGACGAGTCGGACTGGATCGAAGACCTGGCCGGCGACCGACCTTCGCCTTTCGAGGAGGTGGCAGCCGCGGATCTGCAGCGGGCCGTCCGGCGCCTGATCGGGTCGCTGCCCCGCAAGCTGCGCGACGCGCTGCTGCTCGCCGGATCGGGCGAATACACCTACGAGCAGATGGGACAGATGCTGGGCGTCCCCGTCGGCACCGTGAAGTGGCGCGTCGCCGAAGCGCGACGCGTGCTCAAGACCAAGATGACGGCGCTTGGCTACGCACATGAACGATAAGCATCTCGACGACGCGATCGACCGCGCGGTGCGCGAGATGATGAGTGCCGAGCCGCGGCCCGGCATGCGACATCGGGTGCTCGCGCAAATCGGGACCCGGCCGTCCAGTCTGCTGACCCTCCCACGGCTGGCGACGGCGGCCGGACTCCTGATCGTCGCCATCGGCCTGTTCTTCGCCAACCGGTCCACCGAGCCACAACCCATGACCGTCGCGGTCCAGAAGCCAGCACCTCCGACGTCCGCAGGTCCCGCGCCGACGGCGCCCGTCAAGCCAACGGAGGTCGTCGTCGGCCCAGCGCGCGGGCCGGTACAGGACGACCGGCCACTTGCGGGCCGCGTGCAGGCGGCGTCAGTCGAATCCGAGGACCCCGGGGAACCTTTCGTCCAGATCGAAGCCTTACAGGTGATCGAGCCCATCACGATGACGCAAGTCGAGCAGAAGCAAATCCTGACCCTCAAGCCGATCACCATCGAGCCCCTCGAGATTGCACCAATATCCACGCCGCGCTGAGCGGCCCCAAGGAGATTGCATGTTGAAACGCGCGCTCGCCGTCCTCACGACAGCGTTCCTGCTGACCGGAACTTTGCAGGCGCAGGAGAGCCAAGCCACCCGCGAAGACCGCCAAGCCGGCCGCCCCGGCAGCGACACCGCGACCGGAAGGGCAACCGGTGAACATCAAGCTCGATCTGACGATCACCGACCAGGCCGGGCCCGGCGACCCCGCCAAGAGAACCGTCAGCATGCTCGTGGCGGACCGGCAGAGCGGCAGCATCCGGAGCGGCGGCGTCGTGCGCAACGCGCGCGACGCCTTCAACGTCAATCTGAACGTGGATGCGACGCCCACCATCATCGGGGACGGCATGATTCGCCTTCACCTCGCGCTGGAGTACGTGCCCAAACCCGGCACCGAGAACGCGACGAGCGGAGAAGGACGGGCCAACCTGAACGAGCGACTCGGGCTGATCGTTCAATCCGGCAGGCCCATGATGCTGTCGCAGGCCTCGGATCCGACATCGGATCGGAAAATCACCGTGGAGCTGGTGGCGACGATCGTCAAGTGATTGCTCACGCGAAAGTGATTGCTCACGCAATGAGCAGCGCGTGGATGTCGCCCACGTTCGTTCCGGTCGGACCCCATTCGATGAGATCGCCCAGCGGCTCGAAGAAGTGATACGCGTCGTTGTCGGCGAGTCGTGATTCCCAGTCGACGCCCGCGCGCGCCGAACGCTCGAGCGTCGACGAATCCACCATAGCACCCGCGGCGTCCGTAGGACCGTCGGTGCCATCGGTGCCGGCGCTGACGAGCAGCGCCGCGCGACCGATGGCTCCAAGCATCGGCGTTCCGGCCAGCGCGAACTCCTGATTCCGGCCTCCACGCCCGCGGCCCGTGACGTGGACGGTCGTCTCGCCGGCCGCCAGCACACAGAGCGGCCTGACACCCTCCGCAGCGACCTGCCTCGCGCGCGCGACGAACTCGCGGGACGCCACGCGCGCCTCACCCCGCGTCGGCTCCCCGACAACGTTGACGGCGTACCCAAGCGAGCTGGCGACGCGGCGGGCGCCTTCGAGCGCCGTGCGGCTGTTGCCGATGACGTCGTAATGCGCCTCGCTGGAGCCGTGAATCGCCCGGCTTGATCGTTTCAGGGATAGCGCCTGCGACGCCGTCCTGCAGATGCTGACGAACACGGGCCGGGATGCCGGGGACATCGCGGAGCATCGTGACGGCGTCGGCAAAGCTCGTCGGGTCGGCCACGGTCGGGCCCGATCCGATGACCGACGGATCGTCCGGGATCGGACCGTGAACATCGGAGAGTGCCAGGGTCAGGCTCCGGGCCGCGGCCGCTGCCAGCCACCCACCCTTCACGCTCGACACGTGCTTGCGAACGCAGTTCAGCGCGTCGATCGGCAGGCCGGCGATCATCATGGCCTTCGTGGTCTCGACCTTGTCGGCCAGCGTCAGCCCCGCTGCGGGCGCGGCGAGCATCGCCGACGCTCCCCCTGACAGCAGAACGACCAGCCAGTCATCCTCGTCCGTCTGCCGCGCGAGCTCGAGCGCGCGCCTGGCCGCGTCCACGCTCGCGTCATTCGGCAGCGGATGTCCGGCATCGAACCATTCAAACGGTTGGTCGCGGAGCTGGCGGATCCGCGGACCGGCGATGACCCCGCGTGCGAACTCGAATCTCGAGGTCCGAAAACGCGACGGCCATCGGCCACGCGGCCTTGCCAGCCGCGATCACGCGCACTGCAGGTCGACCTCGAGCGGCGCCAGACGTGAGGGACAGCACGGGTGATGCGATCGAGCGCGCCGCGCTCGTGCGCCGCGCGCAGCAAGCCGTGCCGGTTCGACGGCTTCTAATGCACCGCGAAGGATCTGGTCGGCGTGATCGCGCAGCCGCTTGAGGGTGGCTGTCAGAAAGTCAGGATCGAGAAAGTCCGGATTAGTGAAGCTGCTTGGGATCGGACCAGCCGGACAAGCCAGTCACCGCGTTGAACGTGCGCAGCAGCCGTCCGATGACCTGATCCGCATCATCCTTCGCACACAGTTGCTCGAGCTGGCCGAGCACCCGGCGAGGGCGCGATCGGCGTCGCTGATCGCGCGCTCCGAAAAGTACTCGCGCTGTGCGGCGAGGCACTGGCGATGTCTGATGAACTCCTCGCGGTAGAAATCGGTGGGAACGCTGACACGGGTACGCTCGGAACCCTGGACGGGCTGACGACCGTGCCATGCGACTCCTCGCCTGGTTCATATTGGGCTGGATAATCGAGTGTAAACGCGCTGCGGAACCCTGTCAACGGGGGTCTGCGATCGACGCATCGGCCCGCGGGGTCAGCGCACGCTGCGCGCGACGATCAAGCCACCGAGCACATCCGAGCAGCATCCCCCCGAGCACCAGCATCAGGACGAGTCCCGGCTGGCAGGAACGTAATCGTCCCGAGGCCCAGACGCCTCGAGCGCCAGCGGTCCGTAGCTGGCCTTGCCGACGAGGAACACGGCCCACAGCAGCAGGAGCGCCAGGAGCGCACCGGCGCCGCCCTGCAGGACGCCCTCCGCGACGAACGGGCCCCGGACGTAGGCGAACGGCGCCCCGACGAGCTGCATGATTTCAATTTCGTCACGCCGGGCGTAGGCGGCGAGCCGGACGACGTTGGCGACGGTCAGCGCCGCGGCGAGCGCCAGCAGCGCGACCATGACCAGCGCCGATGCTGCGGACGCACGCGGATGGCGGCGTTCAGCCGGCTCAGCCAGCGACGGTCGTAGCGCACGTCCGCGACGCCGGCAGCTGCGCAAGCGTTGTCCGCCAGCGAGTCGACCGCCGTTTCGGCATCCCGGGCCTCCCGCCTCGAGCCGGACCTCGAACGACGCCGGAAACGGATTGCTCTCGAGCTGTCGGCGGTGCCGGCGCAGGTCCGGGAAATCCTGGCGGAACCTCGTCGACCGCCTCGGACTTGGAGACGTAGCTGCCGCTCGGACCGCCAGTCCGCTTGCGGCCATCAGGTGCCTCGATCGCCTGCAGCTGGTCCGGTGACAGTCGTCCTTCAGGTAGACCGACAGCTCGGCCGCCTCGCTCCATCGGCCGACCAGACGCTGCAGGTTGGCGTTGACGATCAGGAAGAAGCCGAGGACGAACAGGCCGGCCGCAATCGTCAGCACGGCAAGCAGCGCCGCGCGCCAGCCGCGCCAGAGGCTGGCGGCCGCTTCGCGAGGAAATACTTGAGCGCACGCATGGTGACGTCAGGCGACCTCGACGATCTGCCCGTGATCGAGCGTCAGCGCGCGCCGGCCGACGCGGCGAATCAGCTCGCGATCGTGGGTGGCGACGACGACCGTCGTGCCGCGCGCGTTGATCTCGCGAAACAGGTTCATGATCTCGAGCGACAGATCCGGATCGAGGTTGCCCGTCGGCTCGTCGGCGAGGATGATGAGCGGATCGTTGACGAGCGCGCGCGCGATCGCGATGCGCTGCTGCTCGCCGCCCGACAGCTCGAGCGGATAGGCGTTCATCCGGTGCTGCAGGCCGACCCACTTCAGCACCTGAAACGTCCGCCGCTGCTGCTGCGTGATCGGCCATGCCGAGCACGCGCGGCACGAAGGCGACGTTCTCGAGGACCGTCTTCGTCGGCAGCAGCTTGAAGTCCTGGAAGACGAAGCCGAGCGAGCGGCGGTAGGCCTGCACCTGGCGGCGCGTCAGCGTCGGCCAGATTGCGGCCGCCGACGACCAGCTGGCCGTCCGACGGGACGTCCTGCCGCAGCAGCAGGCGCAGGAGCGTCGACTTGCCGGCGCCGCTCGGTCCGGTCAGAAAGACGAAGTCCCCCTTGTCGACGCGCAGCGACAGGTCGCGCAGCGCGTAGACGCCGCGGCTGTACATCTTCGAGATGCGTTGTGCGCTTCGATCACTGGGAGTCCGCGGCGCGCCGAAGCCGAATCTCTCCACGTCAGGCATCCAGAAGTCGCTTCATTAGACGCATTCACCAGCTCGGGATTCGCCTTGCCCCGTCGTCGCCTTCATCACCTGGCCGACGAGAAACCCGAACGTCTGCTGCTTGCCGGCGCGGTACTGCGCCACCGGCGCCGGCGTTGGCTGCGCGAGCACGTCGCGGACGGCCGCTTCGACCGCCGCCTCGTCGTCGATCCGCGCGAGTCCCTCGGCCGCTACGATCGTCTCGGCGGCGGTCGGCCGGACGCGTACATCTTCTCGAAGACCTCTTTGGCGATCGGTCCGCTAATCGTGCCCGAGTCGACGAGCCGAATCAAGCCCGCCAGCGCGTCGGGCGTCATGCGGCACGTCGTCGATCGCCGATCGCCGTGCTCGTTCATCTTCCGGGTCAGCTCGCCCATGATCCAGTTGCTCGCCGCCTTCGCGTTGCCCGCACGCCGCGGCCGTCGCCTCGAAATAGTCGGCGAGCTCCGCCGACTGCGTCAGGAGCGCCGCGTCGTAGTCGGGAAGCGCGTACTGCGTCGACGAAACGGCGCGCGCCGTGCGTCGGGCAGCTCGGGCAGCGTGCTCGCGGATGCTGCGCGATCCAGGCCGGCGTCGAGCTCGAGCGGCGGCAGGTCCGGCTCCGGAAAGTATCGGTAGTCGTGCGCTTCTTCCTTGCTGCGCATCGAGACCGTCCGGCCGGCCGCCGTGTCCCAGAGTCGCGTCTCCTGCTCGATCGTCCGGCCGCCGTCGCGAGCACGCCGATCTGCCGCTCGATCTCGTACTCGAGCGCCCGCTGCACGTAACGGAACGAGTTGAGGTTCTTGACCTCCGTCTTGACGCCGAGCGTCGGCGCGCCCGCGGGCCGCACCGAGACGTTCGCGTCGCAGCGGAGGCTGCCCTCCTCCATGTTGCCGTCGTTGACGCCGATGGCGACGAGGATCGCGCGGAGCCGGCTGAAGAACTCGCGCCGCGTCGGCGGCCGAGCGCAGGTCGGGCTGGGTCACGATCTCGATGAGCGGCACGCCGCTGCGGTTGAAATCGAGATAGGTGCGCCGGTCCGAATCGGCGAAGCCTTCGTGCAGCGACTTCCCGGCGTCCTCCTCGATGTGGACGCGGAGATGCCGACCCGGCGCGCGGCCTCGCGCCGCCGTCGTACTCGAGCGCGCCGTCGGTCGCGAGCGGCCGCTCGTACTGCGAGATCTGGTAGCCCTTCGGCAGGTCCGGATAGAAGTAGTTCTTGCGCGCGAAGACCGAGACGCGGCTGGATCGTCGCAGCCGAGCGCGTGCGCGGCGCGGACGGCGAACTCGACGGCGCGCCCGTTCAGCACCGGCAGCGCGCCGGGCAGGCCGAGGCACACGGGACACACGTGCGGTGTTCGGCGCGGCGCCGAACCGGGTGCTGCACCCGCAGAAGATCTTGGTGGCGGTCAGCAGCTGCGCGTGGATCTCGAGGCCGATGACGGGCTCGAGCAATTCCGCATCGCTGCATGCTGAATGCTGCATTGCATGGTGAACCTCACCTGGGTCCTGCCGCCTTGACATCCGGCGCCGCGTCGGCTTCGAACGTCTTGAAGTTCTCGATGAACATGTGCGCCAGCTTGCGCGCCTGCTCGTCGTACGCGGTCCTGTCGCTCCAGGTGTTGCGCGGATTCAGCACGTCGGGCGGCACGCCGGGACACGCTCTGCGGAACGTCGAGGTTGAAGACCGGATCGGTCTCGTACGGCGACGTGGTCGAGCGCGCCGGACAGCGCCGCGCGGATCATGGCGCGCGTGTGCGCGATCTTCATCCGCGACCCGACGCCGTACGGCCCGCCGCGTCCAGCCGGTGTTGACCAGCCAGACGCGCACGTTGTGCCGCGCGATCCGCTCGCCGAGGAACTTCGCGTACACGGTCGGATGCAGCACCATGAACGGCGCGCCGAAGCAGGTGCTGAACGTCGCCTTCGGCTCGGTGACGCCCTTCTCGGTGCCGGCGACCTTGGCCGTGTAGCCCGACAGGAAGTGATACATCGCGCCGGCGGGCGTCAGCCGTGCGATCGGCGGCAGCACGCCGAACGCATCCGCCGTCAGCATGATGATGTTCCGCGGATGCCCCGCCTGTCCGGACGGCACGCGTTGTCGATGAACTCGAGCGGATACGCGCCGCGCGTGTTCTCGGTCAGCGAGTCGTCGTCCAGATCGAGCGTGCGCGTGTTCGCGTCCATCCTGACGTTCTCGAGCACCGTGCCGAACCGCTGCGTCGTCGCGTAGATCTGCGGCTCGGCCTCCTGCCGAGAGCCGGATCATCTTCGCGTAGCAGCCGCCTTCGATGTTGAAGACGCCGTCTTCGCTCCAGCCGTGCTCGTCGTCGCCGATCAGGCTGCGCTCGGGATCGCTCGACAGCGTCGTCTTGCCGGTGCCCGACAGGCCGAAGAAGAGCGCGACGTCGCCGGCCGGCCGACGTTCGCCGAGCAGTGCATCGACAGCACGTTCCGCAGCGGCAGCAGGTAGTTCATCACGGTGAAGATCGACTTCTTGATCTCCCCGGCATAGCTGGTGCCGCCGATGAGCACCAGCTTCTTCGCGAAGTTCAGGAGGATGAAGACCTCGGAGTTCGTGCCGTGGTGCGCCGGGTCGGCGTGGAGCCCGGGCATGTCGATGACGGTGAACTCCGGCGTGTGCGCGGGGACGCCCGTCGACGTCCGGGACGTCGATGAACATGTGCCGCGCGAAGAGGCTGTGCCAGGCCTGCTCGGTGATGATCCGCACCGGCAGCCGGTAGCGGGATCGGCGCCGGCGTAGCAGTCCTGCACGAACAGCTCGCGGCCTTCGACGTAGTTCAGCAGCCGCTGATGCAGCGCGTCGAAATGGCGCGGCTCGATCGGCCGGTTGACCTTGCTCCACCACACGCTGCTCGGCGCTCGAGGGCTCCCGCACGATGAACTTGTCGTTCGGCGAGCGGCCGGTGTGCTGGCCGGTGCGGCAGACGAGCGGGCCGTCGACCGAGATCGCGCCTTCCGCGCGATGCACCGCTTCCTCGTACAGCGCCGGAACACTCGAGGTTCCAGTACACCCGGGCCACGTTGGTGATGCCGTGGCTCTCGAGACCAGTCGCCTGCTGCTGCGCCTGTGCCATCTGCTCCTCGCGGTTAGGGGAATGGTGGACGGGCCACAAGTCCAGAGTGGGGATCGTGGACTGACAGGGACGGCGGGAAGTCAATTTGACGGACGGCCGAATCTCAGGTCAGTCCGCGCGTTCGTCGACCACGCGCTTGAAGGCGTCGACGACGGCCGGATCGAACTGGGTGCCGCTGCAGCGGTCGAGCTCGGCGAGGGCTGCGGCGGGGCGATCGCGTCCCGGAAAACGCGGGCCCGCGTCATGGTGTCGAATGCGTCGGCGACCGCGACGATCCGGGCGCCGAGCCAGACGTCCTCGCCTCGCCGGCCGACCGGGAACCCGAGGCCGTCGACGCGCTCGTGGGCGTCGCGAACGACCAGCGCCGCCGCCGCCAGGTAGGGAATCCGCTCGATCAGCCTGCTGCCGAGCGTCGGATGCTCGCGAATGAGATTCTGCTCCTCGATCGTCAGCGGCGCGGGCTTGCGCAGGAGCGCCTCCGGCATCGCCAGCTTGCCGAGATCGTGGAACAGCGCGCCGCGCTCGATCGTCCCGACCTCGTCCTCGCTCAGCTTCAGCGACCGCGCCACGCCGGCCGACAACGCGGCGACGCGGTACGCATGGGCGTAAGCGTCGGCATCCCCGGCGGTGCACAGGGAAAGCAGCGCGTCGAGATCCCCCTCGGACGCGACGGATGCCGACTCGATGAGCCGGGCGAGGTGGGCGTGGCGGACGCACATCTCCTGCTGCGAGCAGCTCCCGCCAGCGCCGCGAGTCGCAGGCCGACCGATGCCACTCCAGCGCGCGCGATGACGGCCTCGCAGAGCCGATCACGCTCGAACGGCTTGGTCAGATACTCGACGACGCCCTGCCGGAGGCTCTTGAGTGCCGGCGCGACGTCCTGGACACCGGTCGCCATGATGACGGCCGTCTCCGGATGGTCGTGCCGCAGCGGTCGGCGAGCCACATGCCGTCGTGTCCGGGCATGCGGAGATCGCAGAGCGCCACGGCGGTCGGTGCCGCAGCCATGACCTCCAGCGCGCGTTCCGCGCCCGAGGCTGTGGCAACGGCATAGCCCCGCGACTCGAGCCAGCGCCGCATCAGATTCCGGACCGCCGCCTCGTCGTCGACGATGAGCACCGAGCGTCCGGACTCGCCTGACGCCCCGTTCGCGACCGATGATTTCAGGGTAGTTTCGTGAGATCCCGCCACCGTTACGCTCCGAGCATCGCCGTGTGCCGCCGTCGGGAGATCGTGTCGGACAGATCCAGCCGTTCGAGCCGCCGATACAGCGCGCGGCGGCTCAAGCCCAGCAGCTTTGCCGCGGCTTTCTTGTTGCCGCCCGTGCGGACGAGCGCGCGCTGAATGTGATCGCGTTCGACGTCGCTGAGCAGATCGGCGTCGCGCCTTCGGCGACGGCGGCATCGCCACGTGAATATCAGGTTCCGGCAGCCCGCCAGGCTGCGGCATGCACATCGCCAGCTCGCGCTCGGTGATGAACTCGCCGTCGGCCAGGATGCAGGCGCGCTCGATGACGTTGCGCAGCTCGCGCACGTTGCCTTCCCACGTCGCCGCGGTCAGCAACCCTTCGGCGCCGGCGGTCAGCCCCGGGAGCGTCTTCTGCAGGCGCTCGGCAATCTCCCGCACGAACGCTGCGGTCAGGTACGGAATGTCCTCCCGGCGATCGCGCAGCGGCGGCAGCTTCACCTCGACGATGTTCAACCGGTAGTACAGGTCGCTGCGAAAGCGCCCGGCGGCCACTTCGGCGCGCAGGTCGCGGTTCGTCGCCGCGATGACGTGCGCGTTCACCCGGCGGGGCTCGAGCGCGCCGACCCGGTGCACTTCGCCCAGCTCCAGGACGCGGAGCAGCTTGGCCTGGAGCGGCGCCGGCAACTCGCCGATCTCGTCGAGAAACAGCGTGCCGCCATCAGCCGCCTCGAACAGGCCGGGCTTGTGGTCGACCGCTTCGGTAAACGCGCCGCGGACGTGCCCGAACAACTCGCTCTCGAACAGCGGATCGCCGCCGGCCGAGCAGTTGACGCTGACGAACCGTCGGTCGTGCCGCGGTCCGAGCTTGTGCAGCGCCCGCGCGACGAGTTCCTTGCCGGTCCCCGTTTCGCCGGTGACCAGCGCCAGCCTGACGTGTGGCGCGAGCCGCCGGATCAGCGCGAACAGCTCCTGCATCCGCGGGCCGCGTCCGATCATTCCGCAGAACTCGAGGCGGCGCGCCAGGTCGCCCTCCATCGAGAGGACGCTGCGCCGCCGCTCGATCTCCTCGCGCACGCCCGTCAGGAGATGATCGAGACGGCCGAAGTCGAGCGGCTTGCTCAGATAGTCGAGCGCGCCGAGCTTGATCGCCTCGACCGCGGTGTCGACCGACGCGTAGCCGGTCATCAGCAGCGTCTGGCAATGGGAGTCGATGTCCCGAATCGCCCGCAGGATGTCGAGCCCGCCGACGTCAGGCATCCGGAGATCGACCATCACGAGATCCGGCCGGCGGCTCTGAACGAGCCCGACGGCTTCGCTGCCGCGCCCGCACGCGACGACCTCAAAGCCGGCACGGCTGGCAAAGCGCGAAACGACTTCGAGTATGCCCTGCTCGTCATCGACGATGACCAGCAGAGGTCGCTGCCCTGTCATGCGTCCTTCCCTTCCAGCACCGCACGAAGCGCGGCGCGAAGCGATCGCAACTGAAACGGCGGCGTGAGTACGGCGGTCGCCTCGTCACGCCCGAACCGATCGAGCTCGCTGTTGTCCGACGCCATCCCCATCACGATGAGCGGAACCCGCCGGGCCGCGTCTGCCCGGGCCGAGCGCCAGCCCTCCAGGTCCCCACCGAGAACCCCGCGATCGATCAGCAGCGCGTCCAGCTGATGCCGGCCGCACGACGCCAACGCCTCGCGGGCGCAGCCGGCCGAGACCACGCCGTAGCCCCACCCGCTGAGCGCCGCGGCGACGAGCTCCCGCTCGCCCTGGTCGCTGTGCGCGACGAGAATGGACGGCCCCGGCGCCCGCTGCAGCTCGACCCGCGCCGGCAGGAGAATCGAGAACGTCGTCCCGACCTGCACCTTGCTCGAGACCGAGATCTGGCCGCCGTGATCGCGCACGATCCCGTAGCAGATGCTGAGCCCGAGACCTGTGCCCTCTCCGACGTCCCTCGTCGTGAAGAACGGGTCGAAGATGCGGGAGAGGTTGGCGTGATCGATGCCGTGACCCGTGTCGGACACGGACAGCTCCACCGCGGCGGCGGCGGAATCGAAACGAGCCCTGACCACCATGCGGCGCAGCGATCGCCCGCGCATCGCCTGCTCGGCATTCAGGATGAGGTTCAACAGCGCCTGCTGCAGGTGGCTGTCGTCGGCAACCACCAGCGGCAGGTCCGGCTCGAACTTGGTTTCGAGCTCGATTCCGGTGAGCCGCAGGTCGTAGCTCCTCAGCACCAGCACGCGATTGACCAGGTCGGCGACGTCCTGCGGGACACGCGCAGCCGTCTGACGACGCGCGAACGCGAGCAGATTGCGGACGATGCGCGCCGCGCGCGCGGACTCTTCGGCAATGCGCTGGAGGTCCTGCGCCAGCGCGCTCGCCGGACGGTTCGACTCGCCCCCGCGCAGCTCGCTTTCGAGCAGCTGCGCGTAGCCGATGACGGTCGTCAGCGGGTTGTTCAGCTCGTGCGCCACGCCGGCGACGAGCTGACCGATCGCCGAGAGTTTCTCGGCCTGCAGCAGCTGGGCCTGCGTCGAATTCAGCCGTTCGAGCGTCGCGGTCAGCTGGGCGTTCGCCAGGCCCAGCTCGTCGCTCAGACGCTGAAGACGGCGGGCCGAGCGAATCTCCTCCGTGACGTTCTTGGCGACCTGGACGACGGCCGCGCCATCCGGACCCGCGCAAATGGGGAACGTGGTGACGCTGAAAATCTGCCCGTCGGGGAGCGTGATCTCCGCGCGTTCGGCGGCATCACGCGTGAGCGCCCGGCCTACCGCGCAGACGGGGCACTGACCGCCGCAGAAACCCACCTCGCTGCACTTCGATCCCCGGATTTCCGTGACCGGCCGGCCAAGCTGGCCGGCAAGCGCCATGTTGCCACGCAGCAGCAGCCCGCGGTCGTCGAACACCGCGATCGGATCGCTGATCGCGTCGAACGTGCGTTCCCACTCCTGCTTGCCGCGAACGATGTCGTCGATCGCCTGCAGGTCGCTGCGGGCGTGAGCTCGCTCGATCGTCGGGTCGTCGACGTGTGAAAGCGGTTGTTGAGCCATTGCAGATGGAAGCGCGGCGTGCTGAACGCACACGTGCGCGATTGACGGGACGTGGCAAGTCCCGGGCCGTGGCCACGCCTCGCCGCGGGCGCGAGGTCAAGCAGATGTCCCTCAAGGGTTTAGCGGTATGCGCGTCGCGCGACTCCGGCCCAACGGAGGTGCGCGCGTTTCAGGTCCGAAACGCGGGCGCGTTTCAGCTCTGAAACATCTGCGGAGGAGATCAGCCCTCGATGCCGTGCTTCTTCATCAGCCGCCACATCGTCGTTCGGCTGACCTGAAGCTCGCGCGCCGCTGCCGCAATCTCGCCCTGGCTGCGGGCGAGCGTGGCGACGATCATCTCGCGCTCCGCTTTCTCCCGGGCGGCCGCAACGGTGCCTTCGGGAGGGGCGGGCGCGGGTGGACTCGCCATCAGTTCCTCGGGAAGATCGCCCGGCTCGAGCTGCGAGGATTGCGCGGTCGCCACCGCGCGCTGCACGAGGTGCTCGAGCTGACGGACGTTCCCCGGATAGGAGAACGATTCCAGCGCCGCCATCGCCGCGGGCGAACAACCGGTCACGGCCGTGCCGCGGCCGTAGCGCGCGAGGAAATGCGCCACCAGGAGCGGAATGTCGCCCGTCCGCTCGCGGAGCGCGGGCATGTGGACGTCGTGCACGTGGACGCGGTAGTACAGATCGCTCCTGAAGTCCCCCGCCGCGACGGCGGTCTTCAGATCGATGTTCGTCGCCGCGACGAAGCGCACGTCGGCCGTCCGGCTCTCGTTCTCGCCAACGCGGCGGATCTCGCCGGACTCGAGCACGCGCAGCAGCTTTGCCTGCAGCGACTTCGACATCGTCCCGATCTCGTCGAGAAACAGCGTGCCGCCCGACGCGTGTTCGATCAGGCCCGGGCGCGCGGTCGCGGCGCCAGTGAATGCGCCGCGGGCGTGGCCGAAGAGCTCTGCCTCGAGCAGCGATTCGGTCAGCGCCGCGCAGTTCACGGCGACGAACGAGCGCTCGGCCCTGGGGCTCCCGGCGTGAATCGCGCGCGCCGCGAGCTCTTTGCCCGTGCCTGTCTCGCCGGTGATGAGGACCGTTCCGGTGGCGACCGCCGCGCGCTGGATTCTGTCTTTGACCTTCTTCATGGCCGGGCTCTCGCCGACCAGGGCATCGAGCGACGCACAGGGCTGGATCTGGCGTTGCAGAAGATCGACCTGCCGCGCGAGCTGACGCCGATCCGCGGCGGCGCGGACGCGCATCAGCAGCTCGTCGCGGAAGAACGGCTTCTGGACGAAGTCGACCGCGCCGAGCTTCATCGATTCCACGGCGGCATCGACGGTGCCGAAGCCGGTCATGATGATGAACGACGCATCGACGCGCACGTCGCGCAGCTTTCGCAGCACGTCGAGGCCCGAGAGCCCGGGCATGCGCATGTCGGACAGGATCACGTCGAACGCATCGCCGCGCGCGAGCTCGAAGCCTTCTTCGCCCGTCGCGACAGCCTGAACGGTGTAGCCGGCCGTGCGGAGCATGCGTCCCATGCTCTCCCTCACGCCGGGGTCGTCATCGATTACCAGGACGCGGGCCATGTCTGTGGGTGGTCGGAGCCGCCAGTCGCGCTAACTTTACCATTCGCTTCCACCGATATGATCGGCATGAGGCGTCCGCTCCTCCTCGTTCTCGGCTGTCTGATCGCGCAAGCCTGCCTGATGGTACCAACGTCCCCGACGCTGCCCACGGCCGAGATGTCCCTGCCCGAGACGGTACGCATCCAGCGCATGGAACGGGGCGAGCCTGTCGTCCGTAACGTTCCGCTCGACGAGTACGTGCTGGCCACGGCCATCAGCGAGTTCGCGCCTCCGGCGGGCGATCTCGAAACGGTCGAGCGCATGCTCGAAGTGCAGGCGGTGATCAGCAGGACCTACGCCGTCGCTCACAGGGCTCGTCACACCAGCGAGGGCTTCGACCTCTGCTCGACCACGCACTGTCAGATCTTCGAGCCCGGGCGCGTGCAGACGTCGCGGTGGTCCGCTGCCGCGTCCGAGGCCGTGCGGCGCACGTCGGGCATGCTTCTGTGGTTCGATGGCGCGCCGGCGGAGGCGCTGTTTCATGCGGACTGCGGCGGGCACACGAGCGCTGCGTCATCGGTCTGGGGCAGCGTCAACCGGCCCTATCTCGTCTCACGTCCCGACACGGGCGTCCCGCTCGACGCCCACGCGGCCTGGAGCTTCGTGGCCTCCATCGACGATGTGGCACGGGCGCTCAAGTCCGATCAGCGCACGGCGAGCGCCGGCCGTCCCGTGGCCATCACGGTCGCCAGGCGCGACGACGCGGGCCGCGCCGAGCGCGTCACGATCCGGGGCGCGCAGCAGATCGACGTGAGAGGAGAGGACCTGCGTCAGGCGCTGACGCGCGCGTTCGGCGCGCGGACAATCCGGAGCACGTGGTTCGACGTCCGGCGCGAAGGCGCAACCTTCGCGTTCTCGGGGCGCGGATTCGGGCACGGCGTCGGACTCTGCCAGGCCGGCACGCTCGCGCGCCTGCGCGCCGGCGCGACGCTCGACGAGGTGCTCGACCAGTACTATCCGGGAACGAGACTCGTGCTGGCTCAGGGATCGAGACGGTCGGCGCATTGAGCAACCGAAGACCTGGATCTACGACGTCATCGCGTACACGACGACGTTGACCGCGAACTTCGTGTTGTCCTCGCGCTGGAATCGCTTGTTGCGCCAGTCGTAGTCCCACTCGCAGCCGTAGTCCTTGTTGCTGTAGAGCACGCCTACGCGGTGACGATGCTCGATGCCGCGCAGGTAGTCGTGCACGATCTCGTCGCCCCAGCCGTTGAGCTCGTGTGACGTCGTCGGCGGCCCGTCCTCGAACTTGAAGAAGCTGCGATACAGCGGATGAGTCCGCGGCAGCTTGGGCATCGCTCCCCCGTTTGGAAACGTCACCTTCATCTCCTGCTCGAAGCTGCGCGCGTAGAGACCGTTCACGTCGTGGTTACAGTCGTCCGAGAACAGCAGCCCGCCGTGCTCGACGAACTGCCGAAGGCGGTCGCGCTCCTCGCGGCTGAAGCGCACGAGTTTGTGACCCGTCATGAAGAGGAAGGGAAACGACAGAAGCTCCTCGGACGCTGCCGCAATCACGACTTCCTCCGGATACACCGGGATGGTCGTGTACTCGACGACCGAGTTCAGGACGTTGGCCGCGACCTTCGGGTTGTAGTCCCAGTCCCCGGAGTCATAGCGAAGGCGCGCAAAGACGAATTCGAAGGCCCTGGGCCGCCCCTGATGGGGCGGTCCTGCCGTGTCGCCGACCATACCGCCATATTATCCGCCGCGACGAGAGGCGACATGGGGCGTTCGGGAGGGCCGTCCCGTATAATGGACAAGGCTTCAGCGGGGCGACCGGCCCCACGGTAAACAGCTGCAGCTGAAAAACGTAATCAGATGTCAGGAGCCCAGGCGGCCAGCCTCCCCAGCCGTGAAGCCGACAGCGCCGCTGCCTCTGCGGTCAAGGCGCTGCAGGCGGAAGGACGTCACGCGGAGGCGCGGGAACGGTACACCGAGCTGGTGTCGCGCCATCAGCGACGCGCGGCGCGGATCGCGTTCCACTATATGCGTGACGCGGCCGAAGCGGACGAGGCGGTGCAGGATGCCTTCGTCAAGGCTTACTCTCACCTCGCCTCGTTTCGCGAGGAGCTGCCGTTCGAGGTCTGGTTCACGCGCATCCTGATCAACGGATGCCTGGACCGCATCAAAGCCCGGACGCGTCGGGAACGCTGGCTGGTCCCGATGCCGGAGTCCTCGCCCACGCAGCGCGATTTCGCGGAGCGCATGCCGGCCGGAGGGCCTTCGCCGGAAGATCAGTTGCTGGCGCATGAGCGTCGCCGGAAACTCGCGGGGGCGCTGGCACGCCTCCCGGAACGGCAGCGGTCGGTGTTCATGCTCAGCCACTACGAGGGGTTCACGTCGCGGGAAGTGAGCGCGCTGACGGGCCTCAACGAGTCGACCGTGCGGGTGCATCTGTTTCGTGCGATTCGTCGATTGCGGACGCTGTTGGCCGAAGATGCGGCGAGCGTCGCGCCGACGGGAGAAAGACGCCGTGTCCATTCTTAATCGACTCGGGTTGAACGGTGAGCGGCACCTGGACGATGCCGCCCTGGCCGAGATCTGGACCGCTTCGATCGCGGACCGGAGATCGATCGCCCACCCGCATCTCGCGTCCTGCGCGGACTGCCGCGCGCGCGCGGCCGCCTACGGCAGCTGGCTGGACGGTGTCCGCACCGAAGCCCACGCCCAGGCCGATCACGTCTTCCCCGCCGAGCGGCTCGCGGCCCAGCAGACGCAGATTCTCCGGCGGCTCGAAGCACTCGAACGCCCGGCGCGCGTGATCGCATTTCCGCGTTTCGCTCGACCGATCACCTCCACTCAGGGCAACGCCCAGCGGTGGATCGCCGCGGCGGCAGCCGCCGGGCTCGTCATCGGCCTGGCGGCCGGACAGTTCCTCGATTTCCGTCGTCCGATCGGCCGCGCCGGCAGCGAGGGGACCGAGGTGGCGCGTCTCACCCCGCGGCCCCAGACCGTTCAGCAGCCAGGCGGGCTCACGCCGACGAACGCAGTTTCCGACGAAACGCTGTTGTACGAAGGGGACGGTCCGCAGAGCTCCATTCGTGTGCGGGCGCTCCAACCGATGGACGACATCACGCCCCGCGCCCGGGACCTCGATCGGCCCAGATAGCTAGTGGCGTCTCCGCAGCCCCTCATTTTCCGCAAGGGTCTCGACATGAAGGAGGCGGTCGCCGCCGAGCTGGCGGCGGCCTACCACAGCTCCATCGTCGAGGACGTCCGCAACGGCGACTATCAGTACCGGACCGGCCGGCTGACCGTACACCTGGCCCGCGAGTTCGGCTTCTGTTACGGCGTCGATCGCGCGGTTGACTACGCGTATCAGGCGCGACGCCGGTTCCCCGAGCAGAACGTTTTCCTGACCGGCGAGATCATTCACAATCCGCACGTCAACAACCGGCTGCGTGCCGCCGGCATCCGCTTCCTGAGCGACGAGGGCGAGGAATGGGGCGCGCTCGGCGCCAGAGACGTGGTGATTCTGCCGGCCTTTGGCGTGACGGTTGGGGATCTCGCCCGACTCACCGACCAGGGCTGCACGCTCGTCGACACCACGTGCGGCTCGGTTCTGAACGTCTGGAAGAACGTCGTCCGGTACGCTCAGGACGGGTACACCGCGATCATCCACGGCAAGGTCAGACACGAGGAGACCCGCGCCACGGCGTCCCAGGCGCTCAAATCACCTCGCGGGCGGTACATGGTCGTCCTGGATCGGCGTGAAGCGGAAACGGTCTGCGATTACATCCGCCACGGCCGGGACCGCGCCGCGTTCATGACGCGATTCGCCGAGGCAGTGTCGCCGGGGTTCGACCCCGATCTCGACCTCGTGCGGATTGGCTGTGCCAATCAGACGACCATGCTGATGTCCGAGTCCCTCGAGATCGGCGAGATGTTCAAGGCCGCTATGGCCGAGCGCTACGGCGAGGACAACCTCGCCCATCACTTTCGGGCGTTCGATACGATCTGCTCCGCGACGCAAGAGCGACAGGATGCGGTGATCGCGCTGCTCGACGCGCATCCACTCGACCTGATGCTCGTGGTGGGCGGGTACAACAGCAGCAACACGTGCAATCTGGCGAGGATCTGCGCCGCCCGCGTGCCGACGTTTCACATCGCGGATCCGGAGTCGGTCGTCTCGGCGGACGAAGTCAGGCACCGCCCCGTCGGCGCCCCCTCGACAGCGGCGAGCCGGGAAGAGGCATCGCGCGGCTGGCTACCGGCCTCGGGACCGGTAACCATCGGCCTGACCGCTGGCGCCTCGACGCCAAACAATATCGTCGGGGAAGTGATCGAAAGACTCGAGCGCTTTACTCGTTGACCAGACTATCTATCTCTATCCAGCCGCGAGAGCGTGCGGCTGGCACCTTGGGTCATCGTAATCGTGATCTTCTGTCCCCGGCTCCGGCTGAGAAAACGGTGGACGTCGGTTCCCGGCTTCACCACCAGCGTGGCCTGCTCTCCGAGCGAAAAGTACCCCTCAACGACCTCGTGATCGGCGGCGGTCACCTGAACGGTGAGAACGGCTTCGTCGTCGGTGCGGTCGCTGGCTCTGCCGATCCCGTAGCCAAGCATCAGGAGCACCGCTACACCCAGTCCAATCGCCCAACGATTCCGCGGCATTGGCTGCCTCCGTTTCGTCCCCGATTACCCCGCCCTCCGATCAGGCTCTTTATCTAGAACGGCCGGTTCGGGTCAACCGAACCGGACACGACAGCGGGCATGAAAGCAAGCTGACTGCCAGCGGCTTTCTGGAGTAGTATCAGTGGGTTACGACGACGAGCCGGGGGCCGGAGTGGACAAAAGTTGTCAACCGGCAGTAAACGAGGTGACGAAAAAGGTCGTAATACGCCGTGTAAATCCTTGACGGGAGAGCAGGAACATATGGTCAGGCATTTCGCTGGCGTCCTTCTGGTTGCGCTCCTCGCTACGCCGAGTGCGGCTGCGTCGCTTTGCGACCATCAGCAGCGCGGGCAGGACCCCAAGAAGCCGGAAAACGGCGCTCGTTCCGACGATCCGCCGCGGACGAAGTGGTGGCTGGATCCCGACACCCGGAAGGAGCTCGGCCTCACCGATCTGCAGTCCAAACAGATCAACCAGATCTGGGAAGCGACGACGCCGAAACAGCGCGAGCGCTGGCACGAGTTCGAGAAGCTCGAAGACACGCTTTCTCAAACGGTGAAAGAGAATACCGCGGACGTCGCGACGGTGACGCAGCTCGTCGAGCGGTACGAGAAGCTCCGGGCCGAGCTCAACGCTGCACGGACGGTGATGATCTACAAGATGCACCTGGTGCTGACGCCCGAGCAGCGCGTGAAGGTCGACGCGATGCGCGCGCGGCGCGAGCAGGAACGCAAGAAGCAATCGGACAAATCCCGCGACAACAGGCCCTCGCGCTGAGGTCGAGGTCCACGGTTATCCCGGCAGGTCTCCTGGAGGCATTTCGTGAGAAAGACTTTATCTATCCTTGTTCCGGCCGTTCTGGCCGTAGTTCTGGCGAAGCCGGCAGGCGCGCAGGCGCAGGCCGGCGCGCAGGCGCCGACCGATGCGCACGTGAAGTCGCTGATCGATCAGGCGATGGCGAAGCTGCAGACGCAGACGACAGACGGCAAGCAGGCCGTGTCAGCCAGGCAGGGCCCGAACGTCGATCTGACCGCAGACGAAGCCGTCGCACGCGCGCTCGAGCGCAACCTCACGCTGGCGTCGCAGCGCCTGACGCCGCGCACGTTCGACTACTCGCTGGCGGCCACGCGCGCCTTCTACCGTCCGAATGTGACGTCCATGCTCAGGGCCAACTCGGCGACGAGCCTCAACACGAGGGTGACGATCGACGGCGGTGACAAGACGACGACGGACACGAACAACTGGGACGCGGGGATGACGCAGCAGGTGCCCTGGCACGGCGGGAACTACTCGATTTCGTGGAACAACAACCGCCAGTTCACGACCCAGAACAACGCGTCCATCAATCCAAGCTACGGTTCGACGTTCCAGGCGCAATACACCCAGCCAATTTTGCAGAATTGGAAAATCGACAACACGCGAGCGAACCTTCTGACGACCGAGATCCAGCAGGACCAGGCCGAGCTCGATCTGCAGGCGACCACGGCGAGCACGATTGCGCAGGTACGCATCGCGTACTGGGAACTGGCGTTCGCGATCCTGAACCTCGAGGCGCAGCGCGCGTCGCTGGATCTCGCGTCGAAGCTCGTGCAGGACAATCGGGCCCGCGTCGAGATTGGCACGATGGCGCCCATCGATATCGTGCAGGCGCAGGCCGAGGAGGCCACGCGGCGTCAGAACGTGGTCAACGCGGAAGCGGTGCTGCGCAATACGGATCTCGCGCTGAAGCGCTTGATCGTCAGCGGCACCGAAGACCCGCTGTGGTCGGCGACGCTGAATGCGGTGGACCGTCCGGGACCCAGCAACGAGGTGATCGACCTCGACGCGGCAGTGCGTAACGCCCTGGCGAACCGCACGGACCTCCTGAGCTCGCGCAAGAACATCGAATCCGCCAATGTCTCGCTGCGGCAGTTCACCAACCAGACGCTGCCGACGCTCAACTTGCAGACGATCTATCGCCTGGATGGTCGCGGCGGCCGATTCCTGGATCAGCCGCTTCCGCCGACCGGCTGGTGGAACGCGCTGGGCGGCATCGGCTCCTGGGACGCGCCGACGTGGACGCTTCAGCTCAACTTCGCGTATCCAATCGGGACGAGCCAGGCGGAGGCCAACAAAGCCCGGCAGCAGCTGATCATTCAGCAGAACCAGACGCAGATCAAAGCCATCGAACTGCAGATTGCCACTGAAGTGACGGCCGCAGCGCTGGCCGTCGGAAGCTCGCTGGAAGCCGTGCAGGCGGCGACCGCGGCGCGTGAGCTGTCCGTGAAGCGCGCCGAAGCCGCCCAGAGCAAGCTCGACGTCGGCATGGCCACGAACTTCGAGGTGGTCCAGGCCCAGCGCGACCTGGCCGATGCGCGCAACCGCGAGCTGCGCGAGCACCTGAACTATCGCCGGGCGCTCGTCGACTTCCAGCGGGCGCAGATAAGCCCACGGTAAGGTCGTCCGGGTCCGCCTGCGACGGCGAGCGGATCGGGCCCCCCGAGCATCGAACAATGCGCAAAACGATCGTCATCGTCATCGTGGCCGTTCTCGCCCTCGTCGGGGCGATCGCCTATCACCGCAACGGCGATGGCGCGGATCCGGCCGGACGTGGAGCGAACGGCTCGTCGGGTCGCGGCGCACCCGGAGGCCGCGGCGGGGTCGTGCGCCCGCCGATGCCCGTCGAGTTCGCCTCCGTCAAGCGCGCGTCGCTCGCGGAGCAGATCCTGATCGTCGGCAACCTGATCGGCGCCGCGACCGTGCAAGTCGTGCCGCGCGTGAACGGCCGCCTGCAGTCGGTGACCGTGAAGCTGGGCGACCCGGTCCGCCAGGGACAGGTCATCGCGCGGGTCGAGGACAGCGAGATCAGGGAACAGGTGCGCCAGGCTGAAGCCTCGTACCAGGTTGGGCAGGCATCCATCCGCCAGCGTCAGGCCGACCTCAAGCTCGCGCAGAACAATCTGGAACGGTCGCGCAGCCTCTACGAGCGTCAGCTGCTTCCACAGCAGACGTTCGACGACGTGGATTCGCGGTATCAGGCGGCGTTGGCGCAGGTGGATCTGGCCAAGGCGCAGTTCGAGCAGTCGACCGCGCGGCTCGACGAGCTGAAGATCACCCTGTCGAACACGCAGATCGTCTCGCCCGTGGATGGCTTCGTCGGCAAGCGCTTTCTCGATCCTGGCGCGTTCGCGAGCACCAACGCGCCCGTCGCGTCGATCGTCGACATCCGCACCGTGCGCATGGTCGCCAACCTGGTCGAGCGTGACCTGCGGCGTGTGCCTCCCGGCACACCCGCGCGAGTCGAAGTGGACGCGTATCCGGGCGAGCAGTTCCGCGGCAAGGTCAGCCGCGTCGCGCCCGTCTTCGACCCCGCAACGCGGACGGCGGAAATGGAAATCGAGGTCACGAACAGCGACTTCCGCCTCAAGCCGGGCATGTACGCGCGGGTGAACCTGACGATCGATACGCGCCCCAACGCGCTGACCGTGCCGCGCACGGCGCTGGTCAATCTCGACGGCCGCAGCGGTGTGTTCATCGCCGCTGCCGGCACGCAGCCCGAAGGGACGCGCGGCGGCAATCAGACGCAAAAGGTGATGACGGCCAAGTTCCTGCCTGTCGAGACCGGTATCCGTGACGGCGAACAGGTGGAGATCAAGACCGGATTGAGCGACGGGACGCAGGTCATCACGACGGGCTCCGGCGCGCTGAAGGACGGCGATCGGATCGTTGCCGCCCAGAGTGAACGCCCGACCAGCGCCGGCCGCGAGGGCCGCGAGGGCCGGAGATCTTCAGGTCAAGGGAGCGCCCGATGAGCATTCCGCGTCTTGCCATCCATCGGCCCGTCACGATGTTCATGCTGTCTGCCATCGTGATGCTGATCGGCGGCATTTCCCTCCTGCGGCTGCCGGTCGACCTGCTGCCCGACGTGTCGTTTCCGAGCATCACCGTCCGCGTGGCCTACGGCGGCGTCGGCCCGCTCGAGATGGAAGAGCTCGTCACGCGGCCGCTCGAACAGGCGATGAGCGCGGTGGCGGGTCTCGAACGGCTCGAATCGACCTCGTCCGAGGGCTCCAGTCGCGTCACGATGAACTTCGCGTGGGGCATGGACCTGAACGAGGCGGCCGACGACGTGCGCAACCGTCTGGACCGCGTGCGCGGCCGGCTGCCTGAAGAGGCGGACGCGCCGGTCATGTTCAAGTTCGACGCGAATGCCTCGCCAATCATGGGCGTCGGCGTCGAAGGCCAGTTCGACCGCGTCCGGCTCCGTGAGATTGCCGAGCACGATCTCTCGCCACGGCTCGAGCGGGTGCCGGGCGTCGCGTCGGTCACCGTCGAGGGCGGACTCCGCCGCCAGATCCACGTCGAGCTGTCCAAGGAGAAGATCCGCGCGCTCGATCTGCCCGTTGAGCGCGTCATCAACCTCCTCCGCTCCGAGAACCAGAACATTCCGCTCGGCGAGATCGACGAGGGCGATCGGACGTATCTCGTCCGCAGCCAGGGGCAGTTCGAGAACCTGGATCAGATCCGCGAGCTGGTGGTCATGACGCGGCAGGGCGTGCCGGTCTACATGCGCGATATCGCGAACGTCACCGACTCGACAGAGGACTTCCGGTCCTTCACGCGCATCAACGGCAAGCCGGGCGTCCGGCTCAGAATCACGAAACAGTCCGGCCAGAACACCGTCGAGATTGCCAACGCCGTCCGCGCCGAGGTTGCGCGCGTCAACCGGGAGGTGCCGGGCATCACCCTGTCCGTTCTCGACGACAGCTCGATCTTCATCAAGCGCTCGATCGCGGCAGTCCAGGAACACGCCCTCATCGGCGGCGTCCTGGTCATGCTGATCATCTTCCTGTTCCTCCGCAACCTGCGTGCGACGCTCATCGTCTTCACGTCGATTCCGATCTCGATCATCGGGACCTTCGCACTGCTCTACTTCAACGGCTACACGCTGAACACGATGACGTTCGGCGGCCTCGCGCTCGGCATTGGGATGATCGTCGACGCGTCGATCGTCGTGCTGGAGAACACGTTCCGGCACATGGAGCACGGCAAGGACCGGATGACGGCTTCGATTGAGGCCAGCGAAGAGGTCTGGTCGGCGATCCTCGCGTCGACGCTGACCCACATCGCCGTCTTCATCCCGCTGCTCTTCCTGACGGGCGTCTCCAGCATCCTGTTCAAGCAGCTGTCGATGGTCGTCATGTTCTCGCTGACGATGTCCCTGTTCGTCGCCGTCACCATCGTGCCGGTGCTCTGCTCCCGGCTGCTCAAGCTGCCGCCGCCCGCGCACCAACGCCGCGGCCTGACTGGGCGCCTCTACACGATGAGCGAGCAATTCCTCGACGGCATGGACAACCGCTACAAGCGGATCATCCATACCGCCCTCGCCCATCGTCCGACGGTCCTCGGCGTCGGCACGGCGCTGGTCGCCGTGGCGGCGCTGATCCTCCCGACGATCGGGTTCGAGCTGATGCCCCAGGCCGATGAGGGTGAAGTCAGCGTGACCGCGGAACTGCCGGTGGGCACGCGCGTGGAGCGCGCCGAAGAAGTCGCGATGCGCCTCGAGAGCCTCGCCAAGGAGTACGTGCCCGAGGCCCAGACGGTCATCACGCAGGCCGGCGGCGGTGGGTTCATGGGCGGTTCGGCCAGCCGCACGAACCTCACGCTGCGGCTGGTCACCCGGAGCGAACGGAAGCGTTCGAACGAGCAGATCGCCCAAGCGTTGAACCAGCAGCTTCCGGGCGTCATCCCCGGCGTCATCATCACGACGCGGGCCTCGGGCGGCAACCAGCAGTTCAACCGCATCCTGGGCGGCGCCGGTGAATCGCGCATCGCCATCGAAATCCGCGGGGACGATCTCGGCATCGCGCGCACGCTCGCGCAGGACGTCAAGAACGCGATGGACAAGGTCCACGAGGTCCGCAACGCGCGCGTGAGCCGCGATGAAGGGCGTCCGGAGCTGGCGATTCACGTCGACCGCCCGAAGGCGGCGCTGCTCGGCCTGACCGTCAGCGGGGTCGCCGAGAACATCCGCACGAGCGTGGGCGGCACGCAGGCCGCCTTCTTCCGCGAGGCCGGCAACGAGTACCCGATCATCGTCCGCCTGCGCGAGGAGGATCGTCAGCACATCGAGGACATCAACGACATCCTCGTCACGGGATCGCAGGGCCAGGTGCTGCAGGCCAAGAACCTGATGACGCTCAAGAATCAGTCCGGGCCTACCGAGATCCAGCGTAAGAACCAGGAGCGCATCATCCGCGTGACGGCGGAGCCCGAAGCGACGCTCAGCTACGCCCTGAAAGCCGTGACGGACCGCCTCGGCTCGGACGTGCGCGTGCCGCAGGACTTCGCGGTCGGACCGGGCGCTGAGGCCGAGGAGCAGGCGCGTGCGTTCGGCCAGCTCCGCATGATGCTCGTCCTGGCGATCCTGCTCGTGTACGCCGTCATGGCGTCCCAGTACGAATCGCTGCGCGATCCGTTCATCATCATGTTCTCGGTGCCGCTCGCCGCCATCGGCGTCGTGCTCGCGCTGAAGCTGACCGATACGTCGTTCAGCCTCCAGGCCTACATCGGTGTAATCATGCTGGCGGGCATCGTCGTAAGTAATGCGATCCTGCTCGTCGACTACACCAACGTCCTCCGGCGCCGCGACAACATGAAGCTCCGGGACGCTGTCGAGACCGCCGGACGCGTCCGGCTGCGTCCGATCCTGATGACCTCGCTCGCGACGATGCTGGGCCTCGTGCCGATGGCGCTGGGGATCGGCGAAGGCGCCGAGCTCCAGGCTCCCCTGGCGCGGGTCGTCATCGGCGGGCTGCTGGCGTCGACGTTGATCACGCTGGTGTTCGTGCCGACGGTCTACACGATTTTCGAAGAAGGCTGGAAAGGACTGCGCCACTCGCAGGCTGCGCAATCATGAAAAAGTTCATACTGATCGTCTTCGTTGTGCTCGGCATCGGCGCCAGCGCCGGCTTCTACTACATGCGCGGGAAGAAGGTGGAGCCGCAGGTGTCGACGCTGCAGGTCACACGGGGCGACATCTCCGAGTTCGTCAGCGCCACGGGCACGCTCGAAGCCGTCACGACCGTCGAGGTCGGCACCCAGGTCTCCGGCATCGTCCAGGAGCTGTACGCCGACTTCAACGACATCGTGCGCAAGGGCCAGATCATCGCGAAGCTGGACCCGTCGATCATCCAGACGCAGATCGAGCAGAACAAGGCGAACGTCATTCGCGCCGAGGCGGACCTCGAGCGCCTGCGCGTGGGCCTGACCGACGCCAAGCAGAAGCTCGACCGCGCGCATCAGATGATGGAGAAACAGCTGATTCCGCGGACGGAGCTCGAGTCCGCCGAGCTGGCCGTGAAGAACGCCGAGAGCCAGATCAAGTCGTCGGACGCCGCGCTCACGCAGGCCAAGGCGAACCTCAACACGCAGATGGTCAACCTTCAGCACACGATCATCGAGTCGCCGATCGACGGCATCATCATCTCGCGCAACGTCGACCCCGGTCAGACGGTCGCCGCCAGCATGTCGGCGCCGACCCTCTACGTGATCGCGAAGGACCTGTCGGAGATGCAGGTCCTCGCGAACATCGACGAAGCCGACGTCGGCCGCATGCGGCCCAATCAGCACGTGCGGTTCCGGGTCGAAGCCTATCCCACCGAGCAGTTCACCGGCACGGTCGCACAAGTCCGGCTTCAGCCGACGGTCGTGCAGAACGTCGTCGTGTACTCGACGGTCATCGCGGTTCCCAACCTTCAGTTCAAGCTGAAACCGGGTATGACGGCGACGGCGGAGATCGAGATCGCGAGGCGTGACGACGTGCTGCGAGTCCCGAGCGCGGCGCTGAGGTTCCGCCCGACCGACGAGATGTTTGCCGTGCTCAACCAGCCGATTCCGCAGGAACTGCAGCGCGGACGCGGGGGCGCGGGCGCGGGCGGGCGTGGCGGCGACCGCGCGACGCGCGGTCAGGAAAGCGGCAGCCAGCCTGGCGGAGAGACGGGCAACGGGCAGACCGCGGCCGGAAAGCCCACCAACGGTCAGCCGCCGGGCGGACAGAGCAAGCCGAGCCCGACGGCCGGCGCGGCTGGCGAAAAACCGACGGCGCCATCGGCTCAGGCTCCTGGACGCGGCAGCCAGCCCGGGAATGCGGAAGCACGCGGCGGAGGGGATCGCGCGGAGAGTGGCGGGCGCGGATCGGGTGGCGGCCGCTTCGATCCGAATATGACCCCCGAACAGCGCAAGCAGCGCATGGAAGAGCGGCTGAAAAACATGACGCCGGAAGAGCGCGAGCGCTTCGAAGCCCGCATGCGCGAGGGCGGCGGACGTGGATCCGGCGGTGGCGGCAATCGTGCTGGCCAGAGCGGCGGCAATGAGGCCAGCGGCACCCGTCGCGACCCGTCGCGCGGCATGGTCGGGAGCGTCAGCGGCGGCCAGGCGATCGCCAGAGGCGCGACAACGATCGACGCGCTCTTCGCTCCCCTTCCGTCGACCGAAAGCTCCGGACGCGCGTGGCTGTTCACGGACAAGCAGCTGCACTCGGTCGGACTTCGGCTGGGTATCTCCGACGGGACCTGGACCGAACTCATCCGCGGCGATCTCAAGGAAGGCCAGGACGTCGTCGTCAACATGGTGACGGGCCTCGAGCCAACCGTGCGACCGGGCCAGCAGGGCCAGGGTCAGAACCCCCTCATGCCGCAGCCCGGACGGGGCGGTCGCGGCGGCGGACCGGGCGGCGGTGGCGGCGGCAACCAGGGCAGGGGACGCTAGCGGTCAATGGTAGTCATTTCAGTACGGGACCTCGTCAAGACGTACACCGTCGGCGAGGTCCTCGTTCGAGCGCTGCGCGGCGCCAACCTGGACATCGAGGCCGGCGAGTTCGTCGCGGTCACCGGCCCCTCGGGTTCGGGCAAGTCCACGCTGATGCACATCCTGGGCTGCCTCGATCGCCCGACGAGCGGGCAGTATCTCCTCGACGGCAAGGACGTCTCGAGGATGACGAAGGACGAGCTCGCGATCATCAGGAACCGCAAGATCGGATTCGTGTTCCAGGGATTCAACCTGTTGTCGCGCACGACGGCACTCGACAACGTGGAGTTGCCCCTGCTCTACAACGGCGGCAGCCGTATGAAGACGGCGGAGCGGCACAAGCGGGCGATGGCCGCGCTCACCGCCGTCGGCCTCGCCGACCGGTATCACCACTACCCCAACCAGCTGTCGGGTGGTCAGCAGCAGCGCGTAGCGATTGCGCGGTCGCTCATCAACGAGCCGTCGATTATCCTGGCCGATGAGCCGACCGGCAACCTCGACACGCGGACGAGCATCGAAGTCATGGGGATCTTTCAGCGCCTGAACGTCGAGCGCGGAATCACGATCGTCCTCATCACGCACGAGGTGGACATCGCGGAGTACGGCACACGGCTGGTCCGTTTCCGTGACGGGAAGATCCAGATCGACCAGAAGATTGCGAAGCGGCGCGACGCCGTGAAGGAATTGGCCGCGCTGCCCCCGCCCGAGGACATCGACGCCACACACGTCACCGGGGATCCAACACCGCTCGACCACGGCGGCGTGGCATAAGTGTCGCAGGAGAAACCATGTCGATAACGATGACGCTGCGGATCGCGTTCAAGGCGCTCGGCCGGAACAAGCTGCGCACGGCCTTGACGATGCTGGGCATGATCATCGGCGTCGGCGCGGTGATCACGATGGTGGCGTTGGGCAACGGCGCCCAGGTCGCGATCGAAGAGCAGGTCAAGTCCGCCGGCACCAACATGATCAACGTCAACGCCGGCAACTTCTCGCAGGGCGGCGTCCGGATGGGCCAGGGCAACTCGAGCACGCTCATGCCCGAGGACGCGACTGCGCTCCGCGAGCTGCCGGGCGTGCAGTACGTCGCCGCCGGCGCCAACAGCCGCGGCCAGGTCATCGCCGGCAACCAGAACTGGAACACGCAGGTCCAGGGGACGGACGTGGATCTGCCGCTGATTCGAAGCTGGCCAGTCAAGTACGGAAGTTTTTTCACGACGCAGGACGTGAACGTCGCGGCCAAGGTGGCGGTACTCGGAAGCCTGGTCGCCGACATCCTCTTTGGCCCGGACGTGGACCCGACCGGACAGATCATCCGGATTCGCAACCAGCCGTTCCGCGTGATCGGCGTCATGGCCTCGAAGGGACAGTCGGCCATGGGCCAGGATCAGGACGACACGATCTTCACGCCCTACACGACCGTGCAGAAGAAGCTGCAGGGCATTCAGCACATCAACAACATCACGGTGGGCGCGGCTTCCGCGGACACGAAACCTGTGGCGGACGCCATCACCGAGACGCTGCGGCTGCGCCACAAGCTGACGCAGAACGACGACAACGACTTCGTCGTGCGTACGCTCGAGGACATGGCCAACGTGCGCACCGAAACGACCCGCACGATGACGACGTTCGTCGCGGTCATCGCGGGCGTGTCGCTCATCGTCGGCGGCATCGGCATCATGAACATCATGCTGGTGTCGGTCACCGAGCGGACGCGCGAGATCGGCCTCCGCATGGCGATCGGCGCCCGCGGCCGTGACGTGCTGCTGCAGTTCCTCGTCGAGGCGATCGTGCTCAGTCTCTTCGGAGGCCTGCTGGGGATCGCGATCGGGTTCGCGATATCCGCCGGGCTCGAATGGTTCGTGAAGTGGCCGACGGCGATTCCGACCAACGCCATCATCATGGCGTTCGGGTTCGCGGCGGCAACTGGTGTATTCTTCGGGTTTGCGCCGGCGCTGAAAGCCTCGCGTCTGGATCCGATCGAAGCGCTGCGCTTCGACTGACGTCTCCATCCGGGCCAGGGGTCAGGGTGGATTGGTAGCGCCGGAGCTCGAGCTCAGGCGCACGGGGGCGGGAGCAGGACGGGAATTCGTAGTCTCATTCTTCAAAGGAGTCACACGATGAAGCGGGCAAGAATAGGAGTGATCGCTGCCGCCGTGCTGGCGGTGGCGACGATGGCCTGGGCGCAGAAGCCGGACTTCTCCGGCACGTGGGCACCGGAAGCGGACCCCGCGGCTGCGGCAGGCGGCGGTGGTGGCGGCGGTGGCCGTGGCGGCGGCGGACCGATGACCGTCAAGCAGACGGCCGCGGACATGACCGTGGAGCGTCAGGGCCGAGGGGGCACGCAGTCGACCACTTACAAGCTCGACGGCTCCGAGACCAAGGTCACGATGGGCCAGAACGAGGGAACCGCTTCGGCCAAGTGGGACGGCAACAAGCTCGTCATCACCACCAAGGTCGGCGAGAACACGAACACCCAGACCTGGTCGCTGGACGGTGGTGTTCTGACGATCGAGCGCGCCGGTGCCCGCGGGACCTCGAAGACGACCTACAAGAAGAGCACGTAGGTCGAAGTCCGGACGTTCGGGAGTTCGGAAGTCCGGAAGTTCGAAGGCCCGGGAGCGATGCTCCCGGGCCTTTTTGTTACCTCCGCGTGCCGACGAGCGTCACCTTCAGTCCGCCCGCGTCGTTGAACGACGGAACGGTCGCGACCGCGAAACCGGCGGACTCGACCAGGTCCAGCAGCTCGCGATAGGCGTAGGCGCGGTGCGTGCCCCGCCGCACCTCCACCCGGCCGTTGGACACGAACGTGTATTCGATGTTCAGCCGGCTCTTCGACCGATCGTATTCGTTCGCGATCAGCAGATACACGTCGCCGGCCTTGTACCACGGGCGGTCTTTCAGGTTGGGCAGGAGACTCTCGATGACCATCGGCGTCTCCAGCACGAATCGCCCGCCAGGTTTCAGCGCCGACGCCACCGCCCGCAGGAACTGCGCGTTTCCCTCATCGTCGAGGTACCCGAAGCTGTTCCCGAAACAGAAGGCGCCGTCGAACCGCGCGGACCACGGCAGATCGCGCATGTCGCGATGTTCCCACCGCACGCGGCCGCCGGCGTCCTTCGCCCTGGCGTGCTCGAGAAAACCCTGCGACAGATCGACCCCCGTCACCTCATAGCCGCTTTCCGCCAGCTCGATCGCGAGCCGCCCCGCTCCGCACGGAACATCAAGGACCTCCGCTCCCTTCGGTAAACCAAGCGTCCGCTCCACGTGAGCGGCCTCTTCGCGCGAGTATTCCGGCGGAAGCGCCTTCAGCCACATGTCCACCGCGGCGCCATGAAAGAACTCCTGCCACCAGTTCGATTGAACGTCCACGTCTGATCTCCTTCGGGGCCGTCAGGCGGACCCCTGCCAAACACACCACTCCTGTTCTGGGAGAAACGACCGAAGGAGTGAACTAGCGGACGGCGGAAGTGATCAGAGGCGGTTCCGATGGGAGTCTAACATAGCTTCCAGCCTCCAGCTTCCAGCTCCCAGCTATCTGGAGCCGTTGCGCAGGAGCCGGCGGAGCAACTCCGCCACCCTCAGGCCAGTCACCGGATCCACCAGATCCGGCGCGATGCCTGCGAGCGGCCCGAGGACGAAGAACCGTGTTCTGAATCGGGGATGCGGCACCAGGAGCCCCGGCTGATCCACGCGCTCGTCTTCGAGCAGAATCAGGTCGAGGTCGAGCGTCCGCGGGGCGCCGTGATACGGGCGCTCGCGCCCGTAGTCGCGCTCGATGGCCAGAAGGGCGTCGAGGAGCTCGCGCGCCGCGAGCGTCGTGGTCTCCCACGACGGCGGCGTTCAGAAAGAGGGGCTGATCCTCCAGGCCGGCGCCTTCGGGCTCGGTTTCGACGATGTCAGAGACTGTCAGGTCGGCGATGAGGACGGCCAGGCGTTCGGTCGCGAAGGCGAGGGCCGCCCGGCGGTCGCCCAGGTTGCTGCCCAGGGCGATGGCGACCTTTCGGGGCATCTCTGCACCAGGGCTCGGAATACTTATCCCACCCAGCGCGTGGGCAACACGCGGCCGCGATGGACGACACCGTCGTCATGGCTTCCGAGCAGATCGGTCACGCCCGCCAGCGCCTGCTCGAAGAAACGCTTGTGCTCGAGCGTTTCGCCGATGACCACGTTCAGCATGGTGCGATGGCGCGCGTTGGTCACTCTCTCGATGCGGCTGCGCCACTTGTCGACGAACCTTTGCGCCCCGTCGCGGTCCTCGGCGATGACCGAGCGCTCGGCCTCCGAGCCCTTGCCGTCGACCCGGACTTCCGACTCCGGCACGTCGACCGGCTCGCCACCCATGCCGAGGATGGCATCCCGGACCCACGTCTGGTGCGTGTCCTCGCGCGCAATGACGTACTGGTACGCGTTGTTGAAATCGTAATTGCTGACGTGGCGCGCCGCGGCGATGTGCCGCCGGAACATCGTCAGTTTGTCGCGATGGAAATCCGTCAGGAGTTCGAGCAGGTCGGTGGCCTTCACGTGCTCTGTTTTTCCTTGCAGGTGATGCAGACGCGGGTCCACGGAATCGCGTTCAAACGGGCCGGGGCGATGGATTCGCCGCAATCACGGCATACGCCGTAGGTCCCTTTTTCCATTCGCCACAGGGCTTCTTCAATCGCCTGAAGAATCTTGGCATCCGTCTGTTTCAGCTTCAGCTGAATGTGGACTTCGTTGTTCCCGCTCGCCTGATCCGCCAGGTCGCCCTGGCGTGAGTTGTTCTCCATCGTGGTCTGCAGCGGCTTGACTCCGCCGCCCGCCGACAGGATCTCGCCGCGTTTCCGCAGCAAGGCTTCCTTGTAAGGGAACTGTTCATCCATGGTTCTCTCCACAGGCGCGTTCTTGCCTCCCCCCGCAAAACTCCATTTTATCAGATTTCACCCTCACCGGTCGCCGCCGATCAGGCCGCCCAGGCCTCTCCGACATCTCCGATCGCAAAGGGCGATCGGGACTAGTCCGCTCTCAGCGTCGCGAGCGGTTTCCTTCTCAGGACGTCTACGCTTGCAATCACGCCGATCGTGCCGACGAGCGCGGTCGTTAGCAGCGCGCCGGCCGTCAGCAGCACGGGCGCAGGCTTCCAGGCCATATCGAACAGATACCGCGTGACGGCCCAGCTCAGGCCCAGCGCGCCGAGTGCGCCGATGAGCCCCGCGAGCAATCCGAGCGCGGAGTACTCGAGCGCCACCATCGTCCCCAGCAGGCGCGTGCTCGCGCCGAGCGTCCGCAGAAGCGCGGCCTCGTACGCGCGCTGGAACTTCGTCATGGCCACCGCGCCCACCAGGATGAGCACACCGCTCAGCAATGCGATGCCGCCCACGATCGAGATCGCGAAGACGATGTTGTCCACCACCACCTTGATTCGAGACAGCACGTCCCTGCCGTCGATCGTCGAGACGTTCGGATAGCGTGCGACGAGATCGTATTGCAGGCGCGCGCGCTCGGTCTGGTCCGCCGGGCCGCGCACGAAGCCGATGAAGGTATGCGGCGCCTGCGCGAGCACGCCCGGACGGAACACGAAGATGAAGCCGCCGCTGCGCGAATCCTCAAAGTTGACGCGCCGTATGCTGGTCACGCGCGCCTGCACGCTGCGGCCGAGGATGTCGAACCGGATCGAATCGCCGACGTTGACGTGGAACTGCTCGTGGATGCGCTGCTCGATGGACACTTCCTGCTCGGCGTCCGCCGGCAGCGACGCCGGCTCGGCCGGCCAGAACCTGCCCGCGGTGATCGTTTCGTTCTCCTCGAGCGCGTTCCGGTAGGTCACCACGTACTCGCGCCCGAGCGAACCCCGGCCGCGAACGTCCGAGTAGCTCTCGAGGTTGACGTCTCGCCCGCGTACTGCGGTGATACGCGCGCGCAAGGTCGGCACCAGCCTGGCGGGCGCCCCGCCGGGCAGCCGGCGACCCTCGAGCAGCTCGCGCACGCCCTCCACCTGATCCCTCTGAATATCGATCAGAAACATATCGGCGCCGGCCTGGCCCAGGTCTATCACCGCCTCTGCGATGAGGTTCTGCTGCAGTGCCCTGACGCTCAGCACGAAAAAGCAGCCCAGCCCGACCGAGAGCAGGATGACCCGCGTCTGGCTCCCGGGTCGCCTCAGACCGCGCACGGCGTAGCGCAAGGGAAACCACGGTGCCGCCGCCAGCGGCGCCGTCAAGCGAACGAGCAGCCAGGCCGCTCCGTAGAGCACGAGCGCGACGACGGCGAATCCGCCCGAAACGAGCGCGCCCGCGCGCAGCGAGCCTGATTGCCAGGCCGCAATCCCCACGAGCGCGGCGCTGACGACCAGGGCGGCGCTCACCTGCAGCCAGTCGATGCCAGAGGCCAGAGCCCGGAGCACAGAGCCCAGAGGCCAGAGCCCAGAGCCCTGAGGCCGGACGCCGGGGGTCGGTGCATCGCCCCGAAGCAGCAGCAGCGGTCTCACACGCCGGACCTCGAGAAGCGGGACGAGAGCGAACAGCAGCGACACGAGCAACCCGACCGCCACCCCCTGCAGCACTGCCGACCACGTGAGCCCGAACGGGATGCCTGCAAAGGACGCCGTCAGCGAAGCGGGAACGAGGCTCATCCCTACGGCTGCGAGCGCGACACCCAGCAGGCTCCCGCACAGCCCCAGCAGCAGAATCTGGACGATGTAGGTTCCGAGCACCTGTCGCGAGCTCGCGCCAAGGCACTTCAGAATCGCGACGCTCCTGATTTTCTGTCGGACGAACACGCGCGTGACGCTCCACACGCCGATACCGCCCAGCACGAGGATGACGAACCCGACGAGGCTCAGGAAGTTCTCCCCGCGCTGGAGCTCCTCGCCGATGTCGTCCTCGAGCGCCTTGTAGGATCTTGCGCCGGCGAAGGAGTCCTGCAGATCCCGCCGCAGGTCCCGGGTCAGCGACTCCACGCCGTCGTCCCGGACCTGCAGCAGAATCTGGTAGCTCGCCCGGCTGCCGATCGACAGGAGGCCGATTTCCCTGAGCTCGGCGAGATCGACGACGACACGCGAGCCAAAACTGAACGCGCCGATCCGCCGGCCGGGTTCCTGCGCGATGACGCCGCGGATCGTGAACGGCTGACCGGCGATCAGCAGCCGATCGCCGACCCGCACGTTCAGCTGCACGAGGAGGTCCGGTCCCGCCAGCGCCCCGCGGTCCTGCAGCATCCGATGCGAGTACGGCGTTCCGTCCTTCAACGTCAGCGTGCCGTAGAACGGAAACGCCGCTTCGATCCCGCGCAACTCCACCATGCGCGCGGTCGCGCCGACCTCGGCACGGACCATCGTAGCGGTCTCGACAGATTCAGTCCGCGCGATGACGGGAGCCTTGGCGAGGATCGACTCGACCTTGCCCAGGACGGCGGGCGTCCACGCCCGGTTCGTCTGAACGATCACGTCGGCGGCAATCATCGTCCGGGCTTCGCGGACGAGCCCCTGCCGCAGGCTCTGGATAATCGAGCGCATCGCGACGATCGCGCCCACGCCGACCGCGACGCAGAGGAAGAAGAACAGCAATCGACGCCAGGATGCGCGAAGCTCACGAGCGGCCATGCGGAGAATGAAGGTCATGGCGCCGCCACCGGTAGGGTGCTGTCCATCTTGACGACTCGGCCGTCTTTCAGCGCCACCGTGACGTCCGCAATCGCCGCGACGTCCGGATCGTGGGTTACCAGAACCAGCGTCGTTTTCCGCGACCGGTGAACCTCCAGGAGGAGATCGATGATCTGGCGACCGGTCGTGCTGTCGAGATTGCCCGTGGGTTCGTCCGCGAGCACGATGGGCGGATCGTTGGCCAGCGCGCGGGCGATCGCGACCCGCTGCTGCTCGCCGCCGGAGAGCTGCGACGGGTAGTGATGACCGCGCTCGGTGAGCCCGACCTCGGCGAGCAGGGCCGCCGCGCGGCGCGTAGGATCCGGACCGCCCGCGATTTCAATCGGCACGAGCACGTTCTCGAACGCCGTGAGCGATGGCAGCAGGTGAAACGATTGGAAGACGAAGCCGATCCGCGTGCCGCGCAGCCGCGCCATCGCGTCCTCGCTCAGCTGCGTGATATCCACGCCATCGATCACGATCCGGCCGCTCGACGGCGCGTCCAGCCCGGCGATGAGACCCAGAAGCGTCGACTTTCCGCTGCCCGAGGGTCCGGTGATCGTGACGACACGGCCGGCCGGGATACTCAAATCGGTCGGGTGCAGGATGGTCAACATGCCGTCGCCGCTCGGCACGGACCTGGAGACACCGTGGAGATCGATCATGAGGAGGCGAGAATCTGATCGAGGACGGGCCTGAGGACGGTCCACACGGTCTCGGCGACGATGCGGGTGCCCTCCACGTTCGGATGGATGCCGTCGGATTGATTCAGCGCGGCCTGCCCCGCCACCCTGGCGAGAAGAAACGGGATGAACAGCACTCGCTCCTTCGCCGCGACGTCGGTGAACGCCGTGCGGAAGGACGCGACATACTCGGGTCCGTAGTTCGGCGGCGCCTCCATGCCGGCGAGGATGACGACGACGTTGCGTGCGCGCGCGCGCTGGACGATGTCGGTCAGGTTCTGCTTCATCTCGGCGACCGAAAGCCCACGCAGGCCGTCGTTGCCGCCGAGGCCGACGATCAGGACCTTCACGTCCCCATCCAGCGCCCAGGCGAGACGCCGGATGGCGCCGGCAGTCGTGTCCCCGGAGACACCCGCGTTCACGACTTCGAAGTCATAGCCTTCCGAATTCAGTTTCTCCTGAAGCACCGCGGGGTATGACTGGCTCTCGACGAGGCCGTAACCGGCCGTCAGGCTGTCGCCGAGCGCGACGACTCTCGGTCGCGCCGGATCTTGCGAAGGATCGGATGCCGGCGCCGGCTTCGCGGCCGTGTCCTGCGCCGGATTCGGAGCGGCGCGTTCGTCAGATCGCTGGCACCCGGCGGCCGACAGGGCGCTCAGCACCGCAATGACCAGCAGACGGCCTGCGTTCGAATCGGGGAGCCGGATCCAGCGCATGTATCGCTATTATATAGACCGGAATAGGCTTGTCGCGGTTCCACGGCCGGCGTTTTTCCGCCTGAAAGGTCTACCGAAGATGACTCGTCGAACGCTCGTGCTCGGCATCCTCCTGCTCGTGGTCCCGTGTCTCGCCACGGCAACCGACTACCCCACCGGGCGCGTGCTCACACACCGCGAGCAGGCGCCGCTCATCAAGGGCTGGATCCAGAAGCGGTTCGAGACAGTGCTCCCCGCGTTGATGCAGCGGGAAAAGATCGACATGTGGATCATCGTCTCGCGCGAGTACAACGACGATCCCGTGTTTCGCTCGATGTCGCCGCTGTCGACGTATTCGTCGAGACGGCGGACGATTCTCGTCTTCCACGACCGCGGCGGAAAGGTCGACCGTCTCTCGATCGGCCGTTTCGACTACGACGGGCTGTACACCGTCGTGCGGACGGCGAACGACGAACAGTGGGCCGGGCTTCGCAAGCTCGTCGAGGAACGGAATCCACAGGTCATCGGGATCAACACATCGAACGCGTGGAACCACGCGGACGGGCTGACGGCGAACGAAAAAGAACAACTGCTGAAGGCGCTGGGGCCGAAGTTCGCGCGCCGGACCAAATCCGCCGAAATGCTTGCGGTCGGATGGCTGGAGACGAAGCTGGCCGAAGAGACCGAAGCGTACCGGCACGTGATGAAGGTCGCGCATCAGGTGATCGCCGAAGCGTTCTCGAGCAAGGTCGTCAAGCCGGGTGTCACGACATCCGAGGACGTCGTCTGGTGGATGCGCCAGCGCGTCGCGGAGCTCGGACTCGGCCAGTGGTTTCACCCGTCGATCACGGTGTACCGGAAGGGCGGCATCCCGCAGGACACCCCGCCTGACAAGCGCGTCATCCAGCCGGGCGACATGCTGCACTGCGATTTCGGGATCGTCTATCTCGGGTTTTCCACCGACACGCAGCACAACGCGTACGTGCTGATGCCCGGCGAGACCGACGCGCCCGCAGGACTCAAGGCCGGGCTCAAGGCCGCCAACCAGCTCCAGGATCTGACGATGAAGCACGCTCGGGCGGGCGCCACCGGAAACGCGGCGCTCGCTGGCGCGTTGCAGGACGCCAAAGCCGCCGGCCTGACGCCATCCATCTACTGCCATCCGGTCGGCTATCACGGCCACGCCGCGGGACCGCCGATCGGCATGACCGATTATCAGAACGGGGTGCCCGTCCGCGGCGAGTACACGTTCCGGCCTGACACGTGGCATTCGATCGAGCTCAACGTCCGGCACAAGGTGCCTGAATGGGGCGATCAGGTGGTCACGTTCGCGCTCGAAGAAGACGCGGCGATCGTCGCGTCAGGCTGGGATTGGATCGACGGCCGGCAAACCGAGTTCTATCTGATCAAGTAAGCTCGGAGGTCGGTAGCTCGGAGTTCGGTAGCTCGGAGTTCGGTAGCTCGCAGGTCGGTAGCTCGCAGGTCGGTAGCTCGGAGCTCGGTAGCTCGGAGCTCGGTAGCTCGGGCTCGTAGTTCGTAGCTCGATGCACGCGGAGGATCATGGCCAGGGGCTGGGAATCGAAATCAATCGAATCTCAACAGGACGAGGCCGCGCGTGGGAAGGTCCGGAAGCCCGCGCTTACCGAACAGCAGCGGCTGATCGCCGACCGTCGCCGAACGCTCGAGCTGACTCGGGCGCGCGCAGCCGCCGACCTCGGCCGTGCACGCTCGCCGCAGCACCGCGCCATGCTGGCAGCAGGCCATCGATGCCCTGGATGAGCAGCTCGCCCAGCTGAAGAGCTAGCCGGGGAACGTATCTTGCTGACCTTAGAGCATGACCCTGGTGATCATGCTCACGGTAATGGCGCTGACGACACAATCGCGCCCTGCGGATACACACAATGCAGCAAAGAACACCGACACGTTCGCGCTGCAGGTGGCGCTCGATCGCGCGGGCTTCTCGCCCGGCGTGATCGACGGGAAGATGGGCGCGTCGACGCGGCGCGCGCTGGACGCGTACCGGCAGCGCAACGGACGGGACCCGGAGCCGCTGGCCGACGCCTTCCAGCGCTATCAGATCACCGCGGAGGATGCTGCCGGCCCGTTTGCCGATCGTATCCCTCAGGACCTCGAGCAACAGGCCACGCTTCCCGCGCTGTCGTACCGATCCGTCGCTGAGGCGCTGGCCGAACGCTTCCACTCGACGCCGGACGTCTTGAAGACGCTCAACCCGCAGGCCGCGTTCGCTGCCGGCGAGACGATTACGGTTCCCGCGGTGAAGCCGATGGTCATCCCGGCATCACAGAAACCTGCGGAAAGTGGCGCCACGGGCACCAGTGGCCGCGCGGGGGCTTCACGTGGCAAATCGAATCCCGACGCCTCGCAGAAGCCCGACGTCGTCGTCACGGTGAGCCGCTCCGCCGGCGCCCTGACGGTGCGCGACGCCGGCGACCGTATCGTCTATTTCGCGCCGGTCACGACCGGCACCGCACACGACCCGCTGCCGCTGGGAGAGTGGAAGGTGAACGCGGTCCAGTACAATCCGACGTTTCAATACAACCCGGATCTGTTCTGGGACGCCGACCCGTCACACTCGAAAGCGACGATCAAGGCGGGGCCGAACAACCCGGTCGGTCTCGTGTGGATCGACATCTCGAAGGAGCACTACGGACTGCACGGGTCGCCAGAGCCAAGTACGATCGGACGCACGCAGTCGCACGGGTGCGTGCGGCTCACGAACTGGGACGCGATCGCTGTGGCGGATCTCGTGAAGCCGGGGACGAGGGTCATATTCGAAAGATGAAGTCGACCGTCACGGCGTTGACGCGAACGCATTCGCGTCTGCTCCGTGCATTCGCCATCGGAGCCGGGAGCGGTTTCGTCGCCGGCGCGTTCTTCGTGTGCCTGATCGTCTGGCAATTCGGAAACCTGATCGGCACGCGGTCGGTGCCCTACTCCATCCGCACGACAGACACCATCGAACGCTGGCCCGAACGGGTTCCGGTCAAGCTGGACGACGCCGTCAGCGCGGTGCTGGAACAGGCCAGGGAGCGGCCGACGTCGACCACCGGGCACGCGACTCCGAAGCTTGGCTCGTCCGACACGGCCGTGTTCGAGTCGAGCCCGGCGGGTGCGGGCGATCTCCAGAATCGAGACCTGCTGATCCCCGTAGAAGGGATCAAGGCGGAAGCGCTGACGCGGCAGTTCTCGGATCCCCGCGGCGGCGTGCGTCAGCATGAAGCCATCGACATCCTGGCGCCGCGAAACACGCCGGTGAGGGCCGTCGAAGACGGCACGATCGCCCGGCTCTTCCTGAGCAAGGCCGGCGGCATCACGGTCTATCAGTTCGACCCGTCGGGCAAGTTCTGCTATTACTACGCCCATCTAGAGCGTTATGCCTCGGATTTGCGGGAAGGGGCGGCGGTCCGGCGCGGGGACGTGCTGGGGTATGTTGGCACATCGGGCAATGCCCCTAAAGATACGCCCCATCTGCACTTTGCCATCTTCCGCCTGACCGAGGAGCGGCGCTGGTGGGAGGGCACCCCGATCGACCCGTACGACGTCTTCAAGTAACAGCATTCCAACCTTCGGCTGAGGGCTGCCCGTCCAAGCTGGTGTAGGAGAGGAGCTTGCGAGCGGTTTCGATAACGCAGGCGGCTACGGCGCTGCTGCCCGGAGTCAGGCCGCCCACCGCCGCCCGGGGGGTATCTTCGCTGGGATCCCAGATTCAGCAGCGCGCCGTGTCCCCTGGCGCAGAGGCGGACGACTACGTGGCCCGGGCCGCGGCGGGAGACGTCCATGCCTTCGAGGAGCTGTATCGCGTTCACCTGCCCCGGGTGCACAGCCTCGTGCGGCGCATGTCCGGCGGACGCGACTCGGACGAGCTGACGCAGGACGTCTTCGTCCGGGTCTGGCAGAAGCTGGCGACGTTTCGCGGGACTCGGCGTTCGGGACCTGGCTCCATCGGCTCGCGGTCAACGTCGTGATCGAGCGCTTCCGTCAGGAAGCGGTCCGGCGTGCGCGGCACCACGACGGCGACGCCATCTTCGAGACGTTGTCGGCGCCGCCGAAGTCCACGGATCTCTCGATGGACTTCGAGACCGCGCTCGAGAAGCTGCCCGACGGCGCGCGCGAGATCTTCGTGCTGCACGACGTCGAGGGCTACAAGCACCACGAGATCGGCACGATGCTGGAGATCTCGACCGGGACGTCGAAGGCGCAGCTGCATCGCGCACGCATGATGCTGCGCCGGCATCTGGGATGAACGTGAACTGGCCGCTGGTATGAGGGACATCATGAGCACCGGGGACCCATTCACCGAACGTCTGTCGGACTACCTGGACGACGAGGACGTCAGTGCGGCCGATCGCGCGGAGATAGAAGCTCACCTCGCGACGTGCGGCGCGTGCCGGACGACGCTGGCCGAGCTGCGCGAGGTCGCGCGCCGGGCGACGATCCTGCCGAACGCTCAGCCGGCTGGTGATCTGTGGGCGGGCGTTGCGGCGCGCATTGCGGCGACGCCGCGCGCGGTCGCGCTGAAGACGGTGCGACGATTCTCGTTCACGCTGCCGCAGCTCGTCGCCGCCGGGTTCGCGCTCATGGTGCTGTCGGGCGGTCTCGTCTTCATGGCGAGCTACGGTGGTCAGCGAACCGATCTGCCGCCAATGGCCGCGGGCGAGCCGCTGCCGCCGGAGTCAGAGCGAGATCCGGTCAGGCGCGCGAACTTCGCCGATGCGCACTACGATCAGGCCATCGCGGATCTCGAGAACGAGCTCGAGACCGGCCGCAATCGCCTCGACGCGGAAACGATTCGGATCCTCGAGACCAATCTGCGCGTAATCGATCAGGCGATCGAGCAGTCGCGCCGGGCGCTCAGGGCGGACCCTGAGAACGCCTATCTGAACAACCACTTTGCGGAGGCCCGGAACCGCAAGCTCGCGCTGCTTCGGCGCGCGAACGCGCTGGCGATGGCACCGGGACTGGCCGCAGGGAGCTAGAGCTGATGAGCAGGTGTGTACACGTTCTCGCCTTCGTCGCCGGACTCACGGCGGCGACCGTCTCCATTGCCGGCGCGCAGCAGCGCGAACGGCGGACGCCGGCAACCGATCGCACCGTCAACGTGACCCGCGGCATGCGATTGACGATCAACAACTATGCGGGCGAGATCGTCCTCCGCACCTGGGACAAGGACGCCGTCCGCGTGCAGGCTACCCATGGCCCGCGGTCCACTATCGACATCCAGACGAGCGCGACGGCCATCACGATTCGATCGAAGACGTCAGGCGGTGCGCAGTCGGTCGACTACGAGATCAACGCGCCGGCCTGGATGCCCGTCAGAGCTGAGGGGCACTATGCGTTCGTCAGCGTCGAGGGTCCCCAGAGTGAAGTGGCGGCGGAAACCGTCAACGGCGACATCGTCGTCAAGGGCGGAACGGGATTCGTGACCGCGAAAACGATTCAGGGCGAAGTCATCATCGAGGGCGCGCGCGGGAAGATCAACGCGAGCTCGGTCAACGAGGGCATCCGCATCACCGGTGCCGGCGGCGACATCGTCGCGGAGACCACCAACGGCGACATCCTGCTGACGAAGATCGACGCCAAGAGCGTCGACGTCTCGACTGTGAACGGTGACCTGCGTTACGACGGCGCGCTGGCAGCCGGCGGCCGCTACCAGTTCATGACCCACAACGGCGACATCACGCTGGTGCTTCCCGAGAACTCGAGCGCCGCGTTCAGCGTGCGGACCTACAACGGAGACTTCCGATCGGACCTGATGAAGATCCCGGACGACTGGCGTCAGGGACGCCGCAATTCGTTCACGCTGGGAAGTGGAAGCGCCGAAGTCGAGCTCGAGACGTTCGGCGGCACGATTCGCCTGCGGAAGCCCGGCACCGCGCCGCCGGTGAAACCCAGGGACAAACATCGCGACCCGGAGGAGAATCAGCCCGAGGCGTGCAGCGCCTATTCGGCGCGGAGCGCGACGATCGGATCGACCCTGGCCGCCCGGGTCGCCGGCGCGGCGGCTGCGGCCAGCGCGGTCAGGCTCAGGACGACCGCGATCGCGCCGAACGCCCAGGGATCGGCCGCGCTGACCCGGAACAGAAGGTTC
This sequence comes from uncultured Acidobacteriota bacterium, assembly GCA_963786195.1. Classification (GTDB taxonomy): domain Bacteria; phylum Acidobacteriota; class Vicinamibacteria; order Vicinamibacterales; family 2-12-FULL-66-21; genus CAWAYH01. The sequence goes on along the minus strand of CAWAYH010000003.1, from coordinate 1,291 downwards.
GACGCGAGCTGAGCGCCGGCAAGGCCGGCCGCGGCTCCGAGCGCCACGCCGACGAACGCGAGGCGCATCGCCCGCCCGACGACCATTCGAATCACTTCCGAGCGCCGCGCGCCCAGCGCCACGCGAATGCCAATCTCGCGCGTCCGTTCGCTCACCAGGTAGGCCATCACTCCATAGATTCCGATCGCGGCCAGCAGCAGCGCGAGCAGCGCGAAGCTTCCGACGAGCTGCATGGAGAATCGCCGCGGCGCGGCCGCGGCCGCGTGCACCTGGTCCATCGTTCGCACGGCAAACGTCGGCTGATCCGGATCGACCTCGCGAACGACACGGGTCAATGGCACACCCAACGTTGCGGGATCGCCGCTCGCCCGCAGCGCCACGGCCATCGAGAGGCTCGACGCCTGCGCCAGCGGCCGATAGACCGTCGGACGCGTCTGCCCCTCCAGCGTATCGCTCAGCACGTTGCCGACGACCCCGACGATCGTCATCCACGGCGCCTCGGTGCGGGGCCCCCCGAAGTGCAGACGCTGACCGACGGGATCCTGTCCGGCGAAGTACCGCTGCGCCAGCTCGTCGTTGACGATGACGACGCGGTCGGTGTTCGTCTGATCGATCGCGGTGAAGGTCCGCCCGCGCCGCAGGGGAATCCGCATCAGCGCGAAGTAGTCGTCCGACACCATGTTTCCCTGGACGGACGGGACCTGCCCTACCGCCTCGGACTCCTGACCGGCGATGGTGATCGTCGCGAATCCGCGTTGTCCGTCGAGCGGAAGGTTCTGCACGATGGCCGCCGACTCGACGCCCGGCAGGGCGCGCAGGCGCCGCAGGACGTCGTTGAAGAACGTCAGCCGCGCCTGGTGCGTGAAGTACCGGCCCGTGGACGGATCGTTGGGCTGCGGCAGCCACAGCCGTGCGCTGAGCACTCCGCGGCCCGTGAAGCCCGCGTCGACCTGCTGGAGCTGCCAGAAGCTGCGCGTGAGGAGCGCCGCGCCGACGAGCAGCACCATCGCGAGCGCGATTTCGCAGACGACCAGCGCCGAGCGCACCGAACCACGTGACGTCGTCGTGCGCGACTGGGTCTCGCTGAGCCCCTTCAGCACGTCCGGCTTCGAGAACTGCAGAGAGGGCGCGATGCCGATCAGCAGGCCGGTGGCGACGGCAACGGCTCCGCAGAATAGAATCACGCGGACGTTGATGGCGATCTCGGAGACGCGCGGCATGTTGGCCGGCATCAGCGCCATGATCAAATCGAGCCCCCAGATCGCGAAGAGGAGTCCGGCAACGCCGCCGC
>CAWAYH010000002.1:0-575250 GCA_963786195.1 uncultured Acidobacteriota bacterium | reverse complement strand
GAACACGAGCTGAGTCAGGTCCAGCGGCGCAAAGTAGTACCTCTCCGGGTCAGGAAACTGCGGAGCGCGCGACGTGAAGGCCGATCCGCCTCGAGCGCCAGCGAAACGGGAATCGCGTCTTTTTCCTGAGGCGCGTAGACGTGCATCTTCGGTTTTGGCGCGATATCGACGAACACCGAGATGCGCGTGCCCGGGGCCGCGCTCGTGTCGCTTGCGGACGTCGTCACGACCATATGCGCCGTTTCCGCGCGTCCGGTAGGTCCCGAGCGGCCGGATCCGGCAGTCTGCGACACGAGGCTCGAAACCGACACGCGCTCCTCGTACCGCTCTTCGAATGACCGCGAGACGACGACGCCGCGACGGTCGAGAACGAAAGTACCTGGATATGGAATGCCCGCCACTTTCCCGGACGCTCTAGCGTTCAGGATTTCGTACCGCCGGATGGTCTCCGAGCCTGTGTCCGAGAGCAGTGGAAATGTGATCCCGCGCTGAGTCGCGAAGGTCTTCAGAATCGCGGGCGAATCGTAGCTGATCGCCGCGAGCCCGAGGCCGCGCTGTTTGAGTTCGGCCAGATCTGTTGCAGCTGCACGAGCTGCGTCTTGCAGTACGGTCACCAGTCGGCGGAGCGATAGAAGACCAGGATCGCGCCGTTCGGCCCGAGAATCGATTTGAGCGTGTGAGATTTGCCGTTCTGATCCGGCAGCGTGAACTCGGGAACCCGCTGCCCGACCTGCGGCCCGAGCCTGTCGAGATCGGACGCGGTTTTCTGCTGTCCCGGACGAACAGCACCGGCGACGAGCAAGAGCAGCACAAGTCCGGTGCCGAGGAAATGCATCAGTGGTCATTGTAGTCGAGGATTTAGGTCCGGCTAGAGCCGGGTTCCAGGTCCGGCTAAAGCCTGGCTTTAGCCGGACGCTACCGTTGACGAAACGGCTGGCTGGCCTGGAACAGCGCCAGCCGCCGTTCCAGCTCGGGCACGATGTCCCGCTCGCCCTTCCGGCGCGCGACCTCGAGCGCTTCCCTGCTGGTCGACACGGCATCCTGGAATCGTCCGAGCTCGGCCTGGGCGACCGCGAGCGTGTCGAGCGACGTGACATCGCCGCGGCGCGTCAGCCCCACCGCGCGCTCTGCCAGCGCCAGCGCGCGCCTGCCATCGCGCAGCGACTCGCTGGCATCCGTTGCGAGGATCCACCCGATCCTGTTCAGCAGCACCACATCGTCGGGCCGCTGCTCGAGCGCGCGCTCGTAGTGCGTCACCGCTTCCCGCATTCGTCCCGATGCCGCATACGCTTCGCCGAGACTCTGCTCCGCTGCCGAAAACCGGGGCGCGATCGTCGTCGCGGTCAAGAGATGGGCAATCCCCTCGTCATACCGCCCCTGGGCCGCCAGCGCGACGCCGAGCCCGGCCTGCGCTTCCGCGTACCGCGGATCGATCTCCACTGCCGCGCGCAGATGCTCCTCGGCCTCGGCATGACGACCGCGGGTCAGCAGCGCGGTCGCGTAGTTGTTGCGCGCGCGCGCGTTGGCTGGCCGCTTCTGAATCGTGTCCAGCCAGATGCGTTCGAAGCTCTGGTAGTCACTGTTGCGTGCAGCAGTCAAGGCGACACAACGCGAGCACGATCGCGCCGATCGCGACCGGCGCGGCAAACCGTGGCACCTGGAAGCGCCGCAGGAAGTCGAGCCCGCAGATGACGACAAGACAGACGAGGGCTGCGAGCGGCAGATACATGCGATGCTCGGCGGCGACCTCGGTCACGATCGGCAGCACGCTGGACGTGGGGGCAAGAATCAGGAAGAAGCACACGGCCGGGAAACCTGCAGGACGCCGCCGAAACAGCAGCCAGACTGCGGCCACGAGCAGCGAGAACACAATCGTGAGCGGGACGACGACCGCGCCGACACTGCGCGCGGCAGGCCACGCGTAATCGAGCACGAGCGGCCAGGGAATGAACGCGAGACGCAGGTAGTGCACGATGACGCCGGCCTGCGTCGCCAGATAGCGCCACCACGGCCACTCGGCAAAACCGAAGCCGGCGGCGTCCGGACGGTATCCGCCCGACACGAGCAGCCCGAGTAGCAGCCACGACGCGAAGAGCCCGAGATACAGCGTCCACCTGGTCTTCTCGCTCGCGATGCTCGCTCGCGCCGTGAAAACCAGCATCAGGTTTATGAGACGGCTTCTGGCCGTACGCATTCCGGCGGAATCCGCCCGATGTCTGGCGAACGTGACATCCCAGAGGACGACGGCGATCGGCGCCGTGACCATCGATTCCTTGACGCCCATGCCGAGCGCACACACCACTGCCGCGATCACGGCCCACGGCAAGGGACGCTCCCACGCGCGAATCGCGCAGTACAGTGTCAGCAGATACAGGAATCCCATCAGCGACTCGACGCGCTGCACGACATACGTCACGGCGCTCGTATTGAGCGGATGCACGACCCACACGAGCGACACCGCGAGCGCAAGCGCTGACGACCGATCGCCAAAGCGTTCGCGCAGCGGATCGGTCAGCAGCGTGCGGCGGACGAAGCCGAAGAGCGTCAGGGCGGCGGCGAGGTGGATCAGCAGGTTGAACGCGTGATAGCCCCACAGATTTCGGTGGAACCGATCGACATCGCCCGCTGACGCTCCGGAAGGCGGTTCCCTCATCACGTCACGGGCGTCCACCGGCGCCAGCGCGTAATTGACGGCGAACGTCAGGGCCGCGAACGGTCGACCGGAGAGCGTCGTGCCCGCCGGGCTCTTCATCGCTTCCGTGAGCGAATCCAATCGGCGGATCTGCAGGTTCTCGACAATGGCGGGCTCATCGTCGAACACGAAAACGCCGGTGAAGCTGTTGGCGTATGCGAGGGCGCCGGCCGCGACAATCAGCGCGGCAGCCAGCCAGACCGGCGGCGACGAAGACCGCGACGTCTCGCTGTGTCGACGTTCGGAAGGACGAGTGTGCGTGCGGGCGGAACGCCTGGCCACAAAAAAGGGGCGGAGCCTACGGCCCCGCCCCAAGAATTCTATCCGTGTTATCCGTGTTATCCGTGGTTTAGAACATCAGCTTCGCCTGAAGCCGGAACGACCGCGCGCCCTGGTACTGATCGGACAGGTTGAACCGCGGATCGAACCGGAGCCGGTTGTCGATGATGATCTGCTCGGGGTTGATGCCCTGGAAGAACTGGGCGTCGGTGATCCCCGTCATCGCGTCGCGGTACCGGGTCGTGAAGTTCCGCGTCACGATCTGCTGATCGAACAGGTTGATGATGTTCGCGTTCACGTTCACCCGCATGCCGCCCGGCAGGTTGAAGTCGTGATACACCGCCAGGTCGGTCGCATGGAATGTCGGCGACCGGCCCAGGTTGCCGCGGCCCTCGTCGAACATCGGCACGCCGTATACGTGATCGTGCTCTGCTGAGGCGTCCCGCTGGCCTGGAAGAACCGCACGCCGACGCCCGTGCCCCACTTGAAGTCGTAGGTGCCCTCGAGCTTGAACTGGTGCGGCCGATCGGTCTGCAGCAGGCCGTAGATCGGCTTGCCGTCCGCATCGAACGACATGTAGAGGCCGTCGAAGGCGCGCTCGACGTTCGGGCTCGTCCGGCCGTTCTCGTCCGAGCTCGCGAGACCCGAGGTAGTTGCCCCAGAGGCGGCTGAACAGGATAGCTGGTGTTCAGGGACCAGTTGTTCGAGAGCCGTTTCCGGAGGCGGAACTCGAGGCCGTCGTACTTGCGCTTCGCGGGGGCTGCGCCGGGCAGGCCGCGCAGTTTCCGGCCAGCGTGAACTCGGCGATCCCGTAGCCCGGGTTGGCGATCGTAGAACACCTCGCCGACGCCCGGCACCTGGATGCCGACGTCCTCGATCGTGCGATCGAGACCCTTGTGAGAGTAGCGAACGCCAACGGACATCGTCCGGTTCAGCTCGTGATCCATGCCCACCGTGAACTCGTGCGCGCGCACCGGCTTCAGGTCCGGATCGACGAGGAAGTTCTCCGGGTCGTTCGCCACGTGACGGAAATCCACCTGCTCGATGAACGTGCCGGGGCAGCCGCTTCCGGGAGGCCCTTCGCAGTTGATGGTCGGCCAGTTGAACGTGTCGAGCGTGTAGTAGTAGTTGATCCAGTGGTCGGCGCCCCAGGTCCGCGCGGCATCTCGAGCTTCTGGATGTCGTAGAACATGCCCCAGCTGCCGTACGCCTTCCACTTGCCGTCGCCCTTGACGTCATACGCAAAGCCGATCCGCGGCGCGATCTTGTCCCCCCAGCCGAACGTGATGCCGGGGTTCTCGGGCCTGTACGACGGGACGACCTCGCTGGTCGCCACGGAGGCCGAGGTTGAGCGTCAGCCGGTTGTTGACCGTCCACGCATCCTGGAAGTAGAGGCCGACGTTGTTCGAGTGGATCTTCCCCTCGGTGTAGGTCCGCGCCACCGTGTAGAAGCCGTAGGTTCCGCGCACGCTTCGCGGTGGATCGTCGAGCGTCTGGCGGCTGGCGTTCCAGCTGAGTGCCACGGTGGGCGCCTGCGCGCCGGTGTGCACGTCGTTGCTCAGCCGTTCCCACTGCATGCCAACCTTGAAGGTGTGCTGGCCCTTCCAGTTGGCGTAGTAGGTCGCATCGACGTTGACGCTCGTGCGCCCGAAGTTGTCACGAACGTTCTGCGTGCTCGACAGGGTTGTCCGTATAGCCGTTGAGCTGCTGCAGATTGCTCGGAATATCCGGGAACGGGCAGCCGCTCGAGCCGGGCACCGCCGTCGGATTGCACGTGTTCGATCCCGTGAACGAGTGCCTTAGGAGCGTCGAGAACTCGGTGGCTGTGACCTGCCAGGTGTTGTAGCTGAGCATCCCGACGTTCGCGTTCACATAGAACTTCGGCGAGACCACCCACGACAGGTCGCCCAGCGTACGAGTTGTTCGAGCCGTTCGTCGTCAGCGGCATTCGGGAACTGAGAAAACGTCGAGTTGCTGGTGCCGTTCGGTTCCATTGCCGGGCAGCCGACGCACCGCCGATGTCGCGCTCGTTGCTGCCGGAGAACTTCAGCCGCAGGTTGCTGCGGAGCTGCGACGTCACGTTGTAGTTGAGGTTGTGATCTTCGGATGTTCGACGTGAACGGTCCGCGTCTGCCGTCGGTTCGGGTTGAACGTCACCGTCCGCTCGTGTCCGGTCGAACTGCGGCAGGTATCCCGACGAAGAACCAGGCCTTGTCGCGACAGGATCGGACCGCCGAGGTCGCCGACCGGCTCGAACGAGTAGCTCGGATCGCGCGGGGTGCTCGTGTACTCCGCGAGGGTCTGGTTGGCCGGATTCAGACGCAGCGCCGGCCGCACGTCGCCCAGCCACTTGTCGTTCGTGTAGTAGCTGCCGATGCTGCCGTGGAAGCTGTTGCTGCCGGACTTGGTGATGGCGCTGAGACGCCGCCGGTCGTCGCGCGGTACTCGGCGTTGTAGCCGCTCGACTTGACCTGCACTTCCGCTCGACGAAGTCCACGAGCACTTCGTTCCTCGACGTGCCCGTGCGCAGGTCGGTCGTGTCGAGCCCGTCGACGAGAAGCGGTTCTCCGGAGCCGCTGGCGCCGTCGATCTGCGAGGCCGCCCCGCGCTTCGCTTCGTTGTTCGTGCCCGGCGCGCTGGTCACGACGCTCGTGAAGTCGCGCCCCTTCGGAATACGATCGATGATGTCGGACTGGATGCTCAGGCCGCGGCGTTCTGCTTGACGTCGATGAGCGGCGACTCCGCCGTCACCTGCACGGACTCGGTGACGCCCGCGACCTGCAGTGACGAAATCGACCTTCAGGATCTGCCCGAGCTGCAGCTGGATGTCCTCGACCTTGTGCGTCGTGAAGCCCTGCCAGGGTGGCCGTCACTTCGTACTGGCCCGGCGGCAGGCGCCGGAAACCGATAGATCCCGCGCCGCATCGGTCGTCGAGTTCGCGACACCGACGAGCGGCGGGCTGCGCGCTTCGATGGTCACGCCCGGCAACACCGCGCCGGAGTTGTCCTTCACGACGCCTTCGATGGATCCGCGCGTCTCCTGCGCGGACGCCACGGTGGCCACCGTGACGACGAGCAGCAACGCGAGCATGCCGAACAGGCAGGCGCTACGCTTCATCCTTCTCCTCCTCCGGACTTCAAACAAAATGCCGAAATGTAAAACGGTGAGAGGATTCTAGCGCGCAGCTAAGTTGTGGTCAATTGCCTATTTACGGTGATGAGCTGTCCAAAATCCGGGATTGAATACGGCCTGCCGGATCTCGTGCTAATTCACTGCGCGCACAAGGGTTTACTTGAGGATCGTCGTCAGGTGTGGGACGGAAAGCTGGATTACGGTGTTGAAACGTTCAAAACCGGCTTCTGGTGAGGATCGCTCGCTGAGGGATGAAAGTGGCGAACTGTTGTGCGAAAAAACGACGGGAGGCTCCGGTTCCCCAGCCCCCGAGCCTCCCGGTCGAGTCGAGGCAGCGACGATACCTCGCTGCCCCGCACTTTTCTTATCCGAGGGGCTTTGCCCCTCGGACTCCCCCACACGCTCTCTCGCGCGCCGCTTCGCCGGCGCGCTCCGGTCGCGTGGCTCCCTCGCCATGCTCGCTCGCACCGTGGTGCGAGCTTCAGACAGCTTCTAGTCTTTCCGCCGCGTGATCTGATCCCAAATCGCCGCGCCGCCCCCGCCGATTGCCGCGCCGATGAGCGCGCCCTTCTTGCCGCCCACCGCGGCGCCGACGCCGGCCCCGACGCCGGCCGACGATCCGATGATGATCGCGCTCTTCTTTACTGAGCGGGTCCTCGAGACCGGCTCCTCACTGCGGTAGACGGGTTCCTGCGGCGTCCGCACCGGGCGAGCGGCGGTTGTCGTTCGCGGCGAGGACACGATCGTCGCGTCACCCAGGTCTGAATAGACGGGCTGACTCGCGCGCACCTGCCGGGCGACCGGCTGCACCGGTGCCGGCGCAAGGATCTGTTGCGTCGAATCCGTGGTCGTCACGCATTCAATCTGGGACATCGTCACGCCGTTGACCACGACGGGCCGTACGAGCGTTCGCTGTTGCGGTTCGCAGCTGACGAGCATCGGAGCGCCCGCCTGACCCGGTGCGGTCGTGAGTGCCTGCGCCGACACTCCGTTGAGATCGCGCGTGCCGCATCCCACCGTGGCGGTCAGTGCACCGGCGGCCACGACGGCCAGCAGTGCGCGTCCACCTTGCGACTTCCCGGAATTGAGCAACATGATCAATCTCCCTCTTTTCTTACCGAGGGGCTTCGCCCCTCCGAATCCCCGACACGCTCTCTCGCGCGCCGCTTCGCCGGCGCGCTCCGGTCGCGTGGCTCGCTCGCCATGCTCGCTCGCACCGTGGAACGAGCGGAGCGTGCGTTGCCGGGTGGTGCTCCAAGCGCGGTGCCAGCAACGGTTCTGTAAAACGCGTGTTTTCTGGCGTGTTTTGCGGCAGAGGCGCGGGCAGAGGTGTCCTCGAAAGGACTCAACGCGCGTCCGGTGGGGACAGTTTCAAAACTGTCGGGCGGGCTATACTGACAGCCGGCGCGGACGGCTCACTTCGGCGAATCCGCATCGGCATTCCTCCATGTCGAATATTCTGGTTGTCGAAGACGACGCCGACATCGCGGCGTTGATCAGGCACTACCTCGAAAAAGCGGGGCATCGTGTCGATCATCTCGCGTCGGGCAGCGATGCGTTGTCGAGGCTGCGACGGACTCCCGCCGATCTGGTCATCCTCGATCTGATGCTGCCCGGCATGGACGGCCTGCTGGTGTGCCAGGCGATGCGGGCGGACGCGACCACCGCGGCGATCCCCATCATCATGCTCACCGCGCGCGCGGACGAATCGGATCGGGTCGCCGGCCTGGAACTGGGCGCCGACGATTACGTGACGAAACCGTTCAGCCCGAAAGAGCTGAGCGCGCGGGTCGGCGCGCTGCTGCGAAGAACCGGGCGACCCGTGGCCGGCGGGCCGCTGCGCTACGGGCACATCACGATCGACGCCGATCGTCATCACGTCGCCGTGGACGGTCGCGACGTGCGGCTGACAGCCAAAGAATTCCTGCTGCTGCAGTACCTCGTCCAGCACAAAGGACGAGTCCTGTCGCGCGATCTGTTGCTGAGCGACGTCTGGGGCTATCAATACACGGGCGGCACGCGCACCGTCGACGTGCACATCCGCCGCCTTCGCGAGAAGATCCCGCCGCTCGCCGACGCCATCGAAACGATCAAGCAATTCGGGTACAAGCTGACCGACCGCCCGTGACGTTCCGCACGCGCCTCTTCCTCACCTCGCTCGCGGTGACCGCGGTGACGCTCCTCGTGACGCTGCTGCTCGTGTCCCGCTCGATCCGGAAGGTGACGGAGGAGCAGATCGAGCGCTCGCTGGTGAGCGAGGCGCGGCTGGCCGCCGAAACGCTGACGCATCGCCGTTCACCGGAACCCGCCGAGCTCGATGCCGAAGCCGATGCGCTGCGACACCTGGTCTCGGCGCGCGTGACGTTCGTGGCGCCGGACGGCGTGGTCGTCGGGGATTCCGAGCTGGACGGCGAACACCTGCAAGACGCTGGAGAATCACGGCAGCCGGCCCGAGATACTCGAGGCCAGACGGAGCGGTCTCGGCATCGCGCGGCGGTTCAGCACGACGCTCGGCCTCGACATGCTGTACGTCGCCGTGCCCGTGCGCAATCCGGCAGTCCCGGAACTGTCCGAGGTGCGCCTCGCGCTGCCGCTCGTGCAGGTCGCGCAGCAGCTCAGCGCCGTACGCCGCATCGCCCTGATCGCCTTCGGCACCGGACTCGTCGCGGCACTCGTCCTGTCCTGGGCGGTTTCCGGCGCTCGTGAGCCGCCGGGTTCGAACGATTGCCGCGGTGGCCGAAAGGTACGCCGCGGGCGATCTCTCGCGGCCGGCCCGGGACTACGGCAACGACGAGATCGGCACCGTGGCGAGAGCGCTGGACGATTCCGTGCGGGAGATCGGCCGCCGCGCCGCGGACCTCGCGTCCGATCGCGCGCGCATGGAAGCGATCCTCGCCGGCATGAGCGAAGGCGTGCTCGTCGTCAACGAGCACGGCCGGGTGCAGCTCGTCAACCGCGCCGCGCGCGAGATGCTGCGGCTCCTCGACGCGCCCGAGGGCCGTCATTACATGGAGATCGTCCGCCTGCCGGATATCGCGGCGCAGATCGGCGCGGCGCTGCGCGGCACGGGCAGCGAAGGGCTCGAGATGACGCTGCCACGGGAGCCCGAGCTGCTCATCATCGCCAGGGCTGCTCGCGTCACGTCACCTGTCGCCAGCGGCGCCGTGCTCGTCATGCACGACATCACCGAGCTGCGGCGCGCCAATCGGATCCGGCGCGATTTCGTCGCCAACGTGTCGCACGAGCTCCGGACGCCCCTCACCGCGGTTCGCGGCTACGTCGAGGCGCTGCTCGAGGGCGGGTCGGAGCAGCCGGACGCGCGGCGGTTCCTCGAGATCATCGGGCGCCACACCCTCCGGATGGAACGTCTGGTGCGCGACCTCCTGCGCCTCGCGCGGCTCGACGCCGGTCAGGAGACCCTCGAGCGCCTGGCCTGCTCGGTCGAGTCGCTCTTCACGGGCGTCGAAACCGAGTTGACGCCGGCGCTCGAAGCGCGTCGTCAGACCGTCGAGCTCCGAATCGCCAGCGACGCATCCACGGTGCGTGGCGACCCCGCCAAGCTCCACGACGCGCTCCGCAACCTGCTCGAAAACGCCGCGAACTACGGACCCGAGGGCGGCCGCATCGTCATGAGCTCGACGCGCCGCGGTGACAGCATCCTGCTGACGGTCGCGGACGAGGGCCCCGGCATCCCCGAGTCGGACCTTCCGCGTATCTTCGAGCGCTTCTATCGCGTCGACAAAGCTCGCTCGCGCGGCGGCCGCGACCCCGGCGGCACGGGCCTCGGGCTCGCCATAGTCAAGCATCTGGTGGAGCTCCATGGTGGACGCGTGAGCGCGGCGAATAGGGCAGAAGGAGGGGCCGTGTTTACGGTGGAGCTGCCCCTCTAACACTGCGGATTGCGGATTGGTGGGATTGCCGATTCACACTGCGGATTGGGGATTGCCGATTGATTGGGGATTGCGGATTGATTGGGGATTGCGGATTCTGCGACAAAACCTGTGTCGATCGGATTGCGAAATCTGCCGCTCGAAACAGAGTCTTCTCGCTGGACCACGGCATTTCTTGACGTTTCGGGCTTACTGCACGGCGGCGCGGTTCTTGCCCTTCTATGCCGCGTGAATCCGAAGGCGCTGGCACTTCAACAACGCACCGGGACGTTTCTGAACCGTGTGATCGCCTTTTGCGAGACACTGCCCGACAGACTCGCGGCCCGGCGCATTTCGCTGCAGCTCCTCGACTCGGCGGGCAGCACCGACAGCAATTACCGGGGCGCCTGTCGCGGCAGGTCACCCAAGGAGTTCATCGCGAAGATCGAGGTGGCCGCGGAAGAAGCAGACGAATCGAAGGGCTGGTTGACGGCGCTGGTCGGCGCGAATCTTGGTGACAAGAAGGAAGCGGGTGCGCTAATCAAGGAAGCCGATGAACTGACGGCGATCTTCGTAGCATCGGCAAAAACAGCGCGCCAGAATCTGGAGAGGAAGCAACGCATCGCCAAACGTCGCAAACGCAAGTAAGCTCGCCTCAATAACCAATCCGCAATCCAATCCTCAATCCGCAATCCAATCCTCAATCCACAATCAATCCGCAATCCACAATCCGCAATGTGAATCGGCAGTCCGCAATCCGCAATCCGCAATGGCTACGGCGCGATAGTCAACGCCGTGAGCCAGTAAGTGATGGCGGCGATGAGCGCCGAAGCCGGAATGGTGAGCACCCAGGCCCAGACGATGCGGCCGGCGACGCCCCAGCGGACGGCGGACAGGCGGCGGATCGAGCCGACGCCGATGATCGCGCCCGTGATCGTGTGGGTCGTACTCACGGGCACGCCGAGGTGCGTGGCCGTGAACAGCGAGATGGCGCCGGCCGTCTCCGCCGCAAACCCTCCGACCGGCGTGAGCTTCGTGATCTTCGACCCCATCGTGTGAATGATCCGCCAGCCGCCAGACAACGTACCGAGCGCAATCGCCGCATGCGCTGCGAGGATGACCCAGATCGGAATCGGGAGGTGACCATCGACGAGCTTCAGGTACCCGCCCGCGACCAGCGCGCCGGCGATGATGCCCATCGTCTTCTGCGCGTCGTTGCCTCCGTGCCCGAGGCTGTACGCCGCGGCAGACAGGAGCTGCAGGCGGCGGAACCACGAGTCCACCCGTCCGGGCGCCGTGCCCTTGAAGACCCAGAGAATCACCACCATCAGCGAGAAGCCGAGCGCCATGCCGATGAGCGGCGCGAGGACGATGAAGATGAGCGTTTTCGTCCAGCCGGAGAGAATGATCGCGCTCCACCCGGCCTTGGTGACCGCGGCGCCGGCGTAGCCGCCGATGAGCGCGTGCGACGAGCTGGTCGGCAGGCCGAAGTACCAGGTGATGAGGTCCCACACGATCGCGCCGACGAGGCCCGCGAAGATCACCGAAAAGCTGACGACCGAGATGTCGACGAGCCCGGAGCCAACGGTCTTCGCGACGGCAGTGCCGAACGTAAACGCCGCGACGAAGTTGAAGAACGCCGCCCAGATGACCGCCTTGCCCGGCGTGAGCACGCGCGTCGAGACGACGGTCGCGATCGAGTTGGCGGCGTCGTGGAAGCCGTTGATGTAATCGAAGACGAGCGCGACCGCAATCAGCGCCCCGACGGCCAGGAGGTTCGAATCCATTCCCTGGTCTAGGCGTGCTTGACGACGACGCCCTCGAGGACGTTCGCGACGTCCTCGCATCGGTCGGTGGCCGCCTCGAGAAAGTCCAGAATCTCCTTCCACTTCATGATGACGATGGGGTCCCGCTCTTCTTCGAAGAGCCGGCGCACGGCGCTCTGATGCGGCGCGGTCGGCCTCGTTCTCGAGCCGGTTGATCTCCACGGCGGGCTCGGAGACGCCTTGCAGACGCTGCAGGGCTTTCATCGCGACCACGACCTGATCGCAGGACGCCATGACGAGCCGAGCCAGCTCGCGGGCATCGGGGCGCACCTTGTCGATCTGATACAGCCGCACGATCGCCGCCGACGCGTCGATGGCATCCATCACGTCATCGAGGGACCGGGCCAGCGAGTGGATATCCTCGCGATCGAGCGGCGTCACGAACGTGCGATGCAGCCGCTGGATGATCTCGTGGGTGAGGAAGTCACACTTGTGCTCCACCTCTTTGATCTCGTCGGCCTTGTCCCAGACCGGACGGTCCGGAACGAGCATCTCCTGCAGCAGGCCGGCGCCATGGCGGATTTGCTCGGCGAGCGCGTTGAAATCGTCGAAGAACCGCTCTTCGCGTGGGATCAGTCTGAAGGCCACCGCCCCTCCTGGGTCGGGCCGAAATCTTAGCAGATTCAGATCAGATTTAACGGTTTTGTCACACGTTCTGGTTACTCTGGCGTCATGACCGACGCCAGGAACCTGGCTCGAACTCGACTACCGTCTGGTGGAGGGGGGAGCCATCGGTCGCCAGGCATCGACCTGGCGACCGACGGATCGAACGCTGAGGGCTAGAAGCGGAACCGCGCTCCAAACTGCATCACGCGGGGCCCGCCGATGGTGTCGGTGATCTTCCCGAAGTCGTCCGGCCGCCGATGCACGTTCTCGGGCAGTGCGAAGTTGACCGTGTTGAACACGTTGAACACGTCCCATCGCAGCTCGACGTCGCTCGCTGCCGCCGAACTTGAATGCGCGCGCCAGGCTGAGGTCGACGCGACGCTGCCAGAACCCGCGCAGCGCGTTGCGTCCGAGGTTGCCGAAGCCGCGGTTGTTCGGATAGCCACCGGCGATGCTGCTGGGCGAGCACAGCACCGAGGTGTTGAACGCGGCCTCGGTCGGATCGTCCGACCCGGCCTGTCGGAGTTCATCCAGCGTGCCACACAGGCTGGGCCGGCCGAACGCGGCGCGATACAGCCCGCCGGAACCGCGCACCAGAGGTTCGTATACTGCGCCGCCGTCTGATTTCCGGCTCGGCCGCGTAAGATCGAGTACGGCAGGCCCGACTGCACCTGGACGAAGCCCGAGAACCGGAATCCGCGCGCAGACGCCGCCGGCAGCTCGTAGATGAAGCTCGTGCTGAAGCGATGCGGCCGGTCGAAGTCCGAGAGCGCGTAGTTCGCATCCAGATTGCGCTGGTTCCCCTGCACCGCGAAGCCGACGTTCGGCACGTCGGGCTTGCCGCCACCGGACGTGCTGCCCGGATCGGCCGAGCTCGTGTCCTTCGAGCGCGAGTACGTGTACGACACGTTGAACTGGAGGCCGTCGCTCATCCGGCGCAGGAAGTTGATCTGCAGCGAGTGGTAGAGCGACCGCCCGGTGTTGGCGAGCAGGACGGCCTCGGGAATGTTGAAGCCGAGGATCGGCCCGCGCGCCTCGAACCCGATGACCGCGCCGCCGGCGTTCGCCAGGTTGTAGTCGAGCATGTCCGCCGAGCGCTCGCGTTCGGGAAGCCGAACGCGCGTCCGACGCCGCGCGCTCGCGCCGTCGCGCCGGCGTTCAGCGGCGCCGTTCGGGCTGCCGGCCGCGACGTAGGCCTGGTTGAACCGCTCGAAGATGTGGTCGGGTGCGTCCGGCGTCGTTCAGGTCGTAGCCCTGGTTGAAGGCGCGCGCCTCGAGCAGCTTGTGGCCCTTGCTGCCGACGTAGCGCACCTCGACCACCATGTTGCGCCCGAGCTCGCGCTGCACACCGAAGTTGTACTGCTGGATCCTACGGCGCCTCGAGATCGCGATCGATCGCACGGAACTCGAACGTCTCGGCGACGTTGCCGCGGACGGGCTGGCCCGTCGCCGGATCGATCGGATTCGACCGTGCCGTCGGCGCCGCGCGGTCACCTGCGTGCCGTCGCGAATCTGATAGGTGCCGTTCGGCTGCCCGTTCGTGCGGACGATACGGTTGGGCAGGTACCGGTTGAACGGGAACGTGCGGATTCTGCTGCGAGAACGCGCGTGTCATCGGCACCGCGCGGCTCGGGACCGTCACCTCGACCTCGCGGAGGAACGGATAGTTGCGAAAACACCGTGTTGATGAACGCCGCCGACGGCCGGTCGTAGAAGATCCCGTAGCCGCCGCGCACGACCCACGCCGTTGCGGCCCGGGCCTCCACGCGAAGCCGACGCGCGGCGCGACGTTGTTCCAGTCGTTGCCCTTGAGCGTGTGGTTGTTGTCGGCTCGCTCGGACGTGGCGATCGCCGCGTCGACCGCCGCAAACCCGGTGTTCTGGACGTTCTTCGGCACGATGAACGCATTGACCGGGTTCTCGGTGTTGGTGATGGCCTCGAAATCGACGTTGCCGATGCGACCGTCGAGCTCGGTCGGCCAGCCGAAGAACTCGTAGCGCACGCCGGCGTTGAGCGTCAGTGTCTGCGACAGGCGCCAGTCGTCGGCGACAGAACAGGTTGAAGTCGTTGAACCGGAACCGCTTGTCGGTGATGCCGAACTGCGTGTCGGCCTCGCGTGCCAGGCCGCGCAGGAGCTGCGTGAAGTTCTCGAACTTCTCGAACTCCGTCGCCTGTTCCTCGGGGAGGTTCGTGTCGAACTCGTTGCGCCGGAACTCGCCGCCCATCCGAAGCGCGTGCGCGTCCGCGCGTCCACGTCAACGTGTCGCCGATCGTCAGGTGTCTGCTGACGCCGCTTGTTGAACGATGTCGTTCGGACCACCGAACGAGAACCGCTCCATGGTCGTGCCCGGCGGGCCGACGTAGTGACCCAGGCGCAACGTCGCGTCGCTCGAGTCGAAGAAGGTCGCGGGGTTCGGCACGCCGACGCACGCATTGGTCAAGTCGCGGAACGGATCGTCCAGCTGCCGGGAATTGCGGAGATAGAACACGCCGCCGCGGATCTCGTTGACTTTGTTGCCGCCAATGACCCGAGTGTGCGGATCGCGGCGAACGTCGCGTTCTGATCGGCGCGCTCGAGCGTGAAGGGCGACGCGAGCGACGAGGGATCCGGGAACGGATCGAAGCCGGGAAAATCGGCGTAGAAGACCGTCGCCGCTCAGCCGCTGGTTCGCCGTGAGCTGCCCGTCCAGCTTGACGGTGAACTGATCCTGCTTGAACTCGGCGGGCACGACGTTGCGCTGCCGCACGAACGGGTTGCCGCCGACTGAGCGGCCCGGGAGTCGTTGACCGATGACGGGCAGGCCCTCGCGCGGCGCCGGAATGACGAAGTCGCCGGTCACGGGGTTCCGCAGGTTGAACAGCGCGAGCGCGACGTCGGAAATGCAGGCCGTGTCGGTCGGCGCTGCTGCACTGCGCCTTGGGAATGACGTTGAGGATGCTGGGATTGAGCCGCCGCGAACGCCGCCAACAGGTTCTCCTTCGTGCGCGCACCCTGGATCAGGCGCAGGGCGGCCGGGCAGGACCGTGATGCTGCTCGCGGTCGGGACGAAACCCGTCTCCGCGTCGGTCCGCTGGTAGCCGCCGAAGAAGAACACCCGGTTACGGCGCAACGGACCGCCGACCGTGAATCCGCCCTCGTTCCGCCGCGCTTTGGGCTTGTCGATGCCATCCTTGTTGTAGAAGAAGTCGTTCGCGTTGAGGCTCTCGTGCTGGAAGTTGAAGTAGACCCGCGCCGCGGAACGCGTTCGTGCCGCTGCGCGTGATCAGCTGAAAGTTGCCGCCGCCGGAACGGCCCGTCGACGCATCGTAGAGGCTCGTCTGCAGCTTGACTTCCTCGAGCATCTCGGGCGCCGGCGAGATGTTGTCGGTCATCGAGCCTTCGTTCGACGTGATGTTGGTCGCGTCGATGCCGTTGAAGAACAGGCTCGTGCTGGTCGTGCGGGTGCCGTTCACCGACGGCGAGATGTTGCCGGTGCCGTTGATCGAGCACGGGCGGCAGATCGGCGCTCACGCCCGCTTCCGCCGACAGCAGGTGCGTGAAGCTGCGCGTCGAGGTCGGCACCTGGGTCAGCTCTTCGGCGTTGAGCCGACGGTAGGTCGCCGCCGTGTTCGCGACGACGAGCGGCGCGTCGGCTTGAACGGTGATCTGATCGCTCATCGCGCCGACGTCGAGCGTCACGTTGAGCTGCCGCGTCACCACCGCCTCGACGAGCACGTCCGAGCGGGTGAGCTTCTTGAAGCCGTCGAGCTCGAAGCTCAGCTCGTATCGCCCCACGGGAAGCGCGGCCAGCCTCCACTCACCCGAGCCGCCGGTGACGGTCGACTGCGTGACGCCCGTCTGAGGGTTCAGCGCCCGGACGTTCGCGCCTGGCAGTACACCGCCGCTTGGATCCGACACCGTGCCGGCGAGCGACCCGGTGGCGCTGCTCTGCGCGGCAGCCAGCGACGGCCACAGCAGCAGGGCGAGAGTTCCACACAACACTTGACGCAAGCTCACACGCATAGCCTCTCCCTCGCACTGATCAAACAGCAATGGCGGCGGCCGTTGGGGCGGCGCCGGAGGACGCAAGGCTAACGTCGGGTCGTCAAGGGCGTGTCAAGGGAACGTTTCCAGCCTGTTAAATCAACGCAACGTCGGGGCACACGACCCGCCGCCCCACGACCGCGGGGTTTGGTTTTAACCCCGGCGAAATGATCGCGTCACGCGCCGATCACGCCCGCACGCTATGCTGCCCGGCGAGTCACGACCGGCCCTCGCGGGCCTACCGAAGGTTGGCGCGCCGGGAGCCAGTCCCAGAGCGGGCACGCTAATTAACATGCCTGTAACGCGTGTGTGACGACGGCGAAACGTCTCATTTCTACACTTCACTTTTATGACACCATGTCGACAGAGCACGAGAACCCCATGGGTGTGTGTGTTGCTCCTCATGGCGTTGACCGCTGCGGGTTCGCCCGCCATCGCCCAGGTCAGGCCCGCCGCGGGGTACACCCCGCCGGATGACACGCCGTCATCCGGATCGGCGCGACCATCTTCGCCGATTACACGTTCCAGACGGACCCGACAGGCACCGACGTCGACGGCAATACTTTTTCTCCGAACTCCTTGAACATCGGCAGGAACATCAATCATCACGTTCATTCCATCGCCTTTCGCGTCATCCGTGGCACGCTCCGGACTGCCCCAGCATCTACATCAGGCCTTCGACAGCCGACGCCAACCCCTGAAGAACGATGCGCGCAGTCTCGCCTTTACGCGAAATGGAGCAGCCATGTCTAGACAGATTGTCAGATGCCTGGTGGCGGGATTGTTGGTCCTCGTGATAGCAGCGATGGCGTCCGCCCAAGGCATGTACTACCAGGAAGTTGAGAAGGACGGGGCAATCTACGTCTTCAATCTGGCTTCGGAGTACGCGCGCTGGTCAAGCGGCGGGCAGTTCAAGGGCGACGCTCGGCTCAAATACGGGCCAAAGGGCGAGACCGTGTACTTCGACAGCCCTGCCGCCATCATGCTCTACAACTTCAAGCACGGTCTCCCGGCGGAGAACCTGACGCCGGCACCGCCGCCACCGCCACCGCCACCGCCATGGCGGATCAGCGGATACATGTTCGGCGACTACTACTACGTCAGCCACGATCACGATGCCAAGTTCGACGATCAGCACGGCTTCTGGTTCCGGCGTATCTATCTCACCTACGATCACAACCTGAGCCCGAGTTCACGACGCGCCTGCGGTTCGAGATGAACAGCAGCGGCAACCTGACCAGCACGGCGAATCACGCCCTACGTCAAGGACGCCTACCTGCGATGGACCTACTCCGGCAACCAACAGGTCTGGTTCGGCATCTTCCCGACGCCGCACGTTCGAGTTCATCGAGGGCTTCTGGGGCTTGCGGCACATCGAGAAGACGCCGGCCGACCTCTATCGCACCGATTCGTCGCGCGACTTTGGCGTAGGCCTGCAGGGTTCGTTCAACGAGTCGCAAACGCTCCGCTACTCGTATCAGTTCGGGAACGAATCGAGCACCAACGCGGAAGTCGACAAGAACAAGGCCAACCGAGTCTCGGTTCGCTACGAGAAGCCGACCGGGTTCGTCGCCGAGGGCTTCTACGGCCACTTCGCCCGCGATGGCGATACCGATCGATCGATAGCTCAGATCTTCGCAGGCTATCGCCAGCCGAAGTTCCGCGCCGCGTTCCAGTACTACCGGAACACCCGGAACGTGGCGACTGGCAACGACCTCAATCTCGATCTCTATTCGGGCTTCGGCATCTTCGACGTCGTCCCGCGAAAGTGGACGGTCTTTGCACGCGTCGACCGGTTCGACGATCCGAATCCGGACGGCGCCGGCATCGCCTACCTGCCGATCGATCCCCGAGCGAAGTACACGTTCTTCCTGGGCGGCGTCGAGTACTATCTGCTGCCGTCGGTCAGATTCAGCCCCAACGTCGAAACCGTCTCGTACGGGAATCTCCCCAACGGCACGTCGATCAAGACCGATGTCGTCTGGCGCGCCACGATGTACTGGACGTGGTAGACCCGCGACTCTCCATGACAGGGCGATGAAACAGAGCTTGACCGATGAAACAGAGCCTGACGATGAACGGCGCGGGCGGTACCCATCTTGGTGAATTTCTCGAGCTGAGGGACAACCTCGGAGGACGAAGACTATGACTCTCAAGAAGGCTTGCGCAACGACCGGTGTCATTGCCGTGCTGGCGAGCGCCTCGCTCCTGGCGCAACGGATCAATGGCGCAGGAGCGACCTTCCCGAACCCGATCTACTCGAAGTGGTTCGCCGAGTACAACAAGCTGCACCCGAAAGTGCGAGATCAACTACCAGTCGATCGGATCCGGCGGCGGCATCCGGCAGATCAGCAGAGCGCACCGTGTTCTTCGGCGCGACGGACGGGCCGATGACTGCCGAGCAGCTGCTGGCCGCCGACGGCAAGATCCTTCACCTGCCGACCGTGCTCGGCGGCGTCGTGCCGATCTACAACGTTCCCGGGGTGAAGGCCGAGCTCAAGTTCACCGGGCCGCTGCTGGCGGACATCTTCCTCGGCAAGATCACCAAGTGGAACGATCCGGCGATCGCCAAACTGAACGCCGGGGTCACGCTACCAGCCATGGACATCGTCGTCGTGCATCGCTCCGACGGGTTCGGGTACCACCTACATCTGGGTCGACTACCTCTCGAAGGTCTCACCGGAGTGCGAAGACAGGTCGGCGTCAACGCTCGGTGAACTGGCCGATCGGTGTCGGCGGTAAAGGAAGCGACGGCGTGGCCGGACTGGTGAGCCAGACGCCCGGCGCGTTCGGCTACGTCGAGCTGACCTACGCGCTTCAGAACAAGATCGCTACGGCGCGGTCGAGAATCACCGGCGCCATTCGTCAAGCGCGTCCATCGACGCCGTCACCGCGGCGGCCGCGTCAGCCGCCGATCAAGATGCCGGCGGACTTCCGCGTGTCGATCACCAACCCTCCGGGGAAGGACGCCTATCCCGATCGCCTCGTTCACCTGGCTGCTCCTCTACGAGAGCCCGCCGACAAGGCGCAGGCGAAGATCATGGTCGATTTCATGAAGTGGGCGCTGAACGACGGTCAGAAGTTCGCGCCGGACATGGGCTACGCACCGCTGCCCAAGGCCGTCGTCGACCTCGAGCTCACGGCGCTCCAGAAGATCAAGACCCAGTGAACATGGCCGGCCGTTCCCTGGGCGCGCGTTCCGACGAGGTCCTCTTCCGCGGCGGGACGGGCGCGTTCGCTCTCCTGCTGATCGTCGGCGTGCTGGCGATTGGCTTCGAATTGTTCCGGCAGTCGTGCTGTCGATCCAGAGTTCGGCTGGCAGTTCTGGCAGACCGACACCTGGGATCCGGTGGCCGGTCACTTCGGTGCCCGACCCTTCATCTGGGGCACGCTCTACTCGTCGATTCTCGCGATCCTCATCTCGACGCCGATCGCGCTTGGCATCGCGATCTACATTTCAGAATTGGCGCCAAACTGGCTGCGACGGCCACTCGTCTTCCTGACCGAACTGCTCGCGGCCATCCCGTCGATCGTCTACGGCATATGGGGCATCTTCGTCCTCGTGCCGTTCGTACGGCAGCTCCAGGTGGCGACACCGGACTGGATGAGGAGCATTCCGCTCTTCAGCGGTCCTCCGCTCGGCGTTGGCATGCTGTCGGCGGCGCTGATCCTGTCGATCATGATCATCCCCTTCAGCTCGTCGATCGCCCGCGAAGTCCTGAGGTCAGTTCCGCAGGCGCAGCGCGAGGGCGCGTACGCGCTGGGCGCGACACGCTGGGAGGCCATTCGCATGGCGCTCTTCTACGCGCGCACCGGCATCGTGGGCGCGGTGATGCTCGGCTTCGGCCGGGCGCTCGGCGAAACGATGGCCGTGACGATGGTGATCGGAAACAATCCGCAGATCTCCTGGTCGCTGAACGCGCCGCAGTACACGATGGCGGCGGTCCTGGCCAACGAGTTCACCGAAGCCGCGGACGATCTCTATCTGCACGCCCTGGTCGAGATTGGCCTCGTCCTGTTCGTCATCACGCTCATCGTCAACGTGATCTCCCGCTTCCTCATCTGGTCGATGGCGCGGCAGCGGAAGACGCGGGCCACGGCTCCAGCGGCAGCGGCGCCTGCGGCGGGGAGGGCCTGATGCGGGACACGTGGCGGCGCCTGCTTTCACACGTGATCTTCGGGCTGTGTGCGTTGTCGGTCCTGATCGCGCTCGTGCCCCTCGCGCTGATTCTGTTCTACGTCGTGTCGCAGGGAATCTCGTCGCTCAATGTGGACTTCTTCACCCGGATGCCGAAGCCGGTCGGTGAACCAGGCGGTGGGATGGCAAATGCCATCGTGGGCTCGCTGATCGTTGTCGGCCTCGGGGCGCTTTTTGCGATTCCGATCGGCATCGTGAGCGGTGTGTATGCGGCCGAGTACGCGGGAACGCGTTTCGCGGACGCCGTCCGGTTCGCGGCCGACACGCTGAACGGCGTGCCCTCCATCGTCATCGGGGTCTTCGTGTACGGCATCGCCGTCTTGCCGTTCCGGCAGTTTTCGGCGCTGGCCGGCGGCCTCGCACTCGGAATCATGATGATTCCGCTGATCATGCGGACAACGGAAGAGCTGCTGCTCCTCGTGCCTCCGACGCTGAAGGAAGGCGCGCTCGCCCTGGGTGCGACGCGGGCGCGAGCCGTCTTCACCGTCGTCCTTCCCGCCGCGCTGCCGGGTATCATGACCGGCGTCCTGCTCGCGCTGGCGCGTATTGCGGGCGAAACAGCGCCGCTGCTCTTCACGGCGTTCAACAACCGCTTCTTCTCGACCGATCTGACCGAGCCGATTTCGACGCTGACGGTTCAGGTGTTCACGTACGCGATCTCGCCGTACAAAGACTGGCATCGACAGGCCTGGGCCGGGGCGCTCGTGCTCGTTACGATCGTGTTCCCCTGTTCGCTGATCGCCCGGATTGCGACCGCGCGGCTCGAACGGCTGCAGCGCGGGACGTAAACACCTGGGAACTTCCGAGTGCAGTGACAGAGCACGTTGAAACGCACGTTTCTCTTCGTATTGAAGCCGGACCGTTAACCCACAATTAACGGCCGCGTCACCGCACAGAAACCTCACGGCGGTACGTTACGCCATGTCCGAAGATCTCAGAAAGACGCGTAGAGCCAACCATGGAGACACGTATTGATGGCAGGAGCGAGCCGCGCGAGACCCCCGGCACGCGGGACCCGCGACATGAGCCGACCGCCCCGGGTCCTGGTCGTCGAGGACGAGCAGGACATCGCCGGCGCTCATCAAGCATGCGCTCGAGCGCGTCCGGCGACGGCCAGGTCGAGATCGTCGGCAGCGGCGACGCCGCGCTGCGCGCGATCACCGAGCAGCCGCCCGATCTCGTCATCCTCGATCTGAACCTGCCGGTGCTCAGCGGCACCGAAGTGTGCCGCATCGTGCGGGGCCGGCCCGCGACGGCCAACGTGCCCGATCATCATGCTGACGGCGCGGACCGCCGAGGCCGATCGGGTCAGCCGGTCTCGACCTCGGCGCCGACGACTACGTGACGAAGCCGTTCAGCCTGCGCGAGCTGGCCGCGCGCGTGCGCGCGGTGCTCCGCCGGCGCCAGCAGACGGTCGCGCTCGCGCCGGTCGTCTACAAGGGCACGCACCTCGTCGCGGACTTCGACGCGGTCGCGATCGCCGTCGACGGCAGGCCGGTGCGCCTGACGCGCCGCGAGTTCGAGCTGCTGCGATTCCTCGTCGAGAACCGCAACCGCGTGATCTCGCGGGATCGTCTGCTGGAGCGGGTGTGGGGCTACGACCGGTTCATCGAAACGCGGTCGGTCGACGTGCACGTCGGGCCGGCTGCGCGCCAAGCTCGGCGCCGCGGGTCAGCAGATCGAAACCGTGGTCGGGTCTCGGCTATCGGTTCGTCGAGTGAGGCCGTCAGTCTAGCGCCGCGTCTCGCGCCAGCCGCTCTGCTCGAGCTCGGATACCTGCAGATTTCATCGTGCAGACCGCGCGCTCGACGCGGTGCCAGTCGGTGTAGCAGGTGCCCGACTGCACGACTCGGCTGTCTTGCTCCACCCGCACCTCCCAGCCGTCCCCGCCGTCCGGACACTGAACCGCGTGGTGTGGCCGGCGTGCGTGAGCTCTTTCTCGAACATATGCATGAGTCTCGACCGGGACTGGACGAGATGACAGGGTGACCTTGTGCACTCCAGTATCGCCGACCGGTGGTGTAAACACCGTGTAAATCCCAACGCCTGATTGTCGACGATCGCGGCATTTTCGAGCCAGTGGGCGGTCCCAAGACTCGGCGCAGCCACACGACCGCCGCGGACCAGGAGTGATGATCAGGAGCAGCGCGCCCAGGTGGAGCGCGATCGACACGGCGCCGGTAAACCAGTCGACCGGTCTCGGCGGGGCCATCGCGCGATCGTCCGGCTGGACGCTTGTCTGCCTGCTCGTCCGACTCCTGCTGGTCGAGCCGCTTGATCGCATCCGTGGCGTCGGCAGATTCCGAGCCGCGACCGATGAAGCGCATCGCTCGGCGTTAGGAGTTGCGGAGTCTGGAAGCTGCGACTGGACAGCTGGGACACGCGTTCGTCGCCCGGTGAGGCGGCGACGCGGACTTCGCGAGCCTGCCGTGCAGTCGGGACCATGCGCCCACGCGGCAGCTCCGCTCCTCGAGCGACCGACTCACCGCGCCAACGAACGAGCTCACTCCGATCATACGATCCGGGTGTGACGATTCCACGACGGGACGCGGCGACCGAGCGATAGAATCGCCGTCATGAACGACGTGCTGACGCTGATCCTCGGCGGCGGCCGCGGCACGCGGCTCTTCCCGCTGACGCACATGCGCTCGAAGCCGGCCGTCCCGATCGGCGGCAAGTACCGGCTGATCGACATCCCGATCAGCAACTGCCTGCACGCCGGCCTGAAGCGGATCTTCGTGCTGACGCAGTTCAACTCGGCGTCGCTCAACCGGCACATCGCGCAGACCTACCGGCTCGACATGTTCTCGGACGGCTTCGTCGAGGTGCTCGCCGCCGAGCAGACGCCCGACAGCTCCGACTGGTTCCAGGGCACGGCGGACGCCGTCCGCCAGGCGGCGCGGCACTTCGCGCGGCTACGACGCCGACTACTTCCTGATCCTCGCCGGCGATCATCTCTATCGGATGGACTTCTGCGAGCTGATCGAGTCGCACATCGAAGAGCGCGGCCGACATCACGATCGCCGCGCAGCCGGTGACCCCCGACGACGCCACCGAGATGGGCATCTTCCGCTTCGACGATCGCGGGCCAGATCGTCGGCTTCGAGGAGAAGCCGACCGCGGCGCGGCTCGTGGAGATCGGGCAGCAGCATGCCCCGAGTGGTCGCCGGCGGGCGGCCCACGCCGGACAAGCCGTTCGTCGCGTCGATGGGGATCTACGTCTTCTCGCGCGACGTGCTGCTCGAGATCCTCGAGCAGCCGGGCATCGACTTCGGCAAGGAGATCATCCCGAACGCGCTCGGCGACGCACCAGCGTGAACGCCGTACATCTTTCGCGGCTACTGGGCCGACGTCGGCACGATCGACGCGTTCTACGACGCGAACATCCAGCTGACGCAGCGCGACGCGCCGTTCAATTTCTTCCACCCGCGCTGGCCGATCTACACGCACCCGCGCTTCCTGCCGGCGACCCGGGCCTTCGACTGCCGCGTCGACGCGTCGATCGTGGCCGAGGGCTGCTACCTCGATCAGTGCCGCGATCGCCGAATCGGTCGTCGGCATCCGCACGCACGTCAGCCCCGGCGCGCGCATCACGCGATCGGTGCTGCTCGGCGCCGACTTCTACGAGGACGAGAGCGACGCCCGCGCGACATCCCGCTCGGCATCGGCCGCGACGTCGTGCTCGATCGCGTCATCGTCGACAAGAACGCGCGCATCGGCGACGGCGTCGCGGCTGGTGAACGAGACCGGCGATCGATCACGCCGACGGCGACGGCTAGTCATCCGCAACGGCATCATCATCGTCCCGAAGGGCGCATGCATTCCGGATGGGCTGGTAGCATAACCTCTGCCGATTGGTGATTGCGGACTGCCGATTGAGATTGCGGATTGCGGATTGGCGATTGATTGCGGATTGGCGATTGATTGCGGATTGGCGATTGATTGCCGAATGCGGCTCGGGCAACGCTGATCGGAGGTGAGTTCGCGGCGTATCCGCATCAGTCCCGAATCCGCATCTCCGCGGTCTGCAACTCCGCAATCAGTGCCCGGGCGTCCCGCAATCGCAATCGCACAACTCTGCAATCCGCAGTCACGCAATCCGCCGTCGTACCACCACTCATCAGTCTGCCGTCCGCACTGGAGCACTAGCCGCTGTTCGGCTCGTTCCGCGGCGCACACGTTCACGGACACGATCGCGTGCGCTCCGTCTAACGCAGCACTCGAAGGGAGCGCATCGCATGCTCTTGTTGCTGCCCGCGTTGTCAGCGGCGCCCTGATGCTCGCGTCGCCGCGCCGCCGACGCCCGCGCGAACGAGCGTCAGTGCCGTGCATGCGCTGCTCACCGCTGCCGCCAGGCGCGTGCGCGCTGCCAGATCAACGCACGTGCAAGACCTGCTCGTCGAAGGCCTGCCGCCGCTCGGCGACGTTCGCGCGCGCTCGTGACGCGCGTTGAACGCAGACGACGTCATCGTCTACATCGAGCGCGTGATGACGCTGCGCAGGCGACACCGCGGGCCGACTGCTCCTGCTGCCGCACTCGGGCACCAGCGGTACCTGCGGATCCAGGTGCGCGCCGATGCGCCGCTGACGAAGCGATCGCGCTCATCGGTCACGAGCTGCGTCACGCGCTCGAAGTCGCGGAAGCGCCCGAAGTGCGCGATCAGACGATCGCTGGCGTCCTGTACGAGCGGATCGGCGAACCGGCGGCGGCCTGCACCGCTACGACACCGAGCGCGGCGCAGAACACCGGCCGCCAGTCGGATAGAAGTGTCCAAGGGATAGCTCGGGCAGGCGCGCACTGAGCGCGGATCAGACAAGCTTCGCGGAGCATCCGCGGCGTGACGAACCAGATCAGCTGCCCGTTGCCCTTGGGCGGGAACGACGTCGAAGTCGATCCGGCAGATGGCGCCCTTCTTGAACTCGAGCGGCGCGCGCGCGCCGATCAGGTGCGCGGCGAGCTCGCCCGAGGTTCGGCTCGTGGCCGACGAGCGCGACCCGCCCCTTGCGCACGTGCTTGGCCGAGTTCCTGGATCACGGCGGCCGGCGTGCCGGCGGGCGCCAGCGCGTCGACCGTCGCGACCGGCGGCTTCGACTTCATCGTCTCCGCGAAGACGTCGGCGGTCTGCTCGCGTCCGGACGAGCGGGCTGGTGATGATCTGATCGAAGTGACGTCGAGCGCCTCGAGCGCCTTCGCCTCCTTGCGCAGCCGGGTGATGCCCTCGCTGGTGAGCGGCCGCTTCGAATCGTCCGGATACTCTTCGCCGCGCTCCGCGGCAATCCCGTGGCGAATCAGGTAAAGCTCGAGCGTCGCCATCCCGCCCCTTCCTGTCTGTTCCTACTGCGTCGGCTCGCTGACGGCCGGCGGCAGGACCCGCTGGGCGGCGCGACCGATCGCCGCGCGCTGCTTGAGCGCCATCTTCAGGACGCGACGCTTGCCGCGCGGCCGGTGAGCGAGCTGCGGCACGATCGCGGTTCGCGTGATCTCGACGACGTCCATCAACGCGGGCAGACCGGCGACGTAGCGCCCGTGCAGGTGACGGCACTGATCTTCGAGCGCGCGGCGATGATCTCCAGCCCGCTGTCGGGCAGGGCCGCGTCGGGCGGCGGCCGCCTGAACCGCGGCCACGTATGTCTGCAGCACCTGCAAATCGTGCAGGCGGCCGAGCGTGTCCTGGACGCGCTTGAGGACGCGGACCGGCGCCGCCGCCGTCTTCAACCCGCTCCGCGGCCAGCTCCATCGCGTAGCGCAGCTTCTTGGCCGCGATGCGGACCTGGTGCAGCCGCTCCGGGGCGTACATCTGACCGGCTTCGTCGATCGCCGCGCCGAGCGCCTTCGATCGCTTGACGAGCCGGGAGCCCAGCGCGTCGCGCCAGCCCTCGGAGTCGTCCTGCTGCGAGCGCCTCGCCGACCGTCGCTCAGCCGGCGATCCAGCTTCGACAGGTTGACGTGATCCAGCCGCTTGAGCATGACGCGCGCGACGCTCGTCGCGCTCCGTGATCACGTGGCGCCGGACGTCTTCGAGGGCGTGGCGCGGCAGGGTGTCCAGCGCCGCGAGCTCGTCGAGGATGGCCAGCGTCACGTCGAGCTCGCGCACGGTCCCGAGTGCTCGCGTCAGCCGACGGATCTTGCGGCGCGCCTTCCCGACCTTGCTGCCCTTGACGCCGGTCGCCAGCACCGGCACGGCCTCCCGCAGGCGTCGTGACGCGACACGCGCCTGGTGAACGCCACGGCCGTCACCATTGATCGCTGCCGGCAGATGTCGCTTGAGCGCCCGGGCGCGCGCAGCAAGGAGTCGTGTCGTCAGACGTGGGGTCACACGGTTCATGGTAGGATCGCGGTTCGACTGGGCACGAGAGGCCGGCCCCAAACGAACCGTCGGTCCAGCCAGTATATAACGGGTATGTAACAGGACAAGGCCCGGTCCAGCTGCGCCCCGCCCCTGCATGCGCATCGCCGCCATCGACATCGGCACCAACTCGATCCACATGATCGTGGTGCAGGTCCGTCCGGACCTGTCCTTCGAGGTCATCGATCGCGAAAAAGACATGGTCCGTCTCGGCGCCGGCGGTCTGGACGGCCGCAGCCTCACGCCGACCGCCATGACCACGGCGCTGCAGACGCTCTCGAAATTCAAGCGCCTGGCCGAGTCGCACAAGGTCGACGAGATCGTCGCCGCCGCGACCAGCGCGACGCGCGAAGCGGACAACGGCGGCGACTTCATCGCCGAGGTCGATCGCCAGACCGGCATCCGGATCCGCGTGATTTCCGGCACGGAAGAAGCCCGGCTGATCCACCTCGCCGCCGGCTACGGCGTGGACATCGGCGGCACGCCGGCGGTCGTCGTCGACATCGGCGGCGGCAGCGTCGAGATCACGCTCGGCACGGCGACGCATCTGACGCAGGGCCGCAGCTTCAAGGTCGGCGTCATCCGGCTGACCGAACGGTTCGTCACGCAGCGATCCGCTGTGCGGCGGCGACGAGCGCCGCCTGATCAAGCATCTCAACCGCGAGATGGGCAGCTACCTCGATCAGATCGCGGCCCGCGGCTTCGATCGCGTGATCGGCACGTCCGGCACGATCCTCAGCCTTGGCCTCATGGCCTCGACGACCGACGACGATGAGCGCCCCGATGACCTGCGCAACCGGCGCGTCACCGCGAAGGCGCTCCACCGGCTGCGCAAGCAGCTCATCGAGTCCGATCTCGAAGAGCGGCTGCGCCACGCCGGGGATCGATCCGCGCCGCGCCGACCTCTCCGTCGCCGGCTCCGTGCTGCTCGACACGATCGTCCGGCGCCTCGGCGCCGACGAGTTCACGCTCTGCGACCTGGCGCTGCGCGAAGGCCTGGTCCTCGACTACATCCACCGCAACAGCGCGCGCATCCGCAAGGTCGAACGCTACCCCGACGTCCGCCGCCGCAGCGTCGTCGAGCTCGGCGAGCGGTGCGGCTACTGGTCGGAGCACGCGCAGCAGGTCGCGCGACTGGCGCTGACCATCTTCGACCAGACGCGCAGCGTCCACGGGCTGGGCGACCGCGAACGCGAGTGGCTCGAGTACGGCGCGCTGCTGCACGACGTCGGCGTGCACATCAGCTACGAGCGCCACCACCGGCACTCGTATTACCTGATCAAGAACGGCGACCTGCGCGGCTTCGATCCGCAGGAGATCGAGGTCATCGCGCTCATCGCGCGGTATCACCGGCAGGCCACGCCGAAGAAATCGCACGAGGGCTACGGCGACCTGAACGGGTCGCTGCGACGCACGGTGCAAAGCGCTGTCGGCGATGGTCGCGTCTCGCCGAGGGGCTCGACCGCAGCCACGCCCAGGCGCTCGCCGGCATCGACCTGTATCCGCGCGGCGACGACTATCTCGCGCGCCTGCGCACGACCGGCGACGCCGAGCTCGAGCTCTGGGCCGCGCACCGGCACGTGGCGCCGCTCGAGGAGCTGCTCGGGAAGCCCCTGCGCTTCGAGGTCGCGGGCAGCGACTACAAGGGCGCGAGCGGGACGAACGATCATCACAGAGAACAGGCTCATGCTGAACAACCTGACCACGCCGCACGAGTACCCGGGAAAGCTGTTCGTGGTCGAGGGCATCGACGGCTCCGGAAAGACGACGCAGCTGGCGCTGCTGGCGAAGTGGCTTAGCGCGGCCGGCCATCCCGTCTTCGTGACCGAGTGGAACTCGTCGGCGCTCGTCAAGGCCGCGACGAAGACCGGCAAGAAGAAGAACTCGCTGACGCCGATGACGTTCAGCCTGCTGCACGCCACCGACTTCGCCGATCGGCTGCTCTACAACATCATTCCGCCGCTCAAGGCCGGCATGATCGTGCTGGCCGACCGCTACGCCTACACCGCGTTCGCGCGCGACGCGGCGCGCGGCGTCGATCGGCGCTGGGTGCGCGAGCTCTACAGCTTCGCGGTCAAGCCCGACCTGGCCGTCTACTTCCGCGTGCCGATCGAGGTCTCGACCGACCGCCTGCTCGCGCGCCGCGTGAAGCTGAAGTTCTACGAGGCCGGCATGGACATGGGCTGGAGCGCGCAACGTGGTCGAGAGCTTCCGGATCTTCCAGGGCAAGGTGCTCGACGAATACGATCGCCTCGTCGACGAGTTCGGCCTGAGCGTCGTCAACGCCAGTCGGCAGCATCACCGAGCAGCAGCGCACGTTCCGCAAGCTCGTCTCGCAGCACCTGGAAATCGAGGATACCGATGACGAGCTCGACGAGCTTGCCTGAGGACAGGCGCCAACGGCGGCGCCAAGCCGGGCAGCTACTACGGCTACGGCATTCCCTACCTGCCGATCGACGGCTATCCCGGCAAGATCATCGCGATCGAGGGCACCGACGGCGTCGGCCGCTCGACGCAGATCTCCCTGCTGCGCGAATGGCTCGAGGTGCAGGGCTACGGCGTCATCGAGACCGGCTGGACGCGATCCGAGCTGATGCAGCCGACGATCGATCTGGCCAAGTCGAGCAACACGCTCAACAAGCTGACGTTCGTGCTGCTCTACGCGACCGACTTCGCCGATCGCCTCGAGAAGGAGATCATCCCGGCGCTCAAGGCCGGCTTCATCGTGCTGTCGGACCGGTACATCTTCACGGCGATGGCGCGCGCGGGCGTCCGCGGCGTCGATCGCACGTGGATCCGGAACCTCTATGGGTTCGCGATCGCGCCGCACCTGGTGTTCTACCTCAAGATCGACGAGAAGACGCTGATCCGGCGGGTGCTCCAGTCGCGCGGCATGGACTACTGGGAATCGGGGATGGACCTGAAGCTCGGCGACGACATCTACGAGAGCTTCCGCGCCTACCAGAAAGCGCTCCTGAAAGAGTACGCGTCGATGGCGGACGAGTTCGGCTTCCGGGTGCTCGACGCCCGCCGCAAGGTGGACGTCATCCAGGACGAGCTGCGCCGCCAGATCGGGGCGTTCCTGGCGGAAAGCGACAGTACCCGGGCCGAGACACCCCAGCCGCTGTCCACGACCTGAGCGGCCCCGCCGGGCGTCTGACCACCTTGGGCCTGTTTACACGGAATTTACATACGCGAAATTGCGTGGAAACTGCCAGCCGATAGGCTGATGCCGTTGGCATGAGCCGCGTGCAGACCATTCCGCCTCCCCTGTCCGTCCCCGCCCGGGCCTCTCAGCCCGACGGTGACGATCACCCGATCGCCATCGACGTCCGGGGGCTGAACTTCTACTACGGGGCCAAGCGCGCGC
Organism: uncultured Acidobacteriota bacterium; assembly: GCA_963786195.1. Lineage (GTDB taxonomy): Bacteria > Acidobacteriota > Vicinamibacteria > Vicinamibacterales > 2-12-FULL-66-21 > CAWAYH01. The sequence continues at coordinate 544,906 of CAWAYH010000002.1, read as the reverse complement.
TCGAAGACATCTCCATCCAGATCCCGGCCAAGCTCGTGACGGCCTTCATCGGGCCGTCCGGCTGCGGCAAGAGCACGTTTCTCCGCACGCTCAACCGGATGAACGACATCATCGCGGGGACGCGCGTCGAGGGCAAGGTCCTCATCGACGGCGACGACATCTACGGATCGGGCATGGACGTCGTGGCGCTCCGGCGGCGCGTCGGGATGGTGTTTCAGAAGTCCAATCCGTTTCCGAAATCGATCTTCGAGAACGTGGCGTACGGCCTGCGCATCAACGGGCTCGCCAAGAACAAGGCCGACCTGCACGGTCGCGTCGAGGAGAGCCTCCGGTCCGCGGCGATCTGGGACGAGGTGAAGGACCGGCTGCACGACTCCGCGCTCGCGCTGTCGGGCGGCCAGCAGCAGCGTCTCTGCATCGCCCGGGCGCTCGCGGTGAAGCCGGAGATCCTCCTGATGGACGAGCCGGCGTCTGCGCTGGACCCGATTGCCACCCAGCGGATCGAGGAGCTGATCTATCAGCTCAAGTCGCAGTTCACGATCGTCATCGTGACGCACAACATGCAGCAGGCCGCGCGCGTGTCCGACCGCACCGCGTTCTTCTGGCTCGGCCGGCTGATCGAACACGGACCGACCGATCGGATTTTCACGAACCCGGCGGAGAAGCTGACGGAAGACTACGTCACGGGACGATTTGGATAGCACGTCTGATCGGAGCTGGCGCTGGAAGCTGGACACTGAATTATGCCCGACCGTATCGTTCCTCACTTTCAGGAGGAGCTGGAACAGCTCAAGACCCGCCTGCTCGAAATGGGCGGCCTGGCCGAAGACCGCGTCCGCTCGGCGGTCAAGGGACTCGTGCAGCGGGACGTCGCGCTGATCGATCGCGTGCTGGCGGGCGACGGCCCGATCAACCAGCTCCACATCGAGATCGACAGCCGCTGCTTCAAGCTGCTGGCGCTGCACCAGCCGATGGCGGTCGACCTGCGATCCATCGTCGCGGCGGTCAAGATCAACACGGACCTCGAGCGCGTCGGCGATCTGGCGATCAACATCGCGGAAGCCGTCAGGCGCTACATGCGGCACCCGCCGGTGAAAGAGCTGATCGACATTCCGCGGATGGCCGAGATCGCGCAGCGCATGCTGCGGAACGCGCTCGACGCCTACGTGCGGCGCGATACCGACCTGGCGCACGGCGTCCTGAACGAGGACGACACGCTCGACGCGCTGAAGACGCAGGTCTTCCGCGAGCTGCTGACCTACATGCTGCAGGATCCCCACACGATCGAGCCGTCGCTGGATCTGATCCTGATTTCCCGCCACCTCGAGCGCATCGGCGACCACGCCACGAACGTGGCCGAAGACGTCATCTTCATGGTGTCTGCGAAGGACGTGCGCCACCACGCGGGCGAAGTCGAGGCGTAGGCACCGCTCCCGGCAATTGATTACAATAGGCAGGTTTGGCGCGGCCCGAAGCCTGGTGCGTGTACTGCCGCCGCCGGCCGGTGGATCCGGCGTGGCGGCCCTTCTGCAGCGAGCGGTGCAAGCTGGCGGATCTCGGGCGCTGGCTCTCGGAGGATTACCGGGTGCCCGGGAAAGACCCGGGTGACCGGGACAACGGCGATACGGGCAGCAACGACACCTGAGGGTCCGCTCCCCGATCCCCCGCTCACACACAAGACGACCGCATGGCCGACACGCTCACGATCACCGACAACCGCACGGGCAAGACCTACCAGATTCCCATTCAGGACGGCACCATTCGCGCCATGGACCTCCGGCAGATCAAGGTCAAGCCCGACGAATTCGGGATGATGACCTACGACCCGGCGTTCATGAACACGGCCTCCTGCCGCAGCGCGATCACGTTCATCGACGGCGACAACGGCATCCTGCTCTACCGCGGCTATCCCATCGAGCAACTGGCCGAACACAGCGACTTCCTGGAAACCGCCTATCTGATCCTCTTCGGCGAGCTGCCGACCGAGACGCAGTATCAGCAGTGGAACCGTGACATCACGCTCCATACGATGCTGCATACGAACATCTCGAAGCTGATGGAAGGGTTTCAGTACGACGCCCATCCCATGGGGATGTTCATCAGCACGGTGGGCGCGCTGTCGACGTTCTACTCGGACGCCAAGGAGATCTTCTCTCCGGAGTCGCGGCGCCTCCAGACGGTGCGGTTGATCGCGAAGGTCCCGACGATCGCGGCCTATGCGTATCGGCACTCGATCGGGCGTCCGTACAACCTGCCCGACAACGACCTGAGCTACGCCGGCAACTTCCTGAACATGCTGTTCAGGATGACGGAGCTGAAGTTCCACGCGAACCCGGTGCTCGAGCGGGCGCTCGACGTCCTCTTCATCCTGCACGCCGATCACGAGCAGAACTGCAGCACGAGCACGATGCGGAACATCGGCAGCTCGCACGCCGATCCCTATTCGGCGCTCGCCGGCGCGGCCGCGGCCCTGTACGGTCCGCTGCACGGCGGGGCGAACGAAGCGGTGCTGCGGATGCTGACGGAGATCGGCTCGCTCAAGAACGTGCCCGCTTTCATCAAGCGGGTGAAGGCCGGCGACGGCCGGCTGATGGGCTTCGGCCACCGCGTCTACAAGTCCTACGATCCGCGCGCGAAGATCATCAAGCGGATGGCGGATCTGGTCTTCGAAGTCACCGGCAAGAACCCGCTGCTCGAGATCGCGCTCGAGCTCGAGCGGATCGCCCTCGAGGACGAGTACTTCGTCACGCGCAAGCTCTACCCCAACGTCGATTTCTACTCGGGGCTCATCTATCAGGCGATGGGCTTCCCGGTCGACATGTTCCCGGTGCTCTTCGCGATTCCGCGGACGGCCGGGTGGATCGCCCAGTGGGAAGAGATGCTGACCGACGCGGATCAGAAGATCGCGCGCCCGCGGCAGATTTACATCGGTCCCGAGAAGCGGGACTACGTCACGCGCGACAAGCGGCGGTGATCCGGAGGGGGCGGAGGGCGCGGAGGGAATCACACACGGAGGCACGGAGACGCGGAGGGTGGTCTTCAGGAAGAGAATCAGACACTGAGGTGCGCTACGGGTCGGGGATCGCGCTGCGCGTGGCGTTCTCCGACCTGTGTTGAGGTTTTCTCCGTTTCTCCGCGCCTCCGTGTGTGATTCCCTCCGCGCCCTCCGTCGCAGCGAAGAAGCTCATATGCGCTACTCCGCCACTCGATTCGCGCTCGTCTTGCTGACGTCCGCCGCCTGTCTCCAGGCCATGCAGACTCCCCCGCGGTTCGACGGCGCCAGAGCTTTCGAGCACATCAAGCAGCTCGTTGCGATCGGCCCGCGCGTCGCGGGCACGCCTGGCGCGCGGCAGGCCCGCGACTACATCACCAGGCCAGCTGAAGGCCATCGGGCTGACCGTCGACGAGCAGGCCTTCTCCGCCGAAACGCCCCTGGGGAAATCGCAGCTCGTCAACCTGCGCGCGAAGCTCCCGGGCCGCGATACGGACCACGGGCGGCTCATCTTCGCCGGACACTACGACACGAAGCGGTTCGAGGAGTTCAATTTCGTCGGCGCCAACGACGGCGGGTCGAGCGCGGCGTTCCTGATCGAGCTGGCCCGGGTGCTGAAGGACCGTCAGAATCAACTCCCGATCGAGTTCCTCTTCCTCGACGGCGAGGAAGCCGTGGTCGAATGGCAGGGCGACGATCACACCTACGGCAGCCGGTACTACGTCGAGGCGGCGCGCAAGAGATGGCACGTTGAAGGACATCCGCGCGCTGATCCTCGTCGACATGATCGGCGACAGCGACCTCCGCGTCCTGCGCGAATCGAACTCCACGCCGTGGCTGACCGACATCATCTGGGCGGCCGCGAAGCGCGTGAAGCGGCCGGAGTTCGTCGACGAGACGACGCCGATCGAGGACGACCACATCCCGTTCCTCCGGGCTGGGGTCGAGGCGGTCGACATCATCGACCTCGATTACGACGCGTGGCACAAAGCGGGTGACACGCTCGACAGGGTGTCCGCGAAGTCGCTGGCGGCGGTGGGAGAAGTGCTGCTGGCGGCCCTGCCGGATATCGAAAAAACGCCGCGCAAGTAGCCAGTGAGCGGCCTATCGGCCGGCTTCGGTCAGGATCTCCTGTTCGCTCAGAACGGACGATGACGCCTTGGCCTTCGCGAAGATCCGGTCCACGACCTCGTCGGTGACGGGCAGCCCGCGCTTCTCGAGCCAGAAGACGACGTTCGACTTCCCGGACATCGGGCCGACTTCGATTTCCTGCTCGCGGCCCACCATCCCGGCCGGCACGCCGGAATAGACGGCGTCCACCAGCGCCATGTCCTTCTTGCGGAACGCCTTGATCACGGCCGACGCGTGCACGCCCGTGGCGGTCCGGAACGCGTCGCGCCCAACGACGGGATAGTTCGGCGGGATGGGCACGCCCGTCGCGTTCGACACGGTCTCGCAGTAATCCACCAGCGCCGACAGATCGCGCTCGAGATATCCCATCAGGACCAGATTGACGAGCAGCATGTCCATCGGTGTGTTGCCGACGCGCTCGCCGATCCCGATCGCCGTCCCGTGCAGGCGCGTCGCGCCGGCCTCGAGCGCCGCCAGCGAATTGATGACCGCCAGGTCGCGATCGCGGTGGCCGTGCCAGTCGATCCCGACGCCGCCGCCGCACTCTTCCACGACCTGTGCGATGAAGCGCACCACGGCGCCCGCGCCGGCCGGCGTCGCGTGCCCGACCGTGTCCGACACGCAGACGCGCGACGCGCCCGCCCGAATCGCCGTGGAGTACAGCCGCCGGAGCGTCTCGGGATCGGCCCGCGTCGTGTCTTCCGTGACGTACATCACGGTCAGGCCCTCGCGAACCGCGAAGGTGATCGCCTCCTCGGTCAGCTTCAGGAGGTAATCGATCCCCCAGCCCTCGGCGTACTGCCGCAGCGGGCTGGATCCGACGAACGTGCAGCATTCGATCGCCAGTCCCGTCCGCTGGGAGATGGCGGCGACCGGCTCGATATCGGCAATGACCGTTCGCGCAGCACAGTTGGCCGCGACCGAGAGCCGCTGGTCCACGATTTCACGGGCGAGCCGCTCGACGTCGCGGACGACGTGAGGTCCCGCGCCAGGCAGTCCGATATCGGCGGTGTCGATGCCCAGGCGATCGATGAGGTGCAGGATTCGAATCTTCTGCTCGATGGCCGGGGTTCTCACCGACGGCGACTGCAATCCGTCGCGCAGCGTCTCGTCGTCGAGCAGGATCCGCGCGGGCCTCGGCGCGTCCGTCTTGTTCCAGTCGTAGATCAGCGCGTGCATGGCGAATTCACCTGGTCTTGTGGCGCAGCAGCCGGACCGTGACGACGCCGGCGAGGAGGATGATGCCGGCCCAGAGCGTCGCGATCCACATCGCGTCGCGGACGGCGTGCTGCATCGACAGCGAGACGTCCACAGCGGGGCCGCGTCCGGCCTCGTGCAGCGCCCACCGGAAGAGATAGTTCTGAGTGCTTCGGGCGAGCAGGAGATCGTACAGGCCGTTCCACACGACGACCGCGAGAATCAGCCAGAGGCCTGCGGCGACCCGCTCGGCCCGGGTGAGCCGCTGCATCATCCCCCGTAGCGCACGACCATCCCGGTAATATCGTCGCTCTGCGCCGCACCCCGCGCGAACTCGCGGACGTCGCTGAACAGCGCTTCCAGCAGCTTCTGGGGCTCCAGCGAGAGGTTCTTCTGGACCACGTCGAGAATGCGCGACTCGCCGTACTCCTCGCCGCCCGACGACAGCGCTTCGGACACACCGTCGCTGAACACAATCAGCCAGTCTTGCGGCGCCAGCGTGACGGTCTCCTCTTCGTAGTTCGCGCTTTCGAAGAGCCCGACGATTGGTCCACCGCATTCGAGCCGCCGCACGCCGCCCCTGCCGACGATCAGGGGCGGATTGTGCCCCGCGTTGCAGTACGTCAGCGCCCCGTTCGGCAGCAGCGATCCGTACATCAACGTCACGAAGCGGGACTCGATGCCGCGACGGTACAGCGCGAGGTTCACGCGCGCGATCGTCCGCGACGGCGAGTCGTTGCCCGCCGCCTGAGCCGCGAAGATGCCCTGCATCATCGCGCTCAGCAGCGCGGCGGGGGGACCCTTGCCGGCGACGTCGCCAAGGGCGAAGCCGAACGATCCATCCGACAGATCGACGTAGTCGTAGAAATCGCCGCCGATCGAGCGGCACGGCAGCGACGCGGCGGCCGCGCGGAAGTACGCGCCGGACCGGCCCGCCTTGGGCAGGAGCGCCTGCTGGATCTCGGCGGCGATCCGCATCTCCTGCTCCATCCGCGCCTTTTCCATCGTCTCGCGGTAGAGCCGGGCGTTTTCGATGGCGACCGCGGCCTCGGTGGCGAGCGTCTCGAGGGCGGCGCGCGTCGAGTTCGACAGGAGCGATCCCTTCTCGCGACTGTCCAGGTAGAGAACGCCGATCCGGCGCTCTTCACCAACGCCGGCATCGGCGCGATCGAGATACCGCACGAGACGAAGCGGCACGCAGAGCACGTTCCGGATGCCGAGCGCCACCGTGCCCATGTGCACGTTGGCCAGATCGCCGTCGAGGAGGTCGGCCACGATGCGGGGCTCGCCCGTGCGGAAGACCTCTTCAGGAATCTTGCGACTCGTCGCGACGCTGTCGCCCGGAATCGACGACCGGCCGCGCGCGCGGGCCAGCTTGAACTCGAGCTCACCGCTCGGCGTCGCGAGCATGATGAAGCCCCGCTCGGCCCCGCTGACCTCGATCGCCGAATCCAGCACCAGCGCCAGCACGTCGTCGAGCACGCGGCCCGATCCGAGGGCGCGCAACCCCTCGAGCAGGGCCGCAATCTGGCGCAGATCGCCGATCGCCGTCGTGGTCGCGCGCTCAATGGGCGGGCCGGTTTCCGCGAGCAGGAAGACCATCTCGGCGCCGCCGGTACGGCCGAGCCGTACGCGGTCGCCATGGACCAGGGCGCGCTCGGTCACCTGCTCGCCGTTGACGTAGGTGCCGTAGCGCGAATTCCGGTCGCGGATCATGAACTGGTTGTTCTGCGCCTCGATCTCCGCGTGATCGCGCGACACCTCGCTGCCGGCCAGGCGGAGGTCGTTCGTCTCGCGCCGGCCGATCTCGAAATGTCCCTTGGAGATCGGAACGATGCGGCGACCAAGCGCGTCGGTCACCTCGAGGCGGGCATCGGACATAGGAAGGAAATTATTGCACTTTTAGCGCCGTCGCAACACCCGGAGGACGAGTACCGCGATGGCGGCGCCGACCGCCAGGCCGGCGACCAGTTGCAGCCCTTCGGGATTGGCGACGGTCCGCGACGCCTGGCCCATAAAGAGGGCCAGCAGGACGAGCAGTACGATCACGGCGCCCGACAAAAGGGGGTTTCCCCGGGGTTTGATCGGCACCACGGGACGGACCGGATCCGTCGTCGCCGTTCCGCATCTGAAGCATACGATGGCCTTGTCGGCTATCTCGGTCCCACATTGCCGGCATTGCATCTTACGTGATTATAGACGCACGATGAACGATGCACGGTGCACAGTTCACGATCGGCGCACGATCAACGGCCGCACCGCGGCCATGAGTATCAGCACGATCCCGAACGTGCAGACGATCGTCGCGCCGGTTGGAAGATCGAGCACGAGCGACAGATAGACGCCCAGCGCCGAGACGACCGTTCCCATGGTCCACCCAATCGCGAGCCGCCGGCCGATCGTGTCCGCGTAGAGCATCGCGGCAACCGACGGCACGATGAGGTAGCAGAACACCAGGAGCACGCCGGCGATCGCCACCGAAGAGGTCACGACGAAGCCGAACGACGCGTAGAACAGGAAGTCCCACAATCGAACGTTCAGTCCTCCCGCCTCGGCCTTGTCGTGATTCATCGAGATCGCGAGGAACGGTTTCCGGAAGACGTAGTGGAACAGGCCGACCATCCCGTAAAGGCCCGCGGTCTTGAAGACTTCCGGCCACGAGACCGCGATGATGTTGCCGACCAGCATGTCCTTCAGATGCTCGGCCTGGGAAGTGGATTTGCTCATCGCGAGGATGGCCGCCGCCGAGGCCACCGCGTACGAAATGCCGATGATCGCCTCCTGCGGGATGCGGGCGCGGCGCGTCCGGATCAACGAGAAGATCGCGGCGCCGATGAACGTGAAGGCGAGGCTGATCCAGTAGACCTCCGGCGCGTGCGGATCGCCACTCGAAAACGGCAGCAGGAGCGCGATGGTCGCGCCGAGCGCGGCAATCTGCGCCAGCGACAGATCGACGAAGATCACGCCGCGTTCGACGACGTGGACGCCCAGATAGGCGTGGATGCCTGTGAGGATCAGGCTGGCCACGAACGGCGCCGCCAGGAACTCGATGACTTGTAAAACCGGCAGATCGCCCATGCCGGCCTACTTCGCCCCCGTCTCTTTGATGGTGGAGACCAGGAGACCGAGATCGTAGTCGAAGAGCTGCAGGTAGTCCTTCACCTCTTTGACGCCGCCAACCGAGGGCGGCATGACGAGCACCCTCGCGCCGGTGTCGCGGGCGATCTTGTTGGGCGTCTGCAAATCGAAGTACGGCTCGACGAGGATGATCTTCACGCCCGTCCGCTTCATTGCCTGGGTCAGCGTCAGCTGGTGCGCCGGCGACGGCGGCACGCCCGGTTTCGGCTCGACGTAGCCCACGACGTCGAGGCCGAAGACGTCGGCGAAGTTCGGCCACGAGCGGTGATACGTGACCACCTTGATGCCCTTGTAGGGCGCGACCATCGCCTGCCAGCGCTTTTCAGCCTCCGCGAGCCGCCGGTCGAAGTCCGCGTAGCGCCCCGCAAAATACGCCGCGTCGCCGCCGGAAAGCGAGCTGAGCTTGTCCTGCGACCGCCTTTGCGATCAAGCGGCCGTTGCCAGGGTCGAGCCAGTAGTGGGGATTGCCGAGCGGGTGCACGTCGCCCATGGCGCGCGTGACGGGGCCGGTCGGCATGTCGAGGATTCGAGCGGTCGTCGAGGCATCGAGATACGCCGTCCCGCCCGGCTGAATCTTGGGGTTCCGGCTCTGGGTGATGAGCGGCGGGAGCCACGCCACTTCGAGCTCCCGTCCGACGACGACGAGCAGATCCGCGCTATGGAGCTTCAGCACGAAGCTCGGCTTCGCCTCGACGAAGTGCGGATCCTGGTAGCCCTTCGCCAGCGCCTCGACCGTGACCTTGTCGCCGCCGACGTCCCTGACGAGCGCTGCCAGGTCTTCGGTCGCCGTGATGACGTTCATCGTCGCGCGGGCCTGCGTCTGCTCGGTGGAACCGAACAGTGTCGCGGCCAGCGCGGCCATCAGAAAGACATGCTTCTTCATGGTATGCCTCTATGTTCGTAAGCCCGGGGTCCGGAGTCCGGGCCCCGGGTCGGGTCTAAAAAACATGCGCGCCGTGCGCGCCTATCGAAAACAGGAACTGGAACAGCAGTTCGTTCGAGGCCACGCCCTCGGCGTAGTCGATCCGGCGATACTGGCCACGGATCTGGCTGAACTCGCTCGGCCAGTACGTCAGGAGCGCCGATGGTCCCTTGTCGACGAGCGAGGAATCGATGGCCCGCTCGGACCAGTCGTAGCGGGCGCCGGCGAACCAGCGGCGAGCGAACTGGTACTCGCCGCTCGCATACATCCCGAACGCGTTGACGTTGCCGTCGTCCTGGCCCCGGCGGCTCCAGAACATCTCCGTGCGGCCCTGGAAGCGCCGGTAGATCGCGCGACGGAGCGGACGATACCGAAGCGTGGCATCGATGCCGACCAGGCGCGTCGTGAAGTCCGGCCCCGCGTCGTTGTTGCCGTACGCGATGGAGGTCCCCACGTCGAGGTTCGTCGATTCCGTGATGTCGCGGTACCCGCGGAGTCGGCCGACCCAGCTGACGTCGCTCCGCTCGTGCGACTGGAATATCGACGAATCGCCCTGATAGACCTCGCCCGTGGCCTCGAGGAAGAACCACGGGTTCAGGACGAGTTTCGAGACAGAAATGCCCGCATCCGAGATGCCTTCGTCGCCGCCAAACAGATTTTCGATCATCAATGGCTTGTCGACCCACGGCAGGCTGTGCGCGTGCAGCGTGTTGACCTTGCCGATTTGCTCCTTGAACTTTCCAACCTTCGCCAGCAAACCACCCGGTAGCGAGGTCAGCGTCAGGTAGCCTTCCTCGATCTCCACGCCTTCCGGGGAAAACGACAGGAAGAAATCGGCCCGCGCGTACGGGTCGACGACCGCCTGGAACGTCGCCTCCGCTTCGTCGAACGCGAGTGCCGGCGGGGGATTGATCACGTTCTCACCCACCGCGCCGACGAAGTTGCCGATCACCGCGATGTCCGGGTTGAAGATCTTCGAGAGCGCCGCGGTCCGCCATACACCGGCAGCTGCGCCCGCTGGACCGCCTCCACCCGCCGCGCCGGCTGGTACAGGCGCTTCGGTCGGCGGCGTCGGCTGTGCCGCGGGCTGCGCCGGAGCCGCGGCCTGCCCGCCGGGCAGGCCCGCGAGCTTCGCTTCGAGCGCCGCCAGCCTTACGCCGTACCAGTCGCGTACGGCTTCGAACTCCTTGCGCAGCTTGTCGAGCTCCTCGCGAACCTCCTGCGGAGAGGGCTGCTGCGCGGCGGCCGGCCAGGCTACCGCCAGCGTGAAGACGACACACGTCAGCGTACGCGCGACGCAGGGGAAACGAGAGATCGAACCCACCGAAGCACCTCCAGCCTTGGGAAATTGGCGCTCAGGCGTCGCGGGTCAGACCACGAGGAATTCCATGGGCCGACGAACGGACTCCCGAGCCGACACACCCACTGCTCCTCGGACAGGAGCCATGGGCTCCAACCGTAGTTAGCCGAGGGCTGGCGGTGAGCGACCGGAACAGGTGCCGGGTGGAACGGAGCTGACCGAAACCGCCGTATCGCTCGTGGCGTTTCCGGCATCGGTCAGGTGGACGTGCTCGAGCGCGGCCGAGGGCGATGCCGCTTCGGTCGGCCCGCTGACGAGGCACGACGTGCAATGGGTCGACGACTTGAGATGGCAGGCGACGTCGTGGTGCGAGAGAGGCAGAAGTGCAAGGACGAGCACGTACGCCGACCAGCACAGCGCGTATCAGGCGGCGGCTGTGACGGGCGGGCACGTGGTCCCTGAATCATTCTCCTTCGATTATACGGGGCCGCTCGCCGGTCGATCAAACCACCCCGCCTGAGGCGGGTCGACCCCACGTTATACTGCGCCCGCATGTTCCCGGTCAGCGACGTCATCCCCTCCCGGACGACGCCGTCCGTGACGATCGGCCTCATCGCCCTCAACGCCCTGGTTTTCGTCTACGAGCTCCTGCTCGACGACTTCCAGCTGCAGCTCTTCGTCCAGACCTACGGGGTCATCCCCGCCGCGCTCTCGTGGACCAGCGTCGTCGCGAGCATGTTCCTCCATGGCGGCTGGCTGCACTTCCTCGGCAACATGCTTTACCTGTGGATCTTCGGCGACAACGTCGAGGATCGCCTTGGACACGGCGGCTACCTGCTCTTCTACCTGGGCTGCGGGGCGGCGGCGGCGCTCGGTCAGGTCGCGACGCAGCCGTATTCCATCGTGCCGATGGTGGGCGCCAGCGGGGCGATTGCCGGCGTCATGGGCGCCTACTTCGTGCTCTTTCCGCACTCGCGGGTACTGACCGCCGTCTTCATCTTCTTCTTTCTCGATCTCATCGAGATCCCCGCCATTTTCTTCCTGGGGATCTGGTTCCTCATGCAGTTCTTCAGCGGCTTCGGCTCGCTGGGCTCCAACGCGGCCGAGGGCGGCGTGGCGTTCTGGGCGCACGTCGTCGGCTTCATCGTCGGGGGACTCGTCGGCGCGGTCGTGCGGACGGCCGACCGCCACCGGCGTCACCAATGGGAGAACTGATTACTTGATGCTCTGGCCGACGCGTGTCGCCGACCAGGGGGAAAACCAGATCCACGCGATCCGCGCGCGAATGCGTTCCCGGCTGACCGGCCCGAATTGACGACTGTCCATGCGGCTGTCGCGGCAGTCGCCCAGCAGAAAGTACTGCCCGTCAGGCACGCGCATGACGGAGAAATCCTTCGCGGGCGCGCTCGGCGGTGCGTTGACGGCAGGCGCACAGGGACCGGCGCCCGGAGGCTCCTTCGCGCCGTTGACCACGGCCTCGTAGTTCTGCATGCCGACAGTGTCGCCGGGTCCGGCCACGACGCGCGCGACGAGCACGCGCGGTCGCGCGCCTTCTCTGCCGACGGCGTCAAAGGCGACAACCTGGCGCCTGGGAACGTCACCCTGACTGATGGCGCAGCCGACCGCCTGTTCCCCGCCGAACAGCGTGAGTGCCATCGCCTGGCCGGCGACGGCGTAGGCTCTCGCGCGCGAATACACGAAGATCCGGCTGGCGATCTGCAGTCCGCCCACGATCAGCACACAGCTCAAAAGCACGACGTGCCACCCCTCGAACCACCGTGGAACGCGCGGGCTCTGACGCGAGGCGATCCACCAACCGAGCGCCGGCGTCACGAGAAGCGGAATGACGACCATCCACACCATGATGGCGATGTGAGCCGCCTGCCCCGTCACGTCGCACGACATCACCGCCGCCCCACCCACGAACAGGAGTGTCGCAAGAGCTGCGGGCGCCGCCAGAAGCGGTACGCCGGCGTAGACGAACGCCGACCCCGGGGCAATCAGGTTGAGAAGCGCGGCGAGCGCGGGGTCAGGTCGCCTGGTCGCGCGCTTCGGAATGGAGTGATGGGCAGCGTCCATCGAGGCGCGGGGCTCGCGCGCGCTACGACTTGATCCGGGCGCGGACGTCGCGAGCGACGCGCGAGAGCTCGATCATGAGCCGTTCGAACTCCTGCTGATACTGGGCAGGAGGCAGAAAGCTCTTGCGGACCTTGAGCTCTTCGATCTCTGCCTCGAGCGCTGCGCGCTTCTGCAGCAACTGCAGCAGCACTTCGTCCGTTGGCGCCGCCCCCGGGGCGGGCTCGTCGAGATACGTCCGGCTTGCGACCGACCCGTCGTCGCCCTTCCCCGCTGCCTCCCGGCCGACGCCGTCCCCGTTGTCGTCGAGCAAGGCCCGTTCGGTGGCCAGCTGTCCGCGCTGCTGGTAGTAGCGCCTGACGTCCGTCGTCGCGGCGGTGAAGGCCTCCCAGATTGAGATCCGGCCGTTCTTGTCGATGTCGGCGCTGTCCGCCTGGAACGCCTTGATGAAGTACTCGGGGAAGACCGTATCGAAGCGCTGCGCGATCGAATCGGTGGCCGAAATGACGACCCGGCGCTCGCCCGTGAGGCGCTCGATGAAGGGGAAGCTCGCCGACGACATGTTGACGATCACGACGCGGCCGGCGAGACCGCCCAGCAGCTGCGCCCACTCGGCGGACTCCAGGTCCGCGCCGACCAGGTTGAACTTGGCGTCCACGCCGTCGAACGTGCCGTGACCGATCAACGCGACGAACAGCAGATCGTCGCGGGTCATGGTGCGAGCGATCGAGGCGATGAACTGGCGGACGTTCTGAGCGGTTGCGGACGTCGCGGCGGCGCCGGTGTCGCCGAGCACCTTGACGCGCCGGGAGTCGAGCTTCATCCGGTCGACGAGCACGCTCGCCAGGTCGCGGGACCAGGCCGCGTACTTGTCGGCATACTCGGGGCCACCGCTCGCCCCGGCGACGACGAGCGCGTACCGTTCGCCGGCTGAGGCGGAGGTCGTGCTCAGGAACAGTGCGAGCACGGTCGTGACGGTCAGCTTCATGACGCGGAACTCAAGTTCCGCCCCTCGACAGGCTCGGGGCGTCCCGAGTGAATCGAGGGACGCGCAGCCGAACGCCGAGCGCCGATCGCCGTCATCGTAGCCCCCACCGCCGTCTCAGAGTCCACTCTGTGCCGAGCAGCAGAACGATGGCACCGAACGACCAGCCCGTGTGCCACAGGTCACGGCGGACCGCCATGGCAGCGGCAGGAATCGCCGACGTCAGCGCGCTCGTCAGCGTGGACACGGCGTCGTCGGCGGCGGTTATCACGCGTCCACCGGACGCAGATGCCACGCGCTGCAGCAGATGCTGATTCATCCTCGGATCGCTCATCTCCAGATCCGCGCCGCCCACGAGCAATGAGGTCGTCGCCGTGCCGAGCACCGTGGATCCGCGCCGCCCCTCGGCGCTGATTCGGTAGACGCCGGGCAGTTCCGGACGGAAGTGCGCGACGTGCCGGCCCGAGGTGGCGGCGTCGGCTTCGGGCTTGGCGCGCAGCGACTCGAGCCGTCCATCCGGACCGGTGACCCGCACTTCGACTGCCGCGTCACGCTGCGGCTCGAACCGCGGGTTCCGCACCACGACCCGCAGCGGCAACAGGTCACCGGGCGCCGCGCCGGGCGGGCCGGCGATACCGATTGGGTCTCCGGCCGGCAGCGCGAGCCAGCGGATCGCCTGTCGCCAGAATGTATCGTACGCGCGCGCCGATGCCGGCATCATCATGCGCCACCGCCAGGAGGCTTCGCCGGCAAAAATCATCGCGCGCCCTTCGCCATAGCGCTGTACGGCCACGAGCGCGCGGGGGGCTCCGCCGGGTCCGCTCGTCACCGCCAGCACGCTGGCGCCCGGCCGCGGCCCACCCAGCGGGACGATCGACGCGAGCGCAGGTACCGCGTCCCAGGTCTTGCGGGAGTCGGCGGCGTCGGACGCGAGCTGCATCATCGGATGCGACTCGCCGTCGAGCGTCAGCGTCACGCGGTTGAGCCCGCGCCCGCCAGACGCCGGCCACGTGACGCCAGCCCGATCGTTGAGGTCGAGCGGCAGGACCTCCTCGAGCGGCGTATCGACCAGCCCCTGCCTCAGAAACGACCGGGCACCGAGCACCAGCAGTCCGCCGCCGCGCTGTCCGACGAACGCGCGCGTCGCATCGAGCTGCGCCCGGGTCAACTGATGCGCCTCGACGTTGGCCAGGACAATCGCGTCGTACTTCAGCAGGGCCTCCGGCGTCGTCGGGTACCCGGTGGCCAGATCGTCGCTTCGCGAGCGCGCCGCCTGGATGTAGTACGTGTCGGTGCCCTGCTCGTTCTTGCCCTTGCGAACGACCGAATCGATCTCCAGACCCGAATCGCGCGACCACGCGCGCTTGAGAAAGCTGTGCTCGAACCCGGGCGCGCCTTCCACGAGCAGGATGCGGCGCTGGCGCGCCGGCGGCTGCACGAGCGCGCTCCGGACGTTGTTCTCCGGCACGACTTCGCCGGCCGCGACCGGCGTCTCGACCGTGTACAGCGTCGGCGCGCCGCGACCCGGCGACACCTGAAAGATCTCGCGAACGGGGGTGCCGGGCGTCGTCGTGGCGACCCGACGGACGTCGATCGGGCGGCCGTTCTCGAGCAATCGCAGCTCGAGCGGGCCGGATCCGTAGCTGACCGCCGACACCGCCAAATCGACGCGCGAGTCGTCCAGCACGGCTTCGGCGGCCGTGACGCTGAGGATCTCGCGGTCGTCCCCGACTGATGCGGAACCGATACCGATCGGATAGATTGGCGGCGCGTCGTCTGCCGCACGCTCTCCGGCGCCGCTGGTGTCGCCACCGTCTGAGATCAGCACGATCCCGGCCACGACCCTGCCGCGATACCGGTCGCGAATCGCCGCCAGCGCGCCCTCGAGATCGCTGCGGCGAGCGGTCGCCGACAGATCGGCGGGCGTTGCCGGCGACACGTTCTCGCCGAAACGCAGCACTTCGACCTTGAAGCGCGGGCCCAGCGCCGGCAGCAGCGTCTTCGTGACGATCGCGCGCGCGCGATCGATGCGCCGTTCTCCCACGTCCTCGATGCCCATGCTGCGCGACGTGTCGACCAGAATCGGCACGATGGTCTCGCGCGAATCGACCGTCGTGTGCGCGACGGGGCGCATGAGAAAGAGAACCAGTGCCACCAGCGTAACGAAGCGAAGCACCACCAGCACCGCCCGGCGCGGGGGGCGAAGCGTCCACTGGGCGTACGCCAGCCATGCCACCGCGCCGGCGCCGGCGACGACGGCAATCAACGCCCACCATGGCAGGGGATACGCGAAAGACACGTGACTCACGCCCGGGGGTGCCGGGCCTACCTCTTTTTCCTGGCCAGGGATTCGTAGTAGCGCGCGATCAGCTTGCGGTAGGCATCCGGCACGCTCTCGCTGCCGCCGGCGCTGAGGCGATCCTGGAGCTGCTTCTTCGCGATCTGCGACGAGACGGCGGCCTCGTAGCGCTCGATCGACTGGTCGATCTGCTTGCGCAGTGCTTCCCAGCGCGAATAATCCTGCTTGAACGCTTCGGTGCCCGGCGCGGCGCCGCTCCACTCGTGCTGCTCCGGCGTCGATCCTCCCAGGGCTTCCTTCGGCGTGCTTCGCTCGAGCTTGGACAACGTGTCACGTGCCTTCTGCATCTCGCGCGCGTACTCCTCGCGGAGACGTTCCAGATCGCCGCCCTTGCCGCTGCCCGTCGCGCCTTCCCGCCCCTCGCGACCCTGGCTCCCCTGCGCGGACGCCTGCCCGCGACCCTTCGACGACTCCTTCGATTCGGCCTCCTTGATTTGCCGCTCGAGCTGATCGAGACGGTCGCGGATCGAGCGCGTCTGGTCCAGTTGGCTGGAGAGATCCTGGGTATCCGACGCGCCTCCGCCCAGCTGATCCACCACTTTATCGAGCGTGCGCGCGATTTGCTGCTCGGCCGCCGCCGACCCGCCGCGAGACGACGGGGTGTTCGACGTCCGCTGGCCGGCATCGCTGCCGGCGGGATCGCGCATCTGCTTTGCCGTGTCCCGCATGCGGCGCGAGACCTGTTCCTGTTCCAGCTCCCGTGCCGCGGCGCTCGCTCCCTTGTCCTGCGCGTTCTCGCGTCCGAGCTGTCCCGCGGCGCGCTGCAGGTCGTCGACACGATCGGCCAGCTTGTCCTTCTCCCCCGCCAGCCTGCGCCACGCGTCCTGAGTCGTCGTGCCCTCACCCTTCTCGAGGCGGCCGGCTTCCGCCGCGATGCGGCGCTGCTCGTCGGCGATCTGCTGTGCCTCGAGGCGCATCTCGCCGGCGGCGCGCTGGCGGGCTTCCGGCGTGTCGCCGCGCATCTGCTGCTCGAGACGCCGCAGCTGGTTCGCCGCCCGCTCCGCGCGGTCGGCGGCGGATTTCGGATCCTGCCGGCGCAGATCGCTCGCGGCGTTCCGCATCTCCTCCGACGCCTCGCGCATCTGCCCGCTGCCGCCGGTCGAGCCCTGACCCTGCTGCTGCGCGCTCTGCTGCCCCATCTGACGCGCGAGGTCTTCTGCCTCGTTCCGCAACTCGGCCTGCTCGCGCGTGAGGCGTTCGAGCTGCCGCCGCATTTCTTCCTCCGACACTCCCGAGTTGGCCAGGTCGCGCTGACGACGACTCAGCTCCTCTTGCCGGCGGGCCAGATCGCGAATGCGGTCCAGCGCGGATGTGTTGTCGCGCTTGTCCGGGCGCGACTCTATCTGCGATCGCGTCTCGTAGTTGGTGCGCTGCTGACGCTGGAGCTCCTTGTCGAAGAGCGCCGACAGGTCCTGGCCCTGGCGGCCGAGGCCACCGCTCGACGACCCTGACTGCTGCATCACTTCGCGCCGGCGGATTTCGGCCTGCGCCTGCAGCAGGGCCTGGAGCGCCGCCATCTCGTGCGGCAGCGCCTCTCCCGTACGCTGTCCCTCGAGCTGATCGAGAGCCCGCCCCATCGAGGCAATCGCGCCCGCCACCGGATCGGCGCCCGTTCGCGTGGTCCGCAGCGGCCGCTGCGGGGCGATCTGTTGCGGCGGCTCCTGGAACGGCGGACGGCCGCGCCCGCTGCGCGAGACCATCTCCTCGGCGCGCGCCTTCAGTTCGGCCTGGGCTTCGGCGACGGCCCGGATGTCGTCGGCGGACCGTCCCGCTCCCGCGCGACGCTCGATGTTCCACGTCGCGTTGATGATCTCTTTCTGCGCCGCGATCAGGCTTTCGATTTGCTCTTCCGCCATGCCGGACATGGCCTGGCTCTGGGCCAGCACGAACTCTTCCGAGAACGGGCGGACCTCGAGGAAGAACATGTCGCTCCGGGTCTCCGTCGGACGCTTGCCGCGGCCGACGTCGAGCGCACGCGCGTAGCACGTGATGACGTCGCCCGGCTGCACTTTCAGGTCTTCGGCCGCCAGCAGGTAAGCCCCGAGCTTCATGACCTCGGTGCCGGACGTCTTCGTGAACGGCACCGTCTTCGGCGGACGCCCCGCAATCGAGTACACCAGCTCGAAGCGCGAGATCCCGTAGTCGTCGTCTGCGCGCGCTTCGATGGCCACTTCCTCGAGCGGCGTGATCTGCTGATCGCCGGCCGGCCGCAGGATGTGGACGTCCGGGGGGCGATCGTCCATGAGGCGGATGAAGTATTCGGTCTCGCCGCTGGATCGGAGCCCGTCGGCATCCGCGAGCTCCACGCGGTAGGAGTCGTCCTTGTCGAGCGTCAGGTCAGCCTCGAGCAGCTTGTCGCCAGCCGCCCGCAGCTCGAGACGGCCCTTGCCGAGCGTTATGCTGCCCGTTGCGATCGCCTTGTCGGCATGCACCCGCACGCGCACACGCGTGCCCGCCGGCGCGTAGATGTCGCCCCCGTCTTTCTCTTCACGCGGCGACAGCCCCGAGAACGACGGGTACTCGTAGCGCAGATCGATCCGGTCCACCCGGGGCGCAAAGATCGCGGTGACGGTGTAGTCCCGCGATCGAGCGGATCCCGCGCTCACGCGGTACCGGAAAGTACGGTCGACGGACTCGAACGAGAACTCGAATGCATCGCCCTTTGCGGTCATGGGTACAGTGCGCTGTTCGCCGCCGGCCGTGACTGTCAACTCCGGCGAGAAGCGATTGAGCGCCGTGCGGCCGGCCCGGACCGATGCCCGGATCGTCAATGGGCGTCCGGCCGCCACACGCGTATTGCCGGGCGTCACGCTCACCTGGATCGACTGCGGGAACAGTGCGGCCCACGCCGTTTCAACAGCGCGTCCGATCATCGGCCAGCCGAGCGCGAACGTGAGCGCGAGTACGACGGTTCCGCCGATCGCCTCGGTCGCGGCCCTCCGGATTGCGGCGGGGGTGACGATTCGCCACGGCGGGACGTCGTCCAGGCGACGAGCCACGTCGGCCATCAGCAGCGTCTGGAACCCGGGGGTGGAATCCTTCCGGACGTCCACCGCGCTCACCAGGCTATCGTCCAGCGCCGGGACGTCAGGGAGGGCGGCCACGCGCTCCTCGATGAAGCGGGCGATGCGACGATCGTCAGGGTGGCGATCGATCCGCCGGATGAGGGCGCCGGCCAGCGCGACGGCAAGGACGCCGGCGACCGACACGAGGACGGTGAGCGCGCCGTCACCGAGGTTGAGGATCTTCGCCGCAACCAGGACGACGATCAGTGGAATGGAGGCGGCCGCTGCGGCGCGTCCCAGCGCCTGCAGGAGTGCCTGCGTGAGCCATCGCCGCTTCACGCCGGCCATCAGCGACTGCACGTCGTGATTCACGCTCGCCCCACTGCCGATTCTGCAACAAGCGCCGCGATCATGAGCATCAGCCCGTACCGCCAGTAGCTCTGCCGCGCTTCCGTCTGCTGCGCCTGCTGCTCTGTTGCCCTTGTCACCACGGTCTCGCCCGACCGGTGCACCATACCGTCGAACGCGTCGGACGTGATTCGATTGGCCACGCTCTCACGCGTGTCGACGTTGACCGACACGGCGCGATTGCCGGGCGCCACGCGATAGACGCCCGGACCCGGTCCGGCACCCGCCGGAGCGTCCGCCACTGTGAACTCGCGCGCGAGCTGACGGTCGCGGCCCGTGTAGCGCACGGTCTCGATCGCGAACGGCACGAACGCCGGATGCAGCGGAAAATCGTTCCAGCGCCGATCCAGATCCGACGCGAAGAGCATGACACGGCCCAGGCCGTCGGGTCGCTCCATCAGCGCAGGGCTGCCATCCGAAAACCGCGCCAGAACGTGCCAGCCGTCCGGGCTCACCTGCCAGCTCCGGTCGAATCGGACCCGCCCGAGATTGGCGGCCAGCGCGCCGAACGGCCGGAAGATCGGGTGCCTCGGGTCGGTCGCCGCCAGCGTCAGCCCCCGGTTCGGGGCCGCCTCCACGGCAGACAACGGCGGCTGCCAGCCGACGATCGTCGAGAGCACGGAGGCCTCCAGGTCCGCCGCCGCAGCGACGAGCAGCCCGCCTCCATTGCGGACGTAGGTGCCCAGCGTCTCGCGCGCCTTACGATCCAGCCCGCGCGTGGACAGCAGCGCCAGCATCGAATGCCCGGCTACCTGGTCGGGCGACATGGACGACAACGCGGACCCACTCACCGTTTTGACGTCGAACGCCGCGCTTTCGCCGGCGGTCGGTCTCCAGGGCACGCGCCAGGTAGATACCGGACTGGCCACCGCCGGTCACGACCAGGGCCTTGGCGGGGCCGTGAACGTCCAGCGCCACATAGCGTACGTTATCAGCCGCAAGGCCCTGGGGATCATCGACTGTGACCGCGAGCGACCCCTGCGCCGGCGGTCGCCACGCGATCGGCACCTCGGCTTCCTCGTCCGGCTCGATGCGATACGCGGATGCCGCGACCTCACGACCATCGAGCATGGCTCGCACCCGGCCGGTCTGGGCCGACGTTCCGCTGTTGCGAATGGACGCGAGCACCCGATCCGGCTCGACCACAACCCTCGTCACGGCCAGGTTTGAGACCTGCTTCGCCGACGTCCTTGATCTCCAGCTGCAAACCCACGGGAAGCGTCGCCGACGGTTCTCCCTCCCACCCCGCGCGCTGCAAATCGGTAATCACCACGATTCGACCGCTGGCGCCCGCCGCGACGTCCCTCGCCGCCTCGATCGCCGCTCGATACCTCGTCGCGCCGAACCCTGGCGTCAGCCCTGAGAGCGCGCTGCGCGCATTGGCCGCGCTGCCGGGAGCCGCGACGACGTCGGCACGGTCGTCGAACGCAATCACGGCGATCTGCTCGCCCGTCCCGGCCTCATCGACCGCCTGACGCGCAAGCTCCAGCGCCCTGCCGAACCGGGCCGCACCGCCCATGCTGTACGAACGATCGATCGCCACGACCCGAAACTGATCCGTGCGAGCAGCCTGGACGTAGGGCCTCGCGAACGCGGCGGCGAGCAGCAGGAGCGCTGCCACGCGCGCCGCAAGCAACAGCAGATCCCGCAGTCGTCGTCGGTGCGCGCGCTCGACCGGCGATTGCCGCAGCAACCGCACGGCCGTGAACGGTACTTCCGGCGCCACTTCCCGCCGCAGCAGGTGCAGCAGGAGGGGTATGGTGATTGCCGCCGCGCCGATCAGAAAGGCGGGAGAAAGAAATGACATATCAACGGTGCAAGGTGCACCGTGCACCGTTCAGCATCATTTCCTCCGGGCGCGCGCCGCAAGGTACGTGAGCAGCGCGAAGTCGAGCGGCTGTGACGTATCGAGTTGGGCGTAGTCGATGCCGGCGCCGCGCAGCTCGCGATCGTAGCGAAGCGTCAGGCCCGCCAGCTCGCGCAGGTACGCCGCGCGGATCCGGCTCGGCTCGGCGACCACCTCCTCGGCGCTCTCGAGATCCGTGAAGCGCGACGAGCCCCGGAACGGAAACGTCAGCTCGTCCGGATCCAGCAGCTGGAACACGATGACGTCGCTGCCCCTGAACTTCAGGTGCTCGAGCCCCTTGATGATGGGCCCGGGATCGTCGAGCAGATCGGAAATCAGGACGACAAGGCTGCGCTTGACCAGGGTCTCGGCCAGCTGGTGGAGCGGACGCCCGACGTCGGAGCGCTTACCTGCCTCGATCCGCTCCAGGCCGATCAGCAGCGCATGGAGATGTCCCGTTCTCGCGCTGGCCGGCAGCCGGAAGACGATCTTGTCGTCGAACGCGATCAGCCCCGTGGCATCCCGCTGACGATTCATCAGGTAGGCGAGCGATCCGGCCAGGACGGATCCGTACTCCATCTTGCTCATCGGCGCCGCGCCCTTGTACGCCATGGACGCGCTCACATCGAGCAGCAGATGGCATTCGACGTTCGTGTCTTCTTCGAACTTCTTGACGTAGTGCCGGTCGCTCCGCGCGTACACCTTCCAGTCGAGGGTGGACAGATCGTCCCCCGGCAGGTACTGGCGGTACTCCGCGAACTCGACGCTGAATCCCTTGTAGGGGCTGCGGTGCAGTCCGGCGAGGAACCCTTCGACCACCGTCCGCGCCTTCAGTTCCATCGTGCCCAACCGCGCGATGATCGCGGGGTCGAGGAACCTCAGATCGCGCGAGCCGGAGGTCGCAGGCATGGCTACATTCCGCTGCGAGGCACCGGAACGGCTTCGAGCAGACGGCCGACGAGCGTGTCGGACGTCACGTGCTCCGACTCGGCGTAGAAGTTGGGGATCACGCGGTGACGCAGCACCGGCAGCGCGAGCGCCTGAATATCGGCAACCGACACGTGATAACGGCCGTGAATCAGCGCGCGGGCCTTCCCCGCCAGGATCAGCGCCTGCGAGGCGCGAAGCCCGGCGCCCCATTTCACCCAGTCCTTCACGAAGTCCAGCCCGCGCTCGCGTCCCGGGCGCGACGCGTCGACCAGACGGACCGCATACCGCGCGATGTCCTCCGCGACGATCACCTGCCGCACGAGCTGCTGCGTCTCCAGGATTTCCGCACCGCTCAGCACGCGCTCCGGCGTCTGCACGTCGACGCCTGTCGTCTGCGTCACCACGCGGACCTCGTCGTCTTCGGTAAGATACGTCATCACGATGTTGAACATGAAGCGATCGAGCTGGGCTTCAGGAAGCGGATACGTGCCCTCCAGCTCGATCGGATTCTGCGTCGCAAGGACGAAGAACGGCCGGTCCAGCGCATACGTGCGCCCGGCGGCGGTGACGTGATACTCCTGCATCGCCTCGAGCAGCGCCGCCTGCGTTTTCGGCGGCGTCCGGTTGATCTCGTCGGCGAGGAGGATCTGCGCGAAGATCGGACCCTTGACGAACCTGAGCGACCGGTGGCCGTTCTGTTCGTCCAGAATTTCGGTGCCGGTGATGTCTGCCGGCATGAGGTCGGGCGTGAACTGGATGCGCTTGAACGACAGATCCAGGATCTCGGCGACCGTCTTGATGAGCAGCGTCTTGGCCAGGCCCGGCACGCCAGTGATCAGGCAATGCCCGCCCGTGAAGAGCGCGATCAGGACCTGATCGATGACAGCGTCCTGCCCGACGATGACCTTGCGGATCTCGGCGAGGATGCGCTCGCGCCCGCGCGCGACGCGTTGGGCCACTGCCGGGATGTCCGGCGGCTCCGTCGGACCCGGCGCTCGCCGGATGGTCAGATGTTCCATCAGTGTGTCAGCGCGTAGATGATTTCGTTGATCTCCATCCGGTAGGCCTGCGCCGTGAACCGGACGTAGCCTGGGTATTCCGCGGCGTTCGACCATTCCCAACCGTCGCCCATGTCGGTGTTCCAGTTGATGAGCACCATGGCGCGGCCGGTGTCGTCCTCAATCGCGCGCAGCCGCGCGACGTACCCGCCCTTCTCCCACGTGCGGCCCGACAGGAACGAGCCGAGGCCCGGCGTCTGCGGGAATTCCGGAATCTGATAGAAGCAGCCGTAGATGGGATGATCGTTCGGCAGATCCACGATCTTGCGATCCGGGAACACCCGCTTCATCTCGCGCTCGAGGTTCGCCCACTCGATCGGCCCGTGGAAATCGTCGAACGTGAGCGTGCCCCCGCGAAGCAGGAACTCGCGCAGGATCGACACCTCGGCATCCTTGAACCGCAGCGTGCCCGGTTCCACGATGTAAATCCAGGGATACGTCCAGAGCGTGGGATCCTCGAGCGTGATGACGACCGGATCGTTGACCTGAATGGACGTCACGGTCTTGACGCGGCGCGACAGGTTCTGCTCGGCCGCCGGGTAATCGATCGTCCAGCACTCATCGTACGTGTCGCACGACGCGACGCCCGGCAGGCGCCAGGACTCGTAACGGATACGCGCGAACGTCCACTGCAATCCCGCGAACCGGGAATCCGGCCGCACGGGATCCTGCGCGCCCGCGTCCGGCGCAGGAACCCCGAGGGCGCCCCCGACGAGGACGCCCGCGACCGCCGCTCCGAGCATCAACCGTGAGGGGAGCGGCGTCATGGAGCTTTGCCCCCCGCTGCGCTCTTGCCGTCTATGGCTTTGAGGAGAAGCTCCTGAGCCCGTTCGAAGCTCGGCGCGATCTCGAGCGCGGCCAGCGCCTCGCGCTTCGCGTCGGCGGGGCGTCCGGCGATCAGATAGCTCTCGGCGAGATCGCAATGCGCGGCGGCGCGATCGGCTGGACCGATGGCCAGCGCCACCTTGAACTCCCGCATGGCGGTGGGCGCGTCCTTCAGTCTCAGCGCGACGCGACCCAGCCCGGTGTGTCCCGCGGCATCGAATGGATCGATCTCCACGACGCGATCGTTCGCCAGGGCGAGCGTCTTCTGATCGTTGGTCTTGGCGGCCAGCTCGGCGAGCCGCCGTGCCGCATCGATCGCGGTGTGATCGTGAACGAGGAGCTCGCGGTACTCGGAGATCGCCCTCGCCGTGTCGCCGAGCTTCTCGGCCAGTCGTCCCATGGCGGCGTGCGGGCTGTCTTCCCCGATGGCCATCGGCACGAGCGCCGCCGCTTTCTCGAGCGGTTCGAACGCCGCCTTGTCTCCCTGCGACGCGAGCGCAATCCCGAGCGTCAGTTGCGCGCGGTAGCTGCCCGGGTTCGCAGCCGCCGCGGCGCGCAGCGTGACGAGGTCGGCGTTGCGCGCATCCGCCGGCGCCTTGGACTGATCGCGCAGCGCCGCGCGTAGCGATCCGAAGCGGCCGTCGAGCATCTTGTCGAACGTCGCCTGCAGTTGATCGTAGGAGACGCCCAGCGCTTTCTTGATGGCCGCCTCCCCTTCGATCCCTTCGCTGTACCCGCGGATGAGCGAACGCATCTTCGCTTCGCCGTGCGTGGCGGTGATGTGGTCGACCAGCAGGGACGCTTCGTAGTACGCGAGCGCGATCGTTTCCGGCTTCGTGAATCCCGAGTTCAAGTCGCGAACCGGCAGCGCCTGTCCGCGCTCGAGTGCCAGCGCGAACGGCACCTCCATGTCACGGCCCCACGCCGGACGCGCGCGGCCCTCCTCGTACACGGAAATGCCCTCGGTCAGCCATCGCGGCACGCGCTGGCTGGACATCTGGAGCGTGATGACGTGCGCCATCTCGTGCCACAGCGTCGACTGCCAGGAAAACGTGCCGGGCGCTTTGGCCCTCGGCGAATCCATGCTGATGACGCGACCGAAACAGGCGCCGAGCGCGCCGACCAGGCCGGGCAGACCCAGATTGCGCACGGCGAAATCGTCGTGCACCGGGAACACCTCGATCAGGATCGGGCCCTTGGGCGTGAACTGATAGCGGGCCGACAACTGTTTGAGGGCGTCCTGGGCCAGCGGAATCGCGTACTCGCGCAGGACCTTCGTCTCGTCCGGGTGGAACTTGAAGATGAAGTCGCCTTCGGTGACAACGTCGAACTTTTCGAGCTTGTCCAGCAGCGCCAGCAGGTTGAACGTGACCTGATCGTAGGGAAACGCCTTGAACGACCGATCGAGCACGCGCCGCGCCTCGGCTTCCTCCCCCGTGCGCATCAGGTGCAGCCCGAGGTCGCTGGCCGCGCGCACGTTGGTCGGATCGAGCGCGAGGCCCTGGCGCGTCAGCGCCACCGCTTCGTCGAACCGGTAGTTGCGCGCCAGCAGATCGCCGGCGATCCGGTAGAACTCGCCGTAGGCGGGATTGATCGCCAGGACCCGCGAGGCTTCGGCGTCATAGGTCGACTTGTCCCCGCGCACGTACGCCACCGCCGCGAGCAGCGCACGGGCTTCCAGATTCGACGGGTTCGCCTTCAGGACGCCTTCGATGCGACCGCGAGCCGCGTCGTATCGCGTGTTGTCGAGGTCCAGCCCCGCGAGAAAGAGTTGCGCGTCAGCGAGGCCCGGATCGATCGAGAGCGCCTTCTCGGCGGCGGCGGCAGCGGCCGGCGGGTTCTCGTTCGCCAGCGTGCGCGCGATCCCGAGGTGCGCAGGCGCCCACTCCGCGTCGATCTTCAGCACCTGCTGGAATGACTTCATCGCCTCGGGCGGGTTGAACGTCTCGAAGAACAACAGGCCCCAGGCGGTTTCGATGGACGGATCGGTCCCGAGCGAGGCGGCCGCGCGGAAAAACGTGTTGGCATCGGGCAGGCGTCCCAGGGCGTGGGCCGCGCGCGCGCCGCGGAAGAGCGTCGTCTGATCGCGCGCGCTCGCCGCGCGTCGAAACACGCGGGTCAGGTGCTGCGCACCTGCTTCGCTCTTGCCGAGGCCTTGCTGCAGGAGGATACCGAGCTCCAGCGCTGCCTCACCTGTAGGATCGGCCGCGGCGGCCGGCTCGAGCAGGCGCAGGGCGCCGTCGTAGTTCCCACGCCCCGATTCGATCTGAGCCAGGATGGCCGCCGCGTCGGAGTCGTTGGCCGGTCGCGCCTTCGCGAGCGCCTCCGCGTCCTTCGTCTGGCCGTGAGCAAGCGCACGTCGCGCCGCATCCAGGAATGACGCCTCGGGTTGCGATCCTGCCGAACCGAGAACCGACGGGACGCCCGGAAGGAACGCAAGAACGGCCGCGACCGCGCAGACGACGAGGAAGATGACGACCAGCAGCCGCATCGACGTCGACAGGCGGACGTTCGATGGTGCCCCGCGCATGTGACTGATTCGATTATAGAACACGGCTCTCACGCGTTCAGACGCCCCGGTGACGCCGGAGGCTTGGATGCCAGCCCGATCAAAACATCTCTCTCCAGGTATAGAACAACGCCGCGAGCAACCCTTGCAGCAGGCCGAACGCGACCAGCACGCCTGGCGCGGCGCGGGGTGGGACGACCGCCGCGCAGGCGAGAAACAGCGGGAAAAGGGTCGAACTGAGCCGCCCCATCGACAACAGTCCGCCGGCAAACAGCGGGGGAACGACGGAAACCAGGACGTACAGGGCCCAGGGGGCGCCGACGCGCCGCCACACAGGAAGCAGGAACGCCAGGGCGAACGTCAGGCCGAGGGCGTTCATCGTGTTATAGGGATTATCGGCCGCGAGCCGCAACAGCCCATCGGATGAGACGGCCGACGCCAGCCGGGCGGGTGCGTCGCTGCTGAACACCCGTCCCCACGCTTCGTGGGCCCGGGCCCACGCGAACCAGACGCCCGTCCGCTGATGCAGATACGCGGTGAAGAGCAGCATGCCGATGCCAGGCGACGCAGCGGCCAGCAGACGAGACATCGTCAGTTCCCGGCGTTTCATCCCTGGCGCGTCCGCCCCGGCGTCGTGAAACCCGATGGCGATCAGCCCGAGCGGAACGCTCAGCAGGCACCCCGTCGAGCGGACGAGGCCCGCCAGCAGACCCCAGGCCACCGCGGCGAGCGTCTGACCGCGCCGGAAGTGGAACCACGTCGCGAGCGCCGCGAGCAGGAACACGGCTTCGCTGTAGGCCGCGCTGAAAAACAGCGCGAACGGGTACGCCGCGAGCAGCAGCACCGCGATCCGCGCACGCTCGTCGTCGAGCATCTCGCGCGCGAGGCGCGAGAAATACCACGCAGCCCAGAAGAAGGCGACCAGCGAGATCCCCAGCCCGCACCACGTCAGGATGACGAAGCGGGCGTCACGCGGGAGACCATCGCGAAACGCGCCCGCGGCAAACCCCGCGGCGCGGATGAGCCCGGGGTAGGCCGGGAAAAACGCGAGGTTCTGCTGCGTGTCGAACTCGCGCTGCCACTCGTAGCCGTCGAGCGCGATGCCGACGTACCAGTTCGAGTCGAATCGCTGTGGCAGCATGTCCAGGGCATGTCGGCCCCCGGCCGACTCCGGCGCCGCTGACGGCAGACCAACCATGACGACGGCAAAGAAGCCAAGCAGCAGGACGATCGGCCGCGTGCACCAGAACGCGAGCATCGCGTCGGTCATCGCCGGCTGCGCGAGGACGCGCGAGCGCCACGTCGAGAGCGATGCGAGGATGGACGGCGAGGGGCGAGCCGCGTGGCGGACCGCCGCGATGGCGAGCGCGACGAACAGCGCGTGCATCCAGGTGATGGTGAACGGCCGGTAGTCGACGCTGTCGCGGTAGTGGCCGGCGAAGGCCAGGACCACGGCGAGCAGGACGCCTGTAACCGTGACGGCGTCCACCCACTGGAACAGATCGCGAGTCCCGGCCTTTGTCATGAACTGATCCGACTAGCACCCTCCGAAATTCCGATCAGTGTTTTCCGATTATCCGTGGTTGAACTCGTAGAGCCGCACCGGCCGGCCACGCCACTCCGAGGCGACGATCCGACGGAAGACCGGCATCGTGTCGACCTTCTCCAGCATGGCCTCGCAGCCCTCGAGCGCAGAGCGCGCAGTTCACGGTAACGTGCGTCACGCCAAGCATTCTCATCGCCACGATCGAGACCGGCGCCGGAAAGTCCCGCATGACGTCGCACGAACGCGTCGTAGGACGGCGGCGAGAATCCGCTGTAGCCGTTGACCATCGGCGCCCAGTGCCACAGCGAGAAATACAGATACGGCATGCTCTCCGTGAACTCGGGCGAGTGATCGCGGATCGGAACCTCCGCGAGCACGACATCACGTCTTCCCGCGACCGGCGCGTAGATCGGCGGCGGATCGAGCCAGACCGAATGCAGCTCGAGGGTCGGGCCACACGTCGACCGCGATCCCCGCGACCAGCGCGGCACCGACCATCACCCGCGCGCGGCGCGTGCCGGCACACACGCGAAGCAGCCGCTGCACGCCGTACCCGGCGAGCACGCACAGGGTCATGCCCACCACCATGCTCATGCGCGCCGGCACCCGCATGCCGCGGATCGGCAGGAACCAGTCGTACAGGTAGCGATAGATGATGCCGTTGAAGCCGAACGATACGTCCAGCGCGACCAGCAGGCCCGCCGCATATGCCAGACGCCCGCGCCGAGCGGAGGCAGCGAGTCCGGCCGATGGCGAACACGATCGGGAGGAATCCCGGAAACAGCGCGCGCTCGGCATGCTTGTCGTCGAGCATGACGCCGTGCGTACGTGCCGCTGCGAATGTGGGCGCGCAGGTAGTCGATCGGGCGTTGCACTGTAGAACCTGACGGCGTGACGACGTCGCGGTTTCCTTTCAGCGCCTGCGCCGCCAGGTACGGCCGGGCCAGGGGCACGATCAGAATCAGCCCCAGCGCGGCCGATGTCAGCGCCGGAGTGACGAGCCGTCGCCACGGCACACCCGACGCCCTCAGCATGACCCAGAGCACGACCGCCGCGTAGATCGAGAAGAACACGCCGAAGTACATCGCGGAATAGAGCTGCGCGACCGTCAGCACCGTGGCGGCGATCAGGTAGCGGAGGCGGAGCGTCTCGCTGAACCAGTGCAGCGCGAGCAGCGCGAGCGGCATCCAGTACGTCATCTGCAGCTCGAGGTGGCTGTAGTGCTCGAACCGGAACGGATAGAAGCCGAACATCAGCGCGCTCGCGAATGCCGCCAGCGCGAGACCCGGTCAGCCGCACGACGAGCACGTACATCGCGAGCGAAGACAGCAGGAATCCCGAGAGGAACACCAGGTTGTACACGTAAACGGGCGCGGACGCCCGAGGCGAGCAGCGGCGCGCCCGTCAGCGACGGCAGCAGCATCGAGTCCGAGAACGTCAGCGTGAGAGGCGACGGGTAGTAAATGTTCGCGTCGAAGAGCGGACGTGGATCGCCGCGCAGCTGCTGATGCAGCCAGCCCATTCTCCAGATCGAGAACAGCGGATCGCCGAGGTCCGGCACCGCATCCATCCGCTGAAGCTGCCGGTGCAGCAACGTTGCGCCGAAGAGGGACGTGCCGAGCGCCGCGAGGCCGAAGCTGCCCCACGACCGGCGCGCGCTCAGCGGCTCCCGATCCGACTCCGGCTTGTAGAATCGATTGCGGCGCTCCCGCTCGATGCCAAACGCCGGCACCCGCGGCCACTTCCACCATCGAACCAGGACAATGAGGACGAACAGGATGAGCGGACGTTCATTGGCGCGCGCCGAGATCCGCAGGCCGCCGATTTCCGTATAGAAGCCGCCGGTCCACCCCATGAGGACCGCGGCAAGCCCGACCACCAGGGCAGCGACATCGAGCGCAAAAGGCAGACGAGCGCGTGGCACGGGGTGCAGGTGGCTGGATCTCCTTGGCCCTTATCCTATCCGTGTTGTCGGTGTTTTCCGCGGTTCTAGTCCCAGGGCACGCTCTTCCACACGGATCCGCGCGCGCAGGATGATCGCAAACAGCAGCACGGACGCCACACCACTGACAGGCGCCTGCGCGAGCAGCGCGAAGCCAATCAGCTCACCCGCGACGCCCACATAGTTCGGATGGCGGAGAAAGCGGTACGGGCCGTCGGCAATCAACCGTCCGCGCGGGCGGCACGAGCACTCTGAACGACCATCGGCTGCCGAGCGTGGCAATCGCCCAGTACTTGATCGCCTTGGCGGCGGCAAAGACGACCGCGCCGAGCCAGGCCACGCCGCTCAGCCCTCTCCCGCGCAGCCACGCCTCGGCCACCATCAGGACGAAGCAGGTCGGATACACGAGCTGCATCACCCGATACACGTCGTGCGGCGGCTCAGACGCGCCAGCCGCCAGCAGCGCGCGCGCGTTGGACGCGGAATACCGTGCCTCGAGGATCATCGGGAGAAACGCGAGCGCCAGCAGTGCGAACGCGAACATGCTGCGCGCTACATCGCTCTACATGGCGCGGACGTCACCCGCGTAGCGGATGGCGACCTGCAACCAGCGGGGAGACAACGCCGCGGTGAGCGCCGCGGTTCGAACCGCCGCCGGTGAACCCACCAGCGCCCGCATCGCTCTGTTGAACCGCCACTTCGACGAGAACTCCAGACGTCGGGCGCGGGCCAGCCACGCGTGGGCGTCCGGGAGGCCGTGCTCGAGGGCGCGCAGGGCGGCAAGCGCCGCCAGTTCTCCGCCGCGCATCGCGAATCGCAAACCGTCGCCGGTCATTGGATCGATGAAGCCGGCCGCGTCGCCTGCGAGCAGCAGGCCCGGCATGCCGCTCGCCGAGCTGTCGACTGCGAGTGGACCGAGAGAGACTGGACGCCCGGCGAGCCGGGCGGTGGCGAATCGGTCGGCGAGTTGAGGATCGCTTCTCAGTGTTTCCTGGAGGAGCGCAACCGGATCCCTCAGGGCCTGACGATCCGCGGTCACCACGCACGCGTTCGTCAGTCCGCCGGGGAGCGGCGCCACGCCGATGTACCGGCCGCTGCGCACGTGCATCTCGCCGAAGACGCCGGAGGCGCCGGCGCTCGTGACCCCCTCGAAATATGCGCCCACTGCCCATCGCCGTGGCCACTTCGGATGCCGGATCAGATTCAGCGATCGCGCGATTCGCGAGTTCGCCCCGTCGGCTGCGATCACCAGCGGCGCGCGAAGGCGACGCGGCGCTCCATCCGATCCGCCGACCGCGAGGCCGATGACGCGCCCTGCATCCACGAGCGCACCATCGACGCGGACGCCTTCCTCCACGCGAGCGCCGGCCGTTGCCGCCGCCTGCAGGAGCCGCGCATCGAGGACGTGACGTCGGAGCGCTCGTCCGTGAATGCCGGGTCCAAGGCGTCCGTGAACGCGTACGCCGGTTCCGCCGGTGACGATCATGCCGTCGAGCGGCAACCCGTCGTGTGTGAGGTGTTCGAGGGCGAGGCGGCGAAGGACGGCGAGCGCACCGGGATTCAGCGTGTCGCCGCAGAGCTTGTCGCGTGGGAACCGCGCGCGATCCAGCACCACGACGCGAGCACCGGCGCGCGCGAGGACGACCGCGGCTATCGCGCCGGCTGGACCGCCGCCACAGATCAGGACGTCAGCGTCGGACTCACCGCTCAGCATTCACTCCGGCCCAACACCACGGCGCTGTTCTTCGATCCGAAGCCCAGACAATTGCAGAGTGCGGCAGGGACCGCCGCGTGCCGCCCGACATTGGGGATGAAGTCGAGATCGCATTCCGGATCGGAATCGGTCTGGTTGATCGTCGGGGGAAGATACTGATGGCGAAGCGCCAGCGCAGCGGTCACGATGCCCGCCGCGCCGCTGGCGCCCTGCGGGTGACCGATCATGGACTTCGTCGAGGATCCCGGCACCTTGTCGGCCAGCGGCCCGAACAGCTGGCGGACGCACCTGGATTCGACGGCGTCGTTCAACACCGTCGACGTGCCGTGGTAGTTCACGTAGCCGATCTCCTCGAGCGGGCGTCCGGATCGTTCGATCGCGAGCCGCATCGCACGCACGATCTGCGTGCCGTCCGGATCCATCTGGACGCGATGGTATGCGTCGCAGGTCGACCCGTGCCCTTCGATCGTGGCGTAGATCGTCGCGCCTCGCGCGCGGGCGCGATCCTCGCGCTCCAGGACGACCATCCAGGATCCCTCGCCAAGGACGAAGCCGTCGCGGCCTGCGTCAAACGGCCTCGACGCGGCGGCGGGCATGTCGTTGTATCGCGTCGCGACGGCGCGCATCTTGGAGAAGCCGAAAATCATCCCCGGCGTCACGCAGGCGTCGGCGCCGCCCGACAGGATGATCTCGGCTTCACCCGCTCGGATCAGAGACGCGGCGTAGGAAATGGCGTCGGTCGAGCTGGTGCAGCCGGTCGAGACGACGTGGCTGATGCCGTGCAGCTCGAGCGCGATGGAGATCTCGCTCGAGATCATGCCGACGATCGAGACCGGGATCGCGTAGGGCGTAACGCGCTTCCAGCCGTCGTTGAAGAATTCGAAGTATTGCCGCTCGGCCACGTCGATGCCACCGGCCCCGCTGCCGACGAGCACGCCGGCGTCCGGCTCGCTCAGCCGGAGCCCGGCGTCCGCCCACGCTTCGGTGGCGGCGATGACGGCGATCAGAGAGGCGCGCGAATAGCGGCGGGGATCGGGCCGGCCGCTCCGTTCGTCTGGTGCCCCGGCCGCCCGTGCCTCGATCTGCACGGCATCGTCGATCGACACATTGGGGACGGGCGCTGCGACCGTGCACGCGAACGCCGACGCGTCGAAGGCGGTGATTGCCCTGGTTGCGCTGCACCCGCGACTCACGTGCCGCCAGAATCGCTCGCGGCCTACGCCATATGGTGACACAACCCCGATGCCGGTGATCGCGACACGGAGAGCCATGGGCCTATCATAATTGCAGACTGCGGCGCGCCACTTGCCGACTGCGGCTTGTCCTCTCCACCGGCAGTTCGCAATTCCTCCTCCCTGGTGCCAGCCGGTCTGCAATCCGTACTCCAATTCGGACTAGGCTATCGGCAGACTGCCATGCTCATCCTGGTATGGTCCGGCGCGGCTGTTTTTGCGGGATCATTGCTGTGGTTCCTCTACGCTTACCTCGTCCGGTTCGGGCGGCCGGTGCCGGACGGCAGCATTGCGGTCCCGGTGACCGTGGACGTCCTGCTGTTCACGGCGTTTGCGTTCCACCACAGCCTCTTCGCACGCCCGGGGCCGAAGCAGTGGATTCGTCGCGCCGTGTCGCCCCACCTCGAGCGATCTGTGTACACCTGGGTGTCCAGTCTCTTGTTCATCGCTGTCTGCGCCTGGTGGCAGCCGTCCCCGGGAGTGCTCTTCGAACTGCAGGGCGTGTGGCGCGTGGCAGGATACCTCGTGCAGGCGGTGGGAATAGCCATCACGCTGCGGGCCGCGAGCGCGCTCGATGTGCTGGATCTGGCGGGTGTGCGGGGAGTCATGCGGTCGGACAGCGATGCCTCGACCGACCACGTCCCGCTCGAAACGAACGGGCTGTACGGGCTGGTGCGGCATCCCCTCTACCTGGGCTGGGCGTTGTTCGTCTTCGGCGCGCCGGTGATGACGAGCACTCGTGCCGTTTTTGCTGTCGTGAGCACCGGATATCTCGCGATGGCGATCCCCTGGGAGGAGCGCAGTCTGATCCAGACCTTCGGGCCCGACTACGAGGCGTATCAGAAGACTGTCCGCTGGCGGATGATTCCGGGGGTTTATTGACCTTCGACTCCGAGCGAGCATGGGGAGTCCGCTCGTGCCACGGTGCGAGCGAGCATCGCGAGCGAGCCACACGAACGGAGCGCGCCGGCGAAGCGGCGCGCGAGAGAGTGTGTGGGGGAGTCCGAGGGGCAAGGCCCCTCGAATAGACTAGACTGAGTCGAATGCCGGAGAACGCCCAGCCCGCCCTGCCGTCCGAACTCCCTGTCGTTCCGTTGCGCGGAGCCGTCGTGCTTCCCATGACCGTCGCGCCGCTCGGCGTCAGCCGTCCGCTGTCGATCGAAGCCGTGAATCGCGCGCTCGCCGGGGATCGCATGGTCCTCTGCCTCCTGCAGACCAGCGACACGGAAGAGGTTGGTCCCGACGATCTGCATCGTGTCGGCACCGTCGGGATCATCCGGCAGATGGCAAAGGCGCCGACGGGCATGCGCGTCCTGGTCGAGGGCCTGGCGCGCGTGCGAGCGGAATTCCTGCAGGTCGAACGCGGCGTGATTCAGGCGCTGGTGAAGCCGATCCCCGAACCCAGCGAGCGATCGATCGAGATCGACGCCCGTATGCGCCGCCTCCAGGAGCTGGTGGATCGCACCCTGTCGCTGGCGACCGGGCTTTCACCGGACATCAAGACGCTCGTCACGAGCCTCGACGATCCGCTGCGGATCGCTTACCTGCTGGCCAGCCTGCTCGACATGAAGGCGGAAGACAAGCAGCAGCTGCTCGAGGAGAACAGCCTCGAGGTGAAGCTCGATGGCGTCGCGATGGCGCTGGCGCGTGAGATCGAGGTACTCGAGCTCAAGGGGCGCATCGAGTCGCGCGCCGAGAAGGAAATGTCCGAGGCGCAGCGCCAGTACATGCTGCGCCAGCAGCTGAAGGCGATTCAGTCCGAGCTCGGCGAAGGCGACAGCGAGACGCAAGAGCTCCGTAAGAAGGTCGCAGAGGCGCACCTGCCGGAACGGATCGAAACCGTCGTCATGCGCGAAGTGGACCGTCTGGAGCGGATGACGCCGGCGTCTCCCGAATACCAGATGCTGCGCACGTATATCGACTGGGTCCTCGATGTGCCGTGGGACAAGTTCACCGAGGATCGTCTGGATCCGGTCGAAGCGCGGCGCGTGCTCGACGAGGATCACTACGACCTCGACAAGGTCAAGGAACGCATCGTCGAGTATCTGGCGGTCCAGAAGCTCAGACAGCGTCAGGGTGGGGATCTCGGTGTGCCGGCCGAACCGCCGGGGCTCTCGGTCGCCGCAGGCGAACAACTGTCGGCGCTCGGAACAGGCACGGGCGCCACGGTGCCGGTCAGCCAGGCCAGGCCGGCCGGATTGTCCATGAAGGGGCCCATCCTGTGCTTCGTCGGCCCGCCTGGCGTCGGCAAGACGTCGCTCGGGCAATCGATTGCGCGGGCCATGAACCGGAAGTTCGTCCGGATCTCGCTCGGAGGCGTACGGGACGAGGCGGAAATCCGCGGCCATCGGCGTACCTACATCGGATCGCTGCCGGGCCGGATCGTGCAGGCCCTGAAATCGGCCGGCTCCTCGAACCCGGTCCTCATGCTGGACGAGATCGACAAGATCTCGGTCGGCATCCAGGGCGATCCGGCCGCCGCGCTGCTCGAGGTCCTCGACCCGGCGCAGAATCACACGTTCCGCGATCACTATCTCGAGGTGCCTCTGGACCTCTCCCGAGTCCTGTTCATCGCGACGGCCAACCAGATTGGGACCGTGCATCCGGCGCTGCTCGATCGCATGGAAATGATCTCGCTGAGCGGCTACACGGAGGACGAGAAGGTCCACATCGCGCGGATCTATCTCGTGCCGCGCCAGCGCGACGAGCACGGGCTGACACCCGAGCAGATCGAGATCCCCGACGAGACGCTCCGGCGCATCATCGCCGAATACACGCGCGAGGCCGGCGTGCGCTCGCTGGAACGTCAAATCGCCACGATCGCGCGCAAGGTCGCCGCGCGCGTCGCTACGGAATCGTCGTACGTCGCGCGCGTGGAGGCGTCGCAGCTCGAAACGTATCTCGGGCCGCCGCGGTTCCGATCGGAGACGATGTTCCGGACGTCCAGGCCGGGCGTGGCGACGGGGGTCGCGTGGACCGAGACCGGCGGGGACGTGCTGTTCATCGAAGCGGCGCTCCTCCCCGGCGGCAGCGGTCAGGTGACGCTCACGGGTCAGCTCGGCGCCGTCATGCAGGAGTCCGCGCGCGCGGCACTGTCACACATCAGGCAGGAGGCGCGCAGGCTCGGCATCTCGCCCGAATTCCTGAGCAAGCACGACCTGCACATCCACGTTCCCGCCGGCGCGATTCCGAAAGACGGGCCGTCGGCGGGCGTCACGATGGCCGTGGCGATGGTGTCGGCGGTGCGGGGCACGCCCGTTCGGTCGGATGTCGCGATGACCGGTGAGATCACGCTGTCCGGCCTCGTCCTCCCCGTCGGCGGGATCCGGGAGAAGGCGCTGGCGGCGCGGCGGCACGGAATCAAGACGTTCATTCTTCCGGAGCTGAACAATCCGGATCTCGCGGAGCTCCCGGAAGAGGTGCGGAAGGACATGACGTTCAAGCCGGTGCGGACGCTCGATGAAGCGCTCGCGATCGCGCTGCCCGTCACGGTCGAAGCGCACCAGTCAACCTAGCCAGATCGTTGTCCGTTTTCTTCTACATCTCCGGCCACGGGTTCGGCCACGCCTCACGGCAGATTGAAATCATCAACGCCCTGGGCGCGAGACGACCCGACGTGGACATCGTCGTCCGCACCTCAGCGTCGCGATGGCTGTTCGATCGCACGGCGCGTGTGCCGTTCACGCTCGTCGACGGCGAATGCGATACGGGAGTCGTCCAGCTGGACAGCCTGCGGCTCGACGAGGCAGGCAGCATCGAGCGTGCCGCGCGGTTTCACGCGACGCTCGAAGCGCGCGCCGAGCTCGAAGCCGGACTCCTCCGGGATCGGCGCGCGCGCCTCGTCATTGCGGACGCGCCGGCGCTCGGCTGCGCCGCAGCGGCGCGAGCGGGCGTGCCTTCGGTCGTCGCGGCGAACTTCACCTGGGACTGGATTTACGAGGAGTACGTCGAGCGCGACACGCGCGATCTCGTCCTCGCGATCCAGCGTGCCTATCGTGCAGCGGACTCGGCGTGGCGTCTGCCGATGCATGGCGGCTTCGAGACGTTCGACCGGGTCATCGATGTGCCCTTCGTCGCCCGGCACGCGCGGCACGCGCCCGAGGCCGTGCGGCACGCGCTGGGGTTGCCACCCGATCGCCGACTTGCGCTGGCATCCTTCGGCGGCTACGGCGTCAGCGACCTCGCGCTGCAGTCGCTCGACTGCCTGGACGACTACGGCGTCGTCCTCACGCACGCCGACGCAGAAAAAGCCCCGCGAGTCGTGACGCAAGGCATCAGCGTCGTGAACGAATCTGCGTTGTACGGCGCGGGCCTCCGCTACGAGGATCTGGTCGCCGCCGTCGACATCGTCATGACCAAGCCGGGCTACGGCATCATCGCGGAGTGCCTCGCGAACGATACCGCTGTGGTGTACACCTCGCGGGGACGGTTCCGCGAATACGCCGTCCTCGTCGATGCGATGCCGCGGTACCTGCGATGCCACTTCATCGAACAGGGCGAACTGCGGTCCGGCCGGTGGCGGACGACGCTCGACGAGGTGATGCGGCAGCCGGCGCCGCCCGAACGGCCGGCAACGAACGGTGCCGAGGTTGTCGTCCAGCGCGTTCTGGAGTACTGTGCCTGAGCCTCCGTGTCGCGGCGAGTAGTCTTCACTTTCTTTCTGGCCGGCGTCTGCCTGGCGGTGCTGGCTCTTCGGGTTCAGCCAGAGTTCAGGCGCTTCCGCTACATCGTCCTGACGTCGCCGCAAGCCGCGCAGAACGGGGTCGTGTCGATTCAACTGCCGGATCTCGCGCGGCTCGCCGGCAGCCCTGCCGCGCTCATCATCGGCCTGCGTGGCGCGGAGCAGCCCACCGATGTGTCCATCGCGATCGACGCGACGGGCGTTACGCGCGTCCACGTACCCGCGGGGCAAGAGATCAGGGTGGATGCGTCGACGCACGCTGCGACCGGCGCCGGACAGCGCCTCGTCCTCAACGGCGATCGGCCGGGCTGGCAGGTGACCTACGCGGAGATTGCCAACGTCTACGGGTTCTCGCACCGCGTCCCGCGGTTCATGGTCGTTCCCCGCGACCGGCCGCCGAGCGATCGCGCGCCCGCGTGGCTGCTCGTGTTGTTCACCGCCGCGGTCCTCGTCATTCGTCCGCGGCCCGACTGGCCCAACAACCGGATCGGCCGAATCGTCTTTCGAACCATCGCCGGTTTCATCTTCCTGCTGTTCGTCCTGACGCTCGCCGCGAACACGTTCAGCCAGTACAAGATCCTGCTGACCCTCGAGACGTTCCTGCTCGGCTGCGTCGTCCTGTACGCCGAGCCGGTCGCGCGCGTGTGGCAGCGGATCCGCCCCGTCACATTCCGGGCGATCGCGATCGTGACGCCGGTGCTGCCGCACCTGACGATCGCGGCGATCGTCCTCTGGAGCGTCGCGCAGTTCTATCGCCCGGCCACCGGGTTCACCTCGCTCATTCTGTTCGGCAGTCAGTTCGAGCTCACGGCGGTGCCCGCGCTGCGCGCCGTGCCGCACCACGTCGATCCCGGCTCGGGATACGATGGGCAGTTCTACGCGCAGCTCGCCCTCGATCCGCTGTTGCGCACCAAGGAAATCGCGACGGCGCTCGACAGCGCCGTGTACCGCGGCCGGCGGATCCTTCTGCCGTGGATGGCGCACGTGCTCGGGTTCGGGCAGCCGTGGCTCATCCTCCAGACGTACGCGCTGCTGAACGTGGCGTGCTGGATCATCCTTGGCGTGGTTCTGCT
The DNA here is from genome assembly GCA_963786195.1 of uncultured Acidobacteriota bacterium. Taxonomy (GTDB): domain Bacteria; phylum Acidobacteriota; class Vicinamibacteria; order Vicinamibacterales; family 2-12-FULL-66-21; genus CAWAYH01. The sequence goes on along the minus strand of CAWAYH010000002.1, from coordinate 506,037 downwards.
CCATTGGCTGCCGCCGCGATCGGTCCGGAACACGTTTGCCTGGATCGCCTGCATGCTCAGCGAAGGCGTGCTCGCATCCGTCAGGCAGTCGCTCATCGACGGGCCCAGCGCGCTGCTGCTCGTCTTCGGTATCCTGGCGATCGAGAAGAACAGGCATCGTCTGGCGATCGCCATCGTGGCGCTCGCAGGCATGGCGCGGGAAACCAGCCTGATCGGCGCGGCGATTCTGTTTCCGGAGAAGCCCTCGCTGAAGTCGGTGACGATCTGGGCCGGGCAGGCCGCGCTCGTGGCCTCGCCGTTCGTGCTCTGGGCGAGCTATCTGTGGCACCTGGGTCTGTCGACCGATGTCGCGGGGCTGCGTAACTTCGAGCCGCCCATTGTCGCGTTCGTGGAGAAGTGGGACTTGACGATCCGGGATCTCCAGGTCGAAGGTTGGGGTTCGTTCGCGCGGTTCAGCCTGATGGCGCTCGTCGCGCTCAGCACGCAGGCCGTCGTGCTCCTCTGGATGCGGGACTGGCGGAACCCCTGGTGGCGTCTTGGCTTCATGTACATCGGGCTCATGCTCATCGTCGGGCAGGCGGTCTGGGAAGGTCACCCGGGCGCCGTGAGCCGCGTGGTGATCCCGATGACGCTCGCGTTCAACGTGCTGCTGACACGAGTCCGCTGGTTCTGGCCGTTGTGGATCCTCGGGAACGCCAGCCTGCTGCACGGCCTCGAGGTCATACGCGTGCCCCTGGTGTCGGGATGGTAGGCCGCCGCGCGGCGCTCTCGGTGCTGCTGGCGCTGGGCTGTGTCCTCGTTCTCGCGACACGTGTGGCGGTCGAGTTCGACCGGATCCGCACCAGGCCCGTCACGAAGCCCCAGCCGGCAGTCGAGCCAACGCTCGCCGTGCCTCTGCCGGACCTTCAACGGTTTGTTGGCGAGCCTGCAGCCGTCATCGTGCGGCTGCGCGGGACGACGGAAGCGACCAACGTTCGTCTGTCCCTCGATGGCGCGCCCATCGCAACCGTCACGGTTCCAGCAAACCGTGAAATCCGCGTCGATAGTACGGCGTGGGTCCGGCCCGGGACGGGCCAGGTTTTTCGGCTCGCAGCCGACCGCGCCGGCTGGCAGCTCACCTATCTCGAGATCGCCAACGTTCATGGATACACCCGCGGTTTCTTCAGCTTCACGATCGTGCCGGGATCGCGTACGCACTTCCGCGGCGTCTCCTGGTGGTGGTTGCTGCCGCTCCTGATTGTCCTGCTCGTGCAGCGCCCGCGACGGGAGTGGCCGTCCGGCATCCACGCCAGGCGCTGGCATCGTGCCGGAGTCGCGATCGCCATCCTTCTGTTCCTCGCGACGCTGCTGACCGACCGCTTCACGCAGTTCAAGCTGCTCATTTCGCCGACGACATGGCTGCTCTGCGTCGCCGTTCTCTACGCCGAGCGCATAGTCCCGGTGTACCACGCCACCGTCTGGGCGGCCGGGAGGGTGTGGTCCGCGATGTGGAGCAGGGTCGGTTCCACGTGGCATCGCGTCGTCCACACCTGCTCTGCGATCGCCGGGATACCGCGGCTCCCGGCGGCGATTGCCGCTGCGCTCGCGGTGACGGTCGCCGCCGCCGCGTATCTCTTCGGCGTCAACGTCGCGGGTGGTGCGGACTCGTATGGCTACGTGAGCCAGTCGGAGCTCTGGGCGCGCGGCAAGCTCTACGTCGACCAGCGACTTGCGAAGGAGCTGCCGGACTACGTCGACGATTGGCTGCTCACACCGCTCGGGTTCACGCCCCAGGAGCATTCTGCCGTCCGCGGCCGCATCGTCCCGACGTACTCGCCGGGGCTGCCGATGGTCATGGCGGTGTTCCGGCTCGCCTTCGGTGAGCCGGCTGTCTACTTCGTCGTCCCGGCGCTCACGGGGCTGGCGGTGTGGCTGACGTTCGTGCTCGGCCGTCGACTGAACGGTGACGCGACGGGATTGTTTGCCGCGGTGTGGGTGGCGTCGAGTCCCGGCATCCTCGGATCGTCGTTCACTCCGATGAGCGACGTGCCCGTGACGACGTGGTGGGTGGCCGCGCTCGTCGCAGCCTGCCGCCCCACGATCGGATCGGCGGCGGTCGCGGGGATCGCGACGTCGCTCGCGATTCTGACGCGGCCCAATCTCGCCCTCCTCGGCGGCATCATCGGGCTTCCTTTTCTGGTCCGCTGGGCACTGCGGCCGCGCGAGGGGCGGCGATTAGTGGCGTTGCTCGTTTTCGGAGCGACCGCGTGTATAGGGCCGATCATCGTGGCTCTTCTGTTCAACTACTGGTACGGATCGCCGTTCAGATCGGGCTACGGAACGGTGGGCGGGATCTTCAAATGGGATAACGTCCAGGCGAATCTCGCCCGCTATCCCCGTTGGCTGATTGAGACGCAGACTCCGCTCATCCTCGTGGGGCTCGTCACGCCGTTTCTCCTGCGCGGCCGAAAGAATCCGGGCGCCCTGATCTCACCGGTTGCGGCGGCCTGGCTCTTCCTCGCGCTGGCCGCGCTCGTCTGGTTTTCGTACATCGCGTACATGCCGTTCGACGACTGGGGCTACCTGCGTTTTCTGTTGCCCTCATATCCGCCGCTGATGGCGCTCTCGAGCGCGGCGTTCGTCCTCGTGCTTCGCCGCACGATGGCGCCGCGAGCGCTCGGCACGATCCTCGTCTCGCTCATCGCGATCACGGCAATCAACTTCGGTCTTCACCACTCGATCTTCGAGATGGCGAACGGGGAAGGACGGTACAAGCGCATCGGGGAATACGTCGGGCGGAACATGCCGGAGCACGCGCTGTACCTCACGATGCAGCACAGCGGCAGCCTGCGGTATTACTCCGGGCGCACGACGATCCGGTACGATCAGTTCTCGGAAGATCGCCTCGATCAGCTGGTCGCGTACTTCGGCGACCGGGGCTTGCCGGTCTACTTCGTGCTGGACGACTGGGAGGAGAAGGAATTCCGCAACCGCTTCGGACCCTACTCAGTTCTGGGAAAACTCGACTGGAAGCCCGTGGCGCAAGCGACCGGCTCGACGCCGATGGCTATCTACGACCCGCGCACACGCGGAACCGCTCAGGCCGATCCGAAGATCATCCCTTGATGCAGGTGACGAGAGACCAGATCTTCGGGACGTTCACCTTCTCGATCGACACCGGCTGGAGTTGCGCCTGGGAGAGGAATGCTTCCAGGTCGAGATCCGCCTTGAAGCCGATGTGAATGGTGAACGGCGAGATCAGGCGTTCGACGCGGGACACGAAGAGGTTCGGGCTCAGAAAGTGGTTGAGGAAGATGATGCGCCCGCCGACGCGGCATACGCGGCGCATCTCACAGGCCACCTTCACCGGATCCGGCACGACGCTGATCAGGTAGGGCGCGTAGACGATGTCGAACGAGTCGTCGGCGAATTTCAGATCCGCGGCGTCCATCTGCAGGAGGCGCAGGTTGCGCAGGCCCTCGCGCGCCACGCGCTCGCGCGCCTTCTCCAGCATCGAGGACGAAAAGTCGATGCCGGTCACGGAGGACGGTCGCGGGTAGAGCGAGAGGTTGATGCCGGTTCCGACGCCGACCTCGAGCACGCGTTCGCCGGGCTGGATGTTCATCCGCAGGAGCGCGCGGCGGCGTCCCGGCTGCAGCGTCGGGCCGAACGCCAGATCGTAGACGGACGCCAGCTTCTCGTAGACGGCCTCGACGAAGTCGTTCTCGACGGCGGTCGCGGAAAGCTGCGCCGTGCCGCCGGAACTGACGATCTCATCGTCGGAACCATGGTCGCGCTTGTCCCGCTCGAACAACGTGATCATGCATCACTCACTCTCCTACGGTGCCCCGTGCCGGCCGCTGCTCTTCCGCCATCGGAAGACCAGGGCCGGGGGCACGTTGCCGACGACGAGCGTGCGGGTCGGTTGCAGGCCCATTTTTCGGGTCAGCATGCGGCGCACCGCCAGAGCGGACGGAAAGCCATACGCATGCACGTACTGAAAGGTCGTGAAGTACCCCCGGGACGAAGCGTCGCGACGATCGCATCGACGATCTGCCGCGTGCTGGAGATGGCAGGCTCGCGAACGGCAGCCCGGACACGATGTGATCCACCGGCAACACCTCGTGCGCTCGCGCGATCTCCACAAGGTCCTCGGCCGGCGCGCACACCGCGTCGAGCCGTGGCCAGCGGACCGAGATCCGGGCAATGAACTCCTCGTTGACGTCGATTGCGAGGCAGGTTGCGCCCTCGGGCAACCGCCGACGATCTCGCCGGTCACGGCACCCGTCCCAGGTCCCAGCTCGACCACCCGTGTGTCGGGACCCCACGCCAATCCGTCGAGCATGGTTCGTGCGAGCCGTTGCGAGCTGGGAGCAATGGCGCCGACCGTCCGCGGGCTCTTCCTGAAGTGAGACAGGAACAGCCGGTGATCGTGCCAGCGCTGACGACTCACACTCAACTCGTCCATGGGGCATCTGCCACGATCGCGACGCGAAGCTTCCGGACTATATCCCGCGGCATCCGTGGCAAGCAAGAAAAGATCGCTGCGGAGACCAGGGAGCGGACCGCCGAGAGTTGACAGACTAGAGGCTGTCTCATGAACCTAGACGTCCTTAGGCGCGAGCGAGCGCCGCGAAGCGAGCCACGCGAACGGAGCGCGCCGGCGCAGCGGCGCGCGAGAGAGCGTGTTGGGGAGTCCGAGGGGCGAAGCCCCTCGGATAGGATTAGACCTGAATCCCCTCTACAACCCGTAGCGCAGTCTCGATGGTGCCCGAGGCGACGGTGATCTGGAGGCCCTGTACCAATCCGGACACGTCGGACACGATCTCCCGTGCGATCGCGAGTCCCTCCTCCGGTCCCCGGCCGGACGATTCGGCGTGCCGCATGCGCTCGAGGATCGCGTCCGGCACGCGCACGCCGGGTACTTCGTTCGCCATGAACTCCGCATGCCGGAGACTCTCGAGCGGCGTGACACCCGCCAGGATCGGAATCCGCGTCGATCCGTCGCTCAGGAACTCGGGAGAACGCCGCCACGTCGAACACCGGCTGCGTGATGGCGAACTCGGCGCCCGCCTCGACCTTGTACTGGAATCGACGCACCTCCTCGTCCACGATCGATCGCCGCGGGATTCGCGGCCACGCCGATGTGAAAGCCGGTCGCCTGGCCGATCGACTGGCCGCCGATGTCGAGGCCGCGATTCAACGTCGCGACGACGTTGGTCAGGCCGATCGAATCCACGTCGAACACCCCGGTCGCGTCCGGATAATCGCCAACCCGCGGTGGATCGCCGGTGACGATGAGCAGGTTGCGCACCCCCATCGAGTAGGCGCCGAGCAGATCCGACTGCATGCCCAGCAGGTTCCGATCGCGGCACGCATAGTGAAGGATCGTCTCGACGCCCGGCTGCTGCTGCACCAGGTACGGCCGCCGCCAGCGCGCTCATCCGTCCGGTCGCCCGCGGACCGTCCGGAACGTTGACGAGATCGACGCCATGGATGCGCAGCTGACGCGCCGTGTCCACGAGCGCGTCGGTGCGGTAGCCGCGCGGCGGCAACAGCTCGACGCTCACGACGAACGCGCCGCGGGCGAGCGTGTTCGCCATCCGCGACTTCTCGGCGCGCCCGATCGCGTCGGCGGTTTGCGCGCGGGCCGACGTCTCCGACGGGTGCCTCCGCCGGAACGCGGCCGCCGATGGCCACCCGAGCGGGCGTCATCGCACGAACCGCCTGCTTGATGTGACGGATGTGCTCGGGCGTCGTGCCGCAGCAGCCGCCGACCAGCCGGACGCCGCTCGTTGATGAACCGGCGCGCGTACGACGCCATGTACTCCGGCGAGCACAGGTAGATGTTCCGGCCCTCGATTTCGCGAGGCTTGCCGGCGTTCGGTTGCGCCGAGAGCTTCGCGTCGCGACGCGCGCGAGACGCTCGATGGTCTCGAGCATCGCCGCCGGACCGACGCTGCAGTTGAGGCCGACGACGTCAGCGCCGTGCCGTTCGAGCTCCGGGCACGAAGGTCTCCGGCGCCACGCCGTCGAGCGTGTTGCCGTCTTCCTCGGTCGTCATCTGCGCGACGATCGGCAGCTCGCACACGCCGCGGACGGCGCGGATTGCCGCGCCGATCTCGTTGACGTCGCGAAACGTCTCGAGCACGAAGAGGTCGACGCCGCCCTCGACGAGCGCGCGCGCCTGCTCGCGTGAAGTACGCCTCCGCCTCGTCGACGCCAGTCCGGCCCCACGGCTCGATGCGAATGCCGAGCGGACCGATCGCGCCCGGCGACCCAGGCCTGCTCGCGCGCCGCATGCCGCGCGATCCGCGCGCCCTGGAGGTTGAGCGCGCTGCACCCGATCCGCCAGCCCGAACGCGCCGAGCTTCACGCGATTGGCGCCGAACGTATTCGTCTCGATGACGTCCGCGCCGGCGCGCACGTACGCCTGGTGCACTTCGGCGACGAGGTCCGGCTGCGTCAGGTTCAGCTCGTCGAAGGATCGATTCAGGAAGATGCCCTTGCGCGTACAGCATCGTCCCCATCGCGCCGTCGCAGACGAGCACGCGCGGTCGAGTTCCTCGAGAATCGGAGCGCCTGATCTCATCATAATGGTATCCGGAGCTGCACGCTCGACAGCCGTCAGCGCTTACGAGTAATCCAGCGTCATCGTCGGCTCGATCAGCAGATACGACGACGACACCACGTTCGAGCCCAATCGAACGGACGCCCTGGCGCTCCTGCTCGGTGAACCGATGGTGATGCCCGAAGAGGTGCAGGCGCGGACGCATGGCCGCCAGCACTTCGTTGATCGGCGTCTTCCCGGCGTCGATACCGCGACGTCCGGGACCGCCTCCGACGATATACGGGCGTGCCGCTTCGTGGCGTCAGGAACACATCGACGTTCTCGCAGCGCCTGGCAGGCCTCGACCTCCTCACGCACGAAGTGCCGGCGCTTGTCGGCCAGGCTCGTCGCGCGCGGCGATGCTCTTCGAGGGGTGTGGCAGATCGGCAGCAGGCGATCTCGTACCACGTCGGCGCAAACGTGCCGCCCAGCCCCGCAACGCGCACGCCGTCGAGCTCGACCATCCGGCCGTTCGTCATGCAGTGAAGCCTCGCGGGCAGATCGCCGCGATTCGATGGGGTCGAAGTTCTCGTTGTTGCCCTTGATCCAGTAGAGCGGCGCGTCGACCGGCTGGTAATGTCCGTCGTCGTCAGCCAGATCGCCGACCGAAATCCAGAACGGCACTTCCGGATGCCGTCGCATGATTCGGTGCACGGTGTCGAAGTCGCCGTGAATGTCACCGAGGGCACCGAACTGGATCACGCCTTCGCGTTGTCACCGCTGGCGCGGCACGAGCAGGTCCTGCTTGTCCCAGATGAAGTCCTTGCTGCTGTAGACCGCGAGCTCGTAGTCCTTACCCATGAAAATCGCCGAAACCGGGCAGGCCTCCTCGCAGTATCCACAGAAGATGCAGCGCGTCTTGTGGATCTGGTAGACCTTGGCGTAGCGCGGCCCTGCCTGGACCGACCCGTCGTTCTCGGCCGCCTCGAGATAGATGGCGTCAGCCGGACACGCCACCGCGCACAGACCGCACGCGACGCACTTCTCGAGGCCGTTCTCGTCTCGCATCAGCACCTGTTTGCCACGGTACTTTGGGAAGACCGGGATCTTCTGCTCGGGGTAGTTGACGGTGATCGGCTTCTTGAAGATGTGCTTGAGCGTCGTCGCAAAGCCGATGAGGAACGGACGGATCATCCAGTGATCATATCAAGGGAGTCCGGTTCCAGGGAAAAGGGACCGGAATCGCGAAGGACGTCAGGCAAGTTGCAGGAGATGCTATACTTACGGGATACATCGCCTGATGCCGCACGAGACAATATCCTCTCGCCTGAGCAGTTCCTGCTCACGACCCTGATGGTGAAGCTCGCGGTGGTCGCGGTCCTGGCCACCATGCTCGTGCGCTTCCCCTGGTTCCGGCGGATCCTCCTCACCGAGAAACGCGACTGGCCGGAGCGACTGGTCTTCGCCGCCAGTCTGGGCGTGCCGCTGACGGCCGGCGTCGTCGCCCGCCTGCTGCTCGACTACAAGGCGGCCGACCTGACGCTCGCCGGATCGTTTCTCGCCGGCCTGCTGGCGGGCCCGTATGCCGGCGCATCGTCGGCACCATGGTCGGCATCCCGGCCCTCGTCGCCGGCGAATGGATTGCGCTGCCGTTCGCGATCGGCTGCGGCTTTGCCGGCGGCGGCCTGCGCGAGATCTGTCCGAAGGAAGCGATCTGGCATTTCTCGCCGCTCTTCTTCACCGACCTGCATCGCAACGTATGGCGGCTCGTCCGACGCTTCCAGATCGACTGGGTCGTGATTCTGCTCGCGGCGCCGATCGGGCTCGAGCTGATCGACAGGCGCTCGGCCATCGCTTCGGCGCGTTCGCATCTTCTACCATCGACCCGCCGACCGCATGGCTGCTACGCGCTGGTCGTTCTGGCGACAGTCCTGTGCGTGGCGATTCCGATCAAGATCTGGAACAGCGCGCGCATCGAGCACCGGCTCCAGGAACAGGAAAAGCTGCTGATGACGGCGCGGGTCGAAGCGCTGGCCAGCCAGATCAATCCGCATTTCCTGTTCAACACGCTGACGTCGATCTCGTCGCTGATCCGATCGCAGCCCGAGACCGCGCGGATGCTGATCGTCAAGCTGTCGGGCCTGCTGCGGCGGCTGCTGAGATCCAGGAACATTTCGTCACGCTCCGCGAAGAGCTCGAGGCGATCGATGAATACCTCGACATCGAGGCCGTCCGGTTCGGATCCAAGCTGATCATCGAGAAGGCCATCGACCCCGATAGCCTCGACGTGGTGGTCCCCAGCATGCTTCTGCAGCCACTCGTCGAGAACTCGATCAAGCACGGACTGGCGCCGAAGCTCGGCGCGGGACAAATCACGATCCGCAGCGTCCGCCATGAGGGTCACGCGATCATCGACATCATCGACAACGGTGTGGGCGTCAGCCCGGGACAGGCCGAGCGGACCGAGCGCATGCCGAAAGAGGAGAGGCATCGGGCTGCGCAACGTGAACGAGCGGCTGCGAGTGATCTACGGCGCGAACTACCAGCTCCAGCTCGACAGTGTGCCAGGTGAAGGCACCTGCGCACGAATCGTGATCCCGGAGCTGATCGTTCCGACGAGGATCTCCGCCTGACATGGACGCGTCTGCGGACCGTGGTCGTCGACGACGAGCAGCTGGCGAGGGATGAGCTGTGCTTCCTGCTCGGACAGATCGAGGGTGTCGAGGTCGTCGGTCAGGCTGGCAACGGCGTCGAGGCCCTCCGGGTCATCGAAGACCATAGCCGGACATGGTGATGCTCGACGTGCAGATGCCGGGACTGACCGGATTCGAAGTCGCTCGGCGGCTGGTCCGGACTGGCGTCGATTCCCAACTCGTGTTCGTCACCGCATTCGACCGCATGCGATCGAAGCCTTCGACGTCAACGCGGTGGATTACCTGCTGAAACCGGTCGAAGCCGAACGGCTCGTCACCGCAGTGGACCGGGTTCGCCGGCGTATTCAGTCAGACCGCCCCGCCGAGGCCGTCCGGCGGCGAGCTGGACCGAGCTCCTTCAAGCGCTGGGGGACCGGCAGGACCGTCGTCGACCAGCTGGCCGTCAAGGTGGGCGACCGGTTCCTGCTGATCCAGACCGACGAAGTGGTACACGCTTCGGTCGAAGACGACGTAATTACAGTCGTAACGAACAGCTTGTCAGGAACGTCCAACTATCGGACACTGGATGAATTGCAGGCGCGGCTCGACCCCGGCGTGTTCTGGCGGGTCCATCGCTCGCATCTGGTAAATATCAATAAAATCAAGGAGATCGTGCCCTGGTTCAGCCGCAACTTCATCCTCAAGATGCGTGATGCCAAGGGCAGCGAGATTCCCGTGAGCCGATCGCAAACCAAACGGCTCCGCGAGTATCTGAGGTTATGAGCGACAACACACACGACCCTTACGCGCCACCTCCCGCCGTCAGCCCCCGACCATGCCTGGGAGCCGACGCCGCAGACGGATTCGTCGACATTGCGGCACTGCCGCCGGTTCCGGCACGGACCCGATGGTCGCGCCGGAGCCCCTCGTGGCGGCCGAGCCCGTGCCGGCGATGGCGGGACGCGCCGTCCCCGACGGGTCGCGTTCCTGTCGAGACGCGGCTCGGCGGAACACCGATCGGTCACGGCTCGAGCGCTTTCGGCGTGAATCGCATCGTCGAAGAAGTCGTCGCCTGGCTGAAGACGCTGGCATCGGCCGCGGTCTACGCGACGCTCATCGTGACGTTCGGATTTCAGGTGGCACGGGTCGAAGGTCAGAGCATGGCGCCGACGCTCGCCGATCAGGACCGCCTGATCGTCAACAAGCTGGCCTATCGGATCGGCGAGCCGGTGATCGGCGACATCGTGATGCTCTACTACCCGAACAACCCGGACAAGTCGTTCGTCAAGCGCATCATCGCGGAAGAAGGCGATCAGATCCGCATCGTCGACGGACGCGTCTATCGCAACGACGTGCCGATGGACGACGCCTTCGTGCCGGCGGAATATCGAAGCCACGACGACTGGGGTCCGCAGATCGTTCCCGAAGGGTATTACTTCGTGATGGGCGATCACCGGAACAACAGCTCCGACAGCCGCCACTGGGGTTACGTGCCGAAGAAGTACATCATCGGGAAAGTGCAGCTGCGCTGGTGGCCGCTCCCGCAGGCGCGCCTGTTCTAGTGGCCTCGACCAGCCCCTCCTCGCACTGAAGCTCGCCGTTGCCGTCCGAGTAGCCGAGGCGATGAACGACACTGACGATGACCGCTACCGAGAGTTGCAGACGCCGCTGTCCTGTGCGCAGGCGCCCGCGCCGGAGGCGCCCGTGGTGAACGATCCCCTGGCACTGCCGCCGACGGCGGTTCCACCGGTTCCCCAGCCTGACGCCGGCGCCGGTACGGATGGTGCGTCCCTTGCCGGACGGATCGCGGAGGAAGTCGTGGCGTGGTTCAAGACGCTCGCATCGGCGGCCGTCTACGCCACGCTGATTTTGACGTTCGGATTCCAGGTAGCGCGCGTCGACGGTCAAAGCATGGCGCCGACGCTGGCCGACCAGGACAGGCTGATCGTGAACAAGGCAGCCTACTGCTTCTTCGAAGAGCCGCAGATCGGCGACATCGTGATGCTCTACTACCCGGTCAATCCGCAGAAGACGTTCGTCAAGCGCGTGATTGCCAAGGAAGGCGATCAGGTGCGCATCGTCGACGGACGTGTCTACCGGAATGACGTTCGGATCGACGACGACTACGTGCTGGCCGAATACCGCAGCCACGACGATTGGGGGCCCGAGGTCGTCCCGGAGGGCTATTACTTCGTGATGGGCGACCACCGGAACAGCAGCTCCGACAGCCGGGACTGGAAGTACGTGCCGAAGAAGTACATCACCGGGAAGGTGCAGCTCCGCTGGTGGCCGCTCCCGCACGCGCGACTGTTCTAGCCCGCGTCCTCGGCCGCGTCCTCGCGCTGAACCTCGCCGTTGCCGGCGCGAAGCTGCTGCTCGGCTACTCGACTGGAGCCGTCAGCGTCATTTCCGACGGCTTCCACTCTCTGACCGACTCCGCGTCCAACATCATGGGGCTCGTGGGGCTGAACGCCTCACGCAAGCCGGCGGACGAAGATCATCCATACGGCCACCGCAAGTACGAGACGCTCGCGGCCGGCGGCATCTTCGTGTTCCTGTGCATTGTCGTCCTCGAAGTCTCGCGCGGGGCAATCGTCCGCCTGCGCAGCGGCGGATCTCCGGAAGTGACGTGGCTCAGCTTCGGCGTCATGCTCGCCACGCTCGCCGTCAATATCGCCGTCGTGCGGTACGAATCCGCGCGGGGGCGTGAGCTGCACAGCGAGCTGCTGCTCGCCGACGCGGCGCACACCCAGAGCGACGTGCTGACGTCGTGCGCCGTGCTCGTGTCGCTCGCAGGCGTCGCGCTGGGGTATCCCTGGCTCGATCCGCTGGGTGGCCTGCTGATCGCGATCTTCATCGCGCGCGCGGGCATCGAGATCGCCCGGAGCGCGTCAGGCATCCTCGCCGATCGCGTCGTGATGGGCGAGGATGACATCCGGCGCGTCGTGATGAGCGTACCCGAAGTCGTGGGATGCCATCAGATCAGGACCCGCGGATCGCTCGACTACACGTTCCTCGATCTGCACGTCTGGTTCCACGGCGACACGACGCTGTACGAAGCCCATCGCCTGTCGCACGTCGTCAAGGATCGGCTGATGCAGAAGTATCCGCAGATTGCGGATGCGATCATTCACATCGAGCCGCCGCCGCCGTAGATCATGAACGGTGCAAGGTGCACGGTGCACAGTGCAGGGTGCGGTGCTGTGCAGGTGCTAATTCGCGAGCGGTGCAAGGTGCACGGTGCATCGTGCACGGTGCCGTGCTGTGCAGGTGCGGGGTCGCGAGCGGTGCCCGGTCAGCATTGCAGGAATTGCCACGCTGCGATGGGCCTGGCGTGGCAAACGGTGCAAGGTGCTCAGTGCAGGGTGCACGGTGCGGTGCTGTGCAGGTGCTTATTCCGGGGGTTCTTCCCATCCGGGCCAATCGGAACGGTTCGTGCTCCCCGATGTGTCATGGGAGCTCGCACTCATCGAGAGCTGCACGCATGGCAGATAGCCAACGAACTTCGTCGGCGGGTCTTCGCGATACGCGAAGCGATCGAATGTCCAGCGTGACGAGGACCACTGCCGCCAGATCAAACGCGCCGCAAACTCTGCCTGCCACAACACCGCCGAGGGATCTACAAGTACCGCCACAGAGAGTTTGCCCACTCGCTCCGCATCGCGCGCGGAGAACTCGGCGAAGTCGACGACGAGCTCGAGGCCGGACGGCAGCCGGAGTACTTGACGAGAAGGAGTACGAGGATCTCAGACTCTTGTGTGGAAGAGCGCTAGCCGCGAACGCAGGGCTGCTGAAGTACTGGAACGCGAATAGAACGAAGGGTGATCGGGAACGGTGCAAAGTGCACGGTGCCGGGTGCAGGGTGCCGTGCTGTGCAGGTGCTAGTGCCGGTGCACAGTGCACCCTGGCTATGATCACCGCACCTGCACCTGCACAGCACCGCACCGTGCACGGTGCACCGTGCACCCTGCACCGCTCTCAATCAGAGTACAGCTTCTCAATTTCCCCCCGCCATCGCTCCTCGACCACCTTACGCTTCACCTTGAGCGTCGGCGTCAGCTCGCCCGATTCGATGGTGAACTCGAGCGGCAGGAGCGCGATCTTCTTGATGCGTTCGAACTGTGACAGCTCGCGGTTCAGGGCGTCGACGATCTCCTCATACAGCGCGATCACGTCGGTCCGCGTGACGAGCTCGGCGCGTGAGCCGGCGGCCGGCCGAGATCCTTCAGCCGGCGCTCCAGCGCGCCGAAGTCCGGCACGATCAGGGCGGCGGCGAACTTCCGCCGATCGCCGAGCAGGACGGCCTCGGCGACGAGCGGGCTGCGCTTGAGAATCGCCTCGATCGGCTGCGGCGCGATCTTCTTGCCGCCGGACGTGACCAGCAGATCCTTCTTGCGATCGGTGATCCGCAGGTAGCCGTCCGCGTCGATCGTGCCGATGTCGCCGGTGTGAAACCAGCCGTCCCGCAGCGCGTCGGCCGTCGCCTCCGGCTTGTTGTAGTAGCCCGACATGACGTTCGGCCCGCGCGCCAGGATCTCGCCGTCGTCGGCAATCCGCAGCTCGACGCCCGGCAGCGGCCTGCCGACGGTGCCCGCACGCGGCGCCGCGGGTGGATTGACCGTCAGGATCGGCGAGGTCTCGGTCAGGCCGTAGCCTTCGATAATCGGCAGGCCGACGCCCTGGAAGAACTCCGCGACGTTGACCGGCAGCGGCGCGCTGCCGGAGACGAGGTACCGCAGCCGTCCGCCGACGCCGGCGCGGATTTTCGCGAAGACCAGCCGGTCCGCGACGGCGGCCTGCAGCGAACCGAGCGGGCCGAGTGACGCGCCGCCGAGCTGCGCCGTTCCCCGCGCCGCGCCGGCGCCTGCGGCCCACCTGAAAATGGCGGCTTCAGCCGGGCTCGCTCTGGCCCTTCTCGAGGATTCGCGCGTGGAGCTTCTCGTAGACGCGCGGCACGCCGGTCAGCAGCGTGGGCCTCACGATTCCGATGTCACGGCCAATCGTGTCCATCGACTCGGCGAACACGATCGTGACGCCGGACATCAGGTAGACGTACGACACCATCCGCTCGAACGAATGGCTCAGCGGCAGGAACGACAGCGCGACATCGTCCTGCGACAGGTCGAGGACTCGAGCGCCGGCTGTGAGGTTGGCGACCAGGTTCGCGTGCGAGAGCATCACGCCCTTGGGCTCGCCGGTCGTGCCCGAGGTGTAGATGATCGTCGCGAGCTGCTCCGGCCGGACTGCCCGCGCCCCGTCCTGAACTCGCGGCCCGCGCCCCACTCGCCCGTCATCCGCGCGTGGCCGCGCGCGGCGAGATCGTCGAACGCCGATCACCGACGGGCTCGCCGCCGCGGCGCCTCCTCCATGATCACGACCGCCTCGAGGCCGGCAGCTGGTGGCGAATCTCCTGAATCTTGTCGAGCTGCTCCCGCGTCGAGACGAACGCGACTTGCGCGCGCGCAGTCCTGGAGGATGTAGCGCGCCTGCGCGGCGGAGAGCGTCGGATAGACCGGCACCGTGACCGCGCCGAGCGTCAGGATCGCGAGATCGCTCATCAGCCACTCGGGCCGGCTCTCGGACAGGATCGCGACGCGATCGCCGGGCGCCACGCCGAGCGCCGTCGAGGCCGAGCGACAGATCGCGGACGCGCTCGAACATCTCCTTGCTCGACACACCGGCGATCTCGCCCTTGATGCAACGAGCCGATGATCTGCGGCTTTGGGAGCCGCCCCATCACGTGGAACGGCAGATCGGCGATCGTCCTGATGGCAGGGTCGAGCTCTGCTGCGGGCGAGGTCACGCGGGGATTATAAGCGGCTAATACCCGGCGATCTTGTCGACGACGTTCATGAGCGGCTCGCCGGCGTCCGAACCGCCGCAGGTTCTCGGCGAACAGGGCGGTCGCGGCATCCCAGTGGTCGGGGCGGAAACCGGACGTGTGCGGCGTGATCAGCACGTTCGGCAGCGTCCAGAACGGGCTGTCCGGCGGAAGCGGCTCGTGCTCGAAGACGTCGAGCGCGGCGCCGCCGATCGCGCCGGCGCGCAGCGCGTCGACGAGCGCCGCTTCGTCGACGAGCTGCCCGCGGCTGACGTTGACGAGCACCGCATCGGGCTTCATCGGCCCAGCTCGCGCTCGCCGATGAGGTTTCGCGTGGCGTCGGTGTGCGGCGCCGAGACGACGACGACGTCGGCGTGCGGCAGCAGTTCGTGCAGGCGATCGGGTCCGGCGACCTCGCCGACGCTCCGGCGTTGGCGCGGTCGGTGTCGCCGGATGCCGGTGACGCGCGCGCCGAGCAGCGCGAAGCGGTCGGCAACCGCCGCGCCGATCGCGCCGAGGCCGACGACCAGCACGCGCGAGCCGGCAACGAGACGGTGACGCTCGAGGCTGATGGCGTCCTGCGCCCACTCGCGCTGGCCTGGCTGCGAAACGCCATCGGCAGCCGGCGGAACAGCGCGAGCGTCACCGCGAGCGCGTGCTCGGCGATGGTGTCGGCGGACATGCCGCGGGAGTTGGTGATCACGATCGGTCGCGCGACCATCTCCGGAAACAGCATGCCGCCGACGCCGGCCGCCGGGCTGTGAATCCATCGCAGGCGGGGCGCCGCCGCCAGTTGCTCGCGGGTCACGTGCGCCGAGAACGCGGCGTCGGCCGTTGGATAGCAGTCGAGCGCCTCGTCATCGTCGTGCGCTGCACGAACGTGTGCGCGGGAAACTCTCGCCGCAAGCCGCTCGACGTGGCCGGTCGGGATGTTCCACATCACGAACCGGCTGTAGATGGCGACGAGGATGTTCAAGCCTTGTACTCGCCGCTCGCGCCGCCGCGCTTCTCGACCAGCCGGATGTCGCCGATCACCATCGCCTTGTCGACGGCCTTGACCATGTCGTAGATCGTCAGCGCCGCGACCGCCACCGCCGTCAGCGCTTCCATCTCGACGCCGGTCCGCGCTGTGGTCCGCACGCGCGCCTCGATCTCGTAGCCGTCGCTGAGCGGACGCAGCGTCACGTCGACGTGCGACAGCGGCAGCGGATGACAGAGCGGGATCAGCGCGGACGTCTGCTTCGCCGCCATGATGCCGGCCAGCCGCGCGGTCTGCAGCGGATCGCCCTTCTTCACCGTCGCCGCGCGGATCTGCCGCAGCGCCGCGCGCGACATGACGATGCGGCCGCGCGCGACGGCCTCGCGCGCCGGTCACGGCCTTTGCCGCTGACGTCGACCATCCGCGCTTCGCCTCGCGCGTCGACGTGCGACAACGCGTCCCGGCCGACCCTCGACACGCTCAGTGTCGTCCCGAGCCTGTCGACGGACGAGCGCCGAGCGCCGACGTCGACCGCCGCTCTTAGCCACCGCTTTCCCCCTGCGCCAGAAAGAACGACAGGCTCTCGAGCGAGACGGTCAGGTCCACGCTCTTCAGCTTGACGTCCGGCGGCACCTTCAGCGCGCCGGGCGAAAAGTTGAGGATCGGCTTTGATGCCGGCGGCGACCACCGTGTTGACGACCGCCTGGGCCGCGGTTCCGGGCACGGCGATGACGGCGATGCGGAATCCGCTCGCGGCGGACGAGCGTCGGGAAGTCCCGGATGTCGTAGATGGGCACGCCGCCGCGCGAGCGTCCGGCCGATCTTCTCGCGCGCGCGTGTCGAACAGCGCGGCGATCTCGAACCCTTCCTCGCGAAACCCCGGATAGTCGGCGAGCGCGAGCCCGAGGTTGCCGGCCCCCATGATCGCGACGCGGACGCCGCGGTCGAGCCCGAGGATCTGCCGCAGGTGCCGCCGCAGCTCCTTGACGTAGTAGCCGACGCCGCGAACGCCGAACTCGCCGAAGTACGCCAGGTCCTTCCGGATCTGCGCGGCGTTCAGATGGAACTGCTCCGCGAGCGCCTGCGACGAGACCGTGCGCACGCCGGCGGCGTCGAGCGCGTTCAGGCAGCGCAGGTAGACCGACAGCCGATTGGTCGTCAGCTCGGAGACCGGCTCGACCTCGCGCGGCGCGCTGGCGGCGCTGCGGCCTTGTTCGCCTTCGTCACAAGCCGTCGATTGTAGCAAGGTCCACGCGTGGAAACTTGAGCACCGAGCCCGGGCCGACTAATATTCCCGCCCGTATGGCACACACACCTGCGAAGTCGCCGACCGGTGCTCAAGCGAACGCTTTCAACCGTACGTCCCCGCCAGCCAGTCGCCCGCCGAGTTCACCGCCAAGGCCATCGTCCTCGGCGCCCTGTTCGGCCTGATCTTCGGCGCCTCGACCGTCTACCTCGGCCTGCGCGCCGGCCTGACGGTCAGCGCCTCGATTCCGATCGCCGTGCTCGCGATCTCGGTGCTCAAGCGCCTCGGCGGCTCGACCATCCTCGAGAACAACATCGTCCAGACGATCGGCTCGGCCGGCGAATCGGTGGCCGGCGGCGTCGTCTTCACCGATCCCGGCGCTGATCTTCCTCGGCGAGCGCGGGCAGGGCTTCTTCAACTACTTCCAGATCACGATGCTGGCGTTCGCCGGCGGCATCCTCGGCGTGCTGATGATGGTGCCGCTGCGGCGCGCGCTGATCGTCAAGGAGCACGGCGTCCTGCCCTATCCGGAAGGCACGGCCTGCGCCGACGTGCTCGTCGCCGGGCGAGCGCGGCGGCGCGCTGGCGCAAGACGGTGTTCATGGGGCTCGGCGTCGGCGCGCTCTGGAAGAGCCTGTCGTGGATCGTCCAGATGTTCCCGACCGCGATCGGCCGATCGCTGGGCCGGACCGAGCATCTTCCCGAACGCGACGCTGAACGTCGACATCTCGCCCGAGTACATGGGCGTCGGCTACGTCATCGGCCCGCGCATCGCCGGCGTCATGTTCGCCGGCGGCGTGCTGTCGTGGCTCGTGCTGCTGCCGCTGCTCAGCATCATGGGCAACTACATGACGGTGCCGTTCCCGCCGGTCCCGGCGAGCGGCCTGCGGATCGATCAGATGTCGCCCGAGCCAGCTGTGGAGCGCCTACATCCGCTACACCGGCGCCGGCGCCGTGCTCGCCGCCGGGCTGATCACGCTCGCGCGGACGATCCCGACGATCGTGTCGTCGTTCCGCGACAGCATGAAGGACTTCAGCGCCAAGGGCGGCGCGGCGCGCGCAGCTCCGGACCGAGCGCGACATGCCGATGACGCGTCGTGCTGGTCGGCACCGCTGCTGCTGGCGATCTTCCTCGCGGTCGCGCCCGGGATGCCGACCCAGGGCAACTTCCTCGCGTCGATCCTGATCGTCATCTTCGGCTTCTTCTTCGTCACCGTCTCGTCGCGCATCGTCGGCCTGATCGGATCGTCGTCGAACCCCATCTCGGGCATGACGATCGCGACGCTGATCCTGACCTGCACGATCTTCGTCGCGCTCGGCTGGACCGGCGACTGCTACTCGCCGATCGCGCTCTGCGTCGGCGCGGTCGTCTGCATCGCGGCCGCGAACGCCGGCGCGACGTCGCAGGACCTGAAGACCGGCTACATCGTCGGCGCGACGCCGATCTACCAGCAGTACGGGCTGATCATCGGCGTGCTCGTCTCGGCGCTGATCATCGGCTACACGACGCTCTACCTGCACAGCGTCATGACGATCGGCTCGGACGCGCTGCCGGCGCCGCAGGCGACGCTGATGAGCACGATCATCAAGGGGCTGCTCAGCCAGAACCTGCCGTGGGGCCTCGTGCTCGTCGGCGTGTTCATCTCGATCACGCTCGAGCTCTGCGGCATCCACTCGCTGTCGTTCGCGGTCGGCTCCTACCTGCCGATCGCGACCACCGCGCCGATCTTCGCCGGCGGCCTGGTGCGCGCGTACGTCGAGAAGAAGACCGGCGTCGCCGAGGAATCGGAGGTCGGCTCCGGCACGCTCTTCAGCTCGGGGCTGATCGCCGGCGGCTCGCTGGCGGGCATCCTCTACGCGGTCCTGTTCGGCAACGGCATCATCCACGACGCCGACGGCGGCGACGCCCGGCCTGATCCCGTCGATTCACGACGGCACGGTCGGCCTCGTCGCCGGCGGGCTGCTCTTCTTCGCGCTGGGCGTCGTCCTGGCGCGCGTCGGGCAGAAGAAGCTCGAGTAGCGGCTCCGGCACCTCCGGATCGCGCCTGTGCTGCTCGTGTCGTCGCGCGTGTCGGCGGCGCATCGCTGCGTCAGCCGCTCGGCGCCGCGCCTCGCCACGACGGCCTGAGCGCCCTTGCGTCGGCGCTCCGGCCGGTGTTCTTCCACGGCACGCAGGTCGCCATCGTCGAGACGGCGTCGTCAGGACGCGCGCGATCTCGCGGCGGCATCGAGCTCTCCGGCGCGACGCCGGCGCCGGAAGCGCCGCGACGGCGAACCGCCGGTCTTCGTCTTCTGGCGAGAGCGCCCGTCGCGGACGCGACGGCGAAATCCGCGGCGAGTTCTGGGATCTCGGACGCCTGCAGCGAGGACGACTCGCGGTTCTCGCGCTACGACTTCCGGCCGCTGCTCGAAGCCGTCACCAACGGCCGGTGGCCGGCGCGCGACCAGGTCTTCGTGATCCTCGGCGCCACGATGCGTCGACGCCGCCGTGCCGTCCAGCCCGACCCTTCGGGCGATCGCGCTGGCGCCCGAGACAGCTACGCGAACCGCAGCGTCACCGTCACCGGCCGGTTCCGCGGCCGCAACCTCTACGGCGACCTGCCCGCAGCGCTGAACTCGTCACGAAGTGGGATTTCGTGCTGCAGTCGGCCGACGCCGCGATCTGGGTCAGCGGCCTCCGGCCGCGAGGCAAGGGCTTCGATCTCGATCCGGGCGCCCGCGTCGACACCGGGCGGTGGCTCGAGGTGGCCGGCGACGGTGCAGGCGCGAGGGCAGCCGCGTCTGGATCGAAGCGAGTCGCCATCGCGCAGGCCGCCGACCCGAGGCCGAGCGCCGGTCGAGGTCACCGTGCCCGCGACCCCGAAGGAGCCGCCGCCCACGGTGATCTTCAGCGCGCCGGTGCCCGACGAGACGGACGTCGACCCGGGCAGCCCGGTCCGGATTCAGTTCTCGCGCGACATGGACGCCGCGATCGTTCAGGGATCGCGTGCGCGTCGCGTACGCGCCAGCCGGCGCCCGGCGGGCGCCGCGCCGACTCCGTCCCGCCGTTCGCGATCACACTACAACGAGGGCAACCGCGCGCTCGAGATCAAGTTCGCCGCAGCCGCTCGAGCGCTTTCAGCACGGTGACAGGTCGAGCTGCTGGAGGGCATCATGGCCATCGACGGCCAGCCGCTGGCGCCCTGGACTCGCTCGACGTTCACGACGGGCGGCGAAATGAGCACCGAGACGCAGGACACGGACGAAGACTAGCTTCTCACGTCTCCGTCAGGCTCCGCGCTCCGTGCTCCGTGGAGATCCTCACTCGCATCGGCGCGTGCGCAACGAGATCCGGGCGGCGCGCCCGGCGCCACCGGCGCTGAGCGCCCGCACGATCCAGGTCGCGAACAGCGATCATCAGCACGACCCCGACGATCACCACGATCGCCGCGGCGACCGGATACTTCAGCGCCAGCGTCGCGAGCCCGATGACGAAGACGTCTTCGGCGAGGCTCAGCACCCAGTTCGAGAACGGCTCCGGGCTGGTGTTGGCGACGGCGCGCGTGCCGGCCTTGCTGAAGTGCGTGCCGGCCGCGAGCGTGCCGCCGAGCAGCGCCGACGAGGCCCTCGATCGGTCGGGCTGGCGTCGCCGAGCGTCGTCACGGCGATGAGCGCGCCGCCGACCGGCCGGATGACGGTGTGGACGGCGTCCCAGATCGAATCGACCCACGGAATCTTGTCGGCGACGAACTCGATGACGTAGAGGACGAGCGCGGCGCCGATGACGAAGTCGTTGTCGAAGACCCGGAACTGCGGCGGCAGCGTCGACCCAGCCGTAGCGGCTGGCCAGGCCGAGGATCGCCACCGTCGCGTAGAGGTTGATCCCGGCGGCGAACGAGAACCCCAGCGTCCGGCCGAGCGTCGCTGAGCAGTTCATCCATGACGGTTCGCCTCGCGCGAGCAGCGCGGCGACGCGGCCGCGCACGTGTCGCGATCGAGCCGATCGCGATCGTCGAGCGTCAGGCCGGCCGTTTCGATCGGCTCGCCGAAGCGGACGCGTGACCGTCACCGGGTGGATGACGAGGCTGCCCTTGCGCATGGCGCTCGCGGGCCCCGTTGATCGCCACCGGCACGATCGGCGCCTGCGCCTTCATCGCCATGATGAAGCCGCCCTTCTTGAACGGCAGCAGCTGCTCCGGTCCGGCTGCGCGTGCCCTCCGGGAAGATCAGGAACGAGTTGCCCGTCGCGCAGCGCCTCCGCGGCCCGCTCGATCGCCGGCAGGCTCTGGTCGCGATTGCCGCGCTCGAGCGGCACGAAGCCGGCGAGGTCGAACGCGCGGACGAGGATCGGCAGCTTCCGCAGCTCCGCCTTGTAGAGAACGCGCAGCCGCGGAAACAGCGCGCGCAGCGCCTCGAAGAGGATCGGCGGCTCGACGTTGCTGGCGTGGTTGACCGCGTAGACGGCGGCGCGGTCGCGCTGGATGTGCTCGGCGCCCTCGACCTGCACGCCGGATCCCGCTCAGGCACAGAGCCGAGCCGGACGCCGACGCAGACCCGACCTGGTACAGGATGACCGGGCTCCGGACGGCGAGCGCGATCAGCACGAACGGCGGCCCGACGAGGAGGACGTACAGCGAGACCGCCGACGTAGGTGGCGACCGAGCGGAGCGCGGCGATCAGCGGCATCGAACAGGTCGAAGTACGACAAAAAGGCCGGAAGCTCCTGCGAGCTCCCGGCCTGTGAGGTCGATCCGAGTCGACCGCGCTTACGACGCCTTGGCGGTCCGGCGCGCCGTGACGCGCGTGGTCGGCGTCGGCCTTGGCGGCCTTGGCGCGGGCGATCGACCGGTTCTTCATCGTGAAGCAGCGCTCGAGCGCGCGGTCGACCTTCTCCTCGACCTGGCTCGGTCTTCTCGTGCGAGACCTCGGAGATCTCGGAGATGACGAGGAACTTGGCGCGATCGAGCATGCGCTTCTCGCGGAACGAGAGGTTCTTCGAGCGCGCGAGGAACGTCAGGCTCTTCAGCACTTCGACCACGTCGTAGATCGAGCCGGTGCGCATCCGGTCCGAATTGTCCTTGAAGCGTCCTTTCCAGTTCTGGTGATTGTCGATCTTGCCGTCGCCGAGGAGCGTGAAGAGACGCTCGATCTCTTCGTCGCTGATCGCGCGCCGGAGGCCGACGCCGTCGACGTTGTCGACGGGAACGAGCACCGTCGTCTCGTTCGCGACCATCCGCAGATGATAGAAGCCGCAGGTGGTGCCGAGGATTGTCTTGGTTTCGATGCCCTGAACGACGCCGAGTCCGTGATTTGGGTAAATGACCTTGTCACCAACCTGGAATGTCACATGTCCCCCACTGAGTAAGGTGAGTAGGTTGGGTGTGCGCCCGACGAGCAGTCCTGTCAGTATAGCGGAACAGTCCCCTCCAAGCAACGAGAAACCCGCTAAAACCGGGCCATTTTTCGCATTTCTGCGAAGTATCGGTCGAG
Source organism: uncultured Acidobacteriota bacterium (assembly GCA_963786195.1). Taxonomy (GTDB): domain Bacteria; phylum Acidobacteriota; class Vicinamibacteria; order Vicinamibacterales; family 2-12-FULL-66-21; genus CAWAYH01. The sequence continues at coordinate 483,360 of CAWAYH010000002.1, read as the reverse complement.
GTGCGACGCGCAGCGTCCGGCCCGAGCGCGGCCTGCTAAGCGCCTAGCCGGTAACGGGTTGCAGGTTTGTCAAGTGGGACGGGGATATCGACTACCCGATGCGCCATGGTTCGCCCGCTGTCGTCCGTGCTGGCCCTGGCCCTCCTCCTGGCGGACGCCCCAGAGCCTGGCGCCCTACGTCCCTACCCCCGAGGACGTCGTCGAGCGCATGCTGACCCTGGCCGGAACGTCCAAGGCGGACGTCGTCTACGACCTCGGCTGTGGTGACGGCCGGATTCCCATCACAGCGGCCGCGCATCTACGGCGCCCGCGGGGTCGGGATCGACATCGATCCCCGACGGATCGAGGAATCCAGGGCAACGCGAGCTGCCGGCGTCGAGCACCTCGTCGAGTTCCGCGTCGAGGACGTGCTGACGTCCGACGTCTCGCCCGCAACCGTCGTCACGCTGTACCTCCTGGCGTCGGCAACGCGAAGCTGCGTCCGATGCTGACCAGGCAGCTGCAGCCAGGCGCCCGAATCGTGTCGCACGCCTTCAGCATGGGTCCCGACCTGGCCCGCCGACAAGATCGATCGGTTCGTGACAGCGCAGGGCGACGAGGTGACGCTTGTACCTGTGGAAGGCGGATGGGAAAGTTCGAGACCGTAGCTACAGAGTCCGTAGCGGCGAGCGCCAGGTCGACGATCTCCTCGATGAGCTGCGTGTAGTTCCGGCCGGACTTGCGCGCCGCCATCGCGAACTCCGCCTTCGACGGCGAGCCACGGATTCGGGTTCGCCTCGATGACGGCGACCCGGCCGTCGGGCCGCAGGCGCATGTCGATGCGGGCGTAGTCGCGCAGCTCGAGCGCCTGGAAGACGGCGACCGCCGTCTGCTGCAGCAGCGTCGACGTTTCCTCGGGCAGATCTTCCGCGACCGCGGACTTCGTGTCGCGGTAGGCGCGCGTGCCCTTGCCCCACTTCACCTCGGCGCCGGCGATGCGCGGCGTCCTTCGGGCAGCTTCGACAGATCGAGCTCGACGACCGGCAGCGCCATCGGGTTGTCGTTGCCGATCACGCCGACGTACATCTCGCGGCCCTCGACGTACTCCTCGATCAGCACCGGCGAATCGAAGTTGGCGTGCAGCCAGTCGATGCGCTCCATCAGCTCGCGGATCGACGACACGACGGCGTTGAACTCGATGCCGATCGAGCCGTCCTCGCGCGCCGGCTTGACGATGACCGGGAACTCGAGATCGTGCGAGAAATCGAGCCGGCCGCGAAACGAGCGCGCGAACACCGGCGTGTGGATGCCGTGGAACTCGAGGATCTTCTTGGCGACGCGCCTTGTCCTGGCGCGTAGAGCAGGCCGTGCGATCCCGCGCCGGTGAATCGCTTGTCGATCAGCTCGAGGTAGGCCGCGATGCAGTAGTCGGCGGTGTCGTTGCCGGCGAACGACTCGGCGAGGTTGAAGATCAGATCGCAGTCCATCCGCGCGAGCGCGTGCAGGCTCTTGGTCGAGCCGTCGAGGACGTGCAGCGTCGCGTCGTGCCCGAGCTTGCCGAGCGTGTCGGCGACTTCGTCCTCGACTTCTTTCTTGTCGAGCGTGCGCGTCAGCGGCGCCTTGTCGGCGGACGCGGTGCCGGTCTCCTCAGGCTCCTCCCAGCGATCGTAGAGGACGACGATGTTCAGTTTTCCCACGAGTTATCGCGGGGATTATAAGCAGTCGCCGCCAAAATTTCCAAACGCGGCGTTTGCGCGTCCGCGATCGCCGCTCTCATCCTGCCGATGCCGGTGTCCGCGCATCAGGGCGCGCCCCTTCCACCACGACGCCCGGCTGCGCGCTTTTCCGATAGGCGAGCAGCGAGGGCGTGACGGAGCCAGCCACGCCGTCGCCAGCAGGCAGCCGACGCCGCCGCTGACGACCGAGACCACCGGACCGACCCAGTGCGCCACCAGTCCCGCCTCGAGCTCCCCGAGCTGCGGACCGCCGATGAAGAACATCATGTTGACGCCGGTCATCCGGCCGCGCAGGCCGTCCGGCGTCTCGAGCTGCCGAATCAGATTCCGGAACACCGTGCTGACGGTGTCGGCGGCGCCGGTGATCGCCAGGCACGTGAACGTCAGCCAGAAGCTCGTCGAGAGCCCGAACGCCATCGTCGCGAGGCCGTAGATGCCGATGCTCGCCAGGAGCACGACGCCGCGGCGCTCGATCGGATTCCACGGCGCGCACCATGACGCCGCTCGGCCAGCAGCGCACCGGCCGCCGGCGCCGCGTAGAGCCAGCCGTAGCCGCGCGCGCCGACGTGGAGGACGTCCTGCGCGAAGATCGGCAGCAGCGCGGTGGCCGACGAAAAGAACGTCGCGAAGAAATCCAGCAGCATCGTCGATCGGATGAGCGGCGAGCGGAACACGAACCGCAGCCCTTCGAGCGCCGCTTCGGCGTGAACTCCTCGCGCAGGGTGGCCGCCTGGCGAGCCTTGCTCGTGAATTCGCTCGTCCGCATCATCAGCAGCGCGGCGATGACGACGAGGTAGGAGACCGCGTTGAATGTGTATGCCCACGCCACGCCGGCGCCGGCGATGACCGCGCCGCCGACGGCGGGCCCGATCACCGACGCCACCTGCACCATGATGGTGTTCAGGCTGATCGCGTTGGGCAAGTGCTCGCGCGGGACGAGGTTGGGAACGAGCGACTGCCGGGCCGGCAAGATCGAAGGCACCGGCCGCGGAGCTGCACGCCGCCAGCACGTAGATCGGCCAGACCGTCGACAGCCCGCGAAACGTCAGCACCGCCAGCACCGCCGCGAGGACGGCCATGATCGACTGCGTGACGAGCATCAGCCGGCGGCGGTCGAGCGCGTCGGCGGCGACGCCGCTGATCAGCGAGAAGACGACGATCGGGCACGATCGCGCACGAGCCCGACCATGCCGAGCGCGAGCGCCCGCCGATCGTCCGGCACGAGCAGCGACACGTGCCACAGGATCGCGGCCGTCTGCATGTAAGCTGCCGGAGAACGAAACGAGGAGGCCGAACCAGAGGAGGCGGAAGTTACGATGTTGGAGGGCTTGGAACACGTCGGACGCTCACATTATGACGCGTTCGGCTTGCTTTCGGGTCCGCGCGTGGGTATGGTGGCGCTGGAAATGGCGGGATGGCAAAGGGACAAGGGAAAGGGAACGAGTAAAGGGACAAAGAATGTTCGAACTGAAGCCCCTGCATCGGGACTCGGTCGAGGCGGCGCTGGCCAAGGCGGAACGGTATCGGCTGCTGAACGAGCCGGGCGAGGCCGAGAGTATTTGCCTCGACGTGCTCGACGTCGAGCCGGACAACCAGGCCGCGCGCATCGTGATGTTGCTGGCGCTCACGGATCAATTTGGCGAGACCCCCGCAGCGCATCAGAAAGCACGGGAGGCGCTGGCCGGGCTGCAGAGCGACTACGACCGCGCGTACTACGCTGGCATCATCGCGGAGCGGCGGGCGAAGGCCCAGCTCGCACGAGGCGGCGCCGGCTCGAGCGTCGGTACCTACGACTGGCTGGCCGAAGCGATGCGCCACTACGAGCGCGCCGAAGCCGTCCGGCCCGCGGGCAACGACGACGCGCTGCTGCGATGGAATGCGTGCGCGAGGTTCCTGCGGAATCATCCGCAGCTGCGGCCGTCGACGGAAGAACGGTCCGAGCTGGACATGCTGGAGTAGTGCCTATGCGACGCACCCTGTCCTTGACGATCGTCGTCCTGCTGGCGGCGCCCGCGCTCCTCGCGCAGCGATCGGTCAAACCGCCGTTACACGGGCGTCACTGGATGGCCATCGCCGGGAAGCCGCTCGGCGCAACGGCCGGCGCGATGATCTTCCAGAAGGGCGGGAACGCGGTCGACGCGACCTGCGCCATGCTCGGCGCGCTCGCCACGATGTGGGACACGCTCGGCTGGGGCGGAGAAACCCAGGCCCTGATCTACAACCCGAAAACCGGGAAGGTCATCGGCATCAACGCGCTGGGCGTCGCACCCACCGGCGCAACTCCGGAGTTTTTCCGTCAGAAGGGCATGCAGTACCCGCCCGAGTTCGGACCGCTCGCGGCGGTGACCCCCGGTACGCCCGGTGGCCTGATGGTCATGCTCGCCGAGTTCGGCACGCTCAGTTTGAAGGACGTGCTGACGCCGGCTATCGAGATGGCTGACGGGTATCCCATCGAGGCGCAAGCTGCCGATAACATCGAGCGGCAAAAGGCAGAGATCAAGAAGTGGCCGTACTCGAAGACGGTCTTCCTTCCCCACCAGGGCCAGACTCGTGAAGCGCCGAACGCGGGCGAGATCTTCAAACAGGCCGATCTGGCGGCCACGCTCCGAAAGCTGGTGGAGACTGAACAGCAGGCGCTGGCGTCCGGAAAAAACCGCAAGGACGCCATCTACGCCGCGTACGACCGCTTCTACAAGGGCGACATCGCGCAGGAATTCGTGCGCGGCTCGCGCGAGATGGGTGGACTGCACACTGCAGAGGATCTCGCGCGGTGGAAGGTGCACATCGAAGAGCCGGTGATGACCGAGTACAAAGGCATCCAGGTCTACAAACTGAACGCGTGGACGCAGGGTCCGGCGCTCCTGCAGTCGCTGAACATCCTCGAAGGGCTCGACGTCAGGTCGATGGGATACAACAGCGCGCGGTACATCCACACGCTCTACCAGGCGATGAACCTCGCGTTCGCGGACCGCGACTTCTACTACGGCGATACTTACTTCCCGCCCGAGGAACCAATCAAGGGGCTGCTGTCGAAGGACTACGCCCGAGCGCGGGCGAAGACGATCAATCAAGCGCGCAACGATCCGTCCGCCAAGCCGGGTGATCCGTACCCGTTCCAGAACGGCACGAATCCGTTCGCTGAGCTGCTGCAGAAATGGGGCGCGCCATCCGGATCGACGGAGTCGAACCGGGCCGGCAATCGATCCTTCGACGAGGGATTCACCGCGGGCACGACGTCCATCCAGGCGGCAGACCAGGAGGGATGGGTGGTCTCGGTCACGCCGAGCGGCGGATGGATCCCCGCGGCGATTGCGGGGCGAACCGGGATCGGCATGAGCCAGCGCATGCAGAGCTTCGTCCTCGACCGCACGCAGGGGCCGTTCAACGTGCTCGAGCCCGGCAAGCGCCCACGCGTGACGCTGACGCCCAGCCTCGCGCTCAAGGATGGCCGGCCGTATCTCTCCTTCGCTGTTCAGGGCGGAGACACGCAGGATCAGAACCTCCTGCAGCTCTTCCTCAACATCGTCGAGTTCGGGATGACCGTGCAACAGGCGGTCGAAGCCGCCAACTTCAACAGCTACCAGATGCGCAGCTCGTTCGATGACCACCGATCGGAACCGGGAAGGCTCACGCTGAACGAAGCCGTGCCCGCCTGGGTCCGCCAGGAGTTGCAGGCGATGGGCTACCGGCTCGACTATCAGCGGCTCACGTCAGGTCCCATCAACGCGATCTTCTTCGACTCGAAGAACGGTTCCATGTGGGGTGGCTCGAGCAATCACGGGGAAGACTACGGGATCGCGTGGTAGGGCCGCCGCTGGCGCGATTGCCGGGCTCGCGGCGCTTGCGATCCTGACGGCGGTCCTGCGGTTCTCGGAGATCACGAACCCGACGACGGTCGCCCTTGCCTACTTTCTCGTTGTTCTGTTCACGGCCTCGACCGGCTCGCTGATCGCGGCCATCCTCGTGTCGTTCGGTGCGGCCCTGGCGTTCAATTTCTACTTCCTGCCTCCCATAGGGACGCTGACCATTTCGGATCCCCACAACTGGGTCGCGCTCGGCGCGTTCCTCATCGTCTCGATCGTAGCGAGTCAGTTATCGACGTCGGCCCGCCAACGGGCTCAGGAAGCGCTCGAGCGCCGGAACGAGCTGACCGCGGCTCTTCGACGTCACGCGCGACATTCTGCTCACGACAGAGCGCGAGGGGGCCATGGACGCGACCGCTCGTCACGTCGCGCGCCGGTTCGAGCTCGAGAGCGTCGCCATCTGCGTCCCGTCGACGAGCGGCGGATGGCGCGTTCACCAGGGGGGCGCGGACGCGGCGGAGCTGCCCGAGGCCGAGCTCGATCGCGCGCTGGCGTCGGCGCGAGCGACGCTCGAATTCGATGCCATGACGCGGGCGTACGGTGGGCAGCGCACCGTGACCACACGGGCCGGAGCATCGGTTCGGCTCGTGCCGATTCGACTCGGGACGCGCGCCATCGGGATGCTGGCCGTCGGCGGCCGCACGCTCGAGGCAGGCACACTCGACGCGATCGCCGGCGTCGTGGCCATCGCGTTCGAACGATCGCAGTTTCTCGAGGAGCGCCGGCAGGCCGAGCTGACGGCGCAGCGCGCCGAGCTGTCGTCCGCACTGCTCGCGGCTCTGGGACACGATCTGCGGACGCCGCTCACCGCTGCACAAGTGGCCGTGAGCAACGTGCTCGATTCGTCGCAACCGGAGTCGCAGCGACGGGACCAGGCGGCGCTCGCCAGGCGCGAGCTCGAGCGGCTCAACCGGCTCTTCCAGGAAATCCTCGACATGGCGCGCATCGAGACCCGAACGGTCCATGCCGACCGGCAATGGGTAACCGCCGCCGACGTCGTCGAAGCCGCGCGCGCGCAGGCGGCGCACGTGCTGGGCGGGCGACAGGTGCGCGTCGAAGCCGATGCCGACATGCTCGTCGAGATCGATCCCCGCCTGACGTCCAGCGCGCTGGCCCACTTGCTCGAGAACGCGGCGCACTACTCGCCACCGGACACCGTCATCGACGTGCGGGGCTGGATCGACGACGAGGGTCTCCGGCTCACGGTCACGGATGAGGGTCAGGGAGTCGCGCCCGCCGAGATCGATCGGCTGTTCGAACCGTTCTTCAGGGGCGACCGGGCTCGTCAGCTCGCGGCAGGCACGGGGATGGGCCTGCCGATCACCCGCGGACTGCTCGCGGCCCAGGGCGGGCGTGTGTGGGCGGAAAACGTCGCGCCGCACGGCGCGCGCTTCTCGATCGCCGTCGCGGGCCGCACGAGAACACTCGTCGCGAACGGGGCGTCGGCATGAGCCAGCGGGTGCTGCTCGTCGACGACGAGCCGGCCATTCTCGCCGCGCTGGCGCCGCTGCTCCGCGCCCGCGGATACGAGGTCTTCACGGCCACGTCCGGGCATGCGGCGCTGGACGCCGTCGATCGCCATGCGCCGCAACTCGTCGTGTTGGACCTGGGTCTGCCGGATCTGGACGGCGCCGAAGTCTGCCGCCGGATTCGCGAAGGACGCACGACACCCATCCTGGTCCTGTCGGCGCGCGGCGCCGAGGCCGACAAGGTCGCTGCCCTGGACGCGGGCGCGGACGACTACGTCACCAAACCGTTCAGCACCGAGGAGCTGCTCGCACGCGTGCGCGCGGGGCTGCGTCGCAGTGAGGCCGGTACCGCGCCTGCGGGCCCTATCACCCGCCGCGACGTGACGATCGATCTCGACAGGCGCCGCGTCATCCGCGGCGCGGACGAGCTGCGACTGACGCCGAAGGAGTTCGAGCTGCTCGTCTACCTCGCACAGCATCCGGGCCGTGTGCTCACCCACCGAACGATCCTCAGGGCGATCTGGGGACCCAACGCCGTCGATCAGCCCGAGCATCTGCGTGTGCTCATCGCGTCGCTGAGAAAGAAACTCGAACGCGATCCCGCGTCGCCGGAATACATCCTGACGGAGCCCTGGGTCGGGTATCGATTCGTGGAGGAGTAGTTCGGGGCGCTCGCGGGTTCGGAAGTTCTCGGCTTGCTCGGCGGTTCGACCGATAAAATCTCCCCATGCACTCCGTCGACCTGATCCTGACCCTCACCGGAGGCCTGGCGACCGCGCTGATCTTCGGTTTCTTCACGCATCGCATCGGGCTCTCACCCATCCTGGGGTATCTGGTGGCCGGGCTTCTCGTCGGGCCTCACACGCCGGGCTTCGTCGCCGACCAGCATCTCGCGGAGCAGCTCGCCGAGGTGGGGATCATCCTGCTGATGTTCGGTGTGGGCCTGCAGTTCCACGTCGAGGAGCTGGTCGCGGTCTGGCGCATCGCCGTGCCCGGAGCGCTCGGTCAAAGCGCCGCGGCCACTCTGCTGGGCATCGTCGTCGCGCGGCTGTTCGGCTGGAACACGACCGAGGGGCTCGTGTTCGGGATCGCACTGTCGGTGGCCAGCACGGTCGTGCTGATTCGCGTGCTCGCGGACAATCGCGATCTCCATACACGCGCCGGCCACATTGCCGTCGGCTGGCTGGTCGTCGAAGACCTGCTGACCGTCCTCGTGCTGGTACTGATGCCCGTCATCTTCGGTCCGCGTTCTTCGGATTCCAGCGTGACGATCAGCCTTGCTCTGGCAGCGGTCAAAGTGACGGCGCTGACCGCCCTGATTCTCGTCGGCGGACGGCGGCTCGTGCCATGGGTCCTGTCTCGCGTCGCGGCGACACGGTCCCGGGAGCTGTTCACGCTCACGGTGCTCGTCGTGGCGCTCGGCATCGCCGTGACGTCGGCGCAGCTCTTCGGCGTGTCGATGGCGCTCGGAGCCTTTCTGGCCGGCCTGGTCGTGGGCCGCTCGGAGTTCAGCGTGCGCGCCGCGTCCGAAGCGCTGCCGATGCGCGACGCCTTTGCCGTCCTCTTCTTCGTGTCGGTCGGCATGCTCCTCGATCCGCAGCACCTGATGACGTCTCCAGCGCTCATTGCCTCGGCGCTCGGAGTCGTGCTGATTGGCAAGCCGCTGGCTGCGGTCCTGCTCGTCTGGGCGTGGCGTTACCCGGCAGGCGTCGCGCTTCGCGTCGCGATCGCGCTGGCGCAGATCGGAGAGTTCTCGTTCATCGTCGCGGCGATGGGCATACAGCTTGGGCTCATCAGCAACGACGTGCGCAACACGCTCATCGCCACCGCGATCGTCTCGATCGCCCTCAATCCGCTCCTGTATCGGGCGGTCGCGCCACTCGAGCGGTGGATCGGAAGTTCGACCGCAAGCGCGGGAACAGGAAGTCGAGGTAGCCGGCGACTCGCCAGCCGATTCGGACCCGCGCCACCGGGCTGTCGTAATCGGGTACGGACCGGTCGGACGCACGGTCACGCGCTTACTGCGCGAGAACGACGTGACGCCGACGATCGTCGAGTTGAACCTCGACACGGTCCGGGGCCTGCGCGAGCAGGGCGTCGCCGCGATCTACGGCGACGCGGGGCATCGCGACACGCTGACCGCGGCGGGCGTGCGCGATGCGGCCACCGTCATCCTGACCGTCGCGGGACTGTCAACCTCGGGCGAGACCATCCGCCTCTGTCGGGAGCTCAACCCCCGCGTGCTCATCCTCGCTCGCACGGTCCACCTGCGCGAGCTGGCCGCGCTCACACAGGCAGGCGCGGAGCTCGTGTTCTCAGGGGAGAGCGAGGTCGCGCTGGCGTTCACCGAGGTCATCCTCGAGCGACTCGGCGCGACCGCCGAACAGATCGATCGCGAGCGCGCGCGCGTCCGCGAGGAGCTGCTCGCCGTGTAGTGGCCAGGACTCACGGCCGGGGCCGCAGGTCATCCAGGGCAAGATTCAGCGTGAGCACGTTGACCACCGGCTCGCCGATGAAGCCGAGGGTACGTCCGGTCGTGTGCTCGGCGACGAGGCTCCGGACCTTCTGCTCGCTCAGGCTCCGCTCGCGCGCGACTCGCGGCACCTGGAATTCCGCGGCCGCGGGCGAGATGTGCGGGTCGAGTCCGGAGCCCGATGCGGTCACGAGATCCACCGGGATCGGCACTCCGGGGTTTTCTGCCGACAGCTTCTGCACATCCGCGGCCACCCGTTCCATCAGCTTCTTGTTCGTGGGCCCGAGATTCGATCCGCTGGATGCAGCGGCGTCGTAGCCATTGCCGGCCGCAGACGGTCGCCCACGGAAGTAGCCCAGCGAGGAAAACGGCTGGCCGATGATCCGGGATCCCGCGACAACGCCGTTGCGAACGATCAGCTGGCCGTTCGCCTGGTCGGCGAACATCATCTGCGCGAGCCCTGTGATGGCCAGCGGGTAGGCAAGGCCGAGGAGCGCCGTGGTGACGACGCACATCAGCAACGCAGTAATGAGATGTCGTTTCATCATGCAAATCCCAGCGCCGTGATCACGAGGTCGATGATCTTGATCCCCACGAACGGCACGATCAGCCCTCCCACTCCGTAGATCAAGAGGTTTCGCCGCAGCAGCGCGTCGGCGCTCATCGCGTGGTACTTCACACCTCGGAGGGCAAGCGGCACGAGCGCCACGATGATGATCGCGTTGAAGATCACGGCCGAGAGAATGGCGGACTGGGGAGTGCGGAGTCCCATGATGTTCAGCGCCATGAGCACCGGGAACGCCGCGGCGAACATCGCCGGAATGATCGCGAAGTATTTGGCGACGTCGTTTGCAATCGAGAACGTCGTGAGCGCGCCGCGCGTCATCAGCAGCTGCTTGCCGATCTCGACGATCTCGATCAGCTTCGTCGGGTTGGAATCCAGATCGACCATGTTGCCGGCTTCCTTCGCCGCCTGGGTGCCGGTATTCATGGCGACGCCGACGTCCGCCTGGGCGAGCGCGGGCGCGTCGTTCGTGCCGTCACCCGTCATCGCGACGAGCTTGCCGGCCGCCTGCTCCCGCTTGATCAGCGTCATCTTGTCTTCGGGCGTCGCCTCGGCCAGGAAGTCGTCCACGCCAGCCTCGGCAGCGATGGCGGCGGCGGTCAACGGGTTGTCGCCGGTGATCATGACCGTCCTGATGCCGATCGTCCGCAGCTGCGCGAACCGCTCGCGCATGCCGCCCTTGACGATGTCTTTGAGGTGAATGACGCCGAGCATGCGGCGGCCTTCGGCGACGACCAGCGGCGTGCCTCCGCTGCGGGCGATGCGCTCGACTAGGCCGCGCAGCTCGCCCGGGATTGTGCCTCCCTGAGCTGTCACATGACGTTCGACAGCGTCTCCCGCGCCCTTGCGAATCTCGCGACCGTCCAGATCCACGCCGGACATGCGGGTCTGAGCCGTGAAGGGCACGAAATGAGCCCCGTGCTGGCTCAGATCCCTGCCCCGCAGTCCATACCGTTCCTTCGCCAGGACGACGATGGAGCGCCCTTCTGGTGTCTCGTCCGGAAGTGACGACAGCTGCGCCGCGTCCGCCAGCTGTTCCGGGCTGACGCCGGGCAGCGGCACGAACTCGGACGCCTGGCGGTTACCAAGCGTGATCGTGCCGGTCTTGTCGAGCAGCAGTGTGTGGACGTCGCCCGCGGCCTCGACCGAGCGGCCCGACATCGCGAGCACGTTGTGCTGCACCAGGCGGTCCATCCCCGCGATGCCGATCGCCGACAGCAGGCCACCAATCGTCGTCGGGATCAGGCAGACGAGCAGCGACACGAGCACGAAGAGCGACTGGGGCGCGCCCGAGTAGACCGCGAAGGGCTGCAGCGTCACGACCGCGAGCAGAAAAATGATCGTCAGCCCCGCGAGCAGGATGTTGAGCGCGATCTCGTTCGGCGTCTTCTGCCGTTGAGCACCCTCGACGAGCGCGATCATCCGGTCGAGGAACGTCTCGCCCGGATCGGAGGTGATCCGGACGCGAATCCAGTCCGACAGCACGCGGGTGCCGCCCGTCACGGCCGAGCGGTCGCCTCCGGCTTCCCGGATCACGGGCGCCGACTCACCCGTTATCGCGGACTCGTCCACCGACGCGACACCCTCGATGATCTCGCCGTCGGAGGGAATCATCTCGCCGGCCGACACGAGCACGACGTCACCCTTCCGCAGCAAGGTGGCTGGCACCTTTTCGCGCCGCTCCCCTTCGATGCGCGTGGCCATGGTCTCCGTTTTCGCACGCCGCAGGGTCTCGGCCTGCGCCTTGCCTCGACCTTCGGCCATCGCTTCTGCAAAGTTCGCGAACAGCACGGTCAGCCAGAGCCAGAAGACGATCTGCAGCTCGAAGCCGAGGTTGCCGCTGCCTCGGAAAACGTCCGCCGCGAACTGAATCGTCGTCAGCACGGATCCCACTTCGACGACGAACATGACCGGGTTGCGCCACATGACACGCGGGTCGAGCTTGACCAGCGCGTCGATCGCCGCCCGCCGGACGATTGCCGGGTCCCACAGAGATCGAGTTCTAATCCTGGCCATAAGTTCTGGTGGTCCGCCTGAAGGCGGACACTACAGTGTCAAAACGCTTGTCCGGCGGACATCAGCAAATCTTCCACAATCGGCCCGAGGCTGAGCGCCGGAAAGAACGTCAGTGCGCCGACGATCAGGATCACGCTCACCAGCAGCACCGCGAACAGCGGGGTCGTCACGGGAAACGTTCCGGGTGACGGCGGCACGCGCTTCTTCAGGCCGAGATTGCCAGCCAGTGCCAGCATCGGGATGATGACCATGAAGCGTCCCAGCAGCATGGCGATGCCGATTGTCGTGTTGTACCAATCCGTGTTGGCGCTGATGCCGGCAAACGCGGAGCCGTTGTTGCCCGTCCCCGACGTGAACGCGTAGAGAATTTCGGACAGACCGTGCGGCCCCGGATTGAGGATGCTCGACGTCCCGACAGGCACGACGACCGACACCGCGGTCAACGCGAGGATCACGAGCGGAAAGATCAGCACGGCCAACATCGCCATCTGGACGTCGTAAGCCTCGACTTTCTTGCCGAGGTATTCGGGCGTCCGGCCCACCATCAGACCGGCGATGAAGACCGATAAAACAACGAAGACGAGGATTCCGTACATCCCCGCGCCGACACCGCCGAAGATCACCTCGCCGAGCATGATGTTGACGAGCGGCACCAGCCCGCCGATCGGTGTGTACGAGTCGTGCATCGAGTTGACCGCGCCACAACTGGCGTCCGTCGTCACCGTCGCGAACAGCACGGACGCGGACTGGCCGAAGCGCGCTTCCTTCCCCTCCATGTTTCCGCCGGGCTGCGTATCGGACGCCACCTGATCGACGCCCACCAGCAAGGGGTTGCCCCGCGCCTCGGCCCAGTAGGCCGTGGTCACGCCCGCCAGGAACAGGAACGCCATCGCCGCCCAGACCGCCCAGCCGTGGCGGCGGGACCCGGTCATGTCTCCCAGCGTCCACGTCAGGCCGGCGGAAATCGCAAAGATGGCGAGCATCTGCAGGAAGTTGGTGAGCGGCGTCGGGTTCTCGAACGGGTGCGCGCTGTTCGCGTTGAAGAACCCGCCGCCGTTGGTCCCGAACTCCTTGATGATTTCCTGCGACGCGACCGGCCCCTGCGCGATGACCTGCTCCTTGACGTCACCTTGCGGATCCACGAGCTGGACGCGATCGTACGGTTTCAGGTTCTGGACGACGCCCTGCGAGACGAGCAGGAGCGCCCCTGCGATGCACCACGGCAACAGGACCCACAACGTCGCGCGCGTCATGTCGACCCAGAAGTTGCCGATCGTGCCCTTCTGCTGCTGCGCGATGCCCCGGATGAACGCAATCGCCAACGCGATTCCGACGGCCGCCGAGATGAAGTTGTGCCAGGCGAGACCGGCCATCTGGGTCAGATAGCTCATCGTCGTTTCGCCGACGTAGCTCTGCCAGTTCGTGTTGGTCGTGAACGACGTGGCCGTGTTGAACGCCAGCGCCGGCGGCACGCCCGGCAGGTTCTGGGGGTTGAACGGCAGCCACGCCTGCACGCGCTGTTGCAGGTAGGTGATCAGCAGGGAGACGACGCTGAACGCCAGCATGGCGAGGGCATACTCGGTCCAGCGCATCTCGTGACGCTCGTCGACGCGCGTGAGGCGGTAAATGGCCCGCTCGATCGGTCTCAGGACCGGGTCCAGGAATGTCCGCTCACGAGCGAACACCCGGGTCATGAAGCGCCCGAGAAGAGGCGTGATCGCGAGAATCAGCGCGAGGTAGACGACGATCTGCAGCCAGCCAATGGGCGTCATATGTCAGAACTTCTCTGGCCTGAGCAGCGCATACGTCAGGTAGACCAGCAACCCGGCCGCGGCAACGATGCCGAGGAGATCGTGTAAGGCCATTTCAGTCACCACCGAGCCGGCGGCAGCCGGCGACGTAGGCCATTGCCGTCACAAAGAACACCATCGTCAGGATGACAAATGCTGCGTCGAGCATGGCTACCACGTCCCCGTCTTGTTGCCGGCCCACCAGATCAGGCCGATGAGAAACGTGTTCTGATGATCGCGTCTCGTCGCGTTTCGTGCGGGAAAGAACGACGCGTTCGACCAGTCGCGCCTGAACTCCGCGCGAAGGAGCATGCCGTCGGCCGGTTTCCACTCGGCCGTCGCGGTCACCTCCTGCAGCACCTGGTCGATGCCTCCGAACAGACCCTCGTCGTCGAGGCGTTCCCACCGAACCCCCACCGCAAACGGTGGCGTGAACTGGTACCGGGCGTAGGCACCGATGCCCTGCAGCGACGTCGAGGGATCCGACGACTCGACTTCGTTCGTCGTGTAGTTGACGTCCAGGCCGAGCGTCGTCCGGTCGTTCGCGGTGTAGGTCACGTAGGTGTCGAACACACGGAAAAACCCGTCGGGACCGTCGGGAAGCCCACCGTCCGGCTGCTCCTGGCCGAAATAGTAGCTCACGGTCCACGTGATGGAGGAAATCGGCTTGATGATGCCCGCCACGTGGTTGGACTTGAAATTGTTGACGTCCTCGGTCTGCTGAATGCCGTTCGTCAGCATGTACATCAGCGTGATCTTGTCGGACACCGGCAGCGTCAGCCGCACACCCGAATGGTAGAAGGGAAGAAAGTTGAAAAGGTACGCGCGCGAGAACGCCTGATTGTCCTTCGCATAGTTCGTCTCGTAGCCGAGATTCGACGCGAACTTGCCGAAGTCGAGCTGCAGGCCGCGACCCACCGGGAACACATACGTCCCGTAGGCCTGCCAGACCTGGCGATACACGTTCGGCCTCGGCTCGTTGGCGGCGCCGCCCTGCACGGTTTCCGTCGCCTGGCCGTACTGAAGATCCAGGCGCACGCCGAAGCGGCGGTTCTTGTCGACCGCCGGCGCGTAGTCGAACACCAACGCCGCCTGCTGTATGCCCATCGTGTTCGCGCGGGTGTCGTAGGCGCGCAGGATGTTCACCCGGTCGTCCGGCCGGTTCCAGTTGTATTCGTAGAAACCCTCGAACGTCAGACCCACTCGGAGGTTCTCCCAGAAGGGATCGGGGGTGGCGGCCGC
Source organism: uncultured Acidobacteriota bacterium (assembly GCA_963786195.1). Taxonomy (GTDB): domain Bacteria; phylum Acidobacteriota; class Vicinamibacteria; order Vicinamibacterales; family 2-12-FULL-66-21; genus CAWAYH01. The sequence goes on along the minus strand of CAWAYH010000002.1, from coordinate 468,227 downwards.
CTGCTTCTCCGGCGCAGGGGCCGGCGTCGAGGGTCCCTCGGATTGCGCGTGCGCGGGCGCGACGCCGAGCAGCCAGACCAGCAGGCCGAACAACGCGATCCACATGATGGCGACCGTCACGCCATCGCGGGTGCGGTGCCCCGGCGCCGGAACGTCGAGTATATGAACCCCTGAACTGAACGCTGACTCAGTCGACATGTCCGTTTGCTCCCTGGTCTCTTCGACCACCCGACCAGTCTAGAAACCCGGCCATACGAAAGGGCTCAAAAAGCCATAAAAAGTCCGTAAGTGGACGAGGGGACCGCAAGTCCTCCGGTACCATGGAGTTGTGCCCGACAAGGAACGCCCGTCGCCCGACGCGCTGCTTGCCAGACTTCAGGACGGTGACAAGGCACGCCTCCGTGTCTACATCGGCGCCGCGCCTGGCGTGGGCAAGACCTACGCGATGCTGCGTGAAGCGCAGGCACTGCGAGCGCGCGGTGTCGACGTCGTCGGCGGCTTCATCGAGACGTACGGGCGTGCGGAGACCGAGTCGCTCGTGGGCAGCCTCGAGATCGTTCCGCGCCGCAAGATCGACTACCGCGGCGCGACGCTCGAGGACATGGATCTCGATGCCATTCTCGCGAGAAAGCCGCAGGTCGCCATCGTCGACGAGCTGGCCCATACGAACGTGCCCGGGCAGCCGCCACGACAAGCGGTACCTGGACGTCCTCGAGCTCCTCGATGGCGGCATCAGCGTGATGACCGCGGTGAACATCCAGCACCTCGAGACACTCAACGACCTCGTCGGCCGCGTCACCGGCGTGCGGGTGCGCGAGACGGTGCCGGACACGTTCCTCGATCGCGCCGACGAAGTCATCAACGTCGACACGACGGTCGAGGAGCTCCGCACGCGGCTGAAGCAGGGAAAGGTCTACAAGCCGGAGAAGGTGGAACAGGCGCTGGCGAACTTCTTCCGCGAGGGAAACCTCTCGACCTTGCGCGAGCTGGCGCTGCGTGCGGTGGCCGACGAAGTCGGTGAGAAGGCGGCGACGTTCCGGGCGCGAGAAGGACTCGAGCCCGGTCTGATTCCCGAGCGGGTGATGGTCTGCATGAGCTCGAGCGCCAGCGCGCCACAGGTCATCCGCGCGGGCGCGAGGATCGCGGCCAGGCTGGGGGTCCGCTGGTATGCGGTGTACGTCGAAACCCCGCACGAGGCGCCCGACCGCATCAACCAGCAGGACAGGATGCATCTCGACCAGAACATCGCGCTCGCCGAACGGCTTGGGGCCACGGTCGTCCGCGTCAGGGCCGAGCGGCCGGCGGACGGCTTGATCGCATTCGCCCAGCGCGAGGGAATCACGCACGTCATCTTCGGCCAGACCTCACGCACGCGGTTCGAAATCCTCATGAAAGGCTCGACGCTCAACCGCTTCCTGGACGAAGTCAAAGACGCGGCAGTACAGGTGGTGCCCCTATAGCTGACGGAGAGCGGTGGAGGTGCACCGTGCACCTTGCACCGTTCGTCGAGCGTCTTACCGCTAAGACCATGTCCCTACCATCCAAATCCGACCACCCGCGCGACGATCGCCATCTGCTCGATGCGTTTTCCGAGGCAGTGGTGCATGCGGTCGAGCAGGTGGCGCCGGCGGTGGTCAGCCTCAACGTGCGCAAGGCGGGGAGTCCGCGGCGGTCGCGGGCGCAGGAAGGCAGCGGGTCGGGGTTCGTCTTCGCGAGCGACGGCCTGATCCTGACCAACAGCCATGTCGTGGACGAGGCGTCCGACATCGAAGTCACGCTGCCTGACGGGCGCGAGCGGCGGGCGGATCTCATCGGGCAGGACCGGGACACGGACGTCGCCGTCGTTCGTATCAGCGCGAGTGACCTGGCGGCGGTCGAGCTTGGGCAGTCGCAGACGCTGCGGCCCGGACAGCTCGTCATCGCGATCGGAAATCCGTACGGCTTTCAGCACACGGTGACGACCGGCGTCGTCAGCGCGCTGGGGCGATCGCTGCGCGCGAAGACGGGACGGCTGATCGAGCACGTGATTCAGACGGACGCGGCGCTCAATCCGGGAAACTCCGGCGGTCCGCTCGTCAGTAGCGCGGGCCTCGTCGTCGGCGTCAACACGGCGATCATCGCGGGCGGCCAGGGCCTGAGCTTTGCGGTTCCGATCAGCACGGTGACCGACGTGCTGCCGGCGCTGCTGCGTGACGGCCGCGTGCGGCGCGGCTACCTGGGCGTCGCCGGGCAGGACGTGCCGCTCCTCCGCCGGGTCACGCGGTTTCACCGGCTGGCGCAGGCCAGCGGCGTGCTCGTCATCTCGGTCGAGCCCGAAGGTCCGGCTCGCTCCTCCGGCCTCCTGGACGGCGACATCATCGTCTCGTTCAACACACACGCGGTCACGAGCCTGGACGATCTGCACCGGCTCCTCACCGAAGACCGCATCGGCACGACGGTCACGCTCGGCGTCCTCCGGGGCGTCGAACGGCTGGATCTCACCGTCCGGGTCGCGGACCGGAACTAAACCGAAGGTGCTGAAGGTGCTGGCGGTGCTGAAGGTGCTCGCGGCGCTGCGCGCGCCGCGGGCTGAGCCGCACCTGCGCACCCCGGCTTGGCTGCGCACCTCAGCACCTTCAGCACCTTCAGCACCTTCAGCACCCTCAGCACCCTCCGCTTCGGTCCGCTTCTTGCGCTAATTGAACGTCACAGTGCGCCGCAACCGCTCACCGTTTGGGTGGCGGTGTGTCGCGTACAGAACGCTAAGTCATTCAGCGCTCGATGAATGCTGCTTACTACCTGAGGAGCCGTGTCGATCCGCGCGCGTGCTGGCAATTACAGTTCTGACGTGCGCCCCACAACTCTGGGGGGAGCGGGCACCGCTGCGCCGCGGAGTCAGCCCAAAGGCGCTGCACGACGCCCGTCGGACGCGGCCGCGGTCGACGAATTCCTGCACCTGCTCGCCCGCGCCGTGCAGCAGTTCCACACGTATCCGCCGACGAGCCCGCTGTGCCTGAGCGCGATCGACGCCTGCCAGCGCGCGCTCGTCATGCTCGAGGGACGCGAGCAGGTGGACTTCCGCGTCACGCCTCGCGAGCTGGTCGTCGACGATACCCCGACGGGCAGCGGAACGCTGGTGGAACAGGAGCTTGCGCGACGGCTGCACGCGGCCTCAATCGCGCAGGTCACGATCGAACGTGTCGCTTCGTCGCGCGAGCTCGCGCGCCTCTGCTTCGACCTCGTGCAGTGCGACGCACGTCATGGCATCCGCGAGCACCTGATCGATGTGCTCGAAGAGCACGGCGTCAGCCGCATCTCGCTGCGAGTGGCCCATCGTCCGCAGGTGCTGCCCGTCGGCGTGCCGCCTCCGCCGCTGGTCGAGTTGATCGATCATCAGCGCGCGAAACGCGACGAGGCGCTGGCGAGCGGTGGGCCGGTCGATCACCTGTATCCGCCGGACAAGGGCTGGGTACGAATCGATCCGACGGTGCCGTTCGATCAGGTATCCCTCGCCGACCTCGCGCTCCTCACGCAGGATCCCGCGATGCTGGCCGGGATGCTGCTGCGGCTGACCGAAGATGACGTCACCGACGACGGCGCGGATGATGCGCTCAGCCGGAAGTTCAGTGACGTCGCCAAGGTTTTTGCCGCGCTCGATCCGCGGGTGTCGCGCGTCATGTTCGGCAAGCTGGCGCAGGCCGTTCTCGATCTCGAGCCCGAACGGCGTCAGGCGCTCCTGCGCCGGACGATCCTGCCCGGGCTCCTCGACGGGCGGATCGACGGCACGGTGCTGAGAGACTTCCCCGACGTCGATCTCGCGGAATCGCTCTGTTTGCTCCTGGACCTGGAAACCGCGGCCCCCGAAGTCGTTACCAGCGCGCTGGCGCGGCTGGATCTGCCGGCCGAACGCCAGGCCCAGCTCCTGCCGCTCGTGGAGTCGCGCGCGCAGTCCCGCGTGCAGAGCCGCCCTGGCGGCCAGGCGCAGGACGGTGGCCTGGATGCTCACGCGCGCAAGCTGATGAAGATCGACCGCGCGAAGGCCAGGAGCTTCGCCGAATTCGCCGCGTTCGATCTCGCGCTCGATGAGGAGACGCTCGCCACGCTTCACGAGATCCACCAGACGATCCTCGCAAGCGATCTCGTCATCACCCAGATCGCATGCCTGTGGAACCTCGTCTGCCTCGAGCCGAATCCGGAGATGGTCCAGCGGTTCCTGGATCGCACGGCTCGACTCCTCGAAGCACTGGAGGGCGAGGGACGCTGGGTGGAGCTGGCGGCCTGGCTCGCACGCTACCGCGAGCTCGCGGGCACGCTGGCAGAACCGCGACCGGACGTCGCGGACGTCATTTCCGCGAGCTTTGCCGGCTTCTGCAGCCTCGACCGCGCGATGCGGCTCGTGGAATTGGCGGAACAGAGCGAGGAGGGGCGCGCTGCAGCGGGCACGATCATCGGAGCGCTCGGCGCCGACATCGCTCCCGCCCTGCTCGAAGCCGTCCGGGTCCGGCCGGTCAACGGCAAGGACTCCAACGGCCGCGCCGCGGTGCAGCTCCTGTGCGACCACGCAACGCTCGTCGCGCCCGCCCTCGTCTCGTCCCTGGGCGAGGCCGACGAGGTGATGCATCGTGCGATCGCTCGTGTGCTCGGAGTGGCGGGAACGGGCTACGAAGCGTCGCTGGGCCGTCTGCTCGAAAGCCGCGACGAGCAAACCGTCCGCGAGGCATTTCGCAGCCTCGCAAAGATCGGCACGTCGCGCGCGGCGACGCTGGTCGGCGCCGAGATCGAGAAGAACCGCGGCTGGGTTGGAGGGGCGGCCGAACAGACGCTCTGGCACTTCCCGCGGAACGAGTCCGACCGGCAGATTCGTGAACTGCTCGCGCGCCGCGACTTCGTCGTCCGCCACCCCGATGTGGCCGGCAGGCTGCTCGATCGCGCGGCGCAGTCCAATTCCACGCACCTCGCGCCCGTCCTGCAGGCGCTGGTGCCCTTGCGTTATCGCTTCTGGAATCCGGCGCTCGTCCGCGTCGCACGACAGGCGAAGACACTGCTCACACGATGACGACTCCCGAATCACCCGGACCGCGCCGCGTACCGCCGAGGCAGAACTCCGCCGAATCCCCGCGCATGGATCCGGTGGTGCTGCTCAAGGGCTTCGTCAGCCTGCGGCGGCTCACGGGCCTGTATCCACCCGGACACCCGGCCATCGAGCAGAAACTCACCGAGCTCGACGACGGCGTGCAGCGGCATTTGCGGAGCGAGTCGGCGTTGCGGCTGGACGTGATTCACGGTTCCGCGCATCTCGACGGCGTCCCGTTCCGGCAGGACAGCGACGCGCACGGGCAGATTCTCCGGGAGCTGACGGATCTCGGCATCGACAGCATCCACATCTACCCGGAAGTCACCCGCCAGGAGCTGCTCGCGCTCTCGGAGTTCCTCTGGCAGCTCAAGGAAGCGCCGGCCGGCGAGCCGATCGACGTGCAGCTGGCGCAGCGCCAGATTCAGCACATCAGCCTGGGCCGCCTGGTGCCGCTCGACACGCGCTGGAAGACGATCCAATGGCCGGACGCGCCCACCGGGCCGCTCGATCCCTCCTACGAACTGTCGCTCGCCCTCACGGAGCGGACGTTCGAGGACGTGATGCAGGGACGCGGGATCAACCTGGCCACGGTCCGCGACATCGTTCATCTGCTGATTCAGAAGGTCGCCGGCAGCAATGCCGCACTTGGCCAGATCCTCGCCGTCAAGCTGTACGAGAACCTGACCTACTGCCACTCGGTCAACGTCGCGACATTGAGCCTGCTCATCGGCCGGCAGATCGGCTTCGATCAGGCCGCCATTGCCGTGCTCGTCGAAGCGGCGCTGCTGCACGACATTGGCAAGACGCGCATTCCGATTGAGATCCTCAAGAAGCCGAGCGCGCTCGACAAGCGCGAGCGCCGGATGATGGAGGCGCATACGACCTACGGCGCCGAGATACTCGTCGAAGTCGACGGACTCCGGCCGCTCACGCCGACCGTCGCGCTCGAACACCATCGCGGATTCGACGGGACCGGCTATCCCGACGTCGGCAACGGCGTCGTCCCGCATCTCCTCAGTCAGATCGTGTCGGTCGCCGACATCTACGAGGCGATGACGGGCGCCAGGTCCTACCAGGATCCGTTCATGCCCGAGCAGGCGTGCCTCGTGCTGGCGCGGCTCTCGGGCACGAAGCTGAACACCGCGCTCGTCAAAGCCTTCGTCAACGCCGTCAGCTTCTTCCCCGTTGGATCGGTCATCCGCACGGATCGTGACGAGATCGGCGTCGTGGTGCGGACGAACACCAACGAACCGCTGCATCCGGTGATCGCGATCATCGGCGCCGAGTACGAGCGCATGCCCGGCGAGATCGACATGAGCATCCGGACCGGAGCGGGCCAGTACGAACCGCCACGTCGTCGAAACGCTTCGACCGCACGAGGCGCTCGATCTCACGCAGTTTCTGGCCGCGTCCTAGAGGGGGTCAGATCTTGTATTTCAACATTAACATGTTGAAATACAAGATCTGACCCCTTTCAGCTCTTGGTCCCCGACACCACGTAATAGCCGAACTTGAATCGGTTGGCGCCGAGGAGCGCGCTCAGGATCGATCCCTTCAGGTTGTTCCGGCTGTGCTCGCCGAGGCGCTCGCGGCGCAGGAGCTTCATCAGCGCGAAGGACGCGACGACGCCCGGCGCGTGAAGCACGGACGGCGCGACGTGCCACGAAATGTCTTCGACCGACACGTCGGCAAAACCCTCGCGCGTCATGGCGGCCGCGAAGCTCTCGACCTGCGCAAGGCCCGGCAACACGAAGCTCCGGCTCAGCGTGGCGTGAAGACGCGACGACAGCCAGTCGAGCGGCCGCTCGGGGTTCTTGAGAAACGCGTCGGCGACGACGAGCCGGCAGCCGGGCTTCAGGATTCGCGCGGCCTCGCGGACGAACGGGACTTTGTCCGGCCCTTCGGCGTGGCACGCGCTCTCGATCGCCACGGCGCCATCGACCGACGCGGCCTGGAATCCCGTCGATGTGTAGTCTGCAAGAGCGAGCTGCGCCCGCGGGTACAGACCAAGCCGACGGTTCCACGCGTTGCCGGTTTCGACCTGCCAGGGAACGACGGTGACCCCGAGAATCCGCTTCTCGGGAAACATCGCGCCGCGTAGCGGACGGTGGCGCCCACGCCGCATCCGAGATCGACGACCAGACCATCGCGGCCATCCGGCAGCTCCAGCCTGCGAAGGACCTGCCTGTTCATTTCGTCCAGCATCAACTCCCGGCGGAACGGGTTGAGCCCGCGCCGGTAGTAGCCGAAGTGCATGTTGAAGCCCGAGCTCCATCGGCCGTAGTCGGGCCCGGCGTTTTCGTAGTAGGCGATCAGCCGATCGAAACGGGGGCTCTGGACGACGCCGTCCGGCGCGGACTGTCGAAGATCGGTGGGCTCACGCATCGAATCGGTGTGTCAGCCTCGAACCGCTGCGGTTTCCGGGCTCAGACTGAGGGTGCGACGCGCACGTCTGATCCAGGCCTCCGCTGTCCCCAGCGTCAACCCCCACCCCAACCAGATCGAGAAGACGAAGATATCCTGCAATGGCAAGCCGAAAGGCGCGAACGCGATATCGGACAGGAATCCGATCACGCGGGTGGTCGAGATGCCGATGGCAATCGCAAACGCGCGAGTCATCCACTCCCGGTGGCGGTCTATCCGACGCTTGCGAATCGCAACGAACGCCACGCTGAGCGCCACGAGAAATAATCCACCAAACAACGCCACGCCGATCGATTCAGCCGCGCCACCGAACGGTACCAGCAGGCCGAAGTACAGCCCAGACAATGCGGTGATGAAGCCTGCCGCTATCAGGACCCGGCCGAACCAGCGGTGCAGCGAGACGTGTCGTTCCCGGATGCGCGGCACGAACTGGAGCGGTGCCAGCGCCAGAAACAGGGCACCGGGACACACGTGAAGGACTGTCAGGAGCGGGTGAGCTGCGAATCGGCTGTCGAAGCGTTCGAACTCCTGATGCCGCTCCCGGAACGTGCATCGGATCGATGAAGAACCTCGAGCGTCATCCTTCGCGACGTCTCGAGTCGCCTTGTGAAGTCCGAGACGTAGACGCCTCGACCCACTGCCGCCGCAATGCCGAGCAGTGCGAGCAGGATCACGAGGCACCACGAAGCGCGGCTCGGCAACAGGCCGTGGTCACTCATCGAGCGGCCTGAAGTTCACATCGAGGATCCGCAGGCGCTCGAGGTGCGTGACGAGGCGCGTGCGGAAGTCGTCGAAGTCTTTCGCTGCTCGGCGGCGCTCCACGCGACTTCCGCCAGCGCCGTCAGCCGCGGGTACGCCATGTACTCGACGGCCTTCGGGTTCGGCATGTACTCCGTCCACAACTGCGCCTGGACGCCGAGGATGTGCTTCTGCAGCGCCGGCTCGAGGCCGGGGGCATCGGCTCCCAGCGTGTAGACCCGATCGAGCGGGAGGAATCCGCCGATCGCGAGCGGCTCGCGCGCGGTGTCCTTCGACTGGTAGTAGTCGAAGTACGTGTGGCTCGTCGGCGTCAGCACCGCGTCGTTGCCCTCGCGCGCGGCGGCCACCGCGTCGATTCGACGCCGCGCCACGCCATCACCGTCGCGTTCTCCGCGAGCCCGCCCTCGAGGATCTCGTCCCAGCCGATCAGCCGCCGGCTTCTTCGACGTCAGGAACGTGTCCATCTGCCGGATGAACCAGCTCTGCAGCGCGTCCTCGTCCTTCAGCGCCAGCTCCTTGATGCGCGCCTGGATCTCGCGCGCTGGCGCGCCACTGGGTCTTCACCGCCTCGTCGCCGCCGATGTGGATCCACGGGCCCGGGAACAGCTCGAGCACTTCGGCGAGCACGTTCTGCATGAACGCGATCGTCGACGGGTCGCGCGTTGAGCAGGTACGGCGAGACGCCCCAGTTGCGCCGCGGCTCGACGGGCTCGGTCGGTGCCGCCCAGCTCCGGATACGCCGCGATCGACCGCCTGCGAGTGGCCGGGCATCTCGATCTCCGGGATCGACGGTGATGAAGCGCTCCGCCGCGTACGCCACGATCTCGCGGATGTCGTCCTGCGTGTAGAACCCGCCGTGCCGCTTGCCGTCGAACTGCGCGCCGCTGATGTCGCCGCGGCTCGTGGCCGATGAGCGTCTCCTTCCGCCACCCGGCGATCTCGGTGAGCTTCGGATAGCTGCTTGATCTCGATCCGCCAGCCCTGGTCGTCGGTGAGATGCCAGTGGAAGCGGTTCATCTTGTGGAGCGCGAGCAGGTCGATGTACTTCTTGACGAACTCCTTCGGCTGGAAATGGCGCGCGACGTCGAGGTGGGCGCCGCGCCAGGCGAACCGCGGCATGTCTTCGATCGTGACCGCCGGAATCTCCCAGCGCTGCCCGCTCGACGGTGCCCTCGCGGAAGATCGCCGGCGGCAGGAGCTGCCGCAGCGTCTGCATCGCGTAGAACGCGCCCGCCGGCGAGGCCGCGCGGATCGTCACGGCCGCCGGTGTCACCGACAGCTGATACCCCTCGGACCCGAGCGTCTTCGCGAGCGTCGCGCTCTGCCGCAGCGCGATGTGCGGCGCGCCGCCGCGGCGGCGACGACGACCGGCAGATCGAATCCCGTCGCCGGCCCGAGCATCGACGCCAGTTGCCGGCCGCGCGCCCGCAGCGCCGCATCCGCGACGATCGGCGTCGTCGCGCGCAGCGCGAACGCCCCGTGCCGGGCAGTGAGCTTCGTGGGGAGCGGGACGACAGAGATGGCCGTCGGAGCCTGTTCGGCGCGCAGCATGGCGGCACCAGGAACCATCACGAATGTCAGAGCCAGCACGGCGGCGTGGAGGCGGGAGCGTCGCATGGCGACGGATGGTAGCACGGCAAGCTCAACGGACAGATCGTCGAGGGATGTTCGGTCGCGCGGCTTTCATCGTTGACTTGAAGTGGTGAAGTCTCAGCACCCTCAGCACCTTCAGCACCCTCAGCAGAGCTCGTTTTCGACGTACCATCACAAATCTGCGAATTTGTGAGGATCTATCCAATGCGGATCAGTTTTGCCCGTGTTTCCGTGATTCTGTTCGTACTTCTCGTGACGACGGCTCGTGCGGCGTCCGCGCAGGAAGACGTCGCCGGCATCCGGCAGGAGCTGGCGGCGCTGCGCGGCGAGATTGCAGCAGCTGCGCACCGAGCTCGCGGCGCTCAAGACGGCGCGTGACGTTCCTGCCGCGGCTCAACCACCCGCGGCCGTGGAGATGCTGCAGACACAAGTGGCCGAGCTCGCCCAGTCGAAGGTCGAGTCGACCTCGCGCTTCCCGGTGAAGCTCTTCGGCACCGTCCACGCGAACGTCTTCGCGAACTCCGGGACCGCCAACTGGCTCGAGAATCCGAACCTGGCGAATGCGACGCCGGCCGACGGCCACAGCGGAACGTTCAGCGCAACGCTGAGGCAGACGCGCCTCGGTTTCACCGCCGACGGACCGACGCTCGGCAGCGTGCGGACGAGCGCAGTCGTCGCGATGGACTTCTTCGGCGGCATCCCCGGCTTCCAGACCGGGCAGGTCATGGGCCTTCCACGCCTGCTCGTCGCGTTTGCGAGGCTGGACGGCGAGAAGAACGCGGCCGAAATCGGCCAGGATCACGTGCTGCTCGCGCCGCGCGATCCCACGTCACTCGCCGCGTTCGCGTTCCCGCTCCTCTTCCGATCGGGCAACCTCTACCTGCGCGCGCCGCAGGTGCGATTCGAACGCGCGATGACTTCGCGGCTCCGCGCGTCCGGCGGGATCGTCGCGCCGATCGGCGGCGACCTGGTCGGCGAGGACTATCGGTTCGTCCCGCCCGCGCTCGGCGGTGAGCGTTCGCAGCGGCCGGCCATCCAGGCGCGGGTCGCCTACGCGAGCGACGAGCCGGCCGCCAGGCGCCTGGTGGACGTCGGCGTCTCCGGGCACTACGGATGGGAGCGCCGCGCAACCACGCTCGCCGACAGCTGGGCGAGCGCCCTCGATTTCGCGCTGCGTCGCGACTGGATCGGCGTGGCCGGCGAGATCTTCGCGGGCGACAACATCGACGCGTTCGGCGGCGCGCTCGGTCTCGACGCGCGCACGGCGGGCGGCTGGGCGGAGCTGCAGCTGAAGCCGAACGCGCGCGTGTCGATTCAGGCGGGTGGCGGTGTCGACGAAATCCGCGGCGCGGCGCGCTCGATCGTGTCGCGGCGCCGCAACCAGAGCATCTACGGCAGCGTGATCTTTGCGATCACGCCCGAGATCGACACATCATTCGAGTATCGACGGCTCGTCACGACGCCGCGTGTCGCGGCGGAGAACCGCAATCATCATTTCGACTGGGTGTTCGCGTACAAGTTCTGATCATGCGGCTGATTGCAATTACTCTGCTGACGACTCTCGCGGGTGCGTTCGCGCCCGATCTCTGCGGCGCCGGGCCGGTCACGGCTCGATCCGGACGCTCACCCGCCCCGGCACGCCCGCCTCGTCCGCCATCGTCTATGCGGAGCCGATCGATCGCGCCGCGACGCAGAAACCGGCGACGGTGACGCTCACGCAGAAGGACAAGACGTTCCGTCCACGGATCCTGGCGATTCCGGTTGGATCGACCGTCGAGTTCCCCAACGAGGACACGATCTTTCACAACGTGTTCTCGCTGTCGGGGCCACAGCCGTTCGACCTCGGCCTGTACCGGGCCGGCGCTTCACGATCGCAGACGTTCGCCCAGGCCGGCGAATATCGGGTCTTCTGCAACATCCATCCGCAGATGACCGCGCTCATCCTGGTCGTGGCGACACCGTACGTCGCGACGCCTGGACCCGACGGCCGGTTCGTCCTCGATCTGCCGCCCGGGCCGTTACCGGCTCACCGCGCTCTCAGACCGCGCGTCGCCAGTGTCGGGTGAAGTCGTCGCCACGGCGGGCACCGTCGACGCCGCCGGCGCTGACGCTCGACGAGTCCAGTGGGTCGACGCGCGGCACAAGAACAAGTTCGGCCAGGACTATCCGGCCGCGGCCTACAAGCGGTGAGCTGAACGGGCTGACGCCTAGAGCGGTGCACGTGCACCGCTCACGTGTGTCTACCCACCCCTGATCGACTGCCGAATCTGCTTCGACAGCCAGGCGCTGGCGAGCACGGCCGCGACGCGGCGATCACTCCGATCACGATGAGGCCGTTCTGAATCCGCCTGAATGGCTCGAGCGCGTCGTCGCGCGACCTGGCGACGATCGCGGACACGGCCGGCTCCTGCACGAGCGGCACCTCACGTGCGGCGAAGCGCCGCGCGCCGATCGCAACGGTCATCGCCCGGTCGGTACGCCCGCCCTGCGGCCGCCAGTCCTCGAGTGATTTCCACGGCGCACTCCCCGGAAGCGTCGACGCCAGCACCGCCTTGCTCGACAGGAGGATCGTCTCGTCGCCCGTGACTTCCTCGATCGCGTGCGCGAACTCCGAATCGACGGGGCGGCGGCGACGACGTATCCGAACAGCTTTCCGCCGGCGTCGCAGCGCGCTCGCGGCGTGATACGGACGGCCGCCGACGAACACGATCGTGGGCTCGCCGTGCTTTCGCCACGGCCTTCAGCCACTCGTCAGCATCGGAGGTCATGATCTCGGTCGTGTCGGTGCGGCCGAGCACGGTGCCAGACGGCCCGAGCGCCACGAGCAGCGGCGTGCCGGGATTCTGCTGCTGGTAGGTGAGCAGAAAATCGCGAATCGTCGCGGCATCGGTTCGCGCGAAGAGCGCCTTCAGCTCCGGGAAACGACGCCAGAAGGCGCGCCGTGAGTTGCAGGCGTTCGAGCCGCCCGGTGTGGACGTGGGTGACCAACGCCTGGCCCGCGCGAGATCGTTCGCGAGCGCCGCGTTCACCGCGCGATCCGCCATCACGTTGCACGTAGCCCCATGTCGTCGCCACGACGGCCAGGAGCAGACCGCATGAGACGGCCAGGACCCTGAGCTCGCACCGGCGGGCCGACGCGCGGACGTTCCGAGATGGCACGCCGCCGGGCGCCGACGTCACGGTGTCGTGCCGCGGCGGCATCGAGAAACATCGCGACATCGCGCGCCGACGACGGGCGCTCGGATGGCTGCTTCTCCAGGCAGTGCTCGATCACGCGAAGGGCGGCCGCCGGCACGCCCTGCGACGGCTGCCCGTCGAGCGGCGGCGGATCGTCGCGCAGGATCGCCGTCATCGTGTCGGCCACCGTCTCGCGCCGGAACGGGTGGGTGCCTGTCAGCAGCTCGTACAGCACGACGCCGAACGCGAACAGATCGGAGCGCGGCGTCGCCGGTTCACCGAGCACCTGCTCCGGCGATGCGTACGCCGGCGTGCCGACGAACACGCCGGGCTCGGTCGTCGTCGTGATCAGATTGCCGTCCTCACCCCAGCGCGGCTCGCGGCCGCGCCACGCCGAAGTCGAGGATCTTGATGCGGCCGTCGCGGGTCAGAAACACGTTCTCGGGTTTCAGATCGCGATGCACGATGCCGCGATCGTGTGCCGCCGCCAGGCCCAGCGCGAGCTGCACCGCCCACTCGAGCGCCTTGCGCGGCGGCGGCGGCCGCTGTCGAGCCGCTTCCGCAGCGTCTCGCCTTCCAGCAGCTCCATCACGGCATGGGCGATGCCGTTGTCGCTGCCGATGTCGTGGAGCGCGAGGATGTTCGGATGGTTGATCGCCGCGACCGCGCGCGCTTCGCGTTCGAATCGCGCCAGGGCGTCGGGATCGTCGGCGAGCGTGCGCGGGCAGCACTTTGATGGCGACGTCGCGGCCGAGCCGCGAGTCGTGGGCCTTGTAGACTTCGCCCATGCCGCCGGCGCCGATGGGCGCAACGATTTCGTAAGGGCCGAGGCGCGTGCCGATCCAGCCGTCATGCGGCCACGGGCGGATTATATCGCTCGCTACGCGGCGAAGAGCTTGATCGCGATCGGCTCAGGTGGAGCGACGGCGGCCTCGACGACGAGCCGCACGCGCCGGACCGTCACCGGATCGAACCGGTCGATCCGCGCGTAGCCGATCGTCGTCCCTCTTGAAAGAATACGCCACGACGTCTCCTCCGTTCCGTGGAGGACATAGCGCGACACCATCTGGCCCTGCGTGATGTCCTCCTCCAGGCGGGCGCAACCGATCCTGACCGGTCTGCCGAGATCGACCTCACCGGTGGCCGTGCCGGCGGTCGGCTGCCACGTCAACCGCGTGTCTGCCGCGAGATCCGTCGCGAACAGCGCGCGCAGCTTCTCGTGGAATCCACGCAGCCGCGCGACGTCGACGTCGTGCAGCGTCCCGTCGCGCGTGGGCGGCACGTTGAGCAGCAGCTTGGAGTTCCGGCCGACGGAGCGCTGGTAGAGATCGACGAGCTGATCGACCGTGCGCACGCGATTGTCTTCGGCGGGATGGTAGAACCAGCCCGGACGAATGGACGTGTCGGCTTCGGCGGGCCGCCAGATGGAGCCATTCGGATGGCCGTGCTGAAGCGCGTCGGTGACGCCTGGGCCTGAGGCTCCGGGATACGTGACAGCAGCCGGATCGACCGTCGACCAGTTCGGATCGCCTGCCGAACCCGTCTCGTTGCCGCACCACCGTACGTCCGGACCCGCATCCGAGAACATCACCGCGTCCGGCTGCAGCTTCCGGACGAGTCCCCACACGCGGGGCCAGTCGTAGACCTGCCGCTTGCCGTTGGGACCTTCTCCGTTGGCGCCGTCGAACCAGACCTCGGCGAGCGGACCGTAGCGCGTCAGCAGTTCCGTCAGTTGATCGCAATAGAGATCGTTGTAGCGCGGCGAGTCGCCGTATGCCGGGTTGTTCCGGTCCCACGGCGAGAGATAGAGTCCGGGCCTGAGCCCTTCCGCGCGGCATGCATCCACGAACTCGCGAACGACATCACCCTGACCGCCGCGCCATGGGCTCCGCGCCACACTGTGGGTCGTCGTCTTTGTCGGCCAGAGGCAGAAGCCGTCGTGATGCTTCGCAGTGAGGATCATCGCGCGGAATCCGGCGCTGCGAGCCGCGCGCGCCCACTGCGCGGGCATCGAGCCGCGATGGCGCGAAGATCGCCGGATCCTCCTTGCCGTCGCCCCACTCACGATCGGTGAACGTGTTGACGCCGAAGTGGAGGAACATCGCGAGCTCGTCACGTTGCCATGCGAGCTGCGCGGCAGACGGCCGCGGGCGATCGGATGGCTGGGCGCCACGCACGCGAGCAGCGACCAGGCTGCCGGCAAGCGCCGCCGATCCGATCTTGACGAAGGCGCGTCGATCGAGCGCGGTCATTTCCTGACTCCGATTGTCACGTACAACGACCGCGACACCATCGGGCGTTGTGTCACGACCTGCAGATCCGTCCGGATGAACCGCTCCTTCAGGCTCTCCGGCGTCTTCGCGCCCGCGCACAGGAGCTTCGTGAGCCAGTCGGTCATCACCCAGTCGGCGAAGCAGAAGCGCCCGCCGGGACGCAGGACCCTCGCGACCTCGCGCAGGCCCGCGCCGGAATCACTCCAATGGTGCATCGACACTGCGCAGAGCACCAGGTCCACGGACGAATCCGCGAGCGGCATCGATTCGGCGGATGCCAGGTGCAACGCCGCAGCCGGCACGGCCTCGCGGGCGATCTCGATCATTCCCTCGTCGGGATCGATACCGATCAGTTCCGCCTGCGGCCACCGCAGACGCGCACGCCGCAGCAACCGGCCGGTCCCGCATCCCACGTCGAGCACCGAGGCAGGCTTCGTGGCGTCCGCCGCGAGCGAGTCCAGCATGGCTTCGTGCACGCGGTCGAAGTATCCCTGGCCCGCGAACGAATCGTAAGCGCTCGACCAGCGGCTGGCCATCACCGGACCGTCAGCTCCCCGCGCAGCCGTATGTCCTTCGACGAGCTGCCCACCATGACGCGAAACGTGCCGGGCTCGACGATCCAGCGCAGATTTCGATCGAGCATGAGCAGATGCTCAGCCGCAGCGTGAAGACGACCTCGCTTTCTTCGCTGGGCTGCAGGCTGACGCGTTCGAAGCCTTTCAATTCCATGATCGGCCGCGCGACGGACGCGAGCACGTCGCGGACGTAGAGCTGGGCGACCTCGTCGCCCGCGCGGGTGCCCGTATTGTGCACGCGCACCGCACGGTGGCGGTGCCGGATCGCGTCGATTTCGGCCGGTTCGATGCGCAAGCCCTGAATACTCGAACGTCGTGTAGCTGAGCCCGAAGCCGAAGGGAAACAGCGGATGGCCCGTCAGGTCCAGATAGTCGTCACCACGGCCGGTAGGTTTGTGGTTGTAGAAGAGCGGCAGCTGGCCTTCGGTCATGGGAAACGTCACGGGCAGCCGGCCCGCAGGATTGTGGTCGCCGAACAGCACGTCGGCCACGGCGGTGCCGCCCATCTCGCCCGGATACCAGGCCTGCATCACGGCATCGACTCGATCGATCCAGCGCGACATCGTGATCGCGCTGCCACCGATCAATCACGACCACTATGCGCTTGCCGGTGGCGGCCACCTCGCGGATCAGCTCCTCCTGATGACCGGGCAGCTTGAGAAACGCCCGATCGCGAAACTCGCCTTCCTCGATGCCCGCGACCACCACCGCCACCTCGAGTCCCTGCGATCGCCACGGCCTCGTCTGATCTTCGCCGCCGCCGTCGTCTGTCACACCCGCATCCCAGACCAGCCTGACTCGCGCGTTGCCCGTGCTCTCGAAATACTCGAATCGAATATCGTGTGTGCGCCCGGTTTCAGCGTGACATCGGCGGTGCGCGTCCCGAACGACTGCTTTCTCCAGTTGTCGATCACGAGCCGGCCGTCCAGCCAGAGCCGGTAGCCATCGTTGCCTTCGATGCCGATGCGTCTCACGCCCGTCCGGCGGCGCAGTGAGCGAACCCGTCCAGCGCACCGAGTACCAGTCGAAGGGAATTCCGCGGCCCGGCGAGTTGAGTGTCCAGCCGAAGTCCATCCGCGGTCGGTACGGACGATGCGTGGCTGGCCCTCGAGGCGGTTGTTGTCGAAGTACTCGCCGGTGAGGCCGGGCGACTCGGCGCCGTTCGACGCCTGGACAGGTGCTCGGACGGGATCGACCACGAACTCGGGTGACGCGGCCCGGACCCGGGGCATAGTGGACACGCGAAGACGAGCCCATCTCGGCGTAGCCCTCGAGAATCGACACTTCTGGATGCCGGGGCCGCTGTAGCCACCCAGACGCGCCTCCTCGGCATCAGTGCCAATCACGGCGATCGACGTAGTCGCCCTTGCAGCGGCAGCGGGCTGCCCGTTCTTGAGCAGCACGATCGACGTGCGCGCCGCGTCGCGCGCCAGCGCGTGTGGATGCCGTCACCGCTCACGCGTCGCGGTGGCTTCGGGATCCACGTACGGCTGCTCGAACAGACCGAGGTCGAACTTCACTCGTAGCACGCGCGCGACGGCCGCGTCGACATCGGTTGCGGTATCAGGCCGCGTTGAAACGCATCCCAGTACGGCCGGTACTGCGGCCAGGACGACTGGAAAACGACATCGAGTCCGGCCTCGAACGCGTGCTGGGCGGCGATTGGCGTGTTCGGTTCCGTCATGTGCAGGACCGTCGCGCCGCCCGTCGCCGCGGCGTCGGAAATCACGAAGCCCTCGAAGCCCCAGTCGCGCTTGAGCACATCGGTCAGCAGGCGACGGTTCTGCGTCGCCGGTGCGCCGTCCACCGAGTTGTACGCCGTCATCACCGAGCGGGCGCGACCCTGCCGAATTGCGGCCTCGAACGGCGGAAAGTAACGCTCCATCAGCAGCCGCTCGCTGTGATCGATCGGGTAGCTGTCCCGACCGCCTTCCCCGACGTTGGCCACGAAGTGTTTCGGTGTCGTCACGATGCCCTGTTTTTCGAAGGCGTCGACGAACGCGAGCCCCATCACGGTCGAGAGGTACGGATCTTCGCCGTAGGTCTCCTCGACCCTTCCCCACCGCACGTCGTCTGCAATGTTGATTACGGGCGACAGCACCTGGCGGATACCGCGGCTCCTCGTCTCACGCGCGATCGCGCGTCGAACACGCGCGATACCAGCGGCACGTCCCAGGTCGCCGCCAGCGCGATCGCCTGCGGAAACATCGTCGCGCCTTCTTGGGCGAGGCCATGAACGGCCTCTTCGAAGGGGATGATCGGGATGCCGAGCCGCGTCTGCTCGACGAAGTAGCGTTGAATGGCGTTGATGCGCTCCGCGTGCGCGCGGGCGGCACGGGATGCGTCGCTGAATTCCACCGGCGCGGACCGAGATCTGGAGCCCGAACACGCCGTGCGAGTAGTCGTGCGAGGGGTCGTCGAGGTCGCCCGGGATCATGAACAGCTGCCAGAACTTCTCTTCGAGCGTCATCCTGCCCAGCAGGTCTTTGACACGCTCGGCCGTCGGCAACTTTGCGTTCCGATACGGCAGCTGGACGCTCGATTGGAAAAGGAGCGTCGACGCCAGCGCAAAGGTGAAGAGCGGCAGCCGCATGCGGGTGCCACCGTACTCGAAGTGAGGCTCGAGTCCAACCCGATATCCGTGTTGTCCGTGTTGTCCGCTTTTATCCGTGTTGTCCGCGGAGCTACTCGATCGCCGCGATGGTCTCCACCTTCACGCCAGACCTGGACTCGAACGCAGGCAGGAACAGCTTGTAGTTGCTTTTGTCCAGCTTCAGCTGCACGAACTGATCTTCCCCGTGGATCGTCAGCCAATGCGTCTTGCCGCTCAGGAAGAAGATGGGCAGGGCGAACGCGCCGATGAGGAGGCCCATCCCTATCCCTTCCTTCCAACGCGGCTTCTTCGTGTAGGTGTACTCGGCCCCTCTGAGGGTCTTGTACGGCAGGGTCCTCACCGGTGTCGAGCCGGACTGAATGACCAGCTGTTCGTCCTCCAGGCGGAGAACGACATCCGCCGACTTGATCCTGCCGTTATCGTTCACCATCAGCTTCGCCTGGCGAAACTCAGCACCCGCTGACTGCGCGAGCAGGCTGGCGTGACTGGCAAGGAGCGCCGCGACGATCACGATTGCTGCAGGTCTGCGCATGTGTTTTCCTCCAGGGTTCGCCGGGCAGCCTCGGACAAGAGTGACCGATCGGCTGGGCGGGAGTCGTGAGGAAAGGCTGAAGAGTGCTGAAAATTCCGTGTCTTTCCGTGTTGTCCGCGGTTGTTGTCCGCGTTCTCCGCGGTCAGAAACCGACGCGCAGGCCACCGTTGATCGTGCGGCCGTCGAGCGGCGCCCACGCATCGACCGTCCAGCGGCCATCGACGGCCCGTGTCTCGAGCAACAGCGGATCCCACCGCGTCTGGCGAACGCCGGTGAGGTTCTCGCCGTTTACGAACAGGCGAATCCGCCCGAAGCGGCGTTCGGCAAGGAGCCCGACGATCACGTAGGGTTCGCTCACGCTGCGGTACGGGTTCACGTCGAGGCGCTGCCGGCCGGTGACGTAGACTTCGAGGCCCACCCGCCCGACGTCCTCTGATTCGGCCATCGCGACGAGTCCGGCGCTGTGTCGGGGCGTGAGCGCCACGTCCACCTCCCCACCGCGTTCGGTCTCGCGCGAGCGCACGTACGTGTACGTTCCGGTTACCGCGAACGGGGCGCGGCGGAACGTGCCGAGCAGCTCGGTGCCGACGTTCGTCGACGGCTCGACCAGGTTGCCGAGCACGTACGTCTCCCGATCGACATCGACGGGATGTGAAATGCGGGATGCCGAACAGCGTGGCCGTGATGGACACGGGACCAGCAGTGCGCGTCACGTCGAGCGACGCGCTCGTCCCACGTTCGGCTTGCAGCGGCGCAGCGAGCTGCAGACGCGTCAGCCCGGCGGCCTCCGTCTCTTCCGTCAGCGGCGTCGCGGCGAAGAACCCTCGTGCCCACGGAGAGACGGGTCGTCCATTCAGAGGAGCGCGCGAGCGCCGACACGCGCGGGCTGAAGAACGTCCCGTATTCGTTGTGAAAGTCCAGGCGGGCGCTCACCGAGACCGTCAGCCACGAGTTCAGATCCATGTCGTCCTGGCCGAAGACCCCTGGCGTCGTGAACGAGTAGGCAAAGCCGTGGCACGTCCGTCGGATCGTACCGGTCGTGTTCGAACGCGATGCCGCCCACCCACGTGTGTCCCCGTGACGTGCCTCGCAGGGCGATCTCGCCAAAGCCGACGTCATGTGAGTCGCGCTCGAGTACCTCGCCGAAGACATGGTCGTGGCGCTGCCGAGCCACCGCCGCGCGCGCGGTCAGCACGTAGCGCTTGCGCACGAGCGTTTGCGCGAGCGCGCCGACGTCGAAGCTGGTGGTGTCGAGCGCCTCGCGGTAAGGCTCACCGGTGGCCGCGAGCACCGCGCCTGGCTGTGTGCCGCCGGTGCGATCCTCAAATGTAACCCCGGCCGTCGCGAAAAACGATCGGCCGTCGCCGCCGTCCCAGAAGATCCGCGGCCGCACGACGCCGCGCGCGTAGCCGGGCAAATCCGACCATCCCTCGCCGTTGACGTCCGCCTGCTCCTGCCAGTGACCGCCTGCGAGCAGCGAGCCGGCCCAGTGCCGTCGAGAGCGGCGCCGACAGCCACAGCACGGCGTCTGTCGCGCCGCGCGTCGAACGGTTGAACAGGGCCTCGCGGACGGGCTCCTTCCCGGGCCGGCGAGAGATCAGATTGATGACGCCGCCCATCGCGCCCGCTCCGTAGAGCGCGGATGCCACGCCCTTGATCACTTCGACCTGGCCGAGATCCATCGGCGGGATCTGCAGCAGCCCCAGCCCGCCCGGCTGCTCGCCGAAGAGCGGCAGGCCGTCAGAAAGGAAGCGCGTGTAGCGTCCGCGCATTCCCTGAATGCGCACGCTGGCGGCGCCCAGCGACGGCGACGTCGCCTGCACCCGCATCCCGCCCATCTCGTTCAGCATCATGACGATGTCGCCGGGGGTCATGAGCATTTTCTCTTCGATCTCTTCGCGCGCGAGCACCTCGACGCGCATCGGCTGATCTTCGATGCGCCGCTCCGTCCGCGTGCTCGCGACCACCGTGACTTCCTCTTCGTGCGTAGGCGCCACGACGAGATCGAATGTTACGGACTGCTCTTGTCCGGCGATCGCCTCGACGGTCACCGTCTGGGGTACAAAGCCATCTTTGGTGGCTGTGATTTCCAGTTTTCCTGGCGACACCGCGGCGCTTACCGAGCCGCGTTCGTCCGTCACGTGGCTCGCGCCTGCCAGTGTGACCGTCGCGCCCGCAACCGGTCTTCCGTTTGCGCGCACTTCGACGCGGACCGTAGCGGCTTGAACCTGTACGAGCAAACCAAGAGCGAGACAGAGAACGAGCATGCGTTGGCCCTCGGACCAGATGTAGTGTCCGGCTTTAGCCTGGCTTTAGCCAGGCTTTAGCCGGACTTGTAGTGTCCGGCTTCAGCCGGACCGTAGGCTTCAGCCGGACCTCAGGATGGTCCGCCTAAAGGCGGACACTACACGTTCGCGCGCGGGGGGTGTTCGATCGAATGTGGTGCCGGAGTCGGCGGAAGCGACAGTTCGGATGGCGTCGCGCGGGCGATCGTCAGCGATGGCGCGGCAGACGATGTCAGATCGTCGAAGAAGAACCCGTGGCAGAGCACGCAGTCGAAGGAGGCCGGCGCCTCGTCTGTGCAGCCGTCGGGACAGACGAAGCGATCGGCGCACGCGAGCGCGCCAATCAACAGTGCGAGGGTCAGAACGAGGGTCCGTGCCACGCGAGGAGCATTATACGCGGCGCCGATCGGCGGCCCATCACGTGATTCGTGGTACATTTGGAAATTCTGCGGGTTCCTTCTCTCTGTGCCGGAGTGGTGAAACTGGCAGACGCGCGGGACTCAAAATCCCGTGGGGTTCACTCCCCGTGTGGGTTCGATTCCCACCTCCGGCACCAAAACTCTAAACAGAATCGGGAGTCGTGATCTCGTGGCGAACCGCCGGCCCAATTTTCCTCGGCTTTTCCCCGAGACTGTCGATGGGAGGTCTCTGAAGCGACTCAGGACCCGGCGTTGAGTTCCCTGCACATCTGGTGAGTCGCCTTCCAAGTGCGCGCAAGCCAGGTTGGCAGAGAGTGGAACGGGAGCGCGTCGCGATCCTCGGAGCCTTGCCCGAGCTACGCCGTGGGCGTCAGGCGCGGGCTGGTGCCGTCGCAAGGAACGGCGGCATCAAGCCGCGCGGCAGGACGATTTCCGCCGCAGCTCGCAAGGCCGTTGCGGCTGCGCCACGCAGGCGCTGGGCCGCGCGGCGGAAGCAGCGGCGCAGCTCAAATTGAGCCAGTACACGCTCGAAGGGAACACCCGGCGGCCGACGACGGTCATCGACCCAACGCCTCACACGCAGTACGAGCGTCACCAGCAACGGAATCAGCAGTGGGACGAGGAACTGCCAATTACGAATCGCGAAGAAGAGCCATCTCTCACCGAAACCGGCAACAATCCTCACCGGGACCGTAAGTCGCGTCACAACGAGCGGAGCCGGACCCGTCGTATCCGTGAGCACAAATGTGAGCTGATGAGTCCCTGTTCGTCGCGGTTTGACCTCGAACCGAAACGAGATCGCGTCGCCTGAGAAGCGCTGTTCCTCTGGTTTGAGGGCGCGTATTTGGAAGACCTCCTGATCGCCCTGCAAATCCGCGGACGTCACCCCTCCTACGCGAACGAACTTAGCGCCGCGCATACCCTTTCCAGGTCCCGAATCCCACGACTCCTCATCGCCGACCTGCAAAGTAACCCGCAACTCCACGACAGACGACTGCTCCAGACGCATCTGTGAGGGCATATTCGTGTAAGCGACGACCCGAGACCAAGCTTGACTCGCGGAAGGCTCCGAGAGCGGCTGCCGCTCGCTTGCCCGCGTCAAGCCCGAATCCGAGACGCCCCAAGTCTTCGCCCTAACGAGACCATCCATTTGTGTCGCGACTGCCCGGTCAGACCCGAGCGGAGTGAAGCCCGCGATCATCCCCTGGCCGGGCACGACGGTGGGCGCGACTCCGACGCGCGTGATCTGTCGGGTGACCCGACAGGCCTCAAAGGTAGGTTCGCGATCGTCTCCGAGGAAACCACGACAGCTTCCTCCATTCCTCCGATTTCAAGTGCACTGCATACGTTCGTTACCATCCCTTTCTGTAGGCCGATGTTGTTGATGCGCTTGCTGCGAAAGCCGTCAAATGACACGAGGGCCGTATAGGTTCCGGGTGCTATTGACGGAATAGCGAACTGGCCGGCCGCGTTGGAGATTGCGATCTGCTCCTTTCTGGAATCGTCGTTTCTCACGACGATGGTGGCGCCGGGGATGACCCCACCGGATGAATCCGTGACGGTTCCCCTCAACGTGGGCAAGGCCCCGGCGTCGGCTGGAGTTTGGCGAACGGAATCAGAAACCGTAACTGAATCGCCTTTGAGAGGACCGCGATTGCAGGCAACTAGGGAAGTCGCCGCCAAGGCGAGGATGCCGAGGAATGTTCGGACCGGGCGTCTCATAGGACTCCTCCAGACCGACGACTTCATTATAGTCGGGCTGGGGCGTTTCCCCAAGAACTTCAGACATCCGCAGCGTAACCCAAGCTTTTCGGTCGTGTGGCCGTCCGCTCAACTCCCGTGGGGTTCACTCCCGTGTGGGTTCGATTCCCACCTCCGGCACCAACAGCTCGTGCGTCCTGGCGTCACGCGCGCCCTGATAGTACTTCTCGAGCAGGCGGTCGAACACCGAGCCCGGCGATGCGACGCGGAGAACAGCGTCGCGCACGACTTCAGTTTGAGGTCATCGGGAGTGCCGAAGATCTCCGTCGCGGATCGGCGTTCGACACTGACCACGGCCTCCGCGCAGGTCAGCAGCCTCGGTCCGAGGATCGGATGTTCGAGGTATGCCTTCGCTTCCTCGACGCTCTTGATCGAATAGTGCTTCGCGGTCGGGCTGTGCGCCAGCCCGTCGAGCTGCGGGAAGATGTACCACATCCAGTGCGTGCGCTTCTGGCCGCTGGTGATTTCCAGGAGCGCTCGTTCGTAATCGTCCTGCTGCGCCCGCACGAACCTGTTCAGGTCGTAGGTGTCGCTCATGCTCCACGCGTCCTTGTGCTACCCGAGCGTCACCTTCTTGACGCCGCGCGCCTGCAGCAGCGCCGGCAGGCGTGTGCGCTGATCGCCCTGAAGCACGAGCCGCTCGTCCTCGACGGTGCCGCCGCAACCCAGTGCAGCC
Source organism: uncultured Acidobacteriota bacterium (assembly GCA_963786195.1). Classification (GTDB taxonomy): domain Bacteria; phylum Acidobacteriota; class Vicinamibacteria; order Vicinamibacterales; family 2-12-FULL-66-21; genus CAWAYH01. Next base: position 444,086 of record CAWAYH010000002.1, on the reverse strand, counting down.
TTGAGCGCCATCAGCCACTCATCGCGGGCGGACGCGGGAATCGCCATGTGCTCGACGACCGTGACGGCCTTGCCGCCGCGACCCGAGCGTTCGAGACGGACGACCGCGCGTGGGATAGGCTTCGACGTCTCGGCGGGCGCCGGTGCGGCCTCGGTCAGCCCTCGCAGGGCAGCGAAAGGATTGTGAAACGGCTTTTCTTTTTCGCTCATCGCGTGATCCGTGCTGCGGACCTCAGGGGCCGCTGCGGCGTAATTCGGCCCTTCGGGTCCGCTTTCACGACACCTTAACGGTTCGTGCTGTTTGTCGCGTGTTTTCAGCGTCTATCGCGTGCAGGCAGAAGACACGCCAGAGGATGAGTCGCCTCAGGAGTGCTGATCGCGGGAGCAGCGGCATTGCTGGGATTGTCAAGCCCGTAAACAGCGGTCGTCAAGGGGCTTCACAACGGCTCGCGGAGGAACCACGCGTACTGTTATTGTTTGGACACACCACACCTTACTTTGCTATAACGTCGACTTTCGAGGATCCGAACAGGAGATGCAATGGACCGTACGGAACTCCGACGATTCGCCCAGGCAGGGGCGCAGGCGCGGTTGGACGTGCTTCAGCGCGAGATTGATGCGATCGTGGCAGCCTTCCCGGAGCTGCGGCAACGGCGGCGGGCTGCTGTCTTTGATCCGAGCGAGCGTCAGTCCCTCCAAGCAGCGCCGCGGGATGTCCGCCGCGAACCGCAGGGCGATCAGTCGAGCACAGAAGAAGCGGTGGGCCGAGTGGCGGAAGAGGCAGCGCAAGAACGATTGAGGGCCGCTTCTTCTTCGACTGGAAACAGAATCGATCCTCCATGGCGGCGCTGGCATGTGAAAGACTGCGGAGAGGATGATCATGGATCTTGGGAAGTCGGTGGTCATCAAGGGTGAGCTGAGCGCTTCCGAGGACCTCACCCTCGATGGCCAGATGGAAGGCCGTGTCACGCTGCCCGATCACACACTCACCATCGGTCCCGCCGCCAACATCAAGGCGTCGGTCTCCGCAAAGGCGGTGGTGATCATGGGCGCAGTCATGGGCAACGTGACGGCTGGCGACAAAGTCGAGATTCGAGCCACGGGCTCGGTAACCGGCGATCTCGCCGCGCCGCGCCTCGTGGTCGCCGAAGGAGGGCGCCTTCGAGGCAAAGTCGAGATACCGCTGACGGGTTAGCGCTTCTTCTTACCGTGGCGCGGCGGCCGGTCAGCGTGCGATTGTGCGTGGCGGCAATTGTTATCGCCTCGGCTCAAGATACGCGTGGGTCCAGCTTCAAGGCCAGCTCGCCGTCGAGCGTCGTGCTCATGGACTCAACTTCAATCCCCCTACGTCTGGCCAAATCCCTGCCCGACACACCCGACTGGATCGACATCCGGGGCATGCTCCTCAGCGGCCGCGCGACGGTCCCCGGCGGCGACAGCGTCGACGGAGGCTTCGTCGTGCGCGCACTCTCCGGCGCGCTCGCGGTCGTGGGAGTGGTCGGCCGGCCGGCGCACGAGCACATCGCGCACGCGGTAGAGGGCGTGACCGACATGACGCCCGTCATCGCGCAGCACGACAACGCAGAGCACGTCCGCCAGGCGCTCAGCGCGAGCCCTGCGTCGAGCTCGGGGCACGCGTGGACGCCGGAGTGCGCCATCCTGCACCGGCTGACGACGCCGCCCGACGCGAATGCAGCGCCAGACGAGGTGGTGGTCCGGCTGCTGGGAGCAGATGACCGCCTCGACCATCTCCCGCCGGGCCTGCGCTACGAGCTCACGCATGCGAGAGAAACCGCGCCGATCGCTGCGGCGCTGGTCGGCGGCGTGCCGGCGTCGTTCTGCTATCCCTGCTGGCTGACGGAAACGCTCTGGGACGTGTCCATCGACACGCTGGAGCAGTACCGGCGGCGCGGTCTCGCGGAACGCGTGGTCGATCTCATGACCGCGCGCATGAGAGAAGAGGGCCGCGAGCCGGTCTGGTGCGCCATGGAATCGAACGCGGCGTCGCTGGCGCTGGCGCGGAAGCTCGGATTCACACCGGTCGGCGAGATCGTCGTGTTCTCGCGCGGCCCGTGGGCGTATCTGACTCGTGGATTCGGAGAGGCGCCCTAGACTATCAATGCTTCGAGCAACGCGACGAGCCGCCCAGCGCACGCGCGATCGGGATCGAGGCCAGGATCGTAAATCGTCAGCTCGAGTCCCAGCGCACGCGGGTGACGGATCAAAGGCGCCAGAAGCTTCACGATCTGATCGAGCGTCGGGCCACCGGGCTCAGGCGAGTCCACGGCCGGCATGTCCGTCGGGTTGATCACATCGGCGTCGAGGTGAATCCAGAATCCCTTCAACCTCGCCGAGGTCAGCCGCGCCACCGCGGATGCCGCGACCTCGTCTGATCCACGCTCGACGAGCGCCGCGTCGGGAATGTCCAGAACCTCCGACGCAGCCAGCGCCGCGTGTCCGTACCACGGGTCCGCCGCGTCACGTCGACCCACGAGCGCGACGTCCCGTCCATCGACGAGCGGCTCCGCGCCGGCGAGCCGCGCGAGCGGCGTGTCGCCACGCCCCACCGCGAGCCCGAGGCACATGCTGGCCACGGAACCGGTCGGCGATTCGTCGGGCGTCGCAAAGTCGGCGCCGTCCACGTAGGCGAGACCCACGGGACCACCGCTCGCGCGCCGGGCACCCAGCAGACCTCCGAGCACGATGCTGCAGTCGCCGCCGAGAACCACGACAAACCGCCCATCGGCCGCCGCGTCCGCAACGCGCTCGCCCAGCGATGCGCAATAAGCGGCGACCTCGGGTTCGTGACGCGCACGACCAGGCGGTCGGACGTAGTCTCGATAGGCAGGCGGGACGACATCGCCCAGATCGGCAGCGGCCAGGCGATCGACGATGCCGAGCTCCCGCAGAATGCCGGGGGCTCGATCGAGATGCCGGACTTCGCCGCTATCGTACGGCCGGATGCCAGATGCTGGATGGCGCTCCGACGATCGCCACCGGACGCTTCATGCCGCTGGATCGTATCGTGAAACGCTGAACACTCAGCGAGTATCGATGACGGAAGTGTCGTTTTCATGAACGAACTCGCGAGATTTGAGGAGCTACCGTGGGAGTTCCGGCTTGACGATCCGGAACGGTCGAGTGACCTGCCCGACTTTGCGGCCGCCGGCAGCAACGATCGCCCGCGCGACGTAGTTGCCGGCGGGTAACAGCCCGAGGGACAAAGCCGCAGCCGCGGCACGGCTCCCGGGATCGGCATCGGGCTGCTGCAGCACGGCCACGGCGCTTTCCATCGGGAGCGACGTCGCCGTGCCCGCGACCTCCACGGTGACGGTCAGCGACGCCAGCGCCTCCGGTGACTCGGATGACAGCTCCAGATACGCATGCAGGGTCGTCCCGGCAAAGTCCGCCGCGACTGTCGGCGCGACGGCGGCGACCGGCTGATCGGTCGCGGCGATTTCATCGCCTGTCACGTTGCGTTGACCGATCAGCAGATCGGTAACCCGGAACGGCCCGAGTCGGGTGACGTAGGCGCGCACCTCGCGCTGGACGCTCCCCCGCCGGCCCCCATCGTCGACGACAGCGATCTTTACGGTGTAGGGACCGGGCTCGACCAGCAGCGCGCCGAAAAACGACTGAGTGCTCGTCCCCGCTCGAATGGGGCCGGTGAGCTCCGCAGCAAACTGACTCGCGACCACGGTTCCCTTCGCGTCCACGGCGACCGCGCCGAGCGCCATGGCACCGTCGGGGTTCACGGCACGATCGACCTCGGCGGCGACGAGCAGCCTGACCTTCGTCGAGCCAGGATCCTGGAACGAGTAGGCGGTCAGCTTGAGCGGGATGTCCGACGCGAGAATCGGGGATTTCATCACGTCGAGAATCGCTGCCTGATCCGGCTTGCTGCTCCCGTGGCACTCTGACGGTTACGACGCGCACCGAGCCCCCGAGCTTCCGAGCGGGCGACCTGCCCGGATTCACGAGCCACTTCTCGGGCACGTCGCCAGCTGAGGTGCTACGTCGACCTTGACGTCCGTCCCTCTCCGTCGTGCAATGACCACGTCGTCGCGATCGAAGACGACCGCGAATGGTCCGGCCGCGTCCAGCATGTCCACGAGCAGCGGCTGTTGGGCTGGCGAGACCTGTGCGCGATCGACCGCAACGTAGTCGATCGTCGCAGGGTCTGGCAGGTTATCGCAATTGCGGTTGCCCCAGACGCTGGGCACGAATGGATTGGGCCAGTCGTAGATCTCCCGACGGTGCGACAAGTGAGGAAGCAGGCTGTAGGTCGCCGAAACCGCAGCGTCGGCGGGTATGTGGTCGAGCGCCGCCCGCATTGCCTGGTGTCGCGGCAACGGCCTGGCCCACGTTGACTGGTAGAAGTTGCCAATCGGCGAAGGCGACCAGGCCACGTTCGTCACATACGCGCACAGCGCCAGCCACACCGGAATCACGAGCCGCATCGTCTTGTTGCGGTACATGACGCACGCGCCCTCGATAGATGAGATGACAATCGGAGCGATCATCACCGCGGTGTACTGATACCTGATCATCCTGGCGTAAGGACTGCCGCCGATCACGCTGGCAATCATCTGTGGCAACGCCATCAACATCGTGACCGGTCCTCCTACAGGCAAAGCGCCCCAGGGGAGGGCGAGGTCACGATAGAAGCGCAGGCGATCGGGTTGAACGGCATCGCTGACCACGCGGTCGGGATGCCGGATCATCGTGAAGAGAACGTCCGGCAGCGTCCCACCGTAGCTGCCGTAGAAGAACTGCACGTAGAAGGGTGCCTCGCCGCCGTTGAAGTACGGGATGACCACAGCGGAGGCGATGAAGTACCAACCAAGACCGAGCATCATGACGGCGACCGCCATCCGCCAGGATCGTCCGTAGTCGGGCTGATGACGCATGTACACGAGCAGCACGAACCCCATCATTACGATCGCGAGCGCAGTGTCCTCGCGCATCGAAAGCGCCAGCAGCACGGAGGCGAAGAACGAGCGCCAACGCCGATGCGTCGCGAACCACCACGCAAAGAGCATCGGGGTGATCACGAGCGCTTCGGGATGGAACATCGCCCAGGAGATCCACTGCACGGGCGCGTAGAACAGGTAGGCGCCTGCGAACAACAGCCCCATCCACGGCGTGTTGAACCGGTCGCGTGCGATCAGATAGGTGGGCACGGCGCCGAGGCCGAGCGCGATCGCCTGCACGGCGTACAGGAACGACGGCCCAGCACCCAGCCAATAGAACGGCGCGAACGCCAAGGCAACGGGATTGAAGTGGTGACCCCAGAAGTCGAGGCCGCGCACGGTCATGAACGTGCTGCCACCGCGCGACACCAGCCAGAAGCCCTGATCGTAGATCCCCATGTCGTACGACCAGGTGCCGAAGTTGCGGTGGTTCGCCACCGCCAGACGCCCGAAGACGAGAATCCAGGCGAGGGTGGCTCCCCCGACGCAACTCGCCGCCGGATGAACCGTCAGCAGCCATTCCAACGACCGCGCCATCATGGCGCGCAGCCGCGTTGATCGATCGATGACGTGTGTCGCGATGGCCTCGCTCATCGATCGGCGGTCGGTTCCACTTCCATTGCCCTCGGGACCAGTTGACGTCGGAAACACCGCTACACTACCATGCGCCTCGCGTTCGAGTTCCATCGCGTCGCATAGACGGGCGCACCGCTGAGACTCGTCATGCACCTGCGATGAGCCAGACGCTTCATCCAACGGCGGTCATCGACATCCTGTCGCGACTTCCGCCGGACTCACCGTTCGTCACACAGGTGAGCCAGGCGCTCGACAGAACGCTCGTCCCTGCCATCGGCCCGGCGCCGACGCCGACAGGCCGCCCTGCCAGGCTGCTGACGATCGCACTGGCCGTCTACGACGATTTCGACGGCGCCTACTTCACGATTCAATCCATCCGGATGTTCCACCCAGAAGTCGCAAACGACGTCGACTTCCTCTTGCTCGACAATCATCCCGACGGAGCGCAGTCCGAGTCGATCCGTAGCCTGTGCGACTGGATTCCTGGACTGCGGTACCTGCCGGTACTCGCGGGTTGTCAGCACAGCCGCGCGCGACGTGCTGTTTCGCGAGGCCACATCGGAGTTCGTGCTCTGCGTGGACTCGCATGTGCTCATTCCAGCGGGCGGGCTATCCCGGCTGATCGATTACTTGAAGGCCCACCGCGATACGCGGGACCTGCTCCAGGGACCATTGATCTGCGACGACCTGCGAACTCTGTTCACACATTTTGCGACGGAGTGGCGCGGCGGCATGTACGGCACATGGGCGACGGACGATCGCGGTATCGATCCCGACGGAGAACCGTTCGAGATTCCGATGCAGGGGCTCGGCCTCTTCGTGTGCCGCCGCGACGCGTGGCCCGGACTCAATCCCCGCATGAGCGGATTCGGGGGCGAGGAGGGGTACCTCCACGAGAAAGTCCGCCGGGGCGGCGGCCGGGTCCTCTGCCTGCCGTTCCTCGGCTGGGTTCACCGGTTCCGGCGCGCAAACGCCGTTCAATACCCCAACCTCTGGGACGACCGCATTCGAAACTACGTCATCGCGTTCGATGAGCTCGGATGGGACCTGGCACCGATGATCGATCACTTTCGAACCTTGATCGGAACCGAGCCGGCCGATCGCATCGCCGGACCGAGCATGCGGGAGATAGCGAGCCCATTTCATCGCATCGACGCCGTCTACGTGATCCATGACGAGCGCTGGCAGTACACCTGGAGTCAGGTGACGAAAATGCTCGAGGATGCCGGCATCCCCGCTCGTGTCCGACGGTACGACGCCATCGCAACGCCGTCGTGCCCCGAGATCGGCTGACGCGCTCTCGCACAGAGCGATCGTCGATGAAGCCCGGCGCCACGGCCTCGGCAACGTCCTCGTGCTCGACTCTGACGCGATCGCGAACCCCTCAGTGCTCGACGAGATCGGTCGCCGGGTTGGACAGGTGACGGACAGCACCTGGTCGACCCTTCTATTTCCAGCGCGCAGTGCTGCCATCGCTTACAACCGTCCCGTTTTCGAGTCGATGCTCGCCGCTCTGCCAGCCACGCCCACACGAATGGCGCTGTGGCTGCGGCAGTACGGCGGAATCGTCCGGTTCTGCGCAAATCACCTCGAGCGTCAGGCACCGGCACACCTTCCGGGTGTTGCGGCCGCTCCCTGCCTGCTCTGACGTGGGCGCGCGCTGTACTGCAACAACGGTCCTGGCGAGATGGAGGAAAGACGATGCCCGATACGCACTTTCGGCGGCCTGAATCGGATCGGTTCCTGGTCGAGCGATTGCCCGACGGATCGGCCGCCGTGTTCGACACCACATCCGAGGCGATCCACTCGCTCAACCAGACCGCGGCGCTCGTCTGGGAATGCTGTCGCGAACCGGCGACCGTCGCCGACATCGCCGACGTCATACAGCGCGTCACAGGTCTCCCCGAGCCGCGTGCGGTTGCCGAAGATGCGCTTCGCCAGCTCGAGCGCGTCGGCCTGGTCGAGCCGTGCCGCGGAGGACGTCGCGAATCGGGCATCGCGCCGCGAGGTCTTGCTGAAGATCGGTGGAGTGTCTGCTGCCTTTCTTGCCCCGCTGGTGCTGACGTTGACGTTGACCGAGCAGCACGTTTTGGCGCGACAGAGTGGATCGCCTGGGCAGACGACGTCCACGACAGGAGCGCCCGGCCCGTCAACGACGGTGGGCCCGGGAACAACAGGAGGGCCGACATCGACCACTCTCCTTCCTGGACGACAACGACGACGACAACCACGTTGTTTGTCACCACCACGACGACACTGTCACCCACGACGACACTGTCACCCACTACGACGACGACACTGTTGCCCACGACGACGAGCACCACCACGACGACGACACTGTCGCCCACCACCACGAGCCTGTTCCCGGATCCGCCGAGCGCGGGGCTGTCGACGTCCGGGGACGCCGGCGGACTGTGGCGCGGTCTCGACCCGTCGAGGCGCAGGGGCTAGTGTTCCGCATTTGCCCTCTCGGGGTGCGGGTCGCCATCTCATGCGCCGGGCCGCTGATGCCGGCGATTGAGCAGCACGTCTCGCCCTGGATGCCCGACCGATCGGCCGGGCCGGTTGACGTATGTGTCGAGATTGCGGGACCGTTGGCGAAGGGATCGGATCAGCAATACGTTCTGCGCGACGGAGACGGCGTCGTGACGAGCGCGGGAAACGCGGACGAGATATTGGTGGGCCTCCAGGACTGGCTGGATGGCGAAGTGACACGCCGGGCGCCCGATGTCACGATCGTGCATGCGGGGGCGGTGGTCTGGCGGGGACGCGCGATTCTGATGCCCGGGCCGAGCGGTTCTGGCAAGACCCGGCTGGTTGCCGCGCTGCTCGAGCGTGGCGCGGTTTACTACTCCGACGAGCTGAGCCCGATCGATTCGAAGGGGTGGGTCCATCCCTATCCCCGCCATCTCGTGGTGCGCGATGGCGATGGCGCAAGACGGGCCACGTCGCCTGAGAGCCTCAGCGCGCACGCAGGAACCGCTGCAGTCCCCGTCCGCCTGATCATCGACGTCCGCTTTCAGGCTGCGGGACCGTGGCACCTTCGTCCGGTTCCAGCCAGCGAGGCGATGCTGCGACTCCTCTCCAACACGGCCCATCGATTGCCGTCGGCCGGCGCGGTGCCGCGAGCGCTGATCAATGTGACGGCCGCAGCCAGGTCATATCGCGGGACTCGAGGCGAGTCGCATCAGGCTGCCGACGCAATCCTGGAACTTGCCGACCGCGTCGTACCGTGATTCCCGATGCCCCTTGGCGTGCGTCGGCCTCAGCTGAAGCTGATTACATCGAGGATGCGAGAGCGGCCTACCTCGAAACATCTCAACTGAATCTGCTTCGGATAGGGCGCCTGCTTGCGGTACTGCGGCGATTCGACGACGCCGGGCTCCCGACGCTGGTCCTCAAGGGCGCGGCGCTGGCGCTTCGCTACTATCAGAATTTCGGCATGCGCGCGATGGCCGATGTCGACGTGCTCGTGCGCCCTGCGGATGTCGAACGCGCCACCACGATTCTGGCGGACCTTGGCTGGACTGCTGACGGCCCTGGCGCGTACGGCCTGCTGCCTACCCGAATGCGGCTGCACCACGCCTGGTCTTTCAGCGCCGGTCCCGCCCACAACCTCGATCTGCACTGGCGTGTGATCAACGGCGGCGGACCGGAGGTGGACCACATGTTCTGGGAAGCCGCTGATACGATCGATGTTGGCAGGACGTCGGTGCGCGTGCTCGGTCCCACCGATCAGGTTTTTCATATCTGTGTACACGCGCTGATCCCGAGCTGGGCACCATCGCCCAGATGGATCGTGGACGCAGCCACGGTTCTCGATCGGTCTGCAGGGGCGTATCGACTGGATGCGACTGGTCGACCTGGCCCGCCGCACGCACACCACCGTGCGGCTGCACGCGGCGCTCGTCGAGCTTCGGCGTCATGTCAGCGGACGAATCGCTCCGTGTGTCCTGGACACCTTGAGCTGCCGCTGCCGCGCCACGATGGGAACGGCGCGAGCTCGCGTTGTTCTCGCGGATGCCACCGTTCAGCAGACGTGACGTCCTGCGATGGCATTGGTATCAGTCTCGACGGCTCCGACCTTCCGATTCGGCGTGGCGGCGAAGACCGCTGCTACTCGGATTCGCCGACTACGTGCGGCTCAAGTGGCACGTCCGTCATCGCTCGATCACATCCGCGGCGAGAACGTCGTAGGATGAGGGCATGACGAAGACCGGACTGCCTTGCCTCGACCTGTTGGAGGCCACGCCCGGCATTCTCCGCGGCCTGATGTCGGAACTGACGGACGACGACGCGCGGTGGAAGCCTGCACCGGATCGCTTTTCGGTGGCCGAGGTCCTGGCCCATCTCTCCCACTCGGAGGGCCACTGCTACCGGATGCGGGTCGACCGGTTCCTGGCGGAGACTCGGCCGACGTTCGAACCTGACGATGCGCAGATGTACCTGGACTTGTACCGGGACGCCGATCCGGAGGATGCCTTCGACCACTTCGAGGAGCAGCGCGAGACCAACGTCGAATACCTGCGCGACCTGCCTTCCGAAGCGGGTGGCCGGGTGGCGCTGCATCGCGAGGCCGGGCAGATCACCTTGAACCAGATGCTCCACGAATGGGCGCTTCACGATCTGGGTCATATCCGGCAGATTGCCGAACTGGTGCGCGCCAGAAAGTACCTGGAAGGCGCCGGTCCACTTGGAAGCGACTACCAACTGAAACCGTAAGCGGCCTGTTCGATAGACTGACCATGCGATGCTCATTCACCGCATGCTTCCCGTTACGTCGATCATGCGGACTGCACACGCGCCGCTCACCAGCGTGATTCGTGTCGGCGGTATCGGCTTCACGTTGTCGGGCACCTGCACATCGACCATGTAGTCGCCCGGCGGCACGCTCTTGAACGTGTATTGCCCCTGGTCGTTGGTCTGCGCCGAGACCTCCCGGCCACCGCCGCGCAACGTCAGGCGTGCACCAGCCAGGGACCCTGGCTTTGCAGGCGCCTTGTGCCGCACGACGACCTGACCGGTGACGCTGGCCGGCAGCGGCGCCGCCCGCGCCCGGCGGAGGAAGTCGAGATCGGCGGGCGGCACGCGGTCGACTACGTCGGTGTTGCTGCAGAGGAGGACGCGCCATGTGCGATCGTCGCGCCGGCTCGCGAAGACCAGGTACTCGCGGCCCTGCTCGAAGCTGCGATCGCAGGATCCTCCCAGCCCGTGCGCGTACACGTCGAGCTTCGTCGTCTGCGCACCGCTCAGCATCTCGCGCACGACGAACTCGGTCTTCTCCGATCCCGGCGCGAGCTTCGTGACGCGCTCTGCGCGGCCGACGAAGACCAGCTCGGACTGAGAGAGGGTTGTACATACCGGCAACGTCGCGCACGAGCACGCCCGGGCCACGTCCGGCATCATCAGCGCAACACCGAACCCTACAACTGCCAACATTCGTCGCATCATCGAGCTCCTTACACCTTGGAACGAACTCGATGCCCGGTCTTGCAGCCGGGACCAGTGTCGCCTGAAGGCAGCGGCCGAACGGGGTCGGCCGTGAGCCGTCGCGGCGTGGTTCTATTCCGGGTCCCTACCGCTCGCGCGACGCGATGAGCTTGAGCGATAGGGCCAGACACGCGAGCGCGACACCGGTCCCGCAGATCACGGCGCACATCTCGATGGAGCCATAATCGAGCTCCCCGCCCTCAGTCACGAGATACACACGGTCGAACGTGGCGCGCCAGCCGTTGGCGGCCGTCCACGCGAACGCCGCGGTCAGCACGCCAGGCGCCGGGCGCGGCCGCGCCCGCAGGGACCGGCGGGCGCCCCAGAACAGCAGCACCATGGCGATGAGATCGATGATGTAGTAGGGACTCCACAATTCGGGGAGCGACACGAGGGTCTCGAGCGGGAAGTACACCGACAAGCCCCCACAGGGTGAACTTCGCCAGCCGTGTCTCGACCGCCCGCTCGTCAAGAGCCATCGTGAATCAATGTGAGGAACCTCACCAAGAACCGAGAACCGAGAACCGAGAACCGAGAACCAAAAACCAAAACCAAAAACCAAAACCGAAAAACCGAAAACCGAAAACCGAGACCGTCAGTGTCGAATGATATCCGACAGCTTGACGACCCGGAGCGCGATCTCGGTGGTGCCGACGTCCGTCAGCGAGATGCGTGATGCGCTCGGAATCAACTTCTCGAGCACAGTCAGGTCACGCGACTCCTCGCCGGCGATGTCGTCGAGGGCAATCGCGTAGTACTCGCCGAGCGGAAGCCCCACGATGGCATCGCGGCGCACCGGAGGCATCACTGGCGCTTCGCCGCGGCCCGCGCCCGGGATCGGCGGGCCACCGCGGCCAGCGGTCGCCTGCGGCGGAACCGGCACGAACACCCGGAGGTAGCGGGAGAGCTGACTCCAGCGCTCCTTATCGGTCGGAAAGATGAGGGCCACGTATTCACGAGTCGCAGCGCCGTCGTCTCCCGTCACCTCCAGCGTCAGTTCCGTTCGGCGGTCAGTGAACACGAGCTGCACATCGTCTATGTGCTGTCCGTTCTCGAAGGTGATCGTCTTTTCCAGCAGATCCTGGCCGCGCCGTGTGGCGCTCTTCAACGTCCATCGTCCGAACATCGCCTGCGGCGGAGCGCTGCAGGTTCCCCACAGCCCGTCGACCTTGAAGGTCCAGTCCGGGCTGACGATCGCCTGTCCCGACCGGCAGCCCTGATTGTCCTGAGAGAAAAGGGGCACCGAGACGGGACCCGGGACCTGCGGCGGCTGACCGCTCACCTCGAACACGACCTTGCCCGACGCGCTCGCGCCGCGGCCGATGGGAATGACGACGCCCTCGAGCGGCGCGCCGGCAGCCACAGACACGCGTGCGCTTCCAAACCGCTCGCTGTTCGGACGCGGCGGTGTACCGGGCATCGGCGGACGTTCCATCACGCGCGTCTCCAGCACGTATTCGCCGGCCGAGAGCTGCATCCGGAATGTGCCGTCGGGCCGAATGCCCGTTCCGCCCCGATTGAAACTGATCGAAGGCTCAGCTCCAACGAGGCGAGCGCTGATCGAGCCATTGCCAGCCTGCGGCTGCCCGTCCATGCCGACGACGATACCGGTCACGACGCTGGGTGTACCCTCCGCGAGCGCGATGTCGATGCCGGAGATCGTCTGGCCGCGCTGGACGTTGATCGGCTGCGCCTGATCGAGTGACGCGCCCGATGGATAGTAGGTGGGGAGAGGCTCGGGCAGCGGCTGCGGGTTCTGGACTCCGTCGTCCATGAACATCTGCCTGGGGACCGCCGCAAGGTAGTAGCGGCCGGCTTCGAGACGCGGCAGGCGAAATTCTCCGAGATCGTTGGTTTGAAATGAACCTCGCGTCTGCGGTCGAGTGCTGCCCCGTGGCACGAGGATCAGGTTGACGCTGGCGTACTCGACCGGCTCGCCGTAGGCGTCGAGGACGCGGCCGACAATGACGCCGGCACGGTACATCGGAATCGCGACGGCCTGGATCTGCCCTTCCGCGATTGTCAGGGCCTGGCGCTGCGCCCGAAGCGACCGGCTGACATCCGGATATCGGCCGGACAGATAGGACGTCTTCTCGACCATGACGAAATAGCTGGCGACTGGCAGCCGCGTGAACTCGAAGGCGCCTTCCCCGTCGGTCATGACCGGCGACCGCGCGCCGCCGCCGCCGCCGGACAGCCTCACGCGCGCGCGGGGTATTCCCGCTCCCGTCGCGACGTCGACGACTTGGCCCTTGATTGCGCCGGTTCCATACACAGGCGGGGGCACACGATCGCGCGGTGGAACTGGCGGCGCCGGAGCCTGCGGCGTGCGGACGACCTGCTGTCTGGTCGTCGGAGCAACCGTCCCGACGGCAAACACGGCCGCAAATGCGCAGGCCCACACGCAAAGGAAGACCGGGGCACGAAACGCGGGTCGCTTCGTCATAGCCGAACCTCTCTTTCCGAGGGGCTTCGCCCCTCGGACTCCCCACACGCTCTCTCGCGCGCCGCTTCGCCGGCGCGCTCCGCTCGCGTGGCTCGCTCGCGATGCTCGCTCGCACCGTGGAACGAGCGGCAGGTTCATGCGACAGCTTCCAGAGCTTGGACACCGATTCAGGGCAATTCGTCGACCGACCGCGCCACCGCCAGATTGATCCAGCGCGGGCGGCCCTTGCCGCTGTCGGCCTTCGCCCAGCCGCCCATTCCCAGCTGCTGGATGGTCAGGGTCTCCCGTTCGCTGGTCGTCCACGTGATTTCATAGCGACCGCCCAGCCTCACGAATGGGAGGGCGGCCAACGTCACCGTCGGCGTGTTTGTGATGCGGACGTCAGGGGAATTGGCAACCGCGACCCTCCACTCCCCCTGCTGGTTGGCAAGGACGGCGGGCACGTTCCCCACCTCGATGGTCCCGGCGACGGTGAGAACGCCGCTGCCAAAGCCTGGAAGCGGCTGGCCCTGCGGCTGCTGTGGCTGCGGCCGCTGCTGTTGAGCGGATACCCCCACCCAGATCAGCCCGGCAAGGATGCCAACGAGAACAATGGTTGCCGCCTTTGCGCGCATGGTCTCACTCCTGAGCTTCAGATCAGACGTTCGTGAGGCGGCGGCAGTCGCCACCCGGATTCTCACATTCCTATTGTGTGCACGGCCATCCCCGGTTCCGCAAAAACGGTCAAGCGCGCCGCCGGCGCGGCATCTACCATTTGCCATGCGCCATTTCCCATTCCCTCTACCATCCCTCGAAACCGTAACCAGCGATATGACGACGAGCCCCGACCGCCGCGGCGACTGGCAGGCCCGGATTCTTCGGGTCCTGGTTCACATCCAGCAGCACCTGGATGAGGAACTGCTGTTAGACGGTCTCGCGGGCCTCGCGGACTGCTCACCCTACCACTTTCATCGCGTGTTCAGCGGGATGGTGGGCGAGGGCGTGAAAGAGCACGTGCGTCGGCTGAGGCTCGAGCGGGCGGCGCAGCGACTCCGCTTCACCGGCCAGCCGATCATCCAAATTGCGCTGGACGCGGGCTATGAAACGCACGAGTCGTTCACGCGCGCGTTTCAGTCGATGTTCGACGAGGCGCCATCGGAGTTCCGAAAATCACGTCGCGTCGTCGCTCACGGGCCGTCGGCGGCCGGCATCCATTACGCGGGCACGGGCTCGCTCGAATCATTCCGGCCGGTCCGCCAGGAGCCACCGCTCGTCGTCCGCACCGAAACGCTCGCGCCCCTGCGCGTCGTCTTCCAGCGCCACGTTGGCTCCTACGACGACGTCGGGCGGACGTGGCGTGGGCTGATGAAGTGGGCGGGCCCGCGCGGGCTGCTGGGTCCAACCACCAGGTTCTGCGGAATCGCCTACGACGATCCGGAGGTCACCGCGCCGGAGAAGCTGCGGTACGACGCCGCCTTTACGATCGCGTCGGACGTGCCGACGGAGGGCGACATCGGCAGTCAGACCATCGATGGCGGGCGCTACGCGGTCGCGACACACCGCGGGTCCTATCAGGCGATCGCCGGCACGTACGCCCGGTTCTGCGGCGAGTGGCTTCCGCTGAGCGGACACGAGCTGCGGAGCGCGCCAGCGCTCGAGTTCTACCTGAACTCGCCGCTGACGGTGCGGGCCGAGGATTTGATGACCGACTATCTTCCTACAGGCTGTCTCATAAGCATGACCCTCGTTTGCAAGGCGCGAGCGAGCATGGAGAGCGAGCCACGCGAACGGAGCGCGCCGGCAAGCGGCGCGCGAGAGAGCGTGTAAGGGAGTCCGAGGGGCGAAGCCCCTCGGAGAACTGGAGTCCTGACATGGCACGACGAACGACGTCCAAACTGGATCTGTACAAGAAGTTCGCAGCCGACTACGCCGCGACGCGCGAGCCGAACCTTGTCGAGATCGGTCCGGCGCAGTACCTTGCGATAGCCGGGCGTGGCGAGCCAGGCGGAAAAGAATTCCAGGCACGGATCGGCGCGCTGTACAACGTGGCCTTTACCGTCAAGATGGCGCGCAAGTTCGCCGGGCGCGATTATGCCGTCTCGAAGCTCGAGGGATTGTGGTGGGGATCGCGGAACGGCGCGTTCCTGCACGAACCTCGCGACACATGGAACTGGAAGCTGCTGATCCGTACGCCGGACTTCGTCTCACGTAACGAGGTCGACGGCGCAAAAGCCAAGCTTCGAAGAAAAGGCAAGCCGGCGGAGATAGACGATGTGGGGCTCGAGTTACTCGAGGAAGGATCGGCCGTTCAGGCGTTGCACGTGGGACCCTACGAGAAGGAGCCTGAAACGCTCGCCAGGATGGAGGCCCTGGCGGACAGCGAGGGGCTCAGCGTTCACGGCCGGCATCACGAGATCTATCTATCGGATCCGCGCCGCGTGCCGCCGGCGCGACTGCGGACCATTCTCAGGCTCCCGGTCAAGCGGCGCGCGCATCGGAAGTCGTAACGCCCGGTCCGCTACATGCCGTCGATCGCAAGCTCGTTGCGGACCGTATGGCCGCCGCCGTTGGCGTCGCGCAACCGTACGACGACGACGAGCGTGCCCGATGTCAGCGTCCCGCAGCCGAAACCATGAGAGAAGGGCAGCACGCGCGACTGTCCGCCGATAATGGTCGTCGAGCCGAAGTCGCGGGCGATGTGCGATCGATCCAATGTCGTCGTCCGCCCGGACGTCCCGCGGCGATCCGAAAACCAGACGTCGATCTCTTCCATGTCGTGATCGATGCGTGAGGTGGCGATCACGATGTCGAAGCGCGCGATGAACGGCTGGACGCTCGGACAGGTCGCAATCGGAATCGGTTGCGGAAATGGAGAGATCGGCCGGAGGCGCAGGTCGGTCGTTCCGACCACGACGAGTCCGGGGCTGATGAAGAAGTCGACGTCGCAGCCGACGAGCGCGAAGGACAACAAAACCGCGGCGGCGTGACGTGACAGCGCCATCGCAAGGACCCCCAGGGGCCATCATCCTATACCCAAACTTACACGCGAGTGCGCAGATTTCGAACGCGACAGAGCCGCGACATGTCGCGGGCTCAACCGTAACGACACGGAGGGCGGAACTCAAGTTCCGCCCTCTTCTGTCGGTTTCCTATCGGTGTCGGTTTACGATAGGCAGCGTGAGACTCGCGGCGCTGACGCTCGCGGCGCTCCTCATCCCCTCGCATGCGCTGGCCCAGTGGGTCCGCGTCGAAACTCCCAATTTCATCGTTTACAGCGAACCTGGCGAAAAGCGCGCCCGCGAGATCGCCGCGGAGTTCGAACGGTTCCGCGAAGCGCTCGGACGCGTCATCCCGCGCGCGAACGTCACCGCCGCGGTACCGACGCTCGCCGTCGTCTTTGGATCGCAGAAGACCTTCGACATCTACCGCCCGCGCTTCAACGGGAAACCCATCAGGGTGGCCGGGTATTTCTACGCGACCGAGGACCTGAACGTCGTCGCGATGGTGGATTCCTTCGAGGCCACGCGAACGATCTTCCACGAGTACGTCCATCTTGTGATCGACAACTCCCTCGGACGCCTGCCGCTCTGGCTGAACGAAGGCTTCGCGGAATACGACAGCACCTTCACCGCGGAAGGCGCCGGGCGCCGCGCGCAGGTGGGCAATCCGATCCCGTCGTATCTCGAGACGATGAGAGAGGGCCGCATGCTCTCCCTCCCGGAGCTGCTGACCGTCGAGCACTCGTCGCCCATGTACAACGAGGGCGAGCGGCGGCGCAACCTCTTCTACGCGCAATCGTGGGCGATGGTGCACATGATCGGCAGCAGACCCGACGGATTCGCGCAATTGAACGCATATGCGGCGCTGGCCACAACGGGCACTCCCAGCCTTGCCGCGTGGCGGGAGGTCTTCAAAGAAGAGAACATCGCCGAGCGGCTCGAGCAATACGTGTATCGGCCCGATTTCATCAAAGGCACCGAGGTCACCTTCGACCGCAGCCTCCCCCAGGTGCAGGGCGAGATCTCGAGAGTTTCTGAAGGCGATGTGCAGGCGACGCTCGGCGAACTGCTCCGCCGTGTGGCGCCCGCCGCAGAAACCAGCGCGCACCTGGCCAAAGCAATGAGCGTGCAGCCGGTTTCATCGCACGCGCGCTCGGTGCTCGGACTGTTCGAGCTGAGCGAAGGCCGAAAGGCCGAATCGCAGAAGCTCTTGCTCGAGGCAGCGCAGGACAAGACGGACTGGCTGGTCCAGTACAACGCAGGCAGCGGGCTCTCGCGTCTGGCAGTTGGGAGTACCGATCCGCCAGGGGACATGATCGATGCCGCCCGCGCGGCATGGAAAGCCGTCCTCGGTGCGCGGCCCGGACTCCCGAATGCGCTCGCGCTCAGCGCCTGGCTCGACAGCGCGACCGGCGCCGACCTCGAGAAGAGCCTCGAGTCGATTCGGCAGGCCCGTCAGGCCGCGCCCGGACGCGTCGACTATACGCTCGTCGAGTCGTTCATCCTGACGCGCAAAGGCCAGTACTCCGCCGCGCGCGAGCTGCTGACGCCCTTGCAGGCGGCGCCTCACAGCGATCAGATTCGCGCGAACGCGAAGCACATGTTGGATCAGATTGCGGGATTCGAGCAGGCCGCGTCCGACTACCTCGCCAAGCTCGAGGGTCGGCAGCCGGCGCCTTCGTCCAATCCTCCGTCCGATCCTCCGCCCGCGCCGGCGAGCGCGAACATGCTCGAATCACTGTCGCCGTATCGCAGGCTTCAGGCTGGCGAGGAGCGGACGGAAGGTATGCTGGAGCGAATCGAGTGCACGGCCACGGGCATCGTGCTGCACGTCCGCGTGGACAAAAGCGTCACCCGCTTCACGTCCCCGAAGCTCGAAACCGTCGACATCTTCTCGTATCGGGACAACATGCGCGGAACGATCGGCTGCGGGTCACGGGATCCATCCGATCGTGTGTACGTGACGTGGAAGCCGCAGAACTCGCAGCGCCGGGTCATCGCCCTCGAATTCCTACCTGGACAGTAGTGTCCGGCTCCGGTTAGCCGCACCATGCAGTCCGCCTGAAGGCGGACACTACGGACAAATGAAAAACGCTCTGCGGTGTTACTCTGCGCCAACCCCCAGATAGGTCCGCAGTTTCTCGTCGTCGAACCGCGCTTCGGCGTCCGGTTCGTGCGTCATGAGCGACGCGACAATCGCGACGGCAAACGCCGCGGGCATCGAAACGATGGCAGGGTTTCGAAGCGGGAACAGCGCCTGTGGATAGTGGAAGAGATCGACCCAGACCGTCGGGCTGAGAACGATCAGCAGGACCGACAGCAGCGAGCCCGTCACGATCGCGCTGACGGCGCCGGCGGTGTTGAAGCGCCTCCAGACGATCGAGAGCAGCAGCGGCGGAAAGTTCGCGCTGCACGCGATCGCGAATGCCAGCCCCACCATGAACGCGACGTTCTGCCCCTTGAACACCACGCCGAGGATCACCGCCAGCGCGCCGAAGACGACCGTCGCGGCCCGCGCCACGCGCACCTGCTCCCGCTCAGTCGCATGCCCCCCGCGGATCACATGCGTGAAGATGTCGTGCGAGAGTGCGCTCGCCCCGGCAAGCGTCAGCCCGGCAACGACGGCGAGGATCGTGGCGAACGCAACCGCGGCGATGAATCCCAGGAATGGTGTGCCGCCGAGCATCTCGGCGACGAGCGGCGCGGCCATGTTCCCGCCGGCGTCGACTCGCGCGATCAGCTCGCGGCCGACGAGCGCCGACGCCCCGAATCCGACGATGGGGATGATCAGATAGAAGTAGCCGATGAACCCCGTCGCGTAGAGCACCGACGCCCTCGCCGCGCGGGCGTCAGGCACGGTGTAGAAGCGCATCAGGATATGCGGCAATCCCAGAAGACCGAGCATCAGCGCGAGACCGAGCGAAATGGCGTCCAGCGGATCCGTGATCAGCCCGCCGGGCTCCAGGGCGCTCTGACCGTAGCGGGCCGCCACGGTCGCATACAGCCGCGCGGGTGAGAACTCGAACTGCGCGAGCACGAGCCCCGTCAGCAGCGTGACACCGAATAGCAACAGCAGCGCCTTGACGATCTGCACCCACGTCGTCGCGATCATGCCGCCGAAGAGGACGTAGGCGAGCATGACGATCCCGACGCCCGTCACCGCCCACTCGTACGGCATGCCGAACAGCAGGCGGATCAGGTTTCCGGCGCCCACCATCTGCGCGATCGTGTAGAAGAGGACCGTGAGGATGCCGCCGAACGCAGCGGCGATGCGGACCGGTACCTGACGAAGTCGAAACGCGACGACGTCGGCGAACGTGTACTTCCCGAGATTCCGTACCGGCTCGGCGATGAGGAACATCAGCGCGGGCCAGCCGACCAGCCAGCCGGTCGCGTAAATCATGCCGTCGTACCCGCGGAGCGCCACCAGTCCGGCAATCCCGAGGAAGGATGCGGCGCTCATGTAGTCGCCCGCGAGCGCGAGGCCGTTCTGAAGGGCGCCGATCGATCGGCCGGCGGCGTAGAACTCGCGCGTCGATCGCGTGTGGCGCGCGGCCCACCACGTGATCGCCAGCGTCAGCAGGACGATGAGCAGAAAGAAGAGGACGGCCGACGCGGTGGGCGTCCCGAGCGACGTGTCGAGTGATGGCGGCATGGGTGGGATCTGTAGTGTCCGGCTTCAGCCGGACAGGCGCCCATCGTCGCCGAGGCCCTCTTTCAGGCGTCTGACTTCGGGATCGAAAACGCGGTTGGCCCAGACGATGTAGATCGCCGTCAGCGCCCAGGACGCCAGGATCACGGCGGCGCCAATCGGGATTCCCACGGGCATGCCGCCTTCCATCCTGCGCGCGAGCAGCGGCTTGTTCACCGCGATCAGCAGGATGTAACCGTAGTAGACGACGAAGAGGCAGGCGGTCAGCAGGAGCGAGACCCGCCAGCGTCGAGCGACCAGTTGCTTGAAGGCGGTGGATTCGAGGAGCTGCGTTTTGGTCGTCTGCATGGCTCAGGTGTGCGTCATTCAATCACACTCTCGTTTACCCGAGGGGCTTCGCCCCTCGGACTCCCCCACACGCTCTCGCGCGCCGCTTCGCCACGCGCTTCCGCCTACGCGAAGCTACCGTGGACGAGCGGCAGGGTTATGAGACAGCTCTCTCCAGCTCGCACACCACTGCGGCATACTGGCACTCTTCTCGCACTGTAGCGCAACCAGGAGGTGGAAAGTGCTCTACTGGGCATTTGTCTTCCTAGTGGTTGGTCTGATTGCCGCCGTGCTTGGGTTCACCAACATCGCCGGCGGAGCTTTCGCGATAGCCAAGTTCCTGGCTGGGCTGTTCCTGGTCCTGTTCCTGATCTTCGTCGTGCTGGGTCTCACCGCGGCGAAGAAGATCATCGACTAAGGACGGTGGCTGGCACCTTTTTCTGCAAAGGTGCCAGCCACCGTCCGCGGAGTGGAAGAATTGGCACGCCTGCAGCGGGAACGGACAGCATTTTCTTCAAATCAGTGAAGTTACGCGTGTAAGGGTGCTGTGGCTTTTTGGCACTCGCCTTGCCATGTCTCGAGGAGGAGGACTCTAACGATGAGGCGTACAGACCCAACTATGGATTCCCGCGCTGGCCGCGGCGGCGCTGGTGATGATACCAGCGCTCGGATTTGCGCAGACACCAACCACGACTCAGCCGCCGACAGCTGCCAATGAGACACAGCAGCCGGCGCAGCCGTCGAATTCGAGTATCGACGCGGCCAAGCGTCATTTGACCGCGGCGCGCGACACGCTGAGCCAGCTCACGCAGCTGCCGGCGGCCGCGCAGCTGAACGGCGAGGCGCGTACGCAGACGTCTCAGCTGATCAGCAACTTCAACGAGCTGATCACCGCGAAGGCCGACTGGCGCACGTCGTACGCGAAAGTCGAAACCAACCTCGCGGCGCTGCTCGGGCCGGCGGACGCGCCTGCGGGCACCCCGGCGAGCACTCTCGATCCGACCGTCCGCGCGAAGCTGACGGAATTCCGCGCGCATCTCGACAGGTTCGAGCAGGCAGCCGCCGCGCCGGCCGCACCCGCTGACTCGCCGCCGCCCGCTACGGCGCCGCCGGCCACTCAGCAACCGCCGCCGACTCCACCGACAACGCCCCCGCCGCCGACGACACCCCCGCCGGCGACCCAGCAGCCGCCGCCTGCGACGCCACCTGCGACAGCGCAGCCGCCGGCTGACCAGAAGCCCGGCGACGAGGACGCGATGGCGCACATTGCCGCGATCGAGGCGATCCTGTTCGGCCAAGCCGCCGCGCTCCCGGTCGGCACGAACGGAACGATGACGCCACCGCCCGCCGGCGGAACCGCATCGATGGTCACCATCGATCGCGCCCAGCTCGAACAGATCAAAGCTCATCTGGCCGAGTTGAAGCGCTTGATGGACAAGAAGCAGCAGCCGCAGTAACGTAGCGGCCGATCGACACTCTCTAGGCGTAGAATCGGGACCTGTGTTGAGGAGGACCTTGATGAAGAAGATGTTCGCGACTGCCGTAGCGGTCAGCCTGTTCTCCTGGGCGCCCAGCCTTTCGGCCGAAACCTGGAAGGGCAAGGTCAGCGACGCGATGTGCGGCGCGAAGCATGCCGCCGGGGAACACGGCACCAAGAAGATGACCGATCGCGAGTGCGTCGAGTCGTGCGTCAAAGGTGGCGCGGCCTACGTCTTCGCCGTGGACGACAAGGTCTTCAAGATCGCCAATCAGGATTTCGACGGCCTCAAGACCCACGCGGGACACGAGGTCATGCTGACCGGCGACATGAAGGGCGACACCATCACGATCACCAAGATCGAGATGCCGAAGAAGTAGCGTCCGGCTTTAGCCGGACGGGTTGCGTGCTATGCTCCGGCGCACACCCGGAGCATAGCCGATGACTCGAACGATTGTTCCCGTCGTCCTGGCCGCCACACTCTTCGTGTCGGCGTCGGGCAGGACGGCGGATTCTCCACTGCAACTTGCCGATCTCGCCTGGGAGCGCGGGGACTACCCTGCCGCGCTGTCCGGATACCTGCAGATTCTCGATTCACCAGAGGCCGATCGAGCGCTCGAATCGATCGCGCTCAGGACCGGCGAGCTCTTCACGACGACGGAGCTCACCACCGATGGCGCGGTGCCGCAATTCTCGCGGGACGGTCGCTACATCACCTACGAAACCGGCGCCGCCAATCGAGTCACACGACTGCTTGCGACTGCCGATCCCACGAAAGTCGTCGCCGAGCTGCCAGGTTCGGACGCGCGCTTCTCGCCGGACGGATCGAGGCTGGCGTACTTCAAGCGCGTGGATTCTCCTGACATCGCTGCGGCGCAGACCGCCCTCGACCAGGCCACCGGAGCAGATCGCGCGACCCGATCCGCCGCGCTCGACCGCCTGCTCGACTCTGCGTCGCGCCTCACGATTCGAGACCTGGCGTCTGGTCGCGAAACGGCGCTGGACACCGGACCGCTCCGCAAGACGTCGCTCCAGTTCGGAACCGGGGCCACGCTGATCTTCACCGCGGAATCGGCGGACGCTCCGGCGCAGATCTACTCCATTGGTGAAGGAAAGCCGGCCACACCGCTCACCACCGGCGAAGGCGACAAGGTCGTGTCCGCCATCAACTCGGACGGCAGCGCGCTCCTCTTCACGACCCGCGCCGCCGGCGCAGGACGGGGCGGACGAGGCGGAGGGGACTGGAGGTGCTGGAGGTGCTGGACGAGGCGGTGGGGGCGCCGGTCAGCCTGCCACGTTCAACGTGATGTCGATCCCGGATGGCAAGGTGACGAGTGTCAGCGGCACCGCGCCATCGTTCTCCGGCGACGGCCGCACGATCGTATTCATCAGCCGCAGCGACACCGAGAATCGCGTCATGGCGGTGCCGACCGCCAGTCCCAGTGCGCCGACCGTCGTCCGCAAAGGACCGGAGCGCGTCGATGCGCCCGCCGCGTCTCCCGACGGCAGCCGCGTCGCGTTCCAGATGATGACGCGCGACGACTGGGAGATCTATCTCGTCAATCGTGACGGCACCGACGAGACGCGCGTCACGCGCGACATCCAGCACGATCTGCTGCCGCAGTTCCTCTCGCCGACGCGGCTCATCGGCGCGATCGGCGAGCCACGGCATCGCCGCTCGTTCGTGTACGACGCTGCCATCGACGACGCGCCTGCGCCTCTTCCACAACAACACCGTGCGCACGATCGCGCCTGAGTACGACTGGGAGCCGAGCGCCGACGGCACGAAAGTGCTGATCGTCGCGGAGCGCGACGGCGACACGGTGTCGCCCGAACGCGGCGTGTACCTGATGGACCTCTCGCGCAAGGTCACGCAGGCCGACCTGCGCGCGCGCGTGGCGTCGAACCTGGCGGCCGAGGAGGCGCTCCGGGCCAAGGGCAAGCGGCTCTATGCGCCGATGTTCGATGCCGTGAAGACGTGGTGGCGCGACGCATCGGTCGCGCGCATCTACGGCTACGAGAAAGCGCTCTTCGACTTCGACTCGAAGCACATCACGCGGCCCGGCAACAAGCTGGCGGCAGACTACCTGTTCGAGACCTACAAGTCGTTCGGCTACGCCGCCGAGTTCCAGTCGTTCGAACGCGCGCAACGCGCTGGGCGGCAAGACGCCAGAACGTCATCGCGACGCTGAAGGGCACGGTCAACCCGGAGCTGATCTACGTCGTCAGCAGCCACTACGACTCGGTGGCGATCGGCCCCGGCGCCGACGACGACACGTCCGGGACGGCGGCGCTGCTCGAAACGGCGCGAATCCTGGCCAGCACCCGCAGCCGGCGACGATCATCTTCGCGTCGTTCACCGGCGAAGAAGCCGGCCTGCTCGGCAGCCGCGAGTTCGTGCGGCGGGCCGTCGCGGACAAGCTGCAGATCGTCGGCGCGCTCAACAACGACATGGTCGGCTGGGCGAACGACTTCACGGCTCGACAACACGATCCGCTACTCGAATCCGGGCATCCGCGACATCCAGCACGCCGCGGCGATGCAGTTCACGAACCTGATCACCTACGACGCGCTCTACTACAAGAGCACCGACGCCGCCGCCTACTACGAGGCTGTACGGCGACATCGTCGGCGGCATCGGCTCGTATCCCGTGCTCGGCAATCCGCACTACCACCAGTCGCACGATCTGCTCGAGACGATGAACCACCAGCTCGTCACCGAAGTCGCGAAGACGACGGCGGCCACGCTGATGCTGCTCGCGTCGAGCCCGTCGCGCCTGACGGATCTCAAGGTCGATCGCTTCAGCGGCGGCACAGCCACGCTGTCGTGGACGCCGAGCCGCGAGAAGGGCGTGACCGGCTACATCGTGGCGTACGGCCCGCCCGCGAAGCCCGAGGCGCAGCAGGTCAAGGTCGCGAAGCCGGACGTGACGCTGAACAACGTCGCACCCGGCACCGTCGTTGCGGTCAAGGCGGTGAACGCCAAAGGGATGGAGGGCTGGGACTGGGCGCGCGCGATCATCAAGTGACATGTTTCAGCCTGCCAAGGCCGACGGCGCAACGATGGTCACGATGCGCACGACGCCCACGATGGCAACAAACTCATGAACATTGTGTCCCTCAGCACCTTCAGCACCTTCAGCACCGTCAGCACCGTCAGAATTGGAAATAGATAAAGTCGAGCGACGTGCGGCTGCGGAGTACGAGGATCGCGGCGAACGCGAGGCCGCACGCGGCGCCCTGCGCGATCAGGCGCGGCCATCCGGCTGGCGACTCGGCGCCCGCCGCACGGGGCGCGTCGTCACGATACAACTCGACCGCGACGCTCTGGATCCAGAGTGGTACCAGTACAGGAGTGCCATCAGGAAGAGGTACAGACCGGCCTGCCGATCGAGTTCGCTCGAGGCGAACGGCGACAGCGTGAGGTCGTGGACGACCATGGCGAGATTCGTCTCGCGGAACAGCAGCCAGCCGATGTTCGTGAGCAGGAACATCAGCAGGACCTGCGGGACCGCGAAATAGGAACGGGCCGGGCGGACGGCCCGAGTCGGCCACCAGCAGCAGCCCGTGGTAGAGGCCCCACAGCACGTAGTTCCAGCTTGCGCCGTGCCACAGGCCGGACAGCAGGAACGTGATCATGACGTTGCGCGCCCAGCGCGACGTGCCTCCGCGCGACCCGCCAAGCGGGATGTACACGTAGTCGCGGAACCAGGTCGACAGCGAGATGTTCCAGCGCCGCCAGAAATCCGCCGGGCTCCGGGCCAGGTACGGATGGTCGAAGTTCTGCGTCAGCTCGAACCCCAGCCAGCGTGACGTGCCGCGCGCGATGTCGGTGTACGCGGAGAAATCGGCGTAGATCTGGATCGCGAACGCGAAGACGCCCGCCCACAGGATGTAGAACGACGGATCGGACAGCGCGAACACCTTGTTGGCGATGACGCCGACGTTGTCCGCGATGACCAGCTTCTTGAAGAAGCCCCAGCAGATGAGGACGAATCCCGAGCGCGCCTTGTCGACCGAGAACCGGCGGGTGGATTCGACCTGCGGCAGCAGGTACGACGCGCGCTGGATCGGGCCCGCGACGAGGTGCGGGAAGAACGAGATGAACACGGCGAGGTCGAGCAGGCTGCGACGCGCGCGCAGCTCGCCGCGGTACACGTCGATCGTGTAGCTCATCGCCTGGAACGTGTAGAACGAGATGCCGACGGGCAGCAGGATCCGCAGCGTCGGCTCGCTCACGTGGAGCCCGACGGCGGCCGCGACGGCCGCGACGTTTTCCACGAAGAAATTGAAGTACTTGAAGAAGCCGAGCATCCCGAAGTTCGAGATGATGCTCAGCCAGAGAAACCGCCGCCGGTGCTGCGGCCAGGCCTCCATCCCGCGCGCGGCGCAATAGTCGATGACCGTGGACGAGGCGATGAGCGCGAGGAACCACGGGTGCACGTAGCCGTAGAACAGGTAGCTCGCCACGAGCAGCAGCACGTTCTGGCCGCGCTGCGGAAGCACCCAGTAAATGGCCACCGTGACGACAAAAAAGACGACGAAGTCGAGGCTGTGGAAGATCACTGCAGGTGTGGCCGCAGTCGCGTGTAGAGGATCTCGGTATAGAGCCGCTTCGATTGTCCTGCGATGTGGTCGCCGTCCGCATACATGTCGAGCGTCAGCGCCGGGTCGCCGGTATCGTCACGGAACACCGCGCCGCGCGCGGTGACGTACTCGCGGAGATCGGCGACGTAGCGGCGTATCGCCAGCGACTGGAGCGGCGGCCGATTGGCGGATGGACGCCGCTGGACGCGCACGAAGCAGAGCGTCAGGCCGGCCTGTCTGGCGTCCCGGATCATCAGCGGCAGGACGGATTTGTCCACATACTTGCCGAAGTTGGCCAGCTCGTCCTCGGCGGCGTCGATGTCCGCCGCCTCCATGCGGCGCAGGTGATCCAGCCCGAACCGCGCGTTCAGCGCGTCGAGGAACGCCAGCCGTCGCACGCGTCCTGGAATCATCACCCGCGCGACCCACGTCGTCAGTGCCGGCTCCGCCCAGTCGCGCGCCCGCTCGCTCTCGAACGTGGACTCCAGGAGCCGATTGACGCGATGCAGCGGACCCAGCCGCGCGGACACCACGGCATTCAGCTCGTCCTCGCGCTCGCCCGCGGCGAGATCGAGCGACCATCGATAGCTCTTGTCCAGCCGAAAGAGCACGTCGGTCAGGTTGGCGTCGCGAAAGAAGACGATCACCAGCCGCGGCTTGATCCCGCTGGCGATGACCCAGTTCTTGAGCATCAGATACCAGACCGCCGAGCCCGACCCCGGATGCAGCAGCGGGGCGACGGGCTGCCCTGTCAGTTCGGCAAGCCGGTGTTCGTCGATGCGCGTGCCCGCCATCGAATCGCCGATCACGACGAAGCCCGGGTTCATCGCCTGGAGCTCGGGAATCCGGTGCGTCGCGAACTCGTGCCGCTCGCGCGGCCCCTCGAACGCGGGCAGATACGTCGGGGGAAGCTGTGGCTCGCCGTGCCGCGCGTTGGCGAGCGGAATCGCCAGCGGGACGACAAGCGTGATCAGGATGAGGAGAGGGAGCGTGGCCCTCGCAGGCACAATCGGCGCCGGCATCAGCGTCGGATCGTGATTATATCGGGCCGCAGGCACCGCGGCCGCCCGCATATGCCGCCACCACGTATTGAATCCGGCCGGGGGTCACCTCGACGATCTCGTACCATTCCGCTTCCCAGCCCGACATCTGGTAGATCCAGTACGTGCGATTCTTCGGACGAATGCGGCCGAAGGGCAGCATGTAGAGCGCCCCAAACCGATCGCAGTACGTGACCTTCGCGCGCAGCTGGACCGGCCGCTTGATTTCGGCGCCGTTGTGCTGCACCCAGCCGCCATAGAACGTCTCGAGACCGCAGCCCTTGTCCTCGGGCCCGGGCGCATATTGCCGGACGGCTTCGATGTACGACGCCATCCATCCAGGCTTGTCCATCGGCGCCCGGTACCACGACTCGAGACGCACGGCTGTCTTGTGGCGCGCGGCGGCCTCGACGGGATGGCGCCACCCGTCATTCGCCCGGATCCTGCTGAGCGTCGCGTCTTCCGCCCGGTCGAAATCCCGCAGGAGATCCACGGCCAGCTGAGACCATGCGGCCGATTTCGGATCCACGTGCTCGATGGTCTCGATGGCCTCGCCCCCGCTGACGGCGAGCCCTTCCTTTGGAAACGGATCCACCGGCAAGGGGGGCACCGCCTCGCGACGAGCGGTAGGTGCTTCGAAGGCCCAGACGCTGCCTGCAGAAAATCGGAAGGATGAACGGCGTCTCCAGCTTCAGCGCCTGGTCGGTCCCGTCGAGCAGCCAGGCGCGCCAGACGGTCGGCGATGGGGTGCTGCCCCACCAGCGTTCCGGCACGGCGTTCACCGTGACCGGGATTTCGAGCCGGCCGGTGCCTTGCGGGCCCATCATGCTTTGCGGCCAGGGCGTCGACCATCTGTTGCCGTTGTAGGAGGCAAACGGGATCATCAGGCCGTCACGGCGGAGCACGGCGATCGTGCCGCGGCCGTCCGACGCGTCGCCTTCAGCCTGGGTGCGCGGATCCTGGCCCGCCTGCAGCGCCGGACCGAGCGCCAGCAGTGCAGCCGCCAGACCCGCGATCCTGATCATGCGGTCGTGCGTTGCGCGAAGATCACCAGGTAGCCGTCCGGATCCTGGATGGCGAATTCACGCATGCCGTAGAACTGGTCTTTCAGCGGCAAGGCGATCTTCACGCTTCGGCTCGACCTGCGCGAACAGCGCATCGATGCCGTCCGCCAGGCTGTCGGCCTGAATCAGCATGTACAGGCTGTTGGTTCCGCCGACTGGTTGCGACGCCCACAACGGCAGCTCCTCTGCCGCGGCTGACTTCGCGTTGAGAAAGACGTGGACCGTGTCGCGCTGCAGCCAGACGAAGACGAACGGGCTCTGCTCCGGCACGCTCGCCACGACCGAGAACCCCAGCACGTCACGGTAGAACGCGAGGCTTCGATCGAGGTCTGTGGCTATCAGGTTGGGGGTGACGTCGACGAACTGCATGAGTAAGTAGAGTTCAAAAGGTTCAGGGGGTTCAAGGGGTTCAGGGGCGTTCCAGCACTTCGCGGACCTTTTTGAGCATCTCGTCGCGCGAGAAGGGCTTGGCGAGGAAGTCACTGGCGACGTCTGGTTCCAGCGACCCGGGATAGCCGGAAATGCAGATCAGTTTCAGATCAGGACGACGAGCCCTGAGGCGGCGCGCGAGCTCGGCGCCGCCGACGAACGGCATACGCATGTCGGTCAGCAGCAGGTCGATCGTCGGCTCGTGCAGATCGAACAGCTTGATTGCTTCGTCGCCGTTCCGCGCCTCGAAGACGACGTAGCCGGCGCGTGCGAGGGCGGTGGCAAACAGTTGACGGACCGTCGGCTCGTCCTCGACCAGGAGAATCGTCTCCCGCTTCTCCCCTGCCTCGCTCATCGATTGGCCTCGACTTGTTGCTCGCGCTTCATGCCGGTCCGCCGCTCGATGGCGCGCTCGACCATCCAGCACAGCAGCGCCCACGTGAGCCCCACCACCCAGCCCGCGAGGACGTCAGTCGGGTAATGCACGCCGAGGTAAACACGCGAACAGCCGACCAGGAAGGTGACGAGCATGGCGACGGCCATGCAGTAGATCTTCGTGACCCGGCGATCGGCAATCCGCATCAGGAGCGCGCCGAGCGTCAGATAAACCGTCGCGGACGTCATGGCATGCCCGCTCGGAAAACTCAGCGACGCCACGTCCCGCAGATACGGGACCACGTCGGGCCGAGGCCGCTGGAAAACCTCTTTGAGAGCGCCGTTGAGGATCCCGCCGCCACTGGTCGCCACAAGCAGGAACAGTGCCGTCCGCCGCATGTTTTGGAGGAACAGGAACCCGACAACGGCCAGGACCGCGAGCCCGAGTACCGGGGCGCCACCGAGCGCCGTGATGTCCAGTGCCGCGCTCCGAAGCCATGCCGGACCAATCGGCGTGGCACGATCGTCAGCCTTGCGGAGCGCGACGAGCACCCGCTCGTCGAACTGCTGTGTATCGCCTGATATAACGACGTTGGCGAGCAGAACGAACACGAAGGCGAGAAGAATCAGCAGGAGCGCTCCGACGAGGAGCCGCAGCTCGAACGGATCCAGCCCCTGGAGGCGCCGACGCACCTGGAATTCAGTCCTTTCTGGCGGGTGATTCCGAGGGTTTCTCCACCAGCTTGACTGACCCGGCGGTCTCCCGGGCCTTGAGGGTCTTCATCAGGGTGTCGAGCGGAAGGGGCTCGAACTCACCCGACAGGAAATCGCGAATCTCCAGGACGCTCTTCTTCTGCCCGAGCAGAATGTTCAGCTCCGCGTTCATGTGCTGCGGGATGGCGGGGCCGCCGGCCTGACCGCCGCCCCTGCCGCCGCCGCCACCGCCTCCCCCGCCTCGCCCGCCTCGCCCGCCGCCCGCGCCCGGCACCGACTCGACCATCGTCCGGGCCGCCACGCGTTCGGCTTCGGTCAGAACGGGGTCGCCGGTTGGCGCCGGAGGCGCCTGAAGGCGTGCAGCGGCCAGGCCGTAGAGCGTGCGGCTGGACTCGATGAGCGACGCCGCGGTCTTGTCGATCGACGCCCCGAGGGTGGCCAGGCGCTTTTCGGCCGCGACCGTATCGATATACAACACGTGTGTCGACCGGATGACTTGCTTCTCGACCGCGGACTGGTGCTTGATGGCCACCCACGCTTCCCGGTACGCGGCGGTCAGCGCGGACGCCGTCGTGGCATCCCCGAAATAGCCGGCGCCCTTGCGGTGCGCCTCGCCAAGGCGCTCGGTTCCCCGCCCGAGATTCTCGGACGTGACCCTCGTCGCCAGCTGGTCGCCGCCGGTGGCCAGCACCGCCATGGCCCCGACGCCGACGACGGCCGCGCGCTTGTACTGGGTGGGATCCTGCTTGTCGGGCGTGTCATGGGACGAGTGGTACCACATGTCCGGCCACGTGATGAACATCACCGACGGGATCCCGTGCTGCATGTAGGTGACGTGGTCGCTCGCGCCGTAGTGCTTGTCGATCTTGATGTAGAAGGGGTCACGGCTCCCGTTCGGCGAGATGATCGGGTAGGTGAACGCGTAGCCGTTGCCACGGAACCGAATCCGTTCGCGATTCAGCTCGGAGACGAACTCCATCATGCTCTGGGCGACGTCGTTGAGAAACGTCGGAAACGTGTCTGGCGTCCGGTGCAGCACCCAGTAGCTGTTGCTCGTGCTGAGGCGGATGCCCTCCATGTCGAAGTTCAAATCGGCGATCGCGCGCTTGCCGATCTCCGGATACTTGGCGAGCCAGGCGTTGGTGCCGCTGATTTCGGGCACCCAGAGAAAACGAATCGTGCGCTTCGGCTTCGGGAGCTTGCCGTCCTTGATCAACTGAATGTAGGTCCGGCCCATCTCGAGCGTCAGCGCGCACCCGGAGTTGTCGTCGTTCGCGCCCTGCTTGATGTAGCCCTCGTAGAGATGTCCCGAGACAAAGAGCTCCTGATTCGAGCTGCCGTCGCCGGGGATCGTCGCGTGCACGACCTCGAGCTCGCCCGGGAACGTCTCGGCCTTGACGATCGATCGCAGCACGACTTTCTGCCCGCGCGCCAGGCGCGCGGCCAGATCGCGTCCGACCCGCGGCGACACGGCCCAGCCGAACGCCGTGCTTCCCTGCGGCACCGTCACGCTCGACGAGATGATCTGATCGGGATAGTCGTCCGGCCTGAGCGTCGCGATCCCGAGGATGCCGGCAGCGCCCTGCGCCGCCGCGCGGCCCATGGCGCCGAGGCCCGCGGACGACAGGACGATCTTGCCTTTGAGGTCCGACGCGTCGGAACCAGTGCCGATGTCGACCAGCTCGCCGGTGACGTCGCCCGTGGCGCTGTTGGCCGCCAGCGAGACCGCCACGTCGTGGATGTCGTAGAGCTTCCGCCGCTCGGGCTCGACCATCCAGAGCTCGCCGACCGTCGGCTGCCAGAGCCGATTGGCCGTCGGGAACGACTCGATGCGCACGTCGCTGTAGCCGTACTCGCGGGCGAAGCGGGCCATGACTTCGCTCTCGCGGAAGTTGCCGGTGTACTCGGAGAGCGGTCGAACGCGGGGATACGGCACCAGCTCGAGCACGTGGTGGATGGCGCGCTCGCCAGACGACTCGTTGATGATGGCGAGCATCTGCTCCCACGGCAGCAGCGCGCGGTCTTCGCCCTCCTGCGCAGTGGGCACGACCAGCGCCAGCAGGCACACGACACCGCACACACTCAGCGTTCGAGCTCTCATTACACAATCCTCCGCGCAGATCGTATGGAGCGGCAAAGGGGGAAGTCAATCGACGTTACCGGCCGCGAAACCCCTTACCGAAACGGTAAAGCCTGCCAGGCGTTGAAGTAAGCTGACCTACCGGTTTTCCGCCCTGAATCCAGCCGATCCGCAGGAAAGGTCAAGGCATGGCGCTTGCCTCTCGCCCCGGGACTCTTATGGACCCGTCTGCCCCCAGCCGACCCATAACCTCGACCGCTCTCGTCGTCGCATTCTTACTGACGATATCGGCAGCCGCAGGCGCACAGGAGCCACAGCCAGCGCCACCGCCGCTGCCGGCTGAGATCGAGCTGAACCTCATCAACCTGTCGACGACGCGGTCGCTCAACCGGCACCAGAGCTACTTCCGGATCACGCACCGGTTCTGCGCGAGATTTGCGTCGCTGGGAGCTTTGGCTCGCTCCTCGAGGATCTGTTCAGCCTCGACAACGGGGCCCTGATCGGCCTCGAGTACCGCTTCGGCGTCACGAGCCAGCTCCAGGCGGGCGTCAACCGCACGTCGCTCAGCAAGACCATCGAGTTCTTCGGACGCTACGACGCGTGGCGCCAGGGGGACTCGATGCCCGTGTCCATTTCGATTGCTCGCATCGGTCGAAGGGCTGAACAATTTCCAACAGAACTACCAGCCCGGCCTCGCCGCCGTCGTCTCGCGAGTGATCCACGAGCGAGTGGTGCTGTACGCGCAGCCCACGTTCGTGTGGAACACGCAGGCGGCGGACTTCCTGACGGGGCACGACGAAGAACACGATCTGCCAGGCGCGGAGGAGGACGAGCACTCTCAACACGAGCACACCTGTTCGTGGGATTGGGTGCGCGGGTTCGCCTCAGGCCATCCATGTACCTCGTCGGGGAGTACTCGCCGCGCCTGGCAGGACACGATCCCGGCCGCGGCGTCTGGGGTGGCGCGATTGAAATGGCCACACGCGGCCATACGTTTCAGATCAACTTCACGAACTCATTCGGCACGACGCTCGGGCAAATCGCACGAGGAGGATCGGAGCAGCGACGTCTATCTTGGATTCAACATTACGAGACGGTTTTAGGTTTTTGGTTCTCGGTTTTCGGTTTCGGTGCAACTCTGAGCCTGAGGAGGGGAGACATGCGACGCTTAGCATTGATTGCAGTGGCAGCCCTGGCGCTGGTGCCGGTGATCGGCATGCGATGACGATCCGGATACGAGTCCATCGACCGGGCCGGTGGTATTCGACGCGCAACTGCGTGCGTCGAACAACGAGGTGCCGCCGTGTCACAACGCCGAAGTCGACGTGACGGGCACGGCGGTGATCACCGTTCAACGTTCCGCGTGACAACAGTGGCGTGGTGACGGGCGGCGGAACAGTAAACTTCCAGGTGGCCGTAACCGGCTTTCCCGCGGGCAGCGCCTACATCGCGGCTCACATTCACTCGGGCATCTCATGGCGTCAACGGTTCGCCGCTCGTGAATCTTAACCTTCCCGGTGCGCCCGGCACGGCGATCAACGGCGGCACCACCACGATTAACGTGGACGTTCCGATTACACAGACGCAGGCGCAGCAGGTCATCGACAACCCGATGCGTTCTACGTCAACGTTCACACGTCGGCGAATCCGCGGAGGCGTCGCGCGGGGGCAGTTGAACCGACGCTAGGTGCGACAGAGGTTCCACGAGGTTCAAGAGGTTCATGGGTTCGTCAGAACCCTTTGAACCTCTCCGACTATTTGATTTTCCCTGTAACAGTCCTCCCCACCCGCGGTCCCTTGTTGTCCCGCACCGGCATGTGATCGAGGTTGGCCACGTGCCAGCCCGTCGAGTACGCGAGCTGCGCGACGCGCGCGATCTTGTCGAAGATGATCTTGTCCACCGAGTCGGTCGGGCAGTGATAGTCGGGGTGCAGGCCCGTGAAGTAGAAGACGATCGGGATGCCCTTCGACGCGTAGCTGTAGTGATCGCTGCGCGTGTAGATCGATTCCGTGTCCGTCGGATCGTTCATCTCGTAGTTCATCGTCATCGGCTTCGACAGTGACGCGTTCGCATCCTCGTTGATGTTGTGCAGCTCGGTGCTGATGCGATCCGATCCGACGACGTAGACCGTGTTCGCTTCCTTGGGATCGTCGTTGCGGTTCCGCCCGACCATGTCCATGTTCAGCTGAGCCGAGATCTTGTCGATCGGCACGGCCGGATAGTCCGCGTTGTAGCGCGAGCCGAGGAGCCCGCTCTCCTCGCCGGCGTGCCAGACGAAGAGCACCGACCGCTTCGGCTTGGGACCCGTCGCAAACGCTCGCGCGATCGCCATGATCGCCACGGTCCCTGACCCGTCGTCATCCGCGCCGTTGTTGATGAAGTCGTTCGGCGCCGCCGGGCAGCGTCCTCCGGCTGCGGCGGGGCCCCCCTCGCGATATCCCGTGTGATCGTAGTGTGCGCCGTAGGCGACGTACGTGTCCCTCAGCTTCGGATCGGTGCCGGGCACGATGCCGACGACGTTGTGCGTCAGGCGCGTCCGGACGGACGTGTAGTCGGCGTCGATGTTGATGGTGACTTTGGTGTTCTTGAGCGCGAACGGCAGCAGCGTCTCCTGGTTGGTTGCTCGCTGCTTCAGGTCCGCGTACTTGACGTCGGATCCGCTGAACAGGAACTCGAAGAACTCGTCCTGCGCCGTCACCGCGGGCGGCACCTTGTTGTCGAACCGCTGCACGGTCGTAAAGTCGCCGTCGTCTACTGCGCCACGCCCGCCGCCCTGGCCACGGCCGGTCGCCGGCTGACCGCCGGTCGCGGGCGCGCCCGTTTGGGCAGCAGCTGCATTGCCGCCGCGGCCGCCACGACCGCCGAAACCGCCGGCGCCGACGGGACCGATAGTGGCAATCGCGCCCTTGTCGAGCGCGGCGCGGTTCCGCGAGGTGCCGCCGAGCAGCCGCCCGAGCCCGCTCCCGGCGGTCTTCGGGCCCGAGGGTCCAAGCCACACCACCAGCTTCCCCTTCGCATCCACCTTCGCGTAGTCGTCGTGACTCCCGCCCGGCAGCGTCAACCCGTAACCGGCGAACTGAACCTGCTCGGCGACAACGGTCTGCTTGCCACCCATGTTCTTCGGCAGCGTGATCCCCTCGCCGTCCTTGAACGTGCGCGTCTGCCCGTTGACGTCGACCGTGACGGTCGACCGGCTCGTCGTCCGGACGCCCTGGACCTTCACGACCTGGAGGTATGTCCCGTTGTCCCCGGCCGGCTTGACGCCCCACTCCTTGAGGTGACCGGCGATGTAGCCGGCCGCGAGGCCGAGTCCCTCCGTATAGGTCGCCCGGCCCTGCAGCTCGTCTGACGCGACGTACGTGAGCCATTCTTTGATGGGCTCGGGCTGGATCGCGCTGACGCCGCCCCGCGACGGGGACTGCGCGCTCAGCGAAATGGCAATTGTGGCAAGAAGGAATGCTGAAACGACCGATCGGCGAA
The DNA here is from genome assembly GCA_963786195.1 of uncultured Acidobacteriota bacterium. Taxonomy (GTDB): domain Bacteria; phylum Acidobacteriota; class Vicinamibacteria; order Vicinamibacterales; family 2-12-FULL-66-21; genus CAWAYH01. Next base: position 408,398 of record CAWAYH010000002.1, on the reverse strand, counting down.
GTCGCATAGGGTACTAGTGAGCTGAATACGCCGTGAAGTGCTTCGACTCGGGTGCCCGCTTACTTGGAGTTTACAAAGATGCTCTTCGGCATCTTGACGTGGACGCCGACCTTGCCGTCGACGAGCTGCGTGATCGCCACGTTGGCCGGCGATGCTCGTCAACTGGTAGGCCGACTGCTTGTCGAGGCCGCGCGTGGAGGCCAGGAAATCGATCATCTCCTGGACCGCGATCTTCGTGGCCTTCGTCAGATCCTCGTCCGTGCCCATGCTGATGTAGTCGGTCGCGGTCTCCGCGCGCGGCCACGCGAGCGTCATGCCCTTGCGGACGGTGAGCTGAAGACGTCCGCGCAGTGAGGTTTCGATGCCGGTCTGATCGACCTCGCCGTCGCCCTGGGCGGCATGGCCGTCGCCGACTTCGAAGAGCGCGCCGGGCGCATGCACGGGAATGAAGAGCGTCGTTCCGGCGACGAGCTCGCGGTTGTCGAGATTGCCCGCGTGAATCCACGGCGGGTTGCTGCTGATGCGGCCTGCCGACGGCGGCGGCGCGACGCCCATGCTGCCGAAAAACGGCCGCAGCGGGATCACGATGCCGGGCGCGAATGTGGCGGTCATGCGCTTCCGATCCAGCTCGATGATGCGCGTGCGGTTCTGGCCGCAATTCTCGCGCACGAAGCCGCTGCAGCCGTTGTAGCCGTAGTCGATCGCGAGATCGACCGAGAGGATCCGCACCTCGAGCGCGTCGCCGGGCTCCGCGCCTTCCACGAACACCGGCCCCGTCAGGATGTGCCCGCCCGGGCCCTTGTCCGTCACCGAGTCGACGATCGCGCGCAGCGACGCCTGGATCCGTTCGGGCGCGACGCCCGCGCGTTCGAGGCCGCGCGGCGTGTTCGTCAGCAGCGTGTCGACGTCGATGATGTCGCCGGACGCGATCGTCAGCACGGGCTTCGCCGCCGCATCGTAGAAGCCATAGGCCACGGTCGACGGCGTCGCCTCGAGCCGGTGCACGCGAGCCTTGGGCGTCTGCGCCGCGGGCACCGCGACGACGACCAGACCGATGAGCAGGAGGGCAAAACGTCGCATGACCGGGAGTATATGCGTGGTCACCCTTTTTCACCCTTTCTCATCCTTCCGTGAGGACATGAGTTGACCGCGGAGCCTAAGGTGGACGGTAAGGCGGTTTATGGCGACGCAAACAGCTCCATGTCCCGCGGCCCTCACGCATCTGCGCCCCACGGATCGGCACGGCCTGACGGTTGCGGCACTGGCCGTTGCCTCGACGACAGGGGCGATCTGGCTCTCCGCGGACGGCGGTTGGATGCGATGGATCGCGGGCCAGGCGCTGCTCGGCGCGGCGCTCGTGCAGTGGTTCGTCATCCTCCACGAATGCGGGCACGACACGCTCTTCCGCACCCGCCGGCTGACACCTGGTCGCCGGGCGGGTCGCCGGCGTTCTGTCGCTGATCCCCTATCGCTCGCTGGACGCGCGTCCACGGCCGTCACCACCGTGGACCGGCTGGCAGGATCTCGACCCGACGACGGAGTCGCTCGTGCCGCGCCCGCTGGGCCGGCTCGAACGCACGATCGTCAACGTCTGCTGGCGGTTCTGGATTCCCGCTCTTCTCGATGATCTATCGCGTTCAGAACTACTGGAACCTGCCGCGGCTGTTCGCGCTCTTCCCGCGAAGCGAGGACCGCCAGCGCGATGGTCCGCGACGCGGTGATTCGCTCGCGGCTCTACGCTGCGCTCGTCATCGTCGTGGGACCGTCGGCGCTCTTGTCGCGTCGCGGCCTGGCTCCTGCTCAGCCTGGCGATCGAAGACCTGCTGCTCCTCAGCCAGCACACGCACATCCCGCAGCACGTCAGCCACGGCGCGGCGGTCGAGCCGTTCCCCGCGATCGAGCAGGAACCGTTCACGCGATCGCTGCGCCTGCCGGCGTGGTCTCGGCGTTGCTCCTGCACTTCGACGCGCACGAGCTGCACCACATGTATCCGTTCGTGCCCGGCTATCACCTGCATCGCATTCCGTACGCGCCGGACAACGAGGTCGGCTGGTGGCACTGGATCGCGCGCGCGAAGCGGGTGCGCGGCGAGGTCCTGCTGTTTCAGAACCGGCTCGACATCGGGGTGGGACATCTAGCTCATGCAGACGCTCGATCCGCGTCGCCTGCGGTCTCTTCCTGATCGCCGCGTTCGTGCTCGCCGGCGTTCGCGCAGACGGCCTGGTTCGCGTCGTCCTGGTCCCGGCGGTTCGCGCTGCCGCTCGACGGCGGCGCTGACGTTCGGCGGGCGCCGCGTCTTCGGCGAGAACAAGACGCTGCGCGGGTTCGTCGTGATGGTGCCGGCGGCCGCGCTCGCGCTTTGCGCTGCTCGCCGCTCGTCGCCCGCGGCTCGAACCGCGCGCGCGGGGCTGTGGCCGCTGACGCCGCGGGCTACGCGGTGCTTGGCGCGTGGGCCGGCCTCGGCTTCATGGCCGGCGAGCTGCCGAACTCGTTCGTCAAGCGGCAGCTCGGCATCGCGCCCGGCGCGGCGACCGGGTCGTCGCCGTGCGTGCGGTCTGGCAGTTCGTCGCCGATCGCCTCGATTCCGGCATCGGCATGCTCCTCGCCGCCAGCGTCGCGGTGCCGACGCCGTGGCAGACGTGGGCCACGGTGCTCGTCGTCGGGCCGGTGATTCACTGGGCGTTCAGCGTCCTGATGTTCCGTCTCGGCCTGAAGCCGAGGCCCGCGTGACGCCATGACCTGGCGAAGGAGATCGCGATGATCGCGCAGCGTGGCCACCTCGAACTTGTCGAAGGGCCGACGTTCCTTGTGACGCTGCGCGATGCGCTCGACACGAGCGTCGTCGGCGGCAAGGCCGCGAACCTTGCCCGGCTGATGAGGATCGATCCGCTCGTGCCCGACGGCGTCGTCGTCACCGACGCCGCGCTGTCGCGCTTTCTCGCTCACAACGATCTGCCGCCCCTCATCGCCGCGCTGACGACGAAGCTCGACGTGCGCTGCCCGATCGGCATCCGCTCCGCTGCGGAGACCATCGCCGCGCTCGTCCGCGATTCACCACTGCCGAGCGACGTGATCGCGGCCCTCGACTTCGACGCCAAGGACGCCTGATCGTCCGCAGCTCCGCGATCGGCGAAGACTCGCGCGAGGCGTCGTTCGCCGGACAGCTCGACTCGATCTCCGACGTCGCGGCGCCGGTCAGACTGCGTCAGGCCGTCCTGCGCGTGTGGGCCTCGCGATGGTCCGAGCGCGTGCTCGCGTACAGCGCTGCGCGCGCAACGTGCGCTCGAGGGCATGGGCGTCATCGTCCAGCGGCAGATCGACGCGTCGATGTCGGGCGTGCTCTTCACGGCTGCGCCCGGAAGCGACCGGCGAGCTGCTCCTCGAGTACTGCGCAGGGCCACGGGGAGGCGCTCGTCGCCGGCGCGATGAATCCCGGGCGCGTCACGCATCTCGCGACAGGACCTGCGCTGGTCCGAGCGAATCGCGTCCCGATCGACCCGTGCCGCCAGACCAGCTCTCCCGGCTCGCTCAACGACGTGCAGATCGCCGGGCTCGTCCGCCGCGCGCTGGACATCGAACGCGTGTTCGGCGGCCCGCAGGACATCGAGTGGACGATCGACGCCGCAAGGCCGCGTCTGGATCGTGCAGGCGCGGCCGATCACCGCAATCCGCAATCAATCCGCAATCCACAATGCAATCCGCAATCCCCAATCAGCAGTCCACGATCGGCAGTCCGCAGGCACCAATCCGCAATGTGTCCTGTGGTCGAACGCCAACGTCAACGAGAACTTTCCGGAGCCGATCACCCCGCTGCTCTACTCGATCGCGCGCGACGGGCTACTACCACTACTTCCGCAACCTCGGCCGCGCGTTCGGCATCGTCGAAGCGGCGCCTCGACGCGATGGAGCAGCCGCTGCGCCACATCATCGGCGTCCACGGCGCGCGGATGTACTACAACCTGACCAGCATCCACGCCGTGCTGCGCGTCGGCGCCGTTCGGCGAGCTGCTGGCCGCCTCGTTCAACCAGTTCGTCGGCGCGGACGACGCCGGCGCCAGTGCCAATCGTGGCCGCCGGCGCGGGCAGGCACGACTGCGCCAGGCGCTCGAGCTCGTCGGCATCGCGGCGAAGACGACGTGGCAGTACCTGTTCCTCACGCGGCGCGTCGAACGGTTCGAGCGAACGGCGGACGCGTTCGCGCGAACGCACGCACCCGAACGCCTCGACGACCGGCCGCTCGCGGATCTGCTCGACGACTTCCGCGGCTTCCTCGAGATCCGCTGCCACCGCTGGAAGAACGCGTCGCTCGCCGACTGCGGGGTCGATGGTCTGCTACGGCGCTGCTGCAGCGGCTGCTGGCGCGCGCGTTGCCGGCCGCGGACCAGCAGGCGCTGCACAACACGCTGCTCAAGGCGCTGCCGGGCCTGGTCAGCGGCCGGCCGGCGCTCGAGCTGTGGGAGCTGTCGCGGACTGGTGCGGAGCTGACCGGCGCCTGCTGCGACTCTTCGTCGGCACGCAGCCGGCCGCGGCTGTCCTTCGACGCGATCGACGCGGACCCGGCGCTTCGCCGAGTTCAGCGCAGGCGTTCGATCGCTTTCTCGACCGACTGGGGCTTCCGCTGCTCGGGCGAGCTGATGCTGACGGTGCCGAGCTTCCAGGAGGAGCCGGCGCCGGTCGTCGAGCTGCTCAAGGCCTACGTCGGCGATGGACGGCGAGTCGCCTGCGGATCAGCTGCGGCAGCAGCAGCGGAGCGGGTGCGCGAAACGGAACGCGTGGCCCGACTGCTTCGATCGACGGCTCCGGCTGAGGCCGCTTCGTCAGCGGATGGCTTCCGATCTCGATCGTCCTTCGGCTGGACGCAGCGCTCGATTCAGCTGCGCGAGCGCGCGCGGCTGAAGCAGGCGCTGCTCTACAGCCGCCTGCGCCGCGTCGTGCTCGCGATCGGCGGGCGGCTCGTCGCCGACGGCCGGCTCGATCGGCCGGACGACATCTTCTTCCTGACGGCCGACGAGATCGACGAGCTGGTCGCGGGCGGCGCGATGTTCCCGGATCACGTGCGGCCGCTCGTCGCGCTGCGCGCGACGCGCGCACGACGAGACTCAGCGCGACGACGCCCCCCGACGCGATCGACGCTCGGGGACGGCGAGTACTTGCCGGCGCGTCGGCGCTCGGCGCCGGCGCTCGGAACCGATCCCGGCGTCGGCGCTCGGCGCCGGCGCTCGACGAGCGCCGGACGCTCGGCGGCGATCGCGGCGCGTGCGGCGGGACGACGACGGCGCGCGCGGCGGTCCTGCCGACGTCACCGAAGCCGCACCGGCTGCGCGCCGGGCGACGTCCTCGTCACGCGTCAGACCGATCCCGGCTGGGGGCCGGTCTTTCCGCTCATCTCCGGGCTCGTCATCGAGCGCGGCGGCATGCTGTCGCACGGCGCGATCATCGCGCGCGAGTTCGGCATCCCGTCGGTCGTCGGCGTCGCACGACGCGACGCGGATCGTGATCCGCACGGCGCGACCGGGTGCACGTCGACGGCGACCGGGGCGTCGTGCGCATTGAAGCAGTGGAGCGCGCGACTGTCGCTGCGCGTCCATCTCGATGAGCGCCTACTGGCGCGAGCGATTCCCGCTGCGCACATTCGCGCCGGTGGCGGTGGTCGTCGCGCTGGCCGCGCAGGCCGGCGCATCGGCCGGCGTCCGCCGATGGTCGATCGACGCGGCGTACGCGCTGATCCTGCATCGCGCAGTTCCGCATCTGGGACGACCTCGCCGATCGCGAGCGCGATCGCGATCAGTCATCCGGAGCGCGTGCTCGTCGCGCGCGCTGACGTCCACGCCGTTCGTCGTGGTCGGCGCTTCGCGCTGGCCGCGATCAACGCTCGTCTTGCGCGTGGTCGATCGGCGGCGCTGTGCCGTGCCGTGATGCTGCTGCTCCTCGATGCTCGCGACGCTGGGAGCCTGGTACGCTCTGCCGCGCCGATGCCGGACCGTCGCTCGGCGACTGCATCGCTGCTTCTCGAAGTACCCGGCGTTCGTGCTGATCGCTCGCCGAGCTGCCGCGCGTGAATCGCCGCTGCCGCTTGCCGCGTGCGGCGGCGGCGATCGTATGCGCCGCGTGCCTGTCTACGAGGCGTGGCACGACGCGCCAGCCCGCTCGGACACCTTCTTCGGAGGGGCCGCCGATGACGCTCTCCGGCAGCGCACGTCATGACGACCGCTGCAGCGCGCATGCAGTCGACGTCGGCGGCGCTGCGAGTTCGTCGCCTGCTACCTGCTGCGGCAGCCGCGAGCGTCAGCCCTTCGTCGACGCGCGAGGACGACCTCGACGGCAAGCCCGGGACGTTCCACTTCGTGACGCTGCGGCGACTGCGGCCTCGCTACCAGAACCCGCGCGTCACGCTCGAGCGCATCGGCGACTACTACGACGACGAGTACATCGCGCATCGCAAGAAGCGCGACTGGGGCGTCGCTGACGCCGCTCTTCGAGCGCGCGATGAACAAGCTCGACGCCGACAAGGATCGCGATCGTGTCGCGCTACGTGACGCTGGCGACCGGCAGCGAGGTGCTCGACGTCGGCTGCGCGGTCGGGACGTTCCTTCGAGCGGCTGCGGCAGCGCGTACGGCGCGCAGCGTGACGGGCGTCGACTTCAAGGACCTGTCGTCAGCCCCGCGCTCCGGGGCGTCGAGTTCCACTGCGGCCTCTTCTACGACGCGCCGCTCGGCGCCCGACCGGTTCGACCTCGTCACGATGTGGCACTTCCTCGAGCACGACTACGATCCGCTGCGCAGCCTGCGCGACGGCGCGCCGGGTGCTGAAGCCGGGCGGCCGCCTGGTCATCGAGGTGCCGCGGCTCGACAGCCGCACGTTCCGCGTGGTTCGGCGATCGCTGGCCGGGCCTGCAGGCGCCGCAGCACACCGTGCTCTCGATCGCGAGCAGCCTCCTGCGCGCTCGTCGGCCGCGCCGGGTTCGAGGTCGTCGACTACCTGCCGTACGGCGCGTTCCCCGCCTACTTCTACCTCTTCACCGGCGTCGCGTTCCGCCTGCTGAAGGGGCGCGGCCTGAACCTCGACCGCGCGATCTGTGCCCTACTTCGTCGGCCAGCTGCTCGCTGCGCCGGTGCTGCTGTTCGAACGGCGCCTGAACCTCGCGATGCAGACGGTCGTCTGCCGGAGGGCGCCGTGAGCCGCGCGCGGATCGCGCATCCGGACGCTGGCGATCGCGCGACGGCGACCTGATCGTCGATCGCGACGGCTGTGCTCGCTGCTGCCGATCGGCGTGCGTCGACGCTCTTCCGCGCGCGGCGGCTCGTACGCGCGCGATCGTGCGCACGCATGCTCTGCGCGATCCTGATCCTCCGCGACTGCTACGGCGTCCGGATCCGCGTCGCATCAGACGCACCGCCGTTTCCCCGGACGCAGACGGTCTACGTCTCGAATCACACGTCGACGCTCGACCTCTTCGTCCTCGTCGCGCTCGGCCTGCCGAACTGCCGCTTCTTCCTGAGCGGCTTCCTGCGCAAGTTCGTGCCGCTCGGCATCATCGGCTGGATGATGGGGACGTTCTTCACGGTGCCGCAGGATCGACCCGCGGAACGCGGGCGCATCTTTCAGCGCGCCGAGCGCATGCTGCGGCGCACCGGCGAGTCGGTCTACCTCAGCCCCGAGGGCGGGCGCATCACGACCGGGCAGATCGGTCACTTCAACAAGGGCGCGTTCCACCTCGCGACGAATCTGCGCGCGCCGATCGTGCCGATGTACTTCGACATCCCGCCCGAGGTCGATCCGGCGTGGCTTCGACGCGCGGCCGGGCACGGTCGACGTCTACGTGCTGCCGGCGATCGACACGCGCGACTGGAGCGCTCGAGGATCTGATCGCCAACAAGGAGCGCGTGCGCGACCTGTTCGTCCGACGCCACGAGGCGCTTCAGCATGGACGTCTGACGCTCAGGCGTAGCCACCATCGGCGGTCGATCGTCGACATCCTCGCGTCACGGGCCTCCACGAACGGAGAGGGTCTGGCCTACACGTTCCTTGCATCGGGAGAGCATGAGGTCGATCGGCTCACCTGGGCCGAGCTCGATCGCCGCAGCCGGGCGGCCGCGGCCGCGATCGCGTCGCGAGTCGCCTCGCGGTCGCGCGTGCTGCTGCTCTTTCCGCCCGGTCTCGACTTCGTCCCGGCGTTCTTCGGCTGCCTCGGCGCCGGCGCGATCGCCGTGCCCGTCTATCCGCCCTCCGGTCACGAGCCGACCGGACCGGCGCCCGGCTGCGCGGGATGATCGCGGACGCGGGGATGTCACTCGTCGTCGCGCCCTCGTCGCTCGTCGCGAAGCGCGTGATGCTGGAAGCGGCGGTTCCGGAGCTGCAGGGTCTCCCGTGGCTCAAATGCCCGATCCGAACGAGGCGTCCGATGTGTCCGGCGCTGGCCGCGGCTGGAAAAAGACCTGGATGAAGGTGACGTGGCGTTCCTGCAGTACACGTCGGGATCGACGGCGGCGCCGCGCGGCGTGATGGTGACGCACGCCAACCTGCTCCACAACCTCGCCCGCGGTGACGTCTGGCGGGATGCGACGACCGACACGATCGGCGTCTCCTGGCTGCCGGTCAACCACGACATGGGTCTGATCGACGGCGTGCTGCAGCCGGTGTTCAGCGGCTTCCCGGCGTGGCTGATGTCGCCGGCGGCGTTCCTGCAGCGTCCGGCGCGGTGGCTGCAGGCGATCTCACGCGTCCGCGCCACGCACAGCGGCGGACCGAACTTCGCCTACGACCTCTGCGCGCGGAGGTGTCCGACGCCGATCGACGCGGCGCTCGACCTCAGCTCCTGGCGGGTCGCCTTCAACGGCTCGGAGCCGGTCCGCCGCTCCACGCTCGACGCGTTCCAGCGCGCGTTCGGGGCCTGCGGCTTCCGCTGGGACGCGTTCCGTCCGGCGTACGGCCTCGCCGAATCGACGCTGCTCGTCACGAGCGCGTCCTCCGACGGTCCTGTGATGCTGGAGGTCGACCGCGATGCGCTGCGGCAGGGCCGCGACGTCCCCGCCTTCACCGGATGCCGGCCGGACGTCGCTTGTCGCCTCGGGCGTCCTGGACGTCAGGTCGCGGATGGCGATCGTCGATCCCGTCTGGCGCACCCGCTGTCGTCCGGACCAGGTCGGCGAGATCTGGATTTCGGGGCCCAGCGTCGCGGCGGCTACTGGAACAGGTCCGAGGACACGGCCGCCACGTTCCACGCGTGCATCGCCGATACCGGCGATGGTCCCTGGCTCCGGACCGGCGACCTCGGGTTCATCCGCGACGGCGGCCTGTTCGTCACCGGCCGGATCAAGGACGTCCTCATCGTGCGCGGCCTCAAGCACTACCCGCAGGACCTCGAGCTGACCGTCGAGCGCGCGAGCCCGGCCGTGCGTCCCGGCGGCTGCGCGGCGTTCGCGCTCGACTGCGCGGGCGAAGAGCACCTCGCGCTCGTCGCCGAAGTCGATGCGCGGAGCGCGCCGGACTTCGCTGGTATCGCCGGCGCGTCCCTGATGCAGCGTTCGATCGAGGACATCCGGCGGCAGGTTGCCGACGACCACGACGTGCAGCTCTGCAGCGTCGCGCTGGTCGCGCCGGGAGCCTGCCCAGTACGACGAGCGGCAAGCTCCAGCGATTTCTCTGCCGCAGGGCGCTTGCGGCCGGAACCCTCGACGTCCTCGGGCAGTGGACCGCGCACGGAGCGCCCGCATCCGCGGACCTCGAGCGTGCCGCATCGTGACCGAGGCTCAACGTCACACCGGCGCGCTGGAGACGAGAATCGCGACGCTCGCGGGCGACTGGCCCGCGTGCCTCACGCGGACGCGGATCCGTCGACACCGTTCGCGCTGCTGGGGCTCGACTCGCTCGGGACGATCGAGCTCGCCGCCGCGCTCGAAGACGCGCTCGGCATCGAGTTGCCGCCAGATGTCGTCGCCGGCTGCCGCGACGCGCGGGCGCTTGCCGCATGCGTCGAGCGTCTGCGCGCGGACGAGCCGCGATCGGCGATCGACCCGCTGGAGCAGATGCTCGCCGACGCGGTGCTACCCAACGACTGGCACGTGTCGTCCAATGCGCGTCGCGGGCCCCGCCTGCACAGCCTGCGCGACGCCGGCACGATTCTGCTGACCGGCGCCACCGGCTTCCTGGGCGCTGGCTGGCCACTGAGCTGCTGAACGAATCGGCCGCCACGCTTGTGTGTCTGCTCCGCGCCGGGCCCGCGGCGCCCACGCGACCGCGCTCGATCGGCTGTCCAGCTCGCTGGCCGCAGCAGGAGTGGACCCGCGCGCGTCCGCATCACGCGTGCGCGTCGTGATCGGAGACCTCTCGCAGCCGCGACTGGGGCTGAGCCGCGCGCAGCTCGAGTCGATCGCCGGCAGTGTCGATGCGATCTGCCATGCGGGCGCCGACGTCAACTGGGTCTGCCGTACCACGGTCTGCGCGCCGACCAACGTGCGCGGCACCCGCGAACTGCTCGACCTCGCCGCACCTCGGGCGCTGCCGTTTCACTTCGTCTCCAGCCTCTCGGTCTGCTGCTCGACGGACGCGCCCGAGCGGGTCGACGAGCGATACGACGCGTTGCCGCACTTGAGCGGTGTGCATCTCGGCTACGCGCAGACGAAGGTCGTCGCCGAAGCGCTCGTGCTCGCGGCGCAGAGACGAGGACTGCCCGTGTCGATCTATCGGCCGTCCTTCATCTCCGGGCACAGCGGTACGGGGGCGTTCAACGGCGACGATCTGCTCGCGCGCCTGATCAGCGGCTGCGTGCGCATGGGCACCGCGCCCGATCTCGACTGGCGGCTCGACTGCCTCCCGGTCGACGTCGTCGCGCGCAACATCCTGCGGCTGTCCGATCGTCGTGGGGTGTTTCACCTTGCGCATGCCGCCCCGCGGCACTGGCGCGAGTGCGTCCTGTGGATGCGCGCGTACGGATACACGGTACGGCTGGTGCCCTATCACGCCTGGCTGCGCCAGCTCGAAATCGAGACGGCAAAGCCGGCGGATGGTCCGCCGCATCCGTTGCGGCCGCTGCGCTCGTTCTTCCTCAATCGCCCGGCCGCCGCGGGCGGACTGACGTTGCCGGAGCTTCATGAGGAAAGCCGCAGGTCGCATGTGTCGTCGGCGATGACCGATCGCCATCTGGCATCGAACGCCGCGCGCCCCGCGCTCGATGCGGAGCTGCTGGAGCGCTATTTCGATGCGTTCGTTGCGGACGGGCGTCTTCCGGCGCCCGCGGTCTTCAGGCCTCTGGCGTCCGCACCCGGAAAGGGAGCGAGCGGATCGCTGACGCCGGATGATTTCACCGCCCTTCTGGGGACGCGCGTCTGCGCCGCGGAGCCGCTCGGCCGGATCTCCGCCCACAGCATCGTCAGCGAGCTGACGGCCTGGCGCGCGAGGCAACCGACCGGCCTGTTTCGGTACCGCCTGCGAGTTCGGGCCGGAGCGCGATTCCCTCGTTCAGAACGTCGTCGTCAAGGTCAAGGCCTCGCGACCGCGACACGATCGCGATCGGCGACGCGCTGGCGAACATCTGCGACGACCGGGTCGGAGCGGCGTACGCGCGCTGGGCCCATCGCGTGGGCTTCGCGCAGTCGCACGTGCGCGAGCTGGCGATCTACGCGCAACGCGCCCGGCCGTTTGAAATCCACCTGCCAACGCCGCTGGGGATGAAAGCAGACGACGAGGCCGGGACCTGGACGCTCGTCCTCGAGGATCTGTCGGACGCCGTTCTGATCGACTCCGTCGATCGACCGCGAGCGTGGACCGCCCGTCACATCGACTGCGCGATCGCAGGGCTCTCGGCGCTCCACGCGTCCTGGTACGGGCGTGACGCCGAACTGCAACGGATGCCGTGGATCGGCTACGTGGCGTCATCCGCCGACATGACGGACATGTCGGATCTGTGGACGGCCCTCGCGTCACATGCGGCGCCGCGCTTCTCCGCCTGGGCCGATCCCGCCATCGCCGTCGATTCAGCGGCGTCTCATCGCATCGGTCGACCGCTGGTGGCGTCCGCTGGACGAATCGCCGCGCACGCTGATTCACAACGACTTCAACCCGCGCAACATCTGCCTGCGGCCCTCCGGCGACACGGCGGATGGCCTGCGGCTCTGCGCGTACGACTGGGAGCTGGCGACGCTCGGTGCGCCGCAGCACGATCTCGCGGAGCTGCTGTGCTTCGTGCTGCCATCAGACGCATCGGCCGACGATCTCGGGTTCTGGGTCGAGCGCCATCGTGCCGAGCTTGCGCGGCTGACCGGGATCGACATCGACGCGCGCGAATGGACACTCGGGTTTCGGTCGGCGCTCTTCGACCTGATGCTCAACCGCCTGCCGATGTACGCGCTGGTGCATCGCGTCCGCCCGCAGCGCTTCCTTTCGAGGGTCGTAAGCACGTGGCGGCGTCTGTACGAGCTCCGGCGGTCGAAACCCAGTGAACAGCGGCAGGAGTGCTCGATGAGATCACCAGGGTCGTTCATCCACGCATCGAATCTGCTTACGTACCTCGCGCTGGCCGCTGGCATTGGCGCGATTGCTGCGGCCGTCAACGGGAGCGCCGCAGGGGCTGGCGCGTTGCTCGCGGTCGCGGCGCTGGCGGACACGTTCGACGGCCGCTTCGCGCGGCTCTTCAAGCGCACGAGCGATCAACAGACGATGGGCGTCGAGCTCGACAGCCTGTCGGACGCGATCGCGTTCGGCGCGGCGCCGGTGGCATCGATGGGCGTGCTCCTGGCTTCGACAGGGACGATTGGCCGACCCGACGCGTGGTGGTGGCTGGCGGGCACGATCTACGCCTGCTGCGCGCTGACTCGGCTTGCGGCCTACAACGTCACGCACGGGAGCGGCGACGGTTTCGTCGGGCTGCCGGCCCCGGTCGCGGCGCTGGTGTGGTCGTCGGTCCTGCTCTTGCGTCCGGACTTCAATCGGTCGATCGTCGTCGCGCTGATCACCGGCGTCGCGATGATCTACCGTTCCGCATCCCTCGTCCCACAGGCTTCGGCCTCGTGGTCTTTGCGCTGTGGCCTCTCTCGCTGATGGCGGCTCACGGGCTTTGAGTATCCGAGGGGCTTCGCCCCTCGGACTCCCCCACACGCTCTCTCGCGCGCCGCTTCGCCGGCGCGCTCCGGTCGCGTGGCTCGCTCGCGATGCTCGCTCGCACCGTGGAACTAGCGGCAGGTCATCAGGCAGCTTCTAGACTAAAACGGCTGCGCGATTCTGAAGACGATCGAGAGCGCGATCGTGAGCGCGACGTATTGCGTCGTGGCGCCCGAATCGCGCTCGGTGGGAGCAGAGCCGCTGAATGCCTGCCCGATGGCGACGAGCAGCAACAGCACGAACAAGCCGTCGCCGGTGATCATCCAGCCGGCTGCCAGGGCCCCGGCGGCGAGCCAGCGATCGGGGCGCGTCATCGCTCGGAACCCGCGGCCGCCATCCAGCTGCCAGATCGGCATGAGGTTGAACAGATTGATCCACGCGCCGGTCTTGGCGATCGCGGCCCACAGCGCGCCTCCGCCGGCGAGCGATCCGACGTAGGCGGCGATCGCGGCACCAAGTCCCCACCAGGGCCCGGCCAGTCCGACTCGAGCGTCCTCGGTACGGGTTGGCGGGTGACTGGCGCAGGCGGACGAGTGCGCCGACGCCCGGAATGAACATCGGCGCCGACGCACGAATGCCGAATCGGTGGAGCGCCGCGACGTGCCCCATCTCGTGGATGTAGATCGAAATCACGAAGCCGAACGCAAACGGCAACCCCCACGTCGTCCAGTAGACGCCGAGGGCGAGCAGCATCGAGAAGAGCGTGGTGCTCTTCGTCAGCCCCAGGAGCAGCAGCTTGCCCTTCGTGAGAACCAGGACGACCAGGAACTTGAACTTCCACAGGAGCAAGCCGATCTGGACCGAGCGCGACCAGCCACTTCCAGGCACCGGTGGACGGTGGAGGGGCGATGGTGGTTTCGGCTGCGTCGGCGGCCTTGCTCAACGCGGCAACGCGGTCGGAAATGGTGCGGAACTGCCGCGAGTCGGGAGGCAGGAGCTCGAGAGACGTTCGCCAGGCAGACAGCTCGCCCGCGAGATCACCGGCACGCGCTGCGTCCGCGGCGCGCTCGGCCAGCTCTCTCAACGTCGTGGCATGAACGAGGCGGTGACAGGCAGGGCACGACGTCAGCGAGGGCGCGATGGCCGTGCCGCAGTCAGGACACGCGATCGCGGCGGCCACGGATGACCCGGCGGTCGACGTCATGCCGATCGCGCGACGGCCTGCACCTGGTGGGGACCCGTCATTTCGAACGGCGTACGCCGATTGAGCTTCCAGGCCTCATACAAACCGATTCCGATGATGATGAGGCCCATGATGTTCTCGAACCCTGCCAAAAACGGCGCGACGCAGACCAGCAACCCGATGATGAGTATGCCAGCCACGAATTCGCCGGCGGACGGCGGCTGATCGGACGTCTCCGTCAGCGACACGGGCTGGGCAGCCGTGTCAGCTGCGGGCTGGTTGGCCTCCGAGCCCGGCGTCGCCGAGTCCGAGACCTGGGTGTCCGGATTCTGAAATGCCTCGAAGACAGCCGGCACGTATGTGGCGACGATGGCGAGGTAGGTGAGCGCGATCGCGAGCGTCTGGTACACCCAGCCGCCGCGGCCGTTGCTTCCCCACCGCACGGCGGCTCCAACAGCAAACCCGACGACGATCGCGATCAGGCCGAACTCATAGCCGGTGAGCGCGGCGACGGCGTAGTAAAGAATGGCCCCAAGCAGCGCAGCGACGGCACCTGCAACAATCGCCTTGATCGCGCGCCCAGCGCGCGTACCGCCCTCGAATGCCGCGCGGGCGTTCGTCGCGCACTCGGGACACAGGAGCCCACCATTCAACTCGTCGCACGACCCGCTGGAGGGTGTTCTTGCACTCGGCGCAGGCCGTTGTCGCCGCCGTTTCGCCATAGTCGGCCCGATCGAACTGGAGCGGTTCTGTCTCGGACATTCGTGCCTCCTCAATCGGCTCTCTTCACGAATGGGTCCACCGCGCGCGACGATCTGTCGCACCTCTGCCCGCCACGCTACGGACAGCCGCTGAGTTCTGGGGGGATACGGCAATACTAGCACGTTCTTGACGTGCCGATCCGACGTCTGAGAAACGTTGTCGCAGATTTTACCGCGACGATCCATCTGCCGGTCGCGGCTGACCGTTCACGGCAAACAGGTGCTTCTCGCCGCGCACGTACATCGATTCCGCCGGCCAGCGCCGGCGTCGCCATGATCGGTTCGCCCATGGAGTTCTTCGCGACCAGCTCGAACGTCGGTCCGCTGCGAACGACGAAGATATCGCCGTCCTCGCTGGAGAGATAGATGCGGCCGTCGGCGGCCACGGGCGATGCGCTGAAGCCGCTGCCCTTGTGCTCGAGGCGCTGCCGGTAGACCTCCTTGCCGCTCGTCAGCTCGTACGCGTCGAAGAGCCCGGCGTTGCCGAGCACGTAGACCGTGTCACCGTAGATGATCGGTGTGGGCATGTACGAGCCGCGGCCGGTCTTGCGCCAGGAGACGTTCGGACCAGACTCAGCGCCGCTTGCCGGGGTGATGTCGCCGCTCCCACCCGGCCTGATCGCGAAGATCGGGCGTTCCGGCGCGCGTCCGCTCGCGACGATCACGATGCCCTTCGAGAACACGGGCGTGGGCGCGGTGATCTTCGAGCTGCCGCCCAGGCGCCAGCGCTCCTCGCCCGTCGCAGGATCGTAGCCGCGAACGAAGTTCGACGCGTTGGTCACGAGCTCCGGCCGTCCCCCGCCTGACGGCACGTACACCGTCGGCGTGCCCCATGACGGCAGCTCGGTGCGCGTCGTCTTCCACACGGTGCGGCCGGTCTTGATGTCAGCGGCCAGCACGAACGATTCGTTCTGCGTGTCGCACTGCACGATCACGAGATCGTTGTAGATGATGGGCGAGCTGGCGGTGCCCCACTCGTACTCGGGCAGATCGTACGCGCCGGTGTTGAGCACGCCGAGATCCTTGCTCCACAGCGGCTTGCCGTTCATGTCGAACGCATAGAGTCCCTGAGAGCCGAACAACGCCACGACGTATCGGCCGTCGGTCGCCGGTGTCGCGTTCGCGTAGGTGGCCTTGATGTGTCGCTTCTCTTTCGGCTGCCCCTTGTACGCGTCCTGCTGCCAGATCGTCTTCCCCGTCCGCCGGTTGATCGCCATCACCACCCAGCGGTGCACCGTCCGATCTTCGGACGCCGTGCCTTCGCCGTACAGACCGGGCTTGAAGGTTGCGTCCGGCCGGCTGCTGATGGCGGTCGTGAGGAAGAGATTGTCGCCCCAGACGATCGGGCTCGAATGCGCGAGCCCCGGCACCTCGATCTTCCAGTCGATGTTCCGGTTCGTCGCGGCGTCCCACGTGTCCGGCAGCCGCTGACCGTCGGCGACGCCGGAGGCGGACGGGCCGCGGAAGCTGGGCCAGTTGTCGCCGGCGGCGGAACGGCCCGTATCCGGGCACATCACCAGGCAGGCGGAAACGACCAGGGCTGACGTCGCGGCGCGCAGTCGCATCAGGGCAACGAAGACTTCAGGCATCGACATCAGCTCCTTTCGATAGACGACTGGACGCGTGGGTCCCGACCAGCGCCTCTATCTGCCGCAGATGGTGGTGCAGGTGCCCGACGTAATCCCGCATGAAGTAGTCGAGTGTGGCCGGCCGATCAGCAGGCCACGCCTGCCACGCGAGCTCGTGGAGGTTGTGCCGCCGCCGCTCGCGGAGCCGGACGTCGGGGTCCATGGCGTCGATCAACCTGGCGATGTGGAGATTGGTACTCGCGCCACAATTGGACAAGGTGCGGCCAGGGCGCGTCCTGATAGCGCTGCGCCGTGACCCAGTCCTCCTGGGCGTAGCCGGGGAAGATCAGGTCGTCCTGGAACTGGGCGCGGACGAATCGCTGATGATTGTTGGCCGCCGAGTCGACGAGGTGGCCGACGACTTCCTTGGCCGACCACTTACCCGGCGCGGGCCGCACGGACGCCGCGGGGCCGGGCACAGTCAGCAGCCGTGCGGCCTCGCGCACGACGGTCGATCGGAGGTCCTCGACGTAATCAATCATCGGTGACCTGATTCGCTGCGTCGAGCCGCGGTCATTTCGCCGAGAGCTGGGGGTCGCGCGCACGTGCAGCGAGTCGAACAGCTTGCGACCGGCGGCCGCGACGTCCTC
This sequence comes from uncultured Acidobacteriota bacterium, assembly GCA_963786195.1. Taxonomy (GTDB): domain Bacteria; phylum Acidobacteriota; class Vicinamibacteria; order Vicinamibacterales; family 2-12-FULL-66-21; genus CAWAYH01. The sequence goes on along the minus strand of CAWAYH010000002.1, from coordinate 391,200 downwards.
GACTGCCGCGTCGAACACTTCGCGATTCGCCTGAGACGGGGCGTTGAAACCGCTGATCTTCCGGACGAACTGCAGAGCCGCGTCTCTCAGCTCCTGATCGGTCGGGCTCCCCTCCGGGCGGCGGAGCGTCTTGATATTCCGGCACATGATGAGTTCATGATAACGCCTTTGAACCCCCGGGTGTCCGGGGCGCGTCCAACGCCGTAGCCGTGGGCTAAGATGCTACGGCACGGAGGAGTTGATGCGTAACGCGGTGATTCTCGCGGCGGTGCTGACAATGGCTACTGGAATGAATGCACAGACGCCGGCGTCCGAACTGAAAGTTGGTGATCCGGCCCCGGATTTCAGCCTGCAGGCATCGGACGGCAAGACCTACAAGCTCTCCGATTTCAAGGGCAAGCAGGCGGTGGTCGTGGCCTGGTACCCGAAGGCCTTCACGAGCGGATGCACCATCGAGTGCAAGTCGCTCGCGCAGAACGGCGACAAGATCCGCAAATACAAGGTGGCCTACTTCATGGCCAGCGTGGATCCGGTCGAAGAGAACACGAAGTTCGCCGAATCCGAGAAGGCGGACTTTCCGTTGTTGAGCGATCCGACCAAGGCGACCGCGCAGGCCTACGGGGTGCTCAGCCAGCGGGGATTTGCCAACCGGTGGACCTTCTACATCGGCGCGGACGGCAGGATCCAGGCAATCGACAAGGCTGTGAAGCCGGCGACGTCCGCGGAAGACATGATTGCGAAGCTGGGCGAGCTGGGCGTTCCCGCGCGATAAGGACCGAAGGGACCTGCCGCTCGTTCCACGGTGCGAGCGAGCATCGCGAGCGAGCCACGCGACCGGAGCGCGCCGGCGAAGCGGCGCGCGAGAGAGCGTGTCGGGGAGTCCGAGGGGCGAAGCCCCTCGGATGACTAAAGTCCCGCGCTCTTCGTCGTGCGACGATCTGAATCTCGAACAGCTTCGGCCAGTATTTGCCCGTCACGAACAGTCGATCTCCCGCGGCGTCGTAAGCGATCCCGTTGAGGACATCAACGCCTGCGGCGTCGCGGGGATCGAGCAGTCCCGTCAAATCGATCCAGCCCGTCACCTGTCCGGTCTTCGGTGAGATCCGCGCGACCCGGTGCGTGGTCCACACGTTGGCGTAGATCTCGCCGCGCACGTACTCGAGCTCGTTCAGATTCGCCACTGGGGCCCCGCCGTCGCGAACGGTGATCCGTCCCGTTTCCTTCAACGTGGCCGGATCGAGGAACCGCAGCACGCCCGCCTGAGAGCCGTCGCTCATGATGAGCCGCTTGCCGTCGTGCGTCAGCCCCCAGCCCTCGCCGGGATACGTAAACGTCTTGAGCTGCTTGAAGGTCTTGCGGTCGTAGACGAACCCGATTTCGGACTTCCAGGTCAGCTGCACGATCGTGTCGCCAAAGACCGTGATGCCCTCGCCGAAGTACTTGGCGTCGAGCGGCTGGTTCTGCAGCACCTCGCCGTTCTCGAGTCGCACCCTGCGCAAGCTGGACTGCCCGAACTGGCCGGTTCCCTCGTACAGCATGCCGTCCACGTACTGGAGTCCCTGCGTGAAGGCACGCGGATCGTGCGGGTAGATTTTCACGACACGATAGCCGGAGACGGGCGCGGTGCTCTGGGCCTGGGCCCGCTGGGCCGTCGAGGCAGACGGCGTGCCCATCGCGCACGCGGCGATGACGAGGGCGGCCGAGCCAAGAGGACGAGCTCGATGGCGCATGAATTCAGTTTACAGTGTCAGCCCGCGATCTGCGTCGCCGACCGCAGCGTCAGCGCCACAAACGTCAGCGTGCCGTTCGTGCATCCGCCGGTCGGCAGCGTCGGCGATCCGACGACGAACAGGTTCTCGTGGTCGTGCGTGCGGCCGTAGCTGTCGCAGACGCTGGTCGCGGGATCGGTGCCCATCCGGCAACCGCCGGCGGGATGATCGAGATAGCTCGCCTTCGCTCGTACTCGAGAATCCGGCCGTTGTTCGCGCTGCGCGAGCTGCTCGAAGACGCCGAGGATGTGCGCGCTTCGTCGCGGCGGCGCGGGCGCGCGTCGGCTCGTCGAGCGACGTGGCGGATCGCCGGCAGCGGATCGCCCCAAGCGTTCTTCTTCGACGGATCGAGCGTCAGCGCGCTGTCCGGCGCCGGATGGACGTCGTAGTAGGCGCGGACGCGTGCTGCGCCGCGCACGGTCCGCGATCGCCAGTCCTCCAGCAGCGCGTCGCCGAACAGCAGCTCGCCGGCCGCGTCCTTCAACCGCGGATCGCGTCCCGGCGGCACTCTCCCAGACGCGCAGATCGTGTCGGACGTAGGGCGCGTCCGTCCGCGCAGCGGAAGAACTGTCGCGAGATGAGGCTGTGCTGCTCGTTCATCCCCGGATAGAGCTTCGCGTCGAGCTCGACCTGCGCGGCCGACGAACGCATGGCCGGTCATGTACTTCCCGACCAGTCCCGAGCTGTTCGCGAGCCCGTGTGGGGATGACGCGAGCAGCAGATGCGGCGTCCAGCAGTAGCCCGACGCCAGGACGAACGTCCTCGCGCGGTAGTCGATCGTCTCTCCGCTTCGCGCCCGCGACACGGCGTCCGCGGCCACGATGCGCTTGCCCGCTGGATCGAGTCGCAGCCGGCGGACGAGCGTCCGGTCGTGCAGCACGATCTTCTTCGCCGCGAGGAGCTGCTTGAACGTGAAGTCCGGCGAGTATCGCGCGCCGGTCGGGCAGATCTCGCAGGTGTTGCAGCGCAGGCAGACCGACCGCCCGTCGTAGGGCCGCGTGTTCTTCGCCTGCGGCGTGCCCCAGAACGGGATGCCGCTCTTCTCCGCCCACGCCTTCAGCGACCGCAGGTTGTACGAGAGCGGCATCGGCGCCATCGGGTACGGCTCGGACCGGCGGTCCTCCGGCAGCGGGCCCGGCTTCGCCGGACACGCCCAGGACGGCGCTCGGCCTCGCAGTAATGACGTCTCGAGCTCGGTCCACGTGAGCGGCCAGTCGATCGCCAGGCCGTAGCGCGACTGCAGCGTCAGATCTTCTTCCGAGAACCGGTTGGTCACGCCGCCCCAGTGCAGCGCGCTATCCGCCAACCGCCATCGTCCGCGAGATGATGCCGGCGCCGGCCTGGTCGTCGATGAAGTCCTCCGGCCAGGCGTTCTCGCCGTAGTCGAGCATCCGCTGGCGGTACTGCATGCGGTTCTCGAAGTCGAAGATCCTCGCGCCGGCTTCGACGATGGTGATCGCGAGAGCCGGGCTTCAGCTCGAACAGCTTCTCGGCGAGCATGGCCGCGCTGATGCCGCCGCCGATGATGCAGACGTCCGATTCGTGGGTGGGCATGATCAGCTCTCAGCGGGTCACCGTGGCTCGGCGTTCTCGGATCCGCGAGGCCGCGGCAACTGTCCCGGCCGATCGGCGGCGCGGTAGCAGAGATCGAACGGCGGCGGCGGAGTTGAAGTAGAACGCCATCAGGTCCGCGGCGATGTGAGCGCCCGACGGCCGGCCTGGCAGGCGCTCGACCTTGGCTTCCGTCAGCGCCTGCGCGATCACGGCGCGACGTCTGTCGATCGACAGCGTGTGGAACCGTTGGCCGGCCGCCGCGTCGAGCGCGGCGAGTTGTGCCGGATAGCGCGCAGCCGGCGAGGGTCCCAGCTTGCGGAGACGCGTGAAGCCGTACCCGTGATCGGTGTCCGCGCCCTCGCGATAGCCGCGCAGCCACTGCAGAAACCGCGTCACGACCGCGTCTCGCGCTGCGGCGCCCATCTCATCGGGCAGTACCGCCTCCGCGATGGCGTTGAGCGTATTGGCGTCAAGCGCCGGCGGCGCGCCCTGCTGGCGCGGGCCGGCGGTCAGCCCCGCCGGCGCTGCCGCCAGCGCGCCGAGCGCCTTCAGCGCCGACCGTCGACTCTGCTTCTTCATAGTGGCCAGGCACCTTTTCCCGGGCAGAGTATAATCCCCCATTCGTTTTCCAGGAGTCTTCATGAAACACAGAACGCTCGCGCTCGCGGTCGGGCTGACAGTGCTGGCGGCGCCGCCCTTTGCCGCCGAGGAACGCATCGACGCGGAAATCAACGCGAAGATCCGTCAGGAAGGCATGAACAATTCGAAGATCATGCGCACCCTGCACTTCCTGACCGACGTCTATGGACCGCGGGTCACCGGTTCGCCAAGCCTCAAGGCGGCCGGCGAGTGGGCGATCAAGGAAATGCAGACCTGGGGCTTCACCACCGGCCGCATGGAGCCGTGGGCCTGGGGCAAGCCGGGCTGGACGAACGACTTCGCGTCGGGCGCCATCACCTCGCCCGTCAAGGACAAGCTCGAATTCGAGGTCCTGGCGTGGACGCCGGGCACGAACGGGACAGTGACCGCCAAGGCGTTCAACCTGATTCCACCCGATCAGCCGACGGGCGCCGAGCTCGAGAAGTACCTCGAGAGCATCAAACCAGAAGTGCAGAACGCGATCGTTCTGGTCGGGAAATGGCGCGTGGTGCCGGTGAACATCACCCCGCCCGCGAAGCGCCGGGCGGACGAACAGGTCAAGCAACAGTACGATCCGAACGCGCCGCCCGGTCAGGGCCGCGGCGGACGCGGTGAGGGGCGCGGCGGCCGTGGCGATCAGCCCGCCCCGCGCGAAGGCGCGATGGCGGCCAACGACGTCACGCAGCGCATCAGTGACTTCCTGGTGGCGAGCGGCGCCAGGCTCCGCATCAACGACGCGGCGCGCGAGCACGGTCAGATCATCGCCTTTCAGAATCGCAGCTACGACATGGCCAAGGCCGTGCCGACCGTCGTCATGCGCAACGAGGACTACGGCCGGATCGCGCGCATCCTCGAGGATGGCACGCCCGTCGAGCTCCAGTTCAACATCGTCAACAAGCTCTATCCCGGAGGGGACGACCGCCTACAACGCGATCGCGGAAATCGCCGGCACCGACAAGAAAGACGAAGTCGTGATGCTCGGCGGACATCTCGACTCGTGGCATTCGGCGACCGGCGCGACGGACAACGCGATCGGCTGCGCCGTCATGATGGAAGCCGCGCGCATCCTGCAGGCGATCGGCGTCAAGCCGCGCCGGACGATTCGCGTCGCGCTGTGGAGCGGCGAGGAACAGGGGATGCTCGGTTCGCAGGCGTACGTGAAGGAGCACTTCGGTTCGTTCGAGACCCGAAGCCGGAGTTCAGCAAGCTGATGGCGTACCTCAACATCGATTCGGGCACCGGGCGCGCGCGTGGCGCCGGCGTCTTCGGTCCGCCTGAGGCCGCGGCGGATCGTTCGCGAGATCCTGAAGCCCTTCGAGGACTTCGGCGTCTTCGGCGCGTCAGCGTCGACCAGCCGGAGCATCGGCGGCACCGACAGCACGTCGTTCAACAACGTCGGCCTGACGGGGATCGGCTTCGGGCAGGATCCGATCGAATACAGCTCGCACACCCATCACACGAACCTGGACACCTACGAGCGCGTCATCGAGCAGGACGTCAAGCAGTCGGCCATCACGATCGCCTCGGTGCTCTATCACCTCGCGATGCGCGACGAGATGCTGCCGCGCTTCCCCGCAGACAAGATGCCGCCGCTGCCGCAGGGCCGCGGGGGAGGACGAGGGGGGCAATAACAAGGGAAAAGGGAAAAGGGAAAAGGGAAAAAGGGACACAGTCGTCCCTTTTTCTTTTTCTAGGCTGGTCGATAGCCGGCGGGAGCGGGCTTGCCGACGGCCAGCGCCGCCTTGATATCGCGCGAGTGGCGGCACTGGCCGCGGTACTCGAAGCCGGGACAGGTGCACATCACGTCGGCGCCGTCGACGGTGATCTGGTACTCGACGCCCGGGTGCGAGGCACTCGCGTATCGAAATCGCTCGACCGGGGGAGCTGACAGCGCCTTCGCCAGCGCGTCGACCGCGCGTCTGAGCGCTTCCATCTCCTCAGGCGTACGCACCGCCGCGCCGGATGCGCCCGCTACACTCGCGGCCATCTCATCCCGCGCCTGACGAAGCAGCCGGTCGACGAGCGCGTCGCCATCGATTCCCGCGGGCGTCTCCGCCAGGCCTGACGACAGCGCGCGAACCGTGTGCCGCAGCTCATCGAGCACATCGCGCGACGCGTCCGGCGCGAGCGCCTTGCCGTCGACGACGGCCGAGATGAGCGTGGCTTTCTTCTCGAGCACGGTCTGGACGAAGTCGTCTATCGTGTTGCCCGCCACCATGTAGGTGACGTTGACCGTCCTCGTCTGGCCGATGCGATAGGCACGATCCTCCGCCTGCCAGTGGTTCGCCGGCACCCAGTCCAGATCGTTGAACACCACTTGCGTCGCCGCCGTCAGGTTCGTGCCGATGCCGCCTGCGATGATGTTCGCAAGGTAAACCCTGATGCTGTCGTCCTGCTGAAATCGATCCACGAGCCCCTGACGCTTCTCGGCAGGCGTTGCGCCGGTGACGACGACCGCCGAGCGTCCGAAGTGACCCGACAGCTGGTTGATCGGCTCCTCGAAACACGTAAAGACGATGACTTTCTCTCCCTGGTCGATGGCACCGGTGGCAAAGTCGATGGTCGCGCTCAACTTGGCCGCCGCGACCGCCTGACGTGCCTTCGTGACGGCCTGCAGCAACCGCCCGCGAAGACGGCTCTGGCTGATCGTCGATCCCGGCGCCACGCGTTCCTCGCTGATCAGCAGATCGACGACCTTCCTCATGTCACGAACGCCAGTGCCTTTCGGGACTTCGACCGGCAACCACGTCCGGATCTTCGGCGGAAGGGCCAGCACGTGATCCTTGGACCGCCGCAGCATGACGCCGTGGAGCTGCACCGTCAGCTCCTCGATGTTCGAGGCGCCGCGGGTCTGCCAGCCGTACTCGTTCTTCTCGGCCGCGCAGTAGCGCTTCGCGAAGGACAGGAAGCTGCGCCCCAGCGGATGGCCGACGATCTGCAGCAGCACGAAGAGGTCGCGCGGACGGTTCGTGAGCGGCGTCCCCGTCAGCAGGTACACGGCCGGATCGTGACCGAGACGCGACTTCGCGCGGTCGGCCAGCTGGACGGCCAGGCGGCTGCGCGCGCTCCGGTGGTTCTTCAGGTAGTGCGCCTCGTCGAAGACGAGGCCCGCCCAGGGCGATCCGTCCGAGCGCGTCGATGTGCTTCGCCAGGATGTCGTAGTTGACGACGATCCAGTCCTGGTTTTCCGCGGACGTCGCGCCACGCTCGATGACCTGGACCGAGGTCTCTGGCGCGGCGATAAGTATCTCGCGCGCCCAGTTTCGCTTCACGGACGCGGGACTCACGACCAGATATGGGCCGTCGGGCGCGACATGACGCAACGCGACGATCGCCTGGCGCGTTTTCCCGAGCCCCATGTCGTCGGCGAGGATCGCACGCCTGCGGCCCAGGAGAAACGCGACGCCTTCAATCTGATGCGGGAACAGGCCCTCGGCCAGTTGCGCCGCCTGACGGAACGCGCGATCGGGCTCGCCCGGCGACAGCGCCAGCAGCTGCGCGAAGGCGTCAGCCTGAGCGTCCAGGGCCTTGTCCATCTGTGAGGATCCTACCCTGCATGGATCCGTTGACCTACCTGGCGGTGACGCTGCGGCTGCGGTGGTGGCGGTGGTCGCGTGCTGGATGCCCCGGACCTAATTCCCGCCAATCTTGTAGAGCTTCGATTCGGTCCTGATGTAGATCGCACCCGCGGCGATGGCGGGCGACGCGAGCGACATCTCGCCGAGATCGTTCCTGGCGATTTCCTTGTACGCGTCACCGCCGTCCAGCACGAACGTGACGCCTTCTTCGGTCAGCAGGAAGAGGCGGCCGCCGGCCGCGACCGGCGAGGCCGAGAACGTGTGGCCGCCTCCGCCGACCCGGGCCTTGTAGATCTCCTTGCCGGTCTTCGCGTCGAGCACGGTCATGATGCCGGTGTCGTGGACGAGATAGGCGCGGCCGTCGTGGACGAGCGCGGACGGCGTGTAGCCCGACGCGCGGGGATGGCGCCAGACGACGAACTCGTTGCTGGTCGGCTCGGCGGCCAGCGTGATGTCGCCGGTGGCGCCGGGCTTGATCGCGAGAAACGGACGATTCGCGTCGCCCTGCGATCCGGTGCCGACGTAGAGCACGTCCGTTCCACGAGATCGGCGACGCGGTCGGCATCGACATGCCGGTGAGCTGCCACAGTTCCTTGCCGTCGAGGCCGTACGACAGGATCTGGCCATGTCCGGTCGTGACGATCTCGGTCCGCGCGCTGTTCGTCCACACGAACGGCGTCGTCCAGGACGATGCGAGGAAGGCCGGTCCGGGGCCGTGGCGTGCGCCAGATTTCGTTGCCGGTCTTCGCGTCGAGCGCCGCGATGTACGACTCGGCCTCGCTGTCGTGCAGCACGTAGACGCGGCCGTCGTGGACCGATCGGCGACGACGCGGTACCGAAGTCGAGGTAGATCGGCTGCGGCGGCCACTGCTTCTTCCACAGCAGCTTGCCGTCGAGCGAGTAGCAGAAGAGGCCGACGTTCTGGCCGAACGACGCGTAGAGCCGTTCGCCGTCGGTGAACGGCGTCTCCGAGGCGTAAGTGTTCTTGCGATGCCGGCCGCCGGACGGCTTGCCGCGGTAGGCCTCCGCTCCCACTTGATGTCGCCGGTCTTCGCGTCGAGCGCGTAGACCATGTAGCGGATCTCGTCGGACTCGTCGGGCGTTTCGTTGTCGCGCGCGCGCACGCGGCGCATGACTTCCTCGTCCGGAAAGACCCTGCGCGCGCAGCTCGGCGATGTAGTCGTTGCCGTAGAGCCCTGGCGTCGGCTGCTTGAACGGTTTGCCGCTGATGCCGGACGTCACGAAGAGCGTGTCGCCCCACACGATCGGCGACGACCAGCCCTGGCCGGGAATCGCCACCTTCCAGCGCACGTTGTCGGTCGCTCGTCCACCGCTCCGGCACGCTGCCAGCCTGGCGCGACGCCGCTCATGTCGTGGCCGCGAAATCCTGGCCACGTTTCTTCGGGCTTCGGATCCGCCGCGCTCAGCGCCGTGACGAGCAGTGGGATGGCCAGCAGTGGAAGTCGCACACGCATCGTGGAAGTGTACCGCAAGCAGCTGAACGAAACTGGATCGGCCTAACCCAGCGCCGCTCGGATCTCGGCGAGGAACATCTCGCCGAGATCACCGGCCTTGCGCTCGCCGACGCCGTAGACCGATCGAAGCGCATCGACTGACGTCGGCTTGAGCCGTGCCATGTCGCGCAGCGTCGTGTCGTGGAAGATCACGTAGGGCGGCACGCCGCGCGACCGCGCGATCTCGAGGCGCAGCGCGCGCAGCCGCTCGAACAGATCGCGATCGACACCCTCCCACGTCTCGGCTTCGACCCGTGCGCGGCGAGGCAGCCGATCGCGCGTCGGCTTGCGCTGACGCGCCAGCGAAAGCTCCGGTTCGCTCGCGGCGTCCTTCAGCAGCCGGACTCCGGCGTCGGTCAGCTCGAGCACCGGGAACTCGCTCGTCCGTCTGACGCAACAGTCCGTGGGCCGTCAGCTGTTCGATGTAGCCCCTGACTTCCGGCACGCTGGCGTCCTTCAGCAGTCCGAACGTGCTCAGCTGATGGTGACCGCGCGCCGCGACCTGGTCCGTGTCGCTGCCGCGCAGCACGTTTGTCACGTGCGCGGCGCCGAAGCGCTGCCCGACCCGCGCGACGCACGACAGGATCTTGCGCGCGAGGACGGACGCGTCCGGCACGGCCTCGAGCTCCTCGAGGCAGTAGTCGCAGGCGCCGCAGTCGTCGCGCTCGTACTCTTCGCCGAAGTACCCGATCAGCCGCCGGTGCCGGCAGCCGACGCTCGCCGCGTAGCGCTCCATGTCCCGGAGCAGCGTCCGCCGCGCAGTCGGTCAGCTCGCCGTTCCGCTCGAGCATCACGCGCCACTTCAAGAAGTCCGCCGCCGAGTAAATCAACAGGCACTCGGCCTCGAGCCCGTCGCGTCCCGCGCGTCCGGACTCCTGCTGGTAGTGCTCGAGCGACTGCGGCGCGCCGGCGTGCACGACGAACCGCACGTCCGATCGATCGATCCCCATGCCGAACGCCACCGTCGCCACGACGACGTCCGCGTGCTCGTCGAGGAACGCGTCCTGGTTGCGGCTTCGTTCCTCGTCTGCGAGGCCGGCGTGATACGGCCTCGCCCGCACACCGATTTCAGTCAGCCACGCGGCCAGCGCGTCGACCTCGCGGCGTGACGTGCAGTAGACGATGCCCGCCTGGCCGCGATGACGCTCGAGCACGTCGAGGAGCTGGCGTTTCAGACCGGAGCGCGCCAGCACGCGATACACCAGATTGGGTCGATCGAACGATCCGACGAGCTCGACCGGATTCTTCAGCCCGAGCTGCACGACGATGTCGCGGCGTACCCGCGCGGTCGCGGTCGCGGTGTAGGCGTGCAGGCTGATGTCCTGAAACTTCGTGCGGAGGTTCCCGAGCTGGCGATACTCCGGCCGGAAATCGTGGCCCCACTGGCTGATGCAGTGCGCCTCGTCCACGGCGATGAAACCGACGCGGCACTGCGAGAGCAGCGCCAGGAACGACTCGCTGCCCTCGCCGGCCAACCGCTCCGGCGAGACGTAGAGCAGCCGAAATCGACCCGCGCGCAGACCAGCGGCAACGTCGGCCTTTTGATTCGGGACCGAGCGTGCTGTTGAAGAGCGCCGCCGGCACGCCGTTGCTGACCAGGGTGTCGACCTGATCCTTCATCAGCGAGATGAGCGGCGAGACCACGAGGCCCAGACCGGGCCGCGCGAGCGCGGGCGCCTGAAAGCACAACGACTTCCCGCCGCCGGTCGGCAGGACGACGAGGGAGTCGCGATCGGAGAGGATCGCGCCCATCGCTTCGCGCTGGAGCGGACGGAACGAGCTGTAGCCCCAGTAGCGCTCGAGGATGTGCGGCAGCTCGTCGTCTACGGGGGCCGCGGGTTTCACGTCCGGAAACACTCAGACCCCTTCGATGAGCACGAGCGTACCGACCGACGTCGCCTGCCGCAGCGCCTTGGGTCCTTCGTATTCGGGCGAGTTCCACCACTCGCGCGCGCGATCGGCGGATGGAAACTCGAGGATGACGAGCCGTTTCGGCTGCCACTCACCTTCCAGGACGTCGGTCTTGCCGCCTCTGGCCAGGAAGCGGCCGCCATACGCGGTGAGCGTCGGCAGCACCGACTTTCGATAGTCTTCGTAGCGAACGGGATCCTTCACCTCGACCGTCGCGATCACGTAGGCCCCGGCCCCCACACGCTCTCCCGCGCCGCCGCGCCGGCGCGCTCCGGTCGCGTGGCTCGCTCGCCATTCTCGCTCGCGCCGTGGAACGAGACAGCTCTAGGTCTGTTCCACGATCAGGCTGCAGCATGTCACGGCGCCCTCGGCTTTTGCCAGCTCGGACATGTCGACGGCGACGATCGGATAGCCTCGTTCCCGCAGCGCGTCCGTCGTTCGAGCGTGGGCGGCCGAGCAGATCAGCGTCCTGCCGATTCGCAGGACGTTGGCCGCGTTCGGCTCGTCGCGATCCACGTCGACCACCTCGAGCCGGCCGAACAGCCGCCGCTCGATCCAGTCCGGGTTGCACAGGACGCGCTCGTCGTCCAGAGCCGTTGCGGCCGATTTCAGATGCAGGCACCCGCGAGCCTGCAGGCATTCGACGGTGTACCCGAGCGGCTGCACGAGCCTCGCGAGCTGTCGCGCGCCGTCTTCGTTCGTGCGGGTCGAGAGGCCGACGTAGAGCGTCCGGCCCACGCGGAGGACGTCGCCGCCGTCGATGGTGCCCGGCGCCTCGATCGTCTGCAGCTGCCGGTACTCCGACAGCACGGCCGCCACCGACTCGCGTTCCGGACGCCGCGATGGCGCGCCGGGCCGCGTGACGATCGCGACCTCGTCCAGGACGAGCGCGACGTCTTCGACGAACACCGAGTCGGGCAAATCGTCAGCGGCTTCGACGCGTCTCACCGTGCACCCCAGCGCCGCGAGCGCCTCCTCGGTACCTGACGATGCTGCGCGACGGCACGCGCGACGTCGATTGAAGTCCGCGCGACGTGCGTCAGCTCGCAGTCGGCGAGACGTGACGGAACCGCGCGAGTCAGAGCGATGCGCATTTCGAGTTGGATTCTCTCACTAAGCAAATCCGGTTTTTGGTTTTTGGTTTCCCTTGTCCCTTTTCCCTTGTCCCTTGTCCCTTGTCTCCTCTCCCTTGTGTCAGAATACTCCTGATGCGTTGGGCCATTGATTTCATTCTGAAGGCGGACGAACACCTGTTCGCCGTCACCGAAGCGTACGGCGGCTGGGTCTACGGATTCCTCTTTCTCATAGTCTTTGCGGAAACGGGACTGGTCGTGACGCCGTTCCTGCCTGGCGACTCGCTGCTCTTCGCCGCCGGCGCGCTGTGCGGCGCCGGGTTGCTGAACCCCGTTATCATGGCGATCGTGCTCATCGCGGCCGCCATCATCGGCGACGCCGTCAACTACAGCGTCGGGCGCTCGATCGGTCCGAAAGTGTTCTCGGCGACCGATGACTCGACGCGCCTGCAGCGCATGCTCAAGCGGGAGCATCTCGATCGCGCGCACGCCTTCTTCGAGAAGCACGGCGGCAAGGCCATCGTGCTGGCACGGTTCGTCCCGATCGTCCGCACGTTCGTGCCGTTCGTGGCCGGCGCGGGCTACATGTCCTACCCCGCCTTCGCCTTCTACAACGTGACCGGCGCGCTTCTGTGGGTGGCGTCCTGCTTCGGCCTCGGCTACCTCTTCGGCAACGTGCCTGTCGTCAAGGAGAACTTCTGGATCGTCGCGCTCGGAATCATCGCGGTGTCACTGATTCCGATCGTCGTGGAGTTCGTGAAAGCGCGGAACCAGATGGCGCGGGCCGACGGCGTGTCGCGATGAACTGACGCGGCGCAGCCATGCTGACCGAGACAGCCGCGGGCGTCTATTGCGCGGCCGGCGGGTTCCACATCGACCCGTGGCAGCCGGTCGAGCGCGCGCTGATCACCCACGCGCACGGCGACCATGCGCGGCCCGGGAGTCCTGCCTACCTGTGCGCCGAGCCATCCGCGGCGCTCCTCAAGCGCAGATTCGGCGACGACGCCCGGATCGAGTCGCTGCCCTACGGTCACATCCAGTCCATAGGCGACGTTCGCGTCTCGTTTCATCCAGCCGGTCACGTGCTGGGTTCGGCGCAGATTCGACTGGAGGGAGCTGAGGGCGTCTGGGTCGTGTCGGGCGACTACAAGCGCGCGCCCGACCCGACGTGTGCGGCGTTCGAGCCGGTGCCGTGCGACACGTTCATCACCGAGTCGACGTTCGGATCTGCCTATCTACCGATGGGATCCCGCGGAGGCGGTCATCCGCGAAATCCTGGACTGGTGGAATGCGAACCGCGACACGGGCAAGACGTCCGTGCTGTTCTGCTACACGATCGGCAAGGCGCAGCGCGTACTCGCCGAATTGAGCCGCGTTTGCGATCGTCAGGTCTTCGTGCACGGGATGATGCTGCCGATGATCGACGTCTACCGTGAGGCCGGCATCCAGATGCTGCCGACGGCGTCTGCGACGGAGCGTCCGCGTGGAACGTCCTTTGCGGGCGAACTGGTGCTCGCGCCGTTGCTGGCGCGCGGAACACCGTGGATGCGCAGGCTCGGCGACGTCTCCGACGCGTTCGCGTCCGGCTTGATGCGAGTTCGCGGTGTCCGTCGTCAGCGCGCGTTCGACCGCGGGTTCGTCCTGTCGGACCATGCAGACTGGCCGGCGCTGCTCCAGACGATTTCCGAGACAGGGGCAACGCGCATCCTCGCCACGCACGGGCACGCCGAACCGCTCGCGAGACATCTGCGCGAAAACGGCGTCGACGCGGGGGTGATGAGGACTGCGTGGGAGGGAGAGCCGGTGGCGGAGTGAGAATTCAGCCCTCGTATTTGCTTCGTGCCATCACCGTGCCCCTCCGCCGCGTGAGCTGCACCTTGACGTCATGCGAGCCTCGCGTGAGGTCAGGTTTTTCCACGAATAGCGCGTAGTAGCCGGCCAGCGCCCCGGCGAGCTGCCGCATCGCCTGCTTGGGGAAGAGATGCGTGCGGACGAAGAAGCCGCCGGTCGCGTCGGACACGGTCCGCAGTCCCTCCTCGAGCGAATGGTAGTCCGCGTTCGTCACGTCGAGCGAGAACACCGACGCGCGGGCCGACAGCAACGCGCTCTGCGCGGGCGCGTAATCGTGCTCCATGGTGACGCCCGTCGCGCTGAATCGACCGAAACCGTGTCCGACGAGCACGACTGACTTCGACCCGGGTAGAGGTTCCAGTGCTTCGCCGATCCGCTGGAGGCTCTGCTCCACGCTGTAGACGCGGCGGGCGTCTCCCGGCGGCAGCCGCGCAATGAGGGAAACCGGCACCGCCTCCTGGACTGGCGGCGGATCCTCGAAAAGGATGCCGTGCTCGAGCAGACGCCGCAGCCGCTCGCGATCGTTCGTGAAGTCGGTCCAGATCCTGAGGTGTGAGTCGAAGGACACGACGGCGATGCGGTCGTCGGGACCGAGCGTATCCAGGAACCCCTGCGCCTCCATCAGCATGCGCATCAGCCCGACGATGCGCGAGGGCTCGAGGCTTTTCTGGAAGAGAAAGACGATCAGCCGCCCGGCGGGGATTTGCGTGGTCACCTGGACCGGTAACGCGGTCCTTGTCCTTGTCCTCACGGGCTGCGCAACCGATTCCAGCTCGCTGCCGTCGACCCAGATGACCGAGTCCACGCGCGCGGACTTGCCGCCAATCCGCACCCTGAAATCTTCGGTATTGAGGCCGCGGACGGGGCTCCCCATGTTATCGACCACGCGTGCGTCGACGATGACGCGCGAGACATCGACGCGCTCCGTGTAGCGCGGCTGTTTGGGGTCCTGAGCCTGCGCCGTCAGCGCACAACTCAGCGCAATCGCGAACCAGGCTCGCATCGTTCCCTGCGTCGGCACCTGCATCCTACCACCGCGGTGCCGCGTCGGCCCGGCGGCTACAATCGTTCGTGGACATCCGTTCGTCATGAATCGCTTCGCGAGCCTGTTCGACGCCATCGATCGCACGACCTCCACGAACGCAAAGGTCGCGGCAATGAAGGGCTACTTCTCTGCCGCTCCGCCCGCCGACGCCGCCTGGGCCGTGTTCTTTCTGACGGGACGCCGGCTCAAGCGGCTGATTCCGTACGCCTCGATTCAGGACTGGACGCTCGCGGCGACGGGCATCGAGCCGTGGCTGCTCCAGGAGTGCTACGCGGTGGTCGGGGACGGGGCGGAAACGGCGGCGCTCGTGCTCGACCAGGTGCCGACGACGCCCTCCGAGAACCTGTCGCTGGCCGAATGGGTCGAGGATCGCGTGCTCTCCCTTCGCGCCCTCGACGCCGCGACGCAGCAGGCGCGCGTGACGACCTGGTGGCAATCGCTCGACCGCCTGCAGCGGTTCCTTCTGCTCAAGCTCCTGACCGGCGAGCTGCGCGTGGGCGTCTCGCAGACGCTCGTCGTCCGCGCCCTGGCCGAGGCCGCGGATCTGCCCGGCGACCACCATCGCCAGCCGCATGATGGGCGAGTGGACGCCGGACGCGGACTGGTTTCGATCGCTGCTGTCACACGAACGGACCGAGGACGATCGATCGCGGCCGTATCCGTTCTTTCTGGCCTCGCCGCTCGACGATCCGGTGGACGCGCTGGGGCCGGTGTCGGACTGGCTCATCGAGTGGAAGTGGGACGGGATTCGCGCGCAGCTCGTCAGGCGCGGCGGTCTGGTGCACCTGTGGTCGCGTGGAGAGGAGCTCATCACCCATCGCTTTCCGGAGATTACGGCCGCCGCAACCCACCTCCCCGACGGCACCGTGCTGGACGGTGAGGTGCTGGGCTTTCGCGACGAGCGGCCCCTGCTCTTCTCGGCGCTCCAGCAGCGGATCGGACGCCAGAAGCAGGTCGCGCAGCTTGCGCGTACCGTGCCGGTCGTCTTCATGACCTTCGACATCCTCGAAGACGAGGGTCAGGACATCCGCGGCCTGACGATGATCGAACGGCGTGCACGCCTGGAGGTCCGGCTGAAGCCGGAGACGTCCGGCTGAAGCCGGACACTACGGCTGCAGATGTGGTGTCCGGCTTCAGCCGGACCGTCATCCGCCCGTCGCCGCTCGTGTCGGCGGCGTCGTGGGAGGAGCTGGCCGCGCTTCGGTCCGAATCGCGTGGCCGCCGCGTCGAGGGGCTGATGCTGAAGCGACTGACGTCAGCCTACGGCGTCGGACGCAAGCGGGGCGACTGGTGGAAGTGGAAGATCGATCCGTTCACGATCGACGCGGTGCTGATCTATGCGCAGCCCGGCAGCGGCCGGCGCGCCAGCCTGCTGACTGACTACACGTTCGGCGTCTGGGATCAGGGTGAGCTGGTGCCAATCGCGAAGGCGTACTCCGGTCTATCGAATGATGAAATCGACGAGATGGACCGCTGGATTCGCCGCAATACCCGCGAACGCTTCGGTCCGGTGCGTCACGTCGAGCCGGTTCACGTGTTCGAGCTGGGCTTTGAAGCGATCGCAGAATCGTCGCGGCATCGTTCGGGGATCGCGGTCCGTTTTCCGCGCATGCTCCGGTGGCGCAAGGACAAGAAGGCCGAAGAGGCGGATACGCTCGACGCCGTCCGCCGGCTCCTGGCGAGCGTCCGCTGAATCAGCGACGCTTTTGAATGGCCTCCAGATTCGCGTCGCACTTCCGGACCGCAGCGAGAATCGTGTTCGCCGCACCCACGAAGAACTCCTTCGTCACCGTCTGCGCATCGTCTGTCGGCTTGTGGTGCTGCTCGTAGTCCTCGACGCCGAAGTAAACGAACGGAATGCCGGCCTCGTGGAAGGGGAAATGATCGGAGTCCCGGGTCCAGTCCTCTTCTTTCGCGCCGGCGACGTCATGGCCGAACACCAGGGTCACGGGCGGACGCGCGGTGCCCTCGAGGTATGGCTTCAGGAACGGGTAATAGTGGGTTCCGACCGCGTAGAGACGATTCTTGGCATCGCGCGCGACCATATCCAGGTTGAAGTTCAGGACGATGGCATCGAGCGGAACCGGCGGCGACTTGACGAAATCACGCGACCCGTTGAGGCCCGTCTCTTCGGCGTCGAAGGCCACGAACAGGACCGAGTGATCGGGCGGATTCACGCTGAGCTGC
This sequence comes from uncultured Acidobacteriota bacterium, assembly GCA_963786195.1. Lineage (GTDB taxonomy): Bacteria > Acidobacteriota > Vicinamibacteria > Vicinamibacterales > 2-12-FULL-66-21 > CAWAYH01. The sequence goes on along the minus strand of CAWAYH010000002.1, from coordinate 374,079 downwards.
TGCGCGATGGCCAGCATCGCCGAGACGCCTGACGCGTTGTCGTCCGCGCCGTTGAACACCTGACCGTTCTTCGTGCCGAGGTGATCGTAGTGAGCCGTCACGGCAATGTATCGGTCGGGATCGCGCCGCCCGCGGATGACGCCGACGACGTTGACGCCGGGATGCTCGGCCTTGTCCAGAGGCGTGTTGAACCTGAACGAGCGCTCGTAGGACTCACCGATCAGCTGAATGCCGATTTCCTTGAAGCGCTTGAGGAGGTACGTTCGGGCCTTGACGCCGCCCGGCGTGCCTGGCTCCCGACCCTCCATGTCGTCTGCCGCGAGCGTCTGCAGATCGCGCATCAGCTGAGCCGCATCGACTGACGCGCTCGGCTGCGCGGCAGGCACTGCGGCGGCCGCCAGGAGCAAGATTATGACTAGGCTTCGGCGCGCAGGTTTCATACTTCCATGTCATTGTATGGGCGGATGGCTGGTCAAGCCAGCACAGGAGCGGCCCGGTGAGAGTGAGCTACGCGATCCTTTTCGTGAGCGACATGAAACGGGCGGTGTCGTTCTATCGGGACGTGATGGGGTTGCCGCTGAAGTTCGAGTCTCCGGCATGGACCGAGTTCGCGACCGAGGGCGCCACGCTGGCGCTCCATCAGAGTACTGGCGCCGGATCGGCGAAGGACGATCCGCGTCACGAGCCGGCCGGACGCTGCCGTCCGGGCCTCACCGTCGCGGATCTGGACGAGTTCCACCTGCGGATGGTCGAGCGGAACGTCGTCTGCGTGCAGCCGCCGACGGAGACGTTCGGCGCACGCATCGCGCAGTACGCCGACCCGGACGGGTTGGTGGTCTCCGTCAGCCAAGAGAGACGCTAATCACTTCACACCCGCCGCGCGATCAGGACGAGCGGGCCGTCTTCGATCGTCACCGTCGCAGACTGCGCGCCTGACGCGAATCGGATCCGCACTGCCTCCGCGCCTGGCGGATGAAACACCCGTCCGCCCAGGTGCGAGAGAAAGCGCGGCGTGCCTCCCTCGCTTGAATGCTGTTGCCGCGGTCGGTCGTTGCCACCGTCAGACGTTCTGTTGCGCCCGATCCGAAGGTGTACACGCCCGCTATGGCCGCACGATCCGCATCGGTGACCGCCTCGTTCGTGTAGCGGGGATTCGCGCTGCCCGAGCGTCTCGAGATACTTGACGACGTCGTCTGCGCTTGCCGTTCTTCGCGTGCGCGAGCAGTGAAATTCCGTGCGGACCGTATGTCTTCTGCACGCCCGGTGACGCCGCGATGAAGGCTTTGACGACGTCGAGCTGTCCGAGCATGGCGGCGGAGAAGATCGTCGGGTGAGCGCCGTTCGTCAGCAGGAGCGCCGCAATCTCGCGGTTGCCGACGTGGGACGCGGCGCCCAGCGCCGACTCCCAGTCGCCATAGCCCCAGTCCCAGGCCGCCTTCGCCAGCGCCGGGCTTGCCGCCAGCAGCTCCTTCACGCGCGCGACGTTACCGTGCGAGACCGCCACCATCTCGCGTGCGAGCTCCGGATCGTGCGCCGGAAAACTGGCCGGGATGGTGCCAGGCACCTTTTGCTGCGAAAGGTGGCTGGCACCTTTTCGAAAAGGTGCCAGCCACCTTGTCCAGCAGTGCGGACACAGGAGCAGAAATCAGAAACGTACGACGGGACAGCCACATAGCAGGACAACCTCCGTGGCAATAATTACGACGCGGGAGGCAGACGAGGCCAGCCAGATTCAGGTGAGGTCGATGTGAGTTGTCAAACCGAACCGAATCAACGACTTCTGACGTGATGTGAGGGCCTTGCACCCCTGCTCGAGGCACCGCGTCACTTCGCGCGCGATGGATTCGGCGATCTCGGCCTGGACGTCGAGCGTGAAGTCGCGCCGATCGTACGTATGCGCCCACTCGTGAGCCTGATCGCTGACGCGAATCAGGTGCGCGATCAACCTGACGCCCTGGTCGTCCCGCTTCATCTGGGCGAGCACGATGTAGTCCGCGCCGAGCTCGCTGCCGATGCGCTTCAGATCCCGAAAGGAGCGCGGCTGGTAGAGGACGGCAGCGTTGCCGATGACGCTCAGCCTGGACAGCCGCTCCGGGACCGCCAGCCGCGCCACGGTCGCATCCGCAACGGCGCGGGCGATGCGATCGTAGTCGTCCAGGCCCGTTTCGTTGTCGAAGGGGACGACCGCCACGCGTCGCCGCGTATCCTGGACGTTGGCACGCCAGAGGGTGGCCACGAGCAGGCTGGCCACGGTGGCGAGGCCGCGATTGCCACCGACAGCAGAGCGCGGGACTTCGGTCCCGCGTCAGAACTCCTCGTCCCGCGACTGGTCGTCCTGGACGCGGGACTGAAGTCCCGCGCTCTGCTGTCGGTACCGGATCCGTAATTTCCGGCTAGGGGCAATAAACCGATAGCCGCGACGCGGCAGGGTCTCGATGAACCGCGGCGAATCGGCGGTATCGCCCAGCGCCGAGCGGATCTGCGCAATGCAGAAATTCAGGCCGCGCTCGAAGTCCACGAACGTACCCTCGCTCCAGATCTGCTGACGCAGATCCTCGCGCGAGACGACCTCCGGCGCCCGCTCGACGAGGGCCGCCAGCACGCGCGCCGGCTGCGGCTGCAGGCGGGACGGCCGGCCCTCCCGGCTCAGTTCACCACTGAGGGGATCGAACTCGAACAGCCCGAACGCCACACGCTGGCTCACGCGTTCACCATAGCATTCTTCGGCTTGCGCGCCGGAAGCCGAACGCGGCAAGATGCCGCACGTGCCGCGCGCCACCCCGAGCCGGGCCGTCTGGTGGATTCTCCTCGCGACCGCTCTCCTCGCGGAATCGGCGCAGGTCCGCACCCATCCATCACCCTTCAGCTACCTGGACGTGCGGATTCAGTCCGGGAGCCTGACCGGCCGACTGGTCCTCCACGACCTGGACGTCGCCCACGACCTTCACTTGGACTCCGCCGGCGAGCTGGCGGATCCGGCGGGCGTCCAGCGGCATGCCGCTGCCCTCGCCGCACTCCTCGTCCCGCGTCTGGCGTTCAGCGCGGACGGACGGCCCCTGCCGTGGACCCTCGTCAGCGCCCGCCCGCAGCGAGACCAGAGCGCCGTGGAGATCACCTGGCGCGCGCCAGCCCCCGCGGCCATCGGCAAGCTCACGATCTCGGCGCACATCTTTCCCTACGATCCGATCCACCAGACGTTCGTCAATGTCTTCGAACGCGACGCTCTGGTGCGGCAGGAAATCCTCAATCAGGACCGCACGAGCGTCGACTTCTTCACCGGCACGCGGCAGGGCGTGATGGCCGTCTTCACCAGCTTCACGGCCTCCGGCATTCACCACATCGCCATCGGGCCCGACCACATCCTCTTCATCGTCGGGCTGCTGCTGCTCGGCGGAAGCCTGATGCGGCTGCTCGCGATCGTGACGGCCTTCACGCTCGGCCACAGCGTGACGCTCGCGCTGGCCACCCTGCAGATCGTCGATCCGCCCGCACGCATCATCGAGCCGGCGATCGCGCTCAGCATCGTCTATGTCGGCGCGGACAACCTGCTCGTCGGCGAGCGCGGCCGCGACATGCGACCCTGGATCGCGCTGGCCTTCGGGCTCGTCCATGGCTTCGGCTTCGCGAGCGTCCTGCGCGAGACCGGCCTTCCCAACCGCGCGCTCGGCCTCTCGTTGTTCTCCTTCAATCTCGGCGTCGAGATCGGCCAGGCGCTCGTCGTGATCGTCGTGGCCACCGCGCTGGCGTTCCTTCGGCAACGCAATGCGCTCCTGGCGAAGCGCGTCGTCACGATCGGATCGGTCGTCGTACTGCTGGCCGGCGTGTTCTGGTTCATCGAACGAGTGTTTTAGGCCGCCGCGCCGACGGACCGTCCGGTTACACGACGCGAGCGAGCATGGCGAGCGAGCCACGCGACCGGAGCGCGCCGGCGAAGCGGCGCGCGAGTGAGCGTGTCGGGGAGTCCGAGGGGCGATGCCCCTCGGATGAGATTAGAATCAGCTCGTCGCATGCCGTTGTCAGCCGGCTCCCGGATCGGACCCTACGAAGTCACTGCGGCGCTCGGGTCGGGTGGGATGGGCGAGGTGTATCGCGCCCGCGATCGAAAGCTCGCCCGGGACGTCGCGATCAAGGTTTTGCCGGAGCTGCTGGCCACCGATGTGGATCGACTTGCGCGGCTCCAACGCGAAGCTCAGGTCCTCGCGTCGTTGAACCACACGAACATTGCGCAGATCTACGGGATCGAAGACTCCGCGGGAACCCTCGCGCTGGTGATGGAGCTCGTCGAGGGGCCGACGCTGGCAGAAACACTCTCGCAGGGCGCAATTCCGCAGGACGCAGCGCTGGCCATCGCCAGGTCGATAGCGGACGCGCTGGAAGCCGCGCACGAGCGCGGCATCATCCATCGCGATCTGAAACCGGCCAACGTCAAGGTCCGGCCCGACGGCGTGGTCAAGGTCCTCGATTTCGGGCTGGCCAAACCTCCGTCCGCCTCGCCTGCCGACGCGATGATCTCCCCGACGATCTCGGTCCATGCGACGCAGGCGGGCATCATCCTCGGCACGGCCGCCTACATGTCGCCGGAACAGGCGCGCGGCAAGACGGTGGATACGCGCACCGACGTCTGGGCGTTCGGCGTCGTGCTCTTCGAGATGCTCGCGGGCCGCCATCCGTTCGGAGGCGATGACGTTTCGGACACTATCGCCGAGATCCTCAAGAGCGAGCCGGCGTGGAACGCGCTGCCGGCCGGCCTCCCGGCCCCTCTCCAACGCCTGCTGCGTCGATGCCTGCAGAAGGACCCGCGGCAGCGGGTGCAGCACATCGGCGACGCGCGGCTCGACATCGAGGACGCGCTCCGGGCGCCCGCGAGCTCGGACGCGTTGACGCCCCGAGTGTCGCTCCGCGAGCGTCTCGCGTGGGCGGCCGGCCTGGTCGTGGTCGGAACGGCTGCGGCGCTGCTGGTTCGTTCGTCGATGTCGTCCACCAGAGCGCGCCTGCCATGTCGATCGTCGACATCGCGACACCGCCCACCGCGGCTCCGACGTCGTTCGCGCTCTCGCCTGACGGACGTCAGATCGCGTTCACCGCGGTGGCTCAGAACAGGCACCAGGTCTGGGTCCGATCGCTCGAGACGGGATCGGCCCGTCCCCTGGCGGGCACCGATGAGGGCAGGCTTCCGTTCTGGTCACCCGACGGTCGAAAGCTCGGCTTCTTCGCGAACACCAAACTCATGATCGTGGACCTCGATGGGGGCGCACCGCGGTCGCTCGCGAATGCGCTGACGCCAGCCGGCGGAACCTGGAACCGGGATGGAACGATCTTGTACGTCCCGGTCGACAGCGCTGGCCTGTTTCGGATCGACGAAAAAGGCGGTGGGCCTCAGCCCGTTCCCCTACAGTCGGGCACCGTGATCCGGGTGCCGCAGTTTCTTCCCGACGAGCGCCACTTTCTCTACTTCGTCCCCGCCGAAGCGCAATCGGGCAGCGTGTATGTCGGCTCGCCCGACAGCGACCAGAACAGTCGACTCGTTGCTTCAGACGCGCCGGCTTCCTACGGTTCCGGCCACCTGTGGTTCGTTCAGCAGGGCACGTTGCTGGCGCAGGCCTTCGATCCGGCAACGCGGACGCTGAGTGGTCCCCTGTTCCTCGTGACGGACGATGTCGCGATGGACAACATCTCCGTGGGGATCTCGACATCGGCGAGTGGTTCGATCGCGTATCGAACAGGAGGATCCCTGGGCCGCCGCCAGCTCACGTGGTTCGATCGGTCCGGCAAGCCACTGGGCACGGCCGGGAACAATCCTCCCTTGTACCTGGGGAATCCCTCGCTCTCTGCAGACGACAGTCGCGTCGTCTTACAAGCGACCGAGCAGCAGAATGTCGATCTGTATGTACTCGACGTCGATCGCAAGGTTTTCAACCGCCTGACGCTTGCTTCTGGAATCGACTCGATGCCGGTGTGGTCTCCGGACGGAACGCAGATTGTGTTCAACAGCAGCGGCGTGAAGATCAGGCGGCTGGACGGCGCGGGCGGCGATCGGGCGGTGAATATCCCGCACGAAACGAGCAGAATTGCGACCGACTGGTCGAACGACGACCGCTTCATCATGTACAAGCAGCTGGACGCGACTCATGGGACGTTCGACCTGTTCGCCTGGCCGACTGACGGAAAGAGCGCGCCGGTCCCCGTGGCCACCACGCGCTACAACGAGCGCGACGGACAGTTCTCGCCCGACGGCAAGTCGATCGCCTACCAATCGGACGAGTCGGGTCGGCCTGAGATTTACATTCAACCGTTTCAGGGACCAGGATCGAGAGTTCAGGTGTCAACCGGGGGCGGCAGGCAAGTTCGCTGGCGCCGTGACGGCCGCGAACTGTTCTACGTCACCCCCGATCGACAGATGATGTCCGTGCAGATGGAGTCGCCCGGTCCCGGCCAGTGGCGCGTGGGAACGCCGGTGCCGCTCTTCCCGACAAGCATCTACACGCCGGCCGCCGCGATTCATCGCCAGCAATACGCCGTGTCTCGCGACGGGAAACGATTTCTCATCGCGACGGTCGATGAGGCGAGCACCGCCCCGATTACGCTCATGCTGAACTGGAAGCCCGGCCCCCGTCGTTGATCGTGCGCGTTTGACGGCTCCAGACGACTCCGCTAGGATGTACGCGAATTACGTATACGTCAGCTGCGTACATGCCGGGAGGGTCGACCATGAGCTCCTCGGATTCCGCCACAACCCCTGCCCTCCGAACGACGGACCTGCTCGTCCTTGCCGTGCTGGGTGACGGCCCGCAGCACGGGTACGGCCTGGCGCAGGACATCGCCGCGCGCACGAAGGGCCAGGTCGTCATCCGTGCCGGGGATCTCTATCGCGTGCTGTACCGCATGGACAAGGCGGGCCTCATCGAGTCCGCGCCAACTCCTCGCCGGAACGGCGGGGACGAGCGCCGCGCCTACTACCGGATCACGCCGCTCGGCCGTCGCGTCGCTCGTGCGCAGGCGACGCTCCTCGGCGAGATCTGCGCGGCGGTCCTCTCGCGACGCCCGGTCACACCCGGAGCCGCGTCGTGAAGCCGGGGAGATCGTCGGCCTGGGACCGGTGGATCGCCGCGTTGCTCCTCTGCTATCCTCGACGGTTCCGCGCGCGGTTTGGCGCGGATCTCAGCGCGCAGTATCGGAAACCCGAGGATGGTCGCACGCTGCGTGCCGCCGTGCTGGCCACGCGCGATCTCACCCGCGGCGGGCTCGGCGCGCGGCTGGACGATCTGCGCGCCGCATGGTCCGGCCGCACCACCGGCAGCGGGTCGGATGGTCTGCTCGTCGACGTCCGGCACAGCCTCAGGGGCCTCCTCCGGCGGCCGCTGTTCACGCTGATGGTGATCGCGACGCTCGCGCTCGCGGCGAGCCTCAACGCGGCGGTCTTCGCGATTCTCGACACGACCCTGCTCCGGCCGCTGCCCGTCCGCGACGAGGCGTCGATCGTGTCGATAGGCAGCAACTGGGTCGGCTTCGTGCACTCGTCGGTGTCGGTGCCCGAGTACCTCGACTACGTCGAGCGCAGTCGCACGCTGTCGCCGATCGCGGCGTTCGGCAGCGCCAGCTTCAACGTGGTGGCGAACGAGGGCGTCCCCGAGCGCGTGCTGGGAGCCCGGGTGTCCGCTTCCTTCTTCGACGTGCTCGGCGTGGCGCCGGCGCTGGGTCGCGTCTTCACCGCGGCCGAGGACCGTCCCGGCGCTCCGGCCCTCGCGCTCGTGAGCTATGGATTGTGGATGCGCCGGTTCGCCGGCAATCCGGCGGTGATCGGTCAGACGATTCGTTTCGATTCCGGCGATCGCCAGATCATCGGCGTCATGCCACGCGAGTTCCTCTTTCCCAGCGCGCGAGACCGACGTCTGGATTCCGCTGTCGATCAACACCGCCGCGCCCTCGTCGCGGGGCTCGCACAATCGCCTCGTCATCGCCCGAATAGCGCCGGGCGCATCGCTCGAGCGGGCGCGCGACGAGATGCACGCGATCGCCAGACAGCTCGCGCGGGAACATCCGGAGGTCTACCCGGAAGGCAGCGGGTGGGACGTGAGCGTCACGCCGCTTCGCGAGTATCTGTTCGGGGACTTCCGCGCACCGCTCGCGATGCTCATGGCCGCCGTTGCGTTCGTCCTGTTGATCGCATGTGCGAACGTGGCCAACCTCCTGGTCGCGCGCGCGAGCGAGCGCGCCGGTGAGCTGGCGACCCGCGTGGCGCTCGGCGCGTCCGGGTTGCGCCTTGCCCGCCAGGCACTGGTCGAAGGGCTGCTCCTCGGACTCGCCGGGGGCCTCGTCGGGCTCGCGATCGGCTCGGGCCTCGTCCGGACGCTTCGCTCGCGTGCTGCCCGCCGGCCTGCCGGTCCCCGATCGCGTGCTGACCGACCCGCGCATCGCGGCGTTTGCGCTCGCCCTGACGGCCGCAGCCGGCATCATCGCGGCGTTGACGACAACGGCCCGGGCCATCAACCCTTCCCCGGCGGCGCGCTTCGCGCGACGCGGTCGTCGCCGGATGCCGCGTCGCAACGCATCCGCAGCCTGCTGACGGTGACGGAGATCGCGCTGGCGGTCATGCTCCTCGTCGCAACTGGCGTCGCACTGCGCAGCTTCGTGCGCCTGATGAACGTCGATCCCGGCCATGAGATCGCCGCCGTGGCGACCGGCGCGCGTCACGGCGCTGACGCGGTACGCCGCCCTGGCCGACGTGGCCGCGTACTACCAGCGCCTGTCGCAGTCGGTGGCGCAGCGGCCGGGAGTCAAACACGCCGGGCTCGTGTCGTACCTGCCGTTGAGCGGGCAGACGAGCGACTGGGGATTCGAGATCGAGCACTACGTGTCGCCGAACCCCGGTCAGCGGCCCGACGAGCAGATGCGGACGATCGCGGGTGACTATTTCCAGACGATGGGCGTTCGTCTGCTGAGCGGACGCCTGTTCGACTGGCACGACACGAGCGAGAGCCCGCGCGTGGCGATCGTCAGCGCGCTGCTCGCAAAGAAGTACTTCGGCGACGCGAGCCCGATCGGCCGGCGCCTCCGTTTCAATTCGAGTGAGCCGTGGTCGACGATCGTCGGCGTCGTGAGCGACGTCCGCAACCAGGGCCTCGACGCGGAGTTCGTGCCGATCCTCTACGTGCCCGCGATGCAGTTGCCCGAGCGAACCATGACGGTCGTCGCGCGGCTCGAACCCGGCGCCAGCGCGAGCCGCGATCGACGAGGGCGTGCGCGCCGTCGATCCGCAACAGCCGGTCTTCGCGACCCGGATGATGGAGGAGTGGCTGGCGCAATCGGTCGCCGAGCCGCGCTTCAACCTGCTGCTTCTGGGACTCTTCGCCGTCCTGGGCGTCACGCTCGCGGCGGTCGGCATCTACGGTGTGATGGCATTCACCGTCAGCCGGCGCACCCGCGAGCTGGGAATCCGCCTTGCGCTCGGCGCCGAACCGTCCGCGCTGCTGACGCTCGTGCTCGGCCGCGGCCTGATGATGGCGGGAGCCGGAGTCGTCTCCGGCCTGACCGCCGGGCTTGCCGCGTCCGTTCTGCTGCGCACGATGTTCCACGGGGCGCAGATTCTGGATCCCCTCGTCCTCGCCGCCGTCAGCGGACTGGTCATCGTCGTCTCGCTGCTCGCGAGCTACGTTCCAGCGCGCCGCGCCATGCGGATTGATCCCGTGGAGGCGCTGCGCGCGGACTAGTCCATCCGAGGGGCTTCGCCCCTCGGACTCCCCGACACGCTCTCTCGCGGGGGCCCCGGGCCCCGCTCCGTTCGCGTGGCTCGCTCGCCATGCTCGCTCGCTCCTTGCAACGAGCGTCAGGTTTATGGGACAGGTTCCAGAGAGCGTTTTCATTCATCCGTAGCACCGCCTTTAGGCAACCCGCTGAAGTCCGGCTGAAGCCGGACACGACCTGCCACAAGGTTGTCCGAGCCCCCGAGCGCCGAGCGCCGAGCGCGGCTTTACGTCAGGTATGATGTCGGCCGTGAAACGACTTGCCGCCGTCATCCTGCTTCTGATCGTCGTTCTGTCGGCTGACACCACCTCCCAACAGCGTGGCGCTGTCGTTCCGTGTCGAAGAGACGACCATCGCGCGCATCCATGCTGCGATGAAGGCCGGCCAGCTCACCTGCCGCGGGCTGGTCGATCGCTACCTCCAACGCATCGAGTCATACGACAAGCGCGGCCCGGCGCTGAACGCGATCGTCGTCGTCAATCCGGACGCACGGAAACAGGCCGACGAGATGGACCGCCAGATGCGCCAGAACAAGTCGTGGGCGCCGCTCGCGTGCATCCCGGCCATCGTCAAGGACAACTTCGAGACGATCGGCCTCCAGAGCGCGGACGGATCGCTGTCGCTCGAGGGGTTCGTCTCGAACAAGGACGCCTTCCAGGTCAAACGGATCAAGGACGCGGGAGCCATCGTCCTCGCGAAGTCCAACATGGCGGAGTTCGCGTTCACGCCGTACGAGACGGTGAGCTCGATCCTGCCGGGCTACACGAAGAACCCGTACATGCTGGATCGCGTGACGGCCGGCTCGAGCGGCGGGACAGCCGCCGCGGTTGCCGCCAGCTTCGGCGCGATCGGCCTCGGCAGCGACACGGGCAACTCGATTCGAGGACCGTCATCCCACCAGTCGCTCGTCGGGATCCGATCGACGATGGGTCTGACGAGCCGGGCGGGCGTCGCGCCGCTGAACCTGCTGGCCGACATCGCGGGACCGATGACGCGAACCGTGGAGGACGCGGTCGCGGTCTTCCAGGTGATCGTCGGGCGCGGATCCGGACGATCCCGTCACGGTCAAGGATACCGAGCTCGCGCGGATGTTCAGCCCGCGAGGACGGCCTGACACGCTGCCCGGCTACGCGGCATCTCTCGTCAAGGACGGACTGAAGGGCGCGCGCATCGGCGTGCTGCGGCAGGCCTACGAACGGGACACGACGGACGCGGAGATCGTGAAAGTCTTCATGGCCGCAGTCGATGACCTGAAGCGCGCGGGCGCCGTGATCGTGGACCCCGTGCGCGTCGACCTCGAGCAGGCCCGCCGCCCGCAGGGCGCCGGGACGTGCGGCGGGTTCAAGTACGACATCAACCGCTACCTCGCGGCGCAGGGCGATCGCGTGCCCGTCAAGACGCTTGCGGACATCGTCAAGTCGAATCGCTTCCACCCGTCGGTTCAGCGCCGGCTCGAACAGGCGCAGGACGGCACCGAGAACGGTCCGGAGACGCCGGCCTGCAAGGCCGAAGCGGACTACCGCGAGCAGGTGCGCGCCGCGGTGCTGAAGACGATGGATGCGGAGAAGCTGGACGCGTTCGTGTATCCGACGTGGAGCAATCCGCCGCGCCTCATCGGCGACCTGAACACGCCGCACGGGGACAACAGCCAGTTCTTCTCGCCGACGACGGGCTTCCCCGCCATCAACGTGCCCATGGGCTACACGCGGAACAACACGCTGCCCGCCGGCATGACGTTCTTCGGCCGCGCGTGGGACGAAGCGACGCTGATCAAGCTGGCCTACTCGTACGAACAGGCCACGCGACACCGCCGGCCACCCGCGAGCACGCCGGCGCTCAAGTCACGCTAGTCAGCTCTCCGCCTTCAGCTCTCAGCGCTTCAGCTGAAAACCGTAAGCCTTGACGAAGGCTGATAGCTGACGGCCTCTATGCCGCCAGCCGCGCCTGCCGAATAATCTCTTTCAGATTCGGCCGCGACGCACTGAGCAGCCCGATGCGGAACAGCCGCGCGCCGAGCTTGATGGCCAGCCAGGTGGACACGATCAGCACAACGAACGCGCCCGCCACTTCCCACCACTCGAGCGATGCCAGATCCATGCTCGCGCGCAGCATGATGACCTGACCTGACGAGATCGGCAGCCAGGTCATGACGCGCGCGACGGTGCCGTGCGGCTCGCGCAGCAGCACCGCCAGCATCACCATGGGCAGCGCCGCCATCAGCGACCAGACCATGGAGAGCTGCTGGGCCTCGCGCATGTTGGTGCCAAGCGAGCCCGTGCCCATCATCAGGCTGCCAAAAAACAGGAACGCGATCGACGAAGAGCGGAATCGACAGCCCCAGCGCGACCCACGGGATCTCGATGCCCGCCGACATGACCAGGGGGATAATCCCCAGCCCCCCTACCAGCATGATCACGAGCCAGACGGCAATCTGGAGCAATCCGGCCGCACCCAGCCCGAACAACTTGCCCGCGAGAATCTCGTCTGGATTGGCGGAGGCGAGCAGCACTTCGACGACCTTGTTCTCTTTCTCGGTGGCGGTGCCCTGCATCAGAAAACCGGACGTCATCAGCACGGACATCAGGAAGAGCACCGTGAAAATCAGCGGGACCGCGAGGCGCACGGCATTGGCCGCACCGCTGCCGTCGGTCAGCTCGCCGTCGCGTTTGACCCGAATGCGACGGCTGCCCCTGAGCGGGTTCACGACGCGCGAGCTCGTCGCGTCATCGAGTTTCCCGCGCAGGAGACGTTGGCGGACGATGTTGGAAAACGCGTTGCGGGAGTCGCCGCCCGTCATGTTGAACGAGTCCGGCGAATACACTTCGGCGGCCGCGCCCTTGAGGTAATCGGCCGGCAGCACGAAGTAACCCTTGACCGTGCGCGCGGCGAGCGCGGCGCGGGCGTCGGGCTCCGAGGGATACGGCCGGAACACGAAATTGGTGCTCGTCAGCGCTGCATTCATGGCGCCGGTCTGACCCGCGGCTTCGAGCGCGCGTTTGATCTCCGCAGGGACCTCGGGCTGCGCCGTCTGTTCGTCGCCCGTGAGCGCCAGCAACGCCGCCCGGATCGACGACGCCGAATACCGAGGCCTCGCGCCCGGCCTGGCTTGCGAAGTACGCCGGCAGCGCGACGACTGCGCCGTAGGCCGCGAGAAACAGCGGCATGCCGAACGTCGTGATGAGATACCCGGGCCGCTTGACGGTCGTCAGGAACTCGAACGTCGCGACGGTCTTGATCTTGTGCCAGCGGGATGTTCTGCCGACTCCGGTCATGCCTGTCCCTCCCGAACGACCCGCAGAAAAATGTCTTCCATGGGCGCGAGGAGCGGCTCGAATCGATCGATGACCGCGCCTTCCTTGATGAGCGCCGTGAGGACGTCGGCGGGCGTGCTCCCGTTGACGAGCCGCAGGCGCCACGCGTCCCCGTCCTGCGCCGCCGTGGCGACGAGCGGCACCGGCGGCAGCGATCCGACGGCGGTGACCCTGACCTCGGGCAGCGAGTACCGGCGGCGGACTTCGTCGACCTCGCCGTAGACCATCAGCCGGCCCTGATTGATCAGGGCCACGCGGTCGCACAGCGTCTCGACCTGATTCATCTGATGGGTGGACAAGATCGTCGTGCGTCCGTTCCGACGGCGTTCGAGCAGCAGGTCCTGCACCAGCCGCACGTTGACCGGATCGAGTCCGGTCGTGGGCTCGTCGAGGACGCACAGCTCGGGCTCGCTCATCAGCGCCGCGGCGATCTGCACCTTCTGGGACATGCCCTTGCTGAGGCGATCGATCTTCCAGCCCGCGACGTGACCGAGCTCGATCCGCTCGAGCCACACCTGGGCGCGCTTGTGCGCGTCGGCGCGGTTCAGTCCCTTCAACGCGCCGAAATAGGTCATCACGTCGTTGACGGTCAGCTTCGTGTAGAGGCCGCGTTCCTCGGGCAGGTATCCGAGGCGGTCGAGATGCTCGCGCCGCCGCTGCTCGCCGAACACGCGCACGCTCCCCGAATCCGGACGGATGATGTCCATGAGGATCCGGATGAGGGTGCTCTTGCCGGCGCCGTTCGGACCGAGGAGGCCGAAGATCTCGCCGGCCTGCACGTCGAACGACACACCCCGGAGCGCAACCGTGTCGCCATAGGTTTTGGCGATGTTGTCGAACGCGAGAATGATCATGTCAGTGTGAGTCCAGCCAGATACTTTACTCTGTTCCCGGCTTGTGCAGGGCCGCTTCGCGCAGCCGGCTGGTATGCCACCCGTAGAGGATCCAGCACACCAGGGCGATGAGAGCCGTGCCTGCGGACCGGGCTGGGGACACCGTAAACGTCGTGTCCTGAATCAGCCGGACGATGGCAAGAGCCGTCAGCACCACCGCCAGCAGCCGCAGCGGCGAGCGGCGGCGAAGCTGGCGCTTGGTGCGGTCCAGCGTCTGGGCCTCGTGGTTCGGCGGCAGTTCGACTGGCGCGCCCGCCGCAAGCGCGCCGTTCTCGCGGAGCGTGCGGGCGAAATCCGGGTCCCCCGCCAGGGTACTCGTCGATGAGACGACGGGAGTCCGCGCTCGCCTCGCCTGCCGCGGCAAGCGCCCAGAGGTCGGCGATCACGGGTCGCGTCACGTTCATGGAGCCTCCTTCGCGTATCGCATCTCGTTGAGCTTCACTCGGGCGCGGAACACTTTGACTTTGGCCGCCGCAACAGTGATCCCGAGCGCCGCCGAAATCTCCTCGTAGGTCAACCCATCCTGTGCGCGCATGATCAGCGCAGCACGGTCCACTTCAGGAAGCGTCTGGATCCGTTCTGCAATCCGGAGCAGCTCGTGCCGCCCCGCCGCGGTTGCCTCCGGTCCGACCGACGGATCCGGCATCGCCGTCATGCAGGTCCACGTGCCGCGCGGCCTGCCTGCGGCCCGCCCGATACAGGTTCCGCGCGATCATGAACAGGTACGCCTTGACCGTCCCCACGCGGATCGGCTCGCGCGACGTCAGGGCGCGGACGAACGTTTCCGCGGTGATGTCGTCCGCCTCGTCAGGTCGTCCCGAGAGGAACAACGAGAACCGGTAGACGTCCCGGGCGTACGTGCGATAGAGCGTCTCAAAGTCCATCCGAGGAATCCGCCCCGTGAGCCAACCACAGATCCGTGTTGTCCGTGTTATCCGCGGTTACTGTATTCGCGAGGGCGCGAAAAGTTACATCGAGCCGGGGCGGGCAATCCGGGCGACGCAGCCAGTGTCCAGGCCGTCGGTGCGGGCCCGGTGGATGAAGTCGCGCTTCAGGGCCGAGAGGCAGTCCGTGCCGGCCAGGCCGGCCGGCGAGTGCCCCCCGTGCGGCACGCGGATGTGCAGGCTGTTGGAGAGGGTGCGGGCAATCTCATCCCCGTTCGCGGGGGGCGTCACGGGATCGAGCGTGCCGGACAGGATCAGGACTGGGACCGATGCGACGACCGGCGTGGTGTGCCAGTCGGGCACTTCGCCGCGCGGCCATTCTGCGCACGCGGCGCGCTGCTGCCGCACGCGATAGCTGCCCAGATACGTGGGCTCGTCGCGCTCGGCCGAATCGGGCGCGATGAATGGCACGTCTTCCGCGCACGTGATCGACAGGTAGAGGCCGTCGAACGTGCCGTCCGCGCGCCATTGCAGCAGGAACTGCGCGAGAGGCGAATAGTCTCCGTTGAACGCCCGGTGCAGATAGCGCGGGACGGCCGCAGCAGTGCGCGAGGTGTAGGTCATGTAGCGGATGGCTTCGGCGACGTGGTCGCGCGTCACCGTCACGAGAGAGGGCTCCCCCGCCTGCCCTGAGCTTGTCGAAGGGGCCTGCCCTGAGCTTGTCGAAGGGGCCTGCCCTGAGCTTGTCGAAGGGGCCTGCCCTGAGCCTGTCGAAGGGGCCTGCCCTGAGCCTGTCGAAGGGGCCTGCCCTGAGCTTGTCGAAGGGTGTCCCGGGTGCGTGACGGTCGCGGTCACGGGTCCCGCGCGCAGACGGTCGAAGACGGCTCGCGCCTCGTTCTTGATGTCGGGGAACGGCGCGCACGCGGTTGAGGCGACGCACTCGTCGAGCACTCCGTCGAGCGCGCGCTGGGCGAGCTGTCCGAAATCCCCCGGAGCGTGCACGCTGGGCGGCAGCGGTCCTTCGAGGATCACCGCGCGGACGCGATCCTCGTGCGTCCGGACGTATTCCATCGCCAGGCGCGTGCCGTAGGACCCGCCAATCAGGTTGATGCGGTCGTAGCCGAGCGCGGCGCGGATCTCGTCGAGGTCCTCGACGGACGCAGCCGTGGTGTATTGCGCGAGGTCCGTGTCCTTTTCGAGCTCGGCCCGGCACTCCTTGACTTTCGCCAGCGGCAGGAACGCGTCGAAATAGCTTTGCGCGTTGTCGGGAGGACCGTAGAAGCGACAGTTCAGCGGATGCGATGCGCCGGTGCCGCGCTGATCGGCGAACACGAGGTCGCGCGCGCGCCGCAGCATCTGCTGTCCGTCCGACCGATCGTTGACGAGATCGCTCGCGCCCTGGCCAGGGCCGCCCGCGAGAAAGAAGATGGGATCCTTTTCCGCGTTGGCGTCCAGCGCCGGGAGCACGACGCTGCGCAGCTGAATCCGTCGGCCTTGCGCGAGCTTCCGGTTCTCGAAGACTTCGAGCGTCGAGCAGCGGGCGTCACTCGGGAATCTGGCGTCACAGGGAACGGTGCTGATCCGGGCAGCCTGCGGCTCCGGCGCCGGGCCGGGCTCGCGCGAGCAACTCGCGGAGGCGATGGCTGCCGCCAGGACGATCAGACCGCGCGCGCGCATGCCCTGCCGGTCGTGTCCGCGCGTTATTTCTTGTGCGACGCGACGTAAGTTCTTGACGAATTCGTCGAGATGCGGGGCGTTGTTCAACCCGACCTTGCGGGCTTCCTCGATGGCGGCATCGACGGTGAACCCGTCGCGCATCACGCGGCGGATCGCCCAGAATGCCCCCACCCGGATCGCCGCCGTGCAATGAATGAACATCGGCCGGTTGGCCGGGTCGTCGGTGATCTTCAGGAACTCGTCGACCTGCGCGTCCTGCGGGCTCATGTAGACGACAGGGATGTTGACATACTTCATCCCGGCGCCCTCGACGGCAGCTTTTTCGTCGTCGGCCCGATGCTCGCTCGGCTGCCTCAGGTTCAGCACGACCTTCACGCCGTCCGCTTTGAGCTTGGCGAAGTTCTCGATCCGCGGCTGGCCGCCCGTACAGAATTGCGGGGTGACCTGCAGGAAATTGCGGATGGGCGGCAGCTCAGTCTGACCGGCCGGAACCTGAAGCGGAAGCAGGACGAGCAGCGCAAGCGTCACCATGAGGACCTTCCTCTGAAAATCGTTTGCGCCATTGTGCCACATCCGCGGAAAACACGGACCACATGGACCGGAGACATCCGCGGACCACACGGACCGGAGACGCGCGTCTGACGCTACTCGCTCCGGAGAGCCGTGACAGGATCCACGCGGGTCGCTTTTCGCGCGGGCAGAGTAGCTGGCCACGAGCGCGACGAGCACGAGGCCCGCCGGAACGACGAGGAACGTCACGGGATCGGTGGCCGTCACGCCGTACAGGAGGCTCGCCATCGATCGCGTCAACACCCACGCCGCGCCGAGCCCCAGCGCCGCGCCGATGAGCGCCAGCGTCATGCCGTTGGTCACGACGAGCCGCAGCACGCCGGCTGGATCGGCGCCGAGCGCGAGACGAATGCCGATCTCGCGCGTGCGCTCGGTGACCGTGTAGCTGAGCACGCCGTGGATGCCGATCGCGGAGAGCACGAGCGCGACCGCCGCGAGCAGCCCGAGGACGAGCATCGTAAAGCGACGCTCCGCAACGGATCGCGACACCGTTTCGACGAACGGTTCGAGACCGAACACGGCGAGCGCGGGATCCTGTTCACGAATCGCGCCGCGAACGCTTCCCAAGATCGCGGCCGGATCGGCGCCGGCCCGCACGAGCAGGACGCCAGCGCCGCCGGCCGACGGCGCCTGATCGAGCGGCGCGTACGCCGCAATCGGCGACGCTTCGTCCAGGCCGTGGAAACGTTCGTTGCCGACGATCCCGACGATCGTCCGTCGTGCACCCCAGAAGCTGATCTGCTTGCCGAGCGGTTCCTGGTTCTCGAAGAACCGCCGGGCGGCGCTTTCGTTGATCAGCACGACCGGCGGCGCCGTCGTCGTATCCGAATCCGCGAAGAGCCGGCCGCGCACGAGCGAGACTCCCATCGTCTGGAAGTAGCCTGGCGTCACGCGACGAACCGAGATCTCCGGCTGGGTCTGCGCCTCTGCTTCGCGGCCGATGATCCTGAACGAGTTGGTGAAGCCGGGATCGAGCGGATGATTGCCGGCAATCGCCACCGCGGAGACACCAGGGAGGGCCCGCGCGCGCTCGAGCAGCCCGTGGGTGAACGTGTGCATCTCCTTGAAGTCCGGCCACCGTTTGAAGTCCACGGGATAGCGGCTGCCCGGCAGCTGATACTCGGCCTTGACGATCCCGTCGGATCGGAAGCCGGGATCGACCTGCAGCAGACGCCAGAAGCTCTTGATGAGCAACGTGGCGCCGATGACGAGCATCACCGCCAGCGCGCACTCGGCCACGACGAGCGTTGAACGTATGCGCGTGCGGTCGCCCCCCGCGGATGCGCCGTGGCCGCCTTCCGCCTTGAGCGCGTCCTGGAGATCCACGCGGCGCGACTGCCAGGCCGGCACCATGCCGAAGGCAAGACCGGCGCCCACCGCCACCATCAACGTCACGAAGAGCACCCGGAGATCCACCGACGCATCGGCGATGCGCGGGATGTCTGCGGGCGCCAGCGCGACGAGGGCGCGAACGCCGCCTATGGCGAGCCCGGCGCCAACGATCGCCGCGACGAACGCCAGCAGCAGACCCTCGACGGCGAACTGTCGCGTGAGCCGCCGCGGGCCGGCGCCGAGCGCGGTACGGATCGCCACCTCCCGTCGGCGCGAAGAGCCGCGCGCCAGGAGCAGGTTCGCCACGTTGGCGCACGCGACGAGCAGCACGAGACCCACGGCGGCCAGCAGCACCAGGAGCGCGGGGCGAACGGGCCCGAACACGACGGCGGAAAGCGGCTCGACGAACACGCCGCGCGCAGCGTTGTCGCGGTAGGCCCGCTCGAGGTCGGCGGAGATGCCGGCGAGTTCTTCCTGCGTAGACTCCGCCGTGCCCCGCATGCGCGCGACCATGATGATCGGGTGCGTCGATCGCGGCAGCTGATCGGTCGTCGACTGGAACGGCAGCCAGACGTCGACCGTTGCCCGCGCACCGCGATCCGCAAACGCGCGCGAATAGTCGGCCGCGCTCAGAATCTGGTACACGCCGAAGTCAGCGCCACGCTGCATGATGCCGATGACGGTGAACGGCCGGTCGTCGAGGCGCATCGTGCGACCCAGTACCGCGGGATCGCGTCCGAACGCGCGCGTCCAGAAACCGTCGCTGATCACCGCGACCAACTGGCCGCCCGGCGCGGTCTCCTGAGCCGTGAAGCTACGCCCTGCTGACGGCTCCACTCCCAGCATCGGCAGGAACTCGTGCGTGACCTGAAGCGCCTGAAGCCGGATCGGCTCTCCCGACTCCGGCGCGTAGTTGACCTCGTCGCCCATGAACGCGGCGAGCGTCTCCACGCGCTGGCTTCGGCGCTGATAGTCGAGATAGTCCGGCAGCGACGCCGGCTCGCGCGTCGTCCGCGTGTTCCGGTCGGTCTCCCAGACGACGGCCAGCCGGTCGATGTCGCGGAAGGGAGCCGCTCGCAGCAGCACCGTGTCGATGACGCTGAAAATAGCCGTGTTGGCGCCGATGCCAAGGGCCAGCGTCACGAGTGCCACGGACGTGAAGGCCGGGTTTCCGAGGAACAGGCGGACGGCGTAGCGAACATCCTGCATCAGCATGCGGGGGCTCCCTTGATGCTAAGTTCTTAGCATTTCTGAACGCGCAAATCTACAAGGTTTTGATGAACGGGGGACCAAAAGGGTTCAAATGGCAATCAGCATCGTCCGTTCAGTGGTAAACCTTCCCCTGCTTCATGACGAACAGCACCTTCTTGACCGCCGTGATATCGGCAACCGGGTCGCCGTCGACGGCGACGATGTCGGCGTCGAACCCGGGCGCGACCGTGCCGATCCGATCCTGGAGGCGGAGGGACTCGGCGGCGAGACTGGTCATCGAGACGATCGCGGCCATCGGTTGCTGACCGCCGTCACGCACGCGGACGATGGCTTCGTCGGCGTTGTGACCGTGCGCACCGGCGACGGCATCGGTTCCGAGGACGATCTTCAGCTTCGGGATCTTCAGGGCCCGCTTGAACATCTCCAGGACGATCGGCAGCGCCTTCTCCATGGAGGCGAACCCCTCCTCGGTGTAGCTGCCGATGCCGATGAACTTGTCCTTGTTGCGGATGTAGTTCTGAAGGACGACGCCGACGTTGGGATCGAAGTACGTGCCGCGGGCGGCCATCAGCGTCAGGACCTCGTCGGTCGCAAACGTCCCGTGCTCGATCTGCGTGCAGCCCGCGAGCGTCGCGGCTTGCATCGACTCCGCGCTGTGCGCATGGACGAGCGTGCGGAGCCCCTGCGCGGTCGCTTCGGAACACGCGGCCTTCAGCTGTTCGTCGGTCATCGACTGCTTGCCGCCGGTGCGAATGCTCTCCGACGCGAACAGCTTCACGACATCCGCGCCTTCGGCTCTGAGCTTGCGGATGTTCTCGCGGAGCTCGTCCGGCGTCCCGCGTGAGAACGATCGAATCGACGTCAGGATGCGTGGACCGGGAATCAGGTCGCGGGCGACTTGATCCCGGACCTGGACGTCCGTCGCGGCGCCGACGCTCTGCACCGTCGTGAAGCCGGCGAGCAACATCGCCTTCGCGTTCTCAGCCGCGTAGCGCGCGTGCTCCTCGGGCGTGTCCCCTCCCGGCTGGTAGCGGCCGTCTTTTCCAAAGTGCCAGTCGACGTGGACGTGCGTGTCGATCCAGCCCGGCATCACCGTCGCGCGCGACAGGTCGTGCGTGACGGTGCCCTGCGCGGGCCCCACGCTGACGATCCGTCCGCCTTCGATCCGGATGACGACGTTGTTGCGCACGCCGCCGCGACCGTCCAGCAGACGTCCCGCGCGGATAGTGATCGGCTGAGGAGGCTGAAGCGCGAACGCAACGGCGAAGAGAAGGACGATTGTGCGAAAGCTCATGGTTTGGGACTCAGGAACAAAAAGATAGCGTACCTGCGGTACATTCAGATGATGTGGTCGCTGAGCAGATTATGCGGTCAATGACCGATTCGGTGCGCGAGCAGTATCGCCAGATGACGGGGTCGCCCGTCGGGCACGACGTGCGTCCCTACTTCGACGTGCTCGAGGACATCGACCGCGCCGACGTCGGACGCCTGACGGATGCGGACCTGCGCGAACGCGCCGTCGCGAATCGCGTACGCGCGCGCGAGGGTGAGCCGCTCGACGCGCTCCTGCCCGACGTCTTCGCGATCGCGCGCGAGGCCGCGGATCGCACGTTGAACATGCGGCCGTTCGACGTCCAGCTCGCGGCCGGCGTGGCCCTCAGCCGCGGCTGCCTGAGCCAGCTGGCGACGGGTGAAGGCAAGACGCTCGTCGCGGTTCCGCCCGCAATCCTTCACGCGCTCGGTGGCCGCGGCGTCCACATCTTCACGGCCAACGACTACCTGGCCCGCCGCGACGCAGAGTGGATGGCGCCGCTCTACGCGTGGTTTGGCCTCGATGTCGCGTTCGTCATCCAGGGCATGCCGCCCGATGAACGGCGCCGCGCCTACGCCGCCGACGTCACCTACGTCACCGCGAAAGAGGCCGGCTTCGACTTCCTCCGCGATCACACGACGTTCGACCCCTCGCGCATCGTCCATCGCGGCCATCACCTGGCGATCGTGGACGAAGCGGATTTCATCCTGATCGACGAAGCGCGCGTGCCGCTCGTCATTGCGGGGCCGGCGCCGGGGCTTCCGATCGAGCACGCTGCCCTGGCCGCGCTCGCACGCGCGCTGCGCCCGGGCGTGGACTACGACGCCGACGAATACGCCAGGACGGTCGTGCTGACCGAAACCGGTTTTCGGACCGCCAGCCAGCGCCTCGGCGTTCAGCTCGAGGATCCCGCACAGCATCTGCTCCTGAGCGCCCTTCACGTCGCGCTGCACTCGGAGACGCTGCTCGTACGCGATCGCGACTACGTCGTTCGCGACGGCGCGGTGGAACTGGTGGACGAGTGGACCGGCCGGCTTGCCGAGAACCGGCGCTGGCCCCACGGAATCCAGCCGGCAGTCGAGGCCAAGGAACGTCTGGCCGTCAGGCCGGAGGGCCGCATCCTGGGATCCGTCCCGATGCAGCACTTCATCCGCGAGTACGCGCACCTCGCGGGCATGACGGCAACCGCAGAGTCCGCGGCCGAGGAGTTCTCCAGCTTCTTCGGCTTGAAGACCGTCGTGTTTCCGCCCAATCGCACGTGCGAGCGCGTGGATTCGCCCGATGTCGTCTTCACGCATCGCGCGGCGAAAACGTCCGCGCTCGTCGAAGAGATCGCGCGCGTCCACGAGTCCGGCCGGCCGATCCTCGTTGGCACGTCCAGCGTACGGGAATCGGAGGAGCTCGCTGCGGTGTTGCGCGCGCACGGCGTGGTCTGCGAAGTCCTGAACGCGCGGCAGGATGCGCACGAGGCGCGAATCGTCGCGAACGCCGGCAGGCTCGGCGCGGTCACGATCTCGACGAACATGGCGGGTCGGGGCACCGACATCCGCCTCGGCGGACCGGATCTGGGCACTCACGATCGAGTGGTCGAGCTCGGTGGCCTCTACGTCATCGGCACGAACCGCCACGAGACGCCGCGCATCGACAACCAGCTCCGTGGACGCGCGGGTCGCCAGGGCGATCCTGGCGCGTCATGCTTCTTCATCAGCCTCGAGGACGATCTGATCCGGCGCTACGGTGTCCTCTCGCTCATCCCGAAGGGACATCGGCCTGCTCCCGGCCCGGCGCCGATAAACGACCCCGTCGTCGCGCGCGAGATCGCGCGCGCGCAGCGAATCGTCGAGGGCCAGAACTTCGAGATCCGCCGGACGCTGTGGAAATACTCGGAACTCGTGGACGAACAGCGGCGGATCGTGTACCGCTGGCGTCAGGAGCTGCTCACCGACGAGGCGGATCCCGGGGTTGCGGCGGAAGAGGCGCCGGAGAAGTACCGGGCGCTCGTCGATCTCGTTGGTCCCGACGCAGTCCGCCACGCCGAACAGCGCGTCACGATGTTCGAGCTCGACCGGGCGTGGGCCGATCATCTCGCGCTGATCGAGGACATCCGCGAAGGCATCCACCTGCAGCGATACGGCGGTAAGGAGCCGATTACCGAATTCCACAAGCAGATCGTCGACGCGTTTCAGACGATGATGACCAGGGTCAGCGAGCAGGCCGTCGCACGCTTCCTGACGCTGGACGTCGTCGACGGCGCCATCGATCTCGCCGCCGCCGGCGTCTCCGGGTCGTCGTCGACGTGGACGTATCTCGTCAACGACAATCCGTTCTCGACGCTGGGTATATCGCTGCTCGCCAGCCGCAACATCGGCGCGGCCGCGACGATGGGGATGCTTGCCGTGTTCTACTGGCCGGTGAGCATTGCGGTGGCCGCGACGGTCTTCATCCGGCGGTGGCTCAAGAGACGGTAGCTCGGTAGCTCGGTAGCTCGGGGGCTCGGTAGCTCGGGGGCTCGGGGGCTCGGGGCTCGGAAAGCTACATCAGCCCGCGCAGGGCTTTGATGATCTCGGCGTCATCGGGGAACCGATGCTCCGCGTGCTTCGAGAAGATCACCTTCCCGTCAGCGGCGACGTCGAAGATGCCGCGATCGCCACGGATCAGCTCTGGCTTGATTCCCAGCTCACGTGACAGCGTGGCCTCCAGACTGGAGGCGCGCGGGAGGTAGTTTCAGCGGCCGCAGTAGGTGATCGTCACGCGCATGTCACGATGTTACCTGATTCCAGCCATCAGCTATCACTTCATCGCAGCCATTCGCCGCTGCATCTCTTCCTTCGACACCTCCTCCTTGTAGGTCGCAATGAACCAGTAATTCCCGCCCGGGTCCTGTACCGCGCACTCGCGATCGCCGTAGAACTGATCGATCGGCGCGTAGACGGAGGTCGCGCCGGCGCGGAGCGCGCGCTCGTACGCGCCGTCGACGTCCGGCACGTACACGTGGAGGCCGCACGGCATCGGCCGCCAGGGATCGGCGCCGTCGGCCATCTCGATCATCGAGCCGCCGATATCCAGCGCAGCGTGCATGATGCTCCCGTCGGCCCGCGGCACCCGCGTGTGTTCCTTCGCGCCGAACGCCGCCCGCATCATCCCGATGATCGCGTCGGCGCCATTCGTGATGACGTACGGGGTGACCGTGCGGAAACCCGGAGGGATCGGCCCGCCCTCGAGCCGTGTCGCGATGTACCAGTGATTGCCGGCCCCGTCCTTGACGGATGCCGTGCGTTCACCGTACTCGGCGTCATGTGGCGCCTGAAGCGATTGCGCGCCCGCAGCGATCGCCTTCGCGTACACGGCGTCCGTGTCCGGCACGTAGACGTGATGCGCGCAGGGTTTTGCGGGCCACTTCGGCTTCGCTTCGCTGAGCTCCATGAGCGAGTCGCCAATCCTCAGCTCGGCGTGTCCGAAATTGCCGTGCTCGTCGCGCTGCCCGTCCACGAGCGTTGCGCCGAACGCGCGTTCGAGAAACGTGAAGAGCTGGCCGCTGCCGTTTACACACAATCCGGGAGTAACGGCTGTGAAACCCGGTCGACGGAAGTCGGTTGACATGAACTCCTCCTTGGGACGTCGACCGATGATCGCGCGGCCGGCACCGGGGCGTCTTGAAAATTTTTCCTGGCCTCAGGCTTCCGCGACGCTCGCCGTGTTCGGGTACCGGGCGGACGAGAGGAACTCCCCCGGCGTGAAACCGCTGAGCGCCTTATCGACGACCGTTTCCTTCACGATCTCAACCCGCGGGCGATGACGAACTCACCGGCGATTGCATAGCGGTCTCCGACGCGCCATCGTTCGATCGAGGCGAGGTACTCCGCGTGCGCCTCGTCGCGCACGCGGTCGTCGAATCGTGAGTACGCGAGCGCCACCGGACCGCCGGCGAACGCCGCGCCGCACGCGTCCGCGCCCGATTCGTACTGGAGCGTCGTCGAAATACGAGACGCCTCGACGGCGCTGAAGCCGGCGTCCGCAAACGTGCGCGACAGCGTCTCGCCGGTGCCGAGCTGAAAGAACATCGGACAGACGTCCGAGTCGACGCGCGATTCGACAATCGGGAAGATCTCGGCCCACCCGCACTTGTTGCGTGCGCCCCACACCGAGGCAACCGCCCGGCCGCCGGGCCTGAGCACACGGTGCATCTCGCGCAGCGACGCGACCGGATCGGGAACGTACATCAGGCCGAGCGCGCACAGCACGACGTCGAAGGCGCCGTCCGGGAACGTCAGCGTCTCGGCGTCCATGCGGAGCGCGCGCACGTGCTGGAGCCTCCGGCGCGCCGCTTCGTCCGTAACATACGCGACCATGGCGTCCGAGATGTCGGTCGCGACGATAGAACCGTGTCGGCCCACGGTGCTTGCCGCCGGGAACGTCACCAGCCCGGTGCCGCAGGCGATCTCGAGCACACGCTCGCCGGCCTGCAGGTCGCTGAGCTCGAACAAGCGGCGCCGCGCCGGCTCGAGCTGCGCCTGCCAGTACCGCTCGTAGTACGGCGCAGCCTTGTCCCAGCCGTAACGCTGAATGCGTCGCTGCAGGCGCGCATCCATGGTCAGGCTTTCGACGGGCTGATCTGGACTTCGCGGCTGACCTTGTTGGCGCGCGAGAAGACGTCCCGATACGGGCTGAAGCGATCCGCCAGATCGAGCACGCGCCGGACGTCCGCTTCAGGCGAAGGGCTCGAGACCTTCACCGTGTAACGCACGTGCGTGTAGCCGGGGGAGATGTCCTCGGCGACACCGAGCTCGCCGCGGCTGTCGTAGTCGGCCTCGACCTCGACCTCGAGCGAGTCGATCACGACGTCCATGCGCGCCGCCCACATCGCATAGCCGAGCGCGAGGCACGAGCCGAGCGCGCCGCGTCCGAGCACGCCGGGGCTTGGACCTGCATTGGTGCCGCCGGACTTCTCGCCCATCCCCACGGTCAGCCGCCACGGGCCCTCGGTCACCTCGCACTCGAGTCCAGGCTTGAGCCGGACGTGGGTGTGGCCTGTGTGCTGCGCAATCCCCGGCCGCAGCGTAACGGCCTTGACGTTGCGCTCGATGGCAGTGCGGATGTCTTCGTCGCTCATGGGCGCCTTGCTGGGACAGACCGATTAACTAGCTCGCTCGTCGCCGCCGGCGCGCGGGCCGCGGATCGACCGGCGTCGGAATCTCATACCAAATCTCTACCTCATAACCGTCGGGGTCGGCAAAGAAAACGTAGGGCTCACCCGGACAGAACTCGCCGTGGCTGCGAATGACGCCGCCGGCGGATTTGATGGTCTTGATCGCGCGCGTGATGTCGCCTGCGCGCGTGAGCCTGAACGCCGAAATGCGCCACGCCGCCCGGTTTCCCGGCCCGACGGCCGCGCTCGAACACGAGGACATCGCGGCTGCCGGGGGTCTGCGCCTGGATGAAATCTGCCTCCTGGCAGACGGGTACGACGCCGAGGATGCGCTGGTAGAACGCGAGCGACCGCCGGGGATCCTCGACGGCCAGCGCGATGTGGGTCAGGCCGTAGGTCTTGATCACCCAGACAAGATAATGCAGGAGAAGAAGCCTGTCAGCTTCCGGCTCACGGCTCGGGGAACGGTGCAGGTGCACGGTGCACCGTGCAGGGTGCGGTGCTGTGCAAGGTGCTCCCTGCCGTGATAACACCCGCAAGCTCCGTCCGCAGCTAAATAGGCACCTGCACAGCACGGCACCGTGAACCCTGCACGGTGCACCTTGCACCGTTCGCGAGTCTCAGTTCTGCCTGAGGGCGACGAGCGGATCGACCGAGGAGGCGCGGCGCGCCGGCATGAAGCAGGCCAGCACCGCGACGATGACGAAGACGAGTGCGACAGCCGAGTAGGTCAGCGCATCGGTCGGCTCGGTGTTGAAGAGCAGCGTCTGGAGCGAGTTCGCCCGGAACATCGCGGCGATGCCCCCGAGCACGAGTCCGATCAGACCAGCCTGAGCGCCTGGCTCAGCACCATGCGCAGCACCGAACCGCGCGACGCGCCGAGCGCCATGCGCACGCCGAACTCCTGCGTTCGCTGGTTGACCGAGAACGCGATGACGCCGGCGAGACCGGCGGCCGTGATGAGCAGCGCGATCCCCGCGAACACCGCCATCAGCGTGGTCGTCAGACGAGGCGCCGAGAGCGACTGCGATCGGACCTCGTCCAGCGTGCGGAACTGATCGCCGGCTGGTTCGCGTCCAGCGCGTGGACGGCGTCGCGCATCTGCTGCGCGAGGCGTGCAGGCGCCTCCGACGTCCGCGCGAGAAACATCACGGTCAGGAGCGGCGTCTGGGCGAGCGGACGGTACAACGTGTCGGACGGCTGCGACGCGAGCGTGCTGCCGCACGTCACCCACGACGCCGACGATCGTCACCCACGTCTGGCCGTTGTTGTTCGAGATGCGCGCGCCGATCGGATCGAGTTCGGAAAGAAGTGCCGCGCCATCGATTCGCTGATGACGGCCACGTTCTCGCGCTCGGTGATGTCGCGTTCGTCGAACAACCGTCCCTTGAGGAGAGGAATCCCGACTGTCTGGAAGTACCCGGGCGAGGCGCTGAAACTCCGCGCGCGGCAGGCGTGTCGGCTCGACTTCGGGCTGACCCTCGACGCGCACGCCCGTGAAGAACCTGCCGCCTTCGTTCAGCGGGAACGTGCCCGCGCCGCCGACGGACCTGACGCCCGGGATCTCGCGCAGCCTCTCGACCAGCTGCGTCA
The DNA here is from genome assembly GCA_963786195.1 of uncultured Acidobacteriota bacterium. Taxonomy (GTDB): domain Bacteria; phylum Acidobacteriota; class Vicinamibacteria; order Vicinamibacterales; family 2-12-FULL-66-21; genus CAWAYH01. Next base: position 346,408 of record CAWAYH010000002.1, on the reverse strand, counting down.
GGAACTGCCCGCGCTGTGCCGGCGTCTTGTACTTCGTGAAGTTCAGCGCGACGCGCATGCTGAGCACGCTCTCGGTCTGGATCCCCGGATCCACCGCCTGGAGGTGCAGCAGGCTTCGCAGCATGAGGCCGGCGCCGATGAGCAGCACGAACGACACCGCCACCTGCGCGACGATGAGCGCGCTCCTGAGCGATCCGCGTCCGCCGGCGACCGTGCGCGAGCCTTCCTGCATGACCGATGACAGGCTGACGCGTCCGGGCAGCGACGGAATCGCGCCGACGAGGACGCCGGTCAGCGTCGCGATGCCGAGCGTGAAGAGCAGCACGACGCCGTTGAGCGAGATCTCCTGCGATCGGGTCGTGAACTGATCCGCGAGCGTCACCAGCAGATCCATCGTCAGCCCTGCGATCGCGAGGCCGACGACGGCCCCCGCGAGCGCGAGCAGCGTGCTTTCCGTCAGCAGTTGCCTGCACGAGACGCCACCGCCCGGCGCCAAGCGACATGCGGATCGCCATCTCGCGCTCGCGCTTGAGCAGACGCGCCAGCATCAGGTTCGCGACGCTCGCGCAGACGATCAGCAGCAGGAACCCCGCGCCGCGAGCAGGATGGCCAGCGTCGGCCGGAAGCCGCGCGTCAGCTCGCCGCGAAGCGAGAGCGCGGTCGCTGTGAAGCCGGCGCTCGCCGGATAGTTCGCGGGATACTGCCTGCTGGAGCCGCGACGCGACCACCGCGAGATCGCTCCGGGACGAGTCCGTGCGAGACGCCTGGCCGCAGTCGTCCGAACGCCTGAACCATGCGCGCGTTGCGGTTCGTCTTCACGCCGTCCGACGATCGGAACGGGCAGGCCGAGACGGGCATGTAGACGTCGTTCTCGTCCGGGAATTGCGGGATCGACGGCAGGACCCCGATGACCGTGTGCGGACGATCGTTCATCTGGAACACCTGTCCGATGACCGCGCGCGTCGCCGCCGAACCGGCTCTGCCAGTAGCTGTGGCTGAGGACGAGCACGGCGTCCGCGCCCGGCTTGTCGTCATCCGCGCGGAACGTGCGCCCGGCCACCGGCTTCACGCCGAACATCTCGAAGTAGTTCCACGAGACGACGCCGGTCTGCACGCGCTCGGGCTCGCCGCGGCCGAGCAGCACGAACCACATGTTGTGATACTCGACGATGTCCGAGAACGACGCCGCCTGCTGGCGGTAGTCCTCCATCTCGAGCGGCGAGAAACCCTGGGCCTGGACGCCCGCGAGCGGACGCTGCTGCTGCAGGATCATCAGGTTGTCGCCGTCCGCGTACGGCAGCGGCCGGAGCAGCACGCCGTGGACGACGCTGAAGATCGCGGTGTTGGCGCCGATGCCGAGCGCCATCGTGAGGATGACGGCGAGCGTGAACCCGCGGTTCTTCGAGAATCCTCTCAGCGCAACGTGCAGATCCTGGCGGAACGTTTCCATCGTGATGCTCCTGGGGTCCGGCTGAAGCCGGACACTACTTCTTCCATCCCGTGCCCTGGTACTCCATGTAGACCGCGGTCCGCTCGGCGACCGCTCGCGCCGTAGTACCGCTCGACGATGTGCAGTGCGAGGTCGATGCCGGAGCTCAAACCGCCAGCGGTGTAAACGACGCCGTCGCTCTGGACGACGCGCTGGCCGCGCTCGAGGCGGACGGCCGGAAACCGGCTCGCGAACCGATCGTAGAAATCGTGGTGCGTCGTGGCCGGCTTGCCGTCGAGCAGGCCGGCGGCGCCCAGGTGAAATGCGCCGGTGCACACGGACATGACGACGTCGGCGTCGCGGCGGACGCGGCGCAGCCAGTCGTTCAGCTCCGGCGCCCCGCGCTGCGCGCCGATCACGACGACTTTGGCTGCGGGCGCGTCGGCGAACGTGTAGTCCGGTACGACCGACATGCCCCCCGACGTACGAATCGGGTCGCGGCTGGTGCCGACCGTGAACAACCTGAACTCCTGGCCGGGCGCGTCTCCCTGCGCATCCTGGAACACTTCCCAGGGTCCGGCGAAGTCAATCATCGTGGCGCCCTCGGTCATGACGAAGGCGACCGGAACCGGCCCGGCCGCAGGCCGACCCGACGGCTGCGGCACCACGGCCCGGACCGCCACGACGACCCGATGGCCGCCAGCAGGACAACCCCGACGAGGAGACTTGCCAGGCGTGCAATGCGCAGCATGTTCTTGTCGACTGTCTACAAGACCATATCGCCCTCTCTTGTCGATTGTCAAGGGGTAGGGGTCGGATCTTGTATTTCAACATGTCAAAATAACTGGCCTGAAATCCAGGATCTGACTCCCGCTTCCCCTTGACATTCGACAGGAGTAAACGAAACAATCACCCAGGAGGATGGGAGATCACATGGGACGACAGAAGCAGGACCTGCTGCAGGGGACGCTGGACATGCTGATTCTGCAGACGCTCGCTCTGGAGCCGATGCACGGCTGGGGCATCTCGCAGCGCATTCAGCAGATTTCGCGCGACGTGCTGCGGGTCAACCAGGGATCGCTCTACCCCGCGCTGCACCGGCTCGAGCAGCAGGGCTGGATCGACGCCGAATGGGACGCGTCCGACAACAACCGGCAGGCGAAGTACTACCACCTGACGCGCGCGGGCCGAAAACAGCTCGTCGAAGAGCGCGAGAACTGGGAACGGATGGCCGACGCCGTCGCCAGGATTCTGCAGACGCGAGACAGCGAGGCGTAGACAGCCCCTAACAGCGGACACTCAACCACGTGAAGGCCCTCACCAAACGGCTCCGGACGTTCTTCCGGCGCGCGCGCATGGAGCGCGAGCTGGACGCGGAGCTGAAGTTCCACCTCGACATGCTCGCCGCGCAGTACGTGCGTCAGGGCATGTCGCCCGGGGCCGCCCACCGCGCCGCGCGCCAGATGTTCGGCGGCCTCGAGCAGGTCAAGGACGACGTCCGCGACACCTGGATCGCGCGCGTCGTCGAGACCGTCACGCAGGACGTTCGATACGGCGCACGGAGCCTGCTGAAGTATCGCGGGTACTCGCTCGCCGTCATCGCCACGATGGCGCTGGGCATCGGCGCCAACAGCGCCATCTTCAGCGTCGTCAACGCCGTCGTGCTGCAGCCGCTCCCCTACGAGCGCGGCGAGGACCTCGTGCTGCTCCGCCAGCAGCGGGATCAGGTCGAGAGCGCCGGCTTCTCGCTGAAGGACATCGACGATATCAGGTCGATGAGCCGCACGCTCGACAGCGTCGTCGAGTACCACGACATGTACTTCATCCTCCTGGGCGGAGAGGAGCCGGAGCGCGTCGCGACGGGCGTGGTCTCCTGGGACTATTTCGACGCGCTGGGCGTCAAGCCGCTGCTGGGTCGGACCTTCGTGGCGGCGGACGACAAGCCCGGCGCTCCGGCCGTGCTGTTGCTCGGCTATGAGTACCTGGCAGCGCGGGTTCGCGGGCAACCCGGACATCGTCGGGCGCGTGTTCGAGATGAACGATCGGCCGCACACCGTGATCGGCGTCCTGCCGAACGTGCCGATGTATCCCGAGCGGCAGGATGTCTACATGCCGAGATCGGCGTGCCCGTTCCGCGCGAGTCCGCGCGCCGCTGACATGCGCGGGCAGGGCATGGCGGCGGCGCTGGGCCGGCGGGTGCCGGGCGCGACCATCGAGCAGACCACGGCTGACCTCGCGGCGGTCGCCGCCAGGCTCCAGCACGACCACCCGGCGGAGTATCCTGCCGGTGAAGGGCATCACCTGACGGCCATGCCGCTTCGGCGTGAATTCACTCGCGCGTTCGAGTCGACGCTGGTGATCCTTCTCAGCACGGCGGGCTTCGTCCTGCTGATCGTCTGCGCCAGCGTCGCGAACCTGTCAGTCGCGCGGGCGATGCGACGCGAGCGCGAGCTGACGCTGCGTACCGGCGCTCGGGGCCAGCCGCGGACGCCTCTTCCGTCAGCTCGTGACCGAGAGCCTGCTGCTCTCGCTCGGAGGCGGCGCGGCTGGGCTCCTGCTGGCGTTCGTCGGCATGGGCCTGCTGGTCGATTACACGCAGCGCTTCACGACCCGCGCGAGCGAGATTCGGATCGACACGACCGTGCTGCTCTTCACGCTGACGATCTCGCTGCTCACGGGACTGGCGGCCGGATCGCTTCCTGCGTTGTCCAGAAGGCTCAGCCGTGCGCGGTCGGTCGCAGAGGTCAGGAGCCGGACTCCCGTGACCCGGCGCGATCTGCGTCGCGCGCTGATCGTCGCCCAGGTCGCGGCCTCCTTCATGCTTCTGACGGGCGCGGGACTCATGCTGCGCAGCCTGCTCAAGATGAGCGGCGTCGAGCTGGGTTTCAGCACGGACCACGTGCTGACGATGCAGATCGACATGAACTTCACGAAATACCGCGAGCCCGATTGGCAGGGGGCGTACCTGGAACGCCTTGAAGCGGGCCTGAATGCGATCCCGGGCGTCAGCCTCGTGGGCGCCAGCGGCCCGCTGCCGCTCAGTGAGTATGCGGGCAGCAACCTGAATCGATTCGTGATCGAGGGGGAGCCGGCAGGCGATCGAACGCAATGGCCGCAGGCGTCAGTCTTGATCGCCAGCGACGACTACTTCCGGGCCATGCACATTCCCCTCCTCGCCGGTCGGCCCTTCGACCCACGCGATCATTCCCGCACGGCAGCCGTGGCGATCGTGAATCGCTCGATGGCGGACAGGTACTGGAGCGGGCAGAACCCGGTCGGCCGCCGCATATCGCCTGGCGACCAGCGGTGGTTCACGATTGTCGGCGTGATCGCCAACGTGCGGCAGCAGCTGACACAGGAGCCGACCGACGAGATCTACGTGCCGATGCTCCAGCGGCCGTATGTGTCGACGAACTGGGTCATCCGGACGACTCTGGAGCCGATGGTGATCGCGCCGCTCGTGCGCGACGCCGTCCGCAAGGTCGATCCCGACCAGCCGATCCATCGCATGCGAACGCTGGACGATGTCCGCTCGGCGTCGCTCGCATCGCCGCGGCTGACGACGACCCTGCTGGCGCTGTTCGCCGCGCTCGCGCTCGTCATCACGGCGGCGGGCATCGCCGGAGTCATCGCGTTCTCGGTCAATCAACGTACTCAGGAGTTCGGCGTACGCGTCGCCTTCGGCGCCAGGCGCTTCGACGTCGTCAGGATGGTCGTCGCCGAGGGCATCCGGTTGACGCTCGGCGGACTCGCGATCGGGGTCGTCGGTTCGGTGTTCCTCGCAGGGCTGTTGTCGACCGTGCTCTTCGGCGTGGAGCCGACCGACGTGCTGACGTATCTCGCTGTCTCGCTCGTGCTGCTCGGCGTGGCCGCGCTCGCCTGCCTGATCCCCGCTATTCGTGCCGCGTCGGTCGATCCGATCCAGGCGCTGCGCGCGACCTGACCGTTCACCTCGCCGCAGGGCCGGCGCCGAACCTGCAGAGGACCGTTCTCCCCCGGAATCCGCCGGTCACGACACCCAGGCTGCCCGATGCCGGATCGACGTCCGGCGCGCGATTGCCCACCGGACGCTGGAACGCGATCATGGCGCCTGCGCGATCGAAGTCGGTCGGATCCGGACCGATCGCGGGATTCATGATCGAGGCGCGCGTCTCCACGTGGTCGTAGCCAAGCGCGTGGCCCAGCTCGTGGATGCGGAGCAGGCGGCGGCGCGAGTCGTTCCGGTCGAACTGCCGATCGAAGTAGCTTGCGCCGCCGACGATCGTCCCGTCCGGCATCTCCGCCCACTGCCCGAAGCCGATCGTGTTCTCGATCGTCATGATGCCGTTGTAGCGGCCGACGACGATTCGTCCGTTGCGCAGCGTGTTGACCCGCGTGCCAACGGCCGGACGCTCGATGTCGATCGACGCAAAGCCCGTGTAGGTATTGCCGGTCAGCAGCGCGAGGCCCTCAGTCAGGTGCGTCACGAGCTGGGAGATTTCGTCCTCGGTCAGCTGGTCGGCGGTCGCCGCATACTGATCGTCCGACCCTGTTCGGTACTCCATGATCGACGCCAGCACGACAAGCGATGGCCGGGAGGTCCACCGCTGAAGCCGCGAGTGCGACGCACGGAACATCTGTTCGAACGCGGTCATGTCGAAGCTGCTCGGGATCAGCGACACGCGCAGGCGGTCGCTGGTCGGGCCGGTCACGCGCGTTTCGCGCTCGACGACCGATCCGCCGCGAATCACGGCGCGATACGGCCCCGGACCATCGACGTCGACCTGGAAGAATCCGCTGCCGTCGGTCATGACCGACGGCTTCGAGCCGATCTGGACGGACACGCTCGGGCTCGCGGCGCCATCGACCGCGCTCACCGTCTGTCCCAGCAGCGTCGAGGACCCACCTCCGGACGGGGAGGGCGCTGACGGCGAGCTGCCGCATGCCGCGAGCGGCAGGAGCACGAACAGGGAAAGAATCCTGCGCATGCGCCGGGACGTGCAAAGCCCGTGCAGTTCGGGAAACCACATGGAGCCGTTCGTCCCGGCGGCCGGCGATTACCGTTCCGTCGACCGTTTTACGTTCCTGCAGTCGAGTCACACCCGGATCGGGCTACCATGAGGGGGTGCGTCCCTCCCGCACGCTGCTGACGCTCGCCCTGGCCGCCTGGGTTGTCGGTTATCCGTCCGCCCGCCAGCAGATCATCAAGGGCGATCGCGTCCTCAAGTCCGGCGTCGACGTCGTGATGGTGACCGTCACGGTCCTCGATGCCGAGGGGCGGCTGGTGCCGACCCTGCCACGCGAGGCCTTCGAGATCTACGAGGACGGCGACCTGCAGACGATCACGCAGTTCACGCGCGACCGCGTGCCGGTCGGGCTGGGCGTGCTGCTCGACATCAGCGACAGCATGTTCGGTCAGCGCATCGTCGACGCGCGGTCTGCCGTCGAGCGATTCCTGTTCGATCTGCTGACGCCCGCGGACGAGTTCTTCGTGCTGGCGTTCAACCACTATCCGCACATCATCACGCGCTGGACCAGCTCGGCGGACGAGGTGCGGCGGGCGCTGGCCGAGCTGAGGCCAAGCGGTGGGACGGCGATCTACGACGCGGTCCGCGATGCGCTGCCGATGATCGCGCGGCGTTCGCGCCAGCGGGCGGCGCTCGTCGTCATCTCGGACGGGGCCGACACGGCCAGCGACGCGACGGTCGCGGACGTGCGCACATCGCTGCTTCGAAGCGATGCGTTCGTCTACGCCATCGCCATCGATCCGCCGAAGCCGAAGGCCATCAACACGCGAGTGAATCCGGCGGCACTCGGGGAAATCACGGGTCAGAGCGGCGGACATACCGAAGTCGTGCGTGATGCCGAGGCTCTGGCCGCGGCGACGGCGCGTATCGCCGAAGAGCTGAACAATCAGTACGTCCTCGGCTACTCGTCACCGCGCGCGACGGACGGCAAGTATCACAGCATTCGCGTGAGGGTCACGCAGCCAGGCTATCGCGTCCGGTCGCGGAACGGCTACGTGGGCGGCACGCGCCGGCCGAGTTGAGACCAGCCGGCACTACCGGGTGAGCCGGTAGAGCAACAGGGCCGCGCGCTTGGTCTGCGACGGAAACGTTCTGAGATCGGCGGTCTCGTTGACCGTGTGGCCGCCATCGCCCATCATGCCGATGCCGTCGAGGATCATCGGCACGTGATCGGCGACGAAAGACACATCAGCGGCGCCGGCGCGGTCCGGGTCGACCGCCGTCACCGCGCCTGCCCCGACGTCCTGGCTGGCCCGGTCGTACATCGCCAGGAGCGTCCGGTTTCCGTCCGTCGGCGCCAGCGGGGGGTAGCCCTCGTCGAACGCGATCTCGGCCTTCGTGTGCGCCAGCGACGCCGACCCGGCGATCTCCTTCATCCGCTTCATCGCGCTCTCGAACTGCGCGCGTGACAGGGCGCGGATATCTCCGGACACGACGACATGCTCGGGGATGACGTTGTCCTTGCCGAAGGCGGTGGCGCGCGCCTGCACCGAATCGTGGGTCACCTGCGTGCCGCCCACCATCAGCGCGGGGTTGACGGTGAGATGCGGTTCACCAGCGAGCTGCTCGCGAAACGCGGTGAGGATGCGCGACGCCTCGAAGATCGCCCCGTAGCCGATGTCCGAGCGGAAGATCTGCGACGAGTGCGCCGGCTTTCCCGTCACTTTCAGCGTCCACGCCGTCGTCCCGCGCCGTCCGATGACGGCGGTCTTCGGATCTCCCGCGCCGTCCTCGAAGCCGATCGCCGCGTCGGCGCCCTTCGCGGCGCGCACGAGGGCTTCACGCGCGACGTCCTGCGGGTCGCCAGCCGACTCCTCATCGCCCGTCATGACGACCGTCACGTTCATCGATTTCAACGCGCCTGCCGCCTGCAGCGCTTTCAGCGCCTGGACGATGATGACGTCGCCGCCTTTCATATCGAGGATCCCCGGTCCGCGGGCAGCATCAGGACTGATGCGCTCGAACTTCTGAAAGGGGCTGTCGGGCTCGAAGACGGTGTCGAGGTGGCCGATGAGCAGGAGCCGGCGTCCCTGGCCGGGATGGTCGGCGATCAGATGGCCCGCCCGTTTGAACGGCGCGCCGTCGACCCAGCGCGTCTTGAAGCCGAGCTGCTCCAGCTCCCCCGAGAACACGCGGCCGACCTCGCGTACGCCGGCGAAGTTCTGCGTGCCGCTGTTGATGTTGACCACCCGCTCCAGCAGCGCAAGCGAGGCGTCGCCGTTCTGGTCGATGAAACGAACGATCGCCTGCTCGTCTGGCGTCAGCGGCATGGTGGCGTGCTCCTCGGACGAAAGTGGCGAGACGATGAAGACGAGCGCGAGCAGAAGAGGGGCCAGGATCGTTCGCATGGCTTAATGGTAGTGCAGCGATCGTTCGTCCCATATCTGTAGCCACGCGAAGGGACCGGATGCTAGGCTTACGCTCCAGGGAGGCTGGAACAACATGGGGTGGTGGCCCTCCAGGCAACGCAGCCGGGTGGAGACGGAACTCGACCAGGCTGCCGCGAGCAGCATGCCCCTCATCCGCCTCGAGGGGATCAGCAAGGTCTTCAAGGGTGACGCGGACGAGGAAACCCGCGCGCTCTGGGACCTGACGGTGGACATCGGACGCGGCGAATACATATCGGTGTCCGGACCATCGGGCTGCGGGAAGTCCACGTTCCTCGCGATCCTCGCCCTGCTCGAGTCGCCGACCGCGGGCCGCTACTGGCTCAACGGGCGCGCCGCCAGCCAGCTCTCTCCCGCCGAGCGCGCACGCACCCGCAATGTCGACGTCGGGCTGATCTTCCAGAGCTTCAACTTGATCGGCGACATGAGCGTCTACGAGAACGTCGAGTACCCGCTGACACTTCGGGGGGCCTCGGCTGCCGATCGGCGGCAGAAGGTCGAGGCGGCGCTGGATCGCGTCGGACTGACGCCGCGGGCGAAGCAGCGGCCCGGATCGCTCTCGGGCGGCCACCAGCAGCTCGTCGCAATCGCGCGCGCGTTCGCGGGCCGTCCGCCGATCCTTCTCGCGGACGAGCCGACGGGGAATCTCGATTCGAAGAGCGGCGAAGGCGTCATGCGGATGCTCGACGAGCTGCACGCCGACGGGGCCACCGTCTGCCTCGCGACGCACAACCCCCGCTACATCGAGCGCGCCGAGCGGCACATCTACCTGTACGACGGCCAGATCGTGGCCGAACCGGTCGCGTAACGCGAACGCCGTGAGCGACGTCCGAATCGCTGATCGGCTTCTTCGGACGCGTCCTGCAGCACTCGCGCCCGCTGGTCCGACATCGGCGTCAACGGCGGCAGGCGCGCCGGGGAACGGCCCGTGACCTGCTGGTAGATCACCAACGCCGCCAGATACGTCGCCGCGAGTCGGGTGAAAGCCCTCGAGGCCTGTACGGCGGAACGGACGGATCGCGCCGCCACGCGGCCAACCACGCTTCGCCAACCGGAACAGCATGCCGTGCACCTCGTCCGCGGCGCGCGCGTAGGAGGCTCACGTTGGCGAAGGCCTCGGGCCGGAAGGATTCGGGCCACACCATGTACAACGCCGTGCGCCCGCAGGCGGCTCCGTCGCCTGATCGAACCGGCCGCGACGAGCGTATGCTGCACCTGACGATTCGGGCAGCGCCGACACCTGTTCCAGCACAACCACCGACCAGCCGCCTTCCGCGATCGTCCTCGACGCATCTCCCCTGTTCCCGTCGGCGGAAGTAGATCGAAGCCGCCGAACACGACGGCGCGCGTGACGATGGGGCGCCTCCGGCACGGCGTTCATCTCCTACGCCAGCCCCGATCGCAATGAAGTCTGAAGCGCGTGCAGATGCTGCGGATGATGCGGATCGACTATTTCCAGGACGTACTCGATCTCGCGCCGGGGGATCGCTGGGAACAGGAGCTCTACAAGCGCATCGACGAGTCGGATTTGTTCCTACTCTTCTGGTCCCGCGCGGCGCGCGAGTCGAAGTGGGTGCTCGAGGAAACGAAATACGCGCTGGCTCGATCCATCGCGGATTCCGCCGGACGGCCCGAAATCCGGCCGGTGCTCCTGGAGGGTCCGCCGCCCGTCGAGCCGCCCCCGGAGCTGGAGCACCTCCACTTCAATGATCGGCTGCTTTATTTCATTCGCTAGGACGGAGCCGATCCCTCAGCGGCGTCCGAATCGCTGATCGGCTTCTTCGGCCGCGTCCTGCAGCACTCGCGCACGCTGGTCCGACATCGGCGTCAACGCCGGCAGGCCCGCCGGGGAACGGCCCGTGACCTGCTGGTAGATCACCAACGCCGCCAGATACGTCGCCGTCGGAGTCGGGTGAAAGCCATCGGGCCCGTACAGCGGAACGGACGGATCGCGCCGCCACGCGGCCAACCACGCTTCGCCAACCGGAAACAGCATGCCGTGCGGTCAGCCTGCGGCGGCGCGGTAGGTGACGGGCTGCAGGTCGCAGCCAGTACCGCCAGCAGCAGCATCACCGCGCGGCGGAGGGCGAACGGCATGGCTGGAAGCTGGGCGCTGGAAGCTGAGCTGAAGTTAAGGAGCCATTCCGCTCTTCTGCGCTCTGGCAATCCCCTCGCGCAGCAGCTGCATCGTGGTTTCCGAGCCCACGAACAGCCCGTCCGGATAGCGTGCATGGACGAGCATCCCGGAGTAAATCCGATCGCTCTGGTAGAGGTTCAGGCCCAGGCCAGCAAGATATTGCAGACGAAGGTTTCGATCGCGATTGATCGCCGCGTCGCGCATCCAGGCGCTGAGGTCGGGGCCGCGTCCCGCGTAAGTCGAGAACAGATCGATCGCCGAGTTCATCCCGATCTCGCTGAGCGAGCGCGCGACGGGTGCCATGTCCGGTCGGCTCAACTTCGCCTGCACTTCGTCGACGTTGATCTGCAGCGGCTCGACCTGTCCGAGCAGCACGAGATCGTACCCCCGGCCCTCCTGCGTGTTGCCCCAGACGATCCCGTTCGGGAATGCTTCCATGAAGGTCGCGATCTCGCTCTTGACCGCGTCCGTGTTGCTCTCGTAGAGCTGCACGAACAGCGTGACGACGCCGCCCGGATTCAGGTGCGACTTCACGATCTCGAAGAACTCGCGCGTGTAGAGCATCGCCGCGCCCTTGACCCACGGATCGAGCGGATCCGAGGTGATCGCGTCGAACTTCTCCCGCGTCGTCATCAGATAGTGCCGCGCATCGTCCAGCTGCACGTTGACCTTCTTATTGCGGACGACGTCGAAGTTGTGCTCAGCGAAATATGTCGAGACGACCCTGGGCACGAGCGGCTCGATCTCGGCAATCGTCTCGTGCTCGACGTTGGGATCGATTGACACGGCGCCTGCCGTGACACCGGCGCCGCAGCCAATCACCAGCACGCGCTTCGGGCTCTTCGGGATGAGCGTCGTCAGGTGCCCGAGCATGCGCTGCAGGCGCATGTCCTGCGGCTCGCTCGACGCCTGGACCTTCCCCGCGTTGTGGTAGTTGAGCACGCCGCCCGGCAGCCGCGAGACCGCGACCGACGCGTTCCAGCCCTCACCCATGTAAATGACGTCGATGTCCTGATGCGCGCGCGTCGCGGCATATCGGCCGTAGGCCACGAGCAGCCGCGGAATCTCCGGCACGTTGCGCGCGAGAAGCGCCGCGCACACCGCCGCGATGATGATCGGAAGGATTCCCGCCATCGCCGGCCGATGCTGTCCAGCCGGGGCTCCACTCGGAAGGGGCTCGAGGACGAGCAGCGCCGCGAGGCCGCTGATGATGATCAGCGCCTGCTGCGAGTGCTGCGTGCCGAGCCAGGTCACGAGCAACAGGCTGCCACCCAGCGCGCCGACGATCGCACCGACCGTGTTCGCGGCGTAGACGCCGCCGACGAGCCGGCCCGGATCCTGCCCCTTCTCAGCCACCGAGGCCAGGGCCAGCGGAAAGCTGGCGCCCCAGAGAATCGCGGCCGGCAACATGACCCAGAAACAGCGCGCGAGGTCCAGCGGAAAGTTGTACCAGGCGCTCATCGCAATAGACGGATCGATCGGCCAGAACGGCAACGAGAGCGCGAGATTGTACGCGGCCCAGGCGATCGCGCCGCAGAGCAGCATCTGACACCATCCGAGCGCGATGCGCGGCCGCTCGAGCCCGCGCGCGAGCGCGGAACCGACGCTGCTGCCGATCCCGATGCCGAACAGGAACACGGCGAGGATCAGCGAGAACGTGTAGGCCGTGCCGCCAAAAAGCAGCGAGAGCAATCGCGTCCAGATCACTTCGGACGCCAGCGCCGTCATGCCCGAGAGCGCAATGGCCACGTAAACGGCCCACGCTCCGGGCGCAGGCTTGACCTTCACGTTCGCGGTCTTCGGCACCTCGTGAGGCGCGTTTCGCGCGAGGACCAGCGCGATCGCCGCAACGGCCACGTTGAGCGATACGGCAACCATCGTCGCGACCAGCATGTCGTGGACGCGCAGCAGATAGAAGCCCGCCAGCAAGCTGCCGACGACCGCGCCCGCGGTGTTGCCGCCGTAGAAGAACCCGAGCCACGACACGCCTTGCGGCGACGTCTCGACCCAGCGAGACATGGCCGGGAGCGTCGCGCCCATCAGCATCGTCGGGGGCAGCAGGCAGATGCCGGCCGCGACGCCACGCAGCATGATGCCGACGACACCGGAGCCGGCCCAGAAGGTATAGATGTTGGAGAGCACGGGCATCCCGAACAGGATCAGGATGCCGAACAGGCCGATCCCAAGCTCGAGGTAGGCGTAGACCTTCAGCGGATGCTGGCGCGCCGACACATAGCGCGGCAGCAGCAGGCTGCCGAGGCACATCCCGCCCATGAACGTCCCGAGGAGCACACCGAGCGAGACGGCGGACGATCCAATGACGAGCTGCAGGAGCTGGAACCAGACGATTTCATACACGAGAGCGGCGCACCCGCTGCAGACAAACAGCAGGAGCAGCGCTGGCATTGAGCGTTGCGAGGTCATCTAGGCACCCTGAGAGAAAGCGAAGATGCTATCACGCTTCGTCGGGCGGTATGATCGTTCCGATGGCTCTGAATCACATCCCGCTCGTCCTTGCGCCCGCGTTGCTTGCCGCTTTCACGCTGGTGGCTCCCCGCTTCGTGGCGGCGCCGGCTGCGGCCCGGCAGACAGAGGCGCCCCGGGTCGTCGCGATCGGTGACGTTCACGGCGCGTACGACCAGTTCGTGGAAATCCTCAAGGCGGCGGGTTTGATCGACGGCCAGCTGCGCTGGGCAGGCGGCCGGACGACCTTCGTGCAGACCGGCGACTATCTCGATCGCGGGGCGGGTGCGCGCGACGTGCTCGACCTCCTGATGCGGCTGGAGGACGAGGCGAAACGTGGCGGTGGCCGAGCGGAGATCCTGCTCGGCAACCACGAGACGATGAATATCCTGACGGAGTTCAGAGACGTCTCGCCCGAGGTGTTCAAGGCCTTCGCGGATGCACAGTCGGAGGACCGGCGGCGCCGCGCGTTCGACGACTACGCCAAGACGCCAAGCGGCCGCGGCAATGCCGGATCGACGGCCGGCCGCGACGCGTGGATGCAGTCGCACCCACCCGGCTTCCTGGAATACGTCGACGCGATCGGTCCCCGCGGCAAGTACGGGAAATGGCTGCGCGCCCGGAAAGTCGTCCAGAACATCAACGGCTCAATCTTCATGCACGCCGGGCTGACGCCCGAAACGACCGGGTCTCTCGAGGATGTCAACCGCACGGTCTCGCGCGACATCGCGTCGTGGGACGAGACGAAAGAGTCGATGGTGCGGGCAAGCCTCGCGCAGCCGTATTTCACGATCCAGGAGACGGTCACGGCGGCCTCGCTCGAGCTGGAGCGGATCAGCGCCGCGCTCAAGGCCGGCACTGATCCCGGCAGCCACGTCACGCGCGAGTTCGCGACTCGTCTGCAGGCCGTCGTCGAGATCGCCAAATCGTCGCTGGTGGACCCCAACGGTCCGCTCTGGTTCCGCGGCTTCGCGAAGTGGACGGATGCCGACGAGCCTCAGGTCAAGTCGATGCTCGATCGATTCGGAGCGGTGAGGTTCGTGACGGCGCACACGCCGATGCTGCCGGGCCGCATCACGCCACACGTGGGAAACCGGGTGTTCCTGATCGATACGGGCATGAATACGAACTTCTTCAAGAACGGACGACCGTCAGCGCTCGAGATCCAGGGCGATCGAATCACGGCCATCTACACCGCGGAACGGGAAGTGCTCGTGCCCGGCGCGGGCGGGCAGCCAGCGCGCGAGCCCGCCCGGCCGCGGCTGCCCTGACCAGCGCCGGTCAATCACCAGCGCTCGCACGACGGACGCGCGGCCGTCGACGCCGGCGGCAGGACGGAGCCCGAGCAGCTCGGTGAGAAACGGATAGACATCGACGTTGTTCACGGGCGGAATCGTGGCACCCGCCCGCACGCCCGGCCCAGCCACCAGAAACGTCGCCTGCATGGACGGCAGTGCGGAATCCCATCCGTGCGTCGCCGTCAGCCGCCTGGCGCGATCCGCTGGACGCGTCGTCGGAATCAGCGTGTAGCCCTCATCCATGATCGCGACGACGTCGCCGATGCGCGGATCCGAGCTGTGCCTCAAACGGGCGGGCACGTCTGCGCGCAGCCAGGCGCGGCCGTTCCGCAGCTTTCGATTGAGCACCTCGCGCACTGCGATGGCGCGCGACGCGCCGCCGCTGGCGATGTGGAGGTTCGTCACGGGACCTAACGTGCCAATCCTGATCCCCGTCATGTCGATGAGCGTGTCGATCGCGATCTCCTCCTTCACATCCGCCATACCGTGATCCGACGTCACGACGACATAAACGGAATCGCGCACCGGCAACCTGGCGATGCCGTCGAGCAGCCGGCCGACGGCCTGATCGACGCGCCGCACCGCGGCTTCGATCTCCGGACTCCAGAGGCCGGTACGATGCGACGCCGAGTCGACGTCGCTCATGTACAGCGTGATCAGGTGCGGACGACGATCGTCCGGCATCCCGAGCCACTCGAGAACCGTGTCAATCCGCACGTCATTCGGAACCGCGCCGTCGTAGGGCTTCCAGTAACTCGCCCGCGTCCCCTTGATCGCTGCGTCCGACCCGGGCCAGAAAAAACAGGCGGCGACCATACCCTGCATCTCCGCGGTGGCCCAGATCGGCTCGCCGCGATACCACGCCGAATCACCCGTCGCTTTCGCATCCGACATCGAGTACGCGCGCTCCATGACCGGGTCGTAGAACGAATTGGCGACGATACCGTGACGATCGGGGTGGAGCCCGGTCACGAGCGACATGTGATTCGGGAACGTCATCGTCGGAAACACAGGAACGAGCGCGCGCGCGCGAACGCCATCCCGCGCGAGGCGCCGGAGAGACGGAACCTCGTAGCGATCGATGTAGTCCGGCCGGAAGCCGTCGAGCGAGATCAGCAGGACGTGCGCCTTTTCGCGGTGGCGCGGCAGGTTGATGCCGCCGCTGCCCTGCCGGCCCGGATCGCCGGGAGCGGCGGCAGGAGGCGGGGCCTCGGGTCGTGTCGTCGTGCAGCTCCCTGTGAGGAGAGCCGCAAGCAGGATGCTGATCAGAGCCGCACGGTTGCGCACGCGCGGCGAGCATACCGCATTCCTGTAACCGCACCTCAGTGCGCGCGACGTTTCTTGACGGGCTCTGGAGCGTCGCCAGTGCCGCCGACATACAGCTGCGCGCGACGCGTCATGCGCTCGAGGAACGCGAGATGGCGCCGGAAGCCCGCGGCCAGTGGCGACGACGGGAAGATCTTCTCTGCGTGCTTGCCCCAGTCGGGCCGGCGTCCGTCCGCGTCGGTGAAACCGTAGTGACGTCCGAGCTCCCACGAGCTGAGGATGTCACCCGAGCGCTCCATCACGTCCGGATCGGCCGCCAGCGCGGCCACCGCCCGGCCGATGAAGAGCGGTGTTTCGGACTCCAGGAAGTTCTTGTCCTTCTTGGCGCCGTCGCGCCAGTTCTCCTCCGTCACGCCGTAGTGCTGCAGCATCGATTCGGAGCGCAGGTATCCGGGCGTCATCGCGACGACCGCGACGCGGTGCTTGCGGATCTCCTCGGCCATGCGGTGCGCCGACCCCTTGAGCGCGCTCTTGACGACGTCGGCCAGCGCGTTGCCCCCGCCGCCGAACACGGTGTCCCCTTCGGTCACTTCGACGATGAGGCCGCGGCGCTGCTTGATCATCAGCGGCGCGGCATGCTTCGCGGTCAGGAGGTGCGAGACCAGCGCGTTCTGCAGCACCTGCGCGGCATTGTCGAAATTCGTCTGCCAGAACGAGGCCCACGGGCCGAACTGGGGATCTTCCCCGGCGATGCTGTTGACGAGCACATCGAGACGCTTGTGCTCGCGCGCGACGCGGGCCACGAGCGCGCTGACCTCCGCTTCGACCGAATGGTCCACGCGCACCGCGAGGCCCGTGCCGCCGGCGGCGGTCACCATCTCGGCGGTCTCTTCGATCGTTTCGGGGCGCTGGTAGGGGGAGGGCTGTCCGCGGACGCTGCGACCGGTGCAGTAGACGATGGCGCCGGCCTCTCCCAGGGCGCGGGCGATGCCTCGTCCGGCGCCGCGGGTGGCGCCGGCGACGACGGCGACGTGTCCGGTGAGCGGGTGGGGCATTGTGGGACCTCCTCTGCGCGCCCGGCGCCTGCGCGGCGGGGCCGCGTGGTGTTATAGTAAACGAACGTTCATTTACTTTGCCATAACATAAACGTCCATTTACTATCTGTCAAGCCATGAGCCCCCGTCCCCGGACCGTCACCGACGCACACATTCTGGCCGCCGCGCAGCGCGCGATGTCGAGCCTCGGCCCCGCCCGCCTCACGCTCGCCGCCGTCGCGAAGGAGGCCGGCCTGTCCGCGGCGACCCTCGTGCAGCGATTCGGATCGAAGCGCGGGCTGATGCTGGCGCTCTGGGCCGACGCGCTCAACGGCGTCCAGGCCTGCTTCGACATGCTGCGTGACGCGCACGCGTCGCCGCTCGCCGTCGCCCTCGCCGCCGCGACCGAGATGGCGCGGCACACGTCAAGCCCGGACGAGATGGCCAATCACCTGGCGTTTCTGCAGATCGATCTCAGCGATCCGGAATTCCGGAAGTACATGCTGGACCTGTCGCGCCAGATCGAGGCCGGCTATCGGGCCCTCCTCGACGAGGCCATTACCGCAGGCGAGCTTGTCCGATGCGACACGACGCGCCTCGCCCGCGCGATCAGCGCGACGTCCGGCGGTTCGCTGATTGGGTGGGCCGTGTTTCGCCGCGGCACGGCCGAAGCGTGGGTACGGCACGATCTGGAGACCCTGATCGCGCCGTATCGTCGAGCGAAGAAGCCCGGGCCGCGGCGGAGGGCGCGCCGGGCGCACTGAAACGACGGTTACCGGGCGTATGTCTCCGCGCCCAGGAAATGCAGCGAGACGTACGGCTCGTGGCCGACCACCCAGCTGTCGTGCGCCACGGGCGGGATGTAGAACAGCTCCCCCGCCTTCAGCTCCACGACGCGCCCATCGTCGAACGCCGCGGTGGCCGTGCCGGCGAGCACCAGCCCCACGTGCTCGACCAGGCAGCGCGTCGCGCCGACCGTCGGGCCCACGTGAGTGGACCAGCGCCACCCCGGCTCGTAAGTCGCCCGGCCGATCGTCACGCCGCCGATGCGGACGATCTCGAACCGGCCCTTGTCCATCACGCGGGTCTCGTCCGGTGCTTCGAACCGGCGCAGCAGCACGTCGATCTCGGTGGGGCTCATCACTTCGCCTTCGTCATGGTGAAGAAGCCGGTGTAATAGCCGCTCGTGTAGAAGCCGACGAACTCGGTGCCGGTGGCGCGCCCGATCCAGTCGAATACACCGCCGTCTTTGGGGCCGAGATCCGTCGTGCCCTTGAACAGCACGACGTTCCCGACCTGACGGCCCTCCATCTTGATCGTGTACGTGTAGGGCCGGCCGCAGTCGCCCTCGAACGTCGCCTGCCAGATGCCGTCCTGGGGCGGCGCGACGTCGGCACTCAGCTGCTTGCACTGCTCCTTCGGTTGGGCCTGGGCCTGGGCCGGATTGTAGGCGCTCCAGGTCCCGGTCCACTTTCCGGTGATATCGGGTGCGGGCGCCTGCGGTTTCGCGGGCGCCTGACAGAGGACCCCGACGGTCAGGCACACACAACAGATCGACACGGACGCGGCCTTGCGCATGTGCTTCTCCCCTCGTTCTACGACGTCTGCACCAGCGGGACAGTCAATTTTCATCAGAGGCGGCTTCGAAGCACAACCTCGACGTGACCAGCGCCTGCGGCGCGCCGGGTTTCGTCGAACGGGCGGCGGCCGAGGACGCGCAGCTGGTGACTGACGGGATCGTGGTCGACCTCGATGCACTCGCCGGCGTCGAAGAGCTGCGTGTCCGCGATGAGATCGAGGATGTTGGCGTCGAAGTCGCTCGTGACGCGCGTGAGGACGTAGACCGCAGGCGCGAGACGCGCGAAGTCCTCGAGGTAGGACCGGCATGGCTCGGTTTCGATGTGTTGCAGGACGAGCGCTGCCGAGATCAAATCGAAGCGGCTGCCCCGGAGCTCGTTCCAATCACTCGTGAGCAGCGCGACCGGGGTCGTCGCGAGCGTTCGGCACCGCTCGATCATCGGCGGCAAATCATAGCCGACGACTTCGTTGGCGATTGACGCGAGGTACGGGAAGTTGCGGCCGAGACCGCACCCGAAGTCGAGGACGCGGCCGAGCGGCGACGGCAGCCCCACGATCGGGACGTAGGGCGTGAAGGGTTTGCCGTCGCGGTAGCCGGTGAGGATGCGCTCGCGGACCTCCTCTGCGTCCTCCGAGCGCGCGACGGACAACCAATCGTCAAGACCGGGCACGCGCCGACCGCCTTTCTACCGGCGGGCGAGCCAGCGGATCGCTCCGGTGATCTGCCGTTGAAATCGCTGGTCTCTCCAGGTCTCGTCGAAGTGGCCGAGCGCGTTGTAGTACGCGCGTCCGTTTCCCTGCGAATGGCTCCAGGCCAGCGGGTAGTCGCCCGAGGCCCCCACCGACGCCGCGTCCAGCCGCAGGATCACCTGCACGCGCGGCCGGGGATTCTCGCGGAACGTATAGAACTCCTCCATGATCGAGAAGCGATCGCCGAGGCCGGCGGTCGACGGATGCGAGGGGTCTTCCACGAGGACCGACGCCTGCCCCGTCCAGGGATGCTCCTTGAAGTAGGCCCCGATGAGCTCTCCGTACTCAGGCCATTCGTACAGGGTGTCGGTCGCGCTGTGCGTGCCGATGAATCCCCCGCCGTTCGAGATGAAATTCATGATCGCGCGCTTCTGATCGGCGCTGAACGGCAGCTCGCCGGTCGTCATCGCGAAGAACAGCACGTCCACGTTGCTCAGCGTCGACGCGGTGATGGACGACACGTCCTCGGTTGCGGTGACGACAAACTCGCCGCTCGCGCCCAGCCTCGGCACGACGTCGCGCGCCGCAGCGATGGCCCCGTCGTGACGAAAGCCGGTCGTCGCGGTGAGCATCAGGATGCGGATGGGTGGCCCGGTGGGCGCCGGGGGTTGCGGCGGGCTGGGTGACGCGGGGGCCGCGGGTATCTGTTCCGACGAACAGGCGCTCGCCAGCAAAAGGGTCGCAACGAGCAACCGGCCGAAGCTGGTCCAGGACCCCATGCCGACCTCCTCTTCGGGCTATTATCCGCTTCGCAGGCCAGCCGCGCTACCGCGCGTGACGTGCCAAGCCCATCAGGGCCTGGGCTCGGGATCGACCCGGCGGGAGCCGTACCAGATGTCGAGGCCCTCACGCTTCCGGAAAATGCCGGGGCCCAGCCGAAGCAGGGCCGTCAGCAGTCGCAGGACCTCCCAGCCCGAGTGTGTTCGCAGCTTGCGCCCTGACGTCTCGACGGACTCGCGCAGGATGACCACTCTTCCCTGACGTTTCAGCGCTCGGCTGAGCGCGATCTCTTCGGTTGCGTAGAGACTCTCGTCGAATCCTCCGGCTCTGTCGAATGCATCGCGCGAGCAGAAGAGATAACAGCCAGCCGCGAACCGCGCGATCTGCAGCCACAGGCCGATCGCCGCCACGAGAATGCGGCCGTAGAACGGCAGCCGGCCGTCGAGCCGCACGAACGCGCCGCCGCCAACCGCGCCTCAATGAAGCGCCTCGAGCGTCGCGCGAAGCGTCGCTGGCGGCACCGAGGTGTCCGCATCGACGAAAACAAGAATGTCGCCCGCCGCCACGCGAGCGCCCGCGTTTCGAACGCTGGCAATCTGACGAAATCGCACGTGCACCACGCGGGCACGCGCCTCGCGGGCAATGCGCGCGGTCGCATCCGTGGACCCATCGTCGACGACGATCACTTCGTAAGGTCGACCGGCCGCTATCGCGGCGGCCTGCAGGTCCCCAAGGGTTTTGCCCAGCACCCGTTCTTCGTTGTAAGCCGGGACTATGAAGGAGATCATGGCGCACGCTCCGCTCATCTTTTAATACGCATGAGCGGCCGGGCTGGATTGAAGGTCAGCTATCCCTGGTTCGGAGCTTCAGAAGCGCCTGAAATATCAACGCAAAAACTGCCAACCCGCCACCCAACAGCACGCCCGCCGCGCCGCCGAGAATGGTCGCCACGCCGCGCGGTTCGACATCAGCCCATGGAATGACCTGCCGGAATAGGCTGGGTGCAATCGAACCGGCTGCGACCCCAAACAGCCCGCCCATGACCATCCCTGCAACGGCGCCAAGCGTTACGATGCCGAAGATCCTGGTCCACGTCATGTGGCGGTATGTTCCCATTGGCCGACGTCCGCTGCAAGTGCGAGTGATCACGCACCGCGTCGAGTAAACACTCTCGATCAACTCGGTCTGGACCGAGTTGGCGCGGTTCGCGCTCCAGGCGGCCATCGTGAGCGATCACCCGAATCGGCCCGCCCACCGATCGGCCTCATACGCATTGTGGGCGCGGCACCGGAGCTGGAGGTTCTCGCTCGTCGACCGTCCGCCGTCGGCGAACGGAATGACATGATGGAATTCCAGAAAACCCCGCTCCGCGCACCGGCCGGCTTTGCCCACGAACGCACATTGACCACCGTCCCGCTTCCAGACTTCGCGCTTGACGGCGGCGGGCACGCGACGCGACCCGCATTTCAGCTGACGGCTCGCTCGTGGTCGGTCCGTCAGACCGAGCTTGCTCTTTTGAAGAGAGGTCAGCAGTGACGTCAGCGCCCGGTCGAGAATGACGGCCGGATCTCCGTTTGGCAGCGAATGCCTGAGTAGTTCCTGCACGCGCCGCAGTTTCCAATAGGTCTCGTCGGGAATCGTGAATTGCACTTGGTACCAGCCGGGTGAGAGCGCGCTGGCCAGCTGGCGAACGGTCGACGGCACGGACGGCAGCGGGCGCAGGGTCGCGACCTGCTGTTCGACCTCGCGCTTGGGCTTGTGCTTCGCGTTGTCCAGAAGCGAACGATGATTCTCGGATGTCAGGTGCGGAGCGAGCAGACTGATCGTGGTCAACGTTATCGAGCCGTCACGGAGGTAGTCGAGAAGAATCGGGAACCTCCGGGCGGCCCTGGCAGCCTGGATGCGGGCGTACGCCGCATGCTCCGACAGGAGCAGGCGCTGCGTACAGTACGTGAACAACGAGGAGTAACCCTCGCCGAGATACAACCGGCGAGCATCGAGCTCGCCAAGCGACGCAATCAGCTTGGCCGTCACCTTCCGCTCGCGTTCCGCAAGCATTCTGGTTTCGGTGAGCAGCTGCGCGTCTGTGAGGTGCGTCAATGAGTGGGATTCATTCTTCATGATCCCTTTGTAGCATCGCAGTATTTGCAACTCGAGGATTCCCTCAGGCGCGATATCCACAGGGTCATTCCGACTTGTCGGCATGTTCGCGCGATCGTCGCCTGGAGCAAATCCTGGCGCGAAAGCGAGGCCATTTTGGAAAGGGCGTATGTCAGGTCGCCGAGAATCACGTAAAAACGTGTCAAGTGTTTTTTCGCAAGAGACGACACGAATCTGATTCACCGACGGCTGGCCCAACTCGGTCCGGACCGAGTTGGGCGAAAGTTAGGAGGTGACCGGCCCGGTTCGCTGTTCGTCGGCCGCAGCTCGAACTGGCCGCTCACGCAAACTCGTTGAACTCATCTCTGTACCTGGCGACGCCTGAGACACCGGCCATGATGCTCTCATTCAGAATCGAAACCATGAACGCCGCGTCGGGAACGCCGTCCCACTGACTTGTCAGGTGGTGCGCAGAGGCGCGCTCGAATCCGAAACGCGGGTAGTACTCCGGATGGCCAACGACAACGACGAAGGGACACCCGCCCTCGCGCAATATCTGCAATCCCCGTCTCACGAGTGCCGAACCGAGGCCCCGCCGCTGGCGATCGGGGAGAACCGCCATCGGCGCCAGACCCATACCGGTGATCCGGCGCCCGGCACTCTCTATCACGACCGGCGTGAAGAGGATGTGCCCCACGACGACGTCCTCCTCAGCGACCAACGACAACGAGTCGCCGCAGGCCTGTCGCAGTCGCTCGACCAGGTCGGCTTCGGCCGGCTGGCCGAACGCCAGCTCGTTGACACGCCTGACCTGCTCAGCGTCCTCAAGCCGCTCGACCCGGATACTTGGGGTGCTCACGACCATCGTGCCTGCCGGGAAGCTCCGGCGATCAGCTCAGCGTTTCACGGCACCGGCCACGAGGCCGACCTTCGCCGCTTCGGCAAGCAGCGTCTTCGCGCCGGCGACGACCTCAGTGGTCGGCGCGGCGTCGGCGCCCTGGATGACGTTGAGCAATTGCTGCATCTGACCGTGCAGGCGTTGCAATTCACCACCGCGCCCGCCTTGGCCGCCCGCTCCCCCGCGACCCCCGCCGCGCCCTCCGCCCGGCTGGAGGCCCATGACCTGCAACGCGTCCGCAGCCTTGTTCATCGCATCGTAGAGGGCGACCGACAGCGAGTATTGCTGCTGCAGGCCCGCCGGCAGCGTCTTGACCCTCGGGTCCATCTTGACGGTTAGCGGCTGCGTGGAGGTCCGGCCATTGGCGGTCAGCTTGACGGTGTACGGGCCAGGATGCGCCCACGGCCCAGTGGGCGTCTTCGGGGTGTTTTGGTAGATGGCCGCGATTGAATACGAGGGCGGCACGCCCTTCGCGGGCGTGTGATGAAGATCCCACACGAAGCGGTGCAATCCCGCCGCGGCCGACAGAATCTGCGTCGGCCGAATCCAGTATCGGGGCACGTTGCCGAAGTCTTCCACCCGATCCGGTGCGTCAGCGGTGGAGTAGGTCCGCACCACTCGGTCCGCCGCATCCACGATTGCGAGCGTCACCGGACCTGACGCCGTGCCCTTGAGCCAGTAATTGATGATCGCCCCGTCCGGCGGATTCTGCCCGGCAGGCTCTTCGGGCGGGAGCGGGGTGTCGGTGTTCATGTTCCAGCGAACGCGCCACGCCGGCCGTGGCGCGAAGAGATGCACATCGCTCGACGTCACCGCTGACGTCAGCTGCCGCAGGGGTGTGATGTCGTCGAGAATCCAGAACGAGCGCCCGTGAGTGCCCACCACAATGTCCTCGTCCTTGATCACGAGGTCGCGGATCGACGTCGCGGGCATGTTGAGCCGAAGCGACTGCCAGTGCTCCCCGTCGTCGAGCGAGTAATAGACCGCACGCTCCGTGCCGGCAAACAGCAGGCCTTTCTTCACCGGATCCTCGCGAACGACGTTGACGATGCCGCCGTCGGGAATGCCGTCGGTGATGTGCGTCCAGGTCTTGCCGCCGTCCTTTGTCCGGTAGATATGGGGCCGCAGGTCGGCCAGCCTGAACGTGTTGATCGCGGCGTAGGCGGTCAGGGGATCAGAATGCGACGCGTCCATGAGCGATACCTTGGCCCACGGCTTCAGCTCCGGCGGCGTGACGTTCTTCCAGGTCTTGCCGCCGTCCCGCGTCACATGGATCAACCCATCATCCGTGCCGGCCCAGATCGTGTTGATGTCGACGTAGGAGGGCGCCACGGTATAAATGACGCCTCGCCGGGACGGCTGAGCCGCGGGCGTCCCGATGTACTTGCCGACATTCGCGGGGACTTCCCACGTGTCACGGGACAGATCGCCGCTGATGCGGGTCCAGCTCCGGCCGCCGTTCAGCGTTTTCCACAGCGCGTTGGTGGCGAAGTACAGCGTCGTGTTGTCGATCGGCGAGAACACGACCGGCATCGTTCGGATGACGCGCGAGTACTCGCCGCCCATTGGGGTCGGGCTGATGGACTGACGCTGCCCCGTCCGGTAGTCGAATTTCGAAATCTTGCCCCCGTACACGATGTCGGGATTGAGGGGATCCGGCGCGATGTAGCCGTATTCTTCGACGCCCACCGGCCTCCACTCGCGGAAGGTGACCTGACCGTGATCGCCGCGGCTCGACACGCAGGCCGAGCCGCTCTCCTGCTGGCCGCTGCACACGCGGTACGGGAACGAGTTGTCGGTCGCGACGTGATACATCTGCGCCGTCGGCTGGTTGTACCAGGAGCTCCAGGTCTGCCCGCCGTTCACCGTCACGATGGCGCCCTGGTCAGCGATCAGCAGGATGATGTCCGGGTTCTTCGGGTTGATCCAGAAGCGATGGTAGTCGTCGCCGCCCGGCGCGCCTCTGAACGCGCTGAAGGTCTTGCCTCCATCGGTCGACTTCCACGCGACGATGCTGCCGGTGAAGACGATGTCGGGGTTGGTCGGGTGCACCTTGACCTCGGCAAAGTCGTCGGGGCGGGAGACGACGCGCGCGTCTTCGGTCACGCGATACCAGCTCTCCCCTGCATCGTCAGAGCGATAGAGCCATCCGCCACGTGCGGCCACCGAGGCATACAGCCGTTTCGGATCGCTCGGCGCGGCGGTAATGCCGATGCGACCGAGCCCTTCTTCGAAGGTGGGCAACCCCTTCATCAGCGGCCGCCAGGTATTGCCGCTGTCGGTCGATTTGAAGATGGCGCTGCCCGGGCCGCCGAATACGCCGTTTTCCCACGGCGCCTGACGAGACTCCCACAGGACGGCGTACACCGTCTCGGGATTCGAGGGATCGAAAATCACGTCGGCGCCGCCCGTGTCGGGGTCCTTGTACAGCACCTTCTGAAACGTCCGGCCGCCGTCGACCGATCGAAAGATGCCGCGCTCTTCGTTCGGACCGTACGGATGGCCGAGCACGGCCACGAACAATCGATCAGGGTTTGTCGGGTCGACGATGATTTGCGGGATCTGCTGGCCGTCGCGAAGTCCGAGGTGGACCCACGTTTTGCCCGCATCCGTCGATTTGTAGATGCCGTCACCGGTCGAGAGATCCGGGCGTTGAAGCCCTTCCCCGCTGCCGACGTAGATGATGTTGGGATTGGAGGGCGCAATCGCAATCGCGCCGATCGAGCCGGTCGGCTGGTCGTCGAAGATCGGCACCCAGGTGCGGCCGTAGTCGGTCGTCTTCCAGACTCCGCCATTGACCACACCGATGTAGAACACATTCGGCTGATCGGGAATGCCCGCGGCCGCCTTCGTCCGGCTCGCGCGGTGCGGACCGATCATGCGCCACTTCATTTCCGCGAGCAGCGCGTCGTCAGTCGGCTGAGGGATGGCCCCGATTGCCGACGAGCAGAGCGGGAGAAGAATGACGAGCAGGCGTTTCATCACAATACCTTTTCCTTTCCCTGGCCTCCGGCCCGCGCATCATCGAAAGCTTCGCAGCGCTTCGTCTTCTGCAGTGAACGCCTCGATCACCGCATCGAGCGTCGTCGCCTGCAGCAGCTCGCGAATTCTTGGCGAGACGCCACACAGCTTGAGCGTGCCGCCGGCCTGATCCACTCGGGTAAAGGCGCCGACGATCTCACCGATGCCCGTGCTGTCCACGTACGACACGTATTGAAGATTGACGAGCATCCGGCGACGCCCGTCGTCCAGGAGTCGCCGGACCATGCGGACGAGCACGGGCTCTTCTTCGTCGGCCAGCGTCACCTGCCCGCGCGGGTCGAGGATCACGACGTCGCCGACGACGCGTTGCCCGATGTTGGTCCAGTGCATCGCCGCACTATCTACCTGCCGGCTGGAATGACTCGGTCGGCTTCCGCACGCAGCGCGTCGACCTCTGCCTTCAAGGTCTGATAGCGCTCGATCGCATCGCGGCCGACCTTCTGGTCCACGTTGCCGACCATGCCCGCGAGATAGGTGATGTGCGCCGTGAGACCGGGCTTTCCGTAGCGGACGGGCTCCGTGTTGAGCTTCGCTGCAAGCGCGTCGACCTTCCTGGCGTTGTCGCCGTCGGCGCCGGCCGTGTTTCGCAGCTTCGCCTGCGCCTCGCGGACCCGGGCTGAGAGGGCGTTGACTGCGCTGACGAGATCGCGCATCCGCATGTTGTGCTCGAACTGCTCGGTCAGATCCGCCACTGTCACGCCGTCGGCCGCGACGCGGGGATCGATGGCCACCGTGAACGGCTGCGTCTCGGTCGTCGCACCGACCTTGAGACGCGCCTGATAGGACCCCGGCGGGACCGTGACGCCGGACGGGTGCCGGACGTCCCACACGAAGCGATTCATGCCCACATTCTTCGTCACGCGAGGCGGAGCGCCACCCCCGCGCCCTCGTCCCTCGGTGCGTCCTTCCATCATGTCGGCGTCCGGATCGCCACCGCCTCCGCCACGACCGCCGCGTCCGCCCCGGCCTCCGCCGCTCGGCGGCTGCATGTCGCTGTTGTACGTATTGATGACGCCGCCCTTCGCGTCGACGATTTCGATCGTTACCGGCCCCGCGGGCGCTGACGGCAGGTAGTAGTCGAGCGCGGGCCCGAGGATGTTCGGGCTCACGCGCGTCCGATAGCCGTCGCGTGGTTTGAACAGGTGGACCTCCGTCGTCGACGACCCCGGCATGATCTGGTGCAGCGCGCTGATGTTGTCCAGGATCCAGAACGCGCGTCCCTGCGTTGCCACGACGAGATCTTTTTTGTGGACCTTGATGTCGGTGATCGGGACGTTCGGCAGGTTCAACTGGAACGTCTGCCAGCGCGCGCCGTTGTCGAAGGAGATGAACATGCCGAACTCGGTCCCGGCGTATAGCAGTCCCGCTTTGTCCGGGTCCTCGCGCACCACACGCGTCGGCCAGTCCGCGGGGATGCCGTTCTTGCCGTCCGTCAGCCGGGTCCACGACTTGCCGTAGTCATCCGTGCGATAGAGGTACGGCTGATAGTCTCCGAGCAGATACCGGTACGTCGCGTAGTAGGCCGACCCTCGTCGATGCGGTGATGCGTCGATGAACTGCACGCGGCCGCCGGGCGGGAGATCCTTGGGCGTGACGTTGGTCCACGACTTGCCGTTGTCGCGCGTCACGTGAAACGGGCCGTCGTTCGAGCCCACCCAAATCACGCCCTTTTCGAGCGGCGATTCCGCGATCGCGTACAAGGTGCTGTAGAACTCTTCGCCCGTGACGTCCCGCGTGATCGGCTCCCCGCTGGCACCCTGGCAGCAGTCGGGTTTGGCGGTCAGATCCGGTGAGATCCGTTCCCACGTGACGCCCTTGTCGCGCGTCCGATGGACGTACTGCGATCCGTAGTAGAGCACCTCCGGGTCGTGTGGCGAGGTGGCCATGGGCGACACACGCTGCATGCGATAGATCAGATCGCTGGCG
Source organism: uncultured Acidobacteriota bacterium (assembly GCA_963786195.1). GTDB lineage: Bacteria > Acidobacteriota > Vicinamibacteria > Vicinamibacterales > 2-12-FULL-66-21 > CAWAYH01. The sequence goes on along the minus strand of CAWAYH010000002.1, from coordinate 318,374 downwards.
GGGTTGCCATAGAGCGACTGCCCGCCGATCCAATAGTTCTTCTCCTGCTCCGTCTCGAGGTTCATCACGCTGTACTGGCCCTTGCACGACCCATAAACGATGTTCGGGTTCGCGGGGTGCGGCATGATGGGACCTGTTTCACAGCCGGGGCCGCCGCGCCAGTCCTCACGAGCGTACGGATCGGCGACGCTCGAGATGATGAGCGTCGTGTTGTCCTGCTGTGCGGCGTACAGCTTGTACGGAAACTGGTTGTCGAGCCAGACGCCGTAGAATTCCGCCGTCGGCTGGTTCATCTGCGACGACCACGTGCGTCCGCCGTCAGTCGAGACGTTGGCGCCGCCGTCGTTGGCCTGAATCAGGATGTTCCCATCCTTCGGGTTCACCCAGATGTCGTGATTGTCGCCATGCGGCGTTCGCAGCGTGGTAAACGTCTTGCCTCCGTCGGTCGACTTGTAGAATCCTTCGGCGCCTGCATAGACGACGTCGGCGTTGGTCGGATCCGCGCCGAGCGTCGTGTAGTAGAACGGGCGCTGGATCATGCCCGACGCGGCCTGCGGTGGCTGCGCGTTCGTCGAACTCCACGTCTGCCCCGCATCGTCCGATCTGTAGAAGCCGCCGCCTGGCTTCGCCTCGATGAGCGCATAAATGCGATCGGGCCTGGCGGCGGTGACCGCGAGGTTGCCCTTGCCGATGAGCTCCTGCGGCAACCCCGTTGCGATCTTCGTGAAGTGCTCGCCGCCGTCCGTGCTCTTGTAGAATCCGCCCTCACGCGAACCGCTGATGATCGTCCAGGGTTTGCGTTCCAATCGCGACATCCACGCATAGACGACGTTCGGATTACCGGGCTGCAGCTCGACGTCCATGGCGCCGACGGTGTCGGACAGATAGAGCACCTTCCGCCAGTTTTGGCCGCCATCGGTCGTCTTGAAGACGCCGCGCTCGGCGTTCGCCTTGAAGATGTCGCCGCCCGCCGCAACCCACACGATGTCGGGGTTCGTCGGGTGGATGCTCACGGCGCCGATCTGGCCGGCATTGTAAAGGCCCGCAAACTTCCACGTCGTGCCGCCATCCGTGGACTTGTACACGCCGCGTCCCGTCGACACGTTGCTGCGGACGCTATCGGAGCCGGTCCCGAGATAGATGACGTTCGGATTGGAATCGGCGACGGCGACGGCCCCCGTCGATCCCAGAGGAACCTGGCCGTCTGTGATCGGCACCCAGGTGGCTCCGTTGTCGGTCGTGCGGAACAGGCCACCGCTGGCAACGCCCATGTAGAACGTGCGCGGCTGCGAGGGCACGCCCGTCACAGTCGTCACGCGTCCGCCGCGGGAGGGCCCCAGGAGCCGATATCGCATGCCCTGGAAAAAGGCTCCGGGCACGCCGGGAGCTTGCGCGTGTGGCTGTGCAAGCGGGATCGCGCAGACCGCCGCGAGCAGGATGGGAATCGTACGACGCATGTCTCGTCTCCGCGATTTGAAGTGATCGTCCGAGCCTTTCACAGGCTCGACGAAAGGGCCTGGACTGCCTCGGCCGAGGTGACGACCGGAACAATCTCGAACTCGACGAGGTCCGCCCAGTGGCTCGTCCAGCGATCGATGAGCTGTCGATCGTCGCATTCCATCAGCTGGTAGCACTGCGCCAGGTCTTCCGTAACCCAACTTCCCAGGTATCGAAGCCCCTCGGGCATGAGCCGGCCACTGTCGCGAAACCGGCGATACACCGGAACGCGCGTCACCGCCGCGGAAGTGCTCGATGACCATGTACAGCATGGGAAACCGCCTTGCAGCGGGCGGATCGTACCACGGAATCCGGGCGTCTCCGGGGCGCCCTGGTCGGTTGCGACGGGCGCCGGGATCGCCCGCTCCCGAGGGCGGATCTTGGTGTACTATCCGCCCAGTCATCCGACAGTTACGGTCTGCCGCGAACGTCCTCTGAACCGCTGGGGAGGTTGGTTATGGTTCGAAGAGCGTGTCTCGCCGTGTTCATGACGGCCCTGCTCGTCCTGGCGTACATGGTTCCGGTCCCGACGGCCGCGACCGCTCCCGTTCGGTTGGCCCGCCATCCGGACTATCACGCGGGCAAGATCACGTTCAGCTATCTCGGCGACATCTGGGTCAGCGGCGAGGACGGCGCCAACCCCGAGCGGGTCACGGTCAATCGCGCGCGCGAGATCTACCCGCGCTTCTCCCCCGACGGACGCTCGATCGCGTTCTCGTCGAATCGCTACGGCAACAACGACGTGTTCATCGTCGGTGCGACCGGCGGAGCGCCCAAGCGGCTCACGTTCCACACGGGTAATGACGAGGTCGTCGGCTGGACGCGGGACTCGCAGAACGTCATCTTCCGCGCCAGTCGCGGCGATGGCGCGTTTCCCAGCGTCGCGACGCTGTACCAGATCGCCGTCGCGGGCGGGCAGGAGAAGCCGCTGCCGGTCGACTGGGGGTTCTGGGGCAGCTACTCTCCGGACGGTAAGTCGCTCGTGTTCAACCGCCACCCCTCGACGTGGTCGCGCCGGCACTACCGCGGCGCCGCGTCCGCTGACTTGTGGATTGCGAACATCGCCGACAAGACGTACAGCAAGCTGCTCGGGGACGAGCAGTACAACCGCTACTGGCCGATGTGGGGCGCGGACAACAACATCTACTACGTGGCCGATCCGCTGCCGAACGACAAGAGCGTCAAGCCGGGCAGCCCGGAGGTCATGAAGAGCGTCAACAACATCTACAAGGTCCCGGTCGGCGGCGGGCAGCCCGTGCAGGTGACGAAGCATACCGACGGCAGCCTGTTCTGGCCCTCCATGTCGACTGACGGCAAGGTCATCGTCTACGAGGACAACTTCGGGATCTGGAAGCTGGACGTCGCGTCAGGCAAGACCGCCGAGATCAAACTCGACATCGGCAGCGACGAAAAGGAGAACGAGGTCGACACCGAAACGGTGACCAACGAGGTCGATTCGTTCGACATCTCGCCCTCCGCGCGGCGTGCCGTCATCTCCGCAAACGGCCAGATCTTCACCATCGCGACCGAGCGTGGCGACATCACGCGCGTGGCGCCGGACATGATGGCGTCGCGCAACCAGATGCCGAAGTGGTCGTTCGACGGCAAGTACATCGCGTTCATGTCCGACCGGTCGGGCCGCGACGAGATTTGGGTCGCCGAGCCGGATGGCAAGAACCTGAAGAAGGTCTCGGATCTCGACAACGAAAAGGGCACGATGCTCTGGACGCCGGATTCGAAGTCGCTCCTCTACTCGGCCGGCGACCGAAAGCTCTACAACTACAGCGTCGCTGACGGCAAGACAGCGGTCATCACCACGGGCGAAGTGGGGCGGATGATCGGATCGGTGGCGGTCTCGCCCGACAGCAAATGGGTCGCGTTCAGCAAGCAGGATCGGACTCTGCGATCGCACATCTACATCGCGCCGCTGACCGGCGGCGAAGAACGGCACATCTCGGACGACAGCCTGCTCTACTCCGAGACGAACGCCGTCTGGACCGCCGACGGCCGCTATCTCGTCTTCACGTCCTCGGAGAGCGCGAGCAACGGGATCGCGACCCAGGGCGGCATCGCGACGACGATGGAGCTGTGGGTGCTGTCGCTGCGGGACCAGGAGCGCGATCCCTCCAACCGCGACATCGACAACGAAGCGCAGGGGCTCGCGGCGGAAGCGGCCGCGCGTCAGAACACGGGGCGCGGCGGCGGCGGTGGCGGTGCAGCGCAGACTCCGGAAGTACGAATCGATTGGAGCGGCATGCCCCGGCGGGCCCGGCAACTGACGGTCCCCGGCACCGCGATTGGCGGGTTGACGCCGACGCCTGAGGGACATTCCGTCGCACTGACGATCGGCAACGCGGGCGCGGCCGGTGGACGCGGCGGCGGCGGAGCGGATCCCGCTGGTGGGATGTTCATCATCAACGCCGAGTCCGGCCAGTTGACGCGCGTGCCGCAGCCTGCTGAAGGCGGAGGCGGCGGCGCGGGACGCGGCGGACGCGGGGGTGGCGGCGGCGCCGCCGGCGGCGGGAGCAGCATGGCCTTCGCCCGCGACGGCCGCACGCTGTATTTCCGCACCGGCGCCGGCCTCTTTGCCGCGCCGATCAACACAGGCGGCGGCGGTGGCGGCGGCGCACAGGCAACCGCAGGTGGTGGGCGCGGCGGCCGCGGTGGACGCGGCGGCGGTGCGCCGGCGGCCGCAGAACCGGCGACCACCAACGCGACGGCGCGTCAGGTGACCTACACCGTCAACATCGAGGTCAATCGCAAGGCACGCAGATCCCAGGTCTTCAACGAAGGCTGGCGGATCATGAAGAACCGTTTCTACGATCCCAAGATGCACGGCGCGGACTGGAACGCGGCGCGAACGATGTACGCGCCGCTCCTCGAGTACCTGGTCGACACCGAAGAGCTGCACACCGTCATGATGATGATGATCGGTCAGCTCAACGCGTCGCACACGGGCGTGAGCGGTGGAGCGCCGCCCGTTCCGGGCCGCGCATCGGTGCAGACCCGTCAGCCGGGCTTCGCGCTGGTGACCGACGCCTCGGGGTACTACAGGATCGGCCACATCTACAAGGACGGTCCGGCCGATCGCGACTACCTCAAGGTCAGGGAAGGCAACTATCTCATCTCGATCGACGACCGCGAGCTGAAGACAACCGACAACTACTGGCAGTACCTGACGCTCGCGGCCGGCAGCAAATACCACTTCCTCGTCAACGACAAGCCCGCGAGGGAGGGCGCCTGGGAAGTCACGATCGACCCGGGAGCTGGCCCCTCGTTCGGCGATCTGCAGTACGCAAAGTGGGTGGCCGACCGCCGCGAAATCGTGAGCAAGTTGAGCAACGGTGAGATCGGGTACCTGCACATCCGCGCGATGGACGCGCCGTCGCTGCGACAGTTCACGCTCGACCTGGCCGCCAACCGCACGAAGTCCGCGCTCGTCATCGATCAGCGCTTCAACGGCGGCGGCGGCATCGATCAGGAGCTGCTCGCCATCCTCGCCGGCCGGCAGTACCAGTACACGATCGGACGCGACGCCGGCTTCCAGCAGCCGCGGCCACAGAACTTCTACGGGCCGATGGTGGTCATGCAGAACGAGCGGTCCGCGTCGGACGCGGAAATGTTCCCGGCCGGATTCAAGGCGCTCGGGCTGGGTAAGGTGATCGGCGTGCCGACGGCGGGCGCCGTCATCGGCACGGGCTCGTACACCCTGCTCGACGGCTCGACGATCCGCACGCCCGGCAGTGGCGTCTGGACCGTCACCGGCCAGAACATGGAGAACTACGGCGTGCCGCCGGACGTGTACATCGACAACACGCCGGCTGACTTCATCAAGGGCCGCGACGCCCAGATCGAGAAAGCGGTCGAAGTGTTGAAGGCCGAGATCGCTGCAGGCAAGAAGACGACCACCTCGCAGCAGCGCTGAACCCCGCGAATAATAGCCACGGAAAACACGGAGAACACGGATCGGATCCGGGTTCTCCGTGGCTCCGTGGTCTCAGCAGCCCACTCCTCCACGGCGGCGTCACCCCACTTCACTCATCGGCAGACCTGTCTTATACTTCTCGACGCGCGAGGGGCGCACCCCAGGTCCGCGGGAAGGGCTGAGCCCACCCTCTGTTCTGATCGCCTGGCGACTCGACCATCCTGCCGCCGGCTCGCGGACCGCCGGCCGTGGCATGGAGGTCGGCATGAGTGATTTCGATAAGCGGCTCCGTCAGGAGCTGGAAAAGCGAGCCAAGCAGATCGTCGACCAAACGGAGCAGATCGAGGATTTGAAACGTCAGCTCGCCCTCCGGCAGCAGAATTCGACCACGACGTCGAAACCCCCGTCATCGGATGGCCTGGCTGGCCGACAACGTGTGCGCGGTCGGCGGATGAAGAGTCGGCTGAAACCCGGCGGGCAGCCTGGCCATCCGGGGCACCATCGACCGCTGGTGCCGGTCGAGCGAGTGAATACGATCTTAGACCTGGTGCCTGATGCGTGTCGCCATTGCGGACACCGCCTGCATGGACGCGACGGCGTCGGCGAGCCGCGGCGGCATCAAGTCGCGGAGCTGCCGCCGATCGCGGCGCACATCACGGAGTTTCGCTGTCATCGGATCGGCTGTCCCGCGTGTGGCCAGATGACGCAGGCGGCGTTGCCCGACGAGATCGCGGGTCGGTTTGGCCCGCAGCTCACGGCGCTGATTGCGTATTTGACCGCCGTGTGCCGGTTGCCACGGTTGGTCGTGCAGCGGTTGCTCGACGGTGTGCTCCAGATTCCGATCAGCGTGGGCAGTACCCGCACGCCTGGGAAGAAGCTAGCGCAGCAGTCGCGGGGCCATACCAGGAACTCCAGGACGCGCTGCCGAATCAGCGCGTGCTCAACGTTGACGAGACGGGGCATCGGACCAATGGGGACAAGCGCTGGATCTGGGCGCTGGTCGCGCGCACGTTCATCGTCTATGAGATTGCGACGTCCGGTGGCTCGGACGTACTGCACCGGCTGCTCGGTCCCACGTTCGCGGGCAGATTAGAACGGATACGTCGATCGCATTCCTTCCACGAAAGTTCGCACGACCGCGATGGGCAAGTCCGGCCGCGTCAAATTAACCTCATACACATGGTCGTATCCGGCCGTCGCCAGTCCGGTCAAAACGTTCAGCAGATCAGTCTTAAGATCAGGAGATGCGTTATCCACGTAGCTGGTCCACCTGGCGTCGCTGGGGAGTGAGGCGAAGAAGCTGGCAACGTGCTGTTGCTCCCTCGAGCCTAGATAGAGGCTCTGTTTGATGTCGTTACGGGCACCGTGAATGTATGTCAGCCTTGTCTGCGCAGATTCCGTGACAGCGCGGCTCGCCGCAACGGCCGGGTTTAAGTGCGCACCGTACCCAAAACTCAGATGGGAAGCGTCCCCGAACGAATCGGTGTCGATTAGCACCGCCATGAAGGAATAGATCAGCGGCACCGCAGGGACCTTCAGCAGGACGAGGTTGAAACGGGACCGGGCGATACGATCGAGAAGCGTCGCCAAGTCATCGTCCGTGACCGTAGCGGGGTCTATCCGTTCACACTGGCTGAAGTCGATATCGTCGTCGATACACAGTGCGGAGAACGAATGGCGCTCAATGACTTCGTAGAGTGCGTGCAACGCAGCTTCCGTACGGTTGTTCCCACTCGCAACACCAGTCGTCGTGTAGGCGAATAGAGTCAATGGAAAGCAATACGCCGCGGCCGCCGGTAGTGTCTTGAGTCTGGTGGAAAAGTAGAAAGCGCGTCATCATCCGGCGCAGTTGTTAACCAGCAGCTGCGTCCGCTTGCAGGCGGATGCCGGAGGATGACGCTATGGCGAAGGATAGCAGGAACGGATCGACGAACGAAGCCGTGCAGGAAACCGAGGCGACGACCCTGGAAACGATCATTCGACGACGCGCCCGTGGTTTGATCGACGCCATCGTGGAAGAGGAATTGGAAGCCGCGCTGGGTGCGGCGCCGTCGGTGCGCGTGGGCGCCGCGCGCGTGGGCTATCGGCATGGGGCGCGCGACCGGACGCTGACCACGAGCTTGGGCCCGACGACGTTCGCAATGCCCCGGGCTCGCGTCTTGACCGCCGATGGCGGCACCAGGGAATGGCGGAGCGATCTGGTGCCCCGTTATCAGCGTCGCAGCGAGCGCGTCGATGAGGCGATCCTGGGCGTGTATCTGAGCGGGACCAACACGCGGCGCATCAAAGGGGCGCTGGCGCCACTGCTGCGCGGCGGGCCGTTGTCGAAAGACGCGGTCTCGCGCTTGGTGGGACGGCTCGCGGACGATTTCGAGACGTGGCGGCACCGCGATCTCGCTGAGGACGAGATTCAGTATCTGCTCATGGACGGCTGGTATCCGAAAGTCCGCATCGGCCAGCGGCGCGTCCGCGTGCCCGTGCTCGTCACGCTCGGGGTGCGGGGCGATGGCGAGCGCGTCGTGCTCGACGTCCGCTTGGTCGGCGATGAAAGCACCGCCGCGTGGCGTGATGTGATTCGGAGCTTGGTCGAGCGCCAGGTCGGTCGGCCGCTCCTCGCCATCGTCGACGGCAGCGCCGGCTTGGCCGCGGCCTTGCGCGAGCAATGGCCGACAATGGCGATTCAACGCTGTACTGCGCACAAGCTCCGGAATCTCGAGGCCAAGGCGCCGGTGCGCCTCCGCGAGGAGCTCGCCGAAGACTACCGGCGGATGATCTACGCCGAGACCCGAACACTCGTCGATCAGGCGCGCACCCGCTTCGCGAAGAAATGGCGGTTGCGGTGCCCCGCTGTGCTCGAATGCCTCGAGGAAGCGGGCGATGATCTCTTCACCTATTTGCGCTTTCCCAAGACGCAGTGGAAGGCGCTGCGAACGACCAATGCGCTCGAGCGGATCAACGGCGAGTTTCGACGCCGCACCAAAACGCAAGCGAGCTTGCCAGGCCAAGAGGCCGTCCTCCTGCTGCTCTTTGGGCTCTTGCGCAGCGGTCAGGTGAAGCTACGGAAGATCGACGGCTGGGAGGACATGGAACGCGTCGAGAAGGCCGCGTAACTGAAAGACTCAGAGCCGGCTCATGACGCGCTCACACTTTTCCACCACTTGACAGACACGGCCCGGCCGCCGGGATCCAGACGTCAGAGTTGGAGGGCAGCGACCGCCCCGGTATCCAGTCGATGAGGCGGTCCTGCGTGTGCCCCGCGTGTAGGTTGAACTCGGGGAGGCGTTCTGGGCGCACGAACGCGGAGCCGCGCTCTCGCATCTGGCGTTCACTGCATCGCTGAAGCGCTGCCGGTGGATGCTCCGCATGAAACACCTCGATCGCTTCCATGAGTGACGACACTTTGGCGTCGATCGGGGTGTGTCCCTTTCCATTCGTCACTTGCAGCATGGAGTTTTCAGGGGAAATCGCACAGTACAGTCGGGATGCCGAGCCGATCGAGGCGCGTAATGTCCGCACAGCGGGTCACACCGAGACTTCGGAGGTGGGGCTGAATCGACTCGAGGGTGTCTTCCGGCAGCCGCGCCCGGTGGGTGCCCCGGAAGTGAGCCTTCAGATTCATGCTTGGAGGACCTCGGCCAGCTGGTCCGTCGCCTGCAATTCGAGAATCAGGTTCGTTCGAGTGTCCGCCCAGAATCCGATAGCCTCGGGCGCTGTCACTGTCAGCCAGTGTGCCAGCGCTAGGTCGCCGACCAGGGATTCGTCGACCGATGGCAGATCACCATGGGCCTGCCAGGAGGCGCGCAAGAGCGATTGTTCACGCTCGGGCGCGGTCAGCCCATGCGTGTGCCCCCAGTCGATGAGAAACGCCTTGGCCGATCGCACAGCGGTCGCATCCGACGGAAAGAGGCGGCTGTCGAGGAGGGCATCGCGCTCGCTCCAGGACAGGCCAAAGTCGGTGGCACCTCTTCCGGCAAGCCACTCGAAGCGCGCCTGACGGCGAACCCATCCTGCGTATTCGCAGGCCGCCAGGCTGTTGCGGTGGAGAAAACCATGTTCGTCGCGTTCGTGCGCCGACCGAAGGCGCCGTTCTATAGCGGCGACCTCATTCGCCGCAAACCGGACATGCCGATCGGCAGCCCATCTGAGGCTAATCCATCGCGTGGCGACGTGCTGCCGCACCGTCAACAAGTCGGCGGCATCAATAGCCGAACCCAACACGTGTCCATCGACGGCCCGCCCCTTGCGATCGGTAAATAGCCTGCTTGTAAAGCGGGCGAAATCCGTTGGCAGCAAGTAGCGATCACGATCCGGAGAGGCGCGTCGACCGCGGCCGTTCGCAGCCAGTTCACACGCGTACTCGAAGGCACCGCACGCATCCTGCCTCTTCACATCGACATACGAGGTTCGCACAAATATCGTGAGCGCTTCACGCCGGTGTGACGGCCACCCGCTCACCGTCATTCCTTCGAGGAGACAGCCCCATGAGCGATCCGGGTAGAACGTCGCTTGCGCCTCCAGGATCAGCGCGTCCGATTCGGGCGCCGTGATGCAGCCCGCGTCTACCGCCGCGAGCAGCGTGGCCCGAATATTCACGAGTGGTTCGGACGACGCGCGATATTGATGTTCCGCGCCAGCATGACGCAGAGCGACCTCATCGTCACCGTCGATATATCCGTCACGGTACCATTCGAACACCGTGCCGAAGCCGTCAACGCCGAGATCGTGCAGCTCCGCTGCCCGAAGGGCCCCCATGCTCGACGCGCCAATCACCGTAATGCCCTCGTCAACCGCTGCGAGGATCTCGTGATGCCCGACCGATGGCTGGCGATGAAACACGCCGTCGATCAAGACAATGATGTCTACGTCAGAGGCGAGGAGGCGATAGAAGTCTCCACGTCGTGCGGGCGGCAGGAAGTCGGCGGTGACGCGCTCACCAGCCGTGACGGCTGGGCACGACGGACCCAGGAACACCACGACGTTCGCGCCGGCTCTTTTCATCACCCTCCCTCACACGATCGAACACCTGGCGCGTACGACCTGGCGGTCGCTCAGATCGGCAGTCTGCGGATCACCGAGTAGAGCGCTTTTATTATTGCTCTCGTCCAGATCAATGCCTTGCCCGTCTGCCGCTTCGGCGCCGGTAGATTGGCCTCGCTCTGACCAGCCGAGTCGACAGTCGCGGCGCTGGCCGAAGGTATCTCCTGCACCGGAGGGTCACCAATCAGCCGCGCGGCCGCCATCAGCGCCAGTGCATTGGTCGTGCGTGCCGGTCCAGGATGAATCCGGTAGTCGAAGGACATGACTCCATCCGTGAGGTCATTGCGAAAATGAACGTTGGCGACGTGAGGCGATAACACTGACTCCAGCTCCGTCAACGCAGGGTCGTGTGTCGTCACGAGGCCAATGGCCCGCGAACCGAGCAGGGTACGAAGGAGCGCCTCTGCACCCACCCTCCGATCGTGTGGATTGGTTCCGTGCAGGAGCTCGTCGAACAAGAAGAGCATTGGTGGATCGGCCCGGGCGCGGTCGACGATGGGGGCCATCCGCAGAACCGCTGAATCGAAGGCCGACGTTCCCGTCTGGAGCGAATCCTGAATCCGCAAAACGGCGCCCAGTGCGAGCTTCGACAGCCGTAGCCGGGTTGCACGGACCGGAGCGCCCGTGAGAGCCAGGAGGGCATTGATGCCGACCGTTCGGAGCAGCGTGCTCTTCCCAGACATGTTCGAGCCACTGACGACGAGCAGCTGAAGTTGGGCGTCGAGGCGTACCGTGTTCGGGACGCATCGCACCGCGGGAATGAGCGGGTGCCGCAAATCGACGCCATCGAACACCGGGCCAGCTTCGGCGATTTCCGGAAAGGGATCGTCAGGATGCTCGTAGGCATAGCACGCAAGCGCGCACAGCGCTTCGAACTCGCCGGCGGTGCGAACCCAGGACGCGATCTCTGCTCCGTGGCGAGCCCGCCACGACTCGAGCGCAAACACACAGTGCGTCAACAAGAACACGAACGAGAAGGGAGCGAACACGAAATCCCACTGCCACATGAACAACAGCGCGATCGGCAGATCCAGCCCCTTGAGGGTGGACAGATCCAACAGGCGGTTCAGTTGTGCAATCCGGGATGTCGGCGAGCGGCCGTCAGTGGTCAACGCCGCGCAGAGTGCCACGATTCTGTTGGACCTCAGTGGCTCCTGCTGCATTCTCTGGAGCACGCGAGAAACGGCATTGAGGTCCGCACGATGATGGTCCGCCCGTCGCAGTACACGCCTGACGCGGGCTCGGCACATGAGCGCTAACGCACACTCGCAGGCCAGACAGCCGAGAAACACTGGCCAGGCTACGGGCGAAGCCGACCACACCGTCGCGCTCAACGCTGTGAGCGTGCCCGCTGCCGCGATCGTCACCATGACTCGCATGGCTGGTGTGGGGAACTCTGGTGGCTCCACGCCCCACTGCGTGACGTCCTCGAGTGGCATCGCGTCATGCGTGCCGGGCCCGGCGCTCGCGAGCGCCTCCCGCAAGTCGAGGCAATACCGTAGCTCCGCGACGGCTTCCTGTCGGGCCAGAATTTCCTCCGGTGTGGCCGGCTCCGAGAGCCAGCCCGCGAGCGTGTTCTGGCCGGCGCGAGTGTGAGCGGTACAAAGCAGTTCGAAGAGCGAACCCCGCCCGAACACGTCGAGATCCGGTGCGTATAAGTGAGGGCCGTCAGCGGAAGGGTCGTGCGGCAATCCCTGACCGCTCCAGCGGTCATCGATTCGAGCACGGCCCCTCTCATAGAAAATGGCCGCATTGACGGCACGCGTCTTTACGTCGATGACCCGAGCGTGAACGATGAACGCGACAACGAATACGGCACTCGGAAGAAGCAGCCACCATGCGGAGAACACCGGGACCCAAAGGCTGAATGCGGCGATGAGCAAAAAGAGCGCAGCGAGCCCAATCCGCAGCTGGCTCAGTCGCAGGTCGTGACGTTCGTACCGGGCCGCGGTCGTGCGCCGGGCTTCCAGCCTGGCCGTGTACTCGAGACGAGGGTTGAGAACGCAACTGCTGCGAGACGTCATGAGACTGGTTCCCTATTTACCTTAGGCCTGAGCGAGAGCGCGCCCTCGTCCTCACGGTAACGCTCATGGAGAGAACTGCGTCACATCGTGGTCCTGGGTCCGAGCTGTTCCGACCGAGGCGTCCGCCAGGAGCAGGCGATCCCAGGCGTTGAATCGCCATTGTCGGCCATTGCTCGCGCAAGGCCGCGGCCAAGCCGGCGCTGCCGTCGACGATGGCGAGGAGCGGCCGACCGACCTGGCGCTCGACCAAGCTCCGAATCACATCACGCCACGCGGCGGTGCTTTCATCGCCGACCAAGCGGACGTCGAGCACGACGCGCTCGCCATCGCCCCGCACCCCGAGCGTGACGAGCACGGGCACGCGGACGCGCCGCTGGCCGATGCGGACTTTCGGATACCAGCCGTCCATGAGCAGATACTGAATCTCGTCCTCAGCGAGATCGCGGTGCCGCCACGTCTCGAAATCGTCCGCGAGCCGTCCCACCAAGCGCGAGACCGCGTCTTTCGACAACGGCCCGCCGCGCAGCAGTGGCGCCAGCGCCCCTTTGATGCGCCGCGTGTTGGTCCCGCTCAGATACACGCCCAGGATCGCCTCATCGACGCGCTCGCTGCGACGCTGATAACGGGGCACCAGATCGCTCCGCCATTCCCTGGTGCCGCCATCGGCGGTCAAGACGCGAGCCCGGGGCATTGCGAACGTCGTCGGGCCCAAGCTCGTGGTCAGCGTCCGGTCGCGCGCCCCATGCCGATAGCCCACGCGCGCGGCGCCCACGCGCACCGACGGCGCCGCACCCAGCGCGGCTTCCAATTCCTCTTCCACGATGGCGTCGATCAAACCACGGGCGCGTCGTCGAATGATCGTTTCCAGGGTCGTCGCCTCGGTTTCCTGCACGGCTTCGTTCGTCGATCCGTTCCTGCTATCCTTCGCCATAGCGTCATCCTCCGGCATCCGCCTGCAAGCGGACGCAGCTGCTGGTTAACAACTGCGCCGGATGATGACGCGCTTTCTACTTTTCCACCAGACTCAAGACACTACCAGCAAGTGGCCGGGGGGACATTTATCTGTAGTTGTTGGACGGCTACCGCCTGTTCCTCGTGGTGCTGTCCGACTATCGGGGAGCAGTTCACTTGCGGCCCGGAGTGCTCGCCCGCTCCGGCCTAAAGAACGGGCTACCAACGTCTGGACTCCCGCTCGCAGCTGTTTCCGGGCATCCGTCGGCGCCGACAACTTGGACGGTGGCTTCAGCAGTGCAGAGCCACGCTATCCATCGGTGGATCACGTTCTTCGAATTGCGGGGATCGCGGTATTGGTGTGCCAGCGCGTTGAACGGCTCGCACTTGGCGGTTGCACTCGTCCGCTAATACCCGAGGCACTTCCCGATCGATTGGCTACCGCCAGTCCCGATGAACGCAGTTCTTGACTCCGCGCACCTATTCCCGTTGAGAGCGATCCGGCCGCTGACACAGATCGCGCCGACCTGACTCGCATGCCTATAGGGATCACTCGCGCGCGGGCCGATTTCTACGCTCTCCGGACTCCGCTGCTTTCATTCGATGTCTTCGAGCGCTGGAGCAGCGAACTTGCTGCGTCCACCGCGACGCACACTAGTCTCACCGAGGCGCTGGCAGCCGATCGGCTGAAGCTGCGTGCCGACATTCGTGCTCTGTTCGAGCGGCCCGATGTCCGCGAGGCAATGTTCCTCGGAAGCCCATCCCTGGAGGACCGAATCGGCCTCTGGCTTGAAAGACCGGACAGCCGAGAAGGGCAGAAGATCGAGCGGGCCCTGACGCGATACTTCAGCCGAATGTGCTGTCGCAGTACGCCGTTCGGCCTGTTCGCGGGATGCTCGATTGGCGTGATCAACGAGACAACTCGACTGAGTCTCACCCTGACGGACCGGCGCCATGTTCGGCTTCACAGCGATTACCTCAACTCTGTGCTCGATGGTCTCCTGCGCGAGCCAGTGTGGCGGGAACTGCGATACGTGCGGAACGGCAGCGCACACCAGAAGGCGGGACGACTGTTCTACACGATGGCGGTCGTGCGCGACGGCATGAGGATGTTCCGGGAAGAGTCCGCTGAACTCGACCCAGTCCTGGCCCACACTCTCGCGCTCGCTGAGAATGGCATCGAGGCACACGAATTGGCGGCAAAGCTTGCGGACGAACTCCCAGGTGCTACCGCGGACGAAGCCGCCGCCTACGTACGCGAGCTGATTGACGCTCAGGTGCTCGAGCCGGAGATTGCTTTGCCGGTGACCGGTGACGAGCCGACAGGCCCGCTGGCGGCCGCGTTGCTGCGCGCGCCCTCTGGCCGTGCGATCGGAGTTACGCTGCAGAAGGTTCAGGAAGCGTTCAACGAGCTGGAGTCCGCGCGTCAGGCCGTCCATCCAAATCGATATCGGGCGTTGGCGAGGTCCTTGTCAGCACTTCCGGGTGTAACGTCGATCGATCGTATGTTTCAGGTCGATCTCATACGGGATGTTCAGCAGGCGGAATTGAGTCAGGCATTCGTCGACGACATCTTGGCCGGTGTCGAGGTGCTGCGCCGATTGAGCGATCCGACCGACCCGCTCTCGGTATTCAAGCGGCAGTTCCTCGAGCGCTTCGGACCGGCAGAGGTGCCCTTTCTCGACATCATGAACGAGGATGTCGATTTCTGGCAGACGAGCGGGTCTTTGTATGCTGCACAGCCGGATTCACCATTGATCGAAGACCTGTACATTCCGGAGCCGACGAACGATGCGTCGACCGCCTGGGGAAAGCGGCAGGACCTGCTCTTGGGATTGGTCGCCAATGCTGGGGCGGGTACCGGCCAAGTGGCGATCGATCAGGATGCGCTGCAACCCTTCGCCGATCGCGCCCTCCAGCTTCCTGACGCGTTCTATGTCGTGGCTACGCTCCTTGGATCGCCAGATAGTGTCGCAGCGGGACAGGGCCGAATTCATATCAAGGGATTCTCCGGTCCTTCGGGCGCGAAGTTGCTGGGACGTTTCTGCCACGCCGATCCGGACTTGCACGCGCACGTACAGCGCCATCTTCGCGCCGAGGAGACCCTCAGTCCATCTTGCGTGATCGCCGAGGTGGTCCACCAGCCCGAGGGGAGATTTGGGAACGTCCTCCTGCGTCCGGTCCTTCGGCGGCACGAGATCACGTATCTCGGAAAGTCGGGCGCACCGCCCACGTCGCAAATTCCGCTGTCCGATCTCCGGGTGTCCGTGGTCGGCGACCGCGTCGTGCTGCGATCGTGCCGATTGGATCTGCCGATCGTCCCAAGCATAACCAACGCCATGACTTTGTCGCAATGCCCGCCGACATACATCTTCTTGTCGCGCATCGCGACTCAAGGTCTCTGCGAGAGTGGCGGGTTTCCATGGTTCCCGCTGAACCGATTGAAATACCTGCCACGCGTCGTGATGGGGCGTATCGTCCTGTCCCCGGCTCGATGGACTCTCGTCGCCGCCGATCTCGAACCGCTTCAGCAAAAGAGCGGTCAGGAGCTGTTTCGCGCGGTCGCAGCGCTTCGACAACAGACCGGCCTACCTCGCCGCGTGTTCCTGACTGACGGCGACGCCAACCTTCTGGTGGACTTCGACAACGTGCTCAGTGTGGAGAGCTTCGCCCATCTCGTGCGGCGACGCCGGCAGATCCTCCTGACCGAATCGCTGGTCTCGACGGAAGAGCTATGCGTGACGAGTCCAGCAGGTCGTTTCGCACATGAGCTCGTCATTCCCTTCATACGCGAGCAGGCCGTGGCTCGCGTCCCGGTTCGGCGTGTCGGAATCGGACCGGCGCAGCAGAAATTCTTACCCGGCAGTGATTGGTTCTATGCAAAGGTGTATGGCCCGGCCGCGGTGCTGGATCGGCTCATTGAGCTGGTCGTCTCGCCCTTTCTCGACCACTTGCGGCGCGAGGACCTGGTAAGTCGCTGGTTCTTCGTTCGTTATGCCGATCCAGACTGGCAGCTGCGCCTGAGAATCAAGGGCGCAGCCGGCGATATCGTCACTCGTGCCCTTCCGCTTCTGAAGAAGATCGTCGAGCCCTTGTCCGCCGAGGGACTCGTCCGCAAGGTGGAACTGTCAACTTATGAGCCGGAATTCGGCCGATATGGCGGCGAAGCGGGAACGGTGCTCGCAGAAAAGCTGTTTAGCCTCGACAGCGATGCTGCATTGGACATCATTCAAACCGCGCTCGCAGACGACCGACATCCGGATTGGAGATGGCAAGTCACGCTGTGCGGAGTCGACCGAACACTCACAGATTTCGGTTTGTCTCTGGAAGAGCGTCACATGCTCCTCACCACTCTGTATGTCGATTTGTCCCATGAACTGCAGAAGCATCTGGAGGGTGAAGGCGCTTCGATGCTCGCTCGCCAACTGGGCGAGAAATTCCGAAGGCTGCGCCCGGAAATCGAAGCGCTGATGAGCGAGTCCACTCCGCCACCGCATCTCGCGCATAGCTTTGAGGTCTTGCAGCGCCGGTCAGCGGCGGTGATGCCTGTCGTACGGGAGGTACAGCTCCTCGTCGAGCATAATCAACTGGGCGTTCCACTCAACGACTGGCTCAGGAGCATCCTGCACATGTCGGTGAACCGGCTGCTCGTATCGAACGCCCGGCAGCACGAGCTGGTCATCGCCGATCTTTTGCGGAGATTCTACAAGTCACGCATCGCGCGCGCCCTTGGCGACGGCGGCCGAGCCACGAGGGGGACGCAGCCATTTTCATCCATATGAGCCTGTTGATAGCTCGACTACGCGTTGGTCCGGCGGCGACGGCTGGGCGCCTCGAAGACCAGTGCCACACCACTGAAAGAGCGGCCAAAGCCGGCTCGGCCAAGCCGCCTGTGTCCGCCCAGCGGGTCGATGATGTACACGTGGCGTTTCGTTGCCCTCACCAGTACAACGAAGTGACTCGATTGCCAGTGCAGAATCGAGGCTGGCGGCAAGATCCCGATCGACTGCGCACTCAGCGCGACGCCCCTGGCTCTCAGACCATGGGCTCGCGCCAGGCTGACAAGACTCGCCGCCGTTGCGCCTTTGTCCGGGGTGACGCCAAGGCGCCGAGCGATCTCCTCCACGGAAACGTCGTGGCCCAGCAAGTACTGGAGAACCATGGCGAGAGCAGCGGCTCCGCACTCGCCGGCGCCAACCTGACGGATGACGCGGATGTGCTCTCTTTGCAAGATGAACCACCGGTCGTGGCTAGCCTGATCCGAAGCCCGTCCCGAGAGGGCTCACGTCCGAACGGAGGCGTAGACGCCCCGAGCCCATTTTGGCACAAACGGCTGTCCGGCGTTGTTCAGACCTGTGGCGGCGCAGTAAACATGGCAACCGTCGGAAGGGTGGACGTTCCGTCATTCCTACACGGCACTCGACCGCATCGTCGATGTGAGTACAATGGTGGCGCACGCACAAACCGAAGGTTTTCGCCATGGGCGAAGCGCGCGGACACGCTGCAATAGGATTCGCACTCGCGCAAATCTGGCGTGAGCACGTCCGGGCCATCCGCCGCCTCTGGAAAAGCCCGACCCGGCTGACTTCATCAAGGGCCGCGACGCCCAGATCGAGAAGGCGGTCGAAGTGTTGAAGGCCGAGATCGCTGCGGGCAAGAAGACGACCACCTCGCAGCAGCGCTGAACCCCGCGAATAATAGCCACGGAAAACACGGAGAACACGGATCGGATCCGGGTTCTCCGTGGCTCCGTGTTCTCAGCAGCCCACTCCTCCACGGCGGCGTCACCCCACTTCACTCATCGGCAGACCTGTCTTATACTTCTCGACGCGCGAGGGGCGCACCCTGGGTCCGCGGGAAGGGCTGAGCCCACCCTCTGTTCTGATCGCCTGGCGACTCGACCATCATGCCGCCGGCTCGCGGACCGCCGGCCGTGGCATGGAGGTCGGCATGACTGATTCCGCTCCCGCGCAACTCCCCGCTCGTCCACATCTCGAACAGCTCAGGAAACAGGCGAAGGATCTTCGCGCCACCGGAGCGCACGCCAGCCTGGCCGCCGCGCAGCGTGCGGTGGCACGGCAGTACGGCTTTGCGAGCTGGAATCGGCTCAAGTCCGCCGTGGACGCGATCACGCTCCGGCGGCTGATTGAAGAAGGTGACGCCGGACGTGTGCGTCGCCTGATCGAAGCGTCACCACAACTGGCGAGGATGGCGTTCGACGATGGGAGTACGCCGCTGCACGTGGCGGCGGCTGAGAATCGACCGCAGGTCGTTGAAGTGCTGGTCAAGGGCGGCGCGCCTCTGCAGACGCGATTCGGGCAGTCCGCGCACAACGCCCTGTCGTGGGCGATCACATGCTGGTCCTTCGACGCCGCGCACAAGCTGGTGGAGCTCGGCCTGACCCCGGACCTGTTCTGCTCGGCGGGGCTGGGCCTGCTGGACACCGTGAAGGACTTCTGGCGAGGAGGCCGGCTGCGTCGGCGGCCGAGCACCACGGGCAGCTCGCGCTACACGGAATCGGGTGACCCGCTGCCGCGACCGCCGAAGGCGGACATCGATCAGGTCTCGGATGCGCTGTACATCGCGTGCCGGGCGGACCGCCTGGAGGTCGCGCGCTGGCTGCTCGACCACGGCGCCGATCCGAACTGGCGCGGATACGCCGGCGCGACGTGCCTCGCCTGGGCCGAGTTCTCGGCCAATACCGAGCTGTGCGCGCTGCTTCGCGAACGCGGCGGATCGGATGACATCCGGGACTACCAGTTCGGAGCGACGCCCCGGGTGTTCGCGTTGATGGTGCTCGCCGGCTGGGGTTTTCCGAAGCTGCTGGCGGAACGCCTCACCGCAGATCGATCGCTCGTCTCGATGAGGAGTGACCGCGGCACGCTGCTGCACGCGGCCGCGGCAAGCGGTCAGGAGGTGACGGCGAAGATCCTGCTGCTGTTCGGCGCGGATCGGACGGCGACCGACCCGGACGGGCGAACGCCAGCCGACGTCGCGGCGATGAAAGGGCACGCCACGGTGGCGGAGCTGTTGGGCGCGGTCTCATGAACGCACCTGTGTTGTCCGTGTTGTCCGCGGAACTAGTTCACGTTCATGAACCAGAGATTGGCATCCATGCCGCCGCGCGAGAAGTACAGCTGGAGGTTGTCGCGCGAGAGCCGCGGTGCGTCCAGCTCCTGGCCGGGGATCACCAGAAGGTCCCGCGTGATCTTCCAGACGGCTTCGGCGATGAACAGCCGGCCCGAGTAGGCGTAGATCATGCGGCGGCTGTCGTTGAGCCAGACCGGATTGCCGCCCGGACGGATGCGCTCGTAACTTCGGGTTTCGATCGAGTAGATCCACACGGCGCCCGATCCGGTTCCGGCGACGAGCGTCCCGTCCTGCGACCAGTCGTTGGCCAGGAACGTGCCTTGCGGCATCGGCGGCAGCGTTTCGACGGGTGCGGACGCCGGCTCGGCGCTGACGCGAAAGATCCGGCTACCCTGCAGATCGGTGTCCCACACGATGATCTGGTCGCCGTCAGGCGACCACACGGGGTGCAGGAGCTGGCCCGATGCGTTCGCGAGCCTGCGCAGGCCGCTGCCGTCGGCGTTGATGATCCACACGGTCGTGCGGCCTTCACGATCGGACTGGAACGCGATGCGCCTGCCGTCAGGGGACCATCGCGGGCTCGTGTCCGTCGCGGGGTCGTTGGTCAGCCGGCGCAGCTCGGACCCGTCCGCGGTGGCGGCGTACAGATCCGACTGGCCGTGGAGCACCGTCAGCAGAAGGGTCGAACCGTCCGGCGACAATTCGGCGGTGGACCACGCAGCGGCTCGCCGGATCGCCTCGACCGGCTGCCCTCGCGTCGTGCGCGCATCGGAATCGAACCCGACGCGCAGTACTTCGCGAATCGGCTCCAGCGTCGACCAGGCAAAGCGCTGGCCGTCGGCCGATTGCGTAATGTGCACGGGCTCGCTTCCCGGGGTCCGCACCGGCATCGCGACCCCGCGGGTCCGGCCGGTGCGCTCGTCGATGGGCACGCGCCAGATCCCGGAAAAACCGTTGCGGCTGCTGACGTAGTAGAGGAACCGGCCATCCCGCGACCACACCGGGCTCGATTGGCTCACCGAGTCGCTCGTCACCTGCCTCGGATCGCGGCCGTCGATGCCGATCGTCCAGATATCCCCCCGGGTGCTCCTGACGCGCCGCCGGATCGACAAGTCGACGGGCCGCGACCAGTACGCAATCCGCAACCCGTGCGGCGACACGGCCGGCTCGCGAAAGTCACCGCTCGTCACGCGCGTCGTCTTGCCCGTCGCCACCTCGACCTTCATCCCCTCGCTCACCGTCAGCCTGACGTCATCGCCCGAAAACGTCGGTGAGGCGTAAATAATGGAGCGGCCGTCCGGTGTCCACGCCGGGTTGAATCCGCTCTGCGTCAGTCGACGAGGGCCGTTGCCGTCCGCGTCTACGACGAAGATGCCGCGGTCCGCGGTGCTGTAGGCGACGAGACGGCCGTCGGGTGAAAACGCCGGGTCCGTCTCATCGTCGGCCGGGCTGTTGGTGAGGTTGAGCGCCTCGGGGCTCCCGAGGGCGCGCACGTAAATGTCGCCCGCGCCGGTCGCGTCGCCGCGATACGCGAGCCTCTCACCGTCGGGAGACAGGCTCGGCAGCCCTTCGAAGCCGCGATCCCGGGTGAGCTGAACCACCTCGCCCCGCGGGGTCGCCTGCCACCAGCGATCCGACACCCACAGCGCAAGCAGCGCGCCGGCGGCCAGGATGCCCGCGATCGCGCGGATGATCAGGACGCGCGGATGGCCTGCGACGTCAGACGAACTGGAATTCAGCGTGAACGCCATGCCATGCCCTGGCAAAACGCCACAACGTAGAGGCGAGGTCAGACGATCATCGGGCCTGCGTGCTCGTCCTGGCACGCGCGGCCGCGACGACTTCCAGCGCCCGCATCGCCACGCTGGTGGGATTCAAACGGCCCCCGCCGCCATCGGCGTTGCGGAGAACGATGACGCCCGTGTTCGACACGCGATCGACCAGCGCGGCCGAAAGGAATCCGGCCGTCGATCCGCCGTGGCCGATCGCGACGAGCGTCCCGCGGCGCGATGACTGGAATCCGATCCCATAGCCGGAATTGAGCGCGCCGGTCGCGGAGTACGTGCGCGAGAAGTTGTCGTCCTGCGTGTCCTTCTTGATGATCCAGGGCCCCTCGCCGAGCTCGAAGGACAGGAACCTGGCGAGATCGCCGACGGTGCTCATGAGCGCGCCGTTGGGCACGCGGTAACCGCGTCCTTCCAGCTCGCGAATCGCGGCCGCGGGATCCGGCTTTCCATTTCGCACGGTGTACCCGCGCGCGACGTTCGCGCGGATTCGATCGGTCGGCGCGAACGCGGTCGTCGTCATGCCGAGCGGCGTCAGAATCTTCTCCTCGACATACGTCGTGAACGGCTGCCCCGCCGCGCGGCCGAGGGCGATCCCGAGCGACGCGTAGCCGATGTTCGAATAGAGGTAGTGTGTGCCGGGCTCGAAGGCGTAAGTCGTGAGCGGCAGCGACGTCAGGACCTTCTGCTCCCACTGACTCACCGGTCCGTCGGAGTGATCGGACGGCCCCGAAGGCTCGCGTGACAAGCCGGACGTCATGGTTGCGAGCTGGACGAGTGTAATCGGCGGCGCGTCAGGCCTATGCTTCGCAACCTTGTTGATCTCGGGAAGGTACTTCTCCACCGGGTCGGTCAGGTGGACCCTGCCCTGCTCGACGAGCTGCAGGAGCATGAGCGCCGTGAACTGTTTGGTGATCGACCCGATCCGGTAGACCGTGTCTGCGGACGCCGGCCGCTTGCCCTCCATGTCCGCGAAGCCGTAGCTCTTTGTCCACACCAGCGTGGGACCAGCGACGATGCCGACGGTCAGTCCGGCGACCGGATCCTTCCCGTATTCCTGCGCGGCCAGCGCATCCACTTGCTGAATCGCGGCGGCGAGGTCAGCCGGCGCCGCGGGCTGACGCGCGAACGCGACCGTCAACGTGAGCAGCGCGCAGCCGAGCACGAGGGACACGCGATTCTTCGTGAAGTTCATCGGTTCAATCCCCCACAACGAACAACAGCGGCGAGGGCACGAGTATAGCGCAAGGATCTGCTCGCCTCTCTGACCCGGCGCGTCAGAACCGCGATCCGGTCGGCTGCACGTCGGCCTCGCCCCAGGCTTTCTTCAAGCGCTGCTCGACGAGCGCGGCCTCGTCTTTCTTGCCCTGCGCAGTGAGAGCGCGATGCAGGCCCGACAGCGCCCAGCCGTTGTCCCGATTGCGCGTGAGGTCATCCCAGTACGCGGTTTCGGCTTCGGCGGGGCGACCCGCCTCCAGCAGGACCGCGCCAAGCCAGTGCCGGACCGGCGCGTGCCAGTCGGGAGGCTCCGTGTAGATGAGGCCGTCTTCGTATCGCACGGCTCGATCGAGATGCAGGATCGCTGTGTCGTACTCCTTCTGGCGGGCCGCAATGTCGCCGGCAAGCACTTCCTGCGCAATTTGCAGCGTCGCCAGCGGCGGATTCAGCGAAAACGCCGTCATCGTCGCCAACGCCGGGTCGCTGACGATCGTCTTCAGCGCGTCCAATTCCCGCGAGGCGTCGCTCATCCTGCCGGTGGCGGCCAGCGCGGTTCCGCGCGCGTAGTGCCAGATGCCACGGGTGAACAGCGTGTCGTACGCCGGCTTCGGCTCGGCAAGCATCTCGTTCCACTTTCCGAAGCGGACGAGGGCGTAATACGGCACGACCAGGAAGCCCTGCACGAACGGCATCTGTTCGGGCGTCGCGGTCTGGACCACGGACGCCGTCTTGCGCGCTGCGGAAATCGCCAGCTTCTCCTGCGCCAGCATGGTCGCGCCCATCCAGATGAAATGGACGTTGTGGGGGTAGTAGACCAGCGGATACAGCCCCTGCGCCTTGCACTGCGCGATGTAGTCCTCGTCCGCTGCGGCCGCCAGCTGGTTGGACTTCACGACGTCGGCGTAACGCCCCACGCGGTGATAAATGTGCGCCGGCATGTGCACGACATGACCAGCGCCAGGCATCAGCGGCAGCAGACGGTCGGCTTCCCGTTCGGCACGTTCCGGTGTCTTCGTCGGCTCCCAGAGGTGGATCCAGTAGTGGAGCGCGCCGGGATGTTTCGGATTCCTGGCCAGCACCCGCTCGAGCGTGTCCACCGCCTCCCGGGTTCCCTCGTACGGTTCGCCGTCGCGCGTCCAGTAGTTCCACGGCCGCAGGTCCATCAACGCTTCGGCGAAGATCGTGGCGGCGTCGAGATCAGCCGGGTACTTCTTCGCGACGTCGCGCATGGCGTCGGCGAACGCGCGATCCGCGGCCTGACGATCCTCGGCCTTTCCCGTGTACCGGCGCGCGAGCGCATCGATGTACGCCCGCTCGCGCGCGCTCACGCCACGTTTCAACGCGACGGCTTTCTGAACGAACTCGCGCGCCCTGGGTTCGTCCTCCGGCGTCATCGCCGCGTTGATGTTCGGACCGATCACGAGCGCCTGCCCCCAGTACGCCATGGCGCACGCCGGATCGAGACGCGCCGCTTCGGCAAACGCGCGGCCCGCTTCGGCGTGGTTGAACCCGTAGAGGAGGTTGACGCCCTGGTGGATGAATCGCTGTGCGCGCGCCGACCTGGTCGTCACGCGAAATGTGTGCGCGCCGAGATTCTGCAGCCGCGGCGCCAGCACGCCGCCCGGGCCTGCCTGCGGCGTCTGCTCGTCACGATAGTGCCGATGGCTCGGCGCCTGCGCCAGCAGCGCGGCCGGACACAGCACGGTCAGCGCACACACGACCACACGCACACGAGTCGTTCTCATGACCATCGCGATTCCTTACAAGTAATTGCGTTCCGCCCGCCGGATCTCCTGATAGCGTGAAAACACCTGATGCTCGCTTTCGAGACCCAGCAACGACCGCAGCGAGCTGCCGCGGAACGTGTGGCCAAGCATCTGGTGTCCATGCCGCATCACGAAGAGCGGGTTATGAACCAGTGTAGGCAGAAGGTGCCGCACCTTCATCCAGCGTTCGGCGCGCCAGCGCATGAACTCGATTTCGTCGGCCGCGAGGTGCTCGCTCCTCACGACCGCCGTCGTCCCATCGTACTCTTCGACGCGATCGTTGACGATGAGGTCTCGCTCGCGGAAATCCTGCGTCATGGGGGTGCCGGGATACGGCGTCGGGTGCTGGATGTACGGCCAGTCGACGTAGTCGCGCGCGAAATCGAGGTTGGCTTCGACGGACTCGCGGGTATCGTCGGGATTCCCGACGATCAGTCCGCCGACGACGTACATCCCGTGCCGATGCAGCACGTCGATCGCCTTGATCGTCGCGTTCCCGACCTGACGGCCGCCCTCGCGGTGCGCGTTCTTCGCGCGAGCCTTGAGAAACACGAGATCCTCGTCCAGGATGTTCTCGATGCCCAGAAAGACGTAGCGGAATCCGGCCTTGCGCATCAGCGGCGCCAGCGACTCGCCGCGCGCGGCAATGGACGAGGTCATCGCCTGCACGATGTAGTCGATGTCGTTCAGTTCCGCGTCGACGATCGCGCGGCAGATGGCTTCGAAGCGCTCGACGTTCAGCGTGATGTTGTCGTCGACGAGGAAGATCGCGCGCGCGCCGCGCGCCCTGGCATCGGCGATGTCCGCCAGCACGCGCTCGATCGACCACGTGTGAAAATTACGTCCGCGCATCTCGATGATCGAGCAGAAGCTGCAATCGAACGTGCAGCCGCGCGAGGTCTCCACCACGTCAATCGGCCGTCCCATCAACGTGTACCCGTCGAGCACGCGCGCGTTCCGATTGGGCCGTCGCACCTCTTCGCCGGTCAGCGAGCTGACGGCGCGGTCGTGCGTTCGGACGAAGCCGTCCTCGGTGCGGTACGAGAGCCCCGCCACGCACCGCAGGTCACCTCCACGCTCGAGCGCCCGCACGAGCTCCCGGAACGTCAGGTCGCCTTCGCCGCGGACGATGACGTCGGCGCCCCAGTCCGGGTCCTCGTAGATCTCGATCGCCAGGCTCGGGTCGTAGCCGCCGACGACGATCGTGGCCTCCGGCCGCAGCGTTCGCACGAGCGCGGCGACCTTGCGGGCCGTGTGCCGCTGGAACGTCATGATGGACAGGCCGACGAGGTCGGGTTCGATCTCACGGACGAGCCGCTCGACCGTCTCCCGGACGCGATGCTGCACGAGGATGAGATCGGCGATCGCGACGCGATGGTGCGCGTCGACGTTGCCTGCGAGTGATCCGAGCGCGCCGTTCGGCATCCGCATCGCCACGGCCGCGGTGTGCTCGAAGCTGTCCGGCATTGACAAAAGCAGGATATTCACCGTTTTCCTTTTCCTTTTGCCCGTGGGAATCTATAGTAGCTCCAAACCCGGCCTGCAGCGCGGGGTGGGCCAGTGCGACCATGACGCGCGAAGAAATCTTCGCCCTCTTCACCCGGCGCGAGGCCGACTGGCGGGCGCGCGATGCTGCCGCCCTGACCGCCGATCACTCGCCCGAGGGCGTCGTCGTAAGCCCGACAGGTGGGGTGCTCGAGGGGCGCGTCGAAATCGAGCGCATCTATCGAGTCTGGTTCCAGGCATTTCCCGACCTCGTCTTTACCACTGAAGACCTGCTCGTCGACGACAACCGCGTGGCGTTGCTCTGCCGTATCACGGGCAGCCATGCCGGCGAATTCTTCGGCATGCCGCCCACCGGGCGCCGGATCGAAGTGTCTGGAGCCTTCATCTACCGCGTCCAGGAGGGCCTGATCGTCCACGAACGCCGCATTCTGGATTTCACGGGCGTGCTGGTTCAGGTAGGAGTGCTCAGAGCAAAGCCTGCTGGGTAGACTCCTGCAGAGGCAACTCGACCACGAACGCCGATCCGCGCCCGGGCCCGTCGCTGACGGCGCGGACCGTCCCGCCGTGCGCGTCCACCAGGTGTCGTACGATTGCGAGGCCCAGCCCGAGACCTCCGTGCGTGCGCGTGTAGGTCGTGTCCGCCTGCCAGAACGGCTCGAACACCCGCTCCAGGTGAGTCTGATCAATCCCGAGCCCGCTGTCGGCGACGCGGATCTGCACCTGCGTCTCGGACGCGGTGACGTCCACGCCGACGCGCCCGCCGTCGGGGGTGAACTTGACGGCGTTGCTGAGCAGGTTCAACACGATCTGCTGGAGCCGTTGAGGATCGGCGTGCACGCGGGCGCCGCCGGCAGACATGCGTGAGTCGATGGTGATGTTTCTCGGCTCGGCGATCGGCTCGACGGCTTCGAGCGCGGCGCGCACGGCGGGCTCGACTTCGATCGGTCGCCGCTCGAGCGACATCTGGCCGCCGAGAAAACGGGACACGTCCAGCAGATCGTCGATGAGCCGCGCCTGCGCCTGTGCATTGCGCTCGATTACCTGCACGGCTCGTGACTCGTCGTCCGCGTCGAGCGTTCCGGTCGACAGCATCCGGGCCCACCCCAGGACCGCATTCAACGGCGTCCGCAGCTCGTGTGACACGACGGCCAGGAACTGATCCTTCACGCGGCTGGCTTCCTCCGCCTGTCGCCGCATGATCTGTTCCTGTACAAGCTGCAGGTGCTCGAGCTCTGCCCGCCTCCGATCGGTGACGTCCTGCCCGGTTCCCAGCATCCGCACGGGGCGCCCCTCGTCATCGCGCTCGAGGCGTCCGCGGGCAGTGAGCGTTCGCTGACTCCCATCGGGCAGGATGATCCGGTGATCGATTTCAAACGGCCGTCCGTCCTGGAGCGTCTGGCGCACCGCGACGCTCACCTCTTCGCGATCGTCGGGATGCACGCGCTCGAAGAACCCCTGATAGCTCGCGCTGAACGAGAGCGGATCGAGCCCGTAAATGCGATACAGCTCCTCGGACCACGAGACGGTGTCGCTCTTCACGTCCCAGTCCCAGCTGCCCACGTGCGCGACGGCCTGCGCGTCCGTCAGCCGCGATTCGCTCGCGCGCAGCGCGTCGTGCAGCCGCGTCCGGTGATCGATCTCCATGCGAAGGTCATCGTTGATCGCGCGGAGCTGTTCGGTCCGATCCGTGACCCGGCGCTCGAGTTGTTCGTTGAGGCGCGCGCTTTCATCGACCAGCGCCGCGATCGTTGCGGACGTCACGGCGACCAGGGCGCCGAACGTCTGCACCAGCAGCAGGGCCTGGTGCCGATCGAGACCGAAGGGCCCGTATCCCCGAAGGGTGCCCCAGATCGCAATGCCGGCAAGCGCCGCGACCGACAGCGCGGTCTCACGGCGGCCAAACCGCAGGGCCGGCCACGACAGCAGAGGCGTGCCGATGAAACTGATCGGATAGTTGCTGCTGCTGACCGGGAGCCATCCGCCGAACACCGACATGGCGACGACCACGAAGAGCGCGGCATACAGCAGGGCCTCGCGTCCCCTCCCGGCCGCCCACGGATCGCGACTGGTCCAGGCCAGGAGCAGCGCCGGCGTGACGACGATCGCGCCGGCCGCGTCGCCGAGCCACCACGTGAGCCAGACCTGCTGATAGCCGGCGACGGTCGTCAGGCCGGCGGCGAGCAGCGCCGTCACACCGATCGTCGCGCTGATCGTCGGAGCGAGCAGGCCCGCGAGCATGGCGAAGCGGCAGACATCGAGCGCGCGATCGAACGCGCGCACGCCGCCGGCCCACCGGTTGACGAGCCAGGCCGCGGCGAGCGCTTCCAGGGTATTGCCGGCGGCAATCGCCAGCGAAACGGGGAACGAGCCCGCCGTGGTGACGTTGACGAGGAACGCGCCCAGGGCGATGCCCGGCCAGACCCAGCGGCCGAGCACGAGGATCGCGGCGACCGCGATGCCGGTTGGCGCCCAGACCGCGGTCGCGCTGGCGTTCACGAACGCGAGCGTGAGTCCTAGCCTGCCGGCAATAACGTACACGCCGGCGACTGCGACGATCCAGGCCAGACGCGCCGTCGAGCTCACTGCGGCGCGAGTATATCGCTGCTGGGTCCTCGACAGGAGAAGGGAGAAAGGGAGGGATAGGAGGTTATTGACAGGAGGAACCGAGAAAAGAGGACCTTACTCTTCTGATTTCAGATTCTTGCCGACCTCTCCTGGTTGAGGGGCTGTCGGCGTGACCCTCTTGGCGTAAAGATCGGGATGCTCGACACGACGGATACCCTGTGTAAGGACTGGCGTGTTGAAGTTCATGAGCAGCCCAAACCGGACAGCCGGTCAGCTTCAGGTAGGTGATCAGCTGCGCCTGGTGAACGGGAGTGAGTTTATCGACGGCCTTGATCTCGACAAGCACTGTCCCTTCAACGATCAGATCCGCGACGAACGTGTTGCTGAGAGCCTGGCCCTTGTAGATCAAAGGCACGGTTCGTTTCCGCTCAAACTGCAGCCCGGCCCGATGCAGTTCGAACTCGAAGCAGGCCTGATACACCGATTCGAACAGACCGGCGCCAAAGACGCGGTGCACCTCGACACCGCACCCGATGATCCGCTGGGTCAAGCCATGGTGAAGAAGTGGTTCGTTGAGCATGCGTGCGCGGAAGGCAAGCAACGCTCCAACGAGAAAATCAGCTGTTTAGGCAACCATGGCGACAAAGATCGCAGATCTTGCACGCGGTTCTTCGCGCGAGCCTGTCAGATTTTGCTACCTCGCCCCGTCCACGAGCCGGCGCCACCGCGTGGATTGCACGGATGATACGGTGGCTCCGAAACCGTACCAAGAATTCTCCCGTCCTCCCTTCTCCTGTAGCTCTTCTCCTAAGCCTCCCTTTCTCCATTTCTCCTGTAACCAATCACAGCAACTCGCGCAGCACCTTTTTCATCGTACTCACCAGCCGCTCACCATCATTGTTGTCAAACGGCATCGGCGGCCGGATCTTGAGCACATTGTGGGACGGCCCGTCGGTGCCGATCAGAATTCCTTCCTCGCGCAGCCGGTTGACCACGTACTCCGCCTCGGCGCGCGCGGGCTCGAGCGTCCCGCGATCCTTCACCAGCTCGACGCCAAGGAACAGCCCCGAGCCTCGCACGTCTCCGACGATCGGGTGTTCGTCCACCAGCGGTCGAAGCTCGGCAAGCAGGCCATTGCCCACGTCCGCCGCGTGCGATTGCAGCTCCTCCTGTTCGACGACATCCAGGACCGCATGTCCGACCGCGCACGACACGGTACTGCCACCGAACGTACTGAAGAACTCCATCCCGTTGGCGAACGACGCGGCGATTTCGTCCGTGGTCACCACGGCGCCAAGCGGGTACCCATTACCGATCGGCTTGCCGAGCACGACGATGTCGGGCACGACAGCCTGATCCTCGAACGCGTAGAAGCTCGACCCCATGCGGCCGTAGGCGGTCTGCACTTCGTCGGCGATGCAGACGCCGCCGGCCGCGCGAACGTGCGCGTAGACGGCGGCGAGGTATCCGGGCGGAAACACGATCTGGCCGCCAACGCTCGGACACGTCTCGGCGATGAATGCGGACGGCGCCGAGCCCTGGGCGCGCAGGGCCTCGGTCACGTGGCGGACCCCATCCGCGTAGCGCCGGCCCGCTTCGGGATCGTCCTTCTTGAACGGGCCCCGAAAGACGTCGGGGATCGGAACCGTATGCACCCACGGCTGGCGTCCCGCACCGCCCGGGCCGTCGAACTTGTAAGGGCTGATCTCAGTGAGGGTCGTCGTGTTGCCGTGATACGCCGACTCGAGGACGATGACGTCCCGGCGGCGGGTGTGCGCGCGCGCCAACCGCAGCGCGAGCTCGTTGGCCTCGCTGCCCGAGTTGACGAAATAGCAGACGCGAAGCGGCGCGGGCAACGTCGCGGTCAGCCGTTCCGCGAAGCGTCCCAGGCTCTCGTGGAGATAGCGGGTGTTCGTGTTGAGGACGCCCAGCTGCAGGGCAGCGGCTCGAGCGACCCGTGGATGGCTGTGCCCCACGTGAGGCACGTTGTTGTACGCATCCAGGTACCGACCTCCCCTGTCGTCGTAGAGGTACTGCATCCAGCCACGCGACACGGTCAGCGGCGTGCGATATCCGATGCTGAGGTTTCGACCTAGATGGGCTTGGCGTGCGGCGAGTGTCCGCGCCTTCGGGGCGTCGGCGTCTGGCAGGACATCCGCCGTGCGCTGCAGCAACAGGTTGGGGTCCGGCGAGAGCTCGCACCAGACGCGTCGCGTGCTGGCATGGCAGACCCCGGGATAGTCGCACCCACGATCGAGCAGATCGACGATGAGTTGCAGGTGCAGATGAGGATGCCAGCCGCCGTTGACGTCAGCGGAGCCGAGCCACGCGAGTCGTTCGCCCGCTGCGACGCGGCGACCTCGCTCGAGCCCGTCCAGCGATTCACGCGAGAGGTGACCGTACAGCGTGAAGAACCGATCGCCGGCGTCGGTTTCGTGCTGGAGGACGATCAGAGGACCGTAGTCGCCGGGCGCGCGGTTGTCAGCGAAATCATAGACGGTGCCGGGAAGCGGCGCGTGAACCGGCGTTCCCGCGGGTGCGAACAGATCGAGGCCAAGATGAACCGTTCGCCGTTCGGCGTCTGGCGTGTCACCGGCAAAGAGCGGCGACCAGTACATGATGCGCGCCTCGCCATACCTGCCGATGCCGAGGCTGGCGCCGGCCGCGCGCATCTCGTCCTGTATCCGCTCCGTGAGTGCCGGCTCGGGATTCGACAGCGGATTTCCAGGAACGAGCGGGCTTCCGAAACTCAGGTCGATCACGACTTCACGATCGTGGCGACCGACGACGTGCGAGTACAAACGGTCGCGGCCTTTCCCCTGCAGCCACGTCCGCACGCGGTCGGCGAGCGGGACCGGCGGCAGTCCGCACGCATCGCGAAACACGGCTTCGGCAAATCGCGGGTGGATCCTGGTGAGCCGCGGAAACGTCCGGCGGATCGGCGCCTGGCTGATGCTCAGGTAATCGTCGTCGGGTCTCTGGGCGCTCTGATGCGCGGCAATGCACGCGCTCAGGCAGAGACGGAGCCGAACGAGATCCATGAGTTGCGAGATCTCTTGTTCGAGCAGCGGATACGTCGAGTGATAGCCGCGCACGATAGGAATGGCAGCCGCGATCGGATCGGGCTTGTCGAGGACCGCGTACGCGGACGCGACGGCGAGGTCGGCGACGGTAAAGCTGTGCACGAGATCGCCGAAGTCGATGATGCCCGCGACGCGCTGATTGCGAGTGTAGAGATCGTCTCCGCCGCCGGCGACAACGTTGTAGTCGTTCGCATCGTTGTGGATGACCGAGCGTCGAAGCGCAGCGGGGTCGTGGCGTCGTTCGAGTGCTTGCGCTTCGCGTTCGAGCGCATTTCGCCAGTCGTTGTCGCGGACGGCAGGCAAGTACTCTCGTATCGTCTGGAACGCGGCGGCGAGGTCCCAGTAGAACCGGCGGTGGAGCGCCGGGTGATCGAATGTGGAGAGCGCGCGATCGAACTCACCAAGAGCGCGGCCGAAGTCCTCGAACAACGAGGGAGAGTGACGAGCCAGCGAACCGAGCGGCGTTCCGGGGATCCAGGTCAGGAGCCGAATCAGGTGGCCGCCGCTTTCCGCGATCTCGCTGCCGTCGAGTGCGCCGACCACCCGTGCACATCGTCCGCCCCGCGAAGCGACGTGCGACAGCGCCGCATTCTCGGCTTCGAGCATGGCGCGCGATTCACCGGCGTTGGCAATCTTGAGAACGAAGACGCCGCCGGCGGTGTCGAGGCGAAAGTTCTGATCCCGCTCGCTCGGCAGCGGGGACGCTGTCGCCTGCAGCCCGTAGATTTGGCTCGCGAGCCGGAGAGCCTCGGCCGCCTCGAAGCGTGGGGTGTGCTGGAGAACCGACATTGCGTCGGATTATAGCTGTCCGCAATTGGGATGACGCGTCTCGCCGACGAACGGTCGGCAGGCACGGAAAGCCTCGGAGACAGGGTTTCTCGCCGGTTGACGGCCCTTGCGGTCGGCACGCAGA
Source organism: uncultured Acidobacteriota bacterium (assembly GCA_963786195.1). Taxonomy (GTDB): domain Bacteria; phylum Acidobacteriota; class Vicinamibacteria; order Vicinamibacterales; family 2-12-FULL-66-21; genus CAWAYH01. Next base: position 286,015 of record CAWAYH010000002.1, on the reverse strand, counting down.
ATGCTCAGACGGGACGCGCGGCAGGACACAACTATGATGCAGGACCTTCGGTACGCGCTGCGATCGCTCGGTCTGTCCATGGGCTTCACGGTCGCCGCCGTGCTGACACTGGCGCTCGGCGTGGCCGCCAACACGGTCGTCTACAGCATGTTCGACGCTCTGTATCTGCGACCTCTGCCCTTTGGCGATCGCAGCCTGAGACTCGTGACATTGCATTCGACGCATCCGACGCAGGCTCAGGACTGGGACGACTCGGAGCTGTCCTATCCAGATCTCGTCGATCTCCGCGAGAGCTCCGTCACGCTCGAGGGCATCGAGGGTGTCGTCAACCGGAATCTGTCGGTCTCGGCAATCGACGACACAGTGCGAGTGCTGGGCGCGTCCATCACACCGGGGCTCTTTCAGCTGCTCGGCGTCTCGCCCCACCTCGGACGCGCCTTTCAGCTGGACGAAGGCGCGGAGCCCGGCGCGGAGTCCGTGGCGATCCTGTCTTACAGCCTCTGGCAGCGCCTGTATGGCGCCGACCGCACAATCGTCGGGCGCACTGTTCCCGTGAACGGGCGGCGCGTGACGGTAGTGGGCGTGATGCCGCAGCAGTTCGCTTTTCCGGAGCTCTGCGAGATCTGGTTACCGTATCGAACGTTGCGGGACCAGGGCCGGGACCGGCGGATCGTGCTCGCGGTCGGACTCCGTCGCCCCGACGCCGACCTTGACGCAACGCTCGCCGATGTCCGCCGGATAGGAACGACGCTTGCCGTGCGTTATCCGGATACGAACCGGGACTGGAACGTGCACGTCATGCCCATGCGCGAGTTCTTCGTGGGCAAGCCCACGGACATGACGGCAGTGCTGCTTGCGGTGGGCCTCGTCCTGCTCGTGGCCTGCGCGAACGTCGCCAGCCTGCTCGTCGCGCGCGGCATTGGACGTCAGCGTGAGCTGATCGTCCGGACGGCGCTCGGCGCGAGCCGGACGCGGCTGGTTCGACTGATGATGTTCGAGAGTCTCCTGCTCGCAGCCGCCGGGGGCGCGATAGGGCTGCTCGTCGCAGGATGGGGGCTCGACGGCCTCGTCGCGTCGATGCCGGAGCCGCCTCCCTATTGGGCACGAATACGGATCGACGCGCGCGTCCTGCTCTTCACGTTCTTCGTATCGCTCGTGACCGCAGTCGTCAGCGGACTGCTGCCCGCCTTGCGGGTCTCACGCGTCAAGCGTCCAGGGAGCCTTTTGATCGGCAGCCGATCGGCGGACGCCAGCCCCGACCAGCGACGTTTGCAGGGAACACTCGTCGCGGCGCAGGTGGCCGTGAGCTTTGGGCTGCTGGTGAGTGCGGCCCTGCTCGCGCTGAGCAGCCGATCGCTGCTCGGCGCCGATGTCGGATTCGACCCCAGGCCACTCTTCAGTGTTCGCGTGTACCTCGCGGGTGATGCGTCCGCTCAGCCCGAGGCGCGTGCACACGCGCTGAACGGACTGCTCGCGCGATTGAGCACGGCTCCAGGCGTTTCGTCGGCCGCAGCGACTGGAGCGATACCGAGCGACGATGGCGGCGTAGGGATCCGGCTCGTGCCGGCGCGTGGAACGGGGGCGCCGGGAGAAGAAATCGGCGCCCAGCAGGTTCCGGTCACACCCGGCCTGTTCGACGCACTGGGGCTGCGCCTTCTCGAGGGCCGCACCTTCACGACAACGGAGAGCGTTCAGCCGCAATCCGACGTCGTCATCGTCAACCAGCATCTCGCGAAGCAATTCTGGCCGGGCGAGGGCGCGGTTGGCAGGCAGCTCCGGGTGGTACAGGCGAGCGGGATCGTCAGTTATCGAGTCGTCGGCGTCGTGCCCGACGTCGTCTACGAAGAGCTCGGCGAGGAAACACCGCAGAGCCAGCTCACCGTCTACGTGCCGTACGCCGTCAGCCCGTGGCGCACCATGGCCATACTCCTGCGGACCCCCGGAGATCCGGCGGCGCTCGCACACGCAGCGCGTCGCATCGTCCGCGAGGCCGATCCGAACTTCGCGTCGTACGACGTGATGACGATGTGGGATCGCCGGCTGATGACGAGCTGGGGTGAGCGGCTCGAAGGGCGGACGTTCGCAGCGTTCGCGGCAGCGGCGCTGCTGCTCGCCTGCCTCGGCATCTACGGATTGACGGCCTACACCGTGGCGCAGCGGACGCGTGAGATAGGCGTGCGCCTGGCCATCGGCGCCGCCGGTGCGGATATTCTCCGGCTCCTCCTCGGTCGCGGGCTGAAACTCGCGCTCATCGGAGGGATTGCCGGCGTGCCGCTGGCGATCGCCGGCGCACGGATGGTGCAGGACGATCTGTTCCGCGTCTCACCGTGGACGCCAGCGGTCTGGATCGTCCTGCCGGCCGTCCTCGTTTCGTCTGTGGTGCTGGCGAGCTTCATCCCGGCACGGCGTGCCACCCTCATCGATCCCGCGACGGCGCTCAGGCAGGATTAGCTCCGCGGACAACACGGAGAACACCGATGCGTTCCTGAGATAGCTTGTAGAATTCGGGTGGATGCCTGAACTGCCCGACATCGCCGTCTACCTCGAAGCGCTCGCCCCGCGCGTGGTCGAGCAGCCGCTCGAGCGGCTCCGCATCGGCAACCCGTTCCTCGTCCGCACGATCGAGCCGGCGCCGGTCGAGCGTCGTCGGGCCGGCGAGTGATCGCGCTGCGGCGGATGGGCAAGCGGATCGTGTTCGAGCTCGAGGGCGATCTGTTCATCGTTCTCCACCTGATGATCGCCGGCCGGCTGCGCTGGCGCGATCGCGGCGCGGCGATCCCGGGCAAGGTCGGGCTCGCGGCGTTCGACTTCCCGACCGGGACGGCTGATCCTGACCGAGGCAGGGCTCGAAGCGCCAGGCGTCGATCCACATCGTCGCGGGCGCCGAGGCGCTGGCCGCGCTCGATCCCGGGTGGCCTCGAGGTGCTCGACGCCGATCTCGCCGGCGTTCGCCGAGCGGCTCACGCGCGAGAACCACACGCTCAAGCGCGCGCTGACCGATCCGCACATCTTCAGCGGCATCGGCAACGCGTACTCCGACGAGATCCTGCACGCGGCGCGGCTGTCGCCGATGAAGCTCGACGACGGCGCTGACCGAGCGCACGAGATCGCGCGGCTCGTTCGAGGCCACGTCGCCGCGACGCTCGAAGACGTGGATCGCGCGGCTGCGCGCCGAGGCCGACGGGCGTTCCCCGAAAAGGTCACGGCGTTCCGCGACGGGATGGCCGTGCACGGCCAGGTACCGTCAGCCGTGCCCGGTCTGCGGCGCGCCGATCCAGCGCATCGTCTACGCGCGCAACGAGGCCAACTACTGCGCCGGTGCCAGACCGGAGGGCCGGCTGCTCTCCGATCGCGCGCTGTCCCGCCTGCTCAAGGACGACTGGCCACGAACGCTCGAAGAGCTCGAGGCGCGCCGGGCGAAGGCTCGGCGATAATACCGGTGGTGCGCAAGACGTTGCTGGTCGCTGCGCTCGCGTTGATCGTCGGGGATCGCGCCACGGGCCGCGACGACCGTACCGGAGTTGGCCCGACGGTCCGAGTCCGGCGACCATCGCCGCGTGGCAGGACTACGAGCGGCGTGTGGACGAGCGCTACAACAAGCTCGCCGGGAGCGGAGACATATTCTTCGTCCTGCGACGAGTTCAACGCGAGCCGGGGTGGCGTCAGCGCTCACTGAACGGGCGCGTGTCCCTGATGCAGCTCACGCGCCCGCGCCCGGCGCGGACGAACCATCCGTACCTAACGGACGCATGCACCACTGGGTGGGTGCCGTCTTCGTCCCGGGCACGACGCTCGACGCCGTGGTCCGTCACCTGGGCGAGAACGCCGGGCGGGAATCGGAATCGTACGAGGAGGTGATCGCGTCGAAGCTCCTCTCGCGCGAGGGCGACCGCGTTCGCGTCTACATGAAGATCAAGCGCGAGAAGATCATTACCGTCACCTACAACACCGAACACCTCGTGGAAACGCGGCGGCTCGGCAGCACGCGAGCGATCAGCCGGAGCGTGGCGACGAAGATCGCCGAGCTGTCGGACGCAGGGACGCCGCAGGAGCGCGAGAAGCCGCCCGGAAGCGACAGCGGGTATCTGTGGCGGTTGAACGCCTACTGGCGGCGTGAACAGGTGCAGGGCGGTGTGCTGATCGAGTGCGAATCGGTGAGCCTCAGCCGCACGATTCCCTGGCCGTTGCGTCCGTTTCTGCAGGGTTCGGTGGATGGAATCGCCCGCGACTCGCTGGAGAAGACCCTCGTCGAGCCTGAAGGCCGTCCTGTCGCGCGCGGCGGCGGCGACCACCCCGCAAAGATCGATATCGCTGAAGCGATCACTTGAACAGATCGTCGAAGGCCTTCCGAGCGCCGGAAGGCGCCGTCGATTTCGTTTCCCGTTCGACCGTCGTCCGCGGCTCGAACAGCGTGCAGCTGTTGCGGGCTGTCCTTGGGTGAGACGCGGGCGGGAATCGGCTTCTGACATTCGAAGGCGGCGCTCGTGTCGAAGTTCACGCACTGGGCGCAGGTGTGCAGGTCCGCGCCGCAGCGAATGCAGTGTGCTTTCGACGCTCCAGGCCGTGGCCACGGTCAGCTCGTTACCGCACCGGGCGCACCGCACCACCTCGCGGAACCCGGGCATGTTGAAGGTCTTCGGCGCGAGCGGCGGCTGCCCGCGCGGCGCATACTCCTTCTTCTCGGCCGGCTTCTGGTCGCGCCGGGGCTCGCGCGGCTCGTCCTGGTAGCCGCGCTGGCGGTACTTGCGATCGGACATATCTGACCTTGTCGTTGGGCCCCCGCTGTACGGGGTTGGCTCAGGGTGTAGGCGGCCCGATTATAGCGCCTGGCGGTGACTAGGGCGAAACTAGGCACTGCACGAACCAACCCCTCGGAACGACCGCGCCGCGGAAGCCGTATTAGGGCTGAGGAGTAATCTCCCCATGCTGAATGCTGCAAGACGCGTGAAATCGCGTGCCGCCCTGCTGCCGGCGCTCCTTTTCGCGGCGCTTGCCCCGATCGCCACCGCAGGCTGCGACATCGTCACCGCCGACCTGAAAAGCTCCGAGACCGCCGAGTGGCGGAAGACGTACGAACTGGAGCCGGGCGGACGAGTCGAGATCAGCAACATCAACGGCAAAATCGACGTGGAGCCCTCGGCCGGGAACACCGTCGAGGTCGTCGCACTGAAGACGGCGAGGGCCGACGAGCCCGAGACGGCCAAACAGGCGCTCGAGCGGATTGAGATCCTCGACCAGGCCACGCCGTCGAGCGTTCAGATCGAAACAAAGGTGCCCAGCACGAGCGGCTGGTTCCAGGTGGGCAGCACGCAGGTGAAGTACACGGTGCGCGTGCCCGCTGGCGCGAACGTCAGATTCTCTACCATCAATGGCGGCGTCGAGTTGCGCGGCCTGTCAGGACGGATCCACGCCGAGACGACCAACGGCGGCGTCGTCGCGCGTGACGTCTCCGGCACGATCGACGCCAGCACGACCAACGGCGGCGTCGACGTCGACATGGTCAGTGTGGCTGCGGGCGGGGCGAAGCTCGAGTGCACGAACGGCGGAATCACGCTGCGGCTGCCGGCAGAAGCCAAAGCGTCGGTCTCTGCCAGCATCACCAACGGCGGCATCGACACGAGCGGCCTGCCGTTCGAAACGACCGAGTCCTCGCGGCGCAGGCTCGAAGGACGCCTCAACGGCGGCGGGCCGTCCATCCGTCTCGCGGGCACCAACGGCGGTATCCGAATCAAAGCACGGTAGTGTGCTAAGATCGTCGGTGCTCCCTCTCGACGATCACCATGACCTGTCCGTCGTGCACGTCCGAGCGCGTCTATCCTTCGCGCTTGCGCAACATCTACGAGCGCCTGCGGCACACCCTGACCGGTCGGCAGCCGTTTCGGTGTCACGCGTGCGGCTGGCGCAGATGGCGTGACGTGCTCGTGCACTCCGACAATCAGCGGCCCGCACGACCCGACGATCTGCGGACGGGCGCGCACCCGGCGCCGGTGAATCCGAGCGAGCTCGACACACTCGATCCGTTGAAGGTCAAGCCGCGGTAGCCGTCAGCGCAGCTGCGCCGCCTGCCCGTTCTCGACGCCGGCGCCAAGAATCAATCGCACGACTCCCTCATAACTGGCGATGCCTTCTGCGACGCGATTCGCGCGCAGATACGTGTCGTACGCGTCCCTCGCCGCGTTCCGGACGATGGGTGACGATGTCGCGCGGCGCGCGTTGATGGCCTGCAGATCCTCCCGAGGACGGGCATCGAGCTTTGCGGCGAGCGTCGCGCGCTCGGCCTCGGGCAGCGCCCACCACACCTGCTCGTACATCGACAGCCATGCGCTGTACTGCGCCAGCGCATCTCCCTGCAGGCACGTCAACCACGCCACGAAACTGGCCTCTGCTTCGTTGGCATAGCCGGCGAGATGTGCCCACTCATGTGCGAGCACGAACGGCCGCTCGATCTCCAGCGTGTCCGGGTTGAGGATGATCTCGAGAAAAAATGGATCGGTCATGCCGGCAATCGCCGCCTGCCGAAAATAGAAGCCGAGTACCGAGCGCTTCGGAATGCCGGGGATCGCAGACCTCGAAGTTCCCAGCATCTGTTGCGCCGTGGCGAACCCCTTCTGCAGCGCGGCATCGTCGGCGGCCACAGCGTGGGCCGCGTTGACGGTGGCGTTGACGTTCGCGACCGCGCGGTCGCCGAGCTGACGCAGCGCCTCGTGCGTGATACGGCCGGCATCGAACTGGATCTTTGATTCGAGCGGAACCCGCCTGTAGTTCAGGCCCCACATCAGCAGGAATACCAGATAGAGTGTCGCGGCGAGCGTCACGGCGCCGGTCAGCCCGCGCCACAGTGCGCCAATGAATCCCGCCGTTTTCAGATTCCGTCTGAAGCGAAATGCCAGCATCACGAGCAGGAGGCCTGCCGCCACGTCCAGCACGGCGATCGGCACCGTGTTGCTGACTGGAGTGACGAAGCCCTGGATCGCCGGATACAGACCTCGCGAGATACACCGTCTCGATCACGTGCGATGGCCAGGGGATCAGCGCGGCTGCGAGCGCCGTCGCAACGAGCGTGAGGCGTACCAGTGCCCTGATCATCCCTCGGCGCGATCCGTCTCTGCCGGCCCTCCGGTAATCAACCGGATGGCCCGTTGGTAACTGAAGTACGACCAGGCCCACTGGACCATCACGACGAGCCGGTTGCGAAAGCCGATCAGGTTCATGATGTGCACGAACAGCCACGCGAGCCAGCCGATGTAACCCTTCAGTTGCAGCCATCCCAGGTCTGCCACCGCCGATGCCCGGCCGATGGTCGCCATGTTTCCGAGGTTTCTGTACCCGAACGGCCGATACGGCTGCTTCTCGATGGCACGCGCGACGTTGCGCGCTGCATGCCGCCCCATCTGAATGGCGACCTGCGCGACGCCGGGCAGCGGTTTGCCGTCGGCGCCGGCCAGCGACGCCAGGTCGCCGATCACGAAGACTTCGGGGTGACCGGGGATCGTCAGGTCCGGCTGGACGCTCACGCGCCCGGCCCGATCCAGCGGCACGCCGAGTGTCCGTCCGAGTGGCGACGCGGCGACGCCCGCCGCCCACAGCACCGTCTCGGCGTGAATGAGCTCCTGGCCGACGGCGACCACTCCGGGCGCGACGTTCGTCACGACCGCGCTCGTTCGCACCTCCACGCCGAGCCGCTCGAGATCGCGGCGCGCGGCCTCGCGCAGCGGCTCCGGAAACGTGCCGAGCACACTCGGGCCGCCCTCGAACAGCATGATGCGCGCCGATCCCGGATCGAAGTGACGGAAATCTCGCGCCAGCGAGTGCCGCGAGATCTCCGCAAGCGCGCCGGCCAGCTCGACGCCCGTGGGTCCACCCCCGACGACGACGAAGGTGAGCAGTCTTTCGCGCCGGACGGGATCCGTTTCGCGTTCCGCGTGCTCGAACGCGAGCAACACGCGACGTCGGATCTCGAGCGCGTCCTCCAGGGTCTTCAGGCCCGGCGCGATCGGACGCCAGTCGTCGTGTCCGAAGTAGGCGTGCGTCGCGCCGCTCGCGATGATCAGAAAGTCGTACTCAACCTCGCCGTCGGTCAGCATCACACGGCGCCGGGCGATATCGATCGCAGTGACCTCCGCGAGCTGAACCTCGACGTTGCGCTGCTTGCGAAGAATCCAGCGAATCGGCGACGCGATGTCGCCGGGCGACAGCGCCGCCATGGCGACCTGATACAGCAGTGGCTGAAACACATGGTGGTTGCGGCGATCGAGGATCGTCACACGGACCGGCACGCGGCGGAACGCACGAGCCGCATAGAGACCGCCAAAGCCGCCACCGATGATTACGACGTGAGGAGACATGATGGTGGTGTCTGCAACGCTGAACGCACAAGGCGAGGCCGATCCACAGATTATCTACTGGCCGCCGATGAGGATCCAGCCGGCCCAGTAGAAAGGGGCGGACAAGGTCGGCCGTGCGCGCAGCGTCGCGCGGGCGGCCTGCATCGCGGCATCGGGTGGATCGCCGGCGCGGAGTCGGCGGTGCAGCTCGCGCATGAACTGGTGGGAGGCAGGGTCGGCGTCGGACTCGTCGGCGCGCCAGCGCGGCATCACGACCGAGGGGATACCTGCGGCACGCCACGCCCACGCAATCGTCCCCGCTTCGTCGGCCGCGTCACGCATGGTCAGGGCGGCGCCATCGGAAAGTACGATCACGCGAGCCTGGAGACTCAGGTTCATGACCTCGCGGATTTCGAGCGCGCCGTCGTCAGCAGGGTCCGGATCGTCGGGCGGCGCCGGTTTGTCTCCGGTCTGGCCCGTCGGCGGAGTCGTCGGCGGAGACGTGGCCAGGAGAATCGGCGAGAAGAGTGGGCTTGCGCTGTTGACCCGGAATGGCGCCGCGATCTGCAGGACTGTCGCGGACGGCATCCGCTGCCGGAGCGTCGACTCGGTCGCGCCCGATCCCGTGATGACGACCGGTACGCTCGGGATCGGCGTCGCCGGCAAGCAGTTTCGCCTCCTGCTCGGCGCTCGCTGGCGCGCGCAGCGTCCATTCCGGTGCGGTCTGCGCGATTCTCTCGACCGCTCGGGGCGCGATTTCAGGGCCAGCCGCGATCACGAGCGCTTCCGTCGCCGGCGCGGCATGAGTGCGCTTTGGTGAGCGCACGAGTGCGGTGACCGACGAAGCGTAGACCAGAGCGGTGCGATCGACGACCTGCCCTTCGTCAGCCGGCAGCGCATCGAACGGCACCCGCCACAGGATCTCGTGCGGAACCACGATCGCGCGGCGCGTGTCCTTGAAGGCTCCCGGCAGGCCTGTCACGTCGGCCATGAAGGCGCGCGACGCACGCGACCACGCGGGAGCATCGCGCAGCGTCTCGACCTGCGTCAGCTTCGCCACCTGATCCGCAAGCGCCTTGCGGGTCAGCTTCGCGATCCCCGTCGTGAACTCGACACCCTGCTCGCCGCGTCTGGCGACAATCGTCAGCAGATCGTCGTCGCCGACGACGAACTCGACGAGCGCCGTCGCCGCGTCCGGCAGGAGGCCGCCGACATCGTCGCGCGACGCGGGCTTGACGATGCCCCGCCACGTCTGCAGCTCGGGCAGCCTGTCGAACAACCGCTGCTGCTGTGCCGTCCGACGCTCCGCGGCCTGGACGGTGCTCGCATCGAGCCGCGCGATTCTCTGGGCATCAGGTTTGGGGAGACGCTTCTCCCGCGACAGCTGCGCGTGCAGGGACACGAGCTCGACAGCGATCGCCCGTTCCTCCTCGCGTTCGGCGTCGGTCATGCCGCGCGAAATGGCTCGCTCGGCGGGCGCCAGCGTCACGCGCAGATCGTGCGCGCGCATCCGTTCGGCGGACTCGAAGGCGGCGGCGGCATCTCCGTTCTCGGCGTGCAAAAGGGCGATCAGCGCGAAGGCGGATGACGTGTCGCGCGCGACGGGTGCCGACGGCCTGTACTCTGGCAGCCTCGATCAGCCGATCGACGGCGGCAACGGCGGTCTGGGCGGCCGCGAGCGCCTGTTTTGGCTCCTTCAGGTGCCTGAGCGCAGCGGCCTCTGCGACGCGCGCGCGCCACAGGACGTCATCGTTGGCGAGCGCTTCGGCTTCCTGCCGCGCGTGGCTCGCGGCGTCTGCGGACGCACGGTACTCCTTGCTGCCGGACAGCGCCTGCGCGAGCCCGATTTCTGAGCGGGCCGCTTCTTCGCGTCGCTTGAGCGACGTGAACGCCTGCACGGCCTTCTTGTACGACGCGATCCCTTCGGTGAACTTCTCCTGCGCGGTCTGGGCAAATGCCAGGCCGACGGTCGCGCTCGCGACGCACTCGGCGTCGGCGATCGCCGCGCAACTCGCGCTGCTCTTGCGATAGCCCTCTTCGGACGCGGCGAAGCGCCCCGCCGCGAGCTCGATCAGCGCCAGGGCCTGCCACGCCCGGCCGACCCTGCCCGCGTCTTTCAGCGCTTCGAAGTGGCTGCGGCTTTCAATCAGCGCCGCGCGCGCGGCATCCAGGTTCGCGAGGCGGAAGTGCACGTCCCCGATGCTCATCAGCGCGTCGCCCTGGTCGCTGCGGTTTGCCCTGGCAACACCGTCGGCGAGCACGCTGGCAAACACGTCCAGCGCAGCCGCGTAATCACCCTGCGCCTGGAACACCCGGCCCATGCCTCTCAGGGCCAGCATCTCGCCGGTGTTGTTCCGAATACGCTTGTTGATGTCGCGACTGCGCGTGTAGTCGGCGATGGCGCTCGTGAAATCGCCTTGCAGATACAGCACGTTGCCCGTGCTGATCAGCGTAGTTGCGATGACGCCCTCGTCGCCGGACTTCTCCTGCAGCGCGAGCGCCTCGCGGTACGCCGCCAGCGCCGCGCCATACTCGGCGAGGGTGTAGCGGATGGTCGCAACCCCGAGCAGCGAGCTGGCGATCCCGTCGTCATCGGCCCGGCCGCGTTCGAGTGCAAGCCGCTGTTCGTAGGCGTCGAGCGCGCCCTGCAGGCTGCGCTGGAAATACATGGCGTTTGCCACGTTCTGCAGCGCCTCCCCTTCCAGCCTCTGGTTGCCGACACGGCGCGCCACGTCGATTGCACGTTCGAAGGCTACTTGTGCGGCGGCATAGTCCTGCATGACGGCCGCCTGACCTCCGCGCCGGGACAGGGCCGCAATCAGCCCGTCATTGACCAGATCGGACTCTTCGGTGAGGAGACGCTCGCGCGCCTCCGCCGTGGGCGTGGCAATCAGGATCTCGGCCAGGCCATCAGCCGCGGGGCCCTCGCGTACGATCTTCCAGTCTTCACCCTCTCGGACGAGCGTCAGGCTCCACGCCATCTTCGTCTGTGACGTGATCGGGTTGCCTCCGGGTATTCGCGGAGGGCTCACCCGAGTGCGCGCAGCCGCCACGCGCACCCGAACCCGATCGTCCGCGGGAACAACGCGGACGATGGCGACCTCGGAGAACTTGTCGTCGCCGGATTCGAACACGAAGCGGAGCTGTTCGGGGCGCGGCCGCTGCGCGCTCGCGCTCCAGAGCGCCAGATAACCGTCGACGTCTTCGGCTTCCTGCGTGGCGAAAAACCGTTCGACCACGGCGCGCAACTTCGGATCATCGATCGCCTGACGGCCGGGGGCGGCCGTCAGGGACACGATCGTGAGCGGCAGGAGCGCCGCGAGCCGAAGCAACGTCATCTGGCGAGCGTGAACTTCACGGTGATCGTCATGAGCACCTGGACCGGAACGCCGTTCAGCAGCGTTGGTGTGTAGCGCCAGCGCTGAACGGCCCTGATCGCCGCCGCATCGAGCAGCGGAACCGAGGTGAGGACCCGCACCCGATCGACCTTGCCGGTTTCGTCGAGAACGGCCTCGAGAACGACGGTCCCTTCCACACGTGACAGGACGGCGAGCTGCGGGTATTCGGGGGGCACGTGGAGAATCTTCTGCGGTTCGCGGATTCCCTGGCCGACGCGAACGGGCTTGTCCGGCGGTGGCGGCGGCGGAGGTGTCGGCACCGCGTTGTGTGTGCCGACTTCCGACAAAACCGGCGACCACGGGTCGACGCCAATTCCCCCTGGCGGTCCCGCCGGTCCAGGAACGCCTGCTTCCGGCGGTGACTCTTTGGTGATCGTATCCGGCGCGGCCAATGGCGCGATAGACGGATTGAGTCGCGGCGCTGTATCAGTGCGTGGGGGTGGCGGCGATGGCGGCATCACCGTCTTGACGATGGTCACCGCCTTGAGCGGTGACGAGATCGGCGGCAGCTCGACCTCGGCTGCCAGCGGCGCAATGAGCATGACGCTCACCGCCGCCGCATGCGCCGCGATCGACAGCGGCAGGATCGACCACCGGCGGCGCGCGCGGCCAGACGCGTCGCCCGTGCGAAGTACGTCGCGCAAGAGTTCCTGAGGCATCGGGAACCTCCACCAAGTTGGACCATGAAGCGCTGAATCATCTCAGCGCCTCGTGGCTTCTCCTGTGCGGCCGCTTTCCCGATTTAGACACCAGCCCTGACGCGCGGTTCCAGCGCTTACATGGGCGACATCATGCGCGCACCGGCAAACATGATGCCGAGGATCACACTGACGATGACATTGACGATGAAGCCGATGATGACGACGACGATGGCCTTGCCAGTGGTGCTGTAGTCGAAGACCTGTCTGACCGCGACCACCATGGCAGCGATCATCCACAGCCAGATCGCAAGCCCGATGAGCCAGCCGAGTATGGGGATGATGCCGATGAAACACAGCAGACCCGGTGCCGCAGCAAAGCCGATGACGCGTAACGTCTCCGGGAAGTCAGCCTTGGTGGCGGGCTCGGGCATGACCTTGGTGCCGACGATCCACACAATCGCGGCCCAGACTGCGTACCCGATGAGAGCGGCGATGACGCCCGTGATAATCCCCGACAGGCCGTTGTAGCGAATCCAGGCGATGCCCGACGACACCGCGTACAGCGCGATGACGCCCACCGCCTGTCCCATCGCGGTGACGTCGCGCTCGACGTCTTCGAAAGCGTTGGCTTCCAGCTTCATCGCCCCGACCACGCGCTCTCCAAAAGTCATCGCACGCCTCCATCGAAGAAGTTCCGCCTCGCGGTGCACAGTGTAGCAGAGGCAGCCGGGCAGGGTCAGCGTGCGAGCCGGGCCAGGTCCATCGCGCGCCTGGCCACGATCCGCTCCGGAACACGTGAGATAATTCAGGGAAATGCCGCGCCGCGCCGAACAGGCCGTTTCCTCGTGGGGACACTCGACGGTCGAGACCGCCTGTCCGCTCGACTGTCCGGACTCCTGCACGCTCCACGTCACGGTCGAAAAGGGCCGCATCGTCGAAATCGACGGAGGCCACGCCAACCCGACGACGCGTGATTTCATCTGCGCGAAAGTCAGGCGATTCGCCGAGCGCGTTTACGGCGACGATCGCCTGCTCTACCCTGCTATCCGGCACGGCGCGAAAGGCCAGGGCGTCTTCACCCGAGTGACCTGGGACGAGGCACTCGACCACATTGCGGAACGGATGATCGAGATCCGGAATCGGTGGGGTGCTGAGGCCGTGCTGCCGTTCTACTACGGCGGATCCAACGGCCTGCTGACGCAGGATACCAACGACGCCACGCTCTTCCGCGCGTTCGGCGCATCGCGGCTGGCGCGAACGGTCTGCGCCGCGCCAACAGGTGCGGCCAATAAGGCGCTCTACGGCAAGATGCCGAGCGTCACGTATCAGGACTACGTGCACGCCAGGCTGATCATTCTCTGGGGCGTGAACCCGTCGGCGTCCGGCATTCACCTGGTGCCGTACATCAAGGAGGCGCGGACGGCTGGCGCGAAGCTGGTCGTCATCGATCCCCGCACGACCTCGCTTGCGAAACAGGCAGACCTGCATCTGGCGCCGCAACCCGGGACGGATCTCCCGCTTGCCCTGGCGCTGCACAAGTACCTCTTCGATGGCGGCCACGCCGACGAGCGATTCCTCGTCGATCACACCCACGGCGCCGATGAGCTGCGCGCGCGCGCGAACGACTGGACGATGGCGCGGGCGGCCGAGGTGGCAGGAGTCGAGCACGGTCAGCTCGAACGGCTCGCCGAGCTGTACGTCACCTCGAGCCCTGCGGTCGTGCGCTGCGGCTGGGGCCTGGAGCGCAACCGGAACGGCGGCAGTGCGGCAGCGGCCGTCCTCGCGCTGCCGGCGGTCGCCGGCAAGTTCGGGGTGCGCGGTGGCGGTGTATCGATGAGCAACTCGATGGCCTTCGGGATCAAGGCCGCTGCGTGGATGGACGACACGCCCGAGCAGCAGACCCGGATCGTCAACATGAACAGGCTGGGGCGCGCGCTGCTCGAATACGACGACCCGCCCGTGAAGATGCTGTTCGTCTACAACTGCAACCCGCTGGCGACGATTCCGGATCAGAACCGCGTGCTGGCCGGGCTGCAGCGTGACGATCTGTTCACGGTCGTCTTCGAACAGGTGTTCACCGACACCGCCCGTTTCGCGGACGTCGTGCTGCCGGCGACCACGTTCGTCGAGCACTACGACATCGCGAAAGGCTACGGCCCGATCAGCCTGCAGCTCGTGCGCCCGGTCATCGAACCTGCCGGCGAGGCCAGACCGAACGCTGAGGTGTTCTCAGAGCTCGCGCAACGGCTGGGAATCGGTGAGTCCGAAGAAGAAACCGAGACGCTGCTTCGCATCGTCGGCCGTCTGCCCGAGACGGTTGGACGCGAGCTGCTGGAGCAGGGCACGGCGACACCGCCGCATCAGGGCGCGCCGATACAGTTCGTTGACGTGTTTCCACTCACGCCAGACCAGAAGATCGATCTGTTCCCCGCCGCGCTGGACGCGGAAGCGCCCGCGGGCCTGTACGGATTTCAGCCCGATCCCGGAACGACCGAGTACCCGCTGGCGCTCATCTCTCCGGCAACCGAAAAGACCGTGTCGTCCACGCTCGGCGAACTGAGGCAGCGGCCCGCTGCGCTCTACATGCATCCCGCCGACGCCGAAGCGCGCCACCTGTCCAACGACGATCCCGTGCGCGTGTTCAACGCACTCGGCGAGGTGCACTGTCCCGTCGCGATCACCCGCGATATCAGACCCGGCACTGTCTGCCTGTCCAAGGGGTTGTGGCGCAAGAGCACCTACAACGGCTCGACCTCGAACGCGCTGGTCCCCGACTCACTCACCGATCTCGGGGCGGGCGCGTGCTTCAACGACGCAAGGGTTCAGGTCGCGCTCTTGGGCAGACACTAGCGAAGGTGCTGAGGTGCTGGGGTGCTGAAGGTGCCAAGGTGCCGGTGCCCTATGATCGCTAGTCTCGCTACCGCAGTCTGGCACGCTCGCACCTTAGAGCGTGTAACAAAACCTCCAAAACCCGATAATCGCTGATGAGGAAACACTACCGCGTTTTTCAGGAGCCCAGGGGGCTCGGATCGGAACCACTATTACTTGCAATGGACCGCCATTTCATCCATTTTAGGACTCACCTTGACATCCTAGGTGAAAGCGCCTACCCTCACCTAGCATGTCTAGTCGTGACGATTCCGGCCGTCTTGAGCTCCTGCAGGGTACGCTCGATCTGCTGATTCTCCGCACGCTTCGTCTTGGGCCGGCTCACGGTCATACGATCGCGAAAACCATCGAGCGTGGGTCGGACGACGTGCTCCAGATTGAGCAAGGGTCGCTTTATCCGGCTCTCCACCGCCTGATCAAGCGCGGTTGGATCGATTTCGAAGTCGGCACTTCCGAGAACAATCGCCGCGCCAAGTTCTACCGGCTCACCGCTGCGGGACGGCGGCAGCTTGCCGTCGAGACCAGCAAGTGGGATCGGCTGGCCGGTGCCATCGCACGCATATTGCGACCTGCAACCGCCGAAGGTGAGCGATGACCCGCCGCGGCCGGAAAGCGCTCGATGGCCTGACGGACGACCTCCGCGATCACATAGAACGTCAGACGGAGGAGAACCTCGCGCGTGGAATGACACCGGACGAAGCACGCCGGCAGGCGCGCCTTGCGCTCGGCAACACTGCGCTGATCGAGGAAGATACGCGCGCCGTGTGGGTATCGCGTTGGCTGGAAGATCTGCGTCGTGATCTCCGCTATGCGCTGCGTATCTTCCGCCGGAGCCCCGGTTTCGCCGCGACGGCTGTCGTCTCCCTCGCAGTCGGGATTGCCGCCGCTACAGGGGCGTTTAGCGTCGTGAACGCGGCACTACTGAATCCTTTCCCGTTCGCCGACATCAATCGGATCGTCAGGCTTGACATGAACGACAAAGGCAAGCCGCGTGGTCTGTTTGTCACGGCGCGACAGCTCGTCGCCCTTCAACACAGCGAAGTCTTCGACGGCGCCTTCGCCTCGAACACCTGGCAGATGACGCTGACCGGCCAGGGCCTCCCAGAAGCGGTGCGGCACCCAGCATTTTTCAGCAAACGGTTTGAACGTACTCGGGGTTCCGCCCCTCCTCGGACGAGTCTTTGACGAGGCGGACGGGCCGGCGGGCGAGCAGCCCCAACAGGTCGTCGTGCTCACCTATCGGTTCTGGCAGCGACACTTCGGCGAGCGGCCTGAGGCAGTAGGGCAGACCCTCTATTTAAACCGCGAACCCTACACCGTGATTGGCGTGCTGCCACGTCAGTACTTTTACACTGGTCCGGAGATTCTCGTTCCCCTTGATCTGACGTTCGATTCGAACTTCGCATGGGGCGTCCAGGCCCGTCTCAAGCGGGGCGTCACTCCACGCATGGCCGAACAGCGACTTCAGCCGCTCTTCGACGAGTTCGCCAGGGAGGCGCCGCAACGCTTTCCGAAGGAGGTGCGTCCGCTCGTACGAAGTCTGGTCGAGACACAGTGGGCGGCCGGCTTCGTGCCGACGCTCCTGTTGATCTTCGCGGCGTCTATGTTGCTGCTCCTGATCGCCTGCGCGAACGTGTCCATCCTGCTGTTGGCGCGCGGGACCGCGCGGGCGCATGAGTTCGTCGTGCGCGCCGCCCTCGGGGCCAGTCGCGGACGATTGACGAGGCAGCTCCTCGTGGAATCGCTGCTCCTGGCATTCGCCGGCGCCGCACTGGGCGTTGCCCTGGGCTACTGGGGCCTGCCGGCCGTGCTCAGGCTCTTGCCTCCCGGTTCGGTTCCGGTCGGGAACCTCCTCGCCATACCCGTCAATGTACCGGTCTTGCTGTTCAGTGCGGGCCTTGCGACGGCGTCGGCCCTGGTTTCTGGACTGTCACCGGCCTTGTCGTTTTCGCGCCCGCGCCTGACGGCGACGGTCCGGACGACCGCCGGCGTCCAAAGCCGGCGAGCGCATCATCTCCTGCTCGCGGCTCAAGTCGCGGTGACGGTGCTGCTCCTCGCGGGCACCGGTGCGGCTGTCCGCGTGCTCATCGATCTGTACCGGACATCGCTTGGCTACGATCCGCACCATGTGATCGTCGCGACGATCAACCTTCCAGAGAACAGTTACCGGGAATGGGCGGGCCGCGCCACGTTCTACGAGAGCCTGCGGGATCGCATGGCAGAGGTGCCCCAAGTCGAGTCGGTCGCGCTCGCCACCTACAGTGGGATACCACCGCAGTCGGGCGAACGGTCGGTGGTCGAAGTTCCCGGCCTGGACATGCCAGGAGACGAAGCGCCGGTTGTCCAACGGATCAGTGCCGACTACTTCTCGACGATGAAGATCCCGCTCATTCGAGGCCGCGTGTGGTCAGATTCAGAGAGCGGTGGAACGCCCCACGTCGCCGTCGTCAATCAAACGATGGCTCGTCAGCGGTGGCCTGACGAATCCGCGATCGGACGGCGCGTCCGAATGCCCGATTACATCAAGCCACCCAACCCATACAGGCTGGCGGCGCCCGGCAGTGACGGCTGGTTCGAAATAGTCGGTGTCGTGGGCGACACACCCAATGTCGGTCTCCATGAGCCGCCGGCACCGTCGATCTACGTGCCGTACACGCTCATGTTGAGCGATTCCCTGAATGTGATCCTGCGGACGAGTCGCGACCCACTTGCGATGACCCGTTCGATTCGGGAAGCCGTGCGTACCGTCGATCCCAATCAACCCGTAAGCGTCTACACAGCCGAAGGCGCGCTGGCACGCGCGGGCTGGGCCCGTGAGCGGTTTGTGACGTTGCTGTTGCTCGGCTTCGCGGTGTGTGCGCTGATGCTCGCAGTAGTCGGGCTCTACAGTGTCGTGTCGTACTCGGTGTCGTGCCGGTTCAAAGAATTTGGCATCCGTATGGCGCTCGGTGCCGGTCGCGGGCGCATCGTAAACGCTGCGGTGCAGCCGGCGGTCTTAGCCATCGTCGCGGGCCTCTTCGCTGGTCTCGCATTGAGCGTGGGGCTGAACAAGGTTGTAGCTCAGTGGTCGATCGGCAATCTGAACGATCCGGTCGTGCTCGTCGCCGTCAGCCTGGTGCTGTTTGTCGCTGCGATGATGTCCGCCGCGATTCCGGCGAACCGAGCGGCCTCGATTCAGCCGGTCGACGCGCTTCGGATCGACTGAACGAGAGCCCGCCGCGCCGATCGAGTGGCTCGCCGATGGAGTGTGTGAAGGGCTCAGATCTGGCGATGAATGGCTCTGATGATTTAAGACGGGCGCGGTCGCGCGACATCGTCGCGAAGCACACGTTTGAACGCAGCTTGGTCCTGCAGCAGGGATCGCGACACGCGGTCGGAATCAGTAACGTAAAGTCGGCCAGTGTTCACCTATCCGCCCGAGGACACGCGCGCCGAACGCGCTCTTCGACCGGCGGTCTGGGTTTTGTTACAGGCTCTTAGCACCTTCAGCACCGTGAGCACCTCCAGCACCTTCAGCACCTTCAGCACCTTCAGCACCTTCAGCACGTTCTCAGTAGCTAAAGAAGAAGATCATATCGACGCCGACCTTCTCGATTCGGCGCTGCGTGAGGCGGTTGGCGGATCCGCTCGTTTCGGGCGCGAACGATCCGTGCATGCTGAGAAAGGAGGCGAGCTGGTACTCGATCAGGAACTCGGTCCAGTTCCGCTCGCCGAACTGCTGGCGCATCTTCAGGAACGCGCGATCCCAGACCTGCTTGCCGATGGTGATGCCGGCCCCGAGGTCCCCTTCGTCGGCTGTCGTCGTGATCTCGAAGATATCCAGATCGAGCGCCTTACCGATCGATTGCGTCAGGGGATCCACGAGGAAGCCCGTGGCGATGCCCCCCGCCGTCGACGCCAGCGCGGCGCGCTCGCCGGTCCCGAGATCGTTGACCGTTCGGTTGAAGACGATCAGCGAAAGGATGTCCGACTCGTCGAGCGGCGGGGTGCTGCTGAGCGTGAGCTCCGGTCGCTTGACGCTGCCGGTGATGCGCACGCGCGCCTCCACGCCGGTTCCGGGAACCGTCCGCGATGCCGCCACATCGATGAGCGGGTCGGGCGGCGACTGCCCGAGGAAGCGGATCGTGCCGTCGCGAACGATCTCGAACTGACGTCCCTGGAACTGA
Source organism: uncultured Acidobacteriota bacterium (assembly GCA_963786195.1). Classification (GTDB taxonomy): domain Bacteria; phylum Acidobacteriota; class Vicinamibacteria; order Vicinamibacterales; family 2-12-FULL-66-21; genus CAWAYH01. The sequence goes on along the minus strand of CAWAYH010000002.1, from coordinate 266,597 downwards.
TAGGTCCCGCGCACCGTGCGAATCGGTCCGATGAACGTGAACGGCCCGCCTTCGTCCTTGCGCACGCGGACGTCGCCGCCGACCGTGACGTTGATGTCCCCGAGCGAGCTTCCTGTCGGTCCGCCCGGCCGCAGCCTGCGGCCGCGGACGATCAGATTGTCGGGAATGTGCACCTGCACGTCGACCGACAACGGGTCCCTCAGCGCTGAGGCCCCGCTCACCTTGCGCGGTGCAGCAGGCAGCTCCGGTACCGGCGCCAGGCCCTGCTGCGCCTGATTGAGCGCGGCCCTCGTGGTCTCCTGCGCGCTCCCCGTCGCTGAGATGACCCGCTGAACGGGTTCTTCATCGGGAATCGCCTCGACCGAATAGGGGTCGTAGAACAGCTGGAGAATGCGATCGAGTTCGAGGCGGCCCGAATCCAGGCGAATGTCTCCGACGACTCGCGGACGGCGGAGCTCACCTGTCAGCACCAGCAGCGAGTCGGCCGCGACGCGGCCCAGCTCGTTGTCCATGATCTCGAAGTCGTCCGACTGGGCGGTGATGTTGATCGCGCCGACCTGACGCTCGTGCACGCCGAGATCGCCGGAGATCGTGAGCGACGCGCCGTGTTCGTCCAGCAGGCGGAAGCTCTGCAGGTGAACGGCGTCGGGCGTCAGGTCGATCCGCGTATCGAGGCCGGTGTAAGACACGCCGACTCTCGGCACCGCTAAACGCGCCGCCCTTGATGTCGATCGTGCCCGCGACGTGCGGATCCAGCCCCGACCCTGTGACCGCGAGGTCGGCCTGTATCGTGCCGCTCACGTTGGTGACGAGCGTGGTCAGCCCCTGCACGAAGCCGAGGCCCAGCGCGTTCGATTGCACGCGCAGATCGATCTGGTCGTCGGCGCTGCCAGCGACGTGCTCGCCTCCGGCCGGCCGGAACAGCGTACGCGGAACCGAGCCGCGCGCCGTGATGAACTCCGTCGCCGACTGCTGCAGCCGGGCATCGATGCCGACGCGATTGCCCGTATAGTCGACGTCCGCCACGAGCGACTGGTAGCGATAGTCCCGGAAGCCACCATTCTGGACCTCGGCATGGCCGTCGACCGTCGGAGCGTCCACCGTTCCCGTGATCTTTGCATTCGCGTTGATCCGGCCCGACAGGCCATGGTTCGTCAGCAGGAGGGTGTCGAGCTGCGCCAGATCGACATTGCGTGCCACGACGTCCAGCGAGCCGCTGGTTTTCTGGCCCTGCAAGGCGAGCGGGCCCGCGACCTGAAGTTCCTGATCGCCGTTCGCCAGCCTGACGCCCTGCATCTCGAGACGCCCGTTGCCGTACTGAATCGTGGCGTCGGTGCCCGGCACGGTGCGCCACTCAATGCCCTGGCTCCGCAGCGCAAGGACCGGCAGGTGCACTTCCTGATGGTCCGGATGAAAGATGATCTTGCCGGTACCGCTCAGCTCTCTCGTGCCTTCCTTGAGATCGGTCGTGAAGTCGAGGGCTCTGTTCGCATACGTCGTCGTGGCGTTCATCTCCTGCACCTCGACGCCGCCGATCGTCAGAAGCGCTGCGGTCGTCGTCGCTTCGAGTCTGGCGTCCGCGAACTGCAGGTCAGGTACGGTGACCGTGTACTTGCTGTTCATGTTCAGGGCGGTCTGGTCCCGGTAGCCGACTTTGTTGCCGACGAGCTTGCCGGCCGTCGTCAGCAGCGTTCCGTTCCCCGTCACGGTGCCGTCGAGAATCGCTGACCCGCTGAAGCCGTCCTGCCCCAGGATCCGCGCGAGCTCGCTCAGGTTCTTCGCCTCGATGTGATACGTGAGGTTCGACCCGCCGCCCTGGGGACCTGATTGAGTGCCGCTGTTCAGCGCCAGACGGCCGGATGACTCGACGCTGAGGTCGGGGCCGGTCAGCGTCAGACGGGTGATGGTTCCAGCGCGCGACGCGTATTGTCCCTGCAGATCGCCGCTTGTGATTTGCAAACCGCCAATCGTCGAATCGGCAAGCGAGATCGTGCCGTCGGCCGCAAGGGTGTCGAGCGTCACCGGCGTGCCGAGCCTGCCGATAACGACGCTTCCTTTCACCGTTCCGGCGGCGCGCCCCGCGATTTCTTTCCGATCGAGCAGGACAGCGGGATCGAGCCGGTCGAAGCTGCCGTCGGCGTCGACCTTGAGAGTTCCGGCGGCGATGCTCACGCCCAGGGCCATCCGCGGCACGTGCGCGCCGAACCCAGGGAGGTCGGTATCGGTGATCGTGCCGCGCGCGTCGAGCATCATCACGTCGAGCAACGGCGGCGTCTGCACCACCACCGCTCGCGGGACGACGGGAAACCGTGGCTGCCGGCCGGTCACGTTGAACTGGCCGTTGATGAGCGTTTCGTACGTCGGGGTATCGAGCGTGGCGATCCCCAGCGCCTGCCCGATCCGCCGCAGGTTGGCCGACGTCATGGCGCCGTTCGCACTGTAGGAGAGTTCACCGGGCGTCACGTCGATCGTCCCGACCGTCCCGGCTGACACGGTGGCGCCCTCGACCTCGGATTCGTTGAGAGCGGCACCGGCCGCGATCGTATGCGTCGTGGCAGTGACGTGGTAGTCAGACAGGGAGAGATTCGTCGTCAACACGGGCAACTTCAGCGATGCCGGTAATTCCCGGAGGTTCACGCGGTCCGCGCGCCCCTGCAGATCAAGCGCAAACGGGCGGCCCGATGCCGGCGTGACGATCGATCCCTTCGCAGTCGCTGACGCGCCATAGGCGTGGCCGAGGCCGTCGACGATGACGCGGCCGTCTTCGAGGCGGCCGGCGACCTTGACGTTCTCCGCCGCGTAGCCCGACGCGTGAACGCGCGGACCTTGAAATCGATACGCGCCGCGGAGCCGGGCGAAGAACGGCCGGTGAGACGCGCCCTCCGGGGCAATCGCCAGATCGAGGTGCGCGCGACCGGTGATGTCGCTCTGCTGCGCAGGCATCTTCAGAATCGGCGCGAGATTCAGACGATTCACGTCGACGTCGCCCTTGACGCCGAAGTCCGGGGTCCGAAGATCGGCGACCACGTCGCCTCGAACGCTGCCGGCCTCGGACGTGATATCGAGGCCGAGCGCGAGCCGATCGGCTGGACCGTTGGCGCCGATGTCAATCGTGGGATGCAGCGGGTATCCGGAGAGCGACTGGACGAACTGCCCGATCTCGGGCAACGACACCTTACCTGTCGCTTTCAGCTTGAGGACTCGCGCGCGCAGGTACTGCTCGACCACCCCATCGACGGTGGACGACGTCTCGTTCGTCCGCATCGACACCTGGTCCAGGTACAGATTGTCGTCGCGGACCGCGATCTTGCCCTTCAGCTCGTGCATCGCGAGGTCGGGCCGGCTCGCGCGGAAGCTGAGACGATCGAGCGTGGCGCTGTAGTGAACCGGTTCGTACTCGAAGCTGGCTTTCAGATTGAGGTCGTCGACGCGTTCCGGCAGGCGATAGGCGTTCGAGCGAACCCTGTCGTCGATGAAGACCTGTCCACCCGTGATCTCGATCGACGGGAGCGTCACGGACCGCGCCGGCCCGCGTCGATCGGCCTCACGGCGCTGCTGCTTGAGCAGCCGTCCGACGTTCCAGCCTTCGACGTCCCGTTCGAGGCGCATGACGGGATGGCGGATCGCGATGGCATCCAGCACGATGCCGGTCGACACGAGGTCAGCGACGTTGTAGTCGATCCCGACCGAATCGAGGGAGATGACGCGATCTCCGCCGACGCTGAGGCGACGTCGGCGAGCTGGATGCCGTAAAAGAGGTTGCCCTCCAGCCGGCCGACCGTGAGATCGCCGTTCAGGTACAGCCCGGCTTCGCGAATCGCGTAGCGGCGCAGCCAGTCACGGAACCAACCGGTCTGCGACACGATCAGCCCGATACACAGCAGCCCGACGGCCAGTGTTCCTGCGAACGCCGCGAGCTGCAAAAGGCGACGCATGCGCTAAGTCAGGAAATTGCGTGCCGGCGAGATTGCCGATTGGCAAAGGCCGATCCGCAATCCCCAATCCAGTCAGCAGTCCGCGCTCCGCAGTCCGCAATCTTAAAACGCATGTCCAATACTGAAGTGCACGCGAAAATGCCTCTTCTCCGGCTCGCCGTCGATGATCAGCCCCGGGATCTGATTGAGCTGGAAGCCGACGTCCACGCGCAGCGGGCCGATCGGCGTGTTGTACCGAATCCCCGGGCCGATGTCATACCGCAGGTCGTCCAGGTTGATGTCCCACGATCCCCGCCACACGTTGCCGCCGTCCAAAAACAGGACGCCGCCGAAGTTGCCGACGATCGGCACGCGCAGCTCGGCCGAGAAGTTGGTGAAGGTGAACCCGCCGATCGGCTGGTTGGTCAGGCCCAGCGGCGCGACCTCGAACCGGCCCCAGCCGCGCAGCGTCGTCGCGCCGCCGAGGAAGTATCGCTTGAAGAACGGCACGTTGACTTCAGCCACACCGGCCGCGTCGATCGAGCCGGCGCGCGCGCGCACGGCGAGCACCGCGCGATCGCCGAAGCTGTGGTAATAACGTCCCTCCGCGGTCAGCTCGGTATACGTCCAGTCGCCCTGCAGCCAGCCGCCAGCCCGTTCCACGTGCACGATGGCGACGTTGCCCTTCCGCGCGTCGAGCAGGTTCGCGGTGGTATTGCGGCCGGCGTCGAACATGAGCGCGGAGAGCTGCCCTCCGCCCGTGCCGAAGCGCGGATCGAGACCGAGCGAGATCAGATCGTCGCGGAACGTCGGATCGTTGAGCGCTTCGCTCGAGATCGAGTAGTCCTCCCACTCGTTGGCGTAGGTCAAGGAGATCGACGTCGTCGGCCGCGTGCCGAGCACGGGACCGCCGGACTGCGAGAAATCCCGCGTGAAGGTGACGCGGCCGCCGAGCGTATCGAGCACGAAGGCGGGCTCGTCCGTGTGCCAGACCTGCCCCGTGAGGTTCAGCGTGTTGAGCGATCCGAAGAGGTCCGGCTGCCGCAGGCTCAGGCGCACGCCGCGATCGAGTGACGACCATCGGCCATGGACCGTCGCGGTCCGCGCGCCGCCGAAGAAGTTGACGTGCCGCCAGTCGATCTCGGCGCGCGCCTTCTCCTCGCTGCCGTAGCCGACACCGAAATCCACCTTGCGATGCTTGCCCTCGGTCACCGTCACGCGCGTCGGGATCTCCGCCGGGCGCGCGTCGAGCCGGCGCGATTCGACGTTCACGAACTCGAACAGCTCGAGCTGATACAGCCGTCGCTGGCTTTCGCGCAGCTTGCTCTGCTGGTAGATCTCCCCGGGCCGGAACGTGAGCCGTCGTCGCAGGACGTCATCGCTCACGCTCGAGTTGCCGCTCGACTTCGACGGGCCCGAAGTACGCCGCCGGGCCGGCGTCCGCATCGAACGTCAAGGCGCGCGAACGTGGTCGCTCACCGACCTCCTCGATGATCCGCACGCTGGCGTACGGATATCCGTGATCCCTCAATTCATCGAGCGCGGCTTCTCGGCTGGCCTGCAGGACCGTGCGGTCCAGCGGTTGGCCTTCGGCGAGCGGGAGCTTCGCCACCAACTCCTGCCGATGCTTCTCTGGAAGGACGCCGAATCCGTTGAAGGTAATCCGGTCGACGCGGATGGGCTCCCCCTCCGAGATCTTCACGAGGATCTTGACCGATTTCTTGTCGTCACTTTCCTTGACGTCGAAAGCGGTGACCTTCGCGGCCGGATACCCGCTGTCCGAGTAGTACCGCTTCGATCCGCTTCAGATCGGCCTCGAACTCCTCGCGGCTGAAATAACGCTTCTCGCCCCAGGGCAGCTTTTCGCTCGCCGCCGTGGACAGGACCGACTTGAGCTGCTTGTCGGACACCGCTTTGACACCCTCGAACGACAATCCCTTGACGAGGATGCCCTGGCCGTCCTCCTTGCACGCGGACGCCACGACGCCCAGCAGGAAGACCACCGGCAACGCGAGCCAGTCGGGAGCCCATAGATCCGGACCTATGTAATCACAAGATGTGCCACCGAATCGGAGATTCGAACGGCCTATTCAGGCGTAATGCGGGGCTTGCGCGTCGCGAACCACAGGATGACGCCGAGACCGGCGGCCACGACCAGCGCACTCAGGATCAGGAGCGGCGAGACGCGGTACAGGACACCGCCGTACCACAACGCGTACAGCGCTCCGATGATGAGAAGGTAGTAACCGATGAGATATGCGGTGACGAAGCGGATAGGTGTCGCCTCTAAACACGAGATGGCAGAAGGCCCGGAAGGGCCCCCTGCCATCATTTACTACCGCTGACCTCGTACTGGCCGGCTGAAGCCGGCCACTACGTGCGACTCTCTGACGGTCAGCGCGTCACGCGAACGACCATGGCCGCGCGGCGGTTGAGACGACGCGTTTCCTCGCGGGCGTTGTCGTGCTTCGGACGCTCCTCACCGTAGCTCACCGTCTGCAACCGATCCGCCGCGATGCCCCGGCTCGTGAGGTAATCGCGCACCGAATTCGCGCGGCGATCGCCCAGCGCCAGGTTGTACTCGGCCGTGCCGATGTTGCAGGTGTGACCCTCGACCTGAATCCGGAGCTCCGGATTCTGCTGGAGCGACTTCACCGCCTCGTCGAGCGCGCGCGTCGCTTCCGGCCGCAACGAGTAGCGGTCGAAGTCGAAGTGCACGTCTTCGAAGACGATTTCCTTCTGTGCTGGCCGTATGACCTGGATGTTGACCGTATCGCTCGCGGTCTTTCCATCCTGCGGACAGGTCACGGTCACCGTCACCGGCACCGTGCCCTCCTGCATCGGAGCGGTCCACGGTGTCGACCGTGCGGTCCGATCCGTGAAGGTGCCCGTGGGCGCGCCCCACGAGAAGGTCACCGAGCAGCCGATCGAGCTCTGCGGCGTCGCAGTCACCGTCGACTGCTTGCCGATCTCGACCGTGCACGGGTTGCAGGCGGCCCTCACCGTCAGCACGTGCTCAGCCTTCGCTGGTGGCGGCGGCGGCGGCGGTGGTGGTGGCGGCGGTGGCGGCGGCACGTAGTACCGCACGCCGGGGTGGTAACCAATCCGGGCCTGGAAACCAAACGTGTCACCGCTCGTCGTCGTCGAACGGACCGAAGTCGCTGCGACCGCTGTAGTCTGAAGCGCCAGTTCGCGCCGACGCCGGCAAAGAAGCCGTTCTTGGCCAGCCACGTCAGCCCGATCGTGAAGTTGGCGAAACTGTCCTTCTCGGAAATGATCGGCGGGAACGAGAGGTCCTCGGAGTTGGCGAATTGGGTCGGCGTCACATCGATCAGGACGTCGTCGAACTGCGACTCGCCGTGGAGCTCCGCCGTCACGCGCAGGCTGTGACGCGTCGGAAAGCCCGCGCCGAAGCCGTAGCGGAACCCGTCCGACAGCTTGACGCCGTCCGGATCGCCGCGGATGATGAAACCGCCGTAGCCGGACACCTCGACGCGCTGGTTGACTTCCTTGCTGAGGATGCCGTCGAACACCCAGTCCGCCTTGCCGGTGCCGACGCCCTCTTCGTCATCCTTGGCGGTCGGGAGCTTGACCATCGCGCGGAGGGCCACCGCCAGGGGCTTCTGCCTCCACTCGGTCATCAGGTTGATCTTGCCGCCGAGCCAGAAGTCCCCGAGCTGATTGTCCGACCAACCCTGCTTCACGAATGGATAGTCGTTGATGAGCCCTCCCGACGCGCTGTCGAGAGGTCGGAAGATCGGCCGCGAGTCGCGATCGATCCGGCGGATCAGCGTCCAGGCGCCGAAGAACTCAGCGCGATCCTTGATACCAACGCCGAACGTGACCGGCCAGTTGGCTACGTCCGTGAACCCCTGCTGGTAGTCGAAGTTCACGCGATACGCCACTGACCGACCACCGTTTGTGTGGCAGGACTTCCCCGGTTGGCACGAACCACAAGCCTGTGTCGCCCATGAAGGTCGTCGTCGCCGGGCGAAGATCGCCTGGCTGCGCGACCGCCGCGGGCGGCGGTTGCTGGGACTGAGCTTGCGGCTGCGTGGAGCCGTTGGACTGGGCAAAAGCGGTCGCGGCACTCGCGGCCACCACTGCCAACGCCATCGCAACTCGTTTCAACATACGCACACGCCTCCGTAACTACTCTACTGACGGCTGTCGAATCCGTCCTGATCGAGCGACGTTTCGTCAGCCGGCGACTGCTGGTCGGTCGGGAACGGCTCGACGAGTCGTCCGCGGCCACCGCGACTGATTTGTCCGCCCTTACGTCCCGCGGATCGAGCTTCCTCAGAAGTCCACTCGTGCGCGGTGCCCTTCTGATGGGCGGCGCGGCCGCCCTTGCTCGCAATTTCACGCTGCTTCTCAGGCGACATGGAAGCAAACCCACGGCGCTCTTTGCGCCCTCCGCCTACGTTACGTCCTTTTTCGACTTCAGTCATGGTTTAACTCTCGTGGGTAACGCCCGCCCCTGTGTACCACATATGGGGCCTGCTTGGGTTCCGCCGGGGGATCCTGGACGGGCGCGGGTTTGGGGTCAACCGTCGGGGTCTCGGGCGCTTCGTCCGGTATTTCGTGGTCTCGTGGCTCCTTCTCGTGGTCCGGTGCAGGCATCCTTGGGCTCTCAGGCCTCGACGGCTCTACCGAACCGCTTCTTATCAAACTGTGTGCCACGAATCCCCCCGTCAAATGGGCGCAAGTTCCTGTAAACCTCGGGGATATTTCCGGCCGTGTCAGCCCTACCGATGGGGTTGGAGTGATTCCGTACACGCGAAAATACACGAGGGAATTTGCACCACTTCGCAAAAGTGTCTCGTGATCCCGCCCGGTCCCTCGGCACGCTCGCCGAATGGGTCCGTTGGACCCGCAGATCCAGAACTGTGGAACGGAGCGGACGGGAATAGGAACGCCCGCGGCATCTCGTGGAACCGAATCCCCACACCCGGCGCCATGCGCAAAACGGATGGTTCGCTGACGAACCTGATAAGCCTGATAAGATCGCCACATGAGCGTGTGCGGCCCCCCGCCCCCGGAATCCCCGTCAACCCAGGTCTCAGGCCGCAAGGTCTTCTGCGTGAAGTTCCAGAAGGAAATGCCAGGACTCGACGCGCCACCGTGGCCGGGTCCGCTCGGACAGCGGATCTTCGAGAACATCTCCGGCGAGGCGTGGAAGCTCTGGGAAGAGCGGATGAAGATGATCCTCAACGAGTATCGCCTGATGCCGTGGCAGAAAGAGGCGCAGGAGATCGTCACGAAACACATGGAGGACTTCTTCTTCGGGGAGGGCGCCGCCCTTCCGCCGGGATACGTTCCCCAACAGGCTAAGGGATAGCGGCGACAACGGCAATCGCCGGCTCGATCACGAACCTCAATCGCTGGTGCGCGGCGCGCACCGCCGCGACCGCGTCGGGCGCCGACGCCGCCCGGGCGAAAATGAACCCCAGATAGCTCCCGGCCTCGGGCAGCGGCTCGAGCAGTTGATCCGGTTTTGCGGTGATGCGCAAATCGTCCACTCCGGCAACCGCCCTGGCCTGGCGCTCGCCCTCGACCCGCTTCAGTATCCCGCGCCGTGGAATCGGAATCATCATCACCGCGGCGGCCTGCGACTCGCGAGTCCACCCGGTGACGTCCTCGCCGACCGCGTGCCGCAGCAGCAACTCTTCGAGCGACCGATCGCCGTCGAAACGCAGCACCCGCGAGCAGAGACCGCCAATGGGCCGCGCCGCGACTTCGAGCACGACAACGGCGGAGCCATCGATACGGCATTCAGCATGAATGGGGCCGTGCCACAGGCCCAGCGCATCGGTCGCCTGCGCGATCGTTCGCATCAGCGCGACCCGGGTCGTCACGTCGAGCGATGACGGCGTCGCGTATATCGTCTCTTCGAAGAACGGTCCGTCCAGCGGGTCCGGCTTGTCGAAGATGGCGAGTACCTGAAGCCTGCCGGCGGTCAGGACCCCCTCGAGAGCGAACTCGCGTCCTGGAATGAACCCTTCGACGAGCACGACGTCCTCGAGCCCGCTTCGCGCGGCGCGCACGTCGACGCGTGCGAGCAGCGCGCGAATCCGGTCGAAGGCCGCCGCGAACTCGTCCGGCGAGTCCGCTCGAATCACGCCGCGGCTGCCCGACAGACCGAGCGGCTTGAGGACGCACGGAAACTGCAGCCGCGGGTCTGCGGACGCCTGGCGGCCCGTGCCCTGCGCCGGCAGGGTGAAGTACCAGGGAACGGTCAGTCCAGCCGCCGCGAATCGCGAACGGGCCTCGCGCTTGTTGCCGCTCGCCGCGACGGCGTCCGGAGTGTTACCGGGGATGCCCAGCTGCTGCGCCACGCGAGCCGCAAGCACCGTCGGCCGATCGCCGACGGCGATCACGCCCTCGATGGGCGCACGCCGGGCCTCGTTCACGACGGCCTCGAGCGACTGCGCTTCCTCATGGAAACGGATGGCCACGGCGCGGTCGCGCCAGGGATCGTCGAGCTGATGGCACCGATCGGTCGCAAACAGCAGCTCGATGCCAAGCCGTTCGGCCGCCTCATTGAAGGCATGGAGCTGATAACCGGTGGTGGTCGACAGCAGCAGAACTCGAGGCATCGCCTTGGGACCGAGCGAAAACGTCACACCAGAGCCACCTGCTCTGCGGTGGGCTCCGCTCAACAGTACCACGGTTCGTTGAGGTAAGGGATTGCCGCGCGGGGCAGCGCGCCGTCGACGCGAGGCGGCGGAACGCGACCGGCGGCCTCGTGCGCGAGCTGCCAGACGCGGCCGAAGACCTCGTGCCGCGGCGCCGATAGACGCGTACCGACGAGCCCCTCGATCTGCTGCTGGAGCCGATCGACGCGCGCGTCCGGGTGCCGCCACTGATAACACAGCGAGCGGGAATCGAATGGACCCAGCACCCGCTGCACGTCGTCGAGCTCGAGGAGGCGTGAGCCCTGCGTGACGAGCAGGCGGATCGCGAGCTGGATCGACGCCACCTGATCGACCAGCGCAAGTCGATCGATGGTCTCGAGAAAATCGAGATAACTCTCGAGCGTCGTCCAGTGCGTGAAGGCCACGAACGTCGGCGCGAGCACCAGATCGATCTCGCGAAATGTCCGGACGACGCGCTCGAAGTCGGCGCGGGTGTGCCCCTTCTCGAGCTGCGCGAGCACTGCGTCGTCGAGGGCCTCCACGGCGCTCGTCACGAAGGCGCAACCGGTCCTGCGGAGGAGCGGGAGCGCGTGCTGGTGCTGCAGGAGGTGCTCGATCTTGATCGTGACGTCATAAGAGACGCCCGCAAAGTCACGTCCAAACGCCTCGACGACTGCGGTCGCGTGGCCGATGCCGTTGAAGAAGTCCGGATCGCCGAACGTGACGTGCCGCGCCCCGGCTTCCACCTGCGCGCGGATATCCGCCATCACGACGTCAACGGGTACGACGCGGAAGCGGCCGTCGTAGACCGGGACGATCGGGCAATGACGACATCTGTGTTTGCATCCGCGGCTGGCCTCCGTGTACCCGACCGTTCTGCGTTCGTCACCGATCTGGAGTGTCGCGTAGCGTGAGAGGCCTGGCAGCCCCGCCCGATCCGGGACACGGAACGCCAGGCGCGGGAGCTGGCCCGCTCCCAGGCGGTCTGGATCGGGCTCCGCAGCCTGGCCCGATGTCCCGCGAACAACGAGGCTCACCAGGTCCTCCTCGAATTCGCCGCCGAGGATCCTCGTGACGCCATGCTGCCGCAGCAGGGCGGCATTCAGCGGAGCGTACAGCCCGTACGCGCAAAGTGCTGCGCGGGGGTTGACGGAGCGAACCTTGTCGATGACCGGCAGCGCGAGCCGGGTAGCGGTATGCATCGGCAGGAAAAACGCGATGACGCCCGCCGCCCTGATGACGTCGTCGGACAACGACTCTCGCGAGAGATCGGCGCACGACACGTCGACGCCGGCCTCCCGCAGCCAGGCCGCGGGAGACGCCAGGCCGAACGGCTGACGGCCCATGTCGTACGTCGAAACAAGCAGTGCGTGCACGCTCGATCATTTTCCCACACCGCCCTGCGCCGCGTGGCGCCGTTGTATGCTTTGCCCATGGTGAGCATGAGCCATCCCGCAGGCGCGACCCTCTCGGCGGGGGCGGCGCCGGCCGTCCACGACCACGCGTTCTTCGGCCATCCGAAGGGTCTTTCCACGCTGTTCTTCACCGAGATGTGGGAGCGCTTCAGCTATTACGGCATGCGCGCGCTGCTCATCCTCTTCATGACCGCGCCACTGACGGCGGGCGGTCTGGGATTCGACACGCCGACGGCGGGCGCCATCTACGGTCTCTACACCTCGATGGTCTACCTGATGACCGTGCCGGGCGGGTGGGTGGCCGATCGCCTCATCGGCCAGCGGCGCGCCGTGCTCTACGGCGGCATCATCATCGCGTGCGGCCATTTCAGCATGGCGTTTCCGTCGCTCGCGACGTTCTATCTCGGTCTGTTTCTCATCATCATCGGCACGGGACTCCTCAAGGGGAACGTGAGCGTCATCGTCGGACAGCTGTACGGACCGCAGGACACGCGCGCGCGACGCGGGATTCTCGATCTTCTACATGGGCATCAATCTCGGCGCCTTTCTGGCGCCGTTCGTCTGCTCGTACCTGGGAGAGCGGATCAACTGGCACCTCGGGTTTGCCGCCGCGGGATTCGGGATGGTGCTGGGCGTCGTGCAGTACGTGATGGGCGCCAAGTATCTCGGGCAGGCGGGCATCAATCCCGCGCCGCCGACCTCACCCGAGGCGGGCGAACGTCTCAAACAGCGAACCAGGCTGTGGGGACTCGTGACGACGGCGTTGCTCGTGGTGTTCGGGCTGGGCGCGTACTCCGGGCGGCTCCCCGTGACCCCCGTCCAGATCGCCAACATCGCCGGCTACCTGCTGCTCATCATCACCGTGGCGTTCTTTGGATGGCTGTATCTGAGCAGCGGGTGGACGCCCGAGGAACGGAAGCGGCTGTACGTCATCGGCGTACTGTTCCTCGCCGCGGCGATCTTCTGGTCGCTGTTCGAGCAGGCCGGATCGACGCTGAACCTGTTCGCGGACCGCGACACCAACAGGTCGGTGTTCGGCTGGACCCTCCCGGCCGGGTACTTTCAGTCGATGAACTCCATGTTCGTCTGGACGCTGGCACCGGTCTTCGCCTTGATCTGGATCACGCTCGGACGGCGTGAGCCATCCACGCCCGTGAAGTTCTCGCTCGGGCTGCTCTGCGTCGGTGCCGGATATGCGGTCCTGGTCGTCGGCGCGCAACTGGCCCAGGGCGGCGCGAGGGTCAGTCCCATGTGGCTGACGGTCGTCTACCTGCTGCACACGTTCGGTGAACTCTGCCTCAGCCCCGTCGGTTTGAGCGCGATGACGCGGCTGGCCCCGGCACGCATCGCCGGGCTCGTGATGGGCGTCTGGTTCCTCGCGACCTCGGTCGGCAACTTCATCGCGGGGCGTCTGTCCGGCTTCTACGAGGCCATGCCGCTGCCGACGCTCTTCACCTGGATCGCCGTGTTCGGCATCGCGTCCGGCGCGATCCTGCTGATCGTGTCGCCGTCGATCAAGCGCCTCACGAGCCAGCAGGCGTAAATGGTTCTCGAAAAGTACCGGCAGAAGCGCAACTTCAAGAGCACGCCGGAACCTGCCGGCGACCCCGACCTCGCGGCAAAACGAGCGAAGGCGGCGAGCCCTGCGAAGGGCCTGTTCTTCTGCGTGCAGAAGCATCTCGCCAGCCACCTGCACTACGACTTCCGGCTCGAGCACAACGGCGTGCTGCTCTCGTGGGCCGTCCCAAAGGGGCCGTCGCTGGATCCAAAGACCAAGCGCCTGGCCATGCACGTCGAGGATCATCCGGTCGAATACGGCACGTTCGAGGGGGTGATTCCCGAAGGCTACGGCGCGGGCATCGTCATGCTCTGGGATCACGGGACGTGGACGCCGTCGACAGACGACGTGGATGTGTCGCTGAAAAAGGGTGACCTCAAGTTCACCCTCGACGGGTACAAGCTGAAAGGGTCCTGGGTCCTCGTGCGCACCGGCGGCCGGTTCGGCGGTGGCGACGGCAAGAGCTGGCTGCTCATCAAGCACAAGGACGACTGGTCCGGGGATCTGGACATCACGGAGTTCGCGCCCCGCAGCGTGAAGAGCGACGGTGATTTCGAGGACATCCTCGCGGCCGACAAGCCCGACGTCTGGGTGACCAACCGGCCGGCGAAGACGGGCGAGGCGGGGGAAATGCTCGCCACGATCATCGAGCGCGCCGCGAAGCTGAAGGCGGGCAAAGCGCCGGCGCCGGGCGGCAAGCCCGCGCGGAAAGCGACGAAACCGACAACGTCGAGCCCCGTCGCGAACAAGAAGGCTGGATCGAAAAAGCGATAGTCCGAGCCCCGAGCCCCCGAGCCCCCGAGCTTCGACGATCAGCTCCGGCCCTCGAGATCCATCCAGCGCGTCAGCGCCTGTTCCAGCTCCTGCCCCACCTGCTCGATTCGCGCGAGGACCGCGCGGATGTGTTCAGCGGTTTCCTTGTAGAACTCCGGCGACTCCGACTCGTGCTTCAGCCGCTGCTGCTCGGCCTCCAGCGCCTCGATGTGTGACGGGAGGCGCTCGAGCTCGCGTTGTTCGTTATATGAGAGCTTGGCAGAAGAGCGCGGCCCCACGTTTTCAACGACAGAAGAGGGCGGAACTTTGGTTCCGCCGGTGTCTCTGACGCGGAACTGAAGTTCCGCGCTCTTCTGGAACTGCAGTTCCGCGCTCTTCTGCCTGAGATAGTCCTCCCACCCGCCGACGTATTCGACGACCCGGCCGCTGCCCTCGAACGCGAGCGTGCTCGTGACGATGTTGTCGAGGAAGGCGCGATCGTGGCTGACGAGGAGGACCGTTCCGTCGAAGTCGGTGATCAGCTCCTCGAGCAGTTCGAGCGTTTCAATGTCGAGATCGTTCGTGGGCTCGTCCATCACGAGGACGTTGGCCGGTCGTGCAAACAGCCGCGCGAGCATCAGACGATTGCGCTCGCCGCCGGACAGGGACTTCACGGGAGACATCGCACGCTCGCGCGGAAACAGGAAGTCAGCCAGATACCCCACTACGTGACGCGGCTGGCCGTTGATGACGACGGTGTCGTTGCCGTCGATGACGCTGTCAGCAACGGACCGTTCCGGATCGAGCAGCTGGCGCTGCTGATCGAAGTATGCAATCTGGACGCGCGTGCCGCGCACGATCGTGCCGGCGTCCGGTTCCAGCTCCCCGACGAGCAGCCTCAACAGCGTGGTCTTGCCGGAGCCGTTCGGCCCAATCAGCCCGACGCGATCGCCGCGCAGAATGCGCTGCGAGTAATCCCGAATAATCGGTACACCGCCGAAAGACTTGGACGCGTGGTCCGCCTCGAACACGACGCGGCCGGAGGCAGCCGATGCGTCGACGGTCATGCGCACGTCGCCGCTCCGGCTCCGTTGCGCGGCGCGCTCGGCGCGCAGCGCGAGCAGCGCGCGCACCCTGCCCTCGTTACGCGTGCGCCGCGCCTTCACACCCTGTCGCAGCCAGGCTTCTTCCCGAAGGAGCTTGCGATCGAGCCGCTCCAGCGCTCGCGCGTCGGCCTCGTCTGCGGCGGCCTTCTTTTCGAGATAGCTCGAGTACGAACCCGGCCATGACGTCAACGATCCGCGGTCAAGATCCACGATCCGCGTGGCGAGCGCCGACAGGAACGCACGATCGTGGGTCACGAAGAGCAGCGCTCCGGCGAATTCCCGCAGGTACTCTTCCAGCCAGCGGATGGCGTCGATGTCGAGGTGATTCGTGGGCTCGTCGAGCAGAAGCAGATCGGGAGTCGACACGAGCGCCTTGCCGAGAAGCGTGCGCCGGCGCCACCCGCCCGACAACTCCGCGAGCGGCCGATCGGCCGGCAGAGAGAGCCTCGACACGACCATCTCGACCCGCTGCTCGAGCCGCCAGCCGTCGCGCTCTTCGAGCTGCTGCTGGAGGGCGCCCAGCTGGTCGAGGCCGGTCTCCGATTCGGCGACCTTCATGGCCATCTGGTGATATCGCGCCACCAGGCCGCCGAGCTCGCCCAGACCGGCGGCGACCTCGTCGAACACCGTCCGATCGGTGGCGGCGGGCACTTCCTGATCGAGCCTGGAGATTCGAAGCCCTGGCGCTCGCCAGACAGATCCGCTGTCAGGCGCCACTTCCCCGGAAACGACCTTGAGCAGGCTCGATTTACCGGTGCCGTTCCGCCCGATCAGGCAGACACGCTCCCCCGCCTCGATTTGCAGGCTGGCGTCCTCGAGGAGCGGCAGGTGACCGAAAGACAGGGCGATGTGATCCAGGGACAGGAGGTTCGGCGGCACGAACTTTCAGGATACTGTCGAATCGGACGATAATGAAAGCGCCGGAGAGCACCAAAACCTGGAGGATGGCATGAAGAGCATCGTTGCTGGCGTGCTGATCACGCTGGTGATTCCGATTCACTCAGCCGACACGAAGCTTGGCGCGGGCGTCACACTCAAGCAGGCGACGCCGATCGCGGCGCTCGTCGAGAAGCCGCAGGACTACGTGGGCAAGACCGTCCGCATCGATGGCGTCGCTACTGCGATCTGCGAATCCATGGGCTGCTGGATGGCGGTCGCGGCCGAAGGCAACGAGAAGGGGCCGACCGTCCGCCTGAAGGTAGAGGACGGCGTCATCGTGTTTCCGATGTCGGCCAAGGGCCAGAAGGTGTCCGCCGAGGGCGTCTTCGAAGAGATCGGCGCGAAGGACAGCCACGGGAAAGATGCCGCGAGCGAGCATGCGGCCAAGGATCCTGCGGCGCCGAAGACCTATCACATCGCCGCAACCGGGGCCGTCATTCGTCAGCCCTGACGTGCGCTAGACGCGCCGCGTCAGAAGAGCCGCTTCGCCAGCACGGCCCAGACCGCCTGCGCGAGGCGGCGGCGGTCGTGCCGGGCGATGTCGTCGCTCCAGAACTCCCCTTCCACGATCTCGCACGAGGGTGGCACGTCGCCGAGCTCCAGCGGACGTTTGTGCTCGTCCAGATAGAGAGCCAGCGTCGCCTGCGACGGCCTCATCGTGTTGAAGATCACGACGTCGACCGGACGTCCGATCGTCTCGCCGATCCGCCGAACCGCTTCACCGGCCGTGAAGTCCCACATGCCGCGGCCCTCGGTCAGCAGGTTCGACACCAGTGCAATGGGCCCCTTCACCTTGCGGATCGCTTCCGGAGCACCGCGCACGAGGAAGATCGGCATGAGGCTCGTGTAGAAGCTGCCGGGACCAATCACGGCGGCATCGAACGTCTCGATCGCCGCGGCCGCCGCATCGTGGAGACGAACTTCCGGCTCGAGCCACAAGCGCGTGATCGCGTGCCCTGCAGTCTGCCCGGCGTCGACCTCGACTTCTCCGCGCGTCGTGGAACCGTCGCCGTACGCCGCGCACAAGCTCGCCTGCTCGATGCTGACTGGCCACACGCGACCCTCGCACCCGAGCAGCGCACGCAGCCCGTCGACGGCGGCAAGGAAATCCCCGCTGTAGCGTTCCATCATCGACAACAGGAGATTCCCGCCCGTATGACCGCGCAGGCGTTCGTGCTCGGGCATCGGCAGGCGCGCCAGCAGCACGTTGCGCGCCTCGCGCTCGTTGCGCGCGAGCGCCAGCGCGCACCGCAGCACGTCACCGGGCGGCAGGACGCCCAGTTCGTCGCGAAGCTGCCCCGAGCTGCCTCCGCTGTCGAACATGGTGACGATCGCGTGCACCATCAGCCAGGGATTGGCTTTCAGTCCGCCGAGCAGGCTCGGCAATCCCGTGCCGCCGCCGAAACAGCCGATGTTGATCGTACGAAGCTGCATGATTGATGACGCGAACGGTGCACGGTGCCCCGTTCGCGATACTTCCCCGTCAGTATAATGTCGTGGATGGCCCCAACGTCTGCTGTCGCGCTGACGCAGGGCGAGCGTGCAGCGCTCGAGTCGCTGCTGGCCGAGCTCGGTGATGTCTTCGGGACCCGCCTCCAGTCGCTCGTCGCCTACGAGACCTCGGGAACGAACCCGGATCGCACCCTTCATACGCTGGCGCTCGTCGAGCGCTTGACCTTCGAGGATCTTGCGCGGTGCCTGCCGCTCGTCGACGGCTGGAACCGCCGGGCGCTGCACGTGCCGCTGCTGCTCACGCCTGCCGAGTTCCGTCGAACCCTCGACGTCTTCCCGCTGGAGTACGGCGAGATCCTCGCGAAGCACGTCATCATCGCGGGCACCGACCCCTTTGCGGGGGCGCACGTGGCGGACGCCGATCGCCGTCGCGCGTGCGAGCAACAGGCGAAGAGCCACCTGATTCACCTGCGCGAAGGCTTTCTCGAGAACGGCCGCGATCCGCGCAACCTGGAATTGCTCATCGCCCGATCCGTGCCGGCCTTCAGACGTCTGCTCGCCAACATCACGCGCTTGAACGGCATCGAGACGTCATCAGACGAGGACCTCGCGGAAGCGGCCGAGCGGACGATCGGGATTCCGGGCTCGTTGGTGTCGGAAGTCTTCTGCCTTCCCGGCGGCAAGAACCGTCGCCGATCACACGGCGCTCCTGACCCGCTACATCAGCGCAACCGAACGAATCTGGGCGTACGTCGACGAATGGCGCCACACGTGAAGACCATCCGGGCCTCGTGCGTGCTGCTCATCGTCCTGATGCTGCGCGCCGCGCTCGAGGCACAACCCCAGATCCCGGTCCTGACCGCGCCCGTCAACGACTTCGCGAACATCATCGACCCTGCGAGCGAACGCGACATCGAAAAGCGCATCCTCGCCCTGCAAAAGGCCACCGGCGACGTCGTCGTCGTCGCGACCGTGCGGACGTTTCAGCCCTACTACGGTGACATCAAGCAATACGCCGTCAAGATGTTCGAAAACGGGGGCAGGGGCATCGGGGAGCGCGGGAAGGACAACGGTCTGCTGATCGTCGTCGCAGTCGAGGACCGCAAGGTCGGCATCGAGGTCGGGTACGGTCTCGAACCGTTCGTGACCGACGGCTTTGCCGGTCAGACCATCCGGAATGAGATCACGCCGCCATTCAGGCAGGGACAGTATGGCCGGGGGCTGTTGGCCGGCGTCGCCCAGATCGTCAATCGAATCGCCGAGCGCCGGGGAGTGTCGCTGCAGGATGTGCCGCGGCCGACTCCCGTCTCTCGTCCGGCGCCGTCCGGCGGCCTCCCGACCGGACTGGTCGTCGTGATCGTCATCTTGATCCTCATCCTGATCATCAGCCGAACGTCCGGACGGCGCCGCCGCCGGCGGTATCCGTGGGGCGGCGGTCCATGGAGCGGATGGAACAGCGGAGTCGGTCCGTTTGGTGGCGGTTCAGGCGGATTCGGTGGCGGATTCGGCGGCTTCGGGGGCGGTGGAGGCGGCGGCGGATTTGGCGGGTTCGGTGGCGGACGAAGTGGGGGCGGCGGCGCGTCGGGGGGGTGGTAGAGTGAAATGGAAAATGGCAAAGGGAAAATGGTAAAGGGACACGGAACACGAACACGGAACGCAGAACACGGGACACGGGACACGGAAAAAGGTGAAGAGGGAATGGCCATGAAAACGTCATCTCGACCTGTCCTGCTGGCAGTGCTGACTGCGATCACCTCGATCGGGCTGGCTGGCTGTTCGTACAACAAGTTCACGGGGCAGGAGGAAGCCATCAAGGGGGCCTGGTCCGAGGTGCAGAATCAGTTGCAGCGGCGGAACGATCTGATTCCCAATCTGGTCGAAACCGTCAAGGGCTACGCCAGTCAGGAGCGCGACATCTTCACGGCGGTTGCAGAATCGCGCTCGCGACTCTTGAACGCGAAGACACCCGCGGAACAGGTCGAGGCGGCAAAGGCGCAGGACAGCGCACTCGGCAGGTTGCTGGTGGTCGTCGAGAACTATCCTCAGCTCAAGTCTGACGCCAACTTTCAACGGCTTCAGGACGAACTGGCTGGAACCGAGAGCCGGATCTCGGTCGCGCGCATGCGCTACAACGAACAGGTGCAGCAGTTCAACACACTGCGCCGCAGCTTCCCATCGAACGTGACCGCCAAGGTTTTCGGCTTCAAGGAATACCCCTACTTCGAGGCGCCGGCGGACGCCAAGAAACTACCGAAAGTCGACTTCAGCAGGTAAGCGTTCTCCTAGCGTTCGTCGTAGATTCGCCTCAATTGGCCACGGGACCGCTCGGGGTGCCCCTGGGCAGCTCAAAAGGAGACTGACGATGGGCGGACGCGTGCGCACCCACCTGTTGGTATTGGCTGGATTTGGCCTCTGCACAATCGGCGGTCGGGGCCTGCTGGCCGAGCAGCCCCAGGGCCAGCCGCCCCCTGTACCGCCGCCGGCGATCAACCAGTCGAAGGACCCCCTCCTGCAGCGCTTCGTCTGGCGATCGATTGGCCCGACGGCGATGGGCGGCCGTCTCGACGACATCACCGTCGACGAGAACAACCCGTCCACCATCTACCTGGGCTACGCGACGGGCGGCGTCTGGAAGACCGAGAACAACGCCACGACCTGGACCCCGCTCTTCGACGAGCAGCCGGTGACGTCGATCGGCGACATCGCGGTGTCGCGATCCAATCCGCAGATTGTGTTCGTCGGCACCGGCGAGCCGAACAACCGGCAGAGCTCCTCTTTCGGCGGAGGGATCTACAAATCGACGGACGGGGGAAAGACCTTTGCGTTCTCCGGGTTGAAGGAGACGCAGACGATTGCCAAGGTCGTCATCCACCCGACCGATCCGAACATCGTCTATGTGGCCGCCGCGGGACACCTCTTTGGTGCAAACGCCGAACGCGGGCTGTACAAGTCGAGCGACGGCGGGAAGACGTGGACGAACACGAAGTTCATCAACAACGACACGGGATTCATCGACCTGGTCATGCATCCGACCGAGCCCGACACCTTGTGGGCGTCGTCCTATCAGCGACGGCGGACGGCGTGGGGATTCAACGGCGGCGGACCGGGCAGCGGGATCTGGAAGACGACCGATGGCGGCAAGAGCTGGACGAACGTGACAGGCAACGGCCTGCCGAACAATCCCATCATCGGCCGCATCGGACTGGACATCTGCCGCACCAAACCGAATGTGATCCTCGCGCAGATTGAAGTCGGGCCGAGCGGCGGCACGGGCGCTGGCGTCAACCGCGATGGAACCCTCGTGCAGCCGGGCCAGGGCCGCGGCGGCGGTGGTGGAGGCGGAGGCGGCGGCGGGCGCGGCGGCCGCGGGGAAGGTCCTCCGCCGGATCCGAACGAAACGAACGGCGTGTGGCGATCGGACGATGGCGGGCAGTCGTGGCGGTTCATGAGCGACAACAACAACCGCCCGATGTACTACAGCAAGATTCGCGTCGACCCGAACAACGACCAGATCATCTACACGCTGGGCGCGGGGGCGTCGAAGTCCATCGACGGCGGCAAGACGTTCCAGCCCATGGGGGGCCAGAGCCACGGCGATCACCACACGCTCTGGATCAACCCGCGCAACAGCAACCATCTGTTGATCGGCAACGACGGCGGCTTCGACGTGAGCTACGACCAGGGCGCCACGTGGGAAGAGGTCAGCACGATGCCGACCGGGCAGTTCTACGCGATCAGCGCCGACATGCGGAAGCCGTACTACGTCTGCGGCGGCCTGCAGGACAACGGGTCCTGGTGCGGCCCGAGCGCCGTGCGGAGCAACACCGGCAGCGTGATCACCGACTGGTATCGCATCGGCGGCGGCGACGGTTTCTACACCCAGAACGATCCCCGCGACTGGACGATCGGCTACTCCGAATCGCAGGACGGCAACACCAACCGCTACAACCTTCGCACGGGGCAGGCGCGGAGTATCCGCCCGAGCGGCCCGTCGCTCCCGGGGCAGGGTGGACGGGGGGCGGGCGGCGGAACGCCGGATCCCGATGCCCCTGCCGCTCAGGGCGGTGGACGCGGCGGCCGTGGCGGCGGACCGGGCAACATCGTCCCGCCGCCGGCGCCGGGCACGAATTTCCGGTTCTACTGGAACACGCCCTTCATCCTGTCGCCGCACGATCCGAGCACGATCTATCTCGGTGGGGATCGCGTGTTCAAGTCGACCACGCGCGGCGACACGTGGACCGCGTCGCCCGACCTGACCAACAACGTCGGGAGAAACGATCGGCCCATCATGGGTGTCCAGGGCACCGCACCGATGGCGTCGAAGCACGACGGCGCGGCGTCGTACAGCAACGTCGTGACCATCGGGGAATCGCCCGTGGCTCAGGGCGTCGTCTGGGCGGGCACGAACGACGGCAACGTTCAGGTGACCCGCGATGGCGGCGCCACCTGGAAGAACGTCGTCGCCAACGTCAAGGGCGTTCCGAAAGAGACGCACGTGTCACGGGTCGAACCGTCTCACTTCGACGCCGGCACGTGCTACGTGACGTTCGACGGTCATCGCAGCGACGATCACAAACCGTACGTGTTCGTGACGAAGGACTACGGCGCCACGTGGTCGTCCATTGCCGGCAACCTGCCGGAGGGCAACGTCAACGTGATGCGCGAGGATCCGAAGAACCGCAACCTCCTCTATCTCGGAACCGAGTACGCGGTCTTCATCTCGCTCAACGCCGGCAGGGAATGGAAGAAGTTCATGACGGGCCTGCCGACGGTCCGGATCGACGATCTGCTCGTGCATCCGCGCGACAACGATCTGATCGTGGGCACGCACGGACGAAGCATCTGGATCATCGACGACATCACGCCGTTGCAGCAGCTGGCCGATGCCGTCATGACGACCGACGCGCATCTCTTCGACGTCCGGCCGACGACGGCGTGGGCAGAAGATACGATGCTGGCGCGAGGGCTCGGCGGCGCCAAGCACTTCCGGGGTCAGAATCCGGCCGGCGGCGCGACGATCAGCTACTTCCTCAAGGCGGCGCCCGCCGGCGACGTCAAGATCACGATCAACGACACGGCTGGTCGGGTCGTTCGCGAGCTGAACGGAACGAAGGACGCCGGCATCAATCGCGTGCAGTGGAATCTGACGCCTAATCCGCCTCCGGCGCCGCCTGAAGGCGCAGAAGGACGAGGCGGCGGTGGAGGTGGTCGGGGCGGGCGCGGCGGGCGCGGTGGAGGACCGACATTCATCGCGCCGGACAACGCGGTCGATCCGGGCACCTATATCGTCAAGCTGTCGGTGGGCGGCCGCGACCTGATGACGACGCTGCTCGTCGAAGCAGACAGCTTCCGGTAGCCTCGGCCGTTACCGGGCGCGAGCGACACGCATCGGGGTCACGGCCGGCAGCGTCACCGCCGCCGTGATCCGCTTGCGTTCGGCCGCATTCCTGCCGAGCGGGATCGGGTTCCGCGCGAGAAGATCGACGAACTCCGTGACGTATCGCGGAGCGGACGCGCTCTTCAATTGCGCGGCGTACCAACTCCGGTACAGACCCTTCGGCGTGATCGACACGAGCTTCAGCGCGCCGCCGTCCACGTACGGCGCGGCGACCCACCTCGGCAGCGCGCTGATGCCCATTCCCGCCTTGACCATTTCAATCGTGGCTTCCGTCAGCTGCACGTACGAGATGCGCGCCGGCTCCACGCCGGCCGGGCCGAGCACCTTCTGGAACAGCAGGCTCGCCTCCTTCGGGATGACGAAGGTGACCAGGTGCTGATCGGCAAAGTCCTGCGCACGCAGATACGGACGGCGCGCCAGCGGATGATCCGGTCTGACGACCGCCACGATTTCGTCCCGGAACAGCGGCCGGTACGTCAGCCGCTTGTCGTGAACGGCGTGATGGACGATCGCCACGTCGAGCTTGCCGTCGAGCAGGTACGGCAACGGCTGCCGCGTGGCTTCCACCATCACCTGGAGCTCGACGTTCGGAAACGCCTGCTGGAATATCTGGAATCGCGACGGCAGCCAGTGGTAACAGGTGAAGCACTCGGTGCTGATGCGCAGCGCACCGCGGTCGCCCGACCCGGTGCCGCGCACCGCTTCCTCGGCCCGGTGCAGCTCTGCCAGCAGGACGCGAGCGGCGGCCAGCAGCCGCTCCCCTGCCGGCGTAAGCGTCATCTTGCGCCGCAGACGCAGGAACAGCTGCGTGCCGAGCTTCTCCTCGGCGTCGCGGAGCCCGTGGCTGAGCGCGGACTGCGTCAGGTGCAGACGATCCGCCGCCCGGGTGACGGTCCCCTCGTCGGCAATCGCCTGAACGAGCTTCAGGTGTCGAATCTCGAGTTCCATGATTATCGATTAACCGAGGGGCTTCGCCCCTCGGACTCCCCGACACGCGCTCTCGCCCTTCGACGTCGCTCAGGGCGACCCTGAGCCTGTCGAAGGGTCGCGCGCCGCTTCGCCGGCGCGCTCCGGTCGCGTGGCTCGCTCGCCATGCTCACGCGCACGAGGCTTATGAGACAGGTTGTAGCTCCCTCAATGAGAATAATGCATTGCCGCCCCGCGAAGAATCAATAGTGCTCATGACCGCGTTGCGCAACACGCGTGAGGGCGATCGAATTCCCGTATACTGTCCGCTTATGCCGATCACCGATGCGCTGCTCCCGGAGTACGACCACGAAATGGGCACGACGCGGCGGCTTCTCGACCGCGTGCCTGAGGCCGAGTTCGCCTGGAAGCCGCACGACAAGTCGATGTCGCTCGGGCAACTGTCCGGACACCTCGCGAACATCCCGATCTGGTGCAGCTTTATCCTCGACAAGGAGGAGCTCGACCTCCTGGCGCTTGGAGAAGACTCGCGTCCCAGACTGCCGCCGTCGAGAGCGGCGCTATTGCAGGAGTTCGACCAGAAAGTCGCGTCGGCACGCCGGAACCTGGCGGCCCGCACCGACGCCGAGCTGGTCGTGCCGTGGACGCTCAAGAAAGGCGAGCACGAGATCTTCACGCTGCCGAGGATCAGCGCGTTGCGCAGCTTCGTCATGAACCACTCGATCCATCATCGCGGCCAGTTGACCGTCTACCTGCGATTGAAAGACGTGCCGCTGCCGCCGGTTTACGGCCCCACGGCGGATGAACAGTAAGGCGCTGTCGCTTGTCGCCTTCATCATCCTGGCGACGCTCAACTCGGCCGGCTACCGCTACGGTGCATCCGACCAGGCCTTCTATGCGCCTGCCGTCCTCGCGCGCGCGAATCCGGCGCTCTATCCCCGCGACACGGATCTCATCCGCGCGCAAGCGCAGCTGACGCTCGTCGACGATGTCGTGGCGCCGATCCTGAGGGGCACGGGGATCTCGCTGCCAACCCTGTTCGGCGTCCTGTACCTCCTGGCGTTGACCCTCCTGGCGTTCGCCGCCACACGCATTGCGGGGTCGTTGTATCAGACTCGATGGGCGATGCTGGCGCTGCTGGCGGCGATGACCCTCCGCCACGCCATCATCAGATCGGGAACGAATACCCTCGAGGGCTACTTTCATCCACGGCAGTTGTCGTTTGCGATCGGCGCCCTGGCCATCGCGTCATTCCTGCGCGCCGGCTACATCACCGCCTTCGCGCTGGTCGCCGTCGCCAGCGCGCTCCATCCAACGACGGGACTGTGGCTCGCGATCTGGATCGTCGTCGCGACGTTCGTCGCAGAGCGCAAGATGCGACTGCCGCTCTCCGTGGCGGCCACGGTCGGAGCGGTCGTGGGGGGCTGGGCGTTGCTGGTGGGACCGCTGGCCGGACGCCTCGTTCGGATGGACGAGCCGTGGTACCAGACCCTGGTCGAACGGAACTATCTTTTTCCGCTCGATTGGCCCGCCACCGCGTGGCTCGTCAACCTCGCATACATCCCGGCGATCGTGTGGATTTGGCGGCTTCGACGGGCGTCGGGGCACAGCAGCGCGCGCGAGACCGGCCTCGTCGTCGGGTGTCTGACGCTCGTGCTCGTCTTCGCCGCGTTGCTTCCGCTCAACGCCGCGCGCGTCGCGATCGCCATTCAGCTGCAACCGGGCAGGATTTTCTGGATGCTCGATTTCCTCGCGGTGATCTATGTCGTCTGGGTACTGGCCGAGTACGGCGGCGCCCGCGAGGCACGCGCTCGGGTCGTCGCAGTCGCACTCGCAATGCTGTCCGTGGTGCGCGGCACCTATGTGAAGCTGGTCGAGTTCCCCGATCGGCCGATTGCGCAGGTCTATGTCAGGGATGACGACTGGGGCCGCGCGATGGCCTGGGCGCGCGCATCGGACCCGGGAAGCGGGTGGCTGGCCGACCCGCTGCACGCGGTGCTCTACGGCACGAGCGTGCGTGTGGCCGGTGAGCGGGATGTCTTCATCGAACCGCTCAAGGATCGGGCCGTCGGGATGTACGATCGCGCGATCGCGTTGCGCACGCGCGATCGCATCCAGGAGCTCGGCGACTTCGGCGCGCTCACGACCGAACGCGCTCGCGACCTCGGCGCGCGCCACGGCCTCGACTACTTTGTGACCGAGCGGACGTTCGACCTGCCTGTCGCGTTCGCGTCAGGCCCGATCCGCGTATATCGGCTGCGCTAGAAAACCCGGCCCCACGCGCGACGCATCCGGAGCCAGTCGCGATGCAGGACGCTGTTCGCCGGCCACTTGATCAGGCTCGAGCCCTCGCGCCGGGCGTAACGAAGCCCGCGCTCGAGCGCCGTGTGAATGTCGAGCGCTCCGACGGCTCCCTCATCCGGGAGTGCGTGCGCCAGACGGACGCCGGGCGTGCCTGCTCCGACTCCGCCGAGCAGCACGAAGTACAGGCCAGCGATCAATGCGTACAGCAGGACGAGCGAGGGCGCGCCGGAACGGATCAGCGTTCCGACCGACACACCCGCCACAAATGCCGTTATCTGCAGCAGCGCGTAGTCGATGGCCAGGAGCAGCGCCGCGTCCGTGGCGGCAGCGGCCTGGGTGCGCCACCGACCTCCCGCTGCGGCAGGCGCGGGGTTGGCCTCGGCGGCCTCCTCCCGCGGTTTGCGCGCCGGCGGTCGGCTGAGTCCACGCACGCGCGCCAGCCCATCGAGCGGATCTTCCGGCACCCGCAGCCGATGGATGACCTCCGCCACGGCTTCGTCAGGTGCCAGCCCGACCGCGGCGGCATAGGCCCGAACCGCCGCTCGTCCGTAGAGACCGGACGGAAGGTCCTCAAAGGCATCCTGTTCGATCAGCGCGAGGTTATGTTCCCGGACACCCCACTCGCGCGCCATCTTCTGGAGCGGCAGGCCGCGACGTTCACGAGCCAGCCTCAAGCGTTCATGCAACGGTGTGCACATGTTTGCACCTTTCCAACACGAGCCCAATCTCTCCTGCCTATCGGCGCGTGCGGTACACTTGTTTACTCGACCGTGACATGAGCCACTACGAGCCCAAAAAAGGCCTGCGCAACGGCCATCTCATGACCATTTACGCCTGGGGCCGACCCCGGCACTTTCCCGACCTGCCTCCCCCGACGGATCGGTTCTTCGACGTCGCGCCAGACACGAAGATCCTCGCGCACTGTCACTGGCAGGCCGATCGCGCGCGGCATCCCGCGCTTCTGGCACTGCACGGGCTCGAGGGATCGAGCGACGCCCACTACATGCGCGGCCTCGCGGACAAAGGCTACCGGGCAGGCTTCAACGTGATCCTGCTCAACCAGCGCAATTGCGGCGGCACCGAACAGCTGGCCGCCGGCCTCTACCATTCCGGACTGACCGCCGACGCCGATCACGTGATTCGCGAGCTGGCGGATCGCGACGGGATCGGGGACATCGTGGTGGCGGGGTATTCGCTGGGGGGCAATCTCGGCTTGAAGCTCGCGGGCGACTACGGCGACGCGCCACCGGCGCAACTCCGCGGCGTGGCCGCCGTCTCACCGGTGGTGGAGCTCGAAGCGTGCGTTCGCGCGCTCGAGCGTCGGCAGAATTTCGCGTATCAGTGGAACTTCGTCCGTGGCCTCAAAGGACGGATGCGGCGCAAAGCGCGCTGGTTTCCGCAACGCTTCTCTGTGGAGCGGCTCGATTCGATCAGCACGGTGCGGCAGTTCGACGAGACGTATACGGCGCCGCACTTCGGGTTCCGCGACGCGTCCGACTACTACCATCGGGCGAGCGCGATGCGCGTCATCGATCGCGTGCGCGTCCCGGCGCTCGTCATCAGCGCCGAGGACGATCCGTTCGTGCCGCCGGGGCCGTTCCGCGATCCGAAGGTGACCGGAAACCCGCGCCTGCGCGTCATCATCACGCGGCACGGCGGGCACTGCGCATTCGTCGCGGACGCGCGCGAGGGCACGGACGGTTACTGGGCGGAGGCGCAGATCATGGCGTTCGCTGAGGAAGTCGCGCGATCAGCTTCTGCGCGAACTCGGGACCAAGTCCCTGCTCTTCGTGCTTGAAGTAGACAAAGGCATCCGTTAGGCCGTCCAGCCCGCCGATGGTCTGGGCCCAGCGATCGATGTCCGCCTCCTGATAGCCTTCATCACGCAGCCGGAAGTAGGCATAGTCGGCGGTCATGCGCACGGGCGTGCTCATCTTCTCGCTGTCGGCAATGCAGAGCGCCAGATTGCGAGCCGCGAGGATCTCGAACACTTCCTCGTCGAGCCATGACGCGTGGCGGAACTCGAACGCGGCGCGGACGCCGTCGGGCAGCACGTCCGTGAAATCGCGCAGCACCGCGGCCGCTTTCCGAAATGTCGGCGGCAGCTGAAACAGGAGCACCGCGAGCTTGGGCCCAAGCGTCCGCGCGGTCTGGCAGAAGCTCTGGGTCAGTTCCTCGCATCGCTGCAGCTTGGAATCGTGCGTGATGCGGCGCGGCGCCTTGAGCGTGAACGTGAAGTGCTCGGGCGTCCCCGCCGCCCAGCCGGCCAGCAGCTTCTCGCTCGGCGCTCTGTAGAACGTGTAATTGATCTCGACCGTGGGCAGCCGCTCCGAGTAGAACGCCAGCATCTTGTCGGTGCTGAACTTCTCGGGATAGAAGCTGCCCCGCCACTCGGGATAGTTGTAGCCGGACGTTCCGACGAGCACACGAGTGGGCACGCAGCTGAGTGTACCCGACTGGCCACAGGTTCTGTCCTCCTGCGGGATCGGCCGTCCCGGATGCGGACGCCTTTAAAAGGGACAAGGGACAAGGGACAAGGGACAAGGGATAAGGGAAAAGGGGTAAGGGAAAAGGGGTAAGGCACAGGGGGGAATGAACAGGTGAAGGCAGGCCCCGGGCCGCTAAAGTGGGTTTCCTCGGTGCGGGTTGGATCGAGCCTTTTTGATGCTGGTCGTCAGCATGGCAATGAACTCGGACGCTTCGGCTGTCAGCGGCACGGTTTGTGGTTGTAGGGAACGTTCAGATGCGGCGATCAGGCGCAACCAGAATCGCGTTTCGCGAGCTTCCTTCAGCGCGATGCATGTCTTCGCGATGAAATCCGCCTTACTCTGTCCGTCTGCGGCTTCCTCGAGATTGGCGCCGATCGCGGTTCCCGCTTTGAGCAGCTGGACTGCGAGTCGCCCAAGAATGTATCCCCGGTCCGCGACCACGCGGCAGAAGGCGACGAGATCGCAGGCAAACAAGAATGAGCGCTCGCGGAGGTCGTACGGTTTCATGTCCTGCCCAGGTTGCAGAACCAGTGCCCGTACCGTTCAATCGAAATTCGTTAGTAAATCGTGAACAACGTGTGAGGACGATTGCAATTACTGCAACCCAGGACCATCGCGGAGCGTTGCATTTTCTGCACTCTTCCCCTGTCCCTTGTCCCTTGTCCCTTGTCCCTTGTCCCTTTTCCCTTTTCCCTTTTCCCTTTTCCCTTTCCTAAGCCATGCTCAACGACATCCGCTACGCCCTTCGCACGCTCCTGAAAAGCCCCGGGTTCACAGCCGTCGCCATCCTGACGCTCGCGCTGGGGATCGGCGCCAACACGGCGATCTTCAGCGTCGTCAACGGGGTGCTGCTGCGCCCGCTGCCGTTTCGGGACTCGGAGCGCATCGTGCGCGTGTGGACGTCGACCAGCGATGAAGGGCGGAGCAATCACTCCGCGGGTGACTTCCGCGACCTGCGTCGCGCGCAGCAGTCGCTGTCGGCGCTGGCGGGGTATCGGTCGAACCTCTTCACGGTGACGTCGCGGGCCGGTGAGCCCGCACAACTCGAGGGCGCGTTCGTGACGGCGGAGTTCTTCGACGCGATGGGCGTCGCTGCAGCGAGTGGACGCGTCTTCTCTGGGGCGACCGATGCGAATGCCGGAGACCGGCTGGTCGTATTGAGCTCCGAGGCGTCGCAACAGCTCTACGCTGACGGCCAGCGCGCCGTGGGGCAGCATGTCCGCGTCAACGGCGAATCGCACACCGTTGTCGGCGTCACAGCGCCGAACACGGAATGGCCGGAAGGCTCGCGGATCTGGGTGTTGTCGCGGGGAGAGGTGCCTCCATCACCCCTGGGCGAGGTCGAGGGTGGGGAACGCGATGTGCGGTATTTCGAGGCGGTGGGTCGCTTGCGAGGCGGCGTGAGCCTCGCGCAGGCGCAGCAGGACCTGAGTCGTGTGGCGGCGATCGTGCAGCAGAGTCACCCGCCAACCTCGGCCAGGCGCGACATCCGGATCCGCGGGCTCCGTGAAGAAATCGTCGGCGAGACGCGCGACCTGTTACTCCTGCTGCAGGCCGCTGTCGGGCTGGTGCTGCTCATCGCCTGCACGAACGTCTCGAGCCTGCTGGTGGCGCGCGCGACGGGACGTCGGCGCGAGCTGGCCGTGCGCGCCGCCCTCGGCGCCGGCGCCGCGCGACTCGTCCGCCAGCTGCTGACCGAGAGCGTCATCCTCGGCCTCCTCGGCGGGGCCGCCGGTCTGCTGGTTGGCGTGTGGCTGACGGGATTGCTGGTACGTGTCCTGCCGGAGTCCGTGCCACGGACGAACGAGATCTCGTTTGATCGCGTCGTCGCGTTCACGACGCTCCTCACGGCGATGGCGACCGGGATCCTCTTCGGCGTCATGCCGGCACTCCAGGCGTCTCGGGCCGACGCGACCGGCGCGCTCAGGCAAGGCGGCCAACGGGGCGGGACGGGCGTTCGCGCACTCGGCCGATCCGGTCTCGTCATCGGCGAAATCGCGCTGACCCTGGTGCTGCTCGTCGGCGCGGGCCTTCTCATCAACAGCTTCGTCCGGCTTCAGCGCGTCGACTCCGGCATGCGCCCGGAGAACGTCACGCTGATGAGCCTCGTCATTCCGCAGTCCCGGTATTCGACCTCCGTGTCCCAGTCCACTGTCTATCGCCGTCTACTGGAAGGTCTGTCGCAGCGCGGCGAGATCCAGGCCGTCGGCGTCGGCTTCCCCGGACCATTGCGCGGCAGCAACGCCGCAGGCTCGTTCTTCATCGAAGGTCGCGCGACGACGAATCCGTCCGAGCGGCCGTTCGCCAATATCGGCTCGGTCTCGGCGGGCTTCTTCCAGGCGATGGGTGTCCCGATGCTCGCCGGCCGGACGTTTTCGGACTCGGATACCGAAGCGGCGCCTGACGTGGCGATCGCCAGCGTGGCGCTGGCCAGGAAATACTGGCCCGGCGAGAACGTCATCGGCAAGCGTGTCCGCTTCGACGACGACCCGAAGGTCCCCTGGATGACCATCGTCGGTCTCGTCGGCGACGTCCGCCAGGTCGGATTGGATCAGGACGCGCCGCCCATTCTGTACATTCCGTATCAGCAATTCGTTTTGCCGTTCACGAATGTAGCGGTGCGCACCACGGCGCCTGAGGGGGCCATCGTCTCTCTCGTGCGCGCGCAGCTTGCCACGATCGATCCCGAGCTCCCGCCCGGCGAGGTCACCACGCTCCAGGGCGTCATCGATCGTTCGGTCGCGCAGCCACGCTTCCGGACGATGGTGCTGACGGGGTTTGCGCTCGTGGCGCTGCTGCTGGCGGCCGTCGGTGTGTATGGCTTGATCAGCCATTCGGTCACGCAGCGCACGCGCGAGATCGGAATCCGGGTTGCGCTTGGCGCGCAGCCGCGCCAGGTGCTGATCCCCGTCGTGCGCGAGGGTCTGGTCCTGGCGCTCGTCGGCGTGGCGATCGGCCTGGCCGGCGCATTCGCCGCCGCCCGGCTGCTGGCGACGTTCCTGTTCGGCGTCCAGCCGACCGACCCGCTGACGTTCGCCGCGGTCACGGTCGTGCTCCTCGCCGTGGCGCTCCTGGCCAGCTACGTTCCCTCGCGACGAGCGCTCACAGTGGACCCTATTGCGGCGTTACGAGCGGAATAAGTGCACGGCGGATTGCGGACTGCGGCAATCGGCAATCCGTAGTCCGCAATCGGCACGCTGTCTTATTTCGCGTTGAGCAACACCACGTCGCTGAAGTTCCAGCCGCGCGCGACGGCGAGCCGCTTGCCATCGGGCGCCCATGCGAAGCCCCGGATGTTTTCGGCGTTGAACCGCGTCAACTGACGGGCGTTGCCCGTGGCCGGATCGCGCATCCAGATATTGACCGCATCGTGTCGAACATCCACATAGGTGACGGACCGTCCATCAGGAGCCCACGACGCGCCCACTGTGACGGGTAGCCCGAGCGTGGCGGGCGTTCCCCCGCTGACGGCCAGTGTCGCGAGACTCGCGCGACGGGCCTTCACGTCCCACCCGGCGCCCAGCAGCAGTTTGCCGTCCGGCGACACATCGAGCGGTTGGAAGTACGTGTCTCCCAGCGGGACGGGATCGCCTCCCTCGACAGAAACCTTGAAGGGGCTCGGTTTCCCGGAGGCGGGCGAATAGAAGAACACCCAGGGCGGATCGGGGCCGACGACGGGATTGAATGCGGACCCACTGGTCGTGAGCGCGCGCGCATCGGATCCGTCGAGCGCGAGGCGACGCAGGTTCATGCCGCCCTGCTCCCATTTTCGGTAGATCACAAAACGTCCGTCACGTGTCATGACCGGGTTCATCGACGGCGTCGGGTCGTTCGTCAGCTGCCGCTGGTTTCCGCCGTCCGCATCCATGATCCAGATCTGCGGCTGACCGCTGACCGACGAGGTGAAGAGGATTCGCGAATCCGGCGTCCAGGCCAGCCCCGGCAGGCCGTCGCCGCGGCCGCGGCCGTTCGTAATCTGCGTCGCGCGATCGGGAGTGTCGGTCGGCACCACCCAGATGTTCGACATGCTTTCAGCCTGGATGGTCGATATCGATCGGCCGTCGGCGGACACGCTCACGCCGATGTAGTTGTTGAGATCGTTCGTGATGCGGCGCCGGTTCCCTTCCGGATACGTCACCTGCCAGAGTTGTGGCGACTGACCCCCGAAGTCCACAGCCGACACGACGAACGACCCGCCGTCCGGCATCCACTCGACGTCCTGGAGGAATGCCCATCGTCCGCCGACGCTTTCCGCCTTTCCGGTCGCCACATCCACGACGAAGCAGACAAAGTGCGGACCGTCCCGCATGGACTGGCCGCCGGCCACGATGCGGCGGCCGTCGGGAGACCACGACGGCGCGTTGCGTTGAAAACCATCCGGGGGCTCGAGCGTCGCCAGCTCGCGGATCCCGGAACCATCGGCGTTCGCGATCAGCAGGTAGTCGCGACCCTGCGCCGGCTTGCCCCGCATGAACGCCACCTGGCGGCCGTCCGGCGAGAACGTGATGCGGCTGTCGATGTCCTCGATCACCCGTGCAGGCGAGCCGCCGAGCGCAGGGATCCTGAAGAGCGTCCCTACCCCGCCGCTCAGCTCATAGGTCACGTAGTAGACATAGTTGCCGTCGGGCGAAAACGTCAGGCCGTCGTACCGGACCGGCGCGGGCGGCACGATCTGGACGTCGCTCGACGTCGCCGTCTGCCGGACCCACAGGCCGGGACGCACGCCCTCGCTCTTGATGTGGACGACGTAGCGAGCGTCACTGGAGATCGCGGCCATGAATGCGTTGCCGCTGGTGGTCAGCCGGGTGAACCGATCGAGCTCGAAGAGCCGCGCCCCGGCCCCGTGGCGCTCCGCCACCGAGCTACACCGAATCCTGCAGCGACCAGTACGCCAGCCGCCGCGATCGCCAGCACGATCGTGCCGATGGGCAGCGAGCGTCGGGCCGACGATCGCGAGGCCGACATCGACACCGTCACGCCGCTGTCGACCTCCTGCTGCAGTTCTTCCAGCTCGTTCCGCAGATCGGTCGCGGTCTGATAGCGGCGCGAGGGATCCTTGGCGAGCGACCGCCGGATGATCTTCGCGAGGCCCGGCGGCAGTCGTGGATTGAGATCCGTGATCGCGCTCGGAGTGTCCTTGAGGATCGACGAGATGACCGACACGTTCGTGTCGCCCTGGAACGGACGCTGACCCGTGGCCATCTCGTGGAGCATCACGCCGAGCGAGAAGATGTCCGAGCGCGGATCGACCGGCTTGCCCTCTGCCTGTTCTGGCGACATGTAGGCGACCGTGCCGATGATCCGCCCCTCGCCCGTCAGGCCTGCCTGGGGCAGCTGCGTCAGGCCGTTGGCATCGATCGCGGGATCGCGCAGCTTCGCCAGGCCGAAGTCGAGCACCTTGACCCGTCCGTCGGGTGTGACCATGACGTTGGCGGGCTTGAGGTCACGGTGCGTGATGCCGCGCTGGTGCGCAGCGGACATCGCGTCGCTGACGCCGATCCCGACGCGCAGCAGCGCGTCGAGCGGCATCCCTTCAGCAGGAATGACCGAGGAGAGCAGCCGGCCTTCGACGAGCTCCATCGTGAGAAATGGAACGCCGTCCGCCTCTTCGACGGAATGAATCGTCACGATGCTGGGATGATTCAGCGCGGCAACCGCGCGCGCTTCACGCTCGAAGCGCTCGCGCCGCTCTGGATCGCTCGACATCAGGCCCGACAGCACCTTGATGGCGACCTTCCGGTGCAGCTTCGTGTCTTCGGCGAGGTAGACCTCGCCCATGCCGCCCTGGCCGAGCGGCTCCAGAATCGTGTAGTGATTGAGCTGGTTGGGAATCGCCACGTCCTGGTCGTCCTGCCGACCGCAGGGCGCTATCACCTTAACCCAGTACGCGCCCGCGCTGGTAGAGCTGCGGAATCGTCCAGTCCTCTGCAGGTGGCGGCAGGCCTAGGACGCGCGCTTGCGGCTGCGAATCACGGCCATCGTCAGCATGACCCCTCCCCAGGCGGCCATCGCTGCTGCCTGCGGCCACAGCAGATCGAGGCCGATCCCCTTCAGGAAGATGCCTCGGACGATCACGAGGAAGTATCGCAGCGGAATCAGGTAGGTAAAGGGCTGGATGACGGCCGGCATGTTCTCGATCGGAAAGATGAACCCCGAGAGGTAGATCATCGGCGTCAGGAAGAAGAACGTCGCCGTCATCATCGCCTGCTGCTGCGTCTCGGAAATGGTCGAGATGAACAGTCCGAGCGACAGCGTGCAGAGCACGTACAACAGGCTCATCGCGAAGAGCAGCGCAAAGCTCCCACGCAGCGGCACCTGGAACCAGAAGACGGCGACGGCCACGACCAGGAGCACGTCGACGAGCCCGATCACGCCGTACGGCAGGAGCTTGCCGACGATCAGCTCCCATCGGCGCAGCGGCGTCACGTTGAGCTGCTCGAGCGTGCCCAGCTCCTTCTCGCGGACGATGGCCATCGCGGCCAGGTTCGCAGTCACGACGAGCAGCACGAGCGCGAGCACGCCGGGGATCATGAAATGACGGCTCTCGAGCTGCGGGTTGAACCAGACGCGGATGCGTGCGTCGATGCCCGGCGTCGGTCCCGACTCGGCGAGCTCCTGCGCGTACCCCCCGATCAGGCTCGTCGCGTACCCGAGCGCGACCGTCGTCGAGTTCGAGTCGGTGCCGTCGGCAACGACCTGGACCGTCACCGGTGTTCCCGACTTCACGTGTTCGCCGTACCCGGTGGGAATCGACAGCGCCAGCCAGGCGCGGCCCCGCTCGAGATACGGCTCGATCTCCATGACGGTCGTCACCGTGTCGATGATCGTGAAGTTGGGCGAGCCGTCGAACCGGGCGATCGAGCTCGCGGCTCGCGGCCGACCGATCGCCGTCTGCGACGACGACGGGCACGTTCCGTACGTCGGTCGTCGCCGCATAGCCGAGCATCGTCAGCTGGATGATGGGCGCGACGATGACGAGGCCGAAGAGCCGCGGGTTCTGCCGGAGCTCGAGGAACTCCTTCCACACGAGGAAGCGCAGGCGCTGCATCAGGCCCGCTCCCGCGCAAGCCGGACCGACGCGAGCGCCAGCATCGCCGTCGCGTAGATCGACAGCGCCACGAGCGGCAGCACGAGATGGCCGAGCTCGGATCCCTTGAGCACGATGCCGCGCAGCGCGACGAGGAAGTAGCGCGCGGGCACGACGTAGGTCACGACCTGCAGCGCGTACGGCATGCTCGAGATCGGAAAGATGAAGCCCGAGAGCATGATCGTCGGCAGCAGCGAGATGAGCAGCGCCAGCTGAAACGCCACCTGCTGCGTCTCGGCGACCGTCGAAATCAGCAGTCCGGTGCCGAGCGCGCCGACGAGGAACAGCGACAGCGCGAACAGCAGCGACAGCCAGTTGCCGCGCATCGGCAGCCCGAAGAGCACCATCGACGCGAGGATGATCAGCGCCGCCGACGTCAGCGAGATGAGGAAGTAAGGGATCGTCTTCCCGACGACGAACGAGAAGGTGCCGATCGGCGCCATCCGCACCTGCTCCATCGTGCCGGACTCCTTCTCCCGCACGATCGACAGCGCCGTCGACGCGACCGCCGTGATCATCGCGATGTACGCGATGAGGCCGGGCACGAGGAAGAGCGTGCTGCGCAGCTCGGGGTTGTACCAGATGCGCGGCTCGACGCCGAGTGCCGGTTCCCGGCTCGTTCCGGCCGGCGCGAGCTCCGTGCCCACGGTGCGCAGGATGTTGGTCGCATAGCCGAGCACCGTCGTGGCCGTGTTGGCGTTGTCGCCGCTGATAAGCACCTGCACCGGCGCGCTCCGGCCCGACGTCACTTCGCGGCTGAAGCCTTCCGGAATCACCAGCACCGCCCGCGCCTCGTTGAGATTCGAGCAGGCGCTCCGCTTCTGCGCGTCCATGCACCGTCGCCCGGAAATCGAAGTAGCCGGAGTTGACGAACGCCGAGACGACCGATCGGCTCTCCGGCGTGCCGTCACGATCCTCGACCGCGAGGCTGACGTGGCGGATGTCGAAGTTCAGCGCGTAGCCGTACAGCAGCAGGAAGAACGCCGGGATGAAGACCAGGATCAGCAGCGTCCGCTGGTCGCGGAGAATCTGCCGCAGCTCCTTCCGATAGACCGCCAGCGCCTTGTTCATGCCGCGACGCCTCCGGCCTTCTCGACGACGTCGAGAAACACGTCCTCGAGCGAGGGCGGCACGAGCTCGATGGCGTCGACCGAGAGCCCACGGGCGCGCAGACGCGCCTCGAGATCGGACGGCCCGAGCGACTCGTTGCGCAGGACGGCGTGCACCGCGGTGCCGAACAGGCTGGTCTTCTCGACCTCGGGGATGTCGTCGAGGGCGCGCATGACTTCCACGGCCTGTGGGCGCGCACCTCGACGATCGGGCGGCCCTTGAAG
The DNA here is from genome assembly GCA_963786195.1 of uncultured Acidobacteriota bacterium. Lineage (GTDB taxonomy): Bacteria > Acidobacteriota > Vicinamibacteria > Vicinamibacterales > 2-12-FULL-66-21 > CAWAYH01. Next base: position 229,283 of record CAWAYH010000002.1, on the reverse strand, counting down.
ATCGTCTTGACTTCGCTCGTCGTGCCGATCGCCGCGAGCCGCCCGGCATGGATGAGCGCGACGCGGTGACAGCGCTCGGCCTCGTCGAGGTAGTGCGTCGTCACCAGCACCGTCACGCCGGATTGCGACAGCGTGTCGATCAGGCGCCAGAACTGCCGCCGCGACAGCGGATCGACGCCGCCGGTCGGCTCGTCGAGGAAGAGGATCGCCGGCTCGTGCAGGATGGCGCACCCGAGCGCCAGACGCTGGCGCCAGCCGCCGGCCAGATCGCGCGCGAGCGTATCCTCGCGCCCCTGCAGGCCGGCCATCTCGAGAACGAACGCGGCGGCGCTCCGCCAGCTGCTGCGCGTTGAGCCCGTAGACGCCGCCGAAGAAGCGAATGTTCTGATCGACCGTGAGCAGCTCGTACAGCGAGAATCGCTGCGACATGTAGCCGATGCGCTGCTTGACCCGTTCGGGATCGGCCGAGACGTCGACGCCGCCGACGATAGCGCGTGCCCGACGTCGGTTTCAGCAGTCCGCAGAGCATGCGGATCGTCGTCGACTTGCCGGCGCCGTTGCTGCCGAGAAACCCGAAGATCTCCCCGCGGCGCACGTCGAAGGACAGATCGTCCACCGCGACGAACGCGCCGAACCGCCGCGTGAGATCTTTGACGTCGATGGCTCGATCGGCGCTAACCAACTCCTAACTCCTAACTCCTAACTCCTATTGACCGATTGCGCGCGCGAGCCGCGCCTCGGCGAGCCGCGCCTCGGCCAGCGCCCGCGTCCGATCGAGCTCGGCCTGCAGCAGCGCGGTCTGCGCGTCGAGCACTTCGGTATTGGTGGCCACGCCGGCCCTGAAGCGTTCCGAGAGCACGCGACGCGCCTCGGCCGCGGCACGCACGCCGTCGCTGGCTGCGGCGATCGCGGCGCGGCTCGAGTCGAGCTCGAGCTGGCGCTGCTGCACCTCGAAGGTCACCTGGCGATCGAAGTCGGCCAGCCGCGACTCCGCGGCGCGCACGGCCGCGGCCGCTTCGGCCTGCGCCGCGCGGCTCCGGCCGCCGTCCCAGAGCGTCCAGGTCGCGTTGACCGACACGTCCCAGGAATCCTGCCACTCACCGGCGCGCGGAAAGATCCGCGGGTTCGGGCCGCGCGTAGTCGTAGCCGCCGGCGACGCCAACTTGCGGCCGAAGCCCGGCGCCCGCCGCATCGATGCGCGCTCGCGCCGCGTCGACGCGCGCCTCGAGCGCCCGGCGCTCGGGCCGGTGGGCGAGCGCATCTGCGACCAGCCGATCGGTGTCGCCCGGAGGGCTCGTGGGTGGCTCGAGGGTGGCGCTCGGCTCGATACGCCCGCTTCCCGGCATCCCGAGCAGGCGCCGCAGATCGGCCTCCGCGATGCTGCGGGCGTTTCGCGGCTTCGATCGAGAGCACGCGCTCGCGCGACTGCTGTGCCTCGGCCGAGAGCACCTCGTTGGGCGGAATCAGTCCCTGATCGAGCCGCGCGCGCAGATCGCGCACGTGGGCGTGATGCTCTCGAGCGATCGGGCGAGGACCTGCTCGGCTTCCCGCGCCGTCACCAGCGCCCAGAACGCGCGCGTGATCTCGAGCCGGAGGTCGCCGCGCGCCGCGTCGAGGTCGTCTCCCGTCGCCTTTCGCTCCGCGCGCGCCGCGCGCTCGAGCGCGTCGGTGCGGCCGCCGGTGTAGATGGGCCACTGCAGGTCGAGACGCGTCCGGAAGTTGTCGGGGACGTCCGGATAGATCACCTGACGCAGCTGCACGGGCTGGGCGATGACGAACTCCGGGACGTGGTTGGTGCGCGTATAGCCGCCTGCGCGGCGGCCAGCGGCATCTTGTCCGCCCGTCGTCCGTTCACGACGGCGTCGGCAGCCTCCTCCCGCGCCTGCAGCTCGGCGAGGCGCAGGCTGTTCGCCAGCGTGCGCGAGATTGCCTCGTCGAGCGTCAGCGACGTCGGCGCGTCCTGCGCCGCGAGCGGGACACACGTGACCGCCGCGAGCGACAGGACGACGGCGGAGCGACAGAGTAGCGTCCGTTTCATGGCCGGCTTTCCAACCTCCCCTTTTCAGCTCCCCCTGTCGATCAACTCGATGAAGACGTCCTCGAGCGACGCGGGAACGGCGCGGACGCTCACGACCTGATGCCCGCGCCTCGAGCGCCTCGGTGACGGCCGCCACACCCTGGGCCGTGTCCCGCCGGCGAGGCGGACGTGCGCCCGATCCCCGAACGACTGCACGTCGTCGACGCCGGGCAGCGGACGCGAGGATGTCGAGCGGCGGGCGCGGGGTGTCGGCGATCACCTCGAGCAGCTGGCCCTCGAGCGCGGCTTGCAAGCACGGCCGGGCGATCGAGCGCCAGCAGGCGTCCGTCGTGCAGCAGCGCGACGCGTGCGCAGCGCTCGGCCTCGTCCAGGTACGGCGTCGCCATGACGATCGTCAGACCCTGGCGAGGAACTCGGAGAGCAGCTTCCAGAACTCGCGGCGCGACACCGGATCGACGCCGGTCGTCGGCTCGTCGAGGAGCAGGATCTCGGGCTCGTGGACCAGCGTGCACGCGAGCGCGAGCTTCTGCTTCATCCCGCCGGAGAGCCGATCGGCGCGGCGCGCGCGGAACGGCGTCAGCTGGGTCATCGTCAGCAGGCGGTCGCGCGCGGCGTGAAACCGGCGCACGCCGTGAATCTCGGCGAAGAACGCGATGTTCTCGTCGATGGTGAGATCGCCGTAGAGCGATGAAGCGCTGCGACAGGTAGCCGACGACCCGCGGTGATCGCGCGGTGCTCCCGCACCGGATCGCGGCCGAGGACGCGCACCGTCCCGCCGTCGGGCCGAAGCAGCCCGCACGCCAGGCGAATCGACGTCGTCTTTCCCGCGCCGTCCGGCCCGATCAGCCGAACATCTCGCCGCGAGCGATCGACGAACGACACGTCGCGCGACGGCCTCGACGGCGCCGTACCGCTTGCGTCACGACGCTCGAACCGAACCGCGTCGGCCATTGAACCTCGCGAACCGTATTGAACCCCTTGAACGCGCTCATCGGGGCAGCTCCGCTTCGACCGGCATGCCCGGTCTTCAGGACTGCCGTCGCGGTTGTCGGCGGTCACTTTGATCCGGTACACGAGCTTCGATCGCTCGTCCGCCGTCTGCACGTTGCGCGGCGTGAACTCCGCCTTCGGCGAAATGAACGTGATCGTGCCGTCCAGGCGCTGGCCGGCGTCGGTCACGATGCGTCACCTTCTGGCCGAGCTTGAGACGCGGCACGACCGGCTCGTCCACGTAGACGTTGGCCCACGCGTGATCGAGATCGGTGATGACGACGACGGCTGCGCGCGGCGCGACGACTTCGCCGGCGTCGATCAGCTTCGAGGTGACGATGCCCGCGACGGGTGACGTGAGGACGGCATCGGCGATGCTCTTCTGGAGCGCGGCAATCTGCGCGTCGCCGACGCGACACGGGCGCGCGCGCCGGCGATCTCTTCCGGGCCGCGCGCCGGCCCGCAGCCGGCGACGCGCCGCGGCCTGGCCGCGCGTGCGTCGCGGGCCGCCGCGACCCGCGCCGCCGCCACCTCCCGCCGCGTCGCCGCATCGTCCCGCTGCTTGCGCGAGCCGGCGTTCGACCTGGAGCAGCGCCTCGAACCGCTCGAGATCGGCGGTCGCGGCCTCGCAGCTCGGCCTCGGCAGCCTGCACGTCGGCCTGCGCCGAGTCGCCGCCTGGGCGCGCGCCTGGCGGATGTCTTCCGGCCGCGAGCCGGCCTGGAGCAGCCGCAGCTGCGCGCCGCCTGGTCGCGATCGGCCGCGGCCGCCGCATGGTCAGCTCGGTGTCGGTCGTGCTCGAGCCGCGCGATGAGATCGCCGGCCGTCACGTGATCCCCTTCCGCGACCGCTAGCTCGAGCACGCGCCCGCCGACCTCCGGCGCGACGCGCACCTCGGTCGCCTCGACGTAGCCGGAGGCGCGCGCGGGCCGCCGTCCGCGCCATTGCGGCAGGTCGCGGTCGCGCCTGCTGCCGCATCAGAAAGAGGCCTGCCGCCAGATTGATACGCGTCGATCTCGTGCTCATTCTGATCCGTCCTCCGGCCACGTTCCGGCTACCCCGTGCACATGGATCGTGCGCCGCACCGTGCACCACTGCACCGTGCACGTGCGCCGTCACGCTCACATCCGCCCCTCGAGCGATCCCAGCGTCACCCGCTGGACGTGGCGCGACCACGTCGTCACGCGTCAGCTTCGCCGCGCCGCGCGCGCCGGCGCGACCGATCCGCTGGCGCAGCGCCCGCTGGCGAAGTACAGCAGGAGCGGGGCGACGATGCCGGCGTGGACGAGCAGGGGTTGACGCGGTGGAACCGTCCGGTCCGTACGCCTTCCTCGACGATGGCGGCGAGGGTCTTGACGATGCCGGTCCGATCTCGCGGAGCAGTCGCCGGCGTCGAGGTGAGCGCCGCCCTCGGCGATCTTCGCGGAACCAGATCGGCGGAAAGTGCGGGCGCGCCTCGGCCTCGGCGGCGATGGCCTCGACGAAGGCGCGGATCTTCTCGGCCGGGACGGCGGCTCGACGCGGCGACGCCGCGGACGCGCGCGGCCGACGGCGCCGAACATGTCGCGGAGGATCTCGCGGTAGAGCGCCGCCTTGCTGCGGAAGTGGTAGTAGATCATCGCCTTGTTGAGGCGGGCGGCGCGGGCGATGCGGTCGACGCTGGCGCCGGCGAAGCCACGGGCGGCGAACTCGGCGCCGCCGCGGCGAGCAGCCGTCGCGCGAGGCCTCCTTCACGCGTCGGCCGTTAACTGACCGGTTGGTTAATTTCACTAACTGGATATTTAATGATGTCAGGGACGCTTGTCAGCGTCGGGGAGGTCAAGGGCTGAAGGTGCTGGAGGTGCCCGGGGGGCCGGAGCCCGGGAGCGCTACAGCAGCTTCGACAGCCGCGCGTAGCCGGCGCGGCTGACCGGCAGGCGCGTGCCGTCGCGCAGGATCGCGACGCGGCTGTCCTTCGCGTACAGCTCGACGCGGGCGATGCGCTCGATGTTGAGGAGATACGACCGGTGGATCCGGACGAACCGCGCCGGATCGAGCGGCGCCTCGACCGCCGCCAGCGTCTGGTCCTTCAGGTACTGCTTCCCCTCCGACTTGAAGCACGACGTAGTCGTCCTGCGCCTCGACGTAGTCGATCCGGTCGACCGGCAGCACGTGGACCTGCGCGCCGTCGCGGATGAGCACCCGCTCGAGCGGGCCCGGTCCGCGGCCGCGCCTCGCCGACGAGCGTGTCGACGTCCTCGACGCCGGCAGCGTCGCGCGCCTGCAGCCGCGCCCGCGCGCGCGACAGCGCCTCGGCGAAGCGCTCCTCGCTGAACGGCTTCAGCAGGTAGTCGACCGCGTGCACCTCGAACGCGCGCAGCGCGTACTGGTCGTAGGCCGTCGTGAAGATGACCGGCACGCTCGCGGCCGAGCAGCTCGAGCACCTCGAAGCCGTCCAGCTTCGGCATCTGCACGTCGAGGAACAGCAGATCGGGCGAGCAGCTCGGCTGACCGCCTTGACCGCCTCGAAGCCGTTGCCGCACTCGGCGACGACCTCGACGCCCGGATGCGCGCTCAGCGATACTCGCGCACCACCGCGCGCGCCAGCGGCTCGTCGTCCACGATCACGATACGCAGAGCGGTCGGTCATATGGGTCATACCGTCGCGCCGCGGGCAGCGTGACAGCTCCACGCGCCACGCTCCGCCATCCGTCTCCGCGAGCTGACCGCCGCCTCGTCGCCGTGCAGCGCGGTCGAGCCGCGCGCGGACGTTGGCGAGGCCGAGCCGGTGCCGGTCCGGCGCGGACGATCCGGATCGCACGGATTCTCGACGACGATCGACAGCGCGGCTGCCGCTTCGCGACGCGGATCCGGACCGTGCCGCCGTCGAGCACGTGCGCGACGCCGTGCGTCACCGCGTTCTCGACGAGCGGCTGCAGCAGGAGCGGCGGCACGAGGCAGTCGCTCCGGCGTCCGGCTCGACCGCGATCTCGACCTGCAGCCGATCGCCGAAGCGCACCTGCTCGACGCGAGGAACCGCTCGCGCGAGCGCCAGCTCGCGCGCGAGCGTGATCCGCTCTGCGCGCGCCGAGCGCGAGGCTCTCGCGGAGGAAGTCCGCGAGCAGCAGGCACATCCGCCGCGCCGCCGGCGGATCCGCCGTGGTCAGCGCGCTGATCGAGTGCAGGCTGTTGAAGAGGAAGTGCGGATCGATCTGCGCGCGCAGCGTCCGCAGCTCCGCTTCGCGCGCGAGCACCTGCACCTGGAGCGCGCGCCGCTCGGCGTCGCGCGCGTGCTCGAACGCGGCCGAGCAGATAGCTGACCGCGAGCGACAGCAGATACAGCAGCACGCCGAAGCCGAAGAGCAGCGGCGTGACCGCGCCGCGAAGCGCGCGTCGAGTCCGGCGCCACCGCCCGGACGAGCACCGCGAGCCAGCCGCGCGCGACGAGCAGCCAGCCTGCGCTCGACAGCGACGAGGCGGTCAGGCCGGTCGCGAGCAGCCGCACGGGACCGTCGATCCCGACAGCGGCATGCCGCGCGACACGTACCACGCCGAGAGGCAGACGAACGCGTAGGCGAGCGCAGCGGCAGCGCGACGAGGAGCGCCGTGCGCCACTCCGAGCCCGCGCCCGCGCGAGCAGCGCGCCAGCAGCACGCCGACCAGCAGCCAGAGCCGCGAGGTACAGCGCGAGCCGGCCGCCCGCGCGCGAGGATCGGGATGCATGCGTTCAGTTCTTGATCTCGACGCCGCCCATGACCACGATGCCGCGGACACGAGGCGGTGCGGCGCTCGCGCTCTGCGGCGGCCGCGTCTTGTCCTCGACGCCGCCCAGCAGCGGCGTCACGCGGCCGATCGACCGTCCAGTCCTCCGGCACCCGGATCTCGATGCCGCCCCAGATCGCGAACACGTCGATGACCGCCTCGCCGTTGATCGCCGCCTGGCGCAGATCGATCTCGCAGCCGCCCATGATCGCCGTCAGGTCGCCGCCGGAACGCGCTCGAGTTGTTGCCGCGGGTGACGCCGCCCAGGATCGCCATCGCGTTGACGCGTGAATCGTTGTCGGGACGGCCGACGGCTTCGACGGCTCCGACTCCGGAAACATCGCGCTGACGCGGGCGTTGACGTCGCTCCAGGGCGGACTTCCCTGCGCCGGTGGTGCGGCGGCCGGCTGATCGCCGCGGCGAACCCCTGCCAGACCAGATACCCGCCGAGAATCACGAGCAGGATCGGCCACATGTCGAAGAAGCTCAATCGGACGAGGCCGATCTCCTCGAGCAGCAGCCACAGTCCCACGATCGTGAAGATGAGCCCCGCGATCGTGCCACGACCGCCCTGAGCCTGCCACAGTTTGACCAGGCCGATGGCGATAATCCCGATGGGCCAGTACCGCAGATAGGTCTCCGCCTGCGTGAGCCAAGGTTGTCGAGGGTGAACAGCACGCCGACGACGATGATCAGCAGGCCGAACACGAGTTGGGGCGTCATCCGGAAGGCGGAGGGGCACTCATGGTCTCGGCTCACAATTCGTCGCGCATCAGGGCTCCGAGCGCGCCGGGGCCTTCATCGGATCAGCGCGGCCCACACGATCATCGATCCGGCCCCGACGATGAGCAGTGGCCACGAGGATCGGTAGGCGAGGCCAAACCAGCTGGAACTCGCTGACGAGGCCCCAGGCGCCGACGAAGATCAGCCAGACTCCGGAGCGACGCGCGCCAGGCCGACGTTCCGGCGGCACACCGCTGTCGGCCAGCCGCCCCAGACCGAAGGCCATCAGGATGAACGGCCAGAAGTGAGCGAGACGTCGATGTCGCAGTCGAAGCGCCTGAACATCAGGGCCAGGCCGACGACCATGATGATGAGCCCCAGCGCGACCAGATCGCGGGGTGACGACTCGCGTCCGCCGGGTCGCGCTGCGCTCATGCCAACACCATACGTCGACTGGGCCTCCCGGCGATGCCCCTTTCCGGTGAATCCCGGCGGCCCGGCGGTAAATGGCGGATTCTGGTACAATTCTCGGCCATGCACCACAGACGAATACTCGGCCTGCTGCTCCTCGTGCTCGTTCCGCTTGGCGCGCAGGCGGGACCTCTTCAGGACGACCTCAAGGCGCGCCGCGCGCGCCTCATGGAACGCCTCGGACCGGACGCCATGGCGATCTTCTGGAGCGCTCCGACCCGCGTGTATTCGGCTGACGTCGACTACGAGTATCGCCAGGACAGCAACACTGCTCTACCTCACGGGCATCGACCAGGACGAGACCGATCCTCGTGCTCATGCCGGGCAACGAGACGCGACGCGAGATCCTCTTCGTCCGCGAAGGCGGACACGCGCCGCGAGCACTGGGTGGGACACTCGCCTGACGCCGGCCGAAGCGTCGGCCGACAGCGGCATCCCCACGGTGATGACCGCCCGTGCAATTCGAGCCGTTCATCGCCGCGATGTTTTCGAAGCGCGCCATGGGTGGATCGCCCGACCGAGTACGCCAAGTTCTTCTCGGCGCTGACCGCCGGCCGCGCGAGACTCGCCGTCATGCTTGAACCACAGGCGAACCTCTCGTCGCCGCCGGGACCCGTCCGGCAGTTTGCCGGCAGCCTGCGCGAGCGCTTCTTCGGTTTCACGATCGACGATCCCACGCAGACGCTCGCCGAGCTGCGGCAGATCAAGACCCCGTACGAGCAGGAGATCCTGCGCAAGAGCGTCGCGATTTCGAGCGAGGCGCACAAGGCCGGCATGCGCGAGGCCGCTCCCGGCAAGTACGAGTACGAAGTCGAAGCGGCGATCGAAGCGACCTACCTGCGCAACGGGGCGATGAGCTGGGGCTACCCGTCGATCGTCGGCAGCGGGCCGAACGCGACGATCCTGCACTACCAGAAGTCGAGCCGCCGGATGGAGCCGGGCGATCTGCTGCTCGTCGATGCTGCCGGCCAGCTACCAGGGGTATACCGGTGACATCACCCGAACCTACCCGGTCAGCGGGACCTTCACACGCGAGCAGCGCGACATCTACGAGATCGTCCTGGCCGCGCAGGAAGCCGGAATCAAGGCCGCGAAGGCCGGCAACCGGCCCAACGACATTCAGACCGCGTGCGACGACGTCATGCGCGCCGGCCTGGTGAAGCTGGGCCTCGTCGTCGAGCCGAAGGGCCAGCAGTTCAAGATCTGGGCGACCCACGGCGTGACGCACTGGATCGGCCTGGACGTGCACGACGTCGGCACGCGGCGGCCGCTCGCGCCCGGCATGACCTTCGTGATCGAACCGGGGATCTACATTCGCGAGGCCGCGCTGGCGGATCTGCCCAGGACCGCCGAGAACCTCGCCTTCATCGAGAAGATCCGTCCGATGGTGGAGAAATACAAGAACGTCGGAGTGCGAATCGAAGATTCGTTTCTCTTGACCGAGACCGGTCTCGAGAGGCTGTCTGCCGGCGTGCCCCGAACGATCGAAGAGATCGAAGGCTTCCTGAAGCCGACGCACAGCTCGCGCCGGCCGGAGCACTGAGCCTACTTGTCCGGGAGTCCGGCAGCCTTGCGGGCCTTGCGGAGCGCCTCGAGCGCTTCCTGAACTTCCTTCCGCGCGTCTTCGCGCTCGCGCGCATCTTTCGCCTTCTTGAATTCGTCGATCGCCTTCAGCACGGCCCACTGAAGGGCGATTGACGTCGCCGCGACGACGAGGCCCTGCTTGTTCGAGAACGCGGCGTAGCCCTGGACGTCCTTCGGCGTGACCAGGTCCAGGAACTCCGAATGGGTCATGCCGCCGTACGACGCCTGCCCCCGCAGGGAGTCCTTCCCCAGCAGCTCGACGATGTCGATCTTCTCGGCTTCGACATCCACGCGATAAAGCGGCCTGCCCTGGCGCATCTCCGGTTCGCGGATCCGCACCACGGGCGGCCGCGACAACGCGCGCTGGATGCGTTTCAGCGAGATCGGCAGCTCGTCGGGATCGACGCGGACCGCTGTCGTGGGCGTCTGGGCCGCCGGCTGGGCGGTCGCTGCGTCCGCAGGAGGTGACGCGCTGCTCTGCTGGGGGGACGCCCCGGCGAGGAGAGACGACAGGAGAAGCACCGAAAACGTCATTAGCTGTTGCTTAGGACGACGGCCGCCCCTTGGCGGCTTCAAGAACGGTGCCCGGCACCGGCAGCTCGAACCAGTGTACACCCTCGCCCCCGCTCGAGGTCGCTTCTGGCCGTAACGTCAAGAATTCAGAAGGAATCGGTCAGGACATCACGCGAGCGGCCCTGCATATTGCCTGGGTAGCCGTCGCGGATTCCCCGCGAGTGCCTTGTCGAGGTTTGAGGATCATGCAGGTTCGACCCACACGATCGACCGTCGTTGTTCTCCTGCTGCTCGGGCTGCTGGCGTCATGCGACAAGCCTCCCACCGCCCCCGGTGCGACGGGTGCCCAGAATCCCCCGCCGCCACCGCCTGCCGAAACTGTCACCCGAATCGAGATGACGGGTCCCGATACCATCGCGCCCGATCAGACGGTTCAACTGTCGGCAATCGCCACGCTCTCGGACGGGACGACGCGAACCCTCACGAGCGAGGCGTTCTGGGGGTCGAGCAACCTGAACGTGCTGTCTATAAGCGCCGGTGGCCTGCTGACGGTAAAAACGCGCGGCGAGGCCACGATTCGCGTGACCTATCGCACGGCCACCGCAACACGCACGGTGTTCGGGATGCCGCCGGGCACGTATCGCCTGACGGGCCTGGTCCGCGAGGCCACAACCTACCCGGTCTCAAACGTGCGCGTCGAGGTTCTGAGCGGAGCGGGCGCAGGACTCGCAGTGACCACCACGGACAGCGGAACCTTTCGTCTCTACGGCGTGGCTGGCGATACGCGGGTTCGAGTCACCAGGGAGGATTTCGAGCCCGAAACCAAGTCGATCGACATCAACGCCCACGGCACGCTCAATTTCGAGCTCAAGCCGAATCGCCCGTACACGCAGGTGGCTGGCACGTATCGGGTGACGTTCGCGGCGTCCTGTGAGAACGGCGCATTGACCGAGGAGTTGAAACGTCGGACCTACACGGCCGTGGTCTCGCAGGAAGGGCCCCGGATCGACGTCACGCTCCAGGGCGCAGATTTCGCACTCGATCCCGGGGGAAGGGGCAACAGGCTTTCCGGACGGCTCGAAGGCAATCTGGTCAGGGTATTCCTGGCGGACCCGTGGAGCGGCTACTACTACTACTACGGCGTCGGCTATCCCAGCGTCGTGGAGCGAATCGGCACGAAGTACTTGTCTCTCACGGGCATCCTTTCGATTGCCGTCGACGGATCCGCGCTGGGGAACGGCACGCTCAGCGGCAACGTCGTGGAAACCGACGCTCCCCCAGCGTCGCGACGTCCGTCGGCAACATGCTTCGGGCGGACGCACCAGTTCTCGTTCGCCCGAATTGGGTAGGACGCGCAACTCCACGAATACGGAAGAAAAGCGTCAGGACTTCACCCGAGCAGGCCCTGCATACTGCACCGGGTTCACCATCGCAGGATTTCCGCGACCGATTGGTCGGAGTTAAGGACACAATGCAGAAGGCCCGCTTCGTCGCACCGGCAATTCTCAGCCTCGCCATTCTCGCGGCGATGATGGCATGCGACAACAAACCGCCGACTGAAACGCGACCGGCCGTATCAGAGTGTCGCCGGCAACTATCGCGTGACGATCAACGCGGTCTGCTCTTCAGGTACGCTGCCCGACGATCTGAAACTGAGGAACTACACCGCGCTCGTGACGGGGGACGACGGCCCGCGCGCTACCGTCAAGCTGGAGGGGGCGGAGTTCGCGCTCAACTCGTCCGGGGTCGGCAGCAGTTTCTCCGGACGCATCGTCGACGACACGTTCGTTGCCACCCTGTTGAGCCCGTTTGACACGTACTACAACTACTACTACCACTCGAAGCCGTACCCCCAGGTCGTCGAGCGGCTCTCGGGATCGACGTTTCTCGTTGTTTACGGCATGCTCACCGTCAAGGTCGAGGGCTCGGACCTCGCCTCCGGCTCGCTGCAGGGAACGCTGGTCGTCATGGCGGGTGCCAGCGCTCCCGCGACCGCAACGGCCACTTGTTCCGGCGGCCCGCACCAGTTCTCGTTCGCCCGAATCAGATAGAAAGGCTGGACTGGCTCAGACGGAGTCGCGGCCCCAGACTTCCGTTTCCGTCGAGCCCGGACCGTCGACGACTCGAAACACGAGCCTGATGGGACCGATCTGGATCTCGTCGCCGTGGCTCAACGACGTCAGCGCTTCGATGCGGGTGCCGCGAACGAACGTGCCGTTCTTGCTGCCGAGATCCTCGATCGACGCTTCGCGTCCGGTGACGACGACGCGGGCGTGACTGCGCGACACCTTCGGTGAATCCAGCCTGATGGGGACTCCCGGCTCGCGACCCACGATGTGCTCGCCGTCGAACATCCGGAACTCGAGATTCCGGCCGATGAACCAGCAGACGGGACCGTCCGCTGGCACGGCGGCGGTCTGCGTATCCACCACACCCGCCGTCGCGAACGCGTAGCCGAAACCGTGCACCGTCCGCAGGAATCCCTCGGTGCGGGAATGATCGTCGATCGCGTCCCGGATCTCGCTGACGCTTCGGGCAAGGCTGGCGTCCGAGACGAACACCCCCGGCCAGACGCGCTCCAGCAGCTCGTTCTTCGCCAGGGCCCGGGGACGGTTCTCCACCAGGACCTTCAGGAGCTCGAAGGCCTTCGGGGACAGATGCACTTCGCGCGCGCCCTGGTACAGCTGTCGCGCCTCGGTATCGAGGTGGTAGTCGGCGAAACGTACCTGCACGATAGCGGCCCCCGTGGCACGGAGTAGTTTCCAGCGGGTTTCAACAAAGCCGAAGGAAACCGTCAGGATCTGGCCCGGGAATAGTCTCTATATTAGATCCGGCGCAGACAAGCCGTGAGGTTTGATTCGCAGGGGCCAGGCGCTGAGCGAGCGGCGAGTTCTCCCCCTTGTCGCCACAGCCTTGGCCCCGGCGCCCACTGCCCGCCTGTCCACCGCTGGGACGTGCGTTGTTCGGCTCTGAACAGAACGCCGCCCGCTCCCGGCGCCCTCCCTCATCTTAACCCGCTGATCCACAATACCTTCCTGGTCATGGTCGTCGCAGGCACGATCCTGGCTCGCAGCTCGTGATCTCCAGTTTCGACAACGGGCTCGACCGAAGCCGGGCAGCCAGAGGAGTCGCTGATGCACACCCTCATGCAGGACCTCCGCTACGGTGCCCGCATGCTCGTCCGGTCGCCAGGTTTTTCGCTCGTGGCCGTGCTCACCATCGCGCTCGGGATCGGCGCGAACACCGCTATCTTCAGCGTCGTCAACGCGTTGCTGATCAGGCCGCTGCCCTATCCGCAACCCGACCGTCTGGTCATGGTGTATCAGGACATGCGGGCGCGCGGCGGACCGGCGACGGAGTGGGCGACCCCCGGCAACTTCGTGGACTGGGGCGGCAGCGGACTCTTCAGCGGATTGGCGGCCGTCCAGGGCTGGCAGCCCACGCTCACCGGAATGGGTGACGCGGAACCGCTGGTGGGTGAACAGGTCACCCGGCAGTACTTCGAGGTGCTCGGCGTGGCGCCGGCGCTCGGCCGCGCGTTCCGGCAGGAAGAGGACATCCCGAACGGCCCGCGGGTCGTCGTGCTCAGCCATGCGCTCTGGCAGCGGCGCTTTGGCGGGGATCCGGCGGCGGTCGGGCGGACCATGATCCTGGGCGGCGAATCACATGAAGTCATCGGCGTCATGCCTGCGGGTTTCCGTCCCGCCGTGATCAGCACCGCGGAAGCCTGGCGGCCGCGGCGGCTGGCGGTCGCGAACCCATCGCGCGGCGCCGTCGTGCTCAGAATCGTCGCGCGCCTGCGGCCCGACCTCACCCTGCCGCAGGCTCAGTCGTCAGCCGACCTGCTCGCGAAGCAACTGGCCGTGCTCCATCCGGACGTCAATGTCGACACCGGGATCAACCTCGTGACGCTGCGCGAGCAGATCGTCGGCAACATCGAGCGGAGCCTGCTCGTGCTCCTCGGCGCCGTGGCGTTCGTCCTGCTGATCGCGTGCGCGAACATCGCGAACCTGCTGCTGGCGCGAGCGTCGGGACGCGCGCGCGAGATGGCCGTCCGGATGGCGCTCGGGGCGCGCCGCCGGCGTGTCGTCCGCCAGCTGCTGACGGAGAGCGTGCTGCTCTCGGCGATCGGCGGTGGTCTCGGGCTGCTGCTGGGGGCGTGGGGCGTCGACGCGCTGGTCGCCCTCGCGCCGGCGGGAGCCCCGCGGGTAGACGAGATCGGCCTCGATGCCACCGTGCTGGCGTTCGCGATCGGGCTGACGCTGCTCACGGGCGTGACGTTCGGGGTCGTGCCGGCGTTGCAGTCTTCGCGGGCGGACGTCACGCCGGGATTGAAGGACGGCGGCAAAGGGATGACGGGAAACTCGGGGCACCGGGTGCGGCGCGCGCTGATTGTGCTGGAGGTCGCGATCGCCCTGGTGCTGCTCATCGGGAGCGGCCTGCTGCTGCGCACGTTCCTGAAGCTGCAGACGTTCGATCTGGGATTCGACCCGTCGCGCGTGCTGGTCGGGGCCGTCCTTCCGCCGCGCGTCGCCTACCAGACGGCCGAGCAGCAGAGCGCGTTCTACGATCGACTCCTCGCGCGCGTGTCGGCGCTGCCGGGTGTCGAAACAGCCTCGTTGTCATCGATCCTCCCGCTTGGCGGCGACAGCGATATGACGATCCTCGTCGAGGGTCGGCCGCTTCCGCGCAACGACGCTGAGTCCATCGCCATCTGGTACCGCCTGATCAGCCCCGGTTACTTCAAAGCGATGAGCATTCCGATCGTCGAGGGACGCGGATTCGAACCGCGCGAAGCCGCGCCGGCGGCGATCGTCAGCGAGGTTGCGGCGCGGCGCCTGTGGCCGGGGGAGAGCGCGCTCGGTCGACGCGTGCGCTTCAGTACCGACGCCGACGCGCCCTGGTTCACGGTCGTCGGGATCGCGGGCGAGGTGAAGATGCGCGGCGCGCGCGGCGAGAGCCGCAACGAGATCTACCTGCCCTACTGGCAGTTCACCGAACTGGGAACCAACGTCGTGCTGAAAACGGCCGGCACGCCGGAACACATGATTGGGACGCTCCGTCAAGCCGTGCGCGACGTCGATCCCAACGTGCCCGTGTCGAGCGTCGCACCGATGTCGGAAGTAGTGGCCGACTCGATCGGCGCGCCGCGCTTCTTCGCGCTGCTCACGGGCGCGTTCGCCGTGCTCGCACTGGCGCTCGCGGCGGTCGGCATCTACGGCGTGATGGCATACGCTGTCGCGCTGCGAACGCCAGAGATTGGCGTCCGCATGGCGCTCGGCGCGGGACGACGAGACGTGTTTACGCTGATCGTGGGGGACGGGTTGCGGCTGGCCGCGATCGGGACCGGCATCGGGCTCGTGGCGTCCGCGCTCATGAGCCTGAGCATCCGATCGCTCCTGTTTGGCGTCACGCCGGCCGATCCGCTGACGTTCGCAGCGATGACAGCCCTGCTGTTGATGGCCGCGGCCGTCGCCTGCATCGTGCCGGCCCATCGGGCGGCCGGCGTCGATCCGATGGTCGCGCTCAGGGCTGAATGAACCAAGGGGCTGAAGGTGCTGAAGGTGCTAAGGTGCTGGAGGTGCTGAAGGTGCTAAGGTGCCAAGGATGCGGCGCGCGCCGTATAATTGAGAAACCGTTGCTCGTGCAAGCCCGTCTAACCCGACGGAACGACCAACAACCAGGAAAGGTTCGCGTTCAATGGCATTCTTCTCCCGATCCACGCAACCGGCCCCGCAGGTCGACCCCATTGGGGCCGAGCCGTCCCTGGCGCCGAATGCGCTCATCGCCGTCCGCAACCTCGAGAAATCGTACGCGCACGGGACGAGCCGGACCTACGTGCTGCGGCGCATCAACCTCGACGTCAAGGAGGGAGAGTTCATCTCGATCATGGGGCCGTCCGGCGCCGGCAAGTCGACGCTCCTGCACATCATCGGGATGCACGACAGCGCGTGGACCGGCGAGTACTACTTTCTCGATCAGCCGGTCCACAAGCTCGGTGCGAAAGAGCGGGCGAGGCTCCACAAGCAGAACATCGGCTTCGTGTTCCAGAGCTACCACCTGCTCGATCACCTCACGGTGTACGAGAACCTCGACATCCCGCTCTCCTATCGCGACATCAAGAAGTCCGAGCGCGAGAGCATGGTCTGCGACATCCTCGACAAGTTCGCGATCGTCGGGAAGAAGGACCTGTACCCGAATCAGCTCTCGGGCGGACAGCAGCAGCTGGTGGCGGTCGCGCGCGCGGTGATCTCGAATCCGAAAGTGATCCTCGCCGACGAGCCGACGGGCAACCTGCACACCAGTCAGGGCAAGGAGATCATGGAGCTGTTCAGAAAGCTGAACGAGGGGGGCACGACGATCATCCAGGTGACGCACTCGGAAACCAACGCGTCGTACGGCAGCCGCATCATCCAGCTGCGCGACGGTTGGGTGGTCGA
This sequence comes from uncultured Acidobacteriota bacterium, assembly GCA_963786195.1. Classification (GTDB taxonomy): domain Bacteria; phylum Acidobacteriota; class Vicinamibacteria; order Vicinamibacterales; family 2-12-FULL-66-21; genus CAWAYH01. Next base: position 212,785 of record CAWAYH010000002.1, on the reverse strand, counting down.
CGAATAGAAAGGGACAAGGGACAAGCGGACAAGGGACAAGGATGAAAAGAAAAAGGGACAAGGAAAAATCCTTGTCCCTTTTCCCTTTTCCCGTTCCCATCCCTATTCCCTTACCAGCGGGGTTCTTTTCGTCGACCGCCGCTGAAATCGCCGTCATCGTAGCTGCGGCCTCGCCCGCGGCCGCCACCGCCGCCGCCGCCGAACCCGCCTTCCGGTTTGGGTCGCGCCTCGTTGACCACGAGCGCGCGTCCTTCCATCTGATGCTCGTGGAACTCCGGTGATCGCCTTCTGCGCGTCTTCGTCCGTGCCCATCTCCACGAAGGCGAAGCCGCGCGCCCGGCCCGTGGCCATGTCCCGCATGACGCGCACGCTGTCGACCTTGCCCGCGCGGCTGAACAGCTCGGTGAGCTGATCCTCCGTCGCCGAGTACGGAAGATTGCCGACGTAGAGTCTCCTGCCCATCCTGTCACCTACCCCAAAGTTGACGCGCGATTGTGAGTCGGGCGCCGCGCTCGCGCGCCGAGGCGCGACCTGCCCGTCGGAAAGCTCTCGCGGATTGCTGTGCGGAAGGACTGTCGTCGGACCGGCGCAGGCAAGGAGCGGGCTCCCTTACCCCGGGAGTATAGCAGAATGCGTTACGCGCGATCGGTCAACGAGGGTACTCAGCCGTGGCGTTTCGTTCCGGCGAACCGAGCTAGAGTGGAACTCATGCATTGTCTGGACACGGGTCGCGTATTCCCCCGAGGTGTGCGTGACGCGCACAGTTGATGCCCCGCCGCTCGGAGCGTTCACGCGAGCTGAACGGAGGCTGATTCGATGCCTGCGCACGCCGGCCGCGGTGCAGCAGTTCCTGAACGACCTGCCGTACAACACCGAGCCGCCGCCCGGACGCGCGACGCTGCGCAGCTTCCGGTCAGTCGTCCGCGCATCACTCGGCGCACTGTCTCGAGGCGGCGCTCGCGGCGACCGTGATCCTCGAGCAGCATGGCTATCCGCCGCTCGTGCTCAGCTTCGAATCGATCGACCTGCTCGACCACGTGATCTTCGTCTACCGCCGCGGCGGGCGATGGGGTTCCGTGGCGCGCTCGCGCGATCCGGGGCTGCACGGCCGACGCGCGGTCTTCCCGTCGGCGCGCGCGCTGGCGTTGAGCTACGTCGAGCCGTACGTCGATTTCACCGGGCGCGTCACCGGCTACGCGGTCGTCGATCTGCGCACGCTCGGGAGCTATGACTGGCGGCTGTCCGAGCGCAACGTCTGGAAGGTGGAACGGATGCTGCTGGACTACCCGCACCGATCGATCCGCTCGTCGGACCGCCGGATCGATCGCCTGCGCCGACGCTACGTCGAGTTCCGGCGGCGCTTTCCCGACCGCAAGCCGACGTTCTATCGCGGCCGGGCGACGTGGACGCCGATGCCCGCGGAATTCAGGCTCAATCCAGGTCGAAGTCGCGCGTCGGCTTCGTGATCGGCTCCTGGCTCGCCTGCTTCAGCGCCTCCTCGAAGCGCTTCGACAACGCGTCGCCGCGCGTCCGTTCAGCCGTCGACCGACTGCTGAAACAGCGCTTCGCGTCGCGCCGCCTCCTCCGCGAGGATGCGCTGCGCGTCCGACGAGCTCGGGGCGATCCCCGCGCACCGGCGCCTCGTGACGGACGACCCGTCGGAGGTTCATGTCGATGACGAGCGTCGCCGAACAACAGGGGCAAGGGGTCTCGAATTCGGATTTGAGCGTCATGGTTTCCTCTCCGAGGGGCGTCGCCCCTCGGACTCCCCGACACGCGCTCTCGCGTGCCGCTTCGCCGGCACGCTCCGCTCGCGTGGCTCGCTCGCCATGCTCGCTCGCATCGTCGAACGAGCGTCGGGTTGTCAGATAGCTTCCAGTGTCCCCCTAGCGCGCGATGCGCTGGCCGTCCCAGTTCAGCGTCACGGGCTTGCCGTCCGCATCCGTGGCAGTGACCTCGACCTTGAATACGCTCTGGCGGCCGCGGTCGTATTTCTGTCCGTACGCGGTCTGAAACTGGCTCAGCGGCGCCGTCAGGCGACCGCCCGCCGCGAGCACCGGCGTTCCCCCGTAGAAGTGATGATTCACGATGACCCGCACGTTGCGCCACTCGCGCGACGTCTGGTTCTCGACGTGGATCATCCCCTCGTCGAGGACGATGGGATCGCGCGGCACCGCACACGCCCCAACAGCGATCAACGCGGCAATCGCTGCGCGACGCCAGGCGCCTGGCTGACGGAGCATCGGACTATGATATCCCCATGAGGGAAATGGGCGACGCGATCGGCCTCGCCGATTCATCCCCTGATGCTGTGGCTGTCGCTGGCCGGCGGCGTCTTCCTGATCTGGCTGGTTCTCGTCTTCCTGTTCACGCCGGACATCAACTACCACCTGAGCCAGCGGACCTCGGTCCACGCGGAAACTTTCTCTACACGCTCCAATCGACCTGTCAGGCGCCGCTCCATCCGGGCAACCGCGTCGACGTCTACACGAACGGCGTGAGTTCTATCCGGCGATGCTCGAGGCCATTCGCGCCGCGACGCGGTCGGTCAACATGGAGCTGCTACATCTTCCAGCCCGGCCGCATCGCCGATCAGTTCATCGACGCCTCTGTCGGATCGCGCGAGCGCAGGGCGTCAACGTCACGATCGTCGTCGACGCCATCGGCAGCTTCAGCCTCTGGGGACGCCCGTGCGCCGGCTGCGCAAGGCCGGCTGCCGGATCGAGTCGTATCAGCGGCTGCGCTGGTACTCGCTGGCGCGCTTCAACAACCGCACGCACCGCGAGCTGCTGGTCGTCGACGGCCGGATCGCGTTTGCCGGCGGCGCCGGGATCGCCGACTGGTGGGCGTATCCGCAGCAGGGGCAAGCGGCCGTGGCGCGACACGATGGCGAAGTTCGAGGGCCCGATCGTCGCGGCCCTGCAGGGCGTCGCGGCGGAGAACTGGCTGGAGTGCTGCGGCGAGATCCTGACGCGGGCCGGAGCTACTTCCCCAATCTCGATCCGGACGGCGAGACGACCGCCTTCGTCGATTCGCAGCTCGCCGTCGGATCGCGCGACCGCGTCGCGGGTGACGTTTCAGCTGCTGATGGAAGGCGCCGATCAGCAGGTCCGCATCAGCACGCCGTATTTCCTGCCCGACCGCGCGCTGCGGCGCGCGCTCGAAGGATATCGCCCAGCGCGGCGTGATCGTCTCGGTGATCGTGCCGGGCAGCAACACCGATCAGCGCTGGGTCCGCCTCGCCAGCCGGCGCATGTGGGGTCAGCTGCTGCAGGCCGGCGTCCGCGTCTACGAGTACCGCGCAGACGATGACGCATGCGAAAGTGCTGGTGATCGACGGGCTGTGGGCCGTGCTCGGCACGACCAACATCGACAACCGATCGTTCGAGCACAACGACGAGATCAACGTCGGCCTGCGCGATCCGGAGGTCGCGGCGCGGCTGCTCGAGGACTACCGGCGTGACCTCGAGACAGCGACGAGATCACGCTCGACGATGGCGGCGCGGCCGCTCTGGGAAAAAATCGTCGGCCCGTTCATCTGGATCCTGGAGCGACAGCAGTGACCGACGCGCGGCGTCCGGCGGCACGTCGACCTCCGAATCGCGACCTACAACATCCATCGCTGCCGCGGCATGGATCGGCGCGTGGCGCCGCGCGCATCGCCGAAGTGCTCCGCGACATCGACGCCGACGTCGATCGCGCTGCAGGAGGTGATCGGCGCGGGCCCGGCCGGCGCCGGTCAGGCCGAGGAGATCGGCGCCGCGCTCGGCATGGGCTGGGTCATGACGTCGGTGCGTCACCTGCGCAATCATCTCTTCGGCAACGTCGTCCTCAGCCGCTTTCCGATCGTCCACCACAGCCAGTACGACCTCTCGTGGCGCACGTGCGAGCCAGCGCGCCTGCCAGCGCGCCGATCTCGATCTCGGCGACGGACCGCCTGCTGCACGTCTACAACGTGCACCTGGGCACCGCGGTCCTCGAGCGCCGCTACCAGGCGCCGCGGCTCGCGTCGTACGTCCACGACCACCGCATCACGGGACCGAAGATCATCCTCGGCGACTTCAACGAGTGGATGCGCGGCCTCGCCACGCGGACGCTCAGCTCGCTCTTCGAAAGCATCGACATCCGTTCCCACCTGCAACGGCGTCGCACCTATCCCGGCATCTTCCCTGTCCTCCACCTCGATCACATCTACTACGAGGGCGACGTCGAGGTGCAGCGCGTCGAGCTGCCGCGCACCCGCAAGGCGCTGATGGCCTCCGATCACCTGCCGCTCGTCGCCAACCTGCGGATCGGGTTCAAAGACTTGACCGCGGACCACGCCCCGGGCCGTTCTCGGTCCGTATTGACAGATGTGATATCAAAGTGATATCACTTTGACATCTCGTATGAGGAGGTCAGATCCATGATTCGCGAACGGGAATCGGCAACCCTGCCGGGGTTGCCCGTCATGCTCGTGCTGTTCCTCGCCGTCAGGCGTGGACTCATGTACGCCTTGGTCGACCAGACGTTCGGGCGACTCGCCCGGCCTCGGCTCATCGTGTCTGGCGCTGTCGCTCACGCTCGAGGTCTTCCTGCTTCGGCGGGCTCTTCGTCGTCAATCCGAACGAGGGACGCGTGCTGCAGCTGTTCGGCGACTACGTCGGCACGGTCAAGACGCCGGGGCTGCGCTGGGCGAACCCCTTCTACACGAAGAAGCGGATCTCGCTGCGCGTCCGCAACTTCGAGAGCGCGCGCCTCAAGGTCAACGACAACGAAGGCAACCCGATCGAGATCGCCGCCGTCGTCGTCTGGCAGGTCGTCGACACCGCGGAGGCCGTCTTCGAGGTGGACGACTACAAGAACTACGTGAAGGTGCAGACCGAAGCGGCGCTGCGCAACCTGGCCACGAGCTACACCTACGACGCGCACGACGAGCGACAGATGTCGCTGCGCGGCCACACGGCCGACGGTCGCGGAGCACCTGAAGAAGGAGATTCAGGAGCGGCTGTCGACGGCCGGCGTCGAAGTGATCGAGGCGCGCATCAGCCATCTGGCCTACGCGCCGGAGATCGCCGCAGGCGATGCTGCAGCGTCAGCAGGCCGGCGCGATCATCGCCGCGCGCCAGCGCATCGTCGAAGGCGCGGTCGGGATGGTCGAGATGGCGCTCGAGATGCTGTCGAAGCGCGAGATCGTGAAGCTCGACGACGAGCGCAAGGCGGCGATGGTCAGCAACCTGCTCGTGGTGCTGTGCGGCGAGCGCGCGACGCAGCCGATCGTCAACACCGGCACGATCTATCAGTAGACGGCCGTGGCGGAGCGCAAGCCGTTCCTGCTGCGAATCGACCGCGAAGTGCTCGACGCCGTTCAGCGCTGGGCAGACGACGACCTGCGCAGCCTGAACGGCCAGATCGAGTTCCTGTTGCGGAAGGCGTTGAAGGACGCGAAGCGGATCGAGAGGCGAGAGCGAAGCCGCGGCGGCGCGAGCCGCCGACGGGCTCAGGATTCTTCGTAGTCTTCTTCGATCGGCGGCAGCAGGCGCGTCGACGGACGCAGCGCCTCGCGATGATCGAAGAGCGGCAGATCGCGCACGTGCAGCGTCAGCGGGCAGCCGGGGCCCTTCTGTTCGACCACGACGGTGACCGGGCTGCCCTCGACGCCTTCGCGGAAGCCGATGCGGCAGCCGCATGCGAGGCGCGCGTGCGTGAATCCCTTCAACATCTTCGAAGGGATCATACTACAAGAGCCCCTTGATCTCCCGCTCGAGGTGCTTCCGTGCGAAGGCCCCATGTGCTTCGAGCACACCGGCCCGTCGCGGTCGATGACGAACGACGTGGGCAGCGCCCACAGCGTGCCGAACGACTCCTCGAGCTTCGCGGTTGGCGACAGCATCGGGTAGTTCATCTTGAACTCGCTCAGGAACGCCTGGATCCTTCTCGGCGGATCGTCTTCGCTCAGCACGCCCAGGATCACGAACCCCTGGTCGCGATACTTGCTGTACAGCTCGACGAACTCCGGGATCTCCATCTTGCACGGCCCGCACCACGTCGCCCAGAAGTTCAGCAGGACGACCTTCCCCTTGTAGTCGGACAGCTTGACGATCGCGCCGTCCGGTGTCCTTCAGCGTGAAGTCGAAGTTCGCGCTGGCCCTCGCGACGTTGCACCCGGGGCTTGTCGAGGCTGTCCGGGCATCCGTGACTCGACCTTCGACGTCCGGCCGACGCAGGAACGGCACCGCGAAGAGCGCGACGCCGACGGCGCGCCGCGGCGGCGGCGATCCAACGCTTGCGTCCGATGATCGAGCCGCTGGGGCCTGCCGCTGGGACGGTCTCCGGCGACGGCTCGGGCTGGCCGGTTCGGAGTGTTCAAGGTGTCTTCGCTCATGGCCTCACTCGATTGAGCGCCGCACGTAGGTGGCGACGCGTTGCAGATCCGGCAGCCGATGGTCGGCGATGACCGCGTAGGTCCGGTCGTGCTCCGTCCAGACGATCGCATGCTCGCCGAGCCGGTTGACGTCGTGATCGTGCGCACGCGTTGGCGCTGTGGTCGAAACGGTGATTGAGCACGTAGACCGACAGCGGCTCACCGTGCCATCTGTAGAAGATGTGCGCGAGACGCCCCGCGACGATCCGCACCGCCGGACGCCGAGGAGCGTCAGCCCTTCGCCGGCGTCGCGCTCGGCGAACCTTCAGCCCCCAGCCGCTCGCGGCTGCCATGTCCATTCCCGAGCAGGGTGGCGGCGTCGGGGACGGACGCCGCCTCCGGCGGCTACCTGGAAGCACTTCAGGTGATCGGCGCGAGCTGCGCTGCCAGCGCCTCTTCGACGCTGCTGCCTCAGCCAAACAGGAACGAACAGCCGCGCGGCGAGCAGCGACGCTAGCGGCGAGCGACAATCGCATCCATGCGGCGACCGAGCGAGCTCGGCGAAACTTGCGGGCTGGCCGGTGCGGCGGCGTTGCGCTGCACAGCGACGCGCGGAGGTCTGCAGAGGCGCGGAGTGAAGTCAGCTCGTGGGCGTGGAGCGCTTCGCGTGCGGCTCGTTCGTCGGCGACGGTTCGCGGCACGGCGGACACAGTCGCAGGTGGGCTTCGACCTTCGCCGCGCATCCGTTCGGTGACTCGCCGTCCACGTACGGCGCGACAACGGCTCGTGTCTTCTATCTCGCGGCAGTCAGACTGCCTCATCTCGCTCAGCGCGATGCCGCCCGGCGCGTGCGCTCGGGCCGGCTCGGCCGTCAGCCGTTCGTGAGAGCATCCGGCGGCCGCGCGAGATGCGCGACATCACCGTGCCAATCGGCACGTCGACGATGCGGGCGATCTCCGCATACCAGAACTCTTCGACATCTCGTAACCAGACGGCCTGGCGAAACGCCTCCGGCAGCGCGTCGAGCGCCGCCTGCAGGTCGGCGTCGAGCGTTGCGCGGGTGAGCAGCTGCTCGGGCGTTTGCTCGTCCCCCCGGGTATCGGCGGCCTGTTCGACCGTCTCGCTGTCCACGTCCACGGGATTGCGCCCGTCGTGACGGCGCATGTTGCGGAACGTGTTGTGGAGAATCGTGAAGAGCCATGCCTTGAGGTTCGTGCCCCGCTCGAACTGCCGCGGCGCCGAAACGCCTTCAGATAGGTCTCCTGCACCAGGTCCTCGGCATCCGCCGGACGGCGGGTCAACCGCAGCGCCGTGCCGTACAGGCTGTCGATGTACGACAACGCCTCATCGCGCAAACGCCAGATCGCCGTCGGCCGGACCTGCCGGTCCAGGCGTGTTCGCGGCGGGCCGGTCGGGAGCGTCTGCGGAAGATCATCAGGGCGCAGTACCACGCCCACGAGCGAGAGAACACCGGCGGGAGCGCCTTTATTCCGTTAATTGTAGACCGATTGAAAAGGGGCCCGAGATGCCCGAAAAGGGTGACGGCATCGCTCGCCGCGGAGGACACCGGCGGCGCGAGCACGGCCGTTGGCCCCGGGAAACCGCCATATTGCGTCGCAGGCACCGGGCTTGCTCGCGCGTGGCCAATTGGCTTCGGACCACGCTCGATTGTCCTGAGCCGGGGACGGAGGCGTTGCGGCAACCGTCTTAGCTACAGTAACATCGCGGCAGCGCCAAGGCTCAGGCTGACGTCGCCGTTCGCGGCCGGGCTGCCTGCCTCCGCTGCGACTTCCGAGGTGAATCATGCGTAACGCGCAGCGCACGCGGGCTCGCGTCTGTCTGGTCGGCGGACTGCCCTTCTGACCCTGGTGGTTCTCGCGCCGGGCTCGTTGCCGACGCATTCGCCCAGACGCCTACGTGCCGTATTACGGCAAGAACAAGATCCGCTACGACAATTTCGAGTGGCACATCTACACGACCGACCACTTCGAGATCTACTACTACCCGGAGATCGAGCAGCACCTCGAACGCGTCACGAGCTACGCCGAGAGCGCCTACCAGCAGGTCAGCTCCGACCTGAAGCACGACCTCGCGTTCAAGATGCCGCTGGTCCTCTACAAGACCCAGAGCGAGTTCCAGCAGCAGAACATCGAGTCGAGCGAGCTGCCCGAAGGCGTGCTCGCCTTCGCCGAGCCGTACCGCGATCGCATGGTCCTGCCGATCGACGAGCCGTCCGACGCGCTCTACCGCCTGATCACGCACGAACTGACGCACATCTTCGAGTTCGACATCATCCCGCGCTCGCTGCTCCGCCGCGGCCTGCCGCTGTGGGTCGACGAGGGGCTCGCGGACCACATGACCGGCTACTGGAACCCCTTCGACCTGATGACCGTCCGCGACGCGGCCATCTCCGACAACATTCCGCCGATGAGCGACTTCCAGGGCGTCGGCCTTCGCCGACGGCCGCCTCCCCTACAACCTCGGTCACGCCGCGTTCGAGTTCATCGAGTCGCGCTGGGGCAAGGAAGGGCTGCGGCAGTTCCTGTTCGCGCTGCGCAAGAACGTCATCGGCGGCGGCGAGAGCGCCTACGAGGAAGCGTTCCGGCTCAAGGCCGAGGAGTTCGACGAGCAGTTCGACAAGTACCTGAAGGATCGCTTCAAGCCGTTCCGCGACAAGGAGCGGCCGGCCGACTACGGCCGGAACCTCGCGCCGAAGCGCGACAAGACGCCGTACGTCGCGCGTGGTCTCGATCGAGCCCTCGCCGTCCGGCGACCTGATGGCGGTTGCCGCCGGCAACCGCAAGGACCAGGAGCTCGACATCATCCTGATGTCGACGAAGGACGGCAAGGTCATCGACAACCTCACGAGCGGCTTCAACAAGGACAAGGGGTTCGAATACATCCGCGACGCCGGGCGGGTTCCGCAACAACGCGGTGCCGTGGATGTCGTGGGCGTCCGACAGGCGATCGCATCGCCTACTTCGCCCGCACCGAGAAGTCACAAGACGCTGCATCCTGCAGAACGTCGTCACCGGAAGATCGAGCAGCGGATCGAGCTGAAGACCGTCGACCTGCCCGAGTCGCCGGACATCAGCCCGGACGGCAAGGAGGTCGCGTTCTCGGCGCTGAGCGGCGCCCTCGGCGACATCTTCATCGTCAACGTCGAGACCGGCGAGCTGCGCAACGTCACCAACGACCAGTTCGGCGACTACGCGCCGACCTGGGCGCCCGACGGCAAGTCGCTCATCTATCTCGCGCGGGTCAGCGGCAACGACAAGCTGTTCCGGCTACGACCTCGCGAACGACAAGAAGACGCAGATCACCTTCGGCACGCACGACGACGGCGGCGCGCAGTTCATCGACGCGACACGATCGTCTTCCCGTCGACGGCGACTCGATCCGAATCAGCCCATCGATCCCGAGATCGCGCGCAACGGCAACATCTACAACATCTGGACGCTCAACCTGAAGAACGGCGAGCTGAAGCAGTACACCGATACGCTGACCGCGAACGTCTCCCCGATCGTCCTGCGGGACGAGAAGGCCGGCGCGAAGATCGCGTTCGTCACCTACTACAAGGGTGAGTACGGCATCCACACGCTGCAGCCGCGATCAGCCGCTCACACGGTCGCGAGCGCCGACTTCGGCTCGCCCGGCCCGATCATCGACTTCCAGGCGCCGCTGACGCACACCGCTGGTCAAGCAGAACGCCCGCAAGAAGGGCACCTTCGAGAAGCTGTTCCTCGAGGGACGGCCGCCGGTGAACGTCGGCGTCACGAGCGGCGGCGACCTGTTCGGCGGCACGCAGGTGACCTTCACCGACGTGCTCGGCGACAAGCAGTTCAACATGTTCGCCGCGTCGGTGTCGCAGTACCGCACGATGTCGTTCTCGTACATCGAACCTGTCGCGCCGGTTCCAGTACGCGCTGCAGGCGTACTCGCAGACGCAGTTCTACTACGGCTACGACCCGGGGCTGCTGTTCGCGTAGCAATACGGCTACATCGATCGCGACCACGCGCTGGCGACGCAGACCTCCCGCGGCGCGACTGGCTTCGGCATCTACCCGCTGAATCGCTACGCGCGCCTCGAGATGTCCGCCGGCATTCTGCAGTTCAGTCAGGAGTACAACGAGCCCGGGTCTGCAGGAGCTGGCCGACGAATTCCAGGAGGAGCAGTACGGCCGGACGCTTGTTCAACAGCGGCACAGTTCATGCCGCTCGGCATCACCTTCGTCCAGGAGACGACGGTCTTCCGCGAGTACGGTCCGCTCGCCGGCAACACCATCCGTGCCGGCTACGAGTTCGCCCCGCGCGCGGCGACCTGCTGTCGCGCCAGACCGTCGACGTCGACGCCCGCTACTACATGCGGCTCGGCACCAACGGCGTCCTCGCGTTCCGCGCACGCGGCTACAAGAGCTGGGGCGAGTTCCCCGGCTACCTCTACTTCGGCGGCAACTCGGAGATGCGCGGCTACGACTACCTCGAGTTCCTCGGCAACAAGGCGTTCTTCACGAACGCCGAGCTGCGGTTCCCGCTGATCGAGGCGGCGCTCACGCCGATCGGCGTCGTCGGCGGCCTGCGCGGCGTCTTCTTCGTCAACTTCGGCGGCGCGGGCTACGAGGGCATGCCGATGAAGGTCTGGACGTCAGCGACACGACGTTCAGCAGCCGCTGCTCGGGTTACGAGGTCGACCCGTTCTCGCCGACCTGGCCAGCGCCGGTGTTCGGGATACCCGATCAGTGTCCGGATTCCGGCTCATCGACAGCCGCGCCTCCTACGGCGTCGGCCTCGAGACCTTCGCGCTCGGCTTCCCGATCCACTTCGACTGGTCGTGGCGCACGCTCTTCAACAACGACTACGAGGACTTCGTCTTCGCGTATCCAGGCCTCGCTCGACGGGCATGAGGCCGCCGGCAGCGACTGGTTCCGCAAGGTGAAGTTCTCGCTGTGGATCGGCTACGATTTCTAGAGTCTGACATGTTCAGCGAGGAGCAGTGCAGAATGGGCTTCAGCCCTCCTCGCTTCCGACTTCTCCTGTGGCGTAACCTGAAGCGACGACTGCACCGACACTCGTGCGGCTGCTGGTCGATTTCCTGGAACACCAGCTGCCGCCCGAGAATTCACGCCGAGCTCGAACAGCACCTGGCGCGATGCCCGCGCTGCCTCGCGCAGCTGAAGACCTACCAGTCGACCGTCTCCCTGCTTCGCACGATCCGAGAAGAGGATCTGCCGCCGAAGAACTGCGCTGGACGCTCAAATCCGTTCGTCGACCGGAACTGCAGCAACTGACCGAGCGCCGAAGCGACCGTCTGAGTCCGCGACCGAGATGGTGCAGGTCGTCCTGCCGAACGATGCGAACCCGCTGGGGTTCATCCTCGGCGGCACCGTCATGCACCTGATCGACATCGCCGGGGCCATCGCCTGCCACCGGCACACGCGCAGCCTGCTCGTCACGGCCGCCGTGGACGGCCTGCAGTTCCTCCACCCGATCAAGGTCGGCGACCTGATCATCCTCAAGGCCCGCGTCACGGCGGCCTGGACGACGTCCCTCGAAGTCGAAGTCGAAGTCTTCTCGGAGGAGACGCTGACCGGCGTCCGGCGGATGACGAGCCGCGCCTATCTCACGTTCGTCGCCATCGACCGCGACGGTCAACGGGTCGCGATCCCGGGGCTGATCCTGGAGACGGCCGAGGAAAAGCAGCGCGCGGCGGAGGCCGAAATGCGGCGGGCCGAGCGTCTCAAAGCAAAGGCCACGCTCGAGGCCCGACTGGAAGCAGTACCCGAATAGCCGGATCTAGCGGCTGTATTGCTCGATCGGCACGCCGTCGTACATCTCGTCGATTCTCAGGATTTGAGTCTCGCGGCTGTACGAACCCAGCTCGTAGTCCTCGCTCATGATCAGCGCCTTGACCGGCCTGGTCGGACAGACCTCGGCGCACAACCCGCAGAAGCTGCAGCGCGAAAGATTGAAGTCGAAGTAGTCGAGGATCTTGATCTTCTGTCCCGGCTCACGGTGGCCGCCAAGGACGATCAGATCGTCAGGGCACACCTTGGCGCACTGATCGCAGACGATGCACGTCGCGGCACCTGTTTCCGGCTCGACCTGGAGCCTGAGCACGCCGCGGAAACGCGGCGCGACCGGCCGGCGTTCGGCCGGGTACTGGAAGGTGAACGCGGGCTGGGGCGTGTACCGCAGCGTCAGCCACAGGCCCTTCAGCAGGTCGACCAGGAAGATGGTGCGGAAGACGTCTCGGATGCGCTGCATGGTCAGACGGCGTCCAGCATGGTCGGCTCCGTGTCGCCGCTCCTGATCACGCGCTCGCGCCGGAGGACGGTGCTCTCGCGGCGAATCTTGTCCTGGAGCCGCATCAGGCCGTAGAGCAGCGCTTCGGGCCGCGGTGGGCACCCGGACACGTAGACATCGACCGGAACGATCTTGTCGACGCCCTGCAGCACGCTGTAGGTCGGGAACGGGCCGCCGGCGTTCGAGCAGGCCCCCATCGAGATGACCCACTTCGGCTCGGGCATCTGGTCGTACAGGCGGCGGAGCACGGGCGCCATCTTCTTCGTCACCGTGCCGGCCACGATCAGCAGATCGGCCTGCCGCGGCGACGCGCGAAAGACTTCCGCGCCGAAGCGCGAGATGTCGTAGCGCGACGCGGAGGCGGCCATCATCTCAATCGCGCAGCACGCCAACCCGAACCCCAGCGGCCAGAGCGACGACTGACGGGCCCAGTTGAGGACCTTGTCGACGTTCGTGGTGATGAGGTTGTCGTCGAAGCGATGCTCGATCAAACCCATCAGGTGATCCTTGCAATGCTGATTTCTGAATGATGAATGCTGAAGTAAGTGTGAAGACTCCCAAGTTCAGAATTCAGAATTGCGTTCCTTCTCATAGTACTCTGCATTGACAGGAATGTAACGTTCCCACTTCCGCGGCGTCTCGTCCAGCGCGAAGATCGCTTCGACAGGACAGGCTGGCACGCATGCGCCGCAATCGATGCAATCGTCGGGGTGAATGTAGAGCATTTCCGCTGTTGCGAACTCGGGCTCGTCCTTCCGGGGATGAATACAGTCAACGGGACACACGTCGACACACGCGCTGTCTTTGATCCCGACACAAGGCTCGCAGATGATGTAGGCCACTTTACGGTTATCGGTTATCGGTTATCGGTTGTCGGTTATCGGTTCTTGGTTTTCGGTTTCCCGAGCTACGAACTACGAGCTGCGAACTACGAGCTGCGAGCCACCAACTACGGATTATTGAATTTTCATTCTTCCGGCGAACCCGTCCGAGTACCCGTGGTAATGGGTGATCGCGTGCTCCGGGTAGCACCAGCAGTAGTAGCCGTCGCCGTTGTCGAAATCGACCAGCCAGAGACCCTTCGCCTCGGCCCCCAGCTCCTGCAGCTCGTCCGCCCAGCCCGTGACAACGTCGCGCAAGGCGGCCGAAAGCGTGGCATGCTCGGGATCGTCTTCCGGGATACCGTGCAGCTGGGCGGCGAGCGATTCGGCTCGTCGCACGGCATCCGCGGTCATGTGTTTCACCCGTGGCAGCAGCTCGCGGGCCTGATCCAGTGAGAAGATCGAGCGAGGCTCGGTCTCGGGCATACGACGATTATAATTGCCGCTCGCCAGTCGTGCGCGCGCAGGACGCGAAAAATGGCAGATTGCCGGTGTCGTGCAAGCGAGGCTCGCCTGGGATGACGAAACGGTGTCGGCTGGCCCTGACGCTCGTCACGCTCTCGATTGTCGGGGCGCGCATGGCCGGGGCGCAGACCCTCCCCTCGGCCCCCGTCACGGCCTTCGACGGCCGGCTCGTGGTCGGCGCTGAGGTCGCCGCGACGATCGGCGAGCGCGACGACGACGCGTTCTTCAATTACACCGACTACGAGCACAACACGCTGCGGATGTTCCGCGTGGCGCTGGGTGCGTCGTGGCGGCCGATGAGCCGTCTCGCGGTCATCGGGGAAATCCGGTCTGAAGACTTCGGTCAGGTGCGGCCGTACGCGGCGTACGTCCGCATCCGCCCGTGGAACGGCCACCCGTTCGACATCCAGGTCGGACGGATTCCACCGTCGTTCGGCGCGTTCGGGCGCCGGTCGTACAGCACGGACAACCCGCTGATCGGCTATCCGCTCGCGTATCAGTACCTGACCTCGCTGAGGCCCGATGCGGTACCCGCCACGCCGGTCGATCTGCTCTTCATGCGCGGTCGCGGCTGGCGCCCCAGCTATCCGGTCGGGTCGCAGGCGATCACGCCAGGCGTCCCGCTGATCTCGGCGTTCCGGTGGGACACGGGCGTCCAGGCGCACTGGAACGGCCAGACCGTGAGCGTCACCGGCAGCATCACCGCCGGCACGCTGGCCGACCCGCGCATGTCGGACAACAACTCTGGCAAACAGCTGTCCGGGCGTGTCGGGTTCCACCCGACGGCCGGGCTGATTGCGGGAGTGTCCGCGGCACGCGGCGCGTTTCTCGACGAAAGCGTGACCCGGCTCCTGGCCGACCCGATGGCCTCGTACGCGCAGACGGCGTTCGGCGCGGACCTGGAGTACTCGAAGGACCACTGGCTGGTGCGGGGAGAGCTGGTCTGGAGCCAATGGAACATTCCCTTTGCCGCGACGGGCACCACGGCCAACCTCGACGCGCTTGGCGCATGGGTGGAGGCGCGCTACCGGGTAACCCCGCGCATCTTCGTCGCGGGCCGCGTCGATCGGCTCGGGTTTTCGACGTTGGACGCGATGCCCGGTCTCGTCGACACCTGGGAAGCGCCGGTCACGCGGATCGAAGGCGATGCCGGCTATCACCTGCAGCGCAACCTGATCGTCCGGTGCGCCGTGCAGTTCAACGATCGCGACGGTGGCCGCGTCCGCCGGCGCACTTACGTGTCCGGTCAGATTGCCTACTGGTTCTGAATGGGATCAGGATCTCGGATTGGCGTCGGCGCAGCGGCCCTGGCTGGCCTGATCGCTGCCTTCAGCGGCAGCAGCGTCGCCGGCGATGCCGCCAGCGATCCCGCGAACGGCTCGATTCGCGGCCGGGTCGACCTGCGCCAGTCGCCGCCGGGGGTGGCGCGGCGTCCAAACGTGGCGGACGTCGGCATGCCGCTCGCGCACGATCCGACGGATCGCCGCCGCAGCGTCGTGTACCTGGACCCGGCGCCGCGCGCGGCGTTCGACCAGCGCGGAGAGCTGCGCGCGAAGCTCGATCAGCGCAACGAGGCGTTCGTGCCGCACGTGCTGGCGATCGTCGCGGGCACGACGGTCGACTTTCCCAACAACGACCAGACCTACCACAACGTGTTCTCGCTCTCGAGGGCGCGGTCGTTCGACCTCGGGCCGCTACGCCGCCGGCCGCTCCAAGGCGATTCGGTTCGACCGGCCGGGCATCGTTCGCGTGTTCTGCGACATCCATTCGCACATGAGCGCGTTCATCCTCGTGTTCGCGCACCGCCATTTTGCGGTGACCGACGACGAGGGGCGGTATCGGCTCGACGGCGTCCCGCCCGGTACGTACACGGTCGTCGCGTGGAACGAAACGGCGCCAACCGAATCGCGCAAGGTCTTCATCGCGGACTCCGGCGGTGAAGTCGAGGCGAATTTCGTGCTGGGGCGGCGATGAGCCTGTTTTCCTCGCTCACCAACCGCATCTTCTTCGGCAGCGCGATGCTCGCGGTGACGGCGATCGCCATCGCGATCTACAACGTCAACGTGGCGGTCACCCGCCAGGCCGAGCGCGAGCTGGAGCGCGGGCTCGACGAAGCGGCCACGCTCGTGGAGGAGTATCGGCGGGTCCTCGTCGAGCACTTCACGCGCGAAGCTCGCCTCATCGCCGACCTCCCGCGGCTCAAGGCGGCGGTGGACACCGGCGATCCGAAGACCGTACAGCCGATTGCCGACAGCTATCAGCGTGAGCTCAATGCGGAGCTCCTGTTGATTACGGGGCGGCAGGGGCAGACGCTCGCCGAGAACGCATCCGACGAAGCCGCCACCGCCTCCTATGCCGAGTTGCCGGGGCTGAAGTCGGCCGCGGCCGGACGCGAGACGAACGAGTTCTGGCCGCATCGCGGCGGGATCCTGCAGGTCGTCTCGGTCCCGATCTGGATCGATCCCCGCCAGCCCGAGATCCTGGGCACGCTGAGCGTCGGCTTCAGCCTCGACAGCCGGGCCGCGGCGCGGTTTCGCGATCTCACCAACAGCGACATGGTCTTCGGCTTCGACGGCGTCGTCCAGGCGGCGACGCTGTCCGCGGATCTCTGGCCGGCGCTCGCGCCGCTGCTGACGCGCGAGGGGCGATCGGAGTAACGTGTCGCTGGGCGATCAGTCGTACATCGCGGTCACGCGTCCGCTGTCGGCGTCCATTTCGCCGGGAGCGACGACCGGTCCCGCCGGCGCGCCGCCAACGTCCACCCGGGTCAAGGCGATCTTCCTGCGCTCGAGGACGGAGCACCTCGGCTTCCTGAATCCCCTGCACCGCAGGCTGGCGATCATCGCCGTCGTCGCCGTGCTGGTCGCCACGCTCCTCAGCTACGCCATCGCGCGCACGGTCACGCGTCCGCTCGGAACCATCACCGCGACGATGCGCGAAATGGCGGCGACCGGCGACCTGACGCGCCGGATTCCGCCGCATGCGGGCAGCGCGATCCTGGAGGACGAAGACGCGCAGCTGCTCGCCACGACGTTCAACACGATGACGGACTCGATCGCGCGGTTTCAGCGCGATGCCGCGCAGCGCGAGCGGCTGTCGTCGCTCGGCCGGCTCTCGACGGTCGTCGCGCACGAGATCCGCAACCCGCTGATGATCATCAAGACCGCGCTGCGCACGCTGCGCGCGCCGGACGTCGCGTCTGAAGCCGCGAAAGCGGCCGTGACCGACATCGACGAGGAGACCGCGCGTCTCAACCGCCTGGTGTCAGAAGTGCTCGACTTCGCGCGGCCGATCAAGTTCGAGCGCGCGCCGGCCGACCTGAACGCGCTGTGCGAAGACGCCGCGCGCGCCACCGAATCCGAGGCAGGCGTTCCGATCCGGCTGGATCTCGATCGCGCGCTCCCCAGCGTCGTTCACCGACCGCGAGCGCCTGCGCCTGGCGCTCGTCAACATCCTGACCAACGCGCGCCATGCCGTCGCGGCCCGGGACGGGGCGACCCCGGCGGACGAGCCGATCCGTCTCCGCACGAAGTGGACCGCGCCCGATCGGATCACGATCGACGTCAGGGACAAGGGCAGCGGCATCGCGGCGGAAGATCTGCCGCGCGTCTTCGACCCGTACTTCACGACTCGCCGGACGGGGACGGGCTTGGGACTGGCCATCTCCCGGAATATCATCGAAGGACTCGGCGGCACGATCACCGTTTCCAGCCGTCCTGGAAGCGGCACCGAGGTGCGCATCGAGCTGCCGGGGAGTGACAATGGCGACCGGGTCCATCCTTCTCGTCGACGACGAGACCAAGATCCTCAACGCGCTCGCGCAGGCGCTGCGAGCCGACGGCCACGAGGTCGTGGCCAGCGCGAGCGCCCGCGAGGCCCAGCGGCTGCTGTCGCAGCGCATGTTCGATCTGCTCGTCGTCGACAACCTGATGCCGGACCTGACCGGCCTCGACCTCATTCGCGAGCTGGCCGCGCTGCCGGGCGGCGATCGGCCGCAGATCGTGATGATGACGGCGCACGCCACGATCGAGAGCGCGATCGAAGCGATGAAGCTCGGCGCCTTCGACTACCTGCAGAAGCCGTTCGAGGTCGACGAGCTGCTCGTCGTCGTCAAGCGTGCGCTCGATCATCAGCGGCTCCGCACCGAGCACCGGTATCTCATCAGCGAGCGCGACGCCGAATTCAATCACTACGGCCTCGTCGGCCGCAGCCGGCGCATGCAGGACGTCATCCACACGGCGGAAGTCGTCGCGCGGTCGAAGAGCACGGTGCTCATCATGGGCGAGACGGGCACCGGCAAGGAGATGGTGGCGCGCGCGATTCACTACCACAGCGCCCAGCGCGACATGCCGCTCATCAAGGTGAACTGCGCGGCGATTCCCGAGACGCTGCTCGAGTCGGAGCTGTTCGGCCACGTCCGCGGCGCGTTCACCGGCGCGACCACGAGCAAGCGGGGCAAATTCGCGCTCGCCGACGGCGGCACGATCTTCCTCGACGAGATCGGCACGATGAGCCCGGCCCTGCAGGCCAAGCTGCTGCGCGTCATCCAGGAGCGGGAGTTCGAATCGCTCGGGTCCGAACGGACGCAGAAGGTGGACGTTCGCGTGATCGCCGCAACGAACCGGGACCTCAAGGCCATGGTCGCCGACGGCCGCTTTCAGGAGGACCTCTACTACCGCCTGAACGTCATCCCGATCCACATTCCGCCGCTCCGGGAGCGGCGCGAGGACATCCCGGTGCTGGTCGATCACTTCATCGAGAAGCACGCGCAGCGCGCCGGCAAGCGGATCGACGGCATCGCGCCAGGCGTCATGCAGGCCCTGCAGACGTCGGACTGGCCGGGCAACGTGCGCGAGCTCGAGAACACGCTCGAGCGCGCCGTCGTGCTCGCGCAGACCTCCGTCATCGGCCCGGAGGTCGTGCGCGTCCTCGACGTCAGCAGCACGCCGCCGCCGGGACTGCCCGTCGCTGAACCTGCGCCAGAATCTGGACTGGACCGAACGGGAAACCGTCCGGCGCGCGCTCGAGAGCTCCGGAGGCGTGAAGAAGGACGCAGCGGAGGCCATGGGCATCAGCCAGCGAGCGCTCAGCTATTACCTCGCCAAGCACCGTGTTGAGTAAAGTTTGCCGGGAAAACGCGTCTTACGTCGGTGGTAACGGGTTTCGGCCGAGGTAATCGCGGGCCACCTCCCAGGCGGATTCACGTGGACTTTGACGACTGCGGCGCGGCATCGCCTTTGCCTAAAGGGGCCCGATGGAGTCTGCGTGACCGACAAAACACGAGGATGGACCGTACGGCTGGCGTGCGCTGCCACCGCTCTGCTGCTGAGCCTTCCGGCGTACTCGAGCGCTCAACCGGCCGCGCCCCCCGCGCAGCCGCCCGAGAAGGCGGATCCCGACGTCCGGGTCGATCCGCTTCAACCCGACTTCACGCTCGCGGCGCTGCCGACGACGCTGCGGATGCCGCGGCACAAGTGGGGCTTCCGCGTGACGCACCGCTTCACGCGTCCGCTCGGCCAGGGGAACTTCGGCGATCTGCTTGCCGACGCGTTCGGCGTCGACGGCAGCGCGCAGATCGGCCTGGAGGTCCGCTTCGGCCTCTTTACCGGTACTCAGATCGGCGTACACCGGACGAGCGATCGGACGATCCAGATCTTCGGGCAGCACAACTTCCTCGACGAGCGGGCCGGCAAGATTGTCGGGCTCGACGTGATAGCGACGATCGAAGGAGACAACAACCTGCGGGACGATCCACGGTCCACAATCGGTGTCATCGTCTCGCGCGCGGTCGGCAACTTCGCATCGGTCTATGCAGAGCCGATGGTGGTCATCAACGCCAACCGGTCCGACGTCGGCGACCAGAACACGATGATGGTCGGGCTCGGCACGCGGCTGCGCGTCCGGCCTGCCATCTACCTCGTCGGCGAGATCACGCCACGCGTCGCAGGCTACGACGTGGACGGCAACCAGGCGAGCTTTGGCGTCGAGTTCCGCGCGGGAGGCCACCTGTTCCAGATCAACTTCTCGAACGGGTTCGGCACGACGCTCGGCCAGATCGCGCAGGGCGCGCTCAACTATGACGACTGGTATCTTGGATTCAACATCTCACGGAAGTTCTTCTAGTCTCGCCGAGGGGCTTTGCCCCTCGGACTCCCCGACACGCGCTCTCGCGCGCCGCTTCGCCGGCGCGCTCCGATCGCGTGGCTCGCTCGCATGCTCGCTCGCGCCGTGGTACGAGCGGCAGGTTTGTGAGATAGGTTTTAGACTGTCGCGGACAACACGGACAGCACAGAAGCGTTCATGAGATAGCTTGTAGTAACACGCAAGCGCATTCTGACCCAGGGAGGGCGCGTGACACCCATCGGACGGATCGTCGTACATGCCGCCGCGGCCGCAGGCCTGGCGGGTTTTCTCGCGTGTGGAGGTGGCGGCGGCTATGGCGGGGGGACGCAGCCGTCGCCCGTCAGCGGAAGTCCCGGACCCGTCGGCGCCACGATTACCATCGGCGCCAACGGCGCGGTGAGCCCCTCGTCGGTCACCATCAACGTCGGCGAGAGCGTCAAGTTCGTCAACAGCCACAACCAGCGTCACGAGATGTCCTCGGACCCCCATCCGGCCCACACGGACTGCACGCAAATCAACGCCCTCGGCATCATCGAGGCGGGTCAGTCGAAGGACACGAACGGTCTGACGACGGCGCGGACGTGCCGCTTCCACGATCACCAGGCCGACACGAACCCGGCTCTTCGAGGCGAAATCGTGATCAGGTGAACGGCTCGACGCCGGGCGTCTTTCCGCACAGCATTTTGCCAACACCGCCGGAATTGCCATAATCAATGGCAGTCCTCTCATGAAACCTGTGCTGATGGTCGTCGTGTGTCTGATTGCCGGCGCCTGTGGCGGCGGCGGAGGGGGCGGTGGCGGACCGGCACCGTCTCCGATGCCGAACAACCCGAACCGCGTCGTCATCCAGGCCGGGGGCGTCGTCAGCCCCAAGGAGATTATTGTCCCGCTCGGCTCACGGGTCCTGTTCATCAACAACGACTCGCAAAGGCACGACATGACGTCGGACGAGCACCCCGACCATCGGGACTGCACGGAAATCAACGCGGTGGGCCTGCTTCTTGCCAGTCAGAATCGTGAAACGGAAAACCTGGTCGTACCCCGCATCTGCGGCTTCCACGACCACGAGCATCCGGACGACACCAGACTCCAGGGCCGGATCGTGGTTCGCTAATTCGACGCGCGCCAGGAAGGCCTGTGACCGTGGTCAGCGTCCCGTGAACTTCGGCTTTGCGCTTCTCCAGGAACGCGGTCGTCCCCTCGAGCTTGTCCTCGGACCTGTAGCAGATCGCCTGCGCGAGCGTCTCGATCAGCAGCCCGGAATCGAGGTCGACGCGGGCCGAGGCGTTGAGCGCCAGCTTGGCGAGCCGGGCGGCGAGCGGCCCCTGGCGGAGGATGCTCTTCGCCAGCTCGCGCGCCCGGATCTGCAGCTGACCGGCGGGCATGATCGCCGTCACCAGGCCGATCTCCAGCGCCTGCTTCGCGTCGATGATCTCGCCGGTCAGGATCAGGTGCTTGGCCCAGCCCATGCCGACGATCCGCGGCAGCCGCTGGGTGGCGCCGGCGCCGGGAATGATGCCGAGGCCGAGCTCCGGCTGGCCGAACTTCGCCGTGTCGGACGCGATGCGGATGTCGCAGGCCAGGGCCAGCTCGCAGCCGCCGCCGAGCGCGTATCCGTTGATCGCCGCGATCGTCGGCCGCGGGAATCGCTCGATCTCCGCGAACAGCGACGAGTTGATCGCCGCCAGCCCGTCGTCGCGCGTCCGCGCGCGGATGTCGTTGATGTCGGCGCCGGACACGAACGACGACTCGCCGGCGCCGGTGATGATCAGCACGCCCGCGTCATCGCGTCGCCGCCAGGTCGTCGAGCGCAGCCGTGACATTCCTTGACGGTCTCGAGATTGAGCGCGTTCTTGACCGCCGGGCGATCGATCGTCAGCGTCGCGATCGACTCGGAGATCATCGATCCGGATGTTGCTGATCAGCCTCGGTCCGTCATAGACGCCCGCGGCCGACCTTGCGGCCGAGCCGGCCGGCCTTGACGTACTGCGCGAGCAGCGGGCACGGGCGGTACTTCTCGCCCAGGCTCCGGTGCAGGTACTCGAGGATGCTCAGCCGCGTGTCGAGGCCGACCAGATCGACCAGCTCGAACGGTCCCATCGGATGGTTCAGCCCGAGCTTCAGCGCCTTGTCGATGTCGCGCGCCGAGGCGACGCCTTCCATCAGCATGTAGAACGCCTCGTTGCCGATGCTGGCGTTCACGCGGGTCGTGATGAAGCCGGGCGACTCGCGCACGAGCACCGTCTCCTTGCCCATCCGCGCCGGCGACCTCTTCGATCGCCGCGAGCGTCGCCGGCGCGCTCTCGAGCGCCTGCACGATCTCGATCAGCTTCATCTTGTGGACGGGGTTGAAGAAGTGCATGCCGGCGACGCGCGATGGGTTCGTCAGCGATCCGGCCAGCTCGGTGATGCTGAGCGCCGAGGTGTTGGAGGCGATCACCGCGTGTCGCCGGCGCGAGCCGCTCGATCTCGGCGAACAGCGCCAGCTTGAGGTCGATCCGCTCCGGCGCCGCCTCGATGACGAAGTCCGCGTCGTCGAGCGCCGCCGCCAGATCGGTCGTGGTGGTCAGGCGCCGCTGCATGGCGTCGGCGTCGCCGCGCGTGCACCTTGCCGAGCTCGACGCCCTTCGCGACGATCGCGCCGATCGCGGCCCGCCCCTTGTCCAACGCCGGCTCGGCCACGTCGTACAGCCGCGTCTCGTAGCCGCCGGCGATCGCCGCGTGCGCGATCCCGTGCCCCATCGTCCCGGCGCCGAGCACTGCGACGCTTTTGATCATGTCACCTGATGAACTCTTGAACCTGATGACCTGTCGAACCTTGTGAACCCATGGACCCGACGATGTCGTCAAGGATCATCAGGGCGGTGTCGATCTCCGCTTCGGTGTTGTAGAAGTGCGGCGCCATGCGGATGCCGGCGCCGGGCCGGTAGTCGACGATGACGTTCGCGGCGGATCAGCTCGTCGGCGACCGCCTCGGCCGTTCGGGACGTCGACGATGACCGAGCCGCCGCGCTCGCGATCGTCGGTCGGCGTGTTGAGCCGATAGCCGGCGCGTTCTGCGCGATTCGATGAGGCGGCGCGTCAGCCGCAGCGACGTCTGCGCGGATCGCCGGCACGCCGATCTCGGCGACGATCTCGTAGCCGGCGCGCGCCGAGTAGAGCGACGGCACGTTCGGCGTGCCGCTCTGGAACCGCTCCGGGCCGTCGGCGTACTCGATCGGCGCCGGTCGCGAACTCGAACGGTGCGGCGTGCGCGGCCCAGCCGACGAAGCCGGGCTCGAGCTCGCGGCCAGATCGGGCCGGACGTAGAGATATCCGGCGCCTGGTCCGCCGCACAGCCACTTCACCGAGCCGCCGACGGCGAAGTCGGCGCCAGCGCGTCGAGGTCCATCGGCACCGTGCCGGCCGCCTGGTAGACGTCGAGGATGACGTGCGCGCCGACGCGGTGCGCCTTCTCGATGACCGCGCGCGCGTCCTGGATGTACGCGCTCTTGAACAGCACCAGCGAGAGCGGCACGAGCGCCGTCCGCTCGTCGATCGCGTCGAGCAGCCGCTGCGAGGTCGGTGCGCATCGGATCGGCCGAGCGGACGTAGACGATCTCGGCGCCGTAGCGGCGGAAGCCCTCGAACAGGTACATGTTCGACGGGAACTCGAGATCGGTCATCACGATCTTCCGGCGCGGACCGTCGTAGCGGTGAGCACGACGCGATGATCGCCCTGCGCGACCGTCACGTTCTGGTGCATCGAGATCGTGCCCGGGCTGCACGCCGAGGATCGGCGCCAGCAGGTTGCCGGTCTCGCGGCCGATCTCCCACCAGCCCTCGTGCCACGCGCGCACGCCGCGCGTCGACCACGTCGTCGGCGAACTCCTGCAGGTAGGCCGCCGTCCTGCGCGGCATCGCGCCGAGCGAGTGGCTCACCAGGTACGTGCAGGTGTCGACGATCGGGAACTCGCGACGCCAGGCGGCCAGGGAGTCGGTCATCGGATTCCAGTCGACGTTCGGCACTCGCGGTGCACCGAGCACCCTGCACCGCTCATGATCCAGAGTTCACATATTCAGATCGACCCACACACTCTTGACCTGCGTGTAGTGCTCGAGCGCGTGCGCGCTCATCTCGCGGCCGAAGCCGCTCTGCTTGTAGCCGCCGAACGGCGCGGCCGTGTCGTAGACGTTGTAGGTGTTGATCCAGACGGTGCCGGCCTGGAGCTTGCGCGCGACGTAGTGCGCCTTCTTGATGTCGCGCGTCCAGACGCCGGCGGCCAGGCCGTACGGGCTGTCGTTCGCGTGCGCGATCGCCTCGTCGAGATCGGCGAACTCGATCGTCGCGAGCACCGGGCCGAAGATCTCCTCGCGCGAGATCGTCATCTCGGGCGTCACGTCGGCGAACACCGTCGGCTGGAAGAAGTAGCCCTTGCCGGTGCCGATGTCGGCGCGCTCGCCGCCGGCGACGAGCGTCGCGCCCTTCCTTCTTGCCCGACTCGATGTAGCGCTGCACGGTCTCGAGCTGCTTCTTCGACGACAGCGCGCCGAAGCGCGTCTTGGGATCCATGCGGATCGCCGGCCACCATCTTCTTCGCGCGCGCCGCCAGCTTGTCCATGAACTCGTTCTTGATCGACTTGTCGACGAGCAGGCGCGATCCGGCGGCGCAGACCTCCCCCTTGCCGTAGAAGATGCCGATCGTCGCGCCGCGGAGCGCCGCGTCGATGTCGGCGTCCGGCAGGACGATGTTCGGCGACTTGCCGCCGAGCTCGAGCGTGATCTTCTTGAGCGTGTCGGCCGCGCTGCGCATGATCCCCTTGCCGGTGCGCGTGTCGCCGGTGAACGCGATCTTGTCGATGCCGGGTGCTCGACGATCGCCTGGCCGACCTTCGAGCCCGGCCCGGTGATCACGTTCAGCACGCCGGGCGGCAGCCCGACCTCGACGGCGATCTCGCCGAGCGCGAGCGCGGTCAGCGGCGTCTGGCTCGCCGGCTTCAGGATGACGGTGTTGCCGCACGCGAGCGCCGGCGCGACCTTCCAGGCCGCCAGCAGCAGCGGGAAGTTCCACGGCACGATCGCGGCGACGACGCCGAGCGGCTCGCGCAGCGTGTAGGTGAGGTAGTTGCCCTTGACCGGGATCGTCTCCCCCATCACCTTGTCGGCCCAGCCGGCGTAGTACTCGAAGCACTCCGCCGCGGCCGGGATCTCGATGTGCCGCGACTCGCAGATCGGCTTGCCGTTGTGCAGCGTCTCGAGCCGCGCGACCTCGTCCGCCTTCTCCATCAGCCGGTCGCGCGAGCTTGCCGACCAGCCGTCCGCGCTCGCGCGCCGACATCTTGCCCCACGGTCCGTTGAGCGCCGCGCGCGCGGCCTCGACGGCCGCGTCCACGTCGGTCGTGTCCGCGCCGAGGCGACGGATCGGCGATGACCTCTTCGGTCGCGGGTTGACGACGTCCATCGTCTGTGCCCGACGCCGGACGCGTCGCGCCATTCGTTGTTGATGAGGAGTTTCCTGGCTCGATTGCTGTGGTCGACGTGCGTGTCGGCTCTTCAGCGCGATACGCACGTATGGCAGCGTTACCGCGTCGAGTTGCGCGTAACGTCCCTTGAATTCCGGTTTGCGCTTCTCGAGATTCGCCGCGATGCCTTCCTTGCGCGTCGTCGCTCTGGAAGAGCAGCTGCTGCAGCTCGCGCTCGATCGACAGCCCCTCGAGGAAGCCGGCCTCGGCGCCCGACTGCACCGCGCGCTTCATGCGGCCGACGGCGCGGCTCGCCTTGTGCGGCGGCGTGAACTGTCGCGCGTAGTCGAGGACGGCGTCGGCGAAGCGTCCGGCCCTTCAGCTCCGCCTCGCCCCAGACCTCGTGCACGATCCCGAGCGTCTTGGCCTCGTCGATCGACATCAGGCGGCCGGTGGCCATCAGCTCGATCGCGCGCGCCTTGCCGACGAGCCGCGCCAGCCGCTGCGTGCCGCCGGTGCCGGGCAGCACGCCGAGCGCGACTTCCGGCAGGCCGATCTTGCCGCGCGTCCTTCCGGGCGATGCGGATGTCGGCGGCGAGCGCCACCTCGAGTCCGCCGCCCGACCGTGTGGCCGTTGAGCGCCGCGATCACGAGCTTCGGCGTCTGCTCGAGCCGCGTCAGCGTCTCGTTCGCGTGCAGGCAGAAGTAGTACTTGAACTCGGGATCCGCGTCCTTGAGCATCGCCGATGTTCGCGCCGGCGCAGAAGAACTTCTCGCCGGCGCCGCGGATCACGATGACGTGGACGGCCGCGTCCATCCGCGCGCTCGAGGACCGCCGCGTCGATCTCCTGCATCATCTCGTAGGAGTAGGTGTTCGCCGGCGGATCGTTCAGCTCGATGACGGCGACGCCGTCGGTGATCGATACGTTGATTTTGTCATCGCCATGGACATTGCCGATTGCGGCTACGATCGGCAACGTCGGATTCTCGCTCGACCTGAGTCGCTTACAGCCTCGGTGCGCACGTACTCGAAGTTGATCGGCTGCCGGTTGATCGCCGCGGCGCGGCGGCGCGATGTAGTTGGCGAACTTGCCGGGCTCGTAGACCGGCGTCGCCATGATGCTGAGCAGGTACTCGCGATCCGCCGGCGACGGCAGCCACTCGTGCTTGCGCCGCGCTCCCACTCGTCGTCCGACAGCGGCGCGCCGTTGCGGATCGAAGTGCAGCGACGAGAACATGCCGATGCCGCGGTTGAACTTGCGATCCGGCAGACGCAGGCGATCGCGACAGGCCGTGCCGCTCGAGGATCTTGTTCCAGCGCTGCACGCCCGCCTGGCAGTCGCCGACGTACCAGTCGCGCAGCACCTCGTTCATCGCCGTCCGCATCGGGATCGCTTTGCGCTCGAGTCGTGCCGTCGGCGGGGACGTCGAGCTCGTAGAACGTCTCGGTGACGCGATGGTCGTCCCACTTCTCTTCCTGGGCGCGTCCCTTGAGACCGTTGGCGAAGTACGACGCCGCGTTGGTCGAGATCTCGTTGCCGTGCAGATCGAGGCTCAGGCTGAACCACAGGTTGATGAACTTCTGCAGCGTCTGGAGATCGATGCCGCCGAGCTTCCGGACGTCGTCCGGAGAAGCCGGCCTGCTTCATCAGCTGGCAGGTGCGCTCGATGATCCGCGCGATGCCCGTCTCGCCGACGAACATGTGATGCGCTTCCTCGGTCAGCATGAACCGCGTCGTCCGCGACAGCGGATCGAGCGAGCTCTCCGAGAGCGACAGCAGCTGCGACTTGCCGTCGCGGTCGGTGAACATCGTGAACATGAAGAAGTCGAGCCAGTTCTCGATCGGCTCGTTGAAGGCGTCGAGGATGCGCGGCTTGTCGCGGTTGCCGCTCTGCCGCGCGAGCAGCTCCTCCGCCTCGTCGCGGCCGTCGCGGCCGAAGTACGAGTGCAGCAGGTAGACCATCGCCCAGAGGTGACGGCCTTCCTCGACGTTGACCTGGAAGAGGTTGCGCAGGTCGTACAGGCTCGGGCAGCGCTGGCCGAGCCACCGCTGCTGCTCGACGCTCGCCGGCTCGGTGTCGCCCTGCGTCACGATCAGGCGGCGGAGCTGGTTGCGGAACTCGCCCGGCACTTCCTGCCAGACCGGCTGGCCGAAGAAGTCGCCGAATCCGATCCGGCGATCGTGAACGGGTCGGCGAGGAAGATGCCCCAGCGATACTCCGGCAGCTTCACGTACTCGAAGTGCGCCCAGCCCGACGGATCGACGCTGACCGCCGTCCGGACGTAGACCTGGTGGTAGTCCTGGAACCCCTGCGGTCCCATGTCCGTCCACCACTGGATGTACTTCGGCTGCCAGTGCTCGAGCGCGCGCTGCAGCCGCTTGTTGCTCGACAGACCGACGTTGTTCGGGATTTTGTTCGGCGGAAATCATCGTGCATCCTCGTTAGGTCTCGGCTCCAGGCATGTCCAGAGCCCGACGAGCTCGAGCCCAGAGTCCGCTACGTCCGGTTGAAATCGAACTCCGGCCGCGACTGCGAGCCGTACGCGGTCAGCGCGCCCTTCTCGCCGACGGCGTTCGGCCGCTGGAAGATCCAGTTCTGCCAGGCCGTCAGGCGGCCGAAGATCTTCGTCTCCATCGTTTCCGGTCCGGCGAAGCGCAGGTTGGCTTCCATGCCGGTCAGCGCGTCGGGCGAGAGCGCGGCGCGGCTCTCGATCGCCAGCCGCACCTCGTCGTCCCAATCGAGCTCGTCGGGCGCGAACGAGACGAGCCCGGCCTCGAGCGCCTCCTGCGCGATCGAACGGCTCGCCGCTTCGTCGAGCAGCTCCGCCACTACGCTCGGGTCTCGCCAGGAACCGCGTCTCGAGCCGCGTCAGGCCGTTGCTCATCGTCAGCGGGCCGCCGTTCATCCCGACAGCGCGATCGTGTTCGGCTGTCTCGGGATCGTCCAGCATGTACGAGCGATCGGCGGCCAGCGCGAGCTCGAACAGCGTGCCGGCGAAGCAGCTGCCCGGCTCGATCAGCGCGAAGAAGCTGCGCGACGTCAGGTCGCAGCCGCTTCAGCGTGCGCTTGATGAAGTGGATGATCTCGCGCACGAGCCAGTGATCCTGCGTTGCGCGAGCAGCAGTCGCTCGACGGCGAGCACCGCGTCGGCATCGCCCGTCGTCTTGACGACGACGGTGCCGATGAGCGGCTCGTTGATGCGCAGCCGCAGCAGCGCGTCGTCCAGCTCGCGGAACGCGCGCAGCGGCCAGAACTGGTCGCCCGCCGTCACGATCTCGTCGGGGCGTCGTGGGCTGCGGATGCCTTCGGGCCCGCTGACCGTCAGCGTCGCGACGCGCTTGTCGCGATCGATCTCGAACGTGAACGCCGAATACCGGATGGCGTCGTCCGTGACCGTCGGATTGAGCGGCCTGAGCGTGATGCCGGGCCCGACGGCCGGCCGATCGGACTTCGCCGCCAGCTCCTGCGCCCGCTTGGCGACGCGCTCCTTGAACTGGCTGGTCGGATAGACCGCGTCGACGAGCCGCCACTCGACGGCGCGCTTGCCCTTCACGCCCTCGGCGACCGTGCCGAAGACGTCCGCGAGATCGCGGCGGACCTTCCGCTTGTCGACGACGCGCGTCAGGCCGCCGGTGCCGGGCAGCACGCCGAGCAGCGGCGTCTCCGGCAGGCTGACGCGCCGAGTTGCCGTCGTCGACGAGGAAGATCTCGTCGCAGGCCAGCGCCAGCTCGTAGCCGCCGCCGGCGCAGATGCCGTTCAGCGCCGCGAGGAACTTGAGCCCGGAGTGCTCGCTGGCGTCTTCCATCGCCAGCCGCGTCTCGTTCGTGAACTTGCAGAAGTTGACCTTCCACGCGTGGGTCGAGCCGCGCAGCATGAAGATGTTCGCGCCGGCGCAGAAGATGCGCTCCTTCAGGCTGGTGATGACGACCGCGTGGACTTCGGGGTGCTCGAAGCGGATCCGCTGAATCGCGTCCGCCAGCTCGATGTCGACGCCGAGATCGTAGGAGTTCAGCTTGAGCCGGTAGTCGGGCGAGAGTCCGGCGTCCTCCTGCACGTCCATCGAGAGCGTCGCGACCGGGCCGTCGAACGTCAGCTTCCAGTGGCGATACCGGTCGGGAGACGTCTCGAACGTGACCTGCGGTTGTGACCGTCTTGCTGACCGTTTCCATGCCCATCGTGGCATCAAGGAAGTACCTGCCGGGCCGCTGGGGTTGTCAAGGCAACTATACTCCCTTCAGCGGCCAGGGCATGAGGCACTATAGTGCCGCTCGTCCGCTTCCCTTGCCTCCACGGCCGCGTTCAGTTCAGCATTGCCGCAGTCGCGCATTCAGGATTTCCGGCAGCTCGAGATCGTCACGCGCGGTAGCCGAGACGGGATCGTTCACCGCTGCCGCGCGCCAGCTTCACGTGTCGCAATCGGCGATCAGCCGCCAGATCCTGCTGCTCGAAGAAGAGTTGCGGGAACCGCTGTTCCTGCGGCTCGGGCGTAAGGTCCGGCTCACGGCCGCCGGCGAGAGTCTGCTCGCAGCTGAGCCGCCGGGTCCTGGCGGACGTTCGAGAGACGACGGCCGTCGATCATCGAACATCACAAGCGGC
This sequence comes from uncultured Acidobacteriota bacterium, assembly GCA_963786195.1. Classification (GTDB taxonomy): domain Bacteria; phylum Acidobacteriota; class Vicinamibacteria; order Vicinamibacterales; family 2-12-FULL-66-21; genus CAWAYH01. The sequence goes on along the minus strand of CAWAYH010000002.1, from coordinate 182,628 downwards.
TGCATCGGCACGCTGCACCTGGCAGGCGGCATGACGGTCTGCCTGCACGTATTCCCGTCGCTGTTGAAGGAGTACCGCCGCCGGCATCCCGACGTCGAGATCAAGCTGACGACTGGCGGCACGCCGCACCTGCTGGAGCGGCTGCGGGCCGGCGTCGTCGACGTGGCGCTGCTTGACGCTTCCGGTGGAAGGTGCCGACCTGATTCAGATCCCGGTCATGCGCGAGGAACTGCTCGTCGTCACCAATCCCGCGCATCCCCTCGCGAAACGGCGTCGTCTGCGGGCGCGCGATCTCGACGGTCAGCCGTGCGTGCTGTTCGAGCACGGATCCAGCACGCGCCGCGTGATCGACGAGATGTGCGCGAGGGAGCAGATCCGCCCGCGGATCGTGATGGAAACCGAGAACGTCGAGATCCTGAAAGCGCTGGTCGCCATCGGCATGGGGATGACGATCATCCCCTACCAGGCGGTCGCGAGGGAGGTCCGCGCCGGCCAGCTCCGCTGCGCGCGTCTCGACGGCGTGTCACTGGTGCGGGAAACCGGGTGGGTCTACGTCCGCGCGCCGCGCATCCCGAGGCTGGTCCAGCAGATGTTCGAAGCGATGGACCGCACGCTCCCGCGCCTCAAGCTGACGCGTTAAAAGGGAAAAGGGAAAAGGGACAAGGGAAAAGTAAGAACTCTTGTCCCTTTTGCCTTCTGCCCTTTCCCTTGTCCCTTTTCCCTTTTCCCTTCTCCCTTTCAGTAGTCGTCGTCTCCCCACCAGCTGTCTGCCGTCGCGGCCGACGGTGGACTGAAGCGGCGCGCCCGCGTCTCCGTGACTTCGAGCCGCTGACGGATCTGGGCCTGCAGCCAGCCGATGGCGTCCGGTTCGGCGCGACGCAGCGCCTCCCATTCGGACTCGGGCAGGACGATGGTGAGCGTGCGGGTGGAGAGTGGTTCGGCCTTCACGATGTGCATCATGGAATCGCATGATAGCGAAGGCATCCATGCGTGTCGCGCATAACTTACTCATGGCTCCGATGCGCTGCGCGCATGGCAGCGCCATCCGGAACGATCATCGGCCGCATGCGTCGGGGAGATGCGGCGCGGCCCGCGCACGAGGCACTATATTTCCATACGCTTGCGCTCCGGCGTAACATAGTGCACATCCATGGCCCGGGACCAGGACTTCGACGTGCTCGTCGCCCTCGGCCGGCGGGCGCGGGCGCGCCGGCTCGCGTGCGGCTGGACGCTCAAGGACGTGGCGGGACGCTCGGGTCTCTCGCCGCGCTTTCTCGTGCAGCTCGAAGCCGGCCGCGGCAACATCTCCGTCCGCCGACTCGCGGACGTCGCGCGCGCGCTCGGCGTCTCGCCCGCCGCCCTGCTCGCGCCGCCCGACGTCGTTCCTGAGCCGATCGTGGCGCTGCTCGGCCTGCGCGGCGCCGGCAAGACGACCATCGGCCGCCGCCTGGCGCGCCGCCTGCGGTTGCCGTTCGTCGAGCTCGATCGTCGCGTCGAGGACGTCGCCAACCTCTCACTCTCCGAGCTCTTCTCGCTCCACGGCGAGGATTATTATCGCCGCCTCGAGCGCGACGCGCTGCGATCCGTCCTGGACGGCCAGCGGTCGATGGTGCTCGCCACGGGCGGCGGGCTGGTGACGGCCGCCGAGACATTCGCCATGCTCCGCCGGTCCGCGGTGACCGTCTGGCTCCGCGCGAAGCCGGAAGATCACTGGAACCGCGTCCTGCGCCAGGGGGATCGGCGGCCGATGGCGGATCACCCGCAGGCCATGGCCGATCTGCGGGCGCTCCTCAGCGTCCGCGAGCCCTTATACGCCTCGGCGACGCACACGGTCGACACGTCCGGCCGACCCGTCGATCGCATCGTGGAGGACGTCGCCGGGCTGATCGCTCCGGCGCTTTCACGAAGTCGATCCTAGTGACTGCCGTCCTCTGCCTCGTCTGGTGGACCGGCATCGCGGCGGCTGTGCAGGATCGCGTCGCGCTTCCGGGACTCGAAAGGGGGACCGGGCGCATCAGCGGACACGTGCTGGCGCTCGACGATGGCAAGCCGATCGCCGGCGCGCAGGTCACGCTCAAGCCAACTGCGGGCGCTCTGGATACCCGTCGCATGGAGACCGATATCGACGGCCGGTTTCTCTTCGCCGATCTGCCTCCTGGAAGCTACACAGTCTCGGCGGTAAAGCGCGGCCTGTATCTGCCGGCCGAGTTCGGACAAGCGGGCCCGGGCAAACCCGGGCGTCGGATCGAGGCCGCAAACGGCCAGACGCGCGAGATCGAGATTGTCATGTCGCGGCCGGGCGTCGTCACCGGCCGGGTGTTCGATCGCACGGGCGAGCCGGTTCCCTACGTGATCGTCGCGGTATCCAGGTGGCTTTACGCGCCGGGCGCACTGCAAACCTCGAATCAGACGAACGATCGAGGAGAGTACCGCATCTTCGGCATCGAGCCCGGCGAATACGTACTCTTCGCGACCGTACTGGATGGACGCCGTCGTGCGCAGGTCTTCTACCCGGGCGTCTTCGACATCTCGGCGACAAACAGGCTGATGATCGCGTCGAATCAGGAAATCACCGTCGCGAACCTGACGCTGCCGGTGGTCTCGTGGTTCAACATCCGGGGAACCGCGACGAACGCCGCCGGGCAGCCGCTGCCCAGCGGATCGATCGCTCTGCACCGTCTGGCCGATCCGGACACCATCAGCATCGCCGGGGTGGGTTCGATCCGCGACGGCGCGTTCACCGTGAGCGATGTCATACCGGGCCAGTACGAGCTGCGCGCGCGGTCCGGCCGGACCGCCGACTCCATGCGCGACACACGGCCAGGTGATCTCTCCGTCTCACTGCCTGTCACGGTCGAGAACGCGGACGTCGAGAGCGTGACCCTCGTGCTCACGGAAGGTACGACCTTGACCGGTCGCGTCGTGTCGTCAAACCCTTCAACGCCATTCCGTCCGGAGAGCGTGAAGGTTGAGGTCGGCAGCGGTGAACCCGGCCGCATCCTCACCGCGACGCCCGCGTCCGATGGCACGTTCAGCCTTCACGGAATCGAGTCTGGTCTGCGCCGCATCGGGTACAACCCGCCCACGGGCTGGACCCTCAAAAGCGTTTCGATTGCGGGGCGCGACGTGACGGACGCACCGGTGGAGTTTCGGGACGACACGACGATCTCGGACGTGGTCCTCACGTTCACGAACCGAAACAGCCGCGTGGTGGTCACGGTCGACAAAGGGGGCGAGGATCGGCCCTCGACCTATGCGATCGCGTTTCCAGAAGATCCTGCGTTGATGTTTCGCGGAAGCCGTCGCATTCAGCTGCGCCTGGTGAGTGATGAGCCGGTTGCGATCGACTGGCTGCCGCCGGGTGACTACCTCGTGACGGCCGTGACCGACCTCAGCCCGGGCCTGCTGCCGCTCGACGTGAAGTACCTCGAGCAACTCCGGCCCTTGGCGAAACGCGTTCAGGTCGCGGAGGGTGGCACCGCTTCAGTGAGCGTGACGGCCCAGCCATCGCCCCGATAGGAAGCCCCGGCCTCGCTAGACGCGGTCTCATAAACCTGCCGCTCGTTCCATGGTGCGAGCGAGCATCGCGAGCGAGCCACGCGACCGGAGCGCGCCGGCGCCCTTCGACTTCGCTCAGGGCGTGGTGAGCATAGTCGAACCACGAAGCGGCGCGCGACCCTTCGACAGGCTCAGGGTCGCCCTGAGCGACGTCGAAGGGCGAGAGAGCGTGTGGGGGAGTCCGAGGGGCGAAGCCCCTCGGATAGACTAGGACGATTTCCAAATCCCCAGACTGCGACGGACCGCGACCAACTGACCGACGTGATAGGCGGTGTGATCGGCGACGAGGAGGGGCTCGCGCAGATAGGTCTGGCCCGTGCCGTGAGGAATGCGCTCGAACAGATCGACGCCGGTGTCGGCGGCGAGTTTCTTGAGCGACCGGAGATCGCTGCGAATCGCGGCCACGCTCTTGTCCCAGGCCGTCGCGCTCGGCGGAGCGGACGGACGCGGCCAGTACTCGGAGAACGGTGGCTCGACGTAGCCGGGATCGCGGCAGAAGTCCAGGATGTCGCGCTGGGTGCGGCGCAGGTGCTCCACGAGCTGCCACAGCGAGTGCGCCTGTCCCTTTGGAACCTTGCCTCGCAGCCTGACCGGAATGCCCTTCACGGCGGTGTCGAAGTTCACGTGCGCGTCCTCCCAGTCGAGAATCTTCCCCAGGTGTTCGCGCAGCGCCGTCTCTCGGTCGTCCATGGTGAGCATGCAGGGCATGGTGGGCCTATCGGGTCCGCCTCTGCTGTGCGGAGTCGTCAGCGTTTTGCGGCGCTCGCGGCCGCGATCTGTCTCAGCTCCGGAAGATCGGCGTCCGCATCACGCCAGCGTTCCCTGGCTGCCGCCATCTCGCGCGCCGCGCCCGCGACGTCGCCTTTCTGACGCAGCACGAGCGCCAGCGCCAGGTGGCTGCCTCCATACGCCTGGTCGTGATCGAGCATCTGGCGCGCGACGAACTCGGCCAGCTCCCAGTCGCCCACTTCCCTCGCGCTCCGGGCGATCGACTCGAGGCGGAACAGGGCCTGGGTCCAGGCATCGGGCCCTGGAATCGCCCGTAGCGCGCGAACCACATCCTTCAGCACCGCGCGCCCTTCGTCGCGCTTGCCGGTTCGCAGGAGCAGCTCACCCCGAAGCGCTTCGACCCACGGGGCGACCATCGATCGCCGTGGGATCAGACCCAGGGTCGACACCGGAACGGCTTCGAGCTCCTTGCGCGCCGCGTCATACGCGTCCTTCGCCGGTTCGGGCCGGCCGAGCCCGAGGAGCGCCAGGCCGGCGAGCGAGTGGCCGACCGCGCGCGACTGCACCCACTTCGTTGAAGCCAACGCGCGCGCGACGGCCAGCGCCTCGTCGTATCGGGCGCGATGAATCAGAAAGTTCGGCAGCTCGCGCATGTTGAACGCGCGATACGCGTCGACGGCCTCCAGCGCGCCCGACTCGCGCATCGTCTTCTCTGCAAGCTTCATCTGCCCTTTGTGCTCGTAGCACGTGGCCAGCAGGTCGAGGTTGTGCGCATGGTGCCAGTCGAGGCTCGGGTCCATTTTCTCGGCGGCATAATACGCGCGCTCGAGCGCATCGGTCTTCAGGAACTGCGAGATGGCTTCGTCTATGCGTCCAACGCGCCGCAGGTCATGCGCCCACATGTGAGCCGCGTGAGGGATCGCGGGCGCGAGGCGCGCGTAGGCTTCGCCATGCAGCAGGGCCTTGTCGATGCGTCCGATCGTTTCGTAGGTATGCACCAGGAAATGATGCGCGGAGGCATAGTCGGGATCGAGCCGCAGTGCCGCTTCATAGAACGCCACCGAGCTTGCGGTCCCGCGCTGGCCGCGGCCCGAGGCGTTGGCTTCCTCGGCGTTGCCGCGAAGCAGCCAGAGCTGCGGATTTGCGAGGTCGTCTCCCAGCAGATCGTCGATGGCCTTCTTGTAGGCGAGAAACCGGCCGGCGTCGTCTATGTCATCCATTGCGGCGAGTTGAGCCGCACGCAGATCGATGCGGCGCCGTTCGCGCTCGCTGACGCGGGGCGCAAGACTCCGGGCCTTCTCGAGGAATCGCTTCGCTCCCTCCGGATTCTCGAGTCCGGACTGGACGCGGCTCAAGCCGATGTAGGCCATCGCCAGACCCGAGTCGAGCCGAAGCGCCTGGTGAAACGAGCGTGACGCCTCAATCCAGACGTAGGATTCGAGGTAGTTGAGCCCCTGATCGTAGAACGATTGCGCCTCGGCAGACGTCGTGGTGACCGTGTCGTGTGAGTTGCCGACGCCGGGCCGCAGTGCGGTCGGACGTTCGAGCAGTTCGCCAGGAACGTAGCTGGGCGGCGCCACGCACGCGGCGTGCGGATCTTCCTGGGCTAGAGCGGAACCGGTGGGGGCCAGGGAGAGGGTCAGCAGGGCAGCCGCGAGCGCAATCGATCGACGTCGAACCATGGTGACCTCCCTGCTGCACACGCGTTCAGCCGCGTGCGTCCAGTTCCCGTCTGACGGGAAACGCGGCGAGCACGTGCGCCAGCGACTCACAAACAGCCGGCAGGGACGTCCTATCGATCTCAAATACGAAAAGCAGCCGGTTTCCGATTCCAGGCTCGTGCGTGGCTTCGCCGCTCACCCGAATGTCGCCCCTGCCGTCACCGATCAGCGACAGCGAAAGCTGACCCTCGAGAGTCGTCAAGCGCGCACTGCCCTCCGCCGTCTGAGCAAGGCCACTGGCCGCGTCGAGAAATGCCGCGAACTCCTCGGGCCGGAGACCCGCCCGAACGTTGCCTGTGAACGCGCCGGTTGTAATCAGGACGTCGCAATCGATCCAGCTCTCGTCCCGATCGTCGAACAGCCCCGGGTGGCTGCGAGAAAGCGGCCGAATCAGGACGTGTGCAGCACCTGGATCACCGATGAGGATGTCCGTGCTTGGAGCCACCAGGGCTCAGGATACCGCACCTGTCGGGGGGGTGCGATCAAGATACTCGAGCCAGTCGCTCGCGCGGGGGTGTCGGCCTTCCGTCGCATCGCGGTAGAGGCGCTGCATCGCTCTCGTGATCGGGCCCGTGCGTCCTTCGCCGATGCGGCGGAAATCGATCTCGCGAAGGCCGATGACTTCTGCGGCCGTCCCGCAGACGAAGACTTCGTCAGCCGCATACAGATCGTCACGCGTCAGCCGCGCTTCGGACACGGTCAGTCCCGCGTCGCTCGCCAGCGTGAACACGGATTGCCGCGTCAGGCCGTCGAGCACACCGGCCGCAGGCGGGGTCTGGATGGCGCCGGACCCCACGATGAACAGGTTCTCGCCGGTGCATTCCGCGACGTAGCCTTCCGGATCCAGCATGATCGCTTCGTCGAAGCCGAGCCGCATCGATTCGGTCTTGGCGAGCACGGAGTTCGCATAGTTCCCCGTAATCTTGGCTTTGGTCATCGACGCATTCGGGTGGAGACGCGTGAACGACGAGACGTTCGCCCGGACGCCGGCGTCCAGCGCATCGGCGCCGAGGTACGCCTCCCAGGGCCAGACGGCGATGCCGACGTGCGGGCGTCCGCCATCCACCGTCAGGTTCCAGCCGCCCTCCGCCAGGTAGATGAGCGGCCGGACGTAGCACGCGTCGAAGCCGTTGGCCACGATGGTCGCTTTGACCGCCGCGCACAGCGCATCGGTGTCCCAGGGAATCTCGCGAAAGCCCAGGATGTGGGCGGACTGCAGGAGCCGCGCGATGTGATCGCGCAGCCGGAAGACGGCTGGACCGCGCGGCGTCGCGTAGCATCGAATCCCTTCGAACACGCCGACGCCGTAATGGAGGCCCGCGGTCAGAAAGGGCACGGTCGCGTCCTGATTCGGCACGATGCGTCCGTTGAGCCAGACCACGCCCGAGCCCTGACTCACGCCGCGCCCGCCCCTGCTGGCGACGGTGTCCGCACGGGTTCCAGGAACGGCATCATCTCGCGCAACCTGGCGCCGACCTGCTCGATCTGATGCGCACGCTCGCGTGCCCGCGTCGCCTCGAACCACGGGCGTCCAGCCGCATCCTCGGCCATCCATGCGCGCGCGTAGGTGCCGTCCTGCACCTCGGCCAGGATGCGTCTCAATTCAGCGCGTGTCGCCTCGGTGACCACGCGAGGACCGCCGGTGTAGTCGCCGTGTTCGGCCGTGTCGCTGATGGAGTGCCGCATGAAGGTGAGTCCACCACGGTACATCAGGTCCACGATGAGCTTCAGCTCGTGCAGACATTCGAAGTACGCAATCTCTGGCTGATAACCGGCTTCGATCAGCGTTTCGAAACCCGCTTTGACGAGCGCGCTGACGCCCCCGCACAGGACCGCCTGCTCGCCGAATAAATCCGTTTCCGTTTCTTCGGCGAACGTCGTCTGGATGACGCCCGCACGGGTGACGCCGATGGCGCGTGCGTACGACAACGCGAGCGCGCGCGCCTGACCGGACGCGTCCTGATGCACCGCGAGCAGCGCGGGCGTGCCGGCGCCTTCAACGAACAGTTCGCGCACCCGGTGGCCGGGCGACTTGGGCGCGATCATCGTGACGTCGACATTCGACGGCGGCACGATGCCGCCAAAGCGGATGTTGAATCCGTGCGCGAACATCAGCATCTTGCCAGGGGTCAGATTCGGCGCAATCGCGTCCCGGTAGACGTCTGGCTGGCGCGTGTCGGGCACCAGCAGCATGATGACATCCGCCCAGGCGGAGACAGCGTGCGGAAGATCGACGATGAGGCCGGCCTCCTCGGCCGCGGCCCGAGATCGGCTCGACGCCGGCAGCCCCACCCGGACGTCGACGCCGCTGTCCTTCAGATTCAACGCGTGGGCGTGTCCCTGCGAGCCGTATCCAATCACGGCTACCCGCCGGCGACGGATGAGGTCTGCATCGGCGTCCTGGTCATAGAACATGATGGGCATGGTGTTCCTATTCATCTTCATCGGTTATCGGTTTTTGGTTATCGGTTTTTCGTTTTCGGTTTTGCCGACAACCGAACAACCGAACAACCGAACAACCGAACAACCGACAACCGACAACCGACAACCGAACAACCGACAACCGACAACCGACAACCGATCAACGTTAGACTGATTGCGCGACATCGGCCTCTTCCGCCGCTTCACCCTCGCCGAGCGACGCGCGGCCGGAGGTACCTCGCACCATGGCGACGTGGCCGCTTCGGGCGACTTCGAGTACGCCGAACGGCCGCAGAACGTCCAGCAGGCCGGCGATCTTCTCGCCCGATCCGGTGGACTCGAGAATCAGCGACTCCGGCGCCACGTCAATCACGCGCGCGCGAAAGACCTCGGCCAGCTTCATCACGTGCGTCCGCTGCGCGGCGTCCGCGGGGACCTTGACCATCACGAGCTCGCGGCGGACGGTCGCGGCCTGGGTCGCGTCCTCGACCCGGATCACGTTGACGAGCTTCCACAGGTGCGCCCCTATGCGAAGCGCGGCGGCATCGGGCGCTTCGACCACGATGGTCATCCGCGAGACGGCCGGCGTCTCCGTGGCGCCGACGGTCAGCGACACGATGTTGAAGCCCCGCCGGCGGAAGAGGGACGACACGCGCGTGAGCACACCGGGCTCGTCCTCGACGTGGACGATGAAGACATGCGGGACCATCGGCGTCACCCCGTCTCCACTGCGGTTTCGGCGACAGGCGACGGCCGGCGGATCATGGCGTGCAGATCCGCACCGGCGGGCACCATCGGGTAAACGGTGTCTTCCTGCTCGACCTGGAAGTCGATGAGCGATGTCCCCCGATGCGCGCGGGCGGCCTGGATCGCCGGGATGACCTCTCCCCTGTGCCTCACCGTGAACGCCTGCAGCCCGTACGCGGCCGCAATCTGCGAAAAATCCGGGCTCAGGAGCGGTGTCGCCGCGTAGCGCCGGGCGTAGAAGAACTCCTGCCACTGCCGGACCATGCCGAGATAGCCGTTGTTGATCACGGCGATGTTGACGTCGAGCCCTTCCTGTTTGATCGTCGCCAGCTCCGCCATCGTCATCTGGAAGCCGCCGTCGCCGGCAACGGCCCAGACCTCGGCGTCGGGCCGTGCCACCTTCGCGCCGATGGCTGCAGGGAGGGCAAAGCCCATCGTGCCCAGACCTCCCGACGTGATGAGCGAGCGCGGCGCGTCGTGATGGTCGTACTGCGCCTCCCACATCTGGTGCTGGCCGACGTCGGTGACAACGACGGCGCGCCCACCGGTCGCGTGCCACAGGTCCTTCATGACGTGCGCGGCGTACAAGTGACCGTCGTCGGGCAGGTTCTGAATGTCACGCACGGCGGCGTCTCCCCGCAGCGCATCGATGTGCGCGATCCAGTTCTCGCGCGGCGCGGGCGCGATGCCGGGCAGGAGATCCGCAAGCACCTCGCACAGATCGCCGACGAACCCGACGTCGACCGCCACGACCTTGCCGATTTCGGCGGCGTCGATGTCGACGTGAATCTTGCGGGCGTTCCGGGCGTAGGTCCGCACGTTGCCCGTCACGCGATCGTCGAAACGCATGCCGAGCGCGATCGAGCAGATCGGCGTCCTGAATCGCCTGGTTCACCCACGCTTCGCCGTGCATCCCCATCATGCCGAGATTGAGCGGGTGTGACGCGGGGAACGCGCCGATGCCGAGCAGCGTCATCGCGACCGGGATGCGGGCTCGCTCAGCGAGTTCCCGCACGAAGGGCATGGCGCCCGACAGCAGTATGCCGTGGCCGGCCAGGATGACTGGGCGCAGCGACCCGTTGATCAGATCGAGCGCCGTGCGCCGATCCTGCCCGGTCGCGGCCGAGCGCGGCGCGCCGCAGTGGCGGCCGTTCGGGGCGGCCCGATCCAGTCGAAGTCGCAGGATCCCTGCTGGGCGTCCTTGGTGATGTCGATCAGCACAGGACCCGGTCGGCCCGACGCCGCAACCGCGAACGCCTCGCGCAACGCCCGCGCGACGTCGCGCGGGCGCGTGACCAGGTAGTTGTGCTTGGTGATCGGCAACGTGATACCGGTGATGTCCGTTTCCTGAAACGCGTCAGAGCCGAGCAAGCGGCTGCCGACCTGACCGGTGATACAGACGATGGGCGACGAGTCCATCATCGCGGTGGCGATGCCGGTGACCATGTTGGTCGCGCCGGGACCGGAGGTGGCGATCGCGACGCCGACGCGTCCCGTCGCGCGCGCGTATCCGTCGGCCATATGCGTCGCGCCCTGTTCGTGGCGCACGAGGATGTGCCGGATCGGGTAGTCGAGCATCGCATCGTAGGCAGGCAGAATCGCCCCGCCGGGGTATCCGAACACGTCGGTCACACCTTCGCGAACCAGGCATTCCCAGAGAATCTGCGCGCCGGTGCGCTTGATGCTCATCTCGCGTCCTCGTCCTGAAGAAGGGGTCAGATCTTGTATTTCAACATTCCTGGAATGTTGAAATCCAAGATCTGACCCCCTAGGTCACCGCCCCGACCGACGCACACGACACGAGCCGTGCGTATTTCGCCATCACCCCTGACGCATACCGTGCCACCGGTGGCACCCACGATTCCAGCCGCCCGTGCAACTCCGCGTCCGACAGTTCCAGACGCAACTCGCGCCGGTCGACGTCGATGACGATCGCGTCGCCATCGCGCACGGCGGCAATCGGACCGCCGGTCGCCGCTTCAGGCGCGACATGCCCCACCATCAGTCCGCGTGTCGCACCAGAAAACCGGCCGTCGGTGATCAACGCCACCGACCCACCCAGCCCGGCGCCGACGATGGCGGCAGTGACCGCCAGCATCTCCCGCATGCCGGGGCCACCCTTCGGCCCTTCGTACCGGATGACGACCACGTCCCCCGCGCGAATCTCGTGCCGCTCGAGCGCAGCCGCGGCGGCTTCTTCGCTGTCGAAGACACGCGCGGGCCCCCGATGTTTGCCCGGCGACGAACCCGCGGCCTTCAGCACCGACCCCGACGGCGCCAGGTTGCCCTTGAGCACGATGAGCCCGCCGGAGGGGTGCAGCGGCCGATCGATCGGACGCACGACCTGCTGGCCCGCGGTCTCGCACGCGCGGGACGCTTCGTCGCCGATCGTCTGTCCCGTGACGGTCAGCGCGGTGGTGTGCAGACGGCCGGTATCGGCCAGACGACGCGCGACGAGCGGGGTTCCGCCGGCCGCATGGAGATCCGTGGCAACGAAACGGCCGCCCGGCTTGAGGTCGGCGACGAGCGGGACTCCGGCGCTCACGCGATCGAAATCGTCGAGGTCGAGCGGCACGCCGGCCTCGCGTGCGATCGCCAGCAGGTGCAGTACAGCGTTCGTCGATCCGCCCGTCGCCGCCACGGCGGCGATGGCGTTCTCGAACGCGTCGCGCGTCAGGATGGCGCGGGGACGCAGGTCTCGCGCCAGCACATCGACGACAAGACGGCCGGCGTCACGCGCCACGCCATCTTTATCAGGGTGCATCGCCGGCACCGTCGCACTGCCGAAGGGCGAGAGCCCGAGGAACTCGCAGGCGGTCGCCATCGTGTTGGCAGTGAACTGCCCACCGCACGCGCCCTCGCCCGGGCACGCCCTGTTCTCGAGCGCCGTCAGATCCGCTTCGCTGATCTTTCCGCAATCGAACGCCCCGACCGCTTCGAAGACGTCCTGAATGGTGACGTCGCGACCGTCCCAGCGCCCGGGGGCGATCGATCCGCCGTAGAGCACGAGGCCCGGCACATCGAGCCGAGCCAGCGCCATCGCCGCGCCCGGGATCGTCTTGTCGCACCCGACCAGCACCACGAGGGCGTCGAAGTGATTGGCGCGGACGACCAGCTCAATCGAGTCCGCAATGACCTCGCGGCTCACGAGGGACATCCGCATGCCTTCGGTGCCCATCGTGATGCCATCCGACACCGAGATGGTGTTGAACTCCATCGGCGTGGCGCCGGCGGCGCGGACGCCCGCTTTGACGGCCGCGGACAATCGGCGGAGGTGCGCGTTGCACGGCCCGATTTCAATCCACGTGTTGGCCACGCCGACGAGGGGCTTGCGCAGATCGTCGTCCGTGAAGCCGACGGCCTTGAGCATGGCGCGCGCCGGCGCGCGGTGACTGCCGCGCGTGATCGTCAGGCTGCGACCGGGCTGCGGCGCGGGGACATCGGCCCTCGGCATGTCTGCAATGTAGGGGAGACGCCTGAGTCGGTCAAGTTTATAATAATGAGATTTATATAAATAATATTTATTCTTGTCACTGCGGCGGAGGCTGGGGCGCTTGCCACTTCGGGTACGACCCGAGCGTCTTCACCCAGCGCGCGAACTCCGCCAGATGGACGATCGCCCTGGCGCACCGAAGCTCGTCGCGGCCGGCCGACGATCGGCGTAGAACACGTACTCCCACGGCCGACCGCGTGCGGGCCGCGATTCGAGCTTGGTCAGGTCGATCTCCCGCAGCGCGAACACGCTCAGCGCCTTGAAGAGCGCGCCCGGGCCGTTGTGCAGCGCGAACGCGAGCGTCGTCTTGTCGGGCGTGTCGAGCGGCCGCCCATCCCGCGCGATGAGAAGAAAGCGCGTGATGTTGTCCTCGTAATCCTGGATGCCGGCCTGGAGGATCGCCAGGCCGAAGAGCTCGGCCGCGCGGGCGGACGCGATCGCCGCCGTGTCCGTCAGTTGCCCGTCGCGGATCATCCGCGCGCTGCCGGCGGTGTCGTAGGTGGCGACGACCTCGACGCCCGGCATCCGGTGAAGGAACAGCTCGCACTGTGCCAGCGCCTGCGGATGTGAAAACACCCGTCTGACCGATTCGAGCGGCGTCCCCGGCAACGCGAGCAGATTGTGAACGACGGTCAGCTCGGTCTCCGCCACGATCGGCAGGTCGTGCTCCAGCAGCAGGTCGTAGTTGCGATGGATGCTGCCGCCGATGGAGTTCTCGACCGGGAGGATGCCGTGCGTGGCCGCGCCCGACGCCACCGCGGCAAACACGTCCTCGAATCGCTCGTGCGGCACCGTGTCCGCCCCTGGCCACGCCCGAACCGCAGCCGCCTCGCTATACGCACCCGCAGCGCCTTGAAATGCCACACGCATGGAAACCCCCTGAAAATCAAAACGGCCACTGCCCTCTCGGGTAGTGGCCGTCGACACTGCAACGTGACGATACGACGCTACCCGCTACGGCACCTCCAGCCTGACCAGGCCGGTAAAGGCGGCAAAGAAGAACGCGAAGCGGCGCGAATGCGCGATCGTCAGCATGCGAACTCTGTCAGCCCCAAGTATACACACGTCGGAGGGATTTCTCAGCTCGCCGTCTCGCCCGGCTTCAGCACCAGCACGTCGATGCCATCCGGCGCGACGAGTGCCTTGAGGCGCTCCGGTTTTCCGGTCAGGAGCGGAAACGTGCCGTAGTGCATCGGGACGACCTGGCGGACTCCCAGCAGCCGGCACGCGCGGGCGGCGGCGTCCGGTCCCATCGTGTAGTGGTCGCCAATCGGAAGAAACGCAATCTCCGGCGCGTGCATCTCCGCGATCAGTCGCATGTCACCGAAGAGCGCCGTGTCGCCCGCAAAGTAGAACGATCGACCGTTCTCCAGCCGGACGACGAAGCCGGTTGCCTCGCCCAGATACACGCTCACGCCGTTCTCGACGACACTGCTCGAATGGACGGCCGGTGTCATCGTCACCTCGAGCCCGCCGATGGAGAGCGTGCCTCCGATTCCCATCCCGTGGACGTTCTGCAGCCCCTTGCGTTCGAGCCACAGCGCGAGCTCGTAGATGGCCACCACCGGCGCGTTCGTCGCCCGCGCCACGCTGACGACGTCTCCCGAGTGATCGGAGTGGCCGTGCGTCAGCAGGATCAGATCCGCCTTGCCGATTCGCTTGGCCTGCGGCGGGCACATCGGGTTCCCCTCCAGCCAGGGATCCATGACGATGCGCTTGCCCGATGGAGTCGTGACGATGAACGTCGCGTGGCCCAGCCAGGTAATGGAGAGAGACATGGGGGCAGTATAATCAAGGGACTACTCACCGATGCCGGTCGCCCCCTTGAACTTCATTCGAGGCCGCAAGAAGCGGCCTGGAGAGCCGCCGCGGCAGCCGAAGCCCGAGTGGCTGAAGGTCCGCGCGCCGGGATCTGAGAACTACCATCGCCTGAAGGGACTGATGCGGTCGCTGAATCTCCACACGGTCTGCGAGGAGGCGAACTGCCCCAACATCGGCGAGTGCTGGCACCACGGCACGGCGACGTTCATGATCCTCGGGGACACGTGCACGAGGTCGTGCGGCTACTGCAACGTCGATCCACGGCGCGCCGAAGCCGCCTGACGAGCACGAGCCGGTGAACGTCGCCAACGCCATCCAGACGCTCGACCTCGCCTACGTGGTCATCACGTCCGTCGATCGCGATGATCTGCCCGATTGCGGGGCCTCCCACTTCGCACGGACGATCGCGGAGACGCGTGAGCGGATTCCGAGCTGCCGGCTCGAGGTGCTCATCCCCGATTTCAAGGGCAACGAGGCGGCGCTCCAGACAGTGCTCGACGCGCGGCCCGACGTGCTCAACCACAACATCGAAACGGTCTCTCGCCTGTACCGGATCGCGCGGCCGGGCGGCCGCTACGATCGCGCGCTTCAGCTGCTCGATCGCTCGCGCACCTACGCTCCGGACATTCCCACGAAATCGGGACTCATGGTCGGGCTGGGCGAGGAATGGGACGAGGTCGTCACGACGCTCAGGGACCTGCGATCGGCAGGCTGTCAAATCGTGACGATCGGCCAGTACCTGCGGCCGTCGGCGGCCAACCTGCCGATGACGCGGTACTACACGCCTGCTGAATTCGCCGAGCTGAAACGCATCGCGCTCGACTTCGGATTCGGCCACGTCGAATCCGGACCGCTCGTTCGGAGCTCCTACCACGCGCACGAACAGACGGAATCGTACGAACGGCGTGAACGGGTCAACCCGTAAGTCCGCGAATCCGAATTCGCGCAAGGCGCCGGCGGCTCTCACCGTCGTTCACCAACAAATCATCGCCTGCAACCGCTGTGAGCGGCTGCGGACGTACTGCCGCCGCATTGCGATCGAGAAGAAAGCCGCCCACAGGAACGAGACGTACTGGGGCCGGCCGGTGCCCGGCTTCGGGGATCCGCGCGCGCGATTGCTCGTGATCGGGCTGGCGCCCGCCGCGCATGGCGCCAACAGGACCGGCCGCGTCTTCACCGGCGACGGACCCGGCGGCTCTGGTGATTTCCTGATGCGGGCCATGCACGCCGCGGGCTTCGCGAACATCCCGACGGCGCGTCATCCCGACGACGGCCTGCAGCTCGAGGACGCTTTCATCTCGGCGGCCGTCCGGTGTGCGCCGCCCGACAACAAGCCGACGCCAGCGGAGATCGCGGCCTGCCATCCGTTTCTGGTCGCCGAAGCCGCGGCACTGCCGCGCGTGAGCGTGATCGTCGCGCTTGGCCGCATCGGGTTCGACGCCGCCTGGCGGCTGCTCGCGTCGCGCGACATCGCCGTGCGGCCGAAGCCCGAGTTCGGTCACGGGGTGGAGCATCACACCGATGCCGGGATTGCGGTTATTGCCTCCTACCACCCGAGCAGGCAGAACACGAACACCGGGAAGTTGACGCCACCGATGCTGGAATCCGTATTCCTGCGGGCGAGGGAGATCCTGGGGACTACTTCCGCCGCGGTTTGAAGACGTGCGTGGATTGACCGAAGAACACTTCCGCCGCTTCCATCAACGTCTCGGACAGCGTCGGATGCGGGTGGATGGTCATCTTCATGTCGGTCGCGTTGGCGCCCATCTCGACGGCCAGCACGCCTTCTGAGATCAGCTCGCCCGCGCCGGCGCCCACGATACCGACGCCGAGGATGCGTTCGGTCTTCGGATCGAGGACGAGCTTGGTCATGCCGTCGGTGCGATCGAGCGTCACCGCCCGCGCCGGCCGCGCCCCAGGGGAACCGGGCCACCGTGACCTCGCGCGTCTGCTTCGCGGCATCGTGTCTCGGTCAGGCCGCACCAGGCGACCTCCGGGTCCGTGAACACGACCGCGGGGATGGCGAGCGGCTCGAAGGCCACACGCTCGCCCAGGATCGCGTCGACCGCGACGCGCGCCTCGTGCGACGCCTTGTGCGCCAGCATCGGCTCGCCGACGACGTCGCCGATGGCGAACAGGGTGCGGCTCCGCCGTCCGTCGGGCCTCGTCCACTTCGATGAAGCCTCGCTGCGAAACCTTGACGCGGGTCTTGTCGAGCCCCGGCACCGCCGAATTCGGCCGCCGGCCGACCGAAACCAGAACGCGATCGAACGTGCGCTCGCGCGGAGCTCCTTCGGGCAGCTGACCCTCGAGCGTCACGCTGACGCCACCCTTGGCCTCCTTGATCGCCGACGACCTTCGTGTTCAGCAGAACGGCCTCGCACATCGACTCGACGCGCCGGGCGAGGATGTTCACCAGATCGCGGTCGGCGCCGGGCAGCAATCCGTCCGTCATCTCGACGACCGTGACCTTCGATCCGAGCGCGGCGTAGACGGTGCCGAGCTCGAGGCCGATGTAGCCGCCGCCGACGACGAGCAGCGACTTCGGCAGCTCGGGCAGATCGAGCGCGGCGGTCGAGTCCATGACGCGCGGGCTGTCGATCGACAGCCCGGTACCGTCGCGGGCCTGGATCCCGTCGCGATGATCGCGTGCTCGAACGAGAGCGTCCGGGCGGCCTTGCCATCGCTCGGCGTGATCTCGAGCGTCCGCGCGTCGCGAAACGCGGCAGTGCCCTGGATGTAGTCGATCTTGCGCATGCGGGCGACCTGCCCGACGCCGCCCGTCAGCTGCGCGACCACCTTGTCCTTGAAGGCGCGGACCTTGTCGAGGTCGATGCGTCGGCGCGCCGAACGTGACGCCCCAGGCGACGGCGTGCTCCGCCTCCGTGATGACGTCGGCGATGTGGAGGAGTGCCTTGGACGGGATGCAGCCGCGATAGAGACACACGCCGCCGGGGTTCGGAGCGGGGTCGACGAGCGCGACCGCATGCCGCGGTCCGCGCGCGTAGAACGCCGCCGCGTAGCCGCCGGGGCCGCCGCCGATGACGACGAGTTGCGTGTCCGACGGGCCATGCTTCAGAGCGCCATGACGAACGGCTGCTTCGAACGCCTCGGCCACCCACCGCAGGAATCGCGCGGCGTCGGCGCCGTCGATCACGCGGTGATCGTAGGAGAGCGACAGCGGCAGCATCAGCCGCGGCTCGAACTGCTGGCCGTTCCACCGCGGCTCCTGCGCGCCGCGTGAAATCCCGAGGATCGCCACTTCCGGCCAGTTGACGATCGGGCGTGAACGACGTGCCGCCGATGCCGCCGAGGTTCGTGATCGTGAAGCCGCCGCCCTGCATCTCGTCCGGCGTCAGCTTGCCGGCGCGCGCCTTGTCGGACGCCTTCGTCAGCTCGACCGACAGCGCCGTGATGCCCCTTGCGATCGACGTCGCGGATGACCGGCACGAGCAGGCCGCGTTCGGTGTCGACGGCGACGCCGACGTGGATCGACTTCTTGAAGATCGATCTCGTTGCGCGCGACGTCGATGGACGAGTTGAACTGCGGGAACCGCCGGAGCGCGCCTTCGGCGATCTTGAGCGCGATCGCGGTCATCGTCAGCTTGCCGCCCGCCTTCTCGGCCTGGGGCCCGTACTGCTTGCGGAGCGCCTCGAGCTCGGTGATGTCGGCCTTGTCGTGCTGCGTCACGTGCGGGATGACGTTCCAGGCGTGCGACAGATGCTCCGCCGTCTTCCGGCGGATGTTGCTCATCGGCTTCCGCTCGACCTCGCCCCAGCGGCTGAAGTCCGGCATCGGCCACGTCTGGAGCCACGCGTCGCGCCACCAGCCAGCGCGCCGCGCACGAACGTATGCACGTCGTCCGGGCTGATGCGTCCGTTGGGTCCCGTGCCCGTCACGCGGCGGATGTCCACGCCCAGTTCACGCGCGAGACGCCGGACCGACGGCGCTGCGGCTGCCGCGGGCCCTGCCGGCTGCTGCTCGACCTGGGGCATCGGCTGCGGCGCGGGCGCGCTTCGAGCGGCGCGGCTGATCTCCACCACTTCGCCGCGCCTGGGTTTCGGCGCGGTCTCGGCCGGCGCCGGCTCTTCTTCCTTCTTTGCCGGTGGTTCCTCTTGTGCCGGCGCGTCTTCGCCCTTGGCCTCGCGCCTTCGGCGGGGCCTTTTCCTCAGCCGACGCACTCGCGCCCGCCGTGTCCACGGTCAGCACGACCTGGCCGACTTTCACGCGATCGCCCTGCTTGATGTTGACGGCCGTCACCTTGCCGCTGACCGTCGACGGCACTTCGATCGTGGCTTTGTCCGTTTCGAGCTCGAGGACCGGCTGCTCGTTGCTGATGGTGTCGCCCGGCGCCACGAGCACGCGGACGACGTCGCCGCCAGTGATGTTCTCACCGAGTTCAGGGAGCGTGAAATCTGTGGGCATGGGTGAATGATGTCGGGGCTTCAGCTCTTCGCCGGATTCGGTTTCTCGGGATCGATATCGAGATCCTTGATCGCCTGCACCACGACCTTGCGATCGATCTGTCCTTCCTGGGCCAGCTCTGCGAGGGTGGCGACCGCGACGAACCGGGCATCCACCTCGAAGAACTGACGCAGGTCCGCGCGATCTTCGCTGCGGCCGAACCCGTCGGTGCCGAGCGAGCGCACGCGGCGCGGCATCCACCGATCGAGCGAACCCGGCAGCACCTTCAGATAGTCGCAGGCCGCGACGATGACGCCGGAGGTGTCCTTGAGACTCGCCGTCACGAACGGCACACGAGGCGTTCTCGAGCGGGTGCAGCATGTTCCAGCGATCGGCCGCGTGGGCGTCGCGATACAGCTCCTGGTAGCTCGTCACGCTCCAGACATCGGCGGCCACGTCGTACTTTTCGAGCAGCTTCTGCGCGGCGATGACCTCGTTGAGAATCGCGCCGCTGCCGAGCAGCTGCGCCTTCAGCCTGGCGTCACCGTTGGCCGCGCGGCTTGAACCGATACAGCCCCTTCAGGATGCCCTCGCGTGAGCCTTCGGGCATCGTGCGGCATCTCGTACTGCTCGTTCATCACGGTCAGGTAGTAGAAGATGCTCTCCTGATTCTTGTACATCCGACGGATGCCGTCCTGGATGATGACCGCCAGCTCGTACGCGTACGCCGGATCGTACGAGACGCAGTTGGGCACCGAGAGCGAATAGACGTGGCTCTGACCGTCCTGATGCTGCAGACCCTCGCCGGCGAGCGTCGTCCGGCCGGCGGTCGCGCCGAGGAGGAATCCACGCGCCCGCGAATCGGCGCCCGCCCAGATCAGATCGGCGACCCGCTGGAAGCCGAACATCGAATAGAAGATGAAGAACGGGATCGTGTTGATGCCGTGCGTGGCGTAGGCCGTGCCCGCCGCGATGAACGACGACATCGAGCCCGCCTCGGTGATGCCCTCCTCGAGGATCTGCCCGTCCTGCGCTTCCTTGTAGTAGAGGAGCGTGTCCATGTCGACCGGCTCGTACTTCTGGCCGACGTGCGAGTAGATGCCGACCTGCGCGGAACAGCGACTCCATGCCGAACGTGCGCGCCTCGTCGGGGACGATCGGCACGATCAGATCGCCGATTTCCTTGTCGCGCAGCAGCTTCGACAGCATCCGCACGAACACCATCGTCGTCGAGGCCTTGCGGCCTTCGGTGCCCTGGTAGAACTCCTCGAAGAGCGGATCGATCGGCGCGTTCAGCGGCTCGACGCGAACGGATCCGCGTCGGCACGAACCCGCCGAGGGCCTTGCGGCGTTCTCGCGCAGATACTGCAGCTCCGTGCTGTCGTCCGGCGGACGATAGAACGGCGCGTCCGCAATATCGTCGTCCGAGATCGGGATGCCGAAGCGCGTGCGGAACGAGCGCAGATCCGTCTTCGTTCATCTTCTTCTGCTGATGGGTGATGTTCTTGCCCTCACCCGCCTCGCCGAGGCCGTAGCCTTTGATCGTCCGCGCCAGGATGACTGTCGGCTGTCCCTTGTGCTCGACCGCGGCCTTGTAGGCGTTGTACACCTTCACCGGATCGTGGCCGCCGAGGCGCATCTTCTTCAGCTGTTCGTCGGACAGGTGCTTCACCATGTCGAGCAGCCGCGGGTCGGTGCCGAAGAAGTGCTCGCGCAGGTACGCGCCGGACTCGACGGCGTACTTCTGATACTGGCCGTCGACGACCTCGCCCATCCGCTTGGCGAGCAGGCCGTCGTGATCCGTGGCGAGCAGCGGATCCCAGTCGCAGCCCCACAGCACCTTGATGACGTTCCAGCCGGCGCCGCGGAAGATGGCCTCGAGCTCCTGGACGATCTGGCCGTTGCCGCGGACCGGGCCGTCGAGCCGCTGCAGGTTGCAGTTGATGACGAAGATCAGGTTGTCGAGCTTCTCGCGCGCGGCGAGGCTGATGGCGCCGAGCGCTTCGGGCTCGTCGGTCTCGCCGTCGCCGAGGAACGCCCAGACGCGTGCGTTCGACGGCTTCCGCAGGCCGCGATCCTCGAGGTAGCGGTTGAAGCGCGCCTGGTAGATCGCCATGATCGGGCCGAGGCCCATCGAGACCGTCGGGAACTCCCAGAAGTCGGGCATCAGCCAGGGATGCGGATACGACGACAGCCCGCCGCCCGCTTCGAGCTCCTGCCGGAAGTTGTGCAGCTTCTCGACCGAAATCCGACCCTCCGAGGAACGCGCGCGCGTAGATGCCGGGCGACGCGTGGCCCTGGAAGTAGATGAGGTCGCCGTCGCCGTCCTTGCCCTTGCCGCGGAAGAAGTGGTTGAAGCCGACCTCGTACAACGTCGCCGCCGACGCGTACGTGGAAATGTGGCCGCCGATGCCTTCCGACAGCCGGTTGGCGCGGACGACCATCGCCATCGCGTTCCAGCGGATGAGGCTCTTGATGCGGCGCTCGATCTCCTGGCTGCCAGGGATGCGGCGTCTCATCTTCGGCCCTGATGGTGTTGACGTACGCCGTGACCGCGGTGAACGGCAGGGACACGCCCGACATCCGCGCGCGGTGGCGCAGCGTGGCCAGCAGCCGCTGGACGCGGCCGCGATCCCCCTGCTGGATGACGTAATCGAGCGACTCGAGCCACTCACGCTGTTCGATCGCCTCGAGCTCGGAGGCGTCCCGCGGGGCAATGTTCCTCATGGATCTGATCTCGTCTTGGCTGCGAAGTTGTCCGACGAACTCCCCGTTCTTCGTGGTTACAATCTTCTATTCTAGTCCCGCGGCGCCGGAGGACGCTACCGTTCGGCCCCGCTGTAAAAAACCATGCAACGACGACACCGTTACTTTGCTGTCATCGCAGGCGCATTGATTGGGGCCGCGGCGCTCGCGGCCGTCACCGGAGACGCTTTCGTGCAGGAATCCTCGTCCGTCCCATCTGTGACCGAATTGCGCACGATGACCGCTCGCTTTGCGCCGGCCGAGATTCGAGCCGATGTGAGCACCCTGCCGGCGAACGAGCGACAGGCGCTCGGGAAGCTCATCGACGCGGCACGGCTCATGGACGGCCTCTTCCTGCGGCAGGTCTGGGCCGGCAACGACGCCATGCTGCAGCAACTCGCGCACGACGTGGCGTCCGGCTCGAGCCGGACGACGACCGGCCCGGCGCAACCGGCCGCACCGGGACCAGCGGGACCGCCGCTGATCGATCGGCCGCGGAAGCCCGACTCCACTACTTCCTGATCAACAAAGGTCCGTGGTCGCGCCTGGATCACAACCGTGTCTTCATTCCCGGTGCTCCGGCAAAACCCGAATCTGCGAACTTCTATCCCGCCGGCGCGAGCAAAGAGGAGATCCAGAAGTGGATTGATTCGCTGCAGGGCGAGGCCAAGGCAGCGGCCACAGGTTTCTTCACGACGATCCGCCGCGGCCCGGACGGTCGGCTCATGGCCGTCCCGTATTCGGTCGAGTATCAGGGCGAGCTGACGCGGGCGGCGGCGCTGCTCCGCGAGGCGGCGCAGTTGACGTCCGCGCCCACGCTGAAGCGATTCCTGACGAGCCGGGCGGACGCCTTCATCTCGAACGACTACTACGCCAGCGACGTCGCGTGGATGGAGCTGGACGCGTCGATCGAGCCGACGATCGGGCCCTACGAGGTGTACGAGGACGAGTGGTTCAACTTCAAGGCGGCGTTCGAGGCCTTCATCACGCTGCGGGATGACGCGCAGTCGAAGACGCTTCAGGCATTCAGCGCCGAGCTGCAGGGGCTCGAGGACGCGCTCCCGATCGATCCGAAGTACCGCACCGCGAAGCTCGGCGCCATGGCCCCGATCCGCGTCGTCAACGTCGTCTTCAGCGCGGGGGACGGCAACCGCGGCGTGCAGACGGCGGCGTACAACCTGCCGAACGACGAACGGGTCGTGAAGGAAAAGGGAACCAAGCGCGTCATGCTGAAGAACGTGCAGGACGCCAAGTTCCGCATGGTGCTCCAGCCGATTGCCAGGGTGGCGCTCCCCGCCGCGCGCCAGAAGGAAGTCTCGTTCGACGCGTTCTTCACGCACATCCTCATGCACGAGCTGATGCACGGGCTCGGGCCGCACAACATCACGGTCGGCGGCCGTCAGACGACGGTGCGGCAGGAGCTCAAGGAGACCTACAGCACGATCGAAGAGGCGAAGGCGGATGTCTCGGGGCTGTGGGCGTTGAGGCAGCTGGCCGACGCGCGAAAGATCGACCGCGAGATCGCGAGGACGATGTACACGACGTTTCTCGCGTCAGCGTTCCGCTCGATCCGGTTCGGCGTCAACGAGGCGCACGGCCGCGGCATCGCGATTCAGCTGAACTACCTCCTCGACAGCGGGGCGTTCCGCATGGCGCCCGACGGCACGTGCTCGGTGGACGATGCGAAGATCGCGGACGCCGTGACCGCCCTGACGCGCGAGATCATGACGCTTCAGGCCGAAGGCAGCTACGCGAAGGCGAAAGCGATGATCGACACGCTCGGCGTCGTGCGGCCGCCGGTGCAGAAGATCCTCGACAGGCTGACGGGCGTTCCGGTGGACATCGAGCCGCAGTTCACGTCCGCGGCCGGCTCGCCCACTCCCGCACCACCGCCACGGCAACGTCAGGCCGGTCGCTGATCAGGCTGTCGGCGCCCCAGTCCAGCAGGCGCTGCATCTCGCGGGCGTCGTTGACCGTCCACACCTTGACGGGCAGCCCGGACCGATGCGCGTGGGCAATGAACCGTCGCGACACGACCGTCGTGGTCCCGACGCGCTCGGGCACCTGGAACTCGCGATACGACGTGCGGCCGAGCGGCCAGTGGATTCGCGATCGATACAGGGCCCAGCGCGTCTCTTCGCGCGCCGCGCCGGTCGGCAGCCGCGGCTCGTAGGTCCGCGCCGCATGCAGGACCCGCCAGTAGAACGAGCCCAGCGCCACCCGATCGATCGCACCCGCCGCGCGAACCTCGTCGATCGTCCGGCGCGCCAGCTCCGGATCGTTCGCCTTGAGCTCGATGATCAGCCGGGCGTCCCTGTAGCGGCCCAGCACCGTGCTGAGCCGGGGCACACCGAGGCCCTTCGCGCGAAAGGGATATGGAGGGACGCCGGCCGTCGGGTCGGGCGTGAACCAGTAGCCGGCGTCCACCCGGGCGAGTTCATCGGCGGAGTAGGCCGCCAGCGGACCCCTGGCGTCGGTCGTCCGCTCCAGCGTATCGTCGTGATGGACGACGACGACGCCGTCGCGCGCCAGGTGGACGTCGAACTCGAGCCCGTCCGCGCCGAGCGACATGCCGTTGTCGAAGCTCTCGATGGTGTTCTCCGGCCGGAGCAGGGCGCCGCCGCGGTGCGCGTAGACGAGGGGACGGTCCGACTGACCCGGCTGAGGACGCTCGGACAAGGCGGTACAACTTATCTCATAAACGCGCTCGTTGTTCGCGTGGCTCGGTGGTCCGGTGGTCCGGTTCCGGTCCGGTCGGGTGATCTTTGTTGTCCGTGTTCCCCGCGGTTGTTAAGATGCAGATATGCTCTCCTCCTCAACTCCTCGCCCGGTCACGCTCGCTCAGCTGCGCGCCGATGTAGCCGCCGGCCGGCAACCGCGCCGGAGTGTCAAGGACGAGGTCCGCGGAAACCTGATCGAGCGGCTGCGAACGCGCGCGACGTTGTTCCCGGGCATCATCGGATTCGACGAGACCGTCGTGCCGCAGATCGTCAACGCGATCCTGTCGCGCCACAACTTCATCCTGCTCGGGCTGCGCGGCCAGGCGAAGAGCCGGATCCTCCGCGCGCTGGTCGACCTCCTCGACGAGCAGGTTCCCGTCGTTCCGGGGTGCGAGATCCACGACGATCCGCTCGCGCCGATCTGCGTCGCGTGCCGGCGGCGCGTCCGCGAGGCCGGCGACGACCTCCCGATCGAGTGGCTGCCGCGCGAGGCGCGATACGTCGAGAAGCTGGCGACGCCGGACGTGACGATTGCCGACATGATTGGCGATCTCGACCCCATCAAGGCCGCCCGCGCCGGGCTGCAGCTCTCGGACGAGCTGACGATGCACTACGGGCTGGTGCCGCGCGCCAATCGCGGGATCTTCGCGATCAACGAGCTGCCGGACCTCGCCGGCAAGATTCAGGTCGGGTTGTTCAACATCCTGCAGGAGGGTGACGTCCAGATCAAAGGGTACCCGGTGCGGCTGCCGCTCGACCTCATGATGGTGTTCAGCGCCAACCCCGAGGACTACACGGCACGCGGCAAGATCATCACGCCGCTGAAGGATCGCATCGGCTCGGAGATCCGGACCCACTATCCGATGACCCGGCAGAGCGCCATGGCGATCACCGCGCAGGAAGCCTGGGTCGCGCGCCAGGAGAGCGAACTGAACATTCCCGAGTTCGTGCGCGAGGTCGTCGAAGAGATCGCGTTTCAGGCCCGGCAGGATCAGAAGATTGACAAGCGCTCGGGCGTCAGCCAGCGCCTGCCGATTGCCCTGCTCGAGAACGTCGTGTCCAACGCGGAGCGTCGGGCGCTTCTCGCGCAGGAGCCCGTCATCGTCCCGCGCATCACCGACATCTACGCGGCGCTGCCGGCGATCACCGGCAAGTTCGAGCTCGAGTACGAGGGCGAGCTGCGCGGAGCGGACAACGTGGCGCGCGACATCATTCGCGTGGCCGTCGGCAACGTCTTCAGCGGCTGCTTCGGCAGGCGCCGACATGCGCAGGGTCACCGAGTGGTTCGATCTCGGCGGCTCGCTGCACGTCGATGACACGCTGCCCGCCTCAGAGCTGCTGGATCGGACGTCCGCAGGTCCAGGGGCTCCGCGAGCTGACGACCCACGCGGGCGTCGGCGAACGCGCGCCCGCGCCGCTCGTGGCCGCCGCCGTCGACTTCATCCTGGAAGGCTTGTACGCGCAGAAAAAGATCAGCCGCAGCGAGGACTGGCAGTACCAGGGAGCGGAGCCGCCCCGTCGCGCTCCGCGCAGCGTCCCGACGGAGCCGCTGATCGACCGCGATGTGCCGGTGCCGGGAGGAAAGAAGAAGTACTACAACTAGCCCCGCAGACAACACGGAACACACGGATCGGAGCCAGCGCATCGGCATCACATGAAGTATCGCTACTCCAAATTCACCGGCGAAGACCTCGACGGGCTGGACCTCGAGGATCTGCTTTCGCGGTTGTCCGATCTGCTCCTCTCGAGCGGATTCGAAAGCCCCTACGGGCTGCCGTACGACGATGACGATGCGCCGGGACATTCGATGCAGTCGCTGCACGACGCCATCCTCGAAGCGATTCTGCGCGGCGGGTTGCTGTCGGACGAGACGCTCGAGAAGTTGCTCGGCAAGGACTGGCAGAACTCGGATGACGCGGAAGAACGGCTGGACGAGTTGATCCGCCGCATCCTCGAAAAGCTGCAGCAGCAGGGCTACCTCACGGCTGCGCCGGACACGGATGCCGAGCAGCAGGCTCGTGAGGGCCAGGGGCCCGGGATGGGCGGGCGCGACAGCAACGTCCGGTTCGAGATCACGGACAAGAGCCTCGACTTCCTCGGCTACCGGGCGCTCCGGGACCTGCTGGGCTCGATCGGCAAGAGCAGCCTCGGCCGGCACGACACGCGCGAGATGGCCACGGGCATCGAAGCCAGCGGAGCGCCGAAGCCGTACGAATTCGGCGACACGATGAACATCGACGCGAGCGGCACGATTCTCAACGCCGTCCGGCGCCAGCAGGACGTGCAGCGTCCGTCCATCGACGTCGACTACGAGGACCTGATGGTCGTGCAGGGGGAATACCAGAGTTCCTGCGCCACGGTCCTGATGCTGGACTGCAGCCACAGCATGATTCTCTACGGCGAGGATCGGTTCACGCCGGCCAAGCGGGTCGCCCTGGCCCTCGCCAACCTGATCCGCCTGCAGTATCCGGGAGACGCGCTGAACGTCGTCCTGTTTCACGACTCGGCCGAGGAGATCCCGCTCACGCCAGCTGGCTCGCGTTCGCGTGGGTCCGTACTACACCAACACGCGCGAGGGGCTGCGGCTCGCGCGGCGCATCCTCGAGCGGCAGCGCAAGGACATGCGGCAGATCGTCATGATCACCGACGGCAAGCCGTCCGCGCTGACTCGTCCGGACGGCCGCATCTACCGGAATGCCTTCGGCCTCGACCCGTTCATCGTCTCGGAAACGTTCGCCGAGGTGGCCGGCTGCCGCAAGGCCGGCATCCTGATCAATACGTTCATGCTCGCGCGCGACTACGATCTCGTGAGCTTCGTGCGGAAGGTGGCTGAAATCTGTCACGGCAAGGCGTACTTCACCACCCCGCGGACGCTCGGCCAGTACGTGCTGATGGACTACATGGACAAGAAAACGCGGACGATACACTGAAGATGCTGCCTCCGACCATCCCGATCTTCCCGCTGCCGAACGTCGTGCTGTTTCCCAATGTGTTTCTCCCGCTGCACATCTTCGAGCCGCGCTATCGGGAGATGGTGGCTGACACGCTCCGGGAGGACCGCATCATCGGGATGGTGCTGCTCAGGCCGGGCTGGGAAAAGGACTACGAGGGCAGACCGGCGGTCTATCCGGTCGGATGTGCCGGCCTCATCACGCACGCGGAGCGCCTCTCCGACGGCCGGTTCAACATCGTCCTCCAGGGGCTGGAGAAGTTCCGCGTGCAGGACGAGGACGACAGCCGGAGCTACCGGCTGGCGCGCGTCGAAAGCATCGAGGAATCGCCGAACGAGGGAGAGCGCGACGCCATGCGCGTAGCCCGCCGCCGGCTCGAGGCGCTGCTGGTCCCGCAACCAGAAGGCCGTGGCGTCGACCCGAAGGTGCCGCCGTCAATGCCCGACGAGGATCTCGTCAACGCGCTGGCGCAGTATCTCGAGCTGGAGCCGGTCGAGAAACAGGCGCTGCTCGAGCGCGAGGGCCTGCTCGTCCCGGTGCCGATCGCTCATCGAGCTGCTCGAGATGAAGGTGATGGTCGCCCAGCACAAATGGGGCGGCGAGCACTAATCCGAGGGGCTTCGCCCCTCGGACTCCCCTACACTCTCGCGCGCCGCTTCGACGGCGCGCTCCGCTCGCGTGGCTCGCTCGCCATGCTCGCTCGCACCGTGGAACGAGCTGCAGGTTCATGAGCAACATCGCGACATGCGCAAAGCCACCCTCATCGTTGCCGCGCTTGCGATCGTGGCGACCGGGTTCACGATCCGTTCGTCCGGGCAGGCGGCCCGGTTCGATGTGGTGCTCCGTGGGGGTCGGGTGGTCGACGGGACCGGAAGCCCCTGGTATCGCGCCGATCTGGCGCTGAAAGGCGACACGATAGCGCGAATTGCGCCGGCGATAACCGAGCCCGCGACGCGCGTCATCGAGCTCAACGACCTGGTGGTGTCGCCGGGATTCATCGACCTCCATACGCACGCCCGACGCGGCATCTTCGAAGTCCCGACGGCTGACAACTACGTGCGACAGGGGGTGACGACCCTCGTCGAGGGCCCGGACGGCGGATCGCCGATCCCGATTGCCCCGTTGCTGCAGAAGGTAGCGGGCGCACGAATCACTCCGAATTTCGCCATGTTCATCGGCCAGGGGTCGATCCGTTCTGCCGTGATCGGCGATGTCGATCGCGCCGCCACGCCGGAAGAGATCGACCGGATGCGAACGTTGGTGCGTCAGGGAATGGACGAAGGCGCGTTCGGACTGAGCTCCGGCCTGTTCTATGTACCGGGCAGCTTCACACCGACTGCGGAGGTCATCGAACTGGCCCGGGTAGCTGGCGAGATGGGCGGCATCTACATCTCGCACATGCGCGATGAAGCGTCGAAGATACTCGACAGCGTTCGCGAAACCATCGCGATCGGCGAGCAGGGCCGGCTGCCGACGCAAGTCACGCATCACAAAGTCGTCGGCAGGAAGTACTGGGGCCGATCCGTCGACACGCTGAGGGCCATCGACGAGGCGCGCGCGCGTGGCGTGGACGCCACCATCGATCAGTACCCGTACACGGCGTCTGCGACGAGCATTGGCGCAGCGCTGCTGCCGGCGTGGGCGCAGGAGGGCGGGCGAAGCCGCACGCTCGAACGACTGAAAGATCCCGCGCTGCGCGCGAAGATCAAGGCCGAAACCGTCGCCATCATCCGCGACGAGCGTGGTGGCGGCGATCCCCGGAACGTCGTCGTCTCGAGCGCGCAGTTCGACAAATCGCTGGCGGGGATGAACCTCGCGCAAATCACCGAGAAGCGAGGGTTGCCCGTCACGCTGGAGAACGCCGCAGAAACCGCGCTCTGGATTCAGGAACAGGGCGGGGCGCAGGGAATCTTCCACGCCATCAACGAGGACGATCTGCAGCGCATCCTGGTCCATCCGGCGACGATGATCGCGTCCGACGGTGAGATACCGATCTTCGGCCAGAACCATCCGCATCCCCGCAGCTACGGCACCTTCGCACGCGTACTCGGGGTGTATGTGCGCGACAAGAAGCTCCTGCCGCTTGAAACGGCCATTCAGAAGATGTCGGCGTTTCCGGCACAACGGATGGGTCTCGCGGATCGAGGCGTGCTGCGCCCGGGGCTCAAAGCCGACATCGCGATCTTCGATCCCGCCAGGGTGCGCGACACGGCCACCTTCGACAAGCCCCATTCGTACGCGGAGGGCGTGACACACGTGATCATCAACGGCGAAGTCGTGTTCGAGAACGGCGCGATGACCGCCGCACGCCCCGGCCGCGTGCTCCATGGCCCCGCATATCGTGCGCTGACCAGGTGAGTTCGGCTCAGTCTTTCCGCGCGATTCGCCCCACCACGCGCACCCAGCCGACGGTATTGTCCGGCCGGCGGATGAACTCGACCGGATTGCCTCGCTGGCTGCCTGACGTGACGACCGCGCGGTCCACCCCGTAAAACGCAACGGGCGTCTCGCCGACCATGAGCTGGTCCTTCTCGACGCGCACGGCGTAGGTCGTCATGAGCGGCGGCCGGCGGTAGACCCCGAGGTACGGCGCCGGGTCCGGTTGCTGTCGGCAGGATCGGCGCGTCCGGCATCGTCTCGTTGAGGCCGCGGTGTCCGATCGCCTGCGACGGGTTGAGCGTCATGCCTTCGAGCAGCGTCAGCGCCTCGCGCTCCACGTCCTGGATGAGACGCCAGCCGTCACCGTGGTTCGTGAGGATGGCGAACGCCAGGTTCCGTTCGGGGACGAGCTCGAGCAGCAGGATGTGTCCGAGCGTGCCGCCGTGCGCGGCGGTCATGACGCCGCCGACCCGGCGCAAGTGCCACCCGAGACCCATGTCCTCGTCGGTCGCATTCTTGCGAAGCCGTGGCGTCCGCATCTGTTCGAGGGACGCTCGTGTCAGCACGGGCTTGCCATCGCGGCCGGCGCCGTCGCCCAGATGGAACGTCGCGTAGGTGAGCATGTCGTTCAAGCTCATCCAGACGCCACCCGCCGTCACCGTGGTCGACCGTGGGAGCGGTCGTACGACGGCCGGTTTGCCATCCTGCGTGCGATGCGCGACCGAGAAGCGGTGCGTGGCCACGTCCTCGAGTCGCGTGAACGAGCGCGTCAGGCCAATCGGCTCGAAGACCAGCGTGCGGATGGCCTCGTGGATCGGCCGGCCCGTGACCGCCTCGATCACCCGGCCCGCGACCGTGAACCCCGCGTTGTTATAGCTCCAGACGGCGCCCGGCGCCGCGAGCTGCGGCAGGTCGCGCGCCGACTCCACGAAGAACGCGAGCGTCTCGCTGCCGCGGTCCTGCGTCGTGAGCTGCCCTTCCCATCCCGGCGTGTGCGTGAGCAGATGCCAGATCGCCACGTCGCGGCTCGCGTCTTCGTCCTGTACCTTGAACCCCGGCAGATAGCGTTGCACCGGCGCCGACAGATCGACCTTCCCTTGCTCGACGAGCCGCATGATGGCCGTCGCCGCCACGGTCTTCGAGATCGAAGCGATAGGGAATACCGTGTCAGCCGTGATCGGCTGGGGGTCATCGACGTTTGTGACGCCGAAGCCGCGCGTGGTCGCGTGCCCGTTTCGGACGATCCCGAACGCAACGCCGGGCACGCCGAACTCCGCCATCTTTGTGGTTATCAGTGCGACGAGGCGCTCGAACTTCGGATCGGCTTGAACCGCGACCGTGGCGCGCGGCGACCCTGCCCACACCAGCGTGGCCGCAACGACGCAAGCGACTGCGAGACTCCGGCGCATGGATTGTCCTCGACTTCGATGCAGGCCCGGCGAGTGCGGGCGATTATACGCGGGGGGCCTGCAGCCGATTGGCGATCGCCTCGATCACTTTCTCACCGTGAAAGCGACCGTTCTCGATGAAGATCTTCCCGCTCTGCTGGCCGGCGACGACGGCGCCGGCGACGTAGAGACGCGGCACATTCGTCTCGAACGTCTCTGAATCGAACACGGGACCGCAGATATCCGGATTGATGTCGACGCCGGCGTTGCGCAGCAGCGTCGTGTCCGAGCCGTAACCGGTCAGCAGGAACACCGCGTCAGCCGGGATCTCGTCAGACACTCCCTCCTGTTCCACGACGACCGACGTCGGCCGGATTTCGACCACGCGGGTGTTGAACCGGGCGGCGATCGAGCCTTCGGCGATCCGGTTCTCGATGTCGGGCTTGACCCAGTACTTGATCGAATCGCCGAGCGCGGCGCGACGGTGGACGATGGTCACCTTCGCGCCGGCGCGGAAGAGATCGAGCGCCGCCTCGGCCGCCGAGTTCTTGCCGCCCACAATCACGACGCGTTTGCGGAAGAACGGGTGCGGCTGCGTGTAGTAGTGCGAGACGTGCGGCAGATCCTCGCCCGCGACGTCGATCCGGTTGGCGACGTCATACGCGCCGGTCGCGATCACCACGGTCCTCGCATGCAGGGATCGACGGACACCGCGGGTCGAATGCGTGTCGACCACGAATGATCCGCCGGGATCCTCGCGCGCGACCGCCACCACGGTTTCGTCGAACACCACATCGAGCCCGTAGGCATCGGACACGCGACGGTAGTACCGGAGCGCCTCCATCCGTGTCGGCTTGTCGTAGGGGCTGACGAACGGCATCCCGCCGATCTCCATCAACTCCGGCGTCGTGAAAAAGACCATCTCGGTCGGGTAGTGCAGCAGAGAGTTGACGAGCGAGCCCTTCTCGATGACCTGGCAGGACAGGCCGGCCTTTGACGCAGCGATTGCGGTCGCGAGGCCCGCCGGGCCTGCGCCGATGACGAGCACGTCCCGGAGAATCATTGTGTCTTCACGCTCCCTGTTTCTTGCGCGGCGGCGGAGCCGGCAAGTACTCGACCTGGACGTTGCTGACGATCGCAACCGGCCGGCCGGGCGTCGCCACCTCGCGACCGGCCGACGTGCTGGCTTCGAGGACTTCCCCGAGCAAACTGACCTGATCGACGCCTGCCGGCACGGTGATCGAAACCTGTTCACGGCCGAGCGGCGCGACCGCTTTCAGGCCTCCCGGACCGGCGCCGCCGGTGATTCGATCGTACAAGTCGCGGGCGTTGCGAAATTCCGTCTGCACGGCGCCGCGGCCCAGCAGTTCGCCGGTGATCGACAGCACGCCGATCACGGCGACATAACGCGCGAATCCGCGTCCCGCCCGCACCTCTTCCTCGGAATACGTGTGGCGATTGTGGATGTCGAACGTCAGCGTCGCCTCGGTGTGCGGCGGGATTGAGACGATCACGCCCTCGGCGGGGTCGCGGCCGGCGAGCACGAAACAGAATGTTGCGTGCGTCCTGAGCCCGGTGCCCAGGACCTCGGGACACTTGACGTCAGCGGGTTCTTTTTTCGGCTCGACCTTCGGCGTCGGCGCGGGCTTCCGGGTGGTTCGCCCGCGCTGCGCGTCCACTGACGCCGTTGCGGCCATGGTGGCCATGGTAGCGATGACGCATGCGAGAAGGAACGCGCTGACGCGCTGCATCCTCCGAGTATAACAAGGGCGATCGACCGTCGTCCGCGGCGCTCACCACCGTGCCCGCCATCGCCGGTGACGCGTCGGGTAATTCCATCTCCAGACTTGCCACGACGAACAACGGCCGTCGGGGGAGCCAGACGTCACCGAGACTGACCTGCATCCGCGGACGCTCGGGCTGCCCCGCGTGGCGCTGCCCGATGACGGCCCGGCTGGAACGGACCTCCCACAATCCGCGTGGCCTGGCCAGGAAGCGGTGGCCTGTCGGCGTCCGGCCCGAGAATCGCAGTCGCCCGGTCCCGAGCGCCGCCCGCACGATGTGGGTCGCGAGGGCGAGCAACGGCTTCAGCCGCCAGCGCGCCGCCGGCAGCCATCCGGCCACGGTCGTCAGCGCTCCGGTGATGGTGGTTGCGGCGAGTTCAACGTGCCATTCGATTGCGCTGCCCCCGTCGACCAGCACGGTAAAGCTGTGCGCGCTCGTCCAGACAATCTGAATCGGCGTGCTGAGCGCGGCGCTGGTGCCGCCGACAAAATATCGGGCGCAACCGAGGTCGGCGGTCACGTCCTGATAGAACGTCCAGTGTCCGGTCTGGTCCCGGTGCCACACCGACGCGTACGCGGGGCCGATGGAGGAAATCGAAAAGCGGCGCAGGGCCAGGACGTCGCCTGACGAGAAATACACGCCCATCACGCCGTAGCCCGAAAAGCGATCGTGTCCGCCGGCCGGCAGCACGGGATGGGCTTCGAGATCCGCGACAAAGTCCTGCGGACTGGCGTGGGGCATCGGCATGACGGATCCCCCGCCTGGGCGGCGCGTTGCCGACCTCGCCGACCCGGCGGTAACATGACACGGGTCCTTCCCTGCCCACCAGAACGCCGTCGGGAAGGAAATACCGCCACGTCCGTATATGCCCAAGACCGACGGGGAGGCCGGGGACATCACACAGCTGCTGATCGCGCACCGGCAGGGAGAGAAGGACGTCCTCCCCCGCCTCGTGCCGATGGTCTACGCGGACCTGAAACGGCTCGCGCGGCTGCAGATGCGGGGAAATCGCGGCGCGACGCTCGACTCGGGCGCCCTCGCGCACGAGGCCTATCTCCGGCTGGTCGATCAGAGCCGCGCGGACTGGAACGACCGGCGGCACTTCTTCGCGGTCGCGGCCATGGCGATGCGGCAGATCGTCGTGGATCATGCGCGGCGGCGGAGACGCCAGAAGCGGGGAGCCGGGATCCGGCCGGCCACGCTCGTCGACGCCGCCGACCCGCGGCAGGGTGACATCGAGGAGATTCTCTCTATCGATGGCGTGCTCGATCGGCTCGAGCAAATCGCGCCCCGACAGGTCCGCATCGTGGAATGCCGATACTTTGCGGGGATGACCGAACAGGAAACCGCAGAAGCGCTCGACCTGGCCGTGCGAACCGTCCAGCGCGAATGGTTCAAAGCGCGCGCGTGGCTGCGAGAAGCGCTCGTTGACGGGGCCTCCGCGCCCCGCGAGTGATGGATCTTCGCAACTGGCCCGACGCTGACGCCATCCTGGATCAGGCGCTGGATCTCCCCGCCGGCGAGCGGCACGCGTTCGTACGCCGGGCGGCGCGCGACGACCGGGAGCTGATTGCCGCGCTGGATGCGGTTCTCGCCGAAGCGCAGAACGACGACGAGTTCCTGCAATGTCGAGCGGCCGCCGCGTTGCTGGATGCCGCGTCGCAAGATGACGATTCCGACGCCGAGTCGACCCTGCACCCCGGGGATACGTTCGCGACCTACGACGTCCTCGAACTCATCGGTCGCGGCGGGATGGGCGAGGTCTACTCCGCACGCGACGCGCGGCTCGGCCGGCTCGTGGCGCTGAAAGTCCTGCCGGCCGCGCTGGCCCGGGATCGTCAGCGACTCGCCCGCTTCGACCGCGAGGCGCGGGTCCTCGCCTCGCTCAACCACCCGAACATCGCGGCGATTTACGGCCTCGCGGAAGACGCCGGCCGTCAGGCGCTCGTGCTGGAGTTCGTCGACGGGACGACGCTGGCGGAGCGTGTGGCGCAGGCGCCGCTGGAGATGCGGGAGGCTCTGAGAATCGCGCGGCAAATGGCGCTGGGTCTGGAATCGGCGCATCGCCGCAGCATCATCCACCGCGATCTCAAGCCGGCGAACATCTCGACCACGTCCGACGGCACCGTCAAGGTGCTCGACTTCGGTCTCGCAAAAGCCATCGGCGACGACGGGGGGAAGGCAGGCAGCGAAGCCGGTCTGACGTCGGTCTCGATGCCCGGCGGCCTGCTGGGGACGCCGGCCTACATGGCGCCCGAGCAGGCGCGCGGTGAGGACGTCGACGAGAGGACCGACATCTGGGCCTTCGGGTGCGTGCTGTTCGAGATGCTCGCCGGCACGCGCGCGTTTGGCGGAGGAACGTCGCACGAGGTCATCGCGCGCGTCCTCGAGCGGCAACCTGATTTCTCCCTGCTGCCGCCGAACACGCCGGAAGCGCTCCGGCGACTGCTGCAGCGCGCGCTGACCAAGGACCCGAAGCGTCGGCTCGCCGACATCGCCGACGCGCTGCTCGAAATCGAGGAGGCTGAGCGCACGGCGGGCCTGCGGGGCTCACTCTCGTGGAAGCGGTGGTTGAGCAACCCCGTTGCGGGGATCGCCGCGATCGCGATCGTCCTCGCTGCCGCCGCCGTTGCCGCGATCGCGGGGTCGAGATTGTTCAGGGAACCACCTCCGGCGCCCGTCGTCCGGCTCGCCGTCCCGATCCCGGCGTCCGACGAACTGCTGCTCAGCACTCAGCAGGTCGCCGCGATCAGTCCGGACGGACACACGCTCGTGTATCGAGCGGTTCGTAATCGCGAGGTCGGCCTGTTCCGGCGATCGCTCGGCTCGATGCAGTCGGAGCTCATCAGCGGAACGCGCAACGCATCGGGCCCGTTCCTCTCCCCCGATGGCAAGTGGCTGGGGTTCGACGGCGACGGCGTGCTGCGGAAGGTGTCGATGGCGGGCGGAGATCCGATCACGATCTGCGAGGCCACCGGCGGCGCGAACGCAAGCTGGAGCGGCGACACGATTGTCTTTGCCACCGGTACCGGTCACGTGCTCGCTCGCGTGCCCGCCTCAGGCGGCGTCCCGCAGCGGCTGACCGAGCTCGATGCCGCCAGCGGCGACCTGAGCCATGCGTATCCGCACGTCCTGCCGCGCGCGGACGCGGCCCTCTTCACGATCGTTCGATCCGCCGCGCGTTTCGTCGCATCCGTGCGCTTCGATACCCGGGAGGTCAGGATCCTGGCGCCGGGCTCGCAGCCGCGGTACCTGACGAGCGGCCACCTCGCCTTCGTTCGCAACAATTCACTCTGGCTCGCACCCTTCGACGAGCGGACGTTGACGATGACCGGTGACGCGGTCCCTGTTCTCGAGAACCTCGAGACGACCAGCGGGGGCACGGCCCACTTCGTCTTCAGCGCCGACGGCTCGTTGCTGTACTCGCCACGCCGCGAAGAGGTCCGCGAGCGTCAGTTCGTGTGGCTCGATCGTCACGGCAAGGAAACAGCGGTCGACCATCTCGAGCCGAAGCAGTACCACGCGTGGCGTGTTGTCGCCGGATGCGACGCGTCTCGCGGTAGCGCTGACAGAAGATGGCAACACCGATATCTGGGTCGCCAGCCTGCAGTCACGATCGCTCGTGCGCCTGACGAGAGAGCCGGCCGTCGACACCGCGCCGCTCTGGATGCCGGACGGCCGACACCTGATTTTCCGATCCGAGCGGGACGGCGGTGGGCTCTTCCGGCGCGCGGCCGACGGATCCGGCGACGCGGATCGGCTCACGGCGTCTGGCGAAACGGTCCACACGCCGCACTACGTCACGACGGACGGCCGGACGCTGCTCTTCACCGAGCTTCGCGGCTACACGCGGCAGACGATCGTCTCGCTCGATCTCGAGAGCCGCACGATGACCCGCCTGCTGGACGGAGACTTCGCACAACTGCGGCCACAGGTCTCGCCCGACGGCCGATGGCTCGCCTATCAATCCGACGAATCGGGTCGATTCGAAACCTACGTGCGTCCGTACCCGGCCGTGGGCGGAACCCGGTGGCAGATCTCGTCTGCCGGCGGCACGTCGCCGCGCTGGTCGCATACGGGCGCAGAGCTCTTCTACTACGACGGAAAGGGCCTGATGGCGGTACCGGTCCGATCCGGCCCATCGTTCGGCCCGCCCGTCAGGTTGTTCGACTACGCGCCCTTCAGCGGCCGGATGGGACCCGACTACGACGTCGCGGACGGCGCCACACGCTTCCTGATGATCCGCAACACCAGCGAAACGCCTTCTACGCGCGCGCAACTCGTCGTCGTCCAGAACTGGATGAACGAGGTGCGGCAGAAACTGAGTCGACCTTGACGAAGACGGCGGCCCGAAGGGCCGCCGTCTCCAACCATCTATTTCGTGAAATTCGCCGAAGGCGTGCTCGGCGTCGTACCCCCCGGTCCCAGTGCGCTGACGATGGCGTAGTACGAACCGGCCGCCAGCGGGTTCACGAGCGTCGAGATATCGACCGAGATCTCACCGTTGACGATGGGCGGCTTCCCCAGATCCCGCGTGGCCACGGGGTTCGCCGTGGCGGGATCGCCCGCACGCCGGATCGCGATCGAGTACGACGTCACGCTGCTTGCGTGGTTCGTGGAGGCCACGAAGACGACCGTCGTCGGACGAGGTGGAGGGCTTCCCCCCCCGTTGACGGTTACCGGAATCGCTGAAGTCGCGGTGGCGCCGTTGTTGTCGGTGGCCACGGCGGTCACGGTGTAGTTCCCCGCCGCGACGTTCGTCCAGCTCATGCCGAACGGACTGGTCGTGTCCGTCCCGATGAGCTGTGAGCCCGCGCGGAATTCCACTTTGGCGACGGCGCCGTCGGTGTCGCTGGCGGCCGCGGCGAGGGCAATCGTCGCGGGAGCTGTGAACGTTGCACCGGATGCCGGGCTCGTAATCGACACCGTCGGCGGCTGATTCGTGGGCGTCGGCGTGCGGACGAGGACGTTCGTGAACGTCGCCGTCACACTGAGAGCCGGGTTGTGACTCGTGAGCGCGAGGCCGACGAACACATTCGACGCCATCGGAATCGTGTCGCTCGCGACAAACGTCCAGTTGCTCCCGTCAGCCGACTGGTACGCGCTGAACAGATTGCCTTCCCGCACGAGCCGCACCCATCCCGGTGCGACACCCCCTGGCCCTGACGCGTGGTCGCTGGCACCGCTCGTCGCTGCGCGCCGCTGAAACGCCCAGCCGTTGGAAACCGACGCCAGCATGAACGCGTGTTTCGAGTTCGCGGCGAGGGACTCGCGAATCATGACGCCCCCCTTCGACCAGTCGTCGGTCTGCTGGAGGCTCGCGACGCGCGCGACGATCTCGACGTTGCCCTGCGCGGGCTGGTGAACGAACTGGAACTGATCCGCGTTATCCCAGATGTCCGCGCCCCCAGCCCTCACGGTGAACGTTCCGTTCGCTGCCGATGCCGAGCCCGTCGGGGTCGGTCCGCCGATGTCCTGATTGGCCCACGGCGATGGCAGGGCCGTCGAGGATGTGACGTTGACTGTGACGCCAGGTGATGTGGTCGGCGCCCCATCATCATCCCGGGCGACGGCCGTGAGCGTGTAGCTGCCGGCCGCGACGTTGCTCCAGGGCACCGAATACGGACTCGTCGTGTCGGAGGCGATGAGCGTCGTGCCGCCGCGATAGAAATCGACACGCGCAATCGTGCCGTCCGCGTCGGTTGCCGTCGCGGTGATCGTGAAGTTGGCCGGGGCCGTGTAGCTGCCCGCAGCCGGAGCCGTCAGCGTCACTGAGGGCGGCTGGTTGGACGGTGCGGACGCAGAGACGGTGATGTTGACGATTGGCGACGTCGCGGTCGCGCCGTCGCTGTCAGTGGCCACCGCTCTCAGCGCGTAGTTTCCGGCGGCGATGCCGTTCCACGTCAGGCCAAAGGGGTTCGTCGTGTCCGACCCCAGCAGTTGCGAGCCCGAATAGAAGTCCACTTTGATCACCGCGCCGTCGGGGTCGCCCGCGGCCGCGGCGAGGCCTATCGACGCGGGGGCCGTAAACGTCGCGCCGGGCGCGGGATTCCACAGCGACACGGTTGGCGGCTGATTTCCGGAGGTCGGCGCGCGCACGACCACGTTCGTGAACGTCGCCGTCGCAAGCGCGGTCGGCTGATGGCTCGTCACCGCCAAACCGACGTAGACGGTCGATGCCATCGTCATCGTGTCGCTTGCGATGAACGACCAGGTGTTGCCGTCCGTCGATTGATACGCGCTGAACAGGTTGCCTTCCCGCACGAGCCTCAGCCAGCCGGGCGCCGCGCCGCCAGGGCCTGCCGTGTGGAAGCTCGAGCCGCCGGTTGCGATCCGGCGCTGGAACCCCCACCCGTTCGTGGCAGACGCGAACGACAGCGCGTGCTTTGAGCCAGCCGTCCGCGATTCGCGAATCATCACGCCGGCCTTGGACCATCCGTGGACCTGTTGAAGACTCGCGACGCGCGCGATGACCTCGACGTCCCCCTGCATGGGCTGATCGACGAACTGAAACTGGTCGGCTGCATCCCAGATATCGGTTCCCGCGCCCCTCACCGTGAAGGTACCACCGGACGCCGACGCCGAACCCGCGAGGGCGGGCGAACCGATGTCCCGATTCGTCCAGGGCGCGGGCAGGCCCGATCCACCCTGCTGTTGCTCCTCGGTGAAGCTCGCGGTGGCCGCGACATTGGGATTGCGGCTCGTGACGGCGAGCCCGACGTAGATCCTCGCAGGCATCGTCATCGTTTGGCTGCCGAGGGACGTCCAGTTGACGGCGTTCGTGCTTCGATACGCGGTGAACTGAGTCCCCTGCCTCACGATCCTGAGCCAGATCGGCGCGGCGCCCGCGCCGCCGTTCGTGGAGGCGGTCTGACCGCCTGTCGTGGTCCGGCGAAGAAACCCCACGCCGTTGCCCGCCGACACGTACGCGAACGCATGCATGGCCCGCCGCTGGAGGGAGGCCCGTATCATCGCGCCGGCTTTCGTCCAGGCGTCGACGTTCTCCAGGCTGGTGACGCGAATTCTGAAATCGACGTCACCCTGGAGCTCCCTGTAGACGAACCGAAACTGATCGGAGGTACCGCCGATGTCGGTGCCGGCACCGTCGACGGTGAATGTCCCGTTGTTGAAACTCTGACTGCCCATCACGGCTGGACCGCCGATATCGAGCCCGAGCCAGCCGGCGGGCAGCGGGCCGTTGGCCTGCGCCTGCGGGCGGGAAACGCCCATCAACATCAAACTGAGGACGCATGCGGACAGAGCTCCGCCCTGCCTCAAGGTGTTGGCCAATGCTCTGCTCCCTGGGGGTTGGCGTCGAGCGCGCGATCGGATTCGGCGCATGGCTCCGCCGATCGCAGATGGCGTACTCGTCGCGTTACATCCGTGCTGGTCGGCCGGATGCGGGGTCTGCTGTCAAGCTCGCAGGTTGTGCCGCACGTGGAGGCAAGAGCACTGCCACCTCACCGGTAGCGGCGAAATTCGCCGCATTCACAGGGTGTGCTCCAGCTGAGCTCTGACTGCGCGCGACGTGCGAGCGCGCGCCCAGGGGCAACAACTACACGAACGGAGCATCTTTCAGGAAATAATTACGACGACATGAACGACGCGTACCCGTCACGCATCGTGTGCCTCACCGAGGAAACGACCGAGACGCTGTACCTGCTCGGTGAAGGCGACCGCGTCGCGGGGATATCGGGCTACACCGTACGCCCGCCGGAGGCGCGCGCGAAGCCCAAGGTGTCGGCGTTCATCAACGCACGCTTCGAGAAGATCGAGGCACTCCGGCCCGATCTGATTCTGGCGTTCTCGGATCTGCAGGCC
This sequence comes from uncultured Acidobacteriota bacterium, assembly GCA_963786195.1. Classification (GTDB taxonomy): domain Bacteria; phylum Acidobacteriota; class Vicinamibacteria; order Vicinamibacterales; family 2-12-FULL-66-21; genus CAWAYH01. The sequence goes on along the minus strand of CAWAYH010000002.1, from coordinate 141,944 downwards.
GACATCGCCGCCGAGCTCATCAGGCGGGGTTACCCGGTCGTCACGTTCAATCAGCGAAGCGTCGCCGAAATCCTCCAGATGATCCGGATCGTCGGCGCGCTCGTCGGGCAGGCGGATCGCGCCGGCGCACTCGCGTCGTCGCTCGCGGGCGGGCTCGAGGCGATCCGCGCCCAGGCCGCTGCCCTGCCCCGGCGCCCCCGCGTCTTCTTCGAGGAGTGGGACAGCCCGCTGATTTCGGGCATCTGCTGGGTCGACGAGCTCATCGAGATCGCCGGCGGTGAGCCGCTGTTCCCGGCGCTGCGGAGCCAGAAGCTCGCGAAGGACCGGATCGTGTCACCGGCGGACGTCGCCGCGCGCGACCCGGAACTCATCGTGGCGTCCTGGTGCGGGAAGGCGATGAAGAAGCGGACGATCCTGGAGCGCCCGGGGTGGGATCGGGTGAGCGCGGTCCGGAACGATCAGATCTACGAAATCAAGTCGACCTACATCCTGCAGCCGGGTCCGGCGTCGCTGACAGAGGGCGTGAAGCAGCTGCACGAATGCGTGAAGCGAGCTGTTAACTGAAGCGTTTTCGGTTGTCGGTTTTTGGTTCTCGGTTTTTGGTTTTCGGTTCCGGTTTTAGGTTGGTGCGCGGGCACCGAACCGCCAACCGATAACCACCTAACCGATAACCACGTAACCGAAAACCGATAACCCCGTAACCGAAAACCGACAACCAAAAACCGATAACCGATAACCGAGTCATTCAGTCACACACGCCAATCCCGGTAGTGCAGCCTTCATCGACCGGTCGGCCAGCTCGGGCCGCTTGATGAGCTCGAGGAATTCCGCGCGCGTGCGCGCATCACCCTGGAAAACGCCGAGCATGGCGCTCGTCACGGCCACCGAGTTCTGCTTCTCCACGCCGCGCATCGACATGCAGAGGTGCGATGCCTCCATCACGACGCCGACACCCAGCGGCCGGATTTTTTGACGCAGCGTTTCGGCGATCTGGCTCGTCAGCCGCTCCTGGACCTGCAGCCGCCGCGCAAAGATCTCGACGAGGCGCGGGATCTTGCTGAGACCGAGCACGCGGCCCTGCGGGATGTACGCGACGTGACACTTCCCGAAGAACGGGAGCAGGTGGTGCTCGCAGAGGCTGTAGAAGTCGATGTCCTTGACGATCACCATCTCGTTGTAGTCGACTGTGAACAGGGCGTTGTTGAGGACGGCGTCGACGTCCGCGGCATATCCGCTCGTCAGAAAGCGGAGCGACTTCTCCACCCGCTTCGGCGTGTCGAGCAGACCCTCCCGCGAGGGATCTTCGCCCAGCTCGGCCAGGAGCTGCCGGATGATGTCCTGCATTCTCGTATTGTACATTGCGGCTACCGCGGTCATTTTCGGTCCGACGGCTACTTATACAGATGCACATTGGGCGGATCGGTTACAGGTTGCCGACGCCGATTCGCTCTACGCCGCGCGAGAGGACCTGACAAAGGCCCGGACAGCCGCAACTATCTGGGCGGACAGGCTCAAGAGAAACCCACGGGATTTCGAGGCGGCGTGGAAGCTGGCGCGCGCGGACTACTGGCTGGGCACGCACACGCCCGGAGACGAGGGAAAGACGCTGCTCGAGGACGGCATCACGGCGGCGCGGGCGGCGGTGGCCGTCGATGCGAATCGGTCGGAAGGACACTTCTGGATCGCCGCCAACATGGGCGCGCTCGCCGAGTCCCACGGCCTGCGTCAGGGGTTGAAGTATCGCAGCGAGATCAAGAACGAGCTGCTGACGGTGCTCAAGCTCGATCCCGCGTTTCAGCAGGGATCCGCCGACCGTGCGCTGGGCCGCTGGTACTTCAAGGTTCCGGGACTCTTCGGCGGCTCGAACAAGAAATCAGAGGAGCACCTGCGCAAGTCGCTCACCTACAACCCCAACAGCAGCGCCTCGCATTTCTTTCTCGCCGAAACGCTGCTGGACATGGATCGAAAGGCCGACGCACGCGCCGAGCTTCAGAAAGTGATCGACTCGCCGCTCGATCCCGGCTGGACGCCCGAGGACAAGGAGTTCAAGGAGAAGGCGCGAAAGCTGCTCTCGACGCTTCCGTGATCTCGCTACTCGTCCCACCGTTCACCACTCGTAACCTCAGCCGTCACAAATAGTTTCAGGCATTCCGACGCGGGCGTATCCTCTTCTCATTCCGGTCACTTCAGGGGAGGAGTGTCGTCATGAGGAAGCGAAGGGTGTCGTTAGCTGTCTGGGTCCTGGCCGCCGGCGCGATCGTCGCCTCGCCAGCCGCCGCGCAAATCCAAACCGGCAGTCTGCTGGTCCGTGCACTCGACGAGCAGGGTGCAGTCGTTCCCGGCGTGACGGTCACCATCTCGAGCGTCGTCATGCCTCGAGCGCTCGAGGGAGTCACCGACGCCAGTGGCATCTTCCAGGCGCCTGGTCTCGGCGTCGGACGCTACACGGTCAAGACGTCGTTGCAGGGATTCCAGACGATCATTCGCGATGGCGTCGATCGTGACGCAGGCGCAGACGACCAGCGTCGATCTGACGATGAAGGTCAGCACGCTCGCGGAGGAAGTGACCGTCAAGGCTGAATCGCCGGTCGATCGACACGAAGAGCGCCAACGTCAACATCAATCTCGACAAGACGCTCCTCGAGACGACGCCCAGTGGAAAGGACATCTGGAACATCCTCGAATACAAGGTGCCGGGCCTCGTGTTCGACACGCCGGACGTCGGCGGCAATCAGGCGCGGCCTGCAGCGCGGCTTCACCGCGCGCGGGACACCCAACGCGCAGAACGTGCAGCTGCTGAACGGCGTCAACGTGGGCGATCCGGCCGCGATCGGTTTTTCGATGAACTACTACGACCCCAGCTCGTTCGACAACATTCAGGTGTCGAGCGGCGCGCAGGACATCTCGATGGGCACGTCCGGGGTCGTCATCAACATGGTCACCAAGAGCGGAACCAACAGGCTCACGGGAATGGCCCTGCAGACCTACCAGGGCAACGCGACCCAGACCGACAACATCGATGCGTCATTGCATGCCGCGGGGTTCCGGCCTGACGCCAACGCCACGGAGATCCTGACGAACACCAACGTCCAGGCTGGCGGGCCCCTCTTGAAGAACAAGATGTTCTACTTCGGGTCGATGAACTTCCAGCCCATCCACGTGAGCGTGCCGGGATTCCCCGCCGTCTCGACGCTGCCGGTGCAACTGGCCGACACCAGCACGCAGGACACGACGGACATCCTGACGGGCACGGGCAAGCTGACGTACCAGCTGGGCGGCAGCCACAAGTTCGACGTGTATTTCTCCAAGCAGCGCTACGACAAGCCGAACCGTGGCGCAGGCGCCGGCGTCACCCAGGACTCGACGTCGAAAGAGTACGACATCGACAACGTCGCCCAGGGACTGTGGAACTGGGTCGTCACCGATCGCGTGTTCGCGCAGACGAACGTCAGTTACAACAACGTGCATTTCCCGCTCAATCAGAAGACCGGACTTCAGCCACTCCAGGACACCGCGGCGAGCGTCCAGCTCCGGAACGACACCAGCACGGCGATCATGTTCCGCCGGCGGCTGGAGATCGCGTCCAACTGGCAGTACCAGGTCCCGCAGTTCCTGTCCGGCCGGCACGAGATCAGGGGCGGGTTCAACAACTGCGTACACGCCTGAGGACGTGACGACCCAACGCGTCGAGGACCTCAATCTGACGTTTCGGAGCTTTGCCACGAGCGCCACGCAGCCGGCGGGGCCGGTGCAGGTGACGATCTTCAACTCGCCCATTTTCGTGAAGCGCGCGGTCATGAACTCGGCCGCCTACATTCAGGACACGTATTCCGTGGGCCGGCTGACGGCCATTGCCGGAATCCGGTGGGAACGGGTCGAAGGCTACCTTCCCGAACAGGTGCACCCGTCGAGCAGCTATTTCCCGAGCGGCACCGTCATCAACGGCCTGAACGTCGCGCTGAACACCGGCGGCACCGTCACGCAATACGTCGTACCGGATCGATTCGCCGAGGTCCGGAACGCGCCACTGTGGAGGAACTGGGCGCCGCGTTTCAGCAGCACGTACGACTTGAGCGGCCGCGGCACGACCGTGCTGAAGTTCTCGATCGGCAAGTACCTGGATCAGATCGGCACGGGCACGCCGGGCCCGAACCCGAACGGCACGGTGTCGCAGCGGTACACGTGGAACGACACCAACGGCGACCTGGTCTTCCAGCGAGGCGATGCGGTGTGGGATGGTTTCAAGTACGTCGGCGGAGAATTCGGCGCGCTGGCCAACAACGGCACGACGATCCCGAATCCCAATCCCTTCGACACGCTGCGGCGGCGCACGTACCGCAACGAGCTCACGGCCGGCGTCGACCACGAGCTGTTTGCGGGCGTCAGGTTGAGCTCGACGTATATCTATCGCACCGAGAAGGACCCCTATGGCCCGGTCGACGTGGACATGAATCTATGGCCGACGGTCTACACGCCCGTGCCGGTCATCGATCCAGGAATCGACGGCGTCACCGGGACGGCCGACGACAACCCGGTCACCGCCTTCAACATACGGCCTGACGTGACGGCCGTTCAACGCAACGTGAACGACGATCGCCTGGGCGTCCGGTATCACGGTCTCGAAACGACCGTGACCAAGCGGTACTCCGCTGGGTTCGTCCTGACCGGCGGCTACACGTTTGCCCACCAGAAAGTCGATCAGTTGAGCCTCGCGAACCCGAACGCGCTGATCAATTCGCAGGGTGAGAGCGGCGGCCGGCGGCATCTCTTCAAGATGTCCGGCTCGTACATGTTCCCGCATGAGATCCTGTTCGGCGCCAACTTCCGGATGCAGTCGGGACTGCCGACCACGCGGACGTTCACGGTCCAGGCCTGCACGACGACCGTCACGAGCAACTGCCTGACGCCGCCGCCGGGGTCGAACAATACGACGATCCTCGCCGAGCCGCGAGGCAGCACCGTGCTCGACGGGCTCTACACCATCGACCTCCGCGCGGGACGAAGCTTCCGATTCGGATCGAACCGGGTCGAGCTGAGCGTGGACGCCTACAACGTGACCAATGCGAACACCGTCTACGCCATTCGCACGGGCTCGAGCCTGACCAACATCCGGGTCAACGGCGATCCGAATCAGCCGATCACACAGATTCCAACGTACCTGTCTCCGACTGGCGTACTCGGCCCGCGAATCTACCGCTTCAACGTGACGTTACTGGTTCGGCGGGAATTGATCAAAGGGACAAGGGACAAGGGACAAGGGATAAGGCAAGGGCGGGCGCCGAAATGGCCCCGCCCTTTGTTCGTACGATCAGTACCTTGTAGAAACCGTGTCCTGACTTCTTGCCCAGCCGCCCGGCCAGCACCATCCGCTTCAGCAGCGGCGGCGGCGCGTACGCCGGCTCGCGGTACTCCTCGAACATGATGTTCGCGATGTAGTACGTCGTGTCGAGCCCGACGAAGTCGAGGAGCGTGAACGGCCCCATCGGGTATCCGCATCCGAGCTTCATGCCCTTGTCGATGTCCTCGACGGTGCCGAGGCCGTTCTCGTACGACCGGATCGCGTCGAGCAGGTACGGCACCAGCAGGCGGTTGACGATGAAGCCGGGCTTGTCGGGGGCGGTGATCGGCTCCTTCCCCAGCGACTGGGCGAATGCGAACACGCGCTGGTACGTCGTCGTCGCTCGTCGGCAGCGCCCGGATCACCTCGACCAGCTTCATGATCGGCACGGGGTTGAAGAAATGCAGGCCGGCGAAACGGTCGGGCCGTTTCGTTCGTGCCGCCAGCTCCGTGATGCACAGCGACGAGGTGTTCGAGCAGAAGATCGTGTCGGCGCCGACGACCGCGTCGAGCGCGGCAAACGATCTTCGACTTCTCCTCGACGTTCTCGATGATCGCCTCGATGATCAGGTCGCAGCCTTTCAGGTCCTCGACCTTCGTCGTGCCCGTCAGGTTGCCGAGCGTCTTCTCTTTCGCTTCCGCCGTGACCTTGCCCTTCTCGACGCCGTCGGACAGGAACTTCTCGAATGCGGCCGAGCCCCTTGTTCAGAAACGCCCTCTTCGACCTCGCGGACGATCGTCTTGTAGCCGGCGGCGGCCGCACACCTGCGCGATGCCCGACGCCCATCAGGCCGCAGCCGAGTACACCGACTGTCTTGTATCTCCATGGATCTCCCGTTTCCTCCGGCGGGTCTAAAGACCCGCCCTCTACAGCGGCGGATCTGACAGATCCGCCCTCTACACCGTCTCCACGATTGCCGCGATGCCCTGGCCGCCGCCGATGCAGGCCGTCGCGAGTCCGCGCTTCAGTCCGCGGCGGCGAAGCTCGAGCAGCAGCGTCAGCAGCAGGCGCGTGCCGGTCATGCCCAGCGGATGGCCGAGCGCGATCGCGCCGCCGTTCACGTTCACCTTCTCGCGATCCAGGCCGAGCTCTTTTTCGACCGCGAGATACTGCGCGGCAAACGCCTCGTTGACCTCGATCAGATCGATGTCGTCGAGGGTCAGGCCGGCCCGCTCGAGAACCTTGCGCGTCGCGGGCGCCGGCCCCATCCCCATCAGCGACGGCTCGACGCCGACGGCTGCCCAATGCGTCAGACGCGCCAGTGGCGTCAGGCCGTGGTTCTTCACGCCTGTCTCCGACGCCAGCAGCAGCGCCGCGCCGCCGTCGACGATGCCCGATGCGTTGCCGGCCGTCACGCAGCCGTTCTTGCTGAACGCCGCCGGCAGCTTCGCCAGTCCCTCCATCGTCGAATCCGGCCGCATGTGATCGTCCTGCGCGAACATCTCGACGCCCTTGCGGCTCTTGATTTCGACGGGGACGACTTCCTCTTTCAGGCGGCCCTCCCGCCAGGCCTTGTCGGCAAGTTGCTGGCTGCGGATGGCATAGCGAGTCCTGTTCGTGACGCGACACGCCGTACTTCTCGGCGCAGTTCTCGGCGGTGCCCGCCATCGTGCAGCCGCAGTGCGTGTCGAGCAGCGCGGACCAGAGCGAGTCTTCGAGCTGTCCCTGGCCGAGCCGAAGCCCGGTCCGCAGGCCTCGAATGACGTGCGGCGCCTGACTCATGCTCTCCATGCCGCCCGTGAGCACGACGTCGGCTTCGTCCAGCCGAATCAGTCTGTCCGCCGCTGACCGCCGCCTGAATGCCGGAGCCGCAGAGGCGGTTGACGGTGAGCGCCGGGACCTCGATCGGCAGGCCCGCCTTCAGACCGACGTGTCTGCGCGCCGTACACGGCGTCCGAACTGGTCTGCATCACGTTGCCGAAAACGACGTGATCGACTGCCTCGGGCTTGACGCCCGTGCGCTCCATCGCGGCGCGGGCTGCGATCGCGCCGAGATCGATCGCCGAGAAATCCTTCAGCCTGCCGGTGTACTCGCCCATCGGCGTGCGGGCGCCACCAAGAATGTAGATGTCGTTAGCCATGACGAATCTCTTTCGCGATGTAGTCCCCTGCCTGCGTGGTTCCCAGACTGCCGCCAACATCCTGCGTGACCTGCCGTTCGCGCACCGCCTTCAACACCGCCGTGTCGATGGCGGCCGCTTCGTCCGGAAGGCCGAGCGTTTCGAGCATCAGGGCGGCTGACGAAATCGCGCCGATCGGATTCGCGATGTTCTTCCCCGCGAACTTCGGCGCCGACCCGTGAACCGGCTCGAACATCGATGTCTTCCCCGGATGAATGTTCCCGGACGCCGCCATTCCCAGGCCGCCCTGAAACGTCGCCGCCAGGTCCGTGATGATGTCGCCGAACAGGTTGTTCGTGACGATCACCTGAAACTGCCCCGGGTCGAGGACCATGTACATCGCCAGCGCGTCGATGTAGTAGTGCGTCGCTTCTATGCCCGGATACCGTGGCGCCAGGTCGCGAAACACGCGCTGCCACAGCGCATGGCCCTGCGTCATGGCGTTGCTCTTGTCCGCCATGCAGACCTTCGTCAGGCCTCGCGCCTTCGCGAACTCGAACGCGTGCCGGACGATGCGGTGGACGCCCTTGAAGGTATTGATTTCCTCCTGGATGGCCACCTCGTCCTCTGTGCCCGGCTTGAAGCGTCCGCCGACGTTGACGTAAACGCCTTCCGTGTTCTCGCGGAAGACGACGAAGTTGACGTCAGCCGGTCCGCGCCCCTTGAGCGGACAGAGCCGCTCATCGAGGAGCTTGACGGGACGGTAGTTGACGTAGAGATCCAGCTGGAAGCGCGTCCCGAGCAGAATGTCGCGCGCGTGCCGATTGTCCGCCACCCGCGGGTCACCCAGCGCTCCGATGAAGACCGCATCGAACGTCCGCAGCACGTCGTAACCATCCGCCGGCATCGTCTCGCCAGTCGCGAGATAGTGATCGGCACTCCACGGAAGATGATGCAGGTCGAACCGGCGCCCGAACCGATCGCCGACCGCCTGCAGCGCCTTCACCGCTTCGGCGGTGACTTCTTTGCCGATACCGTCGCCGGCAATAATTGCGACCCTCATAGTCGATCTGATCCTAGCCAAAGGCCCGCACCTTCAGCGCCCCAGCACCTTCAGCACCTTCAGCACCTTCAGCACCCTAGCACCTTCAGCACCTTCGCACCTTCGCACCCTAGCACCCTCAGCACCCTAGCACCCTCGCACCCCTACCTTTCCAGCGCCATCGCCATCCCCAGCCCCCCACTGACGCACAACGTCGCGAGTCCTCGTTTGACGTTCCGGCGCTGCATCTCGTACAGCAGCGTCACGAGAATCCGCGCGCCTGTGCATCCGATGGGATGGCCCAGCGCGATGGCGCCGCCGTTGACGTTCAACCGATCCGATGCGATCGGCTCGTCGCGCAGAACGGCCAGCACCTGCGGCGCGAACGCTTCGTTCAGCTCGACGAGGTCGAAATCCTTCAGTGCCAGCCCGGTCCGCGCGAAGAGCTTTCGCATCGCAGGCACGGGTCCGATGCCCATGATCCGCGGATCGACGGCCGCGGACGCCCACCCGACGATGCGCGCCATCGGCGTCAGGCCGCTCGCGAAGGCCCTGGCCGCGCTCGTCAGCACGAGTGCTGCGCCTCCGTCGGTGATCCCGGACGAAGTGCCGGCCGTGATGATTCCGTCGTGTCCTTCGACTGCGCCGAACACCGGGGCAAGCTTCCGCAGCTGCTCGATCGTCGTGTCTGGCCGCGGATGCTCGTCGCGATCGATGACGGTTGCCCGGCCTTTGGCGTCGGCGATCGTCACCGGTGCAATCTCGGCCTGCAAGCGTCCCTCGGCGATCGCCGCCGCGGCGCGCCGCTGTGTCTCCAGCGCGTAGGCGTCCGACTCGTCCCTCGTGATCCCGTACTGGCGCGCGAGGACCTCGGCCGTCTCGCCCATGATCATCCCGGAGAGCGAGCAGGTGAACCCGTCGCGGTACATGGCGTCGACGAGCGCGAAGTTCCCCATCCGGTGGCCCCATCGCGCGTCTTCGGCGTCGACGAGATACGGCATCCGGCTCATGGACTCGATGCCGCCGGCGACGACGACCTCGGATTCGCCGAGCAGGATCGACTGCGCGCCGGTGGCCACCGCCTGCATGCCTGAGGCGCAGGCTTTGTTGATCGTCTGCGCCGGGACTGTGTCGGGAAGTCCGGCCCTGCGCACGACCTGTCGTGCCGGATTCGGGCCCGATCCTGCCTGGCGAGCGTGGCCCATGAGCACTTCGTCCACGGACGCCGGCTCGACGCCCGCGCGCTGCAGCGCAGCCCGCGTCGCGACCGCACCGAGCTCCGCAGGATGGATCGTCCGGAAGGCGCCGCCGTACCGCCCGATTGGCGTCCGCGCCGCTCCCACGATGACCGCCTCCGCCGCCCGCATAACCTTTCAATGATACCGCATGGTCATTGCGGATTGCTGACTGCGGATTGCCGATTCACACTGTGGATTGAGGATTGAGGATTGATTGGGGATTGTCGATTGATTGTCGATTGATTGGGATTGCGGTCCAGATCGTCAATCCGCGATAAATCCTCAATCCGCAATCAATCCGCAATCGGCAATCAATCCGCAATCCGCAGTCAATCCGCAATCCACAATCCGCAATGTGAATCGGCAATCCGCAATCCGCAGTCCGCAATCGACAAGCGGCAGTCAGAAGCTAGCGAGAATGGCGTCGAGCTCGGCGGATGTGAAGGGTTTGGCGAGCACGGGCAGGCGCAGGGACTCGTCGCCGGCGCGCTCCGCGTAGGTGGCGTCGCCGGTGATGAAGATGAATCGTTGCGCGACGGTTGGATTGTCGGCCGTCAGACGATGGTAGAGATCGAGCCCGCTCACGCCGGGCAGCCCGACGTCGCAGACGACGAGGCTCAGTCGGTGCCTGGCACCGATCGCCACGGCCTCGTCTCCGGTGCCCGCCTCGAGCACATGGAAGCCCCGGCGTTCGAGCAACCGGATCATCAGTTTTCGAATCGGCTCCTCGTCGTCCACGACGAGCGCGTGGGCGGACGGGTCCGGCCGGCGGGCCGGAGTTGCCGTCGCGGCCGGCCGGGCCGGCAGCGTGAGCCGGAACCGCGCGCCGGACGGTGAGTCCAGCAGCGTCAGCGACCCGCCATGGGCAGAGGCGATACCGTGCGAGATCGAGAGACCAAGCCCGGTTCCCTCGCCGACTTCCTTGGTCGTGAAGAACGGCTCGAAAATCCGCCCGCGAAGATCGGGGCTGACGCCAGGGCCCGAGTCGGTGACCTGCACCATCTGACGCTCGCCGTCTCCGGAGGTCTCGATCGTGATGCTGCCGCTGTCCGACGCCATCCGGATGGCGTGTTCGGCGTTCAGCAGCAGATTGAGAATCACCTGCTGCACTTCCTCGCGATTGACGATCACGGGGAGAGGCTCGGGTGAGAGGCGCATGTCGAGCGAGATGCTCTGGTGATGCAGGTGATACTCGCGAAGCTTGGCTGTCGTCTGCACGAGCTGATTGAGATCCGCGGCGCCCGCGGTCGGACGAGCCGCGACGCACGAACGAGAGCAGGTTGCGCACGATCTGGCCGGCCCGCCCGGCCTCCTGACGGACGAGCTCCAGGTCGCGCTGGTTGGCGCTGCTGGTAGGCTCGTCGAGCATCAGCTCCACGCACCCGACGATCGTCTGCAGCGGGTTGTTGATCTCGTGCGCCACGCCCGCGACGAGCTCGCCGATGGCCGACATGCGCTCGCTCTGCACGAGCTGATCGCGCAGCCTGATCTCGTCGGTGATGTCACGCTCGACGCCGACGAAATGGGTGATCGTTCCCGCCGAGTTCCGGATAGCCGCGACGCTGCAGGCCGCGGGAAACGTGGAGCCGTCCCTGCGGCGACGCGACACGGTTCCGCGCCAGATTCCCCGCTCCCGCACCTCCGCGGGAATGTCAGTGGCCAGCTTGACGGAGTCCGCTCCGATCAGCTCGTCGAATCCCAACGCCGGCAGTTCGTGGCGCGCGTAGCCCAGCGCGCGGAGAAAGGCCTGGTTGGCCTGCTCGAACCGGCCGTCGGCGCGCGTGATGAGAATCAGGTCGCCCGTCTGCTCCGTCGCCGCCGCCAGCAGCTTCAGCCGCGCGTCGGCGCGCTGCAGCTCCTGCCCCTGCGCCGCGAGCCGCAGCGTCACCAGGCCGAGGCCGGCCACGGTCGTGAGGCTCGTCAGCAGCTCCCGGAACGAATCGATCGGCGCGCCCATCTCCTCGACGTTGAGCACGCTGTAGCCAACCAGTGGGATCAGGAAGGCGGGCACCGCGGTCAGGATGACCGAGAGCGGCGCGACCGTCTCCATCTCTTGTTCATCCGGGCGCGACGCCGGCGCTTCGAGCGCTGCCCACGCGTAGCCCAGCCACGGGATGATCCAGGCGAGGTCCAGGAAGCTCCCGACGTGATACTGACCTCGCGCGATGGCCAGGCTCGTACCCAGCCGCATGAAGAAGCCCAGGCCGGCAGCCACCGCAAGTCGCGTGTACGTGCCCCGCCAATCGGTCTTCCGCGCGAGCCACAACGCGGTCAGCAGTCCAAGCAGGAGCAGCAACCGGTTGGTTTGCACGAAGTAGAGCAGACGGGATTCGGCCATGAGCTGGTCGGCCGGGACGAGACTCGGCACCAGCACGAAGTAGGAATACAGAAAGACGCCGAGGAGCCCGTAGGCGGCAAGATCCACCGCGACCGTCGCGACTGAGCCTTGACGCACGCCGAGGTGTGGTCGCGCCAGCAGCGCGATCAGGGGCAGGATGCCGGCGCAGACACTGAAGAGCGTGTGCCACTGGAGCCACGACTGGGCTCCGAGGACGGAGTCACTGAACGCCCACCCCAGGTGGCCGATGATCCAGAGCAGCATCGCCACCGCGATCGAGTACCAGAAGAGACGCTGACAGCCCTGCCACTGGCGACGGCGGCGGAAAATCACGACCGGCGGCGCGGCCGCCGAGAGGAGCAGCGCGGCATTGCCGAACACCGAGAGGGCCAGCGGATTCCCCCGCAGGGCCCAGCCCGTGATCGCGTAGAGGATGATGCAGGCGAGCCCGAACGTCAGATAGCCCACAGTGGCCCCAGCACTGTCCTGAAACTCGTTGGTTCTAACTGGAAGTCGGACAGCACTTTAGCACGAGAACGCCGGCCGTGACGATGGCGCCGCGGATTACCGGGCCTCGAGTCACAGCCAGTCGTGGACGGCGCGGGGATCCATGCCACGCCGCTGGTGGATCCACAAAACCGTATTCAAGTGGCGAGCTGCACGAGTACAGTGTTCAACTGCGCATAAATAGCCGTGATCCGACACAGAATGGTGGCGGGCACGCCGCGTGCTACAGGTGGCCGACCCTCTCGAAACTGGGACGAATTGCAGGTTGAGGCGGATACGCACTGATGTCGATGGATGACGAGACGTCCTTGGGTCGGCCGCGGGTGAAAGGACTACCTCAGGAGGAAGTCCAATGACTAAACTCGGTCGAGTGGCAAGTGTGCTCGCAGCCATGTTCCTGCTGGTCGCGAGTACGGAGCTCCGTGCGCAAACAACGGGGCGAATTGTCGGGCAGGTCGTGGATGCGCAGGGAGCCGTGGTGCCCGGGGTGACGGTCACAGCCACGAGCCCGTCGTTGCAGGGTCCAGCGACAACGGTCACCGACGGGAACGGCGGCTATCGATTCGTGTCGCTACCGCCCGGAGTCTACAAGGTCACCGCGACGCTGAGCGGGTTCAAGACGCTGGAGCAGGACAACGTGCAGGTCGGCCTCGATCGGACCGTCGAGGTGAACCTGACGATGCAGGTGGCTTCGGTGCAGGAGACCGTCCAGGTCGAGGCGGCCTCGCCGATCATCGACACGCAGAGCACGACCATCGGGGTCAACGCGAAGTCCGATCTCTTCAATCGTCTGCCCGTGCAGCGCGACTTCTACTCGATCGCGCGTATCGCGCCGGGAACGATCGAAGACGGCGTCGGAACCGCCGTGCTCGGCTCGACGGGCGCCGAGAACCAGTACATCATCGAGGGTCTCAACTCGACCGGCATCGAACGCTCCGAGAAGACCAAGGGCCTCAACTTCGACTTCATCGAAGAGATCGAGGTCAAGACGGGCGGACTGCCCGCGGAATACGGCCGCATGACCGGTGGCGTCGTGAACGTCATCACCAAGTCCGGCGGCAACACCTTTCGTGGCTCGCTCTTCGGCTTCACGGCCTACGACACCGACAACTCCACCGCGCTCGACCGTCCGGGGACCTCGACGACGGTCGCGAAGCTGGATTCGCGATGGGACATCGGCCTCCAGGCCGGCGGCTACATCGTCAAGGACAAGCTGTGGTTCTTTGGCGCGTACAACCACGTCTTCGAGCGCCAGCAAACCAACGTGATCCGCGACCTGAACGCGCCGGGCGCGCCGGCGATCGGCGATCAGATCCCGCTCGAATCGATCGCGACCTGTACGCTGGCAAGCTGACCTACAAACTCAGCAATGGCCAGACCCTGACGGGTGTCGGTGAACGGCGACCCTGGCACCGATGAAGGGAACCTGTTCGCGGTGGCAGGCCCGCCGTCGACCTGGCTGGCCAAGCAGGAGACCGGCGGCGCCGACGCGGCGATCCGCTACGACGGCGTGTTCGGCGGCAACTTCGTGATTCGCGGCTTGTTCGGCCGGCACTTCGAGAAGACCGAGATCAGCGGCGCGGGCAAGAATACCCCGCTCAGCATCGATCAGACGGTCTCGCCGTTCATCCGGACCGGCGGCTTCCCGCTCTTTCCAGGACTCCGAGTTCTCGCGCAACGTCTACAAGCTCGACGCGACGAAGTTCTTTGGCGGCGGCCACGAGGTCAAGGGCGGCGTGGACTGGGAAGCGCAGGACAGCTCGATCGACCGCTATCAGGGCGGCGGCGGCATGATCAACTACCGGCTGCGCACCAGCGGCGGCACGATCTACTACCGTCACCGGTTCTACATGGATGACCTGGCGCCCGGCTTCGATCAGGACGATCCCTCCACCTACACGCTGATCGTGCCGCTGACGACGGAGCCGACGACGCTCAATTCGTCGTTCTACGCGCAAGACAGCTGGCGGGTGCTCTCGAACCTGACGATCAACGCCGGCATCCGCTGGGAGCGCCAGCAGATCCGGGACCGGTTCGACGACACGATCATCGATCTCACGTCGAACTGGGCGCCGCGGATCGGCGTTCATCTGGGATGTGACGAAGAACGGCAAGAGCAAGATCTTCGCGAACTACGGCCGGTTCTACGAGAGCATCCCGATGGACATCAACATCCGCGCGTTCGGGGGCGAGCTATTGTGCTTCTGCTACAACTTCGACCCGGCACCGTTCAACTTCACGCCGGATCCGGCAGCACCCGCGCGCACGGCTGCGCTCGGCGGCGCGACGCCAGCCGACCCGGACCTCGGGGGCCAGTACATCGACGAGTGGCTGGTCGGCGGGGAGTACGAGATCCGTCCGAACCTGACCATCGGCGCGAAGTTCGTACGACCGCAACGCTCGGCCGCGTCGTCGAGGACTTCCTCGTGCCGTCGGAAGGCCACTACTTCATCGCCAACCCGGGCGAGGGCCTCGGCCGCGAGATGTCGTTCTACGACTACACGCCGGTGGCGGCGCCGGACGTGCGCCGCGAGCACACGAGCATCGAGCTGAGCGCGCGGAAGCGCTTCAGCGAGGGCTGGCAGTTCATCGCGAGCTACGTCTTGGCGAAGCTGGAAGGCAACTACGACGGCACGTTCCAGGTCTCGACCGGCCAGCTCGATCCGAACATCAACTCGGCGTTCGACTACGCCGACTTCCTCGTCAACGCCGAAGGGAAGCTGAGCAACGATCGCCAGCACCAGTTCAAGTTCGACGGCAGCTACGAGTTCCAGCGCGGGATGCTGAACGGCCTCAACCTGGGCCTGTCGACGCACTGGTTCTCCGGGTTGCCGCTCAACGCGTACGGCTACTCGATTCCCGTACGCGAACTGGGAGTACTACCTGGTGCCGCGCGGATCGCTCGGTCGGGGTCCGTCGGACTGGGAGGCTGACCTGCAATTTCGGTTATCCAATCAAGCTCGGCGCGACGTCACGGCTGAACCTGGTGCTGGACATCTTCAACGTGTTCAATCGCCAGGAAGCGACCCTGCTCGACGAGCGTTACAACCTGCCGCAGGACGGCCGCTGCGCGGGGATCCCCGGAGACCAGTGCAACGGGGACAACGGATGGTTGACGCAGCCCGACACGCTGGTGCCGTTGGGTTCGCTCAGCAATCCGCAGGCGACCGCGACGAATCCCGACTACCTGAGGAAGGGCGTCGTGTTCACGCAGCCGCGGAGCATCCGCTTCGGCGTCCGCTTCATGTGGTAGACGAGTTCGTGCGTGACTTTCGAAGGGGCCAGCCATCCGGCTGGCCCCTTCGTTTTTTGATATCCTCGCCAGAGCGCCTCCCCTGACCCGGTTCTCATGATCCGGAAATTGATCCTTGTCGGCATGGCGATCGTTGCGCATCGCGCTGACCGTGCTCCTGATGCGCACGGTGCCTTGGCGCGATCGCAGTGAACCGCCAGCCGCGTCTACCGCGTCTGATCCGCAGCCGGTCGCCGCCATCGTCCAGGCGACGCGCAAGAGCCCGCCCGTCATTTTCGTCGGGCTGGATGGCGCAGACTGGCAGCTGCTCGATAAGTACGTCGCGGCGGGCTCGATGCCGAATCTCAGGCAGCTCGTGGCTGAAGGCACCAGCGGGACGCTGGAGACGCTGCACCCCGCGCTCTCGCCGCTCATCTGGACCAGCATGATGACCGGCGTCGATCCGCTGCAGCACCGGATCCTCGATTTCGTCCGCTACCGGCCCGGCACGGAAACGAAGGAACCGATAACCAGCGACGAGCGCAAGGCGCCCGCGATCTGGAACATGACCACCTGGGCCGATCGACGCGTGGCTGTGTTCGGACTGTGGAGCACCTACCCGGCCGAGCCCGTGAACGGTCTGATGGTCTCCGATCGCCTCTTCACGTTCCTGTTTCGTGAAGCGCAGCCCCCGGAAGGCATCGTCTATCCGCGCGACCGGGAGTCGTGGGCGCGCGACGATCGTTCAGCAGGCCGAGAGGGCCGTCGACGCAAACGCGCTGCGCACGTATCTGCCGTGGCTCACCGACGCCGAGTACACGTCGGCCATCCAGAGCGGAGGCTCCCTACGGCAATCCGATCAGCGCGCTTCGACGAACCCTCGTCGAAACCGAGGTGTACGACAAGCTGGCGTCCGCCTGGGTGGCCGGAGCAACGCCCGGATCTCGACGGTGATCTACATCCAGGGCACCGACAGCATTGGGCACACGTTCGCGCCGTTCGCGCCGCCGAAGCAGCCGAGCGTCGCGCAGGCCGAGTTCGACAAGTACAGCCGCGTGCCGGAGCTGTATTTCTCTGCGATCGACGCGCTGCTCGGACGCTATCGCGCGCTCGCCGCGCAGCAGGGCGCCGTGCTGATGCTCGCCTCGGATCACGGCTTCACGTGGATAGACGACAGGCCGACCGAGCTGTCCAGCAACGCTCAGACGACGGCCGCCAAGTGGCATCGCAAGCAGGGCATGTATCTGTTGTGGGGGCCGGGATGTCACGGCTGGCGACCGGCGGTCCGAGACCGCCAGCGTCCTCCAGGTCTGCGCGACGCTGCTCGCCCTCACAGGGTTGCCAGCGGGCAAAGGCCTCGCGTCACCGCCGCTGCCGGGCACGCCCGCGGCCGTCACGAACTAGCGTGGACTACGGGGCGCTCTATCACCCCCCGGCGCCGCCGGCGGGCGTCTCCGCCACCAGGGCGGTCGACGAAGACACGATGGCCCGCCTGCGCGCGCTCGGATACATCGGCGCGGCCGAGAGCTCTTCCGGCCGGCGCGTGGAGGCCACGCGATCCGCCGGTTCGTACAACAACGAAGGCTTGATCCTGAAAGCCCATGGCCGGAAGGACGATGCGATGCGCGCGTTCGAGAACGCGCTGGTCGTGGATCCCAACCTCGCGTCGGCGATGTGGAACCTGAGCGACCTGCTCTTCGAGCAGGGCACCGATCTCGATCGATCGGATCTGCTGCTCGTCCGTGCGTTTGGCGCGCGCCTCCCCGAAGGCACCAGGTTCCTGATCGGGCGCGCCATCGGCTATCAACGCGCGGGACGTATCGATCGAAGCCTCAAGCTGCTGGAGTCGGCGCTGCGCCTGCGGCCAGAAGAGCCGGAAGTCTGGCTGTTCAGCGGACGATACCGAATCGATCGCGGCGACTGCCCGGGCGGAGTATCCGACATCGAAAAGGCGGTACGGCTTGCGCCGGCGAGCGCGCCCGCGCATGCATCACTCGGGCTTGCCCGCCTGTGCGCCGGCGATCGCGAAGGCGCGAAGCGGGATTTGCAGCGTTCGCTCGACCTGGATCCGGCGCAGCCGGTCGTGCGCGAATACATAAGGAAGCTGGGAGGCTGACGTGCGACAGATCATGACAATGCTGATCGTCGGTGCGGCGGTGGCGTCGATACATGCGTCGCAAGCCGACAAGGATCGCGACCAGGCGCTCCGGCACCTCCGTGCGGGTCAGGAAGCGCTCGAGGGGGAGCGGTTCGACGTGGCCGAAGTCGAGTTCAACGCGGCGGTCAAGCTCGATCCCTCGCTCGATCTCGCCTACTACGGTCTCGGCCGCGTCCACATGGCCACGAGGAGATATGCGACCGCCGTTCAGGACTATCGGCGGTGCCGGGACGTGTTCCACCAGAACAACGCGAAGGTGCTGGCCAACGGCCTCGAGGCAGAACGCAGCCTCGACGATCAGATCCGGAGCCTGGAGGACTTGAGGAACGGCCTGCAAACGGGACGGGTCCGATCGCAGAATCAGGCCGCAAGCGTCACCCGTGTGAACACGGAGATCAGACAGCTGGAGAACCTGCGCGGCCGCAAGCAAGCTGGAGCGACGCCGACGCCGCCGTACATCTCGACGGCGCTCGGCAGCGCCTACTTCCGCACCGGCGCGTTCGCGGAGGCCGAACAGGAATGGCGAAACGCGCTCGCGGTCGATCCCGGCATCGGCGAGGTCCACAACAACCTCGCGATCGTGCTGATGGAGACCGGTCGATTCGACGACGCCGAACGGGAAATAGCGCTGGCTGAGAAAGCGGGATTCAGAGTCAGCGACGGGCTCAAAAGAGACCTGAAAGCCCGGAAGGCGAAATCGCACCTTCAGCACCCTCACCGGTATCGATCTGCGCCCTCTGGAGCCTTCCGCTGAAATCGATGTAGATCGATTTCCATTCGGAGAACACGTCGAGCGCGGCGGTGCCCGCCTCGCGGTGGCCGTTGCCGGTGTGCTTGGTGCCGCCGAACGGCAGGTGCACTTCCGCGCCGATCGTCGGCGCGTTGACGTAGAAGATGCCGGTGTAGAGATCGCGCATCGCGGTGAACGCGCGGTTGATGTCCTGCGTGTAGATCGACGCCGAGAGTCCGTACTCGACGCCGTTGCCGATCGCGATCGCCTCGTCGAGCGAGCGGCATGGAATCACCGACACGACCGGGCCGAAGATCTCCTCGCGCGCGATGCGCATCTTCGGGTCGACGTCGGTGAAGATCGTCGGCTCGTGGAAGAACCCCTTCGCGTGCGCGCCCTTGTCGAGCCGGTGCCCGCCGGTCGTCAGCCTCGCCCCCTCGTCCTTGCCGATCTCGACGTATTTCATGACCGTCTCGAGCTGGCTCTCGCTGTTCGACGGCCCCATCTGGGTCTCGTCCCGCAGGCCGTCGCCGACGACGAGCGACTCGCGCGCGCGCGACGAATTCGTCGACGAAACGCGTCGTACACCTTCTCGTGCACGACGACGCGGCTGGCCGCCGTGCACCGCTGGCCCGTCGTGCCGAATCCGCCCCACAGGCAGCCGTCGACGGCGAGCTCGAGGTTGGCGTCATCCATGATCATGATGACGTTCTTGCCGCCCATCTCGAGGTGGACCTTCTTGAACGCCGGCGCCGCCGCCTGGTTGACGATGCGGCCGACGTGCGTCGAGCCGGTGAACGACACCACGCGGACGGCCGTCGTGGGTCGTCAGCGGCGTGCCCACCTCGTCGCCGTCGCCGGTGACGAGATTGACGACGCCCTTCGGAATGCCGGCTTCCTCGAGGACCTTGACGAAGTTGACGCGCCGACAGCGGCGTCTGCGACGCCGGCTTGAACACGACGGTGTTGCCGCAGACCAGCGCCGGGACGATCTTCCACGACGGGAATCGCCATCGGGAAGTTCCACGGCGTGATGATCGACGCACACGCCGAGCGGCTGCCGCACCGACATCGCGAACTTGTTGCGCAGCTCCGACGGCACCGTCTGGCCGAACATGCGGCGCCCCTCGCCGGCCATGTAGAAGGTCATGTCGATGGCCTCCTGCACGTCGCCGCGGGTCTCGTTGAGGACCTTGCCCATCTCGCGCGTCATGTCGCGCGCGAAGGTTTCCTTGCGCTCGACGAGGATCTGCGCCGCCCTGAACAGCATCTCGGCGCGCTTCGGCGCCGGCACGAGGCGCCACGTCTCGTACGCCGTCGCCGCCGCGGACGAGCGCCGCCTCGACGTCCCGCCCGGTCGACTTCTGGAAGACGCCGATCAGGTCGTCGGTGTTCGCGGGGTTGCGATTCTCGAAGGTCTCGCCCGAAGCCGACGGCGCCCAGCGGCCGTCGATGTAGTTGTCGTAGGTGGTGGCTTTCAGCGTGGTCGGCATCTATGGATTATACGGCTCGGTGGGCTCTGGGTTCTGGCCTACGCCCCGTCCTCGGCAATGTCGGCGTCGAGGACGGCGGCAATCCGATGAGCTCTCAAGGCTTCGACGAACAGCTTGATAGCCTGCCGAACGGGCTCGGAGGGCTCGACGAATTCGACGCCCGAACGATAGACGGTGACGTCGTTCCGAAGCTCGCCGACGTGGCAATGCGCGATGCGGCCTTTGACGACCACCGAACGGTCGCCGAGCGTCAGCCGGAAGTCGTGGAGCGAGTCGAGCTGCAGGGGAAACGGCGTCTCGACCTGCGCGCCGCCGTGGCTGATGTCCACGACGGTCATCGGCTGAAACACCATCACGGCGCCGTCGAGCTCGCCGGGCGTGGGCAGCCGTTCCTTGTCTCGCTTTTCTGGATCTCCGCTCATCTCACCTCGCCTTGACGTGTTCCAGGTAGTCACCGGACAGGATGCGCGGCGCCTTGCCGAGCGGCGCGTTGTAGAAGTACACCCACGCGCGCGACGGCGTCCCGTCCGGCAACTGCACCTCGGCCTGCTGGCGGAGGTACAGGCTCCTGTCCGGATCGTCGGCGCTGTATCCCTCGATGCTCGTCGAGCGCCGCCAGCACCCGCTCCGCCTCCGTCATCGCGTAGACCTCTCCCCAGACCCGCCCCTCGGGCGCCGGCACGGCCGCCGGATACAGGCCGAGGTCGAACAACGCCGCCCGAATCGATCCGCGGCCGACATACGACAGCTTGCTGTCAATCCCGGCCTGCCGTCGCCGATCGAAGCCGGCCATGAGCGTGCCGTAGAAGAACACCAGATCAGCCACGGAGTTTTCGGGCGAAGCGTACACGGAGGCCGGATGGCGCGCAAGGCTCGCGTACAAACGAAAACGGCCGGCGCATCTGCACCGGCCGTCGATTGTCTAGAGCCTGAAGCCCAGAGCCTACTGCACCTTCGGCGCCATCATCTGGAAGATTTCCGCGGGAACGTTGAACGAGAGCTCGACGGTCGTGCCGGAGCCTGACATCTGCAGCGACTGAACGAGCGACGCGATCTTCGGATCCTTGCCGCCCTGCATCCGCGCCAGCGAAATCACGCCGTTCACGACGCCCCGCAGGTTCTCGGCCGCCTGGTCGTCGTTCGCTTCGGCGCGCAGCAGCGCGGAGATCCCGCCGTTGATGTGGCCCGCCGCGCAGAACCACTTGATCGGCGGCATCTGGCGCGCGATCTGTTCCGGCAGCTTGGTGTGGCTCGCGATCAGATCGAACCGGCCGACGGCCCACGCGGTGTTCGACCGCGCCACGTCGTTCACCAGGTTCATCATCTCGTCGTTGCCGGTGATGCTCTGCGCGCTCATGGACGCGTCGATCGCGCGCTTCACGCCCGCGAGATCGCCAATCGCGATGAGCCCGGGCTCGAGAAACGCCATCGCGCCCGTGTTCTGCGTCGTGCTGACGTTCTCCGCATCCCCTGATGTGTGTTGTTCAAAATGTGTCTTGAGGTGATCGACGACGAGGAGACGCTTGCCGCGATAGTCCTGAACCTGGGCGCCATGCTGCGTCGCCAGCGCCTCCAGCCGGGCATCGTCGAAGCGGCCGCGCGCGACGAGCACGCCGGTCTTCTGGATGGAGCCGCCAGGCGCGAGCGCGGCGACTACGTAATCGATGTCGGTCTCGAGGTTGATGCCCGTGGCTTCGAGGAATTCCTGCTGACCCTTTTCCTGGAGGGGGACGGCCTGCTTGAACCGCTGGCGCAGCTCGGAGGTCATGATGCTGCGGACGTCCGCATAGGCGACCACCGCGGCGTCAGCGGGCACGTAGGCCAGCTCGTTGGGGCCCGAGGAAGCCACCAGGGCCGGGAAACCACCGCCGTAGAACGCGACAAGGCCCACAGAAACAACCCCTGCGGCCAGGACGGCGGAAGAACCGGCGAGAAAGTAGCGGGTCTTTTTCGTCATGCGGACGTCATCCTCTCAGCAGGATTATACAGAGTCGGGGGGTAAAAAGTTCCATAACTATCAGCGAAACATGGTGATCCGCGCATTTCGTCACAGAAAACTGACGTGGAACTGAAGTTCCGCGCTCTTTCCGCACTTCCCGAGCCACCGAGCTACGAGTCCCGGGCTACGGGCTACTGCTCCAGGACGTATTCTTTCCGCGCCACCAGCCGGGCCCCCAGATAGAGGAAAACAGCCCAGATAACGGCCAGCCAGAAGAGGCTGGTGAACAGCCCCGGGGTCGACCTGAAAAAGCCCTGGATGAGGCTGACGACGCCGTCGCTCGGCATGGCGTGCGGGACGATGGCCTGCAGGTAGTAGGCGACGGTGAAGTGACGCAGATAGCCCGGCAGCGCCAGCGCCGCCTGCTCCCAGCCGAAGATGAAGATGAGACCGAACATCAGCGGACGCTTGAATTTGGCTCCGACGAAGGAAAAGACCGCCCCGTAGACAGCCAGCCCGATCGCCAGGAGCGCCAGGTCCTTGAGCAGGTCGAAAAATGAGGCCCCGAGGCTCCCCTTCAACGGCACGACCAGCAGGTACACGAGGACCACGGAGGGCAGCACGACGAGGACGGTACAGGCGAGGTAGGCGAGATACTTGCCGACGAGCACCGCTCCCCGTGGAACCGGTCTCGTGAAGAGGTAAGTGATCGTCTTGTCTTCCACCTCGTCTGCCATGAGCGCCGTTCCGTAGAAGACGCCGAGCACCGGGACGGTGAATCGTAGGTAGAACCACCAGATCATCAACCCGAAGATCGCCGGGCCGGTCATACGGACGGCGTTGCCGCGACCTTCCTCGAAGAGCGGGAGGCCCAGCCCGACCGCGAGTTGAAGCAGGAGCGCGATGAGGACCGGGACACCGACGATCAGGCCCATGAAGATCGTGCGCCTGGACCACAGCATCTCGCCGACCGACAGATCGAAGATCCGAAGGCTCGACGCGACGAAGCCTGGCGCCTGACGCGGCGGGCGATGCAGGGCGGCGTGCGCTACGGGAGCGGGAGTCGGTTGGGCAGCCATTACGTCTTCACCAGATACTTGAATACGGCCTGCAGGTTGTCGTCAGGTGACGTGACCTCGTCTATCTCGCCGAAATCACCGCTTGCCGCCATCTCGGTCAGCCGCGCGTAGAACGTGTCAGGCTTCCCCGTTTCGACCACGACCGCGCCCGGCTCGAACTTCAGGCTCAGCACATCGTCCTGCGACAGGAACTCGCGCGCGAGGCGGCGCGGGTCCGCACCGCGGATGAAGACGGTGTGAGGGTGCTCGTCGATCAGATCGCGGATGTTGTGGACGTCGCCCTCCGCGAGAATCCGCCCGTTGTTGATGAGCAGGATGTTGTTCGTCATCGACTCGATCTCGTGCAGGATGTGGCTCGAGACGATGATCGACTTGCCGGAGCGAGCCCAGTCGCGGATCAGTTTGATCGTCCGCCGCCGCGCGAGCGGGTCCATACCCGAGAGGGGCTCGTCGAGGATGAGGAGCGACGGATCGTGCACGATGGCCTGCGCGAGCTTGACGCGCTGGCGCATGCCCTTGCTGTACGCGCCGATCTTCTTGTCGGCAGCATCCATCAGGTCGACGGCCGTCAGCGCGCGGCGCGCCGCGTCGTCTGCCTCTTTCTCGCCGAGGCCGTTGAGGCGCACGAGCGCCGTCACCCACTCGAGCCCCGTCATCCGGTCGTAGAACGCGTCCTGCTCCGGGCAGAAGCCGATCTCGAAAAAGAGGCTTGGATTGCCCCAGATCGGCTGTCCCAGCACGGTGACGCTGCCTTTGCTGGGCTTGAGCTGACCGGTAATGAGCTTGAGGAACGTCGACTTGCCCGCGCCGTTCGGGCCGAGGAGCCCGGTGACGCCCGACGGCACATTGACGCTGACGTCGTTGAGGCCGATGACCTGGCCGTACCACTTCGATACGTGATCGGCTGAAACGATCGGCGTCGTGGTGCCCGCGTTGCTCACGTGACGATCTCCACGCCGCGGACGCGCCGCTCGAGCACGGAAATCGACAACACGATCAGACCGATGATGACGATCAGGGATACCTGCCAGGGTGTGACGTAACGTGGTTTGAGACGGAAAATCACATCGACCACTTGTGCCAGGTTCGAGCCCGGCGACAGCCAGGACATCGAGGTCGAGCCGGTAATCAACGCCATCACCTGGCTGACGATCAGCGTGAAGAAGATGATGCCCGTGTAGAGGATGGCCACGTAGCGGCTGCTCTTCGACAGCGACGACATGGCGAGCATCGTGAACGTCGCCAGCAGCACCTGAAGCAGCGACGCCACCGTGATCGCCGGGAACAGGAACAGGTTGTTCTTGACGAACTGGAAGCTCCCGGCAAACAACACCTGGACCAGGAGCAGCAGGATCGCCGGCATCCAGGTGACGAGCATCAGGAACGTGAAGAGGATGGCCGCCTTTCCCCCGATGTATTCCGTCCGCATCAGCGGTTTCGACAGGTAGATCTGCAGGGCGTTGGCCCGCCTGTCGTTCGCGATCAGCCCGGCGCCAATGTAGATCGTCACGAAGAAGACGAAGATGTCCTGCTGCTCGAGAAACGACCGGAAGGTTTCCGCGGTCGCGGCAAACATCGCCAGCTGCGGGTAGTTGGCCGTGAAGTACAACTGCCCCGCTCGGCCCACGAACGGCACCCAGGACCCGATCAGCAACCCCAGGAAAACGCGTTTGCGGATCAACTGCTGGATTCCGGCCATGGCGATGACGGTCCAGGCGCTCCCGGGCGGGGCCTTCTGGCCTTCGTAGTGGCGATAGCTTTGATCGTGGATGGGCATCTATTCCCCTACGGCCTTCGCAAACACGTCCTCCAGCGTCGGCACGCTCGGGCGCAGGTGGCGCACCTGCACACCGTGCCGCGCCGCGAGCGCGAAGAGCGCCTGCTGATCGCGGCCATCGGTGCCTGGCTGAACGGCTTCGGCAAGACCGGCGGGCACGAACACGCGCATGACATCTTCATCCGTGGCGTGACATTCCATGCCCGCCTCGTGCAGCACCTCGACGAAGGCAGGCAGATTGCCCTTGATGCGGAGCTCGAATACGCGTCCCGCGGGCCCCTTGAGTTCCGCGATAGGTCCCTGTGCCACGACCTGTCCCTTGTCCATCACCACGACGTGATCGCAGGTGAACTCGACGTCGGGCAGGAGGTGCGACGACAGAATCAGGTTGACGTTCTTGTTGTGGGCCAGGTCCCGGATCAGCTCCAGCATCTCGTCGCGGCCCTTGGGATCCATGCCGTTGGTCGGCTCGTCCAGAAACAGCAGATCGGGATCGTGCACCAGCGCCTGCGCGAGCTTGATGCGCTGCTTCATGCCCGTCGAGTACGTCTCGAGGTTGCGATAGCGCGCCTCGCCGAGGCCGACGTAGTACAGCACTTCGTGCGCGCGCTGCATCGCGTCGACGGCCGGCAGGCCGGCGAGCTGCCCGCAGTACGCGACGAACGACACGGCATTCATGCCGGGGATGTGCCCGTCGGTCTCCGGCATGTAGCCGATGCGCGCGCGAATCTCCATCGGCCGTTCAGCGACGTCGAGACCGAGGACGGTCATGCGGCCTTCGTCCGGCTTGACGAAGCCCAGGAGGGCCTTGAGCAGCGTGCTCTTGCCCGCGCCGTTCGGCCCGAGCAGCCCCACGGCGCCCCGCGCAAAGCGGGCAGACACCGTCTTGAGCGCACGGTTTTTTCCGTAAACGACCGTCACGCCGTCGAGCTGAACGACCTGGTCGTTCGTCTGGTTCGTGTTCTGATTCAAGTGGTTACCTTAGACGAATGGGCCACGCGCCGTGTTCGGCGCGCCATTTGCCTTTTCCCTTTTCCCTTGTCCCTTTTCCCTTTTCCCTTTCAAAGCGTTCCCTTGAGCCCCAGCACGTCCGCTTTTTCCCGCATGAACGTGATGACGTTGGTGATGTGCTCATCGAGCGGCAGGCCGATCTCATCGGCGCCCCGGCGCAGGTCGTCGCGGCTGACCGCGCGGGCGAAGGCCTTGTCCTTCATGCGCTTGATGACCGAGGCCGCCTCGAGATCCAGCACGCTCTTCGACGGCCGCACCAGCGACGCGGCGGTCACGAACCCCGACATCTCGTCGCACGCGAACAACGTGTGCTCGAGGCGCGATTCGCGCGGCACGCCGGAGTACTCCGCGTGCGAGAGAATGGCCCGCGTCACCCAGTCCGGGTACCCCTGCGCCTTGAGGATCTCGACCCCGCGGAACGGATGGTTCTGCTGATCGGGCCAGCGCTCGTAATCGAAGTCGTGCAGGAGCGCGACCAGCCCCCAATCTTCTTCGTTCTCTCCCCACAAGCGGGCGTAGCCGCGCACGGTGGCCTCGACCGCCAGCATGTGTTTGCGAAGGTTGTCGTTCTGCGTGTACTCCGTCATCAGCGTCAACGCCGCATCGCGCGATGGCACGTCGGTCTACCCCCTGAACATTCGTGCCGCCAGCTGGATGACGGACTCCGCTTTGGCGGTCAGGTTGAACGGCGCCAGCCGATCCGGATCGGCGACGGCCACGGCGTCCACATCGGACCCCGCCTGGAGCCGTCCGCTCCGGGGCCGGCACAAGTAATCTATCAGCACGAAGTGATATCGAACGCGCTGCTCCTGGTCCAGCAGAATCCGATCGAAGACTTCGACCACCGGGCCTACGTCGACGGTCAGCCCCGTTTCCTCTTCCATTTCGCGCGCGACGCCCGCTTCGAGCGTCTCGCCGACCTCCAGCGTTCCGCCGGGCAGACTCCACTGACCGGCCAGCGGCTCGAATCGCCGCTTGATGAGCACGATACCCGCGTCGGGCAGGGGATCGGTCCAGCCGATTCGGTTGGCGTCGTCGCCCGCGATCACGATGATGGCGCCGACGCCGACGACCGGCCGCGGCGGATAGTGTCGCGTCTCTCCTGG
The DNA here is from genome assembly GCA_963786195.1 of uncultured Acidobacteriota bacterium. Taxonomy (GTDB): domain Bacteria; phylum Acidobacteriota; class Vicinamibacteria; order Vicinamibacterales; family 2-12-FULL-66-21; genus CAWAYH01. The sequence goes on along the minus strand of CAWAYH010000002.1, from coordinate 114,895 downwards.
TGCCGGGGTCTTGCCTTCGCTCGCCGATTCGGGCGCAGGCGCGGGTTTGATCACGCTTCGATGGCGACGGATCAGCCCGTCCTCGATGAGGAAGTGACTGTACCCACGAAGGCGTCGCGTCGCTCCGTCCACGCGCGCTCGCGCGCACAGCGTCCAGTCCGCCTGAACCCATCCCCATCCGGTCTCGATTCCCGCGATCGTCCGCACCTGGTAGAGGCTGCCGTCGTCGAATCCGCCGTCGCAGGCTTCGAGGAACGCCGCCAGACGGATGCGATTGACGTCGCGGCCGCGAAGCACGTCCTCGGCGCCGCCGGGAAAGATGCGTTCGGTCACGCACGCAGGGTCGTACAGGCGAGCGACAGCGTCGACGTCGCGGCTGTTCAGGGCCCGATAGGTACGTGCGGACGAGATCGAATTGATCCATTCGGGGGTCAGTCGGTCCCCATCACCTTGACGACCACGCGCTTGCGACGCTGGCCGTCGAACTCGGCGTAGAAGATCTGTTCCCACGGGCCGAGATCGAGCGCGCCGGCCGTGATGGGCACCATCACCTGATGTCCCATGATCGTCCGCTTCAGGTGCGCGTCGGCGTTGTCCTCTCCGGTCTGATGGTGCTTGTACGGAAGCCCGGACGGCGCAAGCTTTTCCAGCCAGGCCTGAAAGTCGGAGATCAGGCCGTCCTCCCAGTCGTTCACGTACACGGCCGCGGTGATATGCATCGCGGACACGAGCACCATGCCGTCATCGACCCCGCTCTTCTTCACGATCGCCGCGACCTCATCGGTGATGCGGATGAACTCCTGACGCTGCTTCGTCTTGAACCAGAGGTAGTCCGTGAAGGTCTTCATAGCGCGGAACGATCGACTACAAAATCATGAACGCTTCTGTGTATCCGTGTTATCCGTGTTGTCCGCTGGTTAGCCGAGAGGCAGCGACGCCTCGGCGTTGAAGTCCCAGGTGCCGGACGCACCCGCGCGAAAACGTCGCAAGCCGGCCGCGCCGATCATCGCCGCGTTGTCCGTCGACAGTGCGAGCGGCGGCACGAAGACCGGAAGCCCCAGGCGTTCTCCGCGCGACGCCGCGTCAGCGCGCAGTCGGCTGTTGGCAGAAACGCCACCGGCGATGCCGATGCTCTTCGCGCCAAGCCATCGCGCCGCTTCGAACGTGCGGTCGAGCAGCGCGTCCACGACCGCGCGCTGGAAGCTCGCACAGATATCCGCGATCTCGTCCGGCGGCAGGTGAGCGCCCACAGCGTCCGTTGAGGCCGCTGTCCCCGTCAGTTTCGTCCCGGTCCTCTCTCGAACGAGCCGCAGCACGGCGGTCTTGAGCCCGCTGAAGCTGAAGTCCGTGCGCCGGGCGACGTCCGGCGGCAGGAGCGATGCGCCGGTCGCTCGTGGATCGTTGCGATCGGCGTGCGTCAGCCGCGCGACAGGGAACTCGAAGCGATCGTCGCGTCCGCCGCGCGCGAGGCGGTCGATGACGGGTCCACCGGGATACCCAAGACCCAGGAGCTTCGCGACCTTGTCATACGCCTCGCCGGCCGCATCGTCCCGCGTCCGGCCGATCAGGCGGTAGATGCCCGGGTCGGGCACCAGGTACAGGCTCGTGTGGCCGCCCGAGACGACGAGGACGGCCGCAGGAAGCGGCAATTCGCCGTGCGCGAGGACGAGCGACTCGATGTGGCCGGCCAGATGATGAACGGGCACGATCGGCACGCGCCGTGCCCACGCGACCGACTTCGCGAAGGTCACGCCAACGAGCAGCGACCCGACGAGCCCAGGTCCCTGCGTGACGGCCACGGCGTCGACGTCGGGCCAGTCCGCGTGCGCCTCGGCCAGCGCCGCCTCGACGACGCCGCAGATGTCGCGGACGTGCTGACGCGACGCGAGCTCCGGCACGACGCCGCCCCACTCCCGATGGATCGTCGCCTGCGACGCGACGATGCTGGACCGGATGCGCCAGGGCCGGCCGGACTCGCCCGTTTCAGCGACGAGCGCCGCGGCGGTTTCGTCGCACGAGGTCTCGATGGCGAGAAGGTTCAGGTGACGCTCACCTCGAATGCGTGCTTGAGCGAGCTGTCGTACGGCGGCCGGAAGATGCCTTTTTCCGTGATGATGCCGGTGATGTAGCGGTGTGGCGTCACGTCGAAGGCCGGGTTGCGGACGTTGGCGCCTTCGGGCGTCAGCTGTGACGAACCCAGGTGCGTGATCTCGCGGCGGTCGCGCTCTTCGATGGGGATCTTGTCACCGTCAGGCGTGGCCAGATCGATCGTCGACAGCGGCGCCGCGACGTAGAAGGGGATTTTGTGCTCGTGTGCGAGCACCGCGACGGTATACGTGCCAATCTTGTTGGCCGTATCGCCGTTGGCGGCAATCCGATCCGCGCCGACGACCACGAGATCGATCTCACCGGCGCGCATGAGCGGACCGGCCATGCTTTCGGTGATGACCGTCGTGTTGATCCCGTCGCGCACAAGCTCCCAGGCGGTCAATCGCGCGCCCTGGAGGAACGGCCGGGTCTCGTCCGCAAAGACCGCGATGCGCTTGCCGCGCTCGACCGCCGCGCGGATCACGCCCAGCGCCGATCCGTATCCGGCCGTCGCGAGCGCGCCGGCGTTGCAGTGCGTCAGCACGCGCGCGCCGTCGGGCACGATCTCCGCGCCGAAGCCGCCCATCGTGCGGCAGCTGGCGACGTCCTCGTCGTGAATCGCGCGCGCCTCGCGTTCGAGACGATCGGCGATCTCGTCTGCCGACTGCGCCGGCCTGCGCCGCCTCGGCGAAGGCGCGCTTCATCCGTTCGATCGCCCAGAACAGGTTCACCGCCGTCGGCCGCGTGGACGCCATCATGTCGCAGATCTTCTGGAACTCGACGGCGAACTGGCGCGTGCCTTTTGCCGTGCTGCGCCGCATGCCGAGCGCGATCCCCATGGCCGCAGACACGCCGATGGCCGGCGCGCCCCGGATCACCATCGTTCTGATCGCGCGCGCGACGTCCTGCGCGCGTCCGACACCGGACGTAGATCTCCTGGCCGGGCAGCTTTCGCTGATCGACCATGACGATCACGTCATCCTGCCAGTCGATAGTAGGAAGCACTGGTCTTATTCTAGCAGTCTGCCGTCGAAGGGCATCGGAAGGAGCGACGACAACCGCAGCTTCGCCGTCGTGCGCTCCAGGTTCGCGAGAACGACCTCGATGTCGCCGCAGTACTCCCAGAGGAGCTGCCGGCACGGTCCGCAGGGCGGCGTCGGGTCGGCCGTCTCGGCGACGACGGCAATGCGTGTGAAGATTTCGTGGCCGTCGGACAGCGCCTTGACGAGCGCGACGCGCTCGGCGCAGAGCGTGAGGCCGTAGGTCGCGTTCTCGATGTTGCAGCCGGTCACGACCGCGCCGTCGGTGCATTCGAGCGCGGCGCCGACCTTGAATCCTGAGTAGCGGGCGTGCGCGCGTGTCCGCGCGTCGATCGCGGCCGCCACGAGCGCCTGTTCGGAATTCACCTCGCTGGCGATCGCCGTATCGAGCGGGAGCGCCTGCCAGGCTGCCTCGTCGCGTCGATCGGCCCCGGACCGGCGTTCGTCGCGCCGTATCGCCCTGGGGGTGCGGACCTCCACGTCATCTTTCGCGCCGCCGGGGCGGCCGGCCGCGGCCGCGCGGGGGCGCCGGCGATCGGGTTGACCGCGCCGTTCGACCGCGGGCCACGCGCGTTTGGGATCTCGACGGCTAGAGTCGCTCAACGATGGCCTCCAGCAGCGCGGCAAAACTGGCGCGCACGCGTCGCGCCACCTCCATGACCTCGTCGTGAACCAGCGGCTGAGGAAGCACGCCCGCCGCCGCGTTCGTGATGCAGGAGATGCCGAGGACCTCCATCCCCATATGACGCGCCACGATGGCTTCGGGTACCGTCGACATGCCGACCGCGTCCGCGCCGATCGTGCGCAGGGAGCGAATCTCCGCCGGTGTCTCGTAGCTGGGGCCGTGCAGCGCGACGTAGACGCCATGTGCCGAGCGTCAGGCCCTGCGCGCGCGCGGCCGCTTCGGCGATCGCGCGCAGCCGCTTCGAGTAGACCTCCGACATGTCGGGAAAACGCGGACCGAAGCGATCGTCGTTGGCGCCGACGAGCGGATTGCTGCCCATCAGGTTGATGTGGTCGTCCATCAGCATCAGTGTGCCGGGGCTGAAGTCGAGGTTGATGCCACCCGCGGCGTTCGTCAGGATCAGCGTGCGCACGCCGAGCGCGCCGATGACGCGCGTCGCGAACGTCACCGTCCGCAGGTCGTGGCCTTCGTAGAAATGCGCGCGGCCGGCCAGCGCGGCGACTCGCTTGTCCCGGATGCGTCCCGATGACCAGGCGTCCCGCATGGCCGACGACGGCCGTCGAGGGCCAGTTTGGAATGTCGGCATACTCGAACGTCGTCGCGTCCCGCAGCGTCGCCGCGAAGTCGCCGAGGCCGGATCCGAGAACGATCGCCACGTCCGGGACCCCCGGCGCGCGTTCCCGCACCCAGTTGGCCGTATGCTGCACGGTGTCGAAGTAGTCGGTCATCGAGTTCGGGGACACTCAATCGGGACAGTCAGGATTGAGTGTCCCCGAATGGCGTTTGATGTCGCAGAGTGGCACACTCGACGCGCGAGACGGGCGTCCAGCAGGCCTGACCTCGATGGCGATCGCACTTTCTGCGTCGTTGGCTCGATTCCTGCGCCGGTGACTGTCCCCCGTGACTGTCCCGATTGAGTGTCCCGTTTGAGTGTCCCCGTCATAGCAAGAACCCCGCAATTGTGGCGGTGATGAAGTTGGCCAGCGTGCCGGCCAGCATCGCGCGCAGACCGAGCCGGGCCAGATCGTGCCGGCGCGTCGGCGCCAGCGCGCCGATGCCGCCGATCTGAATCCCGATCGAGCTGAAGTTCGCGAATCCGCAGAGCGCGAACGTCGCGATCGTGAACGACCGCGGATCGAGGACGGGCTTCAGCGGCCCGAGCTGCGAATAGGCCACGAACTCGTTGAGCGCCATCCGCGTCCCGAGCAGATTGCCGATGACGGGCGCGTCGGTCCACGGGCACACCCATCGCCCACGCCACGGGCGCGAACACCCAGCCGAAGATCTGCTGCAGGCTCAAGCCGGCGAGCCCCAGCAGCGCGTTGAAGAGCGCAATCAGCGCCAGGAACGAAATCAGCATCGCGCCGACGTTCAGCGCCAGCGACAACCCCTCCGACGGTCCCGCGGCCCGCGGCGTCGATGACGTTGACGTCCGTCCGCTCGACCTCCAGCTTCACCGTCCCCATCGTCTCGGGCTGCTCCGTCTCCGGCACGAAGATCTTGGCCATCATCAGCGTGCCCGGCGCCGTCATGATGACGGCCGTCAGCAGATGCTTGCGCCTCGATGCCGAACAGGATGTACGCCGCCATGATGCCGCCGGAGATGTGCGCCATCCCCGACGTCATGACGGTCATCAGCTCCGACTCGGTCATCCTCGGCAGGAAGGGCCGGATCGTCAGCGGCGCCTCGGTCTGCCCCATGAAGATGCTGGCCGCGACGTTGAGCGACTCCGCCCCGGACGCCTGCATCACGCGACGCATCATCACCGCGAAAGACCGGACGACCACCTGCATGACGCCGAAGTAATAGAGGATGGCGAACAGCGCCGCGATGAAGATGATCGTCGGCAGCACCTGGAACGCGAACATCACGCCGTATCGGGCGCCCTTCGGCGCCCAGCACGTTCGTCATGATGCGCGGCCAGACCTCCTTGTCGCCGAGCGGCCCGAACACGAAGCTCGATCCGACGAACGCGAAGTCGAGCAGCCGGTTGATCGCGGCGCCGAGCGTCTGGAACACCACGCTGGCCGGCGGTGGTCTTCAGCACGATCAGCGCGAACAGGATCTGCAGCGTCAGCCCCCACGCCACCGTCCGCCGGTCGATCGCGCGCCGGTTGGTCGAGAACGCGTAGGCCACGCTCAGGATGACGATCAGTCCGACCAGCGGCTGCAGCTTGGGCATGCCGCCGAACTGCGCCATCAGCGCGCAGACGGCGGCGACAGCCAGCGCGCCGGCCAGCACGGTGAAATCCCGGGTGTCATACGGCGCGCGCCGCGGCCGCGCGTGGGTGGCGTCAGGCGCTGCGGACATCGTGTCGGTACTCCGGAAGCATCGGTTGATTCACTCAATCCGATCCACTACAACTCGCCTGGAACCGGTGCCGCATCCCCGATGACGACGGCGCCCTCGAGCAACGCCCGTGCGCTGTCGAGCCCTCGCCGCTGACGGTGATGCACGAGGAAGATCTCGTCACCCTGACGGACGGGCGTGCCGGGCGGCGCGACGACATCGATTCCGACGCCGGGATCGATGACGTCCTCGAGCCGGCTGCGGCCCGCGCCAAGGCGACGGCGGCGCGGCCGACACGCTCCGCATCCAGACGTCCGACACGTAGCCCGCGCGCGTGGCCAGGACGCTCTCACGATCCGGGGCGGCGGGCAGACGGGCGTAGTCGTCGATCACGCGCGGGTCGCCACCCTGGTTCTCGATGATCTCCCGGAACTTCTCGACGCCGGCGCCTGACGTCATCGCGCGGCGGACGCGCGCCTCGGCGTCCGCTGCGTCTGCCGAGATCCCCGCGACGATCAGCATCCGCGCCGCGAGCTGGACCGACAGCCCCTCGAGATCCGCGGGGCCCTTGCCCTTGAGCGTCTCGATGGACTCGATGACTTCGTTGGCGTTGCCGACCGCACGCCCGAGCGGCGCATTCCATGCTGGTGATGAGCGCCTCGGTGCGGACGCCCGCGGCTATGCCGATCGCGACGAGCGACTCGGCCAGCCGGCGCGAGTCCTCTTTCGTCTTCATGAACGCGCCGGCGCCGGTCTTCACGTCGAGGACGAGCCCGCCGATGCCTTCGGCGATCTTCTTGCTCATGATCGACGCGCAGATGAGCGGGATGCTCTCGACCGTCCCGGTGACGTCGCGTAAGCGCGTAGAGCTTGCGGTCCGCAGGCGCGATCTCCGAGGTCTGACCGATCAGCGCGCAGCCGATCGACGAGACCGCCGCTCGCAGCTCGTCCAGCGACAGCCCCGTGCGGAAGCCGGGAATCGATTCGAGCTTGTCGAGGGTGCCGCCCGTGTGGCCGAGACCGCGGCCCGACATCATCGGCACGTAGCGCACCGCACGCCGCGGCCAGCGGCGCGAGGACGAGCGACGTCTTGTCGCCGACACCGCCGGTGCTGTGCTTGTCGACCGGCGATGCCGGGCAGCCCCGGATACGTCACGCGCACGCCGGATCGGACCATGGCGTCGGTCAGCGCCGCCGTTTCCTCCGGCGTCATCCCGCGCAGCAGGATCGCCATCAGCAGCGCGGACGCCTGGTAGTCAGGCAGGCTGCCGTCCGTGACACCGGCCACGAACGATTCGAGGGCGGCGCGGTCCAGCGTCCCGCCGTCCCGCTTCTGACGAATCAGATCGACCGCGCGCATTGAAGAAAGCACTGGGTGACCGACTCACAGGCGGAGTAGTCTATCGTGGAATTTGCTAAAATCCCCACTCTGCGAACGATCCAACCACGCGGGGCCCTCTGGCCCCATCGGCCGAATCGCCTGCGCCTGCTCTGCTGACCCCTGACGCCGCCGGCCGCCTCGCGGAGTTCGCGCGCGCGTGCAAGGCCGCCGCGCGCGCGGTGTCACTCTATCCGGGGGGCCACCCCGCCATCGCGGTCTCCCTCGCCCGACTCGAACAGGCGACGACGAAGCTGACCGACAGCGGGCCCTACAGCCTGCAGGTCCAGGCCGAAGGCCTGTCGATCGACGGCGCGCGCATGCCGAAGCCCGATGCCGCCGTGACCGAGCTGGCCACGCTGCTCCATCGTCATCTGATCGGCATGCTGACGCTGAACGCCGGCGCCAACGCGGAGTCCTGGCGCACGCTGCTGCTGCTGCTCGCTCGAAGCGCGGAGGAAGTGCGGGCCGACGGCGGCATCGCAAAGCTGTGGGCGACCGCGGGAGGACCGAGCCTCGAGATCGAGGAGATCGACTACACCGAGGTCCTGCGCGAGAAGCAGGGGCTGGCCGCGACGATCGAGACGATCATCGCCGCCGCGCTCTCCGGTCCGACGCTGGCCATCGACGACACCGCCATGCGCGGCCTGCTCGAGATCATCGAGGAGCCCGCCAAGCTCGAAGAGCTGCTGGCACAGCTCGAGCAGACGGCGGCCAAGGGTCCACAGGGCCTCGAGCTGCACACGTCAGCGTTCCTGACGCTCGCTCCGCGGGCTGGTGGACTACGTCTCGCGCAGACAACCCGAAGCAGCTGAACTCGCGTCTTCGAGCAGCTCGGGCAGGGCGCGCGCCACTTGTCGGTCGAAGCCATGATCTCGAACTGCTCGCCGAGCGCAAGCAGCCCGAGGCGATGGCCGGCAGCGTCAACGTGGTCAGCGCGCTCATCGAGCGCATGGGCGACGCGTCGATCGCGGGGTTCGTCGCCGATTCCGTCGTCGCCGAACGCGGCGCAACCGAGCGACTGGCGCATGCCTTTCGATCGCTCGTCCCCGAATTCGATCGCCAGCGCCAGCTGCTCGCGCTCGCGCATGAAGAAGTCGCAGCGTCCGACATGGCGCGCGAACAGGACGACGCGGAGTTTCAGGGGCTGTGGCACGGCGTCGAGCAGATGCTGACGTCGTACACCGACGCGAGGTACGTCTCCGAGGACTACGCCCGCGAACTGTCGCACGCGCGGACGCTGCCCATCGACGTCGAGCGCACGAGCGACGATCCGCCCGAGCGCATCGCCGCCTGGCTCGCGACCGTCAGCGACGCGCGCGCTGCGCAACCTCGATCGCGATCTCCTGCTCGACCTGCTGAACATCGAGAGCGATCCGTCGCGCTGGCGCGACGTCGCCGACACCGTCGTCACGCACGCGGACGATCTGGTCCGCGTCGGCTACTTCGATCAGGCCTGGCAGCTTGATCGAGTCCGTCGTCGAACAGGGGGCCCGCAGCCGCGTTCCGGCAGCCGCATGCCGCGACGGCGCTCGATCGCTTCGGCAGGCGGATCGCTGATGAAGCACGTCGCCGCCCATCTGCGCGGCGTCGGACGACGAGGGCTACGAGCGCTTCAAGCGGCTGTGTCACGCGATCGGACCGTCCATCATCGCGCCGCTGGCCGAGGTCGCTCGCGGCCGAACAGGACTGCGCGATCGCGGCGCCGGCTGCGCGACATCCTCGTCGGATTCGGTCCGCGCGGCGCCGAATCGGTCCGCCCGCTCATGAACGCGCCGAACTGGGAGGTCCGGCGGACGGCCGCCTTCCTGCTGCGCGAGTTCGGCGGCGCCGAAGGACTGAAAGAGCTGGTGCCGCTGCTCGACGGACGCCGAGCCGCTGGTCCAGCGCGAGGCCGTGCAGGGGCTGATGATGAACGGCAGCGAGAAGCCGTCGAGCATCCTGCTGCAGCGCGCTGACGACGCCCACGGGCCGGACGCGCGACACGCTCATCACCGAGCTCGCTGCGACGCGCGACGAGCGCGCGGCGCCGCTCTTCTGCTATCTGCTGCGACAGGTCGACCGCCGCGCGTTTCCGCAGCGTCTACCTGACCGCGATCGAAGCGCTCGGGATCGCTCGGCGGCGCCGGACGCGGTCGACGCGCTGCAAGTCCGCGCTGCACCGAGGGCACTGGTGGACGCCGCTGGCGAACCGGCGGATACGCGCGGCGCCGCGGCGCAGGCGCTGCGCCAAGATCGGCACCGGCGGGCGCGATCGACGCGCTGCGCGACGCGTCGACCCGACGGCGCGCGCGGCGTCCGGGCGGCCGCACGCGGCGAACTCGCGCGGACGGAGTAGAGAACGATGGCCACCGATCCGACCGCCCGCCTTGCGCGTCTACGAGGAGCTGCTGCGACGATTCGCATCCGGCGTCCGCGCCGCGCAGCTCTACGCCGCCGATCATCCGCTGCGTCGCGCGAACATGTCGACGGGCTGCTCACCGCGCTCAAGACGCTCCACCAGCAGCAGCCCGCCGTCGACGCGTCGGCATCGTCGGCACGGCGAGCTCGTCGTCGCCGACACGCCGCTGCCCAAGGTCAGCGCCGGCGATGAAGGAGCTCATCGAGCGGCTGACGGCGAACAAGATCGAGCGCATCGCGTTCGAGCGGGGCGTCGACGCCGGACGAAGTCGTCGGGCTGATGCTCGCGATCGCTCGCTGCTCGGCGCAAGGCGCCAGCGGCCGACGCCGACATGGAACTTTCCCGCACATCCGCGTCGGCCGGATCACGGCGGAAGACCCGAGCAAGGACGGCATCGCCAGCGACATGGCGGCGATCCGGCAGCTGTACTCGAACGCGGTCGCCGCGGCCGAAGTCGCGTGGGAGAGCGCGGCCACCGAGGGCAAGCCCGACGTGCCGGCGGCGCTCCAGACCGTCGAAGGCCTCGCCGACGCCGTCACGCAGAACCGGACCGCGCTCGTCGCGCTGACCGCGATGCGCAACTACGACAACTACACGTTCACGCACATGGTGAACGTCTCGATCCTGACCATGGGCCAGGCGCGCGCGCTCGGGATCGACGGGCGGCTGCTGCGCGAGTTCGGTCTGTCGGCGCTGATGCACGACATCGGCAAGGTGCGCACGCCGAAGGAGATCCTGCAACAAGCCGGAGCAAGCTGACCGACGAGGAGTTCGTGATCATGCGCCGGCACGTCGTCGACGGCGCGGAGATCCTGCGCCGCACGCCGGAGATGCCGATCCTCGCGCCGGTCGTCGCCTTCGAGCACCACCTGCGCCTGGACGGCACCGGCTATCCCGTTCGGCGTCAAGCGCGACGCGCTCAACCTCGGCACGATGCTGTGCAGCATCGCCGACGTCTACGACGCGATGCGCTCGCAGCGCGCGTATCAGCAGGCGTTCCCGACCGATCGCATCCTCGCGGTGCTCAAGCGGAACGACGGCGCGCAGTTCGATCAGCATCTCGTGCGCCGCTTCGTGCAGCTGCTCGGCATCTATCCGCCGGGCAACCTCGTCAAGCTGAGCATCCGGCGAGGTCGCCGTCGTCATGCGGGTCCACGCGCCCGATCCGTACCGTCCGCGCGTCCGGGTGCTGTTCGGCGCCGACGGCGCGCGCGCTCGATGCTGCCGTTCGAACGCAACCTGTGGGAGCGCAGCGCGCGCGATGGCCGGACGCTCGAGACGCGTCGTCGTCGCCGGTCGATCCGGCGGACTACGCCATCGATCCGCTCAACTTCCTCGAAGTCGCGCGGGTGATGAGCGAAGCGTTTCGCACGGTCGCCGTCGCGTTTCGGCGGCGCTCGCCGCTGGGCTGTCACCTGGCAGTCGTTCGGACCGCGCGCGATCCCGACGTCGTCGCCGGACCGGCTGATCGCGGAACTGCGCCTGGCGCAGGTCGCTGCGCTGCTGCTGGCGCTGACCGCCGGCGCCTACATCGGCTTCGCCGTCGACGCGCGAGCACGCAGCCGGGCGTCGGCTTCGACATCGCGCTGGCGGTCGGGTTCCTGCTCGTGGCGGCGATCGACCATGGTCCGGGATCCGCGACAGGCGCTGACGATCGCTCGCGCTCGCCTTCGCGGCGCACGCGGTGATCGACGTCGCGCACCGCCCGGGCCTGCTGCCCGAAGCGCTCGCGCCACGGTGGTATCTCATCGGATGCGCGATATACGACCTTTACATTGGCGCCCTCTGCTATCTGCCCGTCCTGAGGCGGTGACCCACACTCGTCTGGTGCGGACCCCGAGGACGAGGACCATGACGCGCGCGGCTGCCGCGTTCTGCGATCGTGCTGACCGTGCTGGGCCGGCGGCCTCACGCCCGTCGGCGCAGCCGGCCCGGCCGCCAAAGCTCGTCGTCATTCTCGTCGTGGATCAGATGCGCGCCGACTACCTCGTGCGGTACGGGGCGAACTTCAATGCAGGGGCTCCGGCGGCTGACTGACCGACGGCGCGTGGTTCACCGAAGCGGCCTATCCTTACCTGAACACGGTGACGTGCGCCGGGCACATTCGACGATCGGCACCGGGATCGTTCCCGTACCAGCACGGGATGATCCTCAACGCCTGGTTCGACGTCGCGACCGGCCGGTCGCCGTACTGCACGCGACGATCCCTCGAGTCGACGGAAATCAGCTACGACGGCCTGTCGCCGGTGCAGGGCGACAGCGCGAAGCAGATGCTGGTGCCGACGCTCGGCGAGCAGATCATGCGCCCGGGTGGCCGCAGCGTGGCGACGATGTCGATCAAGCCGCGCTCGGCCGATCGGCCTGGCCGGGCACAGTCGGCCACTGCCGTCACCTGGTTCGACGATCGCGGCGGCTGGGTCACATCGTCGGCGTATACCTCCGCGCCGGTTGCCTGCGTTCAACAGTTCATCAAGGCCAACCCGCTCGCGGCCGACGTGGACAAAGTCTGGGAGCGCACGCTGCCGGCCGATCGCTACCAGTATTCGGACGATGCCGCCGGGCGAGCGGCGTGACGGCGGGCTGGACGCGCACCTTCCCGCATCCGCTCGGCGGCCGAGCGGGAAAGCAGACGCAGACCTTCTACTCACGCGTGGCAGCAATCGCCGTTCGCCGACGAATACCTCGGCCGGATGGCGGCAGCCGCGGTCGACTCGCTGAAGCTCGGACAGGGAGAGTCGACCGACTTTCTCGGCGTGAGCTTCTCGGCGCTCGATGTCAGTCGGCCACGTGTTCGGCCCGCGCAGCCACGAGGTCCAGGACATCCTGGTCCGTCTCGACGACACGATCGGCAGGCTGCTCGACCACCTCGACGACACCGTCGGGAGCCGGCAAGTACGTCGTCGCGTTTCAGCGCCGACCACGGCGTCGGCGGACATCCCGGAGCAGATCGGCCGGGGCGGCCGGATCGCGTCGAAGACGCGTGATTGCCGCCGTATCAGCAGGTGCTGGACGCCGGCGCTCGGCGACCGGCGAGAACACGTCGTTGGCCACCGCGTACACCGACATCTATCTCTCGGCGGACGCCAAAGCGCGCGTCGCCGCCAATCCTGCGCCTGAAGAAAGCGGTGCTCGAGGCGCTTGCGCGCCGTCCCGGGAATCACTCAGGCGTTCTCCGGCGAGGACCTCGCGGACGCGGACGCGCGGGCGTCGGATGATCCGGTGCGGCACGCCGCCGCCCTCAGCTACCATCCCGGCCGCAGCGGTGACTTCGTCGTCGTGCCTGCGGAGAACTGGCTGCTGTCGTCCGCCGTCACCACGCACGGGACGCTGTATCCGTACGATCAACGCGTGCCCGTCATCCTGTTCGGCGCACTCGATCGCGTCGGGACGCTACAACCAGGCGGCGTCGCCCGCGGACCTCGTGCCGCACACTTGCCAGAATTGCAAAGATTCCGATCGCTCCGACCGATGGTCGGGTGCTCAAGGAAGCCTTGCGGGGTGTAGAATAAAGCCCGCCATTCCCTGCCAGCTCCCGGCTCCCCCAGGAGGTTGCATGCACGACTCTCGTTCGATTCGGCTGTGGCGGTGCGTACGCCTCGTCGCGGTGGCGTGCGCCGGCATGGCGCTCTGCCTCGTCCCGACCGCCGCGCAACAGCCGCATCGTGGACTGGTTTCGATCGCGCCCGCGACGCAGTCGGACGCTGCAGAGACTGGGACAGCGTGTCGACAGCCTGCGGCGCGCGGGCGATTTGCGTGTACCGGCAGGTCCGCGACGACCTGATGATCGCCGGCCGCTCGCACGAGCGTGCTGGATCAGTACTACCGTGGCGTCCGCGTGTTCGGCGCCGACGTCGCGCGACAGCTCGACCGCGGTCAGGTCGTCTCGGTTTTCGGAAACCTGTACGACGACATCGACATCGAGACGTCACCGGCGATCGCGGCGGAGCGCGCGCAGGAAGTCGTCGAGGCGCGTGCCGGCGTGGAGCTGGGACCCTCGCGTCAGCCGGAGCTCGTCATCCTCCCGCGCGACGGGAGCTACACGCTCACGTGGCGCGTCCGGGCGGCCGCGCGCAGCGACATCCGTGCAGTACTTCGTCGACGCGCGCACCGGCCGCATCATCTTCGATTACAGCGACCGCAAGACGCAGAGCGCCGTCGGGCGCGCGATCGGCGTGCTCGGCGACACCAAGAAAATCAGCGTCATGCCGAGCACGGCGGCGGTTTCACTGCGACGCGACCGGCTCCGGCCGCCGTCCATTACGACGTACGACATGAAGGGCGACCCCTCAGCGTACCGACAACTTCCTCAACGGCATCATCAACCTCGGCACGAACGACATCGCCTCGGACACGGACAACAACTGGACCGACGGCGCGGTCGTGCGACGCGCACGTCTACGCCGGGCTAGACCTACGACTACTACTTCAAGCGATTCGGCCGGCAGGGCCTCGACAACCACAACATCCGCGATCCGGCAGCCTCGTGCACCCGGTGCGCCGCGCCGAGGTGTTCACCGCAGTTCGACGACTTCGCTGATTTCTTCGTCAACGCGTTCTACGCCGGCGACGGCGTCATGGTCTACGGCGTCGGGCTGCCGGCCGGACGTCACGCTGGGCGGCCAGAACTGGAACTTCACTGTCGGGCGCGCTCGACGTCGTGGCGCACGAGCTGACGCACGGCGTCACCGACTACTCACGTCGGGCCTGATCTACCAGAACGAGTCCGGCGCGCTCAACGAGGCGTTCTCCGACATCATGGGGACCAGCGTCGAGTTCTTCTTCCAGCCGGCCGGCAGCGGCCCGCTGCGCGCCGACTACCTCATCGGCGAGGACGTCGTGCAGCCGGGCGGCCTCCGCTCGATGGCGAACCCGGCAGTCGTTCGGCGATCCCGATCACTACTCGCGGCGCTTCCTGGGCACGCGCGGACAACGGCGGCGTGCACATCAACTCGGGCATCGCCAACCACGCGTTCTACCTCGCCATCGAAGGCGGCACGAACCGCACGTCCGGACTGTCGGTGCAGGGCGTCGGCGCGGGCGAACCGCGAGCAGATCGAGAAGGTGTTCTATCGCGCGTTCACGCAGCTGCTGCCGGCGAATGCGACGTTCTCGCACGGCGCGTGCGGCGACCATCCAGGCGGCGCGCGACCTGTACGGCGCGAACAGCAACGCCGAACGCGCCGTCACGCAGGCGTGGACGGCCGTGGGCGTCAACTGAGCCGGACAACACGAACCACGGACAACACGGATAACTTTGGAAGGCTCTCGCACCGGAGTCATGATGCGCAGAACGCGAACGATCGTCTTGTGTTCGGCCATGGTGCTGGCTGCGGCCGCGCAAGCCGCGGCGCAGACCTGGACGGAGCGCGTGTTCATCAGCGTCAACGGCGCATTCCAGCCGTCGAGCCACGATTTCAGCGACCATTTCACCTTCGATTCCAATCAGGAGACCGGGTCGACCGACGTCGACTACGCTGTCGACAGTGGATTCGTGTTCGACGCCGGGGTGGGCTACCGTCTCTGGAAGAACCTCGGGGCGGGGGTGGCGTTCTCGTACTTCACACGCGACGACGTGGCGCACACGACGTCGAGCTTCCCGCATCCGTTCGTCTTCAACCAGCCCCGCGAGGTGACCGGCGACGCGACGGGCATCGCCCGGAAGGAAACGGCGGTGCACGTCCAGGTGATGTACATGTGGAACGCGGGCCCCGTCCGCGTCGTGCTCTCGGCGGGACCATCGTTCTTCAACGTCGAGCAGGACCTCGTGACGGCGGTCCAGATTTCCGAGACCTTCCCGTTCGACACGGCGACGTTCGCGTCGGCGCAGACGCGAAGCGAGAAATCGTCGGCGCCCGCGTTCAACGCCGGCGCCGACATCGCCTGGATGTTCAGCCGCAACATCGGCGCCGGCGGCATCATCCGGTTCGCAAAGGCGAGCGTCGATTTGGATGCGGGGCCGAACCGGACGATCTCGGTCGATGCGGGCGGTGTCTACGTCGGCGGGGGCCTGCGGATCCTGTTCTAGAGTACGATTTTACCCACCGTGTGTTGACAGTCGTCCGGCGGATCCCGCCGGGACGCGTGGCGACTTACGGCGACGTCGCGGCGGTTGCGGGACGTCCGCGCGCCGCGCGGGCCGTGGGCAACATCATGCGCGACTGCCGCGAACGCGATGTGCCCTGCCACCGGGTGATTGCCGCCGCGGGCGGACTTGGCGGCTATGGCGGCAACCTCGAGTTGAAGCGCGCGTTGTTGAGGGCGGAAGGCGTCCTCGTGTCCGGGTCCCGGATCCGCGATTTCCGCGAGCGCAGGTGGTCGCCCAACCGCCGCCCGCGCGCGACCCGGCCACGAACCGCACGGCGAAAAACCACGTAAACCGTTGGGAAATGGCGGGGCGGGCAACGTGACGCGGGTCTCGGGTCGTCTAACGTGACAGGACAAGCCGGACCGGGGGCACGCCAGGACGAGCTGGCGCTGGTCGAGCGGTGCCGTCAGGGCGACCTGATTGCGTTCGAGGAGGTCTACAGGACGCACTCCGGACGTCTCTACAGCCTCGCTTGCCGGATGCTCGGCAACCCGGCGGACGCGGAGGACCTGCTCCAGGAGATCTTCCTGACGGCCCACCGCAAGCTGGAGAGCTTCCGTGGCGACTCGGCGCTGGGCACCTGGCTGTATCGTCTGGCGACCAACCTCTGTCTCGACTATCTTCGAAGCCGGGCCGGGCGCGCGTTGCAGATGACCGACTCGCTCGACGACGAGCCGACGCTCTTCGACGCGGGGAGCCGAGGGCTGGCGGAGCAGACGGTGACGAAAATGGACCTCGAACGGGCGCTCGCGCAGCTGCCACCCGGGTGCAGGGCGGCTTTCGTGCTGCACGACGTGGAAGGGCTCGAACATCGCGAGGTCGCCGACGCGCTGGGCATTGCTGAGGGAACGTCGAAGTCTCAGGTGCACAAAGCGCGGTTGCGGCTCAGGGTCTTGCTAGGGAGGTAGACGCTCACAGGACCGATACCAAAAAACCGATAACCGATAACCGATAACCGATAACCGATAACCGATAACCGATAACCGATAACTGGGTTTACCGATGCAGTGCGCGCGGGCGAGAGACGCGATTCAGGAGTTCGTTGACGGAACGCTCGGGGCGATCCGGCAGGCGGAGCTCCGGCAGCATCTCGATCGGTGTGACGCGTGCCGTGCGTTGACCGACGATCTCCAGCACATTCGGAACACCGCGGAGTCGCTGGACAACCTGACGCCCCCGGATCACATCTGGCTGCAGATCGCGGGACACCTGCGGCAGTCTGGCGTCGTGCACGATCGGCCCGCGTCGGTCAGTTTCGGCAGGCGGCACGTCGCGATCCTCGCGATCGCGGCTTCGCTCATCGTGGCGGTCGGCGCCGCCCTGATGCTCCTGTCAGGTCTCCGGCGGACCGAACCCGCGACGTCCGGCACGACGGCCGAAAACGCGGCCGGCAGCGCGGGTGGCCCCTCCGTCCTGAGTGCCGAGGCGGATCTGCAGGAGGCCGATGTCCTCTATCAGCGCGGCATCACCAAGCTGGAGGAAGCGGCAAAGGGTTATCGGGAGTCGCTGGATCCCGTGACGGCGGCCACGCTGGAAAAGAACAGCCAGATCATCGATCAGGCGATCGCCGAGAGCCGCGCGGCGCTGAAGCTGGAACCGCACAGCCCCGTGGCGCAGGCCAGCCTGTTCGACGCGCTCAAACGGAAGGTCGCGCTGCTCCAGGACACGATCTCGCTCATGAACGAGATGCGAAAGGGCAACGCGGCAGGGGCCGCCCAGGTCGTCGAGGGCATCAACAAGTCGTAGACGTGTAGTGTCCGGCTTCAGTCGGACGAGTAGTGTCCGGCTTTAGCCGGACGTCAGGAAATCTGAGAGCCACCATGCGCCGGTTGTGCAGCTTGCTAGCGTTGTTGGTTGTCGCGGGACCCGCCGCCCCCGTTTCGGCGCAGGTGTACCCCGAACGCATCGCCGCGATCACGCGTGTCCGTGAAACGGTCAAGCGCGTCGAACGCTATCAGCGCCCGAGCCAGAGGGAAACCCAGACCGAGCGCTTCACGAAGACCGTCAATATCGGCGCGAACGGCGAGCTCGTGCTCACGAACATCGCGGGAGATATCGTCGTCACGCGCGGCGGCGGCAACAGCGCGACGATCGAAGTCATCAAGACAGCCCGCGGCGAGACCGTCGACGAGGCGAAGGCGTCGCTGCCGTTCGTGCAGGTGGACATCGTCGAACGCGCGAACCGCGCCGAAGTCAGGACGCGCTACCCCGACTCGGACGAGCTGCGTCGCCAGGGCCGCCGCAACATCAGCGTCTCGGTCGCATTCAACGTGAGCGCGCCCGCCGGGACGCGCGTCATCGTCAAATCCATCTCCGGCAGCATCTCGGTCAGGGACATCCAGGGCGAGCTGTCGCTGGAATCGGTGAGCGGCGCGGTGTCGATCGCCAACAGCGCGCGCATCGCGCACGTGAGAACGATTTCCGGCGATATCGATCTGACCGACGCGCGCATCGAGGGGGCGCTCGACGCATCCAGCGTCAGCGGGCTCGTCCAGATCCGCAAGGTGACCGCGGAGAGCCTCGAGCTCGGATCGATCAGCGGCAACGTCATCGTCGAAGACGTCCACTGCAGCCGCGTGAAGATCCAGTCGATCAGCGGCCGCGCGCAGTTCACGGGCGAGCTCGCGCCGAACGGCCGCTACGAGTTCACCTCGCATTCCGGCGAGGTCCGGCTTGCGATTGCGGGCTCCACGGGCTTCACCGTCGAAGCGACCTCGTTCAGCGGATCGGTCAGGTCCGACGTGCCGATCACCCTCGAAGGCGGCAGCGCGGCACGCGGTCGCCAGCGGGGGATGCGCGGCCGCTACGGCGACGGCAGTGCGGTCCTCGATCTGACGACCTTCTCGGGGTCGATCGTCATCACGAAACGGTAGTCTTCCGAGGGGCGTCGCCCTTCGGACTCCCCCACACGCTCTCTCCCGCGCCGCTTCGCCGGCGCGCTCCTTTCGCGTGGCTCGCTCGCGATGCTCGTTCGCGCCGTGAAACGAGACGTCTAGCCTCAACCCACGAACTGTCGGGTTTCGCGACGGAATTGCAGGGACGTCGTCTTGCGACATGCCCCTAAACTCTTCTGAATACGGGGAAAACTTCGCGCCGACCGGTCGCACGGATTGGCACTTTCCTTGCTCCCGTTCCCGTGGACCCGTGGCGCCGCAAAGCCGATATAATCGCTCGGGCCGTCGCGGTCCCCGAAAAGACGGCCTCTGACAGACGGCAAACGAAGGACGATCGAGTTCGTGCAGGAGAGTGTCGCTATGAAGAAGCAGTGGATTCTGGTGGGGATCATGGCCGGGGCGCTGTGCGCCAGCGAGGCTCGTGCGCAGCACACCGCGCCGAACCAGCAGCCGCCGCAGGCAGGCGCGCCGACGGCGCCAACCGGTGATCTGGTGCTCGGCTCCGTCCGGTTACCCAAGGGTGTATCAGCAGACGGGAAGCCACTGCCTGCCGGGACGTACCAGGTCAAGGTGACGGCCCAGGAAACGCAGCCCGTCGTCGGGATCAGCGAGAACCTCGAGCGCTATGTCGAGTTCGCGCAGGGGGGCGCCGTCAAGGCCCGGGAAGTCGTGAGCATCGTCCCGCAGGCCGAGCTCAAGATGGTCGTGAAGGATCCGCCGCCGCCGTCCGGCGGCTCGAAGGTGCAGACGCTGAAGGGCAACGACTACGTCAGGGTGTGGTTCAACAAGGGTGGGAACCACTACCTGATCCACCTGCCGGCCTCAGGCGCCGCACATCTAAAGGAAGAGGCAGAAGGGACAAGGGAGAAGGCAATCCCTTGTCCCTTTTCCCTTTACCATTTTCCATTTCGTCAGGTCGCCATCACGTCGAACTGCTCGTGATGCAGGTGCATGTCTGGCCTGATGGTGACCGGCTTGCCGAGCGTCTGCTGCAGGTCCCGCAGCACCGCGCTTTCCTCTTCCTTCAGCGCCCGCGCGATGTCCGGGTTGACGCGCAGGATGACGCCCCTGCCGTCGAGCTCCGAGCCAATCTTCTTCATCTCCGCGAGAATCTCCGTAGCAAATCGTCGAGCTCGACTTGATCGATCCTGATCCCGAACAGTAGGGGCACGGCTCGGTCAGCAGCCGCTCGAGGCTCTGCTTCACGCGCTTGCGCGTGACGATCACCAGCCCGAAGTCCGACACCTGAATCGCCTTCGACGGCGACCGATCCTTGCGCAGCTCCTTCTCCACTTCCTGGAACACGCGCTGCCGGTTCTTCTTCTCCTCCATGTCGATCAGGTCGAGCACGATGATGCCGCCCAGATCGCGGAGCCGGAGCTGGCGGACGATCTCCTTCACGGCCTCCAGGTTCGTCTTGACGATCGTGTCCTCGAGACGGCCCGTGCGCTTGCCGACGTACCGGCCGGTGTTGACGTCGATCGCGACGAGCGCCTCCGTCTGGTTGATCACGAGGTAGCCGCCCGACTTGAGCCACACCTTGCTGCGCAGCGCCTTGTCGATCTCCGCCTGAACGCCGTATTCCTCGAAGATCGGATAGTCCTTCGTGTACAGCTTCACGCGCGGCAGCAGGTTCGGCATGATGCGCTCGATCAGCGTCAGCACGCGCCGATGCTCTTGCTGCGTTGTCGATCCGGATGGCCGAGTAGTCGTCGGTCAGGAGATCGCGGAGCAGCTTGGTGACGAGGCTCTCTTCCTGGAACAGCAGCGCCGGCGGCGCGGTGCGCGTCCATCTTCTGGCGGATCTCCGTCCAGACCTGGTGGAAGTACGAGAGGTCGCTGACGATGTCCTCCTTCGAGCGGCCGGACGCGGCGGTGCGGATGATGACGCCGCCGGTGAAGCCGTGCTGCTCGCGGAACTCGCGGACGATGCCCCGCAGGCGGCCGCGCTCCTCGCGGGATTCGATCTTGCGCGACACGCCGACGTGATCGACCGTGGGCATGAACACCAGAAACCGGCCCGGCATCGTGACGTGGGACGTGAGCCGGGCGCCCTTGGTCCCGAGCGGCTCCTTCACGACCTGGACCAGGACTTCCTGGCCCTCTTTGAGGAGATCCTCGATCTTCGGCGCGGGCGCCCGGATCCCGGTCCCTCGATCGCTCTTTGGGACGCTCGCCGCGGCCGTTGCCGCCGGGCGCCGCCGCGGCCTGCGGCGTCGGCGCCGTTCGCGGCCGGCTCCGGCGCCTCGTCCTCGTCCTCGTCGCCGGCGAGGCGTTCGAACTCCGCTACGGTGTTGACGACTTCGGAGACGTAGAGGAAGGCGTCACGTTCGAGGCCGACCTCGACGAAGGAAGACTGCATGCCGGGCAGCACCTTGGACACCCGGCCCTTGTAGATATTGCCGACCACGCCGCGCTGCCGCTCGCGCTCGATGAAGACCTCGACGACCTGGTCGTCCTCGAGAATGGCGACCCGCGTCTCGTGGTCGCTGGAGGAGATGATCATCTCCTTGTTCATGGAACAAAACTCCACTGTCCTGCGGTTGCGGACGACCGCCGCAGCTCGAGCGCGCCCGACAACGATGCCTGCGGTCCAGCCGGCAGACAGCAAAGTGGCAAGAGCGAGCAGTATGAAATCGATCATTGGTTCGCAGCCGCCGTAAGGTTGGCGAAAGTTCAGTTCGTAAACCGCCTCATCCGCACGTTGAGGATGAGGCCGAAGCCTGCCAGTGTCGCGATCATCGACGAGCCGCCGTAGCTCATGAGCGGCAGCGTCAGCCCCTTCACGGGAGCCAGACCGGCGGACATCGTGATGTTGTAGATCACCTGGAACGCAAATCCCGAAATGATTCCTCCCACGAGATACGCGCCGATGCGGTCCTTGGCCAGCCGGGCCGCCTCGATCGATCTCAAAATCACGAACAGATACAGTCCCAGCGCGACGAGCACGCCGAGGAATCCTTTTTCCTCGGCCAGGACCGAGAAAATGAAATCGTTGTGGGCGACCGGCAGGAACTTGTACTGCCCCTGCGTGCCTTTCATGAACCCCTTGCCCGTGAGACCTCCCGATCCCACCGTGATGCGAGCCTGCCGTTGCTGGTACCCGTCACCGTGGGGGTCCTGCTCCGGATCGATGAAGGTCGTGATGCGTGTCTTCTGATAATCCTTGAGCGCGAAGCTCCACGCGACGGGCGCCATCAGCACCGCGACCAGCGCCAGCACCGCCGATCAGCCGCATCCGCAGCCCGGCCAGATACGCGATGCCGAAGCATACGGGAATCAGGGTCACGGCCGTACCGAGATCCGGCTGCTTCGCGATCAGGAGGAAAGGGATAGCGGCAACGATGGCCGCCATGGCCAGATCGCTCGGGTTCCTGCGCGCCGCGCCGGTTCTCGCCGAAGAACATGGCCAGCATCAGCGCGATCGTCATGCGCGCGAACTCGGACGGCTGCAGGTTGAACGGCCCGACGTCGATCCAGCGCGTCGCGTTGTACTGCGTGGAGCCCCGGAAGAGCACGAAAATCAGCAGCGCGATCAGCGCGCCGTAGATGACGAGCGAGTCCTCGGCGAGCTTCCGGTAGTCGATGGCCAGGCAGATGGCGAGCGCGATCACACCCGAGCCCATCGCATAGAGCTGCGTCAGGAACTGGGGTCCCGGCTGTCCCTCACCGTCGGCACGGTCACGTAGGTGGTGCTGTAAATCATCGCGACCCCGATCGCCGACGAGCATCAGGATGGCGGCCGATCAGCAGCCAGTCCACGTGAAAGATGAGACGGCGTTCGAACATGGCACTCTACTGGCGGACCTGACGCGGACGTTCGCAGCTGAAGCTCCGCGCTGCTGGCGATCCGCTGCCGCATCAGTTGATTCGCGGCGGCGATGGCCACACCGGCGCCGGCAGGCTTCTCGAGCTCGGCAGCGGACGGCCTTCCTTCTTCGCGAAATAGGTTTCCATCGCGAACTTGGCGATGGGCGCGCCGAGGTAGCCGTGCTCGGCATGCTCGGCGAAGATCGACGCCGGCGATCTCCGGCTTGTCGTGCGGCGCGAAAAAGACGAACCACCCGTGGTCGCGCACGTCCATCTTGCCCGCGCCGCTCCTTCGCGCCCTCGTTCGACATGACCTGCGCGGTGCCCGTCTTCCCGGCGACGTTGAAGCCGTCGATCCGTCCGCGGCCGCCGGTTCCCGCGGCGTTCACGACCATCCACAGCCCTTCGTGCAGCGCCGCGATCGTCGATTCCTTCATCCTCGCACCGTGACTGCGGCGGCGGTGGCGGCACCGGCTTCCAGTCCTGGTCGCCTTCTTCGATCGCCTTCAGCACGTGCGGCGTATACCGCGTGCCGCCGTTGGCGACGGTCATCATCATGACCGCCAGCGACATCGGCGTCACGCTCACCTGCCCCTGGCCGATCGAGACCGAAATCGTCTCGCCCGGATACCATTGCTCGCCGGTCGTCTGCCGCTTCCATTCGGTCGAGGGCACCAGGCCCTTGATCTCGTTGGGCAGGTCGATGCCGCTGCGCTCGCCGAGGCCGAGCAGCTGACGCCCACTTGTGGATCCGGTCGACGCCGAGCATGTTGCCGACGCGTGTAGAAGTACGTGTTGCACGACTTCTCGATCGCGTGCCGCATGTCGACCGAGCCGTGGCCGCCGGCCAGGTGGCACTTGAAGAAACGCCCGTAGAACGTGGCGCCGCCGGGGCAGAACACGCGTGTAGTCCGGCGTGACGACCCCTTCCTGCAGCGCCGCCGTGGCGACGGCGATCTTGAACGTCGACCCCGGCGAATAGCGCGCCCTGCAGCGCGCGGTTCTGCAGCGGCTTCAATTTGTCGGTCATCAGCGCCTGCCAGCTCGCGACGTCGATGCCGCCGCGAACTGGTTGGGATCGTAAGCCGGCAGGCTCACGAACGAGAGCACTTCGCCCGACCGCGGGTCCAGAATCACCGCGGCGCCGTTGTACCCGAAGTGACGGAACCCCTCCTCGGTCGCGCGCTGCACGTCGGCGTCGATGGTGAGCTGGAGCCTTCGCCCCTCGACGGGCTCCTGCTTCCGCGCTTCGTCCATCTCGCGCCCGCGGCTGTTGACGACGACGAGGCGGTCGCCGTCCGTGCCCATGAGCATCTTGTTGTAGGCCTGCTCGACGCCCGCTTTCCCGACCATGGAGCCCGCTTCGATGCCCAGGTACTCCGTCCGCCTGAGCTCGCGCCTCGCTGATTTCACCGACATAGCCGAACAGATGCGCCGCCATGTCGGTCGCCGGGTAGAGCCGCGCGGGCATGTCCTGGTAGATGATGCCCGGCAGCTCCCACTGGCGCGCCTTGTAGGCAATGACCTGCGCTTCGGTGGCATTCTCGATGAGGACGATCGGCCGATAGCTCGGCTCGCGGCGGCGGCGGTTGACCGTCTCGCGCAGCTGGTTGACATCGGCGCCCGTCGCCTGCGCGAGCGTCTGCAGCGTCTCGTCGATGTTCCGGGACTGCTCGCGGACCAGCGCGATGTTGTAGGTCATCCGGTTCTCGACGAGCACCGTCTTGTTCCGATCGAACAACACGCCGCGCGGCGCCGGCAGCGGCAGCCTCCGCAGATGGTTGTTGTCGGCCATCTCCAGGAACCTCTGGTGCTGCGCGACCTGGAAGAGCCAGAACGCGACGCCCAGCAGCGCGAAAACCAGGGCCACCGTATATTGAATCGCCGACAGCCGCAGCGACAGGTGTCGGCGATCGTCGGGCATCATGGTGGGTGTCGACATGGTTAAATGATGTCGAGTTCTCGGTTATCGGTTTTGGGTTGTCGGTTTTTGGTTATCGGTTCGGTTGTCGGTTCTTGCGGTTGTCGGTTCGGTTGTGGGTTGTCGGTTTTGGAAACCGAGAACCGAATAACCGAGAACCGAATAACCGAAAACCGATAACCGACAACCGATAACCGAAAACCGATAACAGTTCAGTACCGTCTCCGACTAAGTGTAGCGCCCCTCGCCCGCCGGCGCTGCAGCAGCCCTGGGCCGCTTTCCACGATTTGGAAGGCAATTATGCCCACCAGGCCGTTGACCGCGGCCTGGGTGAGCGTCGCCGACCAGTGGATCGTCAGCGCGCGCGATTCCACGAGGGAAAACAGCGCCTGATAGCACAGCTCATGCGCAAGGGTGGCACCCACGAACATCACCAGCCGCGGCAGCGGCTGAGCCACGATGAACTGGGCGCCCAGGACCCCGACGACGAAACCGACCAGCGTTTTGGCGAACCCGCCGATCCCGACGATCCCGCCCGCCAGCATGTCCTGCACGAGGCCGCCGGCCGATCCCGCCAGGAGCCCCGGCACCGGACCGAAGGCGAGCGCGACGTAGACGACCGCGACGAGGACGAGGTTGACCGCCGTCGCACCGCCAATCGTCAGCCCTGCCAGCGTCGTCTGCAGCGCCAGCGCGCCGGCCAGCGCCAGCAGTACGCCGGCCGTCCTCATTTCGCGGCCCCGCGCGGCCTGGCCGGCACTTCTTCAGGCGTCGCGCCGCGCGCCGGCACGAGGACGACGAGGACCTCCTCGAGGCTCGAGAAATCCACCGCCGGCCGGATGGCGATCACCCGGCGCAGGCCAACACGCTCCGAGGTCTCGACTTTGCCGATGGTAAACCCCTTGGGATAGATGCCGTCGACGCCTGACGCGACCACCACGTCCCCGATGGTGACGTCCGCCAGCGTCGACACGAGATCCATGCGAAGCGCCGGATCGCCGTCGACGCCGACAACCATGCCGCCTGCCCGCGTGCGCTCGGTGAGCGCACCGGCCGCGGCCTGGCGATCGATCAGCAACTGCACGCGCGCGGCGTGCGCCGCGACGGGCCCGACCACGCGGCCGACCACGCCCTTCGGCGCGATGACCGCCATGTCGGCCTGGACGCCGTCTGTGAGCCCTTTGTCGATGGTCACGGTCAGCAGCCCGGGATTCGGATTGCCCGCGATGATCTCCGCGGCGATCGTCGGCAGCTGCGTCGAGCTGCGCAGGTCCATCAGCGCCTGCAGGCGCTCCGCCCGTGCCGCCAGCGCGCGCTGTTCCTGGAGGCGCACTTCCAGATCGCCGACCTGCTTCTTCAGCGCTTCGTTCTCGGCCTGCATCCCGCGGAGCGCGAAGTAGCGGTGCCAGACGCCGCGGACGCCGTCGAGGACCGACGCCGCGCCGCCCTGGAGCCGCGAGAACACGCCGAACGTCAGCCCCTCGAGCACGGGAACGCCCGACCTGGACTGCACCTGCGCGGAAATCAGGATGAGATGGCCGACCATGACAGCCAGGAAGAGGTAGCCCGTACGTTGGCGTATGTCTAACAAAGCTTCCAGCTCTCAGCTGTCAGCTTTCAGCTCTCAGCTGATAGCTAGTCAATGGAAATTTTGCGCAGCAAATTGAAATCCGACAGCATCTTGCCTGCGCCGAGCACGACCGACGAGAGCGGATCCTCCGCCATCGCGAGCGGCAGGCCGGTCTCTTCGCGCAGTCGTTTGTCCAGATTCTTCAGCAGCGATCCGCCGCCGGTCAGCACGATCCCGCGATCCACGATGTCCGCGGACAGCTCCGGTGGCGTCCGCTCGAGCGCGACGCGCACGGCGTCGACGATCACGTTGACGGTTTCGGCGAGCGCCTCGCGGATCTCCTCGTCCGTAATCGTGATGGTCTTGGGGACGCCTTCGATCAGGTGCCTCCCCTTGATCTCCATCGTCATCCGCTCTTCGAGCGGGTACGCCGAGCCGACCTCCATCTTGATCGCTTCGGCCGTCCGCTCGCCGATGAGCAGGTTGTACGTCTTCTTGATGTACTGGATGATCGCTTCGTCCATCTCGTTGCCGGCGACCCGCACCGCCTTGCTGTAGACGATGCCCGCCAGCGAGATGACCGCGATGTCCGTCGTGCCGCCGCCGATGTCGACGATCATGTTGCCGGACGGCTCCGTGATGGGCATGCCGGCGCCGATGGCCGCCGCCATGGCCTCTTCGACGAGGTGGACCTCGCTGGCCTTCGCGCGGTAGGCGCTGTCCTTCACGGCGCGCTTCTCGACCTGCGTGATTTCGGACGGCACGCCGATGACGATGCGCGGGCGCACCCAGACGTTGCGGTTGTGGGCTTTCTTGATGAAGTAGGTCAGCATCTTCTCGGTGACTTCGAAGTCAGCGATGACGCCGTCCTTCATCGGTTTGATCGCGACGATGTTGCCCGGCGTCCGGCCGAGCATGTCCTTCGCATCCTTGCCGACGGCTTCAATCCGGCCGTTCACCTTGTTGATCGCGACGATCGACGGCTCGTTGACGACGATGCCCTTGCCGCGCGCGTAGACGCACGTGTTCGCCGTGCCGAGGTCGATCGCGAGATCGCTCGAAAAAAGAGAAAACAGAGAGCGCAGACTCAACCAAATGCTCCTTCACGCACCGGTCACATGGATCCCGTTTTTTCCATGCGCCTTGACCCAGTACATCGCTTCGTCGGCCGCCTGAATCAGTCCTTCCGCCGTCGACGACACTTCGGGGAGCGTGGCCACGCCCACCGAGGCGGTCAGCGCGATGCTGAGCCCATCCGCTTCCAGGAACCGGTGGGCCGCGAGCCGATCGCGGATACGCTCGCCCACCGAGACGGCGCCGTCGCTGCCCGTATCGGGCAGGACGAGCGCAAATTCGTCGCCTCCGAACCGCGCCACGATGTCGGTCTCGCGCGCGCTCGCGCGGATGACGCTCGCCGCCTCGACCAGCGCGCGGCTGCCGGCGAGGTGGCCGTGCGAATCGTTGATCGACTTGAAGCCGTCGAGGTCCACGAACAGCAGCGACAGCGGGCGGCTGCCGCGCGTCGCCCGCTTCGTTTCGCGCCGCAGTACCTGCTGCAGGTACCTCGAGTTGTACAGCTGCGTCAGATCGTCG
This sequence comes from uncultured Acidobacteriota bacterium, assembly GCA_963786195.1. Taxonomy (GTDB): domain Bacteria; phylum Acidobacteriota; class Vicinamibacteria; order Vicinamibacterales; family 2-12-FULL-66-21; genus CAWAYH01. The sequence continues at coordinate 87,139 of CAWAYH010000002.1, read as the reverse complement.
GTCACCGACAGGGCTTCGGCCCGCTCGACCCGCAGCGCGTTGTCGAGCGCGATGGCCCCCGGCTCGAGTGCCGACTGAAACGTCGCGAGCGTCGCGGCCGCGAGCTTCGGCGGGCGCGACGAGGGACCACGATCGATCGCGATCAACGCGCCGACCGTCCGTCCGCGGCACTCCAGCGGAAACCCGAGCGCCGCCGATCGCGGGCCCGTGCTGTCACCGGGCGGCACGCGAGACTCGGTCGCGAGGTTGGCGGTCGCAAACACGTCGGCCGTCTGCATCACCCACTCGCCGACCGCCTGCGCGCACGCGTCGAGCGCGGGCGTCAGCGAGCGCGACGCCAGCGTCCGCACCCGCCCGGCGTCGTCGATGGCCAGGACCAGCCATCCTGACGCGGGAATCCAGCCGGCCACCCGCTGCACGATCGATTCGGCGACGCGTTCGGGCTCGAGGCTGGAGTTGACGGACCGAATCACCTCGGCGAGCACGTCGGCACGCGACAGCTTGCGTCGCAGTGTCGCCTGCAGAGGCCGCAGCCGGGCTGCCAGGTCCGCCCGGAACGCCGGCAGATGGGTCCTCTGCGATCGACGACGGGCGCGAGCCTGCCGTACTCTCCCGGTCAATCGACTCTGCGTCCCATGTGGAATGGCGGATCCTTCTAAGTGCTTCTAATTACCGCAAATATACCACATCTGGGGACCCCTGCCGGGGCCTGATCGGCCTCGCGTGGGCGCCCGGGTGACTCGTTATATCGGTTCGAAACGCGCCGGACTTGCCACCCCTCCCCTCGACGAATGACGGGACGAGATGCACAGCCGCGACCGTGGCGGAGGAGCGTCGGAGCCGTGGCATAATTGAGGTTTCCAGCGACTCGATCCACGACCCAAGAGGACCACGACGACATGACGATGCTCGACCGGATGCGCCGCCACAAGAACTGGCTCAAATGGAGCCTGGCGATTGTGGTCGTGGCGTTCGTGTGGCTCTACATCCCCGATTTCATGAGAAACAGCGCGAACGGCGCGTCGAACGACGCCATCGCAACGGTCGACGGCCGTGACATCACCGTCGCGAAGTTCCGCCGGATCTATCAGCAGCAAATGCAGATGTACCGGCAGGCCTACGGCGGCAAGTTCGACGAGCGGCTGCTCCGACAGATCGGGATCGATCAGCGGATCATCCAGCAGCTGATCGAAGAGGAAGCGGCGTTGTCCGAGGCCGGGCGGCAGGGCATCACGGCGTCCGACGCTGAAGTGTCGGCGCGGATCGTGTCGCTCCCGGCGTTCCAGGAAAACGGGACGTTCATCGGCCACGATCGCTACGCGCAGATGCTGCAGATGCAGAACCCGCCCGTGAGGCCGGCGGATTTCGAAGAGGAAATCCGCCGCAGCATCCAGGTCGAAAAGCTGCGCAGCGCGATCACCGACTGGATTTCGGTCTCCGACGCAGACGTCGATGCCGAGTTCGCAAAACGCAACGAGAAGATCAAGCTGGCGGTGGTGTCGTTCCCCGCGGACAAGTTCCGCGAAGGCGCGACGGCCACGGACGCGGACCTTCAGGCGCATTTCGACGCGAACAAAGAGACGTATCGAGTTCCCGAGAAGCGCAAGGTCAAGTACGCGCTGATCGATCTCCAGGCGATTCGCGAACGCACGAAGATCGCGCCCGAGGATATTCAACGCTTCTACGAGGACAATCAGCAGCAGTACTCGACGCAGGAGCAGGTGCGCGCGAGCCACATCCTCCTGAAGACGGAAGGCAAGGACGAAGCGGCCGTCCGGAAGGAGGCCGAGGCGCTGCTGGCCAAGATCAAAGGCGGCGCGGATTTCGCCCAGCTCGCCACGAAGATGTCGGAAGACGTCCAGAGCGCGAAGCAGGGCGGCGACCTCAATTTCTTCAACCGCGGCGACATGGTGAAGGAATTCGAGGACGCGGCGTTCGGGATGAAGCCGGGCGAGGTCAGCGGCGTCATCAAGACTGTTCACGGCTTCCACATCATCAAGGTGACTGAGAGGCACGAAGCCTCGACGCGAACGCTCGATCAGGTACGCGTCCAGATCGATGACCAGTTGAAGTGGGATCACGCACAGAAAGAAGGGGATCGCATCGCGTCCGATCTGGCCGGCAAGCTGACGAAGCCGTCCGATCTCGACACGGTCGCCAAGGGGCGGGGCCTCACGGTCGGTGAATCTGCATTCTTCGCGCGCGACGAGCCGATCTCCGGGATGGGCATGGCCCCGGCGGCCTCGGAGCGGGCGTTCGAGCTGAAGGAAGGGGAGGTCAGCGAGGCCATCCGCACGCCGACCGGCATCACGTTCATCTCGGTCACCGGCAAGCAGGACGCGCGGGTGCCGTCGATGGAAGAGGTCAAGGCGCGCGTGCGCGAGGACGTCGTGAAGAAGAAAGCGGTCGATCTCGCGCGCCAGAAGGCGTCGACGATCGTCAGCCAGCTGCGCTCGGGCGACTTCACCGCCGGAGCCAAGGCCGCGGGCCTCGAAGCCAAGACGACGGATCTCGTCGCGCGCGGCGCCGCCATCCCCGACATCGGCGTCAGTCCCGCCGTCGACGCGGCCGCGTTCTCGCTCGACGTCAACGGCGTCAGCGATCCGATCGTCACGGACAACGGCGCGGTGATCGTCAAGGTGCTGGAGAAGAAGACGCCCACATCAGACGAGGTGCAGGCAGGCCACGAGACGCTGAAGGGCGAGATGCTCAACCAGCAGCGGGGCCGGTTCTACGCGTCGTACATGTCAAAAGCGCGCGATCGGATGAGCATCAAGACCAACGCGCAGGTGCTGGCCCAGTTACTTGGGGGCCAGTAGCACCTATCTGACAAACACGTTCGGCATAATCGCCAACGGCTCGCCGCGCCGGAAGAGGCGCAGCGGCGCCGTGACCGCGTCGAACGCTCGCGGATTGCGCAGACCCAGCAGGGCGCCGAGCGCAGCGGTTCCCTCCGTCCGACCGAACGGATCGGCGACGACTTCGAAGAGCGATTTCTTCGGCGGGAAGACCACCAGCTCGACCTCGGTATCCTGAGCGATCTTGGCGCGCTCCTTGGCGAGCGCCAGCGCGCGATCCAGGCCCCCGAGCTCGTCGACGAGCCCCAGTTGCTTGGCCTGGCTGCCGGTCCAGACGCGGCCCTGGCCGACGGCGTCTATCCGCTCGGGCGTCGTGTTGCGGCCGGCCGCCGCCTTCTCCACGAAGGCGTCGTAGGTGGCCTGCATCAGCTCCTCGATCTTTTTCTTTTCCTCCGGCGTGAACTGCTTCACCGGTGAATACAGCTCCGCGTACCGCCCCTGCTTCACGCCCTCGATGTTCAGGCCCAGCTTCTTGAGCGTGCCGTCGATCACGAACTTCATCAGAACGACCCCGATCGATCCGGTCAGCGTGGCCGGCTGCGCGACGATGGCGTGCGCCGGCATGGCGATGTAGTAGCCGCCGGACGCCGCGACGTCCGACATCGAGGCGATCACCGGCTTGCGGTCCCGCGTCAGCATGATCTCGCGCCAGATGATGTCCGACGCGATCGCCGATCCGCCCGGGCTGTCGATGCGGAGCACGATCGCGCGAATCGACGAATCGGCTCGCGCCTTCCGCAGGTACTCGACGATCGTGTCGGAGCCCACGACGTCGTTGCCGTCGTAGCTGCTCTGGCCGGTGCTGATCAGGCCGACCGCGTAGATGATGGCGATCTTCGGTCCCCGGTTCAGCCCGAGCGACGACTGCGCGACGTTGCGGTACTCGTGCTGCTTCACGACGTTGACGCGGCCTGGCGCGAGCTTGACCTTGTCGTCGATCTCGTCCTCGTAGGCGAGATCGTCGACCAGGCCCGCGCGTACCGCGTCTTCGGGCAGGTACGGCCCGTGATCGATGAGCTGACGGACTTCGGCTTCCGACTTGTGACGGCCGTCCGCCACCCCGCGTACGAGCTGTTCGTAGAGATCGGTGTTGAGCGATTCGGCCATCTCGCGGTGAGCGGCGGTAAAGGTGTGCTCGGTGAACGTGTTCGACGCCGTCTTGTAGTCGCCGATGTGCATCGCGTCCGGATACGCGCCGATCTTGTCCAGCGTCCCCCGCAGGAACAGCTCGTAGTTGGCCAGACCCGTCAGGTCGAGCGAGGCCACCGGCATGAGGAAGACCTTGTCGCACGCGCTGGCCAGGTAGTACGCCTGATCGCCGCCCTGCTCGAGATACGCGATGACCGGCTTGTTCGAGCGCTTGAAGTCGATGATGGCGTCGCGCACTTCCTGGACCTTGCCCCACAGCGCCGCCGTGCTCGTCGGCCGGATGATCACGCTGGTGACCCGGCGATCCACTTTGGCTTTTCGCAGGGATTCGACGATTGACCGGACGGTCGGCGGCGCTTCGAAGAACTGGTTGAAGACGCCGGCAGGCTCGTTCTCCTGCAGGTCGCCGCTGACGTCGAGGAAGAGCGCGGAGTTGCTGGAGACCTGCGGTCCGCGGCCGACCGCGAAGCCCATGAAGAGCAGGCCGGCCGCCGACACGGCAACCGCACCCAGGATGAGAACGATCACGAGCACGACGCCGCGTTTGACAGCCACAAAGCCTCCTGCTGGCCTCGCCGGAGCTTGAGCGAAGGCGGGCGACGTTCGAGTATAGCTGGATTCCGGCGAGCGGACCGGCGTACGCTGTCACCTCCATGGTCGAGCTCTCAACGTCTTCGCCGCGTCCCGCCGTGACCGGGATGTCGCTGTTTGTGGCAGGACTAGGCATCCTCGCGCTCATCGCGCCGCTGCGCGCCGCCGAGTCGCCCGCCACGCGCGTGGGCACGCTGCTGGCCCTCGCCGCGCTCATCGAGCTGCTGCACGGCAGCCGCCGGGCGACGGTCGAAACCCGGCGAGCCGCGCTCATCGGCGGCGTGATCTCGCTCCTGATGGGCCTGCTGCTGATCAGCGCGCCGTTTCTCGCGGGTGCGGCGCTGTTCATCGTTCTTGCCGGATGGTTCGCGATCGACGGCATCCGCTACAGCATCAAAGCGGTCCGAGCGGGCGATCCCGCCACGCGGCGTCAGGCCGTCCTGGCCGCAGCCGGCAATCTGTCGGTGACCGTCCTGATCCTGATCACCCGCGACTTCGCGGCCACGTGGACCATTGCCATCGCCGGTGCCCTTCGCATCTTCGGCATTGTCTGGAACATGCTGGTCGCGCCGGTCTATGCGTCCGGGGACGCCGAGCAGACCGTGCTCGACGATCTCGGGCTCGCCGATCTGCCCGGCATGTCGGCGCTCGCTGCCGAAGCGGAAACGCAGGAACGCCTGCGCGCGCCGATCGATCGCGGCTGGACGATCGCCTTCATCGCCACCCTGTTTGCGATTCACGTGAGCCGGATGGAGTCGTGGGATGGGACGCTGCTGGGGTTCGTCGCTCCCGGCGTCGCGGTTCTGGGGGACATGGCCATCGCCGTCATCGTTGCGCTCGCGATCATCAATCCGCTGTTTCTGTCGTGGCGCGGAGCGACGCGCTGGATCGAGCGCCGGATCTGGCGCTGGTACCTGCCGACCGACGTACAACGCCGGGGGCTTCTCGCGCGTGCGGCGGGCGCGTGGCTGCGATACCGGCTGCGGATCTCGATCCGGTTCCGCGAGGCGCGCTATTCGCTGAGCTTCGCGCTGCGGAGTTTTCTGACGACGGGCCTGCCCTACGCCGCCATCATCGCGGCGACCGCGCCGGTCTTCGGCATGAGCTGGTATTTCGACACGGAGAACTGGGCCGCGGGCATATGGAACTCGTGGGCCGAGTCTCGAACGGACGAGTGGCGCGAGGCGATGGTACGGAGCGTCCGGCTTCAGCCGGGCGCTCCCGACGACTCAGTGATTTTCGCCGTCACTCCGCCCGGGACATCCGGCAGCGGCGACTTCGCGTTCATTGTCATTGGCGACACGGGCGAAGGCGACGCGTCCCAGCACTCGCTTCGCGATCAACTGCTGACCGTCGCCGCGCGCGAGGACGTCCGCTTCGTCGTCATTTCCTCCGACGTCGTGTATCCGACCGGTTCGATGCAGGTCTACGAGCCGAATTTCTGGCTGCCCTTCAAGGGCGTCACGAAGCCCGTGTACGCGATCCCCGGAAACCACGACTGGTACGACGCACTCGAGGCCTTCCTCGCGACGTTCCTGCAGGCGGACGCCGCGCGGGCGTCGATGCGCGCGAGAGCCGAAGCCGACCTGCGCCTGACGAGCACGGAGCTCCGACCGCATCGAGTACCTGATCCACGAGGCCGAACGGCTGCGGCAGCAATACGATGTGCCGACCGGGTTCCAGCGCGCGCCGTTCTTCGAGATCCAGACGGATCGTTTTGCGCTGCTCGCGATCGACACCGGGATCATCAAGCGGATCGATCCGGCGGAGGACGCCTGGCTCAACGCCGCCCTCGAACGTGCGCGGGGAAAGACGTTGATGGCGATCCTCGGGCATCCCTTCTACGCCGGCGGGCACGACGAGACGATCGACAATCCGCCCTTCGCGGAGCTGAAACGGCGTCTGGTCGATCGCGGCGCGACGATCCTGATGGCCGGCGATACGCACGATCTCGAGTACTACTCGGATCGCGCGGCCGGCGATCGCGCCGTCCATTACTTCGTCAACGGTGGCGGCGGCGCGTATCTGAGCTTCGGGACATCGCTCGCGTGGCCGGCGCACACGCCGACGTCCGCCTGGGCGTACTATCCGAACTCCTCGTCCGTAATCCAGAAGATCGAGTCGCAGACACCCTGGTGGAAGCGCCCCGCGTGGTGGTGGACGCGGGAGCTGGGCGCGTGGCCATTCTCCGCGGAGTGGCTGTCGGCCGTGTTCGATTCCAACGTCTCGCCGTTCTTTCAGAGCTTTGTCGAGGTGCGGGTCGAGCCGTCAGCGAACCGCGTGAGGATCCTGCCGTACGGGGTGCACGGCCAGCTGCGATGGCGCGATCTGCAGGCGTCTGCCGGCTTGAGTCCGCCAGCGCGACGAAAACGCGTTCGTCGGAATGGAGCGTGGTTGATGAAGTGATGGTTTACCCTTTGCCATTTCAGAATCGCCAGCCAGCCCCCAGCGTCAGCCGCGTCGAGCCGAGCGCGCTCGGGTGATTCAGATCGATCGTCAGATCGCCGAGGAGGGACAGTCGGCTCACGACGCGCGCGTCCACGCCGGCGGAGAATCCGAGATTCATGTCCTTCGAGTGATACGCGAAGATCTCGGACGGCCCGGGCACCGGCAGCACGCCTGGACCTGACACGTATGTCGGGAATTCCGAGACGCGCTCGGAGTCCATGTAGCCGACGCCCACGCCCGCGTACGGCCGGACTGCCTGGCCGGAGCGGAAGAAGAAGAGCGTCTTGGCGGTGACCAGCTGCTCGGTGCCGGAGAACCCGCCGGGGACATCGACTCCAGGCGGCGCCCCCGACTCGAGATCGCGGCGGTGATCGTGGCGGTCGTACGCTACCTGTATCGCGATGTTCCTCCAGACCGGGACGACCAGCCCCACCCCCCAGGCTGCCCCGCTTCCGAGAAACCCCTCGTCATCGGTCAATCGCGCGTAGCCGAATCGCCCGAACAGCGTGGGGTGCCGCCACGAGACCAAGGGCGGCGGCAGTTGTGCCGCGGACGTCACGGTGCCCGGCAGCGGCCGGCCGGCGCCCGCGCGATAGAGCGTCTTCCGTCCCGTGATTGAGGCGTCGATCACGGCGCCGAGGCTGGCGCCGATCAGGGTGCCGACCAGCGTGAACCGCGGATCCAGGTTCGATGAGGTGTTCGCACAAATGGTGTTGCTGCAGACCTTCGCCATCAGCGCCATGGCCGAGCCCCCGCCAATCGCGGCGCCGATGGCCGTGCCGTTGAACAGCGGGTCCCCGAGGCGATCGATGCGCTGGACGGTCGCCAGGGGGAGGCGCGTGCGCGTACCTATCGGTCATGAGGACGATCTCGTCGGCCGTCAGCCGGTCGAGCCGGCCGCGGATCGACTGCCGATCGTCGCTCACCTCGACGCGGTCGCCCGAGCGCACCGCCGGCGCCGGATTCACGGCCGGGCTCGACTGGCCCGCGGCCAGCAGTCCCGCCACGAGCAGTCCCAGAGTTGCGGGCATGGGGACCTCCTTCACTCAATGCGTCAAGAGGCCCGAAGCCGGCTCACTCGACCGGCGTCACGACGTTCGGCTATACTTGGAGGTTCAGCCGGTTGAGTTCTCCCTTTCGTGCGGAAGTGGCGGAACTGGCAGACGCGCAAGCCTCAGGAGCTTGTTGCCGCAAGGCAGTGGAGGTTCAAATCCTCTCTTCCGCACCATTCGACTCACCAGACGGTCCGCCTTCGGCGAACCGTCTGGTTCGCTCATGGCGGGCCATCCTTCACGTCGAATGCCCTGAGCCCCTCGACGTTGCTCGGGGCTCCCTGAGCGAAGTCGAAGGGAGCGAGGGAAGCGAGTCGAAGGGCCGACTGTCGTGACACTCGCCCTCGATCCTGCCCAGCTCCTTGCCATTCATTCCGATTCGTCGCATCGTCGTCACATGGCGTTCGTCTATCTGGTGCGTTGTGTTGATCAGTCTCTGTACGTGGGGTGCGCTGAGAACGTCGAGGCACGGATCGCGATGCACAACGAGGGACGCGGGGGGAGGTACACGAGGCGACGGAGCCCGGTAACGCTGGTGTTCGTTGAAGCGCACGCCAGTGTCGAATCAGCCACCCACCGCGAGCGGCAGAACAAGCGCTGGAGCAGCGCGACGAAAGAAGCGCTCGTCTCGAGCGATGTCGCGTCGCTGAAGCGCTTGGCGATCAGTCGCCACAGTCCGCGATTCAGCTCCTAGAGCCCGCGATGGCGGCCTCAGCAGGTTGTTGCCGCAAGGCCCGCGCCGGACGACCAACGTCAACGCGCGAAGCTAGGGAAAGGACAGAGGCTGATGAGCCCCAAGGTCATCTTCCGTGTCGGAGGTGCAATGGTCGCCATACTCGGGGGCATGTGCGTCCCGATTGGCATCGGCGTCAATCCGAAGCGGGACCAGAGTGCCTTCCTTAACTTGGCCGCAATGGGGGCCTTCATCTGGTCCGCTGTCGTCCTCATCTCGATTGGTTTGATCGCGATGGTGATCTCGCGGTGGGTGCCTGGAGATCCCATGGACTGATTTGTACGTATCGTCCGGGCGCCAAACTTGACCCAGGGAGACCACCCATTGAACAAGACTGCCAGGCCGGACGGCGGCGTCATGATCGACGCGATGTGCTGACGGTCGTCTGGCGCGCAGTGGCCCGAACTCGACGCACCGGTTGCGATGTCTTGCAGGACCGGGACGTCGCGTTCACCTTTCTTCAGGTCGTCGGTGTGGTGGGGCTCCACGTCAACATCGACGGTGCACAACTTGTGCTCGCGATCGTTCAGCATGGCAACCGACACGCGGTGTCGCCCCGGCCACTTAGCTCCACCTGTGTGGCAACTCATTCTGTGGTCCCCATCGCGCGGAAGACTTTCCAGCTGCCGTCCGGGAGCTTCTTGAGCACCCCGAGCACCGTGCCACGAACCTGCTTCGGCTCGCCACCCGGCGATGCGACATACGAAGCCGTGAAGTAACGCCACTCGACTGCCCCGCCGTCCCAGATCGTCAAGTCTTTGGTTTCCGGAACGAAGGTCAACACCTTGAGTGGGAGAGCCGCTCGAGCGTCCGTTGGTCTCTCGGATAGCTTGCCTGCCGACGTCTGCCGGCTGGTGTCCTGCGCCGAGACGAACGGCGTCATCGGTCCACAGATCCGCCAGCGCAACAGGATCTCGCGACAACCGTCGCGGCGATGTCCTGCTGGTGGAGCTTCTCGATGGCGGCCAGGTCCGCATCGCGGCCTCTGTCGCTTCCAGCCGACGCGGCCGGTCCCTGAACCACTGGCCCTGCCAACGCGGTCAACGCGCCGACAACGACAGCAACTGGGGTCCCCATCCCGCGGAAGACTTTCCAGCTGCCGTCCGTGAGCTTCTTGAGCACCCAGAGCCTCGCGCCACGAATCTGCTTCGGCTCGCCACCCGGCGATTCGACATACGAACCAGTGAAGTAACCCCACTCGACTGCCCAGCCGTCCCAGATCGTCAAGTCTTTGGTTTCCGGAACGAAGGTCAACACCTTGACACCTGGGCGAGCCGACCAGCGTTCGTTGCTCTCTCGGATAGCTTGCTTGCCGACTTCTGCCGGCTGGCCTGGGCCGAGACGAATGGCGTCATCGGTCCACAGATCCGTCAGCGCAACCGGATCTCGCGACAACGTCGCGGCGATGTCCTGCTGGTGGAGCTTCTCGATGGCGGCCAGGTCCGCCGCGCGGCCCCTGTCGCTTCCAGCCGACGCGGCCTGTCCCTGAACCACTGGCCCTGCCAACGCGGTCAACGCGCCGACAACGACAGCAACTGAAAGCACGTTCATATCGCCTCCAACCCCACCGAAGTCCGCTAGGCGCCCGGTAGTCCGCACGACAGCGGTCATCAGGATGCGCTCCTGCTCATCGGCGCGAACGCCGCCATTTTCAGCGTCGTCCGGGGCGTGCTCCTGCGACCGCTCGTCAATCGCGGCGAGGAGCGGTTGATCTACATCCGTCAGACCGCGCCGGGCGTCGGCATCGACAACTACACGTTCTCGATGCCGGAGGTCTCCGACTTCCAGCAGCGCGCGACCACCATCGCCGCCTTCGGCGATTTCTCCACGGTCGATCTCGCGCTGATCGCGCCCGGCGCCGAGCCGCGGATGGTGAAGGCCGGCGTCGTCAACGGATCGTTCTTCGATGTGATGGGCCTGCGACCCTCCATTGGACGGTTGTTGACACCGCAGGACGACGGCCCGAACGCGCCGGGCGCCGCGGTGCTCACCTACCGGTTCTGGAAGGCGGCGTTCAACAGCGACCCGGCGGTCGTCGGGAAACACGTCCGCCTCGGCGTCGGGACGGCCACGATCGTCGGCGTGCTCGAACCGTCGGTCCCGTATCCGACCGAGACGGAGATCATGGCGAACATGGTGACCAGCCCGCATCATCTCGGGGCGACGATGGTCACCAGACGCACGCATCGCATGACCGATCTCTTCGGACGTCTCAAGGACGGCGCGTCGATCGACGCGGCGCGCGCCGAGCTGACCGCGCTGCACACGGCGATGATGCGCGAGCACCCGGAAGACTATTCGAAGCGGGCCAACCTGCAGCTCCGCGTCGCGACGCTTCGCGATCAGATCGCGGCCCCGGCACGAACGATCCTCCTCGTGCTGTTGAGCGCCGCGGGCATCGTCTTCATCATCGCGTGCTCCAACGTCGCGAACCTGATTCTGGCGCGGTCGGTGCGGCGCGAGGGCGAGCTTGCGGTGCGCGCGGCGCTCGGCGCCAGCGACGCGGCGCTGCGGCGTACGCTGCTCGCCGAAAGCCTGGTGCTCTGCGCCGCGGGCGCCGTCCTGGCCCTGTACATCGCCGATCCGCTCGTCACGCTCATGAGCCGGTATGCGGCGCGCTTCTCCGTTCGCGCGCTCGAGGTGACGGTCGATGCCAGCGTCGTCTGGGTCGGCGCCGGACTCGCGATGGCTGCGGCGGTGCTGCTGGCATTCGTGCCGCGGTTGCCCTCGTCGCAGGCCTCCAGCGGGCTCGGCCTCGGCGCCGGCAGCGTCCGGATGACACCGGCCACCAATCGCCGCCTCCGGATCTTCGCGACGACGCAGATCGCGTTTTCGTTCGTGCTGCTGGCAGGCGCGGCGATGCTGGTCGGCACGCTCGTCACCCTGCAGGCCGGACGTACGGCCTTCGACGTGCGGCGCGTGCTGGCGTTCGACATCCCGAATCCGGCGCCGGGCGTCGCGCGCGCCAACTCGGCGGCCACGTTCAACGATGAGACCATCCGGCGAGTCGGCGGCATTCCCGGCGTCGAGAGCGTCGCCGTCGGCAGCTTCGTCCCCTGGCGGGACGCCGGCGATACCGGCCCGCGCGTCAACCTCACCTTCACCGCGGAAGGGTACACCCCCGCCAATGGCGAGGAGCCGCCCCGCGCCCGCGTCCGATTCGTGTCACCGGCCTTCTTCTCCGTGCTCGGCATCCGGCTCGTGGACGGCCGCGAGTTCACCGACGCGGACCACCGCGACGGATCCCGTGGCGATCGTCAGCCGGAGCCTCGCGCAGCGATTCTTTCCGAACGGCGACGCGTTGAACCGGCATCTGTTCCTGACCGACTCCACGTCCAGCGACTTCGGACGGATCGTCGGCGTTGTCCCCGACGTGGAGGACGAGCATCTCGCCGCGCAGCCGACAGTGACCATCTATCGACCGGTTCGGCAATTCGGCTTCGGGGGACGCCTGTTCGTGCGCACGGCGCTCGATCCACACACGCTGGTGCCGACGATCACTCGAACGATCCGCGAGATCGCCCCTGATCAGCCTGTCGAGCGCGCCGCCACGCTCGAGGAGGTGCGCGCCGAGCGGCTCTCGCCGGACCGCGTCAACGCGCTCGTGTTCTCCGGATTCGCCGGTATCGCGCTGCTCATCGCCGTGGTCGGCATCGCCGGCGTGCTGGCGTTTTCAGTGAGCGCGCGCACGCGCGAGTTCGGCATGCGGCTGGCGGTGGGCTGTTCGCCCCGGGCCCTGCTCAGACACGTCCTGTCGCAAGGCACCGCGATAGCGATCATCGGTATCGCCGCCGGCGCGGCGGGCGGTCTCGTGCTTTCGCGCGTGGCGGCGAACGTCTTCACCTCAGTGCAGCTGCCGGGAGCGCTGGCCGTGACTGCGGCCGCCGCCGTGCTGCTCGCGGCGGCAGTCGTGGCGTCATGGCTGCCCGCGGCGCGCGCGTCGCGCATCGACATCATCGAAGCGCTGCGCTCGGAGTAGCCACGGCGCGGAGCCATCACGCGCCTTCGTCAGTCTCGTGCAGAAATCGAGCAATCGCTCGGGCCGCCTTGGCGACCACGTCCGAGTCCGTCGGGAAATAATGCGCGCTGCTCGGCAGCAACACCAGTTGGCTGCCGGGGATAATCGACGCGAGCAGCCGCCCCTCCTCGGCGCTCACGGCCAAATCCCCGCGGCTGTGGATGATGAGCACGGGGAGCTTGAGCTGCTGGAACAGATCCCGTCCATCACCCCTCTTGTGGCATGACTCGTGGTACCTGGCGGCGGTCTCTGGATCAGCCGACAGCCGCTGCAGTTCGTTGAAGTGAGCGATCAGGGCGGGGTCCGCATCGGTGCGAAAGAACTTGCTCGTCACGACCTGACGGAACGCCGGCGTGTTCCGGCCCCAGCCCTTGCGGATGAGCGTGATGATCGCCTCGTCCTCTTCGCGGTCATATCCCGGCCGCGCCTGCGCTCCGCGGCAGTACGCACCGTAGAGAATGAGGTGCGAGATCCGCTCGGGCCGTTCAAGCGCGTAGGTTGCCGCGGTCCATCCGCCTTCGGATATTCCAAGCAGCGCGGCGTTCTTCACGCCCGCGGCTGTGAGCACGGCGTCGAGATCGACCTGCCGCGTCTCTTCAGTGAACTCGCCCGGATACGGATCGGAGAGACCGGTCCCCCGGCCGTCGTAGCGAACGACGGTGTGGCGTTCCGCGAGGTGCTCCCAGAAGCGCCGCATGTCTGGCCACTCCCATTCCGCCTCGAGGTGTGTGAAATGGCCGAGCACCCGGACGATGCACGGCCCGGTTCCCAGGACCGAGTAGGCGACAGAGACACCGTCCGATGTTTTGCAGAACCGTATCTCCTGCTCTGAAGCCCCACTTGCACGCACCACGTTGGCGAGGTCGCCCGCGTCCGGAGACGCCGCACCAGAAAGTGGAGCGACGAAACAGTATCCGCGGCGGTGGCGCGTCTCGATGAAGCGCGGCTCTTTCGAATCGTCGTTGAGGGCGCGCCGCAATTCCATGATGCACGACGTGAGCGCATCGTCACTCACCGCCGTACCATCCCAGACCGTTGCGAACAGGTCCTGCTTGGAGACCGGCTCGCCGGCGTGCAACACGAGCTGTTTCAGCACGTCGGACGCCTTCGGCGTCAGGCGTATCTCGTCGGTCCCGGACCACAAACGTCCGGTCTCGACCTCGAATCGATAGCCGCCGAAGCTGACGCGTGTTCTCACTCGCTCTCCGCTGGTCACCACATCGTGCGACGCCATTTTACAAGACCGGCGCGTCGGTCGAAGTGGTGAGGGTCGCGCCTTGACCGGCGCTTGCGGTCTGGCGGCATAGGCCACTAGAGTGGATTCGCGTCTTGTCGCAGTGCCCTGAGGGAGCTGTTCCATGATTCGCAGCCGCTTGCCCATCATGCTGGTTGTCTTGTTGCCGGCATCTCTCGGCGCGCAGCAGGCCCAGCGTCAGCCTGTCGTGGAGCTGGCACTCCGGGAACGCCTCCAGCAGGCCGTGGCGCAGGCCCAGGCCGCCATCGCGGCGGTGGACGTGAAGAAGCTGACGGTCGAGCCCGGAAGCGGCACACGGATTGACGCCTCGCGCGAGCGGGCGCGCCAATCGATTCACCTGGTGCTGACGGCCGCCGAATTCGCTCGACAGAATCCTGCGTCGCCGTCGGCGCAACTCATCCTGCTCCTCCAGCTGGATGGCTTCCAGGCGCAAGTCGACAGCGTCGCCGTGAACGTGGAGTCCGCCATGGTTCGCTCACCCGCGGCTGCCGCCAGATCGGCTGGGTGAGTGGGCCGAGGGGCTGGACCAGTCGCTCGACGCGTTGTTCAAAGTGCGGTTGGCCCTCGAAACCGTCGTCTCGGAAATGGTGACGGACGCGGAGCGGCGCCTCCGCGACTGCGGCAAGTAGCCGAAATCGTCTGTGAGGATGTGTCATGTCCAGAGAAACGCCTGAACAGGTCCTGAAATCGATCGTTGACGGAATCAACGCGGGGAATCTCGACGCGCTCATGACTCTGTATGAGCTGGAGGCCGCCTTTGCGGCGCAGCCTGGGACCCTCGCGCACGGCACGCAGGGCGTCCGTGACTCGCTGGCCGCGTTCATTGCCATGAAGGGCACGCTCGATCTCAAGGTAACACGCGTCCTCGAAGCGGGCGGCCTGGCTCTCGTCGCGGGGAACTGGACATTCACGGGAACCGCACCAGACGGGTCACCAGTCAAGCTGACGGGCCGCAACGCGGACGTGCTGCGTCGTCAGGCAGACGGTTCCTGGCGCTTCGTCATCGACAACCCCTGGGGAACCGACTGACGGCCTTCGCCCTCGAATCACGCGAAGGCTGACGAACGAGTATTGTGGTGGTCAACAATATCGCCATGCCGGCACGCATTCACAAGAACAGCCTCTCGCAAACGGTCGACTCAGTAAACGAAGCCTTCTTCTTCGGTGAGACGATCCCCTCGACGAAGTGCCGCGAGATCGCCAGCTGGATCGCATCCCGTCAGGGCCTGCCGGGCGCGTACGGTGAGCTGTTCGCGGGCTTCCAGGCCGAGCGCACGTCGGGCATCCGCGTCTTTACCAGCGAACGCATCACCTCCGCATCCGCGCGACACATCCTCGGCGAGGAGTCGTGCCGGGCGCTTCTGTTGCTGGACAGCCAGGAGTCAAATGTGGCCGGGGCATTGAAAAGCGCCACGGAGTGGATGATTGAACGCGTCGAACAGGCGCATTTGACCTCGCCGGGCATATCGCCGCGGAACGCGTCAGCGTCGAGGTAAGTTCCGGCAATTCCTGTTGCTTTCCCAAAGGAGCTGTGCCACACTCCTTTTGTAAACCCAAAGGACTGGGCTGCTAAGGCCACTCCGGCGATTGCCATGAAAAAGAAGATGGACGTTCAGCAGGGCACGCTGGCATTGATGGTCCTGAAGACGCTGGATGTACTCGGTCCTCTGCACGGCTATGGCCTCGCCCGGCGCATCGAGCAGATCAGCGGCGATCGGCTGGCGCTGAATCCGGGCACGCTCTATCCGGTGCTGTTGAAGCTGGAGCAGGAGGGGGCGATCGCGTCCGAGCGGGGACCTTCTGAGAACAATCGCAAGGCGCGCTTCTATCGGCTGACTGCGGTCGGACGCAAACAGCTCCAGGCGGAAACCCGTGATTGGGAGAAGACGACGGCGCTCATCGATCGATTCTTCGCCGTGAAAGCCGACGATCTTCAATGAGCAGTCTCAGGCGATTCGTGATTCGGCTGATGACGTCGGTGACGAGGCGCCAGGACGAGGAGCGACTGCGCGAGGAGTTCGAGGATTACCTGGCACTCGAAACGGAAGCCAACGTGCAGAGGGGACTGGCGGCCGCCGATGCGCGGCGCCAGGCGGTGCTCAGGTTCGGCGGGCTCGAAGCGGCAAAGGAAGGCTATCGCGATGAGCAGGGCCTGCCCTTCCTCGAACACCTTCTGCAGGACGCACGTATCGCCATCCGCCGGATGAAACAGACGCCGGCGTTCACGGCGGCCGCGATCGCCACGCTGGCGCTCGGTCTGGGACTCAACAGCGCGATCGTCAGCCTCGCCTATGCGCTCTTCCTTCAGCCGCTGCCCGTCGACGGCGCGTCCCGGCTGGTAGACGCGGAACAGACGGTGACCGGCAGTATCGGACGGGGCCTGGGGTTTTCGTATCCTGACTTCACCTACTATCGCGATCACGCCCGGACGTTTGCGGATCTCGCCGCGCACTACTCGACGTCGCCGATGCAGATCGTGACGCCGGACGGCGCGCTCAACGTGTCCGGAAGCGTGGCCTCGGCCGGCTACTTCAGCCTGCTGCGCCTGCAGCCAACGATCGGCCGGTTCTTCACAGCGGACGAGGACCACGTGCCGGGCAGGAACCCGGTTGCCGTCCTGAGCCACGACCTCTGGCGGACGCATTTCGGCCAGGACCCTCGGATCCTCGGCACGCCGGTGCGTATCAACGGAACGGCCTTTACGGTGATCGGCATCGCGCCCGAACGCTTCCAGGGGATCGTGAGCGGCCTCACGCCGAACGCGGTGTGGATTCCCTCGGCGATGTTCGCGGTCGGTTACCGATTCTGTGACGGCCTCGCGCGTGGCTGCAATGTCGTCAATCTGATCGGCCGACTGGCCGAGGGCGTTTCGATTGACGAAGCGCAGGCCGAGATGAGTCTGCTGGCGCGCCAGCTCGCGGCCACGTTTCCAGAGACGAACAGAGAGCGGGGCGTGTTTCTACGGCCCGCCCGCGGCATCCGGATCCGGGAGCAACTGCAGAACGCGCCGATCGTCGCGCTGCTGGCCGGAGCCGCCGCGCTCGTGCTGCTCGTCGCCTGCGCCAACGTGGCAGGCCTGCTGCTCTCCCGCGGCCTGAGGCGACGGAAAGAAATCGCGATCCGGATCTCGCTCGGCGCCGGCCGCATCCGCTTGATCCGCCTGTTGCTCGTCGAGTCCGTCGCGCTGGCCATTGCCGGCGGGGTGGCCGGCTTCGCCGTCGCGATCTGGTCGACGGAAGTGCTCCGCCGGTTCTTCGGCGTCGGCAGCGGAGGCGACACGGTCAATCTCGATCTGTCTCTCGATCCACGCGTCGTGCTGGTTGGCATCGCGTCCGCGATCCTGACGGGCGTGCTGACCGGCCTCGTACCGGCGCTGCAGTCGACGCGGCCCGACGTCCTGCCGTCGCTCAAGGAGGAAACGGCCGGCGCGGGCACTCGCGGATCCTGGCTGCGGGAAGGACTCATCGTCGTGCAGGTCGCGATGTCGGTGGTCCTGCTCGCCTGCGGCGGGTTGCTCGTTCGCAGCTTCTTCCTGCTGCAGCGGGGACCTGGCTTCGATCCGAGTGCCGTCGTGCTGGTGCGCGTGCGACCGAGTCTCGTCGGTTACCCGATTGAACGGGCCTGGGCATTTCAGCGCGACGTGATCCAGCGCCTCGAGGGGTTGCCGGGTGTTGCCGCCGCAAGCCCGGGGAACGTGCCTCCGCTGCCCTATTGGGCCAGGCCGGTGCAGCCCGTACAGCTCGCAGGGAATCCGGATCAGGCGGCCGTCCGCTCATCCACGACACACGTCGGGGCCCGCTATTTCAAGGCGCTCGGCGCGAACGTTGTCGAAGGGCGCGAGTTCGACGAGCGCGACAAGCCCGAAGGCCCGCGCGTCGTCGTGGTGAACGAGGCGCTCGCGCGCCAGTTGTGGCCCCGGGGTGGCGCCGTGGGCAGCCTCGTCACGATCGGCCGGACGCCCTGCGAGGTTGTTGGCGTCGTCAACGACCGGCAGTGGGTCAGCTTCGTCGAAAGCCCGGAACCGATCGCCTATCTGAATTTCTGGCAGCAGAGCCCGTCGGAGACATGGTCGAAGGACTCGCAGATGATCGTCAGGCTGTCCGGTGACGCCAGAGCCAGGCTGCCCGATATCCGGCGGGCGATTGCCGAGGTCGATCCCGACGTGCCGGTGTCGGAGGGCGATTCGCTCGCGGCGCGCCTCGACTACGCATTCATCAAAGTGCGCGCGGCACGGACGATGCTCGTGACGTTCGGGTCGCTGGCGCTCGTGCTGAGCATGATCGGATTGTATGCAGCGCTGACGTATGCGATCGGCCAGCGAACGCGCGAGATTGCGATCCGGATCGCGCTTGGCGCGGCGCGCAGGGACGTCGGCATCCTGGTCCTCCGGCGCGGCGCCACGATCGTCGGACTGGGTCTGGCCGGCGGGCTCGCGGCCGCGGTGGTGGCAGGCCCGTTGCTCGCCAGCCTGCTGTACGGCGTCACCCCGCGCGATCCCATTGCGCTGCTGGCCGGGCCGCTCGTCCTCGGCGCTGTCGCCCTGCTGGCGATCTGGTTGCCCGCGCGCCGAGCGATGGGGATGGACGCGCTGATCGCGCTGCGATCCGAGTGATCGCTCAGGGATCCCGTCTTCCACCATAATGCCCCTTGAGAAAGCGATGCCCTCTCAAAGCGGCACTTTGTCCAGACTCGTGCGCGCCGGCCTTCTGACCGCGATCGTCGACGGGCTCTTTTCAAGCGTGCTGAGCGCGTTCTTCTATGGCTCGACGGTCACGCGCCTGTTTCAGGGCGTGGCGGCGACGCTGCTGGGCTCATCGGCGTTCGAGGGCGGCACGTCCACGGCGCTGATCGGTGTGGCGATGCACGTTGGCGTCGCCTTTGGATGGTCGGCGGTCTTCCTCTTTCTCGTGATGCGCCTGGACTGGGTGCGGAATCTTTTGAAACAGCCATACGGAGTCCTCATCGTCGCAGCAATCTACGGGCCCTTCATCTGGCTGGTCATGTCGATCGTGGTCATTCCGCAGCTCGTCCACCGCCCAGCGGCAATCACCTTCCGCTGGTGGGTCCAGTTCATCGGACATTTTCCGTTCGTGGGCCTACCTATCGTGGCCTCCACTCGTCAGAGATAGACCGCGTGGCCGAGGGAGGCCATGAGGTAGAAGAAAAACATCGAGAGGTCTTCGTCGTCTTTCGCGACGAACCGGACTTCAATCGCGTCAGCGGCGGCCCGGCGGATCGTTGGGCTGACGCCGTCTCCGGGATGGCTGAAGATTCGCGCTGCGACCTGCTCCGCCGTCGGGCTCTTCGAGAGGTAGTGCACGACGACCGCGGCGCCGTCGGCTGCCGCGTGAGCCGCCACCCCCACCGCATCCGCATCGAACACGTTCGCCTCGGCGTCCTTGCGAAATGGTGAGGTCGGATCGCTTTCGAAATTGTCACGGCGATAATGCCGGACCGCCCAATACGGCGCGGTCGTGTCCGTCCAGCTCCATTCCGGCAGGTCCTGTGGCAGTGCACGCGCTCCCGCTCGAGTCCCGCGACGTCGGAGCACCTCCTCGACATACTCGCGGTTCGAGGCCATCAACAGCACGTCCGGCTGCGGAATCGTGACGTACAAGGTCTCGATGTCGTCCTCGACCTTCTCGCGGTAGACGACGACTTTCACGCCGCCAATCTGCTCGGTGCTCAGTGCTCCCTTCTCGAGCTGGGCCATCAGGCCGTTCGCGGTCGCGCCGAGCGGTTTCGCGAAGAGAAAGATCCTCGCGCCCTCGGACGGCATCTCACCCAGGCCCTTCGGTGCGACGAAGCGCCTCGAGCCATCGACGGTCGCTTTCAGCGGTGTGGCGCGCAGCGCCTGATTCAGCGTCTTCCCGAAACTCCTGTCTTCGAAGTCGATCTTTCCGGCGGCGGTCGGCATGGCCTCGAACAACGGCCCGCGCGCGCGTGCGGGGGTCTGCGTCACCTGAAGTGTCTCGGTGTCGGCCGGCAGCCACCACAGGATTTCTTCGATCTCGGGTGCCAGCTTCGGCGGCGCCGACCGCGTCAGCGGGCTCAGCGTCGCGGACCCACCGACCACAACGATGGCGAGGATGGCCAGCAGTCGGTTCATCTCTCCTCCATGCGGCTGTTGGCGCCCGCCCGTCACGCGGAGGGTCGCCCCCGCCAGTTCATCGCCGCGCCAACTCCGACGATCACGATGCCCAAGTACAGTGCCGCGTGACACGTGACGTGCACGAGCCGCTCGAATCGCAGTGGCCCCAGGAGACAGAACGCCTCGCCACCGAAGATCAGCACCACGCCAGCGATCACGAGCCGGCGAGCCGTTCCGTCCGATCTGGATGCTTGCTCGCGCATCACCTGGCCGCGTAACACTCCATCGTGAGCGTCCGCCGTTCACTCAGCCCTGCAGATACCGCGTGCGCAGGATGTTGATGTGATGCGCGGCATGGCCAGCGACGATGTACGCGAGCGCGCGGACGGTCACCGGATGCCCGCTCGCCACGCCGCGTCGGGACCACGCGTCGTCTGGCAGATTGTCAAAGAGCGTGAGCGTCGCCGCGCGGATGGAGCGGAATTCGTCGATATGGCTGCGCCACGGCCGCGCGTCGGCGCCCGCGGTCGATGCCGCGATCGTCTGCTCGAAGCTGGGGAGGGGGCTATCGTACCCGCGCGCAAACCAGAACGCGCGGTACACGAACACGCGCTCGCTGTCGTTGATGTGGCTGAGCACCTCGCGAATGCTCCATTTGTCCGGCGCATACCGGCGAAGCGACGCCTCCTCGGAGATGCCCTGCAACAGCGCGACCGTCTCGCCCAGTTGGTCGTGGAGCCGGCGTCGAATGTCGCCGTCCCCGCCCTGATCGATGTAGGTGAAGTAATAGTCCGCGGCTTCGCTTCGGTCCGGACGCGTGATCATCATGCCCTCTCTCTGACATCTCACGGCGCACTGGCCGCGACTGATCAGTCTTCCCCGAGAAACGCCAAGAAATCAAACAATCTCCGATCCCCGAGCGACGAGCGACGAGCCACGAGCTACGATCTTTCGTTACACTCCCCTCACAGCCATGCGCGTGCTGCTGGTCGAAGACGACCCGACGATCGCCGACTTCGTCGCCAAGGGGCTGGCCGAAGCGGGCTACGCGGCGGACCTCGCGGCTGACGGCCAGCGCGGCCTCGATCTCGCCACGAGCGGGCAGTACGACGTGGCGGTCGTCGACGTGATGCTGCCCGGACTCGACGGCCTGACCCTCATCGATCGCATGCGGGCCCGCGGCAGCCGGACGCCGGTCCTCATCCTGAGCGCGCGGCGCACCGTCGATGACCGTGTCCGCGGGCTGCAGGCCGGCGGCGACGACTACCTGACGAAGCCGTTCGCGTTCGCGGAATTGCTGGCCCGCCTCCAGGCGCTCATCAGGCGATCGACCGGTGCATCGGAGCCCACGCGGCTCTCACTCGGCGATCTGTCGATGGATCTCCTGAGCCGACGAACGGAACGCGCGGGCCGCCAGCTCGATCTCCGGCCGCGAGAGTTCGCGCTGCTGGAATACCTGATGCGCAACCCCGGCCGCGTGCTCACGAAGGCGATGATCCTGTCGCACGTGTGGGGGTACAACTTCAATCCGGGCACCAACGTCATCGACGTGCTCGTCTCGAGGTTGCGCGAGAAGATCGACCGCGACTTCGAGCCGAAGCTGCTTCACACCGTCAGGGGTGTGGGGTACGTGCTCAAGGCGGAGCCCGAGGCGTGATCCGTGATTGAGACCGCCCCTCAGATCGGCGAGCAACCAGCCGGCCCTCGACTTCGCTCGGGCCAGGGCCGCGTGGGCCTCCGGCTGGCGTTGTGGTACGCCGCCGTCTTCGTCGCCTCGTCCATTGCCGTCGTCCTCCTCACCTACACACTGCTCGCGTCGTCACTCGCCGAGCGCGATCGCCAGATCGTCGTCTCGACGCTGCGGGAGTACTCGGAACGCTATGCCGCCGGCGGACTCCCGGCGCTGGCGAATGCCGTCGATCTCGAGCAGCGATCGGGCCGCAACGAACGACTGTTCGTGCGGGTCGCCCGCGGGGGAAGCGAGACGCTCTTCGCGAGCATGCCGCCGGACTGGAACGACTTCGACGTCAGCGGCCTGCGCGGCCGCACCGATCTCTGGGAGCAGGCGCTCTCGGATTCCCGCGACGCGAAGCTGGAGGTGGCGTCCGCGCGTCTGGCCGATGGCACGCTCCTCTCCGTGGGCAAGAGCACCGAAAACCGGCAGGCACTGCTCGCCCGTTTCCGCACGATCCTCGGGCTCGTGGCGATCGTCATCGTCGTGCTGGGCCTGGCGGGCGGCGCGATCGTCACGCGCTCGACGCTGCAGCCGATCCATCGTCTGATTCACGCGGTCAGGGACATCATACGCACAGGACGGACGGAGACGCGCGTGCCCGTACGGAACGACCGCGACGCGATCGACGAGCTGAGCGCGCTCTTCAACGAGATGCTCGACCGGATCAACGCGCTGATCCGCGGCATGGGCCATGCGCTCGACAACGTTGCACACGATCTGAGGACGCCGATGACCCGCCTCCGTGGATTGGCGGAGCGTGCGCTCGAGTCCGGCGACCCGAACACGCAGCGCGAAGCACTGGCGACGTGTCTCGAGGAATCCGATCGCATCCTCGCGATGCTCGAGACGTTGATGGATATCTCCGAGGCCGAAACGGGCACGATGCGGCTGGCGCTGGCCGACATTCCACTCGAGGGGCTCGTGCAGGAGGTCGTCAGCGTCTACGAGGACGTCGCTGACGAGAAGAAGATCACCGTGACCGTCACGGTGAAGCCCGACTTGACCGTCACCGGCGATCGCGATCGGCTGCGCCAGGCGTTCGCCAACCTCGTCGACAACGCACTCAAGTACACGCCGGCCGGCGGCAGCGTCCGCATCACCGCGGATCGCGATGGCAAGGACGTCCGCATCGACGTCGCCGACACCGGCTCGGGCATTTCCCCGATCGATCTCCCCCGCATCTGGGACCGGCTCTACCGCGGCGACCAGAGCCGAGCCGAACGTGGGCTCGGCCTCGGCCTCAGCCTCGTCCGCGCCATCGTCCTCGCCCACCGCGGCACAGTAGAGGTAGCCACCCAGACCGGCAGTGGCTCGACGTTCACTGTGCACCTCCCCGCCAATCGCTGAAAACCCAAGCACCTTCAGCACCATCAGCACCTTCAGCACCTTCAGCACCTTCAGCAGCCTCAGCACCTTCAGCACCCAGCACCCCCAGCACCCTCCGATTCTTTCACCGATGTAATGCTCGCGTAATGCTTCGGCAAGGCTGCTCGTCGTCCTAACTATGTGACCGGACTCCGGGGACGGATGAATTGACTCAGGCCGCCGTACCGGAGACCGGCAGATCGGTACTGAAGGGAGAACCAGCAGTCATGAACAACACTTCCCCGCGTGGCATCCTGACGCGCGCCGGCCGCGGCACAGCAGTTGTCGCGCTGATCGCCACCGTAGGCGTATCCGGTTACAGCCTTGGACAAACGCAATCCGCCCGCAGCGTTGTCGCGGCCGCACCGTCGACGGTTGCGCCGCCAGCTCCGGTGGCGGCGGCAACCTCGTATGCCGGCGTCGTCAACCTCGTGACGCCTGGCGTCGTGACCGTCCGTGTCGACAAGCGTGCGCAGGTCGTACCGACCCAGTTGCCGGACGATCCGATGCTTCGCGAGTTCTTCGGCCGGCGCTTCCAGATGCCGCAGAGAACAGCGGGCGCCGCGTCAATCGGGACTTGGCTCCGGTGTCGTCACGACCCCTGACGGATACATCCTCACCAACAACCACGTCATCGACGGCGCGGATCACGTCCGCGTCGAGCTCTCCGACAAGCGCACGTTCGAGGCGAGGGTGGTTGGCGCCGATCCCGCCAGCGATCTGGCGGTGATCAAAATCGACGCGCGCGGCCTCAAGACGGTGCCCATCGGCGACTCGAGCAAGGTCAGCGTCGGCGACGTCGTGCTGGCGGTTGGCAACCCGCTCGGCGTCGGGCAGACCGTGACGATGGGGATCATCAGCGCGAAGGGACGCGCGACGGGTCTGGGCGACGGCAACTACGAGGACTTCCTCCAGACCGACGCGGCGATCAATCAGGGCAACTCGGGTGGTGCGCTGATCAACCTCAGTGGTGAGCTGATCGGCATCAACTCGCAGATCCTGACGCCGACCGGAGGCAACATCGGCCTCGGGTTCGCGATTCCGTCCAACATGGCGCGCCAGGTCATGGAGCAGCTGCGGACGAGCGGCAAGGTGACCCGCGGCAAGCTGGGCGTGACGGTGCAGACGGTCACGTCGGACATCGCCGCGAGCCTGAAGCTGACGGACATCGGCGGCGCGCTCATCAGCAACGTCGAGGCCGGCAGCCCTGCGGCGCGGGCCGGACTGCGTCAGGGCGACGTCGTCGTCGCGCTGGACGGCGAGAAGATCGCGGACAGCAACGGGCTGCGCAACCGCATAGCCGGGACGAAGCCTGGGTCGAGCGTGACCCTCGAGGTCCTGCGTGATGGAAAACCGCAGACGCTGCGCGCAACGCTCGACGAGTTGAAGTCGGCGCGTGCTGCGGCCTCGCGCGATGACCAGGGAGCCGAATCGGGCGGCTTCGGCATGACGGTCATGCCGCTGACGCCCGATCTCGCCAGGCAGCTCGAGACGAAGCGGACCGAGGGCGTCGTCGTGAGCGACGTGGCTCCTGACGGCGCCGCGGCGGCAGCCGGGCTGCAGGCAGGTGACGTGATTTCGATGGTGAACGGCCAGAAAGTCACGACACCGGCCGAACTGAAGAGCGCGCTCGCGGGGATCGGCAACCGCCCGGCGCTGCTCCTCGTGAGCCGCGGCAACAACGAAGTCTTCGTGACGTTGAGCCGCTCCTGACCCATCACGGAGGGGAGCGCTTGATTGCTCCCCTCCGCCTCGGCCACAATGTCGGTCTTCCCTGACAAGGTGAGGCCGACGTGAGAGTGACGTGGCTCGTCGTGCTGGTCTTGACCGCAGCGCTGTCTGCGCAAACGCCCGTGCTCGACGGCACGGAGCGCCAGCGCGCGAAGCAGATGCTGGGCGAGATCAAGTCCGCCATCAGGAACACCTACTACGACCAGACCTTCCACGGGCTCGATCTCAACGAGCACTTCAAGTCCGCTGAAACGAAGATCAATACGGCCGTCTCCCTCGGGCACGCGTACGCGATCATCGCCCAGGCGCTCATCGACTTCAACGACTCCCACACCTTCTTCCTGCCGCCCATGCGTCCGACGACGTACGAGTTCGGCTGGGACATGCGGATGATCGGCGAGGCGTGTCATGTCGTCGCGGTCAGGCCCGGAAGCGACGCCGAAGCCAAGGGGCTGAAACGTGGCGACCAGCTGCTGAGAATAGAGGCGTTCACGCCGACGCGGACCGACTTGTGGAAGGCACGCTATCTCTACTACACGCTCAGCCCGCGCGCCGCGCTGAATCTGGTGGTGCAGAGTCCCGGCGCTCAGCCTCGCTCGGTTTCCGTCGCTGCAAGGGTCATCCCGGGCCAGCGCGTGATGGAGATCAGTCTTGACGATTTCATCGAAAGCGGGACGTTCCGCCGCGATCGGTCGCTCGTCGTCACGACCCGCCTCGTGCGCGTCGGTGACATCGCTATCTGGCAGTTGCCGGGCTTCGGATTTGCCCCGGAAGAGGTCGATCGCCTCGTCGACGCGGTCGTGAAGGATGCGAAGGCAGTCATCGTCGATCTGCGTGG
The DNA here is from genome assembly GCA_963786195.1 of uncultured Acidobacteriota bacterium. Lineage (GTDB taxonomy): Bacteria > Acidobacteriota > Vicinamibacteria > Vicinamibacterales > 2-12-FULL-66-21 > CAWAYH01. The sequence continues at coordinate 61,275 of CAWAYH010000002.1, read as the reverse complement.
CAATGCCGGCGGCAACGTGCGGTCGCTCGAGCTCCTCACCGGGCGATTCTTCGATCGCGACGTCAAGATCGCGGACCTCAAGGGCCGCAAATCAGTGAAGGCGTCGGTCGCGAAGAAACGGAAGCCGTTCGAGGGGCGTCTGGTCGTGCTGGTCGATGCCGAGTCGGCGTCGGCGGCAGAACTGTTCGCGCGGGTGATGCAGATCGAGAAGCGCGGGATCGTGATCGGCGATCGCTCGGCCGGGTCGGTCATGCAGTCGAGACACATGATGTCGGCCACCGAGGGCGCCGAGGGCGTCATCCCGTTTGGCGCGAGCATCACCGACGCGGACATGATCATGTCGGATGGGAAGAGCCTCGAGCATTCTGGCGTCACCCCCGATGAACTGGTGATGCCGACCGCCGCAGATCTGGCGGCCGGGCGCGATCCGGTGCTGGCGCGCGCCGTCGTGGTGCTCGGCGGCGCGCTCGATCCGGCGTCCGCATGGAAGATGTTCCCCGTCGAATGGAAGTAGAATGCCTGCCCCTTCGATTGCCATGGACAACCTCTTGAGCGACCTCCGCTTTGGTCTCCGCCTGCTCGTCAGGCGACCGGCATTCAGCCTGGCGACCGTGTTGAGCCTGGGGCTCGGCATCGCCGCGAACACCGCCATCTTCACCATCGTCAACAGCCTTCTCGTCAGAGATGTGCCTGGTGTGCAGCGGACCGAGAGGCTCGTCCAGATCGGCCGGAACGTCAACGGCGACTGGCACGACATGTCCTTTCAGGCCGTGCAGCACCTGCGCGAGCACGCGGGAGTGCTCGAGGACGCCGCGGCGTTTGCGATCGTCTCGGCGGCTGTGGCAGCCGGGAAAGAGCCACGCGCGGTGGGCGGGCTCGCCGTGACCGCCAGCTACTTCGATGTGCTGGGCGTTTCAGCCGCGAGCGGCCGCACGTTCGCACGGGATGAAGCGACATTCCCGACCGTCGCGCCGGTGGTCCTCATCAGCCACGCGCTGTGGACGAGGGAGTTCGATTCACAGGCGAACGTTGTCGGCAGCCAGATACGCGTCAACGGTTACCCCGTCGAAGTGATCGGCGTTCTGCCCCCCTCGTTCGGCGGGCATCACGTGGGCTTGCTGTTCGATGTCTTCGTCCCGCTCGGTCTTCCGGTGCCGGGGATACCGGGACCAGAAACGCTGGGCGATGCACGGAGCAGCGACGTCGAAATGCTCGGGCGGCTCCGCGTCGGGGTCAGCCGCGGGGCCGCGACAACGGCCCTTTCCGCCGCAGCGGATCGCTTCGAGACCGGGCGCGTTCCCGGCGCGCGACCGGGCAGCTACGCGGTGCACGTGGATCCCTGGGGGCCGCTGCCCGCCATGATACGCGGCGCGGCCGCGGCGTTTCTGGCCGTGCTCTCAGTGCTGGTAGGGCTGGCGCTCGCCATGGCGTGCACGAACGTGACGTCCATGCTTCTCGCGCGCTCCACCGAACGACAACGAGAGGTCGCGGTCCGGCGCGCCCTCGGCGCAAGCGGACGCAGGATCGGGCGGCAGTTCGTCACCGAGGGTCTGATCCTGTTCGCGTGCGCCGGCGCGTTCGGCGTCACCATTTCGATCTGGGCCACCCGGCTCGTCGCGTCGTTCGTGCCGGACCTTCCGATCCCGGGTCGCGTCGGCGTCGATCTTTCGCCGGACCCGCGAGTTCTCGGGTTCGCAACGCTCGTCACGCTGGGCGCCGGGTGGCTGGTCAGCTCGATTTCGGCCGCGCACATCGGACGCCTCGGCCTCGCCACGAGCCTCAGAGAGGGCGCCTCGACGGTCACACGAAGCCGGGCCCGCGTGCGCGCGGCCATCCTGGCGATTCAGGTCGCTGTCACGACCGTTCTGCTGGTCGCGGCGGGACTCTTCGGCAATTCGCTGCGCAATCTTCGCGAGTTGAATCCAGGCTGGAATGCAAGCGATGTACACGTGCTCGACCTGGATCTCGAACAGCGAGGCGCGACCCGCGCCGAAGGACGCGCGTTCTACCAGGCGCTGCTCGAGCGCGTCTCGGCTTTCCCCGACGTCCAGGCCGCCGCACTCGCGTCAAAGCTGCCGCTTGCGGGCTGTTCTTCGTTCGGCGCGGTGATCGTGCCCGGAGTCGAGCCGCCGCCGGGTAGACGAGGACTCGATGCGTGCCTGAATCGCGTCTCGCCCGGTTATTTCCCGACGCTGCGGCTTCCGTTGCTCGCCGGACGCGATTTCAGCCGGCAGGACGATGAGCGCGGACCGCGCGTTGCCGTCATCAACGAGGTCATGGCGCGCCGACTCTGGCCCGGGCGGGATGCGGTCGGCCAGCAGTTCTACGTCGGATCCGTCGATCCAAGGAACGCGATCGGCGTCATCGGAGTCGTGACGACGGCCAAGTACCGGTCGCTCAACGAGCAGCCGCGAAACTTCTACTACGTGCCGGCGGCTCAGGCGTACGACTCGCACATGACGCTGCACGTGCGCACGTCGGACGCCTCGTCCAGCAGCGTCCTGTCTGCTGTGCGGGACAGCGTAAGCACTCTGGATCCCGACCTACCGCAACCACTGGCTCGACCGCTGTCGGCGGCGCTTGCCGTCGCGCTCTTTCCACAGCGGCTTGCCGCGTGGGTCGCCGGCGTCATGGGTGCCTTCGGCTTGTTGCTGGCCGTCGTCGGGATCTACGGCGCCACGGCGTTCGTCGTCTCGACACGGACGCGCGAGTTCGGCATCCGCCAGGCGCTCGGCGCGACGCGAGGACGAATCGTGCGACTGATTTTCGCCGAAGGGTCCACGGCGGTGGGGATCGGTATCGTCCTGGGGGCTGCCGTCAGCCTGATCTTCGCGCGCGCGGTACCGAACGTCGTCCCCGGCGTGAATCCGAGCGATCCGATTGCGCTTGCAGGTGTGCCGCTCGGTGTCGCCGGGGTCGCCGCACTGGCGATGCTCGGCCCGGTGTGGCGGGTACTTCGACGGGATCCCATGAACGCTCTGCGACAGGAGTAGAGCGCTCGGTCAGGACCATCACGGAAACACTGTCTTCCCGCCGACGATCGTCCGCACGATCTTCGCGTGCCGGATCTCGGCGGCGGGAATGGTCCGCAGATCCCGATCGATCACGGTGAGGTCCGCGAGCATTCCGGCAGCGATCGTCCCCTTCGCGTGCTCCTCGAACGACGCGGACGCGCCGGTCTGCGTGTAGGCCTTCAGCGCCTCTTCCACCGTGATCTTCTGCTCCGGCACCCAGCCGTCCGGGTGCCTGTCGTCGAGCGTGCGCCGCGTCACCGCCGCGTAGATGCCTTCGAGCGGCGTCGGCGGCGCGACGAACCAGTCGCTGCCGAACGCCAGCCGCGCGCCCGAGTCGAGCAGCGATCGGAAGGCATAGGTCGTGTGGCTTCGCACCGGCCCGATCACCCGTTCCGCCCATCGCCCGTCGTCGATCGCGTGGTACGGCTGCATGCTGGCGATGACGCCCAGCGCGCCGAATCGCGGAATGTCCGCCGGCGCCAGGTGCTGGGCGTGCTCGATGCGGAAGCGGCGGTCGCGCGGACCGTTCTCGCGCGCCACGCGCTCGAAGATGTCGAGCAGCGTCGTGTTGGCCCGATCGCCGATCGCGTGCACGACGACGTGCAGGCCGGCCTTGTCGGCGCCGGAGATCCAGCTGTAGAGGTCGTCTGGCGTGTTACGAAGAGGCCGCGGTCGCCGGGCGCGTCGCTGAACGGCTCGTGAAACGCCGCCGTGTGCGATCCGAGCGAGCCGTCGACGAATCCCTTGAGCGCGCCGACGCGCAGCCAGGCGTCGCCGCGGCCGTCCGGCCCGATACGTCTTCGTCGCGACGGCGTCCCGCAGCCTCTCCCAGCGTGTCCAGCGGTACCGCGGCGTAGATGCGCGTCCCCAGCCGGCCGCCGCGCGCGGCACGCGCGAAGACGTCGAGATCGTCCCACGACCCCATGTTGTGCACGGTCGTGACGCCCTGCGCCGCGACGTAGCGTCATCGCCGCGTCGAGCGCGCGATCCTTCATGCGCGTCGCTCGGCGGCGGCACCTTCGCCGTCGACGAGACCCATCGCGTTGTCCTTGAGGACGCCGGTCGGCTCGCCGCCGCGCGTCGCGGACGATCTCGCCGCCGGGCACATCCGCCACCTCGCGCGTCGACGCCGGCGGCGCGCAGCGCGGCCGAGTTGGCCAGCGCCATGTGGCCGTCGAGCCGGTTGACCCAGACGGGATGATTCGGCGTGACCGCGTCGATCCAGTCGCGGCGCGGCAGCTCGCCGCCCCACAGCGTGTGGTCCCAGTCGCCGCCGGTGATCCACGTGCCCGCCGGCACCGTCGCGGCAAACGCCGCGATGCGCGCGACGAACGCCTCGCGCGTTGCGGCGTCCCGCAGCTGCACCGAGGCGAGCCGGAACCCGCCATCGAGGAAGTGAACGTGGGAATCGATGAAGCCGGGGACGACGAACTGGCCGCCGAGATCGACGACCTCGCGGCGCCTTCGGCACGCGCGCGGATGTCCGTCGCGCTGCCGACCGCGACGATTCGATCGCCGGCGATGCCGACGGCTTCGGCGTCGGGCTGCGACGGGTTGCCGGTCCAGACCCGGCCGTTGACGAGCGCCAGACTGATCACGGGACCTCCGGCGGGATTCTGCGCGCCGCCACCGCATGCAACGATGCCGGCGACGAGCGCCAGCGTCAACGCTCCAACAGTTCGCATCATGTGAATTGAGGAAATTGGATGGGAGAAGCCGGGAGCCGGCGCGGCCGGCTCCCGGTAGTGCTTCGACGAGAGCGAGCGTCAGCGGTCGCGGTCGCCCGATCGTCCCTGTCCCCGTGCGAGCGTAGCACATTGACAAAGCCGTGCATGTTGTCGTTCACGAAGTGCGGGACGAAGCCGCAAATAACCAGGTACTTGCCTGGCTTGGTGAACCTGACCACCTCGACGCGGTCCTGCGAAACCAGCGTCGGGTCCGGCCCGCGATACACGCGCCCGTTCGCGTCGTTGATGAGCGGTGGAAACGGACTCGGAGCAGGTGGCGGTGGCGGATTCGTGACCGGGATCGTCATGCCGGCGTTGATGTCGGTGGTCTTCGTGCCGGGCTCGAAAATCTGGATGTTGTGAAAGCCCGCCACGACGAAATTCACCGATCCTCCCTCCTTGATCGTCGCGATGTATGGAATAAGCAAGTGAACGTTGGGCTTTGCAGGCGCTCCTACGTTGGGAAACCGGTCGACCGGCGGCGTCGGCGGCTCCGTTTCCGTGGGCCACTGGCCGAAGCTCACGGTCGCCGACGCAAGCGGACCGTCGACCTGTGAGTGATCGTGACCGGCCCCGCTCTTTGCAGAGGCGGGTGTGGCAAGCCCTTTCGCGAGCGCCCCTCCAGCTACCAGCGCCGCGGATCCCATTCCCACCTTCCCGACGAACTCTCTCCTCTTCATAACCCACCTCTCAGTTGCTGCAGAGACACGACCCCTCGAGTGACGCGTCGATTCACGGCAGTTCGCCCTCGTGGAGGCTCGAGAGCGGAGCGACCGCAGCACGTCGCCGAAAGGCCCGCGGATGATACCAGACTCTCCTGACCGATGTTTGAAGAAAACCAGTATCAATCGGGGCATTCTTGCTGAGGTTTTCAGGACGAGCTTCGACCCCTGTGCTGATAGACTGCCGGCTGCCAAATCGCGGCGGCTTCGAGCGCCGCGCGGAAAGGACCGATGGACGTTGCGGTGGTGCCGGATCCTCCGGTCAATGCACCGGCAAAGGACGAGCCGAGTCTGATCTGGCGGTGGGCCGTGGTGATCGGGACGGCCCTGCTCGTGCTGGCGTTGCCGCGGCCGCCCGATGTCCCGCCCGCCGGCTGGCGCATGCTCGCGATCTTCGCCGCCACGATCGTCGGCGCCATCGTTCAGCCGCTCCCCGCGGGCGCCATCGTACTGATCGGCGTCGCGACGACGACGTTCACGGGCGTGCTGACGCCGGCGCAGGCGTTCGCCGGCTACGCCGATCCGATCGTCTGGCTCGTGCTCGCCGCGTTCTTCCTGTCGCGCGGGATGATCAAGACCGGGCTGGGCCGAAGGCTGGCGCTTGTCTTCATCCGGGCCATCGGGAAGAGCTCGCTGGGCCTGAGCTACGCGCTGGCGGCGACCGACTTCGTGCTGGGCTCGATCGTTCCGTCGAGCGGCGCGCGGGGCGGCGGGATCATCTTCCCCATCGCCACGAGCGTCGTGCACACCTACCAGTCGCACCCCGGTCCGACGGCGCGCCGGCTCGGCGCCTTCCTGCTCGTCACGCTCTATCAATGCGACGTCGTCATCTGCGCGACCTTCCTGACGGGACAGGCGTCGAACCTCCTGATCTCCAATTTCGCGACGCAGGTCAAAGGCGCGCCCATCGGCTATCTCGACTGGCTCGTCGCGGCGATCGTCCCCAGCGTGCTGTCGCTCATCATCCTGCCGATTCTGATTTATCGCTGGTATCCACCCGAGGTGCGGCATACGCCGGACGCCGCGGCCTTCGCGCGCGACGAGCTCACGCGCATGGGACCCATGAGCCGCGGCGAACGGCTGATGTTCGTCACGTTCGTTCTCGTCGCGGGTCTGTGGATCGCTTCGTCCTGGCTGAAGACCGACTACACCGTGGTCGCCCTCATCGGAATCGTGTTGCTTCTCGCGAGCGGCGTGCTCACGTGGGACGATGTCCTCGCCGAGCGGCCGGCGTGGGACGTGTTCGTCTGGTACGGCGGCCTGGTCCGCATGGCGGCAGCTATCGGCGAGTTCGGGCTGGCCAAGAGCTTCGCCGCCGCGAGCACCTCGTTCACCGCGGGTTTCTCCTGGCAGCTCGCGCTCGTGCTGCTCCTGCTGATCTACTTCTACGCGCACTACGCGTTCGCCAGCATCACCGCGCACGCATCAGCGCTGTACCTGCCCTTCACCGCGGTTGCGGTCGCCGCTGGCTGCCCGGCCGTGCTGGCGGCCTTCTCGTTCGCGTACGCGTCCAATCTCTCCGCCTGCCTCACCCACTACGGGACGACGCCCGCGCCGATTTACTTCGGCGCGCGCTACATTCCGCAGCGCACATGGTGGCTGGTCGGCTTCGCGGTGTCGCTGGTGACGATCTCCATCTGGGGCGCTGTTGGTCTGGTCTGGTGGCGCGTCCTCGGCCTCGTGTAGAAGCTGGCTCATCAACCTGCCGCTCATTCCACGGTAGCGAGCGAGCATGGCGAGCGAGCCACGCGACCGGCGCGCCTTCGCGCCGTAGGCGCTTCGGCGGGTCCACCGTAGCTTCAGCGGAGGTGGAAGCGCGCCGGCGAAGCGGCGCGCGAGAGAGCGTGTCGGGGAGTCCGAGGGGCAAAGCCCCTCGGATAAGACAGCTGAGCCGGTTCTCGTGCATGGCCTCCCGGTTGCAACGTTACGGTTGAGGAGCCATGCGATGAGACCGATAACGCACCTGACGTCCGTGACGCACCGCGCGGATCTTCGTGATTCCACTGCTGATCGGCAGCGTGTGGGTCGAGAGTCCCAAAGCTCAGCCTCCAGTGCAGCCGGTTCAACCGGTTCGCTCGTTGCCGGCGGCGCCGCAGGCGCTGTTGTGGCGCGATCCGGGATCCGTGGCAACGCGGGACCTCTTCTGGGGAATGGGAGGACCATCCCGCGCACCCCAGGGGCCGTTCACCTTCGTCGAGGAAGACGCGAGCGGAACGCAGCCCAAGATCGTCGTGACCGACGCGCGTGGTCAGGTCTGGGACATCAAGTTCGGCAAGGAAGCGCACAGCGAGGTTGCCGCCAACCGCTTCGTCTGGGCGCTCGGCTATCTCACCGAAGAGATCTATTTCGTTCGCGAAGGAACGGTACAGGGCGCACGTGGGCTGAAGCGGGCGGCTGAATACGTCGGGGCCGGGGGCAGCTTCGCCGACGGACGGTTCAAGCGCCGCGACCCGAAGATGGAGAGAACCGAGGAACCCTGGGCGTTCAAGGAGAATCCATTCGTCGGCAGCAAGGAGCTATCCGGCCTGCGCATCCTCATGACGATGATCAACAACTGGGACATCCGCGGTGACCGGAACAACAAGGTGCTGCGAGTCCCGCGCCAGACGGATCCCACGATCGCTGGTTCATCGTCAGCGATCTGGGCGGCACGTTCGGGAAGATGGGCGGGCTCAAGCTAATCGACGGCCACTCGAAGTGGACCGTCGAAGACTACGAGAAGGAGCGGTTCATCGAGAAGGTCGAGCCGGGCGAGATTCATCTCGACTACGACGGGTGGGACTCCGGGCTGGATCGCGTCTCGCTCGATCACGCGCGCTGGTTCGCTGCGCTCGCGTGTCAGCTGACGCCCGAGCAGGTGCGCCGTGCCTTCGAAGCCGCGGGGGGAACGCCGGAGGAAGTCGACAGGTTCTCGAAGAAGATGCTGATCAAGATTGCCGAGCTGCAGGCCGTCGTGGGCCAGTCGCACTAAGCGTCCATCATCAGCGAAGGGTGAACGACACCTCGACGCCCACACGCACTGGAATCGCTTTGCCGAACTGGCGGCCAGGTCTGAACCGCCACTGACGGACGGCCTTGATGGCCTCGCGATCGAGACCAAACAGGGCGTCGAGAGACTTCACCAGCCGGACGCGTCCGACAGACCCATCCGGAAGAACGATGATGTCGAGCTCGACCTTGCCCTGGACACGTGCGTGCATCGCGTCGGCGGTGTAGTTCGGCTTGACCTCGTAGATCAGATCCGGGGATGAAATATCTCCGCCGGGTGTCGGTACTCCACCGAAGTCCCTGTCCGTTCCGCCGAAACCTGCGCCTGTTCCGTCAAGGCCGGGACCGCGCCCGCCGGTGCCCCCCGGGCCAAGGCCAGGTCCACGCGCATCGCCATCGGGTCGGATTTCGGAGAGTGATCCCACTGCTTCGCGGAGCCCGCTCGCCACCATGGGCGCCGCCATGATCAATTGCATTTCTGGCGCCGGCTCCGTTGGTGTCGATCGAACATCGCTGAAGCTGGCCGGTCTGACGGCGCTTATTGCCATCTGTCCGCGACCGACGAACTGCGCCCGGCGCGTGGTCTTTGCCGCGTCCTGCTGTCCTCCGCTGCTACCCGTGCCGCCATAAACCAGCCGGGTCGTGACGGTCGGCCCCTTCACCGGGGTCGTCGCGATGTCCCGGCCGATCGTCACCGAGAAAAACAGCAGGACGAGCGTGTGGAGCCCCAACGAAACCGTGATCCCGCTGACCAGCGGCTGGTTCGGCTGCCTGCCGGCCGGCGGGGGCGTGGACAGCATGCCTTTTAAGACGCTGCCGCGCGGGTTTGGCCGGGGACACTCAAACGGGACAGTCACGCGTGACTGTCCCGTTTGAGTGTCCCCGAACCTACTTGATCGTGACGCTCATCAGGTCGATGGGCGTTCCCTCGGTGCTGGCGAACGCATGCGACGTGTTTCGCGGCACGTATACAACCTCCCCCGGCGCGTATGCCTTGGTACCCCGGGCATCGCCGTTCTGCACGTCCATTCGTCCGGCGGTGAGCTGCACCACGACGAGATCGAACGGATGCGTGTGCATCGGCTCTTTGGCCGACGCCGCGAACGTGACTTTCGTCACGCGCGTCTCCTCATTGTCGAGAATCACCTGCCGCGTGATCCCTGGTGGAGGTTCGGTCACCGGCGCCGAACCGGCGGGTGTTCGATCCGGCTTGATGGCCACCGTGACGACGTCGAACGCGGCGCTGCCGACGTTGGCGGCGGCGTGCCGGACCTCGCGCGAGATGAACTCGGTGAACCCGAGCGCGCGTCGATCAGTCGCGCGTTTCTCGCCCAGAAGCATGTCCACCTGCCCCGGATCGATCTGAACGACGACCGCAGAAAACGGATGCGTGTGTGGCTCTTCACGCGCGCCGGGTGCGAGACGCAGCCGCGCGACGAGTACGCTGGCGTTGTCGAGCAGGACCGTGCGCGTGATGCCAGGCGGCGGAGTCTGGCCGGAGGCGACCGTCAGGCCGATACCAAGCGCGGAGACAACGACGGCGGCGCGAGCTGACGATCTGGACATTGGGTTATCCTTGAACGGCACCAAGAATACAGAATACGGAATACAGAATACACAGCGAAAGGACAGACGATGACGGCTCGTGTGAGGATTGCGATCGGCCTGATGCTGGGAACCGCGCTCGTCGTGCCTTCACAGGCATTGGCGCAAACCGGACGTGCCGGGGGCACGAAGCCGGCGGCCGGCGCTGCGCTGAAGACACCGGCCAAGCTCAAGGAAACGGCGCCGGCCACGTTCAAGGTCAACTTCGAGACGAGCGCGGGCGCGTTCGTCGTCGAGGTCCAGCGGGCCTGGGCGCCGCGCGGCGTCGATCGCTTCTACAACCTCGTCAAGAACGGCTACTTCGACGGCAACCGCTTCTTCCGCGTGGTACCCGGCTTCATCGTCCAGTTCGGCCTCAACGGCGACCCTGCGATCCAGACGCACTGGGCGGACGCTACCTTCCCAGACGATCCGGTCACGCAGAGCAACAAGCGCGGCACGCTCACGTTTGCCACCGCCGGCCCCGCGAGCCGCACGACGCAGCTCTTCATCAACTTCAAGGACAACACCGGGCTCGACAGGAGCGGGTTCGCTCCGTTCGGTCAGGTCGTGTCGGGCATGGAAATCGTCGACAAGATCAACCCCCAGTACGGCGAGCAACCCGATCAGGGTCGCATCCAGAAAGAAGGAAACGGCTATCTGACGAAAGCGTTTCCGAAGCTCGATTACATCAAGAAAGCGTCGATCGTGAAGTGAGGCGTCAGCGTGCGGCCGTCGGCGGGACGGGCGGCTGCGGAGCCGGGTTCGAGAAGGCGGGATTCGTCAGAAACGCCTGATCGGTCAGGCATTCCAGAAACGCCACGAGATCGGCTCGATCGGCGGCAGACACGCGGAATCCCTGCACGCGTTCGCTCCTGAACGGGCTCGTGCTGCCCGCCCGACGCGTAGTGCCGCCACTGCCGCGTCGAGCGTCCGCACGCTGCCGTCGTGCATGTAGGGCGCCGTCACCGCGATGTTGCGCAGCGTCGGCGCCCGGAAGCGTCCCATGTCATCCGGCTTGCTGCGTCGAGGTCGAACAGCCCTCGATCGACAGCCGGATACGATCCGCGCCCATCGACGTTGTAGAGCCCGGTGTTGTGGAACACGAGCTCCGCATTCGCGGCTGCCCTCGTGAATCCACGGGGCCCGACAGGTTGAAGCCCGCGTGGCAGTTGCGCGCACGCGAGTCGTTCGCGAGAAGAACAGCTTCATGCCGCGCTCGGCCTGCGGCGACATCCCGCGCTGCGATCGTCGCGATACAAATAGCGATCGAGCGGCGAAGTCGCCGGAGACGAGCGTGCGCTCGAACGACGCGATGGCCTTGACGATGTTGTCGAGCGTGATTGGCGACGGCTCGCCAGGAAACGCCGCGCGAAACATCGCCGCATCGGCTCGAGTCTTCCCGGCAATCCGCGCCACGATCGCCGCCTCGCTGCGCCTTTGAGCCCAGCTCGACGGGATGCTCGTTGAACATCGGGCACCGCCATCTGCGCTTCGAGCGTGCGCGAGCGAGCGATCGGCCCAGCCGAAGCGACGCGTTGTAGCGCGACGTTGGCCAGCGACATCGCGCTACGCGGCGTGGGACTGCGCCGTCGATCCCACCGCCCGCGCGCAGGCCGTCGGTGAACGCGCGCGCCTGCTGATGGCAGACTCGCGCAGGCGTACGTGCCGTTGCCCGACAGGCGCGTGTCGTAGAACAGACGACGACCGAGGTCGCACTTTCGCGTCGGTCATCGGGTTGTCGGCGGGGACGCGCGGAACGGGAAGGCCGGGCGGCAGCCGCCATTGGAAGACGGCTGCCGGCGGGGTCTCACGCGGCGCATCAGCGGGACGGGAGCATGCGCCTGTCGAGACGACCAGGATCGCGATCGCTCCGGCCCGCGTCATCGCCTCACGTCGCAACCAGGCGTCTAGTGCCAGGTGCCGTGCGAGGCGTTCAGGGCCATCAGGCGCGTCTGCTGGGCGACACCCGATCGCTCCTTGATCCAGCCCTCGAACGTCGAGAGCGCAGCCGGATCGACGCCGGCCGGATCCGCCTTTTTCTTCGCGACGTAGTCCGTCATGGCCTTCATCAGCATGTCGGCCAGCTTGCGGTCCATCGCGAACAGCGTCAGGTACGCCTGCTTCGCGTCGTCCAGACGGTTCACGGCGAGGTACGCCTCACCGCGATACTCGATCGCATCCGGGAAGTTCGGCGCCATCAGCAGGGCCTTGTCGTACATTTCGAGCGCCTTCGCGTACTCGCCGAGCTTGCGATACGCAAAGCCCATCCCGTTGAAGGCCTGCGGCAGGTTCGGATTCAGGTCCGCCGATTTCTTGAAGTCCTTGAACGCCTTCTCGTATTCCTCGCGGGCTTTCTTTTCTTCCTTGCCGCGGTCGGCGTCCTTGGTCGCCTTCAGGGCCTTGTCTTCCGCTTTCAACCCCTTCTCTCGGTGGTCGAGCCCGCTGTTGTACACCTGCACCGCCATTTCCTCCGGCGTCGGCGCGCGGCCCCCACCCATCGACGGTGACGACGAAGACGGCGGCGGCATCCCGACGCCGTTGGCTCCCGCGGTCACCTGGTAGATTGCGACCAGCGCCACCAGGACGAACGCGGCTCTGACGACTCGTGCCATTGCTTTCCCCCTCCTGGGCACCATCCTACACCGCGGACAACACGGACAACACGGATAAGGCGAACCCGCCCGAAACCTGGGGCCGCTCAAGCCCTTTATCGGCCAATCACGCCGAAAGTCACGCCATTCAGTGGATTTCCGCTTCCGGGAGGGGGTCGGGGACCGTATTCTGCGGGCATGAAGGCCCTGGCCATGTTCGCCCTGCTGGTTTACACCTGCGGCGCGTTCGCCTATGGCTCACTGATCGTGCTCTGGCTCCGCGAGTGGCGGACGCAGAGCGGCGTGGCTGGTCCACGGCCGGAGCGCGCGCGGGAGCTCGAGCTGATTGGGGCCGTCCTGCAAGTCGTGTGTTTCGTCTGGTTCGTGGTGCTCGCGCTGGAGGCGCTGCTGGATTTCGGTCCGCAGCGACAGGCGTGGTCGCTCGGGATGGCGAGGATCTGGATGGCAAGCTCGTTCCCGCCGCTGATCATGCACATGTCGTACGCCGAGCTCGCCGCGGAGAAACGGCTGCCGGCGGGACGGACGTGGCGCGCGGTCCTCTGGCCGATGTATGTGGCGATGCACGCGATCGCCATCTGGGGCATCCTGGCGTTCGCACGCGTGTTCGCGACGCCGGTGCCCCTGGTCGGGCGCATCATCACGATCGCAATCGCCACCGGGTTCATCCTCGCGGCCATCTATGCCATCTGGATCGCCGCGCGGGCGCCCCGCGCGCCCGAGAACCCCCGCCAGCAGCAGTCGCACCGCTGGCACATCGGGCTCTTCCTCATCGTCGTCCTGCTCTTCGGGCTGATCATCTCGGTGGCCATGCGACAGGGCGCGCCCGGGGGCACGGTGTTCGTCGGCCTCCTCAATATCGCCGCGAAGTCGCTGCCGCTGGTGTTCCTCTTCGTCGGGACGTATCACGAGAACCCGTTCCAGTTCTTCGACCTGTTCGTCAAGCGCGGCGTGTCGATCGTCGTCAGCGTTCGCGGTCCTGACGGTATGGTTCGCCCTGGTTTTTCCGGTGCTCCAGCCGTTCGACCGGAGCTGGGCGGTCGCCGTGGATTTACGCGATCGTGCTCCTGCCCGCTGGTCGTCGCGCTGCCGTGGATCCACGGCCGCATCCGCGCCGTGCTCGATCGCCGCTGGCTCGGACGCCGCTACGCGACGGTCGAGGCGGTCAAGCACTTTCTCGGCGCGCTGCGCTCCGCGACCACCGAGGCGCAGCTCGTCGAACGCGCCGCAGACCGGCACTCGGAGAGATCTTCGGCGCGCAGGCGACCGTGCTGCTTCGATCGCGCCGGCGGCCGGCGTCGAGGTCGCTCAGGAAGTCCCGGTCCGGCTCCGGCGATCGCATCGTCGGCCGTTTTCTCATGGGGCCCCGGCTGAGCGAGGCCCCGTACTTCAGCGAGGACGTCGCGCTGCTCACGTCGCTCGCCGACGTGTTCTCGCACGTCCTCGAGAACCTCCACCTGCAGGAGCGGAAGCTCGAGCAGGAGCAGCGCACGCGGGAGATGTCGCTGCAGGCGAGCCGCTCCGAGCTCAAGGCGCTGCGCGCGCAGATCAACCCGCACTTCCTCTTCAACGCGCTCAACTCGATCGCCGGGCTGATCCACCGCGACCCGGCCGTCGCCGACCGCACGATCGAGCAGCTCGCCGACGTCTTCCGCTACGCCCTGCGCGGCGCGGAAAGCGAGTGGGCGCTGCTCGACGACGAGCTGGATTTCGTCCGCGCCTACCTGGAAGTCGAGCGGGCGCGGTTCGGCGAGCGGCTGCACGTCGAGGTGCATCTCGAAGAGAACGGCGCGCGGCGCGCGGGTGCCGACGATGATCGTCCAGACGCTCGTCGAGAACGCCGTCAAGCACGGCGCGGCGTCGGTGCGGGGGCAGCGCGATGGTGATCGTCCGCGCGCGCGAGGAGTCGGGGACGCTCGTGGTGTCGGTCGCGGACAACGGCCCGGGGTTCCGCGAGGCGAGATCCGCCCGAGCCGGCGCGCACGCGGGCGGCTACGGCCTCGTCAACGTCCGGCAGCGCCTCGAAGGCTATTTCCAATCGAACGCCGCGCTCACGGTGGATCGCGACGTTGCCGCGGGCATGACGACCGTGTCGGTGTCGCTGCCGCTCGTTCGCCAGGAACCGCGCTCGCAGCCGGCCGTGGAGCAGGTCCGATGATCCGCGCGGTGATCGTCGACGACGAGGCGCCCGCCCGCGACAGGCTGCGGCGGCTGCTGTCGACCGCCGGCGTCGAGATCGAGATCGTCGGCGAGGCCGGAGACGGCCTCGAAGCCGTCTCGCGCATCGACGCGCTGGCGCCCGACCTGGTGTTCCTCGACATCCAGATGCCCGCGCTCTCGGGGCTCGAAGTGGCGGCGCGGCTGCAGGCCCCGCGCCCGCGCATCGTCTTCTGCACGGCGTACGATCGGTTCGCCGTCGACGCGTTCGAGCTGCACGCGGTGGACTACCTGCTGAAACCGGTGAATCGCGATCGCCTCGCGCGGACCGTCGAGCGGATTGCCGGCCAGATCGCGGAGCAGCAGCGGACCGCGCGCGAGCGCGACGAGGCCGTCCGCACGCAGATGCGGCTGATGCCGGCCGCCGCGCCCGGCGAATCCGGCCTCGAGTGCGCCGGGATGTGCGTGCCCGCGGACGGCGTCGGCGGGGACTACTACGACTTCCTGCCGCTCGGCAGCGGGCGGCTGGGCATCGCGCTCGGCGACGTGTCGGGCAAGGGCATGTATGCCGGGCTGCTCGCGGCCGCGGTGCAGGCGCGCCTGCAGGCCATCACCGCGCGCGGGCGGCCTTCGCCTCGGCTCGCAGGCTCGACGAAGCCGCCGGCGTGCATGCATGCCGCGAGCTGAACCGGCTGACCGCCGGCACGATCGAGGGGAACCGCTTCGCCACCGTGTTCTTCGGCGCCTTCGACGCCGGGTCCTCCACGCTGACTTACGCGAACGCCGGCCACCCCCCGGCCATCGTGCTCTCGGCTGAGGGGAACGTGCGGATGCTCGACGCGACGGGCGCGGTCGTCGGCTGGTCCGCCGACGCGGCGTTCGAGCAGCGATCCGTCGCGCTCGGCCCCGGCGATGTGCTGGCGGTGTACTCCGATGGACTGTCCGAAGCGACCTCCCCGGACGGACGCGAGCTGGGCGTGGACGGCCTGATCGCGATCCTGCGCCGGCACGCGTCGCTGCCGGCGCGACAGATCGTCGAGGCGGCGCTCGCCGACGTCGCCGCGTTCTGCGCCGGGGCGCCAGCCGACGACGACCGCACCCTCGTCGTGGGCAAGGTGCGCCGATGACGACGACCGGCGCGAAGATCCGGGCCGTGCTGGTCGACGACGAGGAGCCGGCGCGGGAGCGGCTCCGCCGGCTGCTGGCGGAAGTGACGGACGTGGAGATCGTCGGCGAGGCCGAGGACGGCGAACGCGCGATGGACGAGATCGCGCGTCTCACGCCGGACGTCGTCTTCCTCGACATCCAGATGCCGGGGTGCACGCGGGATGGAGGTCGCGGCGTCGCTGCCGTCGCCGCGCCCGCACATCGTGTTCTGCACCGCGTTCGATCAGTACGCGGTCGACGCGTTCGAGCTGAGCGCCGTGGACTACCTGCTCAAGCCCGTGAACCGCGCGCGCCTCGCGCAGGCGCTCGAACGCGTGCGCGGCGGGCACGCGTTCGGACGGGGCCGATCGAGAAGGCGACGCTGGCCGGCGGCGCCGCCGGCCCGATTCCTCGCCCGGCGCGGCTCGACCTTCCGCGTCGTCGCGGGACGCGACGTCCTGTGCTTCGTCTCGGAGGACGGCATGACGAAGCTGCAGGCGGCGGACCAGCACTACTGGATGTCGCCGACGCTCAACGACCTCGAGGCGCGGCTCGACGCGCGGCATTTCTTCCGCATTTCGCGCGCGGCGATCGTCAACCTCGACGCGGTGCGTGAGGTGGCGCCGACCGCGGGCGGCCACGGCGAGGTCACGCTGCGGGACGGATCGAAGTATGAAGTGAGCCGGAGGCGGTTCAAAGAGCTGACGGAAAAGCTGGGAGCCTGACATCACTTCGTTCTCCGTTCTCGGTTCTCCGTTCTCGGTTCACGAAGAACGAGAACCAACACGAAGAACCAAGCACCAAGAACGTCTCCAAGGAGGTTCCAATGCTGACCACCTATAAGCTCGCTCCTGGCGCTTCATGTCATCGCGGGCCTGATCGGTCTCGCGGCGTTCTGGACGCCGGCGCTGGCGCGGAAGGGGGGCGTGACCCACGTGCGGGCCGGCCGCGTCTTCTTCTGGTGCACGTGCGTCATCGCGGGGACCGGGATCGCTGATGGCGGCGCTCTTCTTCGCCGCGCCGCTCGCGGTCCATCCTCCGCGCCGGGCGGTCAGCGCTGAGCGCGCCGCGGAGATCGCACGCGGGACCCGTCTGGCCGCGCCGTTTCTGGTCTATCTCGTGCTGATCACGTTCGCTCCCGTGTATCACGGCGTCCGCGTCCTCGCGACCCGCCACGCGCCTGAGCAACTGCGCACGCCGTTCCACACGGCCCTGCACCTCGCTGCAATCGCCGCATCGCTCGGCATGCTCGTGCTCGGGTTCTCGACGGGCAGGTACGTGTACGCCGCGCTCAGCCCGATCGGCTTCCTGATTGGATTGGGCGATCTCGGCTTCGCGCGCACGACCCTATCCGTCACCGATGACCTGGTGGTACGAGCACATGAGGTCGATGATCGGAGGCGGAGTTGCGTTTCACACCGCGTTCTTCGTCCTCGGCGCGGGACGCCTGTTCGGGATCTCCATGGACGGCTCCCTGGCCGTTCTGCCCTGGCTCCTGCCGACGATCATCGGCTTCCCGGCAAGCGAGATCTGGGTCCGGTCCTATCGCCGCAAGTTCGGGGACACTTGCATCGGGACAGTCACGCGTCGACAGTGCGCGGGGGACAGTCATCGCGTGACTCTCCCGGTTGAGTGTCCCCGAACTTCACGGCGCGATGTACGCCGTCTTGACGATCGTGTAGAACTCCTTCGCGTACGTCCCCTGCTCGCGCGGGCCGTAGCTCGACTTCTTCCGGCCGCCGAACGGCACGTGATAGTCCAGGCCGGCGGTCGGCAGATTCACCATCACGAGGCCGCTCTCGGAGTTGCGCTTGAAGTGGCTCGCGTACTTCAGCGACGTCGTCACGATCCCCGCCGACAGGCCGAACGGCGTCGCGTTGGCCATCGCCAGCGCCTCGTCGTAGTTGCGCACGCGGATGACCGACGCCACCGGGCCGAAGATCTCCTCCGTGTTGATCCGCATCTCGGCGCCGGCGTCCGTGAACAGGGCAGGGGCCATGTAGTAGCCCTCGGTCGCGCGCTTCAGGCGCTCGCCGCCTTCGGCCAGCCGCGCCCCTTCCTTCCGGCCGATCTCGACGTACTCGAGGTTCTTGTCGAGCTGACGCTGATCGACGACCGGGCCGATCTCCGTTCCCGGCTTGAGCGCATCGTCCACGACGAGCGTCTTCATGCGCGCGATCATCGCCTCGACGAAGCGATCGTGGATGCCCTCGGTCACGATCAGCCGGCTGGACGCCGTGCAGCGCTGGCCGGCCTGGAAGAACGCGCCGTTGACCGCCACCGACACCGCCGTCGCCAGATCCGCGTCGTCCAGGACGATGAGCGGGTTCTTGCCGCCCATCTCGAGCTGCACGCGCGCGCCGGTCTTCACCGCGGCGGCGGCGACCGACGGACCGACGTCCTGCGATCCGGTGAAGCTCACGGCGTCGATGTCGGGCGACGAGGCGAGCGCGGGGCCGAGCTTCGGCCCCGGGCCCATCACCAGGTTGAGCACGCCCGGCGGCAGGCCGGCGCGCTGGATGATGTCGACCAGCGTCCACGGCGACGCCGGCACGAGCTCGGCCGGCTTGAAGACGACGCAGTTGCCGCAGGCCAGCGCCGGCGCGATCTTCCAGGCCGGAATCGCCAGCGGGAAGTTCCACGGCGTGATCGCCGCGACGACGCCGAGCGGCTCGCGCGTGATCTCGACGTCGATGCCCGGCCGCGTCGGAGTCGATCTTCTCGCCGCCGGGCCGCAGCGCTTCGCCGGCGAAGAACTTGAAGATCGCGCCCGGCGCGCGCGGCTTCGCCGATGCCGTCGGCGAGCGGCTTGCCCTGCTCGCGCGAGAGCAGCCGTCCCAGTTCGTCCTTGCGCGCCAGGATCTCGGTGCCGGCGCGGTCCAGGATGTCGAACCGCTCCTGCGGCGTCGTCCGCGACCACTTCTTGAACGCCGTCCGCGCGGACGCGATCGCCTGCTCGACGTCGGACAGCGATCGCGCGGGCGAATTCGCCGACGACGTCGGTGACGTTCGACGGGTTGACGTCCGTCGTGCGATCGGTCGAGTCGAGCGTCTGTCCGTCGATCAGATTCGGAAATGTCGTTGCCATCTCCTATCCTCATGGAAGCCGCGGTCTGGTCATGTGCGCGAAGTCGCACAGCACGTCGACCATCGCGGAGAAATCCTTCGCGCCGTAGCCGCGTGCCGCGCCGCGCTGAACGACTCGCGGGCCGCGGCGCCGATCGGCATCGGCACCTTGGCCGCGTTGGCGGCGTCGACGATCAGCGTCAGGTCCTTGTGCGCGAGGTCGATGGTGAAGCCCGGCTCGGTGTCGCCCTTCAGCACCTTGTTCGGCCAGTTGATCTTGCAGCTGACCGTTGGTCGCGGTCGTGCCGTGGAGGACGTCGAGCGTCTTCTCGAGCGATCAGGCCGAAGCGCTGCGACAGCGCCAGCGCCTCGGCGTTGAACTGGCACGAGACGATCGCCAGATAGTTGTTCACCAGCTTGGTGCGCATGCCGGTGCCGACGTCGCCGCAATGATGGATCGTCGTGCCCATCGCCTCGAGCAGCGGCCTGCACGCGCGCGAAATCCTCGTCCGACGCGCCGACCATGAACAGCGACTCGCCGCGCTCGGCATGGCTGGCCAGCCGTCCGACCGGCGCGTCGACGAACGAGATGCCTCTGGCCGCGGCCGCGGCGGCGAGCGCGATCGGTCGTCGCGGATCGACGGTGCTCATGTCCATGACGAGCTGCCGGGCCGGCGCGTGCGCGAGCACGCCGTCGGCGCCGGCAACACTGTCGCTTCGACGCTCGCCGAGTTCGGCAGCATCGTGACGACGACGTCGCTGGCCTGGGCGACGCCGGCGACGCCGTCGCCGCGCCGCGCGCCGAGCTGCTCGAGTCTGCGACCGGCTCCGGGTTGATGTCGTACACGACCAGCCGGAAGCCCTTGCGGCGCAGATTCGACGCCATCGGCCGTCCCATGCGCCCGAGCCCGATGAAACCAATTACGTCCATCCGTGTTTTCCGTGTTTTCCGCGGTTGCTTTAGCCGGACGTCAGAACTCCGTGGTCGCGCGTCCGGCCAGTTTCGGCCGGCCGTTCTGCTGCGCGAGATCCCAACTCATCTGGTGCACGAGCCGTGCGATCCGTTCCATCTTCTCGTAGTTGATTCGCTCGGGACGATCCTGCGGCGTGTGGTAATCCGGATGGAGACCGGTCAGGACCCACACACCCGGAATGCCGCGCTGGAGGAACGGCCAGTGATCGCTCCTTCGCATGAGCTGCGAAATGTTGTTGTCGTATCGGTACTTCAGCTCGAGACCGATGCCGCGATTGGCCTTGTCCGCCGCGGCCTTCATGTCCGCGCTGCGGCTCGTGCCCAGGATATTGACGGCATTTCCGTTCGATTCCGCCGTCTGCGGCTGGAGACCGCGGAAGCGGCCTCCGCCTTCCGGCGGCACCTCTTCGTTGCGACCGATCATGTCGAGGTTCAACACCGCGACGATCTTGTCGAGAGGCCGGGTAGGGGCTTCCGTGTAGGCCCAGGCGCCGAGCAGACCGCGCTCCTCGGAGTTCCACGCGGCAAACAGGACCGAGCGTCGCGGACGCTGGCCGGCCTTCGCGGCCTGCGCGTACGCTTCGGCGATCTCGATCACCCCCACGGTTCCAGACCGTCGTCATCGGCACCGTTGAAGATGCGCGTGCCGTCGGTCCCGTCGTGATCGTAGTGCGCGCACACGACCACGACCTCTTCCTTCAGGCGCGGGTCGGAGCCCTCGATCAGCCCGATGACGTTGCGGTCCGGAAGCGGCATCCGTTCGACTGCGGACGACAGATCGACCGTGACGGCGAGCTGGACCGGCGTCGAGCCGGCCGCGCTCTCCGACGCGGCGGATAGCTCTGCCAGCGTCTTTCCGGATCCCCTGACCAGCGTTTCCGTCACCGATGTCGAGATCTGCGCCGCGGGAATGCGAATCCGCTCGACCCACGTCGCCAACGTGTATCGACCCAGCCGCGGCGGCGCCGACGGCCACGCGCCACGCGCAGCGCCTTCGAGCGAGCCTGGCGCGCCCGGCGCCTGGCCCCCGCCTCGTCCGCCTCCCGGCGCGTCTCCCTGGTGGTTGTGCACGTCCTGGACGAACAGGATCGCTACCGCGCCCTTGTCTTGTGCAAACTGGGCCTTGCGCAGCGCCGACGAAGCGTCGGCCGTGACGATCCCATCGAAAGGACTCGCGGGATCGCGTTCGCCGGGCTCATGATCGAGCACGAGCACGACCTTCCCTTTGACGGCGTCGCCGCGATAGTCGTCGTTCGATCGTTCGGGCGACGTAATGCCGAAGCCGGCGAACACGAGCGTCCCCTTCGCGCGGGTCGTCGCGGCGAATCGCTGCGGATAGAAATCGACGCCGTACTTCAGCTCCCGGGCGCCGTCGCTCGTGGTGACGGACAGGGTGTTCTGGTCGAGCGGCCCGAGCTTCTCGGTCATCAGGTTGAAGGGCTGGAAGTACGAGCCGTCGGGGCCGCCAGGCGTCAGACCCATGCGCTCGAAGCGGGAGGCGACGTAGTCGGCGGCAATCCGGTTGCCCGGCGTGTTGGTCAGCCTTCCCTGGAGGCCGTCAGACGCCAGGAAGAAAAGGTCCGCCTTCAGATCCTGCTTCGTGATGCTGTCGTTGGCCGGTGCGCGCTCCTGCGCCTGGAGCGCGAGCGCGAATACGCAGAGCGAGGCGGTCAGTGCTCGTTTCATCGGTAAATCCTACTCCACAGACGTGACCTGATTTCCAGAATCGACTATCCTCCCGGCGTGCGCTGGATCGTCCGCGGCGACATCGACGGCTTCTTCGGCCTCGCGCTCGACAACCTCGTTCAGCTCCTCCTCATCGACGCGCTGTGCCGAGGCGTCCTCGGCTTCCCGCCGGAGCTCGTCTACGGCCGCGTCCTGCCGGGCGCGGCGGTGTCGCTGCTCGTCGGCAACCTCTTCTACGCCTGTCAGGCGCAGGCAGCTCGCCGAGCGCACCGGCCGCACCGACGTCTGCGCGCTGCCCTACGGCATCAACACCGTGTCGCTCTTCGCGCACGTGTTCCTGGTGATGCTGCCGGCGAAGCTCGCTCGCGGAGGCGGCGGGCGCGCCGATCCGGCGCGCGTGGCCTGGCAGGCCGGACTGGTCGCCTCGTTCTGCGTCCGGGCTGATCGAGCTCGTCGGCGCGTTCGTCGCCGAGCGCGTCCGCAAGGCCACGCCGCGCGCGGCGCTGCTCTCGACGCTGGCCGGCATCGCGCTCAGCTTCATCTCGCTCGGCTTCCTCTTCCGCACCTTCGCGCGGCCGGTCGTCGGCCTCACGACGCTCGGGCATCGTGATGCTGACCTACTTCGGCCGCGTGCGCTTCAAGGGCCGCATCCCCGGCGGCCTGGTCGCGGTCGCGCTCGGCACGCTCCTCGCCTGGGTGATCGGCATCGCGCCGGTCGGCGCAGCGCCCGTCGGCCGCGGCGCTGCACCTGCCGATTCCCGTGTTGCGGCGATCTGTTGGCGTCGCTCAGCGGCGGACATCTGCTGCCGTACCTCTCCGTGATCCTCCCGATGGGCCTCTTCAACGTGCTCGGCTCGCTGCAGAACATCGAATCGGCCGAGGCCGCCGGCGATTCCTACGACACGCGGTCGTCGCTGGCGGTCAACGGCATCGGCAGCGTCGCGGCCGCGCTCTTCGGCTCCGCTTTCCGACGACGATCTACATCGGGCATCCGGGCTGGAAGGCGCTGGGCGCGCGGGCCGGCTACTCGATGCTGAACGGCGCTCTTCATCACGCTCATCTGCCTCACCGGCACGCTCGCCTGGATCGCCTGGGCGGTGCCGATCGACGCCGGGCATGGCGATCGTCCTGTGGATCGGCATCGTGATCACGCGCGCAGGCCTTCCAGGCGACGCCGCGCGAGCACGCGCCGGCGGTGGTGGTGGGCCTGCTGCCCGGCATCGGCGCGTGGGGCGCGCTGATGGCGAAGAACGGCCTGCGCGCGGCGGGCTGGGCGACGCCGCGGGCACCCGTTCACCGACGCGCTCATCGGCGAGTTCCGAAGAGCGACACCTGGATCCACGGCGCCTTCGCGCTCGAGCAGGGCTTCCTCTTCACCGCGATGCTGCTGTCGGCGGCCGTGGTGGGCGTGATCGAGCGGCAGTGGGCGATCGCCGCGGCCTGGTGCGCGATCGCCGCCGCTCCTCTCAGCGACGGGCCTGATGCACTCGTATCAATGGACGTTCGCCGACACGGCGCTGCAACTCGCGCCGGCGTGGCCGTTCGCGATCGGCTACGCCTGCATGTCGCTGCTCTTCCTCACGGCCGGCTGGACGACGGAAGAGGGTGGTGAACACGGCTGACCGTCGGAGGTTCGGGGGCTCGGACGTTCGGGGACTCGGGCCCCGAGCCACCGAGCTACCGAACCACCGAGAGCCGAGCGCCGAACGCCGCGCGCCGATCATCCGAACTTCACGCAGACATTCTTGACCTGCGTGTAGCTGGCCAGCGATTCGAGGCCCTTCTCGCGGCCGTAGCCGCTCTTCTTGTATCCGCCGAACGGCAGCTCGACGCCGCCGCCGGCGCCGTAGGTGTTGATGTAGACCTGTCCCGCCTTGATGCGCGACGCGAGCGTCATCGCCTTGTTGATGTCGCGCGTCCACACGCCGGCGACGAGACCGTACTGGCTGCGGTTGGCCAGCATCGCGGCCTCCTCGAGATCGTCGAACGGGATGATCGCCAGCACCGGACCGAAGATCTCCTCCTGCGCGACGCGCATGTCCGGCGCGACGTCGTCGAGCAGCGTCGGCTGGAAGTAGAAGCCCCGCCCGAGGGCCGGATCCGACGGCCGTTCGCCACCCGCCGCGACGGTCGCGCCTTCGCCTCTGCCGACCTTCACGTAGCCTTCGATCGTCTCGAGCTGTCGCTTCGAGATGATCGGCCCCATGTCCGGATCGCTCACGCCGGGGCCGACGCGCATCGACTTCGCGCGCGCGGCCAGGCGCTCGACCAGCGCGTCGTGGGCCTTGCGCTCGACGAGCAGCCGCGATCCGGCCGAGCACGTCTGCCCGGCGTTCTGGAAGATCGCGTTGGCTACGCCTTGCACCGTGAGATCCAGGTCGGCGTCGGCGAACACCACGTTCGGCGACTTGCCGCCGAGCTCCATCACGACCGGCACGACGTTCTCCGCCGCCATCTTCGCGACCTGCACGCCGACATCGACCGACCCCGTGAACGTCAGCTGGTTGATATCCGGATCGCTGGCGAGCGCGGTGCCGGCTTCCGATCCCGTGCCGGGCACGACGTTGAGCACTCCAGCCGGCAGCCCGCAGGCCAGCGCGATCTCGCCCAGGCGGAGGGCCGTCATCGGCGCCTCGCTCGACGGCTTGAAGACGACGGTGCATCCGGCGGCGAGCGCCGGCGCCACGCCGCGCGCGCCGATCTGGATCGGATAGTTCCAGGGCACGATGTGCGCGGAGACGCCAATCGGCTCGCGCAGCGTGTAGTCGAGGAATCCCGGGCCCAGCGGGATCGTGTTGCCCATGATCTTGTCGGCGATGCCGGCGAAGAACTCGAAGTAGCGCGCCGCAACCTGCACGTCGGTCCGCGCCTGGCTGAGCGGTTTGCCGTTGTCGCGGCTTTCGAGCGTGGCCAGCTCCTCGACGCGATCGCGCAGGCGCCTGCGCGATGCGAATCATGATGCGTCCGCGCTCTGCCGGAACCATCCCGCCCCACGCCTTCGACTCGAGTGCCGCCTGCGCGGACTGGACCGCGCGGTCGGACGTCGGCTTTGGTGGCCTTCGCCACCGTCGCGAGCACATCGCCCGTCGAGGGATCGAAAACCTCGAATGTCCCGCCGTCCGATGCGCTGCCGCGCAGACCGTCGATGATGAGACCTTCTACGCCGGTTGCAGTAGTCATGGCACCCTCATTATCCCCGAATCGCGCGGAGCAGGTTTCCGTAGTGGCTCCGATCGATCCTGGCTTCGATCAAGCTCGGCCCTGAGCCCGCCTGTGCCTCGTCGACCGCGCGTTCGAGCTGATCTGCGCTTTCAGCACGGTAGGCCGCGACGCCGAAACTCTCCGCCAGGCCCGGCCAGTCGATCGATCCGAGCGCCACGCCCGAAGGATGGAGCCGGCGCTGCTGCTGTTTGATCTCGATGAGGCTGAGCGATGCGTCGCTGAACACGATCGTGATGACGCGCAGCTTTTCCCGGACGGCGGTCAAAAGTTCACCGAGACACATCAGCAGGCCGCCGTCGCCGGTGAGGGCGACCACGCACCGCTCCGGATCGATCAGCGCGGCCCCAATCGCCGCCGGCAGCGCAAAGCCCATCGTCGACAGCCCGTTGGAGATGAGCATCTGGTTCGGCTCGCAGACCGGCCACAGCATCGTCGCGGGGAACATGTGCGCGCCGGCGTCAACGGTCACGCGGGACCTTCTCGCCAGTCGGGCCCCGGCGATCTCCACGACCCGTTGCGCGGTCAGCCCGACACCGGGATCCTGGATCCTTCGCGTTTGCTCATCGACCCCCTGACGGATCCGATCCGGATTCCATTCGAGCTGTCTGAAGTGACGCCCGATGGCGCGCAACGCCGATGGCAGGCTTGCGACGATCTGAGCGACATATGGAACATGACTGTCACTGACAGCCCCTCTCCCGCAATACAGAACCGGCTGCGATGGCTTCCAGGGCCGCGGGATCAGCTCGACCGGATCCAGACCAACGCCCACGAGCAGGTCGCTCTCCGCGATCAGCGGCTGCTCGATCGCGCCGTTCGTGAAGACGCCGGCAAACCACGGGTGATCGTCGGGCACGACGCCCTTGGCCTTGTAGGTGACCATCGCCGGAAGGCCGCACCGTTCGCAGAGCTCTCGAATCGCCGTTGCATCGTCCAGACGTCGGGCGCCGAGGCCCACGAGCAGCAACGGCCTTCGCGCGCGCGACAGAAGCGACACGATCGTCGCATCAAGATCGGCGTCGGTCAGCTCGTCCCGCAACGCGCTGACGGCGGCACCCGCGCCTGATGCGAGGTCCGGCACAGGAGCTGAGGCGACGTCACCCGGACAATCGAGATGGACGGGACCCGGCGGCCACGCGACGGCCGTCGCGATCGCACGGTCCACCGTTTCGAGTGCGGTTTCAGGCGTGAGCGTCGACGACCACTTGGCAACAGGCGTGAGCAGCGACGAATGGTCAAGCCGCTGATGTTCGTACGTCTTCAATCCCGCGGCTGGGTGGCTGTCGGTAAAGACGACGAGCGGGGCCCGATCCAGCAGCGCGCACGCCATGCCGTTGACGACCGACGCCACGCCGGGTCCCAGCGTCGTCAGACACGCGCCGGGCCGGCCGGTGATCTCCGCCTGCGCCATCGCGGCCAGCGCGCCGGCCGTCTCGGTCGACGTCAGTACCAACTCGAGGTCCGCGTTGGCGGCCGCTTCGAGGACATCGAGGTTGCTGCCCCCGCCAGGCATGCCGAACAGCGTGCGCACGCCGGCGTCGCGGAGGCGCTGGACGATGAGGTCGGCGACGGTCGGCATGCGGCAATGTTACTCTGGAGGCACGTTGACACACGTCGAACTGCATCACGATCTGAGGGCCGGCGTTCGCGATCTGTGCCGGAGTTTTCCGGATACCTACTGGCGCGAGCTCGATGCGTTGCGCGCGTATCCCGAGGCGTTCGTCAAGGCACTGACCGACGCGGGCTACCTGGCCGCGCTGATTCCGGAGGAGTTTGGTGGATCGGGCCTGGGCGTGACCGAAGCGTCGATCATCCTCGAAGAGATCAACCGCAGCGGCGGCAATGCCGGCGCCTGCCACGCGCAGATGTACACGATGGGCACTCTGCTCCGGCACGGGTCGGACGCCCAGAAGCGCGCGTTCCTCCCGAAGATCGCCAGCGGCGAGCTGCGTCTGCAGGCCTTCGGCGTCAGCGAGCCGACGACGGGATCGGACACGACGCAGCTCAAGACGCTTGCCGTGCGCAAGGGCGACAAGTACGTCATTCGCGGCCAGAAGATCTGGATCTCGCGCGCGGAGCATTCAGATCTGTTGCTGCTGATCGTGCGCACGACGCCGATCGAAGAGGTCAAGAAGCGCACGGAAGGCCTCTCGGTTCTGCTCGTCGACATGCGCAAGGCGATCGGAAACGGACTGACGATCCGGCCGATCCGCACGATGATGAACCACGCGACGACCGAGCTGTTCTTCGACGATCTCGAGGTGCCGGCCGACACGCTGGTCGGCGAGGAAGGCAAGGGCTTCCGGTACCTGATCGATGGCCTCAACGCCGAACGGATCCTCATCGCCGCGGAATGCGTGGGCGACGGCCGCTGGTTCGTCGAGCGCGCGACGCGATACGCCACGGATCGCGTCGTGTTCGCGCGGCCGATCGGGCAGAACCAGGGCGTGCAGTTCCCGATCGCCCGCGCGCACGTCAATGTGGAGGCGGCCGACCTCATGCGCATCCGCGCCGCCGAGCTGTTCGACCGCGGCCAGCCGTGCGGCGCTGAAGCCAACATGGCCAAACTGCTCGCCGCCGACGCATCGTGGGAAGCAGCGAACGTCGCCGTTCAGACCTACGGTGGATTCGGTTTTGCCGAAGACTACGACATCGAGCGCAAGTTCCGAGAGACCCGGCTGTACCAGGTGGCGCCCATTTCGACCAATCTGATCCTGGCGTACGTGGCCGAACACGTGCTCGGGTTGCCGAGATTGGACGGTCGGAGTTCGGGGATTCGGGAGTTCGGGGATTCGGGATTCGGGAGTTCGGGGACTCGGGGAGTTCGGGGGTTCGGGGATTCGGGGGTTCGGGGACTCGGGGGTTCGGCGCCGAGCTTCCGAGTTCCCGAGCCCCCGAGCTTCCGAGCGTCATTGGCTCGCTCTGGTCCACCGGTAGAAGCGACGCGCCGGCCAGAAGAGAACGACGGCCCACAGCATCAGCGCGGGACCGACGCGCACGAGAAACAGGGTGACCTCCAGCAGGCTGTCGAGTGCTGCGGTGAAGCCCTCGACGACGGCGTTGCGGAAGCGGGTGGAGAGCGACTGCGTGCCGAGATCGAGATCGGCCTTGCGCTCCTCGAGCACTTCGAGCGACAGCGTCGCGTACGTCACACGATCCTGAATGTGCTTGCGCTGCGCGTCGAGCCGCTCGATCTCCTCGCGCACCCGCGCGATCTCCCGCTCAGCCGCCAGCACGTCGTCCAGCGCGCCGGTCCGCTTCTGAAGCAGGTCGATCAGGCGCTTTTCGGTGTTGCGGTTGTTCGTGAGGCGCACATCCAGATCGACGACCTGATCGGTCACGTCCTCGCCCGCCTGCGATTCCTGGACGACCTGCCCGAGCCCTTTCAGAGCCGTCAGCGCCGCGTCCAGCCGATCGGACGGCACGCGAAGTGTGGCCGTCAGAGAGCGCGGCGTACCGCGACCACCGGTGACGACGATTTCGCCGACGAAGCCGCTCAGATCCCGGAGGATGCGGTCGACTTCCGGCCGCGCCGTGTCGAAGTTCGTGGCGACCAGCCTCAGACGCGCGGTGCGGGTCACCATCGCGGTTCGAGGCGGCTGCATCGCCGCTGGTGGAACGCCCGCGATCGAAGCTCCGCTCGACTGCCCTTTCCCGACAACACCTTCCCGCGGACCCATGAATCCGTCGACTGGCCGCGCTGCGCTCAGGCTCGGTCTGGCGGTACTGTGCCGGCGCGGTAGCTGAGCCAGCACAAGCCCGACGAGGGCGACCGCGCATCCGCCGGCGAACACGCGGACGAGCGCCGGTCGAGTCCAGGTCGATCCGAATCCAAACCAGCGACGCCGCGCGGGGGCTGTGCGGGCGGTCGAGAGCGACGGGGCACGCAGCGTGTCGGGGGTTTTCTCGATGCGCCACTGCGCGAGATTGTGCGAGACGCCGGCCAGCTCGTCGGACACGCGCTGACACCGATCGCACACCGCCAGGTGCGCACGGATGACCGCGGCCCGATCCGCCGGCAGTTCGCCGTCGAGGCACGCCATCAGCTCTTCAGGGTCAGAATGTTCAGCGGCTCTCATGACTTGATCCCACCCTTATCCCGTTCTCGGGCGCGAGCGCGTCCTTCAGCGCGAGACGCGCACGGAACAACCGCGAACGAACCGTGTTGAGCGGCATGCCGAGGAGATCTGCGATCTCCTGGTAGCTCAACTCGTCGTACTCGCGGAGCATCAGAATCTCCCGATCGTCAGCGTCTATCGTGGCAAGCGCCTGCCGGACCCAGATCGCGGCTTCCGGGTTCGGCGCCGAAGCAGGCGGATCGGCGTCCAGCGGACCCACCGAACGACGCGCAGCCTGCCGGCGCTCGGCGAGGAGCACGTTGAAGGCGATGCCGAAGAGGTACGAGCGAAACGCCGCGCGGGGCTCGTATCTGGCGGCGCCCTGCAGAATCGCCAGGAACGCGTCCTGCGCCAGCTCCTCGGCGCGTCCGGCGTCCTGGATGCGGCGCCGGAAGAACCGCCAGACCCGTTCGCGATAGCGTTCGAAGAGCGTCACGAACGCGTCGCGCGATCCGTCGCGAACCTCGAGCATCAGCTGTTCGTCAGTCACTCGCCCTGTCCTGATCTCCCGCACCCTGGCACCTCGGTACCGTGGCACCGTGGCACGCTGATGATGTAATGTCTGCCGGACCCGAAAAGTTCCCGATGCTCCCATTGCGTGGCGTGACCGTCGTGTCCGTGGAACAGGCCGTGGCGGCGCCGTTCGCCACCCGGCAGCTCGCCGATCTCGGGGCGCGCGTCATAAAGATAGAACGGCCCGACGGTGGAGACTTTGCACGGAGCTTCGATTCGACCGTCAACGGGCTTTCCAGCTACTTCGTGTGGCTCAACCGGTCGAAGGAGTCGCTGACGCTCGACCTGAAACACCCGGGCGCGCATGACGTCCTCATGCGCCTGCTCGACCGGGCGGATGTGTTCGTGCAGAACCTGGCGCCCGGGGCGTCCGATCGACTGGGCACGACGGCGGAAAGCCTCCGCGCACGCAACGCGCGACTCATCGTGTGCAACGTGTCGGGCTATGGATCGTCAGGGCCCTACGCCCAGAAGAAGGCCTACGATCTGCTCGTCCAGAGCGAGGTCGGCCTGATCTCGATCACGGGGACGAGGGACGCGCCCGCGAAAGTCGGCATCTCCGTCGCCGACATTGCCGCGGGCATGTATGCCTACTCGGGAATCCTCACAGCGCTGCTCTCCCGATCGCAGACCGGCGTCGGCGCGTCAATCGAGGTCTCGCTGTTCGACGCGCTGGCCGAGTGGATGGGATTTGCGACGTACTACACGACGTACGGCGGCAGTCCGCCGGCGCGGAGCGGCGCCAATCACGCGTCGATTGCGCCGTATGGGCCGTTTACCGGCGGGGATGGCAGGTCAGGTCTATCTCGGCATCCAGAACGCGCGCGAGTGGACGCGGTTCTGCGCCGTCGTCCTCCAGCGCTCCGATCTCGAGCACGACGAACGTTTTCGCACGAACTCGCTGCGCGTCCAGCATCGCGAGCCGCTGCACGTGGCAATTGATGCCGTCTTCAGCCGCCTCTCCATTGCAGAAATCGTCAACCGCCTCGAGTCCGCACAAATCGCGTACTCGCGAATGAACTCCGTCGCAGAATTCGTCAATCACCCGCAACTGTCCGCCCGCGATTGCTGGCGCGAGATCGGCTCCCCCGCCGGCGCACTTCGCGCGCTGCTGCCGCCGGTCAGAATGGACGGAGTCGATCCCGTGATGGGACCGATCCCGTCACTCGGCCAGCACACGCAAGCGATCCTCGAGGAAATCGGGATCGAGCGGGACACGATCGAGGGAGTGGAGGGCGGGAGGAGTCGTGTAGCGGTGCCAAGGGTGCCAAGGGTGCCAGAGTGCCGCGGCCAGGTGCTGGTGGCAGAGTGCCACAATGCCAAGGTGCCAGGCACCCCGAGACCGGGCGCCCGGGCACCCAGGCGCTCTAGTACGGAATACGCCGGCACCCCGGCACTCTGGCACCCTGCCACCCTTGGCACGCTGGCACCCTGGCCCCGGCACCCCGGCACCCTGGCACCCTGTTACTTCTAGTCCTCTTCAAGCGTGATGCGTGTCGCGAGAATGCTGCCGTCGGCCTGCAACACTCCCTTGACCTCTACCTCCTGGCCAACGTGCATCCGATCGAAGCTGACGGGATCACCGCGCCGCCGCACAAGGGTGCTCGCGTTCGTGCGGATCGTGCGGCCGGCAACCGTCAGCGTCACCTGAGTTGGGTTCGTGGGAGTTGGGATCGTCAGTGACCCGATGATCCCCTTGGCCGTCACTTCCTCGGCGGGGTCTTCCTCGATCGTGATGCGGTTAGCGAGCACGCTCCCGTCCGGCTGCTGCGATCCGCGCACTTCGACGACCTGCCCGACCGCGAGGCGGCCGAAAGGCACAGGATCGCCGCGGCGCAGCACCAGCGTGCTCGCTATCGTTTGAACCGTGCGGCCTGCCACGATCAAATTGGTGCCGAAAATGGCGCTAATGGCGCCGGTGAACTGGACCTGGGCGCCCGGCGGCTGCGGATTGGGCGCGGGTGGCGGATTCGGCGCGGGCGGAGGATTCGGCGCGGGTCCAGGGTTCGGTCCGGGGCCGCCGTTTGGCGCGGGCGGATTCTGCCCGGGCACCGGCACTGGCACCCTCACCTCGATCTGGACCGCCACGACGAGTGAGCCTTCGAGCTGGCCCTCAACATCGACCAGATCGCCGACCCGCAGATCACCCATGCCCCGCCGCGATTCGCCGCGGATTTGCGTGGCGGCCGTGACTTTGAGCGTCCGGCTGGCCACGACCAGCTGGCTGGCCGGGGCGTTAATCGATTCGATGCGGCCCTCGAAGCGCACCTCCGCTGCGGATGCGCTCGAGACGGTTGGCGCGGTCGGAGAGCTCCCGGGCGAGTCCGGCCCGCCGCTACAGGCGGCCGTTCCCAGTATCGTCAGTCCTGCAATCGTCAACGCCGCCAGCCGGGGAGCCGGAGAGAGGATCATGGCTACCTTCCCTTGCAGCAGGTTCGCAGTTCCAGGTGATCTAGCAAAGCGCCTGCCCTTGGTCGACTCTAGCAAAAGTCGACAGTGCAAGGGTTCGCTGCTTTGATGCACGTGATTCGGCTTTCGTTCCCGGAAATGGCGGCACGCCTGACGAAAGCAACAGTTCAGGTAGCGTCGCAGCTGAGCTTCTGACAGAATTTCTGCCGAACGCTTCCACGCGGGACGTGCTTATGGCGATCAAACAGGGCTGGACCGGGCGTGTGTTCGAGGACTTCGAAGTGGGTGACGTCTACGAGCATCCGTTCGGGCGGACGGTCATCGCGGCCGACAACATCTGGTTCACGTGTCTCACGATGAACACCAACGCGATCCACTTCGATGCGGAGTACGCGAGCCGGACGGAATTCGGCAAGCCGCTGGTGAACTCGTGCTTCACGCTCGCGCTGGTCACCGGGCAGTCGGTCATCGACCTGACGCAGAACGGAGTCGCCAACCTCGGCTGGGAGGACGTCCGCTTGCCCAATCCGCTGTTCGAGGGGGATACGGTCTACTCCCGGAGCGAGGTCCTCGAGACGCGCGAATCGAAATCGCGCCCCAACGCCGGCATCGTCCGCGTCAAGACGACCGGCTTGAACCAGCACGGCACGGCCGTGATCGAGTTCACGCGGACCTTCATGGTCTGGAAGCGCGGCCACGTCCCGGCGCGCGGCCAATTCGGGGACACTCAAACGTGACTGTCCCGATTGAGTGTCCCCGGTCCTACTGTAGCAATTCCGTCAATCTGCGGACGTCGTCTAGTTGCTGAATTTGCAACAGGAGTTGGAGCGCCTGGGAGGCAGACGATTCCGGGATCGCCCGTCGGGCGCAGGCGAGGAACTTCGCGCTCAGCTCGTCGGCGCTTGCCGGGTTCTGCGGGTAGCCGTGCGCGCCGTTGGCCGCCTGGCTGACGGTGCGGCCATCACGCAGCCTGACGCTGACCTTCGCCTGCGTCAGGGGCGGGGCGCTGGCATCGAGCGACGCGTCGACCCGCATAGCGATCCGGGGCATCAGACCGGCGATTCCCGGGTCGCGGAGATGATGCTCGTCGAACGTATCGACGCCGACGTGACCGTACACGACGGCTGCCGCCGCGCAGAACGGCAGGCTGAACTTCCCTTCCAGCCCGGACGCGGGCCGTTCGTAGATCAACACCGTCGGCGTGATCGCATCCACGCCAATCTCGATTCGATCGACGTCGCAGGCCGCAAATTCCTCGCGCCGTCGCAGATCGAGGAGGGCATCGAGCGGAGGATGGGTAGCGGCACACGAGGGGTACAGCTTGACGGTGATGCCCGTATCGATAATCTCCCATCGAGTACCGAGGTCCGCGATCTCGTCGTCGAGCGCGTCGCGCTGACTGTCCATCGCGGCGAGAAACCCCTGCGGGCCGTCGAGCGCGCGATCGCTGGCCGTCATTCCGTGCTGTGACAACAGCGCGGCCGTCACGCCATTGCGCGCCGCGAGCCCCGCGTGCAGCGGCTTCACCATCGAGCCGAAGTTCTCCTTGAGCCCTGATGCCTCGGACGCGGCAATGGCGAGCGCGTGTCCTGTCTGGCTCCCGTCGAGGCCGAGCAGACGCGCGGCTGCTGCCGCAGCGCCGATCGATCCAAGCGTCGACGTGCAGTGCCAGCCCCGCTGATAGTGACGCGGGTTCATCGTTCGTCCGAGTCGAGCCTCGATCTCGAACCCGACGATGTAGGCCTCGAGGATGGCAGGGCCTGACCCGTGGACGCTCTCTGCTGCCGCGAGTGCCGCGGGCACGAGCGGCGCGCTGGGATGCGCGAGCGACACGAAGCACATGTCGTCGAAATCGAGGGCGTGTGCCGCGGTGCCGTTGGCGAGCGCTGCGGCTGACGCGCTGGAGCGGATGCGAGTCCCGATGACGCGGCACGAGTCGCCGCCTTCCGCCGCGACCATTTGCTGAACGGAACGAGCGGCCGGCTCGGAGACGCCGGCGAGCGTCACGCCGACCGTGTCGAGGACCGCCGCGGCCGCCCTTGCGCGTGCCTCGGCTGGCGGTGCCACCGAGACGACGAAATCGCTGAGGCGAGCGAGCGTCGTAGCTATTTCTCGATCCTCAGCAGCTCGATGTCGAAGACGAGCATCCCGCGCGGCATGCCCGGATCGCCCTTGTACGCGCGGTCCTGCGGAATCCAGAAGCGCGTCTTCTCCCCCTCGACCATGAGCTGGAGACCCTCGGTCCAACCTGGGATGACCTGGGTGAGGCTGAACGTCGACGGCTGGCCGCGCGTAACCGAGCTGTCGAACATCTTGCCGTCGGTCGTCCAGCCTGTGTAGTGCACGGTGACGCGGGACGACGAGGACGGATGCCGGGAGCCGGTCCCCGCCTTGAGCACCTTGTAGTTGACCCCGGTGCTCGTTCGCTGCGCGTCGTTGGGCGGCTTGGCGACGTCGGGCGGCGCAATGGTCGGCGACTGTTGAATATCGAGGAGCTCCACGTCGAACACGAGCATTCCCTTGGGCCGGCCTTCCGCGCCCTTGTAGGCGAGCGGCTCGGGAACCCACAGGCGTCGTGTCTCGCCGACGACCATCAGCTGGATTCCCTCGCTGAACCCCGGGATGACGCGGCCAACGCCGAAGGTCGACGGACGTCCGCGCGACGCGGAGCTGTCGAACAACTTCCCGTCCGTGGTCCAGCCTGTGTAGTTCACGACGACCATATCGGTGGCCGTCGGGTGCTTGTCGCCCTTGCCAGGCGTGATCACCTTGTGCGCGAGCCCGGACGCCGTCTTCTCTGCGTCGGCGGGCGGCGCGGCGACGTCGGCCGGTGCCGGCGGCAGAGCCGGAGCCGGCTGCTGCGCCTCAACGACAAGAGCGAACGTCAACAAAACGGCAACCAGCCCGAAGGCACGAGTACGCAGAATCGTCATAGTCATACATCATAGCTTTCGGGGACACTCAAACGTGACTGTCACGTTTGAGTGTCCCCGAAATGGCCGCCATGAACCGCTGTTTGATGGCGACGCAGTCGAGGGGCGGTTTCGCAATGGGTGCGGACTCATCCACCTTGGCCACAATCGTCCATGGCCCGGGCTCCGTGCGAGCCCGATGAATCGCGGCCGCAAACTCTTCTTCTGTTCGAACGGTCGTCGCGACGCGAACCCCCATCGCACGGGCCGCGCTCTCCAGATCCGCGCCGTGCGCGGTCGCCGTATCCTGGCCGCCGGTCGTGCCGTACGCCTCGTTGTCCCACACGATGAGGACGAGATTCGACGGTCGCGTCCAGCCGATCGTCGCGAGCGATCCGAGGTTCATCAGGAGCGACCCGTCGCCGTCCACGACGAACACGCGCAGCTCGGGACGCGCGAGCGCAAGACCCAGCCCGATGGACGACGCGAGACCCATGCTGCCCCAGGTATAGAAGTTCGTCTGACGATCGCCTGCTGCGAACAGGTCGTAGGCGGGATGACCGAGGCTGGCGACGACCGGTTCGTCGCCGAGCGCGGCGACGAGCTGACGGCTGGCGTCGAGCCGATTCATGACGTGACCGCCGGCGCCGTGAGACGTCGTGGCAGCAGGCACGCACCGGGAATCCCCGAGCCGAACGCAGCGTGGCCTACTTGGTCGATCACTGCCCGGACGGTCTCGGGCCCGTCGGCGGTCGCGTGCGCGACGCCAATGGACTCACATATCGGTCGCACGGCCAGGCCCATTGGCATCTGCGCGCTGTTCCACTCCCCCGCGTCACCTCGCATGCTGATGACGATCAGCACCGGTATCCGGTACGGAAGCAGAAGTGACGTCAATGCGTTGAGCGAATTGCCGAGACCGCTCGACTGGAGAAGCACCGTCGGCCTGGCGCCGCCGAGAAAGAGTCCGGCCGCAATCCCGAACGCTTCCTCTTCTCGTGTGGCCAGCGTCGTACGGACGTCCGGGTACTCGTCGTGCAGAATTCGCAGGACATGCGACAGCGGATTGTCGGGAACATAGACGACGTGGCGGCTGCCCGCGGCATGAATGCCGGCGCAGACGCCCGACGCCCATTCGGGCGTCGAGGGCGAGTCAGGTTTCACCGGGGCAGTCTACCCGGTCCGGGGCGTCCCGGTGGAGTCGGCTTGACCCCGGAATGCTTCCAGGGTTTAGCATCGCCACATGAGCATCCACTCTCTTTCTCAATGGACGACAGCGTTGTCGCTAATCCTCACCCTCACCGCGAGCGCCCAGCAACCCGCATCGGATCAGCAGCACAAGGACACGATGGCCCGGGGCGCCCACGCGATGGGTTTCGACCAGGCCACCACGATCCATCACTTCAGGATCGATCCGACAGGGGGCACGATCGAGATCACGGCCAGGGCGGAAGCGGCTCCGACGACCGTGGACGATATCCGCCGGCATCTCAGGCACATCTCGATGGCGTTCGGGCAGGGCGATTTCTCTCTGCCGATGCTCGTGCACGACGAGCGTCCGCCCGGTGTCGAGGTCCTGCAGCAGCGCCGCGAGCAACTCAAATTTCAGTATCGCGAGATTGCAGGCGGTGGGAAGATCGTGATCAACACCGCCGACAAGGCGGCGCTCGACGCTTTGCACGAGTTCTTCCGGTATCAGATTCGCGAGCACCGCACGGGCGATCCAGTGAAACCACCCAAATGAAGACGAACGACGAACATCCGCAGGGGCCGCTTCGGTCCGGGACGCTCGCCAGGCTCGCATCACTGAGCGCCGACACGCTGCGGTTCTACGAGCGTCGCGGGCTTCTGCAGCGCCCGCCTCGCGACGCGAACGGCTACCGGCGGTATCCCCCGGGTGCCCTGCAGCGTGTGCTGGTCATCCAGCAGGCGCTGGCCGCAGGCTTCAGCGTCGACGAGCTCTCGCGGATCCTTCGCCGGCGTGACTCGGGCGGCGCGCCATGTCGTGAGGTCTACCGAATCGCTCGGGAGCGCATGGACCAGCTCGAGGAGCGGATTCTCAGCCTGACGGAGCTGCGCGATCAACTGCGCGTGGTGATCGCCGGCTGGGAGCAGCGGCTGACCGAGACGGCGCCTGGAGAACGAGCAGGGTTGCTCGATCAACTCGCGCTAAAGAAGCTGCCGGCTCGCGCACGGCCGCGAACCGTCGGCTAGCACACGCGGAACGCTTTGCCGCCCTCGCCGCTATGCTGAGACCTTCTGTGCGGCCAGCCGGACGATCCCT
Source organism: uncultured Acidobacteriota bacterium (assembly GCA_963786195.1). Lineage (GTDB taxonomy): Bacteria > Acidobacteriota > Vicinamibacteria > Vicinamibacterales > 2-12-FULL-66-21 > CAWAYH01. The sequence goes on along the minus strand of CAWAYH010000002.1, from coordinate 24,142 downwards.
TCACGCTGACGCTGTGAGAGTGTCGTTACGCCCTTCTTCAGCAGGTCCACGGCTCGTTCGAGTTCTTTGCGGTCGCGGCGCGAGAGACCCTCATGAGGCAGCTCGTACATCAGCACGTGGCCGAGCCACGCGGGTCCCGACCACAGCGGATCGATCCAGACGTACTCCCGCTCGGTGCCGACACAGGACCAGTCGTCACGCGCGTGAACGGGTCGTGAGGGAGCGGGCGCCGCCCGCTCGATCGCGCGGTCGATTTCCGTGAGCAGCTGCTCGCAGAAGAACACGCGGACGCGATCGTCGACACCTGTCAGCAGCGGCCAGATCCGTCGTCGCAGCGCATCTCTCGCGTGGCCCGCGATGAGCGATCGCGGCACGACGACGAGGCGGCGCAGGTCGACCTGCGCGCGCGGCAGGCCGTCCGCGTAGCTCATCGCGCTCATCGACGCGGCAAAACACGCGGGTTCGGCTTCGATCGCGCTCTTCAACGGCTCGGTCCTCGCGGCACTCTCGAGCGCGCGCCAGATCTGCCGTCGCGCCGCGCGTGCCCGACCCAGGAGCCGGAAGCGCATCTGGCTGGCCAGGCCATCGACAGCCGCGGCGCCCTCCGCCGTGGCGAGCCAGGCCTTCACCGGGCCGTGAGAAATCCGGCCTCGGTATGCGACACGGCCGTCGACGACGCGAAACCAGTCCATGAGAAATCGATCGCTCCGCTGTTGCGAGGATCGTGCCCGCGGCTCTGGCCGGAGGTGGCCGGAAAAATCGAGAAGAATTGGAGGGCGCCGACGGAATTGCGTGCGGATGACAAAACTGTGCGTCGGGCTGGCTAGGTCATCGAATGCAGGCGCCGCAGGACGTGCGGCTGGAGGGTGAATCGGCGGCCCGATTTCTTCCAGAACCTCTTCAGCGGGCCACGCATCGCCTGAAGCTGCCGGTCCGCGCGATCTTCGCTGTCGAACTTCTTGTAGATCGCGTAGCGCACGTCTCCCTGGGCGTCGATCACGACCGTGCAGCCGCCGTGCATGTCGAACAGGGTCCCGCCCCGCTTCACCGTGCACGATTGTGTCACCTCGGCCACGAGGTCGAACAGGATCCGTCCGTCGGGCGCCGCGCGGCGCGTGACGCGGATCGACTGCACGAGCGGCGGCGACGCCTGGACGATGTGCTTCGGCAGCCGACCGCCCGGCGCGACGAGGTGAAAACACTCGGCGTATTTCGGGTTCGTCACGCAGCGCCCGAGCGCATGCGCCTGGCGGACCAGCTCCGCCGGGCTCGCAGGCTGACCGGGTTCACCCGCGAAGTGGAGATCGCTGAACGCCAGTCCCTTGACGCGCAGCGGATCGGCCGGCGGCTGCCAGCGCACGGCGTCGTCGGTCATGAACTGCACGTGGTCCGGAAAGATCTGCCGGCGGCGGAACGAGCGCATGAGCGCTTCGCGGAATCCCCACTTGTCGCTCCGTTCCATGTCCCCATCGGCGGTGATCAGGGCGCGCAGGTACTCCCCGAGCTCCATGTCCGACGGCGGGCAGTAGTCGATCGCCCGGATGCAGATGTTGAGGAACTGACCGGCGACATCGCTCGCCTCCTGCGCGATCGCCTTGACGAGCGCGTCGTTGGCCAGAACGCGCTCCCGAGAGTCACGGTCGACGCCGGCGATGCGGTAGAAACGTTCCGTCTTTCGCCGCACGATCGTCGTGAACGCCTCGAAGACTGCGGACACGAGGACGGACCCGAGCGTGTGCGGCTCGAGCTTGGAGTCGTACGTGCGAGGTCCATCCTTGCTCTTCGACGGCAGCACATCCGAATCGAAGGCGGCCATGCCCCGCACGTCCACGCCCGATCGGAGCGCCGCGGCCCGATCGGCGCTGGCACGGGCGTACCCGAACTCGCGCGCGACATCGGTGAGGATCGAGCCGCCCGCGATTGCCCCGCCCGATTCGCGGATCGCCTGTTCGACGACGTCGGTGTAGGTGAAGTGGAGGAAGAGCGCGACGAGATCGGAGAAGCCCTCGTGAAACGCCGGCACATCGACATTGCTGGGGTCGAGAAACGCCGAACGCAGGCCGTCCAGCAGCGCGTGGGTCGTCTCGTGCGCGATGATGTCGTGGCTGAGCGCAGTGCAGATCAACCCGTCCCTGAGCGTGAAGCCCGCCGGCGCGTCGCCGGCAGTGAAGTAGCCGAACGACAGGTCGCCGGCCTCGCGGCTGTAGCCCGCGTTGGCGCCCGCGAAGCCGAACGGCCTTACGACGAGCCGCAGCTGCCCGTCGCGCTGTGGCGCCGTCGCCCAGGCGATGTCGCGGCCGAGCGCACGACGAAACGCCGCGTACGTGAGGCTGCAGACGGCGTAAACCATCTGCAGATGAAACCGGCCGTTGGTGGGCGTGGGCGACAGGCCGCTCGAGAGCAGCAGATGCGGATCGTCGAGGTCCAGCGCGTCGGCGGTCAATGGAGGCGGCGCGCCCTCGAAATTAATCGCGAACAACGACCCGATCGGTCCCCGCTCGAGCTTCTCGTACGGGACGAGTACCGTCGCGACGCCGCCAACGCGGTCCGAGACGGAAGGATCGAGCGTGTAGATCCGGAGGGGACGGACGAGCGGCGCACGCGGATCGCGTTGGTACGCGCGTACGGATGCCTGGAGCGCCACGCGATCGCTGACGTCGTACGCCTGTACTCGGGATTTCGGCATCTCTTCCAAACGCTCGCTGCCGGCTACCGCCGAGACTTTACAACAGATCGCTCACGGCATCTGTGCTAAACTCTCGCGCTCGATTCGCCGGCGCCGTCGTGCACCGCGAGCCGCCTGGGTGCCCTCTCCGTGTCCGACTGCGGCAGAATAACGGAGATTCACAAGGTGGGGATAAATTACGGGGTTTGGGCGATTTGTTGTGCACTGGGCCTGGGGGTCGGGGTCGCACCCCAGCAGCGAGGCGCCCAGGGCAGCCTCCGCATCGCATGGGCTGTGGTCAGCAAAACCGACAAGGGCCAGGTCCCGGTCGGGAAAGAGGTCAGCCTGAAGGCGGGCGACAAGGTGCGGATCTTTCTCAGACACGCTACACCCTCGTTCGCCTACGTGATGTGGTCGGATACCGAAGATCATCTGACGCTGTTGTATCCCTCGAAGCTCGGGAGCGTCACACCCGGCACCGGCACCCATCACCTGCCATCGGAGACCGAGTGGTACGAGCTCGATGCTGCCAGGGGCACCGAGCAGCTCTATGTGATTGCATCGGCAACGAAGCTCGTGGATCTCGAGCGTTTGCTCGCTGAGAACCAGGCGGCCGCCGAGGCCTCACGAAGGAAGCTTCGCGACGCCATCATCAGCGAGATTGCGCGTCTCAGCCGCGAGCACGGGTCCGCCACCTGGTCCGAGCGCCCGGTGACGATGGGAGGCCAGGTCCGAGATCCGGTCGGGCCTGGGTTGAGCGCAACCGAGCTCAGCGGGGATGCGTTCCTCTACCGTGTCGTCACGATCAAGCACCAGTAAGCCCCGCGAGACCGTCCGGATCGCAGCCCTGGGCGCCGCGGCGTGGCTCGCGGCGCACGCCTGCTTCTGGCTGGCGCCGGGACTGTTCGTCCCGTGGGACCTGAAGGCGTCCGATCGGCTGTTCGCGCTCCGGACCCGACTCGATTGCACCAGCCGGCCCTGCCAGACCGGCGTCGTTCACGTCGACCTGACCGACTCAGGACTTCGGACGCTCCCGAATCGCCAGGCCGCGCGGTCGGATTACGCGCAGGTCATCGGCCGTCTCGCGCACGCCGGCGCGACAGCGCTGCTCTTCGACTTCATTTTCGCTTCCCGGGTCGACGCTGCGGAGGACGGCGCGCTCGTCGAGGCCGTACAACGCGCCGGGAATGTCTACTTCGGCACGGTCTACTACGCGTCGCCGATCGGCGACGACCCTTCGGCGGTGGAGTGGTGCCGCGGACCCTGCTCTCGCCCGGTGGGACGTCCGCGTCGATGGGCCGGCCGAGACGCTTCCGAGCGGATTCGAGGTCCTGCCGAATTTCCCGGAGCTCGGACGAGCGGCGCGCGGCGTCGGATTCCTGAACCTGGAGGCGGACGTCGACGGCGTGTTCCGGCGCATCCCGCTGCTCGTCCGCTACCGGGACACGTTTCTGCCAGGCCTCGCGCTTCGCGCCGCCTGCGATCTCCTGAACGTCGCGCCGTCGGACGTCGTCGTGACGCCGGGCGAGAGCATCAGGCTGCGAGACATCGCTATCCCGATCGATCGGAACGGCAACTACCGAGTCAACTTTCTCGGCCCCTGGGAAGCCTTTCCGCACCAGAACTTCGTCACCTGGGCCGAGGCCCGCGATCCGTTCGCGATGGTCAACCTGTCCGGTGCGATCGAAGGGCGGCCCGCGATCGTCGCGGACATCTCGACCGGCAGGAGCGACGTGGGGCCGGTTCCCACAGACAGTCGCTATCCGCTGGCCGGCGTCCATGCAACGGTGCTCGACAACATTCTCCGTGCGAGATTCGTCCGCGACGCGCGCCCGGGCGAGATGCTCGCCATCGAGTGCCTGCTGTTCGTGGCGATCACGCTCGTGGCGTCACAGCTCGGATCGTGGCGCGTGGCTGCCGCGGCCGCGCTGGTCGCTGCGGCGTACCTCGGCGGCGCCACGCTGCTGTTCCTGCGCGCGAACGTGATCCTCCTGCTGGTCCGACCGCTGATGATGGTCGGCTTCGCGACGTTTGCCATCGTCGCGTATCGCTTCGTCAACGAAGAGAAGGCCCGCGCCGTGCTGCGTGAATCGTTCGCCGCCTATTTCCCCCCGGCGATCGTCGATCGCATCGTGCGCGATCCCGGAATGGTGACGGCGTCGGGGCGCCGGAAGGAGCTGACGGTGCTCTTCAGCGACATCCGCGGCTTCACGACCCGATGCCAGGACATGTCGCCGGACGAAATCCGCGAATTCCTGAACGATTACTTCGGACGGATGATCGACATCGTGTTCGAGCACGGCGGGACCGTCGACAAGTTCATCGGCGACGGCCTGATGGTGTTCTTCGGCGATCCGGAAGATCAACCGAACCACGCCAACCGAGCGTTGCACACAGCGATGGCCATGCACCGGGCCGTCGGCGCGATGAGCGTCGACGCCGAGCGGGCCGGCAAGCCGCCGATTCAGATCCGGATCGGCATCAGCAGCGGCGTCGTGACGGTCGGCAACATGGGATCGGCGCGCCGGTTGTCGTACACAGTCCTCGGCGCCGACGTCAACCTCGCGCAGCGGCTCGAATCGAACGCCCAGCCCGGCGGCATCCTGCTGTCCAGCCGGACGATGGCGTTGCTGGCGGGCACCGTACAGGCCGCTCCACGAACGCTGCAAATCAAGGGTCTCGACGAACCGATCGTCGGCTACGAGATCCCGCCCGATCGGGTCTAGTCTTATCCGAGGGGCTTCGCCCCTCGGACTCCTCGGCACGCTCTCTCGGGATGCTCGCTCGCACCGTGGAACGAGCAGCAAGTTTATGAGACAGCTCCCGGTGTCCTAAGTTCCCTCAGCGGCCAAACTTCACGATGAGCCGATCGGGTTTTCGATCGATGAGTTCCACGTCCGTGCCGCCATCGGCGACGCGGGCCGGCGGTTTGGCGCCGGCCGCGCGCCACGTCGCTGGGCTGCTCGACCAGACGATCGTCCGGCCCGGCCTTCAGCAGACGCGCGGTGCCGTCCGGATCGAGCTCGAGCTGCTCGCGCGGCCGGCGCGACAGAGGTATGGGGCCATCCTCAGGACGAAACACCGCGCCTGCCGCGGTGTCTTCCTCGAACACGTGCACCCACCGCGTCGTGAACAATCGATCGCGCTGCCGTCGTTTGGCTGACACGGACTCCTGTCGCCGAGATATCCAGACGGAACGTTACAGCAATCCGCTCCGCGCCGTCTCGAGCGCGGTGCGCATCCGCAGCACCTGTTGCGCCGTGAACATGAACATGGCGGCGTCATCCGTGTAGTCCATGTAGTTCACGAACAGGTCGCCGTTCGGCCCGTTGTTGCATGTCACGTGCGGCCAGACCGGCTTGCCGAAATTCGGGCCGGCACAGTTGGGCGTGTCCGCAACCATGTCCGAGCCGCTGCAGTCCGGCGTGTCGCCCCAGATATGGCGCAGGTTCAGGTAGTGGCCGATCTCGTGCGTCGCGGTCCGGCCCTTGTTGAATGGCGCCTGAGCCGTACCCATGGTGCCGAACGCCTGAAAGTTGATGACGACGCCGTCGGTCGCCGAGGGCCCGCCCGGGAACTGGGCGTAGCCGAGCAACCCGCCGGTCAGCGGGCAGACCCAGATATTGAGATGCGTCTTGGGGCTGAACGGCGCGATGCCCCCCGTCGCCGGGCTTTTCACGCCATCGTCGTGCGTGAATCCCGTCCGAGCCGTCTTGGTCCGCGTCACCTTGACGAGCTTGAACTGGATGCGCGAATCGGTGATCAGGCCCTTCCACGGCACCGGCGTCTGGTTCTTGTCGGAATTCGTCGCGCGGAAATCCTTGTTCATCGCCTTGAACTGACTCTTGATCTGCGCGGTCGACACATTCTGATCATCGGTCTTGTACACGACGTTGACGACGGTCTTGATCGTCACCATTCCGACCCGCTTGAGATCGAGGCCCGTATCCCGACGGCGAGTCGTCGCGCCCTCGAGGCGCATCTGGTTGACGCGGAAAGACGGAAACCTCTCGAGCAGCATCATGTGCGCGGCCATCGCTCCGCAGGACCGATGGAGCTTCGCCGCGCGAGCCTTCTTCCGCTTTGCCATACAACCTCCTCAAACCTGCGCGCCCGGGCGCGCGGACTCTCGCCCGCCTCATTTAACGACGAAACGACAGGAAACGAACAGGTGATAATTGGTCATCGTGCTGGCGGTCCTGGCAGTCGTCGTGCTCACCCTTACGGGTTCAAGCGCCCAGAACGGACTCGAGGTCTCGCATCGCGCGCGCCGGGTGGAGCCCGGCGAGGTCGTGCTGATCCTGGTCGCCTGCCGCGAGCCGCTGCAGGACGTGTCGGGCGTCTGGCTCGATCGCACGCTGACGTTCTACCCGGTAGAAGGCGGACGCTGGCAGGGACTCGCGCCGATCGATCTCGCGACGCGATCGGGCCGCTCCAGTCTGGCGGTACACGCCCGCACACAGGCGGGCCGGATGCTGGAACGCCTCTACTGGCTTACTGTTCAGCCTCGCAACTTCCCCGTCCGTCGGCTCACGGTGGCCGCTGAATTTGCCGACCCTCCCGCCGAGCTGCTGCCCAGGCTCGATGAGGAACGCAAGAGCGTGGAGACCATCGTCTCGCGCGTGACGCCTGAGCGGTTGTGGCAGGGGGCGTTCGTTCCGCCGGTCCCGGGCACGGCGACGAGCAGCTTCGGCCGACGCTCGATCGTCAACGGCCAGGCGCGCAGCCCGCATTCCGGAACGGATTTCCAGGCGGCCAGCGGCACCGCGGTCGTCGCGCCCAACCGCGGACGCGTGGCCCTGGTGGCCGATCAGTATTTTTCTGGCCGGATCGTCATCATCGATCACGGCCTCGGCGTGTACTCTTACCTCGCGCATCTCTCGGAGGCGCTGGTGTCGGCTGGTGATGTGGTCGAGCGGGGCCAGAAGATCGCGCTGTCCGGATCGACAGGACGAGTCACCGGGCCGCACCTCCACTGGACGGTCCGCATCGCGCGGGCGCGCGTCGATCCGTTGTCGCTCGTATCGTTGCTGGAAGGGAAATAGACCTGGCCGATCCGCGTCTACCGGGTGCCGGCACTGGCCGACAGCGGCACCGGCGTCGTCTCGCACCGCGTGCCCAGCAGCGCGTTCGTGCAGGTCACCTGCATGTTCGGCGCGCAGCTGTACGTGGACAGCTTCAGGGTGTTCGCCTCGACATGCCACGAGAACGACTCGACGCACGCCGCGCGGGCGAAGCGGGAATTGTGAATCGAGGTGATAATCTCCTGTCCGCCCGGGACGTTCGTGCGCAGGTAATGCGCGCGATCCGTCTCCTGGAACGCCCCGAGTCCACGCGTCTCCGAGAGCGATTTGCGCAGCTCGGCCTCGCTCATGTGCGCGCGGAGGAACTCGCTGGCGTTGGCGTAGATGAGATCGGCCCGATTCTGCGAGAGTTGCTGGTGGAACTCGCGGACGGCCTGTTCGGCGCGCCGTTCGTTGCTGTCGCATCCCGCAACCGGAAGGAGGGTCAGAGCCAGCAGAATCGTGAAGCTTCTGGCGCGCATGACGCGCCGGGGTTCAACCTTCGTACCTGAGCTGAGCGGCGGACATTTCGTGCAATTCGCACGATTCTGCCCCGCCGCTCCGATCGGCGCACACCAGAACTGTCGGAGCTGGCACGAATTCGTGATCCACATTCATATAATGAACACCGGATGTCGTCGTCGCTGATTCAGTCTGTCGAACCGGAAATCGGTGACGAGCGTCCGGCGCCACCTGAGCTGTTCAGTCAGGACCAGCTCGAGCGTTACGCGGTCCGGCTGGCCGGGATGTATCGGCTGGCGTCTGATCCGGGCCGCGGACGCCCACTTCTCCCCCGCCTCGACGAGGCCGCGCAGGAGCTCGACGACGCCTACCGGTTTCTGACGGACACCGCGCACACCGAGGCGCCCGCTGTCGGCTCGGAGGACTGGCTGCGCGACAACCACCATGTCGTGCAGGATCAGGTCCGCGAGATTCGCCAGGATCTTCCGCGTCAGTACCTACCAGGAGCTCCCCAAGCTCGGTGATGGACCGTTCGAGGGGTATCCGCGCGTGTACGTGCTGGCGCGCGAGCTGATCACGCACACCGCCGGCCGCTTCGATCTGCAGACGCTCGTGGATTTCGCCACGGCGTACCAGCGCGCGGCGCCCCTCTCGATCGGCGAGATCTGGGCGATTCCGATCATGCTTCGGCTCGCGCTGGTCGAAGAGCTGCGGCGACTCGCCGCGGACGTCGTTGCGGCGCGCCGGAGCCGGGATAAGGCACGCGAGTGGGGCCTGTTGTTCGCCCGCGGAGACTACGACAGCGAGGATCTCGTTGATCGGATGCTGCGCGAAGAGGTCGAGGCCAACCGCCGCTTGTCCGCGCCTTTCGTCGTGGAGCTGCTGCACTGGCTGCGCGACCAGCCGTCGTCGGCGGCGCCGGCGTGGCACGCGCTGCAGAAAGCGCTCGAGGCGCAGGACGACTCGCCGGACGAGATGCTGCGCGCCGAACACCAGCGCGAGGCGGCGGACCAGGTCGCCATCGGCAACATCATCACGAGCATGCGGCTGCTGTCGTCCATCGACTGGCGGCTGTTTTTCGAACGCGTCAGCCTCGTCGAGCAACTGCTGCGCGAGGATCCGACCGGGGCATATGCGCGGATGGACTTCCAGACGCGCGACCGATACCGGCATTCCGTCGAGCAGCTCGCGAAGGGTGCGCGGCAGCCGGAACAGATGGTCGCGCGCAAGGCCGTCGACCTGGCGCGGGACGCGACGCGAACGAACCCCGACTACGAGCGCGCACACCATGTCGGCTACTACCTCATCTCGCGCGGGCGGTTCCGTCTCGAAAAAGACGTCCGCTATCCGCCGACGGCGAAAGAGCGGTTTGCCAGGTTCATGTACGGCCACCCGGTCCTCGGGTATCTCGGCACGATTGCGGGCGCGACCGCGCTCGCCGTGGCGAGCTTCGTGGCGTACGCCAATCGCCACGGCGCAACCTCGGGCGAGCTGTGGCTCGTGGCGTTCGTCACGCTCCTTCCCCTCAGCGAACTGGCGATCAGCTTTCTCAACCTGATCGTGACGTCCCAGGTCACGCCGCGACCGCTGCCGAAGCTGGACCTGCGGAACGGCATCCCGCCAGCGGATCGGACCATGGTCGTGGTGCCGGCGATCGTGGATTCCGAGGCGCGGCTGGGTTCGCTTTTCGACGATCTCGAAGTGCGTTTCTTTGCGAATCGCGATCAACACCTGCACTTTGCGCTGCTGACGGACTTCGCGGACGCCGATCAGGTGACTCTGCCGTCGGATGCCGCGCTGCTTGAAATCGCGCGACGGCGAGTCGAGGAGCTCAACGCGACGCACGGACCGGATCGGTTCTACCTGTTCCATCGCGAGCGCCAATGGAACGCGCGGGAGCGCCGGTGGATGGGGTACGAGCGGAAGCGCGGCAAGCTGACGGAATTCAACCGCCTCCTCAGGGGCGCGACCGACACGAGCTTCATCGTCAAGCTGGGAGACCTGAGCGTCCTGACCTCGGTCCGGTACGTCATCACGCTCGACTCGGACACGCAGCTGCCGATGGAGGCCGCGAGACGCCTGGTCGGAACACTGTCGCACCCTCTGAATCGCCCGCGATTCGACAGAGGACGACAGCGCGTGACCGAAGGCTACGGCGTGCTTCAGCCGCGCATCGCCGTCAGCGTGGTGAGCGCGAATCGGACGCCGTTTGCAAAAGTCTTCTCCGGACACGTCGGCGTCGACCCGTACACGACGGCCGTGTCCGACGTATACCAGGATCTCTTCCACGAAGGCAGCTACGTCGGCAAGGGCATCTACGACGTCGACGCGTTCGAGGCATCCCTCGCCCGCCGCGTGCCGGAAAACTCCCTGCTCAGCCACGATCTGTTCGAAGGTTTCTACGCGCGCGCCGGGTTGTGCACCGACATCGACGTCGTGGACGACTACCCGGCCAGCTATCTGGCGTACTCGGCGCGCCAGCACCGGTGGGTCCGCGGCGACTGGCAGATCGTCCGCTGGTTGTGGACGAGCGTCGTCAACGCGTCGGGTCGCAGCGTGCCCAACACGCTGCCGGTGATCTCGCGCTGGAAGATCCTCGACAACCTGCGCCGCAGCCTGATGGCGCCGGCGCTCGTCCTGCTGCTCCTGGCCGGCTGGACCGTGCTGCCAGGGTCGGCGGGCGTCTGGACGACGCTGGCCCTGGCCGTGCTGACGTTCCCCGCTTACGTCCAGGCCGCGCGAACGTTGGGGAGCCTGTCCCCGGGTGTCCCGCTGCGCGAGCACCTGCGCGCGGAGCGCGACACGATGCTCACGAGCCTGCGTCAGGCCGTGTACTCCGTGACCATGCTGGCCCATCAGAGCGCGGTCATGCTGGACGCGATCGGCCGCGTGATTGTCCGCCTCCTGCTCACGCGCCGCCGCCTGCTCGAATGGGTCACCGCGGACCGGGCCGAGCACGTGCACGCGTCGGTGTGGAACATTTTTCGCCGCATGTGGCCGGCGCCGCTCCTTGCGGTGCTGTCCACGACGCTCGTCGCCACGCTGGCGCCGGGACGGCTGCCGCTGGCAGGACCGATCCTGATCCTGTGGTTCATCTCTCCGTGGATCGCCTACACCACGGGGCTGCCGCGAACGAGCCGGCGAGCGGTCCTGAACCGGGTCGAACGCTCGGCGCTGAGACAGGTCGCACGCGCCACGTGGCGATTCTTCGACGAGCTGTTCGTCGCGGATGATCACTGGCTGATCCCCGACAACTACCAGGAGAATCGGACCGAGGTCGTCGCGCACCGCACCTCACCGACGAACATCGGGCTGCAGCTGCTGTCGACGCTCGCCGCCTACGACTTCGGCTATCTCAGCTTCGGTGGCGTGCTGGAACGGCTCGAGCCGACGTTCGACACGCTGCTCCGGCTGCAACGATACCGTGGGCACTTCTATAACTGGTACGACACGCGATCGCTGGCGCCGCTGGTGCCGGCGTACATCTCGACGGTCGACAGCGGCAATCTCGCCGGGTACCTGCTCACGCTTCGCGCGGGCCTGACGCAGATCGCCGAAGATGCGCCAATCGTCGACGCCCGTGTGCTCGAAGGCCTCGACGATGTCGTCAACCTGTTCGACACGGAGATAACGGCGGCTGGCCGCAGCCGGCTGACGAGCGCCATGAACAAGGAGCTCGGCAGCCTGCGCGCGCATCTGGCCAGGCGGCCGGTGACGCTCCTCGAGTGGCGACGGCTGCTCGGCCAGCTCGACGAACGGCTCCAGGCGGTCGGAAGCCTGTTGCACGAAATCGAAGAACACCTGGTGTCCGCGCCCACCGAACCGATTCCGTCGGCGCTGCTGGATGCGGCGTACTGGCTGGAACGCGCGGCCGCCGTTGTCGCCGGCTGTCAGCAGGAGCTCGAGCAGCTCACGGGCTGGATGACGCGCATGCAGGCCGCCGGCATCCGCGAAGTGCCGGCGTCGGTCCCGAGCCTGAGCCAGGTGGTGTCGCTCTGTCAGCGTGCGTTGACCGAAGAAGCCGAGCGGCCCGCGTCGGGCGACGCGCGTGACGCGATCGAGCGCGCGCAGCGCCACGCCGAAGAGCTGATCGAGCGCGCCGAACGGATCGGCGTGCTCGCCGACGACCTCATCGAGGAGACCGAATTCGGATTCCTCTTCAACCCGGATCGCCAGCTGTTCTCGATCGGGTTCAGCGTGTCCGACGGACGGCTCGACAGCTCCTACTACGACATTCTGGCGTCGGAGGCACGGCTGGCCAGCTTCCTGGCGATCGCCACCGGCAAGATCTCTCACGAGCACTGGTTCAAGCTGGGACGTTCGCTCACGCCGGCCGGCACGTCGCGCGCGCTCTTGTCGTGGAGCGCGTCCATGTTCGAGTACCTGATGCCGGTGCTCGTCATGCGCGCCTATCCGGGAACGCTGCTCGACGAGACCTACAACGCCGTCGTCCAGCGGCAGATCCAATACGGCGGGCACCGTAGCGTGCCGTGGGGCATCTCGGAATCCGCCTACAACGCACAGGATCTCGAGAAGAACTATCAATACAAGGCCTTCGGCGTGCCCGGCCTCGGCCTCAAACGCGGGCTGGCTGACGATCTGGTCGTCGCGCCGTACGCGTGTCTCCTCGCAGCGCCGCTGGCTGCCCGCGAAGTGCTGGAGAATCTCGAGCACCTCACCAAGGAGGGTCTCGTCGGCCGCTTCGGTTATCGCGAGGCCATCGACTACACGCCGGATCGAGTCCCGCCGAACACCAAGGGCGCGGGCGTCGTGCTGCTGACGTGGATGGCCCATCACCAGGGCATGAGCCTGCTCGCGCTCGACAACCTGCTGAACGGCGCGCCGATGCAGGAGCGGTTTCACTCCGATCCACGTATTCAGGCCGCGGACCTGCTGCTGCAGGAGCGCCTCCCGCAGCTCGTGCCACTGAAAGATCCGCCGATCGACACGGCAGACCACGTCCCGTTCGTGCGACGGGCCGTCGCTCCAGTCGTTCGGCGCTACGCCACACCCCACACGCTGACGCCGCGCGCGCACCTGCTCTCGAACGGGTCGTACACCGTGATGGTGACCAACGCCGGCGGCGGCTACAGCCGGCGTCAGCAGCTTGCGCTGACCCGGTGGCGCGAGGACATGACCACCGACGCGTGGGGTACGTTCATCTACGTTCGGGACCTCGACAGCGGCACGTTCTGGTCAGCCACGCACCAGCCGACGGAGCGGGAAGCGGACGACTACGAGGCAACGTTTGCCATCGATCGCGCCGTGTGGAGGCGTCTGGACGCGGGGCTGGAAACACGCACAGAGCTCGTCGTGTCGCCGGAAGATGACGCGGAGCTGCGGCGCGTGTCGATTACGAACCACAGCCATCGCGTGCGAAGCCTGGACCTGACGAGCTACGCGGAGGTCGTCCTCGCGACGCCCGAGGCGGATCTGGCCCACCCCGCGTTCGGCAATCTGTTCGTGCAGACGATCGCCGTGCCCGAGCGGGACGCGTTGATCTGTGTCAGGCGTCCGAGAGAAGGCACCGACCGCCCCTATCTGATCCACGTGCTGAGCGGTAGAGGGCGTATCGGCGCGGCAACGGAGTACGAGACCGATCGGGCGAGGTTCGTGGGCCGCGGAAGGACGCTCGAGCGCCCGAATGCGTTGCTGACGGGAGGTCCGCTCTCGAAAACCACCGGGCCGACGCTGGATCCGATCGTCAGCCTCAGGCAGTCGCTGCGGCTGCCGCCGGGCGGGACGGCGCGGCTGTCGTTCACGACCGGCTTCGCTGACAACGACGCCGGAGCCCGACGGCTGATCGAGAAATACCACGATCGACGTGCCGTGGCGCGCGCCATCGCGCTCGCGAGCACACACGCACAGATCGAGTTGCGCCATTTCGGTCTGACCGTCGAAGACACGATGCGGTTCCAGCGGCTGGCGGGGCGAATGCTGTACGGCGATCCGCGGCTGCGCGCGCCCGAAGCGGTCCAGGAGAACCGCCGCGGTCAGTCGGAGCTCTGGAAATACGGCATCTCCGGCGATCTGCCGATCGTGCTCGCCAGGATCGCCGACGGCGCGCAGCTCACGCTCTATCGCGATCTGCTCAAGGCGCACGAGTACCTTCGCGGGAAGGGCCTGACGTTCGACCTGGTGATCCTCAACGAGCACGGCACCACGTATCGACAGGATCTGCAAGACGCTCTTCAGCAGCTGCTCGAGAGCGGGCCGGAGCAGGCCTGGATCGACCGTCCCGGCGGCGTGTTCCTGCGCCGCGCGGACATCATGCCGCCGGAAGATCAGCTCCTGCTGCGTGCCGCCGCGCGCGTGGTGATGGATGGCGCCGACGGCGGGCTGCACCAGCAGCTCGTGCGGCCGCAGGTGCCGTTCAGCGCGCCGCCGGCGGAACGTCGCGCCCCGACCGCCTCGGAGCCGGTCGTCCCGGGGGACCGTCGCTCGGCGCCCGTCGGTCTCGAAGCGTCCAACGGGCTCGGTGGGTTCAGCGACGACGGCCGCGAGTACGTCGTCCATGTGCACCAGAACGCCGGACGGATTCCGCCGGCGCCCTGGATCAACGTCGTCGCGCACCCGACGTTTGGTTTCGTAGCGAGCGACATGGGCGCGGGCTTCACCTGGTCGGAGAACAGCCACGACAACAGGCTGACGCCGTGGCGAAACGACCCGGTGGTCGATCCGCAGGGTGAGGCGATGTACATCCGCGACGAGCACAGCGGCCGCGTGTGGTCCGCCACGCCGCTGCCGGCCGGCGCCGGGCTGCCGTACGTCGTGAGGCATGGCCAGGGCTATACGACGTACGAACATTCCCGCGATGACATCGATTCGCAGCTGCGGCTGTACGTCGCGGCGGCCGAACCGGTAAAAGTCTTTCACCTGACGCTGCGCAACTCGTCGTCTCGCCGGCGGTCCCTGTCGGTCACGCTCTACGTCGATTGGGTCCTCGGTGACGCCCGCGAGCGCACCAGGCTGCACGTCGTCACGAGCCGCGAGGCGGCGACCGGCGCGCTGCTTGCGTCCAACGCTTTTCGCGAATACTTTGCGGATCGGATTGCGTTTCTCGATCTGCACACGAACGATCCGGGCATGGGGATGGCCGGCGCCAGCCAGGTTCCTCAGCGCACAATCACGGGCGATCGGACGGAGTTCATCGGCCGGAACGGCGGCCTGGACGATCCCGTGGCGCTGCGGCGCGACTGTCTGTCCGACAGAACGGGCGCCGCGCTCGATCCGTGTGGCGCGATTCAGGTGCGGCTCTCACTCGAGCCGTCAGAGGAGAAGACGGTCATCGGCCTGCTCGGGGAAGCGCCGGATGCCGCCAGCGTGTCCACGCTCGTGCGCCGCTGCCGGGCGCCGCAGGGGATCGCCGCCGCCTTCGAGGACGTGCATCGATTCTGGGACACGCTGCTGCGGACGGTGCACGTCAAAACTCCGGACCGCGCGCTGGACCTGATGCTGAACCGATGGCTCCTCTATCAGACGCTCGCCTGCAGGGTCTGGGGCCGGTCCGCCTTCTATCAATCGAGCGGCGCGTTCGGCTTCCGCGATCAGCTGCAGGACGTGCTCGCGCTGATTTTCTCAGCGCCGCACCTGACCCGCGCCCACATCCTGCACGCGGCGTCGCGTCAGTTCGTGGAAGGCGACGTGCAGCACTGGTGGCACGAGCCGGGCGGGCAGGGCGTGCGCACGAAGTTCGCTGACGATCGCCTCTGGCTCGCGTATGCGACGGCCCACTACGTCTCCGCGACGGGCGACGCGTCGATCCTGGACGAGGAGGTTCCGTTTCTCGAGGGACGAGATCCTCAAGCCTGACGAGCACGAAGCGTACGAACGCCCGGCAGTGTCGCGGCAGACGGCATCACTCTACGAACACTGCGTGCGCGCGGTGGGGCTCAATCTTGGAACCGGCACGCACGGCCTTCCGCTCATGGGGACCGGCGACTGGAATGACGGCATGAACCTCGTGGGCGCGGGCGGCAGCGGCGAGAGCGTCTGGCTCGGCTGGTTTCTGATTTCGATCCTGCACCCGTTTGCCGACATCGCGGCTGCGCGGGGGAAGACGATCGCGCCAACCAGTATCGTCAGCATGCGACCCAGCTCGCCGCCGCCCTCGACGGCGCGTGGGACGGTCAGTGGTATCGCCGCGCGTACTTCGACGACGGGACGCCGCTCGGCTCTGCGGCCAACGAGGAGTGCAAGATCGACTCGATCGCGCAGTCCTGGGCGGTGATCTCCGGCGCCGCGGAGCCCGCGCACGCGAGAGAAGCCATGGAATCGGTCTACGACCACCTCGTGCGTCCCGAGGACGGGATCGTGCTGCTGCTGACGCCGCCTTTCGATCGCACGACGCCGAGCCCCGGCTACATTCAGGGATACGTGCCCGGAGTGCGCGAGAACGGCGGACAGTACACCCACGCCGCTCTGTGGAGCGTGCTCGCGTTCGCCATGCTCGGCGACGGCGATCGCGCGATGGAACTGCTCTCGATGCTCAACCCCATGAACCACACGCGGACGCTCGACGATGTGCGCCGCTATCGCGCCGAACCCTACGTCGTCGCGGCCGACGTGTACTCGCAGGCTCCGCACGCAGGACGCGGCGGCTGGACGTGGTACACGGGAGCGGCCGGATGGATGTATCGCATCGGCATCGAAGCGATTCTCGGCGTGTCGCTTCACAACGGTGCCGTGCGCATCAACCCGTGCATCCCGCGCTCGTGGCCTGGGTACGAGGTGTCCTGCCGGACGGCCGGCGCGGAGTACCGCATCACGGTGGAGAATCCCGACAGCCTCGGCCGGGGCGTGAAGCACCTGGAGGTGGACGGCGTAGAGCGATCCGGGAACGAGATTCCGGCGTTCACGGATGGCGCCGTTCACCAGGTGCGCGTGGTTCTGGGATAGCGCTCAGACGCGTCCGGCTCGGCGAAGCAGAACGGGTGACCGCAATCGCGGCACACGTACTCCCTGTAGCCGCCTCGCGACGTCACATATCGCACGAAGTGCCCGCCCGTGACGCACACCATCGGATGACGGACGAGGTCGAGCGCCTCTTGAGGCTTCAGAAACGTGTGCCCGCAGTGGCACGCGTACTCGACGAACCGGTTGCGCTCTGTCACACGGTGCACGCGGTGTCCGAAGAGCCCGCACAGGTAGCGGACGCGCTTCTCGAATCGTTCGGACCTGGCGTGAGGATCGCTGTCAGCGGAGAAAAGCAACGGGTGCCCGCACCGCACGCAGACGTACCCATGATGACCATCGCGATCGCCAAGCCGGACGTAGGTGTGATGGCCGAGGAAACACGAGAGCGTGTGGCGGACGCGCGTGCAGGATCCGTCCGTGCGCAGGTAGGCCGCACCGCAGCGGCAGGATTGCTCGAAACCACGAGCGCGCCGGAACGCGTGATTGTCGACGTGGTGGCCCCAGATCCCACAGCTCAACCGGGTCAACCACCCCGGCCGCACCGTCGGCTGGGCCGGAACGTGCAAGTCCAGTGAGTTCGTCCGCATCGAGGTCACCTCTGAACGGTAATGCGCAGGAGCCGCCAGTCCGGGCTCACCACGCAGAGGCGGCGGGTCCAAAAAAAACGCCCGGCCGAATCCGGCCGGGCGTCCACAGCGAACAAGCCTGAAGTCGACGGCGTTCTAGAAGGTGTACCTCAGGGCCATCCAGATGCGGCGGTTGCCGCCGTCGGTTCCCCACTGATTGAGGAAGTTGGAGTTGTTCACGCGCCCCTCGGGGATTCCGAAGTTGCGCGTGTTCGTGGCGTTGAACATCTCGATGCGGAACTGGATGTTCTGGCCGTTGAGGAAGCGCGTGTTCTTCGTGAACCCGATGTCCAGGGTGCCGATGCCGTCGGCGCGGAGCGTATTGCGGCCGACGTTGCCCACCCGCTCTCCGGCGCACGTCGGGGCTCGGCATCCCGCAGATCTGACGGAACAGGCTCCGGCCGCCTGCCTCGAGGATCTCCGACACGGTCATCTTGGAGAGATCGAGGTCGGTGTTGAGGTTCGGCCGGATGGCGTTGCCGACCAGCCCGTCGATCCCGGCGAGCGCGCCGGTCGGGTCCACGCCGTTGAGCACCGTAAACGGCGCCCCGCTCTGGAGCGTGAAGAACGAGCTGACCTGCCAGCCGCCGAGGATCTTGCCCATGACGCCAGCCTGGTCGCGCATCCAGGGCAGCTCCCACACGAAGTTGCCCGTGAGGCGATGCGGGCGATCGTAGGACGACCGAGCCTTGTCGTTGTCGATGTCGAACGAATCCTGCGCGACCGCGACCTCGCCGCTCGACGGGTTGAAGAGATCCGACGCGGTGTCCAGATACTTGCTCCACGTGTAGTGGACGCCGGCGCTCAGACCGCCGCTGAACCGTTTGTCGAGACCCGTCTGCAGCGAGTGGTACCAGGACTCGGCTTCGTTCGCGCGCAGCCGGATGACGCCGGCGGTCGGATCGAGGCGCGGGCCCGTCGTGCACGGATTGCCGCAGAACTGCTGGCGCGGGTTGCCGTCGAGCGTCTGGAAGAGATCCTTGCCAAACGTCCCGACGTAGCCGACGCGGAACACGAGGTTGTCGGACGAGCTGACGCTGGACCTCGAGGCTGAACTGATCGGCCATCGGCGAGCGGAAGTCTTCGCCGACGACGGTCCGCGTCAGCAGATTCGGATTGTCCCCCGGCGGCACGCCAGCCGGCGTCGACTGGAGAAGCACGAACGCGTTCGACACGTTGCTGCGGTTGATCGCCGCCACGTAGGGGAACGAGCTCACGATGTTGAGCGCGATGTTCAGGAAGGCGTAATCGTTCGTGCGGGCGTAGCCGCCGCGCAGCACGAACTTGTCGCCGCCCGTCAGCATCCCGACCATCCCGCCCGTCTCCGTGACCGGCGCCCAGTTGAAGCCGATGCGCGGCTGGAAGTTGTTCTTGTCGGTGCTCGGCACCGGCTTGAGCCGGTAGACATCGTTGTTGCCGTTCGCCGCCAGAATCCGCTCCTGGAGCTCGATCAGGCTCTGGATGTTGTTGCCGGGCAGCTCGTAGCGCAGGCCGAAGTTGAGCGTGAGGCTCGCGCCCGCCTTCCACTCGTCCTGCACGTAGTAATACTGATCCCACCAGCGGTAATAGTTGACCTCTTCACCGCCCGGCAGGGGCTTGTTGATGTTCGCAACCTCCGCGTTGTCGTCGACGTATCGCTGCAGCGTCGGATAGCTGAGGCGGCCGCGGATGGTCGGGAAGAAGAAGCTCTTCACGTACTGGTAGCGGACGTCGAAACCGCCCTTGATCAGGTGTTTGCCGCGGATGTACGTGAGGTTGTTCTGAAACTGGTACGTGTCGTTGTAGCGGAACTGCGGCAGGTTCACCGCCAGCCCGATGGCCGTGCGGTTCGCGGCCGCGTTGAAGCCCGTCAGCCCGAGCTCGGAGATCTCGATCGACGGAATGCTCTCCGAGCTCGGATCGACCGAACCGGTGACCGTCCCGAGGTGGGCCCACGCACCACGAAACTCGTTCGACATGTTGGGCGAGAGGACGCTGTTCAGCCAGATATTCAGGGAGTGACGGTTCGCCGGGTTGACCGTCGTCAGCCCGGGAGGCGTCACCTGGCCCGTGCCCGAATTCTCGGGTGTGTCGTCCAGCAGGTACCGGCCCGTCAACGTGTGGTTGTTGCCGAACTGATGATCGACACGGCCCGCCACCTGGTTGTTGTCGAACTTGATGCTCGACGATCCGGTCAATGATCCCAGCGGCACGGTGAAGGACTGCCCGTTGGCCGTGAAGCTGGCCGACTGCGGCAGCGGGGTCTGTGCGGCCGGCAGGAACTGGAGCAGCGCCTGAATCTGCGGCCGAGTGCCCACGGCGGACTGCAGGACCGCGCGCCCGGCCTCGGTCGGCGCGCCGTTCAGCGTGAAGCCCGAGCCCAGCGCCCGGTCCGTCCACCGCTGATACGACCCGAAGAAGAACGTCCTGTTGCGCACGACCGGACCGCCCACGGTCCCCCCCAGCTGCCGCTCCTCGCGGAACGGCGCGCTGGGACGCAGGGCGGCCTTGTCCAGATTGCTGCGCGCGTTGAGGCTCTCGTCGTTGAAGAACCCGAAGCCGGAACCGTGGAACGCGTTCGTGCCGTTCTTGGTGACGACGTTGACCACCGAACCGGCGGCGCGGCCGAACTCGGCGGCGAACTGATTCGTGATCAGCCGCACTTCCTGGATGATGTCGGTGTTGTTGATCGGCTGCTGGCGTCCAGTGACGCTCGGGTCGTTGCTGTCCTGTCCGTCGATCATGAAGTTGTTCGATCGGACGCGCATGCCGTTCGACGAGAAGTTCGTCCCGGACGCGAAGCCCTGCTGGCCGCTGCCAAGCTGGCTGACGCCCGGCGCGGACAGCGCGACCGCAAACACGTCGCGGAACGACGCGCCCGCCAGCGGCAGCTCCGACACGCGCTTCTGGTCGAACCGCACGCCGACCTCCGGCGTCGTCGTGTTGAGCAGCGGGGCGTCCGCGGTGACCTCGATGCTTTCGGAAATCGTGGCCGGCTGGATCTTGACGTCGATGACGGCGTCCTGATTCAGCGAGAGCGTGATGCCATCGCGCGAGTACTTCGAGAAGCCCGGCAACTCGACGGCGAGCGCGTACACGCCAACCGGCAGGTTCAGGAATCGGTAGTTACCGCTGCCGTCGGTGACGAGCGTGCGGGTCGCGTTGGTCTGCGTGTTGCGGAGCGTGACGGTCGCCCCGGGCACGACCGCGTCCTGGTTGTCCTTGACCGTGCCCTGCACGGTGCCTGTCGTCGACTGGGCCCAGAGGGATGCCGTCGCAAACAGGGCAATCGCCACTACGAGCGACAGACGTCGAAGCGTCAGCATGTCACTCCTCCCTTGCTGGGTCAGTCAGGAGGAGTGGGCCAGAATAGTCCGCCTCCGTGACCAACCGCCGCCGAATTGGGCTGGGGCGACTGCATCATAAGTCAATCCTGTAAACGGGGGAGAAGGATTTGGGACGAACGGTGGGCCGCTCGGGACACCGGCTCAGGGGCTCGGGGACCGGAAGTGCGGACCAGGAGACCCGGGCCTCCGTGCCCGAACATCCGAGCTCCCGACATCCGAGCTCCCGGCATCCGAGCTTCCGAGCTTCCGAGCTTCCGACGACTACTTACTCCACGGTGCAGCTGGTCCTTGACCGTCCTGGTATCCCCGACTACGACCAGCGTCATCTTGTCGGGGACGAGGTACTCGGTGGCGACGCGCTGGACATCCTGGGGGGTGATCGCCATCACGCGGCGGACGTAGCTGGTCAGGTACTCGTCGCCCAGCTTGTGCCGATCGACGAACGACAACCGGTTGATCACGCCATTCCGCGACGCGTTCTGCATCACGAAGATCCCGGCGAGGTTGTTCTTGATCCCCTGCAGTTCGTCGGCAGGCGGCGCTTCCTTTCTCAAGCGGTCGATCTCGAAGAAAATTTCTTTGAGCGACGCGCCGGTGGCGTCGGTCGTCACGTCGGCGGACTCGACCCAGTACGCATCGCCCGTGTGCGTATCAATCGAGCTGACGGGCGAATACGTGTACCCCTTCTGCTCGCGGATGTTGGCCGTGATGCGTGACGCGAACGCGCCGCCGAGGAGATAGTCGGTGACTTCGAGCGCAATCCAGTCCTTGTGGGAGGGATCGGGCACCTTGGTCCCCAGCAGGAGGGTCGATTGCGGCGCTCCGGCGCGATCGAGCAGCGCGAAGCGCCGGGAGCCGGGGGCGGGTACCTTCGGCGTATCGGCGGTCGTGGCGCGCGTCCACGCATCGAATGCCTTCCGGATCGCCGCTTCCATAGCGGTCGCGTCGAACACCCCCGCCACGTACAGACGGCTCCGCGGCGCGCCGAAGTGCTTGCGGTGGAACGACCGCACTTGCTCGATGGTGTAGCCGTTGAGCATCGCCTCGGCCGGGAACAGCCGTCCGTAAGGATGATCGCCGTAGAGCAGCTCGACGAACTTCTCCTGCGCGATCGACTGCGGGGTCTCCCTGCGAATCGCCAGGTCGCGAATCATGTTCGCCTTGACACGACCGAGCTCCGATTCCGGAAGGCGGGGATGCTGCGCGACGTCCGCGATCAGCTGCACGGCCTGCACGCCGCGGTCGGCCAACACCTCGGCGGACACCGACGTCGAGTCCTCCCCCACCCCAACGTCCAGCTCGCCGCCCATCGCCGCAAACAGCCTCGCGAGCGCGTCAGCCGTGAGGGACGACGTCCCTTCCTGCATCATGCTGCCGGTGACGTCGGCCAGCCAGACCTCGTTCTTCTGCTCGTGCAGGTTGCCCGCGTCGACCACCAGCCGAATCGCGACCTTCGGGACCTGACCGAAGGGCACCATCGTCACCGCCAGACCGTTCGACAGCGAGAATCGGCGCGGCGCGGGAAGCGTAAAGTCCCGTGGCGTCCCCTGCGGCGGCGGCTGTTCCTTCTGAGCCCGCACGTTCGCGACATCGAACGCAGCCGCCGCGGCGACGATCGCGGCGATGCCGGAGGCCACTCGCCTGACGCGTCCGCTCATCGGGACGCCTCCGGGTCGGCCGCGCCGGTCTTGCCGGGCTTGATGACGTACACGGTCCGGTTGCTCGAGCGGAGGTACTCCTGGGCGGTCTTTCGCGCCAACTCTGGCGTCACCTTCGCGAACTCGCTCTCGAGCCGGTTGATCCGCCCGGGGTCGTCGTCGAAGAGCGCGAACGAGGCGAGCAGATTCGCCCGTCCGAAGCCGACGAACTCCTCGAGGTTGCCGTAGAGCCGCGAGCGCATCTTCACGCGCGCGCGATCGAGCGTGTCCTGATCGAGCCCGACGCGCCTGACGCGTTCGACCACCTCGTCGATCGCCGCCAGCAGCCTGTCGGACGGCGTGCCGGTGTCGTGGAAGAACTGCGCCATCCACAACATCGGGCCGCTGTAGTCGAACATGTGGCCGAGACCCCAGTTGATTCCCGCGTCGACGGCGCCGGTCAACGCCCGCTTGCGGACCAGCTCGTCGTACAGGACAGAATCGGCCCCCTGCGCGATCGCCTGATCGATCAGGCCAAACGCGAACCACTCGGGCGTGAAGCGGTCGGGCAGATGGTACGCAATGCCGAGCGCGGGACGGTTCGCGAGCGCATCGGTTCGCTCGGCACGCCGCTCTTTCTCCTGGCGCGGCTCCCGGAGATCGGGGGGCACCGGCAGACGCGCGGACGGGATCCTGCCGAAGTACTTCTCGATCCAGGCCTTCGTTTGAGCCGGCTCAAAGTCGCCACACACGACCAGGACCGCGTTGTTCGGCGAGTAGAACGTCTTGAAGAACGAGCGCACGTCTTCGAGCGTGGCCGCGTCGAGGTGCGCGAGGTCGCCGTAGAAGTTGTGCGCGTTGTACCAGTTCTCGTTGGCAGCCATCGGCAGATCGATCCACGGAAAGGTGCCATACGGCTGATTGAGCACGTTGACGCGGACCTCGCTCTTGACGACCTCCTGCTGATTCTTGAGGTTGTCGGCGTCGATGTTCAGCCCGCGCATGCGGTCGGATTCCGCCCAGATCACGGTCTCGAGCACGTGCGACGGGATCACCTGGAAGTAGTTCGTGAAGTCGAAGCGCGTCGATCCGTTCACGATGCCGCCGTTGGATTCGACGAGCCGGATGAACTCCATCTTGCCGAGACTCTGCGAGCCCTGGAACATCATGTGCTCGAACAGGTGCGAGAATCCCGTGCGATCCTTCGGCTCGTTTCGGAACCCGACGTTGTAGTACACCGCCACCACGACGGTCGGCGTCGTCTGATCGCGCGAGAGGACCACCTTCAGCCCGTTCGGGAGCCGGGCGTAATCGACTGGCACCGAAAGCTGGTTCGCGCTTCCGTCGCGCTGGCCCCGTGCCGCGATCGGATCGCAGCCAGCTGACCACCCCGTCACGACCGCCAGAATCGAGAGCGTTGCAAGGACTCCGGAGCCTGACCGCATCG
>CAWAYH010000001.1:0-474738 GCA_963786195.1 uncultured Acidobacteriota bacterium | reverse complement strand
TTCTTCTCCTGTCGTCTTCTGACAGGTACTACATTGAATCAGTGTTGTCCGTGTTGTCCGCGGTAGGTGTTGTCCGTGGTAGGTGTTTGTCCGCGGTGGATGGCCCGGTTGTTGCCACACGTGACGCGCCACGCGACCTCAGGATCGGAGTCGTTATGTACGCACGAAAGACTAGCGATCGGCGCGGAACGGTTGCCATCGATCGACGGCGAAGCGGCCGGGGCGGCCGCCGGGCCGCGGATGCGCGCGGATGGTCCCGAATGGGCCACTTCCTGCGGGACGCGCTCGACCTGCGAGGGTTCCGCGACCTGCTGTCGCACTCATTCAGCCGCAGGTGACGTGAGCTGAGCGCAAGTAGTGTCCGGCTGAGCCGGGACCTTCGTGGTCCGCCTGAACGCGAACACTACGCACCGCGCGAACCCTCCCTGTCATTTCCGACCCGCACCGGGCCAGATTCGGCCCGGTGGTCGTGGCCTTCTGTCCCGTTCTGTGGCATTGTGTCACGGTGTTTTTCCGCCACACCTGAGGTGCGACCATGCGCAACGCGCGTCGACTCCTGGCTGGTTTCACGCTCCTGCTCACCTTGGCGACACCGGTTCTGGCCCAGGACGATGCCGAGCCCGAACAGCGGGCAGGCCGCACGATGCGGCCGGTCATCACCGGCCGGCAGTATGCCGTCAGCACGATGAAGCATCAGGCCACGCAGGCCGGCGTGCGGATCCTCGAAGCCGGCGGCAACGCGTTCGACGCCGCGGTCGCGGCGCAGGCCGTGCTGGCGCTCGTGGATCCCAGCATGAACGGTTACGGCAGCGATGCCGTCCTCCTCGTCTACGACGCGAAGGCCAGAAAGGTCTGGTCGATCAACGCCGAAGGCACGGCCCCGAAGCTGGCCACGATCGACTGGTACATGAAGAACAACAACGGCAAGTTGCCCACCAACGACGGTCTGCTTTCCGGAACAGTCCCCGGCGTGGTCGACGCCTGGTTCACGCTGCTCGATCGCTGGGGGACGATGACCTTCGCGCAGGTGCTGCAGCCGGCGATCGAGATCGCCGAAGAGGGCTTCCCGCTTTCGGAGGGCCTGGCGCGATCCATCGCCGGCCGGAAGCTGCAGAAGTACCCGAGCAGCGTGAAGCTGTACTGGCCGGGCGGCAAGGCGCCACACGCAGGCGCGCTGCTCCGCAACCCCGACGCCGCCCGCACGCTGCGCAAGCTGGTCGACGCCGAGAAAGCGGCAGCGGCGAAGGGACGATCGGCCGCGCTCCGCTCGGCCCGCGATCGCTTCTACAAGGGGGACATCGCGAAAACCATGGCCGAGTTTTCAGAGGCCAATGGCGGGTTGTTCCGCTACGACGACTTCGCCAGCTACACCGCGAAGGTCGAGAGCCCGGTCTCGACGAACTATCGTGGATACGAGATCTACAAGAACGCGTCGGCGAGCCAGGGACCCGCGGAGCTCATCACGCTCAACCTGCTCGAAGGTTACGACCTCAGGAAGCTCGGGCACAACAGCGCCGACTTCATCCACGCGAGCGTCGAAGCGCTGAAGCTGGCGTTCGCGGACCGCGAGAAATTCCTCGGCGACATGGACTTCATCAAGATTCCGTACGAGGGGTTGCTCTCCAAGGCGTACGCGGCCGGCCGCCGCGGCCTCATCGATCCGGATCGCGCCTCGCTCGAGATGCGTCCGGGCGATCCGTCGAAGTTCATGAAGGGCACCGGCGAATTCGATCCACCGGTGCATTTCTCGACCGAGGGTGACGCCGAGCACGACGGGGACACGAGCTATCTGGCGGTGGTGGACAAGGATCGCAACATGGTGAGCTTCGAGCCGAGCCTGCACAGCGCGTGGGGTACCGGCGTCGTGATGGGCGACCTCGGCTTCATCTTCAATTGCCGCGGCGACTACTACTCGCTGGTGCCCGGAGAGGCCAACGCGCTCGAGCCCGGCAAGCGGCCGCGCAGCACGCTGCAGAGCACGCTCGTGATGAAGGATGGCGAGCCGTTCATGATTCTGGGCAGCCCCGGCGGCGACGATCAAATCATGCGGACCATGCAGACGCTGATCAACGTCGTGGATTTCGGCATGAACGTGCAGCAGGCCATCGAGGCTCCGCGCTGGTCGTCGCGAAGCTTCCCGGCGTCGCCGTTCCCGCACACGATGCGGCCCGGCGACCTGTCGGTGGAGTCGCGCGTGGCCGACGCCGTGCAGAAAGCGCTCGCCGCGAAAGGCCACAAGCTGAGCGCGTCGGGTCCCTGGTCGATGGGCGCCAACGCCGCGATCGTCGTCAATGTCGCGACGGGCTTCCTGGCCGCGGGCGCCGATCCACGCGTCGACGCGTACGCCTGGGCCAAGTAACACCACGGACAACACGGATAACACTCGACCTGGAATGACCTGGACGCAGGCCGGACATCGCCGCGATCGACGACGACGACCGCAGGAGAGCGGCGGTAACCGCCGCGTTCACCATCTGAAGGCCGTGCGGGCCGCCCGCACGGCCAACAGCTCGTAGAGGGCACGCGCCGTCTCGCGCGCGAGGTACGGGACATCCACGCGGTGTGAGAGGTCGCCGGCGCCCGCCGTGTCGATCTGGACGCTCGCGTGGCGGGCGCGCCGATCGAACGGCGACTCGCTGAACGTCACCGCCTGAATCTTCGTGAATCGGGCGACGCTGATCCTGCGCGAGACCCAGCCGCTCCGGAACAGGATGGCGCCAGCGCCCGGCGAGGACGCGCCGGGATCGTTGACGTCCACAATCGCCCAGCCCAGATGGCGCACGGATAACCGCGCGTTCAACCACGCCCAGGCACAGAAGACCGCAAGCAGCGCCAGCGTCCACCATCCAAGCATGGCGACGAAGGGCACGGTCATCCACGTCGCGACGATCAAGGAACGCTTGAACACGCGCCTGAACGCGCCGGCATCAACCGGGGACCAGCGGACGCCGGCGAGATCGACCTCCGGCAGGACGTGGCGCAGGAGCCCCGGAAGGTCGCTGCGGCGGATGATCGGCGCCAGCGACTCACGCCGGGCGCTTGCCTCCTTCCCGCCGTCACCGCCCGCGGAATCGACTCGGACGGACGACCGACGGAACAACCGGTGGAGCGGCCCCTCGCTGATCGTGACGATTTGGATGCGGTGGAGGGGAATCGTCGCGATGATCCGTGTGAACAGACCGTATTGCGCGCGCAGGTCGTCGCCGGTCCGCGTCAGCGCGAACCCGTGCAACCTGATGAGCGACCAGCCCATCGAGAGCACGCGCATCACGAGCACGAACACAACCAGCGCCGCGAGCGCGAGCGCCACGCGAGAGGCTGACGGCATGCCGCCACCGAAGACGGCGCGGACGACTTCCCGAACGATGCCCCGGCCCGAGGTGCTCGTCGCCCGTGACCGCGTCCACGGCGCGGTCGAGCAGTCCCAACTCCCAGAGCAGCCCGAATGCGGCGCCGACAATGATCGAGGCCTCGGCTCTCGACGAAACCGTGCAGCGCCAGATCGCGCGGCCCCAGTCTGAGCAGCGTCTCCCGAACCTCGGGGGCCACCTCACGGATCGCGTCCGGCGCGGCCGCTGCTCGTC
Source organism: uncultured Acidobacteriota bacterium (assembly GCA_963786195.1). Classification (GTDB taxonomy): domain Bacteria; phylum Acidobacteriota; class Vicinamibacteria; order Vicinamibacterales; family 2-12-FULL-66-21; genus CAWAYH01. Next base: position 471,154 of record CAWAYH010000001.1, on the reverse strand, counting down.
CGGCGAAGACCCGTTCCCGCATTTCCTCGAGTGCCGACAGCGGCAGCACGCTCAACGTCGCTTCGGGCTCGTCTCCGCCGCCGGTTTGCACCCGGACGTCGACGACGCCCACCGCGCGGTGGACCAGATTCTGAACGGCATCGATGTTCTGCACCCGCGCGTACGGCACGTGGCGCTCGTTGCGGACGAACACGCCGCTCGTGATCACGAGCTCGCTCTCGTCGAAGCGATAGCGGACCGACAGGCTGCGGACGATCGCGATGAACGCCGAGGGGATCAGAAAGATCAGCAGCCATCCCTGCCAGTCCCACCCGGCGGATCCCGCACCGACGAGCACCACGAGGCCCGGCACGAGAAACTCGCGAAGGCGCGACCCGAGGCTGAAGAGAAACGACAGCGGATGCAATCGCCGCTCAGATCGCATCGTCGCTCCCCTGTGGCAGGAGATGGTTGCGGATCGCCAGCGCGACGGGATGGCTGAGGCCGGGAAGCTCGACCCGGGAGTGATCGGTGCCGGCGGTGTGAATCACAAGCCGGCCGAGGCCGAAGGAGCGTTCCATCGGCCCCTGAGACACGTCGATGTGCTGCACGCGAGTTCGCGGCACGCTCGTCACGCTCCGCCAGTAAACCCCGCTGCGGATTTCGATGCCCCGATCGTCCAACGTGTAGGACGTCGTCTCGTACACCCGCACCGGCCAGCGATACGAGAACCACCCGATGGCGCCGCCGGCGATCAGCCAGGCGGGCAGCAGCAGCAGGTTTGCCCAGCGTGGCAGCTCGCCGGTCAGCCAGATGATGGCCACGCCAATCAGCAGCCCGAAGGCAAAACAGGCCGTCACGATCCAGCCGACGAGGCGCTGGAGCGGCACGTATTGCGGGTCCAGCCGGCGATCGGCCCCGGCGGCGAGGGTCGAGGGCTCGTCCGGTCGCACCGGAATCTCGGGAAGCATGGCGACATATTTAGGGAACACTCGAACAGCTCAGTCAAGCGAGGCGTGGACACGCGACACGCTGGAGCCCCGATGTTTTGTGGCTGAGCTAGAACGGGGCCTCGGTGGTGCTATGCTCGCTAGAGGCGGGCGCGTCGAGGAGAAATCAGATGGACATCGGCGCCCAGCTTCGCGCGGCGCGCGAAGCGAAGGGACTATCAATCAGCTCTCTCGCGCGAATCGTTCGCGTGCAACCGCGCATCCTCGCCGCGATCGAGCTGAATGACGTGTCGTCCATTCCGCCGAGACCGTTCGGCCGGGGCTTCGTGCGCGCGTACGCCGAAGAGGTCGAGCTCGATACCGAGCGGACCGTGCACGAATACTTCGCACAGTTCCCGTCTACGCCCGTGCCTGCCGCAACGGCCGGCGCAACCTTCCGCAAGGCCGGCGCCTCGCTGCAGGCGTCGTCGCACTGGGCGGGCCTTGGCAGCGCCGTCGCCATCCTGCTGCTCATCGTGGCGGCCGCCGTGCTCCTCGGGCGGCGCACCGGAGATGACGCGAACGATTCCCGGCCCGTCGGGACGACGGGCACCGCACCAACGACGCCAGCCGACGCGGCCGCGCAGGCGAAGACTCCACCGCCTGCTCCCGCAGCCACGAACGCGCCGCCCGCAGGGAGCGCTCCGCTCACGCTGACGTTCGACGTGTCGCGCACGTGCTGGGTGACCGCAAGCGCGGACGGCCGACGCCTCCTGTATCGTCTCGTCGAGCCGGGCGATCGTCAGACGCTCACTGCGACGCGCGAACTGACCCTCCGCTTCGGCGACGCGGGGGCCGTCGCGATGACGCTCAACGGGCGTCCGCTCGCTCGCCTCGGGCCGGACGGCCAGATGCGCGATCTCCTGGTGACGCCGGAAACCGCCGCGTCGATCCGCTAGGCGTCCTGACCGCCGCTCATTCCATCGCCATCACCAGCAGCGTCTGATCGTCCTCCGGCTCACGAGCGCCGGCAAACGCGTCGAGATCGTCGACGATGGCCTGGATCTGGGTGGCTGGATCGAGCGTCGCCGTACGCTCGATCGCCGCCGTCAGGCGTGGGAGGTCGTACATGTCATCGGTCGCGTCGTGTCGTTCGGTGACGCCATCGGTGTAGAAGATCAGGCGATCGCCGGCCTGGAGCGAGTGACGCACTTCCGGCACGGACGGCAGATCCATCATCAGCACGGGCAGCGTCGATTCGACCGGCAGCGGTTGAACCTTCCCGTCTCTGAGGAGAAGCGGCGGGGGGTGGCCGGCGCAGGCCACGGTGACGCTCCGCTCGCGCGGATTCACGACCGCCGACAGCGCGGTCGCGAACATCGGTGTCTCCCACAGGAACTCGAAGTGCTGGTTGATGTAGCGCAGCAGCGCGGCGGGCGTGCACACGGTGCCCCGATACGCATGCACCGCGGCCCGGATCATCGCCATGACGATCGCGGCGGGGGCCCCGTGACCCGACACGTCCGCGACGAAGACGCCATACTGACCATCGGGCAGAACGAGTACGTCGTAATAGTCGCCGCCGGCGTAGAGACTCGTGTGGTAATAGGCGGCGAACGTCGCGCCCTGCCCCGACGGCAGTTTCGCTGGCAATATCCGGCGCTGCATCGCGCCTGCGCTGGCGAGCTCGTGCTCGAGACGATCGCGGCTGCGGCGGACCTCGCGCTCGAGGTGCTGCCGGGCCACGTGGTTCGCCACGCGCGCGAGGACCTCCTCCGCCTGGATCGGTTTCGTGATGTAGTCGGCCGCGCCCAGCTCGAGACCCGTGACCTTGTCGCTGACCTCACCCAGCGCCGACAGGAACACGACGATGGCGTCCTTCGTCACCGGGTCGGCCTTGAGCGCGCGGCAGACCTCGAAGCCATCCATTTCAGGCATCATCACGTCGAGCAGGATCAGGTCGGGTCGCGTGCGCCGGGCGATGTCGAGCGCGGCACGGCCGCTCTTGGCGGCCAGCAGGCGGTATCCCCGCCCCTCGAGCGTCCGCACGACCAGCCGCAGGTTGACCGGGCTGTCGTCGACGACGAGGATCGTCGTGTCGGGGGCGGCGGGAGTGGTGGGCTGCACGGCCAGCATCACCGCGTGGTCTGCGATTCGAGGGCGTCGGCCAGCTGCATCAGCGCGTCGTAGTCGAAGGACGCCGTGAGCGTCGCGATACGCGTCCCCAGCCCGCGGTCCTGTCCGTCATCGCCAGACAACTGCGCGGCCAGCGCGTCGAGGTCGGCCACGTTCCCGATCGCGGCGGCGTCCCGAATCCGCGCGGCGATGGCGCGCGCGTCGATGGTCTCTGGCGGCGTGATGGGCGGCTCGGGCCGCAGCGGCGCCGGGCCCACGAATCGTGCGCCCGCGTGGCGTTGCAGCTTGGCGAAGAGCACGTCCGCCTTGACGGGTTTGGGGACGAAGTCCACGGCACCGGCGTTCCGCGCCGCTTCACGCACTTCTTCCCACGCGCTCGCTGACACCGCCAGAACCGGTATCGCGCTCGTCAGGGGATCGGCACGCAGTCGCCGTGTGGCCTCGAAGCCATCGAGGTCGCTCATGCGCAGATCCATCAGGACGACGTCGGGCCGATGCGTACGCGTGAGCTCCACGGCCTCGACGCCCCCGGCGGCGGTGATGACGCGCACTCCCGCGCTCTCGAGCAGGCTCGCCAGGATCCGCCGGTTGACCGAGCTGTCGTCCGCGACGAGCGCCGTGAGCTGAGTTCCCGGCGCGAGCCGCGCGTCCGACGAGGGGGAATCCGAGTCGGTCTCGGCCGTCGCGAGCGCTTCGGCCACGACCAGCGGCAGCGCGAAATGGAAGCGGCTGCCCTTGCCTGGCAGGCTCTCCACCCTCAGCTCGCCGCCCATCCCTCGAACGAGCCGATGGCTGATCGTCAGCCCCAGGCCGGTCCCGCCTGCCTCGGAGCCCGAGCGGGTCTGCCTGAACGCCTGAAAGACCACGCTCAGATTCTCGGCCTCGATCCCGACGCCCGTATCCACGACGTCGAACTGCAGCCGGCCCGGTTCGCGGGCCGAGATCTCCAGCCGTACTTCCCCCTGCGGCGTGAACTTCACCGCGTTCCCGAGGAGATTCAGGAGGACCTGCCGCACGTGACGGCCGTCGAGCACCACCCTGGCCGGGACTTCGTGGCCGATGTGCGTCGTGAATCGCAATCCCTTTCGCTGCGTGCGCTCGCCGATGACGTATTTCAGATCGATCGCCACCTGGTTGACGTCGCTGGGCACGGCCTCGACGTCCATCCGCCCCGCTTCGATCTTCGAGAGATCGAGCACGTCGTTGATGAGATCGAGCAGGTGAGCGCCGCACGCGCTGATCGCGTCGAGCGCGTCGCGCTGGGAATTCGTCAGCGTGCGATCGCGCTGGAGGAGCTGGGCGTAGCCGATGACGCCGTTGAGCGGCGTCCGGAGCTCGTGGCTCATGTTCGCCAGGAACTCGCTCTTCGCGCGCGTCGCCGCCTCCGCCGAGTCTTTGGCGGCCTTGAGCTCGTCTTCGTGCCGCTGACGCTCGGAGATGTCCCGCAGGAACGCGCCGAAGAAGAAGCCCCGGCCGGCGCGCACCGGATTCGTGACCGTGATCTCGATCGGAAACTCGTGACCGTCGCGGTGGAGCCCCGCCAGCTCGAGCCGGCGGTTGACGACCGGCGCTTCGCCCGTTTCGTGGAATCGCTTCAGGCCGTGCTCGTGTGCCGCGCGGAAACCCTCCGGAATGATGGTATCCGACAGTCGCCGCCCGATGACTTCGTCGCGGGTCCAGCCGAACGTCGACGCCGCCTGCGCGTTCCACGACACGATCCGGCCCTCCGAGTCCATGCCGATGAACGCGTCGTGCGCCGAGTCCAGCACCATGCGCGCGCGCGCCTCGCTCTCCGCGAGATTCTGGACGGCCTGTCGTCGATCGGCGTCGGCGAGCGCGACGACGACAAGGTTGGCCAGCGAAATCGCGAAGTTCTGCTCATCGACCGTCCAGGCGCGCGGTCCGCCCGTGTGCTCGATGCACATGACGCCGAGCGGGCGATCCTCCTGGCGCAGCGGCACGTCGAGCATCGAACCGATCCCGTGCATCGTCAGGTAGTTCTGACTGAATTCGCGGGTACGAGGATCGGTGTGGGCGTCGGTGGCAGCGACGACGCGATCGTGGCCGATGGCGGCGAAGTAGGCCGGGAAGTCGTGCCGCTCGAGGCGCTCGCCGGACGAGTGACGCCCTGCGGACAGGACATACAGGTCGTCACAGCGAATCGTGGCGCCGTTGTCCTCGAACCGCCACATACCGACGCGCGCGGCGCCGAGCGTCCGCGCGCACGTTTCCAGGATCAGCCGCAGCCGATCGGTCACGCTGACCGACACGCCCGCCTGTCGGGCCGTCAATTCCGTCAGCGCCTGGCTCTGCGCGCCGAGGCGGTGCTCGCTCTCGCGCAGCTCCTGCTGCGACGTGTCTGCAGCCTCCAGGAGGCGGTTCACCGCGCCGCTCAATTCGGTCAGGTCGCTGCCGGCGCCGCGTTCCTCCAGGCGGCCGCTCCATTTCCCGCCGTGAAGGATCTCGAGCGCTCTCGAGCTGACCTGGTTGACGCGCTGAATCAGACGCAGCCGGAAGAGCCCGGCGACGAGCAGCGACACGCCGGCCACGAGGCCGCCGATGAAGAAGATCTCCTCGGCCATCGACGGCATGGATCCGCCGTGCCACGCACGCTCTACGAGGTGGAACACGATGAACGCGACGACGAGCACGATGATGATGGCGATGCGGGTTTTCAGCATCTCGAGAGCCGGGCTTGCATGCGCCCCAAACTCTTAAGATTACACCGAAGAGACGTCCTGTCGACACGCGGGGCGTTTCGGCGTAAACGGCCGTCGCAGGGTTGGACGACCAGGGCGACTACAGCGTTCCCGGCTGGATCGGCTGAAGTCCTTTCGCAGACGACGACTGGTTGAAGGTCGGAATCTCTTTCTGCACGAGGTTGTCGAACGCGACTCTGGCGGCCGCCAGATCTTTCTCGATCATGGCCAGAACCTCGTGCGACGCGTTGGTCGGCTTGTAGTCGGACCCGCCCGCAACATCCCCGGCGCCGGTCCCGATGACGCCGCTGAACCAGATCAGATTCATGTAGACCTTGTAGGCCTCCACGTACCACTTGTCGTCGCTGTGCAGGTCGGTCCGCGACAGCAGCAGCAGCTCGACATCCAGGATCTTCTTGTCGAGATCCGCGAGGGCCTGCGTTGCCGCCGGCTTCCCTTTCGTCGTTGTGGCCTGATCCTCGATCTGCTTTCGAATGACTTCGAGCCGATTGATCATGTCCACGGCCGCGTTCATGTCATCCCGAACGCGCACCTGCATCGCGGTCGATGCCGCCAGGTCGTCCACGGAGGACTCGATGTCCGGGTCTTTCAGTACCTCGAACGGCTTCGTGACGGTCTGACCGCCGGCGGTCATGCGCACCGTGTATGTCCCGGGGGCGGCGAACGGGCCGGAGCGCTGGGGTCCGCCGATCCCCCAGTGCACGATCGGCCTCGTCGTCTGACCCTTGAAGCGCGCCTCCTCCCAGATCTGCGGGTTGTCGGGAGGAATCGTCCGCAGCGCCACGTGCCGCGGCTCGTCGTACCGCAGATCCCATGTGGCCCGGTTCAGGCCTTCACGGCTCTGGACGTCGAATGCGCGAATGACGGCGCCCGCTGAATTCAGGATCTCGAATCGCACGGGCTGCGATGGGGCGGCGTTCAACGAATAGAGGAACACGGCGCTGCCGCCGCGCGCCTCACGGAATCCTGAACGTGGCGTGAGCAACGAAGCAGCGGCATCGGTCTGCAGCTGGTCGGACTGCTCGAGTCGGGTGATGTCGCGGAGGATGTAGAGGCCGCGTCCGTAGGTCGACAGGACGACGTCGTGATACGCCTTCTGCACGACGATCCACGTCACCGGCGCGGCAGGAAGGCCATTCTTGAACGGCGTCCACTTCGCGCCGTCGTCGAGCGAGTAGTAGAAGGCATTGCCCGTGCCCGCGAAGAGCATCCCTTTCCGGTTGGGGTTCTCGGCCAGCGAGAGCGCATACCCGAGCGGGCCCTTTGGCAGCCCGTCGCTGATCTTCTTCCACGTCTGCCCGAAGTCCGTCGTCTTGAAGATGAACGGATCGCGGTTGTCCATCATGTGGTAGTCGACCACGACGTACGCGGTGCCCGGATCGAAATGAGAGGGCTCGATCTGCGCGATCGTGCCCCACACGGGCATGCCGGTGACGTTCTTCGAGACATCGATCCACTTCTGACCCGCATCGCGCGTGTACCAGACTTTGCCATCGTTGGTGCCGGCCCAGATCAGCCCCTTCTGAATCGGAGATGGCGCGATCGCGTACACGACCTCGCCGTAGAACTGACCGAGGTTGTCCCCGACCACGCCGCCCGACGACACGATGCGCGATGGATCCTGCGTCGAGAGGTCCGGGCTGATGACGCTCCAGGATTGTCCGCCGTCGGACGTGCGGAAGATGACCTGGCATCCGTAGTACACGGTTTTCGTGTCGAAGGGATCGATCGCCAGCGGCGGTGTCCAGTGGCAGCGATACCGGGTCTTGGTTGGCTCCGAGTCGAGCGTGTGGATCCAGGGGCTCACCGATCGCGCGCGTCGAGTACGGGCGTCGAACCGCGTCACCTCGTTGCCATAACAGCTCGCCCAGATGATGTTGGGGTCGTTCGGATCCGGGATCGTGAATCCCGATTCGCAGCCGCCGATTCCCTGCTCCCAGGCCCGCGCCCGACCGCCGCCGCCGACCGCCGCCGCCCCGGCCGCCGCGACCTCCGCCAGCCGGCGCGGGCGGCGCGTACGACGGCACGTTGGCAACAGGCACCGGCGAGTCGCTGGGCCCGCGCATGGTTCCGTCATCCTGCCGGTTGCTGTAGATCCAGTACGGCACTCGATTGTCGACCGCCACGTGATACATCTGGCCGATCGGCAACACGACGCTCGTGAAGTTCTGGCCGTGATTCGTCGTAATGCCCATGCCGCCGTCGCCGGTGGCAATCCAGTGATCGGGGTTCTTCGGGTCCATCCAGATGTCGTGACAGTCGCCGCAGCCACCGCCGCCGAGCGGGAACGTCATGCCGCCGTCCATGGAGCGGTGAAAGCTGCTGTTGGCGACGAGCACCTCGTCCGCGTTGGTTGGATTCACCTCGACTCGAATGTAGTAACCCGCGCGCCCAATCAACGTTCGATCCCAGCTCACCACGCGCCACGACTGCCCGGCGTCATCTGAACGCCACAGCGAACCCTGGTTCGGCGTCTGGATGAGCGCGTACATCCGTTTCGAGTCGGATGGCGCGATCGCGACGTCGACCTTGCCGACGGGTGATTTCGGCAGCCCGGGATGCTCGAGCCTCTTCCAGTTCGCACCGCCGTCGCGCGTGATGTAAACGCCGCTGCCCGCGCCGCCGCTGAACATTGCCCACGTCTGCATCACGACCTGCCACGTTCCCGCGAGGAGCACGTTCGGATCCTTCGCGTCCATCGAGAGTCCGGAGCAGCCCGTGTCGGGGTTGACGAACAGCACGCGGTCCCACGTCTGACCGCCGTTCGTCGTGCGATAGACGCCGCGCTCCTGCTGAGGGCCGGTCGCCCGGCCCAGCGCGCAGACGAATGCGACATCGGGATCGGCGGGATGCGTGATGATGCGGCCGATGCGTCCGGTTTCGACGAGCCCGACATTTTTCCACGTCGCACCGGCGTCCACGGATTTGTAGATACCGTCACCGGTGACGTCGCTGGGGCGAATCGCCCAGGCCTCGCCCGTCCCGGCCCACACGATGCTGGGATTCGCGCGCGACACTGCGAGCGCGCCGATGGCCTGAGACGACTGCTCGTCGAAGATGGGGATCCAGGTCTTCCCGCTGTCCGTGCTCTTCCAGATCCCGCCAGATGCGGCGCCCGCGTAGTAGGTGCTGGTATCGCCGGGAATGCCCGCCGCGGCGGCGATCCGCCCGGCCGGGGCCGGGCCCATGAACTGAAACTGCAGCGGCTCGACCCGCTGACTCTGTTCGGGACCGCCGCGTCCGCCTCCGCGCTGCGCGGCGGCGTCACCGCCGATCAACAGGATGACGAGGGACGCAAGTGCGACGCTCAGGCGGCGGTGAATGTTCGGCATGGCTGGACTGGTTTCTCCTGGTAGTGTGTGCCGACACAATACCGTTGCCACGCCAGGATGGTCTAGTAAATCAGTCCAATGGGCTCATAAGAGAACGCGCGTAGTGTCCGGCTTTAGCCTGGCTTTAGCCGGACCGCTAATCCCTGTAGGGATCGAACTCGTCCGCGCCCGCCATCACGACAATCAGCGGGCGCAGCGTGTGGAGCACGTCGATAGTGGCCTTCTGGGCGGCGAGCACGTCCGGCAACCGGCGGTAGACGTGCGGGCTCTCGTCGAGGCCGCCGCCACGCAGGATGACGCCCTTCTCGCGAACCCAGGACTGCATCATCTCCCGGGACACGACGCCCGGCTTCAGCACCTTTCCGGTTCGCCGGTTCCGCTTCCCTGCCGCCTGCGTGCGCGACATTACTCGCCCGGCGCCGTGGACGGTCGAATACATCGCCTCGCGCTGCAATCGCTCGGTGCCGCTTCCGGGCGACACCGCGCCCTGCACGATCACCGCATCGTCTCCCATCGATCCGCCGACGAATCCCTTCTGACCGGGGAATGCCGGCGTCGCGCCTTTGCGCACGACAACCACGTCGGTGCCGTCGTGCTGCTCGCGCCACGCGAAGTTGTGGTGATTGTGGACCAGTTCCAGTTCCCGACCGCCGATGAGGGAAACGACCTTTCGCGCGACCCATTCACGGCCGGCGTACGCGTACTCGCCAGCCAGCGACATCAGCGCCCAGTAGTCCTGCCCCATCGGCTGGTGAAGAGACAGCAGGGTCTCGCGTTCCGGCACGCGGGCGCCCCACTGCTCACCCTGCGACAGCGCGAGGAATCCCGAGGCCACGGTATGACCGAAGCCGCGGCTGCCGAAATGGACGCCCACCCAGATGGCGTCCGACTCGTCGACGAAGACGTCGACGTAGTGGTTGCCGCTGCCGACCGTGCCGAGCTGCGATCGCGCCTTGTCGCGCAGGCTCCCCTGGACGTTCCGGGGCAGCGCGCTCCACGCCGGGCTCTTGAACAGCGGATGATCGACGGGCGCGTCGTCCGAGCGGTTCTTCCGGCCCACGCCAAACGAGACCGTCGCCTGAATCTCCGCGGCGATGGCCGGCAGACGCTCCTTCAGGCCTGGGGTGCCGTGCAGCGTGAGATCCGTCCGAATCGCCGCGTTCCCGCACGCGATGTCGAAGCCGACGCCGACGACGGAGACCTTTTCCTTGTACGCGGCGACGCCGCCAATGGGCATGACATAGCCCAGGTGACCGTCCGCCATCAGCGCGGCGCGGTCGGCGCGGCTGGCCACGTCCTTCAGTTGCGCGATCGTGTTGGGTTCGTGCTCGCCGAATATCGTGAGTTTGTCCGTCATCATTGAACTCACCCATCCGCGGACAACACGGAGCACACAGATCGGACTCCGTGAGCCGTGTCATCCGCCGTCAACTTGACTACTGCCGCCGGTCGTCACGTCCACGCGAACGTTGTCGTGCGCTTCTTCGGTGACGTCGATGCTGACGTCGAGAAACCGTTTGATAACATCCGCGTTCGTCCGCGCATGTTGCGTCAGCGCGAGCGTTCTGAAGCTGCCCCCATTGCCGAGCGCCATCAACGGCAGCAGTTGATCGGCGAGATGGTCGCCGACAGGCACCCCGGCTGCCAGATAGCGTCGCGCGGCGCGGGCTGCCTGGCCGGCAACCGCTTCGGCCGCCGTTCCGCTCTCGCCAAATCCGCTGCAGATCTCCACCGCGTGTTCCGAGCCGAGCTCGATGCACACGATATTGCCAGGCCCCGCTGCGGCGACGACTTCGATGGCGCCGGCATCTGGGCTCCAATTGAGCGCCTTCAAGACCGTCGCGAGCTCCCGCTCGGCAATGTGTCGCGGCAGGTTCGCTACCACGGCGCACGCACGTCGCGAGGTAATCTCGCCGCGCTCGCAGATCTCGAGGCGGCCGAGCGCCGGGGCCGGTTCAATGGTTACGGTGAACCGCCCGCCGCCGGCTGGATAAAAGCCCGGGCGCTCGAGCTTCACGGCAACGCGCGGGCCCATGCGGTTGACGATCCGCAGAAACACGCGCTCGAGAAAGTCGAACGGGGGCGCCCACGGGTTATGGGTGCCGCCCTCGATCGTCAGCGTCGTCGGACCGGAGGCCAGCAGCAGCGGCAGCAGTACGGTCTGCAACACCAGCGTCGCGCTGCCGGCGGTGCCCACGGAGAACGCGTAGTCACCGGCCTCGACCGTTTGCGGCTCGAACGTCAGCGCGCGGGAGCCCAGCGCGTCTCCTTCGACGCGCGCGCGCCCGACGACTGTGGCGGCTTGTACTGCCGTCAAGTGCTGTCGCATGAGCCCGGGCCGCTCGCGTCGCGCGCGAATGTTCTCGATGCGAAAGGCGGTGCGAGTCGCCAGCGCCAGCGCCAGCGCAGTCCGCAGCACCTGCCCGCCGCCCTCGCCGTTCGCACCGTCAATGATGATCATGGCCACGGATAACAACCACGGATAACACGGATAACACGGATCGTCAGACGTCTGCTCCGCCGGCGGGCACGCGTCGCGCGCGTGCCCGCCCTGCCGCGCGGTCCCGCACTCCGCGGCACCGCCGTCCTGCGTGTTGCGCGGACCACGGACCGACGTAGCAGGCCACATACCAGGGCGCCTTGCCGTTTTCTGGCCTGTTTTGCGTCTGGAGCGCCCGTCGTATATCCAATGTTATAAAATATGCGCCATATTGATAAAGCCCACGGTTGTTCTCGGACTCCTGGGCAGCACGCTGGACCGCGATCGCGCACCTGACCGCTGGAGTCAGTGGCGGCCGACCGTCGATCTCTGTCGCCACGAGGACCTGCTCGTCCGTCGGTTCGAGCTGCTGCACGGCCGGCGCGAGCACCGGCTCGCTGAGACCGTGATCGCCGACATCCGTTCGGTCTCCCCGGAAACGGAGGTCCGCGCGCACGTGATGGATTTCGGCGACCCGTGGGACTTCGAGCTCGTTTACGGTACGCTCCACGACTTTGCACGCGGGTATCCGTTCGAACCGGATCGCGAGGACTACCTCGTCCATGTCACGACCGGCACGCATGTCGCCCAAATCTGTCTGTTTCTGCTGACGGAGACACGGTACTTCCCGGGACGCCTGCTGCAGAGCGCACCGCCGAAGCGTCCGCGCACGACTGCGCCGGGCAGCTACAGCATCATCGACCTGGATCTTTCGAAGTACGATCGCCTGGCGGCGCGGTTCGCCGAGGATCAGCGCGAGGACCTGTCGTTCCTCAAGGCAGGGATCGAGACCCGCAGTCGGGTCTTCAACGAACTGATTGCACGCATCGAACAGATTGCCATCGCCTCCACGGCGCCGCTGCTGCTGATGGGGCCGACTGGCGCCGGCAAGTCGAAGCTCGCGCGTCGCATCTACGAGCTGAAGAAAGCGCGTCAGCGCGTGACGGGACCGTTCGTCGAGGTGAACTGCGCGACGGTGCGCGGCGACGCCGCGATGTCGACGCTCTTCGGCCACGTGCGCGGATCGTTCACCGGTGCGGTACGTGACCGGCCGGGTCTGTTGCGCGCCGCCGATCACGGGGTGCTCTTTCTCGACGAGATCGGTGAACTGGGTGCCGATGAACAGGCGGCGCTCCTGCGCGCCGTGGAGGAAAAGCAGTTCCTGCCGCTCGGTGCGGACCGTGAGGTCCGAAGCGATTTCCAGCTGATTGCGGGTACCAACGCCGATCTCCTCGTCGCCGTTCGCCGCGGCCGCTTTCGCGAGGATCTGCTGGCCCGAATCAACCTGTGGACCTTCCGGCTTCCCGGGTTGCGCGAACGGCCCGAAGATCTCGAGCCGAATCTCGATCACGAGCTGTCGGCCTGTTCCGCGGTCACCGGGATACGGTTGTCGATGAGCCGTGAAGCGCGAGAGGGCTTCCTCGCGTTTGCCACATCGGAGGATGCGGCGTGGAACGGAAACTTCAGGGACTTCAACGGCGCCGTGCTGCGCATGGCCGCGCTGGCGCCTGGAGGACGAATCACCGCGGAGATCGTCGATGAGGAGATCGCGCGGCTGAAGGCGGCCTGGCGCTCGTCTTACTCCGGAGAAGGCGATGGCCTCGATCGCCTCGATCGCGTGCTGGCAGGGACGGCGCTCGCCGAGATCGATCTCTTCGATCGCGTGCAGCTGGCCGAAGTGGTTCGCGTGTGCCGGACCTCGCGCAGCCTCTCAGACGCCGGCCGCCGCCTCTTCGCCGTGTCGCGCACGCGCAAGGCCGCACCCAACGACGCCGATCGCCTGCGGAAGTACCTGGCCCGATTCGGCCTTGACTGGCACAGGCTGCGCGAATCGTGATTACTGCGATGTCGTCGTCTGCATCGCTGGCCGGACGATCAGGTTCTCGATGAAGAACTCCATCATCCGATCCTGATTGATGCCGCTGTGGCCGCGATCGGGTCCGACCTGCACGTCGAAGCTCTTCCCCGCCTGCTGCAGTGCCGTGATGAGCTGCATCATGTTCGACGGGTGCACGTTGTTGTCCTGCGTCCCGTAATACAGCATCAGACGGCCCTTGAGGTTCTTCGCGTAGGTCATGGCGCTGCCGGCGTCGTATCCCGCCTTGTTCTCCTGCGGGATCCACATGTAGCGCTCGGTGTAGATCGAGTCGTAGTGGTACCAGGCGGTGACGGGCGACGACGCCGAGGCTGCCGCGTAGACGTCCGGATGGCGAAGAATCGACATCACGGATGAGTAGCCGCCGTACGACGTGCCGTACATGCCGACGCGCGCCTTGTCGACGTAGGGCCGGCTCCACAACGCCTTCACGCCCTCCGCCATGTCGTCGATCTCGACCTGACCGAGCTTCTGATAGATGGAATCCAGCGTCCGCTTGCCCATTCCTGGCGCGGCGCGCGAATCGAGGTTGACCACCAGGAACCCGTATTCCGTCACGGCGCTCGGGGTGACGAACGTTTCGCGGGCGGTGTTGCCACCCGACGCGGGCCCGCCGTAAACGGGAACGAGCACCGGATACTTCCTGGTCCGATCGAAGGTCGACGGAAACTGGATGATGCCGCGCAGCGTCGTCTTGCCGTCCGCGGCTTTGTAGGTGAACATCTCCGCTTTCTTCAGCCCCAGCTCGTTGAACTTCGTCAGGTCGCTCTCGGCCAGCTCCGCCACCACTTTCCCGGCGTTGGCCCCTTCACCGGCCTCGACGAGACGCGTCGCCGGTGGCGTATCGTGGGTCTGGTAGACGTCGATGAAGTACTTGTTGTCCGGCGAAATACCGCATGCCCCAGCAGCGCCGAACCCGCCGCGCCCGCCACCACCACCACCGCCGCCCATGCAGCTGCCAATCGAGTGATTGAAGGCTGGATCCGTCAGGCGAACGTCGCCCTTCCCGTCCAGACGCACGCGGTGCAGCTGGACCTTCATGTGGTTGTCGCCGCCGCGCGCGGTATAGAAGACGAGTCCCGCCGCCTCGTCTATCTTGACGAGCCCGGTCACCTCGAACGTCGTATGCGTGGTGATCGGATTGATCAGCTTTCCGCTGAGGTCGTACAGATAGAGGTTGGCCCACCCGTTGCGCTCTGATTCCCAGATGAACCGATTGTTGTCCTTGAGAAATGTCATCGGCGGACGATTGTCGACCCAGCCCGTCGGCCACTCCTCGCGGACGATGACGCGCGTCGCGCCGGTGTCCGGGTTGGCGGCGACGAATTCCATGACGTTCTGCCGGCGGTTGGTGCGGTTGAAGATCAGCTCGCGGCCGTCCGGCGACCACGACACCCGATACACGTAGTGGCCGACCACGCTGGCGTCGAACGGCTTGCCGTCGCGGACGTCAATCTTCGTGCTCTTCTTCGACGTCGTGTCGTACACGAACAGGTCGACCACCGGATTCGGCGCCCCGGCCTTCGGGTACGCTTCGCTGTCGATGGCGCTCTGGACTTCGGTCTGCCGCAGCTGCAGGTAGTAGTCCGGCACCTGTTTCTCGTCGAACCGGTAGTACGCGAGCTTGCGGTTGTCGGGTGACCACCACATCGCGGTCGTCTGGCCGAGCTCCTCGCCGTACACCCAGCTCGCGGTTCCGTACTTGATTCGGTCGCGGTCGTTTCCGTCCGTCGTAATCGGCGACTCGCTCTTGGCGACGACATCGCTGACCCACAGGTTGCGCTTGCGCGATCCGTCAGGCCCGGGTTTCTCCTCGCGATAGAACGCTTTCAGCGTGCCATCCGGCGAGTCGGCGGACGCCGCCTGACGCCCGCGCTCGACGCCGGTTCCGCCACGTCCACCGCGACCTCGTCCTCCCGCCGGCGCGGCTTCGGGCGCCGGGCCGCTTTCTGTCGCGCGCTTCGCCAGGACGTCATACGTGAACCGCTTCGCGTCCTGCGTGTACTCGAACGTCTTTCCATCGGCCGCCCACGTCGCGTTGAGCTGTCCCGACCGCACGGCGGTGGGCAGCTGCGGCGACATCTTCTGGTACTGCTGATAGCCGGGCATCTCCTTCAGGCGATCCTGGGCGCTCGGCGAGATCGAAAAGACGAAGGCGACGGACGACACGGCGACCGCAAAGCGGACGAACGTCGAGGAGATCGAGTCGGTCACGAGGCTGCTCCTTGCCTGTCCTGGGGCCTGGCTGATGGGTTTACAGACGGAAAGATATCACGAGGCTGACGCGCAACTGAAGGTGCGCGGCAGCCCGCGCGCCCGCGCCGCACAACTCGACCCGATACGGTCGCTCAGGGCTGAGTAGATTTGAAGGTCTGGGTGATGTCGACCATCACCCACCAGCGGCCGGCGGCCTCACGCGACCAGAGTCGTACGTAGATGGCCTAGCAGGCCGTGGCGCAAGTCGGGCATGGCCTCATCACTGAGCGGGGTCAAGGCAGTGCTGCCAGGGCCAGCAGATTGTCCGAGACATCCTGAAACCAAATCTGGGCCGGCGTGCAGGCCGGAACCGTGTTGGCTACGAAGGAGCCGGCGCCCGTGCAGCCGATTAGGAGGCCCCGAGCCGCCAAATGGTCATAGGCAGCCATCACGGTATTGCGCGACACGTTGAGCTGGCGCGCGAGCTGACGCGTTGACGGCAAGCGCCCACCCGGACTCAATCGGCCGTTGGCAATCGCCATCCTGAGGCTGATGGAGAGTTGCAGCCATAACGGCGTGATTGCGGCCGGATCAAGAAAAACGGGCAGGGCATTCAGTCTGGCCGCGCGCTTCATGGCCGCGTTCAAAATGGCTCTTGTGCTTGTCGCGTTCCGAGCGACAGGATACCGCTAGTCAAGGGGGTGTCGCATGACCATTTCGGGCGGGATGCCGACTATTTTTGTGAGCGACATGGACGCGGCCGTGCGGTTCTACCTCGAGGCGTTGGGATTGACGCTACTCGAGCGTTATGGCGACCACTGGGCCTCCATTGACGCCGGTCACGGGTTGACGATTGGCCTGCATCCCGCATCTGCGCAAAACCCGGCGGGTCGTGTCGGGTCAATGACGATCGGCTTCCGCTCGAGCGAGCCCATTCGCGAAACCGTCGCGAAGCTCAAGGCCCGAGGTGTCGTGTTTCGCGGTGATATCGTTGACGATACACAGCTCCTTGTGGCGAACTTCCAAGACCCTGATGGCAACCCATTCTACTTGGCCGAACCAAAAGCCGAGTACCAGCGCAAGCCACAGCCGGCGTCGACTGCGAAATCGTAGTGCGATGAAACGTCCCAGGCCGTCGTGAGACAGCTCGTCGTCAGAAATCGACAGGATCGAATCGCGTGGACTACACTTCGCGCATGGCGATGGGCAACCGTACACGGGTTCGGCAACCGAGCATGTGGGTCACGACCACTGATTTGCCGACCGCGGCGAGTCACCCGTTCTATACGCGCTTGAATCAGCTGCTGCACCAACACGGGTTCGACGATTTCGCCGAAGCCCAGTGTGCCCTCTTCTACGCCGAGACGATCGGCCGGCCGAGCCTGCCGCCGGGGATTTATTTCCGGCTGTTGTTGATCGGCTACGTCGAAGGCATCGACTCCGAGCGCGGCATCGCGTGGCGGGCGGCGGATTCGCTGACGCTCCGGGACTTTCTGGGCCTTGCCTTCCCAGATGCACCGCCGGATCATTCGACCATCTCGCGCACGCGTCGGCTGATCGATCTCGAAACGCATCGTGAGATGTGCGATCTAGTGGCAGATCGTGCTGTGCATGGCGACTCGCGGGCTCTGGGAGTGTGGCAGCAGCTAGCTCAACCGAACTTGCAGCTTGATGTAGGAATGCAAGACGGTTGGGCAGGCGGCGTCAATATCCGCCGTCTTCCTCGGTACACAACCGTTTGACCAGCTCAGGGCTGAGTAGATTTGAAGGTCTGGGTGATGTCGACCATCACCCACCAGCGGCCGGCGGCGTCACGCGACCAGAGTCGCACGTAGATGCCGGCATTCGGCTTGGGCGCCGTGACCTCGTAGGTCCCGTAGGTGTAGCCGAAGTCTCCGGACGCGGCGGCCTCGGCGGCGCCGTGCTGCGCGGTCGAGGAGGTTGCGTTGGCCTCGAGCCATTTCGCGATCGCGTCCCGGCCGATCGTCGGCACGGTCCCCCACCGGTGCAGGCGCGAGGCGGGCGTGAGCCGCTCGGCGTACGCACGTGCCGTCCCCTGCGCTGCGATTTTCGCGTCGAGATCCCGATCGGCCTCGACGAGGCTACGGGCGGAGGCGTCTTTCCCGTCCTTCCCGGTGTAGCGATCGCCGAACGCGATGCGGGTGAATCCCGGAGCGAACGGGACCGGCTCTGGCGAGTCGGCGCCGATGTCGATGATGACGCGCCAGCGGCCGTCCGGCTGCTTGCGCCACACCGACAGGTAACACCCCGTATTCGCTTTCTTGTCTTTCAGGTAGTTGATGATTCTGCTCGGACCGGTGAGCCACCCCAGATCGCCGCTGGCCGCGACGTCTCCCGTGCGCGGCTCCCAGATCAGCTCGATCTCCGAGAACGGCTGGGACGGCTGCTTGCTGATCCGTTCTTTCGCCTTGATGACCGCGGGCGAAAACGCGATCGCGTCGTCTGCAAAGAACTCCAGGAACGCGTCCCGCCATCCCTTGTCGCGCGCCGCACGGGCAAACTCGCGTTCGCTGTCCGCCATGGCAGCAAGCGGCGGCGGAATCTGCTCTTGCGCAGGGACGAACGCTGGGGCGAACGACACCAGCAACGCGAGACCGACGGCAAATCGCGACATGTGACGTTACCTCCAGATAGTCTCTTTGCCGCCACCCGCGCGAAGTATCACTGAACCTCCCGAACCCCCTGAACGTCTTGAACTTCTGAACCTTTGAACCCTTTGAACCTAGAATTGTCCATGCTCACACTCCGCCATTCCCTTCGAGCCATCGTCCAGCGGCCGGGGCTCAGCGCCATCGTCATCCTGACGTTGGGCCTCGGTCTGGGCGCCAACGCCGCCATCTTCGCCATCGTCGATCGGATGGTGCTGCGTCCGTTCACCCGCTGACGTCGACCGGATCGCACCCTCCTCGCTGAACGCGCGGCGGGACCAGGACCGGCGGGAGGCGGTCTCGCCAGCCAACTTCCTCGACTGGCGGACGCAGGCGGACACGATCGAGCGATCTCGTCGGCGTTCGAATGGTGGGACGCCAACCTCGTCGGCACGCGACGAGCCCGAGCGGCTGGCCGGCTTCCACGTCTCGGCGGACTTCTTCGCACGCGCTCGGCATCCGCCGGCGCTCGGCCGCGGCTTCGTGCCGGACGACGAGACGTTCGGCCGTCATCGACGTGTCGTGATCATCGGACGGCCTCTGGAAGCGCCGGTTCGACGGCGATCCGGCGCATCGTCGGACGGACCATCGTCGATCGACGGCGAGCCGCTACCAGGTCATCGGGATCGCGCCGCCGGCGTTCGACTTTCCGCATCGGCGCCGAGATCTGGGCGCCGCTGGCGTTCGACCCGGAGCCGCCGCGCCGGCGCGACGCGCCGCTACCTCACCGTCATCGGCCGGCTCGCGGCCGGACGATCGCTCGAAGACGCGCAGGCGCAGATGGCGGTGATCGGCGAGCGCCTGCAGCGCGAGCATCCCGAGACGCAATCGCGACCGCGGCGTGCGCGTGCTACACGCTCGCGCAGGGCATGCTCGACGAGGGCCTGGGTCCGATCCTCTCGCTCTGGCAGGCGTCGGCGGTCGTTCGTGCTGCTGATTGCGTGCGCGAACATCGCCAACCTGCTGCTCGCGCGCGGCGCGGAGCGGCAGCGGGAGATCGCCGTCCGGCTGGCGATCGGCGCGAGACGGGGACGCGTCATCCGCGAGCTGCTGACTCGAGAGCCTCATGCTCGCGCTGCTCGCGATCCCGGCGGCGCTCGGCTCGCGGCCTGGGTCGGCGCTGCGCTGCTGGTCGGCGTCAGCATGCCGGCCAAGCATCCTGCGCTTCGTCGCCGGGTTGGACACGCTCGACCTCGACGCTGCGGCTGGTGTCGTTCACCGTCGGCGCTCGCGCGTCCTCGCCGCCGTGCGTCTTCGGCGCTGCTGCCCGCGCTGCAGGCGTCGAGACCGCAGGTCGCGGAAGCGCTCAAGGAAGGCGGCCGCTCGGCAACCGCCGGCGCGGCAGCAGCCGCCTCCGCCGCGGCCTCGTCATCGCCGAAATGGCGATCGCGCTGCCGCTGCTCGTTGCCTCCGGGCTCGAGCGCCTCGGCGTCAACCGCTTCCTGAACGGACCTCAGGGCTACGATCCCGACGGCGCTCCTGACGATGACGACTGGTGCTGCCCGAGGGCCGGTATCCCGATGCCGCCGATGCGCGCGGCGCTTCGTCGACGCGCAGCGGTCGAACGGCTCGCCGCCGTGCCGGGCGTCGAGCATGCCGCGGCCGTCGAACATCATGCCGGCGATCGGCAGCAACTCCGGCGCGCGCGATCGAGATCGACGGGCAGCCGAATCCCGATCCGGCAAACCCGCCGGTCGTCGACTACCGGAGTCGCGACGGCGGACGTCTTCACGGTGATGCGCGATCCCGATTCGTGAGCGGACGCGGTTTCTCGGCCGCCGATCGCGAGGGCACGCAGCCCGTCGCGATCGTCAGCCAGTCGATGGCGAGCGAAGTACTGGCCCGGCGACGATCCGATCGGGCGGCGCATGAGGACTGGCACGACGGGCCGTGGCTCACCGTGGTCGGCGTCTGCGGCGACATCATCCACGACTGGTTCGCACGCGCAACGATCCGACGCTCTACCGGCCGATGCGCGCAGGCGCCCGTCCAGCTACATCGGCGCTCATGGTCCGGACGGACCGGCGATCCCTCGACGGCGGCCGGCGCGGTCGCGCCGGCGCTGTCCGCGCGGTCGACTCCGACGCAGCCGGTGTTCGACCTGATGTCGATGCGCGCAGTCGCTCAGCGAGCGGACGATCGGCCTGCAGTACCTCGGCGGCGATCATGACCGTCTTCGGCGGCGCTCGCGCTGATCCTCGCGGTCGTCGGCGTCTACGGCGTGATGGCCTACTCGTGACGCAGCGCACGCCACGAGATCGGGGTGCGCATCGCGCTCGGTGCGAGCCGGCGCGACGTCCTGCGGCTGACCGTCGGGCAGACGGGGCGGCTCACCGCGATCGGCGTCGGTCTCGGCATCGTGCTCTCGCTTGCGCTCGGCCGCCTCATCGAGGCCGGGCTGCTCGGCGTCGCGTCGAGCGATTTCCGGATGGTCGCGGGCCTTGCCGCGATTCTCGTGGTGGCCGCGCTCGTCGCCGGGTACACCGCGCCAGGCCACGATCCCGTCGCCGCGCTGCGGCCAGACGCATCGGATCGATGGCGTCCTGCGCAGCCGAGTGGAATGGCGATGAGACATCGCTGCGGACCGGCGCCGGTGCCGCGTTCGGAGGAGTTGCAGGCAGATGAACAGGATGTTCCGGCAGCGCTGGCGTCCTGCCTTCGCGATCAGCCGACGCTGCTCGTCGTCGTTCCCTCGGCCCAGGCGCCGCAGAACGATGATGCGCTGATCAAGAAGGCGCGCGCGATTCACGAGCGCGTGATCGCGCTCGACACGCACAACGACATCAGCGCCGGACGACTTCACCGCCGAGCGCAACTACACGCAGGATCTTGACAACCAGGTCAACCTGCCCAAGATGATCGCGGGCGGGCTCGACGCATCGTTCTTCATCGTCTACGTCGGGCCAGGGCGAGCTGACGCCCGAAGGCTACGACGCGGCCTACAAGCAGGCGATTGCCAAGTTCGACGCGATCCACCGGCTGACCGAGAAGATCGCGCCGGACAAGATCGAGCTGGCGCTGACGGCCGCCGACGTGCGACGCATCAACGGCAAGGGGAAGAAGGTCGCGCTCATCGGCGTCGAGAACGGCTATCCGCTCGGCGACGAGACGACGGCGATCACGCGCGTCAAGGAGTTCTACGATCGCGGCGGCCCGCTACCTCTCGCTCGCGCACAACGGCCACAGCCAGCTCGCGGACTCGAACACCGGCGAGGCCCAGGGCTTCAAGTGGAACGGTCTCTCGCCGCTCGGCAAGCAGGTCATCGCCGAGCTGAACAAGTGGGGGATCATGGTGGACATCTCCCACCCGTCCAAGGACGCCAATCTGCAGGCGATCGCGCTGTCGAAGGCACCGGTCATCGCCTCGCACTCGGGTGCGCGCGCCGTGTGCGATCACTCAGCCGCAACATGGACGACGAGCTGCTGCTGGCGCTCAAGAAGAACGGCGGCGTCGTGCAGGCGGTCGCGCTCGGCAACTACGTCAAGACCGATCCGCCCTCGCCAGAACGAGTGGCAGCGCTGGCGGCGCTGGAGCAGGAGTTCGGCCTGCCCGCGGGCAGCCTCGGGCGTGGCGGACGCGGCGGCGGCGGAGGCGGCGGTCGGGGCGCGGCCAGGGCGCCGGAGCCGGCGCGGCAGGTGCGGCAGCGGGCGGCGGAGCGCAGGCTGCCGCGGAAGGCGGCGGACAGGGCCGGGGACGCGGACGAGGCGGCGCGCTCGCCCAGCTGCCGGACGACAAGCGGGCCGAGGTCGAGAAGAAGCTCGCCGATCTCAACGCGAAGTTCCCGCCGCCGCCGCGGCCGACGGTCAAGGACTTCGTCGATCACATCGACTACATCGTCAAGAAGATCGGCATCGACCACGTCGGCATCTCGTCGGACTTCGACGGCGGCGGCGGCATCGACGGCTGGAACGATGCGAGCGAGACGTTCAACGTCACGCTCGAGCTGGTGCGCCGCGGCTACACCGAAGAGCAGATCGGCAAGATCTGGAGCGGCAACCTGCTGCGCGTGATGGAAGACGTGCCGCAAGGTCGGACTCAGCCTGCAGAAATAGCGGACGCGCGGCTCACCCGGTCTTCGGCTGCTCGGCCCGGAGAAGTCTGGCGATCAACACGAGCAGGACGAGCACCGCGCCGCTCACGACGATCCAGAACGTCCGGGCAGGAGGAACGAAGGACTGCGGCTCGGACCCCGGACTCGACGGAGGTGCTGCGGCAATCTCGCGTCGCCGGCGCGCCCATCACCTGGGGCGCGAGCAGCGCCAGATCGTACTGCGGAGCCTGGAGATCGTCGCGCCCGTACGCGAGGCGGAGCGACGATGGGTCGTGATAGTAGAAACGCAACCGGTAGGACGGCAACAACAGACGCGCGGCCGTGATCGGCAGCGGCGCGTTGTCGCCCTCATCGACGACGACCAGGAGCTCGGTTTCAGGCATCGTCGACACCGTGAGCGTCAGCGGGCGGGCCGGCGTCTGATCGTCGGCGTGCCGCCAGGTGCTCCCGCCCTTGACGTCGAACCACGCATCCCGCCGCAGCCGATCCGGGCCGCGATCGATCCCGACCTGCACGGTCCGCTGAAACACACGCCCGGAGGTCTCGAGCACGAGGGTCGACTCCGGCATCGCTGCGGCCGGCAACGTCACGGATACACCGATCGCTGCCGGCCACCGGTCGGTTTCAACTCCGCGGCTCGGACGGACGCCGCGGGCTTGAACGCGAGATCGACCGCCAGCGGCTCGTCTCGACGCTCGATGAGATACGGCACCTGGCGGTTGGAGGTCTCGAGCATCCGCACGTCGGCGAACCGGAACGCCGGACCTCGACTGTGCGTGAGCGCGTGCAGCGTCGATGGCAAGGGCCAACAGCCCTGCATCCTGCGACTGAATGAGCCGGGAGTACTTGAACAGCGCAGGATCGAGCGTCGCTCCGGCATTCGGAAGCGGTGACGGCTCGGCGGCCGGCGCGTCCTCGACCAGGGCACGCGCGCGGCCCCAGCTCGCCTCGGGCAGCTTCGACAGGTCGATCGCGCCGCGCACGGCCTCGAGGTCGTAGACCGGACGCTGCAGCGTCGGGTTTCCATACCGCGCCACGACCGGGCCTGCGGGAGCCTCGAAATAGATCCACGGCAGCTGCGCGAGGACGGTGGAGACGTGCTTCAGATCGAGCGGCGGGTTGGCGCCGTCGTCGATCGCCAGCTCGATTTCCGCTTCGGACGGCGGCTCGATCGGCACGCGCAGGCCGCGGCCGTCGACGCCGTCCCGCGTGATCCGCGACAGCGTGGCCGAGCCGAGAAACGTCGGCACGGCCTCGTTCGCCAGCGAACGCGCCTCGGTCACCGTCGCCCGTCGAAACACGTGTCCCCCGCCGACTTCCAGATCCAGCGCGACGATCGGCAGGCGCCGCGGCCGGCAGCCGCACGCGGTACCGGCTCACGCCGGGCTCGCTCGGCCGGCGCTCGAACGTCGTGTCGATCGTCGTCGCGGGCGGCGGCGGCATGCGCGACGCGCGCCGCGCGAAGACGTTCCGTGGGACCGGCACCCGACCGCTGTTCGTGTCGTTCCAGGTGACGCGCACGTAGCGGTACGACCCCGGCCGTCGAAGCCGAGCGATCCTGCCGGAGGTTCTCATCAGGCAGGTCGAAGAGCGTGCCCTCGGACGACGAGCACCGTCCAGCGCGAGCGATCGCCGCTGCCTTCGAGCGTCAGACGCTTCAGGAACGGCGCCGGCAGGCCCTCGACCCGGATCATGTCGATGGGCTCGCCCGCGCCGAAATCGACCTCGAAGCCGCTCGTCTTCTTCGTCGCGGCGACCGCCGAGCAGCGCCCCGGTCGACCCACTCTCGCTCGCCGGTCGACGGCTGGACGAGCAGGTATGGCACCGCCCTGCCGGCCGCGTCGAACAGCCGCAGGTCCGCGAGGCCATCCATCGCGACCGGCGTGTCACCCTGGCGCTCGACGCGGAACCGTGCGGTCGCGCCGAGAAGCGACGCGTCGATGGCCAGGCGCTGCGGTCCCGTGCCGGTCGTCGACGATCGGTCGCTCGTGCGCGAAGCGAGCCGCGTCAGCCGGCGTCTGCGCCGCGAGCGCGACGCCGACACCCGCAACCGCAACGATCAGCCCAACCCGGACTCGGCTCATGACGCACTCCCTGCACTGCTCTCCTCGGCTTCGACAGCACGAACTTCTGAAGCGCCAGCGACACGAGCGCCAGCGACATCGCGAGCCCGACGAAGGACGCCGACGCGATACAGCCCCTCGAGCGAGCCGAGGTCGTAGAGGAAACACTTGAACGTCGTCACGGCAATCAGCGCGACGGCCGTCACGCGCGCCGGCCGGTTCCGGATGTAGATGCCGGCGGCGAGAAGCACCATCCCGAACACGAGCCAGCCGATCGTGTACGTCAGATCCTGCGAGAGCGTCGCGCCGAACCGGAACATGATCGTCGGGCCCGTCGCGTAGAAGTCGGCGATCTCGATGTTGAGCAGCAGGAACAGCAGGATCACGCCGCCCGCCGGCAGCACCTGCGAGGGTCGCGGGCTCTCGACGATGCGGTCGTCCGTTTTCGACAGCCATCGGCCGGCCACGAAGAGCGCCGACGGCGCACACGAGATACGTGTAGAGGTACCAGTTGAAGATCCGCATCGCCCCGCGCGGTTCGTAGAGGAAGATCTCCGGGTTCATCGCCAGCCGGACGAACACCGCGCCCAGCAGCGCCACCGCCGGCATAGAGCAGGCCGCGATGCGGGATGCGCCGGTAGAGCCAGGCCAGCGCCGCGCCCTCGAGCGCCCAGCCAATCGTGATCCACTGATGGCTCAGCTGCAGCGGGATGGCCACGGTGACGAAGGCGAGCGCCGCGCCGGCGACGAGCGCCAGTCGGCCGATGTCGCGCTCACCGGCAGGCTCCATGCGCAGCAGTTGTCGCAGCAGCACCGCGAGCACCGCGCCCTCGACGACCGGCACGATGCCGATCATCCACTCGAGGTCTCCCGCCAGGAACGCCGCCCGCGCGCCGAAGAACGCCATCGCGCTGGCGAAGACGGCGACGAGGTACGGATCGCGATCGCTTTGCGCGCGCCGGCCGAGGACGAACGGATAAGCGGCGAACATCGCGTACAACGCGCCCGAGAGCATCAGCAGCTGGGGCCACGTCACGTTGAGGTCGTCCCGCACCTGCCACTGCAGCACCGCCAGCCACGCCGGCGCCACCGCGGCGATGGCGATGTGCTGCCACTGATAGTGCGTGACGAGCGCGAGCAGGACGCAGAGGTTGACCGCGTGCGCGAGGACGAGCAAGCGGGAACGGCGGCAGCGCGCCGCCGCCGACGGCACAGATCAACGAGAGCTCGCCGACGAACAGCACGACACAGCCCGTCGTGGACCAGGCAGGATGCTCCCGCGTACGCGACCCGAGCGGAATCCACACGAGCGCGTACGCGCTTGCGGCTGCCGCCGCAAGCACGCGCCGTGGTGCCCCATTCCTGCGACCCGGCGGCACCGGCCCATGCCATGACGACCACTGCCGTCGCGATGCACCCGGCCTGGTGCAGGACCGGCGTGCGAATCCAGATCGCCGTCGCGGTCGTCGCGAGCGTGATGACCAGCAGCGCCCCGAAGATCGGCCAGGGCGGCAGCGCCCATTCGCGATTGAAGACGAGCAGGAGCAGGAAGAGATGGCCAATCAGGCCGAGATACAGGCCATGCCTGAACTGGGCGGTCGAAGCCGCTTCGTCTTCGGACTGCTGAGTCACGCGCGGATTGAACCGACCATCCATGACCGGCCAGCGTAATCAGGGTCAGCCCGACCATGACCGACAGCGACGGAAGCACACCCACTGTGGCGGCCGCGCGTGCCCACCAGTTCATCAGAATCAGCCAGGAAAGCACGCTGCCGACCTGCGACGTGAGCGGCAGCCGTCCCGCCGCGCTCTCGACGAACAGGCCGGCATTGAGAATGGCGAGCAGCAGCGCCAGCGCCCAGAGCGCAGACGAGGCGACCGCGCTGGTGGACAGAAACAGCAGCAGCCCGAGGCTGACCAGCAGCACGACGCCACTGCCCCACGACGGCTGCAGCGGCCGGAAGAACCGGCGCGCAACGATCGGGACGCCAAGGGACACGAGGCCGAACAGCGGTGTAGAGCGCGACCGCGGTACCGAGCCGCTCGAGGATCAGGTGGTTGGAGGACCACACGGCCTGAAACGCGATCGCAAAGAACGCGGCAATGTAATAGAGCGGACCGACACCTCCCGCGAGCGCTCGCCAGGCGATCAGCAACACGAGCACCAGCAGCGTCGCCGAGCGAGCGGCCAGGGATTGGCGAACGCCGGATCGATCCCGACAAGAAACGGAAACACGAACAGGAGCAGCGGTGCGGCGTACTGCGCCCGCGCTCCCGCGTCGTCCAGAGTCCGGCCCCGACCAGCGGCTGACGAGCGGTGCGGCGAGATACAGCACAACGAACGCCGACGTGAACGGAAGCGCCGTGGTCCACGAGCCGCGACGCCTGGTACGAGAACGTCATCCAGACGGCCATGACGATCATCGTCGTCAGGGCGCCGGTGGCGTGCAGCAGACTCTGTCGCCGCGCGATGGCGATGGCCAGCAGCCCGAGATCGAGCATCAGCAGGAAGCCGAACAACAGGGTCGGCGTGTGCGCCGTACGCCGGAACGGCCGCGAGGTAGACGGCAAACAGGAGCGGGAGCACCGATGACATCAGCGCCGACTGCTCGAAGCCCTTTCCGTCGTCGCGATCGCGGTCCGAGACGAGACGGCCCCCGACGAGCACGCCCGACATGGCCGCGAGCGGAAACACGAGAAAGATCCCGACGGCCAGCGGCAGACTGGCTTCGTCGAGGAACTTGAACACCCAGCCCCACTGATAGATCGTCGTCAGGACGAGCGTCAGCCACGTGAGCAGGGTCCATCCCCGCTTGAACGCGACCCACGCGAGGCCGACGTTGAGCAGCAGGAGGTACGCGAACAGCGGAATGGGGCGGTTCTCACCCGTCGACAGCAGCGCGGGCGTGGCGAAGCCTCCGAGCAGACCGAGCACCGCAATGAACAGCGACTCACGCCTGATCGACAGCAGGACCGCCAGCGCGGTGACCATCGCGAGCAGCCCGAACGTGACGCGATGCAGGAATGAGGTTCCACAGCGCGTGCGCGGCAAAGAACGTCGAGAACAAGATAGCGATCGCGGCCGCATCGATCGCGTTCGCGGTGACCGGATAGCGTCGCGCCGCCTTCAGCTCGCACGTGACGAGCAGGCCGACGGCCACGATGATGCCAATCGCGACGCGGACGGTTGGCTGCAGCCATCCGTGGTCGATGGAGTACTCGAGGAAGAACACCGCGGCCACGACGAGCGCAATCCCCGCGATCGCTGAGAACAGCTTGACGCCGACCAGGCTCTCCCAATCGAACGCGGGCGCCGGCGGTTGCGGCGGCTCGGGTGGAGCCGGCGGAACACGTGCTGGCGGCGGCGGTGGCGTTGGCGGCGCGGGCGCGGAAGCTGGTGGCGCGATCGCGGCCGGGCGAGCGGCGGCGGGCGCGGACACGACCGGAGCCGGCGCGACCGGCGTGGGACGGATCGGCGCAGGACTCACCGGCGCGGGAACACTCGGCGCGGGAACGCTCGGGGCGGGAGCGACCGGTACCGGCTTGACAGGTACCGGCGGGCGCGCGGCGTCGACTTCACCGGCTCAGAAACCGTGACCGGCACGATCGGCGCAACCGCAGGTTCCTGGCGCGCGGCTCGCGCAGGCTTCGGAGCGGCGGCCGGCTCCGCGCTATCGGCGGCAGGCTTGCGCCCGAGCGCACTGAGCCGCTCCGAGAGCACGGTCAGCTCGAGCCGTTGCGATTCGACTACCTGCTCGAGTGCCTGGATCCGCGCGCGGACTCGGCGGGCCGACACCCACGCCACAATCGGCAGCACAAACGGAATGCCGAGCAGGATCAGCGCGAAGAACAGAATCTCCACCCGTTCCTCCAAGGTGCGTCAAGCTGTCGCTGGGGATGAGCCGATCTTACACGGCATCATCGATAATGCTCCGGAACGTCCGCGGATGTCCTCACGAGGTTGTGAAAAGCCGTGAAAAAGCGTGTCAGGATGGCTGAGTCATGACGCCAGAACCCTCTCCAACCGCCTGGAAACAGGACGGTTCGCGGTTTGTCGTCATCGGCGTGGCCGGCGGTTCGGGATCCGGCAAGACCACCGTCGTCCGGAGCATCGTCGAGAGCGTCGGCGACCAGCACGTCACCGTCCTCGAGCACGATCGCTACTATCGCGAGCGCAACGATCTGCGGCTCGAGGAGCGAGCGGCGCTCAACTACGATCATCCCGACTCGCTCGAGACGGACCTGCTCGTGCGCCACTCCACGAGCTGCGCAGCGGGCGGGCGGTCGAACTGCCGGTCTACGACTTCGCGCGGTACGCCCGCCGTCCCGAAACGCAGACCGCCCATCCGCGCCGCGCGATCATCGTCGAAGGCATCCTGATCTTCACCGACGCGGACGCTGCGCCGCCTGATGGACATCAAGGTGTTCGTCGACACCGACGACGACACGCGCTTCATCCGGCGGCTGCAGCGCGATACGTCGGAGCGCGGCCGGACGGTGCAGTCGGTCATCGAACAGTACCTCGTCAACGGTCAAGCCGATGCACCTCGAGTTCGTCGAGCCGAGCAAGCGCTACGCCGACATCATCATTCCGCAGGGCGGCCACAACACGGTGGCCATCGACATGCTGCTGACGTTGATTCGCGGCCTCACCGCGCGCTAGCCGCGTGTTCTGCGTACACTGACACGTTCCGATGCAGCGCCTTCGCATCCTGGCTTTCTGCCTGCTGCTCGCGATCGTCCACACCTGGCCGCTGGCGACGATGCCGGGGCGGTTGTCGCTGCAACGACAACGGCGACGCGCTGCTCAACGAATGGATCCTCGCGTGGATCGCACATCAGCTCCCCCGCGCGCCAACCGATCTCTTCAACGCGAACATCTTCTATCCGGCGCGCGACACGCTGGCCTACTCGGAACCGCTGATCGTCCCCGCGACTGATCGGCGCGCCGCTCGCGTGGCTCGGTGGCCTCGCCCGTGCTCGTGTTCAACATCGTTCTGATACTCGGCCTGGCGCTGACCGCCATGGCCGCGTATGCGCTCGTGGTGGAGTGGACCGGGGACCGCGCAGCGGGGCTGCTGGCCGGCTCCGCGTTCGCGTTCAACACCCACACGTTGACTCGCCTGGCGCACGTGCAGGCGGCTCATGCCTGGGGCCTGCCGCTGTCGCTCCTCGCGGCCGACCGCCTGGTCGTGCGGGCCGAGTGGAAGGATGCGGTGTGGCTCGCGATCTGGATGACGGCCATGGCGTACTCGTCCGGCTATCTCGTGGTGTTCGGCGCGGTCATGACCGCGGTCGTGATGGTCACGCGAGTTCGCGACTGGTGGCCGCGCGCGCGGCAGGTCCTGCCACTCGTTGCCGCTGCCGCGATTCTCACGACTGTCGCCACGCTGCCGGTGTACCTCCCCTACCGCCGCGTGGCGCAGGAACAGCACATGATGCGTCCGCTCGAAACCGTGACGGAGTTCTCGGCGACGCCCACTGGCTATCTCTCGAGCGAGAGTCGGCTGCACTCGGCCCTCTGGAACAGCCTTCCTGCGAATCCCGTGGACGCGTTCTTCCCCGGGTTCGTCGTGCTCGCGTTGTCGGCGTTCGGGATCTACGCGATCGCGTCGAGCCGGCCACGCGCCGACGCGCGGGCGTCCCGGCTGCTCATGCTCATTGCATTAGCGGCGACCGGACTGATCCTCTCGCTCGGAACGCACACACCCGTGTACGGCTGGCTCTATCATGCGTTTCCACCGGTGCAGGGGCTTCGCGCGGCCGCGCGATTCGGCAACCTGTTTTTGCTGGCGATGGCCCTGCTGGCGGGAATCGGGCTGGCCGCTGCACGCGCGCGGATGACGTCGCATCGCGCAGCGCTGATCGCGCTCGGGCTCGTCGCGCTCGCGAACCTGGAATCGCTGCGCGCGCCGTTGAACTACGTCCGCTTCGAGGGGATTTCTCCCGTGTACTCTTTGCTGGCGCGTGAACCGGGCTCAGTCGTGCTGGTCGAAACGCCGTTCTATCCGCCCGAGGGCGCTTTCGAGAACGCGCACTACATGCTCAATTCGACGGCGCACTGGCGCCCTCTGATGAACGGCTACAGCGGTTATCTACCGGAGTCGTATCGTCAGATCTCGGCCAGGTTCTGGCGCTTTCCGGAAGCTGACGCGATTCAGGCCATGCGCGAGGCCGGGGCGACTCACGTGATGGTCCATCCCGATCGCTTCGGCGCCGACGCAGCCGACGTATTGCAGAAGGTCGCCGCGAGCCCGTATCTTCAGCGGGTTGCTATTGGCAGTGGCGGGCTCTCGCTGTACAAACTTCAATAGTCGTCGGTTGTCGGTTTTTGGTTTTCGGTTTTCGGTTTTCGGTTCTCGGTTTCGGTTTCGGTTCTCGGTTCTCGGTTGGTGCGGGCTGTTGTGAACCGATAACCAAGAAACCGAAAACCAAGAAACCGAAAACCAAGAACCGATAACCGATAACGGTTCAGTCAGTAGCGCCGAAGCCGCCCCTCGAGTCGGGCGCAGCGTCGTCACCTCGTCCCACACCACGCGCGGGGCGGGCAGGAGGATTCCCTGGGCGAGGCGATCTCCGGCCTTCACCGCCACGGGCCGGTCGCCGAAGTTGAGCACCGCGATTTTCACTTCGTCGGCTGGACCGCAATAGTCGGAGTCCACCACGCCGACGCCGTTTGCGACCATGAGCCCGCGTTTGAGCGGCGTGCTGCTGCGCGCGAAGATCGCGAGAAACATGGTCGGCGGAACTTCGATGACCAGCCCGGTCGGCACGAGCCGGACCTCTCCGGGCGCAACCGTGACGTCCTCGGAAGCCGCAAGATCGAACGCAGCCGAGCCTTCGGTAGCGTAGGTTGGAAGGGAAACCGAGGGACTGAGGCGCCGAATGCGCACGGTCAACACGCCGATCTACCTCGCAGCGCCCGGGCACCCGGGCACCAGCACTCTGGTACCCGGGCACCCTGGCACTTTGGCACCCTTACTTATCCTGACTCGTCGTCGTCGCCGCAGCCGCCTTCGGCTTGAACATGTCCGTCACGTCGCGTCTGCCGCGCTCGAGGAACGGAACGCCCTTGACCATCCACTCCGGCTTCGGCTTGCCGAGCAGGAAATGATCGAAGAACTCGTCCATGTGGACGGTCCAGTGTTTCTGGTTGTCCCGGTTCCGGAGGCCGTGCGGTTCGCCGTTGTAGACGAACATGTAGGCTTCCTTGTTGAGCCGCCGCATCGCCGAAAAGAACTCGATCCCCTGATACCAGGGCACAGCGTCGTCTTCGTCGTTGTGGATCGTCAGGTACGGCGTGTGGACCTTCTCGACCCAGAAGATCGGCGAGTTCTCGATGAACTGGAGCGGCGCGTCCCACGGCGGCGCGCCGATGCGGCTCTGCGTCCTTTCGTACTGGAAGGCGCGCGACATGCCCGTGCCCCACCGGATTCCGCCGTAGGCGCTGACCATGTTCGAGACCGATGCGCCGGCCTGCACCGCGGCGAAGAGATCGGTCCGCGTGATCAGGTGCGTGATCTGGTAGCCGCCCCACGAGTGCCCCTGAATGCCGATCCGCTTCGGATCGATGAAGCCCTGAGCGACGACGGTATTGACGGCGGGGATGACGCACTTCTCGGCGCTCTCACCCGGATAGCCCGTGTCGTACACGATGTCGGGCATGAGCACGACGTACCCGTTGCTGACGTACCGCGTGATGTTGATGCTCGTCCCCGGATTCGGCGCGCGATAATTGTGCAGACCCTCGGAGAGCTCCTCGTAGATGTAGACCATCAGCGGGTACTTCTTCGAGGGGTCGAAGTTGTCCGGCTTGACGAGGATAGACCGCAGACGCTTGCCGTCCGCGTTGATGTACGGCATCAGCTCGGCCTTGCCCCACACGAACTCGGACTGCTGCGGGTTCGCGTTCGAGATCTTCTTCATGTCCTTGAAGTTCACGTCGCTCATCCACAGGTCCGGGAACTCCTCGAACCGCGTCATCGTGAAGACCAGGCGATCCGCGTTGCGGGCCTTCGTGATCTGGCCGAAGGACTTGTCGACCATCACGATCTTCTCGGGCGCGGCCGTGCCGGTCAGCGGCGTCCGGTAGAACCCGCTCGCCTCGGTCTTGTCGTCGTTCGCCGTGAGCAGCAGCGGTTTGTCGACGGGAATCGCGCGCTGATCGGGATCGAGCGAGCGATAGCGGAAGACGGTCTGCTGTTTTCGACCCTCACCGTTGGTGACCATCCGGGCGCCCGTGCCGTCCGGCCTGATCTCCCAGATGTCGTACTTGTCGTAGAGCAGCACCGACCGGTCGTCGGTCGTCCAGCCGCCGGCGCCGTACGCGGGCGGCAGGCTCGGCGAATCGTGATCCTCGCGCCAGAAGTTGATGTTGAGCTTCTCGGTCAGGTTCACCTTGGCGCCGTCAGCGATCCGGTACGTGAACCAGTCGGCGTTCCCCTCATCGAAATACAGCAGGTACTTGCCGGCGGGCGACATCGACGGCGTCCCACGCCAGTGATCGAGGAGCTTCTGACGGTTCCCGCTCTTGAGATCGACGAGGAACACGTCGCTGTACGTCGTGTCCCACGACATCTCTCTCCGGTACGGCATCTCGTTGGTCGCGATCGCCCGGGTGGGATCGTCGCCCGGATTCACGTTCGGCAGGTCCGGCGTCGCGAGCTGCACGAAGCGCTTGTCGGCCAGATGGACGACGGCGCGGTAGTTGCGATTGCGCTCCTGCTGCGCGCGGACGCGCTGCATAGGCTGCATCAGCGGGTCCTGCCACGACCAGATGTCGACGGCGCGCGCTGCGGGGGCATTCTCCGCCGCGGGCGGCGCGGGCGGCGGCGCCGTGCCGAGATAGAGGCGCAGGCCGTCCTCCGAGAAGCGCGGCGGGGCCTGATCGCTGACGACCATGCCCTGCGGCATGCCGCGAGTGGACGCCGCCACCAGCTCGGTCGCGGCCGTGTCGGTGATCCGCCAGTAGTAGACGCGATACGGCGCGACGTCCTTGTCGTACTCCGCCTGGTCGCTGAGGAACGCGAGCTGCTTGCCCGCCTCGTCGAACGCCAGGTTCTTGTAGTTCCCCTTGCCCTTCTGCAGCGACACGACGGTGCCATCGGCCATCTTGCGGGCGAACGCGCCATCCTCCTCCGCCTTGGAGGACGACACGGCATACGCGAGCCATGAACCATCCTTCGACCACGCAAAGTCGCTGACGAGCGGGATCGTCGTCTCCTGACCCGTGACCAGGTTGCGGACGATCAGATCGTTGCCGTTGTCCTTGCGTCGCTGGCGCGTGCCGCCCTCGGCGGCCTCGCCTTCACCCTGGGCCTGCTGTCCGCCGCCGGCCTGGGCGGTGGCGCGCCGCCGCCACGGCCGCCGCGGCCGCCGCGTCCGCCTCGGCCGGCACGACCGCCGCCGGCGCCCGCACGGCCGCGATGCATCGCCACCCAGGTGGAGGACTCTTCCGGCATGCTGATGGTCCCAATCCGCTCGACGGTCGTCACCTGGCCCGTCGGCGAGCGTCATGATGCCTGCGGACGTGCGCGGCGGGGTGTTGGCACCGCGACCGCCTTGCGCAGTCTCTCCGCCACGTCCCTGGTTCTCACCGCCGCGACCGCGTCCGGCGAGCCGTTCCTTCTCCTCCTCCGCCTTCGTCTGGGCGATCGAGAACGTGAGGAACTTGCCGTCGGGCGTGAACGTCGGGTTGGTGCCGCGTGGATGCTTCACTTCCTGCCCCGTCCGGAGATTCCGGACGACGAGCTGGCCGTCCAGCCCCTGCGACGTCAACGCGTACGCGAGCCACTCGCCGTCACGCGACAGAGTGGTTCCCTGAATCGACCACCAGGCGTCGAACATGTCGTACGAGATTGGCCGCTTCCCTGCGGCCGGCGTCTGGGCGTCGATTGGCCAGGAAGCCCAGGAGAAGACGAGCACAGCGCTGCACAGAGAGCGTTATCGTGTGCCGCAGGAATCGCTGGTACATTGAAGCCACCTCTTCTTCGAAGCGTAGAGTCCCTTGGGCGGAAAGCGGCCCTATTATGGGGCCAAAAGCGCGGATGGACAAATGGCCGGAGACTCGGACGTTCGGAAGCTCGGGGTTCGGAGTTCGGGGTTCGGAAGCTCGGGGCTCGGTAGCTCGGGGTTCGGAAGCTCGGGGTTCGGAGGCTGTGAGACCAGTTATGCGATTTACTGCAGCAATCGTGATGGCGATAGCCGTGGCGGTGGGTAGCGGAGTCGCGGGACAGGGGCGGCCGCGAACGCGCGATCTGGGGATTCGACCCGGTGCCGGAAACCCGGGGCCGTTGAACGCGATCACCGACGTGAGCGGCGTGCGCGTCGGGCATACGACGGTCGTCACGGGCGACAACGTGCGGACGGGAGTCACGGCCATCCTGCCGCATGGGGGCAACCTTTTCCGGGAGAAGGTCGCCGGCGCCGTGTTCGTCGGCAATGCCTTCGGCAAGCTGGCGGGCTCCACCCAGGTCCAGGAGCTGGGCACGATCGAGTCTCCGATTGTCCTGACCAATACGCTGTCGGTCGGCGCGGCGCTCGACGCGGTCGTGCGATGGACGATTGCTCAGCCGGGCAACGATGCCGTCCGATCGGTCAACGGTCTGGTTGGCGAAACGAACGATGGCGGCTTGAACGACATCCGGGGTCTGCACGTCACGCGCGATCACGTGACGTCGGCCATCGCGAACGCGCGTGACGGGGCCGTTGACGAGGGGGCGGTCGGCGCCGGCACGGGGACCGTGGCGTTCGGCTGGAAAGGCGGGATCGGCACGTCCTCGCGCACCGTGCAGCAGCAGAACGACACGTGGACGGTCGGCGTGCTCGTGCAGTCGAACTACGGGGGCCGCCTGACGATCGCCGGAGTCCCCGTCTGGCGCGAGCTCACCCCGCGAACCGGCGCTTCCGCGATGGACCTCCGCGCGGACCCGGCGGACGGATCCTGCATGATCGTCGTGGCCACGGACGCGCCGCTCGACGCGCGCGACCTCGAGCGGCTCGCCGCGCGCGCCGTCTTCGCGCTCGCGAGGACGGGCTCCACCTACTCCAACGGCAGCGGCGACTTCGCGATCGCGTTCTCGACGCATCCGAGCCTGCGGGTGACGAACACCAACGGCCCGCAGCCCCGCACGATCCTGCCGACGGACGCCGTGTCAGGCCTGTTCGAAGCCGTGCTCGACGCCACGGAGGAAGCGGTCTACAACTCGCTGCTCAAGGCCACCGACACCACGGGGAACGGACGGACCGTCAGAGCGCTGCCAGTCGACCAACTCAAAGCGCTCCTCGGCAAGTACGGGCGACAATGAGGGCACCGAAGGCAGCACCTCCAGCACCTTCAGCACCTCATTTGACCGGTGTTGGCGCCGTCAGCGTCAGGTTGTGTTTCGTCAGCGCGCTGCTGAGCGTGGCCGCCCGCGTGAAGAGCGTATTGGCGTCGGCGATCGCCTTCGGCAGCTGCGTCCTCGCCTCGTTGTACGCCCGCATCGTCTGCTCGGTCGCCGGCATGCCGGCCATCAGGCCGTTCTTGGCCTGACCCACCCGGGCGACCAGGCTGTCGCCGGCGCCACCGCCGCGGCCGCCACCGCCGCCGCCGCCACGACCGCCGGCGGGCGCGGCGAACTTGGGCGCGAGCGCCGCCACTTCTTTCTGCAACGACCCGACCGATGACTTGAGATCGGCTGGCACGTCGGTCTTCTCGCCGACTTCCTTGACCAGCTCCGTGAGCCTCGTGTTGAGCGACGTCACGCCGGTTCCGACCTCCGTGCTCCGGCGCTGCAGCTCGTGCATCTCCATCGCCATGTCGAACATGCGCTTCCGCTCGACCTCGGTCAAGACGACTTCCGGGTCCGCCATCACGCGCAGCGGCTTCGTGTCGACGGTCTTGCCGTCGACGACGAGCGCGACGTTGTACATGCCGGGCAGGACGAAGGGCCCGGGATTGCCGCCGCCTCCGCCGCCGAACCCGCCGCGGCCGGCGCCACCGCCGCCGCCGCAGCCGGCGCCGAACGGGCTCTGCACACCGCCGCCGCCCTGTCCGCCGCGACCGGCCTGTTCTCCACGGCCCGCACCCTCAGCGCCACGGCCACCCTCGGCGCCGCGGCCACCCTGCCCTCTCCCCTGGCCGCCGAACGCCGGCGCTGGTGCCGGTTGCACGCGCAGATCCCAGCACGCCGACTGAATGCCTTCGCGATTCACGCTGGCGAGCACGGGGCCGGAAATTTCGCGCACCTCGCGGCCCGCTGCGTCAGTCATCTTGAGCTGCAGCGTGTTGACCGGTTTCTTGAGGTACCACGAGATCACCGCGGCCTGCGGAGGGTTCTCGCCGAAGAACGTCTGGTCGCCCCAGAACTGATAGTTGCGATCGCTCCACGGAGCGGCGGTACATCGCGTAGGCGGGCACCGCGAAGCAGCTTTGCGTCGGCGGTCGTCGTCTGCGCGGCCGCGAACTCCTGAATGGGAGCCAGGTTGTCCAGAATCCAGATCACGCGCCCATGGGTCGCGAGGATCATCGCGTTGTCGCGATGGTGCAGCGTAATCTCGTCGATGCGCACGGTGGGCAGGTTCGCGCGCAGCCGCTGCCAACTCTTGCCGCGATCGAGCGACAGAAACAGCCCGGTCTCGGTCCCGAGATACAGCACGTCGGGGTTCTTCAGGTCTTCGGTGAGCGTTCGGGCGATCTCGCCCTTGAGATTCGCGTTGATGGAACGCCACGTCTGACCGAAGTCGTTGCTCGCGTAGACGTAGGTTTCGAAGTCGTTCTGACGATGACCGTCGAATGTCGCGTAGACCGTGCCTTCGTCGAACCGGGACGGGACGACCTCCGAGACGTAAATCCCCTTTGGAACGCCGGAAACCTTGTCGATGACTTGCGACCATGTCTTGCCGGCGTCGCGCGTCACAGCCAGTTGTCCATCATCGGTTCCCGCATACAGGACGCCGGGACGCTTGGGCGACTCGGCGAACGACACGATCGCGGGCCACGCCTGGATGCCGTCATTGCGCGAGATGTTGATCTCGCTCCCCTTGACGCCCATGGTCGCGATCTCGTCGCGGTTCTGACCGGTCGTGAGGTCGGCGCTCACCGCGACCCACGAGAGCCCCTTGTCGGACGACCGGAACACCTTGTTGGCCGCCGCATAGACCACCTTCGGGTCGTGCGGCGAGTGGATGAGCGGCGTATCCCAGTGCCACCTGAGCGGCGGCTCACCCGGACCCGGCTGAGGCCGGATCTGCATGGTCTCGCCCGTCACGCGATCGACGCGGACGATGTTGCCGTCCTGCGACTCGCTGAAGGCCACGCGAAAGTCTGTCGGATCCTGCAGCACGACGAACCCGTCGCCTCCCTGGATCGTGGCCCAGTGATGGTTGCCGATGCCCGCAGTGCTCCGCGTCTGGCTGGGCCCGCACCAGTTGTAGTTGTCCTGCATGCCGCCGCAGATGTTGTACGGCGTGGCCATGTCGTAACTCACGTGATAGAAGAGCCCGACTGGCAGGTTGGGAATGAACACCCATGTCTTGGACATGTCGTACGACACAGCGAGGCCGCCGTCGTTCCCGATCAGGACGTGGTTCGAGTTGGCGGGGTTGATCCAGATCGCGTGATGATCCGAGTGCGTCCGTGAGGCCGCCGCCGTGTTGACGGTGCGGCCGCCGTCGAGCGTCTGATGGAGATCGACGCCTCCCAGATACACGACTTCAGGATCGTTGGGATCGATGCGGACCTGGCTGAAATACATCGGCCGCGGATTCGCGTTGCTCACCTTGCGCCACGTCGCTCCGGCATCGTCCGAACGATAGAGCCCCGTGGGCGCCGCGCTCACGCCGCCACCACCGCCCCGTCCGCCGCCTTCGCCGCGACCACCACCTTCTGCTCCTCGGCCGCCGGCAGCCGCCTGGCCCGGGCCTTCCTCGCCTCCGCCGCCGCGTCCCCCGCCACCCGGGCCCTCAATCAACGCATAGAGGATGTTCGGGCGCCGCCGATACACGTCGAGCGCGATCCTCCCGAGAGGACCGTCGAGCGGGCCGCCCTTGATCCGCGTCCAGGTCTCGCCACCGTCGGTCGATTTCCAGATGCCGCTGCCGGGGCCGCCGCCATTCATGCAGCACGCGGTCCGGCGCCGCTGGTACGTCGACGCCCACAGCACCTGGCTGTTCGACGGGTCCATCACGAGCTCGTTGGCGCCCGTTTCCTCGTCGACCTTCAGGACCTGCTTCCACGTCTTGCCGCCGTCGATCGTCCTGTAGACGCCACGGTCTCCGCCCGGACCCCATAGGCTGCCAGTGGCTGCTACCAGGACCACGTCGTTGTTCCGCGGATCGATGAGGATGCGGTTGATGTGGCGCGAAGTGGCCAGGCCCATGTTGGTGTAAGTCTTTCCGCCGTCGGTGGACTTGTAAACGCCATCGCCCCAGGAGGTGCTCTGGCGGTTGTTCGACTCGCCGGTACCCACCCACACGAGATCCGGGTTGGACTGCGAGATCGTCACGTCGCCGATCGACATGAGACCCTGATCCTGCATCTGCGCTTCGAAGGTCGTGCCGTTGTTGGTCGTCTTCCAGACGCCACCATGGGCCGTACCGACGTAGTAGATCATCGGATTGGCCTCGTAGACCGCCAGGTCGGCGATGCGTCCCGACATGCTCGCCGGCCCGATCTGCCGGAAGCGCAGCGAGTCGAACGGACCGCCGCCCTTCTTCGCCGCGGGCGTCTGTTCTGACAGAATCGACTGCCCTGCGAACGCGATGGCGAGCATCGCACCGAGCCCAACCAGACGGAATAACCTCATTGCTGCCTCCAGGACGCAGAGTGGCGGGCAATTATATACACGGGTACGGTGCCGGTGGTAGTTCGGTGGACTCGACGAGCGGGACGGCCCACCGAATCCGATCCGTGTAATCCGTGTGATCCGTGGTTACGGGCGGCCGAAGTACCCGGACCTCGCGCGAATCGTGTAGCGGCCGGTGCGCGCGAGCGTGACCTTGAGCGAATGCCACCCCGCGGGCGCGACGCCGGCGGGCGTGTACCGGAGGACGTAGCTGCTGCGGAAGTCGTCGAACACGCGCTTGAAGTTCTCGACGGTGCCTTTCCGTGAGTCGTCCGGCCGGTGGAGCTCGCCGCCCGTTCGGGCTGCGGCATCCTCGAGCGGGGGTCAGATCTTGTATTTCAACATCGTCGAAATGTTGAAATACAAGATCTGACCCCAACGACGCGAGCCCTTAGCGGTACGCGATGTCGTAGTCAAAACCGTCAGCCCGCCCCGGTATCCGTGCGTGCCCTTTTCCGTCGCGAGTCTATCCAAGTCGCAACGCCTTGTTAAAGGCCCACGCAACTCCTTCTGAGCACTGCGCCAGGTCAGCCCAATGTTCGAGGGAAGTCAGGAAAGCCGAATCTGGCCTCGCTTGATCGGTATTCGACAGAATGCTCACGAGTGCGCCTGCAGTGGGCTATGGCGGAATTGCGGCGGCCCGACTCGAACGCGGGTCGCGTTGCCGAAGAGGCCGGATACGGCAGCCGGCACAGCCTGTACGACGCGCTCCGCCAGAGAACCGGCTTGACGCCTGGCGCGATCCGGCGTGTCAGCGACGCGCAGGCGCGCGCGGTCGTCGACTCGACGCTCGCGATCACGCCAATCGTCTGAACGGCTTGCTCGATCAGTGCAGGACGTGGGCGGATGATCTGTGGGCTCTCAGGTGCGCCCGAAGTACCCGGACCTCGCGCGAATCGAGTAACGGCCGGTGCGCGCGAGCGTGACCTTGAGCGAATGCCACCCCGCTGGCGCGACGCCGGCGGGCGTGTACCGGAGGACGTAGCTGCTGCGGAAGTCGTCGAACACGCGCTTGAAGTTCTCGACGGTGCCTTTCCGTGAGTCGTCCGGCCGGTGGAGCTCGCCGCCCGTTCTGGCTGCGGCATCCTCGAGCGTCTCGAACTCGCGGTCCTGATAGGCCACCCACGGACGGAATCGAGGGGGATCTCCGCTGTCGGGTTCGACCATCGCGATGTGCAGCACCGCGTCCGAGCGCGAGGCAACGTCGCGGACCGCGCGCGCGTCGAGCACGCTGACGGTATCGATGGCGTCAGTGATCGCCACGACCAGGTGGCGACGATCGATGTCCACCCGGGTGATCATCGCGGCGACGAGCGCGTCGTAGGCTGACGTCGCGCCGCCGCCAGCCAGCCGATCCAGCGACGGAAGCGCCTTCGCGGGCCCGAGCGGCACGATCTCGTAGACGTAGGAGTCCATGGTCAGGAAGCGAAGCCGATCGACCGGTCTCAACAGCTTCGCGATATCACGCACGTCTCTCTTCAGCCGATCGATGATGCCCGCCGTGCTGCCGCTCGTATCGAGGATCACGGTGGTGTCGATGGGGACCGCCTCGAGCCCCACTTCGGCAATCTTCTGCGGCACGCCGTTGTCGGTCAGGACGAAATCGGCCGCGGTGAGTCCCGCAACCGGGGCGTTGCCGGCTCGGACCGCAACGTTCACCGCCACGACGGTCGTCCCCGAACGAAGAGTGGGGCGCTGCGTGGCGACCGGCTCCAACATCATCACGATCGCGATGAGCAAGACGCCGGCGGCCGCGGACGGTCTGCGCGTCACCGAAGCTCCTGGCGAAGGCGCGCGATCAACGTCGGCCAGAGATGGAAACCGCCCGACGGATACTGCCGCCACGGATCCTGAACCGGCCCTTGTGACAACGAGGCCGCGACGACGTCAAAGGCTTCGTCGCGCTCATCGCCGGTGAAGAGGAGCCTCCCGAGAGCCAGCGCGGCGGATTCGGCTCGGGGTACCGACTGGAGCGCCTCGCGATACGCCGCGATCGCAGCGGCGCGATCTCCGGCTGCCTCGTGGATCCGTCCCGCAAAGAACCGCGTGAGGTAGATGAGGAAAGGATCGGTCGTGATCGCGGTGACCTGTTGGAAATGTGCCTGCGCCTTATCGGGCTGTGCGAGACGCAGGTAGGTGTGTCCCAGGCGGACGTGCGCGTCTGCACGGGTCGTCTCGTCCGCCAGGAAAGGCTCGAACAGGTCGATGAGATTCCAGAGCTGAAGGCTCTTCCGCGCTGCAACCAGATCCCGGACGCCGCCGACGCCGCGGAGGCGACTGGTGGCGATGGCCTGTGCCGTCTCGCGATCGAACCGGATGTCCGGAACGTCACTGACCAGGAATTGCATCCGATCGAGA
This sequence comes from uncultured Acidobacteriota bacterium, assembly GCA_963786195.1. Classification (GTDB taxonomy): domain Bacteria; phylum Acidobacteriota; class Vicinamibacteria; order Vicinamibacterales; family 2-12-FULL-66-21; genus CAWAYH01. The sequence goes on along the minus strand of CAWAYH010000001.1, from coordinate 429,540 downwards.
TTCCCGCCGCCACCCATGTCGAGCGTCGGAGTCCCGCCTCGAGCCAGTCGCGGGTTCTTCGAGTCCTGTCCCCAGCTCCGGAATTCCTGAACGACCGCGCGAGCCAGCCGAAGGCGAGCCTCGTCTGGAAAGCGGAGCTCCGCGTGCGTCAGATGGTCGATGGCCGTCCCGCGCGACGGGTGAGGATCCCTCGCGTTCCTGGGAAGACCCGTCAGAAAGATGACGTCGCTTGCGCCCTGGATCAACGCGACCGACGCCAGCTGCCAGGTTCGTTCGGCGGGCTGCGGCGGCCCGACGCGCAGCAGCTGACAGCCCCATTCCACGAGGTGGCGGGCATCATCCCAGTTGGCCAGACCGCGATGGGCGGCTTCGAGGGCGAACGATGCGGCAATCAGCCGTCGGCGGGGAGCGGCGTCGGGACCCGTGGCCTCGATCCACCGCGGGGCATCATCCCGCAACCGTTCGAGCAACCGCTCGGAGTTCGGCCACGGGCCAAGGGGAGTCAGCGCCGCGCCGTACTCGCCGCGCTCGTAAAGGTCGAGCAGTGGCGGCAGTCGAGGCGTCGACTGGGCGAACGTGCCCTCGCTGCCGTGCGCCAGCAGCAGGACCGCGAGCACGACGTGCGCGGCGATCCAGACCGGGCGTGCGACCCGATCAGTCGGTATTGCCCTGAAGGAGCGGCTCGCTCGACTCGAGCCGGGCGCCCTTCTCGTCACACACGGCGAACTGCTGGCCGCGGGGCGACGGCGAATACATCGCGACGCCGGCGTACTCCCCCTTCTTGTTGAGGATATAGAAATTGATGTTGAAGTTCGGTTCACCACGGGCGTTGAGCAGCCGCTTTTCAATCGTGTTGGCCTTGATGCGCCGCAGCGCCTCGAGCCCGGCATCCTTGGGATGCTTCCCCCGGCGCATCTCTTCGACGATGAGATAGGAGCAAAGGTTGTAGAGATTGGCCTCGCCGCGGCCGGTGGAACCGGCGGCGCCGACGTCGCCGTCCACGTAGAGGCCGGCCCCGAGGATCGGCGAGTCGCCGACGCGGCCGGGAATCTTCCAGGCCAGGCCGCTGGTCGTCGTCACGCCGCAGATCTCACCTTTGGCGTTGATGCCGTTGCAGTTGATGGTTCCGTAGAAATGGTTCGGATCGATGAGCCCTTCCGCAATCATGTCGCGTTCGACCTGGCGGAACGCCGCTTCCCGCTTGATGGGATCCAGGTAGTGCAGCGGATCGGTGCGACGCCGCCACTCGACCCAGCGCGCCCGCGACGTCTCGGTGTTGAGATCCTCCTCGATCTTGAACCCCAGGCTCTTCGCGAACTTCTGCGCGTCCTTGCCGACGAGCAGGTGATGGTCCGTCTCGTTCATCACCTTCTGCGCGACGAGCGACGGCGTCCGGACGCCTTCGATGCAGGCGACGGCGCCCGCGCGCTTCAGCGGCCCGTGCATGCAGGACGCGTCGAGCTGCACGACGCCTTCCGCGTTGGGCAGCCCGCCGTAGCCGACGCTGGTGTCCTCGGGATCGAGCTCGCAGAGATTGACGCCGGCGATGAGGGCGTCGAGGACGTCCTTGCCGTCCGTGATCATGCCGAAGGCGATCTCGACGCCCGTCTTCGAACCGCCGTTCTTGAAGCGGTTTCCGTTCGCGGACGACACCACGACGGGCTTGACGCTGCTCTTGGTCATCATCGTGGGCGCCTGCGCTGACGTGCGGGAGTGTGTGGCCGCGGCCAGGCCCGCGGCCGCGCCGGTGACAACGAATTCGCGTCGATTCAGCTTGCGTACCATGAATCCTCCTCAGCTGTCAGCTGAGAGCTATTTCCCATCGATCATGTTCCACTTGCGTATGGTGTCTTCCACGAGCTTCCCGACCTTGTCGTTGACCCGCTCGAAATAGCGCTTCGCTTTCACGGGATCGAACTTCGGGAATCCCTGTCCTTCTTTATACAGGCCGATGCTCGACGGGCTGGGATACGCGCTCCAGGCGCCCGCCGGGGGATTCGCGGTCGTCATCTCCGGTCCCGTGTAGCGTCCCTTGTGCACGAGCGCCGGATCGATGGCGAGCATGAACGCGTTCTCGTTCTCGCCGGCGTGGCCGCCGTCCTCGCCGAACACGTCCAGCGTCACGTCCGAACAGTACGTCCACCAGTTGATGACGAGCGTGCGCACCCCGGTCTCGCGCCCTACTTCGACGCCGAGCGAGTTGAGCACCGCAGTTTGAGGTCCGCCGTGGCCGTTGATCAGGATAATGTTGCGGAAATGATTCTTCGCGAGGCCCAGCAGAACGGCCTTGATGTACGGGCGATACACGTCTTCCGGGATGGTGAACGCGCCGGGGTACGCATCCAGCGAACCTGTGATGCCGTAGGGCACGACCGGCGCGATGAGGGCGTTGACGCGGGCCGCGATCGTTCTCGCAATCGCGACCGGCGCGATGATGTCGGCGCCGTTGGCCGTCACGCCGTGCGGTTCCAGCGTGCCCAGCGGCACGAGCACCGTGTCGATCGTCTTCGGAACGACCTCGCGGAACTCCATCCAGTTGATGCGTTCGAGCTCACGCGTGGAGGGCGTCTGCGCGAACGCCGCGCTCGCGCAGACCAGCGTGCACGTCAGGGCGGTGACCATGCGCATGCGGTGTCGCTCCGGCTGCGGTAGTGTAGCTGATTTGATAGGATCTGACCTCTTGACCAGGAATATTTCGCTGGACACGATTCACGACGCAGCCACCCGGGTCTACGAGGCCGCGGTGCGGACACCGCTCGTCCGTTTGCCAACGGACGCACAGCAGCCCGAGATCTTCCTCAAGCTCGAAACGCTGCAGCCGATTGGCTCCTTCAAGATTCGGGGCGCGTACAACGCGGTGAGCCATCTCACGCCGGACCAGCTCGCCCGCGGCGTCTGGACCGTGAGCGCCGGCAACGCCGCGCAGGGCGTGGCGCTCGCCGCGCGGCTGGCGGGCGTGAAGTGCAGCGTCATGGTGATGGACACGGCGCCCGAAACCAAGCTGCGCGCGATCGAGCGGCTCGGTGCGACCATCGTGCCGGCGACCTACGAAGAGTGCTGGCGCACGGTCGAACAGCACGGATCCGATCGCATGCAGGGCCACTTCGTGCATCCCTTCGACGACGACCGGTTCATCAGCGGGAACGGCACCATCGGCCTCGAGATCCTGGAGGATCTGCCGGACGTCGACGCCGTCATCGCGCCGCTCGGCGGCGGCGGGCTGCTGTCCGGCATCGCGTGCGCCATTCACGCGCGGACGACGGCGAAGGTCTACGCGGCGGAACCGGAGACGGCGGCGCCGCTTGCGGCGTCGTTCAAGGCAGGCAAGGCCACCTATTTCGACGGGTGGCGCGCCTCCTTCGTCGACGGGGCCGGAGGCAAGTCCGTCATCGCCGGCATGTGGCCGCTGCTGAAGGCCTGGGTGGCCGAATCGCTGGTCGTCACATTGGACGAGGCGGCCAGCGCCATGAGAATCGTGGCGGAGCGCAACCACGTCATCGCCGAAGGCGCGGCCGCGTGTGCGGTCGCCGCGGCATTGTCGCCCGCGATCGTCGAGCGCGGCCACCGCAAGGTCGTCGCCGTCGTGTCGGGTGGAAACATCGACCTGGCGAAGTTCGCCCAGCTCGTGGGCGCAACCTAAACAGCTCACAAGGACACTTTGGATATCGTGACCAACGCACAGCCTCCCGCACTGCCCGATCGTCTTCGCCGCCTGCCCGAGCTCGCGGGTGATTTGTGGTGGACGTGGAACACCCAGGCCCGCGAGGTCTTCCGCAAGGTGGATTACCCGCTCTGGCGTCAGACCGCGCACAACCCGGTGCTCATGCTGCGGCTGGTGTCGCCGGACCTGCTCGCCAGGGCCGCGGGCGACCCGGGATTCCTGAAGGTGTACGACGCCGCGCTCGAGGCGCTCGATCGCGCCCGCAGCGCGCACGACACGTGGTGGCAGCGCCGACACCCGCACCCGCATGGCCCGATCGCCTACTTCTCCGCGGAGTTCGCGCTGCATCAATCGCTGCCGATCTACGCCGGCGGCCTGGGCGTGCTCGCGGGCGATCACTGCAAGGAAGCCAGCGACCTGGGCATTCCGCTCATCGGCATCGGCTTCATGTACCCGCAGGGCTACTTTCACCAGACGGTGTCGCCCGAAGGGTGGCAGCAGGAAATCTACGAGCGCCTGAACTGGACGGATGCGCCGATCGAGCGCGCGGTCACCAGCGACGGGCAGCCCTGCGTCATCGCCGTCCCGCTCGGCAACCGGAGCGTCCTCGTCTCGATCTGGGAGGTCTTGCTCGGGCGCGTGAAGCTCTACATGCTCGATACCGATCTCGAGGAGAACGCGCCCTGGGATCGCGAGCTGACCGCGCGTCTCTACGGCGGCGACCGCGAGATGCGGGTGCAGCAGGAGATCGTCCTGGGCATCGGCGGCGTGCGCGCGCTGAAAGCAATGGGCCACCGCCCTGTGGCCTGGCACCTCAACGAAGGGCACGCGGCGTTCGTGGTCCTGCAGCGCATCCGCGAACTCATCGAGACGGGTGACAGCTTCGAGTCGGCGCTCGAGGACGTCCGCCGCACGACGATCTTCACGACGCACACGCCCGTCCCCGCCGGCCACGATGCGTTTCCGTTCAACCTGGTCGAAACGCACCTCTCGGGCGCCTGGGGCACGCTCGGCAGCTATCGCGACGCCTTTCTGGCGCTGGGACACTACGACAACGGCAGCGGACCGCTCTTCAACATGACGGCGCTGGCGCTGCGCACGTCGAACTTCGTCAACGGCGTCAGCCAGCTGCACGGCCAGGTCACGCGCGAGATGTGGGGACCGATCTGGCCGGGCGTTCCCAGCGAGCAGCGGCCGGTCCGTGCGATCACCAACGGCATTCACCTGCCCACGTGGCTGTCCGCGGAGATGACGGCGCTCTTCGACGCCTGGCTCCCCTCAGGCTGGCGCGAGCGGCACGACGAGGCGGCCCTGTGGGAAGCGGTCATGAGCATCCCCGACGAGAAGCTCTGGGAGGCGCGGCAGGCGCTCCGGACGTATCTCTTCGCGTTCATCCGCGAGCGCGCGCGTCAGCGCTGGAAAGAAGAGCACGTCAGCGCGGCGCGCGTCGTCGCCTCGGGGACCCTGCTCGATCCCAACGCGCTGACGCTGGGATTTGCGCGGCGGTTCACGGGCTACAAGCGCTCCGAGCTCATCTTCCGCAACCCCGAACGGCTGGTCGCCATCCTGACCGCCGCCCGCAGGCCGGTGCAGATCGTGTTCGCCGGCAAGGCCCATCCGGCCGACGAGACCGGCAAGCACCTGCTGCAGCAGGTGTATCGCCGTGCGATCGATCCCATGTTCGGCGGGCGCATTGCGTTCGTGGACGACTACGATCTGCACGTGGCGCATTTCCTGGTGCAGGGCTGCGATGTCTGGCTCAACAATCCGCGCAAGCCGCTGGAGGCGTCGGGCACCAGCGGGATGAAGGCGTCGATCAACGGTGTTCCGCACCTGAGCATCGGCGACGGCTGGTGGGCGGAAGGCTTCACCGGCGCCAACGGCTGGCTGATCGAGGGACGCCCGCAGGGAACCGACCCCGAAGCGATCGACGCCGCAGACGCGGACGCGCTGTACGAGCTGCTCGAGCGCGACGTCGTGCCGACGTTCTACGATCGCGACGCGCAGGGAATCCCGCGACGCTGGCTGGCCACGGTCCGCCAGGCGATCGTGACCGTGTCGCCGCGATTCTGCGCGCGCCGCATGGTCAAGGAGTACGCGGAAGAGATGTACACGCGGGCGATGCACGAAGCGGTCAAGCTACCGTAGTAGTACAATCGATCGATGTCCCGCAAAGCCCTCACGCAGTCACGGTGCGCCCTGTGCGGCGCGAAGGACGTGTCCGAGCCGCGGGGCGAGGAACGCTATTGCCGTGACTGCTGGGACAAGAAGATCGCCGTCGAAGAAATCGTCGCGCGCGAATTCGCGCTCAAGCGATACATCCGCGCGCACAGCGCCGAGAAGTACCTGATCTACCACTCGACGCTGAAGCGCCCATGCGGTCAGCTCATCGTCGTCGACGACGGGTACGATCTGTTCCTGACGATGGTGCTGTACCCGAGCTTCGCGTGGGACGAGGCCGCCTATCACCTCGAGGGGGATCCGGAAGGCCGCACGTTCGCCGAAATCCTCGTGGACGTCGTCGCCGCCGAGGTCATCGAGCCCTGGGGCGGCGGCAAGTGGCACCTCGAGATCTTCCGAGCGTCAAACCCCGAGCCGGAAGACTGGAACGGGGAGATGTAAATCGCAGAGCGCCGGCCCTCGGCTATACTCTGGCTCTCAGCCGGGACTGTCAGCACTCCGAGCCCGGCTGTCGTAGGAAGCTTCGGAAGACGCTGTTCCCCGTAAGCTGAGCTCTAAAGCCGGGAGGCTTGCCATGAAACGCTTCGCGTTCGCAGCCGCCGCCGGGTGTTTGTTCTGCGCGCTGATTGCAACGCCCGCATCCCCGCAGACGAAACCGGCGCAGACGAAACCGGCCGCTCCCGCCCAGACGCCCGCCGATCCAGCCAAGTGGGTCCCGCCGGTGAAGGGTCAGGCCTATGTAGAGGTCATCCAGGGCAAGTCCAGGCGAGTCGGCAACGAGATCCAGACCACGCTCAAAGTGAAGAACATTTCGAAGGGCTCGATCGCGCTCATGCAGGTCGAGGAGTTCTGGTACAACACCAAGCGCGATATCGTGTCGAACGATCGTTACGTGCACAAGAAGCTGTTGAACCCGGGTGAGATCGTCGAGTTCACGATGCACTCGGCAGCCAAGCAAGACCTGTACACCAACATGTACACGTTCAAGCACGCGAACGGGTCGATCGACATCAAGAAAGTCACGAAATTCTAGGCAGGCAGGGCGGTCCAATCGGCGACCGGCTCTTTGCGATGCCAGACGCCGGCGTAGAATGCGCGGATGGATGATCTCCGCTATCCCGTCGGCAAGTTCGTCGTCGACCCCGCCACGACCACCGACAAACGGACCGCCTGGATTCGCCAGATTGCGGACGCGCCGGCGCTGCTGCGTGCCGGCGTCACGGGCCTGGACAATCGGCAGCTCGACACGCCCTATCGGCCGGGTGGTTGGACCGTCCGCGAGGTCCTCCATCACGTCCCCGACAGCCACCTCAACGCGTATTGCCGGTTCAAGCTGGCCCTGACCGAAGACAATCCGACGATCAAGCCCTACGACGAAGCCGCGTGGGCGAAGATTGCGGACACGGCGCGCACGCCGCCCGACGTCTCGCTGACGCTCCTCGAAGCGCTGCATCGACGCTGGGTGATTCTGATGGAGTCGATGGGCGCGCGTGACTTCGCGCGGCCTCTCACTCATCCTGAGCACGGCGGCCGCACGCTGGACTGGATGCTGCAACTTTACGCCTGGCACGGACGGCACCACGCCGCGCACGTCTCGTCGCTGCGCCAGCGCGAGGGATGGTGAAACGGTCGACTCAGGCTCTCGGTGAGGATTCGATCGCGTACCGCTCGGCGTAGTCGCCGGCGAGCGGCAGTTTCCACGAACGACCCTTGTACGCCTGGAAGAGGCAGACACCCCACACCACGACCCACGCGACCGCCGCAAACGCCGACAGCCAGAGCATGACCCAGAACGCGGTTGGCGACGCCATCAGCATGAGGAAGGCCAGCACCAGCGACAGTCCGGCGACCAGCCCCAGCCCGCCCAGCCCCAGCACTGCCTGCCACGCGTGGAATCTCACGAAGCGGCTGGTTCGCTCGACGGCCAGCAGCAGCGCCCCCGAAAACGGTCCGGCAAGATAGGCCAGCGCGGCTGCGGCCTGCGGGGTCAATCCTGTGGAAGAGTCTGCCGCGTGCGGCTCAGGGTGTATGGCGCCGAGGTGATCTTTTGAGCTGCGGAAGTGAATCTCGCCGTCGAAGCGCGGCAGCGTGGCGATGTGAAAGGGCGAGACGATGATCTGCGCCGCGAGCGAGGCGGGATCGGGCACCCGCTCGTCCACGAGGATCGTGAGCCCCTGCCTGCCCGGTGCGCTCCCGGTGATGAGGATCTCGAAGCCTGGCGTCGGGCGCTCGCCGGCGAAGACAGCCGCGACCATCCGCGACTCGAAATCGACCGGAGGCACTGGCGCCTCCGGTCCCGCGTGCGCGGCCCAGATGGCCGCGAACGCCGCCGGTTTGCGGGCGATGAACCGGCGCGGCTCCACCACGCGGCTGCCGTCGCCTTGGGCTATGGTTTCCAGGGTCCCGGACATGAACCGGTGCTCCATTCCCTGTAGCCCTATGCCATTCGCGTGCCGGGGAGGGTCTCGCTAGCGAACCAGGAACTCCACCTCGCGCGACGCGGTGGCGCCGTTGGACAACAGCACGCGCGCGTCGACCCTCAGCACGTAGCGTCCAGGCGCGACACCCGTGAGCGGAATGTTCGCGACGTGCCCGAACGTCCCGGCGCCCTTCAGCTCCTCGGTTTTCCGCTCGTCGGTCGACGTGAACACGACCTTCCCATCATCCGCCGTGACCGTCGTCTTGATTTCGACCCGATGCGGGGTATTGATGCGATTGTCGTAGACGTCAGTGGCGATCGTCATGACGTCGTTCACCGGGAACACCCGCACCGCCGTCGGCGGCGACGGGAGGATCTCCTTGAACTCCGGGTCGTTGTTGGCCGTCGGAATCCGCGAGGCTGCCTTGGACGTGATGAGCAAACCGCTCATCGCGAGTGGCTCCTTCGTGAAGTCCGGGACGTCGAGGTCGTACAAGACGGATCCGATGAGACCGCCGCCGGACTCGCGCGCGCCGATGCGAAGCTGATACCGGCCCGGCGGCAGCGCGAGCCTGCGCAGGATCCGGACGCCGTAGCGCATCACCGCGGCATGGGTATCGGCCTTCAGGCGCAGCTGCGCGACGTCGCGCGCGCCGTCGCGGATCTTGGCGTTCTCGTCAGCGGCCATTATCACGACTTCGATATCGTCGGAGAACGTTCCGCCGTCCTCCTTGAACTTCAGCCGGCTGCCCTCGACCTCGAGGGCGACGAGCACGGACGCGTTCGGCCGCGCGCCGAGCAGCGGTGCGGCGACGACGTTGAGCGGCAGACCGCTGACCGCGATCGGACTGTTCAACGCATCACGCAACTCGACTGAGGCCTTGATGCTCGGCGGAGGCGTGCCGGCCGGCGGACGGCCTCGCGGCGCGACGTAGCCTTTTCTCGCGCGCACCTCGAGCCCTGGCCGCTTGACGCGGACAGTCACCCCCCGGAACTGCCCGTCGCGGCGGGTGTCGGTCGAGTAGTACCCAAGCACGTAGTAACTGCTGTTGTCCTGGATGATGCGCGCAAAGCTCGTGGAGAAGTCGTTCCTGTTCACGGCGGCGAATCCGCCGGTCTCGTTCGACAGCACGCGCAGGCTGTCCTGCGAGAGCTCCATCTCGCGCTGCAGCGCGAGCGTCCCGAGCCCGAGCGAAGGATCGTCGGGCAGCGACCCGATCTCGGCGGCGTCTTCGAAGCCCCCGAGCCCGCGCGGATCGACGGAATAGATGCTGACGTTGGCGCGCGTCGCGGCCGCGATCGCATCGCGGCTCGCGTCGCGGATGTCCGCGGCGTACGTGTTGGTGATCTGGTCGTACGTGTCGTATTCGACGCCTTCGCTGAACAGCACGACCGCCTTGCGGCGGCCACGGATGCCATTCAGGTAGTCGGCGACGTTCTTCAGGGTGAGGTAGGTGTTGCGGGCCTTGAACACGCGCAACGCCTCGATCGGATCGCGGGGGAGCGCGCCCGTGCCGAGATCCCGCGATCGGTAGTAGTCGTCGATCTTCTCGAGCGTGGCCGAGCGCTCCTTCTGGCCCATGAACTTGTCGACGGCGCGGAGCAGCCGTTCGCGGCTGCTGGTGAATTCCTGGCCCGCGCTCGTCCGGCCGCCCGTCGGGATCACCGCCGCGATGTCGTTCGCGCCGAGATAGCGCTCGATGAACTGCCGCGCGGCAGCCTTGACGCGCGACGTGCGCGCGAAATTGGTGTTCAGGTCGTCGAGCACGATCACGAAGACGCGGCCGTCGAATTCGTGCCGGTTGCTCCGGACATCCGGCTCGATGGGCTTCGTCTTGAACAGCGGCGGGTCGAAGCGGGCTATCGGGATGTCCACGAGCGAGAAGACCGAGACCGACTGGGACTTGCCCTGCTCCGACAGCTCGAAGTCATCCTTGGTCAGGTCGCGGACGAAGTTGCCCTGCTGATCGGTGACAGACGCGTCGATCTCGACGTAGTTGACCTCGACCTTGAAGGTGATCGGCGGCGGCGGCTCTGGGCCGGAGGCCGCGTCTGTTGCGCGAGCATGGCCGGGCCGGCAAGCGCAGCAAGAGTCAGAACAGCCGGAAGCGTAGTACGCATAGCTTTCATCTGTAACATCCGGCACGGGCCGGACCAGGACTCCAGGCAGGCACCTTTCATTATACGGGTCAAACCTCACGAAGGGTTTCGTCGTCTTACCCGGTAGAGTGCGCGGCGGTATACTCAACTCATGGTGTTGCCCATCGACGCCGTCCAGCGGGCGCTGAAGGAAGACAAGCTCGACGGCTGGCTGCTCTACGACTTTCACGGGTCGAACCCGATTGCCTCGCGGCTGGCAGGCCTGGCGTCCTCCGGAAAGATGGCGACGCGGCGCTGGTACTACCTCGTGCCCGCCGACGGCGCGCCGCGGGGCCTCGTGCATGCCATCGAGCGGCACAATCTTGACGATCTGCCGGGCGAAAAGCGTGCATATGCAGGCAGAGAACAGCTCGCCAGCGGGCTTCGGGAGCTGCTGCGGGGCGTGAAGCGAGTGGCGATGGAGTACTCGCCGGGGAACGCGATCCCGTATGTGTCCCGGGTCGACGCCGGAACCGTCGAAGCGGTGCGCGACTGTGGGGCGTCGGTCGTCTCCTCCGGCGACCTGGTCCAGCGATTCGAGGCGATCTGGACCGCCGACGCGTACGCGACACACACCGCGGCGTCGGAGCGTTTGTATCGAATCAAGGACCGGGCGTTCGAACTCATCAAGCGCCGAACGGTTGCGGGGCAACCGTTGACCGAGATCGAGGTCCAGGACGCCATGGTCGGCTGGTTCAGAGACGAGGGCCTGATCGCGGAGTCCGCGCCAATCGTGGCGGCGCAGGAACATGCCGGCAACCCGCACTACGTACCGTCCCGCAACCGCCGATCGGCCCATTCGTCCCAACGAGCTTGTGCTGCTCGACCTTTGGGGCAAGCTGCCCACACGAGGCGCGGTTTTTGCTGACATCACCTGGGTCGGGTTCACGGGCACGCAGGTGCCTGATGAGTTCGCCCGGGCATTCGCCGCGGCGCGTGACGGCCGGGATGCCGCGATCGAGCTGGTCGAATCCGCGTCCCGTGAGGGCCGCGAGCTTCGCGGGTTCGAGGTCGATCGCGCGTGTCGTACGGTGATCGAGCGGGCTGGCTTCGGTCCGCAGTTCATTCATCGGACCGGCCACAGCCTCGGCGAGGACGTGCACGGGAACGGCGTCCACATGGACGACTACGAGACCCACGACGACCGGCGCCTCATTCCGGGCACGGGGTTTACCATTGAACCAGGGGTCTACACGGACCGATATGGTGTGCGCACGGAAATCAACATGTTCGTCGGAAACGGCAGCGCGCGCGTGACGGGGCCGCGGCAGGATTCGATCGTCACGCTCGCATAATCGACCGGAGAAGCCAGCGTCCGGCGTGCAGCCGGGAGGAATGGACCGCAGGAGAACGAACGATGCCTACTCGTAAGACCACGCTTTTTTATTTCGTCCTCGTGGCGATCGCGTCGGCTGCCGTCGGCATGGTGATCGCGTCTCAATGGGGCATGCCCCAGCCGTCGTCGGCGCAGGCGCTGAACGTGCCAGTGGCCAACCGCGCCCCGATCACCGGCGCGATTGACGCGACGACGTTCCGGAATATCGCGAGCACGTCGGCGCCGACCGTCGTCAACATCAGGACGTCGTCGCGGGTGCGCAACCGCGAGATGACCGAATTCTTCGGCGGTGACGACATCTGCGCCGCTTCTTCGGCGCGCCGCGGGCGCGGGGGGCAGCGCCCGCAGCGTCCGGCGCCGCGTGAAGAGGACCTTCCCACGCAGCAGGGCGCCGGCACCGGGTTCATCATCGACAAGTCCGGTCTGATCCTCACGAACAATCACGTGGTCGAGGACGCAGAGCAGATCGAGGTCGGCCTGATCGGCGCGAATCTCAACAACCCGAACGAGCATCTGTACTCCGCCAAGGTGGTTGGGCGCGACGAGCTGACCGACAGCGCGCTGATCCAGCTGACCGAAATGCCCCCCACGCCGCTGCAGGAAGCCAGGTTCGGCGATTCGGACCAGATGCAGCCGGGTGACTGGGTCATGGCCATCGGCAACCCGTTCAACCTGAACCACACCGTCACCGTGGGTGTCATCTCGGCGATCGGGCGGCCGTTCAGCGCCATCCTCGGCAGACCGCAGAACATGATTCAGACCGACGCGGCGATCAACCCGGGCAACTCGGGCGGGCCGCTGCTGAACGTCCGCGGCGAGGTCGTCGGGATGAACACCGCGATCTACACGGATCAGCGGGCCGCGAACATCGGGATCGGCTTCGCGACGCCGATCAACACCGTCCGCGCCCTGCTGCCGCAGCTCCGCACCGGAAAAGTGACGCGAGGCGTGATCGGCGTGCGGGTCCAGAACTACCCGATGTCGGACAAGGAGGCGCAGAAGCACGGGCTGCCCAACACCAACGGTGCGCTCCTCACCGAGGTCATGCCCGGACCGGCATCGAAAGCGGGGCTCGCGCCGGGCGACGTGATCGTGGAATTCAACGGCCGTCCTGTCAAAGACAACGACGCGCTGGTGGCCATGGTCGTGGCGACGCAACCGGGCACGACGGTTCCCCTCACCGTCTACCGCAACAAGCAGCGGAGGTCGCTGAGCATCACCGTCGGTGAGCTCGACCTCGACGCGGAGCGCGGCCGCACCGCGGCGCGACCCGAGACCGACACCGAGCCGACGTCGACCGGATTCGGCATGGATGTCGAAGCGATCACGCCGGAGATCGCGCGCGAGCTGGAGCTGCCGCGCGGCCAGGGCGGCGCGATCGTCAGCAGCGTCAGCCGCAACGGCGCCGCGTTCAACGCCGGGGTGGTGGAAAACGACGTCATCCTCGAGATCGACCGGACGCCGGTGACCAACCTGAGCCAGGTCACGCGGGCGCTGCAGAGTGCCGAGTCCGGATCGATGGTCTTTCTGCTCGTCTGGCGACAGGGTCCCAACGGACCGCAGCAGAACTTCCTGACGATGCGGAAGCGATAAGTCCAAGCCAACCGGTTGCGAGGTGAGGCCGGCGCCCGAAAGGTGCCGGCCTCTTTTCTTTGTGGGCTCTGGGCGCTGGGCTCTGGGCTCTGGGCTCCCGCCCGATCCCCTACAATTCACGCGATGCCGGTCGCGCTTCACGAACTCATCGTGCGGTGCATTCGGGCGAGCGGTCCCATGACGGCTGCCGCTTTCATGGATCTCGCCCTGAACCATCCTGATTACGGGTACTACTCCACGGCGGCGCGGCGATCCGGCCGTGACGGCGACTTCTTCACCAGCGTGGATGTGAGCCCCATCTTCGGCGAGACGATCGCTGTGCAACTTGCCGAGATGTGGGACCGTCTTCGTGACGCCGGCGCGGCACGGTTCGACCTGGTTGAAGTCGGCGCCGGCGATGGAAGGCTTGCGGCCGACATCCTCCACGCGATCGCGCGACGTCATCCCGACCTCGACCGGCACCTGCGCGTCACGCTGGTCGATCGAAGCGCCGCCGCGCGCCGGGCGGCGACCGAACGGCTGGCGGTCGACGGCGATCGGATAACGGTGACCGACACGATGCCCCTCGAGGTCACGGGCGTCATCCTGGCCAACGAGCTCCTCGACGCCCTGCCCGTTCACGTCGTGCTCATGACACCCGACGGCGTCCGCGAGCTTTACGTTGCTGAACGCAACGGCACATTCGTTGAGACACTGGGGCCGCTCTCGAATCCTGAAATCGAGCGGTACCTTCAGAGATCAGAGGTGACGCTGGAGCCGGGCTGGCGCGCAGAGGTCGGACTGAGCCGCGTGAGATGGATTGCTGAAGCGGCTTCGGCGCTCGCTCGAGGGTTTCTGCTGTTGTTCGATTACGGCCACGAGGCCTCGCAGCTCTACTCGCCGACTCACGCCGCGGGCACGCTGGTGACATATTCGAGACACACCGCGGATCGCGTCCATTGGCTGTCCGCACCGGGAGAGTACGACCTCACGGCGCATGTAGACCTCACGTCCATCCGGCGCGCCGCCGAGACGTCGGGCATGGTGACGCTCGGCATGACGGATCAGACGTACTTCCTGATGGCGCTCGGCATCGCCGAGTCGCTCGGCGACGGGATGGACGCCGAAGCAATCCGTCGCCGGCTGGCGGCGAAAACACTGCTGATGCCGGGCGGTCCCGGAAGCACGTTCAAGGTCCTGGTGTTTGCGAAAGGCGTCGGCCATCCCCGCCTGCGCGGGCTGACCGGCGCGCGCGTCACATGAGCGGACGTCGACTCCCACCTCGCTTCTGGCTCGGGCTGGCGATCATGGCGATCTCGGAAAGCGCGAAGATCGCCGGCGTCGAGCCTTTCTACACGTGGCACACGCCGATTGCCTGGACCGGTTACATCGCATGCGTCGACGGCCTCGTGTGGTACCGCGTGGGAAGCTCCTGGTTGCAGGACGCGCGGCAGGAGTTCGTCTTCCTGGCAGCGGTATCCGTTCCGTCGTGGGTTGTCTTCGAGCTCTACAACAAGTACCTCAATCTACAGCTGGTATTACATCGGGCTGCCGGAGTCGCGTCCGCTTCGCTACTTCGGGTACATCTGGTCGTTCGCGACGATCTCGCCCGCTCTCTTCGAGACCGGCGATCTCGTCAGCAGCTTCCGGCGTCGCCACGAAAGCAGGTCTTCACCCGTCCATCGCGGTTGACGGTCGGCGCATGGGCAAGCATCGCCGTGGGCGCGCTCATGCTGGTGCTGCCCTTCCTGTGGCTGACGCCGTGGCTCGCGGCACCGGTCTTTCTTGGCTTCATCTTTCTGCTCGATCCGATCAACGCGTCGGCCGGTGACGAATCGATTCTCGGCGACCTCAGGCGGGGACAGACGCGCCGGCTCGTCAACCTGCTGGCCGCCGGTTTGCTCTGTGGCCTGGTCTGGGAGCTGTGGAACTACAGGGCGGGCGCAAAATGGTTTTACAACGTTCCGATCCTCTCGAATGTGAAGGTTTTCGAGATGCCCATCCTGGGTTTTGGGGGATTCCCCCCATTCGCCCTGGAGTGCTTCACAATGTACGTTCTGGCTCGCCGCTGGCTCTGGCGTGGAGCGCGGCGGCCGATCTCGGTATAATCCGCGGCTTGAAGCCAGGAGCCCCATGACGACAACGTTGCTCGAGCGCGAGATCAAGCTCCAGTTCGAGTCGGCCGAGGCGGCGCGAGCCGCGGTGCTTGCTACCGGCGCCACGCCTATGCTGGGTCGTCGGCTGCAGGAGGATTCGCTGCTCGACACCGATGACGAGCAATTGCGCCGGCGGCGTTGCGTACTGCGCGTGCGTGTCGAAAACGGCAAGAGCCGGCTGACCTTCAAGGGCCCTGTCCAGCCGGGCTCTGTGAGAATTCGCGAAGAGATACGAGACCGTCGTCGGCGACGGGGCGATCCTCCTGCGCGTGCTGATGGAACTGGGACTGCACGTGTGGTTCAGGTACGAGAAATACCGGGAGGAGTTCGCCCACGAAGACGTCATCGTCGCGATTGACGAAACGCCGGTCGGCGTTTTTGTGGAGATCGAAGGCAGCGAGCCGGGAATCGCGACCATGAGCGAGGCGCTGGGCCGGGGGCAGTCCGACTACATCCTCGATTCGTACCGCGGCCTCTTTCTGCGGCACCGCGAGCAGCACGGCCTCGACGGCGCCGACATGGTGTTCGACGAACCGAACAGTGGTGTCTGAGACGCGGAGAGCCGATCCCGCACCGCCGGCACTCGTGCTGACGGCCGGGCTTGGCACGAGGCTCCAGCCGCTCACCTACCTGCGCGCCAAGGCTGCCCTGCCGGTCAACGGCGAGGCGCTCGTCAGGCGAATCATCCGCTGGCTGGATCGACAGGTCATCCGCGATCTCGTCCTCAATCTGCATCATCAGCCGGCATCGATCGCTTCGGCCGTCGGCGACGGCAGCGATCTCGGTGTGCGCGTTCGATACTCGTGGGAACAACCCGTGCTGGGATCGGCAGGGGGGCCGCGGCACGCGCTGCCGCTGCTCGTCGACGCCGATGACGAGAACATCCTGATTGTGAACGGCGATACGCTCACCGACCTGGACGTGTGGTCGCTGATTGCCCGGCATCGCGATTCGGGTGCCGACGTCACGATGGCGCTCGTCCGGAATCCCAGGCCTGAGCACTACGGCGGCGTGCAGGTTGCGGAAGACGGCTGGGTGACCGAGTTCACACGCGCGCGCCGCGACCTCAGCAGCCGCGAAAACCTTCCGACCGCCTATCACTTCATCGGGGTCCAGGTCGCGCGCGCGCGGGTGTTCGCGGCGCTCGCCGATGGCGTGAAGTCGGAGTCGGTCGCGAGCCTGTATCCATCGATGATCAAAGACAACCCGCGCACCGTGGCAGCCCACGTATCGGACGCGTCATTCCAGGACATCGGGACGCCGCGCGACTATCTGGACACGTCCCTTGCGCTGGCAGCAGCGGAGGGCGACCGGCTCGCCAGCGGCGATCGTATTCGAATCGCAGATTCGGCCGACATCGTGCGGACCGCGATATGGGATGATGTCACCGTAGGCTCGCGCGCTCGACTCTGCGACTGTATCGTCGGCGACGGCGTCCGGATTCCGGACGGCTCTTCATTCGACCGGTGCGCCATCATCCCCGCAGCGGGCCGTACCCCCGCTCCCGGAGAGCGCGTCGAAGGGAGCCTGCTGGTGCGACAATTCTGACCCGCGCCAACAACCAAAAACCAAAACCGAGAACCGACCGAACCGAACCGAGAACCGACAACCGATAACCGACAACCGATAACCGAGCCCAATGACCCACGAAGTAGCCGATCTCACAGATCAGCGCGACACGATTGACACATACCTGCGCCGCAGCGGCCTGGCGGCGAAGTCCCCGCGCGTCCTCCCGCTGACGGGCGACGCTTCGGATCGCAGATATTTCCGCGTGCTCCTCCCCGACTCACCATCCATCGTTCTCTCGCTGTACTCGGCGCCGTTCGAATTCGAGAAGCTGCCGTTCGTGAACGTCGGCCGACTGCTTGCAGAGATGCCGGTACCGGTTCCAACCGTGCTGGGGCACGCGGAGGACATCGGCGTGCTCGCGCTCGAAGACCTGGGTGACGTCACGCTCCAGGCGCACCTCGGCGCGGCCACGCCCTCGGAGCACGCCGCGATGTACCGCCAGGCGGTGGCGTTGATCGCCACGCTGCAGCACCGTGGAACGGAGCTCGAAGATCCAGCCTACGTGTCGTACAGCGTCGCGTTCGACGTCGAGAAGCTCACGTGGGAGCTCGACTTCTTCATCAAGCACTTCATCGAAGCGTACCGCGGAGTCGTGATCGCGCCCCCGGCCCGCGACGAGCTGCGGCGCGAGTTCAGCGTGCTGATCGAGGAATTGGCCGCGGAGCCGCGCGTCCTGTGCCATCGGGACTACCACAGCCGCAACCTCATGCTGCATCAGGACCGTCTCTACATCATCGACTTCCAGGATGCGCGCATGGGTCCGGACACCTACGACCTGGTGTCTCTGCTGCGCGATTCCTACGTCGATCTGCCCGAGCAGACGGTCGACGAGCTGATCGCGTACTTCCTCGCGCTCAAGGGCCTGACCGGCGCCCAGTCCGAATTCCAGACGCGGTTCGATGTGATGGCCCTCCAACGCAACCTGAAGGCGCTCGGCACGTTCGGGTACCAGACCACCGCCCGGCGCAACCCCGTGTACATCCAGTACATTCCCCGTACGCTTCGCTACGTGCGCGACAACCTGGAGCATCTCCCCCGCTTCGGGCGCATGCGGGAGCTCCTTGCCGCGCACGTCGACGAGTTCCGGTGATCCAGCCCGAGTCCCACGCGTGGGACCGCCTGAAACCGGCTCTGCAGTCGGCGTGCTAGAATTGTTGGTTTGTAGCAATGCGTTTCGGGATTTCCACGCATCTGTATCACGAGAGCCGTCTGGAGCGCGACCACCTGGCGCAGGTGGCGAGCTACGGCTTCGAGTCCGTCGAGGTGTTTGCCACCCGCAGCCACTTCGACTATCGGGACGAGTCTGCCGTGACCCGTCTCGGGCAGTGGCTCGCGGACACGGGGCTCGCGCTGAACAGCATTCACGCGCCGATCACCGAGGTGTTCGGGTCGAAGGGCTGGAAATCGTCGTACTCCAACGCCGTCGGCGATCACGCCCGGCGTGAGGCGGCCGTCCGCGAAACGGAAGCCGCGCTTCACATGGCCCGCCGGCTGCCGTTCGACACGATGGTGCTGCACCTCGGCACGCCGGCCAGCATGAACCCGCCGGACGATAACCACCGGACCGCTGCGCTGAGAAGCCTCGAAGAGATCTGCCGGATCGCGGAGCCGCTCGGCGTCCGCGTCGCGGTCGAGGTCATTCCCAACCGCCTGTCCGATGCCTCGTCGCTCGTCGCGCTCCTCGACAACGACCTCGACGCGAAGCACGTGGGGATCTGCCTCGATTTCGGGCACGCCCATCTCATGGGCGACGTCGCGGACGCGGTCGAAACCGTCTCCGAGCACATCATCGCGACGCACATCCACGACAACCACGGGAAGGATGACGAACATCTGGTGCCGTACCTGGGGTCGATCGACTGGGACCTGGCGCTCGCCTCGATGCTGAAGATCGGCTACGACGGTACGTACATGATGGAGCTGGCGGGCATCGGGCCGCCGGCCGGCATCCTGGAGGAGGCGCGGCGCGCGCGGCAGCGTTTCGAGCGCGCAATGACACACGTATGACGGCGTACATCGAGGACATCGCGCGCTACCCCGGCCAGAGCGTGACGCTGCGCGGCTGGCTCCACAACCGGCGCTCCAGCGGCAAGATTCACTTTCTCACGCTGCGCGATGGAACGGGCTTCATTCAGTGCGTGATGACGAAGGCCGCGGTGGGCGATGACGCGTTCACACGTGCCGATCACCTCTCGCAGGAGAGCGCCGTCATCGTGCAGGGGACGGTTCGCGCCGACGCACGCGCGCCGGGCGGCTACGAAGTCGATGTCCAGAGCCTCGAGGTCGTCGCCGAATCGCAGAACTACCCGATCACGCCGAAGGAGCATGGCGTCGACTACCTGATGGATCGCCGCCATCTCTGGATTCGTTCCGCCCGCCAGCAGGCGATTCTGCGGGTGCGGCACGAAGTGATCAATGCGGTGCGCGACTTCTTCAACGAACGCGGCTTCATCCTCGCCGACACGCCCATCTTCACGCCGGCGGCCTGTGAGGGAACGACCACGCTGTTCCCGGTGCAGTACTTCGACGACGAAACCGCGTACCTGACGCAGAGCGGACAGCTCTACAACGAAGCCAACGCGATGGCGCTCGGCCGGGTGTATTGCTTCGGTCCGACGTTTCGCGCGGAGAAGTCCAAGACACGGCGCCATCTGACCGAGTTCTGGATGGTCGAGCCGGAAGTCGCGTACGCGACGCTCGACGACGTGATGGACCTGGCGGAGAGCCTGGTGGTCTCGGTGGTCAGCCGCGTGCTCGACCGGCGTCAGAAGGAGCTCAAAGTCCTCGAGCGGGATACCAGCCGTCTCGAGCGCGTGCAGGCGCCGTTCCCGCGCGTGTCCTACGACGACGCCGCAGCGATCCTGAAGAAGAAAGGGTTGCCGTTCGAGTGGGGTGGCGACTTCGGATCCCCGGACGAGACCGCGCTGTCGGAGGAATACGATCGCCCGATCTGCGTGCATCGCTATCCGTCGGCGATCAAGGCCTTCTACATGAAGCCGGATCCGGCGCGGCCCGAGGTCGCGCTCTGCGTGGACGTCCTGGCGCCGGAGGGCTACGGCGAGATCATCGGCGGCGGCCAGCGCATCGACGACTACGACCTGCTGGTCCAGCGCATCAAGGAGCACAATCTGCCGCAGGAGGCGTTCGAGTGGTACCTCGACCTCCGCCGCTTCGGCAGCGTGCCACACGGCGGCTTCGGCATGGGCATCGAGCGCGTGGTCACCTGGATTTGCGGGATCGACCACCTCCGCGAAGCCATTCCGTATCCGCGCATGCTGTACCGGATATATCCATGATCGAGAATCAATGAAGATAGGCTTCCTGTCGCTCGGCTGCCCGAAGAACCTCGTCGATGGCGAGGTCATGCTGGGCATGACCCGCGAGGCGGGCCACGAGGTCACCAGCGAACCGTCGAACGCCGACGTGCTGATCGTCAACACGTGCGCATTCATCGATTCCGCGAAGCAGGAGTCGATCGACGCCATCCTGGAGATGGCTGCGCAGAAGCGTGACGGCCGCTGCTCACGTCTCGTCGTCACGGGCTGCCTGGCCGAGCGCTATCGTGACGAGCTGAAGCGCGAGATCCCGGAGATTGACGTCGTGCTCGGCACCGGTGAAGTGCCGCTCATCCTTGAGGCGATCGGATCGGGAGTCCTGTCGTCCGGAAGCTCGGAAGCTCGGAAGCCCGGAAACTCGGAAGCCCGGAAGTTCGGGAGCTCGGGCGCACCCGTCGAACCGCTGAAGTTCTACACAAAGTCCGGAAAAACCGCCGGACTGCCGACTCCCCGAACAACCGATCGACCGAGCCACCGAACCCCCGACCTCCCGAGCGACCGACCCCCCGAGCTGCCGACCTACCTCTACGACGCCGACACGCCGCGGCTGCTGACGACGCCGAAGCACTTCGCGTACATGAAAGTGGCCGAAGGCTGCAACTACACCTGCGCGTTCTGCATCATCCCGACGCTGCGTGGCGCCTATCGCAGCCGTGAGGCCGACTCGATCGTCCGCGAGGCGCGCGCGCTGGTGGACCGCGGCGTGCGCGAGCTGCTCCTCATCTCGCAGGACACCACGTTCTACGGCATCGATCGCGGCGAACGCGGTGCGCTCGCGCGCGTGCTTCGCGAGCTGAACGCCATCGAGGGGCTCGTCTGGATCCGGCTGCTCTACCTCTACCCGACGACCATCACAGACGACGTGCTGGCGGCCATGGCGGAGTGCGAGAAAGTGTGTCGGTACGTCGATCTTCCGCTGCAGCACGCCTCGACGCCGGTGCTCCAGCGGATGCGCCGTCCCGGGAACCGTCGAACCTACGATACGCTGCTGGCGCGCATCCGGCGCACCGTCCCGGATGTGACGCTGCGCACGACGATGATCGTCGGTTTCCCCGGCGAAACCGAAGAGGACTTCACCGAGCTGGAACGCTTCGTGGCCGACACGGGATTCGACCACCTGGGCGTCTTCACGTATTCGCACGAAGAGGGCACCCGGGCCTTTGGTCTGGCGGACGATGTGCCGCCGGCACTCAAGCGTCGCCGCCGGAACGCGCTCATGGCTCGCCAGAAGCGCATCGTCGCGCGCGCGCACAAGGCCAGAATCGGGACCGAGGCGGATGTCCTGATCGATGGTCCGTCGCCCGAACACGACCTCGTCGTCCAGGGTCGGCTGGAGGGTCAGGCGCCGGACATCGATTCGGTGGTGTATCTGACCGATTGCGACGCGTCGACGATCGATCCCGGGCAGCTCATCCGGACCCGGATTGTCGGCGCGCGAGGCTACGACCTGATGGCCGCTCCCCTGGTCGACTCCAGCCCGTTATCCGACATCGATTGACCGGCCGTTGACCGCCTGTAGTTGCCCTGGAGGCAGACAACCATCTGTGTTTGCTGTGATATATTGAGGGGTGGCAGCTTCGAGTAAGGTTACCCGAGTGGGCCCGTGCCCACTCTTTGTTTTTAGGGGCGGTTTTCGGTGGGCGGGGCAGCTGGCATGCCGACTGAACGGCTCGCGCCGATCCGGGCGGCGGCCGAGCGCGTCGCCAAGAGTCACGGACTCGAGATTTTCGACGTGCGGCTCGGTCGCGAGTCGACGGGGATGGTGCTGCGGGTCGTGATCGATCGACCCGATCGCGGCGTCCCCGAAGCGCCCGAAGACGCGGTCGGCATCGTGGATTGTCAGCGTGTCAGTCAGGACCTGAGTGCCCTGCTCGACGTCGAAGAGGACGAGCTCGGCGAGGGCGCGCTGGGGGACCGGGTACACGCTGGAAGTCTCGTCGCCGGGTCTGGACCGCCCGCTGCGACACGAAGCGGACTATCGCCGCTTCGTCGGACGCCTGGCGAAGATCGTGACGACGTCGCCGCTGAACGGGCAGTCGGCCTTTGCGGGCCGGATCGTCGCGCTGGACAACGGCGTGGTCGTGCTCGAAGAGGGCCGGAAAACGCATCGCGTGCCGTTTGCGCAGATCAAGCGCGGACAGCTCGCGGTCGAGTTTTAGAACAGTTGAGAGCTGACAGCTGGGAGCTGATAGCTAGGTTTCCTATGGCAACCACCACGAATCCGCTGTTGCAGCAGATCGACGCCATCGCGAAGGAAAAGGGCGTCGAGCCAGAAATCATCATCAGCGCGGTCCAGGACGCGCTCGAAGCGGCCGCGCGGAAACGCTACAAGAGCGAGGCGCTGCGCGCCCGCTTCAATCAGGAGACGGGACAGCTCGAACTGTACGCGGTCAAGAAAATCGTCGCCGAAGTCACGGACGCGTCGACGCAGATCTCGCTGACCGAAGCGCAGGAGCTCTACGGAGACGAAGCCGAAGTCGACATGGAGATCGAGTTCCCGAGGCCGACCGAGGATCTCGGGCGCATCGCGGCGCAGACCGCCAAGCAGGTGATCTTCCAGAAGGTGCGCGAGGCGGAACGGGAGAACGTCTACGCCGAGTACAGCCAGCGGATCGGCGAAGTCGTGAACGGCGTCGTCAAGCGGTTCGAGAACGGCGACATCATCGTCGAGCTCGGGCGCGTCGAATCGCAGCTGCCGAGGAAGGAACAATCGAGGGCGGAGAACTACACGGTCAGCGATCGCGTGCGCGCGGTCATCCGCGGTGTGAACCGGAGCGCCAAGGGACCGCAGATCGTCCTCTCGCGAACCGACCCGGCGCTCCTCATCAAGCTGTTCGAGCAGGAAGTGCCGGAGATCTACGACGGCACCGTCATGATCCGCGGCGCGGTGCGCGAGGCGGGCGATCGCGCGAAGGTGGCGGTGTACTCCCGGGAGCGCGACGTCGACCCGGTCGGCGCCTGCGTGGGCATGAAGGGCACGCGCGTGCAGTCGATCATCCGCGAGCTGCGGGGCGAGAAAATCGACATCGTCGAATGGTCGGACGATCCGATCGTGTTCGTGACCAACGCCATCAGCCCGGCCAAGGTCCAGCGGGTGTCGATCGTCGACGATGCGGAGAAGGTGATGGAAGTGATCGTCGAGGACAAGCAGTTGTCACTCGCGATCGGCAAGAAGGGACAGAACGTCCGGCTGGCGGCGAAGCTGACCGGCTGGAAGATCGACATCAAGAGCGAGGAAGAGAAGCGGCGCGAGGTCGAAGCGCAGCTCGGCGCGCTCGAAATCGGCGAGCCGCCCAACACGGACGCCGATGAGGCGCAAGCCACCGATGACGCGCAAGCCACGGATGACGCGCAAGCTGCCGATGGCGCGCAGGCTGCGGAGGCCGAGGATGCGGTAGCCGTCGAGGAGGCGGCGGAAGAGAAGCTCGAAGCGGATGAAGGGGCGGAACCGGTAGCAGAGGCCGGGGACGAAACCCAGGAGAAACTCTGAAGACGTCAGGCTGCTGAATCAACTAATGGCCACTGTCCGGATATACAAGGTCGCGGAGCTGCTCAACACATCGAGCCAGGAAGTGATCGCGCTGCTGAAGCGTGACCATGGCATCGAGGTGAAGAGCGCGTCGAGCACGATCGAAGAGGTCGTTGCGCGCCAGTTCGTCGAGCGTCTCGCGCGCCAGCGGAACATCAGCGTGCCGTCGAACGCGTCGTTCGCCGACACACCTGCCGCCGTGCGCGGCCGCAAGCCCGGCAAGGCGCCGGAGCCCGCGCGCCCCGCGACGCCTGCGCTGCCGCCGCCGCGCCTCGTCAAGAGCGCGAAGCCGGCCGCCCCGCCGCCCGAACTGGTCGCGGAGCCTCCGGCCGCACCCGAGTCCGTCCTGATTCCGCCGCCGGTCGAGGTGCAGCCCGACGCGCAGGCGGAGGCGCCGGACGTCGTCGAGACGCCTGCTCCCGTGCCGGTGGAAGAGCCGATCGAGGTTGAAGAGCGACCCGCTGTCGCGGCTCAGGCGCCGGCTCCGGCCGTCGACGCGTCAGCTCTCGTTCGTGAGCCTGCTGCGCCGAGAGCGGCGCCAGCGCCGCCGGCTCCGCGTCCGGTGATGCCGCCCGCGACCGGACGCATTGTTCCGCCGACGCTGCGGTTGCGCGTCGAGGATCCGAAGACCGGGCAGGCGCCCCCTGCACCGCCGCGCCGACCGATGCTCGTCCGGCCGCCGGCTGCGCCGGCGCCGCAGGCGCCCACCGGGAATCTGAGCCGTCCGGCCGCACCGCGGCCCGGTGCACCGGCCGCGCCGGGTGTGGCCGCGCGCGCGCCGCAGCGGCCCGGCGGCCTGCCTCCGCGGCAGGGGCCGATGGGTGGTCCTCGCCCGCTGCCCTCACAGCCAGTACGGCCCGCAATGCCCGCGCGGCCAGGTTCGACGCCGGGCTATCGTCCACCCGCGTCGCGGCCGTCGTCGCCGCGACCGGGCGGCCAGCGACGCGAAGGTCCGCGAGCACCGACACATATCGAGCCGGCCGCACCGCCGCCGATCACGCGGACGATCACGCTGGCCGAAGGCATGACCGTCGCGGATCTCGCGACGAAGCTCGATGTCAAGGCGAAGGACGTCCTGCGCAAGCTGCTCGAGCGCCGGATGATGATGACGATCAACAGCACGCTCGACGACGACACGGCGTCGATGATCGCGCGCGAGTTCGGCGCCGACGTCAAGATGCAGTCGTTCGAGGAAGAGATGCTCCAGGTCGAGGGCGAAGAAGCCGATCCGGCCGATCAGGTGACGCGCGCGCCGGTCGTGACCGTCATGGGTCACGTCGATCACGGCAAGACCACGCTGCTGGACGCGATCCGTTCGGCGCGCGTCGCCGAGCGCGAGGCCGGCGGCATCACGCAGCACATCGGCGCATACGCCGTCCAGGTCAACGATCGGAACGTCGTGTTCCTCGATACCCCCGGTCACGAAGCCTTCACGATGATGCGCGCCCGCGGCGCGCGCGTGACCGACGTCGTCATTCTGGTCGTGGCGGCCGACGACGGCGTCATGCCGCAGACCAAGGAAGCCATCGACCACGCGAAAGCGGCCGGCGTGCCGATCCTCGTCGCGATCAACAAGATCGACAAGCCGGACTCCAACCCCGAGCGCGTGAAGAAGGAACTGTCGGATCTCGGCCTCGTCCCGGAACAGTGGGGCGGCCAGACCGTCATGGTCGAGGTCTCGGCCAAGAAGAAGCAGAATCTCGAGCTGCTGCTCGAGATGATCCTCCTCGTCACCGAGATGGGCGAGCTGAAGGCCAACCCGAAGCGAAGCGCGTCGGGGACCGTGCTCGAGGCGAAGCTCGACAAGGGGCGAGGTCCCGTGGCGACGATCCTCGTGCAGGACGGAACGCTCCACGTCGGCGATACCATCATCGCCGGTACGATCGTCGGCAAGGTCCGTGCGCTCATCGACGATCGCGGGCGTCAGCTCAAGCACGCCGGCCCCGCGACGCCGGTCGAAGTCCTCGGTCTCGGCGGTCTGCCGCAGCCGGGCGACGCGTTCCAGGCGCTGTCGGACGCGACCAAGGCGCGACAGATCGCGCTCTTCCGGCAGACGCAGGCCAAGGAGAAGGCGCTGGGCGGCAAGGGCTCCCGCCTGACGCTCGAATCGCTGCAGCAGCAAATCGCCGAAGGCGGCATCAAGGAACTGCCCGTCATCGTCAAGGCGGACGTGCAGGGGTCGGCCGAGGTGCTCAGCGATACCCTGACCAAGATGAGCGATCTGAAGGTCAAGGTGCGGATCATCCACAGCGGGGTCGGCGCGGTCAACGAATCCGACGTGCTGCTCGCCTCCGCGTCGAACGCGGTCATCATCGCGTTCAACGTGCGGCCGGATCGCAATGCGGCCGACGTGGCAGACCGCGAGAAGGTGGATATCCGTCCGCACTCGGTCATCTACAACGTCGTCGACGAGATGAAGAAGGCGATGGCCGGACTCCTCGAGCCGACGTTCAAGGAAGTGCGCATGGGCAGCGCCGAGGTGCGCGAGACGTTCAAGGTGCCGAAGTTCGGCACGATCGCCGGGTGCATGGTCACCGATGGACGGATCACCCGTTCCGGCGACTCCCAGGCGCGGCTGCTGCGCGACAACGTCGTCGTCTACGAAGGCAAGATCGGTTCGCTGCGACGCTTCAAGGATGACGTGTCCGAGGTCAAGGCCGGGTTCGAGTGCGGCATCGGCTTCGAGAAGTTCAACGACATCAAGGTCGGTGACGTGATCGAAGCCTTCGCCGTGGAGCGCGTCGCGACGCCCGTCTGACCTGCACCTCGCACCTTGCCCTGTTGAGATGGTGATAGGTCTCCTCGCCGTCGAGATGCACCTGCCGGGCGCGCAATCGCTGAAGGACAAGCGGATGGTGCTGCGCCGCGTGAAGGACCGCCTCAAGAAATTCAACGTGGCGGTCTCCGAAACCGGGCATCATGACTTGTGGCAGCGCGCCCAGCTGGGCATCGTGACCATCAGCACCGCCGACGACCAGGTCGATCGGGAGCTTGCGGCCGTCAGAGATGAAATCGACCGCGTCGAACCGGGGCTGATCACTCGAACGCAGCTGGAAATGATGGACTTCTGATTCCCGGTACGCCCAGCATGACATCCCAGCGTCCGACCCGCGTCGGAGACCAGATCCGTCAGGAGATCGCCGACCTTCTCGCGCGAGAAGTGCACGATCCCGGCATCGGGTTTCTCACGATCACCCGCGTCAACGTCACCCCGGACCTGCAGCAGGCCCGCGTCAACTACACGACGATGGGTGACGAGACAGCCCGGCGCGAGTCGCAGCGCGCGCTCGAGCGCGCAGCCCCGTTCCTCAGGCGGCAGCTCGGCCGCCGTCTGCGCCTGCGCCGTATTCCGGAACTCCAGTTCTTCTTCGACGAGAGCGTCGAGCGGCAGGACCGGATCGAGCGCATCCTGCAGGAGATCCAGGCCGAACGGGCGCTGAATCCACCAGGCGAGGATGCCACAGACGATGAGCGAGACGACAGCCGCTAGCCAGCCGGCGCCAACGTCCGGGCCGGATGTGCTCGGCCACATCCGCGACGAAGTCCGCCGGCGGCAGCGATTTCTGCTGACGTCGCACGCCAGGCCCGATGGTGATTCCATCGGCTCGCAGCTCGCCATGGCGTTCGCGCTCGACGCGCTCGGCAAGACCGTCCGCATCGTCAATGCGGATGCCGCGCCCGATCATTATCGGGACTTCCCCGGCGTCGATCGCATCGAAATTGCTCCCCGGGCCGACGTCGACGTGGACGCCGTGATCGTGATGGAGTGCAGCGATCTCAGCCGGACGGGCGTCGCCGGTCTCGAGCGGCACTACATCATCAACATCGATCACCACGCGGGCAACCGGCTGTACGGGGCGCTGAACTGGTTCGACGAAGGCGCCGCCGCATGCGGCGAGATGGTGTTCGATCTGATCCGCGCGCTGGAAGTGCCCCTCACGCGGGAAATCGCCACGCACATCTACCTGGCGATCCTGACCGACACCGGTTCGTTCCATCACTCGAACATCACGCCCCGCACGTTCGACATCTGCCGTCAGACGGTAGAGGCGGGCGTCAATCCCGCGATCATGGCCCGTCGCGTGTTCGACAGCAACAGCTTCGGCAAGCTGAAGTTGATCGGCGCGCTGCTGGACGCCATGGAGCTCACCGACGAGGGCCGGCTGGCGGTGCTCTACATGGACGATGCGATGCTCGCCGCCTGCGGGTGCACGTACAACGACACGGAAGGCGTCATCAACCTGCCGCTGACCGCACGCGAGATTCAGGCGGTCGTCTTCTTCAAGATCTCGGCGACCGGAGAAGTGCGCGTCAGCATGCGATCGAAATACGACGTCGACGTGCGGATGGTCGCCAGCGAGCACGGGGGCGGAGGCCACAAGAATGCGGCCGGGTTCACGGCTGCGGGCCGCTTCGTCGACGTGCGTCCCCAGATCATCGCGCGGCTCGCCAGGGCGATCGCGGAGGGCCTCCAGACCCGTCCGACGTCATGAACGGTGTTCTTCTCGTGGACAAGCCGCCGGGACCGACGTCACATGACGTCGTCGCGAGCGTCCGGCGCGCGATCGGATTCGAGCGGATCGGCCATACCGGTACCCTCGACCCGCTGGCGACCGGGCTGCTGGCGCTGGTCGTGGGCCGTGCCACGCGCCTGGCATCGCTGCTGACCGGCGTCGACAAGGAGTACGTCGCGAGGGTCCGGTTCGGCGCAACGACCGCGACCTACGACGCCGAGGAGATCGCCGGCCGCGAGCGAGACGGACAGCCGGTCCTCGCGGGTGCGCCCCCGCGCGTTCCAACCCTCGACGCATCCGCGATCGCGAAGGCCCTGCCCGGGTTCGAGGGCACCTACCTGCAGACGCCTCCGCCCTACTCCGCCAAGAAGATTGCCGGGGCGCCGGCGTACAAGCTGGCGCGACGCCGCACGCCCGTCGAGATGAAGCCCGTCGAAG
The DNA here is from genome assembly GCA_963786195.1 of uncultured Acidobacteriota bacterium. GTDB lineage: Bacteria > Acidobacteriota > Vicinamibacteria > Vicinamibacterales > 2-12-FULL-66-21 > CAWAYH01. Next base: position 400,688 of record CAWAYH010000001.1, on the reverse strand, counting down.
TGTCCGTCCGCGAGATCGAGCTGGTGGGTTTCGGCGATGGGCTGGCAGAAGTGCGGCTGGTGAGCTCGAGCGGCTTCTACGTCAGGTCGTTCGCACACGACCTGGGTCAGCGTCTCGGTTGCGGGGCCTACCTCGAAGGACTCCGACGAACCCGCGTGGGTGACTTCCAACTCGCCGACGCGGTGACGCTCGACATCATCGTCGGCCAGGGACCGGCCGCGGCCAACCGGCTGGTGCCGATGGATCGCCTGCTGACTCATCTGCCGGCGGTGGTGCTCACCGAACAGGGCGTCCGCCGCGCAAGCCACGGCAGCGCGCTGACCCCCGCGGACCTCGAAGACGTGTCCTCGGGTCTGCCGGACTCTGGCAAGGCGAACGGCGGGGTCCGTGAGTCGGCGCTCCGCCTGCTCGATCGGACCGGCGGGCTCGTCGGCATCGCGAAACGGATCGACGGCGGGCTTTTGCATCCGTCGATCGTTCTGGTGTAAGATATTGAGTCGCTTGGAATTGTAAATTCGGAACACGGCGGCCTGGTGCGGTGATGGCGACCTCACCGAGTTCTGGGGCGTGCGTGGAGGTCACCTGTGACGCTGAGCAAGGATCGCAAAACGGACATCATCGGCTCGTACAAAACCCACACCACAGACACCGGCTCACCCGAAGTTCAGGTCGCGCTCCTCAGCGAGCGGATCAACTACCTGACGGAACATTTCAAGACACACGCCAAGGACCACCATTCGCGCCGGGGCCTGCTGAAACTGGTCGGTCAGCGGCGCAGACTGCTCGACTACCTGAAGCGGAAGGACACGGATCGCTATTCGGAGCTGATCAAGCGGTTGGGAATCAGGAAATAGCAAAATGGACAAGGGAGAAGGGACAAGGGAGAAAGCGACTCCCTTGTCGCCTTGTCCCTGTCCCTTGTCCCTTAGCTCCACAAGCATCAGAGACACACAATGCACACACGCAACATCTCCGTCGGTCGACAGACCCTGTCGATCGAAACCGGGCGCCTGGCGAAGCAAGCCGACGGCTCGGTCATCGTTCGTTCCGGCGACACCATGGTGCTCGTCACGGCCTGCGCGGCCTCCAATCCTCGAGAGGGCATCGACTTCCTCCCGCTGACGGTCGACTACCGCGAGTACACGTACGCGTCCGGCCGGATTCCCGGCGGCTTCTTCAAGCGCGAGGGCAAGCCGAGCGAGAAAGAGGTCCTGACCAGCCGTCAGATCGACCGGCCGATCCGGCCGCTGTTCCCTGCGGGCTGGCGGCATGAAACGCAGATCATCGCGCTCGTCCTCTCGGCCGACGCCGAGAACGACAGCGACGTGCTCGCGATCACCGGCGCGTCGGCGGCACTGGCGCTGTCGAGCATCCCCTTTACGAAGACGATTGCCGGCGTCCGCATGGGCCTGATCGACGGTACGTTCATCGTCAACCCCACGTACGAGGAGCGCAGGCGCAGCCGGCTGGATCTCGTCGTGGCGGGGACGCGCGACGCGATTGTGATGGTCGAGGCCGGCGCCAAGGAAGTCACCGAGGAAGAGATGGTGCAGGCGCTCGAACGGGCGCACGCCGCCATCCGCGACATCGTCGCGAGCATCGATACGCTGGCGCAGGAAGCCGGCAAACCGAAGCTGAAGGTGGCGAAGAGGGAAATCGGACACGACTTCTACCGCGAGGTCGAAGAGAAGGTCTACGTGCCGCTGAGCGAAGCGATGCGGATCACGGGCAAGCTCGAGAACTACGACCGCGTGGACCAGTTACTCGAGGAGTTGATCGCGGGTATTCCGGAAGGCGAGGTCGAGCGCCGCACCGAGGCCAAGCACATCTTCAAGGAGCTGAAGGAGAAGGTGATGCGCGACGAGGCGCTCGAACGCGGGCGCCGCCTCGATGGCCGTGCCTTCGACGAGATTCGCGCCATCAACATCGAGGTCGGCGTCCTGCCGCGCACGCACGGATCGGCGGTGTTCACTCGTGGCGAGACCCAGGCCCTCGTGACCGCCACCCTCGGCACGGCGGAAGATCAGCAGAAAATCGAGATGGTCGACGGTGAGACGTGGAAGCGCTTCATGCTCCACTACAACTTCCCGCCATTCTCGGTCGGCGAGGTCGCGTTTCTGCGCGGCCCCGGCCGGCGCGAGGTTGGCCACGGAGCGCTGGCAGAACGCTCGCTGGCGCCCATGATTCCCGCCGAAGAGACATTCCCCTACACCATCCGCGTCGTCTCCGACATCCTCGAATCCAACGGGTCCTCGTCGATGGCCTCCGTGTGCGGCGGATCGCTGGCGATGATGGACGCGGGTGTCCCCCTCGGTGCGCCGGTTGCCGGCGTCGCCATGGGTCTCATCATGGACGAGCAGACCGGGAAGTACGCCATCCTGAGCGACATCGCCGGCGCGGAAGATCACTACGGGGATATGGACTTCAAGGTCGCGGGAACCGCGGCGGGCATCACCGCGCTGCAGATGGACATCAAGGTGTCCGGCATCACGACCGAGATTCTGCGCAAGGCGCTCGAGCAGGCGCGTCAGGGCCGCATGTTCATCCTGAGCAAGATGCAGAGCACGCTCAGCACGCCGCGCACCGAGGTATCCTCCTACGCCCCGCGAATCGTCACGATCCGGATCCCCGTCGACAAGATTCGCGACGTCATCGGGCCGGGAGGCAAGATGATCCGCAGCATCATCGAGCGGACCGGCGTCAAAATCGACGTCGAAGACGACGGACGCGTGAACGTCGCGTCGGTCGACGAGGCGTCGGCGCAGAAGGCGATCGGCATCATCCAGGAGCTCACCGCGACGCCCGAGCTGAACAAGACCTACATGGGCAAGGTTCAGCGCATCACCGATTTCGGCGCGTTCGTCGAGATCATGCCGGGGCTGGATGGCCTCCTGCACGTCTCCGAGATCGCGCACTACCGGGTGAAGGACGTGCGCGACGAGCTCAAGGAAGGCGAGCAGGTGATGGTCAAGGTCATCAATATCGATCCCTCTGGCAAGATCAGGCTCAGCCGCAAGGTCCTGCTGCCGCCGCCGGCTGCAGGCGCGGAAGGCCCCCGCCGAGAAGAGAGACGGGAGCCCGCCAAAAAGGAATAGGGACGAACGGGCGGCCAAACCGCCCGCCCTGGCGTCTGTACCCCTGGGAGACGGCCCATGGATGCGATGATGCGACGGCCGCGCACGACCGTTCTGGCGTTAGCCGGGGTTGCCCTCGCAGCCATCATCTGGGCACGAACGTCCGCCCGCGAACAGGGGCAGGTCCGCGAGATCACGATCGACGGGGACCAATTCGCCTTCTCACCCGCACGTATCGACGTCCAGAAGGACGACCTGGTCAAAGTCCGGTTCACGGCCAAGGACATCGCCCACAGCTTCACGCTGGACGCCTACCGGATCGTCAAGCGCGCAGGCGCCGGCCACACGGTCACGTTCGAGTTCCGCGCGGACCAGGCCGGCACCTTCGAGTTCTACTGCAACCTCACCCAGGACGACCGCTGCCGGAAGATGAAGGGGCAGCTAGCCGTGCGCTGATTGCGCCAGGCGCAATCGACTCCTCCGGTATCCGTACGCGAAGTAGAACACCACCCCCACGGCCATCCACAGGATCAGGCGCTCCCACGTATTCCAGGGCAGGCTGAGCATCAGCACGAGGCTGACGAGGGCCGACAGGACAGGCAGCAGGGGGACCAGCGGCATACGGAACGGCCGCGGCAGGTCGGGCCGCGAACGCCTGAGGATGATGATGCCGATGGACACAATGACGAAGGCGAGCAGCGTGCCGATGCTCACAAGGGCGCCGAGCGTCGCAATCGGTGTGAGTCCGGCGGCCACTGCGACGACCACGCCCGTGACGAGCGTGGACATGTACGGGGTGTGAAAGCGCGGGTGCACCCGCCTGGCCCACGCGGGAAGGAGGCCGTCCTTCGACATCGACATGAAGATGCGCGGCTGCGCCAGCATGGTCACGACCATCACGGAGCTGAGACCCGCAAGCGCGCCCACCGTCACGAGGATCCTCACGACATCCATCGGGCCCGCCCAGGGCGTGCCCGCCGCGCGAGCCGCCGCCGCATCAATCGCCGTCACGAGCGGCGCCGGCTGATTCAGCATCTCCTTGTACGGCACGAGCCCCACCATGACGCCAGACACGAGCACGTAAAGCACGGTGCAGATCGCCAGCGATCCGAGGATGCCGCGCGGCATGTCCCGCTGCGGATCCCGAGCCTCCTGCGCGGACGTCGAGACGGCATCGAAGCCAATGTACGCGAAGAAGATGACGCCCGCCCCCCGGAGGATGCCGCTCCACCCGTACTCGCCGAAGCGGCCCGTGTTCTCCGGAATGAACGGGTGCCAGTTGGCCGGGACGATGAAAAAGGCGCCGGCCGCAATCACGATGAGCACGACGGCGACCTTGACGACGACGATGGCGGCGTTGACGGACGCCGATTCGCTGACGCCGACGATGAGGAGCGCGGTCACCGCGATCGTCACGAGTACGGCGGGCACGTTGAACACCGCCGTCACCGGATCGCCGCCGGGGACGAGCACGAGGGTTCCGGGTGCCGCGCTGAGCGCCGCCGGAAATGTGAGCCCGAACTGGTTCAGGAGCGTCACGAAGTTGCCTGACCAGCCGACCGCCACGGTCGCCGCGCCGAGCGCGTACTCGAGAATCAGGTCCCAGCCGATGATCCAGGCCACCAGCTCGCCGAGCGTCGCATAGGCATAGGTGTAGGCCGACCCGGCGACCGGCACGCTGGCGGCGAATTCCGAGTAGCAGAGCGCGGCAAGGACGCTCGTCAGTCCGGCCAGCACCATCGATATCACGATGGACGGCCCGGCATTGGCGGCGGCGGCCTGACCCGTCAGTACGAAAATGCCGGTGCCAATGATGGCCCCGACGCCAAGCATGACGAGCTGCTGCGGACCCAGGACGCGCTGTAGTCCCCCACCGTCCGTTTCGCTCAGCTGCTCGGCGCCGATGGCTTCGATGCTCTTGGTCGCAAATATCGACATGGGTGTCTCCTGACCACCCTCGCGTCTCGGCGAGAGCGGTCCATGCGGGCGAGTGTGCTCGTACGCCGCGCGGCAAGTCATGAACCAGCGGTCAAAACGCCCGGAAGAAACCTACAAGTTCTTCTCAAAGCCGGGATACCATCGGTTTTTCCATGCCTGCGACCCACAGTTCGGCGGCCGCAGCCCGCGAGCGGCACCGACAGCCGCTGATCGTCTTCGGTGCGTTCACGTTCGATCCGAACAGCCGGCTGCTCCGCCGGGGGACCGAGGAGCTCGCGCTACCGCCGCGGGTTCTGGGTGTTCTCGAGCTGCTCCTCGACCGGGCCGGCGACGTCGTACCCCGCCAGGAGCTGATTGACACGGTCTGGAAGGACGCGTTCGTCACCGACACATCGCTCGCCGAGGCCGTCAGCGTGCTTCGCCAGACGCTGGGCGACGATCCGCAGTCACCGACATACGTGCAGACGCTCCATCGGCGCGGCTATCGTTTCGTGGCACCCGTCTCCGGGAGCGATAGCGGGTCGATCGATCGGTCGCGTTCGATCGGCGAGACATCCGCGGACACGCCGCAGGCCGTCTCTCCGTCTATCGGCGGCCACCTCGTGCCGTGGAGCATGGCAGCCCTCTGCGCCGCGATCGCGATCGCGGCCGTCTGGCAGCTCACCCGCGGCCGTCAGGTGGATACGCCCGTGCCGGCGCGATTCGAGATCGGGCCGTCGCCGGGGACGCGCTTCGACACTCGAGCGCCGGCGGTCGCGCTGTCCGCAGACGGAAGCCGCCTCGCGTGGTCCGCGTGTGACGCGACTGGCTGCCGTCTGTATGCGCGCGAGCTCGCCAGCCTGACTGCGGCTCCGGTGCCGGGAACCGAGGATGCGCGCGCACCGTTCTTTTCACCCGACGGCGGCTGGATTGGGTTTTTCGCTGACGGGCGACTGAAGAAAGTCGCCGTCTCGGGCGGGGCGCCTATCGTCCTTGGTGATGCTCCAGAGGCGTTGGGTGGCGTGTGGATCGATCGCGACATCATCTTTGCCGGGTCGCCAACCGGCGGGCTGGTACGAGTCAGCGCTGAAGGCGGCGAAGCGGTGACGCTGACAACGCCACGCGAGCAGGACGGAGAAGTCCGGCACAGCTGGCCGTCCGTCGTTCCGAACACTCGCGTCCTGATCTTCTCGATCGACGGCGTTCCTTCAGGCACAGCCACCAGCCTGGGCGCACTGTCGCTGGACGCGGCGGGAAACCTGTCGAAGCCATCCCCGGTCACGTGGCGAACGCTTGTCGCGGGCGTCGGCATCGCGCGCGCGGCGGCAAAGGACCTGCTCGTCCTGTCGCGCGGGGGCGAGCTGCAGGCGATCGCCTTCGACGCCGTACGACTCGCGACGAGCGGTGGTCCCCGCACGGTCGTCGGCAACGTGTCGAGCGCGGATGGCCGCGCTCACTTCGCGCTGTCAGTTAACGGCTCGCTCGTTTACGCGACGTCCGGAGCCGCGGAACACCGGCGGGCCCTGGTCTGGTGGTCGCCGGCGGGAGTGCGCGATGTGGCCGACGGGATCCCACGGCTCGCAGACGCGACGCTCGCGCCGGACGGAACGCGACTGTCCGGCGTCGGCGCCGACGGCACGCGCACGGACATCTGGGTCGCTGACGTCGTCCGCGGGGCCAGCACCCGGCTGACGCATACCGGCACGAACGCCTCGCCGTCCTGGTCGGCCGACGGCCATACGATCTTCTTCGCGTCACGCACGAACGGCGCGTTCGAGATCTGGAGACGCGATGCTGACGGCGGGAACACCGCGACGCGGGTGCTCGCGACGACCCGCCACTCGATGCCTCAGTCCGCGTCACCGGATCGGACGCTGCTGGCGTTCGCGCAAACAACCGATCGGACTCGCGGCGATATCTGGGTGCTTCCGATCGCGGGCGGCGAGCCTCGGCCGCTCGTCAACGGGCCGTTCGACGAAGCGGCACCAACCTTCTCACCGGATTCGAAGCTCGTCGCGTATCAGTCGACCGAGACGGGCCGCTGGGAGATCTACGTCCAGCGGATCCGTGATGGCCGGCGGGCAGTGGTCTCGACAGAAGGCGGACAACGGCCGCTCTGGTCTCGCGATGGGCTCTATTACGAATCGCGAGGGCGCCTGCTGCGCGCCTCGGTGTCGGACGCGCCAGACGACCTGCGAATTGGCAGCACGGTCGTCATCGGGGCGATCGGCAGCGCCTCGCTGGCGGGCGTTTCAGCGGACGGTGCGCTGCTCCTCGACCGCGGCGCGGACCCGCCGCCGGCCGCGCTGGTCATGAGCCTGGAATGGGTCCGCGAGGCCCGCGCGCGGCTCGGGCCCCCGGACTCCGCGATGCCTCGCTGAATTCCGGCGGATTGGCCCTTTCCGTGTTATCCGTGTTGTCCGCGGCTAGAATGAGCCTCGTGATGTCGGCGGGCCGTTCCAACGTCAGCATGTGCCCCGCCGCCGGAACAATCAGCGATCGTCCCGACGGAGCGCTGTTGGCGATGATGCGCGCGGTCTCGACGGCCGAGAGATCGAGCTCCCCTGCCACGGCGAGAATGGGTACGGGCAGCGCGCGAAGCCGCGTGCCGGCTGGCGGATCGAGCGCAGGCGGCCGCGCCGGCAGCGTCCAGACGCGTGAGTTCTCGAGCACGATCTGGCGATAGCGCGCGGCATCCTTCCCGCGCTGCCAGGAGCCCGCCATCAACGGGCTATCCCACCAGAGCTCGGAAGCCCGCTGCAGGGTTCCGCTCTTCACGGCCTCGAGGATCGGCTGCATCCAGCTGAAATCCGTCTTGACGTTGATCCCGGGAATGCCCGGGGCGATCAGCACAAGGCGGTCGACACGATCGGGATGGGTGACGGCAAAGTCCAGGGCGATCGTCGATCCCATGGACGAGCCGACCAGCGTCGCGCGTGCGATCTTCAACTCGTCGAGCAGTCCCGCGAGATCGGCGGTCGTTGCCGGCAGAGGATTCGTGACTTTCGACTGGCCGTGTCCGCGAACGTCATAACGGACCACGCGACGCTCGGAGGTGAGGCCAGCCGCGACGTCGTCCCATTCGCGAAGGTCCATCTGAAAGGCGTGGATCAGTACGACTACGGGACCGCGGCCCTCGACGCGACAGTGCAGTCCGCTGGTGCTGAGCCGGCCGGTGTTCTGCGATGCGGCCGCCAGCGCGACCGCGCCGACGGCCATCCCCAAGACGAGTGTCGGTCGCATGTGCTACGCGCCCGCTGATTTCGAAGCGGCCCAGAAGCCCGTCACCGACTCGATCTGCCCTGCCTGGTCGAGGACGAAAACGTTCGTCCCTCTTCCCCGTTCCTGCCCATCGGCAGCCCGGGCGATCCAATCGACGAGCAGCGTCCCCTGACAGTGCCGGACGTCGCCCTCGCGCCGGATCTGCATCTCTGGCATGAAGTGCTGCGCGGCGCCGATGTGCGGAACCAGGTCGGCGAGCCCGTCGATAAGGCTGAATCGGTCGCGGAACCGAACGTCCGGCGACGCCACGGCGGCGAGCATGCGCTGACGCGCGTCGGCCTGCTTTTCGTTCCATGCGTCGAACCAGGCGTCCACGCGACGTGCCGGGTCGGGGTGAGCCACGTCGGCCACGACGTTGCCGAAGACGGACAGCTGATAACGCCAGCCCTGAACGTATTCGTCCCGAACGCCCGCCTCGGCGAATTCGTGGACGAGGTGAAGCCGGGTTCCGACATCGCGCGGTTCGAGCCGGATCGTCACACGTGAACCGCCTGGCGGGATGGGCGAACCGGTCGCGTTGCCGTAGGTGAAGACGATGCGCTCCGGCGGCACGACCTCGAGCACCTCGCCGGTGACCTCGACGCCTCCGGGATGCCGGATCTGGACGCGGCCGCCGGGTTTCGCATCGATCGTCGATCCTGCGCCCCACCATGCGGCCCAACGGCCGGTGTCGGTGAAAAAACTGAACACGGTTTCCGCCTTCGCCTGGATCACGACGGAGCGATCGAGCCGGTGCTGGAGTTGAGTCATCGTCTTTTCCTCTTGCGCGCGCGGGGACCGCGGCGGGTTTCCTCGAGCTCTGCCTGAAGCTTCAGACGCCACAGCGCGTCGTCCCACATCGCCTCGAGCAGCTCGGCGACGGGACCCAGGGCGTCGCGCCGTGCGCGATAGAACCGGTTCCTTCCTTCCGCCCGGGACTCGATCAGGCCCGCCTCGAGGAGGGCGCGCAGCTGCAGCGAGACGGCACCAAACGTGACGTCCGGCATGGCGTGATGGATGGCGCCCGCGGCGAGCTCGTCGTTCCAGACCAGGCGCAGGATTTCCCTGCGGCGGGGAGACGCGATGGCGGCCAAAGCGGGTGTTTCAAAAACCATTGACCTTAACCAACGGTGCACGGTGCACCGTGCACTCTGCACTTGCACCGCTCTCCATTCACTTTAGATATAACTAAAATGTTTGTCAAGCGTAGATTCTTGGCCGTTTCATCGTGTCTGGAGGCGTCTACCGGGAAGCGTCGGATCGCCGCGCGGCTTCGATCCGCTCGTCGAACGGCGGGTGTGTGTGAAAGAACCAGCGCGCCGCTGCCGACGGATGCTCCTCGGCGAGATTCTGGGCCGCCAGACGGCGCATCGCCGAGACGAACGCGTCGGGACGATCGGTCATGCTCAGTGCGAAGCGGTCGGCTCGATACTCATTGCGCCGGGAGAGGGCATTGTGCGCGGGGCTCGCGGCGAGAGACACGATCCCGGCCGTGAGGAGAAGAATCGGCAGGCCCGCCACGTCTGCCGGACCGGCGAGGCCGAGCTCTGGCCAGAGGGTGGCCAGCGCCAACGCCCCGGCGGCGAACGTGATCACGACGAGGACGCCCTCGACGACGAGGCCGCTTCTGATGTCGCCGTGCGCGTGATGACCCAGCTCGTGCGCGAGGATGACTTCGATCTCGTCGTCCGAGTACTCGGCGAGGAGCGTATCCGACAGCAGGATGCGGCGCGTGGCGCCCGTGCCCACCAGGGCCGCATTTGCCCGCCGCGTGCGATCCCCCAGCCCCCATTCATAGACGCCAAGCACAGGGAGGCCGGCGCGGGCCGACAGCGAGACGAGCCTGGCGGTCAGGGCCGCCCGATCCAGCGGCTTCAAGCGATAGAAGATCGGAAGCAGCACGAGCGGCGCGAGTCGCGCCAGCAGCGCGCCCGCTGCGACGAACACGATGGCCGACGCAACCCACCACGCCTGCGGCCAGAACGTCATCGTGAAGTACACGGCTTCGCTCGCCGCGAGCGCGAGCCCGACGCTGAGGGCGATCCCCTTCACGTGGTCGATTGCCCAGGTCCGGAACGGCTCCGACGACAAGCCGTAACGACGCTCGAGCACGAAGGTCCGGTAGAACCGCAGCGGCAGGTTCGTCAGTTCGAGCAGCGCAAACAGCGCCGAGAGGAATATCGCTACCGTTGCCGCAGACGACGGGGAGCCACCCGTCGTGGCGGTTGCGATGGCGCGCAGGCGTACCGACGCGCCCGTCGCCAGCAGCGCCAGCAGCACCGCGCCCTGAACCATGACCGACAGCACGGTCGCACGGCGCTGGAGGCGGTGGTAGCGGACGGACTTGTCTTCGTTCACCGCCCTCGAATCCCGAATCAGTTCAATTGAACTGAAATCAGCTTGGACACTCCCGGCTCCTCCATCGTGACGCCCCACAGCCGGTCGGCGATCTCCATCGTCTTCCGGTTGTGGGTGATGAGGATGAACTGAGTCTGGTCCTGCATGCCCTGCAGCATCTCGACGAACCGGCCGATGTTGGCATCGTCTAGCGGGGCGTCGATCTCGTCGAGCAGGCAGAACGGGCTCGGCCGGTACTTGAAGATCGCGAACATCAGCGCCATCGCCGTCAGCGCTTTCTCGCCGCCCGAGAGCAGCTGGACGTTCTGCAGCCGCTTGCCCGGCGGCTGGGCGATGATGTCGATGCCGCTCTCGAGCTGATCGTTGTCGTCGAGCAGGATGAGGCCGGCGCGGCCGCCGCCGAAGAGCGTTGCGAACGTGTGCTCGAAGTTCTGGTTGATCACCACGAACGCTTCGCGGAACCGCTCCTTGGTCGTCTTGTCGATCTTGCGGATCGCCTCGCCGGTCGCAGAGATGGCGTCCACCAGATCCTTGCGTTGGGCCGTGAGGAAGATGTGACGCGACTCGAGGTCGTCGAACTGGTCGATCGCCATCATGTTGACCGGACCCATCCGATCGATCTTCGCGCGGAGGTCGGCCACCATCTCGTCAGGCGTCATGCTGCGCGCCGGTTGCGACGCGCCCGGCGATGGCGACGATACGTCGCCGCTCCCGCCCTCTTCATCCATTTCGGCGATTTCGGCCGCGTCGGGCGCATCGTCCACCGGCTTCGGGCTGGCCAGCTCACCAGAGCTCTCGAGGGCTTCAATCTCTGCGGCGACGTCGTCCAGGCTCGCCTGGACCGTCTCGAGGCAGTCTGCCGCCAGGTGGGTCAGGTCAGCCTCGGCCGTCGCGCGCGCCACGTCGAGCTGCGCGCTCTCCGACCGAACGGTTTCAAGCGCGCGCCGGGCATCACGGATGCGGATCTCGTGTTCGTCGAACCCGGCGTGAAGCGCCTGCGAGCGTTCGTCGGACTGTCTGACGCGATCCCGTAATTCGTCGAACGCCCGCACGCCGGCATCGAGTCGTGATTCCGAAGCGCTGACGGCCTCGACCAGCTCCGCGCGGCGCGCCTCGGTCCGGCGCCGATCCTCCCGCCGAGTCGCGAGCCGGCTGTCGAGCTCGGACGCTGCCTCTTCGAGGCGCAGGACTTCGGTCACCAGCGCGCTCGCGCGTTCGACGAGGGCCGCGTGCGCCGCCTTGGCCTCGGCAGTGCGGTTCGCCTGAGTCTGGATCGTCTCGCGCGCGTCGAAGAGACGCCGCTGTGCTCGATTGAGCTGATCGTCAGCCGCCCGCTGATCGCTCTCGATGCGCGTGATGGACGCGCGCGCCTCGTCGTGGCGCGCGCTCTGCGCGCGCTGCTCTTCGTCGGCGGCACCACGCTCACCGTCAATCTGCTCTCGCTTGCGTGCGATGCGCTCCGCTGCCTCGGTCGAGCTGGCCACCTGCAGCTCGAACCCGATCATCGACTTTTCCTGGCGATGCAGCTCACCCTGGAGGGACACCGTGGCGGTCTCGGCTTTCGCGATTCGCAGGTCGAGACCCGCGATCTCCTCGCGGAGCCGTGCGACGGCGGTCTGTTGCGCATCCGCGCGCTCGCGGAGCTCCTTGATCTCACGCTTCGTCGCGAGAATTCCCAGCGCCTCGGCGCGGACCCCGCCCTCCACGATGTGTGCGCCGCGGAAGACCTCCCCGTTCAGCGTGACGACGGTTCCGGGGAGTGTGGGTGCCACCGAAGCCGCGGTCTCGAAATCGGGTGCTACCCAGGCATGGGCGATGGCCGCGCGGATTCCGTCTGTGGCGGGACCGGACACGCGCACGAGCTCGCTGAGTGACGTGAGGCCGGACGGCACGTCAACCGGTTCGGCGATCGCCGCGGCGTGTCCGGAGGCACCAGCGACGATGAAGCCCACACGGCCCGCGCTGCGCTCGCGCGCAAACTCGAGCCCGGCGGCCGCATGGCTGTGCGAGGGCACGACGACGTGCTGCAGCAGCTCACCGACGCAGGCCTCGACCGCGCGCTCGTACTCGCGGTCGACATCGAGGTAGTCGGCAACCGACCCCATCTGTTCGACGACATCCGGCGCTTCCGCCAGGATCGTACGTGCGCCGTCGCCATAGTGGGCACGCGCCGCCGCGAGCTCCTCGAGCGATTTCAGACGGGCGGCCAGCGCGGCAAGGTCCTGCTCCAGCGCCCGAAGCTCCTGTGTGCCAGCATCGCGATTGGCCCTGGCGCCGGCAAGCTCGGACTCGCTTGCGGCACGCTCGAGCCGAAGGCGCTCCATCGCGTCGCGGGCGCGCGTGAGCGCGTCCGCCGCGGTCGTCCGCTCGGCATCCGCGCGGCCGGCCTCGAGGTCCAGATCGCGCGCCTCGACGTCGAGCCTGCCGATCTGTTCGCCCATCCGCGTTCGCGCCGCGGCCGCGTGCTCCATGGCGTGCCGGAGCGCGGTCGCCGAGTTCACGGCGGCGAACACCTCGCTGCGAGCGGCCTCCACATCGGCTTCGAGGCCCTCAATCTGCCGCTGGGCCGCGGTATACGCGGCTTCCTCGGCCGCCAGTGCGGTCCGTGCGGCCTCGCGATCGCCGTCGGCGCGAGCCGCCGCGGCGCGTCTGGATTCGAGCTCGACCGCCGCGGGATCGCGCCTCGCTCCGAGCGCGCGCTCTTCCGCCTCGATTTCCGCGGCCGTGGTTCCGAGGTGCTCGATTTGCTGACGGTCGAAGGCGATCTGCTGCTGCAGCCGGCCGATCTCCATCTCGCTGGCATGAGCGGCTTCACGCGCGGCCGTCGTCTCGCCGTCTGCTACCATCAACTCGAGCCGGAGGCGTTCCAGCGTGCTTTCGAGCTCGGCGAGACGGCCTGACGCGAGCGCTTCGCGCTCACGCGCTTCCGCCAGCCGGAGCCGCGCGGACTCAATCGCCCGTCCGAGCGTCCGGTACTTCTCCGCGAACTGGACTTTCTCCCAGCGGCGCAACTCCTCGCGCAGCCGCTTGTAACGCCGCGCCTTCGCCGCCTGCCGCTTCAACGTGCCGCGCTGTTTGTCGACCTCGAAGACGATGTCGTCCACGCGCGTGAGGTTCTGCTGGGCGGCCTCCAGCTTCAGCTCCGCGGTCCGCCGCCGGCTCTTGTACTTCGTGACGCCGGCCGCTTCTTCGATGAGCTGACGGCGGTCCGTCGGCCGCGCGCTCAGAATCTGGCCAATCTTGCCCTGCTCGATCACCGCGTACGCCTTCACGCCGACGCCCGCATCCATCAGCAGGTCCTGTACGTCGCGCAGGCGGCACACTTCCCCGTCGATCAGGTACTCGCTCTCACCGGATCGATAGAGCCGTCGCATCAGCTCCACGTCACGCACGATGAGAGGCGGCTCCTCGGCAACTTCCACCGCGACCGCCACAGCACCCATCTCCACGGAGACGGACCGTGGCCGTTCCCGCCGTTCCCGCGGCTGACGACCGTCCCCGGCGCGAAGCCTCCGGGAACACGGGCCGCGACACCGCTGAGCTTCAGGCGGACCTCCGCCGTCGCCGTCGGCTTCCGCGCGTCGCTCCCGACGAAAATCACGTCCTCCATGCGGTCGCCGCGCAGGCTCTTGCGCTCTGCTCGCCCAGCACCCAGGTCAGGGCGTCGACGACGTTGCTCTTGCCGCATCCGTTGGGACCGACGATCGCCGTGACGCCCTCTTCGAACGTGAGCTCGGAGCGATCAGGAAAGCTCTTGAATCCTGCTATCTCGAGACGCTGCAGCCGCATGAAGATTCCTTCCGGGTGACCTCAAAAAGAAAAAGCCGCTCGCGGAACGGAGAAAACTCCGTAACCGGAAGCGGCTGGGATCGCTTCAGACGTATTCCTGTTGCCCTGGAATCTGACGCTAAGCGTGACCAAAAGACGGCGGCCGAATCCACACTCTGCCCACGCAGAATGGCCCCTGGTTCCGGCGAACGGCCGTCAGTCTAACAAGCCCCTATTACGTGGGGCAAGATCAAAGTACGCCCACAAAATATGGGGCCAAAGCCCTATCTGTTGCGATCTCCTCCGACCACACGATTGCGCGCCATCTCGGTCAGCCGCACGGCCTCCGGGAACTGCTCGAGCCCGAACTGCGCCTGCGGATCGCGGCGGATCAGATTCCGTCGGGCCTCTTCCACGCCGAAGAGCGCGAGGTCGATGTCGTAGTGCATCATCGCCATGATGAACGACTCGTCCTTCTTGAACGATTCCTCGTCGATCGTGAACTTCTGAGTCTTGAGCAGCGTCCGGAAGTCATTCATCATCGCCGCGTCGATCGTGAACCCGCGTGAGATCGACTTCTTGTTCTTGTTCGCCGCGCTCATCCGCGTGTCGCCCGCCGCCGTGAACTGGTCCGCGAAATTCGCGAACGCCTGCCGCGCAAACAGCGTGCGGCCAAATCGCGTCGGGTTGAAGCCTTCGACCGGGCCGGCCAGGAACTTGTCGGGCTCGATGCCGCCGCCGCCGTACACCTTCCGCCCGGCGTCGGTGTACTTCAGCTCGGCCGTCTGGTGCGCCCGGTCCGCTGTCTGGTCGCGCAGCGAGTAGGTCAGGTACTCGTCGAAGCTGCCGTCCCACGGACGCTGGATCATCCGGCCGCTGGGCGTGTAGTAGCGGCCCGTGGTGAGCGCCAGCCCCGCCTGTCCGCTGATGCGATAGACCGACTGCACCAGCGCCTTGCCGAACGTCGTCTCGCCGACGATGAGCCCGCGGTCGTGATCCTGAAGCGCGCCGGAGACGATCTCGGATGCGCTCGCGCTGTTGCGATTGACCAGGACGACGAGCGGCTGGTTCGTATAGTCGCTCTCCTCGGTCGGCGCGATACTCCTCGTTGGAATTCGGCGTGCGGCCCTTCGTGTAGACGATGAGCTCGCCCTTCGGCAGGAAGCGATTCGAAATGGCGATCGCCTGCGTCAGCGGACCTCCGGGATTGTCGCGCAGGTCGAACACGAGCCGCTTCATTCCCTTGGCGGTGAGATCCTTCAGCGCCGCACCGACCTCGTCGTTCGACGTCTCCGAGAAATCCGCGAGCTTGACGTAGCCGGTCTCCTTGTCGATCATGAACGCGCCGCGAACGGTCCGGATGTTGACCTCGTCGCGCTCGATCGTCATGTCGATCAGCCCGTCGTAGCCGCGACGGCGCAGCGAGATGTCGACGGTCGTGCCCTTCGGTCCTTTGAGCTGTGCCACTGCCTGATCGGTCGTCCAACCCTTTGCGTCTGCCCCGCTTGATGCGTGCGATGACGTCGCCGCGCCGCAGCCCTTTCTTGTACGCCGGCGATCCCTCGAAGATCGACATTCACCGTGATGTCACCATCGAGGACCTGTATCTGGATGCCGAGGCCGTAGTAGCTCCCCGCCTGCCGCTCGCGCAGCTGACGGTAGGCGCGCGGATCGAAGAAGCTCGAATGCGGATCGAGCATCTTCAGCATGCCGTCGATAGAGCCGTACACCAGACGGTCGGAAGGAATCTGATCGACGTACTCGCGATCGATGGCGGCGAGCGCCGCCGTGATAGACGCGCAGCTCCTGCGGGACCTCGTCCTGCCTCGCGAGGAGATTGCTGCCGAAGGAGACCGCCGGCCAGCGCAAAAAGCACGACCGCAAGGATGGCAACCGGGTAGATACCGGGAATTACGCATGATCGCATCGTAACAGAGGAAGTGGCGTGATTGCAACGACTTCCGGGCAGCCCCCGCGGTTTGAGGTTGACCCCCTCCGCCGCGCCGTTCCTATAATCGCTAGAGCGACCGGTAACCACTCGGGTTTTCAAGGATTTCCATATGTTCGGTCCCATCGGGATGCCTGAGCTGATCATCATCATGGTGATCGCGCTCATCATCTTCGGGCCCAGAAAACTGCCCGAACTGGGCCGGTCGCTCGGACGGAGCCTCGGCGAGTTCAGGCGGGCGTCGAACGAGCTGAAGCAGCACGCTCGACGAGGAAATCCGGCTCGACGAGCACCGTGCGGCGGAACAGCAACGGCTGGCCGAGCAGGAGCGCGTGACGAAGGCCGCCGAGGCCCCGCCGGTCGACGAGCACGGCATTCCGCGCCAGACCGGAAGCGCCTAGGCCGTCATGGCGCTCGTTCCGTTCCCTTCCTCTACGCCGCCTGCCGAGCGCGACCCGGACGACGATCAGCGCGACGACCTCGACGTCGATTCCGACGGCGGCGGAAAGATGTCGTTCCTGGAGCACCTCGACGAGCTCCGGACGCGGATCATCCGCTGCGTCATCGCTCTCGTCGTCGGCTGCATCATCGCCTTCTTCTTCGTGCAGCGCATCTTCAGCGTTCATCATGCTGCCGCTGCTAGCGATGCTGCCGGACGGCGCGAAGTTCATGCTACACGAGCCGCAACCGAGGGCTTCATGCTGTATGATGAAGATCGGCGCGCTCGGCGGTCTGTTCATCGCGCTGCCGTTCATCGTCTTTGGCAGCTCTGGCTGTTCATCGCCCCGGGCCTCTACGCCAACGAGAAACAGTTCGCGATTCCGTTCGTGGTTCTGGCGACGCTCTTCTTTCTGCATCGGCGCGGCCTTCTCGCACTACATCGCGTTCCCCTACACGTGGCAGTTCTTCATGAGCTTCGAGACCGACTACCTGGAATTCCATGCCGACGTCGGGCTGGTCGTTCTCGCTGTACGTCAAGATGCTGCTCGGCTTCGGCGTCGATCTTCCAGATGCCGACGATCGTCTTGTTTCTGCGCCGCATGGGGGTCGTCACTGCAGGGTTCCTCATCCAGCACACGAAGTACGCCGTCCTGATCATCTTCATCCTGGGAGCCGTCCTCAGCCCCGGGGACTGACATGGTCTCCCAGTTCGATGATGGCCGGTCCGATGCTCGTCCTCTACGCCCTCAGCATCGGCATCGCCTGGGTCTTCGGCAAGCCTAAAGCCGCCTAGTTCAAGATCTTCCCGTCGATCGACCCTCCTGTTAGGGGGTTTGACTGTCCGGCTGGCAAGCCTCTATATTGATGAGGTATGCCTAGCAGGACTGTCGCAAGTGTGCTCGGGGCGAGTGTGTGCGTCCTGGCCCTGGCCGGATCGGCATTCGGGCAGGCCGCTGCAACGCGGCCGCGCTCCTCCGCCGCCCGCCGCCGTCGACACGCGTCCCGCCACCACGACCTTCATGGGCGACACCGGTCTGTGGTTCGTGCCGACCGGCGAGATGCTGCCGGACCGCAAGTGGTCGGTCAGCGTCTACCGCGTGAACTTCGACTACCAGCAGGGCTTCACCGACGTGTCGAACTGGCCCGTGACGTTCGGCGTCGGGCTCGAAGGATCGCGTCGAGATCTTCGGCGCGTGGACGCTGGTCCGCCGGATCGACCGCGACGTCGCGGCCGATCTTCCGCACGCGCGACGACGGAGTCCGGCGGCCTCGTGAACGACTACCCGTTCGTGCGGCAGGGCTGGTCCGGCAATCAGCTCGGCGACCTCTGGATCGGCGGCAAAGTTCAACCTCACCTCGCAGTGGCGGCAGCAGCCGGCCGCGTTCGCGATCCGCGGCGATGGTGAAGCTGCCGACCGCCAAGGACGATGAGGAAGGCGTCGGCACCGGCAAGACGGATTTCGTCGTTCGACGCCATCGTCAGCAAGGAGATCAACCAGCGCGTCGAGCTGTCCGGCTACGGCGGCTTCATCGTCCGCGGCGATCCCGACGACGTCGAACTGCTCCAACGGGTTCCGCTGGGGTTTCGGCGCCGGCTTCCCGACGCGCGCGGCCTGCGGCTGACCGCAGAACTGCACGGCGAGACGCAGTTCGATGACGTCGTGTACTCGGGCTCGGGGATCGCGGCCGAGGATCGTGTCGTTTCCGCCGCTGGTGTCTGACGCAGGACTCACCCGTTCAACGTTCACGCTGGGCCTGACGTGGATCGGACGGAACGGGTTCTTTGCGGGCGCGGGCGCGAACTGGCGCCTCGGACTCGAGCGGCCGCAGCGACTTCGGCCCGTTCGAAGACGAGACCGGCGACACGTTTCGGCTTCCAGGTCGCGGATCGGGTATCACCCCGGCGTGCGCATCTACGTGCCGCCGCCCCCACCGCCGCCACCCCCGCCGCCGACTGCCCGGCGCCACCGCAGAATCGCCCGCCGACCGTCAAGGCGCGCTGCGAGCCGTGCACGGTGGAAGTCGGCCGGACGTCGACCGTCACCGCCGACGCGGCCGATCCCGACGGCGACATGCTGACGTACCGCTGGACGCGCGCCGACCGGCACGTTCGCGCGCGCGGCCGACCGTCAGACGCCGTGGACCGCGCCGATGCAGGAAGGCCCCGTTCCGGTGACGGTCGACGTGGACGACGGCAAGGGCGGACGGGCGACGCGACACCGTGACGATTCAGGTCATCCGTCCGACGGTGAAGGAATTCGTGTTCGAGGACGTGCACTTCGACTTCGATCGCTACTCGCTGCGGCCGGAAGCGACGCGCGCGCTCGACGAAGCGATCAAGACGCTGCAGGCAGAATCCGGAGCTGCGGATCGAGATCGAAGGCCACACCTGCAACATCGGCACGGCCGAGTACAACCTGGCGCTCGGCGATCGGCGCGCCAACGCGGTGCGCGACTACCTCGCCAGCCGCGGCATCGGCGCCGACCGACTGCAGACGGTGAGCTACGGCGAGGAGCGGCCGAAGCACGACAACGCCGCGAAGAAACGCGCCGCCTCAACCGCCGCGCGGCGCTGGTCGTCCGCGTACAGCGATAGCTATCCGGGGGAGAAGGGCCCGGCGTGCCCTTCTCCCTTTTCCCTTTTCCCTTTTCCCTTACGACTAGCCTCCACCCATGGTCATCAAGGCCTCTGCCTCGGCCGAGATCCGTCCGCTCATCGAATCCCTCCAGAGCGACGATGACGTCCGGCGTGAGGCGGCGGTGGCCCGGCTCGCCATCATCGGCGCCCGCGCCGTTGGCCGGCTGATCTCGACGTACTCCGGCACCACCGATCGGGCGGCGCGCGTCGCGCTGCTTCGCACGCTCGAAGCCATCGGCGACCCGCGAGCGGCGGCGCTCGCACGACAAGCCATCGGCGAAGAGGGGGACGTCGCCATCGCAGGTGTCGGCGTGCTGCGCGCGCTCCTCGACACACCGCACGAGGCCACGGCCACAGAGGCACTGGACACGCTCGTCACCCTCGCGCTGGATCCCCGCGCCGATCGCCGGATTCGGCTGGCCGCGTTCGAAGGCTTGCAGGACATGCCGCAGGACGTCCGCGAGCAGGTCGCCGAGGCCCTGCAGAAAGACGCGGACGTCGTTCTCCGGAAGCGTGTGCGCTCGGCGGATCGGGAGGCTGCGCAGGCGGATGCCGTCTGGAATGATGCGATCGAAGGTCGGCTTCCGGACGATCCGGGGATGCTTGCCGACGCGCTCGCACCCCGCGCCGCCGCGGCGCCGCTCAGCGCCCTGCAGAAGGTGATCGACCTCGTCCGGGGCCGCGAGGAGACTGCCGGCGCGAAACGCGATGCGTGGCTCGCCGTGCGGGGATCGCTCCACCAGGCGCTCGCGCTGCGCGGGAGCCGCGTGGCCCTCTACGATCTGCGCGAGACCCTGTCTCGAGCGGACCAGCGACTACCCGCGTCGTTCCTGGCGGCGCTGCACGTACTGGGCGACCGCGCGTGCCTGGCGCCTCTGGCCGAAGCTTGGGGCCGCGCGGACCCGAGCGATGCGTGGTGGCGGCATCAGCTCTCGTCCGCGTTTCACGCGATTGCGCGGCGCGAGAGAATCACCAGGCGGCACTCCGTCATGAAGCGAATCAACGCGAAGTGCGGCGCTGCAAATCTGGAGTGCCACAGGTGCCCTGACTCAGTACGCCTTGGCGAACCACGCCTCGCCCGTCCCGGGGTTTCCGCACTTTACGCATGTCCCGGTGACGTGCCGGCCGCTGAACGGGATGTTGCGGAGCGTGGCCTGTGTCTCGGCCTTGATCTGTGCCTCGCAGTCCTCGCTTCCGCACCAGCCCGCGATGACGAAGCCAGGACGCCCTTCCATGGCGACCTTGAACTCGTCGTAGGTCGTGACGCGCGTCGTGTGCTCGTTCCGGAAGTTGATGGCGCGCTGCAGAAGCGCCTGCTGGATTTCGACAAGCAGACCTGTCACGCGATCGACGAGCCCTTCCATCGGCGTCGGCAGCTTCTCGCGCGTGTCGCGCCGCGCGAGCATCACCTGCGACTTCTCGAGGTCCTTCGGGCCGATCTCGAGCCTGCAGCGGAACGCCGCGCATCTCCCACTCGGCGAACTTCCAGCCTGGCGTGTACGCCTCGCGATCGTCCAGCATCACGCGCACGCCCTGGGCCACCAGCGTCGCCTGAATCTCACGAGCCTTTGGCAGCACCGTCTCCTGCCAGTTCCCGCGTGGAATGGGCACAATCACGATCTGATACGGTGCGACGCGTGGCGGGAGGATCAGCCCGCTGTCGTCGCCGTGGGCCATGATCACGCCGCCGATCAGCCGCGTCGATACGCCCCACGACGTCGTCCAGACGTGCTGCAGCGTCTTGTCGCGGCCCTGGAACTGGATGTCGAAGGCCCGCGCGAAGTTCTGACCGAGGTTGTGGGACGTGCCGGCCTGCAGGGCGCGACCGTCGCCCATCAACGCCTCGATTGAATACGTCTTCGAGGCGCCGGCAAACTTCTCGCTCTCGCTCTTCTGTCCGTGAATGACGGGGATCGCCAGCTCGGTCTCCGCGAACTCACGATAGATCTCGAGGATTCGGAGCGTCTCTTCCTGCGCTTCCTCTTCGGTCTCGTGAGCCGTATGCCCTTCCTGCCACAGGAATTCCGTCGTACGGAGGAAGGGCCGCGTGACTTTTTCCCAGCGCACCACGTTGCACCACTGGTTGATCAGGACAGGCAGATCGCGCCACGACTGGATCCACTTCGCGTACAGGGTGCCGATGATGGCCTCGGACGTCGGACGCACGACCAGCGGCTCCGCGAGCTCCTCGTCGCCGCCGCGCGTGACCCACGCGACCTGCGGCGCGAAGCCTTCCACGTGCTCTTTCTCCTTCATCAGGAGGCTCGCGGGAATGAAGAGCGGAAAGTACGCGTTGACGTGGCCGGTGGCCTTGAACCGCTTGTCGAGCGCCTGCTGGATGAGCTCCCAGATGGCGTAGCCGTAGGGCCGGATGGCCATGCAGCCTTTCACCTCTGTGTAGTCCGCCAGCTCGGCTCGCCGCACGACGTCCAGATACCACCGCGAGAAGTCCTCGGACTGAGGCGTGATCTCGGTGACCAGCGCTTCTTTCTTCTGATTCGTCATTACTCTGCTACCTCTGACACCCTGCGCTTCCAGTGTATATCGTCGCGTGTCGGATAGTCCGTCCGATAGTGCGCGCCGCGGCTCTCCTCGCGACGAAGCGCCGCGCGCGCGATCAGTCGTGCCACGGTCAGCAGGCTGGCCGCGCGCCAGCCGGCCTTGTCCATGACAGCGCCGTCACGAATGGCCGCCTCGACCGTCCGCGCCTCCGGTTCGAGCCGGCTCAACGCCGCCTCGAGCCCGGCACGATCCCGGAACAACCCGACGCGCTGCCACATCAGCGCCTGAATCTCACGCGCATCGGCCACGTCAATCGGTGAACCCAATGAACCCCTTGAACCTGATGAACCAGTTGAACCTCTTGAACCCAATGCCCCCGTCATGGTTTTTCCAGCCCGTGCGCCGAACACGAGTCCCTCGAGCAGCGAATTGCTCGCGAGGCGGTTGGCGCCGTGGACGCCCGTGCACGCCACTTCTCCGGCCGCGAACAGGCCGTGCACCGACGTGCGCCCGTCGATGTCGGCCTGCACGCCACCCATGACGTAGTGAGCCGCGGGCCCCACCGGAATCCGATCGCGCGCGAGGTCGAGCCCGGCGCGCCGGCACGCCGCCGAAATCAGCGGGAACCGTTCGTGCACGATACTGCGGATCGAGATGCGCGAGCGTCAGGTAGACGGGACGTCCGGTTCGCCGCGCCTCCCGCTCGATCGCGCGCGCCACCCGGTCGCGGGGCGCCAGATCGCCGGCCGGATCCGCGCGCTGCATGAACGCCTCGCCCGCGTCGTTGACGAGCCGGGCGCCTTCGCCACGAAGCGCCTCGGACAGCAGGAACCGCGGCTGCCCGGGCACCTTGAGCGCCGTCGGATGAAACTGCACGAACTCGAGATCGCTCACCGCCGCGCCAGCCCGATACGCCATGGCGACACCGTCGCCGGTCGCGACGAGAGGATTCGTGGTCTCGCTGTAGACGTGCCCGGCGCCGCCGGTCGCGAGCAGCACGGCCCGCGCCCGCGCGATACCCGTCGTCCCGTCCTCGCCAACCACCCGAACGCCCGTGCAGCGGCCGTCGTCGACGATCAGGTCCACCGCGCGTGCGTGATCGATGGTCTGCACGCCGGACATGCCCGCCGCCTGGAGCCAGAGGACGCGACCGATCTCACGTCCGGTGGCATCTCCCGTGTGAAGTACGCGGCGCGCGCTGTGCGCGCCTTCGATCGCCAGCGCGAGCTCCCCATCCGAGCGCGATCGAACTCCGCGCCCCACGCCATGAGCTCGCGGACGTATCCGGGACCTTCTTCGACCAGGACGCGCACGGCCCGCTCGTCGCACAGGCCGTCTCCGGCCGCCATCGTGTCCGCGGGCGTGCAGGTCGGGCGAGTCTCCGGGTCCCAGCGCTGCGGCGATGCCGCCCTGCGCGTAGCCGGTGTTCCCTTCCTGCGGATCGGCCTTGGTCAGGATGAGGACCCGGGCGGAGTCAGCGAGCTCCACCGCCGCGCGAAGGCCCGCGATCCCGCTGCCGATGATGAGGAAATCGGCGTGAAGGTCCACGTCGTGTCCGATCCTGTTATCCTACCATTCGATACTTCGCCGCTTTGAACCGCGACCTACCGACTGCTTCGGGCACGCTTCGCTTCCAGGTGCGCACGCCGTCCGGCGCCTACCCTGTCGACATCGCCACCGGGGCCGCACGTCAGCTCGCCACGCTGCTCGATGCGATCGGCGCGCCGAAGCGGCGATTCATCGTGTCCAATCCGACCGTGTGGCGCCTGCACTCCGGCGCGTTCGATGGCGTCAGCGCTGACGACGCGATCCTGCTTCCCGACGGAGAACGCTTCAAACAGCTCGCGACGGTCGGCCGCATCTACGACGCGCTGATTCGCGCGACGGCGGATCGCGCCACCGCGATCATCGCCGCCGGCGGCGGCGTCGTCGGCGACACGGCCGGGTTCGCGGCCGCTACCTATCTGCGCGGCGTTCCGATCATCCAGGTGCCGACGACGCTGCTGGCCCAGGTGGACAGCGCAATCGGCGGAAAGGTCGGCGTCAACCACGCCTCGGGGAAGAACCTGATCGGCGCCTACCACCAGCCCGCCGCGGTGGTCGTCGATCCGGGATTCCTGTCGACGCTGCCGCGTCGCGAGTTCAGGGCGGGCCTGTACGAAGTCGTCAAGTACGGCGTCATCGCCAACCGGCCGCTCTTCGATCAGGTGCGTGCGCAGATGGCGGGGCTGTTTGCGCGTGAGCCGGGCGTCCTGACGACCGTGATCGCGGATTGCTGCCGCATCAAAGGCAATATCGTCGAACAGGACGAGCGGGAGTCGGGGCTGCGCCGAATACTGAACTTCGGCCACACGATCGGCCACGCCCTCGAGGCGGTGACGAAATACCGCCGCTTCCGGCATGGGGAGGCCGTGGCGTACGGCATGCTGGGTGCGTCAGCCATGGCGGTCAAGCGCGGCAATCATGCCCGCTGCCGATCAAGAGGCGCTCGCGGCGCTCATCACGCAGATGGGTCCGCTGCCTCCGGTCTCGGATCTTCCAGCGAAAGAGATCGTCGACGCCACCGGTCACGACAAGAAGATCGTCGCGGGCCAGCTGCACTTCGTGCTGCCGACCGGCATCGGCTCGACGAGGACGGTGACCGACGTGACGGGCAAGGAGCTGACGGCCGCGGTTCGCGACCTCGGGTTGCGGGCGTGATCGAACGGCGCTTCGACCGCGAGGGATCCGGCGAAACGATCCGATACTCCTTCAGTTTCGCCAGCAGGAGCTTGTGGCTGATCTGCAGCAGCTCGGCGGCGCGGCCCTTGCTGTTATCGGCTTCCTTCAGCGCCTGTTCGATCTTCCGGCGCTCGACCTCCATGATCGCGCGACGCGTCGCGTCGGCCAGCGAACCTGTGAGATCAACTTCGGCCCACGGATCCGGCGGCTCGGCCTGCGGCTCGGTCGTCTTGAAGGACAGATTCAGGTGGCGCGGCAGCAGCGTGTCGCCGTCCGCGAGAATCACGGCGCGCTCGATACAGTTCTGGAGCTCGCGCACGTTGCCGGGCCATCGATAGGAGACCAGCGTCTCGATCGCCGACGGCGACAGCACGATTGCCGACTTCTTCATGTCGCGGCAGAACCGATCGACGAAGTACCGCGCCAGAAGCGGAATGTCACCGGGCCGGTCGCGCAGGGGCGGCACGGTTATCGGAAACACCGACAGCCGGAAGAACAGGTCCTCACGGAAACGTCTGGCCGCGACCGCGGCACGCAGGCCGCGGTTGGTCGCCGCCACGAGGCGCACGTCCACCTGGACGGACGCTGTGCCGCCGACGCGCTCGAAGCGCTTCTCTTCGAGCGCGCGGAGAATCTTGGCCTGCAGCGCCAGCGGCAGGTCGCCGATCTCGTCGAGAAACAGCGTGCCGCGGTGGGCCATCTCGAACTTGCCCGGCTTTCTGGCCACCGCGCCGGTGAACGCGCCCTTCTCGTGACCGAAGAGCTCGCGTCTCGAGCAGCGTTTCCGGGATGGCCGCGCAGTTGATGGCGACGAACGGCGCGTCGGCGCGCGGGCTCAACGCGTGCAGCGACCGCGCGAACAGCTCCTTGCCCGTGCCGCTCTCCCCCTCGAGCAGCACCGTCGTGTCCGTCGCGGCCGCGCGCTGCATCGAGGCGAAGACTTTCCTCAGGGACGCATCCTCGCCCACGAGCTGCGGCGCGCCGCGCCGCACGGCGAGCTCCTCCTTGAGCAGGAGGTTCTCGGTCACCATCCGGCGCTGCTCGAGCGCGCGGGCGACCAGCAGCGGCCAGGTGATCCGGATCGACGGGCTTCGCCGAGAAAATCCAGCGCGCCCTCCTTCATCGCGGCGACGGCGTCCTCGATGCTCCCGTACGCGGTCATGACGATGACCGGAATGTCCGAATCGAACTCCTTCGAGGCGCGCAGGACGCCGAACCCGTCACCTTCGGGCAGGCGCAGGTCGGACAGGATCAGCGCGGGCTGGCTCTGCTGAAGCATGCGAACGGCTTCCGGCTGATCGCGCGCCTCGAGCACGGCGTGCCCCTGACGCTCGAGTGCGTGACGGAGCATCGTACGCAGCGAGTCCTTGTCCTCGACGATGAGAATCTGGGCGGGGGCTGCCACTCGGGGCGTGAATTAGCGCAGCCAGCCGGGTGGGACGCCGGCTTTTCGCGCTTCTTCCTCGATGTCGCCGATTTGTATCTTGAAGCCTTCGATCTCGCGTCTGACGCGATCGAGCTCTTCCAACGCCTTCTGCCGCTCCTCGCCAATCTTCTGGCGCTGGTACGGATCGTCACGATTGACGAAATCCGTGGTCAGCCCATTGACGCGACTCTGGAACGCTTCGAGCGCAGCCTCGCTTCTGCGGAGGTTCTCACGCGCAGTCGTGATCCGGTTGCGCCAGGACGCTTCGTCCTTCTGACCACCCTGCGGAGGCGCCTGCGCCTCGGCGCCTGGCGCCGCGGGCTTCTGTGTCCCAGCTCCCGCGGCCTCGCCCGCACCACCGGCGGCCGGCGCACCCGCCGACGACGGAGCCGCCGGCTGCAGCGCCGACGCGGGCAGATCCTTGTTGGTCAGCATCTTTTTCGCGGTCTTGATCTCCTTGCGGCGTTCCTGCTCCTGGCGGGCGACTTCGGCCAGCGGAGGCTTCTGTGCTGCCGCGGCAAGCGGAAAGGCGACGGCCACCGTCAGGGCCGCTGCCAGTACGCGAACGACTCTCGAGATCGAAGAACGTCGAGTCATACAATCGTGCTCGTATTCTGCTAAATACCTATTAATTGTATCAGATACGGACGTAACACGCTACCGGATCATGCGGTCGTGGCGCTGTAGATGGTTTATCGGAAGGAACAGGCCGGCAGGTCACGGCTCCCGACCCTCGGAGAGCGGGTTCGCGAGCTACCGAACTTCGCGCCACGCCACCACGCGCACCTCCCCACCATCGGATCGGACCACCTCCGCCTCGACCGCCCGACGTGCTCCCCGGCGCCAAAACCGGCGGCGTGCAGGATCACCCGGCTGTTCGAGTCCGCCGACGGATCGCCATCACCATCAGCGCCATCGTCCGCAATCCAGACCACGGAGTACAGGGGCAGGTGGATCTCGCCGGGGGACAGCAACTCCGATAGTGCCGAATGGGCGAAGAGCCGCCACTGCGGACAATCGGCGCCGAAGCGATCCGGGCCGTCACGCGTGTCGCTCGTCCGCTGACGTTCGGTGGTCTGCCGCTGGAGATCGAGCCTCCTGCCGTCCGGGAGTCGCGGCGACATCGCGCCGTCGAGGAACGTGGACTGCACGTTGCCCGGCGGGACCGCCAGCACGACGGTCCAGTCGGGCAACGCCGCGAGGTCGTGCAGGGACCGCTCGAGGGCGGCTTCTGCGCCGTACGACGCCTCCTGGGCGTGTCGATGACTCGCGCTGATCAGCGTTTCCGTCGTCGAGACTGCAACAAGGGCCGCCGCAATCGCGGCGAGCAAGGCCGCCGTCAGCAGCACGATGAGAAGCGCTGCGCCGCGCGCATCGCCGAGCATCGATCGCTTCATCTCGCAGACACCAGGCCGCGCGGGCTGACATCGAACGTCATCTCGTAGTCGCGCAGGTAGCTGTTCCCGTTCGGCGACGTGCCCGGCCTCCGGAACCAGTCGCCGGCGCCGCGAAAATCGTCCGCGCCCTGCCTGCAACCGGAGCGTCACGCGGACCCGGCGGATTCTCAGCAGGTCTTCGTCAAAGCGGTTCGGACTCCGGCCGGCAATTGGTCCGTCGGTCAGTGCGGCCGGCGCAAACGCCTCGAGTGCTCCCGCGCCTCTATCGCCGTAGTATCCAAATCGGACATCGACGACGTTTTCGATGAGCGGCATATCCGAGAGGTAGCCGTCTGTACAACATCAATCGCTGGTTCGCGCGATCGAAGTGATACACGCGCTGGACGACAGGCATCACCACGCTCGCAGCGGCTGTGTAAGCGTGCGAGAACGCGGCATTGGGCGCCGCATGTGCAAGGCCGCCCGCCGTTCCGGTGACGGTAAACAGGTCGTGACCGGCGCCCGGACCGGTTGCGTCGAGGATGACGGCGCGCGATCCCTCGCGGAACCCGCACAGCCCAGACGCGGGACAGCCGGGAGCGACCGGGGCGATCGGAACATCTGCTGACGGACCGGCCATGTCTCCCGTCAGCGTGGACGTCCAGCCACCATCCGGCACGTAGATCGAGGCTGATGCGGTCTCCGAACCACGAGAGCTCCGGATCGGGAGCGCGAGTGCCCGTCCTGGCGGGCACGACGGCTGGCACGTATTCCGCCAGCGAGCCTGCCAACACCCCCGCGCCATGCAGCGGTCCGGCGCCAGCCATCGTCAAATCGCGCTGAATCATCTCGGCGGTGACGCGCAGGCGTTGCTGAAGATCGGCTGCGGCGGGCTGCGCGCGACTGACGCGCTGCCCGTGCGCGGCCAGCTGCATGAGCACGAGCGCAAGCCCTATCGCGAGACCGAGCGCGACGATCGCCTCGACGAATGTAAACCCCGCTTCGCTAGCCTTATCCGAGGGGCTTTGCCCCTCGGACTCCCCCACACGCTCTCTCGCCATGCTCGCTCGCACCTTGGTACGAGCATCGGGTTCATGAAACACGTTTCTAACGTCCTTTTCGCGTGAGAACGCTCACGAGCAGCGTCTCCTGACCGGCACGGCCCTGCCACGATGCGTCGCGCGACTGACGGATCGGCATCACGAGGACCTGAAGGACCAGCGTCCGATCCGGATCCTCGGGAATCCCCTTGACGGCCCAGCGGCGGACGAACGCCGCGTTGGCAGGAGGTGTGTCTCCGTTGCCCACCCATCTCCCGTCCGCGTCGAGATAGTCGACATAGAGCGGAATGTTCGCGCCCAATGTGCCGGGCGGCGAGGGCCCGAGCCCGGGACCATCGTCTGTCGCCGGATCGGTGCTGAGATTCGACGTCCGATCGGACCGCGGGATGGCGGGGCTTCCCGGAGACGCCGGCTCGTACCGACCAGACGAGCGATCGCAGGTGCTCCATCCTGGCAGCGGCGATGATCGTCGAGGATGTCTGCTCGCGTGCTGCACGGCCGGCGGCGGTCGCAATCGACACGAGCTGGACGATGCCGATCGAGATCGTGACGAACACGACAATCGCGATGAGCACTTCGACGAGCGTGAACCCGCCTGCTGACGACCCTGGACGCGCGTTCGACATCAGGCGCACGCAGTGCCGTGCTGCAACGCACGCGCCAGCATGGCGCCATTTCTCGATCGTCAGTTTTCCGGAATGAATACGGCGAGATGCTGATGGCGTCCGCGATCACGATCGCAGAATCCGCCACGCGAGCGTCGCCCTGGTCGTTGAAGAAACTGCGACGCTGAGGTCAGTTGGCTGATGTCGGGAGCGTGACCATGAACCGCGCGCCGCCGCCATCCTTGTCGACGACGTTCACGCGGCCGTTGTGCGTGACGATGATCTTCTGGACCAGCGCGAGGCCGAGGCCGGTACCCGTGAGCCTTGGTGGTGAAGAAGGGCCTGAAGATCCGAGGCGCTACGGCGTCTGGAATGCCGGGACCGTTGTCGCTCACGCTGATGCGAAGCACGCCGTGGGCGGCGTCCCGCCGGCCTTCGATGACGATTTGCGGCGGTACCCGCGCGCCATCGCAGGCCTCAACCGCGTTGCGGCACAGGTTGCTGAGCGCCTGCCGCAGCAGAACTTCGTCGCCTTCGACTCGCCCGAACTCGCCGCGCACGACGACGTCGCCGCCACGGGCGCGCGCCTCGCCGCGGACCTCTTCGGCCGCGCGTTCGGCCAGCGCCGACATGTCGACCGGCGCCAGCGTCAGCTCGGTCGGGCGGGCAAAGCTCAGGAAGTTCGTGACGACCTGGCCGAGCGCCTCGGTCTCGTCTCGGATGCCCTGCACGTAGGGACGGAAGTCCAGCGGCAGCCGTTCGAGGTCGAGCAGCCGGCTGTACCCGTGGATCGTCGCCAGCCCGTTTCTGAATTCGTGCGCGATCCCGGCGGTCATCTCACCCAGGCGGGCGAGGCTGTCCTTCAGCCGCAGCTGCTCTTCGAGCTCCATGACCTCGCTGAGGTCGGTGAAGAGGCAGATGACGCCCTGGGCCGTGCCGGTCTCGTCGCGAATCGGGGAGACGGTGAGCCCGAGATGGGACGGCCCGCTGCCGGGGATCGGCACCGCGCGCCGCACGACGGGCGTCGACGTCATCAGGCATTCATCGAGGACGTTCGCCAGCGCGCCGGCGTTCTTCAGCACGTCGCGGAACGATCCCTCCCACCCGTTGTCGGGCAGGCCGAGCATCTTCTGTCCGGCGGGATTCAGCGTGCGAACGATGCCGTCGCGATCGACGACCAGGAGTCCGGACGTCAGGCTGGCGACGATCTCGCTCGAGAGGCGCTCGGAAGCTTCGGCGCGCGCCTTCATCGCGCGCTCGCCGTCTCGCAGCTTGCGAACGGCGTCCTCCATGGCGGCGGCCATGAACGCCGTCTCGGCGCCGTCTTTCCTGCGCGTCTCGCGTGGAAGCGCGCGCCGCGGCAAAGATTCGCAGGACGGCGTACGCAAGCACGCCGGCCAGGGCCGCGACGATTGCCGTCAGGCCCAGAAACAGATAGCCGCTGTGTGATGGCATGGATTGGCGCTCTCAGCCTTCAGCGGTCAGCGGTCAGCTTCGGCCGTCCTGGATCATGCCAGAGACCACCAGAAGCTGAGCGCTGAGAGCTGACCGCTGAGAGCCGCTACTGTGTCGGCCTCAACAGCTGTCGGAACGTCAGCGTGTTGACGTCGCGGAACATCGGCGTCCCCGGCGGCAGCCGCGACGGGAGCAGGAAGTCGGTGTCGAAGGCCAGGTCGCGCACGTCGGGCTTGTCGTACACGTCGAACTCGCAGCACTTGAACGTCCCGGTCGCCTGCCGGCTGATGAAGAAACTCACGAGCGACCCGCGGTAGTCGCAGGTGATGCCGCCAGTCGTCCAATACTCGAGCGTTGCGCAGGAAATTGTGCGCGCCGCCATCGGATCCGAAGCTGGCGTCGGCAAACGACGGCTTGGGGAACGTCAGCGACTTCCCGGCCACGATCGCGAGGCGGTAGCCGGTGGTCGTGGCGATCCGCTTGCCTTGGGCCTGCCCCGGCGACGTGAACGAGCGAATATCGTTCCAGGCGTTCGACAGGAGCGTCACGGCAGTCCGCGATGAGCGCGGACGGGATGCTTCCGGCTGCGGTCGTGCTCGCCGACGTCGCGTTGTAGTCGCCCTGGACGTAGACGGGGTTCTCCGACGTGATCGTCAGCCCCTGCGTGAACGGCGCGTAGATGCCGCCGTTCGTGAGCTTCAGGGCGCGCCGGAAGAACAACGTGCGATTGGCCCTGGCCACCAGCGCCGCGTTGGCGGTCAGCACGGTCGTGACGCGCGGGGCGGCCGCCGGGCGCAGCGGCGCCACCGCCCCGCCAGGGAAGTTCTGCGGCAGCGCGCCGTACATATCCAGGGCGCCGTTGCCGTTGAGGTCTTCGCCCACGTCGAGGGTGTTGTTCGGCGTTCCCGCCGAGGTCGCCGGGTTGACGACATCCTCCCAGCCGTATTCGCCGGTCTCATTGCCCGCCGCGTTGCGATTGTTGCGGCGGTCGGAGAAGTAGATGATGAAGCCGTTGTCGTTCCTCGCGTTCGTCCCTCTCGTCCCGATCTCTCCGCGGAGCCACCGCTTCAGATTCCGCACGTCGAGCTCGACGTAGGTGATGACGCCACCGAGCGTGAGATCCGTGAGCGTGTCGGACAACCCGTCGCGCATGTGACCCTCGCGCGGATCGTAGAGGGTCAGCGGCCAGTAGTCGTGCTCGTTCTGACTGACCTTGGTCGGCGTGCCGTTCCACACCGTGGCCAGTCGGAAACACGCCGCACGGCTGATAGTCCATCGGAATGTCGCGCACGCGCTGAAGACGGATCACCGCGTTCGGGTGGGGCTCGGGGCACGTATCGTTGGTGCTGCCCGGGACGGTGTTCCAGCGGTTGGCGATGGTCGTGTTCCGGTTCGCGAGATTCCGGCCCGATATTCCCAGGCCGAGGATATCCCGCGTCACATCCTCCCAGGTCCCGTTCTGAAGCTGCATTTCGATCTTGATGAACCCGCCGAGGACCGGTTCGTTGTGCTGGCCCTTGGTCACCGTCGCCGGCAGATAGTTCGGCGCCAGCGGCACCAGTGCCGGGGTCTCGTAGTTCCCGAGCGGCGACCGCATGTCGTCGGGCGGCGTCACTCCGTAGTCGAGCACCAGTTCGGATCCCGCCAGCGGGGCCACAGGACCTGACAGGAGCAGCGGCGGCGTCGTGGTGACGACCGTCGGAAGACTCGTGATCTGCGCCGCCGTATCCGACAGCAGGATGCGCAGGCTTGCCTGCGAGTAGTAGCGCTGCTTGTAGACGAACTCGTTCGCGGTGTCCTCGTTCGACGTCGCCGGCCGCCTGATGAGATCGATCGGCATCGCGTCCGGCTGGCCGTCCTCGTCCAGGTCGGCGACGAGCGGGAGATCGAGCCGGCGCGCGCCGGTCCGCCCGTTGCGGATGTTGCTGACGTAGGTCCCGATGGAGAGCTGCGTCCACTTGGGCTCGTTCTGTCCCGATCCGATCGTGCCGGTCAGGCTCCCCTCAGTGGACGTCAGGTTGCGATACACGTTGTTCACCGGGTTCGACTTGATCGCCGTCGGAACCCTGACGGTCCCGTTGTACCCGTTCGAGATGGCGAGCCCGTTGGGCAGGTGCGTGCGGACGACCTCGCGGAACGCGGTGATGCGATCGGCGATCGTCAGCGTGTTATTGGTGCCGTTCGCGAGATACAGCGTGCCGTTCGTGTGCACGCGGCCGGTCATGTTGAACGCCTCGCCCGAGTGAAACGCGAGGTCGGTCTCCGAGAACATGCCGAACTGGAAGACGGGAATCGCGACGGTCTGCAGCGTCCGGCGCATCCGCACTTCGGCGCCCCCGAGGTTCGAGCGGGCCGTCACCGTGAGATCGTAGGGCGTGATGATCCCGCGGAAGCCCTGGTACGGTCCGGCGGAAATCGTCGTCCCGTTGACGGGATCCTCCGGCCGCGGGTTGCCCTGCGCGTCAGGCAGGAACGTGATCGCGTACCCTGATCCGTCGTTTCCGCCAGGCTCGATGAACTTGAATCCCGTCAGGACCGGCGCATGCGAGGTCAGCCCGCTCGACCCGGTGAGCTGCTGACTGCTTGGCGAGAAATCCGTGACGAACAGTTGTGAGAGGTCCGACGTCAGCTGTTCCAGCCCGGCATGGGCCGCCGCGTACGCCTGCGTCTGATCGCGGTCGAGCCCGCTCGCTCGCTGGTCCGCGACGATGGCCGTGACGAAGCCCACCATCAGGACCGAAATCAGCATCATCACCATGAGCGTCACGATGAGGGCAATGCCCTCCTGGCGCCGTATCCTCGAATGCCGTGTCATGTGTGCGAGTCTCATTGCCGGTTCCTCTATCTATAGCGATCCACGAACGCCAGGCTGCGCAGGCTGACCTGCGTGACGAGCCTGTTGCGAAAGTACTGATTCGTCCCGCGCATCGGCGTGCGCGAGCGCGCCGCGAGCATGATGTTGACCTTGCGAATCTGATTCGGCGAGCAGGGGTCGGGGCTGCACGCACCCGACCCGTCCAGGTCCGCGTCGGTCATCCTGACGTTGGCCGGATTGTTCACCCCGTCCGCCACGTCGTAGGTGAACTGCAGGCCCTCGATGTCGAACGCAACCACGGTCCCGAGCGTGTTGTCGAAGCTGGTGGGGTGCCCGTTGTTGAGGCGACGAATGAGCCGCGGTCTCCCTGGCTGGGTCTGGACGTCCAGGTAGTAACTGATCATCCGGATGCGGCTGGCGATCGTCGTGACCGTCGGCGTATCAATCGGCGCGGACGCGTAGAGCTCCGCCGCCGTGCCATCTGCCGCAGCGGTCTGATTCAAGCCGAGGGAATCGCCCTGCTCGAAGAACACCTGCTGGCCAGCCTTGCGGGTAATCTGCACGAACACGCTCGAACTGCCCTTGACGAGCATGATGAGGTCGCCGGGAAACAGATCGTCAGCCCCGCCATCACTGATGTTCACCTCGTTGCCCACGGTCATGCTGGAGCCGTTCGCGGCGAGCGCCGCGAGCCTGATGCGATCGAACGCACTGTCGGCGGCAATCGTGGTGATCATGTCGGTCGGCGCGTCGGCCACGAGCTCGGGGCCGCGTCCCGGCCCCGGAATGACAGCCGTGATCTGCTCGCACACCGTGTCCATGTCATCCGGCGGATTCGGCGGGCAGAACGACGGGCCGTCGAGCTCGAAGCTCGATCCGATTGGGTCCGGGCAACTGGACGGGTTGGGCACCCACGCCCGACGGCACCAGGATCACGCGCCCTGACGGCAGTCCCTGGCCGACCTGGAGCAGGTCGCGCACGATCAGGTCCATCGCGGTCCTCAGACCGTTGTTGACACTCGAAATCTGCGACGCCGTCTCGGTCGCCCGGATCGCGTCCGACATCGCGAGCATGGTGGCGCCCAGGATGATCGTGGTGATCGCCATGGTGACCAGGAGCTCCACGAGGGTGAACCCCTGGTCGCTGCCTGAGCCGATCGGACGAGCGCGTTGCGAGAACATGCTGCAGCCTCAGGAAATCGAGGAAATGTAGGTCGACAGCACGTACTCCCGTTCCGGGATGCGTTCGCTGTTCATTTTTCCGTACCGAATCCTCACGACGAGCCGGCGCAGGCTGGGATTCGGCTGCCCGCTCGCCAGGTCGACGTCGGTGATGATGATCTCCCGCGTGTACAGATTCGAGCGGCGTGCGCACATCGTCGGATGTCCCCAGCAGGTTGTCCGGCCCCGGTCCGAGCGCCTCTTCGATGCCCTCGTCGTCACCGGTGTTCACCAGGCCGTCTGGCCCGGCGTTCCGAAGCGGCTGCGGTCCGTCCTTGAAGACTCCCTGGCCATCGTCCGGGCAATTGGTAGGCGACGACTCGTTGCGGATTTCGCACCACGCGATGACGCGCGTGTCGCGCGCCGTGTGGACGCTCTCCACCGCTTCGCGCGCCTTTTCACGCGCGATGAGCGCGGCGGACGAATACGACAGATGGTTGAGCCCCAGCACGAAGACGCCCGCAAGGCTCAGCAGCCCCGTCGCGAGGATCGCCATGGCGATCATCGTTTCAATCAGGGAGAAGCCCGCCTCCGAACGCGTTGATGTCGCAGTCATACTTATTTCCCTCAGTAGTGCATGTGCTCGGTGCAACGTGCAGGGTGCCGTGCTGTGCACGTGCACTGCACCGCACCGTGCACTCTGCACGGTGCACCGTGCACCGTTGGCTATCACTCGATCCACTCGCGGCCGTTCCACTTCCATGCCCGGATGAGCGCCGTCGCGCCAAGCACCGTGAGCGCGCGCGCGCTGTTGGGCTGATTCGGGATCGAAATGAACACCACCCCGTTGGCGACGTCACCGTTCGTGCCCACCAGACTGCCCTCGCTCGTGAACGTCCACTCGCCGGCGAGACTCAGCTTATGGGCAGCGTCCGGCGTGCCTGGGAACAACTGATCCGGCGGATAAGGAACACCGTCTTCGAGCCTCACCTGGGCCCGGTTCGGAAGCTCGACCGTTCGAAGCAGCGTCGGCGCGGGGGCGGCCGTCGGACCCGGGGGGTCCACTTCAAGTCGCCACGTCTGCATCGCGGTCAATCCGATGAACCGGACCTCCACATTGCGCCGCTGGCTGATTGCGACCTCACGGGCCGACCGGAACAGGTCGAGCGCCTGCTCGATCGTCGCGTCCGCGCGCGCGTGCTGCGTCATCGCGGGCGAAACCATGATGGCCATCGCGGCCAGGGTCCCGATGATCCCAATCGTGACGAGAAGCTCGAGCAGGGTCATGCCCGCTTCGTTCCCGAGTCGAGCGCCGGAAATTCTGTGCATATCAAAATGTGCGCGGCTGTTTCTGCGCACGTGGCGGCAGTTGAGCAAGCGTCGTTCCATACATCTGTAAACCGATGACTGATAAAGCATTAAGTGGCGTCGACGACACTCTTGTCGGTCCGGAGTGCGGCCGCACGTTCCGAATCGGAACATTGAGCTGACAGTTTTGTATTCTGGCCTTCAGGACGTCCGGATCTTACTGATAGAGACTCAGATACCACTCCACGATATCGGCACCCGCGAGGGACGACACGAGGGCGCCCAGGGCGAGGAAGGTGCCGTACGGGAGCGCGTACTTCATGCCGCCACGACGGACGGCAAGGACTACCAGGCCCACGATCGAGCCCAGAACCGATGAGAGGACGAGGGTCACCAGCGTGAGCTTCCAGCCGAGAAACGCGCCGATCATCGCCAGCATCTTCACGTCGCCTCCGCCCATCCCCTCCTGTCCCGAATAGCGGAAGTAGGCTTCCCCGATAGCCCAGAGTACACCCCCGCCCAGCAGTACGCCCAGAATTGCGTCGCGGAGGCCTGGCGGCAGGAATGCGCTGAAGGCGAGCCCCATCACGATGCCGGGCAGGGTGATGACGTTCGGGAGGAGGTGGTGCTCGAGGTCGATGGCAAAGAGGACGATGAGCGCGCAGGCGAAGACGAGCCTGGGGACGAGCATGATGTCCAGCCCGAAGACCGCGTAATGCAGCAGGAACATCGCCATCGTCGCCAGCTCGATGAGCGGGTAGCGGACGGAGATTCGCGCCTTGCATCCGCGGCACCGGCCGCCCAGCATCAGGTAGCTGACGACCGGGACGTTGTCGATCCATCGCAGCACGTACCCGCAATGCGGGCAGTTCGACGCCGGGTGCGCCACCGATCTGCCCCGCGGAATCCGATGGATACACACGTTCAGAAAGCTGCCGATGCCGAGGCCGAGCACGACCATCGCAGTGATGGCGGCGGTTTCCGGGCTCATGAAGGCGGGCGACGACCGCGCGCCGGCATTGGATAGAGGGCCGACTTCGTGCTCACGCTGACGTCGCCGGTCACAGGATCGATCTCGAACGGCGTGCCGGAGGGATCGAGGGGAACCCCTCTGAGAACGCTTCGCCGGATCAGATCCTCCCAGCTGTGCTCAGCGCCTGCCGCGGGCGGAAAACGGCGCACGATCGCGCGGAGCTGATCGATCGCGTCGAGGGCATCCAGCTGCATCAGGCTGCGTCTGGCCGTATTGCGCAGCCACTCCTGATCGGCCTGAAGGACCTGCTGCCAGAGGAACCTCGCGGCCGCCCGGTTGTCCCCAGCCGAGAGCATGCTCGCGGCCACCGGGGCGAGCCAGTTTGGAGCGTTCGGCTGCGCCGCGGCGCGCAGAAACCAGCTGGACGCAGCGCTGTAGTCCTGGAGCTGCCAGTAATTCACGAACGCGATGTCGTGGTAGTACTGCCACTTCGTCGGCTGGACCGCGATGCCCTTCCGCAGCAGCGTAATCGCCTGATCCGGTTGGCCGGGACCGCCGGGATATCCCTCGCTCAGGAATATGGCGCCGAAGCGGTAGGCGATCGTGAAGTACGGATCGAGCGTTGTCGTGAGATCGAGCAGCGGGAACAGCAGATCGTACTTCCGCCCTTTCTGACCTGCGAGCCGATCGCCGCCGTAGTGCTGAATCGCGCGAATCCAGTAGACGTCCGCCGCCAGCGCGTCGAACTCCAGCGCGACCCGTTTGGCGACCTCGCCCGAGCGGACGTACAGGATGCGCTCGACGTCCCGTTCCCGCGCGTGGTAGCGCCGGTCGCGCGCCATCTGCAGGCCGATTGCCGCCAGCAGTGCGACGATTGCGCCGCCACCGTGAGGACGCCCGAGAGATTCCGGTTGGGCCGCATCACTTGAAGTCCCGACGGGAGAAGATGACCGTAGAGGCGAGCAGCAGCGCGGCGATGTAAACGAGACCGTACCCAGCCGTCAGCACGATGTAGCCCGGCGGCGACCGGCAGCCCGTGGACGACCTCGGTCTTGACGTCGAAGGCCGACAGATCGGGCAGGACGTGGTAGACGCCGCGCGCCAGCCAGACGGCCGGCTGCGAGTCCACGATCTGGTCGAAGTTCCGGAGATCCGTGTTGAAGTGGCCGACGATGTAGAGACCGAAGGTCAGGCCGGCCGAGAGCAGCGGCGTCGAGAACGTGGAGAAGAACAGCGCGACCGCCGTGATCAGCATCAGCTCGATGAAGATGAGGAAGATCGCCTTCAGCAGCGCAGGATCGATACCCGGCGCGTCCCAGCCGGCCTTGAATTCAGCCGACTCCGTCACAGGTCATGTACGTCAGGACGGCGTAGATCGCGATCGTCATCACCGCGACGTTCACGGCGAGCGTCAGCACGAGCCCGGCATACTTGCCGGCGATGAACTGCGGCCGGCTGATCGGCTTGGACAGCAGCGCGTAGATGCTGCGACGCTCGACTTCCTTCGACACCAGCCCGATGCCGATGAAAATGGCGATGAACAGTCCGAACACGGCCGTCGCCGCGAGACCGAGGTCCTTGATGATCTTGACGTCCTGACCGGCGGTCAGCTGGCCGAGCAGGAACGACGAGGCGATGAGCAGCACCGCGAAGAAGCACGAGGTTGTAGAGGACGCGGTCGCGCACCGATTCGCGGAAGACGCTGAGCGCAATCCAGCTAATCGCGCGCACGCATCGCCTCCTGCGGCTCGCCGGCGCGGGCGCCCGGCGCCCGCCTCCGTCACGCGCTGGACGAAGAAGTCCTCGAGCGTGTCGCGAACGGGATTGAGCGACACGAGCCTGGCGCCGGTGGCCGTCAGCTCGGCAAGCATCCGTTCCGGCGCCCGATCGAGCGGCAGCTCGAGCGCGTAGCGTCCGGGCGAGATCTCCGTGACGCGTCCGCGCGCGCGGCGTGAGCGCGGCGAGCACGTCCGGCCGTGAGCTCGGCCACGACGAGCTCCCATCCGCGCACCTCGAACGCCAGGATGTCCGTCAGCCGGCCGGACGCCGCCAGCCGTCCGCCGGCGACGACCGCGACGCGGCTGCAGAGCGCCTCGGCGTCGGCGAGGATGTGCGAGCTGAAGAACACCGTCCGGCCCTGGTCGCGCAGCTCGAGGATCAGGTTGCGGACCTCACGCCGGCCCAGCGGATCGAGTCCGGACATCGGCTCGTCGAGAAAGATGACTTCGGGATCGTTGATCAGCGCCTGGGCGATGCCGACGCGCTGGATCATGCCTTTCGAGAACTTGCGGAGCTGGAGCCGGCGCTCGGCGCCGATGCCGACGCGATCGAGCAGCGGCGACACGCGCGCTTTCGCGATCGGCGGCCGGATAGCCGAACAGCTGCGCAAAATACGTCAGCAGCTCTTCGGCGGTCAGGTAGTCGTAGAAGTACGGGTTCTCGGGAAGGTAGCCGATGCGCTTGCGGCGTCGGCACGTCGCCGACCGGCTGCCCCAGGATCTCGGCGCGGCCGGACGACGGAAAAATCAGCTGCATCAGCAGCTTGAGCGTGGTCGTCTTGCCGGCGCCGTTCGGACCGAGAAAGCCGAAGACCTCGCCCGGCTCGATCTGCGAGCGACAGGCGATCGAGCGCGCGATACGGACGCTTGCGCCAGAACCCGACCGCGTAATCCTTGGTGAGCTCTTCGATGCGAATCGCAGCAGGCATGTCTCGGGTTACTTGACCCGCTTCAGCTCCAGCTTCGATGATGGCGTCGATGACCGCGGGGGACGGAATCCCCTGGGCCGTCGGCACCCGTCGCCCGTTGATGAAGAACGTCGGCGTCGAGTTCACCTTGAGCAGCGCGCCCAGGCCGGCGTCGGTCTTCACCTCTTCGAGCACGCGCGCGATACTGCGCATCGAAGTCCGTGATCCCGCCGACGTCCCGCGCCGCCTGCCTTGACCTGCGCGGGCGTCAGCAGCGGCGGCCCGAGGTTCGAGAAGATCCAGTCCTCGAGCTTGTCGGACGTGCCCTTCGCGCGCGCCATGACGACGGCGGCGGCCGCCTCGCACGAGGCGTAGTGATTGCCGTTGGGCACGCCGCCGTTGCATTCGCGCTCGAGCGGGATAGTGCTTGAGGACGTACTTCACCTGCCCCGTCGACGTGTACTTCGCGCAGCACGTCCTTGTAGACGTCGTGCGTCATCCCGCACGCGGGGCACTGATAGTCGTTGAACTTCACGATCAGCACCTTCGCGCCGCCGTCGGGCACGGGCACGTCGACCTTGGGCTGCACCTCCCACCACTCGGCCACCTTCTGTTTTTCTTCCGGTGTCAGCGGCGTGTAGGCCGGCGCCTGGGCGCCGCCTGCACCACCCGGCTGAGCCGCTCGCGCGGGAACGCCGCAATGGCGGTGACGGCGCCCGCGACGAACAGCAGCGCGACGATGAGGGCAAGCGGACTGGACACGAGCGTACGAACGTCGCGGCGCGCGCGACCTGGCAGACTGGTCATGGGAAAAGACGTGGCTCCACCGGAAATGATGAAGATGCGCGATCACGGAGACGTAGGTCGACCGCGCAGAAAATGCAGAAGGTGTTGAGGACGAAAAAGGACGCCCAGCCGAGGTACAGAACGAAGGCCAGCGCGAGCGTCGAGAGCGCAAAGACGTACGCCGGCGCGTTCTCACGCGCGGGCGACGAGCTGCGACCCGCCAGTCCGACGATGACGAGCACCAGCGCGAAGAACATCAGCCCGCCGACCGCCACGGGTACACCCAAGAAGCTGCCGTACCGGCTCAGGTATGCCTGCGTGCAGTTCACGGTCGTGCTGACGTCGCAGAAGCTCGTGAAGCCGGCGTCCGTCAGGAGCCCGTAGTGCACGTAGCTGGACATCATCGACGCGCCGAGACCGAGCGTCGCGAATGCCAGCAGCCACTTTCGACTGGAAGCGCTCATGCGTCGAGGATTACTTGGCGGGCAGCGCCCGGACTTCCGCCCCGGATCGCGGAGCCCCGTGCTCAGGCATGGTGCCAGCCATCTTCTGGAGATCCTCGTAGATCACGAGGTCCACGTTCGTGCCGAACGAGCGCAGGCCGGTCGTGCCCGGCACGGCGGGATCCGCCGTGGCCTGGTAGGCCTCGACGGGCACTTCGCCCGTGCACGTCTGGACCGTCGCGACCTCCTCCGAGCCTGCCATCTGAATCACATAGCCGCTCTTGACGATCTCGTCGGCCACCGTGAGGTCCGGGCTGAGAAACGGCGCCGTGGTGTTGGGATTCGGCTTGCCGAGGCTCGTCAGATGCGGCGCGAAATGCTGGTTCCCGCAGGTCTGCATGAACGAATACTGGGCCTGGTTGATGGCCGTCAGCGCCGCCATCGCCGCCGCCTCGTCGCCCCGCATCCGCGCGTGGCGGTAGTTGGCGATCGCGACGGACAGCAGGATCCCGAGGATCGTCGCGACGATGAGCAGCTCGATGAGGGTGAAACCGCGGGCGTCCCGCACGGCATCAGCTTACCATCTCTGAGTTGTCGTGGGGCCGCCCTCGCGATCCGACAGCGTGCTCGGGCCGTTGCCTTGCGGCTGATGGGCGCTCGAGGCTCCCTGGTCCGTGAACTCCGGGGACCTGCGTGAGCCCGAACCTCGAGCTACGACTACGAGCTACGAGCTTCGAGCGTCGTACTGAATGGCCATCCCCCCGCCGCCGGGCGCCATCGACGCCTCCGTGGGGGCCAGGCCCGTGGAATCGAAATAAATCACGCTTCTGCTCGAGGTCGCAAAGCCGCGGTGGCCGGTCATACCGATCGTGTTTGGCACCGCGGTGAGGTAGTACCCGTGAGCCGTCGCCGTGCCGTTGCAGTCCGCCGCGCCAGGCGCCGCCGCCCCCGGACCGAGCGTGATGATGTAGCCGCTCTTCCTCGAGGGGTCCGCTGCCAGGTCGGGAGAAATGAAGCCTTGCGACCCGCCCGGGCACGGCACCGCCAGCACGGACAGCAGCGACGCGTACCCGCCCGTTGCGGCCGACGCCGAATATCCAGACTGTGCGGTATTGATAGCGCGCAGCGACCCGATCGCCGCGGCCTCGTTTGCCGTCATGCGCGCCCGCAGCAGCGACGGCACCGCGAGCGCTCCGAGGATGCCGATGATCGCGACGACGATCAGGAGCTCAATCAGCGTGAAGCCCCTCAGCCTCGAGCGCGATTCTGCTGTCCTGACATCTTCCGCACGGCATTGCCTCCGGTCCGTACCGACAAAAAAGGGATGCCCACGGTCGGGCATCCCTTCACGTAAGCCCTCACTCAGCAGCGCGTTACTGGATCGGGGTGCCGCCGCCGCCGGGCGCCATTTCGGCTTCGGTCGTCAGCGTGCCGTCCGGTTTGAAGAAGATCGTGCCGGCCGCGTTCGACGCGAACCCGCGGTTGCCGGTCGTGCCGATCGTCACCGGGAGCGCCGTCGCGTAGTAGGCGGTGCGGCTCATGACGGTCGTTGCAGTCGTTGGCGACGTCAGCCGGCGCCGGCGCCGTCCGCCAGCGTGACCGTGTAGCCGCTCTTGGTCGACGGGTCGAGCGCGAGGTCGGGCGAGATGAACCCCTGCGAAGAACCGGGGCACGCATCCGCCAGCGTCGCGAGCGAGAATCGCGTAGCCGCCGTTGGCCGCCGCCGACGAGTAGCTCGCCTGCGCGCTGTTGACCGCGCGGAGCGAACCGATCGCCGACGACTCGTTACCGGACATGCGGGCGCGCAGCAGGCCTGGCACCGCGATGGCCGCGATGATGCCGATGATCGCCACGACGATCAGCAGCTCGATGAGCGTGAAACCCTTCTGATTACGAACCTTCATTGTCTCTCTCCTCAAAATGTTTGATCTGGGTGTTGGCCGCGTGGCTACGTCCCGCGTCGGTCCTGACTGGGCGTAACCAGCGGCCGACGGGCAGCCATTGAGCAACGCACGATGCCACGCCGGCCCTGCACACAACGTTCACGCTAAGGCGATGTATTTCAGGGTGTTAAGAGCGTGTGGGCATCGGCGCACCCACTCTGCACAGTGCCAATTTTCGGTCCGCTGACAATTGTTGTCAACGACGGTTGACGGAAAGTGTCGGTAGGGCCTCGGCGCTCGGCGTCCGGGGCCCGGCGCTCGGTACCTACTTCAAGTCGTACTTCTTCATGTAGTACCGGAACGACCGGAAGCTCATCCCGAGCAGCTCGGCCGCTTTGACCTTGACGCCGCCGGCGCGCCGAAGGGCCTCGGCGATGTACTCGCGCTCGATGTGCTGGACGTGCTGCTCGAGGTCGAAGCCGTCTGTCGGGGAAGCTGCCCGCCTGCGCGGCAGCCGCCGCGGCTTGCGTCGCGGCCTCGCGCAACTGCTCGGGCAGGCTCTCGACCAGAATCGCGGGGGTCCGTTCGAGCGCCACCGCGCGTTCGATGGCGTTCTCGAGCTCGCGGATGTTGCCCGGCCACGCGTAGGCCCGCAGACAGGCCATCGCCGCGCCGGAGATCCCGGTGATGGGCTTCCCCATCTGCGTCGGCGAACCGCGCCACGAAGTGGTCGGCGAGCAGCGGGATGTCCTCGACGCGCTCCCGCAGGGCGGGCAGCCGCATCGGAATGACGTTGATCCGGTAGAACAGATCCTCGCGGAACTGACCCTCGGCCACCATCTTGGCGAGATCGCGGTTGGTCGCCGCGATGATCCGGATGTCGGCCTCGACCTCCTCGGTGCCGCCCAGCCGCCGGAACTTGCGCTCCTGCAGCACGCGCAGCAGCTTGACCTGCACGAGCGGGCTCATCTCGCCGATCTCGTCGAGGAAGATCGTCCCCTTCTCGGCGACCTCGATCAGCCCCTTCTTGTTCGTGTCGGCGCCGGTGAACGCGCCGCGCATGTGGCCGAAGAGCTCCGAGTCGAGCAGCGTCTCCGACACCGCGCCGCAGTTCAGCGCGACGAACGGCCGATCCTTGCGCAGCGAGTTGAAGTGGATCGCCCGCGCGACGAGCTCCTTGCCGGTGCCCGACTCGCCGCTGATGAGCACCGTGCTGCCCGTCGGGGCGATCGTCTCGATCAGCTGGAAGACCGCCACCATGGCGTCGCTGCCGCCCGATGATGTTCGAGAACTTGTGCGAGCTCTGCAGGGCGCGCTTGAGCAGCACGTTCTCGCGCTGCAGCTGCTTGCGCTCGAGCTCCTTCCGCACGCGCAGCCGCAGCTCGTTGGCGGCGCTCGGCGACTTGTTGACGTAGTCGGCCGCGCCGAGCCGCAGCGCTTCGACGGCGGTGTCCGTGGACGCAAACGCGGTCATGACGATGCTGATGATGTCGGGGTCGATCTGCTTGGCTTCGCGCAGCAGGTCCACGCCGCTCATCTGGGGCATCCGGATGTCGGTGATCAGGACGTCGACGCGCTCCCGCTTGAGCAGTTCGACGCCCCGGGCGCCATCCTCCGCGACCAGCACCTCGTGACCGTCACGCTTCAGCACGATCGCTCAGCAGCTCCCGCATCGACCGCTCGTCGTCGACGACGAGCACCCGCGACGGCTGGGACTGATTCGCCCGGAGCTTCACATCCGCGTCAGTGGCAGTGTCGGTACCCATAAGTTCTTTCTGTCCGGATCGAGCCATGTTGTTCAATTCACTCCCGCCTGCGCCGCATCCGGTGCTGCCGTTTGCGGTTGGCCTCCCACGGGCAGCCTCACCGTCACCGTCGTGCCCTCTCCGGGCTGAGACGAGACCTGCAGCTCACCGCCGTAGTCGCTGACGATGCGGTGCACGATCGAAAGGCCGAGGCCGGTGCCGCGGCCGAAGCCGCCGCGAAACGGCTGCAGAATGCCGTCGAGCTCCTCGGGGGCGATCCCGACGCCCTCGTCGCTGACGGCGAGGGTCACGAAGCCCGGATGATCGGACGGGTCGTCTTCCACGGCCGAGAGCGTCAGCTCGCCGCCCTCGGGCATCGCGCGGAGCCCGTTGGTCGCGAGATTCCAGACGACCTGCCGGATCTGCGCTTCGTCGGCGAGGCAGCATGACCGGACCCGATGGAACGTCGAGCCGGATCTCGTGCTTCTCGTGCAGCTCCGCGCTGTTCTGCAGCAGCGCCGCCGTCTCGGTCAGGACCTTGCGGACGTCGATTTTCGCGGCGGCGTTTCGCTGCGGCCGCGCGTAGGCCAGAAAGCTCCGAATCGTTTCGTTGAGCCGC
The DNA here is from genome assembly GCA_963786195.1 of uncultured Acidobacteriota bacterium. Lineage (GTDB taxonomy): Bacteria > Acidobacteriota > Vicinamibacteria > Vicinamibacterales > 2-12-FULL-66-21 > CAWAYH01. The sequence continues at coordinate 355,718 of CAWAYH010000001.1, read as the reverse complement.
TCGGACTCGCGAAGCACGATGTCCATGAGCTGCGACTGTTCCTCGGTGAGCGGCAGCTCCTGCCGCAGGATCTGGATCGAGCCGGACATCGACGCCAGCGGATTCCGGATCTCGTGAGCGATCCCGGCGGCCATCTCGCCGACCGCCGCGAGACGCTGCTGAATGCGCGCCTCGCGCTCCTGGCGCCGCGCCTCGGTGACGTCCTGGAACGTGAAGACGAACCCGACCTCCCCCTTCGGCGTCATCAGGATGGCGGTGCTGATGCCCATCTCGATCCGCCGGCCGTCGGCGCACGTGAACAGGTATTCCATGCGCGGCAGCCGCGGATGCGCGTCGCGCTGCTCGCGGGGCCCGAACAACGTATTGAACGCCGACGGCAGCTGCAGCACCTCGCTCGCGTGGCCGTGAACGGCCCGTGCCGCCGGCACGCCGGTGATCGTCTCGGCCGCGATGTTGAAGCGTCAGCACGCGCCCTTCCATGTCTGTCGTCGCCAGGCCGCTCGTCAGGCTGCTGATGACGTGCTCGCTGAAGGCCTGGAGGTCGGCGAGCTGATTCGACGCGTGCTCCAGCTCCGCGCCCGTGCGCCGGAGCCGTTCCGCGAGGTATCCGCTCAGCGCCGCGACGGCCATGAACCCGAAGATGTTCATGCCGACGATGAACGTCGCGACCCGCCGATCCGGCAGGAACTCGGCCTCGGTCATGAACGGCAGGGCCGGCATGCCGGTGTACTGCGCAACCACGAGCCCGGCGTACATCACCGAGCTGAGGACGCCGACCATCACGCCGCTCCGCCGCGACTGAATGGTGCTCGCCGCGATGATCGGCAGCGTGTAGAGCGACGAGAAATAGCTCGAGACGCCGCCGTTCAGGTGCACGAGCGCGGACACGATGATCGCGTCCAGCGCCAGTTGCACGTCGACGATCCACCGATGATGCTCGGTCGGCCGCAGCAGGCCGATGTAGACGACCGTGAGCGCGTAGGTCAGCCCGATCAGGAAGAAGTACGGATCGATCGGCCACGACCCCGGCGACTTGATCTGAATCAAAATCGCCGAGCCGAGCAACAGCGTCACGACCGCTGCACGGCCGCCAATCAGCCACAACAACCTGCGCCTGAGGGTCTGGCTCATTACTTTCAGCGCTGGGTGCATCAGCGTTCATGGGGCCGTGAACCTGATGAACCGCTTCAACCCGTGAACCCCGTTAGCCGGTCAACTTCGAAATCAGGTCGAAGATCGGCATGTACATCGCGATGACGATGCCGCCGACGACGACGCCGAGGAACGCGATCATGACCGGCTCGAGCAGCGTCAGCAGGCCGGCCACCGCCGCGTCCACTTCGTCCTCGTAGAAGTCCGCGATTTTCGACAGCATCGTGTCGAGGGCGCCGGTCGTCTCGCCGACGTTGATCATCTGGACGACCATCGACGGGAACACGCGCGTCTCGCGCAGCGGACCCGACACCGTCTCGCCGCGCTCGATGCCCGTGCGCGTCTTCAGAATCGCCTCTTCGATGATCGCGTTGCCCGACGTCCGCGCGGTGATGTCGAGTCCGTCCAGAATCGGAACGCCCGACGCCAGGAGGGTGGACAGCGTGCGGCAGAACCGCGCGACGGCGACCTTGCGCAGGATGTTGCCGAGGATGGGCGTCTTCAGTGCCAGGGCGTCAAGCGCATGACGGCCGTTCGGCGTCGCGTAGTAGCGGTTGATGAGATAGCCGATGATCCCGATGATGATGAGGAAGACCCAGCCCCAGGCGACGACGATGTCGCTCGCCGCGATCACGACGCGAGTGGGCATCGGCAGCTGCGCGCCCAGGCCCTGAAAGAGCGACGCGAACGTCGGGATGACCTTCCACAGAATCGCGCCGACGACGAGCGCCGCGATCACGATGACGGCGATCGGATAGATCATCGCCGACTTGACTTCGCTCTTCAGCTTGACGTTCTTCTCGATGTAGACCGCAAGACGCTTGAGAATCGTGTCGAGGATACCGCCCGCTTCGCCGGCGGCAATCATGTTCGAGTAGAGCGCGTCGAACGTCTTCGGGTGCCTCTTCATGCTGTCGGCCAGCGCCGCACCCGCCTCGACGTCCTCCCGGACCCTCAGGATGACCGCCGAGAAATTCTTGTGGGGCTCCTGCTTGCCCAGGATGTCGAGGCACTGGACGAGCGGCAGCCCGGCGTCGATCATGACCGAGAACTGGCGCGTGAAGATCGCCAGGTTCTTCGACGGCACCCCCTTGCCCGGCTTGGGGGCCCCGGGCTTGACCTCCTTGGGCTCGGCCTTCGCCGCCGCCTTCGTCGGGTCAATCCGGGTCACCATGATCTGCTCGCGGCGCAGCGCCGCGACCGCCGCATCCATCGTGTCGGCGATGCGCTCGCCCGTGACTGTCTGCCCGCCTCGTGTGCGTCCCGAATACGCAAATGTTGGCATGACCGTGATCCCCTTGAAATCAGCTCTCTGCTACCTGCTGCCCTATCGCGCCGTCGGCCGTGGCGTTCCTGCGCGCAACCCCGCACCCGGCACGACGCCGGTGCCGCGACTGATCATCTGTTCGAGCTCGTCCTTCAAGGACGAGGCGCTCAACGCGGTCTCGAGCGCGATCAGCCGCTTCTGGTAGAGCGTCGCGAGGCTCTGGTTCATCGTCTGCATGCCCAGCCGTTCCTGTCCGGCCTGCATCGTCGAATAGATCTGGTGGACCTTGTCGTCGCGAATCAGGTTCCTGATGGCCGGCGTCGGAATCATGATCTCGAGCGAGACGACGCGACCGCCCTTGTCGGCGCGCGGCAGCAGCGCCTGACACACGATGCCCTCGAGCACCAGCGACAGCTGCGTGCGGATCTGGCCCTGCTGGTGCGCCGGGAAGACGTCGATGATTCGGTTGATCGTCTGGGCGGCCGAGTTCGTGTGCAGCGTGGCGAACGTCAGGTGGCCCGTCTCGGCGATCCGCAGCGCCGACTCGATCGTCTCGAGGTCGCGCATCTCGCCGATCAGGACGATGTCCGGATCCTCACGGAGCGCGGCGCGGAGCGCGTTCGCGAAGCCGAGCGTATCCTGGTGAACCTCGCGCTGGTTGACCAGACAGCCCTTGTGCTGGTGGATGTATTCGATCGGATCCTCGACGGTGATGATGTGCTGCCGCCGCTCCGTGTTGATCTTGTCGATCATGGCGGCCAGCGTCGTCGACTTGCCGCTGCCCGTCGGGCCCGTGACGAGCACGAGGCCGCGCGGGCGCTCGGCGAGGTTGCCAAGGACGACCGGCAGGCCGAGCTCCTGGAACGTCTTGATCTGCTCGGGAATCACGCGGTAGACGGCCGCCACGGCGCCGCGCTGGTTGAACACGTTGCAGCGGAAGCGCGCCACGCCCCGGATCCCGAACGAAAAGTCGAGCTCGAGGGTCTCTTCGAACCGTTTCTTCTGCGCGTCGGTGAGGACGCTGTAGGCCAGCGATTTCGTCTCCGCGGCATCGAGCACCGGGAGATCGAGGGTCTGCAACTCGCCGTGGATTCGCACCTGGGGCGGCGTCTGCGTGGTGATGTGGAGATCGGACCCGTTCAGCTCCACCAGGGTTTTCAACAGTTCCGGTAGTGTCGCCATCTGCTCCCCGCTCCTCGGCTACTTCATGGTCTCCCGCGCCACTTCCTCAATCGTCGTCACGCCATCCATGACCTTCCGGAGGCCGCTCCGGCGCAGCGTGATCATGCCCTCCTCGACGGCCTTGCGCTTCAGTTCGAGGCCCGAGGCGCCGACGAGAATCAGCTCGCGCAGCTCCTCGGTGATTTCCATGACCTCGTACAGGCCGACGCGTCCCTTGTAGCCAGTCTGGTTGCATGTCTCGCAGCCGGTGCCGTGCTTCGGCACGACGCGCTGCGATTCGTCGGGCGTGAACCCGGCGTCCACGAGCGCCTGGGACGGCGTCGGATGGTCTTCCTTGCAGTTGCTGCAGATGCGGCGCACGAGGCGCTGCGCGCAAATCAGGTTGACCGAGCTCGCCACCAGGAACGGCTCGATGCCCATGTTCATCAGTCGGTTGATCGTGCTGGGCGCGTCGTTCGTGTGCAGCGTCGAGAGCACGAGGTGGCCGGTCAACGCGGCCTTGACCGCGATCTCCGCGGTTTCGAAGTCGCGGATTTCGCCGACGAGGATGATGTTCGGGTCCTGCCGCAGGAACGAGCGCAGCGCCGCCGCGAAGTTCAACCCGATGTTCTCCCGGACCTGCACCTGGTTCACGCCGACCAGGTTGAACTCGACCGGATCCTCGGCCGTCATGATGTTCGTCTCGGCCGTGTTGATCCGGGAGATCGAGGAGTAGAGCGTGTTCGTTTTACCACTGCCCGTCGGACCGGTCACGAGCACCATGCCCCAGGGCTTTCCGATCGCTATCTCGAGCTTCGCGAGCGACTCCGTCTCGAACCCAAGCTTGGTCATGTCGAGCATCAGCTTGTCTTTGTCGAGGAGTCGCAAGACGATCTTTTCGCCGAACAGCGTGGGGAGACACGACACGCGGAAATCGATCTCCTTGGTCGCGCCCTCGACGGCAAAGCGGATCTTGATGCGGCCGTCCTGCGGGAGCCGCTTTTCCGCGATATCGAGCTTTGCCATGATCTTGATGCGCGACGTGATCGCATCGCGGAACTTCATCGGCGGGGCCATCACGTTGTAGAGGATGCCGTCGATGCGGAACCGGACACGGAACTCCTTCTCGTATGGCTCGATGTGGATGTCGCTCGCGCCCTTCTGAATCGCCGACATCATCATCAGGTTCACGAGGCGGATGACCGGCGCCTCGCCTCCCTGACGTTCGAGGGACGCGACATCGATTTGCTCCAGCTCTTCGAGCAGCTCGAGGTCGTCGTCGACGACCGCCGCGGTCGTCTCTTCGAGCGCCTTGGTGACCAGGTCGAGGGTCGCGGCGCTCGTCAGGTTCGCTTCGACCGCCGGCGTCTTTCTCTTCTCCGGCTTCTTCTGGACGATGGTCGGCGTCCTGGCGACCGGCGCAGCCGCAGCCGTCGGGTAGTACCGCTTGATCGCTTCGGTCACCGCCGTTTCTGACGCGACGACCGGTTCCACGTTGTAGCCCGTCATGAACTTGATGTCGTCCATGGCGAACACGTTCGTGGGGTCGGTGATCGCGATCGTCAGCGTCGCGCCCGAGCGGCTCAGCGGGACGATCTGGTACTTCTGCGCGGTCTCTGCGGGAATCAGCTTGATGACCGACGCGTCGATCTCGAACTGGGTGAGATTGATCGACGGCACGCCGTACTGCTTGCTGAGCAGGGACGTGATCTCTTCGTCGGTGACGAAACCCAGCTTGACGAGATTCAAGCCAAGCTTGCCACCGTTGGTCTTCTGATAGTTCAGCGCTTCCTGCAACTGGGCAGGCGAGATGCGCTTTTCTTTGAGCAGCAGATCTCCGATGCGGACTGCCATCGTTCAACTCGAGTCGCGACGCTCACGGCCTGCGCGCAAAGCTCCCGGCAGACCTGAGATGGGGACGGTCACGAGGACGTCCCGTCACGGCGAGGGAGTGCCCTTGCTGGGGGAGGCGATTATTGTACATGGCTGACATTTTTTGTCAAGATAGGCCGCCATCACACGACAAACTGAGTCAGAGACGCACATAAAGCGACAATGTGGACGCGGGCTCAGCCGTGGTACCGCCGACAAAAGCGGCGATCGGCCAGCGCGCGCAGACGTTTCTGTGTTTTACGGCTGATGTCTTTCGGCAGGTGCATCGCCCTTGGCGACACCGACACTACAGAAGCACGCGAGCGAGCACGGCGAGCGAGCCACGCGACCGGCCCGCCTTCGCGCCGGAGGCGCTTCGGCGAGGTCTCGCCGGAGCTTTAGCGTAGGCGGAAGCGCGCCGGCGAAGCGGCGCGCGAGAGCGTGTCGGGGAGTTCCGCCTTCGCCAAGGCTACGGCGGACATCGCCGAAGCTTCAGCGGAGGCGTGCCGAGGGGCTAAGCCCCTCGGACTAGAACACGATGCGGGCGGCGACGCCCCATCCGCGATCGCCGGCGTCCGATCCGCGAGTGATTTGAGCGTCGACCAGCAGCCGTCCGAAGAGCGCGTAGCTGCCGCCGAGAGCCCACACAGGCGCGTGCGCTCCCGGTTCGTCGCTGAGCGTATTGAAGCGGAACCCGCTGCGAAAGAACGCTTGCCGGAGCAGCTGGAGTTCTGTGCCTACCGCCAGGTTCCGCACCTCACCGAGCGATCCCTGCGCGCGTTCGAGATCGATATCGGCCGCGATCAGTATGCCAGCGATGGGGAGGTACGCGATTCCGGCGCGTGTCTGTCGCTTCATCTTGAGTTCGTCGTCGGTTCCGGCCACGTCGAACGACGCCTCATTGACGTTCCGGACGGTCAGCCCGGCGCGCAAGGCGCCAAAGACGGCCATGATTCCGATGTCCGCGTCGAAATCCGTGCCCGCCTGCCCGTCCAGATGCTCCACGTCGTCGAGCAGCTCGGCCCTGTCCCCAGGCGGCACGACGGCGACGGCCGCTACGCCGCGCACCAGCCTCAGCGTCGTCCCGACGGCAATCCGATCCGCCAGCGAGTGCACGAACGTGACGCCGGCGTGATGCGTCGTCAGCGTCTGCAGGCGGACCTGGCTCCCGTCGGGCGCTACCGTCGACGAGCGGAGGCGATAGTACGACAGACCAAGTGGAGGCGTGCCCAGCGCGATGAGGCTGCCGGCGCCGGTGCCGCCGTTCGGGTCGTCGTTCGGCTCGGCCTTGGTCGTGCCGGAGTCGATGAGAAGGCTGAAATAGGCGCCCAGGCCCAGGCCCGCCGGATTCCAGTAGACCGCGCTTGCATCGTCCGCGACGCCGACGAACGCGCCCGCCATGCCCGCAGCCCGGGTGCCGGCAGACTCGAAGGTCTGGGCGACCGCGACGCCTGGCGTCAGCAGCAGGGCGATCAGGGCCGTCCAGGCGACCCGACGAGGCATCCTGTACATTCCGCTCAGCTTATCGTACCGGCTCTGACGTGTTCACAAACCCGTCACACCGTCGGTCCCCAAACCACAGACTACAAAGACCTTTGCGGTCGACCCCGCGGAACCTTCCAGGGGCGCCGAACGTATTGCTCCTGCAGTACAATTAGTGACAATCCCTTCCGGCAGGAGCGCCGAGGCGGGCTGAGGATTCCCGAACAGCTTATGGCTAATACTTCGACTGAAACCGGAGCTGCGCATGCTCCGGGTCTGTTGTCGCGTTTCATCGGCATCATCACGTCTCCCAAGGCCACGTATGAGGCGGTGGTGGCCCAGCCCCGATGGTTCGGCATGATGGCGCTCATCGTCATCATCTTGTCGATCCTGTGGTGCGGGTTCCTGCTGACCAAAACGGGCCAGGATGCGTGGATCGACGCGGCGACGACGAGCCCGTTCGGCGGCCAGGTGAGCGACCAGCAGTACCAGGGCATGCAGCGCATCGCGCCGTATGTCGGGTACTTCGCGATCGTCCAGATGCTGATCGTCGTCCCGCTCGTCAACCTGATCATCGCGGGCATCATGTTCGCGATCTTCAACGCCGTGCTCGGAGGCAATGCGACGTTCAAGCAGCTCTTCAGCGTCATCGTGCACTGCGGGCCGATCGGGGTGATCTCGCAGATCTTCACCATCGCGATGAACTACATGCGCGGCACGATGACGAGCAAGACGAACCTGAGCGTCCTCCTGCCGATGGTCCCGGAGAACACGTTCATCGGGCGGCTCATCGGAACGGTCGATCTGTTCATCATCTGGCAGCTCATCGTCCTCGCGATTGGTCTTGGCGTGTTGTACAAGCGGCCGACACAGCGCATCGCGACGGGACTCTTCGTCACCTATGCGGTGATCGCGCTGCTGATCGCGCTGGTCATGAGCAGCTTTGGGGGAAGGACTTGACGCGTAACAAGAAGATTCTCATCGGCGTCGGCGTACTGGTCATCCTGGCCGGTATCGGCTATGCGAACGTCCGGTTCAAGCGCACGGAAGGCATCACGGTCAATGCGGAAGCGATCCAGAAGCGCAACCTGGAAGCCATCGTGTCCTCGTCGGGCAAGATTCAGCCGAAGCGGTTCGTGAACATCAGCGCGGACACGATGGGCCGCGTCACGGACCTGGCGGTCAACGAAGGCGATCGCGTCAAGAAGGGCCAGTTCCTGCTGCAGGTCGACCCCCGGAACCTGCGGAGCGCGGTGCAACGCACCGAGGCGTCGCTCGAAGCGGCGCGCTCCCAGGTGCAGCAGCTGACGCTGTCGATTGAAAGCGCGAAGACGGCGCTGAAGCAGGCCGAAGACAATCTCACCCGGCAGCAGCAGCTCTGGAAGGGTGGACTGACCACGAAAGAAGCGCTCGATCGGGCCGAGAACGATCTGAAAATGCGCCAGTCGGATTTGCGCTCGCAGGAGCAGACGATCCAGACGCAGCGCCTCCGCCTGCAGCAGGAGCAAGCGAGTCTCGAGACCGACCGCTACAACCTGAGCAAGGTCCGCATCGAGTCGCCGATTACGGGCATCGTCACGCGGCGCAACATCGAGGAAGGCGAGATGGTGGTCATCGGGACGATGAACAACGCCGGGACGGTGTTGCTCACCATCGCCGACATGTCGGTGATCGAGGCGGAAGTCGAGGTCGACGAGACCGACATTCCAAGCCTCGCCCTCGGCCAGATCACCAAGATTACGATCGATGCCATTCAGAACAAGACGTTCACGGGCAAGGTGACCGAGATCGGGAACAGTCCCATCCAGACGGGCACAGGCCCGGTGGCGAGCACCCAGGCGACCAACTTCAAGGTCGTCGTGACGTTCGATACCGAGATTCCGGAAGTGAGGCCCGGCTTCACGTGCACGGCGGAGATCACGACGGCGACGCGTACCAGCGTCGTCTCGGTGCCGATTCAGGCGACCGCTATACGGGAAATGGTCGTCGACGAGAAAGGCGAGATCGTCCGGGCGCCGCAGCCGGAAGGGAACCGGCGGCCGCGGCCCGGCGGCGTGCAGGCCTCTGAGCTCAAACCTGGACAGTCGCGCAAAGAGCTCGAAGGCGTGTTCGTCGTGCGCAACGGCAAGGCGGAGTTCACACCCGTCAAGACCGGAATCGCGGGCGAAAAGTACTTCGAGGTGCTGTCCGGTCTCAAGGAAGGCGACAACGTCGTCGTCGGACCGTTTACCTCGGTGCGGGAGCTGGCCGACGGCGCGGCCGTTCAGGTCGAAGCCGCGCCGGCCACGCGAAAGCCCGGAAGCTGACAGCTGTTCGCTGAAAGCCGACCATGCACCAGTTCCTCGAGGCGGTGGGGATCGCGCTCAACGCGATCTGGTCCAACAAGCTCCGATCCCTGCTGACCGTGCTGGGCAACATCGTCGCGGTCACCTCGATCATCGCCGTCGTGTCGCTGATCCAGGGCATGAACGCTTACGTCAGCGATGCGATCATCTCAGACGTCGGCGCCGACAATTTCACGATCCAGCGCATGCCCGTAGTCCGCACGGCCGAGGATGAGGAGCGGGTGCGCAACAACCCTCGAATCACCCTCGACGAGGCTGACGCCGTGCGACGCTTCAGCGGGAACATCAAAGCCGTCGCCGCTCAGGCCAGCGCGGGAGCGCGCATCGCGTACCTGGAGAAGGCGCTCGACGGCGTGAGCGTTCAGGGCGTCTCGCGCGACTATCTGTACTTCTCCACGTACAACGCCGAGCGCGGACGGCTGATCACCCCGACCGAAATCGATCGCAATCACCCGGTCGCCGTGCTCGGATGGGACGCCGCCGACAAGCTGTTCGGCCAGGCGGATCCTCTCGACAAGGTCATCAAGATCCGAGGTCTGCACTTCCGTGTGGTGGGCGTCAGCGAGAAGAAGGGGTCGGTCTTCGGTCGCTCGCAGGACGAATTCGCCATCGTCCCGCTCGGCGCGTTCTACAAGATGTTCGGGTCGAGGCCGGGCCTCGAGCTGGTCGTCAAGCCGAAGACGCCAGAGCTCGTGCAGCCCGCCATGGACGACGCCACCGTCGCGATGCGCATCGAGCGCCGACTGAGGCCGAACGAGCCGGACAACTTCGGGATGTTCACGTCCGACACGCTGCTGGGACTCTATCGATCCGCGACGGCGGGGATCTTCGCCGTGCTCGTCGGCGTCGTCGCGCTGTCGCTGGTCGTCGGCGGCATCGTCATCATGAACATCATGCTCATGGTGGTCACCGAGCGCACGCGCGAGATCGGACTGCGCAAGGCGCTGGGCGCGCGGCGGCGCGACATCATCTGGCAGATCCTCACCGAGTCGGTGACGTTGTCGACGGCCGGCGGCATAGCGGGGATCCTGCTGGGCTTCCTCGTGGCGCTCGTGATCAGCAAGCTCACGCCGCTGCCGGCGGCGGTGCAGGTCTGGTCCGTCGCCATCGGCATCGGCATCACGGCCATCGTCGGGCTCTTCTTCGGTCTCTATCCGGCGATGCGGGCCGCCAGCCTGGATCCGATAGACGCGTTGAGGCGCGAGTAAGCAGTGGCCGCAATGCGCGCCGGCTTGCTCGGCGAAATCGTCACGATGTCGATCGACACGTTGCGCACGAACAAGATGCGCTCCGCGTTGACCGTCCTCGGCATCGTCATCGGCATCACGTCGATCGTTGGCATGACATCGCTCATCCGCGGCTTCGACGAGTCGCTGCGCGATCTGTTCCGCGAGCTCGGACCGAACACGATCTTCGTGCAGAAGTTCGGCCTGCTCAGCGCAACGTCCGGCAAGACCTTCATCGAAGTCGCGCGGCGTCCCAACCTGTCGATCGACGACGCGGAGGCGATCGCTCGCGAGTGCCCCTCGGTCGCCATCATCGACGTCTGGCTCGGCGGGGGCCCCGGGTCGCAGGCCCGCATGTTCCACGGCACCGACAAGACCAAGCCGCTCTCGATTCTCGGCGCGACGGAGAACTTCGCCGCCGTCAACTTCGTGAAACTGCAGTCGGGGCGGTTCTTCCTGCCCACCGAAGTCGAACATCGCCGGCAGGTCGTGGTCCTGGGACAGACTCCCTATCAGTCGCTCTTCCCGAGCATCGATCCCATCGGCAAGAAGGTGCGCATCGGCATCAACGAGTTCACGGTGATCGGCGTGCTCGGCAAGCGGCCGAGTCCGGGCGGATTCAACGTGGGCGTCGACGACTTCGCCGTCATTCCGTATTCCACGCACGAGAAGTTCTACGGCAAGGTCCTCAAAGGATCGGCGCGCACCCGCGGCGGCAACATCACGCCCGCCATGTTCCGATCCGCCACGATCGCGATCGTGCCGCGCGACGACGCCGGCCGGGCACTGGCGATGGCCGAAGTGGAAGCGCTGATGCGCGCCCGGCACAACCTGCGGCTCGATCAGCCCAACGATTTCGATCTGGGCACGCAGGACGCGCTGCTCAAAGTGTGGGATCAGTTCAGCCAGGCGACGTTCCTCGCGCTCGTCGTCATCAGCTCGATCGCGCTCATGGTCGGCGGCATCGGCGTGATGGCCATCATGATGATCTCGGTGACCGAGCGCACGCGCGAGATCGGCGTGCGCAAGGCGCTCGGCGCGCGTCGGCGCGAGATCCTGTGGCAGTTCCTGATCGAAGCCGTGTTCCTGACGTCAGTTGGCGGGATTCTCGGCATCCTCTTCGGCAGCTCGATCGGTCTCATCGTGCACTGGGTGTCGGGATTCCCCGTCTCGCTGCCCTGGTGGTCGTTCGCGCTCGGCCTCGGATTCTCGGCGAGCGTCGGCATCTTCTTCGGCCTCTTCCCCGCGATCAAAGCGTCAAGGCTGGATCCGATCGAAGCGTTACGATACGAGTAGGTTTCGGTTTTCGGTTTTCGGTTTTCGGTTTTTGGTTTTTGGTTTTTGGTTTTTGGTTTTCGGCTCTCGGTTTTCAGCTCTCAGGCCAAATAACAGCCCTCCCTGGGATCCGCCTGTGAACTTGAGTATCATCTCCTCCTTGCCCCGGATCTCGGCTTCCTGCCGGAGCAGGCCTGCAGAAGGCTGGACGCGCTTGCTCGAGACGTGAAGCGGATTCTCAGGGGCCCAATTTCGGCGGCTGGTTGTCGACTAACACTGAGCTGACGGCTGAGAGCTGAGAGCTGTCAGCTTCGGAGGACCATCCTTATGAAAGTCTACGACTCTCAGAGCTTGAGAAATGTCGGCCTGGTCGGTCATTCCGGCGCCGGCAAGACGCAGCTGCTCTCCTCGCTGCTGTTCGATGCTGGCGCCGTCAACAGACTCGGTCGGGTCGACGATGGGACGACGGTCACGGACTATGACGAGGAAGAGATCGCCCGCAAGCACACGCTCTCGGCCAGCCTCGCCTACCTGGAATGGAACAAGACGAAGATCAATTTCATCGACACGCCCGGCATGGCCAACTTCCTGAGCGACGCCCGCGCGGCGCTGCGCGTCGCCGACGCGGCACTTGTCGTCGTGGACGCGGTGTCCGGCGTGCAGGTGTCGACCGAAAAGGCCTGGGCCGTCGCCGAGGAGTACAACTCGCCGAGGCTCGTCGTCCTGAATCGTCTGGATCGCGAGCGGGCCAGCATGAGCCGATCGCTCGATTCCCTGCACGGCGTGTTCGGACGGACCGTGATTCCGATTCAGCTTCCGATCGGCGAGGAAAAATCCTTTCGCGGCGTCGTGGATCTCGTGAGCATGAAGGCGTGGACGTTCCCGCCTGACGGCAGCGGCAAGCCGACGGAGGGGGCGATTCCCGCCGAGCTCGAGTCGGCCGCGAAAGAGGCGCGCGACGCGCTCATCGAGATGGTCGCCGAGGCCGACGACTCGCTGATGGAGAAGTTTTTCGAGTCCGGCACGCTGACGCAGGAAGACCTCGTGGCGGGGCTGCAGCGCGGCGTCGCCGCGTCACGCATCTTCCCGGTCCTCTGCGTGTCCGCCACGGCGAACATCGGCCTGCAGCCGCTGCTGGACGCGATCCTCAACTACGTGCCCTCGCCTGCCGATCGGCCGTTCAAGGCCATTCCCAAGGGCGCCGAGGAAGCGCAGCCGATCGCCGTCTCGGATAACGGCCAGGCCGCGGCGTTCGTCTGGAAGACGATTGCGGATCCGTTCGCCGGCCGCATCACGATGTTCCGCGTCATCTCCGGCACGCTCAAGGCGGACTCGACGGTGCAGAACGTGAGCCGCGACGTCGCCGAACGGCTGGGACACTTGACGCTGCTCCAGGGGAAGACCCCGACGAACGTGCCCGAGATCAAGGCGGGCGACATCGGCGCGGTGGCCAAGCTGAAGGAGACGCTCACGAACGAGCTGCTGGGTGACAAGAACGTGACCTTCACGGTCCCGCCGATCAAGTTCGCCGAGCCGGTCATCTCGTACGCGATCGAGCCGAAGAGCCGGGGCGACGAAGAGAAGATCAGCACCGCGCTCCACCGGCTTCAGGAAGAGGATCCCAGCATCAGCTACAACCGCGATCCCCAGACGAAGCAGCTGCTGCTCGCGGGGCAGGGACAGTCGCACATCGAGGTGACGGTCGCCAAGCTGAAGCGACGGTTCGGCGTGGAGGTCAACGTCAAGATCCCGCGCATTCCCTACCGCGAGACGATCACCGCGTCGACGGAGGCCCACGGCCGGCACAAGAAGCAGACCGGCGGCCACGGCCAGTTCGGCGACTGCAAGGTCAAGTTCGACCCGCTTCCGCGCGGCAGCGATTTCGAGTTCGTCGACGACATCTTCGGCGGATCGATTCCGCGGCAGTACATTCCGGCCGTCGAAAAGGGATTGCAGGATGCGAGGACGCGCGGGTTCCTGGCGGGCTATCCGATGGTCGACTTTCGCGCGACCGTCTTCGACGGCTCCTTCCATCCGGTGGACTCGAACGAGCTCTCGTTCAAGCTCGCCGCGAGCCTGGCGTTCAAGGACGGCATGACGCGGGCGCGGCCGACGCTGCTCGAGCCTGTGATGGATGTGGAGGTGTACGCGCCGAGCGACTTCGCCGGCGACTTGATGGGCGACCTGAACAGCCGCCGCGGCCGCATCGGTGGCATGGACACGCGCGGCGCCTCGACGGTCATTCGCGCGAAGGTGCCAATGGCGGAGATGCTGACCTACGAGCAGCACCTCACGTCAGCCACCGGCGGGCGAGGCTCCTATCACATGGAGTTCTCGCACTACGAAGAGGTCCCGTCCCACCTGCACGGGAAGATCATCTCGGCGGCAAAGGCGGAGCGCGGTCAGGAGACGCCGGAGGAAGTGTAACCGCTGACAACACGGACAACACCGAGATCGTTTTGTCGGTTAGCTGCCGCCGGCTTTTCGGGGGGCCGACGTCTTCCGGCCCTTTCCGTGCGTCTCGGGCTTCGACGATTTCCTGTCGCGGGACCGGCTCTTGCCCTCCGCCGCGTCGGCGGAATCGGCGGGAGCTGTCTCCGACTTGCGTCCGCGCAGCCGCTCGGCCGCGGCGCGCAGCCGTCCGCCTACGCCCTTGGGCTTCTTCGCCTCGACTTTATCGGTCTTGTCGGTCCCCGCGTTGGGGTTGTATTCGCTGCCGACCAGTTCAATCTGCGCGACCTGCGTGCTGTCGCCCCGCCGGTAGCCGAGCTTCAGGATGCGCGTGTAGCCGCCGGGCCTGGCCTCGAACCGCGGCGCGATCGAGTCGAACAGCTTGCTGACGACGTCGCGGTCGTGGATGTCCCGGAGCACCAGCCGGCGCGCGTGGAGCGTCCGCCCGTTCGCCTCGCCTCCCGCAATCCCCCGCTTCGCGATCGTGATGATGCGCTCGACGAACGGTCGCAGTTCCTTCGCCCGCGTCACCGTCGTCTCGAGATGCTCGAAGCGGAGCAGCGCCTGCGCCTGGTTGCGCAGCATCGCGATGCGGTGCTCGGTGACCCGTCCCAGTTTCCGTTGACCAACTCGATGTCTCATGACGGTGATCCTTATCAGGGACCGGAGGCCAGGGACCGTGGGCCAGGGCTCACCTGACCCCGGCCTCTGGTCCCTGACCCCCGGCCTCTGAACTTATTCCTGCGACTGCGCCGCGGGCTGATCGAGCCGCATGCCGAGGCTCAGGCCCATGCCGCTCAGGATTTCCTTGATCTCGTTCAGCGACTTGCGGCCGAAGTTCTTCGTCTTCAGCATCTCGCCTTCGGTCTTCTGCACGAGCTCGCGGATCGTCCGGATGTTCGCGTTCTTCAGGCAGTTGTACGACCGCACCGACAGCTCCAGCTCCTCGACGCTCTTGTCGAGGTTCTCGTTGAGCGGCCGCGCGCCGGTCTCGGATCCGAAGTCCTGCTGCGACTCGCTGGCGTCCTCGAGGTTGATGAAGATGTTCAGGTGATCCCGGATCAGCTTGGCCGAGAGCGACACCGCGTCGCGCGGCGTGATGGAGCCGTTGGTCCACACGTCGACGGTCAGCTTGTCGTAGTCGGTCGCCTGGCCGATGCGGGCCGCCTCGACGAGGTAGTTCACCTTCTTGATCGGTGAATGCACCGAGTCGATCGGAATCCAGCCGATCCCGAGATCCTCGTCGAAGTTCTTGTCAGCCGCGACGTAGCCGCGGCCGCGCTTGACGCGCATCTCCATGTGCAGCTTGCCGCCTTCGGCAACCGTCGCGATGTGCGCGTCCGGTTCGAGGATCTCGACGTCGGCGTCGGTCTCGATATCGCGAGCCTTGACCTCGCCCGGCTTGTCGATGCGAAGGTACAGCGTCTTGGTCGAATCGACGTGCATCTTCAGGGGAACCTGCTTGAGGTTCAGGATGATGTCGGTCGCATCCTCGACGACGCCCGGGATCGGGGAGAACTCGTGGAGCACTCCGTCAATCTTGACCGCCGTGACGGCCGCGCCGTCGATCGACGACAGCAGGACCCGCCGCATGGCGTTCCCGATGGTCGTCCCGAATCCGCGCTCGAACGGTTGCGCGTAGAACCGCCCGAACCTGTCCGTGAGGGTGTCCCGTTCGAACTCCAGCCGCTTCGGCCGCTGAAAACCTTTCCAGAGCATTTGAACCATGTCCTTTCGCTACAGGCGCCCGATAGCGGGCACCGCCAGACCTGCCGTTTGCCCCCCGCCTCCCGCCGCAGGTCTGGAAGGCTGCGGGCGGGGGGCTAGCTATCAGCTACTTCGAATACAACTCAACGATTAACTGTTCCTGCACGGGGAGATTGATCTGCGCTCGAGTGGGAAGCGCGGAGATCCGGCCCGTCATGTTTCCGGCATCGAACTGCAGCCACTCGGGGATGCCGCGCCCCTTGACCTCTTCGATCGCGTGCTGGATCGTGGCGTTCTGCGCGCTGGTGCCGCGGACGGTCACGACGTCTCCGGCCTTGAGGGAATACGACGGCACGTCGACCTTGCGTCCGTTGATCATGAAGTGGCCGTGCCGCACGAGTTGCCGGGCCTGGGCGCGCGACGTGGCGAGTCCCAACCGGTAAATCACGTTGTCGAAGCGCCGCTCGAGCAGCTGCAGCAGGGTCTCGCCGGTGATCCCGCGCGTCCGATCCGCCATCTCGAAGTAGCGGCGGAACTGGTTCTCCAGCACGCCGTAGATGCGCTTGACCTTCTGTTTCTCGCGCAGCTGCAGGCCGTAGCCGACCAGCTTCGCTTTGCGCAGCTTGCCGTGCTGTCCCGGCGGCAGGTTGCGCTTCTCGATCGCGCACTTCTCCGTATAGCAGCGCTCTCCCTTGAGGAAGAGCTTCATGCCTTCGCGCCGGCAGAGCCGGCAGACCGGACCGATGTAACGTGCCATTCTGTTTGTTCCTTCGTTGTCAGCTTCCAGCTACCAGCTATACCCGGCGTCGCTTCGGGGGACGGCACCCGTTGTGCGGAATCGGCGTCACGTCGCGAATCGATCGGACGTCGATGCCGATCGTCTGCAGCGCGCGGATGGCCGACTCACGTCCGGCGCCCGGGCCCTTGACGCGCACCTCGACGCTGCGCATGCCGAACGCCTTGGCGGCGTTGCCGGCGTTGATCGCCGCCTGCGTCGCGGCGAACGGCGTCCCCTTGCGCGATCCCTTGAAGCCGATGCCGCCCGCGCTCGACCACGCCACGACGTTCCCTTCCGGGTCGGTGATGGTCACGATCGTGTTGTTGAACGAGGCCTGGATGTGCGCGAACCCGTGGTGCACAATCCGCTTCTCGCCGCGCTTCTTGAACTGCTTCTTCTTGGTCGGCCGCCCGGCGGGTTTCTTTCCGCCTTCAGGCTGTGCAGTCGGGTCAACGGGGTCGTTTTTTGCCATGGCTCTTAGGCTCTCAGCTTCTCGCTAGACGGTTTTCTTCTTCGCAATCGCGCCCTTGCGCGGACCCTTGCGCGTCCGCGCGTTGGTGCGCGTGCGCTGGCCGTGGACCGGCAGGTTGCGGCGGTGACGCATGCCCCGCCAGCTGCCAATCTCCATCAGCCGCTTGATGTTCATGGAGACCTCCTTGCGGAGATCGCCTTCGACCCGGCCCTGCTCTTCGATCACGCGGCTGATCTTGCGGACGTCCTCTTCGGACAGGTCCTTCACGCGAATGTCCGCGCTCACCCCGGCCTCGGTGAGGATGTCGTTCGAGCGCTTCCGCCCGATGCCGTAGATGTAGGTCAACCCGATCTCGACCCGCTTGGTGCGCGGGAGGTCGATGCCTGCGATGCGTGCCATAGTTCGTGATCCTTGTCGCTACCAGCTGTCAGCGTCCCGCTGCCAGCTGCCAGCGGTCGAAACTCACCCCTGCCTCTGTTTGTGCTTCTGGTTCGGGCAGATTACCCGGACCACGCCACGCCGGCGGACGACCTTGCACTTGTCGCAAATCCGCTTCACTGACGCTCTCACTTTCATGACCAGCCGCCTTTGTGACGCGACGCCGTTCGCGCCTACCCGATTTTCGCCACGATCCTGCCGCGCGTCTGATCCCGCGGCGACAGCTCGATCCGTACGCGATCGCCGACCAGCACCCGGATGAAATTCCGTCCCGGACCGCCCGGCGCGTGCGCCACGACCTGGCGCTGGTGCTCGATGCCGACCCGGTACAGCCCCCGGGGCAGCGATTCGAGCACGGTTCCTTCGACGCTGACCGCCATCGTTCCCGTCAGGCCAAGCCGGGCGTTACGGGTCCGGCTGAACGCCGGACACTACGAGTCCGGACATCCGACATTCAGCGCGCGGGTGCCTGCGCCGGTGTGCGCAACGTCAGCACGTCGTAGCCGTCCTTCGTGACGGCGACCGTGTGCTCGAAATGCGCCGAGTAGCTGCCGTCGCGCGTGACCGCCGTCCAGCCGTCGGGCAGTATCCGCACGGCGGGCCGGCCCAGGTTCACCATCGGCTCGATCGCCAGCACCATGCCCTCGGCCAGCCGTGGGCCGCGCCCCGGCTCGCCGTAGTTCGCAATCTGCGGCTCCTCGTGCAGCGCCGAACCGATCCCGTGCCCCACGAACTCGCGCACGACCGAGAACCCGTTCGCTTCCACGTGCGACTGGATGGCGTGGCCGATGTCCGAGATCCGGCCGCCGGGGCGCACCTGGGTGATCCCGATGTCCAGCGCTTCACGCGTCACCCGCAGCAGGCGCTGCACGTCCTCCGACACCTGGCCGACCGGCACGGTCACGGCTGAATCGCCGTAGAACCCGTTCAGCTTCACGCCCATGTCGAGCGACACGATATCGCCCTCGACCAGCGCGCGCTTCGCCGGAATCCCATGCACGACCTCGTCGTTGATCGACGCGCACAGCGTCGCGGGATACCCGCGGTAGCCCTTGAACGCCGGCTCCGCTCCCGCCGCCAGCACGAGGGTCTCTGCCGCCTGATCGAGATCCGCCGTCGTCACGCCCGGCGCCACCATCCCGGCGAGCTCCGCGAGGACGTCGGCCACGAGCACGTTGGCCGCGCGCATCTTCACGATCTCGCTGGGCGACTTGCAGACGATCACAGCGTCATTCTCCCCGCCGCTATCGCGGAACCAACGGCCGCTTCGACCGCCGTCGTGACGACATCGGCGGGCTGATGGCCGTCCACCGAGCGAAACGTTCCACGCGCCGAGTAGTAGTCCACCAGCGGCTTGCTCTGTCGCAGGTACACCATCAGACGCTCGCGCACGATCTCTTCGCTATCATCCGCCCGTGCGATCAGCTCGCCGTCGCACTTGCCGCACGTCGCCTCCCACTCGACCGCCGCGTTGGCGCCGCAGCGTGCGCAGATGCGACGAAACGCCAGCCGCCGCACGAGGACGTCCTCGGGGACGACGATGTCCAGGACGACGAGGTGCCCGCGGCCGTCGATCAACCGGTCGAGCGCGGTGGCCTGGTCGACCGTGCGCGGGAACCCGTCCAGCACGAAGCCCCGTCGCGCATCCTCACGATCGAGCCGCTCCTGCACGATCCCGATCATCACGTCGTCGCCCACCAGCTTGCCGGCTTCCATGGTCGCCTTCGCGACGCATCCGAGCGGCGTGTGCGCCTGCACCGCTTCGCGAAGAATGTCGCCCGTGGAGATCTTCGGCAGTCCGCGACGCTTGGCGAGCCGTTCGGCCTGCGTACCCTTCCCTGCACCAGGCGGGCCCAGCATCACGACGTTGAGCGCCGAGCCGGCAAAAGGCCGCTCGCTCACTTATTGCCCTCGGCGCCCGCGAATCCTGGTCTTCTTCATGAAGCCGTCGTAGTGGCGCATGATGAGCTGCGACTCCACCTGCTGGACGGTATCCATGGCGACGCCCACGATAATCAGCAGCGACGTGCCGCCAAAGAAGAAATGCACGCCCATACCGTCGGTGAACCAGCGCGGCAGCCACGAGTCGAGCCGCGGGCCGATGATCGGAATGGGGGCGACCTTGAACCCGTTGATCAGGAACTCCGGCAGCAGCGCGATGAGCGCGAGATAAATCGCTCCCACCAGCGTAATCCTGGTCAGAATCGTGTCGATGTACTCCGCCGTCCGTTTGCCGGGCCGGATGCCGGGCACGAACCCGCCGTACTTCCGCATGTTCTCCGCCACGTCATCGGGATTGAAGATGATCGCGGTGTAGAAGTAGCAGAAGAAGATGATGCCCGTGACGTACAGCAGGTTGTAGAGCGGCATGCCCCACGCCAGCTGTTCGCTGAGCTTCCGCATCCAGCTGCCTTCGGCGAACATCTGCGCGAGGGTCGCCGGGAACGCCAGGATCGACGACGCGAAGATGACCGGGATGACGCCGCCGGTGTTCACCTTCAACGGGATGTGGGTGCTCGATCCGCCATACATCCGTCTGCCGACCACCCGTTTGGCGTACTGGACGGTGACCCGCCGGTGGCCGCGCTCCACGAACACGATCGCGGCGATCACGCACACCATCAGGATGAGCAGGACCACCATCATCAGCAGGCTCATGTTGCCGGTGCGCAGCTGGTCCAGCGTGACCAGCACGGCGTGCGGCAGGTTCCGCACGATGCCCGCAAAGATGATGAGGGACATCCCGTTCCCGATGCCCCGTTCGGTGATCTGCTCGCCGAGCCACATGACGAACGCCGACCCCGTGGTGAGCGTCAGCACCGTCAGCAGCCGGAAGCTCCACCCCGGACTGTAGACGAGCGGGAGACCGCCACTGATCTCCGTCGTGCGCTCGAGGAAGAACGCGATGCCCAGCGACTGGACGACGCTCAGTACGATCGTGCCGTAGCGCGTGTACTGCGTGATCTTGCGCCGGCCGAGCTCTCCCTCCTTGGACAACCGCTCCAGGTAGGGCCAGACGACGGTCAAGAGCTGCAGGATGATCGACGCGCTGATGTACGGCATGATGCCGAGCGCGAAGATCGTCATCTGCGACAGGTTCTGACCGGAGAACATGTCGTAGAGACCGAACATCGTGTCCTTCGCACGCTCGGCGAGCTCCGCCAGCGCCTGCGGATTGATTCCGGGCGTCGGGATGTGACCGCCGACGCGGTACACCGCGAGCAACCCGAGCGTGAAGAGCACGCGCTTCCGCAGGTCGGGAACGGCGAAGATGTTCTTGAGGCTGTCTTGCAGCATATGAACGTTGGTCCGCGGAGCCTCACGCCCCGCGCTCCACGCTCGCGCGATTACGCGAGCACTTCCGCTTTTCCACCCGCCGCCGTGATTTTCTCGGCAGCCTTCCCGCTGAACTTGTGCGCCCGCACGGTCAGCGCCTTCCCAATCTCACCGCGGGCGAGCACCTTGACCGGCCCCTGACGGCTGACCAGTCCCCGCTCGCGCAGCAGCTCGGGCGTGACTTCGACGCCCGCATCGAACCGTTCACCGAGCGTATCGAGGTTGACGACCTCGTACGCCTCGCGGAACAGGTTATGGAACCCGCGCTTCGGCACGCGGCGGTGGAGCGGCATCTGGCCGCCCTCGAACCCGCGCTTGTGCTTGAAGCCCGAACGGGACTTCGCGCCCTTGTGCCCGCGGCCTGCGGTCTTGCCGTTGCCGGAGCCCTGACCGCGGCCGACACGCTTCTTCGAGTGCTTGGCGCCCTTGGGACGTCTGAGGTTGCTGAGATTCATGATCGCGTCCTTACTCGCTGACCTCGACGAGATGCCTCACCTTGAGGATCATGCCGCGCGTCGCAGGCGTGTCCGGCAGCTCGACGGTGTGACCGATTCGGCGCAGGCCCATACCAGTCACGACGCGGTCCTGTTTCCTGTCGAACCCGATCGTACTCCTGATGAGCTTGATCTTCAGGCGCCGCGGCGCCGCGGCGTTCGTCTTGGCCGTGCGCTTAGGCATTGACCGCCTCTTCTTCCTCGTCCTTGCCGCGCAGCCGTCGTACGACGCGTGGATCCTTGAGTCCCATCAGTCCGGCGAACGTCGCGCGCACGACGTTGTGCGGGTTGGCGGAGCCGAGCGACTTGGTCAGCACGTTTGAAATGCCGGCCGACTCGACGACCGCACGCACGCCGCCGCCCGCGATGATGCCGGTGCCTTCGGGCGCGGGCTTCAGCAGGACCTGGCCGGCGCCGAACCGGCCGACGACGGGGTGCGGCACGGTCGTGCCGTTGAGCGGGACGCGAATCAGCGATTTCTTCGCGGCCTCGATCCCCTTCTTGATCGCGGAAGGCACTTCCTTGGCCTTGCCTACGCCGAAGCCGACGACCCCGTGGCCATCGCCCACGACGACGAGCGCGCTGAAGCTCAGGTTCTTGCCGCCCTTCACGACCTTCGTGACGCGGCTGATGTTGACCACCGTGTCTTTCAGATCGAGCTGACCCGGGTCGATTTTTTCTCGTGATTCAAACATATTGAGCAGCGTCCAGCTACCAGCCTAGAATTCCAACCCGGCGCCGCGCGCGCCGTCGGCCACCGCGCGGATGCGCCCGTGATACAGGAACCCGCCGCGGTCGAACACGACGCGCTTGATGCCCTTGGCGATGAGCCGCTCGGCGATCGTCTTGCCCAGCAGCTCCGCGCCGGCCTTGTTGCCGGGCCGGGCGGGCCCGCCGAGCTGCGGCTTGAGCGCCGGCTCGGTGCTGGCCGCCGACGCGATCGTCGTGCCGGTCATGTCGTCGATCACCTGCGCGTAGATATGCGACACGCTCCGGAAGACGCGGAGCCGCGGACGCTCGGTCGTCCCCGTGATCCGCTTCCGCTGCCGGAGGGCGATCCGCTGGCGGCGATCCTTCTTCGTGTTGATTTTCACTGCTTCGCCCCCGTCTTGCCGGCCTTCTTCTTCAGCACTTCACCCGTGTAGCGGACGCCCTTCTGCTTGTAGGGGTCCGGCTTGCGGAGCCGCCGCAGGTTGGCGGCCACCTGGCCGACCTGCTGCCGATCCGCGCCCGTCACGGTGATGTGCGTCTGCTTGTCGATCACGACATCGATGCCGGGCGGGATATCGAAGACCACCGCGTGCGAGTAGCCCAGCGCCATCACGATCTGCTTCCCCTTCACCTCGGCGCGATAGCCGACGCCGACGATGTCGAGGTCCTTGCGGAATCCTTCCGTCACGCCGCGGACCGCGTTCGCCACCAGGCTCCGCGCGAGTCCGTGGAATTTCCCGAGCTGAGGATCGTCCTGGAGCGTGAGCGCCTGCAGCTCCTCGCCCTCCATCTTGAAACCGATGCCGCGCCGGCAGGATCTGCCGCAGCTTGCCCTTCGGCCCCTGAATCTCGACCACGCCCGGCTGGACGTCGATCTTGACGCCTTTCGGGATTGCGATGGGTTTCTTACCGATTCGAGACATTTTGATCCTTCAAGCTGACTGCCAGTTGAAGCGAGTAAATGTTGACAGTTCCTCGCCAATCCAGCTGAGCGCTGGCGTCAGCTCAGCTGTCAGACGCATTACCACACGTTACACAACACTTCGCCGCCGACGCCGACCTTCACCGCTTCGCGGCCCGTCATGACGCCGCGCGAGGTCGTGAGGATGCTGGTGCCGAGGCCTGCGAGCACCTGGGGCACTTCGTCGCGGCCGAAATAGACGCGGCGGCCCGGCCGGCTGACGCGCTCGAGGCCGGTGATGACCCGTTCGCCCCGTGGCCCGTATTTCAGGAAGACGCGGAGCTCGCGCCTGGACGCGCTCACCGGTCTGCGGCTCGAGCACCTTGAAGCCCTGGATGTAGCCTTCGCTCTCCAGAATGCGCGCGATCTCCACCTTCAGCCGCGACGACGGCATGTCGACGCGGGCGTGACGTCCGATCGTCGCGTTGCGGATGCGCGACAGCATGTCTGCGATCGGGTCAGTCATATTCCTTTGCTCTCAGCTTTCAGCGCTGGTTTTACCAACTGCTCTTTGTCACTCCGGCGATGTCCCCTTCGAGCGCCAGCTTGCGGAAGCAGAGCCGGCACAGCGCGAACTTCCGCAGGTAGGCGCGCGGACGCCCGCAGCGTTGGCACCGGTTGCGCAGCCGAACCTTGAACTTCGGCGTCTTCAGTTCCTTTGCGATCTTTGCAGTCGTGGCCATAGTTACTGATTCCTGAACGGCATGCCGAGCAGCTGAAGCAGCTTGCGCGACTCTTCGTCGGTCTTCGCGGTCGTCACGACCGAGATGTTCATCCCACGGGCCTTGTCGACCTTCATGTAGTCGATCTCCGGGAAGATCAGCTGATCGCGGAGGCCCAGCGTGTAGTTGCCGCGTCCGTCGAAGCCGTTCGGCGAGACGCCGCGGAAGTCGCGCACGCGCGGCAGCGCCACAGCCGATCAGCCGATCGAGGAACTCCCACATCCGCTCGCCGCGCAGCGTCACCATCGCGCCGATCGGCATCCCCTTGCGGACCTTGAACTGCGCGATCGACTTCTTGGCACGCGTCACCACCGGCTTCTGCCCGGTGATGCGCGCCCAGCTCGTCGGCGCCCGTATCCACGATCTTCGCGTTCTGCGTCGCGTCGCCGAGACCCATGTTGACGACGACCTTGTGCACGCGGGGGATCGCCATCACGTTGGTGTACCCGAACTCCTTCTTGAGCGCGGGGGCGACCTCTTTCTCGTACCGCTCCCTCAGCCGGGTCATTTGTCTACCACTCCCTCGCACTTGCGGCAGATGCGGACCTTGCGCCCGTCGCCCAGCACCCGCCGGCCGAGCCGCGTCGGCTTGCCGCACTCGGGGCAGACCAGCTGCACGTTCGACGCGTGCAGCGCGGCCTCACGCTCGACCACGCCGCCCTTGATGTTGCCGCTGCGGGTTCGGCTTCGTGTGCCGCTTGATGAAGTTCACGCCTTCGACGATCACCCGGTTCGTCGCCGGCAGGACCTTCAGCACGCGGCCGCGCTTGCCGCGATCCTTGCCGGTCGTCACGACGACGTTGTCGTTGCGGCGAATAGGGGTTTGAAGTTTCGGCATAGACGGCTGACTTTCAGAGGACCTCGGGCGCCAGCGAGATGATCTTCATGAACTTCCGCTCGCGAAGCTCGCGCGCCACCGGACCGAACACGCGCGTGCCGATCGGCTCGCCCTGATCGTTGACGAGCACCGCGGCGTTGCGATCGAACCGGATGTAGCTGCCGTCCTTGCGGCGCTGCTCCTTGCGCGTCCGCACGATGACCGCCTTCACGACCTGCCCCTTCTTCACGTTCGACTCGGGGGTCGCTTCCTTGACCGACGCCGTGATGATGTCGCCCAGCCGCGCGTACCGGCCCGTCGATCCGCCGATCGGGTTGATGACCGCAATCTTGCGGGCGCCCGAGTTGTCGGCCACGTCGAGGATCGATCGCATCTGGATCATGGCCCTAGATCCCTTTCGCCTTCTCCACGACGCGGGTCACGACCCACCGCTTGCGGCGGCTCATCGGCCGGGTCTCGACGATCGCCACGCGATCGCCCACCTTGGCGTCGTTCTTCTCGTTGTGCGCCACGAACTTCGACGTCCGGCGCTGCGTCTTGCCGTACATCGTGATCACGCACCTGGCGCTCGACGGCCACGACGACGCTCTTGTCCATCTTGTCGCTGACGACGACGCCGGTGACTTTGCCTTGGTTGCCATTACGCCGTCTCCTTCTCGCGCAGCACCGTCTTCACGCGCGCCAGGTCGCGGCGGAGCGCCTTGAGCTTGTGGGCCGCCTCGAGCTGGCCCATCGACTTCTGGATGCGCAACCGGAAGAGCTGGTCGTCGTAGTCCTTCTCGCGCTGGCGCAGCTCGTCGACGGCGAGGTCACGAATCTCGGCGACCTTCATGACACCTTCTCCTCCGCAAACCGCGTCGCGAACCTCGTCTTGATGGGCAGCTTGGCGGCCGCCAGCCGCAGCGCCTTGCGCGCGTCCAGCTCGTTGATCCCTTCCATCTCGAACAGGATCCGTCCCGGCCGGACGACGCAGACCCACTGTTCCGGCGCGCCCTTGCCCTTGCCCATTCGGGTTTCCTGCGGCTTCTTGGTGATCGGCTTGTCGGGAAACACGCGGACCCAGATCTTGCCGCCCCGCTTGATGAACCGCGTCATCGCGACGCGCGCCGCTTCGATCTGCCGGTCCGTCAGCCAGCAGGGCTCGAGCGCCTTGAGCCCGTAGTCGCCGAACGACACGTCGGCGCCGCGCCACGCCTTGCCGCGCATGCGGCCGCGCTGCTGCTTCCGGTACTTGACCTTCTTCGGCATCAACATGACTACGATCCTTGAGTCGTTCCTAAGTCCAGTCCGAACTCCCAGCTCCTAACTCCTAGCACTCCTTGCTGCGCGTCGCGGCGTCCGGTAGTCCTCTTCGCGCCCGATGCGCGGCGCGAGCCGCTCGCCCTTGTAGAGCCACACCTTGACGCCAATCGCGCCGTAGGTCGTGAACGGCTTCGGCGAACCCGTAGTCGATGTCCGCGCGCAGCGTCTGCAGCGGCAGCTGCCCGTGCAGGTACCACTCGGACCGCGCGATCTCGGCGCCGTTCAGCCGACCCGACACGCGCACCTTGATGCCGCGCGCGCCGAAACGCAGCGCCGACTCGACCGCCTTCCGCATCGCGCGCCGGAACGCCACGCGCTTCTCGAGCTGCATCGCGACCGACTCGGCGATCAGCTGGGCGTCCAGCTCGGGCTTCTGGATCTCCTGGATGTTGATGAAGACCTCGCGGCTCGTCTGCTTCTGGATCTCGGTCTTCAGCTTGTCGACTTCCGTCCCCTTGCGCCCGATGATGATGCCGGGCCGCGAGGTGTAGATGTCGATCTTGAGCTTGTTGGCGGCGCGTTCGATCTCGATCTTCGACACGCCGGCATGAGCGAAGCGGGCCTTCAGCGTGTCGCGCAGCTTGAGATCTTCGTGGAGCAGCTTCGCGTAGTCGCGATCGGCGAACCAGCGCGATCGCCACGTCTTGTTGAAGCCGAGCCGGAATCCGTTCGGATGTACTTTCTGACCCATAAATTAGTCGTCAGTCTTGAAGTCGTTAGTCGGCCGCCATCACGCTTTCGCAGTCTTCTTCTTCGTCTTCCCGCCCTTCGCCGCCGCCTTGGCCCTGGCCGGCTTCCTGGCCGCCGGCTTCGCCGCGGCTTTGACCTTCGGACGCGCGCCGCGCGCGCGTGCCGGCGCGTCCACATCACCCGTCGTCTCCGCCGAAATCGGCGACGGGCGTTCGGTCACCGCCACGGTCAGGTGCGCCGTGCGCTTGATCACGCGGAACGCGCGGCCCATCGGGGCCGGGCGGATGCGCTTCTGCGACGGCCCCTGGTTCGCGTAGCATGCGTTCACGTAGAGCCGCTCGACGTCGCCGCCGAACCCTTCCTTCTGCTGCGCGTTCGCGATCGCCGACCGCAGCACCTTCTCGATGTCGCGCGCCACGCCCTTGCGTGCGAACTGCAGCGTCGTCAGCGCCGCGTTCACGTCACGCCCGCGAATGAGATCGAGCACGAGCCCGGCCTTCTGCGCCGACGTCCGCACGTATTTCGCCGTAGCCTGAGCCTGAATCGCCATGAGTCTCCGCCTCGTCTATCCGCCGGCCTTCGGGGCCGCCGGGGCGCTGGCGCCCGCAGGCGCGGCGCTCGACTGCGCCGGCGCGGCCGCCGCCGCCATCTGCGCGGCCTTGTCGGCCTTGGTGGTGTGCCCCTTGAACAACCGCGTCGGCGCGAACTCGCCGAGCTTGTGACCCACCATGTTCTCCGTGATGTACACCGGGATGAACTTCTTCCCGTTGTGGACCGCCAGCGTGTGCCCCACCATCTCAGGCACGACGGTCGACCGGCGCGACCAGGTCTTGACGACCTTCTTCTCGCCGCCGCGGTTCATGACTTCGACCTTCTCGAGCAGCGGAAGGTCGACGAACGGACCTTTCTTGAGCGATCTCGACATACGCCTATTTCTTTCTCCGCTGAACGATGAACGCGATCGGTCCGCTTCCGGTTGCGGGTCTTGTAGCCCTTCGACGGCTGACCCCAGGGCGACACGGGGTGCCGGCCGCCAGACGACTTGCCCTCACCACCGCCCAGCGGATGGTCGACCGGGTTCATGGCCACGCCGCGCACGTGCGGACGCTTGCCCAGCCAGCGGTTGCGGCCCGCCTTGCCGATCGACACGTTCTCGTGATCGATGTTGCCCACCTGGCCGATCGTCGCGAGGCACTCCATGTGCACCTTGCGGATTTCACCGGAGGGCATCTTCACCGACGCGTACTCGCCTTCCTTGGCCACCACCTGCACGGCGGAACCGGCGCTGCGCGCGATCTGCCCGCCCTTCCCGACCTTCAGCTCCACGTTGTGGACCATGGTGCCCAGCGGGATGTTCTTGAGCGGCAGCGCGTTGCCCGGCAGGATGTCGACGTTGTCGCCCGCCACGATCGTGTCGCCCACCTTGAGCCCCATCGGCTGGAGGATGTAGCGCTTCTCGCCGTCCGCATACGTCAGCAACGCGATACGCGCCGTGCGATTCGGGTCGTACTCGACCGTCGCCACCTTCGCCGGGATGTCGCGCTTGTCGCGCTTGAAGTCGATGATCCGGTAGTTGCGCTTGTGACCGCCGCCGCGCCACCAGGACGTCAGCTCGCCTTGATTATTGCGCCCCCCCGACTTGTGCAGGGGCTCGGTCAACGGCTTGTACGACTGGGTCGACGTCACCTCGTCGAACACCTGCACCGTCTGGAACCGTCGACCTGCTGACGTCGGCTTGTACTTTCTAATCGGCATAACGCGTATCCCCGCCAATCGGCAATCCGCAATCCGCAATCCGCAATGTCATGCGCCTTCGAGGAACTCCGGAATCTTCTCGCCCTCTTTGAGCTTCACGTAGGCCTTCTTCCAGTCCGATCGCTGGCCCATGAAGCGGCCCTGACGCTTGAACTTGCCGTGCGCAATCGCCGTGCGCACCCCTTCGACCTTCGAGCCCAACAGCTTCTCCACCGCGCGCTTGATGTCGACTTTCGTGGCGTGGGCCGCCACCTCGAACACGATCGTCCGGCTGTCTTCGCGGAGCAGCGTGGTCTTCTCGGTGATGAGCGGACGCTTGATGACGTCGGTGAGTTTCATTGGCCCAGCGCCTCCTGCAACTTCTCGAGCGCGTCCTTCGTCGCGATGATGCGGGTGGTGTCGATGACGTCCCGCGCGCTGACCCGGTTGTGCGAGACCAGCTTCACGCCCGCGATGTTCCGCGCCGACAGCACAAACCCCTCGTCCGCTCCAGCGCCGATGATCAATGTGCGCGCGCCGGCGCCGAGGCGCTTGAGCATCTCGGCGGTGGCCTTCGTCTTGCCCTCGCTCGATTCGAGCCGATCCACCACCACAATGGCGCCGTCGCTGATCTTCTGCGCCAGCGCCGCCAGGAGTGCGCCGCGCTTGACCTTCTTCGGCAGCGCGAAGTCGTAGCTGCGCGGCTGCGGCCCGAAGACGGTTCCGCCCTTCCGCCACAGCGGGTTGCGGATCTCGCCGACACGCGCGCGGCCGGTGCCCTTCTGACGCCAGGGCTTCTTGCCGCTGCCGCTCACATTCGCGCGGTTCTTCGTCTTGTGCGTGCCGCGTCGCGCCGCCGCGTTCTGATGCACGACCGCTTCCCAGATCAGGTCGGTCTTCACGCGTCCGCCGAACACCTGATCGTTCAGCTCGAGCGCCCCGACTTTCTCGTTGTCGCTGTTGACGACGTCGATTCGCATGGTGACCTACTTCTTGCCCTTCGTCGCCTTCGATGGCTTCTCGACCTGCGGCTTGGGCTCGGGCTTCGCAGCCACCGCCTTCCGCACGACGACGTAGCCGCCGGGCGCACCGGGGACCGACCCGCACAACACGAGGAGGTTGTGCTCGCCATCCACCTGCACGACCTTGAGATTGCGGGTCGTGACACGGTCGCCACCCATGCGTCCAGCCGCTCGCATCCCCTTCACGACGCGTGAGGGGAATGACGACGCGCCGATCGACCCGGGCGCGCGATGGAACATCGACCCGTGCGAGGCAGCGCCGCCGCGGAAATTGTGACGCTTCATGACGCCCTGAAAGCCCTTGCCGCGGCTGATGCCGATCACGTCGACGCGATCGCCGTTCGAGAAGATGCCTTGCACCAGCACCTGGTCGCCGGCCTTCGGCGCCTCGGCACCCTTGGCCAGCCGCACTTCGCGCCGCACCCGGGTCGGGGGCACGCCGGCCTTCTGGTAGTGTCCGGCCAACGGCTTCCGCACGCGTGCCGGCCGTTCCTCGACCAGGCCGAGCTGCACGGCCTCGTATCCGTCGGTCGCCGTCGCCTTGGTCTGCACGACCACGCACGGCCCGGCCTGAATCACCGTGCCGGGCACGACGGTGCCGTCCGGCGCGAAGACCTGGGTCATGCCGACTTTCTTGCCGATGATGCCAGTTAGCATAGCTCTCAGCTCTCAGCTGTCAGCTATCAGCTCTGCTCCGCTATCTCGCCTCTGGGCTGACAGCTGAAGGCTGATAGCTGAAACGCTATTTATGTTCCTTGCCAAACGCCTTGATCTCGACGTCGACGCCCGCCGGCAGATCGAGCTTCATCAGCGCGTCCACCGTCTGCGGTGTCGGCTCGAAGATATCGATCAGCCGCTTGTGCGTCCGAAGCTCGAACTGCTCGCGCGACTTCTTGTCGACGTGCGGCGAGCGGAGCACGGTCCACTTGTTCTTCTCGGTCGGGAGCGGAATCGGGCCCGCCAGCCTGGCGCCTGTACGCCGCGCGGTGTCCACGATCTCCGTCGTCGACTGATCCAGCACCCGGTTGTCGTACGCCTTCAGGCGGATGCGAATCTTGTCACTGAATGCCGTAGCCATGTCTGATCCTCAAGCTTTTCCCTGCACCCGCGCGACGACTTCCTCGCTGACGTTCTGCGGGGCGGGCTCGTAGCGATCGAAGTGCATCGAATAGGTGGCGCGCCCCTGCGTGCGCGAGCGGAGATCCGTCGCGTAGCCGAACATCTCGGACAGCGGTACGCGCGCGTTGATGATCTGCGTGCCGCCACGATCTTCCTGCGACTGGATCTGGCCGCGACGGCTGTTCAGATTGCCCATGACGTCGCCCATGTGCTCCTTCGGGACGACGACCTCGACCCGCATCACGGGCTCGAGCAGCACGGGCTTCGCCTTCTTCGCGGCGTCCTGGAACGCCATCGAGCCGGCGATCTTGAACGCCATCTCCGACGAGTCGACCTCGTGGTACGAGCCGTCGTACAGCTCGATCCGCACGTCGTCGACCGGATACCCGGCGAGAACGCCGCGACTGAGCGCTTCGCGGATACCTTCCTCGACCGGCTTGATGTATTCCTTCGGAATGGTCCCGCCCGAGATCTCGTTCTCGAAGACGAAGCCTGTGCCGGGCTGGCCCGGGAAGAGGTGAATCTTCACGTGGCCGTACTGGCCGCGGCCGCCGGTCTGCTTCGCGTATTTCATCTCGCCGTCGGCAGGACGCGTCAGGGTCTCCTTGTACGCCACCTGCGGCCGGCCCACGCTCGCCTCGACGTTGAACTCGCGCTTCAGGCGGTCGACGATGATCTCGAGGTGCAGCTCGCCCATGCCGGCGATGACGACTTCGCCGGTCTGCTGGTCGGTCTTGACGCGGAACGTCGGATCCTCGGCCATCAGCTTCTGCATGCCGGTGCCGAGCTTTTCCTGGTCCGCCTTCGTCTTCGGCTCGATCGCGAGCGAGATGACCGGCTCCGGGAAGTCCATCGACTCGAGCACGACCGGGTGCTTCTCGTCGCAGATGGTGTCGCCCGTCGACACGCTCTTGAGCCCGACGGCCGCCGCGATATCGCCCGAATAGACTTCCTTGATCTCTTCGCGCTTGTTCGCGTGCATCTTCAGCAGGCGGCCGGTTCGCTCGGTCCTCTGCTTCGTCGCGTTGTAGATGGACGACCCGGACGTCATGACGCCCGAGTAGACGCGGATGAAGGTGAGCTGACCCACGAACGGGTCCGTCATGATCTTGAAGGCCAGCGCGCTGAACGGCGCGTCATCCGACGCGGGGCGCTCGATGAGGACGTCGGGGCCCTTGTTCGGATCGAAGCCCTTGATGGCGGGCACGTCGACGGGTGACGGCAGGTAGTCGACGACCGCGTCGAGCAGCGGCTGCACGCCCTTGTTCTTGAACGCCGAGCCGCAGATGACCGGCACGAACGCGGCCTCGGCCTTGTCACCCTCGGTGTGCACGGACGTCATGACGCGCTTTCTGAGCGCGGCCTTGATTTCGTCCTCGGAGATTTCCTCGCCGTGCAGATATTTCTCGAGCAGCTTGTCGTCGGCCTCGCTGACCTTCTCGATCAGGCGCTCGCGGTGCTTGTGCACCTCGTCGAGCATGTCGGCAGGAATCTCGTCGATGACGTAGTCGGCTCCGAGCGTCTCGTCCTTGTAGATGATCGCCTTCATCCGGACGAGATCGACGACCCCGAGGAACTTGTCTTCGCTGCCGATGGGAAGCTGAACGGCGACGGGATTGCCGCCGAGTTTGGACGTGATCTGCTCGAAGGTCCGCGTGAAGTTGGCACCGACGCGGTCCATCTTGTTGACGAAGCAGATCCGCGGGACGCGGTACTTGTCGGCCTGGCGCCACACGGTTTCCGACTGCGGCTCCACGCCAGCCACCGAGTCGAAGACCGCCACGGCGCCGTCGAGGACGCGCAGGGTGCGCTCGACCTCCGCCGTGAAGTCGACGTGGCCGGGCGTATCGATGATGTTGATCCGGTGCTCGCGCCAGAAACAGGTCGTGGCAGCCGACGTGATCGTGATGCCGCGCTCCTGCTCCTGCTCCATCCAGTCCATGACGGCCGTGCCGTCATGCACCTCGCCCATCTTGTACGTGATCCCGGTGTAGTACAGGATCCGCTCAGTGGTCGTGGTCTTCCCGGCATCGATGTGCGCCATGATGCCGATGTTGCGCGTCCGGCTCAGGGGTACTTTGTCTTGGCATTGCTTCGTCTTGACTTCCAGCTTCCAGCTTCCAGCTACCAGCGATAGTGCGCGAACGCCTTGTTCGCTTCCGCCATCCGGTGCGTGTCTTCACGCTTCTTGACCGCGCCGCCGCGCAGGTTCGCCGCGTCCAGCAGCTCGTTCGCCAGCTTCTCCTTCATGGTCTTGCCGTCGCCGCGCTCCCGCGCGTACCCGACCAGCCACCGGATGCTCAGCGACAGGCGCCGGTTCGGGTTGACCTCCACGGGCACCTGATAGTTCGACCCGCCGACGCGGCGCGACTTCACTTCGAGCGCCGGCTTGACGTTCTCGACCGCCTTCTTGAACACCTTCAGCGGGTCGTCGCCGGTCTTCTCCTGGATCGTGGACAGGCTGCCGTACATGATCCGTTCGGCAGTACTGCGCTTGCCGTCCCGCATCAGCGTCGAGATGAACTTCGTCACCAGCGCGCTGCTGTAGAGCGGGTCGAGAGGAACCTCACGCTTCGGGACTTCGCGTCGTCGCGGCATGCTTCGTGATCCTTGTAATTCTGATGTCTGACTGCTGAATGCTGAATTGAATGCTGATTGCTCTCTTCACAATTCACTTCAGCATTCAGCAGTCAGCAGTCTTCATTGCTTCGGTCGCTTCGCTCCGTACTTGGATCTTCCCTGCTTGCGCCCCTGGACGCCGACCGCGTCGAGCGTTCCGCGCACGACGTGGTAGCGCACGCCCGGGAGATCCTTGACTCTGCCGCCGCGGATCAGCACGAGCGAGTGCTCCTGCAGGTTGTGGCCGACGCCCGGGATGTAGGTGGTCACCTCGATCCCGTTGGTCAGGCGCACGCGCGCGACCTTGCGCAGCGCGGAGTTCGGCTTCTTCGGGGTCTGCGTGAAGACCCTCACGCACACGCCGCGCTTCTGCGGGCTGTCCTGCAGGGCCGGGCTCTTCGTCTTGCTGAGCACCTTGTCCCGCCCCTTCCGCACGAGCTGACTGATGGTCGGCACGGTCACTCCAGGCGCGGGATATCGACCCGCGCATCGATAACGGCCACGCAAACACGACACAACCGCGGCACGCGCCGTGGCAGCGCGTGTCATGCCGTAGCATCTGCCAGCCGCACGACGGAAACGTCGGGCGCGGCGGACTCAATTTGCTCGAGGCCTGGGGACCGCAAGGCGATCCGGCGCCAGGAGCTGACTTACCCTATAAAGTTGATGATGCTGCGCCTTCGTCGAAGGCGCCTTCGATACGGCATGCCGGCAGGCGATGCCGAGTCTTGGAGTCCGACCCCAGATAGGGTGTCCCAGGGCCGACCAGAACCTTGCAAATATAGCAAAAGGGGTGACCGGCGATCAAGTGCCGGCCACCCCTTTGTGGGTTCTCTTACGCGAAAGGCCTACCGCTTGACCGCTTCACCGACGTCCTTGATGGCCTGGCCGACCTTCCGCCGCGCCCTGCCGAAACCCTCCTGGACTTCGCCTTCGGCCTCGTCGGCCTCCCCTTCATCATGCAGCCGCTCGGCGTCGGTCAGATTGGCGACACTTTTCTTCACTTTCCCCTTCACCTGCTTGGCTTTACCGTCGAGCTCGTCGCGATTCATGAGGAGCCTCCTGCCCGGAAGCCCTTCAAGAATCGGTGCCTCAACCGTAGCCAGGGATTTGGTCCACAGGCAGGGGTTGGTCCACAGACCAGCTCGGCCGCGATAGGATCCACGCATGCCCAGGCTCATCGCAGCGCCATCCATCGTCCAGGCCGCAGGCACCAGACCGAAGCGGATTGAGGAATACGCGGGGAGGGTCAACACGGGGCACTCGAGCGTCAGCGTGGCCCGCATGGTGTCGCCGGGCGGCTGGATGGAACCGGCGCAGCGTCCGGAGTTCGAGGAAATCACGGTCGTCCTCAGGGGTCTCGTGCGAGTCGAACACGAGGGTGGCGCGCTCGAGGTGCACGCCGGGCAGGCAGTCATCACTTCGCCTGGCGAGTGGATTCGGTATAGCACGCCGGAGCCCGACGGGGCGGAGTACATCGCCGTCTGCCTGCCGGCGTTCTCCCCGGGGTCAGTGCACCGCGACCCGGACGGGGTGTCATAATCCGCCGCAATCCACGAGGCATCCTGTGTGAACCGGTGGTTAGCCAGACTGCTCGTCCTTGTTCTCGCCGGCGCCACGACCGCGGCGCAGCCCGGCTGGCGCGATCCGGCGCGGCCAGACGAGGGGTATGACGGGCGGTTCCGGTTCGTCCGGCTGCGTTGGAGCGACGGATACACGTTCGGCCGCCGCGGCATGAGCAGCGCCTGGAACCACGACTACCCCCGCGCGGAGCAACACCTTGCCAAGATCCTGCAGGAGCTGACCCTCATCCCGGTCAATCCCGAGGGACGCATTCTGAGCCTGGACGATCCCGAGCTCTTCAACTACCCCATCGCGTACATGTGGGAGCCGGGATTCTGGACCCTGACGGATCAGCAGGCGGAACGATTCCGGGAGTACCTGCTGAAGGGCGGCTTCGTCATCTTCGACGACTTCGAGTACGACCAGTGGAACAACATGGAAGCGCAGATGGCCCGCGTGCTGCCGGGCGCGCGCTGGGTCGAGCTCGACGTCACGCACCCGATCTTCGACTCGTTCTTCCGGATGAAGGACATCTACTTCCCGCACCCGATGTACAACATCAAGCCGTCGTACTACGGGATCTTCGAGAACAACGACCCTCGCGCCCGGCTGATCGCCATCGCCAACCACAATCACGATGTGGCGGAGTACTGGGAATTCTCCGACACGGGTCTCTGGCCCATCGATCTCTCGAACGAGGCGTACAAGCTGGGCGTCAACTACATGGTGTACGGCCTGATCCGATGATTACGTGTAGGGTCCGCCTTCAGGCGGACCTCAAGTACCGCGCGGTGAGACTCAGCAGAAACGTCACCAGCCAGACGCCGACCGCCGCCAAGGCATACGCGTCGACCGTCCTGACGACCCGGGCCATCCCGGCGCGACTTCTGATCGCAGCGACAGCCCCAACCGCGCCAATCGCGTAGTAGGCCGGAAAAATGAAACGCTCGGCGCGGACGATCCCCGGGCTGAGCACGGCAATCTGGACGAGCGCGAACGCGGCAGCCCACATCGCTCCCCGACGTGCGGCCGCGTCCATTGCCGCGGCGCCGCGGACCGACGTTCGCGGCCGGCACGCGATCCACAAGGCCGGGAGCGCAAAGAGGCTCCATGGAAAGGGAAACCACATGAGCCGCGTGACATACCACCACGCATTGATCAGCGTCTGTCGCACGACTCCCGTTCGATTGAAGCTCACGCCGCTGCCCAGACGCTGCGAGTTGTAGAACGTCAGGAACGAGTCGCCGGTCGCACCGCGGTACAGTGCTTCGTACACGAGCATCATGATCGCCGCGGCGCCGACCGAGGCCACGAGCCCGAGCCATGGGCGCAGTGCGCTGGCTGTCGAACGGCTCAGCCTCCTGTGGCGCCAGCAGGATCCAGAGCGCCGCGCCCGCCAGAGCGAAGACCGCGAACACGCCTTTGATCAGGACGAGGAAACAGAACGACGCGATCATCAGCGCAATCCACCCGGCATGCCGTCGCGCACGATGCGTTGCGTAAAGCAGGATCAGCAGACACATCAGCGTGGCTGGCTCCTGGTTCGCCCTGATGCGATACGTGAACGCCACCGGAAGCAGCTGCAGGAGCCACGCCAGCGCTCGCGCTTCGACGTCCTTGACGAAAACCGAGGCGACGAGCGGAACGAGCAGGATCACGCCCATCTGGTACAGCATGTTGACGACGTACGGCGCCTGATCGGAGGGAAAACCGGCGCGGATCAGGAGGGCGGGAAGCAGAAAGATTCCCACCGGATGCTCGCGGAACGGCCCCTCGTTGCCCCACGCTCCCCACCACTCGGGCGCGATCCATCTGTCGAGGGGCCGGCGCGCCAGTTCGGACGAGACCTTCGCGTAGACGGCCGAATCGGCGTCGCGGCTGGTGTAACCGGTCAGGACGAGCAGCGCGGCAGCGACCGCAATGGCGAGAAA
This sequence comes from uncultured Acidobacteriota bacterium, assembly GCA_963786195.1. Lineage (GTDB taxonomy): Bacteria > Acidobacteriota > Vicinamibacteria > Vicinamibacterales > 2-12-FULL-66-21 > CAWAYH01. Next base: position 319,050 of record CAWAYH010000001.1, on the reverse strand, counting down.
CCACAGACCGAGACGCTTTGCCATCGCCGCCACTCGCTCACCGAATCATCGCGAGCTTCCGGCTGCGAGGTAGTCCGCCACCAGGACGCTGAGCGCACGCATCCCGAGCGGCACAGCACGGTCGTCCGCGTAGAACGTCGGGGTGTGATGCCCGCCCGATGTCCGGCCTTCGGGAACCACCCCCAGCTGGAAGTAGAAGCCCGGCACGATCGCGCTGAAGTACGAGAAGTCTTCGGCGCCCGTCTCCGGGGGCACGCGAACGACCTCGGCTTTGCCCACGACCCGCTCGAGCGTCGGCAGCAGCCGGTTCGCGAGCGCATCGTCATTGACCGTCATCGGATGGGATCGATCGAACTCGATCTCGAACGTCGCGTGCGCGGACCGTGTGATGCCGTCGAAGATGTCGCGCATGCGCGCCTCGACGGTGTCGAGGACCTGGTTGTCGAACGTGCGAATCGTGCCTTCGAGCTCGACGTCGGCCGGGATGATGTTGTTGCGCTCGCCGCCACGAATCACGGCGACGGTCACGACGCTGCCGGTGAGCGGAGGCAGAACGCGGGAGCGGATGGTCTGCAGCGCGAGGACGATCTGCGACGCGGTCACGACCGGATCGACGCTCAGGTGCGGCGACGCGCCGTGCGCCGACCGGCCCTTGACCACCGCGCGCCAACGCGTGGACGCGGCAAACGCGGGTCCGATCGAGTACGTGACGCGCCCGAGCTTCTCGTCATCGCCCGCGTCCTCCGGCGGCACGCCGTTGGTGTGGAGCGCGATGATCGCGTCGGGTTTGAGCTCCTTGAACACGCCTTCGTCGACCATCAGCTTCGCGCCGCCCTTCTCGCCTGGAGGCGGACCTTCCTCCGCGGGCTGAAACACGAACATGACGGTGCCCGCGAGCCGATCGCGGAGGCTTGCGAGCACCGACGCCGTCCCCAGCGCGGCCGCGACGTGGACGTCGTGGCCGCACGCGTGCGACACGCCGACTTCCCTTCCCGCATACGTGCTTCGCACGTCCGACTTGAACGGAAAGTCCGTGGTTTCCGTGACCGGCAGGCCGTCCATGTCGGCGCGCACCGCGATGACAGGCCCCGGGCGTTGCCCCTTGAGGATTCCGACGACGCCTGTTCGTGCGATACCGGTGCGAACCTCGATGCCCAGACTGCGCAAGTGCGTGGCCACGAGCTCCGAGGTCTTCACCTCGCGATTCGAGAGCTCGGGATTCTGATGGATTTGCTGACGCTGCTTGATGGCCGCCGGCCCGAACTTGTCGACGAGCGCGCCGATGTCTTTGTCCAGCGCCTGCGCATCAACAGGACGGGCGGGCGCCAGCGCGGTCAGTGCGGCGATGAGAATCGGCGGAACGATCGAACCAGATCGGGCGCATGGAGGCTCCAGGCTGAGGACGTTGGAACAGCTGGAGCGTATAATACCCGGCCGCGACGCGCGGCGAGACGGGCGCCGGCTCCGGGACCTCATGGCTGACCGCCGCGCACCTTCGCCGACAGCCGCGGGAACTCGACCCTCACGAGCCGCTTCGGGGCCTTGTTGCACCAGGCGTCGACGAGCGCCTTGCGCACGGAGGCAGCGGGCGCCACGCGCAACCGCACAGACGTCGCGCCCTGACGCCCCCACGCGCCTTTGACCGGCACGAATGCATCAGGGTCTTTTCGAACGAGCGCCTGCTGCTGCTTCGGCGTGAGCCCGACCATGCCCCAGGCCGCCGATGGATACCCGAGCGTCGCGAAGATCTTTCCGCAGACCCGGAAGTCAGGGTGGCTCATGTGCGCAGCTTCTGACGTCTCCGGGAGACTCAGGGCCATTCGACGGAACGCGTCGACCGTCATGGTGCTCTCCCACACGATTGTTCAACAGGGATTGTTCCTACGCGGCGTCCGGTCCGTCGAAACCGCCACGACTCCCGCCACGGCTCACGGCGTTCGTGACGACGAACCGGCTCGGTCGGGGCATGGCCATTGCGGCCGCACGCGGCGGTTCCTGTCCGCCGCCGCCCGCCCGGAAGTGTTCGTCGGCCTTGTCCAGAAGCTGACGGGATCTGGTCAGTCGTCCTTGCGCGCGGTGGCACTCAGCAAGACGCCTGTAGCGATCGAAGAAGTAAAGATGTGCCTGTGGTGTGAGCTCTGCATCTCTCCCCACGCTGGCCATCCAGACGAGCACTTTCGCGGACAGCAGATCGACATTGAGCGACAACAGCGAATCTCGTCGTTGGCCGTGGGTCATGCCGTGCTCTTCCCAAGCTTAACAGGGAACGCGCCCAATGCCTTATCGCACGAGGCCCAGCAGCTTGTCTCGAACGGTCGGCCATGCGGCGGATGTGGGCGCGATCACTTCGAAGTGCGCCGCCGCGGGGACGACGACCACCTCGGCAACCTCGCCGGCTTTGGCCGTTGCAGCCGCGTACGCTTCACGCGCGCGCGCCGGCATCACGCCATCGTCCGAGCCAACGATCAAGACCTGGCGCACACCGAGCGGAAGGAGCTCGGCCGGCGAGCCCTGCGCGTACCGATCGGGGACGGACCCGGGATTCCCTCCCATCAGCTGCTCGACGACGGGCCCTCCGCAGACGTTGCTCGCGTACGTCGTGAAGTCCCGCAGATCGCCCGGCCCTCCCAGGGCGACGGCCGCGCGAAGCGGCAGCGGACTTTCGCGATACAGCGGGCTCGTGCGGGGAAGCCTGGATCTGGCCGCGAGCCACAGCGCCAGATGGGCACCAGCCGAGTGTCCAACCGCCACCACGCGCGAGAGGTCGAGCGGATGCTGCTTGGCGATCGCCGGCAGCTCGTCGGCCGCCGCCGCGACGTCGGCGAACGTCCCGGGCCAGCCGCCGCCGGGATTGTCGAGCCGTCGGTACTCGACGTTCCAGGTAGCGATTCCGGCATCGCGAAGGGCATCGGCCATCGCCGCCGTGCTCTGAAGCGTCGCGAATCTCGAGACCCAGCATCCGCCATGAATGACGACGGCCACGGGGAACGGACCCGGTCCTTTCGGCAGCCGGAGATCGCCGAACTGGAGGTCGTCCTTACCGTAGACGATGCGCGCGTCGGCGGGACGCGACGGCAGCATCTCCACGTCGCGCGCCCGCAGCCACCGCTGCCCGATGAGAACGGGTGTTGCTGCGAGGCCCCCGAGCAGCACCAGAAACGCGGCCGCGGCTTTCGGTGCTCTCACTTCTCTCCGTCCGCGGGGGCCACGGGGAGCGTGTAGTCGAATTGGTACGAGTGCTTTCCGTCTGCAATGATGATGTTCATCTTGCCCGCGAGCCCGGACAGTTCTCCCGTCGCCGAATCCGGCACCACGGTGATGACGAGCTGCGGAGCGCCGCGCGTCATCGTACCGCTGTGCTGCAGCACGAACGTGCCTCTGCGGCCCATCAGCGTGCCGCTCACGCGCTCGATGGCCACATAGCCGGCCGAGCCCTTGACGTCCGTGCCAGCGGTCAACATCACACCCTTACTGATGCCCTCGAGATCGCCTCGGAACCGTTTGTCGATCGACAGTCTGCCGAGGCCTGGGGTTCCCGTCTTGTCGTCAGGGGCTTGTGGAGCCAGTTTGACCTCGAACGTTCCACGCGCCTGCTGAGTGCTCATCGTGTGTCACCCACGTGAATTCGATTCGTCACCGCGCCGATCCCCTCGGCCAGATGCGATCGCGGATCCGCCCGACGGTCGTCTGCTGCTGGCCGCCGACCTCTACAGTGATCCGATAGTCGCCTGACGGCAGCACCGGCCCACCGCCTCCTCGTCCGCCACCGGGACCACCGCGGCCGCCGGCAGCGGCGGCTCCGCCGCGCATGTTCCACGTGACCCGGTTGAGCCCGGCGTCCGACGTCCCCATGAGTTGCGCGACCTGATCGCCCTTGATGTCCGCGATCGTGACGCGCGCCCCGCCGTCCATCTTGTCGCGCAGGTAGTAGTTGATGATCAGCGCATCCGGCTCGTTCGGCACTTCGATGTACTTGTGGCCGAACAGATGGAAATTGCCCAGTGCGCGGAATCCATACGCCGTCCGTCGGCTCGACGGCGAACAGGTGAAACGGCTTCGCCAGCATCTCTGCCGACAGCTCCTGCAGATGCGTGATGTCGCCGACGAAGATGCCGCGGCCGTACGTGCCGAGCACCAGATCGTTCTCGCGCGGATGGACCGTCAGGTCGTGGACCGCGCACCGTCGGCAGATTGGCCTTGAGGCGCGTCCACGCCTTGCGCCGCGTCGATCGACACCCACACGCCGAGATCGTTGCCGACGATCAGCAGGTTCGCGTTCTTGCGGTCCTGCACGACGACGTTGATCGGCGAGTCGACGAGGTCTGCCGGCAACGGCCGTCCACGTCTTGCCGAAGTCGGTCGTGCGATAGAGAAACGGCCGGAAGTCGTCGTTGCGGAATCCGTTCTTGGCGACGAACGCCGTGCCCGCATCGTGCGGTGACGCGAACACGCGGCTGACGTAGCGATCGGCCGGTCCGCCGGCGCGCCGCGACCGCGGACGTCAGGTCGGTCCAGGTCGCCGCCGTGATCCCGCGTCACGTGCACCTTGCCGTCGTCGGTGCCGATCCAGATGACGCCCGGCGTCGACCGGCGATTCCGAGATCGACGTGATCGTGCAGTACGGCACGTAGCCCGAATTCAGACCGCACTTCGTCGAGTCGCTCGTCGTGAGATCGGGGCTGATCTCCTGCCAGGCGTCTCCCGCGGTTGAGCGAGCGAAACAGCACCTGCGCGCCGGTGTAGACGATCTGCGGATTGTGCGGCGACAGCACGATCGGCGTGACCCAGTTGTAGCGCAGCGCCGGAGCGCCCGTGCGGCCGCTGCGGCTCGATGTCGTGCGCCTGGCCGGTCTCCTGATCGAAGCGCCGCTGCCCGCCGGTCTGGAAGCTGTTGTAGACCCATCGCGAGTCCGTGGGATCCACCTGGTTGTACATGCCGTCGCCGGTGCCGACCGTCGTCCAGTCCTCGAGCGTGATCTTGCCGCTCTTGCAGTTGCTGGGACCCTTCCACGAATCGTGGTCCTGCAGGCCGGCGTAGACGTTGTAGGGATCGTCCATGTCGACGCCGACGGCGTAGACCTCGCCGATCCGCTTGTTCAGAAAGTAGTCGGCCGTGCGGCCGCCGTCGTACGACACGTTCACGCCGCCGTCGCTGCCGAGCATGATGCGCTGCGGGTCCTGCTCGTCCCACCAGATCGTCCGGAAGTCGCCGAACACGCCGCGGAAGAACTGGCAGTTCCAGGTCTTGCCGCCGTCGCGTCGACTCGTACATCGAATCGCTGTTCACGATGATCTGGTTCGGATCCGCCGGATTGGTCTTGATCTGATTGAACGAGTACGGGGCCTTCGATCCGGCGACGTCGATGTCGTCGCCGTGTGTCTTCCGCCAGGTCTGTGCCGCCGTCCTCGCTGCGATAGACCTCGTTGCCGATCGGTCCGCCGGGCCTCGCCGTGCCGCCGAGCCGCGACCCTGACCTGCGCACGCGACACGCGTCCACGCGGGGCGGCATGCCCTCCTTGCGCGGATTCAGGTTCTCGACGATCGACGGTCAGCAGGTTCTGGTTCCGCGCGTTGAGGTCGAGGCCGATGCGCCCGACGTTGCCGGACGGCAGGCCCGTCGAGCTTCCGCCACGTCGTCCCGCCGTCGTCGCGTGCGATAGACGCGCGCTCCCCGGGCCGCCGAGCACGAGTTGCCAGGGCGTCCGGTGCTTCTCGTACATCGCGGCGTAGAGCGTGTTCGGGCGCCTTTCGGTTCATCACGAGGTCGGTCGCGCCGGTGCCGTCGTCGACATAGAGCACCTTCTCCCACGTCTTGCCGCCATCGCGCGTCCGGAACACGCCGCGCTCCTCGTTGCGCGAGAACAGATGGCCCATCGCCGCGACGTAGACGATGTCCGGATTCGTCGGATGGATGACGATGCGCGCGATGTGGTGCGAATCGGGCAGTCCCATCAACTGCCAGGTCTTGCCGGCGTCCATCGACTTGAAGACGCCCTTGCCCGAGTACGACGAGCGCGCGTTGGCCTGATCGCCGGTGCCCATCCAGACGATGTTCGGGTTCGACGGCGCGATCGCGACCGCGCCGACCGCGGCGACGTCGACGCTGTCGGAGATCGGCGTCCAGGTGATCCCGTTGTTGGTCGTTTTCCAGAGACCGCCGCTGCGCGTCGCCGCGTAGATCGTGTAGAGGTGATCTCGCGCGGGCGTTTCGGGAACCGCGATCTCGGTGATCCACGCCGACGTCCGGAACGGACCGATGTTGCGGAAGCTCGTCGCGTTCAGCACGTCGGCGAGCGTCGCGTTCTGCCGAGCGGCGACGGGCAACACCCACACCACCGCGGCCACGAGCATGACCAGTAACCCTCGCATCGTCGATCCTCCGCCGAACACAGTATCCGGGACGCTCACCGTGGGCAAATAAGCAGCAATTATGACCGCAGACAACACGGACAACACTGTCGTGCATGAGAATCCGTTATCGCTTTTTCCTGAGGCTCTTCTTTTTCGTGAGGGTCCTCTTCGGCGCGGCCTTTCGGGGCTTCTTCGCCGCGCGGGCAACCCGCTTCGCGGCCGCTGGCGCGCCCATCATCTTCGGTCTGGCGTGGCGCGGCTGATAGACACCCAGCTTGCCACCGCCCGGCAAGGTCACGCTCGACAGCAGGCCCCACCCCTGATCCTGAATCGCGGCGCACGTGATGCTGCGCTTCTTCATCTCGTCCACGAACGCCTGAATGTCCTTGCACATGAAGTAGAACTCGTGGACGTCGTTCTTGTCGGACGGATGCACCGCGATTTCGGCCGGCGGCAGCCCGAAGATGAGCCATCCGCCCCCGACGTCGACGTGTGTCAGCTTGAGCGTGTCCCGCAGGAACGTGCGGTCCGCATCAGGGTTGGTGCTGTAGATGATCGAGTGTGCGCCGATGATCATGGAGACTCCTTCGTTGTTGATTCGCAGACGCGAATCTACTCCAACACGAGACGCGGATCACGGGAAACGCCCGTTGATGTCCGCAAACGGAACGGCACCGACAAGAGCCGTGAACGTTCCGCGCTCGGCAATTTCCTTCGCCGCGTGAATGAAGCCGCTCCAGGCCGTGCGCGCCAGCGCTCCTCCGACGCTGATTCGGCGGACGCCCGCGGCGGCGACCTCCGCCACCGTCGTGAAGTCACTCCCAACCAGCACGTTCACGGGCTTGGGCGCGACCGCAGCGACGACCGCGGCAATCTCGGACTTCGATCGGATGCCGGGCGCGTACAGACAGTCGGCGCCCGCGTCAGCGTAGGCTTTCAGCCGGCGGATGGTCTCGTCGAGGTCGGGTCGTCCGACGATGAACCCTTCGGAGCGTCCCGTGAGCAGAACGCCGGTGCCGCTGGCGTCGATCGCGCGACGAGCGGCGCAGACGCGCTCGACCGACAGCTCGAAGTCAAAGAGCGGATTCGACGCGTCACCCGTGGAATCCTCGATCGACAGGCCGGCGATTCCCGTGGCTGTCGCGGCCGTGACGTTGACGGCGACCTCGTCCGGGCTGGTCGCGAAGCCCCCCTCGAAATCGGCGTTGACGGGAATCTCGACGGCCTGGGCGATGGATCGGATCCGGCCGAGGGCGTCAGGCAGTGAAACGTGATTGTCGGATCGGCCGAGCGACCAGGCGATGCCCGAGCTCGTCGTGGCGAGCGCCGGAAACCCGAGCTGCGCGAGCAGGCGCGCGCTGCCGGCGTCCCACGGATTGGGAATCACGAAGCAGCCCGACTCGTGGAGTTTGCGAAAGACACGGCATCGATCGGCCTGAACCATGGGAATCGACCCTTTCAGCGCTGAGAGTTTACGCGACGTCCCCGACACGCCGCGCGAGCGTCTGCTCGATGCGGTGCCGAACGTCAATCGACTGTCGCGAACCGGGTTCGGCGCCGCCAAGCAGTCCGACGAGATTGATCAGGTCGAAGACTTCGGCGGCTCTCTGCCAGCCCTCGGGGAGGACGCCACCATGGCGGCGGTAGCTGTCGGCAAAGGCCGAGACAAAGGCGGCCGGGGGGTTCCACCGGAGCAGCTGTCCAACGTCCATCAGCGCCGGGCCCGGATACGCGAATTCCCAGTCGAGCACGAGCAGGCGCCGGTCGATGGTCCAAAAGAGATTGGATACCTTGAAGTCACCCTGCAGGAGAACGGGTGGTCCCGTCATCCGCTGCAGCAGCTCGCGGTGCGCACTCAGAAACGCCGTCAAGCGCGCCCGAACGTCGCTCTCGACCGCCGCGCGATCGATCTCGGAGTCAGCATACGCAGTGAACGCATCGATGACGTCTGTAAATGGGTGTGCAACGGCCAGGTCGGCATCCAGAAAGCCGGCTGTGGGAATCGTCGTCGATGGATCTCGGCGAGCGCACGTCCCACGGCCAGGCCGTGTTCGTTCGCGTCCGCAAGGGGACCATGGGCCACGTACTCGAGAACGAGGAAGTCCTCGCCGGATTCCAGAACCGCTGGAACGACGAGTGACTCCCAAGGCAGCTGAAGCAGCGATTTCTCTTTGCCGACGGCGTGGCGATCGCGGCGATAGATGCGCAGCACGCGATCGGATCCGACGCGCACGCTGACGTTCGCGCAGCCTCCCGAAAGAACTTCGAGTGAGCCTGGTTGGGATCCGAGTCGCCGCTCGACGTCGAGTGGATCGACGGCTGAGCGCCGACTGGTCGCTGCCCACCTGCGTCTCGGGGTTGGAGAGAAAGCTTCAGAGGCCTTCCTGCCACGATTGACGATCCCGCCACCAGGCCAGGAATCTTCTCGCGCCCCGGTGCGTCAGCACGAGAATGCCCAGGCCACAGACGAGCCCGATCAGGATGACCCAGTTGCCGCCTGCGGGCATCTCCGTCGTCGAGAACTTGATGCCGAGGCTGGTCGGCATGCTGCCCGGGCCGTTGACGATCCAGAAGCCCGACGTTGTTCGGGAAGATCGGCTTCAGGACGCCGATCACCAGGAACGCGACGCCGGACGACGTAGCCGACAGCAGCCCCAGCGCCGCGAAGAAGCCAGCACCGTCGTCACGGCGAGATGCCAGATCGCGCGCGCCATCGGCACCAGGCGTCCGGTGATCACCGCCTCGTCCAGCGTGCGCTCGGTCGAGTAGGCCTGCGCCACGCGCAGCGGCGGACCGAGCTCGGCGAGGATCTTCTCGAGCGCCGCCGCGCTCGTCGGTCGACGCGCTCACGGCGGCGATCCGCTCCCGCAGGTGCGACTCGATTTCGCGCACGGCGTCGCGGGCGACGTCGCGCGGGAGCCCCAGGTTCAGCGACCGCTCGAGCACGAACAGATATCCCCTGACGCGCGATTCGCCGGTCTCACTGAGATTCACGGTCAGACCTTTCTGTTGCGGCCATCAAGCCGTCTATCTTGGCGGCAAACGCGCGCCACTGCGCCTTCATGTCGGCCAGCCGCTTCGCGCCGTGCCGCGTCAGGCGGTAGTACTTGCGGGCGTGCGGCGCCTCGCCCTCGACCCATTCGGCGGCGAGCAGCCCCTCGCGCGTGAGCCGCCCGAGGATCGGATAGATCGTGCCTTCGGTGATGACGAGATCGGTGAAGTTCTTCGAGGTGCTGGATGATCGCGAGGCCGTAGCGCGGTCCGTCGGACACGGTGAGGAGCACCGCGAGGTCGAGACTGCCGCGCCGCAGCTGCTCCTGCCAGGTGTCGAGCGTCATACCTTGTGTCACAAGGCTTTGACGGAGGCGACCCCTCGGCGGTTCGATTCGTCCTCACTGAAGCCGGTACTTTCCGCGACCGCGATCGAAGCGAAGCACGTAGTTCTTGAACACGTGGATTCAGGGATGTCGGAAGGTCTGCACTGCGTTGTACATGGCGATGACGCTCGTACCGTCAGGAGGAACGCGATCGGTCCCACGACGATCAGCAGCCATGGTCGCGCGATCAGAAAAACGACGCGGGATATGACGAACACGATCGAGGCCGGAACCACCAGCACGAGCGCCCAGAGCTGTAGCAGCCGCCCGTCCGGGAGCCTGTTGCGAGTCCCGACACCCAGTGCGACCCCCCCCCCTGCGCATGCCGCAAGCAGCACGGCCGCGGAAACCCCGGCGCCGGCGCCAAGCCGGTGAAGCGCGAGGAGACCTGCGGACGTCATCACCGCACTGGGAAGAATGAACGACGGCAACGAGACTGCAGTCGGCATGGCATTACCCCAGCAAGGGCCAGCGTCCTCCGCCCTCGAGGTGCCTAGCGTGAACGTTCGTTCGGGGGTGCGGCCCGGATCGCATCGATGAAGCGATCCGGTCCTGGTTCCTCGACGGCAACCGCCGCGCTGCGGCCCGCTGGTCCGTGCCGTTTCGGCTCCCGAACGCCGACGTACGGCTCGTACGGCGGCTCGCCCTGCGGCGGGGACCAGTGGCTCATGATGCGCAGCATCTTCAGTCGAAGCTCTTGAAACATGAACATGCAGTTCCCCGTGAGGCGTCACACTCGAGACCCGACACTCCGCCGCGCGTCATCGCATTCACCGCACCCGGCGTCGGGACCGTGAAGAAACAGAAGCGGGCCGTCCGCAAGTCTCTCACAAACCACGTTCACGATGTCACGCGACCGCGCGAGCCGGGCGGTCGCATTCCCGACGGGTCCCTCGCGCTGGACGCCGGCCCGCCGAAGCCAGTCGTCCGCCAGCGCGAAGCGCTGGCAGCAGTGATCGTTCTCGACGTAATCGAGACGCGCTGGCCGACCGTCTCTGAGCACCGTGCAGTGCTTCGGCACGCCATACGGAACGCGCGCGATGGCTTCGGCGAGGTGGATCGTCGTGTCTGCATCGTGACCGACGCCAAGCAGCAGCACCTGTCCGTCCAGCTCGAAGACGCGACCGATCGGACTCTCCAGGCGGTGCGGCGGGATCGGCAGAGGGTCGACAAGGATCCGCGCGGCTTCCGGACCGATCGCCGCGAAGGCAAACGGATGATGGCTCCGCCTGACGCCGGGCTGCCGCCAGAACACGTCGGCGGTCACGCCAAGGCTCGAAGACGCGGCGGTACTTGCCGGTTCGAACGGCGCATCGTCACTGTCGCCCCAGGATGGCATGACGAGCGTCCCTGACGGCCCCCCAGCAGAGCGCAGGGCGTCGATCACGCCGAGCGGCCCGCCAGCGACGGGCCTCACCGCACGGTACGACATGTGGACGAGAAGTACCCCGCCCGACTCGACACCAAGCGCACGCAGCTCGGACGTCAGGTGGTCCCGCGAGAAATCCATGCGAGTTATGGCTTGTTCAGCACGCCTATCACGATCCCGAACGCAATAATCGGAGGGCCCTCGGCCAGCGTCCACAGCAGCGGCATCCCGGCGTGGAGGTCGATCGCGAGCACGATGAGGCCGAATGCCACATTCGTGAATGCGACGTACGAAACGATCGTCCTGTACTTGATCGGGTCGGTCGACACGAGAAGCAAGAGCAGGCCGTGAAACCCGTAGAGCGCCGCAATCGAGCGGGCCAGATAGTCGACGACGGGCGCTCGTGGAAACTCTCCGAGGCCGAGCGCGTTGTGCGTCGTGGCCATCCATTCGACGGCGAGCAAGATGGTCAGGAACGCCATCGCCGTAACGGCGCCGGCGAAACGCAGCAGCCCGACCAGGAGACGAAGACGCATCGGTCTGGCTCCGAAGACTCACGTGGGTTCAAGGGGATTTCCTCATGATGACGTAGGGCGCCACCGTGAAGCCGCAGCGGCGGTACACGTGCAGCGCGCGCTCGTTCGAACTGTGCGCGTAGAGCCGCAGGTCGAGCGCCCCCGCCGCCTTCGACGCGTTCAGCAGGTAATCGAGCAGGAACTCGACCAGCCCGCGGCCGCGATGCTCCGGAACGATAAACAGGCTCTGGATCCACCAATAATGGCCGCCGTAGAAATCGCTCCACTCCGTGACGACGGACGTGCTCGCAACCGCGCGGCCATCCGGGCCTTCGACGACCCAGTACACTGAGAGCGGTGGATTGGCGAACGCGCCGTTGACGCCCCTGCGAACAGCCTCGGGATCCTGATGAATGCCCTCCGCCTCGAAGGCCTCCTGCAGCGTGAACGCGACCAGCGTATCCGCGTCCGCGCTGACGGCCTCGCGCATCTTGTAGTCTGCTGTCACGACAGTGTGTCCTGATTGTAGGATGAATCGTACGAGCGCTCGGCGAAGCATACCTTGAGAGAATCGGCCAGGAGACCCACATGGTGAAATGGAATCCCTCGGGCAGGCTTTGCGGAACGGTGGCGGTCTTCGCCGCGCTCTTCACCACGACGTTCGCCGGCTCGGCGCGCGTACAGCCGGCGACCAAGAGCTCCACGCAGGTCGTCCTGTTGGGCACCGGGAATCCTCCCGCGGATCCCGACCGCTCCGGACCGGCAACAGCCGTCGTCGTGAACGGCACGCCATACCTCGTGGATTTCGGAGCCGGAGTCGTCCGCCGGGCGAAGTCGGCCGTCGTGGACAAGGGAATCGACGCGTTGAATCCGACGAACCTGCGCGTCGCGTTCGTGACCCATCTGCATTCCGACCACACGGTTGGCTACCCGGATCTGATTCTGACGCCATGGGTGATCGGCCGGCGTGTTCCACTGGAGGTCTACGGGCCCAACGGAATCAAGGCCATGACCGAACATGTTCTCGAGGCCTACCGGGCCGACTTCGAAACGCGAATGAAGGATCGCGGGTTGTACACGGTGGGCTCGTTTCCGGAAGGGCATTCGGTGAACGCACACGAAATCCGGGCGGGTGTCGTCTACAAGGACGCCAACGTCACCGTCACCGCTTTCGCGACGAAACACACGATGGAAAGCTACGGCTATCGATTCGACACGGCCGATCGCAGCATCGTCATCTCAGGCGACACGAACCCGACGCAGGCGACGATCGACGCGTGCCACGGCTGCGACGTGCTGATTCACGAGGTGCTGACCCACGAGTGGCTGGCGAAGCGGCCGGACTTCAACCAGTATGCGTCGCAATTCCACACGACGACGACCCAGTTGATCGAGTTGGCTCAGCAGGCCAGGCCACGCCTGTTGATTCTGTATCATGCGTCGCTGTCGCTCCGGCCAGCCGTCGACTCCGAGCGGTCCACTCCGGCGGCGCTCCTCGAGGAGATGTCGCGTTATCAGGGACGCGTCGTCGTGGGCCGGGACCTGGACGTCTATTGATCAGTCGAGCGGCGTGAACCCCGAGAACATCTGTGACGCCTCCGGCACCTGCGAGACCGGAATGTAGTCGCAGACCGCGCTGAACTGCTCCCACATCTTCAGGACGACCGGGTGGTTGTGCGCCGCTTCAATGGCCTCGGTGGATTTCCACTCGAACACCTCGACGATCGTGCCGTCGGCCGCTTCCATCGCGATCGGCGCCCGATCGGTGACGAGTCCGGCCGAACGCAGCGTCGCGACGTGCCCTCGCATCAGCTTCCGCAACCCGTCCTGCTGACCGGGCTTCGGGCGGTAACAAGCGATGACGATTCTGCCCATCGTTTCAGCCTCCATCGAGTGTTATCCGAGGGGCCTTCGCCCCTCGGACTCCCCCACACGCTCTCTCGCGCGCCGCTTCGCCGGCGCGAACCGGTCGCGTGGCTCGCTCGACACGCTCGCTCGCACCTTGGAACGGCATCAGGTTCATGACTGCTTCTCAAGACTAGGCCACTGACAATTCGAGAAGATCACCGAGGTGAGAGATCGAATAAACCAGACACGACCGTCCGCAAGCCCAGCACCAGGATCACATAAACATATCCCAATGCCAGGATCATGACGGCGCCGAGTACGAACACAGCGGCGGCCATGCCAGGGTTCGCACTGCGCACGGCGACCAGCGCCGGCAATGGCACGAAGGCCAAGATCATCCAAAGTGGAGTGCGGAGAGCGCATCGCCGTATCTCGGCTTCAGGACGCCCGCCGATCCAGAACATCCCCCATATCGCGAGCGCCGCATATGGAATGCCGCCCCACACCAACGACGCGAGCAGGATCTGAACGATTTTGTCAAACGGCCAGCCCGGACGGAGTCCAAGACCGTGCACCGCGAGCGCAACGAGGCCAGGGACGGCGAGCGGAATCCAGACTGCGGCGCGATAGAAGCTGTGGATCGTCACCGATTCGCGAGCGCCGGCGCGCGTGCCGCCGCGCGTCGAACCTCGTCCTGCGTGTAGACCGCAAACATGAACGGCTGGGACTCGAGATAACGAGCGAGATCGCCGGCAGTGAGCTTCAACTGCGCCAGGCGATCTTCATCGATGAACATCTGCGCGTTCTCCGACTCGTAAGCCGCAACGAGCTTCCCCTCGGGATCGAACTTCTTGTGCAGGAGATCCACGACGTCGGGCGCAAAATGACGGCGCGCTGCCGACGCCGACGGCATCCCGTGGTCGGCCGTGACGGCCATCAGCCAGTTCCTGCCGACTCTGGCCTCGAGCGCGGTCATGATGCGCGTCAGATTGCGGTCCATTGCCGCGAGCGTGACACGCAGCTCGTTCGAATCCGGTCCGTAGCGGTGTCCCACGTAGTCAGCGGCCTTGTAATTCAGCAGGATCATGTCCGGCACGTCATCCGCGCCAAGCGGCTCGCGCTCGATCATCGCGACCATCGCATCGGCCTCGAATGAGGGAAACAGCGCGGACCGGCGTATTGCGGACGGCGAATCGACCTTGTTGCCCAGCCACTCGCTCGTCGACGCCCACAGCGCGCTCGCCTTGTGATCCTTCGAGTACTCGGGCAGCCGGAAGCAGTCGGCGTTCGACTGCCAGGTGCCTGTCGTCTCGTCGTAGCCGGCGAGCACGATCGGTGTCCCGTTCGGCTGGCAGGCGCCATGGCCGGCGAGCGGCGTGGCCGCGCGATTGACGCTGCCCTGCGCAAGGACGACGGCGCGGCCGGAAGAGGCGAGCTGCCAGACGTCGGCCAGCGTCAGCGCCATGAGGACCTGCGGATTCAATCCCGTATAGAACTCCATCCGGCGGCGATGGACGTGGTCGTAGATGTTGTTGCCCGTCAGGCCGTGGACGCCGGGTGGCGCTCCCGTCGCGATGGTGGAATGCCCGACGCCCGTATTGCTCGGCATGATGTCGATTTCGGCGCGGCTGAACCAGGCGCCGCGCTTCCGCAGCGCGGACAGCGCTGGCATCTCGCGACGGTAGCGATCGAAGTAGTCGCGCCGCATGCCGTCCAGCACGAGCAGGAACACGACGCGCGGACGCTCGAAGCCGGTCTTCAGGACGGGCAGCACGCGGCCCGTGGCCGTCGGGGGCATCCGCACGCCGAGCGCCGCCGCGAGCGTCGGCGCCACGTCCTGCTGCGCGGCCGGTGTCGTGAACACACCGGGCTTCACCGCGGGTCCCGCGAACATGATCGGAATCGCGACGTCGTACGGCCATGGCGACCCGTGCATGTACGCCACGTCCGCTTCGGGTCGGGTGATGATGTGACCCTCGCGCGGCACGATCAGGAGCTGGCCCGTTCGTCCGGGAAAATACGATCGCGCGAACATCTCCAGGAAGCGCTGGCGCGCGGCCGGACCCGCCGCGGCTCGTGACGCAGCCGGCGGCGGCTGGCCGGAGATCGCCGCGGATGCCGCGGCGAGCGTCAGCGCAATCAGGACGTGACGTCCAACGGTGTGCAGACGCATGTTCTACGGGAGGCTGCCTCCGTCCCACTGGTGCGTCGGATCGGGAAGAAACACGAGCCCGTGCGCGGGGCCGACATGAAACTGGGAGACGACCAGCCAGCCGCCCGGGACCTTGGCGCGCTCGGTCAGGTACTTGGAGTTCAGGATGCCGTCTTCCTCTCGCGCCGTGGTCAGCGTCTCCCACCTGAGCACCGGTCCATCGGTCTTCACACTCATGTCAGCTCTCCATCGTTTGACGTGCAACATTCGCCGTGACGAACGGCCGCGGCGCCTTCAATCGCTTCCACAGGAATGCCGTGTACGCCTCTCGTCGCCGCGCCAGAGCGTCCGGGGTGGCCGGCGCCGGCACGAGGGGAGCAAGAAAATCATCCGGGACCTCTCGAGTCGCCGCGCGAATGAGATCACGATTCAGCCTCGCCGCAAGCGCCTCGTCCCAGGTCGCCAGCTCCGTGGCGCGCGAAAAGAGAACGTGGCCCGTATCCGGGCCGGAGCCTCGGCGAGGAGATGACTCGGTGACGGATCGCCAGTTGTGCTGGAAACCCAGAGCGGCGCCGTGATCGATCAGCCACAGTTCATCTCGCGCGATCAGGATATTCGGATTCCGCCGGGTCCGGTCCGGGTTCATCACGAGGCCGTCGAGCCAGACGATCTTCGACGCGGTCTCGGGATTGATGCGGTCGAGGTGTTCGGCCCGAAGCTCGATAGTCCCCTGGATCACGCGGAACCCCAGGTTCAATCCCCGGCTGGCGCGCAGCAAGTCTGCCAGCTCGGCGTCCCGATCCTCGCACGCCAGCGTGTCATCCACCCACACGAGCGACCGGGCCGGGACGAGGAGGCCCAACGCTTCCGCCAGCTTCGCGACGATGAGCTCGGCGACGAGCGCCCCGGTCCCCTGGGCCGCTCCCCGAAGCTTCGTCAGGAACAGGCCGGCCTCGGTCTCGATGACGACCGGCCGCGAGCTCCCGCGGCGCTCGGCGCTCACGACACGGACGGCTCGCACGGTTGGCATCAATGCGGCTTCCGTCCTGTCCCGAGCAGGTGGGCACTGGCGCCTACGATGGCTGGCTCTGACTCCAGCGTCCGCGCGAGATACAACATCTCCTCTCGCATGCGACCGTCGGCCCACCTCGCGTCGAAGTCCGACAGTATCCACGAGGGACCCTCGACTCCGAGAACGTTCACGCCCTGGAAACCAGCCTGCTCGAGCTCGCTCCCGAGATCCTCCGGGCGATGGAAGTAAGCGGTCGTAAAGTAATCCGGATGTCTTGACTCATTCCGATGCTGCCCATCCTGCAGATCCTGATCGCGTATGCGGACGAATGCCGGATCGGCGGTTAGCTTGCGTGCAAGACCGTCGAGGGCGGACGCGTAACGGGAAATGCCCGCAACGATGACACAGCCGCCTGTCTCGATCACACGAAAGGCTTCGCCGAGCGCCGCATGCCGATCTGCTTCCGCGGGGAGGTGATAGAGCGGTCCCAGTAGCAGAACGGCCGCGGCGAAGCGATCCGGCTGTGCGAGCGACCGGGCGTCTCCGACCGCAACCGACGCGATCGGCGTGGACAGGGTTGCGTTGCGCTTACGCGCCTCTTCGACGAGACTCGGCGAAGCATCGACAAGGTGGACCTCATAGCCTCGTTCCGCGAGCCAGGTCGAGTACGCGCCAGCAGCGCCGCCGATGTCGAGAATTCGAGCGGGCGGATCCGGGAGTGTCCGCGTGAGGATCTCGGTGGTCCTCACGAACTCCAGCTGGCCCGGGCCCGATCGAAGGCGTGACTCTTCGGCAAACCGCTCGTAGTACGCGAGGATCTCTGGCTCTGCCGCACGAGTCATCGCCACTCCGGCGAATAGTCCCGCCGCCGCGTTCGTTCCTCGACCACGAGGCCTACCGAGAACAACACGAACACCTGAACCAGTCCGATGCACGCGTAGATGGCGAAGCGCGTGAACGCGCTCGGCTTCGGGAAGCACACGACCCCGACGTCCAGGCACCCTTTCGTGAACCGATCGATCTCGGCGTATCCCTCGCGATCAGGGCGAAGGCCGACGCGAAGATGACCCCCGTCCCCACGAGACTGCCGAAGATCATGCCCGTCCGGCGCCAGAGAGGAAACGCGACGATCCCGGCCAGAATCGGCGGTACCGTCCCCATCAGAGCAATCCAGAACCAGTTCAGCTCGGTCACTCCGCGTCTCCCTCGTCTGCCGGGCCACCGCCGGCACGGTACGACATCCTCCTGGCGGATCTTCTCCACGTTGAACTTCGCCGCGCTCTTCTTCATCCGGCCGAGCACGTCATCGAAGTCGAACTCGGTGGACGTGGAGAAGCGGATCGGGTTGATGCGCGCGACGACGAACGGCCTGAGGTACGGGCTCGTGAACCCGCGCTTCTTGAGCTTGTCGACGATCGCGGCGACGTGGTCGTCGATCTCCAGGATGAGCCCCGCGCGCCGGATGCGCTCCTTCAACGCCTGCGGCAGGCGCTCGTCGAGGAAGTCGTCGATTCGGCGCAGCACCGAGTTGTAGGCGCCGCCGCTCAGCCTCGGACGCTGTTCGTACGCGGCGCCGAGCGTGAGGAACGGCGGCTGATCGAACTCGAACGCGAACTCGCGCTCCGTCCGCGAGCCGCGGTCTTCGGCGAGCGCGCGCAGCATGCGGATGGTCTCGAGCGACTTTTCCTTGAGGTTGTGCGCCTTCTCGGTGTTGAGCGCGAGAATCTTGAAGGCCACGTCCGGGTTCGGCAGCACGAGCGCGATGACGGACTGCGCGCCCAGCTTGCGCATCGCCTGCAGGCGATGGTTGCCGTTGGGCGTAATGTATGGGGCTTCGTCGCTCCCGCCAGTCCGCACGGCGATGATCGGATCCAGAAAGCGTGCCGAGCGCTTCGATGACGTTCATGAGCCGCTTGACGTGTGCCGGCGACGGGTCCCGCTGGTACGGCGTCGGCTCGACGCGATCGATGGGCAGCGCAGCCAGGACGGCGGGACTTCCGCCGAAAGGCTCGCGGTAGATCGCCAGCGCGACCCCGCCGTCTTCGGCGATGTGATTCGCGAGCTGTCGAGCGGCCGCGTCATCGGCCTGCGCGGTTTCGGGCGCGCTCAGACCGATGGACTTCGCGGTGGTTTTCTTTCGCCGCCGGACGGGTTTTTTCTTCGGCATCTCCGAGGCATTCTACAGCCTGCGCCCCGGGGGTTACCTGCGCCGCGCCTCGAGCTTCTCGAGCAGGCGCTCGGTCAGCGTCCGATTCTGCGGGGAGAACTGGCGAACGGCGGCCTGGACGTAGGGGCGCAGGTGCTCGCCGGCGTATGTCAGATACCCCGTGCGCCGGATATCGGCGAGCGTCCGATCGTAGTGATCGAGCAGCGCGGTTGCGAGGACGCGGCCCGTGTGAGCAGCGCCCACGCGGGCGGACGATGATAGCCAACGGACGTTGGCCGGAAGCGCACGCACTGCCGAGATGGCCAGCATCGAGGATGTCTCGAATATCGTCGTGTTCTGCTGCTTCGACTCTTCTTTCAGCTGATTCCACATCCCGGCGACAGTCTCGTACGACGGCAGGCCCGCAGGCTGCAGAGCTCGCGAGGACTCCTTGATTGCCTGCCAGTCCCTTCGAAGCCCGTCGACGTCGAGAGGCGGAGTGTTGACGGTCGCGGCGAGCCGCGACGATGTTTTCTCCAGACCCTCGAGGAGCTCGTCAACACTGGTGAACTGCGTGTCGTGGTCGAGCAGTCCCTGCGCCTCGAGCGCGTCCGCAATCTCCGGAATCAGATGACGACCCATGCCGCTGAGGTCCGCGAGCGCCGCGAGCACCCAGACCGGCGATGCGCGGAACGCCACGATGCCAAGCAGTTCGACGACGTTGCCGGCTGTCCTACGCGCGAGAAAGTTCTCTGGGAGCGCGTCCGCCTGGCCGGAGCGCTGCTCCGCACCCCCGACCTGCTCGGTGAGAAACCGAAGCGTCGTCTCGACCATGTTCCGATAGAGCTGGCTGCGGCGAACGCTTTCGGGAAGCGCGACGTCGCCCACTTCACGCGCCACGCCGGCGCCCACGCCGATAACGGCGCGCACAATCCGCTCGGGGAAGGAGATCAGGTATCGCTTCACGTCCATGCCCGACCCGATCCGCGCGTCAACGCTCCCGGTAGTTCGGCACGATGGGCGGCATGGGCTTGTCGATCCGCGGTCGCTCGGTCGCATCGGCCAGCATCCAGGCGAAGGCGTAGAGGGTGCGCGCGATGGACTCCATCTTCCCGGGATCGAGCGCCCGCGCCTCGTCGGTCGGCAGATGATACCGGGCGTGATTCCCGGTGGTGAAGCCAATCGTCAGGATGCCGCGCTCGAGGAACGGTCCGGCGTCGGTGCGCGGATAGAAGAACTCGCGATCGGCGCGATCGCAGTCGCGATTGATCTTCAGGTTCAGATAGCCGCGGTTGACCGCGTTCAGGAACTCGTCGGCGCTGCTGCTGAGCACGCCGGGACCGACCATGAACACCTCGTTCGGTCCGGTGACGCCCGCGGCGATCGGCATCCGGCGAGCCGGGCGCGCGGTTCGCGCCGATCATGTCGACGTTGAACTGGGCGACGATCCGGTCGAGCGGCACCGGCGGGCGCGAGACGAACTAGCGCGTGCCCCAGAGTCCGCGCTCCTCGCCGCTGTCCCAGAGAAAGATCACCGAACGCTTCGGCCGCGGCCCTGCGCCAGCGCTTCGGCCACCGCGAGATTGCCGGCGCTGCCCGACGCGTTGTCGTCCGCCGCGTTGTAGATGTCGTCGCCGTTGACGCTCGCGGCCGCCGACCGCGCCGTCGAGGTGCGACTTCGATCACCAGGTATTCGTCGCGCAGCTTCGGATCGGCGCCCCTCAGGATTCCGACGACGTTGTACGGGCGCTGGTCGGTCGTCGTCTTTGCTGGAAGCGTGAGGGTGATCGACTTCGTCAGCTGGAAAGACTCCGGGTAGTCCTGCGCCTCGCCGCGCGCCACGAGCGTAGCGCCGTCGATGCGCTCGTTCGCGAAGAGCGTCTCGGCTACCTGCGGCGTCACCATCACCGTCGTGATGGGGATGGCGGCGTAGGCAGATGGGACGTTGGGGACCAGCTCGCGCTGCGTCAGGCTCTGGCTGCGCGACTGCGCCCAGTTCTGCATCGCGCTGGCCTGGGCGATGAAGATGACGGCCACGGCCCCGCGGCGGGCCGCTTCCGCGAAGATGGGCGTGGCGCCGACGTTGACGCGGCCGATCATCGGGATCTCGACGCCCTTCGGCAGCGCGCGCGGGCCGTGCGCCAGCACGACCTTGCCCTTCACGTCCACGCCGGCGAACGCGTCGATCTTCTTGTCGGCGACGGTCCAGCCGTGGCCGACGTAGACGACCGGGAGCTTGCCGCTGACGGGACCAGGGAACGCGCGCATCACGAAGTCGTCGCCGAACGTGAAGCGCCGGCCATCGATTTCGATGGATGCGGCATCGGTATCGACCGTCGACTCGCGCATCGTGTACCGCTGAAAGAACGTGCCCTCGTCGCCCGCAGGTTCGAAGCCGGCCTTTTTCAGCCGGCCGGCGATGAACTCGGCGGCGCGGTCGAAACCGGGCGATGGCGTACTTCGTCCCCTCAACTCATCGGATGACAGGAACTCGAGGTCTCGTTTCAGACCTTCGGCGGTAATCCGCGCGGTGGCCGCCGCGCGAACCGGGTCAGGCAGTGTCCCGGGCTGAGCCTGGAGCAGTAGTCCGCCAAGGCACACGGACAGGAACAGCCGCGTCGACGTTGTCACCATGGCCACCATAGCCACCATGGCCATGGATTGTAGCGGATGCACACGGCGGGCGTGAGCGGCCGGCGTCTGCCGCGGCCTACGCGATCTGAGCGACCCGGGCGCGCGCGCAGAGCGGATAAGAATCGAGGAACGGCTGCAACGCCGCCTGCATGTCGCTCGCCTTGCGGCCGTACACGTAGAGCGCGGTCTCGGTCGGACCCTGCCAGTGGCTGTGCACGCTGCCCATTCCCCCGAGGAGTCGATTGAACTCCTCGATGACGAAGTTCGAGTCGCAGTCGCGATAGGTTTCGTCGGGCAGATCGGTGCCGTTGAGATAGATGGCGAGCCCTTCGCTCGAACCGAACGGAAGCTCGGGCTCGACCAGAATCCGCGAGCCTACGGGCGCGCCGAGGGTCTCGAGCTTGTTCGCAATCGCCTGAAGGATCTCTGGAGTAACCTGCGACAGGGCCAGTTCGATTTCGCAGTAGGCGATCTCGCCAAGCTCGGTCAGCTGCGAGCCGCCGCCGCTCACCTCTCCCCAGCCGTTCTTCTCGAGCAGCTCCTGGAGCGGATCCTCGTAACGCTCACCGCGATCGATCGGCTGTGCCCGGGCGTTGAGCCGAACGATCACCATCGTGCCTGAGGGCTTGGATTCCCGGCGGAACAGGCGACTGAACATGGCTGGACACTTTACCTCAAGGTGGGACTGCCCGATCGAGGATCCGCAGCAAGGCCGGCGGCATCTCGGAGATACACTAGGGCTGTGGACCGTGACGAGATGCTGCGCGTCCTGCGGGCGTTCGAGGCCGCTGGCCTCGAGTACGGTGCTAATCGGCGCAACTGCGATGGGATTTCACGGGATCGTCCGCGCAACCGAGGATGTCGACCTCATCGTTGGCGCCACGCCCGAGATGTCCGCGCTTGCAACGAGCGCTCCGGGAAGGCGTACCCGGACGACCCGCACATCAGCGAGATTACGGCAGAGGATCTGCTGGGAGACTATCCCGCCGTTCGCTACTACCCTCCGAGCGGCGACCTGTACTTTGACATCATGACCAGGCTGGGCACAGCGGCCTCGTTCGATACGGTCGCATCGATGCTGAAGGAGATCGAAGGTATCCGGGTGCCGGTCGCGACGCCGGCGGCGCTCTACAACCTCAAGAAAGGGACCGTGCCGTCCCCTCGATTGGCAGGACAGCGGCCCTGCGCGATCGTTTCAAACTCAACGAGGACCCCTAGTAGCGACCAATCCGATCGGCACAGGTAGCGGACCTATGATGCGAGCATGAGTGCACTCGGCGCCCTGCCTGCTGCGGCTGCTCGGTGTCCGCGGTGCCCCAGACCCCATCGGACCCGAGCATCGTCTCTATGCCCTTCTGAAGGCGTCTCGGATCGTACGCGTATCTCATGACACGCCATGGGATCAGTGTGGCCTACCGTTATATCGCGGGACGCGCGCGCTGAGTGAGCCACATCGGAAGTGTCATCGCTGACGCGCGAGCACCCGCGTGATTCTAGGCACCGACGACAAACCCTCGTCCCTCGTGAACGCCTCTTCCGGCTCCACGAAGTACTCCATCTCGCGCTAGAGCTCCATAAATCCGAAAGAGGATGACGCGTCGTTCACTCCCAGCCAACTGGCGGTGGCGGTCGAGTCCCGCTGTCAACTGGAACCGATGACCGCGCGAGTGGTGGCTTTCAGTCCCGAGTTCGGAACGCGCACTTGAACTTGGTGAGCCTTGCCATCAGCAGGGGCGCGAAACGTCAGCGCATAACGCTCACGCAGATGCCGGAAGGCTCTCTCGATGAAAGGCGTGATGGGCGGCGCGTGGCGTTCGGTTGCCCGATAGGGCTCAAGCATTCCTCCCGTGAAGTCCGCAAGCTGCCGAAGCAGCGCCGTTGGCTGCACTATGTCGGTCATGTTGCCGCGAGGATTCTCGCGAGCCGTGGCCAGCGATACGATACTCGTCGTCACATTTGCCTGAGCGGCCGCCTCGGCAGCCTGCACAACACTGTGACGATTGCCCGTGGCACGGCCGTCGGTAATGAGCACGATTGCACGCGCGCCAGTTTGATCGGCCAGCATAGCCACCGCGGCATGTACGGCATCCCAGATTGGTGACGGTCCGTGACGGTCAATATCCGCCGGGGATACAACCGCCCGTGCCATCGCTGCAAGGTCGTTCTTGTCCGCAGTGAACCTTCCGTCGAGTGCAATTCGTGAGCCGACCGTCCCAACCAAGACTCGATCTCCCGACTGCAGCATGGAAGCGATTCGTTCCACTCCCCGACCGATTTCAGCGGGTTGGAGACCAATGGGGAGTTCCGACGACCTAAGTTTTGGCGGCAAGGGGAGCATGCTCGCGCTGATGTCCACGAGCACAACGATTGCCATGCCCGGCTGAAGAGTCTCGACCCGTTCAATCTGCCCGATTTGGCCGTCAACAACGATTTCGAACGCGTCTCGTATCAGCCCTGAGGCAAACGCCCCATCAGGACTGGTCACCGAAACGTGCACTGTCACAAGCCGGGTGTCCTGCGCGAGGGTCGGTCCAAGGGCACTGAGCAGGACCCAAAAAGTTGAACACGCCGACGTAACGTGCGGCAGCTTCATCTCGGACCCAGGACATAGTTCCGACGCGCACGGACTTTCAATCCGGGCCGTGAGACTCGTACCTCGACGCGATGAGTTCTTCCGTCCACCACAGGCGGGGCAAAGCCCAACAAGGACCTTGATGGCGAAGCTCGTCAGCAACTCGCGCAAAAGTCGTTGCCAGATCGGCGTCGCGCTCGAGCTCGAAGTGCCCGCCGCCCGTTTCATCCGCGAGGAACATGATGCCTGGATCACTGCCAAACCGACCCTGAAGGCCGATTCCGTAGATCATGAACTCTTCCTCACGCGCCCTCTTTTCCACTGCGGGCCGCGTAATACGCGAGCCGGGAAGAGCGCCGGTATCCTTGCCATCGGTCAGGACCAACACCACTCGACGTCCCTTCTCATCGGCCAGGGAGGCCATCGCTACATCGATGGCCTGCCACATCGGTGAGGCAAGTCCACCGGGCCACAGCTCTTCCTGTAGCACACGGGTCAGCTCACGTTTGTCACCGGTCAAGAGAGGGCTCACAGACACTTCTGATCCGAAGCTGCCGATTCGCAGGCGGTCAGCCGCCAGGAGCGCTCCAACGAAATGCCGAAGCGAGTCCCGCACCTGCGAAAACCGTTGCTCCAGTGTGAAGCTCGTGTCGAGCATGACCGCAGCAGTGATCGGTTGGGGATCATTCGAAAAGACAGAAATCTCAACTGGCCGACCATTGTCCAGAATCTGGAAGTCGCCTCGCCTCAGGTCTGGGACCAGACGACCCTCGCGGTCGCGCACCGTGGCATATATGGCCACGGTGTCTGCAGCCGTGCGGAAGGGTGTCTGCTGCGCGGCAAGTGTCGCGACGAGGATTACCGGGAGCATCACAACTGCGTGTTGCATGCCTTCCAGGCAGTTTCAACGGGCGTCATCACTCGCATCGCATCTGGTCGCAATCGCCTGATTCAACGCGATGCGGTCTTTGAGGCGGCCAAAAGCTTCTCCACGATACCAGACAACAATTGACAAGGTAGTGCGCCTGATTCCCTCTGCACGATTGTTACGGTGCCATCTGCTCGAGGCGTTCCAAATAGGAAGGTCGGCGTTCGAGCGATTCCCAGCTGGCGAGCGTCCGCAAGATCAGCCTGGACGCGCGTAGCACGGTCGCCCTGAAGGCACTCGCTGAACTGTGGCACGTCCAAGCCTAGCTCGCTCGCCCGGGCCGCGTGCGTCCTTGCATCCAGTTGCCGAACATCACGAAACAGCGCGTCGTGCATTTCCCAGAATTTCCCTTGTAGCCCACCGCATTCTGCAGCTTCGGCGGCCTTGGCAGCCTCTGCATGAATCGCCTCAAGCGGCAGGTGGCGAAATGCGATCAGCAACTTCCCCTTGTCCACGTACGCTTTTACGACCCTCGGCAGCGTTTCCTGGGCAAACTTGGCACAATAGGGACATTGAAAATCTGAGTATTGAATCACGACGACGGGCGCATCGAGTTGGCCTCTTAATGCGGCATTGTTGAGCGACAAGGGGTGGTCAGGCAGGCGGGATTCTGCCGTAGCTCGGGCCGCGGGGCGCGAGGGACGCCTTTCGACGGAGCCGCGCAACGACAACGCGAGGGCTATAAAGACCACGGATGCAGCAATCATGCTGAGAGCGGCGGCAAAGTCCAGCACAACTTTCCAACTGCTTCGAGATTCAAGGCGAGTCATTCTTGACTCCTTACGCCCGGTTGAGGGAGTTTTGCCGGATTTGTCATTGGAAGGCGCGGACTCGCCGATCAACTACGGCATGCACCAGTTGAATGAATTGCAGGAGCATGTCATTTCACTTGACGCACCACCGCCACAATAAAAGGAATCCCATGTGAAGATACAGTCGTCATCGCACACTTCAGGGGCCCACGGGTTCTCCCAGAGACACTCCTGTATCACGTGCGACTCGTACGGCTGATCGCACCAGTCCATGCATTCCCATGCAGCGTCGTTGCGAAAATCGCTGCCCCTCTCAGTCGGGTTCTCGTACTTTGAGAAGTCACAACTCATTGACCAGCTCCACTCCCAAGGATGAAAGTTGCACTCGCAGTCTTCATCCCAACTTGAGCAGACCTGTCCCGGCTCCGCCGACAGTTTTCCACTCGTCGCAGCAACGAAGGTTGCGAGCATTGCGACGAACGCTAGATTTCTGAACGTTTTCAGGCCGCTCATTTGTCCCTCCTCGTGGCGTGCATGCTTGGTTAACCAGGCAGCTCCAACAGGGCCGCGGTGTTTTGTAGTTTGCAACTGTTACGTCTCTAGGAAAAACCCACGCAAACGTATGCCCGCGTAGGGGGCTTGACAAGGGGGGATATTCGGCTTTTTGCGGATTCAACCGGCCCCGTTCTTCGTCGGCGCAAGGCGCCGTCCGCCTTGCCGTGCGGATCTCATCGACCCTCGCCTGGCCGATTTTGGCGGCCGGCATCCATCCGTGCACGCATTGCTGGTCGGCAGCGCGGCGCCACGGCTACGCCAGCTCGGCGTCGGCATGCCCGAGACGCCGGCCCAGCCCGAGCACCGGCTTTACCGGCTCCTCGCCCGCGACGATCTCGACAGCGCGCACGGCCCGATAATCGGCGCTGGTCAGGCGCGTTGTCTCGTACGAGCGGGTGCTCGCATGCGCGAGCTACGGCGCGCATCAGGGCCTTTATACGCGCGCTGGAACGGACGGCACCGTCGCAGGGCCGCGTCCTATTCACCGGCGGCGCGACCGCGGTGCTCCTCGGCTGGCGCGAGACGACGACTGACGTCGAGTTCAGGCTCAGGCCCGAGCAGAACGCGGTGCTGCGGGCGATCCCGGCCCTCAAAGAATCGCTCCACTTGAACGTCGAGCTTGCGTAGCGGGACGGAGAACATCGACCGGTTGAAAGCCGCCCACCGGGGCTGATCCTTGTTAGCTGCGAAGAGCCGGCCAGCGCCAGAACCGCCCCCGATACGACGTTGGAGGCATTCCGAATCGCTTGCGAAACGCCAGTCGAAAGTCCCGTAGGGACACGGAGTGGAACCCTACGCCGAACGCAATCTGACGAACGTCGTCCCACGTCGTGGTCGGGTGAATCGCCGCCTGCTGAAGGCGACGTTCCCTCCTGAATCTAGTGACCGAAACGCCGACACACCCATGGAAGAGGTGCCGAAGTGCTGATTCGCTTAACCCAACATGGGCTGCCATCTCTTGAACGGATGACGACCTGGTGAGGTCGCTCTCGATTATCCGGATGACTTCGCGAACCCGATCATCGATCGGCGACCGCGGTGGCCCGTTCGAGTCGGAGTATGGTTCCGGCTCAGTCCGCGCCGGGCGGCTCGGGCCGCAGTGCCTGAACGGCACCGCGTTCATTGGTGACGGCCACCTCGAGCCTCACGAGTGACGTCGACGTTCGGAACTGTGGCGGTTGTTGACCGCTGATCGCGAGCCCGAGCGGAATCAGCCCTCCCGCGATCACAAGGTGTTTCATCGCCGTACTTCGCCGTTGATGCGCTCGGCCAGCGCCGTTGCGACCCCTGTCGTCAGCACGGTACACGGATAGGTGCAGTACACGTCATCCGGATCGAGCATCTCGAAAGGGACGGGCGATGACGCCGTGATAGACCGGAGGGCTACGGCTGCTGCGGTCGATCGCGGATAGAGGGTTCGAGCGGTGTCGTACCAGCCAGTCAGGGGTAACGACACGGCCGACCGAACCGAACAAAGAAAAAGGGCGATGATCTCGCGACCATCGCCCCTTCCGAACTACCGGACGTTCGAACTTCCGAACTTCCGAGCGCCGAGCCCCGAGCGCCGCTATTCGATCTCGTCCCTCGTGAACGCCTCTTCCGGCTCCACGAAGTACTCCATCTCGCGCTCGAGCTCCAGCTCCTCCGGCGTCGGCGGCGGCGGTGGCGGCGGCTCGTCCGCCGGGATCCGCACGTGCCGGTAGTACTCGAAGCCCGTTCCCGCCGGAATCAGCCGGCCCATCGTGACGTTCTCCTTCAGGCCGCGGAGGTGATCCACCTTGCCGGAAATCGACGCCTCGGTGAGGACGCGCGTCGTCTCCTGGAACGACGCCGCCGAGATGAACGAGTCGGTCGAGAGCGACGCCTTCGTGATCCCGAGCAGCAGCGGCCGGCCCGTCGCCGGACGTCCGCCGTTGGCAATCACGCGCTCGTTCTCTTCCATGAACCGGAAGCGGTCCACCTGCTCCTCGATCAGGAACTCGGTGTCGCCGACCTCCTCGATCTTCACCCACCGCATCATCTGCCGGACGATGACCTCGATGTGCTTGTCGTTGATGTTCACGCCCTGCAGCCGGTAGACCTCCTGGATCTCGTTGACGAGATACGCATGCAGCGCCTTCTCGCCGAGGACCGACAGGATGTCGTGCGGATTGCTCGGCCCGTCCATCAGCGGCTCGCCCGCCCGGACGCGATCGCCCTCCTGCACGTTCACGTGCACGCCGCGCGGCAGCGAGTACTCTCTCGGCTCGCCCCCGTCTTCCGGAACGATGATGATCTTCCGCTGGCCCTTGACGATGCCGCCGTGGCGGACGAGCCCGTCGATCTCGGAGATGACGGCCGTCTCGCGCGGCTTGCGCGCCTCGAAGAGCTCGACCACGCGCGGCAGACCGCCCGTGATGTCCTTCGTCTTCGTCGTCTCGCGCGGGATCTTCGCCAGCACCTGCCCGGCGAAGACCGGCTCGTTGTCCTCGATCATCAGGTGCGCGTGCGACGGCATGTGGTACCTGCGCGTCACCTTGCCCGCCTTGTCGCGGATCTCGATCATCGGCTGCTTCTTCTCGTCCGGGCTGTCCACGACGATCTTCCGCGACAACCCGGTGACCTCGTCCACTTCCTCGTGGAACGTCACGTCGCTGACGAGATCCTTGTACTTCACCGTCGGCGGCGGCGGTCCGGTCAAGCTCGTGGGGTTCGACACGCACAATGCCGACGATCTGATCGTCCGCTGGAGGCTGCTTCAGGCGCACCCCCTTGCCGTCGCCTCGCTTACGAGCGGGAACATCGCCCAGCTGCCGCTACTCGCGCAGCGCACGCATGGGGTCGATGCGGCTTGCCCGGACAGCGGGAAAAAGAGTGGCCGCAATCGCAGCGGCGGTCAGCACGCCGGTGGCAACGACAAAGGTATGGGGCGCCGTTGGTGAAACGCCGAAGAGGAGCGACCGCCCGAACTGCGATGCGGACACGGCTGCCGGAACACCCACCAGGATGCCGAGGCCTACGCTGGTCCAGGCATCACGCATCACAAGTCGTCGCACGTCACGGGGGGTAGCTCCAAGCGCCATCCGCACGCCGATTTCCCGGCGCCGTTCAACCACACGGCGTGCAGCCAGCCCGTAGAGTCCCACTGCTGCAAGCGCGAGCGCGGCGCCGCCGAAAACGGCCGAGACCAGCGCGCGGAAACGCTCCTCCGCAATGGACCGCGACAGCAGATCGTTCATGGTCGTGGTCGAGCTCACGACCATCAGCGGATCGTAGGCTCGAATCGTCTGTCTCACAAGCGGCAGAACGGTGGTCGCATAGGCAGATGTCCGGATCACCAAGTGGTTGACGCTGCCGAACTGTCGGTCCAGCACGTAGAGCATTGCCAACTCATCGTCGGAGAGCTCCTGTTGCCGTGCGTTCGACACGACGCCGATGACGTCGGTACACGTCCGTCCCCTGCAGAAGCCGCTTGCCAACGGCATCGCCAGCGAAGAAGCGCCGCTCGAGCTCGCGCGAGACGACCGCCACCAAAGCGCCCTCGCGGTCCGACAGCTGGAAGCCGCGCCCTCTGAGAATCGCCAAGCCCATCGTCCGGAAATAGCCATCGGTGACGATTTGTCGCTGCACGCTCGCGTCCTCATCGGGCGATTGCCCGTAGGCGCGAATACTCGCCGACGGCGCTGCGGTGATAAACGGCGCGGCACCCACGCCGGCAACCGCGACCACCCCAGGCAGCTTCGATAGGCGATCGAGGACACCTGCCGTGTGGGTCCATCCCGCCATCAGCCGGCGGGTGGAGACGTCACGGGTTTCCAATCGCTCGGCGAATGGCGTCGCAGCCGACGTCGAACGTTCAGCCGGTCCCTGCGCAAAGCCAGGGAACCGTGTCAGATTGATCGAGACCACAGCAAGGCCAGCAGGGTCGAAGCCGAGCGGGCGCGATGTCAGCCTGAGCATCGTTTCCCCGAAGAGGCTGGCACAGACGAGCAGCACGATGGACAAAGCGAGCTCGGCGACCACGATCGCCCGCTGTGCCGCGGGGCGCCGCCACGTGGCTTCACGGCCGCTCTCCGAGAGCGCTTGCCCGACACGCATCGACACCAGGGAGAGGGCCGGCGCAAGGCCGAAGAACAGCGGCGTCGCCAGACCAAGTCCGAGCGCGAGCGCGGTCAATTGAAAATCGACGCCAACGCTGTCGAGGCCAGGCAGTCGATCCGGAGCCAGCATGACGAGGATCGGCATGAGCCCGGCCGCGATCGCGAGCCCACCGACGGCGGCCGCGCCGGCGAGCAGCAGATTCTCCATCGTGAGCTGCTGGAGGATATGTCGACGGCTGCCGCCGAGCGCTATCCGGAGGGCCGTTTCGTGGCGGCGTGTCCTCGCTTCGCCGAACAGCAATCCCGCCACATTCGCGCACGCGACCAGCATCAGCAGCCCGGCGCTGCCAAGCAGCAGCCATAGAGGCCGGGATGCGTCGGTGACTTGATCGGCACCGAGCGGCACTACGCGGGCCGACCGCCGTGCCGAGGACTCGACGCCGCGGACCAGCGGTTCGGCCATCGCCAACGCTGCCTCCAGCGAAACCCCAGGTGCGAGCCGGCCTACAGCGCGGAGGAACCGACTGGTTTCATAATGGCTGTTCTCGACTCTGAGGCCCATCGGCAAGAGCAACTCTGGGGGCTCACCCTGGAAACGGAAGCCAGGCGGTAGGACACCCACGACCGTCTTGATCGTGCCTCGGCTCGTCGGCCCAGGGACCAGCACGAGGGATTGCCCGACCACGTCCGGACGGCCGCCGAAGCGGCGCTGCCAGGCCTCGTACGACACAACCACCGCCTCGGACTCCGAGTAGTCCTCGTCGGCGGTGAACAGGCGGCCGGCGGCCGGCCGCACGCCAAGCATGGACAGGAACGACGACGAGGCATAAATGACCTCGACGATATCGGCTCGCGCGTCGCCGAGGATCTCCCGACGCGGAAACCAGACGCCGACCGCCTCGAAGGCGGACGCGCCTTGGAGTCTTTGCCACGCCGACCACGAGATCGGCCCCCGGTTCCAACTGGCTGAGAACGCCGGGTTGTGGCGGCGCTCGGGTGACACCGCGTGGATCACGACGAGTCGATCCGGCGCCGGCCAGGGCAGCGGTCGCAGGAGCACGGCCTTCACGACTGAAAAGACGGCGGTCGTGGCGCCGATCCCTACCGCAAGGATCAGAACCGTCGTCGCTGCGAGTCCCGGGCGATGTCTCCAGCGGCGCAGCGCCAGGCGAAGATCGGTGCGCAGCCCCATGACAGGTCCGAAGTTCGAGGCAGGCGAACTCCCGTTCATCGTGATTCCGTCGAGAGGACGGACAATCCTCCGTTCCCACTATATATCACTCGCTGATCTCACCGATTCACCAAGACAGGGAGCCCGAACCGCGACGGGCGAAACGGGCCCCTTGATGCCAGTGAGGTCGCGGCCTATTTGACGGCTGCGGCGTCGAGAGCCTCCTCATGGAGCGCCGCAACGGCCGAAATGAGGTCACCTGACATCGGCAGGTGGGCGATCACGCCGCCGGTGCAGCCCTTGAGCTGCATTGCCGAACGCGCCGCGTTGACGGCAACCTGCCTGGCGTGGGCGTCGAGGAACTCCCCAATGCCGTCGATATCCTGCGCAGCGATGGACGCTGTCAGTGCATCGAGCGCGGCCGTCGTGAGCTCTCCTTCCAGATCGCACGGCCCATGCTTGGTTTGGCAGGACCCTGACCAGCAATAGGGCTCGGATAGGTGAGCGCCACCGGCCCTATCCCAGCTTCCGGGTCCACCCTCCCATGCGTCATGGTAGCCGGCGGGGCACCCGGGTTGATTTTCGCACCCGATGCAGTCTTCGTTTGATGCGGCCAACGCCTCCGGCCCAGGCTGCGTGCCCGCGCCGATCGCGATGCATGCACCAATCACAACAGGCATCAGATAGCACTTCTTCATCATCGTCATTTTGATTCCTCCCTTAGTTTGAGTTGAGCCCTCCACACCGTGAACTGAACTGCCGCTCCATCACCCGGTGACTTGCGCGATACCAGGAACGGAGACGAGGAGCGTCCCCAAAGAGCATTCGAGGAACGGTTGCGTGCAAGCACGTGGCTGGAATAGGGATCAATCACTTCCAGGACCCAATCGAAGATACGGTCGTGACTCATCCAGATCGAAGGCCCGCTCCACGTTCGCCAACACCGGCGGGCGCCAGTTAGCGTCGGCATCCCGCAGCAGCACCCAGAGAAGCCCTTCGTTGTGCCACAACGCCTCGATAATCGGCATTGGGCGTACCCGCTCGTCATTCCCGAGGCTCGGCGATTCCTTGAACCAAGAGGACACCACAACAACCTGGCCCAGTTTCTTTCCCGCCACCGGATCCCAGTGTTCGAGCGCATATCGCCCGGGTGAAGCCGCCCAGACGGTTCCATCGCGCCCCGGCGCGATGATCCGGTCGGTGATGAGGCGCTGATCCATGCGGAATTCCGGCGTGTCCGCGCCGAACGATCCCAACACGCGACCGAGCGGCCCGACGTGATGAATCGGATACCCAATCAGCTCGGGCGTGGGAATGTGCTGCGCGACAATCATGCTCCCGTCGCCGAGGATCAGATCGGGACGATACGGTGCCGGCTCCACGGTCTTCACCTCGAGATCCGGTCCGATTACGGTGAGTCGGCGAAGCTGGGCGTCGTACGCAGAGAGTGCAGCACCTGGGCCGGGCAGGAGACTCGTGATTCGCAGAAACTCACCGTGGCCCTTGCCCCGGCTGCCGACCACCGACTCGATCCGTCCAGCGCTGTCGAATACGACAATCTGGTCACGCTTGCGGGCGATGGTGAAGAACCGTCCGGAGCGATCCTGAATTACAAAGAACGAGTGATCCGGCAGTATGCGGAGCTGAGTCTTGTCCGTGAGCGTTGCCACATGCGTCAGGGCGACATCGCATTGACCAGGTGAGCACTTCGGCGCGATGCGCTGCAATCGATCGGGAGCGTCGTCGGCCCCGGACGCAGGGGCAGGAGCATCGTAGTTGAGGCAGATCGAGCATGCCGCCAAGAGAGCCAATGGTTGGACGATGGATGTCATCGCGATCTCCGCGCGTCACCTGAGTGGTTCGAAGAGCCCGCGGCGTCATCATCTGAAGAGTGCGGCCGGAGATACTGCTCCGAAACAGGCATTCCAGCTGATCGCGGACCTCTGCCCTGACGAGGTTTACCGCGTGCCCGGACTGATCTCTTTGTGAACAACGGTGTCGACCCAGGACCGGACGCCCTTCATTTGGTCCACCGTTTGATACTGACTGTGTCGGTTCATGACCCAGTCGCTGAGATCGTCGTGATTGGTATCTGCAACGCA
Source organism: uncultured Acidobacteriota bacterium (assembly GCA_963786195.1). Classification (GTDB taxonomy): domain Bacteria; phylum Acidobacteriota; class Vicinamibacteria; order Vicinamibacterales; family 2-12-FULL-66-21; genus CAWAYH01. Next base: position 285,486 of record CAWAYH010000001.1, on the reverse strand, counting down.
GGCGCCGCGTCAGACCCAAACCAGCACGGATCAAACTAGGGACTGAAGTGCGTCGAAACAAGGGGGAAAACCAACTATTTGAGGGGGGAAAACGCTTCAGGCGTTGCGTGGAGTACCTCCGATCAACTTTATCGACACGACCCGCGCCAAAACCGAGTTCGGTAATCCTTTGGCGACATCCCGAAGCGCGAGTGGAAGGCTTCCCGGAACTCTCGAAGGCTGCTGAAGCTGTACCCCAAGCCGTAAGCGATCTGTTGAACACTATCGTGAGTAGTCGTGAGGCGACGCGCGGCCTCTTGAAGCCGACGTTGGTGCCTGTATGCCCAAGGCGAAAGACCCGTAGCCGTGGGAAAGACGCGACGAAGCCAGGATTCACTCCGCCCAACACTCGACGCAAGCTCAGCGGCGGAACAAACGCGAGTCAGGTCGGAGTCGATCCGGCGCATTACCTCTCGGATGCGTGGATCGACGCCCAACCGCGATGTGGCAGGCCGGTGTGACTGCCACGGTGATCCTGCCACATGATCAGCCCCTGGACGACTCCGTGGATGCCGAATCGGTAGTGGTCCATCGATCGCCTGCTGAACCACCTCGATGACTTCGTCGCCAAACAAGGGGCCGTCCACGTACCCATCCGCCTCGGCCGCCGCCGCATCGAACGACGTGTCCAACCCAGGAAACGCCGTGACGACGACCAAGCGCGCCGTGACACCGCTGAGCTTGAGCTGTCGAATCACTTCGATGCCCGTCATGTCGGCAATCGGAGATCGACGAGGACCACGTCGAACGGCCGCGCTACCGCATACGCGATCCCGGCCTTGCCGGTATCGGCCGTCTCGGTCTCGAACCCGCCGAGGCGCAGAAGGGCCGAATAGCTGGCCCGCGTGCCCTCGTGGTCGTCCACGATCAGCACGCTAGGCACGGTCCGGGCGCTCCTGCGCTTTCAGAGAGAGAGAGAGAGAGAGAGAGAGAGAGAGAGTTACGCGGCTCGGCCAATGCGGCCATCCACCCCTCCAGTCAGGGGTAACGAAACGGCCGACCGAACCGAACAAAGAAAAAGGGCGATGATCTCTCGACCATCGCCCCCGAGCTCCCGAATCCCCGATCGTCCGATTTACTCGATTTCGTCCCTCGTGAACGCCTCCTCGGGCTCCACGAAGTACTCCATCTCGCGCTCGAGCTCCAGCTCTTCCGGCGTCGGCGGCGGCGGGGGCGGCGGCTCCCGCCTTCGCTGCTGCGCAGCTACGGCGCGCAGGCGTCTGCCGGATCCGCACGTGCCGGTAATACTCGAACCCGGCGACCCGCTACGTGATGATGCGAGGGAACGCGCCCTTGATTCGCCCCGGATGAAACCGCAGCGCACCGCGCGCGTGCGCCTCGGCGGCCTCATCCGCGTTACCCGTGAAAAGGTCGCCGCCAGCCGTCAGCACCGCCGAGCCCGCGTGCTCACCTGGCAGGACCTCAACGACCCGGCGCGCCTCGTCGAGGAGTGCCCGCCATCGCCGGGACAGGTCAGCCGGGTCTGGGGGAGGCCCGGCAAACGCCAGCGCCAGCACCTCGTCGGCCGAGTACCGGTTCGAGCGCGCCGCATGTTCCAGGATCGCGCCCGGCGCGAAGCCGGGATCCTTGCCGCTGGCCGCCCAAGCCAGGTATCCGAGCGGTTGCACGCGCTCGCCGCAGTGGATGACGTCGATCCAATCGCGCACCTCCAGGCGCCCAACGAGCGCGAGCACTTTGTTGGTGGCGAGATCGAAGGGATGCAGGACCAGCCCAAAGTCGGCATGCTGAACCAGCGGAAAGAATCTGAACGCGCTCTCACGCGCCCACTCGACGCGCACGGACTCGCCGCCCTCACTCACTTGTGCCTCGATGTACGAGGGGCGCTCGCGCACGACCCGCACGGCACACCCTGCTCGCTCGAGCAGGCGCCGATCGCCGTCCCAGCCGGCAGCAACGGCCGCGTCCGTGTCGTGAAACAGATCGATGTCGCGCGAAATGCGAGCGCCGGCGACGAGCGCGTTGAGCGCGGCTCCGCCCGCCACGTAGCTCTCGCCGGCGGCGATCCGGTTCTCCGCTACAATCCGGCAGATTCTTCGCTGGAACTCTGTAAGAGACATCGGCGCAGCGCCGCAGCCCGGACATGCGCGGCGCGATCTCCATGACGCTGAATCGCCGCGAGAATGCGGAGCCGCTCCTCACGTGTGGCCGGATAGTAGTCCGCGCGGAGAAACCAGAGGCAACGGGCCCGGTAGTCGTCTACGAGGGCATCGATCTCGACGTCCACGGATGACCGATCCGCACTCATGCTTCGACAGGCCCCGCCTTCGCCAAGGCAACGGCGGGCAAGCCCGCCGCCCCGGAACATCCGAACCCCCGAGCTTCCGAACTTCCGAGCTCCGAGCATCCGAACTTCCGAGCTTCCGCCCCGAGCATCCGACTCGGAGCACGCCCGCGCTGAAGCGCGGGCCCCGCCTCCGCTAAAGCTTCGGCGGGCAAGCCTACTCGATCTCGTCCCTCGTGAACGCCTCTTCCGGCTCCACGAAGTACTCCATCTCGCGCTCGAGCTCCAGCTCCTCCGGCGTCGGCGGCGGCGGTGGCGGCGGCTCGTCCGCCGGGATCCGCACGTGCCGGTAATACTCGAACCCGGTCCCTGCCGGGATCAGCCGGCCCATCGTGACGTTCTCCTTCAGGCCGCGCAGGTGATCCACCTTGCCTGAAATCGACGCCTCGGTGAGCACGCGCGTCGTCTCCTGGAACGACGCCGCCGAGATGAACGAGTCGGTCGAGAGCGACGCCTTCGTGATCCCGAGCAGCAGCGGCCGGCCCGTCGCCGGACGTCCGCCGTTGGCAATCACGCGCTCGTTCTCTTCCATGAACCGGAAGCGGTCCACCTGCTCCTCGATCAGGAACTCGGTGTCGCCGACCTCCTCGATCTTCACCCACCGCATCATCTGCCGGACGATGACCTCGATGTGCTTGTCGTTGATGTTCACGCCCTGCAGCCGGTAGACCTCCTGGATCTCGTTGACGAGATACGCATGCAGCGCCTTCTCGCCGAGGACCGACAGGATGTCGTGCGGATTGCTCGGCCCGTCCATCAGCGGCTCGCCCGCCCGGACGCGATCGCCCTCCTGCACGTTCACGTGCACGCCGCGCGGCAGCGAGTACTCTCTCGGCTCGCCCCCGTCTTCCGGCACGATGATGATCTTCCGCTGGCCCTTGACGATGCCGCCGTGGCGGACGAGGCCGTCGATCTCCGAGATGACCGCCGTCTCGCGCGGCTTGCGCGCCTCGAAGAGCTCGACCACGCGCGGCAGACCGCCCGTGATGTCCTTCGTCTTCGTCGTCTCGCGCGGGATCTTCGCCAGCACCTGCCCGGCGAAGACCGGCTCGTTGTCCTCGATCATCAGGTGCGCGTGCGACGGCATGTGGTACTTGCGCGTCACCTTGCCCGCCTTGTCGCGGATCTCGATCATCGGCTGCTTCTTCTCGTCGGGGCTGTCCACGACGATCTTCCGCGACAACCCGGTGACCTCGTCCACTTCCTCGTGGAACGTCACGTCGCTGACGAGATCCTTGTACTTCACGGTGCCCGCATCCTCGGTGAGGATCGAGAACGTGTACGGATCCCACTCGACGAGGATCTGTCCCTGCTCGACCGGCGCTCCGTCGCGCACCTTCAGCCGCGCGCCGTAGACGATCGGGTAGCGCTCGCGGTCGCGCCCCTTCGCGTCCTGGATGACGAGCGAGCCCGTGCGGTTCATGACGACGAGCTCGCCGGACGTCTGATCCACTCCGGTGCCATGCGACTCGACGACCTGCAGGCCCTGGTAGCGCACCGTGCCCGCGTGCTTCGAATCGAGCGTCGACTGCTCGGAGACGCGCGACGCCGTGCCGCCGATGTGGAACGTCCGCATCGTCAGCTGCGTGCCCGGCTCGCCGATGGACTGCGCGGCGATGACGCCGACCGCCAGCCCCAGCTCGACGAGCTTGCCGGTGGCCAGGTCGCGGCCGTAGCACTTCGCGCAGACGCCGCGCCGGCTGGCGCACGTCAGCACGGACCGGATACGGACCTTCTCGATGCCGCCTTCCTGGATGTCCGACGCCTGCTCTTCGTCGATGTCGTCGTTCACGTCGACGATGACGTTGCCGCTGAGCGGATCGACGATCTTCTCGAGCGTGACGCGGCCGATGATGCGGTCGCGCAGCGGCTCGATGATCTCGCCGCTCTCGACGATCGCCCGTGACTCGATCCCGTCCATCGTCCCGCAGTCGATCTCGTGGATGATGACGTCCTGCGCCACGTCCACGAGCCGGCGGGTGAGGTAGCCCGAGTCGGCGGTCTTGAGCGCGGTGTCCGCCAGACCCTTGCGGGCGCCGTGCGTCGAGATGAAGTACTGGAGCACCGTCAGCCCTTCACGGAAGTTCGACGTGATGGGCGTCTCGATGATCTCGCCCGACGGCTTGGCCATCAGCCCGCGCATGCCGGCCAGCTGGCGGATCTGCTGTTTCGATCCGCGCGCGCCGGAGTCGGCCATGATGTACACGGGGTTGAACGAGCGTCCGCTCTGGTCGAGCTCCTCCATCTCGCCGAACATCTCGTCGGCGATCTTCTCGGTGACGTCCGACCAGATCGCGATGACCTTGTTGTAGCGCTCGCCGTTGGTGATCGCGCCTTCGAGGTACTGACCCTCGACCTTGATCACTTCGTCGCGGGCGCGGGCCACGAGCGCCGCCTTTTCCTGCGGGATGATCAGGTCGTCGATGCCGATCGACAGGCCCGATCGCGTCGCATAGGTGAAGCCCAGGTGCTTGAGGCTGTCGAGCATCTCGACCGTGCGCTCGAGCCCGTAGTGCAGGTGGCAGTACTGCACGACCTGCTGGAGCCCCTTCTTCTTCAGGAGCCCGTTGACGTACGGCATGATCGACGGCAGCGACGTGTTGAAGATGACGCGGCCGACCGTCGTGTTGATGATCTTGCCCGCCACGTCCTGCACGTCGGTCTGCAGGACCGCCTGATCGTCGCGCGCGACGGTCAGGTCGAGCAGCTGTCCGCTCCACCGCAGGCGGATCGGCGTCAGCGTCTCCACTTCACCCGCTTCGAGCGCCAGTATGACGTCGTCGACGTTGCCGAACACGCGGCCTTCGCCTTTGGCTCCGGCACGGGCCTTCGTCAGGTAGTAGCAACCGAGCACGATGTCCTGCGATGGAATCGCGATCGGCGCGCCGCTTGCCGGCGACAGGATGTTGTTCGAGGACATCATCAGCACCGATGCCTCGATCTGTGCCTCGGGCGCGAGCGGAATGTGCACGGCCATCTGGTCGCCGTCGAAGTCCGCGTTGAACGCGGTGCAGACGAGCGGGTGAATCCGGATCGCCTTGCCCTCGACGAGCACCGGCTCGAACGCCTGGATGCCCAGGCGGTGCAGCGTCGGCGCGCGGTTCAGCAGCACCGGGTGCTCGCGGATGACCTCCTCGAGCACGTCCCACACCTCGGGACGCTGCTGCTCGACCATCTCCTTCGCCTGCTTGATCGTCGCGACCAGGCCGCGCTCCTCGAGCTTGTTGTAGATGAACGGCTTGAACAGCTCGAGCGCCATCTTCTTCGGCAGCCCGCACTGGTGCAGCTTCAGCTCGGGGCCGACGACGATGACGGAACGGCCGGAGTAGTCGACGCGCTTGCCGAGCAGGTTCTGACGGAACCGGCCCTGCTTGCCCTTGAGCGTGTCGGACAGCGATTTCAACGGACGATTGTTCGCACCCCTGAGGACACGCCCACGCCGTCCATTGTCGAACAGCGCGTCCACGGCTTCCTGCAGCATCCGCTTCTCGTTGCGGATGATGACGTCGGGCGCCTTCAGCTCGATCAGCTTCTTCAACCGGTTGTTCCGGTTGATCACGCGCCGATAGAGGTCGTTCAGGTCCGACGTCGCGAACCGGCCGCCGTCGAGCGGCACGAGCGGGCGCAGCTCCGGCGGAATGACCGGGATCACGTCGAGGATCATCCACTCCGGACGGTTGGTGGACTTCCTGAACGAATCGACGACCTTCAGCCGCTTGGCATACTTCAGCTTCTTCTGCGCCGAGGGCTCGCCGCGCATCTTGTCGCGCAGCTCGCCGGCCAGCTTCTCGACGCTGACCCGCTTGAGGAGCTCCTTGATGGCTTCCGCGCCCATGTGCGCACGGAACTTGACGCCGTGGTCCTCGCGCGCCTTGCGGAACTGCTCCTCGGTCAGAAGCTGGTTCTGCTTGAGCTCGGTGTCGCCCGGCTCGATGACGACGTAGGCCTCGAAATAGAGCACGCGCTCGAGATCCCTCAGCGAGATGTCGAGCAGGTGCCCGATCCGGCTCGGGAGTCCCTTGAAGAACCAGACGTGGCTCACGGGCGTCGCGAGCGTGATGTGCCCGAGGCGCTCGCGCCGCACCTTCGCCTGCGTGACCTCGACGCCGCACTTGTCGCAGATCACGCCGCGGTGCTTCATGCGCTTGTACTTGCCGCAGAGGCACTCCCAGTCGGTGACGGGGCCGAAGATCTTGGCGCAGAACAGCCCGTCACGTTCCGGCTTGAACGTCCGGTAGTTGATCGTCTCCGGCTTGGTCACCTCGCCGTGCGACCACGAGAGGATCTTCTCCGGGGACGCCAGGCTGATACGGATCGCGTCGAAGTCAGAGGTCAGAGAGCCGCGAGTGTCGAAAGATGGTCTCATTGTCGGTAATTACCCCTCTGCCAATACTGGTTCGCCCTCGCCCGGCACGACGGCCTCGAGCGACGGCTTCTTCTTCGTCTTCATCAGCTCGACGTCGAGGCACAGCGCCTGCAGCTCGCGGATGAGCACGTTGAACGATTCCGGCAGCCCGGGCTGGAACGACGCGTCGCCCTTGACGATCGCCTCGTAAATCTTCGCCCGGCCCGTCACGTCGTCCGACTTCGCGGTCAGCAGCTCCTGGAGGATGTGCGCCGCGCCGTAGGCTTCGAGCGCCCAGACCTCCATTTCTCCGAAGCGCTGTCCGCCGAACTGCGCCTTGCCGCCGAGCGGCTGCTGCGTGATGAGCGAGTACGGCCCGATCGACCGCGCGTGAATCTTGTCGTCGACCAGGTGCGACAGCTTCAGCATGTAGATGTAGCCGACCGTCACATCCTGCTCGAACGCCTGACCGGTCATGCCGTCGTAGAGATTGGTCTTGCCGCTCTTCGGCAGACCCGCCTGCTCGAGCCAGTTCTTGATCTCGCTCTCGGTCGCGCCGTCGAAGACCGGCGTCGAGAAGTAGAGGCCGAGCGCGTGCGCGGCCCACCCGAGGTGCGTTTCGAGAATCTGGCCGACGTTCATACGCGACGGAACGCCGAGCGGGTTCAGCACGATCTCCACCGGCGTGCCGTCCGGCAGGTACGGCATGTCCTCTTCCGGCAGGATGCGCGCGATGACGCCCTTGTTGCCGTGGCGGCCGGCCATCTTGTCGCCGACCGACAGCTTGCGCTTCATCGCGACGTACACCTTGACCAGCTTGATGACGCCCGGCGGCAGCTCGTCGCCGCGACGGACCTTCTCCTTCTTCTCCTCGAACTGCTTCCGGATGACCTCGACCTGACGTTCGGTGCGCTCCTCGAGCTCGCGCAGATCCTCCTCGAGCCGCGGATCGTCGGTTGCCACCTTCAGCCGGACGATGGCCTCGTACGGCAGCGACTGCAGCACGTCGGGCGTCAGCGCCGTTCCCTTGCGAAGCAGCCGCTCGCGGCCGTGCTCGTCGTACAGGTCCGCGCGCGACTCCTGGCCCTGCAGCATGCCGATGACCCGCTTCTTCACCTCGTCGTGAAGAATGCGGATCTCGTCCTGCAGGTTCTTCTCCATCATGTCGAGCTCTTCCTGCTCGATCGCCTTCGCGCGGTCGTCTTTCTCGATGCCTTTCCGCGAGAAGATCTTCACGCCGACGATGATGCCCTCGATGCCCGGCGGGCAGATGAGCGACGCGTCGCGGACGTCGCCGGCCTTCTCACCGAAGATCGCGCGAAGCAGCTTCTCTTCCGGCGTCAGCTGCGTCTCGCCCTTCGGCGTGACCTTGCCGACCAGGATGTCGCCCGGCTTCACGGCCGCGCCGATGCGGATGATGCCGCTCTCGTCGAGGTCGCGCAGGTAGCCCTCCCCGACGTTCGGGATGTCGCGCGTGATTTCCTCGGGGCCGAGCTTCGTGTCGCGCGCCTCGATCTCGAACTCCTCGATGTGGATCGACGTGTAGTAGTCGTCCTTGACCATCCGCTCCGAGACGAGGATCGCGTCCTCGAAGTTGTAGCCGCGCCACGGCATGAACGCGACGAGCACGTTCCGTCCGAGCGCCAGCTCGCCCAGCTCGGTGCACGGACCGTCGGCCAGCACCTGTCCCTTGTGCACCTTCTGGCCCGACCCGGACGATCGGCTTCTGGTTGATGCACGTGTTCTGGTTCGAGCGCTTGAACTTCGTCATCGGGTAGATGTCGGCGCCCATCTCACGCGAGGTCGCCTCGGTCTCCCCCTCCACGCGCACGACGATGCGCTGGCTGTCGACGAAGTCCACGGTGCCCGACCGTCGCGCCACGACCACCGCGCCGGAGTCGCGGGCGGTGATGTACTCCATGCCGGTGCCGACGAACGGCGCCCGCGCCCGCAGCAGCGGCACGGCCTGGCGCTGCATGTTCGATCCCATCAGCGCGCGGTTGGCGTCGTCGTTCTCGAGGAACGGGACGAGCGAGGCGGCGACGGACACGAGCTGCTTCGGCGAGACGTCGATGAACTCCACCTTGTCGCGCGGCGCCAGGATGAAGTTGCCGGCCTGCCGTGCGTTGACACGGTCGCTGAGTGAAGCTTGCCGTTGTCGTCCACCTGCGCGTTCGCCTGCGCGATGATGTACTGGTCCTCCTCCCACGCCGAGAGGTAGAACGAGTAGGGCTCGTACTCGAGCCCGCGGCGGCGGCGGCCGCCGCTCTTCTCGACATCCTTCAGATCCGCGCCGATCGTCCGACGCCTCGACGATGTCGCCGACCTTGTACTTCGTGTTGCCGCCGGCGTTCATGATGATCACGTAATCGACGACGCGGCCGCTCTTGCACCTTGCGGTACGGCGACTCGATGAACCCGAACTCGTTGATCCGCGCGTAGCACGACAGCGACGAGATCAGGCCGATGTTCGGACCTTCCGGCGTCTCAATCGGGCAGATGCGGCCGTAGTGCGTCGGGTGCACGTCGCGCACCTCGAAGCCGGCGCGCTCGCGCGACAGTCCGCCGGGACCCGAGCGCCGACAGCCGCCGCTTGTGCGTGACCTCGGACAGCGGGTTGGTCTGATCCATGAACTGCGACAGCTGCGACGACCCGAAGAACTCGCGAATCGCGGCCATGACCGGCTTCGCGTTGATCAGGTCGTGCGGCATGGCGGTCGCCATTTCCTGGTAGACCGACATCTTTTCCTTGATCGCGCGCTCCATGCGGACCAGGCCGATGCGGAACTGGTTCTCGAGCAGCTCGCCGACCGAGCGCACGCGGCGGTTGCCGAGGTGATCGATGTCGTCCACGTTCGCCGGATTGCGCCGCAGCTTCAGCTGGTACTTGATCACCTCGTAGAAGTCCTGCGGGTGCAGGATCTTCTCGTCGAGCGGGGTGTTCAGCTTCAGCTTGGTGTTCAGCTTGAGCCGGCCGACGCGCGAGAAGTCGTACTTCTGCGGGTTGAAGAACATGTTCTCGAACAGCGACCGCGAGCTGTCGAGCGTCGGCGGATCGCCCGGGCGCAGGCGGCGGTAGATCTCGATGAGCGCTTCCTCGTGCGTGTGGATCGGATCCTTCTTCAGCGTCTGCGAGAGGACCGGCCCGATCTCGTCGCGCTCCGGGAAGAAGATCTCGATCTTCTCGACGTTCTTCTCCTGGGCCATCGAGATCACGCGCGGGGTCAGCTCGTCGTTCGCCTCGAGGATGACTTCACCCGTGGACGGGTCGACGACGTCCGCCGCGGCAAACGCGCCCTTCGAGCTCGGCGTCGGCAACCTCGACCGCTTCGACGTTGGCCTTCTTCAGGTTGCTGAGGGCCGTCGAGGTGATCTTCTTGCCGGCGTGGGTCACCACTTCCGAGCCGATGGTGATGTCGCGAGCCGCGCAGACCCTGCAGGCTGTCGCCGACGGCCCAGTAGATCGAACCGTTGCGGAGGTACAGCTTGTCGACCGTGTAGAAGGTCCGGATGATCTCGTCGGCGCCGCGCAGCCCGAGGGCGCGCAGGAACACCGTCGCCAGGAACTTCCGCTTCCGGTCGATCCGGACGTAGAGCAGGTTCTTCGTGTCGTACTCGAACTCCACCCACGAGCCGCGATACGGGATGATCTGCGCGATGTAGAGCGTCTTGTCTTCGGAGTGGAAGAACGCACCCGGCGACCGGTGGAGCTGCGACACGATGACGCGCTCCGTCCCGTTGATGATGAACGTGCCGTTGTCGGTCATCAGCGGGATGTCGCCGAAGTAGACCTCCTGCTCCTTGATGTCGCGGATGGTCTTGACGCCCGTCTCCGGGATCCTTGTTCCAGACGACGAGCCGGATCGTGACCTTCAGCGGGACGGCGTAGGTCATGCCCGCGTTCCTGGCACTCGTCCACGTCGTACTTCAGCTTCGAGGCCGACCGTGTTGCCGCAGATGTCGCAGATGTCGCCGCGCGCCTCGTTCGGCTTGCCGCAGCGCGGGCAGAGCACCTCGTGCTCGCCGTACGGGTCGGCGACGAGCGTGTGCGCCGCAGTTCACGCACGGCTTCCGCAGGTGGTGCAGTCCGGCCAGCCGGCCGCACTTGCACTCCCAGTTCCCGATCGAATACTCGATGAACTCGAGCGACGAGTTCTCGCGGAAGTCGGAGATCGGGAAGACCGACTTGAACACGGACTGCAGCCCGGCGTCCTCACGCTCCGAGGGCAGCCGGTTCATCTGCAGGAACCGCTCGTACGACTTCTTCTGGATCTCGATCAGGTTCGGGATCGGGATCGTCGTCTTGATTTTCGAAAAGTCGATGCGCTCGCGGTAGACGTTCTTGGGAAGGCTGTACATCGTGTGAAAAACCTCGAGGTCGATTGCGGAACCCGACAACGCTGACACCCGTAGGCCCGACCTTCAGGTCGGGCGTCTAGCGATTCAGCTGGTTGCCGGCCTCGAACACGCCCGACCTAAAAGGTCGGGCCTACGGGACACGACGCGCCGGGGACGCGCGGCTCCGCAGCCGCGGCGCTCCAGGCGCGACGTTACTTGATCTCGACCTTGGCGCCGACGTCCTCGAACTTCTTCTTGATTGCCGCGCGCCTCGTCCTTCGGGATGCCTTCCTTGATCGGCTTGGGCGCGCCCTCGACCAGGTCCTTCGCTTCCTTCAGTCCGAGGCTCGTCACTTCGCGAACGACCTTGATGACGTTGATCTTGTTGCTGCCGACTTCGGTCAGCGATGCGGTGAACTCGGTCTTCTCCTCGACCGCCGCCGCTCGCGCCCGCCGCCGCACCACCGCCGGCCGGCATCGCCATCGGCATCGCCGCAGCCGCCGACACGCCAAGCTCCTTCTCGAGCTCCTTCACGAGCTGCGAGAGCTCGAGCACGGAGATTCCCTTGATGTAGTCGACGACTTGCTGCTGACTGTCACTTCGGCCATTTGCTCTCTCCTGAGAATCCCGGTTAATGCGTTCCTGCCCGTTACGCACTCTGATCGCTTTTTCTCTGCCTGCACCAGCACGCTCATCAGGTCGCGGGCACGGCGCGTTCAGCACGCTCACCAGCTGGACCATCGGCGCCTGCAGCACGAACAGGAGCTTCGCGTACAGCTCCGGCTTGCCCGGCAGCGACGCGAGGTCGGTGACCTCGGCCGCCTTGATCGCTCGCCCCTGCACGACCGCTGCCTTGATCTGCAGCGCCGGTGCGGTCTTGGCGAACGTCGTCAGCACTTTCGCCAAGCGCGACCGGATCCTCGCCGGCTGTAAGCCACGGCCGTCGTGCCCGTGAAGTCTCGCTCAGCGACCTCGAAGCGCGTGCCCTTGAGCGCACGCTTCGCCAGCGTGTTCTTGACGACCTTGTAAGACCCGCGCGCGCCGCGGACCTGCCGGCGAAGCTCGGTCACCTCGGGCACCTTCAGACCCTTGAAGTCGACAACGATCGCGCTGTCGGTGCCCTTGAACGACTGTTCGAGGTCCTGAAGCTCTTCTTCCTTGATCGCTCTGGTTACGGCCATGGCTATGTTTAGTGTGTTCTGCGCTCGCGTTCGCGCTCGGCGTTCGGCGCGCCAAAAGCCCCTAGTGCTTCACGGCCTCGACATGCGTCGTATCGATCCGAATGCCCGGCCCCATCGTCGACGACATCGTCACGCTGCGCAGGAACTTGCCCTTCGCAGCTGACGGCTTCGCTTTGACGACGCTGTCGACCAGGGCGTGGGCGTTCTCGATCAGGCTCTGCGACGCGAACGAAATCTTGCCGATCGGCGCGTGCACGATGCCGGTCTTGTCGACGCGGAACTCGACCTTACCGGCCTTGATCTCGTTGACGGCTCTCGCGATGTCCGACGGTGACCGTGCCGGTCTTCGGATTCGGCATCAGGCCGCGCGGGCCGAGCACCTTGCCGAGCTTGCCGACCGCGCGCATCATGTCGGGCGTCGCGACGACGGCGTCGAAGTCCATCCAGCCGCCCTGGATCTTCTCGACGACCTCCTCGCCGCCGACCACGTCGGCGCCGGCGTCCTGCGCTTCCTTCTGCTTGTCGCCGCCGGCGATCGCCAGCACCCGCTTGCTCTTGCCCAGGCCGTGCGGCAGCACGACCGTGCCGCGCACCATCTGGTCGGCGTGCTTCGGATCGACTCCCAGACGAAGCGCGAGCTCGACGGTCTCGTCGAACTTCGCGTACTTCACCTTCTGCATCAGGGGAACAGCATCCTCGATGGTATGGGGACGTTCAGGGACCTGCTGCCTGGCGGCAGCGAATTTCTTACCGGATTTGCGCATGTGCTGCTCCTGTGGTGCTAACGGCCCGCTGGGCCTCCCACTTCTCGAACTACCCGAATGCTGATTCGGTGCTTACGTGTAGGCTGAATACCGACTCTTCCAGGTCGGGCGTCTCACAAATCGAAGCTTGGTATGCTCACTCGTGCACGCATCCGACCTGAACAGGTCGGAATTACAGCATGTCATTGGTTTTCGTCCTTACCCGACGACGTCGATGCCCATCGATCGCGCAGTGCCGGCGATCGTCTTGAACGCCGCGTCGAGCGACTCGGCGTTCAGGTCGGGCATCTTCAGCTTCGCGATGTCCTCGACCTGCTTCTTCGTCACCGTGCCCACCTTGTTCTTGTTCGGCTCGTTGGACCCCTTGGCCAGGTTCGCGGCGCGCTTGAGCAGCACCGACGCCGGCGGCGTCTTGGTGATGAACGAGTACGTGCGATCCGCGTAGACCGTCACGACGACGGGGATGATGAGTCCCTCGTCTTTGCTGGTCTTCGCGTTGAAGTTCTTGCAGAAGTCCATGATATTGACGCCGTGCGGACCGAGCGCGGTCCCGACCGGCGGCGCGGGGGTTGCCTTCCCCGCAGCAATCTGGAGCTTCACCATTGCCTGAATTTTTTTCGCCATCTGCTTCTTCAGGTCCGGCTGAAGCCGGACGCTACCCATGCCAGCGACTCGCTCTCGCTTGGCCGGACTCGAGTGTCCGGCTTCAGCCGGCCACCCTACAGTTTCTCCACCTGCAAGAAATCCAACTCGACCGGCGTCGACCGGCCGAAGATCGTCACCATGACCTTGAGCGTGTTGCGGTCGAGGTTCACCTCGTCCACGACGCCGTTGAAGCTGGTGAACGGTCCCTCGTTGATCCGCACCTGGTCGCCCTTCTCGAACGTGTACTTCGGCTTCGGCTTCTCCGCCGCCTCGGTCACCTGGTTGAGGATCTGATCGACCTCTTCCCGCGACAGCGGCGTCGGCTTGGCGCCGGCGCCGACGAAGCCGGTGACCTTCGGCGTGTTCTTCACCACATGCCACGCGTTGTCGGACATGTGCATCTCGACCAGGATGTAGCCGGGGAAGAACCGCTTCGAGCTGACGACTTTCTTGCCGCCGCGCATCTCCGCGACCTGCTCGGTCGGGATCAGGATCTCGCCGATCTCGTCCTGCAGGCCGTACGCCTGCACGCGCTGCTCGAGCGACTCCTTCACCTTGTTCTCGAAGCCAGAGTACGTGTGGACGATGTACCACTGCTTCGTGCGATCGTCCGTCATGGTCGTCATGTGCCTAACGTGTGTCGTACGGTGTTCGTCTGCCTCACGCGCTCGCGAACGTCCGGAAGACCCAGGCCATGATCCGGTCGAGCTCAGGTCGATGATGTAGAGGTACACGCCGAAGAAGATCGACGTCAGGATGACGACGAACGTGGTGGCGTACACTTCCCGGCGGCTCGGCCACGTGACGCGAGCCATCTCGTTGCGGACTTCGGCCAGGAACCGCCGCGAGCGGCCCCACCACCCTGTGACGCTCTCCCGGGCGCGGCTGCCAAAGTCTTCGTGCTCCGCCATGGCCGTTTTCATCCTCGATCCTTGTCGGCGCTCGTCCTGTTCGGCGCCGGGCGCCGAGCCCCGCGCGCCGCGTGCGTGGCAGGACAGGAGGGAATCGAACCCCCAGCCCCCGGTTTTGGAGACCGGTGCTCTACCAATTGAGCTACTGGCCTAAATCAGCAATCCGCACTCGGCACTCACTTCGTTTCTTTGTGCGCCGTGTGCTTCCGGCAGAAGCGGCAGTACTTGCTGAACTCGAGCCGCTCGCTCGTCTTCTTCTTGTTCTTGGTCGTGCTGTAGTTGCGACGCTTGCACTCGTTGCACGCCAGGGAAATGATGTCGCGCATGAGCCCTTACTCGACGATCTCCCAGATCGTCCCGGCGCCGACGGTCCGGCCGCCCTCGCGAATCGCGAAGCGCGCGCCCCGCTCGAGCGCAACCGGCACGTGCAGTTCTGCCGAGATGCTCGTGTTGTCGCCCGGCATCACCATCTCGACGCCCTCCGGCAGCGTCAGCGACCCGGTCACGTCCGTCGTCCGGATGTAGAACTGCGGACGATAGCCGTTGAAGAACGGCGTGTGACGCCCGCCTTCATCCTTCGACAGGATGTACACCTCGCCCTTGAACTTGGTGTGCGGCTTGATGGAGCCCGGCTTGGCCAGCACCTGCCCGCGCTCGACGTCGTCTTTCTCGACGCCGCGGAGCAGCACGCCGACGTTGTCGCCCGCCACGCCCTCGTCGAGCAGCTTGCGGAACATCTCGACGCCGGTGACGACCTTCTTCTCGGTCGGCCTGAAGCCCACGATCTCGACTTCCTCACTGACCTTGACCTTGCCGCGCTCGACGCGCCCGGTGACGACCGTGCCACGGCCGGAAATCGAGAACACGTCCTCGATCGGCATCAGGAACGGCTTGTCCACCTCACGCGGCGGCAGCGGAATGTAGCTGTCGAGCGCCTCCATCAGCTTGAGGACGCCCGCGACCCCCTCGGGATCGCCCTGCAGTGCCTTCAGCGCCGACACGCGCACGACAGGCACGTCGTCGCCAGGGAACTTGTACGTTTTCAGCAGCTCCCGAATCTCGAGCTCGACCAGATCCACCAGCTCGGGGTCATCGACCGCATCCACCTTGTTGAGCGCCACGACCAGGTGCGGCACGTTCACCTGACGGGCGAGCAGCACGTGCTCGCGCGTCTGCGGCATCGGGCCGTCGACCGCGCTCACGACGAGGATGCCGCCGTCCATCTGCGCCGCGCCGGTGATCATGTTCTTGATGTAGTCGGCGTGGCCGGGGCAGTCCACGTGCGCGTAGTGCCGGTTCGGCGTGCTGTACTCGACGTGGCTCGTCGCGATCGTCAGGATCTTGGTGGCGTCGCGGCGCCCCTGCGACTCGGAGGCTTTCGCCACTTCGTCGTAGGGGACGAACTTCGCCCACCCCTTGTCGGCCGCGACCTTCGTCAGGGCAGCCGTCAAAGTAGTCTTGCCATGGTCGATGTGTCCGATGGTGCCGACGTTGACGTGTGGTTTGGAGCGATCGAATTTCTCTTTTGCCATGTCGTCTGTACCCTCTCGAAACCGCGCTTCTATGCTCCGCGGCCTGCCCAGTCATTTCTCGCGATCACGTCGCGCTGCCCTTCGACTCGGCCTGCGGCCTCGCTCGGGCACTCTCCTTATCGTGACGCGGCCTGCCACGAGCGAGCCGCGCAGCGGCGAGTCGAGTGGAGCCGATGACCGGGATTGAACCGGTGACCTCGTCCTTACCAAGGACGCGCTCTGCCAACTGAGCTACATCGGCCTTCGCGGCTCGATACCTCGCCGGCTCGCCGCTACGGCCGACAGGTCGGCCCCGCGGCTCGATGCCTCGCCGGCTCGCCGCTACGGCCGACACGTCGGTCGGCTCGCACGGCCTACGATCCCCAAACCACCTTGTGTCGCATCCTGTGGTCCATTCGCCGAGTTGAAATTGGCCTGCCATGAGCGAGCGACGCGTCGCGGTCCGCCTTCGCTCCGCTCCGCGGAGCTTCGGCGGGATAGCCTTCGCGTGACGACGGCTCGCTGGCTTGCCAAGCCGAAGCTCGCCCGAAGGGCCGAGCGAAGGCTGGAGCGGGAGACGGGGATCGAACCCGCGACCAACAGCTTGGAAGGCTGTGACTCTACCACTGAGTTACTCCCGCCTTCGCGCTCGCCACTATTGCTGCCTCGCTGCTACGGCGCGGCTGGCCCGCCGCGTTCGCGGCTCGCCAACTTCGCTCCTTCGCCGCTACGGCGCGACGAGCCCGCCTCGGCGCTCACCCACCTCGCGGCCCTCGCCAACCCCGCATCCTCGCCCGCGTCGCCGCGCGTTCCATTCGTACTCGGCCCGCGCGGGCCGGCCATGAGCGAGGCCCGATGGCCGAGTCGAATGGTGGCGAGGGAAGGATTCGAACCTTCGAAGCCACTGGGGCGACAGATTTACAGTCTGTTGCGTTTGACCGCTTCGCTACCTCGCCGATACCACCGGCTGAAGTTTGTGTCTCGGGTGTCAGGATTTGCGCCGCTCGCCGATTTGCGGTCCGACTTCGGACCGAGCTGGAATCGTGGAGCTGGCGAAGGGATTTGAACCCCCGACCGGCTGATTACAAATCAGCTGCTCTACCGGACTGAGCTACGCCAGCCCAGACAAAAGGATATTTGTAGCACAGCGCGTGCCACCGACGCAAGCCTTCGGAAGCGAAAAGGATAGAGAAAAAGGACAGGGACAAACCTAGCTGCCTTTCACTCGACGCTGCCTGACCGCTTCGAACAACATAACTCCCGCCGCCACAGAGACATTCAGGCTCTCAACCGACCCCGCCATCGGAATCGACACGAGTCGATCGCAACGCTCACGGATGAGTCGGCGGAGCCCCTGTCCCTCGGCCCCGACGACGATCGCCGTGGCCAGGGTGAGGTCGATCCGATCGTAGCGCTCCGTCGCGTCGCCGGCGAGGCCGATCGTCCACACGCCGGCTTCTTTTAGTTCCTCGATGGCTCGCGCGACGTTGACCACGGTCGCGACCCGCACGTGCGCGACCGCTCCCGCTGATGCCTTCGCCGTCACGCCATCCAGCGGCGCGGCATGCCGTGCCTGTCGCACGATGCCGTGGGCGCCCGCCGCATCCGCGGTCCTGATGATCGCGCCGACGTTGTGCGGATCCTCGACGCCATCGAGCACGACGATGAGCGGCGTGCCCGGCGCCGCCGCCGCAACGACGTCGCTGACGTCGTAGTCACGTGATGCCTCGAGCTCTCCGACGATGCCTTGATGCACGCCACCGCGCGCCGCGCGATCGAGCGACGGCGCATCGACGCGATCGACCGGGATGCCACGCTGCTTCGCCAGCGCGAGCGCCTCATCGATGCGCCGGTCCGATCGGTGCGCGATGCGGAGCCGCCGGACGCGCCCGGCCCGCAGCGCTTCGATCACCGGATTCAGGCCGTACACGATCATGGGCACTCGGCTTCCGGCTTCGTAACTCCTAACTCCCTAACTCCTACTCCTGACTCCTAGCCCGCCGTCAGCTCCTGCACGGCGCGGGCGAAAAGCTCCGCGCGCTCGCGGCAACCGGCGATCGGCGCCACGCCCGACGTGCGCGGCAGCTCGGCGCCGCGATCGATCGCGGGCACGGCCAGATCCAGCTCGGGGCCGCCTGCCTCTCCAGTCAGCGCCACCCTGATCGGGTGAAAAAGCGCGCGACCTTTCTGTCCCGTGCGCTGCCTCACGCGGTTGGCGGCGGCGCGAAACGACTCGCGATCGAGCCGGCCTGCGGCTGCGAGCTCGTCGGCGAGCGCCACGATGACCTCACGCGCGCCCGATTCGTGCATCACCTCGCCGACCTCGGGCCGCGCGAGCGACCTGACGGGATCGAAATCGAAGAGAAACCTCAGGCGCTCGGGGATTTCCTCGAGGCGATCGACCGAGCTCACCGCCATCGGCAGGATGTAAGCGAGGTAGTCCATCGCCTCGTCCGTCCGGTTGGTCACAAATCCTCGAGAGACGAAGAACGGCAGGGCATCGGCCGCGAGACGCGCCGGAGCCGCGGCCTTCATGTAGTGCCGGTTGATCCATGCCAGCTTGTCCGGATCGAACACGCCGGCGCTGTGCCCGACGTCTTCGATCGCGAACCGCCGCGCCATCTCGTCGACCGGCATCAGTTCGTTCTCATTCCCGGCGCTGCCGCCATCGGCGCGCGGCGACCAGCCGATCAGCGCGAGGTAGTTGACGAGCGCCTCGGGAAGATAGCCGCGCGCGCGGAACTCTGCAACCGACGTCGCCCCGTGACGCTTGGACAGCGGCGTGTGATCCGGACCCAGGACCAGCGCCAGATGCGCGAACTCCGGCGGCGTGAAGCCGAGCGCCTGATACAGCAGCACCTGCCGCGGCGTGTTCGAGATGTGGTCCTCTCCGCGCACCACGTGCGTAATCTCCATCAGCGCATCGTCGACCACGACGGCGAAGTTGTAGGCCGGACGGCCGTCCGAGCGCACGAGCACGGGATCGCCGATGACCTCCGTGTTGAAGACGACCTCGCCCCTGACGAGATCCTGGAACCGCACTTCCTCGGACTCCGGAACTCGAAAACGCACGACGGGACGCTCACCCGCGTCGATGCGCGCCTGTGCCTCGGATCGCAGCAGGGTGCGGCACGTGCCGCTGTAGCGGGGCGGGCGGCCCGCGGCGAGATCCGCCTGGCGATCGGCCTCGAGCTTCGCCGGCTGGCAGAAGCAGTAGTACGCGTGTTCGCCGGCGATGAGCTCGTTGGCGTACGACGCATAGAGATGGAGACGCTCTGACTGGCGGTAGGGACCATGTGGGCCCCCGACGTCAGGGCCCTCATCCCAGTCGAGACCGAGCCAGCGGAGATCGTCGGAGATGCTGGACTCCGACTCGCGCGTCGATCGCTCGGCGTCGGTGTCCTCGATCCTGAGGATGAACGTGCCGTCTTTGCCGTGCGCCATCAGCCAGTTGAACAACGCGGTTCTGGCGTTGCCGACGTGCAGCTGACCGGTGGGGCTTGGCGCGAAGCGAACTCTCATTTACTCATTCACCGGAAAGCTGGGAGCTGGAAGCTGAAACAAGCATCACCACTGCATGCGCGACGATCGCCTCGCCGCGTCCGACCGCGTCCAGCCCTTCGCTCGTCTTGGCCTTGACGCTCACACGCCCGACGTCGACGCCGAGCGCGCGCGCCAGCGCGGACCGCATGCCGTCGATGTGATCGCGCAGCCGCGGCGTCTCGAGCACCACGGTGACGTCGACGTTGCCGATCTCCAGCCCGGCCGCTGCGGCCATCGCCACGGCGTCGTGGAGCAATTCGACACTCGACGCGCCCTTCCACCTAGGGTCCGTGTCGGGGAAGTGCTGCCCGATGTCCCCGAGCGAAGCGGCGCCCAGCACCGCGTCGGTGACGGCATGACAGACCACGTCGCCGTCCGAGTGCCCGAGCGGCCCGCGATCGCACGGAATCGTGATGCCGCCGATCACGAGCGGACGGCCCGAGACGAGCCGGTGCAGATCGTAGCCGGTGCCGATGCGGCCCGCACCCTGCGTCAGACGGCGCGCGGCGGCCGCGAGATCGTCGGCGGTCGTGATCTTCAAGTTCCCGGTCTCGCCCGCCACGATATGAACGCGGTGCCCCGCTTTTTCCGCGAGTCCGGCCTCATCGGTGGCGTCGACGCCCGACCTGCCCAGCGCGACCGCGGACGCGAGTACCTCACGCCGAAAGCCCTGCGGCGTCTGAGCGAGGAAGACGGTCTCCCGGGGAATCGTCTCGACGATGACGTGAGTGCCCGCGACAGCGTCAGCCCGCTTGACGGTGTCCCGTACGTCGAGCGCCGCGATCGCCGCACCATGTGCAGCGGCCGCGTCGATCGTGCGCGAGATCAAGGCAGAGGACACGAACGGACGCGCCGCGTCATGGACGAGCACAATCTCCGAGCGATCGGCAACCGCGTCGAATGCGCTGGCCACCGAATCCTGCCGCCGCTCGCCCCCCGCCACGACCCGGACGTCGCGAAGCCACGGCGGTGGCTGAATCGCGAGCGCCGGCGGCAACGCCACGATCACATCCGAAACGGCCGGATGCGTCCGGAACGCGTCGACGCTCCGCTGCAGCAGACTCCTGCCCCCGATTTCCAGGAGCTGCTTCGGCACGGCAGAGCCAAGGCGTCGCCCGGCGCCGCCCGCCGCGATGATGGCTGTTACGTGCATGAAGGGGATTCTCGCCAGGTGGTCAAACGATCATTATAAACCGCTACGAGGGACTTCGGATGCCGGATGTTCGCCGGTCCGGACGCTCGAGGTTCGGGACGTCCCGGTCGCAGGCTCGTCCACATCCCGGCGGACGATCTCACGCACGCGTTCCGCAAACGCCCGCGCCTGTTCACGCGTGACGCCCGTCGTCGCGATAGGGTCGTGCACGGTGATTGTCACGTCACCAGGGCACGTCATCAGCCGGCCCTTCAGCATGACGTGACGGCTGCCCGCGATGCTCACGGGCACGACGGGCAAACCCGAGTCGATCGCCAGGAGGAACGTGCCCCCCTTGAATCGGGCGACCGTGCCATCGGCACTGCGCGTGCCTTCAGGAAAGACCACGAGCGACCGGGCACCCGAGACGAGTCGCGCCATCTTTTTCACGATGCCCGCGCCGGGGTTCCGGCGATCGACCAGCAGGTGCCCCGTGCTGCGCAAGTGCCAGCCAAGAAACGGGAAGTTGCCGAGCGAGGCCTTTGCGGGGATGCGCAACTGGATCGGCAATGACCAGAACACGATCGGGATGTCGTAAATGCTCTGATGGTTGGACGCCACCACGTAGCTCTGCCGCGGGTCGAGCTTCTCGAGCCCGCGCGTCGTCACACGCACGCCGGTCGTGCGCAGCACGAGCCAGGACCACGCGCGCGCGCAGCGATGGCCGAAATCTCCGCTGCGATCGAAGATCGACGACACGATCGAAATCGTGCCGAGCACGATCGTGTACACGCTGATGGCGGGAATGAGAAAAAAGACTGTCCGCCACCAGTGGAACGGCGGGATCACTTTGCGTTCGGCTGGGACCGTGTCGGAGTCGTAGCCGGCATCGGCGATGCCGCGGCGATCGGGGCCGCCTGGCCGGTCACCGTCGAAGTACTCTGCGAGGCCGGACTCTCGATGTAGCGGCCGAAGATCATCTTGCCGGCCGTCGTCTGCAGCACGCTGGTGACGACGATGTCGATGTTCCGGCTGATCATCCGCCGCGCGTTGTCCACGACGACCATCGTGCCGTCATCGAGATAGGCGACGCCCTGGTTGTATTCCTTGCCTTCCTTCAGGATGAAGACCTTCATGTACTCGCCCGGCAGCACGACCGGCTTGAGCGAGTTGGCCAGCTCGTTGATGTTGAGCACCGGGACGCCGCGGAGCTGCGCGACCTTGTTCAGGTTGAAGTCGTTCGTGACGATCTTCCCCTGGAGCGTGCGCCCCAGCTCGATGAGCTTGAGATCGACTTCGCGGACTTCGGGAAAGTCGATGTCGGAGATCATCACGTCGACCCCCGCCATCTTCTGAATCTTCTGCAGGATGTCGAGGCCGCGCCGGCCGCGGTTGCGCTTCAGCGAGTCGGGTGAGTCGGCGACGAGCTGGAGTTCCTTCAGCACGAACTGCGGGATGACCAGCGTGCCGTCGAGGAAGCCCGTCTCGCAGACGTCGGCGATCCGCCCGTCGATGATGACGCTGGTGTCGAGCAGGCGATAGCGCTTCTGAGGGCCCGTGTCCCGAAACAGGCCGACGAGGCGGGCTGGCTTCAACCACTCGCCCTTCCGGGCACCCATGACGATGCCCAGGTAGGGAAACACGAGGAGGACGAAGCTGTGCAGGAAAACGATGCGGGGATCGGTCGTGTCGGCCCAGAACAGGGCCGCGCCGATCGTCTTCGCCAGGCCCAGCCCGATCGCGCCGCCGATGAGCGCACCCAGCAGGTCGGTGACCTCGGCTTCGCGCAGCCGGCTTTCGACGAGGATGATGATGGTGCCCAGCAGCGCGCCGACACCCGCATTGACCCACAACGAAGGCGTAAACGGCCGGACGAGGACCGCGGCGTAGGTGACGGCGAGTATGAAAAGCGCGCGTACGATCGTGTGCCAGGGCATAGATGAAACACTCCCGGTATGAATGGCCCTTGCAGCCCTAATGATACGCCGGTGTTACATTCAGCGCTTGACGTACTTCTTCAGCGCTTTCGGGCCGACTTCGGCGCCGTAGATATTGCCGGCCTTGTCCACGGCCACGCCTTCGGCAGCCAGCGTGCCTCGGGTACCTGGATCCGGATCGGGTATGAATGCCTGGATTTTCCCGGTTTTGCCATCCCGGATGCTGCCGACGCGGATGCCGCGCTTCCAGTCCTTCCGCGCGGGCTCCACGGAGCCCGATTCGGAGTCGGCACCGTAGAGCGTGTCGTTGGCGTCGATCCAGATCCCGCTGAGGCGGCTGTACTGTTCCCAGCCGTGGTCGAGCAGCTTGCCATCCTGATCGAAGATCTGGATGCGGTTGTTCGATCGATCCGCCACGAACAGCCGGCCTTTTGAATCGAACGCGAGCCCGTGCGGCTGATCGAACTCACCCGGGCCGCTGCCCTTCTTTCCCCACTCCTTGATGAACTTCCCGGTCTTGTCGAACTTGGTGATGCGGGCGTTGTCACCGCCGTGCCCTTCAGCCACGAAGATGTCGCCAGCGGCATTCGTGATGACGTCGTTCGGCTGAAAGAACGACGCAGGATCCGCGGGCTGACCCGCCTGATTGCCGCCGGGCTTGCCCAGCGTCAGCAGCAGCTTGCCGTCCGGACTGAACTTCATCACCTGGTTGCCGATCACTTTGGCGGGCTGAGGAGGCGGAGGCTGCGGGGCCGCCGGCGCCTCTGCCCCGCCACGCCCGCGAGCCGGCCGCGGAATATTGTCTCGACCGTCGGTCACCCACACGTTGCCTTCGCGATCCACGTGAATGCCGTGCGGGAACACGAACATGCCGGCGCCAAAGCTCTTGACGAGGGTGCCGTTCGCGTCGAACTTCAGGACGACATCCAGGGGTGACGCCTGACCGGTCGCGGTGTCCCAGCAGGAGTTGGCGCCGCAGCGCTCGGCGACCCAGATGGACGAGCCATCCGGATCGATGTCCACGGCGCTCGTCGACCCCCACGTGCGCCCAGCGGGCATCTTCGCCCAGCCTTCAATCGTCTGGTAGGGATTGGGCGCGTCGTTGGTCGGGGCAACCGGGCTCTGCGCCGACGTTCCGGCGACCGTGAAAACAGCCGCGAACAGAGCAAACCTGACCGCGACAGCAAACCTAACGACGTGGCGTGACATGAAGGCCTCCCTGCGCATCCGAAAAGCGCTGGCGGCCATTTTATGGCATCGGTCCGCGATTTGGGGTTTTTGGGCTCAGGCGCGTCCGGTCGCATCGCGAAATCGACTACTCCTGCCCGCGACCGAGGACGTGGTAATCGCCAAGCAGAACAAACGGCGCCCAGTGGTACGGATGGGTGGTCCCGGGACTGGTCGCGACCGTTCGCATCGCCTGCCGCAGCGCTTCGTCTTTAGCGAGGCCATTCCGCAGCTGCCGATGGAACGCGACCATGCCCGCCGCTGTGCTCCTGTCCAGGACCTGCCACTGGGTTGCCACCACGCTCGCGGTGCCCGGCGGCCTGAAACGCGCGGGTGAGGCCGACGAGCCCCTCGCCCGGCACCTTGGATCCGAGGCCAGTCTCGCAGGCCGACAGCACGACGAGATCCGCGCGGAGCCGCAGCTGCGTGAGCACTTCCCACGCCTGCAGCGCTCCGTCGTTGTCGGTCTGGCCGGGACCCGGCGCGCGTGGCGGGACCGCGAGACGAAGCCCGCTGCTGATGGCGCGAAACGGGTTGAAGTACGCGTGGGTCGCCAGGTGGACGACGTCCACGTCGCCCGCGCGCTGACGGAACCACGCTTCGGTCGGCTCGGCGCCCGTTGCCGCGCGCGTGCCGTACATCGACGCGATGCGCTCGGCTTCCGCCTCCGCGTACGGAAGGGGCGCCGGAATGGAACCGTCTCGGGAGAGCAGGAGCAGTTCGCCTGCACCGCGGGTGTCGGCTGTGCCAGCGTTCTCGTCGGCTCGACCCTGGCGTTGGACGCGCGCATCGCGCAGCGAGTTGTCGAACAATGGATTGCCGATCACCAGCGCCGCCGGCTGTCGCGCCCGAAGCCCCTTGCGGCCGTTCACGGCTTGGGTCAGCGTGGTCAGCGACTGCGCGTAGACCAGCGGCTTCTCGAGACCGAGGTACTCCGGCGCACCGCTGTCGTTCGTGACGAGAGCCGCGAACGGCAGATCCCACAGAACACCATCCGGTGAGAGGATCAGCCGATCCGCGCGCTGCATCGCTGCGCGCGCTGCCGGCGGGAACAGCTTCTGAAACAGCTCGCGCGCGGCCCGAACGCGGATCTCGTCCGCAGCGGGGAGCGCGAGCCCCCGCTCTCCACGTTCCCGCGACGCCGTCCGCCGGACGAAATCGACACGGGCGGAGAGCTCCTTCGAGCCGATCCCGATCTCGAACGTGTCCACGGGTCCGTCTCGTCGGATGAAGAAGAGCACGCTGGCGGATTCCCCGACGGAAAACGCCGCCAGGACGGCACGGTCCGGCAAGGCGCGGCGAGCGGCCGCGACGTCGGCAACCGCGGGAACGGCTGGCGCGATCGCGCGCCTGACGTCCGCCCATCTGGCTTCCGCCTCCACGCGGGCAGCCGTGTACGCCTGACGAGCCTGTTCGCTGGCCCGCTCGCGTTCCGCCACGACACGGCGCGTCTCCGCGACTACGTCGGGCCCGCTCCGCTGGGCGATCTCGGCGGCGAGCGCCTGCTTTGCCCCTTCCTCCTCCTCGCCGGCGTCTTCGAGCTCGCTGCCCGCACGATCCGCGGCAGCGCGAGCCGTCTCGTACCGACGCCAGACGTCCGGCGGGGACAGTGTTCTCGGGAAGTCCCGTTGCGCCAGCAGCTGCAGCAGCGACTGCGCGCGCCCCTCCTCGAGAGTCACGAATGCCTCGTCCGCTTTGCCGAGCGCCACCTGGATCTCCATCAGGTTGGCGCCGATGGCTTCGTATCGGGTCCCGAAGGCCTGTCGCGCCTCGTCACCCGTCGCCGCCGAGGCCTGGGCCCTGACGATGGTCCATGCCCGTGTCGCGTAGCCCAGTGCGGCGGGCAGATCTTTCTGCTGGAAGGCGAGAACGGCGAGATCGTCAAGACTCTCCGCAACGTCGAGCGACTCGGGCTGCAGCTTCTCGCGGATGGCGAGCGCCCTCATCCCCAGATCGCGGGCGGCCCCGAGCTCGCCGTCGAGTCGCGCCAACACGCTCAGGTTGCGGAGCGTGTCGGCCGATTGCAGCGAGTTCGGTCCGAGCTTCTCTTGGATGTCGAGACAGCGTTGATAGTAGGTGCGGGCCACCGCGACGTTTCCCTGCCGTCGCGCGACGATGGCGAGATTGTTCAGGCTAATCGCCACGAGCGGAGAGCTCGGGGTGATCTTCTCGTACAGCGCGAGTCCGCGTTCAAAAAGGCGCCGCGCGTCATCCAGCTGGCCGCGGTCGAGCGCGATGCTTCCGAGGTTGTTCACGCCGGCGGCGGTCTCCAGCGAGTCTGGAGCGATCCGCTCGCGAATCGCAAGCGCCTGCCTGGCAAAGTGGTCGGCTGCGGCGAGATCTCCGAGTGCCTGCGCAACGAGGCCGAGGTTGTTGTAGCTCGCGGCCACGTCCAGCGAGCCCGGAGCCAGCTTCTCCCGGATGGCGAGCGCCCGCTCGTGGTACTCGCGCGCGCTGCCCGGATGTCCCAGCGTCATCATGAGCGTGCCGACGTTGTTGAGCGTCGAGGCGAGCGCGATGGAATCCGGCGCGAGTTTTTCGTACAGCGTCAGCGAACGTCGATAGTAGTCCGCCGCGGCGGTCAGCCCGGTCGAGTCGAGAGCGATGTTCCCGAGAACCTGGAGGCTGGCGGCCAGCACGAGGGAGTTCGGTGCGAGGCGCTCGCGAATGGCGAGCGAGCGCTCGACGTAATCTCGCGCCTTCGTGAGGTCGCCAAGGTTCCGGAAAACAATTCCCAGGTTGTGCAGGCTGGCCGCGACTTCGATGGAGTCCGGAACGAGACGCTCCCGAATCGTCAGCGACCGCGTCTGATACGCCACTGCGGCCTGCAGATCTCCCTGGCGCTGAGCGAGGACGCCGAGGTTGCCCGAGCTCGCGGCGACAACGAGGGAGTCCGGGCTGACGCGCTCGCCCATTTTCAGCGAGCGCTCGAAGTACTCACGCGCCCCCGCGAGGTCGCCCCTCACCAGCGCGATACTCCCGAGTCCGTTGAGCCCGAAGGCGGCTTCCACCGATTCCGGCCCCAGCTTTTCGGAGATGCTCAGGACCGCGTCGAACGTGTGACGGGCCGGATCGAACAGCGATCGCTCGACCAGGGCGCGCCCGATGTCCACGAGCGACGTGGCGGCGGCCCTGGGGCGCGCAGTTTCGGCCCGTGCCAGCGCCAGCGCACGCTGAAGCGGCTCGATGTCGCGTGGTGAAGCGACGAGCGCCGCAACCGCCTGCCACCCGATCGCCTCCACCTGACCGGGTCCGTCGTCGATCCGCTTCCACGCGGCTTCTGCGGCGTTCCACGCTGCCAGCGCGTCGTTCGATCGCTGAAGCGCCGTCAGCTGGAGTGCGCGGATGCGCTGGGCCGCTGCTTCGCCGGGGACGTCGCGGCCTCGCTGCGCGACGTCGAGCGCCCGGTCCGCTGCCGCGAGCGCCCCGGCGGCATTTCCGGCTTTCGCGGCCGCGCGCGCGTCGTCCAGTGCCAGCTGCACCGCGGGAGACGGAGGTGCCGCCGTCGGTTCCTGCACAGCCTGGGCGGAGGCAGTCATCAGGACGAGCAGCACACAAACACGGCCGGGCCGCATCCAGAGAACTCGCATGGCTCCTGAACGTGAATGGGTGGCTACGTCTACCTACCAGTCGATCAGCTGATCGAGCGCCTCACTGACGGTGCGGACGCCGACGAGCTCGCAGCCGCTCGGGGCGTCGGCCGGCACCACATTGCCGTCCGGCAGGATGCAGCGCGTAAAGCCCATCTGTGCGGCCTCGCGGATTCGCAGACTGGCCTGGCTCGTCCCGCGGACCTCGCCAGCCAGTCCCACCTCGCCGAACACGGCGCTGCCCGCCCGAATCGGCCTGTTCCGCACGCTCGATGCAACCGACGCGACGATCGCCAGGTCCGCGGCGGGCTCGTCGACGCTCATGCCGCCGGCCACGTTGACGAACACGTCCTCGGCAATGAGGTTCAGGCCGGCGCGCTTCTCGAGCACCGCCAGCAGGAGCGACAGCCGGTTCTGATCGAGGCCGCTCGCCATCCGGCGCGCGTTGCCATAGCTGCTCGTGCTGACGAGCGCCTGCACTTCGACGAGCAGCGGCCGCGATCCTTCGATGCAGCACAGCACCGCCGAGCCCGGTGCGTTGCTGGCGCGTTCGGCCAGAAACAGCTGCGACGGATTGGGGACCGCCCGCAGTCCCGTCCCCGTCATCTCGAACACACCCAGCTCGCTGACGGCGCCGAAGCGATTCTTCACCGCGCGGACGACTCGATGCGAATGATGCTTCTCACCTTCGAAATAGAGCACGGTGTCGACAATGTGCTCGAGCGCCTTGGGACCGGCGATGCTGCCATCCTTGGTGACGTGACCGACGAGGAAGGTCGGGATGTTCTGCCCTTTCGCCGCGAACAGCAGCTGAGTGGCCGATTCCCTCACCTGTCCGATGCTCCCCGGCGCCGACTGAAACTTCAGCGAGAACACGGTCTGGATCGAATCGACGATGACGAGCGCGGGCTTGAGGCGGCCAATCTCCTCGAGGATGCGCTCGAGGCAGGTCTCGGCGAGGACGTACAGTGGCGCGCGCTCCACGGCGAGGCGCTCTCCGCGCGACTTGATCTGGTGCTCGGACTCTTCTCCGGAGCTGTACAGCACCGGACCGAAAGCGTTCGCGAAATGCGCCGCTGCCTGCAGCAGCAGCGTCGACTTGCCGATGCCCGGCTCGCCGCCGATGAGCACCAGGGATCCCGGCACGACCCCGCCGCCCAGCACGCGATCGAATTCCGTGATGCCGGTCGAGAGTCGTTCCGCAACTACGGTGTCAATATCTGCGTACAACTGAGGACCGGACGCGGCAGCAAGTGCGTACCGCTTCTCCGTTGACGCCGCCGCCGCAGCGGCCGGCATCGGCTGTTCCTCGACGAGCGAATTCCATGCGCCGCACTCGGGGCAGCGCCCGAGCCACTTCGGCGACTGCGCGCCACATTCCTGACAGCTGAAAACCGTCTTCTGTTTCATTTGCGCCGGAGCACCGTGCTCGTTTTACAGTCAATGATACGCGAGTAACTCAGCCACACGATCCGCCATCGAGAATCCAGTACGGTAAAGTGGCTCGATGACTCGACGAGCTCGCGCGGTTCGGCTCATCGCGGTGGCGACGGTCGCAACCGCCGCCTGCTCCTGTTCGAGCTCGCCCCTGGCGAATGACGGCCCCGCCGGTGAGGTGAGCAAGTTCACAGGCACGCCGACGAAGGTCGTGTGGGTGCAGAACGACGGTCGGGATCCAGCGGCCACCGACAACCTCGTCCTGATGGGCTTCTCGACGGAGGACGGGAAGGGCGAACGCGTGATCCTGGGCAGACAACAGAGCTACGTCAAGCCGCTGCTGACCGCGCGCGGCGAGCGCATCCTGTTCTCCACCAGGCCTCACGGCGACGGACCAGAAGTGTTTGTCGTCAACTGGGACGGCTCGGGCCTGCGCAAGCTTGCGAAAGGCTTCGCGCTCACGTCCTGGCAGCACCCGTTGGACAACCGCGAGTGGGTCTATGTTGGCACGGGCAACACGGGCTACGACTTCGCCACCGTGTCCCGATTTCCGATTGACGATCCGTCGCGGGTCGAGCTGGTGTGGAACCAGACGCTCGTGAGCAGCGACACGTTTCAGGTCTCGGCCGACGGCCGGATGGCGGCGGGACTCTTTCCCTGGCCCAACGCCGGCATCGCCGAGCTCCCGAACCGTGCCTGGAAAAAACTCGGCGACGGCTGCTGGACGGCGATGGCGGACGCGCGGGGGGCACTCTTCTGGTACTTCGATGGCTCTCACCGCAATCTGACGCTGGTCGACGCGCGCACGGACAAGCGCTGGGGCGTTCCGATCAACCAGGCGCCAGGCTTCCAGAACGCCGAGGTCTACCATCCGCGCTGGACGAACCACCCGCGTTTCCTCGCGATCAGCGGCCCCTACAACCAGGGCGGCGCCAATCAGGTCCGCGCGGGTGGTGCGCAGACGGAGATCTGGCTGGGCCGATTCAGCGAGGACTTCACACGTGTCGAGGCATGGGCGCGCGTGACGAACAACTCCGGCGGAGACGCGTTCCCCGATGTGTGGATGGATCGCGATCGCAGCCCGTATCCGGTGCGACCCTCTGGTCCGGTCGGACCTGCTGTGACCGCCGGCGCACCCGCGGGAACGGCCGCGTCACCCCGGCCGTCCGTTGCGCGCCTCGTGATCGAGGCGCGCCTATCGCACGCGGGTCCCATTCCGACGCCGGCATCCATCGCTCCGTACCGTCACGCCCTCGTCGTCTCCGAATACGACGTCGTCGGCGTCGTCAACGGCGAATACGGCGCGAAGAAGATTCAGGTGGCCCGGTGGGCCATTCGCGATGGGCGTGTTCTGGCGAACGCTCGTCAGGTCGCCGGGACCGCGGTCCGCATGACCCTCGAACGATTCGACGCGCATCCGGAGCTCGAAGGCGAGCGGCTGATCACGGATCTCGCCGCCGCGGAGCTGCCGCTGTTTTACGAGATCAAGTCCTAGCGCGGCCGGACGCGGATGGTTTTCAGCTCCTACCTGTTTCTCTTCTACCTTCTTCCGCTTGCGCTGCTCGCTGTACTACGCGGTCCCCGCGCGGGCGAAGCAGCTCACGCTCACCATCTTCAGTTACATCTTCTACGGCTGGGCCAACCCGCTCTTCTTCGTTTCTGCTTCTTGGCTCGACGGTCGCTCGACTTTTTCGCGGGGCTCGTTGATTGCGCGATCGGACGGGGTGCGCGTCGGCGGCGACTACGTGGTCGACCCGGACGCTCCACGCTCGCGCAGCGGCGAGAATCATTCTCGCAGTCTCGCTCTGCACGAACCTCGTCGCTGCTCGGCGTTCTTCAAGTACTTCAACTTCGGCGTGGACAACTACAACGGGCTCGTCCAGTGGATCGGTCTCCCGCAGCTTCAGCTGCGACACGGCGCTTCGCGTCACGCTGCCGCTCGGCATCAGCTTCTACACGTTCCAGTCGATGAGCTACGCCATCGACGTGTATCGCGGGCAGGCCACGCGCGATCCGGAACTTCATCGACTTCGCCTGCTTCGTGTCGATGTTCCCGCAGCTCGTGGCCGGTCCGATCATCCGCTTCTCGGAGGTCGCCGATCAGCTCCGCGTCACGCACGCACACGGTGACGAAATTCGCGCGGGCGTCGCGTTCTTCAGCGCTGGGCCTGGCCAAGAAGGTCCTGCTGGCCAATCCCTGCGGCAAGATCGCCGACCTCGCGTTCGACGCCGGCTCGCTGCACGCGGTCGACGCCTGGTACGGCGTGATCGCCTACGCGTTCCAGATCTACTTCGACTTCAGCGGCTACTCCGACATGGCGATCGGCCTTGGCCTGATGCTGGGGTTCGTGTTCGCCGAAGAACTTCGATTCGCCGTACCAGTCGCAGTCCATCACCGAATTCTGGCGCCGCTGGCACATCTCGCTGTCCACGTGGCTGCGCGACTATCTGTATCTCCCGCTGGGCGGCAACCGCAAGGGGCCGGTGCGGACCTACGTCAACCTCTTTGTCGTGATGCTGCTGGGCGGACTCTGGCACGGCGCGGCCTGGAACTTCGTCGTCTGGGGCGGGCTGCACGGCGCGCTGCTGGCGTTCGAGCGGTTCCGCGGCAGAGCGGCGGCTCTATAGTGGCCTTGCGCCCTCGTTCCGCGTCGCGGCCACGTTCGCGCTCGTGCTCGTGACCTGGGTGTTCTTCCGCGCGCCCGATCTGGCGTCGTCGTTCCGCTACCTCGGGCATATGGCGGGACTGGGCGTGACGCAACCGGGCGCGTCTTTGCTCAGCGGGATCGTCTACCAGCCGTACTACCTGGGCACGGTCGTGCTGGCCGGCATCATCACCTGGGCGTGTCCGCAGACGTGGGACTGGACACGCACGTTGACCTTTTCGAAAGTGGTCGCCGTCGCAGCGCTGTTCGTTCTCGCAGCGGTCGTGTTGACGACGCAGGAATACAACCCGTTCATCTATTTCATATTCTGATGGCCGACGAAACCGTCCTTCCCGCCGGCGGTCGCTCACGCGAAGAGATCGCCAAGATCGAGATCGGGCAGACCGACATCACGCCAATCCGTCGCCCGCGGCCTCGTCGTGTTCTTTCTGAGCGCCATCGCGCTGGTGCCGGTGCTCGAGACCCTCGGCGCGCGATGGATGGATGATGAACGGATTACCAATGTGTGGTCGCGACTGACGGACATTCCCTCGCAGATGTCTGCCGCCATTCGGACCGAAGGTACGGGCGGGAAGCAGAGCCTCTGGGGGCGCGCGATTGCCGCCAATCGCGCAGCGCTCGCGGGGCTCGTCGCGTTCGAGCGAGCGCTCGAACACGAGTCGGCGCTCGGGCACGTCCTTCGCCCGCCCGCGCAGTGGATCCTCAGCAGCTGGCTCGGTGCCGGCAACGAACGCGTCTACATCGGGCGCGACGGCTGGCTGTTCTACAGGCCCGATCTCGACTACCTGACCGGCCCGGCGTTCCTCGACGCCGACGTGCTTCGCCGGCGCGTCGCGGCGAGCAGCGAGTGGAGCACGCTGCCGCAGCCCGATCCGAGGCCGGCCATCCTGCGGTTCCAGCGGCAGCTCGCGGCACAGGGCATCTCGCTCATCGTGATCCCGACGCCGGGCAAGGCGGCGATCCACCCTGACAAGCTCGCGTCCGCATACATCCACGTCCGCGAGCCCCTGCACAATCCCTCGTACGGCGCGCTCGTCGAGGAGCTCGCGCGCGCGGGCGTGCTCGTCTTCGATGCGGCGACCGTACTGAGCGAGGCGCGTCAATCCGGTCCGCAATACCTCGTGACCGACACGCACTGGCGTCCGGAGGCCATGGAGCTCGTGGCCGAACGGCTGGCGGCTTTCGTCAACGACCGCGTGACGCTGCCGGTCGTCCCGTCGCCGATCTACCGCACGCAAGACCACGAAATCGTCAACGCTGGCGACACGCTCCTCATGCTCG
Source organism: uncultured Acidobacteriota bacterium (assembly GCA_963786195.1). Classification (GTDB taxonomy): domain Bacteria; phylum Acidobacteriota; class Vicinamibacteria; order Vicinamibacterales; family 2-12-FULL-66-21; genus CAWAYH01. Next base: position 252,636 of record CAWAYH010000001.1, on the reverse strand, counting down.
ACCTGCCAGACGGACAGCGGCGTTACCCGCCCGAGCGCGCCTGGATTCGCCGCGTGCTGGCCCCCGACGGCGCACCGTGGCGTCCGGACCGTGCCGCGGACGTGCTCGTCCTGGGCGACAGCTTCAGCAACATCTATTCGCTGGGGTCGATGAACTGGGGCGATTCCGCAGGCCTGGTCGAGCAGTTGAGTTACGCGCTTCGGAGGCCGATCGATCGCATCGTGCAGAATGACGACGCCGCTTTTGCCACGCGCGCCATGCTCGCCCGCGATGGACCGGTGCGCCTCGCGGGGAAACGTGTGGTCATCTGGCAGTTTGCCGAGCGCGAGCTGGCATTTGGAGACTGGAGGGAGACGGGACGATAGCTTTCAGCTCCAAGCTCCGAACGCCGAACGCCGAGCGCCGAGCCCCGAGCTACGAATAGACTCGCTGGATTCGGGTGCCGACGCGGCAGAGCAGCTCGTACGGGATGGTGCCGATGGTGGCCGCGATCTCGCGCACGCCGATTGACTCGTCGCCCTGTTCGCCCACGATCACGACTTCGTCCCCAGGGGCGACGGTCATCCCGGTGACGTCGATCATCGTCATGTCCATGCAGACCGAGCCGACGATCGGCGCGCGACGGCCGCGGACGAGCATGGAGCCACGGCCGGCGAGGCGCAGATCGAGTCCGTCGGCGTATCCGGCGGGCACGACCGCGACGGTCCGCGGCTCGGACACCGTCGTCTTCATTCCGTACCCGGATCCTTCGCCCGGGCGCAGTCCCTTCACGGCCACGATGCGGCTGTGCAGAGACATCGCGGGTTTGAGCGCGAGGGTCGAGGCCAGCGGCGGAGGCACGACTCCGTAGAGCAGCAAGCCCGGACGAACGAAGTCGTACCAGACGCGTTCGTCGCGAAGGAGCGCCGCGCTGTTGGCCGCGTGACGCACGCGCGTGGGTATCCCGAGCTCCGGCAAGTTCGCGGTGACGGCCTCGAAACGCTCGCGCTGTTCCGCGAAGAGCGGATGTTCCGGATCGTCGGCGGTCGCAAAGTGGGTGTAGACGGCGTCGATGCGCAGGTTCGGGCTCGCGGCCACCTCCGGCAGCGTGCGCCCGAGATTGTCGTGGCGGAAGCCGAGCCGGTTCATCCCGGTGTCGATCTTCAGGTGGCACCCGAGCGTGACGCCACGACGGGCAGCCGCCGATTGCAGCGCTCTCGCGGCTGAAGGCGTCGAAATCGTTGGCGTCAGGTCGTGGGCGAAGATGCCGTCGAGATCGCTGACGCTCAGCGCTCCAAACACGAGGATCGGGGCGCGAACGCCCGCCTCGCGCAGGACGATGGCTTCTTCGATGTCGGCGCAGGCGAGCAGCGCTGCGCCCGCGCTTTCGAGCGCCCGCCCCACTTCAGGGGCGCCGTGGCCGTAAGCGTTGGCTTTGACGACGACGATGATACAGGGGGATCGGTTGTCGGTTGTCGGTTTTGGGTTGTCGGTTTTTGGTTGGCGGTTATCGGTTATCGGTTCGGCTGAGAGAAAGTCCCGCAGCGCACGAAAGTTCGATCGAATGGCGTCGAGATCGACGCGGGCCACGGTCGGACGGATCACGCTGTCATGGTAAATGGGAAATGGTAAATGGCAAATGGGAAGTTGCCATTTACGACTGCGTAGCCAGGTTCTCGAACCGGGTGTGTTCCTTGATGAACGCGAGCTTCAGCGTTCCGGTGGGGCCGTTGCGCTGCTTGCCGATGATGATCTCGGCGACCCCTTCCGCCTCCTGATGCGGCTGGCCGTCATCATCCCTGTATTGCTCCTCGCGATAGATGAACATGACGACGTCGGCGTCCTGTTCGAGGGCGCCGGACTCGCGCAGGTCGGAGAGCTGCGGACGGTGATCCGACCGGGTCTCCGGCGCGCGGGAGAGCTGGGAGAGCGCGACGATCGGCACGTTCAGCTCCTTGGCGAGCCCTTTGAGAGACCGCGAGATGGACGCGAGCTCCGTCTGACGGCTTTCGAACCGCCCGCGGCCCTGCATCAACTGGATGTAGTCGACGATGAGCAGGTGCAGGCCGTGCTCGGCCTTGAGCCGCCGCGCCTTCGCGCGCATCTCCAGGACGCCCAGCGACGCCGAATCGTCGATGAAGACGCGGGCCTCCGCGAGCGTGCCGAGCGCGTGCGAGAGACGGCCGTAGTCCTTCTCGCTGAGGAAGCCGCCGCGGAACCTGTGGGAGTCGATGCGCGCCTCGGACGTGAGCATGCGCATGAAGAGCTGCTCTTTCGACATCTCGAGGCTGAACAGGCCGACGGTCATGTCGGTCGAGGTGCCCACGTGGAGCGCGACGTTGAGGACGAAGCTGGTCTTGCCCATGGACGGCCGGGCGGCGACCAGGATCAGGTCCGATGGCTGCAGGCCTGACGTCATCTCGTCGAGGTCGACGAACCCGGTCGGGACGCCCGTGACCAGCCCCTTGTGCTGCTGGAGCTTCTCGATCGTGGCGAAGCTGGTCTGCACGAGGTCGCGCAGCGGCACGAACCCGACCTGGATGCGATCCTCGGCGATGGCGAAGATCGCCCGTTCCGCTTCGTCCAGGATCGTGTCCGGCTCCTGCTCCGCTTCGTAGGCCTCGGTGAGGATCTTGTTGGCAGAGTGAATCAGGTTGCGGAGCGTGGATTTCTGCTTGACGATCCGCGCGTAGTACTCGACGTTGGCCGATCGCGGCACGCCGTCGGCGAGCGACGCGATGTAGGCGGGTCCGCCGACTTCGTCGAGGTCGCCTGTGCGGGCGAGCTCTTCCTTCAGCGTCAGGAAATCGATCGCATCGCCGCGCTCGCTGAGTGCGACCATCCGATCGAAGATGCGCCGGTGCGCGTCGCGGAAGAAATCACGCGCGTCGATGACCTCGGCCGCGTGATTGAATGCTTCGTTCTGGATGAGGATCGCGCCGAGGACGGATTTCTCGGCGTCGAGGCTGTGCGGGAGCGTGCGCGCGGCGGTAGCTTCGGGCATCGGTGACGACCAGCTCGCGATCGACTGGCAAGGATATCATGGCGGCCGTCACCGAGTCCGTCAGCGTACTTCGGCGACGACCTTCACTTTCACCTGCGCGGTCACATCACGGTGAACCTTCACCGGAACGGTCACCGCACCGAGCGCCTTCAGCGGCTCCGGCAGATGAATCTTGCGCTTCTCGATCTCGAATCCCTTCGCCTGCAGCGCGTGCGCGATGTCGGCGGAGGTCACCGAGCCGTAGAGCGTGTCGTTCTCGCCCACGCGCCGGGCGATGTCGATGTCGAGGTCGTTCAGCCGCTGCGCGTAGGCCTCGGCCTGCGCCTTCTCTTCCAGGTCGCGGGCTTCGGCGGTGTGACGCTCACGCTCGATCTGCCGCTTGTTCGCCTCGGTCACGGCCAGGGCGAGCTTGCGCGGCAACAGAAAGTTGCGCGCATAGCCCTCGGCCACCTTCACGATTTCGCCGCGGCGGCCGAGATTGTCCACGTGCTCACGAAGAATGACTTCCATGTTGCGTGATCCTTATGGCTTCAGCTTCCAGCTCCCAGCTTCGAGCTTCCAGCTGAGAGCTGAGCGCTAGTCGGTTACGTATGGCACGAGCGCGAGCTGCCTCGCGCGCTTGATGGCCGTCTGCAGCTTGCGCTGGTGCAGGGCACACGTGCCCGAAATGCGGCGCGGCTGAATCTTGCCGCGCTCGGGCAGGAACGGCGCGAGCAGGCGGACGTCCTTGTAGTTGATGTAGTCGATCTTCTCCGCGCAGAACTTGCAGACACGGCGGCGGCGGAAGAATCCGCCACGGCGCGGTTCGCCGCCCTTGCCCTTGTCTTTATCTTTGTCGCCGCCCCTCGATCCCCGGCCGCGGCCTCGTTCCTCGCTCATCGCTGGACCTCCATCCCCTCGCGGTCGTCATCCATGTCCATGTCACCACGCGACTCACCCGGCGCCGGCTCCGGCGGCAGGCCGCGCGCCGTCCGGCGCCTCGCCTGCGTGGCCTTCCGCGCCGCGCGCGTCCGCTCCGCCACCCGCAGCTCCTCGTCCACGCGAACGATGAGGTGCCGGATGACCTGGTCGATCACGCGGAGGCGTCGATCGATTTCCTTCATCAGCTCGCCCGCGCCGCTGATGGTCTCGACGACGTAGGTCGCTTCCTTGTGGTGGCCGATCTCGTAGGCGAGCTTGCGCCGGCCCCAGTTCTCGGTCTTGTCGATCGTCGCGTTGAACCGCTGCACGATCTGCTCGATCTGCGTATGCAGGTCGGCGACCTCCTGTTCGGAGGCGTCTGGTGTGATGAGGTAAACGAAGCTCGTACTGTCTGGTCGTGCTCATGACTCTCCTTCTGGACTTGACGGCTACGCCTGGCGTAGCAAGGAGAAAGATAGGTTGTCAGGCCCCGTCTTCCTTCTGGTGTCCGTTCTCCTCTGACTTGTCGTCCCGACGATTGAACCTGTTCATCACCGATTCGATGCCGTCGCTCGCGAAGAGCTCGGCGGCATCTGCCGCGCGGCCGACGGCGTCGGTCACCGCCGCCTTCTCATCCGGCTCGAACGTCGCCAGCACGTGATCGGCGAGGTCGCGCCGCATGTCCCCGCGTCCAACGCCGATCCGCAGCCGCGCGAAGCGCTCGGTGCCGAGCTGCTCGACGAGCGACCGCAGGCCGTTGTGCCCGCCCGCCGAACCGGCCGCGCGCGTTCGCAGCCGTCCCAGCTCCAGGTTGACCTCGTCCACGATGACGAGCATGTCCGGCACCGCGACCTTGAAGTACCGGAGCAGCTCGCCCACCGCGTAGCCGCTCAGGTTCATGAACGTGAGCGGCTTGACCAGCAGCACGCCGGCGGGTCGCCACCGGGCCATCATCGCTTCGGCCGGCGCCGATTCCCACTCGAGCGCATGCCGCGCCGCCAGCAGATCGATGACCTCGAACCCGACGTTGTGCCGCGTGCCCGCGTACTTCCGGCCGGGGTTGCCCAGGCCCACGATCAGCTTCACGATGGCGGTGACCGTCACTCCCCACCGGTCTGACGACCGTGGGGCTACTCCTCTTCCTTCTCCTTGTCCGCCTTGCCCTTCTTGATGACCTCGGGCTCGACGGGCGCCGCCGGCGTCGCCGCCACCACAGCCGCGTCGGCTGCCGGCGCTTCCTCCTCGACCTTGAGCGTCACGACGTGGACGATCATCATGTCCGCGTCGCTGATCGCCTGCCACTTCGCCCCTTCGGAGGGCAGGTCGCGCACGCGCACGCCTTCGTGCAGCATCAGCTCGCTGATGTCGACGAGGATGTTCTCGGGGATGTCGCCGGGCAGGCACTCGATCTCGACCTCGCGGTTCACGAAGTCGACGATCCCGCCCTGTTGCTTGACGCCCTTCGCTTCGCCCCTGAGCACGATGGGCACCGTGACGGTGAGGGCCTTGTCCATCGCGACCATGTAGAAGTCGGCGTGGAGCAACTCGTGATCGATGGGATCGAGCTGGTATTCCTTGACGAGCACCCGGGTGCTGCCGCCGTCGAGCTCGAGCCCGATCAGCGTGTTCACACCCGACTCGGAGTGCAGGATCCGGAGGAGCTCACGCGGGTCCACCGCGATCTCAACCGCCTTCCCCTTCTCGACGCCGTAGAGCACGGCCGGAATGCGGCCGCCCGCGCGCAGTCGACGCGCCTCGTTCTTCCCTCGCCCGTCCCGTTTCGCTGCTTGCAGTGTTGCATCCATGTATCAGTGTCCAGTTTCCCGACAGAAGAGCGCGCAACGTCAGGTGCGCGTCACTGTCGCTGACGCGGGACTCGAGTCCCGCGCTCTTCGTGTCTTCGCTACACGAACAACGAGGACACCGAGGTCTCCTCGTTGATGCTGCGGATCGCCTGCCCGAGGAGCCGGGCGACCGACAGCTGCTTGATCTTCTTGCAGTTGCGCGCGCGTTCCGAGTGGAGCGGGATCGTGTTCGTGATGATCACCTGTTCGATCGGTGCCCCTTCGAGCCGTTCGATTGCGGGTCCCGACAGCACGCCGTGCACCGCGCACGCAATCACCCTCTCCGCCCCGTTCTCTTTCAACGCCAGCGCCGCCTTCACGATCGTTCCCGCCGTATCGATGATGTCGTCCTGGATGATGCACGTCCGGCCGCTCACGTCGCCGACGACGTTCATCACGTCCGTGGTGCCATCATCGCTGCGCCGTTTGTCGATGATCGCCAGCTCGGCGTCGAGCCGTTTCGCATACGCACGCGCGCGCTCGGCGCCACCCGCATCCGGCGAGACGATCGTCAGGTTCGGCATCCCGAGCCGCGAGCAGTAATCGATGATCACCGGCGCCGCGAACAGGTGATCCACCGGGATGTCGAAGAATCCCTGAATCTGCGCCTTGTGCAGATCCATCGTCAGCACCCGGTTCGCGCCCGCCGCGCTCAGCAGGTTGGCCACCAGCTTGGCCGAAATCGGCACGCGCGGCTTGTCCTTGCGATCCTGACGCGCGTAGCCGTAGTACGGGATCACCGCCGTGATGCGCGACGCCGACGAGCGCCGGAACGCATCCATCATCACGCACAGCTCGATCAGATGCTGATCCACGGGCGCGCACGTGGGCTGCACCACGAACACGTCCGTCCCCCGGATGTTCTCGTCGATCTGGAACGAGACCTCGGTATCCGGGAACCGCTGCAGCCGGGCCTGACCCGGCGGTACACCCAGAAACTCGCCAATCTCGGTGGCGAGCGCCCGGTGCGCGGAACCTGAAAAAAGCTTCAACTGCCCGCGACTCATACGATCTGTCTCAGGAGACGCCAGACTGGTTGGGGCGGAAGGATTCGAACCTTCGAATACGGGATCCAAAGTCCCGCGCCTTACCACTTGGCCACGCCCCATCGATGCCGACGGGTTCTGCACGACGGGCTGCTCCACGACGGTTCTCCACAGTGGCGGTCCTGCACGTGGTTGGTCCAGAACCGCTCGTCGCCGCTCGCGGACACGTCCGCAAAGGGATAAGTTTATACGGCCGATGGCCCTACGGTCAATCAGGCCCGGGCTGATCGGGTGGTGACCGGGCGCGCGCGGCGCTCGTGTTCGCCCCGGCTCAACGTCCGCGTGAGGAACGCGCGCGCGCCCCCCCGCGCGAGGGGCTTGACCGCGCGCGTCGCCGCAGTCCAGCTCCGGAAGAGGCCGAACACCGCCGAGCCGCTGCCGGACATCGCGGCGGCGACCGCCCCGGCATCACGGAGCTGGCTCTTCAACGTGAGGATCTCGGGATGACGCCGGACGACCGGCGGTTCGAGATCGTTGATCATCTGCGCCGCCCGCGACGGCCAGGGGACGGGCAGGATCTGCACCTCGCGCGGCTCGCGGATTCCCGCGGCGCGGTCTTCGTCGTACCACGTGTAGGCTTCCGCGGTCGAGACGCCAAACGGCGGCTGCACGACGACGACCCAGTGCCTCGGCAGATCGACCAGCGGATAGATCTCTTCCCCGCGCCCCAGACCGAGCGCCGTGCCGCCCGAGAGGAAGAACGGCACGTCGGCGCCGATTCCTGCGGACACCTCGCGCAGGAGCGTGAGCGGCACACCGCCCCAGAGGCGTCCGAGCGCCTGAAGCGCGGCGGCAGCGTTCGTGCTGCCGCCGCCGAGACCTGCCCGCAGCGGGATCTGTTTCTGGATCGTGATCACGGCGTCAGCCGGAGGACCCGCGCGGCCGATCGCAGTCCAGAGCGCGGCAGCGGCGCGCCAGACGAGATTGGAGTCGTCGAGGGGCACGCCGGCGTGGCGGCACTTGATCGCAAAGCGGCCCGGACGCTCCGCGCAGACCAGCGTGTCGTGGAGCGCGAGCGACTGGAACACGGTGCGCAGCTCGTGGTAACCGTCAGGCCGCGACCCGAGCACGCGCAGATCGAGGTTCACCTTGGCATGCGCGCGAATGACGATGCGCTTCTTGCCCAACGATCAGCGTCCGAGCGGCCCCGCCTGCCGCAGCTCGTCGAGCGTCAACGGCGTGGCGTCGGCGGGGACCTCGACCTGAAAGACCTCAGGGCCGAGGGGCTGGTTGATGTCGACCTGGGATGGCCGAATCGTCACGTTCACGGCCGCGCCTGTCTGGCCTGGCGTACTGTGCAGCCGGATCGTCAGCGGCCGGCCGGACTGGAAATCGGCGTACCGCACCTCGAGCGGACCACGGACGGCAGCGACGAGCCGCCAGGTGCCGTTCATCTGCTGGATCCAGTTCGGCGTGCCCCCGACATCGATGGCCGCCCAACCACCGGGAAACTCGCGGCCGGAGGCCGGCGCGCCCGCGCCGTACCCACATCCGGCGACAATCGAGCGCAGCTCGTCGGGTCCCAGCGACACGCCCGCGAGCGCCTCGAGCGTCGCCTCGGGTGGGGCGCCGCGAAGCACCCGCTTGTCGCGCGGCAGCACGAGCGTCGCGTCGTTCCCGTTCGCCACGAACGTGAAGTACGGACGGCCGGGAGCCGGGAGCTCCAGGCGCGCGCGACCAGGTGCTTCGAAACCCGCGTCGATCTTCCCGCCGAGGCGCGTCCGGCCGGCACGGCCCGAGAGCGCCAGAACCGCGGCGAGCGTCCGCACGTCGCGGCACGACGCGACCGCCTGATCGTACGCAGCGGCGTACCCGGCGAACGGGGTTCCGGGGCCTGAGGGGAGAGACGCGAGCCGTGGAGCGCAGGACGTGATCGCGAGAAGGCAGAAGGTCAGAACCGAGAGCCTGCCGTGACTCACATCCGGCCTCTGGCCTCGCGAAGTTTCTTTTCGATCTTGGCCTTGTCGATGGACTGCCCGTCGCCGGCGAGCGCGCGTTCCCACGCCGCGGCCGCGTCGCCGAACCGCTGCTGCTTGAAACGCAGATCGCCCAGATGCTCCTGGACGACCGAGCTGTCCTTGAGCTTCGCCGCGGCTTCGGTCAGCGGGCGGTCGGCAAGATCGATCCGGCCCTGCTGGAAGTACGCCCAGCCAAGGCTGTCGAGATATGACGGGTTGTCGGGCTCGATCTTGAGGGCGCGTTGCAGCAGATCGACCGCCTCGGTCAGCCGTTCGCCGCGCTCCGCGAACATGTAGCCGAGCGAATTGAGCGCGTTGGCATCGAGTGGGTCGCGCGTGATCAGGTCTCTCAGGACGCGCTCGGCACCAGGAATGTCCCCCTTGTCCTGAAGGATCAGCGACATGACGTGGAGCGCCCGCACGTCGTTGGGGTTGGCCGCGAGCAGCTTCTGCGCGCTCGCCTGCGCGGCATCCAGCTCGCGCAGCAGCCGCTGACTTTCCGCGAGCAGATACAACAGCACGGGGTCATTCGGGTTGGTCCGTCCGGAATTGAGCGTCCGCTGCACGAGGTCGCGCGCTTCCGCGAGTCGTCCGGCCGCCAGCAGCGCCGCGGCGCGGTTGGGCGTCAGCGCGCCCGCGCGCGGGTTCAGCGACTGTGCCTTCGCGTACGCGTCGGCCGCGTCGTTCCAGCGCTGCTCGCGTTCGAAGATCTCGGCGAGGCGCAATTGCGCGCGAAACGACCCCGGGTTGTCGCGCAGGACCTCCTGCATGGTGGCGATGGCTTCGTCGGTCTGCCCCGCGCCTTCCAGCGCGGTGGACAGGAGGAACGCTCCCTCGACGAAGCCCGGCTGCTCCTCCACGACCTTCCGGAGCAGCGGCACGGCTTTGGCAAACTCGCCGGTCTGCACGTAGAGCCGGCCGAGCGTCAGATCGAGCGCGACGTCGATCCCGTCGCCACGCGCTTTCTCGAGCGCCGAAATGGCGCGCGCCGAATACGTGTCCGGGTTGTCGCCGCGACGCAACGGCCGCTGCTGCTCGGAGAGGATCGCGTAGACGGATCCCAGAATCCGATTGGCTTCGTGGTTCTGGGGATCGCGGGCCAGCGCGGCTTCCGCCGTTTCGACGGCCTCGACCGCCTTGTCCTGGCGGGCGTACAGGCCAGCCAGCTCGGCCCGCAGCTCGGCGGATTCCGGCTCGAGCTCGATGCCGCGCCTGTGGGCGGCAATCGCTTCGTCGATCTTGCCTTCGCCCTCGAGATACCGGCCAAGCAGGAAGAAATACGCCGGCGTGTCGAACGGATCGGGCTTCGTCGACTGGCCGCGCGCGGTCGAGGGCGCGGCGAGGCTGACGGCAATGACGAGCAGCACGCAGAGGAATGACCGCATCTGCCTGACTATAATGACGTCAGCGGGCGCGGGACGCAAACTGATATAGTCCTGCCGCCTGCAAAAATGCGCCGTCTGTGTGCATGTGGAGTCCAGCATTATGCCCGTCGACCCAGAGCTGCTCGAGATCCTGGCGTGTCCCAACTGCAAAACGAAAGTCGACCTCGTCAAGAACGGCACGGCCCTGAAGTGCGGCCAGTGCAAACGCGTCTACCCCATCAAGGACGATATTCCGGTCATGCTGCTGGACGAGGCGACCATCGAGCCCTAGACGGTATCGGCTCGATGTCCACGTCCCCCGCAGGGCTGGCCGCAAAACTGTGAAAGTACTGCTCATCCGACTGCGGCTCATCGGCGACGTCGTGTTCACCACGCCGATCTTGCGGGCGCTCAAGCGCACATTCCCGACATCACACGTGACCTACCTCGTCGAACAGGGCGCCGCCGCCGTCGTGAGCGGTAATCCACACGTGGACGAGGTCATCGTGGTCCCCCGCACGCGCGGTCTGCGGCGAGTGCTCGACGATATCGCGCTCGCGCGCCGGCTCCGCCGCGCCCGATTCGACGTCGTCGTCGACCTCCACGGCGGGCCGCGAAGCTCGTGGCTGACGCGCGCGACGGGCGCCCCGGTGCGGCTCGGCTACGACATCCAGGGGCGCGCCTGGCACTACACGCGAACCGTACACCGGCCGCGCGAGCTGCAACCCAGGCATTCGGTTCAAAGCCAGTGGGATCTGATCTCCGCGCTGAACGGCTGGCCGGCTGGCCATCCGGATCCGACGCGGGACGCGGTCGAAATGACGCTCGACCCCGCCGTCGACAAGCGGATCGACGCACGCCTGCGCGCGGCGGGTGTGGACGGCAGGCACTCGGTGATCGTGATTCACGTCAGCGCGGGCAATCCGTTTCGCCGCTGGCCCGAGCCGTCGTTCGTCAGCCTCGTGACGACGCTCGCGGCGGCGGACGCCAGCCGACGAATCGTGCTCAGCTCGGGTCCATCCGATGCAGACGCCGCGGATCGGATCGCGCGAACGGCGCGCGCCCAGCTCGGGCCGGAGCGCGCGGATCGGGTACTCGAGTTCGGAGAGATCGACCTGGCGGAACTGCGGGCGCTCGTCGAGCGGAGCCGGCTCTTTGTCGGCGGCGACACCGGTCCGCTCCACATCGCCGCGACGACGAAGACGCCCATCGTGGGGATTTACGGACCGACGCTGCCCGAGCGCTCGGCGCCGTGGCGTGACCCGCGGATACCCATCGCGTCCGCGCAGATTCAGGGACTCGCCTGCCGGCCGTGCGAACAGCGGGTCTGCGTGCACGGCGATTTCAGGTGCCTGACGACGCTGGCGCCGGAAACCGTCATCGCTGCGACCGAACGCGTCATGAATCCTGTGTCTCGGGGGCTGGAGATGCCTCTGACCGCTGACCGATGCTGATGACCAAGGCTCCGGGACAGCAAACGTCCGCGCTCGAACGCGCCGCGTATCTGTCGCTGCTCGGGTTTGCGTGCGCCGCGCAGTTCTCGATCGCAGCCGCCGGCATCATGCTGGGGCTGACCGTCCTTCTGTGGCTGCTGCTCGTCGTCATCGGGCGGGAGCGGGTCGACGTTCCGCGGATGTTCTGGCCGCTGCTGGCGTACGCGGGTGCCACGCTGGTCGCTTCGCTCTTCTCCGTGGATCCCGCGGTCAGCCTGGTCGACAGCAAGCAGCTCGTACTCTTCATCATCGTGCCGATCGCGTATCGCCTGCTGCGCGGGAATCGGAGCCTCACGGCTGTCGACGTGATCATCAGCGTGGGCGCCGTCCACGCCATTTATGGCATCGTCCAGTACGGCATCCTCAACTATGACAACGTCGCCAGGCGCGTCCAGGGAGTGCTCACGCACTACATGACGTATTCCGGCGTGATCATGCTCGTCACGTGCACGGCCGCGGCGCGGCTGATGTTCCGCAAACAGGATCGGGTCTGGCCGGCGTTGATCATGCCGGCGCTCGTCGTCGCGCTGGCCCTGACGCTCAGCCGCAATGCCTGGGTCGGCGCCTGCGCAGGCGTCGGCGTGCTGTTCCTGCTGCGGGATTTCCGACTGATCGCGCTGCTGCCCGTGCTCTTTGCGATCTTCATCGCCGTGGCACCGACTCACCTGACGGAGCGCCTGTACTCGTCGTTCAGCCTGAAAGAGCTGGCGGGCGACAACGAAACGAGCCAGTCGACCGTGCAATCGAACCGCGACCGGCTGGCGATGATACGTTCGGGACTGCACATCATCCGGGATCACCCGATCGTGGGCGTCGGACCGGATATGGTCATCCGCGTCTATCCGCACTATCGCGATCCGATGGCCATCAGGCAGCTCAACCCCCACCTGCACAACGTCCCGCTGCAGATTGCGGCGGAGCGCGGGCTACCGGCGCTGGCGATCTGGTGCTGGTTCGTCGTGGTGTTGTGTCAGGACTTCCTGCGCCTGTGGAAGGCGGGCCGCGTGGCGTCGCTGGCCACTGGCGGGCTCGCCTGCGTGGCAGCGATGCTTGGCGCCGGGATGTTCGAATACAATTTCGGCGATTCCGAGTTCCTGATGTTGTTTCTCATCCTCGTGACGCTGCCGTATGCCGGCGACGCGGCGGCGACGCCAGCCCACACTCCGCCGTCGCGAATCGAATGAACAATGAACCTCAATGGTCTTCTCGATCGGCTCGCTGGCGCGTCCAGCCTGGTCCTGGTCGTCGGCGACCTGATGGTCGACCATTTCGTGATCGGCACGGTCGATCGCATCTCACCCGAGGCGCCGGTGCCGATCGTTCGGTTCGATCACGAGATGTGGCGTCTCGGCGGTGCCGCCAACGTCGCGACGAATCTCGTTGCCATGGGCGGTCGCGTCGAGACCGTCGGCGTGATCGGGAGCGATTCGGATGGATCGCGGCTCGTCGCGGATCTCGTGCAGCGGTCGATCGGCACGGCGGGCGTCGTGAGTGACCCGTCACGGCCCACGACGCGGAAGCTGCGCGTTGTCACGACGCGCAACCAGCAGGTCGCGCGCATCGATCACGAAAAAGACGATGAGGTGACCGGCGCCATCGAGGCAGCAGTCATCAGGCGGATTGAAGAGTTGTCCGGATCGGCGCGGGCGATCCTGATCTCGGACTACTTGAAGGGCGTCGTCTCCCAGCGCGTGGCGGCGGCCGCGATCAAGGCCGCGCAGCAGCGGCGGATCCCGGTGCTGGTCGATCCCAAGGTGGCGCACATCGAGTACTACCGCGGCGCAAGCGTCGTGACCCCGAACCATCACGAGGCCGAAGCGGTCACGCACATGCGAATCCGGACTCCTGCCGACGCGCGGGAGGCGGCCCGCAGGTTCCGCGAACGGGCGGGCTGCGAGTCGGTCCTGCTGACACGCGGCGATCAGGGCATGTGGCTGCTGGGTCCGGACGAGGAAGTCGAGCTGCCCGCGGAAGCCCGCGAGGTCGCCGACGTCACGGGCGCCGGGGACACCGTCATCAGCGCGCTGGCGCTCGGCGTCGCCGCCGGCGCCACGCTGACCGACGCCGCCAGGCTCGCGAATCGGGCTGCCGGCTTCGTCGTCGGCAAGTTCGGACCGGCGACGGTCACGATCGACGAGCTGAGACGCGTGTGAATGATCGTCCGGACGATCGCGAGGCGCGTCGACCGGTCTCACCCTTCCACCTGCTGATTGCCGGCGCGCTCGCGTGCCTGACGATCCCGCGGATGACGCAGCCCGGGATGTTCCTGGACGGCGTCACCTATGCCGTCCTCTCACGGAATCTTGCCGAGGGATTGGGTAGCTTCTGGTTTCCCTTCTACACGGCAACCGTCTATCCGCAGTTTCACGAACAGCCGCCCCTCGGTTTCGCACTGCAGGGAGCGGCGTTCGCGCTTTTCGGCGATCACCTGGCGGTTGAGCGGGTGTATTCGGTCGCGATGGGCGCGCTGACCCTCGTGCTGACGATCCTCGTCTGGCGACACACGATGCGCGATTCCAGGTTCGACTGGCTGCCCGTCATCTTCTGGCTGCTGCCGTCGACCGTTACGTGGGCGATCGTGAACAACATGCTCGAGACAACGCAGGCCGCGCTGACGACGATGGCGGTGCTGGCGTTCGTCCGCTCGATCGCGTCCGCGGGCTCTGGCCGGGCGTGGTCGGCGCTCGCCGGCGTCTGCGTTCTTGCTGCAGTCCTGACGAAGGGGCCGGTCGGCTTGTTTCCGCTGGCCGCGCCGGTGCTGGCCGCGCTCATCCTGCCGGCTCACCGAAGCGCCGCGATCAGGAGCGGCGTGACGATGGGCGTCACGATCGCTGTCGGGACGGCTCTTATCCTGTCGTCCGCGGCCGCGAGAGGCTCGCTTGGCGCTTACTGGGACCAGCAGGTGGTGGCGTCGATCGTTGCCGGCAAAGGCGGAGGCGGCAGCAGGCCGCTGGGGCTCGCACGCCATCTGGGCGGCGGCGTGATCATGCGGATGCTGGCGCTGCTCACCGTCGTGTGGATCATCGCGCGCTTCAGGGCATCACCGCGCGCGCCCGGCAAGGTCAATCCCTGGACGTGGTTTTTCCTTGCGCTGGCCTTTTGCGGATCGGTGCCGGTCATCGTCAGCTCGAAGATCGCGGGCCACTACCTCGTCCCGTCCATTCCGCTCTTCGCGCTCGGGTTTGCCGGGCTGACCGCATCGCTGTTTGGGATGCCGGCCCCGCAAGGCCCGCCCGGCGGTCGCGTGTTGAGTCGCGTCGCCGGCGTTGTCGGGGCTCTGCTGCTCCTCGCCGCCGCAGCTCTGCCGATTCTCGGGGCGACATTGGAGCGACGCGATGCGGACTGGATGGTCGAGTACAGGTCGCTGGCCCCGTTCATTCAGCGGGGCACCACCATACGGACGTGCGCGGCCGCAGGCACCGAGTGGGGCCTGCATGCCTACATGCAGCGTTTCTACGAGGTGAGCCTCGACAATCAACCGAACGAGCGACGCTACTTCCTTCAGTTGACGACGCGCGATTGCGAGGCGCCTGCCACCTGCGCCCGCCGCGTATCGACGAATCGGCTGGCGCTGCTGGAGTGCCCGGCTCGACCCTGATTACGACGCCCCCCGATCGGTGCACCGATTCGTCACGAGGAGAATCTCCGGCAGCGGATCGCGCATCAGCGCGTTCCTCAGCTTGACATCGAAGGTCGGCTGGCTGCCGATGACGCACGTTGCGACCCGCGAGCCTTTCTGGATCGTCCCGTAGTCCTGCGTCGGCACCATCAGATAGACGGCACGTCCCGACTGGAGCAGTTCCAGCACCGGCTCGTGCTGATAGAACACATCGGTATGGCGGTGCAGGTAGTAGACGAGGCTGGGCAGCGCGACGTTGTAGGTGACGATGAGGTCGTCTGGGCCGGCGCGCTGTTTGAGTACCTCTGCGAAGCGCGGGGCCGGCTTGTACGCTTCGAAGCTGGGAAGCACGCGCAGGACGAACACCCAGTTCACGGCCACCACTGCGGCGATCACGCCTGACACCGCCATCTCCACTCGACGCCGATCGGGCCGCAGCGCCAGAACGAACGCGGCCACGCCGCCCGCAATCACGAAGACCGCGGCCTCGCCTGCTCCGTCGAGCGCGTAAATGGACAATGCGGTCTTGAACACGTGCATGACGACGGCGCCCAGCACGATCAACAGCGCGCCCAGGCTCATCGTCGTCACGCGGACCGCCGAGAGTCCGCTCCCTGTGGCCGGACTGCTCGCAAGCGCTCGAGCGATCAGAACGCCGACCAGCGCGGCCACGGCCGGCACGATCGGGAAGATGTAGAGATCCTGCTTCGCTGCCGACAGCGAAAAGAACCCGACAATGACGACGACCCACATCCAGAGCATCGTCCGGACGCGCTGGGCGGGTGCGGGTCCAGTGATCGGGCCGCGCCGATCCGCGAACCAGGCGGCCGCCGCCGCAAACAGGAAGACCGACCATGGGAACGCGTCGGTGAACACGACCGGCAGGTAGAACCAGACGCCGCGCTGCGCGGCCACGCCGAGTCCTTCGGTGTATCGCGCGACGTTTTCACCGAAGACGAACTGAAGGATCGGATCCCAGCCGTGCCGGGCGTAGAGCGCCGCGTACCAGGGGACGACGATGGCCAGTACGATCAGCGTACCGGACGGTATGAGCATCTCGCGCACGCGTCGCAGCTCGCCGTGCGCCAGCAGATACAACGCGAACACGAGGCCCGGCAGCAGGACCGCGATCGGTCCCTTCGTCAACACACCGAGCCCGACACACGCGTACATACACAGCAGGAACGTCCGGCGTCGCGCCGGGTACCGTTCTGCGAGCGCAAAGCACGTCAGCGTGAGCGCCATGAACATCGAGACGTAGATGTCGATGAAGATGCGGCGCCCGAACATCACCAGGCGGGGCGAGGCGGCGAGTCCGAGGGCGGCCCACCATCCGGCGGCGCGCGCCACGCCGTCCGGCGCCGCGGCGCGGGCCAGCAGGAACGCCGTCGCGATCAGCACCAGCGCGCCGATGGCGATGGGAATGCGCTGTACCGCGACCGACACCCCGAACACGTGATAGAACGCTGCGACGATCCAGTAGCTGAGGACCGGTTTGTTCAGCCGCGGCTCGTAGTTGAAGGTCGGGCTGATGTAGTCGCCACGCTCCATCATCTCGCGCGGCGTTTCGACGTAGAACGCCTCGTTCGCGTCCCAGATCGAGGACCCGTCGAGATCGATGAGGTACGGCGCGACCGCCAGCACGAACAGCAGCGGCAGCACGACGCGTGAGATGTCTCGCATGTCGGACGACGTGTGACGCCCCGAGCGATCCGATGCGGGAGGCTCCACCGTCTAGTGCCTGAAATGCCTCTTCCCGGTGAACACCATCGCGATGCCGCGTTCGTCGGCCGCTGCGACGACCTCGCTGTCGCGAACCGATCCACCGGGCTGCACGATCGCCGTCGCGCCCGCGTCGGCCACAGCGTCGAGGCCATCGCGGAACGGAAAGAACGCGTCCGACGCCGCCACGGAGCCGGCCAGCGATCCCGCCGCCTTCATGACGGCAACCTTGACGGCGTCCACGCGGCTCATCTGACCGGCCCCGATGGCGAGCGTCCGATCCGCCGCCGTGAAGATCACGGCGTTGGACTTCACGTGGGCGGTGACACGCCAGGCGAACCGCAGCGCGTCCCATTCCTCCGCTGTCGGTGCGCGCTTCGTGACGACCTTCGGGAATTCACCCTGCGGCCACGGCTCGCGCGCCTCGGTCACCCAGTCGCGCTCCTGCGTCAGCAGCCCGCCGAGAAACGTGCGCATCTCGTCGGACACCTCGCTGCCCGGCGGCGCGATCAGCTTGCGGAAGTCGGTGGTGACCACGCGCATGTTGGGCTTGGTCGCCAGGATTTCGCGTGCGGCGTCGTCCAGGCCCGGCGCAAGGACGGCTTCGATGAAGGTCGAGGTCAGCGCGCGCGCGGTCTCCGCGTCGAGCCCGCGATTGACTCCGACGATGCCGCCGAACGCCGAGAGTGAGTCGGCATCGCGCGCGCGAACGTAGGCGTCCGCGATGGTCGCGCCCGTCGCCACCCCGCACGGGTTCGTGTGCTTGATCACCACGCCGACCGGATCGGTGAACTCCAGCGCGATGCGAGCCGCGGCGTCGAGATCGAGCAGGTTGGTGAACGACAGTTCCTTGCCCTGGTGGACGACCCAGGGCGGCATGAACGGCGCCGGGTTCGGGACCCAGGACGCCCGCTGGTGCGGATTCTCCCCGTACCGCAGCGCTTTGGGTTTCGGATGATGGGACGGCACGGCGTGGCGCACCATCGAGCCCCCCGCATAGTCGACGGCCTTCATCGTCATGCCGATCGTGAGGTCGTACTGGCCCGTGTGCATGAAGGCCTTCCGCATCAGCTCGAACCGGAACTCGAGCTCGGGGCCGCCCGCGCGTCCGAGCTGCTGCAGCACGTGCGGATAGTCACCCGGGTCGACCACGACCAGGACGTCACGAAAATTTTTCGCGGCTGCGCGAATCAGGCTGGGCCCGCCGATGTCGATCTGCTCGAGTAGATCGTCGAAGGGCGTCTCGGGGTTCTCCGCCGTCCTGGCGAAGGGATAGAGATTCACGACCACGAGGTCGACCGCCGTGATGTTCTGCGACGCGAGCGCGGCGAGGTCGTCGGCGCGGTGCCGCCGGGCGAGGATCCCCGCGTGGATCGCGGGATGGAGCGTCTTGACGCGGCCGTCCATCATTTCCGGGAAACCAGTGACCTCGGTGACGCCGGTCGTCGGCAGTCCGGCCGCGCTGAGCGCGCCGGCGGTGCCGCCCGTCGAGACGAGCTCCACGTCACGCGCGGCGAGGCCTGTCGCAAAATCGACCAGACCAGTCTTGTCGGACACGCTGAGAATGGCACGCATTTGTGTCTGTTTACTTGACATTTACACCGCCGGACAGTTAGTATGGCCCTCAGGCTGGGAGGCCAGCACTAGAAGTCGAGGCCGCGAACTCGCGGTCTTTTTTTGTGTCCAAGGCCGATGCAGGAGAGCACCGGCATGGACGTAGGTGTCATGCGGCGTTTATCCGCCGCGAACTTGCAAGGCAGGAAAAGTACGATGCGTATCACAGGTAAGGTCAAGTGGTTCAACAATGCTAAGGGGTATGGCTTCATTGAACGTGACGGCGGCGCTGACGTCTTCGTTCACTTCTCAGCAGTCCAGGGCAACGGTTTCCGGACGCTCGAGGAAGGCCAGGCGGTCGAGTTCGAGATCGTAGAAGGCCCCAAAGGCCAGCAGGCCGGCAACGTGACCAAAGTCAGCTAGTCCCCGATACGAGACCGGGGCGTCGTTCGGCGCTCCGGTCTTCGTTCGTTACCCACAATCCGCAATCCGCAATCCGCAATCCCAATCCCAATCCCCAATCCGCAATCGAGATACAATCCGCAGTCCGCAGTCCGCAATCCGCAGTTTATTCTTTCCCCCCCTGCTTGTCTCGCATCGCGCGCACGGTGAACGCGACTTTTCCATCCTTCACGGCGACGCGAAATGCGACCTCGGCATTGCCTTCGTCGCGCAGCTTCGAGACCTGATTCTTCACGAGCGCCGCGAACTTGTGGAACGGCACGACATCCTCGCCGTGCTGGCGCCGCGCGTCCATCAGTGAATCGTACAACGAGTGGAGCTTGTCCATCTCGCGGACCGGGTCCTGGAACGCGGTGACGTTCAGGACGTTTCCGCCGCCGCCCGGTTTCTTCGATCCGGTTTTCGGCAGCGGCTGCGCGAACGGGCCGCGCCGCCCCTCCTCGCGCGAACGCAGCCCGCGATCCCAGAGATCGACCAAGGCCTGGAAGCGCGACTGGAGCGTCTCGAAGCGGAATCGATCGCCCGTCCCCATGCTGTACCCGCGGTCGTAGCGCTTGATGAACGCCTCGACCCGTCCGCGGGTCTCCCACGGCGGACGCGGCAGGCGCCCCGCGAAGTACATGTTGTACTCCGCTTCCAGGCGCTTGAGATCGGCCGCGAGGCTCTGCAGGTCGCGCTGGACGTCGGTTTGCTCGGCCATGGATTCGTAAACGCTCGACTGGTCGTGCGTCTCAGCCGATGAGAAACCACATCAGCGGCAGCCACAGCTCACGCGCGTACGGCAGCGGCCGATCGTCGATGAGCACCTCGCACGCGTCCAGGCGCCCCACGATCTCGAACAGGTCGCGCAGCCGCACCGCGTCCTGCGAAAGGAAACGGGCGCGATGCCGGAGCGCGCCGCCCGTGCCGATCTCGCGATACTCGGCGGAGCTGCGTGCCAGCTCGATCGCGCGCGCGTAGGACGGCCCCTCGAACGCAGGAAACTCCAGCGACACCGAGAACGGCCGCGGTGGCGTGCCGAACAGCGCCTCCGCGAGCGCCGGATCGAGCTTCGCCAGCTCCTCGTCGCCTGGTTGTTCGGACAGATCCACGTACGGCCAGAACCGCTCGAGCGGGCGGTACTCCGGCACGTCAACAGGCGGAGGAGTGTTGTCGGTGACCTCGGGCGTCTTCATCTGGATGCGGTTCGAATGAGAATGTTATCCCGAACGCTCCTCGAAGTGCTACCGTCCGGTGGGTTTCCGCCCGGTGTCGGGTGTCAGGGGAGGAGCGATGCCGCCGCTTTGGCAACGACGTCGCCGAGCAACGCATCGTCGTCGGGGAAGACAGTCCTGAGGTCGAGCACGACGCGATCGTTCTCGATTCGCGCGATGACTGGCGGACGTTGCGCGCGAAGCGCGGCTTCGAGCCGGCTGGCAGGCGCGCGTATCGCGACCAGGCGCGTCGGAAGGTCCGCGCCAGGAGCGCTGCCGCCGCCGATCGCAGAAGACCCGCCCACGACGTCGGCACTCAGGCCGTCCTGGACCAACCTGCCTGCCAGAGCATCCGCACGCCGTCCGATCGCGTCAGCTGACATGGCGATCATGCGCGCGACGGGCACGGTGTCGGACGCTCGCCCGGCTGCATACTCTTCGAGCGTGGCTTCGAGCGCGGCGTACGCCATCTTGTCCGCTCGCAGGGCCCGCATGAGCGGATGACGTCTGATGGAGGAGACCGCCGCTTCAGTGCCTGCGATGATTCCAGCCTGGGGACCGCCAAGCAGCTTGTCGCCACTGAACATCACGAGATTTGCGCCGGCGCCGATGCTCGCCGCCGCGACCGGTTCGTCGGCGAGGACATCGTCCCGGGCGGGCACACCCAGATAGCCGCTGCCGAGATCCTCGGCAACCGGCACACCAAACCGCCGTCCCGCGTTCACCAGGTCCTCGAGTGTGGGACGCTCGGTGAAGCCTTCGATTCGAAAGTTCGACGGGTGGACCCGCAGAATCAGAGCCGTGCGCTCAGAGATCGCAGCGGCGTAGTCGCTCACGCGCGTCCGGTTGGTGGTTCCCACCTCGCGGAGCACGGCCCCGGACTGCGCCATGACGTCAGGCACGCGGAACCCGCCGCCGATCTCCACCAGCTCCCCGCGCGAGATGATGACCTCGCGGCCCGCGGCCAGCGCCGCCAGCGCGATCAGCGTCGCCGCAGCGTTGTTGTTCACGATCACGGCGGCCCCGGCGCCGGTGAGGTGGCAGATCAACCGCTCGGCGTGGGCGTCACGACGACCGCGCGCGCCCTTCACGACGTCTGTACTCGAGATTGGAATAGCCGGACGCCAGGGACGCGACGCGATCGACCGCCGACCGGCTCAGCGGCGCGCGTCCAAGATTCGTATGGACGACGACGCCGGTCGCATTGATGACGGGGACCAGTGACGGCGCGTGGCGGGACTGTAACCGCGCCGGCACGGCGCGCTCGATCTCGAGTGCGACATCCGCAGGGGACTCGCCCGAAGCCAATCGCGCCCGCATCGCGTCCGCTTCAAGCCGAAGCGCGTCGATGACAGCCTGGCGCCCGTAACTGACCTCGAGCGCAAGAACCGAAGGCCGCTGCCGGAGCTGCTCGATCGACGGTATGGACTCGAACTTTGTCATGAACAGATCATCGAGCCCCGATAACCGATAACCGACAACCCAGGAACCGACAACCGACAACCGACAACCGACAACCGATAACCGATAACCGACAACCGATAACCGTTACTACTGAATAGTTCCAATCGAAGCCAGTGCAAGCTCGATGATGCGTGACGGCAGCACGCCAAGATACAAGACCGCAACCAGCGCCAGCGCGAGGCCGGCGACGGCCGTAGCCGTAATGCGCGGGCGTGGAATCTCGCTGCCCTCGGTCATGTACATCATGACGACGATGCGCAGATAGAAGAAGACCGAGACGACGCTCGTCAGCACGCCGAGAATCGCGAGCCAGTAGTGTCCACGCTCGATGGCTGCGCTGAAGATGTACCACTTGCCGATGAACCCGGCCGTCGGCGGAAACCCGCCCAGCGACAGCAGGAACACCGTCATGAGCGCCGCCAGCGCAGGCCGCGAGTGCGCCAGCCCGGCGAAGTCCCGCAGCTCGTCGTGGCCGTGATGCTCGGTGCCGAGCAGCGCGACGATGCCCAGCGCGCCGAGGTTGGTGACCGCGTACGCGAGCAGATAGAAGAGCACCGCCGCCTTGCCGGTATCCGTCGTCGCGATGAGCCCGAGCAGCAGGTATCCGGCGTGCGCGATGCTCGAGTACGCCAGCATGCGCTTGACGTTGCCCTGCACCACGCCCACGACAGTGCCGAGAATCATCGTCGCGGCGGCGACAACCGACAGCATGGGAATCCACTGATCCTTCAGCGGTTCGAGCGGCGACAGAAACACGCGGACGAACGCCGCAAACGCCGCCGCCTTCACGCCCGTTGACATGAAAGCCGTCACGATCGTGGGCGCGCCCTCATACGCGTCCGGCGTCCACATGTGAAAGGGCACCGCGGAGACTTTGAAGGCGAACCCGACGGCCAGGAGCCCGAGCGCCAGGAGGGCGAACGTCGACGGCTCGACGGCCGAGCCGGCTGCCAGCGCCGCACCGAGGTCATCGAGACGGGTCGAACCGGATACCGCAAACGCGAACGCCACGCCGTACAGGAAGAACGCGCTCGAGAACGCGCCCAGCAGGAAGTACTTGAAGGCGGCCTCTGCGCTCGCGCCGCTGGAGCGCCGGAGTCCAGTGAGGACGTAGACCGCCAGCGACAACACCTCGAGGGCGAGGAAGATCACCAGCAGATCGGTCGCGGCCGCCATCAGCATCATGCCGCTGATGGCGAACAGCGTGAGCGCATAGTACTCGCCCGGCGGAAGCTGCTCCCGCTCCACCACGTCATGTGAAAACAGCATCGTCAGCACGCCGACGACGCAGAGGACGATGTTGATGAAGAGCGCAAACTTGTCGGCACGCACGACGCCGAAGCTCTGCGCATCCAGCCGCCACAGCAGGACCGAGGACACGGCCGCGCCCGCCAGGCCGATGAGGCCGAAGATCGCGATCGGCATACGCTCGCCAGGGCGCCGGAAGGACTCGGCGAGGAGCGCCGCGCAGGCCGACAGCACGACGACGACGATGGGAATGATGGCGACGTAGTCGGTCATTTGTTTGCCTGTCGTGGGGCCTGGCCTACGCCCAGGCTTCGGCCAAGCTCGCCGGAGCCTTGCGGAGGCGGCCCACCCCCACGACCTGCCAGCGCTCCGCTTTCGCTCGCGCCGCTGTTCCGGGGCTTCGCGCTGCTCTCAGCCACAGTCTGTCTGGCGTCCGCAGCCCGACCTGCCAGCGCTGGGCCCTTCGGCAGGGCCTCCAGCCTCGCTTGTCTCGCCGGGCTGGTGATGCGCTGAATGACGCGATTGACCGATGGTTCCATCGGCCGCAAAAACACGCCGGGGACGACGCCCATCACGATTGCCATCGCGATCGTCGGCACCATCAGCGCCCATTCGCGCACGCTGAGGTCGGGCAGCCAGCGGTTCTTTTCGTGTCTGATGGGCCCGTAGTTGACCCGCTGGAACATCCAGAGCATGTACACCGCCGACAGGATGACGCCAGAGGCTGCCACGGCCGCAAACTTCGGGCTCCACCGGAACGCGCCGATGAGGATGAGGAATTCACCCACGAACCCGTTGAGTCCCGGCAGCGCGATGGACGACAAGGTGATGAGCAGGAATGCGGCCACGAGACGCGGAGCGGCCAGCTTCAACCCGCCAAACTCGGAAATCAGCCGCGTGTGACGACGGTCGGACAGCATCCCGACGACGAGGAAGAGTCCTCCCGTGCTGATGCCGTGGTTGAGCATCTGATACAAGGCGCCCTGGACGCCCTGCACGTTCATCGCGCACAGCCCGAGCACGACGAAGCCCAGGTGGCTGACGCTCGAATACGCGACGAGCTTCTTCAGATCCGGTTGCACCATCGCGACGAGCGCGCCGTAGACGATGCCCACGACGGCCAGGATCGCGAGGAACGGCGCGAACACGGCGGCCGAGGCGGGAAACAGCGGAAACGCGAACCGCAGCAGTCCGTACGTCCCCATCTTCAGGAGGACGCCCGCGAGGATGACCGAACCGGCGGTCGGCGCCTCGACGTGTGCGTCGGGAAGCCACGTGTGGAACGGGAACAGCGGAACCTTGATGGCAAACGCGAGCGTGAACGCCAGGAAGAACCAGCTCTCCATCTGCGGTGAGAGCGTGATCGTGTAGAAATCCAGCAGACTGAAGCTGGGATGGCCGGTCATGTCCCAGTACTCTCGCGCGAGCCCGATGATCGCGACGAGCATCAGCACGCTGCCGGCCATGGTGTAGAGGATGAACTTCACCGCCGCGTAGACGCGCCGCTCGTAGCCCCAGACCCCGATCAGGAAGTACATCGGGATGAGCATCGCGTCCCAGAACACGTAGAAGAGAAAGAGATCGATCGAGACGAACACGCCGAGCATCGCGGCTTCGAGCGCGAGCAGGAAGAACGAAAAGGCCTTGACGTTCTTGTGCACGGACTCCCACGACGACAGGAGCGCGAGCGGCGTCAGGAACGCCGTCAGGACGATCAGGAACAGGCTGATGCCGTCGACGCCGATGTCGTAGCGAATGCCGAATTGCGGGATCCACTCGTAGGTCTCGCGGAACTGGTAGTCGGCGAGCGTTGGGTCGAAGGTGCCCCACAGGACGAGCGTCGCCATCAGCGTCACGAGGGAGGCGCCCAGCGCGACGTTCCGCACGAACGGCTCCCGGTCGGGCCGATCGCCGCGTCCGCCGGCCAGCAGCGTGACGAGGGCGCCCGCGAGCGGGAGAAAGACGATTACTGACAACATAGCGACGTTAGGGCCACAGGTACCATCCGAGAATCAAGACCGCGCCGAGAAACAGCGACGCCGCGTACGCGCGCACAGACCCGGTCTGGAGGCGTCGCAGCATGTCGCTGCTCCGCCGGACGAAGCTCCCGACGCCATTGACGGCGCCATCGATCACTTCGGCGTCTGCGCCCTTCCACAACCCGATCGATCCGTGCTTGATGGGCTGCACGACGACCGCGTCGTAGATTTCGTCCACGTAGTACTTTCGCGAGAGCAGCTGGTGAATCCCGCGGAACTGACGCGTGAGTCCCGCGGCGGCGTCGGGGCGCCGCAACCAGAAGAACCCGGCGATGCCGATGCCCGCAATCGCGATGCCCGTCGAGACGGCCATCAGCAGCCGTTCCGTCGCGACATCGGATTCTGCGCCGTGCGAGACCCCGGACTCCGACGCGACCGGCGCTTCAGCCGCCGCCTCGGCCGGCCGCGCTTCGGCGCTGACCTCGAAGCTCGGTTCGAGGAATTGCTCGATGCGATTGCTGCCAAAGAGCGCATGGGGCACACCGACCAGCCCGGCGAGGACCGATCCGATCGCCAGGATGATCAGCGGAATCGCCATCGACGGCGGCGCGTCGTGCGGGGCATGAGCATGCCCATGCCCGTGCGCGGCGTGATCCGATGCGTGCGCGTGCGAGTGGTCGTCATGCGCGGCGGCCCGGCGTTCGCCGTGGAACGTCAGGAAGACGAGCCGGAACATGTAGATCGCCGTCAGCAGCGACGTCACGGCGCCCACCGCCCACAACAGCAGCGAGCCATGGCGGATCCCGGTGCCGGCGAAGGCCTTGAAGAGGATCTCGTCCTTACTGAAGAACCCCGCGAGCGGAGGCACACCGGCGATCGCCAGCGCGCCGATCAGGAACGTCCAGTAGGTGATCGGCAGGTACTTCTTCAACCCGCCCATCTTCTGGATGTCCTGCTCGCCTGCGAGCGCATGAATCACCGCGCCGGATCCCAGGAACAGGAGGGCCTTGAAGAACGCGTGCGTATACAGGTGGAAGATCCCGGCCGCATACGCGCCGACGCCCATGGCCAGGAACATGTAGCCGAGCTGCGAGACGGTCGAGTACGCCAGGACGCGCTTGATGTCGTTCTGGACGAGCCCGATGGTCCCCGCCATCAACGCCGTCGCCACGCCGATTCCGGCCACGATCGCCAGGGTGGTCGGTGCCTGCGAGAACAGCACCGCGTTCCGTCCGATCATGTAAACACCCGCCGTCACCATCGTCGCGGCATGGATCAGCGCGGATACCGGGGTCGGCCCTTCCATCGCGTCCGGCAGCCAGACGTACAGCGGAATCTGGGCGGACTTGCCCGTAGCGCCGACGAACAGCAGCAGCGTCGCGATCGTGAGCACGCCGAACTCGGTGGTTTCGCGCGGACGCGCCGCGGCCGCGGCCGCAACCCCCTGGAAGTCGAGCGTCCCGAACGTCGCGAAGAGGACGAGGATGCCGAGAATGAAGCCGAAATCGCCGATGCGGTTGACGACGAACGCTTTCTTGCCGGCGTCCGCGGCCGACTGCTTCGTGAACCAGAAGCCGATCAACAGGTACGAGCAGAGTCCGACGCCTTCCCAGCCGACGAACATCACCGGGAAGTTCGCGCCGAGCACCAGCACGAGCATGAACGACGCGAAGAGGTTGAGGTACGAGAAGTACCGCGCGTATTCGCTGTCGGTCTCCTCCTGCATGTAGCCGACGGAATAGATATGGATCAGCGAACCGATGCCCGTGACGACGAGGATCATCAGCGTCGCCAGCGAATCGAGGCGCAGCTCGAACGGCACCTGCAGGTCGCCCGAGGGCAGCCACGTGTAGACGTTCTGCGTCAGCGCGTGGTGCCCACCCTGCATCAGCAGGTTCACCGACGCGATCACCGACACGGCGAAGGACGCGAGCATCACCAGGCACGCGACACCCCCCGAGACGGACTTCGGCAGCCGCCGCCCGATCGCAGCATTGATGACGAAGCCCACGAAGGGCAGCAGTGGAATCAGGACCAGCATGTCACCACTTGAGCGCCGTGAACGCGTCTGGGCTGAGCGTCTCGCGGTGTCTGAAGAGCGCAATGACGATCGCCAGCCCGACCGCGGCTTCCGCCGCGGCGACGGTCATCACGAAAAACGTGATGATCTGGCCGTCGACCGTGCCCCGGTAGCGGCCCACCGCCACGAACATCAGGTTGACCGCGTTCAGCATGATCTCGATCGAGAGCAGCACGGTGATCAGGTTGCGCCGCAGGAACACACCCGCGGTGCCGATCGAAAACAGGATGCCCGACAGCACGAGATACGAGTTCAGCGGCACCATAGCTCAGTGCTCTCTCCGCGCGAGGACGACCGCGCCGATCATTGCGACGAGGATCAGGACCGACGTGACTTCGAACGCAAACGCATGCGTCGTGAAGAGGACCTGCCCGATGTTGGCGACCGAGCTGATCGACCCGGCATCCCTCTCGAACCGGCTGACGCCAATCCGTGTGAGGGCCCAGACAATCTCCACGCCGAGCAGGAGCGACAGGACCGCGCCGATCTTCAACCCCGTCGGACCCAGCATGCCCGCCACGCTGGCCGGCGCGGGTTCCTCACGCGGCACGTTCAGCAGCATGACGACGAAGAGGAAGAGGACCATGATCGCGCCGGCGTAGATGATGATCTGCGTGACCGCCGTGAAGGGCGCGTCCAGCAGGATGTAGAGCCCGGCGAGCGCGCCGAACGACACGATCAGCAGCATGACGCTGTACATCGGGTTCCGCTGCCCGACGACGAGCAGGGAGGCGATGACCGCAATCGCGGCGAAGATGTAGAAGGCTATCTCGCTCATCGTCTAGCTCATCCGAGTGGCTTCGCCCCTCGGCTCCCCGACACGCGCTCTCGCGCGCCGCTTCGTCGGCGCGCTCCGATCGCGTGGCTCGCTCGCCCATGCTCGCTCGCACCGTGGAACGAGCCGGCGGCTTCGCGCCTCGCGCGGGCCGCAGGCGCTGCCGAATCAAGGACCGTCATCAATTCACCCGCCCCGCACGATCGTCCTAACTCCATCCACAGCACGAGCGCCGCCGTGGCAATCAGGTTCAGCACCGCCGCCGGCAGCAGCCACTTCCAGCCGAACTCCATCAGCTGGTCGTAGCGGTAGCGCGGCAGCGTCCACCGCATCCAGACATAGAAGAACAGCAGGAGGAACACCTTCACGACGAACCAGATCCAGGCCAGCCAGTCGGGCAGGAACGGTCCCAGCCAGCCGCCGAGATAGAGGCTCGTCGCCACCGCCGAGACGGTCACCATGTTCACGTACTCGGCGAGGAAGAAGAGCGCGAAGCTCATCGAGCTGTACTCGGTGTGATACCCCGCGACCAGCTCCTGCTCCGCTTCCGGAAAGTCGAACGGCGCACGGTTCGTCTCCGCGACGCCGGCGCACATGTAGATGAAGAATCCCAGGGGCTGCAGGAACACGAACCAGCGCGGGATGAACCCGAACCAGGTCCCGGACTGATCGAGCACGATCTCGCGCAGCGACAGCGACCCGGCCAGCATGATGACCGCCGCCAGCGCCAGCGCGTACGACAGCTCGTAGCTGATCATCTGCGCCGCGGAGCGCAGCCCGCCGAGGAGCGAGTACTTGCTGTTGGAGCTCCAGCCTGCCAGGACGATGCCGTACACACCCATGGACGTGATGGCAAAGATCACCAGCACCGCCACGTTGACGTCGGTGACCTGCAAAGGAATCGGCTCGTCCAGCAGCCCGAACAGCGTCGTCTCGGTTCCGAACGGCACGACGGAGAACGCCGCGAACGCGGCCGCCGCGGAGATCACCGGGGCGATCGTGAAGAGCAGCGCGTCGGCGGCCTTCGGGCGCAGCTGCTCCTTGAAGAGCAGCTTGATGACGTCGGCGAACGGCTGCAGCCAGCCCTCGGTGCCGACGCGGTTCGGCCCGACGCGATCCTGGATGTACGCGCAGACCTTGCGCTCCATCCACACCATGAATGCGGCCGACAAGACGAGGATGTTGAAGACGACGAAGATCAACCCGACGTGCGCGATCACCCCCGGACCGGGCATCCAGGCGCTCATCAGTGCGCTCCTACGGGCGCGCGCGACGCGCGCCACGCCGCGGGAACGGTGCAACGCCCCTCGCGGACGTGCGCCTCGAACTCCGCGCGGAAGTGCTTGACGGTCGTCAGCGCGGGCGTGGCCGCCGCGTCGCCGAAGGCGCACAGCGTCTTGCCCACGATGTTGTTGCCGACGCTGAGCAGGAGATCGATGTCACGCATCTCCCCTTCGCCGCTGTCGATTCTCGTCAGGAGCCGGTGGAGCCAGTCTCCGCCTTCCCGGCATGGCGTGCACTTGCCGCACGATTCGTGCTTGTAGAAATGCAGCAGGTTCTTCGCCGCCCACACCATGCACGTGGTGTCGTCCATCACGATGATGCCGGCGGAGCCGAGCATCGACCCCGCCTTCACGATGTCGTCGAAGCTGGCCGGGATGTCGAGCTGATCGGGCAGCAGGATGGGCACGGACGATCCACCCGGAATGACGGCCTTCAGCGACCGGCCGTCCGGGATGCCGCCCGCGCGCTCGAAGATCAGCTCGCGGAGCGTGGTCCGCATCGACGCTTCGTACACGCCCGGCTTCTTCACGTGGCCGCTGACGCAGAACAGCTTCGGGCCGCCGTTCTTCTCGGGCCCGAGCGACGGCGAACCACTCCGGGCCGCTGATGATGATCGAGGGCAGGTTGCAGAGCGTCTCGACGTTGTTGACGGCGGTCGGACAGTTGTAGAGGCCCGAAGATGCCGGGAACGGCGGCTTGATTCTCGGCTGCGCGCGCTTGCCTTCGAGCGACTCGATGAGCGCGGTCTCTTCGCCGGCCTCGTAGGCGCCGGCGCCGCGGTGAATCACGATGTCGCAGTCGAACCCCGAGCCGAGGATGTTGTTGCCGACGTAGCCCTGCGCGTACGCCTTCGCCAGCTCGGCTTCGAGGACGCGCTGCACGTGGTAGAACTCGCCGCGAATGTAGATGTACGCGACCTTCGCGCCGATGGCCCAGCAGCCAATCAGGCACCCCTCGAAGAGCAGGTGCGGGTTGCGCTCCATCAGCACGTGGTCCTTGAAAGTGCCGGGCTCGCTTTCGTCCGCGTTGCAGCAGATGTACTTCGGCAGCGGCGAGTCCTTGAGCACGAACTGCCACTTCAGGCCGGTCGGGAAACCCGCGCCACCCCGGCCGCGGAGACCCGACGCCTTCACGACGTCGATCACCTCGCCGGGCTTCATGCCGAGCGACTTGCGGAGTCCGTCGTACCCCTGGTGCTTCAGGTAGAAGTCCAGCGTGTGGCCGTTCGGCTCGCGCACGTACTTGGTGAGGATCGGTTCCATGGCTGCAGCGATCTTCGACTCTCAGGTGACACCCGCTGAACGCGCGATCGCCCCTGGCCTTGATGTCGTCCACCAGCTTCGCGGCGTCCTCGGCCTTCACGCATTCGTGCCAGTGTTCGTTGTTCACCATCACGATCGGCGCCCGGTCGCAGGCGCCCAGGCACTCGAATTCGACGAGCGTGAACGTGCCGGTCGGGTCCGTCTCCCCCACGCCGATGCCAAGCTTGTCGGCGAGCGCCTCGGTCACGCGCTCGGCGCCCAGGAGGGCGCACGACAGCGTGCGGCAGACCTGCAGCACGTACTTGCCGACCGGCGCCCTGTGGAACATCACGTAGTAGCTCGCGACGTCCTCCACTTCGGCCGGCGTCATGTCCAGAATCTCCGCGACATGACGCATGCCGTTCGCCGTCAGGTATCCCTGCTGCTCCTGGACCAGGTAGAGCGCGGCGAGCACCGCCGAAGGTTTGCGATCCGCTGGGTATTTCGTGAGGATCTCGTCGAGCGTCGCGCGGCGTTCGGGCGTGAACTGAAACGCAGGCCCCTCGTCCGCGAGCTTGCGCTCGGACTTGTGCAACCGCTCGTCGTACGCCATCAACGGGTGAAAGCTCATCGATCCACGTCCCCCATGACGACATCGGTCGAGCCGATGACGGCGATCACGTCCGCGATCATCCCTCCCACCAGCAGCTTCGCCAGCCCCTGGCACGCGTAGAACGACGGCGCGCGCAGCTTGATCCGGTACGGACGATTGGTGCCGTCCGACACGATGCTGAAGCCGTGCTCGCCTCGCGGTCCTTCGATGGGCACGTACGCATCGCCGGCGGGCACGGTGAATCCCTGCGAGTAGATCAGGAAATGCTGAATCAGCGCTTCCATCTCGCTGTAGACCCGGTCCTTCGGCGGCGGCACGATCCGGTAGTCCTGGATGTCGTAGACGCCGTGCGGCGTGATGCGCTCGAGCGCCTGCAGGGCAATCCGCGTGCTCTGCCGCATCTCCTCGATGCGAACCAGGTAGCGGGCGTAGACGTCGCCGGTCGTCTGCGTCGGCACGTCGAAGTTGTACGTCTCGTAGCCCAGATACGGGAAGACCTTGCGCACGTCGTACGCGATGCCGCTCCCCCGCGCCATCGGCCCGACGAGGCCGTAGGCTATCGCGTCTTCCCTGCTCAACACGCCGACGGTCTGCGTGCGCTTCAACCAGATCTGATTCTTCGTGAGCAGATCCTCGTATTCCTTCAACCGGCTGGGGAACACATCCAGGAAGGCTTTCACGGCCTCGTGGAATCCGTCCGGCAGGTCCTCGCGCAGCCCCCCGATCCGGATGTAGCTCGGGAACATGCGGAAGCCCGCCAGCATCTCGTTGATGTTGAGCAGCTGCTCCCGCTCGCGGAAGCAGTACATCATCACGGAGACGGCGCCGATCTCGAGCGCGTGCGTGGCGAGCCACACGAGGTGACTCGAGAGCCGCTGCAGCTCGGCGATCAGCACCCGAATGTGCTTCACGCGCTCCGGGATCTCGACACCCAGCAGCTTCTCCGCGGCCATGCAGAAGGCCAGGCTGTTGGACTGCGCGCCGAGATAGTCCATCCGCTCGACGAGCGGAATCACCTGCTGCCACTTCTTCTGCTCGGCCGTCTTCTCGATGCCCGTGTGCAGGAACCCCACCGTGGTGTCGGCGGTGACGACCGTCTCACCGGACAGCTCCAGCACGAGCCGCAGCACGCCGTGCGTGCTGGGGTGCTGGGGCCCCATGTTGACGGTCATCGTTTCGGTGCGGAGCTCGGTCACGGTCGTCGTCGCTCCTCAGCCCTTCCGGGGCCGGACACGCGTCGCTTCTATGTTGGAGACGAACTCCTCTTCCGACACCTGCAGCGCCTCATACGTCTTCACGGGCTGGTTGATCTGGACCGGATAGTCCTTCCGCATCGGATACCCCTCCCAGTCCTCGGGCATCAGAATCCGACGGAGATCCGGGTGGTCCTTGAACTCGAGGCCGAAGAAGTCGTACACCTCGCGCTCCGCCCAGTTGGCGGCCGGCCAGACCCCGGACACCGTCGGGAGCCGCGTGTCCGTGCCGGGCACGGCGACCTTGACCCGCAGCCGCTTCGGCGTATCGCCGAAGCCGCTGACGCCAGGACACGCCAGGATGTAGATGACCTCGAAGCGGGGCTCGCGCGGATAATAGTCGACGGCCGCGACGTCGGCCAGGAACGCGAACCGCAGTTCCGGCGCGTCGCGCAGCACGCGGCACATCTCGACGAGGCTGGCGCGATCCACCGCGATCGTGGGCATCCCGTCGGGCGACGGGACCGCCTCGTAGCGCGCCGGATCTCCCGGCAGCGCGCGCAACAGCACGTCGATGATGGCTGTGGATTCCATAGATGTGAGTCGTGACGCCGCCGAGCGCGTCTACGCGAACATCCTCTGCCGATCGATTTTCTTCTGGAGCTGGACGATACCGTAGATGAGCGCTTCGGGCCGGGGCGGACAGCCGGGCACGAAGACGTCGACGGGGACGACCTGATCGACGCCCTGGACGATTGCATAGTTGTCGAACACGCCGCCGACCGACGCGCACGCACCCATCGAGATGACGTACTTCGGCTCGGGCATCTGGTCGTAGATGCGACGCAGCACCGGCGCCATCTTGCGGGAGAGCCGGCCGGCCACGATCATCAGATCGGACTGCCGCGGCGAGCCGCGAAAGACCTCCGCGCCGAAGCGGGCGATGTCGTACCGCGACGCGCTCATCGCCATCATCTCGATCGCGCAGCACGCAAGCCCGAACGTCACCGGCCAGATCGACGACCGGCGGGCCCACTGCACGATCTTCTCGACGCTGGTGGTCAGAACCGGAATCTCGTTATTCACCATAAGTCAATCTGCAATCAGCAATCTGCAACTCTGCAATCAGCTGCAGCCTCGTTCCTGCCCCCAGTCCAGCACGCCCTTGCGCCACACGTAGATGTAGCCGGTCAGCAGGATGGCGAAAAACACGACGAGCTGCGCGAAGCCAAACCAGCCCAGCCCGCGCAGCGCCATGGCGAAGGGATAGAGAAACGCGACCTCGATGTCGAACAGCAGGAAGATCATCGCCACGAGGTAGAACTTGACGGGATGGCGCTCGCGCGCGTCGCCGACGGGCGGCATGCCGCACTCGTACGGCGCGAGCTTTTCCGGCGTCGGCTTCTTCGGACCGGCGAGATGAGAGAGCAGGATGTTGAAGGCGCCGAACCCGGCGCCGAGCCCGATCATGATGAGGATAGGAAGCCAGCCGTGCATCGCGCGGTCCTGCGGAGCCCTCACTCCGGCTCACGGTGTGTTGGCGATCGCCGTGAGGACACGGCTTGTGAATGTTTTCTCAAGCCCGTGCCCGAAAAAAGCGCGCCGGCGTCCTTCTGCCGCCGCGCGTCGACCAACGGTCAGACGGCCATCGCGGACCCTGACCATCCTAAACACCGCATGCTATCACAGCCGCGGAAGGGCCCGACCGCCGCGGCGTCGCGGACGACGTCCGCGGACCACACGGATAACACGGATCACGGCTTGACTATACTCTGCAAATACCCAGATGGCCCGCCTCGCCTGGTTCAGCCCGATGCCGCCGGTCCGCACCGGTCGTCGGCAGCAGACAGCGCCGCCCTGGTCGCGCAACTGCGCGCCGAGCACCACATCGACGTCTTCGTCGATGAGCCGGTCGCACGCGTTGCCGGCGGACACGCGTTCGGCGCACGACTTCGTCTGGCGGCATCAGCAGCAGCCGTACGACCTGACGATCTACCAGCTCGGCAACTCGTCGCATCACGACTACCTCTGGCCGTACCTGTTTCGATTTCCCGGGCTGACCGTGCTGCACGACGTCCATCTGCATCACGCGCGCGCGGCGTCGCTGCTCGGATCCAGGCGCGCGGACGAGTATCGCGCGGAGTTCGCCTGGAATCACCCGGACGCCGATCGCGACCTCGCGGAGCTGGCCGTCGCCGGCTTCGACAACCACCTGTACTACTGCCTGGCCGATGACCCGGCTCGTGATTCGCGCGTCGCGGATGGTTGCCGTCCACAGCGCAGCCGCTGGCCGCATCGCTGCGCGCCGAGGTGCCCGAGGCCACCATCGAGGCCATTCGACTGGGACACGGACTGTGCGCTTCCGCCGGATCAGGAGGAGAACGCACGCGCCGCGCTGCGCGCAGCGGTATGCGATCGACCCCGGACGCGATCGTGTTCGGATGCTTCGGCGGCCTGACGCCGGAGAAGCGAATCCCGCAGATTCTCGACGCCTTCGCCGCGACGCGAGCCTACGTGCCGTCGGCGCATCTGCTGCTGGCCGGTGGCCAGGCCGCTCATTACGATGTACGCGGCGACGCGGAGCGGCGCGGGCTGATCGAGCACGCCACGCTGACGGGATACATCGACTCCGACGAGGAGCTCGACCGCGCACGTCGCGGCGTGCGACGTCGTCGCTCAACCTGCGATGGCCGACCGCGCGCGAGGTCTCGGGCCCGTGGCTCCGACTGCCTCGCTGCCGGCATGCCCACGGTCATCGTCGATCTGGCGCACCTCGCGGACGTGCCGTCAATCGATCCGCGGACGTGGCAGCCGAACGGCGAACGGGCAGCGAGGCGCGGCCGATCACCGTAGCCGATCGACATCCTCGACGAAGATCACTCGCTGCGGCTGGCGATGCGACGGCTCGCGCCGGACGCCGGACCTGCGGGACGACCTCGGCCGCGGCGGCGCGAGACTACTGGACGCGGACGCACACGCTCGACGCGCATGGTCGACGGACTATCGGCGCTTGATCGAGAGGTCGCTCGGCGCACCGGCGCCGCCGTCGAGCTCCCGCGTCATCTGATCGACGCGGCGCTCGCACGCTGGAGGACTGCTGGCGCCGTTCGGTCTGACGTCGCCGCTGCAGCGTCGGCGTCCGACGCCTTTGAGGTAGACTTTGAAGATACGCGTGAACGGCGAGCCGTTCGAGATCGCCGGCCCCGTTGACCATCAGCGCCCTGCTCGCCGACCTGAACATCGACTCCGCGCCGCGTCGCCGTCGAGCACAACCTCGCCATCGTCAAACGCGACCGCTACGACTCGATGATCGTCCACGAGGGAGACGAGATCGAGATCGTGAACTTCGTCGGCGGAGGCTAACGGCGATTGCGGACTCGATCGAGGGACTGCGGATTGCCGATTGAGGCGATTGGTGATTGGGGATTGTCATCCGCTCCGCCGTACCCTTAGGCATTCGCACCTGCCATCTGCCATTTGCCATTTGCCATCTGCCAATTCCCATGCCTAAGATATTGCCATGAACGATGATCCACTCGTCATTGCCGATCGGACCTTTCGCTCGCGGCTGATCGTCGGCACCGGCAAATACCCGTCGCACGCCGTCATGGCCGATGCGCACAGGCGTCGGGCGCCGACATGGTGACGGTCGCCGTGCGGCGCGTGAACCTCACCGATCGCACGACCAGGAGTCGCTGCTCGACTACATCGATCGCCAGCGCATCTTCATCCTGCCGAACACGGCCGGGTGCTACACGGCCGACGAGGCGATCCGGACCGCGCGCCTGGCGCGCGAGGTCGGGCTGTCGAACTGGGTCAAGCTCGAGGTGATCGGCGACGAGCGGACGCTGTTTCCCGACAACGTCGCGCTGCTCGAAGCGACGCGCGTGCTGGTCCGCGAGGGATTCGTCGTGCTGCCCTACACGAACGACGACCCGGTCATCTGCCGCAAGCTCGAGGAAGCCGGCGCCGCGGCGGTGATGCCGCTCGGCGCGCCGATCGGGTCGGGCCTCGGCATCCAGAACCCGCAACAACATCCGCATCATCCGCGAGCAGGCGCGCGTGCCGGTCATCGTGGACGCCGGCGTCGGCACGGCCTCGGACGCGGCGATTGCCATGGAGCTCGGCGTCGACGGCGTCCTGATGAACACCGCCATCGCGCTGGCGCGAGGATCCGGTCGCGATGGCGACGGCGATGAAGCTCGGCGGTCGAGGCCGGCCGTCTCGCGTTCCGCGCGGGCCGCATTCCGCGACGCGCGCACGCGTCGGCGAGCAGCCCGACGGAGGGGCTGATCGCAGCCGGCGCCGGCAGCCGATCGCGCGTGACCGACCGAGTCGCTCGAAGAGACGCTGCGGCGCCTGCGAAAGAGCGCGAGGAAGCCGACCGGCGCTACAACGAAGCGCTGACCGCGCTCGACGGCGCTGTCCGGCCAGCCGGACGTCCGCGATGCGCGCCCGCCTTCGACGATCATCAGATCGGCGCGCTCAACGACGCGTGGAACATCCTCCCCGTCGCCGCCGCGAGGCGTCAGGGCTGGCGGCCGCCTGACGGTTTCGTCTGGCGGATCGTCGCGCCCTACCTCCAGCGGCAGCTGACCTTCAACTCGCGGCTCGTCGATCATCTGAATCGCAGACCGTCGCGCGGCGCGCGACGCCCATCACGCGGCGCTTGAGGATGTCCGCAGGCGTTCGCCAGGCGTTCGCGTGCGCTGGTCGAGTTCCAGACGCGGCTGATCGAATACCTGCAGCAGATCACCGCTGTACGTCGACACCGGGATCGCGAGTCCGGGGGCGGCGCGCTCGTCCTGAATCCGTCGCTCAGCGGCCTGGCGGAGCGGCGTCGACAAGCGCTGGGAATCGCGAGCGGCCGGGACCTGCGTCTCGACGCGCGCGCGGCCGCGCTGACCGGCGAGCACGAGCAGCTCCGGACGCTGGTCAGCGTCGTCGCAGCAGGCCTCGCTGGTGCTCAAGCGCGAGGTCGAGCGCTCTCCAGGTTCAGCGGTTCAGCCGGGGCCGGTTCAGGAGCGCCACGTCCCCAGCGGGGCGCGGAGACACGCCGGACGACGCCGGACTTCTCGCCGGCGCTGGACGCCTACAAGTACCTCGGCTTCGAAGATCAGTTTCGCGGATCGCGCGACGACATCCGCGCGCGGCTCGAGAGTTATCTGCCCTTCTTCGAGGGCGCATCCGACGTGCTCGACGTCGGCTGCGGTCGCGGCGAGTTCCTCGAACTGCTCGGCCGCGCCGGCGTCACGCGCACGCGGCATCGATCTGAATCACGAGATGGTCGAGACCTGCCGCGGACGCGGACTCGACGTCACGGAAGCGGACGCCGTCAGCTACCTGTCGTCTGTCGCCGACGAGTCGCTTGGCGGCTCTGTTCGCCGCGCAGGTCGTCGAACACCTGCAACCGCGGCTACCTGCTGCGCTTCCTCGAGCTCGCCTTCCACAAGCTCCGGCCGGGCGGCCGCATCGTCCTCGAAACGCTGAACCCGGCGTGCTGGGTCGCGTTCTTCGACAGCTACATCCGCGACATCACACACGTCTGGCCGCTGCACCCCGACACGCTGCAGTACCTGGTCATCGCCAGCGGCTTCAGCCGCGTCGACGTCGAGTATCGTTCGCCCATCCCGTCAGAACACAAGCTTCAGCCCATCGTCCTGCCCCAGGCGGCGGAGCCGGCGCTCGTCGAGATGGCAGAGACGATCAACGCCAATGTCGACAAGCTGAACGGGCGTATCTATTCGCATCTCGATTACGCGGTGATCGGCGCGCGGTGACGCGTCAGCGGAGCTGGCCGTCGCGGATGATCCGCAGGCCGCCGGGAGTGGCAGGGATCTGGCCGATGCGCAGGATAGCGCCTTCCGAATAGCTGACGGCCAGCAGCTCGCCCGCCGCATCGACACCAAAGCTGCTGAATCTGCCCAGTGTCGTGTCGGTGGACAGGTCCTCGGTGTGATCCACGAGGTCCGACGCCGTCGCCTCGCCGGTCGCCTCGTCGATCGTCAGCGCGAGCGACCAGACTTTCCGCGTGATGAAGTCGGCGAAGAAATAGCGGCCGCGCATGCTCGCCATCGACTGGCCACGGTACACGTAGCCGCCCGTAATGGACCGGCCGACCACGTGGTCGTACTCGAATACCGGAGGCAGGGCTGGTGACGCGAGCGGCTCCGTCGTCACGTGCTCGTGCGAACCTTCGAAGACGCGCCATCCGTAGTTGCGTCCGGGCCTGCCCGCTGGTTCGTAGTCGATCTCTTCCCACCCCTCCTGACCCACGTCGGCGATCACCATCGCGCCGGTTCCGCCCTTCGCTGGATCGTCGAAGCTGAACCTCCACGGGTTTCGCCAGCCCAGGCTCCAGATCTCCGGCCGCGGCAGGCCCGCATTGCCCTCGGGCGTGACAAAGCCTTGCTCGTTGTCGTCGGGAACGTTGACGTCGATGCGCAGGATCTTGCCGAGCAATTCGGTCGTGTTCTGCGCGTTGTTCAGCGGATCGTTCGAGTCGCCGCCGTCGCCGAGCGCAATGTAGAGAAAGCCGTCGGGCCCGAACATCATGCACCCGGCCTTGTGCTCTTCGAATGGCTGCGGGATGAAGGGCTGCGGGGTCGAATCGGGCTCGTCCGGATCGGGGTCGGCGGACCAGACCAGCTCCTTGATCGTGTTGACGTCCGCCACGAGCGGATCGGCAGAGCGGTTGATGCGCGCGACCACCGAGTGACCATCGCCCGCACGCGTGAAGTACACGTAGAAGCGGCCGCTGGCGCCGTAGTCCGGCGGAAACGCCAGGCCGACGAGTCCCCGCTCGCCGCCGGTAATGATGCGGTCTGAGAGATCCAGAAACGGCGTGTTCAGCTTGACGCCGTCCTTGATGACCACAATCGCCCCGCCCTGCTCCACCACGTACTGGACGCTCGGGTCCGATGGATCCTGAACGAACCCTACCGGCGACGCGAGGCCGCCGACGTAAACAGCGGCGCGCAACTGCGCGGCGGCGTCGGACACGGGCAGCAGGAGAACGGAGAACACCGTCAGAACGAGGACGTTGAGACTGGACGCTACGCGCGAAACGATTGTCGACAATTTCTAGAATCGGATAATGCGAAGGCCCGTCGGCGTACCTGCCGGCGGTATTCTCGTCAGCCGCAGGATTGCCCCCGCGCTGTAATTGATGATGTAAAGCTCTCCGGCAGCGTCGACGCCGAACCCGCTGACGTTGCCGAGCACGTTCGACCCACCCACTTCGCCCGTGTGCTCGAACACGGCGGTCGCGGTGGCCTCACCGGTCCCCGGATTGACGGTGTAGGTCAGCGACCAGAGCCGGCGGGTGACGTAGTCCGCAAAGACGTAGCGGCCTCGCAAATCCGGCATCGCGTTCCCGCGATACACGTAGCCACCGCTGATCGACCGCCCGATGTTGTGGCCGTACTCGAAGAGCGGAGGGATTGGCGCCGACGCGAGCGGCTTGTCCGTGATGTTTTCGCGGTTGCCCTCGAAGTTGCGCCAGCCGTAGTTCCGGCCGCTCTGGCCCGCCGGCCCGTAGTCGATCTCTTCGATCAGATCCTGGCCGACGTCGGCGATCACAATCGCCCCCGTGCCACCCTTCGTGGGGTCGTCGAAGCTGAACTTCCACGGGTTGCGGAGGCCCAGGGCCCAGATCTCGGGACGAGGGAGGCCGGCGTTGCCCGGGGGCACGACGAAGCCCTCGTCGTTTTCGATCGGAACGTTGATGTCGATCCGAAGGACCTTTCCCAGCAGCTCCGTGACGTTCTGCGCGTTGTGTCCGGGATCGTTGCCGGAGCCTCCGTCGCCGCGCGAGATGTACAGATATCCGTCGGGTCCGAACGCGATGCAGCCACCGTTGTGATTCGCGAAGGGCTGCGGGATGTATTGCTGCGGGACAGAATCGGCCTCGCCAGGATCCGGATCGGCGGACCACTTCAGCGGAAAGTACGAACCGGGATCCGCCACGAGAGGAGTCCCAGAGCGACTGAAACGCGCGACGACGGTCTGCCCGTCAGGCGATCTCGTGAAGCTGACGAAAAACCGTCCGGTCGATGCGTAGTTCGGGGGGAAGGCAAGACCCAGCAGACCCTGTTCTCCACCAGACACAATCCACGGTCCCACATTCAGGAACGGTGTGCCTTGGAGAACGCCATCCTTGATGACACGAATCAGCCCGCCTTGCTGGGCCACGTACTGCACGGTCGCATCCGACGGGTCCTGTACGAATGCGATCGGGCTGCTGAACCCCGCGACGTATACGGGCGTCTGCAGCTGGGCCGAGGCGATTGTGGCAAAGCCGAAGAACAGGACCGCGGCAACCGAAGCGGCAACGGTCTGATGTGCCTTCATTGCGGTCAAGCCCTCAGCAAAGTCGAGGACGCTGACAAGCAAACGTCGTTCCGGAGCGTTCTCCAGCGTACCGCCGTGCTGTAACGGCCGAACGACCCCCTGAGTGTCGCAACGAGGCCACGAAACTGTCTATCGTCTGGTCGGCTCCTGTTCATTAACGCGGTCGGTCGTCGTCCTAGCTTACACAAAATGGAAAGGAGTGCCTCGCGTATCATTTGTGTCTATTTGGTCCCTGGCGCTTGATCGATGACGACGTTCCGCGAAGCCGGCTGGAAGGCCCTCGCGGCTGTAGCCGCGGTTCTCTTTCTGACGCTCCTGTTCTCGCTCGCGCGATTCGAGCGCGTGGGCGTGCCCGCCATTGCCGCGGCGCTGCTCCTGGTCATCCTCTCGGCGCGACGCCCGTCCACCGCGCTGATCGTCCTCGCCAGCGTCATCCCGGTGGCCACGTGGCTGGGACGACGCTGGGATCCCTCGGTGGCGTGGGTCGAAACACTCGCGATCGCGTTTTCAGCCGGATATTGCGCGCGACAGTGCACCACGGCGCGCGACGACGCCGACGAGCTGGACCTCCCGCTGCTGCTGACCACTGCGGTCGTCGTCGCCTCACTCTTCGTTCAGTTCGCGGTCGAAGTCTGGCGATTCGGCGGCACGGCGGTTGGCGAATTCGTCTGGCAGCTGGTGAGCCAGAACTATCTGCGGACGTTCGACAGCTGGGACCCGCTGGACGCCGCCATGCGGGCGATCGAATCGCTCGTGATCGTCAGGGCGGCGTCGGCCGCCGCGCGTCGTGACGGAACGTTCGCCCCGCTGCTGGTCAAATCGCTCGTGTTCGGGGCCGCGGCCGCATCCGCGGTCAACGTCCTCCGCCTCTGGGAGGGAGCGCTTCGCCTCGATGCGCCGCTGCGCGCGTTTGCCGGATTCTTGCTCAGCCAGCGGTTCAACGCGCATTACGGCGACGTGAACGCCGCGGGATCGTTCTTTGTCATGGCGCTGTTCGCGGCTCTTGGACTGACCCGCCTTCGTCAGGGCTGGCGCTGGGGCCTCGCTGCGGTCGTGATCGCGGCGTCCGTCTGGATCACGGGCTCGCGGATGGCGCTCCTGGCGGGTCTGGTCGCGCTCGCCGCGCCGGCGGCGGTGGTCATGCATCGTGCGCTAAGCCCTCGCGCGCGACGCTTCGCCTTCGCAGCAGCGGCAGTCTGTACTGGTTGCGGCGGCGGTCGGCATCACGAAATCGCTGCCGGAGAGGGGAAACCAGCGCGGAGCCGTCACCGCTTTCCAGGTCCGCTGGGAACTCGCCCACACGAGCCTGCGTATGCTCGGCGCCTCGCCTGCGTTCGGCGTTGGCATCGGCCGGTATCCGTCCCGATCCGGCGAGTTCAGCTCGCCAGAGCTCCTCGAGGTCTTTCCGCCGGCCGTCCACGAGAACGCGCACAACAACTTCCTGCAGATCCTCGCGGAGCTCGGAGTCGTCGGGCTCGTGGCCTTCGTCTGGATCCTCGCCGTCGCGGCACGATCGTGCGTGTATCTGGTACGCACGAATCCGGGTGACCCGGTGCGCTGGGGCATCGTGACCGGGCTGCTGGCATTCGTGCTGTCCTGGCTGGGCGGCCATCCCTTGCTGATCGATGAGCCGGCGCTCACATTCTGGCTGCTGCTGGGCACGGCAGCCGGCTGGTCCTCCATGCCTCGTCACCCGTGGCCACGAGTGACGACATGGATCGTTGCCGCGGTCACGGTCGGTACCTCGCGGCGTCCATTCCGGTGCGCGCCCGCAACGAGCGAGCCGACTTCAACCTGGAGCATCAGGGGATAGGCCTGTCGGGCTGGCGCGATGAACTGGACGGCGTCCGCTATCGCGTAGCGGGACCAACGAGCAGCGTGTTCGTGCCGTCAGGCTCGAGATCGTTCACGGTGCCGCTCCGCGCCGCGACGCAGGAGCTCCGGGTCGAGCTGCGGCTGGACGGGCGGCCGGCTGACGTGGTGCGGGTTCCCTCGGACCGCTGGCTCCCCATGCAGCTGCTTCTTCCCTTCGGCGCCAATCCCCGATTCCGGCGTCTCGAATTCCGGGTCACGGACGTGCCTCCCAACGCCGCCGAAATCCTGATGATCGGCAAGGTTCAGCCGCGCTGATGATGTATC
Organism: uncultured Acidobacteriota bacterium; assembly: GCA_963786195.1. Lineage (GTDB taxonomy): Bacteria > Acidobacteriota > Vicinamibacteria > Vicinamibacterales > 2-12-FULL-66-21 > CAWAYH01. The sequence continues at coordinate 210,130 of CAWAYH010000001.1, read as the reverse complement.
CTCTTGGGGTCGATCCCGCAACACCGGGCAGCAAGCATCACTGTGGCGTTAGCCCCGCACCTCACGGCGTTCCTGATCAGCTTCATCGCCTCTCTGGCGATTACTCCCCTTGTCGGAAGGCTCGCGAGCCGGTCGGGGTTCTACGCGATCCCCGCTGCTGACCGCTGGCACCAGCGCCCCGTTCCCCTGCTCGGCGGCGCCGCCATGGTCTTCGCATTCGTCTGCGGTGTCGCCGCCTGGGGAACCGACCCCACGCTCATTCCGATCCTGATCTGCTCGGGGCTGATGTTCGTCCTGGGTGTGGCCGACGACGTCCGCGCCATCGCGCCTGCAACCAAGCTCGTCGGTCAGATGATGATCGCCGGCGTCGCCGTCTCGATGGTGACGCCCGTCTCCATCACCGGCTGGCCCGTCGTCGATCAGCTTCTGGCGTTCACGTGGATCATCGGCATCACGAACGCGCTGAATCTGCTGGACAACATGGACGGTCTGGCGGCCGGCGTCGCGGCGATTGCGGGCTTCTGTTACCTGTTTCTGCTGCTGCCCGAAGGCGGAAGCCCGCTCACGGTGGGGATTGCAGCGTTCGTCGGCGCGGTGTCCGGCTTTCTGGTCTACAACTACCCGCCGGCATCGATCTTCATGGGCGACGGCGGGAGCCACTTTCTGGGCTCGTTCCTCGCGAGCGCCACGCTGTTCGCCTCGCCAGGCATGAAGGGACGCCTCGTGCCGGCGGCGATCTTCCCGATCCTGATTCTCCTGGTGCCCATCTTCGACACGACGTTCGTCACGTTGACCCGGCGTCTGTCCGGGCGCAGTGCGATGGTCGGCGGACGCGATCACACGTCGCATCGGCTGGTGGCGCTCGGGGCGTCGGAGCGCGTTGCGGTGCTGTCGCTCTACGTGCTCGCGGTGACAGGGGGACTGCTGGCGATCGCGTTGCAGCGTCTGCAGGTCAGCTCGGCGATCGGGCTCGTCGCGCTCTATTGCCTCGTCCTGGCGGTCGTCGCCGTCGTCCTCGGCCACGTGAGCCATCCCGAAGCGCGAGCCGCAGCCGGGGAACCACCGCTGATCTCCGAAATCGCCTACCGGCGCCGCAACCTCGAGCTGATTCTCGACATCGGCCTGCTGACGCTCGCGTACTACGCCGCATTCAGGCTGCGCTTTCACGAGGGGGACGCGTCCACCTTCTTCCCGCCCTTCGTGCGCTCCGTTCCCGTCGTCGTCGGCGCCCAGGTGGCGGGCCTGTACGCCGTCGGCAAATACCGGCAGGTCTGGCGGACGCTGACGACGCCGGAGCTCGGCGTGCTGATGAAGGGCGTCGCGTTCGGTGTCACCGCATCGGTGATGCTGGTGGTGGTGTTGTACCGGCTCGAGGGATTCTCACGAGGCGTCTTCGCGCTGGATGCGTTGATCGCGTTCTGCCTGCTTGTGGCGGCGCGCGGCGCGACCAGCAGCATCGACGTGTACTTTCGCAAGCGCCGGGCATCCGGCAAGCCGGCGCTGATCTACGGAGCCGGCCGCGGCGGCGCGCTGCTCGTTCGCGAGCTGCTCCAGAACCGCGAGATGAGAATCCTGCCGGTCGGCTTCATCGATGACGACGTCCGGAAGCAGCACCTGTTCATCGAGGGGATTCCCGTGCTCGGCACCATCGACGATCTGGGACGAATCGTCAGCCGCCACGGAATCTCTGAGCTGCTGGTCGCGATCAGGGACATCGAGCCCGGCCATCTGGACTATCTGCTGGATCGATCGCGGCGGTTCGGGCTGACGCTGAGACGCATGCGGTTCAGCGTGGACGAAGTGCACTCGGTGCCGACGGTTGTGCGGCGCGGGAGCGCGGAGCACTAGTCTATCCGAGGGGCTTCGCCCCTCGGACTCCCCTGCACGCTCTCTCGCGCGCCGCTTCGTGGTTCGACTATGCTCACCACGCCCTGAGCGAAGTCGAAGGGCGCCGGCGCGCTCCAGTCGCGTGGCTCGCTCGACATGCTCGCTCGCACCTTGGAACGAGCATCAGGTTTATGAGACAGCTTCTAGACTAGTCTAGACAGACCCAGGACGTCAGGCGCCAGTCCGCTCCGCGACTCTCAGCCCCGCGCCCTGGGCCTTGAGTCTCTCGATATCCGCATCCACCATCATCTGCACGAGAGCTGGAAAGTCGACTTCCGGCTTCCATCCGAGCGCGGCTTCGAGCCTTGGACGAATCGCCGATCAGCTGGTCGACTTCAGCCGGACGCAGCAGCTTCGGGTCGGTGCGGACGTATTTCTTCCAGTCAAGCCCCGCATGAGCGAACGCCACCTCGACCAGCTCCTGGACGGAGTGGCTTTGTCCGGTCGCGATGACGTAGTCGTCGGCGCGTGTCCTGCTGCAGCATCATCCACATCGCGCGCACGTAATCCGCCGGCATACCCCCAGTCGCGTTGCGCGTCGAGATTTCCCAGGTTCAGCGCGTCGGCGAGCCCGAGCTTGATGCGCGCGACGCCGTCGGTGACCTTGCGCGTCACGAACTCCAGCCCGCGCCGTGGCGATTCGTGGTTGAAGAGGATGCCGGAAACGGCGATAGAGGTCGTAGCTCTCGCGGTAGTTGACGGTGATGTAGTGCGCGAAGACCTTCGAGACGCCGTAGGGGCTGCGCGGGTAGAACGGCGTCAGCTCGGTCTGCGGCACCTCGCGCACCTTGCCGTACATCTCGCTCGACGAGGCCTGGTAGAAGCGGATCGAGGGATCCACCTGACGAACGGCCTCGAGCGCCCGCGTGACGCCCTGCGCGTTGTACTCGCCCGTCAGCATCGGCTGATCCCAGGAGGCCGGCACGAACGACATCGCGGCGAGGTTGTAGAACTCGTGCGGCCGGACGTCATCGATGACTCGAATCAGCGAGAGCTGATCGAGCAGGTCTGCCGGGTCGAAGGTGAAGCCGGTCGAGCAGGTGCTCGATACGCCAGTAGTTGGTCGTGCTGGCGCGCCGAACGATGCCGTAGACCTCGTAGCCCTTGTCGAGGAGCAGCTCGGCCAGATACGGACCCGTCCTGCCCGGTGATTCCGCTAATCAGCGCGCGCTTTGCCCATGATTGAAGCCTAGAGTTTACCTGTAATCGCGACGCAGTTGTGTGAAGCTCGTACGATCCATCGGTTGGCAGGATCTACGCGCGCGTGAACCGCTCCGTGTAAATCCTGCAAGACCATCTCTCGCGCGCGGCTTTACCTCAGAAGAGGCGGTCGGCGGCGTCGCACTCCGGCGAGCAGCTTCGTCGGAGGCGCCAGGGAATAGCGGCTGACGTACGGCGCAGCCACGCCGCGCGTCATCGCCGCCGCAGCGTCCAGGCGTCCACGCGCCGGGCGCGTTGCACCAGCCGGCGGCTCCTGAGCACGGCGGACCAAGCCCGCGGATCGCGTCGAGCTTGGCCCTGGCGACGACCCGCTCCCTGCCCGCGCCACGGGTAATACATGAGCGCCGCGAGATTCAGAGCGAGATGCTGCGGCAGATACAACCAGAGCAGCGGGCCGGGCATGTTCTTGACGAACGTCCAGACGCGTTCCGCTCGCCGTGATAAACGGCGAAATCGCTGCGATATCCGCTCAGCGCCGAGCTGACGTGCCGCACGACGGCGGAATGGACGTAGAGGCAGCGATGGCCGCGCAGCCGCAGGCGGAAGCCAAGATCGACGTCCTCGAAGTAGCAGAAGAACTGCTCGTCGAAGCCGCCAATCTCCTCGAACGCGTGCGCGCCGATACAGCGCCGCGGCGGCGCAGGGCGCGAACACCTCGGCTCCGCGGCCGGCCACTCGGCGATCCGGCCGCCCGTGGCCGTTGCGCCACGCGCGTCCTGAGACGTGATAGCTGTCGCCCGCACCGTCGAGATAATCCGGCGCCGAATCGAGCCGCATCTGGCTCGCGAACGCGGCGCACGTCCGGCTCGCGCTCCGCGGCGGCGACCAGCGCCTCGAGCCAGCCCGGGCTCGGCGAAACGCGTCCGGATTGAGGAGCGCGAGCGCATCGAAGCCGCGCGGCCGCCGCCGCGCCGATGTTGTTGGCGCGGGCGAAACCGACGTTACGCGGAAGCCGAATCAGCTCGACCCGCCGCAAGAACGGCTCCGCCAGCCGCAAAGAATCGTCCGTGCTGGCGTTGTCGACGACTAGAATGTGGTCCGGCTGACGCCGCTGATGCTCGAGCGATTCCAGGCAGCGGCGAGCAGCTCCCCGCCGTTCCAGTTGACGATGAGGACTGCGACGGTCATGGCGTAACCGCCCGGAGATTTCGGGCGCGATGAGGGAGAAAGCCGCGGCTAATAACGAGGGCCGCGAATAAACGTGGTCACGGGATGCAGGCGTTCGGATCCGACCCCTCCGATAGTGTAACCCTTACCACGAATCTGAGATGGCGGGAGAAGCAGGGTGGAGTCTCAACTTTGTGGGTGTTTCTAAGTGCAAGAACATGAACGTGTTTTATCGCCGGTTTCCGGCTGAGGCCGCTGGCACATCCGTTGCTCCCCGGGCGGGCATGGATGCCCTGAGAATCGCCCGAATCGGGAGCCTCTGCGCTCTCCTGCTCTCGTCGGCGGCCGCCGCGCAGGCCGGAACGCTCAGGCTCGCGTGGGACGCCAACACCGATGGCAACACTGCCGGATATCGCCTTTATTGGGGGAACGCGCCCGGCGTCTATCCCTTTAACCTCGATGTCGGCAACGTGACGCAGTGGCAGTTGAATGGGCTGACCGACGGCCTGCCCTATTACGTCGTGATACGTGCGTACAACGGGTCGGGCATGTTGAGCGGCCCCTCGGTCGAGGTTTCCCGACGAGTGGGGATTCCGATCTCGACGATGGGCGATTTCAGCGGTGACTTCCGTGCCGACCTCGGCGTGTATCGGCCGTCGAACGGCACCTGGTATTTCTGGTTCACGAACCCGCCGTCATCCGGGGGAGTCGTGTGGGGCATCCCTGAGGACAAGCCGGTTCAGGGCGACTACGACGGCGACGGCAAGATGGACGTGGCGGTGTTTCGTCCGTCTACCGCGACGTGGTTCCTTCGCTACTCGAGCACCGGCGCGGGCGCCGGCGTGGCGTGGGGCATCGCGAACGACAAGCCGGTGGTTGGCGACTACGACGGCGACGGCAGGTCGGACGTGGCGATTTACCGGCCCTCGAACGGCAACTGGATTATCCGCTACACCGCAAGCGGCGCCGCCGCGGGCGTGCAGTTTGGCAACTCGACTGACCTTCCCGTGCCTGGCGACTACGACGGCGACGGCGTGACCGACGTGGCCGTCTACCGGCCGTCCAACGGCACCTGGTATCTCCGTTACATGCGCAACGGCTCGTCGGGTGGCGCGCTCTGGGGCGCGAACGGTGACGTACCCGTGCCGTGCGACTACGATGGCGACGGAAAGACGGACATAGCCGTTTACCGGCCGTCGAACGGCATCTGGTATCTGAAGTATTCGGGCGGTGGCTCGGGTGGCGCGCAGTGGGGCACGACCGGTGACTCGCCGGTGCCCAGCGACTTCGATGGCGACGGACGCTGCGATGTCGCGGTCTACCGGCCGTCGAACGGCATTTGGTACTTGATGTATTCTGGCGGCGGCACGGGCGGTGCGGTCTGGGGAGCCGCCGGTGACATCCCCGTCCTCAAGAAGTAACGACCCGGGCGCGCTCTAGCCCGGTAGAGACGGAGTCGCGACACGTACCTGCGGGGGGCAGTTCTTCACGGTTCCTGCTGGAGGACGAGCCCCCTGATATTCAAACCAAGCAACCGGTCGTCAGGCCCCTCTCCCACATTGACCGGCGCCTCGGGATTGAGAAAACAGAAATCCACCGCGAGCCGATCCGCTCCGGCCACGACGTCGCGGGGAATGACCAGCCGCCTCTGACTTCCTGCGGTACTCCCGTGCTCGAAACTCCATCGCCCGACAGTGCGACCGTTCACCATGATGTCGACGTCGAGGCGAGGGTGGAGCTTGGTAACGAACGCACGCGATCCTTCCACGAGCGTCATCGACAGGGCGCCGTCGATCGGGCGCGAGAGCATGAGCTGAAGGCTCGCGATCGGTCCCTCGGTCCAGGTACCATCGGTCCCTGACAGCGCGGCCCAACCGTAGGCCATGTACTTGCGCGCATTCCCGCCCGCAGTCAGGTCGAGGGCCTCTCCGATAGCAAAGGGCGCGGCTGCGGGGGCACCGCCGACCAGATCCAGGGCGCCGGACTTCGATGGCGTACACAGGTTGAACCCATCCACGCGAACACACCGGTGAGAGCTCACGCGATTGAACTCCCAGACGGATCGGACGGCATCGCTGACGACGTAAGCGGTGCGGGCATCCAGCACTTTTCCGCCGAGCAGACCGCGGGGCAACTCTTCGCAGTGAACCCGCAGTTCCTGCCTCGAGTAGCGGGCGGCATAGTAACTGTTGGTGCGCATCCGCTGAGAGGCGGCCAGCTTCCCGAAAATAGCGTAGGTGGGTTTCCCGCCAGGGGCGGCGAAGGGACCGCATTGGTACGGGGGAATCACCATCAGATTCGACAGATCGGATCCGAGGCTTCGCCACACTGGCGACTGAAGCGGATCCTGAACAGGCAGGTCGACATTCGTCCGCGCCTGGGTCCTCAGCGTCCACAGGTCGGCCGTCTGCACCGCCAGAGCCAGCGCGAGGATGATGGTCCTGGATCGAGGCTGCCACACCCAGAACGTCCACGACAAGGCACCCAGCACGATCAGGTAATAGGTCGGCCAGAACAGGCGGCCCGAGACGCGCAGGCTCTGCGCGGCGACGCTGGCCATGCGAGGCAACTCGACGTGCAGCAGCGTTCTTGAACCGACCGTCACGGTCGATGAAATTGCCAGGATCGTACAGACGACGCCGAGCGCGAGAAGCGGCAGGACGCGCGGATCCGCGAGCCAGCGCACGGCTCTCGGCTGGCGAACCAGGTTCAACAGGAGCAGCGCAAGGATGCCGATTCCCAGATAGTTGTACCCCTCGAACTGCCCCATGTTGGTCAGCGGCAGGGGCGGCAGGAGGATGGAGCCATGCCCCATGGGGTTGATCGGGGACAGCAGGTTCAAGGAGAACTCGCCGTAGCCCGGCGCCATATAGGCCGACGGATCCGGCGCGGCCAGAAACCCGAACGCCGCCATGCTCGCTAATAACACGACCGGAAGCATGACCAGGATGGCGCCTCCAAGCGTCCATCCGCACCGCCGTTCCAGCACAAGGCGCGCGAGCGCGGTCAGCGCAATCAGGAAAGTGAGCGCTGCAAGATAGGGATTGATCCCGCCGGCGATGACGAGCAGTACCCAGTACGGTGCAAACCATCGTGACGGAGACAGCACGCGGGCATCGCGGAAGTAGAAGTCGAGACCGGCAAGCATCAGCCAGTGGCTGAGGTGCGGGAAATGGCCGAACACCAGCCACGTCAACGGCGGGGACAGCAGGAAGAACAGCCCGCTCAACAGCGTATAGACGGGATGTCCGGCAAACAGCCGCGCGCTCAACCTGAATCCGAAGTACGCCTGCAGGACGAAGCAGAGCGTCGCGTAGAGGCCCAGGTACTGGAAGGGCTCGGGCAGCATCGGAGAGAGCGGACGCAGCAGGATCGCAACCAGCGGGACCGAATCGAGAAAGGCAATCGAGGCCCCGATGGGATAGCCGACGCGCTGGGTCCACGCGAGCGGAAACGTCCACCGCGCTTCCTCTCTGTAGAACGCCCAGCCGAGATAGTGGGTCGCGTTGTCAGCGGTGAGCCACGACGTGTTCGTGGGATTGATGACCGACCATCCGAGGAGCGCGACGGCGTTGGCCAGTCCGAACGCGACAGACAACGCCAGCAGTGCGGCCCGACTGCTCGCCGGATCTGCCAGCCGCGTCAGATGTTCAGCAAATCGTGAGCGCTCCGACATCAATTCCCCGACCTACTCCGCCTGGAACAATCCGTAGCGCGCGATCGCTGAGAGCGTGCGCCAGCCGTCCCGCGCGCGAATCTTCTTGCCTTCGAGGTACGTGCGCGCGTTGTAGGTGATCGGCGCTTCGACGATCTGAATGCCCATCCGGGCGATGCGGCACGTGACTTCGGCCTCGAACTCGAAGCCCGTTGACTTCAGCGGCAGGGAACGAAGCAGGTTGCCGTCGAACAGCTTGTAACCCGTCATCACGTCGGACAGGTTGACGTTGTTGATCAGGTTCGATGCGAACGTCAGGATGCGGTTGGCGACGGTCGGCATGAACGCGCCCGTGCGCCGGTACCTGCCCGTGAAACGCGACCCGTACACGGCCAGGGCCCCCGTCTCGGTCATCGCCGCGAGCAGCGTGGGCACGTCCGCCGGGTCGTACTCGGTGTCGGCGTCCTGGATGACGACGTATTCACCACGGCTCGCCGCGATGCCGGCGGCCACGGCCGCACCCTTCCCGCGGTTCGCCGGCAGGCGAATCGCCCGGATCAGGTCACTGGCCTCGTAGGACTGCAGTATTTCAGCCGTCGCGTCCACCGATCCGTCGTCCACCACCACGATTTCTTTCCGGACGCCGGCGTCGAGGGCGATCAGCGCGTCGAGCACGCCCGCAAGCGTGGCCGCCTCGTTGTACGCCGGAACGACGATCGACATCAGCGCGCTCGGGGCCGGCGCCGGCCGACGTTCGCGGCGCTTGCGCGCGTACACGATGAACTTCGTCCGCGGGTCGAGGTAGATGCTCCAGTTCCCCATGAACGGAAAGACCTTCAGCAGCCACGTCATCGGCGCGCCGACGATCGGCAGCACGGCCCGAAGGCGGGTCGCGAGCAGCCTCAGCTCGAACGAGTGGCCGTGGCTCCCGACCTTCAGCACCTCGAACCCCTGCTTGATCAGCACCGACACGAGGTTCGATCGCGAAAAGAAGAACAGGTGCTCCCGGATGCGGCGGAAGTCCTCCAGCCGCTTCCCCATGATCCGCGACACGAAGCTGGTCGAATCCATCGTCGTCATCACGACGATCCCGCTGTCGGTCAGCATGCTGCGGATGGAGGCGATGGTCGCGAACGGGTCGCGCAGGTGCTCGACGACGTCGAACATCGTGATGACGTCGTAATGCTCCGCCGGGTTCATGTCCGAAAAATGGAACGCGCGGTAGGCGTACCGGCGATGGATGTAATCGAGCGCGTACTGGTTGAACTCCACGCCGTGCGGCTCGAACCCGGATTCGAAGGCGCTGTCGAGAAAGAAGCCGAGCCCGCAGCCGTAGTCGAGCAGGCGCGGCGGCCGGTGCGCCGGCACGATGAGCCGCTGGAGCGTGCGGCAAATCGTCGAGTAGTTCTTCTGCTTGTTGATCCGCTCCGAGATGTAGTCGACGTAGCCGTACACCTTCGACACGTCCGACTGCGTCAGATTCTCGTTCTCGAAGTAGCCCTCGCTGTAGACCGCGTGCAGCTCCTCCTCGCTGGGGATCGGATCCAGCACCATGAGGTGGCACGACGCGCACTCGAGGATGACTTTGTCGACGTCGCTGAAGGTGTAGCGGACGCGGCTGCGGAGAGAGCCGCAGTGCGCGCAGACGAACGTCGACGTCACGGACGAAGGCCGGACGGGTGCTTCAATGGACACGCTGGATGCCGGCGATCACTGGCTTTTCAGTGCAAGGATGGCGTCCTGCCAGCCCGGCTGGAGCGAGCCCCTGCACCATTCCCGGTACTGCACTTTCTCGATGGTCAGTTTCTGCTCGTCGTAACGCTCTTTGATCCAGTTCTCGTTGTAGGCGACCGCCGTCTCGGGGACATCCTTGTCGTACAAGCGGCAGCAGTTCCCGAACTCCCAGCGGAACCCCAACCCTCCGGGGACACCACGGTCGTGGGGATGCTCCTTCAACCACCGGTCGACGCGCGCGGTCGATTCCGGGTTCAGGAGGAAGTAGGTGACGAAACACCTCGCCCCCGGCTTCATGACGCTCGCGACTTCCCTGAGATAGTTCTTCATATCATCGGGCAGCAGGTGCGTAAAGACCGACGTCAGCACCACCAGGTCGAACTGGCCGCTCGCGTAGGGAAACTTGTAGTCCTTCGCCAGCGTCGGACCGTTCGGGTTGTAGTGCTTGTTGTAGACGTCCGCGTGCCGGAAGCGGAAGCTGGGGTACGCCCGATACTGCTCGCGACACCAGTCGATGGGCGCCTGCATCACGTCGAAACCGTCGTAGCTTCCCCCGTCCTTCAGGAACGGGATCAGCGGTCTCGCTGCCAGGCCGATGCCGCAGCCCACGTCGAGCACTTTGTGATGCGGCTGCAGTCGCGCATGCTCGGTGAGGTATGCGAGTATGCTGTCGCCAATCGCCATGTACTGCCCGGCGGTGGCGCTCCCCGAGTACATCTGGACCATGTTGTCGGGCGGAATGGGCCCGCGGTCGTCACCTGTCAAGTTTGCCTCTCTGTGGCCCGCCGCGCCTCATCGCCGTCGCAGGACCAACGGGATCTGATACGGATCGGACGCAGAAACCGGCCGCCGTTCGAGAATCTCGAAGCGATCCGTCCAGTGCTTGTCGATGTATGACGTGGGGACGACCGCCTCACCGTACGGAACCTCGCCCTCGACCGCCGGCAGATTGTACGGATGATAAACGTATTCTCCTGCGTCGTAGCGCTCGATCATCTGGCGGATCGTCGTGTCCGGCAGCCGGCCCAGCTCGGCGGCGCGGATCTCGAGGAAGCCGCGCGGCCGGATCGTCACGATCAGCAGACCGTTGACGTCGAGGGCCGCGTGCAGCGCCTCGAGCGCGCTCCGGTGCGTGGCGGGGCCAAGATGCGTGAAGACCGAAAAGGCAAATGCCAGATTGAATCGTTCGTCGAACGGCACACGGCGCAGCTTCGTCTCGGACTGGCGGAAGGTACCGGGAAGCTCCCGGCACCATTCAAGAATCTTCGGATCCGAATCGCACCCGAATATCTGCGCCGGCGGCAGGTCCTTGGCAAAGAGCCTCGTCAGCCGGCCCCAGCCGCATCCGAAATCGAGGATGCTGGAGGCGCGCAGCGGCTGACGCGACCACTTCGCGTAGCTGTCTTTCAGGATGCGGTAGAAGTCAGCCGACTGTTGCGCCAGAGGCACGCCCGCGTTGCCGCACCAGTCCCGCTGGAGCTGCTCGGGCGGCAGAGCCGGCAGTGCCGTCGCGCCCAGCATCAGGTTTGCCCACGGCAAATCCGGCAGCTCCCCGAACACGGTCAGGTCCATCGTCTCCGCCACTCTGCAACCTCTGTCTGGTTCGTTCGTACCGAGCGCTCACACGAAGATCTCGCGCAGGCGCTCCCTATAGCGCAGCCCCACGGCCCGGTAGCTGAACCGGGAGCGAATGTGCCGGCTGGCGCGCTCGCCAAGACTGCGACCCCAGGCCGGGTCGTCCACGAAGCGGACCATCCAGGCCACGGCTTCACCAACGTCTGGCTCGGCCCAGACCTGGTCATTCCAGAACGGATATTCGCCGTCGCCGACCGGCACGGGCCTCGAGTCCACGAGGCACGAGACGTCGCGGTTCATGAAGTCCATGTTCCCCGAATAGGCGGTCGCGATCACCGGTCTGCCGAGCAACATCGCCTCGGCCAGGAACCGGCCGAATCCCTCGCTGCGATGCAGGGACACGAAGCAGTCGCAGCAGCGCACAAGGTTCTTCGTTTCGGTATCGGTGAGCTCACGATCGATGACAATCACGCGGCCCAGTCCGAGGTTGGTCGTGCGCTCGCTGAGGTGCTTGCGGAGCGTATCGGCAATATCCGGCCGAACATCGGCGCCGGCGACCTTTACGACCAGGACGAGCCCATGCGCGGGCCGCGCGCGCACCACCTGCGCGAACGCGTCCAGCACTGCCATCGGATTCTTGCGCTGGTGATACGAGCGAAGATCGAAGGCGAACAGGAACGCATACACGCTTTCCGGAATGCCAAAGTAGCGGCGTCCGAGGAAGCGCTCGAGCGTAACGCCTGTGGATCCCGGGATGACGCTCACCGGCCGGCAAACCGTGGGTGCGACGGCGTCGCGGATGAAGGCGGACGGCGCCCACACCTCGTCGAATCGTTCGAGCTGGCGCGCCCACGGCTCCGGAAACCGCGAGAGCTCCCACTGGGGGATGATGATTGAGTACCGGGATGGCACTCGTCGTGTCCCGAGTTGCGCGAACACCGGTTCGACCTCGTCGCCGTTGATGCAGAAGATGTCGATGCCCCCGGCGCTCGCGGGTCGAGTGTCCGGGCCGAGCTCGCGTTCCAGTTGCGGATCGTGTGCACCGCCACTATAGACGTTCACCACGTGCGGCGCGGCGCCCGACGGCCTTGAACGCGCGATACGCGCACCGTAGATCCTCGCCGCGGCCGATCGGCGCGAACGGATGTCCGATGAGCGAAATCGGTGGCTCGAGCGACTGCGTGATCATCGACGCGTGAGTCCCAGATGCAGGTTGTCCTGGGCGTCCCGCGTCGCTTCGAGATAGGCGTGCCCCCAGCCGAGATCGGGCTCGAGATAGGCGCCCTCGGCCCACTCGTTCCAGGCGTTGACGAACACGAGCCGCTCGTCGCCGAAATGCTGCTCGCGCGTCTGGCGCAGCGTCCACTCGAGCCAGGCCTGATAGGCGCCGGGTGTGCTCCCCGCAAACATGACAGAATCATCCTGGCGGCGAGCGGTGTTGTCCCAGCCGGGCATGACGGTGCGGAAGCGTCGATAGCCAGGCAGAGGCCTCGTCATGTAGTGCAGCGCCGTCCTGTTGTAGTCGAACACCCTGCCGGAGAAATTGGGATTCAAGAGGCGCGCCGGCTCCACCGGGTGAAGGCCTCCGTGGTGCGGCGGGAACTCCACCGCCGCGTCGAATCCCCAGTTCGCGGGGGCCGATCCGTTCTTGCTCAACTCGAACGATTCGACGATCGACAGATAGATCTCGCCGATTCCGCGCTCGCGGCAGCGCGCCCGCCAGGTCTGGAGCGTCTTCCGGATGTCCGGGAACCGGGTCGCGTTGTAGACGAGCAGCAGCGGCCGGTTGTCGATGCGGATGTAGGAGGGGTGGCGGCGTAACGAATCAGGTCGTCGATGACGGCGAGCTCGTCTTCCTCGCTGTGTGACTGCGCCATCAGGATCTCGTGCTCCAGTCCATCCCATCGGCGCGTCCAGTTCTCGTTCGCCCAGCAGAGGCAGAACGGGAAGTCGAGCGACGTATTCTGGAGCAGCCGCTCCAGCGGCCGTTCGAGCAGGCGCTTGCCATCGAACCAGTAGTAGTAGAAGCAGAAGCCGTGGACGCCGTAGCGCCTGGCGAGCGCTGTCTGCTCGAGATACGTTTCCTCGAGGCGCAGGTCGTAGAACCCCAGATCGCCGGACAGCCGTGGCTGGTAGTGGCCCTCGAAGTTCGGCTTGGCGCGCGTGACGTTCCGCCACTCCGTAAAGCCCTTGCCCCACCAGGCGTCGTTCTCCGGGATCGGGTGAAACTGCGGCAGGTAGAACGCGATGATCCGCGTTCGATCGAGAGCGTCGATCTGCGCCTGGTGGCGGATCGACAGCTCCTGCTGATTGCGCGTCACCGCCGCCACCTTGAACGACTGCCCCAGATCGCTGGACGTGGCGCTGAGGTGGTGCACGATCACCGCCTCGGGCTGGTAGACGATCTGCAGGCCGCTCTGCCGCAGCCTGAGGCACAAATCCACGTCCTCGCAGTAGGCCGGCGCGAAATCCGTGTCGAAGCCGTTCAGCTCCTTGAACCGGCGCGACTCGATCATCAGACAGACGCCCGAGACGTAGTCCACTTCCCGGCTGCGGTTGTAGCGCGGAAGCGCGGGATCGTCGAACAGGCCGATCAGGGTCGAGGTGCAGTCCGGCTTGATCACCGATCCGGCGTCCTGGAGACGACCGTCGGGGAACAGCACCCTGGGACCGACGGCGCCGATGCTGTTGGACTCGGAGAATGGCTTCAGGAGCGCCGCGAGCCACCCGGCCTGCGCCTGGGCGTCGTTGTTCAGGAACACCAGGTACTGGCCGCGTGCCGCTGCGGCGCCCGAGTTGCAGCCGCGCGCGAACCCGAGGTTCTCTTCGTGCCTCACGTACTGCAGATTCGGAATGGACGCCAGCAGTTCCTTCGAACGATCCGTGGACCCGTTGTCCACGATGATGACTTCGAGAGGCACGTCCTGACTGAACCGTACGATGGACAGCAGGCACTCCAACGTCAACCTGAGGCCGTTGACGATGGGAATGACGATCGAGACCTTTGGCGACGCCTCGTCAGCGAGCACAATCTCGCTCACGACCCCGCGCACGTCCTCGTGCTCCGAGACCCGCAGCATCTCAGGACGCTCGAGGGTGAGCTCCTGGATGCGCCGCGCCTCGACTTCGCGCGCGCGGGACGCCACCAGGTCGTACGCCTCCACCGAGCTTTCCACATCTCCCGGGGTCGGGACACTCGGCCGTGGCGACGATCGCCGGCCTTCGGCCTGTCCCGCCAGGAGGAAGTGCACGAGAGGATTCGTCCCGCTGCGGACGACGTCCTCGTTCGCGCGGCAATAGTACGCGGTGTCGAACGCGGTGCTGGTGGCGCGTCCCTCGGTCGCACCCACACGAAGGAAGTGGACCAGCGGGTTCTCGACCCCCGAGCGAAGCGCCGGATCGGACGCCACGTAGAACGATGTGCTGAACCACGGATTCGGATCGCGCCACTCGCGTGACCCGTGGGCCATGAAGTGCACCAGCGGATTGACACCCGTCCCGGCCACATCAGGGTTCTGGCTGCGGTAGAACGCCGAATGGAACAGCGGATGCGGATCGCGTCCCTCGACTCCGCCCGAGAGCAGGTAGTGGCTCAGAGGATTGAGCCCGGCCTGGGCGATGTCGGGGTTGCGCTCCAGGTAGAACGAGGAATCGAACAGCGGGTGCGGATCTTCGCCGCTGTACGCACCGACCGCCAGATAGTGCTCCAGGGGCCGCGCACATGCCCATTCACGATCGGCGGACGGCGACAGTTGCTGCAGATGGTACCGCTCGTCGAACAGACCGCTTCGCCGGATCGCCCGCAGCTGTCGAATCCGCGTCGGGCTCAGGGCTCCCCACATCGACGGCGCTCCGGGCGGGCGGGACCTCCGCAGACCGATCCGGCGCGCAAGACCGCGCACGATGGTCCCGCTTCGCCTGAGCGGCGCCGTCAGCCGCCAGGATCGTGATTCCCGGAGGCACATCGCGTACGCGAACCACGCGCCGGCATTTTCGTTAGCCCTCAGCAAGGCCAGCTGATTCCGTTCGAACTGCGCATCGAGCTGGGTGCGCGCCTGGCGCGCTTCGTCGAGCTCTCTGGTCGCGGACTCCAGCTCACCGGAATGACTCACCTCGCGCGCACGCTCGATCAAGTCGTCCGCGCCAAGTTCCAGGCTCGCCGCCCGTTCTTCAGCCTGGGAAAGCTCGATGGCGAGGTGCTCGTTGTCCCGCCGGTACTCGTCGTTGGCCGCGGACAGCTCCTGATTCCGGCGGCGCTCCTGGGCCAGTTCGCGTTCGGATTGGTCAACCCGCGCCTTGAGCTGATCCAGTGCTTCGGCGATCTTCGAGACCTCGAGGCGAAGGTCGGCTCCGCTGTTCGCCAGGGCGGCCTCGCGAGTCGGTCCGATCAGGGCCTCACCCAGCGTCCCGAAGAATTGACGAACGATGAACGTATGGTGACTGCTGCGGGGAATCTCCTCGACGAGCAGCCGCACGTCCGGACTCAGATCCCGGCCCACGCCGGCGACGCCAAGCCCGTGCCCGTGCAGGAAAGCAAAGCCCGGGTACTGGCGCGAGAGCTCCAGCCAGAAGCGCCAGACGCCAAAGTCGCGTTCGCGTACGTTGGTGTCGTGCAGCAGCACGACCGCCCTCGGGCTCAGCTTCGGCAGCCACGCCTCGAAGTCGTGATGGACCGCCTCGTACGAGTGGAAACCGTCGATGTGCAGCAGATCGATGCTGCCGTCCTCGAACTTCTGCAGCGCTTCGTCAAAAGTAGACCGCACGAGTCGCGAGAACGCGGCGAAGCGCTGATCGTGAAACCGCGACCAGTCCAGGAACACTTCCTCGTCGTACGCCCCGGTGTGCGCGTCACCTTTCCAGGTGTCGACGGCGTAGCAGGCGGTTTCGAGGCCCAGCGTCTGCACGGCCTGCGCGAACGCCGAGAAACTGTTGCCGGACATCGTGCCGAGCTCGACGAACGTCCGCGGCCGCATGGCCTCCACGAGCCAGAATGCAAAGGGGATATGCGCAACCCAGGACGTGGGCTCGACCAGCCGGAATGGAGCATTGAACACGATGGGCCGCAACAGATAGTCACGGCCCGCAACCGAAGAGAACACCGGGGACACAGGCGACACCGACGTCAGGGGCAGGGGCGCTTCGCTACCGTCGTGCTTCATGCTCCCCCTTCAGAAGGCCGGCTGCGCCGCGCGGCTCAACGCGTCGCCCATGGTGAGCCATGGTGAACATGATAAGCCATGGTAAGCCATGGTAAGCCAGGGTAAGCAATGATAAGCTCCGAATTTACCTGTTCTTGTTGAGAACTGCGTCCGCAAAAGTCATCGGCCTCTATCCCTCACGTCATGGTTCTAGTCGCGCGTCAGACCACGGACGGCGCGGGCGATGTGCACGTGCCGAATCGCCCGGCGCTGTGGCTGAGTCTGTTGTTGGACGGCAGCCTGGCCATCGTCTCGTATCTCGCGGCCTATTGGCTCCGGTTCTACGGCGATCGGCTCGAGGTCTACCTGCCTGGCGCGTGGGCCAGCGTGCCGATTGTCGTGACGTCGCAGCTCGCCGCGCTGCTGCTCGTGCGGGCCTACGCGCGACGACCCAAAGTTGACTGGCTCCTCCGTGTGCTAGCCGGCATCGCGGTCGGCACGGTCGCATCGACGGCGCTCGTGGGCCTCCTGATGTCGTTCGAGGGCATCTCGCGCAGCGCGTTCGCCGCGGATGCCATGCTCCTGGCCGTCGCGGCTCTCGCGTGGCGCGGGGCCTGGGTCGTCCGCGCCCGCGCGAGAGCGCGCGCGAACGCGCGCGAGGGTGACGCCGAACTGGTCGATCGTGCGGCGGAAATGACGACGCTAAAGGCCGCGTTGATGAGCCTCTACCGCTACCGCGAGCTGTTGAAGAACCTCGTCCTGAAGGACCTCAAGCTGAAGTACCGCGGCTCGGTGTTCGGCTTCCTGTGGTCGCTGGTCAACCCGCTGCTGATGATCGTCGTCTACACGGTGGCCTTCACGTATCATCCTGCGGATCCGCAACGAGGGCTTCGTCTTCTACCTGATGCTCGGCCTGCTCTCCTGGACGTTCTTCGCCAGCTCCGCGACGATGTCGACCGGCGCGATCGTCGACAACGCCGGCCTGCTGAAGAGCGTGCTCTTTCCGCGGGCGATCCTGCCGATCGCCACGGTGCTGTTCAACCTCGCGCAGTACCTGCTGACGATCTCGGTGTTCCTGCCGGTGATGATGCTGTGGTACCAGGTGCCGCTCGCCGCGCCGATGATCCTGTTTCCCGTGTTCCTGGCGCTGCAGGTGGTGTTCACCATCGGCGTCGCGTTGATCCTGGCCACGGCCACGGCGTTCTTCCGCGACGTCCGGCATCTCGCTCGAAGTGGCGCTCGCGGTCCTGTTCTGGACGACGCCGATCGTCTACGAGCTCGGCCAGGTGCCCGAGCAGTTGCGGCTGCTGATCCTGATGAGCCCGATGTCGCCGTTCGTCGTCGCCTACCAGAAGCATCTTCTTCTATCGAGCAGTGGCCGGAAGCGACGGTGTGGCTGGTGGCCAGCGCCTACGCCGCTCGGCGCGTTCGTCATCGGCACCGCTGCTGGTCCTCGCGTTCGAAGATCGGTTCACGGAGCAGCTGTAGTGCCGCGTCATCGAAGCGCAGGCGGTCTCGAAGCGGTTCCTGCTCCGGCACAATGCGTCCGTCGAGCTGAAGGTCCGCTTCCTCGGCCTCCTGCATCCGCGACCGGCGGCAGTCGATCGAGGAGTTCTGGGCGCTGAAGGACGTATCTCCTGCGGATCGACCGCGGCGAAGCGGTCGGCCTGGTCGGACGCAACGGATCGGGCAAGAGCACGCTCCTGAAGCTGATCGCCGCCATCCACCGGCCGACGAGCGGCCGGCTGCTCGTCGCGCGCAACGCGCGGATCTCGTCGATGATCGAGCTGGGCGTCGGCTTTCACCCGGAGCTGACCGGGCGCGAGAACGTGTTCCTGAACGCGGCGATCCACGGCCTGACCGCGCCCGGAAATCGACGCGCATCTACGACGCCGTCGTCGAGTATTCCGGGCTCGAACACTTCATCGACGTGCCGATCAAGAACTACTCGTCGGGCATGTACATGCGGCTGGGCTTTGCGATCGCCGCGAACCTCGATCCCGACATCCTCCTGCTCGACGAGATCTTTGCGGTCGGCGACGCCGACTTCCAGCAGCGGTGCATCGACACGCTTCAACGATTCATGGCGGAGGGCAAGACGATCATCTTCGTCTCGCATGCGCCGGCGGCCATCCGCGCGATCTGCCGCCGGGTCTGCGTGCTCGACCAGGGCGAGCTGGTCTTCGACGGAGGCGTGGCGGACGGATTGACGTACTACGAGGAGCTCCTCACGGAACCCGTAGCGAGCCGCGAGGGATGAGAGGTTCCGGGCCCCGAACGCTCACTTCGGCAGAACCGGAATATCTCCGGACGCACCCCAAAGTGCGCCACCGGTGGTGTTGGTTCCCCAGTAGCTGAGGTACCAGACCCCGTTCGACGGCCGGAAGACCGCGACGTCGGCCCTGCCGTCACCGTTGTAGTCTCCAGGAACGGGCACATCGCCCGATGCCCCCCACTGAGCCCCGCCCATGCCACCGCTCGAGTACCTCATGTACCAGACGCCTGTGGACGGACGATACACGGCAACGTCCGCCTTGCCGTCCCCGTTGTAGTCACGCGGCACGGGCACGTCGCCGTTACTGCCCCACTGAACGCCGCCGGTCGTCCCCGTGCTTGAAAACCAGATGAACCAGGTTCCGTTCGAGGGTCGAAAGACCGCGATATCTGCTCTCCCGTCGCCGTCGTAGTCTGCAGGCGCCGGAATATCGGTTCCAAATCCGCTCTGCAGCCCACCCGCGCTGCCGGTTGACGAGAACCAGATAAACCACGTGCCGTTCGAGGGTCGAAACACCGCGACGTCCGCCCGCCCGTCGCCGTCGTAGTCGGCCGGCACCGGCACATCCGTTCCAAAACCGGACTGGAAGCCACCGGCCGAATTGCTGGTGGAAAACCAGATGTACCAGGTCCCGTTCGAGGGTCGAAAAACGGCCCGGTCCGTTTTGCCGTCGCCGTCATAGTCTGCCGACACGGGCTTGTCGCCGGGGATGCCCCACGCCATTCCGCCGGATGTGGACGAACCCGTGAACCAGTGATACCAGGTGCCATTGGACGGCCGATACACCGTCAAGTCGGCGGTTCCGTCGCCGTCGAAGTCCCCGGCCACGCTGCGGGTCGCGGACGGCGGAAGTACCACGGTGAATCCCAGGGACACGGGCCCATAGTTGCCGCCGTTGGCCTGACTTGCCGACGCGGTGAGCGTATACGTCGTCGACCCTACTGGTGAGACGTCGGCGGTTCCGGTGTTGCCGTTGAACGATCCAACGCCCGAAATGGTCGCGCCCGTGGCGCGTCCGGCGCTCCAGACCAAAGTGGACGACGTGCCCGCGCGGGGCACCGCCAAGAACTGAACGAATCGTGGCAGATTCGAGTTATTGCCCGACGTGTTCGCCAGCGCGTTGAACTGCGCGATCGTCGACTGCGCCAGGAACGGGTTGCAGCTCGACGAGTACAGATCGTTGTTCCCCGACCGCGGCGTGATCGTATTGTTGTTGTAGGTCAGCCGGGTCTGCGGGCACGCGTGCTCGACGACCTGATACCCGCCGTTGTCGGCGATGATGCTGTTCTGCACCGTTCCGAAGTTGTTCCCGTTCGGGCCGACGAACAGCCCTCCTCCACCAAAACCATTCCCCAGATTGGCGGTGTTGTCGTACACCTGCGACGTCGACATCGAGAGGCCGGCGTTTTGATCCATGAAGATGCCGCCGCCGTAGACGCCGGCCGCGTTGCGCGCGATCGTCGTTCCGTTGAGCGTTGCCGTGGACGATGTCGTGATCATCAGGCCGCCGCCGAACGGAGACTGTCCCCCCGCGACGGCATTCCGGATGATCATCGAATTGTTGGACGAGAGGTTCGCGTTGCTCAGGAGAACGCCGCCTCCCTGATTCTGCGACTGGTTGCTGTCGACGACGGACAGGGTGAGCGTCAGGGTCGCCGGAAGGTTGACGTCGCCAGTGACCACGATGCCGCCGCCGGTGATGCCCACGTTGTTGCGAACCAGCGTCCCCGTCAGATTGACCACGCTTGACGGCCTAACCTCTCCGACATTCGTGGACGACGCGGTGATCCCTCCGCCGATGCCGCCAGGGATACCTCCATCGCTGCGGGCCAGCGCCTGGTTGCCATCAACGAGCGAATCAACGAGGTCGTAGCGGGCGCGATAGGCGTTGAGGCCGCCGCCGGTGTTCGCCCGGTTGCGCAACACTCGGGTCCGGGTCAGGGTTCCAACGGAGTTGTCCTCGATGTGAATCCCGCCGCCTTCCGCCGGATTGTCCCCCGGGGTGAGCGGCGTCGCGAGGTTGTCGGCAACCTCGGAGTCCTCCATGAGAAGCGTCGCCGTGCCGTACGGCGAACCGTGCTCACCGCCGTGGTAGATGCCGCCGCCCGCGAACTTCGCCGTGTTGGCGCTGACCCGACTGCCGCGGAACGTTGGCGACGAGTTCCTCGAGTCGATGCCGCCGCCGACGCCGGAGTTCGACGTTCCCGGAGGGCCCACGCCCGCCTGGTTGCTCACGATGTCGGTGGCCGTGAACACCGGGCGCGACCCGAATGTCATGTAGATGCCGCCGCCCGACCGCGTCGCCGTGTTGTTCCGGATCACGCAGCCCGTGAACGTGGCGTTCGACGTGGCGAGCAGGCCGCCACCGCCGTGGTCGGCGGAATTCAACTCGAAGACGGTGTCGATGAGCGAGGGGGAGGACTCCTGGATCAGGAAGCCGCCGCCGCCCAACGCCCCAACCGCCCCGTGACGGAACGTCAGGCCGCGGATAATCACTTGCCCGCTCGCGCGAAACACCGTCAGCGCGGCCTTGTTTCGGCCGCTGGCGTCGACGATCGTCGAACCCGCGCCCGCGGCGCCGCGCAGCGTGAACGATCGGCCTGTCGACGCAATGGTCACAGCCTCGTTGTACACCCCGGCCAGCACCGTGATGGTCGTGCCGTCCGGCAGCGATCCGTTCACAACGGCGTCGATAGCCGCCTGAATGGTCGGATAGTCGCCAGGGACGGTGACCGCCTCTGCCGCCCGCACGAACGGCGCCGCAAGAAGCGCGACGGCCAGAACGGCGGCGCGAACAGAGAACGGAGCAGACAGACGGGTCATAACCCCATCCTATGTAGCAGGAAGCGCGCCAGGGGGTGCGCACACTCTATCTTGAAGCGTCGGTTGAACTTACAAGAAAGCGCGTGTGTGCGGGTGTTTCAGGATTGAGCACTTCTAACGCAGTTACGTGGTTGGCGGGGAAATATTGAGCGTACCTAGGTCAGACGGGCGGCAACCAGCGCCAGTGCGAGTGCGACGATGAGCGCCTGCGGCGAGCTTGCGATCATCCACTCCACCAGCGGGGACACCCGTCCTTCTTCCACCGGCTCGCGAAAGGCGAACCAGTGGTCGTTGCGTGAGTCGACCGCGACGATCGAATAAGCACCTGGTGGGCACGGCACGCGCGCGGGCACCCAGTTGTCCCCATTCGGACGGGGCGCCGGCACGTGCCGCTCGTGATCCGAGCCGAGGTCCTTGACCGCCAGGTATTGCCGCCGCGCCGTGAGATCTCCCGCGACGTCGAACCGCAGATAGCCGCCGGTCGAGCACCGAGCAAGAGGCGTGCTCTCGAACCGGCCGGTCGCCGGTTCCCCCTGCGCAGTGTAGGAACCCCAGAATCGCGCGAGCGGGTCGCGCGGCGTCATCTTGTAGGCGCCATCGGGCGCGAAGGTGTCGTTCGTCACCGACTGCGCTTCCACGTGCACTGGCGCCCGGACGGCGGCCGGGAGTATCCGACGGACGTACGGAATCTGAAGCGCGTCGCCGAGGCTTCGGGGATCGGGGTACGGGAGCTCCTGCAGAGGGCGCTTCGAGAGCAGCGCGTCGAGATCTCCAGTCACGATGAAGTGACGAACGTTGGATGCGTGCGCGCTCCAGTACGGCCGCCAGGCGTCCAGGTGCGCCAGCGTCCCAAGCGTCAGCCGATCCGCACCCGCGGCCGCGAACAGCAGCCACACCGGCAGCGCGAACGAGAGGCCGCGCCGCATCGTTCCGATTGCGAAACGTTCGAGGACCAGCACGAACGCGGACGCGTTGACGACGAAGCCCACGCTCAGAAAATCCTGATAGCGTGAGGCCGGAGGCGGTCCACCGGCGCCTCTCCCGTAGGCGACGGCTGCCGCCTGAAACACGACCCAGAGCCCGAGGCCGAGCACGAAGCGCTCACCCGGCGTCGACTTTCCAGAACGCCGCAGTACGCCGAGCATCACCGCGACCGTGGGCGCCCACATCACCACGCTCAACCAGGGCCGTCCGACCCACGGCCACGCGAGCGAACGCCCGAAGGCGCTGGCAAACTCCGCCACGCTCCTCGCTCTCAAGTGTTCGTGATGCGCCAGCGGCGGCGACATCGTCAGCCAGCCGGCCGCCAGAACGCATCCGATCGCGGCCAGCGTCAGCCCCGCATCGCGCCAGTCCTTCCGCTCGTCAGCCATCTTCGACGCCGCGACGGTTGCGATGATCACCGGCAATATCACGCCGCCCGCGGCAGTGAACAGGGCACAGACGGCACACGCCACGCCGAGAAACCAGGGTCCCGTGCCGGCGCGGTACCTCGAGGTGAACCACAAGCCGAGGATGGAAAAGAGCGACAGGAAGTAAAAGGCGGACTGAAATCCAAAGAGGGTGTTCTCCCACGCGAATGGCAAAGCAAACGCGAGGGCCACGACGAGCACCACGATGTCCAGCCGGCGCCGGCCGGTCGAATTCCAGAGCACGGTCGCCAGCAGCACTCCGGCGAACGTGTGCAGCGCCGCGTTCACGACCTGCTGCAGGCGCGGGTCCCACTGTCCGTTGGCCATCAGCAGGTCGGCCGCGAGGAGACGCGAGAAAAACACGCGATGCTCGTTGTGCAGCGAGAACATCAGCGGCCAGGAGAGCGCGCATTCCTCGAGGGGCACGTAGAGGAGGCGCGCTTCACTGTCCCACTGATCCCAGAACGGCGTCGTCACAGGGTTCTGCCGCATCAGGAGCAGCTTGGCCGAGAACGCGACGAGGAACAGTACGGCTATCCACAGCAGTGCGAGACGCCGTGAGGGTCGATGGGCGCCGGCCGCATCCGCAGGGGGTGCGCCGAGCGCGTCCCGGCCAATGACGAGGACACACGCGCCCAGCAGAACGAGCGTTGCGAGGCTGGCCAGCGCGATCGCCGCCGGCGTGACGCGCGTCAGGCGGTCGCGGAGGTCCTGCTGCGGGAGACAGCCGACCATCGTCAGCAACATCGGGTCGGTGGCATCCGCGGTGGTCACGACCCTGGTGACGTTGGGCAGTTTCGTGATGGAGGCGATCTGGTAGAGGGGCGTGAGGCTCGACGGCTCGAATTCACGCAGGACCCGGCGGTCCTTGTCGAGCAGCACCATCCGCTGGATCATCACCTCGGCGGTCGTATCGGTGAGGTCGAACCGGAGCCACGCGATGCCGCGCGACGGCAGATCGAAGCGGAGCGTCTGCAGGCCGTTGACGTCCGGCCGGAGCGGTACGGACGACGACCGATCTCCGGAGAAGACATGATCCGCCGACCAGAAGAGCTGCGCAGCGGTTCCCCCGGATGCGCGCATCACGACTTCCAGCGTCAACGAATCGCGCGATGAACGGGCTCCCCCGGAGAGGAAGAGGACAACCAGGAGGACGATGGCAGCAAGCGCCACCGCTGCAGTCAGCAGCCGTGCGGGAGCCTTCATGCGGGTCGCGCCGAGGCCATTCGACATCAAGAATACCCGATTGCCTCCCTCGTTCGGGCCGGCAATCACCGTATAGTAGGCGGGTGGCGAGGAACCTCCGCAACGATCTCAGACGACTGTCTGCGCGGGTTCTCCGGTTTGGAAACGGTTCCTCGACGGTTGCCAGCCGATGGTCGGGGCTCGCATCCGACGCGTTCGTCAAGGGGCTGGCGGACGCGTCCTGGACGGGCATCCCCCAGGTCCATCTCAATCACAACTACCTGATCACCGGCGACCGCAACGTCTATTGGGTGGACTGGATGCGGGATCGCTACTTCGCCGGTGGCGATGTGGGCGACGCCTTGTCGCTCGGATGCGGCGCCGGGCACCTCGATCGGATCTTCAAGCAGCACGGATTCAGGTTCCGTTCGTTCACGGGCATCGACATCAGCGAGGACGCCGTCGATCAGGCGCGTACGCGCGCCAGGGAGATCGACCTTGCGCCACGGATCGAATACGTCGCGGCCGATCTCAATCGCCGCGAGCTGCCGGCGCGCAGCTTCGACTTCATCTACTTCTTCCAGTCCCTGCATCACATCGAAGCGCTCGAGCACGTGCTGGCGCAGTGCCAGCGGGCGATTCGTCCGGACGGTTGGCTGCTGGTGAACGAATTCGTCGGACCCTCGCGGTTTCAGTGGACCGATCGACAGATCGAGATGTCGAACGCTGTCACATCCCTCCTGCCCGAGGAGCTTCGTCGCACGACGCCGCTGGGCGGCGTGAAGCACAGCACTCCCCGCCCGACGATCCAGCACATGGTCCGGCACGATCCGTCGGAAGCCGTTCGATCCGCTGAAATCGAGCCGCTGCTCAAGGCGGCGTTCGAGGTCGTCGGAGAATGGAACTGGGGCGGGACGCTCAACCACCTCGTGTTCCAGAACATCGCGGCCAACTTCGACCCGGAGAACGCTTACCACAACGCCATCGTGGATCTGCTGATCTGCCACGAGAACGCGCTGATACGCGAGGGACTCCTGCCGAGTGACTTCAAAGTGTTCCTGGCACGGCCCCGGACGACGAGCTCGAGCCGCTAGGTGGCTCAGGTGAGGAGGCGCCGGATCCGGCTGCGCAGGCCGCGGTAGTTCGCTATCCACTGCGGCCGTGCCGTCGACTGAAGCCGTGCCTCGACGAAGCGATCCACGTCGAGCATGAGCGAGAGCATCCACGGAATCGCCGTCATGCGCCGGAGCCGCTGTTTGACGCCCTGCCGGAGCTGACTGCCGGATTTTCCGGCAGCGGGGAGGCCGGGGATTTCGGCAATCCTCTCGCTGAGGCTGGCGACGGCGCGGCTGTCGAACGACCCGACCGTGCCCTGCAGCGCGACGGCCTGCCCGCCCCCGAGGTTCAGGAACTCGATCTTGCGCATGACGCTCGCGAGCGTCTGCGCCGCCTGCACCTTCGCCGGATCGTCGACCTGCGCGTACCACTCGCTCAGCTTGCCGCGAGTCCGCTCGACGTCGAAGACGACGCGCAGGACGTTGTTCAGCGCGGCGCGCAAACGCTCGGCGGAGAAGCTGATCGGCGCGGACGAGCCCGGGCGGCTGTCGAGCGCCATCAACTGCTCGAGCGATCCCGCAAGCGCGCGGAGCAGCGTGTCGGTCTGCGAGTCGAACAATTGCAGATGATGGAGGAACTCCGGCTGGTCAAGGAGTGTCTTCGCGGGCTCGACGAGGTCCGCAATCCAGCGGACCTGCAGCTCCTCGATCCTGCCCGGGATGCTTGCGATAGAACACGACCGCCATTTCACCGGCGCTGAACTCGCGCGCGGCAAAGCTGTCGAGGTCCATCCAGTGGTCGTGCGTCGCGTGCGCCTTGTCGGCGTATCGAATCTGGAGACCCGCGCGGGATCAGGCGGAACGCATACTCCGAGTCCTCGAACGCGGCACGACGGAATGCCGGGATCGAAGCGGACCCCGGACGCCGCCGCATCCAGCAGGAACTGACGCTTGAGCGAGATGTTGCTGGTGTAGAAGAACCGGTGATCGAGGACGCTCAGCTTCGGGATCAGTGAGTACGCGAACTGCAGGCGCGCGTCACCGCAGACGTACTCCATGACCGCATTCGGCGTCATCGCCTGCGGCCAGTCGATATGGCCGAGAATCGCGACGCCTGGCTCCGGCGCGGCCGCGTGCGCAAGCAGATGCTCTTCGAGGAGCCGTTCGTCCGCGAGAATGTCGTC
This sequence comes from uncultured Acidobacteriota bacterium, assembly GCA_963786195.1. Taxonomy (GTDB): domain Bacteria; phylum Acidobacteriota; class Vicinamibacteria; order Vicinamibacterales; family 2-12-FULL-66-21; genus CAWAYH01. The sequence continues at coordinate 183,879 of CAWAYH010000001.1, read as the reverse complement.
GCCGATGAACAGCACGAGCTCGCCCGCCGCGTGCTCGATCCCGAGGTTGCGTGCCGCGCCGGGTCCGGCCCCCTCCTGCCGGAAATACCGGACGCTGAACGGAAAGCGGCCGGGCGTCGAGCGCCTCCTTCGTGCCGTCGGTCGACCCGTCGTCGACGACGACCACCTCGAACTCCTGCGGCAGGATCGTCTGGCGCTCGAGCGTGTCGAGGCAGGCAATCAGCTTGTCCTTGCGATTGTGGGTCGGAATCACGACGCTGATTCGCAGCCCCATCCAGTACGGCGAACGTTCGGCCTTCGCGGCCTCGAGGTCTACGGCGCGCCGCGGCACGGCCGGCCGCATTGCGCGGAGCTCGGAGCCGACGGTCATCAGCCGTTTGGCGGCGCAGTCCCACGAGAACCGCTCTCGAACCGTCCGTCCGGCGCGCGCGCCCAGCGCCTGCGGTGGCAGCCCGATCGTCGTAGGTTCGGCGCAGGCCCGCCGCGAGGCTCGCGGGGTCCACCTCGGCCCACACGGGCGAGTTCGTAATCCGCAGCGATCGGCTGTCGAGGCAGTCGCCCATCGGCGACGAGCGAGAACGTCGACCGGAACGCAGGTGTCCGCGCGGCAATACGCGGTAGGCCCTCCGAACAGCGGCGTGATTACCGGCAGGCCGCACGCCATCGCGTCGAGGATCTTCATGCCGAAGCCCTCGCCGCGATGCGCCGAGACGAATGCGTCGCAGGACTTGTACAGCTCCATCAACTCGCGCTTCGAGCTGAAGTCGCTGACGTATTCGATCGGGGCGCCGGGCCCGCGCGCGCTCAGCGTCCGCCGAATCGTCGAATCTCCCGACGAGGCACCGTAGTCCTTGATCACCAGCGTCACGTCGTCGTCCGCATCGAAGACCTGCCGGTACGCATCGAGAATCGCCAGCGTGTTGTAGCGCTCGAGGTCGTGTGAATTGGTGACGGTCAGGAAGCGGAACCGCGAGTCGCTGCGCGACGGGCGGCTCGACCTCGTCGATTTCCGTCGAGTACCCCGGATGCCAGACATGGGAGGCCTGCTCGGGAACGCCGACCTGCTGGAGCACAGCATTGCAGAACTCGCTGAGCGGCAGCTTCGCGTGCTCGTTCTGGCGAAGGCACTGCAGCCAGTAGTCCCACGGCTCGGCGCCAGGGTTCGCGAAGAGATAGTTGATGACGAAGAACTCGAGATTGACGGCGCCCGCGAGCTCGAGGTTCAGGTGACGCGGCCAGTAGTGCGACCACTTGACCTGGATTCCTCCCGATCGGCCTGTCCTTGAGCGCGACGTCGGCCAGACGCGTCCGCGCCGCCTGCGAGAGCGTCGGCGAAATGGGCGCCTGGCCGTTGACGAAGACCGGCGCCCCTCGATCCATCAGCGCCAGCGCGAGCTCGGCGTTGATCCACGTCAGCGCGCTGCGCCTGCTCGAGCTCGTCCGCCAGATAGATGCAGTCGTCCGCCAGGCTTCTGGGCGGCGTCGCGCCGGATGCGTCGCGGGGCCGCCGGCGACGCCGGTCCCGGATGAGATATTCGTCGCGATCCGGCCTGATGCTGCTGCCCCACCTCTGTGCGAAGAGCGCCGCGTTGCTGTCGTCGTCGTCGGTGCGCCCTTCAGAGATCTGCCCGTAGTGGTAGATGAATGCCTGCGTGCAGCAGACGATCTTCCGTCCGCGCGCGGCGACCTTCATGCACAGATCGACGTCCTCGTAGCCGTTCCGGTACGCCTCGTCGAATCCGCCGCACTCGTCGAAGAGCGCGCGCTCGATGAGCAGGCACGCGCCCGTCACGGCCTGGTACGTCGCGCTGCTCGTTGACCTGCGGCAACGAGGCGTCGAGATGCGGATAGAGATGTTCGGGTCTTCCTTCGGGCGTGAACACGATGCCCGTGTGATAAATGGTGTTCGTATACGGGAACAGCTGCTTGATGCCGACGACCCCGACCGACTGGTCCGAGTCGAGCGCATGCAGCATCTCGGACAGCCAGCCAGGCTGCACCAGCGTGTCGTTGTTCAGGAACAGCAGGTGGCGGGCGTGCGACAGCCGGGCGCCGGCGTTGTTGGCCCTGGCGAACCCGAGGTTCTCGGAGTGACGCAGGTAGCGAACCGGTCTCGGGAACCGCTCGACGTCCGCGAACCAGTCGGCCGTTCCATCCGTCGAGCCGTTGTCGACGACGATGACTTCGTATTCGATCGCTTCGTCCGTGTTCCGCCAGATGCGATCGAGACACTGGCGGGTGAAGCTCAGCTTGTCGAGTACGGGGATGACGATCGAGACTCTCAAGCCACCCTTTCCATCCTGAATGACCACATACCGTCGGCTATCATAGCGTGTCCCCGCGTCCGCACTTGCGGCGGGGTGTCCCGTATGCGAATGCCGATCGAGCCAGCCCGCATACTTCGTCTTGGCGCTGTACCTCTGGGCAGGCGCGGTGAGTCTCGGAATAGCCATTCTGCTGCTGCCAGAGGTGTCGAAACCGGCGCTGGTTCCGCGCAGCGGATGGAAGGCGTCGGGAGCATTCGTTCAAAACGTCAGGCCACAGCCTGGAGAAATCAGTCGCGGCATTCTCAACAATTCGGAAGTCGTGTTCTGGAGGTCGTGGAGTCCCGCTGGCGGCAGCGGGCTCGGCGTGTTGACGAGTTCCCCGTTTTCTCTCCCGCGTGTGCTGGCGGTGCCGTTCGCAGGCTATCCCGGTGAGTCCGGGATCGAGTTGTATCTTGAGTGCCTCGCAACGGGAAGTCGCCAATCCCTCGCCAGCGGAAGCGCGCACGAGATGTGGGTGGAGCGCACCGTGTGGCTGTCACGTAACTGGTGTCCGTCCAGTGTGCGGCTCGAGGCGAGATCGACGTCTCGACAGGCTTACATTGCCGTCGGGACACCCGTGCGATCGACGCGCCTGTCATGGCTCAAGGAGTCCGTCTTCGTCCTGACTGCACTGCACGCGCTTGCCTGGGCGACCCTCGTCGCGCCCGGCCTCTCGGTACTGTGGATCGCTGGGCTGAAGCGGCCGCGCGATCAGGTTCTTGCCAGCATACCAGTGACGTTGGCGCTCGGCTACGCGGCGTTCTTCGCGGTTTACTACGGTGATGTGAGGGCCAAGCTGGCGATCCTCCTACTGATGCTGGCGACCGTCGTCGTGGTCACGACACGAGGGTGGAACTCATGGCGGCAGTTTCGGGATGAGCCCGCCGCGCGCGCGGTTGGGCTCGCGTTCACGCTGTCGCTGGGCTACCTGTTTTTCCTCTATTCGGCCGACATGGGCATTGGAGGCTGGACCTCTGCCTACCGCTTCAGGCCCGCCATCTGGTCTTCGGACGCGCAGCTGCCGCAAATCGTAGCCGAAGGCGTATATCGCCAGCTGCCGGTCAGGAATGTGATCGGAGGTGGATGGCACGTGTCGGATCGTCCACCGCTGCTCGCCGGACTCATGCTGCTCGCGAGGCCCACGTGGGAACCGTTGCTGGCAGTCGGCGACAACCAGAGGCTGTCGTTTCTCTTCTATCAAGTGCTCGGGCTCGTTGCCTGCTCTTCCTGGGTCGTACCGGCCTGGCTGCTCCTCGCCCGTGCCCTCAGGTCCGCGCGTCATGCAACGCTGGGCGTCATGCTCCTTGCGACGAACGGATTCATGGCTTTCAATTCTGTTTACACGTGGCCCAAGATGCTCGCCGGAGCGCTGGGACTTGCCGCGTACCTCACGTTTTCCAGGGCAACCGCCGCCGATAGTCCTCGCGCGACGATGCGCGGTTCCATCCTGTCCGGCGCTCTTGCCGGAATGGCGATGATGAGCCACGGCGGGGTTGTCTTTGGCATTGTGCCGATCTTCGCGCCGCTGCTGGTCAGTCGATCTCGCGCCCGGATTGCGACGCTGGCCGTCGTGGTCCTCACGGCGCTGCTGGTGATGCTCCCGTGGACAGTGTGGCAGCAGATCGAGGACCCTCCAGGCAATGCGCTCGTCAAGTTCGCGCTGGCCGGCACGTGGGGAATGGGCGACGAAGGCAAGAGCGTATGGGCCACGGCACGCGAGGCTCATGCGAGCCTGACGCTCGGCGACTGGTTGCGAATGCGTGGTGAGTCCCTGATGACCCTCGCGGGCCTGAGTCATCCCCGGCTCATCGGGTGGTATCTCACGGGGCCCATGGACTTCGCCGGACGACTTCGAGCGTGGGACTTCTTGTATCTGTTTCCCGCGCTCGGCGCCGCCAATCTCGGCTGGATCGCACTTGGCGTTTCGCGAGGCCGTTTGGGATCTCCGCACGATGCGATGCGTCGGACGCAAACTCGATGGCTGGTAGTCGGCATCGCAGGCGTTGCGCTGGCCAGCCTAGTGAACTTCAGCGTCAATATCAATATCTGCCAGAGCTACACCGCGATCCTCCTGATGGTTCTGGGCCTCTACAGCGCGATTCTCACAGCTCCAGCGTGGCTTCGCACGGCCGCCATCGCGGCAAACGTCATCTACTTCTGCACGATCTGGGTGTGGTCGCCTTTGATGCTCACCTCGGTGCGTTGGGACGTGGCCGCGGGTGGTCTGCTGACAGCTGCCTGCCTCACCCTCTGGATGACGCAGGAGAAACAAGAAGGAGGCGACGCAGCGAGCGCGAACCACCGTCTGTCATGAGACGCTGAATGACGAATCGTCGTCTCGTGACTTCAGAGAAACGCGTGACTCCACCGTCGCGCGCTGTCGGCTGCCGCAAGGACGCGCTCTACGAAGTCGCTGATGACCTGACGCGGTGGCCGATCGAACGGGGGTCTCACGGCGGGGATCGGAGACTGCGCGTTGAGGTCGGGATGAAAAAACGGATCCTCGGCGAAACCCGTCGTCCGGAGATAGCGTGCGAGCAGGTCCATGTCCTCCGCCGAATCCTCGCGTTGCCGCGTGTACGACTCGTGATGGATCAGCCTGGCGAAGGGCGTGTACACGACGCGATAGCCCGCCTTCCAGGTTTCCATGCAGAGCACGACGTCACTGAAGGACAGCCGGAACCGTTCGTCGAAGCCACCGAGTTTTCGGAATACGTCGGTCCGCATCATCTGACAGGCGCCCGTGACCGCCAGGTAGTTCCGGTACGATTCGCTGGAGCCGAACACGCCAGACGTGCCTTCGGCCGCGCCGGCAAAGATGTGCCCGACGAGGCCAATGCCGAACACGACGCCCCCGTGCTGAATCGTCCGATTCGGGTACAAGAGCTTCGCGCCCACGATCCCGACGTCAGGCCGCTGAGCCCACCGCACCAGTTCGTCGAGCCAGTCGGGCTGAATCACCTCAGTGTCGTTGTTCAGGAACAGCAGGAGGTCACCGCTCGCTGCCGCCGCGCCTGCGTTGCACGCCGCCGAGAAATTGAACGGCCGGTCGAACGGGACGATTCGGGCCGCGCCGCGGCGCTCGAGCGAACGATACAGCTCCAGGACCTCGGGCTCGGTGCTGCCGTTGTCGACGACGATCAGCTCGCGGCGGTCGTAGGCCGTCTTCTCCAACAGACCCGCCACGCACTGTTTGAAGACCGCCGCCGCGTTGCGGTTGGGGATGACGATCGAGACGATCGGCTGCTGCGGAACGTCCCAGCTCACCCGCAGCGCCCCAGCCGACTTCGTCACCATCGGCCGCAAGCCGAGCGCCCGGCAATGGTCCTCGACGACGGCTTTCGCCCCCGCGTCCGTCTCCCCAAGCCGGGAGTCGACACGGTGGTACAGGCAACGAGGTACTCGCCGGATGCGGCCGGGCGAGCGCGACAGGCGCAACAGCAGCTCCCACTCTTCGGCGCCGCCCTCGACGTGACGAAAACCGCCGGCGGCGATCGCGGCGTTGCGCCGCAGCAGGGTCAAACGGCCAATGTAGTTCGACGACAACAGGAGCTCGGGCGACCAGTCGGGCTTGAAGTGCGGGTCGTGGCGACGCGTGCCCCGTGGCGCCATGCGATCCTCGTCTGAATAGAGGACGTCGGAGTCCGGCGGCTGGTCGATGGCCTGCGCCATCTCGTAGAGCGCAGCCGGCGCCAGGACGTCGCCGGAATCCAGGAGCGCCGCGAACTCTCCGCGCGCCTCGCGCAGCGCCGAGTTCCACGCATCCGCGCGCGAGACTCCTGACGGAACGGCCAGCGTACGAACGCGCGGATCATTCCCTGAGCCAAGCGTCCGGCTGACCTCCTCGATCCTGCCTTCGGGAGCCACGACGATCCATTCCCAGCCCTGATAACTCTGCGCATGGACGCTCGCCGCCGTACGAAGGTCCATCCAGCCATCACCCTCGTCTGCGAGCGAGATGAGGCTGATCGTCCTCGTGCGGCCGCGCGACCACTCACGCTGGGCGCGCAGCGTCTTCTTCGACGGTTCGTGCTCGCGCGTCCACATCTCGTAGAGGCGATCCTGGCTGGGCGGCAACGCGCGATGCCACAGGTGACGAAGGGTTCGTGACAGCAAGTTCGGGCCGGGCATCAGAGGTCTGAAGGGCGATCTGGACCAACGAGATGGGACCATTCGACGGTCCGGCGACCCCCGAGACGTCATGAGCACCCACAGTCCCGAAGACCTCCAGCGCATCTACGGCGCCCGGTTCTCCGCGAACCTCGAATACCGCAAGGAGGTCTGGTCGGTCCTCGTCAGCGACTGGTTCGGCCAGTACGTCCAGGCCCAGCGACTCCGTGCTCGATCTCGGTTGCGGCTACGGCGAGTTCATCAACACGATCCGGTGCCGCGAGAAATACGCGATGGATCTCAATCCGGACGCGCCGCGGCTTTCTGGGCGGGGACGTGACGTTCTCTCGCCCAGGACTGCTCCGCGCGCTGGCCGCTGCCGGACGCCTCGCTCGACGTCGTCTTCACGAGCAACTTCTTCGAGCATCTGCCGGACAAGGCCGCGCTCGGCCGGACGCTGGACGAGATTCACCGCTGCCTGCGCCGCGGCGGCCGCCTGGTCGCGATGGGGCCGAACATCAAGTACCTGCCGGGCGAGTACTGGGATTTCTGGGATCACTACGTGCCGCTGACGGAAGCCTCGCTGAAGGAAGCGCTGGTCGACGCGCGGATTCGTCGTGGACGTCTGCATCGGACGATTCCTGCCCTATACCATGGCCATCGGGACCGCGGTATCCCGATCGCCTTCCTGCGCGCGTACCTGAGGCTGCCGCTCGCCTGGCGCGTTCTTCGGCAGGCAGTTCCTCGTCGTCGGCGTCAAGCCGTGAGGCAGTGACCGCACGGATCGACATCAGGATCGAGTCGCGCAGATCGCGCGGCGCGCCACGTCGCGCAGGTCCACTATCGATGTCAGTCGCAACGTTGATTCTCGTCACCGGCTCCTCCGGCCTGATCGGCAGCGAAGTCTGCAGTTACTTCGCGCAGCAGGGTTACGACGTCCACGGCGTCGACAACAATCAGCGCGCCGTGTTCTTCGGTCCGCAGGGTGACACGCGCTGGAACCAGCAACGGCTCGAGCGCGAGCTGCCGTCGTTCCGGCACCACGAGCTCGACATCCGCGACCGCGCAGGGCGTGCTGCGATCTGGTCGCGGAGCTGCGCCCGACGCTGATCGTGCACGCGGCGGCGCAGCCGTCGCACGACCGCGCGGCCGCCATTCCGTTCGACGACTTCGACACCAACGCCGTCGGCACGCTGAACCTGCTCGAGGCGGCGCGGCGCAGCTGCCCCGAGAGCCCGTTCGTCTACATGAGCACGAACAAGGTGTACGGCGACGGACCGAACCGCATCCCGCTCGTCGAGCAGGAGACGCGCTGGGACTACGCCGACCCGCAGTACGCGCGATGGCATCCCGGAGACGTTCTCGATCGACCAGAGCCTGCACAGCCTGTTCGGCGCGAGCAAGGTCGCGGCCGACGTGATGGTGCAGGAATACGGCCGCTACTTCGGCATGCCGACGTGCTGCCTGCGCGGCGGCTGCCTGACGGGACCGAATCACAGCGGCGTCGAGCTGCACGGTTTCCTCAGCTATCTCGTGCGGTGCAATCTCGAGGGGCGCGAGTACACGGATCTTCGGCTACAAGGGCAAGCAGGTCCGCGACAACATCCACAGCCTCGACGTGGCCCGCTTCATCCACGCGTTCGCCGACGCGCCGCGCAGTCGGCGAGGTCTACAACCTCGGCGGCGGCAAGGCCAATTCGTGCAGCATCCTCGAGGCGTTCGCGCTCGTCGAGCAGCATGTCGGGCCAGCCGCAGCGGTACACGCTACGTCGAGACGAACCGGATCGGCGATCACATCTGCTACTACAGCGACCTGCGCAAGATGCGGGACCACTATCCCGGCTGGGACATCACGGTCAGCCTCGAGCAGACGATCGCGCAGATCGTCGAGGCCTGGCAGCAGAAGCTCGTCTCGTGAAGATTCTCGTCACCGGCGCCTGCGGGTTCGTCGGGTCGACGCTGATTCGCCGGTGGGTCGAGCAGGGCACGCCATCGAGGTCGTCGGCCTCGACAACTTCGTGCGCCCCGGCAGCGAGCAGAACCGCGCGCGCGCTTCGCGCGCTCGGCGTCGACGATCCGTCACGCCGACATCCGGCTCGCGTCCGACTTCGAGACGCTGCCGGCCGTCGACGTCGGTCGTCGACGCGGCCGCGAATCCCAGCGTGCTCGCCGGCGTCGACGGCCAGACCTCGAGCCGTCAGCTCGTCGAGCACAATCTCCTCGGCACGGTCAACGTGCTCGAGTACTGCCGGCGGCACCAGCGCGGCGCTCGTCATGCTGAGCACCAGCCGCGTGTACTCGATTGCCGCCGCTGGCCGGGCTGCCGGTCCGCGTCGTGAACGACGCGTTCGAGCCCGATGCGAGCGCGCCCGCTGCCCGCCGGGCCTGACGCGCGCAGGGCGTCGACGAAGCGTTCTCGACCGCGCCGCCGGTCTCGCTCTACGGCGCGACGAAGCTCGCGAGCGAGCAGCTGGCGCTCGAGTACGGCGTCGACCTACGACTTTCCCGTCTGGGTGAACCGCTGCGGCGTGCTGGCCGGCGCCGGGCAGTTCGGCCGGCGCCGATCAGGGCATCTTCGCGTATCTGGGTCAACAGCTGGCTGCGCGAGCGGCCGCTGCGCTACATCGGCTTCGGGGGCCAGCGGCCATCAGGTGCGCGACTGCCTGCATCCGGCCGACCTCGTGCCGCTGCTCGAGCGGCAGATCGCCGACGAGCGATCGCGCCCGTGCCGCGCGTCGTCAATGTCGGCGGCGGCGCTGCAGTCGGCCCGGTCGCTGGCGCAGCTGAGCGCCTGGTGCCGCGAGCCGCCTCGGCGATCGCGCGGTCGAACCGTCCTCGGAGCGCGCGCCCGTTCGACGTCCCCTGGATGGTGCTCGATGCGTCGCGCGCCCGCGACAGCTGGGACTGGGCGCCGCAGCGGACGACGCGAAGACATCCTCGACGAGATCCTGCGCCACGCGCAGCGAGCACCCGGACTGGCTCGACGTCTCCGGCCACGCCTGAGCGGCATGGCGAGAGCCGCAGCGACCCGAGCCCACGCTTGCCGCCGCTGACCAAGCTCACCGTCGTCATCCCGGCGCGCGACGAGGAGGGCTGCATCGCGTCCACGGTCGAGCACCTGCACCTCGAGCTGCGGCTCGCACGACGTCCCGCACGAGATCGTCGTCGTGGACGACGGAAGCAAGGATGGGACGTGGGAGATCCTGCGAGCGCCTGAAGACGCGCATCCCCGACGCTGGTCGCCGGTGCAGAACCCGGGCCGCACGGCTTCGGCCGCGCGGTCGTCTGCGGGCTGAACACGATGACCGGCGATGCGGCCGTCGTGATGATGGCCGACGAGAGCGACGACTGCCGCGACGTCGTCCGCTACTGGCAGACTGCTCAACGAGGGATGGGAGTGCGTGTTCGGCAGCCGCTTCGTCGCCGGGCGGCGGCACGATCGACTACCCGCGCGTCAAGCTGCTGCTCAACCGCCTGGTGAACTTCGGCATCCGCGTCCTGTTCCGCATGCCGCTGAACGACACGACCAACGCGTTCAAGGCGTACCGGCGGACCGTCATCGACGGCTGCCGGCCGCTCATCGCGCCGCACTTCAACCTGACCGTCGAGCTGCCGCTCAAGGCGATCGTGCGCGGCTACTCGTGGACGGTCATCCCGATCACCTGGCGCAACCGGCGCACCGGCGAAGCCAAGCTGAAGCTCACGAGAGATGGGCAGCCGCTACCTGTTCATCATCCTGTACGTCTGGCTGGAGAAGTACTTCAGCCGCGGTGACTATCGCCGGCAGATCGAGTGATGTCCGTCTGCTATGATCTTCAACCGCGGAGAACACGGACAACACGAACCGCGGACAACACGGACAACACTGAATCGTGATTCTGAAATAGATGGTGGTGGAAGAGTCACACACCCTCGTCGACGTGGTCATTGTCAACTACCGCAGCTACGAAGAGCTGGGGCGCTGCCTCGCGTCGCTCGAACCGAGCCGCAAACACCTGGGACAGGTCGCCGTCATCGACCACGAGTCCGACCTCGAGGCGGCGGCGCGCATCGGCACTCGCTATCCCTGGGCGCAGATCGTCGAGCGATCGACGAACGAAGGGTTTGCGACCGGCGTCAATCTCGGCGCGCAGCTGACGCGCGCGCCGTTCCTGATCCTGCTCAATCCCGACTGCACCGTCGACGACCAGACCGTCCCGCGTCTCGTGGAGTACGCCCGCTCGCGACGGGACGCCGCGATCGTCGGGCCCAGAATCCTGAACTCGAATGGGTCCGTCCAGGGATCCGCGCGACGGTTCCCCGGGATCACGACGGCGATTGCCGGCCGCAGTTCGTGGCTGACGCGCCGGTTTCCAAACAACCCCTTGTCGCGCCACAATCTGCCGGCGTTGAACGGACGAACCGCGCCGCTCGACGTCGACTGGGTGTCGGGTGCGTGCATGCTCGTGCGTCGCGCGGCGTTCGACCAGGTCAAAGGGATGGATGAACGGTTCTTTCTCTACTGGGAAGACGCGGATTTGTGCCGCCGCCTCGAGCAGGAGGGCTGGCGAACCGTTTATTTTCCCGGTGCCACTGTCGTGCACGCAGGGGGCCGGAGCAGCATCCACGCGTATCGCGAGTCGCTCGCGGCGTTCCACGAGAGCGCGTTCATCCTGTTCCGGAAGCACGCCCGGTGGCCCGCTCGGATGTTCGGGCCGATCGTTTACCTGGCGCTGCAATTGCGCCTGAAAGCGCTGCTTCACATCTACCGGCATCGCCTGACCAGCACTGCGTCGTCTGCGCCCGCGACAAAAGCGGTGACGCGGGGATGACTGAAATCGACGTCGCCATCATCGGCGGGGGACTGGTTGGCCTGTCCTGTGCGGCGGCGCTCTCGTCGAACGGGCTGAGCGTCTGCGTGCTCGAGCGACACCCGCGGCCCGGGATGGAGACCAGCACCCACAACAGCGGCGTGCTGCACGCGGGCCTGTACTATCCGCCCGGTACGCTGAAGGCGCGGCTCTGCGTCGAAGGCCAGAGGCTGCTCTACGAGTTCTGCGAGCGGCACGACGTCCCGCACAACCGGTGCGGCAAGCTCGTCGTCGCCACCTCGCCTGGCGACGTCCCGCAGCTCGAGGCGCTACTCGCAAAGGCCCGCGCGAACGGCGCGGCCGACGTCGAGATCGTCGATGACGACTTCGTCGCCCGGCGAGAACCTCACGTCAGGCCCTCACCCGCTCTCTGGTCACCGTCGACGGGTGTGCTCGAACCGGAGGCGCTCGTCCGGGCGCTTCGCGATCTCTGCGCGGATCAGGACGCCTACGTCATGAGCGGAACCGACGCCGTCCGCGGCGAGGCCAGGGGCGGGCGCGTCATCGTCCACACCAATGCCGAGACGATCGACGCCGCGACGGTCGTCAATTGCGGCGGCCTCTACGCGGACGACGTCTCCGCGGCGTTCGGCGGAGAGCCGTTCACGATTTATCCGTGCCGCGGCGAGTACGCCGAGCTGGCGCCCTCCAAACGGCATCTCGTGCAGGGGCTCGTGTATCCCATGCCGCACGCGTCGGGGCACGGGCTCGGCGTGCATGCGACCAAAACGACGTGGGGATCGGTGCTGCTGGGACCCACGGCTCGGTATCAGGACCGGAAGGACGATTACGAGGACGACCGGCTGGCGCTGTCTGACTTCGTGGAACCGACCCGCGAGCTGTTGCCGTCAATTCAGGAGGCCGACCTGCGGCTCGCCGGCACGGGGATCCGCGCGAAGCTGCACCCGCCTGAGGAGTCGTTTGCAGACTTCATGATCCGGCGCGACCGCGTGGTTCCGCAACTCGTGCACGTTGCCGGGATCGACTCGCCTGGACTTACGTCCTGTCTTGCCATTGGACGGTATGTTTTGGAGTTGGTGAAGTCCTAGGTCATCGGTTATCGGTTATCGGTTATCGGTTATCGGTTATCGGTTTGTGTCCGGTCGTCGGTTCTCGGTTCTCGGTTCATGAGCCGGGAACCGAACCGAGAACCAAAAACCAGAACCGAAAACCAGAACCGAAAACCAAAAACCAAAAACCGATAACCGACAACCGATTACTGACGCGGAAACAGCGGATGTCCTGGCGGTACCCATCCACCGTTGACGCACGCCCACGTTGGCGCCGGCTGGATGGTTGGACAGCCGGTCGTGGGTGGCGGAGGCGGCGGTGGTGACGGTGGCGGCGCCGCCCCCGGGAACAGCGGATGCCCTGGCGGAACCCAGCCGCCGTTCACGCAGGCCCAGTCCGGCGCGGGCTGAACGCTCGCGCAGCTCGAGGGCGGGCTGGGCGGCGCCGGTGGCCCTGGTGGCCCAGGTGGAGGCGGGGGTGGCGGTGGCGGAGTCGGCGACGTGCCACCCGGGAAGAGCGGATGCCCGGGGGGGACCCACCCGCCGTCCACACAGGCCCAGTCCGGCGCGGGCCGAACGCTCGCGCAACTGGCGGGCGGCGCGGGTGGCCCGGGCGGCGGTGGAGGCGGCGGCGTTCCGCCTGGAAACAGCGGATGGCCGGGCGGCACCCAGCCACCATCCACGCACGCCCAGTCGGGCGCCGGCTGAATCGAGGTACAGCCGCCCGTGCCAGGGGCGGCCGGCTGAACGCGGGCGATCCGACCCGAGTAGTAAACAACGTAGAGTTCCCCCGTACTGTCAGTCCCAAACGCGCTGACGGGGCCGCCGCCGATCTGCCCGGTGTGTTCCAGGATGTCTGTGACGGTGGCCTCACCATTCCCGCCGATGCTCAGACCCGCTGACCAGATGAGATTCTTGATGATGTCCGCAAAAAAGTAGCGGCCCCGGTAAAACGTGTCGAGACTCTGACCCCGATAGACGTAGCCGCCGATGACCGCAGATCCGCCCCCGCGCGCGTACTGATGAATCGGCGGCGTCGGGGGCGTGAAAGCCAGCGGCAGGCTCGTCGCGGCGCCCGGATCGGGGTTGGGATTGATCCCCTCGAAGTTGCGCCAACCATAGTTGCGGCCGCCGCCTCCGGCCGGCTCGTAGTCGATTTCCTCGAACGCCGCCTGCCCGACGTCGCCGATGATGAGCGCGCCGGTACCGCCCATCGACGGCCGATCGAAGGTGAACTTCCACGGGTTCCGCAGGCCAAACGCCCAGATCTCGCGGCGCGGACGGCAGCGACGGGAAACGTCGGCTGCCCCGGAGGAATCTTGTAACCGAATGGATCCGCCGGCTCGACGTTGACGTCGATGCGCAGCATCTTGCCGAGCAGCGACGCCGGATTCTGCGCGTTGTGAAAGGGATCGTTGCCGCTGCCGCCATCGCCCATGCCGATGTACAGGTTCCCATCCGGTCCGAAGGCGATGTTGCCGCCCTTGTGATTGGGAAACGGCGGCTGATCGATGAATGCGCCCGGCTCCCCGACCCAGCGAAGATCGAAACGCGAGCCAGCGTCCGCCAGAAGCGGGTCCGACGTGGAGCGAAGAAACCGCGCGACAACGGTATCGCCCGCTTTGTTCACGAAGTTCACGTAGAGGCGCCCGCTCTCCGGATAATCCGGCGCGAGCGCGAGGCCGAGCAGGCCCTGCTCGCCTTCGTTGAGCACGACCGCCGACAAATCCAGGAAGTTCTGCGTGCGGAGCGCGCCGTTTTCGACGACGCGAATCACGCCGTTCTGTTGGACGACGTACTGGACGTTCGGCAGGCCGGGGTCCTGCACGAATCCCACGGGTTGGATGAGGCCGTCGACGAATGGTACTGCGCCGAGGGGAGGCTGCGCCGATGCGATCGAACAGCTGAGTGCGATCGTTGCTGCGAAGGCCAGCAGGGTTGGAAGTTTCCGCTGTGGTCGAGCTTGAGAGATACGCATTTCGGATCCTCACCCACAACGAGTCGGTATGTCGAGCACAGCCGTCGTGAAAACGACGCGCCGCTGCGAGTGAGGTTCAGCTTGACGCCGCGCGGGTGCCGGCGTTCGCGAGATGGCGCGAGAGCGCATCCTTCCAGCTCGGCATCGTGACGCCGGTCCGCTCGAGCTTGTCGTTCGAGAGCGCGCAGTACTTCGGGCGTCCCGCCCTGAGCTTCACGTCGTCCACGCTGAGAGGCACGATCGCCGCGTCGGTCCGCAGCAGTCGGACGGCTTCCTCCGCAATCTCGAGCCACGTCGCGGTGCCGCTGTTGACGCAGTGGTAGACGCCGTACGGCGCCTGGCTGGCCAACAATCGCTCGGTCGCCGACCGCCACGTCGTCCACATAGCTCGGCGTGACCGTTCGGTCGGCAAAGACGCGGACCGGCTGTTTCGCGCGGATGGCGGCGAGAATTCGATCGACGCTGCTCTTCGCCGGGTGACCGCCAAAGAGGCTCTCGACCCGCAGGACGTACGCGGCGGGCGCTTCCAGCGCAAACCACTCGCCCAGCAGCTTCGACGCCCCATACGTGCTCAGCGGACGCGGAGCGTCCGTTTCCACGTAAGGCGCGGCGGCCTTGCCGTCGAACACGAAGTCTGTGCTGTAGTGGACGAGCGTCGCGCCGGCGGCCGTCGCCGCACGCGCCAGCGCCAGCACGCCAAACGCGTTCGCAGACAGCGCTTCGTCAGCGGCGTCTTCCGCTCCATCCACGTCGTTGTACGCCACGCAATTGATCACGGCCTCGGGCCTGACCGAGGCGACCGCCGCGAGCACCGCACCCTCGTCTGCGATGTCCAGCTGCGCGCGCGTGAAAGGATGGATATCGCATGTGCCCGACAGCCGCGCGGTCAGGGTCGAGCCCAGCTGACCGGCGGCGCCGGTCACCATGATGCGCCTCATTGGATCAGTCCGGCGGATCGCTTCGGCGATGGCGTCCACGACGACGGTTTGCTGCGCAGGCGTCAGCTCGCCGTAAATCGGCAGCGCCAGCGTGGACTCGGCGGCCGCCTCCGCCGCCGGAAAGTCGCCGCGGCGGTAACCGAGGTCGGCGAAGCACTTCTGCAGGTGAAACGGAACGGGGTAATAGATCTCGGTCCCGATGCCCTGCTGAGTCAGGTAGGCCCTGACCTGATCGCGCCGGGGAACGCGAATGACGAACTGGTTGTAGACGTGGATCCGGCCCGGAGGCTCGACCGGCAGCACGACCCTGCCCTCCGGAATCGCGTCCTGAAAGAGTTTCCGGTAGCGCGCGGCGTTCGCCTGACGCATCGACGTCCACTGGCGCAGGTGCGGCAGCTTGACCCGCAGCACCGCCGCCTGCAGCGCGTCGAGGCGGAAGTTGCCGCCGACGCGCTGGTGGTAGTACCGCTCCTCGGCGCCGTGATTGCGGAGCAGCCTGATCTCGCGGCCGAGCGCCGTGTCATTCGTCGTCACGAGACCGGCGTCGCCGAACGCGCTGAGCGTCTTGCTCGGATAGAACGAGTAGCAGCTGACGACACCCATCGATCCGGCCTGCCGACCGTTGTAAGTAGCGCCGATGGACTGGCAGGCGTCCTCGATCAGCGGGACGCCGGTGTCCGCCGCGGCGGCGAGCAATGGGTTCATGTCGGCGCACAACCCGAACAGGTGCACCGGGATGATGGCTTTCGTGCGCGGCGAGATTGCCGCGCGCACACCCGCGGGATCGACGTTGAAGGTATCCGGATCGATGTCGACGAATCGCGGGAAGGCGCCGAGCCGCGTGATGCAGCCGGCGGTCGCGAAAAACGAATAGGGGCTCGTGATGACCTCGTCGCCGGCTCCGACGCCGATCGCCATCATCGCGACGAGCAGCGCATCCGTGCCGGACGACACGGCGATCGTGTCCCGCACGGAGAGCCAGGCGGCGAGCTCGCGCTCGAGCGCCTCGACTTCAGGACCGAGGATGAAGCGCTGGCTGTCGCAGACGCGCACGATCGCGGCGAGTACCTCGTCGCGGATGGGCCGATATTGCGCTTCGAGATCGAGAAGAGGAATCGACGTCTTGACTGGCACGCTGCTTCTTGTACGGTTATCGGTTTTTGGTTTTCGGTTTTCGGTTTTCGGTTTTTGGTTTTGGTTTTTGGTTATCGGTTATTGGCTGTTGGTTCGAGAACCTAGCACCAATCGAAAACCAAAACCGACAACCAAAAACCGATAACCAAAAACCGACAAACTATAGGTTATCTGACAACGATTTGCGGCGAACCCCAGACTGCGAGGTCGTTGCGGAGGTCGCCGACCCGGCCTGGCGGGCTCGCGTACGTGTTGAACATCACGTCGACTTCCTCACCCGCGTACGCGGAGAGATCGACGAGGGACGGGATCCACTTGCGGTCCGTGGAATTGCCGAACGGATTGACGTGCTGCGTGAACAGCTCGTCGGACGCGCGGCCATCCGACACGAGCACCTTGAAGAGCACGCCATCCCCTTCCTGCGTCCACGCCTCCGGCTTCAGTCCCATGTAGACGTTCAGCCACCCGTCGTCGGGAACCCGCACCCTGAAGGTGATGCGCGTGCCGGCGGTTGGCGCGATCGCAATCGCGCTCTTCGTCTCGCCCGCGAGCGTGACGTCGCCGACCGTGAACAAGTCGGGACCCGGTCTCTTGTCCGCAGCGGCAAAACGGGACATCAGGTCGACCGTGGCTCCCCCGCTGCTCCGGCGGAACAGCCACCATCCCAGTATCAGTACGGCAATGAGCACGACCGCCGTTACGACAGCACGGTTCCCTTGCATAGCAGCTTCTGCCTCCCGGGCAAACGTCTCAATTTATCACAGTGCCGCGGACGGCGCGGCACCAGCGGTGGACGACGTTCCTCGTTATCACAGTGCCACCGACATGCGGGCCTCAACGATGCCGACGTTCCTTGATCGCGGCGCGCGTCTCGCGGTCCGCCTCCCGGCGCTTGATCGTCTCGCGCTTGTCGTGCGCCTTCTTGCCCTTCGCCAGGCTGATCTCGACCTTTATGCGGCCGTCTTTGAAGTACATCCGGGTCGGCACGAGCGTCATCCCGCGCTCCACGGTCTTGCCAATCAGCTTTCGAATCTCCTGTTTGTGCAGCAGCAGCTTCCGGCGGCGAGTGGGCACGTGGTCGGAATAGCCGCGATGACTGTAGGGGCTGATGTGCACGTTGTAAATCCACACCTCACCCGCTTCCACGCGCCCGAAGCTGTCGCGCAGGTTGACGTTTCCCTCGCGAATCGATTTCACCTCCGTGCCGAGCAGCGCGACGCCGGCCTCGAACGTGTCCAC
Source organism: uncultured Acidobacteriota bacterium (assembly GCA_963786195.1). Lineage (GTDB taxonomy): Bacteria > Acidobacteriota > Vicinamibacteria > Vicinamibacterales > 2-12-FULL-66-21 > CAWAYH01. The sequence goes on along the minus strand of CAWAYH010000001.1, from coordinate 166,314 downwards.
GATGTGGTAGTCGTGGAACGCCTTGCGGTTCTCGGCGATATTCTGCTGCGCTTTCTCGCGTTCTGTTTTCATCGCTTCGTCTGCCAGCGCTCGCTTCTCGCTCGCGCCGCTGATGATGGGCGCTCGGGCCTCGGTCGGGCTGTCCTACCGACGCCAATATTGAATCACCATTCGCCCCTGCGGCTCCGTGCGATCGAGACGAAGCGGCGGCAGCCCAACCCCGGGCTCGGGATTCCGCGACACGAGGATGGCGCTGCCCAGGCGCTGGGCCTGCAGGAGCGCTCCGAGCTTCTCGCCGAGCGGCGCGGAATCGGCCAGGAGAATGATCTTGCGATCGTAGAGCGGCAGCAGCAGCTGCGCCGTGAACATGTCGTCGGCCACCACGATTCGCTCTGGAGACGCGGCCGCCGCGCGGACCGCCCGGGCGTCTTCGTTGGTGCGCATCCTGTACGCGGGGATCGTACCGCCGATATGGATGACGACCGCCACGGCAACCAGCGCGCCACCGACGTATCCAACCCAGCGATCGACGCGTCCGGTCTGACCGAAAGTAGGAGCCCAGGATCATCATCGCCGACACCGTCAGCAGCGGCAGCAGCGGCAGCAGCAACCGGGGTCCAAGCGATTTGCCCCCGCTCGTGTCGACGCCGGCAAATGCAATGAGCAGATAGGCCGCGACGGTGAACACAATCGATCGGGGGAGCCACGATTGGTAGCCGACGGAATCCGGGAGATTGCGCGCCGGGGCTGCCGCGCGGGGCAACAGCGCGAGCACGACATACGGCGACACCCGCACGAGCCCGGCGAGGAACTTGGGCGCCGTCACGACTTCCCACAGGTCGGTCACGGCGGTGGCGCCAAAGGCCAGAAGCCAGATGAGGAATCCCAGCGAGGACCGCCACCACCAGCGCATCACGAACGCCGCGATCAGTCCGGCCGTGAACAACGTGACCTGCCGATCCGATCCGCGGCCCAGGATCCAGTAGACCACGATCGTGTCGTAACGCTCGCGGAGCGTCATCGGCTGAAGCACGGGCACGTCGGGGTTCGGCTCGCTCGTGACGTGCAGCGCGGTCTGGACGATATGGACGGCGTGGCGCAGGTGGGCGGCCGGGGGCCGCTGAAACCACCACACCTCGAGCGCGGCGGAGAACGCGAGCGGAACCGCCAGGCCCGCGATCGCCGTCAGAACCGGCCTCGCCTTCCGCGACCGCAGCCAGATGACGACCAGCAACCCTGGCAGCAGCAGGGCGACTTCGTCGCGGAGCGTCGCGCCCGCGCCAAGCAGCGCGCCCGCCGCGAGCGCAGACCACCGCGCCGGCACCGCGACCGCGCAGGCAAACGCGGCCGTTCCGAATGCGACCGCCGGCGCGTGCTCCCAGCCGCTGACCGCGTAGAACCACAGCGGCCCGCCGAGCCCGAGCGCGATCAGCACCGCGACACCGTACTCACGCGGCGCCAGCTTCCAGGACGCGTAGAGTGACGACGCCAGCCGCGACCACCGACAACCCGACGATCCCGCGAAACCCCGCGAGCGCGACCGCCATCGCCTGGATCACCGCCGACACCGGCGGAAAGATCGCCTGCGTCGCGCCGTTGCTGACCATCACGAAGGGCGGCCGGATGGGAAAGAACTCGCGCGCCGGATCGACGAGCTCGCCGGGATACGGAATGTCGAGACTCGCGAATCTGTGACTCACGAGCGCGCGGGCCTGCACGTACTTCACCCCGATGTCGCCGGAATACACGGCTTCCGGCGCCAGCACCACCAGCCCGAGGACCGCATAGAACAGAACAATTGCCGCGAGCAGGACAGCGCCCAGAGTGTCGCGGCTCACCTCGGCGACTCCGCCGCCAGCCGCGCGGCGAGCAGCACGGCATGCACGAGGCTGGACGGATCGGCGATGCCGCGCCCCGCGATGTCGAATGCCGTGCCGTGATCGACAGACGTGCGAATGATGGGTAGCCCGAGCGTGACGTTCACCGCTCGGCCGAACGCCACGAGCTTGATCGGAATCAGCCCCTGATCGTGGTAGCACGCGATGACGGCATCGAACTCGCCGTTCATCGATCGCACGAAGACGGTATCCGCAGGCAGCGGACCGGTGATGTCGATCCCGCGCCGCCGCGAGGCTTCCACCGCGGGCCGCAGCGTCGCGTCCTCTTCCAGGCCGATCAGCCCGTGCTCTCCCGCGTGCGGATTCAGGCCCGCCAGCGCCAGCCGAGGCGAGGGCAGCCCGAAACGCGGCAACTCGGAGGCCGCGAGATCGATGACGTCCTCCAGACGCTCGCGCGACAGCGCCAGCGGTACCTCGGCGAGCGGAATGTGGATCGTCGCGAGCACGACGCGAAGGACGTCCGCGTGGAACATCATGGCGACACGACGCGCGCCGGTCAGGTGCGCCAGCAGCTCGGTGTGGCCCCGCCACGGCAATCGCGCCGCCGCGAACGCTTCTTTGTTGATAGGCGCCGTCGCAATTGCCGCAATCTTCCCAGCCCGCGCGTCGGCAACCGCCGACACGATGGCGTCGTACGCCGCCTGGCCCGCCTCCGCCGAAACACGCCCGCGTGCGAAGCCGTCCTCGTCCGGACCGTAGAGCACGGGCTCGCACACGTCCACGACGCGCGGATCCGCGGCAGCCTTGCGCGCGATCTCAGGGCCGATACCAGCCGGATCGCCGACCGTGATCCCGATGCGGGGCCGCGGATCGCGTTTCGTCGTTGAGGAAGCCAGCCCTGACTCCGTGTCGTTTGTGTGATTCGTCGTGTCGGTGCTGTCGGTGCTGTTCGTGCTGGCGGCCTAGCCGTGCTATCCGTGTTTTCCGTGGCTGCACGAGCCGCACGATCCGCAGCCGCCCGGCCCCGTCGGGTTGCTGCAACTGCCGCAGCCCCCTTCGTCCGCGCAGCCGCCGTGCTTGACGCCCTTGCCGTTCGGCAGCTCGTACCGGAGGCAGCATTTCAGCCGGCCGCACATCCCGGACAGCTTCGACGGGTTGAGGCTGAGCTGCTGCTGCTTTGCCATCTTGATCGAGATGGGCTCGAACGACTGCAGCCACGTCGTGCAGCACAGTGGACGGCCGCAGGATCCGTAGCCCCCCAGCATCCGCGCCTCGTCGCGCACGCCGATCTGACGCATCTCGATGCGCGTGCGGAAGTGCGCGGCGAGATCGCGCACGAGCTCCCGGAAGTCCACCCGGCCTTCCGCCGTGTAATAGAAGATGAGCCGCGAGCCGTCGAACAGCTGCTCCACCCGGGCCAGCTTCATGGCCAGGCCGCGCTCGCGAATCTTGAAGAGACAGATCCGATGCGCCTCCCGCTCGCGCTGTTGCTGCTTGAGGCGGATGACGACGTCTTCGTGCGTGGCTTTCCGGACGACGCGTGACGTCGAGTCCTCGGCGGGCCGCTTGCGGGCCGCGAGCGCGGGAATCCCGCGCGTCACCGTCCCGACGGCCGGACCCTCGCCGGTCTGCACGACGACAGAATCGCCAGGCAGAAACGGCGGTGGCCCCTCTTTAGGTGTCGGTGCGTCGCCAACTGGAGGGGAATCGAGCGCGAGATCGGGAAGGAGAAACGTGTAGGTGCGGCCCACCGGCGCAAACTTGACGCTGATGAACGGGCGTTGCTGGCCTTCGCTCATAACGCAACTATCTTTATCTTTATAGCCGGCAGCCTGAGCTGACAGCCTGTTTACAGTTCCAGCGCCACCCAGTCGGCGACGATCTTGGGGCTCGCGTTGCGCTCGATCGCCGCTAACGCCTGATCCAGGGCGTCGAACGCGTGCCCGATGCGAGCCGCGTCGAACGATCCGGCGAGCTTCGCAAGCATCGGACTCAGGTCGCGGTTCGCGACGTGCCGCTCGTCGGCCCGCGAACTCAGCGCACCGAGATCCCGCAGCATCGACGCCAGCGCGCGCAGGCGCCTGGCGAGCTCGTCCCGATCCTCGCCGCCGCCGAGCCTCTTCGCGCTCTCGAGCCGGCGCCGGGGATCCCGTGATGCCGCGACGGCCTGCAGCACCTCCGCGGCCGCGTCTCGCGCTTCGACGAACCCCTCTGACCCGCCTTCGAGCGCCGCGCCAATGCTGCCCTCTGCGGCCGAGGCGGCAGCATACGCATCCGCCTCGTCGTACTTGTGTGCCTGCATCAGCACGTTCGCGATCTCGGACGCGCTCAGCCGGCCGAACCGCAGGCGCTGACATCTCGATCGAACCGTCGGCAGCAGCACGTCCGGCCGGGACGTGACGAGCACGAACATCGACGTCGCCGGCGGCTCCTCGAGCGTTTTCAACAGCGCGTTCTGCGCTTCTGCCAGCATCTCGTCGGCAACGTCGACGATGACGACGCGGCGGCGGCCTTCGAACGGTCGATACGCGGTGCGATCGATGGCCTCGCGTATCTGATCGATCTTGATCGTCCCTGTGTCACCCGGCTCGACGATCAGCACGTCGGCGTAAACGTTGCGCGCGATCCGCCGGCACGCTGAGCACACGCCGCAGGCGTCTTTTCCCGGCGCATCCAAGGCGAGCGTGGATGCGCCGACCATGTCGGGTGCCGTGCAGTTGACGAATTGAGCCAGCGCCACCGCGGCCATCCGCTTCCCCACGCCTTCCGGCCCGGCGAAGATCAGGCTGGGCGGAAGCGTGCCACGCCTGGCCGCCCCCGCCATCAGTTCGAGCAGATGACGGTGGCCGGCGATCTCGCGAAATGGCATGTCGGCTGTGACGAAATCGTATCACCGATTTCGCTAGCCGCCCTTCCTCCTCTTTTCCTCGAGTTTCTTCCTTTCTTCCTCCTTTTTCCGCTCCTCGTCTTCCTTCTTCTTCTCGTCCTTCTTGTCGCCCCCGCCCCCGAACAGTCGCGACCAGAAGCCGCGCTTTTTCTTGGGTTCTTCTGCCTTCTCGGCCGTGGCAGGCTGTCCAGGGTGGACCGTTGCGGGCGCGGTGACGGGGCCTGTGGTGCTGGCAGGCGGCGGTGGCGCCGGCGGTTCGACCGCGACCGGCGTGCCGCCGTCCTTGCCGAAGACGCCCGCGAGCCGCTCCATGAATGATGGAGCACCGTGAACCGGACACGTCGTCTCCGGCTCAGTGCCGCGCACGAAATAGTCCGTGTAGACCATCGAGCGCTGCTCCATCATCCCTTCGCGATTGAACACCTGGACGCTGTTGCAGCCGCCCGTCGGCAGCTTGCCGGACATGCGGCACACGTTGACGCCGACCACGTCGCGGGGACGCTCGAACCAGTCGGGCTTGTCGCCGCGCGTCGCACGCTTCATGAAGTCGGTCCAGATCGGCACGGCGAGCTCGCCGGCATAGCCGCCGGCGACGATGGTCTTCGGCTGATCGAACCCGACCCAGACGCCGGTGACGATGTGCGGGGTGAAGCCCACGAACCAGGCATCGTGGTAGTCGTTGGTCGTTCCCGTCTTGCCAGCCGCGGGCAGGGTGAATCCCGTCTGCCGCGCGCGATACGCGGTCCCGAAGGTGATGACGTCCGACAGCATGCTCGCCATCAGGTATGCCGTGGATTCGCTCACCGCGCGGTGTTCGCTGCCTTCGTCGCGATAGAGCACGGTGCCTTCGTTGTCCTCGACGCGGCGGATGAAAACCGGTGTTCGCACGACCCCGCGGTTGGCAAACGCGCCGTACGCCGCAGTAAGCGAGGCCAGCGTCACGTCGCTCGAGCCGAGGGCCAGCGAGGGGACGCTCGGTGGCGTCCCCATGTTGAGCTTCTCGACGTATCCGACCGCCTTCGGAATCCCGACCGTCTGCAGCAGCCGCACCGCTGCGCGGTTGCTCGACATCCGCAGCGCCGCCCTCATCGTCAGCGCATCCGCATCCGAGTGCTCGTCTTCGGGCAGCCAGGCGCCCTTCGACGTCAGGATGGGATCGTTGAGTCCCGTGATCATCGAGGCTGGCGAGTACCCGGCCTCGAGCGCCGTCGCATAGACAAAAGGCTTGAAGGCGGATCCCGACTGACGCTTCGCCTGGACGGCGCGGTTGAAACGGCTCTCGCCGAAATCACGTCCGCCGACCAGGGCGATGACGTGCCCGTTGACGGGATCGAGGGCGACGAGCGCGCCCTGCAGATAGTCTGGGAGCTCGCCGTTGGAGATTGGCTGCTGTCCCCGCTTCGGATACTTGAAGGCACGACGCGCTTCGATCTCCTCCAGGCCCTGCTCGAGCATTCCATCCGCCGCTCGCTGCAGATCCGCATCCATCGTCGTGAAGACCCGCAGGCCGCCTTGATACACGCGCTGCCAGCCGAAACGGTCAACGAGCTCCTTCCGGACGTGCTCCTTGAAATAGAGCCCGTAGGTCTCTTTGATCTCGAGCGCGTTCGACAGCTTGACCGGTGCAGCCTTCGCTCGATCGGCCGTCGCCTGGTCGATGGCCCCCGAGGACACCATCGCCTGGAGGACGATCGCCCGGCGCGCAACTGCGCGATCGAGGTTGACGGTCGGCGCGTAGCTCGACGGTGTCTGTATCAGGCCCGCCAGGAGCGCGGCCTCGTCGACCGTGAGCTCGGCGGCCGTTTTGCCGAAATAGCCTCGCGAGGCGGCTTCGACGCCGTGCAGGCCATCGCCGAAATACACCTTGTTGAGGTAGAGCTCGAGGATCTCCTGCTTGGAATACAGGTTCTCGAGATAGGCGGCGACGATGATTTCCTTGAGCTTCCGCCGGTAGGTCTTGTCGCGGTTGAGAAAGCTCTGCCGGGCCAGCTGCTGCGTGATCGTGCTGCCGCCCTCGGCGCGCCTGCCCTGACGAACGTTGCGCAGCACCGCCCCGACGATGCGGATGGTGTCGACGCCACTATGGTCGTAGAACCGCTGGTCCTCGACTGAGATGACTGCTTTGATCAGATTCGGCGAAATCTTCGCGATCGGGACCTCGATCCGCTGTTCCTTGAAGATCGTAAAGGCGGGCCGATCCTTCGCGTCGAAGATCGTCGTCGACTGCGACATGTCGCCGATGCCGCGCAGCTTGTTGCGGTCCGGCAGGCCGGTCGTGAGGTCGTAGGCGGACCAGGCCAGAAAGCCGGCGCACAGAAAACCTGCGACGGCGCAGACCGCCACGGTCGCGGCGAGCGCCCTCGGTCGTCCGTTGAACGTTGTGCGGACGAATGCGGCGAAGTCGTAGACGTATCGGTCGAGCTTGGGGAGCCTGAACTGCATCGCAGCCGATCGCAACGATTATCGACCCAGTTGTGTCGGCGGAGCAAACGATAGAGCCATCGAAGTTTCCACCTCGACAAGGAATCACGCAGTCACCCGTGCTAGACTTCACGCGCCAGCCCACGTCGGAGACACGCCTGATTCGTTGCCTCACCGGGCTCGGCACGGTTCATCTCGCGCTGATCGCCGCCCGCGCGGTGGGAGTTTCCGCCGGGCCGGCTCAGCAGTCCCCCAGGATCCGCAGCGTCCCGTCTTCCGCGCCGGCGCGTATTTCATCACCGTCGACGCCTATCCGCTCCAGAACGGTCGAGTCATGGAAGGGCTGAGGGCAGGAAGAAGCTCATCGCCATTCGCGTGGTCCGGTAACACGGTCCGGGGGCTCAGAGCGTCTTCAGGTACTCGATCAGTGCCTTCTTCTGCGCCGGCGTCAGCTCGACGCCGTAGCTGTGACCGGCGTTGCCGTTTCCCGGCTTGCTCGTGTCGTACGCCATGCCCATCCGTTGCGCCGCGTCGCCTTCCGACACGAATCCCACCCTGACCGGGTCGAACACATCGTACCCGCGATAGAACGTCGGCCTCCGGCCGGACGGATTCAGCAGTTCTTCCAGTGACGCCACCGATCCGTTGTGAAGGTACGGCGCGCGCAACCAGACGCCGTCGAGCGGCACCGCGACGTACCCGTTGGTCTTGCGGAACGCCGTGAAGTCCCACGGGTACCCGTCCGCGAACGTGTTGTAAGCCACGGGCGAAGCCGCCGTCCACATGTCGAGCCGGTGACGATCCGTGCCGACTTCCTCGACCGGTATGACCGAGCCCGTGCGGGCGCCGCCCGGTGCGTGGCACTGCGCGCACTGCTGCTCGTACACGCCGCGGCCATCGGCGGCCGCCGTGCTGTCGATGTCAAACGGATAGGCCGGGGGCTTCACCTCGAGCAGCCATCGCTCGATGCGCTCGAGGTTCTGCAGGTGAATGGACTTGCGGCTGGCGCCGTCGCCGATCGCGCTGCTCAGCACGACGTCACGCAGCGAGGTGCTGAGGCCGTCCCAGTGCAGCGACATCCCGTTTCTCGCCTTCATGTTCCAGATGGGCACCATGTCCGAATTGCCGATCGTGGTGTCCACCGGCTGCTTCAGGATGCCGAACTTCACCGGGTTGAAGGGATCGATGCGCCCGGGACCCCAGTCGGGATTGCGGTTCATCCAGGCGTAGTCGCCGGCCTGACGGACGAGCGCTTTCTTCATCGCAGGGATCAGGAGGTAGCGATACTGCATCCGCTGCGTCCAGGACAGCCGCGTGATCCGGCTGATCGCCGAGAGAATCTCGTCGGCGTTGAAACGCTCGTCCGCGGCGCACGCCTGCAGGAAGCGCACGTACGCCTGCGGGTTGATCTGGTTGCCGGGTCCGGCCGGGACGATCTGCGGCGGTTCGAGCGGCTTCGTGCGAACAGAGGCCGTGTGGCAGAACGCACAGTTGATCGCCACGCGCGGTCCGCCGAACAGCTCCGCTTTCGAGAAGCCCACAGGCAGCTCGCGCCCCGGTTCCCACGCGAAGCCGAGCGACGCGTACCCGCCCGGACGCGGAAGCTTGTCCGTAAAGATCCTCGGCAACACCTGCCAGATCCAGTACGGAATGCCTCCTTCGGACTCGATGCCGACCGAGCCGTACTTGAACTGGTCTTCGACCGCGTCGAACGTCGGCGTCGCGTCGGGCGACATCCGGCCGCCGCTGGCGCACGCGATCAACAGAGCGCAGCTAATCGCGCCGAGAACGCTGAACGTGCGTGGCGATTTCATAGTGTTTTGAGGTACTCGAGCAGCGCTTCACGTTCCTGTCTCGACAACTTGGCGCCGTACACGTGGCCGCCGTTGTCGTTGCCTCTGAGGCTCACGTCGAACTTCACGCCGTTGGCCTCGGCCTCGGGTCCGCTCGAGACGAATCCGACGTTGTCCCAGTCGTAGACGTCGTACCCGCGATAGAAGACACGCGGCCGCTCCTCGGGAAAGAGCAAGGCGCGCAGCGTCGGCACCGAATCCGTTGTGCAGATACGGCGCGCGGAGCCAGAGACCGTCGAGCGGCATGTTGGCGTAGCCGTCGGTCTTTCGAAAATGATTGAAGCGCCACGGCTTGCCTTCACCGATCGTGTTCATCCCGCGCGCGAGCTCCTCAGTGAAGGAGTTGAGGCGCTCGGGGTCGGTGCCGACGTCGGCGAGTTTGGTGACCTGGCCCACGCGCGGACTCTCGACCGAGTGGCAGCCGGCGCACGCCTGCTCCCAGACGCGGCGTCCTTCCGCGGCGCGCGCCGAGTCGATGCGCGCGGCCGGGTATGCCGGCGGCTTGAGGTCGAGAATCCAGTCCTCGATGCGCTTCATCGACTCGAGGTCCAGCGAGTCGGGCGTGGCGCCCGCGCCGATTGCGGCGCTCTTGTTGCGCTCCTCGACCGAATCGTTGTTGCCGTCCCAGTGCAGCCACATCCTCGCGCGCATGCGCTGGTTCCAGAGCGACGGCAGGTCGACGGTGCCGACGGTCTTGTCGATCGGGATGCGGAGCATGACCTTGTAGGGATTGAACGTGTCGACGCGGCCCACGCCGAACGGCGGCCTGTCGTCGAACCACTTGTTGTCGCGCGCGCGCTCGAGAATGCCCTTCTTCGTCGCGCCCACGACGAACAGCTTGTAAAGCAAACGGCTGAACCAGCCGATGTCCGGGTGCTCCTTCCGGATCGCCGCCATCAGAGTGCTGTAGCTGAACCGCGGATCGTTGGCGCAGGCCGTCAGGAAGTTCGCGTATGCCTGCAGGTCCATCTGGTTGGCGGGCATCCCCGCCACAATCTGCGGCGGACTTGCGGTGCTCTCGCGATACGTACCGACGTGGCAGGTGGCGCAGTTCAGCCCGACGCGGGCGACGCGCCCCGGCTTATAGGACGTCCCGATCGGCCGCGGGTGTCGGCTCGAGTCCTGGAGGAAGCCGATTCGCTCGTAGCCGACGCCAGGCCGCTTCGGCAGCTTGTCCTCGAACACGGTGGGGAGCACCTTCCAGATCCAGTAAGGAAGGCCGACGCGCTCTTCGGTGCCGATCGATCCGTACTTGAAGTGATCGACGATGTCGGGAAGGCTGTCCGAGTCCGGCGACTGCTGGGCCCGGACGACGAGGGTGCCGAGCAGCACCGCGAGCATGAGGCTCCCCGCTGACAATCTGGCTCGAGGCATGTAGCGACCTCAATAACGCCGCGTAATCCGCGTCCCGTGTCGTGTCGATCCGCGTCACGAAAATGGCTGCCGCGCGAACACCGTCATGATTTCCCGCACCATCTCGTCGCGTGACGCGAAGCGTGACTCCTCGTAGCAGCCCAGCGGATTCTCCACGGCGTTCACGAGGCACTTGTTGCAGTAGGTGCACGGCTTCGCCGCGCGCGGCGCGCCGCCGGCAAAGATGTTCACGAGATCGTTGTTGGCGATGAGCGGCCGCGCGATGGAGACCGCGTCGCACAGCAGGTCGGTGAGCGCCTGCTCGATCACCGTGGCGGTCTGAAACCCTCCGGTGCAAATCACCGGGACCTTGACCGCCTGCTTGATACGGTGCGCATCCGGCAGGACGAGCCCTTCGATGTGCTTCGCGTCGCCGCGCGCACGCTCCCAGCGCTTCTTGAAGATCTCGCCGGTCAGCCTGCCCCGGAAGAACAGATAGTTGCGCAGCGTCAGCGTGCCGCTGGCCACCAGCGTGTCGTAGGTCTTCCGCAGCTCGTCCAGCGGCAGATCGCCCGCAGGATTGCGGGGATGCGGAAAGAAGCTCCCCGAAGACACGTGGATCGAGTCGACGCCGGCCTCTTCCAACAGTTGGCAGACTTGTACCGAATCTTCCAGCGTGTTCCCCTTGTCCTCGTCGTCGAGAATGGCGTCGTTGTAGTCGATCGCGCTGATCTTCATCTGCAGGTGAAAGTCGCGTCCGACCGCTGCGCGGATGGCCTGCACGATTTCCAGGACGAACCGCGCGCGCTGCTTGATGTCACCGCCGTACTCGTCATTGCGATCGTTGATCCCCGAGCTGAGAAACTGGGTGATGAGATATCCGTTGGCGCCGTGGAGCTCGACGCCGTCGGCGCCGGCTTCGCGAGCGCGCCGCGCGCCCTGGCCGAACGCGTCCACGACTTCCTTGATCTGCGCGACGGTCATCCGCTCGCACTCGAATCCGTGCAGCGGCTCGGTGCGGTCCGTGGAGCTGAGACCCTTGGCGAACTCGATGCCCGGGACGTCACGCTGGCGCCCGCCGTGGCTGAGCTGGATGAGGTATTTACAGTCGCTTTCACCGTGAACCTGCTTCACCAGCTCACGCCAGAACGGAATCCGCTCGTCGCGGTCGATCGTCGCGTAGTTGGGCATGATGCGGCCGCGAATGGCGACGGGCACGAAAGACGAGATGATCGCGCCGACGCCGCCGCGCGCGAACTTCAGCTCCCAGTTGATGCGCGTCTGAGTGCCCGATCCGTCGTAGTTGTCGAATCGCCCGGACACGTTCGAGCGGAACACGCGGTTCTTGACCGTCAGGTTGCGGAACTGCAGCGGCGAGAACACGTGCGGATAGAGCGCGGCACCGGAACCCTGCTGGGCCGGGGCCTGCGAGGTCGAGCGGTCGTGAGCGCCTGGTTCGAAGCCGCCCGCGAAGAGCGGACGGGCCGCGCCGAGGGCGCCGAGTGCCGCCAGCAACCGTCGTCGCGTGATCATGGGTCACCTCAACACCTAGCTGTCAGCTTTCAGCTGTCAGCCCTCAGCTTTCGGTCCTCTGCTTTCAACCGTGCGCTCGATATCACTCACAACTAAGAGCTGAGAGCTGACCGCTGAGAGCTGAGAGCTGACTAGAACGTTTTGAGAAACTCGATCAGTGCCCGCTTGTCGTCGTCCGACAGCTCGGTGCCGAACATATGCCCGCGGTCCAGCACGAAGTCGGGCGCCTGATTCCGGCGGATCAACCCGCGGAAGAGCGTGTCGTCCGACATGATGTTCAGGATCAGCCGGTTCTGGACGATGGAAGGGACCTCGCGCGGATCGACGCGCGCGATGAGATCCACGGGCGTCCCTGCCGGAATCCGTACGGGTCGATCCCGGCCGGGAATCGCGAGATCCGTGTCGATCGACGTGACGATGACCGACTGCACGCCGAGACGCCGCTCCGGCCACAGCAGCTTTTCAATCCCGTCGTAGAACGCGAGCATGCGGCCGCTGACCGACGGGTCCTTCACGTACATCCCGAGCGCGTTGTTGTGCAGGTACGGCGCGGTGGCCCACATCGAAATCAGCGTTGGCGCGCGGTAGTAGCCCCGCCCGCCACCGTTCAGATCCCACTCGAGGGGCTTGTCGGGATCGCGCGGGTTGTACAGGCCGCGAATGGGACCGATCGCCGGCTGCTGCTTGTAGGTCTCCGAGGAGAACTGTTCCCACACCTGCCCCTTCGTCGCGTTGGTCCCGGCCGCGCGCGCGATGTTCGTGCCGAGCTGGTAGACCGGATAGCGACGATCGTCGGAGAGGAAGTTCTTGTCGAGAAAGTCGCCGCTCAGCACCGATTCGCGGTACCACGCCTCGACCTTCAGGCGATCCGTCGCGATCTCGCGCGGGGGCTGCTTGCTCGAGTGACACCGGGCGCACTTGTCGGCGAACGCCATCTTGCCGCGCCGGAGCGTCTCCGCGTCGGCGGTCAGGTACTTCGCGCCGCCAGGCGCGTCCTTCAGATGCATCGGGGCGATCGTTTTCAGGAACGCCTCGGCGTTCTCCATGCGCGCTTCCGTGTTCCGCCAGTCCTCACACGTTTTGCGCGCCGTGTCGATGACGAACGGCTGCTGCGGCTTGCGCCCGTTCACCGGATCGTGCAGCGTCAACCAGTAGTCGGAACACATGCCGATATTGACGTAGACGCGCAGCGACGCGCCGGCGACGCCGATCGAATCCGCGCCGTCCTTCAGGATGTGGTGCACCTCCCGCGTCGTGCCGTCAGCCATCGTCTCGGGCTCCGTCGGCCGGTACGCGAGGTTGAACACCGAGTTGATCGCATTGGGATTGTTGATGTGGTCGGTGGCGAAACGCGACGTGTCGGACGTGCCGGGCGGCTGACGGTTGCCGACGTGCCAGCGGAAATCCGTCGGCGGCATGCGCAGGTTGAAGAGCCGGCCCTCTTCCCAGTACTGGTTGCCGATCGCGCCGGCCAGATTGGACCAGCGCGGCGCTTCGGCATCCTCGGGCGGGTTCAGCGGGTTGAATCCGATGTGGCAGAACCCGCACGCCATGCCGATCAGATACGGCGGCTGCATCTCGCCTGGATGCTTGAAGTATTCCTCGGCGTTCCATGTCGCCGGGTCGAAGTTCGGGTTCGGAAAGCGTCGCAGGCCCATGACGCCGGTGGGATCGCCCGGCACGCCGGGCACCGCGGGCTGCTCGCATTGATCCATCCAGAGCCCGTGCTGATCCGCGGCCGTGGCCTTCCGGCATCCCGGTTGCGTGATCGCGCCGAGGATGGCAAAGCGTCGACCGTGCAGGCGCGAGTCCACGTACGCGAGCAGGTTGACGTTCCCTTCGGTGAGCTGCGCCATCTTGATCCAGAACTTCTCGTTCCCGCCGGTCCAGAAGTACCAGGTGTCCCGGCCCGCGCGCTGCGCGTCGGTCAGATAGCTCTTCCCGTAGCCGTAGTCCTCTTCCTGCGGGTAGGACTGCGGCGTCTGCGCGCGCCCGCGCACGTCGACACACGTCACGACCGCGATCGCCAGCAGCCAGGCCGACCCGCTCGCGGTGATCGCCACAACTCTCGGGTTCTTCATTTGGGCCCCACGCGCCGTGACCGTCCGCCTCGACGGCCCTGGCTCTTCTGCGTCTTCCCGACCGCATCTCCGGCGACTTTCAGTGCCGTGTGCACCACGCCGGGCGCGACCATCTCCGCAGCGGCGATCGCCGCCTCCTGCATGCGTTCCGTCGGAACCGCTCCCGAAAGCGACACGCGGCCGTTCGAGACGCTGACGGTCACGCCGGACGCATCGAGCCAGGGATCGAGCAGCATCCGATCGCAGACCTGCTCGTAAATCCGCGCGTCGGTCCGCTGGTAGCCCTTGGGTCCCACGCCCTTGAAGGTCTTCGGCGCGCGTGCCCCCGCCGCCCGTCGCGCCCTGCCGGCCGCTGCTCCGCTCGTCCGCGCCGCGCCCACCTGTCCCGCAGGCCACACCGCCTCCGCCACAGGAACCCGCCGCCCGGAAGAAGTGACGACGACGCCCGTCTGCCCTCGATATGCGTCATCCCACGGGTCGTTCATACAGCCTCCTCAGTGAGTCATGAGCGGTGCACGTGCAAGGTGCTGGGTGCAGGGTGCAGTGCACGTGCACAGCACCGCACGGTGCACGGTGCACCGTGCACCTGCACCGTTCACGCTCGTCATGCGATAGCACCGACGTTGACAGCATGGGCATACGCGCCGGCCGCGTACCGGACGGCCGCATCGAATGTGCCCGGTGACGTCAGCGCGATCTGCAGGAGCTTCGATTTGTCGAACCTGCTCGGGTTCATGATTCCGCGCTCGCGCAGCGCCGCCGTGAAGAACCCGTCGTTCGACGCGAACAGCTCCGCGTCGTAGTCCTGGAGCTCCTGCAGCGTGAAACTGCTGCCGGGGTGAAACCGCACGAAGGTCTGCACGACGACGTCAGGATGAAAGTTCCACATGCGCGACTCCCTACCGATCCCCGACGGCGAAGTTCACGCCGAGGCCGACGATCCAGAAATCCTTCTGATTACGGAGCTGTCCATTCGGGTTCACGCCGCGGTACACCCGCGCGTAGATTTCCTTGATCGAGAACCGGAAGTTGCCCGGCTGCGAGCGGATGCCGGCCAGCAGGTTGAAGGACCACTGCGTGTCTTCTTTGATGTCTTCACTCAGCTTGTGGTAATCGAACACGATCCGTCGTCTCAGGTCGGCCGAACCGAAGAACGCCCAGCGTGCCGGCCGTTCGAACGCGGAGTCGGGCTGCGGGGCCGGGCCCGCCGCCGTGCCCCCCGACGGCGCGGGCGCCCCGGGTTTTGCGAACGGATCCGCGCTGATCCGGCTGCGGAACGGCGCGTGGAACTGGTACTGAATGTAGGGCTCGAAGTTCCGCTCGGTCTTGATGACGGCGCGCTGATCCTCCTCGGGGAACTGGAGCGTGTGATCCGAGTAGTAGCCGTGCGAAGGCTTCACGAGCCCGGTCGTGCCGCCGCGGATGGAATGCAGCAGGCCGTCCCCGCCCTCCCAGTTGAACGCGCCCGTGATGTCGTAGAACTCGTAGCTGACGTTGATGCGCTCGAACTCGGGATGGACAGCCTGCCCCTGGATCACGTACTCGTCGCCGAGGTGCGTGCTCTCGTGGTGATAGATGTCCCAGCGGAACGCCATCGACTTCCAGCGGCGCGGAACGGTGTCGGACGACACGGAAAGGACGCGGTAGTACTTGATCTTGCCGAGGCTGAACCGGTAATCAGTGTTGATGATCGGGTTCGAGGGGTCCTTCCCCATGTCTTCCATCATGTGGAAGCTCAGATCGAACCAGTAGCCGAAACCCTGCGATCCGGCTCTCAGCGTGGCTTCGTCGAAATTCGCGCGCGTGAAGACCGGAATCTCCCGGCCCACCGTGATGTCCCACACGAGCCTCGAGCCGGGCTCCACCGCGAACTCGGTTTCTTTCGCCCACGCCGGGAACGTAAACGCGATCTGCGGTGCGCGCGGTTCGGCGACCACGGGATCGAAGTACGGGCGATCGCGGAACCAGTCGTTGTGCCAGCGACGCTCGGGTGCCGTCACCGGTTGCGTGTGTAAATCGGTGGCCGCTGGGCCGCTGGTTTGGGGAACCTGCTGAGGGCTCGCATCGGACGCCATCAGCAGCACAACGCCGACGGCGAGACACACATAGGCGCCGGGAGCGGGCATAGAGCTCCTTTGGTGCAGCGCCCGGGCCAGTGTCGGACGACAGGCGCACTCTGTCAAGACATAACGCGCCCTCCCGCGCAACCGAACGAGCCGACTCTTCATTTAGAATCAGTGAGCCGGAACCGCTCACACATCACCATCATGATCATCACGGAGAAACTCAGTCGTGACTACGGGGGGAAGGTCGCACTGTCAGATCTCTCGCTCACGGTGGCACCGGGCGAGATCCTCGGCTTCCTCGGGCCGAACGGGGCCGGCAAATCGACCACGGTCAAAATCCTGGCGGGTCTGATCAAGCCGTCGTCCGGGCGCGCGGAGGTCGCGGGATTCGACGTCGTGCGGCAGCCGCTCGACGCCAAGCGGCGAATCGGGTACGTCCCGGAGTCCGCCGCGCTGTACGAATCGCTCACCGCCCGTGAGTTCCTCGAGCTGGTCGCCTCGCTGCACCACCAGCCGCGCGAAGCGGCCGAGCAGCGCATCGACGAGTTGCTGGGCCGCTTCGACCTGGGCGCATCGCGCGATCAGCGCCTGAGCGAATTCTCGAAGGGCATGAAACAGAAAGTGTTGATCGCGTCCGCCCTGATGCACGGGCCCGACGTGCTCTTCCTCGACGAGCCGCTCACCGGCCTGGACGCGAACGCCGCGCTGGTCGTGAAGGAACTGATTCGCGGCCTCGCCGCGCAGGGCCGCACCATCTTCTTCTGCTCCCACGTGCTCGAGGTCGTCGAGCGCATCTGCACGCGCATCGTCATCATCGACCGCGGACGCACGGTGGCGGACGGGACAGCGGCCGAAATTGCCGCGCGCACCAATACCAGCTCGCTCGAGGCCGCGTTCGTCGCGCTGACCGGACGCCGGGATGCCGGCGAGGTGACGCGCGAGCTCCTGGAGGCCCTCCGGTGATCGGCCGGCTGCTCGGCGCGGCCGGCATCGACGCCGTGCAGTGGCGGACGCTCGTGCGCGCCTACCTGGTGATGGACCTGCGCCGCACGGGCGGCGCGATGAAACCAGGCGAGGATCAGCGATCTTCCATATGGCCGATCGCCGGGCTGTTGATCATGACCGGATTCAACAGCATCACGTTCGCCTTCCTCGCGTACTTCCTCGACGATGTGTTCACGTTCTGCGTGCTGCTGACATCGTTCGGGGCGTTGATTACCGGATTGCTGCTGATGGTCGACTTCACCGGGCTCGTCGTATCGCCCGATGACTACTGGGTGCTGGGGACGCGTCCGGTGGATTCGCGAACGTATTTCGCGGCGAGGCTGTCGGCCGTCCTGGTCTACATCGTCGCCGTCAGCCTGGTGTTTGCGTGGCTGCCCGCGCTGGTCCTCGGGGCGTTGCGCGGCGTGGGTCTCGCGGGCTTTGGCGCCGTCTTCGTCGCCGTCGTCCTCTGCGATGTCTGCGCGGTCGTCGTCGTGATCGCCCTTTACGCGGCCGCGCTGGAATACGTGCACCCGCGCCGTCTGACGCGTGCGCTCAGCTACCTGCAGCTGGCGGTGACGACCGGATTCCTGGGCAGCTACGCGCTGGTGATGGGCAGGTTGGGGGACTCGGGAATCGCCGACCTCTCCGTGAGCGGCGCGAGCTGGATCTGGTTCGTGCCGACGAGCTGGTTCGCCGCGTTGATTCCGGTTGCCGCCGGCATCGCCGAACCGTGGTACTGGGTGGCGGCGCTCGGCAGCGTCATCCTCACCGCGGCGTGCTTTCCGCTCGCGGCCGGACGGTTCTCGCTGGAGTACGCCGAACGGCTGGCGGAATTGAACACCGCTGGCGATCCGTCGCGTCCGGCGCGTCGCTCGTGGCTCCTCAGACTTCCGGCATTCGGCAGCGACGAGGCGCGCGCGATCGCGATGCTCATCCGCGCCCAGTTCCGCTACGACATGACCTTCCGACTGGCGGTCCTGACGCTGTTGCCGCTCACGGCCTTCTATTTGATCATGGGCTGGAACGACGGGGCCGTGGCCGATCCGTTCTCGTCGGCCTATGATGCGCCTCCCTCTCCGTTGTACTTCGGCATCGTCCTCATGCCCCTGATGCTCCATTCGTCCCTGCAGGCCAGTCCGCACTGGCGCGCCGCATGGATCTTCTTTGCGCTGCCGGCGAATCCGGCGCGGCTGATCGTCGCGGCCAAGAACATCGTCTCTGTGTGGTTCCTGGGCGGATACCTCGTGATGCTCGCGGGGTTCTGGAGCTACTTCTACGATCGCGTCTGGCACGCTGTCGTTCACGCGTTCGTGCTCGGGGTCCTGGCCCACCTGTTTCTGCAGGTGGCGTCGATCGTGCGGCCGGGATTGCCGTTCGCCATGGAGCCGCGGCAGGCGCAGCGCTCATCGCAGATCTTCGGGCTGATGTTCTTCGGTAGCATTCTCGCCGGCGTGATTCCCCTGCTGCTGCCGTGGATTTACGCGCGGCCGGCGTGGTTCGCTGGCTTTCTGCTTTTCCTGTTCGGCGTCACCGGTGTCACCGAGTATTTCGTTCGGCTCCGCGCGCGCGAGGCCGTCCTGGAGATGGAGTTCCGGTCGTGAGAATCGCGCGCGTTGACTTGCCTGCGGGATAGATCTTAGCATCCGCGCGATCGAACCTGCCGTGCGCGGGCCTCCTCCGCCCGAGCATGGTCCGGCGGAGCGCCCTTCGACATGCTTGGGGCGAGCCGAGCCTGCCGAAGTCCGTCCCACTTCGAGCGTCTTCAACTGTCTGTGCTCGTTTAGTCATGGCGACCCCTTGCCTCGGTGGTCGACGCGTCGCGTTTACGCGACGGCTGGAGCGGGTGTCAACAATCACACAAGTCGGAAGGAGGGGCTGATGCGTCAATGGGTATCGGTGCTTTCCCTGGCGATCGCGATCGGTTTCGCTGCGGTCACGCCGGCAGGCGCGCAGCAGGGCACGTCGGAAGTGCGAGGGCGCGTCATCGACGCGCAGAATGCGGCCGTGCCCGGCGCGACCATCGTGGCCAAGAACGAAAACACGGGGATGTTCCGGGAAGTCGTCACGGGCCCTGACGGCTCGTACTTCATGAGCGCACTCACGCCCGGGTCCTACGAGATGTCGGCTACTCTGCCGGGCTTCAAGAAGTACCGGCGCAGCGGCATTCGTCTGGAGGTGGGCAAGACGCAGACGGTCGACGTCACGCTCGAGGTGGGCGGCATCGAGGAAGCGGTCACCGTCTCCGGCGAATCGCCGCTCGTTGACGTCACGTCGAAGGAGATTGGCGGCAGCGTCCAGCAGCAGGAAATGAACGACATCCCGTCGATCAACCGGAACTTCACGTCCTATCTCAGCCTGCTGCCGGGGATCACGGCCACGATTTCGACCGACTCCTTTGGCGCCGACTCGGTCAGCGTCAACGGGCAGAACGTCCGGAACGTCAACTATACGTTCGACGGCGCGGGCAACAACGACACCTTCAACGCCGGGAACGGCGGTGCGCAGGCGAGGATCCCCGTCGAAGCGGTCCAGGAGTTCCAGCTCCTCACGAGCCAGTTCGATGCCGAGTTCGGCTCGTCGGCCGGGGGCGTGGTGAACGCGGTGTCGAGACAGGGTACGAATACACTGCACGGGACTGCTTTCTTCTTCGATCAGAACGATGCCATGACCACGCGGACCTACTTCGCGGAGAAACAGAACCTCAACAAGCCGGACACGCGCCAGGTGCAATGGGGAGGGTGGGTCGGCGGACCCGTTGTGAGAGACAAGCTGCACTTTTTTGCCAATCTCGAGCGCATCGATCAGAACCGCGGCGTCACCATCAACATCCCGGCACGGAGCGAGCTCAACTTCACGGACTTCACCCACGACAACGTCTGGAACTGGATGGTTCGCATGGACCACCAGATCAACGCGAACAACACGTGGGCCGTCCGCTGGCTGCGTGAGTCGTCGCCCCAGAGCAATCAGTTCCCGGGCGTCACGAACTGGACGAGTTCGCGTGCCGAGCAGGAGAACGACGTCGACTGGACGATTGTCGGAACGCTGAACTCCGTGATCAAGAGCACGAAGGTCAACGTGCTGAAGCTGTCGTACACGCACGAAGACGTCTTCTTCGGCAATCCCGGATATTTCGAGACTGGTAACCAGGTGGATCTGGCTCCCGTGCTGCAGCACCAGACCTTCGAAGATGGCATCAGCTCGCGTGCGAACCGCCGCATGGATCCGTCGTACCAGCTCGACGAAACGTTTTCGTGGTACTTGCCAGGCAAGCGCGGGGATCACGATCTCAAATTCGGGGTGAACTACGTCTACATGCCGCTTCGCATCTTCGACGCCAGTAACCAGAACGGCACGTTCCGGTTCTCATCGAGCGATCTCGACTTCGATCCGAACAACCCGCGCACGTATCCGGACCGCCTGCAGATTCGGGTGCCCGGCGTGTCGGACTTCGAGACACAAGGGCACACCGTCGGCGTGTACGCCCAGGACAAGTGGCGCGTCAACCGGCGGCTCACCGTGAGCGCGGGATTGCGGTACGACGTGGAAATCATCCCGCTGGAGGAGAAGGACAATCCGAGCTTCCCGGATCCGTCGAAGTACCCCGTCGACAAGAACAACATTTCGCCGCGCGTCGGCGCGACGTGGGTGCTCGATGACGCGTCGACGTCGGTGATCCGCGGCGGGTGGGGCCTGTACTTCCAGAAAACCCCGTACTCGTTCTTCACCGCGATCACCTCGTCCGGGGTGTTCTCCGACTCGTTCGTCGTCCTGCTTGCCGGCCGCCGGCATCGACCCCGGTCCGTCCCAGGGCCGCCTCCCGACGAACCCGTACCTCATCAACGGACCTGTCGTAAACCGGGCGCTGCTGGCGGCGGACTTCCCGCCCGGGACCCTGCAGAAGAATGCGGGCACCGTGCAGTTCGACAATCCCAATCGCCACCTGCCCTATTCGCGGCAGGCGAGCATCGGGTACGAGCGTCAGCTCGCCGGGAATATTGCCGTGAGCGCGGACTACATCCACACCGAGCTGCGCGACCTCTACATGCGGCGGGATCTGAACTACGGGCAGCGGACGTCGACGAGCCGGACGGCGCCGTACGTGCGCATCAACTCGAACTTTGCCGGCCCTGTTCGAGAGATCATCAATTCCGGCCGGACCGACTACGACGCGCTGCAGCTGAGCTTTCAGAAGCGATTCAGTCGGGGCTACAGCTTCCGCGGCTCGTACACGTATTCGCAAAGCTTCGGCAACACGGCCTCGGCTGGCAACATCGAGGACATCACGACACAGGTGCTCGACCAGCTGAATCTCGAGCAGGGTGAGAGCGTCACCACCAACGACCGCCCGCACATCCTGTCGATCGACGGATCGCTCCTGGTGCCGAAGACCAAGGGCATGATCGTCAGCGGCGTGCTCCAGTACCAGAGTGGAACGCCGTACACGCTGACGGACAGCACCACCGACTCCGGACCGCAACAACTTTGCCCAGGAGCCGCTGCCCGCCGGCACCTACAGCGGCGACCCGAACAGGGCCGACTCGATCACGGTCGACAACAAAGGCGGCTTCCGGGGCGTGCGCGGACCGGACTATTTCCTCGTCAGCCTGCGCGCGGGCTACCGGTTCCAGCTGCACGGCGGACGCGCGTTGCAGGCGCACATCGACGTCTTCAACGTGACCAACCGTGCCAACTTCAACAATCCCAACGGCGATCGGTTCGATGCGGCCACCTTCCTGATCCTGCGGTCGATTCTCAATGGCGGACCGACCCGAACGGCCCAGTTCAATCTGAAATACACCTTCTGATTCCGACCCGTCCGAGAGGCGGGCGCTCACAAGAGCGCCCGCCTGGGTTATTGTGAGACCTGGGCTGACGACCGGGCAGGTACGGGTGTGAGGAGGTGGATCGAGCATGATGCGGGATTCGCGCGTCTTCGTCGCGGGTCATCGCGGGCTGGTGGGGTCGGCCATCATCCGCGAGCTGACCTCGTCCGGCCACAAGAACATCCTGAGCGCCACGCGCGAACAGCTGGACCTGCGCGACCAGGCAGCGGTCAACTACTGGTTCCGCGCCAATCGCCCCGAGTACGTGTTTCTCGTCGCCGGCACGGTTGGCGGCATCATGGCCAACTCGACGCGGCCGGCCGAGTTCATCTACGACAACATGATGATCCACGCCACGGTGGTGCACGCCGCGCACCTCTTCGGCGTGACGAAACTCCTCTATCTCGGCAGCTCGTGCATCTACCCCCGCGAGGTCGCGCAGCCCATGAAAGAGGAGGCGCTTCTGAGCGCACCGCTCGAGCCGACGAACGAAGCGTATGCGATAGCCAAGATCGCGGGCATCAAGCTGTGCCAGTCATACCGGCGGCAATACGGATGCAACTTCATCTCCGCGATGCCGACCAACCTGTACGGGCCGCAGGACAACTTCGATCTCACCAGTTCTCATGTGCTGCCGGCGCTCATTCGAAAATTTCACGACGCCAGGATCGCGGCCAGCCCGGAGGTCGTTGTCTGGGGAACCGGACGCCCGCGGCGGGAATTCCTCCACGTCGACGATCTGGCCAGGGCGTGCGCCTTTCTGATGCAGCAGTACGACGAAGAGGGCCACATCAACGTGGGAACCGGCGAGGACCTGTCGATTCTCGAGCTCGCCGAGATGGTGCGGGACATCGTCTATCCGTCCGCGTCCATCCGTTTCGACGCCTCGAAGCCCGATGGATCGCCACGCAAGCTGCTCGACGTCTCGCGTCTGCACCGCCTTGGCTGGCGGCACACCTACGAGCTGCGCGACGGAATCACGCAGACCTACGACTGGTTCCTCGCGAATCTCGAGGGCGCCCGGCTCTCGACGCACGCCCGGCCCGCGACTCAGATATCTGATTCCCGAATCTGACCGCCTCCTCGCGCCAGGGACGATCGCTGGGACGAACGGCCGTCGGGCAGATCGTTCTTGTCGTTTGTCTACAAGAGCGTCACAATTCCCCACATGCATTCAACAGTTCGAGAGGCGCTTCGTAGCCTGCGCCGCGCGCCCGGCCTCGGCGTCGCCGCCATCCTGTGTATTGCCCTCGGCACGGCGGCGACGACCACCGTGGCGACGCTCGTGAGCGCCGCACTGATCCGGCCGGTGCCATTCCCGGCAGCCGACCGCCTCGTACGCATCTGGTTCGAGGAGCCGCAGGCTATTCCGCGCATCTCGCTGTCGATTCCGGACATCGCTGACTTCGCGCGGATGACGTCGTTCGACGCGTTCGTCGGCACGGCGCGCGTGCGCGTGGCCGCCAGGCTCGATCAGGGCGCCGAGCGCATGCGCGGTGAAGCCGTTTCGCGCGGGTACTTCGACACGCTGGGTCTTCGAGCCGGCGGCCGGCCGTCTCCTGGTCGAATCCGACCACGCGCCCGGCGCGCCGGCTGTCGTCGTCCTCAGCCACGGGACGTGGACTCGGTACTACGCGGGCAGTCCCGACGCGATCGGCCGCGAGTTCCGGACGGAGCACGCCGTCTACACGATCGTGGGCGTTGCGCCGCCAGGATTCGATGGCACGGTCGAAGACGATGTCGTGGAGTTCTTCATCCCGCTCGAACTGTACGAGCCGCGCTCGGTGCGTACCGATCGGCGATCGCGTCCGTCGTGGGTAATCGGACGCCTGAAGCCGGGGTCGTCCATGGCGTCCGCGCAAGCCGAGGCCGAGAGTGTCCACAACAGGCTGACAAACGAGTACCCGGACGTCTATCGGAGATGGAACGTGCGCGTCGAGCCGTTCGGTGAGAGCTGGCGGGAGCGTCTGCGAAGCGGCGGCGGGCTGTTGTTCGCCGCCGCGGCGTTGCTCCTGATGATTGCTGCGGTCAACGTCGGGTGCCTGCTGCTCGCGCGCGTCCTGGATCGACGCCGGGAACTCGCGATTCGCGCGGCGCTCGGCGCAGAAGGGCGCCGTCTTGCCGCGCAGCTTTTCACGGAGGCGCTCGTGCTCGTCGCGGCGGGTGGCGCGCTCGGCGTGTTCGCCGGGCCGTGGCTGCTCGACACGTTCCTGTCGATCTCCCCGCTCGGCCGCCTCACCCTCCCGCGCTATCTCCGGATCGAGCCCGACATCACGTCCCTGGCGCTGGCGCTCGGCACGCTCGGCGTGGCGGGCCTGCTCGCCGGCACGGCGCCGGCGCTGCTCGGCCGTCGCGTCATGCCCGCGGACGTCCTCCGCGAAGGCGGCCGGGGAACGGTAGGGGGATTCTCTGAAAAGCGCTGGCGCGCGGCGCTCGTCGCCGGCGAGACCGCGCTGACGCTGGTGGTGCTCGTCGCCGGAGGACTCCTGGTCCGTTCGTACGAGCGGCTGTCGACGATGGATGTGGGGTTCGATCGCGATCGCATCGCGCGGCTGGCCGTGACGCTGAGCCCGTCGGACTATGGCAATCAGACGCGGCTCCCGGTCGTGTTCGAACGTCTGCAGCGCGAGCTGGCGACGGTGCCTGGCACCACGCGTGTGGGCCTCGTCTATCCGACATTGCCACCCTGGGACGGATACCGGTCGCGACTGCGCCTCGATGGCGTCGAGCTTCCTCAGGCGCCGGACGGCGTGCAGGTCGGCACGCACCTGATAGACGAAGGGCTGCTGCCGATGCTCGGGGTTCCGATCCTCGCAGGACGCAACATCGAGGCGGCGGACGGCCGCGCTGAAACACCCGTGGCGATCGTCAGCCATTCGCTCGCGATGATCTTCGGCGGGCCCGACCGCGCGCTCGGCCGCACCGTCACTTTCACCGAAGCCGACATGGGCATGCCCGAGGGCGCGTGTCGCGTCGTGGGTGTGGCCGGGAACGTCGCGTACGACGGGCTCGTGTCGGAAGACACGCGGCGTTTCGTTTACGATCGCACCGCCGATCCCCGAGCCGCTCGCTACGACGTCTACGTGCCGCTTGCGCGCTATCCGATCAGCGTCGTCTCGATCGGCGCGTCCACGAGCGGCGATCCCGCAACCCTGCTGGAACCGCTGCGGCGACGAATCGGCGAGATTGCGCCGGCGTCGGCCGTCCATTGGGTCAGCGCCATGGGCGACGAGATTGCGTCGGAGTACGCGCCGACGCGTTTCTATACCGTGCTCGTCGTGGCGTTCTCGTCGAGCGCGCTCGCGCTGACGAGCATCGGCCTCTTCGCGCTGCTCTCGCATGCCGCGGCTCGCCGCACGGGCGAGATGGGCCTGAGGCAGGCGCTGGGCGCGTCGCGCTGGTCGACAGCCAGGCTGCTCCTGCAGGGCAGCCTGCAGCCGGTCGTCGTCGGAGTCGTCGCGGGGATTGCGCTCGGCGCGCTTGTGTCGCGGACGATGGCAGGGCTGCTGTTCGGGATCGGCAGCCTGGACCTCGTGAGTTTCGCGGCGTCGACCGGCGCGCTCCTCGTCGTCACGCTCCTTGCGGGCCTGGTGCCCGCGAGGCGTGTCGCGCGCATCGACCCGGTCGTCGCGTTGCGGAACGAGTGAACCGGGCGGCGCGCGCTCTCACTTACGTCGCGAGGGCAGCAGAGCCGCGCGCTCCCGATACTGGCGCGCGCGTTCCGTGTCGCCACGCATGTCCATCAGCTTCGCGTAACCCACGCACCCTTCGACTCTCCCCTCGTCGTCGCAGGCCAGTCGATACAGGCGTTCTGTCCCGGTCTCGTCACTCGGTTGATCGTCCGCAAGCGCGAAGCAGATGAAATCCTTCGGCCCCGTTTGGGACCCGCAGTATTCCCTGACGATGGCGAGGTAGTCTGCCGCCGTGGCGAACGCCTGCTGGTTGCTGTAGTTGCGGCCTGCCGATCCGTGCTCCAGTCCCGCGCCCTTTCATGCACACGGTGCCCGCCTGCCCGAACTCGGCGGCCGTGCCTCGACGGAGAACCACCATCACGAGGTCGGTCGAATGCACGTGAGGCGAGTCGGCCGCGGACTCGCACAGCCAGGGCTGCGTTCGGGTGAACGCGTCGATCGGGCGGCTCCGCTCGCGCACGTCGATCTCGCACGGGCTGACACTGCGGTTGACCGGTGTCCGGAATCCGCCAGACGCCGCTCCTCCGCGGCGCGACTTCCACTACGACGCCGCGATTGGCGGCGCGTTCGGCAACCGTGTTGGTCCACAGCGCGCCCTTCCAGGCTCGAACAGCATCCGGACTCGTGCTCGTGTACAGGCGCAGCTCCGACGGTCTCGGCAGCGTCCAGTCCGGGCCCAGTGGCTCGCAAGCCCGCAACGCGTCTGGAAACGTCTGCGCCTCCGCGACCGGGCGCCACTCGCGCGACGCGACGAACTCGCGCTGCACACGCTCGCCGGTTCTGGTGACCCACACCAGCGAGGCCACCATCGCGATGGGAACGATCGGAACCGGCCAGCGGACGCGGAGCCAAGCCAGGCTGTACTTCTCAGCGAGATACGCCACCCCCAGCAGTACAGCGAGGTAGAGTCCAATCGAGATCCGATCGGTGGACACGAGCCCGGCGGGTCGCAAGAGGCTGTCTGCCGGCTCCACGAAGCGCTCGAACACCTCGAATCGATCCAGGCGTGCGGTGTCCCGAATCGTCACGAGCGGCAGCACGTGCCGGACCCATTCGAAGATCGTGAACAAGAGGGGAATCAGAAGAACCACGAACGCCAGGCCTGCCCGCAGCCGCGAACGCCGGCTCGGCGGACGGAACTCCCGGACGATCGCCGTGCCAATGGCCACGACGATCGCGATCACCAGCGCGGTCAACGCTGCCAACGCCGCGTACATGATTGCGTCGGCGAGGCCGCCCAAATGAGAGGAGACTACGGGAACGTCGAAGGTCCAGCGGTACGACACTGTGAGATAGACGAGCAGGCAGCCGTCCAGCGCGGCGAGGAGCAGCCAGAGGACGCGGACGACGCGGCCAGGAAGCGACGCCGTCGAGTCGGACATCAGAGTGGAGTATCGGCTGCAACGACGCGAACTTCCCGAGATGCGCTATTCGAAGATCAGGTGCGCGACCCGGGATTCAAGACTCCAGTAAATGATTGCCAGCGCCGTCAGGTCGAAGGCGGCGTGAGCACTCATCAGCATCCAGATCCGGCCCGTGCAGGCGAAGATCGTTCCGAAGACGAGCCCCACGATCGTGGCCTGCTGCACCCCGGCGAGGCCCTGGTCAGCGTAGTGAGCCAGTCCAAACAGCCCGGCGGTCAACAGCACGGTTGCAGTCCTGGCCCCCGCGTTCCGCCCGAGGAGCGTGCCGAAACGCTCGAACAGGTAGCCGCGGAAGAGGGTTTCCTCTCCGAATCCCGCACCGATAACCATCGCGTAGACGGCTCCGGGGAGAGCGGCGCGGTTTCCCACCAGGAACTGATAGGCGTGATTGACCGGATCGGCACCCAGGAGCGGCATCACGACAGCTTTCATCACGAGCTTCAACACGAAGCCGAACACGATGCCGGCGGTGAGAGTCGTCACCCAGCGTCGGGGTCTGACATAGCCGATCTCACGCAACGGCGTGCGCGAGTAGTGCGCCCACACCAGCACCAGAATGGCGCTAAGAGGCACGACCACCAGATTACCCGCGAGGATGACGAGCATCGCGAGGATGCCGAGTGGCCCGAATCCGCGCAGAGCGGCGGCGCGTCGATCGCCGGACAGGGCGTCTGTCGTGTCGCTGCTCATGCTGAGAACGCCGCCCGCGGAGAAGAGTTACGACCGGACGAAGACGTAGTTGTACAACTCGGGGAACTTGTTGACGTTGAAGAGCGGCGAGCGTTTCTTGTGCAGGAGCGTGAAACCTGCCCGCTCGATGTCGGCGATCGCCGCCCGGTCGTCCGCGGACGCGCCGTCGAACTCGACCAGGAGCGACTTCAGCCTCGGATCCCTGAGCGTCCGCGCGGCGCCCCTGACGACCTTCGCCTCGATCCCGTCGACATCGATCTTGATGTGCGTCGGAAAGGGCTCGGGCTGGAACTCGAGGAACCCGTCCAGCGAGAACGACACGCTTCCCTGTTGAAAGGACGGGTTGAACGGGCGCTGCTGCCAGTCCAGCGCGTCGCCGAAGTTGTGCATCGACTCCCCCGCCCGGAATCGAGAGAGGTAGATGTAGTCCACGCCGTTCCGGTCGGAGAGCGCGACGGCAATGCACGTGACCGTCTCACCCAGGCCGTTCAGAAAGATGTTCTGGTTGACCAGCGCGTAGTTCTGCGATTCCGGCTCGAACGCCACCACGCGCACCGATCGCCTGCCCGCGTAGATCGAGTACAGCCCGATATTGGCGCCGACGTCGAACAGGACATCGCCGCTGCGGAACGTATCGATCCACTCGAGCGTCTCGGGCTCCTTGGTGAGGAACGTTCGGGCGCGCCACGCGACCACGCGATTGGGACACACGAACGCGTACGTCTGCCCGTTCCTGCTGACCTCGCGGATTCGACCGAGCTTTCTGAGCGCGTCTCGCGGGGTCTTGGGCGCCGATCGCCTGCGCAACGCGTCGAGGACACGGCGCACGGCGCGATCGGCGGACGGCCACTTCGTCCCGGCCGCGGCCGCGAGGTTCGTCAGGGTTGGTCCATCGGAACGGCTCATGCGACGCACCGTCTCGTCATGCGAGCCGGCGCCCCATCAAACCTTCCAGCACCCGCAGCGGAGCCGACGCTTCATTGCGAAGCGATCCGACAGGCACGTAGAAGGTCTGCTCCAGCTGGTGGATGCCCGACAGGGCCGCGTGCGGGACCTGATCGGTGTACGCGATCCAGGTGCTCCCGGCCGGAAAACTGTGCGTGAACTGCTCGCACTGCGACTGATAGTCCTGATCCGCTTTCATCCGGTCATGCAATTGAAGCATGTAGTGGTCGTACGGACTGCGCATGGACTTGGTCATGCGAACGGCGTACATGGCCAGGTGGCTGCCCCACGCCGGGGCGCGCAGCGTCGGCTGGAACCGGCGGGCGACGGCCTCGAACGATCCCCCGATCTTCCAGACCCGCGGCTGCCCGTCGCGATTGACGTTGCTGAACACCCTGAGGATCCGCTTGCCGCGCGTCGGCGTCGACGGGAACGTGTCCACGTGCAGCCGCGTGTCGTCCGCCCGCCAGGAGCTCACCCGCCCCGCGATCTCGACGGGGCGCAGGCTCGTGCGGCCTTGCTGGATTGCCGAGCCGTAGGCCGGAAACAGCTGCCCGACCAACCGGCCGGTCGCGCGTGAGAATCGGCTGAGCAGCCCGCGCAGCTCGTCGAGTTCGGCGCCCGCCGCGCGCGTCCCTCCGACACTGGACGAGGCCGGGTTGAAGCTGACGTTCTTCGACCCGTGCACGGTCGACGGGCTGAGGAACTTGACCTCCTGCGGCTCGAGCGCAAACGCGAGGTTCGGAAAGAAGACGACCCGGCCCTCTTCCAGGGCCTGGATCGCATCGTCTTTGATCGAGGCTGAGAAGGAGTCTTCCCAGGTTCGGGAGTCGATGGTGAACAGGTTCATCGTGCTCGGAGCGAGCGCCACTTCTCCTTAAGATACCTGATCAGGCACTCACGTACCGCAAGACAGCAAACGTTGACGGCCGGCACTGTCAGTCGTTTGAATCACCGCCCCACGCGCACACCGCCGGCGAAGGCCGGATCGTAGGCGAAGAACCCGCTCAGCTCCGTGAACGTGCCACCGAGCACGCTCACGACTCGCACGTGCGGACCGCCGCCCGGACCCGCGCCGGTGATGATCTCGGCAATGCCGTCACCTGTGAGATCACCGACCGCCACGAACACCCCCCAGAAAACGCCGGATCGTACGCGAAGAACCCCGGGCCGAGGAGTTCTGTGATCGTCCCACCCGTCGTGCTCCACACGCGCACGTGCGGACCCCCGCCGGGACCTGCGCCCGTGATGATCTCGGCAATCCCGTCACCGGTGAGATCGCCGGCCGCCACGAACACGCCCCCCGAAAACGCCGGATCGTACGCGAAGAACCCCGGGCCGAACAGTTCGGACACCACGCCGCCCGTCGTGCTCCACACGCGCACGTGCGGGCCGCCGCCGCCGCCGGCGCCCGTGATGATCTCGGCAACGCCGTCGCCAGTCACGTCGCCGACGGCCACCGACACGCCGCCGCCGAACGCCGGATCGTACGCGAAGAACCCGTTCCCGAAGAGTTCGGTGATGACGCCGCCGAGTGTGCTCCACACGCGCACGTGCGGGCCGCCGCCGCCGCCGGCGCCCGTGATGATCTCGGCAATCCCGTCACCCGTCACGTCGCCGACGGCCACCGACACGCCGCCGCTAAACGCCGGATCGTACGCGAAGAACCCGTTTCCGAGCGTTCGGTGATGACACTGCTCGTCGTACTCCACACGCGCACGTGCGGCCCGCCGCCCGGCCCGGCGCCGGTGATCGTTTCGGCGATGCCGTCGCCCGTCACGTCGCCGCAGGTCACGAACACGCCACCGGAAAACGCCGGGTCATAAGCGAAGAAGCCCGCCCCGACTGTTTCACTCACGCTGCTGCCGGCGACGCGCCACAGGCGCACGTGCGGCCCGCCGCCCGGTCCAGCACCAGTAACGAAGTCACGCAGTCCATCGCCGTCGACGTCGCAGCTGGCTGCGGTCGACGGGCCGACAACGAAGCTCACCGACGACTGGTCGTTTGCGGCGTCCGGATCGACCGGCTGGCTCGCAACCCGGACGGCGGTGTTCTGAAACGAACCGGCTCGCGCGGCGACCACGACGAGCTGCAGATCTGCCATACCGCCTTGAAGCAGGCTTCCGACACTCCAGGCGCCCGACTGCACGTCGAAGGAACCCTGGCCCGCCATGGCGTGCACGAGCTGAATCCCCGCAGGCAGGAGTTCGTTGACGACGATCCCCGTGGCGTCCGCAGGTCCGTGGTTCACGACCCTGATCGAGAATGCGAACCGTTGTCCGAGGTCGACATGAATCTGCCCGTCAGGGCCGGCGGCCACGGACATCGTCTTCTGCACCTCGATATCCGCGGACGACGACGCTGCGGCAAAGACGGTGGTGGCCGCGGACGCCGAGTTGTTCTCTGGCGAAGTGTCTGCACTCGCGGAGCTCACTTGCGCGGTGTTCAGGATGATCGTGCCGTCAGCTGTCCCGCTCGGGACACGGACGACGAGCCTGACCGAGTGCGCCTCCTCAGGACCGACTGCCGTCAGGTCGGGCCAGAGGCACCTCACCGTCCCGCCCAGGCGGGCCGTGTCACGTCGCAGATTCCGCCAGGGCTCGGCGATGCCGACACGAAAGTAACCTCCGCGGGAATCGTGTCGGTGATCAACACGTCGCTGGCCTCATCGGGGCCCAGATTGGTCACGACCAGCACGTAGGTGATCGCGCCACCCGGCAGCACAGTGCCGGTGCTCGCAGTCTTGGTCAACGCCAGGTCAGCGACCGCGGGGGTGATGCCGCTGATAGCAGTGGCGAAGTCAGCCGTGTTGTTCGCTGGCACCGGGTCGATTGTGGACGCGGACACGGTGGCTGTGTTGACGAGCGTGCCCGGTGCGGCGGTGGCGTTGACCGTGAAAGTTGCGGTGATGGTGCGCGTCTGGCCGGAAGCGAGCGCTCCGAGGCTGCAGGGAAAGGGCGTCGTGCAGGCGCCCGAGTTCGAGACGAACGTCAGGCCGGCCGACGTGGGATCGGCGACCATCACAGCCTGCGCCTCTCCAGGCCCGGCGTTCGTGACGGTCAGCACGTACGAAATCGCATCGCCGGGACGCGCGGCGGCCTCGCCACCCTTGCTGATGGACAGGTCCGCGGAAGCCGGACTCACGGCCGTCGTCGCAGTTGAGGTGTTGTTGCCTGGATCGAGATCGCTCGCCGACGTCGAGACCGTCGCCGTATTGAGGATGGTAGGTCCCGGATGACTCGGCGGCACTGCGAAGGTCGTCTGGATGGTACGAGTCTGGCCGGGGGGAATCGTGCCGAGCGCACACGGGAACGCCGTCGTGCAATCGCCGGTGTTGCCCACGAACGTCAAGCCGGCCGGCGTGGGATCAGCCACCGTGACCGAAGCGGCATCGCTCGGCCCGGTGCTGCTCACACGAATCGTGTACGTCACGTTGGCGCCGACCGTCACGTTCGCCGGACCGGTCTTCGAAACGGCGAGATCGGTAGCGGACGCGCCGACCGGTGTCGTGACCGTGGCTTGATTGTCGGTCGGATTCTCGTCGGCCACCGTCGTGGTGACGGTGGACGTGTTGGCAATGGGATTGGGCGTCGCATAGCCGGGGGGCACGGCGAAGGTCGTGGTGATCTGCCGGCTCTGGCCCGCGGGGATCGTGCCGAGCACACATGGGAACGGCGTCGTGCAGGCGCCGGCATTGCTCACGAACGTCAGCCCGGCCGGCGTCGGATCCGTCACCGTCACGTCGGTCGCATCCAGCGTCCCGTTGGTCGTGGCCGTGATCGAGTACACGAGGTTCGTGCCCGGCGTCACACTGGCCGGGCCCGCCTTTGTGATCTCGACATTGATCGTGAACAGCGGCCCGACCGCGGTGGTCGCCGTCGCCGCATTGTTGGCGAGATCGGGATCGGTCGCGGTGCTGCTCACCGTCGCCGTGTTCACGATGGGATCCGGTCCGGTATAGCTCGACGGGATCAGGAACTGCGCGTGAATCACGCGGCTCTGGCCGGCGGGAATCACCTCCAGCGAGCAGGGAAACGCCGTCGTGCAGTCGCCGGCATTACTGACGAACGTCAGCCCCACCGGCGTCGGATCTGTGACCGTCACCGAGGGGGCATCGCTCGGCCCGTGGTTCGTGACTACGATGTCGTAGTCCAGGGTGGCGCCCAGGCTGCGCCGCAGCGGCCGGCCCTTCGTGATGCCGAGGTCCGCCCTGGGCGGCGCCAGCGGCGTGGTCGTCGTTGCCGTGTTGTTGCCCGGGGTCGGATCGGTCGTCGGGCTGCTCACCGTCGCGGTGTTCACGATCGGATTCGGCGTGGTGTACCCGGCTGGCACGGCAAACGTCGCGACGATCGCGACGCTCTGGCCCGCCGGCAGCGCCCCCAGCGCGCACGGAAACGGCGTCGTGCACGCGCCCGTGGTGCTCACGAACGTGAGCCCCGCGGGCGCCGGGTCGGCCACGCTGACGCCCGACGCGTCGTTCGGGCCGTCGTTCGTGACCGTCAGCGCGTAGGCGATCGTCGTCCCCGGCGTCACGCTCGACGGCCCGGTCTTACTCAGGGACAGGTCCGCCGAAGGCGGCGTTACGGTGGTCGTCGTAGTAGCACTGTTGTTGCCGGGATCGAGATCGGTCGCCGACGTCGTGACCGCCGCCGTGTTGACGATGGTCGGTCCCGGATGACTCGGCGGCACTGCGAAGGTCGTCTGGATCGTGCGCGTCTGGCCGGGGGGCAGCGTGCCGAGCGCACACGGGAACGGTGTCGTGCAGGCGCCGGTATTGCTCACGAACGTCAAGCCGGCTGGTGTGGGATCCGTCACCGAGACGGCAGCGGCGTCGCTTGGCCCGGTGCTGCTCACGTGAATCGTGTATGTCACGCTCGCGCCGACCCTCACGTTCGCGGGGCCGGTCTTCGAGATCGCGAGATCGGTTGAGGGAGCGCCGACCGGTGTCGTGACCGTGGCTTGATTGTCGGTCAAATCCTCGTCGGCCACGGTCGTGGTGACGCTCGACGTGTTGGCAATGGGATTGGGCGTCGCATAGCCGGGGGGCACGGCGAAGATCGTGGTGATGTGCCGGCTCTGGCCCGCGGGGATGGTGCCGAGTCCACACCGGGAACGGCGTCGTACAGGCGCCGGTATTGCTCACGAACGTCAGCCCGGCCGGTGTCGGATCCGTCACCGTCACGTCGGTCGCATCGAGCGTCCCGTTGTTGGTGGCCGTGATCGAGTAGACGAGGTTCGTGCCCGGGGTCACGCTGGCCGGTCCCGCCTTCGTGATCTCCACGTTGATCGTGAATAGCGGGCCGACCGCGGTGGTCGCCATCGCCGCATTGTTGGTGAGATCGGGATCGGTCGCCGTGCTGCTCACCGTCGCCGTGTTCACGATGGGATCCGGTCCTGTATAGCTCGAGGGAATCAGGAACTGCGCCTGAATCACGCGGCTCTGGCCGGCGGGAATCGCCCCCAGCGAGCAGGGAAACGCCGTCGCGCAGGCGCCGGTATTGCTGACGAACGTCAGGCCCACCGGCGTTGGATCCGCGACCATCACCGCGGGGGCGTCGCTCGGCCCGTGGTTCGAGACCACGATGTCGTAGTCCAGGGTGGCGCCCAGGCCGCGCCGCAGCGGCCGGCCCTTCGAGATGCCGAGGTCCGCCCTGGGCGGGGCAAGCGCCGTCGTGGTCGTCGCCGTGTTGTTGGCCGGGGTCGGATCGCTCGTCAGGCTGCTCACCGTCGCGGTGTTCACGATCGGATTCGGCGTGGTGTAACCCGCCGGCACGGCAAACGTCGCGACGATCGCGACGCTCTGGCCCGCCGGCAGCGTCCCCAGGGCGCACGGAAACGGCGTCGTGCACGCCCCCGTGGTGCTCACGAACGTGAGGCCCGCGGGCGTCGCCTCGACCACGCTGACGCCCGACGCGTCCTGCGGCCCGGTGTTCGTGACCGTCAGCGTGTAGGCGATGGTCGTTCCCGGCGTCACGCTCGGCGGCCCGGTCTTGCTCAGGGACAGGTCCGCGGAAGGCGGGGTCACGGTGGTCGTCGCGGTAGACGTATTGTTGCCGGGATCGAGATCGGTCGCCGACGTCGAGACCGTCGCCGTGTTGAGGATGGTGCCGGGTCCCGCATAGCCCGCGGGCACTGCGAAGGTCGTCTGGATCGTACCGAGTCTGGCCGGGGGGAATCGTGCCGAGCGCACACGGGAACGCCGTCGTGCAATCGCCGGTGTTGCCCACGAACGTCAAGCCGGCCGGCGTGGGATCAGCCACCGTGACCGAAGCGGCATCGCTCGGCCCGGTGCTGCTCACACGAATCGTGTACGTCACGTTGGCGCCGACCGTCACGTTCGCCGGACCGGTCTTCGAAACGGCGAGATCGGTAGCGGACGCGCCGACCGGTGTCGTGACCGTGGCTTGATTGTCGGTCGGATTCTCGTCGGCCACCGTCGTGGTGACGGTGGACGTGTTGGCAATGGGATTGGGCGTCGCATAGCCGGGGGGCACGGCGAAGGTCGTGGTGATCTGCCGGCTCTGGCCCGCGGGGATCGTGCCGAGCACACATGGGAACGGCGTCGTGCAGGCGCCGGCATTGCTCACGAACGTCAGCCCGGCCGGCGTCGGATCCGTCACCGTCACGTCGGTCGCATCCAGCGTCCCGTTGGTCGTGGCCGTGATCGAGTACACGAGGTTCGTGCCCGGCGTCACACTGGCCGGGCCCGCCTTTGTGATCTCGACATTGATCGTGAACAGCGGCCCGACCGCGGTGGTCGCCGTCGCCGCATTGTTGGCGAGATCGGGATCGGTCGCGGTGCTGCTCACCGTCGCCGTGTTCACGATGGGATCCGGTCCGGTATAGCTCGACGGGATCAGGAACTGCGCCTGAATCACGCGGCTCTGACCGGCGGGGATCGGGTCCGAGCGCAGCATGGGAAACGGCGTCGTGCACGTCGCCGGCATTGCTGACGAACGTCAGCCCCACCGGCGTCGGATCCGCGACCGTCACGCTGGGGGCATCGCTGGGCCCGTGGTTCGTGACTACGATGTCGTAGCCCAGGGTGGCGCCCAGGCTGCGCCGCAGCGGCCGGCCCTTCGTGATGCCGAGGTCCGCCCTGGGCGGCGCCAGCGGCGTGGTCGCCGTCGCCGTGTTGTTGCCCGGGGTCGGCTCGGTCGCCGGGCTGCTCACCGTCGCGGTGTTCACGATCGGATTCGGCGTGGTGTACCCGGCCGGCACGGCAAACGTCGCGACGATCGCGACGCTCTGGCCCGCCAGCAGCGTCCCCAGCGCGCACGGAAACGGCGTCGTGCACGCGCCCGTGGTGCTCACGAACGTGAGCCCCGCGGGCGTCGGGTCGGCCACGCTGACGCCGGACGCGTCGTTCGGCCCGGTGTTCGTGACCGTCAGCGCGTAGGCGATCGTCGTCCCCGGCGTCACGCTCGACGGCCCCGTCTTGCTGATGGACAGATCCGCAGCCAGCCCCACAGGCACCGCACCGCCGAACTCCGATGTGTTCTCGGTATTCCCACGAGCCGTCGCCGTGGCCGTCAGGAGGCTCCCCGCCTGGAATCCCGGCGGCAGCGGGATGACGAAAAGAAAGCGCTCCGTAACATCGCTCCCCTGAGGGATGCCGTTGACAGGTCCGGGCCCATAGCCGCTGGTGCCGGGGTCGAAGTCCCTCGGGCTCCCCTCCTCGAGGCTGGCGATGAAGGTCCGGCCCTGGCTCGCCGGCGGATCCGCGAAGAACTCGATGGTGTCCCGATTCCCGGACCACCCTCTCACGATCACCGAGTTGCCGATGACCGTCACGCTCTCGATGACCGGAAAGTTCTTCAGCTCGTTGCCACCCTCGTCTCTGTCGTCGGGATCGTTCAACGTGGGGCCATCTCCCGACAGCGCGTCCGAGGCCTCTCCGCCAAGATCGATCGCAATCCCTCCGTTCGCATAGATCGAGTTGCGGCTGATCGCATTGCCTCGATTCGTACTGTCGGACGTACCGGTGATGAGAATGCCCGGGCCTCGATTGCCGGTTACGATGTTGAGCAGAAGCACGTTGCTTCGCGTAGAACTGCTCGGCGTGTTGGTGAGGCGAATACCTGCGGGCCGCGCGACACTTCCATTGTTCTGAATGGTATTGTTGCTGACCGTCATGGCATCGAGGCCGCCGACGATGTCGAGGCCGTACCCGTCCGCGTTCCTGAGCAGGTTGCCGCTGATGAAACGCTCTGCTGTCTTGGTAGTGGTGATCCCCTCGAGTTCGCGGGTGATTCGCAGCGTGCCGACAAGTTCGTTGCCGTCGACGAGGACTCGTCCCCGTCCAGTGGCGATGACGACATTGTCCGGCGTCGTGGCGTATCCAATGAGATTGTTCGTGACGGCCGGATCCTGCCCGGTGTCGAGCACCAGATTCATCGCAGCGCGAAGCCCCGGACCGGGGTCGCCAAACGCGGCGTTCGCGCCGATCAGGTTCCCTCTCACGGTGGCGTCGTTCGACTCCTCGAACAGGACGTTGGTCCCGCGGAAGCCCCAGACGTGCAGAGCCGTGAGCGTCGAGTTGTTGCTGTCGACGAACGACAGGCCGTTACCCGCGAGGCCATTTCCGAAGATCTGGACGATCGGTGACCGTATCTGCCGCAAGGCGAGCCCATCGACGCCAACGGTACCGCCCGTGCCGATGAGGGGGCGGATGGCATAACCAGGCTGGGTCGTCGCGTCCAGCGTCACGCCAGCGCCGTCGTTGAACGAGGGCAGAGGGGACGCGACCGTGATGACAAAAGGGCCCGGGCCCGGAATGTTGAACGTGATGGTGTCGGGACCATGCTCGGCGTTCGCGTCGAGGATCGCCTGGCGCAGCGAGCCTGGCCCGGAGTCGTTCGTGTTCCTCACGACGAACGCGTCCGCCGACGCATGTCCCACCGCGAGGAAAAACGCAGCGACCGTCAACGCGGCTGCGCGGTTCATCTCATGTCGCGACCTCATCGCGGAACGCGCAACGCAAGTGCCACGCCAGGGCGAGCGCCAGAGACTTCAATGAAATCACCTTCCTCTCGCCTCGAGCCGCGATATTTCGTGAGCCGCGGGTGACCAGGGGTAACCCCCACCCCCCAGGCGACGCTGTAACGTCGAATTGTCACTGATCGCCGTTACATCGGACGCGCCAGTGGCGACGTCGCAGGAGTTGAGGCGAATGCGGAAAGAAAATGCGGGCGGGAGAGGTCCGCGTCACCAGCCTCGATAGATCGGCGGCGGCGGGCTTACCGGTCTCTACTTGAGAACAATCCGCTCAGTCACCTTCCCGTCCGCGATCGGCCTGACCGAGAACGCGGGATTACGCCGCATCTCGTCCGTCACGAACGGCTCGCCTTCGAAGACGATTTCGAAAATCTTCGACGCGCGCCCGGGCGTCGACACCTCGAAATGGATGTGCGCCGGAACGCGGCTGTTCGGGTACGAGCCTGGCTTGATCGTCTCGAACGACCAGTTCCCCTTCGCATCGGACCGAAGAAACAGCTTGAGGCGTGGATTCCGGTTGTCGCTCGCGGGCTTGGCGCCGTAATACCCCTCGTGGTCGGTCTGGTAAACGTAGAGCGATGCGCCGCTGATGGGCGCGGCGTCAGGTCCGACGACTACTCCGCTGACCTGCAGCCGTTGACCCGGTTCACCCTGCGGCGCGACGCGGCCGACCGACGGCGCCGCGGCCGGCGCTTCGTGGATGGACTGCGCAGTTGTGGAAATACCCAGCGCGACCACGATTGGAATCGCGATGTGTGATGCACGGCGACCCGTGACGAACGCGCGCATGATGCCCTCCATGCGCGCATCGTCTCACAGGTCGCCGTGCGTTGGGCAGTCGTTGGGACGAGCCCAGGGACGAAGTGCGAACAGCACTTCGTTTATTTCGCGCACCGGAATCCAGCGGCGCTGGCGTCGCCGATGCTGTTGGGCGCGCCATTCTGGTCGATCGCGTACACACCGGCCAGTTGACCCATGCCCCCGCTGCCGGCTGCGAAACTCCCGCCGCGCAGCGTCGTGCCGGGAAGCCCGTAGATGGTTCCGTTCGGAGGGCCGCCCATGTTGCTGACGTCGCCTCCAAAACCCGGTATGAACACGTCCCAGTTGTTTCCGGCAGTGGCCAGCGCACCCCAGTCGGCGACGAACTCGATGACGTTGCCCACCATGTCGAACGCGCCCACATCGGAGACGCACTTGCTGCGCGCGCCGGTGAGCCCAGGTGGGCATCACGTCAGCCCTGCAGCCGGTGGATAGCACTTCCAACGGGCGCCGGGCCGACGACGGCGTGCCGGACCCCGAGGACACGAGTGACGCCGTCGAGACCTTCGCCCGTTTCGTGCGCGCCACCACGGTGCCTCCCATCGACTCCGATCTCTTCTTCACCGACGCTGCCACGCAGGGCTCCAATATCTTCAATGCCATTGGCTGCGCCGTCTGTCACACTCGCTCGATCACCACGGCGCCTCCCGGCTCGCTGATCAACGGTGGGGCCTTCAGAGTCCCCGCGGCGCTCGGCAACAAGATCATCCACCCCTACAGCGACTTCCTGCTCCACAACGTCGGCACCGGCGACGGTATCGTCGAGAATGGCGGACAGACGACGCGGAACAAGATGCGCACGGCGCCCCTGTGGGGGCTGCGCCTTCGGCCCCGGCTCATGCACGACGGACTGAGCCTCACACCAGCCGATGCAATAATCCGACATGTAGGCCAGGCGGCGGAAAGCCGACAGAACTACCTGTCGCTGTCCGCAACCGAGCAGGCGCAGCTCATCATCTTCCTGAACTCGCTGTAGAGCCTAGTCAACGCCGTGTCCGCCGCGGACGCACCAGAAGCGGAGCCTGGTGTCCTTCCCGAACACACGAACGCCGGGCACCAACTCGGGCGATTCGCCGACGAAGAGGACGGCATAGCCGTGGCTGGCGTCGAAGTCGTCGGAGCTGGCCGACCAGAAGACGGGTGTGGCATCGCTCATGTTGAACGGATGTCCGCTGGGCAGTCCAGGGGCTGGCGAAGCGGGTGACGAGATCGAGCAGGCTCGAAAGCTCCTCGACCGTTGGCAGCCGCCAACCCTGGCGGCCACCCGTGTTTTCCGTTCGGCAAGCACGTCGTGACACGTTCCATTCGAACGCTCGCGCATCGATGGGCGTCCTCTGCCAGACGAGCCCGGTCTCGCGATCAAGGACGGCCTGCGCGCCGAAGCCCTCGATCGTCATGACCAGCTCGAACCGCTTATTCGCCGGAAGGGTCTGGTCCCATGACGGCAGGGATAGTTGGGAGTGCGCTGCGCCGCACAGGGATTGGGGGCGAACACGATCGTTCCCCCAACGAATGCGCCGAGCAGGAACGTCAGTCTGCAGTTCATGGGTCCGTCCCCTTCTTTTCACTGCACCCGTGTCACGACGTCACTCACATCATTCCGAGCGTTTGCTCGAGACGACGTACTTCTTGACGCGGATCTCCGCGCCCTGGCCGAAGAGTCGATTGCCTGCGAGACTCTCGTCGTCGAGGAACGTCTGCGGAGCGGGTTCGCCGACTTCGGGATCGAAGTAAAAGCCCGGAACGCTCGACAGCCGGACGAGCGCCGTGCCCGACGGCTGTTCCGCGTCGAGCAGCGTGAACATGCCCATTCCGCACGCGAGCTGGTTCGGCGAGACGGTCTGCGCGACGCCGCCGTGATCGATCGTCAGATACCTGCGGTCGATGAGGTGTCCGATCCGATCGACCGAGAAGCGCACGTCGCCGTCCACGATCCAGCGAACCGTTCCGGCGCTCCGGTCGTACGCGATCTTCAGATGATGCTGCTGGGCGGGACGAGTCGCGGCGACGGGGATGTTGAACGTGAACGCTGCGTAGTTGCCGAGCGCAGGCCGCCGAACGGCAGGCGTTCGTAGATCGCGTAGATCGTCTCGTTCGTGATGAGAAAGTCGAACACCATGAACGACTCGAAGTCGATCGTGTTCATGCCGACGGCCGACAGCCTGAGGTCATCGTTCGGACGATCGACGGCGCCGCCGAACGGATGACCGTCCGTGCCGAACGTCCTCGCGCGGACCCACGCTTCGCACGCGAATTCGTGATTCAGGGCCGCATCGAATCCCGGGTAACCGGTGGACGCCAGATGGTTCGCGTACACGAGCCACTTCACGTGATCCAGCCCTCCCGGCAGGCCGCCGTTGTCGTCTTCCTGGCCGAGCGTCTTCGTGAACGCGGGCGCTCCGGTCGCCGGGTTGATGCCCGTCGACACGACAACGAGTCCGTTCTGACTGGTTGTCGCGATGCCGTCGTCGCCGACGAACGGGCCGGCGGAAAAGTAGAACCACTTCGCCGTGGGCGATGCGGCGTCGAAGCCGTCGCGGAAGTCGTCCCACGTGATTTGGTAGCTGTCGGGATCGTTGACGGACTGCGCGTCGATGTTCGGCGGCGCGCTCGCCGCCAGGACGCACGCACAGGAACCTATGGACGCCCACAGTCGCTTCGTCATGGGTCCTCCAATCCGGCCCCGGCTACTGGGCGTCGGCGATGTCGCCAGCCGCGACGATCTCTTCCATGGCCCTGCTGATGAATCCCAGGGCCCGCTCGCGATGCTGGTCGAATTGATGTTGCGTGTGGCGCGGCGCGCCGCCGGTCTGCGCGCTCTCCACGAGCGCCTGCGCTTGCTGGAGCGCCTGGGAGGCTTCGTCGAGCCGCGGATCGTGCGCCTGGACGATCGCGATCAGGTATCCAGACGCCAGGGCGGCTGAGACTGCGAGAGCGGCAAGCGCGCGGGAAACGGTGCGCGGACGTGAGCGAAGCATGTGTCCCCCTCTCTGCCTTTCATTCGAGGGGGCACCGTACCACGCCCGCCGGCGGCCGGGCAGAGCATGAACATGCTCTCTTGTCTCAGAGATACTGCAACACGGATTGCGGGTACGCGCCCTTGACGCGGCGGTACCAGCGGCACGCCGGGTAGATGGCGACAAGCAGCACGGTGGCGGCGATATACGTCGTCGAGAGATCGCCGACGCCGCGCAAGCCGAAGTACGTCGCCGGCACTTCGAACACGAGGCGGTGGACGAGATAGAAGAACATCGCCGTTTGTCCGAACACCAGGAACACCCCGTTCGGCCGGACCCCGATCTTCGGCTCGAGCCGCATCAGCGCCGAGAGGCACACCCAGCAGAGCCCGAGCTCCAGCGCGGCGTACGTGAGCGACGGCGGGTACTTGCTCACGTGCAGCCACTGCTGCCAGCTGTTGTCCGCGCGGTGCAGGAACATGTCGCCGTAGCCGGCATTCCACCGCGCGAGCGCGAAGATCGCCAGCAGCATGATGCCGCCCGTCGCCAGCACGCCTTCGGTCGTGAAAGCGCGTCTGGCCGGCGCTCGTAGCGGCTGATGTGCTTGCCGAACGCCCACCCGAGCACCATCATCGCGAGCCACGGGATCACGGGTACTTGATGACTGCCGCGCCGCCGCCGTAGGTGACGACGAGCAGCGACGCGATCACCGACGCGGATCCCGGCGGCTGCCAGACCATTCCGGTGATCCACTCGCCGATGGCAAACCAGCTCGCGCCGACGGCGAGCAGCGCCGGCCAGGCGCAGACGGCGCAACGCCGCCATGCACATCATCGACACGCCGATCGCGAAGAGCACCTGGAACGTCAGCCGCCCCGACCCGAGCGACACGATCGTCGGATCCATGCAGCGCGATGATCGCGCCGCGGACCAGGATGAACCTGTCGATCTCCCACGCGGGCGACGCCCTGCGACCTTGCGCGTCGACGCTCAACGCGAGCGACGCGCCGGCGAGGAACACGAACGTCGGCGCGCAGATGTGCGTCATCCAGCGCGTGAAGAACTCCCCCGCCGGCAGCGCCGCGGTCATCGCGTCGGGATACATCGCCGAGTCGAGCGGGTCGTGGGTGCCGTCGAACGCCATCGACGCATGGTCGACGACCATCAGCACCATGACGAGCCCCCGCATCCAGTCGATCGCGGCGATGCGCGCCGAACGGACGGGGGCCGCGGCAGCGGCCGTTCATACGCCTTTGAGTCCCGCTGACTTGAAGATCGCCTCGAGATCGGCGTCGGTGAGCTTGTCGCCGAAGTGGCCGTTGCCGTTGAGCGCGGTGTGGGTGCCCATCGATTTGGCGGCAGCAAAGAGCTTCACCACCTTCCCCCTTCGACAGCGCGGATGAGGCTGCTGTGTGCAGCCGATTTTTCCGCCTGTGGGCGCGCAATGGCAAGGGAAAACCGCCGGCGGGCGACAAGACGGTACGAGACGCGTCTACGCGTCTCCATTTTGCTTGGTTGAACGCATACTCAGGCTGCCGCCCGACTGCGATCGAGCATGAGCCAACCACTGCGGAGGGATGACTCGCCTCAGTTTTCGATCGTCACCCGCTGCGCGAGGATCGGGTCGGTGCCGCGCTGCCGGCCGCGCACTTCCAGGCGCTGGCCTGTCCGCAGCGCGTCGAACGTGACGTGGCTGCTTCCGCTGCCGTTGCGACGGAACTCGGTCCCGGCGTTGGTTTGCACCGTCCGGCCGCCGACGGTCAACGTCGCGCCCGCCGCGTTCCCCGACATGGCGGTGAGCGTCCCCTCGAACCTCACCTCCACGTCCGGCGCGGGCGGCGCCGGTGGCGGGTTGGGCTCGTTCTCGATGGTGATTTTCTCCGCGAGCACAGACCCGCCGGCCTGCGGCGTGCCTTCCACTTCGACGACCTGCCCGACGGCCAGGCGATCGAATCCCACCGGGTCGCCGCGTCGCCGCACCAGTGTGCTCGTGTTGGTGCGCACCGTCCGCCCGGCCACGATCAGCGTCGCACCAGGGGCGTTCGACGAGAGCGACGTGATCGTGGGTGAACTCGACCTCGTCTGGCTCGTCCTGTTCGTCCTCGATCGTGATGCGGGCCGTCTCGACAGGAAACATTAGGGCCGTCTTGCGGTGTCGTTATCGGATGATTCGCAGGTTTGTCGGCGCGGTTGGCGCGGTGGCGCTGCCGGTCAACGGCAGCGCACCCTCTTGGTAGTACCGCCAAGCCTTCCACCTAAGAAACCCGCCGTCATCGTCCGCCGCATACGGCGTCACGAGGGTTGGCGTCGTGCCGCGCATGACTTCAGCGGGCGGCGTGCCGGCCGGCGCGGATTCGGACGCGAGATTGTTACCTGAGATGGGCGACGGATTGGTGACGCCGTCGTTGGCCGCGTTGCACGCGCAGGTCGTGCCACCCGCGCCGCCACCGAACAGGAAGGCCACCACCCCGGCATCCCGGTAGGCGAGGAGGTGCGCGCGCGATGGCTCGTCGAGGAACCACTCGGGGCGATTGTCCTGATAGTGGCCCCACGTGTTGTTGACCGCGCGCATCTTCGTGTTGCCGAGCGGAATCTGCCACATCACGATGCGCCTGGCGATCGTCGACGAGATGCGCCCGAAAAAGCGGGCGAGGCGACGGAAGTCTTCAGCATCCATCCAGCGTTGTCCGCCATCGCCATAGACATGCTGGTTGAACCCGGCATCGCGATCGCTGAACTCGGCGAAGGCGATGTCGAAGTTGGCGCCGAGCGAGGTGTAGAACGCGGCGGCTCGCGATCCAAGCGCATCGACGGTCGCATCCGGCGGATTTGACAGGATAATGTCGTTGCCGGTGCCCCAGACGCTGATGTGATAGCCCAGGACGACGTTGGGTGCGTATGTATCGCGCAGGCGCAGCACCGCGCGTGCGAATCCAGACACGTTGCTCGGCAGCCCGGCCAGCTCTGTCAGGCCGGTCTCGCGACACCTTCGCTGAGACAGTTCCCGCGTTGTCGCCAAAGCGGTTCTGGACGAAGCCCCACAGGTCGGGCTCGACGTGAAGGACGACCATTCGGCCCTGGAAGGCGCCGGCCTTCTGAAAGAACAGCCGCAGGTCGTTGTAGTACGCGGTCATCGTTGCCGTGTTGTTGAGATTGTTGTAGACCGCGTCGCTTTCGGAGCCGCCACCTGGCGTCGATTGCACCATCTGGTAGTACGTGAAGACGGGAATGACGCCGTTCGCGATCGAGTCCTCGATGTAGAAGCGGGCGA
This sequence comes from uncultured Acidobacteriota bacterium, assembly GCA_963786195.1. Classification (GTDB taxonomy): domain Bacteria; phylum Acidobacteriota; class Vicinamibacteria; order Vicinamibacterales; family 2-12-FULL-66-21; genus CAWAYH01. The sequence continues at coordinate 121,674 of CAWAYH010000001.1, read as the reverse complement.
AGTCGCCATTCGTATTCCACGTCGCCCAGCCCGAGCCCGTATTCACTCCGCCGGCGAGGTATTGATAGCGGAACGCGAATGGAGCTGTCGCGCGCATCGCTGCGGCACCGCCGGGCCCATCAGCCATGCCGAGCTCGAGGCGGTTCGGCCAGCCAGCCGGGAGCACGCCCTGAGCGCCGGCGGGAGATGGCACCAGCGACAAACCAAGCGTGACAGCAGTCGACCACACGTACCTGTTCATACGAGAACTTTCTGGGGGAGCCTTGCGCCGAGATGGGGGGCGACTTCAGGATAGCGCGTGAGGGTGGTCAATTCAAATCGATAGGTCAGGTTCTCAAGACGCGCTAGACTCCCGACCCGCAAAAGAGGTGAACCCTGCTGGGTTCTGCATCACGAGTCGCGCGCTTACGACCCGTCGGGGAAGCGGCTACTACAAGATCCCATCGTTGCGCGGCGTGTGGTACCACGGGCCTTTCGAGCACAACGGCCCCGTCGCGAGCTCGAGGACTGGTTCGATCCCGCCCGGCTGCGCGACGACTATGTGCCCACGGGCTGGGTCGGCCCGCCCGGCAGGAACACTCGTGCGGTGAGAGGCCATCGGTTCGGCCTCAACTTGCCACCGGACGATCGACAGGCACTCATCGCGTTCCTCAAAACGCTCTGACACGCACGAGGGGATGGAGCCGTCCCAAAAAGCAAAGGCCCGGCAAGTTGCTGGGCCTGCGTCACTTTATTGCTAGGAAGCCTTCAGAAGCGATGCCTTGACCGCTGCGGGAACGTCGATTGCGACGAAGCGATTGGAGGAGAACAGATAGTCCTCGCCGCTTTCGTCGACGACGCGCAGATCCCCGTCCTTCTCGGCCTCTCGGTCCGGGACGACAACGTAGATTTTGTTGCGCTCAAGCGAGGCCTCGTAGCCATTGTTGTCGACGCACACAGCGAACTGGCGGCCGACGGCGGACTTGCGTGCTCTAGTCGAGGTACCTCTTGCGCTTGAACTCTTTTTTGCCGATGCCGTGTGCTTCAGACCAGTGCAGCTCTGCGAGCCGAGTCCTGCCGTCCTTCAGACGGATTCTAACGACGCCTTTCATCTTCCTCCAGCGGCCCTTGCCATACAAGCGGCGCAGCCGCGGCAGTTCGCGAATGCCGCGGCGTGTCGCGATCGTCTCGATCTCGGTGAGATCGCCTATGAGCTCAAACCGCGACTACGGGAGAGCCGCGATCATTCATCGACCAGGGGTCGCAGGCTCGTGCGTCCCTGCTGGACCGCCAAGCCGTAGACCGGAAACAGCTGCCCGACCAATCGGGCCGATCGCCTGGATGGCACCGTCCTTGATCGAGGCTGGGAAGGAGTCTTCCCAGGTTCGGGAGTCGATTTTGAATAGGTTCATCGTGCTCTGACCGAGCGCCACTTCTCCTTAAGATACCTGATCAATGCGTCAGCCAGTCACTCGGCGAGAAACAGAGAGCCCGATATCAGACGGGGCAAGAACTTCCGCCGCTGTCGTGTTCGACAACGTGTCGCTGGCCTTCGATGACAACGTCGTGCTTCGCGCTCTCAGCTTCAGTATTCCCAGGGGAGCGATGCGAATGCTGCTCGGGGCGAGCGGAAGCGGTAAATCCGTCGTCCTCAAGCTCATTCTCGGGTTGTTGCGGCCGGATGCCGGCGCTGTGTTCGTCAACGGCCAGCGCGTCGACTCGATGGACGAGCGCGATCTCCTGCGGCTGCGTGCCGACATCGGCATGCTCTTTCAGGAAAACGCGCTCTTCGATTCGCTGACGGTCGCCGAGAACGTCGGGTACCGGCTGTATGAGGAAAGCGACATCCCCCTGGACGACGTGCGCGGCCGCGTCGAGGAAGTCCTGAGCTTCGTCGGACTCGGTGAGTTCATCGATCGGATGCCCGCGACGTTGTCCGGCGGTCAACGGCGTCGCGTCGCGATCGCGCGTGCCATCGCCTCAGAGCCGAGCCTGCTGTTGTTCGACGACCCCACCACAGGCCTCGATCCGATCATCGCCGCAACCGTGGACGACGAGATCGTCAAGTTACGAGATCTGCAGCGCGTCACGTCGATTGTCGTGACGCACCAGATCCGGGATGCGTTCTACATCGCCGAGCACCAGGCGGTGCAGACGAATGACGGAATCCAGATCGCCAGGGCCGAGGAGGCGAAAGCCGCGCAGGTTGAATTCATGGTCCTGCATGAGGGCCGCATTCACTTCGACGGGAGCGCAGCGGAGTTGCTGGCGTCGCAGGATCCGTACCTGAAGGAGTTCCTGTACCGGACGCTGCCGCCGTGGTAGCGTTCCCTCGAGCAATCGCCCTCAGCAGCGATCGACGGATGTAGCGCGAGAAGGGCCCGATCAGCCGGAAGTAGGACCGGAACTTGCGCCAGGACCGTTCGTCGGTCGCGAACACGCGAACTTCGGCCTCGACGTGGCACTTGTCAGCGACGTCGGCCGGCGTCACACGAATGGCCCACGCAACCTTCACGAACCCCGGTTGCGTGAAAGCAGCGTAGTCTCGCGCGTCTGAGACGTGAACGAACGGTATCCTGAGCCGCCAGACTTTACCAATCGCGCCAACCGCCAGCTCGCGCGGCGGATCCTCCATCAGGATCTGGAACCCAGGTCGGTCGGTCGACGATCGGAGGTCGTCGATGCGAATGGTCGCGGACGCTCCGGTACGGTCACGCATCATCAGACTGCGTAAACTGAACAACGCGCGAATCGGCGGGGCCTGTGCCAGCGCGCCGTGTCGAACCCTTTCCCAGACGGCGTCGGCTGGCGCAGAGACCCGGACCCCATCGATTTCACACAAGTGAGGCCGGGGAATCAGCTCGTCGAGTGCTGTCATATGTCGGTCGCTCTCGAACAGCAACGAGCGTGCCCTGGCGAACCACGCGGTCTCATTCCAAAGTGCGGGGACAGACGACCGTTCCCGGCGCGGAGAATTACCGATCCGCGCGAAGAATTCCACGGCGTGATGTCAGATCGATTGGTTCGGCCTGGCATGCCTGACCCGGCAAGGCTCATGCTTCATTCACGGTCCGCGATAGCCTTTTCCTGATTACCGGGGAGAAGACAATGTCCGTGGTCGAATCACCCGTCGTCGAGGGACGCGTCAGTCGTGGGTTCGAGGTCGTGCGCGAGGCGTTTGCGGAAAACTTCGCTCGGCGCGGAGAGTTGGGCGGCGCGTGCTGTGCCTTTCACCGCGGCGAGAAGATCGTCGATCTCTGGGGCGGCGTTCGCAACAGAGAGACGGGTGAACCATGGGAGCGTGACACGATGGTGCTCGTCTGGTCGGCCAGCAAGGGACTGTCTGCCATGCCGCTCGCCGTCGCCCACTCCCGCGGCTGGCTCGATTACGAAGCGCGCGTGGCCGCCTACTGGCCCGAATTCGCGCAGCACGGCAAAGAGAAGATCACCGTGCGGCAGCTCCTCGCCCATCAGGCGGGCCTCTTTGCGTTCGACGAACCCGTCGACCCCAGCGTGATAGCAGACCTGGATCGCCTGGCTGTCGTCCTCGCACGCCAGAAGCCGGCCTGGGCGCCCGGTACGCGTCAGGCCTACCACGCCGTCAGCCTCGGCTTCTATGAAGGCGAACTGATGCGCCGGGTCGACCCGCGCCATCGCAGCCTGGGCCAGTTCTTCCAGGACGAGATCGCGGCCCCCCTGGCTCTGGACGTCTACATTCGCCTGCCTGAGGAAATCCCGAACGCTCGCCTCGCGACTCTGGCGCCGCCCGGCCAATTCGACATGCTGCGTATGCCGCCGCGATTGATCCTGGACTCGCTCAACCGCCGGTCGGTCGTTTACCGGGCGCTTCTGAGCAACCCGGGCTGCGCGTTCGTTCGCGACACGAACAGGGTGTACATCAGGAATGTCGAAGTGCCGTCAGGCGGCGTGGTTGGTACCGCTCGGGGCATCGCTCGCGCGTACGGCGTGTTCGCGAGCGGCGGGCGCGAACTCGGGCTGAGTCCGGCAACGTTGGATTTGCTGGCCGCGCCTGCCGTCCCGCCGGCGTCGGGAGTTTTCTACGACGACTTCTTCCGAGCCAACCTGCAGTTCTCCCTCGGCTTCTTCAAGCCCGGTGGTGTCTGGCGGTTCGGCGGCGCCCGGTCTTTCGGGGCTCCTGGATCCGGCGGTTCTCTCGGCTTTGCCGATCCGGATGCCGATGTCGGATACGCGTACGTCACGAGCCAGATGGGCACGGCACTCACGGGAGATCCGCGGGATGTTGCCCTTCGCGACGCGCTCTACTCCGTGCTCCCGAAATCATGAGGGGCTCACCAGGGCCCCCATGAGCGCCTTCGTCACGAAACAGCCGCCTCGTCGTGCTCGGGGACGGCCTCGCCGGCCTACGGGCCTTCAGAGTGCTCATGGTGTGGGTCTACGACCGTACAGAGAACCTGTTCCTCAGCATGCCGATGCATGTCAGTCTCACGGCGACGATGCTGATCCTGACACCTCAGACAACAGGGATACCCCTCCTGGCCTATGGTCTCGCATTCGCGGCTGCCGTGTGGGTCAGCGTCGCGGCGATGTTGGCGTCGCCCTCGACGCTGCCGGCTCGCCGCTCGACATCCGGGTAGCGACACGCCGGAGAATCGTCGGTCCGTCCTTTCTGATCCGGGCCTCGATGAGCGACCTCGCCAAGGCGCCCCAGAACCCGGCCAGGAGATCGACTTCGGACTTTTGGACGTACACGAAGTATGCAGCCGACGATGGTGCCTCCCGGACGAATGCGGTGACGCTCAGAGACGCGTCGAGGTAGTGCGTCGCAAAGACCTGGATCCCCACCATCAACAGCACAGGACGCGTCGACTCGTCTCCGTGCGTCAAGATGACATGCGTGACGGTGATCACGGCCTTGTCACCGAAGCGTTCTTTCGACCAGTACAGAAATGTGTCGGCGCCCGGGATCGATGGCGACGTGCAGTCCAAAAGACGCCTCGCGAATTCGGGCGTTCGTCCGTCGAGGAACGTCTGTACTTCGCAGTAACCGTGAGAATGTCGTCCCGGGCGACGTCGGTCGTTTATGGTCCCGGTAGTCTTCGAGTCCGTCATGCCCGCTGGCGGCATATGCCAACACGCGCCGCAGTACGACTTGACGAAACGCCTTCTGGACGTCAGCCCTCCAATCGATGCCCGCCGTTCCACTGACGCGCTTCAATTCCCGAATCTCTGCGACGGAGAGCTTGACACCGCACCGGCCCGGCGAGCAGCGTCGAATGTCCTGGAGATCCTCCTCCTCCAATACCAGACCATCGAGATCCGTCAACCGCGGCGGAGTCGAGAAACGCTGCGTGGACAGGACGTAGCGGTTCTCCCTCAGCACCTCGATCTGGCGCATCCAGGCGGCCGCCCGGTCGTCGGTCACGTTGCTGTCAACCGCAATTGCGGTGAACGCGGCAATCTCGTGACCGGAGCCTTCGAGCAACATGACCACCGGAGCGCCGCGGCCGAGATTCTCCCGATCGAGAGGACTCAGGACGGCAGTTGGCTGAAAGAAGACGAACGGATCCGGATCGACCCGCGGTACGCTCACCGTTTGAAGCGCTACCAACACGACGCTGAGGAGAATCCGCATCGTCCGTCTAAGGCATCGTGGCCGTCACGAATGAGCCTCACCGGCCCGACTGCGTGATGACGACCACTTTGTCGCGGACGGCAATTCTTCCGACGCGAGGCGTCGGAGTGTCGTTCGCTGCGACGGTGAACGTCACGGGGTTGTCGCCGGATCGTGGCATGCTGCCTGTGACGGTGATCCAGGGCACGTCGGACACGGCGGACCACACGCATCGATCCTGCGTCGCGCCGCCGCACGTGTTGGGCTGGCTCTGTTGAATCACGTTGAACGTGCCGGATCCAGCGCTCGACGTGAAGTTGAACGCGCCCTGGCTCACGGCATACAGGCAGCCGGCCTGCGCGATGTGAAGATTCTGTCCGGCCGTCACCGTCGGCCATCGGACCATGGCAATGCCGTTGCGCGGCGCATCGTAGTTCTCCGAGAAGGCAATGGTGATCGCCGCCGAACCAGTTCCGGATGAACCGCTGGGAATGCCGAGCCAGGGATCGCTGGTTGCCACCGTCCAGGAGCACCCCGCCTGTGTCGTCACCGTGGCCGTCACGCTCCCTGCTGGCATGCACGGGCTGAAATCCACTGGCGCCACCGAGTACTGACAGACGCTGATGTCACCGGTTTGCCGGACGGTGAACGTCTTGTCCGCGACCGTGATGCCTGCGCTCCGATCGACAACGTCGGTGTTGCGCGCAACCGTGTACGACACCTCGCCGTTTCCGGTGCCCTGGCTGCCAGCGGTCACGGTGAGCCAGGATGCGTTGCTGGTCGCCGTCCACGCGCACTCGCTCGGTGCACTGACCACGAATGTGCCGCGCGATTCGTCTGTACCAAACTCTGCGCTGCCGGGAGAGAGCGCGTAGCTGCACACCGCGGGGGGCCGACCCTGCTGGGCAACCGTATGAGTCTGGCCGCCGATCGTCACCGTTCCGGTCCGCGAGTCGGTCGTCGGATTGGCGGCGACCGAGTAGGCGACGTTTCCGGAGCCGCTCCCGTTGCCGCCGGCGGTGATTGCGATCCATGACCCACTCACGCTGGCGGTCCACGTGCAGTCCGCGGGGGACGTGACGGCCACGTTACCTGGTCCACCGTCAGGCGCGAACGTCACACTGGCTGGGGCAATCGCAACCGTGCAAATGGGCGTCGGCCGTATCTGTGAATCCTCACCGCCGCAACTCGCGATGAGGCTGAGAGTTGTCGCAACCAGCAGCGGCGAATATCTGAGTCGCATTCTGCACCTTGCGCATCCACAGCCATTGCGCTTCGGCGTGTGTTGGTTGCGAGGTGCAAATGCAGTGCCTGGTGGCGACGTCGTTTCAAATTGCTGTTTTGCGATCGTGACGGAGAGCTGGGGAATTCTCAGCGCGAAGATGGAAAAATCAGCGCGACCCGTAATCGAGCGTCCCCGCGACCCTTGGTGAACTCCGATCGTGCACGGCACCGTAGATGCAGGAGAGCGCGTTCGAGGAAGCACTCGATGGCGCTGATCCTCACGGGAGTCGACACATGCACGGCATTACTCCCAGTTCAAAGACTGTCGTGTTGCAGGCGCTGGTCATCGCCCTCGCGGTGACGGCACTGTGCGGCAGCGGGCAGTCTCCCGTGACCGCCTCCGGAACCATCGCCGGCGATCGCTGGATTCACGTCGTCAGCATTGGCGAATCCTGGACGACGATTGGCGCTCGGGCGGGCATCGATCCAGAGGTCCTCGCCAGGAGAAATGGACTCACGGTTCGCACTCCCTTGAAACCCGGCGACGTACTGGGGATCGACAATCGCCACATCGTGCCCGACTACGAGGAAGACGGGTTGCTCATCAACCTGCCGCAGCGGATGCTGTTTCACTACTGGCAAGGCGTCTTGCGCGCTCGCTATCCCGTCGCCGTCGGTCAAGCCGACTGGCAGACACCGCTGGGCGAGTTCGCGATCGTCTCCATGGAAACGGAGCCCACGTGGGATGTGCCGCTTTCGATTCAGGAAGAAATGCGGCGTGCCGGAAAGAGGGTCGTCAAGACCATGCCGCCCGGCCCCAATAACCCACTAGGGCATTACTGGATAGGGCTCAGTCTCGACAGCGTCGGGCTCCATGGGACCACGGCGCCGTCCAGCATTTATCACTACGCGACGCATGGCTGCATCAGGCTGCATCCCGATGATGTCGAGGACTTGTTCCAGTACGTCACCGTCGGTGAGCGTGGGCGGATCATGTATGAACCGGTGCTCGTCGCGTTCGACGGTACGGATGTCTTTCTCGAGGTTCACCCGGACGGGTATCGGCGATCGCCCAATCCGTTGGCGCGTGCGATGGAGATGCTGGAGCAGCTTGGACTTCGAGAGCGGGTCGAGCTGACCGATGTAGTCCGCGTCGTGCGCGAGGCTGAGGGTGTGGCTGTTCCGGTCACGGTTCGGCGCTAGCGCAGATTCCGGAGCGGTGGATTCAGAACGCCTCACACGCAGAATCGCGTGCGGCGACGCTTGCAGGAGGTAAGGCCATGAGCACAACACTCACCATGTCGGATGAACGACTCAAGAACGCGGTCTCCAATCAGCTTGAATGGGATCCGGAGGTGGATGCTTCGTTGGTGGGGTTGACCGCGAAAGACGGGGTCGTCACACTCAGCGGCTACGTTGACACGTATGCGGCGAAGCTGGCCGCAGAACGCGCCGCCCGACGCGTCTATGGCGTCAAAGCTGTCGCGAACGAACTCGAGGTGAGGCTCGCGATCGGGCGCATCGATCCCGACATTGCCAAAGACGCGCTGGACGCGCTGAAGAACCGGATCGACGTCCCGTTGGGCGTGGCCGTCACCGTTCGAGATGGCCATATCACGCTCAGCGGCTCGGTCGAATGGATGTACCAGAGGATGGCGGCCGAGCGCGCCGTCAAGTACCTGCGTGGCGTTCGAGGCGTCTTCAACAGCATCGCTGTGAAGCCGACCGTCTCGGCAACTGACGTGCAGCGGCGGATCAGCGAGGCTTTGCATCGGCATGCGGACATCGACGCACGACGCATCCACGTCGAGGCCGAAGGGCCCAGGGTGATCCTGACGGGCAGCGTTCGATCGTGGATCGAAAAGGACGAAGCCCAGCGCGCGGCATGGCGTGCGCCTGGCGTATCGGCTGTCGAGAATCGGATCACGGTCGTGCCGTGACATCGCCTGAGGGGCCTGGAGTGTAGTCATGGTCAGCATCACACGTATCCTGTGCCCGATCGACTTCTCGGAGTACTCACGCCATGCGCTGATGCGCGCCGTCGGCATAGCCAGGGCGCATGGCGCCTCGGTGATCGCCTTGCATGTGGTGCCGATTCAGCTTCCGGCCTTTGTCTCGCATCTCGAGGCGAACGAACCGGCACCGCTCGGGCTGGCGTATGCCGAGCGTGAACGCCTGCTTCGCGAGTTGAAGCAATTCACAGGTCCGGAAGGCTCGACCGGCGTGCCGATCGAGATCGATATCGCCGACGCCCCAACAGTGCACGACGAGATCCTCGCGCAGGCCGCGCGGCGCCATGCCGATGTCATCGTCATGGGCACACACGGCCGAACGGGCTTTCAACGGCTGCTGCTGGGCTCCGTCACCGAGAAGGTCTTACGAACAGCTCACCAGCCGGTCTTGACCGTCGGCGCCCCGGCAGGCGAACAAGAGAGCACATCGACTTTCAAGCGCATCTTGTGCGCGATCGACTTCTCCGAATGCTCGATCGCCGCGCTGGGTTATGCGGTTGCTCTAGCCGATGGCGCCGACGCGCACCTGGTTGCGGTCAACGTCATCGAATTGACGCCCATCGGCTACGAGCCTTTTCCAGGCCCACCTGTCGATCTCGCGGGTTATTGGATGGCGGCCGAAACAGCGGCGCGCGAACGGCTGCGACACGTGGTCTCCGCATCCGCGCCGACACTCGGGGTCGAAACCATCGTCACGTCGGGCAAGCCGCATCATGAAATCCTGCGTATCGCGGTCGAACAACGAAGCGATCTCATCGTGCTCGGGATCCATGGCAGGAATCCGGTCGATCGCATGCTGTTCGGGTCGACCGCCGAGCCGGTAGTCCGGCGGGCCACATGCCCGGTCTTGACCGTTCGGGCCGAGGCTGCCGCAAGAGTCGCTGCCGCATGAGGTGCGCGGTTTGGCTCCCTTCGTTTCGACCACTTGCGGATCGATGAGAGAGGATGCACATGCGCAACGTCTTTCTCGGCGCCGTTCTTGCCGTGGGGCTCGGTGCCGGCCTGGCCCTGGCGCTTGCACACGTGCGAATCCCAACGATCTCGAGCAGTCGGGAGGCTGACGCGCAGATCGAGACTGATTCTCGAGTGATCGCTGACTTCCAGACGCGCGTGCAGCGATACGTCGAGCTCCATCGAACGCTCGAGGGAGCCATGCCGGTCCCAGCCCCCGATGACTGGGCGGCCGTCTGGGCTGCCCTCGAGGCGCTGGGCGTCAAAATCCGCGCAGCACGCAAGAATGCCCGGCAGGGCGAGATCTTCGCGCCTGACATCGAGCGCTGGTTCCGGCGAACGATTGCCGGATGCCTCAAAGACTGCAACACCGACGAACTGCTCGCGACTCTGAACGAGGAGAATCCGGAGGACTTGGTGCTGATCCCCCGGATCAATGGAGCGTGGCCGGAAGAGGCGTCTCTGGGTCCCATGCCCCCAAAACTGCTTGCAGGCCTCCCAGAGCTCCCCGAGGAACTCCAATATCGGTTCATGCACCGTGACTTCGTGCTCTGGGATGCACACGCCAACATCATCGTGGACTTCATCAAGCAGGCGATGCCTATGACCGCGCCCGTCGAGCCCGAATAAACGGCTGCGTCACCGCCAAATCGCCACAGCGAAACGAGGTCTGGCGTGACGACAGCTGAAATCGACATCACCGGGCTGTTGATTGCCGCGTTGAGCGGCACGGCCGTTGGCATCGAGCGCCAGTGGTCCGGACATGCCGCGGGCCCACGAGCGCATTTCGCCGGCATTCGAACGTTCACGATGCTTGGCGGCCTTGCAGGTCTGAGCGGGAGTCTCTGGAATCTCGGGCTCACCGGCCCGGCAGTGGTCATCGTCGCGGGCGCCGCAGCACTCATCGTGGCGGCTTACCTGAGGGCGAGCCGGCGCGATGTTGATGGGACAACGGAAGTCGCCGCGCTCGTTGTCCTGACGGCGGGCCTCCTGGCGGGCACGGGTCTTTACCGCGTCGCGAGCGCTGTCATTGCGCTGACCTGCCTGCTCCTCGTGGAGAAATCTCGCCTGCATGCGCTCGTCGATCGAATCGACCACGTCGGGTTGATGGCGGGGGTGCGGTTCGGCGTCATGGCGTTGGTCGTGCTCCCGCTCCTGCCGCCTGGGCCCTACGGACCTTGGGGAGGAGTCCGGCCTCGTGAGCTCTGGGCGCTCGTCCTCTTCTTCTCCGGGCTGAGTTTCATGGGTTATGTGGCGCGGCGGATTCTCGGCCCCCGTCAGGGATATCTTGTTGCTGGCCTTCTCGGCGGGCTGGTCTCATCGACGAACGTGACCTTCACCTTCGCCAAAGCGAGCCGCGCGGAACCGTCGGCCGACCGGTACCTGGCATACGGAGCGTTGGCGGCGAACGCGATGATGTATCCGCGCGTCCTGGTTGCGACCGCTGTGCTCAACCTGTCCCTGCTGCCTATCGCCGCGCGATACTTGGCGCTCCCGGGTCTTGTGGCGGTTGCAGCCGTAGCCGCGGGCATCCGGCACTCCCAGGAGGACGAACAAACACTCTCCGCAATAGCCAACCCGTTACAGTTGACCGGGGCACTTCAGATGGCCCTGACGTTCCAGGCGATGTTGATGATGGTGCACCTCGCCGAAGGAGTCTGGGGAGTGCCTGGTGTGTATGCCTCTGCAACCGTGCTGGGTCTGACGGATGTCGATGCGCTGACCGTGTCGATGGCGAGAGGCATAGCGAACAGCGTGTCCCTGGAGACGGCGGCCGTCGCGATCACGATCGGTGTCATGGCCAACACTGTCCTGAAACTGACGCTGGCGCTGCTCTTTGGGACGAGGCGGTTTCAGAAGATTGCGGGCGGCAGCCTGGCACTCATGGCGCTGGCCACCGCGGTGACCGTGTTCTGGTAGTAAGTCAGGACACTCTGCCCGGCGCGCGGGACGTATCGGGCGTAGGCATCAGTCGAGAGAAACAAAAGCCCAGCTAGAGGTGCTGGGCTATCGTCACTTTATTGAAGTCCGCCTTCGCTGATGTCACTGGGCTCGCCGAGACGAAGCTGGCGCTGAGCGCGAGCGAACCTGGCTTGCCAACCGAAGCTCGCTCCACGGTTCAAGCGAGCGAAGGTTGGCGGGGTCGACGGGACTCGAACCCTATGAACGCGTGTTTCTAAGTTGGTGATGGCGCGCGGCCTCTGGTGCTAAGGGTTCGGGTTCCAATCACTTACCGGCTTCTTGTCCTCCGCTCGAGCCCCCGTCAGTCCTCGGCATTCCACCGGAGTTTTGGAGACATTTTGGAGACGGCTTCCGCGGGTGGAAACCGCGGGCCACGGCATCAACTTGTGGTGGAAAAATACTGTCGCGCTCGGGCAAAACGGGCCAGCCTGTCGACGCTCTCGTCGAGCGCTCGCTCCGGGGCTGGTCGATGCAGACATCCCCCGTTTCGCGATCCGCATCCTATGTTTCGCATGCCACTTGACGTGCCGACCGGTCAGTAGCTTATCGTTCAGACCTCGACGGTTACCCTTCGACAGTTTGGCGTTTATTGAGAGTAGCCGAGGAAGTCACACACCCATGATCCGATCGAGTCGTTGGCAGGCCCTCATCGCCGCGGGCGCGGTCGCCGCGTTATGTCTCCTTCCTGAGGCAAAAGCCGGGCGCCTTGGGTCGGACAGCGTGACGGTCGATTCTAACCAGAGTCCGGCGCGGTGCCGGAGTGATTGCACCATTGAAAAGCAATCGATGGTGACGTTGACGGGAGTCCAGGCTCTCGTCCGGGACGCGAAGCCGGGGACGCGCCCGGCCACCACCATCGGCGCCTGGGTAGTCCGCGATAGCCGAGGGCGGTACGCCGCGATATCGGGCGACTTTCGCCAGCTCTTGATTTTCGATGCAGCAGGAAAACTACTCGATTCGCCCCGTCCCACCTATGGGCGAATCGTCAGTCTCTTCGTTGACCCTATGGGGGCCGTGCAGGCATATGACTCAGGGTCAGGTTCGCTGCTAACGTTTGATGCCAACTATCAAGTGAAGACGAAGACGGAACTACCTCATCGTCCAGCGCTGCCGCTGGGCGGCGATAGGTTCTTGGTAGCGAGCCAAGTTCCCTCGCCGACCCTGGCGGGGCAGCCCCTCCATGTCATGTCGAAGGACGGCATCCTGAGATCATTCGGCGCTGATGGGAGCCCTTTTCGCTCGACGGAGACCCTGAAGAACTGGCGTGCCGTTTGTCTCAATCCAGACGGCACTATTTGGAGCATTGCGGCGGGTGGTCGGTTACTTGAACGTTGGGACACCGCGACTGGCCGCCGCCTCTCTCAAGTTACGGTCAAGTCGACGTGGTTTCGCGAATCCAGTAGAGCAGCTCCGACGGATCAGGTTGCGAACCCGATCATCCTGACTATTTGGGCAGAAGATGATCTCGTCTGGATCTTGTATCAGGCGCCGGATCCGAATTGGATTCCGCGGAAGCTGCCCGAACGGGAGTTTGCCGCGAACGGAGAAAACGCAGACCTTCGTTCCGACTGGGTCTTAGAGGCCGTTCGGACCGATACGGGAAGCGTTGTCGCCATGAGGAGTTTCGACCGCATACTGCTGCGACGGGAGGGCTCGAGTGCCATCGCGAGTGAGACCGTCACCGCCAATCGAGCCGGAAGGGTGGAGTTGTGGCGGCCAATCCTGGTCAAGAAGGAGAAGAAACCATGACGATCAAAGTATCGGCGCGGATGACCCCTGGCGGAAGGTCGGCATTGATCCCAGACTAAGACAGAGCCCGGATTCGGGTGGGGGCTCCGAGCGAAGGCTCGAGCCCCCAACCCGAGTGGAATTCGACTCAACTATGGTGGACTCATTCGTCATTGAAGACGTTCGCGCCGCAGTGCGGGCCCTGTGGAGGCGTCCAGCCACGAGCCAGTGGCCTCTCCTTGCGCTCGCAGTGGCCATCGCTACTTCAACTGCAATCACGACCGTCGCCAGCATCGTCCTCCTCCGGCCGCTGCCTTTTCCTCACGCGGAAAGTCTCGTCTACGTGAATTCTCTGCGCGGGACGCCTCTCCGATCCGTCCACGGCCGTCCGGTGTGTCCTGGGCGAGTTGGCAGGCGTTGAGGAAACTTCCAGCATTTCAGGACGTCGGAGCGTGGACGCGGCAAAGCGTCGTCCTCAATCGACCTAGTCGCGCCATCGTTGAAACGTGGAACGTATCGGCCTCGGTGCTGCCCATGTTGGGGGTGAAGCCGGCTCTCGGCCGACTATTTACCGCCGACGAGGACACCGCCGCCCCCGACGGTGCCGCTCTGATCTCCTGGGACTGTTGGCAAACACGATTTGGCGGCCGCGACGACGTTCTGGGGCAGACCTTAGAGCTCAACTATTTCTACATCGAACAGTACGTTCGTACGATCGTTGGAGTCCTTCCCCGTGGGGTCGCCCTGCAGGGACGACTCCCCGAGGTGATCCTCCCCTTGGGTGTGCCTCGATGGTCGAGCTCGAACGGCGCCGTGCTCCTGTTGGTGGCCCGCCTTGCCTCGCCGGACGCCCTTGAAGCGGCCCGATCGGGCGCTTCGGAGTTCGTGCCGCCCTTGACGAAGGGGAGAGGGCCGCTCAAGGCGCAGGTCGTGAGAGTGGCCGACGATGTTTTTGGTGAGCGCGCAGAGACGACACTCCTCGGTCTGGCAGCCTTGACAGTCCTGATCATCGCTGTCGGCAGCGCCGCCGCGATCACCACTTCAGACATCGTGGAGCGCCGCGGCGAACTGGCCGTTCGATTGGCGATCGGAGCGACACCCCACCGAGTCCTCATACAGTCCGTCGCCCGCCAGGCTATTCTCACGCTCGCGGCGCTCGCCATTGCTGGGCCCATCGCCTTCTGGCTGGTCAGATATGCCGTCGCCACGCAGCTCCCCTCGCTGGCCTTGGTTGGCGTGAGTCTCGTCGACTGGAAGACGTTTCCTCTGTCACTCCTCATCACCACCAGCGCGATCCTGATCGCTACCGCCGTGCCATCTTTCGTCGCGGCCCGCTGGCTCGTGGTTCGGCCGCCGGCGTCTAGCCTCCCGCTGGCAACATCGAGGCTCGCCGGAAGCCACCGCCTCCTGCTTGGAGCGCAACTTGCGGCGTGCTTGACGTTGGTGGTCTGTGCGTGCCTGCTCGAGCAAACGGTGTGGCGGCTGACATCACAGCCCTTGGGGTTCGATCCAGCGGACCTGGTCGTCGTCAGTTTCACACCGACGACGCGGCCCTCTGTCGGTGCCGGCGATCGACTGAACCACTTCAAGACGGCCGTACATATAGACGCCTTGGTCGAATCAGTCCGTCGGCTGCCGGGCATCACCGCCGCCGCCGCGGTTCGTGACGCGCCTTTTGCGAGCCACGTTCGCACCGTCCCGCTCCTTCTGCCGGGCAACGACGTGCCGTTACGAGTGCAGGTACAAGGTGTGTCCAACGCATACTTTCAGACGATGCGCCTTCGGCTGGTGGCCGGCCGGACGTTCGAGCCCTCGGATAGCGCGTGGTTACCTGTCGGCCTTGGGGGGCTTGGAACCGGAACAGTCAATGTGATCGTTTCGGAATCATTGGCTCGCCAATTGAACGGCCAGGCACTCGGCGCGAAGCTCTTCGTTGGCTCACAACCGAACCTCGTGATTGGGGTTGTCGGAGACGTCACACAAGAGAATTATCGTGACCATGATCTGCCGGCTGTTTACATCCCGCCGAATACGTTCGATTCGTTCGAAAGTCTTCTCCTTCGGTTCTTTCCGGGCGCTACCGTCTCCGCCGCTGCGATACGGCAAGCCGTCCAGGAGTTCGATCCTACGATCGTCGTCACAGCGGTTCATCCAGTGACGGCGCTGTTGGAGCGCTCAGTGGCGGCCGAAGTATTCAGGGCTCGCAGTGCCGAGCTGTTTGGTTCGGCGGCGGTGTTCTTGGCCGTGGCAGGACTATACGCGACTGGTAGACGGGCAGCCGATCACCGACGGAAGGAGTGCGCGCTTCGCCTCGCGCTCGGCGCGGGCACGACGGATATTGCACGACTGTTGGGTCGGGACGCGCTTATCGCGGCGGCCATTGGCCTCGTCATCGGGGTGCCACTCTCGCTGGCCGGCGGGCACGGACTTCGTCACGTCTTGTTCGGGGTGTCCGCGACGCAACCTCTTGCCCTGGCAGCCGGCGTGGGATGCTTGTTCGGCGCAGTAGTTATCGCGATGGCTCAGCCCATCTGGCGAATGGCGCGGATTGAGCCGTCGACAGTGCTCAGGGAGCAGTAGCAAAATACTGGCCGGAGGCGGAGAGTCACTCGCTTGAGCAATGAATCGACAGTCGCTCGTGCTCCCGTGCAACCGACCACCGTGGAACCAGCGCGGACGGCGCAGCGCGACGGCGATCCGAAGTCCAGGGGCTGAGTCTTTTCCAAGTGTTCAACGCCGTCGTCGATGCCCTCTCGGCACGCACGCCTGCAGCCCCGCGGCGGCCACAGATACCGGCCGACCGCCTTAGGATCGAGCCCCAGCTGCGCCGCGAGCCGTTTCGTCGGCACGCCCTGGCGTCAGAGCCGCAGGACTTCCTTGACTTCGATCAGATGCCATCCGCCGGATCGGCTGCGATAGCAGGCGCTGCGTCTTCCGACCGCACCTTACAAAGACCGACGTAAACCAACGATTGGTTGCAGCGGTTCACGCGGCTGTCCATACTCGCCCGAAGTGGAGCCGGCTCGCGAGCGATGCCGGAGACGTGGGGTCTGCAGGAAGTCGAGAGGATCGAGACGTGTGGGACCGGTATGATCCCCAGGACAGCCGGCGCGATCGTGACGACGTTTGGGACCGCGACCTCGGTGGGCGCGGCAGCACGAGTGATCGCGAGCGGAATCAGGAACACCACCCGCGTGACGTGTTCACGAAGGACCTCGACCTGCCGCGCGGCCGCGAGCGTCGCCCGGTCCTCGAGCGCCACCGCATCTACGAGATCGACGGCGCCGAAAGCCGCGCGCTAGCGACCGTCGGCGCGTTCCGCGTCGTTGCCGAAACCGATCTCCACGACCTCCGAGACGACGCGAAGAGCTCCCGACGAACCCTCAAACATTTGGAGAATGAAGGGCTGATTCGCACCTCGCCGCTCAGCTCGGACGATCGCGCCGTGACGCTGACAGACCACGGACGTGACCTGCTCGAGGCCAACCGGTACGAGCGTCACGACCGCACCCACGAGCCCCGGCAGACCTTCTACGCCGGCTCAGGAAGCCCCGCGAGCTGACGCACGACACCAAGGTCTATCGCGCCTACCAGCGCGCCGAGGAGCGATTGCGGGATGGAGGCGGCCGGGTCCGCCGGGTCGTCCTCGACTACGAGCTCAAGCGTGACTATCAGCGGTTCCTGCACGAGCGCAATCGAGGCAAGAAGGACTGCGACGGCCGGCCGGACCGTGAGCCCGAAGAGATTGCACGGTGGGCGCGGGAACACGAGCTGCCGTACGACGATGGGCACGTCCGGTTCCCGGACGCCCGCATCGAGTGACGAGGACCGAGACGGCCGCTCGCGGCATGAGGATCTCGAGGTCGTCACCGGCCACTACCGCGGCGCCCACGCCGGCGGCGCCGCCAAGTCAGGATTCACCTGCTATCTCTCGATCGGAGGCTCGGTCGGCGGTCGCGGCGGCGGACGCCGGACCGCGCACCCGCGAATCGCGGAGGAGTTGATCCGATGATGCTGCCGCCCGAACCCGACCGCTGGACCATCGACCTGGCCAATGCCCAGCGGATGGAAGCCATCGCGGCGTTCGGCTTCACCGAACGTCAGGCGCGGTTCCTGTTGCACGTGCTCCTGCACTCCGGCGTCTTCGTCGAGCGCCAGTACTGCAGCTTCGCCGGCATCGTCCACGGGCAGAAGAGCACGGACTTCCTCAAGACGCTGGTCGAGCGTCGATTCGCGACGCCGATTAGCACCGGCAAGCTCCATCGCGGGCGGATGTTTCACGTCCACTACAAGCCGCTCTGGGCGGCCATCGGCGAGCCCGACAACCGCTTCCGGAAGCCCACCGCTCAGGGACGCATGATCGAGCGCGTCATGCTCCTCGATGCCGTGCTCGATGATCCCGAGTTCACCTGGCTCGGCCCCTCGATGGACAAGCGTCGTCACTTCATCCGGCACCTCGGCGATCGTCTGGAGCTTCGAGACTACCCGCACCTGCTGTTCGGTGATGGCCCCGAGAAGACGGTGCGCTACTTCCCCGACAAGCTGCCGATCGGGATGCAGCCGCACGCAGACAGCCACGTCTTCGTCTACCTCGTGACGCGTCCCTCGCCGATGGACTTCCGACTGTTCCTGCTGCGGCACGTGCCGCTGCTCCGCGTGCTGTTCCGATGGACAGTCCGGCTGCTGCTTCCGCGTAAGCTCGTGAAGGCCAGACTGGCCTACCTGCACGCCGCCCGGGAGCAGCTCGCGACACCCTTGCACCCGTCGGTCGTGGAGACGTTGGAGTGGCTGTTCCCCGAACGGAAGCGGCTCGCCGAACCGGGCGCCGCGCCTGCTGATGCCCGCTATCTCAAGGCCTCCAGCGCTTTCCGCACGCCGCGGTATCGAGCGCTCTACCAACAGTGGCTGGAGCGATCCCAGGAACACGCTGTGGATGGCCGGCTCGACGATCGTGGCGGACGCCATCGACCGCGAGCACGGACGGGTCGAGTGCGTCGAGCTCTCGCGCAGTACCTCGCATCTCTCCCCCCTGGTTGACGTCGCCTGACACCAACAGCAGAGGACGACCTGGGGGACGACCTCGGAAATCGAGGTTGTCCCCCCGAGCGCGTCCGAGAAGATCCCCCGGGCATCAACGTGGTGAGCGACGGCACCCCCGCCAGCACCGCCGAACCCATTCTCTGGCCGCAAGTTCCACCATGAGGGCGCGACCCAGCACAATGGGCGGCGTTCTTTGCCGCCCACTGCGCAGCACAGGTGCCGCGACCAGGGCAGGAGACATGGCGTGAGCGACCCCGGTGCGCGCGTTGATGGCCCCGCGCGTGTCCGGAGGGGTCGCTCACGCCATGGCGGTCGGTGTCACGTGTCGGTCGTCTGAGCGTCTGTGGTCGGTCGCGGAATCGCCGCCAATCAGGTCCAGATGTGCGCGCGGAACGGAACGCAGATCTTCCGGACAATTCGGTCCCACTCGTGCGGCAATTCCTGGCCCCGAACGGCACTCGTTCCGTACTCGATGACGCAGCCGGATGCGGCGTTCGTTGCTGCCCGCTTCGAAGCGCGCGACGTGTCAATGATCATGGCCACGTTGGATGCGCTGGCCATCACGCAATTGATGTTCGATCTGTGCTCGGCGCCGTGCAAGGCTCGTCGCTTCGCTCCGCCCGCGCGTGCGCGCGGCCTGCGGGCCTTGACGGTGCCTGCGAATCACGTCTTGGCCATTACGTGATGGCCGGTGAATGACTGCCGCGACAGGAGGAGCGGGGCTCGCGATCTACGGCTTGATTCCGGCGGTGCGTAGCACCCGTGCAAGCACCGCGTCGGAGAGCCACATACCCGCCGTCCGCAGTTCCAACAACACTGCGCGCGGATCGTCGATTCGTCCCTGCCGGTGCGCCGCGATGACCACACCCAACGTCCCGACGACATCGAGCTCGTGCGCCAGCGCACACTTCCTGCCGTTCAGATCGTCAATGACCACGCGAGCGCCTGGCTCGTGCAGAGCCATGGCGATCACCGATGACTCGCCCTTCCCGATCTCCCACGAAGCGACCGATTCGGGAATCGAAGGCGATGGCCGCTTCTCGAGCCATGTGGCATCGGAAATCACTTGCGCGGCCTGGTCGGTGTAGCCGCCGGACATCACCTCGTCAAACACCGGTTCTGGCACGATGATCCGGCTGGCACCGAGCGTGTGCAGGAGTTCGAGATAGCCGGCATTGCCGAGGAAGATCAGCGGGGAGGCATTGACGACGAGGAGAGCGTCAGGCATCCCCCAGCTCTCGGGCGAGGTCCTGGTCGTCCACCGCGAACACATCGACGCGCCGGCGCGCGAGTTCCGCGAGGAACTCCGCACGCGTCATGCCGGCGGTTTCCGCCGCCCGTTCCATCGACAGCACACTCTGCTGGTACCAGTGGATGGCCGCCGCGAGACGGAGCTCCGCAGCCACCTCGTGCGGCGCCTTCTTCAGCGCCGCCAGCAAGCCATCGGGGACGGTGACGTCTACGTGGGTCATCGCATGCCTCGTTCGGGATGTACAGGTAGTGTAGCTGCCTCGACCGTCCAGCCCCAAACGGATGCCCAGGTCGCGATCTTGCCTCTTGACCTCGAATAAAAGCGGCGTTAGCCTGTTCTCATCGCCTGTGCTCACCGCACACCCTCCGCGAAGGGAACATCCCGCGCGGAGCGCTGAAGGTCGCCGCTCTCAGGGCCACGACCGACAGCCCACTTCCTGACTTCAGCACGGTTCTGAATCGAGATCGCACTCAGTGCCATTTCGAAATCAGAGACTCGCAGCCGCACGCGGCACTGCCCTCAGGGCATGCCGCCGCGCGGTGCTCCACCGGAGCGTGGCTCCATCGGCTGGCCATTCGTGAGAACAGCACGGCCAGCGTGACCCATTGTTCTGGCACGCACGACCGAACGTCGTGCGACAACCGCGACGCTCAGCGTCCCGGTCATCGATGCCGGCCACAGCAGCCCGCATCTCGCGCCACTGTTCCCGGCGCGCCGACCTCAGGTCGGCGCGCCAGAGCGCACCCACACTCGAAACGGTTCGACGCGGTTGCGTGGCGCGGAGACGCGTCAGGAGGGTTGCGCGATGAAGCCTTGGTTGAACGTTGGAGAGGGCGCGGAGTACGCCGGCGTGAGCCGGGACACCATCTACACGGCGTGCGAGCGCAAGGAGCTGCGGCACGCGCGCATCAGTGGCCGGCGTTCGATTCGGCTGAAGCCCGAATGGATCGACGCATGGCTGGAGCGGCATGCGCTCCACATTGAGGACCGATGCAGAGTCGGTCGCACGAACGTGACGGTGAAAACGCAGTCGGAGGCCACATCATGAGGGCCCGGCTGACCAGGGTCGAGAACCACACACGGGCGGGTCACGGGCTCGATAATCCGCACGAATCGCGTCGCAGAATGTGCCCGTTCTGCTCACGGTCGACGAGGCGGCCGATCTGCTGCGCACGACGCGGCGGGCGATCTACGCGATGATCGAACGTCGCCAGTTGCCCGGCGTGATCCGTGTCCGCCGACGCGTGCTCGTTCGCGCCGACGATTTGCTAGACTGGCTGGACCAGAAGCGCGCGCCATCGCCAAAGGAGTAAGGCGATGAGCGTAACAGTCAGACCGTATCGACGGGGCGGCTGGGAGGTGGACATCACCCTCCGGTCTGCCAGACGGGTCGCGACATCGGGAACGGAGCGGGCTCCGGTCGCCTCGAAGTCGGCGGCTCAACGATGGGGCGAGGATCGCGAGCGTGAGTGGTTCCATGAGCTCACACGTCCGCGGCCCAGCCCACATCCCAGAAGGAGGTGCCCACGCTGGCAGAGTTCGCGCCACGATTCCTCGACGGGCATGCCCGGGCGAACCGGCAGAAGCCGAGTGGCATCGCCGCGAAGGAAACGATCCTCAACGTCCACCTGGTGCCGTGGCTCGGGACGAAGCGGCTGGACGCGATCACCACCGAGGACGTGCAGCGGCTCAAGCACCGGCTTGCGCGACCGTGCGCCGAAGACCGTCAACAACGTGCTGACGGTGTTGAACATGCTGTTGAAGAAGGCCGTGGAATGGGACGTCATCGAGCGCATGCCGTGCGCCGTGAAGCTGCTCCCGATTCCGAAGCCGTCCATGGGGTTCTACGACTTCGACGAGTACGAACGACTGGTGGACGCTGCGGCAGGCCGATCCCAACGCGTACCTGATCGTGCTGCTCGGCGGCGAGGCCGGACTGCGATGCGGCGAAATGATGGCGCTGGAGTGGCGCGACGTGGATCTCGGCGAAACGGCAGACTCTGCGTCCAGCGATCCGAGTGGAAGGGCCACGTCACGGCACCGAAAGGCGGGCGCCTCCGCTACGTGCCGATGACGATTCGGCTCGCGACCGCTCTTCGCGACCATCGGCATCTGCGGTCGGCGCGCGTGTTGTGTCGGCGATGGCGCAGCGCTCTCCGCGGATGTCGTGAAGCATCACGTGGAACGGGCGGCGCGGCGGGCGCGGCTCACCGAGAACGGCGTCCATCGGCTGCGGCATACGTTCTGCTCGCATCTGGCGATGCGGGGGGCGCCGGCACGGGCGATTCAGGAGCTGGCCGGACACAAGGATCTGATCACGACGCAGCGGTACATGCACCTCAGTCCGGCGGCGCTCGAAGGGGCGATCCGGCTGCTGGATCGACCGGATCCACGGAAATCGTGGAGACATTGTGGAGACGGCGGATCGTGATTCCGCTATCTCCAATGATCTAGTGTGACTTAGTTGGCGGGGTCGACGGGACTCGAACCCGCGGCCTCCGGCGTGACAGGCCGGCGTTCTAACCAACTGAACTACGACCCCTGCGTATGCGCGATCGACGCGATCGCGTTGTCCGATTGCATCGCGGTCGGTCAGAATCGCGAATCACTTCAGCCCCGACTGCAGATCGCAAACTGCAATTCGATCCTGAGTGGGCGGTACAGGATTCGAACCTGTGGCAGCCGGCGTGTAAAGCCGGTGCTCTACCACTGAGCTAACCGCCCTCTCCTGGCCCACCTGCGGCCACCCAAAGAGATTGATTATAGAGCCTATACTTCGGCGAATGCAAACCAGGAGAGCCCGATCGCCCTGCTGATTGTGCTGGCTGTCGCGGGCACGGTTGCGGTGATCGCGTCCATCATCATGACGCGCGCCAGCAACCGATCGGCGCTGTGGAACCTGGCGCTCGCGGGGATCCTCGCGTTTGCGGTGCTGGGCGGCGCGCTGCTGATCGCGCGTGCGCTGACGCGATGGGTGTTCTCCCCGATCCGGTAACGCACGAACTACAGCGCCTTCCACGCCAGCACCGCCAGCCCGATCAGCAGGCCGGCCATCGCGCGGTCGCGGTTGCGCCACGCCCGGCCGAATGTGAACCGGCGATCGACCTCGGGCGTGCGGCCTTCGCGATACGCCGGATACTCGGCGCCGAATTTCTCCGTCAGATGCGTCTCTTCGCTGCGAACCGCGGACGTCACCGTGAGCGCGAGGTAGACGGCCACAAGAGTCGCCACGAGCGCGCTTGCGGACGCAATCGCGAACCCCACGCCGATGAGCGTCGATCCGACGTACAGCGGATGACGCGTGACGCGGTAGGGACCTGACATCGTCACCTCGCGTCCCTTCTCAAGATGTCCGGCTGCCCACATCCTGAGCGCCTCGCCGCAGATCGCGACGACGGCGCCGGCGGTCAGGCTGCGCGGCGTAGGGACGGCCAGCCAGAACCCAAGAGCCGCCACGACCGCTCCCAACCGCACGCGATAGCGCGCGAGGGCGTTCGTCAGATCGGACGAGGCCATCACGTGGCTTCCCGAGTTGCCAGACGCTGCTGGATCGCCGCCGTCACCTCCGGCACGCGCACGTCGTCCAGGCACCACGTGCTGTTTCGGCATCGACGATCGATATGGCAGGCACACTCGCCGTAGCGGGAGACGACGACGTCCGCGGGAGACCAGGGGCCATTCCGCTGGGGATCGGTGGGACCGAAGATGGCGACGACCGGCGTGCCCACGGCCGCGGCAAGATGCAGCGGGCCCGTATCGCCGGAGACAATCAGCGCGGCGCTGCGCGCGAGCTCGAGCAGATCGGCGATCTGGCTGGGCGGCGCCGGGACCGCGGCGCCTGACGAGCTGTTCGCCACGGCCTGCGCCAGGGACTCCTCGCCGGGGCCCCACAGGACGACCGAATGGAGTCCCCGGACTTCGCGCAGAAACGCCGCGACTTCCCCATAGCGGTCCGGCGGCCAGCGTTTGTTCGGCCACGCGGCGCCAGGATTGATCAGCACGAATTCGCCGGAGCCGATCGTCCGCCGTACGTCCGTCACGACGCTCGTCTCGACCCGTGCCAGCGGAAACTCGACGCGGGTCGTTTCGATGCCGGCGACGCGCAGCAGCCCCAGGTTCTTGAAGATGACGTGCGGCTCCGGCTGGCCGTCTCGATCGGTTTCGGAATAGAACGGCCTGGCGCTCTTCTCGCGGAGATGCCAGATCGAAAACCCGGCGACGCGCGCGGCGCCGGACGCCCGCGCGAGCACGGCGGACTTCATCAGCCCCTGAAAATCGAACGCGATGTCGTACGCAACCTGCCGGGCGCGCCGGACCGCGTCGGTCCACGCCGCAACGCCCCGGCCTTCGAGCGGCACGACCCGATCGACGACGGTCACGAGATCCACGATCTCGCGATGCCTCACGTCGACGAGCCAGTCGATGCGCGCGTCCGGCATCGCGGCCCTCAACGCCGCAGCGGCCGGAATCGCATGGACGACGTCGCCGAGCGACCCGAGCCTGACGATCAGGATGTTCATCCGCGGATGCGCGCGAGCAGATCGCGCGTGGAATGGCCCTTGGGATCGCCCACGATCGCGATGCGCCCACCATACCGGAGGACGGTCTCGCGTTCGGGCACCGATTCGAGCGTGTAGTCGGTGCCCTTGCAGTGCACGTCCGGCTCGAGCAGCAGCAGCAGCGGCGACACCGTGGGCTCAGGAAAGATGACGACGTAGTCGACGCCGCGAATCGCCGAGACGATCTCCGCGCGATCCGCCGCTTTCAGGATCGGCCGGCCCGGCCCCTTCCTGGCCGCCATCTCGTCGTCGTTCACGGCGACAATCAAACGATCGGCCTCGTCGGACGCCGCCTGCAGATACCGGATGTGGCCCACGTGCAGCAAATCGAAGCAGCCGTTGGCGAACGCAATCGTCCTGCCCGCGCGTCGATCGTCGCGGACGCGTTCAACGAGCTGATCGCGGGACAGGATCTGGCCCATCGTGACCTCAACCCATGTCCGATAATCCGCGTTTCTCAGCTCCTCCGCCGAAACCGTCGCGGTGCCGCGCTTCATCACGACGAGTCCGCCGGCGTAGTTCGCGAGGCGCGCGGCTTCTTCGAACGTCGCGCCGCAGCCGAGCGCAAGCGTCATCGTGGCGATGACGGTGTCCCCCGCGCCGGTGACGTCCGCGAATTCTGATCGGAACCGAAGATGGGGATGTGGACGGTCGGACGGCCGCGCTCGAAGAGCGCCATCCCTCGGCTGCCGCGGGTGATCAGGACGCCTCCCGCCCGCGTGCGATCGAGCAGGTTGCGGCCGGCCCGCTCGAGGATGCGTGTGTTGTCGCCGATTCGGATGCCGAAGAGCTGCTCGACCTCGGACTCGTTGGGCGTGCAGGCCGTCATGCCGCCGACGAACACGGTGGTGGCAATCTGAAAGAGCTGGGCCAGCTCGCCGATCGTATCGAGGATGACGACATCGTGACGTGGTTCGGAATCGACTCGCAGCTCGCTGCGCCGCGCGACGTTCCACCCGCCGCGTCGCGCCAGGCGTTCGACCTCGTCGAACCGCTCGGGTTTGCGCGGCGCGATAATCAGCAGCGCCGTCGTCATCGTCGACCGAATGCGCTGAAAGGCCTCGAGGACAGGCTCCTCTTCTCCCTTGAGCGTGCTTGCGGCGATGACGACAGGACGATTGGGGCTGATCCGGAAGAACCGCAGCACGCGGTTCCGGCCGCGGTCGGGCACGGTCGCCGTCGACGGGCGGCCAGCCAGGGCTCGTCCGCGCGGATCCGCGGGATCGGGAAACTCGAGCGAATCGAACTTCAGGGATCCGGTGACCTTGACGCGCTCGGGAGGTGCGCCAATGTCGATGATGCGCCGCGCGGATTCATCGCTCTGCATGCAGAAGCGATCGACGTGACGGAGAACGCGACTGAAGAACGGCCGGGCAAGGCGGTAACGCGGGTGCCGACCGCGACGAGATGCGGCCGTTGACGAGCGCCGTCTTCACGCCGGCCCGATTGCAGGCGCGGAGCAGGTTCGGCCAGATCTCGGTTTCCATCATGATGAACAGCCGCGGCTTCACGAGCCGGAGCGTGCGATTCACGATGAAGCCGAGGTCGAATGGAAAATAGAAGACCTCGTCCACGTACTGCAGGTTGGTCCGCGCCACCTGTTGTCCGGTCATCGTCGTCGTGGACAGGAACAAACGGAGACGGGGGTAGCGCTCCCGAAGCTCGGGCAGCAGGGCACGGGCCGTGAGCACTTCGCCGACCGACACGGCGTGGATCCACACCGACTCGTCGCCATCGAGGTTGAACGACACGGGCAGGTACCCATGCGCTGCGGCAGGCTCGACACGTATTTGCGGTAGCGCACGGCCTGGTAGACGAGGTAGGGCGACATCAGCACGAAAAACGCGACAATGAGGACGCTGTAGACGGTGTACATCGGGTCGGAACTCGCCCAGGATCCGTTAACTCTAGCATGCCAAAGCTCGCCCCCGTGGGCGTTTGACGGGCGTTTGACCACCGTGCAAGGCGTTAATTAGAATCAGCCGCTTCGCCGCGAGGCTGCATTAGGCGCAGCGCTTGCCAAGGAGACAGCAGATGGCCGTCAAAGTAGGGATCAACGGGTTCGGGCGCATCGGCCGGAACATCATGCGGGCCGCGATGGGCGACCGATCGATCGACATCGTGGCGGTCAACGATTTGACCAGCGCGGCCACCCTGGCCCATTTGCTCAAATACGATTCGATCCTCGGCAACCTCCACGGCAAGATCTCGGCGACAAGCGATCGCATCACGGTCGACCAGGATGAGTTCCAGGTCCTGTCGGTCAAGGACCCGGCGCAGCTCCCCTGGAAGTCGCTGGGCGTCGACATCGTCTTCGAATCCACGGGTCTTTTCACCGGCCGCGACGACGCCGCGAAGCATCTGACGGCAGGCGCCAAGAAGGTCGTGATTACGGCGCCGGCAAAGAAGCCGGACATCACGGTGGTCCTCGGCGTCAACGCCGACAAGTACGATCCGAAGAGCCATCACATCATCTCGAACGCGTCCTGCACGACGAACTGCCTGGCGCCGGTCGCGAAGGTTCTTCACGAGAAATTCAAGATCCTCAAGGGGTGGATGACGACGGTGCATTCGACACCAACGATCAACAACTGCTGGACCTGCCGCACAAGGACCTGCGGCGTGCGCGCGCCGCGGCGCTCTCGATCATCCCGACGACGACCGGCGCGGCGCTGGCGGTCGGCGAGGTGCTGCCGGAACTGAAGGGCCGCCTCGACGGCATCTCGATGCGCGTGCCCACGCCGAACGTGTCCGTCGTGGATCTCGCCGCTCTCCTCGACACGAAGACGTCGACCGAAGAAGTCAACCAGGTGTTCAAGGACGCGGCGAATGGTCCGCTGAAGAACATCCTCGAGTACACGGACGAGCCGCTGGTCTCAGTCGACTTCCGCGGGAACCCGCACTCGTCGATTCTGGACTCGCAGTACACCAGCGTGATGGACGGCGACTTCGTGAAGATCCTCTCGTGGTACGACAACGAGTGGGGCTATTCGAATCGCTGCGTCGACCTCATACGTTACATGGTGACGAAGGGACTCTGATCAGTGGCGGTGCGCAGCATCCGCGATCTCGACCTGCGGGGGCAAAAGGTCCTGATCAGGGTCGACTTCAACGTCCCGATTCAGGACGGCCGGATCACGGACGACACGCGTATCCGCGCGTCGGTCCCGACGATTCGCTACGCGCTGGAACACGGCGCCACGGTGATCCTCGCGTCGCACCTCGGCCGTCCCAAGGGGAAACCGAACCCGGAGTACTCCCTGCGGCCCGTTGCCGCCCGCCTGTCCGAGCTGCTTGGAAGGCCGGTTGAATTCGCCGGGGATTGCGTCGGCGAGCCCGCGGCGGCGGCCATCGAACGTGCCGGACAGAGCGGCGTCGTGCTCCTCGAGAATCTTCGATACCACGCCGAAGAGGAGAAGAACGAACCCGGCTTTGCGCAACAGCTGGCCGCGCTCGCGGATGCCTACGTCAACGACGCCTTTGGCTCCGCCCATCGCGCCCACGCGTCAACCGAAGGCATCGTCCGCTTCGTCAAACTGGCAGCGGCGGGGCTGCTGATGGAGAAGGAAGTCGGTGCCCTTCGGCCGGGTGCTCGAGCATCCCGAGCGGCCGTTCGTCGCGATTCTCGGCGGCGCGAAGGTATCGGACAAGCTCGAAGTCATCGAGAACCTCGTCTCCAGGGTCGACGCGCTTCTCATCGGCGGGGCGATGGCGTATACCTTCCTCAAGGCAAAGGGTGTGGCCGTCGGCAAGTCGCTGGTCGAGGACGACCTGCTCGACGCCGCGCGTGGCATCGAGCGGCGGGCTGGCGAACAGAAACTGCGCTTCGAGCTGCCCACCGACCACGTCGTGGCGCCGAAGGTCGAGAAGGACGCCCCCGCCGAGACGCTGGCCGTCGGAGATCCGGCCATCGGCGATCGGATGGGGCTCGACATCGGCCCGCGAACGGTGCAGAGTTACCGGGACGTCATCGCCGGTGCCCGGACGGTCGTCTGGAACGGCCCGATGGGCGTGTTCGAGCTGGACCGTTTTGCGAACGGCACCATCGCCGTGGCGAAAGCCGTCGCGTCGGTCACGGGCACGACGGTGATCGGTGGCGGCGACTCGATCGCGGCTGTCGCGAAAGCGGGCGTCACCGACAGCATCACGCACATCTCGACCGGCGGCGGCGCGTCGCTGGAGTTCCTGGCGGGGCAGAAATTGCCGGGGGTAGAGGCGCTCAAATAAGCCGACATGCGCATTCCATTCATCGCTGCGAACTGGAAGATGTACAAGACCGTCCACGAGGCGGTCGTGTTCGTCAAGGAGTTCCGCAGCATGGTGAAGGACGTCGCCCACGTGGAGATCGTCGTCGCTCCGCCGTTCACGGCGCTGCATGCGGTGGCGGAGGCGGCGCGCAATTCCAACGTCGGCGTCGCGGGCCAGAATCTCCACTGGCAGCGCGAGGGCGCGTTCACCGGCGAGATCAGCGCGGACATGCTGCGCGAGGCGGGGGCCGACTACGTCATCATCGGCCACTCGGAGCGGCGGCGGCTATTCGGAGAGACTGACGAGAACGTGAACCGCAAGCTCGTGGCGGCGCTCAGCGTCAAGCTGACGCCGATCGTGTGCATCGGCGAAACGCTGGAGGAGCGCGAGGCGGGACAGATGCTCGCCGTGCTCGATCGTCAGATCAAAGCCGGGCTCGACAGCATGACGAGCGAGCAGGTCGCTTCGCTGGTCCTCGCGTACGAGCCGGTATGGGCCATCGGCACCGGCCGCAACGCGACGCCGGCCGAGGCCGGCGAAGCCCACGGCCATATCCGCGGACGGCTTCGGCAGTGGTTTGGCGGCGACGCGGCGGATCACTGCTCACGTGATCTACGGCGGCAGCGTCAAGCCCGACAACATTCATGAGCTCGTCACCCTGCCGGACGTCGACGGCGCCCTCGTGGGCGGGGCGAGCCTCGAGGTCCGCGGCTTCGTCGACATAGTGGCCCGGAGCCGCCACAGCGCGGTATAATCGGACGTTATGGTCTTTTATGTATTGGCGGTCCTGTACGTCCTGACTTGCCTGCTGCTCCTGCTCGTCGTGCTGCTGCAGCAGGGCAAGGGCGGTGACATCTCCAGCGCATTCGGCGGCGGTGGAAGTCAGACGGCATTCGGCGCCCGCGCCGGCGCGACCGTGCTGACGCGCGCGACGACGGTGCTGGGCGTGCTGTTCATGCTCGGCGCGATTGTGCTGGGCGTCATCGGGAAGACCGGCGGCGGCGGCTCGTTGATGCGGGGTGTCGAAGCGCCGCGTCCGGCACCCGCCGCGCCGGCGTCCTGACGCCCGCGCCTTCGACACCGGCGCCTGCGACGACGCCGCCGGGACAACCAAAGTAGCGTCCGGCTTCAGCCGGACGTTGTTGTAGTGTCCGGCTTTAGCCGGACGAAAGATGACGGTCGTAGCGTCCGGCTTTAGCCGGACCTGATCACCCTCCAACGCGAAAGTGGCGGAACTGGCAGACGCACCAGCTTGAGGGGCTGGCGCTCGCAAGAGCGTGGGGGTTCGAATCCCCCCTTTCGCACCAACCTTCGCTCTCCTGTCAGGCGAAGGTTGCCCGCCGAAGCCGCTCCGCGGCGAAGGCGGGCTGTCACTGACACTCCGAGAGCTTCGGTTGGCAGGCCAACCTTGCTCTCGATTCGGGCGAAGGTTGAGCTACGGCTGGCAGGCCATTCGACTCGCAGACAGGCCCGAGAAATCGGGCCTTTTGCTTTTCTGCTCACTGGTACTCGCACGTCCATCTGACCACCACCGCGTCGCAGACAAACTATCCAAGATCGCCAAGCTCTAAGGGACAAACCGGCCCGCCGAGTCTATACTCCCGGAATCGCAGAGCACCCACCATGATGCAGCCTGTTAATGTCCCACGAGCCGGGGTGCTTCTCGTGGCCTGTCTCTTGGCCATGTCGGCAACGGGCGCGTACCAACAACGAATCCCACCACCACAAGGCCCCGTCATCTCGGGTCGCGTGGTCGATCCGCTTGCGCTCCGGCCTGCGGGTGCGGTCTTGATCGTGAACGTTCCCCAAGGGACTGGAGGTTTCAGTTTGGTACCAGTTCCGCTTGGAGCGGACGGCACGTTTGTTACGCGTCCCTTGTGGCCCGCTACGTATGTGTTGGAGGTTATGCGCACGTGACTCATTCGGGAAGAACGGTGATGTCATCGGCTTCAGCATCGTCACCGTCACTACGGCGGATGTGACGGGCGTGGAAGTTACGATTCGACGTGATGTGGCGCTTACTGGCCAGTTTCGTATGGAGAGCGATAATCCCGCGCCTGTATGGCCGCCTCACATCACCATCAGCGCCTACTTAGCTCTTGACGGCATGCCGATGATGCCGGGGACTGGGGCCGACGGGGCACCGGGGGGAAAGTTCGTGTTGCGCAATGCGTTCGGTCCGTGTGTCCTGAGGGCAGGGTACTCGCTCGCCCCGGGACATTCCTGGTGGCCAGCGCGTGTGCTGCTCGACGGCGTCGACATTACCGACGTTCCGACGGACTTTAGCCTTCACGAGAACGGCCGACTGGTTGTCGGTTCACGCAGCATCCTGCTGCTTGCTGGGACGGTCACCGATGAACAAGGGCGCCCAATCGCAGACGCCCGGATGGTGGCGTTTCCCAGCGATCGAAAGCTCTGGCAAGAACGGTCAAACAGATACCACGTCGCCAAGGCCGACGCACAGGGCCAGTTCCGATTCGCCGCGCTGCCCGGACAGTGTTTAGTGCGCGCTCTTCCACCGGACGGGTACACATCAAAATCGCGACTAGCGCTTAACGAATTTGAACGGCTCGCTGTCGGGGCCGAACGCGTCGACGTTGAACAGCGCGAACTCAAAACCCTTCGGCTCACCATTAGTGACGACGAATTTCGACGGTGCCCGTGGGCAAGCTGCGTCCGCATACCGGACCCGAACTGCACCCTTGCACAGGAAGTGAACGCGATGCGTAAGATAATTGCCGCAGTTGTCGGCGGCCCGATGATCGTCGCGACCAGCCTGTCCGGTCAGTCCCCACGCGACGCAACCGTGATCCTCGTCCCTCTCAAGGAACACACTGCACCGCCACGCCTGACGTCCCCAGAACATGGCGTGCGGTTCGATCTCGACGGCGACGGAAGGCGCGACCAGATCGCGTGGACAGAAGCCGGGGCGGACCGTGCGTTCCTCGCGCTCGACCGCAATAGCAATGGGAAGATCGACAACGGGACCGAGTTGATCGGCTCCTACACGGTTCCGGATATTCCCCTGGGTCTCAACGCGCTGACGTCACTGAACCAAGGAGGCCCATCGACGCCGAAGCGCGGACCCTCCGTGACTCTCGGAGATCCGCTCTACAACAAGTTGCTGCTCTGGCGAGATACGAACCACAACGGGATCAGCGAGCGGAGCGAGTTGAGACCCGCGAGTGAGTTGATATCCCACGTTGGCCTTGGCGGGAGGAAGCCACCTAAAGGCGAGACGTCGTATAAGGTACCATTACTGGGCGTTTCGACGTACAACGCCAGAAGAGTATGCGCAAGGGTCGCCGTATGTTGAGCGAAGTCCGTGGAGCACTTACGAGGTCTACGGTACGCGCCTTACGACCTCTGAAGATCCAGCCGCCAGTGGTCAAGCCTCCAGCATCAGCACCGGCCGAATCCGAAGTGGACAAACCGCGAAGCATCCCGCCGAACGTACCGCAGCCCGGTCCAGCCCGGCCGAGTTTGTACAGCCCGTTGCGCTGGACGTGAAGCGCCCCCGTCTGCACCACAGGGGGCACAAAGCGGCCACGGGCGGTCGTGCGCCGCATCGTCGATCTGAACGACCTGGACGTACTCTGCGACAACAGCTGCTGCGCAAGAAACAGGCTCGTCCCCATTCAAAGCCGAGGCGCGCTTCCAGCCGGAAACACGAACTTTCGGCACTGGCCGCGCCGTCTGAGGTGTTCCTCAGGCGACGGCTTCGTCGGCCGCTTGATCCTGATCCTCTGACGTTCCCGGCAGGCGCGCCCGCTTGATGTCCCACGCGAGACCGCACGCTTCGAGGGTACGGACGCCCATCCAGTTCAGATCGATCTTCGTACCAGGCCAGCCCGTGACGCGCGCTCGTGGGATGCGCGTGATGATTGTTGTGCCAGCCTTCGCCAAACGTCAGGAGCGCCACCCACCAGTTGTTCGTGGAATCGTCGCGCGTCGCGAACCGGCGCGATCCCCACTTGTGCGTCGCGGAGTTCACGAGCCACGTGGCGTGCAACCCGAGCGTGACGCGCAGGAAAATGCCCCACAGCACGAACGGCACGCCGCCAAACAGGAGGAGGCCGAGCCCGACGAGCACGTTCGACGTCCAGTGCCACTTGGACAGCCACACCTGCACCGGATCGCGCATGAGATCGGGGACGTAGCGCGCCAGCACCGAGGCATCGTGGTGCAGCCCCTCGCCGCTCAGGATCCACCCCGCGTGCGCCCACCAGGTGCCTTCGCGCGGCGTGTGCGGATCGCCTTCACGATCCGAGTACTGGTGGTGGACCCGGTGCGTCGCGACCCAGAATACGGGACCGCCTTCCAGCGCCAGCGTGCCGCACCACGTCAGAAAGTACTCCACCGGCTTGTAGGTCTTGTAGCCGCGGTGCGTGAGCAGGCGGTGATACCCCATGCCGATGCCCAGCATCCCGGCGATGCAGTAGAGGATCCCCGCGGCGAGGATCGCGCGCAGGTCGATGAAGAAGAACGCGAGCAGAGCCCCGACGTGGAACCCGATCATCGCGATCGTGGTCCCGGCGTTCAGCCCCTTCTGGTGTGCGCGGCCGTACCTCAACGCGTTCCTGGCGCGGTTCGGCATGTCTCGTCAGACGATAGCAGGACCACCTCCCGGCGACTGTAATAGTTCTGTCTTTGCCGGCCTGGAAAGGGTCCGAATAGGCGGTGATCACCTCGGACGAAGCCGTTCCGACCACAGCGATGCGCCAACCGCCAGGGCGATGACGCACGCGATGACGAGCAGCGAAACCGTCACGCCAACGTGCACGACAGGCTCGAGCAGCATCTTCCCGGCGACGAACAC
This sequence comes from uncultured Acidobacteriota bacterium, assembly GCA_963786195.1. Taxonomy (GTDB): domain Bacteria; phylum Acidobacteriota; class Vicinamibacteria; order Vicinamibacterales; family 2-12-FULL-66-21; genus CAWAYH01. Next base: position 88,307 of record CAWAYH010000001.1, on the reverse strand, counting down.
GAGAATCGCCGCCAGGCCGGGGCGGAGACGGCGGAATCGGTCCGCCGCGCCTGCGAGCAGGAAGTAGAGAGAGCGAAGGCCCAGCATCGCGAACACGTTCGAGCTATACGCAATGAATGGAGCGCGGGTGATCGCCAGCACTGCCGGGATGGAGTCGAGCGCGAACGCGAGGTCGGTCGTCTCGATGACGATGAGCGCCACCAGCAGTGGACTGGCCGCCAGACGTCCATCCTGGCGCTGGAGAAATCGGCCGCCCGCCGTGCTGGGCGTCACCGGCACGATACGCGCGATCCAGGTGTTGCACGCGTCGCAGCTCTGTCGAACCAGGTCGCGCTCGCGTTCGCTGCCGAAGAGCAGACGCAGGGCCGAGACGAGCAACAAGCCCGCGAACAGATACGTGATCCAGTGAAACCGGCCGAGCAGATAGATGCCGCCGGCGATCATGAGAGCCCGCATGACGAGCGCGCCCAGGACACCGAGAAAGAGAATCTTGCGCTGGTAACGGGCTGGAATGCCAAGGTAGGTGAACACCAGCACGAAGGCGAACACGTTGTCGATCGAGAGGGACTTCTCCGTGATGTAGGCCGTGAAATACTCCAGTCCGGCGTCACGGCCGTACCGCACCGTCATCCAGAGTCCGAACGCGACACTGAGACCAATCCAGAGCGCGGTCCAGACCGCCGCATGGCGGATGGTGAAAGCCCGCTCGCCGCGTGCCGATGCCAGATCGAGCGCGAGCAAGACGAGGATCGCGACAAAAAACACGACCCAGGCCTGAGGGCCGATCTCAGACATTTGCAGGCGGCGGCGCGACGGTCAGTGGCGTCCCTGGTGGTTAGTCGCACGCACCTGGGGGCGCCACGACAATCGAGCTGAAGCCTTCGGTCCCCTTGGAGTACGCGAGCCAGCAGCCGCCGCTCCCTCTCAGATCCTTGATGAACACGAGCGAGCCCACGCTGGTGCCGGCATTCGACGCGCGGGTCGTGGCCGGCGTCAGTGACAACCTGGGTTCTGGATTCTGACGGGATTGCGATCTCGACGCGCCGAGTGAGCCGGTCATCAGCGCGCCGATCAGGATCCCAATCAGCGTCCAGCCAATCCGATGCGTCATCGTCATCATGGAGTGCCTCCGTTCGTGGCTGTCACAAGGGTAGACAGAGCGTAGAGTCCCGCGAGGAGCGCGTCGTGAAAAAACTCGCCGGACTCGTCCCGGGCTTCACCCTGATCTGGCTCCTCGTGTATGTCCCGTTGGAAACATAGGTCACGTGGGACGTCGCACACAGCCTGGTCGAGCCAGGCTATGTGATGAACCTGATCGGGATGGGCCTCATGCTCTGGGGGGCAATCGCCACCAGACAGCAGCGCCACTTCGGTCCGGCCGTCCTTGCCTCGGGCTGGGCATGGACCACGGCGACATTCTGGCAGGCGACACGAGGCCGATACTGGATGGCGTCGCACGGGATGCCGCTCTACAGCGGCACGGTGGAACTCGTGCTCGCGCCGGCCCTGACAGCGCTCGCCTTCCTCGCGCTCGTGGGATCGCTCATCCTCGTCCTGAGAGGAGACCCGCGAGGCGACGCCGCAGCTTGAACTACTGTCCGATGGGGAACCGATGCGAGCGTCCGCACGCAATCGCTGACGCGAGAGCCAGTACGCGTAGCCGCCCGTGGCCCCTGACCAGAGCAGCGCGAAGAACTCGTACCCGATCGCCCAGAACGCAGGACCGGCGAACGCCAGGCTCACCATCTGAGCCACGCGCCATCGGTGGAGCAGATCGCCCGCCGGATACAGTTGGCGATACGCGTTCGACAGCGCCTCGCTCCTGAACACCGCCCGCTTATAAGGAAGGCGCTCGCCGTCGGCCCGCCGCTTGTTCACCTCGTCGACGATGCGCTCGAGCAGCGTCGAGGATCTGGCGCCGAACACGGCGAACCCGATGATAGTCGCGACGACGGCCGCCACGCGGAGGAATTCCACGCGCGGATTCTAGTCGATCAGCCGCCGTCGCGCGGTCTCGCAGACTATCGCTGGCTCTGACGGGTCGGCCTGTTCTGGATCGAGAGGATGTTGCCGCCGGGATCCTTGAACCACGCGACGGTCATCTTGCCGGCGACGTGGACGTCACCCTTGCGCGTGACGCCAGGCATGTCGTCGTAGCGCTCGAACCTGACGCCTTTTCCCTTCAGCTCTTCAACGGTCCCCTCGACGTCGTCCACCTCCCACAGCGCGGCGGTGCCTTGGTTCGTGCCGCCGAAGTCCGACTGGTAGACGCAGAGCATGCTGTCGCCGCTCCGATAGGTCACTGCAGTGCCGGGAAGGACGTCAATGGGCTGAAGCCCGAGCGTTTTCTCATAGAACCTGGCAGACGACGCCAGATCCCTGACAGGAAGCATCGGCTGTATTGGTACCTGACTCAGCATCGTGTTTTCTCCTTGGTTTTCGCGCGTCTTCGACGTCAACAGCTCTCGCATCGGCAACCGCGACGTATTGAGCAAGACACCCGCCAGCTTCGCCGCGTCGAGGCAGAGGGTGCTGAGGTGCTGAGGGTGCTGGCGTTCAAGCTCAAGAAGAAGTTCACTTGCCGCTCAGGTAGAGCACGTTCGGGGCACCTGACCTCGCCAGCGCAATGTCCGGGAACGTGTCACCGTTCACATCGCCCAGCGCGAAGCCGTACGCGGACCCCTTGCCGTCCCCGAAGTTGATCCGCGTGAACTGACGTCCGGTGCCGTCGTTGAAAAAGACAGTGTGCGGCCCGGCCGTGTATCCGAGCACGATGTCCGGAATGCCGTCGCGATTGAGATCGCCGGCCGTCATCGCGTAGGGCGTCCTCCCCTTCTCGGCGACACGAAATGCCGTCGAGAGGTTGCCCTTGCCGTCATTGACGAACACTTCCATGGATTCAGCCGCCTCGTCGCCGACGGCGAGATCCACGGAACCGTCGCCATTGAAGTCGGCTGCCGCTGCGGCTCGTGCCGCGGCCTTCGGCGGGCCGAACGGCAGCGTCCTCGCAAATCCGGCCTTGCCGTCGTTGAAGTAGATCCGGCTCTGTCCGCCGTCACGGTTCGGGACGGCGAGGTCGATGAACCCGTCCTTGTTGAAGTCCGCCGGCACGATGCTCGTGGCCGATTCCGCGGGGATGCTGATGCAGTCGGCCGCGAATCGCCCGCCTCCCTGGTTGAGACACGCGTAACTCGGGCCCGGCCGATTGGCCGCGATGACGTCGATCTTCCCGTCACCATTCAGGTCGGCGACCGCAGCGTTTCTCGTGGACCATTCACCAAGGCCCCACGTGCCGGCGACGCTGAACTTTCCCTTGCCGTCGTTCAGGTAGACGCGCTTCACGTCGGGTCGGTCGTTGCTGGTAATCACGTCCAGGTCGCCGTCGCCATCGAGATCGGCGAGGGCTGCCGTGTAGGTGCGATCGGCCGTCGGGCCGAGATCCGATGCGACGAAGCGGCCGTGACCGTCGTTCAGGAGCACGCGATCGAGCAGCGGATTGTGCCGGCCCTTCGCGAGCACGAGATCCAGATCGCCGTCGCCATCGAGGTCACCCATGCTGACGTTGGCTGAATCCTCGGATGTCGTTTCGAGATTGATGATCGTGTTGAAGGTGCGCGGCGAGGCAGCGCGCTGCGCTCCCATGGCAATGACGGCTGACAACACCAGCAACAGGCCAGGACCTTGCGGCATGGCAGCTCCTCACTTGTCGATCCCCGACCATGATGGTAGGCCAGCGTGCCTCGCGCAGTGCGCAGGCTTATGGTCGCCGTTCAAGCTAGGGATTTCAAGATCCAGCAGAGCCGGCCACAAGCTCGCGCCGACGCCCCGCCAGGTGTACTGGAGGACGCGTCGGCGATCGAGCTCGGAGGGTCGCGTTTTCGAGAAGCGCGTATCGGAAGATTCACCAGATCGAAACGGCGGCGCTCACTACTGACTCTTCAGCTCTGCCGCAAGCACCTTGAGCTTGTCGGACAGCGCCATGCTGGTCAACAGATGCTCCTGGTGCCCACCAGTCAAGTCGGCGCCCTTCGCCAGCGTGGCGTCGCGCTCGCGCGCCGCGTCGCTGAACGGAGCGGCCCGCCGCCTGGTGAGCACGAACGAGTGCAGCGTCGCGCCGGACGTGCGCACCTCGTCGAGGACGGTCTGGTGGAATCGATCGCTGAACTCTGGACCCTCGGTGGAGATCACGACGATCGCCGGACGCGCGCCTTCGCGGAAACGCAGGGTCCGCGACGCTTCGACGATTGCGTCGAGCACGTAGGCCCCGCTGCCCGGACGCGCGAACACGCGATCCACGGCCGCCTTGAGCAGCACCGGATCGCTCGTGTAGTCGGCGAGCACGTGAGGACGCTCACCGAACTCGTAGACGGCGATCTGATGCGTCCCCTGCATCTCGCTGATGAAGCTCCGGAGTCCCGTTCGGAGATCCTGGACGTAGGGCTCGACGGCCTGGCTCGTGTCGACGAGCACCGCAATGCGCATCGGATCGGACGCCGCCGACGTCGCCCCGTGGGCGACGACGAGCGTCAGCGCCAGAGTAGAGAGTGACTTTGCGAGAACGGACATAACTCCTCCGCTCGAGACACGCCAAACCTCCCGTGAGGCATCAATCGGCTGCGCGTCTCGACAACAGGCGCCTGTTTATATGGACGCTCCCGGGGGGCGGACGGTTCGGCCGGGGTGGTACCTCTCTTTCCGTGGCCTCGGACGGCTCGCGGGAATACGACGTCATCGTGCTTGGCGCTGGCCCGGCCGGGTCAGCGGCGGCCCGCCAGCTCGCAACCTGGGGCCACCGGACTCTGCTGGTCGATCGTGCGGAGAGGGACAGTCGGGCGATCGCCGAGTCGCTTCCGCCCAGCGCTCGCAGGACGCTGACCGCACTGGACTTGCTGTCAGCGGTCGACCGGGCGGGATTTCATCCCTGGTCTGGAAACACGGTCGTCTGGGCCGGCCAGGATCCGCGAATCGAGGCGTTTGCGCCCGACGCGCAGGGCTATCAGGTCGTGCGATCGGACCTGGACCGCGTGTTGCGCGACGCGGCGGTTTCGTCCGGGGCCCACCTGCTCGTTGGACTCGTTCGTGACGCCAAACTTCCGGCCGATACCTCCGACAACGGTTGCAAGGCGACAGCCATCGTCGAGACAAACGAAGGCCAGCACACGCTCGAAGGCCGCTTCATCCTGGACTGCACGGGGCGGACCGGCGTCGTCGCGCGACAGGGTCTTCGTCGGATGGCGCCCTCGCTCCGCACGATCGCGCTGACCGGCAGGTGGCTCGCTGTGAACACCTGGCGGATCGTGCCGGACACGCACACGCTCGTCGCCTCGTACGCCGACGGCTGGGCGTGGTCCGTGTCGACCGGATCGGACGTCCGCGATTTCACGGTGATGGTGGACCCGGTGCGAACGCACCTCACGCGCGGCGCTCCGGCCCTGGACGTGTATCGCGCCGAGCTGGCCAAGGTTCGCGCGTTCGACGCCATCCTGGAGCGCGCGCAACTGACGCATGGGCCCTGGGGCGCGGACGCGTCCGTGTATTGCGCCGATCGCTACGCCGGGCCGGGATATCTGCTCGTGGGCGACGCCGCGTCGTTCATCGATCCGCTGTCGTCGTTCGGCGTCAAGAAAGCGCTCGCCTCGGCATGGGTCGCGGCCGCGGTCGTCCACACGGCGATCGACCGGCCCGCGATGCACGACGAGGCGCTCGGGTTCCACGATCGGCGCGAGCGTGCCGTCTTCGCGAGCAGCCGCAGGCAGTCCGCTCAGTTTGCGGTCGAAGCCGCTGTCGATACTCCGCACCCCTTCTGGCTGGCCCGGGTGACGTCAGACAACGACGAAGCGACGGGCGAGGAACTCGACCCCGCCTCGCTCGCGCGCGATCCGCGGGTGCGCGCCGCGTTCGCGGATCTTCGACGCCGGCCCGCGTTGCGGCTCGAGACGGGCAGCGCGCTGCGCCTGACGTCGAGCGCCGCGATCCGCGGCCACGAGATCGTCATGGACGATCACCTGATCCTGCCCTGCGCGCCGGACGGCGTCCGCTACATCCGCGGCGTCGATCTCATCGCGCTCGCGCGGCAGGCGCCGGCGTACCGCGACGCCGGCGAACTGTACGAAGCCTTCACACGCGACCGCCCCGGGGTCGTCCTGCCCGACTTCCTCGGAGCGCTGTCAGCCCTGATAGCGTTCGGCGTGCTGGTGAACCGGGACTAGAAGCTGTCTCATATACCTGACGCTAGTTCCACGGCGCGAGCGAGCCACGCGAGCGAGCCACGCGACCGGAGCGCGCCGGCGCCCTTCGACTTCGCTCAGGGCGTGGTGAGCATAGTCGAACCACGAAGCGGCGCGCGAGAGAGCGTGTGGGGGAGTCCGAGGGGCGAAGCCCCTCGGATAGACGAGTGACACCGAACCCCGCCGAACCCCGTTTGCGGACGACCGGCCGCTGTGGTACAAAGCCCCACATCCATGGCACGTGCACGCTCACTGCACTCCGCCGTGACGGCGCTCCTGCTCGCGGGCTCGGCTGTTGCGTTGTCGTCCCAGACAAGGCCCGCGCAGCCACAGCCACCTGCCCCGGCGGCACCTCCCGCGAAAACGAGCGACACACCCGACGAGGGAATCCCGATCAAGAGCGACGTCGTCATCACCGCCTGCGGCGCGTGCCACAAGGCGGACGACAAGATGCGCCTGTCGAGAATCTCCTACCGTCGCACCACGCCCGAAGGGTGGCAGGAGACGCTCCGGCGAATGGTCACGCTGAACAAGCTGCAGATCGAACCGGACGTGGCCCGCAAGGTCGTGAAGTATCTGTCCGACAACCAGGGCCTCGCCCCCGAGGAGCTCAGCCCCGGGACGTTCGAGATCGAGCGGCGGATGATCGACTACAAGTACGCGGCGAACGCGGACACCGAGCGCGTGTGCTCCAGTTGTCACTCGATGGGGCGCGTGCTGCTGCAGCGTCGCACGAAGGACGACTGGGACCTGCTGGTGGCCATGCACCGCGGCTGGTACCCGCTCGTGGACTTCCAGGTGTTCCGTCGCACGGGTCCGCCCGAGCGCGAGCCGGGCCCGGACGGCCGGCCGCCGGACAATCGACATCCCATGGACAAGGTCCTGGATCATCTGCGCGGCGCATTTCCGCTGACGACGCCCGAGTGGGCGGCGTGGTCCGCGACGATGAGGAGTCCACGGCTGGAGGGTTCGTGGGCGCTGACCGGCACCGAGGCGGGCCAGGGACCTGTCTTCGGTCAAATCACCGTCACCGCGGTCCCCTCGTCGCCGGATGAATTCACGACCGTCACGAAATACACCTACCCCCGAAGCGGACGCACGGTGGAGCGCACGGGTCGCGCGATCATCTACACCGGATACCAGTGGCGCGGACGCACGACGGAGGGGGCCAACGAGAGCACGACGCTTCGCGAAGTCATGACGGTCGATCGTGACTGGCGGTCGATGACGGGGCGCTGGTTCGGCGGAGGTTACGACGAACTCGGGATGGACGTCCGCTTGACGCGAGTCGGCCGCGAGCCGATCGTCATCGGCACCGATCGCGCGTCGCTTGGACGATCGACGACCGCGCAGACCGTCCGCATCTACGGCGCCAACCTGCCCGAGAATCCCGCGCCGCGCGACGTGGATTTCGGTCCAGGCACGTCGGTCGCCCGCATCGTCAGCGCCACGCCTCAGATGATCACGGCGGAGGTGACGGTCGCGGCCGATGCCGCGCCCGGCGCCCGCGACGTGTTCGTGGCGGGAGCCTTGCTGCGATCGGCGGTCGCCGTCTACGACCGCATGGACTACATCAAGGTGACGCCAGCCTGGAACATGGCGCGCGTCGGCGGCGTCGTCTTTCCCAAGATGGTCGCGCAGTTCGAAGCGGTGGCCTACAACCACGGACCCGACGGCAAGCCCGACACCAAGGACGACATCAGCCTCGGCCTGGTGGACGCGACCTGGACGACCGAGGAATACACGGCGACGTTCGACGACGACGACAAGGCGTTCGTCGGCGATATCGACGCGAAGAGCGGGTTGTTCACGCCGGCGGCCGACGGACCCAACCCGAAGCGCTCCGGCAATCGCAACAACGTCGGCGACGTCTGGGTCGTCGCCACCTACACGCCGCCCGGGCGTTCGGCGCCGCTGCGCGCGCGCTCGCACCTGGTGGTCACGGTCCCGCTCTACATGCGCTGGGACTTCTTCACCCTGGGGCAGAAATGAGCCTGCTGCAGCGCGGCGATTATCACGGCTTCGAAGCGGCGGGCCGGCGCTACCTGTACCTCTCGTCGAGCGCGGCCGTTCTCGCCATGGACGACGTGTCGGCGGCGGCGCTGGATGCGGTCTCGGCGGGTCCGCGGTCGCGCGATGACGTGGTTGCCGATCTCGCCGCGCGGTTCGACCGCGAGCAGGTCGCCGACAGCCTCGACGAGCTGATGAGGGTTCGGGCAATCGCGCCCGCCGCACTCCCCGTGACAACGGCACGTCCCGCCAAGGTGCTGCCGCTCACGCCGGTTCCGCTCAGCACGATGGTGATGAACGTCACCAACCAGTGCAACCTGAGCTGCACGTACTGCTACGAGTACAGCGAAGATCGCATCGTCGACACCGACTACGGGCGCCAGCCGAAATGGATGAGCGAGGAAACGGCGCGCGAGAGCATCGACTTCCTGCTCCGTGAGTCCGGACGCCTCGCCCATGTGACGTTCTTCGGCGGTGAGACGCTGCTCAATTTCCCCGTCGTGAAATCGGCGGTCGCGTATGCGAAGCGCCGCGCCGCCGAGCTGCAGAAGGACGTCGACTTCAGCATCACCACGAACGCGACGCTGCTCAAGCCGGACGTCATCGACTTCCTGACGGAGCATCGCTTCGGGGTGACGATTTCCATCGATGGGCCGCCCGAGCTCCAGGACAAGTTTCGCGTGTTCCACAACGGCGCAGGAAGCTACAACGTCGTCGCGCCGAAGATCCGCGAGCTGATCGCGCGTCACCGGACGCGGCCGATCGGCGCGAGGGTGACGTTGACCCGCGACACGATCGACGTGCGCCGCATCTTCGATCACCTGACGAAGGAGATGGGCTTCTGGGAAGTCGGCTTTGCTCCCGCGACGACTTCGCCCGGACGCGCGTACGCGGTCGGCAACGAGGGCTTCGACTCCCTGCTCGCGCAATTCCGTGACCTGGCCGACGACTATCGCGACGCGGCGCTCGAGAACCGTCATCACGGGTTCAGCAACATTCACGAGACGATCGACGAGATCCACAAAGGCGCGAGCAAGGCGTGGCCCTGCGGCGCGGGGATGGGACTGCTGGGCGTATCGACGAGCGGCGACGTGGCGCTCTGCCACCGGTTCGCGGGCTCGGACAACCACAAGATCGGCGACGTCCGCAGCGGCGTCGATCGCGGCGCCCAGGCAGCGTTTCTCGAGTCGCACCACATTGCGGACAAGCCCGACTGCCTGGCGTGCTGGGCGCGTCCGCTGTGCGCCGGCGGCTGCTACCACGAGGCGCAGACGCGCTACGGCACGACGAATCACGCCAACCTCCACTACTGCGACTGGATTCGAGGGTGGACCGATACGTGCCTGCGCGTGTACGGCGAGATTGCGGAACGGAACCCCGCGTTCCTTAGACAGTTCGAGGGTCCAGATGAAGCACCTCAGCCCAGTTAATCAGAAGGCAAGACGGCTCGAGCGCGCGATCGACCCGTCAGCCACGACTCCTGACGCGTCAGCAAAACCGGCGGCAGACGTCGTCGCGCTGCAAGTCCCGCAGCAGCCGGCAGGCCCGCACATCCCGCTTGGCTGTTCGACCGTATTCTCGCCGGGCTGGGAGGTGGACCGGACGGGCGGCACGGCGGGGCTGTGCCAGCCGGTCGAGCGCGACCTGTTCGACTGTCATCTCGGCTGCTTCTGGCCGGCGCAGGTGCCGGATCAACTCAACCACGCGCCCGACTGGACGGCGAAGTGCGCGGCGGCACAGAAGGACTGGCGCAAGATCGACTTGATTTTCCCCTGAGGTGAAGAGGTGAAGATGCCCGGCGGCGCACGGCGACAACTGAGCCTGTCGATCTGCACGCTCGCGTGTGCCTGTCTGCTGACGTCCATCCGCTTGCCTGCCCAGACCGCTGGCGCCCCGCCGACCGGCACCAACGGCGGTTCGGCGACGATGTATCTCGGCACGTACAAGGGCTCGATCAGCGTGCTGGACGAGGCCACCGAGAAGTCCATCGGCGAGATCCCGCTGAAGTACGGGATGCCGACGATGCTGCAGCTCTCGTTCGATCGAACGCGCTTTTACGTGCGGGACTACACGTACGAGAAGATCGAGATCGTCGATCGCGTCAAGCGGACGTCCATCGATTCGTTCACGCTCAGCGAAGGGACCGCCCGCACGCGGATCTGGGGGCTGCAGCCGGATCCCAAGGACAAGTACGTCATCCTCGTCATCAAGAAGGCGACGCTCCAGCCCGATCGCTGGGAGATCGGGCCGCCGACGCTCGTCCAGTACGACCTCGCGACGAAGAAAGTCGCGCGCACGATTCCGTGGCCCAAAGGTGAAGAACGCGAGGGGGCCGGCGTCATTTTCTCGCCCGATGGGAAGCTGATGTACCTGATGGGCGAGGACATCCTGATCTACGAAACGGAGAAGTTCACCGAGGTCGACCGGTGGGAGCTCTCGAGGCCGCTCGAACCCGGCGGCGGCCGCATCCAGTTCGGCGGGCTGGATCCGTTCAGCGACGAGCCGGGGTTCTACACCGGCCTCTTCAGCATGCAGGATTCGCTGCAGAACCGCCGGGTGATGGGCATCGGCCGGATCGATCTCGCGAAGAAGAGCGTGGACTTCTATCCCATCGGCCCGTTTCGCCCGGTGTCGTTCTCGATGACGCCGGATCGCAAGCGCGCGTACGGGTTGAGCCAGAACATCGGCGAGTACGAGTTCTGGGCGTTCGACCTCGAATCCCGCCGCGTCATCTCGCGCACGCCGTTCCGCGGACGTCCGCGCATGTCGCTGAAGGTCAGCAGCAGCGGCACGAATATCTACATCTCCCAGGCCGGCAACACGATCGACATCTACGACGCCGCGACGCTCACGCTTCAGCGTACGATCACGCTCGACGGCGACATGTCCACGCAGCTTCTCCTGTTGCCACAACGTCCGCCTGCGGGCGGGCGGTAAGGATCGCCGGATCGTGAGCGGCCGCGCCTTCCGCTACATCCTCCCGTACTGGCGCCGGTTGACGATCGTCTTCCTGGTCTGCCTGGTCAGTACGGCTGTCTCGCTCTGGCTGCCGTACCTGACGAAACCGCTCGTCGACGAGGCGCTCATCGGGCGCAACGGGCAGGCGCTTCGACAGATCGTCGTGCTGTTCGTCGCGGCCGGCGCGCTCGGCTTCCTGCTGAACGTCGTCAGCGGCCTGCGCTACACCCGCGTGTCGGCGGAAATCCTGTTCGACATGCGGCGCGAGCTGTACGAGCACCTCCAGCGGCTGTCGCCGCGCTTCTACGCGTCCACGCACCTCGGCGACATCGTGTCGCGCATCAACAGCGACGTCGGCGAGATCCAGCGCATTGCTGCCGAAACGGCGCTCGCCTGGGTAGGCAACGTTCTGTTCCTGATCGGCGGCGTCGCTATCCTCGTCTGGCTCGACTGGCGGTTGTTCCTGATCGGCGCCGCAACGCTGCCGCTCAGCGTGTGGGCGCTCCGGCGGTATCGAAGGCAGCTCGAGCCGCAGGTGGCTGACCTGCGGCAGCGCAGCGCCGACATCGGCAGCTTCCTGATCGAGACGCTGCGGGGCATGCGCGCCGTCGTGACCTCGAACGCCCAGGAGCGCGAGGTCGCCAGATTCAGCCGGCTGAACGACGCCTTCATCGGCACGCTGATGGGCGTCCAGCGCGCGCATTACGTCACCGGCGCGCTGCCGGGCCTCATCGTCTCCGCCGGCACGGCCGCGGTCTTTCTCTACGGCGGCCTGCGTGTGGTCGACGGGTCGATGACGCTCGGCACGCTCGCCGCGTTCCTCGCCTACCAGGCACGCGTCGTCGGGCCAGTGCAGGCGCTGATGGGACTCTACGGCGCGCTGGCGAGCGCGCGTGTGTCGTGGCACCGCGTCGCAACGCTGCTCGATACCCCGCTCGACGTCAACGAGCGCGCCGACGCGCAGCGATTGAGCGAGGTGCGCGGACGCATCGCGTTCGAGGACGTCTGGCTCTCGCACGGCCGCGGCGGCGCAGTGCTCGAAGGCGTCAGCTTTGGCGTCGACCCCGGCCAGGTGCTGGCCATCGTCGGGGCCAGCGGGAGCGGGAAATCGACGATCGCGGATCTCCTGGTGCGCCTGCTCGATCCCGACTCTGGCGTCGTGCGGTTGGACGGTCACGATCTGGCAGCGATCGCATTGAACGATCTGCGGCGGCATGTGCAGGTCGTCGACCAGGATCCCGTGCTGTTCCATACGTCGATTGCCGACAACGTCCGCTACGCGAATCCGAGCGCATCGGAATCTGGATCTGCGCGACGCGCTCGACGCCGCCGGCATCGGGTCGTTCGTCGCAACGCTACCCGACGGCCTGCGGACGATCGTCGGCGATCGTGGACTCGCGCTGTCGGCGGGCGAACGTCAGCGGCTCGCGCTCGCGCGGGCGTTTCTCGTCAATCCGTCAGTTCTGGTACTCGACGAACCAACGGCCGCGCTCGATCCCGTGTCGGAGCGACTGGTGATCGAAGGCTATCGACGGGTCATGCGCGACCGAACGACGGTCCTGATCTCGCACAGGCTCGATCTCATCCGATCGGCGGACCACGTCATCGTGCTCGAGGGCGCCCGCGTGGTCGAGAGCGGACCGCCATCGCTCCTCGAGCGCCGCTCGGGCGCGTTCGCAAGGCTTTTCCTCGCGCCCCAACCTGAATCTCCCGCTCTCCTGTAGGATCGCCCACGGGCTCGGACAGTGAAGACGCTCAGTATTCAGGATCTGTCTCCAGCGCGCACAGGTCGTGGCGTGCGCGTTGCGGTCGTCGACAGCGGCATTCACGCGGCGCACGCGCACGTACGCGGCATCTCCGGAGGAGCGTCCATCGACGACACCGGCACTCCCGGCGATGACGTCGTGGATCGCCTGGGCCACGGAACTGCCGTGGCGGCCGCCATCCGGGAAAAGGCGCCGGACGTCGAGCTGCTGGCCGTCAAGGTGTTCGACCGCGCGCTCGCGACGACGGGGCGCGGCCTCGTCGAGGCTATTCGATGGGCGGCGGCCCACGAGGCAGCGCTGATCAATCTCAGCCTTGGAACCGTCAACGGCGAACACGAATCATCCCTCGCGTCGGCCGTTCGCGACGCGGCCGACCGCGGGGCCATCGTCGTAGCAGCGGCGCCGGACGACGAGCGGCGCTGGCTGCCCGGCGCGCTCGAAGGCGTGCTGGCGGTCGAACTCGACTGGGACTGCCCACGGGATGCGTGCGGGCTGGTCCATCTCACGAACGGCGCCCTGCGTCTCCGCGCGTCCGGGTACCCGCGTCCGATTCCCGGCGTCCCGCCAGAGCGAAACCTGAAGGGCGTGAGCTTCGCGGTGGCCAACGCGACAGGACTTGTCGCGCTGGCGATCGAAGGTCACGCCACGCGCAATCTGAACGACCTGACGTCGCGCCTGATCGCGCTCTGCGGCGCGCAAATCTGAAAGGCTCCCTTCATGCGACCACCCCGAATTGTCTCGATCGCACTGGGCTGCCTGGCCAGCCTGCTGATCGGGTCACGCCTACCGGCCGAGCGCATCGGTCAACCAGCCGACGTGCTCGCGGTCTCGGCCGGCTCGCTGCTCGACGTGGAGCGGGGCGTGCTCGTCGCGAACGGGCTCGTCCTGATCAAAGGCGATCGCATCGTCCAGGCGGGGCCGGCGGAGCGAATCAAGGTTCCGGACGGCGCTCGTCGCGTCGATCTCGGGAATCTCACGGTGCTGCCGGGCCTGATCGACGCGCACGTCCACCTGACGCTCGCGGGCAAAGCGGAGGAGAACGCTCGCGCGACCCTGCTTGCCGGCTTCACCACCGTCCAGGACCTCGGCGCCATCGACTATTCGAACCTGGCGCTGCGGGATGCGATTCGGGACGGCCGCGTCACCGGACCACGCGTGGTTGCGTCGGGACCCTGGCTCGGGACGGCGGGCGGCATCTGTGACTTCAACGGCATCGGCGTCCGCGGGCCTGACGCGTTCCGCGCGCGGGTGCGCGAGGACGTCAAGCGCGGCGCGGACTTGATCAAGATCTGCGTCACGGGATGGCTCGCGGCCGCATTCAAGTCACCCTCCACGTACGAGATCGCAGACGACGCGCTGCGTGCGGGGATTGAAGAGGCGCACGCGCTCGGGCGCCGGGTCGCCGTCCATGCATTGAGCGCAGCGGGCATCGAGGCGGCTGTGAAACAGGGCGCGGACCTCGTCGTGCACGGCGGTTTCACGCCGGGCACGCTCATCGCGCAGATGCGCAAGCGCGGCGTCCGGCAGCTGTCCACGTTGTGGTCGCTCACCCAGGCCGGACCGCCGGAAGTCGCCGCAGCGCTCGAGCAGCATCTGACGGCGTCGGCCCGCGAGGGACTCCCTCTGGCGTTCGGGACCGACGCCGGCGTCGTGCCTCACGGCGCCAACGCGCGCGAGTTCGAACGGTTGACGGCGATCGGACTCACGCCCGCCGGACGCGATCCGAACCGCCACGTTGTACGCCGCCGAGGCGGTGGGCCTGCAGAACAAGGCAGGTAACGTCGCGGCCGGCGCGTTTGCGGATCTGATCGCGGTCGACGGGAATCCACTCACGGACGTGACAGCGCTGAAGCGGGTGAAGTTCGTGATGAAAGACGGTCGCGTGTACCTCGGTCCTGGAGGCCAAGCGGGCATCGAGCGCTAGTCCGGCTAAAGCCGGACACTACATCGGTCCGCTCGTTCCAGGGCGCGAGCGAGCATCGCGAGCGAGCCACGCGACCGGAGCGCGCCGGCGAAGCGGCGCGCGAGAGAGCGTGTCGGGGAGTCCGAGGGGCGAAGCCTCTCGGATACTGCAGAATGCACTCGGCATGGTAGACTCGCACGTCGGACAAGAGGCACGATGCTGACGAGTCGAATGGGGGGTCGGTGGTGGCTGGGAACAGGAATTCTGGCGATCGCCTTGGCTCTCTCGACGGCCCGCAGCGCACACGCTCAGTCGACCAGTACGATCAGTCTGGCTGAATTGCTGCCGGATTTGATCCTCCGGGGTATCACGCTCCCGCGTCCCACGACCTCGGAACTCTCGCACGAAGCCCACTTCAGCCCGGTCGACGCCAACGAGCTGAACAACCCTGCAGTCGGGGTCGTTCGAAACTTCAACAAGCTGATGATCGTGCAGCTCTCGACGTTCCCGCTGGGATCGTCCGCCGGCGGCTTCACGTACACGTTCGACGAGTCGCTGGGCACCTTCCGCCGATCCAGCAACAGCTTCGGACCATCATTCGCCGAGCGTGCGACGACGATCGGCCGCGGCAAGTTCAGCGCGGGCATGACGTATCAACATACGCCGTACTCGACCTTCGAGGGTCAGGCGCTCGACGACGGATCGATCAAGTTCTACCTGCGACACCAGGAGTGCTGCACACCGGGCACTGGCGGCGGGACGGGTGGAGGCATGGGTGGAGGCATGGGCTCAGGACCCGTCGTCCAACCGAATGGGACGCGCCTCAGCCCACCGTTCGAGGGCGACCTGATCGAAGCGGCGCTCTCGCTACACGCCACCACCGATACCGTCGCGTTCTTTGGCAACTACGGTCTCACCGATCGCTGGGACGTTTCGCTCGTGGTCCCGATCCTCCGCGTCGATCTCGACGCGAGCGTTCGCGCGACCATCGTCCGTCTGGCGACGGCCACCACCCCGCTGACCCATACGTTCGAAGCGGGGAATCCCGACGCCACTCAGAAGACCTTCACACACACTGGCAGTGTGTCAGGGCTCGGCGACATGCTCCTGCGCACGAAATTCCGCTTCGTGTCGTTCGCGGCGGGCGGACTCGCTGCGGCGGTGGACGTGAGACTCCCGACGGGCGATCAAGAAAACCTGCTCGGCGCAGGGACTCAGGTGAAGGTCCTGCTGGTCGCCTCGGGTGATGTCGGACGATTCGCGCCGCACGTCAACATCGGTTATGCGGCGTCGGAAGGTACCGTCGGCAACTTTGGCCTGCTGGCGGAGCTCGGCGGTGAAGAACAGGTACCCGACGAATTCAACTACGTGACGGGCGTCGAGTTCGTCGCGCATTCCCGGTTGACCATCACCGGCGACGTCATCGGCCGCACGCTGGTGGATGCCGGCAGGCTCCGGTTGGCCAGCAAGACGTTCGAGTACCAGGGGGCAACCACCGTTCAGACGGCGACGTTTGACGAATTCGACCCGCAGGCCGGCAGGCTCAATCTGGTACTCGGGGCGATCGGGTTCAAGTTCAATCCGAAGGGGAACCTCCTGATCTCCGGCAATGTGCTCTTTCCCCTGACCGACGGCGGGCTCCGCAGTCAGCTCACGACTGTCCTGGGCTTCGATTACACGTTCTAGCGCCTTCCGGCGGGCTCGTTGTAGGATTACGCATGAGCTTCGGACTGCACGGGGAGGTGCGGTAATGGCCATGACGGTCGGAAAGTTCTCGCTCGGGACGATCGCAGTGATGATCCTCATCACGGTCGTCGCCCTTTTGCTCATCGCGGGGATCAAGAGCCTGTAGCAAGGTCGCGAATCACCGAGGCGGGGGGCCGGGAGCCAACCGATGCCGGCCCAGCCTCGCCAGGATCGTCGCCTTCAGATCGGCCTCGGACCTGGACGCAGTGAGGTCGACGTCCGCGTCGCTGACAGCGTCCACCAACGCGCGTATCAGCTGCGCTCGGCTGATCGTCGCCCCGCTATGCGCCCGGATGTTGTCTGCCAGCCGGTCGAGAAACACAATCTGACGATCGAAGAGCACCACCGTGACCTTGGTCCAGGCTTCGTCATGGACTGGCGGCCGGCCGGGCCTGCGCCCGGTCGTCGATCCGCGGCCGGTCGTGGAAGCGCCATTTGCTTGAGCTTTGGGTGGTGTTGGATTCCGACGACGGGGCATCAGGTCTCCAGGGAGCGACGTATTCAACACTGATGAGGCGGTTGGCTTCAAGCTCAGCCGCATTCGGCGGTCACATATTTGCGTCAGTCCTTAATTAACGACTCGCGACGGGACCTACGGATGGCCTTGTGGGGATGGTTCAGAAGGAACAGAAGTGGCGGCGATGGTCGGCTCACCGAGTGGCGGCAGGCCTGGCGGGTGGCGGCCGGCAAGCCCGATCCGGCGGACGTCGCCTCGCTCACCGCTCGTCTCGATGCGATCGGCCTGCCGGATGACGACGTGGAGATCGAACGGGAAATGCTGGAGGGGCTGGATCAGCTGATCCGGCTGACTGCGATCATCGGCTCCAACGGCCTTCCCATCCTCGAAACCGGGCACCGCATCGTCGGCGCGGATACCTGTCACTACAGCGCGCCGGCATCCATGCCCGATGACCCGACGCAACCGGCGGGCCGGCTGATCCTCACCAGCGCGCGCGCGATCTTTGCCGGCGGCGCCCGCGCCACGACGCTGCCGTGGCACGCCGTCTCGACCGTTGTCCAGCAGGATCGCGACATCGTCCTCGTGCGTCACGATCGCGAGACGATGTACCGGTTCCGGTGCAACCTGTTCGCCGACGCGATGTGCGCTGCGTTTCTTGCGCGCAGGCTGAGCACGAACAAGCGGAAGACCGACGCGAAGTAAACTATGCGCATGCTCTCGTCTACCGAAGTCGCTCGCCGGATCGTCACGCCCGGTATCGATCGTCTGCTGACCGCAGATCGACGGTTGATCGAGGGCCGCCGCGTCGGGCTCCTCTGCAACCCTGCATCGGTGGACGCCGGCTTCAGGCACTCCGCCGATCGATTGTTCGAGGATCCGGACGTGACGCTGGTCGCGTTGTTCGGGCCGCAGCACGGCTTTCGATCGGACCTGCAGGACAACATGATCGAGACGCCGCACGTGCGGGATTCGCGGCGACAGGTCCCGGTGTACTCGTTGTACAGCGAGACGCGCGAGCCGACGCCCGAGATGCTTCGCGACATCGACGTGCTCGTCGTCGATATCCAGGGTGTCGGAACCCGCGTGTACACGTTCGTCTACACCATGGCGAACTGCATGCGGGCGGCGGCGCGCCACGGCGTGCCGGTCGTCGTGTGCGATCGACCGAACCCGATCGGGGGCAGCGAAGTGGAGGGCTCGCGCCTGCAGAGCGCCTGGACGTCGTTCGTCGGCCAGTTCCCCATTCCGATGCGGCACGGCATGACGGTCGGTGAGCTCGCGCGGCTGTTCAACGAGGCGTACGAGATTGGTGCAGCCCTCGAGGTCGTCCCGCTCGACGGCTGGCAGCGTGACATGTACCTCGATCAGACCGGGCTGCCGTGGATCATCCCGTCGCCGAACGTGCCCACGCTCGACACGGCGACCGTCTACCCCGGCGCGGTGCTGTTCGAAGGGACGATGTTGTCGGAAGGGCGCGGAACGACGCGCCCCTTCGAGCTGATCGGCGCGCCGTGGATCGACGGAGATCGCCTGGCCGGCGAGATGAACGGGCTCGGGCTCCCCGGGGTGCACTTCAGGCCGGCGTTTTTCGAGCCGACTTTCCACAAGCACGCGAAGCAGTCGTGCGGCGGCTGCCAGATCCACGTCCTCGATCGACGCACGTTCGAGCCTGTCCGGACGGCCGTGGAGCTAATTCACGAGTTCTGGCGAGAGGATCCGGTGCACTTTGCGTGGAAACAGCCGCCGTACGAATACGAGCACGAGCGGATGCCGATTGACCTGCTGTACGGATCCGATCGGCTGCGCCGCGCGATCGATGCCGGCGAAGGCGTCCGCGCGCTGATCGAGTCGTGGACGACGGACGAGGATGATTTCCGTCGCCAGCGCGAGCCGTTCCTGATGTACTAACCGTCTCGTTCCCGTTTCCCTGTCCCTTTTCCTTTTTCGCGATGCCCCGGCGGCGCGATTCTCCTGCGGCGTCGCCGGCACCATGTGGTGCGCGAGGAGGTGCTTCTTCAGCTCTTCGAACGCCTCCTGCGGGGAGTCGACGCGGCACAGCAAACCGAGATCGCGCTCCTCGATGGCTCCCCATTCGGCCAGCGGCTTCAGATCGAACACGGCGTCCCAGTAGTCGCTGCCGTAGAGGATGACGAGCAGCTTCTTCTTCAGCTTGCGCGTCTGTGCGAGCGTGAGGATCTCGAACATCTCGTCGAGCGTTCCAAACCCGCCCGGGAAGATCACGAGCGCCTTCGCCAGGTACGCGAACCAGAACTTCCGCATGAAGAAGTAATGGAACTCGAAGAGCAGCCCCTTGGTGATGTAGCGGTTGGGTCCCTGCTCGATCGGCAGGCGGATGTTGAGGCCGACGGTCTTGCCGCCGGCTTCGCGCGCGCCGCGATTGGCCGCTTCCATGATGCCGGGGCCGCCGCCTGAACAGACGACGAACCGCCGGCGCGGTTCCTCGAGCGACAGGCTCCATTCGGTCAGCATGTGCGCCAGCTCTCGGGCGTCCTCGTAGTATCGCGACCACTCGACGGCCTTGCGGCTGCGCTTCAGCGCGGCCGCATGATCGGTTCGCCGGCGGGTCTTCGGATTCGTCAGCCTGAGCAGCGCGCGCTCCGCGACTTTGCGGCTATGGACCCGCGCCGACCCGAAGAACACGACCGTATCCTGAATGTTCTCGCGCCGGAACCGCCGCAGCGGCTCCAGGTACTCCGCGAGGATGCGGATCGGCCGCGCGTCGGTGCTGTCGAGGAACTCTTTGTGATAGTACGCCAGCGGCTGGTGGTGGTTGGCCATGCGGAAAAAACTGTATCATCTCTCGTATGGAGGCCAAATGCTTCGACGGTCGTTGAGCACTCTTGTCATGACGATGATGGTTATCGGCGCCGGCGTGGCGGCCGAGATGGTACGCGGAACGGGGCAGACGACGCCGACGGGCTGGGTGCTGCCGCCGGACGCGGATGAGAAGAAGAACCCGTTGACCGTCGACGAGAAGGTCATCGCCACCGGGAAAGCCGTGTTCAAGGACAAGTGCTCGCGGTGCCACGGTCCCGGCGGCCTCGGTGACGGTCCCGATGCGGACCCGGATGCCCCGCCAGAAATGAACCTGACGACCGCGAAGCGCGCCGAGCAGAACTCCGACGGCGTGGTCTTCTACAAGGTCTGGAACGGACGCCGCAAGCCGAAGATGCCTCCGTTCAAAGAGGAGCTGAGCGAGCAGCAGGCCTGGGCGGTCGTCGCCTACGCGCAGACGCTGCGGCAGCCCGCGAAGTAGATCCCGGCTCCCGGACTCAGAGCAGCCTGGTGACGAGCTCGCCGATGATGTAACCCACTGCGGCGACACCGAACCCGACCAGGAACATGTCGCGGCCGCTGGCCCAGAGGCTGCGGCCGGTGAAGAGGCTGCGCGCCGCGCCGATGCCGAAGTGCGCGAGCATGCTGACGGCGAGCGAAACCCAGACGGCCACGTCGAACGGGAACCAGACGAATGGCACGATAGGAATGAAGGCGCCGACGGCGGTTGCGGCGCCGGTCACGATCCCGTCTTTGAGCGGCGCCAGGTCCGCCGGGTGGATGTTGAGCTCCTCGCGCACCATTTCGTCGAGCGCCTGGATCGGATCCTTCATCATCGCCTGCGCCGTCTCGCGCGCGCGATCCGCCGAAAGCCCCTTCGCCTCGTAGATCACCGCGAGCTCGTCCTCTTCGAGATCCGGCATCAGCCGCATCTCGTGCCGCTCGAGCTCGATCTGGTGCGCCTGCACTTCCGCTTCGCTCTTGGCGGCCAGATACCCGCTGGCGCCCATCGAGAGCGCGTCGGCAAATGCGCCCGCGACGCCGCTGATGATGACGATGTGCGGCGCGACGTTGGCGCCGATGACGCCGGCCACGAGGCCGAAGTTGGCCGTGAGGCCGTCGTTGAAGCCGTACACGACGCTGCGGAGGTAGCCGCCGGCGCCGCCGACGTGCCAGGGCTCCCCTTCCCGACCCATGAGGGCCGACAACTCCCGGGCGTGCATCGCCGAATCCGCGGCGATGTCGACCGCTGCGCTGTGTGTCTGGCGGTCGGTCGCGTGCCGCGCCATCCCGAGGTACGACTGCACCTCGCGCCCCTCTTCGGCGAGCATCAGCGGCAGAATCGTCGACGTCCCCAGCCGCTTCGCGGCCCAGGCGAGCGCCCGCGTGCGCAGCGCCGTCCGGTAGTCCGGCAGCGGACGTCCGCTCTCCTGGAACAGCTGCTCCCAGCGCTGGACGTGACGATCCTCGACGTGCGCCAGCCGTTCGAACAGCTGGCGACGTTCGCCGTTCGGTTCGAGGGTCGCGAGCGTGCGATACAGATACGCGGCGTCACGCTCGTCGCGATAGTGCTCGATCCAGCTTGGATCCGGCTGTGGCTTCTCCTGCGGAACGGACGGGGCAGGCATGGGGCCATTGTAGAACAGCGGGGGCGCTAGAATGGCCACTGTGACGGCCGAGTCGCAGACGTCAGGGCCTTCGCAATTCGAGCAGTCCCTGCTCATCAGTTGCGCGCCCACGCGCGTCATGTCCGCGTTCTTCGATCCCGTCGCGCTCGCGATCTGGTGGCAGGCGATTCGATCCGTCACGACCGCGAGGCCGCTCGGCGTCTACGCCATCGAATGGGCGCCGACCGTCGAGCGCGACGACCTGCTCGGGCGTCTCGGCGGCGTGTTCCACGGCACGGTCATGGAGTATCTGCCGGGGCGCGAGCTGTTCGTGGCCGACGCGTGGTGGATGCCGCCCGATGGCGATCCGATCGGGCCGATGTCGCTCGAGGTGAGCTGCATGATCGACGGCCCGGCCTGCCGGCTCCGCGTCCGCCAGAGCGGCTTCGAGGACAGCGCCCGGTGGCGGCGCTACTACGCGGTCATCGGCCGCGGCTGGCAGTCATCGCTCGCGGCGCTCAAGCACTACGCGGAGAACACGTGGGGGGCGTCAGCGCCGTAGCGCCGACTGCGGCGTCCACGACCTTCCGAGCAACACTGCCAGCGGCGCCGCGACGAAGCTGAGCAACGCCCCCATCTTCGCTTCGTCCAGCTCGTCTCCCGGGGGAAACGCGGCCGTCGCGAAGAACAACGCCACGGTGAACCCGATCCCGGCGGCGACACCAATCACGGTGACGTGGCGGAACGTCAGGCCACTGGGGAGCTGCAGGCCGGCACGAACGCCCATCACCGTCATGAGCAGGATGCCCAGCGGCTTGCCGATGACGAGCGACGTCAGCACGATCCACGTGGCGGGGCCGACGGCGGAAAAGAGCACCCCGGCGTTGGCCAGGCCAAAGAAAAGCAGGATCAGCTGCACCGGCGCTTTCCACCAGTGGTCAAACCGGTTCATCGTGTCCGGCTGCGTGTCCTCTCGCGGATCCAGGAGCCCGAGGTCGCGTGGCGCGTGCGGCATGAACGGCACGATCGGCACCAGCGCCAGCGCCGGATGCACGCCACCGAAATACAGCCCCATCCACGACAGACCTCCGGCCGCCAGGATGTACGGCCAGAAACTCTGCATGCGCATTCGCCTGAAGGACCAGGCGAGGCCGATGGCGGGGACCATGAAGATCGCGAAACGCGCCAACGAGACCGGGCCGCTCGGGTAGACGATCGCCAGCAGTATCAATCCCAGCGCGTCGTCGGCGATCGCGAGCAGCAGCAGGAACGGTATCGCGGGGTGCTCGCGCGGAAAGATCAGGCGCGCGGCCATGTACGAGAAGGCGATGTCGGTCGCGCACGGGATGGCCCAGCCCCGCATCAGCGCGGTCCGGCCGTCGAGGGCTGCCATGATCGCGTAGAGCGATGCCGGCACAACCATGCCGCCCACCGCCGCGGCCAGCGGCGCCGCCGCCTGACGCGGTGAAGCGAGCGCGCCGCCTGGCAGCGTCGCCTCGAAGATCTCCTTCGTCGCGAGCGCGAAGAAGAACACCATGCCGATGTCGTTGACGACGAAGTGCAGGACGTGCGCGATCCGCTCGTAGGATTCGTGCGCGAGATTGGCCCACACGATGGCCGTGACCGTCCCGGCTACCAGCAGCAGTGAGTTGTCGAGGATGAACGTCCAGGTCGACGTCAGCCCGCGATCGGCTGGCTTCACGATCTGATTGCGGCCTGACGGACGTGAAGAAAGTTGGCGTCGGTCCGGTCGGGCTCCGGGCTCACGTTGACGAACACGACGATCGAGCCGGGGGTAATAAGGCCACGATCCAGCAGCTCGGCTTTCAGGAGATCGACGTTCTTTTCGTTCGTCACGAAGGGCTCGACGCCCCACAACGGCGCGAGCATGCCGGCCACGCCGGCGTCCGGCGTCGCCGCGAGGATGGGCGCCGCCGGTCTCAACGCGGAAAGCAGACGCGCGGTTTTGCCCTCGTTCGTGACGGCGACGATCGCGTCGGCCTGACCCGTTGTCGCGAGCGTGACGGCGGCCTCGCACAACGCGTGGCCATGGCGGCTGCCGGTCGGATCGACTTCGGGCACGACGCGCTCCGTCGGTCTGATCGACTCGGCGTCACGGATGATCGCGTCGAGCGTCTGCACAGCCCGGACCGGATAGGCTCCGACCGCGGTCTCGCCCGCGAGCATGATCGCGTCGACGCCCTCGCAGACGGCGTTGGCCGCGTCGCTCACTTCGGCACGCGTCGGCCGCGGCTCGACTCGCATCGACTCGAGGACCTGCGTGGCCACGATGGCCGGACACGCGCGCGCACGCGCGCGCCGGATGATGTCCTTCTGCACGCGGGGCACCTGCTCGAGCGGCATCTCCAGACCGAGATCGCCGCGCGCGACCATGGCGCCCTGCGCCACGGCCAGGATGCCATCGAGGTTGTCGACGGCCTGGGGCCGTTCGATCTTGGCAACGATCGGCACCGTTCGTCCTGCGGCCTCCATGATGTCGAGCGCGCATTGGACGTCCTCGACGGTCTGCACGAAGCTGAGCGCCACGAGGTCGACCCCCAGCGCGAGGCCGAACCTCAGGTCGGACGCGTCCTTTTCGGTCACCGCCGACGGAGGCAGCGGGACACCGGGCGCGTTGATGCCCTTGTGCGCCGCAAGCAGTCCGCCGTGGACGACGGTCGTTTTCAGGGCGTCCTCCGTCCTGCCCACCACTCTGAGCTCGATGCGTCCATCGTCGAGCAGCAACCTGTCGCCGGGCCGGGCCGACGTGATCAATTCCGCATACGGTGTCGTCACACGCCCAGGCCTGCCGGGGTCGGTGCCCGCGGCCAGAATGAGCTCGTCGCCGTCCTTCAACGACAGCGGCTCGCTCGTGGCGAGGGCACCGGTCCGGATCTTCGGACCGCTCAGGTCCTGCATGATCGCGACGTGACGTTTCGTTGCGCTCGCCGCTTCACGGATGCTGTGGAACACCGCTGCGTGGGCGTCGTGGGTGCCGTGCGAGAAGTTGAGCCGGAACACGTCGACGCCGGCGAGAATCAGCGCCTGCAGCACCTCGCGCGAGTTGCTTGCTGGACCGACGGTGGCGACGATTTTGGTATGCCTCATTAATCGGTTATCGGTTCTTCGTTTTCGGTTTTTGGTTTTCGGTTCCGGTTCTCGGTTCTCGGTTCAGAACCAAAAGCCTGAAACCAAAAACCAAAAACCGACAACCGACAACCTGGAACTACCAAGGATCCACCAACGCTTTGGTTATGACCATCGCTTCAGCATCGCTCAGCGCCTGATTGAGTGACGCGAGCGGATAGCGGCGCGCGCCGATGGCGTGGAACGGGACGCGGGCGGCGTGGCGGTCGAGGAGGCTCAGCGCGCGCAGGAAGTGGCCGGCCTCGCTCCCCCAGCAGCCGCGAATCTCGATGTGTTTTCGCGTGATGTGCTGGTGCGCGTTTATCATGCTGGGCCCGACGTCCGTGTAATGCCCGGCCACGACATAGCGTCCGCCGTTTCGGACGAGCGTCACGCCCTCCTCCAGCGCGCGCGGCGAGCCCGCGGCTTCGATGACCAGGTCGACCCCGTCGCCGTGCGTGACGATCCCGGACGGCCGCCAGCCGTTCGTCCGGCGTGGTGGACTCCAGATCGAACACCTCGTCCGCGCCCATCTCGCGCGCGAGCGCAAGCCGCGATGCCGGCGCGCCAATCACGAAGATCGTCGATGCGCCGGCGATCCGGGCGAGCGCAACAGCGCAGAGCCCGACGGCCCCCGCGCCCTGTACGAGGACGGTATCTCCAGGAACGAGCGATGCGCGCTCGATGATGTGCACGGACGTCAGCAGACCGCAGCCGCCACCGATGTAATCCTCGAACGTGACCGAGTCAGGCAGGACGGCGACGCCAACGCCAGGCTCGAGGTACACGTATTGAGCCCACCCGCCGAACAGGCCCTCGGCCGCGGAATCCGTGATGCCATACACGCGTCGGGACACACACCGCGTGGGCGTCCGCTGGACGGTGCAGGCGCGACAGCGTCCGCAGGTCCGGTGCACGTCGAAGAACACCGCGCGATCGCCTTCGGCCAGAGCCGATCCGTCGAGCCCGACCAGCGGTCCGCGAATCGACTCGAGCACTCCCGCGGACACATGTCCTGGAATAATCGGATAGGGAACGCCGGCGAGGCGCCCGTGCCAGAGGTGCACGTCGGTCCCGCAGACTTCCGATCGCGCGACGCGCAGCAGCGCCGCGCCCGGCGGGAGATCGGGCCGCGGGAATTCGCGAATCTCAATCGGCTGACGCGGCGCCGGCATCACGGCGGCAAGGACGGTGGGCGGCACTTGGAGTACATTGTAGTTTCGTTGACCCGTCTGGCGGGTCACTGGATTGATCCCTGGGCGAGGACCACTTGTTGCAAATCCGGAGGGTGCTGACGATCGCCGCCATCGTTGTCCTACTGGCGACGGCGGTTGCCGATGCTCAAACCTATGACCCGCCGAAGCCCCGACGGCACTGGGTCACGGTGGACTACTCGTGGCTCTACAACCAGCCGCTCCACTTCGGCGATCATCCGCTCTCGGATTTCGCAGGTCAGCACGTGGATGAGGCGCAGCGCGGAGACCCCTACGACTACATCTCGCAGGATGGCAGCACGACCTTCGACGTGATCGAGCTCACCAGGCGCACGCAAGGTGTCGGCATCACCGTCTACCCGATCGGCTTGAAGACCGGGCCGACGCTCGGGATCCGCGGCAGCATCGAGGGGCTGCCGGATATCCGCGTGAACATCAGCGGCCCTGGGCCGATCGACGAATACACGCTGACCAATGCGCGCGCGTACGACCTGGGTGCCGGCGTCTTCGTCGCCGATCTCTCGCCCGGCTGGGGTCTCGGCAGCTTCGCGTTCGTCGTGGGAGGATTCGGCCGCGTGAAGAGCGATCAGGCCGACGGCCGCCGATACTTCGCAGAAGGGGGAGGCGGCGTCACGTCCGGCCCCATCGGCGTCGAGTTATCGATCAAGTTCGGCTGGAATCGCTTCGACGATCCGGTAGAACACAAGTTCTTCTCCGTCCCGATCAACGTGCGCGCGACGCTGACTTTCTGATGTCCACCCGCATCGACGCCTGGCTCGCCGCCGCGACTGCCGACGCAGAGCGTCGGGGGCTCCCGGCCCTCAGGCCGCTACTGGAGACGCTCGCAAAATCGACGGCGAGGCTGCGCGAAGCAGAAGAGAGGCTGGAGGGTCGATCCTCGACGCTCGAAGGAGAGCGCCATGACCGCTGAGCCCGAGCTCTCGTCCATCGCTCAGGTCGCGCCGCTCCTGCAGTCCCGGGCGGTCTCGCCGGTCGACCTGGTGAAGGCCTGCCTCGCCCGGATCGACGCGCGACCCACGCTCAACGCCTTCATCACGCGGCTCGATGGCGACGCGCTCGAGGCCGCCCGGCGCGCTGAGGCCGAGATCCAGGCCGGCCGCTATCGCGGTCCGCTGCACGGCATCCCGGTTTCAATCAAGGACCTGATCGATGTCGCAGGAACCAGGACGACCGCGGGGGCTGCACTGCCCGCCGCCGTGGCCCGTCAGGACGCCCCCGTCGTCTGGAGGCTCCGCGAGGCCGGCGCGATCGTCATCGGCAAGACCAACCTCCACGAGTTTGCGTTCGGAACGACGAGCGACGAATCAGCATTCGGGCCGGTTCGAAACCCGCACGACGAGACCAGGTCGGCCGGCGGATTCGAGCGGCGGCGCTGCCGCGGCGCTCGCGGCCGGAATGTGCCTCGGGGCACTGGGCACGGACACCGGCGGCTCGATTCGTATTCCGGCGGCGGCCTGCGGCGTCTACGGTCTGAAGCCTACCTACGGCGAAGTGTCGGCCAAGGCCGTGATCCAACTCAGCGCATCGCTCGACCACGTCGGCCCGATGGCGCGGTCCGCGGCCGATCTCGCGCTGCTGCTGCACGTTCTCAAAGGCACACCGCCGCGCAAGGCTGGAGACCCGGGACGCTACGTGATTGGCGTGCCCCGCCCGTATTTCTGCGATCGACTCGAGGATGGCGTCGCACTCGCGCTGGCTCAGGCGTGCGAAGCGCTAGGCGCGGCGGGCCACACCGTTCGCGATGTCGTCATCGAGCACGCGGCCTCGACGCCGGACGTTTACCTCCACATCCAGCTGCCCGAAGCCTCGTGGTATCACGCCGGATCGCTCGACCGCCACGCGGCTCTCTACTCGCCGGGTGTCCGCTTGCGCCTCGAGATGGGACGATACGTCCTCGCCGAAGACTACATCCGCGCGATGCGACTACGAGAAATGCTGGTCGCGGCCGTCGACCGCGCCATGGAAGGTTGCGACGCGCTGCTTCTGCCGACGCTGCCGATTCCAGCGCCGCCACTCGGCGCCACGAGCGTGGACGTGCAGGGCTCGCAGGAGCCGGTGCGTGCGATGATGCTGCGGCTGACGCAGTTGTTCAACCTGACCGGCCACCCGGCGATCGCGCTGCCGGCGCCATCATCGCGTGACGGGTTACCACGGAGTCTGCAGCTCGTCGGTCGTCGCGATGGCACGGAGCGCCTGCTCGACGTCGCGGTGACGGTCGATCGCCAGCTGGCCCCCGCACACTCGTGCTGACGCGGTTCTTTCACGACTGGGAGCAACGGCTCGCGGCCGCCGCCACGGAGCGCGAGGTGCGCCCGTTCGAATGGGGCCTGGACTGGATTGACAGCGCCGCACGGACGAACGGCGAGGCCGCGTTTCTCGAGCAGTGGGCCGATGCCATGGTCGCATCGAGCGACCGCTTCTTCGCGCTGCCGCCCTGCGAGGACTATGCGCTCGATGGCGAGTGGCTGTCCTACCCGAGCGCGATTACCACCCCTCACCCCGAGAACAACACCGTCCGGGCGCGGTACTTTCCGGACCACTCACCGGCCGGCCGGAAGCGAGCGGTGATCGTCCTGCCGCAGTGGAACGCGGAGCCTGACGGGCATGTGGGCCTGTGCCGCCTGATCAACCGGTTCAAGGTCAGCGTGCTGCGACTGAGCCTGCCCTATCATGACGATCGGCGCCCGCCCGAGCTCCGGCGCGCCGACTACATCGTCAGCGCCAACGTGGCGAGGACGGCTCAGGTCTGCCGTCAGGCCGTACTCGATACCCGGCGCGGGATCGCCTGGCTTGCGTCCCGCGGGTACGAATCGATCGGCATTCTGGGAACCAGTCTGGGATCGTGCCTGGCCATGCTGACAGCGGCCCACGAGCCGTTGCTCCGCGCCGCCGCCCTGAATCACATCTCGCCGTATTTCGCGGACGTCGTATGGTCCGGGCTGTCGACGGCGCATGTGAGGAAGGGGCTGGAGGGGCATATCAATCTGGAACGCCTCCGCCGGATCTGGATGCCCATCTCGCCGTATCCCTATCTGGACCGGCTGCAGGGCAAGAAAATTCTCCTGATCTACGCGCGTTACGACCTCACGTTCCCCGTGGACCTCTCCAGATTGCTCGTCGACGAGTTCCGGCGTCGCGAAATCGATCACGAGCTCACGGTGCTGCCCTGCGGCCACTACAGCACAGGCGTGACGCCCTTCAAGTGGCTCGACGGATTGACCCTTTGCCGGTTTCTGAGCCGGAGTCTCTGACGGGCACGGTCGAGTCCGTGTTAACCGCCGGGGTGTCTGGCGCGTAAAGAAGAGCGATTATTCCGATAATCGGACAGTCGGTGGACGGTGGTTTCCGGCCGGCAGGCGGCGTAGGGCGGAGGAACCCCCGGGGACCCTGTGGCGTCCAACTGCTGAGACCTGGGGACCGTTGTAGACTGAGCGAGTCCGTATGAGCTTTGCCCGAGTCAGCCTCAGCCTCGTAGGCGTCGCCGGAGTACTGGCGATTGCCCTGGCCGGCGGCCTTATCTGGCTGATGATTACCCAGCCGGTCATGGTCGCCGATTCGGTGGCCAAGGGCGAATACTCGCCGCTCGCGCGCGCCATCGCGGGCGCGTTGTACGACGCGCTCGCGGGTCTCCTGAAGTACCTGTAGCGACATCCCGGTCGGGGTGTCGCTAATCCACCTTCAAAACGATCTTTCCGAACTGCTGGCTGGCTTCGAGGCGCCGGTGCGCCGCTGCAGCCTCGGCGAGCGGCAGGACCTCGTCGACGACCGGATTCAACCGTCCGGCGAAGAAATGCGCCGCGGCCTCGACGAGCTCCGCTTTCGTGCCCATGTAGGAACCGAGCAGCGAGAGCTGTCGGGCAAAGAGGTGTCGCAGGTCCAGTGTTGCGTTTGGCCCCGTCGTGGCGCCGCAGGTGACCAGACGTCCCCCGTTGGCGAGCGCGCGCACGCTGCGGGCCCACGTCGCCTCGCCGACGTGCTCGACGACGATGTCGACGCCGCGTCCGCCGGTGGCAGCTTTGGCCTGTTGCGCGAAGTCGCCGGCGTAGTGGTCGAACACGTCCTCCGCCCCGAGCGCTCGTGTCTGCGCGAGCTTGGAAGGTCCCGAGGTGGCGAGGACGCGTGCGCCGTGCAACCTGGCGATCTGGATCGCTGCCTGACCCACGCCGCTGCCCCCCGCCAGCACGAGGACGCAATCTCCGGTTCGAACGCGTGCCAGCGTGACGAGCATGTGCCATGCCGTCAGGAACGTCAGGGGGAACGCCGCGGCCGTCACGAAGTCGATGTGATCAGGAATCGGCAGGAGGCTGTCGAGCGGAACCGAGGTCCGTTCCGCGTACCCGCCGTCGGACTGCAGACCGAGGACGTCGTACTGCCGGCACAGGTTGTCCCGGCCCTCGCGGCAGATCGGGCACTGGCCGCAGCACGTACCCGGCTGGAGCATCACACGCGTGCCGACCGGCACGGAACCGCCTCCCGCATCCAGGACCTCGCCGGCGATGTCGCTGCCGGAGATATGTGGCATCGGGAGCCGGACGCGCTCGATGCCGCGGCGCTCCCACAAATCGAGGTGGTTCAGGGCACACGCGCGGACCCGTACTATGGCGCGACCGGGCTGCGGCACAGGATCCGGCGCGTCCTCGGTCCTGGAGGACTTCGGGGGGACCGTGCTGATGGAATCGAACGGCCTTCACGTGTCTTCTCCGAGGGGCTTTCGCCCCTCGGACTCCCCCACACGCTCTCTCGCGCGCCGCTTCGCCGGCGCGCTCCGGTCGCGTGGCTCGCTCGCCATGCTCGCTCGCACCGTGGACCGAGCGGCAGCTTTATGAGACAGCTTCTAGTCGTTCACCAATCCGAGCTTCGCCAGCGAGGACGCCACCTTGTCGCGATCGCCCACGACCACGGTCAGCAGGCGCGGGGGATCGATGTATCTGGCAGCTGTCCGAGTCACGTCGTCTCTCGTCAACGACCGTACGGTCGGCACGAACCGTGTGAAATAGTCATCGGGCAGATCGTAGAGGGCGAGCTGGGCGGCGGCCCTGCCGACCTGGCCCGCGGTTTCGAATCCGCGGGGATAACCACGGGTGAGCGCCGACCGGGCAAGCTCGAGCTCATCGGCGGTCACGGGCCGCTCATCGCGGATTTGGGACAACTCGGCCAGCGATTCACGCACGGCTTCGGCCGTGGCGTCCGACTGGACGCTCGTGTGAAGCGAGAACGGGCCGGGGCCTCTCCGGAAGTCGAAGCTCGTCCTGACGCCGTAGGTGTAGCCCTTGCCCTCGCGCAGGTTGAGATTGAGGCGGCTGACGAACTGCCCGCCGAGCACCATGTTGAGCGTCACGAGCGCGTGATAATCGGGCGAGCTTCTCGCCGCCGCTACGTGGCCGATGCGCAGCTCGGATTGTGGCGCGCCCGCCCGATGGATCAACGAAAGCTTCCGCGACGACGAAGAGAGTGCGACTGCCTGGAGATTCGGTACGACCGCCGCAGCGTCGGGTCCTGATACCCACTGGCCAAACGCCTGCTCGATCAGGTCCGACAGCCGATCGTGCGTCGCGTCGCCGACCGCGATGATCGTCGAGCGTGCCGGGTCGTAGATCGCGCGGTGAAACGCGCGAACCTCGTCGACCGTCATGGCGTTCAGCGAGGATTCCGTGCCAATCGAGAGATGACCGTACGGATGAGAGCCATACAGGAGCTCGAGGAACGAACGGTCCGCGAGCGCTGACGGGATGTCGGCGAGCTGAAGAAGACGATTCAGCCTGAGATCGCGCACGCGTTGGAACTCGCGCGGATCGAGTTGCGGTCTCGCAATCAGGTCTGCGAGTACCGCGAGCGCGGGGGCGGCGAAGCGTTCCAGCGCGGTGACGCTCACGAGCGTGGCATCCGCGCCCACTTCGGTCTCGAGGTGCGCTCCCAGGCGTCCCAGCGTCTCGTGGAGCGCGAGCGCATCGAGATCGCCGCAGCCCTCGTCCAGCAGATCGGCGGTGATCGCCGCCAGGCCCGGCCGGTCCGCGGGATCGAAGGCAGCGCCGGCCTGAATCAAGACCAGGACGCTGACGATCGGCACGGCATGATGCTCCACCGTCCACGCATGCGCGCCGTTCGACATCCGCCGCCGGCGAATCTCTGGAAACGTGAAGCCGGGCTCGTCGCCGGGCTGCGGCAGCCGCGATCGATCGACCGCCATCAGGACACGTCCACCGGCCGGGAGCCGCTCAGGGCGAGCGACGCGCGGCCGCGCGGCACGACGCTGAGCGCCACGCGATTCAAGCCAAGCCATCGGCGCGCCGTGTGCTGCAGATCCTCGGCGCGGGCGTTGCGGTACCGATCGAGGTCCTTGTTGAAGAATGCGGCATCGCCCAGGTACACGTTGTACGCGTTCAGCTGGTCGGACTTGCCACCGAACCCGCCGACGGACTGCAGCCGGTACACGAAATGCGCTTCGGCCTGCACGAGCCCGCGCTGCATTTCGGGAGGGGTGGGGCCGTGCTCGATGAGCGCCGACAGTTCGCCGGTGATGGCACGGTCCAGTTCTTCGAGCGTCCTTCCCGGCGCCGCGGTCGCGACGATCTGAAACGAGCCGCCGATTTCCCGTGAGTTCTGCGAGGCCGCCACTTCGGTGGCGATGCGCTGCTCGTAAATCAGTGTCCGGTACAACCGTGACGTCTTTCCACCGGCAAGGACGTCCGACACCAGATCCAGCTGCGCGTCCCCGTCGGCGAAGAGCGCGGGAGAATGCCACGCCATGTAGAGCCGCGGCAGCTCCACGCGATCCTCGAGGAGCAGCCGGACGTCTCCGTCAACCGACGCCGGCTCGGGGTCGGTCCAGGGCGGCGGCTCCGATCCGCTCGGTATCTCGCCGAAGTAGTCCGACGCGAGGCGCAACGCCCGCTCGGTATCAACGTCGCCTGCCAGCGCGAGAGAGGCGTTCCCCGGCCGGTAGTACGTCCGGAAAAACGCACGCACGTCCTCAATCGTCGCGGCCCGGAGATCGTCAGCGGCGCCGATGGTCAGCCAATGGTAGGGATGACGAGGCGGGTACAGCGCCGCGGCCATGGCGATGCCGGCAAGCCCGTAGGGACGGTTCTCGTAGTTCTGCCGCCGTTCGTTCAGCACGACGTCGCGCTGGTTCGCAAACTTCGCGTCCGTCAGAGCCGGAAGCAGATAGCCCATCCGATCCGATTCCATCCACAACGCCAGCTCCAGAGCATTGCTCGGAACGACCTCCCAGTAGTTCGTCCGGTCGACGTTCGTGGACCCGTTCAGCGTGCCGCCGGCCTCCTGCAGCGGTCGAAAGTATCCGTGGTCGTGGTGCTGCGACCCCTCGAACATCAGGTGCTCGAACAGATGCGCAAAACCGGTGCGCCCCGGCTCCTCGTTCTTGGACCCGACGTGGTACCAGACGTTGACGGCAACGATGGGGCACGAATGATCCTCGTGCACGATCACATCCAGCCCGTTGTCCAACGTGTGTGACGTAAAGGGAATGTTCAAGATGAACCCGCTTCCAAATCCGCAATCCGCAATCCCAATCCGCAATCCGCGATCCGCAATCCCAATCCGCAACCCGCAATCCGCGATCCGCAATCTGTAACCGCGGCTAGAATTGTAGACCGTGTTGGCGCGTCGAATGTTGTCGCTCGTGGCGGCCGGCCAGTTCCTTGGCATGACCATCTGGTTCTCGGCGACCGCGGCAGCGCCGGCCATCGCGGCCGACTTCTCCATCACGGGCGCCGGCCTCGCCTGGCTGACGATGGCCGTCCAGGCGGGATTCGTCGCGGGCACGCTCGTCAGCGCGCTGCTGAACCTGGCGGACGTGCTGAACGCGCGTCGCCTGTTCGCCCTCGGATGCGTGGCGGGCGCCATCGCGAACGCGTCGATTCCGCTCGCCTCATCGTCTGACGCCGTCATCGCGCTGCGCTTTGCGACGGGCGTCGCGCTGGCCTGCGTCTATCCCCCGGGCATGAAGATCGCGGCCGGCTGGTTCCTCGAGCGCCGGGGGTGGGCGCTCGGCGTCCTTGTCGGCGCGCTGACCATCGGATCGGCGTTCCCGCACCTGCTCGCCTGGGCTGCCGCCGACGTGCCCTGGCGCGTGCTGATGTGGCTGTCGTCGGCGCTCGCGCTCGCCGGCGGCGCCATCGTGCAGCTCGGTGTTCGCGACGGCCCGCACGTCAGTGCGTCGGCGCCGTTCGACCGGCACGCCGTCGGCCATGTGATCCGCAACCGCGGCGTTCGACTGGCGACGCTCGGCTACCTGGGGCACATGTGGGAGCTCTACGCGATGTGGACGTGGATTCCGGCGTTCGCCGCGGCGTCGATTGCCGCGAGCGGCGCGGCCGCCGGTCGACAGGGATCGCTCGTCGCGTTCGTGGCGATCGCCAGCGGCGCCATCGGGTGCGTGATGGCCGGGAGCTGGGCGGATGCATGGGGGAAGGCGCGCATCGCGGGATCGGCGATGGTCGTCAGCGGGACCTGCGCGCTCGCGGCTGGACTGGTGTTCGGGGGACCGTTTCCGCTGTTGCTGCTGCTGGCCGTGCTCTGGGGATTCTCGGTGGTTGCGGATTCGGCGCAGTTCTCGGCGCTCGTCTCGGAGTTCAGCCCGCGAACGCACGTCGGAACCGCGCTCACGCTGCAGACGTGCGCGGGGTTTCTGCTGACCATGGTCAGCATGCGGTTGATGCCGGTCCTGGCCGCGTACGGCGGCTGGCGGTGGGCGTTTCTGGCGCTGGCGCCCGGACCCGCGCTGGGAGCGCTGGCCATGAGGCGTCTGGCTAGGGCGCCCCGTCAGGGTCCCGTTTCTACTGGGGCTTCTTGAACTCCCCGCACTCGAGCATGCCCGCTCCGTAGTACGGATTGCGGATCTTCTCGTCCTTCTGCAACCACGACCGATTCACCATCGGGCAGAACGCGAGCTTCACGTCGCTGAGATCCTTCCAGCCCTCGGCCTTCGCGGCGGCGATCACCGCGTCGCTGAGCGCTCCAAATGCCTCGCGGGCCGTCTTGAGATCGGTGGCGCCGCCGACCGTCCTGGCTGCGGTGGCCATCGCCGCCCCGCCGGCGCCCATCTCGGTAGCCTTGGCCACGATCGCGTCCGCCGGTTTCTTGAGCGCGTTGACCTTGTCGGCCGCCAGCTGCGCCTGTATTTCCAGATACGAGCCCACGATGGCCTTCATCGCGTCCGAGGCCGGGCCCGACGCCCGCGAACCCGTCACACCGAAGAGCACCATCAGAACCAGAGCAACATATGCCTTCATGCCGATGAACCTCGTGAACCTTTAGACCGGAGTCAGCGGGATCGGCCGCTTGTAGCTTTGAATCGACAACTGGGCGGCAAGCCGTTCGGCCGCGGCGCGGAATGCGCCCGCTGCCTGTGACTTTGGCTCGCCGATCGCGATCGGTATGCCGGTGTCGCCACCCACGCGGATCGGCTCGTAGATCGGGATGCGTCCGAGGAAGGGCACTGAAAGTTCCTGCGCGAGCACTTCGCCGCCACCCTTGCCGAAGATGTCGGTCTCCATCTGGCAGCCGGGGCAGATGAAGTGGCTCATGTTCTCGATCAGGCCGAGCGTCGGGACGTTGAGCTTCTGGTACATCCGCACGGCGCGCCGCGTGTCTGCGAGCGACACCGTCTGTGGCGTCGTCACGACGACCGCGCCCGAGACCGCCACCGTCTGACTCAGGCTCAGCGCCACGTCGCCCGTCCCCGGCGGCATGTCGACGATCAGGTAGTCGATGGTCCCCCAGCGCACCTCGCGAAAGAACTGCTGGATTGCGCCGTGCAGCATCGGTCCCCGCCAGATCACCGGCGCATCGTCGGTCGTCAGGAAGCCCATCGACACGACCTGGATTCCGTACTGCTCGGCCGGGATGATCTTCTCCCCGTCGGTCGTGAGCTGGGTCCGCAGCCCGAGCATGATGGGCACGTTGGGACCGTAGATGTCGCCATCGATCATCGCGACGCGTCCGCCGCACTGGCTCAGGGCGATCGCGAGGTTGACGGCGACGGTCGTCTTGCCGACGCCGCCCTTCCCGGCGCCCACGGCGATGACGTTCTTCACGCCGGGCACCGGCAGCTTTCCGGCCTCCGCCGAGACCGTCGAGCGCACCTGGGCCGTCATTTCGATGTCGACCGTCGCGACTCCGGGGAGCGCCGATACGACGGCCCTCGCCTGATCGCGCATCTGGTCCTTGACCGGGCAGGCCGGCGTCGTCAGCTCGATCGTGAACGCCACCCGCCGACCGTCGATGCGCAGGTTCTTGATGAACTTGAGCGACACGATGTCGCGGTTGAGGTCGGGATCGCGGACCGCTTTCAAGGCCTCGAGGACGGCCGCTTCGGTGACAGCAGGATCAGACATAGGGAGACGATCATTCTATCAGGGGCGCGCGCCGGTCCGGGAAGAAGGAGAAGCTACGCCCGCTGCTCCGCCATGTCACCGGCGATCGGCAGCTTGAAGCGCTCACCCTGGTAGGCCTTGAGCATGAGCAGCAGCCAGAGCACAGCCGACAGTGGCGGGATGAGGAAGAACGAGATGATCCAGCCCAGGAACGGGATCGAGACGCCGACGAACCAGATCAGGCAGAGCGCGCCAAACACGAATGTGGACTGAAAGGCGTGGAAACGCACGAAACGGTTTTCGTGTTCGGTGAGAAGGAACGCCACGCCCGTGACCCACCCGAGCGTGTACGCCAGCGCACCCGCGATGTTCTCGTCGAGACCGAGCGACGTTTTCTTGACCTGATCCATGTTCTTAACAGCTTCCTCCGAGATTCTAGGTTGTGTGAAACATCTTTCTCGTTTCGTCGTGCAGCAGCACCCACATCGCATAGATGCCGAGCGCGGTGCCGAACGGCAACACGAACAGGTTCGGAACGGCGAGGCCGAGCGTCACCAGGCGACCTGGTGCCCGGCGCTGGCGGATCGCCTTTCCGGCCCAGGCGTTGGCGGCGCCGGCGACCAGCAGCGCCGCGGCACAGACGCCGAACGCGGCTGCCGTCACGACGGCTGGGATTCCCTGCCCCTCCGGGGCCATGCCTATGGCGATCGCGCCGGCGGCGAGCATCATCGTGGACACGCCGAGCAGGAGCCCGATGAACCCCCAGACGATGGAGAGGATGCCGAGCAGCTCGAGATGGGAGGTCACGTGTGACCTATCGGATCGTGATGCGGACGTCGATGACGGTGTATGCGGCCCCCGGCGGCATAACGGCGAACCTCAACCGCTCGCCATGTCGAATCCCGGGCGGCACCCGCAGCTCCAGCTCGTGGAGGATCGGGACCTCGCCGCATCCGCTGCACCACGCACACCATTCCTGCCAGGTCTCGCCGCGCCCGCCGCATCGCGGACAAATCTCGCGCATGGGAATGTCCAGCGGCACGCTCGCGCCCCGGAATGCCTCTTCCGGGGTGAGGACCAGTTCCGCTGACAGGGTTGAGGCCGCCGAGGCGCCAAAGAACGAATCCTGCATCCGATCGAGCACGCTCGCCACCGACGGGAAGTCGATGGCGACCTCGTCGGCCAGCCATTCGGCTCGGCCGTACGAGGACGCCGTGTCCCGCGCGAAGAGGCTGGCGTCGTAGGATCCCCGGCGCTGAGCGTCGTCGAGGACTTCGTACGCGCGCGACAGCTCGAGGAACGCCGTCCCGCGCTCGTCTCCCGAAATATCGGGATGGTAGCGGCGCGCCAGCTGCCGGTACGCGCGCCTGATCTCGTCAGCGCCCGCGTCCGGTGAAACGCCCAGAACCTCGTAGTAGTCGCGCATCGGCGGCTCTGGGGCCAGCCATCCGGCCAACCCCTTCTGAAGGCTACGATAGGGGCCTCCCCGGCCCAAGTCAAGGAAGCTGCTAGAATCCGGCCATGAAAGAGTGCCCGATGTGCGGCGAGCCCATGCGGCTCAGCGAGCGTGAGATCCGCGACAAGATCCCGGGCGGCGGTCTGACAACGATCCGGCGAATGCGCGAATGGATCTGCCCGGAGTGCGAATACTTCGAGGAGGCCGAAGCCGGCGAAGGCTAGCTCGGGTCAGCGGGCGCCAAGGGTCAGCAGGAGCTCGTTGCGAACACTCTCTTCGAAATCCGCGAAATTCAGCTCTTTCTCACACTCGTCACACAGCACTTCGATCACGGCGGGGCGACCCTCTTCGTTCGCCTCCACACGGGCATCGTCGCGCAGCTGCACGACATGCATCTGCAGGGTCTTGACCAGAAAATTCCGGTCGTTCCCGCAGCTGGGACACGTCAAAGCCATCTACCTGTACTCCTCTCGCGAGGACACTCGGAGCGGATCGCCACGTACTCTGGCGTCTCTGGCACCTAAGTGTCCCCCCTACTGTACGAGAACGGCTTTCCCGTACGCAATCAAGATCTTCGGTGGATTTCGCGTTTTTGCGCTGTGGCGCCCGGGCGGATCGAGTAGGCTTCGCGGCATGGCCGAGCCTGCGCGACCGACCCGAGATTCGCAGTGCGGCCCGCGGGCCGCACTGGGTGGCCTGGGTCACCGATGCCCGTGGCCGGCCACGGAATGGAGTAGTGCTGGTCGGGGAAACTCGTGAGGAAGCCGAAGAGCGCGTCCGGTTATGGCAAGAGGCGAATTCGCGCGACTAATATCCCGTAAACCGGAACCCTTATTCGTCCTCGTCCTCTTCGTCTTCCAACTCAGAGGTTTCGCCGAGTCGCAGGATCTGCCCGGTGCTGTGACCCTCGAGAATGCAGTGCGGTCCCTTGGCTTCGAGCGAAACCACCGACACGTCCCAGGGACGTGCTCGATACGCTGCTGCGACACACCCGCAAGGCAACCCTTCGAGCGCTTCGAGCTCGAACACCGTTGCCGTGGGTCTGACGGAATTCAGCGAGCCCGCAGGAACTGCCATACTGCACCTCCCGTCACCCGACCCCAATGCAATCCTGGCGCCAGCTATCCCTTTAGACATCGCGCTGACAGGTTTGGTTCCTCTCATCGCGTAAGTCCAAACGGTTGAAGCTCTTATTCCATCCTACGGTTCGAGGGGGGATGTTGGATTCATGACACCTGCCGGCTACAAGAG
Organism: uncultured Acidobacteriota bacterium; assembly: GCA_963786195.1. GTDB lineage: Bacteria > Acidobacteriota > Vicinamibacteria > Vicinamibacterales > 2-12-FULL-66-21 > CAWAYH01. The sequence continues at coordinate 49,429 of CAWAYH010000001.1, read as the reverse complement.
GCCCGGGTAGATGACTGCCCCCGCGGCCTGACGGGCGAACTCGCTCAGCTCATGAGGCTTAGGCGCTTCTGCGCCGAGAATGTGCTGCACCGGCACACCACGAACAATAAGGGCATCAGAGAGCAACCGGCGGTGACAGGTCCACCACGTGGCTTCCGCGCACATGACAACAGTCTGCCCTTTCGACGCGAACGCCAGCAGCTCGTCGACGGCGCGCGTAAAGCCCTCCGACTGCATGTAATCCGCATAGCCGCGGAACGCGGGATGACGCAGGCCGGTGTTGACCGAGTCAGGACGCGGCTTACGAAACCCCCCCAATTCCGGAAAGTGCCGGTACCTGACGTTACGCTCCCCGAGGAAGGCGTCCAGGATCTCCTTCGAAAAATGAGGATGTCGGCGAGACCGTGGAAACGTGCGGACGTCGGCCAGCTGCTCGACGCCGTGGATTCTCAGCAGCGCGAGAAACTCTTCAGCGGTTCGGGTTGAATGGCCGATCGTGAGGATCACGTCACTCGGGGACAGGGCACACGCGCCAGTCGAATCGTCGCCCGGATGAGCTCGTCCACGTGAGCGTCCTCGCTTCCTTGGGCGCCGATCCGGATTGTGCGAACAGATCGCGCAGCGACTGGGGCAGAACTTCAGCCAGACTGCCGCGCCACGGGACCATTGCACCGTCCTTCAGGACCGAGGACAAGTACAGCCGATCGCGCGCCCTGGTCAATGCGACATAAAGGAGCCGCTTCGTCTCGTGCCCCTCGCGCTCCCGATCCAGCTCGTCCATCTCCGAGACGAAGGGACCGACGGACACCGAGGGCTCCTCGTCACCATCGACGATCACGCGGACCGGCCGAGGCGGCCCCGTCGCGCCTTTGGCGAGATTGACGACGAAAACGATGGGAAACTCCAGGCCCTTCGACGCGTGGACGGTCATGAGGTTGACGGCCTGGAGCGCTTCGAGCACCGCGTTGGACTCGTCACCGGCCGTCAGCGAATCGAGGTGGTCGGCGATCCGTGGAAACGTCGCGTAGCCGCGATTCTGAATGCGGCGAACGAGGCTGCGCATCTTCTTCAGGTTCTCCCACGCCTGCTGACGTCGTGGCTCCAGTCCCGAGCTTGTCGAGGGGACCGAGGTTGTCGAGGGGACCGAGGTTGTCGAGGGACCCAGCTCGAAGGCATACGCCGTCTCACGCAGGATCAATTCGACCAGATCCGCCGGCGGCACACGGTCGGTCAGTTCAATCCATCGCGGGAGATGCCGCCTGACCATCGTCAACACGCGCCGATCCTCGTCGTCCAGTCCGTCCGCGGCTGCGGGCCACGCTGGATCGATCAACGCACCGGCCAGTCGCGGAGCCAGGGTCGCGAGCGCGCGATCCGAGAGGCGAACCAGACGGGAACGCATCAGCGCCGCAGCCCGAAGATCGGACACGGGGTTGGCCAGATAACGGATCAGCGCCATCACGTCCCTGGTTTCGTCTGCGTCGAAGAACCCCAGTCCCTTGTAGACGTACGCCGGTATCCCTCGACGCCCGAGCTCCCGCTCGAACTCGCGATGGCTGGCGCGCGACCGAAACAGAATCGCAATGTCGCCCGGCAACGCCTTTCGCGCCACACCGGTTCTCCGATCCCGAACGTTCACTTCGCGCAGGATGCGCGCGATCTCCGCCGCAACCGCCGCCGCACAAGCAACGGCGTCGCCTGCCGCCGCAATTCCGAGCACGGCGTTCTCCGTGCTGTCCACGGATGGATCCGTGTTGTCCGTGTTGTCCGTGTTGTCCGCGGCGGAATCGGTGTTGTCCGTGTTGTCCGCGGATGGAAAACGGTCGCCCTCCCCGTACGGAAAATGCGCCGGCGCGGCGGCAGCGACATCCGTGAACAGCTCGTTGATGAACTCCAGCAGCCCGGGCACCGCCCTGAAGCTCCGCGTGATCGAGCGCCGCGGGCTGCCGTCCAGGCGGAGCGTTTCGATGAACTGCGCGGCATGCTGAAGCAGCCCGGCGTCGGCGTCGCGGAATCGGTAAATCGACTGCTTGCGATCGCCGACGATGAAGATGGACGGCTGGGTGGTGACGCCGAGGCCTTCGCCCCACGACTGCACGAGGAGGGCGACCAGCTCCCACTGCGCGCGGCTGGTGTCCTGGAATTCATCGACGAGCACGTGGTGATAACGCGCTTCCAGCCGGTACCGGCTTTGCGAGAACTCGTCCATCCGCCTGAGCAGGTCGAGCGCGCGCTGGAGCACGTCGGCGAAGTCGAGGACCGAGCGCTCCTCGAGCGTCCTGCGGTACTGCGCGAGGGCGATCGCGAACATCCGTCGGACGCCTCGAGCGAGTACGACGTTGAGATCCCGCCTGAAGACGTCGATCACGTCCTTGACCTGCTGGGACGCCCGCATCACGACCGCGCGGTGCCGCTTTGCCGCGTCAGGCGAGGGACAGTCCGCGGCTTTGTAAGGCGGGATCGATCCGCCGGACCGCGGTTTGCCCTCGGCGGTCAGGAAGTGCGCGGCGACACGATCCAGGACGCCCCTGATGGCGGCGTCGCCGGCCTCCTCGAGCGCTGGCAGCCGGTGAAGCTCCCTCAGCAGGAGCTGATAGCGCGGATGGCGCGTGGGACCCTCGGCAAGAAAGCCTTTGAGCCCTCCGGGCACGGACCTGAGCACGTCGTGCAGTGCCTGCGCGGCGCGCCGGCACACGGCAGCCGCGGTCAGATCGGCGGGACCGTTCGCGAGAAACCGATCCAGCGCGTCGCGCGCGACGAGACGCCGCTCGAGCAGGACGGCGAGCCCCTCGCGCGTCCGCGCGATGCCCAGCTGCGCCAGCACCAGCGCCATGTCGGGGTCATTACGGGCGAGGCCGGTGATGATGCGCAGCGCCTGGTCCAGCGCGTCCTCGACGAGCCGAGGGATTTCGGTCTCGTCGGCCATCTCGAACCCCGGATCGAGATCCGCTTCGAGCGGGAACTCGCGCAGCAGCGAGAGGCAGAACGCGTCGATCGTGCTGATCGCGATGTCGCTCAGACGATCGCGCAGCTCGACCCAGCGAGCCTGGTCGAATTCCGATCGCCCCGCGGCCTCACGGAGGTCGCGGACGATGCGCTCGCGCATTTCCGCGGCGGCCTTGCGCGTAAACGTGATCGCCAGGATGTTCGAGGGATCGACGCCGCTCTTCAGCAGGTTGATGTAGCGCGCGACGAGTACCGACGTCTTGCCCGTCCCGGCTGACGCCTCGAGAACGACGTTGTTCAGCGGATCGACCGCAAACTGGCGCGCGCGGGCATCGGGATCCGGCGCCGCCGGCGCCGGCGCCGGGGCCGGAGCCGTTGCAATGACAGGCGCGTCGAAGAGCGACGGCTGATCCGATGCCGCGCGCGCGTCGGCTTTACTCGTCACCGACGTAGTCCTTGCGGCACACGGCCGCGTAGCTGCACCAGTTGCACGTGAAGGGTTCCTCGGGACGCGGCGGGAACTCACCGCGCTCGATCCCGTCCAGCGCCGCCACGAGCCGCTGCTGGCCTTCGATGAGGGCCTGATCGAGCGACGTCGATCCGCCGAGCGGCACGAACGCGTTCTTTTCCTTGAACGCCACGTATCCGGCTCGCGACAAGCGCCAGGACCGGCCGTGGCGGCCTTCGAGGTGCTGCTCGGCGCAGACGCCGTAGATCGGGAGCTGCAGCGATCGACTCGATTTCGGCGCGCGCCCCAGCTTGTAGTCGATCACGCGCAGCGATCCGTCGTCGAGCAGATCGATGCGGTCGGCCTTGGCCTTGATGCGGACGCGCCGGGGGCCGTCCGCGCCGGCGAACTCGAACTCGCCTTCCAGCGGGTGCTCGAGCAGTCGTTCGAGGATGGCGTCACCCTGCTCGATCTCGAACGTGAACGCGCGTTCGGCCAGACCTGACGCCGCCGCCGAGCCGAGCAGGTACGTCCGCTCGAGCGCGCGGTCCGCGTCCGGCAGCCGTGCGAGCGTCTGTTCCGTCACCGATTCGAAAAGCTCGAGCGCGTCGTCGAGATTCGCGGCCGTGATGCCTTTCCGTCCCCGCCCGTGCCAGGCCTTGAAGAACTGCTCGAACACCTCGTGCAGCAACTGCCCGCGTTCCATCGGGCTCAGCCCGGACTCGTCCTCGCGCTCTTCCGCGAGCCGGAGCACGTTCGCGGCGAAGTACTTGAACGGGCACGCCAGGTAGCGCTCGACGTGGCTGACGGCGTACACACCGGCCGGTCGCGGTCCGGCGGCCCCATGAAACGCATCGTCTTCCGCCGGTGATCGGGACTGCCGCAGCGCGAGCCACTCACCCGCCGTTTCGTCCAGCGCCGGATGGCTGCCCGGCGAGTCCATCAGTGTTTCGTGGACAAACACCGCTGACACGTCACCGCGGCGCGATCGTTCGACCGGAAGCCCGCTCGTCTCCAGCTCCTCCAGCAGCGACGACGGCGAGACGATCGCGTCGTCTTCGAGCGTGAACGACGAGACGGAGACGGAGCGGCGCGCGAGACGCAGCAGATCCTGGAAACGGGCACGGGCGGCCGCGAGCCGATCGCGCGGGTTGGGCCAGCCGAGCTGACCCAACAGGGACGCGGGATAGAAGATGTTGTTGCCGGCGCGCTCGGGCCAGTCGCTTTCGACGAGCCCGACGAGCCGCAGCTCGTCCACGTCCGCATACGCTGCCGCCGGGGCGTCGAACAGCATCACCCCGCGGGACTCCACTGGCGAATCGACCGGCGAAAACGTCTGCGCTTCGATCCAGCGTCGAACCGCGCTCGCGAGTTGTTCCGGCGTCAATGGCGCATCGTCATGTCGTGCATGCGACTCGGCGAGCGATTCGAGCGCGTCCAGCACGGCCGCCCGCGCCCGGAGATGGCGTGCACGCGGGACCACCCCGTCGTCGGCGGGAAGCCGCTCGTGCGCGCGGACGAACTCCAGCACGGCGCGGATCTGCCGGGACGCGGTTCCGGCCGACCGGACGGACTCGAGGGCGTTCGCCGCAGACGTCGCAGCGAGGAGTCCGACGCGGGCTCGACGCCAGCGCGCGTCGTCCTCTCCGGTGAGACGAGCCAGCCGATCCCAGCCCCCGAGGTACTTGATCTCTCGAAGCGACGCGTCCAGATCGGCGACGTGCTGCTTGACACCGAGGATGTCGTCCGGGAGTCCGGTGAATCGCCAGTGCGGCGAGCCGAGCAGGTCGGCGATCGACGCGCGGTTTGCCTCGGTCACGATGAAGGCGAAGACGAGGTCGAGAGCCGCCGCAAAGGGTTCGCTGGCCAGCGGCAGCGTGTCCGACGCGCGGAACGGCATCTCCGCCTCGGCAAATACCTGGCGCGCGAGGTACAGATACGGCAAGGGTCGCTGAAAGACGACGGCCATCCGGTCGCCGCTGTCCGCTCCTGACGCTGCGGACCGGATTCGGCGCGCGACGTCTGCCAGCTCCTCTTCCCGGTCGCGGCAGACGAACCACCGATTCGGTCGATCGAGACCCGTATCGTCCGGGGTGATCAACTGCGGCGGCTGGGCAGGCGCGCCGATCCGTTCTTCTTCGATTCCCGGAAGCAGGTCGTGGATGCGCTGATGAAAACCCGTGGCGAGGACGTTTTCAGTCGCGATGACGTCGATGCGATCGAGGCCTGGCAGCCTGGTGAGCAGGTCGTAGTCGGCGGTCCACAGCCCGCGCGCGTCAGCCGCCTGATCGGCGACCGTCAACACGACGTGCCGGATAGCCCGCGGCTCGTGACTCGGGGCGCAGCGATGCTCGTCCGTCAGGAGATGCTGGCGCAGCCCGTGCTCGTCGATGAGGCCGCTCGCCTGCACCAGACGCTCGAACTCCGTGAACGCGGCGGTCAGAAACCGCGTCTGACGCAGCATCCGCTCGGCCCCGCGATCGATCGCCGCCGCATCCTGGAGGCTGTCGGTCATCAGCCGCGTGAAGTCATCGACGGTGCGGTCGCGGCGCCGCAGCTCGTCGTAGAAGGCCAGAATCTCCGCGATGAGTCCGGGACGCAGCGCGAACGGCGCAGGCACTCCCCCCTCGCTCGCGGTCCGGGCAGCCCTGCGAAACACCACCTCACGCTCGAAGCCCGACAGCCGCGGCGGGGCGTCCGGCCACTGCTCGTGCAGGCACTCGTAGAGCTCATCCCGCGTCACGAGCCTGACCGCAGGTCCAGCGGTCGCGACTGGTTGTGGCAACAGGGGATCCAGCGTGCGCTGCAGCGCGTCCGCCGCGCCGCGCGTCGGCACGACAACGACGACGGCGCATGAGTCGAGCGCGCCGGAATCGGTGATGCGGCGGGCAACCGCGAAGTGCATCGCCTGCAGATCCGGAACGCGGAGCAGGCAGGTCGTCCGGGGGGTAATCACAAGCCGGGTATCACAGTCCTGGAGGTGTGTTCAGCTTCTGCAGTTCCTCTCGAGCGCGATCGAACAGCATCAGCGCGCCGGCCGCAGCCGATGACGCCTCCCACGCATGATCCATGTTAGCGCCAACGATGGCCAGCCGACGCGCGGCCGCCGCGCGCGACGCCAGCTGCAGCGCGCTGACGAGCACGCTATGCGCCGCCTGCGCTTCTGCAGGCGGCCTGGCGGCATGCACGAGCCGCGACGCCGTATCGAGACGCTCGACGAGCGCCGACACGGCGGACGGTGACGGTCCGGAGAGCTGACGGATCTGTTCAAGCCACGTCGTCGAGCGGCGGAATCGGTCCAGGGCGGACTGGATCTGGCGCTGGTAGGCGCGCAGGCCTGCCTGGCGGATGCCCCAGGCATCCCGTGCCAGCGTGAGCCGGCGCGCGGAGTCCAGCCGCGCGTCCAGCGTGGCAAGAAGCGACGCCGTCGTCTGCGGCCGGCGGCGGCCGAGCCGGTCGTCCGCCTTCAAAACGACTCGCACGAGTGTTTCGATGCCCGCGACGTCCGCGCGCTGCGCGCGCTGATCTGCCGTCGCCAGGGTCCGTGTGACGAGGTCCTGGTAGGCCTTGTCGGTCCTCAGCTCCGATGCGAGCTCCGCAGTCGCCTTCGCATGCAGCGCGGCCATCCAGGTCGCGTCTTCCTCGTTGTCATTCGGCTCGAGCGAGTCCGCGATCGCGCGCAGCAGCGAGACGCGCTCGGTCGGCTCGGGCGTGACCGTCGCCACCCTGAACGCGTGCTCGATGCTCTCGCGCAGCGTTGGCGGCGGAAGCGGCGTGATGACAGTGCGCGGCGCGGGAGTCGAGACAACCAGGCTCAAGTCGAATTGCGACTGCCCGGCGGCGACGCGCAGCTCGGACACGACCTCGTCCAGCAGCGCGGACAGTTGCGCGACGTCGGCCGCCCGATAACCGAGATGACTCGCCGGCCATTCGGCCAGCATGCGGCGCGCCGCCTCGGCCATCGCCAGCCGCTGCGCGGGATCCTTCGTCTTCGACACGTCGTTGAGCGCGCGGGCGACATCGGTGCTGAGCCGGTCGAAGTCGGCTTCGCCACGCGTCGCCGCGTAGTGCTGCGCCCGAACGGCCTCGCGATATCGATCCGTCCGCTCCCAGTCGACCGATGATTCGGCAATCGTGACCAGGTGCAGCGTCGGCGAGGGGCCGTCCACTTCCCCGAGAGGAATCGAAAAGACGACGCGGTCGGCGACCCGGGCGTACTCGCCGAAGCTGACGACCGTCGAGCCGTCGCGCAGGAAAATGCGGTACAGCGCGTCGGCCGCGTGCGCGGGCGGCGCGCACGCCAGGACCCCGACGAACGCCAGCCAGACGCCGCGGCGGCGCGTCCGGGTCCAACCTCGGGTGAACATTGAGGATCTCAGCGTAGGACCACCGTGCCAACCCGGTCAAGCCGGGCGGATCCGCGGGGGAAATCCCGACAGTCCGCCCCGCTGTGGAAAAACTGTGCAAGACACGTGGATTGCCTGTGGACCACCGGACACCAGCATATTTTTTCGACACTTTGTCTTCGACAAAGCCGTTGCGTGCACTCGAACCGTGCGCCTTCGACACTCCTTTCGCTTGTTGCGGCGCTCAGAGTCGCTAGAATGCTCCCTTCCTCCAAACCATTTCAGAGCGATCGGCGGCGGCCAGACGTGAGTGTTCATCGGTTCGAAGAGATCATCAACGGGCGCGAGTACCTGATCGTGGTCTCGAGCGTCGGTTCAGACAAATGGCGGGCCGAAATCGCCCGCGTGCCTGGCGGCTCCTCCGCAATGATGCCCTTCTACGGTAAGACCCCCGTCGAAGCCGCCGGGCACTTGAGCCGGTGGCTCAACCTCGCGCACGGCCAGTCGAGCCTGAATAAGCTATAGTTTCGGCATGCGCCCGCACGCGTCCACCCGGATCGCGCTGATTCTTCTGACGCTCGGAGCCTTTCCGTGGCTCGGCGCCGGAGCTCCACGGCAAAGCGCCACACCGCTGCCGAAGGTGCGGCTGATTGCCACCGGCGGGACGATCTCGAACCGGACGGGCGAACGCCTGACCGCCGAAGAGCTCGTCAAAGTCGCGTCGGGCGTCGACCGGTACGCGCGTATCGAGGCCGAACAGTTCTCCAACACGTCCAGCAGCGCGCTGACGCTCGAGCAATGGCTCAGTATCGCGCGCCGCATCAACACGCTCTTCGCGTCCGATTCCGATCTCTCGGGCATCGTCGTCACGAGCGGCACCGACACGCTCGAGGAGACGGCCTACTTCCTCAATCTTACCGTTCGCAGCGACAAGCCGGTGGTGGTCGTCGGATCGATGCGCAATCCGAGCACCGTCGGCTACGAAGGCGCGGCCAACCTGCTCGAGGGATTCAGGGTCGCAGCCGAACCAGCATCCCGCGGCAAAGGCGTGCTGGTCGTCCTGAACGACGAGATCAACGCGGCCCGCGAGGTGACGAAGACCGATGCGCTGCGACTGCAGACGTTTCAGACGCGGGGCTACGGCGTGCTCGGCGTCGTCGACAGCGATCGAGTCGTCTACTACAGAGACGTGGTCAAGCGTCACACGAAACAGACCGAGTTCGACGTGGCATCGATCGACGCGCTGCCACGCGTCGACGTCGTGATGGTCTACCAGGGCGCCAGCGGCGACATCATCAAAGCGCTGGTCGATCAGGGCGCGAAGGGAATCGTGATCGCGTCGGCCGGCGCGGGCGCGACGAGCGGCACGCAGGGCGAGGGCATTCGCTACGCGCTCGACAAAGGCGTCTTCATCGTGACCAGCACGCGGACCGGCAGCGGCCGCATCGCGGCGCGGCGCCGGCCACCGGCGCAGACCCAGGGCGACCAGGAAGCCGCGCGCCCCGTGGCCGGGGATTTCAGGATCTCGGCGGAGGACCTGGCGCCTGTCAAAGCCCGCATCCTGCTGATGCTCGCGCTGACGAAGACCGCGCGACGGCGCGGACGTGCAGCGGATGTTCACGGAATACTGAAGACCTCGGGAAGCAGGCGGGAAGACAGATGACACGCGTTTTCGCGGGCGGGGATATGGCCGAGACGGCGGGGCTGCGGACGCCCCGCCAGGCATGAATTCGGTGACGAGCCGCCTCAGCCTTCGACCAGGCGGACTTCGCCTGCGCGCGGACCCTTGCTGGACTCTTCCGGGGTGAACTCCACTCGCTGACCTTCTCTCAGCAGCTCGAACACGGCCCCCCGGACGGAGCTGCGGTGAAAGAAGTGTTCGATTCCGCTTTCGTCGCGGATGAACCCGAATCCCTTGTCAATCAGCAGGCGCGCTATGGTGCCGGTCGGCATACCCATGTCCTCCGAGAGACGACACCCCGGACAGTCCCGGGGAGCCCGACAAGCTCAGTGCAGGAACGTAGGCCGGGAGGACGCGGCCCGTCTACTGCGGGGAAGCGCCGACGACCTTCCGATCAGCCACTGCGACTCACGCGAACGCCCCCCTGGGGGGCGCACGCTGAGCTTGAAAACGCGGCCAGTGTAGGGAGTTCTTCCGTGGAAGTCAAGAAAAGGGGGCAAGTTAGGGGCGCGGCCCGAAGCAGCCCCGATTCAGCCTTTTTCGGGCGCCAAGGCCTCGGGATCCTTCGGCGGCGCGACATGAGTTGTCCAGAAATGACGCCCGCACTTCGGACAAACCCAGAACTGATCCGGTTTCCAGGGACCATCGGGCGCCGGATCCCGCATCTCCATCGCGGTTCCGCACCGCTGACAGCGCATCTTCAGCGCGATCGCAGACAACGTACCCATTCTAGGCGATCACGAAATGCCGTGGTGCTTTTCCAGGAGACGGAGTCGCGGGTGACTTCACCGCATAGAGCCCCTGGTTGACGAAGACCGGGCCGAGTACACGACCGAATCTGTCCAGCCGCCGCAGGATCGGCTGCGTACTCGGGAACACGAACGGAAACAGGTGGATTCCGACGTGATGCCGCACGATCCCTCCGTGTGCGCTGACCCAGTCTCGGAGTGTCCGCCAACCCGGCCAGTTCTCGAGGCCTCGATAGGGTCGGAGCGCCAGCGAGCGCGCAACGATCAGCGACCAATGCCAGAACCGGTTGGGACACGTCAGAACGAGGATGCCCCCGGTACGAAGCACCCTCAGCATCTCGGCGACGCTCGACTCGGGTCTCGCGGTATGCTCGATGCACTCTGACGAAATGACCAGGTCGAAGGTCGCGTCCGCAAACGGCAGCGCGGCGGCGTCGGCCGCGAGAGGGCGCGGCGCTCCTTTGGAACGGGCACGACCGAGCAGCTCGAGTCCAACATCGAGACTGACGACTTCTGCTCCGCGATCGCGCGCCGCCAGCGTGAAGGGCCCCGTCCCGCACCCCACGTCGAGCACCTTCAGGCCAGCGAGACTGCGACCGGACAGGAGCCCGTCGAAGACGACCTCCATTCGCCGGCGGAGATCGTACGGATTCATCAGCGTGTCGAATTCGCCGGCGATCGTGTCGTAGAAACGTTCCGCGTCGGTCACAGTACGCTTTTCTGCACGCGCGACTGGATGCAGCCAGTCCGTTCGCTGATCACGAACGCCGGCCGGTTCAGCGTCGAGAGAAACAGTCGGCCCAGATACTCGCCGACAATCCCCAGCGTCAGCAACTGGATGCCGCCGAGCAGCGAGAGCAAGCCGACGGTCGAGGCCCATCCGGGGACGACGGCCCTGACACTCAGCCACACGACGACGATGTAGACAAGATAAAGGAAAGACGCGAGGGACACGATCGCCCCGACCGCAATCGCCAATCGCAGCGGCACAATCGAAAAACTCATGAGGCCGTCGATCGACAGGGTCACCATCTTCCGCCAGGTATAGCTCGTCCGGCCCGCGATTCGTGGCGGCGCCACGAATCGGACGAATGCTGCCTCGTACCCAAGGTACGGGACCAGGCCTCTCAGGAAGAGGAGCGGCCCGGCGCTCCGCAGGACGGTATCGACGACGGGCCTTCCAAGCAGCCGAAAGTCAGCCGAGCCCATGGGGACGTCGACACCCGAGAGCGCGTGAAGGACGCGATAGAAAAAACGGGAGGCGATGTTCTTCGCCACGCGCCGATCGGTACCGCCGGTTCGAATGCCCTGAACGACCTGAAATCCCTGACGCCACTTCTCGAGGAACGCAGGCAGAAGCGCCGGCGGATGCTGTCCGTCGGCATCCATGATGACCACCGCGTCGCCCTGCGCTGCAAGCAGCCCCGCCAGGATCGCCGCCTGGTGACCGAAGTTCCGGGTGAAGCGCAGCCCGCGGACGGCGGGGTAGACCACTTGCAGCGCCTGGATCTGCTTCCACGTGCCATCCGTGCTGCCGTCGTCCACAATCAGCAGCTCGAGCTCGAACGGAGACGCTGCAGCGATGACCTCCGCGACGACGCGCGGGAGCGCGTCCTCCTCGTTGTGTGCAGGCATGACGACCGATACGAGCGCGCGCCCCGCACGCCCGGTGGGATCGAGTGCTGGGGCACTCATTTCGCACTCACCCGGTCGTCGCGGACGTAAACCTCGAATGGCTCGAGTCTTCTGATGAGCACGTAGCGATTCTTGATGCTGTCCATGATGCGCCACGACATCGGCGTGTTGTACTTGTCGCCGGGGTTGAACGTCACGAGCTTCGGTGGGCGTTCCCGCAGCGTCTGCTGCACGACCGCAAGCTCGGCCTCGTCTCTGACGCCAAGCGCGGTGTTGTAGAACCTGAATTCGTTCCGCCGATCCGAAAAGAAATACAGCTCCGCGTTGCTGGGAACCGCGAAGATCGCTTCGTTCGGTGCCACCTCGCGCCGAATGATGTCGACGAGCGTGCCGTACTGCGCCCGCTCATCCGGATCGACTTTCAGGCTGCAGTGCGGCAGCGATGCCAACACGGACGCGGGCATGCGATCGCCGCGAAGGACGGCGGCTATCCCACGGGACGCGGGTTGTCCCGCATGGAAGTACACGCCCGTTCCCGCGATGAAGAAGGCGCCGCAGATTGCAGCCCGACTCACGAACGGCGAAATGTGGGGAGTAAGCCAGAGGAGCGAGGCCAGCGACAGGCCGGCTGTGTAATAGAGGTAGACAGGAATCTGAAAGTGCACGGACACGACGGCGTAAAACGTGGCTATGACCGGCAGGGCGGAGATGGCCGGACGGATCGGCCGATTCATGAGCTGAATGATGATGGCGCCGTTGATGGCCGCCAGCATCGGAAGCGTCGCCCAATAAACGCCGTTCAGAACCGACGCCAGGTCGCGGTACTCTGCGACCTGGCGGTAACCGTGAAACACAAGGGCGGCGAAATTCGAGCGGTCGAAGAAATTCAGTCGTGTCAGAGCGACCGCAGCCGGTCCGACATCCTCGCCCCATGCCGTCAACGAACCATGAACGAGGTGGTACGACAGCAACGGCATTGCGGCGACGATCACACCGCAGGCAATCCAGCCGGCAATGCGGACCACCGCACGGGTGGGCGCCTGCGGCTGGAGCAGGAGGCGACTCAGCACGATCAGGGGCCACAGTCCGAACAGAAGGACCCCTGCCACGTCGGTCGCGAGCAGGAGATAGATACAGAGCGCCAGAAGCATACCCAGCTGAATCGCGCGACCGAGCAGAGCCTGTTTTCCGTCGACGGATAGATCGCGCGCCTCCCAGAGCAGATACGCAAGCGCGCCCGTACCGACGAGAAAACCCGTCAACTGCCTGAACAAGGCAATCGTGCCAATCAGGAAACCGACAACGAGCAACCGGCGCGCCGTGCGTGGCCAGCGATCCAGCACGTAGACCAGAAGTACCACGAGGCTCAGGCAGTACCAGTGAGCGGTGGGATTGAGAAACTGAATCGCGCTCAGCGCGGTCAGTCCAACCGAAGCGACAGCCGCGCGCCAGGGATCGCTCTTTGGAAACACGAAGAAGAGCAACGCGGCCTGAAGCAGACCAGCTACGACGAGCGGATAACGCAAGCTCAGGAGATCCGGGCCGAAGAGCGCGAGCGCCGCGGCATTGACAAAGTTGATGTGGCCCGGATGGAGATCCTGGACCTGCAGGTTGAGGATCTCGCCGTTCAGAAGGCGTTGAGCGACGTGCGCGTAGTTCCCCTCGTCAGGCGGGTACCAGAATCTGTCGTAGTAATGGAACAGCAGCCAGGCAGACACAGCCATTCCTGTCGACGCCGCCAGGATCCAATGTCCTGTCAGGCGTTGGGCTTGCCCAGGCGACGCTGCGCGTCCGGGTTGCGCCACGGGGCTTCCGTCAGGCCGCTTCGCGAACGGCAGCTCTCGGACGTCTCCAGATGATGGCGTCGACGACGTAGTGGTGGTAGTTGATCGTCATGTAAGCAAGCAGTGACAGCGGCAGCACCCTGTCCGTGAAAAAGGCGAGCATCTGTTCGACGTTGAAATACACCAGCGTAGCGATCGCCCAGCAGACGACCGCGTACAACACCACGTTCCGTGGTTGACTGATCGTGGAAATGAAGCGTCGCTGCGGATCCACGTTGTTCCCGAACCGGTTCACGTTGTACATCCAGACAATCATGATGTATTGCAGGTTGTGCCAGATGTTGAGGACCAGCCAGCCGGTATTGATGCTGTCGATCAGCAGGTAGCCGGTTGCGAAGATGGCGATGTGGCTCGCAACATAGGCGCTGTGCGGCGCATCCGGGCGGCGCCGGCCGACGATCTTGATCTCCCGCGCAACCCAGAGCATCACGCTGACAACGGCAACAGTCCCGACGGCGTAGAGCAACGCCGGAGGCACCGGGATGGTGACGATCTCGAGAGTCAGGAACGACGTCGGTCGCTGAGACGAACGATACAGGATGCCCCAGAGCGGGAGACCGTAGATCACTCCGTCGAGAACGAAATCACGCGAAGCAGGAACGGCGCCGGCCTTTCGGAGGTACATGCGCGAGATCCCGTAGCTCTGTCGCGTGTAGTGGAACCACTGAGCGTAGAGATACACCGTACCGACGAGCCACTCGCCGATCAGCACGGCGATCGCGACGGTAAACGCTGCGACCGCGACCGGCAGGGGGAACAGCAACCACCTGTTCCGTTTGAAGCTCTCGTGATCGAACGTCAGGCGGGTAAACGTCGAGACCACGTGCGTGTAGCCGAGCAGCCACACGTCGAGAAAAAGAATGGGCCAGAACCACGCCGGCTGCGCCACGACCGCCGCGCCGGCCGCCAGCGCCCAGGCCGCGACGACGACGATCAGGGTAAAGTCGAACTGGGCATTGCGGAGCCAGCCCAGGGGCATCGAATCCCGGGGAAGGCGCGCGGTCAGTGTCGCAGTGCTGCTGGTCGTGCTGGTCGTGCTTATCGTGCTAATCATGGAGCATCCGCCAGGCCGTGCGAATCCAGTTCCTGGAAGCAGCAAGCCATGTGCCGGCGACGCCCCGTCGCTGATCTCATCGGAAACTTCGAGAGATCCGGTAACGATTCGGCGCGCGTCGCCTTTTTGCGGCCCCGCGAAGTCTGGTCCCCACCAGAGAATGGTCAGCGCACCCGGCTCCGCGTCCCCCGACGGTCTTTCGATCCGGCGTGGGTAGAATGCCGCAATGATTCCCGGCATCATCCTGGCCGCCGGTTTCTCGACCCGGATGGGACGACCGAAGGCGCTGCTGCCCCTTGGCGCCGGCGGGGTGTCGTTCGTGCGGCACCTTGCCGTTACGCTGACGCACGGCGGCGTCATCGACGCGCTCGTCGTCGGGCGTCCTGAAGACGACGCGCTGCGCATCGAGGTCGAGAAGCTCGGTCCGCCGGTACGCTACGTGATCAACGAGCACGCGGAAGCGGGTCAGTTGTCCTCCGTGATCGCGGGCCTCAATGCGGCCGACCGGCCCGGTGTCGATGCGGTGCTCGTGACGCCGGTCGACTCGCCGCTGATTCAGCCATCGACGGTCGCCAGGCTGATTGAGGTGTTCTCGTCCACGCACGCGCCGGTGATTCGCGCGACGCACCACGGCCAGCACGGGCATCCCGTGATCTTCGCGCGCGCAGTCTTCGACGAGCTGCGTCACGCCGATCCCGCGCTTGGCGCCAAAGCCGTCGTCCGCGCGCACGCTCGTGACGTGATCGATGTCGAGGTGGACGATCCGGGCGTTCTTCGAGATGTGGACGATCCCGAAGACTACGAGCGACTGTTCGAGTGATCGGCCCGCACGTAGTGCCGGCTTTAGCCGGACGTTCATCGGAGATCAGAACCTGCGCAGCACGCGATCGAGCTTGTCGACGCCTTCGAGAATCTCCCGCTCCTGAATACCGCTGAAGCCCAGGAGGAGACCAGGACGTCTTCCGGGTGTCAGGGTCAGCACCGAGACCGGCAGCAGATCGAGATCGACGCGCCTGGCTTCCTTCGCGACCAGCCGATCGTCGAGATGCGGTTGAAGCCAGACGGTGAGATTCATGCCGGCATCCGATGGAACGATTTCGACTCTGCTGCCGAGTCGCTTCTGGAGCAGGTGCACCAGCACGTGGTGGCGTCGCTGATACAGGGTGCGCATGCGGCGGATGTGCCGTTCGAAGTGGCCCTCGACGATGAACTCGGCCATCGTTGCCTGCAGCAGGTAGGGTGAGGTGAAGTCCGACAGGACGCGCAGCCGCCGGAACGGCTCGATGAGTCCGTGGGGCACGACCAGATAGCCGAGGCGCAGCGCGGGAAACATGATCTTGCTCAGCGTGCCCGCGAACATCACGCGACCCGTGTTGTCCTGCGTGAAGAGCGGCGCCGGCGGCCGTGATGCGTAGCGAAGTTCGCTGTCGTAGTCGTCTTCCAGGATCCAGGCGTCCGCGGAACGCGCCCAACTGAGGAGCGCCTCGCGCCGGCGAGGGCTCATCGTCACGCCGATCGGACACTGTCGGGCCGGCGTCACGTACGCGAGTCGGGCATGCGGCGCGGCACGAACGCCGGCGTCCACATCGATGCCTTCGTCATCGACGGTCACGGGCACGACGCGAGCCTCATGCGCGATCAACGCATGACGCGCGATGATGTAGCCTGGATCTTCCATCCAGACGGCGTCACCGGGATCGAAGGCCAGCTCCGCGCACAGGTTGATCGCCTGCTGCGATCCGGCGCAAATGATCACTTGATCGTCGCTGCACTGCAGCCCGCGGGCGGAACGCAGGTACTGCGCGATGGCCTGCCGGAGCGGCGGATAGCCGAGCGGATCACCATAGCCAAGCGCGCGCGGCGAACTGCGTCGCCAGGCGCGCGAGAGCAGCTTCTGCCAGAGACCCACCGGGAACAGATCCAGCGCCGGAACACCGGAGCGAAACGGCCGCGGCGTCTCGGCGATACCGACAAACCCTTCGAACGGCATCTCGGCGATGCGGGTGCCCCTGAGCGAGAGCGGCGGATGCTTCGACAGGGGCCGCGCGCGACTGGCGACCTCGATCGGCGCCCGCTGCGGCCGGCGCGATGACTCTGTTGACGCGGCCGACCGTGCCGTCGAGAAACCCTTCCTTGCGGAGGTTTTCGTACGCCAGGATGACCGTGCTTCGTGCGACGCCGATGTCGTCGGCCAGCGCCCGGGACGAGGGCAGTGGCGATCCTGGATGCAGCCGACCGGTTTCGATCGCCGCTCGTACTCCCGAATAGATCTGTTCGGACAGCGGCGTGACCGACTTTCGGTCCAGCCTGACGAGCAGAATGGCTCCGCTCCGGGTCGAATGCGCGCGGGCCCGCGTCTGTCGGCACGGCGCCCACCGGGCCGATTGCTGACGAAATTCTTGCAAGCTTCTGACCCATAGGGGCTCGTGGCGATTGTACGATTGTGGCGGCTGGACAAGAGCATGGACGTGGATTCGACGCCGCCGGTCCGCTGGACTGGACCGACGACTGGAACTGGTATGGATGCGGTCAGCCGATGGTGGACTCTGGGAATCGTGTTCGCAGCGACACTCGCGTTCGCTGGCAGCGCGCGCCTGTCAGGCCAGGCTCAGCCGACGCTCGACGGCCGGGTGGACGACGAGGAGTGGAAAGGTGCATCCAGTCGTGCGCTCGAGGGTGGCGGCACCGTCCAGCTGTTGACCCGCGGCAATCTGATGTACTTCGGCATTCACGGCCCCTCCGAGGGCATCGCGCACCTGTGTGTCGCAACGGGTGACGACGTCCGCATCCTCCATGTCTCTGCGGCTGTCGGTTCCGCGCGCTTTCGTCAGGCCGACGGCAAATGGACGCAGGCCTCCCCTTTCACCTGGAGTCTCCGCGATCCAGGCCTGACGGGAGCGGCGACTGACGCTCGCGCCGCGTACTTGCAGAAGGAAGGATGGGTGGGCACCGTCTCGCGGATGGGGCGCAACACCGACCGCGAAGTCGTCATCGATCGAAGCCGATTCGGTCAGGGGCCGCTGCGCGTGGTTGTCGCCTACCTGGCGATGCCGGGCAACGCGCTCGGTACGGTCTCGCACTGGCCCAACGTGCGCGACAGCTGCACCGAGCAGCGGACCGTCGCGGGGTTCCTCCCTGACAGTCCGCGGTTCCTGATCAACGAGTGGGCCGTTATGGAGTGACGGGGACGTCGACTGGCTGCGCTCGAACAGCAGCATGAACATGCCGCCGCCCCAGTTGTCGATCCGCTGAATGAGGACGAGTCCGGCCTGCTGAAACCCACGCAACGCGTCCTCGAGCCTCACACCATGATCGCCGCCGTGGAACCAGAGCGCGCCCGGCGGAAAGTCGATGACGGCTACCCGGCCGCCTGGGCGCACGGCTCTCACCACTTGTTTTGCAAACGTCGTCTTGTCGGCGATGTGGTGGAGCACCGCCCGCAAGTAGACGGCATCGCAGCACGGCATCCGGCAGATGCGTGGCATCAACCGCCGCCTCGAGGACCTGCACCTGATCGAGACCAGCCCGCTCGACTCGTCGGGCAATGGCGCGTCGCTGTTCCGTCGACAGTTCCGTCGCGTAGACGACACCATTCCCCGTCACGACTCGCGCCATTTCCACCGCGAAGGCTCCGTCACCGGCACCGATGTCCGCCACGGTCGACCCTGCTCTGAGTTCCAGCAGACGACCGATGCGTTCGGCCTCTCCCGTCCATGAGAACGGCAGGATGAAGATGGCGAATCGCCATCCAATCACCGCCGCGGACGCCGCGATGAGAACCGCGCCTGCCACCAAGTACGGCCTTACCGACATGTCAACACCTCCGTTGCGAGAGGTGGACGCGTCAGCCTGGCATCCGTTCGGGATCCCCGCTGAGGCACGTCTGAGGAATCTCTGAGGACTCAGTAGACGAGGCCGTGGACCGCAGTCAGGGCTCTCACCGCCCACTCGTGGTGCCGGTTTGGTCGGCGCTCGACCATCACGGTGCCGACGATGAGCACGACGGCGAGCGTCGCATAAACGAACCGGGTCGCCGTACGCTTCGTCGATGCCGATGGTGACGTCGCGTGCGCGATGGCTGGCGCGATCGTCGTCAGCGGCACATTCAGCCGGTAGCCGCGCCGCGGGATCGTCTGAACGATCGAAGGGTCGCCGGCGCCGGCGTCCAGCGCGATGCGAATCTGGCGGATGCAGTAGTGAAGGCTCTGCTGGAAGTTGACGTGAGTCGACTCGCCCCAAATCGCGCGCCGAAGCTCGTCGTGGCTGACGAGCTCGCCTGCACGCGCGATCAAGAGCGAGAGCACGGCGGCAGGCTGCGGCTCGAGGCGAATGCACGAGCCCCGCCGGCGTACCTCTCCCGTTTTCGTTTCGAAGCCGGCGTCTCCGAGGCGGACGGATGGTGTCATGGCCATTCTTACGGGACGGCGGAAGTCCCGGTTCCGGCGCGAAGTGTTACAATTATGGGTCGCTCCTGACCTGGGAGAGACAACACACCTGACGTGGGCCAGTAGCGCAGTTGGGAGCGCGCCTGAATGGCATTCAGGAGGTCACCGGTTCGATCCCGGTCTGGTCCACCAAATTTTCCTGCGGCCCATCAAGCGGCCTTAAGTACTCGAAGAGAGAAGACGTTACGACGGTTCGATCGAAGGCTTTTCCGCTGAACGCTACGCCTTCCGGGAAGAACAGTCGCTGAAGCCGCTGCCGTTGCTCCAGCGATGCCTGAATCCAGAGATCAGAAGCACGCGGTAGCACTCGCTCCGCAAAGTTCAGGATGCCCTCGACGTCGAACTCTTCGATCTTGGAACCGTGGCGGTCGATCTCGACCAGCGTCAGTTCCTCGCGAAGCCGATCGCGTTGGCGTTCGTAGGTGCTCAGGTCGATCGACTCCTGGTAGAGGAACGCGTCATCGAGGCGATCGAGCTTCTGCTGAATCGCTTTCGTTCGATGCTCGGCGTTCGCCACCTCGCTCTTGACCGACGCCTTGCGGTCGTGCCATACGCGGAGCACTGATTCCTTGAGGAGCCGCATGTAACCCGGCGTCGGCTGGAATCGCTCCAGTTCGTCCACGAACAATCCTTCGAGCCGCGCTTTCGTGATGTTCACCGCTCGGCAAGGTGGGAGGCAGTGGTAGTACGCGTATCGAGCGCTGCGCCCCTTCGACCAACTCGCCGTGACCGGGCGTCCACACGCCGCACACTTGATGAATGCCCGAAGCGGGAACTCAGGCCGTCGGCGCTGGTATGGGGTCGTCGTCTCCACTCGTCCTGTCAGGATCGCCTGAACTCGATAGAACACGTCGTCGGGAATCAGAGGATCGAAGTCTCCGCGCTTGCCGACGACGCCGTAGCCAGGGGCGTTCACTACGCCGATGTAGAGCTTGTTCGCCAGAATGGCGCCGACCGCCTGAGAACTGACCGGCAGGCCTTTCCGCGTCCTCAGCCCTCGACGGGTCATTTCATCCAGCATTTCTTGCTGCGTAAATCGGCCAGTGGCGAAGTCGCGGAACATCTCCTGGACCAGCAGACCTCGCTCGGGGTCAGGTATGAGGCTCTTGCCGTACGTCCTTGGGGCGTTGATGTAACCGATAGGGGCGAGGAACGTCCATCGGCCCAATTCAAGGGCGGCCTTCATCCCCGCGCGGGTACGATCCGCGCGCACGTCGTTGTCGAACTGCGCGAATGCGGCCAGCACGCCCTCCATCAACTTGCCGGTGGAGGTGTCATCGATCGGCTCGGTGGCTGACCGCAGCGAAATGCCCAGCGACTTCAGGTGTGCTCGCAGGGCGAAGTGGTCGAACTTCTCGCGCGCGAAGCGCGTGAGGTTGTACACGACCACGAAGTGGACCTTGCCTTTGTGTGTGCGGCAGTACTTCAGCAGCGCCTGGAGCTGGCTACGGTCCGTCGTCTTGGCGCTTTCGCCTTCTTCGTGGAAGCGTTCGAGGACGTCGTAGCCCTGCCGACGGCAGTACTCCTCGCAGGCGCGGAGCTGGGTCGACAGACGGAGGTTCTCGGTCTGCTCCTTCGTGCTGACGCGTACATAGATCACCGCGCCGATCATCTCGGCCAGCTTAAGCCCATCTCCGACCGGCGGCAAGATCCGTCGTCGCCGCATGGTCGTCAGTGAATGCGACCGTCCTGCAACGCCAGGGCGATCAGCACGTGCGCCATCGCTTCCGCGTGGCGCGCGACATCGAGTACCTCGTCGTCGGCGAGTTCGTCCGCTTCGTCGCCGAGCAGTTCGCGGCATCGCGCGATCGAGATCGGTTCCGGAATGGCTTCCGCAGATTCGGGCACGTCCATGGCGGTCCCCCATTGCACGCGAGTCGTGTGGATTGGGTGGGCGCGCTCCGGCGCGTCGATGTGGCGGTCGACGCGCCGTTGTCGAGGAGCGCGGATGCGGCGTTGCGCCGTCATCGTCCGCGGAAGCTGTGCTCCGTGCGGCGACGGTCACGTTGATGACGCAGCCGTCGATCGAGCGTTCAGGTGGACCTGGGCGCGATCACGCCCAAGTGAACGCTGGCTTGTTGCGGCGCGTGATCCTGAGAACGCGACGCCGCGAGAAGCCATGATGTTCGCGGCCTACGGTGTGCAGATCAACCGTTGTCGGTGATCCCGCAACAGGCTGCGATGTCGTGAAGGATGCGCTCCAAGCCGTGCCCTTGAGGCGATCGGCGGAATGCGCGGTCCGGAGGCCATTGTGGCGAACCGGAGGAGTGCCGAGCGGCACTGACGGAATGAGCCCAACATACGCCTGCGCGATGTCGTCGTCAACATCGTTGTGAGCCTCATCAGATCGCCCACCATCGCGTAGTTGCCGATCGGTGCCGCGCGCAGGCGTCGTCAATGCCCGAAGGCCCGGCCACCGGCCGGGTCGAAGCGAAGCGGAGAGCATTGACGATGCCGAGCACGGCGCCAGCATCATTGGCGCGATGGTGTGCAGTTCGATCGAAGTCCCGATCGTGGTCGTGTTTTTCAGGAGAACGGCGCCCGTGCGCGAACCGATTCCTGCGGAACACATCGGCACGCTTCTGGCCGCGTGAACGTGCACGCGGGCGGCGCGGTTCTCCTGCACGAACTGGGTTCGCAGACAGCGATATGCGACACGACCAACGATGGCGTGAACGACCCCGTCAGGGCGCCCTGGGGTCATGTGCAGGGCACGACAGCGGGGTCGTTCACGCCATCGTTGGTGCAGTGACATCGGCGCGGGCACTCTTGAACGAGGCGGCAAACGGCGCCGCCTCTTGGTCGCGGACGCGGCAACGTACGCTGCTTCAAGCAGTTGCCTGCGGTTCGTGCTCATGAGCAACCAGAGGAGAGAACGCGTCTGAAGAGGGCGTCGAAACTGGGGGGCCAACCTGACGCGATTTTCGCTTGGCCCCCCGCTTGGCCCAAACGTCACGGTCCATCGTGCCAGTGAGCTGGAGGTATTGGCGGTTCAACAGTTCGACTTCGATCGCCGAACAGCCGTGCGAGTGATCGTCGCGGAGGGTGGTCGAGTGGGCCTGCCAGAGCGCGCCGTCGCCGTGTCGGCGCCACGCTCGATAGAGCGCCTGGACCTTCAACATTCCCTGCTTCCGGAACTCTTCCCGGATGTAGCGATCGTCTGGATCGCTGAGGTGTTCGCCCCGTGCCTGCCGTTCGGGAAAGTAGGTCTCCAGCATCTTGCTGACGCTGGGATTAATCGGTGTCCAGAGCTCCTCGCGGAGGGCGGCTTTGTAGAGCGCGACGGCCTTTCTGAAGCGCCGTGGGATCAGCAGCCGCACGGTCCACGTGCGCACGAAGCGCAACAGGGCGAGGTGTCGGATCAGGAACTGGCGGAAGTCCACCGGGATACGTCGGTTCACGAGGTAGAGGAAGACCAGGTGGTCGGTGCGGTCCTTCTCGACGCCGATCGGGAGCTTGTCTGGAAAGCAGCGCACTGTCCGCTGCCGGCCGGATCCGAAGGCGATGTTCGGGTAGTCTTCCGGGCGTAGGTAGTTGTCAGGCTTCAAGCAGAAGAACCGCCACTTGTCATCTGCCGGGCTCAGCCACCAGCGACGCCGGTCGCCGAGCACCGCATCGAGAATCATCACCCGCTCGACCATGCGGCCGATCGTCCGCGACCGCCGATTCCGGTTGTCCGCCTGGCCAATCGCTTCGTAGAGCGGCTTGTGATGGACGTGGTACAGCCGTCCTCGCCGGACCGGTCCCGGCTCGATGGCACGGGCAAAGCCGCGCGTTACGAGACGGGCCATGAACTCACGGCTGTTCTGCCCGCGGATCGTGCCGGTGAAGGCGCAGTACTGCCGCTCCAGGAAGCAGCCGGAGTGGACCATCACGGTCACGAGGAACGCTCGCTGCCGTTCGGTGAAGCCGAAGCCGCTCAGGGCGTTCACACGGGCCTCGGTGACGCTGTCGTAGATCTTGTTGGCCGGGTATTCGTGCGTCACAGGAACTCCTCCATGTCGCGCGGATGCGGCCCTGACCGCCCGCGACCGCCGCGCGACCCGACGACGTAAATACGGAAGCCTGTCTGCGAGTGGCTGGCGGCGTGGGCGCCGCGGTAGTGCTCGGTGAACAGCTCGATGTCTTGATGGTGCTCGCGCCCGTCCACCTCGTACTCGATGCGGCAGTCGGGGAAGTGGACCTGCCCGTCGAAGTACGGCAGATCGTGCTC
The DNA here is from genome assembly GCA_963786195.1 of uncultured Acidobacteriota bacterium. Taxonomy (GTDB): domain Bacteria; phylum Acidobacteriota; class Vicinamibacteria; order Vicinamibacterales; family 2-12-FULL-66-21; genus CAWAYH01. Next base: position 26,068 of record CAWAYH010000001.1, on the reverse strand, counting down.
ACGTGCCCACTCGCGAATCTCGTGCTCGTCCCTGTCCGGCCGGCCATCGCTGTCGGGTCGACCGCGGTTGTGCTCCTGCAGAAACTCCTGATACTCGCGCTTCAGGTCCTGTTCGAGGACGACGCGCCGAACCTCAACCCCGCCGTGCTCCTCTCGGAGCCGAGCCTCCTCCTGCCGGTAAGTCGCGTAGAGATTCGAGTCGTGTTCGACTTCGCGTTGACGACTGACGCCCGCGTAGAACGCTTGAGAAGGCTCGTCGTCGCGGTCCATCGAGTGCGAATCGAGGAGATCGCGGCCCTCCCTCGTCAGAGTCAGGCCGCGCTCGTCGTCGCCCAGGCCCACCGTCTCGACGAGGCCCTCGTCGCGGAGGTGTTCGAGCGTGTCGTGGTCGATGTCGAGGGCGTGTTCGGGCACGACCCGGAAGGCGCCGACCGCGGCCAGCGTGCGGCTGTCCTCGCCGTTCAGTTCGTAGATGCGATCGCGATCAACGACCAGTTCGCGCTCCTGGCCACGTGGCAAGTCGAGGTCGTGCATCAGGCCATCGCGCGGGATCGTGGTCGTCCCGCTCGCGCTCATCGTACACGCGCGGCCGTTCGTCGTCGCGATCCCGCTCGCCGTACTCGCGCGGATCACTCCATCGAGCGTCAGACATCCCCCTCCTTGCGTGGGTCATGCTGTTGGGTTGTCCGTGAAGACGCCCTGGCAGTTGCTGCGAGGGCTGGTTCAGGGAAGCGCCGAAGCGCCGGGGCGTTTTGCCGCGGCGTTCAGGGCGTGGTCGTGATGGGAATTCAGGTGCGGGCTCTGATGAGCGCCGAACGGTGAATTCAGCCCGCGTGCTGATACGACCCAACGGGGCCGCAGCCGACCAGAAGACTGCTTCGAACGTTATACGCCTCGGAGAACGGCATCGCAAGCGGTCTCGACAGTCGCCCAGATTCTGAGCCGGTCCGACGGCGCCTCGGCCGTACTAATCGAACCAGGAATGCTTCCAGTGAACTCGGCCGAAACGATTGAGCGGGTACCAATTCACGTGCTCCACGGCCCTTCCGCTGGACGGCGCGTGCCGCAGTCTGCGAGGGCGTGTGACCGGGCCGATCTCTCTTTACGCGCCTAGTCGACAATGGTTTCTCCGACGTGCCGACCCGTCAGCGGGTCCTGAGCAGTCAATTCGCGATCGTCTTGAGACGAAGCGGGCGCTACCCCGTTTTTCCCCGCTTCGGGGGCATGTTCCCCGTCCTCCTGTATAGTTGACGATTCCGCCGTAGAGGGTGAAGTAGGCGGCCGTCCTGCGAGGGCGGGCACGGCTACATCCGCCGGTTGCTGCGAGCGCGAAGTGATCAGCGCACGTCCGTCCCGCACCTGGGGGTTGGGGAGACGTGTCTCGAAGGCAAGAGAACACCCGCAATCACAGGCGCGCGAACCGAGGACATCAAACTCGGATCGGCGCGCTGTCGTTCACGCACGATTTGGCCAACGTCTGTCCAACCAGGGGGCCCGACGAGAAGCTGTACGACGAATGGACCGTAACAACCGTCCCTGCGGAAGCGGCGTGAAGTTCCGCTTCTGCCTCGGCAATCATGCGCCGCGGTCGTTGGTCAGTGGGTTTGCACTGATGCGGTCGGTCGCCCAGGTTCTTCTCGAGGCGGCCTGGCGCCTCGCTCAACGGAAGGGTAAAGGATATGGCAGCGAAGAAACCGAACATCGTGATCATCTGGGGCGACGACATCGGTCAGTCCAATATCAGCGCCTACTCGGATGGCCTGATGGGCTACAAGACGCCCAACATCGACCGCATCGCCAACGAAGGCGTGAGGTTCACCGACTCCTACGCCGAGCAGAGCTGCACGGCCGGGCGCGCCTCGTTCATTACCGGTCAATGCGGTCTGCGAACGGGCAATACGAAAGTCGGTATGCCCGGCGCCGCGCAGGGTCTTCAGCCCCGCGACGTGACCATCGCCACGCTGCTCAAGGCCCAGGGCTACGCCACCGCCCAGTTCGGCAAGAATCACCTCGGCGACCGCAATGAACATCTGCCGACCGTCCACGGGTTCGACGAGTTCTACGGCGCGCTCTACCACCTGAACGCCTCCGAAGAACCCGAACTGCCGGATTACCCGAGTCCCAAGGACTTCCCGAATTTCTTCGCGAACTATGGACCGCGCGGTGTGCTGGACTGCAAGGCATCCGACAAGGACGACGCGACGGTTGATCCGCGCTTCGGCAAAGTCGGCAAGCAAACCATCAAGGACACCGGCCCGCTGACGAAGAAGCGGATGGAGACCTGCGACGACGACTTCGCCGACCGTGCGGCGGACTTCCTCAAGCGTCAGAACGCGGCCGGCAAGCCCGTCTTCCTTTGGGTGAACTTCACCCACATGCACTTCCGCACGCACACCAAGCCCGAGAGCATCGGGCAGTCCGGCCGCTGGCAGAGTCCCTATCACGACGCGATGATGGACCACGACAAGAACGTCGGCACGGTGCTCAAGGCGCTCGACGATCTCGGCATGGCGGACGACACCATCGTCATGTATTCGACCGACAACGGCCCGCACATGAACTCCTGGCCGGACGCGGGCATGACGCCCTTCCGCAGCGAGAAGAACTCCAACTGGGAAGGCGCCTATCGCGTGCCCGCGCTGGTCGCGCTGGCCCGGCCACATCAAGCCCGGCACGGTCGAGAATGGCATCGTGTCGCACCTCGACTGGATGCCGACGATCATGGCGGCTGCGGGCGTGCCCGACGTAAAAGAGCAACTCGTCAAGGGTATGAAAGTCGGCGACACGACCTACAAGGTGCATTTGGACGGCTACAACCTGCTGCCCCTGCTGACCGGCGAGACCACGGAGAGTCCGCGCAAGGAGTTCTTCTACTTCGGCGACGAGGGCGGACTGAATCTGCTTGCGCTACGACAACTGGAAGATCGTCTTTTCCGAACAGCGCTCCCCGGGCACGATGGGGATTTGGGCCGAACCGTTTACTGAACTGCGGTTGCCGAAAATCTTCAATCTGCGGACGGACCCCTACGAACGGGCCGACATCACGTCGAACTCGTATTGGGATTGGATCTTCGACCATGCGTTTGTCCTTGTGCCGGTGCAGGACATCGTGGGCAATATGCTCGCCACGTTCAAGGAATTCCCACCGGCCCAGGCAGCGGGCAGCTTCAGCATCAACAAGGTGGTGGAGGTACTGCAGAAAGGCTCGACCGGCGGATAGCCCGACGCTTGTGAAACACACGGGCTGGCCTGATGGCCGGCCCGCCTCTTCTCATTCGGCGAATCAGCTTGAGCAGCACATGGCGACGAAACCGTTCAAAGAATTGGCGATCTCACGCTTCAGTATTTCGCGCCGTGAGTTCATCGCGACCTCTGGCGCCGTTGGCGCGACAATGTTGCTGCCTGGATGCCGGTCGAAGGAGCCCGCTGTGAAGACGACCTTTACTATCCTGCACACGAACGATCTGCATTCGAACGTGATTGGCCTGGGCCCGGCATCCGACTACACGCCCTTCACGCTGAATGACGATCGGACCCGCGGCGGGTTCGCGCGGCTGGCGACCCTGATTGCGCAACGAAAAGCGGCTCGCTCTGGTCAAGGGCCGGTGCTGATTCTCGATGCCGGCGACTACAGCATGGGAACCGCATTCGGCTCAGCGATCGCGCACACCGGTGCCGAATTGCAGCTGCTGTCCCGCATGGGGTACGACGCGACCACGTTCGGCAATCATGACTTCGACCTCGGGCCGGACGGCCTGGCCAGCGCCATCGATGTGGCCGCCACGGCCGGTCACATCCCGGCCGTGGTGGCCTCGAACACCGACTTTTCAAAAGACGACGCCACCCTGTCGCACTTGCACCGCCTCGCCAAGGCAGGAGTGATTCGTCGCCATGCCCTCATCGAGCGAGGCGGCGTGCGCTTCGGCGTCTTCGGACTGATGGGCAAAGAGTCGATGCTCTATACGAGCGCCAGCGCGATCACCTACCCCGACGCCATTGAGACCGCGAAGGAAATGGTGACGCTGCTCCGCGAGACGGAGAAGGCGGACATCGTCATCTGCCTCAGCCACGGCGGTCTCGAGAAAAACCCGGATGGCAGCTTCACCGATGGCGAGGACGTGCGTCTCGCGAAGGCGGTGCCCGGCATCGACGTCGTCATCGGCGCTCACACCCATACCGAACTGCACCAGGCCATCATCGTCAACGGCCGCACGCCCGTGGTGCAGACCGGGAAGTATGGCGAACACCTCGGCGAATTGGTGATCGGCCTGGACGGCGGCAAACTGACCGTCGAGTCCTACACGCTCATCCCGATTGACGACACCATTCCCGGCGACAGGGCTATCGCCGCCGAAATCGATAGATTCAAACCGATGGTCACCGCCGCGTTGTTTGCCTCACGCGGCTACAGCGTTGACCAGCCGCTCTGCACGGTCGCGCAGGACGTACCCAACACAATGGCGGACATCGCCGCGAGCACACCACTCTCCAATCTGATCACCGACGCCTTCCGAAAGGCCACGCATCCCGACATCGGCTTCAGCGTCAACGGCACGGCGCGCTCGGGCTTGATCAAGGGCAAGTCCGGCGTGCAAACCGTGTATGACATCTACGCTGTGGCGCCGCTCGGAGCCGGCGTTTTGGATCCGACCGCCGGCAGTACCCTGGTGACCGGCTGGTTCACCGCCCCCGAGCTGAAGAACATCCTCGAATTTTTCCTCGTCGATAACCCCGCCCATCCGGGCGACTATTTTCCCCGTTCCTCCGGCATGAGATTCCGCTACAACACGACGCGCCCGCAGTACGACGTCGTCACCGCCATCGAACTCGGCGACCTCGACCACGGCTACACCGCGATCGACATCACCGGGAAGAACATGAAGCTCTACAGCCTCACGTGCTCCCTGTATGTTGGGATGTTCCTCATGGCCATTCCGAAAATCACCAAGGGCCGGCTGCCGCTGGTGCCGAAGAACGAGAAAGGCCAGCCCCTCAAGTCGAAGGTCGAGGCGCTCGACAGGCCTCGCGGGTCCACACCCGACTTGCTGCCGCCGCCCGCCACACTGGATTCGAACAGCGTCGCCACGAAGGCAAGCGGTGGAACCATCCAGGAGATCAAGGAGTGGGAGGCGATCATGGATCACCTCCGCAGTCTCCCGGTCAAGAATCCCGGCGACCTTCCTACTCTCGTGATCGACGAGCGGGCGAAAGAGGTCCGAGCGATCAAAGTCGGCTGAGCGTTTCCTCACCGATCAGACGCGGTCAGTCTTCTTGCCTCCATGGCAGCCCTTGGCATCGTTGTGGCTTCGGCATACCCCGCGGACTTCGTTCTTTCGTTCGGCCTCGACAATTCGGCGAGCAGCGCCAATTGCATTGGTTGCGGTGTGCGGCTCCGTGGCCCACACAGACTCGAGGACACTCTGCGTGGAGCGAACTGTCCCCACGATTGTCCCTGCGAGGCGCCAAAACAGCCTCTCCAGAGCCCAACAGCACCCAAAGCGCCTGATAGGGCCGAAAGGCGGATTCCCGTTTAGCGGTCCTGCCTTACGCGGCTTTCTGGAAGTCCTCGATTTGGCGCATCCAGCTGGTCAGTGGGTTCCATCTGGGGAAAATCTGGGCCACCACTCTTTCATTTCCACCGTCAATTGGCCGCAAGTAGCTGAAGGCCGGTGCGGTTACGCGGGTTCCAACAAAGGCGTTTCCATCGAACGAAATTCCGGCCGGAAGGAACAGTTGTTGGAACCGCTGGCGCTGTTCGAGCGATGCCTGCACCCAGAGGTCGGCGGCGCGCGGCAGAACGCGTTCTGCGAACGCCAGGATGCCCTCCACGTCGAGTTCATCGAGCTGGCCGGAGTGACGGTCCATGCGGGCGAGCGTGAGCTCCTCGCGCAATTTCTCGGCGTGGCGGTCGTAAGTTTCGATGTCAATCGACCGCTCGAAGAGGAACGCCTCGTCGAGACGGTCCAGCTTGTCTTGGATGGCCTTAGCGGCTCGCTCGGCGAGCGCAATCTCCTCGCTGACTGCCGCCTTCCTCGCCTTCCACATCTGCAGAACGGATTCCTTGAGGAGCCGCATGTAGCCTGGCGTTGGCTGCAGCAGGGCGACTTCGTCTGCGAACAGTCCTTCGAGTTTGGCCTTCGTCACGTTGACCGCGCGGCAGCCAGGTCGGCAGTGGTAGTACGCGTAGTACTCGCTTCGGCCCTTCGACCAGCTGCCGGTGAGGCCGCGCCCACAGGGCTCGCAGCGCACGAAGGCGCGCAACGGGAAGTCCGGGTGCGCCCGCTGCTGTGGCGTGGTGCTCGGAACTCGGCCGGACAAGACCGCTTGCACACGGAAGAACAGGTCCTCGGAGATCAGGGGCTCGAAGTCGCCGCGTTTTCCGCGAACGCCGTACTCGGTGACGTCCACGATGCCGGCATAGAGCCGGTTCCGCAGCAGCACGCCGATCGCTTGCGATGTGAGCGGACGGCCGGTCGGTTGGTCAAGCCCCAGGTTCTTGCCTGCTTGAGTAGCTGTTCCTTGGTGAAGCGGCCGGTGGCGTACTCCTCGAATGCTCGCCGGACAAGCGGCGCCCGCTCCGGGTCGGCCATCAGGCTCTTACCCATCGCGCGCGGGGCGTTCAAATAGCCGATCGGCGCAAGGAACGTCCACCGTCCAAGTTCCAGCGCGGCCTTCATGCCGGCGCGGGTTCTGTCTGAGCGACAGTCGTTGTCGAACTGCGCGAATGCAGCCAGCACGCCTTCCATCAGCTTGCCCGTGGACGTGTCGTCGATCGGCTCCGTCGCGGAACGCAACGAAATGCCGAGCGACTGCAGCAGGGAACGGAGCGCGAAATGGTCGTACTTGTCGCGTGCGAAGCGCGTCAGATTGAACACGACCACGAAGTGGACACGGCCCTTGTTCAGGCGACAGAACGTGAGCAGCTTCTGAAGCTGGCTGCGGTCCGTGGTCTTGGCGCTCTCGCCTTCCTCGTGGAAGCGTTCGACGACCTCGTAGCCCTGGCGGCGGCAGTACTCCTCGCAAGCGCGAAGCTGGGTCGGCAGGCTGAGATTCTCGGTCTGCTCCTTCGTGCTGACGCGAACGTAGATCACCGCGCCGACCATGGTTGGCAGCGTAGATCCATTCGCCGACTCGGGCAAGCTGCGTTTGCGGGGCACAGTTTCTACTCGGAAGCGCGGCACTGCTCCCGGTACATCTCGACAACGATGCAGGCCATCGTCTCTGCGTGGCGGCGGATGTCTTCGATGTCCTGATCGGTCATCGATTCGGCGTCCTCGCCGAGCAGTTCCCGGCAGCGCGCGATCGAGATCGGCTCCGGCCTCGGATCCGGACGTTCGACGTACTCCATGGGCACCCCTGCGAAATCGCTGCAGACGTTCGTGATGCGGTGGAGTGCGCTCGAAGCGCGCCGACTCTGTGCCGGCGCGCCGATGACGATGAGCGTGGATGTGGCGTGGCGCCGACACCGGAGCGCGTGACTTGAAGTCGAACGCGCTGATCGCACGAGATGTGCGCGACCAATCGACTTGTTGTTGAAGGGCCTGAGAGCTTTGCTCTGAGAGCGTTGGCTACAGCGCTCCGCGCCTGGCGGGACTGCGGAGGGGTGCGCGATCGCACCGACGAGATCTTCACGATACGACTGCCCGCCCCTCCGGTCAACGCCGAAATGAAGACGAGCTTCCCTTGGCCATCACATAAGTGCGACTTTCGAGCTGCGCGCAGGCGCCGTCAAGGCCGTAGCCCGCAGGGTCGAGCGCAGCGAGAGCCTTGACGACGCCGAGCACAGCTCGATCCTGGTCATGTGATGGCCGATGTTCTGGCGAACATAGTCGTGAGAAAGTACGGCGCGTTTCGCGAGGGATCTGGGGCGCGTTCGCGCGTGACAACACGCGTACATTCGGCGCGCAGATCACCGCGAGAACCCGCGAGCATTCCGGCACGGACATCGGGGCGTGAGCAACCCTCCGCGCCGGGGCCGGGGTCGGCACCCTCTCCAAACCGGGGGGTTGCTCACGCCCCCATTGGCAGCCGGGGCTGCGAGCGCCGATCAACGGCCGGCACAAAGCGCCGTCCTCAGGAACGCGCCGGCCATTCACTGGAAGTGGCTGGCCCCGTGACGGATCCGACCACCGGACTTCGTTGACGCTGGCAGGTTTATTCTGCGGAGTGGTCGTCATTCACGCTCCGGTTTTCGACGCCAACCACCGCTTCTTGTCGCGGCTCCCCTCGCGGCGTCAGCCATTCCAATCCGGATACTGGGACCATGGTGAGAAGAGAGCCGAGAAGTCCACCAAGTTCTTGCTCAGATCACGAATCGGATTCTTCGCCGCTTCCCAGCGGATCGACCGCGCCAACACGGGGCGCCAAACACTCTTTCAGCGTGGCGTGAGCGACCACGTCCGTGGCCGCGGGCTTGGCAGACCAAGCGGCCATTTCGGGTGGTCGCTCACGCCACGGGATTGCTATTGGCGACCGCTCCGGCAGTGGCGCCACCAGGCGGGCGGCAAAGAGCGCCGCCCGACGACGACGGTCTGTAACCCGCGTCGAGAGAGTCGGTTATTCTCTGCGCTCCCGCGCGCGAACCGCCCGCCTTTGACCTCGAGGATTCCCTCGGCGCAGCGCCGTCCAGGGGGAACACCTCGCGCGAGAGCCCTGTTCCCCCACCGTGTTCCCCTGGACATGCTCCTTCTGGCGGCTACTATGGTCGTGGTGGTCCCTGCGATAGACGTGGACCAGTGGAGGACGAATGGCGGTCGTGGAGGTCCATCCGGAGCCGATCGACGGGCCGTGGATCGAAGGGTTCGTCCTCGATCGGCACGTGATCTCGAGCCGTCCGATTGGCTACGTCGGCGAGCACATGCAGTTCGAGACAACGCGTTCGACGCTGGGCGAACTGGTGTACCAGTTGAAGTACCGAAACGGACCACTGACCGACATCGTGGAAACCGCCGTTGCCTTCGTCACAGAGCGATGGAACGGCGTCATCGACTGCGTCGTTCCACCGCCGCCATCGCTGCACCGAACCAAGCAGCCGGCGGTGCTGATCGCTTCGGGTGTGGCGGCAATTCTGGGGGTGCCGTCCCTCGCGGCGGCGACGGTCAAGGCGTCGGCGACGTCGCAGATGAAGAACGTCGCGTTGCACGAACGCGGCCCGCTCCTCTCTACGGCCATCCAGGCGGGCACAGATGCGGTCCAGGGGCGGCGGGTATCTGCTTGATCGACGACCTGTGGGAGACTGGTAGCACGCTGAGGCGCGTCGCCGAGGTGCTGGGACAAATGGGCGCCACCGAGGTCCGGGCGCTCGCGATGACCCGAACGAAATGACCCTTCCATCGACCGTTTTCGTCGCCGGTTCACGGCAGATCTCGCGGCTTCCCGCCGAGGTGAAGACCCGTCTCGACACGATGGTCGAGAAGGGCTTTCAGATCCTCGTCGGTGACGCCAATGGCGCCGACAAGGCGGTTCAGCGGTACCTTGCCGACAAGTCGTACCCGAACGTTCTCGTGCACTGCATGAAGGACCACTGCCGGAACAACGTCGGGAGCTGGCCAACGCGTGAGATCGATGCCCCGCGCGGCGCCAGAGGTTTCGACTACTACTCCCTCAAGGACCGCGCGATGGCTGAGGCCGCGGAGTACGGGCTCATGCTCTGGGACGGCAAGAGCAAGGGCACAGTGAACAACGTCGTCAACCTGTCCCGCGATCACAAACCGGTGGTCGTGTACGTCGCGCCGACGAAGCAGTTCCGCACCATCAAGACCTTCGACGATATCAAGGGGCTTCTCGCCCAAGGCGATTCAGACAGCGTGGAGAGAATCGTCAGCGAACTGCACCTGCATGTTGCGTAGGCATGTCTCGCCAGCGCTACCCGAGATTTCATCTCCCGGCATTTCGTGATCCCACATCGAGAGGTTGCCGACTATCGAAGTGATGCAGCAACCGGTAGTTGTCCCAGCCGCGCGAACCTTGGCACGTGACGATCGACGACCGACGCAGCTTAGGTCCAAACGGACTGTGCGTGATTGCTCCCGATTCCAACCTGGTCCAGGTTCGGGCGACGGACGCCGATGTGAAGAGAAAGTTCACCCAAGGGTTCCTGCCGCGACCCCGCTGAATCGTGAACTCGCGAACCTCAGAGGACATCGCGATTCGCGCCATGAGGGCCGCAACCGCGCCCACGTCGATCCCACGAGATCGCTTTGGCTGGACCTGAACGCAGAGAATCTTCATGCTGGTTGTCAGCTCTAGCTGTCGAGGTGCTCCACGATGAATCGGGCGCGGTGAAACAGTTCGTCGAACGTGATGATCTCCGGGCGATGGGTATGCCGGCGGTAGAGCTCGAATGAGCGATACTTCTCGATGTTGATGCCGCGGTCCGAGCGTAGTTCATCGAGTCGGCCAACTACGAGAAACGACTTCGGCTGATATGCGAACAGTTCCTCTCCGGTCGGTTCGCCATCGTCACTCGTTGGTTCGATCTTCTCCGCCAAACGCCGCAGCGCGTTCTCCACAGTTCCCTGCACTTGCGCAACGCCTCCTGCCAGATGCTCCGACGGAGCCCAGCATCCGGGCCGATACGGACCATTCTGCAGCAGCGGGGTCGTATGCGCTTTGATCTCGACAAAACACAGCGCCTCGATCGCTCCCCTCGTTTTCATGAGTGCGTCCGCCCGCTTGCCCTTTCCAGACACGTCGTGGCCGACGACAGCCTGTTCCAACTTACGTTGATCCAGATTGGAGAGGGACACGTACGTGAGGCCATACCCGAAGATCCACTTGTTTCGTTCGAAGAACGCCTGCCACACGCCTTCGGCGCCACGAGCGGCCTCGCGTTTCTGGTGCTCGAAGTAGTCACCGTCGAGCAGTAGCTTCTCGTACTCGTCGAGTTGCTTCCGTCGATAGCCCAGCGCAACGAGATCAGATGTCGTGATCTCGGACCGCGCGAGCTGAAGGACGAGCTCTTGGTTCTGGACGAGGACGTTCCTGATCTGATCGGGCGACAGCAGTAGCTTCTTCAGTTCACGGTCTGTGACATTGACACGCTCGTCACTGGGGAACTGAACGAGTCGGAGGTTCGAGATGAATTCAAGCAGCCGCGGAATCTCTTCACCAACGAACGAGAAATGGGTTTGGTGGGGAACTCCGGTTTCCGTCGTGAAACGCTGCATTGTCAGCACGTAGACGCCGCGGTTATCCTCGTAGAACTTCGCGACGATCTCCTGCCGACCACCGTCAGTGACCCGAATCACGTGCTCGCCATGCTCGACGGCAAAGGTGTGCGTCTCCGAAGAATCGATCACTTTCGAGGCGATTCGAATGCGCCGATCCTCTTGGCGCTTGAAGGCCAGGCTCCGGCTGATGTAGGTCTTGTCGGACCTCTTGTTCTTGTGAATCTCGTATTCGTCGGCCATGGCTCTCTTCCGGCTCAGCGGTTCCTGCCCCAGTATAGAGCCGCCCCCCGGTGGCCCCCGCCTCCAGCAGTTCCGTAGCGGCGTCAGCGGCTCTCCGCGGCGGTTTGGCTTACTATTCCTCAACCAATAGATGGCGCTGAGGTACCAAACAGGCGAGGAGATTCATCGAGGTGATCGTGTCACGTACGGAGGTAACGCTGGCGTGATCGAACTCGTCGTCGAGGCGTTGACGGGCAAGCCTGAGGAAGACTGGCTGTTTGAAACCAACGGAACTGGCATCATGGTGGCAGAGCCGAAGGTGTTCGGGCGCGTATACCTCCACGATCCTCACGAGGAGGAGGACCTTCTGTTTGTTGCGCGAGCGCAATGAGCCTGCGAGCATTGGATGTAGAGGAGTTCGGTGTCTCCTAGGGAGGGCAGCGGCAATGGGATTGGACGGCGTCGAAATCGTCATGCGCACCGAGGAAGCCTTCGGGATCGAGATACCCAACGAGATTGCGGCACAGCTCCTGACGCCGGCGGCGCTCGTCGACTTCGTTGCGGCCAACGTGCCGTTAAAGCCAACCGACGAATGTCTGTCACAGCAGCTGTTCTATCGCTTGCGGCGAGGTTTCCGGTCCCAGTTGAAGGCGCTCTCTTCGACGTTGGACTTGGATACTCCCTTGAAGGAGATCCTGCACAAGGATCAATGGCCGCAGGTCTGGGCGGCAATCCGCGCTGAAGTCGGGCAACCCGAATGGCCAGCCTCGATCCCGTGGCCGGGTCTGCTGAGTAGCGGACCCAAGACAGTCCGTGAACTGATTTGGCAGGTAGCTGCATCGCTGCCGAAGCCGGACATCGCGGCGGGAGAAGTTTGGACGCGACCTCGTATTCAGGTGGAGATCCGACGGATCGTGGGCGAGCAAGTGGGTGCCTGGGATTACAGCCTGAAAGCTCGGTTTGTGGACGACATCGGAATCAGCTGACCTGAGCGCTCATGCGGCAAGCCGGAGGGCGTCGAGCTGCTTGAGCCACGGGGCGATCTGGTTCCAACTGGCGACGTTCTGGTCCACCACTCTTTCATTTCCACCGTCAATTGGCCGCAAGTAGCTGAAGGCCGGTGCGGTTACGCGGGTTCCAACAAAGGCGTTTCCATCGAACGAAATTTCGGCCGGAAGGAACAGTTGTTGGAACCGCTGGCGCTGTTCGAGCGATGCCTGCACCCAGAGGTCGGCGGCGCGCGGCAGAACGCGTTCTGCGAACGCCAGGATGCCCTCCACGTCGAGTTCATCGAGCTGGCCGGAGTGACGGTCCATGCGGGCGAGCGTGAGCTCCTCGCGCAATTTCTCGGCGTGGCGGTCGTAGGTTTCGATGTCAATCGACCGCTCGAAGAGGAACGCCTCGTCGAGACGGTCCAGCTTGTCTTGGATGGCCTTAGCGGCTCGCTCGGCGAGCGCAATCTCCTCGCTGACTGCCGCCTTCCTCGCCTTCCACATCTGCAGAACGGATTCCTTGAGGAGCCGCATGTAGCCTGGCGTTGGCTGCAGCAGGGCGACTTCGTCTGCGAACAGTCCTTCGAGTTTGGCCTTCGTCACGTTGACCGCGCGACAACCAGGGCGGCAGTGGTAGTACGCGTAGTATTCGCTGCGGCCCTTCGACCAGCTGCCGGTGAGGCCTCGACCACAGGACTCGCAGCGCACGAAGGCGCGTAGCGGGAAGTCGGGATGCGCCCGCTGCTGTGGCGTGGTGTTCGGAAGTCGCCCGGACAACACTGCCTGCGCGCGGTAGAACAGGTCCTCGGAGATCAGGGGCTCGAAGTCGCCGCGTTTTCCGCGAACGCCGTACTCGGTGACGTCCACGATGCCGGCATAGAGCTGGTTCCGCAGCAGCACGCCGATCGCTTGCGATGTGAGCGGACGGCCGCGCCGGTTGGTCAAGCCCCAAGCTGTTGACTGCTCGAGGATCTGTTGCTTGGTGAAGCGCCCGGTCGCGTACTCCTCGAATGCTCGCCGCACAAGCGGCGCCCGCTCAGGATCGGGCATCAGGCTCTTGCCCATCGCGCGCGGCGCGTTCAAGTAGCCGATCGGCGCCAGGAATACCCATCGGCCGAGCTCCAGTGCGGCCTTCATGCCGGCGCGGGTCCGGTCTGACCGACAGTCGTTGTCGAACTGCGCGAATGCGGCCAGCACGCCCTCCATCAGCTTGCCCGTGGACGTATCGTCGATTGGCTCCGTTGCCGACCGCAGCGAGATGCCCAGCGACTGCAGGTGAGAGCGGAGCGCGAAGTGGTCGTACTTGTCCCGCGCGAAGCGCGTCAGGTTGAACACGACGACGAAGTGCCGCGGGCATGATCGCGGAAATGGTCAAATCTCGTGGTCGCTCACGCCACGGTCCTCCTCTTTGACGCTGTCGTTGCCGTGGCGAAGTTTTGCGGTCGGCGAAAACGCCACCCGTGCAGTCCCAGCCACAAGTCACCAACGCTCATTCATTTGAGTGGCGTGACCGAGGCTCTGGTCGCCTGGCGCCAAATCGATCAGACCCGGCGGCAACACGGCGTCCAGAGGGGGAACACCCCGCGCGGGGTCCTGTTCCCCCCGCCGTTCCCCCTCTGTGGTCAAATGATTGAGACCAAGATTCTGAACGCTGCCTGATACAAGTTCATGCGTGATCTGAGCCGACATCGAGTCGCGATTCGTAAACTGAGGAACAAGCTTCGCCTCGGGGACGCGACCGCATCGAACAACATCGCCGCTACATACCGCGAACTGCGCAACTTCCGGCGAGCCTTTCAATGGTGGAGACGTACGGCTGGCCCCCAGGACGGAGATGCCTGGCTTGAGGTCGGTTACTGTCTTCCGTACGGGATAGGGACTCGCCGGGATTCGACCGCCGCCATCCGGGCCTATCGAAGTGCCATCAGGACCTACTACACGACGCACTGCCCGCTGCACCACCGCCCCGGCTCGCGGCCCACTCGGAAAGGTTGAGCGCAGGGGCCGAGGTCAGAGCCCATTTTCGAAGCAGGTGCTAAAATCACATCATGTCGACGGACGAGCTGCTTGCCGAGGCACTGCGCCTGACACGCGTCGACCGCGCTCGGGTCGCGGAGGAACTGCTTTCCAGTCTGGAAGAGTCGGACGAGGAAGTCGCTACGGCATGGGCGGCCGAACTGGAACGGCGTTCACGAGACGTCGCTGAAGGTCGCGTTCAGACGATCAGCTGGGAGACCGCGCGGACCGAGATCCTGAAGGAACTCGAACAGCGACGTGCGCCTCGAACTGCATCCTGAGGCGCGTGCCGAGCTTCGCAGCGCCGCACTCTGGTACGAAGAGCGACGTCCAGGATTGGGCGACGAGTTCATCTCTGAGATTTCGGCTTCCCTCGATCGAGTCAGCGACGCCCCAGAATCCTACCCGGCATGGCCGGGCACGCGGGCGGAAGGCCCGCTGATCCGCAAGGCGACCACTCAACGGTTCCCCTACGTGATCGCGTTCGAAAAGCACGAGCATCACGTACTCGTCCTGGCGATCGCTCACGCCAAGCGCCGGCCACTCTACTGGTTCACGCGCACGAACCCTTGAGCGAAACCGGGTCATGAAACCTGCTTTTAGGCTCTCACCTCCGGGGACGAGTATCGCGCGTCTGAGGAACTCACGATAACGCCAAATAGCGGGCTGACGTCATGGCGCATCGCGATGAGAAGAATACTCAATTGGTTTCGCCGGTCCCGTCCGTCTACCGGAGCCTTTCCCGGATGAGTGGGCATCCTTCCTCTGGGACCACTCAGCCCATTACCGGCGCCTGCCTCGCCGGTTGCAAACGGCGTTCGAACGGGACGTCCAGCGATTTATTGCCAAACGACGTATTACGGGGGTCGAGACAAAGGTCGACGACCCTCTGCGGCTTCTCGTGGCCGCGTCAGCCGCAGCGTTGAGCGTCGGATGGTCGGGCTACAAGTGGAGCGCGCTGTCAGAGGTTCTGTTGTACCCGGATAACTTCGATCGCGACTATAGCTTCGGGCGGGCCGAACTCGCAGGGCAGGCTCATGTCTGGGGCACTGTCATCTTGTCGGTCCCCTCGCTCCGACACAGCTTCGCCTACTACGAAGATTCCTATCATGTCGGAATGCACGAGTTCGCGCATCTGCTGACATACGAGAGGGGAAAACAGACCGAAGTTCCATTGGGCTTGCCCGCCGCGCAGATTCAGTTGTGGGAGGTCATTCAGGGCGACGAACTGAAGCGTATCGCCGGCGGTAAGTCGATCGTCAGTCCGTATGCGCGGCAGCCGTCAGAGTTCTTTCCGTGCGCCGTCGAAGCATTTTTTCATACGTTCACCAGGTCGGGGTCGATCAGCAGTTTCTTGCGCTTGCTCGTGCCAGGCAGGATGCCGAAGACGCATAGGAGGAACCAGACGGTGAGGCCGGCCAGGTACACTACCGGCCGCAGCGTCTCAATCTGCTCAGGCGCGGCGAGCTTGATGGCGGTGTTCCCCACGATGCTGCACGCCACCAGCACCGGCAGCAACCAGAGCCATCCATACAACCACCGCTTCCCAAGACTGCGGGTCGGCGCCTGGCCCTTGGCCAACTGTTCGCGCGCGCGGAGCACTTCGGACTTCACGGGAAAATACAGGCGGTCCAGGAATGAGCAGACGAAATGGACGATGACTAGGAAGATCAATACGCCAAACAGCCCGGCTCCGGACGCGCGGGTGAGGGCCACGGGCCCAATAAACTTCAGCCCCGCATCGGTGAGGTCGAACATCGACAGAATGATCAGGCCGGTGAGCCGCCAGGTGCTGCGCAGGATGCGGTAGATTCCCAGCTGCGAAGCCTTGCGCTCCAGGACATACCCCGGGAAGAATGCGGCGACAGCACAGGACCGAGCGCGACGAAGATCTCGGCTTCCTTTGGCGTCGGCAGCGCGAAACCGAGCGCCAGGACCCCGGCGACCGCCGCATACAGCGTCAGTCCCAGGACCGGGTACACCATCGGGAGAAAAGGCGAAACAAGGATCAGCGTGTACGCGACCCCGGGGACCTCGACCTTCGGCCCGAGCCGCATTGCCACGCCCCGTTCGTAGTCCTCGAGGGACATGCCCTGTTGAAATGGCTTGCCGGACAGCCCGGCCTGGACATCTTGCTCACTCATGCCGCCCCCTTACTCGCCGCCGGATGCTCCGGCCGGCTCGCCGCCTTGAGGTCTTTCAGATACCTGGCGATCTGTTCCACCCGCGCCTTCCCGCCATGCTCTTCCCAGTAGGCCAGCACCCAGTCCGGGTTGCCCTCAAACTCCAGGTACTCGTCTTTCCATTCCTTGGTAATTTTCAGGAGCGCGTCGACCAGCGGCCTCCACGCAATTACACGTGGTCTGCATCCGCCGCATGCAGAAGCCCTCTTGCGCGTCGAAGATGGGGCGCACGCGCTCGACCTCCCGGATCGTCATCCCAATGGAGACCGCGTGTGCACGGGTCTTCACCGGTTCCTGCTGCACGGTCCGCTCCATCCACCGGATCAGCCAGACGAACAGCCCGGCGGCGACCATCAGGGGCAAGAGCTCGATCAGCTCATGACGATAAGAACCATTAACGGGTTTTCGCGCGCGTGGTTGACGGAATGCCCCTTATGCGGCCCCGCCCTCCCGCCAGCACAGCGCGGATTGCCCCGCACGCACGGCGCGGATCATGCGCCGCTTGAACATGCCTGTCAAACGACTGTGTGAGAACTCATGCCGCGGACGCACCGTTCCTGATCGCGATCATGAAACGACGTGGGCAAGCAAGGGCGTTCGTGCTCGCGGCGGTGGTGCTTGCGCTGGTGCTGGTGATCCCTTGGTGGCCGCTCGGTTGGCGTGGGAGGGAATACTGGGCCGTCGTGGGTGGGTTGAGCACGCTCGTCGCTGCCATTGGGGCTGTCGTCTATGTTGGGCTAACCTACGGGCTCTGGCGCGAGGCCGCCGCGCAACGTGAAGGGGACCTGATGTTGCGTCTGATCGACGATAAGCGGATCGCGGTCATGCTGCACCCTTCGCAGGATCAGGACGTGTGGGTGCACGAGCCGCCCGACGGCCCGAGCTTGCGCGTGACTTTTGGGGGGCAGAACGCATTTCCGATCTGGACGCCAGACGGCAGCCGTCTCACCATTTCGCGGGCGCTGCGGGGGCCTGCGCATCTGCACTGGGTTGCATCCACTGGAGGGCAACACGAGCCCGAGATTCTCGACGAGTCGGCCGAACAGTCGCGGGTGCCCGCAGACTGGACGCGGGACGGCAATACGCTCGTGTTCGTGCAGGACGTCCTGGACAAACCGTGGGACATCTGGACGCTGACCCGCGAGGGGACGACCTGGCGCGCGACGCCTCTGGTGCGCTCGCGCTTCTCGGACATCGAGCCGGCGCTGTCTCCCGACGGGCGATGGCTCGCGTATGTATCGGACGAGTCCGGGCAGCCGCAGGTCTACGTCCAACCGTTCCCTGGCCCGGGAACGAGGCACCAGATCTCGAACAACGGCGGCCGCGAACCGCTGTGGGCGCGCGACGGACGCACGTTGTACTACCTGCGTGCCGAGCCCTCCGCCCTCCTGAGTGGCAACACGGTCATGGCAGTGCCGGTCACGAGTGGGACGAGATTTACGTCGGGGAAGCCAAAGCCGTTGTTCCAGACCCAGTACGGCGGGACGACGCCGGTCCGCGGTTACGACATCGCGAAGGACGGGCGCTTCCTGATGGTACTCAGCGAGCCTGTCACCATCCCTGCCGCGACGCATCTCGACATCATCCAGAACTGGTCGACGGACCTGCTCCAGAAAGTCCCTTCGAGGGCACGACGTTAGGTCCCTCGTGGCTTGACGAGCAGCGCCACCGTGTGACTCGACGAAACCATCCCTTCCTTCAGACATTCCCGCATATTGACGCGAGCGGGAGAGGCAATTACGATCCGCCTGCGCAGCACGAGGGCCTGACCACGTGGTGCAGTGGCCGGGCGCATACGCATCGCATCTCAGTCCGTAGGGCGCATCGGCTCTCGCCGAAAGGGCACGGCCCACCTACAGCAACCACGTAGGGAGGGTGTGCTCATGTCTCGTCTCGACATCTACAAGAAGCAGGCGAAACAGCTCGTTCGCTGGCATCGCGAGGGCAACTACTCGATCGGTGGGCGCATTCGCGGTCTCGCCCGCTACCAGACGCTGACCGACCGTGAGGCGCTCGCGCTTGAGTTCCCACTTCGCGAGGCGCAGGAGATCATCGCGCTGGAGGCGGGCTACGCGAACTGGGCGGCATTGAAGGTCGCGGTTGCCAATGAGCCCACGCAGACCAAACCCATGTCGCCGACACCTCGACTCACGCGCGCCGTGCCGGTGATCTTCGCTGCCAATGTGGAGACGTCGGCCGAGTTTTTCAGGAACACTCTCGGTTTCTCGATCGATTTCCTGCATGGGGAACCACCGTTCTATGGCTCCGTGTCGCGCGACGGTGCTTGTGTACATCTCAAATTCGTGCACGAGCCCGTGCTCGCTGTTGGCGCGCAAGACCGGGATGGATTCATTACCGCCTTCATCGAGGTCGAGAACGTGAAAGCGCTCTACGCTGAGTACGTGACGGCAGGGGCGATGTTCGACCAGAAGCTCAAAAAGCAGGCGTGGGGGGGACGAGACTTCATCGTCCGCGACCCTGACGGCAACGGTATATGCTTCGTCGGTCCGGCCGCCTGAGAGGATCGCTCCACCACGCCCAGGCATACTTGCGAGATCCTGACTTCAACGAAGACTCGTTTTTATTGGCCGAGCTGAATGAGTCCTGACGACCGGCCTGAGAACGCCAGAAATACGCGCTACCAAGTGTCGGTCGCCGCGGTGGAGCGCGCGGGCAACGCGTGAGCGCACAGCGTTGCAACGAGCTGCGCCTGACGGGTTCTGGCGGCGCGAACCGGGTCATGGAGGCGGAGCTCAAGCGGCTCGTGATGCGCTCGCCGTTCGGCGTGCGCGTCGAGAAACCGAAACGGGAGGGGGAAGCGACGCTGCTCTATCCCTTCGAGGCGTGCATCGCATGGGTAGCCGCTTGCCATCACCGCACGTCGTCGCGAATCTCCTGGGATCTGTGCTCGAGCACTGCGGTGCGCCTCGAGCCGCTCTTCGACGACCTCCTGCCCGCGCTCTCGTCGGACGACAGGCTCCCTGGCGGCGCATCCCTGCGCTTCTCGGTCGAGGTTGGTCCCTCGTTCGACTTCGAGGCGTCGCCACTCCAGCTCCGCGGGGTCGTCAAGAACGCGATCGTCGAGACCTTGGCGTCACGAAGAGTGGCGTCCGAAGTCGACGCCGACTCGCCTGACGTCGTGTTCGTCGTGCGCCGCGCAGGAACGCCGGGAGCGCGGCGTACGGTCATCGGCATCGACATCGGCGGCGGGGCGCGGCATCGCCGCGGCGCGCGCGTGGCCGCCGGGCCAGCGCCGCTGCGCGAGACGATGGCGGCGCAGCTGATCATGTTGTCGCGCTGGGACGCGCGCACTGAGCCCCTCGTCGATCCGATGGCTGGCGGCGCCACGATTGCGATCGAGGCCGCCGGCCTCGCGACCGGCGCTGCCATTCGTCGCCCCTCGGATCTCCCGCAGCGCCATCTCGCCGCGTTCAAGGATCTGCCGCGCAGAAGCACCCGACCTGTTTCCAGGAACCGTGCCGCAGATAGTCGCGCTCGACGCCGATCCGGAAACCATTCCCGCGATGGTGGGCAACCTTCGCGCCGCCGGGCTGACCGGTCCCCCTTACGAAAACTCAATCGTCATCGCGCAACATGACGTTCGAGGGCTGACGCCAGACTACATCGAGCGCATGCTGCCCGCCGTGCGCGGCATGAGGCCGGGCGTCTTCTGCTTCAACCCGCCGTATGGAGTGCGCATCGGCGCGGAGCACGGCGAAGACAAGCTGCTCGCGCTCTACTCTGGCATGGGCCGCGCCCTCGCGCGCTTCAGCGGCTGGCGCGCGGCCTGTTTCGTCGCGAACCCGCACTTCGTGGAGGCCTTCGCCCACGCGCCGACCATGACGAAGCCTGCGAGCAACGCAAATCTCCGCGGCACGTTTCTCGTGTTCCAGCTGTGAACGGCGCCGCCGTGTCGACGGCACGATCGATGGGTTCGCGGTCAGGCAGCACCTCGCCCGGGTGATTGAACTATTCCGTTCGGAGCACGATCGCAGGATCCACCCGCATGGCCCGGCGTGTCGGAATCCACGCCGCCGCGACCGCGACGAGGCCCAGCGCCACGATCGTCGCTGTCTGTGACAGCGGATCCCACGGTTCGATCCCGAAGAGCAGGCTTCGCATCGACCTCGCCGCGGTGAGCGCTCCGGCCAAGCCGAGACTCACTCCTATTCCGACCACCCAAGAGACGTGGCGCACGATAAGGCCAAGCACATGGCTGGGCGTTCCACCGATCGCGAGACGTACGGCCATTTCATGTCGGCGAAGAACAACCAGATAGGCGAGCAAGCTGTACAGGCCGATCGCCGTGAGGGTTATGGCGGCCGCGCCGAAGGCGCCGAGCAGCCAGGTGTTGAAACGGCGGGCGGCGGTCTGGATGTCGATCAATTCTTCCAGCGGCGCTACCCGTGCGAGAGGCTGATCCGGATCCAACTCGCGAACCACCGCACGAAGCGCGGGCGCGATCGCAGCCGGTTCCCCAGCGGTGCGAATGAGGACGGTCATCGACCGCGAGTCTTGCGTGAACGGCTGATAGGACTCGGTGCGCACAGGGTGATCGACGCCGGCCCGTCGCGTGTCCGCCACAATCCCCACGACCGTCCTCCACCGTGCATCGTCGTCCGGTTCTCCGAATTTGAAACGCTTACCAAGCGGATCCTCATTCGGCCAGTGCGTGTTCGCTGTGGTTTCGTTGATGATGGCGACGGGTTGTGTGTCAGCGCGGTCGCGATCCGAAAAAAAGCGTCCGCGGAGCAGGGGAACCTGAAGGACCCGGAAGAAGTCAGGCGTGATGCTGTCGAATGTCAGTGGCTGCTGAATCGTCTCCCGGCGACCCTCGATCGAGAACCCGGAAGAGCTTGACCGACCCACGACCACACTCCCCGCGGCAGCACCAGTGACACCAGGTACTGCGCGCACGCGTTCGAGCAAGCGATCGAAGAACTGTTGGCGAGCCGCAGCTTCCGGGTATTTAGTCCGCGGAAGCTCCACTCGCGCGGTCAGCACATGGCCTGGCTCGAATCCGAGGTCGACACGCTGCGCATGGACGAGGCTCGTGAGCGACAGACTCGCCGCCGACGCGACCATCGTGGCGATAGCGATCTGCGACACGATCAGCGCCCGTCTGAAACCTTGCGACAGACCTCCGCGTCCCGCACCCTTGACGCCGCTGGCAACGACTTCGACCACGTCGGCTCCGGCAGCCTTCCAGCTTGGAAGGACGCCAAAGAGTACTCCCGTGAGGGCCGCCATCCCGAGCGCCACCGCGAGCATCGCTCCATCCAGTGAAACGTCGCGAAGCCACGACAGCGTCGGCGGTGCGACCGTCACGACCAACCGCAGGAGCACCGACCCGAGAGTGACGCCAAGGACGCCCCCGAAAACGAACAGAATGACCGCTTCGGTCAGCAGTTGCCGTACGACGCGACGCCTGGACGCGCCGAGCGCGGTTCGAATGGCGACTTCCCGCCGCCGCGCCGCCCCGCGCGCCGTCAGCATTCCCGCGACGTTCACGCAGGCGATCAGCAGGACGCCCACCACGGCTGCGGTGAGCATGATGAGCGCCGGTCTGAATGGGCGCGCGATCTCGTCGCGCAAACCGACGAGGGCGACGCCAAGCTCTCGATCGCTGGGCCGCTCAGCCCCCAGCCGCGCCGCGATCGCGGTCATTTCTTGTTGCGCCTGTGCAAGTGACACACCGGGCTTGAGTCGCCCGACGGTCTGCAGCCAGAAGGCGCCGCTGCTCCGTTCCTCTGCGCTCGGTTGCAATGGAACCCACGCGTCCAGATCGCGTGCGGGGAACTGAAACGACTGCGGCAGCACACCGATGATGGTGTGCGGGACCGAATCCAGTCGCAGGATTTGACCGACCGCGCGAGCGTTCCCGCCGAATTTTCGTTGCCAGAGGCCGTAGCCGAGCACGACGACTGCGGCTTGTTCTTCGGTCGCGGCGAACAATCGTCCCGCGACCGGCTCGGTCTGAACGACGCCAAAGAACTCTGGTGTGGCTCTGACGACGAGGAGCTGCTCCGGGTCGCCGATGCCGGTCACGACCGCGCGCCGGAACGCATAGCCCGCAAACGCTTCGATCAGCTGGCTGTGCTCGCGCCAGGCAAGCAGGCGCGGATACGAGTTGACGTCGCGATCGTAACCCTGTCGCGGATTGGTCACCCAGACCATTGTTGCGCGCTCGGCCTCGCGATATGGCAGCGCGTCGACCAACAGTGATTTCCCGACGCTGAAGACGGCCGTCGACAGGGCAATTCCGATCGCCACGGTGCCAATGGCCACCGTCGCGAACCATCTCTCGCGCCGGATCAGACGAAGGGCGAGTCGCAGATCCTGCGCCAGGACGAGCGCGTGCTGTTTGGGACCATCCGCGAAGACCGCGGCACTGGCGCCCAGGAACACGACGACTCGCGCGACGGCCGTATGTTCGGCGCGGAGCCGGTCTACCAGGACCAGCGTCATCTCCCTCCCGTACTCGTCACGGTACGAGCCTGGGTAGAGATGCAGTACGGCTGCGAACAACGCGCGCGCCGACCGTTCACCACGTGTGGCGGGCATCGCTATCGTCTCCGCGGGACGAGCCCGCTGGCCCTCGCATCCGCGAGGAGACGTGTGAGCCTGGCGGCTTCAGATTCGGCCACGCGCCGACCCAACGGCGTCAGGCGATAGTAGCGGCGACGCTCGTCATCGTGAGCCGGATCGGGTCGTTCGCGCAGCTCTTCGATGAGCTCGGATTCGAGTAACCGCTTGATCGCCGCATAGAGGGTGCTGGGACTCAAACGGATACGTCCGTCCGTCCGTTCAGCGATGTCTTGCAGGATGGCGTAGCCATGGCGATCTCGATCGGCCAGCGAGACGAGGACATCGAAGGTATCCCGCGGCAGCGGAAGAAAATCGTCTGGTTCTGGGCCTTCACGGCGGAGTGGAGACATGGCACGAGTCTACCCGTTTGTGCTATAGCGATCAATGGAATAGTCGCCTTGTCTCGTGTTTGGCCGTGACCAAGACTCGCAGCTGAGGACGAGCGTCAAACGAACGCGACGTGTGGCTAGGGCGACATCTTCGGCACGCTCTGCGCTTACTATTTGTCGGAGGCGGGGCGCGCCATCGCCCGTCACACACCATGGTTGGCATGCTCGTTCCTCTCGCCACAGCGCTCGTCCTATCCATGACGTGCCAGTCGCCGTCGACCGATCGGAACCTCGCAGAACAGCTGGCGCGGTCAGGACGAACCGCCGAAGCGCTTGCCATCTTCGAGCGGATCGTCGCCGAGAATCCCACCGACGTCGAGGTCCGGCTGTGGATCGCGAGGCTGCAACTCCGCCTGGGACGAACGGAGGAAGCCGAGGCCGGGTTTCGCGCAGTCGTGCTCGAGCATCCCTCGGACGTCGACGCGCGTATCGGTCTGGGCGTGGCACTGACGAGAAGAGACGCCTGGCATGAAGCACTGGAGATCCTCATAGGCGCCGAACAGGACGCCGGCGAGAATGCCGATCTGTTCGGCGCGCTCGCCCGCGCCTACCGGCGCGCCGGCGACGACCGGCGCGCCCTCGAGTACTACAAGCGGGCCACGGCGCTCGCGCCGGGTGATCCGGACTTGGTCGAGGGGTACGAAGCCACGCAGAGAGCGTACGGCTCATCGATCGGGGTCGAAGGAATCGCCGAGGGAGGGGTGGGCGACGCGCGGTCCGCCTCGTTGACCGCATCCGTCCGCGTCTGGCCGCGGCTGAAGATCGAGGCCAGCGCGCGCGTGCAGAACCGGAATGGATCGTCGGACACGCTCGTCGGCGGCGGCGGCATCTGGCGAATCAATCGCTCGACCAACCTGGCCATGCGCGGCGCGGGAGGCGTGAACAACACCTCGCTGCCGAACGGCGACCTGACGGCAGAGGTCAGGCAGTACCGAGGGGCGATCGAGATCGGCGGCAACGTCCGTCATCTGTCGTTCTTCGACGTCGACGTCACCGCGGCATCACCGATCCTGGCGTGGGAGAGCGGTGAGCGGTGGCGACTCGCCGCGCGCTACACGTACTCCTGGTCGTCGTTCCGCACCACCGGCGAGTCCTCCGGTGACCACTCCGTGCTGCTTCGCGAAACGTTTCGCGGCTGGCGGAGGGTGGACATGACCGGCACGTACGCGTACGGCATCGAAAGCTTCGAAGATCTCACAGCCGATCGGATTGGGAACCTGGGCGCGAACACCATCGCGGCCACGTTGCAGCTCCGCCTGCCGTCGCTCACGTCGGTGGCCACCACGTGGGAGCACCAATGGCGGTCGAACGATACGAGGCTCGACCGGCTGACCGTGTCGATCGTGCAGGGGTTTCGATGACCGAGCTGCTCGGCGCATGTGCGCGCCTCGCGCCCATCATGGTCTGGGCGGCAGTCGCGACCGCAGTCACGATGGCCGCAGCGGTCGTCCTCGAACGGGCTGAATTCGGCGTCCAGCAGGCGCTGGACCGCCGCCGCCTGCAGCGGTACCGCCCGCTCGTGCATCGTGCGCTCGAGGGAGACGACCCGGCGCGCGACGAGCTCCTGCACGCTCCCGCGAGACATCGGATCACGATCGCCTGGCTGGTGATCGAACCTCTCATCGCAGATCGCGACCCGGCGCGCATCGTCAAGGCTCGCGCGGTCGTGCAGGCGATGTCACTGTTCCCCATCGCCGACCGTTACTTGCGGAGCCGGTTGTGGTGGCGGCGGGCGCGCGCCCTGCGCGCGCTCGGGCTGATCCAGGCCACGGACCATACCCCGCAGCTCGTCGCCGCGCTCGACGACCCGCACCCGGACGTGCGGGCCGCCGCGCTCGACGGGCTGACGGACATGCACGACCTGACAGCCCTCGAGGCCATCGTCGTGCGGGTGCACGACACGTCCCTGCACCGCGGCCGGCGCGGCGCGGCGCTCAAGGTGTTCGGATCCGCGTGCGAGCCGTTTCTGCTGGAGTTGTCGGAGCTCGATCCGGCCAACCGGCTCAACTACATCCAGGCCCTGGCCATCTGTGGCACTGCCCGATCGCGGCCCGTCTTGTGCCGTTGGACTCGCGACACCCGGCTCGAGGTGCGCGCGACGGCCTTTGAAGCGCTGGCATACGTGGGGCTCGACGACGAGTCGGCACGCGTCGCCATCGAGGGGCTGGAGAGCGACGATCCGCCGGTCAGGGCGATGGCGGCCTACGCGCTGCGGGGCTGGCAGGGCCCTGGCAACGCGGCCGCTCGCCTCGCGCCGCATCTCGACGACACGTGGGCGGTCGCGGTCCGGGCCGCGCGAACGCTTCAGTCCATGGGGCCTGCCGGCTTCGCCGAGTTGCAGGCCCGGGTCTCGCGTCAGGACATCGGCGGCCTGCTCGCGCGCCAGATGTTGTGGCAGCCCGGCGCTCAACGCTAATGGCGTTCCTGGGCAACCTGCTCATCGCCTTCTCGCTCGTGATCACCGCCTACTTCGTGTTGTGGAACGTCTCGCAGATCGCGATGAGCCCCCT